>NC_007925.1:0-1460000 GCF_000013745.1 Rhodopseudomonas palustris BisB18
GGTTAAAATTTGACGAAGGTTTTAGCGGGCGCAAAGCCGATTTTGGCGCCGTGTAGCAACAATCAATTCCGTTGCGGGAAACCGGACGTCGTGTATTTCTTAACCCGTTCGCGACGCCCACGGCTCTTCAGATCAGCGCGGTTTGAGAACCTGGGGCGGACACGCAAATCGGCGGCGGTATGCGGGTTAGCGACGCTTTCCAAGCGAAGGACGGATTGCAACTCATAGCAATGTGAGGACGGTTGACCTATGCCGAAATTCTCGAACGAAGTGTTCTCAACCGAACAGTTCGCCACCGGGAAAGACGCAGCGGCCCTCCGCAGCCGATCGAGCCGAAAGCGTAAGGACGGGAGCGCGCTGTGCTCCTGAACGAAAGTGGTCCGTCGCGGGCTAGAATTTTGAGTTGGTAAGACGACAGCTTGCCGCGCGGTGCGCGGCGAGAGGGGGAGGCTTTATGCGCAACGAACTGGCTGCTTCATTTGATCGAGGCTCATTGACCGTTCCGGACTCATTGACGGCCGCGGTTTTCTTCGACGACGCGCATTGCGCACGCCCCCCCACCATTTCCCCGGGCGGACCGCTCAGTCCTTTCTAAACGAGCGACACACCCTTCCTGCACTTGATGGCTGCCAGCGGCACTCCGCCGAGCGGTCGATCTCTGGCCGAAGGGCGCTTTTGGCGCGCGGCGATGGCCGCCTTGCGGCTCGCCCGCGCCATCATCCCGGAACATTCCTCTTTCTGAAAAGTCGCCGATCAAATGACAAACATCGAACAGGATCGCTGGTCACGGGTTAAGGGCCGCTTGCGCTCAAGCGTCGGTGAAGACGTTTACTCGAGCTGGTTCGCCCGGATGGATCTGGAAAGCGTGCAGCCCGAAAGCGTGCACCTGTCGGTCCCGACGCGATTCCTGAAGAGCTGGATCCAGACGCATTATTCCGATCGCGTGCTGAGCTGCTGGCAGGCCGAGATGCCGCAGGTGCATCGCGTCGACCTCACCGTGCGCACCGCGATGCGCTGTGCCGCGCCCGCCAAGGACGCGCCGGCGCACGCCGAGCCGCGCCGCGACGATGGCCGCCCGGCACCCGAGCTGCGCGCCACAGCGATCGCGCCGGTGTCCGCCACACATGAAGCGCTCGGCGGCTCGCCGCTCGATCCGCGGCTGACCTTCGGCAGCTTCGTGATCGGCCGCTCCAACACGCTGGCGCATGCCGCAGCAAGACAGGTCGCGGAAGGCCGCCGCGGCGATCCGGTGATGTTCAATCCGCTCTACATTCACTCCGGCGTTGGTCTCGGCAAAACCCATCTGCTGCAGGCGGTGACCTGGGCCGGCAATTCCGGCACCGAACGCAAGGTGCTGTATCTCACCGCCGAGAAATTCATGTACGGCTTCGTCGCGGCGCTGAAATCGCAGACCGCGCTGGCCTTCAAGGAAGCGCTGCGCGGCATCGACGTGCTGGTGATCGACGATCTGCAGTTCCTGCAAGGCAAGACCACGCAGGCGGAGTTCTGCCACACCCTGAACGCGCTGATCGATGCCGGCCGCCAGGTGGTGATCGCCGCCGATCGGCCGCCGTCGGACCTGGAGAGCCTCGACGAGCGGGTGCGCTCGCGGCTCGCCGGCGGCCTCGTCGTCGAAATGGCCTCGCTCGGCGAGGATCTGCGGCTCGGTATCCTGAAATCGCGGGTCACCGCGGCCCGCGCGCATCACGCGAGCTTCGACGTGCCGCTACCGGTGTTGGAATATCTCGCCCGCACCATCACCCACAACGGCCGCGACCTCGAAGGCGCGATCAATCGCCTTTTGGCGCACTCCAAGCTGAACGCCCAGCCGGTGACGCTGGAAATGGCCGAGCGGGAAATCCGCGACCTGGTCCGTCCGCAGGAGCCGAAGCGGATCAAGATCGAAGACATTCAGCGCGTGGTGGCACGGCAATACAATGTCAGCCGCTCCGACTTGCTGTCATCCCGCCGCACCGCCAATGTGGTGCGGCCGCGCCAGGTGGCGATGTATCTGGCCAAGACGCTGACGCTACGCTCGCTGCCGGAGATCGGCCGCAGGTTCGGCGGCCGCGACCACACCACGGTGTTGCACGCGGTTCGCAAGATCGAAGGGCTGGTCGCCAAGGATACGGCGTTGTCCGACGAGGTGGAACTGCTGAAGCGCCAGCTCCAGGAATAACCTCAAGGGAGGCGCCCTCGGCAACAGCGGCACCGACGCCGCGGTCGGCGCCGCGGCCCGCGCGACTGCGGCCGCGTTGTGGCGGCGCGCCGCCGGATCGGCAAAACGTGGGGACCCCGCCTGCTCACTCTTGCACTTGGCGCGCAACCACGTCACCTTGCGATCCCCCGCAGGCGTGAGCGAAATCCCTTTGCTTGCGCCTTCGGTGTCAATCGCCACGACGCCCCCTCCGGGCGGTCGGGCTTTCCATCACATGTCCAAACATGATGTGGATCTGGATCGGGCGGGTTTTGCAATGAAGGTCACCGTCGAACGCGCGCAACTGTTGAAATCGCTGGGCCACGTCCATCGCGTAGTCGAGCGGCGAAACACGATTCCGATCCTCGGCAACGTGCTGCTGCGCGCCGAAAAGGGCCGGCTGTCGCTGAAGGCGACCGACCTCGACCTCGAGGTCACCGAAACCCTGCCGGCGGAGACCGCAACCGGCGGCTCCACCACGGTGCCGGCGCACATGTTCTACGACATCGTCCGCAAGCTGCCGGACGGCTCGCAGATCGTGCTGGAAAGCGACGGCGAGCGCGCCGTACTGGCGATTCGCGCCGGGCGCTCGCGCTTTACGCTGCAGACCCTGCCGGAAAACGACTTCCCCGATCTCGCCGCCGGCGAGATGACGCATTCCTTCACGCTCACCGCCGCCGACGTCAAACGGCTGATCGATCGCACCCAGTTCGCGATCTCCACCGAAGAGACCCGCTACTACCTCAACGGCATTTATCTGCACGGCGCCGGCACCGCTGCGGCGGCGACGCTGCGCGCGGTCGCCACCGATGGCCATCGTTTGGCGCAGGTCGACCTGCCGCTGCCCTCGGGCGCCGCCGGCATGCCCGGGGTGATCGTGCCGCGCAAGACGGTGGGCGAAGTGCAGCGCTTGATCGAGGACACCGAGGCCGCCGTCGGCATCGAATTGTCGGTCGGCAAGATCCGCTTCACGCTCGGCGACGTGGTGCTGACCTCGAAATTGATCGACGGCACCTTCCCGGATTACGGCCGGGTGATCCCGCAGAACAACGACAAGGAACTGGTCGTCGACAAGAAGGACTTTGAGGCCGCGGTGGACCGCGTCTCGACCATCTCTTCAGAACGCGGCCGCGCGGTGAAGCTGGCCTTGAGTGCGGGCAAGCTGGTGTTGTCGGTGACCAATCCGGATTCCGGCAGCGCCACCGAAGAGCTCGAGGTCGAATACGCCTCCGACGCGCTCGATATCGGTTTCAACTCGCGCTACCTTTTGGACATCGCCGCCCAGATCGAAGGCGAAGTCGCGGTGCTGAAGCTCGCCGATCCCGGCTCGCCGACGCTGGTGCAGGACCGCGACGCCAAGGGCGCGCTCTACGTGCTGATGCCGATGCGGGTGTAAGCCTGCCATACAATAGGCGGTCATCGCCCGGCTTGACCGGGCGACTCGGTATTGCAGAGCGTTTCGCTCCGGTACTGTCGCTCTGCAATACTGGGCCCTCCGCTGTCGCGCAGGGTGACAGCAGAAACTGCCGCGGCTCATTGCAACGACTTTGACAAAGTCCAAGACCTGCCAATGACCGTCTCAAAGATCCATCGCCTGACGCTGACGCATTTCCGCAATTATCGCGCGGCGAGCGTGACGGTGCGCGGCGACGTCGTGGTGCTGGTGGGGCCGAACGGCGCTGGCAAGACCAATTGCCTGGAGGCGATCTCGCTGTTGTCGCCGGGCCGCGGCTTGCGCCGCGCCACGCTCGACGACATCGCCGACAACCATGGCGATGGCTCCTGGGCGGTCTCCGCCGAAGTCGAAGGCGCGCTCGGCCTCGCCACGCTCGGCACCGGCATCGATCCGCGCACCGAGGCCGCCGCGACCACAAGGCGCTGCCGGATCGACCGCGAGAATGTCGGCTCGGCGGCGGCGTTCGGCGATCATCTGCGGATGGTGTGGCTGACGCCGGCGATGGACGGGCTGTTTCTCGGCGCGGCCTCCGAGCGGCGGCGGTTCTTCGACCGGCTGGTGCTGGCGATCGACAGCCAGCATTCCTCGCGCGTTTCCGCACTCGACCGCAGCCTGCGTTCGCGCAACCGGCTGCTGGAGCAGCGCAGCCACGATAGCCACTGGCTGGATGCGATCGAGCGCGAAACCGCCGAACTCGCGGTCGCGGTGGCGGCAATGCGCGGCGAGACCGTGACCCGGCTCGCCGCGGCCCTGGCGCAACGCAGCGCCGACTCGGCGTTTCCGTCGGCGACCATCGCGCTCGACGGCTGGATGGAAAACGCGCTTCGTTCCGAGCCCGCCACCGCGGTGGAAGACCGCTATCGCACCTCATTGCGCGACAACCGCGCGCGCGACGCCGCCGCCGGACGCACCTTGGACGGTCCGCATCTCACCGATCTGCGGGTGATCTACACGCCGAAGAACATGCCGGCGCGGGACGCCTCCACCGGCGAACAGAAGGCGCTGCTGATCGGCCTGGTGCTGGCGCACGCTTACCTGGTCGCCGAGATGACCGGCATCACGCCGCTGTTGCTACTCGACGAGGTGGTGGCGCATCTCGATCCGTCTCGCCGCAAGGCGCTGTTCGGCGAATTGGCGCGACTCGGCGCGCAGGTCTGGATGACCGGCGCCGACCCCGCGGCGTTCGTCGATCTCGGCGAAGGCGGCGAGCTGTTCGAGGTCGATAACGGCCGCATCGCGCCGCACGGCGGTTAGCGCATCGTCCGATCGCCCGATCCTGCTACTTCGACCGCGGCATCCCGACGCGCACGCCAAGTGCTACCCGATACCATTGATACCAGCGATGCATGACAAAATGTCGCGAAGGCGATGCCGCAGCATTTACAATGTCTTCACCATGTTAGGCGAACCATGCGGCAGCCGTTTTAGCCCCCGTGATGGTGGACGCTTCCGATGTACATCGCCTCCTCGAACAGCAGCGCCGGCAATAGCTCCATCCAAAGCCAGGCGGCGGACCAACCGGCGCGGCAGAAGGCCGGCAGCGGCGCGTCGGACGGCCCGGCCAACGACGCAGCTTCGTCGAAAGCCGCAGCCAACCCGGCGACCAGGATCGAAATATCGAGCTACGCCCGCCGCTTATTGGCACGTGCCAGCGCCGAGCAAGCCGTCGTGGCGCAGCTGTTGGCGCAGATCAACGCGCTCCGGCACGGCACGTCGTCGGTCGGCGCCCCGAGCGGCCCCGGCGACTACGCCACGATCACCACCGGGTCCGGCGACGACGTCATCGAAGCCGCGCGCTACGCCACCATCAATGCCGGCGACGGCAACAACACGATCTCAACCTACGACTATGCCACGATCAGTACCGGGGCAGGCAACGACGCGATCGATAGCTACGGCTACGCCACCATCGACGCCGGCGGCGGCGACAACCGGGTCAGCACCTACGATCATTCCACCGTCTCGACCGGCGCCGGCAATGACGTCATCAACACCTATGGCTGGTCAACCGTGAACGCCGGCGACGGCAACAACACGGTCAGCACCTACAACCATTCCACCGTCGCCACCGGTGCCGGCGACGACGTTATCAGCACCTATGGCTGGTCCACCGTGAACGCCGGCGGCGGCAACAACACGGTCAGCACCTACAGCCATTCCACCGTTGCGACCGGCGCCGGCGACGACGTTATCAGCACCTATGGCTGGTCCACCGTGAATGCCGGCGACGGCAACAACAGGGTCAGCACCTACAACCATTCCACCGTCGCCACCGGATCCGGCAACGACGTCATCAGCACCTACGACCACTCCACCATCGACGCTGGCGCCGGCAACGACGTCATCAGCACCTCCAACCACTCCACCATCGACGCCGGCGCCGGCAACGACGTCATCACCGCCGGCGGCTTTTCCACCATCACCGGCGGCCGTGGCGACGATTCGATCCAGATCGACGGTTGGGCCGCCACCGTGGCGTTCGGCCAGGGCGACGGCCACGACACGATTCGCTCCGGCCGCGACCTGACGCTGGCCATCAGCGGCTATTCGCAATCCGACGTCACCGTGACGCGCAAGGACGGCACCGCGGTGATCAGTTTCAAGGGTTCCGAGGATTCGATCGTGCTCGATCTCGCCGGCAATGGGTCGGCGAAGCTGAGCTTTGCCGACCATTCGACGCTGAACGTCAGCGCGTAAAATCGTAACGCGAACGGCGCCGCGGCGGCGCGCCTCGCGGGCCGGCCAAGGCCGCTTTTAAACCCGCGCACAGCGCTGTTTCCAGGGTTCCAAAACGGCCCGTCCGGGTCTTGAAAAACCCGCAAAAAATCCCATTTATTCAATAACTTGTTGCCTGCGACTTTGCGCTAGGCGTAGACCCTCTTTCGTGGCACAAAGGCGCGGTTAAGACGAAGTTTTCGCGTTGATTCGACGCATCCCAAAGGCCCCTCATGACAGAACCCGCCCGGCAGCCGATTGCCGAACCCGAAGCCTCTGCTCCCGTCGAATATGGCGCGGAATCGATCCGGGTGCTGAAGGGTCTCGACGCGGTGCGCAAGCGGCCCGGCATGTATATCGGCGACACCGATGACGGCTCCGGCCTGCACCACATGGTCTATGAGGTGGTCGACAACGCCATCGACGAGGCGCTGGCCGGCCACGCCACCGCGGTCGAGGTGGTGCTGAACGCCGACGGCTCGGTGACGGTGCGCGACGACGGCCGCGGCATCCCGGTCGGCATCCACAAGGGCGAAGGCATTTCGGCGGCCGAGGTCATCATGACCCAGCTGCACGCCGGCGGAAAATTCGATCAGAATTCCTACAAGGTCTCCGGCGGTCTGCACGGCGTCGGCGTCTCGGTGGTCAACGCGCTGTCCAGCAAGCTGCAGCTGCGGGTCTGGCGCGACGGCAAGGAGCACTTCATCGAATTCGCCCATGGCGACGCGGTGGCGCCGCTGGTGGTGGTCGGCGATTCCAACGGCAAGCGCGGCACCGAGGTGACGTTCCTGGCCTCGCCGGAAACCTTCACCCATATCGAATATGACTTCGCCACGCTGGAGCATCGGCTGCGCGAGCTCGCGTTCCTGAATTCCGGCGTCACCATCGTGCTGTCCGACCTGCGCCACCCGGTCGAAAAGCGCGAGGAGATGATGTATCGCGGCGGCGTCGAGGAATTCGTCAAATATCTCGATCGCAACAAGAAAGCGATGGTGCCCGCGCCGATCATGATCGCGGCGGAACTGAACGGCATCGGCGTCGAGGCGGCGCTGTGGTGGAACGACAGCTATCATGAGAACGTGCTGTGCTTCACCAACAACATCCCGCAGCGCGACGGCGGCACCCATCTGGCCGGCTTCCGCGGCGCGCTGACCCGCCAGGTCAACGGCTATGCGGACGTCATCGCCAAGAAGGAAAAGATCGCGCTGACCGGCGACGATTGCCGCGAGGGCCTCACCGCAGTGCTGTCGGTGAAAGTGCCGGATCCGAAATTCTCCTCGCAGACCAAGGACAAGCTGGTCTCCTCCGAGGTTCGGCCGGTGGTCGAGAACGTCTTGAACGAGGCGCTCGCCGCGTGGTTCGAGGAACACCCCGCCGAGGCCAAGATCATCGTCGGCAAGGTGATCGAAGCCGGCGCCGCACGCGAAGCCGCGCGAAAAGCCCGCGAACTCACCAGGCGCAAGGGCGCGCTGGATATCGCCTCGTTGCCGGGAAAACTCGCCGACTGCCAGGAACGCGATCCGGCAAAGTCCGAACTGTTCATCGTCGAGGGCGACTCCGCAGGCGGCAGCGCCAAGCAGGGCCGCAATCGCGAATTCCAGGCGGTGCTGCCGCTGCGCGGCAAGATCCTCAACGTCGAGCGCGCCCGGTTCGACAAGATGCTCGGCTCCGAGCAGATCGGCACGCTGATCACAGCATTGGGCACCGGCATCGGCCGCGACGATTTCGACATCTCCAAGCTACGCTATCACAAGATCATTCTGATGACCGACGCCGACGTTGACGGCGCGCATATCCGCACGCTGTTGCTGACGTTCTTTTTCCGGCAGATGCCGTCCTTGATCGAGGGCGGTTTCCTCTACATCGCGCAGCCGCCGCTCTACAAGGTGACGCGCGGCAAGTCCGAGCAATATCTCAAAGACGAGCGCGCGTTGGAAGACTACCTGATCGAGACCGGGCTCGACGACTGTGTGTTCAAGCTGGCGTCGGGCGAAGACCGCAGCAGCCGCGACCTGTTGGCGCTGGTGGAGGATGCCCGGCAGATCCGCGGCACGCTGCACAATCTGCACAGCCGCTACAATCGTAGCGTGGTCGAACAAGCGGCGATCGCCGGCGTGCTCAACCCGCGCGTCACCGCCGATCTCGCCACCGCCAACGAGGCCGCGGCCTATATCGCGCGGCGGCTCGATGCGCTCGCCGACGAGGTCGAGCGCGGCTGGGTCGGCCGCTTCGTCGAAGGCGAAGGTTTTTCCTTTGAACGCACCGTGCGCGGTGTGAAAGACGTGGCGATGATCGACGCCGCGCTGTTGTCCTCCGCCGATGCCCGCAAGCTCGACGAATACGCCGTCAATCTGCAGGAGGCCTATCCGCGGCCGGGGATCTTGCGCCGCAAGGATACCGAGACCCCGATCCACGGCCCGGTCAGTCTGTTCGAGGCGGTGACCGACGCCGGCCGCAAGGGCGTGGCGCTGCAGCGCTACAAAGGCCTCGGCGAGATGAACCCGGAGCAGCTCTGGCACACCACGCTCGACACCAATGCGCGCTCCTTGTTGCAGGTGAAGGTGCGCGAGGTCGACGAGGCCGACGACATCTTCACCAAGCTGATGGGCGACGTGGTCGAGCCGCGCCGCGAGTTCATCCAGGACAACTCGCTCAGCGCCAACGTCGACGTGTAGGCGGCGGCTGCCGAACCCGATCGCTCGATCACTACGGATCAGACCCGCCTGGTTCGTAGGCTTCGGAGGCAGGCTCGACGAGTTTCGGCTTAGGTCGAAACTCCAACCCCGCGTAGATGTCTCGCAACTCCAGCCGGACCTCCAATCGGTCGAGACGGATCGCGGCGTCCAGCCCTTCAACGACAATGGCCGTCCAGATCCGGTCCTGGGCGCGATAATGAAAATGCACTTTCGGACTGGCGGTGTCCACCAACAGAATGTAGTCAAGCGTCGGAAGCGACTGATATTCCGCAAGCTTGATCGTCACGTCGATGCCCCCGGTCGTGGGAGACAAAACCTCGACCACCAGCGATGGCTGGTCGGCGACCAGCGAGGCATCATCCGCCGTGCCGCAATCGACGCCGAGATCGGGCATTCGCCGGGTCGCTGGCGACGTCGCGACGTAGGTGTCGCCGGTGAAGGTCTGACACCGGCCGCCACGGGTTTGCAGGTTGAGCGCGGTGATGAGATTGACGACGATATGATCGTGCCTGCGTCCGGCGCCGGCCATCATGACGACCTCGCCATCGACGAGTTCGTATCGCCCTTCCTGCCCGGCGATCCAGGCGAAGAACGCTTCCGGCGCAATCTTGGGAATGTGAGACGGCCGCATGGCTCGTTAGATACCATCCATCCCGATTGACGACAACTCGGAGCCTTTGTGGGGGTTCGGTCCGCGCGCCTGAGACGCTGTTATACCGGACACGAGCAGCGTGAACTGCGAGCGAACACGGAATCTCGCCGCCGAGCAGAGGAGAATCCGCTCGTGTTGCGAGATTCCCGGTTCGCTCTGTTCCATGGATCAACTGCACATAGGCGAGTCAGAGCCGCCGCCGGACACGACAGCCGACCGGCCGCGCCGAAGCGTCGCCGGCGGCTACGCCACTTCCAGCGCCGGCACCGGTAGCGCGGTGACCGACTTGATCTTCTCCATCGCAAAGCGCGAGGTGACGTTCTTCAGCGCCACCGCGCTGATCAGCTTCTTGTAGAACACGTCGTAGGCGCGCATATCGGCGACCACGACGCGCAGCATGTAGTCGACGTCGCCGGCCATCCGGTAAAACTCGATCACCTCCGGCATCGCGCTGACCGCGTCGGCGAATTTCTTCAGCCAGGCGTCGGAGTGATCGCCGCTTTCGATCGACACGAACACCGACAGCCCAAGCCCGATCTTGTTCTGATCGACCAACGCCACCCGTCGCATGATGACGCCGTCGCTCTCCAGCCGCTGGATCCGCTTCCAGCACGGCGTCGACGAAAGCCCGACGCGGTCACCGATCTCGGCCACCGAGAGCGACGCATCCTGCTGCAACACGGTCAGAATCTTGCGGTCAATGGCATCGATCCGGCGATGCGATTCAACCGGCGGCAGCGCGAGTTCGGCCATAGGTAGAACTTTCTTCTAAATTCACGGGCAACTGGCATCATACTTGGGAGATTATTTCTCGCAAGCCTATTTTGCGCCGATGGATTGGAAAGGCCAGCAAAGCTGCGATCGCGGGCGGGAGCCCGCCCAACGCGGCCGCGCGCAGCCGCGCGGACGCGGGACGTCCGGCCGGTTGCGGCAGTGAGCAATGCGCGGCATCGCCGGCTATTTGTCAGCTGGCGATGCGCCGGTCGCCGATCGCGGGCCGGCCGCGCCTTGTGTCGAGCGCCGAGGCATGACGCAGCGCCGCCTTGTGGGCGGCGCTCGGCGAACGGAAGCCTCGGCCGTCGAGATCGTTGAAGTCGTGGGTGGCGGCGTGAAAGCGGAAGTAACGGCCGTCGCGGACCACAATGCCGGCGGCGCGCGATCGAACTTCGATGATGAATGCACTGGACATGACAAACCCGTCGCCGGGCTCAGAGGCCGGCGCCTTTCTGGTTCGTAGCAGATGGAAAGCGGTGAGGCGGTCGAAGCGGCGGCTTCAACAACAACAGCTCGGCCAGCGCGCTTCACCGATGGCGGTGACAACACGCGACAGCAGCGCTGAAATCCTTCGTCGCAACGACATCGCAGATCCCCATCCGACCGGCGCCCGTGAGACACATCCACGGGCATGATCGTTTCTGTCCGACCGCACACCCGCCTGAGCGGCTCATCGATCGACCGGATGTGCGGATTTCGTCCGATCTCGCCTATGAAGTCAACACGGCCTGAAAAATAAGCTGATCATTCCGCAGCCGGCCCACGGCGCGACATAATTAGTCGTAGCGAACGCCGAATTACGAAATCACCTGCTGCGCATCCCGACCGCAATTTCAGCCCGAAACACCCACTCGCAAAACACCCGACCGCGCGACCGGCGCGAAGCCGGTCCGGACTACTCCTTGTGCGGCACGACCGGAGCGGGCGGCTGCGGCGGCTCGTCGTCGAAAATCGCCCGCCACGCCGCGCCATCGAGATCCTCGTATTGACCGCTGCGCAGCGACCACAGAAAGCCGATCAGGCCGACCAGGCCGAGGCACAGCGCCAGCGGCACCAAAAACACCATTACTTCCATAGCGAGTCTCTCCGGCCGGCGTGACGCGCGCGAATCGCGTTCAGCATCACCAGCACCGACGATCCCGACATCGCGATCGCAGCAATCAGCGGCGTGGTCAGTCCGGCGATCGCGATCGGCACGGCGAGCACGTTGTAGCCGATCGCCAGCGCCAGATTCTGCCGCATCAGGCTCATCGCCTTGCGCGAATAGTCCACCGCGGCCAGCACCGGCGCAAGTTCCTTGCCGAGGAACACCAGGTCGGCGGTGGCCTGGCTGAGATGGGTGGCGCTGATCGGCGACATCGACACCGAGGCCGCGGCGAGCGACGGCGCGTCGTTCATGCCGTCGCCGACCATCATCACCTTGCGGCCCTGCTGCTTCAGCGCTTCGATATGCGCAATCTTGTCGGCGGGCTTGACGCCGGCCTGCCAGATGCTGATGCCGAGCGTGTCGGCGGCGTGGCGCACCGCCGGCTCGCGATCGCCGGACAGCATCTCGATGGCGATGCCCTGCTTCTGCAGCGCGGCGATCACCGACACCGCATCCGGCCGCAGCCGCTGCCGGACCGCGAAGACGTAGTGTTCGGAGCTGCCGCGACTGAACGCCACCACCGAAACTTCCGGATCCTGGCTGAGGATTTCATTGGCAAGCGCTTCGGCATGGCAATAGGCCGGGCTGCCGAGCCGGAGCTCTTGGCCGCCGACGAAGCCGCGCACGCCCTGCCCGGGCTCTTCCACCACCTCGGCGAGCGGCGATTTGGCGCCGACGGCGCGGGCGACCGCCGCCGCCACCGGATGATGGCTGGCCAGCGCCAACTGGCCGGCGAGGCTGAACACCTCGTCGGGTACGCTGGCCGCGTTGACGACGTCGAGCTCCGGCAAGGTCAGCGTGCCGGTCTTGTCGAACACGATGGTATCGATGCCCGCGACGCGTTCAATCGAATCGCCGGAATTCAACAGCACGCCGGCGCGGAACATGGCGCCGGCTGCGACCGTCTGCACCGCCGGGATCGCCAGCCCGAGCGCGCAGGGGCAGGTGATGATCAAGACCGCGATCGCAGTGACGATTGCGTCGTGCCAAGAGGCGCCCCACGCCACCCAGCCCAGCATAGTCAACAGCGCCGCGGCATGGACCAGCGGCGCGTAGAGCCGCGAGGCGCGGTCGGCAAGCCTGACATAGTGCGAGCGCGCCTGCAGCGCGTTTTCCAGCAGCCGGGAGATTTCGGACAGTAACGTGCCTTCGGCCGCCGCCGCCACCCGGACCCGCAGGGTGCCGGAGATGTTCAACGTACCGGCGTAAACCTGGGTACCGCGCTCTGCCTGGGCGTGCAGGGTTTCGCCGGTGATCAGGCTCTGGTCCAGTTCAGAGCGGCCTTCGATGACTTGGCCGTCGACCGAGCAGCGCTGCCCCGGCCGCAGCAACACGATATCGCCGGGCTCGATCGCGGCGATCGGCACCTCGCGGATTTCATCGGCGCCGAAGAATTTGGTCGCGGTCTCGGCCTTCAGCGCGGCGAGGTTGCCGGCGACGGCGCGGGTGCGCTGCCGCATCTTCTGGTCGAGGAACCGTCCGGCCAACAGGAAGGTCAGCAGCATGATCGCTGCGTCGAAGTAAGCGTGCTCGGCGTGGTTGATGGTCTCGACCACCGACATCGCCAGCGCCAGCGTGACGCCGATGCAGATCGGCACATCCATGTTGACGCTGCGCGCGCGCAACGCCCGGAATGCCGAGGTGAAGAACGGCTGGCCCGCATAGGCGGCGCAGGGCAGCACCACCAGCGCCGACAGCCAGTGGAAGAAATCGCGGGTGTCCTGCGTCATGTCCGAGCCGGCCCACACCGCCACCGACAGCATCATCACGTTCATCGCGGCGAACGCCGCGACGCCGAGGCAAGTCAGCAGGAATTTCGAGCGGTCGGCCTCGTCGAGTTCGGCGCGCACCGGCTCGAACGGATAGGCTTTGTAGCCAAGCTCGGCCAAGCGATCGATGAATTGCGACGGATCGAGCGCGCCCTTCTTCCACTCGATGGCGAGACGTCGATCGGTGAGGTTGACGCGGGCCCGGGTGACGTCGGGCATCGCCGACAGCCCGCGTTCGATCTTGGCCATGCAGCCGGCACAGCTGACGCCTTCGACCGCGAGGTCGAGGTGGGCGATCTCCGCATCGACGTCTTTGACGTAGTGCGAAAAATCACGCGTCAGCAGCGTGGTGGTCATGGCGGTCTCCTAGTTCAGGACCAGGCGATTCTTCGACAGAAACATCCTGTTGCCGGTGGAGTCGCCCTCGATCACCAGGTCCCATTGTCCGGGGGAGACGCCGACAGCGTTACCACGATAGACCCCGTCGCCGATCTCGGCGAGGATCACTTCCTTGTCAGCACGCTTGTCGGCCGGCCGTTCCAACCGGCCGGAAAACGTCAGGCCGGCGAGCGGCGCGCCGTTGCGGTCGCGAGCCTCGACGCGCAGCGACGCCGAGCCATCCGGCTGGCGTTCGACGCGGGCGTTGACGCGCCAGTCGCGCTGCGCCTGGTCGCGCGCCGCGGCGATCTCGTTGGAATAGCGGATGCTGGCGCTGTAGGCGCTGTCGACCTCGGTCCCCGGCAGGGTCTCGATCGCCAGCAGCATCATCGTCATGTTGACACCGAGCACCACCGCGAAGAAGGCGAGCAGCGACGCAAGAACGACACCTCCGGTCAACGGCCGCGGCGACGTCACTGGCTTGCTCATGGGAGACTCCGCGGTTGCAATTCAGGGCGTGACGAAATTGTCGGCGGCCGACGCCACTTCGCCGAGGCCGATATCGGTGATGTGGAATATGACCGGCGTCGACGGCGCGAGCTTGGCGTCGGGGCTGGAGGTCACCAGCACCCGCAATTCGGTGGTCTGGTCGCGGCCCAGCACGATCATCGGGCGTTCCGGGGTGATCGAATCCATGCCCACGACGCTGACCGTGGCATCGGCCGGTCCCTCGACGTCGATCGCAACCACCCGATCGAAGCCGCGTTTGTTGAGCAGGCGCATGGTGTAGGCGTTGCGCACCGAGCCGTCGCTGAGCCGCACCGCCAACGGATTGCGGTCATGCAGCACATTGACATCGAGCAAGGTTCGGGTCAGCAGCGCATACAGCATGATCGCGCCGACGCCGACGATCAGCGCCGAATACACCATGGTGCGTGGCCGGATCATCCGGAACACTTCCGGCTTGCCTTCCATCCGGCGGTGGATGTTGATGTCGTTATCGTAGCCGATCAACCGGGTCTCGCGGCCGATCTTCGTCATCACCGCGTCGCAGGCGTCGATGCACAGCCCGCATTGGATGCAGTCGAGCTGCGAGCCGTTGCGGATGTCGATGCCGGTCGGACACACCGCGACGCACTGATTGCAGTCGACACAGTCGCCGACCTTTTCGCCCTGCGCGCGGGCCTGCTCGGCCTTTTTCAGCGAGGTCCGCTGTTCGCCGCGGTCGTATTTATAGGTGACGTTGAGCGCCCATTCGTCGGTCAGCGCCGCCTGGATCCGCGGCCACGGGCACATGTAGACGCAGACCTGTTCGCGCATGAAGCCGGCCAACAGATAGGTGGTCGAGGTCAGGATGCCGATCCAGATATAGGCGATCATCGGCGCCTGGAAGGTGACGAGCTCCTTCACCAGGGTCGGTGCGTCGGCGAAATACAGCACCCAGGCGCCGCCGGTCCACCACGCGATCAAGATCCAGATCGAGTGCTTCAGCACCAGCTCGGCGCCGCGCTGCAGCGTCAGGCCTTCGGCGGCCTTCTTCATCCGCTCGCGGCGGTCGCCCTCGATCAGCCGTTCCACCGCGTAGAACAGATCGGTCCACACCGTCTGCGGGCACAGATACCCGCACCATACCCGGCCGCCCAACGAGTTCATCAGGAACAGCGTGATCGCGGCGACGATCAACAGGCCGGTGAAGTAGTAGATTTCCTGCGGCCACAGCTCGATGAAGAAGAAATAGAACCGACTGTTGGGAAGATCGATCAGCACCGCCTGATCCGGCGCGCCGAGACCGCGGTTCCAGCGCACGAACGGCAGGAAGTAGTAGATCCCGAGGCAGATCGCCATCAGGTACCACTTGATGCGCCGGAACGTTCCCGAAACACTCTGCGGATAGATCTTCTTCTGCGCCACGTAAAGCGGCCCATCGGGGTCCGTTTGCAGGTCTTTCGGCAGCACGGGCTTATTCATGATGAGGATACATCTCGCATCGTTTGAGCGTGAGCCTTAGGCTCACTCTCATGGGCGAAATTGATTAACCTCAGGTATTGGCTCGCATTATGGCACGGGGCGCGAACCCCGCGCTTTTACTTGCCGCCACCGAGGGAATGTACGTACACCGCCATCGCCTTGATCGTACCAGGGTCGAGCCGATCAATCCAAGCCGGCATCACGCCGGCCCGACCGTTGGTGATGGTCTCGATGATGGTGGCCTCTTCGGAGCCGTACAGCCAGATCCGGTCGGTCAGGTTCGGCGCGCCGATATCCGGATTGCCCTTGGCGTCCTCGCCGTGACAGACGGTGCAGTTCTCCGCGAAGATCTTGCCGCCTGCCGCGACATCGACGCCGGGCCGGGTCGACAGGCCGGACAGCGATCGCACGTAATTGGCTACCGTGGCGATCTCCTCGGGCTTCAGCACGCCTTCCTTGCCGAACGCCAGCATCTGGCCCTCATGCGCTTCCGGATGACCGTTGCGGGCGCCGTATTTCAGGGTCTGCTCGATCTGCTCGAGGGTGCCGCCCCACAGCCAGTCGTCGTCGTTGAGGTTGGGGAAGCCCTTGGAGCCGGCGCCGCCGCTGCCATGGCAGGCGGCGCAATTGTCGCCGAACACCGCCTTGCCGCGGGCGCGCGCCATCGCGAACATGCCGGGGTCCTTTTCGATGTCGGCGAGCGGCGCGGTGGCCAGCGCCGCCATCTTGTCGCCGCGGATCGCCTCGAGCTTGCCGAGTTCCACCGCGACTTCGGCGCGCGACGAATAGTTGAACCAGCCGGTGGTATAGCTCTGCACCAGCGGCCAGGCCGGATACACCGCCCAATAGGCGAACGACCAGATGATGCAGGCATAGAAGGTCAGTACCCACCAGCGCGGCAGCGGCGTGTTGAGTTCCTCGATGCCGTCCCACTCGTGGCCGGTGGTGTGCTTGCCGGTGACTTCGTCGAACGTTCCGTGCTTGTCGTGCTCAGCCATGACCGATCATTCCTCTCGCAGCGGCATGCTGGCGGCCGCGTCGAATTTCGACTTGTTCTTGGGCCACAGCGCGTAAGCCACGATGGCGATGAAGATGGCGACGAACAACGGCGTCCAAAGCGTGAGCACGAAATCGGAAACCCAATTGTCGGCGGTGACGATCGCTTTCATGTCAGTGCCTCAGCGCAGGTTGGCTTTTTCATTGTACAGCTTGAAGTCGACCAGCGTTCCCAGCATCTGCAGGTAGGAAATCAGCGCGTCGAGTTCGGTCGGATTGCCGTCCTTGCCGTCGAAATTGCGCACCACGGCCTTGGGATAGCGTTTCAGCAGTTCGGCGGCCTCCGGGGTGTCCGGATTGACCTGCGCCTTCATGTCGGCGCTGGCGTTGGCGATCTCGTCGTCGGTGTAGGGCACGCCGACGATGCGGTTGGTGCGCAGATGATCGGCGATATGGTCGGTATCGACTTCGGTGCGCGCCAGGAAGGCGTAACCCGGCATCACCGACTGCGGCACGATCGAGCGCGGGTTCTTCAGATGGGTGACGTGCCAGTCGTCGGAATACTTGCCGCCGACCCGCGCCAGATCCGGTCCGGTGCGCTTGGAGCCCCACTGGAACGGGTGGTCGTACATGCTCTCGGCGGCGAGCGAGAAGTGACCGTAGCGTTCGACCTCGTCGCGCAGCGGCCGGATCATCTGCGAGTGGCACAGATAGCAGCCCTCGCGGACGAAGATGTTGCGCCCGGCGAGTTCGAGCGGGGTGTAGGGCCTGACGCCGTCGACCTTTTCGATGGTGCTCTTGAGGTAGAACAGCGGGGTGATTTCGACGAGCCCCCCGATCGCGATGACCGCCAGAATCCCGACGATCAGCACGATGGAATTTTTCTCGAAGATCTTGTGACGATCCCAGAATGTTGTCATCGCAACGCTCCTTATTCGGCTGCCTGAAGCGCAACGCTCGGCTGCGTTTCCGATGACTCGCCGGTACGGACCGTCATCCAGAGGTTATAGGCCATGATCAGCGCGCCGCAGAGGAACAGGCCGCCGCCGGCCGCGCGGATCATGTAGAACGGATGCATCGCTTCCACGCTCTCGATGAAGGAATATTCCAGGAAGCCGAGCGAGGTGTAGGCGCGCCACATCAGGCCCTGCAGAATTCCCGACACCCACATCGCCGAGATGTAGAGCACGATACCCAGCGTCGCGATCCAGAAGTGCCAGTTCACCAGCTTCAGCGAATACAGCTGCTTCCGGTTCCAGACCCACGGCACCAGGCAGTACAAGGCGCCGAACGAGACGAAGCCGACCCAGCCGAGCGCGCCGGAGTGGACGTGGCCGACGGTCCAGTCGGTGTAGTGGCTGAGCGAGTTGACGACCTTGATCGCCATCATCGGACCTTCGAAGGTCGACATGCCGTAGAACGCCACCGAGACCACCAGCATGCGCAGCACCGGATCGGTGCGCAGCTTGTCCCAGGCGCCCGACAGCGTCATCAGGCCGTTGATCATGCCGCCCCAAGACGGCATCCACAGCATGATCGAGAAGGTCATGCCGAGCGTCTGCGTCCAATCCGGCAGCGCGGTGTAGTGCAGGTGATGCGGGCCGGCCCAGATGTAGAGGAAGATCAGCGCCCAGAAGTGGATGATCGACAGCCGATAGGAATAGATCGGCCGCTCGGCGCGCTTCGGGATGAAGTAGTACATGATGGCGAGGAAGCCGGCGGTGAGGAAGAAGCCGACCGCGTTATGGCCGTACCACCACTGGAACATGGCGTCCTGCACGCCGCCCCAGGCGATGTAGGATTTCGAGCCGAACCACGACACCGGCACCGCGGGATTGTTGCCCAGATGCAGCACCGCGATGGTGATGATGAAGGCGAGGTAGAACCAGTTCGCCACGAAGATGTGCGGTTCCTTGCGCTTCACCAGCGTCATCAGGAACACCAAGAGATAGGCGACCCAGACGACGGTGAGCAACGCGTCGGAGTACCATTCCGGCTCGGCATATTCCTTGGACTGGGTGACGCCGAGCAGATAGCCGGTGCCGGCGATCAGGATGAAGACGTTGTAGCCGATCACCACGAACCACGGCGCCAGATCGCCGGCGAGCCGCACCCGCGAGGTCTTCTGGACCACGTAGAGCGAGGTCGCCAGCAGCACGTTGCCGCCGAACGCGAACACCACCGCGGAGGTGTGCAGCGGCCGCAGCCGGCCGAATGAGATCCATTGAATGTCGAAATTGAGCAGCGGGAAGGCCAGCTGCAGGGCGATCATCAGCCCGACGCTGAAGCCGGCGATGCCCCAGAACATCGCCATGAACGAGCAGAACTTGACCGGGCCGAAATTGTAGTTCGGCACGCCGTTGATCTCCTGCGGCGGGCGGGCTGCCGGGCGGCCGGAGAACCGGGTGAAGATCGCGAACACCGCCCAGGCGCTGACCGCAGCACCGATGGCGGCGTGGAAGGCAAAGGCGGAGTCCTGAGCTTTGATCACGGCGAGGACACAAAGCGCCACCATGACGGTGAACAGGGCGAGCAAGCCCCCTTCGCCGATGGTCATCCGTTTCGAAGTGAGGGCCTGATTCATCGTTTGGTTCTTTTTCAAGGCGGGAGCTGAGGGTCACCAACCTGAGTTTCATGGCACTCAGTTTGATCGAAATCAAATTGCTCGAATCTTGGGCAACGCCCCACAACTCATCCGGGAATTACTGGAATGCGTCAAATTCTTTCGCAATTGCAGCAAGTTCCGCCGTTCGCCGAGCGAACTGCGACAATTTAGTGTGATCTAGATCAAATATTGCGACCAAAGTCTTACGGCGCAGCGCAATTTTCTCACGTGTCTATCCGCCACGCTGCAACTGATAGGCCTGCAAATGCGTGAAGATGACGCGCAGTCGCGGTAAAGGGGTCTTGGCGGCGTCGCCGCGCGCGATCAGATCGCCGATCACGTGCTCCGATTCGATCGGCGCGCCGGCTTGGATGTCGCGGAACATCGAGGCCGTTAGCGGCGAACCGGCCGCCGTCACCATGCCGCGGGTCCGCTCCAGAAACGGTCCGCGCGGCGCATAGCCTGAGGCAGAGGCCACCGCGGTGCATTCGTCGAGCACGCCGAGGATGAAATCGGCGCCGCCCGGCGCTGCCAGCACGTTGCCGACCGTCGCCCGCATCGCGCAGGTCGCCCCGGCCAGCGTCGCCAGAAACACCCATTTTTCCCACATCTCCTGCAGGATGAGCGGCGAGGCGTGAACCTCGAACATCGCCCCGGACAGGATCGCGGCGATCGCCTCGACCCGGGCCGAGACCGTGCCGTCGCGCTCGCCGAAGGTGATGGAATGCATCGGGTTGAGCTGCACGACCTGGCGCACGGCGTTCAGCGTCGCCGCCACCACGCATTGCCCGCCGAGCACCCGGTCGGCGCCGAATTTGCGGTCCAGCACGTCGAGATGCGCGATGCCGTTGAGCAGTGGCAGGATCGCGGTGCCGGGACCGACCGCCGGCGCGAACGAGGCGATGGCATCGTCGAGATCGAATGCCTTGCAGCTCAGCAGGATCAGATCGAACGGCTGATTCAACTCCGTCGCCAGGACGACCGGCGGGTCTCGCAGCGTGACGTCGCCGTGCGGGCTGTTGATCACCAGGCCGTGCGTTTGCAGTTCGGCGGCGCGTTTCGGCCGCACCAGGAACGTCACATCGCGCCCGGCCTGCAGCAGCCGTCCGCCGAAATAGCCGCCGATCGCTCCGGCGCCGACCACGAGTATCCGCATCGTCCCACTCCCTGTTGGATTCGCGGATCGCTTTTACTGCCGGACAATCTTTGCACCAAGGACAAGCGCGGCGCCCTACCACTTCTCGCCGAACGGGCGGATTTCCATCTCGAAGGTCCAGGCGCTTTTCGGCTGCTGGTAGAGCTGCCAATACGACGAAGCGACCGACGCCGGGGGCATCAGCAGGTCGGGATTGTCCAGCGCCTCTTTGCCCCACAACTGTTCGCGGCGCTCGCGGACCCAGGCGGTGTCGACGCCGGAATCGATCACCAGATGCGCGACGTGGATGTTCTTCGGCCCCAATTCGCGCGCCATCGCCTGCGCCACCGCGCGCAGCCCGAATTTGGCCGAGGCGAACGCGGCGTAACCCGAGCCGCCACGCAGGCTCGCGGTGGCGCCGGTGAAGAAGATGTTGCCACGCCCGCGTGGAATCATCAGCCGCGCAGATTCGCGCCCGGCGAGAAAGCCGGCCCAGCAGGCCATTTCCCAGACTTTGCGGAACACCCGATCGGTGGTGTCGAGAATCGGAAAATTGACGTTGGCGCCGACGTTGAAAATGCAGACATCGAGCGGCGCATGGGCGTCGGCCTCCTCCAGGAAGGCCGCGACCTGATCGGCTTGGCGGGCATCCAGCGAACGCGCGACGATGGAACCGCCGGCGGCCTCGATCTCTTGCACCAACGGTTCGAGCTTGCCGCCGTCGCGTCGCCCGGCAAACACGGTGAAACCTTCGCAGGCGAATTTCTTGGCGATTTCGGCGCCGATATAGTCGCCGGCGCCGATCACCGCGACGGTTGCGTTGCGTTGCTGCACGGGGTTTCTCCTGAATGTCTTTCGCTATCTCGGCGATACTGAATTCGCACCACCGCGTTGGATTGGGTGCCCCGGACGCAGCGCAGCGCGCCGCACTTGCGGCGTGGTGCGCTGCAGAGCCGGGGCCGTTACGGAGCGCAGCGCTTGGAACGGTCCCGGATCTGCGATGCAGCGCAAGAGCGCTGCTCCGCGTCCGGGACACGTATCGTTTCAGCCTAAGAGCGGAGCGTTAATCAATCCAACTCCCCATACATTTCCTCGACCTCGCGCAGTTGCTCCTTGCCGAAGAACATCTCGTCGCCGACGAAGAAGGTCGGCGCACCGAACGCGCCGCGCTCCACCGCGCGTTGGGTGTTGTCGATCAGTTTGGCCTTGACCTCCGGCTGCTGCGCCCGCGCGAACAGCTTGTCCGCATCGAGCCCCGACGCTTTCAACGCCTGCAACGCCAGCTCGGGATCATCCATCTTCTTCGGCTCCGCCCACATGTGACGGAACGCGGCTGCGATATATGGCTCGAACACGCCGTCCAACTGTGCCGCCACCGCGGCGCGCATCAAGTTCAGCGTGTTAACCGGAAAGTGCGGATTCCACACATAGGGCTCGACGTGGTAGCGCCGGATGAAACGCTGGGTTTCCAGCTCATGAAACTCGCGCTTGTTCTTGATCCCGGCCAACGTCTCCGCCGGTGATTTGTTGTTGGTGGCCTTGAAGATGCCGCCGAGCAGCACTGGCACGTAGTCGAATTTTACGCCGATCCGGCGTTCGATTTCAGGGATCGCCTGATGCGCCAGATAGGCGTTCGGGCTACCGAAATCGAACAAGAATTGCGGCGGCGGCTGGCTCATCGCTCTCTCCCTGGGCTCCGGCGCTGCATCGCAGCTTTATATGATCATAATCATGTCACGCAGCCTAGCCCGTGCCGCCGCCATGATCAACCGGCCGCCGCGCCGCCGCTCGGCGGCATCGCGAACGCGTCGTGATATATTTGCTGGCGCGGCTCGACTTTTACCGGTGCCGATGGCACCACCGATCATCGGCCGGCAATGGAGGAAACGTCATGCTCACCGTCCATCACTTGAACAATTCGCGCTCGCAGCGCGTGCTGTGGCTGCTGGAAGAACTCGGCGTGCCTTACGAGATCGTGCGCTATCAGCGGCAGCCCGATATGCTGGCGCCGCCGGAATTGCGCGCCGTCCATCCGCTCGGCAAATCGCCGGTGATCACCGACAACGGCGCCACCATCGCCGAATCCGGCGCGATCATCGACTACATCATCGCCGCCTACGGCAACGGCCGGCTGATCCCGCCGCCGGACACCCCGGAGCGGCTGCGCTACACCTATTGGCTGCACTACGCCGAAGGCTCGGCGATGCCGCCGCTGCTGTTGAAGCTGCTGTTCACCATGATCCCGACCCGCGCGCCGGCGCTGCTGCGGCCGTTGGTGCGGATGATCACCACGCCGGTGCTGACGACGTTCATCGAGCCGCAGTTGAAGCAGCACATGGCGTTCTGGGAAAGCGAGCTCGGCAAGAGTGAGTGGTTCGCAGGCTCCGAGTTCACCGCCGCCGACGTGCAGATGAGCTTTCCTCTGGAGGCCGCGTCGGCGCGCGGCGGGCTCGACGGAGAATATCCGAAGACGCGGGCGCTGCTCGAACGCATCCACGCCCGCCCGGCCTACGCCCGCGCGCTGGAAAAAGGCGGGCCGTATACGATCGGCAAGGCGTAGCCGACCGAGCACGGCATCCGCCGCGGCCGCTGCCTGCCCCCTCTCCCGCTTGCGGGGGAGGGCTGGGGTGGGGGAAAGCCGCGAGCACTGCGCTCGTGCGAACCGACTTGATCATCGTGGAGGGGCTGGTGTGCGGAGCGCCCCCTCCCCAACCCTCCCCCGCAAGCGGGAGAGGGAGCGCGCTGCCTTCGTAGCATGGGCAGCAGGTCCGAACCGACGCAGAAACTACCCGCCTACCCCTTCGCCTTCGCCGCATCGACCGAGGGCAGCGTCCTCACGCTGACGCCGGGCGGCGGCACATCGTCGTCGGGCACGAAGAAATCCGACATCAGGGGCACCGAGGGATCGACGCGGTAGCGCTCGAAATCGGTGACGCCCGCTTCATACAGCACTTTGTCGTCGATGCAGAACTGCCCGGTGAACTCGCGCGACGGCTTGAGAAAGATCTCATAGGCCGCGTCGCCCATGATCTCCGGCGTCCGGCTGGCGCGCATCATGGCGTCGCCGCCCAAGAGATTGCCGACCGCCGCGGTGGCGATGGTGGTGCGCGGCCACAGCGCGTTGACGGCGATGCCGGCGCGCTTTTGTTCGCCGGACAATCCCAGCACGCACATGCTCATGCCGAACTTGGCCAAGGTGTAGGCGGTGGAGTGCTCGAACCATTTTGGCTTCATGTCGAGCGGCGGCGACAGCATCAGGATGTGCGGGTTCTCGGCCTTCTTCAGATGCGGAATGCAATATTTCGACACCATGAAGGTGCCGCGGGTGTTGATCCCCATCATCAGGTCGAACCGCTTCATGTCGGTATTTTGTGAGTTGGTGAGACTGATCGCAGAGGCATTGTTGACGCAGATATCGAGGCCGCCGAACTCGCCGACCGTCTTGTCGATCGCGGCGATCACCTGGGCCTCGTCGCGGATGTCGCACAGGATCGGCAGCGCGTTGCCGCCGGCGGCGCGCACCTCGTCCGCCGCGGTATAGATCGTGCCCTGGAGTTTGGGATGTGGCTCGGCGGTCTTGGCGGCGATCGCCACATTGGCGCCGTCGCGCGCCGCACGTAGCGCGATCGCCAGCCCAATGCCGCGGCTGCCGCCGGAAATGAACAGCGTCTTGCCCTTCAGTGAAGCCATGTTTCGTCCCCTTGCAGTCAGCGCCTTCGGCGCGTGTTGATGGCTTCGCTGTAATTCGAAATCAGTCCCGCGCCAAGCATGGCCTGCTCCCTCCCCCGCTTGCGGGGGAGAGCCGGTGCTACTCCGCGACCGCCGCGGCGCCGCGGGTCCGCGGGTCGGGCGCGCCGCGGACGCCGTCCTTAGCCACGAAAATCGAATTCGCCGAGGTCTGGCCGAGCGGCGCCACGACGACGTGGCCCTTGGCGCGCAGCGCGGCGATCACAGCTTCAGGAAATCCCTGCTCGATTCGCACCTCATCCGGCAGCCATTGATGATGCAGCCGCGGCGCCGCCACCGCGGCGGCGATATCCATGTCGTAATCCAGCACGTCGACGATCACCTGCAGCGTTGTCGAAATGATCCGGCTGCCGCCGGGCGAGCCGGTGACCAGCACCACGCGGCCGTCCTTCAGCACCAGCGTCGGCGACATCGACGACAACGGCCGTTTGCCCGGCCCCGGCAGATTGGCCTCGAAGCCGACCAGCCCGAACGCGTTCGAGGCACCCGGCGCCGCGGTGAAATCGTCGAGCTCGTTGTTGAGCAGCACGCCGGTGCCGGCGGCGATCAGGCCGATCCCGTAGCTGAAATTCAGCGTGTAAGTGTTGCTGACCGCGTTGCCGTCGGCGTCAACCACCGAGTAATGCGTGGTGTTTTCGCCCTCGCGCGGCGGCAGCGCCGGCAGGGCTTCGGTCCACGGCGTGGCGCGCTGCGGATCGATGCCGGCACGCTGCTTCTTCGCATAGTCCTTTGATAGCAACGCCGCGAGCGGCGCGTTGACGAAAGCCGGATCACCGAGATAGCGCGCGCGGTCGGCATAGCCGCGCTTCATCGCCTCGATGAGAAGATGCAACGAGGCGGCCGAGCCTTGCGGAAGTTCGCGCAGTTGAAAGCCCTCGAGAAGGTTCAGCGTCTCGATCAGCACGGTGCCGCCGGACGACGGCAGCGGCATCGCCACGATGTCATAGCCGCGATAAGTCCCGCGCAGCGGCGTGCGGATCACCGGCTGATAGGATTTAAGGTCGTCCACGGTGATGAGGCCGCCGGCCGCGGCGATGCCACGCGCGAGCTTTTCCGCGACCTCGCCCTGATAGAAGCCGCGCTGCCCCTGCGCGGCGATCGCGCCGAGCGTCACGGCGAGATCGCGCTGCACCAGGCGGTCGCCGCCCTGCAGCGAGGTGCCGTCGTCCCGCGAAAAAATCTTCTGCGTCGCCGGCCAACGCGCCAACCGCTTGTGCCAATCCGGCAGCGTATCGGCGGTGTCGTCGGCAATCTCGAAGCCGTCGCGCGCCAGCGCGATCGTCGGCTGCAGAATCTCCGCCAACGAGAATTTGCCGGAGCCGTATTTCTCCAGCGCCAGCGCAAGCCCTGCGACGGTGCCGGGCACGCCGATGCCGAGCGCGGAGTCGCGCGACTTCGCCGGATCGGGCTTGCCGTCGGCGCCGAGGAACATGTCGCGCGTCGCCGCCGCCGGCGCGGTCTCGCGATAGTCCAGCGCGATGTCGTCGTTTTGTTTGGCGCGGTGGATCACCATGAAGCCGCCGCCGCCGAGATTTCCCGCGCGGGGATAAGTCACGGCCATCGCGAACCCGGTTGCCACAGCGGCATCCACGGCGTTGCCGCCCTTCGCCAAGACATCGCGGCCGATTGTTGCGGCGATGCGCTCCTGCGCAACCACCATGCCGCGCGAGCCGACCACCGCGGGCGCGGCGACCGCCGGCAGCGCGCCGCCGCGAATGTCCTGGGCTTGCGCGCTTGCGCCGGCGAGCGCGAGCAGCGCCGTCACCACTACGCCACGCAGCAGCGCCAGAATGCAGCGCGACCTCGGCGGACTTAATCTCACCATGAACACCTTCTCATTGCCGGGGATGCTATATTGCTTTCGATGCGAGAAGCAAAACCTCGACCATCATTCGGGAGGAACTTGGGCATGGCGGACAGCCTCGCCGCCGGCGCGACCCGCGCGGCCGCCGCACCACGCTATCCGCGGCGCTCCGCGGTGGTCGGCTGGATCCTGTTCGACTGGGCGGCGCAGCCTTATTTCACGCTGATCACCACCTTCATCTTCGCGCCGTATTTCACCACTTTTGTCGCCGCCGATCCGGCGCAAGGCCAATCGCTGTGGGGCTTTGCCACCGGCGCCGCCGGGCTGATCATCGCGCTGGCCTCGCCGGTGCTCGGTGCGATTGCGGATGCCAGCGGAAGGCGCAAGCCGTGGATCTTCGGCTTCGGCGCATTGCTGGTGATCGGCTCCTGCGCGATGTGGTTCGGCCGTCCCGGTGACCCAACCGTGATCCTGCCGCTGTTGATTGCCTATGGCGTGGCGACCATCGGCGTCGAATTCGCCACCGTGTTCAACAATGCGATGATGCCGCATCTGGTGCCGCCCGATCAGATCGGACGATTGTCCGGCACCGGCTGGGCCACCGGCTATGTCGGCGGCATCCTGTCGCTGATCCTGGTGCTGGGATTTCTCGCCGGCAGTCCCGACACCGGCCGCACGCTGTTTGGCCTGTTGCCATGGTTCGGGCTCGATCCTCTGACGCATCAGGGCGACCGCATCACCGGGCCGCTGACCGGCATCTGGTTCGTTGTCTTCGTCCTGCCAATGTTTCTGCTGACGCCGGATTTTCCGGCCAAGCGCAAGCTCGGCGCCGCGGTGCGCGAGGGCTTGCGCGAGCTCGGGCAGACGCTGCGCGAATTGCCGAAGCACCGCTCGATGGCGACGTTCCTGCTCGCCAACATGATCTACACCGACGGGCTGGTCTCGTTGTTTGCGTTCGGCGGCATTTATGCCGCCGGCACGTTCGGATGGCACACCTTGCAGATCGGCAGCTTCGGCATCCTGCTGGCGATCGCCGCCACCTTCGGCGCTTATCTCGGCGGCAAGCTCGACGACGCGCTGGGGCCGAAGCGGGTGATCGCCGGCAGCATGATGTTGCTGCTGATCGCGGTGCTAGGCATCCTGCTGGTCGAGCGGGATTCGATTTTGTTCATTGCGGTGACGCCGCCGCAGCCCGGCGGCGCGCTGTTCGCAGCTCCCGCCGAGCGCGCTTATCTCCTGCTCGGCTGCCTGATAGGCATCGCCGGCGGGCCGCTGCAGGCGGCGTCGCGCTCGCTGCTGATCCACATGGCGCCGAAGCAGCGCATCGCGCAGTTCTTCGGGCTGTTCGCGCTGACCGGCAAGGTCACCTCGTTCATCGGCCCGATGCTGATCGGCGCGGTCACCGCGATCACCATGAGCCAGAAGGCCGGGATGGCGGTGTTGGTGCTGTTCTTCGTCGCCGGCCTGGTGTTGTTGGCGAAGGTGCGGAACAAGTAATTGCTTCGGTGATTGACGCGCCACAACCGAACGAAGCCGTCATTCCGGGCTCGCTCGCAGCTCACGCTGCTCGCGCCCCGGAATGACTTCTTGTTAAAAAAGTGCACCTCTCCGCGCAAGCGGGGAGAGGTCAGTTATCAATGCCTAAAATGCCGCACGCCGGTGAACACCATGGCGATGCCGGCGTCGTCGGCGGCCTTGATCACCTCGTCGTCGCGCACCGAGCCGCCGGGCTGGATCACCGCGGTGGCGCCGGCCTCGATGCAGGCCAGCATGCCGTCGGCGAACGGGAAGAACGCATCGGAGGCCACCACCGAGCCCTTGGTCATCGGCGCGGCGAGCTTCAGCTCGGCCGCCGCATCCTCGGCCTTGCGCGCGGCGATCCGCGCGGAGTCGACGCGGCTCATCTGGCCGGCGCCGATGCCGACGGTGGCGAGGTCTTTCGCATACACAATCGTGTTGGACTTCACGTGCTTGGCGACCCGGAAGGCGAATTTCAGATCGCGCAGCTCGGCCTCGGTCGGCTGCCGCTTGGTAACCGCCTTCAGCGCCATATCCTCGACCACGGCGTTATCGCGCGACTGCACCAACAGACCGCCGGCCACCGTCTTGTAGGTGAGCCCAGGCGCGCGCGGATCCGGCAATTGGCCGGCCAGCAGCAGCCGCAGATTCTTCTTCGCGGCAACGATCGCGATCGCCTCGTCCGTGGCGTCGGGCGCGATGATCACTTCGGTGAAGATCTCGGTGATGGCGCGCGCGGCCTCGGCATCCAGGGTGCGGTTCAGCGCCACGATGCCGCCGAACGCGGAGGTCGAATCGCAGGCCAGCGCCGACCGATAGGCGGCCAGCAGGCTCGAGCCCTCCGCCACACCACAGGGGTTGGCGTGCTTGACGATGACGCAGGCCGCAGTGCGCGTGGCGTCGAACTCGCCGATGCACTCATAGGCGGCGTCGGTATCGTTGATGTTGTTGTAGGATAGTTCCTTGCCCTGGATCTGCCGCGCGGTGGCGACGCCCGGGCAGTGATCCGGGGTGCGGTAGAACGCAGCACTCTGGTGCGGGTTTTCGCCGTAGCGCAGGCTCTGGATCAGCCGGCCACCGATGGCGCGGAAATCCGGCGCCGCGGTCTTCAGCTGATCGGCGAACCAGTTGGAGATCGCCGCGTCGTAAGCCGCGGTGCGCGCATAGGCCTTGGCGGCGAGCTTCTTGCGCAAGGTCAGTGTCGTTGCGCCCTTGTTGGCCGCGAGTTCGTCGAGCACCGCCTGATAATCGGCGGCTTCCACCACCACCGCGACGTCGTCGTGGTTTTTCGCAGCGGCGCGGATCATCGCCGGCCCGCCGATGTCGATGTTCTCGATGCAGTCTTCGTAACCGGCGCCTTTGTCGACGGTGGCCTCGAACGGATAGAGGTTGACCACCAACAGGTCGATCGGCGCGATGTCGTGGTCGGCCATCGCCTTGACGTGCTCGGCATTGCCGCGGACCGCCAACAGGCCGCCGTGCACCTTCGGATGCAGGGTCTTGACCCGGCCGTCCATCATTTCCGGAAAGCCGGTGAGCTCGGAGACATCCTTGACCGCGAGCCCGGCAGCGGCGATCGCTTTGGCGGTGCCGCCGGTGGAGACCAGTTCGACGCCGTGGTCGACCAGCGCGCGGGCGAAGTCGATCAGGCCCGCTTTATCGGAAACGGACAGAAGAGCGCGGGTCACGCGGCGCGGGTGGTCGGTCATGAGGAGAATCCCGGTATAATAATGTGGGTTACGGGCGGCCGGCCGGTTGCGGCGGGCGCCGAATTCAAGCGCGCGCCGTAGCACGGTTTGCCGGGCGGTGAAACCTCGGATCGCCGGAGAAGCGGCGGTTACGCGGCTCGCGCGCGATGCTTCCGCCCGTCAAGATCGCGATGGGGTCGGCGGCGGCAGCGGCAACTCGGCCTGGCCGCGGTTATTGCGCCGCGCAGCGGTGGCCGCCGGCGAGCTCGGCGAGCGGACGAAGTTCCAGCGGATCGAGGAGGTGTGGCGGGCGTCCTGCCGGATCACGATCTGCACGGTGCGGCGCGGCCCGTCATTGCCGGCAAGAAACACGCTGTCCTCGAGCTCGACCTTGTCGTCGAGCGCCTCGAAGGTCCAGACCTCGCGGTTCGGCAGCACCAGCATGACGCCGCGGGCGTCGGTGAGCCGGCTGGCCTTGACCGCAGGGTGCAGATGAAACCGCACCGCATAGCTGGCGTCATTGCCCTTGATCCGCGCGCCCGGCGCCGCCGCGACGGTGTCCTCGCCGTCCAGCCGCGAGCCGTCGACGGAAGCCATCAGCACGCGGCGATGGGTCACCCCGAACCGCGACTGATAGCCGTCATGCGACATGTTCAGCATCACGCCCTCGGCACCGACCTCGCGATAATGCTCGACATGGACCGGCCCGGAGACGATCGGCGCGCCGTTCAGGAAACGTTTCATCGAGGAGCGCTCGACGAACTGGCACGACGAGGTTTCGCGGTAGGTCACGGTGGAATGCGCCGCGGTGCCGCGGGCGAAGCTGCGCCAGTTCTCCCGGCCGGTGGCGGGGATGCCGCAATTGACCACGACGCGGCAGCCGGCCACCGACATTTCGAACGACAAGCAGCCAGCATGGGCCTCGTCGCTGACGGCCGGCGGCGGCGGCGGGCCGGTGTCGACGATCACCGTCATGGTGCCGGCGTCGAGCCGCTGGAAACCGGTGTGCGGCATGCTCGACATCGGGCTGCCGTGGGTATCGTCATAGGCCAGCAGCGTCGCCAAGAGATCCGACGGCGCGCTGCTCATGCCGTTGAACAGCGCGAAACTGCCGTCGCCGTGGCGGAAGAACCGCAGCATCGGCATCATCCGGTCGATCGCGTTCAACAGCGCCGGCGGCGGCGCGATGTTGCGCGCGGCGAAGGTCTGGCGCAGCGGCAGCAGGTCGATCATCAGTTCGATCAGCGCGCCGGGATTGCGCGAGATGTGGCCGCCGTCGGCCAGAATCTGCCGCTGCAGCTCGTCGGACAATTTGCGCGAGGCGGCGCGGATATGGCGCGCCTGGTTGGCGAGACAGAGCGAGGCGTAGCACAGCGCGATCAAGACCTGCAGCCGCGGCACGCCGTCGGCGATGTCCGGGGTGATGTAGCGCAGGCTGCGGATTTCGCGGGTCAACCCGCGCAGATAGCGGCGATAGAACCGGCCGTCGGTGTCGCTGAGCACCAACGGCGCCTGCGACAACAGCGAGATCACCCGGCGCGCCAGCACGTCGGGCCGCCGACCGACCGGCCGGTTGTGCGACATGTTGGAGATCCAGTCGTCGACCAGCGAGCGGGCATTGGCGCGGGTGATCGCGGTGTCGGCGGCACGCAGGTGGCGCAGCCAGCCGAAGCCGAGCAACGCCACCTCCCAGTCGTCCGAGGGCGGCGCGTAATCGAAGATCGAACGACCGTGGCAGGTGACGATCTTGCCGGCGAACACGAAACGTCCGGCGTAGATTTCGGCGGCGCGCGTGGCGTCGGCGGTGCGCAGATCGTGCGGCGCGATGATCAGCCGGTCGGTGCGACCGGGCCACAGCCGCGACAACGCCACCGAGCCCGCCGAGGCGCGCGCCATCAGGTTGCGCGCAAAACGGCCCAGGATCAGCGTCGACAATCGTCTGCGATAGGCTACCGACACCTGCGTTAGTGCCCCGAATCCGAAGTTCGCTTCACGTTCGGCACCCTCTCTTACGGCATTCGATTCAAGTGGAGGCTTGACGCCCGCTTGACCGGCCTGACGAACTCAACCGGGGGGACCCACGCAAAGACCAAGACCGTTGTGAACCAGAACCAAGCAGAGTTAACGAAAATTCTCTGCAAATCTTTTAATCCGGAAACGGGCGGGCACACCATCCCGCCGCAACGCCGCGGGAAAACCCCGGCGATGCGGCGCGGGCTTTGGAAAAAATGAAGTCCTACAGCGGCTTGACCAGCCGCGCCGCATAGAACCCGTCGAGCCCGCCGAGCCGCGGATCGGGGTGCGGCAGGTGGCACGGCAGGGTGCGCAACGCGCCGTCGGGGGTGATCAGGTCGCCGAGCCCGGCCACTTCGCTGGAATCGACCGGGGCGCGGCGCATCCCGGAATTGCCCGCCAAGAGCGCCGCGATGGCGACTTCGCCCTCTTCCGGCTCCAGCGAACAGGTGCAGTAGACCAGGGTTCCGCCCGGCTTCAGCAACGACACCGCCTTGTGCAACAGCCGCTGCTGTTGCGCCGCCAGCGCGCCGATGTCGGCCTCCTGCTTGAGCCAGGCGACGTCGGGATGGCGACGGATGGTGCCGGTTGACGAGCACGGCGCGTCCAGCAGCACGGCATCGAAGCCGTCGCCGCCGTTGCCCGGCCATTCGGCGGCATCCGCCACCGCGGTCTCCGCCGGCAGCCCCAACCGGCCGAGGTTTTCCCGCAACCTTGCGACCCGGCTCTGCGAGCGGTCGATCGCGGTCACCCAGGCGCCGGCATTGCAGAGTTGCGCGGTCTTGCCGCCGGGCGCGGCGCAAAGATCGGCCACGGATTTTCCGGTGAGATCGCCGAACAGCCGCGCCGGCAACGCTGCGGCCGCGTCCTGCACCCACCATTGGCCGTCGTCGAAGCCCGGCAGCATTTTCACCGAGCCTTGCAACAGCGTCCGCACCGTGCCGGTCGGCAGAACTTCGCCATGCAGCCGGCTCGCCCAAGCCTCGGCGTCGGACTTCACGGAGAGATCGAGCGAGGGTTCCTCGCCGATTGCGCGGGCGATGGCGCGCGCGGTGTCGGCGCCGTAATGCGCGCTCCAGCGCGCCAGCAGCCACGGCGGCACGTCGAGCGACTGGCCCTGCACCTCGTCGATCAACGGCTGGCCCTCGCGGGCGCAACGCCGCAGCACGGCGTTGACCAGTCCGGCATATTTCGCCGCGCGCCGATCCGATTGCACGAGGCGCACTGAGAGATCCACCGCGGCGTGATCCGGCACCTCCATCCACAGAATCTGCGCCGCGCCGATCAGCAGCGCGCTCTGCGCCCGCGGCGCATCGGTCGGCAGGCCGCGGTCGAGCATTCGCGACAGCACATGGCCCAGCGTTCCGAGCCGACGCAGGATGGTGGCGACCAGCCGGCGCATCAGCGCGCGGTCGCGGTCCGACAGCGTCTTCAGCCCCGGATGGGCGGCGGCGCCCTCCAGCTGATCGTCGAGCGTGCGGTGCTTATGCAGCACGCCGTCGAGAATGTCGGCGGCAATACGACGCGCTGCTAGACCGGGCACCTCGGCGTGGGGTGCGAATCGGGTTGACGACATGGGTTGAGATTATCACGTGAGAGCTGGCAACGGGACGACGGCGTGCGCCATCGTGCGGCCGGCCTTGATGCCACGCGAATATGCCAAATGTAAGAATCCCGCGGCGTCCGATGGTCGGCTTGCACAGCAATCCGCCGATCGGGTTGAAACCCGGTTTGCGATCGCAGCGCGGCGGGCTTATTCAGAAGCGCCGGCCCTTCAAGAATTGCCGGCGACGATCAGAAACTCGTGCCTGACCGTTGTGCGACACCGATATTGCGAAACGGTTTGCGATCTGGACGACCTGCCGATGACCGATGAGTCCGAGACCACCGCCGCCGACACCGCCGCACCGCCGCGCAAGGAGCTGCCGCCGGCGGCGCAGCGCGCGCTCGCCGAAGCCGCGGCCCGGCGCGCCGCGGCCGACGCAAAAGCCTTAGCCGGGTCAGCGGCGCATCCCACCCAGGAGGTCAACGGCCCGAAGGGGCCGGAACCGACCCGCTACGGCGACTGGGAAACCAAAGGCATCGCCTCGGATTTTTGAGCGGGCGTTAGGATGCGCTCAATAGTGGTAACGGCATTGGGCGATTTCGATTTGCTGATCTTCCGCCTTGCCCACCACCCGGTAGATCAAACGATGCTCCCCTGAGATTCGCCGCGACCACCAACCTTTGAGGGTGTGTTTGAGTGGTTCGGGCTTCCCTATGCCCTTGAAAGGGTCGCGCTTGATATCCCGGATAAGATCGTTGATCGCGGCCATCAGCTTTTGATCTGTGGCTTGCCAATGCAGGTAATCCCGCCAGGCATCCTCGGTCCAGACCAGCTTCATGAACCGCGCACTACTCGGTCGGCTCGATCAACTCGCGCGCGGTTAAACGACCGGCATCGGCCTCTTCGATCGATCGCAACAGTCGAACCGCGTTGGCCGGGCTTTTCAACAGATGCACCGTCTCCATCAGACCGTCGTAATCATCCTCTGCCATCATCACCACGGTTCTGGCATTTTGACGGGTGACGTGAAGCGGTGCGCGGCTATCACACACCTCGTCCATGTAACTGGCGAGGTTTTTTCGCAACTCACTGTAAGAAATATGGGACATTTCGCGCTCCCCTAGCCGTACCAATATTTGTACAAAGGTCGGTTTTGTCAAGATGGGCCATGGTTGACGCAACCACAGATTGCACTTGCCTCGACCGCAGAATCGATCTACCTTAGGAATATGTACCCATATTTCAGAACGAACCCGGCACGCATCGCCCGCTCGCCCTGGCGCGGACGGTTTTCCGCGGCCCTGCCCTGGGTCTTCGTATTGGGCATGGCGGCAGGGACCATGCTGCCGGCGCGGCACTGGATCCACTGGCCGTTTCCGAGCGCGACCGACTCGTCGTCATCGGCGCAGCGCGACCGCGAATCTGAAGCGATCTGGCAGCGCGCCGGCAGTGCCGGTGCGCGGCATCCGGTCGATGTGATCCGCACCATCGACGGCGACACCTTCGAGGCGCGGGTGCATCTGTGGCCCGGGCTCGACATGACGACGCGGGTGCGGCTGCGCGGCATCGACGCGCCGGAATTGAAGGCGCAATGCGCGCAGGAGCTGAAGCAGGCGGAGGCCGCCGGCGAAGCGCTGCACGCCCTGCTCGGCGAGGGCGAGGTGACGATCTACAATATCGGGCCGGACAAGTATCAGGGTCGCGTGGTCGCCGATGCCGCCACCAAGCGCACCCCGAACCTGTCCGCGGCCCTGTTGGCGGGCGGCTACGCCCGAGCCTATGAGGGCGGCCACCGCAACGGCTGGTGCGCCGGGCGCTGAGCTTAATCCTTCGCCGGCGCCAAACCGAGCGCGTCGGCGATCACCCGGAACACCTCGGTATTGTCCATCGAACCATGCACGCGGTCGCTGCCGGGGCCGACCGCGGTCAGGATCACGTCTTCGCCGGAATGCACGCTGGCGTTCATCATCGCCGGCAGATTGCCGAACCGCAGCACCGCGCCGGGCACATCCTTGTATTTCTCGTTGGCCTTGAAGGTGCCAGCCTCGGCCTTCTCGGTCGGCTCGTTCGGATTGTCGAGCTTCGGCCGATAGGTTTCGTAGTGGTCAGGCAGGCTCGCCGAAAAGATCGCCAGCCGGCGGTTGACGTCGACCCGCGACGGATAGCCGTCCTTGTCGGGCGCCGGATAGTCCGGGAAGCCGGCTTTCTCATAGACCCCGACGCGCTCACGTAGCGGCACGTTCGGCACCGTGGTCATATCGTCGTTGATGGTGCCGACCAGCGCGTTCGGATGGTTGTGATCGGCCAGCACCAGGATCAGCGTGTCGTCGCCGCGCGCCGCCGACCAGTCGCGCGCCTGGCGCACCGCGTTATCGAGCATGATAGTGTCGTACACCGCCCGTTCCATGTCGAGCGCGTGGGCGTATTTGTCGATCAGCCCGGATTCCACCATCAGGAAGAAGCCGTTGGGATTTTTCGACAGCACCGAAAGCGCCGCGCCGAGCTGCTCGGTGAGATCCGGCTGGTTGGGATTCTTCTTCACCCCGCCGCCCTTGAGGAGTTTGCGGTCGAGCACACCGTCCATATTGCCGGGCGCGAACAGCCCGAGCAGCTTCTGGGTGTCGGGTTTGGCGGCGCCGAGTTCGGCCGCATTGGTCGCCACCGTGTAGCCGGCGTCGCGGAATTTCGCGACGTAGTCGGCGTCGTCGCGGCGCTTCGAGCCCGGCGCGCCTTTCGGCAGGAAATTCGCAGCGCCGCCGCCCATCAGCACGTCGGGCTTGGCGGCGAAATATTGCGCGACGATTTCGTCATAGGCGGCGCGCCGCCTGGTATGCGCCAGCATCGCCGCCGGGGTGGCGTCCTCGATCTCGGTATTGGTGACGATGCCGACCGCCAGGCCGAGCCTGCGCTTGGCCAAGCTGCCGATGGTCTCGACCTGCGGATCGTCGAACGGGCTCGCGGTGCGGTCGGCGTAAACGCCCATGGCATTGACCGCGGCCTTGTGGCCGGTGGCGTAGGCCGAAGCGGCATTGGCCGAATCGGTGATGATCGAATCCGAGCCCGCTGTCGCCACCAGCGCCATCTGCGGCATGTCGTCGATCGCAAGCTTGCCGAGGCTCTTGCCCTCGACGATGCCCTTGGATAATAGCCGCGCCGCGATGCGGTGCGCTGGCGACAGCCCGTCGCCGATGAACAGGATGACGTTCTTGGCCTTGCGCGGCCCGGTGTCGTAGACATTCCAGGCGACGCTGCGGCTCAAGCTGCCGTCGCTGGCCTCGATCACGTAGCGGCCGGGCTTCGTCAGCGCCACCTCGCGCAACAGCAGCGCCGATTGCTCCTTGCCGTCCTCGCGGACGATGAACTCGGCGGCGCGGCCGAAGGCGCCGGTGGTGTCCGCGCCGTTGACGGTGACCTTCAGCTTGGCGGGATCGACGACGCCGGGAAACTCGACCTTGAAGTCGAACCGGCTGCCCGCCAGGATGTCCGCGCGATCGATCGGATAGATGGTCTGCGCAAACGCGGCCGTTCCCGACATCAGAAGGGCAAAGGTGGCGGCAAGCGGTTTGATCATCGGAAGAGCTCCGAGCTGAGAAAGCGCGAAGCCTAGGATGGCTTTGTGACGGTTCGATTACGCGGCCGATGACGCAAACGACGCGTCATTCCGGGGCGGGAGGGCGCAGCCCGAGCGAACCCGGAATCTTGCGGCAAGGAGTATCAAGGCCGAATACCGGGCGAGATTCCGGGGGCGCTTGCCGCTGGCGCGGCTCGCGCCCCGGAATGACAAATTTGAATGCGGCCTGATAGCCGCGCTTGCGCCGGCGGAACGTGCGCCGGCGGACGCCCGCTTCAGCCCTTGTCGCTCTCGAGTTTCGGAATGTGCGAGCCCTCGCCGGCCGAGAGCAGGCCCGACTTGGCGTAGAGATCGAGCTTGGCGCGGGTGTCGGTGATGTCGAGGTTGCGCATGGTCAATTGGCCGATGCGGTCGCCCGGCGTGAAAGGCGCGTCCTCGACCTTCTCCATGCTCAGCCGCTCCGGCGCATAGGTCAGGTTCGGGCTCTGGGTGTTCAGGATCGAGTAGTCGTTACCGCGGCGCAGCTCCAGCGTCACCTCGCCGGTGATGGCGCGCGCCACCCAGCGCTGCGCGGTCTCGCGCAGCATCAAGGCCTGCGAATCGAACCAGCGGCCCTGGTAGAGCAAGCGGCCAAGCCGCATGCCGCTGATCCGGTACTGCTCGATGGTGTCCTCGTTGTGGATGCCGGTGACCAGACGCTCATAGGCGATGTGCAGCAGCGCCATCGCCGGCGCTTCGTAGATGCCGCGGCTCTTCGCCTCGATGATGCGGTTCTCGATCTGGTCGCTCATGCCGAGACCGTGGCGGCCGCCGATCGCGTTGGCCTCGAGGAACAGCGCGACCGGATCAGTGAAGGTCTTCCCGTTCAGCGCGACCGGCTGGCCTTCCGCGAACCGCACCGAAACCGTCTCGGCCGCAACGGCGCAGTCGTCGCGCCAGAACGGCACGCCCATGATCGGGTTGACGATTCGGATGCCGCTATCGAGGTGTTCGAGGTCCTTGGCCTCGTGGGTGGCGCCCAAGAGATTGCTGTCGGTCGAGTAGGCCTTTTCCGAACTCATCTTGTAGGCGAAGCCGTGGGCGGTCATGAACGCCGACATTTCGGCGCGGCCGCCCAATTCGTCGATGAATTGCTGGTCGAGCCAGGGCTTGTAGATCCGCAGATCCGGATTGGTCAAAAGCCCGTAGCGGTAGAACCGCTCGATATCGTTGCCCTTGTAGGTCGAGCCGTCGCCCCAGATGTTGACGCCGTCTTCCTTCATCGCCGACACCAGCATGGTGCCGGTGACGGCGCGGCCGAGCGGCGTGGTGTTGAAGTAGGCAACGCCGCCGGTCGAAACATGGAACGCGCCCGATTGAATGGCGGCGATGCCTTCGTGCACCAGTTGGCTGCGGCAATCGACCAGGCGGGCCTTCTCGGCGCCGAACTCCATCGCCTTGCGCGGGATCTCGTCGTAATCGGCCTCGTCGGGCTGGCCGAGATTCGCCGTATAGGCGAACACCCGGGCGCCCTTTTGCTTCATCCACAACAGCGCCGCGCTGGTGTCGAGCCCGCCCGAGAAAGCAATGCCGACGTTTTCCCCCTTGGGCAGGCTTTTCAAGATCGTAGACATGAAACTTCCAATCGGCTGAGTTCATTTGGGAATTTGAGTGCGCGCATATCAAACTTCGCAGCCCTGGGCACGCGTTTAATCGCGGCCCTGGTCAGGAATGTCGCTCACGCCGATGCCACCGGCGCCGGGCCGACGTCGCGGCCGCGGCGTTTTTGCCGCCAGCGATAGCCCGGCCAAGCGAACCGCGTCAGCGCGGCGTCGATCCTTGCATCGGAGAACCGGGTCGGCGCCCAGCGGTAGATCAGTCCGTGCAGCAGCCAGATCACCAGAAACGTCACCAGACCGGCGATCGCGACGTCGGTGAAGAAATGCCCGCCGAACGCCATCCGCAAGCCCGAGGTGACGACGCCGAACACGGTGGCGGCGGCATAGGCGGCGGGCCGCCACGGCGCCGGCGCCAGCGCCGCCGGCGCATAGGTCCAAAACGCGGTGGCGCCCTCGCCGGAGAAGAACGAGCAGTTCTTCGGGCAATCGCCGCGCGGGTCCCACCACGGCACAAAGTGGTTCTGGCCGCTGAATTCAGTGACGAAGATCGGCCGCGGCCGGCCCCAATGGCTCTTGAAGGTGAGATTGGTGAGGATGCCGGCGGACAGCGTGATCGACACCAGAAGGAACATCACGGTGCGGCCGCGCACCAATAGCGGTCTGTCCGGCCATCCCAGCTTGATGATCAGCGCCACGATCGAGGGGGCCGCGAACGCCCAGGCGATCCACATCGCGGCGTCACGCGCAAAACTCGCCCAGGCCACCGCCTTCAGCGGGAAGCTCTTGGTCTCGGCGTCGTAAAACAGCCCGGCCAGCCAGAGGTCGAGCCCGGGAAAGATCCCGAACAGCAGGCCAATCCCGGCAAACAGCCCGAGCGCGATGAGAAGTCCGGTCCGGTTCATGGGCTGCGGTTTAGCCGAGCGGAGGCGACAAGAAAAGCCGGCGACGTCGTCCGTGGCACATCCTTCGAGACACCCGTCTTCGCCCTTCGGGCTTCGCCGGGTTCCTCAGGATGACGCCTTGCATGGGTCCAGCGGAGCGGACGGCCCGCTCAGGCCGTTGGTCGAGGCGCCGGCGGCAGCGGCCGGGGCGGCTCGCGCCAGGCGCCGGCGTTGCGGCCGGCGATCACCCAATACACCAGGCCGGCGACGATGCCGGCACCGGTCATGATCTCGAGGTGGCGGCGCACGATGCCGTCGAACCGCATCGATGCGGAATCGAACGGCACCAGCCCGAGATAGCAGGCGAGCCCGACCGCGGCGCCGCCGAGCGCATAGGCCAGCACGCTGCGGATCGAGAACGCCTCGGTGATCAGCACCACGACCAGCGCCGGCAACAGCGCAAAGCCGGAGACGAAGATGAAGCCGAAGCCGAAAATGATATTGAGCGCGTCGGGATCGATCGGCTCGACGCCCATGTCGCTGAATTCCGGATACAGCATCGCGCCCACCACGATCATCCCGGCGACCAGCGAGGCGCCGAGGAAGCCGAACAGAATCACGAACGATCGCCCGATCAGCGCCATCAGCCCCGTCCGCCGGCAGATTGCTGCGCCGCCACCCGGGCGCGGGTGTCGTCGTCGAGCACCGCGCGCAGCGCCGCCAGCAACGGATGCGCCGCGGTCTGTTTGACGCCGTAGCCGAGGTTGAAGGCGTAGTCGAAATCCGCCGGGTTGCGGCCCTGATTGTGCTGCAGGATGGTCTCCAGCTTGTCGAACCCCTTGGCCAGCCGTGCCTCGGGCGAGGCGGCGGCGGCGTAGTCCTGCCACAGCGCCAGGATCTCGGCGCGACGCTTGGCGTCGAGCGGCCGCGTCAGGGCTTCCAGATCGGCGCGCTCCTGCGCCGCCTTGTTGCCGTCGGCGGATTGATCAATCGCCGGGATGTCGCCGTGCAGCGCTTCGCCGAGGTCGTGCACGATGCAGATTTTCAGAAGCTTGGCGATGTCGATATCGCCCAGATCATCGGCGAACAGCACCGCCATCAGGCACAGCCGCCAGGTGTGTTCGGCGGTGCTTTCCGGCCGGCCGTTCGAGGTGTGGCCGCTGCGCAGCACGTCCTTCAGGCGCTCCGCCTCGCGCAGAAACGCCAAGGCGCCCTTGATCTGATCCGGCGGAAGCATCGCCATCGCATCAATCCGTCATCGCCATCGCGCGCAGCGCCTCGCGTTCGCGCGCCGTCAGCTTCTCGGTTTCGGACTTCAACTGCCCGCAGGCGGCGAGAATGTCGCGGCCGCGCGGCGTGCGCACCGGCGAGGAATAGCCGGCGTTGAAGATGTATTCGGAGAACTTTTCGATCTGGTCCCAGTCCGAGCATTTGTAGGCGGTGCCCGGCCACGGGTTGAACGGGATCAGGTTGATCTTGGCCGGGATCCCGCTCAGCAGCTTGACCAACAGCTTGGCGTCGTCGAGCGAGTCGTTGACGTCCTTCAGCATCACATATTCGAAGGTGATGCGCCGCGCATTGGAAGCGCCGGGATAGTCGCGGCAGGCCTGCAGCAGTTCCGCCAGCGGGTATTTCCGGTTCAGCGGCACCAGCTCGTCGCGCAATTCGTCGCGCACCGCATGCAGCGAAATCGCCAGCATCACGCCGATCTCTTCGCCGGCACGCACGATGTTCGGCACCACGCCGGAGGTCGATAGCGTCACCCGGCGCCGCGAAATGCCGATGCCTTCATTGTCGGAGACGATCAACAGCGCGTCGCGCACCGCGTCGAAATTGTACAGCGGCTCGCCCATTCCCATCATCACCACGTTGGTGACCAGGCGGTTGCCGTTCGGAGTCTCGCGATCCGCCCAATCATTCAGCCGGTCGCGCGCGACCATGACTTGGCCGACGATCTCGCCGGCGGTGAGGTTGCGCACCAGTTTCTGGGTGCCGGTGTGGCAGAACGAGCAATTCAGCGTGCAGCCGACTTGCGAGGACACGCATAACGTGCCGCGGTCGGTCTCCGGGATGTAGACGCACTCGACCTCATGGGCCTTTTCGCCGCTGACGCCGCTCGGCAGCCGCAGCAGCCACTTCCGGGTGCCGTCATTGGAGATCTGCTCGGCCACCACTTCCGGCCGCGCCACCGTGAAATGCTCCGCGAGCTGGCTGCGCATCTCCTTGGAGATGCTCGTCATTTCGGCGAATTCCTGAACCCCGCGAAAATACATCCAGTGCCACAGCTGCTGCGCCCGCATCTTGCGCTGCGACGCCGCGACGCCGATGCCGCCCAGCGCCTCGGCGAGTTCCGCGCGCGACAGCCCGATCAGCGACGGTCTCGCCGGCGGCACATAGGTTTCCAGCGCGGTCTTTTCGAGCAGGGACTGGGAAGTCGACAGGGTCATCGCATCACATTTGTAAGGCGGGCAAAGCGCAGCGTGCCCACCGACCGCAATAGAGGTGGGCGCGGCGCAACGCGCCTTGGCCCAGCCTACGGAGACTCACGGCCATCGCCCCGCGCAAAATGCGGATGGCCGGCACCGGGCCGGCCATGACGATGGTTTTCACGGTTCATATAGCAAGCAGGACGGCGAATTGCGACCCTTTACCGCTGGCAGTCCTGCGCCAGCCGGTCGAGCGCCTGGGCCAGGCCCTTCAGCGAGAAGGTGTCGATGGTTGCGGTCCCCTTGGCGGAGACGCCCTTGACGGTGACGTCGGCGGCCTTGCGCATCGCCTGGACCATGCGTTCCTCTTCGGCGGCGTTCTTGATCCACAGCCCGTCGCCCTGGGTGTACATCGCATAATTGGCGCCGCCGACCTCGAGGGTGGATTCCGAGCCCGGCTTCAGCGTGTAGCCGATCATCACCGAGACCTCGTTGACGACCTTTTCGGCCGGCCGGGTGGAGATGAAGGCATAGGCCGGGTCGCGCGGCCGGTTCGGCGGATTGGTCTTCGACGACGACGGTTTGGCCAGCGCGAAACAGACCTTGCGGCCGTTCGGATTGGCCACATAAGCGCCCCAGGTGCCGAATTGGCCGATCAATTGCGGCTCGGCACCACCCCCGGTGGAGGCCGCAGCGGGCGCGGGCTTCTTCGACTCGGGCTTCGCCGCAGCCGGCTTGGCCGGCGCCGATTTGGCCCCCTTCGGAGACGCCGTCTGCGCCAGCGCCAGGGTCGATACCCCGCACACCAGCCCACCCGCCGCCAGACCTATCAGCAATCGCCGCACGCACATAGCAGCCTCGTCCCTCATCATTGTGACTGCATAATGGCCCGGCACCCACAGCGACACTCTGTGCCCTGCCATATCCGGAATGGACGATTCTGGAAAGCCGGCGCGGCAGGTTGTCCGCAGCCGATGCCAAACCGCCGGCGCAGCGATCCGCTCGCGGCGCATCGCGCGCGACGGCCGCCGCGTCAATTGCAGCGTCGATCGGTGTTTTGGTGATGCCGCGCAACGGAATGCCGACGCCCGCGCCGCCTTGCGAATCCATTTGTCCGGTGCCGGCAAATCCGGCAAGAAGCAAGGCGCGATTAAAAAAACATCTGGGTGGATTCATGAAGGCTGTTCTGTGCTCCGAATATTGCGGCCCCGACGATCTGGTGCTCGCCGACATCGCCGATCCTGTTGCCGGCCCCGGCGAAGCGGTGATTGCGATTAAAGCCGCGGCGCTGAATTTCTTCGACATCCTGATGATCCAGGGCAAGTACCAGATCAAACCGCCGTTCCCGTTCTCGCCCGCGGCCGAAGTTGCCGGCGTCATCGAGAGCTTGGGCGACGGCGTCAGCGATCTGAAAGTCGGCGACCGCGTGGTGGCGTCCTGCGGTTTCAACGGCGCGCGCGACAAGATCGCACTGCCGGCTCAGTCGATCGTGAAGATCCCCGACAACCTCGATTTCGACCGCGCCGCGGGCATCATCATCACCTACGGCACCGCGCTGCATGCGCTGGAGGACCGCGCACACCCGAAGCCCGGCGAGACGCTGGCGGTGCTGGGAGCAGCCGGCGGCACCGGCTTGGCCGCCTGCGAACTAGGCAAGTTGATGGGGCTGAAGGTGATCGCCTGCGCCTCCTCCGACGCCAAGCTCGACTTCGCCAAACAACACGGCGCCGAATTGACGCTGAACTACGCCGCCGAGGATTTGAAAGACGGCCTGAAGCGGCTGACCGAAGGCCGCGGCGCCGATATCATCTTCGATCCGGTCGGAGGCAGCTATGCCGAAGCAGCACTACGCGCGATCGCCTGGGAAGGCCGCTTCCTGGTGATCGGCTTTGCCGCCGGCGAGATTCCCAAGATGCCGCTCAACCTGGCGCTGCTCAAGGGTTGCGACATCCGCGGCGTGTTCTGGGGCGCCTGGGCCAAGCTCAACCCGGCGAAGAACCGCGCCAATCTGGAAAAGCTGGTGCAATGGACCGCCGAGGGCAAGATCTCCTCGCATGTCGACCGCAGCTTCCCGCTGGCGCAGACCGCCGACGCGCTGAAGGTGCTGGCCGGACGCCAGGCGATGGGCAAGGTGATCCTGCATCCGTAGGCAAGCGAGCAACGGCAACTCAGGCCACCCGCTCGCCGTCATCGATGCGCCACCCCGCCTGCTGTAAGATCGATGCCGACCGAACTCGGAGCTTGCGCCGATGTCACTGCCGTCCGAAATCGATATCGCGATCATCGGCGCCGGCGCCGCCGGGCTCGGCGCCGCGCATGCGCTGCAAGGCTCCGGGCATTCCGCGATCATCCTGGAAGCCCGCGACCGCATCGGCGGCCGCGGCCATACCATTCTCGCCGCGCCCGACATTCCGTTCGACGTCGGCTGCGAATGGCTGCATTCGGCCGACCGCAACAGTTTCGTCGGCATCGCAACCTCGCTCGGCATCGCGATCGACCGTTCGCGCGGCTCCTGGCGCGATCATTCTTTCGACGTCGGTTTTCCGGCGCAGGCGCATGCCGCTTACTACGCAGCGCAGGACGCGTTCTATGCTCGGGTCGAGGCTGCGGCGGAACTAGCGCAAGACACCGCGGCGGGCGACTGGCTGGAGCCCGGCAACCGTTGGAATCCGCTGATCGACGCGATCTCGACCTATATCAACGGCTGCGAGCTCGACCGGGTGTCGAGCTACGACACCGCCGCCTATGAGGACAGCGATATCAATTGGCGGCTGCACTTAGGCTATGGCGCGCTGATCGCGGCCTACGGGGCGCCCTGCCCGATCGCTCTGAACACCGAAGTGACGCTGATCGATCACTCCGGCCCGCGCGTGAAACTCGCGACCTCGCAAGGCACGCTGTCGGCCGGCAAAGTCATTATCACCGTGCCGACCAATCTGATCGCCGACGAAGCGATCCGCTTCGACCCGCCGTTGCCCGACAAGGTGGAGGCCGCGCGCGGCTTGCCGCTCGGTGTAGCGGAAAAGGTGATGCTGGCGCTCGACGAGCCGACGCAAGCGCATCACGCGCTGCCGATCGACGGCCATCTGCGCGGCGCCACCGACCGGGTCGGCACCGGGAGCTATGATCTACGGCCGCGCGGCCTGCCGGTGATCGCCGGGTTCTTCGGCGGGCGATACGCGCGCGACCTGATCGAGCAGGGCGGCGACGCGTTGGCCCAGGCGGCGATCGACGAACTGGTCGGTTTGCTCGGGTCGGATTACCGCAACCGGCTGCGGCCGCTGGCGCAGTCGCGCTGGCTGCGCGATCCCTTGGCGCGCGGCTCCTATTCGCACGCGCTGCCCGGCCATGCCGGCGCCCGCGCCGTGCTCGCGGAACCGGTCGACGGTCGGCTGTTGTTCGCCGGCGAAGCCACCTCGCCGGACATTTTCTCCACCGCGCATGGCGCCCGCGACTCAGGCGCGCGCGCGGCGCGGCAGGCGATCGGCTAGTTCCGCGACCCGCAAATTGCCGCCGACCCGGCCTCCGCCTCCCGATCGCAGCGCAGTCTGTCCGATTTTGGCACGCAAGCGGGCCGACTGATGCCAAAAATCCACACGTTAACCGATAATTAACGATGGACCTTGATGCCGGGGCCGGACCTTGCTTTGATCAGCGCCATGAGCACAACACTGATCGAGGTTCGACCGGCCAAAGCTGCGGATGCGTCCGCGGTGGCTGCCACCCATGACGAGGCTTGGCGGTCCGCCTATCAGGGCATCATCCCGGGCGCCGAACTCGAAAAGCTGATCAATCGGCGCGGCCCGCACTGGTGGGACTCGGCGATCCGCAAAGGCAGCCGCGTCAGCGTGCTGTGCTTCGGCGACAAGGTCGCCGGCTACGCCAATTACGGTCGCAACCGCGCCCGCAGCCTGCAGTTCGAAGGCGAGATCTACGAACTCTATCTGCGGCCGGAATTCCAGGGCCTCGGCTTCGGCCGCAGGCTGTTCACCGCGGCGAAGCGCGATCTGGTGCAGAGCGGCTTGAAGAGCATGGTGATCTGGGCGCTGTCCGACAACGAACCGGCGACCGAGTTCTATCGCGCGCTCGGCGGCCGTATGGTGGCGCGCTCCTCGGAGCGATTCGGTGCGAAGTCACTCGACAAGGTGGCGTTCGCCTGGACAAACTGACACCGCGAATCCCCTGACCCGCCGCGGCGCCAGCCCGGCGGCGTCTTTCATTTCAACACGACCAATCTGGAGTTTTTTCGATGCGCATCGACGCAGTTTCGCTCGGCGCCAACCCGCCGTATGACGTCAATGTGATCGTCGAGGTGCCAGTCGGCGGCGAGCCGATCAAGTACGAGATGGACAAGGCCGCCGGCACGCTGGTGGTGGACCGGTTTCTCTATACCGCGATGCGTTATCCCGGCAATTACGGCTTCATCCCCCACACGCTGTCCAACGACGGCGATCCCTGCGACGTGCTGGTTGCCAACACCCGCGGCATCGTCCCGGGCGCGATCATCAGCGTGCGGCCGGTCGGCGTGTTGTTGATGGAAGACGAGGCCGGCGGCGACGAGAAAATCCTCGCGGTGCCGTCGTCGAAGCTGACCCAGCGTTACGACCGCATCCAGAACTACAGCGATATGCCCGACATCACGCTGCAACAAATTCAGCATTTCTTTGAGCACTACAAGGATCTGGAGCCCAACAAATGGGTCAAGATCACGCGTTGGGGCGATGCCGACGAGGCCCGCCGACTGATCATTGAAGGCATCGAGCGGGAAAAGGCGGCGAAGGCGGCGAAGGCCTAACGTCTCCGCCCGAGCCGATTGGCCGCGAAGGAGATCGCGATGCGCCGGCTGCTTCGGGTGATCCGCAATCTGGTGGCGGCGCTCGTCGCCGCCGCCGTCGTGCTCGCGGGCGTGCTGGCATTCAACGCCTTCCGACACGGCTCGCGGCAATTGCAGGTCGCAGCGGTGCCGCCGGTTCAGGTCGACGAGGCCGGCGCCGCCAAGCGGCTGTCAGAGGCGATCCGGTTTCGAACCATCTCCAATTTCCTCAATCCCGAGCAAGACGCCGCGGCGCTCGCCGCGTTGCAAGCCCATATCGTGGCGAGTTTCCCGGCGTTTCATGCCGCGGCCCAGCGCGAGGTCGTGAACGGCAAGAGCCTGCTCTACACCTGGGAGGGCAGCGACCCGACGCTGAAGCCGTTCGCGCTGCTGGCGCATCAGGACGTGGTGCCGATCGCGCCGAAGACCGAACAGGACTGGCAGCAGCCGCCGTTCGATGGCGTCATCGCCGACGGTTACGTCTGGGGCCGCGGTTCCTGGGACGACAAAGGCAACCTCTACGCCATGCTGGAAGCCGCCGAGGCGATGGCCAGGCAGGGCTTCCGTCCGAAGCGGACGGTGTATTTCGCCTTCGGCCATGACGAAGAGGTCTCCGGCCTGCGCGGCGCCGGGGCCATCGCCAAGCTGCTCGCCTCGCGCGGCGTGAAGCTCGATTTCGTGCTCGACGAGGGCCTGCTGATCACCGAGGGCATCATGACCGGGCTGCCGCGGCCGGCGGCGCTGATCGGCGTCGCCGAGAAGGGCTACGCCACGCTGGTGCTGACGGCGCGGGCGACACCCGGACATTCCTCGATGCCGCCGCGACAGACCGCGATCGGCATGATGAGCGCGGCGCTCAGCCATCTCGAGGACAAAAGGCTGCCGATGCAGATCCGCGGCACGGTGGCGGAAATGTTCGATACCCTGGCGCCGGAAATGCGCGGCATCTATCGCGTCGTGCTGTCGAACCTGTGGCTGTTCAAGCCGCTATTGCTGCGCGAATTCGAAAAGACCGGCCCGACCGAGGCGATGGTGCGCACCACCACGGCACTGACCATCTTCAATGCCGGCGACAAGGACAACGTGCTGCCCGGCGTCGCCGAGGCCAGCGTGAATTTCCGGTTGGTGCCGGGCGACACCCAGGCCAGCATCACCGACCACGTCCGCGAGACCATCGCCAACGACAACATCGCGATTGGTGGATCCGAGGGCAATTTCGACCCGCCGCCGGTGACCGGCAGCAAGAGCGCGGCCTATCGGCAGCTCAACCAGACCATCCGCGAGATCTTTCCCGACGTCGTGGTCGCGCCCGGGCTGATGGTGGCGGCCACCGACTCGCGGCACTATGCCGAGGTCGCCGACAACATCCTGCGGTTTTCGCCGGTGCGGGCAACGTCGGAGGATCTGAAGCGCTTCCACGGCACCAATGAGCGGCTCAGCATCGCCAACTACGCCGACATGATCCGATTCTATCGGCGGCTGATCGAGAACACCGCGGGATAGCTTTCTTCCTCCCCGCTTGCGGCCGAAGCGGGAGAGGCGGCAGGCAGCGGCTGTTGCGCGCTATCTTTCCAACCGCCAATGATGACCGGAAGCCGATGAACGAAAGCCGTGCCCCGCCGGCAGCAGAACGCCCTCTCCCGCTTGCGGGGGAGGGTTGGGGGTGGGGGAAGCCGCGGGCGGGGCAAGCCCGGCGATCAGAAACGTGCCCCGGACGTGGCGCAGCGCGCCGCACTTCGCGGCGTGGTGCGCCGCAGAGCCGGGGCGGTTACGGAACGCGGAATCTGGAACGGTCCCGGCTCGCGGCGCAGCGCTTGCGCGCTGCGCCGCGTCCGGGACACCAGCCCTTATTCGGGCGGTGCCGACTTCTGCGACGCTTCACACCCGCTTGTTCTGGCGGTGCTCGACCAGATCCTCGACCACCGCCGGATCGGCCAGCGTCGAGGTGTCGCCGAGCGTCGACGGCTCGTCCTCGGCGATCTTGCGTAAGATTCGCCGCATGATCTTGCCGGAGCGGGTCTTCGGCAGGCTGGGGGCGAACTGGATCAAATCGGGCGAGGCGATCGGACCGATGTCCTTGCGCACCCAGGCGACCAATTCCTTGCGCAGCTCCTCGGTCGGCTCGGTGCCGTCCATCAGCGTGACGTAAGCGTAGATGCCCTGGCCCTTGATGTCGTGCGGATAGCCGACCACTGCGGCCTCCGAGACCTTGGCGTGCGCCACCAACGAACTCTCGACTTCGGCGGTGCCCATGCGGTGGCCGGAAACGTTGATGACGTCGTCGACCCGGCCGGTGATCCAATAGTAGCCGTCGGCGTCGCGGCGGCAGCCGTCGCCGGTGAAGTACTTGCCCGGATAGGCCGAGAAGTAGGTGCTCTCGAAACGGGCGTGATCGCCATAGACGGTGCGCATCTGCCCCGGCCAGGACCGCGCCAGGCACAGATTGCCCTGGCATTCGCCTTCCAGCACGTTGGCTTCGGCGTCGAGGATCTGCGGCACCACGCCGAAGAACGGCCTTGTCGCCGAGCCGGGCTTCAATTTGGTGGCGCCGGGCAGCGGCGTGATCAGGATGCCGCCGGTCTCGGTCTGCCACCAGGTATCGACGATCGGACAGCGGTCCTCGCCGATCACGCGGTGATACCATTCCCAGGCTTCCGGATTGATCGGCTCGCCGACCGAGCCCAAGAGCCGCAGGCTCTTGCGCGAGGTCTTTTTCACCGGCTCGTCGCCGCCCTGCATCAAGGCGCGGATCGCGGTCGGCGCGGTGTAGAAGATGTTGACCTTATGCTTGTCGATCACCTCCCAGAACCGGGAGTTGGTCGGATAGTTCGGCACGCCTTCGAACATCAGCGTGGTGGCGCCGTTGGCCAGCGGCCCATAGAGAATGTAGCTGTGGCCGGTGACCCAGCCGACGTCGGCGGTGCACCAGTAGATGTCGCCGTCGTGATAGTCGAACACGTATTGATGCGTCATCGCGGCGAACACCAGGTAGCCGCCGGAGGTGTGCAGCACGCCCTTGGGCTGGCCGGTGGAGCCCGAGGTGTAGAGGATGAACAGCGGGTCTTCGGCGTGCATCGGCTCGCACGGGCACTCCGTGGTCACCATCTCGGCGGCTTCGGCGTACCAGAAGTCGCGCACGTCATCCATGAACACGTCGGCGCCGGTGCGCTTCACCACCACCACCCAGTCGACGCCCTCGCACTTCTTCAAGGCGGCGTCGACATTGGCCTTCAGCGGCACCTTGCGGCCGCCGCGCAGGCCTTCGTCGGCGGTGATCACGATCTTCGACTGGCAGTCGGTGATGCGCTGGGCAAGTGAGTCCGGCGAGAAGCCGGCGAACACCACCGAATGAATCGCGCCGATCCGCGCGCAGGCCAGCATGGCGAAGGCGGCTTCGGGAATCATCGGCAGATAGATGGTGACGCGGTCGCCCTTCTGGACGTTGCGGCTGCGCAGGATGTTGGCGAATTTGCAGACTTCGTCGTGCAGCTCGCGATAGCTGATCTCGCGGGATTCCGACGGATCGTCGCCTTCCCAGATGATCGCGGTCTGCTCGGCGCGATCGGGCAGATGCCGATCGATGCAATTCCAGGCGACGTTGAGCACGCCGTCCTCGAACCATTTGATCGAGACGTGGCCGGGCGCGAACGAGGTGTCCTCGACCTTGGTGAACGGCTTGATCCAGCCGATTCGCTGCGCCTGCTCGCCCCAGAATCCGTTCGGATCGCTCACCGAGCGGGCGTACATTTCCTGGTATTTTGCGTCGTCGATGAAGGCGCGCGCCGCCCATTCCGGGGACACGTCATAGATCTTCTCGGACATTCGTTCCTCCACCCCAAAAAGCGGCCATTGCCGCGCATTGCCGTCAGTGCCCTCACGTCGAAGTCAGGTCGCGGCGGCACATCCCCGAAAGAGAACTTCCGATCCGCTCCCGGAGACCAAAGTCCGTGTGGGTGCGAATCGGCCTTCCAGGATTAGCGTCGCCGGCGACGAGCGATATCGATCGCTGCACCGTCCGGCTTTTCTTGTTGCGCGATTATGCGTCGGTGCCTGGGGCCGCGACAAGCGGTGATGCATTGGACTTTTGGCCTTGGCCGCGGTCATCGGCGCGTCGTCAAGCTTCTGCGGCGCGCCCGGCGGCGTTTCCGGTGCCGTCCGGCGCGACCCAATGCCGCCGCTGTGATCGCCGGAAGGCCTCCGAAAGGTACGGGGGGTGCCGGATTCCAGGGCTCCCGATCGCATGGTCCGGGAGCGTCCCCAGCCGGATGCGCTGCGGCGCAACCGCCCGTTCGGAACCAGTCGGCCGGCCGCCGCATGACCGCGACAGGCTCCGAGGAGGCGTGCAACACCATGATGGGACGGCGGGGAACGGCAACCGTCCGTCGCCGACTGACGCGTCAGCAGGAGCGTCAAGCCGGGGCTACTTCAGCGTCCACACCCCGGTCGCCTTGATCTCGGCGTCCTCGAGTTCGCGCGTCACCGGCACGCTGTAGCTGGCGAGCTGGGTCAGCTGGTGCTTCGGCAAGTACGTCCGCCCGGGATCGCCGATCAGTACGGTGGCGCCTTGCGCCGCGCGGCGCTGCAGAAATGCGAAGGCCAGCGCGGCGATGTCGCGCTGATAGAAGATGTCGCCGGCCAGCACGGTCTGCGCCGGCGCGACATGCGGCGCGGCGAGCAGATCGTCGCCGCTGATCGCGATGGTCACGCCATTGGCCCGTGCATTGATCGCGATCGCCTCGCGCGCGAAGCCGTCAATGTCGAATGCGGTGACACTCTGCGCCCCGGCCTTCATCGCCGCAATCGCCACCAGCCCGGAGCCGGAGGCGAAATCGATCACCTCGCGCCCGGCGACGCTGTCGGGATGATCGAGCAGATAGCGCGCCAGCGCCTGGCCGCCGGCCCAGGCGAACGCCCAGAATGGCGGCGGCAATCCGACCTCGCCCAGTTCCTCCTCGGTCCGGCTCCACAGTGGCAGCGCCTCGTCGGCGACATGCAGCATCACCTCCGGCACCAGTGGCACCGGCCGCAGCCGCGTATTGGCGGCGATGAAGGCGGTCGGATCGGCGATCGCGGAGGAGCTCATCGCCGGGTCTTGCGCGGATCCCGCGGCGATGTCCATGGGGGTGCGCTGGAACTTGGCGTCCGGGCGATGCCCGCCGCGCTATACGCCGCCCATCTTGCAGACGATCTTCCACTCGTCAGCGGTGACCGGCTGAACCGAGAGTCGCGACTGTTTCAGCAGCGCCATCTCGGCCAGCGACTTTTCCGCCTTGATCGCCACCAGCGTCACCGGGGTTTTCAAGGGCGTCAGCGCCTTGATGTCGACGCAGACGAACTTGCCGCTGTCGTCGGTGGGATCGGGATAGGCCTCGCGGATGATTTCCGCGATGCCGACGATCTGCTTGCCCTCGTTGGAGTGATAGTAAAAGGCGCGGTCGCCTTTTTTCATCTTCATCATGTGCAGCTTGGCGCTGTGGTTGCGCACCCCGGTCCAGGCCTCGCCCTTGGCGCCCTTCGCCACCTGCTGCTCCCACGACCAGGTCGAGGGCTCCGACTTCACCAGCCAGAACGCCATCGGCTATTCCTCGGCTTTCAGCGGTCGCGTCAGCAGCGATTCGATCGCGGCGTCGACGCTGATTTGCCCGGCGAGGATGGCGGCGACCGCGGTCGAGATCGGCATCTCGACGTTCTTCAGCCGCGCCATCTCCAACAGCACCGGCGCGGTGAAGGCGCCTTCCGCGAGCTTGCCGTGCGAGGCCTCCGAGGCGCTCTCGCCGCGGCCGAGCGCCACGCCGAACGAGAAGTTGCGCGATTGCGGCGTACTGCAGCACATCGTCAGATCGCCGAGGCCGGACAGGCCGTGCATGGTTTCGATGCGGGCGCCATAGGCCTTGCCGAACCGCATCAGCTCGACGAAACCGCGCGTGGTCATCGCCGCCAGCGCCGAGGCGCCGAGCTTGCGGCCTTCGACGATGCCGGCGGCGATCGCCAGCACGTTCTTGGTGGCGCCGCCGAGTTCGACGCCGCGTACGTCGGTGGAGTGATAGGGCCGGAAGGTGCCGGAGTTCATCGCCTGCGCCAGCGCCTGGGCGATGCCGGCGTCGGTCGCCGCGATGGTCACCGCGGTCGGCAGCCCGCGTGCCACGTCGGCGGCGAAGCTCGGCCCCGACAGGATCGCCGGCGTCGCCTGCGGCGCCGCCTCGGCGATGATCTCGGTCATGAATTTATGAGTGCCGTGCTCGATGCCCTTGGCGCAGGCGACCAGCGGCGTGCGGTCGGCGATCAGCGGCGCCAATGAAGTGACCACCTGGCGCAGCACCTGCGCCGGCACCACCAGCAGGATGGCCTGCGCCCTTGCGGCTTCGCTCAAATCGCGAGTGACTTTGATCGAGGAGTCCAACGTCACGCCGGGCAGATAAAGGCTCTCGCGCTTCTGCTGCAATTGTTGCGCATTGTTGGCGTCGTGCTCCCAGAGCACGACGTCGCGGCCGGCACGGGCGCCGGTCTGCGCCAGCGCGGTGCCCCAGGCGCCGCCGCCGAGCACCGCCACGGAATCATAGGACAGCATGGAAAGGCCTCATGGAATCGACTGCGTGAATTGTGGGTTGAGAATCTAGGCCGCCGGCAGCCTGCTCCCTCGCCCCGCTCTTGCGGGGAGAAGAGTGGGGTGAGGGGCTCTTGCCGACCCTCGAGGAGTGAAACGGGATGAACTGCAGTGCCCGGTCCCTCACCCGACCGGCGTCGCTACGCACCGCCGATCGACCCTCGGGTCGTCGCCCGAGGGCAGGCTCTCTCCCCGCGCAAAGCGGGGAGAGGTGAAGCCGTGCTCGCGGCACTGGAACGTTCATCACGATGACTCTGCTCTAGAAGCCCGCGCGGGTGTTGGCGAATTGCGCCGGCGTGATGACGTTGGCGTCGAGCAGCCAGCGCGCCCGCGGCGCGAATTCGAGGCTGTCGGTCAACCCCAGCGCCAGCCGTTCGGCGCCGGCCCAGGCGATCATCGCCCCGTTGTCGGTGCATAGCGCCGGCGGGGGGATCATGAATTGAGTGCCGGCGGCCAAGGCCACCTGCTGCAACGCGCCGCGGATCGCCTGATTGGCGGCGACGCCACCGGCGGCGACCAGCGCGTGCGGCGCGCCGAACCGCTCGCGAAATATCCGAAGGCCGACATGCAGCCGGTCGGCGGTGGATTCCAGCGCCGCGGCCTGGAATCCAGCGCACAGATCGTTGACGTCCTGCGGCTCAAGCGGCGATAGCCGGCTGGCCTCGTTGCGCACCGCGGTCTTCAGACCGGACAGCGAAAAATTGGCGTCGGCGCGGCCCAGCATCGGCCGCGGAAACGCAAAGCGCGCAGCGTCGCCGGCCGCCGCGGCGCGCTCGACCTGCGGCCCGCCCGGATAGGGCAGCCCGAGCATCTTGGCGACCTTGTCGAAGGCCTCGCCCATCGCGTCGTCGACGGTGGTGCCGAGCCGGACGTAGTTGCCGACGCCGAGCACCGCGACGATCTGGGTGTGGCCGCCGGAGGCGAGAAACAGGCAATAGGGGAATTGCAGCGCGTCGGTCAGCCGCGGCGTCAGCGCGTGGGCTTCCAGATGGTTGACCGCGATCAACGGCGTATCGTGCACCAGCGCGATCGCCTTGCCGGTGGTGAGGCCGACGATGACGCCGCCGATCAGGCCGGGCCCGGCGGCGGCGGCGACGCCCGAAAGATCCTTGAAGCCGAGGCCGGCCTGCTGCATCGCACGCGCGATGATGCCGTCGAGCAGGTCGACATGCGCCCGCGCCGCGATCTCGGGGACCACGCCGCCGAACGGCGCGTGATCCTCGATCTGCGAGTGCACGATGTTGGACAGGATGCGGCCGCTGCCATCGCTGCGGCGCTCGACCACGGCGGCCGCGGTTTCGTCGCAAGTGGTCTCGATCCCCAGCACCAGAGACGCTGTATCGGTAGCCAAATTGAGCCCTTGCGTTTGCCGCCAATACGGCGTTTTCCTTGCCCGGCGTAGCATTGCGGGGTCTGTGTATGCAATCGTCAGGTTTGCTATCCCCCGCTGGAGCAGCCGTGGCCGCAGCGCCCGCACTCCGGCCAGGTTTTCGCCGTGCGATGATCTTGCAGTCGCGCGCGGAGATCTGAGCGTGGCCCTGCTCGTCACCCGCCCGCAACCCGACAACGAGACCACCGCTGTGGCGTTGCGGACCAAGGGATACGAGGTGCTGCTGGCGCCGATGCTGCGGTTCGAAGCGGTCGCGGTGAAGGACGATCCCGAGGCGCGCTACGGCGCGGTGATCGTCACCAGCGCCAATGCGCTGCGCGCCGTCGCCGGCCAGACCGGCATTGCCCGGCTGCTCGATCTGCCGTTGTTCGCGGTTGGCGCGCGCACCGCGCAAAGCGCGCGCGATGCAGGATTTCGCAACGTCATCGTCGCCGATGGCGACGCCAGCGCGCTGCGCGACAAGATCGTCGCCGCCGCCCGCGCCAAACAGCTGCAAAAGGCCGACACCCTATTGTATCTGTCCGGAGCCGAGGTCGCCCGCGATCTCGCAGGTGAGCTGCGCGCGCTGGGGTTCAATATCGCCACACAGACCGCTTATAAGATGATACCGGTACGCGATCTGCCCGACGAGGTCTGCGACGCCTTTGCCGCAAATCGCATCGAGGCCGTGCTGCATTATTCGGGACGCAGTGCGCGCTCGTTTCTGGAAGCGGCGCGGAGCGCGGGGATCGAGATTTCGGCGCTGGCGGTGCCGCAATGCTGCCTGTCGGCGGCGGTCGCCGGGGTGGTGCGCGAAGCCGGGGCGACCCGGGTGATGGAGGCGCGCAGGCCGGATGAGGCCGCGTTGTTCGACGTGCTAGATCGTGCGCTGAGCCCGCTGGCACGCTAAGGAAGAGACGGCGAATCGACACGGATTCGGCCGCGACGCTGATGAGGAAGGTTACGATGGTCAAGGTCAGGCCCCACGACAATCGCTCTGCGACGGACGCGAACCGGTCGGAACATCGGACCCCGCCGGAGGATTCCCAGCCGCCGCAAGATTCCGCGCCGGCGGTCGACGCCGAGACGCCAGCAGAGCAACCGGCGCCCGAGATCGATCAGCAGATCGCACCGCAGGCGGTGCTGCCGCCTGGCGGCGACGAGGTCGCGCCCGAGGCTGCCGAGCCCGCCGTAACACAACAGGCCGAAGCTGCGGAGAGCGAACGCTTGGCCGCGGAGTCGCCGAGCCCTGTGTCCGAGCCAGCCCCGCGGTCGCCGTCGATCGCAGTGCCGGCGCTGACCGGCGCGGTGGCTGCCGCGATCGTGGTCGGTGCGGCCTGGTTCGCGCTCGGTCCCAATCTGGCGCCGCCGCCGGCCGCCCCCGTGGTCGTGCAAAACGATAATGCCGCGCTCGGTGCCCTGACCGCGCGGGTCGCCGGTGTGGAATCCAAAGTCGCGGCGTTGTCGAGCGCTGCGGCGACGCCAGCCGCCTCGGCGGCGCCGGCCGATGCCACGCTGGCTCCCCGAATTGACGCGGTGGAGAAATCCATCGCAGCGCTACGCGACGATTTCGCCGCCGCCCGCACCCAATCCGCGCAATTGTCTGCCGCCGTCAATGCGCTGAAAACCGCGCCGACCGATGGCTCCGCGCCCGCGGTGGCCACCGGCGAGACGCCGGCCGCGGTCGATCTCGCGCCGCTCAATGAGCGGCTCAGCCAGCTCGAACAGGCGGTCAAGACGCCGGCGCCGACGATTGATCTAGCGCCGCTCGACGAACGCCTCGACAAGTTGGAGCGCGCCGCCACGACGCCGGTGGCGGTGCCGGCAGCGCCGGACGACACCGCGCTGCGCCGCGTGGTGGCGGCGATGCTGCTCGACGTTTCGGTGCGGCAGGGCGAGCCCTATGCCGGCGTGCTGACCGTCGCCAAGCCGCTTTCGCCCGACGCCGCAACGCTGAAGCCGCTCGACGCCTTCGCATCCACCGGCGTGCCGAGCATCACCGTGCTCGCCCGCGAACTGGTGGCGCTGCTGCCGAAGCTTGCGCCCGGCCCGAGCGGCCCGGACAGCACCGCCAGCATCATCGAGCGGCTGCAGGCCGGCGCCGATCGCATGGTTCGGATTCAGCGGCCCGACGCCGCCACCGCCAAGGACCGTGGCGCGATCGTCGCCCGCATCGCGGTCGCGGCGCAACGCAGCGATCTCGCCGAAGCGGTGCGCGAACTCAATCTGCTCGAGCCGGCCGATCGCGCGCCGGCGCAGCCCTGGCTCGACAAAGTCGCCGCGCGCGACGCCGCTCTCGCCGTTTCCCGTCAGTTCGCTGCCGCCGCGATGGCGGCGCTCCCGAAAAAATCGCCATAGGACTCCGATGCTCCGTATCATTCTGTTTCTTGTCGTGATTGCCGCGGCTGCGGCGGGAGCCGGTTGGCTTGCCGAGCAGCCGGGCAATGTGGTGCTGTCCTGGCGCGGCTGGCAGGCCGAGATGACGCTGGCGGTGGCCGCGCTGGCGCTGCTTTCCGCCATCGTCGCGGTCGCGCTCGGTTGGACGATCCTCGCCGGGGTGTTGCGCTCGCCCGGCCGGCTCAGGCGCAGCCGCCGTGCGCGCCGCGAGGCCCGCGCCCGCCGCGCCATCACCCAGGGGCTGCTCGCGGTCGGCCATGGCGACGCCGCCATCGCCCGCGCCCACGCCAATGCCGCCAAGCGGCATGCGCCGCAGGATCCGCTGGCGCTGTTGCTGCAGGCGCAATCCGCCCAGCTCGACGGCGATCGTGACGGCGCCAAGCGCGCCTTCCTGGCGATGGCCGGGCGCGACGACACCAAGTCGCTCGGTATGCGCGGGCTGTTCATCGAGGCGCAACGCGCCGAAGACCCCTACGCCGCGCTGACCATCGCCGAAGAGGCGCTGCGGCTATCGCCGGCGTCCAGTTGGGCCTCGCAGGCGGTGTTGGGCTTCCGTTGCGCCCGCGGCGACTGGTCCGGGGCGCTGGAAATCCTGGAAACCAACCTGACCTCCGGGCTGATCGACAAGAAGACCTATCGGCGTTTGCGCGGCGTGCTGCTGACCGCGCGGGCGATCGAATGCGAGGAGACCGACGTCAGCCTGTCGCGCGACAGCGCGCTGGAAGCGGTCAAGCTGGCGCCGACACTGGTGCCGGCCGCGGTGCTGGCCAGCAAATATCTCAGCGAGGCGCATCAGATCCGCCGCGCCATGAAGACCATCGAGACCGCGTGGTTGGCGCATCCGCATCCGGATCTGGCCGAGGCCTATGCCCACATCAAGCCGGGCGATAGCGCGCAGGTGCGGCTGCAACGGGTGGAAGCGCTGGCCGCCAAGGCGTCCGGCGATACCGAAGGCGCGGTCGCGGTGGCCCGCGCGGCGATCGACGCCGGCGACTTCAATCGCGCCCGCGGCGCGCTGATGCCGTTCGTCGACGCGCCGACCCAGCGGGTCGCCATGCTGATGGCCGAGATCGAGCACACCGAGCGCAAGGATTCGCGCAGCGCGCGGGCCTGGACGCTGCGGGCGGTGCGGGCGTTGCGCGACCCGGTGTGGACCGCCGACGGCTGCGTCTCCGACCGCTGGCGGCCGGTGTCGCCGGTGACCGGCCGGCTCGACGCCTTCCAATGGACGACGCCGCTCGCCGAACTGCCGACCAACAAGGCGGTGGTGCTGGAATCCGATCTGTTCGACGAGACGCTGATCGAATCGCCGACCGAGGAGGTCACCGAGGGCGTGACGTCCGAGCCGGCCACGCCGGAGGTCAGCAAAGCCGAACCGAGCAAGCCGGAGACCTCCGGCACCCCGGTCGAAGTGGTGATGGAGAGCAAGCCCGCGGCCGAAGCGCCGGTGGTCGGCCCCACCGAATCATCGCCGCCGCTGTTCCATCGGCCGCAGCGCTCCGCCGCAGCGCCAGTGATCCCGATCGTCCGCGCCCCCGACGACCCGGGGATCGATGAAGACGAGGCCGCGACCGGCGATTTCGACGACAAGGCCAATCCGGCTGCCAGCCAGGCCGGCAATTGGCGGGGCTATCGGCCGCGCCGCGACAATTGAGGGGCGCCTGATCGGCTCCGCTTCGGGGCTCCGATCTTAGTCCTTGATATTCCGTCGGACAGGCCCGCATGGTTTTGACCACGGCGAGCTTTCCGGCTATGTAGCGGCGGCTCGCGCCGCTCGGCTGCCGTCGATCCTTGGTCCCCGGCCGCCGTCCGACGATTTGAGATCAGGCCAACCGCCTGATGTGCCGCAATAGCTCAGCTGGTAGAGCACGTCATTCGTAATGACGGGGTCGGGGGTTCGAATCCCTCTTGCGGCACCAGCTCTTCCTCGGCCCTCCCCAGTCCTGCGCCGCAACCGCCAGTCTTCGCCACATTCCGGATTGATCCCGGCGATCGCCGATCCGGTGGCGCGGAATGCGTTGCGGCGCGGAGCGAGGCGCAGTAAAATTGTCGGCGATGCCGGCTCGCGCGGCAGTTTTATTTTTCAATTTCCGATGGGTCGATTGATGGCACGATTTCTTTGCATCATTGCGGCTCTGCTGCTGGCCAGCAGCGCGCAGGCGCAGCAGGGGCAGGGGCAGCGTCAGGATCCCGGCTGCGCGCGCGACGTGCAGCGGTTCTGCCGCGCCCAGATGAACGATGGCGACATGGTGATCCTGGCCTGCCTGCAGCAACACCGCGCCAAGCTCAGCAAGACCTGCGCCAAGGCCTTGGCCGACAACGGTCGGTAGGCCGCGCCCGCGCCGGATCTTGGCGAGCGTTCCCCCGCCCGGCAAAGTCGGGATGGTCAAGATTGTGCGGCCCAGCGCCGGCGCGCCGGGTTCCCGGCCGGCCGGACCGCCGACCTCACTGATCAGTGAGGGATCGCCTGTGCGGCGTTTCGTTGCGGCTGCGGCCCGGCGTTCCTAGCTATGGCGAGCGCGACCGGATCGCTTCCTGCCCAGCGAGGTCCTTGTGAGCATAGCCGAAGCCTCTCAGATGCCGTTGACCCGCCGGCCGCTGCTGCCGCCGGCGCCGCCGCGCGCGCCTGAGACCATGACGGCGTTCGGCCGGCTTGCGGCGATCCGCAACAACGTGATCGCCAGTTGGGGTGATCGTGCCTATCAGGACGACGTGGTCCGCGGCCGGTTCTTCGGCAGCTCGAGTTTCATCCTGAATACGCCCGACGCGATCCGCCAAGTGCTGGTCGACAATTACGAGAACTACATCCGCACCGCGGCGGGCATTCGGGTGTTGCGGCCGATGCTCGGCGACGGCCTGCTGCTCGCCGAGGGCCGCGCCTGGAAGCATCAGCGCCGCACCCTGGCGCCGGCCTTCACGCCGCGCGCGGTGGCGACGCTGGTGCCGCATATGCGCTCCGCGATCGACGAGATGCTCGCCGAGTTCGACGCCGCCCGCGGACGGCCGATCGATCTGCGCGAGGCGATGCAGCGGATGGCGCTGGAGATCGCCGGCCGCACGATGTTTTCCTTCGCGATGGGGCGGCACGGCCGCACGCTGCGCGACTTCGTGATCGAGTACGGCACCCGGCTGGCGCGGCCGAATTTCCTCGATCTGCTGTTGCCGCTGGCCTTTCCGACACCGCAGGATTTCGCCCGCGCCGGATTTCGCCGGCGCTGGACGGCGTTCATCGCGCAGCTGATGGCGGAGCGCCGCGCCGCCGGCAAGGCCGAAGGCGCGCCGCCGCGCGATCTGTTCGACCTGATGGGGGCGGCGCGCGATCCGGAAACCGGCGAGGCGTTTTCCGAACCGCAGCTCGGCGACCAAGTCGCCACCATGATCCTGGCCGGCCACGAAACCACCGCCACAGCGCTGTTTTGGGCGCTGTATCTGTTGGCGCTCGATCAGCACAGCCAGGATCAACTGGCGGCCGAAGTTCGCGGCCAACCGGAAAACCATGCGCGCGAGGTCGAGCATCTCACCTTCACCCGCGCGGTGATCGACGAGACCATGCGGCTGTATCCGCCGGCATTCCTGATCGCGCGGGCCGCCGCAGGGCCGGACGTCGTCGCCGGCAGTGCGGTGAGGAAAGGCGACGTTATGCTGATCGCGCCATGGCTGCTGCATCGCCACGAGAAGCTGTGGCACGATCCCGGTGCGTTCATCCCGGCGCGCTTCATGCCGGGCAGTCCGCCGCCCGATCGTTTCGCTTATCTTCCGTTCGGGGTCGGCGCGCGGGTCTGCATCGGCGCGCATTTCGCGCTGGTCGAAGCCACGCTGGCGCTGTCCGGCATCGTCGGCCGGTTCCGGGTCGAACTCCTCAACGCCGCGCCGGTGATGCCGATCGGCGTGGTCACCACGCAACCCGATTATTCCCCGATGTTTCGCCTGACGCCCCGCTGAGGTTTGCTTGGATATTCGCACGACACCGAACCAGCCTGTGGTGCACAGCGACAGCTCCGCGCAGTTCGCCGCGCTGAAACAGGCCGCCGATCCCGCGGTCGCCGCGGCGATCGAGCGGCTGGTGGCCGAAGGCTGCGACCGCGATCTCAATCGCATCAACGTGTTGGATTTTTCCGCGCGTCGCGAACTCGACGAGGAGCGGGTGATCTCCGGATTCCTGCAGGCCTCGCGGCTCGGCTTGTTCGATCTGAGCTGGAACGTGCTGTGTCCGGGCTGCGGCGGCGTGCTCGATGCCCACAACACGCTGAAATCGCTACGGCCGGACGAGTATCATTGCGGGCTGTGCGCCTCGGACTACGAAGCCTCGGTCGACAAGCAGGTCGAGGTGGCATTCACCGTGGCGCCGCGGGTGAGGCGGATCGCCGCGCACGATCCCGGCACGATGCCGATCTGGGAGTATTTCCGGCAGATGTTTTGGAGCTCCGGCGTCGATTTCAATGAGCAGGGATTTGCCTCGTTGACCGGCGAGGTGACGCTGGATGCGGTCGAACTGCCGATCGGCCGCAGCGTGACGCGCACGCTGCAACTGCCGCCTGAGTTCATCATCGTGTTCGAACCGGTGACCCACGCGGCGCAATTCATCGACGTGCAGGGCGAGCCGACCGACGAGGCGCAGCAGCTGTCGCTGGTCTATCACAAGCTGCCGGCGCCGACCAAGACCGTCACGCTGCGGCCGGGCCCGCTGCAATTGTCGCTCGACAACCGCACCGACACCCGCGTGCTGCCCTCGGTGTTCATTGCGGCCGACGCGCTGCATCACCTGCTCGGGCAACGCAAACCGTTTCTGACCGCCAAACGGATCCTCAGCAACCAGACCTTTCGCGACGTGTTCAAGGCCGACAACTTGACCATCGACCAGCGGCTGAAGATCACCTCGCTGAGCTTCCTGTTCACCGACCTGAAGGGCTCCACCGCGCTGTACGAACGGGTCGGCGATCTCGCCGCCTTCGACTTGGTGCGGGCGCATTTCCGCGCGCTGTTGGAGATCATTTCGTCGGAGAAGGGCGCCGTGGTGAAGACCATCGGCGACGCGGTGATGGCGACCTTCGTGGCGCCCGAGCAGGCGCTGGCCGCCGGCCTGCGGATGCGCGCGGCGATGGACGCGCTCAATGCCGAGCGCGGCAGCAACGACCTGGTGGTCAAGATCGGCATCCATGAAGGGCCGTGCCTGGCGGTGATGCTGAACGAGCGGCAAGACTATTTCGGCCAGACCGTCAACATCGCTTCGCGGGTGCAGGGGCTGGCGACCTCGCAGGCGATCCACATCACCGGCACGGTGATCGCGGCGCCGGCGGTGGCGGCGTTGCTGCGCCGGGCGGCGATCACCCCGATCCAGAAGCAGGCGGCGCTGCGCGGCATCGCCGACCAGGTGGTGGTGTACGAGATCCCATAGCGCGGCTCGCAACAACCGAACCGCCAATCGATCGGTTCGGTTCACGATTTGCGGATCAGAATAAGCGTTCTTCTGCGATCCGGTTCAGCGTGACGATCTGCTCCGAATCCGGTGCATGAAGCGAGTTCTCGGCCGCTGCGACGACGCCGAGCAACCGATGGAAGGCTGCTTCCGCCAGCGCGGTCGGCACCGGTTGTTCGTCGAATGCGTCGATGTGGTCGCTGACGACGAGCGCGAGCATCCTGTAGAGTGCCCGATGACGCGGGGCGCTCTGCGCCAGCTGATGTGCTTTTTGGTAAAGGGCTTTGTAGGTCCGAAGACCGTGATGCTGATCGATCAGCCAATCGTAGAGTTCACCCAAGATGCCCCCCTCATTCCATCGAGAAGAAGCAATTACTTATATCATGATCCTTGGCGACGAAAACAGCTTTTTGAAATTGCCGAAGCGCTCTGCTAACTGAGCGCTTTTCGCGTAGTGATAGCAGCTGGGCTTGTCGGTTTTTTGACGGTCGGTCGACGGACTGACTGATCTGTCGGGAGTGCGGTCATCGCCGCGGGCGGGCGGGCGGCGGAATTGCAGGCGTTGGCCCGCCCGCCAAAGATTTCTTAACCGTAATGAAGGCGCCCGGAACACCGCGGGATTGCCAGCGTTGCAGTTTCAGTCATAGAATTTCTTTCACAGACGACGGTCCTTGCCGCATCCGTTGTCCAACCCCGGTCAAATTCATGCTGAGCCGACTGCGCCAATTCATCGCCGACGTCGTGGCGCCGGAGACCGAGGACGACCTCGCTTTCGACGATACGGGTTATCGGCTGGCAGCGACCGCGTTGTTGATTCACGTGATCTCGCTCGATGGCGAACCGTCCGACGTGGAACGCCGCAAGCTTCACGAGTTGCTGGAAACCCGGTTCGGGCTCGATCCCGGCACGACGGCGCGACTGATCAAGTCGGCCACCCTGGCGGAGGGCGACGCGGTCGATTTGTACCGTTTCACCAGCGTCATCATGCGCACGGTCAACGAAGAGGGGCGGCTGCGCATCATCGAGATGATGTGGGAGTTGGTCTATGCCGACGCCAACGTCACCGAGTTCGAGGAGAACGTCGTCTGGCGCGCCGCCGATCTGCTGGCGGTCTCGGCCCGTGACCGCATCAACCTGAAGCGCCAGGTGGCAAAAAACCAGGTGGCCGAAGGCCCGGTCGCTTATGCCTCCGGGGCCGGCCAAGTCGCCGAGACTTAGGCTGCAGACGTCGGCTGCAGACGTCGCGCCCGTAGGGACGATCTCAAGCCGGGCGATTCATGACGCAGACGGAGACCGACGAAATTCGGCCCGCGGCCGGGACTCGGTCGTTGCGACGCGAGCGGGCTACGGTCCGGGACATTAAGAATTGTTAATACGTCGCGGCTCGTCCGTTCGGAGCATCCGATCGGCTTGCACGGCTCTTGCTTCCCGCATGAGGGCTGTGGTCATCTCCACAGCGCATCGCCGAAAAACTTCATCGATCGAAGAGTTCTGCCGTGACTGAACGCGTGACGTTGATAACCGGTGCCTCGGCTGGTATCGGCACCGAACTGGCGCGTGTCTTTGCGTCTCATCATCATCGGGTGGCTCTGGTCGCGCGCCGGGAGGAGCGGCTGAATACGCTGGCGGAGGAGATCGTCGCGGCCGGCGGCGCCAAGCCGCTGGTGATCGCTTGTGATTTGCGCCAGCCCGATGCCGGCGACGCCATCGCGGCGGCGCTCACTGAGGCCGGCGTCGAGGTCGAATACCTGGTCAACAATGCCGGCTATGGATTGTTCGGCCAGGCCACCGAGCTCGATCGCGGCGCCCAGCTCGGCATGATCGACCTCAATGTCCGGGCGCTGACCGACTTGTCGCTGCGGTTTTCCGCCAGCGTGATCAAGCATCACGGCGGCATTCTCAACGTCGCCTCGATCGCCGGATTCCTGCCCGGACCCGGCATGGCGGTGTACTACGCCTCCAAGGCGTTCGTGCTGTCGTTTACCGAGGCATTGCGCGCCGAACTCGGCCGTCACGGCGTGCGCGTCACCGCGCTGTGTCCGGGTCCGGTGCTGACCGAATTCCAACAGCATGCCGGATTCGAGCCGGGCTTCGACAGCGCGATCCTCAATGTCTCGGCGGCGGATGTCGCCCGCCAGGGCTTCGAGGGGCTGATGGCCAACAAGCGCGCGGTGCTGCCGGGGCTCGGCATCAAGATCGTGCCGCTGCTGCTGCGGTTGTTTCCCCGCGGCTTCGTGCTGGCGGGCGTCGGGAAATTTCAACTGCGGCGACGCTAAGCGGCCGGAGCGGCCGGATTGCTTGCCTCAATTTTGGTCGGCGGCCTGCTCACAAATTTCTCTCCGGATTTTCGCAAACGGCGGTATGATGACCCGTCGCCGGCCGAATAGAAAAACGGATGTCGTTTCAACGGACTAACATTGGTGCGGGGGAACTGGTGCGGCTCCCGACCGCGGTCTTGCCGGCGTCGATTGCGCCGCACGTTGCCGATCTGCGGCCGGTGCTGATCATTCTGCATCAGGAAATGTCGACGCCCGGGCGGGTCGGCAACGCGCTGCGGCTGCTCGGCCATCCGCTCGACGTCCGCCGTCCGCGATTCGGCGATCCGTTGCCGGCGACGCTGGAGCATCACGCCGGGGCGGTGATTTTCGGCGGTCCGATGAGCGCCAACGACCCCGACGACTTCGTCCGCCGCGAGATCGACTGGATCGCGGTGCCGCTGAAGGAAGATCGGCCGTTTCTGGGCATCTGCCTCGGCGCCCAGATGCTGGCGGTGCAACTCGGGGCGAGGGTGGCGCCGCACGCCGAAGGCCGCGCGCAGATCGGCTATTACCCGATCCGCCCCACCGCAGCCGGCCGCGCGATCTGCGCCGACTGGCCGGAGCAAGTCTATCATTGGCATCGCGAAGGCTTCGATTTGCCGGTCGACGCCGAATTGCTGGCCGAAGGCAGCGATTTCCCGGTCGAGGCGTTCCGCGCCGGCCATGCCTTCGGCTTCCAGTTTCATCCCGACGTCACCTACGCGATGATGCATCGCTGGACCACGCGCGGCCACGCCCGCATGGATCTGCCCGGTGCCCGCCCGCGCCACGATCACTTCAGCGACCGCGCCGTCCACGACGTCGCCGAACGCGCCTGGCTGCGCGAATTTCTCAATGTCTGGCTGGCGCAGATGCCGCTGATCGTGCCCGACGCCGGGATGGCGCAAGCGGCGGAATAGCGCCTCACGAGCTGCGCCTGAGCATCGCGCGATGCCGAATCAAAGCTATCGAAGCGGCAGGATGGTGTGACTGAGCTGGATTTCTGAAGATCTTGAGCGGCCCGGCTTCGCCCTGCGGGCTACGCCGCGGCAGCCTTCCCTTGCTTCGCACGAGAGATCGCGTGGCTTGCCGAGCCGAAGCTTGCGAAGCAAGCGAAGGCTGGTGGAGCCAGGCGGGATCGAACCGCCGACCTCGTCATTGCGAACGACGCGCTCTCCCAGCTGAGCTATGGCCCCGTCGCGACCGCTTCGACAAGCGAAGCAGTCAGCAGACGGCGCCATTTACAGTCCCCTCCCGGGCCAAGTCAAGAACGACTGAACCCGATGTTTCGCCCGGCATTTTAACTCGGAACTTCCCTTGTTTGCGGTGGACCGAATCGATATTTACGGAACAGTCGAATCCGCGACCAACCCCCGCGAGCCACCCCCCGCCATGCGCGCCATTCTCGACATCATCCTGATCGTCCTCGACCTCTACATCTGGCTTTTGATCGCATCGGCGATCCTGTCATGGCTGATCGCGTTCAATGTGGTGAACACGCGCAACCAGTTCGTGTCGTCGATCTCGGAATTCCTCTACCGAATCACCGAACCGGTGCTGGCGCCGATCCGCGGCATCATGCCCAATCTCGGCGGCCTCGATATCTCGCCGATCATCGTCATCCTGCTGATCATGTTCCTGCAGCGGGTGATCACCTATTACATCTATCCCAGCGTGTTCTGAGCCGGTGACGCTCACGCCGCATCGCGGAGCTTGGCTGCGGCCGTGACCGAAGCCTGGCGCTATTCCGCCCAGGGCATCAGCGTCGCGCTGCGGGTGACGCCGCGCGGCGGCCGCGACGACATCGACGGGCTGGAAACGCTGGCCAATGGCCGCACCGTGGTCAAGGTCCGGGTCCGCGCCATCGCCGAGGGAGGCGAGGCCAATCGTGCGGTGACCGAATTGCTGGCGAAGGCGCTGGGCGTGCCGAAACGCGCCGTTCGGGTGCTGTCGGGGACCACCTCGCGGCTGAAACAGGTCGCGGTCGACGGCGATCCGAACGAACTCGGCGAGGCCTTGCGCAAGCTGACCGCGCCAAAGCCGGATTGATTCAGCTTCAGAGTTGGGCAATAGCACGGGGAGTTTTCAGCTCTCCCGATCGGAGAGGCCGCGCGTTTCCGCTGCCGGAGCGCGGCGATTCGAAGACGAGACCGAAGGGGACGACATGACCGCGCGAATCATCGACGGAAAAACCATCTCGGCCGAGTTGCGCGGCAAACTCGCCGACGAGGTGGCACGGGTGGTGCGCGATCATGGCGTAACCCCGGGGCTTGCGGTGGTGCTGGTCGGCAGCGACCCGGCGAGCGAGGTCTATGTCCGCAGTAAGCACAAGCAGACCAAGGAAGCCGGCATGGCGTCGTTCGAGCACAAGCTGCCCGCCGACGTGCCGCAGGCCGAGCTGTTGGCGCTGATCGGCCAGCTCAACGCCGATCCGGCGGTGCACGGCATTCTGGTGCAGCTGCCGTTGCCGAAGGGGCTGGACAGCAATGCGGTGATCGCGGCGGTCGATCCGGCCAAGGATGTCGACGGCCTCAACCCGGTCAATGCCGGCCGGCTCGCCTCCGGGCTGTTCGCGCTGACGCCGTGCACGCCGCTCGGCTGCATCGTCATGGCCAAGCAGGTGCATGCGTCGCTCGAGGGCATGAATGCCATCGTGATCGGCCGCTCCAATCTGGTCGGCAAGCCGCTGGTGCAATTGCTGCTCAACGAAAACGCCACGGTGACGATCGCGCATTCGCGCTCGCGCGATCTGCCGGCGCTGTGCCGGCAGGCCGACCTGGTGTTCGCCGCGGTCGGCAAGCCGGAGATGGTGCGCGGCAATTGGATCAAGCCGGGCGCCACCGTGATCGACGTCGGCATCAATCGGACGCCGTCGCCGGACGGCGGCAAGGACAAACTGGTCGGCGACGTCGCCTTCGCCGAGGCCAAGGAAGTCGCCGGCGCCATCACGCCGGTGCCGGGCGGCGTCGGGCTGATGACGGTGGCGTGCCTGTTGGTCAACACGCTGCGCGCCGCTTGCGCGATCCACGGACTGCCGAAGCCCGCGGTGTAGGGCGGCGCCTCTATGGTTTGATGCCCCTGCAACATCGGCAGCGCCCTTCCCCCGCAAGCGGGAGAGGGGGTTCTGCTGCCGGCGGGGGCACGGCTTCCGTTCAACATCGGCGACTGGAAAGATAGCGCGCAACAGCCGCTGCCTGCCCTCTCTCCGCTTGGGGGGGCTGGGGTGGGGTGACACGGGCGAGGCGCCGCTCGGCACATTCTCAATCGCGGTGGTGGATACCCGCGAGGCAAAGCCTGAAAGGCATCGCGCGTGCGAGCCGTAAGGCAGATCGGCGTCAGGGGCGAACCGCGCGCGCGCCTGGCCGATGTCACTCCACCATCAAGAAAATTTGTGAGCGCAACGCGGGCCGCCGGTCGGATTCCCGGCGGGTGTTGTTTTCCAGGCATTTACTTTGTCGGCGGGATTTTCTTGTTTGGACTGCGGAAATCACCCGCGCCCGCCTGGCGCGCATCATTTGGTTACGCAACCCGGACGTTACTACCGAATGCAGGATAGGCGAAGCCGGCCCACGAGAGGCCGGGTGGAATTGCATTCAACCCGCTGCGTTGCGGCGACATTGGATTGGAGAGACCGATGAATTTGCGGACGAGCTTGGCCATTGCGGCCGTGGTCGGTGCTGGCCTGTTGGCCTCGTCGCGCGCCGAGGCCCGCCCGGATGTGGTGGCCTATAGCGGCGACTATTCGCCGGGCACCATCGTGGTGAAGACCCACGAGCGCCGGCTCTATCTCATTCTCGATGACCGCACCGCGGTGCGTTACCCGGTCGGCGTCGGCAAGGTCGGCAAGCAATGGGCCGGCGCCACCAAGATCGACGGCAAATATCGCGAGCCGGCCTGGGCGCCGCCCGCCGACGTCAAGCGCGACAATCCCAATATCCCCGACGTGATTCCCGGCGGTTCGCCGGCCAACCCGATGGGCGTGGCGGCGATGACGCTGGCCGGCGGCGAATACGCCATCCACGGCACCAACCGCCCGGCCTCGATCGGCGGCTTCGTCTCGTATGGTTGCGTGCGGATGTATAACGAAGACATCAGCGACCTGTATCAGCGGGTCCCGGTCGGCACCCAGGTCGTGGTGACCGAGCGCTGAGATCTATCATTTCGGCAACCGTCAGAGCCGCGCTTCTTGCGCGGCTCTTTCTTGCGCCTGGCGAACCGAATCCGCGCTCGGGTTGCAGACGATACGAATTACACTCTCCCTGTAGTTGTACCAGGTGAAATTTTCACCTTCTCTTTATCGTTAAGCCGTCCTGTACAGCCTCACTCTTTTTGGGGCGCTCGATGGCAAAATTCCGTATTGGCACGAAACTGGGATTGACCACCGGCATCGGCGTGTTGCTGGTCGGCGGGATGCTCACCAACGAATGGCTGGGCAATGATTCGATCGCCACGTCCAGCCGTCTGGTGCTGGTCAACACCAGCAACAAGGCGAACGCCCAGGCGGCCGACGCTGCGATGCTACGCGCGCAGCTCGCGATCCGCGATCTCTCCGACGTGCAGACCGGGGAACAGCTCGACGGCAGCGCCCGCAAGGGTCGCGATGCCATCACGGAAGCCAAACGCGAGATCGAGGCCGCCGAACAGCGCGCCACCCGCGAGGTGACCAAGACCGCCTACCGGGAGATCAGACCGCTGCTGGAGCGCAGCGACGCGCTGATCGGCGAACTGACGGCCGCGCGCAAATCGGCGATCGCGGCGATGGCCGGGCGCGCCGCCGTCACCGCCGCTTGGACCCAGTCGCTCGAAACGCTGATCGCCTCCAGGGCTTTCGCCGCGCTCGACAATCGGGGCGACATCGAGGGTGCACTGCGCCAAGCCGACGCGCTGTTGCAATCGTCCCGCGCCGCATCCTGGCAATTCGTGGCGCTATCCGACCTCAAGCTGGTTGCAACCGTTACCGGCGACGAGGCCAAATCGCTCGAGGCGCTGAATCGCGCGCGCAGCTTGACCGACAACCGCGCCAGCGTCGCGGCGATCGATGCGCTGATCGCGGACGCCAAAGGCTACCAGACGGCCACCGACGCGGTGATAAAGGCGGAGGTTCAGGCGATCGCCACGCGCAGGGACAAGATCGCGCCGGTGATCGGCGAGATCGACGTTCGCATCGACAAGCTGGTCGGCGTCGCCAACGAATTCACCGCCAAGCGCCAGGGAGAATTGCTGGCGTTGCTGGAGCAAGTCCGTAACGTCGGCAGCATTGTCGGGGTGATGGTGGTTCTGGTGCTGATCGGCTCGGCGCTGTTCTCGGTGATGAATATCGCCCGCCCGATCCGCCGGATCGGCGAGGTGCTGTTGGAATTGGCCGGCGGCAACAAGGCCGTGGCGATCCCCTACACCGAACGCGGCGACGAGGTCGGCGACAACGCCCGCGCCGCCAGCACCTTCAAGGACAATCTGATCCAGATCGAACGCATGGAGAGCGAGCAGAAGAGCCTCGAACTGGCGACCGCCGCGCAGCGCAAGGCCGACATGAACCAACTGGCCGATCAGTTCCAGGCCGCGGTCGGCGGCATCGTCGCCACGGTGTCGACCGCCTCCGGTGAATTGGAGGCGGCCGCCGGCAAATTGTCCAGCACCGCCGAACAGACCCAGCAATTGTCCGGCATGGTGGCCTCGGCCTCCGAGGAAGCTTCCGCCAACGTCGAATCGGTGGCCTCCGCCACCGAGGAGATGAGCACCTCGGTCATCGAGATCAGCCGGCAGGTGCACGACTCCAGCCGCATCGCCGGCGAAGCGGTGAAACAGGCGCAGCAGACCGACCTGCGGATCAACGAATTGCTGAAAGCAGCAGGTCGGATCGGCGACGTCGTCAAGCTGATCACCGCGATCGCCGAGCAGACCAATCTGCTGGCGCTCAACGCCACGATCGAAGCCGCACGCGCCGGGGAATCCGGCCGCGGCTTCGCGGTGGTGGCGAGCGAGGTCAAGGCGCTCGCCGAGCAGACCGCCAAGGCCACCGACGAAATCAGCACGCAGATCGCCGGGATGCAGTCGGCCACCCAGGACTCGGTCGGCGCCATCAAGGAGATCGGCGCCACCATCACGAGGATCGCCGACATTTCCTCGACCATCGCCGCCACCGTCGAGGAACAGGGCGCCGCCACCGCGGAAATCGCCCGCAACGTCAGCGAAGCCGCCAAGGGCACCGCCGAAGTCGCCGACAAGATCGTCCAGGTCAACCATGGCGCCAGCGCCACCGGCACCGCCTCGGCGCAAGTGCTGGCCTCGGCGCAGTCGCTGTCGCGGCAGAGCAGCAGCCTGCAGACCGAGGTGACCAACTTCCTGCGCACGGTGCGCGCAGCCTGATCCTGCGCCGGCCGTCGACTTGCAGCGGCCGGCGCCTCGCAACTCGCATCCGTCACACTTTGCGGAAAAGAGCATCCCCATGGCCCCTCCCGTCACGCCGCACGATCGGCTGCAGCTGCTTGCCGATCGTGTACGCCGTCAAGATCCGTCGCTCGAGACCCTGTTGCTGGAGCCCGACGGCAAATACCAGACCCGCCGCGTCACGCTCGACGTGCTGATGCGCGAGATGACGGACTGCCTCGCCGCAGGCTTTGCCGGCCGCGCGGCCACCGACTTTCCGATGCACTATCTGGCCTGGGGCAAGTGCCGGGTCGGATCGACCGCGCTGACCAATCTGTTCGGCGTCACCGGCATGCCGTCCTATTACCAACCGCTGAAGATGATGCTGCGCCACCTGTTCGTCGGCCAGCAGCCGGCGCCGTGGATCATTCCGCGCGCCGCCGACCAGCCGCAGATCTTCAGCAAGGAGACCGCCGGGCCCTATGTGGTCGCCGAAAGCCTGTTCAACCCGCTGCGGCTGCTGATCGAAGCCGGCTATCCGCCGCACCGGCTGCAGCTGATCATGCTCGACCGCGAGCCGAAAAGTTCGCTAGCGTCGTCGCTCGACAAGCTGGCGGGCTGCGTGCCGGACGCCATGCTGCTGCAGAACTACGTCGTCGCCGCGCTGAACGCGACCAGGATCGAAAGCTACGCCAGGCAGCAGGGCGTGCCGGTGATCCACTACGTCTATGAGGCCAGCAAGGAGGCCGTACGATCGGTCCGCACGCTGTTCGATCGGCTCGGCCTCGCCGGCCGTTTCAGCGAAACCGCCGTCACCGACTGGCGCAACACCGGGAAATTGCGCTCCGACTCCTCGCGCATCACCTTCGGCGACGAGCCGTCGATCTACGACGTCGCCGGCCTGCACGGCGCCGACACCGCCTATCGCTATCATCCGCGCGACACCGAGACACTGAGCGCCTACCAGCGCGACATGCTGGAGCGCTGTGGCGTCAACGAGGTCTACCGCGGCTCGGTGGAAGCCTGCATCCGCGACCTCGGCCTCGACGCCGCGACCGCGGCGCGGCTGTTCAGCCACACCGTGACCCACGAACCCGCATGACCGACATCCTCGATGAGTTGGACGCCGGCCGGGCGCCGCTGGCGCCCACGCTCGCCGATCTGCGCGGCGATTGGGCGCGCGCGGAGCCTTCGGCGCATCTGCAGCGGCTGGAATCCGAGAGCATCCACATCCTGCGCGAAGTGGCGGCGGAATTCGCCAAGCCGGTGATGCTGTATTCGATCGGCAAGGATTCTTCGGTGCTGCTGCATCTGGCGATGAAGGCGTTCGCGCCGGGCAAGCCGCCGTTTCCCTTGCTGCATGTCGACACCACCTGGAAGTTTCGCGAGATGATCGAATTCCGCGATCAAAGGATGCGCGAACTCGGGCTCGATCTGATCGTGCACATCAATCCGGACGGCGTCGCGCAGGGCATCGGCCCGTTCAGCCACGGCTCGGCGCTGCACACCGACGTCATGAAGACCCAAGGTCTGCGCCAGGCACTGGAGGCGCACGGCTTCGACGCCGCGATCGGCGGCGCCCGGCGCGACGAGGAAAAATCCCGCGCCAAGGAGCGGATCTTCTCGCATCGCAGCGCCGCGCATCGCTGGGATCCGAAGAACCAGCGCCCCGAGCTGTGGAGCCTGTACAACACGCTGCTTGCGCCCGGCGAAAGCATGCGGGTGTTTCCGCTGTCGAACTGGACCGAGCGCGATGTCTGGGACTACATCCTGGTCGAGCAGATCCCGATCGTGCCGTTGTACTTCGCGGCGCTGCGCCCGGTGGTGGAACGCGACGGCGCGCTGATCATGGTCGACGACGCGCGGATGCCGTTGCGCCCCGGCGAAGTGCCGCAGCTGCGCTCGGTGCGGTTTCGCACGCTGGGCTGCTACCCGTTGACCGGCGCGATGCCGTCCACCGCCACCACGCTGGAACAGATCGTCGACGAGATGCTGGCGTCGCGCAGCTCGGAGCGGCAGGGCCGCGTGATCGACCGCGACAGCACCGGCTCGATGGAGCGCAAGAAGGCGGAGGGTTACTTCTGATGCTGTGCCTCGACCACGCCCACGACACCGAGCTCGCCGCGCCGCTAAAACATCCCGTCGATCGGCCGACGCTGCGCTTCATCACCTGCGGCAGCGTCGACGACGGCAAGAGCACGCTGGTCGGCCGGCTGCTGTATGATTCCAAGCTGCTGCTCGACGACCAGCTCAGCGCGCTGCACGCCGAGAGCAAGAGCGCCGGCACCGCCGGCCAGGATCTCGATTTCGCGCTGCTGGTAGACGGCCTGCAGGCCGAGCGCGAGCAAGGCATCACCATCGACGTCGCTTATCGCTTCTTCGCCACGCCGCAGCGCCGCTTCGTGGTCGCCGACACCCCGGGGCACGTGCAATACACCCGCAATATGGCGACCGGCGCCTCCACCGCCGACCTCGCCGTGGTGCTGATCGACGCCCGCAAGGGCGTGATCGATCAGACCCGCCGGCACAGCCACATCGTCGGACTGTTCGGCATCCGCCACGTCGTGCTGGCGATCAACAAGATGGACCTGGTCGGCTTCGACGCCGCGCGCTTCATCGCCATCACCCACGCCTATCGCGCGCTCGCCGCCGAACTCGGCATCACCAACGTCTGCTACGTGCCGGTGGTGGCGCCGGACGGCGACAACATCTTCACGCCGAGCGCGCGGATGCCCTGGTACAGCGGCCCGACCATCATGGAGCATCTCGAAGCGGTGGAGGTCGGCGGCGAGATCCGCGAACGTCCGTTCCGCATGCCGGTGCAATGGGTCAACCGGCCGAACGCCGAGTTCCGCGGCTTCAGCGGCCGCATCGCCTCGGGCCGCGTTGCGCGCGGCGACGCGATCATGGTGCAGCCCTCGGACCGCAGCAGCCATATCGCGCGGATTGTGACGCCGGCCGGCGAGCGCGACGTCGCGGTGGCCGGGCAATCGGTGACGCTGCTGCTCGCCGACGAGATCGACATCAGCCGTGGCGACGTGGTGAGTTCGGGCGCTGCGGCGATGGTCTGCGACCAGCTCGCCGCGCGCCTGGTGTGGTTCGACGACGCCGCGCTGGTGCCCGGCCGCCGCTATCTGTTGAAGAGCGCGAGGTCCTGCGTCGGCGCGGTGATCTCCGCGCTGAAGCATCGCGTCGCGATCGACAGCATGGCGCAGCAGGCCGCGACCACGCTGAACGCCAACGAGATCGGCGCGGTCGAGCTCTGCCTGGAGCGGCCGCTGGTCTGCGAGACCTATCGCGACGACCGCGAACTCGGCAGCTTCATCCTGATCGATCCGCTCAGTCACAAGACCGCGGCGGCCGGCATCATCGACGGCGCGTCGCGCCGTGCCGCCAACAACAACTGGCCGGCGCAAGATGCCGGCACCGCCGTGCGGGCGCAAAGCAAGCCGCGGCCCTGCGTGCTGTGGCTGACCGGGCGCAGCGGCGGCACCACATCCATCCTTGCTCATCTGCTTGACAAGCGACTGAACGAATTCGGTCGGCACTGCATCCTGCTCGACGGCGACGCGCTGCGCCACGGCCTCAACCGCGATCTCGGCGTCGGCGACGCGGCGCGGATCGAGGGCAGCCGCCGCCTCGCCGAGATCGCCAAACTGTTCGTCGATGCCGGACTGATCGCGCTGGTCAAGCCAATCGCGCCGCCGCCATCCGGAACGGCGCTGGCGCGGGCGCTGTTCTCGGCCGGCGAATTCATCGAGATCGACGTCGCCGCGCCGGTGCAGGAAACCGCGCGGCGCGATCCGAAGCCGCTGGCGCGCCGGACCCGGGCGGCCGAGCTGCCGAAGCGCGCCGACCTCGTGATCGACGCCGCCACCCTCGCCGAAGCCGGCTGCGACCGCATCATCGCCTCTCTGCGCGAGCGCGGCTGCGTTTAGCAAAGCAGCCTTGCGTCGACGAAGCGCGCGCAAGAAAAAGCCCCGGAAGCGATCCGGGGCTTTGTCGTTGTGGGTGGCGCGATCAGCGCGGCGGGGCGACGCCGGGCGGCGGCGGCGGCAGCGACGCGGTGCCGCCGTTGAGCAGCGGCGTGATGCGGCGCACGGTGACCCGGCGGTTCTGACGTTCCGGCGCCTGCGTCGGCACCTTCAGATACTGCTCGCCATAGCCCTGCGACGTCAGGTTTTCCGCCGGCACCCCGAACTGCTGAGTGAGCAGTTGCGCGGCGGCCTCGGCGCGGCGATCCGACAGCGACAGATTGTCGGTGTCGTTGCCGACGGCGTCGGTATGGCCCTCGATCAGGAACACCTCGCGCGGGTTGCGTGCGATCGACTTGTTCAAGCCGTCGGCGATCGCCTGCAGCTTCGCGGCCTGGTCGGGCGGAATCTCCCACGAGCCCAGTTCGAAGGTGATGGTGTCGAGATCGATGCTCGGCATCCGCTGCCGGACGCCGGCGCTGTAGCGGATTTCGTCGAGCGAATAGCGTCGCTCGATCCGCTCCACCGGCGGCGCTTCCAGCGTCTCGTAGATCAGCTCCGGCGAAGCGTCTTCATAATCGACGATGTAGCGGTTCCGCGGAATCCGCAGCACCGGCGGCGGCAGATCGACGTAGAAGCTGCCGCGGTCGCGCGGCTCGCGATACGAGTTGTCGATGATGATGATCTCGCGGCCCTCGCGGTCGCGGCGGATCCGGCGCAGCAACTGACCGTCGCGGCCGTTGACGGTGATGATCTCCGAACCATCGGGACGGACCACGATGGTGCGGCTTTCATCGCCGACCTGCTGCACCCGAATATCGCGCGCACCATAGCGGAAGCGATCGACCTCGTTGTGCCGGATGAATGCCTGCCCGCCGGGATCGCGGATGATGACGCGGCCGGGCTCGGTGATCACCGTACGGCCGCCTTCCTGGACTTCGCGGCGCTGGTTGCGGAAGTCGGCCAGGTTGCGCGGGCCGGGAGCTGCCGCGCCGGGCGCGATCGGCGCCAAAGCTTGCGGCGGCGGCGGCGCCGGCGGGATCGGCGCGGTGACGGTCGGAGGCGGCGGAGGCGCCGCCGCCGCGCCGCCCGGCGATGCGGCGCCACGCTGCGACGCGCCGGGGCTATTGGGCGGTGTGCCGCCGGCAGCCGGTGCCGGAGCTGCCGCGGGCGGACTCGCAGCGCCGCCGCCGGGGCCTGGCGCGGGGGTTGGCGCAGGCGACGGTGCCGTACTCGGGGTGGGCGCAGCAGCCGGCGCGCCAGGCGCGGCGGCGCCGGGAGCCGGAGCCCCGGGAGCGGTTGCGCCGGGGGCGCGTCGTTCCAAGCCCTGTCGTTCGGCGGGTCCGGCACCCGGCGCGGAGCGTTGCGCCGGAGCAGCACCCGGCGGCGGCGTCACGGCCGCCGGCGGTGCAGCGGTCGGTGCCGAGGGTTGCGCCGGTTGGGTCGGGGCAGCTGGTCGCTGCGGCGCGGTCGCAGCGGGCGGAGCAGTCGGGCGCTGCGGCGCGGCCGCGGGCGGCGGCGTCGGACGGCGCGGAGCTTCGGGAGGCGCGGCGGCCGGCGGCGTCGGACGCGGTGCCGCAGCGGGCGGCGGGGCAGCCGGAGCTGTTGCAGCTGGCGGCGGCGCGGTTCGCGCCGGCGGTTCGGCGCGGGGCGGAGCCGCGGCCGGCGGCGGTGCCTGGGGCGGCGCAGCTCCGCCGCCGGGACCGGCCGGGCGCTGCGGCGCGCCGGGCGGCGGACCCTTCGGTGGCTGTTTCACGACCGGCTTGCCGTCGGGCCCGGTCTCGCCGGCGGGCGCCTGCGCCATCTGCTGCGGCGAGGTTTGCGCATGCGACGGCATCGCTGCGATTTGGCCCAGCGTCAGGGCGGTGGTGGCAAGCAACGCGACGCGAAGTGTGATCATGATGGAGAGGTCCTCAAAGGTACTTGGGCGGCGACAGAATCTGTCGGCCGAGCACGGACGGATCAATTGATAACGGTGGGGCCGCAATGTGGCGATCAGCAACAATCGGCCACATAATATATTCGGCTGCGCTAACGCCCTCCGCGGCGCTATTCATCACGCGTTCAGACCAGACGCGGGGCGCGCATGGTTTGAACGGGCGTCAACTACATGGTGGCCGGATTCGGCGTGGTCGGGCCGTCCGGTCCTCGGGTCGGAAATTCCTCCGGCTCGTAGCCCGGCAACTCCTCGGGTGGCGCCGGTTCGCCGGGATCGCGCATCGGCGGCGGCACGTCCGGCATCGGATTGCCGGGCGGCGATTCGAACGGCGGCTCGGTCGGGGTGCCGGGCGTGCTCGGCGGAATTTCCGGCGGCGGCACGTCGATCGGAGGCGTGTCCGGGACTTCCTGCGGTTCGCCGGCCATCAGATCGCAACCTTTCGATGTTCGCCGAGGTCGGGTCGCCCACCGCTGACCGCCGCCACCGCCATCTTCACGGTGCTGACGATGGTGCCCGGCGAATCCCAATACTCGGCCTCCTCCGGCGTTACCTTCAGCACGCGAATATTCGGATCTTCCGCGCTGTCCCACCACACCTTGGCGGCGGTGGTGAACAGCTCGCGGATCTTGGCGCGATCGTTGGACACCACGGCGGTGCCGCACACCGACACATACTTTTGGCCACCGGTATCGGCGAATGCGAGATTGACGTGACGATCGCGGTCGATCTCCTCGTCCTTGTGGCGCCGTGCGTCGGTGAGAAAATAGACCGCATTGTTCTGCGGCTCGACATAGGCGCCCATCGGCCGCGAGCGAATCTTGTCGCCGTCCTTGGTCGCCAGCATCGCAAAGGTGATCTTCTCCATCAGCTCCCAGGCGTGGTTGACATCACCGGAATTGGACTCAGCCGCCATCATGCGATCTCCCTTGAAAGGTTCGATCGATAACGGGGCCGAGGCGGCGATGTTCCACGATGCGGCGAACGAGCGCGTTGCGCTCCCCGCGCTTGACCAACTCGAGGACAAGATTTTCCGGGGCAACCAGCAGTTATTTCGTCACTGCGAGTCGAGCAGGGCACGTAGCGCCGGCCGAACAGCGAAGCCAGGGCTTCTTGCGGAGCCCTGGATCGCAAGGAACGATCTGAAACGCCGGATTGCGCGGCCGACGACCGCGGCCTTTAGATCTGGCGTTCGACCAGCTTCAACTTCAGATTGGCGATCGCTTCCGACGGGTTCAATCCCTTCGGGCAGGCCTTGGCGCAATTCATGATGGTGTGGCAGCGATAGATCCGGAACGGATCCTCGAGATTGTCGAGCCGCTCGCCGGTGGCCTCGTCGCGGCTGTCCTTGACCCAGCGGGTGGCCTGCAACAGCGCCGCCGGGCCGAGGAAGCGATCGGAATTCCACCAATAGCTCGGGCACGAGGTCGAGCAGCAGGCGCACAGGATGCACTCGTACAGCCCGTCGAGCTTGGCGCGATCCTCGTGGGTCTGTCGCCATTCCTTCTGCGGCGTCGGCGTGATGGTCTGCAGCCACGGCTCGATGGAAGCGTATTGCGCGTAGAAATTGGTCAGATCTGGCACCAGGTCCTTGACCACCGGCTGGTGCGGCAACGGATTGATCTTGACCGCACTGTCCTTCACGTCGTCCATCGCCTTGGTGCAGGCCAGCGTGTTCTCGCCGTCGATGTTCATCGCGCAGGAGCCGCAGACGCCTTCGCGGCAGGAGCGGCGGAAGGTCAGCGTCGGATCGATGTTGTTCTTGATCCAGATCAGGCCGTCGAGCACCATCGGCCCGCAGTCGTGGGTGTTGACGTGGTAGGTGTCGACGCTGGGATTCTTGGTGTCCTCGGGATTCCAACGATACACCTTGAATTCGCGGGTTTCGGTCGCGCCCTCGGGCTTCGGCCAGGTCTTGCCGCTGGTGACCTTGGAATTTTTCGGAAGCGAGAATTCAACCATGAGTTAATCTTTCTGATCGAGCTTCAGTAAGTGTTGGTCCACATCATCGATCCGAGCATTTAGCTCTACGATGAATGCTTTGAGGGTCTCTGCCCTCACACTAATTTCACCCATATTTGCATCGTACTTTCCGGTCCTGATCTGATCTTCAATTTCCATGAAGAACTCAATAATACCGAGGCGGGCGCCGCCCTTGCCTCCTATTATTGCCCTCATTCCTGATAAAGCTTCGATGCTGACTTCCGTTGAATTCTTGTGAGCGAACTCTTCTAGGCTTTCCATCGCCTCAAATACGTTCTTTTCGGAGTTGGCAAACCCTATCTCTGCTCGTTCAAGATCCGTCAGACTGATGGTTTCGCCCTTAGCCATTCGATCTAATAGAGCGAAGGTGCGATCCGGAAAGAAGTAAATGCTACGAAGGTCGCGCAACACCCTACGCACCTCTTGTTTCTTCCCAATGCCTATAGCAAGCCCAACAACCTTCGTTAGTTCGCGTATGAGCGCGAACGCCTTCGCAAAATCGAGTGCGAAGTAGTCAATCATTGCCCTCAGTACACCCGCGCCTTCGGCGGGATGTACTGCACGTCGTTGGTCATGGTGTAGTCGTGCACCGGGCGGTAATCGATCGTGGTCTCGCCACTGTGATCCATCCACGCCAACGTGTGCTTCATCCAGTTCTTGTCGTCGCGCGCCGAGAAATCCTCGCGGGCATGGGCGCCGCGGCTCTCGGTGCGGTTGGCGGCGGAGTCCATCGTCACCACCGCCTGCACGATCAGATTGTCGAATTCCAAAGTCTCGATCAGATCGGAATTCCAGATCAGCGAGCGGTCGGTGACGTGGATGTCGGAGATGCCGCTGTGCACGTTGTGGATCAGGCCCTTGCCTTCCTGCAGCACTTCGCCGGTGCGGAACACCGCGCAATTGTTCTGCATCACGTGCTGCATGTTTTCGCGCAAGCGTGCCGTGGGCGTGCCGCCCGAGGCGTAGCGATAGCGGTCGAGCCGGGTCAGCGACTGCTCGGCGGAGTCCGCCGGCAGTTCCGGCTGCTTGCCGTTCGGGGTCAGCTTCTCGGCGCAGCGCAGCGCCGCGGCGCGGCCGAACACCACGAGGTCGATCAGCGAATTGGAGCCGAGCCGGTTGGCGCCGTGCACCGAGACGCAAGCCGCCTCGCCGAGCGCCATCAGGCCATGCACCACGGCGTTGTCGTCGCCGTCCTTCTTGGTGACCACTTCGCCGTGATAATTGGTCGGGATGCCGCCCATATTGTAGTGCACGGTCGGAATCATCGGGATCGGCTCGCGGGTGACGTCGACGCCGGCGAAGATCCGCGCCGATTCCGAAATGCCCGGCAGCCGCTCGTGCAGCACCTTGGGATCGAGATGATCGAGGTGCAGGAAGATGTGGTCTTTCTTCTTGCCGACGCCGCGGCCTTCGCGGATCTCGATGGTCATCGCGCGGGACACCACGTCGCGCGACGCCAGATCCTTGGCGGAGGGCGCGTAGCGTTCCATGAAGCGCTCGCCTTCGGAATTCACCAGATAACCGCCCTCACCGCGGGCGCCTTCGGTGACCAGGCAGCCCGAGCCGTAGATCCCGGTCGGGTGGAACTGGACGAACTCCATGTCCTGCAGCGGCACCCCGGCGCGCAACGCCATCGCGCCACCGTCGCCGGTGCAAGTATGCGCCGACGTGCAGGACGCGTAAGCGCGGCCGTAGCCGCCGGTGGCGAGAATCGTGGTCTGCGCCTTGAAGCGATGCAGCGTGCCGTCGTCGAGCTTCAGCGCGATGACGCCGCGGCAGACGCCCTGATCGTCCATGATCAGATCGATGGCGAAGAACTCGATGTAGAATTCGGCGGAATGCCGCAGCGCCTGGCCGTACATGGTGTGCAGCATGGCGTGGCCGGTGCGATCGGCGGCGGCGCAGGTGCGCTGCGCCTGGCCCTTGCCGTAGTCCAGCGTCATGCCGCCGAACGGGCGCTGATAGATCTTGCCGTCGTCGGTGCGCGAGAACGGCACGCCCCAATGTTCCAGCTCGTAGACCGCCTGCGGCGCGTTGCGCACCATGTATTCGATGGAATCCTGGTCGCCGAGCCAGTCCGATCCCTTGACGGTATCGTACATGTGCCAGCGCCAGTCGTCCTTGTGCATATTGCCGAGCGCGGCCGAGATGCCGCCCTGCGCCGCCACGGTGTGGGAGCGGGTCGGAAACACCTTGGTGATGCAGGCGGTGCGCAAGCCGGCCTCGCTGCAGCCGACCACGGCGCGCAGACCGGCGCCGCCGGCGCCCACCACGACGACGTCGTAGCTGTGGTCTTCAATGGGATAGGCGTGGCCGTTGATGGCCGGCGCGCCGTTGCCGTTCGCGGCCATGCGTTACACTCCGGATGATAGTTTGAAAATCGCAAAGATCGCGGCCAGCGCCACGGCGATCGAGAAGAAATTGTTGGCCATGATGGTGACCAGCTTCAGCTTTTCGTTCTGCACATAGTCCTCGATCACCACCTGCATGCCGATCTTCATGTGCACGGCGCTGGAGATGATGAACAGGATCAGCGTCAGCGCGATCAAGGGCGAGCCGATGATCTGCGCGGCGCCGGCCTGGTTGCGGCCGAGCAGCATCATGATCACCACCACCACCGGCAGGATCAACAGCGTCATCGCCACCCCGGTGATGCGTTGCTGCCAGAAATCGGACGTGCCGGATCCGGCGGGTCCGAATTTGCGGACTTTGCCGAGCGGCGTCCGCAGGCTCTTGGCGCGGCGCGGCGTCGGACCGTGCGATTCCTCGACGCTCATCGTGCGCCTCCGAGCGTGAAAGCGACGATCCACAGCAGCACGGTGAGCACCACGCCGCCGATCAGCGCCGCCCAGGTCATCGATTCGCGTTCCGCGGCGGTGAAGCCGTAGCCGAGATCCCAGATGAAATGCCGCACACCGCTGAGCATGTGATGCATCAACGACCAAGTATAGCCGAACAGCATCAGCCGGCCGATCCAACTACCGGTGAAGGCCTGCACATTGGCGTAGGCGCTGGGCCCCGCCGCCACGGCGATCAGCCACCAGGCCAGCAGCAGCGTTCCGAAATAAAGCGTAATGCCGGTGAGCCGGTGCACGATGGACAACGCCATCGTCAGGCTCCAGCGATAGGCTTGCATGTGCGGCGAAAGCGGACGTTCGATCCTGGCGGTCATCGGCTGCTTACGGTTTGCGGGAAGCGGATAGCCCCGGCCGGGGCGCTTTAAACAGGCGTCTATTTACGAACAGGATACAATCCGCGCAACGGCGAAATCACAATCTGCGAACGGCGATTCAGCTTTTCGTCGGCGCGATGCGGATTCGGCCGGCCACGTTGCGCCGCAGCATGGATTATCGCGCGCCGCCCCCCAATGCCAGCCGGATTTGTGAAGCGCGATTCATAACCAGCAGCGTTTTGCCGCGAGGTGAAATGCAGCGAGGCGGCGCGCCCGGCGCCGTCCCAGCGCACATGCGGCCCGTGATAGTATTCCGCCGCGAATGTCTTTATCTCGGCTTGGTCGCAACGCTGCGACATGACGCACGGCAGGACCGATGAGCCATTCTCACCCCGATCACACTCTCCCCGCTCACGCTCACGATCATGATGATCATCACCGCCATGCGCACGGCGCGGGCGGCCATGATCACGCCGGCCACAGCCATGCGCCGAAAGATTTCGGCACTGCATTTGCCATCGGTATTCTCCTCAACACCGGCTTCGTGATCGGCGAAGCCGCATTTGGCTATGCCAGCAATTCGATGGCGCTGGTCGCCGACGCCGGGCACAATTTGTCCGATGTGCTCGGGCTATTGGTGGCGTGGTCCGCCGCGATCCTCTCGAAACGGCCGCCGTCGCAGCGCTACACTTATGGGCTGCGCGGCTCCTCGATCCTGGCCGCGCTGTTCAACGCCGCGTTCCTGTTGGTGGCGGTCGGCGCGATCGGCTGGGAGGCGATCCTGCGGCTGCTCGATCCGCAACCGGTCGCCGAAATCACCGTCATGGTGGTGGCCGGCGTCGGCATCGTGATCAACGGCGTCACCGCCTGGTTGTTCGCCTCCGGACGCAAGGGCGATCTCAACATCCGCGGCGCCTATCTGCACATGATGGCGGATGCCGCGGTCTCGGCCGGCGTGGTGATCGCCGGCCTGTTGATCCTGCTCACCGGCTGGAACTGGCTCGATGCCGTCACCAGCCTGTTGATCAGCGCGGCGATCTTCTGGGGCACTTGGGGATTGTTGCGCGACAGCGTGGCGATGTCGCTCGCCGCGGTGCCGCGCGGCATCGATCCGGCCGCAGTCCGCGCTTATCTTGAGCGCTGCGACGGCGTCACCCAGGTGCACGACCTGCACATCTGGCCGATGAGCACCACCGAGGTGGCGCTGACCTGTCATCTGGTGATCCCGTCGGGCCCGCCGGGCGATCGCTATCTGATGGAGATCGCGCATCGCCTGAAGCAGGAATTTGCCATTCACCACGCCACCCTGCAGGTCGAGACCGACCCCGCCTCGGCCTGCGCGCTGGCGCCGGATCATGTGGTGTAAGCGCGGCGGCAAAAATCCGCTGGGCAGCCACGAATTTCTAAAATAGCCTGCCGATAATCAAAAATATCGGGAGGCTTTAATGAAATTCGGAAATTGGTCGATTGTCGCGGCATCTGTGGTGATGCTGGCAACGTCGGCCCAAGGCGCGGCGGCGCAAGCCGTCAAGATCGGCATTCTCAACGATCAGTCCGGCGTCTACGCCGATTACGGCGGCAAATGGTCGCTGGAAGCCGCCAGGATGGCGGTCGAAGACTTCGGCGGCGAGGTGCTCGGGCAGAAGATCGAGATCGTCACCGCCGATCACCAGAACAAGCCGGACACCGCCATTTCCATCGCGCGAAAATGGTACGACGTCGACGGCGTCGACATGATCACCGAACTCACCACCTCCTCGGTGGCGCTGGCGGTGCAGGACCTGTCGAGAGAAAAGAAGAAGATCGATATCGTGGTCGGCGCGGCCACCTCGCGGATCACCGGCGATGCCTGCCAGCCTTACGGTTTCCACTGGGCGTTCGATACCCACGCGCTCGCGGTCGGCACCGGCGGCGCGCTGGTGGAAGCGGGCGGCAACACCTGGTTCTTCCTCACCGCGGACTACGCCTTCGGCTACGCGCTGGAAAAAGACACCAGCGAGATCGTGCTCGCCAAGGGCGGCAAGGTGCTGGGCGCGGTGCGCCATCCGTTGAACTCGTCGGACTTCTCCTCGTTCCTGCTGCAGGCGCAGAGCTCGAAGGCGAAGATCGTCGGGCTCGCCAATGCCGGGCTCGACACCGCCAATTCGATCAAGCAGGCGTCGGAATTCGGCATCGTCGCCGGCGGCCAGAAACTCGCCGGGCTGTTGATGACGCTCGCCGAAGTGCACGGCCTCGGGCTGCAGGCGGCGCAGGGCCTGGTGTTGACCGAAGCGTTTTATTGGGACCGCGACGACACCTCGCGGGCGTTCGCCGAAAAGTTCTTCAAGCGCACCGGACGGATGCCGAACATGATCCAGGCCGGCACCTATTCGGCGACGCTGTCGTATCTGAAGGCGGTGAAGGCCGCAGGCTCCAAGGACACCGAGGCGGTGGCGAAGAAGCTGAAGGAATTGCCGGTCGACGACGCCTTCGCCAAGGGCAAGGTGCTGGCCAACGGCCGCTTCGTCCACGACCTCTATCTGTTCGAGGTCAAGAAGCCGTCGGAGTCCAAGCGGGCCTGGGACTACTACAAGCTGCTCGCCACCGTGCCCGGCGACAAGGCGTTCCCCACCGCGGCCGAGAGCGGCTGCCCGCTGACCAAATAGGGCGCTATCCGATCGGTGCCGTCCCGGGGGCACTTGGGACGACACCGATCGGCCTTCGCGGAAGGCGGCATCCTTCGCGGAGGCTACATCGCAAGCTCGGTCTGATCCGGCAGCGCGACGAACTGATCCGCAACAAACCCGAGCGGCGCCACGCCCGAGATCTCCGCGTCGGCGGCCGCCGCGCGCGACAGATAGCGCGCGCATTGCATTTCGCGATCGTAGCCGAGCAGCACGCCGAGCATAAAATCGTGCTCGGCCGACAACTCGCACAACGGCCGCACCATGAACTGGCGCACCGCTTTCACCGCCGGGCGGCTGCCGAACACCACATTGACCCGCTCAGGACAGGCCTCGTGGACGTGGTGGGCGATGCCGATGCCTTCGAGCCGCGCGATCACCTGCGCCGCGGCGGCGGCGCTCAGCGTCATCATCGCCAGCGGCCGCAGCCCTTTCGACAGCTCGTACAGATGATGGTTGAAGATTTTCAGCGCCGCGCCGTTCAAATCAATCGACTGACCCATTCGGTAATCCTCTTCTCGGTCTTGGAGGACTGACTGTCCTGATCGAGCGCCAGGCCGACGAACTGGCCGTCGCGCTCCGCCTTGGAGCCGGTGAAGTCGTAGCCCGCGGTCTCGGTGAAGCCGACCACGGTAGCGCCCTGCTCGACGACCAAATCATAGAGCACGCCCATGGCGTCGACGAAGCAGTCCGGGTAGCTGACCTGGTCGCCGGTGCCGAACAGCGCCACCTTCTTGCCGGCGAGCTTGGCCTGGGTCAGCTTGTCGAGATGCGCCTCCCAATCGGTCTGCAGATCGCCGGCGCCGTAGGTCGGCGATCCGAGTATCAGCAGGCTGGGGCTTTCGAAGTCGGCGACGTTCGCCGCCTTGATGTCGATCGCGCGACCCTGGATGTGTTTGGCGATGCGGGAGGCGACCGCCTTGGTGTTACCACCGTCGGAGCCGAAGATGACGTTGACGCTCATTGGATTTCTTGTCGCATGAGGGCGGATGAGAAACCTGCGGGCACGCGGCCCGCAGGATCCCGGCGAGATCGAAGTCACCCGACCGTACGGTCGTTGCGAGCGCGTCTCAATTTCAAAAATAAGTCTTTTTGAGTAATTTTTACTCAGGACTACTTTTTCATAATAATAATTCCAAAGTAATCACTCGCGATCGCGCCTCAAGCGGCATCGTAGCACCGCTTTGCAGGCGCCGCGTCCGGCAACGACCAACTGGTTAGTTCGCGGGTCCGACATTCTGAGAGACTGCACCTTCTAAGGGCTGCTTGAGGGGGCCCGCCCCACCCAACGTCGTCATTGGGAGTTGAGGGCGGCGCGCAGCGCCGACTGAGAAGCGAAGCAATCCAACGGCCCCCTGCGTGGCCCTGGATTGCTTCGTCGCAACTGCTCCTCGCAATGACGGGGTTAGCGCGTCATTCATTGATGGCTTTTTCGGTCAGGCCTTCAGGATGACGGCGCGCGGCTTGCGTCAAGCGCTTCAGGCGACGCGCCTCGCGCGCCATCCATCGCCATGCAAATTGTCAAACAGCCACGTCCGATAACGATCAGCCCACGCGCCATCGTTCTCGCGCAACGCCTTGCGCGAGGGGAGCTGTTAGTTTCCCCCTCGCCAGGTGAGGGGGACGGAGCGCCGCAAGGCGCAACCGTGATTGAGTGGCGCTGCCCGGCGCTGCTCGCAAGCAGCGCTGAGCCGCGCACGCCTTGCGGCGCTCCATCGCGGGATTTGTCGACCCCAGGACCGTGCTTCCGGGGACAGGCGCGATGCACTCCGCACCGCCGATCCGGCGGGCTTTCCCCCGCCTTCACCTGTCCCGCGTCCAGCCAACCAGCAAGTGGCAGAGCCCCGTAGTAGGCCCGGACGGCGACCCGGGGCGTCCCGGGCTTGCGGGTGCGAACCGCGCGCGCAGGACACCGCATCCTTGCTCCGCCTCATGAGCGCCCTCGAGAAGCGCCCCTCGTGAGCGAGGACGGGGTGATACTAAGCGACGGCGCAGAAGCGGGGATTGCTATCCGCGGATTTTTTTTGCGAGCGGCTGACCTCGCCGGCATCGGCACAGGGCTGCTACACACGCATCGTCATCCTGAGCAACCCGGCGGAGCGCAGCGAAGCCGGCGTCTCGAAGGATGGTTGCCGGCCGGAGGAGTCCATGACTCGGGGCCGCATCCTTGCTGCGGCGGCGAGGCGATGAGTTCGCCGCGACGCCCTCACCAGCCGAACACCCGCCAGATGATGCCGACCACCGCGCCGGCCCACAGCAGCAACGCGGCGACGGTCTGCACCGCGAAGCCGGCGCCGCGCTTGTTGGCCGCCTCGGCGTAGCCGACCATGTAGATGATGCGGCCGACGATCCATACCACGCCGAGCGCCGCGGCGAAGCCGTCGCTGAGATAGATCGCGAACAGCCACAGCGAGGGCAGCAAGATCGGCATCCATTCCAGGGTGTTCATCTGCACCCGGAACACCCGCTCGAAATCCGGGTGCCCGGTGGTCGCCGGCGCCTTGACGTCATAGGTGACGCGCGCCCGGCTGACTTGAACCGAGGTGTAGAAGTAGAACATCACGGCCAGACAGGTGACGATCGCGGTGAAGTGAAACATGGCAAGTACTCCCTGACGTTTGTTCGTGACGCCGTTTCGACTGATTGTTCCGCGGCCGCGTACGCCGCCGACAGTTTGACCTCAATAGCCCGTCATCTCAAGATAACCGACGCCGGCGTGACTGCCGCGGAGCGCGATCGGCCCCTCCCAATAGGGAAAGCTGGTGCCCATCCAGCTCTGCGCGTTCAGCGGCGTGGTGTCGATCGCAAGCCCGCGCGGCGCGATCGCGATCCGCCACGAGGTCGGCAGTTGGCGCTTGCCGATCTGCGTCAAGCCGGTCGGGGTAATGGCGATCGCGTCGGGCGCAAGCTGCACCGATTGGCCGTCGGTGCCGATCCAGTTGCCGGCGAAATAATTCGCGCCGTCGCTCTGCCGCAGCCGGAACAGCATCACCTTGTCGCCGCTGTCGAGATGCAGCGAGAACCAGTCCCAGCCGGTCTGGTCGGAGGCCAGCGGCTGGCTCGACCATTCGCGGTCCATCCACGCTTGGCCGTTGACTTCGACCGCGTTGCCGTCGAGCGTGATGCTGCCGGTCGCTGCAAAATACGGTTGGCTGTAGTAATACGACGCCTGGCCGCGCTCGGATTTCTTGCTGTAGCCGTTGTCGCCCTGCAGCACCAAGGGCTGTGGCGCGGCGAGCCGCAGCGCGTAGCTGAAATCCGCGCCCGATGCGGTGAGGTCGAGCGGCGACAGTGTCGCCGGCGCCATCGCCTCCCCGCCTTGCATCTGCCAATTGTCGATCCAGGCGCGGAACGGCGTGGCGGTGACGCCGGCCTGGCCGATGCCGCCGCGGGCAAAGCGCTCGGCGCTGCGGTGCGTATCAGCGCGGGTCAGGGCGGCATGCGCCATCCAGATCTGCTGATTGGCCCAGCCCTCCTGCTGCGCGCCCGGCCGCATCGCCTGCCGGAACAAGGTCCACTGCACGCCATAGGCTTGGCCTGCTGCGTCCTGCAAATTCGCGGTGAGGTACCACCACTCGATGCGAAACTCCGCATGCGCGCCATGATCGAGCGGAAAGCTCAGTTGGCGTCCCGGCAGCACAGGCGCAAATTCGCCGGCGTCGCGGCCGAGCCCGGCAAAGCCTTGCGCGCGTGCATTGCCGCCGAGCGCCAGCAGCGCCATGCCGGCTGTGAACCCGCGGCGCGAAAGGCCGACGCTATCGCTCATCGGCAAACACCTTCACGAGTTCTGCCGGCTGCATCCGCAGCAGTTTCAGGATCGGCAGCAGTGCTGCGAGCAACGCCGCCAGCATCGCGATACCGAGCAATTGCACGAGCTGTTCGGGAAACACCTGGAACGGCAGCCGCCAGCCGAACGCCTTGACGTTCACCACCGCGATCAGGCACCAGGCGACCACCAACCCGAGCGGCAGCGCCAGCAGCGCGGTGATCAGCGCCACCGACAGCGTCTTCATCAGTTCGATCAGCGCGAGTTTCCGACGCGTAATGCCGATCGCCCATAACGGTGCCAGCTGCGGCAGCCGCGACTGGCTCAGCGTCAGGAGGCTAGTCAACAGCGCCACGCCTGCGATGCCGAGCGTGAAGGCGTTCAGCGCGTTGGTCACCGCGAAGGTGCGGTTGAAGATTTTTCGCGATTCCGCCTTCAGCGCGGTCTGGTCGGCGAGGCTGCGATTATCCAGCGCGAATTTTTCCCGCAATGCCGTGACCAGCGCCGGCACCGCGGCGGGCGTCACGCGCAGGCCGAATCTCGTCTGCGCGATGCCGGGGAAATGCGCCACCAAAGGCGCGATGGCGACGCCGAGCTGGCCGCGCGGATTGCCATAGTCGGCATAGATCGCCGCCACGTCGAGCGGCCAAGGGCCTTGCGGCGTCGGCACCTGCACGCGATCGCCGAGCTTGAGCTTGAGCCGCCGCGCGAGCTGTTCGCTGACCAGCGCCGCCTCGCCGCGCGCAACAAGGTCCCAGGCATTGGCGGTCGATTCCAGCAGCGGCCATTGCTCGCGATAGGTGGCGTGGTCGGCAAAGCCGATCAGTTCGATCGGCCAGCCGCCGAGCTGCGCCTCGGCGCGGCTGCCGGGCAGCAGTGCCTGCACCTCGGGGCGATCCCGTAGCCAAGCCTTGATCTCGCCCGCCTGGGCGTCGCTCGCGGCGTTGAGATAGACCTCGGCGGCGAGCCTGCCGTCGAGCCAGCCGGTGAAGGTCTTGCTGAAGCTCTGCACCATGGTGCCGACGCCGACATTGACCGCGAGCGCCAGCAGCAGCGCCATCAGCGCCAGCGACAGCCCGGAGAGTTGCAGCCGGCTGTCGGCCCAGAACCATTTACTCAGCGGTTTTCGCGCGGCGCGCTCGCTGATCAGCAGCACCAATCCCAGCACCGCCGGCAGCGCCAAGGCCGCGCCGAGCAGGATCGCCGCCAGCACCGCAAAGCCCGCCACTAGCGAATCGCCGAGCAGCAAACAGCCGAGGCCGCCAGCGAATACCAAGAGCGCCAGCGCGCCCTGCACGACGAGCGCGGTCTGCTGCGCCTGCTGCCAGGCGTAAGGCTGCGCCGCCGCCAACACCGGCAGCCGGATCGCTTTCAACAGGCTGGCGGATGCGGCACCCAGCGCGCCGATCACGCTGATCGCAATGCCGGCCGCCCACCATTGCGGGCGCAAACTCAATTGGCCGGGAATCTGCGCGCCGTACAGCCCGCGCAGGCTGGCGGCGACGTCGGGCAGCAGCGTCGCGGCGATGAAGTAACCGCACACCAGACCGATCAATCCGGCGAGCAGCGCCAGCGCCACCAATTCGACGATCAGCACGCTATTGAGCTGAAAGGCCGAGACGCCGCAGGCGCGCAGCGTGCGCAGCATCGGCCGGCGCTGCTCGAAGGCGAGGCCAATGGCCGAATTGACGATGAACAGCCCGACCAGGAACGACAATAGCCCGAACGCGGTGAGGTTGAGGTGGAAACTGTCGGTCAGCCGCTCCAGATCGGTCTCGGCATCGGGCTCGACCAGCCGCAGCGTATCGCCGGCGACGCTCGCCAGCGGCGCGCGCGGGCCGAGATCGCGTTGGCCGAGCAGCAGCCGCGAGATCTTGTCCGGCATGTTGAGGAGACGCTGCGCCACGCCGATGTCGACCACCAGCAGGCCCGGCACCAGTTCATTCTGCGGCGTCAACGGCGGCAGCGTCGCGCCGCTATTGGTCTGCGGGGTGTCGCCGGCCGCGGCCTTGAGTTCGGCCAAAGTGTCCGGCGCGATCAGCGCCTGCCCCGGCGGCGATAGGAATCCTTGCAGGCCCGAGGTGCCGATCGCCGGCGCGGCGCTGGCCTCGATCGGCAGCGACAGCGGCTCGACGCCGAGCAGCCGCAATGATCGGCCGCCGATCTGGATACGGCCTTCCACGAGCGGCGACACCGGCCAGCCGGCGCGGCGCAGATCGACGAAGATGTGCTGCGCCAGGGTCTCGCCGTCGCGGCCGACCAGCGTGGCGGTGCGGGCGCCGCCGAGCGCGGAGGCGGCGCGATCATAGCTGACCCGGGCCTGCTGGTTCAGCGCCTGCACACCGCTCCACAACGCGGTCGCGGAAATCAGCCCGACCAGCAGGGTGGCGAGCTGCAGCGGATGCCTTCGCCAATGGCTGAGCAGCACCGCCAGAACCCACAGCGCGCGTTTCACGCGATCAGCCCGGCATGCAGATGCACCTGGCGATCGAGCATGGCGGCGAGTCGCGCACTATGCGTCACCATCAGGAAGCCGCAGCCGGTGCGGCTGACCAGGTCGCGCGCAAGCGACATCACCTCGTCGGCGGTGGCCTCGTCGAGATTGCCGGTCGGTTCATCCGCGAGCAGCAAGAGCGGCTTCACCGCCAACGCCCGGCCGATCGCGACGCGCTGCTGCTGGCCGCCGGAGAGTTGCTCCGGATAGCGCTTCAGCAGGCTACCCAGCCCGAGCCGCTCGACCAGTTCGGCCTGCCACACCGCGTCATGGCGGCCGGCGATGCGCGATTGAAATGCCAGATTGTCGGCGACGCTGAGGCTCGGGATCAGGTTGAATTGCTGGAACACCAGGCCCAGCCGGTCGCGGCGGAACGCGGCGCGGCCGGTGTCGGAGAGTTGCGAGATCAGCGTGTCGCCGAACCGCACCGCGCCGGCGTCGGCGGCGTCGAGGCCCGCGATCAGATGCAGCAGCGTGCTCTTGCCGCTGCCGGATTCCCCGGTCAGCGCCACGCTCTCGCCGGCCGCGACATCAAGATCGACGCCGCGCAGCACGCTGACGCGGTCTTGCCCGGAGCGATAGGATTTCGCCAGCGCGCGCACGCTCAGCATCAGCGAGACGATGGGGGGCTTGCCGTGCATCACGGCCGCGACGGGCGAGCAGTCATCGGGAGCTTTCCTGCAATAATGGTCCGTTTCATATTGGGTTCGGCGCGCGGCATCGCAACTCGCACAGTTCCGCAAGATCGCCGCTCCCGATGCCCAGCGCCGCTTTGCCGCCTTGAACGCGGCGGCGGTTTCGCGCACTCATCGCAACATGGCCGATCCGCGTGCTCCGATGCCGCCATTGCGGGTACTGCTGTCGGAAGGCGGCAGCACCTCGGCGCGTGAGGCAATCACCGTCCTTGGTCTCGCCGGGCATCACGTCGAGATCTGCGATCCGTCGCCGCGCTGCCTCGGGCGGTTCTCGCGGTTCGTCGCCAAATACCACCGCTGTCCCGGTCTCGGCCGCGATCCGGCCGGTTATCTCCGCTTCATCGAGGGGCTGCTGGCGCAGGAAGAATTCGACGTGCTGCTGCCGATCCACGAGCAGGGCCTGTTGTTCGCCAAGGTGGCGCCGCGGCTGCAGGGCCTGACCGCGCTGGCGCTGCCAAGCTTCGAGGCCTATCGCACCGCGATCAGCAAGGCCGGCTTCAGCCGGTTGCTCGACGAATTGCAGCTGCCGCAACCCTCGACACGCCTGGTGACTTCAGCGGAACAAGTGCGCGCCGAAGCCCGCGCGCCATGCGTGATCAAGACCGCGATCGGCACCGCCAGCCGCGGCGTCTGGCTGGTCCGCGACGCGGATCAGCTCGAGGACGCGCTGCGCGAGCTCGCCGCGATCGACGGCTTCGCCGACGAGGTGCTGCTGCAGGAGTTCATCGAAGGCGCGATCGAACACGCCCAGGCGGTGTTTGCGCATGGCGAATTGCTGGCGATGCATGCCGCTCGGCGGATCGCCGAGGGCGCCGGCGGCGGCGCCGCGATCAAACAGAGCGTGCGTCGCGACGGCGTCTGGGCCGATCTCGCCCGAATCGGGCGGGCGTTGGAGTGGCACGGCGCGCTGTCGGTGGATTACATCCTGCCGTCCGATGACGCTTCCCCGCGCTATATCGACTGCAACCCGCGGCTGGTCGAGCCGATGGGTGCCAAGCTCGCCGGGCTCGATCTGCTCGAGCTGTTGCTCAAGGTGTCGCTGGGACAGCATCCGCCCGCGGCCGCCGAAAGCCAGGCCGGGATGCGGACGCACCTGGCGATGCAGGCGTTGCTCGGTTGCGCGCGGGATGGCGGCAGCCGCGGCGATCTATTTCGGGAATGCGGCGACCTGCTGCGGCGACGCGGTCGCTATGCCGAGAGCCGCGAGGAGCTGACACCGGTGCGGTCGGATTGGCTGAGCGCGGTGCCGCTGACGTTGACCGCGGCGTTGCTGCTGCTGGCGCCGTCGCTTGCCGGGCCGCTCGCCGCCAAGGGATGGGGCGATCACCTGCTCGATGCCGGCGCGGTGCGCCGGATCGACGGCGAGGAGATCGGCTAGCGCCGCCGATGAAGAGGGTCTAGAGGTCGCGCTGTTCGTCGTCGCGGTCGGGTTCCGGCGCGCAAATGTCGCCGGCGCCGTAGATATCGTCGTCCTCGGTCGGGCGCGGCGGCACTTTCTTGGTGTCAGGCTTCGGCGGTTTGGGTTTTTCCGTCTTCGGCCTGATTGCCATCAGTCCAAACATGATTAAATGGTCCTGTCTCACCCGGAGCGACAACCGGCTTTGCCTGGTCAACGTTCCGTGAACCTCAAATGTAACCTCTCTTGCCGTGCATCCCACCCCGGATTGGGCAGATCTTACCTGCATTTTCCGCCGGATAGCTGATAAGCAAGGCCCCTCCTGCGACAGATTCGCAAGATCTACTGGAGTCACAATGAAGAAGCCGAAACTTGAACTCGACGAGCCGCAGCCCAAGAAAATCATTCGTGCCGACAAGGCGCCGACCGAGGGCTATTCGCTGGTGGTCGACGGCCATTTCAAATCGCATCACGATACCGTCGAAGCCGCCGAAGAGGCCGGCATGGCGCTGAAGAACCGCTATCAGATGCTGCAGATCCAAGTCTACGACGCGGCCACCAAGACCCGCTCGATGATCGAGTGGCCGGCGCCGGTCTGAGCCGCGGGCCAGTCTGGCGCGCTATGCCTGGCCGCAGGGCCGGAGCAACGCGCTTCAAGCGTCCAGCCTGTCATCCCGGGGCGCGAGCAGCGTAAGCTGCGAGTGAACCCGGGATCCAGTATTCACCGCCCTGGGATACGAGATCCCGGACTTGCTCGTTGTTCGAACTCGCAATCCGGAATGACGGCGGCATTTGGGTTGGTTGCTTCAATCCAGGACGAAATCTGGAACGCCACCAGCACAAAAGACCTCATCGCTGCCCGTCTGCGGTCAGGTGCGGCGGCCGCCGTTGACCTGACTGGCCAGCCATTCGCCGAGCGCCGGGGTCTTCGCCGACGAGGTCTTGCCGGATTTCGCGCCGGGCTTTGCCGCGCTGCGGGTCTTCTTCGCCACCACCGTGCGCGCCGGTTCGGCGGCCTCGCGGGCCAGCCGCAGCGCCTTCAGCCGGGCCATATTGTCGATCACCGCCTTGGTCGCGGCATCGCGGTCGGTCTTGCCCGACTTGCCCTCGTCGGCCACCTTGGCGGCCTTGTTGAAACGCGCTTCCGCGCGGTCGCGATCGTCTTTTGTCATATCAGGTCGATTTCTTCTTCTTCGCTTTGGTTGGTTTCGCCTCCGGCGGATTGGCAAGGTCGGCGGCCTCCTTCGCCAGCCGGATCGCCCGTAAATTGGCGGTCCGCTTGCGAATGGCGATGTCGGCGGCGGCAATCTCGGCCATCGCCTTGACGCCTTCGGCATCCTGGTTGCGCTTCCTGGTCTGGCGAATCTCTTTCAACTCGATGGCAGATTTGGGTTCGTCGTTCATCGATATCCTCAAATCCGGGGGAATGGAGCGCGGCAAAGCCGTCGCTCGCGTGTCCTAACATGAAGCGGCGCGCGATGCGATCAGGGAACCGGGCCGGAATCGGCAGAAATCGGCGTGAACGGCCGCTGCGAGGCCGATTCGCCCCGCGGGTAACTCGCAGCGTCGCGGGCCTCGCCACAACGAAACCCCGGCCGTCGTCGGGCGGCCGGGGTTCCAGAGATGTTCGCGCTGTGGGACCGCCGCGCGGTTCAAGCCGCTCGGCCGCCGACAACCGACGCTAATTGGTCAAACGAACGCCGGCAAAAACGCCGATGCCGGGCTGCAGGAAGCCCACCGGCACCTCGTAGGTTTTGTCGAACAGATTGTCGATGCGACCGAACACCGTGACGTGCTGGTCGATCGTGTAATTGGCGGCGAGGTTGACGGTGGTGAAGGCCGGGGCGTCGAGCAGCGCGGTGCCGAACCGGTCGTAGTCGAGCCACGAACTGGTATGAACGATCGAGGCCGAGACCATCGCGCGCTCGATCGGGTTCCAGATCGCCGCGAGTGTCACCTTATTGTCGGGGCGACGCCGCAGCCGCTGCCCGGTTTTTTCGTCGCGGGTCTGCGTGTAGGTGTAATCGGCGCGAAACCGCAGGGTTTCGGTCGCCTGCAGCGCGACGAAGGATTCCACCCCGTAAGTCTTGGCGAGGCCGACGTTGTCATAGGTCCATTGGCCGGACACGACGGAGTTCTCAATCAGATTCTCGATCTCGTTATTGAAGTAGGTGGCGCCGAAACTGACGCGGTTGTGGAACAGCGGCTGCTCGAATCCGACGTCGAAACCCTTGCTGGTCTCCGGCCGCAACGCCGGATTGGCAATCGTATAGGGCGTGTTGACGTAAAGCTGCATCAGCGTCGGCGCCTTGAAGCCGGTGCCGTAAGTCGCCTTCAGCTTGGTCTCGGTCAGCGGCAGAATGAACGTCGGCGCCACCCGCCAAGTGGTGTGCCCGCCGAAACTGTCGTTGTCGTCGTAGCGGACGTTGGAGACCAGGAAGAAGTTGTTGGTGAAGGCCGATTGCAATTCGACGAAGCCGGCGCTGTCGCCGGTGCTGGCCGTCGTCATGCTCTGCTGGTAATTGCCGAGCAGATCGTATCCGCCGACCGAATCGGTGTGAATTTTGTCGTCCTGGCGTTCGGCCCCGAGCACGATCTTTTGTCCATAGCCCGCATCGACCACGCCGTTCCAATCGACCTTGGTCCGCTCGCCGCGGTAGAACGTCGCCGGACCGACCCCATAGCTCGTGTAGCTGATCGGATAATCCGGATTGGGATTGTTGGTGCGATTCCACAGGTTGGAATAGCTGACGCCGAGCGTGCTCTTGAACCGGCCATCCAGCGGCGACCAGACGGCTTCGCTACGGGTCAGCAGATCGCGGCTGGCCGTGGTGCTCTGCAGCACTTCGGGAAACGAGTTCGGCCAGTGGGACGAATCGTCCCCCGTGAAACCCTTATGCGCATCGGTGTAGCGGCCGACGAAGTTGAAGGCGAGATCGTCGCTGGCCTGGAGGCCGAGCTTGGTCGAGTAGCTCAGGTTGTCGTAGATGTCGTTGTTTCGCTTCTGGCCCGGCGCGAGCAGATCGAGCGGCGTCACCGCCACCTCGGTCGAGCGATAATGCGCGACGTTGAAGGCGTAATCGAAATTGCCGTCGGAGCCGGCGGCGCGGGCCGTCTGATTGAACGTGCCGAACGACCCGCCCTCCACCATGCCGGTCAGCTTGGCCGGCCCCTGCCCGCGCTTGGTGGTGATCGAAATCACGCCGCCGATCGCGTCGGAGCCGTAGAGGCCGCTTTGCGGTCCGCGCAGCACTTCGATGCGTTCGATGTCCGCCGTCAAAAGATTGGCAAAATCATAAGCGCCGCTCGGCTTGCTGGGATCGCCGGCATCGATGCCGTCGATCAGCACCTTGACGTGGTTGGAGTTGGTGCCGCGCATGAAGACCGACGTCAAACCGCCCGAGCCGCCGGTGCGCACCACGTTCAACCCCGGAACCATGGTCAGCGCGTCGCCGACCGTGCGCCGCTGGTCGCGTTCGATGTCGGCTGCGGAAATCACGGTCACCGAGCTGGCGATCTGGTCGACCGGGGTCGCGAGGCCGGTGGGACTGACCACGATGGTCGGCAGCGTGGTGGACTGCTGTTGCGCCTGGGCAACTCCCGTGGCGAGCGACAGCATCGGCATCAGACAGCTACTCGCCAGCATGGCGTGAAAACGCCGGTGCGGCCGCGATGCGGCGTGGAAACGGGAAGACATGGGTGGAAACCTCGGATCAGACTCTGTGGCACGTCACAGCGACCCAAAGCCTCACCCTCCGCAGCGCGGATCGATGAAGCCAATGTCTGCACCCCCCGGCCGACATCGTCGCGTGTGACCACGATTGACGGCAGGTCTCCTGGCTCGCGGGTCGGAACCTTTCGTCGCCTTCCCAGGACCGAGTTTCCCAGTGGCATCAGACGAAAGACTAACCGCTTACAGTTGCGGGGGCAGCCGCGGCATTGGGCTTGCTCCAACCGAGAGCCGTCCCGCACCGCATTCCCTTTTGATCCCCCAGAGGGGAACCGTCGCGATCATCTAGGAGCGGGCTTGTTGCCAAGTCAATCCGACATTGCGGCGACGTCGCGGTTCCTGCCGCGGCGTTGCAGAAATGTGCGGGCGCGGCTTGTTCCTGATCGCAGGGCCTGTAAGAGCATCGTCGACGGCGCAATGCGAGGACCCGACGTGACCGAAGGCGCGCAACACACAGCGACGATGGAGACCGCGGCGGCGCGTCCGCGCGGCTTGGTCACGCTGGCGCTCTTGCTGATCGTCGGCTTGCTGATGCTGGCCTCGCTGGGGATCGGGCCGGTGCGGCTGTCGCCGCTGACCGTGTTGGGCGCGCTGTTCGGCGGCGGCGGCGAAATCGAGCAGGTGATCGTGCAGCAGATCCGGCTGCCCCGCGCGATCCTCGGCCTCGCCATCGGCGGCATTCTCGGACTGTCCGGCGCGGCGCTGCAAGGCCTGCTGCGCAATCCGTTGGCTTCGCCGTCGTTGTTCGGCGCGCCGCAGGCCGCGGCGTTCGGCGCGGTGCTGATGATCGCGCTGGGGCTTGCCGACGTGCGCTCCTACGCGCTGCCGGCGGCGGCGATCCTCGCTTCCTTCATCTCGGTATTCGCGCTGTTGGCGGTGGCCGGCCGCAACGCCGGCATGCTGTTGCTGATTCTCGCCGGGCTGGCGATTTCGAGTCTGGCGGGTGCCGCCACCGTGCTGGTGATGAATCTCGCCAGCAATCCCTATGTGGCGCTGGAGATCGCGTTCTGGATGCTGGGCTCGCTGGAAGACCGCAGCTTCCGCCACGTCATGCTGGCGCTGCCGTTCATCATCGCCGCCGCGCTGATCCTGCTCAGCCAGCGCCACGCCTTCCGCGCGCTCAGCCTCGGCGAGGAGACCGCGCAAAGCCTCGGCGTCGACGTCGGCCGGTTGCGGCTGTTGGTGATCGTCGGCGTGGCGCTCGGCGTCGGCGCCGGCGTCGCGGTCGCCGGCACCATCGGCTTCATCGGCCTGGTGGCGCCGCATCTGATGCGGCCGTTGGTCGGCCATGATCCGGCGCGGCTGATGCTGCCGAGCGCGCTGACCGGCGCAGCCTTGCTGCTTGCCGCCGATATCGCGGTGCGGATCATTCCGTCCTCGAGCGACATCAAGGTCGGGGTGCTGACCTCGCTGATCGGTGTACCGTTCTTCCTCTATCTGATCGTGCGCGAACGCCGCTCGCTCGGCGGAGGCATCGGATGAACGAGACCGCGTTCTTGCAAGCCCGCGGGCTCGGCGTCGACCTCGGCGGCCGCGCCGTGCTGCGCGACGTCTCGCTGGCGTTGGCGCCAAAACACCTGGTGGCGCTGGTCGGGCCGAACGGCGCCGGCAAGACCACGCTGCTCCGCGCGCTGGCAGGCTTGCTGCCGTCGACCGGCGAGATTGCGGTCGGCGGTGAACGGTTGTCGGCGCTGTCGCTGCGCGAGCGGGCTTTGCGTTTTGCCTATCTGCCGCAGGGCCATGTGGTGCACTGGCCGCTGCCGGCGCGCGACATCGTGGCGCTCGGGCGCTATCCGCACGGCGCCACCGATCCGTCGCGGCTGGCGCCGACCGACGACGCCGCGGTGCGCCGCGCGATGCTGGCGACCGACACGATTGCGCTGGCCGAGCGCCGCGTCACCGAATTGTCCGGCGGCGAACGCAGCCGGGTGGCGCTGGCGCGGGTGCTGGCGGTAGAAGCCCCGGTGCTGCTCGCCGACGAGCCGACCGCCTCGCTCGATCCGCGCTATCAGCTCGACGTCATGCAGTATCTGCGCGACGCCGCCGACAGCGGCACGCTGGTGATCGTGGTGACCCACGACCTCGGGCTCGCCGCGCGTTTCGCCGACAGCGTGCTGGTGCTGGCCGATGGCCGGTTGGCGGCGCAGGGCGCCCCGGCGGAGGCGCTCACCGATCAGGTGATGACCGAGGTGTTCCGGGTCAGCGCCTATCGCGCGCAGCACCAAAGCGAAGCGGTGATCGTGCCGTGGGACGCCGCGTGACCCGCCGCGCCATGCTGGCCGCGCTGGCGCTGCTCGGCGCGATCGGGACGGCCGTGGCGCAGCCTTTGCCGCGAATCGCCTCGACCAATGTCTGCACCGATCAGCTGTTGATAACGCTGGCTGACCCGAACCAGATCATCGGACTGAGCCCGTATTCCCGAGATCCGGCGCAGTCCTACGCCGCAGCCGAGGCGCAGCGCTATCGGCTGTTGTCCGGCGGCGCCGAAGACATTCTGATGCTGAAGCCCGACGCGGTGGTGTCCGGGCAATACGACAAGCGCGCCACCCGCGAGCTGTTGCGGCAGCAGGGCGTGCGCGTGGTCGAGTTCGACGTGCTGCCGCAATCGCTGGGCGCCATCAAGCAACAGATCCGCGCCATGGCGGAGCTGGTCGGCCATCCCGATCGCGCAGCGGCCGCCATCGCACGGCTCGACGCCGCGATCGGTCGGGCGCGCGCCGCGGCGCAGCGGCCGATCCGGGTGCTGCCGCTGTGGCGCCGCGGCTGGGTGTCGGGCGCAGGCAGCCTGATCAGCCTGTTGTTCGCCGAGACCGGCCTTATCAACGCCGCCGCCGATCTCGGCATCGCCTCAGGCGGCTTCGCCTCGCTGGAGGCGATCATCGCCGCCCGGCCGGATATTCTCTTGGTTTCCGACGGCGGCGATTTCGCCGAGGACGAAGGCACCGCGCTGTTGCTGCATCCGGCGCTGGAGCAGTTCTACCCGCCGTCGAAACGGATCGTGCTGCCCGAACGGCTGACGGTGTGCGGCGGGGTGATGCTGGCCGACGCCTTGGATCTGTTGGTAGCGGAATTGGCCCGCATCGAGCGCTGAGACAGCGAGACTAAGCGGCTCTGCGCTGCGGCTTGCTACGGCCTCGGCGCCTGCGATCCGCGTTGTCCTCTCAGCGTCATGGCCGGGCTTGTCCCGGCCATCCACGGAACAACCAAGGCGTCCCCTGTGGGCGTGGATGGCCGCGACAAGCGCGGCCATGACGCGGACGCGTCTCGGCTGATCATGAGAGCGAGATTCCGGGTTCGCTCGAGCTTGCGCTCTCGCGCCCCGGAATGACTCTTCACCGTTGTTTGACGCAGCATTCCGAAGGAATTGCGCTAGCAAGGTCCGATGCCTGAGATCCCCGTCGAATTCGGTAAACAAGCACGCGGCGACAGCGACGGCCGGCTCGACGCCGCCGCGTTTCACCGCAACCATGCGCCGATCTGGGAGGCGCTGGCGCCCTTGCTCGGCGAACAGTCCGGCGAGGTGCTGGAGGCCGGCAGCGGCACCGGCCAGCATGTCATCGCCTTCGCGCGGCAGAGCCCGAACCTCATTTGGTGGCCGAGCGATTTCAATCCGGCGCATCTCGCCAGCATCGCCGCCTGGCGTACGCAGGCCGGGCTCGCCAATGTCCGTGAGCCGCTGTCGATCGACCTGTCCGATCCCGCCTGGTGCCCGCAGTTGCAGGACGGCAGCGGCCCCGGACCGCTGCTCGCGGTGTTTTCCGCCAATGTGGTGCACATCGCGCCGTGGCGCGTCGCCGAAGGACTGTTCGCCGGCGCGGCGCGCTACCTGCGCCCCGACGGCCGGCTAATCCTATACGGCCCGTTCAAGCGCGACGGCGCTCACACCGCGCCGAGCAACGCCGCGTTCGACCACAGCCTGCGCGCCACCAACCCCGACTGGGGCGTGCGCGATCTCGCCGAGCTCGAAGCGCTCGGAAGCGCCCACGGCTTGATCTTGAGCAACATCATCGAAATGCCGGCGAATAATCTGCTGCTGGTGTGGTCGCGTGGCTGAGCCGGCCCACGCCGGCGTCGGTTGATTGCAGAACGACCGGGCCTATAGTGCGCGGCAATCGATGCGGCCGGAGGGAGAACCGGGCGACAGGGCGAATCAGCGATGGTGGACGCAATCATGATCGACGAAGCCGCCGGCGATGCGCGGGCGCGGTCGAACCTGTTGCGGCTCGGCATCGCCCAGGCGCTGACCGGCGCCAACGCCGCGGTGATCTTCGCCACCGGCGCGATCGTCGGCGCCACGCTGGCGCCCGACGCCACCTTCGCCACACTGCCGGTGTCGGTCTATGTGGTCGGCATGGCGGCCGGCACGCTGCCGACCGGGGCGATCTCGCGGGCGTTCGGCCGCCGTGTCGCCTTCCTGCTCGGCGGCGGCTGCGGCGCGCTGTGCGGAGCGCTGGCCTGCCTCGCCATCCTGCACGGCTCGTTCGCGCTGTTTTGCGTCGCCACCTTCCTCGGCGGGCTCTACGGCGCGGTGGCGCAATCCTATCGCTTCGCCGCCGCCGACGGCGCCAGCGTGGCGTTTCGGTCGCGCGCGATTGGCTGGGTGATGACCGGCGGCATCTTTGCCGGCGTGATCGGTCCGCAGCTGGTGCAATGGACCATGGATATCTGGCCACCCTATCTGTTCGCCTTCAGCTTCGCCACCCAGGCCGTGGTGGCGCTGATCGCGATGGCGGTGTTGGCCGGGGTCGACGCGCCGCGGCCAAAGCCCGCCGAACTCGCCGGCGGCCGGCCGCTGTGGCAGATCGCCCGGCAGCCGCGCTTCGTCATCGCGGTGGTGTGCGGCGTGGTGTCCTACGCGATGATGAACCTGGTGATGACTTCGGCGCCGCTGGCGATGCAGATGTGCGGCTTGTCGATCAGCGATTCCAACACCGGGATTCAGTGGCACATGGTGGCGATGTATGGCGCGAGTCTGCTGGCCGGGCCGATGATCGCCCGGTTCGGCGCCGCGCGCACCGCGGCGCTCGGGCTCGTGCTGGAAGCGCTCGCCGCCTGCATCGACCTGTCCGGCGTCACCGCGCTGCATTTCTGGGCCGGGCTGATCGCGCTCGGCATCGGCTGGAATTTCGGCTTCGTCGGCGCCTCGGCGCTGGTGCTGGAAACCCACCTGCCGGCGGAGCGCAACAAGGTGCAGGCGTTGAACGATTTCCTGGTGTTCGGGGTGATGGCGCTGGGCTCGTTCGCCTCCGGCGGCGTGCTGGCGCTGTACGGCTGGTCGACCATCAACTGGGTGGTGTTTCCGCCGGTGCTGCTGGCGCTGGCGGTGCTGGCGTTCGCGACCTGGGGCCAACGGCGAGCGGTGCCGCGCGGTTCGTGAGGATTTTGCGCGGGTCGTCGGCCTCGCCGCCGGCGGCATTCGTTGCCGCGTGTCCCGGACAAGGCGCGCGCCAGCGCGCCGCAGAGCCGGGACCGTTGCAGGTGCCGCGTTCCGTAACGGCCCCGGCTCGTCCACGCCGCTGACGCGGCGTTGGACGTCCGGGGCACGGGGTTCATCGGCTTTAATGCGGCGCGATCCACAGCCGCAGGATGAACGACACCAGCCCCACCGCGCCGACGCCGGCGGCCCACAGCGCCACGAACCATAACAGCCGCTTGGTCAGCGGCCGTGGTGTCTCGGGCGGCGGCGCGCTCAATGATAGCCGCTTTCGGAATTGACCTTGCCGCGAAACACCCAATAGGCCCAGGCGGTGTAGATCAGGATGATCGGCACCAATATGGCGACCCCGACCAGCATGAAGATCTGGCTGTTCTCCGGCGCCGCGGCCTGCCAGATGGTGATGCTGCGCGGTACGATATAGGGCCACATCGAAATGCCGAGCCCGGCATAGGCCAGCGCGAACAGCGTCAGCGACAGGAAGAACGGCCGGTAGTCCTGCCGCTTCGCCAGCGCGCGCAGCAGCAGCACGGTGACGCCGGCGACCGCGATCGGCACCGGCGCGGTGACTAGCACGTTCGGCCAGGCGAACCAGCGCTGGGCATATTCGAAATTCAGGAACGGGGTGGCGATCGAGACCGCGCCGATCGCGATCAGCATCGCCATCAACAGCCACCAGCTCAGCCGATAGGCCTCGTCGCGCAGTTCGCCCTCAGTCTTCATCACCAGCCAGGTGGCGCCGAGCAGGCTGTAGCCGGTGACCAGCGCCAGCCCGGTCAGGATCGAAAACGGCGTCAGCCAGTCCCACCAGCCGCCCGCATAGGCGCGGCCTTCGACCTGGACGCCCTGCAGGATGGCGCCGAGCGCCACGCCCTGCGCCATCGTCGCCAACAGCGAGCCGCCCGCAAAGGCGATGTCCCAGCGGTTGCGTTCGCGCTGGGTGCGCCAGCGGAATTCGAACGCCACGCCGCGAAACACCAGCCCGAGCAGCATGATGATCATCGGCGTGTAGAGCGCCGGCATCAGCACCGCATAGGCCAACGGAAACGCCGCGAACAGCCCGCCGCCGCCGAGCACCAGCCAGGTCTCGTTGCCGTCCCAGACCGGCGCCACGGAGTTCATCATCACGTCGCGGTCGGCCTTTTTCGGAAACAGCGGAAACAGCATGCCGAGCCCGAGATCGAAGCCGTCCATCACCACATAGACGAACACCGCGAAGGCGATGATGAAGGCCCACACCGTGGCCAGATCGACGTCGACCCCGAGACCCATCAGTTGAACCTCCGGCTGGCGATCGCCGCCGGCGCCGGCGTAATGCCGGCGGCGCGCTCCGGGGTGTCGCCGCGCGGCCCCTGTTCGCCGTGATGCGGCGGTTGTTTCATCAGCCGCAGGATGTAGACGGTGCCGGCGATGAACACCGCGAAATACACCAGGATGAAGGCGATCAGCGACGAGCCGACCGCCGGCGCCGCCAGTGGCGACACCGACTCGGTGGTACGCAGCACCCCGAACACGGTGAACGGCTGCCGCCCGGTCTCGGTGGTGACCCAGCCCGCCAGCACCGCGATGAACCCGGCCGGCCCCATCACCAGCGCATAGCCGTGCAGCAGCGGCGAGCTGAACAGCGTGCCGCGGAAGCGGCTCCACAGGCTGAACAAGCCGAGCCCCAGCATCAGGAAGCCGATCCCGACCATGATCCGGAACGACCAGAACGTCACCGGCACCGGCGGCCAGTCCTGCCGCGGCACGGTGTCGAGCCCGGCCAACGGCGCATCGAGCGCGTGCTTCAGGATCAGCGACGACAGCTTCGGGATCTGCAGCGCGTAGCGCACCACCGCCGCATCCTGGTCCGGCAGCCCGAACAGGATCAGCGGCGCGCCGTCGGGATGGCTCTGGTAATGGCCTTCCATCGCCATCACCTTGGCCGGTTGGTGCTCCAGGGTATTGATGCCGTGCTGGTCGCCGGCAACGATCTGCAGCGGCGCCACGATGGTCGCCATCCACATCGCCATCGAGAACATCACGCGGGGGCCGGACTTGTGGGAATCCCGCATCAGATGAAACGCGCCGACCGCGCCGACCACCAATGCGGTGGTGAGGTAGGCCGCCAGCACCATATGCACGAGGCGATAGGGAAACGACGGATTGAAGATCAGCTTCAACCAGTCGGTGGCGACGAACTGGCCGTCGGCGTTGATGGCGTAGCCGGCCGGGGTCTGCATCCAGGAATTTGCCGACAGAATCCAGAACGCCGAGATCAGCGTGCCGATCGCCACCATCAGCGTGGCGATGAAATGCAGCTTGTGGCCGACCCGCTCCAGCCCGAACAGCATCACACCCAGGAAGCCCGCCTCGAGGAAGAACGCGGTCAACACCTCATAGGCCATCAACGGCCCCAGCACCGGGCCGGTCTTGTCGGAGAAAACCGACCAGTTGGTACCGAACTGGTACGACATCACGATGCCGGAGACCACGCCCATGCCGAAGGCGATGGCGAAGATCTTCAGCCAATAGTTGAACAGGTTGATGTAGACCTCGCGCTTGGTGGCAAGCCACAGCGCTTCCAGCACCGCGAGGTAGCTGGCGAGCCCGATCGAGAACGCCGGGAAGATGATGTGGAAGGACATCGTGAAGGCAAACTGCGCCCTGGCCAGCACCACGGCGTCGAAATTCTCAAACATTCAGCGCACCTGTCATTCCCAACTGGCGTTCTATCACGCCCGATGCGGCGATCCATCGGTCGTGGTGTCGCGCGTGCAATGCACAATTGCCGGGAACTTGGGAGGTTCCATGCGCTGCGCGGGTATCGGCATTCGGTATCTGACGGGCGCACGACGACGGCGAGTCGTGAATTGCGGTCGAAATGGCTACAAGCGACGCCCGGCTGCCAAAATCGAGGGCTCCGGCCTTCGACACCCAGCCCTGGGGGGCCGGGTGGGTCAGCACCGGGAGCGGATCAGGTTAACGGGTCGTTCAACATCGCAGCTCTCCCAACGCAAGCCGACCCGGACGGGGGGCATCCGTCCGGGTCGTTGGAGGTCGATGATTGAAATGGCGATGGTGCTTAAATCTTGCTCGTTAGAAAATGATCTGCCGCGTCAAAAAACACAATCAGCGGGCGGCGGTGACGCCGTCATGGGAGATCACGCAGACCTCGGCGGGACTGGTGGCGGAGCAATCCACCACTTGGCGCACCGTCATGGCGCCGCCGTCGCGCGGCGCGCGTTGCGGGGCGTTCTGGCTGGACAGCGAGGCCAGCGTGCAGATCGCGCCGAGCGGAATGATGAGAAAGCGGAGATTCGGCTTCAACATGGTCGGCTCCTCTGCTTGGCGGTGGTGGCGATCGGTGTAGCAGCGAGGCGTTTCCCGGGGATGTCGCCGATCGTTGCAATTGTTTGGTCGGGGTTAGTTCTCGCGACGATTGCTCGGGCAGCCCGGCACGGCGCGCGCCGCGCCGGGCTCACGCCGCGAGATTTTCGATCCCTTGGCTTTTCAACAATTCGGCCAACTGCTTGCGGGCATAGAACATCCGTGTCTTGACGGTGCTGGGCGGAATGCCGACGATCAGGCCGGCCTGCTCCACCGACTTCTCATGATAGTAAACGAGGGTGATGATCTCGCGATGCGCCGGCGACAGCTTGGCGACGCAGGCGCGCAGGATGGCGTTGGTGCGGCTGCGATCCAGCGCCGCCTCGGGCGTCTCGGCGCCATCGGCGATCTCCAGCACGTCGTCCTGATCGAGCTCTTCGTGCTGGCGCTGGCGCAGCGCGGTCAGCGCCTTGAAGCGGGCGATCGACAACAGCCAGGTGGAGACCAGGGCGCGGCCTTCGAACTGGCCGGCGGTGCGCCAAACGTCGAGAAACACCTGGCTGACCAGGTCCTCGGCCACCGAGGCGTCGCGCACCATCCGCAGAATGAAACGGTAGACCCGCAGATGATGACGGGCATACAGCGTGTGCATTGCGCAGCGATTGCCGGACGCGATCGCCTCGAGCAACATCTCGTCGGTGGTCGCCCGCGCGGCGACGATGCCTTGGCGGCCGGCTTCGTTGAGGGCGATGACGTTCTGCATGACTGGCTCCCGTTGATCACCGCCGCGGCGGCTTCGTTGGGAAAATTACTAGTCAGCACGCGTTTCAGGACGTCTGCGCCAAAAACCCAAAATGGTTTCGTGGCCGATCAGAATTGTTTCGCGCGCCGAGCCGGCACGAAACATTGCGGCCAAGAAATCCAACAATATCAGTCGGATCATCCTGATCGCGCAGCGGTCAGGCGCGCTCGCCTGAGGGCGAAAACAGGTAGCCGCCGCCGCGGATGGTGCGAATCACCGCCGGTTTGGTGGGGTCCGCCTCGATCTTGCGGCGGATCCGCATGATCCGCAGGTCGACGGCGCGGTCGAAGGCTTCGGCATCGCGGGCATTGGCCAATTCCAGCAACCGTTCCCGCGACAGCACCCGCTTGGGATTGGCGGCGAACACTTTCAGCAGGCCGAATTCCGACGCCGTCAACGGGTGCTCGTTACCGTCGTCGTCGCGCAGCGCCTGCGCCTCGAGGTCGAGCCATTTGGTGCCGAACCGCACCAGATGCTCCTTGGCCGGCATGACCGCCGCCGCCACCGGCGCCGGCGCCGGCTTCGCCGGGGCGCTCCGCCGCAGCACCGAGCGGATCCGCGCCATCAATTCGCGCAACTCACACGGCTTGGCGACGTAGTCGTCGGCGCCGAGTTCGAGCCCGACCACGCGATCGATCGGGCTCGCGGTGGCGGTCAGCATGATCACCGGAACGTTGGTGCGGGCCTTCAGATCGCGGATGATCGACAGCCCGTCCTCTTCGGGCATGTTGAGGTCGAGCACCACGAGGTCGGGCACCGCGATTTCGATCGCCGCCCGCAGGCTGGCGCCGCCGTCGCACAGCGTCACGGTGAAGCCGTGCATCTTCAGATAATCGCCGACCATTTCGCGGGCCGGCGCCTCGTCGTCGACGACGATGATGTTGGGGTTCTGGCTCATGCGCTGGCCGCCGCCGCCGGAAGCGTAATGGTGAAGCTCGCACCCTCGCCTGGCCCCGCGCTCTCGGCGCTGACGTTACCGCCGTGCATGTCGATGATCTTCTTGACGATCGACAGCCCGAGCCCGGTCGAACTTTCGCCGGCGGTGGGCTTGGCGGACAGCCGTTGGAAGCGGCCGAACAGCCGGCCGAGATCCTCCGGCGACAGCCCGGCGCCCTGGTCGGTGACCCGAATCACGGTGTTGTCGCCGCTGCGATCGACGATCAGCGCGATCTTGCCGCCGACCGGGCTGTATTTAATGGCGTTGCTGACCAGGTTGTCGATCGCCTCCCTGATGCGGTCGGAATCGCACACCGTGACCTGGTCCTGCGGCGCTGAGACCGTGATCTCCTGTTGCTTGTTCAGCGCCAACGGCCGATTGGCCTCGGCGACCTCGGTGACCAGCGCCGAGATGTCGACCGGTTCGCGCCGGATGGTGATGTCGAAGGCATCGGCCATCGCGTCGGAAATCAGGTGATCGACCATCGCGGTCAGCCGGCGGGTGGCGTCGCGGATATGGTCGACCTGCGCGCAGACACTCTCCTTCGCGGCGTCGGCGCCGATCAGTTCGGTCAGCATTTCGGTGCGGCCGAGGATCACGCCGAGCGGGTTCTTCAGGTCGTGCGCCACGGTGCCGAGGATTTCGTTCTTGAAGCCGTTGGCGCGCTGCAGCCGCATCCATTGCGACGACAGCCGGCGGTTGGCCTGCGACAGCGCCCGGGTCCGCTGCGCCACGCGGTCCTCGAGCTGGGCGTTGGCCTGGTTGAGCTGCTGGTAGAGGATGACGTTGTCGAACGCGATCGACAGCCGGCTGCCGAAGATCTCCACCAGCGAGCGGTCGGTGTCGGACAATTCGCGCTCGGCCTGCAACAGCACCACCACCTCGCGGCCTGAGCCGGTGCGGACGTAGAGCACGGTGCGCTGGTCGTCGAATTCGTGCTTGCGGCGCCGGAACGCGGCCTCGACCATCTGCCGGACGTCGTTATCCAACGCGCCGGGGCCGCAGCTGCCGATGAAGCGGCGGTAGCAGCCGGACCCGGCCAGCACCGCGAAATCGTCGCAGACCTGACCGCCGTCGCGCAGTACCAGGATGCCGGCGCAATCGACGTTGAGCAATGAGGCGATCTGGGTCAGCACGCCTTCGGCCAGCCGCTGCATGGATTTGAAATCGTACAGCGTCGAGGCGGCGTCGATGATGATCTCCAGCCCCCGCCTGGTCTGCACCATGCGCTCGAGCTGCTGGTAGCTGCGCAGCGCCGCGGTCAGCGAGGTGAACAGCTTGTCGGCGGTCAGTTCGGTCTTGGCCTTGTAGTCGTTGATGTCGTAATCGACGATCACCCGGCGCTCCGGCGCCTGGCCGGGCTGACCGGTGCGCAGGATGATGCGCACGGTCTCGTTCTTGATGTCGTTGCGGATGTATTCGACGAGATCGAGCCCGGCGGCGTCGGTTTCCATGATGACGTCGAGCAGCACCGCGGCGATGTCGGGGTGCTCGCGCATCAGCACCCGGCCCTCCGCCGCCGAATAGGCCGACAGGATCTCCAGGGTCTGGCCGTTCAGGCAATAGTCGCTGAGCGCGAAGCGGGTGCCGTCATGCACCGCGTGATCGTCGTCGATCACCGCGACTTTCCATTTCTTGGCGCTCGATGGCTCCGGCGCGAAGCCGGAATCGTCGATCAGTTGGAGGACATCGTCCTGCTCGGCCATGGCGGGGTCCCGTCGCTGTCAGTCTCGGCGTGAACGGCGCCGCCGGTCGCGGCGCGCGGCATGATAATGCGAAAAATGGTGCCTTGTCCCGGCCTGGATTCCAGCATCATGCGGCCGCCGAGCTGCTGGGTGACGAGATTGTAGACGATGTGCAGCCCGAGCCCGGTGCCGCCTTCGTTGCGCCGCGTGGTGAAGAACGGATCGAACGCCTGGCGCTGCACCTCCGGCGTCATCCCGATCCCGGTGTCGGCAAAGATGATCTCGATGTCGTCGACGCCGCGCGGTCGCGCCGAAATCGAAATGCCGCCGGCGCAGCCGGCGGGGAAGGCGTGGTTGACGGCATTGAGGAACAGGTTGGTGAGGATCTGGCCGTAGGAGCCCGGGTAGCCGTCGATCAGCAGCCCCTCCGGGACGTCCAGCGACAGCGTGATCGGCGCCCGCTTCAAGACCGGCCGCAGGCTGGCGACGATCTGGTTGGTGGCTTCGTTGAGGTTGAACTGCCGCCGCTCGGCGTGCGAGCGGTCGACCGCCACCTGCTTGAAAGACTGGATCAGTTCGGCGGCGCGCTGCAGATTGGCCATCAGCTGCTGGGCGGCGTCTTTCGAGGTGCGGACGAATTCGTCGAGCTGCGAGCGGCGCAGCGGCGTGGCGGAGTGCAGCTCGGCCTCGAACTGCCCGGCCTTGCGGACGAAGGACGACGCCACCGTGAGGCTGATGCCGATCGGATTGTTGACCTCATGGGCGACGCCGGCGACCAGCCCGCCGAGCGCCGCCAGCCGTTCGGCGTCGATCAGGTTGCGCTGCGCGGCGTTGAGCTCGAGCAGCGCGCCTTCGGCCTTTTCCTTGGAGGCGCGCAGCTCGTCCTCGGCCTTGCGCTTGTCGATGGCGTTTTCGCGGAACACTTCCACCGCCCGCGCCATCGCGCCGACCTCGTCGCGGGCCGAGGTGCCGGCGACGCGGCGATCGTAGTCGCCGGAAGCGATCGCCTGCATCGCCCTCATCAGCTGCTGCAGCGGCCGCCGGATGCTGAGCGCGATCACCACACCGGCGACGATGATGATGCCGAGAAAGATCACCGCGATCCACAGCACCTCGCGGGAAATGTCGCGCAAGGTGCGGTCGAAGGTCTCCTGCGCCTTCTGCTCGCGCTGCCGCATCTTCACCGACAGCCCGTCGATCGCCCCGATGGTCGCGGCCTGGCTGGCGTCGATCGAATTGCGCAACAGGTCGGTGCGGCTGACCAATTGCGCCGAGAGCTGGCCGAGCCCGTCGCGCAGCGCCTCGGTGCGGATCTTCAAGCGCTCCAGCGCCATCCGCTGCAGGTCGTTGTCGGCGAATTCGATCATCACCGGAATGGTGCGTTCGATGGTCTCGGTGTTGGCGCGGGCCTGTTCGGCGGACGCGGTGGACAGCGACAGATAATAGGAATTGGCGGCGACCAGCAGCGAGGTGAAGGCCTCGCGCGATCGTCCGAGCGGCGGCCAGATCGCCGCCTCGCGGCGCCCGGTGGCGCCCTCGATGATCGAATACAGCCCGGCCATGTCCTTGGCCGGCGCCATCACCTGCTCCTGATAGGTCTTGGTGATGGTGGTCTGCAGCGCCCGCAGGTCGCCGAAACCGTTGAGGAAGCGCTCGGTGACCCGCTCCAGTTCGTCGACCGAGCCGGACAGCATCGGATCGGTCGAGGCCCGGCTGGTCAGCGTGCCGAGCACCGCCTCCCGCAGCAACAGAATTTCGGCGAACAGTTCCGGGCTCGGCTGGTTGATGTAGCGATGGATCAGGTTCTGCAGCCGGCCGGTCTCGCTTTCCAACAGCGCCAGGATCTTGTCGGATTCCCGCACCTGGCGGACGTCGTCCCAGGCCGAACCGAGCCCCTGGAAGCCGCTCCAGATCAGCCCGGCCAGCACCAGCGCCACCGCCGAATTCAGCGCCGCGATCGACAGAATCCGCCAACGGATCGGCACCGCCCGCACCAGCCTGACGACGCCGCTTAGCGGCTTCGGCTGTGGGGCGGAGGCTTGCTCCGTTTGCTGCGTCACCGGATCCAATTCATGTCACCTTGCGTCGCGGTCCGCGATCCCACGCCGCGGCCCAACGCGATCGCGGCTGGACGCAGGGTACGCTGGACACGGGCGAGCACAGTTTCATATGGTTTACGTCGATCGAGCGGATAATAAGGTTTGCCAATCTAGCAGACTGCCGGAAATGGCCAATGGGAGGCGGCGCTGAGCATCCGATCCAAGGTCTTGCGGGCGGCCCTGGCGCTGGGGCTGCTCGGCTTGGCCGGCAGCTCGCCGGCCCATGCGGTGATCGAAGTGGCGTGGTGGCACGCCATGTCGGGCCAGCTGAAGCTGCGGCTGGAGCAGCTCGCCGCCGACTTCAACGCCAGCCAGACCGAATTCCGCATCGCGCCGAGCTACAAGGGCAACTACACCGAGACCGTGACCGCCGCGATCTTCGCGTTCCGCTCGCACAGCCAGCCGGCGATCGTGCAGGTCAACGAGATCGGCACCGCCACCATGATGGCGGCGAAGGGCGCGGTCTATCCGGTGTTCGAGCTGATGCGGGACGAGCAGGAGGCGTTCTCGCCCGCGGCCTATCTGCCGGCGGTCACCGGCTATTACACCGACATCGACGGCAACATGCTGTCGTTCCCGTTCAACGCCTCGACGCCGATCCTGTACTATAACAAGTCGCTGTTTCGGAAGGCCGGGCTCGACCCCGAGCAGCCGCCGAAGACCTGGCCGGAGGTCGGCGCCGCGGCGAAGCGGCTATTGGCGGCGGGCGCCGCCTGCGGCTTCACCACCTCGTGGCCGTCCTGGATCAATATCGAGAATTTCTCCGCCTACCACAACCTGCCGCTGGCGACGCAGTCGAACGGGCTCGGCGGCTTGGATGCGGTGTTGACCTTCGACAATCCGACGGTGGCGCGCCACATCGCTCAATTGGCGGAATGGCAAACCAGCAAGGCGTTCGACTACAGCGGCCGCGCCACCACGGCCGAGCCGCGGTTCCAGAGGGGCGACTGCGCGATCTTCCTCGGCTCCTCGGCGACCCGCGCCGACATCCTGGCTAATGCCAAATTCGAGGTCGGCTTCGGCATGTTGCCGTATTGGCCGGACGTCGCCGGCGCGCCGCAGAACACCATGATCGGCGGCGCCACGCTGTGGGTGCTGCGCGGCCGGCCCAGCGAGGAATATCGCGGGGTGGCGAAGTTCTTCGGCTATCTGTCGCAGCCCGAGATCCAGGCGGCTTGGCATCAAAACACCGGCTACCTGCCGATCACCCGCGCCGCCTACGAGCTGACCCGGGCGCAAGGCTTCTATGACCGCAATCCCGGCACCGCGATCTCGATCGAACAGATCACGCTGAAGATGCCGACGGAGAATTCGCGAGGTTTGCGGCTCGGCTCCTTCGTGCTGATCCGCGATGTCATCGAGGATGAACTGGAGCAGGCGTTCAGCGGCAAGAAATCCGCCAAGGCGGCGCTCGGGTCCGCGGTCGAGCGCGGCAACCGGCTGTTACGGCAATTCGAACGCGCCAATCCTTGACCGACATGGCGGGCCCAGCCGGGTTGCGTCACACCGCGGCGCGATTCGTTCCGAACGCACAGGCGTCGCGGCACAACACCGGCGACACCATCGCGATCAGCCGTTCGGCGGCGTCGTCGACGCTCAACCCCGCGGTGTCGAGCACGGCGGCGGCGCGCGCATAGAGCGGCTCGCGGCTTTTCAGGATGGTGCGCAATTCGTCCATCGCGGCGTGGTCGTCCGCCATCGGCCGCAGATCGCCTTGGCGGCGCACCCGCGCCATGTGTTCTTCCGGCTCCGCCTTCAGCCAGACCGCATAGAACGATGACAGCACCAGATCGAAGCTCAACGGCTCGGAGACGATGCCGCCGCCGGTTGCCAGCACCGTCAACTCCTTGCGCGCGAGAAGCTCGGTCAGCGCGGCGTGCTCCATCCGGCGATAGCCCTCCTGGCCGTACAACGCGATGATCTCCGGCACCGACAGGCCGTTCTGCCGTTCGATTTCCTTGTTGAGTTCGACGAAGCGCCAGCCGATGTGATCGGCCAATCGCCGCCCCAGCGTCGACTTGCCGGCGCCGCGCAAGCCGATCAGCGCGATGCCGCAGAACTCCGGCAACCGCCGCGCCCCGGCACCGAGCCGGCCCTGCCCCGACAGCACATCCCGCGCATGGGCGAGCTGCACCGGCGTCGCCCGTCGCAACAATTCGCGCAGCAACGGCCAGTCCGGCGCCGGATCAGCCGCGGGGATCAGATCCTCGGGATGACTGCCCATCGCCTGCGCCACCCGGCGCAACAGCACGATCGAGACGTTGCCCTTGCCGCTTTCCAATTGCGCGATGTAGCGCTCGGAGACCCCGGAGACTTTCGCCAACACCTTGCGCGACATGCCGCGCAGCGCCCGCGTGGTGCGGACGCGGTGGCCGAGCTGTTCGAGAAAACTCGTTTCCGACTCCGGGTGCTGATCCATGTCCGCAGGTTCCGATGCTGGCCGACAGCGGCAAGCAACATAATGCCGGCCTCTGGGGACAGCAAGCCAGCCTAACGGCGATATAGGAACTATAGTTCAACGTCCGGCCGATAGCGGGGCCTGGCGCTACGTCCGCAGCCGTGCCGCGTGCCAACGCAGGTGATCGTCCATGAAGGTCGAGATGAAATAGTAGCTGTGGTCGTAACCCGGCTGTCGGCGCAGCGTCAGCGCGATTCCGGCGCTGGCGCAGGCCTGTTCCAGCAACTCCGGACGCAGCTGCAACGCGAGGAATGGATCGGCATCGCCGACGTCGACCAACAGATCGGGAAACCGCGCGCCGTCCTCGATCAGCGCCACCGCGTCGTGCGCACGCCAAGCGCCGCGGTCCTCGCCGAGATAACCGCCGAGCGCCTTGATGCCCCACGGCACCTGCGAGGGAGCGACGATCGGCGCGAACGCGCTGGCCGCGCGAAACCGCTGCGGATGGCGCAGCGCCAGCGTCAGCGCGCCGTGGCCGCCCATCGAATGGCCGAGCACCGATTGCCGATCGAGATCGGCGGGAAAATGCGCGGCGATCAGCGCCGGCAGTTCGGTGGTGAGATAGCTCCACATCCGGTAATTCTTGGCGAACGGCTGCTGCGTGGCGTCGACGTAGAACCCGGCGCCGAGCCCGAAATCGTAAGCGCCGTCCGGATCGCCCGGCACGCCATCGCCGCGCGGGCTGGTGTCGGGGGCAACGAAGATCAGCCCGAGTTCGGCGCAGGCTTTGCGAAACTCGCCCTTTTCGGTGACGTTGGCGTGGGTGCAGGTCAGGCCGGACAGATACCACACCACCGGCAGCGGGGCGTCGTCGCGCCGCCGCGGCACGAACACCGAAAAGGTCATCGCCGTGCCGGTCTCGCGGCTTTGGTGTTTGTAGACCCCTTGGGTGCCGCCATGCGCCTGATTGAGCGAGACCGTTTCGAACGTCATGAGTGTGGGATTCCTTCGACGAAAATGCGCTGCCTATCAAGGCCTGGTGTCCCGGACGCGAGCAGCGCGCAGCGCTGCGACGCGAGCCGGGACCGTTCCAAGCGCTGCCGCCGTAACGGCCCCGGCTCGCACTCCAGCACGCCGCCAAGGCGGCGTCCTGCAGTGCGTCCGGGGCACGCTGCTAACACGAGCGCGCCCGCTGTGGCCGGTAATCAGGCGGCTTTTTGCTGCGACTTGGCCACCGAGGTGGCGATCGCGTCCATCAGTCCCGGCGACAGGCAATCATAGGGCTCCAGCCCGAGCTCCTTCAGCCGGGCGCGGATGCCAGGCATCTCCGACGGATCGACGCCGGATTCGATCACCGAGGAGACGAACGCGGCGAATTCCGGCGCCGCCGAACCGCCCTCCTGGAACAGCTCGGGATGGATGAAATCGAGCCCGTAGAACGGATGCGATTTGTTTTCGATGCGGCCGTACATATGGGTGCCGCAGACCTTGCAGGCATGGCGCTGGATGGTCGCCGAGGCGTCGACCACGTGCAGCTTGTCGCCGTTCTCCAGCACGGTGACGTTGTCGCGCGGCACCACCGCGACCACCGAGAAGGTGGCGCCGTCCGGCTTCCAGCATTTGGTGCAGCCGCAGGCGTGATTGTGGGCGACGTCGCCCTTGATGCCGACCTTGACCGGCCGGTCCTGGCATTTGCACACCAGGGTTCCGCCGGCAAAGCTGCCCGAGCCCTGCTTCACGCCTTGATCGACCGCGGGATGGATATGAACAGTCATGAGTCATTCCTCCTTGTTGTGTTGTTGATTATTCAGTCTGTCATCGTCTCCTGGCTGGACGGACGGCTTGGGTCGAAGATCAGAACACGACGACCGAGCGGATCGACTTGCCCTCATGCATGAGATCGAAGCCCTTGTTGATCTCGTCCAATTTGAGGACGTGGGTGATCATCGGGTCGATCTCGATCTTGCCGTTCATGTACCAGTCGACGATCTTCGGCACGTCGGTGCGGCCGCGAGCGCCGCCGAACGCCGTGCCTTTCCAGACCCGTCCGGTCACCAATTGGAACGGGCGGGTGGAAATCTCCTTGCCGGCCTCCGCCACCCCGATCACCACCGAGACGCCCCAGCCGCGATGGCAGGCTTCCAGCGCCTGGCGCATCACCGTGGTGTTGCCGGTGCAGTCGAAGGTGTAGTCGGCGCCGCCGTCGGTCAGCCCGACCAGATGCTGCACGATGTCGCCGTCGATTTTTTTCGGATTGACGAAATGCGTCATGCCGAAGCGGCGGCCCCATTCTTCCTTGTCGTCATTGAGATCGACGCCGATGATCTTGTCGGCGCCGACCAGCCGGGCGCCCTGGATCACGTTGAGCCCGATGCCGCCGAGCCCGAACACCACGACGTTGGACCCGGGCGTCACCTTGGCGGTGTTGACCACGGCGCCGACCCCGGTGGTGACGCCGCAGCCGATGTAGCAGCTCTTGTCGAACGGCGCGTCGTCGCGGATCTTCGCCACCGCGATCTCCGGCAACACGGTGAAATTCGAGAACGTCGAGCAGCCCATGTAGTGAAAGATCTGCTGGCCCTTGTAGCTAAACCGCGAGGTGCCGTCCGGCATCACGCCCTTGCCCTGGGTGGCGCGGATCGCGGTGCACAGATTGGTCTTCTGGCTGAGGCAGCTTTTGCACTGCCGGCATTCCGGCGTGTACAGCGGAATCACATGGTCGCCGGGCTTCACCGAGCTGACGCCGGGGCCGACCTCGCGGACGATGCCGGCGCCCTCATGGCCGAGGATCGAGGGGAAGATTCCTTCGCTGTCGAAACCGTCCAGCGTGTAGGCGTCGGTGTGGCAAATCCCGGTGGCTTTGATTTCGACCAGCACTTCGCCGGTCTTCGGTCCTTCCAAGTCGACTTCGACGATCTCAAGCGGCTTCTTCGCCTCGAACGCAACTGCGGCGCGGGTTTTCATCCTGTCGTTTCCTCTCAAGCATTTAGCGTGTCCGGATTGGCTCCGGTATTGCAGAAACCGCGCCGCGGGGGAACCGCGAATGTGATTTGAGATCAGCCCTGACATAACGTCGATGGCACGACGCCACCCGTTGAAGAACGACGTGCGATAAAGACGCGTCATCGCGAGGTTGCGCCGCAACAGTGATCGCTCACGAGCCTGTCCCTGGCAGCATCGCGGGAAAATGCTGCAGCCGCGAGAAACATCCTTTCTATGTTGTCCTTGGACGGTGCAAATCATTGCACGCCCACGCGCAACGTCAAGACGTCGATTTGCAATCGTGTTCCACTCATTCCGGCAATGCATACAACGCTACGCAGTCGGCCGGATCATTCAGGCCCGCATCGCTCCTCCGGCTTAGTTCGGCCAGAGCGCGCCGCCGCCGGAATCAGTTTCGCGTGAGCACGCACCATAAACGTCCACAACCGGGGAGAGAGTAGTATGATCGCCGGGCGGTGAGATCCGCCCCGTGCCAAACCAGCGCACGGGCGCGCCCTTTCGGAAGAGGAGCAAATCCGATGTGTGACTACAGTCTACACGCCGTTGCGACCCGACCGGCCAAGGTCGGAGAGACCCTGATTACCACCACGTTCCGCGGCACCTCGACGCGCGGCTTTGCCGCGGTCGACGAGCCCGATGTCGCGGTCTGCCTGTTGCCCGGAACCGAGCTCAGCTTTCAGGATGAAGTCCGTTACGACCAGCGCTGGATCTGGACGCGGGCCAGCCAATTCAAAGTCGGCAAATTCGGCCAGATCGACAAGGGCACTCCGGCCACCCATCACGACGCGATCGAATTTCCCGATGGCAGCAACGTCCTGGTGACGCATCTGGTCACCGGGCAGCTCGCCACGGTGCTGCAATTGCCGGTGCAGGCCGGCTCGCGAAGCGAAACCGAGACCACATCGGAAACGGCCGCCTTGCCGAGCGTAACAGCCGACTCCCGCTGATCGGAACGCGCCGCGGGCCACCGCCCGCGGCAGCACACCACCACGCAGCCGGCCATTCACCCTCGTTTGGTCGGCTGATGCTCTTGCTCGCTGATTGGCTGGTCGTCTGAAGCAGGCCGCTCGGCGACGCTGATGCGTGCTAGAATCCGGTGCGATCGCCGCCCTTCAACGCCAGCATTTCGCGGGCTTCCGCCGGCGTCGCGATGCCGAGGCCGAGCTCTTCGGCGATGTTGCGGATTTTCGCGACCTGCTGGGCGTTCGACGACGCCAGCTCGCCGCGCCCGATATAAAGGCTGTCCTCGAGCCCGACCCGCACGTTGCCGCCGAGCAGCAGCGACTGCGTGGCAAACGGCATCTGGAAGCGACCCGCGCCCAGCACCGACCATTGGTAATCGTCGCCGAACAGCCGGTCGGCGGTCTCCTTCATGAACGCCAGATTGCGCAGCTCGGGGCCGATGCCGCCGAGAATGCCGAAGATCGACTGGACGAAGAACGGCGGCTTGACCAGCCCGCGGTCGACGAAATGCGCGAGATTGTACAGATGGCCGATGTCGTAGCACTCGTGTTCGAACCTTGTACCGTGCTCCTCGCCGAGCAGCTTCAGCATCCGCTCGATATCGCGAAACGTGTTGCGGAAGATGAAGTCCTCGGTGCTCCGCAGATAGGGTTCTTCCCAATCGAATTTCCAGCTCTTGTAGCGCTCGGCGAGCGGAAAGATTCCGAAATTCATCGAGCCCATGTTGAGCGAGCACATTTCCGGCTTCAGCAGCAACGGCGCGGCGAGCCGCTGCTCGACGGTCATGTTGAGCGAGCCGCCGGTGGTGATGTTGAGCACCGCGTCGGTGGCCTGCTTGATGCGCGGCAGAAACCGCATATAGGCCTCGTGCGCCGGCGTCGGGCTGCCATTGTCCGGATCGCGCGCGTGCAGATGCAGGATCGAAGCCCCCGCCTCGGCCGCGGCGATCGCCTGCGTCGCGATGTCGTCGGGCGTGTAGGGCAACGCATCCGACATCGTCGGGGTGTGAATTCCGCCGGTCACGGCGCAGGTGATGATGATCTTGTTCTGCTTCTTCGACACTGCTGTTCCTATCTCTCCCGGATATCGCTCGCGACGTCGCTGCTGAAGACCCGAAACGCGAGCACGCTATCCGGATCCTTTGTGGGTGGATCACCAATTTGTGGCGATGTATTTTGCTTCGGTGAATTCCAACAGGCCGTGATGCGCGCCTTCGCGGCCGATGCCGCTCTGCTTGGTGCCGCCGAACGGCGCCGCTGGATCGGACACCAGCCCGCGATTGAGCGCGACCATGCCGCTGTCGAGCCGTTCGGAAACGCGCAAGCCCTTGGCGAGATCCCGGGTGTAGACGTAGCAGACCAGGCCGTATTCGGACGCATTCGATAGCTCGATGACGTCGTCCTCACTGTCGAACGGAACCAGCGCCGCCACCGGCCCAAAAATCTCGTCGTGCAACAGCTTGCTGTCCGGCGCCACATCGATCAGCACCGTCGGCTCATAGAAGTAGCCCTTGCGGTCGAGCGGCTTGCCCCCGGTCAGCGCCTTGGCGCCGCGGGCCATAGCATCGTCGACGAAGGCGGCGACCTTGTCGCGGCTCTTTTCATTGACCAGCGGACCGCACGCGGTGGAAGCGAGCCATCCGTCACCGAGCTGCATCGCGGCCATCTTCGCCGCGAGCTTATGCGCGAAGGCATGGAAGATGCCGCGCTGGATGTAGAAGCGGTTCGCCGCGGTGCAGGCCTCGCCGCCGTTGCGCATCTTGGCAATCATCGCGCCGTCGACCGCGGCATCGAGATCGGCGTCGTCGAACACCAGGAACGGCGCGTTGCCGCCCAATTCCATCGAGCAATTGATCACGCAATCCGAGGCCTCGCGCAGCAGCAGCCGGCCGACCGCGGTGGATCCGGTGAACGACAGTTTGCGCACCCTGGAATCGTGCAGCATCGCGCTGATCAGCGGGCCCGGCTGCGAGGTGGTGACGACGTTGACGACGCCGGCGGGCACGCCGGCGGCGCAAAGTATCTCCACCAGCGCGAAGGCGGTCAGCGGGGTTTCGCTCGCCGGCTTCAAGATGCAGCTGCAGCCGGCCGCCAGCGCCGGAGCGATCTTGCGGGTCGCCATCGCGGCGGGAAAATTCCACGGCGTCACCAGCACCGACACCCCGACCGGCTGATACTGCACCAGGATGCGATTGCCGCCGCCCGGCGCCATCGAGATGTCGCCCTGGATGCGCACCGCTTCCTCGGCGTACCAGCGGAAAAACTCGGCGGCGTATTTGACCTCGCCCATCGCATCCGCCAGCGCTTTGCCGTTTTCCAGCGAAATCAGCTCGGCCAACCAATCGGCCTTCTCGATCATCAGCTCGAACGCCCGCAGCAGGATTTGCGCGCGCTGCCGCGGCGCGGTCGCGGCCCATCCCCGCGCCGCCGCCGCCGCGGCATCGACCGCGGCGAGGCCATCCTCGACGCTGGCGTCGGCGATCGTGGCGAGCAGCTCTTCGGTGGACGGATTGATCACCTCGATGCGCTGCCCCGACGCCGACGCCCGCCATGCGCCGGCGATGAACAAATCGGTGGGGATCGTGCTGACATCGACGGTGCGCGATGCGATGGGGGTGACGACGTTCATGGGGATCTCCTTGGGCTCAGGCGGCGTCCTGCATGGGGCTGCCGTGGTAGGCGGCGTCGATGATCCGGCGCAGGCCCGCGACGTCGAGCGACACCGGGTTGTTCTTGATCAGACGCTGCGACGACATTGCGTTTTCGGCGATCCAGTCGAGCCGATCGGCCGGCACCGAAAGCTCCGCCAGAGTGGCCGGCAGGCCGATCTCCTTGAACAAGCGGCGCACCCGGTCGATGGCGTCGGCGGCCAAGGCGTCGGCGCTCTGGCCGCTGTGCTTGGCGCCCATCGCCACCGCGATCGCGGCGAACTCATCGCGGCAAGCACCGCGGTTGAAGTCCATCACATAGGGCATCAACAGCGCGACGCCGGTGCCGTGCGGCGTATGGGTCATGGCGCCGACCGGATACTGGATCGCGTGGGCCGCGGCGGTGCCGGCGGTACCGAACGCCAGCCCCGCCGACAACGCGCCGAGCATCAGGTCTTCCCGCGCCGCCTCGTCGTCGCCGTTGGCCACCGCGCGCGGCAGGCTTCGTGCGATCAGTTCGATGGCGTACAACGCATAACGATCGGAAAACAGATTCTTGCCGATGAACACGTGCTGGTGCGGCAATTGCGGCGTGGCCGGGCGCTGCATCGCGGTGAACGCCTCGATGGCGTGGGTCAGCGCGTCGGCGCCGGAAATCGCCGTCAGCCCCGGCGGGCAGCTATAGGTCAGTTCGGGATCGCAAATCGCGGTATGCGAAATCAAACGCGGACTGGCGACGCCGACCTTCATGGCGCGCTCCGGATCGCCGAGCACCGCCACCGGGGTGACCTCCGATCCGGTGCCCGAGGTGGTCGGCACGCAGATCAGCGGCAACACCGGCCCGGGCACCTTGAACTCGCCGTAGTAGCTCCTGATGTCGCCGCCATGCGTCAGCATCAGCGCCGCAACCTTGGCCAGATCCATGCACGATCCGCCGCCGATGCCGATCACGAGGTCGGGGCCGAACGGCCGCGCCGCCGCGGTGCATTCGTCGAGGCAGCTCAGCGGCAGTTCGGCGATGGTGCGGTCGTAGACCTGGACGCCAACGCCGTTGGCCGTGAGATCGTCGACCATGGCGCGGAACCAAGGCTCGCCGCCGAGCCGTTCGTCGGTGCAGATCAGCGCGCGCGACCCGAGCGCCTTGGCGCTGAGGCCCAACGCGCCGCGCTGGCCTTTGCCGAACACGATGTTGCGGGGCGAACGTGAAACGCCGAAAGCAGTCATGATTGCGCGACCTTTGCTGCGGGATTTTTTGGGTTTCGTTGCGCCAGCCGAACCAGGCCGGCCCAGACCTGGTCGGCGATGCTGATGCCATCGGCGAGCGCACGCTGCCGCGCGGCGATCGAGCGATCGCCGGGGATCGCCACCGCCGCAAAGCCGTCGGCCGGCGGCTCGGCGCGAATCGCCTCAAGATAGCCGCCGATCACTTGCGCCATCGCCGCCGACGAAGCTCCGTCGATCACGATGAACACGTCGCCCTTGTTGCAGACCTCAGTGGAGTCCAGCGTGCCGCGAACCTGCCGGCCCAGCGCCGATCCGGTCAGGCTGGCGACCAGCACTTCGAAGGCGAGACCGAGCGCATAACCCTTGGCCTCGCCGAACGGCGCGATCGAACCGGCCTTCGCCGCGGCGGCGTCGGTGGTGGCGTTGCCTTGCGCATCCAGCGCCCAGTGGCCGGGGATCGGCGCGCCGCGATTGGCGTGGTCGTGGATTTGTCCCATCGAGACCAGGCTGCTCGCCATGTCCAACACGAAGGGACGCGGCGAGGCCGGCACGCCGATTGCCACCGGATTGGTGCCGAGCATCGCGCGTCGGCCGCCCCACGGATGCACCAGCGCTTCGCTGATCGACAGCGCGATGATGGTCAATCCGCGCCGCGCGATCGTCTCGGCGTACCAGGCCAGCATGCCGAGATGATTGGCGTTGACGATTGTTGCGACCGCCACCCCGGTCTCGCGGGCGCGCAGGCTGATCGCCTCAAGCGCGCTGAGCGCGACCACCGGGCCGAGGCCGTTCTGCCCGTCCACCTCGAGAAAGCCCGCGGCCTTCCAGTGATGGCAGCCGCTGGCGCGCGGATCGATCACGCCGTTGTCGATCCGCTCGACAATGCGCGCCAGGCGCAGCAAACCGTGCGACGGCCGGCCGCGCAACTCCGCTTCCAGCAGCAGATCGACCTGCTGGTCGGCGTCCTGCCGCAGCACGCCCGCCGCCATCAGCGCATCGACGGCGCAGCTGCGAACGCGCTCGGCTTCGACGATCATGAGATTCCTATCGGATAACGGGACGGGCGCCGCCGAGGTGCGGCGCTAGGCCGATCGACCACCGCTCCCTGAGTGGAACAAGGGGGCGCCGCGACGCGACCGCCCCCTCGAGGGCTTAGAACGTCAACCTCATGCCCACGGTCGGCGCGAACTCCGAGGTTTTCAGATAGGAGAACGCAAAGCCGCCATCGACCTTGGAATACGCAAGCCCGCCGTACAGTTTCAGGTTCTTGGTCCAATCGTAGTCGACGCGGAACGACACCACCTGCTCGCCGCCGGCACAGTTGATATAGCTGGAGCTGGAACAGGCCTGTGTCGAGAACGACGGCGCGACGATGCCGGGAAGCCCGTTGACGCCGAGCCCGTAGGATTTCTGGTCGTAGCGATAATACGCCAGCGCGGCGGACCATTGCGCGTCGTACTGATATTTGCCGGCGATGAAGCTCGCGATCAGCACGCGGTTGCCGCCGGTGTATGCGTAATTCACGATGCCGGCGGCGCTGGAGCCGTTGGTCGCGAACGCCGGCCCGATCTGGTAACCGCCGATCGTCGTGTGCCCCGGCGCCCAGCCGCCGTCGCTCGGGTTGGAAAATTCGATCCGGCTGACGCCGCCGCTCAGAGTGAAGCGCGACTCGTTCGGATCGCGCAGACCGTTGCGACCGAGGTCGAAGACATATTTTCCGAAGACGCCGACCGTGTCGGCGTCCGACACCCGAGCGCCGAGGAATTGCGAGCCGAGATTGGCCGGCCCCGCCAACGCGCTCGACGACACCAGATCGGAGGCGTGCCCGGCGACGACATCGACGGAGTAATTCAGATCGACCAGGCCGATCGAGCCCTGGTAGAACTCTTTGGTATTGGTATTGGGATTGCCGTACATCGCCTCGACGCGGATCGGGCCCCATTTGTTGAGATACTTGATCGACTGGTCGACGCGCACGGTTTCCGAGCTGCCGCCGCCGCCGAGAATGCCCACATAGCCGAACAGCGAGAACCCGTACGACGACAGCGGGTCGTAGGCGAACAGCATGTCGGCCGAGACCGCGTTGTTGCGTCCGACGTGCAGCGTGCCCCAGGTCTTCTCTTCGAAGCCCGCCCAAGCTTCGCCGTTGAGCACCTGGCCGGCGCGCGGACCGTCGCCGTTGACGTATTGCTGGTTCAACGGAATGCCGTTGGCCTTCTGCATGCTCTTCAGCGTGTCGGAAATTTCGCCGGTGGTCGGGTTGAAGCCCATTTCCAGCCGGGCGATGACGTGCAACTGATCGGTGATCTTCTCGTCGACCTTCACGCCGATGAAGGACTGGATCGATTGGTTCGGCGCCAGCACCCATTGCGGGCCGCGATTGAACGGCGAGATGATGCCGGCCGACGAATAAGCGCTACCGTTGTAGGGCGCGCCGTTCGATTCGTATTGCCCGGCGATGTCGTAAGCGCCGAAGATGGTGATGCCATGCCAGGTCAGGTCGGGCATCACCGGCGGCGCTTTGACGAAGGCGGGGAGGTCGGCGGCGGCAGCGCTCGCGACCAGCCCGATCGACGCGGCGGCGAACGCCAGGCTTCTTGCGATCCCCCTCCCCCAATGTCGCGACAGCGCTGCGGCCGGCCTCGCCGTTGTGAGCGCGGCAGCGTCCGCGCGTTGCGGGTTCCCGCTGGTTCCGTCTGTCATTGCGTCTTCCCCCTCATTGGCCATTTTGAAACGGCTCTCTGTGCAATGTCGTTTGGCGTTGCGGTCGCACTGCACTCACAACAGCAACGTCGGCCCGCGGGCGGCATCGACCTTCCGTAAGACCGGGCGTCCCTCGATCTCGCGTGTTCGCGAGGCCGAAACGGCGTTTTATATTTTTTACAAACTAATCGAGTGCTAAGCGGGATGTCAACTGCGCTCGCGCGAGCTACACGCTTGGGCGAACGGTTGCAGTGCGGCGACGCCAAAGAATGCAGCCCGCGTTCTGCGCTCGCGAACGTCAACTATCTGGATCGCGATGGGACGCGCCGCGGCGGAGCGCGGCGAATCGTCAACCGATGCGCACGGCCGGCGCTGCGCCTGGCTCCGCATAGCCCGACATCAGCGTCGGGCGCGGGACGATCGCACTCGCGACGTCTGCGGAATCGTTGAAGGACACTTGCCTGTTAGCGCGCCGGCTACGTGATCGACGACCGCAAGCACATCGATGGCACAGCGCTATGTCCGCATGCGTGCCGCACGGCCGCGACGCGCGTCAGCTCACGCCGCCATCGGCGATGATGGTGCGCCCGGTCAGCCAGCCCGCGTCGTGCGACGCCAGGAACAACGCCAGGCCGGCGACGTCGTCGGTCTGGCCGATGCGGCCGAGCGGCGTCATCGCCTTGATAGCAGCGCCGCGCTCGGCCAGAATCGCCGCGGTCATCTCGGTCTCGATCACGCCCGGCGCGATCGCATTGACGGTGATGCCGCGCGGTCCGAATTCCTTCGCCAGCGCATGGGTCAGCGCCGACACCGCGGCCTTGGAGGCCGCGTAGATCGAGGCGGTGGGAATCGGCCGGGTCGCGAGTGCCGATGAGAAATTGATGATGCGGCCGCCGGGCGCGGTCAGGTGAGGAAGTGCGGCCTGAATCATCGCCACGGTTCCGAACACGTTGGTGTCGAACGTCGCACGGAACATCGCGAGGTCAGTCGCCTCGAATGCCCGATACTCGGCGACGCCGGCGCAATTCACCAGCACATCGATCCGGCCGAATCGCGCGACCACCTCGCCCACCATGGCGCGCGCATCCTCGCTATTCGAAATATCCCCCGCCACCGCGATGCCTTGCGCGCCGAGCGCTTCGATCTCTGCCAGCACCGCTGCGGCGGCGGGGCTGGCGCTACGCGAGGCGATCGCCACGCGGCAGCCCGCGCCGGCGAAGCGGCGGGCGACGCCGGCGCCGATGCCGCGCGCGCCGCCGGTGACCAGGACCACCTTGCCGCCCGGGCGATCGCCCGGCTCATTCTGCTCGCCGCTCATGTCGTATTCTCCTTGCGAGGCGTTAGTTCGGCGGCGCTTCAGCTTCGGTCATTTGCTCGGCGGCTTGCAGCAACCGCGCGCACCATTGCTGCAGATAGGCGGCGCGGCCGTCCGCATCGACGCGGGGTGCTGCGTACGCGACGAACGGCTGCAGCGCCTGCATCCCAAGATAGGAGATCATCAACCGCTGCGCCGGCCACAGCACCGTCTCGATGTCGCCATAGGCGTCGCCTTTGGAGAATCGTCGCTGCGTGCCGCCGGTGCTGAGGCACAACAGGCCGCGCTTGTCCGGAAAGAAGCCGCTGTCGAAGCGGCGGCCGTCCGCATAGGCGAAACCGAAGGCGAGCACGCGGTCGAACCAGCCCTTCAGGATGGCCGGCATACCGCCCCACCAGATCGGATAAAGCCAGACCACCAGATCGGCGTTCAGGAAGCGTCGTTGCTCGCGCATCAGGTCGGGCGCAAAGCCATTCGTTTCATGCGCCAGCGCCTGTTCGGTCTGGTAATGAAACCGCTCGGGATCCGCCGCGGATGTGAAATCGTGCCGTCCGGCCACCGGATCGAACTTCTCGGCGTAAAGATCCGAGATCTCCACATGGTGGCCGGCCCGCCGCAGCGCCGCGGCGCCGGCATCTTTCAACGCGCCGGTGAAGGAGCTAGGTTCCGGATGCGCGTAGACGAACAGCACGTTCATCGGGCGGCCTCGGGGCGTCGAAGAGCCATGACGTTCATCTCCGCTACGCCTTCTTGGCCCGGCCGCCGAACAGCCCGTTCGGGAAGAACAGCAGCACGACGAGAAGGATCGTCAGGGCGATGACGTTCTTGAAGCCGGCGCCGAAGAACACGATCGCGCCGGACTGGATGACGCCGAGCAGGATGCCGCCGACCAGCCCGGCCGAGGCGCTGCCGAAGCCGCCGATGATCGCCGCGATGAAGCCGTTGATGCCGAACGGCGCGCCGACGCTGTAGGCGGTGTATTGCGTCGGCGTGATCAGGATGCCGGCCGCGGCACCGAGCGCCGAGGACAGCGCGAAGGCCAGGATCAGCATGCGCTCCACCGGAATGCCGAGCAGCGCCGCCGCCTCGCGGTTCTGCGAGCAGGCGCGCAGCGCGCGGCCGATCCGCGTGCGGTTGAAGAACTGCGTCAGCGCGAACACCATCACGGCGCCGCAGCCGAGCACCCAGAACAACTGATAGCCGATCGCGATCGGGCCGATCTTCAGCGGGCCGCCGGAGGTGAATTCCGGATAGGTGCGCGGCTGGTCGCCGAGCGTGAGGATCACCACCTGCTCGATCAGCAGCTGGATCGCCAGCGTCGCCAGGATGATGGCGAACAGCGGCGCCTTGCGCCGCCACATCGGATTGATGACGAAGATCTGCACCAGCACGCCGACCCCGGCCACCAGCACGATCGACAGCGCCGCCGCCAGATACATCGGCAGGCCGAACTGCGTCAGCAGCGCATGCGCGAACATGCCGCCGAGCATCACGAACACGCCCTGGGCGAAATTGACGATGCCGCTGGCGTTGTAGATGACGCAGAAGCCGATCGCCACCAGACCATAAATCAGGCCGATCCCCACACCATTGACCAGACTCTGAATAAGTTCGACGCCGCTAGGCATTTTCAACCTCCTCTACGCCGAGATACGCAGCGATCACTTCGGGATGGGCCTTGATTTCGTCGGGCGTGCCTTCGGCGATCTTGCGGCCGAAATCCAGCACGGCAATCCGATGGGCGATCCGCGTCACCAGCCCGACGTCGTGCTCGATCAGCAGCACGGTGGTGCCCTGGTCGTTGATCTTCTGAATGATATGCGCGAGGCCGTCGGTCTCTTTGGTATTGAGCCCGGCGGCCGGCTCGTCGAGCAACAGCAACCGCGGCCGCGACGCCAGCGCGCGTGCCAATTCGAGCAGGCGCTGCTGGCCATAAGGCAGCAATTCGGCATCGCGATCGGCCTGCGCGTCGAGCCCGACGAAGCGCAGCAATTCGTGCGCGCGCTCCACCACCTCCGCTTCCTGGCGTCGGAACCAGGCCGGCCGCAGCAACGCCGCCGCCACCCCGCCCTTGGTGGCCAAATGACAGCCGACCTCGACGTTCTCGGCCACCGACATGCCCTTGAACAGCTGCACCAATTGGAAGGTGCGCACCAACCCCATCGCGGCGATCTCGTCCTGCCGAACATGGGTGATATCGCGGCCGTCGAACTCGATCGATCCGGAAGTCGAGCCGAGAAAGCCGGAGATCATGCTGAAGAACGTGGTCTTGCCGGCGCCATTCGGACCGATCACCGCAAACAGGCTGCCTTGCGGCACCTCGAGATCGATTTCGTTGTTGGCGAACAGTCCACCGAACCGTTTGGTGAGGCCTTTGACCTTGAGCAGCGCCATCGTCACACCTCGTCCTTGTCGGCGCGCGGCCGGAACAGGCTGCCCAGCGCCGACAGCCCCTTCGGCGCGTAGATCAGCATCACCAGCAGCACCAGCGCATAGGCGATGTCCTGGAACCGGCCGGTGCTGCGGAACAATTCCGGCAGCAGCGACGCCACGATGGCGCCGATCACCGGGCCGATCATCGTGCCGACGCCGCCGACATAGAGCATGGTGAAGGTGACGATCACCATCTGCGGGCCGAACACCTCGGGGCTGATGAAGCCGACGGTGTGGGCGAACAGCGAGCCGGCGGCCGAGGCGTAGAGGGCTGCGATCACGAAGGCGATCAGCTTGAACCGCGAGATCCGGATGCCAAGCGCGGAGGCGCCGTCCTCGCTGCCGGCGATCGCCCGCAATCCCCGCCCGAACCGCGAATCGCGCAGCCGCTGCGAAATCCAGAACGCGAACAGCAGCAGCAGCCCAAGACAAATTAACTTCATCCGCTCGTCCTCGACGGTGAAGCTGCCGACGCCGAGCGGCGGGATGCCAGCATAGCCCATGTAGCCCTGCGTCAGGCTGGTCCATTGCACGGTGATGTCGTAGGTGATCAGTCCGAGCGCGAAAGTCGCCATCGCCAGATAGTGGCCGCGCAGCCGCAGCGTCGGATAGCCGATCAGCAGCGCGGCAACGCCGGCGACCGCCATCGAGGCGAGCAGCGCGAGCCCAGGTTCCCAATTGTATTGCACGCTGAGGATCGCGCTGCCGTAGCCGCCGATGCAGGCGAAGGCGTTTTGACCGAACGAAGCCTGCCCGGTGTAGCCCATGAAGAAATTCAGCCCGAGGCAGAAGATCCCGTAGATCATCGCGAGCTGCATCACCGTGAGCAGGTAGCCGCCGTAAATCAGCACGGCGACGAACAGCAGCCCCGCTAATCCAAGCAGGCCGATGGAGAACCGATTCGCGATCACGATCGGTCTAGGCGAAGTAATAGCTGGCAAGGTCATGATGCGACTTGATCTCGTGCGTCGGCAACTCGGCTCGCGCGCGGCCAGAGGAAAGGATGTAGACCCGCTGCGCGAGCTTGAGCGCGAGCGGCGCCTTCTGTTCGACCAACAGGATGCCCAGCCCCTCTTGGTTGAGGGCGCCGAGCGTCGAGAGAATCTCCGAGGCCACGCGCGGCGCGAGGCCGAGCGAAGGCTCGTCGAGGATCAAGAGTTTCGGATCGGCCATCAGCGCGCGGCCGACCGCGAGCATCTGCTGTTCGCCGCCGGACATCGACGACGCGGTCTGCTCGACCCGTTCGCGCAACCGCGGAAACAAGCGGAACACCTTGTCGAGCCGCTGTTCCGCTTCGTGATGCGAGCCGCCACGGCTGTAACCGCCGAGCTGCAGGTTTTCCCGCACGCTCATGTCGCCGAACAGCCCGCGGCCTTCCTGCACCATGATGATGCCGAGGTCGGCGAGCTCATGGGTGCGCAGGCCGGTGACGTCGCGGCCCTTGAACGCCACCTTGCCGGTCGATGCGATCAACCGGGTCATGGCGCGGAGCAGCGTGGTCTTGCCGGCGCCGTTCGGCCCCAGAATGGTGACGAACTCGCCCGGCGCGACGTGCAGACTCGTCGGGCGCAGCGCCTCGATGTGGCCGTAGCGGGCGGCGAGATCGCGCACCGCGAGCAGCGGGGTGTAGTCTGCGGCCGCCGTCATTTCTTTAGAACCAGGGCGCCGTCCTTCACCTGGGCGATCACGTAAGGGTTGTGGGAGATGCCGATGTGGTTGTCGGCGGTGAACTCGTAGGACGCGCCGGCGCCGACGAAATGCCCGAGTTGCTCCATCGCGTCGCGCACCGCGGTGCCATCGACACTCTTGGCCTTGGTCATCGCCGCGGCCATCATCAGGATGGAATCCCAGCCCCGCGACGCCTGCGCGTTGTCGGTCCGGCCATACTTGGCCTTCATCGCCTTGACGAACGGTTCGGCGGCCTGCCGCGCCGCCGGGTCGCTGATCACGCTGATGTCGTCGGAGGCCACCTGGATCAGCGGCGAGGGGAACAGATATTGCTCGTTCAACACCTTGCCGGTCGCCAGCAGGATGTCGAGTTCGTTGACGCTGCCCAGCATCAACAGCTTGGTGAGGCCGAGGCTGCGGATGTTGTTGGCCACGGTCACCACCGCGTTGCCCTGGCCGAGCATGATCAGCGCGCCGGCGCCCGCCGCGTTGACGCGGCCGATCTGCACGCTGAAATCGGCGTCGTCCTGCTGATAGGATTCGTTGGCCACCACGGTGAGGCCGAATTCCTCGGCGCCCTTGACCGCGAGATCGCGCATCAACAGGCTGTAGGGGCTCGGGTCCGACAGAATCCCGACTTTGCGGATGTCGGTCTTTTCCTTCAGATACTGGTAGCGCGCATCGACCTCGAACTTCGGCGGCGGCAGGAATTGGAACGCCCATTTCTGCTCCGCCGGCTGGCGCGGCAGGATCGAGCACAGGAACATCGGCAGCTTGGCCTTGGCGACGAAGCTGGCGGCGGCGAAGTTGCCGGCGGAGATGCAGCCGCTGGCGAAGGCGACCACCTTGTCGTCGGTGATCATCTTGCGATAGCCGACCACCGCCTGCTGCGGCGTCGACTTGTTGTCTTCGAACACCAGCTCCAGCTGCTTGCCGAGCACGCCGCCTTGCGCGTTGACCTGCTCGATGGCGATCTGCATGCCGTCGCGCCAGTGCGCGTCGGTCGCCGAGCCGTAGCCGGTCAGCCCGAGCGAGGAACCGATCTTGATCGTCTCCTGCGCGGCGGCCGCGAGTATCGGTGTCGCCGCCAGCATGATGGCGACAACGAGCGCCTTATGCGATCCCATCCTATCCTCCCAATCTTTCTGCTCTTTGAGCAGTTGTTGTTTTCTAGATCAGCTTAGGTGATCTTCACGAGACGTCGAGTCCGACGCGCTCCTGGCATACCGTGTCGCGCAGGTCGCGCAAGCCTGCGGCTGCGGCCTGGCGCATGAACCCCTGGTCCGACGACAGCACGAACACCGTCGCACCCAGCGAACCCAGCCACGCGGCTTCGGTAGCGTTGCCGACGAACACGCTCACCGGCTTGTTGCTGTTGCGGGCCGCTTTGATGATTCGCTCCACCGCGCGACGCACCTCGGGCGGATCTTTCGCGTCGTCGCCGAATGCGGCGGTGAGATCGCCGCGGCCGATGAACAGCGCGTCGACGCCGTCGACCGCGGCGATGGCGTCGACCTCGTCGAGCGCGACCGGGTCTTCGATCTGCGCCACGAACACCATGTTGGCATCCGCCTCCGCGATGTGCTGCCACATCGGCACGCTGGTGTAGCGCCCGGCCCGCGTGCTGGTGGCGAAGCCGCGGCCGCCGCCGCGATAGCGAAACAACGCGGCGATCTCACGGGCCTCGGCGGCGGTCTTCACATGCGGCACCAGCACGCCGCAGGCGCCGCCGTCGAGCACCGAGAGAATCCAGTCCGGTCCCGGAACGCGGACCAAGGCCGGCGTGTCGGTGACGCGCGCGGCCATCAGGGCGATGTCGCTGGAGGTGCGATCGAACGGCGCGTGTTCCTGATCGATCACCACGAAGTCATAGCCGAGGTCGCCGACGATCTCGGTGGCGTGCCCGGTCGGCGTCTTGACAAAGGTGCCGACCAACTTGTCGCCGGCCATCATACGCTGCCGGAATGTCGAAGCCGCATTCATCTTGAAACTCCCCTTGCCGTTTGCTGTTAGGCTGCCGATCACGGCATCGGATAGTCGTCGGCGTTCAAGATCCAGCCGGGTTTCTGCGAGAAATCCAGCCGCGGCGGACAGAAGATGTCGACCAGCTGATTGAAGTCGCTGCCGCAGGCCTCCGTGGTGTGAATCGAAGGCGGCGGAATCACCGCGATCGAGGGCGTCTTGCACAACTCGTGATCGTCGTTGCGCCAGTTGTGCTTGTCGACCGTCCAGGGCCAGCGCAGGTGATGCAGGAACTCGCCTTCCACCGCGAGCGAGCACTGCTCGAAATCGTCGTGATGGTGCGGCGACAGCTTGGCGGCGTCGCGCGGACCCTGAAAGCCGTCGAGGTAGTTCACCATGATGGTGCTGCAGCGCCAGATGCGGCCGAACCGGCCGGGCTCCGGCGCCACGTCGAGGCTGTAGACGCGCAGCCGAAAGCCGTCCTTCGGCAGCGGCCAATCCCGCAGCGGCGCCACGTAAGGCTTCGCCGTCGCATAGGACGCGGCGTTAGCGCTCTTCGCCGCGAGATCGGCCGATCGCGTGGTGAAGATGCGGTAGACCCGCCCCGGCTCGAGGATCTTGATGCTGGAGGGGCCCGGCGGCACGAACGCCAGCGAGCGGCCGTTGACGCGCTGGGTGCCGTCCGCCGTGGTGATGTCGACCACGACATGCGGATCGGACAGCAGCACGGCATATTCGTCGGGCTGCTCGTCGCGCGCCAGCACGCCGCCCTTGTTGGCCTCGGTGTGCACCAGCACGAAGTTCTGGCCGCGGCCGTACCAGCTCTTGCCGTCGGGGCCATCGTCCTGCGGCGGTTCGTCGTAGAAGCGCAAATACTCGGCTTGGCCGAACGGCCCGGTGGGCGCGGCCTGGGCGGTCGCCGGCGCGAGCTTAGCGCGGGGATCGGTGGGATCGTACATACGCAGCTCCCTAGACTTTGTTTTTGGAACGCAGCGCGCGGCTTCGCGGCCGTCGCTACGATCGGATCGGAAGTTCAGGCGGCGCCGGCCGCGGCGACATCGGCTTCGATGCCGAGCGCGCGCGCCGTATTGGTCGAGACCATCTTGCGGATCTCGTCGTCGTCGTAACCAAGATCGATGCAGAGCTGGATGCCGCGGCCGAACCCTTCGAGCGGACTGAAGGTGCCGACCTGACCGAGATCGGAGCACAGCATGGTCTGCCCGACGCCGGCGGCGTCGATCTGATTGCGCAGATCCTCGGGCTCGCGGCTCTTGAACTTGCAGCCGTCGAGAAACATGCACAACGAATGCTCGACAAACGCACCCATCGCCGCGATGCCCTTCACGTCGTTCAGCGAAGCGTCGACGATGTCTTCCGGATGCGTGAACACCAGCCGTTTGACGCCGCGGCGTTGCGCCTCTTCGAACACCAGCCAGGTCTCGCTGACATGGAGGTGGCCGCTGGCCAGCACCATGTCGTTCTTGGCGACGATATCCAGCACCTCTTTGAGATCGTCGCGGACCGACTTGTCGTCGTTCAGCACCGGGATCGCGGTGACCGGGCGCATCCTCTCCGTCGATGCCGGGTGCACCCATTTCGCCGCGGCCTGCCAACGCAGGTGGTTGGCGGCCGCCAGGGTCGGCAGCCAGACGATGCGGCCGCCGAGCGCGGCGGTGTGCTCGACCGCGTAAGGATTGAGACCGCCGACCACGTTGTTGAGCACGATGCTGGAATACAGCTTGGTCGTCAGGTCGGGGCGGTGCTTCTTGATCAACGCCGCGGTCATCACGCCGCTGTAGTCGTGATCCTTGGTCACCACCGCGGCGAAGCCGGCTTGCGAGGCCGCTTCGAGCAACTCGATGTGATCGAGCGAACGCGCGGCGATCGACGGACCGCTGTGCACGTGCGGATCGATCGCGCCCCGCAGCAAAGCCGCGACGCGCTGCTCGTCCTTGACGTCTGTAGAACCTGTCATTTCCTCACCGATGCGCTGTTCCGCGGCCTTGGTTCGGCCGTCGCTCTTTGTTCGCCAGGGCGAAACGCTGTTTCACAAAACATAAGGGACTTCCGAACGCCCTGTCAATAGAGCTCGAAAGCGCTGCCCCGAGCCGCGCTCGACCAAGCACTGGGTTGCGCGGCGACCGCAATCGGCTAGATTGACGTTTTGCCCTCGAGAACACGAAATGCGACCATCATGAGCGAGCAAGGATCCGGCGGCGTCCACTCGGTGCAGCTTGCGATCGACGTGCTGGAAGCCGTCGCCTTCGCCGACGAGGAGCTCGGCGTGACGCAGATCGCCGAGCGACTGAGCATGACCAAGGGCTCGGTGTTCCGGCATCTGCAGACCTTCGTCGACCGCGGTTACCTGACGCAGAACCCGACGACGTCGCGCTACGCGATCGGGCCGAAGAGCCGGCTGTTGGCGCGGCACGCGCCCGAGGCCGACCTGGTGCATCTTGCCGAGGGGCCGATGCGGCAGTTGCGCGACGCGCTCGGCCATCCGGTGGTGCTGTCGGAGATGACGCCGCGCGGCGCGCTGGTGCTACACACCCTCTCCGGCACCGCGCCGATCGAGATCGGGGTGCGCTCCGGCAGCGAACTCACCTTCCACGCCTCGGCGCAGGGCAAGGTGATGCTGGCCTTCGCGCCGGCGCCGTTCCAGGCCAGGGTGCTGGCGCGGCCGCTGCAGCGCTACACCGACAAGACCATGATCACGACGCGTCGGCTGGAGAAGGAACTGGTGAAAATCACCAGCCTTGGGTTTGCCTCAGCGCCGGAAGAGAACATGCTGGGGCTCAACGCAGTGGCCGCGCCGATCTTCGATGCCCACGATGCCTGCATCGCGGCGGTCGCGCTGGTCGGTTCGATCCAATTTCTGCCGGAAAAGCCCCGCCCCTCCGACGTCACCCAACTGATCGAAACCGCACGGCAAATCTCCCGCAAGCTCGGCCACGGCAACCGCAGCGGCGAGCCGCCCACCGCGGCGAAGCGGCGGCCTCGGACGGCCGGGGTTTAATAGCGCCCGCCATGCGGCCCATGCCATGCCGGCCTGGTCCTTAAGGTTGCCAATGCCGGCGAGAACTGGACGGCGCCACACGAAGCGGCGCGCGCCAGATCGCGAACGCCTTGCCTGCTATCGGCAGCTCGCCCCGCCGACTTGGCGCGGGTGTCGCGGAAATTCAGAATCCTGTTACACTAAGCCAATTTGGAGATGTCGATCGGATCAGGCGAGAGAGGGCCAAAATGACCGAAGATATCAGCGTCGAATTTTCCCTGTTCGTCGAACATGGGCGGGAGCGAGAGGCCGCGAACTTCTATGCGGCCGCCTTTGGTGCGCGGGAAGTGGGCACCTACGACATCGACGGCGTTCTGGGGGCTGTCGAAATGCGGTTCGGAAATCTGCCGGTATGGGTGGCCGGGGCGCATCCGAAGCGCGAGACCGCGCCGTCCTACGGCGGCCCGTTCTTCCCGAAGGCACCCGGAGCCGTCAGCACGATTTTCCAGCTCAAGGTCGGCAGCATTGACGGGGCCATGCAACGCGCCCTGGCGGCCGGGGCCGTGATCCGCGACGACATTCAGACGGACACGACCGGCCGCCGCGTCGCCTCGATCTTCGATCCCTTCGGCCATATCTGGGCGCTGGTGCAGCGGAAGGCCGCGGAGGTGTCACGGGCGGCGTGATTCTCGTCGCATTCTCAGTCGCATAGTTCGGGGCTTGGGGTCTGGTTCTTGCGACTGAAAGGCGGTCGACTTTTCGGGACTGGCGGAGAGGGAGTCCGCCCAGAAATGAGAGAAACGCCCGTTTTAACGATATCGAAACTGCATGCCTTTTTGGCTACATACACCTACGCATACACCGTGCGTCACCATCCCCGATTGGACGAAACAGACCAGAAAGCCAGAGCCAAACACCCGCGGCCGCCATCGCCTCATCCCGATTGTCGATCTCGGTCAAAATGCGGCGGGTTTTGACCGAGACAGACGTATGCTGATCGTGAGGATTTGAACCCCCGTTCCGCAACCGGTCCATCGATAAATCAATATCCGTCCCGGTCTGAGCGGGAGGTCATTAAGAAAATGCTGCTTCGATTCAATAGCCTATTTGGAAGCGATTGAGGCTTCGTTAACCATTGAAAACTCGAACTTCCGGCTCGGTTCAAACGGCTAACCACATGAAGTAGCGAGGACTTTCTGACCGTATCGGTTCTGCTTCAGTCCACAGGTCGGGAGAGAAACTGGCCATTCGGAGAATGCGGCCGTGAATTTGTTGGCTGTGCAGTGCAGAGGTCGCACCGGCAAAGCCTTTGAAAGGTTGCGCTATCTGCTGCCGCGTAGCGCTCGGGGAGACGCTTCAAAAAAATGTAATGGCGGGACGAGAGGGATTCGAACGCCCGATCCGGATTTGCGCCCACCGTCACTCTTCGCCGGAAGAAGCACACCTTCACGCACGCCTCGAAAGTCTCGCCATTCCGGCGAACGATGTGCTGCATCTCTACGAGAAACAGCGCACGCAGGTTCGTGGTGTCCCGTGGGGCACGCCAGTGATGCGGGCGTTGCGCGATCTCGACGACTGGACGCAGGCCGAGCTGGTCCGCAAGAAGACGGAAGCCTGTGTCGTCGGCATCGTGCTTGGCGCCGACGAAGCCGATCAAGGGATTGCTCCGTCGGTGGTCGACGCCGATGGCAATCGCGTCGAGCAGTTCGAGCCCGGGCTGATCGCCTACGCGCGAGGCGGCAAGGACATCCGCTTCAATCAGCCTGCCACGACGGCAGGCGTCGGCGAGTGGCTCCGCGCGCAGCTTCACATCGTGGCAGCGGGGTTCCGCATGCCCTATGAGCTGCTGACCGGAGACCTCAGTCAGGTCAACTACTCATCGATCCGGGCAGGACTCGTGGAGTTTCGCCGCCTGATCGATGCCGTTCAATGGCAGATCGTCATCCCCGTGCTGTGCCAGCCCATGTGGGTCTGGTTCTGTCAGGCTGCATGGGCAGCCGGGAAGTTGCCTCGGCCGGACATCGCGGTCGAATGGTCTCCGCCACGTTTCGAAGCCGTGGACCCGCTGAAGGACGCGATGGCCGATCTCCTGGCGTTGCGCTCGGGCACCATGTCGCTGGCGCAGGCCATTGCCCGCCAGGGCCACAACCCCGACGCCGTGCTCGCCGAGATCGCCACCATGAACGCCAAGATCACGCCCTCGGGCTCATTCTAGACAGCGATCCGCGGCGCGTGACGAAGAGCGGCGTGATGCAGGCGGACGCCACCGGCCAACCTTACAATCCCGACAACTGAGCTTTTGCACCATGACCCGAAACATCGACCTGCCACCGCTGACGCGGGCGGCGGACCTGTTGCGTGCGTCGATCGACGCGGCCGAGCGCACCATCGACGTGGTCTGGTCGACGGGCGCGCGCGTGCGCCGAAATCCGTTCTTCGGCGATCCCTTCGACGAGGAACTGGCGATGGATCCACGCGCCGTTCGTCTTGATCGCCTGAACGCGGGCGCACCGCTCTTGAGGGTTTACGATGCCTCCGTGCTCGACAGCATCATCGGTTCGGTCGTGCCGGGCAGCGCCCGCGTCGAGAACGGACGCGGCATCGCCCGTGTCCGCTTCTCCGACCGGACGGAAGTCGAACCGCTCTGGAAGGACGTCGAGGCCGGGGCATATCCGTGCGGTCTCGATCGGCTACCAGGTCCATCGCTTCGAGGTGACCAAGCAGGCGGGCGCGCCCGAGTTGTGGCGCGCGGTCGATTGGACGCCCTTCGAGATTTCCGCAGTGCCCATCGGCGCTGATCCGGCAGCGGGTTTCCGCTCCGACGAACCCCTTAACCCCAGCTTCGTCCATCGTGCCGACGCTCCAACTTAGGAGAAAGCAGCCATGGACGACGCTGTGACCGACAATGCCGAAACGCATACCCGCCAGGCCGCGCCTGAAGCACAGGATCGCGTATCGAACACGCCGCTGATCGATGCAGAGGCGATTGCGGCCCGCGCGCGCGATTCCGAACGCGAACGTGTCGGAACCATCCACGATCTTGCAGGTCGCCTGCACCTTGAGCGCAGTTTCGCCGACGATCTCGTCAAGCGCGGCGTCACGCTCGATGCAGCGCGCAGCGAGATCCTCGACAAGGTCGCCACCGATGCCGAGAAGACGCGGGTTTCGCCCCAGGTCAGCGTTCCGCTCGGCGGCCGCGATGAACGCGTCACCCGTCGCGACGCCGTGTCGAACGCCCTGCTGCACCGATATTCGCCGACGCTCTTCCCGCTGAGCGAACCGGCGCGGGAATATCGCGGCATGACGCTGCTCGAACACGCCCGTGAGTTTCTGGGCAGTGCCGGCGTCAATGTCCGGGGCATGTCACGCGACGAGATCGCCACCCGCGCCCTGCATTCGACATCGGATTTCCCCGAAGTCCTCTCGGCCGTCACGAACAAGACGCTGCGACAGGCCTACGAGGCCTATCCGCGAACGTTCATTCCCTTCTGCCGTCAGGTGCTCGCCACCGACTTCAAGGCGATGCAGCGGGTACAGATCGGCGAAGCTCCCCAGCTTCTCAAAGTCGGCGAAGGTGGCGAATTCAAGCGCGGCACGATCGCCGAATCGAAGGAAAGCTACCGCATCGAGACCTATGGGCGTGTGGTGGGCATCACCCGCCAGGTGCTGATCAATGACGATCTCGATGCTTTCACCCGCATCCCGGCCATGTACGGCACGGCCATCGCCACGCTCGAAAGCGACCTCGTCTGGGGCATCGTCACCGCCAACGCTAACATGGCGGACGGGGTGCCGCTATTCCATGCCACCCACAAGAACCTCGCATCCCCCGCCGGCGTGCCCAGCGTGATGGCCATCGGCGACGGGCGCACCGCCATGGCCAAGCAGACCGGGCTCGACAAGAAGACGGTTCTCAACGTGCGCTCCGCCTATCTGCTGGTGCCCGCTGCACTCGAGCTCGCGGCCGAGCAAATCATCGCGCAGAACCTCGTTCCCGCGAAGACCGGGGATGTGGTGCCGCAATCGATCCGCACGCTGACGCCCATCGCCGAACCTCGCCTTGATTTGGCGAGCGCGACGGCCTGGTATCTCGCCGCCAACCCGGCGCAGATCGACACGATCGAGTTCGCCTATCTTGAAGGCCAGCAGGGAGCCTACATCGAGACCCGCAACGGCTTCGACGTCGATGGCATCGAGATCAAGTGCCGTCTCGATTTCGGAGCGAAGGCGATCGATTGGCGCGGTCTCTTCCGCAACCCCGGCGCTTGATCTTCGAACCCGCCAGTATTTTCACCACCATCTCGGAGCCAGTTCCATGAAGAGTTACGTCCAGCCCGGGCGAACGATCACGCTCGCCGCTCCCTATGCCGTTGCTTCCGGCGACGGCCTTCTCGTCGGCGCGATCTTCGGGGTCGCGACGGCTTCCGCAATCCTTGCCGAGCAGGTGGAAGCCTGCCTCGTCGGCGTGTTCGATCTGAAAAAGACCGCGTCGCAGGCCTGGAGCGTCGGCGACAAGATCTATTGGGACAACACCAACAAGGAAGCGACCAAGACGGTCGGGACCAACACGCTGATCGGTGCTGCGGTTGAAGCCGTCGGCAATGGCGCTGGCGAGACGATCGGTCGTGCACGCCTCAACGGCACCGCATGACGATGTTCGCCTTCACATCAGCCATCGATGCGCTCTTCGCCGATCCCAATATCGGCGAAGATACGCTGTGGAAGGCGGGCGGCGTTGGCGCTGGCGTCGCTGTCCGCATCATCCGCAAGTCGCCCGACAGCATGGCGTAATTCGGGGACAGCCGCGCCGTGTTGCCGACCGTCGGTATCGATATCCCGGCGCTCTCAGTCCGCGACAATCACCGAGGGTGATCTGATCATGATCGGGACCGAGACGTTCAAGATCATCGGCGAACCGATGGGCGATGCGCTCGGGCTTGTGCTGGCTTGCGAGGCCGTAAAGATTTAGGTCGGCTTCGCTCGGCTTGCTGATCGTGGCTACTTCGATGCCGAAACGGCGTTCAGGGTCACTTGGTCAAACCCAAGTACAATTGGCACCGTTTCGCCTCGGATGACCTCTCGCCCGGTCAAGTCCAACAAAGAGAATTTGGCCCTACCATAGCGAGTGGGGTCCGGACCGCCAGGCGTGGGAAAAGCAGGAAAAGTCAACTTCTGCCCTGCAATCGCGGCATCTTGCTTGGGAGATGGAAGAAACACCTGAAACACCTCATTCCCATAGGCAATTACCAGAAAAGCATAGGGAACACCGCTTACCGTCGGCCGCCGCCGCATAAGCATAACGACGATAAGATCATTGGGCATCGGTCCAGGCTGGAAGGTCCGGAAAATCGGGAATTCCTTCACGAGACCCTTAGTGTGGTCCTGCTCGCGAATCCATGCCAACGCTTCGACGAAATTCGGAAGTTCCACAGCCGGAATCAGCGTGAGGCCAATTTTAACGAATGCCTTCAGGACAGCGACGGGTGTGTAAGAATCCCGTTTGAGTTCAAATCTGAGTTGCTTGCTTTCCTCATCCACGTAAAAAATTGGATCGTCTTCGTAGTGCTTCATCTCGAAGCCCGTTTCGCCATACTCAATTCGCCATCCGGGATCGGGGCCACCCTTTTTTAAAGTTGGGACACCACTCTTGCCGCGTATTCTGGCAAACGTTCGACTAGGCTTCGACCAATTTCCGAGATCGTTTTCGATGCCGCGCCCGAATAGCTGATTGCAGTTATCGCATTCAAAATTGGTGACCACACTCTTGTTTCCCAGTGATTCTGGGATGGCGTGCGCTTCAAGCTTAAATGAAACCTCGTTCTCGCCCTTTCCGCAGAAGCGGCATACACGGTTATTCTTATCACCGAGGACTATCTTTGTGCCCGGTCGGATAAAAAGAGGCTCGATGCCAGCATAATGCTGGTCATAAAAATCGGCCGCCTTTACGATTTTCGGGTCAAGCTCGTGCATGTTCATAATTGTATAGGTTTGAGCCCCGATTGTCGACGGACAGGTCTCTCTAGCATCGGAGAGATTCAATGCGCTTCAATATCTAGCGTCCCGATCTCGGCAAAGCCCTTGCTGAAACCGAGAAGGATATCGAACGCGCGGTCACCTCGGGGATGCGCGACGCTGCTGATGGACTGAAGCAGGATCTCCGCGAAGATGTCGTCGCGGCCGGGCTCGGTGAACGGCTGTCTCGGACATGGCGGGGAAAGACCTTCCCCGAGGTGGGCGAGAGCGCCGAAGCCGCAACCTATGTCTGGTCGCGCGCGCCGAAGATCGTCGATGCCTTTGACCGTGGCGTGGTGATCCGTTCGACGCGTGGCCTGTTCCTGGCGATCCCGACCGCTGCCGCCGGTAAGAGCGGACGGAGTGCCGTTGGCTCGCGCGAAAAGATCACGCCGGAAGGCTGGCAGCGGCGAACCGGCCTGAAGCTTCGGTTCGTCTATCGCCGTGGCCGTCCCTCGCTGCTGGTCGCGGACGATGCCCGGATCAACACGCGTGGGCTTGCAGCCCGCAATCGCCGCAAGACCGGACAGGCCAGCGTGATCGTGTTCATTCTGGTTCCACAGGTCGCCCTGAAAAAACGGCTCGATGTCGAGAGCGCTGCCAAGCGGCAAGCCGCGCGCGTGCCCTCGTTGATCGCGCGGCACTGGCCGCAATCCTGAAGGCTCGTCATCCATGGCTTCGAAACGCGAAACCGTCCTTGCCGCAGTGAAGTCGCTTGTCGCAGCTGCGCTGCCGGGCGCGGAAGTGAAGCGCAATCTGGCCAAGGCCGAACGTATTCCGCCCGGTGGGCTGGTCGTGATCCGCGACGGCGATCCGGGCGAATCGGAGGTCAGCCTCTCGCCGCTGACCTATCTCTATTCGCACCGCATCCCGCTTGAGATCGCCGCCTAGGAGAGCGCGACGCTCACCCGCGAGCAGGTGATGGACGCCATGACCGGCGCGATCGGCGCGGCCGTCATGGCGAACCGGACGCTCGGCGGACTGTGCGACTGGATCGAAGCAGAAGCGCCGGTGACGGACGATATCGAAGCGCTCGGCGCCTTGCCCGGACGCTTCGCCGATCTCGCGATCCTCGCCGTCTACGCGACGACCGATCCTTTGAACTGAACCAACAACGACAGGAGTATTCCCATGGCACGCGCACGCGGCGCCAACGCCGTCATGGCTGCGGTGTTTGAAGCCACCTATGGCGTCACGCCCGGTACGGGCTTTCGCAAGCTGCCCTTCGTCTCGGCCAACCTCGGCGAAGAGCAATCCTTGATCGAGAGCGATCTCCTCGGCTATGGCCGCGATCCGCTGACGCCTGCCTATGACGTGGCGTCGAACGAGAGCGACATCGTCGTTCCCATGGATCACCGCAACATCGGGTTCTGGCTGAAGGGCCTCTTCGGCAATCCGACCACGGTTGCGACGGTCGCCGCAAAGGGTTCGATCTTGTTCTCGGCGCAGCCCACCGTGAACGCGACGATCACGATCGCCGGAACCGCATTTACATTTGTATCCGCCGCGCCAACCGGCAACCAGATCCAGATCGGAGCGAATCTCGGCGCGACTTTGACCAATGCCGTGACCGCCCTCAACGCCAGTGTCGTGCCGGCAGTCGCGGCTGCGACCTATGCCCAGACCGGCGGCAACACGCTGACGATCACGCATGACACGCTCGGTCTTGGCGGTAACAGCTTCACGATTGCGGCTTCTACCACGCCCGCTTCAAACGGCACGGTCTCAGGCGCAACGCTCACCGGCGGCGCGAACGGCCACACCTTTGTTTCGGGCACGCAGACCCTGCCGTCGATGTCGATCGAGGTCGGCCTTCCCGACGTGCCGTTCTTCGGCATGAACTACGGCGCGCGGGCGAACAGCCTTTCGATCCAGGCGCAGCGCTCCGGGCTTCTCTCAGCTACGGTCAACGTGATCGCCCAAGGTGAGACGACAGCTATCGCGACGGCGGCAGGCACGCCGACCGTTCTCGATGTCGAGCGCTTCAGCCAGTTTCAGGGATCGATCACCCGTAACGGGCGGTGCTCGGCAATATCGTCTCGGCGGAACTGATGTATTCGAACAACCTCGAAAAGATCGAGGTCATCCGCTCCGACGGGCGCATCGCCGATATCGATCCGGGCATCGTCAAATGCTCCGGCAATCTCATTGCACGGTTTCAAGACACGAGCCTGCTCGATCAGGCGACCGCCCGCACGCCGTGCGAGATCGCCTTCGGCTGGACCATCGACGCCAGCCGCTCGTTGCTCTTCACCGCGCATCGCGTGTTCCTGCCGCGCGGCAACCGGCAAATTCAGGGGCCGGGCGGCATTCAGATGCCCTTCGCCTGGCAGGCCGCGCTCGATCCGGTCCTGACCAAGACCTGCACCGTCGTTCTGACCAACGACGTGGCCTCCTACTGATCTTTCCTTTCCCCGAAATCGCCATCAAACCAAGGAGCCACCATGCTCAAGCTCGAACCCGTGTCCGCCGAACCCTTCTGGCTCGACGTGCTATCCGGCGTGCGCATCCAATTCCGGCCTGTTTCAGTTGCCGCAATGCTGATCGCGCGCGGCGCTGCGGACGAAGCCCTGAAGGCTGGCGGCGAACAAGCCACGATCGAGGCGGGCGCGGCCTTCATCATCGCCGCCGTGCTCGTGCTGGTCGTTGTCGTTGAAAAAGGCCTCGGCATCGATGTGCCGGGCGTCGATGTCGGTTCCGATTGGCTCACCCAGATCCTCGCCGCGCTCGGCCTCGGCACCTTGCGGGCTGGGATCACCGGGGCGAGCAAGTGACCGGCTGGTTCGCTCTTGTCCTCATCGTCGCGGTGGTCATCGCCACCGCGGCGATCTTCGCCGCTGGCCGCAAGGCGGGCGCCGCCACTGAGGCGCGAAAGCCCGCGAGGCCGAACTCATTTTCAGAACGAGGCTTCCGATGCCAAGGACCGGATGCTCGAAGCGGGCGCTGCCGCTCCTCGTGATCGCGACGCTCTCGCTGAACGCCTGCACGCACCGATGAGAGAAAGTCATGTGGCCCAATCTCCTGCCCGATCGCCTCGGATTGTGTCTTCAACTAATAGTTACAATTACTTAGTGCGATGCGTAGGCGAAATGATGGGCCATCCGCCACGAAGCCGTCAGGGATAAGGACGACCAATTGTTCTCGTGATCTCTCGCGCGAATGGCAATCAAATGCTATGTTCGTAGGTACGATGCCAGCTAAAGCAGCAATTGTGTGCCTCACTCAGAATACGCCGACGCGTGTGAGTTTTTTGCGTGGGTCGCTGACGCGGTTGTTTGAAGCATTCAATGCACGTGCGGGCTATCCAGTGCTTATCTTGCATGAAGGCGATTTCGCCGCTCACGAGCAAGACGACTTGCGGCGAACGCTCGGAGGTGACCGAGGCGACGCTCTGCAGTTCATTGAGCTGGAGCCGGACGATTTCCTTGCGCCGGATTGGGTATCTGAGGGAGTCGTTCGCGCGCATCAACGCGTCGTTCCTGACGCGCCAGGTGTGCAATACAGAACCATGACCCGCTGGTGGCTTCGCGATCTACCTAAGTATCTTTCGGAATACGATGTCTACATGCGACTCGACGACGATGCGTACCTGGATGAGGCAATCGGCGATCCAATCGCGTCCGTCCTAGAGTCAGGTGTAGATTACGCGTCAAATTGCGTACACATCGAACATCCGATGAATGCATTGGGGCTCGCCGATCTTTGCCGACGATTGATCGGCGAGAGCGCTCGTTTGAGCGGGCTCTTTGTGACGGGTGAGCACGGACCCGAAAACTGTGCGCTTAGGTCGTTCGTCGCCGGTCTGCCCTCTCATTTGAAGAGCTTGGTCTCTACTGATAGGCTGGAAGCGCCGATTATGTATTACAACAACTTTCACGTCGCTCGGCGCTGCGTATGGGAGAGTAAGCCGCTGCGTGACTTCTATAGCGGGATTGACGAGAGCGGCGGCCAATATTTGCTCCGCTGGGGCGATGCGCCCATTCAAACGATCGGCGTCGTCGCGCTGGGGTTCGCCATCGGAAGGTTGGAGTTTCGGTATTCGAAGCGACATGAGCGCGCGGACGGAGCTTTCGTAAACTGTAACCACGAGCTTGCGTCGCCGTTCATGGACGCAAGTGTAGACGTCAACGCGCCGAAAGCTGGGAGCTTGACCGAATTCGACGCTTTCAATCGGATGCTGCAACGCAGAGGCATCGCTGATATAGGTCGCAGGATAGGAAAACACGACGCCAAAGGCCGGACCGATGGATGACGCAACGGATGAACTGGCGACTTTGATCGCGCGAGGTCTGGGCGTGCTTCGACCTAAGAGGCTGCACGCGGGCGCGGAAGCCGTCGCTTACGAGCTAGACGATGCGCGCGTACTGAAAGTGTATCACGCCGGCGGTTCTGCTGAACGTTTCGCAACGATCGCATCGTTTTACGCGCGTCTGAACTCAGACAGGGCAGGGTTCGCTGTTCCCAGAATTCTTACGCACGGCGTTGAAGGGGGGCGTGCCTATTCAGTAGAAAAACGCCTTCTCGGAGAGCCGCTCTCAACTCGCGCGCACTTTTTGACCGACACGGATCTGATCGACGCCTATCTTGCCGCTGCGTTGCGGGTAGGGCGCATTCAAGTCGAGCCGGAGTGGAATAGCTGGACGATGTTCGGCGAGCAAAGGCACGGCGATTGGCATCAGCACGTCCGCGGGCAAATCGAAAGCCAGTCTCGCGCGCTGGCGAGAATGCTCCAACCCGCGTATTGGGAACGCCTCGCCAATGCCACTGCCGACGTCCGCCAGCATTTCGATCGACCGTTCCTCGGAAAAGTGTGCCTTATCCATGGCGACTTTCATCCCGGCAACGTTCTAGTTGGTGCGACCGGCCGCGTGCTCTCTCTCGTGGACTTTGGCGCCTTTACAACTTTCGGCGACGCGGCATTCGACGTTGCAACGGCGTGCGGATACTTCAGTATGTACGAACCTGACCAGGCGACCACGAGGCGAAGTTTAGTAGCGCGCTTGTTGCGCATGGAGGGTTCACCGCCGGGTGCGCTCGTTGCGATGTATCTCAAGCTCGCCGCGTTTCTAACTTGCACTGCTTACCCGGACGATCGCGTGGCCGTACAAGACACGGGGCATTTCCAATGGGCTATGTCGGTGCTATTCGATCCAATGCTTGATGAGCTTGTCGATCGGGTGCCACACTGATCGGGAGAGAATGACATGGGGCAAGGTGCCCGTTTTGATCGCGCCACGGATCTTAGAGTGGACGCCGCTGAGGTAGATGCGAATGCGGAGATGGACAGTCGCGTGGCTCTTCATTGGGCGAGATCAGTGCGCGAAAATCCACGGCTCTTTAATGGGCCATTGTTATCGCCGGTTGGTGTATCCGTTCGGAACGGTTGCGCCACACTTCGCGTCAAGCGATCGGACTACGCACACTATTTGTATGCGAGATCTATCGCGCACACGGACGGCGCATCAACGCCGGGTACGATTTTTGTCTCTTTAGTGGTGCCAATCGGGCCGTCCAGGTTTATCGCCGGAAGAATGGCCGCGCACACTGCGACGCCGGGCATTGTTCAATTGCCTGGCGGCGGTGTAAGCGACTTAGGCGATCCGCGGCTGACAGCGGTAGAGGAGGCGTCTGAGGAGCTCGGTCTGGAGTTGCATGTAGAGCGATTGCGTATGCTCGGCGTTATCGTTCGCGACGCACCTCTCGATGTCGGTGTTGTTTATCTGGCACCTCGTCAGAATCCGGCCGCGCTGCGGGCGACGTTCGAAAACCTGCTGGAGTCCGATCGCAGAGCTCAGAGAGAGAGCGAGTTTCAAGAGCTGTTGGAGTTTGATGTCGGAACGCTTGATCGGCAGCATCCAGGAGAGCGGCTTGTGGACTATCTAGGGGCGGTCGCGGGGGGCTTAAGCAGGGATCGGTGGCATGACTGAGCTGCTATGTTGGATCGATGGGGTAGTGCGGCCTGCCGAGTCCGTATCGATGTCGCTTGCGAGCGATGCGTCCCTACGAGGAATCAGCGTTTTTGAGGGCATTAAAGCTTATCGAGCGCCGCACCAGGATCGCTATTGCGTAGTCTCGCTTCACTCGCACATTCAGCGCCTCCAGGTTTCCTGCGAGCTGATGAGGTTGCGCGTCGATAGTTTGGCTGACCGGGTCAATGAAGGGATTTCAGCGCTGTTGAAAGCTGAGACAAGGTCAGAGGTATATATCCGCCCGACCGTCTATCTCAGGTCCGGCTACTACGGGACTGTGGCAGATGCCGATCTTGTAGTGCTCGCACGCAGCGCAGCGGATCATAGGGCACCTCTTCGCTGTTCAATAGCAACGCAACGCCATGTTCCTGCCAGCGCATATCCCTGGGGGGCGAAAGTTGGTGCGATGTATGCCTTCTTTCGCTTGGCCCGCTTAGAAGCCGTGGAGCGCGGAGCCGACGAGGCAATTTTGCTCAGTACTGACGGGCGTGTCGCTGAGACGCCGGGAGCCTCAATATTTGTCGTCAGGGCGGAGCGCATTTCCACGCCACGGCTCGAAATGGGAATCCTGCCGAGCATCACGCGCCTGACTGCTATTGAGATTTTGCAACGTCGAATGAACATAGAGGTGATTGAAGAGGATTTGGCCCCAAGAGACTTGTGCGCAGCGGATGAAGTTTTTGTCACCGGTACGCTCGACGAGGTGCGCGGGGTCTTATCCATCGACGGGCAGAGCATCGGGTCTGGTGAGACGCCTGTAACGAACGCATTGCTGACGACGTACCTCGCCGCTTGCCGAGTTGGCGATCCCACGCCTCCGGTCGGCAGTGCCTTCTTCCCGGGGCACCCGTCATGAGGATTAAAGCCTCCCCGGCCTCGCCAAGCCATCGGCCAGACGCGGTTTTGTTCGACATTGGCATGACAATCATCTTTCCCGATGGTCGCGTCTTAGCTCGGGAGTTCAATAGACTTTCGCAAGGATGGATTGTTAATCCACGCGATGCGGCACGTGCCTTAGCTGCGTCGGCTGAGATGCATCACTTCGGCTTCTCGGATTCTGTTGAAGCCGTGGGCGCGGCGATGGCCACGCACCTCAACGTCCATCGCGACCTGGGCGTGGCTGCCTGGCGGGCTGCGATTGACGCCGGGGATCTGTATTCGGAGATAGATCCGTTCTCAAAGATTGTCCTACAAGAGTTGAGGCGGAAAGGGATCAAAACAGCGGCCGTGTCGAATGCGTCGAACGACTTGAAAGAGGAATTGGCCTCTTACGATTTGCTTTGCCTCTTCGATGTAGCGATCGGATCCAATGACGGATACGCAGAAAAGCCACATCGGGCCATGTTCGATGCCGCGGTGGATGCGATTGGAGTGGATCCCGCAAGTGCTTGGCATGTCGGAGACGGTCTCATCAATGACGTTCTAGGCTCGGCGCGAGCGGGAATTGGGCATCAAATTCTTGTGGACCGATATGGTGTTTATACCGCGCCGCCCTGCGAAGTTGTCGAGTCGATGGAAGCTCTCAACTGCATGATCGCGCAACTATGAAGGTGTTACTGATAGTCCCCAGCTTCCCACCGCGTACCGGCGGCCTAGAAACTTACGTTGCTCATTTGGCGGAAGCCCTTGCCGTCCAGGGTCACTCGATTGTGGTCCTTACCAACAGCGATCTTGAGGAACAGCCCGCGGTCGAGGAGCGATACGGTTACACAGTCTGGCGGACAAGGGCATTGCTGGCTGGTCACGGGCACGAGAATTATGTTCCGTGGGAGAGATCATATTTTGCGTTGTTAAACGACATCGCAGACTTTGCGTCGGATGCGCAATTCGATGTTGTCCATTGCCATACACAAGTATCACTCTTGATTGCGCATTTAAGCGGACTCTCTCAGAGGTTTCCGATCGTGGCGTCCTTTCACGAGACCAACCCTCTCCGCGACAAACTAGGCGAACAACGAACAAAATTCATAGTTCGTCGGTGTCCGGCTGCCAGATACGCGGTCGGTAGCGAGGCCTTTGCTGCGCAAGCGCGCTCGTTTGGAATAGAAGATGAATTGATCAGAGTGGTGCGCATGGGTATCCGCGACAGACATCACACGGATCGCGATGTCGCGCGGCGAGAACTGAGCATGCGGTATGGCGTATCCACAGAACGCATTCTGATCACGCTGTTAGGGCGCTTCACGCCGAGGAAGCAACACGAGCAAGCGCTGTTGGCCCTCGAGCGTATGCACCAGCGTCACAATGTGCAATTGCTGTTCGCTGGTTCTGACAACAGCACCGATCCCGTGTTCGTGCGCCAGCTGCGTCGGGTTGCGGCGGCAGCAGCTCCTAGCGTGATCTGGCTTGAAAATATCCCTGACGCCGATCGAGATCTACTTGTAGATGCCACTGACCTCGGTCTGCAGCCGAGTAGCAAGGAAGGGTTAGGGCTGGCGGCTATAGAATTTATGATGGCCGGCGTCCCGATTCTGGTCTCGGATATAGAAGGCCTTCGTGAGGTCGTAGGTGAGCATACGACGTGTCTGGTCGATGCCAACTCGGTCGAGCATTTGGCGCGACGGATAGATAAGTTGGTTGTGAACGTACAGGAGAGGGCGACCCTTGGTAGGCAATTGCAGCAGCGCGCAAGTATGGAATTGTCGATTGAACAAGCGGCGGTACGAACGCTCAGTGTTTACGCTGAGGCCCTTTCATGCGAGTGATGCCACCGTCCCTTGGGGTATACGGGCCGGGTCCTCGCGATAGGTCCGGCGTTGCTACATACATCGCCGAAAGTCTCGAGCATCTTCAACCATTCTTCCGGACGCACTGGGTGGCGAATGGCGAGACTTGGATATCACCCAATCAATTCGACTATGCGCTCTATCACATTGGCAACAATGAACTTCATCGAAGCTCACTTCGTGCGGCGATGCTTCGCCCGGGCGTGTCGCTTCTGCACGAATATTTGCACCTAGACTTGTATTTTCAGGTTTGGGAAGATATCAGCGAAGCTCGACAGCGGGAGATACTTTCAGAACTAGCGCGAAAGAGCGGTCTATCGGCGCGCTCTGCATCGCACTTCGTTGAGCAGGCCAACGCCCGAGGTATCGATCCCTACGCTATCGATATTGGCATAGAACGATATGTTGTTGAAGCGTCTAAGGTCGGCTTGGTCCATTCAAGCGGAGTAGCGCAGCGCCTGAGAGAGCGGTATCGTCGAAGTCAGATTGAAGCCGTGCCTTTTCCGGTGAGGCCGTGGGGTGACTACGACAGATCGATTCCCGAAAAGTTCGGTATCCATAAGAATATGTTTGTCTTCGGAGCGTTTGGCTTTATCGGCGAATACAAGTGCATCCCCCTTATATTGGATGCTTGGCAAAATTGGCGCGGCAAACCTGCCAATGTTGTGTTATTGCTTGCTGGTGAAAGACAGTTTACGATTAATACAGAGTTCGAAGGGGTTATCGAAACGGGTTGGCTGGACAGCCAGACGTTCAACGCGCTTATTCAGCGCACCGACTGCGGCGTCCAATTGCGGAAACCAAGTCTCGGAGAAACATCGGGACCGGCCGCAGCTTTCTGCGCTCACAATCGACCAGTGGTACTCAGCGATACTCCGGAGATGCGCGGGATCGGTATCGGCAAGAATGCACGTTTCCTGAACGTAAATGCAGGCAACGAGGAGCTGCTTGCCCTGATGCAGGCTCTCTACGAAGGCCGTGGCGATAAACGAGCTGGATATATTGAGGAGTTCGCGTGGTCGTTATGGGCCAAGAGAGTACACTCCTGCGTCACTGGAGCGGCGATGGGGATATGATGGGGGCATTAGAACTTGAATCGAGATATCGCGCTTTGTTGGACGCGGTTGCATGCTCTGGCGTTCTGCTCAAACGCCGGCAGCAGAGTATTGTGTCAAGTAACTCATTCATCACCAAAGCAGACAATTCCATTGTGACAACGGCTGATCTAGAGAGCCAAACATTGCTCGTCGATGCTCTCGTACAATTCGCACCCTCTCCATTCAGCATCATTTCGGAAGAGGAAGGCGAATTTGCGCGCCCTACTGAGGGTTCGCTTTGGTTCTTAGATCCTCTGGACGGCACAGCACATTATGCCAAAGGGCGATTGGACTATGCGATCCTGCTCAGTGAATGGCGTGACAGGCGTCCAGTCTTCTCTGTGGTGCATTATCCGGCGACGGGAGAACTCGGATGGGCACACGAAGCGATGATTGGGTTTGAGAGTAGTGTGGTGACGGGGACGCCTTCTGTGCTGACGCAGCTGTGCTACATCTCGGACGAGAACCTCCGAAGTGATGTGCAGAGACGCACTGGGGGTGCTTGCGTTCAGGATGCGACGGAGTCGACGCGTGCCTTGTTCGATCTTGCCGCTGGGAAGCTCAGCGGCGCCGTGATCCAAGTTTGCGGACACGGGGCGTGGGATCTTGCAGCTTCGACACACCTAGTGTTGGCAAGCGGAGGTTTTGTATGCGACGAAAGTGGCGCTGCTCTGGACATGAACGATCCAACAGTGACGTGTAAATTTGTGGTGGCCGCGAGGGACAGAGCGATGGGGCTGTTGTTGCTGGGGGCGCTGAATGGGAAGAGCTATGCAGGGTGACGAGCAAAATCCTGGGACAATGTGGCCTATCGACTTCTTTGATTCCGGTTTCGAAGAAACGTTCCGCCTGCTGGGAAAGTATGACAGCACCGAACGAGATGTAGCAAATCTGATCGAATTGGTCGATTTGCCTCGCGGTGCGCGTGTGCTTGATGTGCCGTGCGGATGGGGGCGTCATTCAGGCGTACTGAATTGGTTGGGATACGACGTGGTCGGAGTCGACGCGTCGCCATCTCAGATAGCGCGAGCACGCCAGAAATGGCCCTCAGTCGAGTTTCATCTTGCTGACATGAGAGCCGCGCCGGGCACTGCGTATGGCGCTGTCTTGAATCTCTGGACCAGTTTCGGGAGTCTTCCGAGCGCGTCGGATGATGCTGACGCTTTGGCTCATTGGTGCAGCATTACGGAGGTGGGTGGTGCGCTGGTTATGGAGCTCACCACTCGGGAGTACGCTGAGGCATCCAATCGCAAGGGTGCGGAAACTGTCACGTACAAGCGTGTCACCCACAACGGTGTGACCGAGAGAGCGAAGTTCGACTGGAATGCTGGGCTTTCGGTCAACACTTACGTAAGGGGAGGATGGGAGCGCACTTGCGTCACTCGATTGTATGAGAGGCCCGTCTTAGCGTCAATGCTGCGCAACGCCGGCTACGCGAACATAGAAATATTTGGTGGCTTCGACGGCTCTCCTGTGCAGGATGATCGTAGAACCGTATTCGTCGCTCGACGGCCTTAGGCAGGCGAAAGTCGGCGGGCCTGACTTACACCGAGTATGGCGCAAAGTTCTACCAACCCCTCGCTGGCGCCTTTCCGACAAAGTAGATCCTGATCGGTAACGCTTTCGAGCGGATATTCGATGAAGCGATCACCTACGTTATAGCCCTCAGGGTCAAGATAAAATACTTTTAGACCGGCTGCCCTCGCTCGCGCCTGCACTCGTCGGCGGTCCGCATGGCTACCGATTACCAAGAGGCTGCGTGCTTCGGGAGAAATCGAGATAGGTGGGATGGTTTCATCGTAACGGCGGAGAAACAGTTCCGGCAGCCCGACCCGATGCGCCAATCCGTCGAAATTGTTTGTCATCACGGGCGCTACCAGAACACCGCCTTCTTTGAGCGTCACCAATGCATGATGTGCTGGGGCGGGTTCTGCTAAGAAGGACGCCTGAAAGAGCTTGGTGAGCGATTTAAGTTCATCAAATGGCTGCTCCAGGATCCGCGCAATGAGATTGTCTTCGGTGCCGCCGAAGATGAACTTGCCCGTCTGCAGGTCTGTTACGCAATAGAGATCGTGAAGATGATGGAGCGCGGGTATGCCGGACTCTAGTGACGGACCGCAACCTAGTTCGACATGAAAGGGAAGATACTCTGCTAGACCGGATAGGTCAGAAACGATATCCGGTCGTCCCCGAACGTCTTTCACACGCATTCCCTTAGCTAGCACTTCCCATGGCAAACGCTCTGGCACCGGAACATAAGGTTGCGAGCGTATGCGTACATCTAAAGTCTGGTAATTCTCCGGCATGACGCGCCGTGCCTTAATATCTTCCGGGTGTCGATCAATTCGCTCCATGGAACAGATGAGATCGCCTAAAATCCAAGTTTGGTGGGCTGCAAAGGAATCACGGCGTCTCCATCCGCCGGCAGATAGTGACGCTTCAACCTGGTTTTGACAGAAATTGAGCTCTAGCTTCGGTAGTGATGTGGAAAAATAAATGTAAGCGCTCTTTAGGACTAGGGTGCCGCCTCGCTCTCCAGCGACGACGTCGTAATGATGAGTGTAATGGACAATACGCCTGCGTTGATCGCTTGTATCCCGCCAACCGGATTCGGTCGCATTAGCTGGTGTTTGCGTCCGACGCCAAATTCCGTCTTCCCGTGTACGGTCGCGATCTGAGGGTGCCAGATATTCAGTGCTCCAGCGTTTAGTGAGCTGCTCGCTCAATCCGTCGCGCAGAACAATCGGAAAGGTGACGCGCATCGGTGTTTTTCCGCTCTCAAATGAACTACTCGGCGGAGATGCCCCGCACGTTAGTTAAAAAATCGGCGTTCGGGTCCCGCAGAGCTGGACGCCGCATCATCTGACGGATACCCGATACCCAGAGAATGTTGAAACGTCAATCGGAAGGCAGGCTGATCTTGGCCGGTAGCGAACAGGAAGGTTCTCTTCAACGCCGCATCATTCTCAGGCAATATCAACCTTGATCTGCATAACCATTCCAGCCAGCCGACCAGCTTCCTGCAAGCGCGCAGCGGCACGTTCAAACCCGAGCAGAACACTCGCATCCGGTTTCCTATCCACCGCCACCACCGCTGCGCTCCCGACGGACTCTGTGGCCAAAGCCTCCAAAAAGCCTAATGAAAAGAGCCTTTATTGGGAACAGCGCCGTACGAGAGAACAGCTGATTTCGGAGATTTGAGGCTGGAGACGGCGATTTTCTCTAAAGCTTAGTACTGCGGCGATTTGGTACGGTTTAGGAAGACAGCCAATTAAGGTGTTTCCAGCTGCGATCTCGCTGACGGTTCGAATCCCTGTCGGACGTGGGACATGCGTATCCCTGACGGTGAATTTGTCCCAAGGATGAGCGCATTACGTTTGCTGATAGCGCCGGTACTGCGGTGGTGACCTTCCCAGCCGAATAATTGCTGCGGCGACAATCCGTGCCGCCGAGCGACGCCCGAAACCGAGTCGCCGCTGATCTCGATCTCCGCGACCAACCGGGCCTTGTCCTCGTCGCTCCATGCCCGCCGCCGACCGGCGCCGGTAAACACCTCCGGCCGGCGAACCGGCTTGGTGATAGCACTATCCACTGTATCCATTCTAAGTACGCATCCGACGAGCGCCGTCTTGTCTGATGCGAGGGATTTCGCGAAGCGTGTGACCTTAAGTCTAGCTTTAAGGTCATCAAGCGATGCGGGTCGGCGTGCCGGGCAAGTGCGGGGCTTGCAACCTGCTTGCACGACCGCATCGGCAACCGCAGCGACGTTCGCCAAGACGCTCGGCAAGACGGTTGCGGCGGCGAGCCGCGTGCCACGTACCGGCGCCTCCGACGGCCCTATAAGACCAGGGTTCGCATGCCGTCGAAGCTCGACCCGCATATTGCTGCGATCGAAGGCTGGTTTGCCGAGCGGCCGCAGCTCACCGCTATCGAAATTGTCCGCCGGCTGAGCGAGAAATATCCCGATGAGTTCGGGACGAAACAGCATTCGATCGTGCAGCGTCTGCTGAGGGCGCTTAGGAGCAAAGCGGCCAGGCAGCTTGTCGCCGAACTCGGCGACACCCCGATCGCGGCCCCATGGCCCGGGGCTATGGAGGGCCCAACCCGCCCACAGCCCCTCCCACCGAGCAAGTCGGGAAAGCCAGTTCGCGCGACCGATCCGTCGCTATCGGATGAGGCAATACGGGGGGGCAAAGGCCACGCCGATTTACAGCCCAAGGCCGCAACCACGGTTGCGAGGAAAGACGCACGGGCACCAAACCGGACCACGCGGGCATCATACGCTCAAAGTGCGCGGCAGGCACCCGCCCCTGCCAAAACTCCGTGCAGTGGCGTTACTTTGGGGACACGGTTGGCGGCTCTTCAGGACGCCGCGAAATTTGAAAAGGTAGCGAAGGTACAGTTTCGGAGTCAGCCGGGCAGAACGACGTGCCCTAGATCGGCTTCTTCTGCTTCGCAATCTCATCCTTGCGCTTTTCAGCCGCCTGTAGGCTACGCACCTTCGCGACCTGCTGAACAAGCTGCAAAATCTCGGCGAGATTCCCGACGTCAGGCTGAATATCGAATAGCGGACAGCTCCGCTCATTGCCAAAGCCGGCATCGCACGGGCCAGACGTCCTTATCAGAAGCAGGACCCGATTATCCTCATCTTCCGGAACTCCCTCTGCGTCGAGGCGGACCCAATAGTCCTTGAGTTCATCCGTGCCACTGCTGAGACCCATTCGCTCATGACTCCCGAACCGCGCGCAGTCAGCACTGCACACGTTTTGCATTTCGGACAGCAATTGGCCAACGATTGGACGGATCAGGTAGTTCTTTACATCCTCCGGATACTCATCCGGCCTTCCCCGGCACAAGGACTCAAGGATAAACCTCGCCAGAGGCTCCGGCTCACTATACGTAGCTGCTACGAGTATCACGTACGCCAGCGTCCGGATCATTTGATGCTGATCCACACCGGCTTTGACAGAGCGCATGACGAGAAACGACGTATTCACAAGCCCGAAGTGCAGCACGTTTAACAGCGCTTCCCGGTCAATCGCGCCACCCCATGGCCGCTTCACAATGCTTCCATTGGCAAATTCATTCGCAATCACGGCAAAGAGACCGAGCTCCGTCAGTGCCAGGTCTGACCGAGTCGCCCAGAGCTTCTCCAACACACCCGGCTGAACAAACTCAAGCCTGTTCCAGAATTTCTCCTGGAGTGCATGGAACTGGCCGTCCGGGCTGAGCGCTTCCGAAAAGAGGCGGAGCACGACATCCGGATGCTTCGAGAGAAACCGCTCCAGCTGGTGATGATCCCAGAGCTTGACCTTGGGCCTTGGGTGGGAGGACTGCCATTGCTTGATCCAGTCACGGGTCGGATTGGAGAATTGCGTGTTTGTGGCAATGACGACGTAGTCGAGGTTTCCGGTTGCCAGTGTGTTGTTCACGGCCGCTTTCACCTCATCCGGCTCAACCGTTCCAGCGCGCCCCTTGCACTCAATCCACCACCTTTGGGATTCCATTTCGCCATCTGCGCCAGGCGCATAGAAGGTCGCTTCGAGATCACGTCCGCCGTCCGCAGCCCCGCCGCCTGCCCCTCCCGTTCTCCACTCCAGGTCTTTGGCTCCCATGGCATCGAGGAGCCAGTAGACACATTCCTCCAGATCGCACCCTTTCAGGGTCGCGAACGGAATCGACGCGGGAAGCACCCAATCCTTGGCCGCAGCGTCACCCATTCAATTTCTTTCCTTCTTGGCCCAGCGATATCCCGACGATGCCGAAATCGTCACGATTCAAACAGCAGGTTACTTTCAAACCCAGTGAGGAGCACTCGCCTTGCCGCATTCGGGAGCAGTGGCGTTAAGGCAAGACGTTTGGGAATTACGCGCCCCTGTCCCACTCCTTTGAGATGTCCAGCGTCCATCGCTTTCCGACGTGCCGCTTGCCGGTTGCGTCCAGACAGCATGGGCGGAGCTTCACCTTCCCGCTATGCCCCTGCTTCCTTAACGTCCGGGAGATTTCAGAGTAGCTCACGCAAAGGGATGCCGATTCGCCTTCTTCGAGTTTCTTCGGAAATTTCTTGAAATCAACAACGCCAACAAATGACAAGTGCTTGCCGTCAGGAGCCAGCAATGTCGGCGCCTTGACATACACAGGCCGGTTTCCACGATTCACGATGTCAATGGAGGCATTTTGCGTGCTTACTTCGCCGTCCGCGTAAACATGGAAGGCGGGCGACACACTCACTTCGATGCGACGCCACTCCCGCCAGATGGTCCTCATCCAGATCGCCACCGACAGCACGAGGCCCGCGACGCCGATGTAGTCCTTTAGCTCCAACCCCAGCATCAATCCACCTCATGGCAGCGCGTTCGGCATATGACCTGCTCACAGAATAGCAGCCTTGGGCTGCCACCCCTATTCAGCAGCAGACCTGTCAGCTTTTCTCTTTTCAGCGGCGTTCTCCCACTTTGGACCCTAAGCAGAGACCCTCCGCCGCCGGAGAATAGATCGACACCGCACTACCAAAGCCGCCATATCACCAATCCCATCGCCAGGACGATGACGAGCAGAAAGACCAGGATCCCAAGCGGGCCTTCTGCCTCTCCCTCGATAACATTGAACAATCTCACGGCAAGGCGGTGGCGTCCGGGTGGCATGGTAGGTCCTCTCATCGGTCGTATCGAGCGTTGCCGATTCACACAGTGCCCTGCAATGCACCGGCTGGCCTGCGCACCCTATTCACAGGCGAAGCGCGTCAACCGCTCCACGGGACGTATTCCCGGCAGGACCACCATGCCCATCGAATGGTTACAACAAAAAATTACTGTTAACCCGTTGTAATATTGTGCTTTATTCGGACGACAGTCGGCGAGACGCCCTCAGAGCCCCGCTATCCGCGCCGCACGAGAGAGAGGCTTTTCGCAGACGTCACCAGGAATCAGCCCGTCAACCGAGTTGCGGTGTGATTTCTTTCGGGGAGGCTATTTGCGTTTGCAGGATTCTGCTCAGAATGGGGAGCCGACGCAACGCGGAGGCAACCATGTCGAAGACGCGCCGGAAGCCGACCAAACGAAAGCCCACCACACCGACCCGGAAAGGGGGGCTCCCGAAGAAGGCACTTGAACTGCTGACGCTGCTCGCGAATCTCGCTGCTGCGTTGTTCGGGATGTTGAAGTCGGCGGGGTGGATGTGAGCCTCCCCGCTCAATTTCCCCACTCTTCAGCGCTTAGCCGCTTTCAGGGTGTGGATCAGCACCGAAGTGGGACCCCGCAATTCCTCAGCATAAATCGTTTATTTAACTGAGAGAGATCGCATTTGGCAGGGGGCCCGATCGACGCCGATCGGGACCCCTGCTCAAACGAATTGTCACTCAGAAATCAGCTACTTAGTCGGACCTACGAGAGGGGTCCCACTTCGGTGCTGATTTACAGGAAATAGGCGAAAGTCTCCGGTCTTCCCCGCGAATATTCTCGTTTTGGAGAGACAATGGGCGGAGACCGGCTCGATCACGAGTGGCGCCCGGACCAGACAGTCCCAAGCCAACCCATTACTCGTAATGCCGGGGTCGTAGGTTCGAATCCTGTAGGTCGCACAACCACTTAGATCCCTTTAACAGAGTGTTAAAATCGCTCGGGGACGGACCGGGGACGGTGGAGAAAGTGACCCTGTGGGCAGTCCGGACAACTGGTCTAGGCCACTGTCATAACCCGAAGATTGGCGTAGAATCGGTCCGGGTGCGCCGCGACTGCGCCCGCGCGCCCAAGGTTGCTTGATGGTCACTTACGAAAAGCAAACTGTTTCGGAGGACAATCGACCCGACCAAGTCGATGTCGATGGGCAGACATATCTGCGCGTCGCCGAGACCGTCTTAGCCAAGGCGTTATCTCCTCTGAAGGCGCGCGAAATCGTGGAACGCGGAATCGAACAAGGGTTATTCGGCGATCACGTGATGGGCCGGACGCCGGAGAAATCGATGCAAGCTCGGCTTAGCATCGATATCCTTACCCGCGCAGGATTCTCCAGATTTTTCAGAACCGCTCGCGGCCGCTTCGCATTGCGTGCATCGGCGAACAGTGAGTCAGAATCAGCGGAAGAATACGTCGCTGAAAAGCGTGTCCTGAATTTACCCAAAGAAGAAGTGCTTTGCGCGCCTGAAGCGAATTTCCGCGATGTTCTGACGTTCCAAGGTATCGATCCGGACTCGGCTTCAATTCTCAAACGCATATTGACCTCGCACGAACCCACATACATTGCGCGAACTGAGGCTGAGACGCGCGACGACGCAAAGCAATTCATCACTTACGTGCTCGTTCAGTGCGGTGAGCGGCTTTTATTCTTTAGGCGATCTTACCTAAGCCGCGCCGCCGAATTTCTGCGCGGTTCGAAATGCATTGGCTTTGGCGGTCACGTGAGCGCGGCCGATGTCGATATGTGGTCGCGCGAAGACTATGGTCTTGCGGCATGTGCGCGTCGCGAGTTGGCAGAAGAAATTTCGTTGCAAGATCGTTCTGCAAACCAAGTGGCAAACAATCGCGCGACCATACGCCTCTTCCAAGACGTTCCTCTTGAGCGGCTCGGTATCTTGAACGACGACTCGTCGGAGGTTGGACGCCGACACGTCGCTGTAGTCTATCGCGCTTGGATTTCTGATTGGAACGTCGCCAAGAAGTTGATGAAGGGTGATTCTTCGATCAAGGGCATTAGCTGGATCGACTTGTCTAAAGACACTTTGGACATTGCGGATTTTGAGTATTGGTCGCAGTTGTGTTTGCGGAAGTTTTATCCATCAACGCTCATTGCGAAGGCGCGTCTTCAAGTTCTCAATAGCTCGCGCTTGACCAAGGATCACCTCCTTGTCGTGGCAGGGCGCGTTGGTTCAGGAAAATCCGAAACCTCGACGTATCTGGGCGAGCGTCTGTCGCATCCAGTAATCCGCACTGGCGAACTCGTACGCACGTTGATGAACGCCCCATCGATTACCGAAATTGGACGCGAAGAATTTCAGAAGCGCGCTTTTGAATTCATCACCGGGCCGAACGGTCCTAATAGACTCGCGCAAGCGATCCTTAGGCAGGTTACGAACAACGGCGGCCGACCTTGCATCGTTGACGGCGTCCGAAATTTGCAAACATTCGAGAAGCTTGAATCACTTTATCACGGCGGCGATATTGGATTGATCTATATCCAGACGCCGCCTGACGTTGCGTTTGACATGTACCGCGCGCGAGAAGCACAAGGCACGTTGTCATTTAGCTACCGAGACTTCTTGAAGGTTTATGACGCTCCGGTTGAATCGGAGATCACAAGTCTGGGCCGCAAGGCGCACGCGATTGTCTACAATTCGTTCGGCATGGAAGCGTTCCGGCGAACTCTCGACGACTTCGTCTCACTAAATCTAAAGACGCCTATCGCGCCGGTTCATGTCATAGAGCCGGGAAGAGTGAAGGTTCGTTCTTAAGTCGGTGCTCCATGAATTTTTGGAGCGCGCGAATGGACTGAGATACTTTCAACTTTTCGATCAAGCCCTTTCGATCCGAGCCGACGATTTCCGCGTACGTCTTGCCGCCGAAGCCATCCGGACAAAATACCGTATCCCAATAGAAGTCCCGATCTCCGCGCGGTGTTGCGGACAACGTGCCCTTAGTTTCCCCGACAAAGGTGTAGGTGTTAAGCCCGTCGCAATATCCGACGACGGCTCGCGCAATTGCTTTCGTAGAAAGCGTCGAGCAACTTGCAACGAGCTTTTCGGCTCCGAGTGAATCCCACATCGGTTGGGTTAAGCCGCCCGGATAAGATTTGTCCTCGTACCCTTCAAGAATAAGTCCGGCGTGCTCCACGATGCACGGGACCTGCACGGCTCGATACGCGGAAGCGATTTTGAAACGGACCATCGCTTCCAAATCGCACAACAGCGGCTCGGTGGTGTGGACATCTCGAAATTGACAATCAAACAAATGGCCAAGCGGTTTTCCTGCGCTTGGAAGTGCAATTTGGTCTTTGGCGATAGCCCACTCTTCCTTCTTGAAGGAGCTCCACGAGCAGTAAACGATCTTAATCGGTCCGGTTGCCATGTAATTATGCCGCCATTTCGCAAATGATGTTCGCCACATTATTGGAAATGTCTTCGGAGCCGATTGCGACGACTTCGATATTGCGCTGCTGGAATAGCTGCCGTTCGAATTCGGATGGGTCGGGCAAAATAATGTAAGCGCGCCTACCTGTCGCGGAGTTTGGTAGGTGAGACAGGATGTGATTGATGACGTGGAAAATGTAATTCACGTTAGGGTCGCGAAAACTGTACCCTATGAAAAGAACAGCGCGTCCCAGAAGGTCGCCGCGTAGTTTGAAGTCCATCGGACTCTCAAGTCGCATTCGGTCCATGTAATGCGATTCAGTAACAACCATGTCATCCGGATTGTTGAAGTCACCGTGGAATTTTACGACTTCAACCATGCTTCTATCGTGGCTCATGGTGTGTTCGGCTGTGACGATTTGACAGGGTCTGCCACGTTTATTCAGCGCGCGTTCAATGAAGTTGTCGTAATTAGTAGTGTAGTAAATGCTGCATTTTTCAAGCTCGACCAGCGCGGCTTGAATAGGCGACGCCAAGATTTCATCATCGGTGGCGGTTGAAAATTGTTGCGACAACCAATTCGTCAACGGGGCGAGCGTGTGATTCCTGATTTTAAAATACTCAAGAATCTGAAGGTCGCTTCCTCGGTGGCGCAAAAGTTCGGGCTCGTCGCAACCTAGGAGCTTCGCCGCTTCGTCCACCATCGCTGCCCAAGATGGGCCGCGCTTCTTCCCGCCGTCCCAAGACACTGACATGGATGCTCCTGCACCCACGAAAGGAATAACCCGTCGTTCGCGGTAAAGCCTTCGAAGCTCTGTGGGACACGTCATGTTTTCTTGCTCGCAAGCAATCGCGTGACACTGTGGAAATGCGGAATGTTATTGTGCGGGTGAGTTTCGTGGAGCAACGAACTGCTCTGCTTCTTTATCTCGGACGTTGAATAGCACTGCAAATAAAATTCATGCGAAACCAACGTCGGGCGAAACTCTGGATGCGCCGAGAGATCGTGCGGTCCGTCATTGAAAGCGACAAGAATGTGTATTCCATCTTGTCTTGTCTTCTCCAGCGCAAGTTCGATCAATTTCTGAACCGCGCTATCTGATTTCATGCAATGCGGAAGCCCATACATGATGACCACGTCGAACAAGCTACAGTCGTTCAGATATTCAAGCGCGTCGGATTGAACCCATTCGATATAGTCGTGCGGGAATGCGCTCTTGCCGTTTGCCAGTGCTTGCGCTGAACAATCAACTGCAACGACTGAAGCTCCGCGCCCGGCAAAAGCCACAGCATTCTTGCCTTCGCCGCATCCAAGATCGAGGACGCGGAGATTCGAGACGTTCGGGTTGACCGACAAAAACTCGCGAACAAGCGACCCCGCTTCCGTGCCCCAGAAGCACGGGCAATTCGCGTATCCCTGGTCGTACCCGCCAACCCCGGCTTGGTCGCTGTCTGACATTGGGTATCCTCCTGGTGGAGAAGCGGCGCTGAATTGGCGCCGCTTTGCGTTAGTGCTCTAACGGTGGTTCCATTTTGAGCGCCGGCTGAGTCTGGTTCTCTGTCAGTCGAATACCCCGCGGGGGAACGAACACGGTCTTTATGTACACAACGGGGTTGTTTGAAGTTCCGGCCATTCGGGCATTCGCATCGAACGTGAGGCCTTCAAGAAAGTCCTCCTGTTCACCGGTCTGACGCGGAGGTAGTCCTATCGTCGGGCCAAACGCCCCGGTCTTATTCGGCTGTGGCCACAACGGAGGAATATTCTCGAATACGAGCCCGGCATGCAACACTTGGATTTCTTGCTGTTGCAAGTCCCGCTCGATCGCTTCGAGTTCGAGCCGCACCATTGCCAATTCCAGGCGCCGCTTTTCGGGTTTGGCCGGAGTCTCGTTCAACTCATCAAGGTGCTTGATGACGCGGGCGATCTTGCCCGGCGTTTTCGTCCGTCGTTCGGCTCGGAAGGTCTGTTCCGGCTTCGCCTTCGACTTCTCCAGGAAGGTCGTATTGACGTACCCGCCAAATTCCCGAGCGTCACTTACCAGTGCGATCGTGCCGGTTCGTAGGTTCGGGTACGCTGCAATGGCAGCGGCTAGGCTCGCGGCAACCGTAAACCACGCCTTAGCGGATCCTTCCTCGATCCGTACCTGGAGCCAGACATCGCCGCCGTAAACCCGCTGGGCAATCTCAACAGCAGCAGCTTGGCTTGATTCGCCGATGTCTATCAGACGGCCACGGGACGCCAGATACGGGTTTAAGTGAATGTACCCCTCGCCAAGCGTCGCCATCTATCCCCAGCCCCGTTCATCTCTCGCCTTCAGGTGGCATGCTACACTACTTCTATGGTTCAGTGTAAGTATAAGCCCAGTCGTCGATGCTGATCACTGGCGGCGACGAACCACGACGTCGCACGGTTCGGAGCAATGTATAGTTGCTGACCCTGATCTCGATTCGTCTCGCCAACGCGGCTGCGGGGCGGCCGCCCAACGCAATGGCGAGACAGAACACGACCTCCTCCAGCCGGCAGTTTGGCGAGCCTTCGGTGAGACAGCGCCGTCCAATCGCTCCGCGAACGTCATTAGGCAGCACGAGGCGGTGTCGCAAAAGAAGCGCCTGACGCGAACGAAAAGTCGCACGCCTCGCCCCCCGATAGGCAGGTCATCCAATTTTCGGATGTACTGGCTATGAACCCGCCCGCTGCCAGCTCCGCAGTCTGGACACTGGCCTCGCGCGGGCTCCCGATGCGTCAGAATGGTCATGCCCGCCTCTCCATACTCGACACCCTCGACGGCGAGTCCGGGTGGCACAAGTCGGGCGAAATCGAAGGAAGTCATGGCCCCGCTCCGAATCGAAAATGAAGCCGAGCTGAATCCGCGATTTCACCAAATGTGAGTCAGACCCCTTATTCCACGCCGAAACACACTGAGATCAGCCTGATCAGTCCTGTGGCATTTCATCGGAGATGGTGGCGCATCTGTGGCGGTCCACAGCGAATGCCTCCTTCCCCTTCGCGGCCCACAGCACTCGGGCTTGTTCGGCCTGATCGCTTTTGAGCTTGTTGGCCATCCAGAGCAGCGCGCCGAGGATGATGGCGCGATCATCGCCGGTCAGCTCCACGATGCCGGCTTTGACGACGAGACCGCCGAGTTCAATGAGATTCCGCGTGCGCTTGCGGCGCTCGACTTGCCACGCGCGCATATCATGCCGCGCCCTTGCTGCTTGTTGACGATTGTGCGCGGCTTGGTTGCGCAGAAGCGCCGTCCGTGTCGTGGTCAGTTGCCGGTGCAGTTCGCCGTGCCCGGCTCTGAAAGAACGCGGACCCGCGCTTGGCCCATGCCTCCCTCTTTCCGGTGTCCTTCGTCTCAGTCAGGACGATTAGTTCTCCCGCCAGTTCGTCGGCGCTGAGGACGTCGGCTCCGGTGGCGATCACCAGTTCGCCGAGTTGCTGCACCTTGCGAGTTTTCAGTTCTCGCGCCTTGTCATGAAGTGCTTTCAGTTCCCCGTCAAAATCCCGCGGCTTGCGCATCATGTTCTCCGGCAATGTTGATGGAGCGAGGATAGTTGAGCAGCCTGCAGAATGCTCTAATGTTGCCGGGACGGTTTGAGACGGCGTAGTCCCGTACGAGATTTTTTCGAGGGAGGGCGCGCTTATACGTCGTTCCGACGTACGCTCCGCCGTGGCAATGATCTGGTCGCGATGGCGATCTATCATCTTCACGTCAAGGTCATTGGCCGCAAGTCTGGCTCCAGCGCGGTGGCGTCGGCCGCCTACCGCTCGGGCTCGCGTTTGCGCGACGAGCGCCTGGACCGCAGCCAAGACTTTTCCGCCAAGCGCGGCGTCGTCCATTCCGAGGTGATGCTGCCGGACAATGCGCCGGCGGCATGGAGCGACCGCGAGCGGCTCTGGAACGATGTCGAAGCCTTCGAAGTTCGCAAGGATGCGCAGCTTGCCCGCGAGGTCGAGTTCGCCATTCCGCGCGAGATGACGCAAGCGCAAGGCATCGAACTGGCCCGCGACTTCGTGCAGTCGGAGTTCGTCGGTTTTGGCATGATCGCCGATCTCAATGTGCATTGGGACATCGGCGAGGACGGCATGCCCAAACCTCATGCCCATGTCATGCTGACGATGCGGCAAATCAACGTCAACGGGGACGAGAATGGCTTCGGCCCGAAGGTGCGGGATTGGAACCGCACGGAGATGGTCGAGCGTTGGCGCGAACGGTGGGCCGAGCTTGCCAACAAACGTCTGGCCGAGCTCGACATCGACGCCCGCATCGACCATCGCAGCTTCGAGGCGCAGGGGATCGGGCTGGAGCCGCAAAGCCAGATCGGCGCGTCCGCGCAGCGGATCGAAGGCGAAGGGGTCGAGGCCGCCGACCGCGCGGAGATGCACCGCGAGATCGCGCGCGGCAACGGCGAGCGCATTATTGCCGATCCGTCCATCGCACTGGACGCGATCACGCATCAGCAATCGACCTTCACGCCGCGCGACATGGCAAAGTTTGCGCATCGGCACAGCGACGGGATCGACCAGTTCAACGCAGTGATGGGCGCGATGCGCGGCGCGCCCGATCTGGTCGAACTCGGACAGGACGGGCGCGGTGAGGACCGTTTCACCACCCGCGACATGATCGAGGCCGAACAGCGCCTGCACCGCGCTGCCGAACTCATGGCCGAGCGGGAACGCCATGAGGTGAACGACGCGGACAGGCAGGCGGCGCTCGTGCGTGCGGAAGCGCGCGGCCTTGTCCTGTCCGGCGAGCAGGCCGATGCGCTGGCGCATGTCACGGACGGGCGCGATCTCGGGATCGTGGTCGGCCATGCCGGAACGGGAAAGAGCACGATGCTGGGCATGGCGCGGGAGGCATGGGAGGCGGCGGGTTACGAGGTCCGGGGCGTGGCGCTTTCGGGTATCGCCGCCGAGAATCTCGAAGGCGGATCGGGCATTGCGTCACGCACCATCGCCAGCATGGAACATGGCTGGGGCCAGGGCCGCGACCTGCTCAGCGCGCGCGATGTGTTGGTGATCGACGAGGCCGGCATGGTCGGCACGCGCCAGCTGGAGCGCGTGCTGTCCCATGCCGCCGAGGCTGGCGCAAAGGTAGTGCTGGTCGGCGATCCGCAACAGCTGCAATCCATCGAAGCGGGCGCGGCCTTCCGCTCGATTCATGAGCGCCACGGCGGCGTCGAGATCGGCGAGGTGCGCCGCCAACGCGAGGATTGGCAGCGCGACGCCACGCGCGACCTGGCGACTGGCAAGACCGGCGCAGCGATCGATGCCTATGACAAGAACGGCATGGCGCATCCTGCGGCGTCCCGCGAGCAGGCGCGCGACGATTTGATCGACCGCTGGGACCGCGACCGGCAGGCATCACCGGACCGCAGCCGCATTATCCTCACCCACACCAACGACGAGGTGCGCGCGCTCAACGAGGGGGCGCGAGAGCGGATGCGAGCAGCGGGCGATCTCGGCGAGGATGTGCGTGTCACGGTCGAACGCGGCGCGCGCTGCTTCGCCACCGGGGATCGCATCATGTTCCTGCAAAACGAACGCGGCCTTGGCGTGAAGAACGGAACGCTCGGAACCGTCGAACAGGTCAGCGCGCTGTCCATGTCGGCGCGCATCGACGATGGCCGTTCCGTTGAATTCGACCTGAAGGATTACAACCGCATCGACCACGGCTATGCCGCGACCATCCACAAGGCGCAGGGCATGACGGTGGACCGGACCCATGTGCTGGCAACGCCGGGCATGGATGCCCACGGCAGCTATGTCGCCCTATCGCGTCACCGCGACAGCACGGACCTGCATTATGGCCGTGACGACTTCGCCAGCCAGGACCGGCTGGTTCGTGCCCTGTCGCGCGCCCGGGCCAAGGACATGGCGTCGGATTACGAGCGCGCCGAACCGATTCAGGGCTACGCCGAGCGGCGCGGCATCACTTTCCGCGAGCGTGTCGCCGAGATCGTCCAGAAACTCGTGCCGGAGAAGCTACGCGGTATGTTTGACGGCCTGCGCTTTCCTGGAGATGTGTCCGGCCACGATGGTGGACGGAGGCCAGAGCGGGAAACGCCGGAAAGGGAAAGCGCCACGGCGGCGGTCCGGCGAACGACGGATGCGCCGGAAAGGACCGTGGCAGCGGACACGGACGTGGCGCTGCGTCAAGCTCGCACCAAGGCGCTCATCCGCCACGCCCGCGCCGTGAATGCGATCTTCGAGATGCAGCAGCAGGGCGGCAAGGCCAGCTCGGAGCAGGTGAAGGAATTGCAGGAGGCCCGCAAGGAGTTCGAGGCGGTGCGGCCCTATGGATCGCACGACGCCGAAGCCGCCTACAAGACGAACCCGGATCTCGCAGAGCAAGCCGCTTCGGGCAATCCCGCCCGCGCGATCCGCGCCCTGCAACTTGAAACCGAGCTGCGGACCGATCCAAGCCGCCGCGCCGACCGCTTCGTAGAGCGTTGGCAGAAGCTCGATCAGACCAGCCAGCACCAGTATCAGGCGGGCGACATGTCGGGCTACAAATCAACGCGGGCGGCGATGGGTGACATGGCCAAGAACTTAGAGCGCGATCCGCAGCTTGAATCCATTCTCGCGGGCCGCAAGCAACAACTCGGCATCGCGTTCGAAACAGGCCGCCGGCTCGGCCAGGAACTGGCGTTCACCCACGGCATCGATCTCGGCAGAGGACGAGGGATCGGGCTCTGATCTGATGCATGTCGTTGTCCCAGAACACCGCCACACTTTTGGCCGGCGTGCATCGATCACGCCGATCAGAAGTATTTGCCGCCGATTCTACGCCCGGCTTCGGCGACGCGCAAAATACTCTTGCATGCGCGTCACCGCTTGCTCTGTCTGGGTCAGGAATAGTCAGCAGGAGGCCGCGCGGCCATGCGCGAACCAGATCGTATCATCCGTCTGAAAACTGTCCTTTCCCGGACCGGACTGTCCCGATCCACCATCTACCGCAAGATCACCGAGGGGACATTCCCGGCCCAGATCAGGATCAGCGTCAACGGCGCAGGCTGGCATGAATCTGAAATCAATCGCTGGATCGCAGATCCCGTCTCATGGCGTCCGAAACACGAGTTCGATAATGCCCGGTGAGGTCGGTGATTGTACCATTTTCTCGCTGGTCCGTCAGGCTCCACAACCAAACCCGAAGCTCGGAAGTCCGCGGGCCTTGCAGCGGCGCGCCAGCCACCATCGACAGGATCTCTGCCACTTCCAGAACCGTCTTTCCACGCCACCGGGCGTGTTCGAAACGTAGGGCAGCGCGATGATGCCGAGGCTTCATCTCCTACCGCTTTCGGCCAGGACGGCCTCAGCGCGGGACACAACCGGCGTGTGGCCGACGTAGACGACCTTCGGATAGCCCCGTTTTATCTGACGCCCTGCTTCCCCGGTTTCATGACTACGCTCGGAACGCCACGACGGTGTCACCGCTGCTGGAAGGTCGGGCGCAATAGTCGGCCCAGTCCTCCATCATCCGGTTGCGCAGGTCGAGAAACGTCGTGCGCCGATAGGCCGCGACCACTTCGTCGCTGACCTTGTGCGCAAGCGCAGCTTCGGCGACGGGATCGTCATAGCCGTGTTCTGCAGCCCAATCGCGGAACGACGACCTGAAGCCGTGCGGAACGATTTCGCGGTCGAGCTTGGGATCGATCCAGCGCCGCTCCAGCTCATTCATCCTGTCGATCACCGCGGCCATCGAAGCGTCACTCAGTGGCTTACCCTTGGTGTTGGGGAAGATGTACTCGCTGTCATCCTTCGTGGCTTCCATGCGATCAAGCACGGCGAGGGCCGCCTTGCTCAATGGCACTCTGTGTTCGGCATCGCTCTTCATGAGTGCGGCCGGAATGGTCCAGACTGATGTCTGCCGATCGATCTGGTCCCATTTTGCCGCCACTGCGTTGCCCGGCCTGACGGCCGTCAAGATTTGAAACTCAAGAGCCGCCGCAGCGGCACCATCACGCTCGCGCAGCTTGCGCATGAAGTCGGGCAATTGCCTGTAAGGCAGCGCCGGATGATTGCGGACCTTGCGAACCTTCGACGTGGCCGGGAGCAGGTTATCGAGATGCCCCTTCCAGCGTGCCGGGTTTTCGCCGTTGAACTCGCCCTTCGCCTTGGCGGCATCGATCACCTGCTCGATGCGACTGCGAATGCGGGTGGCCGTTTCGGTCTTGCTTGCCCAGATCGGCTCGATGATCCGCAGGACCAGCGTCGTATCAATCGCGCCGATGGGAAGATCACGGATCGTCTTGCAGTAGTCGTTCTTGCTTGGCTTGCCCTTTTGGTCGACGCCTAGCAACGTCATCACCCATTGGTCGGCGTGCTTGGCATTCTTCCAGCCGGCCCGATTGGCTTTGATGAACCGCTTGGCCGCCTCGCCGAACGTGATCGCCTTGGCCGCTTCGATGCGGGCGGCGGCTTCCGCTTGGCGCTTTGCCTGGATGGGGTCACCGCCATTGCGGCGGACCTTGCGCGCTCCGGTCGCCTTCTCTCGCGCCTCTTCAAGGCCCACGTCACGCAGCGAACCTAAGCCATGCCAATGTGTGCGGCCGTGGAGCTTGTATCGAAACAGCCAGCTCTTTGAGCCGCCCTCGGCGATCTGCAGATAAAGCCCGCCGCCGTCAGCGTGCATACCTCGCCGAGACAAATGCTCGACCGTCTTGACGGTCAGTTTTCCGAATCCCCGCGCCATAAGCCGGCACCTTAGATCTACATACACCCCTACATACACTTAGGCGTGAGATTTGGCGATACACGCTGGAGCGGAGTGGCACGCCAAAGCTCTAGTATATAGCTGTTATTACTGCGATTTGTGTCGGAAATTGGGATTAAATGGAATGTGCTGAAATAGCGTTCTGGCGGAGAGGGAGGGATTCGAACCCCCGATAGGCTTGCACCTATGCCGCATTTCGAGTGCGGTGCATTCGACCACTCTGCCACCTCTCCGCGGTGCAGGGGCAGGCGCGAACGCCTGCAGTCGCGCGGAGTTCTAGGCGAGCGGAGCCGAACAGACAAGGCGGGGTGAGCCGGATATTTTCATCCGGCCGGTTTTCGGTGCCAACTTGCCGCCCCGCGGCGCGAGGGTCGATCGGGACCGAGTTCACGGCGCGTTGCTGGCCACGGAATTCGCAGGTCCTCTGCCGGGCGGTGCATCGTGCCCGAAACCGGTCCGCGCCGGTGGCCGGGTCGCCGAAGCGCTGCGATATAAGTGGCCCGACCAGGCCTCCGCCGAGTCGCCACCGGCTGGTCTCGCACCGTGGTCCCGCACGCCGCGGTGGCGGGAGAGCGGCCGGCGAGCGCAGTTGCCGAACGTGCCGGCCGGCGGGCGGCCGGCCTCAGTCCTTGTCTTTCTTGTCCTTTTTCTCTTTGTCTTTGTCTTTTTCGTTATCCTTGCTCTTCCCCTTGTCGGCCTCTTTGTCCTTCTCCTTGGCCTTTTCGACGTCCTTGTCTTTCTTGACCTTGGGTTTGCGGTTGGTGAATCGGGCGTTGCCGAGCCCGGTGCCGATGGTCAGGACGCCCCAGCGCTCGAACTGCTGCATAAACGGCACTTCGCTGAGGCCCTGGGCGACGCCGTCATTGTGCATCAGCACCGCGGTATCATGGTCTCCGATCACCGGAATGCCCTCGATCAGGCTGGTCGGCAGATGAAAACGGCTGCTTTCCCAATTGCCTGGCAGGTTCTGCGCGCCCTTTTCGATCGAGCCGTCGGCGTTGATCACACCGGGACAAGAGATCCCGATGAACGGCGCCAGCCTGAAGCCCTCGGCCTCGGCGGCGCCGATCAGGTCTTTGAGCATCTTGACGAGCCGCTTCACCGCGCCCTCGCGGGTCGGCTCTTCCTCGGCGTGCCGCCACAGCTCTGATTTCCAGACCACCGCTTTCGACAGGTCGGGGGCCTTCTTCCAGCGGGTCTCGACCACCCCGCAGCGGATGTTGGAGCCGCCGATGTCCACCGCCAGGATGCTGTCGTGGGCCTCGAAGATCCACGATGGCGCCAGATGCAGGCAGCCGATCAGCCCGGCCTCGTCGGGATGATAGCGGATCGGCACCAGATCGACCGCGATGCCCTCGGATTTCAGGATGATGTCGGTGCGGGCGATCGCCAATTCGCCGAGCCGGCTCTGCCGGAAACCGCCGCCGACCACGATGCATTCGGTGCCGGCCCAGGCCTTGGTCTTCATGAAGCGGCGGGTCACATAGGCCAGTTCCTGGGCGAATTCCTCGATCGCGCTGTGCACCACCGCCACCGCGCCGACGTCGTCGCCGGTCAGAATGGCGTCGAGCTCATGCTTGTTGATGTCCTCGGTGGATTTCTTGCCGAACGGGTCGTCGCCGTTCTTGCGCAGCGGCTTGCGCCAGCCGTCGAGGATCTTCTGGAACGCCCCCCTGCTGGCGCGGTCGCCGAGAAAGCCTTCATCGTCCTTGAGCTCGATATTGTAACTGTCGACCTCCACCGATGGCAGGCGCGTCGCGCCGTGGTTGCCGATGCCGGTTGCCGTCAGTGTGTCGTCAGCCATCCTGTGTCGCCTCTTCTGGATCCGGTGTGGAGCGCAGACAACATCCGGGGAACCGGTTTGTTTCGCGCTCGGGCGACGCCGGCCTGGAATTGCGGCGTTTGTGATCGGCGGAAGCCGGCTCGGGGCCGGCTTGCCTTGACTCGCGGCTGACGCGGGCTATAAAGCCAGCGTCCGGCGCGGGTATCTCTCGCGCCGTCGTTTTTGCGTGGCCGGAGCAATCCGCGGCGCCAAGATCGGACGGTTTTTGACCGCCGGCATTTCCATCGGGCATCTTTGGCCAGGCGACATCAGTTTGCCACCCAGGACGCTGCACTTTAACGACTGAACAAGAAGCCAGCCCGGCTCGATCCGAGGCTGGAATCGAACACGAAGGAATTCAACGATGTTCGCAGTCATCAAAACCGGCGGGCGGCAGTACCGCGTCGTTCCGGATGATGTCTTAGAAATTGGCAAGATCGCCGGCGATGTCGGCACCATCATCCAATTGGGTGAAGTGCTGATGCTGGGCGGCGACACCCCGGTGCTCGGCCTGCCGACCGTGGCCGGTGCCACCGTGGCCGCCGAAGTGCTGCAGCACAAGCGCGGCCCCAAGGTGATTTCGTTCAAGAAGCGCCGGCGCAAGAATTCCAAGCGCAAGCGGGGCTATCGCGACGAAATCACGGTGTTGCGCATCACCGAGATCCTCGCCGACGGCAAGGCGCCCAGCATTGGGCCGCGTCCGCCGCGCGAGAAGAAGCCGGTGGTCGAAACGTCAGCGGAAGCCGACGACGCCGCGGCGTAAGATTTGCAATGATTCCGTCAAGGAATTGATTTACACTTCCCTTTGCAGTTTGGAGACGAGCCATGGCTCACAAAAAAGCAGGCGGTTCATCGCGCAACGGGCGTGATTCAGCGGGCAAGCGGCTCGGAATCAAGGCCTATGGCGGCGAGCGCGTGATTCCCGGCAACATCATTGCGCGTCAGCGCGGCACCACTTGGCATCCCGGCCTCAATGTCGGCATGGGCACCGATCATACGTTGTTCGCCAAGGTCGAAGGTCACGTCGAATTCCGCGCCAAAGCCAACGGCCGCACCTTCGTATCGGTCCTTCCGATCGCAGTAGCCGCGGCCGAATAAACGGTGGACATAAAATCGTCCGCCGGGTCCTGTTGAACCGGCGGAGCAGATCAGGCTCCAAGGGGGAGGCGGGAAACCGGCCTCCCCTTTTCGTTTGTTGCGTTATGCTTCCACGCACAGGAGCCCGACATGTTGCAGGACCTCCCGACATCCACGTTGCGCGAGACCAGTAGCTGCGTCCTCGAGACCGAACGGCTCGCCTTGCGCAAGCCGACGCTCGCGGACGTAAAATCTATCGCCAACCTCGCCAAGGATCGCCGGGTCGCGGAAAACACCCGCAGGCTGCCGCATCCCTATCGGCTGGACGACGCGACGCGCTTCATCAAGGCGCTGGCCGAGACCGGCAACGAGACCGTGTTCCTGATCGAGCTGGATTTCCGTCCGATCGGCGTGGTCGGCATCGACTGGCGCGACCAGGACGCGCCGGAACTCGGCTACTGGCTCGGCGTGGATTATTGGGGCCAGGGCTTTGCCACCGAGGCCGCGCGCGCGGTGATCGACTTCACCTTCGATGAGTTCGAGGACGTCGATCAGTTGATCTCCGGCGCCCGGGTCGCCAACCCGGCCTCGCGCAATGTGCTGGAAAAGTGCGGCTTCCAGTGGAGCGGCGTCGAACTGCACCGCTTCGAGGCGCTTGGCGGTTCGACCCCGGTGGACTGTTTCCGGCTGAGCCGCGGGGTGTGGTCGTCGCTGAAGAGCTGGAGCAACTCGAAGAAGCGTCTGGTGTAGCTCCGCGCCGGTTTGCTACAGAGCGACAGGATCGATGCCCGGCGTTGTGCCGGGCATTTGTGTTTTTGCATCCGCCGATCCATTGCCCAGCCGACGCGGCTTTGCGCGGCATTTCCGGCGCGCGCTTAGCGGACGCTTAATCACATGCAACCGCGCCCGTAGCGCTCCGAGTACGCAGCCCGCTCGGCGCGGGCTAGCAAGATCGTGCAATAGGAGATGCACATGGATCGATATCTGAACGCCCTGCTCAAGCGCGACATGCTCGACGAATTCCAGCATGAAGTGGAAGCCGCCGATCGCCGCCACGCGCAGTTCGTCGCCAACGAACGCACCTCGGGCATCCCGCCGCTGCAGCTGGTGCTGCCGGGATTGGAAGCTTCGGCCGGCAAGTAGCGATTCAGGCGCCGGGCGATATCGCGCCCGGCGCCGCGCCCAGACGCTCGCGTAGCAAGATATAAAATCCGGCGCCGATGATGATGGCGGCGCCGCTCAGCGTCGCCATCGACGGCCAGTCGCCGAACACCAGATAGCCGAACACCACGCCCCATACGATCATCGTATATTGATACGGCACCACGACGCTGGCCGGCGCCAGCCGCAGCGAGCGGTTGACGCATAACAACCCCAGCGCCGACACCGCGCCGGCGATCGCGAACAGCGCAGAATCAAATAGCCCCGGCGTGATCCAGCCGGACGGCGCCGCCGGGATCAGCACCGCGCCGAGCGCCAGGGTGCCGAGAAATTGCTGCGATGCCAGCACCATATCCGGCGTGCCGCGCAGCGACCTTGTGATCAGCAACAGCGCTGCAAAGAACACGCTGGCGCAAAGCGCAATCAGCGCCGGCCAGGTCATGGTCTGCGCCGAGGGCTGCAGCGCGATCAGCACGCCGACAAAGCCGACCACGATCGCGATCCAGCGCGGCGCATCGACCTTTTCGCGCAGGAACAGCGCCGAGCCGACGGTGACGAACAGCGAGGACGCCAGGTAAAAGGTGATGACGTCGGCGAGCGGCAGATAGGCGGTGGCGAGAAAGAACGTCGCGACTTCCAGCGTGGCGATGATCGTGCGCGCCAATTGCAGCCAGGGCCGCTGCAGCCGGAAGAACTCGGCGCGCTGCCGCCAGATCAGCGGCGACAGCACGATCAGCCCGGCGCAGGCGCGCAGCAGCAGCAATTGCCCGATCGAATAGCTCGCCACCACCAACTTACCGAGCGCATCGCCGAATGAAAACAGCGCCATCGCCGCCAACATCAGCCCGATGCCGGCCAGGCGCGCGTTGTCCGGCGCAGCACCGCTCGAAATTCTGGCAAACAACCCCATATGTCGGGAAACCTTACTCAACGAGGTGAGGCCGTGCGCATCGCAGCTGGTTCGACGGCCCGCCCCATCTTTTTCAATATCCGGGCCGCCTGCAAGCGCGGAAAGCGCGGCATTTACAGGCCTTTCGGCATTGAATCGGTTGCCGGTTCAGCCCCCCTGCGATAGGGATAGACATGAAATTTCTTGACGAAGCCAAGGTTTATATTCGCTCCGGCGACGGCGGTAACGGCTGCGTGGCGTTTCGCCGCGAGAAGTATATCGAGTTCGGCGGCCCGAGCGGCGGCAATGGCGGCCGCGGCGGCGACGTCATCATCGAGGTCGCCGACGGCCTCAACACCCTGATCGATTACCGCTATCAGCAGCATTTCAAGGCCCAAAAGGGCACCAATGGCATGGGCAAGGACCGCCATGGCGCCAATGGCAAGGATATCGTGCTGAAGGTTCCGGTCGGAACCCAGATCCTCGACGAGGACCGCGAGACCCTGATCCACGATTTCACCAAGCTTGGTGAACGTTTCGTGCTGGCCGAGGGCGGCAATGGCGGCTTCGGCAACGCGCATTTCAAATCCTCGACCAACCGCGCGCCGCGCAATGCCAATCCCGGCCAGGAAGGCGAGGAGCGCTGGATCTGGCTGCGGCTGAAACTGATCGCCGACGCCGGGCTGGTCGGGCTGCCCAATGCCGGCAAGTCCACGCTGCTGTCGGTGGTCAGCGCTGCGAAGCCGAAGATCGCCGACTATCCGTTCACCACGCTGCATCCGCAGCTCGGCGTGGTCGACGTCGATGGCCGCGAATTCGTGCTGGCGGATATTCCGGGTCTGATCGAAGGCGCCCATGAGGGCGCCGGACTCGGCGATCGTTTTCTCGGCCATGTCGAGCGCTGCCAGGTGTTGCTGCATCTGGTCGACGCCACCTGCGAACACGCCGGCAAGGCCTACAAGACCGTGCGCAACGAACTGATGGCCTACGCCGGCGAGCTCACCGACAAGGTCGAGATCGTGGCGCTGAACAAGATCGACGCGGTCGAAGCCGACGAACTGAAGAAACAGAAGGACCGGCTGAAGCGCGCCGCCAAGAAGACGCCGCTGTTGATCTCCGGCGTCGCCGGCACCGGCGTCAAGGAGGCGTTGCGCGCGCTGGTCGAAGTGATCGGCGAGGCCCCGGTGTCGGAGAAGGCCAAGGGCGCGGCGCAGGCCGAACCCTGGGCGCCGCAGAACGTGTAGCATCGATCGATGGATCTACAGTCGAACGCGCCGCACGCACGGCCTCACCTCGCCCCGCTCTTCGCGGGGAGAGGTCGGATCGCTCTTGCGATCGGGGTGAGGGGCGAGGCACCACGCGCGATCGAGCTCGGCTTCCGCAGGTCGGCAGGAGCCCCTCACCCCACCCCTCTCCCCGCAACAGCGGGGCGAGGGAGCCTGCTGCCGCCTTGGCGACGTTGAATTGCTTGTCGTTAGCTGATCCAGAAACTCCCATGCACCGTCCCGAACTGAAGAATTTCCGCCGCATCGTCGTCAAGGTCGGCTCCTCGCTGCTGATCGATTCCGAGGCCGGCGAGGTTAAGGCGGCCTGGCTCGCCGCCCTTGCCGCCGATATCGCCGAATTGCATCTGCACGGCCGCGACGTGCTGATCGTCTCCTCTGGCTCGATCGCGCTCGGCCGCAGCCGGCTGAAGCTGGCGCGCGGCCCGTTGAAGCTGGAGGAAAGCCAGGCCGCCGCCGCCGTCGGGCAGATCGCGCTGGCGCGGATCTGGTCCGAGGTGCTGGGCGATCACGGCATCGGCGCCGGACAGATTCTGGTGACGCTGCAGGACACCGAGGAGCGCCGCCGCTATCTCAACGCCCGCTCCACCATCGGCAAGCTGTTGGAATGGCGCGCGGTGCCGGTGATCAACGAGAACGACACCGTCGCCACTGCGGAAATCCGCTACGGCGACAATGACCGGCTCGCCGCCCGCGTCGCCACCATGAGCAGCGCCGATCTGTTGATCCTGTTGTCCGACATCGACGGGCTGTATGACGCGCCGCCCGGCGCCAATCCCGACGCCAAGCTGATCCCGGTGGTGGAGCAGGTCACCGCCGAGATCGAGGCGATGGCCGGCGGTGCCGAATCCGAATTGTCGCGCGGCGGCATGCGCACCAAGATCGAAGCCGCCAAGATCGCCACCACCGCCGGCACCCATATGCTGATCGCGTCGGGCAAGATCGACCACCCGCTGCGCGCCATCGCCAATGGTGGCGCCTGCACCTGGTTTCTCACCCCAGCCAATCCCGTCACCGCGCGAAAACGCTGGATCGCGGGCTCGTTGGAGCCGAAGGGCACGCTGACCATCGACGCCGGCGCGGTCACCGCGCTGCGCGCCGGCAAGAGCCTGCTGCCGGCCGGCGTGATCCGGGTCGACGGCCATTTCGCCCGCGGCGACGCCGTGGTGGTGCGCGGGCCCGACACCGACGAGATCGGTCGCGGTCTGGTCGCCTACGATGCCGACGACGCCGACCGCATCAAGGGCCACTCCTCGCCCGACGTGATGAGCATCCTCGGCATCACCGGCCGCGCCGAGATGATCCACCGCGACGACCTGGTGATGGGGGCGGTGCCGGGCTAACTAAAATCCGCAGGATCGATATCCATCCGTTCGTGCAATACACGAGCGATCTCAATGCCTCCCGGTGTGACGACATAGAAGATCGTATACCCTCGGAGGAAAAAAGACCGCAGTTGCGCGCCGAATTCCGGCCGCGCCCGGCCAGCGAGCGGCGCCTCTGCGAGCAAGTCCATCGCTTCGGTCAGGCGGTCGATTTGGCCGTTGGCGGCCCTCACATCAGCAGACGCGATGTATCGCCAGATGGAGTTGAGATCGGCCTCGGCCTGTTCGCTGAGCCGGAACTTACGAGCCATGCTTGGCTGCCGCCAATTCTTGCTCCGCAGCCGCCAACTCCTGCCGCCCGCGCGCTTTAATCTCTTCGGCCAGCGTCTTGCCGTCAATCTCGCGGCCCGGCCCGCTATCGATCCCCTTCTGGATCTCGACGCGCAGCGCCTCGATCTTGGCGGCGCGGAGCAACTCGCGGTCTTCGAGCAAACCGAGGCCGTCGCAGATCACCTCGTTGGCGCTGGCGTAACGGCCGCTCTTGATCAACTCGTCGATCAGGTCTTCGAAATGCTTGCCGATGTGATAGCTCGCCATCCGCGCCTCCGCTGTCACCGCAAAAATAGGTTCGAATCCCGCCGATGGGAAGGCCGCCACCCGGGCAGGCCGGCGGCTTTCGGCAAGCCGCTTTGACCTGCGGCCCCGGACCACCTATTTTAGCAGGCCACACAATACTTGCCGATTTTGGGCCCGAAATGACTGCCTCCCTGAAAGCCATCGACGGCGCCGCCGATCCTGGCGCCGAACTCGCCGCCATGATGACCGCGCTGGGCGCGCAGGCCCGCGCCGCGGCGCGGGTGCTGGCGATTGCGCCGACCGCGCAGAAGAACGAGGCGCTGGCGGCGATGGAACGCGCGATCCGGGCTCATACGCCGGCGATTCTGCAGGCCAATGCCGAGGACGTCGCCGAGGCCAGGGCGGGCGGCGCCACCGATGCCTTCATCGATCGGCTGACGCTGACGGAGGCCCGGGTCGCGGTGATGGCCGACGGCATCGGCGTGATCCACGACATCGCCGATCCGGTAGGCCAGGTGACCGAGCGCTGGCAGCGGCCGAACGGCATGACCATCGAGCGGGTCCGGGTGCCGCTCGGCGTCATCGCGGTGATCTTCGAGAGCCGGCCCAACGTCGCCGCCGACGCCGGCGTGCTGGCTTTGAAATCCGGCAATGCGGTGATCCTGCGCGGCGGCTCCGACAGTTTCCGCTCCTGCCGCGCGATCCACGACTGTCTGGTCGAGGGGCTGCGCGAGGCCGGGCTGCCGGAGGCCGCGATCACCCGGGTGCCGGTGCGCGACCGCGCCGCGGTCGGGCTGCTGCTCGGCGGGCTCGACGGCAACGTCGACGTCATCGTGCCGCGCGGCGGCAAAAGTCTGGTCGCGCGCGTCGAAGCCGAAGCCCGGGTGCCGGTGTTCGCGCATCTCGAAGGCATCAACCATGTCTATGTCGATCGCGCCGCCGATCTCGACATGGCCAAATCGATCGTGCTGAACGCCAAGATGCGCCGCCCCGGGGTGTGCGGCGCCGCCGAGACCTTGTTGATCGACCGCGCCGCGGCCTCCAATCTGGCGCCGCTGGTGACCACGCTGCTCGAGGCCGGTTGCGAGGTGCGCGGCGACGACGCCGTGCAGCGCGTCGATCCGCGGGTCAAGCCGGTGGCCGAGGAGGATTGGGACACCGAATACGAAGCCGCGATCATGTCGGTGAAGCTGGTCGACGGCGTCGACGCGGCGCTGGCCCATATCGCCCAGCACGGTTCGCACCACACCGAGGCGATCGTCACCGCGGACCAATCCGTCGCGAGCAAATTCCTCAACGAGGTCGATGCCGCGATCGTGCTGCACAACGCCTCGACGCAATTCGCCGACGGCGGCGAATTCGGCTTCGGCGCCGAGATCGGCATCGCCACCGGCAAGTTCCACGCCCGCGGCCCGGTCGGCGCCGAGCAACTCACCAGCTTCAAATACCGGGTGCACGGCACCGGTCAGATCCGCCCGTGAACCGCATTTTTCGCGCGCGCGGAGCCTGAAGGTGACGCCACGCTCGGTCGCGCCCTCATCGCGGATTCCGCCGCACAGCGACGGCATGCGCATCGGCCTGCTCGGCGGCTCGTTCAATCCGCCGCATCAGGCGCATCGCGACATCAGCCTGTTGGCGCTGAAGCGGCTCGAGCTCGACCGGGTGTGGTGGCTGGTGACGCCGGGCAATCCGTTGAAGGACGTCAGCGCGCTGCAGGACCTCACGGTGCGGGCCGCCGCCGCGCAGGCGATGGCCAACGACCCGCGCATCGTCGTCAGCTGCCTCGAGAGCTTCATCGGCACCCGCTATACGGTCGACACCATCGATTATCTGCGCCGCCGCTGCGCCAAGGTGCGCTTCGTCTGGATCATGGGGGCCGACAATCTCGGGCAGTTCCACCGTTGGCAGGGCTGGCGGCGGATCGCCGCGCAGGTGCCGATTGCGGTGATCGACCGGCCGCCGCAGAGCCTGCGCGCGCTCGCCGCCCCGGCGGCCCGGGCGCTGGGGACGTCACGCATCGCCGCCACCGCGGCCGCGCGATTGGCCGATCGCAAGCCGCCGGCCTGGGTGTTTCTCACCGGCATGAAGTCGCCGCTGGCTTCGACCGGCCTGCGGAACCCGGACGGCAGCTGGAAGAAATGACCGCACCCCCGATTGGAATATTGAACCCTTCACCCCATTTGCGTAGGATAGCTCTCGGGCGCCGGGATTCGGCGTTCGCGATACAGTGAAAGGAATGGTCCCTGACCACATCTGTATTGTCCAAGTCTTTAGCGTCGAACTCGGTCTTGCCGAAGACGCGTAAAGCATCGACTCCTGTCGCGGTCCTGACGGCGCGGCCAGACGCCGACGAGACTCTGAAGCTCATCCTCTCCCGCCTCGACGACATGAAGGCGGAAGAAACGGTCACCATCGACCTTCGCGGCAAATCCGCCTTTTCCGATTACATGGTCGTCACCAGCGGGCGCTCCAACCGCCACGTCGGTGCGGTCGCGGAGAATGTCGTCAAGGGCCTCAAGGAGGCCGGCGTCAGCAGTCCGCATGTCGAAGGCCTGACCAATTGCGACTGGGTGCTGATCGATTCCGGCGACGTCATCGTGCACGTGTTCCGCCCGGAAGTCCGCGCGTTCTACAATCTGGAGAGGTTGTGGACCCAGATCCCGGCGGCCGCGAAGACGCTGTAGCTGGATCAGGCCTGTCGCGCGCCCGCGACCTTGGTGCCAAGCGCGGCTTGCGGTGCTAGTTTGCACCGATGCGCGTTGTTGTGATTGCGATCGGCCGGCTCAAGCAGGGCCCGGAACGGGAGTTGGCCGAGCGTTACCGCGAGCGGTTCGACGATCTCGGCCGCAAGCTCGGCTTTCGCGGCCCGGAGATTCACGAAATCGGCGAAAGCCGCGCCCGCGACGCGCCGACGAGGATCGCCGAGGAGGCTGCGGCGATCGCCGCACTGATTCCGGATAAAGCCGTGCTGGTCACGCTGGACGAGCGCGGCGACAGTCTCGACAGCGCGGGATTCGCCAGGAAACTCGGCGGTTGGCGCGACCAATCCACCGCGCAGGCGATTTTCGTGATCGGCGGCGCGGACGGACTTTCGCCCGAATTGCGGCGCAAGGCAAAGCTGAGCGTTTCGTTCGGAGCCGCGACCTGGCCGCATCAGATGGTTCGCGTCATGCTCCTGGAGCAATTGTATCGGGCCGCGACAATTCTGTCGGGGCACCCCTATCATCGAGCCTAACGAGAGCGCCGACCCCTTGATGCAGACACCGCGGCCCCACCCGACACTGGGTCACACGGCGGCTTTGGCCCGTCCGGGGGCGGCTGTGCTGTTGGCGGGCGTGATCGCGGCGGCCGCGATGTTATCGCAAGTGCAGGCGCAAAGCGCGCCGCCGCCGGTCGATCTCATCAAGCAGCGCGAGCAGGAACTCGAGGCGGCGCGCGCCCAGCAAAAGAGCGCCGCGGAATTGCGCGAGAAGCTCAAGGCCGATATCGCCGCGATCGGCGAGGATCGTACCAAGCTCAACGAACGACTGATCGACATCGCCGCAAGGGTGCGCGGCATCGAGACCAGCATCGGCGACGCCGAGGCGCGGCTGCGGCCGCTCGACGTCCGCGAGCAGCAGATCCGCTCTTCGCTGGAAGAGCGCCGCGCCGAGATCGGCGAAGTGCTGGCGGCGTTGCAGCGCGCCGGGCGCCGCGCGCCGCCGGCGTTGTTGGTGCGGCCGGAAGACGCGCTGCAATCGCTGCGCTCGGCGATGCTGCTCGGCGCCGTGGTGCCGGAGATGCGGGTGCGCGCCGATCGACTGGCCAGCGACCTCGGCGAACTGATCAACTTGCGCAAGACCATCGCCGCCGAACGCGATCAGCTGGCGGCCGATCGCGCCAAGCTGACCGAGGATCAGTTGCGGCTGGCCTCATTGGTCGAAGAGCGGCAGAAGAAACAGAGCGCCGCCGAAAAGGACATGGAGGCGGAACGCGCCCGCGCCGCGACGCTGTCGCGGCAGGTCGACAGTCTGCAGGACCTGATCGCCAAGATGGAGCAGGACCTGAAGAGCGCGGCGAAGGCCGCCGCCACCGCCAATCTGCAGGGCGCGCCGACCGCAGCGAACGGCAAGCCGAATATGGCGGCGCTGCGCGATCCCGGCCGGCTCAGCCCGGCGATTTCGTTCGCCTCCGCCAAGGGACTTTTTGCGCTTCCGGTGAACGGCAGCAAGATCCGCGAATTCGGGCGTTCCGACGGCGTCGGCGGCACCGAGAAGGGTATTTCGGTGGCAACGCGGCCCGGCGCCCAGGTCACAACTCCGTGCGATGGCTGGGTTGTGTATTCAGGACCGTTTCGCAGCTACGGACAACTCTTGATCCTGAATGCCGGTGGCGGGTATCATGTGTTGATCGCCGGGATGGAGCGCATTTCGGTTAACATCGGACAATTCGTGCTCACGGGAGAGCCTGTCGCGACCATGGGATCGAGCTCCCGGGTCGCTTCCATCCTCGCGGCCAATGCGAGTCAGCCCGTGCTCTATATCGAGTTCCGTAAGGACGGCACTCCCATCGATTCAGGCCCATGGTGGGCCGCAAGTGAAGGCGAAAAGGTTCGCGGATGATGCGCAAGACTTCGGTAATTCTGCTGAGCGTTGCCACCGGCGCGGCGCTCACATTGTTCGTGACCCAACCGCGATCGATCCTGATGGGATCCACCGCGCGGGCCGCGACCTCCGACACCTATCGCCAGCTCAATCTGTTCGGCGACGTGTTCGAACGGGTGCGCAGCGACTATGTCGAAAAGCCCGACGACTCCAAGCTGGTGGAATCCGCGATCAGCGGCATGCTGACCGGGCTCGATCCGCATTCCAGCTACATGGATGCCAAGAGCTTCCGCGACATGCAGGTGCAGACCCGCGGCGAGTTCGGCGGCCTCGGCATCGAGGTCACCATGGAAGACGGTCTGATCAAGGTGGTGTCGCCGATCGACGATACCCCGGCCTCGAAGGCCGGCATTATGGCCAACGACATCATCACCAATCTCGACGACGAGGCGGTGCAGGGCCTGACGCTCAATCAGGCGGTCGAGAAGATGCGCGGCCCGGTCAACACCAAGATCCGGCTGAAGATCGTCCGCAAGGGCCAGGACAATCCGATCGACGTCACTTTGGTGCGTGACAACATCCGCGTCCGCTCGGTGCGCGCCCGCGTCGAAGGCGACGACATCGGCTACATCCGCATCACCACCTTCAACGAGCAGACCACCGAAGGCTTGAAGCGCGAACTCGCCGCCCTCACCACCCAGATCGGCAACGACAAGCTGAAGGGCTGGATTCTCGACCTGCGCAACAACCCGGGCGGCCTCTTGGAAGAAGCCGTGACGGTGTCGGATGCGTTCCTTGATCGCGGCGAAATCGTCTCCACCCGCGGCCGCAACGCCGAAGAAACCCAGCGCCGCGCCGCCCATGGGGGCGACCTCGCCAAGGGCAAGCAGGTCATCGTGCTGATCAATGGCGGCTCGGCTTCGGCGTCGGAAATCGTCGCCGGCGCGCTGCAGGATCACAAGCGCGCCACGCTGGTCGGCACCCGCTCGTTCGGCAAGGGCTCGGTGCAGACCATCATTCCGCTCGGAAGCGGCAACGGCGCGCTGCGGCTGACCACGGCGCGCTACTTCACGCCGTCCGGCAAGTCGATCCAGGCCAAGGGCATCACCCCGGACATCGAGGTGCTGCAGGACGTGCCCGACGAGATCAAGTCGCGCACCGACACCAAGGGCGAAGCCTCGCTGCGCGGCCATCTGAAGGCCGAAGGCGACGAGAAGACCGGGTCGCAATCCTACGTGCCGCCGGAAGCCAAGGACGACAAGGCGTTGAAGATGGCGGCCGACCTGCTGCACGGCGTCAAGGTCAACGCCACCGCGCCGGCCACCGGCGACAAGGCGGCGATCGACAAGCCGGCCGGCAAGGTCGAGAACTGAGCCGGCACGCGCCCTCGTCGGGTCGCTGAACGAGAATTTGGCAAAGGGCGGCTTCGGGCCGCCCTTTTTGCTGCCGGCGCACCGGCCTGGCAGTGGCCGCCATCGGCCGGCCGCGGGCCCCGCGCTGCGCCGATTCGGCCGACCCATGGTATTGTCGCCACGGCTGATTCGGGAGGTCCCTTGCCGTGACAACGGACGAACTGAGCGCGCCGCTGGGGCAGAAGCGGCCGCGCAAGCGGAAGTTTCGGCTGCCGTTTTCCGGAACTCAGGCGATCGCGACGCTGCTCGGTCTGGTGCTGCTGGCGTTTGCCGGCTTTGCCCTTTTCAACGACAATCCGCAGGGCGGCGAACCGATGGTGCGGATGGCGATCCGTCCGCAGCCGGCAGCCGACAAGCCGGCAGCGCCGGAGACCGACAAAGCCGCCAAGGCGGAGTCGCACGATGGCGCCGCCGGCGGCAGCCACGACAAGGCGGCGCATGTCGAGGTGCCGGGCCAGAAGACCGTCACCATCATCGACGGCTCCAGCGGCGCGCGCCAGCAGGTGGTGGTGCCGGGCGGCGGCGGCGACACCGCGGCGAGCGACGTGGCGCCGGCGATCACCGTCGGCATCGATCAAAAGCTGTTGGAAAAGAGCCGCTACGGCATGATCCCGATGGTCGCCGACGGGGTCAAGCCGTTCAACGCCTACGCCACCGCCGGCGAGGCCGACCGCGCCAAGGCGGCACGGATGCCGAGCATCGCCATCGTGGTCGGCGGCCTCGGCGTCGGCGCGGCGAAGACCAACGACGCGATCATGAAATTGCCCGCCGCGGTAACGCTGGCGTTCACGCCCTACGGCTCCGATCCGGCCAAGCTGGTGGAGCGGGCCCGCGCCCAGCGCCACGAGGTGCTGCTGCAAATTCCGATGGAGCCGTTCGACTATCCGGACAACGATCCAGGGCCGCAGACGCTGCTGACCACGCTGCCCTCCGAGCAGAACATCGATCGGCTGTATTGGCATCTCAGCCGGTTCCAGGGCTATATCGGCATCACCAATTTCATGGGCGGCCGCTTCGTCACCACCGAGCCGGCGCTGCAGCCGATCGTACGCGAGGCCGCCAAGCGCGGGCTCGGCTATCTCGACGACGGCCAATCGCCGCGCGGCGTCGCCGCATTGCTGGCCACGACGCAGACGCTGCCGTTCGGCAAGGCCGATCTCAGCATCGACGTGGTGCCGACCGCGCTGGAGATCGACCGCGCGCTGTATCGGCTGGAGAGTCTGGCGCGGGACAACGGCAACGCCATCGGCATGGCCTCCGCGCTGCCGATCTCGATCGAGCGGATTGCAACCTGGAGCCGATCGTTGGAGGGCCGCGGCCTGCTGCTGGTGCCATTGACAACCGCGATGCTGAAATCAAAATCAGGCCAAGCTGGTGCTCCGTAGGTTCCCGCGACGGCCGCCGAACCGGCCGGGCCTGCGCGCCAATCTCATTAGGTTCGAGGGCGATTGTTTGCTGTCCGTTTCGATCGGTTTTGCGCGTAAGATGTGCTGAGGCTAGGCGGTCGGCGATGAACCGGTCACTGCGGCGCGATCCATCGGCCGGAGCGACGTCACGGCTGGCCTTGAGATGCGGCCGCCCTGCCGACGAAGCCTCACTCTAACGCTCTCACTGCAAAGGCTCTGATCGAATGACCCGTTACGATGACCTGCCCTACCGGACCTGCGTCGGCATGATGCTGCTCAACGCGGAGGGGCTGGTGTTTATCGGACGCCGTCTGGGCGGAATCGAGCACGTCGACGAGACGCACGTCTGGCAAATGCCGCAAGGCGGCGTCGATCCCGGCGAAGACCCGTGGACTGCGGCCAAGCGCGAACTCTACGAGGAAACCAGCGTCAGATCGGTCGAGAAACTCGGCGAAATCGCCGACTGGTTGATCTACGACATCCCGCGCACCGTCGCCGGCCGCAGCTGGAAGGGCCGTTATCGCGGGCAGCGGCAGAAGTGGTACGCGGTGCGCTTCACCGGCGACGATTCCGAGATCGACGTGGTCTCGCCGGGCGGCGGCCATAAGGCGGAATTCATCAGCTGGCGCTGGGAGCCGATGCAGAATCTCCCCGACCTGATCGTGCCGTTCAAGCGGCCGGTCTATGAGCGCGTGGTCAAGGAATTCGCCGCGCTGGCCAAGGACGCCGCCAAGGTCTCCGGCGGCGGCTGAGCGCAGAAGAGGAAGCTGTCATTCCGGGGCGCGAGCGGCGCGAGCCGCGAGTGAACCCGGAATCTCGCGACACGCCCGACGCTTGCCTGCGCAGCGAGATTCCGGGTTCGCTCGTTCTGACGAACTCGCGCCCCGGAATGAAAGCCTCGTTGTGGGGCGCGCGCGTTCGATCAAACAGCCACGGCACCGCCGCGCTCCGGTCTAAACCGTCGCCGCACCCGCATCTCCCTCCGGCGCCAGTGCCGCGCGGAGAATGTGATCGCAATAGGCTTTCAGCACGTGATGGCTGAACGCGTTGTCGCGCGCGGCCTTGGCCATGCTGCAAAGCCGGTCCTTGTCGGCCAGCGCCGCCACCACGGCGCGCTCCAGGCCGCCCGGCTCGACGTCGTAGTACACCGCATGCACGCCGCCCAGCATCGGGGCGTGGCGCAGGATGGTCGGATGATTGATCACCGGCACCGACTGCACGATCGCCGCCTCGTAGTGCCGATAGCAGTCCCAGCCCATGCCCTCCGGCGACCACGCCAGCCAGGAATGCGACATCCGCTCCAGGAACGCCGCGTAGGGCAGCCGTTCGGTCGGCTGATCGATCCGGTAGCCCAACGCCTTCAGCCGCTCCAGCTCCGGCACGCCGGCGCTGCGCACCGTCGAATTGCCGTTGACCGAGCCTGAGAAGAAGATGTCGTGGGTCTTTTCCGGAAACGCAGCATCGCGCCAGCGCTCGTCATATTTGAACTGCGGCAGCGAGATCGGCTGCAGCTTGTCCATCCGGCGGCGCCATTTGTCGCTGTTGCGATAGCGCAGCGTCGGCAGATGCGGATGGATGGTGCCGTACAGCACCTGCCACTTGTCGACCGGCAATTCGCGCTTGAAGAACACCTTGGCCTTGTCGAGCAGGAACACCGAATCGGTGCCGATGCCGAACGAATCATCCATGTCGATGGCGACCAGCGGCACCGGAACCTTGGCCCAGCGCAGCATCTCGACGCCGAATTGCCTGGTCAGCGAAGCCCACGGATGCCGCGGCGTGTTGAACGGCGCCCGCGCCCAATAGCGCGGATGCCATGGCGAGTAACGCACCGTGTTGGCGATCACCACGTCGTAGCGGCCCTCGGCCGCGGCGGCGAGTTCGCGCAGCACCCGGTCCGGCGTCGAGAAGCCGTCGATCAGCGGAAAGTCGTCGGAGAACTTGGTCGCGCTCCACAGCAGCGTGGTCTGATCGGGATATTGTTTCTTGAAATAGCCGCTGCCGATTTCCAGGATCCGAAGTCCCGAGATGTCGAACTGCGGGACCGCGCGCTCTGGATTGCCTGAAACCACCATCACATCCCAACACTGCGCCGGCGTCGAGCCGTCTCGACATGGGTCGACGAAGGGCGCCGGCAGAACGCGGCTTGGGTAGCATGCAGGCGGTCCGCGTTCAATGAAGCGCCGGCTGCGGCGGCCGGAGCGGCGGCGGCCATCGTTTCGACCGGCCGACCGTGCAAGCTGCCGGCGCGACGGCGCAATCTTGCGATAGCGCAATGCCCGGCGCGGTCGATGCGATCACACTGCGCACTTGATCGTGGTAGTCGTTTGCGACAGCTTCGGATGCAGCGCGCCGCGATCGGGCGCAGACGTGTCATCCGGCGGGAGAACCAACTGCTCATGAGCACAACGATTGACGTCGGTTCGGCGGTGTTGAGCGAGACGGCGCTGTATCGCCGCAACGTCGGCATTGCGCTGTTCGACCCGCAAGGCCGGGTGCTGATCGGCCATCGCTACCGGGACGACGGTCCGGAAATCGTGCTGCCTGGCCTGGATTGGCAGATGCCGCAGGGGGGGATCGACGCCGACGAGGAGCCGCGCGTCGCGGTCAAGCGCGAATTGTGGGAGGAGACCGGCGTCAGCCACGCCGATTTCCTCGGCGAGACCGATTGGCTGAGCTACGACTTCCCGCCCTATCACGGCCCCAAGCATCGGCTCGGGCATTTCCGCGGCCAGCGGCAGAAATGGTTCGCGCTGCGCTTCACCGGCAGCGACGCCGAGATCGATCCGCTCGCCACCCGCAACGGCCAGCCGCCGGAATTCGACGCCTGGCGCTGGGAGCGGCTCGATCGCGTCGCCGATCTGGTGGTGCCGTTCCGCCGCGAGGTCTATCTGGCAGTGGCGCGGAGCTTTGCCCGGTTCACCGATCGGGTGTGACGCTCACCAGCCGTCGCGCGCGATGTCGCGGGCGAAATAGCTGATGATCAGATCGGCGCCGGCGCGTTTGATCGCGCCGAGCGTCTCGCGCACGGTCGCGGCTTCGTCGAGCGCGCCGGCCATTGCTGCGAATTTGATCATCGCGTATTCGCCGCCGACCTGATAGGCGACCAGCGGCAGCTCGGTGCGCGCGCGCAGCGCCGCCAGCACGTCGAGATAGGCCAGCGCCGGCTTCACCATCAACAGATCGGCGCCCTCCGCCTCGTCGAGCGCGGATTCCCGCAGCGCTTCGCGGCCGTTCATCGGGTCCATCTGATAACTTCGCCGATCGCCCTCGAGCTCCGAGCCGGCGGCCACCCGGAACGGCCCATACAGCGCCGAGGCGAATTTCGACGAATAGGCCAGGATCGGCGCCTCGCAATGCCCGGCTTCGTCGAGCGCCGTGCGCATCGCCTGGATCTGACCGTCCATCATCGCCGACGGCGCCACCATGTCGGCGCCGGCCTCGATCGCCACCACCGCCTGGCGACCGAGATTGAGTAGCGTGGCGTCGTTATCGACGCTGTCGCCCCGCAGTGAGCCGCAATGGCCGTGCAGGGTGTATTCGCAGAAGCAGTTGTCGGTGATCACCACCAGCTCGGGCGCCGCAGCCTTGGCGATCCGCACCATCCGCGCCATCAGCCCGTCCGGATTCCAGCTATCGCTGCCGATCGCGTCCTTATGATGCGAAATGCCGAACAGCAACACCGCCTTGACGCCGTCCCGCGCGATCCGCTCGATCTCGGCGGCGAGTTTTCGCTCGGGAATGCGAAGCACGCCGGGCATCGTGGCGATCGGCACCGCGTCGTCGATCTGTTCCTCGACGAAGATCGGATAGATCAGGTCGTGGGCGCAGACCCGGGTTTCGCGCACCAATTGGCGCAGCGCTTCGCTGCGGCGCAGTCGCCGCGGACGGACAATCGGGAAGGCTGCAACCATGATCGACACTCCAGGCTCGCGCGGCAGCGCGTGAGCTGCCGGACAGCGAGTCTAGGAGCGGGCGCGTTCTGCCGCGCGCGCAGTTCGGTCAATCGCTACGCCGAATCGGACAGCGCAAACCGCAACGCGCAACACCGTCATTCCGGGGCGCGAGAGCGCCAGCTCGAGCGAACCCGGAATCTCGCAACGTGCGCCGGCTCATAAGCCTGCCGCGAGATTCCGGGTTCACGCGCCGCTCACGCGGCTCGTGCCCCGGAATGACGTGGGTGTGTCGAAACGCGGCTAACCGACCGGATACCGAACGACGAAGCCGTCAGCCGAAATAGCGGCTCGGCGTCGTGCCGGTGAGCCGGCGAAACATCGCCGCAAATGCCGCCGGCGTCTCATAGCCGAGATCGCCGGCGATCGTGATGACCGCCTCGTTGGCGGCGAGCCGCGGCAGCGCCGCCAGCAATTTCGCCTGCTGCCGCCACAGCTGAAAGCTGCAGCCGAATTGCTGCCGAAACAGCCGGCTGATAGTCCGGCTCGAGGCGCCGGCCACCCCCGCCCATTGCGCCAGCGAGCGCGTGTCGCCGGGATCGGCGACGATCTCCTCGCACAGCCGCGCCAGCCGGGCGTCGCGCGGCATCGGCAGAAACAGCTCCTGATCGGGCGCCCAGCCGATCTCGTCGAACAACAGCGCCAGGATGCGCCCGTCGTGCTCGGAGGCGTCGCCGTCGAGCGGCATCCCGGCGATCCGCAGGATCAGTTCGCGCAGCAGGATCGAAACCTGCACCACGCGCGGCGCGGCGGGAGCATCCGCCGGGCAGCCGTCGGCGCGCAGATACAGTGTGCGCAGCGACACCGCGCCGCGACAGCGCATGGCGTGGTCGAGTTCGGCCGGCATCCACAGCGCGCGCTGCGGCGGCACCAGCCACAGCCCGGCTTTGGTGCGGATCTCCATCACGCCGCTGACCGCATAGATCAGCTGCGCGCGGGCATGATGATGCGACGCGATCAGGCTGCCCGCGGCAAATTCCTTCGGCATCGCCACGATCGGGCGCGCCGCGGTCTGGTAATCGATCGGGTTGGTGCTCTTGGCGAGCGCGACAGCCGGGCGCTGCATCGTGCCACTCACGAAAGCGCCGTCGGGGACGAGGGGCGGCCTCAAGTGCGCGTTTCGGCCGCATCACCGGCGGCCATCGGTCGTGACGGCGCCGGGGCGCCAGTCGCGTTAGTGCATCGCGGTCGCGTTGAGCTGATGCTGGATGCTCTTGTAGTGGTCGAGCCGCTCGATGGCGCGGTCGAGTTCGGAGCCCTGCTTGCCGGCCAGCGAGGATTCCATCGAGGAGATGGTCTGGGCGAATTGCGCGGTGTCGAGCTCGGCGACCGAGGTGGCGACGTCGGCGAGCACGGTGAGGCCCTTGTCGGAGACTTCGGCGAGCCCACCGAGCACCACGATCTTCTGCTGATTGCCGCCCGCGGTAATCGTGAGCAGGCCGGGGCGGATCACCGCCACCACCGGCGCATGGCCGGCGAGCACGCCGAAATCACCCTCGACGCCGGGAATATCGACCTGGTCGACCTGGCCGGAGAAGGCCAGCTTTTCGGGCGAGACGAGGTCGAATTGGAAGGTGGCCATTTGGGTACCTGCGAATAGCGAATAGCGAATAGCGAATAGCAAGGGAGCAGCGGCGGCGAAACTATTCGCTATTCGCTACTCCCTATTCGCTCTCTTAGGCCGCTTCGGCGGCGAGCTTCTTGCCCTTTTCGACCGCCTCTTCGATGGTGCCGACCATGTAGAAGGCGGCTTCCGGCAGGTGGTCGTACTTGCCTTCGCAGATCGCGCGGAAGCCCTTGATGGTGTCGGCGAGCTCGACGAACTTGCCCGGCGAGCCGGTGAAGATTTCGGCGACGAAGAACGGCTGCGACAGGAAGCGCTCGATTTTTCGCGCGCGCGCCACCGCGATCTTATCTTCTTCGGAGAGTTCATCCATGCCCAGAATGGCGATGATGTCCTGCAGCGACTTGTACTTCTGCAGCACCTGCTGGACCATGCGCGCGGTCTGGTAGTGCTCGTCGCCGACGATCAAGGGCGACAGCATGCGCGAGGTGCTATCGAGCGGGTCGACAGCCGGATAGATGCCCTTTTCGGAGATCGCGCGGTTCAGCACGGTCGTAGCATCCAAATGCGCGAAGGAGGTGGCGGGCGCCGGGTCGGTCAAGTCGTCGGCCGGCACGTAGATCGCCTGCACCGAAGTGATCGAGCCCTTATGGGTGGTGGTGATGCGCTCCTGCAGCGCGCCCATGTCGGTGGCGAGCGTCGGCTGATAACCCACCGCCGACGGGATGCGGCCGAGCAGCGCCGAGACTTCCGAGCCGGCCTGGGTGAAGCGGAAGATGTTGTCGACGAAGAACAGCACGTCCTGGCCCTGGTCGCGGAAATGCTCGGCGACGGTGAGGCCGGAGAGCGCGACGCGGGCGCGGGCGCCCGGAGGCTCGTTCATCTGGCCGTAAACGAGGGCGCACTTCGAGCCTTCGCCGCCGCCCTTCTTGTTGACGCCGGATTCGATGAACTCGTGATAGAGGTCGTTGCCTTCGCGGGTGCGCTCGCCGACGCCGGCGAACACCGAGTAACCGCCGTGCGCCTTGGCGACGTTGTTGATCAGTTCCTGGATCAGCACGGTCTTGCCGACGCCGGCGCCGCCGAACAGGCCGATCTTGCCGCCCTTGGCGTAGGGTGCCAAGAGGTCGACGACCTTGATGCCGGTGACGAGAATTTCAGCCTCGGTGGACTGGTCGGTGTAGGTCGGCGCTTCGGCGTGGATCGGGCGAAGCCCTTCGTTGGCGACCGGGCCCTGCTCGTCGACCGGCTCGCCGATCACGTTCATGATGCGGCCGAGCGTGCCGACGCCGACCGGCACCATGATCGGGTTGCCGGTGTCGGTGACTTCCTGGCCGCGCACCAGACCCTCGGTGGTGTCCATCGCGATGGTGCGGACGGTCGACTCGCCGAGATGCTGGGCGACTTCGAGCACCAGACGGTTGTTGCCGTTCTTGGTCTCGACCGCGTTGAGAATCGCGGGCAGATGGCCCTCGAACTGCACGTCGACGACGGCGCCGATGACCTGCGTGATCCGTCCGGTCTGGTTGGCGGGTGTGGCCATGAAAACTATCTCCCTGAAGTCCGAAACTTAAACGACGGTCAGCATGACCGAAATGTGTGGGGTCAGATCGCCTCGGCGCCGGAAATGATCTCGATCAATTCCTTGGTGATCATGGCCTGGCGGGTGCGGTTGTAGATCAGTGTCTGCTTGCGGATCATGTCGCCGGCGTTGCGCGTGGCGTTGTCCATCGCGCTCATCTGCGCGCCGTAGAACGAGGCATTATTCTCGAGCAGCGCGCGGAAAATCTGCACCGCGAGATTGCGCGGCAACAGGCCGGCGAGGATCTCGTCCTCTTCGGGCTCGTATTCGTAGGACGTCGCCGGACCGGCGTTGGCGGCGGGCGCCTCCACCACCAGCGGAATGATCTGCTGCGCGGTCGGGATCTGCGAGATCACCGACTTGAAGCGCGAATAGAACAGCGTGCAGACGTCGAATTCGCCGTTGTTGAAGCGCGCCACCACCTTGTGGGCGATGTCTTCGGCGTTGACGAAGCCGAGCTGGCGCACCGAGCGCAGCTCGATGTTCTCGACGATCTGGCGGTCGAAAGTGCGGCGCAGCTGCTCGTAGCCTTTGCGGCCGACGCAGAACAGCTTCACTTCCTTGCCCTGGTTCATCAGGCTGAGCGCGCGCTCGCGCGCCAACCGGACGATCGAGGAGTTGAACGCGCCGGACAGGCCGCGTTCGCCGGTGCACACCAGCAGCAGGTGGACCTGGTCCTTGCCGGTGCCGGCGAGCAGCACCGGGGCGCCGGGCGAGCCGGCCGCGGCGCTTGCGATGTTGGAAATCACCGCATCCATCCGCTCGGCATAGGGCCTGGCGGCTTCGGCGGCCAATTGCGCGCGGCGCAGCTTGGAAGCCGCCACCATCTGCATGGCCTTGGTGATCTTCTGCGTCGCCTTGGTCGAGGCGATGCGGACGCGCATGTCTTTCAGTGACGCCATTCTCAGTTCACCCCGACGATCCGACCCTTGGCCCGACCGCAAATCCCTCGTTGGTCATGCCCGACCTTGCGCCGGGCATCCGTCTCGCATTGCTTACAAGCGCAAAATGCGGATGGCCGGGCGGACCCGGCCATCGCGGCATTTAGGCGAATGTCTTGGCGTAGCCCTCGACCACCGACTTCAGCTGGGCGGCGGTCTCGTTGGAGAGGTCGCGGCTATCGCGGATGGTGTTGAGGATCTCGACGTTCTTGCCGCGCAGCAGCGACAGCAAGCCGTCTTCGAAGGCGCGAACCTTGGAGACCGGCAGCGGATCGAGATAGCCGTTGACGCCGGCATAGATCACCACGACCTGCTCTTCCATCTTCAACGGCGAGAACTGCGGCTGCTTCAGGAGTTCGGTCAGCCGCGAACCGCGGTTCAACAAACGCTGAGTCGAGGCGTCGAGATCGGAGCCGAACTGCGCGAACGCCGCCATTTCGCGGTACTGCGCGAGCTCGCCCTTGATCTTGCCGGCGACCTTCTTCATCGCCTTGGTCTGCGCCGAGGAGCCGACCCGCGACACCGACAGACCGACGTTCACGGCCGGACGGATGCCCTGGAAGAACAGGTCGGTTTCCAGGAAGATCTGGCCGTCGGTGATCGAGATCACGTTGGTCGGGATGTAGGCCGAGACGTCGTTGGCCTGGGTTTCGATGATCGGCAGCGCCGTCAGCGAGCCCGAACCGTGATCCTCGTTGAGCTTGGCGGCGCGCTCGAGCAGGCGGGAATGCAGATAGAACACGTCGCCCGGATAGGCTTCGCGGCCCGGCGGGCGGCGCAGCAAGAGCGACATCTGGCGGTAAGCGACGGCCTGCTTGGACAAATCGTCATAGATGATGACGGCGTGCATGCCGTTGTCGCGGAAGTACTCGCCCATGGTGCAGCCGGTGAACGGCGCGATGTACTGCATCGGCGCCGGGTCGGAGGCGGTGGCGGCGACGACGATGGAATATTCCAGCGCGCCCTGCTCTTCGAGCACCTTGACGAACTGCGCCACGGTGGAGCGCTTCTGGCCGATCGCGACATAGACGCAATACAGCTTCTGGCCTTCCGGAGCGCCTTCGACGTTGAGCGGCTTCTGGTTCAGGATGGTGTCGAGCGCGATCGCGGTCTTGCCGGTCTGACGGTCGCCGATGATCAATTCGCGCTGGCCGCGGCCGACCGGGATCAGCGCATCGATCGCCTTCAGGCCAGTGGCCATCGGCTCGTTGACCGACTTGCGCGGAATGATGCCGGGCGCCTTGACGTCGACCCGCTTGCGCTCGGTCGACTGGATCGGACCCTTGCCGTCGATCGGGTTGCCGAGCGCGTCGACGACGCGGCCGAGCAGGCCCTTGCCGACCGGGGTGTCGACGATGGCGCGGGTGCGCTTGACGGTCTGGCCTTCCTTGATCTCGCGGTCGGCGCCGAAGATCACGATGCCGACGTTGTCGGTTTCGAGGTTCAGCGCCATGCCGCGGGTGCCGTTCTCGAACTCGACCATTTCGCCAGCCTGGACGTTGTCGAGGCCGTAGACGCGGGCGATGCCGTCGCCGACGGACAGCACCTGTCCGACTTCGGTGACTTCAGCTTCCTGGCCGAAATTCTTGATCTGGTCCTTGAGGATCGCGGAAATTTCCGCGGCGCGGATGTCCATCAGCCTGCCTCTTTCATCGCGTGCTTGATCGAGTTGAGTTTGGTGCGGAGCGAACTGTCCACCATGCGGCTGCCGAGCTTGACCACAAGCCCGCCGATAATCGCCGGATCGACATTCACGTTGAGCGCGACATCCTTGCCCGTCACTGATTTCAGCGCGGTCTTGAGGGCGTCGAGATTCTTCTCACTGAGCGGCTCGGCGACGGTGACGTCGGCCGTGGCCTCGCCCTTGAACTTGGCCACCAGCGCGCCGTAGGCCCGAATCACGTCGGTGACGGTGAACAGCCTTCGGTTGGCGGTGAGCACTTTAAGGAACTTGGCGGTGGTGCCGGCGAAGCCGGCCTTGTCGAGCACCGCAGCCAGCGCCTTCGACTGGGTCTCGGCCGAGAACACCGGGCTGCGCACCAGCCGGGTCAGCTCGGGGCTGTCCGCCAGCATGGCCTTGAACCGATCGAGATCGGCCTTCACCGCATCGACGGCTTTTTCGTCGCGCGCGAGCTCGAACAGAGCCGTTGCATAACGACCTGAGACTCCTGAAACGGATGGATTTTCGGCTGCCACGGGACGCTCTTTTTTGCTGTCAAATTCGCAAGGGAAAAACCGTCGCCACATGCGGCGCCGAGCGATTCAAGCCCTTGAAATTCAAGCGGGACTTCGATTTCAAGCCGATACGAGTGAACCGGCTGCGTAAAAATCGCGGCTTTGCTAACATAGCGCGCGCGCAGGTGCAACACGACGCCCGTCGCTGCGACGTCCTGCCCGCACCTGTCTGGCGCCGTTCATTCTGGGCGCAGCCGCATCCGCGCGGTGCCGCGCGGCGAAGCCGCAGGCGGCCGAGGCCCCCTCGTTCCATCGATTTTTGCATGGCAGATCTGCAATGACCCTGGCTTGACGGCCTTCGGGCACCGAATCCGCTGAATTGGCCGATTACTTGCCTGGCATTCGGGGCGGCGGACCGAAAACTTCGAACTACAGTATTCGATGGCTTCTCTAAGTAATTGCGAAGTAAATTATCTGTGAACAAATAGACTTGGTGTTATTTGATCGAGATCAACCGGAGGTTCACCCGAATCGAAGGGGGGATTGACCGCCAATCTTCAGCCTCATTACAACGCCACCCGTTCGCCAACGAAACTGGGACGGGGGTTCCACTTGCCACAAATGTGGCAATACTCACTTTGAGGAAATAATATGGTTGCATTGAAAACACCGGCGCTGCGCATCACGACTGGGCCGAAAACGGCCATGGCCATGATCGTCGCCTCTGTCTTTCTTGGAGGGGCGATCACCGAAGCCTCGGCGAAGGCCCGGCACCATCGTCACCACAGCCATCACGCCGGCCACAGTTCCTGGCGCGCCGCCAACGCCTCGGTTGCCGAGGGGGCGGGCGGCCGCAGCTTCGCCGGCATGGCGTCGTATTACGGCAATGAATCCGGCAGCCGCACCGCGTCGGGCCAGCGCATGAACGCCAGCGCGATGACCGCGGCGCATCGCTCGCTGCCATTCGGCACCAAACTGCGCGTCACCCACGGCGAGCGCAGCGTCATCGTCACCATCAACGACCGCGGCCCGTTCATCCGCGGCCGGGTGCTCGATCTGTCGACGGGCGCCGCCCGGGCGATCGGACTGACCAGCCGCGGCGTCGGCCGGGTGGTCGCGGAAGTCATGTAACTTCCCAAGGCGCGGAAGCGTTCGCTCGATCGAGCGGCGGCCATGCCGACATCAACAGTTCGCGTAAGCGTTGCGTAGGACGACGACGGCTTCGTCGCCGAAAACACGCCTGCCGTCGCCAATGACGGCAGGCGTTTTCGTCTCTTGCAGCGGTCTCGTTTGAGAGCGTGCCCCGGACGCAGTGCAGCGCGCCGCACTTGCGGCGTGGTGCACTGCAGAGCAGGGGCCGTTACGGAACGCCGCATTCGTTACGGTCCCGGCTCGCCTCGCAGCGCAAGCGCGCTGCTCGGCGTCCGGGACACCAATCGCCTACAAAAAGCTCTGCGGATCGACGTCGACTTCGAGATTGAGATTGCCGGTGGTCTTCGGCCCCAGCGCCAGCCACTGCCGCAGATAGCTCGACAGGTCGACGCCTCGCGCCGACTTCACCAGGATGCGGAATCGATAGCGGCCCTTGATCACCGCCAACGGCGCCTCCGCCGGTCCCAGCACCTTGATCCGCTCATCTAGCGGCGACATCGCCACCAATTTGCGCGCAAACCCCTCGGCGGTCGGCCGATCGCCGGCCGAGACGATCAGGCTGGCGAGCCGCCCGAACGGCGGGTAGCCGGTGCGCTCGCGGGCGTCGATTTCGCTTTCGTAAAACGCCTCGCGGTCGCAGGCGACCAGCGCCTTCATCACCGGATGCTCCGGCTGGTGGGTCTGCAGATAGCCTATGCCATAGCCCTGGTCGCGGCCGGCGCGGCCGATCACCTGATTGAGCAATTGATAGGTGCGCTCGGCGGCGCGCGGATCGCCGTTGCCGAGCCCGAGATCGGCGTCGATCACGCCCACCAGATTAAGTCTCGGGAAATTGTGCCCCTTGGCGACCAATTGGGTGCCGATGATGATGTCGACGCGGCCCTCGGCGATCTCGGTCAATTCCGAGCGCATCGATTCGATCGAGGTGACGAGATCGCTCGACAGCACCATGGTGCGGGCGTCGGGAAACAGCTTCTGCGCCTCCTCCTGCAGCCGCTCCACGCCGGGGCCGACTGCGACTAAAGATTCTTCGGCGTTGCAGTGTGGGCAGAGTTTTGGCCGCGGCATCGAGAAGCCGCAATGGTGGCAAACCAGGCGTTGGCGAAAACGGTGGTCGACCAGCCAGGCGTCGCAGATCGTGCAGGCGAAGCGGTGGCCGCAGGCCCGGCACAGCGTCAGCGGCGCATAGCCGCGGCGGTTGAGGAATAATAGCGCCTGTTCGCGGCGCTCGATAGCGATGCCGATCTGCTCGGCCAGCCTTGGGGCGATATAGCGGCCGCGCATCGGCCCTTCGCGGCGCAGATCGATGGCCTCGATCTGCGGCATGTGCTGGCCGCCGAACCGCGACGGCAGCGCGACACGCTGGTAGCGGCCTTTGCGGGCGTTGACCTCGCTCTCCACCGACGGCGTCGCCGAGGCGAGAATGATCGGGATTTTGGCGATGCTCGCGCGCACCACCGCCATGTCGCGGGCGTGGTAATGCGCGCCCTCGTCCTGCTTGTAGGCCTGGTCGTGCTCCTCATCGACGATGATCAGCCCGAGCTTGGCATAAGGCAGGAACAGCGCCGAGCGGGCGCCGACCACCACCTGCGCCTCGCCGGCGGCGATCGCCGCCCAGTTGCGGGCGCGGGTGCGCGGGGTCAATTCGGAGTGCCATTCCAGCGGACGCACCCCGAAGCGTTGCGCGAAGCGGTCGAGAAACTGCCCGGTCAGCGCGATTTCGGGCATCAGGATCAAGGTCTGCTCGCCGCGGCGGATGATCTCGGCGACCGCCTCGAAATACACTTCTGTCTTGCCGGAGCCGGTGACGCCATCGAGCAGCGCCACCTTGAACGCGCCGCCGGCCGCCAACGCCCGCAGGCTGTCGGCCGCCGTGGTTTGCTCAGGCGAAAAATCCGGCTGCGCGAAATCCGGGTCCGGCGCGGGCGGCGCCAGCGCGCGGGCCATCGGCTCGACCTTGAGCGTGCCCTCGTCGACCAGCCCGTCGACCACGCCAGGCGAGCAGCCGGCCTCTTTGATCGCGTCGGATTTGCCGTGCAACAGCCCGTCGGACAGAATCTCGATCAGCCGCGCCCGCGCCGGCGTCATCCGCTGCGGCTTTGGTCCGACCAGCCGCACGCCGAGCCGCACCCGCTCCGGGCCGAGATGCTCGCCCATCCGCAGCGTCATCCGTAGCACCTGGCCGCGCGGCGACAGCGTGTAATTCGCCACCCAGTCGACCAGCCGGCGCAATTCCTCGCGAAACCGCGGCACATCCAGCTTGGAGTCGACGTCCTTCAGCCGGTTATGCAGCCGGGGATCGGGGTTGGGGTTGTCGGCCCAGACCACGCCGATCACCTCGCGGGCGCCGAGCGGCACGCAGACCACGTCGCCCGGCGCAAGCTCCACCCCGCGCGGCACCCGGTAGGAATAAGCCTGATCGAGCGCAACCGGCAGCAGCACGTCGACCACGCGGGTCGCCGAGGAACTGGAGGAGCGCGTGGAATGGTCCATCGGAGACTCGAGCCGGAGCAATGTGGCTTCCAACTTAAGGACTTGCCGGGGGTCTCACCAGCGGCAACGCGACCCGTGTCCCGGACACAGAGCAGCGCAAATCGTGTCCCGGACGCGGGGCTGCGCCTTGGCGCAGCTCCGTGAGCCGGGACCGTTACGGGTTAAGCGCCCTGCCGCGTAATGGCCCCGGCTCACGCTGCACCACGCCTGCGGCGCGCTGCACCGTGTCCGGGGCACGCGCTTCACGTCCGGGTAACCTTGCGGATGTGATAATCTTGCACAACGGCGCGTCATCCGTGTCCCGGACACGGTGCTGCGCCTTGGCGCAGCTCCGTGAGCCGGGACCGTTACGGGTTAAGCGCCCTGCCGCGTAATGGCCCCGGCTCACGGCGCACCACGCCTGCGGCGTGTTGCGCCGCGTCCGGGGCACCGTCTTGCACAGACGAACCCAAAGCGTTTGGTGTCCTCAAGCGCCTTTCAGGCAGACATTGAGATTCCCGATGACAAAGCCCCTCATCTCCGCCCCCGCGCCGCTGGAATTGCCCGGCGCCGCCGCCGATCTGGTGGCGGAAGCAACGCGCTGGCTGGCCTATCTGCGCAGCGAGCGGCGGCTGTCGCCGAAGACGCTGGAGGCCTATACGCGCGACCTGCGGCAATGCCTGACGTTTCTCAACGAGCATTGGGACGCCCAAGTCTCGATCAAGCGCTTCGCAGCGCTCGAGGCCGGCGACATCCGCGCCTTCATGGCCAGCCGCCGCGCCGACGAGATCGGCGGCCGCTCGCTGATGCGGGCGCTGGCCGGGCTGCGCTCGTTCGGCCGGTTTCTGGAACGCGAGGGCAAGGGCAAGGTCGGCGCGTTGTCGGCGATCCGCGCCCCGAAGGTCGGCAAGAGCCTGCCGAAGCCGATCCAGATCGCCGGCGCCAAGCGGCTCGCCGACGCCACCGAGCGCGCCGGGGAAAATCGCGAGCCGTGGATCTGGGCGCGCGACGCCGCGGTGATGGCTCTTCTCTATGGCTCGGGCCTGCGGATCTCCGAAGCGCTCGGCCTGAAGCGCCGCGACGTGCCGCTACCGGGCAAGGGCGACACCCTGATCGTCACCGGCAAGGGCAACAAGACCCGGATGGTGCCGGTGCTGCAAAATGTTCTTAGTCTCATTCAGGATTACGTCGCGGTCTGCCCGCATCCCTTGCCGCAGCAGGGCCCGATCTTCGTCGGCGCCCGCGGCGGCCCGCTCAGCCCGCGAATCATCCAGCTCACCATGGAGCGGCTGCGCGGCGCGCTGGGCCTGCCCGACAGCGCCACGCCGCACGCGTTGCGGCATTCCTTCGCGACGCACTTGCTCAGCCGCGGCGGCGAATTGCGCGCGATCCAGGAATTGCTCGGCCACACCTCGCTCTCCACCACGCAGATCTATACCGGGATCGATTCCGAGCGCTTGTTCGAGGTCTACAAGACCGCGCATCCGAGGGCGTAACTGTTTTTGTCATTCCGGGGCGCGAGCGCGAAGCGTGAGCGAGCCCGGAATCCATAGCCCCTGGCCTCGATGCTGGGCGATGCATCGACCGCAACGCCTCAAATGAGTAGCTACGGCGTATGAATTCCGGGCTCACTCGCAGCTCGCGCTGCTCGCGCCCCGGAATGACGAAAGGACGATTCGAAAAATCACCCAACGACACATCCTCGTCACAACGATCTGCGCCCTTGCGCGCTTTGGGTGGTTCGGTCAATCGTCGACGCCCGTTAGCATGGAGACGAATCAATGGGCGCGCATGAGAGCATGGAGCACGCCGAGCATGCCGAGCATGCGTCGGGCTCGAACAAGAAAATCGCCTTGCTGATTTCGGTGATCGCGCTGTTTCTGGCGCTGTCGGAAACGCTCGGCAAGGGCGCGCAGACCGAATCGATTTCCAAAAACGTCGAAGCCTCCAACCTGTGGGCGTTCTTCCAGGCCAAGAGCATTCGCCGCACCGTGGTGCAGGCGGTGTCGGAAAACGCCAAGCTCGGGCTCGGCCCGATCGCCGACGAGACCGCCAAGGCGGCGCTGCAAAAGCAGATCGACGAATGGCAGAAGACCGCGCAGCGCTATCGCTCCGAGCCGGAAACCGGCGAGGGCAGCGAGCAGCTCGCCGAACGCGCCAAGCACGCCGAGCACGACCGCGATTTGGCGATGGCGCGCTATCATCACTACGAAGTCGCCTCCGCCGCGTTCCAGATCGGCATCGTGCTGGCGTCGGCGACCATCATCACCGGGATGATCGTGCTGGCCTGGCTGTCCGGCGCGCTGGCGGTGACTGGATTGGCCTTTACCGCGATCGGGCTGTTCGCCCCGCACGCCGTGCATTTGATGTAGCGCGGTCGCTCACCGACACAGGCTGCGGTCATTCCGGGGCGCGAGAGCAAAGCTTGCGCGAACCCGGAATGACAGTGCTCTATCGCGCCGCGCGGACGCGGCGGCGCAGCCGCCCGATCATCCGCAGCGTTCGCGCCCCCCAGCCATGGCCGTCGCCGCGAAGTGCGGCGGCGATCTTCGCCTTGATCGCCGCGATGCTCGGTGCCACCAGCGCGTGCGCCTTGGCGCGCAGCGCGATCAGCCAATGATAGGCCGCGGCGAACCAGCGCATCTGCAACAGCTTCGGCTTGGTGACGTCGAAAATGAAGGCGACCACGCCGAGCCCGACCACCTGCAGGAACAGGAAGATCGCGAGCCCCGCCAGCAGATGGCCCTGCGCGATCAGCGCCAGCGCGAACAGCTTCAGCGGATACAAGGGCGCCACCGGCACCAGAAACACCGGCAACGTCATCGCCGGCGACAGGCCTTCGATGCGCTGCGCCAGCCACGCCTTGAATTCGCGCAGCGGAATCAGCGCGACGATGCGCGCCACGATCGGTTCGAGGTGATCCCAGCACCACGCCTCGATCAGGAACGCGACCGCGAGCAGAAACCACAGCGACTGAGAAATCCGGCGCATCATCCGCGTATCCGTGCCCCGGACCGCGCCGGCTTGGTTCACATATGGATGGCGCGTTTGCCGACCGCAAGCGCGGCTTCCTTGACCGCCTCCGAGCGCGTCGGATGGGCGTGGCAGGTGCGCGCCAGGTCTTCCGCCGAGCCGCCGAACTCCATCAGCACCGCGGCCTCGTGGATCAGCTCGCCGGCCTCGCGGCCGACGATATGCACGCCGAGCACGCGGTCGGTCTTGGCGTCGGCGAGAATTTTCACGAAACCGTCGGTGGTCTGATTGACCTTGGAGCGGCCGTTGGCGGTGAACGGAAACTTGCCCGCCGTGTAGGCCACGCCGGCCTGCTTCAATTCCTCTTCGGTCTTGCCGACCGAGGACACTTCCGGCGTGGTGTAGACCACGCCCGGGATCACGTCGTAGTTCACATGGCCGGCCTTGCCGGCGATGATTTCGGCGACCGCGACGCCCTCGTCCTCGGCCTTGTGCGCCAGCATCGGACCGGCGACGACGTCGCCGATCGCATAAACGCCCTTTAAGCTCGTGGCGAAGTGCGCGTCGATCGCGATCCGGCCGCGCTCGTCGAGCGTGATGCCGGCTTCGGCGAGGCCGAGCCCCTTGGTGTAGGGAATCCGTCCGATCGCCACCAGCACCACGTCGGCTTCCAGCGTTTCCGGCTTGCCGCCGGCGGCCGGCTCGATGGTCGCCTTCAGCGTCGCGCCCGACGAATCCACCGCCGTCACCTTGCTGCCGAGCTTGAAGTTGAAGCCCTGCTTTTCCAGGATGCGCTGGAATTGCTTGACCACCTCGCCATCCATGCCGGGCAGGATGCGATCGAGGAATTCCACCACGGTGACTTCGGCGCCGAGCCGGCGCCACACCGAGCCGAGCTCGAGCCCGATCACCCCGGCGCCGATCACCAAGAGTTTGCCCGGCACCTTGTCGAGCGACAGCGCGCCGGTCGACGACACGATGCGCTTCTCATCGACGGTGACGCCTTTCAGCGGCGTGTAGGTCGAGCCCGAGGCGATCACGATCGATTTGGCGTCGACGGTCTGCGTCTTGCCGTCCGCACTTGTCACTTCGACCTTGCCGGTGCCGAGCACGCGGCCGGAGCCGCGCAGCGCGTCGATCTTGTTCTTCTTCAGCAGGAACTCGACGCCCTTGACGTTGCCGTCGATGCCCTGCTGCTTGAAGGTCATCATCGCCGGCAGATCGAGCGATGGCTTCGGCACGACGACGCCCATCTTGGCGAAGGAATGCCCGGCCTCCTCGAACATCTCCGAGGCGTAGAGCAGCGCCTTCGACGGCATGCAGCCGATGTTCAGGCAGGTGCCGCCGAAGGTGTCGCGCTTTTCCACCACGGCGACCTTGAGGCCGAGTTGGGCGGCGCGAATCGCGCAGACATATCCGCCGGGACCGGTGCCGATAACAACGAGATCGTAAGAGGCCATGGAGTGCTTTCTATTCAGCTTGCGAGATGAAGGAGACCTGCCTGTCGCTCGGCGCGTTGCCGCAAGGAGTCCGACCCGAAGTCGATTTCGTCTCCCTGATCGTCCAGCCAGAAGATCTTGTGACCGTGCAGCTCGAGCTTGAGCGTGTCGAAGCGCGCGGGGTCGGCGCGAAGGAAGGCGAACATGTCACCCTTGGTCAGCAGCGGCCGCAGGTCGACGACGCCGGCAAAGCCATCGCGCCAGACGATCTTGAGAACCCCGAAAATCACCGGTTCGGCGCTCTGCATCGCGATGATCTCAGTCATCGATTTTCTCCGGCTTGCGCAATTCTTCGACCGCGGTCCAAGCATTCATGAGGCCGATATAGTGCTTATCGGCCCAGAATAACACACGGCGAAGTTTCGCGGGAGGCAGCGAGCCGCGCAGCACCCGTCCGGTCCGGATTTCGATCTGCGCGATGAATTCGGCGTAACGGGCATGGAAATGCGGCGGCGGGTGCTCATCGGGATAGAACTCGATCTTGACTGCATCGACGATCGCGACCACCGGCATGGCTTGCTCCGCCCAGCAACGCTACCGCCCGCCTGACACGTCGAGAATCGCCGAGGTGACGTAGGACGCCTCCTCGGAGATCAGCCAGACCACCGCGTTGGCGATCTCCTCCGCGGTGCCGACCCGCTTCATCGGCACGTGATTCGCGAGCCGGTGCGCGCGGTCGGGCTCGCCGCCGGAGGCGTGGATCTCGGTATCGATCAGCCCAGGCCGGATCGCCGCGACCCGGATGCCTTCGCCGGCGACCTCGTGGCCGAGCCCGATGGTGAAGGAATCGATCGCGCCTTTCGAGGCGGCATAGTCCACATAAGTATTGGGCGAGCCGAGCTTCGCCGCCACCGACGACAGGTTGACGATCACCCCGCCCTCGCCGCCATGGCGGGTCGACATCCGCTTCACCGCCTCGCGGGCGCACAGCATGCTGCCGGTGACGTTGACCGCCATCATCCGCTGGATCCGTTCCGCCGACATCTCGTCGACCCGCGCGGTCGGCCCGACGATGCCGGCATTGTTGACCAGTGCGCCGAGCTTGCCGAAGCCGTCGGCGGCCTCGAACAGCCCGACGATGTCGGCCTCGAAGCCGACGTCGCATTGCACCGCGATCGCCTGGCCGCCGCTGTCCGCGATCTTCGCCACCACCTCTTCGGCCGCGGCCCGGTTGCTGGCGTAGCCGATGCACACTCGGTAGCCGCGCGCGGCGGCCGCGAGCGCGGTGGCGCGGCCGATGCCGCGGCTGCCTCCGGTGACGATGACGACGCGATGCTGCACGGCGGGCTCCGATCGACGGTTGCGGCCTGATCGACGATCAGGCCGTGGGCGCGGCAAACCTCAAGACAACAACAGCCGCGCCAGCATCGCCAGCAGCGCCAGGAGGGAGGCAAACCACAGCAGGCTGCGGGCGAACGGGAAATGGATCAGATAGGCGGGGACGTAGAGAATGCGCATCGCCAGCCAGATCTCGGCGCCGAGTGCGCCCCAGCCGCCGCTGCGGCCGGTGACGGAGAGTGCGAGCGCCAGCGCCACGAACGCCGGGTAGGTCTCCAAGAGATTGCGGAAGGCGCGCGCGGCGCGGCCGGCGAATACCCCTTTGGCGGCGCGCGGTTGGTCGCGCGGACCGGCCTGGTAGGCGCCGCCGAGCTCCAGCGTGACCGGCACCGAGGCCAGGAACAGCTGCACGATCAGCAGCACCACGCTCCATCCGAGCACTACGATTTCCGTCGGCATCGGCGGCATCAGCTTGCTTTCAATCTTGTCGACTAGTTGCTGCGAAGCAAGTCATGGTCGATGTAGGCCGGCAGGATCGTCTGGCGATCGACGATCGCGCGCGACAGCTGTTGAACGGTGAGATTCTTTGCGCCGCTCAGATCCGCGCCCTTGAGGATGGTGCCGTCGAGAACGGCCCCTTGGAAATCGGCGTTGCGGAAGCTGGCGTTGCTCGCGTCTGCGCCGGCCAGATTGGCTCCGCGCAGCGATGCGCCGCTGAGATCGGTCCGCCTGACAAACGCGCCGCTGATGTCGAGGGTCCGCGCTTGTTGCTGATGGGCTGGCCTAGGCATCGGATTGCTCCAGTCTGCTTCGCAGCACGCTCATGATTTCCTGGATATCGATCGGCGGCTCGGCGTCGCCGTAGTCGATATCGGCCTCTCTCAGGTAAGCCTGAAGCAGCTCGAAAACCGGGTTTGAGAGGTCCGGAAAATCCTTCGCCACCTCACGCAGAACATAGATCGCCGCGAGGCGAACTTCCAGGTTGGGATCGCGCAGCTGGCCCACGGCCCGGATGAACAATTCGGTGACGTGGGTGCGCCTCGCCAGTTCGGCTTGGGTGCTGGCTGACCTCGCCTGCATCGCCGCCGGCGACAGCTGCCGCCAGGCCAGGATGGCCCCGACAATCGCCGCGACCGTCAGGGCTGCGTTTCTCAGAATTTCGGAGAGCGCAACCCATCCGGCCACCGGCGATCCGTGCTGTCAGTTACAGATCCAGCACCAGCCGCGTCGGATCCTCCAGGCTTTCCTTGACCCGCACCAGGAAGGTCACGGCGTCCTTGCCGTCGATCACGCGGTGGTCGTAGCTGAGCGCCAAGTACATCATCGGCCGGATCTCGACCTTGCCGGCGATCGCCACCGGGCGTTCCTGGATCTTGTGCATGCCGAGGATGCCGGACTGCGGCGCGTTCAGGATCGGGGTCGACATCAAGGAGCCGTAGATGCCGCCATTGGTGATGGTGAAGGTGCCGCCCTGCATCTCGTCGATCTTGAGCTGGCCGTCGCGGGCGCGCTTGCCGAAATCGGCGATGCTCTTTTCGATCTGCGCGATCGACTTGTGGTCGCAGTCGCGCACCACCGGCACCACCAGGCCCTTGTCGGTGCCGACCGCGACGCCGATGTGGTAGTAGTTCTTGTAGATCAGGTCGGTGCCGTCGATCTCGGCGTTGGCCGCCGGAATGTCCTTCAGCGCCTGCACGCAGGCGCGGACGAAGAAGCCCATGAAGCCCAGCTTGGAGTGGTGGCGCTTCTCGAACACCTCCTTGTATTGCGCGCGCAGCGCCATGATGTGGCTCATGTCGACCTCGTTGAAGGTCGTCAGCATCGCCGCGGTGTTCTGAACTTCCTTGAGCCTGCGCGCGATGGTCTGGCGCAGCCGCGTCATCTTCACGCGCTCCTCGCGCGCGGCGTCGTCGGCCGGCGACGGGCTGCGGACCTGCACCGCGGCGGCCGGCTGATCGACCGGGGTCGGCGCGGAGGCCGCCTTCTCGATCGCCGCCAGCATGTCGCCCTTGGTGACGCGGCCGTCCTTGCCGGAGCCCGGCACGGTAGCGGCGTCGACGCCGTTCTCGGCCGAAAGCCTGCGCACCGACGGCGCCTGCGGCGTGTCAGCCGGCAGCGATTTGGCCTCAGCCTTGGCCTCGGGCCGCAGCCGCGGCTCTTCCGGGCCGGCGTTGATCGGCTTGGTGCCATCGGTCTTCAGGTCGGGGCGGCCGGTGGTGGTCTCCGGCGCGACGCCGGAAGCCTTGGCGGCGTCCTTCGGCGCGGCCTTCGCGGCGCCGTCGGTGATCTGGCCGAGCAAGGCGCCGACCGCGACGGTCTCGCCGTCCTTGGCGACGATCTCGCCGAGCGTTCCGGCGGAGGGCGCCGGCACCTCGATGGTGACCTTGTCGGTTTCCAGTTCGACCAACGGCTCGTCGACCGCGACGGCGTCGCCGGCCTTCTTGAACCAGCGGCCGATGGTCGCCTCGGTCACCGATTCGCCGAGCGTTGGAACGCGAATTTCAGTCATTGGTGCTTCCCTTTCGGCTCGCGGCTGGCTTCAAGCCGGCCATCGGCCTCGTGTCTTCGAAATATCCGGAATGCTCGAACGCAGGCGCGAAGGCGCTGCTAATGCAGCGCCTCGTCGAGCAGGGCCTTGAGCTGGGCCAGATGTTTCGACATCAGCCCGGTGGCGGTGGCCGCCGAGGCGGCGCGGCCGGCGTAGCGCGGCCGGCGGTGTGTCGCGCCGATCTGGTTCAGCACCCATTCGATATAGGGCTCGATGAAGTGCCAGGCGCCCATGTTGCGCGGCTCTTCCTGGCACCAGACGAATTCCGCGCCCTTGAACCGGGTCAGCTCCTGCACCAGCGCCTTCAGCGGCACCGGGTAGAGCTGCTCGACGCGCATCAGATAGACGTCGTCGACGCCGCGCTTCTCGCGCTCCTCGTAGAGATCGTAATACACCTTGCCGGAGCACAGCACGACGCGGCGGATCTTGTCGTCCGGCGTCAGCTTGATCTTCTCGTCGGGCAGCACTTCGGCGCTGTCGTAGAGGATGCGGTGGAACGTGGTATCGGCGCCGAGCTCGTCGAGCGACGACACCGCGCGCTTGTGGCGCAGCAGCGATTTCGGCGTCATCAGGATCAACGGCTTCCTGATCTCGCGCTTCAATTGCCGGCGCAGCACGTGGAAGAAGTTCGCCGGCGTGGTGGCGTGCACCACCTGCATGTTGTCTTCCGCGCACATCTGCAGGAAGCGCTCCAGCCGCGCCGAAGAATGCTCCGGCCCCTGGCCCTCATAGCCGTGCGGCAGCATGCAGACGAGGCCTGACATCCGCAGCCATTTGCGTTCGCCCGACGAGATGAACTGGTCGAACAAGACCTGCGCGCCGTTGGCGAAATCGCCGAACTGGGCTTCCCAGACGGTGAGCGCGTTCGGCTCGGTCAGCGAGTAGCCGTACTCGAAGCCGAGCACCGCTTCTTCCGACAATAGCGAATTGATCACCTCGTAATGACCCTGGTCCGGCCCGAGATGATTGAACGGGGTGTAGCGGTTTTCGTCTTCCTGATCGAACAGCACCGAATGGCGCTGCGAGAAGGTGCCGCGCTCGGAGTCCTGGCCGGACAGCCGGACCCGGTGGCCTTCCTGCAACAGGGTGCAGAACGCCAACGCTTCGCCGGTCGCCCAATCGATGCCGACGCCGGTGTCGATCGCCCGCGCCCGGTTTTCCAGGTAGCGCTGCACGGTGCGGTGCAGCCGGAAGCCGTCCGGCACCTTGGTGATCTTGCGGCCGATGTCCTTCAGCACCGCGACGTCGACGCCGGTGATGCCGCGACGCGGGTCTTCTTCCTGGTCGGCGGTCTTGAACCCGGCCCATTTGCCGTCGAGCCAGTCGGCCTTGTTGGGCCGATAGCCGGTACCGGCCTCGAGCTCGGCGTCGAGCCGGGCGCGCCAATCGGCCTTGGCCTTTTCGATCTCGCCTTCGGTGATCACCCCGTCGGCGACCAGCCGCTTCGAATAGATCTCCAGCGTCGAGGGATGCGCCGCGATCTTGCGGTACATCGCCGGCTGGGTGAATGCCGGCTCGTCGCCTTCGTTGTGGCCATGCCTGCGATAGCAGAACATGTCGATGACCACCGGCTTGTGGAATTTCTGCCGGAACTCGACCGCGATCTTGGCGGCGAACACCACCGCTTCCGGATCGTCGCCGTTGACGTGGAAGATCGGCGCGTCGATCATCTTGGCGACGTCGGACGGATACGGCGAGGAGCGCGAATAGCGCGGATAGGTGGTGAAGCCGATCTGGTTGTTGACGATGAAGTGGATCGAACCGCCGGTGCGGTAGCCCTTCAGGTCGCTCAATCCGAAACATTCCGCGACCACGCCCTGGCCGGCAAACGCCGCGTCGCCGTGCATCAGCAGCGGCAGCACCGAGACGCGTTCTTCCGGCAGGTCGCCGTGCTGGTCCTGCTTGGCGCGGACCTTGCCGAGCACCACCGGATCGACGATTTCCAGATGCGACGGGTTGGCGGTCAGCGACAGATGCACCTTGTTGTGGTCGAACTCGCGGTCCGACGAGGCACCGAGGTGATATTTGACGTCGCCGGAGCCCTCGACTTCGTCGGGGTTGGCGGAGCCGCCCTTGAATTCATGGAACAGCGCGCGATGCGGCTTGCCCATCACCTGGGTCAGCACATTCAGCCGGCCGCGATGCGGCATGCCGAGCACGATCTCGCGGACGCCGAGATTGCCGCCGCGCTTGATGATCTGCTCCAGCGCCGGGATCAGCGATTCGCCGCCGTCGAGCCCGAACCGCTTGGTGCCGGTGAATTTCAGGTCGCAGAACTTCTCGAAGCCTTCGGACTCGACGAGCTTCATCAGGATGGCGCGGCGGCCTTCCCGGGTGAAGGAGATTTCCTTGTCCGGGCCTTCGATGCGTTCCTGGATCCAGGCTTTCTGCGCGCCGTTCGAGATATGCAGGAATTCGACGCCGAGCGTCTGGCAATAGGTACGTTCGCAGATCGCCACGATCTCGCGCAACGAGCCGTATTCCAAGCCGAGGACGTGATCGAGGAAGATCTTGCGGTCGAGATCGGCCTCGGTGAAGCCGTAGGTGCGGATGTCGAGTTCTTCGTGGTCCCTGGCCGGCTCCAGACCGAGCGGGTCGAGCTTGGCGTGGAAATGGCCGCGCATCCGGTAGGCGCGGATCAGCATCAAGGCGCGGACGGAATCCCGCGTGGCCTGGTGGACGTCGGCCGGAACGGCCTCGGCGCCCTTGGGCTGCGCCTTCGCCTTGGCCTGCTCCTTGGCCTGGATCTTGGTGCCGATCGCCTTCTCGACCTCAGCCCAGTTGCCGTCGAGCGCGGAGGTCAGGTCGTCGCGCGGGGGGAGCGGCCAGTCGGTCCTGGCCCAGGACGGGCCTTCGGCATTGCTCTGAATGTCCGCCGGGCGGTCTTTCAGGCTCTTGAAGAACTCCTGCCACTCGGCGTCGACCGAGGACGGATCAGATTGGTAGCGGGCGTATAGCTCGTCGATGTAACCGGCATTGGCGCCGTCCAGAAATGACGAAAGGGCAAAAGCGGCATTCGCGTCCTGGCGAGACATGATTCCGTCCTGATGATTTTCTCGTCGCACCATCAAGTGCGACCGCTGACCCGGGGGCCCGGATCAGCAACATAGTGCACCTTTACCCCCAAAAAAGGGAAATGTAAGCGACGAAAGAACCTAGGACTGAATTACGACTTCAATTTTTCGGCAAGCGTCTTGCCGAGCCGGGCCGGTGACGGCGAGACCGCGATGCCTGCCGCTTCCATCGCCGCGGTCTTCGAGGCGGCGTCGCCCTTGCCGCCGGAGATGATCGCGCCGGCATGACCCATGCGGCGGCCGGGAGGCGCGGTGACGCCGGCGATGAAGCCCACCGTCGGCTTGCTGCGGCCGCGCTTGGCCTCGTCGATCAGGAACTGGGCGGCGTCTTCCTCGGCCGAGCCGCCGATTTCGCCGATCATGATGATCGAGGTGGTCTTCGGGTCGGCCAAGAACATCTCCAGCACGTCGATGAATTCGGTGCCCTTCACCGGATCGCCGCCGATGCCCACCGCGGTGGTCTGGCCGAGCCCCTCGCGGGTGGTCTGGAACACCGCCTCATAGGTCAGGGTGCCGGAGCGCGACACGATGCCGACCGAGCCGGGCTTGAAGATATTGGCCGGCATGATGCCGATCTTGCATTCGCCGGCGGTCATCACGCCCGGGCAGTTCGGCCCGATCAGCCGCGACTTCGAGCCGATCAGCGAGCGCCGCACCCGCACCATGTCGAGCACCGGAATGCCCTCGGTGATGCAGACGATCAGCGGGATCTCGGCGTCGATCGCCTCGCAGATCGCGTCGGCTGCGCCCGGCGGCGGCACGTAGATCACCGAGGCGTCGGCGCCGGTCTTGTCGACCGCCTCGCGCACGGTGTCGAACACCGGCAGACCGAGGTGGGTGGAGCCGCCCTTACCGGGCGAGGTGCCGCCGACCATCTTGGTGCCATAGGCCATCGCGGCCTCGGAATGGAAGGTGCCGTTCTTGCCGGTGAAGCCCTGGCAGATCACCTTGGTGTTGCTATCGATCAGAACCGACATTTATGCAGCCTCCTTGACGGCCTTGACGATCTTTTGCGCGGCGTCGTCGAGATCGTCCGCCGACAGCACGTTGAGGCCGGATTCCTGGATGATCTTTTTGCCGGCTTCGACATTGGTGCCTTCGAGGCGCACCACCAGCGGCACCTTGAGGCCGACGTCCTTGACCGCGGCCACCACGCCTTCGGCGATGATGTCGCACTTCATGATGCCGCCGAAGATGTTGATCAGGATGCCCTTCACGTTGGGATCGGCGGTGATGATCTTGAACGCCGCGGTGACCTTCTCCTTGTTGGCGCCGCCGCCGACATCGAGGAAGTTCGCCGGCGTCATGCCGTACAGCTTGATGATGTCCATGGTCGCCATGGCGAGGCCGGCACCGTTGACCATGCAGCCGATGGTGCCGTCGAGCGTGACGTAATTCAGGTCGTATTTCGACGCCTCGATCTCCTTGGCGTCTTCTTCGGTCTCGTCGCGCAGCGCCGAAATATCCGGGTGGCGATACAGCGCATTGCCGTCGAACGACATCTTGGCGTCGAGGCACTTCAGCTCGCCCTGCTTGGTCACCACCAACGGGTTGATCTCGAGCATTTCCATGTCCTTGGAAATGAACGCCGCATAGAGCTGCGCCACCAGCCGTTCGGCCTGCTTGGCGAGGTCGCCGGTGAGCCCGAGCGCCTTGGCGACGGTGCGGCCGTGATGGCCCATGATGCCGGTGGCCGGGTCGACCGAGAACGAGATGATCTTCTCAGGCGTGTCGTGGGCGACGTCCTCGATGTTCATGCCGCCTTCGGTGGAGACCACGAAGGAGATCCGCGAGGTGACGCGGTCGACCAGCAGCGACAGGTAGAATTCCTTCTCGATGTCGGAGCCGTCTTCGATGTAGAGCCGGTTGACCTGCTTGCCGGCCGGGCCGGTCTGGATCGTCACCAGCGTCGCGCCGAGCATCTCGGCGGCGTATTGCTTGACCTCTTCGATCGACTTGGCGAGCCGCACGCCGCCCTTGTCGCCGGCGGAGGCTTCCTTGAACTTGCCCTTGCCACGGCCGCCGGCATGGATCTGGCTCTTCACCACCCAGATCGGCCCGCCAAGCTGCTTGGCCGCAGCCTCGGCGTCGGTGGCCTTGAGGATCGCGACGCCCTTCGACAGCGATACGCCGAACGGCTGCAGCACCGCTTTGGCCTGGTATTCATGAATATTCATTGATTGCCCCTCGCCAGAATTCGTCCAGCCGAATGAACCCAACTCGTCTCACCACCGGCCACCTGCTCCCTCTGTTCTCGGCAGAGAGTTGGGCGAGGGGGACGGACCGTTGGTCCGCCACCTTCCCCGACCGGCTGGCGGCGCGCCGCACTCTTCGACGAAGAGGTGCGGGCGCCGCCGTTATCCAGAAATTCAGCCTCAGTGGCCGAGCAGCTCGGGCGCGATCTTCTTGCAGGCCTCGACCAAACCCTGCACCGCGGCGACCGACTTGTCGAACGCCTCACGGTCCTTGCCGGCCAGTTCGATCTCGACGATGCGCTCGACGCCCTTGTCGCCGATCACCACCGGCACGCCGACATACATGTCCTTGACGCCGTATTCGCCGTTCAGATAGGCCGCCACCGGCACCACCCGCTTCTTGTCCTTGAGGTAGCTCTCGGCCATCGCGATCGCCGACGCCGCCGGCGCGTAGAACGCCGAGCCGGTCTTCAGCAGGTTGACGATCTCGGCGCCGCCGTTGCGGGTGCGGTCGACGATCTCGTCGAGCCGGGCCTGCGAGGTCCAGCCCATCTTCACCAGGTCGGGCAGCGGAATGCCGGCCACGGTGGAGTACTTCACCAGCGGCACCATGGTGTCGCCATGGCCGCCCAGCACGAAGGCGGTGACGTCTTCCACCGAGACGTTGAATTCGTCGGCCAGGAAATAGCGGAACCGGGCGGAGTCGAGCACGCCGGCCATGCCGACCACCTTGCGGTGCGGCAGCCCGGAGGCCTTCTGCAGCGCCCAGACCATGGCGTCGAGCGGGTTGGTGATGCAGATCACGAAGGCGTCGGGGGCGTATTTCTTGATGCCGGCGCCGACCTGCTCCATCACCTTGAGGTTGATGCTCAAGAGATCGTCGCGGCTCATGCCGGGCTTGCGCGGCACGCCGGCGGTGACGATCACCACCCGGGCGCCTTCGATCGCCTCGTAGGAATTGGCGCCGGTGAACTTGGCGTCGAAGCCGTCGACCGGGGAGGACTGGGCGATATCCAGCGACTTGCCCTGCGGAATGCCTTCGGCGATGTCGAACATCACCACGTCGCCGAGCTCCTTCAGGCCGACCAAGTGAGCCAACGTTCCGCCGATCTGACCGGAGCCAATCAAAGCAATCTTGTCGCGCGCCATGGGAAAGCTGTCCTTTGAGCAGGGTGGGAAGGGGGAGGAAAAGCTGGGCGTGGGTTATCCCGTTCGCAGCAACCGTTCAAGTCGCGGTTCGGTCAATATAGCGCCGCGCCGGCTCGATAACGGCGAAACGGCGTTCGACTTAGGTTTCGACCAGGCCGGTTGACGAACCGCTGGCGGTGGAGTCGCTGCTGCGGCCGTGCGGCAGCGCCAGATAGGATTCCGAGCCCATTTCGATCAGCCGCGACGCGGTGCGCTGGAATTCCATCGCCTCGACGCCTTCGCTGGCGCGGTACAAAGCCGTCGGATCGGCCGCCGCCGAGGCCATCAGCTTCACGGCGTTGTCGTACAAAGTGTCGATCAACGTAATGAAACGCTTGGCGGCGTTGCGGTCGGCGAGATCCATCAACGGAATCTGGTCGATCATGATGGTGTGATAATCATGGGCGAGGCGAAGATAATCCGACGCCGCCAGCGGCTGCTCGCACAGGTCGGCGAATCCGAAACGGGCGACATGGTGGTCGGCGCGCGGCACGCGCAGGACGCGGCCCTTGATCGAGATATCGCGCGGATGGCCGGGCGCGCCGTGGGTCAGCCGGGCCCAGGCCTTGTCCAGCGCGGCGGTAGCGGCGGCGTCGGCCGGCACCAGCCAGGTCTTCACCCCGGTCAGCTTTTCCATCCGGTAGTCGGTGCGCGCGTCGAGCCGCAACAGCTCCATCCGGGTCTTCAACAGCCCGATGAACGGCAGGAACAGCGCGCGATTGAGGCCGCCTTTATACAGATCGTCGGGCGCCACGTTGGAGGTCGCCACCACCACGGTGCCGAGCTCGAACAGCTTTGAGAACAGCCGGCTCAGGATCATCGCGTCGGCGATGTCGGTGACGTGGAATTCGTCGAAGCACAACAGCCAGGCTTCCTCGAAGATCGAATTCGCGGTCAGCGCCACCACGTCGGCGCTGTCGCCGAGTTCGCCGCGCTTGATGTTCTGCCGGAACGCGTAGATCCGCTCGTGCACCTCGGCCATGAATTCATGGAAATGCGCCCGGCGCTTCAAGGTCACCGGGCAGCTGTCGAAGAACAGGTCCATCAGCATGGTCTTGCCGCGGCCGACTTCGCCGTGGACGTACAGCCCGCGCGGCGGCGGCTGATCCTTGTCGGCGCCGAACAGCCGGCCGAACAGGGTTTGCTTCTTCGGCGGCTTGTAGCCGGCGAGATTGGCTTCCAGCGCGCTGAACGCCGTGACGGCATCGGCCTGCGCCGGATCGGGCTCGATCGCGCCGGAGGACACCAGCGCCTGATATTGCTCGGAGAACGAGACGGGATCGGGAGACAGCATGGCGATACTTACGTCATTACCGCGCGGAAAAATGCAAGTCGGGATTCGTACCGGCGGCTATGCGGAGCGGGTTTGGCCACTAAAGCCCTTATTTTCTCTTGCGATTCAACGCGTGTCCCGGACGCGGTGCAGCGCTCTGCGCTGCGCCGTGAGCCGGGACCGTTTCAAAGGCAGTCTCCGTAACGGTCCCGGATCTGCAGCGCATCACGCCGCTGACGCGGCGCGCCGCACTGCGTCCGGGACACGAGCGCGCCTCACGCGCTCAGCGCGCAAACTTATGCGCTCAGCGCGTAAGAATCCTCCACCACGTAAGGCCCGCCGCCGGTGGAGGCCCGCGACGAGAACAGCACGAAGCGCGAGGCGGTGAACACCCTGGTCGGGAAATAGCCGCGCACCGACAGATAATCCGCGACGTCCTGGTTGGAGGCGTCGCGCAGCCGCGCCAGCGTGACGTGCGGGGTGAATTTGCGCCCCTCAGGGTTGAGCCCGAGCCGCTGCATCAGCCGCTCCAATTCGGCCTGGAGCTCGATCAGCGGCCGCGACGGCACCACCGAAGCCACCACCGCGCGCGGCTTCTTGCCGCCGAAGCTTTGCAGCCCCTGAACCGCGACGTCGAACGGCTTGCGGTTGATCCGCACCAGCATCGAGGCGATCTCGTTGGCCGAGACGCCGTCGATGTCGCCGATGAAGCGCAGGGTGACGTGGTAATTTTCCGGGTTGATCCAGCGTGCGCCGGGCAGCCCGCCGCGCAGATTGGAGAGCGTCTGGCCGATCTCGGCCGGAATTTCCAGTCCAGTGAATAAACGCGGCATCGCAAACCCTCGATGCAGGAGCACGGCAGGAGGACAACGAATCAACGACAATTAGTCGTAACGCAGAACTGCGACACTGCGAAGTATGGTAGGTCGAAAGCCCTGTGAATACCTCATGTTGATAGCAGATTGCCGTTTTTTCAACTGCGTTGCTCAGCAACGGTGCCGAGAAATGCCTGCACGCTGGGCAGGATATTCTTAACCACGGTGTCGATCCCTTCCGCGGTGGGGTGCAGCCCGTCGGCCTGGTTCAGTTTGGCGATGGTGGCGACGCCCTCGAGAAAGAACGGATACAGCGGCACCTGGTAGGTCTTCGCCAGCTCCGGATAGATCGCGTTGAATTGCGCCGCGTATTGCGGGCCGTAGTTCGGCGGCGCGTACATCCCGCACAAAAATACCGCGATGTTGCGCGCCTTCAGCTTCTTCACGATCTGGTCAAGCGCGTCGCGGGTGACCTTGGGATCGGTGCCGCGCAAGGCGTCGTTGGCGCCGAGTTCGACGATCACCGCCTCGGTGTCTTTCGGGATCGACCAGTCGAGCCGCGCAAGCCCGCCGGAGGCGGTGTCGCCGGACACGCCGGCATTCACCATCTCGGTGGCCACGCCCTTGTCCTGCAAGGCCTTTTGCAGGCGCGCCGGAAACGCCGCGGCGGCCGGCAGGCCGTAGCCGGCGCTCAAGGAATCGCCCAGCACCACGAGCTTGATCGGCTTGGTGAGCGCCGCCGTCGCGGTCTGTGCGCTGCTTTGTCCGACCATCACGCCTCCCAGCACAAGCGCGGCCATCATGCCGCGGCAAAACATCCGCGCCGGCCTCTCGACCGCGCCGAACCAATCGCCATATGAGGCAGCCATGGACAGTTTCATCAAAGCCTCTTCGCCGCAGGGCCAAGCACCCGACACCCGAGCGCCCGACAGCATTGTCATCTCCAACGTCGACCTGTCGCTCGGCTCGGGCGCGGCGCGCGTGCATATCCTGAAGGATATCAGCCTGCGCGTCGGCTCCGGCGAGGCAATCGGCCTGATCGGCCCCTCAGGATCGGGGAAATCCACGCTCCTGATGGTGATGGCGGGGCTGGAGCGCCCCGACAGCGGTGAGGTGGTGGTCGACGGCACCGCATTCAATGCCTTGGACGAGGACGCGCTGGCGCGGTTTCGCGGCCGCCATGTCGGCATCGTGTTCCAGTCGTTCCATCTGATCCCGACCATGACGGCGCTGGAAAACGTCGCGGTGCCGCTGGAATTGGCCGGCCGCGCCGACGCCATGGAGCGCGCCGCGCGCGAACTCGCCGCGGTCGGCTTGAGCGAACGGCTGCACCACTATCCGACGCAGCTCTCCGGCGGCGAGCAGCAACGCGTCGCCTTGGCCCGGGCGCTCGCGCCCGACCCCACCATCCTGGTCGCCGACGAGCCGACCGGCAATCTCGACGAGGCCACCGGCCGGCAGATCGTCGATCTGTTGTTCGCCAACCACGCCGAACGCGGCATGACGCTGGTTCTAGTCACCCACGACACCTCGCTGGCGCAGCGCTGCGACCGCGTGGTGCGGCTGCGCTCCGGCCGCATCGATGTCGCGGCGCCCGACCGCGTCCGCGTGCAGACGGCGTAACGCGATGGCGGTGATCTCCGAACCCATGCCGCAGCGCCGGCCGGCGACGCTGCCGTTGCCGCTGCGTTACGCGGTGCGCGAATTGCGCAGCGGGCTGCGCGGCTTCTACGTGTTCATCGCCTGCATCGCGCTCGGCGTCTTGGCGATCGCAGGCGTCGGTTCGGTGGCCGGTTCGCTGAGCGAAGGCCTGGCTCGCGAGGGCCGCGCGCTGCTCGGCGGCGACGTGGCGTTTTCGCTGATGCAGCGTGAGGCCTCGCCGGACGAACTGGCGTTTCTGCGCGCCCACGGCCGGGTCTCGGTGGTGGCGACCTTGCGCGGCATGGCGCGCACCGCCGACGACCGGCTCGCGCTGGTCGAATTGAAGGCGGTCGACGACACTTACCCGATGCTGGGCACCCTGACGCTGGAGCCGAAAATCGCGGTGCCGGATCTGTTGGCCGAGCGCGACGGCGTGTTCGGCGCCGCCGCCGACGCAGCGTTGCTAGCGCGGCTCGATCTGAAAGTCGGCGACCGCGTCCATGTTGGCAACGCGCCGTTCGAAATCCGCAGCGTGGTCGGCGCCGAGCCGGACAAGCTCTCCGGCGGCGTCGGCTTCGGACCGCGCTTCCTGGTCAGCGAACAGGCGTTGCGCGCCACCCAACTGCTGCAGCCCGGCAGCCTGGTGCGCTGGACCTATCGGCTGCTGCTGCCTGACAATCAGGCCGACGACCGCGTCGCCAACGCGCTGGCCGATCAGGCCCGCGCCGCGCTGCCGCAGGCCGGCTGGGAAATCCGCAGCCGCGGCAACGCCTCGCCGCAGCTCGAGCGCACCATTACCCGCTTCACCCAATTTCTCACGCTGGTCGGGCTCGCAGCGCTGTTGGTCGGCGGCGTCGGCGTCGCCAATGCGGTGAAGAGCCATATCGACCGCCGCCAGGACGTCATCGCCGCGTTCAAGGCGCTCGGCGCCACCGGCCGCGACGTGTTTGCGATCTATCTCACCCAGGTGATGGTGCTGGCCGGGATCGGCTCCTTGATCGGCCTCGCGCTTGGCGCCGCGCTGCCCTACGCGATCGTCGGGCTGTTCGGCCAATTGTTGCCGCTGCCGGTGGTGCCGACGCTGCATCCGGGCGAATTGGCGTTGTCCTTGGTTTACGGGCTGTTAACCGCACTGGCGTTCGGGATGTGGCCGCTGGCGCGGGTGCATGACGTGCCGGTGGCGGCGCTGTTCCGCGAGGCGGTGATCAGCGAGCGGCATCGGCCGCGACCAAAGCACCTCGTTTGGATGGCGCTGGTGGTCGCCGTGCTGGTCGCGGTGGTGATCGGGCTGTCCTACGACAAGCGTGTCGCCGCCGCCTTTGTCGCAACCTCCGTGGTGGTGTTCGCGCTGCTGCGCGGCATCGCCAGCGCGCTGATGGCACTGGCGCGCCGACTGCCGCGCGCCAACTCGACCATGCTGCGGCTGGCGATCGGCAATATCCACCGCCCCGGCGCGCTCACCCCCTCGGTGGTGATGTCGCTGGGCTTAGGCCTCGCGGTGCTGGTCACCGTCACCCAGATCGACGGCAATCTGCGCCGGCAGTTCACCGCGGCGCTGCCGGACAAGGCGCCCTCCTTCTTCTTCATCGACATTCCCTCCACCGAGACCGACCGCTTCGCCGCGTTCCTGAAGGACCAGGCGCCGGGCGCCAGCGTCGAGGACGTGCCGATGCTGCGCGGCCGCATCGTTTCGGCGCGAGGCATCAAGACCGAGGATCTCAAACCATCGACCGACGCCGAATGGGTGCTGCAGAGCGACCGCGGCCTGACCTACGCCGCCGAGGTGCCGCACGGCTCCAAGGTGGTCGAAGGCCAATGGTGGCAGCCGGGCTATAGCGGCCCGCCGCTGGTGTCGTTCGAAAAGAAACTCGCCGACGGGCTGGGTCTCAAGATCGGCGACGAGGTGGTGGTCAACGTGCTCGGCCGCGACATCTCCGCCAAGATCGCCAATCTGCGCAACGTCGACTGGCAGAGCCTCGGCATCAATTTCGTCGTGGTGTATTCGCCGAACGCCTTCGCCGGCGCGCCGCACACCCATATCGCCACCCTGACCGAGCCGAACGGCACCGCGGCCGGCGACGGCGCCATCATCAAGGCGGTGGCGGACGCGTTCCCGATGGTCACCAGCGTGCGGGTCCGCGAGGCGCTGGAAACCGTCGGCACCGTGGTGACCAATCTGGCGCTGGCGGTGCGCGGCGCGAGCTCGGTGACGCTGATCTCGGCGATCCTGGTGCTCGGCGGCGCGCTGGCCGCCGGCCATCGCCACCGGGTCTACGACGCGGTGATCCTGAAGACGCTCGGCGCCACACGGGCCCGGCTGCTCGGCGCCTACGCGCTGGAGTATCTGATGCTCGGACTTGCAACCGCGGTGTTCGCGGTGCTGGCCGGCTCGGTCGCGGCCTGGCTGATCGTCTCCAAGTTGATGACGCTCGGCTTCGTCTGGCAGCTCGGCAGCGCCGCGGCGGTGGTGGTTGCGGCGCTGCTGGTCACCGTCGGGCTCGGCCTCGCCGGCACCTGGCTGGCGCTGAATCAGAAGCCGGCATCGGTGTTGCGCAATCTGTGAAATTGCGGCACTCCGACGCAACCGCCCGGTCGGCGCGGCGAATCTGCGAAAACGACGGGTTTTCGCCCTCGCAGCAGCAGACTTTCCTTAACCTCAATGCCGTAGCGACATTCGGCCGCGCATCGAAGCTTGCGTGGAATGTGTTAGTTTCCCACATATCAGATTGGGTCAGACGCCGACTCTGATGACGTAAAGTTGCATCACCTCTGCAAATTGATGTCAGCCAGTCCGCGGCGCCTGAGATAAAGTTTCGCACTCGTGCCGCAGCCCTTATGCGGCCAGACAACAACGGGATTTCGACCATGTCGGACTTCGACCGTAACTATGCTTCTCCTTTCGGCCGGGCCGCCGGGCGCGTCGACGCCGCTGCCGTCGATGCCGGCCTGCGCGCCTACATGCTGCGCATCTACAACTATATGACGATCGGCCTCGCCATCACCGGCGCGGCCGCGCTCGGCGTCTACAAGTTCGCCGTCACCAGCGATATGGCTGAAGCGGTTCGCAGCGCCAGCGGCGCGGCGATCCGGGTCGCCGAAGGTCAGTTCCTGACCTCGTTCGGTTACATGATGTTCGCAAGCCCCTTGAAGTGGGTGTTCATCCTCGCCCCCTTGGTGATGGTGTTCGCGATCTCGTTCGGCATTAACCGGCTGAAGCCGGCCACCGCGCAAATGCTGTTCTGGGCGTTCGCCGCCCTGATGGGCATTTCGCTGTCGTCGATCTTCCTGGTCTATACCCACACCTCGATCGTGCGGGTGTTCTTCATCACCGCGGCCTCGTTCGGTGCGCTGAGCCTGTACGGCTACACCACCAAGCGTGACCTCACCGGGATGGGTTCGTTCCTGATGATGGGCCTGTTCGGCGTCATCCTGGCGAGCCTGGTGAACCTGTTCGTGGCCTCGACCATGCTGCAGTTCATCGTCTCGGTGGTCGGCGTGCTGGTGTTCGCGGGCCTCACCGCCTGGGATACCCAGCGGCTGAAGAACGACTACATCTACGGCTATGCCTCGCAGGGCGGCGACGTCGCCGACCGCGCGGCGATCACCGGAGCGCTGTCGCTGTACTTGAACTTCATCAACCTGTTCACGCTGCTGCTGCAGCTCCTGGGACAGCGCGACTGACGGTTTCCATCGTCCATCCATCGGACAACCATCGAGCCCCGGCCTTGCGGCCGGGGCTTTTTTGTTGGGTTTTTTCGGGACCCGGATGTCGCAAGCGCCAAGACACCGTGCCCCGGACGCGGCGGACCGCGTCAGCGGTACGCAGCGAGCCGGGGCCATTGCGGACCGCAGCCTTCGTAACGGTCCCGGTTCTGCGAAGCCGCGCATAGAGCGCGGCTTCTTGCCCGGGACACGAGCCGGGGTGATGCCAGATGAGGCCGCCCCTGCTCCCCAAATCCAGCTTCACATTTGCCGGCGCGAAACTATGGTGCGCGCCATGTCCGAGCTTGAAATCCGGCCGACCTCATTGGCCGACCTCCCCGCCATCACCGCGATCTATGCCGAAGCGGTGCGCTGCGGCACCGCCACTTTCGAACTGACCCCGCCGGATCTCGCGGAGATGACCCGCCGCTTTGCGGCGCTGACCGGCGGCGGCTTTCCCTATCTGGTGGCCCGTCGCGCCGGCGAGCTGCTCGGCTATGCCTATGCGGGCCCGTATCGGCCGCGGCCGGCCTATCGCTTCACCGTGGAGAATTCGATCTACTTGGCGCCGGCGGCGCAGCGCCAGGGCGTAGGGTCGCGTTTGCTCGGCCGCCTGATCGCGGAGTCCGAGGCGCGGGGTTACCGCCAGATGATCGCGGTGATCGGCGGCTCCGATAATCTCGGCTCGATCGCGCTGCACGGCCGCACCGGCTTCCAGATGATCGGCGTGCACCCCAGCGTCGGCTTCAAATTCGGCCGCTGGCTCGACAGCGTGCTGATGCAGCGGATGCTCGGCGAGGGCGACGCCACGACGCCGTAACGACGGCGCATTCCGTCATCGGCTCCAAGGCAGGTCATTCCGGGGCGCGAGCAGCTTTGCTGCGAGCGAACCCGGAATCTCGCAACACATGCCGGCGCTGATCCCCCACTGCTGTAAATTCGGAGCAAGATTCCGGGTTCGCTCGGGCTTGCGCCCTCGCGCCCCGGAATGACACCGTGATCCCATAGATGCTTCGCAATCCTATTGGCGCCCCCTCACACCACCGCGAGCTTGCGGTCGATCGCCAACAGCACGCGGTCGAGCTCGTGGCCGCGGCGCAGAATCAATCCGGTGGCGGAGATCACGCTGTAGGCGCCTTGCTTGCGGGCGAGCCGAGGGTCCTTCTCGATCCGGTAGATCGGCACCTCGGAAGCGCGGCGAAACACCGAGAACACCGCGCGATCCTTGAGAAAGTCGATGGCGTAGTCGCGCCATTCGCCGGCCGCGACCATCCGGCCATAAAGGTTGAGGATGCGATTGAGCTCGAGGCGATTGAACGTCACCAAGCTCGGCGGCGCGACCGCAGCGCCGCCCGGCCGTATCCCGCTAGGGTCGGCCTCCTCCGACATCGAACTCATCAGCACCTCCTGTCACAGCGGCGACATGATCGCGCCGACGGCCCGCCGCCGCAAGGGCCGAGAGCTGCACGTCTGCGTGGCAACAGAGCCCGGGCGCCCGCTACAATCAGTCACACGATCGTTAGTGAAATCATATTGCCGCCCGATTTCCGCCAAGCCGCGGCCCTGCTGGGCTGCGAGAGATGATACTTGCGTTGGCCCGGTCTTGTCGGCGTCGGATTCCTCAGCCCCCAGCCCCCCGGGGTCTTCAGGATCGGGCCTGTTCGCAACAATCAATCCCCACACTGAGGGCCAACGCGAGTTGGTCCTTTTTGTTGTGGGGATTGATTCGTGTCTTGAGCTGATAGTTGGGCGCTTGCTCCGCGGAGAGGCCGCGCATGTCCCGACGCTAAGCGGCTCGACGCCGTTGACGTTGATGGATTGCGCAACCTGTCTCCGTCTTGGCCGGGCTTGTCCCGGCCATCCACGAAAGACACGACAGCCGTGCCTGAGGGCGTGGATGCCCGGGACAAGCCCGGGCATGACGTGGTGGCGAGGTACCCGATCAGCTATTCGGCATTTGCGGAAAGCTCAGGCAGCGCCGCTCAGTCGAGCGCGGTCAACGCCGCGCCGAGCATCGGGCCGGGCTGCTCGCGGCTGCCGCTCTGGACATAGACCACCGCGGCGTCGACGCCGGCGCCGGCGACGTTCTCGATCGGCACCGTCCAGCTATCGGCTTGGCCGGTCCAATCGCCGACCTTCAGCCAGGTCCGCACCACGTTGTGATAGGTCACCTCGCGGCCGCGGTTTTCCCCGCGGGTGATGGCGATCGGCACCGCCTTGGAGATCGAGCAGATCCACACCTCGGCCTGGCTCGGCGCCACATCGGCGGCGCCCGCCGCGACCGCGACCTTGAGCTGCTTGCCGTCGAGCGTCACGGTGACCGGCACCGACATCACGCCCGCGGTCTTCTCGGTGTCGGAGATCGCGCCGTCGATCCGCGCGCGGTCGTTGCCGACCACCTGCATCGCGCCGTTGACGATCATCTGCGGGGTGTAGACGTCGCGATCGCCGCGCCGCGCCGAATAGGCCTTCTGCCGGGCGCTGAAGCGGGAGTCCGCCAGCGTGTCCTTCCAGCCGAGATAGTCCCAATAGTCGATCGGCATGCTGAGCGCGATCACCGAGGGGTCACTGGCGAGGTCGCCGATGATCTTGTCGGCGGCCGGGCACGACGAGCAGCCCTGCGAGGTGAACAATTCGACCACGGCGCGCGGCTGCGCCACGGCGGGACAGATCGTTGCCAGCAACGCGCAGGCGGCGAGCGCGCCCGGTCCGTTGAGAAGTCCGCTCCACGCCATCATCAGTGTCACGCCGGATCATGCAAGACGGAGCCACGACACGCCGCGCGCGCCGCCTCCAAATTCCTGCCTTCGCAACCGGAAGGCGCCTTGTCATAGGCGGCCTTCCGATCACTCGCCACTCACTTCGCAGTGAGGCTTTATCCGACTTAAGCAGCAAGCCTGCGCAGCACGTAATGCAGGATGCCGCCGTTGCGGTAGTATTCCAGCTCGTCGAGCGTATCGATGCGGCACAGCAACGAGACGTCGCGTTTCTTGCCGTCGCTGGAGGTGATTTCCGCGGTCAATTGCTGCCGCGGCTTGAGATCGCCCTGCAGTCCGCGGATCGACACTTTCTCGTCGCCCTTGATGCCGAGCGAGGCCCAAGAATCGCCTTCCGCAAACGTCAACGGCAACACGCCCATGCCGACCAGGTTGGAGCGATGGATGCGCTCGAAGCTCTGGCAGATCACCGCGCGCACGCCCAACAGCCGCGTTCCCTTGGCGGCCCAGTCGCGCGACGAGCCGTTGCCGTATTCGGCGCCGGCGAACACCACCAGCGGCACCTGCTCGGCCTGATACTTCATCGCGGCGTCGAAGATCGACATCTGCTCGCCGTCCGGCCAATGCTTGGTCAATCCGCCTTCCGGGATATTGCCGTCGGCGCCCTTCAGCATGAAGTTCTTGATGCGGATGTTGGCAAAGGTGCCGCGCATCATGATTTCGTGATTGCCGCGCCTTGTGCCGTACTGATTGAAATCAGCCGGGCGCACCTGGTGATCGGACAGATACTTGCCGGCCGGCGAGGTCAGCTTGATCGAGCCCGCGGGCGAGATGTGGTCGGTGGTGATCTTGTCGCCGAACACCGCGAGAATCCGCGCGTCGACCACGTCGACGATCGGCTCCGGCTGCATCTTCATGCCTTCGAAGTAGGGCGGGTTCTGCACATAGGTGGAGCTCATGTTCCACTTGTAGGTCTCAGAGTCGACGGTCTTGATCTTGCGCCAGTTGGTGTCGCCCTTGAACACGTCGGCGTATTTCTTCTTGAAGATCGCCGCGGTGACGTACTTCTTGACGAAGGCGTTGATCTCCTTGGTGGTCGGCCAGATGTCCTTCAGGTACACCGGCTTGCCGTCCTTGCCTTCGCCGATCGGCTCGACATTGAGGTTCTTGGTCACGGTGCCGGCCAGCGCATAGGCAACGACCAAAGGCGGCGAGGCCAAGTAGTTGGCCTGCACGTCCGGCGACACCCGGCCTTCGAAGTTGCGGTTGCCCGACAACACCGCAGCGCCGATGATGCCGTTGTCGTTGATCGACTTCGAGATCTCCTCCGGCAGCGGCCCGGAATTGCCGATGCAGGTGGTGCAGCCGAAGCCGACCAGATTGAAGCCGACCTTGTCGAGGTCGAGCTGCAGCCCGGAATTGGCGAGATATTCGGCAACGACCTGCGAGCCCGGCGCCAGCGAGGTTTTGACCCACGGCTTGGCCTTGAGGCCGAGTGCTGCGGCCTTGCGGGCCAGCAGCCCGGCGCCGATCAGCACGCTCGGATTGGAGGTGTTGGTGCAGGAGGTGATCGCGGCGATCACCACGTCGCCATGGCCGAGGTCGAAATTGCGACCCTCCACCGGGAAGCGCGCGGCGGGATCGGCGGCCTTCTTGTATTCGCCGGCGAGTGCCGCGGCAAAACCCTCGGCCACCGCCGGTAGCGCGATGCGGCCTTCGGGACGCTTCGGCCCGGCCATCGACGGCTCGACCTTGCCGAGATCCAGAATCAGCTTCTCGGTGAACACCGGGTCCGGCGAGACGCTGGTGCGGAACAGGCCCTGCGCCTTGGCGTATTTCGCCACCAGCGCGACCCGGTCGGCCTTGCGGCCCGAGGTCTTGAGGAAATCGATGGTTTCGGCATCGACCGGGAAGAAGCCGCAGGTGGCGCCGTATTCCGGCGCCATGTTGCTGATGGTGGCCTTGTCGGCGACCGACAGATGGTCGAGCCCGGGGCCGAAGAATTCGACGAATTTGCCGACCACGCCCTGCTTGCGCAGCATCTGCGTCACGGTCAGCACCAGATCGGTGGCGGTGACGCCTTCCTTCAGCGCGCCCTTCAATTTGAAGCCGACCACTTCGGGCAGCAGCATCGACAAAGGCTGGCCGAGCATCGCGGCTTCCGCCTCGATGCCGCCGACGCCCCAGCCGAGCACGGCGAGGCCGTTGACCATGGTGGTGTGCGAATCGGTGCCGACCAATGTGTCGGGATAAGCCACCTCGAAGGTGCCCTTCTTCTTGCCGATGGTGAGCTTCTCCTTGCGGGTCCACACCGTCTGCGCGAGGTATTCCAGATTGACCTGGTGGCAGATGCCGGTGCCGGGCGGCACCACGCTAAAGTTCGAAAACGCCTTCTGGCCCCATTTCAGGAACTCGTAGCGCTCCTGGTTCTGCTTGTATTCCTCGACCACGTTCTTGCCGAACGCCTTGTTGTCACCGAAGAAGTTCACGATCACCGAGTGATCGATGACGAGATCGACCGGCACCAGCGGGTTGATCTTTTCCGGCGAGCCGCCGAGCGCCTGCATGGCGTTGCGCATCGCCGCCAGATCGACCACCGCCGGCACGCCGGTGAAGTCCTGCATCAACACCCGGGCCGGGCGGAACGCGACTTCATGCTCGAGCTTGCGCTTCTTCAGCCATTTCGCCACCGCGACGATGTCGGCCTTCTTGACGGTGCGGTCGTCTTCGTTGCGCAATAGGTTTTCCAGCAGCACCTTCATCGAATAGGGCAGGCGGGAAATGCCTTTCAGACCGTTCTTCTCGGCGGTGGGCAGGCTGTAATAGACGTAGGTCTTAGCGCCGACTTTGAGGGTCTTTCGGCACTTGAAGCTGTCGAGAGAGGTCATGAGGCGGTCCCAATTTATCGTTTACAACCGGCGCGCAAGATCGACGCACCGCGCAGAAACGCGGGCCGAATGGCTTGCGGGGGCCGATGGTGTGCTGCATCAAGTTCCGGCTTATAGAATCTTTCCAGGGACACCGCCACACCGACAATGGAGTCTGCAACCCCGCAGAGCATCCGTGCGGCAGCGGGCCGGGGCGGGGCGATGATGCGGCTGACAGGGCGCGGGCTGAGATGTGTGCGGGGCGGCCGGCAAGTGTTCGCCGGGCTCGACGTCGACGCCGCGGCCGGCGAAGCGGTGGCGGTGGTCGGCGCCAATGGCGCCGGCAAGACCTCGCTGCTGCGGCTGATCGCCGGATTGTTGGCGCTGGCCGGGGGCGCCATCGCGCTCGAAGGCGGCGATAGCGAACTGACGCTAGCCGAGCAGGCGCATTATCTCGGCCACCGCGACGCGCTGAAGCCCTCGCTCAGCGTCGCCGAGAATTTGATCTTCTGGCAGCAGTTCCTCGGCGGCGAGCCGGCCGACGCGCAGGCCAGCCTCGCCGCGGTCGGGCTCGGGCATATCGCGCATCTGCCGGCGGCCTACCTCTCGGCCGGGCAGCGGCGGCGGCTGTCATTGGCGCGGCTCACCGCGGTGCGCCGGCCGTTGTGGCTGCTCGACGAGCCGACCTCGGCGCTGGATGCCGAAGGCCAGGCGATGTTCGCACGCCTGATGACTGCGCACCTCGAAAGCGGCGGGCTGCTGGTCGCCGCCACCCACACCCCGCTCGGCATCGCCGCCCGCGAATTGCGGATCGGAGGCGCGGCGTGATGGCGGCTCTCCGGGATTGCGCGCGCCGGGCTGGTCCGCTCGGACGGAGCGCTGTGCTTTGCCGCCCCCCCACCCCCGACCCCTCCCCGCAAGGGGGAGGGGAGCGCGCCCTGCTCGGCGATAGTTTTTGCTCCATTCAGGCCATTTCCAGTCATGAGCTTTCCCTTGCCGACAGACTTCTAAATCGCGGCACGGCCCCTCTGCTCCCCTCCCCCTTGCGGGGAGGGGTCGGGGGTGGGGGTCTCCGGGCACTGAGGCCCGATCGGCTCGCGCAGCCGTCCCGGCGCAGCCCCAACGCCGCAGAGGCTCGCTCATGACCGCCCTCTTGGCGATGATCCGCCGCGACATCAGAATCGCGCTACGCGTCGGCGGCGGCGCCTTGATCGGCGTGCTGTTCTTCCTCGCCGTGGTGGTGCTGATGCCGTTCGCGATCGGCCCGGACCTGGCGCTGCTGCAGCGGCTCGGTCCGGCGGTGCTGTGGCTCGGCGCGCTGCTCGCGAGTCTCCTGACGCTCGACCGGCTGTTCATGGCCGACCACGAGGACGGCTCGCTCGACCTCATCGCGATGAGCCGGACCCCGCTGGAATTCGCCTGCGCCGCCAAGGCTTTGGCGCATTGGCTGGCGGCCGGCCTGCCGCTGGTGGTGGCGACCCCGGTGCTCGGCCTGCTGCTCAATCTCGACGGCTCCGCCTCGCTGGCGATCGCCGCCACGCTGTTGGTCGGCACCCCGGCCCTGACCTTCACCGGCATGATCGGCGCCGCGCTGGCGGTGACGCTGCACCGCGGCGGGCTGTTGATGGCGGTGCTGGTGCTGCCGCTGTCGATCCCGGTGCTGATTTTCGGCGTCGCCGCGGCCGGCGCCGCGATCACCGGGCCGGTGTCGTTCGGCACCCCATTCCAGATCTTGTGCGCGCTGTCGCTCGCCAGCATGGTGATCGGGCCGTTCGCCGCCGCCGCCAGCCTGCGCCAAGGACTGGATTGAGGGCGCAACCGATGACCGACTTGACCCCGATCAACTCTCGCGGAGCCGCAATCGGCCACACCGACACCGATTGCTTGCAGCCCCGCCGCCGACTATCAGGAAGCCCATGACGCTGATCGATCTCGCCAATCCGACCCGGTTCCTGAAGCTGACGGAGCGCGTGCTGCCTTGGCTGACGGGGCTGACCGCGCTGCTGCTGGCGATCGGGCTCGTCCAATCGGCGCTGGCGCCGGACGATTATCAGCAGGGCGCCACCGTCAAGATCATGTTCGTCCACGTCCCCAACGCCTGGCTGGCGATGTTCGTCTGGGGCATCATGAGCCTGTCGGCGCTCGGCACGCTGGTGTGGCGGCATCCCTTGGCGGACGTCGCGGCGAAAGCCGCCGCCCCGATCGGCGCCGCCTTCACTTTTCTGGCGCTGGTCACCGGCTCGCTATGGGGCCGGCCGATGTGGGGCACCTATTGGGAATGGGACGCCCGCCTCACCTCGATGCTGATCCTGTTCCTGATGTATCTCGGGCTGATCGCGCTGTGGCGCGCGGTGGAGGATCCTTCCCGCGCCGCCCGGGCCGCGGCGATCTTCACGCTGGTCGGCGCGATCAATCTGCCGATCATCAAGTTCTCGGTGGACTGGTGGAATACGCTGCATCAGCCGGCCTCGGTGCTGCGGGTTGGCGGGCCGGCGCTCGACAAGTCGTTCCTGATGCCGCTGCTGGTGATGGCGATCGCGTTCTCGCTGTTGTTCATCACGCTGCATCTCGCTGCGATGCGCAACGAGATTTTGCGCCGCAGGGTGCGGGCGCTGCAGATGCTGCAGGCCAGCGAGCAGCAGGGTCAGCTGCGATCGGGGGCGCTGTGATGTCGCTCGGTCCCTACGCCTCTTTCATCGTGTTGTCCTACGCGGTGTCCGCTTTGGTGGTCGCGATCCTGATCGTCTGGGTGGCGCTGGACTATCGCCGGCAACAGGCCAAGCTGCGCGCGCTCGACGCCGCCGGCGTCAGCCGCCGCTCCAAGCGCAACGCCGCGGAGGCCTCATGAGCGACCAACCGATTCAACCCGCCCCCTCCGGACGCCGCTCCTGGCTGATGGCGCTGCCGCTGTTGGGCTTCACCGTGCTGGCGGGGCTGTTCTGGCTGCGGCTCGGCGCCGACACCACCAAAATTCCCTCGGCCTTGATCGGCCGCCCGGCGCCGCAAGTCGCGCTGCCGGCGTTGCCAGGGCTGGCCCGCGACGGCGCCGCGGTGCCGGGGCTCGATCCGGCGGCGTTCAAGGGCAAGGTCAGCGTCGTCAACGTCTGGGCGTCGTGGTGCGTGCCGTGCCACGACGAGGCGCCGCTGTTGATGGATCTCGCCAAGGACCCGCGCATCCAGCTGGTCGGCATCAACTACAAGGACGCGGCCGACAACGCCCGACGCTTCCTCGGCCGCTACGGCAATCCGTTTTCGATCGTCGGCGTCGACCCCAACGGCCGCGGCGGCATCGAATGGGGGGTCTATGGCGTGCCGGAGACTTTCGTGGTCGGCCGCGACGGCACCATCGCCTACAAGCTGGTCGGCCCGGTGACGCCGGACAATATCGACAAGGTGCTGAAAGCGCAGATCGACAAGGCGCTGGCGGCGGGGTCGTAGCAGGCTTTAGTTTTATCCGTCATTGCGAGCCAAGGACGGCGCACCGCGCCGTCCGACAGGCATGCAATCCAGCGGCTGCGCGCGGTGGCCCTGGATCGCTTCGTCGCAACAGCTCCTCGCAATGACGGCCTTGAACGCCTCGCATAATATTTTTCCGGTTTTATCTGCCGTTCATTTGCCGGCCACGGCGCCGCCATGGTTCCAAGCGCTACTCACTGCGCGTTACTAACAACGTCCCAGGAGGACATGATGCGCACTTTCAAACTTGCTTCGCTGACCGCCGCCGCCCTCACCCTCGGCCTGCTCGCTTCCGCGCCGTCGATGGCGCAGGCGCCCGCCACGACCGATCACAAATCGGATCACATGGCGCCGATGACCAAGCCGTCGGAGTCGAAGATGGCACCGGCGAAAGCCGAGGCCACCAAGACCGACCTGCTCGATATCAACTCGGCCACCGTCGATCAGCTCGACGCGCTGCCCGGCGTCGGCAAGGCGTACTCCGCCGCGATCATCAAGGGCCGCCCCTACAAGGGCAAGGACGAATTGGTGCAGAAGAAGATCGTGCCGGAAAAGACCTATGACGGCATCAAGGACAAGATCGTCGCCAAGCAGAAGAGCTGAGGCGAGACGCTGCTTGTTACTTGAAGCCGTGCCCCGGACCAGACGCAGCGCGCAGCGCTGCGTCTGGTCCGGGGCCGTCTCAAGCGCGGCACTCGTAACGGTCCCGGCTCGCCGGCGCGGCGTGAAGGACGCCGCGCCGCGTCCGGGACACCCGTTTCTCTTGCGAAATTCTTGCGGCCGAAGCTGCCTGACCTTTTCCGCAAGAAAATTTAGCCGGAATTTCAGCCCTTGCTGACGTCGCCGGCGTCGGCCTCGCTGGTCTCCAGCGTCACCGGCTCCAAGTGATAACGCTTGATCAGCGGCATCTGCGTCAGCGCAAACAGCATGGTCAACGGCACCATGCCGAACACCTTGAACGCCACCCAGAAATCGGTCGACTGGGTGCGCCAGATCGCTTCGTTGACGAGCGCCATCGCGAAGAACCACAGCGCCCAGCGCAGCGTCAGCTTGCGCCAGCCCGGCGGCGTGAGATTGAACATCTGATCGAACATGATGGCGATGAAGGAACGCCCGAACAACAGCCCGCCGCCGAGGATCGCGGCGAACAGGCAATAGATGATGGTCGGCTTCATCTTGATGAAGGTCTCGTCGTGCAGCACCAAGGTCAGCGTGCCGAACACGATCACCACCACCGCGGTGACGATCGCCATGATCGGCACGTGCTTGGTCACCACATAGGACACCGCGATCGCGATCAGCACCGCGACCATGAAGGCGCCGGTGGCGACGAACAGATTGAATTTCGAATTGACGAAAAAGAAAATCAGCAGCGGCCCGAGCTCGGTGGCGAGCTTGAACAACGGATGCGGCCGGTTGGTCGCGAGTAGCTCGGGCTTTTCCATCGTGTGATCAGCTCCCGCTGTCGGTGCCGGCGATCGCCTTGGCGAAATCCGCCGCGGTGAACGGCGCCAGATCCTCGACGCTTTCGCCGACGCCGACGAAATGCACCGGCAGTTTGTATTTCTCCGCCAGCGCCACCAGAATGCCGCCGCGCGCCGTGCCGTCCAGCTTGGTCATCACCAGGCCGGTGACCCCAGCGGTACGTGAAAAAGCTTCGACCTGCGAGAGCGCATTTTGCCCCACCGTGGCGTCGAGCACAAGCAACACCGCATGCGGCGCGGTGGCGTCGACCTTCTTGATCACCCGCACCACCTTTTCGAGCTCGTTCATGAGTTCGGCCTTGTTCTGCAGCCGGCCCGCGGTGTCGATCAAGAGCACGTCGCGACGGTCGTCCTTCGCCGCGGTCAGCGCGGTGAAGGCGAGCCCCGCGGAGTCCGATCCTTGCGTGCCGGAGATCACCGGCGCGCCGGTGCGCTCGCCCCAGACTTTCAGCTGCTCGATCGCCGCGGCGCGGAACGTATCGCCCGCCGCCAGCATCACCTTGCGGCCCTCGGCTGCGAATTTCGCCGCGAGCTTGCCGATCGTGGTGGTCTTGCCGGAACCGTTGACGCCGACCATCAGGATCACGAACGGCTTGTGCGCCGCGTCGATCACCAGCGGCTGCGCCACCGGCGCCAGCACCTTCTCGACCTCGGCGGCGACGATGGTCTTGACGTCGCCCGCCGAAATCATCTTGTCGTAGCGGCCGACGCCGACCGCGGCGGCGATCCGGGCCGAGACCTCGGTGCCGAGATCGGCGCGCAGCAGCACGTCCTCGATCTCATCGAGCATCGCCCGGTCGAGCTTGCGCTTGGTGACGAATTCGGCGAGCGCGGTGCCGATCGAACTCGAGGTCCGCTTCAGGCCGCTGGACAGCCGGCGCCACCAACTCGGTTTTTTGGTTTCAGTCGTGTCGTTCATGATGAGGCTGTGTTAGCGGTTTCGCGCCATGAGCGAAAGTCACCCTGAACCAACGGCTATGCCGGAACTGACCGCGGAGGAGATCCTGGCGCGGGTGCTGTACCGCGACGGGCTGATGCTGGTGATCGACAAGCCCGCCGGGCTGCCGGTGCACCGCGGCCCGAAGGGCGGCGCCAACCTAGAATCCTCGTTCGAGTTCCTGCGCTACGGGCTGCCGCGGCCGCCGGTGTTGGCGCATCGGCTGGACCGCGACACCTCGGGCTGCCTGGTGCTGGGGCGCCACCGCAAGGCCACCGCGTCGCTGGGGTTGTTGTTCAAGCACGGGCGGATTTCCAAGACCTATTGGGCAGTGGTCGAAGGCGGCCCGATCGAGGACGAAGGCACCATTGAATTGCCGATCGGCCGGCTCAACGCCGAGCGCGGCTGGTGGCAGAAGATCGATCCGGAGGGCCAGCCCGCCACCACCAAATGGCGGGTGCTGGGCCGCGGCGACGGCCTCACCTGGCTGGCGCTGCAGCCGGTGACCGGGCGGACGCATCAGCTGCGGGTGCATAGCGCCGCGATGGGCTGGCCGATCGTCGGCGACAATATCTATGGCAACGGCCCGCGGTTCGGCGAACCGACGCTGCATCTGCACGCCAGCGAAATCGTGATCCCAATCTCGCGCAACAAGCCGCCGATCGTGGTCACAGCACCAGCGCCGGTGCATCTGCATGCGCGGCTGCGCGGGTGTGGGTGGAACGGGGAGTAACGGCTTCCACGTCGCCGGTTTGACGGCCTTCGAGGACGATCAAGGCGCTATCAGCGTCATGGCCGGGCTTGTCCCGGCCATCCACGGAAACAGACACTGCGGCGCAAGCGGGCGTGGATGCCCGGGACAAGCCCGGGCATGACGTGGAGAGGTGGGGTGCTCGCTGGAATGATCGCCGCCCGGAAACGGTGAAGGATGCTCAGCCAGTCACACCGTCAATCTTGCCCCGTCATGCCCCGTGATCGTCAGCCGCCGCACTGCGCCGGGGGTGTCGCCGGCGATCGCCACGGGCAGAAAATGCTCGGTGCGGCCCTGGCTCGGGCTTTCGATCAAAACCTCGCGCGCCGCGCCGATCTCAGCATCGAGCCGCCGCAGCAGCGCCGCGTCGCCGGCCTCGCGCAGCCGCTTGGCGCGCTGCTTGACGGCATTGCCATCGACTTGCGGCATCTTCGCCGCCGCGGTGCCGGGCCGCGGCGAGTACGGAAACACGTGCAGCAAGCTGAGGTCGCAGGCCTCGACCAGATCCAGCGAGCGGGCGAACATCTCGTCGGTCTCGGTCGGAAACCCGGCGATCAGGTCGGCGCCGAGCGCGATGTCCGGCCGCAGCCGGCGCAGCTGCGCGCAGAATTCGATCGCCTGGGCGCGGCAATGCCGCCGCTTCATCCGCTTCAGGATCAGATCGTCGCCGGACTGCAGCGACAGGTGCAGATGCGGCATCAGCCGCGGCTCATTGGCCACGACGTCCAGCAGGTCGGCATCCGCCTCGATCGAATCGATCGAGGAGATCCGCAGCCGCTGCAGTTCCGGCACTTCGCGCAGGATCTGCTTGGTGAGCAACCCGAGCGTCGGCGCGCCGGCGAGGTCGGCGCCGTAGCTGGTCAGATCGACCCCGGTCAGCACGATCTCGGCATGGCCGCGCTCCGTGAGCGCGCGGACCTGCTCGACCGCCGCGGCCAGCGGCACCGAGCGCGAATTGCCCCGGCCGAACGGGATGATGCAGAAGGTGCAGCGATGGTCGCAACCGTTTTGCACCTGCACGAACACCCGCGGCAGCCCGCTCTGGTAGCCGTCCAAAAGATGCGGCGCCATCTCGCGCACCGCCATGATGTCGGCGACCGCGATCTTTTCCGCGCCCGGAACAGGGCCCGCCGCGAAGGCGGTTTGCGCTGCGCGCCAGGCGGTGCCGCGCATCTTGTCGTCATTGCCGAGCACGCGATCGACTTCGACCATGTCGGCGAACATCGCCGCCTGGGTCTGCGCGGCGCAGCCGGTGACGACGATGCGCGCGCTTGGCCGTTCGCGCTTCAGCCGGCGGATCGATTGCCGCGCCTGCGCCACCGCCTCGTTGGTCACCGCGCAGGAATTCACCACGATGGTGTCGGTGCAGCCGGCGGCTTCCGCCTGGCGCCGGATCAGTTCGGATTCGAAGGCGTTGAGCCGGCAGCCGAAGGTGACGACCTCGACGCTCACGAAGCAGCAGCGGCGAACACCGCCGGATCGAAGCGGCCTTCGAATTCGAACGCCGCCGGGCCGGTCATCAGCACGTGGTCGTCGCTTGCGCGCCATTCGATGCCGAGTTCGCCGCCGGGCAGCGTGATGTGCACGACGCGGTTGACGCGCCGCAGCCGGGCCGCGGCGACCGCGGTGGCGCAGGCCGCCGAGCCGCAGGCTTTGGTCAAGCCGACGCCGCGCTCCCAGGTGCGGATCACGATGTGGTCGCGATCGACGATCTGCGCCAGCGTGATGTTGGCGCGCTCCGGAAAGATCGGGTGGTTCTCCAGCAGCGGCCCGAAACGCGCGAGATCGTGGGCATTGACGTCGTCGACCCAGAAGATGGCGTGCGGATTGCCCATGCTGACCACCGACGGGGTGTGCAGCACCGGCGCGTCGATCGGACCGATCTGCAATTCGATCGACCGGGTGTCGCGAAATTCTTCCGCCAGCGGGATGTCTTTCCAGCCGAGCTTCGGCGGCCCCATGTCGACGGTGTAAAGATTGGGCGCCGGACGCCAGCAATTCAACAAGCCGGCCCGGGTCTCGAAGGTCAGCGCGTCGCTGGCCGAGGTCGCGAACACCTGCCGCGCGACGCAGCGCATGCCGTTGCCGCAGGCCGAGGATTCCGAGCCGTCATTGTTGTAGATCCGCACGAAGGCCTCGGTGCCGGGGGTGCGCGGCGGCTGCAACACCATCAGCTGATCGTACGGCACCTCCGAGGCGATCGCGCGGGCATCGGCGGCGCTGACCGCGACCGGGTGGTCGCGTAGATCGAGCACGACGATTTCGTTGCCGATGCCGTTCATCTTGCTGAAGCTGCGGTTTGCCAATTCGTTCATGACCATGATCCTGCCGGAGTTATATGGCGAACGACGCCGGCTTGACCAGTGCGGCAGAACTGTGTCGGAGCGGAATGAACCAAGGGCGCAGCCCGCCGCCGATCTGGCAGGGGACGAAATCCGCCGCCGCGTGTTAGCATGGCTGCGGATGGTCGCGTATATCGCGGGTTTGCAGGCTGCGGTCGCCGGGCGCGAGTTCGGGCATGACCTTGGGGAGATCATGAGAATGGACGTTGCGCGTTGTTTTCGCCTGGCCGTGGCTGCGCCGCTGGCGACAGCCGGAATTCTGATCGGCGTCACCGGAGCGCTTGCGCAATCGCCGCCCGCGGTCCCCGCGCCGACGGCTTCGGAACCCACCAAATCCGCTGCCGAAGAGCCGGCCAAGCCGGCCGCGGCGCCGGCCAAACCCGCCGATCCCGCCAATCCGGCCGCGGCGACGCCGCCGACCCCTCCGCCGGCGGCCGCCGAGGCCCCGGTGACCCCGGCGCCGGGGACGCCTGCGCCGGCCGCGCCGGTGCAGACCGCCGATCCGTTCGGCGAGGAGATCACGCTCGCCGGCAAGAGCGTAGTGGTACTGAAGGGCAGCGCCAATTGGGATTCGGCGTTCGAGACCCTGGTCGAGTCGTTCAAGACGCTGACCGCGCTGCTCGACAAGCAGGCCATCAAGCCGGCCGGCAATGTGATGATCGTCTATACCTCGACCGACGATACCGGCTTCACCTTTCAGGCGGAGATCCCGGTCGAGCAGGAGCCGAAGGATCTTGCGAAGAACATGAGCCTCGGCAAATCACCCGACGGCAAGGCGCTGAAATTCGTGCATCGCGGCTCCTACGACAATATGGACAACACCTACGAGGCGATCACCAATCACCTCGACGACAAGAAGCTGGAAGCCAAGGACACCTTCGTCGAGGAATACATCACCGATCCATTGAAGACCGCGGAGGACAAGCTGGTGATCAACGTCTACGTGCCGCTGAAATGAACAGCCTCGACTGCCGCAAGGCTCTGATCGGGCTGACCGCCCTCGCCGCGCTGACCGTCCCCGCGTTGGCGGATAGCATTCCGCCGCCGGCGGTTTCCGTGACCGGCGAAGCCAGCGTGTCGGTGCCGCCGGATCTGGCGAGCGTCGATGGCGGCGTCACCACCGAGGCCAAGACCGCGCGCGAGGCGTCTGACGCCAACAACGTCGCGATGGGCAAGGTGTTGCTGGCGTTGAAGGGCGCCGGCCTCGAGGACAAGGACCTGCAGACCTCGCGGCTGTCGCTACAGCCGCAATATGCCAACCAGAACCGGCCGGGCCCCAACGTCGTGGTCGGCTATCGCGCCACCAACCGGATCACCATCCGGCTGCGCGACGTCAGCAAGGTCGCCAGTGTGATCGATACGCTGGTGTCATCCGGCGCCAACGAGGTCGGCGGCATCGATTTCGCGGTCGCCGCCGCCTCCAAGCTGCTCGACGAGGCGCGCGACCAGGCGTTCGCCGACGCCCGCCGCAAGGCGGAGATCTACGCGCGCGCCGCCGGCGTCGCGCTCGGCGCACCGCTCAGCATTTCCGAAGACAGCGCGCCCGGCCCGATGCCGATGCGCAAGATGATGTTGGACCGCGCCGCCTCCGCCCCGGTGGCGCCGGGCGAAGAGACGCTGCGGGTCTCGGTCAGCGTGTCGTTCGCGATCAAGCCGGCGACGCCGTAGGTCAAATGCGGCGAAGCCGATTAGGCACTTAAGCTCAACACGTCATGGCCGCGCTCGTCGCGGCCATCCACGCCCACGAGCGATGCGGTGCCTGTTTCCGTGGATGGCCGGGACAAGCCCGGCCAAGACGCGGAGAGGTGGTGACGTCTCGATAAGCCTGCAGTGTCCGGTCAGGCGCGCAGCGCGAGGGCTTCGGCTGCAACGTGCGCATGGCGTTGCCGCCCGGGGTGCGTCCGCTCAAATCTCCATCACCTGTCCGGGCTCGAGCACCGCGAATTTTTCGCGCGGCGTCCCTGCCGCATCGAGCGCCGCGCGCAGATCCTCAACGGGAGCGTCGATCGCCTCGTCGGTGAGCTGGAAGGTGCCGTGATGATGCGCCACCGCCTGCGCGGCGCCGCAATCGGCCAGCGCCTTGACCGCGTCGGCCGGATTCATGTGCTGGTCTTGCATGAACCAGCGCGGCTCGTAGGCGCCGATCGGCAGCAGCGCCAGCCGCAGCGGGCCGTGCGCCGCGCCGACGCGGCGAAAGTGCTTGCCGTCGCCATAGCCGGAATCGCAGACGATGTAGATGTTGCCGGCCGGGGTATGCAGCACGAAGCTCGCCCACAGCGCCTTGTTGCGGTCGAACAAGCCGCGCGCGGTCCAGTGCCTGGTCGGCACCAGCGTCACCGCGACCCCGTCGCCGAGCTCGACGCGATCGTGCCAATCGAAGGCCTCGGCGCGGATCGCCTTGTCGTGCGAGGTCATGGTGAGGTCGTTGCCGAGCGGGGTGATCACCCGCGGCGAATGCTTTGCAGCAAGCTTCGACAGCGTCGGCAGATCGAGATGGTCGTAGTGGCCATGCGAGACCAGCACGACGTCGATCGGCGGCAAGGCCTCGAAGCCGATGCCCGGGGCGTTGTGGCGCTTCGGCCCGGCAAAGCTCACCGGTGAAGCGCGCTCCGACCACAACGGGTCGACCAGAATGTTCAGCCCCGCGGTCTGGATCAGCCAGCTGACGTGACCGACGAACGACAGCCGCACTTTGTCGCCGTCGACGCGCCGCGGCGGCGTATCGGCGAACGGGCTCGGCGCCCAGTCCGGCCATTTCGCCTGGGTTCGCTTGAACTGCCAGCGCAGCACATCGACGAGGCTGCGCGGCGGCGCGCCGTCGGGATCGAAAAACCGCGTGCCGTCGAAATGATCGGACAGCGGACCTTGGTAGTTGGGCATGCGGGAGATCCAGAATGATGAAAGGGCCGCAGCGGCGCCGCCGGCGAGCAAGGTCAGCAATGAGCGGCGGGTCAGCGGCAAGGCTCAACCATCGGGCTTGAGAGGAGATGGCCGGATGACGGCGAGGCCTGGCCTATCTAGGTGGTTTGCCGAGCAACGCCAGCCTCAGCCGTACAATAGCACCACCCCTGCGACTTAAGGCCGTGCGGGAAATTCGGCCGATGGCCAGTGTCATAGAAGATTGACAGAACTGAATGTCATGTTGGATTGACAAAAATTCCTGTCAGGATAATCATGCATCACTTGATCGTGAAAAGCCGGACAGGCGATTTTGCGATCAAGGCGGAGAATTGCATCGGCGTGCGTTGCTGACACGGAGTGGGCGGCGCGGGCGTGGCGATCCACCGAACACCGTAGCTGGACCGGGCGAACCTTTGGTTCGGCATAGCAGCAGGAATACCCACGTGCGGGTTCAGCACGAAATTGGTCGTAGTCTCTCAGGAGGTTAAGTTATGGCAGAGGATCTGAACAAGGTCTGGCCGACGGGTCTGACAATCGCGGAGTCCGAAGAGCTCCATAAGCATGTGATCGACGGCACCCGCGTGTTCGGCGCGATCGCGATCGTCGCTCACTTTCTGGCGTACGTCTATTCGCCGTGGCTGAAGTAAGTAAGGGGGATCGAACATGAATCAAGCTCGTGTCTGGACCGTCGTTAACCCGACCGTCGGCCTGCCGCTGCTGCTCGGCAGCGTCACCGTGATCGCGATTCTGGTGCACTTCGCCGTTCTCGAGAACACCACCTGGTTCTCGGGCTACTGGAATGGCGCCGCCAAGACCGCCACTGCCGCGCCGGCCGTGGCCCCGGTCGTCGCTCCGGCGAAGAAGTAACAGCCTGTTCGCAAGCTGAATTCCTAGAGACCCACCGGAGATCCCCTGGCAACGGGGGATTTTCGGTGGCAGGGATTATTCAGGGATTCTCGACAAGGAATCTTGGCAAAGAATCTTGGCAAAGAATCTTGGCAAGTAACCTCGGCAAGGATCGTCGCAACAGCCGTGGCACGGCCGGCCGGATCGCAGCGCAGTGGCCCGAATGCCCTTAGGTTCCGGCGGGTTTTTGCAGAGATTGCGCCCCGCCGCGGTTCGGCCGCCGCGAGTTTCTTGACTTTCCAAGCCTTCCCCCTGTAAATCCGCCCCACTTCTCGAAAAGTATCGCTTTTCGACCCGCCGCCCGGTCCCGGAGACCGGAGGTCAACGCCCGACAGCGCTGTGCGCCCTCGGGCGCCATAAGTGTTTGGAATTCTTTTCCTTCGCCGGCTTTGGCGGGCGCAGGGGAAACCGGCAACGACCTCATCCTGAGGGGCCGCGAAGCGGCGTCTCGAAGGATGGGCTGCAAGGATAACGACCGTGTTCGACAATCTGTCGGAAAAGCTTGGTGGCATTCTCAATCGGCTGACCCGCCGCGGGTCGCTGACCGAGGCCGACGTCGACGCCGCGATGCGCGAAGTGCGCCGCGCGCTGCTCGAGGCCGACGTCTCGCTCGACGTGGTGAAGAGCTTCACCGACAAGGTCCGCGAGCAGGCGATCGGCGCCACCGTGGTGAAGTCGGTGACGCCCGGCCAGATGGTGGTCAAGATCGTCCATGACGAGCTGGTCGCCACGCTCGGCTCCGACGCCCAGATCATCGACCTCAACGCCGTGCCGCCGGTGCCGATCATGATGGTCGGTCTGCAGGGCTCCGGCAAAACCACCACCACCGCCAAGCTCGCCCGCCGCCTCACCCAGCGCGACAAGCGCCGTGTGCTGATGGCCTCGCTCGACGTCTATCGCCCGGCGGCGATGGAGCAGTTAGCAATCCTCGGCCGCGATCTCGAGATCGACACGCTGCCGATCGTCGACGGCCAGAAGCCGGCGCAGATCGCGCGCCGCGCCATCGAGGCCGCCAAGCTCGGCGGCTACGACGTGGTGCTGCTCGACACCGCCGGCCGCACCACGCTCGACGACGAGATGATGGCGGAAGCCGCCGAGATCAAAGCCGTCGCCAGCCCGCACGAAGTGCTGCTGGTCGCCGACTCGCTCACCGGCCAGGACGCCGTCAATCTGGCGCGCGCCTTCGACACCCAGGTCGGCCTCACCGGCATCGTGCTGACGCGCGTCGACGGCGACGGCCGCGGCGGCGCCGCGCTGTCGATGCGCGCCGTCACCGGCAAGCCGATCAAGCTGATGGGCACCGGCGAAAAGACCGACGCGCTGGAAGATTTTCATCCGAGCCGGATCGCCGGCCGGATCCTCGGCATGGGCGACGTGGTGTCGCTGGTCGAGAAGGCCGCCTCGCATCTCGACGCCGAGAAGGCCGCCGCCGTCGCCGAGAAGATGCGCAAGGGGCAATTCGACCTCTCCGACATGCGCGAACAATTGCTGCAGATGACCAAGATGGGCGGCATCGGCGGGCTGATGGGGCTGATGCCCGGCATCGCCAAGATGAAGAGCCAGATCGCCGCCTCGCGGATCGACGACAAGGTGCTGAGCCGGCAGATCGCGATCATCGATTCGATGACCCGGCAGGAGCGCAAGAACCCCGACATCCTCAAGGCCAGCCGCAAGAAGCGGATCGCCGCGGGCGCCGGGCTGAAGGTCGAAGAGGTCAACAAGCTGCTGAAAATGCACCGCAACATGGCCGACATGATGAAGGCCGTGGGACGCGGCAAGGGCGGCCCGATGGCCGGTCTCGCGCAGGCCATGGGGTTCGGCGGCGGCATGCCCTCGCCGGAACAGATCAAGGCGATGCAGGAGCAGCAGGCCCAGGGCGGCGGCGGATTGCCGGAGTTGCCGAAGGATCTGCCGCCGAGCCTGCGCGGCGGACTGCCGAAACTTCCCGGCCTCACGGGCTTAAGCGGCAAGCCGACGCTGCCGGGCCTCGGCGGCTTCCCGGGCTTCGGGAAAAAGAAATGAGAGATTTGGCCGACCCGATCACTTAAGGCGCGCGCTGCGCGCCTGACCGAGCGGCTTCCACGGTTCACCGATTTTTTGAAACACGTACGAGACACCTCAAAGGAGACATCATGTCAGTCGTTATCCGCCTCGCCCGCGCCGGCACCAAGAAGCGCCCGGTCTATCACGTCGTCGTCGCCGACTCGCGCTTCCCCCGTGACGGTCGCTTCATCGAGCGGCTCGGCCATTTCAATCCGCTGCTGCCGAAGGATAGCGAAGCCCGCCTGAAGCTCGACCTCGACAAGGTCAAGGCCTGGGTCGCCAAGGGCGCGCAGCCGTCGGATCGCGTCGCCCGTTTCCTCGACGCCGCCGGCGTCAAGAAGCGCGAAGCCCGCAACAATCCGGAAAAGGCCGTGCCCCGCAAGGAGCGCAAGGCCGCCGCTGAAGCCGCCGCCAAGAAGTAAGGACTTCTCGCGTGCCGCTTTCCTCATGCTTGGCGACGCCCGGCTCCCGCCGTGCTGCTCGGCATGAGGTCAGCAGGTCGTTGGCCCATCACGTCATGGCCGGGCTCGTCCCGGCCATCCACGCCCATAGGCGAAGCTTTCCAGGTTTCTTCGTGGATGGCCGGGACAAGCCCGGCCATGACGCGGAGAGGATGCCGATAGCCGCGCGCGGCGTTGCCCGCGTCTCGGGGAATGCGCGCTGATGCCCGCCGACAAAATCTGCGTCGCCCGGATCGGCGCGCCGCATGGCGTGCGCGGCGCGGTGAAGCTGTGGCCGTTCACCGCCGATCCGTTGGCCGTGCTCGATTATGGTCCGCTCTCCACCAAAGACGGCAAGCGCAGCTTCGAGGTCGAAACCGCGCGAGAGGCCAAGGGCCATCTGGTGGCGACGCTGCAGGGCGTCGTCAGCCGCGAGGACGCCGAGCGGCTGAACGGCGTTGAGCTCTACATCGATCGCGCTCAATTGCCACCGCCCGAAGAGGGCGAGTACTACCACGCCGACCTGATCGGGCTGGCTGCGGTCGACGCCGCGGGCGCGCCGATCGGCAAGGTGCTGGCGATCCATAATTTCGGCGCCGGCGACATCATCGAAATCGCGCCGCCGTCCGGCCCGACGCTGCTGTTGCCGTTCACCAATGCGGTGGTGCCGACCGTCGACATCGCGAGCGGCCGCGTCGTGATCGAACTGCCCGCCGAAATCGAGGGCGACGACCCGGCGCAGGCGGATATCTGAGTTCATCGTGTCCCGGGCGCGGTGCAGCGCGCAGCGCTGCTCCGCAGACCCGGGACCGTTACGAAGGCAGCGTCCGTAACGGCCCCGGCTCGCGACGCAATACTGCGTATTGCATCGCGTCCGGGGCACGGCGCTTCATTCCGTAATTCACTCATCATCCGGTTTGACGGCGCGGGTCCGGCGCGCCAAGGAAAGCCATGAGCAAAGCCATGAGCTGCGAACCGACCCCCTGGCGCGCCACCGTGCTGACGCTGTTTCCCGAGATGTTTCCCGGCCCGCTCGGCGTCAGCCTGGCCGGCCGCGCGCTGGCGACCGGCTTGTGGGCGCTGGAAGTCCGCGACATCCGCGACAGCGCCACCGACAAGCACCGCAGCGTCGACGACACCCCGGCCGGCGGCGGCCCCGGCATGGTGCTGCGCGCCGACGTGCTGGCGGCGGCGATCGATGCGGCTGACGCCGGCGAAACCCGTCCGCGGCTGGTGATGAGCCCGCGCGGCCGGCCGCTCACCCAAGCGAAGGTCGCGGAGCTCGCGGCCGGGCCGGGGCCGCTGATCGTCTGCGGCCGTTTTGAGGGGATCGACCAGCGGGTGATCGACGCCCGCGATCTCGAAGAAGTGTCGATCGGCGACTATGTGCTGTCCGGCGGCGAGATCGCCGCATTGGCGCTGCTCGATGCCTGCGTGCGGCTGTTGCCGGGGGTGATGGGCAAGCAGGGCTCGGCGCTGGAGGAGAGTTTTTCCGACGGCCTGTTGGAATATCCGCAATACACCCGGCCGCAACTGTTCGAGGAACGGCCGATCCCGGAGATTTTGACCTCTGGCGATCACGCCAAGGTCGCGGCCTGGCGCCGCGCCGAGGCGGAAAAGCTCACCCGAGCCCGCCGACCGGACCTGTTCGCCACGCGACCGCAACCGAATCGCCAAAAACCGCCAAAAAACACGACGGACGGGTGACAAAGCTTCGTCTTTGCCGTATAGCACCGCCAAATCCGCGCACTGGCAGGATAAATAGATAGTCGCGCAGCCCGCGCCGGGATGGCTGGGCGCGCCGCCGATGGAGAATTGCAATGAACCTCATTCAAGAGCTCGAAAAAGAGCAGTTCGACAAATTGTCCGCCGGCAAGGTGATTCCGGAGTTCGGTCCCGGCGATACCGTGATCGTCAATGTGAAGGTGGTCGAAGGCGAGCGCTCCCGCGTGCAGGCCTATGAAGGCGTCTGCATCGGCCGTTCCGGCGGCGGCATCAACGAGAGCTTCACCGTGCGCAAGATTTCCTACGGCGAGGGCGTCGAGCGCGTGTTCCCGCTGCTGTCCCCGATGATCGATTCGATCAAGGTGGTGCGCCGCGGCAAGGTGCGTCGCGCCAAACTGTATTACCTGCGCGACCTGCGCGGCAAATCGGCCCGCATCGTCGAGAAGAAGCAGGACCGCCCGGCCAAGGTCGTGGCCGGCGCCGCCGAGTAATCTTCGACGCTTCAATCTGGTTTCGAGAAAGCGCGGGTTTTTGCCCGCGCTTTTTTCGTATGCGACAGCAGCCCCCGTGTCCCGGACGCGGTGTGGCGCGCCAGCGCCGCACCGCGAGCCGGGACCGTTACAGATGCCGCGTTCCGCAAAGGCCCCGGCTCTGCGGCGCAATACTTCGTATTGCATCGCGTCCGGGGCACGCACGCCGATCGACCCCCGCACACGGAACCGGCGGCGCCATCGCAGGCCAAGCGTTGTCGCGTCGTCGCATCGTGCTATATGAGTGGAATGTTTCCAATCCGTCCGCTTGCAGCACGCATCGTGCTCGACGACCGCAGCCGCCTGCCTTGGCGGTTCTTCGGACGGCTGACCACGGCCGCGCTCACGGCTTGAGCCCGCCCGCCGCTTCGCGGAGCTCGCCGTTGCCCTCTTTCAGTTTCGACAAGGTTGAAATCTCATGACCGATTCAAAATCCGCCGCCCCGACCACCCTGTACGACAAGATCTGGAACGACCATCTGGTGCACGAGGCCGACGACGGCACCTGCCTGCTCTATATCGATCGCCACCTGGTGCACGAGGTGACGTCGCCGCAGGCGTTCGAAGGGCTGCGCACCGCCGGCCGCAAAGTCCATGCGCCGGAGAAGACGCTGGCGGTGGTCGATCACAACGTGCCGACCACCGATCGCTCAAAACCCAATCCGGATCCGGAAAGCGCCGACCAGATCGCGGCCTTGGCCGAGAACGCCCGCGAATTCGGCGTCACCTACTACAACGAATTCGACAAGCGGCAGGGCGTGGTCCACGTCATCGGCCCGGAGCAGGGCTTCACGCTGCCCGGCACCACCATCGTCTGCGGTGACAGCCACACCTCGACGCATGGCGCGTTCGGCGCGCTGGCGCACGGCATCGGCACCTCCGAGGTCGAGCACGTGCTGGCGACGCAGACGCTGATCCAGAAGAAGGCCAAGAACATGCGCGTCACCGTTGACGGCGCATTGCCGGACGGCGTCACCGCGAAAGATATCATCCTGGCGATCATCGGCGAGATCGGCACCGCGGGCGGCACCGGCTACGTGCTGGAATATGCCGGCAGTGCGATCCGCGCGCTGTCGATGGAAGGCCGCATGACGGTGTGCAACATGTCGATCGAAGGCGGCGCCCGCGCCGGCCTGATCGCACCGGACGAAAAAGCCTATGCGTACTTGAAGGGCCGGCCGATGGCGCCGACCGGCGCCAATTGGGACGCCGCGATGCGCTATTGGGAAACGCTACGCTCCGACGAAGGCGCGCATTTCGACCACGAGCTCCGGCTCGATGCGGCCGCACTGCCGCCGATCGTCACCTGGGGCACCTCGCCCGAAGACGTGATCTCGATCTTGGGCAGCGTGCCGAACCCGGCCGACATCGCCGACGAGGCCAAGCGGCTCTCCAAGGAGCGCGCGCTGGCCTATATGGGCCTCACTGCCGGCACCAAGATCACCGACATCAAGATCGACCGCGCCTTCATCGGCTCCTGCACCAACGGCCGGATCGAGGATCTGCGCGCCGCGGCGAAAGTCGCCGAGGGCAAGACCGTCAACGGCAACGTCAACGCCATCATCGTGCCGGGCTCCGGCCTGGTGAAGGAACAGGCGGAAGCCGAAGGGCTCGACAAGATCTTCATTGCGGCGGGCTTCGAATGGCGCGAGCCGGGCTGCTCGATGTGCCTGGCGATGAACCCCGACAAGCTGGCGCCGGACGAGCGCTGCGCCTCGACCTCGAACCGCAATTTCGAAGGCCGCCAGGGCTTCAAGGGCCGCACCCATCTGGTGTCGCCGGCGATGGCGGCGGCGGCGGCGATCGCCGGCCACTTCGTCGATATCCGCGACTGGCGCTGAGGAGGCCAATCCCGCGCGCACGAACGACGCGCGCCCCGGACGCTGCGCAACGCGCCGCCCTTGCGGCGTGGTGCGCTGCAGATCCGGGGCCATGACGCAACGAAGCGATTGAGACGTTTCCGATGCAACGGTCCCGGTTCTGCGGCGCAGTACGTCGGATGCGCCACCATGCGCCGCGAGCTCCGAACCATGACCTGATCGCGACACCTCCCGTCGACCTGTCGTGGACGGTAACGGGCATCCCCTGCACAGTTTCCCGCGGCAGTGCGGATCGAATTAGCCGGGCCGCCAGAAGCAATTCATCCGCGGGGTGATCACGGTGCCGCTCGGGCGATATTCCTCGACATAGGTGGCGGTGCAGTCGCGCACCGCGTTCGGACCGGGATTGTAACGCGGAATGACGCCGTAGGAGTCGGAGCGGTAGATCGGATAGACTCGCAGCCGGGTCGGCGGCCACCGCGTGGCGCGGCGCTGCGCCGAGAGATCCGACGCGGCGACCCCGGAAGACGCCTGCGGCGCGCCCTGACCGCTCTGCGCGGCGGCCATTTGCGGCGCGGAGAAACCGATCGTCAGCAGCGCGAGCCCGATCGCTATGGTCCTGTCCCTCATCACCCGCTCCCGCATCAAGATCCCCGCCGCTACGCTCTCCGATTGCCGTGCCGGCGTCAACCGCAGCCGCGGCGGGCTTTGCGGAAACGGTTCCGATTGTCTAAGACAGCGCCATGTGGTCGTCCGCAAAATCGCCGTCGCTCGCCGAAATGGAAGTCATGGCGCACGACATGTTCAGCCAGCTGCCGAAGGGGTTTCGCGACCTCTGCGCCGGCGTGATCATCCGCGTCGAGGATTTTCCCACCGACGAGGTGCTGGAGGAGATGCAGGCCGAAAGCGAATTCGACCTGCTCGGCCTGTTCCAAGGCGTCGGGCTGCCGCATCAAAGCCATGACGACATCGCCCCGCTGCCCAATATGATCTGGCTGTACCGACGCCCGATCCTGGATTACTGGGCCGAACACGACGAAAGCCTCGGCCATGTCGTCCGCCACGTGCTGGTGCACGAGATCGGCCACCATTTCGGGCTGTCGGACGACGACATGGAAGCCATCGAGGCCGAGGTGGCCGACTAGGGTTGCCGCAGATTGCCCTTGGAGCCGTCGCGCGATCGGGCTAAAATCTTGGCTTCATTCAGGGATAAATCGACATGGACAAGTTCACCACGCTGGAAGGCGTCGCGGCGCCGCTGAAGATCATCAATGTCGATACCGACATGATCATCCCCAAGCAGTTCCTGAAGACCATCAAGCGCACCGGGCTCGGCAAGGGGCTGTTCTCGGAGCAGCGCTACAAGGACGACGGCAGCGAGAATCCGGATTTCATCCTCAACAAGCCGGCCTATCGCAACGCCAAGATCCTGGTCGCCGGTGACAATTTCGGCTGCGGCTCGAGCCGCGAGCACGCCCCCTGGGCGCTGCTCGACTTCGGCATTCGCTGCGTGATCTCGACCTCGTTCGGCGACATCTTCTACAACAACTGCTTCAAGAACGGCGTGCTGCCGATCCGGGTGACGCAGGCCGACCTCGACAAGCTGTTCGACGACGCCGAGCGCGGCGCCAACGCCACCATCACCATCGACCTCGGCAAGCAGGAAATCCGCGGGCCGGACGGCGGCACGGTGAAGTTCGACATCGACCCGTTCCGCAAGCACTGCCTGATGAACGGCCTCGACGACATCGGGCTGACGCTGGAAAAGAAAGCCTCGATCGACAGCTACGAGGACAAGGCCAAGACCGAACGCGCCTGGGCGTAAGTTAAGCGCGCGCCTCTTCCCTCGCCCCGCTTGCGGGGCGAGGGAAGCACGCGTTGCCGTTGCCGCAACGCCATCACAGATCAACCCGCCTCACGCCGCCTCGTCGCCGCGGGTCGGGCGGATCAGCACCTCCGCCGAGATGCCGAGGTGCTCATGCAGCCGGCGTATCATCTCGATTGACAGGCTGCGCCGGCGATTCATCACCTCGGCGACGCGGGCGCGGGTCCCGATCAACGGTTCGAGATCTTTGCGACTGAGGCCCTGCTGCTCCATCCGAAATTGAATCGCCTCGATCGGGTCGGGCGGGTCCATCGGATCGTGCCGGGCCTCATAGGCGTCGATCAGCGTCGCCAGCACGTCGAGCCGGTCGCCTTTGGGTGTCCCACTCTTGGCGCCCCAAAGCTGCTCGACTTCGACCAGCGCGTTCTGATAATCCGCCTCGGTGCGAATCGGCTTCAGTTCAGTCGCCATGTTGCACCTTCCTCACGTCGAGCCGGTCGTAGGCAGTGTGGGTCCCGATCCATTTGATCCAGACGATGGCCTTGTCGAAATCAACAGCGACGACCAGACGATAGTCATTGCCCTTGATATTGAAGACGATCCGTTCCGCGCTGACGATGCTCGCCGTCGCATAGCGCCGCTTGACCTCTGCAGTGGTGGCCCAGGCCGCTTTGCTGACTTCGTCGAACCAGGCGTCGAGCGCTGCCTTTACCGCCCGCTGATCCTTTGTTCCGGCCAGGCTGGCGACAAACTCTCGTAGGGTGCGGCGCGCGATGATCCTCATCGGCGGCGATTGAACCATGGTCCCATTATGGGAGCAAGGTTTCTGCCTATTGTTCCTCGCCCTGCAACCGCCGCCCTACAGGGCCTTCACCCGATTCTCATGATCCCATCGCCGCGATCGCGTCGGCGATCGCGATGGTCTTTTTCGCCATGTCGACATGCAGCCGTTCCACCATGCGGCCGTCGAGCTGGATCGCGCCGCGCGCGGCGTTTTCGGGCTCAGCAAACGCCGCGATCACCTTGCGGGCGTAGGCGACGTCCTCGGCCGGCGGCGTGAAGGCGGCGTTGCAGGCGTCGATCTGGCCGGGATGGATCAGCGTCTTGCCGTCGAAGCCGAGATCGCGCGCCTGCGCGCATTCATGCGCAAAGCCTTCGATATTGCCGATGTCGCTGTAAGGGCCGTCGAGGATCGCCAAGCCGTGGCTGCGCGCCGCCAGCACGCAATGCGTCATCATCGGCACCATCGCCGAACGGCCGGGCAGCATGCGAATGCCGGTTTCGCGCGAAATATCGTTCGGCCCGAACACGAAGCCGGCCAGCCGCATCTCGGAGTCCTGCGATGCCGCCGCCAGTTCCTCGGCGTGCAGCACGCCGCGCGCGGTCTCGATCATGATCCAGACCTTGATGGCGATCTCGGCGCCGACGTCGGTCAGCCGGTCGGCGATCGCGCTGAGCTCGGCGACGCTGGAAACCTTCGGCACCAGGATGCCGTCCGGTTTGGCCTTGCCGGCCATATTGAGGTCGTCGATCCACCACGGCGAGTCCAGACTGTTGATCCGGATCAGCACCTCGCGCTTGCCAAAACCCTTGTCGCCAACCGCCTTGGCGATCTGCGCCCGCGCGGTGGCCTTGGCGTCCGGCGCCACCGAATCCTCGAGGTCGAGGATGAGGCCGTCGGCATGCAGCAGCCGGGCCTTTTCCAGCGCGCGGGCGTTCGACCCCGGCATGAACAGCAGGCTGCGGCGCGGACGGATCATGACTTCACCCCTCGGTTGCACAATTCGCAGCCGATAACATTTCACGAGGCGCGCTGAAAGGCTTGTTCCAGAACGCATCCTATGGTTATCCCGAGCGGACCCCTGCGAGGCGCGCACCGATGGCATCGTTTCCGCAACATCTGCTCAAAGGCTACCGGAACTTCACCACCCAGCGGCTGCCGACCGAACAATCGCGCTATCGCGAGTTGTCCGAGCGCGGCCAAGCGCCGGAGGTGATGGTGATCGGCTGTTGCGATTCCCGGGTGTCGCCGGAAGTGATCTTCGACGCCGGGCCGGGCGAATTGTTCGTGCTGCGCAACGTCGCCAATCTGGTGCCGGTCTATGCGCCCGACGGCGCCGTGCACGGCGTCTCGGCGGCTTTGGAATACGCCGTGCAGGTGCTGCGGGTGAAGCACATCGTGGTGCTCGGCCACGCCCAATGCGGCGGCATCCGCGCCTTCGTCGACAAGACCGCGCCGCTGTCGCCCGGCGATTTCATCGGCAAATGGATGGCGATGTTCGCGCGCGCGGCCGAGACCGTCGAACAACGCGACCAGGAGTCGATGCAGGAGTTCATCACCCGGCTGGAGCAGGCCGCGGTGAAGCGCAGCCTGGACAACCTGATGACCTTCCCCTGCATCAAGATCCTCGCCGAGCGCGGCAAATTGCAGTTGCACGGCGCCTATTTCGGCGTGGCAGAAGGCTCGCTCGCGGTGTGGGATGCGCAGAGCGGCCAGTTCCACGCCGCCAGCGAACTCGCTATCAGCTGACCGAGCGGCTTGCGCTGACGACGCTTGAGCCGCCGAAGGCTTGGGAACGGATCGAGAACCGTTGCGTTGAATCGCGCGACGGAGGCAGCGATGAACAATCCCAAAACCGACCTCAATTCGAACACCGAGAAAGACCCCGACGAATGGGTCTCCGGCGACGATCCGATGACCGGGGCGCAGGCCTCCTACCTGAAAACGCTGTGCGAGCAGGCCAAACGGCCCGGCGCGTTCAGCGAGACGCTGACCAAGGCCGAGGCCTCCAAGCTGATCGATGAATTACGCCAAGCGGCGGGCGTCGCAGGGTGAGCGTCGCGGAGTGGTCAATGCGCGGCGCCATCGCCGCCGCCGTGATCGCTTCCCCAGCGGTCCGATAGCGCCAACAGCAGCGTCGTGACCACGAACACCAAATGCACGCCGACCAGCCAGCCGAGCTTCTGCGCGTCGAACGCCGCGTCGATGTTCATGAACGCCTTCAACACCTGGATCGCCGAGATCGCCACGATCGAGGCCAGCAGTTTCTGCTTCAGGCCGGCGAAATCGACCTTGGTCATCCAAGCCGGCCAATCCGGATGGTTGCGCGGGTCGATCCGCGAGACGAAGTTCTCGTAGCCGGAGAACACCACGATCAGGATCAGATTGCCGGTCAGCGACACGTCGATCAGCGACAGCACCCCGAGGATGATGTCGGACTCCTTCGCCGCCGGGGCGTGCAGGATGAATTCCCAAAGCAGCAGGCCGAATTTGTACAGCAGCACCACCAGGCTGACGACCAGGCCGAGATAGAACGGCGCCATCAGCCAGCGGCTGTTGAACAGCAGCGCCTCCAGCCCCCGTTCGACCGGATTGGTGCGGCGTTTCGCTGGCAGGTCCGTCATCACGCCCCCCGAAGCTTCAGCTTCCACTCCGACGTTGTGTCGGGTGGGCAAAGCGAAGCATGCCCACCCGACCAGCTACCAGCTCGTGTCCCGGGCGCGGAGCAGCGCGCTTAGCGCTGCCCCGCAGAACCGGGACCGTACCAAATACCGCGTTCCGTAACGGCCCCGGCTCTGCAGCGCACCACGCCGCAAGAGCGGCGCGCTGCACTGCGTCCGGGGCACGTTGGTCGGCTACGCCGCCTTTTTCTTGGCGGTGATCAGCTTGCGGTTGATCAGGCATTCGGCGATCTGGATCGCGTTCAGCGCCGCACCCTTGCGCAGATTGTCGGACACGCACCACAGCACCAGGCCGTTCTCCACCGTCGCATCCTCGCGGATCCGGCTGATATAGGTGGCGTCTTCGCCGGCCGCCTCATAGGGCGTGACGTAGCCGCCGGGCTCGTGCTTGTCGATCACCAGGCAGCCCGGCGCGGTGCGCAGGATGTTGCGCGCCTCGTCCGCCGAAATCGGGTTCTCGAACTCGATGTTGACGGATTCGGAATGGCCGACGAACACCGGCACCCGCACGCAGGTCGCCACCAGCTTGATTTTGGGATCAAGAATCTTCTTGGTCTCCATCATCATCTTCCACTCTTCCTTGGTGAAGCCGTCTTCCATGAACACGTCGATCTCGGGGATGACGTTGAAGGCGATCCGCTTCGGAAATTTCTTGGAGTGGACTTCCTCGACGGTGAACACCGCCTTGGTCTGCGAGAACAGTTCGTCCATCGCGTCCTTGCCGGCGCCGGACACCGACTGATAGGTCGACACCACCACGCGCTTGATCACCGCCTTGTCATGCAGCGGCTTCAACGCCACGACGAGCTGCGCGGTCGAGCAGTTCGGGTTGGCGATGATGTTCTTCTTGGCAAAGCCCGCGACCGCGTCGGCGTTGACTTCCGGCACCACCAGCGGCACGTCGGGGTCCATCCGCCAGGTCGATGAGTTGTCGATCACCACCACGCCCTGCGCGCCGATCTTCGGCGACCATTCCTTGGACACCGCGCCGCCGGCCGACATCAGGCAGATGTCGACGTCCGAGAAGTCGTAATTTTCCAGCGCTTTCACCTTGAGAGTCTTGTCGCCGTAGGACACTTCGACGCCCATGCTGCGGCGCGACGCCAGCGCCACCACCTCGTCGGCAGGGAATTTGCGTTCGTCCAGGATGTTGAGCATTTCCCGCCCGACATTGCCGGTCGCCCCGACCACCGCGACTTTGTAACCCATCGTTGACTCTCCGAAGAAAAAGGCTTCGCCGCCGCCAGCAGCGGAAGGGAAGCGGCAGCGCTTCTATGCGAGAAACGCCTCCGACACAATAAAGCCCCTCCTACTAGCCTACCAGAGCCCCTCGATGCGAACGATTTCGGCCGTCCGCGCTGACCGGGAGCCGCCCCGGATCCACCCGGCCCTGCGAAGCTGTGCCGGCGAATGCCGCGACGTCCTGGTGCGGGTGCTGGCCTATTTCGGCGCGCTGGCGTTCGTCGCCGCGGTCGGGCTGTACGCCGTCCAGCCGTTCGCCGAGGCGATGCGCGACGCCGCCGACCCCGATCAGACGGCCAAGCCCGGCTTTGTCAGCGCCCCGCGATCAGCGCCGGCATTCGCCCTCAGCCAGTTCGATTCACCGGGTAAAATAGAGAGTTATGAAGTCCTTCGGCATCCCGATGGCGGCCGCAAAGATATCCTGCGCTGGGCCGCGCCGGGCGAGGCGCCGATCGCCGAGCTGGAAATCTATCGGCCCGGCGGCGAGCCCAGCCAGGCGCTGCCGCCGGCCGCCGAGATCGCCGCGCGGATCGACCCGGACGGGGTGCGGGCGATCGAGGCCGCCGGCCTGATCGACAGCAAATTCGGCGCGGTGAGGCTGTTTTCGCTCGGTGGCGCTGACGCAGGGCTGCCCCGCGCTTGTCTCGGTTTTCTGAAGAAGCTCGATCGACCCAGCCTGCGGATCTCCGGTTGGGCGTGCCAGGGCGAAACGCTGCCTGCGCGCCGCGCGGCGATTTCCTGCATGCTCGACCGGCTGGTGCTGCTCAGCGCCGGCAACGATCCCAAGCTTGCCGAGCTGTTCGCCCACGCGGAATTGCGCCGCTCCGGCTGCGCGGCGCAGGCCGGCCCGACGGCCGATTGGGTGATGGGGGCGCAGAACCCGCGGCTGCGCGGCAGTCTTTGAGGCGAGCGTGGCCGTTGCGGAGCTTACTCGGCGTGCAACATTTTGCGTCAGCAGGCATTATTGTCCGGCGGTGTGGCCCGAATGAGCTTGTGGCGCGACGCTCCCGGCAGCTAAAATGCGATTGAATCGGACGATGCCCTACCTGCCTGACTGCCATGAGGACATGATGACCTTGAAATTCTCTGCCGCGAGGAAACTCACGGTGCTGCTCGCGGCGGTCGCCGTTATCGCAATCGGCTTCAACAGCTCCGACGCCAATGCGGCGAAGCGGAAGTATTATGATCGCTCCAGCACCGCCTACGGGCCGCGCGGACCGAATTCGTCCTATCAGGCCGGGCCGCGGACCCGCATTTACGTCACCAAGCGGTCATGGCTCGACGCCGGCACCGAAGTGCTGCCGGGCGAGCGCAAGTTCACCGATTATGCCTACCCGCCCGGCCGTTCCTTCGGCATGGAGAATCTCAACCGCCCGCTGGACCGCCAGCCGCTCAACCCGGCGTCCGATCTCGGCGGCTATCCGGAACGCTTCCCGCTGTACTGATTCGCTGCCGCTGGCGCGAGACATCAAGGCCATACGAAAATGCCCGGCTCGCGCCGGGCATTTTTGTTGGTTCGTGGATGCCGCCATCCTAACGGGCTGGCGTTGAAAGCGGCGATTGCATCAACCCCTGCGCCGTCATCCTGAGGTGCCCGAGCAACGCGAGGGCCTCGAAGGATGCGGCTCCGGATTGATGCGCTCCCCGCGCGGCCATCCTTCGAGACGCCCGGCTTCGTCCTTCGGACTTCGCCGGGCTCCTCAGGATGACGTCGACTGCGTGGAGCCGCGCTTAGGCGTGCAGCGCCTGCATTTCTTTCAGGATCGCTTCGCCCATCTGCGAGGTCGAGATCACCGTTGAGCCTTCCGACTTGATGTCGGCGGTGCGCAGGCCCTTGGCCAACACCGCTGCGATCGCGGCGTCGAGCTTGTCGGCCAATTCGCCCATGTCGAGCGAATAGCGCAGCGCCATGCCGAACGACGCCAGCATCGCCACCGGATTGGCCAAGCCCTTGCCGGCGATGTCGGGGGCCGAGCCGTGCACCGGCTCGTACATCGACTTGCGCTTGCCGGTGTTGGCGTCGACCGCGCCGAGCGAGGCCGACGGCAGCATGCCGAGCGAGCCGGTCAGCATCGCGGCGATGTCGCTGAGGATGTCGCCGAACAGGTTGTCGGTGACGATGACGTCGAACTGCTTCGGCCATTTCACCAGGTTCATGCCGCCGGAATCCGCCAGCTGATGCTCGAGCTGCACGTCCTTGTAGTCCTCGGCGTGCACTCGGGTGACCACCTCGTTCCACAACACCCCGGACTTCATGACGTTGCGCTTTTCCATCGACGTCACCTTGTTGCGGCGCTTGCGCGCAAGGTCGAACGCAACACGAGCGATGCGGTCAATCTCGTAGCTGTCGTAGACTTGCGTATCGATGGCGCGCTTCTGGCCGTTGCCGAGGTCGGTGATGGTCTTCGGCTCGCCGAAATACACCCCACCGGTGAGTTCGCGCACGATCATGATGTCGAGGCCTTCGACCACCTCGCGCTTCAGGCTCGAAGAATCCGCCAGCGCCGGGTAGCATACCGCGGGGCGCAGATTGGCGAACAGCCCGAGGTCTTTGCGCAGCCGCAGCAGGCCGGCTTCCGGGCGCGCCTCATAGGGCACGCCGTCCCATTTCGCGCCGCCGACCGCGCCGAAGATCACCGCGTCGGAGGCCTGCGCCTTGGCCATGGTGGCGTCGGTGATCGCCACCTTGTCGGCGTCGTAAGCGGCGCCGCCGACCAGCCCGTCTTCGGTTTCGAAATGCGCGATGCCCTGGGCGTTGAGCCAATCGATCAGCCGCTTCACCTCCGCCATCACTTCGGTGCCGATGCCGTCGCCGGGAAGAAGCAGCAGTTTGTGGGTCGCCATGGTCAATTCCTCGAGATGCGTCATGGCCGGGTCCGTCCCGGCCATCCACGGTGGCCCGCTCGTGATGAGGAAGGCGCGGATGCCCGGCGCGGCCGGGCACGACGAGTGAATGGATGCGGCGGAGTGCTAAAACGGCGTTGCGCGATTGGCAAGACACCGTTCCGGCCGCCGGCGTTGCACCGCCGCGCCGAACCCGGCAAGAATGCAGGGAAGGCGACGGAGAAACGCTTGACCCTGATCGATCGCACCACGGCCCAGCCGCGCCCCGCCCAGCTCATCCTGATGCTGGCGCTGTCGCCGACCATCAGCCTCGGCATCGGTCGTTTCGCCTATTCGCTGGTGCTGCCCGACATGCGCGACGCGCTCGGCTGGTCGTATTCCGCCGCGGGATTCATGAACACCGTCAATGCCGCGGGCTATCTCGGCGGCGCGCTGGTGGCCGCCTCCCTGGTCAAGCGGTTCGGCCTGTTCCGGGTGGTGCAGGCCGGCACGCTGGCCTGCGTCGCCTCGCTGGTATTGTGCGGGCTGTCGGGCAATTTCGCGCTGCTCGGACTGGCGCGGCTGGTGGCGGGACTGGGGGCCGCGGTCTCCTTCGTCGCCGGCGGCGCGCTGGCGGCGACGCTGGCGCAGACCGAGCCTTCGCGCTCGAGTTTCCTGCTCAGCCTGTTCTATGCCGGCCCCGGGCTCGGCATCCTGCTGTCGGGGCTGCTGGCGCCGTTGCTGCTCGATCGGCTCGGGCCGGGATCGTGGTGGGCGGTCTGGCTGGTGCTGGCGCTGCTGGCGGGAGCGCTGACCTTGCCGCTGGTGCTGCGGCCGATCGAGGCGCGCGCGGCGCTGTCCGCGGCCAAGCCGGCGCCATTCACGATCCGCCCGGTGGCGATCTATCTGATCAGCTACTTTCTGTTCGGCGCCGGCTACATCGCCTACATGACCTTCATGATCGCCTATGTGCGCGACGCCGGCGGCGGCGCGCTGGCGCAGAGCGGGTTCTGGTGCCTGATCGGCGCCGGCGCGTTCGCCTCGCCCTGGGTGTGGCGGCGGCTGATCGCGCGCGGCAAGAGCGGCGTCACCACGGCGATCATCCTCGGCGTCAACGCGCTCGGCGCGGCGCTGCCGCTGCTGTCGCCGTCGCCCTGGATGCTGGCGGTGTCGGCCGCGGTGTTCGGGGTGGCGTTCTTCGCGGTGGTCACCACCACTACGGCGTTCGTGCGCTTCAACTATCCGCCCGAAGCGTGGCCGAGCGCGATCGCGGCGATGACCATCGTGTTCGGGATCGGCCAGACCATCGGCCCGATCGCCACCGGCGCCATCACCGACGCGATGGGCAGCCTCAGCTCCGCGCTCAACGTCTCCGCCGCGGCGCTGGCACTGGGCGCCGTGCTGGCGGCGTTTCAGCGGCCGGTGGGGTGAGCGGGAAAACCGAACGAAGTGGGTTGATGCGCTTTAGCCAATTTGGCTGTCATTCCGGGGCACGAGCCGCGTCGCCCGCAACGCCGCCGAGGCGCGACGGGCGCTGCGACCAAGCGCCGCTCAGCTGCCGCTGAAATCATTGTAGCCCTGGTCTTCCCAATAGCCGCCCTTGTAGTCGTTGGTGACCTCCATCGCGACCACGTATTTCGGGTTCTTGAAGCCGAGCTTGGTCGGCACCCGGATCTTCATCGGATAGCCATAGGCCCGCGGCAAGATCTTGTCGTCGAACTTGAAGGTCATCTGGGTTTGCGGATGCAGCGCGGTCGGCATGTCGAGCGAGCTCGCGTAATCTTCCGCGCAGCGGAAATGCACCCATTTCGCGTGGCTGTCGGCGCCGACCAATTTGAGGAAATCGCGCAAAGGCGTGCCGGACCACGAGCCGATCGCACTCCAACCCTCCACACAAATGTGGCGGGTGATCTGCTTGACTTCCGGCAGCTGATGCAGCTCCGCCAGGGTCCAGGATTTCTTGTTGTCGACCAGGCCGGAGACCTCGAGCTGCCAGGTCTGACCGTCGATCTTTGGCGCTTCGTCCTCGCTGTAGAACGCGTTGAACGGGAACGGCCGCTTGATGTCCTGTTCGCCATAGGTCGGCGCCAGCACGTTGGGATTGAAGATTTTCGCCTGCACCGCGTCGTTGAACTTCGAGATCTGCGTCAGCATCGATTCCGCTGAGAACGAATCCGAGACGTCGCATCCGGTCAGCAGCGTCAGCGCGCCGAGGCTGGCGCCGCCGGCGATGAAGCGCCGCCGCGACGGTTCCGGCAGCAATTTGGCGGCATCGCGCACCAAGAGCTTCTTGTCGACGCCGGGGATCAGCAGGGATTTGAAGCGGCGCATCACTCGATCTCCTCACCGTCCGATGATCATCGCGCGCAGCGCTTTCGGCACCAGCAACGACAGCGCGACGTGGATGACCAGAAACCCGCAGATCGCCGCCATCGCGGCGAAGTGCACGTAGCGCGCGACGTCGTAGCCGCCGAACAGCGCGGTCAGCCATTGCAGCTGCACCGGCTTCCAAATCGAAAGCCCGGACAGCACGATGACGATGCCGACCGCGATGATGCCGAGGTAGAGCAACCGCTGCACATAATTGTAGGTGGTGAGGTCGGCGTGCGACAATCGTCCGGTTAGCGCCGCCTTGGTGTCGGTCAACACGCCGGAGGGGGTGATCGGCAGCAATTTGTCGCGGAAGCGTCCGGTGGCGACGCCGAGCGCCAGATAGACCAGGCCGTTGACCATCAGCAGCCACATCGCGGCAAAATGCCACTGCAGCGCGCCGCCGAGCCAGCCGCCCAGCGTGATGCTGCGCGAAAAGGTGAAATCGAACAGCGGCGAGGCGTTGTAGATCTGCCAGCCCGACATGATCATCATGATCACCGCCGCGGCGTTGATCCAGTGCAGCAGCCGCACCCAGGCCGGCTGGATCGCCTTGCCGGCGCGGCGCGTCGCCTGATCGTCGCTGACCGTGATGCTCGACATCGTCTCGTTCCATCCCGACGGGTTCATGACGGGTTCATATCGTCTCTACGGACCTCGCCCGCGGTTCGTTACTGCGGCTTACACCATTGGTTTCGCAATGCCATGGTGGCGCAATCACGAAAAAGCGAGCCGGGTTGCCCCGGCTCGCTGCGCAGCCATTTCCGGGCGCGCGCACCGCATCCTGCGGGGGACGACGACAGGATGCGGTGGGACTTGCGCGAGGTTACGACGCGGGCATCAGCACGGTGTCGACGACGTGGATCACGCCGTTCGACTGGTTGACGTTGGCGATCGTCACCGTCGAGGTTCCGCCCTTGGCGTCGGTCAGCATCACCTTGCCGCCGGCGGCCTTCACCGTCAGGGTTTCGCCTTCCACCGTGGTCAGCTTCTTGCCGTCGGTGAGATCGGCGGCTTCCAGCTTCCCGGGTACCACGTGATAGGTCAGGATCTTGCTCAGCGTCGCCTTGTTCGCCGGCTTGATCAGATTGTCCACGGTGCCGGCGGGAAGCTTGGCGAACGCCGCGTTGGTCGGCGCGAACACGGTGAACGGTCCCTTGCTTTCCAACGTCTCGACCAGGCCGGCGGCCTTCACCGCGGCGACCAGCGTGGTGTGATCCTTGGAATTGACCGCGTTCTGGACGATGTTCTTCGAGGGGAACATGGCGGCGCCGCCGACCATCACGGTCTTCTCGCCGCTCATTTCGCTCTTCATCATCTTCTTGTCTTCGGCGCTGGCGGGCGCGATGACGCTGGCGCTGAGTGCGAGCGCGCCAAAGGCGGCGGCGGACAGCAAGGCAATGCGCTTGGACATGTGTTTCTCCCGTTTGGTTTTGAATGCCGCGGAGTTCCGCGGACGCGATGGAATGCACAGCACGACGACGCCGCTGCTACGCGAGAATTTTACGTCGTCGTCGGCGGAGTTACGCGTGCGGTTTGGGTCAGTTTCAGAAAGTATTTTTTTGTCGCAGGCTGAAACTAATCGCGCGGTGTCACGTGGCGGTCGGGGCGCGGAACTCGCTGCCGCATCCTTCGAGGCCCTCGGGTTGCTCGGGTACCACCTCAGGATGACGGCTGCGATTGACGCAGCCGATGGCGTCGTGACTCGCGAAGAAGACATGATCGCACTTGCGACATCGCCACCCCCCGGCGTCATCCTGAGGAGGCCGGCGAAGTCCGTAGGACGAAGCCGGACGTCTCGAAGGATGGGCCGCACCAGCTTGCCTTGCCGCGCGCGTTCTTGCTATCACCCTGCGAAGAGTGCCCGCCCAGATACTCGATCCTGCCAGGACCACTTCATGAACGCTAATCTGTTCGCCCAACTGTTCGACGGCCTCGAGGATCCGGCAAGGCTCGCGATCGAGACCGAGGATGGCGGCCGGATCAGCTATGGCGATCTGATGAGCCGCGCCGGGCGGGTGGCCAACGTGCTGGTCGCGCGCGGCGTCAAGATCGAAGACCGCGTCGCGGCGCAAACCGAAAAGTCCGTGGCAGCGCTGGTGCTGTATCTCGCCACCGTGCGCATCGGCGCGGTCTATCTGCCGCTCAATACCGCGTACACGCTCAACGAACTGGATTATTTCATCACCGACGCCGAGCCGTCGCTGGTGGTGTGCGATCCGGCGAAGCGGGATGGCATCGCGGCGATCGCCGCCAAGGTCGGCGCGGCGGTGGAGACGCTCGGCGCCGACGGCGAAGGCTCGCTGACCGAGGCATCGGCCGCCGCCGCGCCGGCGTTCGAGACCGTCAAGCGCGCCGGCGGTGATCTCGCGGCGATCCTCTACACTTCAGGAACGACCGGGCGCTCCAAGGGCGCGATGCTGACGCACGACAATCTGGCCTCGAATTCGAAAACGCTGGTGGATTATTGGCACTTCACCGACAAGGACGTGCTGATCCACGCGCTGCCGATCTATCACACCCACGGGCTGTTCGTGGCCAGCAACGTCACGCTGTTCGCCCGCGCATCGATGATCTTCCTGCCGAAGCTCGATCCGGAGCGGATCATCACCTTGATGGCGCGCGCCACCGTGCTGATGGGGGTGCCGACCTTCTATACCCGGATGTTGCGGAGCGAGCGACTGACCCGGGAGGCGACCGGCCACATGCGGCTGTTCATCTCCGGCTCGGCGCCTCTCCTCGCCGACACCCATCGCGAATGGGCGGCGCGCACCGGCCACGCCGTGCTGGAGCGCTACGGCATGACCGAGACCAACATGAATACGTCCAACCCCTATGAGGGCGTCCGGCTGCCGGGCTCGGTCGGCCCGGCGCTGCCCGGCGTCGATGCGCGGGTGGTCGACGCGGTCAGCGGTGTCGAGCTGCCGCGCGGCGAGATCGGCATGATCGAGGTCAAAGGCCCCAACGTGTTCAAGGGCTATTGGCGGCTGCCGGAAAAGACCAACGCCGAATTCCGTCACGACGGCTACTTCATCACCGGCGATCTCGGCACGATCGACGACAACGGCTACGTCTCCATCCTCGGTCGCGGCAAGGATCTGGTGATCACCGGCGGCTTCAACGTCTATCCGAAAGAAGTCGAAAGCGAGATCGACGCGCTGCCGGGCGTGCTGGAATCCGCGGTGATCGGCGTGCCGCATGCCGATCTCGGCGAGGGCGTCACCGCGATTGTGGTGCGCGAGCAGGGCGCCGATTGCAGCGAGGCGACGGTGCTCGGCGCGCTCGAGGGACAGATCGCCAAATTCAAGATGCCGAAGCGGGTGATGTTCGTCGACGAGCTGCCGCGCAACACCATGGGCAAAGTGCAGAAGAACCTGCTGCGCGAGACCTATGCCAATCTCTACGCCAAGTAACCGGCGATCGCTGCGCCGCACCGCCCGGTCCTTAGCCGTTGCTTGACAGCGGCGCCGCGTGCCCGCAAACCTCCGGAAAAATAACGGAGGGTGCATGTTCAAGGATCTGTTTTCGTTGCAGGGCCGGGTGGCGCTGATCACCGGCGGTTCGCGCGGCATCGGCAAGATGATCGCCGCCGGCTTTCTCGCTCAGGGTGCGGCGCGCGTCTATATCACCGCGCGCAAGGCCGCACCCTGCGAGGCCACCGCGCAAGAACTCACCGCGCAATATCAAGGCGAGTGCATCGCGCTGCCGATCGACATTTCCACCCTGGCCGGCATCGCGCTGTTGGCCGCCGAAATCGCCAAGCGCGAGCCGAGGCTCGACATCCTGGTCAACAACGCCGGCGCGGCCTGGGGCGCCGATTTCGACGAGTTTCCGGAAAGCGGCTGGGACAAGGTGGTCGACCTCAACCTGAAGACGCCGTTCTTTCTCACCAAGGCGCTGCACGCGCCGCTGCGCGCCGCCGCCAGCCGCGAGCGGCCCGGCAAGGTGATCAACATCGCCTCGATCGACGGCATCTTCGTCAACCCGCTGGAGACCTATCCCTACGCCGCCAGCAAGGCCGGGCTGATCCATCTGACGCGGCGGATGGCGGTGCGCCTGATCAAGGACCACGTCGTGGTCACCGCGATCGCGCCGGGGCCGTTTTCCTCCGACATGAACAAGGCGGCGCGCGACAACGCCGACGCGGTGGCGGCGCGGGTGCCGGCGGGGCGCATCGGCAGCGACGAGGACATGGCGGGGGCGGCGATCTATCTCGCCTCGCGCGCCGGCGACTACGTGGTCGGCGCCACGCTCGCGGTCGACGGCGGCATCGTCTACGCCAATCCGGGCTTCCAGGGCGAGGGCTGGGACTGAGCGCGACGTCGCCCGCGGCTATTGCGGCTGCGGGCGACGTAGTCCGGCGCCAGCAGCCGGTTGCGCAGCAGGAAGCTGACCGCGCGGACCCAGCAACAACATCCCGCCGAGCCAGCCAGCGTTTCGCATCAGCGAGATCCGTATTCGGCCCGTGGGCAAATTGTTACTTGCAACGTCGCCCGGTTCCGCCATCCTTCAAGCTACAAGGTCGCTCAACGGTTCCAAACGAAGCGGCCCAGCAGGGAGACGTCATGATCCGAGCGATGGCCGCGGCGCTGCTGCTCTGTGCGCTGGCCACACGCTGGGCGTCGATCGCCCGGAAACCAAATGCAAGCTGCAGTAAGGACGGGCTGGCGATGAGAAACGGGTCGCGCAATTCGAAGCTCGTGTCCCGGGCGCGGCGCAGCGCGAAGCGCTGCTCCGCAGACCCGGGACCGTTCCAAGCGCTGCGGTCCGTAACAGCCCCGGCTCTGCAGCGCACCACGCCGCAAGAGCGACGCGCTGCGCTGCGTCCGGGGCACGATTGCATTGCCGAAGGCGGTCATCGGATCGAAGCCGGACGCGCAATGACTCGCGGAGTCATCGTCGCAGCCGCCCTGCTCTCGCTCATTGCCGCGACGCCCGCCGCGGCTTCCATCGCCTATATCTCCAACGAAGAGAGCAACACCGTCTCGGTGATCGACACCAATATTTGGTCAGTGACCGCCACCATCAAGGTCGGGCAGCGGCCGCGCGGCATCGAATTCACCCGCGACGGCAAATTCGTGCTGGTCGCGGTCGGCGATGACGACACCATCGAGCTGATCGACGTCGCCGCGCAAAAGGTCTTCAAAACCATCCAGGTCGGTGAATTGCCCTGGGGCATCACCGTCGCGCCGAAATGACGGTGGCGGAGCTGCCCAGGGCCGGAATCGACAGCGCCGCTGCGCCGCGCAGCTCCGCCGCGGTCGCGGCCTTATCGATAGAGGGCGTCTCCTACAGTTATGGCGCCCGCCGCGCATTGCACGATGTGTCGTTCGCCGTGCAGCCGGCGAGTTTCACCGCGCTGCTCGGCCTCAACGGCGCCGGCAAGTCGACGTTGGTGGCGCTGATCACCCGGCTGTTCGGACTGCAGGCGGGACGGATCAGCATTTTTGGCGACGACATCACCAGCGCGCCTGGAGAAGCGCTGCGGCAGATTGGCGTGGTGTTCCAGCCGCGCACGCTCGATCTCGATCTGTCGGTGATGCAGAACCTGCAATATCACGCCGCGCTGCACGGCATCGGCCGCGGCGAGGCGCGCAGTCGCGCCGACGCGCTGCTGACGCGGATCGGCCTCGCCGATCGCGCCGGCAGCAAGGTGCGCGATCTCTCCGGCGGCCAGATGCGGCGGCTGGAGATTGCCCGCGCCTTGCTGCACCGGCCGCGGCTGTTGCTGCTCGATGAAGCCACCGTCGGGCTCGACGTCAAGGCGCGCGCCGACCTCATCGGCCACGTCCGCCGGCTGGTGATCGACGACGGCGTGAGCGTATTATGGACCACGCATCTGTTCGACGAGATCGAAGCTTCCGACGATCTGGTGATCCTGCACCACGGCCAGGTGCTGGCGCGCGGCGCCATCGCGCGGATCGCAACCGAGACCGGCACCGCCGATCTGCACGCCGCGTTCCGGCAGCTCACCGGCGCCGACCATCTGGGAGGCGGGTTATGACTGCGCCGACGCTCGAACGCCCGAGCGGATTTTCACCGGCGCAGTATCTGATCTGCCTCAACGGCATCGTCTGGCGCGAGGGCTTGCGCTTTCTGCATCAGCGCGAGCGCTTCGTCTCGGCGCTGGTGCGGCCTTTGGTGTGGCTGTTCATCTTCGCCGCCGGCTTTCGCCAGGTGCTGGGGATTTCCATCATCCCGCCCTACGAGACCTACATCCTCTATGAAGTCTACATCACGCCCGGATTGATGGCGATGATCCAGCTGTTCAACGGCATGCAGTCGTCGCTCTCGATGGTCTACGACCGCGAGATGGGCAATATGCGCACGCTCTTGGTCAGTCCGCTGCCGCGCTGGTACTTGCTCAGCTGCAAGCTTCTTGCCGGCACCGCGGTGTCGATCCTGCAGGTCTATGCGTTCCTTCTGATTGCCTGGTTCTGGGACATCGAACCGCCGCACATCGGCTATCTCACCGTGCTGCCGGCGCTGGCGCTGAGCGGGCTGATGCTGGGCGCGCTCGGCATGCTGATTTCCTCCGGCATCAAGCAATTGGAGAGTTTCGCCGGCGTGATGAACTTCGTGATCTTTCCGATGTTCTTTGCGTCGTCGGCGCTCTACCCGCTGTGGCGGGTGCTGCAAGGCAGCCCGGCGCTTTACTATCTGTGTCAGTTCAACCCGTTCACCCACGCCATCGAGCTGATCCGCTTTGCGTTGTATGGCCAGATCAACTGGCTGTCGCTGGCGGTGGTCGGCGGCTCTACCGCGGCGTTCCTGATCGGCGCGATGCTGGCGTATAATCCGTCGCGTGGCCTCGGCCACCGCGGCGCCGCAGGAGGCGATACGTGAGACTGTTTTCGCGATTAGCCGCTGCCGGGATGATGCTGGTCGGCGCGATCGACGCGGCCCACGCCGTCGATCCGCGCTATCCGGATTGGCCCTGCGTGCAGGCCAAGGTGCCGGAGATTTCGCTGAGCGCGGTGTGGGCCGGACCGCCGCTCGACGAAGCCGGCGCCAAATGCAAGGACGACGCCCAGATCAGCGCGCTGGTGGCGCGGCCTTCGGCGCGCCGCACCCCGCTCGAGGAGGCGGAGAAGCTGGTCACGGAGTTTCTCAGGCAGGCCGGCACCGACAAGAGCGCCGCCGGCACGCTGATCTTCGCCGGGCTGTTCGACACCCTGAATGCCGAGCGCGGCTCGGTTGCCTTGCCTGACGGCAGTCGAAATTAACCAGGTCGAGCCCGCGCAGTGCGATCCGCGGCAACCCGGCGCCGCCCCTGCCCGCAACGGTTGATTTTTTCGGGAAACAGGCGGATAGACCCGCGCGGCGGGCCGGGATGGCCTCGCGCCTCCGGGGTGATCTCATGAAAATCCTGCGACATCGGATTGAGCTCGAAACCACCGCGCCGATCCAGATCATCGACGTCACCGGCCAAGTCCGCGACTGGGTCGCCTCGACCGGCATCCAGGACGGCCTCGTGACGGTGAGTTCGCTGCACACCACCGCGCGGATCAACGTCAACGAGCGCGAGGCCCAGCTCGAGCGCGACATGATCACCTACCTGAAGCGGCTGGTGCCGCGCGACGGCGACTATCTGCACAATCTCGATCCGATCGACGGCCGCGACAACGCGCATTCGCATCTGCTCGGCCTGTTCATGAACTCCTCGGAAACCATCCCGGTTGCCGCCGGCGCGCCGGTGCTGGGCGGCTGGCAATCGATCTTCTTCGTCGAGCTCGACGGCCCGCGCGAAACCCGCGGCATCGAACTGCAACTGCTCGGAACGGACTAACGCATGACCCCGGACGATATCGCGGGCTTCTACGCCGAACGCGGCGACCTCAACCTCGACGACTACATCGAACTCGATTTCACTTTCGAATGCGCCGGCGATCCGCGCGAGGCCGCGGCGCATCTGTGCAGCGAGCAATCCACCGCGCAGTGGCGCAGGGTCGGCGTCGACGAGGATTTTCGGCCGCGCTTCGCCGCCAAGGTGCTGTCGCTCGAGGCCATGCCGCGGCCCTCCGGCTTCAGCATCGCGGTGGAATGCGCCGCGACCGGCCCGGTGCATGCGGTGCGCGTCACCATCGCGCATCCGCACGGCAATTTCGGCCCCAAGCTGCCGAACCTGTTGTCGGCGGTGTGCGGCGAGGGGGTGTTCTTCTCGCCTGGGATTCCGCTGATCCGGCTCGAGGACATCCGCTTTCCGGATGGCTACCTCGCCGCGTTCCAGGGCCCGCAATTCGGCGTGCAGGGTTTGCGCGATCGACTGCAGGCGTTCGAGCGGCCGATCTTCTTCGGCGTCATCAAGCCGAATATCGGCTTGCCGGCAGCCCCCTTCGCCGAGCTCGGCTACCAGAGCTGGAAAGGCGGGCTCGACATCGCCAAGGACGACGAGATGCTGGCCGACGTCGACTGGTGCCCGCTCAGCGAGCGCGCCGCCGCACTCGGCGAGGCGAGACTTCGCGCCGAGCGCGAGACCGGCGTGCCAAAGATCTATCTCGCCAATATCACCGACGAGGTCGATCGGCTCGTTCCGCTGCACGATCTCGCGGTGGCGAACGGCGCCAATGCGCTGCTAGTCAACGCCATGCCGGTCGGGCTGTCCGCGGTGCGGATGCTGCGCAAACACGCCACCGTGCCGCTGATCGCGCATTTTCCGTTCATCGCGGCGTTCAGCCGTCTCGCCGCCTACGGCATCCATTCCCGGGTGTTCACCAGGCTGCAGCGCTTGGCCGGATTCGACGTGGTGATCATGCCGGGCTTCGGGCCGCGGATGATGACGCCGGAGCACGAAGTCCTTGATTGCGTGCGCGCCTGTCTGGAGCCGATGGGACCGATCAAGCCATGCCTGCCGGTGCCCGGCGGCAGCGATTCGGCGGCGACGCTGGAAGGCGTCTATCGCAAGGTCGGCAGCACCGATTTCGGCTTCGTGCCGGGCCGCGGCGTGTTCGGCCATCCGATGGGGCCGGCGGCCGGCGCCGCCTCGATCCGCCAGGCCTGGGACGCCATCGCGTCAGGCATTGCGGTCGCCGACCATGCCAAGACGCATCCGGAGCTGGCTGCGGCGTTGCAGGCGTTCGGCGCGAAGAAGTAAGCTCGTAGGGTGGGTTAGGCGCGTAGCGCCGTAACCCACCATCATGCGCACGATGCGGAGCGGTGGGTTACGGCGCAAGAGCGCCTAACCCACCCTACGGATTGCGGACCGCTACCCGCGTCGCCGCAGATAGGGCCGCAGGATGCCGGCGACCAGGCCGAACGCGACCAACAGCCCGACGATCGGGATCCACAGCAGGAAGGCGCCGAGCAGCAGCACCAGGATCACCGCGAACACCACGCCGATCGTCAGCACCAGCCCGATCATGCCGAGCGGGCCGATCTTGGTGACGTAGATCCGCTCGCTGAAGCTCTCGTGGAAAAAGTTGCGGTTGCGCGCCGGATCGTAGCCGGCGCCGGGCGGAATGATCTCCGGCTCGACGCGCGGCTGCTCGGCCTGCGGCTTTGGTGTTGGGTCGCTCATCGACGGCGTCCTTGCTGGCCGATCACGCAGAATGCGGCGGATCGCTCCAGCATAACCGTAATGACGCCCAAAGTCTGGCCGCGAATCGTCGCGCGCGGCGATCCGCGGTCAGCTCACCGGATGGATCGCGCGCAACGCCTCGTCGAGCAGATGCGGGGTGTGCTGGGCGGCGGAGCCGCGGCGCGCCCGGTCGAAATAATCCTGCAGCACCGGCTTGAAGCTCGGATGCGCGGTGTTTTCGATGATCACCTTGGCGCGTTGCCGCGGCGCCAGGCCGCGCAGATCGGCCAGGCCCTGCTCGGTGACCAGCACCTGGACGTCGTGCTCGGTGTGGTCGACATGGGTGACCATCGGCACGATCGACGACAGCGTGCCGTTCTTGGCGGTCGACGGCGTCATGAAGATCGACAGATAGGCGTTGCGGGCGAAGTCGCCGGAGCCGCCGATGCCGTTCATGATCCGGCTGCCGCGGATATGGGTGGAATTGACGTTGCCGTAGATGTCGGCCTCGATCATGCCGTTCATCGAGATCACCCCGAGCCGTCGAATCACCTCCGGATGGTTGGAGATCTCCTGCGGCCGCAGCACCACGCGGTTTTTGTGCTGGGCGGTGTCGCGATTGAAGATCTCGGCCTTTTCGGCGCTGAACGACAGCGCGGTGGCGGAGGCGAAGGTCATCTTGCCGGAGCGGATCAGGTCGAGCATGCCGTCCTGCAGCACCTCGGTATAGGCGGTGAGCTGCTCGAACGGGCCGCTCTCCAGCCCGGCCATCACCGCATTGGCGACGTTGCCGACGCCGGATTGCAGCGGCAGCAGTTCCGGCGGCAGCCGGCCACGGCGCACCTCGTGACCGAGGAAATCCAGGATATGCCCGGCGATCGCCTGCGAGGTTTGGTCGGGCGGCGAGAAGGTGTTGTTGCGATCCGGCGCGTGGGTTTCGACCACCGCGATCACCTTGCTGGTATCGCAGCGGAAGGTGGTTTCGCCGATGCGGTCGCCCGGCGTCACGATCGGGATCGGCTGCCGGTAGGGCGGCAGTTGAGTGCCGTAATAGATGTCGTGCATGCCCTGTAGCGCCGGATTGTGCCAGGAATTGACCTCGAGGATGATGCGGTCGGCGCGATCCAGCCAAGTCTTGTTGTTGCCGACCGAGGTGGTCGGCACCAGGCTGCCGTCGGGCAGGATTCCGGCGACTTCGACCACCGCGACGTCGAGATGGCCGAGGAAGCCGAACCAGACGAACTGCGCGACGTGGCTGAGATGGATGTCGATGTAATCCATCGTTCCGGCGTTGATGCGTTCGCGGGTCACCGGGTCGGACTGATAGGGCAGCCGCAGCTCGATGCCGTCGACCTTGGCCAGCGCGCCGTCGAGTTCGGGGGCGGTGGAGGCGCCGGTCCACACCCCGATGCGGAACGGCTCGCCGCGGCCATGCGCGGCTTCGATATGCCGCGCCAGCGCCAGCGGGATCTCCTTGGGATAGCCGGAGCCGGTAAACCCGCTCATCCCGACATTGTCGCCGTGCTTCACCAGCGCTGCGGCGTCTTCGGCGGACATGATCTTGGAGCGAAGCGCGGCAGACATCACCCGGGAATCATGGCTCGGCATGGCAAATCCAATGTTGTGAAGGTTGCATCTCCGGGTGAGGTATCAAGCCTGGACAGACGCAACAATCCCACCAAAGGAGGGCCTGATGCGGCAACAATGTTGCCATTAGAGGGTGGACTTGCCAAATTAACAGCCGTCGCTGCCGAATAGGCTTGGCGATGCCGCGCCGCCCGCGGTCGCCCGCGGTCGCGCTCTCAGCTCAGCGTCAGCTTGCGCCCGAACGGCTGCACCGCCGCCGTATGGGCTTCCGGCACCGCCCAAATGACCGGGAAGCGCGGCCTGAAATTCGCCGGGCCTTCGAGGTCGGTCAGCACCACGGCGATGTCGGGGCGGTGCTTTCCCGCCTCCTCGAGCAAAGGCGTGAAATCGGTGCCGCCGCCGCCGGTAAACCCGATCTCGCGCAGATTGATCTTGCCCGGTTCGAACAGCGTCACGCTACGCACCTTGTCGTCGCCGATGATCAGGATCGAGCCGGCCTCCAGCCTGCGGCTGATCGACTCGATCTCGCGGGCGAATCGCTCCATCAGCTCGTCGGCGATCGAGCCGGAAACGTCGACGATCACCGCCAGCCGCGGCACGTTCTTGGTCGGGCTGAAGCCGGGCTCGAACGGCAGCCGGCGGTTCGGGCCGGCGCGGCCCTGATTGGCGATGTAGGAGCGCGACGGCCGCGACCAGGAGATGTCCGGCTTGCGCGCCAGTGCCCGCGCCAATTGGGTGCGCAGCATCTGCTCCCACGGTGTGCGGGTCTTCGGCAGGTCGGCGATCAAGGTGCGCAGCATCGAGAACGCGCCGTCGCCGGCGTGGCCGCGCAAAATCCGTTCGCTCCATTCCCGCGCCGCGTCGGCCTCGGCCTCCGGCGCGCCCTGCGCCTCTTCGCTCGGCGCCAGATCCTGCTGGGTCTGGCCGCCGAGTTCGCGCACCTTGGAGGACTTCGGGCCGTCCTGGCGCGAACTCGGACGCTCCTGGGCGCCATCGTCTTTCGGCGCACCGTCGCCCTTTGCACCGCCCTCGGAAGCCTCGCCGCCGGATTGGCTGCGGCTGCCGGGCTTCTGCTGGCGGCCATTTTGCTGCTGTTCCTGGCGATCGTCGATCGCCCGATACAACTTCTCGACGTCCCATTCCAGCAACGCCGCTTCGACGTCCTGCTTCTGCGCCAACACCCGGCTGAGCAATTGATCGAGAAACACCGAGGACGCCGGCAGCCGCAGCCAGGTCAGGTGCCCGAGCGTCGAATTGACGATGGCGTCGGCGCAGATGTTGAACAGTTGCAGGTCGACGTCGCCGATCTGCCGACGCAGATCGAGGAAACGCTGCGGATGCCGCAGCGCGATGTGCATCACCTCATGCGCCACCAGCCCGACCTGATCGGAGAGCGGCAGCACCTCGAACTCGACGCCGTAGAACACCGTGTTGCCGTCGGTCAGCACCGCCGGCGACTCGGCGTCGACCGGCAGATCCTGATGCTTGACCCACAACGCCAACCCTCCGGTGGAGGGCGCGAACTCCACCATGCGCTGGATCGCGCGGGTGCCGCGGTGCTGATACAGCACGTTGAGGTCAGGCATTCTGGCTTTCCCGGCGGCGGTGCTCGTCATAGCGATGATAGGACGGGCTCTCCAGGATCGCGGCCTCGAGCCCGCTGGACAGCGCGCGCTGCATCAACAGCTCCATTGCCAGGGTCTGGATCTCGCGGATCGGCAGCGGCACGCCGCGGATGTCGGGCAGTTGCTCGACGATTTCCAGCGCGCGGGCCAGCGTGCGGTCGTCGACGCAGGCGGCGAGCAGCCCGTAGGTCATGCCGTACAGCCCGTCGAGGCTCTTCGGCAGCAGCGCCGCAGTCTCCGGACCGGGGCGCGCCGCCAACAGCCGGATCACGTCGGTGCCGGCCTGGATCTCGCGCAACACGCCGAAGAACTCCGCCGCGTTGGCGGCGCCGATGCGGCCCTGCACGAAGATCCGCTTGGTGGCGTCGGACAGGCTCGACTTCAGCACGTTGGAAATATCCTCCCAGCCGCGTGGGGACGCGCCGATCAGGTGCTCGCCGGCGAGCTGCGCCTGGGTGTCGTCGAGCTTGTCCGGGCGGATCTTCAGATAGGCCATCACCTCGGGGGCGAAATTGCGCTCCAGCGCGTGGGCCAGGAAGGCGTCGATCACGGTCTGCACGTTGAAGTGGAACATGCGGTCGGCGAGCGCGGTGCCCATGTCGTGGCTGATCGCGCCGTGGAACGAGGCGTTGCCGGCGGCGACCACCTGCCAGCCGTCCGGCAGTTGGTAGTTGCCGACGCGGCGGTCGAGGATCAGCGAATAGGCCGAGATCTGCAGCCGCTGGTCGGCGGCGGTCAATTCGTCAAGAAACAGGATGCCGTCGTGCTGATCCGGCGCGGGCAGGAATTCCGGCGGAAACCACACCGTCTTGGCGAGCGTGTCGTCGGCATAGATTGCGCCGCGGATGTCGACCGGTTCGATCGTGGTCAGCCGCAGATCGACCAGCGGGATGCCGAAATGCTCCGCCACCTGGCGCACGATCGACGACTTTCCGACCCCGCGGGTGCCCCACAGCATCGAGGCGCGGCGGCGCAGAACGGGATCGCCGTATTGCTCGACTAAGGCCGCCTTGGCGCCGGCGATCGAGATCGGAGGAATGTTCATCGGATTACTGAGCATCGAGCAGGACCTCCGGTTCGGTGGGCTTTGGCTTCGGCGACGGCATTGCAGCGGTCGGGGCGGTAGGGGCGGTCGGCGGCGCGGGCAAGGTCGCCGGAGCGTTCGTTGCGGCGGTCGCCGGTGCGGGGTGCGACGGCAACCAGGCCGCGGCCTTGGAGCGCCGCGGCAGCGGCGGGATTTCCAACGGTGGGGTGTCGCGCATGCCGAAGGCGGCGAACAACAACAGCGGCGGCGCCCCCATGATCAGCAGGTTGACCATGGAGTCCTTCGGGATCTCGACAAAAGTGAGCCCGGCGGCGCCGGCGATCAATGCGGCGAAGAACAACAGCGGGAGCGCGCGGCGCAGCGTCACACCCCAGCGCGCCCGGCGCAGCGTGTCGTGGAACACACAGGGCGGATGCGCCAGCGTCTTGCTGAGATGCGCGACGGTGCGCTGCAGCCTGGCCTCGACCTTCTCGCTCAGATGCGGCTCGCTGCCGCGCACCTTGAGCTTGCCGTTCCATCCGAGCTGGGTCTTGCGCAGCGGCCCCCAGGCCCAGCCGATCACCGCCAGCAGATCCTCCGGCAATTCGCAGCCGGGGGACTTCGGCACCAGATCGATGTCGGCGGGATAACCCTTCACGGTAGGCGCGTGCAGGATCAACGTCAGGCCCTCGAACTCGGCCTCGCCGCGGGTCAATTCCATGCGCACATCCGGCTCGCCGCGCGACCACGCGGAATCGGCTGGAACGAGCCGGTAGCTCTGCGCGATCACACCCTCGTCGCCGCAGCGAAACTGCCGCTGCGGCGGCACGGTTTCGATCCGCGCCAGCAAATCGCCGGGGTCGGCGCCCTCGGTGGTGAGCGTGGCTTTCAGCCCGGAGGCCAAGGTGACGGTTCGGGTCAGACGAAAGCTGCCGATGCGTGGGTTTTCGAGCAGCAGGGTTTCGCAGGCTTCGGTCAGCACCGCTTCGTCGTCACCGCTGTGCGTGATCGGCTTGAACACCAACCGGCGATTCGATCGATCGCTGGCTGCGAGATCGAGGTGGCGCTGGCGCCTTGTGAACGGCGCCATTAGGCCGAGGATCTCGTGATGTGTCAGAGGATGCGTCGGCTTGTCGAAGCGCGTTCCGCCGGTCAGTAGATTTGCTAAGCTCATTCCCGTTCACCGAACCCCATTGCAATGGAGTCTGCTGGTTGGCAAACTCCGCCTGATGCAAGTCGATTCCAAGATTCTCTAGCACTGCGCCGTCCGCAACGTTACTCGCAGCAACGCCGATCGGTGTAGCTGCCGATGAGCAAATAGTAACCTTCGCCTTCACATTTGCGTCATATCGCGGATGGAACGACAACGCGTCGTGACACCTGGCCGAGCTTGGCGAGGAAGGCGTCGTAGGCGTCGGTGACCTGGCCCAGTACTTCGAAATGCGGGAAAGCCCCGGTCTCGAAAATATCGATGGTCCAGTTCAGCCGGTTGGTGACGCGCTTCTTGTGGCGATAGTCGGTGAAGCTGCCCTTGGTGCCGTGCGACATCCACACCGGGACCTTCAAGGCCTGGTAGATCCGCAGGATGTCCTTGCTGAACATGTAGCCGGCGACGAAGTAGAAGGCGGCGTGTTCGGCGCCCGGCTGGTGCGCGGTGATGTAGTCGTAGTCGAGCAGCGGCTCGTCGATCTTCTTCGAGCCCCAGGCGCTTTCCAGAAACTTGCGCATCACCGGGCGCAGCGTAAGAAGTCCGAACACCCCGCGTTTCCACGAGGTCGCCTTCAAGCCGTCGAGCAACCAGCGCTTGCCCAGCGTGCTGTGCGTGGCGTCATCGCGGGCCTTGCCTTCGAAGCCGGTCGGGCTGATGAAGCCCAGCGAGCGGAACGCGTCCGGCGTTTCCACCGCGGCCCGGGCGAGGAATTCGCACGACAACGACAACGCCAAGGCGTCGACCGGCGCGCCGCCGTGGCTGTCGCGCAACTTCTCGACCGCGGCGTGAATGGCGTCGGTCATGGTGCGCGCGGTGTAGTCGTGATCGCTGCGCTCGGACTGACCGAAGCCGGGCAGATCGAGCGCGTACACTCGCCGTCTGCCGGCATAGAAATCATACAGCGGCTTGACTTCAAACGCCGAGCCCGCGGCGTTGATGCTGTGGATCAGCAACAGCGGCGTGGCACTGTCGCCGTCGCCCTCTGGACCCGCGGCGTATGTGGCGATGCGTCCCGCCACGCTGACGATGTCGGTGCGCAGACCCGACAGCGGATTAGCCAAGTTGGGTCCCGTGTGGCCGGTCTTCGCCGCTCCGGCTTCACGAAGTGCTGTTGTCTCCGACATCTTGCGATCCTCTCCGAACAAAACCAATGATCACAAATGGCGCAAAGGCCGCAACAGTTCCCAAGCAGGAACGAGTCTTTTGCTGGTTTCGTCGTTTTGGTATCACCTTACAGCGAGCCGCAGGCTAACTAACAGGATCGCGCGCGCAAGTGTCAGGCGCCGACAACACCGCGCCGCTCATTCCGTCAGTTTCGCGTGACAGCGACACGCGCCCTGTCGAAACGACGCCGGCAGAAGCCCGTAGAAATACGGCCCTGCCTGTCGTTGGTTTCGCGACGAGTCGCAGATCCGTTAGCGCCGCCCCGGCTTGTCGGGCTTGCCCTTCTCGTTGGCGCGCGCAAAGGCTTCGGCGAACGCGCCGCCGCCGGTGGACGGCTGCTGTTTCTTCGGCGCATAGGCGGCCACTGTGGAGCGGCTGGGCCCGCGCGGTGCCGCCTGGACGCGGTCGGCCTTGGCGCCGACCTCGTCGTCGAGCCGCAGGCTGAGCGCGATGCGCTTGCGCGCGACGTCGACCTCGAGCACCTTGACCTTGACGATGTCGCCGGGCTTCACCACCTCGCGCGGATCCTTGATGAAGCTGCGCGACATTGCCGAGATGTGGACGAGACCATCCTGGTGCACGCCGATGTCGACGAAGGCGCCGAACGCCGCGACGTTGGTGACAGCACCTTCCAGCACCATGCCGGGCTTCAGGTCCTTCAGGGTCTCGACGCCTTCCATGAACACCGCGGCCTTGAACGCCGGACGCGGATCGCGGCCGGGCTTTTCCAATTCGCGCAAAATGTCGGTCACCGTCGGCAGGCCGAAATGCTCGTCGACGAAGTTCTTCGGCTGCACCTGGCGCAGCGCCTCGGCGTTGCCGATCAGCGCCTTGATGTCGCTCTTGGTGGCTTCGAGAATCTTGCGCACCACCGGATAGGCCTCCGGATGCACGCCCGACGCATCGAGCGGGTCCTTGCCATTCTGAATGCGCAGGAAGCCCGCGCATTGCTCGAACGCCTTCGGGCCGAGCCGCGGCACCTTCTTCAAGGCGCTGCGCGAATCGAACGGGCCGTTGGCGTCGCGATGCTGCACGATGGATTGCGCCAATCCGGCACCGATGCCCGAGACGCGCGCCAGCAGCGGCGCCGAGGCGGTGTTGGCGTCGACGCCGACCGCGTTGACGCAGTCTTCCACCACGGCATCCAGCGAGCGCGACAGTTTCGCCTCGCCGAGGTCGTGCTGATATTGGCCCACCCCGATCGACTTCGGATCGATCTTGACGAGTTCAGCGAGCGGATCCTGCAGCCGGCGGGCGATCGACACCGCGCCGCGCAGCGTGACGTCGAGCTCGGGCAATTCCTCCGAGGCAAAGGCGGAGGCCGAATACACCGAGGCGCCGGCTTCCGACACCACGATCTTGGACATTTTCAGTTCCGGCAAGAGCTTCACCAGTTCGGTGGCGAGCTTGTCGGTCTCGCGCGAGGCGGTGCCGTTGCCGATCGAGATCAGTTCGACGCGGTGCTCGCGGGCGAGCTTGCCGAGGATCGCCAAGGCTTCGTCCCAACGTCGCTGCGGCTCGTGCGGGAAGATCGCCGTGGTAGCCACCACCTTGCCGGTGGCGTCGACCACCGCGACCTTGACGCCGGTGCGGAAGCCCGGATCGAGCCCCATCGTGGTACGCGCGCCGGCCGGCGCCGCCAGCAACAGATCGCGCAGATTGGAGGCGAACACCCGCACCGCTTCCTGCTCGGCGGCGGTCCACAGCCGCATCCGCAGGTCGATGTTGAGATGCACCTGAATCTTGGTGCGCCAGGCCCAGCGCACGGTGTCGATCAGCCAGCGGTCGCCGGGGCGGCCGCGATCGCTCACCGCGAATCGATTCATGATGCGTAGTTCGTAAGAGCCGACCGGCGCCGGCGCGGTCCCCGCGGGCACCACCTCGGGCTGGATCGAGAGGTCGAGCACTTCTTCCTTTTCGCCGCGGAACATCGCCAGAATCCGGTGCGACGGCAATTTGTGCAACGGCTCGGAGAAATCGAAGTAATCGGAGAATTTCGCGCCGTCGTCCTTCTTGTTGTCGCGCTGCTTCGACAGCATCACGCCGTTCGACCACATCAGCTCGCGCAACGAGCCGATCAGGTCGGCGTCTTCGGCGAAGCGCTCGACCAGAATCGCGCGCGCGCCGTCAAGCGCGGCTGCGACATCGGCGACCTGCTTGTCGGCGTCGACGAACGGCGCGGCAACAGCCTGCGGATCATTGTCCGGCTGCGTCAGCAGCATCTCGGCGAGCGGCGCGAGGCCAGCCTCGCGGGCGATCTCGGCCTTGGTGCGGCGCTTCGGCTTGAACGGCAGATAGATATCTTCGAGCCGGCCCTTGCTGTCGGCGGCCATGATCGCGGCTTCGAGCGTCGCGTCGAGCTTGCCCTGTTCGCGCACCGAATTGAGAATAGCACTTCGGCGTTCTTCCAATTCGCGCAGATAGTTCAGCCGTTCCTCAAGCGTGCGCAATTGCGCGTCGTCGAGCGCGCCGGTGGCTTCCTTGCGATAGCGCGCGACGAACGGCACGGTGGCGCCGCCGTCGAGCAGGTCGACCGCGGCCTGCACTTGCTGCTCGCGCACGCCGAGCTCTTCCGCGATCTGTCGACTGATATTTGCCACGGGCGAATCTTTCTTCGAGAGGGTCGTTTGCCAGGGGCCGCTTATGGACCGAGGCCGGTTCTGACTTCAAGCCATGCCGCCGCGTCGTCCCGCCCGCTGTGGACGGCGCGACGCCGCGCGCGGCATGCCCGCGATTTGATCACGCGATGATCGCAGCATTGCGGCAAAAGATAATGCTAGATCGACGCGGCCGAACTGTGTAGACGGACGTTCCTTTTCAGGAGCGGTGATGTCGGCGTGCGGACTTGACTTTGGAACGTCGAACACGACGCTCGGCACCATGATCGACCAGGTTCCGGTGCTCTGCGCGCTGGAAGCCGACCACACCACGATTCCGAGCGCGATCTTCTATGGCAGCGACCGCAGCGTGCTGATCGGACGCCGCGCGATCGACGCCTATGTGGAGGGCACGCACGGCCGGCTGATGCGCAGCCTGAAGTCCGTGCTCGGCACTTCGCTGATCGACGAGACCACCATGGTGGGCCGGCAGCGCCGCAGTTTCCGCGACGTCATCGGCTACTATCTCGGCGCGGTGAAGCGGCGCGCCGAACAGGCCACCGGCCGCAATCTGCGCAACCTGGTGCACGGCCGCCCGGTGCATTTCGTCGACAATTCGCCCGACGCCGATCGCCGCGCCGAGGCCACCTTGCGCGACATCGCCCGCGAACTCGGCTTCGACGACGTCACCTTCCAGTTCGAACCGATCGCCGCGGCGCTGGATTACGAACGCCAGGTGACGGGCGAACAGATCGCGCTGATCGCCGACATCGGCGGCGGCACCTCGGATTTTTCGATCGTGCGACTGAGCCCGCAGCGCCACCTGAAGACCGACCGCAAGGCGGACATTCTGGCCAATGATGGCGTGCGGATCGGCGGCACCGATTTCGATCGCCAGCTGTCGCTCGGCGTGATCATGCCGCTGTTCGGCTATCGCAGCCCGATGCTGCGCGCCGGGCTCGACGTGCCGTCGCGCTATTTTCACGAGCTGTCGACCTGGTCCGACATCAACAAGATGTACGATCCGAAGGTGCTGACCGAACTGCGGCAGATCCGCCGCGAGGCCAAACAGCCGGAGCTGCTGGATCGGCTGATGCGGGTGGTCGACGAGCAGCGCGGCCATACTTTGGCGATGGAGGTCGAGGCCGCCAAGATCGCGTTAGCGGGCGCGACGCAGGCCGAAATTCCGCTGCAATGGGTCGAGCCGGATCTCAATGTCGCAATCGGCCGGCCGCAGCTGGTGCAGCACACAAGATTGCTGGCGGAGCGGATCGCCTCGCGGATCAAGCTGTGCCTATCGCACGCGCAGCTCGATGCGAGCGCGATCGACGCGGTGTTCCTCACCGGCGGCTCGGTGCGGCTCGCCCATGTCCGCAAGGCGATGACCAAGGTGCTGCCGGACGCCCGCATCGTCGAGGGCGACACCTTCGGCGCGGTCGGCAAGGGGCTGACCATCGAGGCGGGGCGGCGCTACGGGCCGGGTTAGCTTTGCTCGATCGAAGACGCATCGTGGCGCTGCGCCTCATGCATACTATGTCGTCATTCCGGGGCGCGAGTTCGGCAGAACGAGCGAACCCGGAATCTGACGCGGGCGCGAGACTCCGCCGCATGTTGTGAGATTCCGGGGTCGCGCGCCGCTGACGCGGCGTGCGCCCCGGAATGACGGCCTCGGATGCTTGAAGCGCATCAATCGCGCTCGAAACCTCTCTTATGCCGCATCCGGTGGTTTTATTTGCGCCGCGCGCGAAGACAAAAAAACGGACAGGCCGGCGGCCTGTCCGTTGTCGCTGAAATGCAGTGTCGAACGAGTCAGCGCGGCAGTTCGGTCAGCTTGAGCACGACCGCGACGCGGCGCCCGGTGCTGACGATGCCGTCGCGATGGATGCCGTTGGGATCGTACAGCACCGCGGTTTCGTCGTCGCTGGTGACGCGCCACTGGTCGTCGAGGATCGAGCGGGCGTAGTCGTTTTCGACCACCAGATCGGCGCCGAACGAAGCCTTGCGCCGCCAACCCTCCGGCAACGCGAAGAACAGTTCGCGCGAGCTCGGCGTGGTCGACGACAGGCCGGCGAGGTCGTTGGCGCGGCGGACCAGCCCGTCCCAGATCCCCTTGGCGGCGCGCTGGCTGCCGGGCACGTAAGCGAGCGGCCCGTTGGCGGGGCCGACGTCGCCGAGATAGATCACGAGCTTTAAGAGGTTGCCGCTGGTGTCGATGTGGAAATGCTTGGTGGCCGAGGAATCCACCCCGACATCGGCGAATTCCGAAGGGCCTTCGACGGGATCGTTGATCTGCACCGCCAGCTGACCGACCCCGACCGGGCGCTTCAGATAGGCGCTCGCCGCCTCCAGCACGCCGAGATCGGCGGCGGTCTGGTTGAAGGCCTTGTAAATCTCGGCATTGGTTGCGGGATCGAGCCAGAGCCGGGTTTCTTCGGCGTCGGCGGAAAGCGCCGGCTTCAACGCCAGCTGCTGTTCCAGGATCTTGAGCTGCGGCGCCAGGAGGTTGCGGATTTCAAAGAGCTTGTCGGGCGGCAGCCGGACGCCGGCGACGCCGTCGCGCTGCAGCGGCGCCAGCAGATTGTCGCCGCGCTCGGTCTTCGGCTGATAGGCGTTGCCGGCGGCGAGCCGGCTCAGCCGCTGCAGCATGATCAGCCGCAGATAGACCGGCAGATGGCGCAGCACCGAGCCGAGCTTCGGCTCGCCGGCGGCCGGACGCGGCAGATTCTCGACATCGATCAGCCGCCGCGCGGTGGCCAGCACCAACCCGTAAGCAAAATACGTCACCGCCTTGAGGCGGGAGCCGAGCTGGGCCATCGGCAACACCCGGCCATAGGCGGGGTGCTTGTCGTAGTCGATGACCGGAAGTTGGTCGAACTGATAGGATTTTGCTTCGGATCGCATTCGTCGCCCCTTTTGAATCCAAGCGGGTGCCGTTCAGCACACACAATATGATGGATGTGGTGGGGCTATGTCACGTCGTACAATGGCGTGCGGTTCCTGTCCGCTGAACGCGCCGCCCACCGCCGCGTTTGACGCAGCGGGCGCAATGCGAGGTCTGAACGCGATTCATCGCATTGACGTGCGTCAAATCGGACGCGTCAAGACTGTTGATGACGCGCCGTTCGGCGGCGCGGCGGGCGCGCGGCAGCGCCTGGCGTTGGCAGTTGCAGCCGCCGGGGGCTACTCGGATCGCCGGCTCAGATCCAGGCCAGATTTGCCGGACGCCGCGACGCATAGCGCGCCAGCAACAGGCGTTGGATCAATTGTTCGATCTGCACGGCGGACTCGCATGCCGCATCGGCGCCGACCTGTTCGCCGATCTCGGGACGCTCGGCGAACACCCGCCCGCTGACGATGATGGTGATCGCCGGATTGCGCGAGGCCCGGCGGGCCTGCCGCACGGTTTCGGTCAGCCGCGGCAGCCAATGTTCGCGGCGCAAGGCCGGACTGAGCGACAGATCGATGGCGTCGAACCAGCTCTGGGCGACCAATTGCTTCAGCGCCTGATCGGAGTCCGGAAACTCGCAGGTGGCGGCCCAACCGGCCTGCCGCAGCAATTCGGCGTTCAGCGCCGCGCAGAACAGATGCGGCTCGCCGGGTTGCGGCACCACCAATACGGCGCGTTGCGCGGCGTTGGCCACCGGAGGCGCCATCCGATCGAAGCTGATGCGCCGCATCGCGCTCTGCAGATGGCACAGCGCGATCGTCACTTCGAATTCGCTGCAATGATCGGCGCTCCACAGATCGCCGAGGCAACGCGCGGCCGGTTCGAACAGCGAGGTGAACAGCTGGCTCGGCGATTTTTCCAGGGCGAAGCTCTGATCGAGCAAAGCCAGGGCGTCGTCGGGCTGCGGCGAGAGCAGCAGCCGCGCCAGTTCGGCGGCGCGCGGGTTGGTTTCTCTGGACGCCGCCAGCCGCGCTGCCGATGGCTTGACGAACAGCCGCGGGATGATGGTCGGAACGATGTTTTCGATATTCACGATGCCAGCACGATCAGGTTGCCCTTGGTCAAGGGGGACATGCGTCGGGTGCGTCGGTATCAAGGCTATCGGAGGGTGATCAGCGACGATCATCCGGTTCCGCCTCAAGAAAGCCGTAGCGAAGTTTTCAGTTTGCGGGGCAGTAGGGCAAGGAAACGCCAATCGCGCGAGGAGTCTTTGCTCTGGATCAAACCGTCGGCTGCGGTGCGGTAAATTTTGCAACGGCCGGACTACGCGCGGCGTATATTGATACCGCCAAAGCGATGGCACCGCGACCGCGCGATCCATGCCGCGTCGGCCCCCTGGCACCGGAACCGGCGACGCCCGGCTGATGGCGTCGGGCTGCAGTCCGGCGGACGGTACTTCGGCGGTGCGCGCGCTTACTCCGCGCATTCGCAAACACCGCCGCGTCGCTCCCCGCGACGGTATCCGGAGAGCGACAAACCCTTGTGGCGTCTTTGTTTTGGATCAAATCTCGGGAGAAACCGCGTAGTATGTTTACTAGTGTGCGAATCAGCGCAAGATTGAATCGGCGACCGACCTTTGCTGGGGCGACAAATCTAGGTTGAAGAACAACTTAGTCGTGTTTTGGCTCTGAGTGATTCGGTGGACGAGTCCTGCTTGCTCACAACTGCGTCGTGTTCGCTATGTGGCGTGTGATGTGTATTCGGCGTTTTTAACGAAAAGTTTATGCCGAAGTTAACCTTTTAATTAACCATGAAGGCTATGCGTCAAATCACGCCTGTCACCTTAGAGGGGCAAGCCGCCCGCAAATCGAAGAAAGTTGGAGAAAGACGATGAATTTCGATCTCTCAAATCGCAGCCTCGCCCAAAAGATCTCAATTCTGGTTTTGGGTATCACTCTGTTCGTAACGCTGACGATCAGCGGCGTTGGTCAAATGGCGTTGCAGAAGGTCAGCGCCGAGAAAGCGAAGAACTCGAACAGCGTCGCCTCGCTCGGCCGGTTGGTGGACCAGGGCGGCGCGGTGCTATCGCCCGTCACGGGCGCCGATGGAAGGGTCGTCGGCATGCTGGTGATGAGCAAGGATGCCGGCGCCGCGGTGATGCCGGCGTCGTTTGACGGCAGCATGGTGATCCAGACCGCCGATTCGGTGGTGACCTCCGATCCGCAATACGGCCTCGGTGCGGCGAACACGCTGCTGCTGCTGGCCGGCATCGCGGTGTTTGCGATCGTCGGTTTCGTCGGAACCCGGATCGCCCGTGGCCTGCTCGAGCCGCTCGGCCAGCTTGAAAAGGACATCGACCAGTTGGCCAAGGGCAACACCCAGGTTCGCCTGCACGCCCTGAGCCGCACCGACGAGATCGGCCGGATTGCCCGTTCGATCGCCAAGATCCAGGAATCGCTGGTTGAGCTCGCCCGCATCAAGACCCAGCGCTTCGTCTCCGACCATCCGAGTCTGGTGAACAATCTGAAGGAATTCTGGAACGACCTGAAGGGCGCGGTGCGCAACGCCAAGGTGATGCTGTCGTCCGACGGCCAGATGGTCGGCCAGCACGTCCGGCAATCCTGGTCGAACTGGATCCATAACAGCTTGGGCATTCCCAAGAGCGCCTGACCGGCTTCCCGCGGCGCGTCGACCTTGCTGAGGCGACTCGCCGTGCGGCTCTAGAGACTTCCAAAGCGACAGAAAAAGCCCGCGCTCGCCGCGGGCTTTTTTGCGTCGTGGCCGGCTCGCGGCGGCCGGCAAGCCGAGCGGCGCAAGGTTGGAGGTCGCTCGGCAATGACGGAGAACCAGGTGCTTCGGTCAGGCACTTCGCTCACCACGTCATGGCCGGGCTTGTCCCGGCCATCCACGGAAACATCAATGGCCTCGCTTGTGGGCGTGGATGGCCGGGACAAGCCCGGCCATGACGCGGAGAGGTAGCGCGTTTTCCGAGATGCCCCGAGCGTCGCTCGGTTTCGGCCGGGCCGGCCCCTATTCCCCCGCAACGCGATGGGTTCGACGGAAGCGGCTACGGAGGGCTGCGGTGTGCCTGTCTCAGCGGTGGCGAAGCCTGAGCGGTGACGAAGCCAGGCCAAGCGCAGCGACAATCGCCCTCGCGGCCCGACATGCGATGCCGCGTCGTTTGGATCGATGTTCATGGAAGATGATGGTTCGGCGCGCAGCGCGGCGGATCGGCTGGGCCGAAGCGCAGCGAAGGCAACCATCTGAGCCTGCCGAAGAAACTTGGAGCGGGCGAAGGGATTCGAACCCTCGACCCCGACCTTGGCAAGGTCGTGCTCTACCACTGAGCTACACCCGCATCCGAGTGGCTGGCGACGCGCGGTCACCAGCGACGCGCAGAGCTATGCCAAAAGCCGCCGACGAATGCAACAGGCGTGGCGGCGCAATCTCACCTGCAAATGTCGGAGATTCGACCAATCGCCGCCAAATCGGCGGCTTGGGCCGCGCTGCCGACGCTGCATTGCAGCAAGGAGCTGCAGAAAATCGACGACCCAAATGCTCGGCAGCCCCCGCGCACTCGCCCGGCGATTGAAAATTCTCCGCCCAAGCGCCACGTAAGAGACGGTTCAGGGCCGAAACCGCGAATCTCTTTGGCTTCGCGGCTTCGTCGGCGCGCCACAGCTGGCGGCGCGTCGGCAGCGTTTCGGTCGAATCAACCAGGTTTATGCGCGCAGGTGGCCGCCGTGCTAGAACGGCGCATCTTTGGAACAAGGCGAGGGCGACGTGACGATCATCGAGCAGGGCAATGGAGCGGCGCCGCAGGCGACCGATCTGATCAAGGAAACCTCCACCCAAAGCTTCGTCAAGGACGTGATCGAAGAATCCAAGCGCCAGCCGGTGCTGATCGATTTCTGGGCGCCGTGGTGCACGCCGTGCCGCCAGTTGACGCCGTTGCTGGAGAAGGCGGTTCGCGCCGCCAACGGCAAGGTCAAGCTGGTGAAGATGAACATCGACGAGCATCCGTCGATTCCGGGCCAGATGGGGATCCAGTCGATCCCCGCGGTGATCGCCTTCGTAGGGGGCCAGCCGGCCGACGGCTTCATGGGCGCGGTGCCGGAAAGCCAGATCAACGCCTTCATCGACAAGCTGACCGCGGGCGCCGGTGGCGGCGCGCCGGGGGTCGGCGAGTTGATCGAGGAGGCCGAGGCCGCGCTCGCCGCCGGCGACGCCGCGACCGCCGCCGCGGTCTATGCCGAGGTGCTGGCGGTCGAGGCCGACAATCTGCCGGCGCTGGCCGGGCTGGCGCGTTGCTACGTCGAGACCGGCGCGATGGAACAGGCCAAACAGACGCTGGCGCTGGTGCCCGACAGCAAGCGCGAGGACAGCGCCGTCAAGGCGGTGCAGGCCGCGATCGACCTCGCCGAACAGGCCAAGGCGCTCGGCCCGATCACCGAGCTCGAACAGAAGGTCGCCGCCAACCCGCTCGACCATCAGGCCCGCTTCGAGCTGGCGGTGGCGCTCAACGCCGCCGGCCGCCGTGCCGACGCCACCTCGCAGCTGCTGGAGATCGTCAAGCGCGACCGCAAATGGGACGACGACGGCGCCCGCAAGCAGCTGGTGCTGCTGTTCGAGGCCTGGGGGCCGACCGACGAGGCCACCGTGGACGGCCGCAAGCGGCTGTCGACCATCCTGTTTTCGTGATTCGTGACCACGCGCGCAGCCAAACCGGGGCCGTCCATGCCGATCAATGCCGACTATCGTGGACCCGGCGACCTTCCGGAGCGGATTCCGGTGTTTCCGCTGCCGGGCGCGCTGTTGCTGCCGCGCGGCCAGATGCCGCTCAACATCTTCGAGCCGCGCTATTTGGCGATGGTCGACGACGCGCTGCGCGACCACCGTCTGATCGGCATGATCCAGCCGGATCTGTCGCATTCCAGCAACGAGGATAAGCCGGAGCTGTTTCGGGTCGGCTGCGTCGGCCGCATCACCCAGTTCGCCGAGGCCGGCGACGGCCGCTATATTCTCGAACTGACCGGGGTCGCCCGCTTCAAGGTGGTGGAAGAACTCGCGGCGATCACGCCGTATCGGCAATGCCGGGTCGATTACGCGCCGTTCGTCGACGACTTCACCGCCCGCAAGGGCGAGGAAGCGGTCGACCGCGAGACGCTGCTCGCCGTGCTGCGCGATTTCCTCAAGGCTAACCGGCTCAAGGTCGACTGGGACGGCATCGAGAGCGCGCCGAACGAAGCGCTGGTCAACGCGCTGGCGATGATGTCGCCCTACGGCCCGCCGGAGAAGCAGGCGATGCTGGAAGCCCCCGACCTGAAGACCCGCGCCGAAATCCTGGTCGCGGTGACGCAGATGGATCTGGCAAAAAAGCGCACCAGCGGCGACCCGCCGTTACAATGATGCGTTACAATGGCTCGATCGCGCCGCCTGCGTCGTGGTGCGACGCGCGCCGCCGGCCCGCGATGGATTGCCTTACGCGCGATTGCCTGGATTGAATTTTGCTGGAGCCTGCAATGACCACCTCTGCCTCCGACCGGCCCGAAGCCGGCGTCGACCGCAAACTGCTGGACATCCTGGTCTGCCCGATCACCAAGGGACCGCTGGAATTCGACGCCGCGCGCCAGGAGCTGATCTCGCGCGGCGCCAAGCTCGCCTATCCGATCCGCGACGGCATCCCGATCATGCTGCCGGAAGAAGCCCGCAAGTTGGGGTGAGGGTTGGATTTCCGCGCCTGATGGCAGCGCGCACAAAGACGGAGCGTGCCCCGGACGCAGCGCACTACGCCGCGCTTGCGGCGTGGTGCGTTGCAGAGCCGGGGCCGTTACGAAGGCAGCCTCGCCATGTCTCTTGCTTTGTATCCGTAACGGTCCCGGTTCTGCGGATCCGCGCGAAGCCGCGCGGCTCCGCGCCCGGGACACGCGCGGCGACGGTTTGCGCCGTTACAGCGCCTCGCCCTTCAACAGCCGCGGCACTTCGCCGCCGAGGCCGGCGGCCTGGCGGATGAACAGTTCCTTGAGCGGCGGCAGCCGGTCGACCACGCCGAGCCCGATGTCGCGGACGCTGCGCAGCAGCGTCGACTTGTTGGAGAACAACAGGTTCAGCGAATTGGTCGCCACCCCCATCGCCATGGTGTCGAACCGCCGCCACACCTGGTAGCGATCGAGCACGTCGGCCTGGCCGAAATCGATGCCGAGCCGCGCCGCGTCGACGATCACCTCGGCCAAGGCTGCGACGTCCTTCAGCCCCATATTGAGGCCTTGCCCGGCGATCGGGTGGATCACATGGGCGGCGTCGCCGATCAGCGCCAGCCGCTCGCCGATGAAGGATTGCGCAACGAAATAGCCGAGCGGAAACGATTTCGGCTTGTCCAGCGCCTTGACCTCGCCGAGCCGCAGCCCGAACCGCTGTTCCAGCTCGCGATGAAACTCGGCGTCGGACAGCGCGACGATCCGCGCGGCTTCGGCGCGGCTCTCGGTCCACACCAGCGAGGAGCGCTTGCCGACGAGCGGCAGGATTGCGAACGGCCCGGCGGGGAGGAAATGCTCTTCGGCGCAGCCGTTGTGGTCGCGCTCATGTTCGACGGTGACCACGATGCCGGCCTGGTCGTAATCCCAGCCATAGGTGCTGATGCCGGCGCGCTCGCGCAGCTTGGAACGGGCGCCGTCGGCGGCGACCAGCAGCGCGGCGTCGATCACGCTGCCATCGCCGAGCGTCACGCTGGTGGCCTCCAGCCGGGATTCGTAACCCGTCACCGCGGTGGCGCGCAGTTCGACGCCGGCGGCCTCGGCGCGCTCGGCCAAGGCGTCGATCAGATGGCGGTTTTCCACCATATGGGCGAACGGCTCGCCGGGCTCGATCTGGCCGGCGAAGGTCAGGAACACCGGCCGGGTGGCGTCTTCCAGCGCGGAATCCGTCACCACCATGTCGAGGATCGGCTGCGCATGCGGCGCCACCGCCTGCCACACGCCGAGCGTGTCGAACAGCCGGCGGCAGGCGGCGACGATCGCGGTGGCACGCGGATCGCGCGACGGCCGCAGCGAAAGCGCCGGATCGGCGACGATCACCGGAACGTCGGGGCCGAGCCCCTGGCGCAACGCCAGGGCCAGCGCCAGTCCGGCGAACGCGCCGCCTCCGATGACAATGCCGCGCTGTGCCGTCATATCGTTGGTTCTCACTCTTGCCAGGGGAACGGAGCTGGGCGAAACAAGCGGCGGGAGACGCGCCGCACCAGCTTTGGTTCTATCAGACATCCGATCCGGTGTGAAACCGTGGGGGCAGGGCGCGCAATGCTCGGAAAGCCGTGAATGCCGATGTCCAAGAGCCTGATCGATCTGATTTCCATCCTCGACCTCGAGCCGCTCGAGGTGAACCTGTTCCGCGGCACCAGTCCGAAGACCTCGTGGCAGCGGGTGTTCGGCGGCCAGGTGATCGGCCAGGCCATGGTCGCCGGCTGCCGCACCGTCGAAGGCCGGCTGCCGCATTCGCTGCATTGCTATTTCATCCTGCCCGGCGATCCGCAGGTGCCGATCATCTACGAGGTGGAGCGGCTGCGCGACGGCAAGAGCTACGCCACTCGCCGCATCACCGCGATCCAGCACGGCCAAGCGATCTTCTCGATGATGATGTCGTTCCACGTCGAGGAGGAGGGCCGCTTCGACCACCAGGACGTGATGCCGCAGGTGCCGCCGCCGGACAAACTGAGCGCCGAGGAGATCTCCAAGCAGCCGTTCTTCAAGGAGATGCCCGACTTCATCCGGCGCTATTACGAGAGCGATCGCCCGATCGAGCTGCGCCCGGTCGAACTCAGCCGCTATTTCGGCGAGAAGATCGCCGACGGCCGCATCCACATCTGGATCCGCACCGCGGCGAAGCTGCCGGACGATCCGGCGCTGCATATGTGCGCGCTGGCCTATGCGTCGGATTTCTCGCTGCTCGATGCGGCGATGGCGCGCTACGGCCGCACCTTGTTCGACAAGCGGATGATGCCGGCCAGCCTCGATCATGCGATGTGGTTTCACCGTCCGTTCCGCGCCGACGAATGGTTGCTCTACGCGCAGGATTCGCCCTCCGCGCAAGGCGGCCGTGGATTGGCGCGCGGATTGATCTATCGGCAGGACGGCGCGCTGGTGGCCTCGGTGATCCAGGAAGGCTCGCTACGCGAACGCCGCGACCAGCCCTAAGACGAGGCGCGCAACTCACTCGCCCAAATCTTGGGCTGCCGCGGGTTTTGGCGAAAAAGCGTTTTCGCGGCCGTCCATTCGCTTATTTTCCAAGCGCGTTGCCGGCAAACCCGGCATATACAGTGCACAAAGCCGCTGGCCGCGTCCGCCGGCCGGGATCGTTTTTGCAAACGCAGGTTGGTTCATGAAACTGGTTGTCGCGATCATCAAACCGTTCAAGCTTGACGAGGTGCGTCAGGCGCTCACCGAGATCGGGGTCCACGGCATGACCGTGACCGAGGTCAAGGGCTATGGGCGCCAGCGCGGCCACACCGAGATCTATCGCGGCGCCGAGTACATCGTGAACTTCCTGCCCAAGCTGCGCATCGAGATCGCGGTGGATGCCAACCTCGCCGAGGCCGCCGTCGGCGTCATCACCAAGAGCGCCCGCACCGGGCAGATCGGCGACGGCAAGATCTTCGTCACGCCGATCGATCACGCGTTGCGCATCCGCACCGGCGAAACCGACAGCGACGCGCTCTGACGCCGTCGCGCTGACCGGAGCGACGCCCCCGCGTCGCGCCGCGACACCGAGCTGGGGGGCTCACCAATGGCATCGATCCGTCGCGCAGCGCGTCTCGCGCTGGCCGCTTGCTTTGCGGCAAGCAGTTTTTCCACCGCGGCGTTGGCCGAGGACAGCACTATCAACGGCGCCGACACCGCCTGGATGATCGTCGCCACCGCGCTGGTGCTGATGATGACCATCCCGGGCCTGGCGCTGTTCTACTCCGGCATGGTGCGGAAGAAGAACGTGCTCGCCACCATGGCGCAGAGCCTGGCCGCGGTGGCGCTGATCTCGATCCTGTGGGTGGCGTTCGGCTATTCGCTGGCGTTCACCGGCGACGGCGCGCTGATCGGCTCGTTCGACCGGCTGTTTCTTTCCGGCATGACCATGGAGGGCGTCAACCCGCTCGCCAAGACCATCCCCGAAGCGCTGTTCATGCTCTACCAGATGACGTTCGCGATCATCACGGTGGCGCTGGTGGCGGGATCGGTGGCCGACCGGATGCGGTTCTCGGCCTATCTGGTGTTCTCGATCGGCTGGTTCGTGGTGGTCTATGTGCCGCTGACGCATTGGGTGTGGGGCGGCGGTTTCCTCGGCTCCGCGGGCGTGCTGGATTTCGCCGGCGGTCTCGTGGTGCATCTGTCGGCGGGCATCGGCGGGCTGGTCGCAGCCTTGGTGATCGGCCGCCGGCAAGGCTACGGCGCCGACAATCTGTCGCCGTTCGACCTGTCGCTGGCGGTGATGGGCACCGGGCTGTTGTGGGTCGGCTGGTTCGGCTTCAACGGCGGCTCGGCGCTCGGCGCCAATGCCCACGCCGTGATGGCGATCACCGCCACCCATCTGTCGGCTTGCGCCGGCGCTCTCGCCTGGGGCGCGATCGAATGGATCACCCGGCGCAAGCCCTCCGTGCTGGGCATGATTTCGGGCGCGGTCGCCGGGCTTGGCACCATTACGCCGGCGTCGGGCTTCGTCGCGCCTTGGCATGGCATCGTGATCGGCCTGATCGCCGGCACGGTGTGTTTCTGGGCCTGCACCAGCCTCAAGCAACGGTTCGGCTATGACGATTCGCTGGACGTGTTCGGCGTCCACGGCGTCGGCGGCCTGGTCGGCACCCTGCTCGGCGGGGTGTTCGCCACCGCGGCGATCGGCGGCACCGCCGGCCTGATCGAAGGCCATTGGATGCAGCCGCTGATCCAGCTCTACGGCATCGCCGTCACCCTGCTGTGGTCGGGCGCGGCCACCTTCGGACTGCTGATGCTGGTCAGGCTGATGGTGCCGCTGCGGGTGTCGCGCGAGCACGAGCGCGAGGGCCTGGACATTTCGCAGCACGGCGAGGCGCTGCAGTAGTCGCCGACCCGCGGCTCAGGCGGTTGCGTAAATTGTAATCTGCCGGCCTGGCGGCGCGTTCGGAGGCCGGCTTATCGCGAGGAGAAGCGCGGGAAACCCGCACAATTTGCCTGCCGCATGAGCAACGATTATGGTCGAACCCTGTCATGCCCGTTTCTTGATCAGGCATGACTGCGCTTTAGGCGGGTTGCTTTGGCGCACTGCAACCGAACCACAAGCGGGCTCGAAAAACTACGCATTCATAAACCGTTAGGGAAGGCGCCCGGTCTGGCACGGCATTTGATTATAGCGCGACGGCTGTGCCCGCGTAGTGAGACTCCGCGTGGTGAACCTCAGTCGAGATCGCCCGGCCTTGTTCCGGCCGGGCCCAAGCGGGGATAGGACCCATGAAAATTGTTATGGCGATTATCAAGCCATTCAAACTGGAAGAAGTCCGTGACGCTTTGACCGCCATCGGCGTTCACGGTTTGACGGTGACGGAAGTCAAGGGCTATGGCCGGCAGAAGGGCCATACGGAAATCTACCGCGGCGCCGAGTACGCGGTGAGCTTCCTGCCCAAGATCAAGATCGAGGTCGCGATCGCCTCGAACCAGGTCGACAAGACCATTGAGGCCATCACCAGCGCTGCGAAAACCGGCCAGATCGGTGACGGCAAAATTTTCGTCATCGCTCTCGACCACGCGGTTCGGATCCGCACCGGCGAGGCCGATGCTGCGGCCCTGTAAGATCTCGCGCTCACCCAAATTCAATCAGGAGTACAACATATGACGTTTAAACGTCCCTACAGTGCGGGACTGGCTGCGCTTGCCGTCGGCATGTTTGCCGCGACCGCAGCCTATGCCGAGCCCACCGTGAACAAAGGCGACAACGCCTGGCTGATGACCTCGACAGTGCTGGTGCTGTTGATGACGATCCCCGGCCTGGCGCTGTTCTACGGCGGCATGGTGCGTTCCAAGAACATGCTCTCGGTGCTGATGCAGGTGTTCTACACCGTCTGTATCGCGATCATCCTGTGGGCACTGTACGGCTACAGCCTGGCCTTCACCGGCGGCTCCGATTTCATCGGCGGCTTCTCCAAGGCGTTCCTCGCCGGCGTGACCACCGATTCGAAAGCCGCGACCTTCAGCGTCGACGCCAACGTCTCGGAACTGGTCTATGTCTGCTTCCAGATGACCTTCGCGGCGATCACCCCGGCGCTGATCGTCGGCGCCTTCGCCGAACGCACCCGCTTCGCCGCGGTGGCGCTGTTCATCCCGTTGTGGCTCACCCTGATCTACTTCCCGATCGCCCACATGGTTTGGTATTGGGCCGGCCCGGACGCCATCGACGCCGCCGCCAAGGCGCTCGCCGCTGCGACCGACGACGCCAGCAAGGCCACCGCGCAGGCCGCACTTGACGCCGTCAATGCCGACGCCGGCTGGGTGTTCAAGAAGGGCGCCATCGACTTCGCCGGCGGCACCGTGGTGCACATCAACGCCGGCATCGCCGGTCTGATGGGCGCGATCCTGATCGGCAAGCGCACCGGCTACGGCAAGGAATTGATGTCGCCGCATTCGCTGACGATGTCGATGATCGGCGCCTCGCTGCTGTGGGTGGGCTGGTTCGGCTTCAACGCCGGCTCCAACCTGGAAGCCACCGGCGGCGCCGGCCTCGCCATGACCAACTCGTTCGTCGCCACCGCGGCCGCGGCGTTGTCCTGGATGTTCGCGGAGTGGATGATCAAGGGCCACCCCTCGGTGCTCGGTGCGATCTCCGGCGCGGTCGCCGGTCTGGTTGCGGTGACGCCCGCGGCCGGCTTCTCCGGTCCGATGGGCGCCATCGTGCTCGGCCTGGTGGTCGGCGTGGTCTGCCTGTTCTTCTGCACCGTGGTGAAGAACGCGCTCGGCTATGACGACTCGCTCGACGTGTTCGGCGTGCACTGCATCGGCGGCATCGTCGGCGCGCTCGGCACCGGCATCCTGGTCAACCCGGCGCTCGGCGGCACCGGCATCATGGACTACGCAGCCGGCAAGATCGCCGACTACGACATGGTGGCGCAGCTGACCGCGCAGAGCTGGGGCGTCGGCACCACGCTGGTGTGGTCCGGCATCGGCTCGGCGATCCTCTACAAGGTCGTCGACGTGATCGTCGGCCTGCGCGCCACCGTCGAGGTGGAACGCGAGGGTCTCGACGTCGTCGAGCACACTGAGCGCGCTTACAACATGTAAGCCTTCTCCCGAGGGCGCGACCGAAAGGCCGCGCCCCGACTTCCGGACCGGGCACCGCCCGCTCCGCCAGGGCTCCGGCGCAAGCTGGAGCCCTTTTTTTGTTTGGGATTCGTAGCCCGGATGAAGCGAAGCGAAATCCGGGAGTGCTGCGGCGACAGCCCCGGATTTCGCTTCGCTCATCCGGGCTACGGGTGCATCGTGTCCCGGACGCGGTGCCGCGGACTTCACGCGGCGCCGTGAGCCGGGACCGTCCCAAACGCAGCATTCGTAACGGCCCCGGATCTGCAGCGCACCACAAGAGCGGCGCGTTGCGCAGCGTCCGGGGCACGCCCCGCGACAGGGCGTGTCATCGCCCGCCAACCGCCCTGGCCCCAAGTTGGCCGCCGGCTCTCCCGCAAATCCTCCCCCATGCTATATTGCGGCGATGAACCGCCTCGAAGTCCTCGCGACGCTGCAACGATCCGAGCAGGCGCTACGCGCCCGCGGCGTCCGCCGCGCGGCGTTGTTCGGCTCGGTGGCGCGCGGCGACAATGGACCCGACAGCGACATCGACATCATGGTCGAGATCGACCCCGAGGCGCACATCACGGTGTTCGATTATGCCGGGCTGAAGGAGTTCATCGCCGGCCTGTTCGACACCCGCGTCGATGTCGTCAACCGCGACAGCCTCAAGCCCGCGATCGGAGCAACCGCGACCGCCGATGCCGTCTATGCGTTCTGACGCGTCCCTAGCGGCGCTGCGCGACATCAGAAATCACATCGATCTCGCCACCCGGTTTATCGAGGGATACGACTTGGCCGGGTTCAAAGCCGACCTGCGCACGCTATATGCCGTGACCCGCTGCCTTGAGATCATTTCCGAGGCGTCGCGGCGCCTAAGCGACGATGTTAAGGTACGTCATTCTCAGATTGCCTGGAAACAGATTTCCGGGGCAGGGAACATCTATCGGCACGATTACGAGGAGGTCGGTGCGCAATTGGTGTGGGACACCGTTGCGCGCGCGCTGCCGACGTTGCGGGCCGTCGTCGAGCACGAAATCGACCGGCAGGCCTGAGAGGCTGCCGGTCGCTTGCTCGGCAACAAGTCCTTCACCCAAAAGTCGATGGTTAATCGCGTCTTAACCTCGCCGTATCTATGGTGGCTGATCCGTTTTCGCTCGATCCCGACCCTGCGATCGATCGCCTGAAAGTGCTGGCGCCTCGAATGGCTATGACCGCTTCTTCCCGCGCGGCGCTGGGCGCCGGCAATCCCACCGGCGCGACCGGCGCGGAGGCCGAGCGCTCGCCGTTCGCGCGGCTGACCGAGCTCTTGGCGCCCTATCAACCGGCGTTGCCGCTGATCAATCTGTCGGTCGGCGAGCCGCAGCACGCGCTGCCGCCGTTCGTCGGCGCCGTGCTGGCGCAGCACATCGGCGAATTCGGCCGCTATCCTGCGGCCAAAGGCATCGCGCCGTTCCGCGAGGCCGCCGCCGGCTGGCTCGGCCGCCGTTTCAAACTGCCGCGTCCGATCGATCCGGAGAGCGAAATCCTGGTGCTGAACGGCAGCCGCGAGGGCCTGTTCCTCGCCGCGCTCGCCGCCGCGCGCTACGTCGCGCCCCGCGCCGGCACGCCCGCGATCCTGCTGCCGAACCCGTTCTATCCGGCCTATGGCGCCGGCGCCCGCGCCGCCGGCTGCGAGCCGATTTACCTTGAGACCACCGCCGCCAGCGGGTTTCTGCCCGACCTCGATTCGCTCGACGAAGCGACGCTGGCGCGCAGCGTGGCGATCTATCTGGCCTCGCCGGCCAATCCGCAGGGCTCGGTGGCGGACCCTGCGTATTTCGCCAAGCTGAAAGCGCTGGCCGACCGCCACGGCTTCATGGTGCTGGCCGACGAATGCTATTCGGAGATCTACACCCGAGAGGCCCCCGGCAGCATGCTGGAAGCCGCCGGACCGGACTTCGCCCAGGTGGCGGCGTTCCAGTCGCTGTCGAAGCGCTCCAACCTGCCCGGGCTGCGCGTCGGTTTCGTCGCCGGCGACAAGAGATTCCTCAATCTGTTCCATGAGCTGCGCAATGTCGCGGCGCCCCAGGTGCCGGTGCCGCTGCAACATGTCGGCGTCGCGGCCTATGGCGACGAGGCCCATGTCGAGGAGAACCGACGGCTGTACCGGCAGAAATTCGACCTCGCCGACCAGATCCTCGGCAATCGCTACGGCTACAGCCGCCCCGCCGGCGGCTTCTGCCTGTGGCTCGACGTGTCGCGTCACGGCGGCGACGAGGCCGCGGCCGTGAAGCTGTATCGCGACGGCGGCGTCCGCGTGGTGCCCGGCAGCTATCTCGCCCGCCGCCAAACCGACGGCAGCAATCCCGGCGCCGGCTATATCCGGCTGGCCTTGGTGCAGGACGCCGAAGCCACCGCCGAAGCGCTGCACCGGCTGGTGCGGCTGCTCGATGAGAAGCAAGGCCGATGAGCATGGCGATGGAGCGCGTCATTCCCCTGGTCGGCCATCTGCCGCAAGCGATCCGCGAGAGTCTGGCGCGGCGGCTGCGCGAGCTCGCCGGAGTCGGCCTGGTGGTGCTTTCGATGATCGCCGCCGCGGCGCTGATGACCTGGTCGGTGCAGGACCCCAGCCTCAGCCACGCCACCTCGCAGCCGATCCGCAATATTCTGGGCTATTCCGGCGCGATCGGCGCCGATCTGGCGATGCAGATCTTAGGCCTCGGCGCCATCGCGACGATCCTCACCGTCGCGGTGTGGGGCTGGCGGATGATCACCCATCGCGCCTTCGACCGCGAAGCGCTGCGGATCGCCTGCTGGATCCTGTGCACCGTGCTGGCCGCCGGCTTTGCCAGTTGCTGGCCGCCGGTGGGCTCCTGGCCGCTGCCGACCGGGATCGGCGGCGTGGTCGGCGACGCGCTGGTGCGCGCGCCCGCCGTGGTGTTCGGCCCGCCGGGCTTCATCTACCGGCTGGTGCTCGGCCTCATTCTGGGCACCGCGACGCTGGCCTCGTTCCTGATGGCCTGCGGCTTCGGCGCCCGCGAACAGGAGCAGACCTCGATCGTGGTCGACGACAGCTTCGACGAGGAAGACGACAAGGACGGCGGCTCGGTATCGCTGGGCTTCATGGTGCACGCCGCCATGAGCACCAAGGCGCGGCTCGGCCGATTGCTGACGCTGGCCTATCGGGCGCTGGTGTCGAGCGCGCCGACCGGCCGCGCCGCGGCGTTCGAGCGCCAGGAGCCGCGGCTCGGCGGCGGCCGCAGCCCCTCGATCGCGCCGCAGGCCGATGCCGACCACGACGACGCCGACGAGCCCGAAGAGCCCGACGAGGAAGAGGCCCCGGTCGCCCGGGCGCCGCGCAAGAAGGCCGCGCCGCGCCAGCCGGTTCGCAAATCCTCGGACAAATTCGAATTGCCGGGGGTGTCGATGCTGACCTCGCCGAAGGCCTCCGACCGCCAGCCGCTGAGCAAGACCGAGCTGGAAACCAATTCCCGCGCGCTGGAAGGCGTGCTCGGCGATTTCGGCGTCCGCGGCGAGATCGTCAAGGCGCATCCCGGCCCGGTGGTGACGCTGTATGAATTGGAGCCGGCGCCCGGCATCAAGTCCTCTCGCGTCATCGGGCTGGCCGACGACATCGCGCGCTCGATGAGCGCGTTGTCGGCGCGTGTTGCGGTCGTTCCGGGCCGCAACGCGATCGGCATCGAATTGCCGAACCCGCATCGCGAAAAGGTGTATTTGCGCGAATTGCTCTGCGTGAAGGACGGCAACGAATCGGTAGCCAAGCTGCCGTTGTGCCTGGGCAAGAACATCGGCGGCGATTCGATCATCGTCGACCTCGCGCGGATGCCGCATCTGCTGATCGCCGGCACCACCGGCTCCGGCAAATCGGTCGCCATCAACACCATGATCCTCAGCCTGGTGTACCGGCTGCGGCCCGATCAGTGCCGGCTGATCATGGTCGATCCGAAGATGCTCGAACTCTCGGTCTATGACGGCATCCCGCACCTTCTGACCCCCGTGGTCACCGATCCGAAGAAGGCCGTGGTGGCCTTGAAATGGGCGGTCCGCGAGATGGAGGAGCGCTACAAGAAGATGTCGAAGCTCGGGGTGCGCAACCTCGACGGCTACAACAGCCGGCTGATGGAAGCCAAAAGCCGCGGCGAAGAGCTGACGCGCACCGTGCATACCGGCTTCGACAAGGAAACCGGCAAGGCGATCTATGAGGCCGAGAAGCTCGACCTCGAGCCATTGCCCTACATCGTCATCATCGTCGACGAAATGGCCGACCTGATGATGGTGGCCGGCAAGGACATCGAAGGCGCGGTGCAACGGCTGGCGCAGATGGCGCGCGCCGCCGGGCTGCACGTCATCCTGGCCACGCAACGCCCGTCGGTCGACGTCATCACCGGCACCATCAAGGCGAACTTCCCGACCCGCATCTCGTTTCAGGTCACCTCGAAAATCGACAGCCGCACCATTCTGGGTGAAATGGGCGCCGAGCAGCTGTTGGGCCAGGGCGACATGCTGTACATGGCCGGCGGCGGCCGAATCAGCCGCGTCCACGGGCCTTTCGTTTCGGACGAAGAGGTCGAGAAGGTCGTCAAGCATCTCAAGACGCAAGGCCAGCCGGAATATCTCGAAGCGGTCACCGCCGAAGAGCCGACCGACGAGGACGGCGCGGTGTTCGACGCCACCGGCATGGGCGGCGAGGGCACCGACCTGTTCTCGCAGGCGGTCGCCATCGTGAAGCGCGATCGCAAGGCCTCGACCAGCTATATTCAGCGCCGGCTGCAGATCGGCTATAACCGCGCCGCGTCGCTGATGGAGCGGATGGAACTGGAAGGCATCGTCGGCCAGGCCAACCACGCCGGCAAACGCGAAATTCTGGTCGAGGAAGAGGAAAGCGGGTTTTGACCGCGACCCCGCCCATCGATCCGGCGTCGGAGTCGCGAAATCGCCACAGCGCTGGCTTAGCCGCAGGAGGCGCAGCGGCCTCGTTGCAGCGCATAAAATCGGTCCCCATCCGGACCGCAACCGATGTAAAATGCCGCTTTCCGGCCGGCCAGGACGACGCAGTGACGATCAACGCCCCGACAACTGACCGCACGCCCCGGATCTTGCGGCGCAAGCCTGGCGCGCAGCGCACGTTGGCGCTGGCGCTCGCGGTCGGCCTGCTGGCGGCGCCGGTCGCCGCGCAAAACGTGCCGTTGCCGAAACCCGCGCCGAAGCCGCGCGACGGCGGCATCCAGCTTTCCGCCACCACGACGCCGACCCGCGGACCGACCGCGGGCGGCGCCAGCAGCGTGCCGCCGGAGCCGGTGATTCCCGATCCGCGGCGCAACGTGCCGAGCCCGCTGTTCGTCACCTTCGACGCCCAGCAAAAGGCGCAGGCCGCCAAGGTCAGCAGCTATCTGTCGTCGCTCTCGACGCTGGTCGGCAACTTCGTCCAAGTCGGGCCGGACGGCAGCCGCACCAAGGGCGATTTCTACATCCAGAAACCCGGCAAGGTGCGGTTCGAATATGACGAGCCGAGCCCGATCGCGATCATCGCCGACGGCAATTCGGTCGCGGTGCGCGACCGCAAGCTCGCGACCCAGGACATCTATCCGCTGTCGCAGACCCCGCTGCGCTATCTGCTGTCCGACCGCATCGATCTGTTGCGCGATACCAACGTGGTCAGCGTCACCGCCGACGATGTGTTCATCTCGGTGGTGATCGAGGAAAAGCAGGTGCTGGTCGGCACCAGCCGGCTGATGCTGATGATCGGCGCCAAGGACAATCAGCTCAAGCAATGGACCGTGACCGATCCGCAGGGCTACGACACCACCGTCGCGGTGTACAATCTCGACGCCACCAAGAAGCCCGATCCCGGCATGTTCAAGATCGACTTCACCAACTACTCGACCCCGCCGGGTTGAGCGCGTTTTCGTTTTGAGGCGTCCAATCAAGACCACAGCCGTCATTCCGGATTGCGAGTTCGCAAGAACGAGCAAGTCCGGAATCCAAACTCCCTGCAGGGGTTATGGATTCCGGGCTCACTCGCAGCTGACGCTGCTCGTGCCCCGGAATGACGGCGTGGGTTTTGGGCAAGCGCATCAATCCAAATCAGAAAGTCGCTAGCGCCATCCAAGCTTTGTCCCTCATGGTGAGGAGCCCGCCGCTTGGCGGGCGTCTCGAACCATGAGGCCGCATCCCTCGAGACGCGCGCAAGGGCGCGCTCCTCGGGATGAGGCCTACTCGTTTCACGCGATTGGATCCCCATGCGCTTTTCGCTCTCGACCTGGAATATCAACTCGGTGCGGCTGCGCATCGATCTGGTGGCGAAGTTTCTCGAGAGCGAGCGGCCCGATGTGCTGTGCCTGCAGGAAACCAAATGCCCGGACGACGCCTTTCCGCTGAAGCGCTTCAAGCGGCTCGGCTACGAGCACGTCGCGCTGAACGGGCAGAAGGGCTATCACGGCGTAGCGATCATCTCGCGGTTGCCGTTTGCCTCGACCGACGTCCGCATCTTCTGCGAGAATCTGGATTCCCGACACATCTCGGTGGCGTTCGCGGCCGAGCACACCAGCGCCCCTCTGGTGCTGCATAATTTCTACGTGCCGGCCGGCGGCGACATTCCCGACCCCGAACTCAACCCGAAGTTCAAGCACAAGCTCGCCTTCCTCGACGAGATGAAGAGTTGCGAACCGCTGCATCCGCAAGGCGACGCCCGTCACATCCTGGTCGGCGATCTCAACGTCGCGCCGCATGAGCACGACGTCTGGTCGCACAAGCAGTTACTTAAAGTGGTGTCGCACACCCCGATCGAATGCGAGAAGCTGTTGGCGGCGCAGCATCAAGGCGGCTGGCTCGACGTCGCGCGCGAACGAATTGCGCTGTCGGACAAGATCTACACCTGGTGGAGTTATCGCGCCGCCGACTGGACGATCGCCAATCGGGGACGCCGGCTCGATCACATCTGGGTATCGCCGGCGCTCGGTCCTTGCGTGCAGGACTATCAGGTGACCCGCGACGCCCGCGGTTGGGAGCGCCCGAGCGACCACGTCCCGGTGACGGTGACGATGGAGCTGTAGGATTCGCCGAGGCTCGAAGTAGTTCGGAAGAGGTCGAAGCCGTGTGCCGAAGCCGCGGCGACGGTCGCGCACTCCCTCACCCCGTTCTTGCGGGGAGAGCCGAACCGGACGTGGCCGCTACGACCCCAGCCTCGCGCCGGCCTTCAAAATTTCGTTGGCGATCCTGGTGGTGCGGGCGGCGAATTCGTCGCGCAGCCGCAATGCTGCGGCGGGGTCGGCTTCCAGCACCCGTTGAAACAGTCCGCGGCCGATCCGAATCACCGCGGAATATTCCTGCGCCACCGCGGTGGAGGGCCGCGGCATCGCCAGCATCAGCGCCAGTTCGCCGATCAGCGCGCCGGGCTGGGCGACAATCTCGTGGCTGCCGGCGTCGTCGGCGCTGATCTTGAACGAGCCGCGCTGCACCACATAGCCCGCATCGGCGATGTCGCCGGCGTTGAACAACGTATCGCCGCGAGCATAGATGTGCTGATCGGAGCCGATCGCCAGCATGCGTAGCGAGGCGTCGCCCAACAGGCGCAATGTCGGGACGCGCTCGAGCAGCGCAACATCATCTTCGATCGACATCAAGGACCGGCTGATCGGGACGCAGGGACAAATTTCGCTAAAGAGCGAATCGGCGCCCGAATCGTATCACGGCACCAGCTTGTAGCCACCGGCTTCGGTGACCAGGATCTCGGGATTCGCCGCATCCTTCTCGATCTTTTGGCGTAGCCGGTAAATGTGGGTTTCCAGGGTGTGAGTGGTGACCCCGGAATTGTAGCCCCACACCTCCTGCAGCAGCGTCTCGCGCGACACCGGCGACAGCCCGGAGCGGTACAGGAAGCGCAGGATCGCGGTTTCCTTCTCGGTCAGCCGCACCTTCTTGGCGTTGGCGCCGGTCAGCATCTTGGAGCCGGGGCGGAAGCTGTAGGGGCCCACGGTGAACACCGCGTCCTCGCTGGCCTCGTGCTGGCGCAGCTGGGCGCGGATCCGCGCCAGCAACACTGCGAAACGGAACGGCTTGGCGACGTAGTCGTTGGCACCGGATTCCAGGCCGAGCACGGTGTCGGAGTCGGTGTCGTGGCCGGTCAGCATGATGATCGGCGCCTTGAAGCCGCCCTTGCGCAAGCTGCGCACCACCTCGCGGCCGTCGGTGTCGGGCAGCCCGACGTCCATCAGCACCAGGTCCGGCGATTCGGCCTTGGCGGCGATCACCCCCTTGGCGCCGGTATCCACCGCCGAGGCCTCGAACTCCTCGTGCAGTGACAATTGTTCGACCAGTGCGTCGCGCAAGTCGTTGTCATCGTCCACGATCAGGATCTTGCGAGCGTTCGGCATCGGAGAGGTCCTCTGGGCGGGCGTCGGGATCGCGGCGGCAACGGGCGGGCGCCTGTCGGATCGCGCTCCCAAGCGGCGATTCGCTGGGGTAGTCTGATCCAGATAGGAACAGTTGCCGTCAAATATAACTCCACCGCCGTGAAATTTACGATTCCGGCCCCAGCATGAGAGCCCGCCTCCCGGTGCAACCCCCTGTGTCGTCAACGATTCGGCCGCTTCGCCAGCGCCGCGGCCGGCCCTGCGCGGCGGTCGCGGTGGTGTTGGTGCGGCCCGCCGCCGGCAATCCCAGCCGCGGCTGGCTGACCGCCGCGGGGATCACCGTGCCGGTGGCGCTGGGGCGTGGCGGCCTCAAGGCCAACAAGCGCGAGGGCGACGGCGGCACGCCGCGCGGCACCTTTCACCCGCTGCGGCTGTGGTGGCGGGCCGACCGGGCGCCGCGGCCGCAGACGCCGCTGCCGGTGCGGGCCATCACGGCGCAGGATGCCTGGTGCGAGGATCCGGCCGACCGGCATTACAACAAGCCGATCCGCCGGCCCTCCGGCGGCCCCGGCGACCGCCTCCGGCGCGACGATCATCTCTATGATTTTATTATCGAAATCGACCACAACGCGCGGCCGCGCGTGGCCGGGCGCGGCAGCGCGGTGTTCCTGCATCTGGTGCGCGACAATTTCGGCCCGACCGCCGGCTGCGTGGCGATGCGGAAATCCGCGCTGCTGCGGCTGCTGGCGCGGCTTGGGCCGCAGACCAGGATCGTGATCGGGTGAATTCGTGCCCCCGTGTCCCGGACGCGAGCAGCGTTCTTCACGCTGCTCCGCGAGCCGGGATCGTTCCAAAGGCAGCATCCGCAACGGCCCCGGCTTGGCAGCGCACCACGCCGCGAAGTGCGGCGCATTGCGCTGCATCCGGGGCACGGGCTGTCTGAAAGACGCTCAACGAAGCGATCACCTGTGCCCGAAGATCGCCGAGCCGACCCGGACATGGGTGGCGCCGAACTGGATGGCGACGGCGAAATCGGCGCTCATCCCCATCGACAGTTTCTGCAAGCCGTTGCGCGCCGCGATCTTCGCGGTCAGCGCGAAATGCGGCGCCGGCGCCTGGTCGACCGGCGGAATGCACATCAGCCCGGAGACGTTCAGCCCATAAGTGTCGCGGCAGGCTTTGATGAAGGCGTCGGCCTCGGCCGGCACTACCCCGGCCTTTTGCGGCTCCTCGCCGGTGTTGAGCTGCACGAACAGCTCGACCGCGCGACCCTGCGCGGCGATTTCCTTGGCCAGCGCCTGGCACAGGCTCGGCCGGTCCACCGAATGGATGGCGTCGAACAGCGCCACCGCCTCCTTGGCCTTGTTGGATTGCAAGGGGCCGATCAGATGCAGCGCGACGCCCGGATAGGCCGCGGTCAGCGCCGGCCATTTTCCCTTGGCCTCCTGCACGCGGTTTTCGCCGAACACCCGTTGCCCGGCCTCAAGCACCGGGGTGATGCCGTCGGCCTCGAAGGTCTTCGACACCGCGATCAGCGTCACCGCCGCGCGCTCGCGGCCGGCGTCGGCGCAGGCCCGCGCGATCTGCCGCTCGACCTCGGCGAGGCCCGCCGCTTCGCTCATCGCGACGATCCCGCCGCGCCTGGCGCAGCTCTGCCGCGGCCGCTGCGGCGCTTCGGCTCAGATAGTAAACAAAACGTTGCCGGATCGCCGACGATGGCTGCGGTCTCACTCAAGGTGTTTGAACCTTCGTAATGCTACGGGGATCGCTCGAATTGTAGCGAATTGCAGAAAGGCTTCTTGAATCCTTTCGCCTAGCGTATTCGCGGGGAATGGGGATGACGATGTCACACATCGGTTTCTACCGCAAAAAGGCGAAATTCAAAGGCATATTCGGGATTCGCGCGCGGCTGGTGCTGCTGGCGTTGATCCTGGTCGGCCCGTTGATGGTCGAGCGCATCCGGTCGTTGGAGGACACCCGCGTCAAGCAGGTGTCGATGGCGTCCAGCGAATTGTCGGCGCTGGCCGAGCGCACCGCGGCGTCGCAGCGCGAGATCATTTCCTCGGTCGAAGCGGTGCTGAAATCCTCCGCCTATATCCACGCCTCGGCGTCGCGAATCGGCCGCGGCTGCGCCACCTTGCGCGCCAGCCTGCGGGTCGACCTGCCGTCGATTCGCATGCTGATGGTGGCCGGCCCCGACGGCGTCGTGCGCTGTTCGACCTCGACGATGTTTGTCGGCCTGAACATCAGCGACCGCAGCTATTTCAAGAAGGCGATGGAGTCCCATGATTTCGTGGTCAGCGATTTTCTGGTTGGCCGACAGACCGGCAAGGGCACCATTCTGGCGGCCTATCCGGTGTCGGCGATCGACAGCGGCGAAGAGGCGGTGCTGGTCGCCGGACTGAACCTGGATTGGATGTCGGGGGTGATGGGCAACCTCGGCGGCCGTCCCGGCGTCACCGCGGCGTTGGTCGACGGCGACGGCATCGTGCTGGCGACCCCGCCCGACCAGATGAGCCTGGTCGGCCAGCCGTTCGTCGGCCCGGCGCAGCCGGTCAGTCCCGGCCTCAACGATCTCGGCGCCGAGGAACGGGCGTTCTCCGGCGAGGCGCCGGGCAACAACCGCGCGGTGTATTTCGCGCCGATTCGCGGCACCACCGCCCGGCTGGTGGTGGCGGTTGACGAGGCCAAGGTCTCCGCCGGCATCAACCGCGACATCCGCACCGCCTATCTGCAGCTGTTTCTGGTCTGCTTCATCGTGCTGCTCGGCGCCCTGATCGCGGCGGAACGGCTGATCGTGAAGCCGGTCAATATGATGACCGAGGTGGCGAAAAAATTCGGCCAGGGCGACTGGTCGGCCAGGGTCTGCCGCAAGCGGCTGCCGGCGGAATTCGTGCCGCTGGCGCGCGCCTTCAACGCCATGGCGGCGCATCTGGTCGAGCGCGAGCGCGGCCTGGTGGCGATCAACAACCGCCTCACCGTGATGGCCTCGATCGACGTGTTGTCCGGGCTCGCCAACCGCCGCGGCTTCCAGAGCCGGCTCGATTTCGAATGGATGAAGGCCGAGCAGAACGGCACCGATGTCGGGCTGTTGATGATCGACGTCGACCATTTCAAGCCGTTCAACGACACCTATGGCCACCCCGAAGGCGACGCCTGCATCAGCCGGATCGGCGAAACCCTGGCGGCGATCGCCAACGACATCGGCGGCTTTGCCGCGCGTTATGGCGGCGAGGAATTCTGTCTGCTGCTGGCGGAGACGGACCGCGCCTCCGAGGTCGGCGAGATGGTGCGCAGCGCCATCGCCCACCTCGCCATTCCGCACCGCACCAGCGTCTTCCAGCAGGTCACGGTCAGCGTCGGGGTGGCCTGCACCGTGCCGCACCCGGCGAATTCGCCGCGCGACCTGATCGAAGCCGCCGACGCCGCGCTTTATGCCGCCAAGCACCGCGGCCGCAACGCCGTGGTCGAGCACGGCTTCATCCGCGGCTCGGATTCCGGGCTGTCGATGGCGAGCTGAGCGCGGCGCCGGCAAGCAGCCCGGCACCGTCTTCGGGCTTTGTCGCAAGCCATTGACCGGCCACCGGCTTTTGTGGCCTAGTCGCGCGCCTCACGCGCGGAGCGAGCACCGGTTTGCGACCTCATTCGCGCATCTTTCGCTGCCACACGCGCTTGAACCGGCCGGCCAGTCTTTCGAACAGCCCATGACCAACGAACGCTATAACGCCCGCGAATCCGAGCCGCGCTGGCAACGCCAGTGGGACGACAACGCGATCTTCGCGACCCAGAACGACGATCCGCGGCCGAAATATTACGTGCTGGAGATGTTCCCCTATCCGTCCGGGCGCATCCACATGGGTCATGTGCGCAATTACACCATGGGCGACGTGGTGGCGCGGACGATGCGGGCGCGCGGCTATAACGTGCTGCATCCGATGGGCTGGGACGCGTTCGGCATGCCGGCGGAAAACGCCGCGATGGCCAACAAGGTGCACCCGAAATCCTGGACCTACGCCAACATCGCCACCATGAAGGCGCAGCTGAAATCGATGGGGCTGTCGCTGGATTGGTCGCGCGAATTCGCCACCTGCGATCCGTCCTACTACAAGCACCAGCAGCGCATGTTCATCGATTTCCTGGCCGCCGGCCTGGTCGAGCGCAAGCAATCCAAGGTGAACTGGGACCCGGTCGACAACACCGTGCTCGCCAACGAGCAGGTGATCGACGGCCGCGGCTGGCGCTCCGGCGCTTTGGTCGAGCAGCGCGAGCTGACGCAATGGTTCTTCAAGATCAGCAAATACTCCGAGGATCTGCTGACCGCGCTCGACCGGCTCGATCGCTGGCCGGACAAGGTCCGCATCATGCAGCGCAACTGGATCGGCCGCTCCGAAGGGCTGTTGCTGCGCTTTGCGCTGGACACGTCGACCACGCCGAATCACGAAACCGAGGTCGAGGTGTTCACCACCCGCCCCGACACGCTGTTCGGCGCCAAATTCGTCGCGCTGTCGCCGGATCATCCGCTCGCCGCGGAAGCCGCCAAGAGCAACCCGGCGCTTGCCGCGTTCATTGAAGAATGCCGCAAGACCGGCACCGCGCAGGCCGAGATCGATACCGCCGAGAAGCAGGGTTTTGACACCGGGATTCGCGCGGTGCATCCGTTCGATCCGTCGTGGCAGCTACCGGTCTATGTCGCCAATTTCGTGCTGATGGACTACGGCACCGGGGCGATCTTCGGCTGCCCGGCGCACGACCAGCGCGACCTCGACTTCGTCAACAAATACGGCCTCGGCAATTTGCCGGTGGTGTGCCCCGAGGGCCAGGACCCGGCGACCTTCGTGGTCACCGACATCGCCTATGACGGCGACGGCCGCCTGATCAATTCCAACAACGGCTTCATCGCTCTCGACGGCATGAGCATCGCCGATGCCAAGGAAGCGGTGGCGAAACGGCTGGAAGCGATCGCGCTCGGCAACCGTCCGGTGGCGCAGCGCCAGGTCAATTTCCGGCTGCGCGACTGGGGCATTTCGCGGCAGCGCTATTGGGGCTGCCCGATCCCGATCATCCATTGCGAGGTCTGCGGCGTGGTGCCGGTGCCGATCAAGGACCTGCCGGTCAAATTGCCCGACGACATCGAATTCGATCGTCCGGGCAATCCGCTCGACCGCCATCCGACCTGGAAGCACGTGGCCTGCCCGCAATGCGGCGGCAAGGCGCGGCGCGAAACCGACACCATGGACACCTTCGTCGATTCGTCCTGGTACTTCTCGCGCTTCACCGATCCGTGGAACGAAGACGCGCCGACCACCCGCGCGGTGGTCGACCGCATGATGCCGGTCGATCAATATATCGGCGGCGTCGAGCACGCGATTTTGCATCTGCTGTACAGCCGGTTCTTCACCCGGGCGATGCAGGCCACCGGCCATGTCGGCTTCGACGAGCCGTTCCGCGGCATGTTCACCCAGGGCATGGTGGTGCACGAGACCTACAGGAAGCTCGACGGCACATTTGCCTCGCCGGCCGAAATCCGCATCGTCGCCGACGGCGACAATCGGCTGGCCAGCCTGCTCGACAGCGGTCAGCCGGTCGAGATCGGCCCGATCGAGAAAATGTCGAAGAGCAAGCGCAACACCGTCGATCCCGACGACATCATCGGCAGCTACGGCGCCGACACCGCGCGCTGGTTCATGCTGTCGGATTCGCCGCCGGATCGCGACGTGATCTGGAGCGAGGACGGCGTCAAGGGCGCCAGCCGGTTCGTGCAGCGGGTGTGGCGGCTGGTCAGCGCGATGGCGCCGCAACTGCCGGCGCCCGGCACCAGGCTCGACGCCGCGAATCATCCCGCCGCGCAGGCGCTGCGGGTCGCGGCGCATCGGACGCTGTCGGAAATTCTCGCCGGCATCGACCGGCTGCGCTTCAACACCGCGGTGGCCAAGCTCTACGTCTATGTCGGCGAGCTGGAGGCGGTGCTGGCCAACGCGCCGCAAGGCGGCCTCGGCGGCGATCCGGTGCTGGCCGCGGCGGCGCGCGAGGCGATCGACATCCTGGTGCTGTTGATCGCGCCGATGATGCCGCATCTGGCCGAGGAATGCTGGGCCGCGATCGGCCACAGCGGACTGGTGTCGGAAGCAAGGTGGCCGGAGATCGAGACCGCGTTGCTGGTGTCGGACAGCATCACCCTACCGGTTCAAGTCAATGGCAAGAAGCGCGGCGAAGTCACAGTCGCCCGAGATGCGCAAAATCCGCAAATTGAGGCTGCCGTTTTGGCACTCGATGCGGTAAAACAAGCCTTGGATGGAAAACCTGTCCGCAAGATTATCATTGTTCCGCAAAGGATCGTGAATGTCGTGGGCTAGTCCCCGCCTTGCCGCCCGACTGATCGTCGTGGTCGCATTGGCCGCGCTGACCGCCGGTTGTTTTCAACCGATGTATGCCGAGCGCAGCGACGGCACGCCGGGCCTGCGCGACAAGCTCGCCAGCGTCGAGGTTCCGGCGATCGACGCGCCGAACGGCTCGCGGGTGGCGCGGCTCGGCGTCGAGATCCGCAATGCGCTGATGTTCAAGATGTACGGCAACGCCACCGGCATGCCGCCGACGCATCGGTTGGAGATCAGGCTCACCACCTCGCGCTCCTCGCTGATCGTCGATCCTTCGACCGCGCTGCCGGCGATCGAGAACTACGGCATCGATGCCAGCTACGTGTTGAAAGACAGCGCCACCGACAAGGTGATCCTGACCGGCAGCACGTTCTCGCGAGTGTCGTACGACGTCCCCGGCCAGACCCAGCGCTTCGCCCGGCAACGCGCGTTCCGCGACGCCGAGGATCGCGCCTCACAGGAAATCGCCGAGAATATCCAGACCCGGCTGGCGTCGTTCTTCTCCGCCGGCATCTGACTTGGTCGCGCTGCGCGGACGAGAAGTCGATAGTTTTCTCGCCCGGCCGGATTCCGGCCGCCCGATCATTCTGTTGTACGGCCCCGACGCCGGCCTGGTGCGCGAGCGCGCCGAGGCGCTGATTGCGTCGGCGGTCGACGATCCCTCCGATCCGTTCTCCACCGTGCGATTGGACGGCGACGAGCTCGCCGCCGAGCCGTCGCGGCTGGTCGACGAGGCGATGACGATTCCGATGTTCGGCGGCCGTCGCGCGATCAGGGTGCGCGCCGGCTCGAAGAATTTCGTCAGCGGCGTCGAGACGCTGGCCCTCTCCGCGCTGAAGGATTGCCGGATCGTGATCGAGGCCGGCGACCTCAAGCCCGACGCGGCGCTGCGCAAGGCCTGCGAGCGCGCCAAGACCGCGGTGGCGATCGGCTGCTACACCGACGGCGAGCGCGATCTTGCCAAACTGGTCGACGACGAATTCCGCAACGCCAATCTGCGCATCGCGCCCGACGTCCGCGCGCTGCTGGTGTCGCTGCTCGGCGGCGACCGCCAGGCCTCGCGCAACGAAGTCCGCAAGCTGGTGCTGTACACCCACGGCCAAAGCGAGGTGACGCTCGACGACGTCATGGCGGTGGTGGCGGACGCCTCCGAATTGAAGCTCGATCCGGTGATCGACGGCGCCTTCGCGGGCAAGCCGTCGCTGGTGGAAACCGAATTCACCAAGGCGATGAACGCCGGCTCCAATCCCGGCACCATCATGATGGCGGCGCAACGCCACGCCGCCTTGATGCACAAGGCCGCGCTCGCGGTCGACGCCGGCAGTTCGGAATCCTCCGCCGTCGAGGGCGGCTTTCCGCGGTTGCATTTTTCCAGAAAGGCGATCGTCGAAGCGGGGTTGCGCAATTTCACCGCGCAGCGGCTGCTGGCGATCATCGATCAGCTCGGCAACGCAGCGCTGGAGATGCGCAAGCAATCCGCACTCGCCCCGGTGATCGCGCAGCGCGCGCTGCTGGCGATCGCGGTCAATGCAAGGCGGCGGGGCTAACCCGCCGCGCAACTAGCCCGCGGCAGGACTAACCCGCGGCGAAACTAACCCGCCTTGATGCGCGCGGTCATTGGTGAGAGTGGTTGCGGACAACCCTACGAAAAGCCGTCATTCCGGGGCGCAAGCCGCGTCAGCGGCGCGCGAACCCGGAATCTCGCAACGAGCCAGCAACGTCCCCAGCAGCAAGATTCCGGGTTCGCTCGGCCTTTCGGCCTCGCGCCCCGGAATGACAGCTTGTTGTGTGGTCGGGCAGATCGACCAACTCCCGTTGCCGTTGATTGCGACGACGCGAACTCAGCGTCGTCATCCTGAGGTGCTCGCCGTCTTCGGCGAGCCTCGAAGGATGCGGCCACACCTCGCCCACCCGCCGCAAACTAACCACCCGCCTCCAGCCGGCGCACGATGTCGTCGAGTTGGTCGAGGTCGCGGTATTTGATCTGCACCGCGCCGGCGCCGCCGCGATCGTCGATGCTGATCTTCATGCCGAGCGCGTCGCTGACTCGCTTCTCCAGCGCCAGCGTATCGGGATCCTTCGCCGCCTTGCCGGCGCGGGCCTTTTGCGGCGCGCGTTCCGGCACGCCTTCTTCGTGCGCCAGCGCTTCGGCCTGCCGCACGTTGAGCCCTTCGGCGACGATCCGCTGCGCCGCGGCGGACGCGTCCGGCACGCCGATCAGCGCGCGGGCGTGACCGGCGGAGAGTTTACCCGCCGCGATCAGCGCCTGCACGTCGTCGGGCAACCGGGTCAGCCGCATCATGTTGGCGACGTGGCTGCGGCTCTTGCCGACCAGCTTGGCGATCTCGTCCTGGCCGTGTTTGAAGTTCTCGGCCAGCGCGTGATAGCCCTGCGCCTCTTCCAGCGCGTTGAGGTCTTCGCGCTGCACGTTTTCGATGATGGCGATTTCCAGCGCCACCGAATCGCTGACGTCGATCGGCACGATCGGCACTTCGTGCAGCCCGGCGAGCTGCGAGGCGCGCCAGCGCCGTTCGCCGGCGATGATTTCGAAGCGGTCCTGCGCGCCCTTGATCGGCCGCACCACGATCGGCTGGATGACGCCGTGCTGCTTGATCGAGTCGCTGAGTTCGCCGAGCTCGGCGTCGGAAAACGCCCGGCGCGGATTGCGCGGATTGGGTTTCAGGAATTCGATCGGCACCTTGCGCTGCGCGCGCGGCCGCTCCAGATGCGCGGCCTCGCCGCCGACATCGCCGATCAGGCTTGCCAGACCGCGACCCAATCGCGAACGCTGCTCGTCGGCCATCAAGAGCTCCCTTGGATTCACGTCGCATCTCCGCGTTGGATACGTGTACTAACTGCTACTAATGACGGCGCGACGCGCCGGGTGGTGGACGTCTTATCCTCGTCGCCATCCTTCGAGGCTCGGGACTTCGTCCCTTCGCACCTCAGGATGACGCTGCCTATGTTGCGTCGCTCAAAGCCTCTCCGTCATCCTGAGGAGACCGGCGTAGCGCGAAGCGCTAAGTCGGTCGTCTCGAAGGATGACTGCGACCGCGCCCGCCGCGCATTCAATGCGCGGTGCGGAGTTCGCGCTCGCGCTGGATCACTTCGGTGGCGAGCTTGAGATAGGCTTCACTGCCGGCGCATTTCAGATCGTACACCAAGACCGGCTTGCCGTAGCTCGGCGCTTCCGAGATCCGCACGTTGCGCGGGATCATGGTGTCGTAGACCTTCTTGCCCATGAACTGGCGGACGTCGGCGACCACCTGGTTGGACAGATTGTTGCGGCTGTCGAACATCGTCAGCACGATGCCGTGGATCGACAGATTCGGGTTGAGCGTCGAGCGCACCTGCTCGACGGTCTGCAGCAGCTGCGACAAGCCTTCCAGCGCGAAGAACTCGCACTGCAACGGCACCAGGATCGCGTCCGACGCCGCCATCGCATTCACGGTGAGCAGGTTCAGCGACGGCGGGCAATCGATCAGCACATAGGTGTAGTCGAGCGGCGGCGCGATGTTGTCGTTGAGCGCCGCGATGGCGTCGCGCAAGCGGAACGCGCGGTCGCGGGTGGCGCCGAGCTCGAGCTCGAGGCCGGAGAGATCCATCGTTGACGGCGCGATATGCAGCCGCGGTACCGCGGTCGGCACCACGGCGTCGCGCAGCGGCGCCTCGCCGATCAGCACGTCATAGGTCGAGCAGTTGCGGTTGCGGCGGTCGATGCCGAGCCCGGTGGAGGCATTGCCCTGCGGATCGAGATCGACGATCAGCACCCGTTCGCCGATCGCCGCCAGCGCGGTGCCGAGATTGATCGCGGTGGTGGTCTTGCCGACCCCGCCCTTCTGATTGGCGAGCGCCAGGATGCGCGGCTTCGCGGCCCCGGCATTCCGTGTATCGCCTTGATATATTTGATCAATTACGGTCATACGGATGCGCCATGGGGTGTTGGGGCGGACTGATCCTGGGGCTCGACGGCGCCGAGCTCGACGATCCAGCCCTGTCCGCCGGTGAGGCTGGGATGCAGGCGTGGGCTAAACTTCCAAGATTTAGTGGCTTCGGTCAATTCCGCGTCTACATCCTGACCCTTGAGGAACAGGGCCTTGGCGCCCTGCCGGATCAAGGGTTTGGCGAAACCGATGAGTTGGTGTAGCGGAGCCACCGCGCGCGCGGTGACGCAATCGACCTGCCCGGCAAATCTATCCACACTATCCCCGATATCCGCGAGGATAACTTGTCCGGCGCCGCCGGTGACGCGCAGCGCTTCGCGCAAAAACGCCGCCTTCTTGACGTTGCGCTCGACCAGCTGCACCGACCCGCCGGCGCTCTCGGCCAGCGCACAGGCCAGCACCACGCCGGGAAAGCCGCCGCCGCTGCCGAAATCGAGCCAGGTTTTGGCGTCCGGCGCCAACCGCAGCAGCTGCAGCGAATCGGCGACGTGCCGGGTCCAGAGTTGCGGCAGCGTCGCCGGCGAAATCAGGTTGGTCTTGGCCTGCCACTGCAGCAGCAGCGCCACATAGGCGTCGAGCCGCGCTTCTGTTTCACGTGAAACAGGCGTGAGCCTGAGCGCCGCGGCCTTATCGGCGGCAAGCTCCGGCGGCGGCGGCGATTTCTGCGAACGTTGGGCCATCGGCTGGCGGAATCCAAAGGGTTAGCGAAGGTCGAAGAGGTCGGCAGCTGGAACGACACATCGCGCAATGCGAGGCACTCAGATCGCTCACGGTGCGGCCTCTTCGCCGTGACGGTTCGCCCGGTTGCCGCGAGCCATCAGGCCTGGCCACGCGAGCGGATCCAACAGGCGCCGCGAGAGACTCGGTTCATAACCCTACCCGGCCGCGACATCCATCATTTTGCGCAAGTTGGCCGGCAAAGCCTCGTGGTTGCGTGCGCCTTACAGCTTCGCCTGAGCCTGGACGATTTTGTCCGCATCGCCGCATCGCATACACCGTCGTCATCCTGAGGTGCCCGAGCAAAGCGAGGGCCTCGAAGGATGCGGCCCCGGGCACCGCGATCGCGGCCATCCTTCGAGACACCCGGCCTCGCCCTCCGGGCTCCGCCGGGTTCCCCAGGATGACGCTCGAGCTGCAGGGCCTTCTCAGCCCGGAACGACTCCCTTCCCATCGCCGCAACGCATACACCGCCCTCATCCTGAGGTGCCCGAGCAAAGCGAGGGCCTCGAAGGATGCGGCTCCGGGCACCGCGATCGTGGCCATCCTTCGAGACGCCCGGCTTTCGTTTCACGTGAAACAATGCGACCCGGAGACGGAGACAATGCGACCCGGCGGCCCCACCACGACGCGGATCGGCGGCGCCCGCCCTACCCGGCCGCCGAACCCGCCGGCTTCCTGCGCTGGTCTCGCCGCAGATAGGCCGCCAGAATCCCCAGCGCCGCCGGCGTCAACCCGTCGAGACGGCCGGCCTGGCCCACCGTGCGCGGCCGGGCCTTTTCCAGTCTGCCGCGGGCCTCGTTGGAGAGCCCCGGCACCAGGGCGTAGTCGATCTCGGTCAGTAACAGGCCCTCGTCGCGGCGAAAGCCTTCGACGTCGGCAGTCTGCCGCTTCAGATAGACGTCGTAAGTGGCGTCGATCTCCAGATGCGTGGCGATCGAGGGCTCGATCGCCGCCAATTCCGGCCAGATCGCCTCGACCCGCGCCCAATCCACCTCCGGATAGGCCAGCAATTCGAACGCAGAGCGCCGCACTCCGTCGCGGTTCAGCGACAATCCGTGCTTGGCGGCCTGCGAAGGCGTAATCGCCAGCGATTGCGCCAGCGCCTTGGCCTGCGCCAGCGCCGCCATCTTGGCGGTGTGAAACTCTGTCCGCTCCGCGCCGACGCAGCCCAGCGCGATGCCCTGCCCGGTCAGCCGTTGATCGGCGTTATCGGCGCGCAGCGTCAGGCGATATTCGGCGCGCGAGGTGAACATCCGGTACGGCTCGGTGATGCCACGGGTCACCAGATCGTCGATCATCACCCCGAGATAGCCGTCGGCGCGGTCGAAAGCGATTTCGCCCCCGCCCGACGCCAGCAGCGCGGCGTTCAGCCCGGCGACCAGGCCCTGCGCCGCCGCCTCCTCATAGCCGGTGGTGCCGTTGATCTGGCCGGCCAGAAACAGCCCGCGCAATCGCTTGGCCTGCAGCGTCGGCTCGAGTTCGCGCGGATCGACATGGTCGTATTCGATCGCATAGCCCGGGCGGAGCATGGTGGTCCGCTGCAGCCCCGGAATCGTCGCCAGGATGGCGCGTTGCACCTCTTCGGGCAGCGAGGTGGAGATGCCGTTGGGGTAGACCGTCGGATCGTCGAGTCCTTCCGGCTCCAAAAAGATCTGGTGGCCATCGCGATCGCCGAACCGGACGATCTTGTCCTCGATCGACGGGCAATAGCGCGGCCCCGACGACTGGATCTGCCCGGAATACATCGGCGAACGATGCACATTGGCGCGGATCACCGCGTGGGTCGCGGGCGTGGTCCGGGTGATTCCGCATTCGATCTGCGGATTGGTTATTTTCTCCGTCAGGACGGAGAATGGCTCCGGCGGCTCGTCGCCGGGCTGCATCTCGACCGCCCCCCAGTCGATGGAGCGGCCGTCAAGCCGCGGCGGGGTGCCGGTCTTCAGCCGGCCCAGCGCAAAGCCCAGCCGTTCGAAGGATTTTGACAGTCCGAGCGCCGGGGCCTCGTCGATCCGCCCGGCCGGCCAGCTTCGCTCACCGAGATGGATCAGCCCGCGCAAAAAGGTGCCGGTGGTGATCACCACTGCGCCGGCGCCGAGTTCGCGGCCATCGGCCAGCCGAATCCCGGTAATGCGGCCGTCGGAGGTCAAAAGGTCGTCGGCTTCGGCTTCGACGACGCTAAGATGGGGTGTCGCCAGGATCAAAGCCTGCATCGCCGCGGCATAGAGCTTGCGATCGGCCTGGGCGCGGGGCCCGCGCACCGCCGGACCCTTGCGGCGATTGAGCATCCGGAACTGGATGCCGCCCTGGTCGGCGACGCGGCCCATCAACCCGTCGAGCGCGTCGACCTCGCGCACCAGATGGCCCTTGCCGAGCCCGCCGATCGCCGGATTGCACGACATCGCGCCGACGGTGGCGAAGCGATGCGTGACCAGCGCGGTCGTGGCGCCAAGCCGCGCCGCGGCCGCCGCGGCTTCACAGCCGGCGTGGCCGCCGCCGATCACGATGACGTCGAATGAAGTTTGCATGGCGGCGGTTGTATCGCGGCTGTGGAAAACCGGGAAGCCGGAAAATCGGATCGGCGTACCGATGCTGTTTCACGTGAAACAGAAGGTGCGGTTAGGGGCTCGCACGTCTCGCACGACACACCAACGGGCGCCATCCAACGGCCGACGGCGCAACGATTACGAACTCGCCGCCTTTGCGTCTGACCGGAAATGCGACCCTGCCTTTGGCAAAGGATCGGCGTATCGAAACCGCGCGCCCTCTCCGCGTCATGGGGCTTGTCCCGGGCAATCCACGGAAACAACCCACGCCTCGCCTGGTTGCCGTGGATGGCTGCGACAGGCGCGCCATGACGTGGTGAGCCAAGTGGCTGATCGGTTTCGCGGCCTTTTCAGTTAGGGCATTTTTCAATGGATTCTGAGTCACTCGCAGCCGACGCTGCTCGAGCCCCGGGATGACGGCCCGGGACTCTTGAAGCGCATCAATCGTAACCGAAAATGCTCTAGCTCTCAGGATCAGGGTGCCAAGCATCGGGGCGCCAAGTCACGAATACCTTGCAAGACGGCGGTGGGCGACGCCGCGTTGCGGCTCTTCGGCTCCACCCTTCCTAAGTCGGCAAAGCCCCGGCTGGCGCAATTCAAGGCGCGTGACAATTCGGTTGGCCTTGTCTCGCTAACGTTTCACGTGAAACATAGAATTGAAAATTCTATTCATTTTATAAAAAGTAAACAAAGAAATATTACTTCCCGACACAAAACTCCCGGAAGATCACGTCCAAGATATCCTCGACGTCGACCCGGCCGAGCAATTGCCCGAGCCGGTGCGCTGCAATCCGCAACTCCTCCGCGATCAACTCGACCTGTTCCGGCAGGTCGATCGCCCTCCCCAGCGCGTCGGCGGTCTGCCGCAACAAGTCGCGGTGCCGGGCGCGGGTGATCAACGCCGACTCCCCGCCAAGATGCGCCGCGGCGAATTTTCCCAGCGCCGCGATCAATTCCGCCACGCCGCGGCCATTCGCCGCGGAGATCGAAAAGCACGGCCAGCCGGTGGCCGATAGCTCGCCCGTCGGCTCGCCCGCCACGTCGACCTTGTTGCGCACCACCCAGAAGCCGTTCTGACCCTGCGCCATCCAGGCCCGCAACGCGTCCTCGCCGTCGCCCGCCGCCTGCGCATCCACCAGCCACAGCCGCAGATCGGCCTCGGCGGCGCGGCTCCTGGCGCGGCGCACGCCCTCCTGCTCGACCGGGTCGATCGCCTCGCGGATCCCGGCGGTGTCGATCACCGTCACCGGATAGCCGTCGAGATCGAGATGCACCTCGATGATATCGCGCGTGGTGCCGGCATGCGGCGACACGATCGCCACCTCGCGCCGCGCCAGCTGGTTCATCAGCGTGGACTTGCCGACATTCGGCGGCCCGGTGATCGCCACCACCAAGCCGTCGCGCAGCTTTTCGCTGCGGCCCTCCTGCGCCAGCACGTCTTCGATCTCGTCGAGCAGGATTTCGATCTTGGCCTTGGCCGGCGCGATCAATTCGTCCGGCACGTCGCCCTCGTCGGCAAAATCGATCGCGGCTTCCACCAGCGCCGACGCCGCGATGATCTCTCCGCGCCAGTCGCGCGCTCTGTCGCCGAGCAGGCCCTGCAACTGCCGCAGCGCCTGGCGGCGTTGCCGCTCGGTGTCGGCGTGGATCAGATCGTCGAGCCCTTCGGCTTCGGTGAGGTCGAGCTTGCCGTTCTCGAACGCCCGCCGGGTGAATTCGCCGGGCTCCGCAGCGCGCAAATTTTCGTTCGTGCCGATCGCCGCGATCACCGCGCTCAGCACCGCGCGGCCGCCATGGATGTGAAACTCGGCGACGTCCTCGCCGGTGGCGCTCCGCGGCGCCGGAAACCACAGCACGATGGCGTCGTCGATCGGCTGCGCGCTCGCGTCGTGCAACAGCGCGCGCATCGCCTGGCGCGGCGGCGGCAATCGTCCGGCGATTCGCTCGAGCACGATTGCGGCCTCAGGCCCCGACACCCGGACGATCGCCAGCGCCGCCGGCGGTCGGCCCGAGGATAATGCGAAGATGGTTTGCTGGCGCGAATGCATCGCCTATTTGGCGGCGCGCCTCACCCGACGCAACGAAAATGCGGCGGATTATCACCCGGCACGAAAAAATCGGCGAAAACGCCGATTTCATCAATATCGTCAGACACTTAAGGAGAGTAACGGCAGCTCATTACGGCGCCCAGCGCCGCTGCTCCGTTCACTGCCCCAGGTTTGCCGCAACATTTCCGACGCGGTCTGCGGCGTCAAAAAACCAAGCCGACGGACCGCGCAAACGATCCATCGGCCTGGCCAGCTTGTCAGGTGTTCATCGATTCGAAGAACTCGGCGTTGTTCTTGGTGTTGCGCAGCTTGTCGAGCAGGAAGTCGATCGCATCCATCGTGCCCATCGGGTTGAGGATGCGGCGCAGCACGTACATCTTCTTCAACAGTTGCGGATCGGTGATCAGCTCTTCCTTGCGCGTGCCCGACCGCGAGATATCGATCGCCGGGAAGGTGCGCTTGTCCGAGACCTTGCGATCAAGGATCAGCTCGGAGTTGCCGGTGCCCTTGAACTCTTCGAAGATCACTTCGTCCATCCGCGAGCCGGTATCGACCAGCGCGGTGGCGATGATGGTGAGCGAGCCGCCCTCTTCGATGTTGCGCGCGGCACCGAAGAAACGCTTCGGCCGCTGCAGCGCGTTGGCGTCGACACCGCCGGTCAGCACCTTGCCGGACGACGGCACGACGGTGTTGTAGGCGCGGCCGAGCCGGGTGATCGAGTCGAGAAGAATCACCACGTCGCGGCCGTGTTCGACCAGACGCTTGGCCTTCTCGATCACCATCTCGGCGACCTGAACGTGACGCACCGCGGGCTCGTCGAAAGTCGAGGACACCACCTCACCCTTCACCGAGCGCTGCATGTCGGTGACTTCTTCCGGCCGTTCGTCGATCAACAGCACGATCAGATAGCATTCCGGATGATTGGCGGTGATCGAATGCGCGATGTTCTGCATCAGCACGGTCTTGCCGGTGCGCGGCGGTGCCACGATCAGCGCGCGCTGGCCCTTGCCGATCGGCGCCACGATGTCGATGACGCGCGCCGACAAATCCTTGCGGCTGGAATCTTCCAGCTCGAGCCGGAAGCGTTGGTCCGGAAACAGCGGCGTCAGATTGTCGAAATTGACCTTGTGCTTGGACTTTTCCGGGTCCTCGAAATTCAGCGTGTTGACCTTGAGCAGCGCGAAGTAGCGCTCGCCTTCCTTCGGGCTGCGGATATGGCCCTCGATGGTGTCGCCGGTGCGCAGCCCGAAGCGGCGGATCTGCGACGGCGACACGTAGATGTCGTCCGGACCGGGTAGATAATTCGCATCCGGCGAACGCAGAAAGCCGAAGCCGTCGGAGAGAACCTCGACAACGCCTTCGCCGATGATGTCGGTTTCCTTGATCGCCAACTGCTTGAGGCTGGCAAACATCAGCTCCTGCTTGCGCATCGTGCTGGCGTTTTCGACCCCGAGTTCTTCGGCGAACGACACCAGTTCGGCCGGCGTCTTCGCCTTGAGGTCTTGAAGCTTCATTTCCCGCATTGGGAGGATCCTGTGGAAAAACGGAGAGGGATGGCGAGGGAGTTCAACGACGCGAACGCCAGAAAGATCAGGAAAGTCCGCAGGTCTTGAGGCAGGAAGTCTCGAGGCAGGAAGTCTTGGCCAACGGAAGGTGCCGGGAGGGGGCTTCGAACCTTAAGAGGCGGCCGGTCAAACAACCAAACCGGAGTGCGCCTGCATCCGCCTGCGTGGGTGGGATGGCTGCAATATAGAAAATCGAACGCCGCGACGCAAGAAATTCCCCACGCCGCGCCAAACCCCGCTGCAGGGCTACGGCTTGATCACCACCAAAATCACCGCGGCGATCATCAGCAGCGTCGGAACCTCGTTGATAATGCGATAGAATTTGTGGCTTCGCGTGTTCCGGTCGGCGGCGAAATCGCGCACGTAGCGGCCCATCATGAGGTGGATCACGGTCATCAGCACCACGGCGGCGAGCTTGCCGTGAAACCAGCCGTCCATCAGAAAACCGCGGTCCCAGGCGATGTACAACCCGGCCGCCCAGGCCGCCAGCATCGCCGGGGTCATGATCGCCTTGTAGAGCCGGCGTTCCATGATCTTGAAGGTTTCGGATTGTTTCGATCCGACCGTGGCCGTGCAGTGGTAGACGAACAATCGCGGCATGTAGAGCATGCCGGCCATCCAGGAAATCACCGCGATGATGTGAAACGCCTTCGCCCAGGGGTAGATCAGCTCGGCCATCAGAACTCTCACTGCGGTGCCTGGCCGCTCGACTTTTTTCGAACTGCTCGGAACGCCATGCCTAACATGGGCATTATCGGAATGCTTGAAGAACGAGTTCTCCGCAAGCCATCCTTTTCTAAAACAATAGTTATAGATTCTTAGGTTAGAGTCTAAGTGGCAGTGGATTAGGCCCACGCAACACGATCCGGAATTGTCCCGGGTTTGTGCACAGCGGGCGGGAGTTTTCCCAGCCCTCCACAGCCGGCAGGAATCGCCAGAGCCTCAGCGACTTGCCGGCCGTCTTGGCTGTCTTATCAAGAGACAAGCCGAGATAACCCCGCTACCATCCCGATCGACCCCCGATACGATCCCCGCAAGGAGTCCTGTGTAGAAAATTCCGGCTTATCCCGGGAGCCCTGCCGCCGAGGCCGCGAGCGCCCGAACGCCCCACAGTGATTCACAGGATATACAGGCTTATGATGCCCACCGACGGCAGCTATTTTCACCTTCATCTGGTGTCCGATTCGACCGGCGAGACTCTGATCACGGTGTCGCGCGCGGTGGCGGCGCAATACGCCAATGTCAGCCCGGTCGAACATGTTTATCCCTTGGTGCGCAGCCAGAAGCAGCTCGACCGGGTGTTGACCGAGATCGAGGAAGCTCCCGGCATCGTGCTGTTCACCCTGCTGGAAAAGGATCTGGTGGGGCGGCTCGAGGCGAAGTGCGAGGAAATCAACATTCCGAGCCTGTCGATCATCGGGCCGGTGATGCAGCTGTTCCAGGCCTATCTCGGCTCCTCCACGACCGGCCGGGTCGGCGCCCAGCACACCTTGAACGCAGAATATTTCAAGCGCATCGACGCGTTGAATTATTCGATGATCCACGACGACGGGCAGCACGTCGAAGGCCTGGAAGACGCCGACGTGGTGCTGGTCGGGGTGTCGCGCACCTCGAAGACCCCGACCTCGATCTATCTCGCCAATCGCGGCATCCGCACCGCGAACGTGCCGCTGGTGCCCGGCATCGCGATTCCGCACCAGCTCGAAACCCTGACCAAACCGCTGGTGGTCAGCCTGCACGCCACGCCGGAGCGGCTGATCCAGGTCCGGCAGAACCGGCTGCTCTCGATGGGCGCCACGGTCGGCAACGAGGATTACATCGATCGGCAGTCGGTCAACGACGAAGTCTCGTTCGCCCGCAGGCTGAGCGCCAAATACGGCTGGGCGTTGCTCGAAGTCACAAGGCGTTCGATCGAGGAAACCGCGGCCGCGGTGATGAAACTGTTGGCCGACCGGCAGCGGCAGCGGCAGGAATGACGATCTGGCTCGGCTCGCAACCGCTGGTTCTGGCGTCACAGAGCTATGCGCGACAGATGTTGCTGCAGAACGCCGGCATTCCGTTCGAGGCGATCCCGGCCGCGATCGACGAACGCGGCGTGCAGCAGGCCTCCGGCCTGACCTCGCCGGCGGAGATCGCCGCAAGATTGGCCGAAGAAAAAGCCCTGGCGGTGTCGCAGCGCCTGCCCGGCCGCCTGGTGCTCGGCGCCGATCAGACGCTGGCGCTCGGCGAGCGGACTTTTAACAAACCGGCCGATCGCGCCAAGGCCACCGCGCAGCTGCGCACGTTGTCCGGCCGCCGCCACGAATTGCATTCGGCGATCGCGCTGGTGCGCAACGGCAAGACCGTGTTCGCCGAAACCTCGGTGGCGCGGATGACCATGCGCCAGCTCACCGAGGCCGAGATCGAGGCCTATCTCAACGAGGCCGGCGACGCCGCAACCTCCAGCGTCGGCGGCTATCAGGTCGAGGGTCTCGGCGTGCATCTGTTCGACGGCATCCATGGCGATCACTTCACCATTCTGGGCCTGCCGCTGGTGCCGCTGTTGAACTATTTGCGGCAGCAACGGCTGCTGGCGTTCTGAAAGAGCGGCGGGCACCGATATGCGAATCCTCGGACTGACCGGCTCGATCGGGATGGGCAAGTCGACCACCGCTCGGCTGTTCGCCGAGGCCGGCGTGCCGGTCTACGACGCCGACGCCACCGTGCATCAAATCTATGAGGGCGAGGCCGCGCCGGCGGTCGAGACGGCATTTCCCGGCACCACGGTGAACGGCAAGGTCGACCGCGCGCTGTTGTCGGCGCGGGTGCTGCACGATGCGGCGGCGATGCAGCGGCTGGAAGCGATCGTGCATCCGATGCTGCGCGCCCATCACCAGCAGTTTCTCGCCGACGCGGAAAAATCCGGCGCCCCGGTGGCGGTGGTCGACGTGCCGCTGTTGTACGAGACCGGCGGCGATGCCCGGGTCGACGCCGTGGTGGTGGTCACCACGTCGCACCAAGTTCAGCGCGCGCGGATTCTTGCCCGCCAGGGCATGACCGACGAAAAGCTCGACGCGCTGCTGGCACGGCAACTGCCGGATGCCGAGAAGCGTCAGCGCGCCGATTTCGTGGTGGATACCTCGAACGGTTTGGAGCCGGTGCGCGCGCAGATCCGCGAAATCCTCGCCGCGACTGCTAAGATGCCGCAGCGGCGCGCCTGATTCGTCGCCAGCAGGCCGTCATTCCGGGGCCCGAGCAGCGGAGCTGCAAGCCAACCCGGAATCTCGCGACCAACGAAGCGCTCGGCCTCGCCGCAAGATTCCGGGTTCGCTGTTCCTTACGGCGTCGCGCCCCGCAATGACGACGCGGGGTGGCTGGTCGAATAAAAACCGGACTGAAAGTTGCACTGATGCGTGAGATCGTCCTCGACACCGAAACCACCGGACTCGATCCGTTGCGCGGCGATCGGCTGGTCGAAATCGGCTGCGTCGAAATCTTCAACCGGATGCCGACCGGCCAGACTTTTCACCGCTACATCAATCCCGAGCGCGATATGCCGCAGGAAGCGTTCGCGGTGCATGGGCTGTCCGCCGAGTTTCTGTCGACCAAGCCGTTGTTCGCCGAGGTGGTCGACGAGTTTTTGGAATTCATCGCCGAGGCACCTTTGGTGATTCACAACGCCTCGTTCGACATCGGCTTCATCAATGCCGAATTGGGCAAGATCGCGCGACCGCCGATTCCGCGCGACCGGCTGGTCGATACGCTGCTGTTGGCGCGGCGCAAACATCCCGGCGTTTCCAATCGGCTCGACGATCTGTGCTCGCGCTATGCGATCGACAATTCGCGGCGCACCAAGCACGGCGCGCTGCTCGACGCCGAATTGTTGGCCGAAGTCTATATCGACCTGATCGGCGCCCGGCAGTCGCAGCTGATTCTGGCGGAAGCCGCGCCGTCGCGCTCCAACCGACCGGGTGACGCGCCGCGGCGGCAACGCGAAACGCCGCTCGCAGCAAGGGTCACCGACGCCGACCGCATCGCGCACCGCGAATTCGTCGCCACGCTCGGCGACAAGCCGATCTGGAACGAGTATTTCGGCGAGGCGTGAGCGGCGCCTTTCGTTTGATTGGATAAGTTCAACCAACAACGAAGCCGTCATCCCGGATTGCGAGTTCGCAAGAACGAGCAAGTCCGGGATCCATATCCCCTGCAGGGATTATGGATCCCGGGCTCGCTCGCAGCTTCGCTGCTCGCGCCCCGGGATGACAATGTGATCTTTGGCGAGCGTAGCAAGCCAGCCGGAACAAAGCCCCCCAAACGAAACAAGCCGGACTTGTTAAAGCCCGGCTTGTCAAAATTCTCGTCCAAAGCGGCGCCGATCAGCTCGGCTTGGCCTCGTCGGCCGAAGCCGCGGCAGCAGCCTGACGCTCCATGTTCTGGCGATACAATCCGACGAAATCCACCGGATCCAACATCAAGGGCGGGAAGCCGCCGTCGCGCACCGCGGTGGCGATGATCTCACGGGCGAACGGGAACAACAGCCGCGGGCATTCGATCATCACCAACGGATGCAGGTTTTCCTTCGGCACGTTGAGAATCCGGAACACGCCGGCATAGAGCAGTTCGAAACTGAAGATCAGCGAGCCGGCGTTGTCGGCCTTGCCCTCGATCGCCAGCGTCACTTCGAACTCGCTGTCGGCGAGCGTGTTGGCGGTGACGTTGATCTGGATGTTGATCGACGGCTGCTGCGCCTGCGGCGCCAGCGAGGCCGGCGCGTTCGGATTCTCGAACGACAGATCCTTGGTGTACTGCGCCAGAACGTTGAGCTGTGGAGCCTGGGCCGCTTCCGGAGGCGCGCCGTTGCCGTTGGTCATGAGTTGTTCTCCTGAAGCGTTGCCAAGCCCGGCGAAGCCGCCCGGCTGCGATGTCGCGCGATTGCGCGAAGCTGTTGTCGGGGCGAGTGGCTATCATAGCCCCGCCGCGTTCCACAAGGACGGAAGCATCGGCGGGCGGCAAGCGGAGCTGGATCAGCAAGAAATCCTTCCGCTCGCCACAAGGCGCCTTTCCGCAGTCCCGGTAGATCTCCTAAACCATTGACGCCGCGTCTGTTCTTGGGCAGCGATCGGGTTTCCCCTGAACCGCAAAACGCGCTACAATTCGACCCAAATCAAGGATCAGCATGGCAATACCTTCGGCAACGCGTTGCTTTGTGGCAAAGCCCGCCATTGGCTGGGCTCTGATCATGCCTACATGCTAAGAGCTGAACCTTCGGGACCAACAACTCCGTCTTCCCTCGGGATGCATTGACGCCGGACCTTTCCGGCGATGACCAGAAAGCGAATGCGACGTGGATATTTACACCATCATCTTCTTGGCCCTCGCGGTGTTTATCTTCCTGCGTCTCCGCAATGTGCTGGGCCAGAAAACCGGCAATGAGCGGCCGCCGTTTGATCGCGCCGCCCGCGACGTGGTGCGTGGCGCGCAGGACAACGTCGTGCCGCTGCCAGGCGCCGTGGTTGACCAAGCTCCGCAGACGCCGTCCGCGGACGTGGTGCCGCCCACCGATCGTTGGAAAGGCGTGGCCGAACCGGGCACCCCGCTGGCGCAGGGGCTCAACGCCATCGTGGCGCAGGATTCGTCGTTCGATCCGCAGCACTTCCTCACCGGCGCCCGCGGCGCCTATGAGATGATCGTGCTGGCCTTCGCCAATGGCGACCGCCGCGCGCTGAAGGATCTGTTGTCCCCGGAGGTTTATGACAGCTTCGAGGCGGTGATCCGCGAGCGCGAAAAGCAAGAGCAGAAGACCGAAACCCGGTTCGTCTCGATCGACAAGGCCGAACTGGTGTCGGCCGAGGCGCGCGACCGCGCGGCGCAATTGACCGTGCGATTCGTCTCGCAGATGATCACCGTGACCCGCGACAAGACGGGCGCGATTGTCGATGGAAACCCGGACAAGGTCGCCGATATCACCGATGTTTGGACATTTGCCCGAGACGTCGGATCGCGCGATCCGAACTGGAAGCTGGTCGGCACCGGCAGCGTCCATTAAGCACGGCGGCTTCCGCGCCGCCGTCTGCGCCGCGCTCGCTGTCGGGTGCTGGCTCGCGCCGGCGCTGGCCGAAGCCCGGCATCACGTTCCGCGGCATCGCCATCTGGCGGTCTGGCCGCTGGAAATTCCCAACGGCCAATACGTCCCGGTCGGCTGGGCCGACGTCGCCGGTTGGAGCGAAGACGATCAGCTCGCGGCGTTCAAGGCGTTTCGCGCGAGCTGCAAGCCGATCGCCGCGCAGCGCGGTCCGCCCAACGAGACCAAGCCGCTCGGCGGCTCGCTCCGCGAACCCTGCCGCATCGCCCGCGCCGCCGACATCAGCGAGCCGGCGGCGGCTCGGGCGTTTTTCGAACGGCATTTTCATCCGGTGCGGATTTCCAAGCTCGGCGAGACCGACGGCTTCGTCACCGGCTATTACGAGCCGGTGCTCGACGGCTCGCGCACCCGGACCGACGTCTACACCGTGCCGGTATATCGCCGGCCGTCCAATCTGTTCGTGCGCGGCGTCAGCCAGGGCGCCGCGGGGCTTCCCAACAAGGGCGAGGTGTTTCGCAAGATCGGCCGGCGCAAGCTGGTGCCGTATTACGATCGCGCCGCGATCGAGGACGGCGCGGTCGCCGGCCGCGGCCTCGAATTGTGCTGGCTGAAGAGCCAGACCGATCTTCTGTTCACCCAGATCCAGGGCTCGGCGCGGGTGCGGTTCGAGGACGGCACCACGCTGCGAATCAATTACGACGCGCATAACGGTTATCCCTACACGCCGGTCGGCCGCATCCTGATCGAGCGCAACATCATCCCGAAAGAGCAGATGTCGATGCAGCGGATCCGGCAGTGGATGGAGGAGAATCCCGACGGCGCCCACGAGCTGCGCCGGCAGAACCGCTCCTATGTGTTCTTCCGCGCCGTCGATCTGTCCGACAAGGACGAGGCGGTCGGCGCGCAGGGCGTGCCGCTGACGCCGGGCCGTTCGATCGCGGTCGACAAGGCGCTCCACGTCTACGGCACGCCGTTTTTCATCGAGGCCGATCTGCCGCTGGACTCGGAGCAATCGGCGACGCCGTTCCGCCGGCTGATGGTGGCGCAGGACACCGGCTCGGCGATCGTCGGGCCGGCGCGGGCCGATCTGTATTTCGGCGCCGGCGCCGAGGCCGGGCGGGTGTCGGGCCGGCTGCGTCACGGCGCGCGCTTCGTGATGCTGCTGCCCAACAGCCTCGATCCGTTGGCGCGGGGACGCACCATGCCGCTGCCGGAAGCGCGGCCGTCCGCGAAAATCGCAAAACTGTTTCCGCAAACGGAGCAGCCCAAGCCGACCGTTGAGCAAAAGCCCGCCGAGCCGCCGTCTGCTGCGCCGTCTGCCAACCCTGCAACGCCGAGTGCCGAGCCCGCGAAGGCCGCGCCGTCGACCGCCGAGCGAGCCAGCAAGCCCGCCGCAGCGGCGGCGGCGGTGCCGTTGCCGGAGGCGCGCCCGGCAACGGCGCCGGAGATCCGCCCGGCGCATCGGCGGCTGCATCGGCCTTGGCGGCATCATCGCCGCTGGCACGGGGCGCGATGAGCAAGAAGCCACCGCAGCTCTCCGACCCTGTCGTCCCGTCCCGCCGCCGCCGCGCGCTCAGCGAGCCGGAACGCGAATTGTGGGAGAGCGTTGCCAAACAGGTCAAGCCGCTGCGCAAGAAGCACCGCGTCGTGAAGGCGGTAGCCTTGGCGGCAGCGCCTGAACCAGCGGTGCGGGTCGAGAAGTCGCCAGCCTCCCTCAAGCCGGTGGCGCCGAGCAAGGCTCCGCCGGTGCCGAAGCTCGACGCGCCGCGGCCGGCGCCGCCGCTGGCGCCGATCGGGCGGCGCGAGCGCGCACATCTGTCGCGCGGCAAAAAGAGCATCGACGGCCGCATCGACCTGCACGGCATGACGCAGACCCGGGCGCATGGCGCGCTGCTGTCGTTCCTGCACCGCGCCAGCCATGAAGGCATGACTTTCGTGCTGGTGATCACCGGCAAGGGCCGCACCGTCGGTCCGGAGTCCGAGCGCGGCGTGCTGCGCCGCCAAGTGCCGCATTGGCTCGGCCTGCCGGAATTCCGCACGCTCGTGGTCGGCTTCGAGGAAGCGCATATCGGCCATGGCGGCGAAGGCGCGCTGTATGTGCGGGTGCGGCGGGTCAGATAGCCGACAGCCGCTTATGGGAATGTGCCCCGGACGCAGCGCAGTACGCCGCACTTGCGGCGTGGTGCGCTGCAGATCCGGGGCCGTTACGAAGGCAGCATCCGCAACGGTCCCGGCTCACGGCACCGCGTCAAGAACGCGGTGTCGTGTCCGGGACACGAGTCATTCCAACTCACAAAATAAACCGGCTCAGATCGGCGTTCTTGGCGAGATCGCCGACGTGCTTCTGCACATAGGCGGCGTCGACCTGGATGGTCTCGCCATCGCGGTCCGGCGCGGTGAAGGAAATCTCGTCGAGCACCCGCTCCATCACCGTCTGCAGCCGCCGCGCGCCGATGTTCTCGACGCTGGAATTCACCGCCACGGCGACGTCGGCCAGCGCGTCGATCGCCTCGTCGGTGATCTCGAGGGTGACGCCTTCGGTCTGCAGCAACGCGACATATTGCTTGATCAGCGAGGCTTCCGGCTCGGTCAGAATCCGCCGCATGTCATCGCGCGTTAGAGCGGAAAGTTCGACCCGGATCGGCAGCCGGCCCTGCAACTCCGGCAACAGGTCGGAGGGCTTGGCGATGTGAAAGGCGCCCGAGGCGATGAACAGGATGTGGTCGGTCTTCACCGCGCCGTGCTTGGTCGACACCGTGGTGCCTTCGATCAAGGGCAACAGGTCGCGCTGCACGCCCTCGCGCGACACCTCGCCGCCGCTGCGGCCGTCGCGCACGCAGATCTTGTCGATCTCGTCGAGAAACACGATGCCGTTGTTCTCGACGGCATTGATCGCTTCCTGCACCAGCTGATCGCTGTCCAACAGCTTGTCGGCCTCCTCGTTCACCAACAGCTCGTGGGAATCTTCCACCGTCAGCCGCCTGGTCTTGGTGCGGCCGCCCATCTTGCCGAAGATGTCGCCGAGCGAGATTGCGCCCATCTGGGCGCCCGGCATGCCGGGAATCTCGAACATCGGCGAACCGCCGCCGGTCGACTGGGTCTCGACCTCGATCTCCTTGTCGTTGAGTTCGCCGGCGCGCAGCTTCTTGCGGAACGAATCTCGCGTGGTGGCGCTGGAATTGGCGCCGACCAGGGCGTCAAGCACCCGCTCCTCGGCGGCGATCTGGGCGCGGGCCTCGACGTCCTTGCGCTTCTTTTCGCGGACCTGGGAGATTGCCACTTCGACCAGATCGCGGATGATCTGCTCGACGTCGCGGCCGACATAGCCGACCTCAGTGAATTTGGTGGCCTCGACCTTGATGAAAGGCGCGCCGGCGAGCTTGGCCAGCCGCCGCGCGATCTCGGTCTTGCCGACCCCGGTCGGCCCGATCATCAGAATGTTCTTCGGCAGCACCTCTTCGCGCAACGAGCCTTCGAGCTGCAGCCGCCGCCAGCGGTTGCGCAGCGCGATCGACACCGCGCGCTTGGCGTCGTGCTGGCCGACGATGAAACGGTCGAGTTCGGAAACGATTTCGCGGGGGGAAAAGTCGGTCATGTCTCTGCTTCTTTCCCTCTTCTCTCAAGGAAGAGGGTGGCGCGGACGACGTCCGTGCCGGGTGAGGGGAAAAAGATCGCGATCACGCGCTCAGCGTTTCCACGGTGACGTTGCGGTTGGTGTAAACGCAGATGTCGGCGGCGATATCCAGCGAGCGGCGGACGATCGCCTCGGCGTCCTTGTCGGAATCGATCAGCGCGCGCGCCGCGGCCAGCGCGTAATTGCCGCCGGAGCCGATCGCCATCACCCCGGCTTCCGGCTCCAGCACGTCGCCGGTGCCGGTCAACACCAGCGAAACCTCCTTGTCGGCGACGATCATCATCGCCTCCAGCCTTCGCAGATAGCGGTCGGTGCGCCAGTCCTTGGCGAGCTCGACCGCGGCGCGGGTGAGCTGCCCGGGATATTGCTCGAGCTTGGCCTCGAGCCGCTCGAACAGCGTGAAGGCGTCGGCGGTGGCGCCGGCGAAGCCGCCGATGACGTCGCCCTTGCCGAGTTTGCGCACCTTGCGGGCGTTGGACTTGATCACGGTCTGGCCGATCGAGACCTGGCCGTCGCCGCCGATCACCACTTTGCCGCCCTTGCGGACGGTGAGAATCGTGGTGCCGTGCCAAACCTGGGGCGATCCTTCGCCGGAAGCCGAAAATTGTGGGGTCATGGGAATCCTCGTGAGAGCGCTGATCTAGGCACGCGGCGTCTCGGATGCAAATCGCGGCAGCGTCCGGTTTTCGGTCACCATAGCCGCAAGACGGGGCACGCCCGCCCGTTCCGCTGTAGCGAAGCCGTCATCGGCCTGTTAAAAGGGCCGCGTTTTCAGCCCGGAGAGCCCGCTTCATGCGCACGGCGACGATCAAGCGCAAGACCAAGGAAACCGCGATCGAGGTCACGGTCGACCTCGACGGCACCGGCGCGTCCAATATCGCCACCGGGATCGGATTCTTCGACCATATGCTGGATCTGCTCGCCCGGCATTCGCGGATCGACATCACCGTCAAGGCGGTGGGCGATCTGCATATCGATTATCATCACACCACCGAGGACGTCGGCATCGCGCTCGGTCAGGCGGTCAAGCAGGCGCTCGGCAACATGGCCGGGATCACCCGCTATGCCGGCATCCATCTGCCGATGGACGAGACCCTGACCCGGGTGGTGATCGACATTTCCGGCCGCCCGACGCTGGTGTTCAAGGCCGAGTTCCCGCGCGACAAGATCGGCGAATTCGACACCGAACTGGTGCGCGAATGGTTCAACGCCTTCGCGATGAATGCGGGTGTGACTCTGCACGTCGAGACCCTATATGGCGAGAACAGCCACCACATCGCCGAATCCTGCTTCAAGGGTCTGGCGCGGGTGCTGCGCGCGGCGGTCGCGATCGATCCCTCCGCGGCCGGCGAGGTGCCGTCCACCAAGGGTCAGCTCGGCGGCTGATCGGCTTTGAGTTTCGGTTGGAGAACCGCGATGTCGGTTTACACAGTCCATGCGCCGGTCGCACATACTTCGAACCGGCCAAGCTCGGCCGAGCGCTTCGTGTTCGTGCGCGACGGCTTTCATGTCTGGGCCTTCCTCGCCGGGCCGTTCTGGCTGCTCTATCACCGACTGTGGCTGGCGCTGGCCGGCTATGTCGCGCTGAATGTGGTCGCCACGCTGATCATGGCCGCGGCGCATGCCGGTGCCGGCAGCCGCTTCGCCGTGCTGCTGTTGATCGCGCTGTTGATGGGGCTGGAAGCCGCGAGCCTCCGGCGCTGGACGCTGTCGCGGCGCGGCTGGCGGCAGCTCGACCTGGTGGTGGCCGACGACGCGGACGCCGCCGAGCGGAGGTTCTTCGATCGCTGGAGCGCGGCGCGGCCGAGCGACGACTATCGGCCGCCGGTGGAGCGCGGCGCGCCGCCGCCGACCCGTTCGGGGTCGCCGAGTTCGGCGCAGCAGGACATCTTCGGGCTGTTTCCGCGTCCGGGATCGTCGCGATGAGCGTCGCCATCATCGATTACGGCTCCGGCAATCTGCACTCCGCCGCCAAGGCGTTCGAGCGCGCCGCGCGCGGCATGGACGTGCCGGACAAGATCGTGGTGACCAGCGATCCGGAAGTGGTGTACCGCGCCGACCGCGTGGTGCTGCCCGGCGTCGGCGCGTTCGCCGATTGCCGCCGCGGGCTCGACGCGGTCGACGGTATGGTGCAGGCGATGACCGAAGCGGTGCGCGACAAGGCGCGGCCGTTCTTCGGCATCTGCGTCGGCATGCAGCTGATGGCGACCCACGGCAAGGAGCACGTCACCTCGGACGGGCTCGGCTGGATCCCCGGCGACGTGGTCAAGATCACGCCGCGCGAGGAGAATTTGAAGATCCCGCATATGGGCTGGAATACGCTGGAGATGCTGCGCGAGCATCCGGTGCTGGAGCGGTTGCCGCTCGGCCCGAACGGCCGCCACGCCTATTTCGTGCATTCCTTCCACCTCGCCGCCGTCAACGAATCCGACGTGCTGGCGCGCGCCGAATATGGCGGGCCGGTCACCGCGATCGTCGGCCGCGACACCATGTTCGGCACCCAGTTTCACCCCGAGAAGAGCCAGCGCTTCGGGCTGGCGCTGATCTCGAATTTCTTGAAGTGGAAGCCGTGAGGATCCCTCTCGACATCGGGCGCGCGGTGCCGCGCACCTCCCCTCCCCCTTGCGGGGAGGGGTCGGGGGTGGGGGTCCGCGAGGCCGGCGCCTGTTGCTTACCCCCCTCCCCGACCCTCCCCCGCAAGGGGGGAGGGAGTAAGGCCCAACGATGATTCTGTTTCCCGCCATCGACCTGAAAAACGGCCAATGCGTCCGCCTCGAGCAGGGCGACATGGACCGCGCCACGGTGTTCAACCTCGATCCCGCAGCCCAAGCCAAGAGCTTCGCGGCGCAGGGGTTCGAGTATCTGCACGTGGTCGATCTCGACGGCGCGTTTGCCGGCAAGCCGATGAACGCGCAGGCGGTGGAATCGATGCTGCAGGTGGTGAAAATGCCGGTGCAACTCGGCGGCGGCATCCGCGATCTCGCCACCATCGAAGCCTGGCTCGGCAAGGGCGTCAGCCGCGTCATCATCGGCACCGCGGCGGTGCGCGATCCGGCGCTGGTCAAGGACGCCGCGAAAAAATTCCCTGGCCGCGTCGCGGTCGGGCTCGATGCCCGCGACGGCAAGGTTGCGGTGCAGGGCTGGGCAGAAAGCTCGGAAGTCACTGCGCTGGAGATCGCGCAGCGCTTCGAGGACGCCGGCGTCGCGGCGATCATCTTCACCGACATCGCCCGCGACGGGCTGTTGAAAGGCCTCAACCTCGACGCCACGATCGAGTTGGCTGCGACGATTTCGACCCCGGTGATCGCTTCGGGCGGTTTCGGCTCGATCGACGACGTCAAGGCGCTGATCCTGCCGCGCGCCGCCAAATTGGCCGGCGCCATCGTCGGCCGCGCGCTGTATGACGGAAGGCTCGATCCCACCGAGGCCCTGGCATTGATGCGCCGCGCCGCGGCGGCATAGGGCGCGCGATGTTCAAGCTCGATCAGATCGTCCGGGCCGGGCTATCGCGGGTCGATACCATCCGCGTGGTTCGGACGGCGGTCAATCCTATGCTGTGGCTGGCCGGTTTTGCGGCGCCGATGTTTCTTCTCGCGGCCGTCCTCACAGATGGGGCTTCCCGGCTGGTCTCGATCGCATTGGCGGCGGCGTTTTGTTTTCCAGCAATCGTCGCCTATTTCATACTATTGTTTCGCGATCCTGACCGGCTTCAATCCGAGGAGTACAGAGTGCGGCTCCAGGAGTTGAAGTTTCGGTACAGGAAGGGTCGTAAGCCCGTCATTGTCACCTCGACAAAAGAGATCGGCAGCATCGAGCACGATCACGGAGGAAAAGATGGAAACCCGCCTTCTGGTATTTGATGACGGCAATGGAGACGATCTCGATCTGCGCGCATTCGTGGACGGTCTCGATGACAATGCCGAGATGATTGAACTTGAAGCTCACGTTTGCTTCGTGCGCAGCGGTCTGTCCGTCTCCGAGTTATCGAACCGGTTCATTGCGGTTGCTGGCTCGCGGGTGTTCTTTATTTCCGATATCGCCTCCAGCAAATTCGAAGGACGGATGCCGGGCGTTTACTGGGACTTCATCAAGAACAAGTCTCTCGCCTCGGCAGCCGAATAGATGTTCAAAGTTCGCGTCATCCCCTGCCTCGACGTCAAGGACGGCCGAGTCGTCAAGGGCATCAACTTCGTCGACCTGCGCGACGCCGGCGATCCGGTGGAGGCGGCGATCGCCTATGACGCCGCCGGCGCCGACGAACTGTGTTTCCTCGACATCACCGCGACCCACGAGAACCGCGGCATCATGCTCGATGTGGTGCGGCGCACCGCCGAGGCCTGCTTCATGCCGCTCACCGTCGGCGGCGGCGTGCGCACCGTGGACGACATCAAGGTCTTGCTGCGCTCCGGCGCCGACAAGGTCTCGATCAATTCCGCCGCGGTGTCGCGCCGCGAATTCGTCAAGGAAGCCGCGGAAAAATTCGGCGACCAGTGCATCGTGGTGGCGATCGACGCCAAGCGGGTGAAGCGCGGCGGCGGCGGCGAACGTTGGGAGATCTTCACCCATGGCGGGCGCAATTCCACCGGCATCGACGCCATCGAATACGCCCAGGAAGTGGTCTCGCTCGGCGCCGGCGAAATCCTTTTGACCTCGATGGACCGCGACGGCACCCGGCAAGGCTTCGACATCCCGCTGACCAGCGCGATCGCCGACAGCGTGCACGTGCCGGTGATCGCCTCGGGCGGCGTCGGCACTCTCGATCATCTGGTCGACGGCATCCGCAATGGCCACGCCACCGCGGTGCTGGCGGCGTCGATCTTTCATTTCGGCGAGTTCACCATTCGCCAGGCCAAGGACCACATGGTGCGCGCCGGACTGCCGATGCGGCTCGATCCGTAGCGATCGGGCTGCTTGGGAGCGTCGGCGCGCTGCCGCACAACAGAAAGCTGGAGGCCGCGATGGCCCGTTTCACGATCCACGATCTGGCCGCCACCGTCGACGCCCGCGCGGCGTCCGGCGGCGAAGGCTCCTACACCCGCAAGCTGCTCGACAAGGGGCCGGAGCATTGCGCCAAGAAGTTCGGCGAGGAAGCGGTGGAGACGGTGATCGCCGCGGTCGAGAACGACCGCGCGCATCTGATCGCGGAAAGCGCCGACGTGCTGTTTCACCTTTTGGTGCTGCTGAAATCCCGCGACGTCCGTCTCGAAGAGGTCGAGGCGGCGCTGGCGCAGCGCACCACGATGTCGGGGCTGGCCGAAAAGGCCTCGCGCAAGCGCGACTAATTTATAGCTTCCCCGGCAACCACGGCTGCCGGCACGCTTAATGCCATGAGACGCTCAATAACAAGACTTGCGCGCCAATGACGCGCCAGACCACGAGGAACGACTGGATGGATGCGCGGGCAGACCAGATCTACAATCCATACCGGGTGTTCACCCGGGCGCAGTGGGCCAAGCTGCGCGACGACACCCCGATGACGCTCAACGCCACCGAGATCGCGGCGCTGCGCTCGATGTACGACCGGCTCGACCTCAAGGAGGTCGAGGAGATCTACCTGCCGCTGTCGCGGCTGTTGTCGATCTACGTCGCGGCGACGCAGCAGTTGTACTTCGCGCAGCGGCGGTTTCTCGGCATCGTCGACCGCAAGATGCCCTACATCATCGGCGTCGCCGGCTCGGTGGCGGTCGGCAAATCCACCACCGCGCGGGTGCTGCAGGCGCTCTTGGCGCGCTGGTCGCCGCGGCCCAAGGTCGACCTGATCACCACCGACGGCTTCTTGTATTCCAACGCGATGCTGGAGCGGCAGGGAATGATGCAGAAAAAGGGCTTTCCGGAGAGCTACGACCTGCCCCGGCTGCTGGCGTTCCTCAGCGACATCAAGGCCGGGCGGCGCCGGGTGCGGGCGCCGATCTATTCGCATCTCACCTACGACATCGTACCGAACGAGTATGTCACGGTGGATCGTCCCGACATCCTGATCGTCGAGGGCGTCAACGTGCTGCAGACCGGCCGGCTGCCGCGCGACGGCAAGGCGGTGCCGGTGGTGTCCGACTTCTTCGACTTCTCGGTCTATATCGACGCCGACGAGCCGGTGCTGCGCGAGTGGTACGTGCAGCGGTTTCTGGCGCTGCGCGACACCGCGTTCCACGATCCACGGTCGTATTTCCATCGCTACGCGCCGTTGTCCGACGAAGAGGCCACCGCGACCGCGCTGGCGATCTGGGAGCGCACCAACCTCGCCAATCTCGAGGACAACATCCTGCCGACCCGGCCGCGCGCCACGCTGATCATGAAAAAGGGCACCGATCACGTCGTCGAAACCGTGGCGCTGCGGCGGCTGTAATTCTCACAGCAGCCGCGCTGTGACGATACCATAGTTGCACCGCGCAGACTCGGCGCGCTCTCCGCCAGAACAACGCCGTCATCCTGAGGCGCTCGCGCGTCTCGCGCGAGCCTCGAAGGATGCGGCCACCAGTCCTTGCAGCCCATCCTTCGAGACGCCCGGCTTCGCTGCGCTACGCCGGGCTCCTCAGGATGACGGCCGTTGGGTTGATAGTCAGTCGTGTCGATGGTCACCGGCGTGCGGAGCAAAGCCGCGCGTCCGTTGCGCGAGCGAGTAAAGGGTCACGCGCGCGTGGCGCGGGCGCTCTCCGCCAGAACAACGCCGTCATCCTGAGGCGCTCGCGCGAGCCTCGAAGGATGCGGCCACCAGTCCTTGCAGCCCATCCTTCGAGACGCCCGGCGTCGCTGCGCTACGCCGGGCTCCTCAGGATGACGGCCGTTGGGTTGATAGTCAGTCGTGTCGATCGTCACCGGCGTGCGGAGCAAAGCCGCACGGCCGTTGCGCGAGCGAGCAACATGGTCACGCCGCGTGGCGCGGCGCGCTCTCCACCAGAATAACGCCGTCATCCTGGGGCGCTCGCGCGTCTCGCGCGAGCCTCGAAGGATGCGGCCGCGAGTCGGTGCGGCTCCGCAGCGCTTGCAGCCCATCCTTCGAGACGCCCGGCTTCGCTGCGCTACGCCGGGCTCCTCAGGATGACGGCCGTTGGGTTGATAGTCAGTCGTGTCGACGGTCACCGGCGTGCGACCAAGGCCGCACGGCCGTTACTCAAGCGAGCAAAGGGTTACGCCGCGCGACGCGGGGCGTCGCTGCCGCCGAAATGCTCGATGTAGCGGCCCTTGATCGCCGCCACCGGCATCACGATCAGCACGTCGGTGGTGCCGAACTGATAGTCGATCACCGCGCCGTCGCCGACCATGGCGCCGACCCGCAGGTAGCCCTTGATCAGCGGCGGCAGTTCGCGCAACGCCGCCTTCGGGTCGATGGCGTCCTTCGCCATCCGGTTCATCTCGATGCGGCGCGACGGATGGGCGCGGGCCCGCCATTCCTCCGGCGCTGAGGCGTGGTGATGCAGGAACGACAGCGGCAGCGCCAGCCGGTCCGGATCGGTGCCCTCGAAACTGGCGCAGCCGATCATCACGTCGACGTCGTATTGGCGGACGTAGTTCCAGATGCCCTGCCACAGCAGTTCGACGGTGCGCTTGTTGCGGTAGCGCGGCAGCACGCAGGAGCGGCCGAGCTCGAGAAAGCGCAGGCCGGGGTGGCGCTCGATCATGCCGGACAGATCGAACTCGTTCTCGGTGTAGAAGCCGCCGTGGCGGTCGGCCAATTCCTGCCGCAACAGCCGATAGGTGCCGACCACCGGCTGCTTGCCGCTCAGCGTCGGCTTGGCGGCGTGATCGACCACCAACAGATGATCGCAGATCCTGTCGAAGCCGTCCTTGTCGCGGCGCGCCAATAGCGTGGCGGCGTCGGCCACCGCGGTGCCGTTCTTGTAGAACACCCGGTAGCGCAGTTTCTGCGCGTGACGGACGTCGCGTTTTTCGGTGGCGAGCTTGACCTCGAGCGCACCCATCCGTCCGAGGCTGGCGGGCGCCGCCGGAAACGGCCGCAACGCCTTGCGCGGCTGCGGCAGATAGGGCGGCGTCTTCAGCCAGGTGATCGCGGTGGCGGCCATCGCGCCGGCATTTTCCGGCCGCAAAAGCTTGATGAAACGTTGGGTCGAGCGGGCCAGATCGTCGCCGTGCATCGTATCCTCGCGACCGCATGTCCACGAATCGTGTGCGGTCTTCGACGATTACCAAACACGGGCATTCAACAAGGATGTGACGCGCCGATTGCCGGCGTGTGACAGCGCGACAAACCGCAGCCATCCGCCCAACTGATCGTTCGCGTCAGGCCGCCAGATACCGCGAGGCCTGCATACTGGCCAACGCTTCGGTGAGTTTGTCGCGATCCAGCGGCTTGACCAGGAACCCGTCCATGCCGGCCTCGAAACAGGCATAACGGTCTTCCACCAGCGTATTGGCGGTGAGCGCCAGGATCGGGGTGCGCCGGGCGCGGTGGCCGGCCTCGTGGGCGCGGATCCGCTTGGTGGTTTCGATGCCGTCGAGATGCGGCATCTGGATGTCCATCAGCACCAAGTCATAGGCAGCGCCGGCGGAGTCCGCGGCGAGCCAGGATTCCAGCGCCTGTTCGCCGTCGCTGGTGATCACGGCGCGGTGGCCGAGCTTGCTCAACAGCGAGCGCATCAACAGCGCGTTGATCTCGTTGTCTTCCGCCACCAAAATCGACAGCCCTTGCGGCGCCGGCTTGACCGGGCGGGTTGCCGCATCGGTTGCAGGATCTTGGGCCGGTTCGGCGAGATCGTCGTCGGCGATGCCCGGCGAAACAACGTCCGGCAAGCCCAGCCGCGCCGCCAAGGAGGCGGCGCGCAGCGGCTTCACCAGATAGCCGGTGAGTCCGGATGCCGCGGTGTCGCGCAGTTCATGGCGTTCCGCCGGCGTCAGCATCACGATGCGTTGCGCGGCGTGCGGCCGTGCGGCTTCCGCCAGCGATGCAACGTCGTCGGTGCCGATCGCCCGATCGATCAGGATCGCCTGCCAGGCGCGCTCCGGCAGCAAGGCTTGCGCGACCTCGCGATCGGCCAGTACGCAGGTCTGTGCGCCCCAGCGCTGCAGCCGCCGCGCGATCAGCGAGGCGGCGATGGTTTGCGGCGCCACCAGCATGATCGCCTGGCCGGACAGATCCGGCGCGGTGACGCTGGCGGTCGCGCCGCCGGCTGCGGTCGCAGCGGCGGCGAGCGGGACGACGAATTCGAAGGTCGAGCCGGTGCCTTGCGCGCTGTGCAAGGTGATCTGCCCGCCCATCCGTTTGACGATGCGGTCGCTGATGCTGAGCCCGAGCCCGGTGCCGCCATAGTTGCGAGCGATGAGTTCGTCGGCCTGTTCGAATTCCCGGAAGATCCGCGCCTGGGCCTCCGGCGCGATGCCGATGCCGGTGTCGCGCACCATGAAGCGGATCTCGCCGGGCATGGCGCCGGGCTCGACGATCAGCGCGACGCCGCCGGTGGCGGTGAATTTGATGGCGTTGCCGGCGAGATTGAGCAGCACCTGGCGCAGCCGCGCCGCGTCGCCGATCACTTCGGCCGGCAGCCGCTCGTCGACGTCGGCGGCGATTTCGAGGTGCCGCGCTTGCGCCCGCGGCGCCAGCAATTCGGTGATGTCCTCGATCAGCGCCGACAGCGCAAACGGCCGGTTCTCCAGGTCGATCTTGCCGGCTTCGATCTTGGAGTAATCCAACAGCTCCTCGATCAGCGAAGCCAAAGCATCGCCGGAGGTCTTCACCGCCCGGGCGTAGGTGGCCTGTTCGGGGGTGAGATGGGTGTCGAGCAGCAAGCCGCTCATGCCGATGATGCCGTTCAACGGGGTGCGGATCTCGTGCGACGCCATCGCCAGGAAGCGCGACTTGGCGCGGTTGGCGGTGTCGGCGATGTCGCGCGCCTCGGCCAGCGCGCGTTCGGTCTCGGCGCGCGCGGTGACGTCGCGGCCGACGCATTGGGTTTCCGCGGGCCGGCCGGAGTCGTTGCGCACGATTCCCTCGCGCCAGGCGATCCAGCGCGGACCGTGCGCCGTCGCGACTTTCTGGTCGTAAGTTCGGGTGCCGTTAGGCTCGGTGATGACCTCGCTTTGTTCGAGCACATCGAGCGTGTCCGGGCTGCCGATCAGCGCTGCCGACGCGCGCCCGGCCAATTCGCAGTACGCATCGTTGACGAAACCGATACGGCCCTCGGCGTCGCGCAGCACGATCAGATCGCTTTGCGATTCGAACAGGCTGCGGGCGCGGTATTCGGCCTCCTGCAGTTCCCAGTTGCGGTCGGCGAGCGCGTCATTGTGCAAAGCGAGCAGTCGCAATTCATGCCGCGCGGCGCGCAGCTTGATGCTCGGGATGGCGAACAGCACGCAGCCGAGCCCGACCAGCAAACTGCCGGCGAACGCCACGGCGTGCGGGTGATAGCCGGCGAGTTCCACGCGACTGCCGACGATCAATCCGTAGGCGGCGCCGAATGCCGCAGCGAAGATCATGGCGACCCGGCCGGCGAGCTTGCGCCATGGGGCTCGCCGCGCAGTGCCGTCCGGCGCCAGGTTCAGATCAAGAGTTCCACTCACCAGTCCACCCGTCCTGCTCTCGATGCCTCGCGGCCGTGCTCCGGTGCGGTCTCTCACCCGAACCGGACCGATGTCCGAACCGACGATGCCGAGACAACGTTGCTAAGAGCTTGAAATGCCGGGCGTCGAACATCGCCGCTGGGAACACGGTTGACCGCTGCTTAAGAGCCACCGTCCAGCGCGGCGACCAGATGCGCCGGCGCGGCGTTGGCGCCGACGATCAGCGCCGCGGCCTCGCGTTCGCTGACGCGGCTGGAGCGGACGAAGATCCGGTAGTCGGCATCGCGGTCGCGCGACAAGTGAATCACCGGATCGGCGCCGGACGGCGTCGGCGTGATCGCGATCAAGCGCGGGCTTTCGCCGCGCTCGCAGCCGGCCGGCTCGGCGGCGTCGATGTCGTCGACTACGGTGAAATCGGCTTGCTCCGGCGCGTCGACGATCTGCACCCGCACGCTGGCGCGGCTGGCGTCGTCGGTGAAGCTGACATGAAGACCGGCCTGCCAGGGCGTCGGGGCGAGTTGCGCGGCGCCATCGCCGAGCGCGATGCAGGGCCGCGGGCCGGGGCTCAATTCGCCGCCGGCGAACACGCCGACCAGCAATAGCGGGATGGTGGAGGCGAGAATTCCGAAACGCAACATGATACGCACTCGCTCGGCGGCCCCGACAAAATGGAGCTATGGTTGGCGAAGCGTAAACGAAAGTCGTTACCAGGCGGTTACGCAGGTGATGATCTGCAACTGCAACGCGCTGCAGGCGCCAAGACCGCCGGAGGTCTTGTTAGTTGAGCGTCTGGTCGCGCATCGGCAGCGCCGCCCTGCGAACGCGACACGACCGATCGGCGCCGAGGCCGCCAAACCGAAAACAACGCCGTCATTCCGGGGCGCGAGAGCGACAGCTCGAGCGAACCCGGAATCTCGCAACAGGTGGCGGCGCTATAAGGTGCGAGTGCGCGCGGTGTCATTCCGGGTTCGCTAGCCAAAGGCTGGCGCTTCGGAATGAGCCGGCGTTTGAGAGCGCATCAACGAAAGCTCTCGGCTACGCTCACCAGCCCAGGCCTGGTGTCCCGGACGCCGAGCAGCGCTCTTGCGCTGCGACGCGAGCCGGGACCGTTACGAAGTGCCGCGTTCCGTAACGGCCCCGGCTCTGCAGCGCATCACGCGCAAGAGCGGCGCGACGCACCGCGTCCGGGGCACGCATCTTGGGGCGACACTCGCCGTTCGGCTTGCGTCGGGTATGCCAGGATGGTGCCGTCAACGGTCACGCGGCGCGGCGCAGGTCTTCCGCCAGTGCGCGGTACGACAAGGCCTCGGCGAGATGCAGCCGGCCGATGGTTTCGGCGCCGTCGAGGTCGGCCAGCGTGCGGGCGACCCGCAGCACGCGGTGATAGCCGCGCGCCGACAGACGCATCGATTCGGCGGCGTCGCGCAGCAGCGCGGCCCCCGAAGAATCCGGCCGCGCGATCTTTTCCAGCACCGCGGCCGGCGCCTCGGCATTGGTGCGAACCTGCGGCAGCCCGGCCGCGGCGTAGCGTTGGCGTTGGATGTCGCGGGCGGCGGCGACGCGGGCGGCGACCTCGGCGGAGCCTTCGCTGGGCGGCGGCAGGATCAGGTCGGCGGCGGTCACCGCCGGCACCTCGATGCGCAGGTCGATGCGGTCCATCAACGGACCGGAAATTCGCGATTGATAGTCGGCGGTACAGCGGTCGAGCCGGCCGCGCTTGCAGGAGAAGCCGGGATCGTAAGCATGGCCGCAGCGGCACGGGTTCATCGCGCCGACCAGCATGAACCGCGCCGGATAGGTGACGCGGTGGTTGGCGCGCGACACCGCGACCTCGCCGTTCTCCATCGGCGCGCGCAGCGAATCCAGCACCCGGGCGTCGAACTCCGGCAATTCGTCGAGAAACAGCACGCCCTGATGCGCCAGCGAGATTTCGCCGGGCTTGGCGCGGATGCCGCCGCCGGTCAGGGCCGCCATCGAGGCGGAATGATGCGGCGCGCGGAACGGCCGCCGCGCGGTCAGGGCGCCGTCGCGGATCTCGCCGGCGACGGACGCAATCATCGAGACTTCGAGGAGTTCGGACGGCGACAACGGCGGCAGGATCGACGGCAGCCGCGCCGCCAGCATCGACTTGCCGGCGCCGGGCGCCCCGATCATCAGAAGGTGGTGCCCGCCGGCCGCGGCTATCTCCAGCGCGCGCTTGGCGCTTTCCTGGCCCTTGATGTCGCGCAAATCGAGCAGCGAGGCGGGCGCTTCGTGCACCTTCGGCTGCGGTCGGCTCAGCAGTTGTGTGCCCTTGAAATGATTGGCGATCTGGATCAGCGAGTTGGCCGCGATGATCTGGATGTCGGGGCTGGCCCAGGCCGCCTCGGAGCCGCAGGCGGCGGGACAGATCAAGCCCTCGTCGCGGGAGTTGGCGCCGATCGCCGCCGGCAGCACGCCCGCCACCGGGGCGATCGAGCCGTCGAGCCCCAATTCGCCGAGCACGGTGAAGCCGGCCAATGCGTCGGCGGGAATCGCGCCGATCGCCGCCATCAATCCCAGCGCGATCGGCAGATCGTAATGGCTGCCTTCCTTGGGCAGATCGGCCGGCGCCAGGTTGACGGTGATGCGCCGCGCCGGCAGCGCCAGGCCCGACGCGATCAGCGCCGAACGCACCCGCTCGCGGGCTTCCGACACCGCCTTGTCGGGCAGCCCGACCAGATAGAACGCCGGCAGCCCGGGCGCGACCTGCACCTGCACGTCGACCGCTCTCGCCTCGATCCCTTCGAACGCGACGGTGGTTACCCGCTGCACCATGGCCCTGCTCCTCGCGTGCAAAGCTAGCGCAGGACACGCAATCCGACAAGAACATTCGAAGAACATAGAAGTCGACGGTGCATTGCTGCCAAGCGGTTGGTTTGTCGGGCGATACGACGCCGTTGCGGCAGTAATTCGTTAAGAGGCTTATGCAAATCCTGTGCAGATGGCACACCAAGATGTCCGCAGTTGAAGATCATGCCCCTTCATCGTCTCCAGCCTACGGCATCGAGCGCTGCCGAAATGACCGCGGCTCTGCAATCCCAGGTCGACGCGCAGGCAGCGCTGATCCGGGAGCTGAGCGCGTCGCTCGCCCATAGCCGGAAAATCTTCGATCGCTCCTCGGCCGCGGCCCGGATCGGCGTCTGGGAATGCACGCTGCCCGACGAGTCGCTGTCGTGGACCGATGTGGTCTACGATCTTTTCGACCTGCCGCGCGGCGCGGTGCTCAATCGCCGCCAGCTGCTGGACTGCTATCCAGAAGAATCGGCCCGAGCGTTGCACCGACTGCGCAGCAGCGCCATCGAACAGCTCAGCGGCTTCAGCCTTGATACCGAGATCGTCACCGTCAAGGGCAACCGGCGCTGGATCCGGATCACCGCGACGGTGGAGTCCGAGGACGGCGTTGCGGTGCGCATCTTCGGCATCAAGCAGGACATCACCGACGAGAAAATTCTCGCCGACCGCACCCGCTACCTCGCCGAATTCGACGTCGTCACCGGGCTCGCCAACCGCGGCCGGTTTCAATCGACGCTGGCGCAGCTCGACGAGGCGGCCGACGCCCGACCGTTCGGTGCGCTGCTGTTGGTCGACCTCGACGAGTTCAAGGCGGTCAATGATTGCTTCGGTCACGCCGCCGGCGACGAATGCCTGAAGCAGGCTGGACAACGCATCAGCAAGGCCTGCGGCGACGCCAGGCTGGTGGCGCGGTTCGGCGGCGATGAATTCGCCGTGCTGCTGGGATCTCACCAGCGGTTCGCGGAGATTTCCGAGATCGCCCGCAGCATCATCGAAGAGATGCGTCGTCCGATCGTCTTCCATGGCCACGAGCTGCAGCTTGGTGCCTCCGTCGGCGTTGCCCTGGTCGATGGCTGCACGGCGTCGCAACTTTTTGTCATGGCCGACAAGGCGCTCTATGCGGCGAAAGAGGCCGGCCGCGGCACGTTCCGGATTCACAAGCCCGGAACGGGCGGGCGAACGGCGGCCGTGACGCGACCGCCGGGCGGACCGCGCCGGATCCTGCGCGGCTGAACGCTCAGCCGCGCTTTTTCTCGATCACGTCCCAGATTCGCGCCGCGACGTCCGGCCCGCCGAGCTTGGCGATGGCGCGGATTCCCGTGGGAGATGTGACGTTGATCTCGGTGAGGTGGCCGTCGATCACGTCGATGCCGACGAACAGCAATCCGCGCTGCCGCAGATGCGGCCCCAGCCGCTCGCAGATTTCGCGTTCGCGTTCGGTCAGGTCGGTGGCCCGTGCAGCGCCGCCGCGTACCATGTTGGAACGCAGATCGTCCTCCGCCGGCACGCGGTTGACCGCGCCGGCGAATTCGCCGTCGACCAGGATGATGCGCTTGTCGCCGTGCTTCACCTCGGGGAGGAAGCGCTGGATCACCCAGGGCTCGCGGAACGTCACCGAGAACATGTCGAACAGCGAGCCGAAATTCATGTCCTGCGGCAGCACCCGAAACACCGCGGCGCCGCCATGGCCGTGCAGCGGCTTCATCACCACCGCGCCGTGCTCGGCGCGAAACGAATTGATCTCGGCGAGATTGCGCGAGATCAGCGTCGGCGGCATCAGGTCGGCGAAGTCCATCACGAACAGCTTTTCCGGGGCGTTGCGCACGCTCGCCGGATCGTTGACCACCAGCGTGTCGGGATGGATGCGCTCGAGGAAATGCGTGTTGGTGATGTAGGCGAGGTCGAATGGCGGATCCTGCCGCAACAGCACCACGTCGAAGTCGCGCATGTTCTTGCGCTGCGCTTCGCCGAGCGTGAAGTGATCGCCGGGCTGATCGCGCACGCTGAGCGACTGCACCGAGCCGACCAGATCGTTGCCGCGCAGCGATAATTGGTCGGGCGTGTAGTAGCTCAGGGTATGTCCGCGCTGTTGCGCTTCGAGCAGCAGCGCGAAAGTGGAGTCGCCGCGGATGTTGATGCGGGCGATCGGGTCCATCTGGACGGCGACGTTCAAGGTCATAGGCAGAATTCCGGTTTCGTGGAGGTGGGATGAAGGCGCGGGCCTTAGGGGCTGGCGTCGAACGCCGCCGGCAGGTGCCGAGGCAAAGATTTCGGCGCGATCAGCACGGCGTCGAAGCGCAGCTCAAAGTCGGCGTGTTCGGGATGCGCCATCAGCCAGGCCTGCGCGGCGTCGATGATGCGTTGTTGCTGACGCGGCGTCACCGCATAGGCGGCGTCGTCGAGCTTGGCGCGGGCTTTGACTTCGACGAAGGCCAGAAGATTGCGCCGCCGCGCCACCAGGTCGATCTCGCCGTAGGGCGTGCGAAAGCGCCGCGCCACGATGCGATAGCCCTTGGCGATCAGATAGGCGGCGGCGCGGGCCTCGGCCGAGATGCCGGTGCGAAACGCCGCCACCCGCTCCGGCGCGGCCGCGTGCGGCGCCGGCGAGCGCGCGTCGCTACTCTTCGCCATGGTCGGAGGCACCCTGTTTCGCCAATTCCAACGCCCGCGCATAGATCTCGCGGCGGTGCCGGCCCGACACTTCGACCGCCTGCGCCACCGCGTCCTTGACGCTGCCCTGCTGCAGCGCGCTGCGCAACAAGTCGTCGAGATCCTGCGCCGCCATCAGCTGGGCGTCGGCCGCGGGCGGGCCGATCACCAGCACGAATTCGCCGCGGGTCTCCAGCGCGCCGGCGCTCGCGGCCAATTCCGCGACCGGGGCGCGGCGCACCTCCTCGTGCAGCTTGGTCAGTTCGCGGCAGATCGCGGCGTCGCGCGTGCCCATCACCTGCGCCATGTCCTGCAAGGTGTCCTCGACCCGGTTGCCGGATTCGAACAGCACCAGCGTGGCATCGATTCGTGACAGTTCGGCGAGCCGGGCGCGCCGCGCCATCTGCTTCGACGGCAGAAACCCCTCGAAGAAGAACCGGTCGGTCGGCAGCGCCGCCACCGCCAGCGCGGTCAGCACCGAGGACGGGCCGGGCAGCGCGAACACGTTGAAGCCGGCGGCAGTGACCTCGCGCACCAGCTTGAAGCCGGGATCGGAGATCAACGGCGTGCCGGCATCCGACACCAGCGCGATCGAACAGCCCTGCGCCAGCTTCTCCAAGATCTTCGGTCGCGCCTGCGCGGCGTTGTGCTCGTGATATTGTTTCAGCGAGGCATGGATATTGTAGCGCTCGGTCAGCCGCCGGGTGATTCGGGTGTCCTCGCAGGCGATGATGTCGACGCCGGCCAGGGTTTCCAGCGCGCGCAGCGTGATGTCGCCGAGATTGCCGATCGGGGTGGCGACCAGATGCAGCCCGGGCACCGCCCGCGACGCGCTGACCAATTGACCGGCGATGGCGAAGCTGCGCTGTTTCGGCGCGGTGGGATCGGACTGGGTGTCTGAGGAACCTGGAGTTACGTGCATGGCGGCAATCTAAGAGGAAATCGGCAAAAGCCCACAGGGAATTGCGCTCGCTCACGCCTCAGCATAAACCTTTTGTTTTACTTAACCATTCGCGGACAATATGGCTGAATCCGTCCTGCGTCCGGAGTTCGTCCGGGCCGACGAAGTCGGTCAGTGGAAGAAATGCTATGGCGGGACCGCGCGATCCAACTAGGCCGGGACACACCCGACGCAACGCGGTGGGGCTGATCCTCGGCGCGCCGCTTTTGTCCGCCTGCGCCGGCGTGCAGCAATCGCTGACCGGGCCGTTTTCCTCGACGACCCCGCAGCCGGGTTCCGCTGGCCCGGCGCAACAGCCGGCCGCGGTCGGCACCGGCCAGGTCAAGGTCGGGCTGATCCTGCCATTGTCGGCGCCCGGCAATGCCGGCGTCGCGGCGCAATCGATGAAGAACGCCGCCGAATTGGCGCTGGCGGAATTCCAGAATCCCAACATCCAGCTCCTGATCAAGGACGACGCCGGCAATCCGCAGGGCGCCCAGGCCGGCACCCAGCAGGCGCTCGACGAGGGCGCGGAAATCATCTTGGGGCCGTTGTTCGCGCTGGCGGTGCCGGCCACCGCGCAGCTGGCGCGGGCCCGCGGGGTCTCGGTGATCGCGTTCTCCACCGATTCCAGCGTCGCCGGCCGCGGCGTCTATCTGTTGAGCTTTCTGCCGGAATCCGACGTCGTGCGGATCGTCGATTACGCCGCCTCCACCGGCAAAAGGTCGTTCGCAGCCCTGCTGCCGGAAAACGCCTACGGCAATGTGGTCGAGGCCGCCTTCAAGCAGGCGGTCGGCCGCAAGGGCGGCCGCATCGTGGCGTTCGAACGCTACGGCACCGATCGCGCCACCCCGGCGCGCACCGTCGCCGCGGCGCTCGGCGGCGCCGACGCGTTGTTCTTGGCCGACGACGGCGAGGCGCTGGTCGGCGTGGCCGACGCGTTGACCGCTGCGGGGGCTGATCTCAAGCGCGTGCAACTGCTCGGCACCGGGCTGTGGGACAACCCGCGGGTGTTCGGCAACGCCGCGCTGCAGGGCGGGCTCTATGCCGCGCCGGATCCGTCGGGCTTCCGCGCCTTCTCCGCGCGCTACCGCACCAGATACGGCGCCGATCCGGTGCGCACAGCGACGCTGGCCTACGACGCGGTGGCGCTGGTGGCGGCCTTGGCGCGCACCCAGGGCGCGCAGCGGTTCTCGCCCGAGGTGCTGACCAATCCGTCGGGCTTTGCCGGCATCGACGGGCTGTTTCGTTTCCGCGCCGACGGCAGCAACGAGCGCGGCCTCGCGGTGATGCGAGTCGGCTCCGGCGGCAGCCAGCCGGCGGCCGGTTCGCCGAAGAGTTTTGGCGCCTGAGGTATTTCGAGCGTGCCCCGGACGCAGTGCAACGCGCCGCTCTTGCGGCGTGGTGCGCTGCAGAGCCGGGGCCGTTACGACGGCAGCGCTTGAGACGGTCCCGGCTCGCATCGCAGCGCAAGCGCGCTGCTCGCGTCCGGGACACAATGCCTCATGGAAAGCTCAGGCCGCCAGATCCGCCACCACCGCGTCGAGCAGCGGAAATCCCGACAGCGTGACGCGCAGCCGGCCATTTGGATCGACCACGATGGCGCCCTCTTCGCGCAGCACCGCGATCCGCGCCGGATCGAGCGCGCGGCCGGACAATGCCTGATAGCGCGTGGGGTCGATGCCCTCGGCGAGCCGCAGTCCCATCAGCAGGAATTCGTCGGCGCGCTCTTCGCTGTTGAGCCGGTCGTCGACCACCACGCCGTGGCCGCAGGCCTCGACCCGCATCAGCCAGGCTTCCGGCCGCTTCTCGGTGGCGATGGCGTGACGGATGCCGTTGATGTCGAGCCGGCCGTGGGCGCCGGGGCCGATCCCGGCATATTCCTGGCCGCGCCAATACAACAGATTGTGCCGGCACTCGGCGCCCGCGCGGGCGTGGTTGGAAATCTCGTAGGACGGCAATCCATGCGCGGCGCAGACTTCCTGCGTCACGTCGTACAGCGCCCGCGCGGTCGCCTCGTCGGGGGTCTGCAATTTGCCGGCGGCGTGCAGCCCGAAGAACGGCGTGTCGGCTTCGATGGTGAGTTGATACAGCGACAGGTGTTCGGCGGCCTCTCCGATTGCCTTTTGCAATTCCGCCTGCCACATCGCCGGGGTCTGGCCGGGCCGGGCATAGATCAGGTCGAACGAGTAGCGCTCGAAGATCGACCGCGCGATCGCGACCGCCTCCATCGCTTCCTGAGCGGTGTGCAGCCGGCCGAGCGTTTTCAGCGACAGATCGTCGAGCGCCTGCACGCCGAGCGACACCCGGTTGACGCCGGCGGCACGATAGCCGCGGAATCGCGTGGCCTCGACGCTGGTCGGATTGGCCTCCATCGAGATTTCGACGTCGGCGGCGACGTTCCAATGCTTACCGATCGCCTCCAGAATGCCGCCGACGGTTGCGGGCTGCATCAATGACGGCGTGCCGCCGCCGAGGAAGATCGAGGTGACCTCGCGCCCCGGCGTGCGCTCCGCGGTGGTTTCGATCTCGCGGACGAAGGCGCGCAGGTAGCGTTCCTGGTCGATCGCGACATGGCGGACATGGCTGTTGAAATCGCAATACGGGCATTTCGACAGGCAGAACGGCCAGTGGATATAGACGCCGAACGCCGGGTCGCGGTCAGCGCGGGTCAAGGCAGATCTCCGCGAGTTTGACGAAGGCGCGGGCGCGATGCGACAGCCCGAGGCCGAGCGGCGGCAGCCCGTGTTTTTCGACGCTGGTCATTTCGCCGAAGGTGCGGACATGGCCCTCGGGCAGGAACGCCGGGTCGTAGCCGAACCCGGCGGTGCCGCGCGGCGGCCAGACCAGCGTGCCGTCCGCCCTCGCTTCGACCTCTTCGAGATGGCCGTCCGGCCAGGCGACGCACAAGGCCGAGACGAAATGCGCCTTGCGCTGGTCCGATGTGGTGGCGCCGCGCTCCTGCAACAGCCGCTCGATCCGCGTCATCGCCGAGGTGAAGTCCTTGCCCTCGCCGGCCCAGCGCGCGGAAAAAATTCCCGGCGCGCCGTCGAGCGCCTCCACCACCAGCCCGGAATCGTCCGCAAAAGCCGGCAGTTGCGCGGCGTTGGCTGCGGCGATCGCCTTGATCCTGGCATTGGCGCGAAAGCTGTCGCCGGTCTCGTCGGGTTCGGCCAGTTTCAGTTCGCCGGCCGACACCGCCGCGATGCCATAAGGCGCCAGCAGTTCCCGCATCTCGGCGAGCTTGCCGGGATTATGGGTCGCGATCACGAGTTGGCCGGTGATTCGACGGTGCATGGTGCGAATCTACGCCAGACGCCGGCGTGGCGGGAGATTGTTCACGCCACCGCCATTTTCTGCAGGTCGACCAGCCGGGCGACGCCCTTTTTGGCCAGCGCCATCAGCGCCAGGAACTCGTCCTGCGAAAACGGCGTCTTCTCCGCGGTGCCCTGCACCTCGATGATGCGGCCATCGCCGGTCATGACGAAATTGGCGTCGGTGTCGGCTTCGGAATCCTCGGCGTAATCCAGGTCGAGCACCGGGGTGCCGTTGTAGATGCCGCAGGAAATCGCCGCCACGTTGTCGCGCAGCACCGGGGCGGTGCCCTTGAACATGTTGCGGGTTTTCATCCAGCCGATGCAGTCGGCCAAGGCGACCCAAGCGCCGGTGATCGAGGCGGTGCGGGTGCCGCCGTCGGCCTGGATGACGTCGCAGTCGACGGTGATCTGGCGCTCGCCGAGCGCCTGCAGGTCGACCGTGGCGCGCAGCGAGCGGCCGATCAGACGCTGGATTTCCACGGTGCGGCCGTTCTGCTTGCCGGCGGAGGCCTCGCGGCGGGTGCGTTCCAGCGTGGCGCGCGGCAGCATGCCGTATTCGGCGGTGACCCAGCCGCGGCCCTGGCCCTTCAGCCATGGCGGCAGCCGATCTTCCAGCGTGGCGGTGACCAGCACGTGGGTGTCGCCGAATTTCACCATGCAGGAGCCTTCGGCATATTTGACCACGCCGCGTTCCAGCGACACGGCGCGCAGTTCATCCGGCGCACGACGGCTTGGCCGCATGGGAAAATCCTCCAACAAAATCGGGAAATGGCCTGGCTTGCGTGCTTTTAGGGGCGGCGGGGCGCAGCGGCAAGGGCGTTGGCCGCGGATGCCGCTTGTAACTCGCCTCTGGCATCGACAAATTAGAGGGTCCGAGGAGGACTTCTTTGGCTCACCACGATCCGATCGGCCTGATTGCGCCAAATGCCGGCCTGGCCCAGCTCAACGAGCGCTCGCGGGAGATCTTCCGCCAGATCGTCGAAAGCTACCTTGCGACCGGCGAGCCGGTGGGCTCGCGCAACATCTCGCGGTTGATCACGGTGCCGCTGTCGCCGGCCTCGGTGCGCAATGTGATGTCGGATCTGGAGCAGCTCGGGCTGATCTACGCGCCGCACACCTCGGCCGGCCGGCTGCCGACCGAACTCGGGCTGCGGTTTTTCGTCGACGCCTTGATGCAGGTCGGCGACCTGACCGAGCCGGAACGGCAGTCGATCCAGGCCCAGCTCGCCTCCGTCGGCCGCGCCCAATCGGTCGAAGCCGCGCTCGGCGAAGCCTTGACCCGGCTGTCCGGCCTGACCCGTGCCGCCGCGGTGGTGCTGACCGCGAAATCCAATGCCCGGCTGAAACATATCGAATTCGTTCGCCTGGAGCCGGAGCGGGCGCTGGTGGTGTTGGTGTCCGAAGACGGCCAGGTCGAGAACCGGGTGCTGACGCTCGCCGCAGGCGTGCCGTCCTCGGCGTTGATCGAGGCCTCGAATTTCCTCAACGCCCGGATCCGCGGCCGCACCTTGGCGGAGGCGCGGCTGGAGCTGGAAACCGCGCTGAGCCAGGATCGCGCCGAACTCGATCAGCTCACGCAAAAAGTCATTTCGGCGGGGATCGCCAGCTGGTCCGGCGGCGCCAATGACGATCGCCAGTTGATCGTGCGCGGCCACGCCAATCTGCTGGAGGATCTGCACGCGCTCGACGACCTCGAGCGGGTGCGGCTGTTATTCGACGACCTGGAGACCAAGCGCGGCGTCATCGATCTGCTCGGCCGCGCCGAAAGCGCCGAGGGCGTGCGGATCTTCATCGGCTCGGAGAACAAATTGTTCTCGCTGTCGGGCTCCTCCACCATCATCGCGCCCTATAGCGACGGCGCCGGCCACATTGTCGGCGTGCTCGGCGTGATCGGGCCGACGCGGCTGAATTATGCCCGCGTGATCCCGATGGTCGACTATGCGGCGCGTGTGGTCAGCCAGATGCTGGGCGGCTAACGCTGCGCGCGAGGCTGCGGTTACGCTTGATTTTCACGCCGCAAACCACGATATCCCGCGCAGCACAATCCCCCACTTCCAAGACGACTTTACAGAAGGCAGCATGATGACCGATCCCAACGGACCGAAGGACACTCCGGCGCAGCCGGCGCAAGCCGCCGAACCGGTGGTTTCCAAGCCCTACATCATGCCCGACGATCCCGAGGTGGGATCGACCGAGGCGCTCGCCAAGGAAGCCGCGGAATCCCGCGACAAGATGTTGCGGACGCTGGCGGAAATGGAAAATCTGCGCAAGCGCACGGCGCGCGAAGTGGCCGACGCCCGGACCTACGGCATCGCCGGCTTCGCCCGTGACGTGCTCGATATTGCGGATAATTTGCAGCGCGCGCTGGACGCGGTTCCGGCCGATGCCCGCGCCACCGCCGAGCCGGGCCTCAAGGCGCTGATCGAAGGCGTCGAATTGACCGAGCGTTCGATGCTCAATGCGCTGGAGAAAAACGGCGTCAAGAAATTCGATCCGATCGGCGAGAAGTTCGATCCGAATTTCCAGCAGGCGATGTACGAAGTGCCGGATTCTTCGGTCGCCGCCGGCACCGTCGTGCAGGTGGTGCAAGCCGGCTTCACGCTCGGCGATCGCGTGCTGCGCCCGGCGCTGGTCGCGGTGTCGAAGGGCGGCGCCAAGGCCAATTCGTCCGCTAACGACAGCGCCTCGTCGGACTGATCCGCTTCGAAAATATCAGGGTCGTCATCCCGGGGCGTGAGCAGCTTTAGCTGCGAACGAGCCCGGGATCCATAACCCCTGCAGGGAATATGAATTCCGGACGTGCTCGTTCTTCGAACTCGCAATCCGGAATGACGGCCGCGTTTCAGCGCGCCTGCATGCCGTCGCGCACCGCGCGGAAGCGGGGAAATGCTTTCGGCCATTGATCGCGCGGCGCGCTGGCGATGATTCGCATCGCCACATTGCCTGAGCCGAACCGCAGCCACTGCACCACCGTTACCGGCGTATTGGCCTTGCCGGAGACGGCGTCGATCCTTGTCTCGAAGCCCGCCGCGCCGTCGATTCGCACCGGCTCCGACATGGTGATCCGGCCGTCGCGTAATCCGGGGATGATGCCGGCGGCCTGCTGGGCGAAGCGGCCGCGGTCGTCGGGCTTCTCCGGCGCCGAGCCGATCAGCCCGATGACCATGAACGGCGCCGCCTCGATGCCGGCGTCGTCGGAGGCGTCGGCCAGCAGCAGCGCGGCGCCGGGCGCCAGCGTCCGCACCATCTTGAAGGCGCTGAGGTCGTTGAGTTTGAACGGCATCAAGGCCAATTGCTCGTCGACCGGCACCTCGGGACGCACCGTTACCGAAGTGAACATCCGGCGGATGTCGTCGTCGGACAGGCTCTTGGCGCTGGCCTCCGCGACCTGCACGGCGACGTAGCCGGAAAAGCCGCTGCCCGGCACGATCAGCGAGTAGCGCCGCACACTGTCGGCGCCGTCCTTGGCCTTCTCGATGGTGTAGTAGCCTTTGCCGGCGGTGGTCTGCAGGTTTTCCGGCTTGATGCCGCCGACGCCCTCCGGGGTCGCCTTGAAGGCGGCTTCGACTTCGCCATAGGCGGCGGGCGGCAATTCGGCGAGCAGCACCTTGACGCCGTGATCGGCCGACTCGAAGCCGACAAAGCTCGGCGACGCGGTCAGGCCGTCGAGCGGAACGATCCCGACCCGGATCCCGCGCGGATACACGGGATCGGCGGCGGCGGCCGGAGCGGCTGCGCCCACGGCAGCGGTGAGCAGGACGGCGGCAAACAAGCGTTGAATAAGCATCATGAAAAATCTACTGCGGTTGCATTGAGGCCGTTCGATGGTGGGAACGGCGGCCCCGGTGCGCTGCGTCAGGTTGCGAATTTTGACCATCCGACCCGGAGGATCAACCGAATTCGCCCGCGGCGAGTTGGCGCCCTCGCGCCGGTCGCCGCCCGCCGGCCGCGCGGCGCTCCTGACTTTAGGATAAAGCCCGCCGGCTACTCACAGAAGCCCGGCCGCGATCCGGCGACACGATCTTCCAAAACGCGGCGTTTTCCTGGGCCAAGCTTGCGTCCGGTCCTTGCAGCCCTCACCCCCCCTCCTATATGAGGCTGACCGCCGCAATATCGCGAGCAATTCAATATTTGGGGGTTCGGATTGGTGCGCCGTCAGGGCCCAGCCAACCTGCCGCAAAAAGAAGGATATGAGCACCATGGGAAAGGTCATTGGGATCGATCTCGGCACCACCAACTCGTGCGTCGCCGTCATGGATGGCAAGGCGCCGAAAGTTATCGAGAATGCCGAGGGCATGCGCACCACCCCCTCGATCGTCGCGTTCAGCGATGACGGCGAGCGGCTGGTCGGTCAGCCGGCGAAGCGCCAGGCGGTGACCAATCCCGAGCGCACCTTCTTCGCGGTGAAGCGCCTGGTCGGTCGTCGCTACGATGACCCGATGGTCGAGAAGGACAAGAAGCTCGTCCCCTACAAGATCGTCAAAGCCTCCAACGGCGACGCCTGGGTCGAAGCCGACGCCAAGACCTATTCGCCCTCGCAGGTCTCGGCCTTCATCCTGCAGAAGATGAAGGAGACCGCGGAAGCCCATCTCGGCGCCAAGGTCGATCAGGCGGTGATCACCGTCCCCGCTTATTTCAACGACGCGCAACGTCAGGCCACCAAGGACGCCGGCAAGATCGCCGGCCTTGAAGTGCTGCGCATCATCAACGAGCCGACCGCGGCCGCGCTGGCCTACGGCCTCGACAAAGCGAAGGCCGGCGTCATCGCGGTGTACGATCTCGGCGGCGGCACCTTCGACGTTTCGATCCTGGAGATCGGCGACGGCGTGTTCGAAGTGAAGTCGACCAACGGCGACACGTTCTTGGGCGGCGAAGATTTCGACATGCGGCTGGTCAGCTACCTGGCCGACGAATTCCAGAAGGAGCAGGGCATCAACCTGCGCAACGACAAGCTGGCGCTGCAGCGGCTGAAGGAAGCCGCCGAAAAGGCCAAGATCGAATTGTCGTCGACCACCCAGACCGAAATCAACCTGCCGTTCATCACCGCGGATCAGTCCGGTCCGAAGCATCTGACCATGAAGCTGACCCGCGCCAAGTTCGAAGCGCTGGTCGACGATCTGGTGCAGAAGACCATCGAGCCGTGCCGCAAGGCGCTGAAGGACGCCGGCCTCACCGCCGGTGAAATCGGCGAAGTGGTGCTGGTCGGCGGCATGACCCGGATGCCCAAGGTGCAGGAAGTCGTCAAGCAGCTGTTCGGCAAGGAGCCGCACAAGGGCGTCAACCCGGATGAAGTCGTCGCCATCGGCGCCGCGATCCAGGCCGGCGTGCTGCAGGGCGACGTCAAGGACGTGCTGCTGCTCGACGTCACCCCGCTGTCGCTGGGCATCGAGACGCTGGGCGGCGTGTTCACCCGCATCATCGAGCGCAACACCACGATCCCGACCAAGAAGAGCCAGGTGTTCTCGACCGCCGAAGACAACCAGAATGCGGTCACCATCCGGGTGTTCCAGGGCGAGCGCGAAATGGCCGCCGATAATAAGATCTTGGGCCAGTTCGATCTGATGGGGATTCCGCCGTCGCCGCGCGGCATGCCGCAGATCGAAGTCACCTTCGACATCGACGCCAACGGCATCGTCAACGTCTCGGCCAGGGACAAGGCCACCGGCAAGGAACAGCAGATCCGCATCCAGGCCTCGGGCGGGTTGTCCGAAGCCGACATCAACAAGATGGTCAAGGACGCCGAGATCAACGCCGCGGAAGACAAGAAGCGGCGCGAGGCGGTGGATGCCAAGAACCACGCCGATGCGCTGGTTCACACCACCGAGAAGGCGTTGGCCGAACACGGCGCCAAGGTCGAAGAGGGCGAACGCCGCGCCATCGAGGACGCGCTGGGCGATCTGCGCGAAGCCCTGAAGGGCGACGACGCCGAAGCCATCAAGGCGAAGTCCAACACGCTGGCGCAGGCTTCGATGAAGCTCGGCGAAGCGATGTATAAGCAGCAGGCCGAGGCCGACGCCGCCAAGGACGCCGCCAAGGACGACGTGGTCGACGCCGAATTCACCGAAGTCGACGACGACAAGCCCAAGAAGTCGGCGTGATGCTGTCATGAACGTGGCCCCCACCCTCGGAAGCGCGGAGCGCGTCTGAACGGTCGGGGGCCATTTTCTTTTGGGGGCCGGCCGATCGGGCCGGCGGTATTTAAGTTCTGCGTTGCATCCTTACGGCGCGTTCTCTCGGACGCTCTCGGGATCAGGACAAACTTCAGGCGGAATTGACGGATGTCCACCACCAAGCGCTGCTATTACGAAACCCTCGAAGTCGATCGGAGCGCCGACGATTCCAGTCTGAAAGCGGCGTTTCGCAAGCTGGCGATGAAATGGCACCCGGACCGCAATCCCGGCGACGCCAGCAGCGAATCCCGCTTCAAGGAAATCAACGAAGCCTATGAAGTGTTGAAGGACGGCGACAAGCGCGCCGCCTATGACCGCTACGGCCACGCCGCCTTCGAGCAAGGCGGCGCCGGCGGCCCGGGCTTCGGCGCCGGCTTCGCCTCGTCGTTCTCGGATATTTTCGAAGACCTGTTCGGCATGGCCGGGCAGCGCGGCGGCCGCGGCACCGGCCGCGAGCGCGGCGCCGACCTGCGCTACAATATGGAAATCACCCTCGAGGACGCCTTCGTCGGCAAGACCGCGCAGATCGAAATCCCGGTTTCGGTGACCTGCGAATCCTGTTCCGGCACCGGCGCCAAGGCCGGCACCAAGCCGAAGACCTGTTCGATGTGCGGCGGCGCCGGCCGGGTGCGTCAGGCGCAAGGCTTCTTCACGCTGGAACGCACTTGCCCCGGCTGTCAGGGCCGCGGCCAGACCATCGAAGATCCGTGTCCGGCCTGCTCCGGCGCCGGCCGCATCGAGCGCGAGCGCACGCTGTCGGTCAACATTCCGCAAGGCGTCGAAGACGGCACGCGGATCCGGCTCGCCGGCGAGGGCGAGGCCGGTCTACGCGGCGGTCCTCCCGGCGACCTCTACATTTTCCTGTCGCTGGCCAGCCACGAATTCTTCCAGCGCGACGGCGCCGATCTGCATTGCCGGGTCCCGATTTCGATGGTCGCCGCGGCGCTCGGCGGTGAGATCGAAGTGCCGACCATCGACAAGGGGAAATCGAAGGTCAAGGTGCCGTCGGGCACGCAGTCGGGTCGGCGCTTTCGCATCGCGGCGAAGGGCATGCCGGTACTACGCTCCCGGCAAACCGGCGACATGTACGTCCAGGTTGTGGTGGAGACCCCGCAGAACCTCACCAAGCGGCAACAAGAGCTGCTGGCCGAGTTCGAAAAATTATCTTCCGGCGCCACGCAACCGGAGGCCGCTGGTTTCTTTACCAAGGTCAAGGACTTCTTCGGTACGCGCGGAGCAGCTAGCTGACCGTTTGGCTTGACCGCTAGGGATGCTACCTATACGTCTTGTAACAGAAATTTGACACTCATTGATCCGGCCCGCCTGGTAGCCAAAATGGCTCTGCAATCTTCCGTGCGTGCGTTGAAAAAGCCGGCCCGTCTCGACGACGAGGTCCGTTTTCTCCGCTCCTGGATCGAAAAACCTCTCCATATGGGCGCGGTGATGCCGTCGGGCAAAGTGCTCGCCCGCACCATGGCGAACTATGTGGAGATCGATTCCGATGATCCGGTGATCGAACTCGGGCCGGGCACCGGCGCCATCACCCACGCGCTGATCGAGCACGGCGTCGACCAGAAGCGGCTGGTGCTGGTCGAATACAATCCGAGCTTTTGCGCGCTGCTGCGCGAGCGTTATCCGCAGGCCACCGTGGTGCAGGGCGATGCCTATCGGCTGCGCGATTCGCTGTGGAAGATCCTCAAAGCTCCGGCCGCCGCGGTGGTGTCCGGGCTGCCGCTGGTCACCAAGCCGATGCTGACCCGGCTGCGGCTGATCCGCGACTCGTTCGCGCTGCTGGCGCCTGGCGCGCCGTTCGTGCAGTTCACCTATTCGGTGGCGCCGCCGATTCCGAAATCCTTGCCGGGAGTCGCCACCGAGGCTTCGGAGCGGATCTGGATGAACATTCCGCCGGCGCGGGTTTGGGTGTATCGCAAGGGTTGATCTCGAGCGGCATCCCGGTTTTCGGATAAGATGCTGCACGTTCGAGACCGGCGCTGCCGCCGGTCGGCCCGTTACAACGCGATCGGAAGCATGTCGGCGGTCAAGATCCTCGTCATTCCCGGCTCGTTGCGCACCGGCTCGCTGAATGCGCGGCTGGCCGCCGCCGCGATCGACGAATTCGTCCGTGCCGACGTCGACGTCACCCGGCTCTCGCTCGCCGACTATCCGTTGCCGATCTACGACGCCGACCTCGAGGCCACGTCGGGCGTGCCGAAGCCGGCGGTCGATCTGAAGCGGATGCTCGGCGCGCATCGCGGCGTGCTCTTGGTCAGCCCGGAATACAATTCCGCGCCGCCGCCGTTATTGAAGAACGCCATCGACTGGGTGTCGCGGGTCAAGGACCCGCACGAAACCCAAGGCCAGGTATTTCGCGAGCGCGCTTTCGCGCTGGCCTCGGCCTCCGAGGGCCGGCTCGGCGGCACGCGCTGTCTGGCGGCGCTGCGGCTGATCCTCAGCGGCTGCCGCGCCACCGTAATTCCCAATCAGCTGGCGCTGTCGTTCGCCGACCAGGCCTATGACGAGACCGACCGGCTGAAACATCCCGCCGATATCGAGGCGCTGCGCGGCCTGGTGCGGCAGTTGATCGACTTCGCCCAACAGATGAAGTGAGCCCCCGGAAGTGAGCCCCCAATGAGTGAGAAGCTTGCCGCGCGCGATCGTATGATCGTGGCGCTGGATCTGCCGAGCGTCGAGGCCGCCGAGGCGATGATCGCAAGGCTCGGCGATAGCGCGAGTTTTTACAAGATCGGCTACCAATTGGCCTATGCGGGCGGGCTGTCGATGGTCGGCCGGCTCGCCGACGCCGGCAAGAAGGTGTTCGTCGATCTCAAGCTGCACGACATCGGCAACACCGTCGGGCGAGGGGTGGAGAGCTTGAGCGCGCTCGGCGCCACCTTTCTCACCGTGCACGCCTATCCGCAGACCATGAAAGCCGCGGTCGAAGCGCGCGGCGATTCGGGGCTGAAGATTCTCGCCGTTACCGTGCTGACCTCCTATGACGATTCCGATCTGCAGGAGGCCGGCTACCGGCTCGGGGTGCGCGAACTGGTCGAGCAGCGCGCCCGCCAGGCGCAGGCGATCGGCATCGACGGCCTGGTCTGCTCGCCCGAAGAGGCGGCGCATCTGCGCGGCATCGTCGGCCGCAACATCGCTCTGGTGACGCCCGGGATTCGCCCGGCCGGGGCCGCGGCGGGCGACCAGAAGCGGATCATGACGCCCGCGCGCGCCATCGCCGCCGGCGCGGATTATCTGGTGGTCGGCCGGCCGATCGTCGAGGCGGCCGATCCCAAGGCCGCCGCCTCAGCCATCGTCGAAGAAATCGCAACCGCAACGGCTTGAGTGGGAATACGGCAATGGCAAAAGGCTACTGGATCGCGCGCGTCGAGGTCGCCAACATGGACGGCTACAAGGAATACGTCGCGCAGAACGGCGCGGTGTTCAACAAATACGGCGCCAAATTCCTGGTCCGGGCCGGCAGGTATGAAAACCCGGAAGGCTCGTCGCGCTCGCGCAACGTGGTGCTCGAATTCAAGGACTACGACACCGCCCTGGCCTGTTACCACTCGCCGGAATATCAGCGCCTGGTCGCCATCCGCAAGCCGCATGGCGAGAACGACCTGGTGATCGTCGAAGGCTATGACGGCCCGCAGCCGTAGCTGGATGCGCTCAAGCCGTCATCCTGGTGTCCCGGACGCGGAGCGGCGCTCTTGCGCTGTTTCGCGAGCCGGGACCGTTCCAACCGCTACGTTTCGTGACGGCCCCGGCTCGCAGCGCTGCACGCCGGAAGACGGCGCGCCGCGCTGCGTCCGGGGCACGCCTCCAGTCAGTCCTGCGAACGCCTCCTCGCCATCAGGACATCCCGCTTCGGTTGCCGGGCCGGCTTGCCCCGGCTATACCGCGCCTGAATTCGAGGGCCGCGAACCATGTCCGACATGCGTCTGATCGTTGCGGGAGCCGGCGGCCGGATGGGCCGCGCGTTGATCCGCGCCATCACCGAAACCCCCGGCGCGGTGGTCGCCGGCGCGCTGGAAGCGCCGACCTCGGCGCTGCTCGGCCAGGACGCCGGCACGCTGGCCGGGCTGCCGCCCTCCGGCGTCAAGCTGTCGGCGGATCTGTGGGCGTTGTCGGCCGAGGCCGACGGCATCGTGGATTTCACCGTTCCGGAAGCCACCATCGCCAATGTGGCGATCGCCGCGCAGCGCGGCATGGTCCACGTCATCGGCACCACCGGCCTCACGGCGTCGGACGACGCGGTGATCAGCAGCGTCACCTCGCGCGCCACCGTGGTCAAGTCCGGCAATATGAGCCTCGGCGTCAACCTGTTGGCGGCGCTGGTGAAACGCGTGGCGCGCTCGCTCGACGACGGGTTCGACATCGAGATTGTCGAGATGCACCACAAGGCCAAGATCGACGCCCCCTCCGGCACCGCGCTGCTGCTCGGCGAAGCCGCAGCGGCCGGCCGCGGCGTCGCGCTTGCCGAGCATTCGATCCGCGGCCGCGATGGCGTCACCGGCGCGCGCAAGGCCGGCGACATCGGTTTTGCGTCCCTGCGCGGCGGCACCGTCACCGGCGATCACACCGTGATCTTCGCCGGCCCCTATGAGCGCATCGAGCTTACCCACAAGGCCGAGGACCGCATGATCTTCGCCCACGGCGCGTTGAAGGCCGCGCTGTGGGCGCGCGATCAGGGCCCTGGCCTGTATTCGATGGCCGACGTGCTCGGCCTCAGCGACATCTGATCAGAACTGGAAATCAGCCAAATGACCGATCGTCTTCTCGTGCTCGTGCGCCACGGCCAGAGCGAATGGAATCTGAAGAATCTGTTCACCGGATGGAAGGACCCCGGCCTCACCGAGAAGGGAGTCGCGGAAGCCATCGAAGCCGGCAAGAAACTCAAAGCCCAGGGCCTGGTGTTCGACGTGGCCTTCACTTCGGTGCTGACCAGGGCGCAGACCACGCTCGACCTGATGCTCAACGAACTCGGCCAGACCGGGCTGCCGACAAGTAAGAATCTGGCGCTCAACGAGCGCGACTACGGCGATCTGTCCGGGCTGAACAAGGACGACGCCCGCAAGAAATGGGGCGAGGAGCAGGTCCATGTCTGGCGCCGCTCCTACGACGTGCCGCCGCCCGGCGGCGAGAGCCTGAAGGATACTTTGGCGCGCGCGCTGCCCTACTACGTGCAGGAGATCCTGCCCTGCGTGCTGCGCGGTGAACGCACGCTGGTGGCGGCGCACGGCAATTCGCTGCGCGCCTTGATCATGGTGCTGGAGAAGCTGACGCCGGAAAGCATCCTGAAGCGCGAACTCGGCACCGGTGCGCCGGTGATCTACCGCCTCAACGCCGATTCCACCGTGGCCTCAAAGCTCGATCTGGCTGAGTAATTCGAGGCGCCCCGTCGCCCGCGCGTATCCGCGAATGCCGCGGTGGCGGTCAGGCACTTCGGTCAACACGGTCATGGCCGGGCTTGTCCCGGCCATCCACGCCAACAAGCGACGCCCGCCCTGTTTCCGTAGATGGCCGGGACAAGCCCGGCCATGACGCGGAGAGGGCGGACATTTCGACACGCCTCTTGCGCAGCGGGCCTGATTGAAGTGAGCGGCGTGCCTCGGGCGTCGTTGCTACGTTGTTGACAACGTCTCACTCCATCCCGACCTGCCCGGCCTCCCAGCCCAGCATCGCGCGTTTGCGGGTCAGGCCCCAGTGATAGCCGGTCAGCGCGCCGCTCTTGCCGAGCGCGCGGTGGCACGGCACCACGAACGACACCGGGTTCTTGCCGACCGCGGCGCCGACCGCGCGCGAGGCCTTCGGCAGACTGATGCAGCCCGCGATATCCGAATAGCTGACCGCGCGGCCCATCGGGATCTTCAACAGCGTCTCCCACACCCGGACCTCGAAATCGGTGCCGATCAGCACCACGCGCAGCGGCTGGTCGGCGCGCCATTGCCTGGTGTCGAAGATGCGTTGCGCCAGCGCCGCGGTGCCGGCGGCGTCTTCCACATAACTCGCGCGCGGCCAGCGCCGCTGCATGTCGGCGAGTGCGGTGAGCTCCTCACCCGGATCGGCGAAGGCCAGCCCGGCGAGGCCGCGCGCGCTTTCGATCACCACCGCGGTGCCGAACGGCGACGGGTGGAAGCCGTAGCGCAGCGTCATACCGGTGCCGCCGCTCTTCCATTCGCCGGGCGACATCGCCTCATGGGTGACGAACAGGTCGTGCAACCGCCCCGGCCCGGACAGGCCGCTATCCAGCGCCGCATCGAGCACGCTGGCGGAGTCGCGTAGCAGGCTCTTGGCGTGGTCCAGCGTCAGCGCCTGCATGAAGGCTTTCGGCGTGAGGCCAGCCCAGCGCCGGAACAACAGATGCAATTCGTCGGGCGTGACGCCGGCGGCGTCGGCGATGGATTCGATCGCGGGCTGCGCGCGCCAGCGCTCGGAGATGAAGCCGATGGCGCGGCGCACCGAATCATAATCCCGCAAGGCGCTGTCCTGCGGGCCGGGCTTGGCGAGGCGATGATCGGTCACGGCGAGGTTCATCATGGTTGTGATGTAAGCGGGGACGATGCCCGCGGCCACCCGATTCCCGACCGCCTCGCTGGCGATCCCGGCCTCACGGGTTATGCAGCAGGCCGCGCCGCGCCGCCTCCAAGGCTCCGGAGAGCGCCTTGGCGAAGCTGGCCTTTTCGGCCGGCCCCAAAAAGCTCGCGACGCCGAGCCGGCGGCCGCGCGACACCAGATAGAGTTTTTCGACGCCGAATTCGGGGTCGATGATCTGCTCGAGCCGCACCCACAGCGGGTTCAGCACCCATTCGACGACATCGCCGCGGTGGCTGACCCGCCGCACCCGCAACTCCGACGGCGTCACCGAAATTTCCTCGCTGGCGCGGGCGTGGCGGAAATTGATCTTGAACGCCCCATACACCGCGAGAACGTCGAGCCCGAAGAACCCCATCACCGGCCAGGCGCCGAGCAGCCAGAACGCCAGCCCGGCGGCGAAGCTGACGGTGCTGAGGAAAACCATCAGCGCCCAAAACCCGGTCTTGCTCAGCGAGCGGTGCGGCGTCAGCATCGCCGAGAACAGCTGGGTCGTGGGTTCGCTGAGCGAGGTCATTGCGGATCATTATACCGGCTCGCCGCGGGGACGCACGCGCGGTGTCATCATTTGAGGAGCGAATGGCCAAAACCTTGAAAAGCCTGCCGGCGAAGCCGGCGGCCTCCAGTAACCCCGTCGCCAAAGCCGCGATCCGCGGCATCAAGCCGGCGGTCGCCGGCAAAGCGGCGACACCCGCCGCCAAAGCCAAATCAAAGCCCTGGACCGCGGCCGAGGTGCGGGAGGCGTTCGGCCGCTTCGCCAAAGCCAATCCGGAGCCGAAGGGCGAGCTCGAACATCTCAACCCGTTCACGCTGCTGGTCGCGGTGGTGCTGTCGGCGCAGGCCACCGACGCCGGCGTCAACAAGGCGACCCGGGCGCTGTTCGCGGTGGCCGACACCCCGCAGAAGATGCTCGATCTCGGCGAAGACGCGGTGCGCGACTCCATCAAGACCATCGGGCTCTATCGCAACAAGGCCAAGAACGTGATCGCGCTGTCGCAGAAGCTGATCAGCGAGTTCGGCGGCGAGGTGCCGCGCAGCCGCGCCGAGCTGGAGACCTTGCCCGGCGCCGGCCGCAAGACCGCCAATGTGGTGCTCAACATGGCGTTCGGCGAGCGCACCATGGCGGTCGACACCCATGTGTTCCGGGTCGCCAACCGCACCGGCCTCGCATCCGGCGACACCCCGCTCGCAGTCGAACTCGGGTTGGAGAAGGTGATCCCCACCGAGTTCATGCTGCACGCCCATCACTGGCTGATTTTACACGGGCGCTACACGTGCTTGGCGCGAAAACCGCGCTGCGAGGTCTGCCTGATCAACGATCTGTGCCGCTGGCCGGAAAAGACCGTGTGACGGCCACGGCCGGCTGACCTCAGCCGAATTCTTTCACCGTGGCGATGATCCGTGCGATGTCCTGCGGGCGGCTCAATCGGTGGTCGCCGTCCGGGATCATGGTCAGCACCACGTCGTCGCAGGGCAGCCGCTCGGCAAGCGTAAAGGCGTGACGCCACGGCACGTCGGGGTCCTGCCTGCCCTGCAGGATCCGCACCGGGCAGCCGAGTTCGATGCTGCCGCCGAGCACGAGATGCTTGCGGCCATCCTCGATCAGCTTGCGGGTGATCGGATAGGGCTCGCCATAGTCCGACGGCCGCAGCCAGGTCCCGGTGGTTTCGATCTGCTTGCGGATCTGCGGCGAAAACCCGTCCCACATCAGCGCTTCGGTGAAATCCGCGGCCGGTGCGATCAGCACCAGCGCGGCGATTCGGCCGCGCGCGGGCGTGGTGCGCCGGGCAAGCCGCCGCGCCAGCAGCAGCGCCAGCCAGCCGCCCATCGAGGAGCCGACCACGATCTGCGGGCCCTCGCAGAATTCGTCGAACACCGCGACGCTTTCCTCCAGCCAGCGGCTGATGCTGCCGTCGATGAAGGCGCCGCCGGATTCGCCGTGGCCGGAATAGTCGAACCGCACGCAGGCGCGGCCGGTCTCGGCGGCGAAGCCGTCGAGCGCCACCGCCTTGGTGCCGGTCATGTCGGAATGAAAGCCGCCGAGCCAGAACACGCCGGGCGATGTGCCGGCGCGGGCGCGGACCGCGATCCGTCGTTGTTCGGCGCCGGTCCCGACCTCGATCGACGACGGCAAGGCAATGGTGAGATCGATTGGTCTGCCGCTCATGGACAACTCCCCCGCATCGTCCGTGGTCTGATCCAGCGCCGCGGCTTCGTCAACGAAAGCCGGCGGCCCGCCGTCGCCAGCCGGGCGGTCGCGATTGTCGCGGGAAAAGTTCCCGACTACACGCCGAGAATCGGCCGTCGCGTTGCCAAAATGCCTCTTAGACGATGGTTTTGTCGCGATCGCGCGTCTCGTCGCTTGCCCGCGGTTGCGGTTTCCTTCACACTGTCCGGCGATCAGCCCCGTGGACTGCGCTTTTTTGCGTCCGATCCCGCTCGTAACTATGTTACAGCGCATGACTGATCGAACAAGCCGCTAACACCTGGTTGATCATTCGCCGCCTACGTTCACAACATTGGAGAGCCACCCATTCGCCGTCCCAACAGAGCCCCGCCCGCCGCAACCAAAGACGGGCCGCGCACCAATGATGAAATCCGTAACCACGAGATCCAGCTGATCGATCAGACGGGCCTGAATCATGGCACGATCGAAACGATCGCCGCGATCAAGATGGCCGCCGAGGCGGGCATGGATCTGGTCGAGATTTCGCCCAATACTAATCCTCCCGTATGCAAGATCATGGACTACGGGAAGTTCAAATACTCGGCGCAGAAGAAGGCCGCCGAAGCCCGCAAGAAGCAGAAGATCGTCGAGATCAAGGAGATCAAGCTCCGCCCGATGATCGACGATCACGACTACGAAGTGAAAATGCGGGCGATGCAGCGGTTCTTCGAAGAAGGCGACAAGGTGAAGATCACCCTGCGCTACCGCGGCCGCGAAATGGCGCATCAGGAGATCGGCACCAAGCTGCTCGACAAGGTCAAGAACGACGTTGCCGAATACGCCAAGGTCGAGCAGGACGCCCGCTTCGAAGGCCGTCAGGTCGTCATGGTGTTGGCGCCGCGCTGATCGAATTTTCGGTCGCGACCATCTCCCGACAGAATTCAGGCTCGTCAGATCTCTGGCGGGCCTTTTTCTTGTGCGGCAAGCCCTGACCGTGACCCGCGCCCTTAGCCTTGGCAATTGCCCCCACCCTGATCCTCCCGCCAGCTCAGCTGGCTGGCGCTCCGGCCCGGTGCACCAAATCGCAACCGCTCGAGGGGTCTAATGCCGCCGGCGCGGCGCCGGGTGGGGCTGGGCTGCGCCGTCTCCCGGAACCGGGAGCGCCGCCAAAACCCCCGTGACTTCACCACAATGTTCCCGTGACAGCGTCCGCGCCGTCCGATATCCGGTTAGCTATGGACACCACAATCGCGCCCGCCGAGACCGCCACCGACGATCGCTTCGAGACCGCCCGGATCACCGGCGAGATCGACGCGCTTGCCGCGACCCATGCCGGCCGCGACGACGTGTTCCGGGTGGCGATGGCGCAGCTGTTGAAGGCCGAGTTCATCAAGGCCCGGCAGGTCACCCAAGCGCTGCTGCTGCAGGACCGCCACGGCCGGCATTGCGCCGAGCGATTGTGCTTCATCCAGGACGAGATCATCCGCATCCTCTACGCGGCGGCGACCAAGCATCTGTACAATTCGCCGAACCATTCCAGCGGCGAGCGGATGGCGGTGATCGCCACCGGCGGCTATGGCCGCGGGCTGATGGCGCCGGAGTCCGACATCGATCTGCTGTTCATCCTGCCCTACAAGCAGACCGCCTGGGGCGAGCAGGTCGCCGAGGCGATCTTGTATTGCCTGTGGGACATGGGGCTGAAGGTCGGCCACGCCACCCGCTCGGTCGACGAATCGATCCGCCAGGCGCGCGCCGACATGACGATCCGCACCGCGATCCTGGAGACCCGCTACCTCACCGGCGACGAAATCCTTTACGCCGAACTGGTCGAGCGGTTCGACAAGGAAGTGGTGGAAGGCACCGCCTCGGAATTCGTCACCGCCAAGCTCGCCGAGCGCGAGGAGCGGCACCGCCGCTCCGGGCAGTCGCGCTATCTGGTCGAGCCTAACGTCAAGGACGGCAAGGGCGGCCTGCGCGACCTGCACACGCTGTTCTGGATCGCCAAATACGTCTACCGGGTGCGCGAGAGCAGCCAATTGGTCGCCCGCGGCGTGTTCGACGCGCAGGAATATCGCATCTTCAAGCGCTGTGAGGATTTCCTCTGGTCGGTACGCTGCAACATCCATTTCGTCGCCGGCCGCGCCGAGGAGCGATTGTCGTTCGACATGCAGCGCGAGATCGCGATCCGGCTCGGCTACACCTCGCATCCCGGGCTGCAGGACGTCGAGCGCTTCATGAAGCACTACTTCCTGATCGCCAAGGACGTCGGCGATCTCACCGCGATCCTGTGCGCAAAATTGGAAGACCAGGAAGCCAAGCCGGCGCCGGCGCTGACACGGATGATGGCGCGGCTGCGGCCCAACACCAAGCGCCGACGGGTGCCGGGCTCCGACGATTTCGTCATCGACAACAACCGCATCAATCTCGCCGCCCCCGACGTCTTCAAGCAGGATCCGGTCAATCTGATCCGGGTGTTTCGGCTGGCGCAGAAGAACAACCTCGCCTTCCATCCCGACGCGATGCGCACCGTGACGCGCTCGCTGCGGCTGTTGAACGCGCAGCTGCGGGAAAATCCCGAAGCCAACCGGCTGTTCATGGAGATCCTGACCTCGGACAACGCCGAGATCGTGCTGCGGCGGATGAACGAGACTGGCGTGCTCGGGCATTTCATCCGCGCCTTCGGCAAGATCGTGGCGATGATGCAGTTCAACATGTATCACCACTACACGGTCGACGAGCATCTGTTGCGCTGCGTCGGCTTCCTGCAGGAGATCGAGCGCGGCGGCAATGACGAGTTCACCGTCGCCTCCGACCTGATGCGCAAGATCCGTCCCGAGCATCGCGCGGTGATCTACATCTCGGTGCTGCTGCACGACATCGCCAAGGGCCAGCCGGAGGATCATTCGGTGGCCGGCGCACGAATCGCGCGGCGGCTGGCGCCGCGGCTCGGCTTCAACGCCGCCGATACCGAACTGATCGCCTGGCTGATCGAGAAACATCTGGTGATGTCGTCGGTGGCGCAGTCGCGCGACCTGTCGGACCGCAAGACCATCGAGAACTTCGCCGCGGTGGTGGAATCGGTCGAGCAGATGAAGCTCTTGACCATCCTCACCACCGCCGACATTCGCGGCGTCGGGCCGGGCGTGTGGAACGGCTGGAAGGCGCAGCTGATCCGCACGCTCTACTACGAGACCGAACCGGTGTTGACCGGCGGCTTCTCCGAGGTCAACCGCGCCGAACGGATTCGCGCAGCCCAAGCCGAATTCCGCGCCAATTTCACCGAATGGCCGGAGGCCGAACTCAACGCCTACATTTCGCGGCACTATCCGGCGTACTGGCTCAAGGTCGAACTGGCGCGAAAAATCCGCCACGCCCGCTTCCTGCGCGCCTCCGAACAGGCCGGCCACAAGCTCGCGATCAATGTCGGCTTCGACGAAGCGCGCGGCGTCACCGAACTCACCATTTTGGCGGTCGACCATCCCTGGCTGCTGTCGATCATCGCCGGCGCCTGCGCTTCCGCCGGCGCCAACATCGTCGATGCGCAGATCTACACCACCACCGACGGCCGCGCGCTCGACACCATCGCGATCACCCGCGAATACGACCGCGACGACGACGAAGGTCGCCGGGCGACCCGGATCGGCGAGATGATCGAGGACATCCTGGAAGGCAAGTTGCGGCTGCCCGAAGTGGTGGCGCGTCGCGCCAGCGGCAAGGGCAAGCTGAAGCCGTTCACCGTGGAGCCGGAAGTCGCGATCAACAATCAGTGGTCGGAGCGCTACACGGTGATCGAGGTGTCGGGGCTGGATCGGCCGGGGCTGTTGTATCAGCTCACCACCTCGATCTCGAAGCTCAACCTCAACATCGCCTCGGCCCATGTCGCGACCTTCGGCGAACGCGCCCGCGACGTGTTCTACGTCACCGACCTGTTGGGGGCGCAGATCACCGCGCCGACCCGGCAGGCGGCGATCAAGCGCGCGCTGATCCACCTGCTCGCCAATGGCGACGTCGAGCAGAAGCAGGCGTCGTAGGCGCTGTCATTCCGGGGCAACGAATGCTGCGCGCTCCCCTCCCCCTTGCGGGGAGGGGTCGGGGGTGGGGGTCTTCGAGTCTCGGCTTTGCAGTTACCCCCCTCCCCAACCCTCCCCCGCAAGGGGGGGAGGGAGCGCGCCGCGGTCGGGGAGAGGCGCAGACACACAACGAGCAGTGCTCACTCCGCGATGGCGTCGACCTCGCGTTGCAGCCGGTCCATCGCCACCATCACCGCGGCGCCAGCGAATTCGCGGCTGCACTGGCCGTTGTCGACCACCGCGACGGTCCAATTGGCGCCGTTGCTGTCGTCGTCCGGTTCGCAGAGTCGGATCTCGACATGCGCAACCTTGTCGCAATGCCGCTGCGCCCGGACGTCCTCCAGCAGCAGCGCCTCGATCTCGGCGATCGATTTGCGCGGCCGGGTCATTCGCCGGCCTCGGCGCCGAACACGCCGTGGCGACCGAAGCCCGCGGCAAACCGCGCTGCGCCGTCGGCGGTTTCGCCCGAGGCGATCACCGCCAGGCCGCCGCGCAGCTCGGCCGCGATGGCGTCTTCCTCGGGCATGTCCCATTGGCCCAGCGCCGAAGCGCGATCGGCGCGCAGGCAGGCCTGCGGGAAATGCGCGATCTCCCTGGCGATGGCGATCGCCTGGGTGGCGGCCTCGCCGCGCCGCACCAGCCGGTTGGCGAGCCCGACGCGATGCGCCTCGATGCCGGACATCGGCCGGCCGGTGAGAATCAGATCCATGGCGTGCGATTGTCCGATCAGCCGCGGCAGCCGGATGGTGCCGAGGTCGATCAGCGGCACGCCGAAGCGGCGGCAGAACACCCCGAAGGTGGCGTCGTCGGCCACCACCCGCATGTCCGCCCACAACGCGAGCTCCAGCCCGCCGGCCACCGCGTAGCCCTCGACCGCGGCGATCACCGGCTTACTCAGCCGCAACCGGCTCGGGCCCATCGGCGCCAGCGTGCCGTGGCCGCCGATCGCGCCGGGGTTGTGCAAATCGCCGTCGGCGACCGCCTTGAGGTCGGCGCCGGCGCAGAAATGGCCGCCGCAGCCGGTCAGCACCGCGACCGAGGCGGTGTCGTCGGCGTCGAACGCCAAGAACGTGTCGAACAGTTTCTGCGCGGTCGCCGGGTCGACCGCGTTGCGGCTTTGCGGCCGGTTGATCGAGACGATCAGGACCGGTCCGTTCCGCTCGACCAGAACCGTGTCGTTCTTGCTCATGCTGTTGCTCCCGTTTGATTCCAGCGCTGCGGGCCTAGCCCCGATCGTTCAGTCGATGGCGAGCTCGGCGCCGGTGAGCCGGCGAAAGGCGTCGCGATAGCGCAGGCTGGTGGCCTGCAGCACGCTGTCCGGCAAGGCCGGCGGCGGCGCCTCGCCGTTCCAGCGCCCGGCGCGGCGCTCGGCGTCGAGATAGTCGCGCAACGGCTGCTTGTCGAAGGACGGCTGCGAGCGGCCCGGCTGATAGTCGGCGGCGGCCCAGAATCGCGAGGAGTCCGGCGTCATCACTTCGTCGATCAGGATGATGCGGCCCTCGGCGTCGCGGCCGAATTCGAACTTGGTGTCGGCGATGATGATGCCCTGCTCGCGGGCGATCGCCTCGCCTTGGGTGTAGACCGCGCGGCTCATGCTCTCCAGCGTGTAGCTGGCCTCTTCGCCGATCAGCTCGGCCATCCGCGCCACGGTGATGTTCTCGTCATGGCCGGTTTCCGCCTTGGTAGCGGGGCTGAAGATCCAGGGCTCGAGCTTGGCGCTTTCCAACAGGCCGGCCGGCAGCTGCTCCCCCGCCAGCGTGCCGGAGGCGGCGTATTCCTTCCAGGCCGAGCCGGTGAGATAGCCGCGGATCACGCATTCGATCGGGAACACCGTGGTGCGCCGGCACAGCATGGTGCGGCCGGCCAACGCCGCGCGCTGCGCCCCAAGCTGCGGCAGCGCTTCGATGATGGCGTCGATGTCGGCACTGATCATGTGGTGCGGCACCACGCCGCCGAGCTGGCCGAACCACCAGGCGCTGAGCTGGGTCAGCACCGCGCCCTTGAACGGGATGGTCTCGGTCATCACCACGTCGAAGGCGCTGATCCGGTCGGTGGTGACCAGCAGCAGCCGGTCGTCGCCGGCATCGTAAATGTCACGGACCTTGCCGCGTCCGATTTTCGGCAAGGGCAGATCGCTGGACAGCATCGTCGACATGGGCAGGACTTTCAGCAGCGCGCGCGTCGACGGGGGATCGGCGCGCGGTCATTCCGGCAGCGGAATGAATTCGGTTTCGTCAGGTACGGCGGCGAAGCGGCCGGTCTTCCAGTCCTGCTTCGCCTGTTCGATCCGCTCTTTACTGGAGGAGACGAAGTTCCACCAGATGTAGCGCGGGCCTTCCAGCGCGTCGCCGCCGAGAAACATCATCCGGGTCGGCAGCACGGCGCGCACGGTGATGCGGTCGCCGGGCCGGAAGATCAGAAGCCGCGGCGCTTCGAACCGCTCCTGCGCGATCTCGACCTCGCCTTCGACCAGATAAATCGCGCGTTCCTCGTGGTCGGGATCGAGCGGCGCGCTGACGCCGGCCGCAAGGCTGACTTCGGCGTAGAACCACGGCGACAGCATCGCCACCGGCGATTGCAGGCCGAAGCCGCGACCCGCGATCAGCCGCGCCGAAATGCCGCGGTCGGAATAGGTCGGCAGGTTGGCTGCGGCGTAGTGCTGGAACGACGGCGCGATCTGTTCGGCGCCTTGCGGCAGCGCGATCCAGCTTTGCAGGCCGAGCATGTTTTGGCCGTCGCGGCGCTCCACGTCCGGGGTGCGCTCGGAATGCGCGATGCCGCGGCCGGCGGTCATCAGGTTCATCGCGCCGGGCTCGATGTCCTGGACGTTGCCCTCGCTGTCGCGATGCCGGATGCGGCCGTCGAACAGATAGGTGACGGTGGCAAGGCCAATATGCGGATGCGGCCGCACGTCCATGCCTTTGCCTGCGATGAACTGCACCGGGCCGAAATGATCGAAGAAGATGAAGGGGCCGACCATCTGCCGCTTGCCGTGCGGCAGCGCGCGGCGCACCAAAAAGCCGTCGCCGAGATCGCGGGTGCGCGGCACGATCACCAGCGACAGCGCGTCGCAGGAGGCGGGGTCGCCGAGCACCGGATCGTTGTCGGGCATCCAGCTCATCGCACGCCTCCTCCGTGATGATCCGTTGCGAAGCATTATCGGGGCGCATCGGCGCGGAGACAAGTCGCGTCCTGCTGCGCATGGAGCCGGCGGGTAACGGAGAATCGGCTTCACACGCTGGACACGCTGGCCGCGACCGCGGCGCCGTCATCCTGAGGTGCCCGAGCGAAGCGAGGGCCTCGAAGGATGCGGCTGCGAGCGCTGCAGTGGCGAAGAACGCGTGGCGCATCCTTCGAGACACCCGGCTTCGCTCTTCGAGCTACGCCGGGTTCCTCAGGATGACGGCGGTGGTTTGGCGAGGGCAGCGCGGCGGCGCGGTGCCCGAGCCGGGAAACTATTTCGCCGCCAGCGCCGCGCGGCTCTTCTCGGCGGCGGTTTCGGCTTCGTCGACGGTCTTCAGCGCGTCGGGCTGCGGCATCGAGATGATGTTGTAGCCGGAATCGACGAAGTGGATTTCGCCGGTGACGCCGGTCGACAGCTCCGACAACAGGTACAGCGCCGAGCCGCCCACCTCGTCGATGGTCACGGTGCGGCGCAACGGGGCGTGGCGCTGCTGATAGTTGAACATCTGCCTGGCGTCGGCGATGCCGGAGCCGGCCAGCGTGCGAATCGGCCCCGCCGAAATCGCGTTGACGCGGACGCCCTGCGGGCCGAAATCCGAGGCGAGGTAGCGCACGCTGGCTTCCAGCGCGGCCTTGGCGACGCCCATCACGTTGTAGTTCGGCATCACCCGGGTCGAGCCGCCATAGGTCAGCGTGACGATCGAGCCGCCCTGCGGCATCAGCAGCGCGGCGCGCTTGACGAGTTCGGTGAAGGAGAAGCAGGAGATCACCATGGTGCGGGAGAAATTCTCCCGCGTGGTGTCGGCGTAGCGTCCCTTCAGCTCGTTTTTGTCGGAAAAGCCGATGGCATGGACCAGAAAGTCGAGCCCACCCCATTTTTCGCCAACCGCGGCGAACAGCGCGTCGACGCTGTCGATGTTTTCGACGTCGCAGGGCAGCACCAATTCGGCGTTGAGCGATTGCGCCAGCGGCTTGACCCGTTTGCCGAGCGCGTCGCCCTGATAGGTGAAGGCCAGTTCGGCGCCCTGCGCGGCCAGCGCCTTGGCGATGCCCCACGCGATCGAATGATCGTTGGCGACCCCCATGATCAAGCCGCGCTTGCCCTGCATCAGTCCCTGCATCGTCTACCGCTTTCTCGTTCGTCACGATCGCATCGCCCGGCGCGGCGCTCGCGCCGCGCCTCGACCCACGAACCCTGCACATCCCTATGGTTCGAGACGGCGCCGAACGGGCGCCTGCTCACCACGAGGTTATCGTTGCTGCAATAAGGCCCCCGCGAGGCGGGGGGCTGGAACAGAACTTACGCGTCCATCCGCTTGAAAACCAGCGTGGCGTTGGTGCCGCCGAAGCCGAACGAGTTCGACAACACTGTGCCGACCTTGGCATTGTCGATGCGCTTGCGCACGATCGGCATGTCGGCGAACACCGGGTCGAGTTCGGTGATGTTGGCGCTTTCGCAGATGAAGCCGTTCTGCATCATCAACAGCGAATAGATCGCTTCCTGCACCCCGGTGGCGCCGAGCGAGTGCCCGGTCAAGGCCTTGGTGGCGGAGATCGGCGGGCAGGCCTCGCCGGTGCCGAACACCGCGCGCAACGCCTGCATTTCCGGCGGATCGCCGGCCGGCGTCGAGGTGGCGTGCGGGTTGATGTAGTCGATCTTGATGCCATTGGTGGTGGCGAGCGCCATCTTCATGCAGCGCTCGGCGCCCTCGCCGGAGGGGGCGACCATGTCGTAGCCGTCGGAGGTCGCGCCATAGCCGATGATTTCGCCGTAGATCTTGGCGCCGCGCGCCTTGGCGTGTTCGAGTTCTTCCAGCACGATGACGCCGGCGCCGCCGGCGATCACGAAGCCGTCGCGCGACACGTCATAGGGCCGCGACGCGGTCGATGGCGTGGCGTTGTATTTCGAGCTCATCGCGCCCATCGCGTCGAACAGCACCGAGAGCGACCAGTCGAGCTCTTCGCAGCCGCCGGCGAACACCACGTCCTGCTTGTTCCACTGGATCATCTCGTAGGCATTGCCGATGCAATGGTTCGAGGTCGCGCAGGCCGAGGAGATCGAATAGTTGACGCCCTTGATCTTGAACCAGGTGGCGAGCGTCGCCGACGCGGTCGAGGACATCGCCTTCGGCACCGCGAACGGACCGACCCGCTTCGGGCCCTTGCTGCGGGTGATGTCGGCGGCCTCGACGATGGTGCGGGCGCTTGGCCCGCCGGAGCCCATGATGATGCCGGTGCGGATGTTGGAGATATCGTCCTGCTCGAGGCCGGAATCCTGGATCGCCTGCTCCATCGCGACGTGGTTCCAGGCCGCGCCTTCGCCGAGGAAGCGCATCGCGCGCCGATCGACGGTGTCGGCCGGGTTCAGCGTCGGTGCGCCCTGCACCTGCGAGCGGAACCCGAGCTCGGCGAATTTGTCGGCGCGGGTGATGCCGGGCTTCGCCTCATGAAGGCTGGCCAGCACTTCCTGCGTGTTGTTACCGATCGATGAGACGATGCCCATCCCCGTGACCACAACCCGTCTCATGTTCGCCTCGTCCATTCCGTGAGTTGAAGGTCCAATTATCGTTGGAACCCAGATGTCGTGAAGCCTGATTTTCGTAGCAGCCGGATTTTTGTGGCAGCCAGATGTCGTTGGATAGCACGCCCCTGTCGCAGCCGCCTGACGAAGTGATGGCGGCAGTGTGGCGAAGCCTTCCGGAATTATTCCGCCGGCTGCGCCGCGGCGGTCTGCTTGAACAGACCGACCTTGAGGTCCTTGGCCCGATAGAAGATCTCGCCATCGGCGGCCAGCGTGCCGTCGGCGATGCCGAGCCACAGCTTCGAACGCATCACCCGCTTGATGTCGATGGTGTAGACGACCTTCTTGATGTTCGGCTGAACCTGGCCGGAGAATTTCAATTCGCCGAGCCCGAGCGCGCGGCCGGGGCCGATGCCGCCGGACCAGCCGAGGAAGAAGCCGACCAGCTGCCACATCGCGTCCAGCCCCAGGCAGCCCGGCATCACCGGATCGCCTTTGAAATGACAGCCGAAGAACCATAGGTCCGGCTTGACCTCGAGTTCGGCGCGGATCAGGCCTTTGCCGTGTTCGCCGCCGGTTTCCGAAATTTCAGCGATGCGGTCGAACATCAGCATCGGCGGCAGCGGCAATTGGGCGTTGCCCGGGCCGAACAGCTCGCCGCGGCCGCAGGCCAGCAAATCCTCATATTCATAACTGGCGCGACGATCCCGCATGCTGCGTTACCTTTTCAATTCTCGAAATTTCCAGCACGTGGACGGCTTCGCGCCCGAGGAGGTGGCGAATGTCATCAAAAGCGAGTGCCGCCAATAGCTTCGTGCCCGGCACGAAGCCCATTTTAGCAAGCCCTGCTTCCCGCTTTGCTGAATGCGTTAAAGCGAACCGGCGCTCTCTATCACAGGCGTGTGACACCGCAAAGCGGATGGCCACGCAGTTCTCCTAGGCAAATCGTCCCACGGCATTCAGTTGCGAAAAACTTGCACCTGGTTCTAATGCTTCCTATAGTCAAGTCAGACTTACACAACGCGCGGATGCTCACGTGGATATGAGAGACAGCAGCGAAAGCACCGGGTTCTTCCGCGCCGAAACGGCGGCCGAGGACACCCCTCACCAGCACGCGCAGCTGACCGGCTGCCCGTGGCACGACGTCAACGAAATGCTGCAATCGGTCGGGCTGCGGCCGACCCGGCAGCGCATGGCGCTGGGCTGGCTGTTGTTCGGCAAGGGCGCGCGGCATCTCACCGCCGAAATGCTGTACGAGGAAGCCACCCACGCCAAAGTCCCGGTGTCGCTCGCCACGGTCTACAACACCTTGAACCAACTGACCGACGCCGGACTGCTGCGGCAGGTCAGCGTGGACGGCACCAAGACCTATTTCGACACCAACGTCACCCAGCACCACCACTTCTATCTCGAGAACAACCACGAATTGATCGACATCCCGGTGACCCACGTGTCGCTGCAGAACATGCCGACGGTGCCGGCCGGCTACGAGATCAGCCGGGTCGACATGGTGGTGCGGCTGCGCAAGATCGGCTGAGCGCCTCGCCAACGCTCCTAGGGGCTAGGCAACGACTGGTCGGCGGGATTTTTTTCTTCGATCAGCACCTCGATCCGCTTGATATCGAGGCCGTTGCGCGTGCTGTCGGCCTGGAGCCGCGCCAAGCGCTCGCGCAATTGATCCAGCCCCTCCGCCGGCTCCGGGCCGCGATTGGGGTCGGCCGCGGGCATAACGCCGACTACGGTTGCGGTCTGCATAGCGTTCCCTTTAAAGGGGCCTGCTGACGGCGAAGTGCCGTTGGTGACCGCCGCTGAGGTCGCAGATTTCCTGGGATAGGTGCGGTCGATCCAGCGCGACATAAACCAACCGAACAAGCACATCGCGGCGACGCCAATGGCCGGCCACGCTAACACCATGATGTCATTGTGCGTCATCGGGGTCATCCAGTTTTCGGAGAAACCACTGACCCGACCAATGTAGGAGCCAAGAGCCGCCAATGCAAATAATCGGCAGTCCATCCAGAAGGTTGGAGTTCCGCGGCGGGTCGCCGATCCCGTAAATCGTCACCGCCAAGGGAGTGAATACCCCCACCGTAATTACGGCAGCCGATACGGTATTGAACCAGCTCGCGATCAGTTTGACGCTTTCGCTCCGGGCCTGGCCAGGCATTCCGCCCTCTCAATCCACCTTCTCGTCGGCGTAGACCCCCCACAGCCGTTCCTGCTGGATCCAGCCGTCGAAGCCGTTGCCGATTACCCGGCACCAGCCCTGCGCGCAGCGCTTCACCTGGGTGAGCACCCCGGCCTGCAGCCGCGCCGCAACCGGGCTGGTGACGCTGGCGCTGTCATAGAGCGGCGCCAATTCGTCCTTGCTCTTCATCGTCACCACCGCGGTGCGGCGGCCCGACAGCAGCGAATGGTAGACCCAGCCCTCGGCGCCTTCGGAATCCCGCACCCGTCGCCAGTTCTCGTATTCGGCGGTGATTTCCACCGGCAGCCCGGAGCGGGTGTAGACCCAGGCGACGTCGTTGTCCTTGGTCGGGCCGGCGCGGACGTTCACATGGTCGGACTTCAGGCTGACATAGCGCGGAATCGGCAGGCCGCTGGCCGAGATGGGGCCGTCCTTCGCCGCATGGCCGACGGTCGCGGCAGCGCCCAACACCGCGCTTGCGACCACCAGTGACACCACAAACCGCTTGACCGCCATCACCCGTCTCCTGCCGCGCGCTAATCAATTTTTTAAGGGGATGCAGACGCCGGCGACCGTCCAGCGGTCCGGCCCCGTCAATGCTGCGATGCACCCCGCGTATCGACGCGAATCCGGCGGTTTCGAATGTCGGGAACTAGGCCTCTTGGGTTCTTGTCTTGGCCCGGCCTTCTGCTAGAGAGGACCGACCGTCGGGAGCCCGCGACGACGGCCGCTCCGCAAAAACCCATGGGCCACCGCTCGAAATTGCCGCGATCGCATTGCGCTGCAGTTTCCAGCAACCGGGTTAATGAGGACTGAACGCGTTGCCCCGGAATGTTCAGTCGGCCTGATCCGACAGCCATCCGGAGACCGCGTCGGGCCGCTCGCCGGGGTGAGAACAACTCGCCCGGGGGACGAGACCCGGGGGACGAGAAGAGGGTGCTTGACGAAGTTGCGGCAGGGACGAAGCAGGCTTGGCCGCAGCAAGGCTGCAGCCCGTTGAGAGCAGGACATGTCGGTTAAGAAAAAGCCTCTGGTTGTCGTCACCCGCAAGCTGCCGGACTCGATCGAGACCCGGATGCGCGAGCTGTTCGACGCGCGCCTCAATCTCGACGACGAGCCGATGAGCCCGGAGGCGCTGGCCGAGGCGGTGCGCACCGCCGATATTCTGGTCCCCACCGTCACCGACGAGATCACCGAAGAGATTTTGCAGCAGCCAGACTCCCGGCTGAAGCTGATCGCCAATTTCGGCAACGGCATCGACAACATCAACGTCGCCGCCGCGCATGCCCGCGGCATCACCGTGACCAACACGCCGAAGGTTTTGACCGAAGACACCGCCGACATGACCATGGCGCTGATTCTCGCGGTGCCGCGGCGGCTGATCGAGGGCGCCTCGCTGTTGACCGAAGGCCGGGATTGGCCGGGCTGGTCGCCGACCTGGATGCTGGGGCGGCGGCTCGGCGGCAAGCGGCTCGGCATCATCGGCATGGGCCGGATCGGCCAGGCGGTGGCGCGGCGCGCCCGCACTTTCGGGCTGCAGATCCATTATCACAACCGCCGCCCGGTGGCGCCGAAGATCGCCGACGAGTTGAGCGCGACCTATTGGGAGAGCCTCGACCAGATGCTGGCGCGGATGGACATCATCTCGGTGAACTGTCCGCACACGCCGGCGACCTTCCATCTGTTGTCGGCGCGCAGGCTGAAGCTGATCCGCAAGGACGCCTATGTGGTCAACACCGCCCGCGGCGAGGTGATCGACGAGGAGACGCTGACCCGGCTGATCGAGTCAGGCGACATCGCCGGCGCCGGCCTCGACGTGTTCGAGAACGAGCCCGCGGTCAATCCGAAGCTGGTGCGGCTCGCCAAGCACGGCAAGGTGGTCTTGATGCCGCATATGGGCTCCGCCACTATCGAGGGCCGGGTCGAGATGGGCGAGAAGGTGATCATCAACATCCGCACCTTCCTCGACAACCACAAGCCGCCGGACCGCGTGCTGCCGCACATGTTGTAAAGCGCGCGGCACAGCATTTTGGCTATGCCCGGAAAGTCTCCGCCCTTGTCTCCGCACGCGGGGGGGGGGGGGGGGCGGTCTGCGCAGCCGGTCTTGAGCGCCCGGTACGGCGGTCTTGGATTTTCGGCCTCTTGGACGGAAGACGACACGCTGTAACATCGGCCGCGCGCCGCCTGCGCCGCAAGCGGGACCGCTTGCGGCGCAGGGCTGGGGAGCCACCGGCAGGCGGTCGCGAAACCGAACGGCTCAGTCCGTGATGCCGTAGCGATGCAGGTCGTTGCCGTAGCCGTCGAGCCACTTCTTGGCGCGGTCCATCTGCGGACAGACCTTGCCGACCACGCGCCAGAACTTCGCCGAGTGGTTCATCTCCACCAGATGCCCGACCTCGTGGGCGGCGAGATAGTCCAGCACATAGGGCGGCGCCAGGATCAGCCGCCAGGAAAACGACAGCGATCCCGCCGAGGTGCAGGAGCCCCAGCGGCTCGACTGGTCGCGGATCGAGATCCGCGTCACCTTGACGCCGAACAGCTCGGCGTAGTGCTGCGCCGCCTTGGACAGATCGCGCCGCGCCTCGCGCTTGAGAAAGTCGTGCACCCGGCGATCGATGTGCTCTGGTTCGCCGGCGACGCAGAGGATCCGCTCACCCGACTCGCGGGTCTCCGCCCACACCGTGCCGCGCACGCCGGCGCGATGCACGATCTTATGGTCGCTGCCGCGCAGCGGCACCAACGTTCCGGGATGGAACGGCGCCGCCTTCGGCAGCCGGCCGAGCCTTGCTGCGATCCAGGCGCCGTGGCGTTGCGCGAATTCCTTGGCGTCGACCAGCGTGCCGCGCGGCGGCATGGTCAGGATCGCTTCGCGATCGCTCGGATGAATCCGCAAGGTGTAGCGCCGCGCCCGCCTGTGGCGACGCAGGCGGATGGCGAAAATCTGGGAGCCGAACTTGACGGCAATGGATTGGGGTTCGGCAGGACGCCGATAAAGAAGCGCGCGAAAGGCCATTTCTGCGGATCCGGACAGGGAGAATTCCCCCGGATTCTGCCATATCCGCCGCCATTGGAAGCGCTCGGCGCAAAAACAAATCATTTGCCCAATATACAGCTGAGCCGGGCGGCCGCACCCCTACCAAAAGGGGCCAGGAACACCTGATTCTGGATTCAGAAACGGGATTTTCCCGGCGAAGGGTCGAATCTGGACTCATTTGTATAACCCGCCGGATTTTAGGCATTCTCGCGGCGAAATCAGCGGGTTACCCGGCAAGGCGACGAATCGCCGGGCTCGCCATCAGGAAACACCGCGCGCCACCCTGGTGCGCGCGGGCGCGCCGCGATGAGTAGCAGCGCTACTCCGCGGCGTTGGCCGGCTTGGCATTCGCCGCCGACACCATGAAGTCGGAAATCCGCGGCACGATTTCGGAGCGGAAACGCGAGCCGTTGAACACGCCGTAATGGCCGACGCCCTTCTGCACGTAGTGCACGCGGCGTTCGTCCGGGATCGACGTGCACAGCCGATGCGTCGCCTCGGTCTGGCCGATGCCGGAGATGTCGTCGTTCTCGCCTTCCACCGTCATCAGCGCGGTGCGCCTGATCTTGCTGGGGTCGACCCGGGCGCCCCGGTGCATCATCTCGCCCTTCGGCAGCGAGTGCTTGACGAACACCACGTCGACGGTCTGCAGATAATATTCGGCGGTCAGATCCATCACCGCGAGATATTCGTCGTAGAAGTCGCGGTGCTTGTCGGCGAGGTCGCCATCGCCCTGAACCAGATGGTTGAACAGGTTCTTGTGGGCGTCCATGTGGCGGTCGAGATTCATGCTGATGAAGCCGTTCAGCTGCAGGAACCCGGGATAGACGTCGCGCATGAAGCCCGGATGCGGGAACGGAACCTTGGTGATGACGTGGTTGCGAAACCAGTCGATGCCGCGTTCCGCTGCCAGATTGTTCACCGCGGTGGGGTTGCTGCGGGTGTCGATCGGGCCGCCCATCAGCGTCATCGACAACGGCACGAACGGATCGGACGCGGCCTCCATCACCGACACCGCGGCCAGCACCGGAACCGACGGCTGGCACACCGCGATCACATGCACATTGCCGCCCAGATGCTGCAGCATCTCGATGACGTAATCGACATAGTCGTCGAGGTCGAAGCGGCCGTCGGTCAACGGCACCATGCGGGCGTCCGACCAATCGGTGATGTAGACGTCGTGGGTCGGCAGAAAGGCTTCGACGGTGCCGCGCAGCAGCGTCGCGTAGTGCCCCGACATCGGCGCCACGATCAGCACCCGCGGCTGCGCGTGGCGCAGCGGCCGCTCATGCAGGCGGTTGAAATATAACAGCCGGCAGAACGGCTTTTCCCACACCGATTCGATCTCGATCGGGGTGCGCACCCCCAGCACCTCGGTGCTGTCGAGACCCCATTCCGGCTTGGCGTAGCGCCGCGTGGTGCGCTCGAATACTTCGCAAGCCGCGGCGATCGATTTGCCGAGTTCGGTGTGGGTCCACGGGTTGAGCGGATTCTGGAACATGATCTTGGTGACGTCGCCAAACGCCCGTGCCGGATTGAGCGAGGCATGGGCCAGTTCGTAGAACCAGTACATCGGCGTGGTCATCGCCGGACTGACTTCGGCCGGCAACTCCGGCGGGCGACCAAATTCACCAATGACGTTCGGCATCGCGTCCCTCAATCCGGTTGCATCGCCGCATAGTGGCGATTGCGCAGGACAGCGTCAATCCGCAGTTCCACGAGCGGGCATGGGGAATCTCCTGCGGGGTCCCCGGATAGAATTATTCGCCACCCTGGATCAGCGAACCGTGGCGGCGCGCGCTGTTGAGCAGCCAAATGAAGCTCATAAACGACGCCGCGAACAGCACCGCATTGATCAGCAACGCGGAAATCATCAGGTCGGGGCGAAATACGTGCTCGATCAGCAGCGCCCGCATACCCTCGAACACATAGGTCGGTGGCAACGTCCATGCCACATATTGCAGCCAATGTGGCAACACCGTTACCGGATAGTACACGCAGGCCAGCGGCATCAGCCCGAACATCACGGTCCAGACGATACTTTCGGCGCCGAGTCCGTTGCGCAGCACCAGCCCGGACACGAAGATGCCGAGCGACCAGCCGGTGAAGATCAGATTGCAGAAGAACGCCACCAGCGGCAGTCCGAAACCGAACAGGTTGAAGTCGAACAGCCAGGTGGCGAGCGCCAGCATCGGCCCGATGCCGATCGCCAGCCGGATCAGGCTCATGATCATCAGGGCGATCAGGAACTCGACCGGCTTCAGCGGGCTCATCATCAGGTTGCCGAGATTGCGCGCCCACATCTCTTCGAGGAACGAGATCGAAAACCCGAGCTGGCCGCGGAACAGGATGTCCCACAGGACAACCGCGCCGATCAGCGTGCCGCCGGCCTGGGCGAAGAACCCGGCATTCTGCGAGATGTAGTTCTGCAGGAAGCCCCAGGTGATGATTTGCAGCGCCGGCCAATACACCAGTTCCAGCAGCCGCGGCCAGGACGACAACAACAGGTACCAGTAGCGCAGGATCATCGCGCCGATGCGGTGCGCAGCGATGCCGCGATGAACCACGGCGCTCATGACGCTTCGTCCTGCAACGCGCCGTCCTGCACCCGGCCGCGGGCGACGTCGAGAAAAACTTCTTCCAGCGTGGCGCGGTTGTAGCGCTGCATGATGTTGTCCGGGCTGTCGTCGTCCTCGATGCGGCCGCGCTTCATGATGATGACGCGGTCGCACAATCGCTCGACCTCCAGCATGTTGTGCGAGGCCAAGAGGATAGTGGCGCGGTGCTGCTGTCGGTAGGTTTCCAGCCGCTGCCGCACCCAGTCGGCGGTATCCGGGTCGAGCGACGCCGTCGGCTCGTCGAGCAGCAGCAGGTCCGGTCGGTTGATCAGCGCCTTGGCCAGTGCCACCCGGGTCTTCTGCCCGGCGGAGAGTTTGCCGTTGGGGCGATCGAGGAACTCGTTGAGATCGAGGTCGTCGGCGAGCTGCGCGATCCGCTCGCGCAGATCCGGCACCGCGTAGAGCTTGCCGAACACCGTGAGATTCTGCCGCACCGTCAACCGCATCGGCATGTCGACATAGGGGCTTTCGAAATTCATCCGGCCGAGCACGTCCTCGCTCTGCTCCGGCATCGCATAGCCCAGCACCCGCACCGTCCCGGACGTCGGCAATACCAATCCCATGATCATCGCGATGGTGGTGGTCTTGCCGGCGCCGTTGCCGCCGAGCAGCCCGGTGATGCTGCCGCGCGCGATGTCGAACGACACGTCGTCGACGGCGCGGGTGGCCTTGTAGATCTTGACCAGATGCGCGACCTCGATCGCGGCGGCGTGGTCCGGATCAGGCGCGGGGGTGCCGGGCGGCGAGGCGGATTCTGTGCGGGTCATGAGGCCGTTCCTGAGCCATCATCGCGGCAAGTGCAAGATGGGGCGTGGCGCGGGTTTGTGATCGCACGTCGGCGTCGCCCTGGTTCCGAGCGGCGCGTCGACAAACCACCGCGTCATTCCGGGGCGCGAGCAGCTCCGCTGCGAGGAACCCGGAATCTTGCGACACGGGACCGCTATCAGCTCGCTTGTTGCGAGATTCCGGGTTCGCTCGGGCTTGCGCCCTCGCGCCCCGGAATGACAACACGGCGTGTCCCAACACCCCGCGCGCTTGCCCCTATTTGTGATCGCGCTGCGGCGCGGCTAATGTTGCTGCATGACCGATACCGAAGTGTCCGATTTCCGCCATCCGCGCCGCCACGTCCGGCTTGATACCATCCTGCGGCTGCGCTGGCTGGCGGCACTGGGACAACTCGCCGCAGTGTTCGTGGTCGCCCACGGCCTCGAATTCGAGCTGCCGGTGGTGCCCTGCCTCGGCATCATCGCGCTGTCGGCGCTGGTCAACCTCGCGCTGCAGATCGCCTTCAATCCGATGCAGCGGCTGGAGCCGCTGCACGCCGCGGCATTGCTGGCGCTGAACATCGCCGAACTGGCCGGCCTGCTGTTTCTCACCGGCGGCTTGCAGAATCCGTTTTCGTTCCTGTTCCTCGGCCCGGTGCTGATCGCGGCGACCGCGTTGCCGACCAGGATGACGATCACGCTCGGCATCTTCGCGGCGAGCTGCGCCGGCGCGCTGTTGTTCTACCATCTGCCGCTGCCGTGGGACCCGGAAGATCCGGTGGTGTTGCCGCAGATCTATCTGATCGGGGTCTGGCTCTCGATCCTGCTCGCGCTCGGCGTCACCAGTCTTTACACCTTCCAGGTCACCGAGGAGGCGCGCAAATTGTCGGACGCGCTGTCGGCGACCGAACTGGTTTTGACCCGCGAACAGCATTTGACCCAGCTCGACGGTCTCGCCGCCGCTGCCGCGCATGAACTCGGCACGCCGCTGTCGACGATCTTCCTGATCGCCCGCGAGGTCGAGCGCAGCGTCCCGGCCGACAGCCCGCTTGCCGCCGATCTCAGGACGTTGCGCGAACAGGCGCAGCGCTGCCGGGAAATCCTCGCCAAGATCACCCAATTGTCGTCGTCTGGCGCGCCGTTCGACCGCATGCCGTTGTCGACGCTGATCGAGGAGGCGGTGGCGCCGCACCGCGATTTCGGTATCGAGATCCGGGTGCGGATCGCAGTCGCCGGGGTCAGCGAGCCGGTGGTGATGCGCAATCCGGCGATCCTCTACGGCGTCGGCAACATTCTGGAGAACGCCGTGGATTTCGCCCGCACCGCGGTCGAAGTGAATGCCTGGTGGAATGCCGAGACGGTGCAGATCGTAATTTCCGACGATGGCCCCGGCATCGCGCCCGACATGCTGCGGCGAATCGGCGAACCGTATCTGTCGCGGCGACGTGCCGCCGAGACCTCGGGCGGGCATGGTGGGCTCGGTCTCGGCGTGTTCATCGCCCGCACCCTGTTGGAGCGCACCGGCGCCAAAGTGTCGTTCGGCAACAAGACCTTCCCCGACCACGGCGCGGTGGTGCAGATCGTCTGGCCGCGCGCCGATTTCGAAACCGTGCAGACCGCGACCGCGACCGAGGCGTGACACGACGTCGCGCGCTTTTGTCGCGCAGTGCCATCGTCTGATCCGCGGCGGCGGCCTTGGCAGCGCCACAGCGCCTCGCCATATGTTATCGGGCCGCCCAGGAGACGCACGAACCGTGAACGCCATTCCCGAACTGTCCGACTACGCCGACCGCTCGCTGCTGATCGTCGAAGACGACAAGCCGTTTTTGGAGCGGCTGTCGCGCGCCATGGAGACCCGCGGCTTCACCGTGACGGCGTGCGACAACGTCGCCGACGGCCTGTTGCAGATCGGCAAGGCGGCGCCGGCCTTCGCGGTGGTCGACCTGCGGCTCGGCGACGGCAACGGCCTCGACGTGGTCGCGGCCTTGAAGCAGCAGCGCCCCGACGCCCGCGCCATCGTGCTGACCGGCTACGGCAATATCGCCACCGCGGTCACCGCGGTGAAGATGGGCGCGGTGGACTATCTGTCGAAGCCGGCCGATGCCGACGACGTGGTCGCCGCCTTGCTGGCCTCGGGCAGCGAGAAATCCGAACTGCCGAACAATCCGATGTCGGCCGACCGGGTGCGCTGGGAGCACATCCAGCGGATCTACGAGATGTGCAACCGCAACGTCTCGGAAACCGCGCGGCGCCTCAACATGCACCGCCGCACCCTGCAGCGCATCCTCGCCAAGCGCGCGCCGCGCTAGCGGCGAACGCGCGTGGGGTTGATTTGACGACGTCTCCACGCATCTTATCGCCGTCATCCTGAGACGACCGCGCCAAGCGAGGGCCGCGAAGGATGCGGACCCGTACCCGATGTAGCCCCGCGCCTGTGGCCATCCTTCGAGACGCCCGGCTTCGCGCTGCGCGCTACGCCGGGTTCCTCAGGATGACGGTGGTGGTGGAAGGCTGATACTAGAGCATTTTCGGTTAGGATTGCTGCGGTTCAAGAGTCCCGGGCCGTCATTCCGGGGCACCAGCAGCGTCAGCTGCGAGTGAGCCCGGACTCCATAACCACCGCAGGGAGTCCAGACTTGCTCGTTCTTCGAACTCGCAATCCGGAATGACGACCAACATTTTGGTTGGATGATTCAAGCCTAATCGAAAATGCCCTAGGGATAGTTCGACGCGAACCCGTTCGCATCCAAATCGCTGCGCCCAACACGAGAACCCCCGCGATTGCCATCGCGGGGGGTGGTCGTCTGGGTCGTTGCGACTGTCAATCGCCGGCTACTCTGTCGTTCGCAGCACTACTCCGCGGCTTCCAGCAGCACCGGCTCGGCGATGAGGTCGAAGCGGTCGGCGTTCATCACCTTGGTCCAGGCGGCGACGAAGTCGTTGACGAACTTCTCTTTGGAATCCGCCTGCGCATAGACCTCGGCGAGCGCGCGCAGCTGCGAGTGCGAGCCGAAGATCAGGTCGACGCGGGTCGCGGTCCACTTCACTTCGCCCGACTTGCGGTCGCGGCCCTCATAGATGCCTTCCGTCCCGGAGGGCTGCCACGACGTCGCCATCGTCAACAGGTTGACGAAGAAGTCGTTGCTCAGCGTGCCCGGCTTGGTGGTGAACACGCCGTGCTTGGAATCCCCCGCATTGGCGCCGAGCACCCGCAGGCCGCCGACCAGCACGGTCATTTCCGGCGCGGTCAACGTCAACAGCTGCGCCCGATCCACCAAAGCCTCTTCGGGCTTCATGAATTGGTGCTTCTTGCTGTTGATGTAGTTGCGGAAGCCATCGGCGCGCGGTTCCAGCGGCGCGAAGGACGGCGCGTCGGTCTGCTCCTGCGAGGCGTCCATGCGGCCCGGCGAGAACGGCACCTTGACCGCGACGCCGGCGTCCTTGGCGGCCTTCTCGATCGCCGCGACACCGCCGAGCACGATCAGGTCGGCGAGCGAGACCTTCTTGCCGAACTCCTTGCCGATCGCTTCCAGCTTCTGCAGCACGGTTGCGAGCTGCTCCGGCTGGTTGACCTCCCAGTCCTTCTGCGGAGCGAGACGAATGCGCGCGCCATTGGCGCCGCCGCGCTTGTCGGAGCCGCGGAAGGTCGAGGCCGAATTCCAGGCGGTGGAGACCAGGTCCGCGACCGAGAGGCCCGAACCGAGGATCTTGGCCTTCAAGGCTTCGACGTCGGCGTCGTTGATCAGTTCATGATCGACCGGCGGGATCGGGTCCTGCCAGAGCAGCGTTTCCTTCGGCACTTCCGGGCCGAGATAGCGCGCCACCGGGCCCATATCGCGATGGGTCAGCTTGAACCAGGCCCGCGCGAAGGCGTCGGCGAACTCATCCGGATTCTCGTAGAACCGCCGCGAGATCTTCTCGTAGATCGGATCGAAGCGCAGCGCGAGGTCGGAGGTCAGCATGGTCGGCAGCCGCTTCTTCGATGGGTCGAACGGGTCCGGCACCGACGGCTCGGCGTTCTTGGCGACCCATTGCTGGGCGCCGGCCGGGCTCTTGGTCAATTCCCATTCGAACTTGAACAGGTTGTCGAAGAAGTGGTTGCTCCACTTGGTCGGCTCCTGCGACCAGATCACTTCCGGTCCGCCGGTGATGGCGTCGGCGCCGAAGCCGGTGCCGTATTTGCTCTTCCAGCCGAGCCCCTGGTCCTCGACGTCGCCGCCTTCCGGCTCCGGCCCGAGCAGCGACGGATCGCCGGCGCCGTGGGTCTTGCCGAAGGTGTGGCCGCCGGCGATCAGCGCCACGGTCTCTTCGTCGTTCATCGCCATGCGGGCGAAGGTTTCGCGGATGTCCTTGGCAGACCCGAGCGGATCCGGGTTGCCGTTCGGGCCTTCCGGATTGACGTAGATCAGCCCCATCTGCACTGCGCCGAGCGGATCGGCGAGCTGGCGCTCGCCGCTGTAGCGCTCGTCGCCGAGCCAGGTGCCTTCGGGTCCCCAGAACAATTCTTCCGGCTCCCAGGTATCGGCGCGGCCGCCGGCAAAGCCGAAGGTCTGAAAGCCCATCGATTCCAGCGCGACGTTGCCGGCCAGCACATAGAGATCGGCCCAGGAAATCTTCTGGCCGTATTTCTGCTTGATCGGCCACAACAGCCGGCGCGCCTTGTCGAGATTGGCGTTGTCGGGCCAGGAATTCAGCGGCGCGAAGCGCTGCTGGCCGGCGCCGGCGCCGCCGCGGCCGTCGGTGGTGCGATAGGTGCCGGCGCTATGCCAGGCCATGCGGATGAACAGACCGCCGTAATGGCCGAAATCCGCCGGCCACCAGTCCTGCGACTCCGTCATCAGCGCGGTGAGGTCCTGTTTCAGCGCCTTGAGGTCGAGCGTCTTGAACTGTTCGGCATAATGGAAATCCTTGCCGAGCGGGTCGGCGGAGGGCGAGCGCTGGTGCAGCATCGACAGGTTGAGCTGCTCCGGCCACCAGTCGCGGTTGCCGCGCGGCGCCGGGCCGTGGGCGACGGGGCATTTGCCGGCTTTGTCGTCAGTCTTGGCGTCCATGGGTGTCTCCGTTCGTGGTGTCATTGTGCGTGTTAGCGTTGTCGTCGGTTCGGCACCGCGCCCCTCGGCATCCACGATGCGCCAACAGGCGCACCGGACCGAGCCGGTCCGCGGCGTTTTGATTTCGATGCACCGGCAATTCGATTGCCGGCGGGTGGTCGTGATCCGTGCGGCGGCGCGTCCTCCGACAGCCAGATGTCCGAACCGGGTCCGGCATCTTGCTGCGCGATGATGATGGTTTGTTGGTCGGCGGTCCGAGGCGGCGATCGCCGGGGACCCGACGGCGTGAATCTGGAACACTTCCATCATCAGGTCCAGTCGAATTGCATTGTTCCCGCGATCAGTTTATCTGATCGCTGATGGTCACGCTGCGTCAACTTCGCTATCTCTCCGCGCTCGCCAAACACGGCCATTTCGGCCGCGCCGCCGAGGCCTGTTCGGTGACCCAGCCGGCGCTGTCGATGCAGATCGGCGATCTGGAGCGCAGGCTCGGGGTCAAGGTGGTGGAGCGGCGGCCCGGCGAGGTTTTGCTGACCGACGCCGGCCGCGAGATCGCCCGGCGCGGCGACGAGGTGCTGACGGCATCGCGCGACCTCGTCGATTTCGCCCGCCACCGCGGCAAGCCGTTGACCGGACGGCTGACGCTCGGCGTGATCCCGTCGCTGGCGCCGTATCTGCTGCCGAAGATTTTGCCGGCGCTGCAGCGCGGCTATCCCGAGCTGCGGCTGGAATTGCGCGAGAGCCAGACCCGCTCATTGGTCGGCGACATCAAGAGCGGCGTGCTCGACGCCGCCTTGCTGGCGTTGCCGCTGGAGGATTCCGAACTCGACGCCTTGCCGCTGTTCGAGGATCTGTTCCTGCTGGCGGTGCCGGCCGACGATCCGCGCCCCGACACCGCCCGCATCGGCGCCCGCGATATCGATCAGAGCCGGCTGATCCTATTGGAAGACGGCCATTGCCTGCGCGACCAGGCCTTGGCGTTCTGCGCCACCGCGCGGCGCGGCCGGCAGCAGTCCAGCGCCGGGATGACGTTCGGCGCCTCCAGCCTGTCGACGGTGATGCAGATGGTCGCCAACGGCTACGGCATCACGCTGATTCCGCAGATCGCCGCCGAGGTCGAGCGCCGCGACAGCCGGGTGCGGCTGTTGCGGCTGAAGGATCCGCAGCCCGGCCGCAGCATCGGCCTGGTGTTCCGCGCGACCTCGCCGCGCAAGGCGGACTTCACCGCGCTCGGCGAGGTGGTGAAAGAGAGCGTGGGTTGAGCCGGCGGGAGGGCCGGTGCGCCAATCATGCAAAACCGTGTATTGCCGCGCTGAGCGGGTAGGATCGCGCGGCGGAATTGCGCTAGTTTGCGCCCGCCATGAGCATCGAACCCGACATTTCGCCGTCCCCCGACACGCCCGCGCCGATCGAGGCGAAGGTGTCGCCGATGATGGAGCAGTACCACGAGATCAAGGCCGCCAATCCCGGCCTGCTGCTGTTCTACCGGATGGGCGATTTCTACGAATTGTTCTTCGAGGACGCCGAGATCGCCGCGCGCGCGCTCGGCATCACGCTGACCAAGCGCGGCAAGCACAAGGGCCAGGACATCCCGATGTGCGGCGTGCCGGTGGAGCGCTCCGACGACTATCTGCATCGGCTGATCGCGCTCGGCCACCGCGTCGCGGTGTGCGAGCAGACCGAAGATCCGGCCGCGGCGCGCGCCCGCAAAAGCGTGGTGCGGCGCGACGTGGTGCGGCTGATCACGCCCGGCACGCTGACCGAAGACACCCTGCTCGACGCCCGCGCCAACAACTACCTGCTGGCGATTGCGCGGGCCCGCGCCTCCGCCGGCGCCGACCGCATCGGGCTCGCCTGGATCGACATCTCGACCGCGGAATTCATCGTCACCGAATGCGCGCCCGCCGAACTCGCCGCCACCTTGGCGCGGATCAACCCCAACGAGGCGATCGTCACCGACGCGCTGTATAGCGACCCTGAATTGGGTCCGTTGCTGCGCGAATTGCCGGCGGTGACGCCGCTGACCCGCGACGTGTTCGACTCGGCGACCGCGGAGCGGCGGCTGTGCGATTACTTCGCGGTGGCGACGATGGATGGGCTGTCGGCGATGTCGCGGCTGGAGGCCACCGCGGCCGCCGCCTGCGTCACCTATATCGACCGCACCCAGCTCGGCAAGAAGCCGCCTTTGTCGCCGCCGTCGCGCGAGGCGACCGGCTCGACCATGGCGATCGATCCGGCGACGAGAGCCAATCTCGAACTGACCCGCACGCTCTCCGGCGAGCGCCGCGGCTCGCTACTGGACGCGATCGACTGCACCGTCACCGCCGCCGGCTCGCGGCTGCTGGCGCAGCGGCTCGCCGCACCGTTGACCGATGTCGAGCAGATCGCGCAGCGGCTCGACGCCGTGGCGGCGTTGCTGCCCGATCCCGGCTTGCGCGAAGCGCTGCGGGCGACGCTGCGCGCAGCGCCCGACATGTCGCGAGCGCTGGCGCGGCTCTCGGTCGGTCGCGGCGGGCCGCGCGACTTGGCCGCGTTGCGCGACGGCTTGCTCGCGGCCGATCAGGCGCTGGCGCAGCTTGGCGCGCTGGAAGTGCCGCCGAAAGAAATTCAGACCGCGATGGCGGCGCTGCGGCGGCCGTCGCGCGACCTCGCACAAGAATTCTCCCGCGCGCTCGCCGATGATCTCCCCTTAATGAAGCGCGACGGCGGCTTCGTCCGCGAGGGTTATCATGACGCGCTCGACGAGACCCGCAAGCTGCGCGACGATTCGCGGCTGATCGTCGCGGCGATGCAGGCGCGCTACGCCGACGATTGCGGCGTCAAGGGCCTGAAGATCCGCCACAACAACGTGCTCGGCTACTTCGTCGAAGTCACCGCGCAGCACGGCGATAAGCTGATGGCGCCGCCGCTCAACTTGACCTTCATCCATCGCCAGACGCTGGCCGGGCAGACCCGCTTCACCACCGCCGAACTCGGCGAGATCGAAGCCAAGATCGCCAATGCGGGCGACCGCGCGCTCGGCCTCGAACTGGAGATCTTCGAGCGCCTCGTCGCGCTGGTGCAGGCCGCCACCGACGATCTGCGCGCCGCGGCGCACGGCTTCGCGGCGCTCGACGTCACCCTGGCGCTGGCGAAACTCGCGGTGGACGACAACTACGTCCGCCCCGAGGTCGACGGCTCGCTTAGCTTCGCGATCGAAGGCGGCCGCCATCCGGTGGTCGAGCAGGCTTTGCGCCGCGATGGCCAGCCGTTCATCGCCAACGCCTGCGACCTCTCACCCGGGCCGGGGCAGCAATCCGGGCAGATCTGGCTGATCACCGGCCCCAACATGGCGGGTAAATCGACTTTTCTCAGGCAGAACGCGCTGATCGCGCTGTTGGCGCAGATCGGTTCCTTCGTGCCGGCGTCGCGCGCCCGCATCGGCATCGTCGACCGGCTGTTCTCGCGGGTCGGCGCCGCCGATGACCTTGCGCGCGGCCGTTCCACCTTCATGGTCGAGATGGTCGAGACCGCGGTGATCTTGAACCAGGCCTCGGAGCGCGCGCTGGTGATCCTGGATGAGATCGGCCGCGGCACCGCGACCTTCGACGGGTTGTCGATCGCCTGGGCGGCGATCGAGCATCTGCATGAGTCAAATCGCTGCCGCTCGCTGTTCGCCACGCATTACCACGAACTCACCGCGCTCTCCGCCAAGCTGCCGCGGCTATTCAACGCCACCGTGCGGGTCAAGGAATGGCACGGCGACGTGGTGTTTCTGCACGAGGTGCTGCCGGGCTCGGCGGATCGCTCCTACGGCATCCAGGTGGCGAAGCTCGCCGGATTGCCGCCATCGGTGATCACGCGGGCGAAGTCGGTGCTGGCGAAACTGGAGGCGCAAGACCGCGGCCAGTCGGCGCGCGCCTTGGCCGAAGACCTGCCGCTGTTCGCCGTCACCGCCCGCGCCGCGGCGGAGCCGTCGCCGCCCAGCGAGGCCGAACGACTGATCGAAGCGCTGAAGGCGCTGCACCCGGATGAACTCAGCCCACGCGAAGCGCTGGATGCGCTCTACGCGCTGAAGGCCAAGTTGGGGAAGGCCTAGAGATTTTTCGGTTAGGATTGAATCGTCCAACCAAAGTCGGCGTCATTCCGGATTGCGAGTTCGAAGAACGAGCAAGTCCGGAATCCATACTCCCTGTGGTGGTTATGGATTCCGGGCTCACTCGCAGCGAAGCTGCTCGTGCCCCGGAATGACGGCCCGGGGCTCTTGAACCGCATCAATCCTAACCGGAAATGCTCTAGAGCGAATCCGCCAGCATCGGTCGCGATGCCGATCTTGATGCGGCAAAAAAGTTGCCGCTCAGGCGTGGGCGCTGAGATCCAAAATGCTCGGCCGATCGCCGTTCAACGGATTGGCCGGGTCGCGGTTGTAGCGCAGGGTTTCGAACCGCATCGCGCGGGCGTCGATCATCAACAGCCGGCCGACCAGGCCCTCGCCGAAGCCGACGATCTCGCGGATCGCCTCCAGCGCCATCATCGAGCCGAGCACGCCGGCGAGCGCGCCGAGCACGCCGGCCTCCTGGCAGCTCGGCACCGTGCCGGGCGGCGGCGCTTCCGGAAACAGGCAGCGATAGGTCGGGTTGAGTTCGCCGTCGGCGTTCTTCTCATGGGCGCGGATCGTGGTCAGCGAGCCGTCGAACACCCCGAGCGCGCCGGTGATCAGCGGCTTCCGCGCCAGATAGCAGGCGTCGGACACCAGATAGCGGGTGGCGAAATTGTCCGAGCCGTCGAGCACCATATCGTAGCTGCCGATCAACTGCATCGCGTTGTCGGCGTCGATCCGCATCGGGTGGCGGACGAAACGGACGTGCGGATTGAGCGCGGTGATGCGATCCTCGGCGCTGTCGACCTTGCTGCGGCCGATGTCCGGGGTGGCGTGGATGATCTGGCGCTGCAGGTTGGACAGCGACACGGTGTCGTCGTCGACCACGCCGAGTGTGCCGACGCCGGCGGCCGCCAGATACATCAATGACGGCGCGCCGAGCCCGCCGGCGCCGATCACCAGCACCGAGGCGGCCTGCAGCTTGGCCTGGCCGGGGCCGCCGACCTCGCGCAGCACGATGTGGCGGGCATAGCGTTCGAGTTCGTCGCCACTCAGCATGATGGAAGGCACCTTGTCATGAACCGCTGCGCCGCTGTCGCCGACCCGGCATTTGTGGTTAGCTGCGCGCGGCATAGCAGGCAGGAGTTGTCATGAGAACGATGCTCGCCGCAACCCTGATGATGGTATTCGCGGCCGGCAGCGCCACGGCGCAAATGTCGCCGCCGGCCACCGCAGGCGGCAAGCCGAAGCCGGTCGCCACCGTGGCGATCCGCCCGGCGCTGCAAACCCCGGCCAATACCGCCAATGCGATGGCGCAGGCCGAGCGCACCGCGATCCAGTCGGACCTGGCCTGGGCCGGGCATTACAATGGCGCGATCAACGGCGAGGGGTCCGAGCGCATGGTCGCGGCGATCAAGGCGTTCCAGACCGACCGCGGCGGCAAGCCGACTGGCGTGCTCAATCCGCAGGAACGCGGCACGCTCGCCGAGGTCGCCAAGAAGGCGAAGGACAATGTCGGCTGGAAACTGGTCAGCGATTCCGTCACCGGCGCGCGGCTCGGGCTGCCGCTGAAGCTGGTGCCGCAGCAGACCAGCGACGCCAACGGCGCGAAATGGAGCTCCTCGACCGGCACCATCCAGGTGCTGCTCAGCCGCCGCAAGGAGGCCGAGCCCTCCACCGCCAAGCTCGCCGCGCAGGAAAAGACAGAGCCGGCCGGCCGCAAGGTCGAATACAGCGCGGTGAAGCCGGATTTCTTCGTGCTGTCGGGGCTGCAGGGGCTGAAGAAATTCTACGTCCGCGGCGCCTTCAAGGACGCCGAAGTCCGCATCCTCACCATCCTCTACGACCAGGCCACCGAGGGCACCATGGAGCCGGTGGTGATCGCGATGTCGAGCGCGTTCACTCCGTTTCCGGCCGGCGTTCAGGCCGCAGGGCCGCCGCCGCGGAAATCGGTGGAATATTCCACCGGCGTGGTGGTCAGCGCCGACGGTGCGATCCTCGCCGACCGCCAGGCGGTGGACGGCTGCCAGGCGATCGTGGTCGCCGGCCTCGGCCGCGCCGAGAAGGTGGCCGAGGACAAGGCGCACGATCTGGCGCTGCTGCGGGTCTATGGCGCGCAGGGACTTGCGCCGCTCGGGCTCGGCGGCGGCGCCGCCAAGCCGAGCGTCGAATTGATCGGCATCGCCGATCCGCAGAGCCAGGGCGGCGGCTCCGCGGCGAGCAGCGTGCGGGCGCAGATCGCCCCGGTCGCCGCCGGCCGCGATCTGGCGCTGACGCCGGCGCCGGGGCTCGGCTTTTCCGGCGCCGCGGCGGTCGATGCCGAGGGCAGATTCGCTGGGCTTGCGCTGTTGAAGCCGGTGCTGTTCGCAGGCCCGGCGAATGGCGCAGCGCCGGCGCAAGCGATGCTGGTGCCGGCCGAGACCGTCCGCGGCTTCCTCAAGGACAACGCGGTGGCGACCACCGCGGCCTCGGCCGGCGATGCCAAGGCGTCGGTGCTCCGCCTGATCTGCGTGCGGAAGTAGCGGCGCCGCCGCCGTCGCCCTCCTCCGCAAGACGGCGGCCACTGACCAGGATTGCTCAGACGCCGCCCCCCATTGGGCGCAGCATCCAGCGCTGATTCGAGGTCCCTGGCCCTGCTCCCCATGTGTTCAGGCAACGCCGGGACTTCATGATGTGAACGGTCGCGCTGGCTGAGACCACAGCGGGGGGACTGACCGATCATGGACGATGCCTCGAAGCGCCCTCCCATTCCCGTCGCACCAGATGACAATCCGGCGTCGACCGACGCGACCAAAATCGACAAGCTGCTGCGGCAACAGGCGGCGATTGCGCGGTTCGGCACGTTTTCGCTGCGCGAATGGGATCTCTCGAAGATCCTGAACGAAGCGGTGCGGGTCTGCGCCGAGGGGCTCGACGCCCCCTTCAGCAAGGTCTGCCGGCATCGCCCCGAGCAGAACGATCTCTTGATCGTCGCCGGCTACGGCTGGCAGGATGGCGTGGTCGGCCATGTGGTGTCGCGCGCCGATATGAGTTCGCCGCAGGGGCGCGCGTTTTCCACCGGCACGCCCGCGGTCTGCGACGATCTGAAGAAGGACCGCTACTTCGATCCGCCGGCGTTCTATGCCGCGCACGGCATCGTCTCGACCATCGACGTCGTCATCAGAGGCAGCGGCGACCAGCCCTACGGCATCCTGGAAATCGACAACAATCAGCAGCAAGACTACGACCAATACGACGTCAATTTCCTGACCGGCTTCGCCAATGTGCTGGCCGAAGCCGTGGCGACCGCATCGCGAGCGCGGGAGTTGCAGGACGCCTTCGATCGGATGAAGCGGCTGGCCGAGGACAAGGAGCGCCTGCTGCAGGAGAAGAACGCCGTCGATCTGCAGATGCGCCAGGCGCAAAAGATGGAAGCGGTCGGGCAATTGACCGGCGGCCTCGCCCACGACCTCAACAACATCCTCACCGTCATCTCCGGCACCATCGAGATTCTCGCCGCGGCGGTCGCGGACCGGCCGCAACTCGCGGCGATCGCCAAGATGATCGACGAGGCCGCGGTGCGCGGCGCCGAACTGACGCAGCGGCTGCTGGCATTCGCGCGCAAGCAGCCGCTGCATCCGCGCGCGATCGACGTCAATGCGCTGATCGTCGAGGCGACCAATCTGCTACGGCCGACGCTCGGCGATCACATCACCCTCGTCACCACGCTGGCCGGGGAGCTGTCGCGCGCCCTGATCGATCCCGGACAACTCACCAACACCATCCTCAACCTCGCGCTCAACGCCCGCGATTCGATGCCCGAGGGCGGCGAGGTCAGCATCACCACCCGCGACATCGTGCTCGACGCGAGCGCCGCGGCGGCCAATGAACTCGATGCCGGCAGCTATGTGCTGGTCGCGGTCGGCGATTCCGGGCACGGCATTCCGGCGGACATCCTGCCCAGGGTGTTCGAGCCGTTCTTCACCACCAAGGATGTCGGCAAGGGATCCGGTCTCGGCCTCAGCATGGTCTATGGCTTCGTCAAGCAATCCAACGGCCACGTCGTGATCGAGAGCGTGCCGGACCACGGCACCACGGTGACGATGCTGCTGCCGCAAGCCACCGGGGTCGCTCAACCGCAATTGGAATTGGTCAGCCAACCGAAGATTCAGGGTGGCACCGAGACCATCCTGGTGGTGGAGGACGACGACCTGGTGCGCCGCTACGTGATCGGACAGATCGAAAGCCTGGGCTATGCGACGCTGACCGCGGCCAACGCCGCGGAAGCGCTGGTGGTGATCGATAGCGCGCAGCCGATCGATCTGTTGTTCACCGACATGACCATGCCCGGGGCGCTCAACGGCCGGCAACTGGCCGTCGAAGCGCGGCGTCGCAGGCCGGCGTTGAGCGTGCTGTTCAGTTCGGGCTTCACCGAGGAGAGCGTGGTTCATGATGGCCATATCGATGCCGAGATGCTGTTCCTCGCCAAGCCCTACCGCAAAGCGGATCTGGCGCGCATGATCCGCGTCGCCCTGACCGGCACCGCGCAGCCACAGGCCGTGGCGCAGCCGGGGGCGCCGATTCCCGCCGTGGCGTGAGCGTGGGCGTTGGCCGGCGAGGTGCCGGCCGAAACGCTTCACCGACACGCACCGTCATCCCGGGGCACGAGCGGCGTGAGCCGCGAGTGAACCCGAGATCCAGTATTCACCGCCCTGGAACACTGGATTCCGGGTTCGCCCGGCCTGCGGCCTCGCGCCCCGGAATGACAGCTGCTTTGGACAGAGCAGTGTGCCAGCAGGCTGGCGTCCCAAAGCCGATAGCAAGTAATTATCGTCCGGGACCTGCTACCCTCTTCCCAGCGCCGCCACATCGGCGACGCGGTCGAAGCGCTCCAGCGCCAGCATCGCGTCGGCGAAGGTTTCGGCGCCGCCGTTCAGCACCGGGCGCGCCAGCTGCAGGAATTTCTGCTGCATGGCGCCGGCGCTGGGAAACGCGGCGGGCTCGCCGGAGGGGTCCGGAATCAGCCGCTCGCGCACGCCATCTTCGGTACTGATGCTGACATGGGCGCCGAACGGGTGGCTCCGGCCTTCCAATCGCACGTCCTGCACCACGTCGAATTTTTCCGCCAGCGCGTCGATCGAAGGATCGCCGAGCCTTGCATAATCGTCCCAGCCGAAGCGGCCCTTCTCCAGCGCCACGGCGCCGGTGAAATACATCGAGAATTGCCCGGCGACGATCGATCGCGGATGCCGCTTGGTGGCGGCGTCGCCGGTCAGCGTGATGCCGTTGCGATGCAGGCCGATCGCCACGCGGGTGATCTGGTCCGGCGCGAGGTTATGCTCGCGGCGCATCGCGATCAGCGCGTCGATCGCCGCGTGGGTGTAACGGCAGCTCGGATAAGGTTTCACCCCGATCTTCATCGTTTCATAGACCGAGCCGAGACCGGCCACGGCTTGGTCCGGATGTGCATCGTCGCTGTAGCCGACTAACAAGCCGTGCTTGCCCTCGATCGATTGCGTGGCGCCGAGAAAGCCGTTGCGGGCGAGCGTGGCGGCGATCACCCCGTTCATCGCCGCGGCGCCGACTTGGTAGCGCTTGTTCCAGGCGCCGTTGACCAGAAATTGCAGCGAGCCCGCGGCCTGGCTGCCGGCGACGCCGAACGCCGCGACGATCTGATGTTGCGACAGCTTGAACAGCTTGGCCGCGGCGGCCGCCGCGCCGAACGTGCCGGCGGTGGCGGTGGGATGAAAGCCGCGGGCGTAATGCGAGGTGGGGTCGAGCGCGTTGCCGAGCCGGCAGCACACTTCATAGCCGGCAATGATCGCGGTCAGCACCTCGGCCCCCGAGGCGCCGACCAGCTCTCCGACCGCGAAGGCGGCGGGCACCACCGGCGCGGAGGGATGCAGCGAGGAATCGGCGTGGGTGTCGTCGAAGTCCAGCGAATGGCCGAGCGCGCCGTTGAGCAGGGCGGCCACCGCCGGGGTCCAGCCGCGATCGTCGCCGAACACCGTTGATTGGCCCGCGCCATCGAGCGACAGCGCCCGCAGCGTCTGCAAGATCGCCGGCGTCGATTCGGCGTCGCGCCGCGCCCGGATCGTACTGCCGAGAAAATCCAGCGTCAGGCTTTTGGCGCGGGTCCGCACCTCGGGCGGAATATCGGCGAAAGCAAGGCCGGCGACGTAGCCGGCCAGAGTCGCGGTCTCATCGGTCATCGGCGCGCCCGGGCAGTGGAAGGTGCGGCAGGGTAGGCGGAGCGATGGCGGCGTTCAAGCCGGCGACCGCGGCGGCGATTGCCAGTCACAATTCGGCATGCTCTGTGGCGCACAAGGCAACGCGAGCGCGGCGGATTCGCCGTCGCGATATTTCACACGAGGCATATGAGTAAATTCGGAATCAAAATCGGCGCGCAGTTGAAACCGCGCCGGCTGCAACTCGGACTGGCGCTGCGGGTGACGCTGGCGGCGCTGTTGGCGCTGGCCTTTGCTCAGGCGGTGCATCTGCGGCTACCGCTGTGGGCGGTGCTGACCTCGATCATCGTCACCCAGCTCAGCGTCGGACGCTCGCTGAAAGTGGCGATCGACTATCTGATCGGCACCATCGGCGGCGCGGCCTATGGCGGCGCGGTGACCATCTTCGTGCCGCACCACAGCGAATGGGAGCTGTTGGCGGTGCTGGCGGTGATTGTGGCGCCGCTGGCCCTGATCGCGGCGATCAAGCCGCGCTTCAACGTCGCCTTGGTGACCGCCATCATCGTGCTCTTGGTGCCGACCATGACCCAGGTCAACCCGCTGGATTCCACCATCGACCGGGTGCTCGAGGTGGGCGTCGGCGCCATCACCGGGCTGGTGGTGTCGTTCTTCGTGCTGCCGTCCCGCGCGCTCGGGCTCGCCACCAACGCCGCGGCGCGGGCGCTGGAATTGATGGCGGTGGCGCTGCGCGAATTGCTGGCCGGGCTGACCGGCGGGCTCGACACCGACGCGCTGCACCGGCTGCAGGACGGCATCGGCGAATCGCTGGTCAAGCTCGGCGAAATCGCCGTCGAGGCGGAAAGCGAACGCTCGGCCGGGCTGTCGAACGGACCGGACACCGCGCCGTTGCTGCGCACGCTGCTGCGGCTGCGCCACGATCTGGTGATGGTCGGCCGCGCCGCCGGCGGGCCGCTGCCGGAGCCGCTGCAGGCGCGGCTCGGCGGCGTGCTGGAGCATTTCAGCGAGGCGGCCACCGGATATCTCTCGGCCAGCGCGATGGCGTTGCGCGGCCGCGGCGATCCGCCGTCGTTGCAGCCGCTGCAGGCGGCGCTGGCGGCCTACGACGCCGAAGTCGACAAGGTGCGGAAAGACGGGCTGACCCGGCAATTGACCGGCGACCGCATCGAGCAGTTCTTCGCGCTCGGTTTCGCGCTCGATCAGCTGCAGCAGAATTTCCAGGATCTGGAAATGCGGGTGACCGAACGCGCCAAACCCGGCGACACCGTCACCGGCACCAAACAGGCCGGGGACGAGGGCGAGGGCTAAGAAGCGTTCGTCCGAGGTTCGGAAACGAAATTGAGCCGTCATTCCGGGGCGCGAGCCCCCCTTGGGCGAGCGAACCCGGAATCTCGCGACGAGCACACGCCTCCGCCGGCGGCAAGATTCCGGGTTCGCTCGAGCTGGCGCTCTCGCGCCCCGGAATGACGGCTTGTTGTTGAGGGAGCGGATCGACCGACCAACGACGCGCTAGGCCTGCCGCAGCATGGCGCGGACCACCAGACGGTGGAACGGCGTGATCGTTGCCAGATAGGTTCGGCCGAGCAAATTGTGGGTCAGCACCAGCGTGGTCGCGGTAACCCGGACGCCGGCGTCGGGCTCGGTGTCCGCGACATCCACCACCACGCGAAAATCCAGGTGGCTGTCGTCGAAGCCGGCGATCAGCCGTTGCGGGGTTTCGCTGAGCACCGGGAACATGCCGACGCGATCGATCGTCGCTTGCCGCGCGCTGTCCGCGGTCTTCAGCCCGAACGGTTTAACTACGGCATCGCGTAGCGTCATCAGCGCGGTGACCCAAGGCGGCGAGCGCGTCATCATCCGCTCCGCCGCCTGCCGCGCATCGATCGGGCCGGGGACGGTGACGGCAAAGGCGTCGATGAATTGCGCGCCGGGCAACACCGCGCCGGCATCGACTTCGGGCCTCACGGCGACGACGGTCATGCGAGGCCCCCAAAGCTGCGCCGCTACGGCTTCAGCACCATCAGCACGGTGGCGGCGACCAGCGGCACGGTGGCGAGAATGCCCCAGACCAGCCATTTCTGCGCGTCGCGCAGGTAGCTCAGCGGAATCCGGTCGAGCGAGGCGAAGCCGCGCGCCGCGCGGCCCTGGCGGATCTGCAGCGGAACCAGAATCCCCAGCCACATCATGCCGGACACCGCGAACAGGATCTGCCCGCCGAGCAGCCAGACCGAGTCGAACAGCGGCAGCCCTTTGACATAGGCCGCGCCATAGCCGCCGATCATCACCAGCGCGATGCCGGCCAGCGTGAAGATCCAGTCGGCCGCGTTCACGCCGTGCTGCGCGTGGGCGACGATCTTCGGATCCGCGGTGCGGTCGGCCAGCACTTTCCAATAGGCGGTGATGGTCACGTTGCCGACCAGCAGCACCACGCCGAGCACGTGAAGCGCTTTCAACACATCATACATTCGGTTCGGTCCGCGAAGTCACGGCGCCCGGGCGGCGACCGTTGCACGTAACAGGGTGACGCCGGACAGCGTCAGCATCAGGGAGAAAGCTTTCGCGCTGAAAAGTCAAATTTGCTACGTGCGACCAAAGTCGAAAGGCGTGGCGCAGCGTGATACAGCATCCGGGCCGGCGAGGCTGGCGGACTGCGCCGCCGGCCTCCTGCTGTGGGGCTGATTGCAGAGGCTTGTTGCAAAGATTTGTTGTAAGGGCTGGCCCCCGGCGCCCTGACGCCGTCCGGTGCGGTCCGGACACGCGCGATTGATCGCTGGAGGTATTTTATTTTGCAGTGCAGCAACCATATCCGGTGTGGTCGATTGTCCCGCCGGATTTCTGGAGCAGGAGCTGCCGTGTCGCTTTCAAAGAACATCGAATTTCTTCGCCAGCTGCGCAACCTCAACGGCATCAGCGGGTTGAACGGCGACAGCCGGGCCACGAAGGCCGCGGCGGCAAACAGCCGGCTGACCGAAGCCGCGGATTTCGGGCCCAATCCCGGCCGATTGCGGATGCTGTCCTATGTGCCGTCCGACGCGGTGAAAAAGCCGCCGCTGGTGGTGGTGCTGCACGGCTGCACGCAGACCGCCGGCGGCTACGACGTCGGCGCCGGCTGGTCGACGCTGGCCAAGCGCTACGGCTTTGCGCTGCTGATGCCGGAGCAGACCAACGCCAACAATCCTAACCGCTGCTTCAACTGGTTCGTGCCGGAGGATATCCGCCGCGGCGGCGGCGAGGCCGCCTCGATCCGGCGGATGATCGAACAAATGGCGGTCGCCCATCATATCGACCGCGACCGGGTGTTCGTCACCGGCTTGTCGGCCGGCGGCGCGATGGCCGCGGTGATGCTCGCGACCTATCCGGAAACCTTCGCGGCCGGCGCGGTGATCGCCGGCTTGCCGTTCGGCGTCGCCGGCAATGTGCAGCAGGCGTTGTCCGCGATGATGCAATCCGCCTCGCGGCCGGCCTCGGAACTCGGCGATCTGGTGCGCGACGCGTCCAGCCATCGCGGGCCGTGGCCGAAACTCTCGGTGTGGCACGGCAGCGCCGACCGCACCGTCAACCCGTCGAATGCCGACGAACTGGTCAAGCAGTGGCTCGACCTGCATCAATTGCCGTCGTCGCCGATGTCGACCGCCAAGGTCGATGGCTATCCGCGCCAGGTGTGGTGGAACGCAGCCGGAGAAACCGTGGTGGAATCCTACACCATCACCAACATGGCGCACGGCACCCCGCTCGGCACTGGTGAAAATACCGAGAGCTACGGCGCGCAGGGCGCCTACCTGCTCGATGTCGGCATCTCGTCGTCCTACCACATCGCCAAATTCTTCGGCTTGACCGAGCGCGTGCATCGGCCGGCCACCGCCGCCGCGTCGCTGCCGACGGTGCCAGTCGAGCAGCTCGAGGAAATTCCCCGCGCCCGCAAGGCGCGCGCGACGCAGGATCGCCGCGCCGAGCCGCGCGATCCGCCGGGCCGCCGCGGCTTCGACGTCAACGCGGTGATCACCCGGGCGCTCACCGCCGCCGGGCTGATGAAGTAGCGGCCGCGGCGGGCCGCCGCGGACCTTGCACCGACCCGCGCCGCTGCGGCGCTGAACCATGCAGCGATCGAAACCGTTCGGCGCGTGTGGGAGATCCACAGCGCCGCGACGGCCGTTTGCTCGAGACGTAGCGTCATCGCGGAGCCGGCCTGTGGTGGATATCGGGTATCAGCCCGCCGATCGGATGCTGAATCGCCAGAAGCCCCACAGTGCTGCTGAAAAAAACAGTCGGCGCAGTTCCATCCCGCGCGGGTTGGCCGTTGGTGCCCCGATCATGCAGGGGGCCCGGAACTTCCGAGCGGTCGCCGACTTAGCCTGCCGTCAGATCCCCTTTCACAACATTCGGAGCTTGTCATGATTCGTCGTATACTTGGTACTGCCGCTGTTATTATCGCCGTCGCTACTCCCGCCATGGTGCAGGCGCAGGGCGTGCCGGGAGGCATCGAGCGCGGCGCCCGCGAGGGCGAGCGCGCCGCCGGCCCGATCGGCGCGGTGGTCGGTGGAACCATTGGTGGCGTGGTCGGCGGCGTCGCCGGCGTGCTCGGTGCCGACCAGCGGCCGCGCTTCCGCAGCTATGCGGTCGAACAGCGCCATCCGTCCTATCGCTACAAGGACGAAGTTCGCGTCGGCGCGGTGCTGCCGGGTGAAGGCGTGACCTATTACGAGGTTCCGCAGGAATACGGCGTCCGCAACTACCGTTACACGGTGGTCAACGATCGCACCGTGCTGGTCGACCCGGCGACCCACCGCATCGTCGACATCGTCGAATAACGACTGGGACCAGGCTTAAGCATGATCCCGAAAAGCCGATCCGGTTTTCGGGAAACAACATGCTCCATCGAAAGTGAGCAGACTGACGATCGATCCGTAGCGACGTCATCCTGCTCTCAGCAAAGGCCGTCCCGATGGGGCGGCCTTTGTCATGCAAGTCTGGGTCATGCAAGTCTGGGTCCTGCAAGTCCGGCTCATGCAAAGGCTGGTCTGCCGGCGTGAGATAGTTAACCGGCCGGCCGAGTGTCAAATAAAAGTCGCAGGACTTGGAACTTTGCCGCCTCGCGCGGGTTGAGGCCGCATGACCCAACCTGATATCTGGTACGTAGCGTATGGTCCGGATCAAGCGGTGAAATCGGATGACCGCGCCTCCGGAATGGTTCGCTCCACAAAAACCTTCAAGTCGGAAGCCGAGGCCAAGCAATTCGCCATGGAGATCGTGGAGAAGGGCTGGTCGGCCAACGCCGGCACGCTCAATCCGTATCAGCCCAAGCAGATGATCGGCTCGTCGCAGATTGGCAAATGGGCAAGTACCAGGCCGGTGCAACAGAGATCGTTTCGCTGAGCGTTCGTGCTCGCCACGGCTAGCCCGGGGCAGCGACCTGGACGCATCGAGCGGCTAGAGCATTTTCGGTTAGAATTGATTCGGTTCAAGAGTCCTGGCCGTCATTCCGGGGCGCGAGCAGCGTCAGCTGCGAGCGAGCCCGGAATCCATAACCACCGCCGGGAGTATGGAGTCCGGACTTGCTCGTTCTTCGAACTCGCAATCCGGAATGACGAGTTTTGGTTTGGATGGTTCAATCCTAACCGAAAATGCGCTGACGCTGACGCTGACGATGCGCAGTGGCGCCGGAGCGTCGATAGCGCCTGCTGGGCTCCGACGCTCACCGTCGCCGTCAGGCCGCCGATCGAACGCTTATAAATCCCCGGTGAGAAACGGATTGCTCAGCCGCTCGTGGCCCAAGGTCGAGCCCGGGCCGTGGCCGCAGATGAAGCTGACGTCGTCGCCGAGCGGCAGCAGCTTGCGGGTGATCGATTCCATCAGCGTGGCGTGGCAGCCGCCGGACAGGTCGGTGCGGCCGATCGAGCCCTTGAACAGCACGTCGCCGACCAGCGCGAACCGCATCTGATCGTTGAAATACACCACGCTGCCCGGGGAATGCCCGGGGCAGTGCAGAATCGAAAAGCTCAGTTCGCCGACGCTGACGGTTTCGCCCTCTTCGAGCCAGCGATCCGGCAGCACATCGCGCATTCCGGTCATGCCGAACATCTCGCCGCTGGTGACGACGTTGTTCAACAGATATTTGTCGGCGCGATGCGGGCCTTCGATCGGCACCTTCAAGTCGTCGCGCAGGTCGGCGGCGCCGCCGACATGGTCGATATGGCCGTGGGTCAGCCAGATCTTCTCGACCGTGACCTCGGCCTGCTTGATGGCCGCCAGAATCTGCGGCACCTCGCCGCCGGGATCCACCACCACCGCCTTGCGGGTGGTCTCGCACCACAACAACGTGCAATTCTGCTGGAACAGCGTCACCGGAATGATCGCCGCGCCGGCCTTGGCTTTGGTTTCGCTTGCGTCTGTCATCCCCGCACAATGCCGATTTTTGCCCCTGAGCCAAGCCGAAAAGACTGCCGGCGCTGCATGGTTCCGCTGCAACCGCCGCTTGGGTCGGAGCACCCGGTTCGGCTAGACTTGTCGGCGATGGATCCGCATTCCGCAGCAAAGCTGGTGCCGCCGCCGGATCGGCGGCAGTCGGAAACCGCGCTACTGATCGCGCGCGGCACCGCGCGGCTGCTGCACGCGCTGGGATTTAGTTGCGTCGGCGAATTGCCGCTGCCGTCCGGTCGCCGCGCCGACCTGGTCGGGCTGAACGGGCGCGGCGAGATCTGGATCGTCGAAATCAAGTCCTCGCTCGAGGATCTGCGCGCCGACAGCAAATGGCCGGACTACCGGGCGCATTGCGACCGGCTGTTCTTCGCCTTCACCCAGGACCTGCCCTGCGAGATTTTCCCCGGCGACACCGGGCTGATCGTCGCCGACGGCTACGGCGCGCATCTGCATTGCGAAGCGCCGGAGCACCGGCTGGCCGCCCCGACCCGCAAACTGATGACGCTGCGCTTTGCGATCGCCGCCGCGCAACGGCTGCAGCGGCTGCACGATCCGCAAGGGTTCGCGGAGTTCTAGCGCGCGCCGCATCGCTGACGACGAAGCCTGCGTCCTCCTGAGACCGCCGCACGTTTTCGCCCGGACGCATGGTACCACCACACACCACCGTCATCCTGAGGAGCCCGGCGCAGCGCGCAGCGCGCAGCCGGGCGTCTCGAAGGATGGGCCGCAAGAACGACGTCCGACACCGGCGTCTCCGCCCCGACGGCTCGGCGCCGAGACAAGCGCCGAGAGGTCGCGACGCGTGTCGTCATCCTTCGAGGCGCGCCCATGATAGGCTTCAAGACGTAGCAAGCGCTTCGCCGGGCGCGCACCTCAGGATGACGGCTGCGGTACCATCACCCACCACCGTCATCCTGAGGAGCCCGGCGCAGCGCGCAGCGCGCAGCCGGGCGTCTCGAAGGATGGCCGCGTACTACGCAGACGCCACACGCCTTAACAATTGACATCGCCGCCGCTACTGCCAAGCTAAATGTAATCGTTACATGCATCGACGGGTGTAAGAATGGGCATCTTCGTCTACATGCTCCGTTGCGCCGACGGCTCCTACTACGTCGGCAGCGCCACCGGCGACGATCTCGCGCCGCGCGTGGCGCAACACGACGCCGGTAGCTACCCGGGATACACCTCGACCCGCCGGCCGGTGACGTTGGTGTGGTCGGAGCATTTCGATCGCATCACCGATGCGATCGCGGTCGAACGGCAGATCAAGGGTTGGAGCCGCGCCAAGAAAGAGGCGTTGATCCGCGGCGATTGGGGTGACATCAGCCGACTGGCGCGACGCCGCGGCCGCGTGTGCAGCGGCGAATCGACCGTATAGTTGCCATCCTTCGAGCCGCGCCACGAATCGTCAAACGCGTAGCAAGCGCTTCGCCGGGCGCGCACCTCAGGATGACGGCTGCGGTACCACCACCCACCACCGTCATCCTGAGGAGCCCGGCGCCGCGCGCAGCGCGCAGCCGGGCGTCTCGAAGGATGGGCCGCAAGGACGACGTCCGACCCAGGCGCTCCGCCCCGACGGCTCGGCGCCGAGACAAGCGGCGAGAGGCCGCGACGCGTGTCGTCATCCTTCGAGGCGCGCCCATGATAGGCTTCAAGACGTAGCAAGCGCTTCGCGGAGCGCGCACCTCAGGATGACGGCTGCGGTACCACCACACATCACCGTCATCCTGAGGAGCCCGGCGCCGCGCGCAGCGCGCAGCCGGGCGTCTCGAAGGATGGGCCGCAAGAACGACGTCCGACACCGGCGCTCCGCCCCGACGGCTCGGCGCCGAGACAGGCGGCGAGAGGCTGCGACGCGTGTCGTCATCCTTCGAGGCGCGCCCATGATAGGCCGCAAGACGTAGCAAGCGCTTCGCCCGGCGCGCACCTCAGGATGACGGCTGCGGTACCACCACCCACCACCGTCATCCTGAGGAGCCCGGCGCAGCGCGCAGCCGGGCGTCTCGAAGGATGGGCCGCAAGGACGACGTCCGACCCAGGCGCTCCGCCCCGACGGCTCGGCGCCGAGACAGGCGGCGAGAGGCTGCGACGCGTGTCGTCATCCTTCGAGGCGCGCCCATGATAGGCCGCAAGACGTAGCAAGCGCTTCGCCCGGCGCGCACCTCAGGATGACGGCTGCGGTACCACCACCCACCACCGTCATCCTGAGGAGCCCGGCGCAGCGCGCAGCCGGGCGTCTCGAAGGATGGGCCGCAAGGACGACGTCCGACCCAGGCGCTCCGCCCCGACGGCTCGGCGCCGAGACAGGCGGCGAGAGGCTGCGACGCGTGTCGTCATCCTTCGAGGCGCGCCCATGATAGGCCGCAAGACGTAGCAAGCGCTTCGCCCGGCGCGCACCTCAGGATGACGGCTGCGGTACCACCACCCACCACCGTCATCCTGAGGAGCCCGGCGCAGCGCGCAGCCGGGCGTCTCGAAGGATGGGCCGCAAGGACGACGTCCGCCCCACGTGCTCCGCCCCGACGACTCGGCTCCGAGACAATCGCCGAGAGGTCGCGACGCGTGTCGTCATCCTTCGAGGCGCGCCCATGATAGGCCGCAAGACGTAGCAAGCGTTTTGCCGGGCGCGCACCTCAGGATGACGGTCGCGGTGGGGACCGGCGTTGAGTCGCACGCGGATAGCGACGGGCATGGCATCGGCGCTCTCAGCGCGATGCCGTCAGCCCCCTCACTTCTGGCACTTCGGGCACCAGAAGGTGGAGCGGCCGTTCTGTACGAAGCGCTTCACCACCCCGTCGCAGCCTTTGCTGCGGCAGGGTTCGCCCTCGCGGTCGTAGACCGCGAAGGAATGCTGGAAATAGCCGAGTTCGCCCGAGGTCTGGCGGTGGTCGCGCAACGACGAGCCTCCGGCCTTGATCGCCGCGTGCAGCACCGCGCGGATCGCCTCGACCAGCCGCTCGGCGCGCTCGGTCGGCGCGCCCGTTCGGGTCGCCAGCGTCGCCGCGAGTCGTTTCGGCGACAGATGCGCGCCGAACAGCGCCTCGCAGACATAGATGTTGCCGAGCCCCGCGACCACGCGCTGGTCCAACAGCGCCGCCTTGAGGCTGGTTTTGCGGCCGGCGCAGGCCGACGCCAGCATCGCCGCGTCGAACGAATTGCCGAGCGGCTCCGGGCCCAAACCTTTGAGAAACGGCTCGTCGGCGATCTCGCCCGGCGCCAGGATTTTCATATAGCCGAAGCGGCGCGGATCGTTGAACACCACCACCGCGCCGTTCGACATCCGGAACACCACGTGATCATGGGCGCGGTCGTCGTTGCGCGGATGGTGAAACGCCCCCGGCGCGCCGGACGCCTCGCCCTGCAGCACCCGGAACGAGCCCGACATCCCGAGATGCATCAACAGCACGTCGCCGCTCGACAGTTCCGCCAAAAGATATTTCGCCCGCCGGCCGAGCCCCTTGACGGTCTGGCCGATCAGCCGCGTGGCCAGATCCGGCTGCAGCGCAAAGCGCAGATCGGCGCGCCGCGCCTCGAAGCCGTCGATCCGCGCGCCCGCCATGGCCGGCTCGAGCCCGCGCCGGACGGTTTCGACTTCGGGCAATTCCGGCATGCGGCGTGTTCACCTTTGGTTGCCAAGGTGATAGCGCCATCGGCGGCGGCGCGCTATATGGTCCGCCGCAGACAGGTTTTGGCGATTGCGAACCGGCTCAGGGCCGGGATGCGGCCGCTTGCAGGAGAATAAAGGCATGACACAGCCGGGCGAGACCACGCATTTCGGCTTCAAGGACGTGGCGCTGGACGACAAGCAGACGCTGGTCAACGACGTGTTCCACAGCGTCGCGTCGCGCTACGACCTGATGAACGATCTGATGTCGGGCGGGCTGCACCGCGCCTGGAAGAACGTCATGATCACCACGCTGAACCCGCCGCGCTCCGACGCGCCGTTCGCGCTCTTGGACGTCGCCGGCGGCACCGGCGACATCTCGTTCCGCGCGGCGAAGGCGGCAGGCGCCGGCTTCACCGCCACGGTGTGCGACATCAATTCGGACATGCTCAGCGTCGGCCGCGAACGCGCCATTGCGCGGCATCTCGACCATCAGGTCTCGTTCATCGAGGGCAACGCCGAGGCGCTGCCGTTTCCCGACAAGAGCTACGACGCCTATACGATCGCCTTCGGCATTCGCAACGTGCCGCGGATCGACCAGGCGCTGAAAGAAGCCCATCGGGTGCTGAAGCCGGGCAGCCGCTTCCTGTGCCTGGAATTCTCCACCGTCGACGTCCCCGGTCTCGCCAAGATCTACGACCTGTTCTCGTTCAACGTGATTCCGCAGATCGGCCGCGCCGTCACCGGCGACGCCGAATCCTATCAATATCTGGTCGAATCGATCCGCAAATTCCCCAAGCCCACGGTGTTCGCCGAGATGATCCGCGACGCCGGATTTGCGCGGGTGTCCTATCAGTCGCTGTCCGGCGGCATCGTGGCGCTGCATTCGGGCTGGCGTTTGTGATCTCTGCCCTCACTCATGCGGCGCGGCTTCTCCGCGCCGGCTACGTGTTCGCGCGCGAGGGCGTGTTCGGCGTGGTCGATCCGTCGCTGGTGCCGCCGCCGGGCCAACTGGCGCTGCGGCTCGCCCGGCTGATCGAGCGCCCCGGCGCCAAATCCGGGCCGCGATTGTCGCGCGCGCTGACAAGGCTCGGCCCCGCCTATCTGAAACTCGGGCAATTCCTGGCGACGCGCCCCGACGTGGTCGGCGTGGCGATGGCGCACGACCTCGAAAGCCTGCAGGACCGGCTGCCGCCGTTCTCGCAGACCGAGGCCGAGGCGGTGATCGCGGCGTCGCTGGAGCGCCCGGTGGCGCAGGTGTTCGTCAGCCTCAGCGAGCCGGTGGCCGCGGCCTCGATCGCCCAGGTGCATCGCGGCGAGACCGACACCGATGGGGTGCGCAAGCGCGTCGCGGTGAAGGTGCTGCGGCCCAATGTGGCGGCGCGGTTCAACCGCGACCTCGGTGATTTCTTTTTTGTGGCCGAGAAGGCCGAGATCTATTCCTCGGAAGCCAGACGGCTGCGGCTGGTCGAAATCATCAACACCATGTCGCGCTCGGTGGCGATGGAGATGGATTTGCGGCTGGAGGCCGCCGCGGCCTCCGAGATGGCCGAGAACACCAAGGACGATCCGGATTTCCGGGTGCCGCAGGTCGACTGGGACCGCACCACCCACAACGTGCTGACCATGGAGTGGATCGACGGCATTCCGCTGAACGATCACACCCGGCTCGCCGAAGCCAATGTCGACGTCGCCGAGCTCGGCCGCAAGGTGATCCAGAGCTTTCTGCGCCACGCGCTGCGCGATGGCTTCTTCCATGCCGACATGCATCCCGGCAATCTGTTCCTCGATCCGAGCGGCCGGCTGGTCGCGGTGGATTTCGGCATCATGGGGCGGTTGGCGCCGAAGGAGCGGCGGTTTCTCGCCGAGATCCTGCTCGGCTTCATCACCCGCAACTATCGCCGCGTCGCCGAGGTGCATTTCGAGGCCGGCTATGTGCCGGCGCATCATTCGGTGGAGAATTTCGCCCAAGCCATCCGCGCCATCGGCGAGCCGATCCACAACCGCATCGCCGAAGACATCTCGATGGCGAAGCTGTTGACGCTGCTGCTCGAGGTCACCGGGCTGTTCGACATGCGCACAAGGCCTGAACTCATTCTGTTGCAGAAGACCATGGTGGTGGTCGAAGGCGTGGCGCGGTCGTTCGATCCCAAGCTCGACATCTGGAAGGTCGCAGACCCGGTGGTGCGCGAATGGATCGAGCGTAACCTCGGCCCGGTCGGCAAGATCGAGACCGCGCTCTCCGGCGCCGGCGAACTCAGCCATCTGCTCGGCGGGTTGCCGGCGATCGCCGCGCGCTCGGTCGCGGTGCTCAATCAGCTCGAGGTGATGACCCGCAACGGCCTGGTGTTGTCGCCGGAGACCATCGCGGCGATCGGCCGCAGCGAACGCAACCGCACCCGCGGTCGCACCATCGCGCTGTGGATCATCGCCGCGACCTTCATCGGCGTGCTGCTGACGCTGCAGTGACGCGAACCGGGGTTTGACTGCAATGCACGCATGTATTGCACGCATTGCGATCATTTGTTAATCTCCGGTTCCAGGAGATCCCGGTGGCCAGTCTGACGATCCGTAAACTCGACGAGGCGATCAAGGCCGAGCTGCGCCAGCGCGCCGCCCGCCATGGCCGCTCAATGGAAGACGAGGTGCGGACCATCTTGCGCGACGCCGCGCAGCCCCGCCACGAGTTTGCCGCAAGTTTTGACGAGGCGGTTTCGCAGCCTGTGGCGCCCGCGCCGGAGCCCGTCGCGGCGACCGGCCAACCCCGCATGACGCTGATCGTAGGCGGCGGCATCGCCGCCTATAAATCCATGGACCTGATCCGGCGGCTGATGGAGCGCGGCTTCACGGTGCGCTGCGTGCTCACCAAAGCTGCGCAGCAATTCGTCACCCCGCTCACCGCGAGCGCCCTGTCGCATCAGCGCTGCTACACCGATCTGTTTGATCCAGCTAGTGAATTCGACGCGGGCCATATTCGGCTCGGGCGCGACTGCGCGCTCATCGTGGTGGCGCCGGCGACCGCCGACCTGATGGCCAAGATGGCGAACGGCCACGCCGACGACCTCGCCAGCGCGATCCTGCTCGCCGCCAACCGGCCGATCCTGCTGGCGCCGGCGATGAATCCATTGATGTGGAATAACGCAGCGACCCGGCGCAACGTCGCGCAGCTGGTCCGCGACGGCGTCCACATGGTCGGTCCCAACGCCGGCGAAATGGCCGAGGCCAATGAAGCCGGCACCGGGCGGATGGCCGAGCCGATTGAAATTGCCGCTGCGGCACAGGCGTTTCTGCGCCCTCAGCAAGCGCAGCCGCTCACCGGCTGCAAGCTGCTGATCACCGCCGGTCCGACCCATGAGCCGATCGATCCGGTGCGCTACATCGCCAATCGCTCCAGCGGCAAGCAAGGTTTTGCCCTCGCTGCAGCAGCAGCAACCGCCGGCGCCGAGGTCACGCTGATCTCCGGTCCGGTCGACTTGCACGATCCCGCAGGCGTCAAGGTGATCCGCGTCGAATCCGCGCGCGAGATGCTGGAGGCGGTCGATGCGGCGCTGCCGGTCGACGTCGCGATCTTCGCCGCCGCGGTCGCCGATTGGCGCGTCGCCGATCAGGGCGCGCAGAAACTCAAGAAGGGCAGCGCCGGCGTGCCGCCGCTGCAGCTCGTCGAGAACCCCGACATTCTCGCCACCATCTCGAAACGCGCCGAAAATCGCCCGCCGCTGGTGATCGGCTTCGCCGCCGAGACCGAACATCTGCTCGACAACGCGCGCGCAAAGCTCGCGCGAAAAGGCTGCGACTGGATCGTCGCCAACGACGTCACGCCGGCCACCGGCGTGATGGGCGGCGACCGCAACACCATCCACCTTCTCACCCGCGCCGGCGATGCGATCGCCATCGACTCCTGGCCGGTGATGTCGAAAGACCAAGTTGCCACCGCGCTGATTGCGCGTATTTCCAAAGCTGTAAGGACCACCGAATCATGACCGTCGCTATCTCCGCCGCCGTCCAGCAATTGCCGCATGGCCAGGGCCTCGCGCTGCCGGCCTATCAGAGCGCGCATGCCGCAGGGCTCGACTTGCTCGCCGCGGTCGCCCCCGACGCGCCGCTGGTGCTGGCGCCCGGCACCTACGCGCTGGTGCCGACCGGACTGACGCTGGCATTGCCGCCCGGCTACGAGGCGCAGGTGCGGCCGCGCTCCGGACTCGCCGCGCGCCACGGCGTCACCGTGCTGAACGCGCCCGGCACCATCGACGCCGACTATCGCGGCGAGATCGGCGTGCTGTTGATCAACCACGGCAGCCAGCCGTTCACGGTCCGGCGCGGCGAGCGAATCGCCCAGATGGTGGTCGCCCGGGTGGCGCGGGTCGACCTCACGGTCGCCGCCTCGCTGGAAACCACCGAGCGTGGCAGCGGCGGATTCGGCTCGACCGGCCGCTAATCGCGGCCCGGCATGGCCGGAACAAATTAAATCCGTCCAATTTTGCTCTCCGCGCGCCGTTCACGATCTGGACTCTTACCCGCCTTGTCCCGATGGGGATAATGTCGCTCGATTCGTGAACGGCGTAACGGGGCACGATCGGCACCAGCGGATTTCGGTTTCGGTCGGATCGCGCGCGAATATTTATTGAGCGCACGATCCGACCGCAGATCGCCGACGCTTGCCGATCCGGCGCTCCACGGCCGGTCGTTCGTTCTGCGGTTTGGGGCTCTCCATGTCAGGCGTGATCGCATCGATGCGTCGGACCTTGCTGTCGTGCACGGCGCCGGCACGCAGCGGCGGCGCAGCCGTCGCGCTGGCGATGTGGGCCTCAGTGTCTCCGGCCTCGGCCGCCGAAACCCCGGTCGACTCCGCTCTGGCCGCGCTGTTCGATTTCAGCCGCCAGGACATCATCGCACTGACCATGGCGGTCGCCGTGCTCGGCTTCTCGGTGGTCGCGGCGATCCTGTTGATGCGCACGCGGCTGCGCGCCGCCGCCTGCGAGACGCGGTTGCGCGGCAATATCCAGACCCTGCAGGTCGAGGCCGACCGCTTCCGCGCGCTATTGTTCGCCGAATCCCAGGTGCTGATCGCCTGGGCCGCCGGCGATAGCCGGCCGCAGATCAGCGGCGACGTCTCGCTCTTGATCCCGCAGGCCGGCTTGGCCGCAGACCAGTCCGTGCAGTCGCAGCGCATCCTGGCGTTCGGAACCTGGATGCCGCCGGAGCCGGCGCTGAAGATGGACCATGCCGTCGACGCGCTGTTGGAATCCGGCGAAGGCTTCCAACTCAACCTCGTCACCTCGACCGGCCGCAGCATCGAGGCGGTGGGCCGCGCGGTCGGCGGCCAGGCCATCGTGCGGATGCGTGAACTCTCCGGGCTGCGCCGCGAACTCGCCGAAATGACGCAACGTCACAAGACGCTGCAAGAAGAAACCGAAATGCTGCGGGACTTCGCCGCCGCGGCACCCTGGCCGATCTGGACTCGGCGCGACGCCGGAGAATTGAACTTCGCCAACGCCGCCTATGCGCGGGCGACCGAGGCCGGCAGCGTCGCCGAGGCGATCGAGCGCAATCTCGAACTGTTGGAAAGCAACGACCGCACCGCGCTCAGCCGCGCGCTCAACGACAACGCCAATTTCAGCGCCCGGCTGCCGATCGTGGTTCGCGGCGAGCGGCGGATCTACGACGTTCACGCCATGAAGGTGCGCGGCGGCAGCGCCGGCGCCGCGATCGACGCCAGCGAAGCCTATGCGCTCGGCGCCGCTTTGGTGCGGATGGCGGAGGCGCATCGCCGCACCCTCGATCAATTGTCGAGCGGCGTCGCGGTGTTCGACGAACAGCACCGGCTCGCCTTCTACAACGATTCCTATCGCCGGCTGTGGGACCTCGACCGCGCTTTTCTCGACAGCAACCCGGACGATTCCAGCGTGCTCGACCGGCTGCGCGCGGCGCGCAAACTGCCGGAGCAGCCGAACTTCCGCGAATGGAAGATGCGGCTGCACGAGGCCTATCGCGCCGTCGATCCGGCCAAGGACGTCTGGTATCTGCCCGACGGCCGCGCGGTCTCGATCGTCACCACGCCGAATCCCGAAGGCGGCGTCACCTATCTGTTCGACGACGTCACCGAGAGCCTGGAACTGGCGCGCCGCTTCGACGGCCTGATCAACGTGCAGCGCGAAACCCTCGACAATCTCGCCGAGGCGGTCGCGGTGTTCGGCAGCAACGGCTGCGCCCGGCTGTTCAACCCGCCGTTCGCGCGGATGTGGAACCTGTCGCCGGAGGCGCTGCAGCTGCAGCCGCATATCGAGACCGTGGTCGACTGGTGCCGGCCGCTGTTCGACGACCCGGCGATCTGGCAGACGCTGCGCGGCGCCATCACCGGGATCGAGAACCGCATCGCGATTCCGCTGAAGCTGGAGCGCCGCGACGGCAGCGTGCTGAACTGCATGACCATGCCGCTGCCCGACGGCGCCACCATGCTGACGTTTCAGGACATCACCGACACCGAGAACGTCGAGCGCGCGCTGCGCGAGCGCAACGAGGCCTTGGAAACCGCCGACCAGATGAAGGTCGATTTCGTCCACCACGTCTCCTACGAACTGCGCTCGCCGCTGACCACCATCATCGGCTTCGCGCATTTCCTCAGCGATCCCTCGACCGGGCCGCTGACCGAAAAGCAGGAAGAATATCTCAGCTACATCACCACCTCGACCAACGCGCTGTTGGCGATCATCAACAACATCCTCGACCTCGCCACCATCGACGCCGGGGCGATGACGCTGAACCTCGGCCAGGTCGACATCCGAAAGGCCATCGCGGACGCTATCGAAGGCATCCAGGACCGTCTCGCCCGCGATCACATCGTGCTCGAGGTCAACGCCGCGCCGGATGTCGGCCATTTCATCGCCGACGAGCGCCGCGTGGTGCAGGTGCTGTACAATCTGTTGGCCAACGCCGTGGGCTTCTCGCCGCAGCACGCCGCGATCACGCTCAGCGCCAAACGTACCGAGCAGACCGTGGTGTTCACCGTGACCGACACCGGCCCGGGCATTCCGCCCGACGTCAAAGAAAAAGTGTTCGACTGGTTCGAAAGCCGGTCCAACGGCTCGCGGCACCGCGGCGCCGGGCTCGGGCTGTCCTTGGTGCGCTCCTTCGTCGAGCTGCACGGCGGTAATGTGCGGATCGATTCGGTGGTCGGCAAGGGCACCACGCTGACCTGCTCGTTTCCGATCGATCAGTCGCAGCAACGCAACGCCGCCGAATGACCGCGCCCGTCACATTCTCGCTGGCGCTGCTCAACGAGAGCGCAACCGCGAATCTGATGGCGGATCTGGCGCTGCTGATCGCACCGGGCGACGTCATCACGCTGTCCGGCGATCTCGGCGCCGGCAAGACCGCGGCGGCGCGGGCGATGATCCGCTATCTCGCCGGCGACCCCGAGCTCGAAGTGCCGAGCCCGACCTTCACGCTGGTGCAGAGCTACGAGCTATCGCCGTTTCCGCTGCTGCACGCCGACCTTTACCGCATCGAGGATCCGTCGGAGCTGGAAGAGATCGGGTTGTCGCCGCTGCCCGAGGGCAGCGTCGTGCTGATCGAATGGCCGGAGCGCGCGCCGGATCTGCTGCCCGAAGATCGCATCGACATCGCGCTGACCCATCGTCCGGCGCTCGGCACCGCGGCGCGCGCCGCGGAAATCACCGGCCACGGCCGCGCCGCCGCCCAGGTCGACCGGCTGATCACCTTGCTCGGGTTCCTCGACGAAACCGGCTATGCCGACGCGCACCGGCAGCGCATGGCCGGCGATGCCTCGACGCGGTCCTATGCGCGGCTGCTCCGCGACGACGTCGCGGTGATTCTGATGAACGCGCCGCGGCGCCCCGATGGCCCGGCGATCTATCACGGCAAGAGCTACAGCGCTGCAGTGCACTTGGCCGAAGACGTCAGGCCGTTCGTGGCGATCGCCGACGGCCTGCGTGCGCGCGGTTTTTCCGCGCCGGCGATCCATCACGCCGATCTCGAGGCCGGCTTTCTGATCACCGAGGATTTCGGCGGCGTGAGTTTCCTTGCCGGCGATCCGCCGGCGCCGATCGCCGAGCGCTACCAGAGCGCGACCGACATGCTGGCGGCGCTGCACCGCGAGCCTTTGCCCGATACGTTGCCGCTGTCGGCGCAAGCCGACTACGCGATTCCGCGCTTCGATGTCGAGGCGATGCTGATCGAGGTCGGATTGATGCCGGAATGGTATCTGCCCCACCGCGGCGCCGCGCCGACGCCCGAACTGCGCGACGCCTTCGTGGCAACGTGGCGCATGCTGCTGCAAGCGCACGAGGCCGAACCCGCCACCTGGGTGTTGCGCGACTTCCATTCGCCCAACCTGATCTGGCTGGAGGACCGCGAGGGCATCGCCAAGGTCGGGGTGATCGATTTTCAGGACACCGTGCTGGGACCCGCCGCCTACGACCTGGTGTCGCTGCTGCAGGACACCAGGGTCGACGTGCCGGAGTCGCTCGAACTGGCGCTGCTGGCGCGCTACATCAAGGCGCGGCGCGCCGCGGACCCGAGCTTCGACGCGGTGGCGTTCGCCGAAATCTATGCGGTGATGTCGGCGCAGCGCAACACCAGGCTGCTCGGCACTTTTGCCCGGCTGAACCGCCGCGACGGCAAGCCGCAATATCTCCACCACCTGCCGCGGATCTGGACCTACCTCAACCGTTCGCTGGCGCACCCGAAGCTGACGCCGTTGCGCGACTGGGTCGTCGCTCACGTCCCGCCGCCGGCCTGAGCCGCGCCTTTACCCGTTGTTAGCCGAAGCCTAGATAATCTACCTGCGTATCCTGCCTGGCTGCGGGGTCGCAACGCTGTTCGGATGAAGGGAGAAACCCATGGCTGCTGCGGAGCGCCGCAAAGGCGCGCGCGTGGTGTTCGAACGAGGCCTCGACGCTCACATGATGGCGATCGACGGAACCTGGCGCCGCGCCTGTACGGTCGAAGACGTTTCGGAAATCGGCGCCAAGCTCACCATCGAAGGATCGGTGGAGGGCCTCAATCTCAAGGAATTCTTCCTGCTGCTGTCGTCCACCGGGCTGGCCTATCGGCGCTGCGAACTGACCTGGGTCAATGGCGATCAGCTCGGCGTCAATTTCCTACGTCCGAACGACAAGAAAAAGCGCGCCGGCGAGCGCGGCAAGCCGCAGACCGCCACCACCTGACGGCGCCACCTCGGCGCCGCGGCGGCGTCGTATATCCGTCATGGCGGACGATTATCCCGGACCCGCCGAACACCGACCTGGATGACGGCGCTGGATTGCATGTTAATCTGCTCCAGAACGAATCCGAAAGACCCTTGCAGTCGAGAGCGTCGATGCCCGTCAAGCCAGACAGAGCCATGATCCTCGCCGCCGGGCTCGGCCTGCGAATGCGGCCGATCACCGACACCATCCCCAAGCCGCTGGTCAGCGTCGCCGGCAAGCCGTTGCTCGACCACGTGCTCGATCGCCTCGCCGAAGCCGGCGTCGCCGAGGCCGTGGTCAATGTGCATTACCTGCCCGACCAGATCATCGACCATGTCGCCGGCCGCAAACAGCCGCGGGTGGTGATATCCGACGAGCGCGACGCGGTGCTCGGCACCGGCGGCGCCGTGGTCAAGGCGCTGCCGCTGCTCGGCTCCGCGCCGTTCTATCACCTCAACGCCGACACCATGTGGATCGACGGCGCGCAGTCCAATCTGGCGCGGCTCGCCGCGACCTTCGATCCGGAGCGGATGGATATCCTGCTGTTGATGGCGGCGACCGCCAACAGCATCGGCTACACCGGCAGCGGCGACTATGCGATGGCGCCGGACGGCACTTTGCGCAAGCGCAAGGAGCTCGAAGTGGTGCCGTTCGTCTACGCCGGGGTGGCGATCATGTCGCCGCAGCTGTTCGCCGACGCCCCGCGGGGCGAGTTTCCGCTGACCAAAATCTTCGACCGGGCAAGCGAAGAGGGCCGGCTGTTCGGGCTGCGGCTCGACGGCGTCTGGATGCATGTCGGCACGCCGGACGCGATCCAGACCGCCGAACGTGCCTATCTCGCCAGTAGCGTGGCCTGACACGTTTCGCGGCGCATCCTTCGAGACGCCCGACTTCGTCCTGCGGACTTCGCCGGGCTCCTCAGGATGACGGCGAAGATGTTGAACCTCTTGTGGAAATCATACAACGGGCCGTCCTCCTGAGGTGTGCGCCGAAACCGGCGTCACCGAATGCACGGCGCTTCGTGGCGCGCCTCGAAGGATGACCGCCGCGGGCCATGCAGCCCGGGGCAACGCAGCCGCCGGCCTGTGGCACTCCCGCCGCGCGTCGGCCCATGGCATGATGCAGCCGCTCCGCGAATCGGGACCTTCATGCGCGTTTTCAATACTCCGGCCTCGGCGCCGTTCCTGCGTACGCTGATTGCCGCGCTGGTCGAGGGCAGGCTGGTGCCGGGCTTCGAGGCCCGCGCCAATCCTGAGCGGCTCGCCGAAGCCACGCTATATCTGCCGACGCGGCGCGCCGGGCGGATGGCGCGCGAGATCTTTCTCGACGTGCTGCAGAGCGACGCGGTGCTGCTGCCGCGGATCGTGGCGCTCGGCGGCATCGACGAGGACGAACTGGCGTTTGCCGACGACGCCGAGCCGTTCGACGGAGTGGCGTCGCTGGAGATTCCGCCGAACCTCGCCGAACTCGACCGCCGGCTGATCCTGGCGCGACTGGTCGCCGCCTGGGGCAAGGAGCTGGCGCCGCTGGTGGTCGGCGGCCCGGCCTCGGCGCTGGCGTTGGCCGGCGATCTGGCGCGGCTGATGGACGACATGGTGACCCGCAAGGTCGAGTGGGCCGCACTCGACGGGCTGGTGCCCGATGAACTCGACAATTATTGGCAGCTGACGCTGGGCTTTCTTAAGATCGCGCGAGAACATTGGCCGGCCTATCTCGCCGCCAACGCGCTGATCGAACCCGCGGCGCGGCGCGACCTGCTGATCGAAGCCGAGGCCAAGCGGCTCGCCGCGCATCACACCGGTCCGGTGATCGCCGCAGGCTCCACCGGCTCGATGCCGGCGACCGCAAGATTTCTCCGCGCCATCGCCGCCTTGCCGCAGGGCGCGGTGGTGCTGCCCGGGCTCGACACCCATCTCGACGACGACGCTTGGCGAAAGATCGGCGGCATCCGCGACGCCAACGGCAAGGCTGTTACGCCGCCGTCGTCGAATCATCCGCAATACGCGCTGCACGCGCTGCTCGAGACCTTCGGCATCGAACGCCGCGACGTCGCTCCGCTCGGCGCGCCGGCGCCGCGCGGCCGCGAATTGTTGGCCTCCGAGGCGATGCGGCCGTCCAACGCCACCGCGCAATGGCACCAGCGGCTCGCCGAGCCCGCGGTCGAGCAGAACATCGCCGCCGGCATGACCGAGCTTGCGGTGATCTCCGCCGACAATCCGGAGCTGGAAGCGCTGGCGATCGCGGTGGCGATGCGGCAGGCTCGCGAACTCAACAAGTCGGCCGCGCTGGTGACGCCCGACCGTGCGCTGGCGCGGCGGGTGATGGCGGCGCTGGGCCGCTGGAAGCTGCCGTTCGACGATTCCGGCGGCGACGCTTTGATCGACACCCCGCCGGGGGTTTTCGCACGGCTTTCGGCGCAGGCTGCGACCGCGCAGCTCGAGCCGGCGACCTTGCTGGCGCTGTTGAAACATCCGCTGCTGCGGCTCGGCCAAGCGCCCGGTTTCTGGCGCGGCGCCATCGAGACGCTGGAGCAGGCGGTGCTGCGCGGCACCCGTCCCGCCGCCGGCAGCGCGGGCCTGTCCCGCGACTTCGCCCGGTTCCGCGACGAACTCGGCAAGCTGCGTAGGCGCGAGACCTCGATGCTGCACGGCTCCGAGCCGCGCGCGCGGCTCAACGACGACGCGCTCGATCGCGCGCAGGCGCTGATCGCGCAACTGCAAACCGCGCTGGCGCCGCTGGAAACGCTTGATCCGAATAGGCCGCTGGATTTTTCCGACCTCGCCACCAAGCATCGCGCGGTGGTCGCGGCGCTGTCGCGCGACGACGATGGGTTCGTAGCGGCGTTCGATGGTCCGCAGGGCAACGCCCTGAACACCGCGTTCGACGATCTGCCGGCGCCGAGCGGACTCGCGGCGCAACCCGGCGACTACACCGAACTGTTCCAGACCGCGTTTGCCGACCGCGTCGTGCGCCGCCCGGAAGCCGAGAGCGCTTCGCTGCGGATCTTCGGTCCGCTGGAAGCGCGGCTGACGCAATGCGATCGGGTGATTCTCGGCGGGCTGGTCGAAGGCATCTGGCCGCCGGCGCCGCGCAGCGATCCCTGGCTGAGCCGGCCGATGCGGCATCAATTGGGTCTCGACCTGCCGGAGCGCCGCATCGGGCTGTCGGCGCACGACTTCGCCCAGATGCTCGGCGCCGATGAAGTGATCCTCAGCCACGCCGCCAAGGTGGCCGGCGCACCGGCGGTGGCGTCGCGCTTCCTGCATCGGCTGGAGGCGGTGGCCGGCGCGGAACGCTGGAAAGCCGCCGAGGCGCGCGGACAAATCTATCTCGATTATGCCCACGCGCTCGACCGCCCCGACAAGGTCGTGCCGATCACGCAGCCGATGCCGCGGCCGCCGCGCGACGCCCGGCCGCTGCAATTGTCGGTCACCGCGATCGAGGACTGGCTGCGCGATCCCTACACCATCTACGCCAAGTTCATTCTCAAGCTGGCGCCGCTCGACCCGGTCGACATGCCGCTGTCGGCGGCGGATCGCGGCTCGGCGATCCATGAGGCGCTCGGCGAATTCACGCAAGTTTTTGCGCAGGCGCTGCCGGACGATCCGGCCGCCGCGTTGCGCGCCATCGGGCAAAAACATTTCGCGCCGCTGATGGAACGGCCGGAGGCGCGCGCGCTGTGGTGGCCGCGCTTTCTGCGGATCGCCCATTGGTTCGCCACCTGGGAGACCGAGCGCCGGCTCAACGTCGCCGGCGTCGACGCCGAGACCCGCGGCACGCTCAGCATTCCGCTCGACGCCACGCGTCGTTTCGTTCTCTCCGCCCGCGCCGACCGCATCGAACGCCGCGCCGACCGCACCTTCGCGATCCTCGACTACAAGACCGGCCGCCCACCGACCGGCAAGCAGGTGCGGATGGGGCTGTCGCCGCAACTGACGCTCGAAGCCGCGATCTTGCGCGAAGGCGGCTTCGAAGGCATCGCCGCGGGCTCTTCGGTGAGTGAACTGGTCTACGTCAAACTCAGCGGCAACAACCCGCCGGGCGAAGAAAAAATCCTCGAACTGAAACGCGACCGCGCCGAAGAAGCGCTGTTCCCCGACGACGCCGCGATCGAGGCCCGCGCCAAGCTCGAAGCCTTGATCCGCAAATTCGACGATGCCACGACACCCTACTCCTCGCTGAATCTGCCGATGTGGGCGAACCGCTACGGCGACTACGACGATCTGGCGCGGATCAAGGAATGGTCGGCGGCCGGCGGGCTCGGAGACGACCAATGAGTAGTCTGCGCGTGATTCCCCCCGCCGCCACCGAGCGGCAGGTGCAGGCCTCCGATCCCACCGCCTCGGTGTTCGTCTCCGCCAATGCCGGCTCCGGCAAGACCCACGTGCTGGTGCAGCGGGTGATCCGGCTGCTGCTCGCCGGCGTGCCGCCGGAGAAGATTCTCTGCATCACCTTCACCAAGGCGGCCGCCGCCAACATGGCGCAGCGGGTGTTCACCACGCTCGGGCATTGGGTGACGCTGAGCGACGATAGCCTCGACGCCGCGATCCGCGCGGCCGGCATCGCCCAGCCCGACTCGAAGCTGCGGATGCGGGCGCGGGAATTGTTCGCCTGCGCGCTGGAGACCCCGGGCGGGCTCAAGGTGCAGACTATCCACGCGCTGTGCACCCGCTTGCTGCAGCAGTTTCCGTTCGAGGCCAACGTGCCGGCGCGGTTCGCGGTGCTGGATGAGCGCGACCAGACCGAGATGATGGAGCGCGCCAGTCTCTCGGTGCTGCTGCAGGCGGCGCAAGCGCCGAATAGCGCCGCCGGCAAGGCTTTGACCGTGGCGATGACCAGCGCCGCCGACGTGACGTTTCGCGACGTGGTGCGCGACGCCTGCTTCAGCCGCGACAAGTTCATGGCCTGGATCGCGCGCGCCGGCTCCACCGAGGCTGCGATGGCGCAGCTTTCCGCGGCGCTCGGCGTCGCCCCCGACGACAGCTGCGCCGCGGTCGATCAGGAAATCGTCGACGGGCCGAACCTGCCGCGGGCGCGCTGGGAAAAGGCCGCGTCGATTCTCGAGGGCGGCAGCAAGACCGACGGCGATCAGGCCGAGCGGCTGCGGCAGGCCGCGACGCTCACCGGCAACGATCAGATCGCGCGCTATCTGCAAATCTTCCTGACCAAGGATTTCACCCCGCGCAAGACGCTCGCCACCAAGAAGATCACCGACGCGCGGCCCGACCTGGTCGCGGCGATGAAGCGCGAATGCGAGCGGATCGGACCGCTGTTGGAGCGGCGCCGGGCGCTGGCGCTGCGCGAGCGCACCCAAGCCTTGCTGGTGATCGCCAGCGACGTCGCCGCCGACTACGCCCGGCAGAAGCAGGATCGCGGGCTGCTCGACTACGACGACCTGATCGACAAGACGCTCGACATGCTGAACCGCATCTCGTCGGGCTGGGTGCACTACAAGCTCGACCGCGGCGTCGACCACGTGCTGATCGACGAGGCGCAGGACACCAGCCCGCGGCAATGGGACATCGTCGACCATTTGATCGCCGAATTCACCGCCGGTGTCGGCGCGCGCGACGTCAAGCGCACCATCTTCGCGGTCGGCGACGAGAAGCAGTCGATCTTCTCGTTCCAGGGCGCCTCGCCGCGCGAATTCGCCCTGCGCCGCAGCGCGCTGCAGACCCGCTTCCGCAACGCCGAGCTGAAATTCGATCCGATCAGCTTCAACTACTCGTTCCGCTCGGGCGCCGCGATCCTGCAATCGGTCGACCACGTGTTTCGCGACCAGGCGATCTATCGCAGCATCCACGCCGACACCACCTACCCGATCCACGAATCGCTGGCCGATGCCGGCCCCAGCCTGATCGATCTGTGGGAGCTGCAGCAGCCCGACGAACGCCAGGATCTCGAAGGCTGGCGCGCGCCGTTCGACGCGCTGCCGGAGACCAGCCCCGAGGTGAAGCTATCGCAGCGGGTGCAGGCCGAGATCGCCGAGTTGATCGGCAACGGCACGCTGACCGGGCCGAAAGGCGATCGCCGCGCGTTGCGCTATGGTGACGTGCTGATCCTGGTGCGGCGGCGCGGCAAGGCGTTCGACGCCATCATCCAGGCCTTGAAGCGCGGCGGCATTCCGGTGGCCGGCGCCGACCGGCTGAAGCTGACCGAGCACATCGCCATCATCGACCTGATGAATCTCGCCGATGCGCTATTGCTGCCGCAGGACGATCTGGCGCTGGCGGTGGCGCTGAAGAGCCCGTTGTTCGGGCTCGACGACGACGACCTGTTCAAGCTCGCCTGGCAACGCAAGGGTAGCCTGCGCGACGCCTTGGCGGCGCACGCCGCCGAGGACGGCAAATTCAACACCGCACATCGGCGGCTGCAAGACTGCGAGAAGCGCGCCCGCGCGGACACCCCGTTCGCGTTCTACGCCTGGCTGCTCGGCGGCGACGGCGGCCGCGCGCGGATCTTGCGCCGGCTCGGCCATGAGGCCACCGACGCGCTCGACGAATTCCTCGAACTGGCGCTCGGCTATGAGCGCAAGGCGCCGGCCTCGCTGCAGGGCTTCATGGCCTGGCTGCGCGCCGCCGACACCGAGGTGAAGCGCGACATGGAAATTTCCCGCGACGAAGTCCGGGTGATGACGGTGCATGGCGCCAAGGGGCTGGAGGCGCCGGTGGTGTTCCTGGTCGACACCACCTCGTCGCCGGCCGACACCCAGCGGCTCAATCTGGTGCATCTGCCGCAGGGCAATGCCGCACTGAGCGGGCCGAGCGTCGCGGTGTGGGCCGGCAAGAAGGCCGACGATCCGCCGGTGGTGGCGAACGCCCGCGCGGCGATGATCGCCGAGACCGAGGACGAATATCGCAGGCTGCTGTACGTGGCGATGACGCGCGCCGCCGACCGGCTGATCGTCGGCGGCTGCCAGCCCGGCAACCGCGCCGAGGTACGACCGCTGTCGTGGTACGACCTGATCTGCAAGGGCCTCGAAGGCTCCGGCCTGGCGATGCAGACCGTGCCGCCGCCGGACGGCGTGGTGAAGCGCTATTGCCGCCAAGAAGATCTTGTCCCCGAACAGGACCAGGCCGCAGCGCCCCCGCGCGTGGCGGCGCCGGCGCCGCAACCGCTGCCGGCCTGGCTGAACCAACCCGCCGCGCCGACGCCTCTCGCCGAGCGGGTGTTGCGGCCCTCCGACGATGCCGACAGCCGCCGCAGCCGCGCCGAGGACAGCAGCGCCCCGCGCGCCCAGGCGCGGCAGCGCGGCCAATTGGTGCATCGGCTGCTGCAGTCGTTGCCGGAGCTGCCGCGCGAGCGCCGCGCCGCCGCCGCGGCGCGCTATCTGGCGCGCAACGCCAAGGATCCGGTCTGGACCGAGCCGGACCGCGCCGCGCTGGCCGTTTCGGTGTTGGCGCTGATCGACGATCCGCGGCTCGCCGCCTTGTTCGGCCCCGGCAGCCGCGCCGAAGTGCCGATCGCCGGCCGGCTGACTCGCCTCGGGGGCGACACGGTGCTGGTGTCGGGCCAGATCGACCGGCTGCTGGTGACGCCGAGCGAGGTGCTGCTGGTGGATTTCAAGACCAATCAGGCGCCGCCCCGCGCGCTGGCCGAGATCCCTTCGGGATATCTGCGGCAGCTCGCGCTGTATCGCGCGGTGCTCGCCAACCTATACCCCGGCCGGACGCTCCGGGCCGCCCTGATATGGAGCGAAGTCGCTGAAATCATGGAGATTTCCGACAACGCGCTGGACGCAGGGCTGGCAGCCATCATGTCCGCGTGAGCGTGCTTGACCGGGCTTGGACGCGTTCTTACCTTGCAAGACATCTTACCGGCGCGATTCCCGACGCGCCTCTCCAACATTCAAACGAGGTACTCCATGGCCGTTGGCAAGGTTTCAGACGCCGATTTCGAATCCGAAGTGCTCAATGCAACGGGTCCGGTCGTGGTGGATTTCTGGGCGGAATGGTGCGGTCCCTGCCGCATGATCGCGCCGGCGCTGGACGAAATTTCCAGCGCGCTCGGCGAGAAGGTCAAGATCGTCAAGCTCAATGTCGACGAGAATCCGCAGACCGCGTCGAAGTACAGCGTGATGTCGATCCCGACGCTGCTGATCTTCAAGGGCGGCGAGATGGCCTCGCGCCAGGTCGGCGCCGCGCCGAAGCAGAAGCTGCATCAGTGGATCTCCGCCGCGGTGTGAGCCGGCGCTGATTTTGATTGGTTGCGACGGCCCGCCAGAGCGGGCCGTTTTCGTTGGGGGCCTTGTTCGGCGACCTCAGGTATCGACTTCGCGGTCGTCGTGCCCCGGACGCGGTGCACTACGCCGCGCTTGCGGCGTGGTGCGCCGCAGAGCCGGGGCCGTTACGACGGCAGCATCTCGAACGGTCCCGGATCGGCGGCGCGGCGTTTCGTGCCGCACCTTGTCCGGGACACAGGATGAGCTGATATCACCTCGGCGGCGTGCCGTTCCGCGCCAGTACCTCGCCGGCGAGATACAGCGAGCCGGCGATCAGAATCCGCGGCGGCACCTCGTAGGCGAGCCGCCGCAGCGACGCCAGCGCCGCCTCGACGCTGGCCGCGATCTCGACCCGCAGCCCAAGTTTTCGCGCGGCGTCGGCGAGCATCGCAGGCGCCATCGCGCCCTCGCGGCTCGGGATCGGCACCGCGATGATGTGGCGGGTGAGGCCTGCGAAATTGCCGAGAAATGCCTCGGCGTCCTTGTTGGCCATCATTCCGGCGATCACCACCAGGGGCCGCGACACCCGCTCCTCAAGGTCGCCGAGCGCCGCCGCCGCGACCCGGCCGCCATCGGCGTTGTGGCCGCCGTCGAGCCAGAGCTCGCTGCCCTGCGGCGCGGCATCGACCAAAGCGCCCGCCGTCAGCCGCTGCATCCGCGCAGGCCATTCGGCGCCGGCGACGCCGGCCTCATAGGCGGCGTGGTCGATCCGCAACGTCGCGATCGCCCGTAGCGTGGCGATCGCCAGCCCGGCATTGTCGAACTGGTGCCGGCCGAACAGTTTTGGCGCGGCGAGGTCCAACAACCCGCGATCGTCCTGATAGACCAGCCGGCCGCGCTCGATGCCGACATGCCAGTGCTGCCCTGCGGCGTGCAGCGGCGCGTGCAGCCGCCGCGCCTCGGCTTCGATCACCGCCATCGCTTGGTCCGGCTGCTCGGCGCAGATCACCGGGCTGTCGCGCTTGATGATGCCGGCCTTTTCGGCAGCGATCGCCGCCAGTGTCTCTCCGAGAAATTCGGTGTGGTCGATGCCGATCGGCGCGATCACGCTGGCGAGCGGCCGCTCGATCACATTGGTGGCGTCGAGCCGGCCGCCGAGCCCGACTTCCAGCAGCAACACATCGGCCGGGTGCTGCGCGCACAGCTGCAACGCCGCCGCGGTTTCGATCTCGAACAGCGTGATGGGCGCCCCGGCATTGAGCCGTTCGCAGTGGCTGAGCACGGCGATCAGTTCGTCGTCGCCGACCAGCACGCCGCCGCCGACGCGTCCGAGCCGGATGCTCTCATTGGGCCGCACCAGCCAGGGCGAGGTGTAGGCGTGAACGCGCAGGCCCGCGGCTTCCAGAATCGCCCGCAGATAAGCCAGCGTCGAGCCTTTGCCGTTGGTGCCGGCGACATGGATCACCGGCGGCAGGCTGCGCTCCGGGCGATCCAGCCGCTGCAAGAGCCGCTGCATCCGTTCGAGGTCTAGATCGATGCGCTGGGGATGCAGCTTGGCCAGCCGCGCCCGCACCTCGGCCAGCGGCGTCAATGGTGCGGCGCCGCCTTCGCTCACGCCGAGGGCGCGGCGGGCGCCGGCGTTTGCGCGGCAACGGGGGCCGGCGCAGGCGCCGAGACCGGCAGATCGGACGTGGGCGGAATGATTTCGGCCACCACCGGCTCCGGCTCCGGTTCGGGCTCAGACTCCACGATGACTTCGGGCATCGGAGCTTTGGTCAGCAGCCGGCACAGCCGCGCCAGCGTTGCCTTCAAATCGTGGCGGTGCACCACCATGTCGATCATGCCGTGCTCTTTGAGATATTCGGCGCGCTGGAAACCTTCCGGGAGTTTCTCGCGAATCGTCTGCTCGATTACCCGGGCGCCGGCAAAGCCGATCAGCGCGCCGGGCTCGGCGATCTGCACGTCGCCCAGCATGGCGTAGGACGCGGTGACGCCGCCGGTGGTCGGATTGGTCAGCACCACGATGTAGGGCAGCTTGGCGTCGCGCAGCATCTGCACGCCGACCGTGGTGCGCGGCATCTGCATCAGCGACAGGATGCCTTCCTGCATCCGCGCGCCGCCGGAGGCCGCGAACAGGATGAACGGCGATTGCTTCTCGACCGCAAGCTCGATGCCGCGCACGATCGCCTCGCCGGCGGCCATGCCGAGCGATCCGCCCATGAAGTCGAAATCCTGCACCGCGACCACGACGGCGCCGCCTTCGAGCTTGCCGTAACCGACCTTGATGGCGTCGTTCATGCCGGTCTTGGCGCGGGCGTCCTTGATGCGGTCGACGTATTTGCGTTCGTCGCGGAATTTCAAAGGATCGGGCGTGACCTCGGGCAGCGCGATGTCGTACCAGGTCTCATTGTCGAAAATCGATTTCAGCCGCGCCGCAGCCCCCATGCGCATGTGGTAGTTGGAGCCGGGGATCACGAACTGGTTGGCTTCGACGTCCTTGTAGAACACCAGGTGGCCGGAATCCGGACATTTGATCCACAGGTTCTCCGGGGTCTCGCGACGCAGGATGTTGCGGATCTTGGGGCGAACGACGTTGGTCAGCCAATTCATGATGCACTCCGCGTCGCTTGTGTCCGGGCGTCGCTGCTATCCGGGAGGCGCCTCCGGTCGCGGATGGCGCGCTGTCTATATGGCGGGCCGGGCCGCGCCCGGCAACCCGCACCTTGGTGGACCCTTGGTCCGACGCAATTGTGGCTATTCGGCCGCCTGCTGCGCCGCATGGACGCCCTCGGCCAGCGAGCCGACCAGTGCGGCGACGGCGCCGACCGTCCCGGCGGTGGCCCGGCCGTCCTTGTCCAGGCTTTTGGCCAGCACATCGACCAGCGCCGAGCCGACCACCGCGCCGTTGGCGTGGCGGGCGATGTCGCGGGCGCCCTCCGGGGTGCGGATGCCGAAGCCGACGCAGACCGGCAGCTTGGTGTGGCGCTTGATCCTTTGTACAGCCTGGCCCACCACCGCGGAATCCGCGCTGCCCGAGCCGGTGATGCCGGTGATCGAGACGTAATAGACAAAGCCCGAGGTGTTCGCCAGCACCGCCGGCAGCCGCTTGTCGTCGGTGGTGGGCGTCGCCAGCCGAATGAAATTCAACCCCGCCTGCATCGCCGGCAGGCACAATTCGGAGTCTTCCTCCGGCGGCAGGTCGACGATGATCAAGCCGTCGACGCCGGCCGCTTTGGCATCGACCAGAAATTTGTCGACGCCGTAGATGTAGATCGGATTGTAGTAGCCCATCAGCACCACGGGCGTGGCGTTATCGTCGCGGCGGAACGCCTGCACCAGAGCCAGCGTCTTCTTCAGCGTGGTGCCGGCCTTCAGCGCGCGCAAGCCGGCGGCCTGGATCGCCGGGCCGTCCGCCATCGGATCGGTGAACGGCATGCCGATTTCGATGATGTCGGCGCCGGCCTTCGGCAGCGCCTTGATCAGCTCGAGCGAGGTGTCGAGATCGGGATCGCCCGCCATCAGGAAGGTGACGAAGGCGGCGCGGCCCTGCTTGTTCAGTTCGGCGAAACGGGTGTCGATTCGAGTCATCACTTCTGCCCCCGCAAAATCTCAGCCACTTGCGGGATGTCCTTGTCGCCGCGGCCGGAGAGGTTGATCACCATCAGGTGGTCCTTCGGCCGCTGCGGTGCGAGTTCGAGCACCTTGGCGATGGCGTGCGCCGGCTCCAGCGCCGGGATGATGCCTTCGAGCCGCGACAGCAATTGGAACGCCGCCAGCGCCTCGTCGTCGGTGGCGCTGAGGTAAGTGACGCGGCCGGTCTCGTGCAGCCAGGAATGCTCCGGGCCGATGCCGGGATAATCGAGCCCGGCGGAGATCGAATGGCCTTCCTGGATTTGGCCGTCGTCGTCCATCAGGAGATAAGTGCGGTTGCCGTGCAGCACGCCGGGGCGGCCGCCGGCGATCGATGCGGCGTGCAATTGCGTGAGACCATGGCCCGCGGCTTCGACGCCGAAGATCTCGACCGTGGGATCGTCCAGGAACGGATGAAACAGCCCCAGCGCATTGGAGCCGCCGCCGATGCAGGCGACCAGCGAATCCGGCAGCCGGCCTTCGGCGGCCTGCATCTGCGTCTTGGTCTCGGTGCCGATGATCGACTGGAAGTCGCGCACCATCATCGGATAGGGATGCGGCCCGGCGGCGGTGCCGATGCAGTAGAACGTGTCGCTGACGTTGGTGACCCAGTCGCGCAGCGCCTCGTTCATCGCGTCCTTCAGCGTGCGGGCGCCGGACTGCACCGGGACCACCTTGGCGCCGAGCATCTGCATCCGGATCACATTGGGCTGCTGCCGCTCGACGTCGACCGCACCCATGAAGACGATGCATTCCAGCCCGAACCGCGCGCACAGCGTCGCGGTGGCGACGCCGTGCTGGCCGGCGCCGGTTTCGGCGATGATGCGCTTCTTGCCCATCCGCCGCGCCACCATGATCTGGCCGAGCACGTTGTTGACCTTGTGCGAGCCGGTGTGGTTGAGCTCCTCGCGCTTAAAGTAGATTTTCGCGCCGCCGAGGTGGTCGGTGAGACGCTCGGCGAAATACAGCGGCGACGGCCGGCCGACATAATCCTTCAGATAGCCGTCCATCTCGCGCTGAAACGAAGGGTCGGCCTTGGCGCCGGCATAGGCTTTTTCCAGATCGAGGATCAGCGGCATCAAGGTTTCGGCGACGAAGCGTCCGCCGAAGATGCCGAAATGCCCGCGCTCGTCGGGGCCGGAGCGAAACGAATTTGGCAGCTGCGTAGTCATCAAATCATCAACTCTTGCGAGGCGCGCGCGGCGCGAATGAAGGCGCGGATCAAATCTGGATCCTTGACGCCGGGGGCGGTTTCGACGCCGGAAGAAATATCGACGCCGCCGGCGCCGGTGATCCGCACCGCCTCGGCGACATTGTCGGCGGTGAGGCCGCCCGACACCATGAACGGCAGCGCCAGATCGAGATCGCGTAGCAATTGCCAGTCGAACACCGCGCCGAGCCCGCCCGGACGGCTGGCGCCCTTCGGCGCCCGCGCATCGAACAGGATGCGGTCGGCCACCGCCGCGTAGTCCGGCAACGGCGCAAGGTCCGCGGCGCTGGCCACCCCCAGCACTTTCATCACCGGCAGCCCGAACGTGCGGCGGATCTCGGCGACCCGAGCCGCCGATTCATGACCGTGCAGCTGCAGAATGTCCGGCCGCAGCGTCTCGATCACGCTTTCCAGCAGCGCGTCGTCAGCATCGACGGTCAGCGCGACCTTGGCGGCGCGATCGCCGGTGGCGTCACCAAGTTGGCGCGCGAGCGCGAGGTCGACATGCCGCGGCGAGGCCGGGAAGACCACGAAGCCGACCATGTCGGCGCCGGCCGCCAGCGCCGCGTCGAGCGTCGCGCGGGTGGACAGGCCGCAAATTTTGACGACAAGGGGCATGGTCTCGCAGCACGGGTTGGCCGAAAAGCAAGGCGCTCGGTCCGAAAGGCCGGTGTTACAACGTCGCGCTCTGCTTGTCTCGCGCACTATTGGCGGAACCGAGCTGCAACAGCCGGGGCGCCCGCGGGGCCTCCGCCGCCGGCTGGGTCACGACGCTGGCGCGCAATTCGGTCAGCTGCGCCCGCGCCTCGATCGCCTCGGCCTGATGCCGGCGCGCAGCTTTGCGCCAACGCCGCTGGCGCAGCCAGGTCACCGAGCTGCCGGCGATGACGCCGAGGATCGCCACCGCGATCAGGAGAACGAACAACGGCATGGTCACCGCGAGTTCGGGGTCGTTGCCGGCAAACGGATCCAGCGACACCGTGACCAGTTGGCGGTTGGCGACCGCGAACACGAAGAGGATCAGTCCGAGCGGAATCAGAACCAAGGCCGTCAAGAATTTCTGCATGGTCTCTCTCGCCTTGAAGGCCGCCGATCTAAGCTACGCGCCGCTGTCTGGCGCTCCGGTGTCACGGTTCAACCGTTCGCGCATTTCTTTGCCGGTCTTGAAAAACGGCACGCTCTTCTGGTCAACCGGCACGTGGGCGCCGGTGCGCGGATTGCGCCCGGCGCGCGCCGGCCGATGCTTGACCGAAAATGCGCCGAAACCACGAAGCTCGACGCGGTCGCCGCGCGCCAGCGCCGCCACGATCTCGTCGAGGATAGCGTTGACGATATTCTCGACGTCCCGCTGATAAAGGTGCGGGTTGTGCTCGGCGATACGCTGAACGAGTTCGGATTTGATCATCGAGACTGGGGCCCGTGGGTGCGGATCGCCATTTCTGTGAAAATGCCTTGGACTGTCAAGACGCTAAATGAATTCAGAGGGCGTTGAAATCACCAGGTCGCCGCCGAAAACGGCATCGCGGCACCCCTGACGTCGCTTCGCGTATCGAGCGGGCGCGCAGTCGCACCACAACTCAGTTCGATCCCGCTGGTCGCCACAGCGCCAGCATGCCGTCCAACCCGAGCTGCTCGACCGATTGCACCACGCCGGCGCGTTCGATCTGCCGGGCCACCGCATTCAAGCCCAGCGCGTCGAGCGTGATCGAGGTGGCGGCCCGCAGGAACGTCAGATCGCCGAACCGCGGTGTCAACTTGTAGTCGCGAACCGGCAGATCGGCTTTGACCTTCTTTTCCGCGACCAGCCAGGCGATCGCAGTCTTCTCGTCGCCGAGTTGATCGATCAGCTTCAGATCGACCGCTTGGCGCCCGGTGAACACCCGGCCGTCGGCGACTTTCTCCAGCAACTGATCGTCCATGCCGCGGCGACTCTTCACCAGGCCGCGGAACCAGGCGTAGGAATCCTTCACCAGCGATTCCAGCGCGGCGCGGGCTTCCGGACTGGTCGGCTCGAAGCCGTTCGGCGCGGCCTTCAGCGGCGACGACTTCACTTCCTCGACCTTGACGCCGACGGTCTTCATCAATTCGGTGAAGTTGGGAAACTGAAACAGCACGCCGATCGAGCCGACCAGCGAACTCTGCTGCGCCACGATATGATCCGAGGCGATCGCCGCGATATAGCCGCCGGAGGCCGCCAGGCCCTCGATCACCACCACCAGCGGTTTCTTGGCCTTGAGCCGCACCAGCGCGTCGTAAAGCTGCTCGGAGCCGGCGGTGGTGCCGCCCGGCGAGTTGATGTGCACGACCACCGCGGCCGCGGCGGATTTTTCCAGCCGCTCCAGCGCCTCGACACGATCGGCATCGCTGCGGATCAGTCCGTCGATCTTGACGCGGGCGATCGCCCCGGAGGTCCCCGCCAACGGACCCGAGGGCACCGTGGCGGAGCCGACCGCGATCACCGCGGCGATCGCCACCAGCGCCGCCGCGACGCGCCAGAAGGTCAGCTTGCGGCGCATCCTGCGGCGATCGACGATCACATCGGAATCAAACGACATCGGACTTCTCCAGCAACGATCGTCACGGTTTTCTATCGGGAGTGTTGATCAATCGTATCCCGATTACATCAATTGCAACCCAATATGAAGAAAACAAGGTGCGGGCCCGTCGCCAGGCCTGTTGTCCCGGGCGCGGTGCAGCGCGCAGCGCTGCTCCGCAGAACCGGGACCGTTACGGAACGCTGCGTTCCGTAACGGCCCCGGCTCTGCAGCGCATCACGCCGCAAGGGCGGCGTGCCGCGCTTTGTCCGGGGCACGGTGATCTTTGAGTCGTAGAGCCGTAGGGTGGGCAAAGCGATTGCCGTCGCTCGAAGAGCGACAGCAATCGCGTGCCCACCGCAAGCTGCGCGGACGGTCCTGGTGGGCACGGCGCAACAGCGCCTTTGCCCACCCTACCGCGTGCCCCAACGAAAAAAGGCCCCGGTTTCCCGGGGCCCCAATTCCAACTCCGACGCTGTCGAAGCTTATTTGTCGCGCTGCTTCAGCGCGGTGCCGAGAATGTCGCCCAGCGTCGCTCCCGAATCCGAAGACCCGTATTGCGCGATGGCTTCCTTCTCTTCGGCGACTTCGAGCGCCTTGATCGACACCTGGACCTTGCGGGCCTTCTTGTCGAACTGGATCACCCGGGCGTCGACCTTCTCACCGACCGCAAAGCGTTCGGCGCGCTGATCGGAACGCTCACGCGCGAGCTCCGAGCGCTTGATGAAGGTGTTGAAGTCGGTGCCGACGATCTGCACGTCGATGCCCGATTCCTTCACGTCCATGATTTCGCAGGTCACGATCGCGCCCTTCTTGACGTCGCCCGGCTCGGCGAAGGGGTCGCCTTCGAGCTGCTTGACGCCGAGCGAGATGCGCTCCTTCTCGACATCGACATCGAGCACGATCGCCTTGACGACGTCGCCCTTCTTGAAGTTGTCGATGACCTGCTCGCCCGGCTGCTTCCAGTCGAGGTCCGACAGATGCACCATGCCGTCGACTTCGCCGTCGAGACCCAGGAACAGACCGAACTCGGTCTTGTTCTTGACTTCGCCTTCGACGGTGGAACCGACCGGGTACTTCTCGACGAACACTTCCCACGGATTGCGCATGGTCTGCTTCAGACCGAGCGAAATCCGGCGCTTCACCGAATCGACCTCGAGCACCTGCACTTCGACTTCCTGCGAGGTGGAGACGATCTTGCCGGGGTGCATGTTCTTCTTGGTCCACGACATTTCCGAGACGTGGATCAGGCCTTCGATGCCCGGCTCCAGTTCGACGAAGGCGCCGTAGTCGGTGATGTTGGTGACGCGGCCGGTGAAGCGCGCGTTCAGCGGGTACTTCGCCTCGATGCCCTGCCACGGATCGTCCAGCAGCTGCTTCATGCCGAGCGAAATGCGGTGGGTCTCGTGGTTGATCTTGATGATCTTGACCTTGACGGTCTGGCCGATGGTGAGCACTTCGGTCGGGTGATTGACCCGGCGCCAGGCGATATCGGTCACATGCAGCAGGCCGTCGATGCCGCCGAGGTCGACGAACGCACCGTAATCGGTGATGTTCTTGACCACGCCGTCGATCACCTGACCTTCTTCGAGGTTCTGCACCAGTTCCTGGCGCTGCTCGGCGCGGGTCTCTTCGAGAACCGTGCGGCGCGACACCACGATGTTGCCGCGGCGGCGGTCCATCTTGAGGATCTGGAACGGCTGCGAGTTGTTCATCAACGGCGCGACGTCGCGGATCGGCCGGATGTCGACCTGCGAGCGGGGCAGGAACGCCACCGCGCCGTCGAGATCGACGGTGAAGCCGCCCTTGACCTGGTTGAAGATGACGCCGTGGACCTTCTCGTTATTGTTGAAGGCCTTCTCGAGCTTGCCCCAGCTTTCCTCGCGGCGCGCCTTGTCGCGCGACAGCACGGCTTCGCCGAGCGCATTCTCGATGCGGTCGAGGAACACTTCGACGGTGTCGCCGACCTTGAGTTCGCTTTCTTTGCCGGGGCCGGCGAATTCGCGCAGCGCCACGCGGCCTTCGGTCTTCAGGCCGACGTCGATGACGGCCATGTCCTTCTCGATCGCAACAACAATGCCCTTGATGACAGAGCTTTCCTGCAGATTGCCGCCGGCGAAAGACTCGTCGAGCATCGCGGCAAAATCGTCGCGGGAAGGATTATAGGAAGCAGTCGAAGCCATTTGTTCTCCAGATGCGGGTGTCGCCGGCTTATCGGTTGAGGGCGTATCGGGCGTGAAGTGCCAAAGGTCCGCGCCCTTTGGCGACCGCTTGCTGAATGGGCTAAGCGGGCCGGCAGCATGCCTGCACGATCGATACGGTGGTTGTTAGAAATTCCAGTAGGCGATCCGGGGCCTGAACACGGTAGACCGACCTCGAAAATCTAAGGTCGTGATCCTATCAGTTCAACACCACACACGCGACCTGGAGCGGGCTTTCCTCCAATGACGGCAACGGTTTCGCCTGAGTATCCCACTTCCGAGAAATCTCAGACCCGCTGCCGGCCCGCTCGAACGGCCTCGACAATGTCGATGGCGGCCCGGACGCCGCTTTCTATATCCAAATGCGAGTTATCGAGCAAGTGCGCATCGTCTGCGGCTTTTAGCGGCGCCGCCGCGCGGCTCTTGTCGCGTTCGTCGCGTTTGAGAATATCTGCCAGCACCTGCGCCTCATCGGCGGGCTCGCCGCGCGCCAGCGCTTCCAGCGTGCGCCGATGCGCGCGGACACTCGCATCGGCGACCACGAAGATCTTCACGTCGGCCTCCGGGCAGATCACGGTTCCGATGTCGCGGCCGTCCAGCACCGCGCCGGGCGGGTGGGCCGCGAACTGGCGCTGAAAGTTGAGCAGCGCGGCGCGGACGCGCGGCAACGCCGACACCACCGAGGCGGCCTCGCCGACGGTTTGCGATTTCAAAGCCGGATCGGCGAAGGTGTCCGGATCGAGCGCTTCGGCCGCAGCGACCGCGCGCGTCTCGTCGGTCAGCTCGGCACCCTGGTCCAGCAGCGCCTTGGCGACCGCACGGTAGATCACGCCGGTATCTAAATGACGGTAGCCGTAATGCGCCGCGAGCCGCTTGCCGAGCGTGCCCTTGCCGGAGGCGGCCGGTCCGTCGATGGCGATAATCATCCTGATCCTGCTTTCCTGCGCCCAGCGGCGCCCATTGCGGGGCGCGGGCGACCGAACCGGGCACCTTCAACACCGCCGGCGGGCAAGTTTCAAGCCGCCGCATTCGCGCGTGGTCGTTTGCAAGCGGCCGGTCGGCACGTATAAGCCGGCCTCCCAAGACCCGCAGCGCGGGCGGCCGTCCGCGCCGCCGCTTGCGCCGCAATGATCCCGGTGACGTTTTCCGATGGCCACGCCCGCTTTCATCAAACGCATCCTGCGCTCGGATGCGTTCCAGACCTCCATCAGCTATCCGCTGGCGGCGTATTTTCAGATCGTGACCTGGACGGCCAAATTCGACCGGCCGCGGCCGCCGGTTCCGGGGCCCTACATCATGGCGATGTGGCACGGCCGGCTGATCATGCTGCCGATGCTGTGCATGGAAGACAAGGCGCTGAAGGCGCTGATCAGCGGCCACCGCGACGGCCGCATCATCTCGAAGATCGGCGCGATCTTCGGAATCCAGACCGTCACCGGATCGAGCTCCAAGGGCGGCATGCGCGCGGTGCGCGAATTGATGCGGTTCGGCCGCGACGGCCATTGCCTGTTCGTCACCCCGGACGGGCCGCGCGGACCGCGGATGCACGTCAACGAGGGCGTTCTCGATCTCGCCCGGCTGACCGGGCTGCCGATCCTGCCGGTGTCGATCAGCCCGCAGCGCGCGGTGGTGTTCAAGAGCTGGGACCGGCTATTCCTGCCGAAGCCGTTCTCGAAGATCGTGGTGCGCTGGGGCGCGCCGATCACGGTGGACGCCGACGCCGATCGCGCCGTGATCAGCCAGCAGCTCGAAGCGGCGCTGACCGCGGTGCAACGCGACGCCGACACGCTCGCCGGCCGGGCGCCGATCGAGGCGGCGTGAGCTCGTGTCCCGGACGCGGAGCAGCGCGCAAGCGCTGCGACGCGAGCCGGGACCATTCCAAACGCTGCGGTCCGTAACGGCCCCGGATCTGCAGCGCACCACGCCGCAAGGGCGGCGCGGTGCACTGCATCCGGGGCACGCGACCAACAGTCCGTGTTCAGCCGAACTCCGCGCCGAGCCGGCGCATCATCGGGATGAAGTCCGGGAAGGACGTCGCGATGAAGCCGGTATCGTCGATGGTCACCGGCTGGTCGGCGGCGAGCCCCATCACCAGCGCCGACATCGCGATGCGGTGATCCATTTCGGTGGCAACGAGCCCGCCGCCCGGCACGTGGCCGCGGCCCTCGACGATCAGATCGTCGCCGTCGATCTCGACCGAAACGCCGTTGAGCCGCAGCATCGCCGCGGTGGCTTCCAGCCGGTCGCTCTCCTTGACCCGCAATTCCTTCAAGCCCCGCATCCGCGTGGTGCCCTCGGCGAAGGCGGCGGCCACCGCCAGCACCAGATATTCGTCAATCATCGACGGCGCCCGCTCCGGCGGAACTTCGACGCCCTTGAGCTGCGAGGCGCGCACCCGGAACTGGGCCATCGGCTCGCCGGCGTCGCCGCGCACCTCGCTCTCCTCGATCGAGCCGCCCATTTCGCGCAAGGTCTTGAACAGCCCGGTGCGCAGCGGATTGGTCATCACCTCGGTCAGCACGATGTCGGAGCCCGGCACGATCAGTGCCGCCACGATCGGAAACGCCGCCGAGGACGGGTCGGCCGGCACCACCACCGGCGCCCCGCGCAGCTCGGGCTGCCCGGTCAGCGAGATCTTGCGGCCGTGCGCGCCTTCGGGCTCGCTGACGATCTGCGCGCCGAAATGGCTCAGCATCAGTTCGGTGTGGTCGCGGCTGGCCTCCTGCTCGATCACCGTGGTGATTCCGGGCGCCGCCAGCCCCGCCAGCAGCACCGCGGACTTGATCTGCGCCGAGGCCACCGGGGTGCGGTAGAGGATCGGCAGCGGATCGCGGGCGCCCTGCAGGGTCAGCGGCAGCCGGCCGCCCTCGCGGCTGTCGATGACCCGTGCGCCCATCAGTTCCAATGGATCGACGATCCGCCGCATCGGCCGCGAGCGCAGCGAGGCGTCGCCGTCGAAGGTGGCGGTGATCGGACAGCCGGCGACCGCGCCCATCACCAGCCGGCAGCCGGTGCCGGAATTGCCGAAATCGAGCGCCGCGGCCGGCTGCGCGAAACCGCCGACGCCGACGCCGTGGATCCGCCAGGCAAAATCGCCGGTGCGCTCGACGCTAGCGCCGAGCGCCCGCATCGCTTTGGCGGTGTTGAGCACGTCCTCGCCCTCGAGCAGCCCGCTGATCCGGGTTTCGCCGACCGCCAGCGCGCCGAGAATCAGCGCCCGATGCGAGATCGATTTGTCGCCCGGCACCCGCACCCGGCCGGTCAGGGACGCGGACTTGCGCGCTTGAAGTGGGCTCGGCTGGCCGGAGGGGTGAGCTGAATGGGTCAAGATTGTGTTCCTCTGCGCCGGCGCGGCCGGATGCGAACGGCTTGCGCGCATCACGTTGCCGCCGCCCCGTGCAGAGCGCTATTGACAGCAGCGTGGCAACTAGCCAAGTGAAGCACCGTTTTTCAAGAATTCCCAGGATTGCACAAGTGGCCAAATCCGACCTCGGCACCAAGCGTATTTGCCCGACGACCGGCAAAAAGTTCTACGACCTCAATAAGACCCCGGTGATTTCGCCCTATACCGGGGAGGTCGTTCCGATTGCGCCGATTCCGCCGCCGCGAACCCGTGCGGACGCCGCCTCGCGCGCCGCCGCGGCCTCCGCGGCTGCTGCCGCCGAAGCGCCGGAAGCCGCCGAAGCCGAGGAATTGGTGCCGTTGGAAGAAGCCGACGCCGAAGAGAACACCGGCAAGGTCAAGGCCGTGGTGCCGGAATCCGAAGACGATATCGAGATCGACGACACCATCGAAGACGATGACGACGACGATTCCACCTTCATCGCCGACGAAGAAGAAGGCGACGAAGACGTCACCGATATCATTGGTGACGTTTCTGGTGACGAGGAGACTTGAGATCGTCGCCGGAATGTGATCAACGAATGCCTGCGCGGACGAATCCCACCGCCGCGCACGGTTAAGGGGCCATAGCTCAGCTGGGAGAGCGCTTGCATGGCATGCAAGAGGTCGGCGGTTCGATCCCGCCTGGCTCCACCAGCCTTCGCTTGCTTCGCAAGCTACGGCTCGGCAAGCCACGCCGAACTCTCGTGGCGAAGCAAGCGAAGGCTGCCGCGGCGTAGCCCGCAGGGCGAAGCCGGGCCGCTCGATTTCATCGACACAGCTTCAATCTTCCAAACTCCAACTTCAATCAGCACTCCGACGTTCCGCGCGCCTTGGCAGGGTTCGATGAAGTACGTCTACATTCTCGAAAGCCTCGACTCCGAACATTTTTATGTCGGCATCGCCGACGATCTGCGCGCACGGCTGGCCAAGCACAATGCCGGCGAGGTGCCCCATACCTCCAAATTCAAGCCCTGGCGGCTCAAGACTTACATCGCGTTCAGCGACGAAGACAAAGCCGTCGCGTTCGAGCAATATTTGAAGTCGGCGTCGGGCCGGGCATTTGCCAAGAAGCGGCTCTGACGGATAAGTTTCGGAACTCTTCCTCATAGCTTCGCAAGAAAGCGCATATGCCTCCTGACATTGCCCCCGGTGCGATGACCGGCCTGCGCGTGATCGATCTGTCGCGCGTGCTCGGCGGCCCCTATTGCACGCAGATCCTCGCCGACCACGGCGCCGACGTCATCAAGGTCGAGCCGCCGGCCGGCGACGAGACCCGCGAATGGGGCCCTCCGTTCCACGACGCGGACGCGGCGTATTTCATCGGCGCCAACCGCAACAAGCGCTCGATCTCGCTCGACCTCGCCTCGCCCGGCGGCCGCGCGGTGCTGTTGAAGATGCTCGGCCAGGCCGACGTGGTGATCGAGAATTTCAAGCCCGGCACGCTGGAGAAATGGGGCCTCGGCAACGAAGTGTTGAGCGCGCAATTTCCCCGGCTGGTGCATTGCCGGATTTCCGGCTTCGGCGCCGACGGCCCGCGCGGCGGCAATCCCGGCTACGACGCCATCGTGCAATCGATGGCCGGCATGATCGCCGCCACCGGCTCGAAAGAAAGCGGCCCGACCCGGATCGGCGTGCCTTTGGTCGACATCACCACCGGGCTCTATGCCACGGTCGGCATCCTGATGGCACTGGCCGAGCGGCAGAAATCCGGCCGCGGCCAGTTCGTCGAAACCACGCTGTTCGAGACCGGCCTCGCCATCATGCATCCGCACGCCGCGAATTATTTCCTGCACGGCAGGCCGCCGGCGCTGACCGGCAACGAGCACCCCAACCTGGTGCCCTACGCGATCTTCCCGACTCGCACCGACGACATCTTCATCGGCGTCGGCAACGACGCCACCTTCCGCAAGCTAGCTAAGGAGATCGGCAAGCCCGAGCTCGGCACCGATCCGCGCTTCGCCCGCAACAAGGACCGCATCGCCAACCGCGACGCGTTGAGTGCGGAACTCGCCGCGGTGTTCAGCGAGGCCGACGCCGAGCCGCTGTGCGATCGGCTGTTGGCGGCTGGCCTACCGGCCGGCCCGGTGCAGACCATCGACAAGGCGCTGACCAGCGCGCACGCGACCTACCGCGGCGATGTGATCGAGAAGGACTGGTACAAAGGTGTCGCTTCGCCGATCCGATTCGAGCGCACCAAAGCATCGCTGCGTCGCGTGCCGCCGACATTCGCCGAGCACACCGGCGAGGTGCTCGGCGAGTTCGGATTTTCGTCAGACGAAATCCGGGCGTTGGTTGCAAGCGGCGCCGTGTGCGACCGGCAAAGGAAACGCTGAGCAGCGGCGTTCCGCAACTCGCTCGCGTTCGATACCGCATCGCGGCAGTTGCTGTTCCGTCTCTTTTATCGCTTCCCTCGGCCGTCGCTTCCCCCCTACGCTGCGCTCGCGGACACGGTCATGTGCATGTCATCAGGCGCTGTTACCGCGCGACGAGATGATGGCCTATCGGGAGGATTTTGATGGCACTTCGACATGTCGGCCTGGCGGCGACGCTTTCGCTTGCGTTGGGACTCGCTTCGCCTGCGCTTGCTGCGACCGAGATCCAGTGGTGGCACGCCATGACCGGCGCCAACAACGACGTCATCGTCAAGCTCGCCGAAGAGTTCAACGCCGCGCAGACCGACTACAAGGTGGTGCCGTCCTATAAGGGCAGCTATCCCGACACCATGAACGCCGGCATCGCGGCGTTCCGCGCCGGCAACGCGCCGCATATCATCCAGGTGTTCGAGGTCGGCACCGCCACCATGATGGCAGCGACCGGGGCGGTGAAGCCGGTCTACAAGTTGATGGCGGAGGCCGGAGAGAAATTCGACTCGCAGGCCTATCTGCCGGCGATCACCGGCTACTACTCGACCTCGAAGGGTGAGATGCTGTCGTTCCCGTTCAACTCGTCCTCGATGGTGATGTGGATCAACAAGGACGCCTTGAAGAAGGCCAACATCGCCGAGATCCCGAAGACCTGGCCGGAGGTGTTCGAAGACGCCAAGAAATTGAAGGCGGCGGGCTACGCCACCTGCGGCTTCTCCACCGCCTGGGTGACCTGGGCCAATCTCGAGCAATTGTCGGCCTGGCACAACGTGCCGCTGGCGAGCCGGGCCAACGGCCTCGACGGCTTCGACACCAAGCTCGAATTCAACGGCCCGCTGCAGATCAAGCATCTGGAGACGCTGATCGCGCTGCAGAAGGACAAGACCTACGATTATTCCGGCCGCACCAACACTGGAGAAGGCCGTTTCACCTCCGGCGAATGCCCGATCTTCCTGAGTTCCTCGGGCTTCTTCGGCCAGGTCAAAGGCAACGCCAAGTTCGATTGGACCAACGCGCCGATGCCGTATTATCCGGACGTTCAAGGCGCGCCGCAGAACTCGATCATCGGCGGCGCCTCGCTGTGGGTGATGGGCGGCAAGTCGCCGGCGGAATACAAGGGCGTCGCCAAGTTCCTCAGCTTCCTGTCCGACACCGACCGTCAGGTCGCGATCCACAAGGCCTCTGGCTATCTGCCGATCACCAAGGCGGCCTACGCCAAGGCCCAGGAGGAAGGCTTTTACGTCAACGCGCCGTATCTGGAGACGCCGCTCAGGGAATTGACCAACAAACCGCCGACCGAAAACTCCCGCGGACTGCGGCTCGGCAACATGGTGCAGCTGCGCGACATCTGGGCGGAAGAAATCGAATCCGCGCTGGCCGGCAAGAAGACCGCCAAGGACGCGCTCGACACCGCAGTGACCCGCGGCAACGCCATGCTGCGGCAGTTCGAACGCACGGTGAGCAAGTAGGGAAGCGACCGTAAGTTGTTCAAAGATGAACGACGTCAGCAGATGAGATAGCATCGATGCATTCGAGAGCGGAGGGAGTTCCCCTCCCCCCGCTCTTGCGGCGGGGAGGGGTCGGGGGTGGGGGGACGGCGCCGATGTCTCGTACAATCGATCACCGCGTCACCCGCGCCCGCAGCCTGCGGCGGAATCCGACCGACGCCGAGCGCAAGCTTTGGCAGCGGCTGCGCAAAGTATCGCTCGGCGAGGTCCACTTCCGACGACAAGCCACGATCGGCCCCTACTTCGCGGATTTTGCCTGCCACGCCATTCGGCTCGTCGTTGAGATTGACGGCGGGCAGCATGCGGAGAGCGCGACGGATCACATCCGCACCGACTACATGCATGCACAGGGTTATCGGGTGCTGAGGTTTTGGAATCACGAGGTGCTCGAAAATATCGAGGGCGTTGTCGAGACCATCTTGAGCGTCGCGTCCGTGGCTCCCCCCACCCCTGACCCCTCCCCGCCGCAAGAGCGGGGGGAGGGGAAGTAGCCCATGCAGAAACAGGCCGTCTTCCAATCGCGCGCGCTGCCGTTCCTGCTGATCGCCCCGCAGGTCGGCATCGTGCTGGTGTTCTTCTATTGGCCGGCGCTGCAGGCGGTGTGGCAATCGTTCCTGCTGCAGGACGCGTTCGGGTTGTCGACCACTTTCGTGGCGTTCGAGAACTACACCGAGTTGTTGCAGCAGCCGGGATATTTCAACGCCATCGTCCGCACCTTCGCGTTTTCCGCACTGATCGCCGGCTCCTCGCTGTCGTTCGCGCTGCTGCTGGCAGTGATGGCCGACAAGCCGTTGCGCGCGGTGGGGCTGTATCGCACGCTGTTGATCTGGCCCTATGCGGTGGCGCCCGCGGTCGCCGGGGTGCTGTGGATGTTCATGCTGCATCCGTCGCTCGGCGTGCTCGCGCGAGGACTGCGCAATCTGGGGCTCGACTGGAATCCGCTGCTCAACGGCAATCACGCGGTGATCCTGGTGGTGCTGGCCGCGGCCTGGAAGCAGATCTCCTACAACTTCCTGTTCTTTCTCGCCGGCTTGCAGTCGATCCCGAAGAGCGTGCTGGAGGCCGCTGCGATCGACGGCGCCGGTCCGATGCGGCGGTTCTGGACCGTGACTTTTCCGCTGCTGACGCCGACCATCTTCTTCCTGATCGTGGTCAACATCGTCTACGCGTTCTTCGACACCTTCGGCATCATCGACGCGATGACCGGCGGGGGGCCGGCGAAATCCACCGAGACCCTTGTTTACAAGGTCTATCTCGACGGCCTGCTCGGCGGCAATCTCGGCTCCTCGGCGGCGCAATCGGTGCTGCTGATGGTGATCGTGATAGGGCTGACCGCGATCCAGTTCCGCTACGTCGAACGCAAGGTGACCTATTGATGGTCGAGCGCAAGGGCATCCGCGGATTCGTCGCGCATCTCATTCTGTGGATCGGCATCGCCGTGGTGGCGTTTCCGGTCTATCTGGCGTTCGTCGCCTCGACCCAGGACGCCGCGTCGATCGCCAACGGCCAGATGTCGCTGCTGCCGGGTGGGCATTTCCTCGAGACCTACACCCGAACGATTTTTGTCGGCACCTCCGGCTCGACCCGCGAGCCGGTGGGCGTGATGCTGTTCAATTCGCTGGTGATGGCGCTGGTCATCGCGCTCGGCAAGATCGCGATCTCGATCCTGTCGGCCTATGCCATCGTGTACTTCCGCTTCCCGTTCCGGATGTGGATCTTCTGGATGATCTTCATCACCCTGATGCTGCCGGTCGAGGTGCGGATCTATCCGACCTACAAGATCGCCGCCGACCTCAACATGCTGGACAGCTACGCCGGACTGACGCTGCCGCTGATCGCCTCGGCGACCGCGACGCTGCTGTTCCGGCAGTTCTTCATGACGGTGCCCGACGAACTCCTGGAAGCCTCGCGGATCGACGGCGCCGGGCCGTTGCGGTTCTTCTGGGATACGCTGCTGCCGCTGTCGCGCACCAATATCGCAGCATTGTTCGTGATCCTGTTCATCTATGGCTGGAATCAGTATCTGTGGCCGCTGCTGATCACCACCCGCGACGACATGCAGACCATCGTGATCGGAATCCGCAAGATGATTACAACTTCGGACGCGCTGACCGAATGGCCGGTGGTGATGGCCACCGCGGTGCTGGCGATGCTGCCGCCGGTGCTGGTGGTCATCGTGATGCAAAGACTGTTTGTGCGCGGCCTGGTGGAGACGGAGAAGTGAAGGTGGCGAATAGCGAATGGCGAATAGCGAATAGTAAGAGGGCCGCGCGACGCCTACGCCGTCGTGAGCGCCACTATTCGCTACTCACTATTCGCTATTCGCTCTCTTGGCGCGCGGAGCGCGCCGATGGCTAACGTCACCCTGCGCAACGTGCGTAAGACTTATCCCGGCGGCGTCGAGGCCATCAAGGGCATCGACTTTGCGGTCGGCGACGGCCAGTTCTGCGTGCTGGTCGGCCCCTCCGGCTGTGGCAAGTCGACGCTGCTGCGGATGGTCGCCGGGCTCGAGACCATCACCAAAGGCGAGATCGACATCGGCGGCCGCGTCGTCAACGACATCGAGCCTGCGGATCGCGACATCGCGATGGTGTTCCAGAACTACGCGCTGTATCCGCATATGAGCGTCTACAACAACATGGCCTATGGCTTGCGCAACCGCGGCATGCCGAAGCCGGAGATCGACAGCAGGGTCCGCGAGGCGGCGCGGATTCTGGAGATCGGCGCGCTGTTGGAGCGCAAGCCCAAGCAACTCTCCGGCGGCCAGCGCCAGCGGGTGGCGATGGGCCGCGCCATCGTGCGGCAGCCAAAAGTGTTTCTGTTCGACGAGCCGCTGTCCAATCTCGACGCCAAGCTGCGCATCGCGATGCGGGTCGAGATCCGCAAATTGCAGCGCAGGCTCAACACCACCTCGATCTACGTCACCCACGACCAGCTGGAGGCGATGACGTTGGCCGATATTTTGGTGGTGATGAATGGCGGCGTCGTCGAGCAGATCGGCAATCCGCTGGAGATCTATCGCAAGCCCGCCAGCACCTTCGTCGCCTCGTTCATCGGCGCGCCGCCGATGAACCTGATCGCGCTCGAGCCCGACGAGATCCGCGCGCAATTCGCCGGCGACGTTCGGGCGAACACCGAGGCTGGGATTCTCGGCATTCGCCCCGAGGATCTGCTGATTTCGACGGAGGCCGCGGCGAGCGGCGGCCTGGCGCTCGAGCTCGTCGTCGACGCCATCGAGCGGGTCGGCGCCGAGACCTTCGTCTATGGCGCCCGCTCGCGTCACGGCGAGCCTGTGATCAGCGCCAAGCCCGGCGAATTGCCGCCCGGCGAGGTGATCGTCCGGGTCCCCGGCCAAAGCGCCCCTGCGGCCGGCGAGCGGATCATGGTCACGGCGCCGCGTGAAAAACTGCATCTGTTCAGCGCCGACGGCCGCCGCCGGATCGACCTGTAAGTGCCAAAGTGCCGCCTTGGGACGCCCGATCGGGGTTCTTGAACAGGGCGGGGTGATGCCCATATTGTGCAGTGACCGGAGGGCAGTCCGCCAGCCGGCCGACTCTCAGGGTGCCGCAAGGGCCCTGAACTCAAAGTCGCTTCGAGAGGGCTTTGTACGAAAATGTCTCGTGTTCCGACGTTATCCAGTCCGTTCCTGCTGGGATTCGACGATATTGAGCGTGCGCTTGATCGCGTCGTCAAGGGCGCCGACGGTTATCCGCCCTACAACATCGAGCGTTGCGACCGCTGTAACGGGGAGCCGGAAAAGCTCCAGATCACGCTCGCGGTCGCCGGCTTCACCCGCGACCAACTTGATGTCACCATTGAGGAAAACCAGCTGGTGATCCGCGGCCGGCAGCAGGACGACAAGACCCGGCAATACATCCATCGCGGCATCGCCGCGCGCCACTTCCAGCGCACCTTCGTGCTGGCGGAGGGGATGCAAGTGCTGGGTGCGGATCTGAAGAACGGGCTGTTGTCGATCGATCTGGCCCGGCCTGAGCCGGAGCGGGTTGTTAAGACAATCGCTATCAATGAGCACGAATAATGGAACGAGTAGCGGACTCGACCGCTTGATATGACCATAAGGAGTCGAGACCATGACCGCAGTGAATGTCGTTGAAAATGTCGACGTCTCCACCGAGGCGCTTGCCACCCTTGGCGAGGGCCATATCGCTTATGTGAAGCAGATCCGATCCGAAGATGTGCCGGGCCTGTTTCCGCAGGCGCCGCGGATTGCGCCGGGCTTGAAGCTGTTCGCGCTGCATTCGGCCGACGGCACGCCGATCATGTTGACCGATAGTCGGGAAGCTGCGATCGCCAACGCCTGGAGCCAGGAATTGCAGGCCGTCAGCGTCCACTGACGAAAGCGGCGCCGCGAGATCAACGCGCGCAAGCGGGACGAGCAATCAGAGCGAGTTTAGCGCGGGCTGACCGATGATATCGGCGGCCCGCGCTTTTTTGCGCCGATGCTGCCATCGTCGCACCGAAGAATGCGGCTGACGGTTGCAGGATGCCGGCCGGCGGGGCAAGGTTCGAGCGCAGGACAAGTCCGTCGCTCGCATCGGCAACAGATGGACGCGGGCACAGCGCTGCTTCGAGCGAGGCGGCCGCATGGCGACCAAAGCCGGAACTCAGATGTTTGCGATTCCCCGCCGCTATAGCCACTTCGTTTTCAGCGTCATCCAATCCGGCATGACCTGCGCGGTTGCCGCCGCCATCGCCAGCCTGCCGCTGACCGGCGCCGCGGTGTTTCTGCGGCACTGGCTGCAATCCTGGCTGCTGTCATGGACGGTGATGCTGCCGGTGGTGCTGGTCGCCGCCCCCGCGATCCGTCGGCTGACGCATTTTTTGACCCAAGAAGAAAGCTGACCCGGATGGCCATCCCGGGCTGTCGCGGCGCCGTCCGCGGAGAGCCGATGACCGCAGCTGCTGCCCTGGCTCACGCGGTCAGGTGAGTGACCAGTATGTTGGCGCCGATCGCGATCAGGCCGAACCCGCCGGCCAATTCCGCCCAGCGGCCGGTGCGCTCGCCGATCAGTCCGCCGACCCGCAAGCCGATCAAGGTCAGCACGAAGGTGACGATCCCGATCACGAACAGGGTCAGCGGAATGTTGTCGCCGAACAGCGCCAGCGTCAGTCCCACCGCGGTGGCGTCGATGCTGGTGCCGACCGCGGTGGCGAGCACAGCGGCCCAGGTCGGCGTCATCTGCGGCGAACTCAGCGTTTCGGGGTGAAAGCTCCGCCAGATCATCCGCAGGCCGAGGCCGGCCAGGATGATGAAAGCAAACCAGTGGTCATAACCCTCAATCGTCCCGGCAAACTGCTTGCCGAGCAGATAGCCGATCAGCGGCGCCAGCCCTTCCAGCGTGCCGAACCCGAGCGCGATCCCCGCGCTGCGCAGCCACGACATGTTGGGAAATCTCACACCCTTGGCGACCGAGGCGGCAAAGGCATCGGTCGACAGGCTGAAGGCGAGGATGGCGATCTGAAACATCTTGGTCTCGGTTGAGGCGGCAGCACGGGACCAACAGACCCGGCGGCTGGCGACGTCGTTCAACGAATTTGATGAGCGTCTTACGGGCCGCGGTCGCCGCCCGCGCGTTTGCTACATCGTCCGCATCAGGCTGCGGTTGCCGGTGGCAGCGCCAGCACCGAATAGATCGCCTGGGCGTCGCGCGAGGCGCGCAGCTTCTTGGCGACGTCCATATCCCGCAACAGCCGCGCGATGCGGGCCAGCGCCTTGAGGTGGTCGGCGCCGGCGCCTTCCGGCGCCAGCAGTAGAAACACCAGATCGACCGGCTGTCCGTCCATCGCTTCGAAATCGATCGGCCGCTCCAGCCGCGCGAACAGCCCGAACAGCTTGTCCAGCTTCGGCAGCTTGCCGTGCGGAATCGCCACGCCGTAGCCGACCGCGGTGGTGCCGAGCTTCTCACGTTGCAGCAGCACTTCGAAGATCGAGCGTTCGTTCTGTCCGGTCAGCACAGCGGCACGTGCAGCCAACTCCTGCAACGCCTGCTTCTTGCTATTGACTTTCAACGCCGGGAGAACGGCCTCGGGCGCGACCAGATCGGTAATCGTCATGAAGCGTTCCGAGGATGATTTACCGTCAGTGTGAAATAGGCGTGCGGCAGGCTGGGTCAAGCGGAAGCGCAGTGGCAGGCGGACAGGAGTTCGCTTCGCCGGTGGAAAACGCTCTGAAATCATCGAACTGGTGCAGTCTAGCACCAGTCTCGGCCGGCGCAAAACCGCCGCCGCCGGGGCGCGGCCCGCGAAGGCGGCGGACCATAGGGAGCGCTCCGCGGGGCGTCAATGGCGATCTCAGCTGGGCACCACCGGCGGATCGACCCAGCCGACATTGCCGTCCGGCCGCCGATAAATGACGTTGACCCGGCCGCTGCCGCCATGAAGAAACACCACCACCGGCGCCCCGGTGAGGTCCAATTCCATTACCGCTTCCGAAACCGACAACCGCTTCAGCGAGGTGGTGGCTTCGGCGATGATCACGGCGTTGTAGCCCTCATCGGCGATCTCGGTTTCGGTGTCGGGCGCCTCGATGACGTAGCTTGGCGCGTCCAGCGTCGCGCTGCCGAGTTCCGCCACCGCGGCGGCGGCGGCGTGGATCTTTCGGGCCGAGCGATCCTTCAGCCGGCTCTTGTAGCGGCGCAGCCGCTTTTCGATCTGCAATAGCGCCTGGTCGGCGCTGGCATATGCGTCGGCGGCGTTGGATTCGGCTTCCAACGTGATCCCGGAATCGAGGTGCAGCGCACAATCGGTGCGAAAGCCGAAGCCGTCCTTGCTGAGGGTGATGTGGCCGGAATAGTTGCCGTCGAAATACTTGCGCAGCACCTCGTCGGTGCGCTCGCTGACGCGGCCGCGCAACGCTTCGCCGACACTGATGCTCTTGCCGGAGACCCGAATGGTCATGTCATGCCTCGATTCGTCTAAGATGGAGATACAGTTTCAGGAGGAATGAACTCAATCAAGCCGGTGCGGTGTCGCGGGACCGGTCTGCCGTTGTTGCCGGCGCTGTGAGTGCATTTCCAAGCATGCTTTGCTTGTCTCGGCGACGCTGGACGGAGGAAGGAATCCGCATCGCTTCGCGGTACTTGGCGACGGTGCGCCGGGCGATGTCAATACCAGCCTCGCGCAGTTTTTCAACGATGGTGTCGTCGGACAGAATAATCGCCGGGTTTTCCCCGTCGATCAATTGCTTGATGTGATGGCGCACCGCCTCGGCGGAATGGGCTTCGCCGCCGTCTGCCGAGGCGATCGACGCGGTGAAGAAGTATTTCAGTTCGAAGATCCCGCGATTGGTCGCCATATACTTGTTGGCGGTCACGCGCGAGACTGTCGACTCGTGCATCTGAATGGCATCTGCGACGGCTTTCAGATTGAGCGGCCGCAGATGGGCGACGCCCTGGGTGAAGAAGCCGTCCTGCTGGCGCACGATCTCGGTGGAGACCTTGAGGATGGTGCGGGCGCGCTGATCCAGCGCGCGCACCAGCCAGGTGGCGTTCTGCAGGCAATCGGTGAAGTAGGCCTTGTCGCCGTCCTTGCGGATCGTCTTCGAAAGTTCGGAATAATACACCTGATTGACCAGGACCTTCGGCAGCGTCTCGCTGTTCAGCTCGACATGCCAGCCGCCGTCCGGCCCGGGCCGCACATAGACGTCGGGCACCACGGTCTGCACCCGCGCGGTGCCGAATTTCAGCCCCGGCTTCGGATCGAGATGGCGGATCTCCCCGATCATGTCGGCGAGGTCCTCGTCGTCGACGCCGCAGATCCGGCGCAACGCGCCGATGTCGCGCTTGGCCAACAGATCGAGATGCTCGACCAAGGCCTGCATCGCCGGATCGTAGCGGTCGCGATCGCGCAGCTGGATCGCCAGGCATTCGCTGAGGTTGCGCGCGCAGACCCCGGCGGGGTCGAATTTCTGCAGCACTGCGACCACCGCCTCGACCTGCTCGGCGCTGGCGCCGAGCCGTTCGGTGGCGTCGCCGAGATCCGGCGGCAGATAGCCGGCGTCGTCGACCAGGTCGACCAGGTACTGCCCGATCAGCCGCTGCTTGGGATCGGTGAACGCCACCGCCAGCTGTTCGGCCAGATGGCCGCCCAGCGTGATTTCGGCGGCCACGAAGGCTTCCAGATTGTAGCCGTCGTCGTTCGACGAGCCGCCGCCCCATTCGGTGAAGGCGGTTGGGGCTGCGTCCTGCGCGGTGCGCGCAGCGGTCTCGGCCGGCTCTTCGGAAAATACATTGTCGAGGCCGGTGTCGAGGGTCTGTTCGATCTCGGCGCGGCTGCCGAGGTCGCGCTGCATCCAGTCCTCGGCCGAGGCTTCAAAGCCATCGCCGGCTGCGCGGTCGGAAAAATCCGAGCCATCCGCCCCCGCATCCTCGCCAGATCCCGACGCGGCGTCGTCGCGGTCGGAGAATTCGGCGCGCTCCGGCGCGAGCTCGCCCGGAACCGGCGGTTCGCCGTTCTCATTGGCGCGATCGAGCAGCGGGTTCCGCTCGAGCTCGTCCTCCACAAAGCTGGCGAGGTCGAGATTCGACAGTTGCAGCAGCTTGATCGCCTGCATCAGCTGCGGCGTCATCACCAGCGATTGCGACTGGCGGAATTCTAAGCGTTGGGTCAGTGCCATGCAGGCAGCCGTTCCAGATTGGTCCGTTTCTTGCTTAGCGCTTTCCGGGGCCGATGTACACGGCTTGACGAATGGGAAATTTGGAGTATGGGCGCCGCGGCGGCAGGCGATTGACGTTCAGCGGGCTGGACAGCGCTACAGCCGGAACTCCTCGCCGAGGTAAAGGCGCCGGACATCCGGATTATTGACAATCTCCTCCGGACTGCCTTCGGTCAAGATCTCTCCGGCATAGACGATATAGGCGCGGTCGGTCAGGCCCAGGGTCTCGCGGACGTTGTGGTCAGTGATCAGCACGCCGATGCCGCGGTTGGTCAAATGCCGGACCAGGTCCTGGATGTCGCCCACCGCGATCGGATCGATGCCGGCGAACGGCTCATCGAGCAGCATGTAGTTCGGCCGGCTGGCCAAGGCGCGGGCGATTTCGACGCGCCGCCGCTCGCCGCCCGACAACGCGATCGACGGCGATTTGCGCAGCCGCTCGATGTTGAATTCATGCAGCAGATTGTCGAGTTCGGCCTCGCGCTTGCGGCGATCCGGCTCCACCGCCTCGAGCACCGCGCGGATATTCTGCTCGACGCTGAGGCCGCGGAAAATCGATGCTTCCTGCGGCAGATAACCGATGCCGAGCCGGGCGCGCTGATACATCGGCAGCTTGGTGACGTCGTGGCCGTCGAGTTCGATGGCGCCGCGATCGGCCTTGATCAGCCCGGTGATCATATAGAACACGGTTGTCTTGCCGGCGCCGTTGGGGCCGAGCAGACCGACCGCTTCGCCGCGCCGGACGTAGATGCTGACGCCGCGAACGATGCGGCGGCTGCCGAAGCTTTTCTCGATGCCATGGACCGCAAGAAAGCCATCGCGGGACGGCGCACGCTGCGCCCGCGCCGGATTCGAACGGGCCGGCTGCTGCGGAGCGATCGGCGGCGCGGCGGCCGGATCGCGCGCGACCGGCGGCACGTCGCGCACCGGGCTGGTCAACAGATCGCCCACGCTGTCGCCCAGACCCGTGATGTCGCCGCGCTGCGCGCGCGCAAAGCTCGGGGCGGCCTTCGCCGGCCGGCGACGGAACATGCCGAGGAGATCCACCATATCGTTAACGTCAACCTTCCCGGCCTTGGTTCGAAGGCCCGCGCTGCAAACCGGCGGCCTTCCATCACTGAGTGTCCGGTGTTTGCCGAGCAATAGCGGCGAATTGTGGTGCATCGCACCCCGCCGCCAAACGCCCGCCTGACCCGCCAAACCCTTAGCGGGTCACCACCCTGCCACTCAACCTCATTGCGCCGCGGTGGGCGCGTCGAAAAGCTATTTCGGCTTGGCCGAATTCGGCGGCGGCGCCGTCCCGAGCGGCCCTGCGCCGGGGGAGGACTGGAACAGCCCCTGAACCCGCCCGCTGCCCGACTCGACCCGCGACACGCCGGTCGTCATATCGACCAGCAGCCGGTCGCCGCGCACCACGTTCTTGCCCTGGGTCAGCACAACTCCGCCAAGCATGGTCACCAGATTGGTCTTGGTGTCGAACACCGCGGTATCGCCGGTGACCACCTGGTCCTTCTGGGTCACCACGACGTTGCCTTTGGCCTCCAGTCGGCGGATCGACGATCCGCCGCCGGGGCCGGGGGCGGCGGCGGTCATTTGCGGCTTCGCTGCGGCCTTGGCCGAACGGCCCGGCGTCGGCTCGGCACTCGCCGGCTGCTCCTGATCGTAGAACACCACCAGAATCCTGGAGGTCATGGTGGTGTCGCCCTGCACCACTTTGACGTCGCCGGTGAAGGTGGCTTCTTTCTTTTTGTCGCGGACTTCGAGCGTGGCGGCTTCGATCTGGATCGGCTTGTCGCGATTTTGCGAAAAGCCCTGCATGGCGTTGGGGACGCCGGTCATCCCGGCCTGCGCGGCCGCCGGAGCAACGCCGAGCGCTGCGACGACCAGCATCGCAACGCATGCGCCTCCCAAGGTTCGACCGGTCATCTGCAGCTTCGTCATCGCGCGATCATTTCACATTGGCTTTGCCGGAGACAGCCCGGGGCGGGCTGGCCGGCGCGGTTTCGGCCCTTGGCGCGGACGGCTGCGGGGCGGGTGGTTCGGCCGGGGCGGGTTGCACGCCGTCCAGATTCATCACCACGCCGCCTTCGAAGCGGACGATCTCGCCCTTTTCGGTGACCCGCATGCGTTGTCCGCGCAGCGTTCCGCCCTGCCATTTCACGTCGACCGGCTCGTCCGACACCACGGTGCCCTTGCCGATATCGATAAACGCCCGGGTCATCCAGGCCTCGTAGCCGGTCGAACTCAGCAAGTAGACGTCCTTTCGCAAGTCGAGCAGCTGCGCCTTGGTGTCGAACAGCCCCTGGCGCGCATCGACCGTGACGGTCGCCTGGTCCTGGGTCAAAAGCTTGGCCCGCAACGTCGCCAGATCGACATGGTCGGGCGTGGTGAGGTCCTGGGTCGCGGTCTTGGCCCACAATTCATAGGGCCGTTGGTCCGGCGAGAATCCCGACAAATGCGGCGATTCCATCGTGATCTTGGTGCCGGACACCACCAGATTGCCCATGTCCACCGGCAGCTTCGCCAAGAAACGGAACGGGTTGAACACCGAAACCGCGACGATCGCGGCCATTGCCAGCAGCACCGCCAGAGGCACCGCGACCCGCAACAACCGCACCAGCCGGCTGTGACGCGCAGCGGCGGCAAAGCGCGTCTCCATTCCGGCTTGATAGGATGACGTCATCTGGACCGACTGCACCGCTGCTCCAAAACGCCTGCCCGCGCCGGGGCGCCCGCGCGGCCATACGACCTCGACACCAACTGGCGCCGACCCGCCGGTTCCGCAAGCCCCACGCCCGCCACGGGCGGGTGAAGCCGATCACCAGAACGAGGAAGATGACCGAAACGCGGCGGTCCCCGATCAGGAATGCGCGAAAATATCCTGTTCCGCCCAGCCTGAGAGGTCGAGTTTGGCGCGGGTCGGCAGGAAATCGAAACACGCCTGAGCCAATTCGGTGCGGCCTTCACGCGCCAGCATGGCGTCGAGCCTTGTGCGCAGGCCGTGCAAATGCAGCACGTCGGAGGCGGCGTAGGCCAATTGCGCGTCGCTGAGACTTTGCGCGCCCCAGTCGCTGGATTGCTGCTGCTTCGACAAATCGACGCCGAGCACTTCGCGCACCAGATCTTTCAGGCCGTGCCGATCCGTATAGGTGCGGGTCAGCCGCGAGGCGATCTTGGTGCAATACACCGGCTGCGGCATCACCCCGAGCGCGTTGTACAGCGCCGCGAGATCGAACCGCGCGAAATGGAAGATCTTGGTGATCGCCGGGTCGCCCAGCAGTTTCTTCAGGTTAGGCGCGTCGCTGTGGCCGACCGGGATCTGCACCACGTCGGCGCTGCCGTCGCCGTTGGAGAGCTGCACCACGCAGAGCCGGTCGCGATGCGGGTTCAGCCCCATGGTTTCGGTGTCGATCGCCACCGAATCGGTGTAGCGCGACAAGTCTGGCAGATCGCCGCGATGCAGGCGGATGGTCATGTCGGAAAGCCTCGGTTTTGGACGTTGTCAGAAGCGCTTGCGGGGCAACTGAGCATTGCAACCTCGGCCAAACGTGCGGCGAACTTCTGCGAAGCGCGCCGTTCCGTCAATCAAAACCGTGAGCCGGCGCGACCGGCCCCGACAGGCCGGCCTAACCGCGACGTTCGGAGCGGCTGTAATTGCTGAAATGGCCTTCGCGGGCGGCCTGCGCCCGCGCCGCCTTGATCAGTCCGCCGCTCTTGCCGGGCGCCACCACCCGCGACACCAGTCGCTGCAGCTTCTTGCTGCGACAGTGCGGACAGGCCGGCTTGTCGTCGCAGCCGACCAGCAATTCGACGTCGCTGTCGCACTTCGCACAATGAAAACTGTAGAGCGGCATGGTTGGCGTCATCCTCTCGACGAATCCGGTCGGCACCACCGGCGGCAGGGGTCGCAGCCCAAGGGCGAAGCAGGAACCGGGCCAGTTGACAGCCCGCCAACAATACAATGATACCGCGAAACCAATAGCCAAACCGCCCTCGCAGCCGGCCGCTGCATGTTGTGGCAAACCCGAGGCAATGGCGGCGGTCTCTAAACTGCCGCAGTTTGGCTTTCATGATGCGCCGGCTTGATGCATTCTGGGCGGAATGGGCGAGCCGTCCATGGCGTCGCACGGGGAAATGGATGGCCCACGTCAAAACGTGCGTTGAGAACATCCCATCAGGGCGCGGCGTCCTGTTTCCCGGCACGATAGGGCTGCTCGGCGTGGCGCTGGCCGCCGCGACCGCAGCCTGGATCGCCGATATCGATCCGATCGCCTGGGTCTTTGAGTCGACTCCCACAAGCGTCGTCGAGGTGGCGTCGTTCGATGCCCGGTTCTTGAGAGATTCGATTTCCGACCAAGTTGCTCCGGTGGCGCTGCCGCCTGCCGCCATGCGATCTTTGACACCCGAACTCGAAGCCAAATTGCGCCAGGCCAAGGCGCGGCTGGCGCAGGATCTCACCGCGCAAAGCGTGGCGCCGCCGGATCTGATCGCCATGACGTCGACGCCGCCGGCGCAGACCACCAGCGTCGTCGCGGTGCCGCTGCCGCGGTCGCGGCCGGTGCTGGCCGACCTGATGGCGGCGCAGCGCAGCGCCGCGGTCAGCAACGACCCGCAGCCGGGCCTGTTGGAAAAATTCTCCGAGATGTTTTCCGGACGAATGACGCTGGCCTCGCTCGATCCCGATGGAGGGCTCGGCAGCGACGGGCCGAACCTCGTAGCACTCGGCTATGACAACGCCACCGCGGTCTATGATATTTCGGCGCGGCGGGTCTACATGCCGAACGGCGTCAAGCTGGAGGCGCATTCCGGCTTCGGCGCGCTGATGGACGATCCGGGGCACGTCGACAAACACAATGTCGGCGCGACGCCGCCGAACGTCTATGAGCTGAAGCCCCGCGAGCGGCTGTTTCACGGCGTGCAGGCGATCCGCATGATCCCGGTCGGCCGCAACGACACGCTGGGGCGCTCCGGCCTGTTGGCGCACAGCTACATGCTCGGGCCGAACGGCGATTCCAACGGCTGCGTGTCGATCAAGCAATACGATCGCTTCCTGCAGGCCTACCAGAACGGCGAGATCAAGCGCCTGGTGGTGGTGCCGAGCCTCGGCGACACCACCGCGGTCGCGCGGCGATCGACGTCGCAGCTGTAGAGCATTCTTTCGGCTCGAAGCGTCGAACCCAAATCAGCCGTCATTCGGGATTGCGAGTTCGCAAGAACGAACACGTCCGGAATTCATACTGCCTGCAGGGGTTATAGATTCCGGGCTCACTCGCAGCGAAGCTGCTCGTGCCCCGGAATGACAGCCTGGGAAGTCTTCAAGCGCATCAATCCAACCCGAAAAGTCTCTGATCAGCTATCGTCGGCGGCGGCGCTTGCGCGCCGAGTGAGCGGTCGAACAACGCGGCGGCGCGCGAAAGGATCGCCTCGCGGCCGGCCAAACGCGCCATCCAATGCCGCGGAATGCCGCTTGCGCCATACAGCGCGCCGGCCAGTTGCCCGGCGATCGCCGCGGTGGTGTCGGCGTCGTCGCCGAGATTGGCGGCCTTCAGCACCGCGGAGGAAAAATCCGCCGTGCTGCCGACGCACCACAGCGCGGCCTCGAGCGAATGCAGCACGTAGCCCGAGCTTTGGATCTGGTCGCGGCGCTTGCCGCGCCAGCTTCCCGCGGCGATCGCCTGCACCGCGCCGGCATAGGCGCCATCGCGCGGCCGCAGCAGCTGCGAGCGCGGCCGTCCTTCGATGGCGTCGGCGAGGATCTCGGCGTAGAGCGCGCAGGCCTCCAGCGCTTCGGCGGCGGCGTGCGTGGTCCGGCTCTGTCGGATCGCGACGTCCTGCAGGGCTTGTCGGTCGTTCCAGAATCGAATCGCGACCGGCGACAGCCGCATCAAGGAGCCGTTGCCGGCGGCGCGCGGATCCGGCGAGCCGGCATAGGGATCGCGCTCGCGCTGCCAGCGCTGCAACGCCGCCTTGGTGGTGAGCCCGATATCGAAACAACCGCGCTGATTGACGGAGTTGGCCCCCTGCTCCCACCAGGCGACGAAGCGGCCCATCAGATCGGCCGCATCGAAGGCGCCTGGGCAGGCGAGCAGGCTGTCGGCGAGACACAGCGCCATGCTGGTGTCGTCGGTCCATTCGCCGGGCTCGAGCCGGAACGGCCCGCCGCCGATCATGTCATGCAGCGGCGGAGTGCTATCGCGCGGCTGAAACTCCAGCGGCACGCCGACGGCGTCGCCGATCGCCAGCCCGGCCAGCGCGCCGATCGCGCGATCGCGGATGCGATCCGCCGGCGGCGGCGATTCGTCGGCGGTGCGGACGGCGAGCACGTAGTGTTTCTGCGTCGGGGTTTCGATCGCACCGGGCCGCGCCTTGCGCACCTCACGCACCGCGGCGGCCGGCTCGAAGCCGAGTTCGGCCAACAGTCGCGCCGCGATGGTGCCGGCGCGGCCGAGCCCGCCGCGACAATGCACCACGACGTCGAAGCCGCTGCGCAGAATCGCGCGCAGCCCCGCGCCGGCCGAATCCCAGGCCAATTCGAAATCCTGATCCGGCACCGAGACGTCGACGATCGGCAGATGAAACCACGCCATCTGCCGGCGCAGCACTTCTTCGCCGAGCGTCTCCACCCGTAGCATCGCCAGCTCGCGCTGCTCCACCAGGGTGACCACGGCGGCCGCGCCCCAATCGCGGATCAGATCGAGGTCGCTGGCCAGATCGCGCTTCCAGGCGCCGCTGGCCGCATAGGGATCGTACTTGCCGGGGCAGAAGGTGAGCCCGACCCGGCCGCAGCCGGGGCCGCCGGCGACCGCCGCGATCTGCAAAGGATGGGACGCCGAGGTTCGCATCACTTGGCCTCGAGGCGTTGGGCGCGTTGCGCGAGATCGTCGCGGCGCGCGATCAGTGTATCGATGAGCCGACTGGACTCGGCGCCGTCGCCATAGATGCCGTTCACGGCGGCGGCGATCGCGGCGGTGCCGATCTGCGTCACGCGGCGCAGCGACGACAGCAGTTGTTGCTGTGTCAGCGCACCGAAGAAGCTCGCCGCCACCGCGTTCTTGCGGCGGTCGCGCAGCGTCTCGAACTCCACCACGATCGGCCCGAATTCGGTCTTCAGCGAGCCCTGCGCGCGATAGCGCAGCGCGCCGCCCTGATCGATGCGGATCACCGCGCCGGCGGCGGTGACGATCATGTTGTCGAGGTCGACGCCGAGCGCGTCGCGGTTGGCCAGCCAGGCATCGGCGGCGAAGCCCTCGCCGACGCGGACCGCGGCCTGCTCCGACAGATGCTCCGGCAGCTCCGCCAGCATCAGGCCCTTGACCATGCGGCTCGCCACCGCCAGATCGCCGTCGCGCCAAGCCAGTTCGACGTCGGGCACCGCGACGCCGGCCAGCCGATACAGCCGGTTGGCCAGCACCTCGTTGCGGGCGTGGTCGGCGGTGTTCGGCGTCTTGACGTACCAGCGGACGCCACCGTCGTCTTGGTAGATGCCGCCGGGGTTGGAGCCGGCCTGACTGCCGACCTTGCTCCACGCCGACGCCTCCAAGATTTCAATCTGATCCGACACCACCGGCATCGCCGCCTCGCCCTGTTCGCAACATGCAAATCATCTTGTAGCAAGAAATTGAATCCGAGGATCGTGTCCCGGACGCGGTGCCGCGTCCTTCACGCGGCACTGCGAGCCGGGACCGTTTCGACGGCAGCATCCGTCACGGCCCCGGCTCTGCGGCGCACCACGCCGCAAGAGCGGCGCGATGCACCGCGTCCGGGGCACGCTGACATGGATCTCAGCGACATCTATCTCAGCCACGCGGGGCGTGGCGTGCGGCGCTCACGGCGTCTTGGCATTGCGCCCGCAGTTAAACGCCTTGCGAAACCCTTCGGCCTGGGCGTCCTGTTCCGAACAGAACCAGCGGTTCGGCTTGCCGAGCGTGGCATAGCTGCGGCAGCCCTGCAGATGATAGATGCCGACCTTGCCGATGAAGCGCGCGCGGGCGGCGAACTTCGCCTTGATGGCGCAGCCGGGCGGCATCGCCGGATCGTCCGGGAATAGGATCGCGAGCAACTCCGGCTTCTTGTCGGCGCGGCACGACGCCCCGAGCAGCGCCGCGGTCCTGTCCCAGCGGCGGAACTGCCTTGGCGCGACGAAGCAGCCGCGCCACAGGCCGCGACGCTCGGCGCGCGCCGTGGCTTCCTCGGCGGCAAAGCGCGGCTTGCCGTCGGACTCCGCGGCGAGCGCCCAGCCCTCGCGCACCATGATCTGGTTCAGGCTGTCGGCCTCGCCCGCGATCGTACAGATCCCGAGCCGGCGGGTGGTGTACACCTTGTCCGGCCCGAGATCCTTGCAGGCGATCTCGCGGCCGCCGATCAGCTTGACCAGCTGCTCGCGGGCCTGCTGTCCGCAGGGCCGCGGATCGGCCCGGTCGTCGACGCAGAGCTGGTCGAACTCCGGCGCATCGGTGCCGTCGAGCCGAAAGGTGGTGCCGCCCAGTTGCAGGGTGTTGCCGTCCTTGACGATCGGCTCGGCGGCGCGGCCGGGGGCGGCCAGTGCAAGCAGCAAAATAACGAACAGGAATGCGCGCATGGTCCCTTTGCCGGTGCTCGAGCAGTGACGTCTGTCGGAGAACTTAACCGGTGATTGCCCGCACCCCAAGCGCGGGATATGCGGAGCGGCCGCTGACGCGATTGCCAGCGCGCGGGAGCGCTGAGCGGTCCTTCAAGCGGGGGCGAGGCGCTTCGTAAAGTTCGGCGTCATTCCGGGGCTCGAGCAGCGCAAGCTGCGAGAGAACCCGGAATCTCGCAACGCGCCCGGGTCATCACCCGTAGCAAGATTCCGGGTTCGCTCGGCCTTCGGCCTCGCGCCCCGGAATGACCAAGCCCTGCTCACCTCACGCGATGCTGAACGCCGGCCTGAGCCGCGAGCCGCAATAATTCAGCGCACGACAACCAGCGCTTAACCATTTCGGTCGAACTTGAAATTTCAGGCCGGAGTTCGGCGGCGAGGTGGTTTCTGTGCGTAGAGTAACGGTTCTGGCTGCGGCCGGCGGCGGTGTTTTGGCGATCGTGATCGGTGCCACGGCAAGCCACATGTTCTTCAACAAAGCGTCCGATGCGGCCGAGGTCCAGGCCGAATTGACCACCGGCACGGTGGCGGCGCGATGGCCGACGCCGCGCGCCGACGCCACCGAATCCACCGCAGCGGCGCCGAGCGTCGCGACGCCGCAGACCCGCGCCGCCGAGGCCGCGAAGACCAGTGCGAGCTGCAGCCATCCCGGCGCGCTCGGCGTCTCGCGCACGGTGCAGATCGATGCCGCGGGCGGTCCCGGCTTCGGCCTCACGCAATATCGCGACTACGACTTCCTGCAGCCCGGCGAAGTGGTGCTGTCGTTCGATGACGGACCCTGGCCGGTGAACACCCGCGCGGTGCTGGCGGCGCTGGAGGCCGAATGCGTCAAGGCGGTGTTCTTCCCGATCGGCAAACACGCCTCTTGGCATCCGGCGATCCTCAAGGACGTGGTGGCGCAGGGCCACACCATCGGCTCGCACACCTGGTCGCACGTCAACCTCGCCAAGAAATCGCTGCAGGAAGCCAAGGACGAAATCGAGAAGGGCTTCAGCGCCATCGCGATTGCGGCCGGCCGGGCGCCGGCGCCGTTCTTCCGCTTTCCGCAGCTGCGTCAGACCCCGGAATTGAAGGCCTATCTCGGCGAACGCAACATCGCGGCGTTCTCGATCGACGTCGACTCCAAGGATTTCGCGATCCATGAGCCCGACGCCGTGGTGAGCTCGATCATGACCAAGCTGCAAAAGGCCGGCAAGGGCATCATCCTGATGCACGACTTCCAGCACAGCACCGCGCTGGCGATGCCGCAGGTGCTGCAGCAGCTGAAGGCCGGCGGCTACAAGGTGGTGCACGTCACCGCCAAGGACGCCGTGGTCACGCTGCCGCAATATGATTCCGCGGTCGCCGCATTGATGCCGCCGGCACCCGCGGTCAGCGCGCGCGCCACCGCCGGCGTGGTGCGCACCGTCTCGGGTGCAGCGAATTAGTTGCGGCGTTCGGGCGGCGCTGAATATTGCCGCGTGGCTTCCACCGCGGGCGTGCCCCGGACGCAGTGCAACGCGCCGCCCTTGCGGCGTGGTGCGCTGCAGAGCCGGGGCCGTTACGGACGCTGCCTTCGTGACGGTCCCGGCTCTGCGGAGCAGCGCTTCGCGCTGCACCGCGTCCGGGACACGAGGCCTCATTTTGCTGATCGATCGGGAACGTCCTTGCGTCACGGTCGCGGGCTGCGAGATTCCGGGTTCTCTCGCAGCTGACGCTGCGCGAGCTCCGGAATGACGGCTTCCTTTTACCCCGTCGCCGCCATGCTCCGCAGCGCGGCGAGCCTTGCGATCGATTGCGCCGCCAGCCGCTGCGCAAATTCTAGCCCGGCCTGGTCGAGCGCGCGATCGGCGTCTTCGAGATAGAGATTGGAGAGTTGTTCGGCGCGGCGCAGCGCGCGGCTTTTGATCTCGTCGAGCGAGCCCTCGGCGACGAGCGGATCATGCGGATCGTGATCCGGCGGCAGCGGCGAGGGCGCAAGCGTCATCAGCACGCCGCGTTCGCTTGGCGTCAGTTGCGCCGCCCACGCCATGATGTCCTTGAGCAGCAGGCTTTCCAACAGCGCCGCGGATGCGGGTTCGCGCGCGGCCTCTCGCTCACCGGTTGCGTCGTGTCGCAACGATCGCCAGGCGAGCCGCCGTTCGCGCCGCAGCGCATCGCCATCGCGCAACGCCTCGCGGGCAAATCCCTCCGCGGTCGATCGCACCGTCGGATCGCCGGCCAACGCCGCCACATAGGTCCAGAAAACAAACGCCCGCTCGCGATGGCGCACCGCCAGCGCCCACGCATCATAGGCGGTGCCGAGCGACGAGTCGCCGATCTCGGAAATCTCCTGCGCCGGAACCAGATCGGTCGGACTCCAAAGTAAGTCCGCAGCATCCGGCGGCTTGTTCAACGCGGCGACTGCGCCTACGGTGATCGCCTCAGCGCGTTGCCGTTCGCGTCGCGCCAGCACCTCGAAAACAGACTGCGTCGATAGCAATGACGTGTCGCCCGATGCCGTGTCGCCCGCTGTCGCGTGTCGTTGATAATGCGTGGCTGCGGTTTCCGCCTGAGTCAGTGCAATCGCGTAAAGTTCCGCCACACTTTGGACCGCGGCCACGGGAGCAACTGTCAAGAGCGGTTCAGTACGCATTGCAGGACACTCCCACCCACGACAGATTCGTCTGATCGAGTTCCGTAAAGCTTGCTCTAGCGCAACGAAGCGCCGAGTTCGACTGCTATACGGCCCCCGACGCAACCAACGCGATCCAGAACAACGGCGTTCTGTCGAACCTGGAACCTGCGACTTGCGAAAACTTGCCCTCACTCCGTTGCTCCTCAGCCTCGCGCTGGCGCTCTGCTGCTGGCTGGGGAATGCTGCCCCAGGCTTCGCAGCAGGCGTGCTCGGCGACTATCTCGCCAAATCCCAGCCCGGCGAACTCGTTCCCGGCGCCGACCGTTTCGGACCGCCGCAGGGCGAACCGGCGATCGTGCCGGTGTACAAGTCCGATCGGTTGCTCGGATTCGTCTATCTGAATTCGGATTTCACCAACGCCACCGGTTACTCCGGCAAGCCGATCGAGATGCTGGTCGGCATCGATCCCAAAGGCGTGCTGACCGGGTTCAAGCTGGTCGAACACAAAGAGCCGATCATTCTGCTCGGGATTCCCGAGAAGCGAATCCTCGATGTCGTCAACAAGCTGATCGGCGTCGACATGACGGTGGTGGCGCGCGGCGGCGCCAAGCCGCCGCGGGTCGATATCGTCAGCGGCGCCACCGTCACCGTGCTGGTGATCGGCGACAGCATCGTGCGCTCGGCGATCAAGCTGATCCGCAGCAACCGGCTTGCCGACGGCGGCCCCGTCGCGGCGGTGACCACAGCGCCGCCCGACGCCGCCAAGATCATCGACATGGACAAGAGCGAAGTCCGCGACTGGCAGGGGCTGCTCGCCGACGGCGCGTTGCGCCGGCTGCAGCTCAGCGTCGGCGACGTCAACCAGGCGTTCGAGAAATCCGGCAACGCCGCCGCGGCGGCGCGTCCGGAAGACGGCGAGCCGGATGCGAGCTTCATCGATCTCTACGCCGCCGACGTCGCGGTGCCGACCATCGGCCGCAGCTTGCTCGGCGACGACGGCTATCAGCGGCTCAAAGCACGGTTGAAGCCCGGGCAGCAGGCGCTGCTGGTCGCAGGCTCCGGCAAATACTCGTTCAAGGGCTCGGGCTATGTGCGCGGCGGCATCTTCGACCGCATCGAACTGATCCAGGACAACAACAGCATCCGGTTCCGCGACCGCGACCACACAAGGCTCGGCAGCGTCGCCGCCGCCGGCGCGCCGGACTTTCCGGAGATCGCGCTGTTCCTGGTGCCGGCCGACTTCGCTTTCGATCCGGCGGCGCCATGGGCGTTGCAGCTGGTGGTGCAGCGCGTGCTCGACGTCCGCGACAAGGCGGCACTGACCTTCGACCTCGGCTATGCGCTGCCGGATAGTTTGCTGAAGCGGATGCAACCGGCGCCGGTCGCTGCGAAGCCGTCGCCCGCGCCGGCCGCCTCCACCGCCGCGCCGCGGGTCGGCGAAGGCCAAGGCAGCGACGAGGATCCGTTGTGGATGCGGATCTGGCGCGGCGATCTGGTAAAGATCGGCATCGGCGCGGCGGCGCTCGGCGTGTTGACGTTGATTTTCTTTTTTCAGAACGCGCTGGTGCGACGGCCGCTGCTCTACACCTGGGTGCGCCGCGGCTATCTGTTGTTCATTCTGGTGTGGCTCGGCTGGTACGCCAACGCGCAGCTCTCGGTGGTCAACGTGCTGACCTTCGTCAATTCGCTGATGACCGGGTTCAGCTGGCAGTACTTCCTCTCCGCGCCGCTGATCTTCATGATGTGGGCGGCGACCGCGGCGGCGCTGTTGTTCTGGGGCCGCGGTCCGTTCTGCGGCTGGCTGTGCCCGTTCGGCGCGCTGCAGGAACTCACCAACAACATCGCCCAGGCGCTGAAAGTGCCGCAATATCGCCTGCCGTGGGGGCTGCACGAACGGCTGTGGCCGATCAAATACATCATCTTCCTCGGCCTGTTCGGGATGTCGCTGTACTCCACCGCGCTGGCCGAACAGCTCGCCGAAGTCGAACCGTTCAAGACTTCGATCGTGCTGAAATTCGCCCGCGACTGGCCCTATGTGGTCTATGCGCTGACGCTGCTCACGGCCGGGCTGTTCGTCGAGCGGTTCTTCTGCCGCTACATGTGCCCGCTCGGCGCGGCGCTCGCCATCCCCGGCCGGATCCGGATGTTCGAATGGCTGCGGCGCTGGAAGGAATGCGGCTCGCCGTGCCAACGCTGCGGCAACGAATGCCCGGTGCAGGCGATCCATCCCGAAGGCCACATCAACGTCAACGAGTGCATCTACTGCATGCACTGCCAGGAATTGTATTTCGACGATCACCGCTGCCCGCACATGATCCAGGTGCGGCTGAAGCGCGAAAAGCGCGAGGTGATGTCCTCGCCGTCGATGCGAACCGGCAAGGGCCCGGACACGCTGATCACCGCAGGCGGCCGGCCGATCGCCGGATTGTCTGCCGCTCCCTCCCCCCACCTGCAACCTAAAGCCTAGGAGGCTTACGATGACCGACAACACGAAGGACAGTAAGGGTGTCAGCCGGCGTACGCTGCTCGGAACCACGGCCGCGGCGGCCGGTGTCGGCCTCGCGGGCGGGATCGCGCTGACCGGCGACGGCACCGGGCTGATCGCCACGGCCGACGCCCAGACCAAAGCCGCGCCGACGCTGCCGGCGCGTCCGGCGATCCAGAAGGCCGAGGTGGCCCCGGGCGAACTCGACGAATACTACACGTTCTTCTCCAGCGGCCAGACCGGCGAATTGCGGATCGTCGGCCTGCCGTCGATGCGCGAACTGATGCGGGTGCCGGTGTTCAACCGCTGCAGCGCCACCGGCTGGGGCCAGACCAATGAAAGCCTGAAGATTCTGACCGAAGGGCTGCTGCCGGAAAGCCGCGAATTCCTGAAGACCCGCGGCGGCACCTATATGAACGGCGATCTGCATCACCCGCATCTGTCGTTCACCGAGGGCACCTATGACGGCCGCTACGCCTTCATGAACGACAAGGCCAACACCCGCGTCGCACGCGTCCGGCTCGACGTGATGAAATGCGACAAGATCATCCAGCTGCCGAACCAGCACACCGTGCACGGCTTGCGGGTGCAGAAATATCCGCGCACCGGCTACGTGTTCTGCAACGGCGAAGACCGCGTGCCGCTGCCCAACGACGGCAGCAATCTCGACAAGTCCAAGGATTATCACGCGATCTTCACCGCGATCGACGGCGACACCATGAAGGTGGCCTGGCAGGTGATGGTCGACGGCAATCTCGACAATGTCGACGCCGACTACCAGGGCAAATATGCCTTCGCGACCTGCTACAACTCCGAAGAAGGCGTCAACGCCGCGGAGATGACCGCCAACGAGCAGGACTGGGTGGTGATCTTCAACATCAAGCGCATCGAAGAGGCGGTGAAGAAGGGCGACTTCAAGGAAATGGGCGGCGTGCCGGTGATCGACGGCCGCCACGGCTCGCGCTACACCCGCTACGTGCCGGTCTCCAACAGCCCGCACGGCATGAACACCGCGCCGGACGGCATCCACATCGTCGCCAACGGCAAGCTGTCGCCGACCGTCACGGTGATGGACGTGCGCAAATTCGACGACCTGTTCGACGACAAGATCAAGCCGCGCGACGTCGTGGTCGCCGAACCGCAGCTCGGGCTCGGCCCGTTGCACACCGCCTATGACGGCCGCGGCAACGCCTACACCACGCTGTTCCTCGACAGCCAGATCTGCAAATGGAACATCGATCTCGCCAAGCGCGCCTTCAAGGGCGAGAAGGTCGACCCGATCATCGACAAGATCGACGTGCACTATCAGCCCGGCCACAATCATTCCTCGATGGGTCAGACCAAAGAGGCCGACGGAAAATGGCTGATCTCGCTGAACAAGTTCTCCAAGGACCGCTTCCTCAACGTCGGCCCGCTGAAGCCGGAGAACGATCAGCTGATCGACATCTCCGGCGAGAAGATGAAGCTGATCCACGACGGCCCGAGCTTCGCCGAGCCGCATGACGCCACCATCGTTCACCGCTCCAAGATCAACCCGATCTCGATCTGGAACCGGGCCGATCCGATGTTCGAGGACGCGGTGAAGCAGGCCAAGCTCGACGGCGTCAAACTGGAGAGCGACTCCAAGGTGATCCGCGACGGCGACAAGGTGCGGGTCTACATGACCTCGCAGGCGCCGGCGTTCGGGCTGGAGAAGTTCCAGGTCAAGCAGGGCGACAAGGTGACCGTCTACGTCACCAACATCGACGACGTCGAGGATCTCACCCACGGCTTCTCGATCGTCAACTACGGCATCCAGATGGAAGTGGCCCCGCAGGCCACCGCCTCGGTGACGTTCTCGGCCGATCGCGCCGGGGTGTATTGGTACTACTGCTCGTGGTTCTGCCACGCCATGCACATGGAGATGAAAGGCCGCATGCTGGTCGAACCGAAGACGGTGTGACGACTTCGGCGGCAGGACGAAACTGAACCCTAATGGGACTCGTGTCCCGGGCGCGGAGCGGCGCTCTTCGCGCCGCCCCCGCAGAACCGGGACCGTTACGAACACTGCGTTCCGTAACGGCCCCGGATCTGCAGCGCACCACGCCGCAAGCGCGGCGCTGTGCACTGCGTCCGGGGCACGCCGATAACGAACTGAAACGCTCGAGTTACCTGAACGCCTTTCGCGTCACACTCTGAGGACCACACGTGCCGCTTCGGTTGCGTCTCATTCCCGCGGTGCTGTTCGCCGCCGCCGCCAGCTCCGCACTCGCGGAGACCATCGGCGTGGCGCCGGGGCAGCCGCTGCAGGCGGTGCTGGACCGCGCGCAGGACGGCGACGTCATCGCGGTTGCGGCCGGCGAGCATCCCGGCGCGATCACGATCGCGCGGCGCCTCACGATTGCCGGCGAACCCGGCGCGATCTTGGCCGGCAACGGCGCCGGCACGGTGATCAAAGTCACCGCGCCGGATGTGGTGATTCGCGGCCTCACCATCAAAAACTCCGGCCGCGATCTGCAGACCATGGATTCCGGCATCTTCCTCGAGCAGAGCGCCGAGCGCGCACTGGTCGAGAACAATCGGCTGCAGGGCAATCTGTTCGGCGTTTACGTGCACGGCGCCACCGGATCGCGCGTGCAAGGCAACGTGATCGAAGGCTTGCGCGACATCCGACTCGCTGAGGCCGGCAACGGCGTTTCGGTGTGGAACGCGCCCGAGGTGACGATCGCCGACAATACGTTCCGCTACGGCCGCGATGGCATCTTCACCATCACCAGCAAGAACGATCGCTTCATCAACAACCGCTTCGAGAACGTCCGCTTCGCGGTGCACTACATGTACACCAACGACAGCGAAGTTTCGGGCAACCTCTCGATCGGCAACCACGCCGGCTTCGCCATCATGTATTCCAACCGGCTGACCATCCGCGGCAACGTCTCGGATCGCGACCGCGACTACGGGTTGCTGTTCAACTACGCCAACTACGCCGCGATCGAGGGCAACCGCGTCAGCGGCGGCTCGCTCGCCAATATCGGCAACGGCCGTGACGAAGGGAGCGACGACGAGAAGGGCATGCTGCCGGAGGCCAAGCCCGCGCAAGCCGGATCGTCGCAAGACGGCCCGCAGAAATGCGTGTTCATCTACAACGCCAACCACAACAAGTTTCGCGACAACTGGTTCGAGCGCTGCGGCATCGGCATCCATTTCACCGCGGGCTCCGAAGGCAACGAGATCACCGGCAACGCCTTCATCGGCAACCGCAACCAGGTGAAATATGTCGGCACCCGCAACCTCGACTGGTCGAAGGGCGGCCGCGGCAATTACTGGAGCGACAACCCGGCGTTCGATCTCGACGGCGACGGCATCGCCGACACCGCTTATCGGCCCAACGATCTGGTCGACCGCGTGCTGTGGACCGCGCCGTCGGCGAAAGTCTTGATCAACAGCCCGGCGGTGCAGGTGCTGCGCTGGGCGCAGAGCCAGTTTCCGGCGCTGTATCCCGGCGGCGTGATCGACACCCATCCGCTGATCGCGCCGCCGCCGAAGCCTTCTGCGACGCGGGGCCAGCCATGACCGCGACCGTCACCGTCAGCCACGTCGAGAAGCGCTACCGCGCGGTGCGGGCGCTGCGCGATGTGTCGTTCGAATTGCTGCCGGGCCGGCTCAGCGCGCTGGTCGGCCACAACGGCGCCGGCAAGACCACGCTGATCAAGCTGATGCTGGGGCTGATCCGCGCCGAACACGGCGACATCCGCGTGCTCGACGAAGACCCAGCAGCCGGCGAATTCGCCGGCCGCCGGCTGCTCGGCTATCTGCCGGAGAACGTCGCCTTCAATGCGGCGTTGACCGGCCGCGAGACGCTGGCGTTCTACGCGCGGCTGAAACAGATCGCGCCCGCCAGTGCCTGGCCATTGCTGGAGCGCGTTGGGCTCGCCCCCGCCGCCGACCGCAAGGTCGGCACCTATTCCAAGGGCATGCGGCAGCGGCTTGGGCTGGCGCAAGCGCTGCTCGGCCGGCCGCGCGTGCTGCTGTTGGACGAGCCGACCACCGGGCTCGACCCGGCGCTGCGCCAGACCTTCTACGAAATCCTCGATGAATTGCGCGACGACGGCGCCACCGTGCTGATCTCCTCGCACGCGCTGAACGAACTCGAAGACCGCGCCGAACACGTGCTGATCATGAACCGCGGCGTGCTGGCGGCGCAGGGCACGATGAGCGAGCTGCGCAAAATCTCGCAGCTGCCGATCCGCGTCGCGATCGAGCTCGCCGACGACGGCGCTGTGCCCGACTGGATGAATGGCCCGCAGGACGCCGCGGCGCCGGGCCATGTGCTGCTGGTGCCGGACGACGCGCAGAAGATGGCGCTGCTGCGCGACGCCGCCGCCGATCCGCGGGTGCGCAATATCGAGATCGCCGCACCGACGCTGGATGAGCTCTACGCGCATTTCCTGAATCTGCAGGAGCCGGTCGCATGAGAACCATCGCCATCATCGCCGCCAAGGAAATCCAGGAAGGCTTGCGCAACCGCTGGGTGCTGGCGACCACGCTGTTGCTCGCAGCCCTGGCGCTGTCGCTGAGCTTCCTCGGCAGCGCGCCGACCGGCAATGTCGGCGCCGGCGCGCTCGACGTCGTCGTGGTCTCGCTCTCCAGCCTGACCATCTTCCTGTTGCCGCTGATTGCCCTCTTGATCTCGCACGACGCCGTGGTCGGCGAGATGGAGCGCGGCACGATGATTCTGCTGCTCAGCTATCCGGTCGGCCGCGGCCAGGTGATTTTGGGCAAATTCGCAGGCCACGTGCTGATCCTCGGCTTCGCCACCGTGATCGGCTACGGCGCCGCCGGCCTCGCGCTGATGCTGACTGGCGCCTCGGCGCTGGCGGCGAGCTGGTACGCGTTCGGCGCCATGCTCGGCAGTTCGGTGATGCTCGGCGCGGTGTTCGTGGCGATCGGCTACCTGATCTCGAGTCTCGTGCGCGACCGCGGCACCGCGGCGGGCCTCTCGATCGGGGTCTGGCTGTTGATGGTGCTGGTGTTCGACATGGCGCTGTTGGGCATCCTGGTGGTCGACCAAGGACGCATCATTTCCGGGCCGATCCTGAACGCGCTGCTGTTTCTCAACCCGACCGATCTGTACCGGCTGACCAATCTGACCGGCTTCAACGTCAGCCAGTTTTCCGGGATGGCCGGGCTCGCCGGCAGCACCAATCCCGGACTGTGGCCCTTGCTACTCGGGCTGTCGGTGTGGATCGCGGTGCCGCTGGGGCTGTCGATGCTGTCGTTTGCGCGGAGGGAATTATGAAACTGCGTCTGATCCTGGCGCTCGCCGCCGCCGTCACTCTTGCCGGGTGCAAAGAGGACACCGTCGCCACCGCGCCGCCGGCGGTGGCGCTGAACGCCGACGCCATGGGGGTGTTCTGCGGCATGAATCTGATGGAGCATCCCGGCCCCAAGGGCCAGATCATCACCGCCGGCCGGATCGATCCGTACTGGTTCTCCTCGGCCCGCGACACCGTCGCCTTCACGCTGATGCCGGACCAACCGCGCGACATCCGCGCCATCTACGTCTCCGACATGGGCCGCGCGGCGAGCTGGGACGCGCCGGGCGACACCAACTGGATCGACGCGAGGAAAGCGCTGTTCGTGATCGGCGGCCGCAAGCAGGGCGGCATGGGCGCCGCCGAAGCGGTGCCGTTCGGCGAACGCGCCGCCGCCGAGGCGTTCGTCGCGGCGAATGGCGGCCGGGTGGTGACGTTCGACAAGATTCCCGCCGACTACGTGCTCGGCAGCGAGCCGCCGGCGGCGGCCAACGAGCCTGAGCATTCCGACGTGCGGACCAACTGATTGAACGAGGAGCGGCCGATGCCGACGCCATCTCTGACACGCCGTCGCCTGATCACCATCGCGGCGACCGCCGCGGGCGCAGGCCTGCTCGGCCGCGCCGGTCTGGCGCGCGCCGCCACCGAGCCGCTGCGCTGGCAGGGCCAGGCGCTCGGCGCCCAGGTGTCGCTCGAGATCTATCACCCGGACCGCGCCGCGGCGGAGCGGCTGATCGCGTTGTCGCTCGCCGAAGTGCGGCGGCTGGAGCGGCAGTTCAGCCTGTATCAGCCGGACTCCGCGATCTGCGACCTCAACCGCAGCGGCGTGCTGATCGCGCCGGACCCCGACATGGTGACGCTGCTGCAGGCCGCGCTGCGCTTCGCGCAACTCACCGGCGGCGCGTTCGATCCCACCGTGCAGCCGCTGTGGCGGCTCTACCAGGCGCATTTCGCCGCGGCGCAGCCGGATCCCGAGGGGCCGTCGGCCGAAGCGTTGGCCCAGGCCATGGCGCGGGTCGGCCATGACGGGCTGCGGGTCACGCCGGACCGCGTCGTGCTGCTGAAGCCGGGTGCCGCGATCACGCTGAACGGCATCGCGCAAGGCTATGCCACCGACAAGGTGGTGGCGCTGTTGCGCGGCGCGGGGCTGTCGACCACGCTGGTCGACATGGGCGAAATCCGCGCGCTCGGCGCCCGGCCCGACGGCACGCCATGGCGCGTCGGCCTCGCCGATCCGGACCAGGTCGGCGCCATCACCGAAACCATCGATCTCGTCGACCGCGCGGTGGCGACCTCCGCCGGCGCCGGCTTCCGCTTCGATCACGAAGGCCGCTTCACCCACCTGTTCGATCCGGCAACCGGCCGCAGCCCCGCGCGCTACCGCAGCGTCAGCGTGCTGGCGCCGACCGCCACTGAAGCCGACGCGCTCTCCACCGCGTTCAGCCTGCTGCCGCGGGACAAGATCGAAGGCATCGTCGGCGAGCGTCCGGGCGTGCAGGCCCGGATGATGGATCTGGATGGTCGGTTGAGCTGCTGCGGGGCGTGAGGTGGGGGTCTGCCGGATCGGTGGCGGCGCGAGTCGCTCGTGGAGCGGCGAGGCATCGGCCGAGCTGCAGCAAGGCTTATTCTTGTGCCGTGCCTCTGCGCTCCGCTCGCCACGCCGACCAGTCGATCGGGTCTGCATCGGAAGCAACGACCCGCAACCCCTCCGGGTCGATGTGATCTGTAAAGAGAACCAAATTCTCACCATGCCATCGTGCACTGGGCACCAGCAGGCCGCTGAAACCTAGAAAATAGGCGGCGTCGGCAATCTCCTGGGTTCGGCCGTACTCTCTCTCGCTATAATTCTGCGTTCTAACGCCGAGATTTTCCAATGCGGCGAGGTCGACGAGCCTCAGCGTCTGGCCCGACGACGCCTCGATCGTGTGGGCAACGGATCTGATCTTCGAAGGAAAAACCGGCTGGCTTGAATACAGCGCGAAGATTTCCGCCAGCGCGCCTTGCCTGGTCAGGGAGGTGTAGAGAACGTCAAAAGTGCCATTGCACCATCGACTCTGCGACTTCCCAGCGAGAAGCGGATCCCGGCCTTGGGGCGTCACACGCCAGACCGCGCCGGAGAAATGATGACGAGGCATGCCGTCCAAGGCATCAAGCAACGCAACGTCGCGAGATTTCCGGATCTCAGCCGACACTTAGGTATAGGCCCCGGAATCGAGGTTTTCGATGATGCCAAGCACCAATTCGGTCTTGCCGGCGTTGATGAGATCGATGGCCTTCTCGCCGTCCAGCATGGGGTGCGGCGTGTGCAACCAGAGCCTGGTCTCGTCCGCGGTATAGAATTCGGCAAGCCGATCTACAACGTAGCGAAGCTCCGCAATGATCGTTTGAGTTTTGAGATCCGGAGTAGCCTTGCCGCTCGACCATCGCGACACGGTCGCCGGCGAGACCGCTACGATATTGGCGATGTCCTTGCCCTGAAGGCCGCCTTCGTCCCGCAGGACGTTGAGGATTTTCATCACTGCTGTCGACATTCAGCCTTGCCTGTCCTGTTGGACTTGATTGGTATTTTTTGATCCCGGCGGCGGGTGTCTTGGACGCTGATCCGTCGTCTCGCTTGTCTTAAGCAGGTCCTCTGGGACAGCCGGCATCCTGTCCGACCGAGGGCCCTTCGTCATCGGCATTTCCGACAGGCCGACCGGCAATCGCCGCTTCCCTGGGCAAGCCGACCTGGCGTTGTCGGGTCAGGCTCAAGAAATCGTTTGGCGCGAAGTTGCCCCGGAATCTGAGAAAGGGCGCCGAATGTGAGCGATCGGCTCCGCCTGACTATGAGGACTGAAACGTTCATCGCGCCTCCTAATTCACGATTGCATCTGAATTTCATAAAAGCAATGTCTGAAATCGATATGCAATTGCTTCTGCGTCATTGCCGAGTCCTTGGCAGCCCCCCGAATCTTGTTAGAAAAGCCGCTGCCTCGAAGACAGTCGGTTGAGGGCATAGGAGCAGTAAACCATGGCGCAGGGTGGTGATGTAATTCTCCAGATTCCGAGATTGCCATCCAGATGGGGCGTGGAACTGCGAGGAGATGCTGCGGACGTTGAGCAGGCCGCCTATTTGTTTAATGAGAACACTCAAATCTCCATCCAGAGTGGGATCACTTCGGACCCCAGCGCTACAGTGCTGATTGCGAGGGAGTTCGAGGTGCTTTCTAGTGCTCGGGACGTTCACGACGCTGCGCAACGCATCGTAGATTTTCTCAATGGCATCCTGTTCGTCGATGACTCGGCACGGCGGCCGATCAGCACCGGCGGCATTCATGAACAAAGACCAGACGGAACATGGATCATCGCAACCGTTTGCGCCTCCGCACAAGTTGTCCTGCGTGGGGTCAGCGCGAGGGGAATAGTGGCCGGACAATCCTCGGCCCAGCCTCACCAAACCTTGTGGATGGAGGTGGGCCTGAAAAACGGGGCAGTTGCAGATGTACTCACCTACTTGCGAGCAAAGCCAGATTGGTTCGATCTCTATAAGGCTTATGAGGTAATGACCCGCGATGTCGGCCGAAAGAATGCGCACGGTCCTAAGTGGCCCAATGACATTGATGTCTTTAGACGCGACGCGCAACTTCACCGGCATTCCCGCGAATGGTGTTTACGTCAGCGCATCAGGACCGAAGGATCAATGACGCTTGAGGAAGCCAGCCGTTTGGTTCGAGCGATGGCGCAGGTGTGGCTGCAGTGGAAATGTCATAGGGTATAGTCGTCCAGCGGTCGTCTGTCGCATCTTCCGAACTCTAATTGCAGCAGCAAATGTAACAGCTGCTCTCGGTTGCTGATACCAAACGGTTCGGGCGACGCGAAGAGCTGGACGATTTCAATGGGGATTAGCCTGAGGCAGACACTTCAATCTATCGGGCGGCAAAGTCGCACTTGGGCGGGTTGCACTTCTCCCATCCAGCCCCCTGGATAGCCATGCTCGTCAACGCCTTTGGCCTGCATGTCCTTTGATCATGCGGCGCAGCTTTGGGTCGAGGCCGTGCGTCCGCCCAAGTGTGATCAGCCGATATCGCCAAGCGTGGTTGGGCCGCAATCGCGTGTACTTCACCTGTGATCGCACGAACTCCGATACGCGGTTCTCCACCCCGTTCAGGCACCCCTTCGCCTCAACCTTGTCCGCGGCATTCAAGACCAGATAGCCGCGGGAGGGGCCCTCGACGAACGCCATAAAGCTCCGCCCAATAAGTTGCGGATGAAGGCACGTCGGGGCTGGCGCCCGCATGGTCGATCAAGACGGCCGGCTGAGCTGCTGCGGGGCGTGAGGCGTGATCGCGGAATACGCCGGATCGGCGGCGGTGCGCTCGGCTCGCGCGCGGCCGCGCTGCAACGACGGCAGCCGGCATATGTTGGGCATGAGCACGAGTGGTGCCCAGGAAAGGACTCGAACCTTCACGGCCGTGAAGCCACTGGCACCTGAAGCCAGCGCGTCTACCAATTCCGCCACCTGGGCCCGGGCGGGTTAGTACGGATCGGGGGGGCGCTTGTCAAATCGGAAATGCCGAACCCCGGCCTCGTACACCGTTTGGTTGACGACGCAGCGCGAAAACGCCAAAACCGCAGGGCTGCAAAGCCGATGCAAGAGCGCCACCAAGGCGCTGCCGCGCCGCGGCCTCGATTTTTCGCGATAGGATTCCAGCCCATGGCCTCGAATTTGGACACCCTCGTCACGGTTTTCGGCGGTTCGGGATTCATCGGCCGGCATGTCGTCGGCGCGCTGGCCAAACGCGATTTCCGCATCCGGGTCGCGGTGCGCCGGCCGGATCTCACCGGGCATCTGCAGCCGCTCGGCAAGGTCGGCCAGATCCACGCCGTGCAGGCCAACCTGCGCTATCCCGATTCGGTGCAGGCCGCGGTGCGCGACGCCGGCATCGTGGTCAATCTGGTCGGCATCCTGGCCGAGGGCGGGGCGCAGAAATTCCAGGCGGTGCAGGCGCAGGGCGCCGGCGCCATTGCGCAGGCCGCAGCCGCGGTCGGCGCCCGCATGGTGCATGTCTCGGCGATCGGCGCCGACGCGCAGTCAGCGTCGCTCTATGCCCGCTCCAAGGCCGCCGGAGAGCAGGCGGTGCTCGCCGCGGTGCCGCAGGCTGTGATTTTCCGGCCCTCGGTGGTGTTCGGCCCCGAGGACCAGTTCACCAACCGATTCGCCGGGCTGGCGCGGATGTCGGCAGTGGTGCCGCTGATCGGCGGCGGCGCCACCAAATTGCAGCCGGTCTATGTCGGCGACGTCGCCACCGCGGTGGCGCAGGCGGTCGACGGCAAGGCCAAGCCGGGCGCCACCTACGAGCTCGGCGGCCCGGAAGTGCTGACCATGCGGCAGGTGATCGAGATCATCCTCGACGTCATCCAGCGCCGCCGCATCCTGCTGTCATTGCCGTTCGGGCTGGCGCGGCTGCAGGCGCAGCTGCTGCAATTCGCCCCCGGTCCGCTGAAGCTGACCCCCGACCAAGTGGCCTTGCTGCAGGTCGACAATGTAGTGTCGGAGGCCGCCCAGGCAGCCGGGCTGACGCTGCAGGGGCTCGGCATCCCGCCGGATTCGCTGCAGGCGATCGCGCCGTCCTATCTGTGGCGATTCCGTGCCACCGGCCAGTTCCAGCGCAAGATCGTCGAGCCGAAGAACTCCTGAGCGTTCGCGGCCCCAACCGCAAATCCGCGTCGCTGAATTGACCACAAGCGTGCCCCGGACGCGGTGCACCGCGCCGCGTTTGCGTGGGGCGCGGCGAGCCGGGGCCGTTACGGAACGCGGTGTTTGGAATGGTCCCGGCTCATGAAGCAGCGCAAGGGCGCTGCTTCACGTCCGGGACACGCGGGCTCACCCGGCCTATTTGCCGAGCGCCAGCGCGATCAGCCCCAGCGTGCCGACGATGACCCGCCACCACGCGAACAGCGTGAAGCCGTGGCGGGTGACGTAGGCCAGGAAGCTCTTCACCACGATGATGGCGGTGACGAACGACACCGCAAAGCCGATCGCCACGATCAGCGAATGGTCCATCGTCATGTCGGCGCGGTTCTTGTACAGATCGTAAACGAAGGCGCCGACCATGGTGGGGATCGCCAGAAAGAACGAAAACTCCGCCGCGGCGCGCTTGTCGGCGCCGAGCAGCATGGCGCCGACGATGGTGGCGCCGGAGCGCGACACCCCCGGGATCATCGCCAGGCACTGCGCGCAGCCGATGTAGAGATACATCGGCAGCGGGAACGCAGTGGCCTCGTCCTGGGTCGGCTGCAGGTCGAGCTGATCGACCCACAGCAGGATGGCGCCGCCGACGATCAGCGAGAAGCACACCACCCAGGGATTGAACAGGTAGCTCTTGATGTAGCCGCCGGCCAAGGCGCCGATCACCGCGGCCGGCAGGAACGCCACCAGCACCCCGATGACGAATCGCTGCGCCGCCGGATCGGAGAACATTCCCAGCGCGATCCGCCACAATTTGGCGAAATACAGCGCCAGAATCGCCAGAATCGCGCCGAGCTGGATCAGGATCGTGAAGCTTTTCCAGAAATTGGTGTCGCCGAGATCGAAGAACCGCTCCGCCAGCAAGAGATGGCCGGTGGAGGAAACCGGCAAAAACTCGGTGACCCCCTCGACGATGCCGAGGATGACCGCTCTTAAGATGTCGGAAAGCATGAATTGATCCGCTCTGCGTGAGGATCGGCTCGAAAAAGCCGGGTTCTTCTCGCCTATTCGTCCAACGGCCGCAACGCCAAAGATGCCGAACTCGCCGGTTGTCTGACCCGCGCGCTTCGCTCGCCTGGCAAGGCCGACGGTGAGGATTTGTTAAGCATCCGATCCCTATCAAGGTCCCCATGTACACGTTGTTTCACCACCCGTTCTGCCCGCTGTCGCGGTTCGTCCGCCTCGCTCTGGGGGAACACGGCCTTGATTTGCGGCTGGTGGAGGAGCGCCCCTGGGAGCGGCGCGCCGCGTTCCTGGCGCTCAATCCGGCCGGAACCACGCCGGTGCTGATCGCCGACGCCCGCCCGGCGATCCCCGGAGCCGGGGTGATCTGCGAATTTCTCGACGAAAGCCACGGCCCGGCGCTGGGCGACCGCAGGATGCTGCCGACCGTGATGGACGATCGCATCGAGGTGCGCCGGCTGGTCGCCTGGTTCAACGAAAAATTCTTCGAGGAAGCCAGCGGCCCGCTGGTCACCGAACGGATCTACAAGCGCTTCATGAACGAGGAGGACGGCGGCGGCCCGCCGGCGATGGACGTGATCCGCGCCGCCACCGCCAATGTGCGCTATCATCTGGCCTATATCGGCTGGCTGGCGCGGACCCGCAATTTTCTCGCCGGCGATCAATTGAGCTACGCGGACCTTGCCGCCGCGGCGCACCTGTCGGCGATCGACTATCTGGGCGACGTGCCATGGACCGAGGACGAAGCCGCAAAGGCGTGGTACGCGCGGGTGAAATCCCGGCCGTCGTTCCGCCCGTTGCTCAGCGAATGGCTGGCCGGGGTGCCGGCCTCGCGCACCTACGTCGATCTGGATTTCTGAACGCGCTCGCACTCGCGCTTGTGCTCCGGATGCCGCGCCGCGCGAAACGGTGCGCTGCCGCGCCGGGGCCGTGGCACGGCCGGCATCCGTTACGCTCCCGGCTCTGCGGAGCTGCGCCAGCGCGCGGCTCCTGGTCCGGGACATGCCAGGTCGCAACCGGTCGAAGCCGCGGCACCGCATCGATCGCATTGCCATGAGCGAGAGCCTGAACGAGCAACTGCGCTCGCAGGCCGGCGCGCTCGGCTTTGACGCGCTCGGCATTTGCGGCGTCGATGCGATCGCGGGCATCAGCCCGCGGCTCGACGCGTTTCTCGACGCTGGCTTGCACGGCACGATGGGGTGGCTGGCCGAGCATCGCGACCGCCGCGCCGATCCGCGCGTGCTGTGGCCGCAGGCGCGTTCGGTGATCATGCTCGGCATGAATTACGGCCCCGACGCCGATCCGCGCGCGATCCTCGGCGAGCGCAGCCGTGGCGCGATCTCGGTCTATGCCAAGGGCGACGATTACCACGAGCTGATCAAGCCGCGGCTGAAGCAGCTGGCGCGCTGGCTGATCGCGCAGGCCGGCGGCGACGTCAAAGTGTTCGTCGACACCGCGCCGGTGATGGAGAAGCCGCTGGCGCAGGCTGCAGGACTCGGCTGGCAGGGCAAGCATAGCAATCTCGTGTCGCGCGAGTTCGGCTCCTGGCTGTTTCTCGGCGCGATCTTTTCCACGCTGGAGCTTTCGCGCGACGCACCCGAGACCGACCATTGCGGCTCCTGCCGCTCCTGCCTCGACGCCTGCCCGACCGACGCCTTTGTCGCGCCATACCGGCTCGATGCGCGGCGCTGCATCTCGTATCTGACGATCGAAAATAAGGCGCCGATCCCGCGCGAATTCCGCCGGGCGATCGGCAACCGCATCTACGGCTGCGACGATTGCCTCGCGGTCTGTCCGTGGAACAAGTTCGCCGCGATGGGCCGCGAGGCCAAGCTCGCCGCGCGCGACGCGTTACGCGCGCCGCCGCTGGCGGAGCTGGCGCGGCTCGACGACGCGGCGTTTCGCGCGCTGTTCAGCAAATCACCGGTGAAGCGGATCGGCCGCGATCGCTTCGTCCGCAACGTGCTGATCGCGATCGCCAACTCCGATGATGCAGGTCTCGCGGCTGAAGCCGAGAGACTGCTTGGCGATGCCAGCCCGCTGGTGCGCGGCGCGGCGGTGTGGGCGCTGGCGCGATTGCTGCCGAGGGAGAGCTTCGAAGCGCTGGCGGCGCATCATCTCGCCGACGAAGCAGATGAGGACGTGCGCGCTGAGTGGCAACACAACTAACTGTCATTCCGGGTTCGCGCGCCGCTGACGCGGCTTGCGCCACGGAATGACAGCGTGTGGCGGATAGCCGCGCCCTCACGCCACCGGCAGATCTCTGCGCCGCGGCGCGTCGACGATCAGTTCGGGGCGCGGGCCGCTCAAGCGCTTGTGCATGTGCACCATGAACGCCATGCCGAACAGCGGCGTCGCCAGGTTGACGATCGGGATCGACACGAAGGCGGCGATCACCAGGCCGGCGAAGAACACCGTGGTGGCGTATTCCTTGCGCATCGCCTTGGCTTCGGCGGCGGGGCGAAACCGCATCGCGGCGAGTTCGAAATACTCCCGGCCGAGCAGCCAGGCGGTGGCGACGAAGAACGCGATGAAGCCGGCGCCGGCGATGAACACGAACGGCAGCGCCAACAGATAGACCAGAATGGTGAGCAGCGCGGTCTTGGTGCTCTCGGTGATCGCGAGACCAAACGGCAGCGCGACGCCGGGCCGTTCGTCCGGATAGTGTTCGCGCTCGACGTGTTCGGCGACGTCGTCGACGAAGAAGCCCGCCACCAGCGAGGTCACCGCCGGCATCAGGAACACCGCGCCCAGCACCACGCCGAGGCCTGCGGCGATCGACAGCACCCAGGCCAGGATATTCAGCGGGGCGTGAAAGCTGGAGCCCAGCGCGGTCTCGGCCCAGACCTCGCCGGATTCCGCGAACCAGCTCAGCGCGCGCTGCAGCCCGATCGCCATCACGGTGATCAGCACCAGCGCGAAGCCGATCGAGCGGTACAGGATGGCGCGCATCGGCGGCGCCAGGATCTGGGTCAGGGCCTTGATGGCGGCGTCGAGCATGATCGCGAGTTCCTCTGTCGAACTTGCCAGAGGTAGCCATGTCGATCGGCTTCGACAAGAGGCGCCGCGCCGACGCTAGGCGACGCGCTCGCGCTGCGGCGGCCGCGCCGGCACATAATCGACCACGGTGAAATGCTCGGTGACGCGGACCCGTTCGACCAGTGCTGCGTCCGCGTTGCCGAGCGGGGCCTGCGGGTCCGCCGCTTCGGCCATGAGTGCCGGCGCATCGACTGCGCCGAGAAACGGATCGTCAGGGTCCGGCACCTCGGTGAGCGGCTTCTGTTTGTCGGCCCAATGCAGCGCGGTATAATCGAAGCCGCTGACGATGGTCGGCTTGACGATGTTGAAATACGGCGAGATGTCGAAATCGCGCGGCATGTAGAGCGAGGAATCGCGGATCTGCAAAATCTCGCGGCGCGCGGCGCGGGAGCCTGCGCGGGTGACTTTCGGCAGGATCGGATAACGCACCGCGTCGAACGCCTGCGCGATCAGCGCCGAACAGATGATTTTGGTCGGATCGCCGGAGCCCAGCGCGATCAGCCGCCGCCGCCAGCGCTGCGGCACCGGCAACGGAAACAGATAGCGCATCAGGTCGAGGATGTTCTTGGTGTCGTAGCCGAAGCCGATCCGGTTGATGGCGTAGCGGCACACCGTGGTGCGGTCCTCATAGGACAACCCGACCGGCCGGCACAGCCTTGTATGATAGGGAAAGTAGCGCGACAGCGGCGACGACTCCACGCCCTCGCCGATATTGGCCTCGATCAGCACGTGCGGTTCGCCATTGGGCTCGCAGGCGCCGTCGATCGGCCCGACATAGAGCGCCGCGTGCGACCAGGTCGACTGCGTCAGGTATTTGATGATGCCGGAAACGCGGTTGTTGCCCTCGACCAACAGCACGTCGCCGGGCTGCATGGTCATGCGCAGATGTTCGGGGTCGCTCGGGGTGAAGGGCTCATAGCCCGGCACCTCCTTCTGCAGATAAGCTGCGATCAGCTTACCGATTCGATCCAGCACGACGCCCATGGTGCGGTCTCCGGCAGCTCGCCTGCCTGGTCGAAGGATGATCACAAGCCGTTGCAATTTGGTTCATTGCCGCGGCATCGCCTGCACAATCGCGTAACCATGAGAGTTGCCGGCCGCGCTGCGATGCGGCAAGTTGGCCGCGATCTCCCCTCCATCGTCAAGTTGCGGAAACCACGTGATGACAATGTCCCGCCGCGAGTTCCTGGCGGCCTCGGCGGCCTTGGCGCTGACGCCGGCGTTGCGCTGGCCGGCTTTCGCCGCACCGCTGCCGCGCGAGGCCGACGTGGTGGTGATCGGCGCCGGCGCCGCCGGCATCGCGGCGGCCCGGCGAATCATCGCCGCGGGCCGCAAGGTGATCGTGATCGAGGCCGGCCGGCAGGTCGGCGGCCGCTGCCTGACCGATACGACCAGCTTCGAGGTTCCGTTCGATCGCGGCGCGCGCTGGCTGCACAATCCGGAGACCAACCCGCTGGTCAAGCTGGCGCGCGGCGCAGGGCTCGACGTCGCGCCGGCGCCGCCCGGGCAGAAGCTGCGGATCGGCCGCCGCAACGCTCGCCCCGGCGAGACCGAGGATCTGCTGGCGAGTCTGGTGCGCGCCAACCGCGCCATCGACGACGCCGCGCGCAAGGCCGATCTGTCCTGCGCGGCGGCGCTGCCGAAGGATCTCGGCGACTGGGCCGGGACGGTGGAATTCTTGCTCGGGCCCTACGCCACCGGCAAGGATCTCAAGGACCTGTCGGCGCTCGATCAGTTCCGCGCCCAGGATCGCAACGCCATGGTGGCCTGCCGCCAGGGACTCGGCACCATGATCGGCAAGCTCGGCGAGGGTCTGCCCGTCGCGCTGGCGACGCCGGCGACGCGAATCACCTGGGGCGGCCGCGACGTCGGCGTCGAAACCCCAGCCGGGCGGATCACGGCGCGCGCCGTGATCGTCACGGTGTCGAGCAACGTGCTGGCGTCCGGCGCCATCAAGTTCGCCCCGGAGCTGCCGAAGCGGCAGCTCGACGCCGCCGCCAAGCTGACGCTCGGCAGCTACGATCACGTCGCATTGCTGTTGTCCGGCAATCCGCTGGGATTGCCCAAGGACGAGATCATGATCGAGCAGTCGAGCGACGCCCGCACTGCCTTCCTGGTCGCCAATATGGCCGGCAGCTCGCTGTGCTCGGTCGACGTCGCGGGCGCGTTCGGCCGTGACCTCGCGGCGCAGGGCGAGGCGGCGATGATCGATTTCGCCAAGGAATGGCTCGGCAAGCTGTTCGGCAGCGACGCCGTCGCGGAGGTCCAAGGCGCCAGCGCGACGCGCTGGAATGCGCAGCCCTTGGTGCAAGGCGCGATGTCGGCGGCGCTGCCCGGCGGGCAGTTCGCAAGGCGGGTGCTGGCCGAGCCGATCGGCAACCTGTTTCTGGCCGGCGAAGCCAGCCATGAGACGCTGTGGGGCACCGTGGACGGCGCCTGGGACTCAGGCGAACGCGCCGCCGACGCCGCGTTGAAGCGGATCGGCAGCCTGAAGAGCGACACGCCGGCGCAGTCTTCGCCGCGCAAGCCGAAGCAACGCCGCGAGCGGGGCGTCTCCGGCGCGAGTGCCGGAGACCTCGGCTGGCCGGGGAGGCGGTAGCCGCCGTGAGCTGCGTGGTGAATCCGCCGCGATTCTCGGCGTCATCCTGAGGCGCCCGAGCAACGCGAGGGCCTCGAACGATGGGCCGCAAGCACCCGTGGCTGTCATCCTTCGAGGCGCGCAAGAAAGAGCGCGTACCTCAGGATGACGGCTGTGCTCAGCCCCGCAAGCTACCGCCGGTCTTCTTGGTGACTTCGGCGACGATCTTCGATCCGATCGCGTCGATTTCCTGATCGGTCAGCGTCTTGTCGCGCGGCTGGATGGTCACCGCGATGGCGACCGACTTCTTGGCCTCGTCGATGCCCTTGCCCTCATAGACGTCGAACACGCTCACGCCGGTGATCAGCTTCTTGTCGACGGCTTGTGCGGCGCGGACGATGTCGCCGGCGCGAACGCTGCGGTCGACGATGAAGGCGAAGTCGCGCGACACCGGATGGAACGCGGACAATTCCAGCGTCGGCTTGGCGCGGGTCGGCTTCTGCTTGCCGTCCGGGATGTTGTCGAGGATCACCTCGAAGGCGAGCAGCGGACCGTCGGCGTGCAACGCTTCCAGCGCGCGCGGATGCAATTCGCCGAAATAGCCCAGCACGTTCTGCGGGCCGATCTGGATCGCGCCGGAGCGCCCCGGATGCAGCCAGGCGGGCAACGCCTTGCCGGTGACGATCTGCAGCGCCTGCATCGGGCAGCCGGCGGCGGCCAGCACCGCGAAGGCATCGGCCTTGACGTCGAGCGCATCGGCCGCGGCGGAGCCCGACCAGTGCCGGCCGAGCCCGGCCGAGGAGGCAAAGCCGTGACGCACGCCGGAGGCGGCGACCAGCTGATCCTGCGGCCGGTCACCCTTGAACACCTGGCCGACTTCGAACAGCGCCAGATCAGAATTGCCGCGATCGGCATTGGTCTGCGCGGCGGCGATCAGCCCGGGCAGCAGGCTCGGCCGCATGTCGGAGAGGTCCGCGGCGATCGGATTGGCGAGCGCCAATTCGGGCTGGCCGCCGCCGAACAATTCGGCCTGCGGCTTGGAAATGAACGACCAGGTCACCGCCTCGACCAGGCCGCGCGCGGCGAGCGCGCGCTTGGCGCGGCGGGTGCGCAGCTGGATCGGGGTCAGCACCGGTTTGCGCGGCGCATCGCCGCGCTCGAACGGCGTCAGCGGCACCTTGTCGACGCCGACGATGCGGACGATTTCCTCGACGATGTCGGCCTTGCCCTGCACGTCGCTGCGCCACGACGGAATCGCCACCTTCACGGTCTGGCCGGAGCCCGCAACCATGAAGCCGAGGCGGCTGAGGATGCGACGGGCTTCAGGCAGCGCCACGTCGATGCCGGCTAGCCGCTTCACTTCCGCGAGCGGGAAGTCGATCAGCCGGTCGTCGCCGAACGCGTTGCCGACCACCACGATCTCCGACGGCGAGCCGCCGCAGAACTCCAGCACCAGCTTGGTGGCGAGCTCGAGCCCCGGCACCATGAAGGCCGGGTCGACACCGCGCTCGAAGCGATAGCGCGCATCCGAATTGATGCCCAGCCGACGCCCGGTCTGCGCGATGTTGATTTCGTTCCACAACGCCGATTCGATCAGCACGTCGGTGGTCTCATTGGAGCAACCCGACGCCTCGCCGCCCATGATGCCGGCCAGCGATTCGACGCCGGTCTCATCGGCGATCACGCAGACCTTGCTATCGAGGGTGTAGGTCTTGCCGTCGAGCGCCAGCAGCGTCTCGCCGTCGCGGGCGTGGCGCACCGTGAGGTCGCCTTTGACCTTGGCGGCGTCGAAAACATGCAGCGGCCGCGCGCGGTCGAAGGTGAGATAGTTGGTGATGTCGACCAGCGCGTTGATCGGGCGCAACCCGATCGAGGTCAGCCGCTGCTGCAGCCATTCCGGCGACGGGCCGTTTTTCACGCCGCGCACCAGCCGCATCGCGAAGCCGGGACAGAGCTTGTCGTCTTCGACGGCGACTTTCACCGGGCAGGGGAATTCGCCCCGGATCGGCTTGATGGCGTGATCGATCAACCTGCCCATGTCGGCGGCGGCGAGATCGCGGGCGATGCCGCGCACGCCGGCGCAGTCCTGCCGGTTCGGCGTCAGGTTGATGTCGAGCACCGGATCGCCGAGCTTGGCCCACTCCGCGTAGGAGACGCCGACCGGCGCATCGGTCGGCAATTCGATGATGCCGTCAATGCCGTCGGGCAACGCCAGTTCGCCGGCCGAGCACATCATGCCCTGGCTCTCGACGCCGCGGATGGTGCCGACGCTGATGGTGAAATCCTTCGCCGGGATATAGGTGCCGGGCGCTGCGAACACCGTCTTCAGCCCGGCGCGGGCATTCGGCGCGCCGCAGACCACCTGCAGCGGCTCCGCGGCGCCGGTGTCGACCTTGCAGACCCGCAGCCGATCGGCGTTGGGATGCTGCTCGGCGGAGATGATCTGCGCGATGCTGAAGGGCTTCAAGAGCTTGGCCTTGTCCTCGATGCCTTCGACCTCGAGCCCGATCATGGTGAGCTTGTCGGCGAGCCGCTCCAGCGATTCGTCGGTGTCGAGATGGTCTTTGAGCCAGGAGAGCGAGAATTTCATGATGTACGAGCCTTGACGAGCAGCGCGGCAGCAAGCGCGCGGCGATGGGCATCTTCTAGTTTACCCAGGATGACGATCGCGTTGGCGGCCTGCTCCACCAGAGATTCGGTGCCGGCGAAATACTTTTCGAATGGAGCAGAACTATAATCAGCCTGCTCCCGTTCTTTCTTCAGAAGCACGAAGGCGACGCCAAAATCCGCGACTTCAGCAGGGAAGGCCGACAATTCCTTGGAACTGGTCAAGACCGCCTTTGCCCCGGTGTGGCTGACGCCTCTATAGACGCGCTGCCAGGCCTGCGACTTGTGATGGATGCCGCCGATGATGGTATCGGCACAGAGACGACACAGCGCGTGGAAGACGGCGTAGTATGCGCTGCTGACAGCGCGACGCATGAAGGCTTCGCGGGGCCTCTTTCCGGTGCGCCGGCAAAGATCCCGCGCCACCACGAGGAGCCTGTCTTCAAGCTCGGTCATTCCGGCGCGTCCTCGTCGTCATACCCCGTCTCCTCGCCCTCAGGGCTGTGGGTGAGATAAGGAAAGCGCTCTTCGCCGGCCTTCTGCAATTCGCGTCGCAAAATCGCCAGGGTGCGATTGAGAACGTCGCCGCTGGGAAGGGCCGAGCCGGACTTATACTTCGCAGTCATGAACAGGGCGTCGTCTTCATCGTGATCCTTGCCGGCCGAGACGACCACGTCGTCGAAACCGTAAGCTGCAAGCTGTGCGGACAAGGTCTTGCGGGTGAGTTTCTTGACGTCGTCGAGGTTCATCGCAATCTCCTCTCGTTCACGAACTCAGTCCCCCGGCCAGCGTCGGCACGTCGAGCGGCTTGAAGCCGTAGTGATTGAGCCAGCGCACGTCGGCTTCGAACAATTGCCGCAAGTCGCTCATGCCGTATTTCAGCATCGCGATGCGGTCGATGCCCATGCCCCAGGCGAAGCCCTGATAGACTTCCGGATCGATGCCGCAGGCGGTCAGCACGTTGGGGTGCACCATGCCGCAGCCCAGAATCTCCAGCCAGTCCTCGCCCTCGCCGAAGCGGATCTCGCCCTTGTCGCGACGGCACTGGATGTCGACCTCCAGCGACGGCTCGGTGAACGGGAAGAACGACGGCCGAAACCGCATGTTGATGTTGTCGACCTCGAAGAACGCCTTGCAGAACTCGTGCAGGATCCATTTCAAGTGGCCAAGATGCGAGCCCTTGTCGATCACCAGCCCCTCGACCTGATGAAACATCGGGGTGTGGGTCTGGTCAGAGTCGCTGCGATAGGTGCGGCCCGGACAGATCACCCGGATCGGCGGCTTTTGCGACAACATGGTGCGGACCTGCACCGGCGAGGTGTGGGTGCGCAGCAACAGCCGCGAGCCGTCCTGCTTCGGGTTGAAGTAGAAGGTGTCGTGCATCTCGCGGGCCGGATGGCCTTCGGGGAAATTCAGCTTGGTGAAGTTGTAGTCGTCGGTCTCGATGTCGGGACCTTCGGCGATCGCAAAGCCCATGTCGGCGAAGATCGTGGTGAGTTCGTCCATCACCTGGCTGAGCGGATGGATGCGGCCCTGCTCGGCGGGATTTTCGCGCAACGGCAGGGTGACGTCGATGGTCTCCGACGCCAGCCGCTTGTCGAGTGCGGCGTTCTTGAGAAGCTCGCGCCGCGCGGCGAGCGCATCGGTCACCACCATCTTGGCGAGGTTGATCGCAGCGCCCTCGGTCTTGCGCTCCTCCGGCGACATCTTGCCGAGCGTGGCGAGCAGCGCCGAGATCGCGCCCTTCTTGCCGAGCGCTGCGACGCGCACCGCTTCGAGCGCGGCCTCGTCGGAGGCTGCGGCGATATCGGCGAGAATGGTGTGTTGGAGGGCGGCGAGATCGGACATGGCGCAATCCTAACGCGAGGATGACTAAGCCGCTGACCTCTCATGCGTCATGCCCGGGCGTGTCCGGGCATCGACGGTTTTCATCACCGGCCAGCAAGACGTGGAATGGCCGGGACATCTTCGCGAAGACCTGCTTCGCGATTTTGCCCGGCCATGACCGTTTCGTAAGGTGGCTTCGACAGACGACCGAAGCTTACGCCGCGAGAGCAGCCTTGGCCTTTTCGGCGATCGCCAGGAACGCCGCCGGTTCGGTGATCGCCAGATCCGACAGCACCTTGCGGTCGACCATCACGCCGGACTTGGCGAGGCCGTTGATGAACACGCTGTAGGTCATGCCGAGCGGACGGACCGCGGCGTTGATGCGCTGGATCCACAGCGCGCGGAACGTGCGCTTCTTGCGCTTGCGATCGCGGAACGCATACTGGCCGGCCTTGTCGACGGCGGCCTTGGCGGTGCGGATGGTGTTCTTGCGCCGGCCACGGAAACCCTTGGCGAGCTTGTAGACTTTCTTATGCTTGGCGTGAGCCGTCACACCGCGTTTGACGCGAGCCATGACTGATCTCCTTCATCTGAAATTGGTGGAACAGCCGCGCGGACGCGGCCTGATGAGGTCGCCGCTCACAGAGCGGCTTGAACGGTCAGGCGTTCGGCAGGAAATACTTCTTGATGTTTTCGCCGTCGGTCTTGAACAGAATGCGCGTGCCGCGCAGCTGACGAATCTGCTTCTTCGTCCGCTTGATCATGCCGTGGCGTTTGCCGGCATGGGCCGACACAACTTTGCCGGTACCGGTGACTTTGAAGCGCTTTTTGGCGCCCGATTTGGTCTTCAGCTTGGGCATTTGGCTCTCCTATCCCGACGCGCAAGAGTCGCCCGCGAGGGCGGCTGGCCGGCTAAAATGCTCGTTAGAGCGTTGAAAGTGCTCAGGTAAAGTCCTGTTGGACCGAACCGGCACGGACATCGACACGGCAGCCCTTGATCAGCCGGGCGATGAAGGTTGCGCTTATGGCAGAGCGGCGTCAGATTGGCAACGATTAACGCCAGACGATATGGCCGGGGCCCTCGCCTCACCGCGGGCGATCGCCCCATTGCAGGGAGCCCGACGCCGATGTTGACGCGACCCCTCTCTCATCATTCTGCCGAATTCGACAGCTCCGCCGCGGCGCCGTGGCGGCTGGTCGTGGTGCTGGCGGTCGCGGTGATTGGCGCAGCCGGCGACGCCGAGGCAAAGGACGCCCGGCGCGCGCCAGCCGGGCTCTATGACGGGATCTGGAACGTGGAATTCGCCACCCAGGCCGGCACCTGCAGTTCGGGCTACCGGGTGCCGTTCACCGTCACCGGCCGCCTTGTGTCATCGGCCGGTGGCGGCAAGGTCAGCGGCGGCATCGGCCGCGGCGGCGCGGTGTCGGTGCGGGTCGCGGTCGGCGCCTCGGTGGCGAACGGCAGCGGCCGGCTCGGCGGCAATGTCGGCGCCGGGCGCTGGAGCGGCATTATTTCCGGCGACCGCTGCAGCGGCGTCTGGCAGGCGACGCGGGGGTAGCTCGGCGATTGGCGACGGTCTGCGGGGCGACGGCCCCACCCCGAGTGGCTCTTGCGGGGGGTGGGGGTGTGCCTCGTCGCAGCGCCGCTGCTCAATTCCGCTTCTCGCTATCCAGATGCACGAGGTGCTCCTGCGGGTAACGCCCGCCGGCCGCGACGTCCGGCGGGAACGCGCCGGCAAGCGTTGCGAGTTGCGCCGGGGTCAGCTTCACCGCGAGCGCGCCGAGCGCCTCGGTCAGCCGGTCGCGGCGCCTGGCGCCGACCAGCGGCACGATATCGGCGCCTTGCGCCGCCACCCAGGCGATCGCCACCTGCGCCACCGAGGCGCCGAGTTCTGCTGCGACCTCGCGCAGCCGCTCCACCAGCGCCAGATTGGCGTCGAGATTGGCGCCGGAGAATCGCGGGCTGACGCTGCGGAAGTCGCGCGCGGCGGCGTGGTCCTTCTGCCAATGCCCGCTGATCAGGCCGCGCGACAGCACCCCATAGGCGGTGACGCCGATGCCGAGCTCGCGGCAGGTCGGCAGAATGTCGGCCTCGATGCCGCGCGAAATCAGCGAATACTCGATCTGCAGATCGGCGATCGGATGCACCTTATGGGCACGGCGGATGGTGTCGGCGCTCACTTCCGACAGCCCGATATGTTTGACGTAGCCGGCCTGCACCAGCTCGGAGATCGCCCCGATGGTGTCCTCGATCGGCACGTTCGGATCGAGCCGCGCCGGGCGGTAGATGTCGATATGCTCGACGCCGAGCCGGCCCAGCGAATAGGCCAGGAAATTCTTCACCGCCAATGGCCGGCCGTCATAGCCGGTGAAGCCGCCGGCGGGATCGCGCAGCGCGCCGAATTTGACGCTGAGCTGGAAGCCGTCGCGGTCGCGCCCGGCCACCGCTTCGCGGATCAGCAGTTCGTTGTGGCCGGTGCCGTAGAAATCTCCGGTGTCGAGCAGGGTGATGCCGGCATCGAGCGCGGCGTGAATGGTGGCGATGCTCTCGCCGCGGTCGGCGGGGCCGTAGAAATCCGACATTCCCATGCAGCCGAGCCCGAGAGCCGAGACGGTGGGGCCGCTGCGGCCGAGTGTGCGCTTGTCCATGATGGGTCCTCGAATAAGGCCGCGGATGATCCGGCGGCGTTGCGACGAGGCTGATATGGCGGCGTTGCAATCTCGCGATAAGCTGGACAATCCCGAAAGGCTTGTTCAGTATAGCGCACAATGACCGACCTCGATCTGCGCGATCTCGCTGCCTTCGTCGCCGTGGCGCGCAGCAAGAATTTCCGCCGTGCCGCGCTGGAGAGCGCCGTCTCGGTCTCCAGCCTGAGCCAGCGGCTGCGCGACATCGAGGAGCGGCTGGGGGTCCGGCTGCTGCACCGCACCACCCGCAGCGTGGCGCTGACCGAGGCCGGCGAAGCGCTGCTGGCGCGGGTCGGCCCGGCGCTGCGCGACGTCGACGCCGCGCTCGACCAGGTGCGCGGGCTTCGCGGCGTGCCGGCCGGGCGGCTGCGGATCAATGCGCCGGCGCCGGCGGTCGATCTGGTGCTGGCGCCGATGGTGACGCCGTTCCTGCAGGCCTATCCGCAGATCGACCTGGAGATCGTCGCGCAGACCTCGCTGATCGATATCGTCGCCGCCGGCTTCGACGCCGGGGTGCGCTATGGCGAGCACCTGGCGCAGGACATGATCGCGATCTCGTTGGGGCCGCCGGAGCGCTTCGTGGTGGTGGCGTCGCCGCACTATGTTGCGCAGCATGGCGCACCAAAGCAGCCGCAGGATCTTTTGGCGCATCGTTGCATCCGGATCCGCTTCGAAAGCGGCGCGATGCCGGATTGGGAGTTCGAGCAGGCCGGCCGTGTGGTGCGGGTGACGCCGCGCGGGCCGTTGGTGGCGGGCTATTCGCAATTGGCGATCCGCGCCGCGTTGGACGGCCTCGGCTTCTTTGCCGCCTTCGAGGGCTATGTCCGCGCCGACATCGCCGCCGGCCGGCTGGTCAGCGTGCTGGACGACTGGTGCGAGCCGTTTCCCGGGCCGTTTCTGTACTATCCGAGCCGCCGCCAGCCGCCGCCGGCGCTGGCGGCGTTGATCGGCTTTGTGATGGAATGGCGGAAGAAGGAGCGGCGGGCGGGGCTTTAAGGTCGTGCGGGTGGCACCCCGTCCGCAATGCTGCCTCGCAAGCGGTCGGCTCGCGGGGCAGGGCTGGGGTGGGGCTTGTTGCCATCCACAAATCCGGCGCGCGATCGCCTCAACCAGCCGCTACCGCCCGAACAATCGCTCCACCAGCCAGCCGTCGAGGCCGCCGGCGGCTTCGGGCCGGGTGGTCTGCGCGCGCTGCGGCGCGCTGCGGCCGCCGCCGTTGACCGGGATCGGCGGGCTCGGCGCCTGCTGATAGTTCGACCCGCCCGGGCCCGATGCGGCATAACCGGGCTGCGACGCATAACCCTGCTGAGCCGTGCCCTGCTGCAGCAAACCCGGATCGCCGCGCGAACCGACCTGCGCCACCGTGGCGATGCCGGCTCCGGTCTGTCCGGCGCCTGGCAGCGGCAGCGGAGTCTGGCCCTGATGCGCCGTGCGCATGAACCTGGTCCACACCTCGACCGGCAGACCGCCGCCGGTGGCCTTCTTGGTCGGCGCGTTGTCGTCATTGCCGAGCCACACCCCGGTGACCAGTTTGCTGGTGAAGCCGATGAACCAGGCGTCGCGGAAATCCTGGCTGGTGCCGGTCTTGCCTGCCGCGGTCCAACCCGGAATCTCGGCCTTGCGGGCGGTGCCGGAAATCAGCGTCTCCTGCATCATGCTGTTCATCATCGCCACATAGCGCGGCTCGATCACCTGCGCGGGCGCGTCCTGCGGCCGGTCGTACAACACCTTGTTGCCGTCGGCGGTGCGGATCTTCTCCACCACATGCGGCGCGGTGCCGAGCCCGCCATTGGCGAACGGCGCATAGGCGCCGACCAGTTCGACCAGCGACACCCCGGAGGTGCCGAGCGCGATCGAGGCGTTGGCGTCGAGCTTGGAGGCGATGCCGAGCCTGTGCGCGGTGCGCACCACGCTCTTGGCGCCGACTTCCAGCCCGAGCCGCACCGCCACGGTGTTGAGCGACATCGCCAGCGCCTGCGTCAGCGTCACCGCGCCGAAATATTCGTGGCTGTAGTTCTCCGGTCGCCAACCCTTGACGTCGATCGGGGCGTCCTGCCGGATGGTGTCGGGCGTCAGCCCGGCCTCGAGCGCGGTGAGATAGACGAACGGTTTGAACGCCGAGCCCGGCTGTCGCTTGGCGGTGACCGCGCGGTTGAACTGGCTGTCGGCGTAGTTGCGTCCGCCCACCATGGCGCGCACCGCGCCGTCCGGCGTCATCGCCACCAGCGCGCCCTGCGAGACGTTGAACTTGACGCTCTTCGCCGCCAATTCGTCGATGATCGCGGCCTCCGCCACCGATTGCAGCTTCGGATCGATCGAGGTCTCGACGATGATCGAACGGTCGATCTGGCCGACCAGATCGTCGAGCACTTCGCCGATCCAGTCGGCGACGTAGTTGATGGTGCCGGCGCCGGACGGCTTCACCGTGCCGGACGGGTTGGCGCTCGCCACCTGGGCCTGCGCCGGCGTGATGAAGCCGGCGTCGGCCATCGCGCCGAGCACGGTCTTGGCGCGGTTTTCGGCGCCTTCCGGATTGCGGTTCGGCGCCAACCGCGACGGCGATTTGACCAGGCCGGCCAGCATCGCGGCTTCCGCCAGCGTGACGTTTTTCGCCGATTTGCCGAAATAGCGCTGTGCCGCGGCTTCCACCCCATAGGCGCCGGAGCCGAAATACACCCGGTTGAGATAGAGTTCGAGAATTTCGCTTTTGGAATGCTTGCGCTCCAGCCATAGCGCCAGCTCGACCTCCTGCAGCTTGCGCTGCAGCGTGCGTTCCTGGGTCAGGAACAGGTTCTTGGCGAGCTGCTGGGTCAGCGTCGAGCCGCCCTGCGACACCCCGCGATGCGCGATGTTGGCGGCGGCGGCCCGCGCGATGCCGATCGGGTCGACGCCGTAATGATCGTAGAAGCGGCGGTCCTCGATGGCGATGAAGGCCTTCGGCAGATAGGGCGGCACATCCTTCAACGCGATATTGGTGCCGGCCTGTTCGCCGCGTGTCGCCAAGACGCTGCCGTCGAAGCCGACGATCTGGATGGTCGGCGGCCGTTTCGGGATTTCCAAGGACTGGATTGCCGGCAGATGCGCGCCGACATAGATCAAGAGGCCGACCACCGCGATTACGCCCCAGATCGCGGTGACCGCGCCCCAATAGAACAGTTTGAAGATCGCCGCGCTGATCCGGCCGCGCGGCTTGCTCTTGGGTTTTTTCGGCGATTTGCCCGCCGGCTTCTTGGCGTCGGCTTTCTTCGCCGCGTCGGCTTTCGGCTTGATCAGCTTTTCGTCGGGCGGTCCGATGCGGTCCTGCACCGACAGCCGCAGGCCGGACAGCGACGACGACAAGTCGAACACCGGCTCCTGCCGCGCGCTGCCTTTCTTCTTGCCCCACGCCATCCGAAAACGCCCACCCGACAGATGGGCTAGCTTAGGCGGCGGGATTTAAAGCCGCGTTAAACGACGGTTAAGGCTACGGTTCCGGGAATGCGAGAAAGCCCTGCGGCACAGGGCTTTCATCGCTGCTTAACCTTACCGGCGATTGCCGCTTTTCAGCTCAAATCCCCGCCATCATCACGTATTTGATCTCGACATAGTCCTCCATGCCGTGATGCGAGCCTTCGCGGCCGAGGCCACTTTCCTTGACGCCGCCGAACGGCGCCACTTCGGTGGTGATCAGCCCGGAATTGACGCCGACCATGCCGGCCTCCAGCGCTTCAGCGACGCGCCACACCCGGCCGAGATCGCGGGCGTAGAAGTAGGAGGCGAGCCCGAAAGGCGAGTCGTTGGCGAGCTTGATCACTTCCTCTTCGGTTTTGAAGCGGAACACCGGCGCCAGCGGGCCAAAAGTTTCCTCATGCGCCACCAGCGCGTCGGGCTTGACGTTGGCGAGCACGGTCGGCTCGAAGAACGTGCCGCCGCGCGCATGGCGCTTGCCGCCGATCACGATGGTGGCGCCGTTGGCAACGGCGTCGGCGATGTGGCGCTCGGTCTTCTCCACCGCGGCCTGATTGATCAGCGGGCCTTGGGTGACGCCGGGCTCGGTGCCGTCGCCGATTGTCATGGCGCCGACCTTGGCGGCGAGTTTCTCGACAAAGGCGTCATAGACGCCGTCCTGGACGTAGATCCGGTTGGCGCAGACGCAGGTCTGGCCCATGTTGCGATATTTCGACACCATCGCGCCGTCCACCGCGGCATCGACATCGGCGTCGTCGAACACGATGAACGGCGCGTTGCCGCCGAGCTCGAGCCCGAGCTTCTTCACGCCCACCGCGGCCTGCTGATACAGGATCTTGCCGACTTCGGTGGAGCCGGTGAAGCCGACGAAGCGCACCGCCGGATGCTCGCACAACACCTTGCCGATCGCCGAGGCGTGGCCGGTGACGATGTTGAACACGCCGTTCGGCAGTCCGGCCTGCTCCGCCAAGGCGGCGAGCGCCAGCGCCGAGAACGGCGTCTCGTTGGCGGGCTTCAGTACCACGGTGCAGCCGGCGGCGAGCGCCGGCGACACCTTGCGGGTGATCATCGAATTGGGAAAATTCCACGGCGTGATCGCGCCGCACACCCCGATCGGCTGCTTGATGGCGATCAGCCGGGCATCCGGCCGCTGCGTCGGAATGGTCTCGCCATAAACCCTGCGGGCTTCCTCGGCGAAGAACTCCACATAGGCGGCGCCGATGTCGACTTCGCCGAGTGCTTCGGTCAGCGGCTTGCCTTGTTCGGAAGTGAGGATCAGCGCCAGATCTTCGCGGTTGGCGACGATCAGTTCGTACCATTTGCGCATGATGTTGGAGCGCTGCTTGGCGGTGAGTTTAGCCCAGGCCGGAAACGCACGTTGCGCCGCTTCCACCGCCTGCGTGGCTTCGGTCGCTCCGAGCTTCGGCACCCGGCCGAGTTCGAGGTCGTTGACCGGGTTGCTGACAACGGTCTCAGGCGTGCCGGTCCATTGCCCGTCGATGTAGCAGGCCTCGCGCAACAGCGCGGGATGCTTCAGACGATCGCGCAGCGAAAGCGCAGTGGATTGGGAACGGGCGGCAGCGGTGGTCGACATCAGCTTTGCTCCAGCGCGGGGTGGACGGGGGCCGGCGGCCCGGATCGTTCATCGGCGCTGGATTATAGCCACGAAACAGCCGGCGTGCATCGGGCGCGCCGGCTCAGCTGACGATCTGTTGATGCGCCGATCGCGCCGCGCGGCTCAGGCCGCGCCGCGCAGATAGGTTTCGCGGCGGCCGATCATCCGCTCGGCGGCGATGCGGGCGTCGGCCTTGGTAGCGGTGGCGCAGATCCGATATTCCAGCGGCGGAAACGGAGCGGCGTTGCGCCGCCCAAAGAACGACGCCAACGAGCGCGGCGTCACCTGCAATCCGGCCAGCGCCTGCGCGACATTGTCGACGGCGCCGAAATCGAACAATTCGCCGGTGTTGGCGTATCGCACTTCGTAGATCCCAGGACCGATCGGGGCCTCGATATTTTCGCCACGTCCCGGCCGCGGATAAGATTTCCAGCCGCCCCAGCCTACAATCATGGTCTGCCTTTCGCAGCCGATGGGCCGCATGTTGTTTGCTGCACAGAGCTGATGTCTGCGGCAGCGTGCAAATGGTTCAGCGTCGAATGTCTTCGCGCTCGGGTTCCGTTGCCGCATCCAAGGCGGCATGTCCGATTTTGAACATCGTTACGCAACAAACGTTCCGCCGCCGTTGCCGGCGGCGGGCGTTCCGGGAATTGCCTGGCGTTATCGTAAACAACTCACGCTTGCCGGATCGCATTCTGCGGACAACACTCCGGTTCCAAACAAGACCAGCGGGAGGATGCCATGCGGGAACAAGCGCAGATCGATCAGTTTTTGCGGCAGCACGCCGACACCGGGGAGATCCCCGGCGTGGTGGCGATCGCCGCGACCGGCAGCGACATCGTGTATCAGGGCGCGTTCGGCCGCCGCGACCTGTCGAAGCCGGATCCGATGACGCCGGACAGCGTGTTCTGGATCGCCTCGATGACCAAGGCGATTACCGCCGCCGCCGCGATGCAGCTGGTGGAACAGGGAAAATTGTCGCTGGACCAACCGATCGGTGGACTGCTGCCGGAGTTGGCGGCGCCGCAAGTGCTGGACGGCTTCGACGCCGAGGGCAATCCGCGGCTGCGGCCGGCGACCACCCGGATCACGCTGCGTCATCTGCTCACCCACACCTCGGGACTGTGCTACGACATGTGGAACGCCGACATGGTGGCGTACCGCGACAAGTTCGGGGTACCGCCGATCACCTCGTGCCGGCACGCCGCGCTGCAGGTTCCGATCATGGCGGAGCCCGGCAGCCGCTGGGAATACGCCATCGGCCTCGATTTCGTCGGCAAGGCGATCGAGGCCGCGACCGGGATGCGGCTCGACGCCTATCTACGCGACCACATCCTGGCGCCGCTCGGCATGACCGACACCGCGTTCAAGATCGGCGCGGCGCAGCGCCAGCGGCTGGTGGCGATGCATTTTCGCGGTCCCGATGGATCGCTGGCGCCGATCCCGTTCGAGCTGCCGCAGGAGCCGGAATTCCACATGGGCGGCGGCGGCCTCTACGGCACCGCGTCGGACTACATCAAGTTCACCCAGATGATCCTCAACCAGGGCCGCGGCAACGGCAACCAGATCTTGAAGCCGGAAACCGTGGCGCAGATGAGCCAGAACCACATCGGCGAGCTGTGCGTCGGCAAGATGAACTCGGCGATCGCGTTCGCTACCAACGACGTCGATCTTTATCCCGACATGGACAAGAAGTGGGGACTGAGCTTCCTGATCAATACCGCGCCGACCCCGGAGGGCCGCAGCCCCGGCAGCCTGGCCTGGGCCGGGCTGGCGAATACCTACTACTGGATCGACCCATCGCGCGACATCTGCGGGGTGATCCTGATGCAGGTGTTGCCGTTCGCCGACCCGAAATGCCTCGCGGCATTTTCCGGCTTCGAACGCGGCGTCTATGCCGGTCTCGACGCCGCGCAACGCGCAGCGTGAGGAGTTAGAGCACTTTCAGTTGGATTGAAGCATCCAACACAAATCCGGTCGTCATTCCGGATTGCGAGTTCGCAAGAACGAGCAAGTCCGGAATCCATATCCCCTGCAGGGGTTATGGATTCCGGGCTCGCTCGCAGCTATCGCTGCTCGCGCCCCGGAATGACAGTCTGGGAATGTTGAAGCGCATCAATCAAACTCGAAAAGTCTCTAGCCGTCATCCGGAAACTAACCGGCCTTGCCGCGAAGACAATGAGGCACTGAGCTCAACCCGTCATGGCCGGGCTCGTCCCGGCCATCCACGCCCACAAGCGACGTCTTGCCTGTTTCCGTAGATGGCCGGGACAAGCCCGGCCATGACGCGGAGAGGTGAGCGCACTTCAGGAAGCGCGGGCGTCGCGCAACTAACTCGCTTACACCGGCAACCCGTTCTGCTGCGCCAAATCCTTCAACGACACTTGCGGGCGGGCGCCGATGTGCTGGATCACCTCGCCGGCGGCGAGCGCGCCGAGCCGGCCGGCGTCCTCGAAGCTGGTACCGCGCACCAGCCCGAACAGGAAGCCGGCGGCGAACAGGTCGCCGGCGCCGGTGGTGTCGACCAGCTTGTCGATTCGCGAGGCCGGGACGAGGGTAATGCTGTCGGGCGCCACCACCGCGCAGCCCTTTTCACTGCGGGTAACGACGCCGAGTGCCACGTCCTGCTGCAGCTGGTTCAGCGCGGTGTCGAAATCGGCGGTCTGGTACAACGAGTGCAATTCGGATTCGTTGGCGAAGATCATGTCGACGGTGCCGGTGCGCATCAGCTCGAGGAATTCGGAGCGATAGCGGTCGACGCAGAACGGATCCGACAGCGTCAGCGCCACCTGGCGCTCGGCGGCGTGCGCGATCTTCGAGGCCTTCAGGAACGCCTCCTTGGCGTTCTTCGGATCCCACAGATAGCCTTCCAGATAGATCAGCGAGGCGGCCGCGATCTGCGCCGGATCGATGTCGTCGGGGCCGAGATCCTGCGCCGCGCCGAGATAGGTGTTCATGGTGCGCTCGCCGTCCGGCGTCACCAGAATGTAGGTGCAGCCGGAGGCCGGGCCGCCCAAAGCCGGCTTGGTGTCGAACGCCACTTGCGCGGCGCGGATGTCGTGGCTGTACAGCCGGCCGATCTGGTCGTCCTTGATCTTGCCCACATAGGCGGCGCGGGCGCCGAAATTGGCCAGGCCGACGATGGTGTTGGCGGCCGAGCCGCCGGACATTTCCACCGCCTGGCTCATCTGCGCATAGATCGCAGCGGCGCGCGGCTCGTCGATCAGCGTCATGCTGCCCTTCACCATGCCGTGCTTGATCAGGAAGTCGTCTTCGGTTGGCGCCAGCACGTCGAAGATGGCGTTGCCGATTCCGAGCACGTCGTATTTCGCTGAGGTCATGAGATTTGTCCCGTAGGGCGATGCGAGCGCGGAAAATCCGGGCGAGCTCGGCCGGCATGCGCGGAGGCAGGTTTGTCAAATAGGATGGCGCGACCTATCACGTTCGCCCCGACGCCAGCAAGGTTGCACCCTGCCGATGGTTTCATGATTCGCCCGCTGCTCACCGTCTCCTCCGGCACCCTGGCGTCGCGGCTGTTGGGATTCGTTCGCGATGCACTGGTGGCCGCCTTGCTTGGCGCGGGGCCGGTGGCGGACGCTTTTCTGGTGGCATTTCAGCTGGTCAATGTGATCCGCCGACTGCTGACCGAAGGCGCGCTGAACGCCGCTCTGGTGCCGGCCTGGCTGCGGTTGCGCGACGCCCAGGGGGCTGCCGCGGCGGCGGCGTTCGCCGGGCGGGTGCTCGGCACCGTCAGCGCGGCTTTGGTGGCGGCGGCGGTGCTGATCGGATTGGCGATGCCGCTGTTGATCGCGCTGCTGGCGCCGGGCTTCGTCGGCGGGCCGAGCCTGGCGCTGGCGGTCGACAATGCCCGGCTGATGTTGCCTTATTTGGCTTTCGCAGGCCCCGTCACGGTGCTGATGGGGGTGCTGAACGCGCAGCAGCGCTTTGCGCTGACCGCGTTCTCGCCCTTGTTGTTCAATCTGGCGCTGATCGGCGTGATGGTCGCGTTGCTGCTGCGGCCTCACGATGCCGCCCAGGCCGCGCTGCTGATGGCCGCCACCATCGGCGCCGCCGGGCTGCTGCAACTTTCGATGCTGGTATGGCGGCGCGGCGCGGCGGTGGCCGGGCCGTTGCGAATTTCTTTCGACGGCGAGATGCGCGGCTTCTTCGCCAAGGCGGTTCCCGGCATGCTGGCGAATTCCGGCCCGCAATTGCTGATCGTCGGCGGCGCGATCATCGCGTCGCACGCGCCGGCCGTGGTGTCGTGGCTGTATTTCGCCAACCGGCTGATCGAATTGCCGCTCGGCATCGTCGGCACCGCGATGGGCACCGTGCTGGTGCCGGAACTGACCCGCGCGGTGCAGGGTGGCGACAAGGCTGCGATCGCGCAGGCGGAATCCCGCGCGCTGGAGCTCGCGGTCGGGCTGGCGCTGCCGGCGATGCTGGGGCTGATCGTGCTCAGCGAGCCGATCGTGCGGCTGTTGTTCGAACACGGCGCGTTCGGCGCCGCCGACGCCGCAGCCACCGCGCAGGCTTTGGCGTTTCTGGCGCTGGGCCTGCCGGCGCATGTGGCGGTGAAGGCGATCGCGCCGGCGTTTTTCGCCCGCGACAACACACGCGCGCCGCTCAACGCCATGCTCGGCGGGCTAGGTCTCGCGATCGTGGCCGCGATGCCGCTGGGCGCGCTGTTCGGGGCGAGCGGCATCGCCGCGGCGGTGGCGCTGGGGGCCTGGGGCTCGGCCTGGCTGTTGATCCGCAAGGCCGCGGCCTCATTCGGCTTCGCGGTCGACGTTTTGGCGCGACGGCGATTGGTCCTGATCGCGGTCGCAGCAGCGGCGATGGCCGGGCTGTTGTGGCTGAAGGCCGCGTTCGCGCTGCCGCTGGTGGCGGGCGCGAGCATCGCCATACAGGCGCTGGCGCTCGGCCTGGTGATCACGGGCGGCATCATCATCTATGGCGGGCTGTTGATGCTGCTCGGCGTCGTCAACCCCTCAGACCTGCTCCGCGCGCTGCAGCGGCCGGATCGCTTGCGCGACTGACGCGCGCGTGGCAGAGCACGGCGCCTGACGGCAAAGAATGGCGCAAGACGCTCGCGGGAACAGCAACATGACGATCGAACGGGTTTTCTCCGGCGTGCAGCCGACCGGCAATCTCCATCTCGGCAACTACCTCGGCGCGATCGTCAATTTCGTCAAACTGCAGGACACCCACAACTGCATCTATTGCGTGGTCGATCTGCACGCCATGACCATGCCGATTTCGGTCTGGGGCGGCCCGGACGAACTGCGACGCCATACCCGCGAGGTGACCTCGGCCTTCATCGCCTCCGGCATCGACCCCAAGAAGCAGATCATCTTCAACCAGAGCCAGGTCTCCGAACACGCCGAACTGGCCTGGGTGTTCAACTGCGTGGCCCGTCTCGGCTGGCTCAACCGGATGATCCAGTTCAAGGAAAAGGCCGGCAAGGATCGCGAGAACGCCTCGGTTGGACTTTATGATTATCCGGTGCTGATGGCGTCCGACATTCTGGTGTATCGCGCCACCCATGTGCCGGTCGGCGAGGACCAGAAGCAGCACATGGAGCTCACGCGCGATATCGCGCAGAAGTTCAACAACGATTTTTCCGCCTCGATCGCCGCGCAAGGCTATGGCGAGGCGTATTTCCCGCTGCCGGAGCCGGTGATCACCGGCCCGGCGACGCGGGTGATGAGCCTGCGCGACGGCACCAAGAAGATGTCGAAGTCGGACCCGTCGGATTATTCGCGGATCAACCTCACCGACGACGCCGACGCCATCGCGCAAAAGATCCGCAAGGCCAAGACCGATCCGGAGCCGTTGCCGAGCGAGGAAAAGGGCCTCGAGCCGCGCCCCGAGGCCGACAATCTGGTCGGCATCTATGCGGCTTTGGCCGGCAAGCCGAAATCCGAGGTGCTGGCCGAATTCGGCGGCGCGCAGTTCTCCGGCTTCAAGTCGAATCTGGTGGATCTGGCGGTGTCGAAACTGGCCCCGCTCGCCGCCGAGATGAAGCGGCTGACCGCCGATACGACTTACGTCGATCAGGTATTGGCCGACGGCGCCGACCGCGCCCGCGTCATCGCCGCCGAGACCATGAATGCGGTGAAGGACATCGTCGGCCTGGTGCGCAAAAAGGGCTGAACTTGCTGGCAGATTGCGCGTCCTATCCGCTCATCGGGGCGTCATCCTGAGGTGCGCGCGCACTTGCGCGCGCCTCGAAGGATGAGCCGCGGGCACGCTGACTGATCCGCAATCCACGCGGCGTCATCCTTCGAGACACCCGGCTTCGCCCTACGGGCTTCGCCGGGTTCCTCAGGATGACGACTCAGCGCGATCGTCTTGGTTCGGATTCTCGATCTTGCTCACCATCATTTCGTGCCGCTTGTCGACACGCGCCGTGCCTGTCAGCATGGGCCGGCGCGCAAGCGCGGATCGGCAGCGGGACTTCGATGAGAACGCAGCGACGAAGCTATGAGCCGGGGCACCAGCCGAAGTGCCTGGTGATCGTGGACGAGACCGCGGAATGGGATCGCGCGGTGTATTACGCCAGCCGCTGGGCGGTGCGAATCGGCGGCGGCGTGGTGATGCTGCGGGTGATCGAGATCCTCGACCATAATCAGCAATGGCTCGGCGTCGCCGACGTGATGCGCGCCGAGGCGCAGGAAATCGCCGAAACCGCGCTCGACCGCGCCTCCGGCCGCGCCAACGGCATCGCGGCGATTACGCCTGAGCGGGTGATCCGCGAGGGCGACCCGCTGGAGCAAATCAAGGACGTGATCCATCGGGACGTCGACATCGTGATGCTGGTGCTGGCCGCCAATGCGGGGGCCGAAGGGCCCGGGCCGATCGTCACCACCATGCTGCGCGGCATCGGCGCGTTCCCGATCCCGGTGATGATCGTGCCCGGCAATTTGACCGACGACGAGATCGACGCGCTGTCGTAGCGGCGCATCGCACCGCATTTCACAGCGGGTCGCCTGGCGGCTTGTCACCCGCCTGATTTGCAATATGGTCTGCCCGGACATTCGACAGGAGGTTTGGAGCCATGGATTTCGATCCGACAGCAACGCCGATCAGCCTTGCCACCGGAGAAATCTGTCGCCATGTCCGCCTCGATCTCGCTTACCAATCTCGCATGGTCCACCCCTGACGGCCGGACGCTGTTTTCCGGCCTGACGCTGCATTTCGGTCGCGGCCGCACCGGGCTGGTCGGTCGCAATGGGATTGGCAAGACCACCCTCTTGAAGCTGATCGCCGGCGGCCTCGTGCCTCAGACCGGCGAGGTGAGCATCCACGGCCGGCTGGCGATGCTGGATCAGACCGTTCAGGCCGCCGCCGATGCCGCCGTCGCCGATCTGTTCGGCGTGGCCGATGGCCTGGCTTTGCTTCGTCGCGCTGAAGCCGGGTTGCTCGTCGCCGATGATCAGGTCGGCATCGACTGGACGCTGGAGACCCGAATTGCTCGTGCGTTGAGACGCTTTGGTCTGCAACTGGCTCTCGATGCGCCGCTGACCAACCTGTCAGGTGGCCAACTCACCCGTGCCAAACTGGCGGCGCTGGCCTTCGCCAAGCCGGATTTCGCTCTGCTGGATGAGCCGACCAACAATCTCGATCGCGACGGTCGCGCGGCGGTGATGGCGATGCTGGCAGAGTGGCAAGGCGGCGCTATCATCGTCAGCCACGATCGCGACTTGCTCGAAACCATGGATACGATCGTCGAGCTGACTTCGCGCGGCGCGACCAGCTATGGCGGCAATTGGAGCAGTTATCGCGCCCGCAAGGCGATCGAACTGGCCTCCGCCCGGCAACAGCTGGCGGACGCCGAACGGCGGGTCGGGGCCCTGGCCCACGCGGCGCAGCGCGGGCAGGAGCGCAAGGCCCGCAAGGATCGCGTCGGGCGCAACAAGGGCAGACGCGGTGATATTCCGGCCATCGCGCTCGGCCTGCGCAAGGCCGGCAGCGAAAACACCGCAGGCGAAGCCGCCCGGCTCGCCGAGCGACGGCGCCAGCAGGCGTCGGAGGCTGTTGACGCGGCGCGTCAGCGGATCGAGATCCTGCAGCCGTTGGCGGTCGCGCTGCCCTCGACCGGGTTGTCGGCGACCAAAACGGTGCTGGAGATCGACGCGCTCAGCGGCGGCTATCAGATCGGCTGCCCGATCGTCGAAAATTTCACGCTGAAGCTGGTCGGGCCTGAGCGGGTGGCGATCGGCGGTCCGAACGGTTCAGGCAAGACCACGCTGTTGTCGTTGATCACGGGAGGGCTGCCGCCCTGGTCGGGGCGCGTCCGGATCATGACAGGCTTTGCCATGCTGGACCAGCAGGTCAGCCTGCTCGACCGTTCGGTTTCGATCCGCGACAATTTCCGGCGGATCAATCCGGGCTGCGACGAAAACGCCTGCCGCGCTGCGCTGGCCCGCTTCATGTTCCGCGCCGATGCGGCGCTGCAGATCGTCTCCGGCCTGAGCGGCGGGCAGGCGCTGCGCGCCGGCCTGGCTTGCGTGCTGGGTGGACCGGCGCCGCCGGCGCTGCTGATTCTGGATGAGCCGACCAATCATCTCGACATCGATGCAATTGAAGCGGTCGAGGCGGGCTTGCGCGGCTATGACGGCGCTCTGCTGGTGGTCAGCCACGATCCGGCATTCCTCGCGACGATCGGCATCACCCGCTGGGTTCAATTGCAGGTTCCGCCGCGCGCATGATCTCGAAAAGCGTCGCGGTTCTTGGATGGTATCCGATAGAACCTCCGCAACTGATCGTTCTAATGTCGTCTGCGGCCTCGCTCGATCGTCGAGTTCAAGGCACCCCGCAGCGAGCCTGATGATGGAGACCGACATGCTGGCGCCCGCCTCAAACCCCGGCACGCCACGCCTGCAAGAGCTGGCGACGCCCTGCCTGCTGCTCGACGAGGCGCGGTTGCGCGGCAACGTTGCGACCATGAAACGGCATCTGGAGATGCTGGGCGTCGGCTTCCGGCCGCATCTGAAGACCGCCAAATGCCTGGAGGTGGCGCGGATCGCGATGACCCATCCGGGCGGCCCGGCGACGGTGTCGACCCTGCGCGAGGCGGAGTTCTTCGCCGCGGGCGGGGTGCGCGACATGATCTATGCCGTCGGCATCGCGCCGCAAAAGCTCGACCGCGTCGGCGCGATCCGCAAACGCTTCGGCGCCGATCTCGCGGTGATCCTCGACAGCGTTGAGCAGGCCGACGCGGTGGTCGAGTGGGTCAAGGCCAATGCCGATGCGCTGCCGGTGCTGATCGAGGTCGACGCCGACGGCCACCGCTCCGGCGTCGCGCCGAACGACGCGGCCACGCTGACCGCGATCGGACGGCGGCTGATCGAGGGCGGCGCTGACCTGCGCGGCGTGCTGCTGCATGCCGGGGACAGCTACGGTCTCAGCGATCCCGCGGCGATCGCGGCTGCGGCGGAAGCCGAGCGGGCGGCCGCGGTCGGCGCCGCGACGCAGCTGCGCCACGCCGGGCTGCCGTGCCCGGTGGTCAGCATCGGCTCGACCCCGACCGCGCGCTTCGCCAAGGAGCTTGCCGGCATCACGGAAGTGCGGGCCGGCGTGTTCATGATCGGCGATCTGGTGCAGGCCGGCATCGGCGCCTGCGCGATCGACGACATCGCGCTGTCGGTGCTCGGCAGCGTGATCGGCCAGCAACGCGCCAAAGGCTGGATCATCGTCGACGCCGGCTGGATGGCGCTGTCGCGCGATCGCGGCACCGCGCGGCAGGCGGTGGATCAGGGCTACGGCCTGGTCTGCGATCTTGCCGGGCAGCCCTATCCGGACCTGATCGTCAAGGACGCCAACCAGGAACACGGCATCGTCGCGGTTCGCCCCGGCAGCGGCGCCGCGTTGCCCGATCTGCCGATCGGCGCGCAGCTGCGCATTCTGCCCAACCACGCCTGCGCCACCGGGGCCCAGCACGACCGCTATCACGTGCTCGACGATGCCGGCGCCGTGAGTGCGATCTGGCCGCGGATCAACGGCTGGTGAACGGCGGGCCCAGCCGCTCCGCCGCAACCCCGGGCTGCGGGTTTTTCCGGCGTCTTGATCGTGCGTTCGGCATCGCCATCTGCTAAGCCAAGCCATCTGTTAAGCTAAAGCCATCCCTCAGCGAGCCAGGCCACGCGCCGGCCTTGAACCGGCGACGACGGAGACAACCATGTTCATTCAGACCGAACCCACGCCGAACCCCGCCACCCTGAAGTTCATCCCCGGCCGCGTCGTGCTCGACAGCGGCACCATGGAATTCAACGACCGTGCCACCGCGGCGCGCTCGCCTCTGGCGGAGCGGATCTTCGAGGTGCCGGGCGTTACCGGGGTGTTCTACGGCTCGGATTTCGTCACCGTGACCAAGGACGACAGCGACTGGCAGCACCTCAAGCCCTCGATCTTGGGCGCCATCATGGAACATTACATGTCCGGCGAGCCGCTGATGGCCGACGGCCGGGTCGACGGCGACGAGCCCTCGGAGGACGACGAGTTCTTCGACAAGGCCGACGCCGAAACCGTCGACATGATCAAGGATCTGATCGAGACCCGGGTGCGCCCGGCGGTCGCCAATGACGGCGGCGACATCACCTTCCGCGGCTTCAAGGACGGCATCGTCTATCTGAAGATGCAGGGCGCCTGCTCGGGCTGTCCGTCGTCCACCGCGACGCTGCAGCACGGCATCCAGAACCTGTTGAAGCACTTCGTGCCGGCCGTGGTCGAGGTGCGGCCGATCTGAGCCGGAGCTTCAGCCGCGGCGGCTGCCGCCGCGCGGAAAATCCATGCGGGATGGGCAAACCGCTCGGGATTAATGCCCGAGGCGGTATCGCGGCACATGACGCGGCGGTGACGATGCTGGTATAGTCGCCGCCATGCTGATCCTCGCCATCGACACGGCCCTCGACGCGTGCGCCGCCGGCGTGCTGAACACCGATTCCGCCACCATGATCGCGCAGCAATCGCTGCCGATGCAGCGCGGCCATGCCGAAGCGCTGGTGCCGCTGATCGCGCGGGTGATGGCCGATGCCGGGATTTCCTTCGAGGCGCTCGACCGCATCGCGGTGACCACCGGCCCCGGCAGTTTCACCGGGCTGCGGGTCGGGCTGTCCGCGGCGCGCGGCATCGCGCTGGCGGCCGACCGGCCGGTCGTCGGCCTCACCACGCTCGCCGCCTTCGCGGCGCCGCTGCTCGGCGAGACGGCCGGCGATCCGATCCTGTCGGCGATCGATGCCCGCCACGACCAGGTCTATTACCAAGTGTCCGGCGGCGACGGCACCACGCTGCTGCGGCCGCGGGTCGCCCCGATCGACCAGGCCATCGCCGCCGCGGCGCGGTTCGGCGCGCCCCGGCTGGTCGGCAATGCGGCGCAGCTTTTGGCCGCGCGCTGGCCGTCCGATGCGCCACCGGTGTTCGTCGACGCCCAACCGGCGCCCGACATCGGCTGGGTGGCCTGGCTCGGCGCCGCCGTCACCCCGGAGAATTCGCCGGCGCGGCCGTATTATCTGCGACCGCCCGACGCCAAGCCGCAAATTCCCGCGGTGCAATTCGCCGCAGCGCCCTCCGCGTGACACCCCGTTCGTGACACCCGGTTCGTGACATTTGCCGTTCGTGACTCTTGCCGATCGTGACCCGCCGATGATGACCTGGCTTGCAGAGTTCTGGGGCTACGCCGACGCGCAGGTCGAGGGCGCGACGCTGCGCGACGCCGCGCGGCTGTCGGAACTGCACGCCGCCTCGTTCCATCGCGGCTGGAGCGAGCAGGAATTCGAGGACATGCTGAGCCAGCGCAACACGCTGGTGCACCGGTTGCGGCTGGGGCGGCGGATCATCGGCTTCGTGGTGTCGCGGATGGCGGCGGACGAGGCGGAAATCCTGTCGATCGCCATCGATCCCGGCTATCGCGGCCGCCGGCTGTCGCGCGAACTGCTGCAAACCCATCTCGGCCACCTCGCCGGGCGCGGCGTCAAGACGTTGTTTCTCGAGGTCGAGGAGAACAATCAGCCGGCGCGGCGGCTCTACGACCATTTCAACTTCGCCGTGGTCGGTCGCCGCGAGCGCTATTACCGGCAGCCCGATGGAGAACAATTGAACGCATTGCTAATGCGTCGCGACTTGTCGTGACCACCTTGCGGTGGCAGAACAAGCCGGCATTCTTGAAAGCTAATTTCTCGAAGCCAAAGTCCTCATGACCGCGTTGGAAGCCATGCCCGTGTTGAAGTCTACAGAAATCGAGGCGCGTTGCGCCGCCACCGGGATGCGGATGACCGAACAGCGGCGGGTGATCGCCCGGGTGCTGGCGCAGGCCGAAGACCATCCCGACGTCGAGGAATTGTACCGCCGCTGCGTCGCGGTCGACGACAAGATCTCGATTTCCACGGTGTACCGCACCGTCAAGCTGTTCGAGGACGCCGGCATCATCGAGCGCCACGATTTCCGCGAGGGCCGCGCCCGCTACGAGCAGATGCGCGACAGCCATCATGATCACCTGATCAATCTGCGGGACGGCACCGTGATCGAATTCACCAACGAAAACATCGAGAAGCTGCAGGCCGAGATCGCCCGCGAGCTGGGCTACAAGCTGGTCGATCACCGGCTCGAGCTGTACTGCGTGCCGCTGGACGACGACAAGAAGGCGGAGTGAGCGTCGACCTCGTCATCTTCGATTGCGACGGCGTTCTGGTCGACAGCGAGATCATTTCCTGCCGGGTCTTTGCGCAAGCGCTGACCCACAGCGGCTATCCGATCACCGCCGATCAGGTGCACGACCGCTTTCTCGGCCGCTCCTCGCGGGAAACCCGGCGCGAGGTCGAGCGCGAGCTTGGCCGGATGCTGCCGGACGATTTCCATGCGCAATTGAACGTCGAGCTATTTCGCCAGCTGGAAACCTCGCTCGAACCGATGCCGCACATCGCGCAGGCGCTCGACGCGCTGGCGCAGCCTGTCTGCGTGGCGTCCAGCGGTCCGCCGCAGAAGATCGGCGTCAGCCTCAATCGGGTCGGGCTCTACGATCGTTTCGCGCCGCACATTTTCTCCGCCACCCAGGTCGCCCGCGGCAAGCCGGCGCCCGACCTGTTTCTGTTCGCGGCGGCGCAGATGGGCGCGGACCCGGCGCGCTGCCTGGTGATCGAGGACAGCGTTGCCGGCATCACCGCCGCCCGCGCCGCCGGGATGGCCACGCTGGGATTTGCCGGGGGCAGCCATTGCCGGCCCGGGCACGGCCAGACCTTGCGTCAGGCTGGAGCCCGGGCGGCTTTTGACGACATGCGCCAACTGACTGATTTAATTGTGGAAATTTAGATGGACGCGAACCCGCGCGGTGGCGCGTCGGGGCGCATTCGGCGGCGGTGCTGGATTTCGCCGGCTTTAGCCTCTATCTGAAGCAGAGATCTTACCGGCGCGGCGGGGCCGCGCCGTTTTGCCTTGCATTCGGGTTCCATGACTCAGCCGCGCAAGCTGCACATCAAATCCTTCGGTTGCCAGATGAATGTCTATGACGCCCAGCGCATGGTCGATGCGCTGGCGCCGGAGGGGTTTGTCGAGACCGCGAATGCCGACGAGGCCGACCTGGTCATCCTCAACACCTGCCACATCCGGGAAAAGGCCTCCGAGAAGGTCTATTCCGAGCTCGGCCGGCTGCGCGTCGCCAAGGACGAGGCGGCCTTGCAGGGCCGCCGCATGAATATCGCGGTGGCGGGCTGCGTGGCGCAAGCCGAGGGCGCCGAGATCATCCGCCGGCAGCCCGCGGTCGACGTCGTGGTCGGGCCGCAGAGCTATCACCATCTGCCGCAATTGCTGGCTGAGGCCGCGCGCGGCGGCCGCGCGCTGGAAACCGAGTTCCCGGTCGACGACAAATTCGGCTTTCTACCGCCGCCACAGCCCGACGCGATCCGCGCCCGCGGCATTTCGGCCTTCGTCACCGTGCAGGAAGGCTGCGACAAGTTCTGCACCTTCTGCGTGGTGCCCTACACCCGCGGCGCCGAGGTCTCCCGCCCGGTCGACAAGATCGTCGAGGACGTCCGGCGGCTGGCCGACAACGGCGTGCGCGAAATCACCCTGATCGGGCAGAACGTCAACGCCTATCACGGCGACGGGCCGGACGGCCGGCCCTGGCCGCTCGGCGCGCTGCTGCATCATCTGGCCAAGATCCCCGGCATCGTGCGGCTGCGCTATTCCACCAGCCATCCGCGCGATGTCGATCAGTCGCTGATCGACGCGCACCGCGATCTGCCGGCCTTGATGCCGTTCGTGCATCTGCCGGTGCAGTCCGGTTCCGACGCGATTCTGGCGGCGATGAACCGCAAGCATAGCGCCGACGACTATCGCCGGCTGGTCGACCGTTTTCGCAGCGCCAACCCGGCGATCGCCTTCTCGTCGGACTTCATTGTCGGCTTCCCCGGCGAGACCGACGAAGATTTCGCCGCCACCCTCGCGCTGGTCACACAAATCGGCTACGCTGGCGCCTATTCGTTCAAGTATTCGCCGCGGCCCGGGACGCCAGCGGCGGAGTTGCAGGAGACAGTCTCAGCGGCGGTCATGGACGAGCGATTGGTACGGCTCCAGGAGTTGATCGACAGCCAGCAGGCGGCCTTCAACGCGGCTGTGATCGGCACCACCGTCGAGGTGCTGTTCGAGCGCGCCGCGCGCAATCCGGGCCAGATCGTCGGCCGCACCGCCTATCTGCAGCCGGCCCATGTGATGGCTGCGCCGGATATCATCGGCCAGGTGCTGCCGGTCCGGATCGACAGCCTGGAGCGCTACAGCCTGATCGGCGAACTCGCAGCGCCGCAGCAACACTCAGGCTTCGCAACGCGATCCGAAGATTCCCCGCAGTCCCTGCCGATCACCACGGGAGCCTGAACCCTTGCCCAAAAGCGCATCGGATTCGCCTTCACTCGCTCCCCGCCGCAAACTCGACCGCGAAAGCCAGACCCAGCCGGAGACCCAGGTGGTCGTCGCCTTCGACGACAATCGCGCGGTCTCGTCGCTGGTCGGCCCCTATGGCCAGAACCTGGCGCTGGTCGAGCGCCGGCTCGCCGTGGTGGTGGATTCGCGCGGCAACCACATCACCATCGCCGGCTCCCGCGAGGGCTGCGACGCCGCCCGACGGGTGCTCGATACGCTCTATGAGCTCGCCACCCAAGGCCACGATCTGGCGCAGGGTGACGTCGAAGGCGCGATCCGCGCGGTGATCGCCCAAGGCTCGCTGTTCGAATTCGACGCCAAGCCGTCGAGTTCGGCGTTCGAGGCCATCAATTTGCGCAAACGCCCGGTGCGCGCCCGTACCGCGGCGCAGGATTCCTACATCCGCGCCTTGAAGCGTCACGAATTGGTGTTCGGCATCGGCCCGGCCGGCACCGGCAAGACCTGGCTTGCGGTGGCGCATGCCGCGCAATTGTTCGAGCGCAAGGAGGTCGACAAGATCATCCTGACCCGCCCGGCGGTGGAAGCCGGCGAGCGGCTAGGTTTTCTGCCCGGCGACCTGAAAGAAAAAGTCGATCCATACCTGCGTCCGATCTACGACGCGTTGTATGATCTGATGGATTCGCGGATCGTCGAGAAGGCGCTGCAGAGCAACGAAATCGAGATCGCGCCACTGGCCTTCATGCGCGGCCGCACGCTGACCAACGCCGCGATCATTCTCGACGAGGCGCAGAACACCACATCGATGCAGATGAAGATGTTTTTGACCCGACTCGGCGAAAACAGCCGAATGATCGTCACCGGCGACCCCAGCCAGGTCGACCTGCCGAACGGCCAGACCTCGGGCCTCGCCGAAGCCGCCAAGCTTTTGGACGGCGTCGAGGGCATCGCCCAGGTGAAATTCACCGCCGGGGACGTGATCCGGCATGAGTTGGTGGCGCGCATCGTCGCCGCCTACGAGGGCGTGCCGCGCCCAGCGGCGAGCAAAAACGGGGGCTGACGCCGCAGCCCCGCGACCACGGCAGGCGTCCGTAATCCGGACATGCTTGCGAAGGACATTCCCGACTGATGACCCGCTTTATTCCACCCGCGACCGAGGTTCTGATCGTCGCCGATTGCTGGCAGGCCGAAGCCGAGGCCGAGGCGATCGTGCTGCGCGCGATCGAGGCCGCGGCGGCGATGACCGACGCCGACACCGCCGACGCCGAACTCGCGGTGATGCTCACCGACGACGCCGGCGTGCAGACCCTCAACGCCAATTGGCGCGGCATCGACAAGCCGACCAACGTGCTGTCGTTTCCGGCGCTGCAGCCGGAAGGCGACGCGCCCGACGACGCGCCGAAAATGCTCGGCGACATCGCGATCGCCTACCAGACCACGCGGCGCGAGGCCGACGACGAAGGTAAGCCGTTCGACCATCACCTCAGCCACCTCGCGGTGCACGGCTTCCTGCATCTGGTCGGTTACGACCACGAGAAGGACGCCGAGGCCGAGGCGATGGAGAGTTTGGAACGCGAGATCCTGGCGCAGCTCGGCGTGCCGGATCCCTATGCCGACCAGGACCGGGTGAATTGACATGCCGGATCCCGACCCAGCGCAAGACAATCCCGTGAGCGACACGATGCCAAGTAGTAGCAGTCTTCCCGCGGTGGTGCATCAGGGCGACGTGATGCGGCCGGCCGCCGACAATTGGCTGCTGCGGGCGATCCGCACGCTGTTCGGCTGGAAGCCGGGCTCGGTGCGCGAGGACCTGCAGGTGGTACTCGATGCTACCACGCCGGACGACACCGGCTTCTCGGCGATCGAGCGCACCATGCTGCGCAACATTCTCGGTCTGCACGAACGGCGGATCGCCGACGTCATGGTGCACCGCGCCGACATCGTCGCGATCAAGCAGGACATCACGCTCGGCGAACTGATGGGGCTGTTCGAGAGCGCCGCGCATTCCCGCCTGGTGGTTTACAACGAAACCCTCGACGATCCGGTCGGCATCGTCCACATCCGCGATCTGTTGGCCTACATGACGGCGCGGGCGCGCGACGAACTACCGAGCAAGAGCAAGGCGTCGAGCAAGGCGGCGGCCGCTGCGACCCCTGCCGCAGCCGTCAAGACTTCGCCGGCCAAGACGTCGCCGGCCAAGACGTCGCCCGGCAAATCCTCGCGCAAGAAACCCTCGCCCAATAGCCTCGATCTGCGCGCCATCGACCTCAAGATCCCGCTCACCGAGACCGGGATCATCCGCAAGCTGCTCTACGTGCCCCCCTCGATGCGGGCGATCGATCTGTTGGCGCAGATGCAGGCGTCGCGGATTCATCTGGCGCTGGTGGTCGACGAATATGGCGGCACCGACGGCCTGGTTTCGATCGAAGACATCGTCGAGCAGATCGTCGGCGAGATCGACGACGAGCACGACAGCGCCGAGCCGCCGTCGATCGTGCGGCAGGCCGACAACTCCTTCATCGCCGACGCCCGCGCCAGCCTCGAGGACGTCCGCCAGGTGATCGGCGAGGACTTCGTCACCGGCGAGGCCGGCGAGGAGGTCGAGACGCTGGGCGGCTATCTGGTCACCCATGTCGGACGCCTGCCGGTGCGCGGCGAAGTGATCTCCGGCCCCGGCAACTACGAGATCGAAGTGCTCGACGCCGACCCGCGCCGGGTCAAGCGGCTGCGCATCGGCGTCCGCAAGGAACGCCCGGCCCCGCGGCAACGCGAATTGCGCCGGCGCGACGCGCCGAACGAGCCCGGTCCAGCGCAGGGCAACGAGCCCGGTCCGCCTCAGGGCAACGACAATGCCAATGTCGGCCCGGCCACGCCGGGCGACGGAGTCGGCTCGCCGTGACGCTGGCGCGGGTTCTCCGCAGCATCGGCATGAGCATCATTCTGGCCTGGGGATGGAAGCGCGCCGCCATCGCGCTATCCGCCGGCGCGCTATCCTCGCTGGCGATGGCGCCGATCAACGCCTGGCCGGTGTTGTTCGTCACCTTCCCGGTGCTGGTCTGGTTGATCGATGGCGCCGGCGCCGGGCGCTGGCGCGGGGTGGGCGCCGCGGCGCTGACCGGCTGGTGGTTCGGCTTCGGTTATTTCGTCCCGGGACTGTATTGGATCGGCTACGCGTTCCTGGTCGACGCACCGACCTTCGGCTGGCTGTTGCCGGTCGCGGTGTGCGGGCTGCCGGCCTACCTGGCGCTGTTCACCGCGCTCGGCGCGGCGCTGGCGCGGCTGTTGTGGACCAAGGATGCCACGCGGGTGCTGGCGCTCGCCGTCAGTCTGACGATCGGCGAATGGCTGCGCGGACATTTGCTCACCGGCTTTCCGTGGAACGCCTTCGGCTATGCGCTGACCGAGCCGCTGGCGCTCGCGCAGACTGTGTCGGTTATCGGACTTTGGGGAATGACCTTTGTCGCCGTGGCGATCTTTGCCAGTCCCGCGGTGCTGCTCGACGACGGTGCCGCGACGCGCCGGCCCTGGCTGGCGCCGGCGGCGGCGCTGACCGTACTGATCGCGATGGCGGCTTACGGCATGATCCGGCTGTCGCTGGAGCCGACCGCAACGGTGGCCAACGTTCGGCTGCGCATCATGCAGCCCAATTTGCAGCAGGACGTCCGCTTCAACTACGCCGCCAAGGCGGAGGTCATGCGCAAGTACTTGGCGCTGTCGGACCGCGCCACCGGGCCGCAGACCACCGGCGTGCGCGACGCGACTATTTTGATCTGGCCGGAATCGGCGTTTCCGTTCTTCCTCGCCCGCGAAGCCGACGCCATGGCGCAGATCGCCGACCTGTTGCCGAAGGACACCATCCTGATCACCGGCTCGGTGCGCGCGCCGGAGCTGCCGCCGGGGACGCGGATAACCCGCGCTTATAACTCGATTTACGCGATCGATCACGACGGCAGCATTTTGTCGGTTTATGACAAACTGCATCTGGTGCCGTTCGGCGAGTTTCTGCCGTATCAAGATTTGATGGAGAAGATCGGCTTCGTTCAACTAACCAAGGTGCAGGGCGGATTTATTCCGGGCGATCGACGCCGTGCCATCGATTTGCCTCATGCGCCGCGGGTGTTGCCGCTGATCTGTTACGAGGCGGTGTTTCCTGACGAACTGGGATCGCGCGAGGGGGTCGGCTGGATCGTCAATCTGACCAACGACGGCTGGTTTGGTATCAGCAGCGGGCCGTATCAGCATCTGCAACAAACCCGCGTCCGCGCCATCGAGCAGGGACTACCGATCGTTCGCGCAGCGAACAGTGGCATTTCTGCGGTAATCGATCCGCTCGGCCGCATCGTCGCACGGCTTGATCTCGGCGTCGAAGGCGTGCTGGATTCGGCTTTGCCGGCAGCGAGAAAACCCACCTTGTATGCGCGTTTCGGCAATATTCCCGCGGTGATAATCATCGCGCTGACGATGATAGTTGTGCTCCGTCGCCGCCTGGCGAACTCGTAAGCGATAAGCGCAACTCGTAGTCTCGGATAAGTAAAAACGAGCAAACTGCTTGCCGGCAAGGCAGTAACAACCGGCGTATGCAAATTCACAACTGTTGATCTGGCGAAATTAACCGCAAAAATCATTCAGGTGTTTGCACGGATTTGACGCGGCGATTATTTAGGGCGTATTCCACCTCGTGCACGCGAATGGTTTTGCGCGCGATTTCCAAGGAGTGCGTACGATGTCGACTAAAGCGCCCAACCCTGTTGACAAATATGTCGGCAGCCGTGTGCGCATGCGGCGCATCATGCTCGGCATGAGTCAGGAAAAACTTGGCGAAGCGCTCGGGCTGACGTTCCAGCAAGTTCAGAAATACGAAAAGGGCACCAACCGCGTTGGCGCCAGCCGCATCCAGCAGATCTCCGAGATTCTGCAGGTGCCGGTGTCGTTCTTGTTCGAAGGAGGTCCGGGTGGTCTGGCCAAAGCCGACGGTTTCGCCGAAGCGGCGTCGCCGGCCTATGTGTCGGATTTTCTCGCCACCTCCGAAGGCCTGGCGCTGACCCGCGCGTTCACGCGGATCACCGATTCCAAGCTGCGTCGAAGCATCGTCGATCTGGTCGAACAGATCGCCTCGCGCGAAGCGCCCGATCAACGCTGACACCCAACGTCTTAGAGTTCGCAATGAACTCTAGCGACCCAGCCTGACCGCGCACGCGCGGTTCGGCACCCACCTCGGCATCGATTGGTTTTCGCATGCCCGGCGGCACCGCCGCTTAGAACAATTCCAAATTTTGCCGATCGCGTCCGGGCGTTGTAGATTCGCCGCGCCATCCGAATCCGCTCACCCTGCGCAGCGCCAGCCCATGCCCGATCCCCGTGACGACGACGAAGCCGCGACCGCGATGCCCGAGCGGGCCTTCTTCGGACGCCGCAAGGGCCACAAGCTGCGCAGCCATCAGGCAGATTTGATCGCGGAGCTGTTGCCGCGACTGTCGTTCGATCTCGGCGCGCCGGCGCCGGCCCGGCTCGAGACGTTGTTCGCATCCGGGATCGCCGAGGTTCGGCTGGAGATCGGGTTCGGCGGCGGCGAGCATCTGATTGCCGAAGCGCTGGCGCATCCGACCACCGGCTTCATCGGCTGCGAGCCCTACGTCAACGGCATGGCGAAAATCCTCGCCCAGATCGAGGCTCGCGAACTCGGCAACATCCGCCTGTTCGCCGGCGACGCCGCCGAACTGCTGGCATGGGCGCCGCCGGCATCGCTGGCGCGGGTCGACCTGATCCATCCCGATCCGTGGCCGAAACGGCGGCACTGGAAACGGCGCTTCGTGCAGGATACCAGCGTGGCGGCGATGGCCCGGGTGTTGCATGAGGACGGCGAGTTTCGCTTCGTCAGCGACATCGACGATTACTGCGCCTGGACGCTGGCGCACCTGCTGCGGTCGAAGGAGTTTTGCTGGACCGCGGAGCGGGCCTGCGATTGGCAATTGCCGTTCGCCGGCTACACCATGACCCGCTATGGCCGCAAAGCCGAACGCGAGGGCCGCCGCGCCGCCTATCTGCACTTCCGTCGCGCCGCCGCGGCGCCAAACGATCGGGCCAAGGCCGGCGAGTTGTGAGCCTCAGCCCGGTTTCGGGAAAAGATCACGCCGGTCAAGAAGCGACAGCAGGCTGCCGAGGAGGAGCGTCATCCTGCTCTCGCCCGCGGCGCGCGGTGATCAGCCGGCGCCGGCGCGCCGCAAAGCGGCCGCCTGGGAACCGGTTTGCTTGCTGCGTTGTTGGGCTGGGCTCGCCCAATTCGGCGACCTCCCCGCGGCCGCGGGACGTCTTGAAAGCACAGGGACGATCGATGTGACGCCGAACCTGCTTGGCGATACCTACCGCGACTACATCGCCTGCCTCAATCAGCAGGACTGGGCGAAGCTCGACTACTTCGTCGATCACGAGGTGATCCACAATGGTCAGCCGATCGGGTTGCGCGGTTACCTTGAGATGCTGCAGGGAAACTATCGGGAGATTCCCGATCTGCTATTCAAGATAGAGCTCTTGATCTGCGATCCGCCCCGCGTGGCGAGCCGGCTCCGCTTCGACTGTGCACCGCGAGGAGAATTCCTCGGTGTTGCGGTCAACGGACGGCGCGTCAGCTTCGCCGAAAACGTGTTCTATGAATTTGCCGAAGCCAAGATCGTGCGGGTCTGGTCGGTGATCGACAAGGCCGCGATCGAAGCCCAGCTTGCCGGCTGACGCGGTGCGGTGCCGCCGCTTACGCGCCGGGCTCGCGCATCCGCCAGAAATTCAGCACCCGCAGCGCCGTGGTCGGCGCCAGCCGCTGGAAGTTCAGCCGCGCCTCCTCGATGTCCGGCGCCGACGGCGAACGGCCCGGCCCGAACCGAAGCCCGATCAGCGCCCGCACCGTCGCCCATTCGATGCCGATCGATTTGCCGAGAATCAGAATGGGGTCCTGGCGTTCGCCCATCAACAGCTGGTCCAGCGTGCGGATCCGAACCCCGGACATCGCCGACAGCGCAGCGACGGATTCCTCGTAACGGTGGGTTCGGGCGAAGCCGAGCAGCGCGGCTTCGTTCAGCGCGCCGTCGTTGTGCAGGCTGACGATCAGCCGCTGCGCCGGCGCAAAGTCGCGAACCACCGCGACATGGCCCGGGGCCGAGGCCAGTTCGCTCATCGCGCGGTTGATGGCGATCTTCGCGGCGGGCTTGGCGATCTCGAACAGTCGCTGCCGCACCACGTCGACGGAGGCGGCCAACAGATCCTTCAGCACCGGCGCCGGCAGGTCCTCGCGCTGGCCGATCGTCACCGCGAGCATGTCGTCCAGTCCGGCGCGCCGCACCAGGCCGGAATAGCCGACCGGAGAGAAATCAGCGCCGGCGTTGCCGGCCAGCCGACGCACCACCGCGCCGTCGCCGCGCACCACGATCACGTCGGTCAGCGGCGGCGACAGGGTCGGCCGCTGCGCGATCGCCAGCAGGTGGGATTGCCCGCGCAACTGCGCGATCTCGATCAGGGTGTGGTCGTCGATCAGCAGCGACCGGCTCAGCAAAGGGCCGGCGACGCGGACCTCCTCGTCCCGCGCCAGGTTGCGGACCAGAACCGGCGGCGCGTTGCTTAGCGCCGCCAGCCGTTCGGACAACTCGCCGCGGACCTCGATTCCGGTCTGCGGCACCAGCGTGGCGAACACCCCATCGAACAAGTTGACGTGATCGGCGTGAAAATTATCCGCGCCGGCGACGAACAGCTCGGCGATGCGCCGCACCGCGTCGGCGCGACGGCCGGGATCGCCATGCTTGACGATATCATCCAGACCGGGAAACAGAGTATCGGCAAAGGGCATGGGCAACACGGCATGAGCGAGTGAATTGTTGAACAAAATCTAGACCATCCGAATGAAGGAAGAGTTAGATTCGGGGCCGCGCCGGAACGCCGAAAATCGCCGGTTCCGGCGCCGCGCGGCCCTTGCTGCTGGTTGCGCGATCGGTTATATTCACCGTGAGTTTGGTATCTCATACAGGCTGTATTGAGAGTGGGCCCTCCCGGACCCGCTCTTTTTTATTACCTGCAGCACCCCCACGCGGGGACGGGATGCCGGCGATTTCTTTCGAACGCCCGTGGCGGCGCCTGACCCAAAAACCCAATGCCCGACAGATTGCACCTGACCCTGGATATGACCGATCCGACCCCCGCTGCCGTCGACCTCGACCTGCTCGCCGAACCGCGACTGGTGGTGGAGCCTGGCCTCGGCGCGCGCGTCGCTGCGGTGGCCGGCCCGGTGCTGCAGGGCATGGGCTATCGTCTGGTGCGGATCAAGGTGTCCGGCGAACTCGGCTGCACGGTGCAGATCATGGCCGAGCGGCCGGACGGCACCATGCTGGTCGAGGATTGCGAGGCGATTTCGCACGCGCTGTCGCCGGTGCTGGACATCGCAGACCCGGTCGAGCGCGCCTATCGGCTGGAGATTTCGTCGCCGGGGATCGACCGCCCGCTGGTTCGCCGCTCCGATTTCGAGCGCTATGAAGGCTACCTGGTCAAGATCGAGATGGCGGTCGCGGTCGGCGGCCGCAAGCGCTTCCGCGGCCTGCTCGGCCCGCTGCAGGGCGACGCCGTGCTGTTGGCGCGCGAGGGCGCGCGCGATGGCGAGGACCCCAATAGCTTGCTGCCGCTCGAGGATATCGCCAGCGCCAATTTGGTGCTGACCGACGAATTGATCGCCGAATCGATGCGTCGCGGCAAGATCGCCGAGCGCGAGATGAAGCGGGAGCTCGGCGTGCTGCCGCCGCCGCCGCCGCACGCCAAGAAGAGCGATCCGACCAAGAGCAACGCGCCGAAGGCCAAGCTGCCGAAGGCCAAACTCAAGGCGGCGAAGAAGCCGCCGCCGACCAATACCAAGGAACATCGGCTCGCCGCCGCCGAACGCAAGCGGTTGGGCCAAACCGATCCCACCGAAGGAGACTGAACATGGCCGCTGTCAGCGCCAACAAGCTCGAACTGCTTCAGATTGCGGACGCGGTTGCGCGCGAGAAATCGATCGATCGCTCGATCGTGATCGCCGCGATGGAAGACGCCATCGCCAAGGCGGCGCGGGCCCGTTACGGCTCCGAAACCGACGTTCACGCCGAGATCGACGCCAAGAAGGGCGAACTCAGGCTGTCCCGCCACATGTTGGTGGTCGAGGAGGTCGAGAACTCCTCGAACCAGATTTCGCTGAAGGACGCCCAGCGCGCCAACCCCGGCGCGCAGATCGGCGACACCATCGCCGACACCCTGCCGCCGTTGGAATACGGCCGGATCGCCGCGCAGTCGGCCAAGCAGGTGATCGTGCAGAAGGTGCGCGAGGCCGAGCGCGACCGGCAATATCAGGAATTCAAGGACCGCATCGGCGACATCGTCAACGGCGTGGTGAAGCGCGTCGAATACGGCAGCGTGATCGTCGACCTCGGCCGCGGCGAGGCCATCGTGCGGCGCGACGAGATGCTGCCGCGCGAAGTGTTCCGCAACGGCGACCGGGTCCGCGCCTATATCTTCGACGTCCGCCGCGAAACCCGCGGCCCGCAGATCTTCCTCTCGCGCACCCATCCGCAGTTCATGGCCAAGCTGTTCGCGCAGGAAGTGCCGGAAATCTACGACGGCATCGTCGAGATCAAGGCGGTGGCCCGCGATCCCGGCTCGCGCGCCAAGATCGGCGTGATTTCCAGGGATTCCTCGGTCGATCCGGTCGGCGCCTGCGTCGGCATGCGCGGCTCGCGCGTCCAGGCGGTGGTCAACGAACTGCAGGGCGAGAAGATCGACATCATCCCGTGGTCGCCGGACATCGCCACCTTCGTGGTCAATGCGTTGGCACCCGCCGAAGTCTCGAAAGTGGTGATCGACGAAGATCGTGAGCGGATCGAGGTTGTGGTCCCGGACACCAATAACCAATTATCCCTTGCGATCGGTCGGCGCGGGCAAAACGTCCGGCTGGCTTCGCAGCTCACCGGATGGGATATCGACATTCTGACGGAGACCGAGGAATCGGAGCGCCGCCAGGCCGATTTCGAGAATTCCACCCGTGTCTTCATGGAATCGCTGAACGTCGACGAAGTGGTCGGCCAGCTGTTGGCGTCGGAAGGCTTCACCTCGGTCGAGGAGCTGGCCATGGTCGACGTCCGCGAACTCGCTTCCATCGAAGGCTTCGACGACGAGACCGCGAACGAACTGCAGAGCCGGGCCCGCGAATATCTTGAACAGCTCGAATCCGAGCTCGAAGCCAAACGTAAGGAACTCGGTGTGGAAGACGCTTTGAAGACGGTGCCAGGCGTGACCTCGAAGATGCTGGTGAAGTTCGGCGAGAACGACATCAAGACCGTCGAGGACCTGGCCGGCTGCGCCACCGACGACCTGGTGGGCTGGAGCGAGCGCAAGGAAGGCGGCGAGCCGGTCAAGTTCCCGGGCATTCTCGACGCCAACGAGATTTCGCGCGCCGACGCCGAAACGCTGATCATGCAGGCCCGCGTCATCGCCGGCTGGATCACCGAAGCCGACCTCGCCAAGACTGCCGACGCCACCGCCGACGCCGACGAGGCGTCGGAAGACCAGCCGGTTTAGGAGCGTTGTCACGCGCATGCTCGCTTTCGCCGACCCGGCAGATCTCGACAAGGGCCCCCGGACCGCAAGGTCCGGGACCGAGCGGATGTGCGCGGTATCGCGAGACGTGCGGCCGATCGAAGAGCTGATCCGGTTTGTGGTTGCGCCTACGGGCGAAGTGATCCCCGACCTGAAGCGCAAGCTGCCGGGGCGGGGGCTGTGGGTCACCGCCTCGCGCCGGGCGGTGGCCGAGGCGGCGCGGCGAAACCTGTTCGCCAAGGGCTTCAAGCGCGAGCTGCGCGGCGCCGCGACGCTCGCCGACGACACCGACGCGCTGTTGGTGCGCGGGGTGATCGAGGCGCTGGCGATGGCCGCCAAGGCCCGCCAGGTGGTCAGCGGGTTCTCCAAGGTCGAGGCCGCGCTGAACCAGGGCGAGGCGGTGGCGCTCGTTCATGCTTTAGACGGAGCCGCCGACGGAATCCGCAAGCTGGACGCCGTTGCCCGGCAAAATGACCGCTTTACGACCGAATCGCGCGAATTTCCCGTTGTGACATTTCTCACTTCGGCCGAATTGGATTTGGCACTCGGGCGATCAAATGTGATACATGCTGCGCTTCTCGGAGGCGCGGCGGGCAAGACCTTCCTGTCGCGCAGTCAGATTCTGGTGAAATACCGGCTGGCGGACGACAGCACCACGGCCAACAACTTCACGGCGAAGACTGTGCGGGCACGCACTGCGTAACGAGATTGGGACTGCTGAATGGTTGATACGAAAAATCCTGGCGACAAGACTTTGAGCGTCAGCCCGAGCAAGACCTTGACCCTCAAGCGGGGCGTCGAGCAGGGCACCGTGCGCCAGAGCTTCAGCCATGGCCGTACCAAGCAGGTGGTGGTGGAAAAACGCGGCAAGCGCCGGGTTGGCGGCGACGGCCCGGCCGATGCGCCGGCGGCGCCCGCGCCGGTTGCTGCGGCGAAGCCCGCGCCGGTTCGTGCCCCGATGTCGCGCCCGCCGCAGTCGTCGCACCGTGGCGGCGGCTCCGGCGTGGTGTTGCGCACTTTGACCGAGGACGAGCGCACCGCGCGCGCTTCGGCGCTGGCCGATGCAAGGATCCGCGACGAGGAAGAGCGCAAGGCGGCGGAAGCCGAACTCGCCCGTCGCAACAGCAAGGAAGGCATCGAACAGGCCGAGCGCGAGGCCGCCGAGGCCCGCAAGAAGGCCGAAGAAGAACGACATCGGCAGGACGAGGAGGCCAAGCGTAAGGCCGAACTCGAAGCCAAGAAGCGGTTCGGCGAGGAGGAGGCCAAGAAGGCCGCCGCTGCCGCCCCCGCCAAGACCACGGCTGCGACGACCGCCACCGCGGCGAAGCCCGGCGCGCCGGCGCGCGCCCCCGGCGTGGCCGCCGACGCCACCGACGAGGACGAAGGTCCGCGGCAGATCCGTCGTGGCCCCGGCGGCGCCGCGCGCCCGGTGGTCGCCCCGAAGCCGACCGCGAAGCCGGCGCCCGCCAAGCAGCGCGGCCGCCTGACGCTGGTCACCGCGCTGTCCGCCGACGACGTCCGCGAGCGCTCGATCGCCTCGTTCCGCCGCCGCACCCAGCGCCTCAAGGGCCACCAGTCCAACGAGCCGAAGGAAAAGCTGGTCCGCGAAGTCATCATTCCGGAAGCCATCACCATCCAGGAACTCGCCAACCGTATGGCCGAGCGCGCCGTGGACGTGATCCGGATGCTGATGAAGCAGGGTCAGATGGTGAAGATCACCGACGTGATCGACGCCGACACCGCGCAGCTGATCGCCGAGGAACTCGGCCACTCCGTCAAGCGCGTCGCAGCCAGCGACGTTGAAGAGGGCCTGTTCGATATCGTCGACGACGCCACCGACACCGAGCCGCGTTCGCCGGTGGTGACGGTGATGGGCCACGTCGACCACGGCAAGACCTCGCTGCTCGACGCGCTGCGCCACGCCAATGTGGTGTCCGGCGAAGCCGGCGGCATCACCCAGCATATCGGCGCCTATCAGGTCACCTCGCCGGAAAGCGGCAAGAAGATCACCTTCATCGACACCCCCGGCCACGCCGCGTTCACCGCGATGCGCGCCCGCGGCGCCAAGGTCACCGACATCGTAGTGCTGGTGGTCGCCGCCGACGACGGCGTGATGCCGCAGACCATCGAGGCGATCAATCACGCCAAGGCCGCCAAGGTTCCGGTGATCGTGGCGATCAACAAGATCGACAAGCAAGACGCCAAGCCGGAGCGGGTCCGCACCGAGCTGCTGCAATACGGCATCCAGGTGGAATCGCTCGGCGGCGATGTCGTCGATGTCGAGGTCTCGGCCAAGAACAAGACCAACCTCGACAAGCTGTTGGAAATGATCGCCTTGCAGGCCGAACTGCTCGACCTCAAGACCAACACCGAGCGTCCGGCCGAAGGCACCGTGATCGAAGCCAAGCTCGATCGCGGCCGCGGTCCGGTGGCGACCGTGCTGGTGCAGCGCGGCACGCTGCGGGTCGGCGACATCATCGTCGCCGGCGCCGAAATGGGCCGGGTCCGCGCGCTGATCTCCGATCAGGGCGTTACCTTGACCGAAGCCGGCCCCTCGGTGCCGGTGGAAGTGCTCGGCTTCAACGGCCCGCCGGAAGCCGGCGACCGCATGGCCGTGGTCGACAGCGAAGCCCGCGCCCGTCAGGTGACGAGCTATCGTGCGCATCAGAAGCGCGAGAAGTCCGCCTCGGCCGTCTCCGGCCTGCGCGGCTCGCTCGAGCAGATGATGAGCCAGCTCAAGACTACCGGCCGCAAGGACTTCCCGCTGATCATCAAGGCCGACGTGGCGGGCTCGCTGGAAGCCATCCTCGGCTCGCTGGAGAAGCTCGGCACCGACGAGGTCACCGCGCGCATCCTGCACGCCGGCGTCGGCGGCATCTCGGAATCCGACGTCACGCTGGCGGAAGGTTTCAACGCCGCGATCATCGGCTTCAACGTCCGCGCCCACAAGGAAGCGGCCGCGGCCGCCAAGCGCAACGGCATCGAGATCCGCTACTACAACATCATCTACGACCTGGTCGACGACGTGAAGAAGGCGATGAGCGGTCTGCTCGCGCCGACCTTGCGCGAAACCATGCTCGGCAACGCGCTGATCCTGGAAGTCTTCAACATCTCCAAGGTCGGCAAGGTCGCCGGCTGCCGGGTCACCGACGGTTCGGTGGAGCGCGGCGCCAATGTCCGACTGATCCGCGACAACGTCGTGGTTCACGAAGGCAAGCTGTCGACGCTGAAGCGTTTCAAGGACGAAGTGAAGGAAGTGCAGTCCGGTCAGGAATGCGGCATGGCGTTCGAGAATTACGGCGACATGCGGGCCGGCGATATTATCGAGTGTTATCGCGTCGAGACGATCCAACGCTCGCTGTAAGTCCAAGTCTTACAGCGCGCTCTTGGTCATTCCGGGATGCGATCCCGCCGGCATAGCCGGCATGGATCGCAGGCCCGGAATCTATGCTCCCTGTCGTGGTTATGGATTCCGGACTCGCTCAATCGGCGCCTTGGCGCCGATCTCGCGATCCGGAATGACGGCAGTTAATCCTGAAAGGCATCGCTCCGGACGAGCCGGGCGACATAGGTGAATTCCATGCCGAAACATCATCAGAAGGCTCAGTCGCCCGGCGGCTCGCAGCGGCAGTTGCGGGTCGGCGAAATCGTCCGCCATGCCGTCGCCGAGCTGCTGTCGCAGGGCGGCGTGCACGACCCCGTGCTCGAAGGCCATCTGATCACCGTCCCGGAAGTGCGGATGTCGCCGGACCTCAAGCTCGCCACCGTCTATGTGATGCCGCTCGGCGGCCGCGACACCGACGTCGTGCTGAAAGCGCTGGCCGCCAACAAGCCGTTCATCCGCACCGCCGTGGCGCGGCGCGTTAATCTAAAATTCGCACCCGATCTTCGCTTCCGCATCGACGAGCGATTCGACGAAGCGGAACGGATCGAGAAATTATTGAGAACACCCGGGGTCCAAAAGGACCTCCAGCAAGATTCGGACGAAACCTGATGAACGAGACCACCGCCACCGCCGCGATCGAGCCGCCGAGCGATGAGCCGATCGACGTGACCACTCCGAATTCGGCCGCGATGGTGTCCGATCAGTTAACGCTGCAGCCCGACCAGGACGGCGGTGAGCTCGGCGACCGCGCGCCGCGCGCTAACAACGATCCGCGGCAGAACGGCCGCGGCGGCAAGCCAAAGCAGAACGGCCAACCGCGCCGCGACAAGCGCGACGTCCACGGCTGGGTGGTGCTGGACAAGCCGATCGGCATGACCTCGACCCACGCGGTCGCGGTGGTGAAGCGGCTGTTTTCCGCCAAGCGCGCCGGCCACGCCGGCACGCTGGATCCGTTGGCCTCCGGCGGCCTGCCGATCGCGATGGGCGAAGCCACCAAGACCGTCCCCTTCGTGATGGACGGCCGCAAGCGCTATCGCTTCACCGTGGCCTGGGGCGAGGAGCGCGACACCGACGACACCGAGGGCCGCGCCACCGCGACCAGCGAGCTGCGGCCGAGCGTCGAGGCGATTCGCGCGCTGCTGCCGCAATTCACCGGCGAGATCGAACAGACCCCGCCGCAATATTCCGCGATCAAGATCGCGGGCGAGCGGGCCTACGACATGGCGCGCGACGGCGAAATCGTGCCGCTGGTTCCCCGCCCGGTGGTGATCCACGAATTAACCCTGGTGGATCAGCCGGATGAGGGCCATTCGACGTTCGAGGCGGAATGCGGCAAGGGCACCTATGTGCGGGCTTTGGCGCGCGATATGGGGAGAATTCTGGGCTGTTACGGCCATATCTGCGCGCTGCGCCGCACCCTGGTCGGGCCGTTCGGCGAGCAAGATATGATTCCGCTGGAACAGTTGGAGGCTTTATGCGATAGAGCCGCGTCCGGCGAGGGTAGCCTCGCCGACGCGCTTTTGCCCGTTGAGACCGCGCTGGACGACATCCCGGCGCTGGCCGTCACACGGGCTGATGCGGCAAGGCTCCATCGGGGCCAGGCCGTTTTGTTGCGCGGACGGGATGCGCCCAACTGTAGCGGCACAGTTTATGTCACGGTGGCAGGCCGGCTTCTGGCCCTCGCCGAACTTGGCAATGGCGAACTCATCCCCAAGCGCGTGTTCAACCTGAACGGACTGACCGCCAGTTCGCAGCCTAAGGAAAGTAACTGACGATGTCGATTACCGCAGAACGTAAAGCGGAAGTCATCAAGACCAATGCGAAGAAGGCCGGCGACACCGGGTCGCCCGAGGTTCAGGTCGCGATCCTGTCGGAACGCATCGCCAACCTCACCAGCCACTTCAAGACCCACGTCAAGGATAACCATTCCCGTCGTGGCCTGCTGAAGCTGGTGTCGACCCGTCGTTCGCTGCTGGACTACGTCAAGAAGAAGGACGAGGCGCGCTACAAGGCGCTGCTCGAGAAGCACAACATCCGTCGTTGAGCGAAGTTCGCGCGCCGACCCCGGCGCGCGTTTTTGCATAGGGTGGGACCACGGGTTTCCCGTTCCGGTTCGATTCCATGCATGTGATGTGCGGGCCAGTTGATGGCCCGCAAGACATGTCCAGCAGCACTCCGGCGGCTGGACGATGACGGGCAAGGGGTCCGTCGCGCGGGCAAGCGTCCGAAGGACTTGTCCGCACCGATCGGGAGGATGGACGCCATCCAGGGCTCGAAAACCATGGCAGGATCGCCGGACGCTGACGCCGCAATCGCGGCGCGGTCAGCGTCTCGCAATCTTGCGCATGGTTTTCGGGGTTTGGGCGTTCGTGCCTTTCGTGAACTCATGAAAGAAACACGCCATGTTCAATATTCATTCAGTCGAAATCGATTGGGGTGGGCGTCCGCTCAAGCTTGAGACCGGCAAGATCGCCCGTCAGGCTGACGGCGCCGTCGTCGCCACTTACGGCGAGACCGTTGTGCTCGCCACCGTGGTGGCCGCCAAGTCCGCCAAGGAAGGCGTCGACTTCCTGCCGCTGACCGTCGACTACATCGAAAAGACCTACGCCGCCGGCCGCATTCCCGGCGGTTACTTCAAGCGCGAAGGCCGTCCGACCGAAAAGGAGACGCTGGTCTCCCGCCTGATCGACCGCCCGATCCGTCCGCTGTTCGTCGACGGCTGGCGCAACGAGACCCAGGTGATCGTCACCGTGCTGTCCCACGACATGGAGAACGATCCGGACATTCTCGCGCTGGTCGCCTCCTCGGCCGCGCTGACCCTGTCCGGCGCGCCGTTCAAGGGCCCGATCGGCGCCGCCCGCGTCGGCTTCATCAACGACGAATACGTGCTCAACCCGACGCTCGATGAAATGGTCGACACTCAGCTCGACCTGGTCGTCGCCGGCACCGCCGACGCCGTCTTGATGGTGGAATCCGAAGCCAAGGAACTCAACGAAGACATCATGCTCGGCGCGGTGATGTTCGGTCACCGGCACTTCCAGCCGGTGGTGCAGGCGATCATCGAGCTCGCCGAGAAGGCCGCCAAGGAGCCGCGCGAAGTCGCGGTGGTCGACGAGAGCGTTCTTGAGAAGGAAATTCTCGGCCTGATCGAGCCCGAGCTGCGCGCCGCCTACGCCATTCCGGTCAAGCAGGATCGCTACGCCGCGGTCGGCAAGGCCAAGGAAAAGGTGATGGCGCACTACTTCCCGGAAGGCCAGGAGCCGCAATACGACAAGCTGCGGATCGCCGGCGTGTTCAAGGAATTGGAAGCCAAGATCGTTCGCTGGAACATCCTCGACACCGGCAAGCGCATCGACGGCCGTGATAGCAAGACCGTGCGCAACATCGTCGCCCAGGTCGGCGTGCTGCCGCGCGCCCATGGTTCGGCGCTGTTCACCCGCGGCGAAACCCAGGCGCTGGTGGTCACCACGCTCGGCACCGGCGAGGACGAGCAGTACATCGACTCGCTGTCCGGCACCTACAAAGAGACCTTCCTGCTGCACTACAACTTTCCTCCCTACTCGGTCGGCGAGACCGGCCGCATGGGCGGCACCAAGCGTCGCGAAATCGGCCACGGCAAGCTCGCCTGGCGCGCGATCCATCCGGTGCTGCCGCCGCATCACGAGTTCCCCTACACGCTGCGCGTGGTCTCCGAGATCACCGAGTCGAACGGCTCGTCCTCGATGGCCTCGGTGTGCGGCGCCTCTCTCGCGCTGATGGACGCCGGCGTGCCGTTGAAGCGGCCGACCGCGGGCATCGCGATGGGTCTGATCCTGGAAGGCGAGCGCTTCGCGGTGCTCTCCGACATCCTCGGCGACGAGGATCATCTCGGCGACATGGACTTCAAGGTGGCCGGCACCGAGCAGGGCATCACCTCGCTGCAGATGGACATCAAGATCGCCGGCATCACCGAGGAGATCATGAAGGTCGCGCTCGGCCAGGCCAAGGACGGACGCATCCACATTCTAGGTGAGATGTCGAAGGCTCTGACCAACGCCCGCGCCGAACTCGGCGAATACGCGCCGCGCATCGAGACCTTCAAGATCGCCACCGACAAGATCCGTGAAGTGATCGGCACCGGCGGCAAGGTGATCCGCGAGATCGTCGAAAAGACCGGCGCCAAGGTCAACATCGACGACGACGGCACCGTCAAGGTCGCCTCCAGCGACGGCGAATCGATCAAGGCCGCGATCAAGTGGATCAAGTCGATCGCGTCGGATCCGGAACTCAACGCGATCTATGATGGCACCGTCGTCAAGGTCATGGAGTTCGGCGCCTTCGTGAACTTCTTCGGCGCCAAGGACGGCCTCGTCCATATCAGCCAGCTCGCTGCCGGCCGGGTGCAGAAGACCTCCGACGTCGTCAAGGAAGGCGACAAGGTCAAGGTCAAGCTGTTGGGCTTCGACGACCGCGGCAAGACCCGGTTGTCGATGAAGGTGGTCGATCAGGAAACCGGCGAAGACCTCGAGGCCAAGCAGAAGGCCGCCGAGGGCGCCACCGCCGCGGAGTAAGCGCTTCGTCGCGATCGGCGCGAGCCGGGCGTGAAATGCGATCAGCAAATAGACCAAAGGGCGGCCGCGAGGCCGCCCTTTCTTTTGGCTGGAGCGTCGCACCCCGTCTCGCACGAGGTGCCGCGCTCGCTCGGGTGCATTTGATCGGCGCTGCGGTACTCCGTCGCAGTGCGGCGATGGGTGTGGCCGGAACCGCATCGGTTCCGGCGAGTCATCGATGGCCAGCACCAACGCCGCAATGGAGGAACCCATGTCATTACTGTCCCGACGCCATCTGATGATGGCCGCTACCGGCATCGTCGCTGCCGCGGCCGCGCCGCGCCTGGCGTTCGCGCAGGCCACGACGGCGGCGCCGACAGGCCCGTTCACGCTGCCGCCGCTGCCCTATCCGGTCGCGGCGCTGGAGCCGCATATCGACGCCAAGACCATGGAAATCCACCATGGCAAGCACCACCAGGCCTATGTCAGCAATCTCAACAATTTCGCCAAGGACAACCCGAAGCTGGCGTCGATGCCGGTGCCCGAGGTGCTGGGCAATCTCGGCGACGTGCCGGAGGCGATCCGCACCGGCGTGCGCAACAACCTCGGCGGCCACGCCAATCACACCATGTTCTGGCAGATCATGGGCCCGAACGGCGGCAAGCCGGCCGGCGACGTGTTGGCCGCGATCGACCGCGACCTTGGCGGCATGGAGAAATTCCAGGCCGATTTCAACGCTGCCGGCGGCCGGCAGTTCGGTTCGGGCTGGGTGTTCGTCACCGTCAGCAAGGACGGCAAGCTGGCGATCGAGACCCGGCCGAACCAGGACAATCCAATGATGGACGGCAAGCGCGCCCTGCTCGGCAACGACGTCTGGGAACACGCTTACTATCTCAGTTACCAGAACCGCCGCGCCGATTATCTCAAGGCCTGGTGGAATACGGTGAACTGGAACAAAGTCAGCGAACGCTACGCCGCCGCCAAGGCCGGTCAGCTCGGCATTTGACCATCGCGCAGGCGAGCTGCCGCAAATAACAGAAGGGCGGCCGCGAGGCCGCCCTTCTGCTCATCCGTGCCGCTCGCGCTAATCGATCACCGCGGCGTGGTCGGGTCCCTTGGACTGCTGGCGCAGCGTCGCCTTGGTGGAGCCGATGATGATCGCCGCCGGGATCGCCGCCGCGGTGAGGAACATCACCAGCGCGTAGTCCTGCGAGAACGCGATGATCTGCGCCTGCATGGTGACGATGCCGTCCATCATCGCCCGCCCGGTGTCGGTCGCCATGTCGATGGTGCCGCGGACGTCCGGCATCTGCATCGCGTGGTTGAACGGGGTGACGTATTCGGTCAGCACCGCATGCGCCCGTCGCGTCCCCGAGGTCAGTTCGGCGATCACCACCGAGATGCCGATCGAGGAGGCGACGTTACGCACCAGCGTCAGCATCGCGGTGCCGTCGGTGCGCAGATGGCCGGGCAGCGTCAGGAACGCCACCGTCGACAGCGGCACGAACACCAGCCCGAAGCCGAAGCCCTGCGCGATGCTGACCACGATGATGCTGTAAACGCTGGTCTGGTCGGTCCACTGCGTCATGAAGTACAAGGTGGCGCAGGTCAGCGTCAGCCCGCCGGCGATCAGCGTGCGCGCCTCGATATGGCGCATGATCCGCCCCACCATCATCATCGCCACGAAGGTGCCGGTGCCGCGGGTGGCCAGCAGTAGCCCGGCGGTGAGGATCGGAAAGCCGATCACGTTCTGCATGAACGGCGACGACAGCGCCATGGTGGAGAACAGCACCAAGCCCATCACCGCCATGAACACGCAGCCGCCGATGAAATTCTTGTCCGTGAAGATCGCGAACTGGATGAACGGCTTCGGCGTGGTGAAGGAATGCGCGAAGAAGTAATAGAAGCCGATCACCGAGACGATACATTCGGCGATGATCTCGCCGGATTCCAGCCAGCCGAGCTGCTCGCCGCGGTCGAGCGCGAGCTGCATCGCGCCGATGCCGATTGCAAGGGCTGCGAAGCCGAACCAGTCGAACCGCAGCGCGTGGTTCAGTTTGGTTTCGTCCATGAAGACTAACAGTCCCGCCACCGTGACGATGCCGAACGGCAGGTTGACGAAGAACACCCAGTGCCAGGAATAGGTCTCGGTCAGCCAGGCGCCGAGCGACGGCCCCATGATCGGCCCCAGCATCACCCCCATGCCCCAGATCGACATCGCCTTGGCGCGCTCGTGCAGCGCGTAGATGTCGAGCATCACCGATTGCGACAGCGGCACCAATGCTGCGCCGAACACGCCCTGCAGCAGCCGGAACGCCACCATCTGGGTGATATCTTGCGCGAGCCCGCACATCACCGAGGCGATGGTGAAGCCGGCCGAGCAGATGATGAAGATGCGCTTCCTGCCGAAGCGATTGGCGACCCAGCCGACCGGCGCGGTCATGATCGCGGCGGCGACGATGTAGGAGGTCAGCACCCAGTTGATCTGATCCTGCGACGCCGACAGCGAGCCCTGCATATAGGGCAGCGCGACGTTGGCGATCGTGGTGTCGAGCGCCTGCATGATGGTCGCGGTCATGGCGCAGATCGTCACCATGTTGCGGCGCAGACCTGGAACTGCAACCGGGGCTGCGCCTGCGGTGGTCATGCGATCAATCCTGCGGCTGCGCTTTGGCCGACGACAGCCCGATCAGTCCGGCCAGCGAGCGGGTGTGCTTGGTGTCGATCGAGACGTAGGAACTCATCCCGGCCTTCAGCTTGCGCACCGCTCTGTCGTTGGTGTCGAAATAGATCCGCACCGGCACCCGCTGCACCACCTTGACGAAGTTGCCGGTGGCGTTCTGCGCCGGCAGGATGGCGAATTGCGCGCCGGTGCCGGGCGACAGCGAGCCCACCGTGCCGATGAAGGCGTGGTCGGGGAAGGCGTCGATGTCGATCGTCACCTTCTGCCCGACGGTGACGTAGGTGAAATCGCTTTCCTTCGGATTGGCGTCGACCCACGGCGCGGTGGTGTCGATCACGCTGAACACCGGATTGCCGGCGGCGACGAAGCGGCCGAGCTGGATGTTGTCCACCTGGGTGGCGGTGCCGTTCATCGGCGCGCGCACCGTCGACAGATCGAGGTTGCGCTGCGCGTCGTCGAGCGCCGCCTTGGCCTGCATGTAGGCGGGGAATTGTTCGAGCGGCAGCTCGGGATTGCCGAGCAGCTGATTGAGCGCGGTGGAGAGCTGCTGCTTGACCAGCTGCAGCTGCGCCTGCGCGGAGACCAGCGCCGAATTCGAATTGTCGAGGTCGAGCTGCGAGCCGGCCGAGCTCTTCACCAGCGAGCCCTTGCGCTCGACGTCGCGCTGCTTGATGGCGATGCCGGCGTTGACCAGTTCGACGGTCTGGCCATAGAGCTTCACATTGGCGACCAGATTGTCGTGGCTGGTCTTGGCGTCGTCGAGCTTGGCCTTGGCCTGCTGCACGGCGAGCTGGAACGGCACCGGGTCGATCTGGAACAGCACGTCGCCGGTGTTGACCAATTGACCTTCCTTCACCGCGACGTCGATGATCTTGCCGGCGACGTCCGGCGTGATCAGCACCTTTTGCGCGCCCACATAGGCGTCGTCGGTGGTGACGTAGCGGCCGCCCTCCAGATAGAAGGCGATGCCGGCGATCAGCACCAGCAGCGGCAGCACGATCAGCAACAGCGGCCGGCGATAGGCCTTCAGCGCGCCGAACAGGCTGCGCCGCGGCGCTGCCGCGCGCTGCGTGGTGGGCTCCGGCGGATTGCCCTTCTGCTCGGGCGCGAGTTTGAGAACCGGATCAGCCATGCCGCTGGATCTTTCGTTGAGGCGCCGCATGCGCGTCGTGGATCGCGGTGCGGACGTTTTCCCTGATGGTTTCGAGATGGCCGACGAGCCGGTGGACGTCGACGGGGCTAATTCCCGCCAGCGCGGTGGCGGTGAGTTCAGAGCGCAACCCGGTCAATTTGCCGAGCAAGGGGCGCGCGGCCTTGCGCAGATAGAGACGTTTGGCGCGGCGGTCGGTGTCGTCGCTGCGCCGCTCGATCCAGCCGTGCTCGCACAGCCGGTCGATCAATCGCGTCAGCGTGATCGGCTGCATCTCCAGCATTTCGGCGAGCTCGGATTGCTTGAGGCCTTCGCAGCGCTCGACCTTGGCGAGCACCGCCCATTGCGCGCGGGTGATGCCGTAGCGCGACGCCGCCTTGTCGGCATAGCAGCGCACCAGGCGCTGCACCTCGGCGAGCGTAAACAGAAAATTTAGATCCACGGAACCGCGCGGCATGGTCGTTCCAACTCCCTATCGTTGTATAAGATAAGCAAGCTCATCTTCTCTGCGAGCGGCATTTCGGTATGGTATCGATGTCCGGCGCGCATGCGTTCCACGCTGCGGAACTTGCGATCATGCCGCGGATCGATCGTGACGAAACGGTGGGCGAAACGCCCACGCCGCGCTACATAAGGCCCATGACCGACGCCAAGCCGACCTTCCCGCCGCCCGATCACGATCACGTTCGTTGCGCCACGGACGCGATCGACCATGCCGAACGCATCTGCCAGCGCCGCGGCCAGAACTTCACGCCGATCCGCCGCCGCGTGCTGCAGGCGCTGTTGACCAGCCACCGGCCGCTCGGCGCCTATGAGGTGATCGACGAACTGGCCCGCGACTCTGCGCGCCCGGCGCCGATCACGGTGTATCGCGCGCTGGATTTCCTGATGCAGAACGGCCTGGTGCACCGCATCGAGAGCCGCAACGCGTTTCTGGCCTGCGCGCATGACCACGACCACGCCGCGACGGTGGCGTTCCTGATCTGCGACCGCTGCGGCTCGGTCGGCGAAATTCCCGCGGGCCCGCTCGCCAACGGGCTCAATGAGGCGGCGCGCGCCACCGGCTTTGCGCCGAAACTCGCGGTGGTGGAGATCGCCGGCACCTGCGCACATTGCCTGTCCGCCGAACCGCCGGGCCCCTGATCGACCACAGCGCGGCGACACGCCGGAGGCCCGATGCCGTCACAGCAACCGAGCGCGGGTCAAGCCGCGCGCCCGCTCAGCGTCGGCGCGATCGCGCTAGTTATGTTGTGCTGCCTGTCCTGGGGCTTCAACCAGATCGCGATCAAGCTGGTGCTACCGGAGGTTCCGCCGTTCCTGCAGGCGACGATCCGCTCGCTCGGCGCGCTGCTGGTGATCGGGCTGATCGCGCAAGCCCGCGGCGTGAAGCTGTGGCAGCGCGACGGCGCCTGGCGCGCCGGGCTGTTCGCCGGCGTGCTGTTCGGCATCGAATTCGTGCTGATCTATCGCGGCCTGATGCTGACCACGGCGTCGCGCGCCGTGGTGTTTCTCTACACCGCGCCGTTCTTCGTGGCGTTCGGCGCCTACCAGCTGCTGCATGAGCGGCTGAACCGGCTGCAATGGGGCGGGCTGGCGCTGAGCTTCGTCGGCGTGGCGCTGGCGATCGGGGTGCCGCAGCCCAATGTCGATGCCGGCGTGCTGCTCGGCGATCTGATGATGATCGGCGGCGGCGCGCTGTGGGCCGCCACCACGCTGATCGTCAAGACGACGCGGCTCGGCCGGGTGCCGGCGGAAAAGGGCCTCGGCTATCAGGTCGCGGTGTCGATCCCGATCCTGGCGCTGGCGGCCTGGCTGTCCGGCGAAACCGTGCCGCAATGGCCCACGCCGCTGTCGCTGGCGCTGATGGCCTATCAGGCGGTCTGGGTGGTCGGGCTGACCTTCCTGTTGTGGTTCGGCCTGGTGAAGACCTATTCGGCCAGCAAATTGTCGTCCTTCACCTTCATCACCCCGCTGTTCGGCGTCGCCGCGGGTTATCTGATCATGGACGATCCCTTGACGCCGACCTTCGGCGTCGCCGCGCTCTTGGTGACCGCCGGGCTCTATCTGGTCAATCGGCCGGCACCGCGGGCCGAGCCGGCGGCTCGGCCCGACCGAACGGCCTGAGGCGGCCTGGAACCGGATGTTCCGCGCCGAACGCCCGCTCGCCCCGGCGCCAGCCCTTGGTTTCCCCCGTCCGCGGGCCATCTGAGGGGTGCATGCCACCTCTGATCCGGGTTCCTGCATCCATTGATCGATTGCTGACTGTCATGAAAATCTGATATTTGGGGCCCCATGAACAAGCTCGAAAACCCGCTTTCGCACGATGTCGCCGGCCCTGCGCCGCGGCACAAAACCACCCAGGTCATGGTCGGCGACGTCGCCGTCGGCGGCGGCGCGCCGATCGTCGTGCAATCGATGACCAATACCGACACCGCTGATGTGGCGGGCACGGTGGAGCAGGTCGCTGCATTGACCCGCGCCGGCTCCGAACTGGTGCGGATCACGGTGGATCGCGAGGAAGCCGCGGCCGCGGTGCCGCATATCCGCGACGCGCTGCGCAAGCGCGGCATCACCACGCCGTTGATCGGCGACTTCCATTACATCGGCCACAAGCTGCTCGCCGACTACCCGGCCTGCGCCGAGGCGCTCGACAAGTACCGCATCAATCCGGGCAATGTCGGCTTCAAGAACAAGCGCGACAGCCAGTTCGCCGACATCGTTGAGATCGCGATCAAGAACAACAAGGCGGTGCGGATCGGCGCCAATTGGGGCTCGCTCGATCAGGAATTGTTGACCAAGCTGATGGACGAAAACGCCGTCTCGGCCAAGCCGCGCGACGTCCGCGCGGTGACCCGCGAGGCGATGGTGCAGTCGGCGCTGCTGTCGGCCGCGCGGGCCGAGGAGATTGGCCTTGCGAAGAACAAGATGGTGCTGTCCGCCAAGGTCTCGGCGGTGCAGGACCTGATCGCGGTGTATCAGGATCTGGCCTCGCGCTCGGATTACGCCATCCATCTCGGCCTCACCGAGGCCGGCATGGGCTCCAAGGGCATCGTCGCCTCCTCGGCGGCGCTCGGCATCCTGCTGCAGCAGGGCATCGGCGACACCATCCGGATTTCGCTGACGCCGGAGCCCGGTGGCGATCGTTCGCTGGAAGTCCAGGTCGCGCAGGAGCTGCTGCAGACCATGGGCTTCCGCACCTTCGTGCCGCTGGTGGCGGCCTGCCCGGGCTGCGGCCGCACCACCTCGACCACGTTCCAGGAACTGGCGCGCTCGATCCAGGACTTCATCCGGGTCGAAATGCCGGCCTGGAAGACCCGCTATCCCGGCGTGGAAAATCTCAACGTCGCGGTGATGGGCTGCATCGTCAACGGCCCCGGCGAGAGCAAGCACGCCAATATCGGCATCTCGCTGCCCGGCACCGGCGAGACCCCGGCGGCGCCGGTGTTCGTCGACGGCCAGAAATTCCGCACCCTGCGCGGCGCCAACATCTCCGGCGAGTTCAAGGCGCTGGTGATCGACTACATTGAGCAGCGCTACGGCGCTGGTGTCGCGGCGCCGGTGACGGTGACCGCGGCGGAGTAAGGCGCAACGTAGCACCGTAGCCCGGATGAGCGCAGCGACATCCGGGTTTCACGAACTGATTGGCGTACCCCGGATATCGCTTCGCTCATCCGGGCTACTGTCTGCACCGCGTGCGGGACTTTCGCCCTCAGGGCTTCATGCAAGATAACGTTTGAACAGAGCGGTCACCGCCTCGTCGCTCGCAAATCGGCCGGCCCGCATGTCAGCCAGTCCACGCTCGACGGCTTCGCGCTCTTCGTCGCTCAATCTGTAGACAAGGTCGTGCCGGGACTCGATATCATCAACCGATTGCAGCAATTCGTGCTGGGCCTCTTCAGCATCACACGCGTAGCCCGGATGAGCGCAGCGACATCCGGGATTTGCACTCAGGCCCGTGGCCCCGGATATCGCTACGCTCATCCGGGCTACTGATCTGAGCGGCGTCCAACCCGCCCCTCACAACGCCTTCTTGTATTCCCGGTTCGCCAGGCTCGCCTCTTCCAGATCGAGATCGCGCTCGATGCGGCGGCGGCTTTCGTCGGTGATGTTGCCATCGCGTAGCTGCGCGTGGATGAACTTGCGTTCCTCCGTGATCAGTTCGCGCACCAATGCGGCGCCGGTGGCGGTGACATCGTTGCCGTCGGCGTCCGGCGGCTGCGGCAACTGATTGGCGCGGGTCTGGTGGCGGGCGCGCAGCAGCTTCACCACCTCGTCGGAGAGTTCGCGGTCGTCGGTGATGGCGTCGAGCGAGCTCAGCGCCGCGTCCAGCGCCTCGCGCCTTGCGGCGATCTCCGCCTCGCGTTCGCGGCGGTGTTCGGCGTGGCCGTCCTGGGTGATCCCGAGCAGCCGCACCACCATCGGCAGGCTGAGACCGAGCCCGACCAGCGTGATCAGGATGACGCCGAACGACACCAGCTGGATCAGGTCGCGATACGGAAAGTCGACGCCGGACGGCAGCGTCAACGGCAGCGCCAGCGCCGCGGCCAGCGACACCGCGCCGCGCACCCCGGTGAACGCCACCACGAACATCGCGCGCCAGTTCGGTAGCGGCTCGGCGCGCAGCCGCGGGCGCCACAGCCGTTGCAGATAGGTGCCGGGAAACACCCAGGCGAACCGCGCCACGATCACGATCAGTGCGACCAAGCCGGTGGCGACCAGGATGTCGGCGAGCGGAAATTCCTTCGACTTTTCCAACAGCACCCGCATCTGGAAGCCGGTGAGCAGAAACAACAGCCCCTCGATCAGGTAGATCACCAAATCCCAGAAGAAGATGCCCTGCAGCCGCGTCGCCGAAGAGATCAGCAGCGGCCCGTTCCAGCTGATGTAGAGCCCGCAGGTCACCGTGGCGATCACCCCGGAGCCGCCGAGATGCTCGGGAATCCAATAGGCGGCGTAGGGCGTGATCAACGACAGCGTCATCTCGATCTGCGGATCGCGGGCATGGTGGCGCAGCCGCAGGCTGAGCCAGCCGATCGCGATGCCGAACGCGATCTCGCAGCCCAGGATCGCCGCGAAAGTGCCCGATGCCACCGGCAGCGAGAACGCGCCGGTGGTGATCGCCACCACCGCAAAGCGGTACAGGATCAGCGCGGTGGCGTCGTTGGCGAGGCCCTCGCCTTCCAGCACCACCAGGATGCGGCGCGGCAGCCCGAGCTTGCGGGCGATCGCCAAGGGCGCCACCACATCCGGCGGCGCCACGATGGCGCCGAGCAGAAAGCCGACGCTCCACGGCAGCCCGATCAGAAAATGCGTCGCCGTCGCCACCGCGCAGGCGGTGAAGATCACGCAGCCGATCGCCAACAGCGCGATCGGCTCCAGGTTGAATTTGAACTCGCGCCAGCTCATCGCGACGCTGGCCGAATAGATCAGCGGCGGCAGCACCACCAGCAGCACCAGCTCCGGCGGCAGGGCGATCGCCGGCATCCCCGGGACCAGGGCCAGCACGATGCCCGCCAACAGCAACAGGATCGCCGGCGCGACGTCGATCCGTCGCGCCAGCCAGGCGGTGCCGGCCAGCACCGCAAGCAGGGTCAAGAAGATCTCGAATTTGGCTTCCACGGCAGGCCTTGGCGATCTCTGAGGTGCTCTGAAATCTGCAATCGCCCGGGAGCGGTACCAGGTCAAGCGATACCGCCCGCGGTGTTGCAACTTGCAATCAATTCGCCCTAACTGCTAATTTACCTTCAGCTGTATTGCGCACGGTAAATTCATGCTTTTGCAAGGATCGCCGTGTTTGCTGGGTATTATGCCGATCCGCGCTACATCCCAGTCCCACGCGCTTGCCCAACAGTCGAATTCGCGCAGCGGTTCGGCGCCTCTCGATGGCGGGCCGGAGCAGGCCGCAACCCTCGCCCTCAGCGTCTTCATGCAAATGGGCCAGGCCGCAGCCCTGATTGGCGACGACGGCCGGTTGTTGCTGAGCAATTCGGTGTTCGATGATCTGTTCGGCGCCGAGGGGGCCGCGGGGATTCTCGATCCATTCTCCAGCGAAGCCACCCGCAAGGGCAGCAAGATCGATCGCCAAGTCAGCTTTCCGGACGGCCGCACCTTCGGAATCGAGATCTTGCCGGTGCAGGAGGGGCGGCTGATCACCGCCGGCGATATCACCGATCATCTGGCCGAGCGGGCCCGCGAGGCCGAAGCCGCGCGCACCGATCGGCTGACCGGTCTCGGCAACCGGCTGATGTTCCGCGAACGGTTGAGCAAGATCCTGGGCGAAGCCGATCTGGCCGGCGGCGCCGCGATGCTGGTGGTCGATCTCGGTCGCTTCAAGGCGCTCAACGAATCGCTCGGCCACAAGATCGGCGACGCGCTGCTCGGCTTGGTCGCCAAGCGGATTCGCTCCGCGGTCGGAGCCGGCGACGTCGTGGCAAGGCTGGAAGCCGACAAGTTCGGAATCATCCAGACCGGGCGGCCGCAGGCGCAATCCGCCGACGCGCTGGCGATCCGGCTGGTCGATCTGATCGGCCGTTCCTATCTGCTCGACGGTCAATTGATCAATGTCGCCGCCAGCATCGGCGTCGTGCTGCTGTCGGACGGCGTCGACGACGCCGACAACGTCATGAAGAACGCCGATCTTGCGCTCCATCGCGCCAAAAAGGACGGTCACGGCTCCTACCACTTCTTCGAGTCGGCGATGGACGAGCGGATGCAGGCCCGCCGCAAACTCGAGATCGATCTTCGCCGGGCGCTGGCGCTGCGCGAATTCGCGCTGGTGTATCAGCCTCAGGTCAATCTGAAGTCGAACACCGTCACCGGCTTCGAAGCGCTGCTGCGCTGGCAATGCCCGAAGCGCGGCGCGGTGTCGCCGCTGGATTTCATTCCGCTCGCCGAAGAGACCGGGGTGATCACGCCGATCGGCGAATGGGTCCTGCGCACCGCGTGCTGCGAGGCCGCGAAATGGCCGCCCGAACTCAGCGTTGCGGTCAATGTCTCGGCGGTGCAGTTCGCCGATCCCAATCTGGTGTCGACCATCATCTCGGCGCTGGCCGACAGCAGGCTGGATCCGCGCCGCCTCGAACTCGAAATCACCGAGAGCGTGATGCTGGACGCCCGCGGCACGGCGCTTGCGGTGCTGCAGACGCTACGCACCATGGGAGTGCGGGTCGCGCTCGACGATTTCGGCACCGGCTACTCGTCGCTCGGCTATCTGCGTAGCTTCCCGTTCGACAAGATCAAGATCGATCAGAGCTTCGTCCGCGGCACGTCGAACGATCCGGCCGGCCAGGCGATCGTCCGGGCGGTCGCCGCACTCGGCCACAGCCTCGGCATGGCCACCGTCGCCGAAGGGGTCGAAACCGCCGAGCAACTGGCCCGCGTCGCCGCCGACGGCTGCACCGAGGTGCAGGGTTATTTCTTCAGCCGTCCGATCGCTCCAGAGCGCATCGAGGGGTTTCTCTCGACCAGAAACCAAGGCGAGAATCTGATGTGACGTTCGGCGCTGCGCGCCGCGAGGGACCATGGATCCGAAGCTTTATCGTCTGGTCTATTTCAGCAAGAACCGGATCTTGGGCGGCCCGAGCAGCATCGCCATCGAGGTCGAGTCGATCCTGCACGCCGCGCAGCGCAACAATGCGCGGCTCGACATCACCGGCGCGCTGATTTTCAACACCGGCATTTTCGCCCAGGTGTTGGAAGGGCCGCGCGACGGCGTCGAAGCCATCTTCGAAAAAATCCAGCAAGACACCCGCCATGGCGACGTCCAGGTGCTCGCCTTCGACATCACCAAGGAGCGCACCTTCGCGCAATGGTCGATGGGATTCTTCGGGCGTTCTCGCGAGGGCCATGACCTGTTCGGTCATATCGCCGTCGCCACCGGCTTCACCACGGCGCGGATCGAAGGCGCGCGGCTGTTCCAGATCGTCCGCGATCTCGCCTTCGAGGAAGAATCCCGCGTCGCTTGACGCGACAGCTTCGGGCCAAGCTCAGCGCGGGCTGTTGCCGGTGCCGGCATTGCCGCCGACATTGCTTTGCGCCGACGGATGCGGCGAGCCGGTCAGGCCGGATCCCGGGCTGAGCGAATTGCCGGTGCCGGGGGTGGCGGGGCTGGTGCCGACGGTGCCCTGGTTCATGTCCTGGCCGCGGCTATTGGCCGAATTGCTGGTCGGCCCGGTGTTGGCGCCGCCCTGCGGCTGGCTCGGCTGCGCCGCGGCCAGCGTGGTGAACAGCGCCAGCGCCGTCGCCGTTGCAATCAGTTTGATCTTCATCGTGGTCTCCGATTGAGTGAGTGGCTTCAACCGAAGTGGTCCGCAAGCGTTCCGGGAACCGGGGATTTTTCCCGCTGGAGCCAGGGCGTCGCGGGGCTTGCTCAGATCGCGCTGGCGGCGATGTTGACCATCAGGGCGACCAACGCGGTGTTGAACACGAACGACACCACGCCGTGCGCGGTGGCGGTGCGGCGGATGGTCTTGTCGGTGATGCCGACGTCGGAGACCTGCGCGGTCATCCCGATCACGAAAGAGAAGTACACGAAGTCCCAGTAGTCGACGTCCTCATGGCTGTCGCCGCTGGGAAACTGCAGTCCGCCGGGCTTGGCGCCGCGATAGTAATCATGCGCGTAGTGCAGCGCGAAAGTAGTGTGCACCATCGACCACGACAGCGCGATGGTCAGCGTTGCCAGCACCAGTTCCGCCGATCCGCGATGTGAGGCGCCGAGTTCGGAGACGATCGCCGCCATGCTGGCGAAGGCGCCGAGCGCGGTCACCAGCAGGATCAGGAAGCGGCCGTCGTCCTGCAGGATGGCGTTGCGGCGGATATGGGCGATGCCGCTGCGCAGCACCATGCCGAGCACCAGCGCCAGATACAGACCGATGAAGATGTCCCAGCTCAGCAGCAGCCGGGTCACCAGCCGCAGCTGATCCGGCAGCACGAAGTACGCCGCGGCGCCGGCCGCGATCGCCACGAAGGTGCGCGGCCGCGCATAGACCACGCGGACCGGTCGCGGCAGTTTGCGGAAGCGCGCGAGATGCGGATCGTCGAGCGCATCCGCGGCCATTGCCGGCTAGTTCTTGCGTTCGGCGACGAACCGCGCGGCGGCGCGCAACACGTCGCCTTTCTCGCCGAAGATCAACAACGCCTTGTCGGCGCGCGCCAACAGGTCGCGGACCCGCTTCTTGGCGCCGTCGATGCCGAGTTGCGTGACGAAGGTGGTCTTGTTGAGCGCGGCGTCGGCGCCGGCGGGCTTGCCCAGCGCCGCGGCGTCGCCCTCGACGTCGAGCAGATCGTCGGCGATCTGGAACGCTTCGCCGAGCGCGCGGCCGTAATCGTCGAGCGCCTTGGTTTGCTCCTTGGTGGCCTGGCCGAGGATGGCGCCGGCGATGCAGCCGAACCGCAGCAAGGCGCCGGTCTTCATCTGCTGCAGCCGCGCGACGTCGACCGGCTCGCGGTCGCCGAAGCGGCCTTCGCCGGCGAGGTCGAGCATCTGGCCGCCGACCATGCCGCCGATCCCAGACGCCCGCGCCAGCGCCCTGGTCAGCGCCAGCCGGACGCCGGCGTCGCTGTGAATCTCGTCGCGGGTGATGATGTCGAACGCCAGCGTCAACAGCGCGTCGCCGGCGAGAATCGCGGTGGCGTCGTCATAGGCGCGGTGCAGCGTCGGCCGGCCGCGGCGCAGTTCGCTGTTGTCCATCGCCGGCAGATCGTCGTGGATCAGCGAGTAGCAATGAATGCATTCCAACGCGGCGCCGGCCAATAGCGCCGCGCCGCGCGGCACGCCGAACACCGCGGCACTCTCCACCACCAGGAACGGCCGCAGCCGCTTGCCGCCGGCGAGGCTGGAATAGCGGATCGCTTCCATCAGCCGTCGCGGGCGGGCGATCTCGTCCGGCAGCAATTGATCGGACAACAGCCGGGCGAGCAGCGCCTCGGTATCGTCGGCGGTCTGGTCCAGCCGTTGCACGAAATCGGCGGAAAGCGTGAGGGTCGACATTAAGAATAGCTCCGGATCAAGGTGGCGCGACAATCGGTCATGCGACCTTGTTCGTCAATTCCGCCAACGATCCAGCGTTAACGGCGGCGCGATTTCCTACCGCAGCAAAAAGCCTTAAGCTCGCGGCGAAATCGGTCGCCGCGGTCCGCTTCGAAGCTCGGTCTGCGCGGCTTGTCCCAAACCGGTGGCCCCGCCTTGCGTGTCGCTCGCAATATCCTTCTTGCCGTGCTGGTGGTGCTGGCGTTGCCGTATCTGCTGACGCCGCTGTATGGCGGCGGCCATCCGGTGTCGACGCTGATGGCGTGGCGCTGGCTGACCGGCGCGCCGGTGGCGCGGCAATGGGTCGATCTGGCGCAGATGTCGCCGGCGCTGCCGCGCAGCGTGGTCGGCGCCGAAGACGCCAAGTTCTGCGTGCACCACGGCATCGACTGGGATTCGCTGCGCGACGTGATCGACGACGCCCAGGACGGCGAGGTGGCGCGCGGCGGCTCCACCATCACCCAGCAGGTGGCGAAGAACCTGTTTCTGTGGCCCGGCCGCAGCGTGGTGCGTAAGGCGCTGGAATTTCCGCTGGCGATGTGGATCGACCTGGTGCTGTCGAAGCGGCGGATCCTGGAGATCTATCTCAACATCGCCGAATGGGGGCCGGCCGGCCAGTTCGGCGGCGAGGCGGCTGCGCAATATGCCTTCGGCCGCCCGGTCACGGAGCTGTCAGGGCGCGAAGCGGGCTTGCTGGCGGCGATCCTGCCCAATCCGCACACGCGTAGCGCCCGCAACCCGAAGCCCGGGGTGCGACGGCTGGCCTCGACCTATGTCGCCCGCGGGCAATCCGCCGAATTGCCGCGTTGCTGGGGCGACGGCGGCGATTCGTGAGTCTTTGCGGCAATTTTGCTCGGCCTGCGGCCTAGCTTTGCCGCCGGGCTTCCGTTATAAGCGCGGCCTTATCCGACTTTTGCCCGCGCCACGGCGCCGGGCCGTCCGCTGCTGTGGACGTCTCAACACCCTGCAAGGACCCCGATATGGCCGTTCCGAGAAGAAAAACTTCGCCCTCGCGGCGTGGCATGCGTCGTTCCGCGGACGCGCTGAAGACCCCGACCTATGCGGAAGACAAGGATTCCGGCGAACTGCGTCGCCCGCATCACCTCGACCTGAAGACCGGCATGTACAAGGGTCGCCAGGTTCTGAAGAAGAAGGAATCCTAATCGCGCAAGGCGCGGGAGCCCGGCGCGGCTCCCGCCATTTTGCGTGATACGCGGATCAAGCGGGCGCACAGCGAGCCTCAGGCTGTCCAGCGGGAGGCCTGAACGCGCTGTAGCTGTTGCGACAGAGGCGGACTTGCGGAGAATCGTGTCGCCCGTCCAGACTCCGGCGTCCTGCTTGGAAGGAAGGCTTCGCCGATGTCGATTATCGGTTTTCCGCTGCTACTGATTCCGCTGGCCATCTGCAACATCCTCGTCTTTCTGATGCCGGGCGTCGGCTTCGACGCGCCGCTCGCCAGACTGACGCTGCCGTCGGGCGCAAGCTTTGCGCCGAGCATCGGCGAGCTGCTGCTGGCGCTCGGCGTGCTGCTGTTGCTGCTCGAAGTCATCAAGGGCGCGCGGCCCGGGGCCAAATACGTCACCGATCATCTGTTGTCGCTGCTGGTGTTCGCCGGCGCGATCGCCGAATTCCTGCTGCTGCCGCCATTCGGCGATTCCACGGTGCTGCTGCTGGCGCTGTTGGCGCTGGTGGATTTCCTCTCCGGCGTCGCCTTGCGCAACCGCCGGCGGCCGGCCGCCGCGGCGAGAGCCGCGAAGCCCGGCAAAGCCGCCGCCAAGGAACTCGCTGCCGAGCCCGAGGTCGCCGCCGAGCCCGAGCCCGAGGCCGCGACCGCGCCGGAGCCCGCCGTGCCCCCCACTGCCGCCGGACCCGCGCTGCCGACGCCGCATCCCGCGGCTCCCGATTCCGAGTTGCCGCAGCCGGCGCCAGTCGCCGCGGCGTCTCATGCCGAGCCGGCGGCGTCCGAGGCTGCGCACGGCGATGGCGCGCCCGCCGGCGCGTCGCCGCAGGTGAAGTCGCCGGATCTGCAGCCCGACCAGCCGACCCGGCAGGCGACGCCGCCGGCGCGCTGAGCCGCGGTTTCGGAAAACCGGGATCCGCTTTTCTGCATTATGCCGAAATTATGCCGAACGGCGGGTCAGACGCTGCGGCGGGTGACGCTCGCAACCTCAGCCGGGCGATCGCTGCGATGCGCGGTGGAGCGGTAGGCCGCCAGCGCATCCTCGGAGGTGGCCCGGCGCAACGTGCGGGTTTGCGGCGATTGCTGCTGGATCGCGATCAGATGGGTCACGAAACTGGCGTCGGCGCGCGGCAGGATGCGCAGCTGCACCACCTCGTCGTCGGCCTGGGCAGTGCGGGGCGGGGGCATCACCTCGGTGGTCGAGGTGTATGTGGCCGCCGCGATTTCCGGAACGCTCAACTCGCTCTCGGCACGCATACTCAGGCTCCCGATCCATTGTCTCGTTTCGGGACGCAAAGGTCCCTGGCAATGTAATCCTCGCAAACCCCATGCCGGAGGCCGCGGCTTCGTTCCGCCCCTGCACATGACATGGTTTCTGAATTGTTTAGGAACTTAGCCTAGCCTCGGAGCCGCCGAGCGCCCTATTCTGCACAGAAGAATCACCCGACGTGTCCCGAAACGAGGCGACCGTGACATCTGCCGACCCGTCGACCGCCGGCTCCTCCGCGGCATCGCCCGGCCGCCCCGACGAGGCCGACATCCTGGCCGCGCTCGGCCATGCGGCCTTCGTCTGGGACATCGCCAGCGATGCCATGGCCTGGAGCCCGGCCGCCGCCGCGATCTTCCGCGACCTCCCGGCCGAGGCGCTGGCCAGCGGCGCCAGCTTTGCCAACCTGATCGAGCCGGTGCGTGCGGTGCGTTCCGAGGCGCTGCTCGGTTCGCCAGGGGGGAGCCACGGCGTTGCCTATCGGATCGAATACGGCGTGCGTGCCTCGACCGCGGCCCCGGTGTGCTGGATCGAGGAAACCGGCTGTTGGTTCGCCGCGCCGGACGGCAAGCCGGCGCGGGTCGAAGGCATCGTGCGGGTCAACAACGAACGGCACGCCCGCGAGCAGCAATTGGTCAAGCTGGCGCAGCACGATCCGTTGACCGGCGAACTCAACCGCAGCCATCTGATGGCCTCGCTCGCCGAAGCGGTCGACGAGGCGTCGCAGTTTCGCTCCAACTTCGCTTTCATGCTGATCGGCATCGACCATCTGGCGCGGGTCAACGACGCCTTCGGCTTCGACGTCGCCGACCAGGTGATCGGCGAGGTCGCCAAGAGGATCCGCGCGCGATTGCGCGCCGGCGATCTGCTTGGGCGATTTTCCGGCAACAAATTCGGCCTGATCTTGAAGAACTGCACCATCGACGACATGACCGTCGCAGCCGAGCGGTTTCTCGCCGGGATTCGCGACGAAGTGGTGCCAACCAAATCCGGCCCGGTCGCGGTGACGGCGTCGATCGGCGGCGTCAGCGCCCCGCGTTATGCGCGCGGCGCCGACGAGGCGCTGAACCGCGCCCATGAATCGCTCGACGCCGCCAAGAGCCGGCGCCGCGGCTCGTTTTCATTGTGGCGGCCGAACGTCGAGCGCGACGCCCAGCGCCGGGTCAACATCCGGGTCACCGACGAGATCGTCACCGCGCTGAACGAGCGCCGCATCGTGATGGCGTTCGAGCCGGTGGTGCAGGCGGTGTCCCGCGCCCCGGCGTTCCACGAATGCCTGGTGCGGATGAAACAGGACGACGGCGAATTGCTGCTGGCGCCCGACATCGTGCCGGTCGCGGAGAAACTCGGGCTGATCCGGCTGGTCGACCATCGCGTGCTCGAACTGGTGGTGGCGGAACTCGCCGCCGCGCCCGGCGTCGAGCTCAGCCTCAACATCTCGCCCGATACCACGATGGACGCCGACTGGTGGGCCAGCATCGAATCGCTGCTCGGCGCCAATCCCGGCGTCGCCGAGCGGCTGATCGTCGAGATCACCGAGACGGTGGCGATCCAGGACCTCGACGACGTCCGCGGCTTCGTCAACCGGCTGAAGAATTTCGGCGCCAGGATCGCGATCGACGATTTCGGCGCCGGCTACACCTCGTTCCGCAACCTGCGCAATCTCGGCGTCGATATCGTGAAGATCGACGGCGCCTTCGTGCAGAACATCGCGCGCTCGGCCGACGATCGCGCTTTCGTGCAGACGCTGATCGACCTGGCGCGTCGGCTCGAGATCAAGACCGTCGCCGAATGGGTGCAGGACGAAGCGTCGGCGATCATGCTGCGCGATTGGGGCTGCGACTACATCCAGGGCCGGCTGATCGGGCTGGCCTCCGCGGAGCGGCCGTGGGCGGTTCGTGCAACCGGAGTCACCGCGGCGAGCTGATCGACCGCGTCAGCATCGGACGTCGTTAGACTAAGCATTGCGATGTCGTTAGCATTGGTTGGATGCGCGCTCGAAAAATTGCGCCGTCATTCCGGGGCGCGAGCCGCATCAGCGGCGAGCGAACCCGGAATCTGCCGCGAGGCGCGGCGCCCTGCCCGGTGCGAGATTCCGGGTTCGCTCGAGCTTGCGCTCTCGCGCCCCGGAATGACTGGCGCGCCTTGCGAGCTACGCCCCCTCGTCCTTCTTCGGCTCCTCGGCCAACGGCTTCGGCTCCGCCGCCATGCGGTCGAGCCGCTCCTGCATCTCCTTCATCTGGCGACGCAGGTCCTCGATATTGCCGGCGTCGACCGCGGGATCCGCCGGCGGCGCTTCCGGCTCGGGCGCCGGCGCCGGCTGACTGGACGGATGCGGCGGCACGAACGGCTTGAACATCGAGAAGGTGCGCTCGAACAATTCCATGTTGCGGCGGACGTGCTCTTCCAGCGGGGCGAACGGTCCGACGCTGAAGGTCGAGGTCAGCTGGTTGCGAAATTTCTCCTGTTCGCGGGTCAGCGTGTCGATCGACTGCTCCAGATAGCGCGGCACCACCATCTGCATGCTGTCGCCGTAGAACCTGATCAGTTGGCGCAGGAAGGTGGTCGGTAGCAGGTTCTGACCGGCCTTGTTCTCTTGTTCGAAAATGATCTGCGCCAGCACCGAGCGGGTGATGTCGTCGCCGGATTTGGCGTCGAAAACCAGGAAATCCTCGCCGTCCTTCACCATCGCGGCGAGGTCCTCGAGCGTCACGTAAGTACTGGTTCCGGTGTTGTAGAGCCGCCGGTTTGCATATTTCTTGATCGTCGTCGGCAGATTCGATTTCGCCATGGTCACCCACACCTAGGAGGACAGGAACCGGCTCGCGCCGGACGAACGAAACGCAATGCAACAAAATAAGCACTTCCGCCGCGGTTCTGCTACCTTTTTGTTCGCGAAGGTTAATTCGGCAGCGATCGGATCCTCCCGGTGCCGCCTTGGTCAGCATTTTGATCGCGCTGCGGCGTCGAAATGGGCTTTGCCGATTGACACGCCGCAACCAGCTTAACAGGATAGCAACCGACCCGGCCCGCCGCCCGGCGGGCACAGTCCAAACAGTACAAGCCCAGGAGAAATGCTCATGTCCGACGATGTCGTCATCGTCAGCGCCGCTCGTACCGCTGTCGGAAGTTTCAACGGCGCCTTTGCTACTTTGCCCGCGCACGACCTCGGTGCGGTGGTGATCCGGGCCGCGCTGGAGCGCGCCGGTCTGGAGCCCGGCCGGGTTTCCGAAGTCATCATGGGCCAGATCCTCACCGCGGCGCAGGGCCAGAACCCGGCGCGCCAGGCCTCGATCGCCGCCGGCATTCCGGTGGAAAGCCCGGCCTGGGGCATCAATCAGCTGTGCGGCTCCGGCCTGCGCACCGTGGCGCTGGGCTATCAGGCGCTGCTCAACGGCGATTCCGATATCGTCGTCGCCGGCGGTCAGGAATCCATGAGCATGGCGCCGCACGCGCAATATCTGCGCGGCGGGGTGAAGATGGGCGCGGTGGAATTCGTCGATACCATGCTGAAGGATGGTCTGTGGGATGCCTTCAACGGCTATCACATGGGCAACACCGCTGAGAACGTCGCCAAGCAGTATCAGATCACCCGGCAGCAGCAGGATGAGTTCGCGGTGGCCTCGCAGAACAAGGCCGAGGCGGCGCAGAAGGCCGGCCGCTTCAACGACGAGATCGTTCCGGTCACGGTGAAAAACCGCAAGGGCGACATCATCGTCGACACCGACGAGTTTCCGCGTCACGGCGCGACCATCGAGGCGATGGCGAAGCTGAAGCCGGCGTTCGAAAAGGACGGCACGGTGACGGCGGGCTCGGCCTCCGGGATCAACGACGGCGCCGCCGCGGTGGTGCTGATGACCGCCAAGCAGGCCGCCAAGGAAGGCAAGACGCCGCTGGCGCGCATCGTCTCCTGGGGCCAGGCCGGCGTCGATCCGAAGATCATGGGCACCGGGCCGATCCCGGCGTCGCGCGCGGCGCTGAAGAAGGCCGGCTGGTCGATCGGCGATCTCGATCTGATCGAAGCCAACGAGGCCTTCGCGGCGCAGGCCTGCGCGGTCAACAAGGACCTCGGCTGGGATACTTCTAAAGTGAACGTCAACGGCGGCGCGATCGCGATCGGCCATCCGGTCGGCGCCTCCGGCGCGCGCATCCTGGTGACGTTGCTGCACGAAATGCAGAAGCGCGATGCCAAGAAAGGCCTTGCTACGCTGTGTATCGGCGGCGGCATGGGTATTGCGATGTGCCTCGCGCGGGATTGAGTCTCGCAACGCAGCACAGCCCAAATACGGTGCCACCGCACTGCACCTAATCATTCCGACGCCCGGCCATCGTGCCGGGCGTTTTTGTCTTGATGTTCGTCACGCGGCCAGATTAATTCGAAGCTACTAGGAAACGGAGCGCAGTCAGCAACGGTCATAACAAAGTTAAAGGTTGAGCATCTGATCACGCTTGCAATGGCAATGCAGCGCCTGATTCGATCATTTCCCGGCGCAATGCGGGACGAGTCGGACGCAGGGGAGGACTTGGAATATGGCGCGTGTGGCGTTGGTGACCGGAGGAACACGAGGAATTGGGGCGGCGATCAGCAAGGCGTTGAAGGCGGCGGGTTATCATGTCGCAGCCAACTACGCGGGCAACGACGCGGCGGCGGATAAATTCAAGGCCGAGACGGGAATTCCGGTTTTCAAATGGGATGTCAGTTCGTTCGATGCCTCGGTGGAAGGCGTCAAGAAGGTGGAAGCCGAGCTCGGCCCGGTCGAAATCCTGGTCAACAATGCGGGCATCACCCGCGACGGCGCGTTTCACAAAATGACGCTCGATCAATGGAGCGCGGTGACCAGCACCAATCTGGGCTCGCTGTTCAACGTCACCCGGCAGGTGATCGAGGGCATGCGCGGCCGCAAATTCGGCCGCATCATCAACATCTCCTCGGTCAACGGCCAGAAGGGCCAGTTCGGCCAGGTCAATTACTCTGCAGCGAAGGCCGGCGATCTCGGCTTCACCCGGGCGCTGGCGCTGGAGACCGCGCGCGGCGGCATCACGGTGAATGCGATCTGCCCCGGCTACATCAATACCGAGATGGTGCAGGCGGTGCCGAAAGAGGTTTTGGAGAAGAACATTCTGCCGCTGATCCCGGTCAACCGGCTCGGCGAGCCGGAGGAGATCGCCCGCGCGGTGGTGTTCCTCGCCGCCGACGATGCCGGCTTCATCACCGGCTCGACGCTGTCGATCAATGGCGGGCAATCGATGGGCTGAGGTTTCAGCTGAGCCTTCGGGGCCTGACGCCCGCGTCATCGTCCCGGCGCACCGCGTCATGACGGTGCGCGCGGCGACGCTGATCGGGCTGAGCGCGATCCTGATGTGGTCGCTGTTGGCGGTGCTGACGGTCGCCAGCGGCACTATGCCGGCGTTTCAGCTCGCCGCGCTGACCTTTGCGATCGGCGCGCTGGTCGGCTTCTCCAGCTGGCTGCTGCGGCCGGGCGCCGCCCGCGCGCTGCGGCAAGCGCCGTTGGCCTGGGCGGTCGGTGTCGGCGGGCTGTTCGGCTATCACGCGCTGTATTTCCTGGCGCTGCGGCTGGCGCCGCCGGCCGAGGCCGGGCTGTTGAACTATCTGTGGCCGCTGCTGATCGTGCTGTTCTCCTCGCTGCTGCCCGGCGAGAGGCTGCGTTGGCATCATGTCGCCGGCGCCTTGCTCGGGCTGGTCGGCACCGTCTTGCTGTTCGCCGGCAACGCCTCGGCGCGGTTCGAGCCGGGGCACATCGCGGGTCTGGTCGCGGCGTTCGTCGCGGCCTTCATCTGGGCGGCCTATTCGGTGATGTCGCGACGGCTGCGCGCCGTGCCGACCGACGCGGTGGCCGGCTTCTGCCTCGCGACCGCCGTGCTGGCGGTGCTGGTGCACGGCGCGGTCGAGACCACGGTGTGGCCGGACACGCCGTTGCAATGGGCGGCAATCGCGATCCTCGGCATCGGCCCGGTGGGCGGGGCGTTCTACGCCTGGGACATCGGCATGAAACGCGGCGACATCCGCGTGCTGGGGGCTGCGAGCTACGCCACGCCGCTATTGTCGACCGGGTTTCTGATCTTGGCCGGCTTCGCCGAGCCAAGCGCTACGCTGGGCCTCGCCGCGGCGCTGATCGCCGGCGGCGGCCTGATCGCGGCGAAGGATATGATCTGGCGACGGCGCTGAGGGCGGCATCACGCGCCACATCAGATTTTGACGGTGCCCCGGACGCAGTGCAACGCGCCGCTGTTGCGGCGTGGTGCGCTGCAGAGCCGGGGCCGTTAGGAAACGCGGCGCTTGGAACGGTCCCGGCTCGCTGCGCAGCGCAAGGGCGCTGCGTAGCGTCCGGGACACGGGTCTTACTTGAGGCCGGTCATCGGGCAGCCGGCTCCCAGCCCTTCTCCGCCAGTTCGAACGTCGCGAAATCGAAGCCCGGCGCCACGGTGCAGCCGACCAGGGTCCAGTCGCCGCTGCTTTGCGCGGCCTGCCAGGCGTGCGGCGGCACGAGGCCTTGCGGCAATTGCCCAGCGGCGAGATCCGGCCCCAGCCGCAGGGTGCGGCGACCTTCGGCGTCGGCGATCTGCAGCTCCAGCGGCGCGCCGGCGTAGTAGTGCCAGACCTCGACCGCGTCGATGCGGTGCCAGTGCGAGCGCTCGCCCTTGGCCAGCAGGAAATAGATCGCGGTCGAGGCCGCGCGCCCCGCCGGGTCGACGCGGGCATCGCGAAACGTCTCGCGGAAATGCCCGCCCTCGGGATGCGGCGCCAGCTCCAGCCGGGCGATGATCTCGGCGGCGGTGAGGTCGTGAGCCGGGGGCATCACCGCCTCACGACTTGTTCTTGCGTTCGCGCAGTTCGGTGAACACCTCGACCGCGCCGGCCCCCTTCAGCCGCACCCCGGCGGCGACCGTCGGCTCGTCGGCGCGCAGGAAGACGTTGGCGCGTTTCTCGTCGCCGAGCAGCGTCGGAATGGTCGGCAGCCCCGCGGTACGCAGATGCGCCACTTCGGCGGCGCGGGCCTGCAGCGCCGGGTTGTTGGGCTCCACGGTCAGCGCGAACTTCACATTGGCGGCGGTGTACTCATGGCCGCAATACAGCCGCATGTCGTCGGGCAGCACTCGCAGCTTCAGCAACGACTCCCACATCATCGGATAAGTGCCCTCGAACACCCGGCCGCAACCGATCGAGAACAGCGTGTCGGCGGCGAACAGCGCCTTGTCGTCGTCGAACACGTAGGCGACGTGGTCGAGGGTATGACCGGGGGTTTCCAGCACCCGCGCCAACAGCCCGCCGATCTTGACGACGTCGCCCTGGCGGACCCGCAGATCGACCAGCGGAATCGCCGCGCCATTGTCGTGCGGCGCCACCACGCGGCAATTGGTCGCCTGTTTCAGCTCGGCGATGCCGCCGATGTGGTCGGCGTGGTGATGGGTCACCAGGATGTCGGTCAGCGTCCAGCCTTCGCGGGCGAGCGCGGCGAGGATCGGGGCGGCTTCCGGGGCGTCGATCGACGCGGTGGCGCCGCTGTCGCTGTCGTGCACCAGGTAGCCGAAATTGTCCTTGAGACAGGTGAACACGCGAATTTCGGCGGCCATGACATCTCCGTGAGTAACCAGGCTCGGGCTGAACCGCCCCGGGCCCCCTGAAATATGGCGTTAACGCTTGCGCGGCAATGCGTTATTGCTGATGGCTTGCATGGCGTGGGCGCTGCCGCCGGGTGATAGAAGCAAATCATGACGATCGATGTCACCGAACTGCGCGACTTCTACTCGCAACGCCTGGGCGTGATGGCGCGGCGGCTGATCAATCGCGGGATTCAGGCACATTGGCGCGATGCGCGCGGCCAGCGCGTGCTCGGGTTCGGCTATTCGACGCCCTATCTCGGGTTGTTTCGCAGCGACAGCGAACGCTGCATCGCCTTCATGCCGGCGGCGCAGGGCGTGCTGAAATGGCCGACCGCGCGGCCGACGTTGTCGAGCCTGGTCGAGGAACACTCGCTGCCGCTGCCGGACGCCGCGGTCGACCGCATCCTGTTGGTTCACGCGCTGGAAATGTCCGACGATCCGGACGGCTTGATGCGGGAGTTGTGGCGGGTGCTGGCGCCGGCGGGCCGGCTGATCGCGATCGTGCCGAACCGGCGCGGGGTCTGGGCGCGCACCGACACCACGCCATTCGGCCACGGCCGGCCGTATTCGCGCACCCAGATCGCGCAATTGCTGCGGCGCAGCTGGTTCACGCCGACGGCATGGAGCGAGGCGCTGTTCCTGCCGCCGATCGGGCACAATTGGATGCTGCGTTCGGCGCCGGCCTGGGAGCGGCTCGGCGCCGCGATGTCGCTGCCGTTCGCCGGCGTGCATATCGTCGAGGCCACCAAGCAGGTGGCGCGCGCCATCCCGGTGCGCCGCGAACGCACCCGGCTGATTCCGGCGTTGCAGCCGGCGATGCTGCCCTCGCCGCGCGACGACGACGGGCATCTCGGCGATCTCGGCATGCCGACGCCGCGGTAGAGCGACGTTGTTGGGTTGGGCCGAAGCCGCCAACCAAAATAATGCAGCTGTCATTCCGGGGCGCGAGCAGCGTCAGCTGCGCGCGAACCCGGAATCCTGCATTGCTGCACAGCCCGCCGCGTGTTGCGAGATTCCGGGTTCGCTCGTTATTCGAACTCGCCCCGGAATGACGGCCTGGTTTTCGGTCGGATGCTCGCTCGACCCAACGCGAAGAAGCCTGGCGCGGCCGGTGTCCCCGGCCGCCGCGCAGTTATTCGTTGCCGGGATTGAAGTCGTCGGCCGGTGCCGCCGGTGCGGCGGCGCCCTCCGGGCGCGGACCCGGCGGACGGCGGCGACGGCGCGGCGGGAAACGCTCGCCGCCGGTGCCCTCGAAGCCCGGCGCGCCGCTGATTTGCGGCTGCGGCCCGGTGATGAACGACGGCAGCCGGTCGACGCTGTCGCTGACCGGGATCACCGGCTGCGGCTGCGGCTGATATTGCGGCTGCGGCTGCGGCCGATGTTCGCGCGGCTGGTGGTCACGCGATTGGTGTTCGCGCGGCTGCTGTTGCTCGCGGGGCTCGCGCTGCTCGCGCGGCTGGTAGGGCTGCGCGTCGCGCTGTTGCTCGCGCGGCTGCTGGTCGCGTTGTTGCTGCGGCTCGCGCGGCACGAAGGGCTGCGGCTGCACCGGCACCAGGCCGGGCTCGGCGCCGAAATTCGAATAGCTTTCGCCGTCGCCGAATTCGCCGGAATCGTCCTGCATTTCGTTGTCGGTGCGCTGCTGCGGCAGGTTCTGGCGAAACTGCTCCTGGGCGGCGGCGATCAGCCGGAAATAATGCTCGGCATGCTGATAATAATTCTCGGCCGCGACCGGATCGCCCGATGAGCGCGCGTCGCGCGCCAGCTGCACGTATTTCTCGGCGACGTGCGAGGCGGTGCCGCGGATCTTGATATCGGGGCCGTTGGATTCGAACACCCTTGTCATCGGGTTCTGACCGCGCCGGTTGTTGTTGTTGTTGTTGTTATTATTGTTACTGTTGTTGTTGTTTCGGTTACGCAGCCGCTTGTTGTTGTTGTTCTGACCGTTTCTCATGTCGAGCCTTTTTACCACACCCACATTGAAGTCATTCAGATCGCCAAGGCCACAGCCGACCCCAGGCCAGCACATGGCCATGTCCGGTACCGGACGCGCCATAGGCATCCATATCGCACTGCCGTTTCAAAACCGGTTTTGCCGACCATCGCGTTCACAGACGCGTCCCCAACCGACCGCGAGCGCCCAGAGCGCAGTCCGACCGACTCATTCAGCCAGCCGCAACCAGCTCAGATCGTCTCGCGTGAGTTTTCAAGCGCAATATCAGGCTTTCGTTCGCTTTGCGGTCGCAAGCAGCGCAGCTCTCTCAGCCATCGCGCTCAACCTAATCCGCCTTTTTGGAACCTTTTTACAGGGCATTCTCACCGGCGAGCATTCTCAACGACGAGAATGGTGGCCTTTGCCCGCAGCGTCCGCGGGGCCAGCAACCCTGATGTCATGCTGGAACGTAATCGCTCTTGGACAATATTCCAAGCGGTTTTTTGCAACCGGTTCCGACCTCAACCCGGCGGCCGGCGGCCGGTCACCGCCCTGCCGATCCCCGCCAGATCCGGCGTCGGCGGCCGATCGGTGGTCAGCCCCGCCGCCCGCATCAAGGCCGACACCTCGTCGCCCTGGCCCTGGCCGATCTCGACGATCAGCGCGCCGCCGGGCGAAAGCAGACCGGCGGCCTGCGTCGTGATCGTTCGATAGGCGGCGAGGCCATCGGCGCCGCCGTCGAGCGCGCGGCGCGGATCGTGGTCGCGCACCTCGCGGTCGAGCGCCGCAATGTCGGCGCTGCGGATATAGGGCGGATTGGAGACGATTAGGTCGAACGGCCCCCGCAACGCCGACGCGTAGTCGCAGGCGACGAAGGCCGCGCGGTCGCCGAGTCCAAGCCGCGCCGCGTTGGCGCGCGCGGTGTGCAGCGCCGCGACGCTGATATCGCTGGCGACGCCGCAAGCCTGCGGCCACTCCGACAGCAGCGCCAGCAGGATCGCGCCGCTGCCGGTGCCGAGATCGGCGATGCGTTGCGGCGCGGGTCGGCCGGCAAACAGTTGCAGCGCCGCCTCGACGATGGTTTCGGTATCCGGCCGCGGCACCAGCGTGTCGCCGCAGAGTGCGAGCGGCAACCCCCAGAATTCCTTGATGCCGACGATCCGCGCCACCGGCTCGCCGGCGAGGCGGCGTGTCACTAAGGCGTCGAGCTGAGAGGCTTGCTCCGGCGTCAGCAGCCGCGCGGCGCCCACCATCAATCCGGTGAGATCGAGCCCGAGCACCGCGCCGATCAGCAGCCGCGCGTCGAGCTCGGCGGATTCGATCGCAGACCCGCGTAAGCGCGTCGCCACCGCGCGGCGGGCGGCTTCGATGGTGGGTGAGGTGAAGCTATCCGTCACGGTGATGGTGCTTCGGTGAGCGCCTTGCCGGCGCTCGCGGATCCCCTCCCCGCAAGGGGGAGGGGAAACACTGCGGCCGTGCGAGACCAAAGCTCGTCAGGAAGCGCGCGCCCTCGCTTACGCCGACCCGCCTCGCGCCGAGGCGCCCCACGCCAAAGCGTCTCACGCCGCGTTGCCCTGTGCCGCGAGCTGGGCGGCCTGGTGCTCGGTGGTGAGCGCGTCGATCAGTTCGCCCAAGGCTTCGCCGGCGATCACCTGCGGCAGCTTGTACAGCGTCAGATTGATGCGGTGGTCGGTGACCCGGCCTTGCGGAAAATTATAGGTCCGGATCCGCTCCGAGCGGTCGCCGGAGCCGACCTTTTCCTTGCGCTCGGCGGAGCGCACCGAATCGATCCGCTGCTGTTCGGCGTCGTAGATGCGCGAGCGCAAAATGTTCATCGCCGAGGCGCGGTTTTTGTGCTGCGAGCGGCTGTCCTGCATCATCACCTGCAGCCCGGTCGGGATATGGGTGATGCGGATCGCCGATTCGGTCTTGTTGACGTGCTGGCCGCCGGCGCCCTGCGCCCGCATGGTCTCGATCCGCAGGTCGTCGGGCTTGATGTCGACGTCGACCTCCTCGACCTCGGGCAGCACCGCCACGGTGGCCGCCGAGGTGTGGATGCGGCCTTGCGTCTCGGTGTCGGGCACCCGCTGCACCCGGTGCACGCCGGATTCGAACTTCAGTTTGGCGAAGGCGCCGCGGCCCTTCACCTCGGCGATGATTTCCTTGTAGCCGCCCATGGTACCCTCGGAGGCCGACACCACCTCGACGCTCCAGCCCTGCAGGACGGCGAATTTCTCGTACATCCGGAACAGGTCGCCGGCGAACAGCGAGGCCTCGTCGCCGCCGGTGCCGGCGCGGATTTCCAGCATCACGTTGCGGTCGTCCATCGCGTCCTTGGGCAGCAGCGCGACGCGGATCTGCTGCGCCAGTTCGGCCTCCTGCGCCTCGAGCGCGGCGTGCTCGGCCTCCGCCATCGCCCGCATCTCGGCATCGGTCGCAGCATCGGCGAGCAGCGCGTCGATCTCGCCGCGTTCCGCGCCAACCTGCCGATAGGCTTTCACCGCCTCGATCAGCGGATTGAGCTCGGCGAGCTCGCGCATCAGCTTCACATAGGTGTCGGCGCCGACCTGGCTCTGCAGCTGGTTTTCCAGCGAGGCGTGGTGGGCGAGCAGCACGTCGAGTTTGGTTTCGGGGAGCAGCGACATCGGAGGTCTCGGGAGTTCGGGCAAGAATTTGCCAAGGCTTGGCGCGGCGTGAAGCGGACGACAGCCTCGCTACAACGACAATCCCTCGGACTCGGCGAACTCCGTCAACTTGTTGCGGATCGAGACGCTGCCGGCGGGCGCGTTCAGCAGCGGTGTGATCATCGCCGCGGCCTTGGCGGCGTCGAGATCGAGGATCATCGCCTTGACTGGGCCGTGCTGGATCGCCGACAGCGACAGCGAGCGATAGCCGAGCGCGATCAGCGCCAGCGCGCCGAGCGGCTGCGACGCCATCTCGCCGCACAGCGACACCGCGCGCCGCGCCGCATTGGCGCGCTGCACGATCTGGCGCAGCACCCGCAGGATCGGTGCCGACAGCGAATCGAAGCGGTCGGAGACCTTGGCGTTGCCGCGGTCGACCGCGAACAGGAACTGGAACAGGTCGTTGGAGCCGACCGAGACGAAATCGACCCGCTCCAGCAATTCGTCGAGCTGATACAGCAGCGCCGGCACCTCGACCATGGTGCCGACGTCGACCCGCTCCGGCAGCGTGTGGCCGTGCTGGCGCAGATAGGTCAATTCGCGCTCGACGATCGCTTTGGCCTGGTCGAACTCGGCGACCTCCGAGATCATCGGAAACATGATGCGCAGCGAGCGTCCGCCGCCGGCGCGCAGCAGCGCGCGGATCTGGCTGCGCAGCAGGCCCGGGCGGTCCAGCCCGAGCCGGATCGCGCGCCAGCCCAGCGCCGGGTTTTCTTCGACCACGGTCTCCATATAGGGCAGCGCCTTGTCGCCGCCGATATCGAGGGTGCGGAAGGTCACCGGCTTCGGTCCCGCGGCATCGAGCACCGCGCGGTACAGTGCCAATTGGTCGCTGGAGCGCGGCAGGCTCTGGCCGATCATGAACTGCAGTTCGGTGCGGAACAGGCCGATCCCCGAACAATTGGTGTCTTCAATATGCGGCAGGTCGATCACCAGCCCGGCATTGATCATCAGGTCGACCGGCTGGCCGTCCTTGGTGACGCAGGGCAATTCGCGCAGCGCCGAATACTGCGCCTGCCGCCGGGCGCGAAACCGCACCCGCTCGGCGAAGGCGGATTCCACCTCGGCCGAGGGCCGCACATAGATCGAGCCGGAGGTGCCGTCGACGATGATGGCATCGCCGGGATCGGCGATGCCCGGCGCGTTGGGGATTTCGCCGACCGCCGCGATGCCGAGCGCGCGCGCCACGATCGAGACGTGGGAATTCGCGGTGCCTTCCTCTAGCACCAAGCCGCGCAGCCGCTTGCGGTCGTAATCCAACAGCGCCGCCGGCCCCATCGAGCGCGCGATCAGGATGGCGTTGTCGGGCAACTGCTCGCGAGACGGCGCGTGGTCCTGGCCGACCAATTGCCGCATCAAGCGGTGGCCCAAATCTTCCAGATCGTGCAATCGGTCGCGTAAGTACGGATCGGTCGAACGCAGCATCCGCGCCCGGGTATCGGACTGCACCCGCTCCACCGCGGCCTCGGCGGTGAGGCCGGTGGCGACCGCCTCGTGCAGCCGGTGCGACCAGCCGTGGTCGTTTGCGAACATCCGGTAGGCTTCCAGCACGTCGCGGTGCTCGCCGCTCTCGGCGACGTCGCCGCGCTCCAGCATGCGGTCGAGATCGGCGCGCAGCTTGGTCAAGGCGGCGTCGAGCCGCTTCAGCTCTTTCGGCAGATCCTCGGCGATGTAATTGGTGATGACGACGCGCGGCTCGTGCAGCACGACATGCCCGAGCGCAATGCCGTCCGACAGCACCGCGCCGGTCTTGTGGATCGAATGCCGCGCCGCGGGCTCGGCGCCGGGCAGCGCCATTGCCGACAATTCGCCGGACGCGATCATCTCCGCCACCACCATTGCGGTGGTCTGCAGCGCCTCGACCTCTTCCTCGACGTAAGTGCGCTTGGCGCGGTTCTGCACCACCAGCACGCCGAGCGTATTGCCGGCGCGCAGGATCGGCACGCCGAGGAACGAGTGGTAGATTTCTTCGCCGGTCTCCGGGCGGAACGAGAACGCCGGATGGGTCTGCGCGTCGCTCAAATTGAGCGGCGTGGCCTCGGAGGCGACCAGGCCGACCAGGCCCTCATGGGCGTTCAGCACGGTCTGGTGCACGGCGTCGCGGTTGAGGCCTTCGGTGGCGTAAAGTTCGAGCGTGTTGTCGACCCGCAGCACATAGGTCGAGCACACCTCGGCCACCATGTTGGCGGCGATCAGCACCACGATCTTGTCGAGACGTTCCTGCGCGGAGACCTGCTCCGCCATGGTTTCGCGGAGCCGTCTCAGCAAGACGCGGGGGCCACCCGACGCGCTCCGCATATGCCGATATCTCCCCATCGAAGCCGACGCGCCGCGATGGCAGCACCGGCCAAAACCTCAAACCAACAGCGTCACGTCGTCCGCCCGGCGAGCCGGGAAATCCTCGCGAATCACAGGCCGCCAGGCGGCGGTCTGCCGGCTTGGCGTTGCTGCAACCGCCTGCCCGCCGGCCGCGGTCGCCCGCTCGCCACGCCAACCACGAATCGCGGACGGGATCGGTTCAGACGGCGTCTGGTGGCGATGCCGCAGCGCAACCGTGGGTTATCCTGGACCAGCCGCCGCCCGCAACCATCTCTGCAGGCCGTATAGCGAATTGAAGCTTGTTTTGCCAAGCAAAACGCCTGCCACCGCGCGGAAACCTGCAGCCCCCGATACGTCAAATGCCGCGAAAACAATTCTAAACTTGGTCCAATCCGTACAGCGTATGCAGGGTGCGGACGGCAAGCTCGGTGTAGGCGGCGTCGATCAGCACGGAAAACTTGATTTCCGAGGTGGTGATGGCGCGGATGTTGATCTTGCGGGCCGCCAGCGCCTCGAAGGCCTGGGCTGCGACGCCGGCATGGCTGCGCATCCCGGAACCGATCACCGAGACCTTGGCGACGTCGGTTTCTGAGTCGAACCGGGCATAGCCGATGGTGGCCTGGGCCGAGGTGATGGTCTGTTTGGCGCGGTCGAAATCCGACGCCGGCACCGTAAACGTCAGGTCGGTGGTGGCGCCGTCCTCGGACACGCTCTGCACGATCATGTCGACGTTGATATTGGCCGCGGCGAGCGGACCGAAGATCGAGGCGGCGACGCCGGGCTTGTCCTCGATCCGGCGCACCGAGATCTGCGCCTCGTCCTTGGAGAAGGCGATGCCGGTGACGACGTGGTTTTCCATGATTTTCTCCTCGCTGCAGATCAGCGTGCCCGGCGGGGTGCCGTGCGGGTCGATATCTTCCGGCTTGTCGAACGAGGAGCGCACGAAGATCGGCATGTTGTGCACCATGCCGAGCTCGACCGAGCGCACCTGCAGCACCTTGGCGCCCTGCGACGCCAGTTCCAGCATTTCCTCGAACGACACCTTGTCGAGCCGCTTGGCCTTCGGCACCACCCGCGGGTCGGTGGTGTAGACGCCGTCGACGTCAGTGTAGATGTCGCAGCGGTCGGCTTTCAGCGCCGCGGCGATCGCCACCGCGGAGGTATCGGAGCCGCCGCGGCCCAGCGTGGTGATGCGGCCGGTTTCCGGATTGATGCCCTGGAACCCGGCGATCACCGCGACCTCCTTGCGGTCGTCAAACCGCTTGATGATCTCGCTGCCATCGATCTCGACGATCCGTGCCGAGGCGTGGACGTCGCTGGTCAGAATCGGGATCTGCCAGCCCTGCCAGGACCGCGCCTGGATGCCGAGCGCCTGCAGGGCGATCGCCAACAGCCCCGAGGTGACCTGCTCGCCGGACGCCACCACGGCGTCGTATTCCCGGGCGTCGTGCATCGGCGAAGCATCGCGGCACCACGCCACCAGTTCGTTGGTTTTGCCGGACATCGCCGACACCACCACCGCGACCTGATGGCCGGCATCGACTTCGCGCTTCACATGCAGTGCGACGTTGCGGATGCGGTCGATATTGGCGACGGACGTGCCGCCGAATTTCATCACGAGCCGGCCCATGACCAATAGTGCATTCCCTGAGAACAACGGATAATGATATCGCGGTCCGCGACGCGGTGCCGGAAGGCGCGTATACATATCGAGGTGGTTGCGAGCAAGCAACCGGCCTCGGCCCCGCGGACGGAAAACCGTAAGTCTGGCGAAAGCGATTCGAGGCTCGATGGGGCGCCATAGCGACGATAATCTGCCACCGGGCGACCGCCTGATCCGGCGCCGATCCCCGGCCATCGCCCAACAGACGATGGAGGCGGTCGTCGGCCAGAGCAGGCCAAACCTCCGCACCACCGCCGCGCCGCCGGCGTTTCGCAATTCGATCATCGCGCGATAGGAGCAACGGCGCATCCATGTCCATGCAATCAAATTCGTCCGACGCGTCGTCGGCCACCGTCGATCCCGCCGAAATCGCCAAGTTCTCGCGGCTGTCGGCGCAGTGGTGGGACCCCACCGGCAAGATGGCGCCGCTGCACAAGATCAACCCGCTGCGGCTGTCGTTCATCCGCGACGCCGCCTGCCGCAAATTCGAACGCAACGCCAAGAGCCTGAACTGCCTGTCCGGCCTGCGCATGATCGACATCGGCTGCGGCGCCGGGCTGTTGTGCGAGCCGTTCACGCGGCTCGGCGCCCAGGTGATCGGCGTCGATCCCTCCGCCACCAACATCGCGGCGGCGAAGCTGCACGCGGAAAAATCCCAATTGCTGATCGACTACCGCTGCACCACGGTCGAACAAATGGACCCGCGCGAGCGCTTCGACATCGTGCTGGCGATGGAAGTGATCGAGCACGTCACCGACGTCGGCGCCTTCCTGGCGCGCTGCGCCGCGATCACCAAGCCCGGCGGGCTGATGGTGGTGGCCACCTTGAACCGCAACTGGAAGAGCTTCGCGCTGGCGATCGTCGGCGCCGAATACGTGATGCGCTGGCTGCCGCGCGGCACCCATCAATGGGACAAGTTCGTCACCCCGGACGAACTCACCAAGCACCTGCACAACAACAAGCTCGCGGTTACCGAACAGGCCGGCCTGGTGTACAATCCGCTTGCCGACAAATGGAGCCTCTCCGCCGACATGGACGTCAACTACATGGTGGTGGCCGAGACGGCGGCGGGGTGAAGCGGCGACTTTTACCTGGAAGCTCGGATCGAATAGCCGACGTTGCTACGCGGGCAGCGCTACTTAGAATGTTCGTCCTCTCCGCGTCATGGCCGGGCTGGACCTTTGCCACTCACTCCGCCGTCATCCTGAGGAGCCCGGCGTCGCGCAGCGAAGCCGGGCGTCTCGAAGGATGGGCCGCGAGTCCTTGGCGAGCCGCACCACCCTGAGTCGCATCCTTCGAGGCCCTCGCGATGCTCGGGCACCTCAGGATGACGACGCTGCGATCGGGTCGCGCGTAGCATGACGGCGCCGTGGGGCGCCGCGCATAGCGCCATGACGCCGGCGCCGTTGACCGCGCAGCGCATGCCCGGCACGATACTGATTCCGTTCTCCGCTTAGCAGCCCCGCATGTTCTCCATCGCCGCGCTCTGGATTCCCTTCACGTTGGTGGCCGCGCTCGGCCAGGTGGCGCGCAATGCGATGCAGCGCCAGCTCACCGGGCCGCTCGGTACCTGGGGCGCCACCAATATCCGCTTCCTGTTCGGCTTTCCGTTCTCGCTCGTTTTCTTCGCGGTGGTGATCGTCGCCACCGGCGACGCGGTGCCGTGGCCGACCGCGGCGTTCTGGCCATGGCTGCTGCTCGGCGCGCTGAGCCAGATCCTCGGCACCGGCTTGATGCTGGCGGCGATGAACGACCGCTCCTTCGTGGTGACGACTGCGTATCTGAAAACCGAGGCGATCCAGACCGCGATCTTCGGCTTCGTGTTTTTGGGCGATCACCTGACCTGGCTGAAGGTCACCGCGATCCTGATCGCCACGCTCGGCGTGGTGATCACCGCGCTGCGGCCGGGGGGTGATAAGAGCTTCACCGATCTGAAGCCGACGCTGCAGGGGCTGGTGGCGGCGGCGGCGTTCGCGCTGTCGGCGGTGGGGTTCCGCGGCGCCATCATCGTGGTGCCGGACGTCTCCTTCGTCACCGCGGCGTCGTATACCCTGGTGGCCGCATTGGGCGTGCAGACGCTGGTGCTGACGATCTATCTGCTGGCCCGCGCGCCGAAAGTGCTGCGCGACATTCTCCAGCTGTGGAAGCCGTCGATGCTGGCCGGCTTCACCGGCGCGCTGGCCTCGCAGTTCTGGTTTCTCGCCTTCGCGCTGACCGCGGCGGCGAACGTGCGCACGCTGGCGCTGGTCGAGGTGCTGTTCGCGCAGGCCGTGGCGTATTTTTCGTTCAAGCAGCCGCTGCTGCCGCGGGAATTGTTCGGCATCGCCTTGATCGTGGTCGGCGTTGCGCTGCTGATCGCCGGCTGATCAGCGTAGCGCGATCAGCACGCTCCCCATGAGGATCAAATTCGCTACGTCGGTCGCAACAATGGCAGGGTCTCGATTATCGCTGCCCTCTCCACGTCATGGCCGGGCTTGTCCCGGCCATCCACGACAACATCGGCGGCCGTGCTTGTGGGCGTGGATGGCCGCGACGAGCGCGGCCATGACGGGTTGAGCACAGTGCTGGATAGCCGGCGCAGCATCCGGAGAGCCTCGCGCGGAGCACCTCACGGCGCAAACCCGGCTAATCAATTAGTTGCGGTCTTCCGGCAGCACCGGCAGCGGCGTGACGTCGATGCCTTCGTCGATCAGCGCGCGGGCCTCGTCGCTGGTGGCCTCGCCGAAAATCGGCCGGTGTTCGATGTCGCCGTAATGCATCTTGCGGGCTTCGTTGGGAAACTTTTGCCCGACGTTGTCGGCGTTCTTGGTGATGTGGTCGCGCAGCTCTTTCAGCTTGCTGCGCAGTTCGCGCTCCTGCGCCAGCAACAGCGGCGTCGAGGTCGATGTCGCGTCGGGCGCTGCGACTTCGGGTGCGGGCGCGGGGACCGCAGCCGCGGGCTGCGCCGGATCCTTGCGCTGGTGCGAGATCTGCGGCGCCATGATCGCCTTCTCGACCTTCACCGAACCGCAGTTCGGGCAGCTCACCAGCTTGCGCCGCGCCTGCGAATCATAGGCCGAAGAGCTCTGAAACCAGCTCTCGAATTGGTGGCCGTGGTCGCAGCGCAGCGTGTAGCGGATCATACCGTGCCCCGCACCAGGTGCAGATGCTCCGGATTGGTCTTCGGATCGGCGAGGCCGAAGCGGCGGCCGTGCTGCAACGACGGGATCGCGCTGCGCGCCTTGGTGACCTTGCCGGGGTCGATCTCGGTGATGATGAAGCCGGGCTCGGTGCCGCCTTCCGCCAGCACCACGCCCCACGGATCGATGATCAGCGAATGGCCGAAGGTGGAGCGGCCGTTGTCGTGCAGCCCGCCTTGCGCGGCGGCGAAGATGAAGCAGCCGTTCTCGATGGCGCGGGCGCGCAGCAGCGTATGCCAATGCGCCTCGCCGGTGGTCTTGGTGAACGCCGCCGGCACCGAGATGAAGGCCGCGCCGGCGTCGGCCAGCGCGCGGTACAGCGCCGGAAACCGCACGTCGTAGCAGATCGTCAGCCCGATCCGGCCCCACGGCAGGTCGCTGATCACCGCGGTCTCGCCGGGCTGGTAGTTCGCCGATTCCCGATAGCTTTCGCCGTTCTCGAGATCGATATCGAACATATGGATCTTGTCGTAGCTGGCGAGAATGGCGCCTTGCGGATCAATCAGGAACGAACGGTTGGCGGCGCGATCGGGCGTCGCCTTCACCGCCAGCGAGCCGATATGCAGATGGATGTTCAGCGCCTTCGCCAACTCACGATAGGCCTTCAGCGACAGATCATCGTCCTGGAACGCGAGCTGCTCGAACAGCGCGGCGCGGTTCGGCTGCATCATATTGCTCACCTCGGGGGTGAGCACATAGTCGGCGCCGGCCGCCGCCGCCTCGCGGATCAGCGCGCTCGCAGCGGCGAGATTGGGCTGCGGCAGCAGCCCGGTGCGCAGTTGCACCATCGCGGCGGTGAAGGTTCCGGCGGCGCTCATGAAGCGGCCGTTTCGCCGGCGAGCAGCGAATCCAGCTTGCCGGCGCGGTCGAGATCATAAAGGTCGTCGCAGCCGCCGACATGGAGTTCGCCGATGAAAATCTGCGGATAGGTGGCGCCGGCGCCGACCCGCTTCGTCATCTGCTCGCGAAAGCTCGGGTCGAGTGAGACGTCGTATTCGGTGAACGCCGCTTTCTTGCGGGTCAGCAGCGAACGGGCGGCGCTGCAATAGCCACAGCCCGGCCGCGTGAAGATTTCGATAGCAGCGCTCATGTCACACTCAGGTTGCTGGAGCATGATCCCGAAAAGGGATTCCGGTTTTCGGACCATGCTCATCAAGAATTAGGTTGACCCGACTATATGGGGGATTTGTGGGTGTCCACAACCCGCGCAAAGACCAGCACATCGACCGAGGCGGCCCTGGCGCGGAGCAGCGCCCGCGCGCAGGCGTCCACTGTCGCGCCGGAGGTCAAAACGTCGTCGACCAGCACGATCCGGCGGCCCTGCACAGTCGCTTTGTTCTCCGACGGAACCCGGAACGCGCCCTGCACATTGGCGGCGCGCTCGCTTTTCGACAGCCCGATCTGATGCGCGGTGGCCCGCACCCTTCGCAGCGCGTCGCGCGAAACCGGCACGTTGGCCTGCCGGCTGATGGCGCGGGCCAGCGCGCCGGACTGGTTGTAGCGCCGCGAAAAGCCGCGCCGCCAATGCAGCGGCACCGGCACCAACAGGTCGGCATCTTGAAGGAGCGGCGCGCCGGCCTGCGCCATCCAGCGTCCCATGGTCGGCGCCAGATCGACGCGGTCGTGGAACTTGAGTGCGTGCACCAAAGTTCGCGCCACCTCGTCATAGCGCACCGCGGCGCGGGCGCGGGCATAGGCCGGCGGATCGGCGATCGCCTGCATCGACAGAATGCCGGGGCCGGGATCGTAGACAAAGGGAATGCCGAGCCGCTCGCAATAGGGCGGCGCGATGAACGACAGTTGCGACCAGCAGGCGGCGCAGACGCCGTGGCCGGAAACCGGCTCGCGGCAGGCCACGCACAGCGTCGGCAAGGCAATGTCGAGCGCCAGGCGCGCGCCGTGGCCCAACGCCTGCCGGCAAAGGCCAAGCGCGCCACGGAACGAGGCCGCGATGGATCGCGGCGATGGCGCGTCGGTCTCCATGCCGCAAGGCTAATGCCGGCAATGCCGTCGCTCAAGCGGCAACCTAGGCGTATGGTGCGGGCGAGATCGCCTAAGTTGCCGGTAAAGCGAATCAGACCGAGGAGAGCGAGTTGTCCGATCCAGAGGCCAAGCCAGCCGAGACGCTGATCTATGTCGATATTTCGACCGCGCCGATCATCAATTTCGACATCGCGCCGGCGCACGGCATCATGGCCAACACGGTGCAGATCGAACTGGCGTCGCGGACGCTGAACCCGTTGGCCGACGGCTCGGTCGAAGTGAAATTCGTCACCACCGGCCGGCTGCGCTGCAGCCAGGCGGCGGCGATGCATCTGCGCAACGCGCTCGATGCATCATTGAGGATGTTCGAAGCGCCGCAGCAGAGCCCGGGTCCGGCCGCGGCATCCTCCAAGCTGAACTGATTGCCAGTGGCACGCCTCCGGCTTAACGCAGCGGCATGAGTTCGCCGCAAGCGCCCAAACTGTTCGACCGCGCCCTGTTGGCGGCGCGGCAGCGCCGCGCCCGCGCCTTGGGGCCGGCGACGTTTCTGCTCGACCGCGTCGCCGAGGAGATGGCGGAACGGCTGCACGCGGTGCTGCGAGAATTTCCCGCCGCCGCCGATATCGCCACCCCGGGCGACGAATTGCGCGCAGTGCTGCGCGGCCGGGTCGGCGCCATGCAGCCGATCGCTCTCGACGCCGACGAGCGGCTGCCGCTCGCCGAGGGCTCGATCGATCTGGCGGTCTCGGCGCTGGCGCTGCAATTTGTCAACGATCTGCCGGGCGTGCTGAAGCAGATTCGCCGCGCCTTGAAGCCCGACGGACTGTTGTTGGCAGTGATGAGCGGCGGCGACACCTTAACAGAGTTGCGCCAGGCCTTCGCCGCAGCGGAATCCGAGCTCGACGGCGGGGTCTCGCCGCGGGTTGCGCCGGCCGCCGATCTGCGCGATCTCGGCGCCTTGCTGCAGCGCGCCGGCTTCGCGCTGCCGGTCACCGACGTCGACCGGATCATCGTACGCTACGATAACGCCTTGGCGCTGATGCAGGATTTGCGGCGGATGGGGGCCGGCAACGTCTTGGTCGAGCGCCGCCGCACGCCATTGCGCCGCGCCACGCTGCTGCGGATGGCCGAGATCTACGCCGAACGCTTCGCCGATCCCGACGGCCGCGTCCGCGCCACCTTCGAACTGGTTTGGCTTTCCGGCTGGTCACCGCACGAAAGTCAGCAGCAGCCGCTCAAACCGGGCTCCGCCAAGGCCAGCCTGGCCGACGCGGTGAAGCGGATGATGCCGAAGTAAGTGGGTAGCCAGGTGTCCCGGACCCGGCGCAGCGTCCTTGACGCTGCGCCGGGAGCCGGGACCGTTCCAAGTGCTGCGGTCCGTAACGGCCCCGGAGGCAGTGCCCCACGCCGCAAGGGCGGCGCGGTGCACTGCCTCCGGGGCACGAAGAACTACTGCAGCAAATCAATCAGGTGCGAGAGCAGCGGAATGTCGGCCGGCGGCATCGGATAGTCGCGCAGTTTGTTCGGGCGGACCCAGGCCAGGGTCTGGCCCTCGCGCGCGGTCGCCGTGCCTTCCCAGCGCCGGCAGATGTACAGCGGCATCAACAGATGGAAGTCTTCGTAAGCGTGGCTGGCGAAAGTGAGCGGCGCCAGGCACGGCTCCCTCACCGTGATGCCGAGTTCTTCGTCCAATTCGCGGATCAGCGCCTGCTCCGGCCGCTCGCCGTCGTCGAGTTTGCCGCCGGGGAATTCCCATAGCCCGGCCAAGGTCTTGCCGGGCGGGCGCTGGGCGATCAGCACGCGATTATCGGCGTCGATCAGCGCCACCGCGACGACGAGCAGAAGATTCACGACCGATAGTCGCCGTTGATGGCGATGTATTCTTTTGTCAGGTCGCAGGTCAGCACGCGGTCGCGGCCTTTGCCGAGGCCGAGCGCGACCTTGATCTGGATTTCCGGGCTCTTCATCGCCTTGGAGACTTCGGCCTCGTTGTAGGAGGGATCCCGCGCGCCCGCCTTGGCGACCCGGATGCCGTTGAACGAAATCGACAATTTATCGCGGTCGGCGGGTTCGCCGGCCTTGCCGACCGCCATCACCACGCGGCCCCAATTGGCATCCTCGCCGGCGATCGCGGTCTTCACCAGCGGCGAATTGGCGATCGACATCGCGATCTTGCGGGCGCTGGCCTTGGAGGTCGCGCCGTCGACGATGATCTCGACCAGTTTCCGCGCGCCTTCGCCGTCGCGGGCGACCTGTTCGGCGAGATTGGCCAGCACCGCGTTGAAGGCTTTGACGAAAGCTTTCAGCCGGATGTCGCTGGCCTTGGAAATCTTCGGCGCGCCGTTGGCGGCGGCGGCCCCCGTGGCGAACGCCAGCAGCGTATCCGAGGTCGAGGTGTCGCCATCGATGGTCACCGCGTTGAAAGTGTCGGCGACGCCGGCCTTCAGCAGCGACTGCAGCGCGGGGGCGGCAATCGGCGCGTCGGTGAACACGAAGGCCAGCATCGTCGCCATGTCGGGGGCGATCATGCCGGCGCCCTTGGCCATGCCGTTGATCGTCACCTTGGCCTTGCCGAGCTTCACCGTGGCGGTGGCGACCTTCGGGAAGGTGTCGGTGGTCATGATCGCGCGGGCGGCGTCCATCCAGCCGCCCGGCACAGCGGCCTCGGCGAGTTGATCGAGCACGCCGTCGAATTTGCTGGCGTCGAGCGGTTCGCCGATCACCCCGGTCGAGGCCAGAAAAATATCGGCGGGTTTGCAGCCGATCGCTTTCGCGGCGATTTTCGCGGTCAGCGCGGTGGCGACGCGGCCGGTCTTGCCGGTGAAGGCGTTGGCGTTGCCGGAATTCACCACCAGCGCCCGCGCTTTGCCGCCTTTCAGATTGAGCCGGCACCATTCCACCGGGGCGGACGGGCATTTCGACTGGGTGAACACCCCGGCCACCGCGGTGCCCGGGTCGAGCAGCGCCAGCAGCACGTCGGTGCGGCCCTTGTAGCGGATCCCGGCGGCGGCGGTGGCGAGCTTGACGCCGGCGAGCGGCGGCAATTCGGGGACATTGGTCGGGGCGAGCGGGGAGACGGCGGTGGCCATGCGCGTTCAGCTTTCAGCAAGTGTCTGCAAAGAGTGGAGCGCTCTGTATCACCTCTGCGCGACCGCGGGGAGGTCGGTTTGCGCGCCAAACGAGAAAGCCGGATGAGCGGTGCTGCGCATGACGCGGCGTCCTCTCATCCGGCTCGTTTAGACTCGCCAGCTCGGCCCCGCGCGCGGGACAGAGCTGGAAACGGCGGTTACTTCTTCGCCGGGGTCTTGGCGGCGTCGGGCTTTGCCGCCTCAGGCTTGGCGACCTCGGCGGGCTTGGCCGGATCGGCTTTGGCGGCCTCGGCCGGCTTGTCGAGCCGCTCGATCTTGGCGGTTTCGCGCAGCTTGGTGACGTAATCGGCCTGCGCCTTGCGCGTCACATAGGTTTCGATCTGCGCCTTGACCTGAGCGAAGTCCGGCGCCTTGCGGTTGCGCTTTTCCTCGACCTTGATGATGTGCCAGCCGAATTGCGACTTCACCGGGTCGGAAATCTTGCCCGGCTCCAGCGCGAAGGCGACCGAGGAGAATTCCGGCACCATCTGGTCCTTGGTGAAGAAGCCGAGGTCGCCGCCGTCCGAGGCGCCGGGATCCTTGGACTTCTTCTTGGCGAGTTCGGCGAAATCGGCGCCCTTCTTCAGCTCGTCTTCGATCGCCTTGGCCTCGTCCTCGGTCTCCACCAGGATGTGGCGGGCGCGAACTTCGGTTTCGCCAGTGATCTGCTTGGCGGCGTCGTCATAGACTTTCTTCATCGCGGCGTCGGTGGTCGCCGCCTTGCCTTCGACGGCCAACAGATTGTCCATCAACAGCCGGTTGCGGGCGAAGGCGAGCTTCGCCTTGAAGTCCTCGCGATCGGCGATTTTCTTGTCTTCGGCGGCCTTGGCGACGATCTTGAGGTCGATCAGGAACGACAGCACGTTGTCGGTCTTGGTGGCTGGGTCCATCTGCGCCAAGCTGGGCCCGAGCTCCTCCTCGGCGATGGCGACGTCGCTCTGGCGGATTTCCTGGCCATTGACCTTGGCGAGCACCGGATCGGCGTCCTGCGCGCGGGCCGGCAGGCCGGCCAGCAGCAGACAGCCGGTCAGGGCGGCGCAGGCGAGGCCGAAGCGCAGGCGCGGTTTGGGATCGAGCGGCGAAGACGTCATGGAAAATCCTTATCTGCAAAGGCGGGATGTGCGGGGTTCGCGGGACAGTCGCCCAATCATGCCGCCTTGGCAACGCGCAAACTCTGTCAAAATCATGAATTCCTGAAGACGTCGGCGCGTTGACAACCCACTACCCCAGCCATATCTCTCCGCGATCGGACCGGCGCGACGGCAGGTGCCTGGCCGCGCTTGGGCCCGCGAAACTTTCGGATTGCTGGCTTTCCATTCATTTCGCGCCCGATCCCGGAAAGGGATACCGGCCTCAAAGCGTCACAATGAGTTGATAGCGACGGGGTGAACGGACGATGGCTGCAACGCCGAACTGCAAAGACAGGAAATTGGTATGATCGGCGCGCTCGCCCGTAGGCTCTTCGGCTCCCCTAACGACCGACGGATCAAGGCCTATCAACCCCGTGTGGATGCCATCAACGCGCTGGAGCCGGAGCTGGTGGCGTTGTCCGACGAGGCGCTGCGGGGACGAACCGCGGAATTTCGTCAGCAACTGGCCGACGGCAAGACGCTCGACGACATTCTGGTGCCGGCCTTCGCCACGGTGCGCGAGGCCGCCAAGCGCACGCTCGGCCAGCGGCATTTCGACGTGCAGTTGATCGGCGGCATGGTGCTGCACGAGGGCGACATCGCCGAAATGAAGACCGGCGAAGGCAAGACCCTGGTCGCCACGCTCGCGGTCTATCTCAACGCGCTGGCCGGCAAGGGCGTCCACGTCGTCACCGTCAACGATTATCTGGCGCGGCGCGACTCCGCCTGGATGGGCGAGATCTACGGCTTCCTCGGCATGACCACCGGCGTCATCGTCCACGGCCTCGACGATCAGCAGCGCCAGGCCGCCTATGCCTGCGACATCACCTACGGCACCAACAACGAATACGGCTTCGACTATCTGCGCGACAACATGAAGTACCGGCTGGAGGACATGGTCCAGCGCGGTCACTACTACGCCATCGTCGACGAAGTCGACTCGATCCTGATCGACGAAGCCCGTACCCCGCTGATCATCTCCGGTCCGCTCGACGACCGCTCGGAGTTCTACAACACCATCGACACCTTCATGCCGTCGCTCGACAAGGCGACCGACTACGAGGTCGACGAGAAGCAGCGCACCGTGACGCTGACCGAAGCCGGCATGGAGCACATCGAGGTGCTGCTGCGCGACGCCGGCCAGCTCAAGGGCGACTCGCTGTACGACGTCGAGAACGTCTCGGTGGTGCACCACGTCAACCAGGCGCTGCGCGCCCATTCGCTGTTCCAGCGCGACAAGGATTACATCGTCCGCGACGACGAAGTGGTCATCATCGACGAATTTACCGGCCGGATGATGCCGGGACGGCGTTATTCGGAGGGCCTGCATCAGGCGCTGGAAGCCAAGGAGCACGTCCAGGTCCAGCCGGAAAACCAGACCCTGGCCTCGATCACCTTCCAGAACTACTTCCGGATGTACGAAAAGCTGTCCGGCATGACCGGCACGGCGCTGACCGAAGCCGACGAATTGTTCGACATCTACAAGCTCGAAGTGGTCGAGATCCCGACCAACGTGCAGATCGCCCGGCTCGACGAAGACGACGAGGTGTATCGCACCCAGAGCGAGAAATACGCCGCGATCCTCGCCGAGGTGGAGCGCGCCAATTCGCGGCTGCAGCCGGTCTTGGTCGGCACCGCCTCGATCGAGAAGTCCGAGGTGCTCGGCGAGTATCTGAAGAAGCACGGCTACAAGCAGATCGACTTCACCGACCCGAAGGGTATGGAGAAGCTTTATGCGGCGGCTCGCGCGGGCAAGCCGGCCAAGCTGTTCGCGGTGCTGAACGCCCGCTTTCACGAGCAGGAAGCCTATATCGTCGCCGAGGCCGGCGTGCCCGGCGCGATCACCATCGCCACCAACATGGCCGGCCGCGGCACCGACATCAAACTCGGCGGTTCGCTGGAGATGCGGATCCAGCACGAGACCGTCGGCATCACCGACGAGGCCGAAAAGGCCGCCAAGATCGAACTCATCAAGGCCGACATCGAGCGTTTCCGCGAGATCGTGCTGAAGGCCGAGGAGGTCGTCGAGGTCGAACCCGCTAAGGGCAACAAGCCGGCCAAGACCCTGACCCGGCCGGGCGGGCTCTACATCATGGGCTCGGAGCGTCACGAATCCCGCCGCATCGACAATCAGCTGCGCGGCCGAAGCGGCCGTCAGGGCGATCCCGGCCGCTCGAAGTTCTTCCTGTCGCTGGAAGACGATCTGATGCGGATCTTCGGCTCCGACCGGCTCGACACCATGCTGACGCGGCTCGGCCTGAAAGAGGGCGAGGCGATCATCCACCCGTGGATCAACAAGGCGCTGGAGAAGGCGCAGCAGAAGGTCGAGGCGCGCAACTTCGACATCCGCAAGAATCTGTTGAAGTTCGACAACGTCCAGAACGACCAGCGCAAGGAAATCTTCGATCACCGCATCAGCCTGATGAAGGACGACAGCGTCGCCGAAACCGTCGCCGGGATGCGGCACGATTTCATCGACGACATCGTCGCCAAGCACGTGCCGGAACACGCCTATGCCGAGCAGTGGGACGTCGCCGGGCTGAAGGAAGAGCTGGAGCGCGTGCTCGGGCTCGACCTGCCGGTCGACGAATGGGCCAAGGAAGAAGGCATCGCCGACGAGGAACTGCTGACAAGGATCGAGCAGCGCGTCGACGAACACATGGCGGCCAAGGTGGGGCAGTGGGGCCCCGAGGTGATGCGCTACGCCGAGAAATCGATCCTGTTGCAGACGCTGGATCATCTGTGGCGCGAGCATCTGGTGATGCTCGACCATCTGCGCAACGTCATCGGGCTGCGCGGCTACGGCCAGCGCGACCCGTTGCAAGAATACAAGTCGGAAGCCTTCGCGCTGTTCGAGGCGATGATCACGCATCTGCGCGAGGCCGTCACCGCGCAGCTGATGCGGGTCGAGATCGTGCCGCCCGAGCAGCCGCAGGAGCTGCCGCCGATGGAAGGCCACAAGTTCAACGCCGACACCGGCGAGGACGATATGGCGTTCGCCAATGTCTCGCTGGCGCCGGCCGACAATGCCGACAAGACCGCGCGCAATCCGAACGATCCTTCGACTTGGGGCAAGGTCGGCCGCAACGAGGACTGCCCCTGCGGCTCCGGCAAGAAGTACAAGCACTGCCACGGGCGATACGCGTAAGGCGGGGCGGCGAGTCCCGCTGATAGAACGCGGGCTCCGCTGACGGGTAGGCGCACGGGCCGATATCGCCGCGCCGCGGGAGACACCGGCTCATCGTTTGTAGCTGGGCTGTTTGGTTGTCGGCGGATCATCCGCGGTCCGTCTGGATCCGTCGAATCGATCCGTCGTTCTTGGGGACCCCCACCCCCGACCCCTCCCCGCAAGGGGGAGGGGAGCAGGCCACTTTCGCGGCGAGGCCCACGCCATCGTGGGCTCAGCGATCTCGGGGAAACCAAAAAAGCACTTGCGCGGCGTTCAGCGCTTGCAGCTCGCCAGCACTGTCGGGGCATCTCGACGGGGCGCAGTACCGGCACCGCTTCCCTCTGAACCTGATGGCGTTGAATTGAAACGGGAGCGCTTCCGCGCGACGCGGTGTGCTCCCCTCCCCCTTGCGGGGAGGGGTCGGGGGTGGGGTCCAAAGCGGGACAGGAGCTTTTGAATTCGGACAGATCGGTTACGCAGGACGGCGACGTCGCGATCTGTCGTTAAGGGTGGAGGGAATGCCAGTTGGTGCTGCGCAGGCCTGCCTTAGCGCACCGCGGAGAAGCGGCTCTCGAAGGAGTTCGCCGACACCACCGGCTGCGCGCCGGTGAGGGTGCCGCCGGTCGACGAAGCGTGCGAGGCGGTTGCATCGGCCGACGATAGGCTCGGCTTCAGCGGCGGCCGGGCCGCGGCGACCTGATGCGGTGCGCTGCTCGGCTTGGCGGCCGGCGGCTTCACCGCGACCACTGAGGCCGGGCGCGGCGGCGTGCTGGCCGGCTTGGTGGCGACCGATAGCTTCGGCTTGGCCGGTGCGGCTGTCGCGGTGGTTTCGCTGCCGCCCTTATGCGCCATATTGTTGAGCAATCCTTCCGACGGCGAGGCGGCTCGGCTGTTGGCGAGCTGCTCCGCCTCTTCGGACGCGGTCGCCACGGTGGCCTTCGGCGGATTGACGTGTGCCGGGATGGTGCCGGGGGCGCGAGCGAATGCGGTCTGCAGGCCCGGGACATCCGGCTCCGACAGCCCGGTCGCGCCGTCTGGAATCTTCGAGGCGAAGATCCGGTTCATGCCGCCGTCGATGTCGGGACGGCGCTGCGCCACCGGAATCCCCTTGGCGATCAGTTCGGCGGTCTTGACGTCGTCCTCGCGCTGCTTCTGGCGCACCGCGTCGGCGATGTCGTTGGGCACCACATAGGCCGGGCATTTCGCGGTAGCGTTGAAGGCCAGCGGTCTCGAGGCGTTCGGCGGGGTCGCCGGATCGAATACGTACTTGGCTTCGCAGAACTCGACCTTCGGTTCCTGCCGCGTCACCTCGAAATGATCGTAGCCTTCTTTGATCATCTTCCAGAACGGCATGTTCGGGTTGTTGCGATGCTTCGCCATGTTCACCGGCGTCATCTTGAACGGATAGGCCTGCAGCTGGAACGCGCGCTGGCCGCCGAAGAAGGATTCCCGCCCCAGCGAATAGATCTCGGCGATCTGTTCGTCGGTCATCGCGTAGCAGCCGCGCGACGAGCAGTCGCCATGCACCATCAGCTGCGATCCGGTGCGGCCGAGCGCCTTGTCGAAGGCGTTGGGATAGCCGGTGTTGAACGACAGGTAATAGGCCGATTGCGGGTTCATCTGCGCGGGCGTGATGTTGTAGAAGCCCTCCGGCGCCTGGCGGTCGCCCTCGCGCACCTTCGGTCCGAGGTCGCCCGACCAGCGGCAGATCGGATAAGTTTTCAACAGCGCGAACTGGCCGGAGCGGGTCTGCTTCCAGACCTCGAGCTCGGCCTCCTGCTTGAACAGCCGCACCAGCATCGGCGCCTGCAGGTCCATATCCTTGGTCTGCATCTCGGCGACCAGTTTCGGCGGCACCGGCTGATTGGCCTTGGCGTTATTGGCGAGCGAAATCTCGTCGCTGTTGCAGCCGGCGAGCATGACACCGGTGGCAAGCGCAACCGATGTCACCAGCGCGCGAACGAGCGTGCGATCAATCAAGGTAAAGCTCCGCAGCCGATCGGGGCATCGTCTCGGAATTTGAGACGATCTGTCCGCCGCCGTGAAGCAATTATTATCCTTAAGCCCCCGGGGTCGCAAGCCGATCGGGCGGGCAGGGACGGGTGCCGGGCGCGATGGTGAATAGAGTTTGAAGATTTCGGCCAGCAGAAAAGCGCTGTCGCGGCGCGCCAAGCCCAGAAAAAGCCACGATGAGGGAGCCGCCCGCGAACGAATACTTCGGCTGATCTTGGCGGCTGCGGACGTCGCCCGCCGAAACGCTGGATTTGCCGAAATCGGCGCCGACTCAGCCGAGCTTGCGGCCGATGTCCAAGAACTTCTGCCGCCGCTGCGCGCGGATCGCGGCGCCGTCGAGGTCGCGCATTTCGCCGAACGCCTTGGCGATGGCGTCGCCGGTCTTGGCGATCATCGCTTCGCGGTCGCGATGCGCGCCGCCGCGCGGTTCGGTGAGGATGCTGTCGATCACGCCGAAGCGCGCCAGATCCTGCGCGGTGATCTTCATCGAGGTGGCGGCTTCCTGGGCCTTGGCGGAATCCCGCCACAGGATCGAGGACGCGGCTTCCGGCGAGATCACGCTGTAGATCGCGTGTTCCAGCATCAACACCTTGTTGGCGGTGGCGATCGCGATGGCGCCGCCGGAGCCGCCTTCGCCGATGATCACCGCGACATTGGGCACGGTCAGCGACAGGCAGGCGTCGGTCGAGCGCGCGATCGCCTCAGCCTGGCCGCGTTCTTCCGCGCCGATGCCCGGATAGGCGCCGGCGGTATCGACCAGCGACAACACCGGGATGCCGAAACGGTCGGCCATCTCCATCAGCCGCACCGCCTTGCGATAACCTTCCGGGCGGGCCATGCCGAAATTGTGCTTCAGCCGGGTCTCGGTGGAGGAGCCCTTTTCCTGACCGAGCACGCAGATGCTCTCGCCGCGGAAGCGGCCGAAGCCGCCGATCAGCGCTTCGTCGTCGCCGAATTTACGGTCGCCGGCCAAAGGCGTGAAATCGGCGATCAGCGTCTCGACGTAATCGATGCAATGCGGCCGCTGCGGATGCCGCGCCACCTGGGTCTTCTGCCACGGCGTCAGCGCGACGTAGAGATCCGTCAGCGCTTGCTGCGCCTTCTCCTCCATCCGCGCGATTTCCTCGCCGATGTTGCTGCCGGAGGCCGCCAACGCCCGCAATTCGTCGATCTTGGAATCCAGTTCCGCGACCGGCTTTTCGAAATCCAGGTAACTGCGCATCGGATCGGGCATGGGGTGCATTCGGGGAGTTGCAAAGGAAAAGCGAAACGGCGGCAAATGCCGGCCTTTCGGGCTTTTCAAGCCAAATGCCGCGCCAAGTCAAGCGGCGGGGACCCTAGCAATTGCGCTACGCCCCGCGTTTGCTGCGAATGCTTGGCGCAATGTGGTCAAGATCGTCGCCGACGTCCGGCTGAGCGACTGCGCTCAGCCGGCGCGACCAGGTCACAGCCGTTCGATCTTTTGCGCCGCCTCGTCGATCAGCGCCACGGCCGCTTGCAGCCGCTCCTTGTCCAGCCCTTCGCCGAGCCGATGCTGCAGCACGCTGCGCAGATTGTGCATGGCGCGGCGCACCGGCACCGCGTCGACCCGCTCGCGCATCGCGCCGAGCGCTTCGAGCCGCGCCAGCATGGCGGCGACCTCGGTCGCCTGTTCGGCGAGATGCGCGGTGCCTTCAGGCGTGACGGCGAACTGCTTGCGGGCGCCCTCGGCCGATTGCTCGGCGATCAACCCCATGTCGCTGAGCAGCGTCAGCGTCGGATAGACGATGCCGGGGCTCGGCGCGTAGGCGCCACCGGTCAGTTCTTCGACCGCGCGGATCAGGTCGTAGCCGTGCCGCGGCTTGTCGGCGATCAGCTTCAACAGCACCAGCCGCAGCTCGGCGCCGTCGAACCGGCGCCGGCGCCCGCCGCCGTGTCCGCGGTCGTCGCCCTGGAAGTCCTCGGCATCAGGGCCGCGTCCGAACCGGCCGCCGCCGCGCGGGCCGGCGTGGTGATGGGGAAATCCCTCGCCGTGGCCGGCGTGGTGATGGTGAGATCCTTCGCCGCGGCCGGGGCGGCCCTGAGCGTGGCGGTCGTGATGAAATCCAAACATTTGAGTTCCTTACTCGTTGATGATCGCTCTGAGATATATCATAGAAATCGAGAGCGCAACGCTAAAGATATATCATGGACGTATTTTAATAATCGGGGATTACCGGGCCGCTACGGCTTATCAGCCAGCGGGTGCAGATCGCGCACCAGGCTCTTCAGCCGTTCCTCGACCACATGGGTGTAGATCTGCGTGGTGGAAATATCGGTGTGACCGAGCAGGGTCTGCACGATGCGCAGGTCGGCGCCGTTGTGCAGTAGGTGGCTGGCGAAGGCGTGGCGCAGCACGTGCGGGCTGACCAAGCGCGGCGACAGCCCGGCGGCGCCGGCGAGGTCTTTCAGCTCGCGGGCGAAATGCTGCCTTGTCAAATGGCCGCTCTCGCCGAACGACGGAAACAACCATTTCGAGGCGCTAGCGTTCTTGGCCTTTTCTTGTCGCAGCTCATCGAGTGCGGCGAGATAGCCGGCCATCGCCTGCTTGGAGGATTCGTTGAGCGGCACCAGCCGCTCCTTGTTGCCTTTGCCGCGCACCACGATCATGCGGGCGTCGCGCCGCGCCGCCGACAACGGCAGCGACACCAGCTCGGAGACCCGCAGTCCGGTCGCGTACAGTACCTCGAGCAGGCAATACAGCCGCGCCGCGCGCAGCCGCTGCTGGGTGTTGGCGTGCGGCGCCGCGATCAGATCCTTGGCGTGCTGCAACAGCCGGTCGACGTCGGCGATCGACAGCACTTTCGGCAGGCCGCGGCCGCGCTTCGGCCCGGACAGGATCGCGGCCGGATCGTCGGCGCGGATCCGCTCGGTCAAAAGAAAGCGAAACAGATGCCGGAACGCCGACAGCTTGCGCGCCACGCTGGTCGATTTGTAGCCGCGCTCGTCGAGCTCGGCGAGATAGCCGCGCAGCACCTCGGTGTCGGCGGCAACGAAGCTCGACCTGGCGTGGCCGAGGAAGTCCGACAGGTCGGTGAGGTCGCCACGATAGGCGTCGAGCGTGTTCTTGCCGGCGCCCTGTTCGGCGGCGATCATGTCGAGGAACAGCTCGATCAGCCGGGCGTCGGAGTTTTTTCCGGGCGGCATGGCGGGCCCACGCTATTTCTTGAGAAACTTGTCGGCCTGGATGGTGACGGTCATTTCCCGCGGCTTCGGATTGACGAAATTCGCCAGCGCGAAGATCGCGCCGTAAATCAACCCGCCGATCACCGCGATAATGGTCAGAAAGCGCAACAGGCTGGGCATCAAGGGTCTCGGGACGCGAGGACGAGGCAAACGGCCGGCGAGGGCAGGCTGACGATGACCATGTTCGCATTCCGGTTGCAAGAGTCTCTGGCAACCGCCTCGACTGCGGGAGTATAGGTGGGGCGGAACGGCGCCAGGGGCGCCAACAGCTTCATTTGATTGCAGGTTCGTTGAATTGATGTCCGAGACGGTGTCCTCAGCCAGCCCGCTCACCGCCGCCGAAGCCGAGATCGTCGCGGCGCTGGGGCGGCGCCCGATCGTGCTGGTCGGGATGATGGGCGCCGGCAAGTCCACGGTCGGACGCCGGCTGGCGACGCGGCTGCATCTGCCGTTCGTCGACGCCGACACCGAGATCGAGGCGGCGGCCGGGATGACCATCGCCGAGATCTTTGCCAACCACGGCGAGCCGTATTTCCGCGACGGCGAGGCGCGGGTGATCGCGCGGCTGTTGGATAACGGCCCGCACGTGCTGGCGACCGGCGGCGGCGCCTTCATGCGCGACGACACCAGGCTGCGGATCGCCGCCCAGGCGGTGTCGCTGTGGCTGCACGCCGAGGCCGACGTCATCCTGCGCCGGATCAAGCGCCGCGCCGACCGGCCGCTGTTGAAGACCGCCGATCCCGCCGCCACCATCGACCGGCTGATCGCCGAGCGCTATCCGGTCTATCAAAGCGCCGATCTCACCATTGCCTCGCGCGACGTGCCGCACGAAAAGATCGTCGACGAATGCGTCGAGGCGCTGCACGCCCACCTTTGCCGCGGCGACCTCGCCGCTCCAACCATGAGTCCCTCATCATGACCGCGCCGCTCAATCACTCCGCCCCGATCACCGTCGAGGTCGCGCTCGGCGACCGCGGCTATGACATCGTGATCGGCCGCGACGTGCTGCGTTCGCTCGGGACCCGCATCGCCGCGTTGCGGCCCGGCGCCCGCACGGCGATCGTCACCGACCGTAATGTCGCCACCTGCTGGCTGGCGCAGACCCAGGCCGCGCTCGACGATGTCGGCATCGTTTCGATGCCGATCGTGGTCGAGGGCGGCGAAGGCTCGAAGAGCTATGCCGGGCTGCAGCAGGTCTGCGAGGCGCTGATCGCCGCCAAGATCGAACGCAACGATCTGGTGATCGCGCTCGGCGGCGGCGTGGTCGGCGATCTCGCTGGCTTTGCCGCCTCCATCGTCCGCCGCGGCCTCGATTTCGTGCAGGTGCCGACCTCGCTGCTGGCGCAGGTGGATTCCTCGGTCGGCGGCAAGACCGGGATCAACTCGCCGCACGGCAAGAATCTGGTCGGCGCGTTTCATCAGCCGGTGCTGGTGATCGCCGACACCGCGGTGCTCGACACGCTGTCGCCGCGGCAGTTTCGCGCCGGCTATGCCGAAGTGGCGAAGTACGGCGCGCTCGGCGACGAGGCGTTCTTCGCCTGGCTCGAGGCCAACCACGCCGAGATCGTGCGCGGCGGCAGCGCCCGCGAACACGCCATCGCCACCTCCTGCCGCGCCAAGGCGGCGATCGTGGCGCGCGACGAGCGCGAGACCGGCGAGCGCGCGCTGCTCAATCTCGGCCACACCTTCGGCCACGCGCTGGAAGCCGCCACCGGCTTCTCCGAACGGCTGTTCCACGGCGAAGGCGTCGCCGTCGGCATGGTGCTGGCGGCGCAGTTTTCCGCGGAACGTGGCATGTTGTCGAACGACGCCGCGGCGCGGCTGTCGCATCACCTCGCCGAAGTGGGACTGCCGACAAGGCTGCAGGACATCGCCGGTTTCGCGCAGGAGGGCCTGGCCGACGCCGACGCCTTGATGGCGCTGATGGCGCAGGACAAGAAGGTCAAGCGCGGCCGGCTCACCTTCATTCTGCTGGAAGCGATCGGCCGCGCGGTGATCGCACACGACGTCGAGCCGGAACCGGTTCGCGATTTTCTGGCGCGCAAGCTCGCGGACAAGACTTGAGCGCCGAACCAGAGCAGTAACTGAAGATGGACTGGATCACATTCGGCATCGTGCTGGCCTGCCTGGTCGGCTCGGCGTTCTTTTCCGCCTCTGAAACCGCGCTGACCGGCTCGTCGCGCGCCAGCATGATGCGGCTCGCCAGCCAGGGCAGCCGCGAGGCCGGCGTGGTCGGCGAGTTGTTCGCGATGCGCGAGCGGATGATCGGCGCGCTGCTGCTCGGCAACAACATCTTCAATATCGGCGCTTCGGCGCTGGCGACCGGGCTGTTCACCGCCTGGTTCGGCGAACTCGGCGTGCTCTACGCCACCGGGGTGATGACCGTGGTGGTGGTGATCTTCGCCGAGGTGCTGCCGAAGACCATCGCCATCAACGCGCCGGACCGGGTGTCGCTGCTGGTGGCGCGGCCGATGCGGCTGATGGTGCTGGTGCTCGGTCCGCTGTTGCGGGTGATCGAAGGCATCGTACGAATGTTGATGAATATACTGGGCATTCGGATCGGCGCCAACCAGCCGCTGTTGTCGCCGACCGAGCGGCTGCGCGGCGCGGTCGAACTGATTCACTACGAAGGCGGCGTCGCCAAGCAGGACCGCGACATGCTGGGCGGCCTGTTGGACCTCAGCGAGCTGCAGGTCTCCGATGTCATGGTGCATCGCACCGAGATGGTGATGATCAACGCCGACCTGCCGGCGGAGGAATTGGTGCGCGAAGTGTTGGCGACCGAATACACCCGGATTCCGCTATGGCGGGACAAGCCGGAAAACATCATCGGCGTGCTGCACGCCAAGGATCTGTTGCGTGCGATCCGCGCCGCCGACGGCGAGACCGACAAGATCGACGTCGTCGGCATCGCGTTGCCGCCGTGGTTCGTGCCGGAAATGCGTTCGGTGTCGGAGCAATTGAAGGCATTCCGCAGCCGCAAGACCCACTTCGCGCTCGTGGTCGACGAATACGGCGAAGTCGAAGGCATGGTGACGCTGGAAGACATTCTGGAAGAAATCGTCGGCGATATCGCCGACGAGCATGACATCGTCTTCGCCGGGGTGCGCGCCCAGCCCGACGGCTCGGTGGTGGTCGATGGCTCGGTGCCGATCCGCGATCTCAACCGCGCGATGGACTGGCACCTGCCCGACGAGGAGGCCACCACGGTGGCCGGCCTGGTGATTCACGAGGCGCGCTCGATTCCGGAGCGCGGCCAGAGCTTCACCTTCCACGGTTTTCGCTTCCGAGTGCTGCGCCGCGAGCGCAATCGCATCACCGCGTTGCGGATCGTGCCGGTGCTACGCGAGGGCGAGGCGGACGGCGACGACAAGCCGAAACGCGCCGGAACGGCGCTGTGATGCCCGGTGGAGGTTTGCGCCTTGCATCTACGACCAGGGGCCGCGACGCCGAGGTTGCAATGATCTAAATCCCGGCCTCGCCGGGTGCGAGCGCCTTGATCGCCAGCGCGTGCAACTGGCCGGCGAGTTCCTCGGCCAGCGTGGCATTGACCATGCGGTGGCGCTCGATCCGGCTCTTGCCTGCGAACGCCGCCGACACGATGTTGACCCGGAAATGCGTCTCGCCGCCATGACGATGCCCGGAATGTCCCTCATGAAGATGTGATTCGTCGATCACATCGAGGAGTTGCGGCGTGAAAGCTCCGCTCAACTTCTTTGTAATATCGTGTTTTGCGCTCATGTCGTCGCCTTAGGTGGTGACCCGAGTGTCGTGAACCGCGTATCAACCTGTCAGGTATTCGCAATGTCAAGACTTGAAGCATTTCGCGTTGCGTTGTCATAGTCGGCCATGGCGATCGATTCATCAAAATTCTTCGACAGTATCCGCATCAAGCCGAACAAGCTGAGCGCGAAGCAGCAAGCGGCTGCGCGCGAGGCCGCGGTGATGTGCGAAGCCCCGGGCTGTACCAACAAGGGGCCGCATCGCGCGCCGAAGGGCCGCGGCGCCGAGAAGGAATACTGGCACTTCTGTCTCAACCACGTCCGCGAATACAACCAGGGCTATAATTTTTTCCAGGGCATGGCCGCCGATGCGGTGGCGCGTTATCAGAAAGACGCGCTGACCGGGCATCGCCCGACCTGGAAGATGGGCGCCAACGGCACCAAGGGCAAAGGCAAGTCCGCCGACGCCGATCTGGAATCCGCCGCCGATCCGTTCCACATGTTCAGCGAACTCAACGGCCGCGGCCGCTGGCGTCCGGGTCCCGGCTCCGCCGCCGAGGAACCCAAGCCGGAAACCCGCAAGGTGTTCAACGCCGAACGCAAGGCGCTGCAGGTGATGGGGCTCGGCGCCGACGCCACGCTGGAAACCGTGAAGGCGAAGTACAAGTCGCTGGTCAAGCAGCATCACCCCGACGCCAATGGCGGCGACCGTTCCACCGAAGATCGCCTCATCGAGATCATCAAGGCGTACAACTACCTGAAGACGGTGGTCCGCGGCGCGAGCTGATTGATCCGCGATTGACCGCTGACATGCCATCCCTAGCGGCGTCATCCTGAGGAGCCCGACGAAGCGCATCGCGCAACGTCGGGCGTCTCGAAGGATGGAGCCACGCGCTCCGGAGCCGCGCGGGACTCGCGAGCCGCATCCTTCGAGGCCCTCGCGTTGCGGGCACCTCAGGATGACGACCGCCGCATTCGCAAGCATCGTCAGGCGTCGTGGCTTGTCAGATGGTTCTTGCGCCACCAACGCACTGCCCACGCCGCCAGCGCCAAAGTCGCCACCACGCCGGCCAGCAGCGGCAGCCAATGATGGATCCGGATCCCGCCGGGGTTCTCCAGTTCGGTCGCCGCCAACACGCCGGGCAGCACATGCGCCGGCGCCCATAATAGAATCGCCAGAATATTCACCGCGAAGAACCGCGCGGGCGAGAGCCCGAGCGCGCCGGCGGTGACCGGCACGAAGGCGCGGATCGGCGGCACGAAACGCGCCGCGAACACTGCCCAGATCCCAAAGCGCTTGAAAAATGCCTCGCTGCGCGCCACCAGCTCCGGATAACGCGACATCGGCCAGGCCTCGAGGATTTGCCGTTGCTCGCGTCGGCCGATCCAATAGGCCGTGCCGTCGCCGATCAGCGCCCCGGCCGCCGCCGCGGCCAGCACCGGCATCAACGCCAGTTGGCCGCCGGGCACCAGCGCGCTCAACGCCAGAATGATGGTGGAGCCCGGAATCAGCGAGCCCAAGATCGGCACCGCCTCCAAGAGCGCTGCGAGAAACAGCGTCAGGTAGGCCCATCCGGCATGGTGTCCGGCGAAAGCGATCAATTGGTCGAGGAAGGCGCCCACTTGACCCCCATTTGCGATGACGTCGGCCATGCTGCAGGCGCGCCTGGCGGCATCGGTGCACGCCAAAGCAAGCGGCGTTCGCGAATCCGGTTCCGGGTCAGAACGGCCGGCAAACCGCCGCGATTCGCAAGGCAGCCTGGCAAATTTCGCGCTGCGTGCCTATCTTGATGATATCGCAGCGGAACTTTGATGCTCCGACGGGCTTCTGCCAATCGCGGCTCTCTGCTAGGTTTGCCGAAGCACTCAACCGCAGCAACATGCTTATCCGGTCCCGGGCGCGTCCGGGACCACGGAGGATTGATGACCGCCGCCATGACGACCTCGCAGGAGCCCGCCGGATTGCCCGACATGAAGGTGTCGGTGCGGCAGGTGTTCGGCATCGATAGTGATCTTGAAGTCCCGGCCTATTCCGAAGTCGACGCCCACGTCCCGGATGTCGATGCCGATTACCGGTTCGACCGCGCCACCACGCTGGCGATTCTCGCCGGTTTCGCCAAGAACCGCCGCGTCATGGTCACCGGCTTCCACGGCACCGGCAAGTCGACCCATATCGAGCAGGTCGCGGCTCGGTTGAACTGGCCGTGCGTCCGCGTCAATCTCGACAGCCACATCAGCCGCATCGATCTGGTGGGCAAGGACTCCATCGTGGTGCGCGATGGCAAGCAGGTCACCGAATTCCGCGACGGCATCCTGCCCTGGGCGCTGCAGCACAATATCGCGCTGGTGTTCGACGAATACGACGCCGGCCGGCCCGACGTGATGTTCGTGATCCAGCGCGTGCTGGAAGTCTCCGGCCGCCTGACGCTGCTCGACCAGAACAAGGTGATCAAGCCGCATCCGGCGTTCCGGCTGTTCTCCACCGCCAACACCATCGGCCTCGGCGACACTTCCGGCCTCTATCACGGCACCCAGCAGATCAACCAGGGCCAGATGGACCGCTGGTCGATCGTCACCACGCTGAACTACCTGCCGCATGACGAGGAAGTCGAGATCGTGCTGGCGAAAGCCGTGCACTACCGCAATCCGGAAGGCCGCGACATCGCCAACAAGATGGTGCGGCTCGCCGATCTGACCCGCAACGCCTTCGCCAACGGCGATCTGTCGACGGTGATGAGCCCGCGCACCGTGATCACCTGGGCGGAAAACGCCGAGATCTTCGGCGACATCGGCTTCGCGTTCCGCGTCACCTTCCTCAACAAGTGCGACGAATTGGAACGGCCGCTGGTCGCGGAATTCTATCAGCGCTGCTTCAACGCCGAATTGCCGGAAAGCTCGGTCAACGTGGCGATGAGCTGAGGTTCTTCCCCTCTCCCCTCGTGGGAGAGGCAGCCTTCGCGAAGCGAAGCCGGGTGAGGGGTGAACAGCGTCGTTGAGCCGGCGGCGTGGCTCGGTTCATCAAGGCGCGTCTGAGGATTGGCGATGACCACGAGTTCAAAGTTCCGCCCCCCGTCGAATACGGCTTCGATCGCGTCGCCGTGCTACGAAGACGATGTCTACGGCTGGGTCGAACACCAAGTCGCGCTGTTGAAGGCCGGTCGGCTGTCCGAGATCGATGCTGACAACATTGCCGAGGAGTTGTCCGACGTGGGCGGCGAGCAATACGACAAGCTGGAAAGCGCGATTCGCGTTGTGCTGTTGCATCTTTTGAAGTGGGATCAACAGCCGACGCACCGCTCCAGAAGCTGGGTATTTTCGATCCGAACTCAGCGCCGACATATTGCCCGGGTGCTGATGAAGAATCCCAGCCTCAAGCCGCATATCGCAGAAGCGATCGGTGAAGCTTACGTTGATGCCCGTGACGAAGCTCAACAGGAAACCGGGCTTCCGGCGAAAGTTTTCGGCTCGATCTGTCCCTATGATTGGGAAGCGATCCTGACGCGTGCCGTTGAGTTTGATGACGTGCGCTCACCGGAAGAGTAACCATGACCACATCCAACAGCAAGTTCCGCGGCAACTCGCGTGAAGCGCCGACCGAGCCGTTCAAGCGCGCGGTGACCGCGTGCCTGCGCGCCATCGCCAAGACCCCGGAGCTGGAAGTCAGCTTCGCCGCCGAGCGCCCAGGGCTATCGCCGGGCAAGGCGCGGTTGCCCGAACCGGCGCGCAAGATGAGCAGGCGCGACGCCGCGATCGTGCGCGGCCACGCCGATTCCATCGCGCTGAAGCTCGCCTGCCACGACGCCAAGCTGCATCGCAAACTGATGCCGGGCAATCCGCAGGCCCGCGGCGTGTTCGAAGCCGTCGAGCAGGCCCGGGTCGAGGCGCTCGGCTCCCGCCGCATGGCCGGGGTGGCGAAGAACCTCACCGCGATGCTCGACGATCATTTCCACCGCGGCAAGTTCGACGAGATCACCGACCGCGCCGACGCGCCGTTGCCCGATGCGCTGGCCATGCTGGTGCGCGAACGGCTCACCGGCCTCGCGCCGCCGGCGGCGGCGAAGAAGATGGTCGACCTCTGGCGTCCGGTGCTGGAAGACAAGATCGGGCCTAGGCTCGACCGGCTCGAGCGGTTTGCCGAGGATCAGACCAAGTTCGGCGACGCGATTCACGATCTGTTGCAGGCGTTGGAGCTCGGCGACGATCGCAACGCCGACGCCGACGAGGACGACACCGAAGAAGAGAACAAGCAAGGCGAGAACGATCAATCCGGCGCCGAAGGTTCGCCCGACAGCGAAGCCGCGCAGGAGATGAGCGCCGACCAGGCCGAGGCGTCGTCGGAAGAGACATCCGACAGCGCCATGGAGAGCGCGCAGGCCTCGATGAGCGACGCTTTCGACGACGGTGAACTCGGCGACGACGAGACCCCGGGCGAAGCGACGCGACCGAATTCGCGCGGCGGCAACGAGCCGCGCGGCCCGGAATATCACGCCTTCGCGCCGAAATTCGACGAGGTGGTCGCCGCCGAAGACCTCTGCGACCACGACGAATTGGAGCGGCTGCGCAGCTATCTCGACAAGCAGCTGGCGCATCTGCAGGGCATCGTCGCCCGGCTCGCCAACCGCCTGCAGCGCCGCCTGATGGCGCAGCAGAACCGCGCCTGGGATTTCGATCTCGAAGAGGGGGTGCTGGATCCGGCGCGGCTGTCGCGCGTGGTCACCGATCCGTTCCATCCGTTGTCGTTCATGAGCGAGAAGGAAGCGACCTTCCGCGACACCGTGGTTACGCTGCTGCTGGACAATTCCGGCTCGATGCGCGGAAGACCGATTACAGTGGCGGCGACCTGCGCCGACATCCTGGCGCGAACCCTGGAGCGCTGCGGCGTCAAGGTGGAGATTCTCGGCTTCACCACCCGGGCCTGGAAGGGCGGGCAGTCGCGCGAAGCCTGGCTCGCCGCCGGCAAGCCGGCGTTGCCGGGCCGGCTCAACGATCTGCGCCACATCATCTACAAATCCGCCGACGCGCCGTGGCGCCGCGCGCGCAAGAATCTCGGGCTGATGATGCGCGAGGGCTTGTTGAAAGAGAACATCGACGGCGAGGCGCTGGACTGGGCGCACAAGCGGCTGCTCGGCAGAAGCGAGCAGCGCAAGATCCTGATGATGATCTCCGACGGCGCGCCGGTCGACGACTCCACGCTGTCGGTCAATCCCGGCAACTATCTGGAGCGGCATCTGCGCCACATCATCGAGGAGATCGAGACCCGCTCGCCGGTGGAATTGATCGCGATCGGCATCGGCCACGACGTGACGCGCTATTATCGCCGCGCGGTGACCATCGTCGACGCCGAGGAACTCGGCGGCGCGATCACCGAGAAGCTCGCCGAATTGTTCAGCGAAACCGAGACGCCGCCGACCGGGCCCGGCCGCCGCCGCCGGCGGCTGCATTCGTAGGCGCGGCTCGTCGATCGAAATGCCGAACTTGCCGCAAGCACGACCTCACCTCTCCCCGCTCTTCGCGGGGAGAGGTCGGCGCGTAGCGCCGGGCGAGGGGCGAGGCACGGCGCCCGCCGCGGGCATTCACGCCCGCCGGCCGGCAATAGCCCCTCACCCGACCCCTCTGCCCGCAAGAGCGGGGCGATGGAGCGCGCCGCCGTTGCCGCGGCGCCCGACGCACATGGCGGCTTAGGTGGGAAAGCTCTCGGATCGACATCCCGTCATCACCCGTCGCGGTGTTCTGGAGGGCGTCGCAGCGGGTTTGTCGCTCGCCGCCATTCCGACGATGGCTTGGGCGCAGCCCGCAACAACCGCCTCCCCCAAGCAACGTGTCGCTACTGACTATGCCGCCGACGCGCCGGTCGCGATCGAGGTCAACGCCCGTCCGCTGAGATCATTCGATACCCGCGATCCCTCGCACGTCCGCTTCGGCGCGTTGCAGTTTCGCAGCGGGCTGATCCTCACCTCGCCGTTTCGCGGCTTCGGCGGACTGTCGGCGCTGCGGCTCGACGACCGCGGCGAACGCTTCGTCGCGATCAGCGACAAGGCGACCTGGTTCACCGGCCGCATCGTCTATCGCGGCCGCGACATGGTGGGGCTCGCCGATGTCGAGGCCGCACCGATGCTCGGCGCCGACGGCCGGCCGATCACCGCGCGCGGCTGGTACGACAGCGAGTCGCTGGCGCTTGATAACGGCATCGCCTATGTCGGCCTGGAGCGGGTGCAGCAGATCCTGAAATTCGATTTCGGCCGCGACGGCATCCGCGCCAGAGGCGAGGTGCTGGCGACGCCGCCGGCACTGCGCAAGCTGCCGAGCAACAAGGGTCTCGAGGCGCTGCTGCTGGTGCCGAAAGGCCTGCCGATGGCGGGGACCTTGATCGCGCTTTCGGAACGCGGTCTCGACGCCGACGGCAATATCGTCGGCTTTCTGATCGGCGGCAAAACCCCCGGACCATTCGCCGTGCGCCGCCGCGACGATTTCGACATCAGCGACGCCTGCCTGCTGCCGGACGGGGAATTGCTGGTGTTGGAGCGCAAGTTTTCGCTGCTGACCGGTGCCGGCATCAGGATTAGGCGGATCGCACTGCGCTCGCTGGCGCCCGGCGCCGTGATCGACGGTCCGTCGATCTTCGACGCCGATCTCGGCGACGAGATCGACAACATGGAAGGGCTCGACGTGCATCGCGGCGCCGCCGGCGATCTGGTCGTCACCCTGGTCTCGGACGACAATTTCTCGATGATCCAACGCACCCTGCTGCTGCAGTTCACGCTGCTCGAAGAGTAATCGGCGGCGGACGTCGCGCCAAACGCAGCTTTGGCTAGGCCTGTCGGCGTTCCGGTTCGGTCGCCGCGCTCAGCGCCAATCTGACCATGCGGGCCAACGCGGTGCGGCGATACGGCTTGGTGAGCAGCAGGATATCGGGATCGAGCCGGTTGTTGTGGATCACCGCATTCTCCGAATAGCCGGAGGTGTACAACACCTTGAGCGAGGGATGCTGCTTCGCCATCTCGGCGGCGAGCTGCACCCCGTTCATCTTGCCCGGCATCACGATATCGGTGAACAAGAGGTCGAACGACGCGCCCTCGGCGCTGAGCGCCAGCGCCGCCGCGGCGTTGGGTGCGGCCAGCGTGGTGTAGCCGAGCCCCTTGAGCTGGGCGGTGACGTAGTTGCGAACCATGGCGTCGTCTTCGACGATCAGGATGGTTTCGTTGCCGCCGACCTCCACCGCCTCGCTGACCGACGGCGCCACCAACTGCGGCTCGGTCTTGGCGCGTGGCAGGTAGATGCGGAACGTGGTGCCGTGCCCGACTTCGCTGTACAGCGTGATATGGCCGCCGGATTGCTTGATGAAGCCGTACACCATGCTGAGCCCGAGCCCGGTGCCCTTGCCGACTTCTTTGGTGGTGAAGAACGGGTCGAACACCCTGCCGCGGATCGCCTCCGGAATTCCGCAGCCGGAATCGCTGATCGTGATCATCACGTAGGGTCCCGGCTCGCCTTCGGCGTAGCGCCGAACATAATCCTCGTCGAGCACCACATTGGTGGTCTCCAGCGTCAGCGTGCCGCCGTCCGGCATGGCGTCGCGGGCGTTGACCGCAAGATTGACCAGCGCGGCGTCGAGCTGGCCGCGATCGACGAAGATCGGCCACACCCCGTCCTGCAGCACCTCGCAGATTTCGATCTGTTCGCCGAGCGTCGGCCGCAACAGGTTCTGCAGGTCGCTGAGCAGCGTGTTGGGGTCGGTCTCGCAGGGTTGCAGCGGCTGCTTGCGCGCGAACGCCAGCAAATGGCGCGTCAGTTCCGCGCCGCGGTCGGCGGCGTCGGAGATCAGCTTGGTGATCGTCGCGCATTCCGGACGGTCGGCGACCGCGGCGCCCAGGATGTCGATGGTGCCGGTGATCACGGTCAGCATGTTGTTGAAATCGTGAGCGATGCCGCCGGTCAATTGACCGATCGATTCCATCTTCTGCGCTTGCCGCAATTGCTGCTCGGCGATGGTCTTTTCCGTGAGGTCGCGCATGAAGGCGTTGGTCACATGGCCGCCGTTGCGCACCAGCGCGGTCAGCGCCACCTCGATCTGGATCGTGGTGCCGTCGCGGCGGGTCGCCTCGGTCTCGATCCGATAGCCGGTGCCGCCGTGATCGACCGAGTCGATGAACTTGCGGTAGTTCGTCTTGGTCTCGCTCGTCTGATCGGGTGAGAAGATCAGCACGCCGATGTTCTCTCCCAGCGCCTCGTTGCGCGACCAGCCGAACAGCGTTTCGGCATGCGGGCTCCATTCGGTGATCGCCCCGCTGGGATCGATCTGCACGAAAGCGTCGAGTGCGGTGTCGATGATCGCGCGCGCCATCCGCTCGCTTTCGCGCAATTCGTCCTGCGCCTTCTTGGTCTGAGTGACGTCGTGATAGACCATCACCGCGCCTTGCAGGATCCCGGCCTCGCTGCGGATCGGGCGGCCGTTGGCGACCAAATATGATTTGTGCGCGGACGCCAACGGCCGCGCAACGAATTCGAAGTTCTCGACGATCTCGCCGCGGAACGCCCGCACCAGCGGCGACATCTGCGGCGGCAGCGGCGTTACGCCATCGGAATAGAATCGCTCGAAGGTCCGCACCGCGTTCATATTGCCGACCCCGGTCGGATTGCCGAACAGCTTGCGCGCGGCGAAGTTGGTGAGAATGACGTGACCGTCGGCGCCGGCGATCAGCACCGGATCGACCATGTTGTTGAGCGTGTTGTTCAACACCTCGGCGATCCGGCTGCGTTCGGCGATCTCCTCGTTGAGTTCAGCGGTCTTGCGCTGCGACTCCGCGGTCATCCGGATGAAGGCTCCGGCCAGTACGTCGATCTCGTTGCCGCCGGTCGCCGAGATCGCAATCATCTCGCCGCGGGAAAACCCCTCGACGGCCTTGGTGATCTGCACCAGCGGCTTGGTGAGCGAACGCGCGACCCCCACCGCCATCAGGATGGCGCAAAGAACCGCGGCGGCGCCGCCGATCAGCGTCGAATTGCTGACGGCGGTCTGCACGCTCATCAGCGTGCCGTAGGGGAAGGCCTCGATCACGGCAACTCGCGGGCCGCCGGCAAGCCGCACCCATTGCCAGCCAACGCCGAAGCGCTGACCGTCGCGGTCTTGCATCACCCGCGGCCGAGCGTCGGTTTGTTGCAGCGCCGAGGCGAATTCCGGGAAATCGTCGCCGATCCGAAAACGCCTGCCGAGATCGAAGCCAAACTCCTTCGCGGGATCCGGATTCACCAAGTAATCGCCGGCGTCGTTGACCATGTAGACCAGCGCGCTGGGTTTGCCGCTGGAGCGGATCTCCGCGATCGCCGGACGCAGATCGACGTTGATGACGATGACGCCGAACAGCGCGCCATCGGGGTGATGGATCGGCGCGACCGTGCGCAGCGTCGGGACCAGAGGAAGTTCCAGGCCGGTGGCCTTCTTGTTGAGTTCGACGCGCGAGATGTGAATCTGGTTCGGCCCGATTTTGATGCCTTGCAGGAAGTAGTCCCGGTCGCCGCGACGGGTCAACTCATCGTCCGGGACGATGCGGATCGCGCCGTTAGGACCGGTGCGGTCGACACGGACGATTTCCATGCCGCCGTCGGCGACCCCGATCACGCGCATCTGCGCGTAGGCGGGCTTGCCGGACATCTCCGCCGCGAAGCGCTCCGCGGTGGCTTCCTTCCATTCGCTTTCGATTTTGTCCGGGGCGGCACCGAACTGCTTGCGCAGGTGCATCATCATCGCCGCCCCGGAGGTTTGCGCGATAGCAGCGTCGGTGCGGGCGCTGCGCAACGAGGCGTCCAGCAACATGGCGGTGACGCGGGCGTGGGTTTGCAGCCGGTCGAGCGCGCGCGGCAGGATCAGCGTCATGACGCTGTGATAAGTCAGCAAGCCCAGAGCGATGGTCGTGAACGACACCAGCGCAACCATCGCCAATGCCATGCGGGTGGACAATTTCATGGCAGGTCCTGCGCGTTCTGTCCGAGTACGCGGCCGCGCCTCTCGACCTCGGCAAACTACGCGATTCGTGGCCTCAATACGGCAACTATACTACCTCGTAGTATTACCAGGCGGCGCGTCGGTCCGATCGCACGACGTCATTCGGTGCGGTGCGATCCCTCGCTGTCAGCGGAGGTGTCGAGCGACGCTCGTCGTCGCAAGCGCGATGTCAGCCCCTGACGGTCCGGCGCGCCGCAGGCCGCGACATCCCGGGATCACAGCGCAAAGCAAAACGGCCGGGTCTTGCGACCCGGCCGTCGAACATTCTCTAAGAAACTGCAGTGTTACCGGTGGCTGCTTAGGCCAGGGCGGCGAGTTCGGCAGTCAGCTTCTTCTTTTGGATCTGCCGCTTGATGTCCACCGCCTTCGGCGACAGCTCGGCGTCCTTGGCCTTCAGCAGGAAGCCGTCGAGCCCGCCGCGATGGTCGACCGACTTCAGCGCGTTGGTCGACACCCGCAGCCGCACCGGGCGGCCGAGCGCGTCGGACAGGAAGGTGACGTTGACCAGGTTCGGCAGAAACCGACGCTTGGTCTTGATGTTCGAGTGGCTGACCTTATGGCCAACTTGCGCACCCTTAGCGGTCAGTTCGCAGCGCCGAGACATGGCGAAAATCCTCTGTCATCCCCGGATCGCCCACAGGCGGCGCGGGGGTTGAAAAACACGTCCATTTCAGGAACCGCGGACGTATAGGGGCAGAGCCGTTCAGCGTCAAGCGCGGAAGCCCGATGGCGCTCATGCGTCGCCGCGCCTCCGGGTTCCCGGCGGCCTCGGCCGGCTTGAAATTTGCCCGGCTTTGCAATCATATAAACGACGTATTCCGTCCCGAATGAAGCTGTTCGCACCCGCTTGTCGCGGCGGCTGCGGGGGCGCCTTACGCCGGCTTGGGTCGGCGTGGAGTTTTGCATATGGCGCACCATCTCGTCACACAGGATCTCCGTTTGTGACTCGTTCCGCCGTGATTTCATCTTCCCTCTCCGCGATCCTGGCGTCCGTCGCGCGTGGCGCCGCTCGATGCGCGCTGGTTTCGCTTGGCTTGATGGCAATGGCGCGGGCCGTCCCGGCCCTCGCCCAGGGCAGCCTTGATGCGCGCTACGAGGCGACGTTGGCCGGAATTCCGGTCGGCAAAGGCGTCTGGCGGATCGATATCGGCGACGATCAATACTCCGCCTCGGCCGGCGGCGGTTCGTCCGGGCTGCTGAAGGCGTTTGCGGGCGGCGACGGAACCGGTGCGTCGCAGGGCCGGGTGCTCAATGGTCAGCTGCAGCCGACCAACTATAACGCGACCACCTCCACCTCGCGGAAGTCGGAATCGATCCGGATGACGCTGGCCGGCGGCACCATCAAGGAGTTTGCGATCGTGCCGGAGCCGCCGGTGGATGCCGACCGCATCCCGGTGACCGACGCGCATCGCCGCGGCGTATTCGACCCGATGACGGGCTCGCTGTTACGGGTGGCCGGCGGCGGCGATCCGCTCGCCGCCGAGTCCTGCCGCACGACGACGTCGATTTTCGACGGCCGGATGCGTTACGACCTGCGGTTCGATTTCAAGCGTATGGACACCGTCAAGGCCGAAAAGGGCTATCGCGGGCCGGCGCTGGTCTGCGCGATCTATTTCTCGCCGATCTCCGGCTACATCGCCGATCGTGCGGCGATCAAATATCTGGTCGCCCAGCGCGACATGGAGGTCTGGCTGGTACCGATCGCCGGCACCCGCATCCTGGTGCCGTTCCGATTGAAGATTCCGACCCCGCTCGGTAATGCGGTGCTGGAGGCCACGCAATTCATCACTGCGGCAACGCCGCCGCGAGCGGCCTCCAAGACCCAATAGCAGGCCCGACCACGATCGACGGCGCCCCGGCGGCATCTTGTTTTGCGTGCGCCGCTGCCGCGCAGCTTCGCTGCATCTTGAGGAGGCACGGAATCATGTTGACTCCCGGCGCAATCACGGAACGCGTGCGCTTAAGGATCGAGCCTCGATCGCGGCTCCGACGTCGCGGCGCCTTCCCTGATCTGGTATTGCACGGAGGTGATCGACCGAGATGTTGAGGCGCGGGCTGCCGTCGAGCATCGAGTCACCGATTCGGGCGCGATTCGTTCCGGACTCGTTCCATAGCTTAAGATTCGACCTGGCGGGCGTCGCATTGTGACACATCTTTGACTGCCGTCTCCCCGTCCTCCATTCGGAATCATCAATCGATATGGCATTTTCAACTTCAGGATCGGCCTCTGCGAACGACCGCGCCCCCGGCGCGGGCGTCACCGCCGTGCTCGGTCCCACCAACACCGGCAAGACCCATCTGGCGATCGAGCGGATGCTGGCGCATTCCTCCGGCGTGATCGGGTTGCCGCTGCGACTGTTGGCGCGCGAGGTCTACAACAAGATCGTCGACCGGGCGGGGCCGGACGCGGTGGCGCTGATCACCGGCGAGGAGAAGATCAAGCCGCCGAAGCCGCGCTATTGGGTCTCCACCGTCGAGGCGATGCCGCGCGATCTCGACGTGTCGTTTCTGGCGGTCGACGAGATCCAGATCGCCGCCGATCTGGAGCGCGGCCATGTCTTCACCGACCGCATCCTGCACCGGCGGGGCCGCGATGAAACGCTGCTGCTGGGGGCTGCGACGATGCGGCCGATCATCGAGCGGTTGCTGCCGGGCGCCAGCATCGTTACCCGGCCGCGGCTGTCGCAGCTGGAGTTCGCCGGCGACCGCAAGATCACCCGGCAACCGCGGCGCACCGCGATCGTGGCGTTCTCCGCCGACGAGGTCTACGCCATCGCCGAGTTGATCCGCCGCCAGCATGGCGGTGCTGCGGTGGTGCTGGGATCGCTCAGCCCGCGCACCCGCAACGCTCAGGTGGCGATGTATCAGTCGGGCGATGTCGACTATCTGGTGGCGACCGACGCGGTCGGCATGGGGCTCAACCTCGACGTCGACCACGTCGCCTTCGCGTCCGACCGCAAATATGATGGTTATCAATTCCGCCGGCTGAATCCGTCGGAATTCGCCCAGATCGCCGGCCGCGCCGGCCGCGCGACCCGCAATGGCACTTTTGGCACCACAGGCCGCTGTGCGCCGTTTGAGCCGGAATTGGTCAACGCGCTGCAGAATCATACCTTCGACAGCGTGAAAACGCTGCAATGGCGCAATTCAAGGCTGGATTTTTCCTCGCTCGGCGCGCTGCAGGTGTCGCTGTCGCTGACCCCAAGCCATGAGGCGCTGACCCGCGCCCCGATCGCCGAAGACCTGCGGGTGCTCGATCATGCCGCGCGAGACGGCGAAGTTCGCGACATCGCCCATGGCGCTGCGGCCGTCGAACGTCTATGGGACGCCTGCCAGATTCCGGATTATCGGAAGATCGCGCCGGCGGCGCACGCCGAGCTCGTGACGACGCTGTTCGGCTATTTGATGCGGAAAGGCAGAATTCCGGATGCATGGTTTGCGACCCAGATCGCCCAGGCGGATCGAACCGATGGCGACATCGACACGTTGTCCGGACGGATCGCGCAGATCCGAACCTGGACCTTCGTGGCCAATCGTCCGGACTGGCTGGCAGACCCCGAGCACTGGCAGGGCATCTCGCGAGACCTCGAAAATAAATTGTCCGATGCGCTCCACGAACGCCTAACAGAACGTTTCGTTGATCGCCGTACCAGTGTATTGATGCGCCGCCTGCGGGAAAACACGATGTTGAACACCGAAATTGGAAAGACCGGCGAAGTGATCGTAGAGGGCCATGTGATTGGCCGTCTCGATGGGTTCACGTTTGCGCCGGATGCTGCCGAAGCAGGCTCCGACGCCAAGGCCTTGCAGGCCGCGGCGCTGAAGGCGCTGGCCGGCGAGATCGAAAGCCGGGCCGAAAAGCTGGCGGCTGCGCCCGACGATCAGTTCGTGCTGGCGTCCGACGGCACCGTCCGTTGGACCGGCGACGCCGTCGCCAAGCTGGTCGCGGCCGATGACGCGCTGCATCCGCGGCTGCGCATCGTCGCCGACGACCGGCTGGCGGGGGCTGCGCGCGAAGCGGTGCAGACCCGTCTCGAACTGTGGCTGAAGACCCATGTCGAGAAACTGCTCGGACCGCTGTTCGACCTCGCCAAGGCCGAGGACGTCACCGGGATCGCCCGCGGTATCGCGTTTCAGCTGATCGAAGCGCTCGGCGTGCTGGAGCGCTCCAAGATCGCCGCCGAGATGAAAGACCTCGACCAGGCCTCGCGCGCGGTGCTGCGCAAATACGGCGTGCGGTTCGGCGCCTACCACATCTATCTGCCCTCGCTGCTGAAGCCCGCGGCGCGCTCGTTGGCTTCGCTGTTATGGGTTCAGAAGCGCGATCAGGTCGATTTGTCGGCGCTGTCCGGCGCCCAGCATCTGGCCGGCTCCGGCCGCACCTCGTTTCCGGTCGACAAGCAGCTCGACCGCGACGCCTATCGCACGCTGGGCTACCGGCAATGCGGCGAGCGCGCGGTGCGCGTCGATATTCTGGAGCGGCTCGCCGACCTGATTCGGCCGGCGCTGTCGTGGCGCGAGACCTCGCCCGGCGAAAAGCCCGCCGGGGCGTTCGACGGTCGCGGCTTCATCGTGACGCAGGCGATGACCTCGCTGACCGGCTCGGCCGGCGAAGATTTCGCCTCGATCCTGCGCGCGCTCGGCTATCGGATGGAAAAGAAGCCGCCGTTGCCGCCGGCACCGCCGAAGCCCGTCGTGGTGGAGACGGCGCCTGTTGAAGCAACAGACCCCGAGGCGAATCCAACAGAAACGACGGTTGCCGATCAAGCTGCGCCTGACGCGACGGTCGCCGAGACCATCGTGTCGGAGACCTCGGCAACGGACGCCGCGATCGCCGACCCGGAGCACGCCGCGGCCGCAGATATCGGTGCGGCTGTGCAGGAGGCCGTCACCGAGGCGCCGCCGCTCGATCCCGCGCTCACCGAATCGGCCGGCGAAGTGCCGGCTGTGGCCGAACCCACAGCTGCGCCGCAGATCGCGGCCGAGGTTGTCAGCCCGGACGCCGAAGCTCCGGCAGAGAGCGCCAGCGCCGAAACGGTCAGCGAAGCCGCCGACACTCCGACGTCCGATGCCCCTGGCAGCGAAGCCATCGCCACCGAAGCCGTTGCCGTTCTGACGACGGCCGAGGCCGACCCGGCTGTGGTGGCGGGCTCCGATCCCGCATTGGCCGCCGACGCCGCGGTCGCGGTGCCGGAATTGGTCGAGGTCTGGCGGCCCGGTGGCCGCGCCGACGATCACCGGCCGCGGCACGATCGCAACCGCTATCGCAATCCTGATCGCGCGGCGCAGGCCGGCCAGCCGGCCAGCGCCGGCGAAGCCGGTGAGGCCGAGCAAGGCAAGGGCGATCGTCCGAACCGCGGACGACGCGACCGCAAGCCGGAGTTCCGCCGGCCCCGCACCGACGCGCCGGTCGCGGCCGCTGCGGATGCGCCTGCGGCAGAGGGCACGCCCGATGCGCGGCCGGCGCAAGCTCCGCGCCCGCCACGGGACCGCGAGCGCTTCCAGGGCAAAGGGGGCCGCGGCAAGGACAAGTTCCAGGGCGGCAAGGGCGGCCGGGAAGGTCGCGAAGGACGCGACTCCGGCGACCGCGCGCCGCGGGTATTCTCCTCCAGCGCGCCGCGCGAACGCGAGCGGGTCGCCGACCCGAATTCGCCGTTCGCCAAACTCGCCGCGCTGAAAGAGCAGCTCACCGCCAACCGCAAGGATTAAGCGCGGCCGGGCTCCGGCAATCAACCGGTCCGTCCGAGTGACAGTGGTGTGGATTGGAGCGCCAGCGTCTCGACAAATGGCTGTGGCATGCAAGGGTGGTCAAAGCCCGAACCAGCGCCGCTGCGCTGGTCGAAGCCGGTCACGTTCGCGTCAATGGTGGCCGGCAAACGGCGCCCGGCCATCTGCTGAAGCGCGGCGACGTGCTGACCGTCAGCCTGGATCGCACCGTTCGCCTGCTCAAGGTGGAGGCATTCGCCGCGCGCCGAGGCGATGCCAATGCGGCTACTGGACTATATACCGACCTGCAAAAGCCCGAAGTCTAGGCATCTTCTCTTGCGGCGTCGCGGCGCCTGCGGTAGGCCAACACTCAAAATTTGGACTATTCCGGAGCGTTGGATGACTTACGTCGTCACTGAAGCCTGCATCAAATGCAAATACACAGACTGCGTCGAAGTCTGCCCCGTGGATTGTTTCTACGAAGGCGACAACATGCTGGTCATCCATCCTGACGAGTGCATCGACTGCGGCGTTTGCGAGCCCGAATGCCCCGCGGATGCGATCAAGCCGGACACCGAGCCGGGCTTGGAGAAGTGGCTCGAAGTCAACGCCGAATATTCCAAGACCTGGCCCAACATCACCCAGAAAAAGGACGCGCCCGCCGACGCCAAGGAATTCGAAAGCGTGGAAGGCAAGTTCGACAAGTACTTCTCGGCGGAGCCCGGAACCGGCGATTGAGATCGGCGCGCCGCAATAGTCGGTGCCACTGAACCATTATCGTCCGACGAACTTAACCCTGTTCGATGATCCCGCTACCGTGTTGGCGGGACGATGTCACAATTTCGCATAAATCATTGATTTTTGCGGGAAATGTGCTATTTTAGGCACATTCATGAGCAGAACCCGGTCACGACCGCTTTTGTGCATCAGGAGTCCTGCGCAAACATCGAACAGGGGCGTGGCCGTCCACGCGCAGGCTGTGTCACAGAAAACGCGTAAAAAGAGTGTTTCCAAGGGTGTGAAAAAAGCCGCTGCGGCCAGCCGTAGTGCGACGAAGACACGTTCCCGGACAGCCGCCCGGGCCGCCGCCAAGGATTCCAAGAAGGCCTCCGCCAAGGCTTCCAAGTCGTCGAATTCGTCGTCGAGTTCTTCTTCGTCGTCGAACTCAAAGGCGTCGGCAGCCAAGTCCTCCAAAAACAAAAGAAGTGCAATGCCAAAAACGACTGCGAAAACGACCGTGAAGCCGACAGCCGCCGCGCCGAAAGCCGCCCCGAAAGCGGCCGCGAAGCCGGCGGTCGCCAAGCCGCCCGTCGTCGCCAGCAAGCAGCCGGTCGCGGCCGCTGCAAAGCCTGCGGCCAAGCCCGCGGCTGCGGCGCCGCGCGTCGAAGAGGCGAAGAAGCCTTTGACGCAGCGCCAGGGCTTCAAGACCAACGAATTCGTGGTCTATCCGGCGCACGGCGTCGGCCAGATTCTGGCGATCGAAGAGCAGGAAATCGCAGGCGCCAAGCTTGAGCTGTTCGTGATCAACTTCATGAAGGACAAGATGACGTTGCGGGTGCCGACCGCCAAAGTGGCGAATGTCGGCATGCGCAAGTTGTCGGAGCCGGCTTTGGTGAAGCGGGCGCTGGAGACGCTGAAAGGCCGCGCCCGGGTCAAGCGAACGATGTGGTCGCGCCGCGCCCAGGAATACGAAGCCAAGATCAATTCCGGCGATATCGTTGCGATCGCCGAGGTGGTGCGCGATCTGTATCGGTCGGATTCGCAGCCCGAGCAGTCCTACAGTGAACGCCAGCTCTATGAAGCGGCGCTGGATCGGCTCTCGCGGGAAATCGCGGTGGTGCAGCACGTCACCGAAACCGAAGCGGTCAAGGAAGTCGAAGGCCAGCTCGCCAAGAGCCCGCGCCGCGGCGCCAAGACCGAGGTCGAAGCCGACGCGGATGCCGAAGCTGAGACCGATGGCGACGATGTTGCCGCGGACGAGGCAGCGTAAGCGCACGCTTCGGACGATCGGTTCAAATCAGCAAAGCCCGGCCGCGAGGTCGGGTTTTTTGCTGTTGGGGTAAGGATCGGCGCGCTCCGCGCGGCTGTCGATGATAGGAAACACGACACGCTGTTCGCAGTCCGCGAGGCGGAGTCCGGTGGGCGGTGTCGCCCGAATCTGCACCTCCTTCGCGGCGCGGGCTCTGGATCAAGGAACCACATCGATGATCTACGAACTGACCACGCTGTCCGGGCCGCTGTTGCAACTCGCGTCGCTCTCGCAAGGCGCCCGCGCTTGGATCGCCGATCCCGCCGCACGGGGCGAGGTATTCGGCATCTGGCGCAGCGACATCGGCACGCTCGGGCAATTGCTGGTCCTGCGCGGCTTTGCGGCCGAGGCCGAGCTTCGCAAGGAGCGCGACCGTGCCCTGTTCAACACCAACCCGTTCAATTGCGTCGGCACCGCGAGCGCGCTGAGCATGGATAGCTATGCCGGATTTGCGTTTCTGCCGCCGGTTCGGCCGCAGCACTACGGCGGGGTCTTCGAATTCAGAACCTATCACCTGAAACCCGGTGGGCTGCCGGCGACGCTTGCAGGGTGGGAGGCGGCGATCGCTCCGGCGCACGACTACACCGCCCACCTCGTCATCAACATGTATGCGCTCGATGGTCCGCCGCGCATCACGCATATCTGGGGTTTCTCGGGCGTGGACGAGCGGATGAAACTTCGTGCCGATCACTACGCCGCCAAGCTGTGGCCGCCGAAGGGCGGGCCCGAGCAGATCGCGCAGGCCTCATCGACCATCGCCATCGCCGAACCGGGCTTGCCGCTCGGCTGACTCGGCCACGATCTCCTCAATCCACCACGATCTTGACGCGGTCGCGGACCTTGACCTCGGCATGGGCATCAAGCCCGTTGAGCACGCGAAACCGCTCCGCCGGCTTGTCGACGCCGGACATCCGGTGCGACAGCGATTCCACGGTGTCGCCAGGCTGCGCGGTGATGATCTTGATGCGCAGCGGCCGCGCCGCCTGGATTTCCTCCAGCGTCAGCCGGCGGAACGAGCCCACGGTTTCGCGGGCGTTGCGTTCGCTCTCGGTGGTCTTCTGTTTGGCGGCGAAGATGAAGCGGTAGACGTCGCTGCCGAACCGCAGCGCGTAGACCCGGAACTGCCACTGATCGCCATGCGCCACCGCGGCCGCCGCCGGCAAGCCGTTGATGGTCATTTCCTCGGTGGAGGCCTTGTCGACGTTTTCCATCCAGCCGGAATTGAGATATTCGGCGAGCGTCTGCTCTGAGGCGACCCGCACCACGTCGAACCGCATCGCCTGGTTGCCGCCCTCGCGCACGCCGATCACCGCCTGCGCGGTGTTGTCCAGCGTGAAGGCTTCCGGCGCGGTGAAGGTGAAGCCGAGCTTGGGATGCAGGAAGCGGCGGCCGCGCACGAAGCCTTCGCTGGGGTCTTCGCCGTAGACCATGCCGTCGATGGTCGCGAGATAGCTCTCGCGGTCGCGCTCGCCGCCGTCGGGCGAGGAATATTGCCGGGCATTGGCCTGCGCGTTCTGCACCCGCTCGGGCGTTGCCGGATGCGACGACAGGAAGTCCTGAGAACGCGGATCGGCCGAGGCGCGGCTGGCCTTCAACGCGGCATTGCGCTCCATCGAACTCAGAAACCGTGCGGCGCCGTAGGGATCGAATTGCGCCCGCGCCGAAATCCCGACGCCGATGCCGTCGGCTTCGAATTCCTGCGCCCGCGAAAAACTCGCCATCGTCAGCTTGGTCTTCGCCAGCGCCAGCGCGGTAAGGTCGGGGTCGCTGCCCATGTCGGTAACGACGCGGGTGACGATTGCCGCCTGCCGCGCCTGGTCCTCGCGGATCGAGGCGTGCTTGGCCAGCACATGCGCCATCTCGTGCGATAGCACCGAGGACAACTCCGACGTATCGCTGGCCAGCGCGATCAGCCCGCGGGTGACGTAGAGCTGTCCGGTCGGCAGCGCGAAGGCGTTGACCGCGCCGGAATTCAGGATCGTCACCTTGTAGGACAGGTCCGGACGATCGGACGCCGCCACCAGACGGTCCACCGTCTTGGTGATCAGTGCTTCCAGCTTCGGATCGTCATAGGCGCCGCCATAGGACGACAGGATACGCTCGTGTTCGCGCTCCGCCGCCGGATTCTGCTGCGCGGCACGCGGCGGCTTGGCGGGACTCGCCTGCGGCGTTGCGACCTGGAAACGGCCGGCGTCGCCGCAGGCGCTGAGCAGCAGCCCCGCGCACAGCAATGCCGACGCAGCCCAAAGGCGGCGGCTCAAGCCGGTCTCGCGCCGTTCCACACCCGTCACATCGTGTCTTTCTTCGGTAGCCCCCATGATCGACTCCCAGACTGCGCGTGGAGCGACCTTCGGATTCGATCGGATGTTAGCAAATTCTCTGAATTCCCGTGCGGCTTTGCTCGGAAGCCGTCTCGCGGTCCGAAATCGCGGTCAGGAAACCACGGCTGCGCCGCCCCACTAGCTCTCGTCGCGCGTTTGGATTTGTCCCGCTCCGAAAATCTCGATCCGCGGCCCGCCCCGTTTCTCGACCCAGCCCCGAACCAAAACGCGTCGCCTTTCAAACGACTTAAGGGACATGCCGGCGGCCTCTAAGGCGGCTCCCGTGCGCCTTGAAATAGTCACGGCAAAGTCGCGTGTCCAGCGCCGGCCGAAATTCAAATAGGTCGTTGCCCCCACCGCACGGACCGACGCAACCCGGCCTTCGACCAGCGCAAACCGCCCCACGCCGGCCAAGATATCGCCCGGGTCTTCGGCGTTTTTTATGGCGGCGGATTCCGCCCATATCCCGCGGCGATCGCGGCGCGCTTGGGCCTCGGCGCGGCTGAGTTCGGCACGGCATTCCGCATCGGCGGCATCCCCGGCGCTCACCGCCTCGCCTGCGGCGAGCAGTTGGGCCTGCAGCGAGACCGGCTCGGCGTCGCGAAATACGAAGGCCGGTTGCCGGCCGTAGCGGTCGGGCGCGTCGCTGTCGCCGTGCAGCGTGACCTCGCGGCCGGCAATCAGTGCGGTCAGCGCGGCGGTGGCGCGTTGCCGGCGCTCCGGGAAGATCTCGATGCCGGACAGGCGCACATCGCGGTCGTCCTCAAGGCGAAAGCTGCGGCCGTCGACGACCGCTGCGGCGCGGCCCTCACCCTGCGGCGCCAACCGGCAGCCGGCGGCGGATGCAAAATCGACCGCGAAAACCATGTGGCAAACCAGCGGCAACAGACAAAAGACGCGACGCGCGGCGTTCATACGGCGGCCCCCGCGCTTCGGCGGTGCCAAAACACCGTTTCTCGCAACATCATGGCGATGACCCCGCAGGGCGTCACCGCTCGCTGCGCCGTGCATCGCGCGCCCGTCGCTCCGTCCTCAGCGTCCCTTGAAGTGCGCGAGCCTCCGCTCTTCGCTGGCGCGGACACCTTCGCGGAAATCCTCGGTGGCGCGCAGCCGGGTCTGCTCGGCGAGTTCATGGTGGGTCGCGGCCAACACCCGCTCGGCGAGGCCGGCGCGCATCGTCGCCCGCGTCGACAACAGCCCCAGCGGCGAGCACTCGGCGATTTCCCGCGCCAGCTTCAGCGCCGCGCCGCGCAACTCGTCGTGCGGCACCAGCACATTGGCGAGCCCCATCGCGTAGGCCTCCTCGCCGGTCACGCGGCGGCTGGTATAGAACATCAGCTCGGCATTGTTGCGGCCGATCAGTTCCGGCAAGGTCACGGTCAGTCCGAAGCCCGGATGAAAGCCGAGCTTGGTGAAATTCGCGGAGAACCGCGCTTCCGGACAGGTGACGCGAAAATCCGCCGCCAGCGCTAGCCCAAGTCCGCCGCCGATCGCGGCGGCGTGGACCGCGGCCACGATCGGCTTCTTGTTGCGAAAAATCCGTACCGCCTCGATGTAGAGATGGCCGATCTTGCCGAGCCCGGAGGCCGGGTCGGACTGCTCGCTGGCATCGATCGGGGTGCGCGACGGATCGCCGAAATTGGCGCCGGCGCAGAACGCCTTGCCTTGCGCCGCCAGCACCACGGCGCGGGCCTCGGGATCGTTGTCGATCTCGCCCAGCGCGTCGGCGATTTGGTCGATCAACGAGATGTCGAAGTAGTTCAGCGGCGGCCGCTGGATCTCGATGGTGGTGACGTGGCCGGTCTTTTCGACGCCGATGTCTGCATAGCTGGTCATGATATCCTCGATGGCAATGAGCTCGAATCAACCCGGGCTCAGAACGATTAGCGCAGTCCGGGCCGCTTCGCGATGATTCCACGCAGGTCCGGTGCGGGGGCTGGGTGCTCAGCTTGGCGGTCAGTTTGGTCGCGAAAGCCAGCCGTTCGTCAAGCCGGCGGGGTTCAAGACATCGGCACCACCGCCGCCTCGCTTTGCAAGTGGACGAGGTCCCCGCGACCACCACCCGGCTATTTCCGTCGTGCGGAGTTTCGCAAACTTGCTCCGGCGAGGGGCAACGGTATGGTGGGCCGCGCGGGCAGCGGGCCGAGCGCAGCAACGCGGGGAGTGCAGATGCCGACGGATGGGTTGAATGTGATCGTGACCGGCTCGGCCTCCGGCCTCGGCGCGGCGACGGCGACCATCTTGGCCAAGGCCGGCGCCCGCATCGTCATCAACTACGCGTCCAGCCAAAGCGACGCCGAAGCCACCGCACAGGCCTGCCGCGCCGCCGGCGCCGCCGAGGTCGTGGTGGTGCAAGGCGACGTCGCGCGTGACGAAGATTGCCGCAAGATCGTCGCTGCGGCGGCGCCGTGGGGCCGGCTCGACGCGCTGATCAACAATGCCGGCACCACCAAGCACGTGGCGCACGACAATCTCGACGGACTTTCGGCGGAGGATTTCCAGCGGCTGTTTGCCGTGAACACCATCGGGCCGTTCCAGATGATCCGCGCCGCGCGGGCGCTGCTGGAAGCCGGCGCGAAGCAATCCGGCAGCGCCGCCGCGGTGGTCAACGTGTCGTCGGTGGCCGGCCTCAGCGGCGTCGGCTCGTCGGTGGCCTACGTCGCCAGCAAGGGTGCGCTGAATTCGATGACGCTGTCATTGGCCCGCGCGCTGGCGCCGCTGATCCGGGTCAACACGGTGTGCCCCGGCTACATCGATACGCCGTGGTTCGCCAAGGGCCGCGGCGCCGCCGCCGCGCAGCAGGTGCGAGAGATGGTCACCGCCAAGGTGCCGCTGAAGATTGCCTCGACGGCGGACGACGTCGCGGCGTTGGTGTGTTTTCTGGCCTCGCCGCAGTCCGGCAGCATGACCGGCGAGTTGGTGCGGATGGACGCCGGTCTGCATCTGGTGAATTGAGCGCGCCGTGCCTGCGGCGGTCTCAGACTCGCGTGCGGCCGCCCGGATCGGAGATCATGCGGCGGGCCACCAGCCGGTTCCAGACGAACAGCACCACCAGCGCGCCGAGCGTTGCGGTGATGAAGCCGGCGCCTTGGTTGGGGCCATAGTGCCCGACCGCCTGGCCGATGAAGGTGGCGACGAACGCGCCGCCGATTCCCAGCACCGTGGTCAGAATGAATCCGCTGGGATTGTTCGGACCAGGCGACACCAGCCGCGCGATGATGCCGGCAACAAAGCCCACCAAGACGATGTAGAGAATGCCGCTCATGGCAGCTGTCCTTCCTGAACACAACAGTGACAAGGAACGTCCGGCGCTGCGATTAGATCCAGCGCGAGGCTTCCTCATCGGTCGGCAGTCGCCCGTCCGGGGTCAACTGATCGACCACCTCCGGCAGATGCTGGCTGAGGCCGGACAGCAGATCCTCGCGTGACAGTCCGGTCTGCGAGGTCAGCGAGTCGATTTGATCGGCACCGAGCGCGGTGGCCAGATCGTTCGGCGCGATCTGCCGGTTCGGCCCGGGACTGACCCATGAATTGGCAGCGTCGCCATGGCCGCTCTGTTGGAATTGCCGCAGCAGGTCACCAAGGCCGCCGCTGAGAATGCTGCCGGCGGCGCCGCCGGCGAGCAGCCCGCCGAGGCCGCCCTTCAACAGATCGCCGAGACCACCACTGCTACCGGGAAGCCAGGCGTTCACGGTGTTGCCGGCGGGCGGAACCGAGGCCCGGGTGTTGGTCGGCGCAGGCGCCGGCTGATTGTTGCCGCCGATGTGTTTCACCGCCTTGTAGGCCAGCAGCGCCAGGATCGCCATGGTGATCGGCGACATGCCGCCTTTGGCTTGCGGATCGGCAGGCCCGCGCGGGCCGTTCTGCATACCGTTGAGGACGTCGAGCAAACCCATCGCGGTCTCCTTGTCAGCATAAGCCGACAACCGACATAGCGACGAGGTATGACGTTTACAAGGCGAGCGCCGGGGCGGCGCCGGCCAACGGATTGCAGCCGCGTTATCGCCGTGCAGCACAAGCTCGCAGGCGACGCGGTGCGCGTTCGCCGATCAGCTGCTGATCCGCGCGTCCGCCACGGCCTTTCTGAAAATCGCATTCATGGCGTCGGCGATGCCGTCGGTCGGGCTGACTTCGAAGTAGAACCCCGGCGAGGCGCAGGCCTTCATGTTGTTGGCGATTTCGCTGTTCGGCGAGGGGCCGTAGGGACCGACGTTGAACGGTGCGATCCACGAAGCGTACCAGGACGGATCGCCGTTGGCCTGCTTCAAGGGTAGCGCCAAATAGGTCGTGTAGAGCACCGCGACCTTGACGCCGCGGTCGGTCATCGCCTTGCATAACGCCGGATCGATCGGCGACTGGCAGCGCGGAGACTTGTTTCCCCAAAACGCATTCTTCATCGTCTTGGCGCATCCGGCGTTGGTTTCGTCGGCCACGCCGTCGGACACGAACAGCAGGTATTTCTGCGGCGCATCCGAGGTGCCGGCTCCTGCCGCGGTGATCTGCTTGTCGATCGCCGGCAGCAGTTTCGAATAGCTGGTGTCGCGATCGTCGTTGTCGTTCTGGCCCTTGACCGTCATCAGGTCGATGGCGCCGGCCGCGGTCTTGGCGCTGCTCAGGCTCGATGACAGCGCGAACAGGCGGCGCAGAGCCGCGGACTGCGCCGACGCGCCGAAATCGTAGATCGCCATGCGGAACTGGTTCGGATAGGTGGCGGTGGCTGCCGCCGTGTCCATCAATTGTTGCGTGGCGTCGCGTAGCACGTCGATCCGGGTTTTGACGCCGAGAGTCTTGGCGAGTTCGTAATAGTTGTGCTCGTCATTGACGTCGTGGCAAGCGAAGGCGCATTTGTCGGAGGTGTTGTCGACCATCGTGGCAACATCGGTCGGCGTAGCGCCGACGCCCATCGACGGCGAGTTGTCGAGCAACAGATAGAAGTCGATGTAAACCGGCATGCTCGAGGTCGAGACCGAGGTGCCGCCGATGGCCAACGCGGTCTTGCCGATGATCGTCAGAAACGTCGTCGCGACCGAGGCGGAGAACGTGACCGTCGAGGTCAAGGTGGCGCCGGATTTGGTGACGGCGGCATCGAGCTTGCTCAGCGTGTAACCGGACTGGCTGGCCATGTTGCCGTTGAAGATGTTTGTCGCATCGGTACTCCCAACCGCAATCGGCCCATCCGTGGTCATCGATCCGGCGGCAAGAAAGGCCGGTGAGGCTTTCGAGACAGAGCCGACGCTGGCGGCATCGGCGGCGGATTGCATCTTGCTGCGGATCTGGGTGGCGCGGGCGTAATCGATGGCGCAGCCGATCGCCACCAGCAGCGGGATCAGCGAGAACGCGAACAGAATTGCGATATTACCGCGTCGGTCGTGGTGAAAACTGTCGAACAGGCCGGAAAGACGCTGTGCCATGCTGCCATGCCCGCGTTGCCCAATTCGGGCAAGATAGGGTGGGCCGGCTAAATAAATCTTAAACTGCGCTCAGGCCCCGGCGGTGATGGCGGGCGGCCTTAGGGTTTTCCGCGAGCGGCGCCTGCGCGGGGTGGCGATCCGGCGGCGGCTCTGATATGGAGAATCCATGCCCGGCGGACGGGCGTTCGGTCCCGTAGCTCAGCCGGATAGAGCGGCGGTTTCCTAAACCGTAGGTCGGATGTTCGAGTCATCCCGGGATCGCCATATCTCCCCGGCGCAGCCTAGCGCCGGCGCCGAAGACAAGCCGCAACGGCCGATGCCGCCGCTGTAATGAGCGGCGCTCAGCCGACAATCCCGCGTCATCGATCGGCATCTGCATCGCGTCCGCGCATCCCGCGGCGCACGGCGCTGGCGACTTCCTGGGCCGCCCCGCCGACCAGGATCATCAGGAAGTTGGCGAAATGAGACATCTTCATCGCGTTCTCCTTTATGCGGCGAACTCGGTGTTATCCGCCGACTGCCGCAGGCTGTTCGATCGACCAGTGGTTTCGCGCTCGTGATCACGGCGGTTCGCTCCGGCTTATTTCATCGCCGGCGATCGGATGTTCTGTGCGGTCGCATGTTCTGTTACGAACCTGCCGGCTCGGCATCACCGCGGCGCTGCTGCCGTCTTACGCTCAGGTGATTCGAACACGCAGGTTAGCATTCAGTTCCGTATTGTCCGCTTAGTTAGAATACTCGGCTCCGGTGTCTCGAAATTCTGACACCTCGGTGTCAAGCGAGTCGATCACTTACGCTGGACTGTCATCTCCGCTTGGCAACTACACGTCGCCAAACTGTCCAATGCGGCGGCGTGCGCGCTGCGCAAGAGTGAGCGCCGTCCGCGTCATTCGAATTTCTCCACAGCTAGTAGTCGCGCGGGTTCGCAGTGTTGCTGCGAATGTGCGTACTATAATGAAATACCGCTCGCGTTAAGATTTCATGCGCGATGTCGATCGGCAGGGAACTCTCCCGGCTCAGTGACATTTGCAACGGAGCTGATTGCCTTTGACGTAGCTCGCGCCGCCATGTCGCATCGCGCTTCGCAGCAACGACAATGCGGTCGCCAACCGAGTAGGCGGAACGAGCATCTATGACGACTGCCGAAAGCATCCCGTCGCCGAGTGTTCGCGTCGCGGGATCGATGCCGCGGTCGTTGCTGTGGTGGAGCATCGCGGCCTTGGTGATTTATCTCGCGCTCGACCTGGCCCGATCATTGATCGCGCATTTCGGCTACGCGAATCCGGCGTCGACCTGGCAGCCGGATCCGGCGCAATACAGCGACGTCGAATGGCCGCCCACCGCAATGGTGCCGGCCGGCGCATCCAATGGTCGTCGCGTCTATCTGGAGAATTGCGCGATCTGCCACGGCCCCGACGGTCGCGGCAACGGCGCCGCGGCGCCGTCGATGCGCCCGCCGCCGCGCGATTTCACGACCGCCGCGTTCAAGTACAAGAGCACGCCGCACGACGCCGCGCCGACCACCGCGGACGTCCGCAAGGTGGTGGCCGATGGCCTCGCGGCGAGCGCGATGCCGTTCTTCCGCGACGTGCTGACGCCGGCGGAGATCGACGACGTCGTCGGCTATGTCGAAGCGTTGCGCGCGACGCCCGCGCCGCAAGCCGCGCCTGTCGTGGTGCCGCAGCGGCCGCCGGTGACCGCCGCCGGCTTGGCGCATGGCGAACAGCTGTATCGCGAGCAAGGCTGCGCGAATTGCCACGGCGCCGATCTGCGCGGCGGCGCAGCGATGACCGACGCGCTCGGCCAGCCGGTGAGCAGTCGCGATCTCACCGCGCCGTGGAGTTTTCGCGGCGGCGCGCGACCCGAAGATGTGTTTCTGCGTCTGACCACCGGGCTCGGGACGTCGCCGATGCCGTCGTTCGCCGATTTGCCGGCGAGCGACCGTTGGGATCTCGTCGCCTTCCTGGAGGCGCGCCGTCGTGCGGCACCGGGCGAGCCGGGCGGAGTGTTGGCGGGCCCCGGTCAGTCGCAGGATGCGCTCGCTCGCGGCCGCTATCTGGTGCGAGCGGGGATGTGCGGACTGTGCCACACCGAGGTCAGCGTCAAGGGGATCTATCGCGACGAGCAATACCTCGCCGGCGGCACCCGGGTCGGCGCGCATCCGCAAGGCGTGTTCATCAGCCGCAACCTGACCTCCGATCCGGACACCGGGCTCGGCCGCTGGAGCGAACAGCAGATCGTGCGGGCGATTCGCGACGGCCGCACCGACGACGGCCGGCTGCTCAACGTGTTCAGCATGCCCTGGGTGTTCCTGCACAACATCTCGCAGACCGACGCGATGGCGATCGCGCGCTACCTCAAGACGTTGCCCGCGGTGCATAACCAGATTCCGGCGCCGCTGCATTTCGGCGCGATCGAAAGCTTTTTCAGCAAGCTGTGGTCGAGCGATCTGTTTCTCGGTCGGCCGCCGTCGATCACCTATGCGACCGGCAGCTTCGCCAATTTCAAGGGGCCCGATCTGGCCCGCATTCAGGGCACCTTGGTGGCGGCGCAATGGATGGTGTTGGCGCTGTGGGTGGCGCTACTGTCGTGGTTGGTGCCGTTGCAGCGCTGGGCGCCGCTGGGCCGGCGCCGCTGGACCGGCGTGCTCGGCTGCAGCTTCGGCCTGGTGATCTACTCGACCCCGATCCTCGGCGTATTGCCGGCCGAGATGCTATCGCAGCAGGCGCTCGGCGCGGTGCCGCGGCCCGATGTCTCGGCGCTGCCGCCGGAACGCGTCGCGCTGGTCGAGCGCGGCCGCTATCTGTTCACCAACGCCTCCTGCGTGTTCTGCCATCAGCCGAACGGCGGCGGCGGCCTGAAGCTCAGCGGGCTGCCCGGCACGCTGTTCACCGCCAACATTTCCTCGGACCCCAGCGCCGGCATCGGGACGTGGTCGGATGCGCAGATCGGCCGCGCGATCCGCAGCGGCGTCAGCCGCAACGGCCGGCCGCTGTATTGGCAGGGCATGCCCTGGGATCATTTCTCCAACTTCGACGAGGAGGACGTGATGGCGCTCACCGCCTATCTCCGCCTTCTGCCGCCGGTGCCGGAAAAAGTCCCGGCCTATCGTCCGCCGTCGCCCGACGATTGCGCGGTCTACACCGCCTGGACCAGCCCGAACGCTGCGGAGGGCTGCCGATGAGCGGTCCGCAACGCCCCCACGATTCGAGTTCTCATCTGCAGGAGAATGCCGTCATGCGCACCATCCCCACCGAACAACCCGCGGTCGCGCCGCGTCGCGCCGAGCTTCATCCGAAGCCGTGCTGGGAGCGTGACGGCCACGATTGGCCGAACCGCGACTCGAGCCGCTTCGTGCAGGCCGCCGGCTTTCGCTGGCACGTGCAACAGATGGGCCGCGGCCCGGCGCTGTTGCTGGTGCACGGCACCGGCGCCGCCACCCATTCGTGGCGCAAGCTGGCGCCGCTGCTGGCGCAGCATTTCACCGTGGTGGCGCCCGACCTGCCGGGGCACGGCTTCACCGAGACGCCGGCGTGGAAGCGACTCAGCCTCGACGGCATGGCGGAGGATCTGGCGGCGCTGCTGCGGGTGCTCGATCACGCCCCGGTGCTGGTCGCCGGGCATTCCGCCGGCGCCGCGGTGCTGGCGCGGATGTGCCTCAATGGATCGATCACGCCCGACGGGCTGTTCGGCCTCAACGGCGCGATGCTGCCGATCGGCGGCATGGCCGGACGGCTGATGACGCCGTTCGCGCAAGTGCTGGCGGGGAGCCGCCTGGTGCCGCGGCTGTTCGCGCGCTTCGCCTCCAGCGACAAATTCATCGAGCGGATGATCGCCGACACCGGATCGGTGCTCGATCCCGCCGGGCTCGAATTCTATCGCCGGCTGACCTGCAGCCCCGGCCATGTCGCCGCGGCGCTGCGGATGATGGGAAACTGGAAGCTGCGGCCGCTGGCAGCGGAGCTGCCGCGGCTCTTGACCAAGCTGGTGCTGGTGACCGGCGGCAACGACAAGACCATCGCGCCCAAGGACGCCGCGCGGGTCCACGCCATGGTGCCGGGCTCCAGCGTCGTCGCCATGCCGGGCCTCGGCCATCTCGCCCATGAGGAGCGGCCGCACGAGGTCAGCGCCTTGATGATCGAGTTCGCCCGTCGCGCCGGGCTGTTGCCGCCGCTGCTCGCCGGCGCTGCGGAGTAGAAGATCCAGTATTTTGGCGCGCCCTAGCTGATTCCGCTCTATAACCCCGGTATGTCTGCGATACGCACAGTCACCACGCTCCAGCAATGAGGCGTCAGGGGTCGACCTTCATGGGGCTTGCGCTACTGGAAGCCGGGCCAATGAAGACGCGCGGCCTTTCCCAGCCGTCATGAAAGCTATGGGCTCGATACCGGGAATTAGGTTTATGTTGCTCTCTTAGTTGCAGATATGGCGGAAAATTACGCGAAACTCCTGAAACGTCAAAGAGTTAAGTTGAAAAATCCGAACGAGGCATTAATTAAGAAATACGAGGCGTTGGGGTTTTCGCTTGCGGAAACGTATCGGGGAGTCACATATTACGAGAGGAGAGTGAGCCATGACAGTAGCATTGATAAGGGCAAGTGACGGGCTGGAAATTCCAGTGATTCAGCGCGATCTCTATGCGGAGTCGTGCGTGATGCTCTTTGGTAGTCAGGGTATCATCGACTCTTTGACGCAGGAGCAACTCAGGTCCTTTGGGCAAATGCCGGATGGCCCCGCCCAAGAAATAGGAATATCCCCCACCCGAGACGAATGAGCCAAGGCCCGCAGATAGCGGGCCTTTTATTTTCAGATATGCCGCTGCCAATAGCCGGTGAAGTCAATTGACATGCCCCGCTTCATCGCCACCAACGCGGCTCACTTGCTCACTTGCTCACTTGCTCACCATTTGACTGGCGGCGATTGTCTTCACGCCATCTCAGCATAACGCAGCAGGTAGACGCCAGCGATGGCGGTGAATACCGATTTCAGCGCGGCGCAGGCGGGCAAAGTATTCCTCCGACTGCTTGGCATGGCAGGCTGCGCCAAAGCCATAGACCTGTGAATGGTCAATGGGCTTGACCGCAAAACGGTCGCGCATGGTCAGCCCATCAACCGGTCTCGTCAGCGTGGACCGTAGTCCCTTTGCGATGCGGCTGGGATTAAGCGCGACGCTTAGCATTCCGAATTGAACACGGCGTCAAGGCAGAATCGAAGCGGGCCGATCTGACTTGAGATGAACTAGCCGAGCGTTTGAAGAAACCCGGCCAACCGAAACTGTCTTGGTCACGCCAGCGCGGTGCGCCGGTCGGCGATGGCGCGGCGCAAGGTGCGCGACAGCAGTTCGACCGAATACGGCTTTTGAATCAGTTCGAAACCGTGGTGGGCGTTTTCCGCCAGCACCGTGCTGTAGCCGCTGGTCAGCACCACCGGCAAACCCGGATAACGCTCACGGATCAGCGTCGCCAGTTCGACGCCGTTCATCCCCGGCATGATCACGTCGGAGAACACCAGATCGAAGGCGAACTCGTCCTCCGAAATGGCCGCGAGCGCCTCGTTGGCATTGCCGACCCAGCGAATGTCGTAACCGAGGTCCCGTAACAGCTCGGTGGAAAACCGGCCGACGTCTTCGTTGTCTTCCACCACCAGCACGCGATGGCCGCGGCCGCTCGCCGTCACCTCGGCGCCCACCGCGACGACATCGGCGAGTTCGGCGGGACTCTCGGCTTGCGGCAGGTAGATGGTGAAGGTCGATCCGTGGCCGAGCGTACTGGTCACTTCGATTTCGCCGCCGGACTGCTTGGCAAAGCCGAACGCTTGGCTGAGCCCGAGCCCGGTGCCCTTGCCGACCTCTTTGGTGGTGTAGAACGGCTCGAAGATGGCTTCGAGCCGTTCGGGAGCAATACCCGATCCGGTATCGGTCACCGCCACTGCTATGAAGCTGCCGCGGCGGCCGGGATGGCTGCGCAGCGGCGGAAGCGCCTCGACCTTGACGACGTCGAAGGTCAGGCAGCCTTCGCCGTTCATGGCATCGCGGCCGTTGACCGCGAGATTGACCAATGCGGTTTCGAACTGCGCCACGTCGGCCATCGCAAAGCAGTCCGGACAGCCGAGATGGACCGCGATCTGGATGCGGCTGCCGACCAAGGGGCGGATCAATTGCGCGATGCTCTCGACCTGCGAGCCGATGTTGAACACCTGCGGCGTCAACGGCTGCCGCCGCGCGAACGCCAACAGCTGCCCGGTGAGCGTCGAGGCACGGTCGACCGTCTCGGAGATCGCGTCGATATAGCGCCGCCGTCGCTCCTCCGGCAGATCGCGGCGGCGCAGGAAATCAGTGGCCGAACGGATGATGGTCAGCAGGTTGTTGAAGTCGTGCGCCACGCCGCCGGTCAGCTGACCGACCGCCTCCATCTTCTGCGACTGCCGCAACGCTTCCTCGCTATGGCGCCGCTCGGTGATGTCGACGGCCTCCGGCAACACCGCGGAGACCCGGCCGTGCTCGTCGAAAATCGGCCGCATCGCGAAATCGAAGAAGCGGTCGCCGATCGGCAGATGCAGCAGCATCTCGGTCCGCACGGTTTCGCCCTTCTTCGCGGCCGCGAAGGCGCCACGCACGCAGTCGCGCATCCCCTCGGTGCCGGTGAACCACGGCGAATCCCAGAACCGAATGCCGAGCACGGCGTCGACCGTGCTACGGATGCCGGCCAATGCGGTGGCGTTGATGTAGACGATGTTGCCCTTCAGATCGAGCAGGCCCTGATATTGGTTGGTGGTCTCGAACATCGCCCGCATCTGCGCTTCGTTGGCCTGCAATTGCGCGGTGCGCTGCTTGATGCGCTGCTCAAGCGTCTCGTTGAGCCGCCGCAACTCGGTTTCGGCCTCCTTCGAGGCGGTGATGTCGTGGGCGACGCCGATGAAGCCGATGTGCTTGCCGGCGGCGTCCCAGCGCGGCTGCGATTCCGAGCGCATCCAGCGCCACGGCCCGTCGGCGCGGCGATAGCGGGCCTCCAGCACGAACGGCTGCAGCGAGGTTTCGCCGGCGATCTGCTCCTGCAGGATTCGCGGCAGATCGTCCGGATGCAGCACGGTGCGCCAGTCGAACGCCAGCGCGGCGTCGTAGTCCAGCCCGAGAAAGTCCAGATAGGCCTGGTTGGCGAAGGCGCGCTTGCCGTCCAGCCGGCTGACCCACATCGGCACCGGCGCGCTGTTGGCGATCAGCCGGAAGCGCTGTTCGCTTTCGCGCAGGGTTTCCTTGGCCAGCGTGCGATCGGTAATGTCGATGTGGGCGCCGACCAGCCGCTCGGCGCGGCCGTCCGGACTGCGCTCGATCTGCGCTTCGGCGGCGATCCAGCGGATCTGGCCGTCGTTCGGCCGGATGATGCGATATTCGCTTGAGTAGTGATCGGCCGTGCCCGCGATCGCATCGAGCAGGGTCCGCAGCGCGCGGTCGCGGTCGTCCGGATGCAGCCTGCGCACCCAATCCTCGTGGCCGTCCGGTGCATCGGGGGGCAGCCCGTGGATCGTGCTGTATTCCGGCGAGCGGCGTTCGTTGTGGAGGCCGTAGCGCAGATCGACCACCACGCCGCCGATCTTGGCGATGGCCTGGACCCGCGTCAGTTCGTGTTCGCGCTCGCGCAACGCACTGGTCGCATGGTGCCGCTCGATGATCAGGCCGACGGTGCGGGCGATCAGGCCGGACAGCTCCAACGCGTCCCTGCCGGGCGTCCGCGGCCCGCGGTGGCTGACCACCAGGGCCCCGATGGCGGCGCCGTCCGGCCCGACGATCGCGGTCGACCAGAACGCGTGCGGCTGCAGCGCGTCGCAGTCATTCGCCAACGGGCAGTTTTCCGGGGCCAGGCCGACCAGCAACCGGCTGGTCGCCGGATCGGCGAGCCCGAGACTGCAGCAGAAGCCGGTCCCGAACAAGGGTTCGACGCCGCGCAGCAGATCGCGCAAGGCGCGCTGCAGCGGGGTGCCGGATGCCAGACCCGCAAGGATGCCGCGTTCGATCTCCAGAAAGGCTAGGATCTTGCTTTCCGACGGCTCCATTCTGGTCTGGTCCTCTCGGGGAGCGAGCCTGCAGGATAGCACAGATCCGCCAGCCCCGCAGCGCGCGGCGAATCGGCGATCAACGTCCGGCGCCGCCCCGCGTTCTCGCCAGGGCCCGCCGAACTATGAGGATGGTTGAGGCCAAGTGAAGGCGAACCGCCGAAAGCCGGTTCGCCTTCCTTGCCCAGTGCGACGAGGCGGCGGGCGCCGTCGCCCTCCGGCGCGCCGCGCCCCGGCGGCGGACCTGTCGACGCAGCGCAGGCGGTTTAGCTCCAGACCCCGCTGCGGCGATCCTCGACGCGCTTGGCCTTGTGGGTGGCGCGGGGCAGCGTATCGGGCGGCAGCACGTTGACCTTGGCGGTGACGCCGGTCACCGCCTTCAGCGTCCGCACGAAGCGGTGCTGCAGGTCTTCGGCGCCGCCGTTGTAGCCGCGGACGTGCTCGACCTCGACGGTGAGCCGGTCGAGATGGTCGATGCGCTCGACGATCATGCGATATTCGCCGGTGAGTTCGTGGTCCTTGCGCGCCACCGCTTCGACGTCGCTGGGAAACAAATTGACGCCCTTGATGATCAGCATGTCGTCGAGCCGGCCGTGCACGCCGTTCAGCCGGATCGCGGTGCGGCCGCAGCGGCACGGCTCCGGATTGAAGCTGACGATGTCGCCGGTGCGGAACCGGATCATCGGCCGCGCCGACTTCTGCAACGTGGTCAGCACCATCTCGCCGCGGTCGCCCGGCTTGACGGGGTCGCCGCTGTCCGGATCGATCACTTCGACCAGGATGTGATCCTCGGCCCAATGCAGCCCGCTCTTCTGCTCGCACATCCCGGCGCAGGAGCCGAAGATGTCGGACAGGCCGTAGTAATCGTACACCGAGGCGCCCCACAATTGCTCGATGCGCTCGCGGGTCTCCAGGATCGAGCCGCCGGGCTCGCCGGCGACGAAGATCCGCCTGACGCTGAGATCCTTGCGCAGGTCGTAGCCTTCTTTCACGGCGGTTTCGCCGAGATACCAGGCGTAGGACGGCGTTGTCCAGATGATGCTGGCCTGGAATTGGCGGAGGATCTGCAACAGCCGCTCCGAGGGCAGCGTGCCGGCGTGGATGGTCAGCGCGCCGAGCTTCTGCGCGCCGAGCACGCAGGGCCCGCCGATGAACAGCGACATGTTCAGCGAATGCGCGTAGCGGTCATGCGGCCGCATTCCCGAGGACCAGAACTGCCGCGCTTCGTAATCGATCCAGCCGTCGAAATCCTGCGCGGTGAACGGCGAGGCGGTCGGCACCCCGGTGGAGCCCGACGACGCCGAGATATAGACGATGTCGCGCTCCGGCACCGCCACCAGATCGCCGAACGGCGGCGCCGCGAGCTGGCGGTCGCGCAGCGTGCTCTTGTTGATCAACGGAAAGCGCCGGATGTCGTCGAGGCTTTTCACCTGATCCGGTTGCACCTTGGCTTTGTCGAACGCCGCGCGATAGGCCGGCGAGCCCGCATAGGCATGGGCGAGATGCTTCTGCAGCAGCGACAGCTTGAGCGCATCCCAATCGGCGCGGCTCTGGGTTTCGAGTTTGGCGTCCCAATAGGGGCGATCGTCGGCGTGGGTGTGCGAAGTCATAGGACGTCCATTCGTCACGAACTGCGCCGGGCGCAGAGATGTCGGGAGCGGAAAATGCGCGCGGCCGGCGCGCGGCCGGCCTCGCGTGGCAAGCGATCGGTCGGCTACCAGGTGGTGAGGATCGTGCCGTTGAACTTGTTGTCGACGAACTGCTTGACCTCCGGCGAGCGATAGATCTCGACGAACTTCTTCAGCGTCGGATTGTCCTTGTTCTTGGCGCGCACCGCGAACACCAGGTTCCAGTTGCTGTCGGCGTCTTCCAGAAGCAGCGCCTTGTTCGGATCGAGCCCGGCGTTCAGCGCGTAGTTCAGATTGACCGCGGAGAAGTCCAGATCGTTCAGCGAGCGCGGCAATTGCGCGGCGTCGAGTTCGTTGAACTTCAGGTGCTTGGGGTTCTCGGCGATGTCGGCGACGGTCGCCTTGATGCCGGCGCCCGGCTTCAGCTTGATCAGCCCGGCCTTTTCGAACAGCTGCAGCGCGCGGGCGCCGTTCGACGGATCGTTCGGGATCGCCGTGGAGGCGCCGTCCCTGATCTCCTCGATCCTCTTCACCTTGTTGGAGTACAGCCCGATCGGCACGATGATGCTCTTGGCGATCGGCACGATGTCGTAGCCGCGCTGCGCCACCTGGTTGTCGAGATAGGGCTGGTGCTGGAAATTGTTGATGTCGAGGTCGTCCTGCGCCAGCGCGGCGTTCGGCACGGTGTAGTCGGTGAACTCGATGATCTTGAGCTGAATGCCCTGCTTGCCGGCCAGTTCGCCCGCATAGCGCAGGATGTCGGCGTAGGGCCCGGCGGTGACGCCGATCCGGATCACTTGCGGATCGGCGGCGTGGACGGTGCCGGCCGCGGCCAACATCAGTCCGGCGGCGATCGCCGCGATGCGGGTTAGTTTCATGGAAAACTCCTCGTCCTCAGCTTCGGTTTGCTGGCGGCGAAGCTAGCGGAGGCGGGTTCCCAGTCAATTTTGTATTTCTTCGCGGCTGGAGAGGAAAATTCCTCCATGACGGTCATTTTCGTCATTATTCATCCGACGTCTGCCGCTTCGGACCGCTTGATGAGATGGAAATTCTCGAAAACCGCCGCGCGCGGGCTCGGCCGAGCGCCGGCTGCGGCGAGCCGGCGGAGATGGTTTATGGCGCCCGGCACCGCATCCAGAGAAGGAATTGCCTGCGCGGCGCGATCCTGCGATCATCGCCTTGCTTTGTGGTTGTGGTGCATTGCGGCCACGCCGGTTTGTGGATAATCCGGGACGATCAGCCCACGCAAACGCCACGCAGCGAGACTCCTGCCGATGAATGCACCATGGCCCCAACCGATCGGAGCGCCCGTGGAGTTGCCAGCTTCGACCGCGCCCTCCGGCATTTCGATCGAAAATGTCGCCAAGACCTATCCGGCGCGCAAAGGCAGCGCCGAAGTCGTCGCGCTCGACAACATCAATCTGAATGTGCCGGAAGGCAGCATCGTCGGCGTGATCGGCCGCAGCGGCGCCGGCAAATCGTCGCTGATCCGGCTGATCAACGGGCTCGAACAGCCGACCAAGGGCCGGGTGATCGTCAACGGCACCGAGATCACCTCGCTCGACGAGCCGGCGCTGCGCCAGGCGCGGCGCTCGATCGGGATGATCTTCCAGCATTTCAATCTTCTGTCGTCGCGCACCGCGTTCGACAACATCGCGCTGCCGCTGGAGATCGCCGGCGTCGCCAAGCGCGAGATCGCCAAGACGGTGCTGCCGCTGCTCGACATGGTCGGCCTCGCCGACAAGCGCGACCGCTACCCGGCGGAATTGTCCGGCGGCCAGAAGCAGCGCGTCGGCATCGCGCGGGCGCTGGCGACGAGTCCCAAAGTGCTGTTGTCGGATGAGGCGACTTCGGCGCTCGATCCGGAAACCACCGACCAGATCCTCGAGCTGCTGAAGCGGATTAACGCCGACTTGCGGCTGACCATCCTGTTCATCACCCACGAGATGGCGGTGGTGAAAGCGCTCGCCGATCGCGTCGCGGTTTTGGAGCGCGGCCACATCGTCGAGGAAGGCACCACCTACAACGTGTTCGCCTCGCCGCAGCACGAAGTGACCAAGCGCTTCGTCTCCTCTGTCACCGGCAGCCAGGCGCCGGACTGGTTGCTAGCGCGGCTGAAGGCCGAGCGCGGGCCGCAGGACGAAGCCGTGCTGCGCATCTCGTTCCGCGGCAGCGACGCCGGCCAGCCGCTGTTGTCGCAGATCGCCCGCTCGTTCGGCATCGACATCAATATTCTCAACGGCCAGGTCGAGATGATCGCCGGCCATCCGTTCGGCACGCTGATCGTGTCGATCCCGGCCGAGCCGGAGCTGGTCGGCCAAGTGTCCAACCAATTGAAGGCCGCCGGCAGCGCGGTGGAGCATCTCGGTTATGTCGCCTGAACTCATCGAAATGATCGCCTGGTCGACGCTCGACACCCTGATGATGGTCGGGCTGTCGGGACTGTTCGGCACCGTGCTCGGCCTGCCGCTCGGCATCTTTCTCGCCACCAGCCGCGCCAACGAACTGTTTCCGGCGCCGGTCGCCAACCGCATCGTCGGATTGATCGTCAACGCCACCCGCTCGACGCCGTTCATCATCCTGGTGGTGGCGATCGTGCCGCTGACGCGCTTGATCGCCGGCACCTCGATCGGCACCGCGGCGGCCACCGTGCCTTTGACCATCGCGGCGATCCCGTTCATCGCCCGCGTCATCGAGGCTGCGATCCGCGAAGTCGACCAGGGGCTGATCGAGGCGGCGCGGGCGTTCGGCGCGAGCCCGCTGCAGATCGTCCGCAAGGTGCTGCTGCCGGAAGCGATGCCGGCGGTTACGCTGGCCTTGACGCTGACCATCGTCAGCCTGCTCGGCTATTCGGCGATGGTCGGCGCGGTCGGCGGCGGCGGCCTCGGCGATCTTGGCATTCGTTACGGCTACCAGCGCTTCATGCCCGAGGTGATGCTCACCGTGGTGCTGGTGCTGATCGCGCTGGTGCAGGGCGTGCAGACACTCGGCGACACGGTGGCGCGCCGGCTCGACAAGCGTTCGCGGCAATCCTGAGCCGCATCTGACAGGAGATAGGTTGTTATGCGTTTACTGACTGCGTCGCTGGTCGCGATCGCCGCCCTGATCGGGTCGGCGCAGGCCGAAACCATTCGCGTCGGCGTCACCGCCGGGCCGCACGCCGAGATCATCGACGTGGTGCGCAAGGTCGCCGCCGAGCGCGGCCTCGACATCAAGGTGGTCGAATTCACCGACTATGTGGTGCCGAACCAGGCGCTGGCGCAGAAGGATCTCGAGGCCAATTCGTTTCAGCACGAGCCTTACCTGAAGAACCAGATCTCCAAGACTAACTGGAAGATCGTCAAGGTCGGCAACACCATCATCTCACCGCAGGGGGTCTATTCGACCAAATACAAGACGCTGGCCGATCTGCCGACCGGAGCCAAGGTCGCGATCGCCAACGATCCGTCGAACGGCGCCCGCGGCTTGTTGATTCTCGCCCAGAACGGCCTGATCAAGCTGAAGGACCCCAGCAACACCGCGGCCTCGGTGGCGGACATTGCGGAAAATCCGAAAAAGCTGCGCTTCGTCGAGCTCGACGCCGCGCAATTGCCGCGCTCGCTGCCCGACGTCGACCTGGTGTCGATCAACAACAACTACGCGGTGCAGGCCGGCCTCAACCCGGTCACCGATCCGATCGCGCACGAGACCCCCGGCGGTCCCTGGGTCAACATCCTCGCGGTGCGCGAGGAAGACAAGGACAAGCCCTGGGTCAAGCAGCTGATCGAGGCCTATCACTCCGCGCCGGTGCGGCAGTTCATCGAAACCCGGTTCAAGGGCACCTATCTGGCGGCGTGGTAGCAGGCGGCAGCGCTGCCAGTGGCGCTCGCGATGACCTTGTTGCCGCGGTGAGCGAAGATTAGAGCATTCGGTTAGATTGATGCGGTTCAAGAGTTCCAGGCCGTCATTCCGGGGCACGAGCAGCTTCGCTGCGAGTGAGCCCGGAATCCATAACCACCGCAGGGCGTATGGATTCCGGACTTGCTCTTTGTTCGAATTCGCAATCCGGAATGACGCCGTTTTTGGTTGGATGTTTCAATCCTAACCGAAAAGTCTTTAGCGGGTCAGGCGCTGCACGATCTTGTCCAGCGCCTGCGTATAGACCCGCTGCGCGAGGTCGGGATGCCGCTTGCTGAGCGATTCGATCATCACGCCGGAATTGATCTCGAGAATTCGCGGAGTTTGCTTGCTCCAGACGACGTCGATGGCCCCGAAGGCCAGTCCGATCGCTTGTGCGGCCCGGCCGGCGATATCGACGCTGGCTCTCCAATGCGGGCCGTCGTGCAGCAGCTCAGGCTCCGCGCCGAGATCCAGATTGTGCCGCCAGTTGAGGAAGAATGTCTCCCCTTCCGGCAGCACGGCGTCCAGCAATGTGCGATTCGGAGGAAGGTTGGACAGCGTCGTTGCCAGCAGCTGGGCCGGCACTCTGTCGAGCACGAGTTCGAAGGCCGACCGCACGCCGTCGCCGATCACCGAGGGGCGTTGCTTCTCGTAGACGACGAGGGGGTGTTGATCGAGCAGGATGACGCGAATCTCGCGGTCGATATCCAGATAGGGCGCCACCGCCAGATTCTGATTGACGGCGAAGATCGCCGTCGCCGCCTGCTCCAGCTCGAGTTCGGTGGCTACCTTGAAAACCAGATTGCCGCAGGTACCCTCGTTCGGCTTCAGCACCAGCCCCTCGGGGTGCTCGCCCTGCATCTGCAGCATCCGCGTCCAGTGTCCGCCGAGCGGCACGTACTTGAACTGGTTGTGATTCATGAACAGCGCGTGCGGCACACAGTCGATTCCGCAGGATGCAAGAATCTCGGCCGTCGCGGACTTGTCGTTGGCGATGCGATGGACGACGGAGCTGTTGAGGCCGACGTCGTATCCATAGATGTAGTGCTTGATCACGCCCTTGCTCATCACCATGAGCCAGCCGTCCAATCCGAATTCCACGTCGAAGCCATTTTGCTTGCAGTATGTTTCGACGACTCTCGCGATCGCCCGGTTGGCGTATTGCATGACATGTCTCTCAACGGATCGGTTGGCAGTGGCGGGGGATCGATCGGCCGGCTCCGGATCAACCGCCTGGCGGCGCGCAACATGGGCTTTGGGCGGCATGGGACGCTCGGACGTTTGGCGGTCTCGGCTCGACAGAAGGGGCGGGTGTGCATCGGACCGAGGTTCTCAAACAGTCCGGCGGCTGGTCGCACTATATCCGAAATTTTCCTGACGGGCGCCAGAGAGCAACCCGAGCAAAGCTGCCGAATCGGCAAAATCGCGGCGCGACGGACCGACTGGGATTCCCGCCGCGCCGGCGGCGACCGAGCCGCCGGCTGAGCACGTATCCAAGAAGTCGTCGCGGCGGTTGCGTGAGCCGCGCAGACGTCGTCCGGTTGTTGCGCTGACGCCGTTGACGCGATGCTGAGTACCCGCGACCGGCGAATTGCTGTATGGCTGTCGCCGCGCCGGCCGACGGCCGCCACGCTTTGAATCGATTCAACGGATCGGCCTCGTAGTACTGCGAGGACGTGCCGCAATTTTGCGGCGAATGCGCCGCTAAGGATTCTGCATGGACACGTTGCTGTTGCCGTTCTCGCCGCGGTTCATTGCGCTGACGATCTGCACCGTCGCCACGCTGGTGTTGTTCGGCGTTGGAATCTTCGACCCGAAGGCGTTCGATCTGGTGCTGCTGCCGTTGTTGCTGTTCGGCGCGCTGACGCTGCTCGGCCTGCGCGACCTGATCCAACGCAGCCACGCGGTGCTGCGGAACTATCCGATCTCCGCGCATCTGCGGTTCCTGCTCGAAGAAATCCGCCCGGAAATGCGGCAGTATTTCTTCGAGAGCGAAAAGGACGGCATGCCGTTCAGCCGCGACACCCGCGCGGTGATCTACCAGCGCGCCAAGATGGTGCTCGACAAGCGTCCGTTCGGCACTCAGGAGGACGTCTATCGCGAAGGCTATGAGTGGATGCACCATTCGGTGGCGCCGCGGCCCAATGCCGAACAGCAGTTCCGGCTCTCGATCGGCGGCCCGGACTGCGCGCGGCCGTATTCGGCCTCGGTGTTCAACATTTCGGCGATGAGTTTCGGCGCGCTCAGTCCCAACGCGATCCGGGCGCTGAACGGCGGCGCCAAGAAGGGCGGCTTCGCCCACGACACCGGCGAAGGCGGCGTCAGCCCGTATCACCGCGAGAACGGCGGCGATCTGATTTGGCAGATCGGCTCCGGCTATTTCGGCTGCCGCAACCCCGACGGCTCGTTCAATGCGGACGAATTCGCCAAGGTGGCCTGCGAAGACCAGATCAAGATGATCGAGCTCAAGGTCAGCCAGGGCGCCAAGCCCGGCCATGGCGGCGTGTTGCCGGCGGCGAAAGTCTCCGAGGAAATTTCCAAGATCAGGGGCGTCGGCATGGGCGAGGATTGCATCTCGCCGGCGTTTCACAAGGCGTTCTCGACGCCGCTGGAGCTGATGGCGTTTCTCGACGAGATGCGGCAATTGTCCGGCGGCAAGCCGACCGGCTTCAAGCTGTGCATCGGCCACCCTTGGGAGTTTCTGGCGATCTGCAAGGCGATGCTGCAATCCGGCATTTATCCGGACTTCATCGTGGTCGACGGCACCGAGGGCGGCACCGGCGCCGCACCCTTGGAATTCATGGATCATCTCGGCATGCCGATGCGCGAGGGCGTCAACTTCGTGCACAACGCGCTGATCGGCATCGACGCTCGCGACCGCATCAAGATCGGCGCCGCCGGCAAGATCGCCACCGCCTTCGACATGGCCCGCGCCATGGCGATCGGCGCCGACTGGTGCAACTCCGCGCGAGGCTTCATGTTCGCTCTCGGCTGCATCCAGTCGCTGAGCTGCCATACCGACCGCTGTCCGACCGGCGTCACCACTCAGGATCCGAGCCGCAACCGGGCGCTGGTGGTGCCGCACAAGATCGAGCGGGTGTATAATTATCACGAGGCCATGCTGCTGGCCTTGGCCGAACTGATCGCCGCCGCCGGGCTCGATCACCCGCAGGAGTTGCGGCCGATCCATTTTTCGCAGCGCACCTCGACCACCGAGGTCCGCTCCTTTGCGCGGCTTTATCCGCAGCTTCGCCCGGGTGAATTGATCGCCGGCACCAGCGACCTCCGCTTCCGCGATGCCTGGGACTTGGCGCGCGCGGATTCATTTGCCGCGGCGCTGTAGCGCGCCCGACGACCCATCCGGACGGATTTGGTCGGACGGGTCGGCACGACGCGGTTAGTAGTCGCAGCTCCGGACCCGGCCGATATAATTGCCGAACGCGTCATACTGGCGCACCCAGCCGCAGCGGCGATAACCGTAATCGCTGTAGTAATAGCCGGAGTTGTTGGCGATCGCGCTGCCGACCACGGCGGCGCCGAGCAGTCCGGCGCCGACCGCGAAGGCGGGGCCGGGACCCTTGGCCTCGGCTTGGGTCGATGAAGTGATAGCGCCGGCGGTGACGACGGCTGCAAGTGCGATGGCTGCAGATCTTGTTTTGAACGACATCTGGATTCTCCGTCCTGTGCAAGGCGGCCTGATTGGTCCGCATGCCGATTCGTCGGAGTCGTTCGCAAAACGGTTCGACAATTCAGGATAGAATCTGCGTGGCGTCACGCCTGCGGCGTCTGACCAAAAGTGGTCAGGTCGAAACGATCGACGTCCTCGAGCAATTCGCAGAACGCTCGCGCGCCGTGCGCGATCAGCTGCCGGCCGGCCTCGGCGGAGGCCTTGGTGGCGTCACCGATCGCGCCGCTGCGATTGAGGTCCTCGGCCTGCCAGGCCAAAGGAGCCGGCCGCTGCGTCGACAGCCTTTGAAACCGCCGCGCGATCTCGAGGCTGGCCGGATGAAAGTCCGCGATCTTGTCGCTGCGCACCTGTTGCGGATCGTGCGCCAGCATGATCGAGGTTTCGACCGCGCCGCCATGGATGCCGTGGCGCAGCTCCTCGTCATCGAACAATCCCGCGGGGCCCCCGAACCGCGACCACGACGTGGTCACCGCGAGCATGCCGTGATCGGCGCGCAGCTGCTGCGCCACCAGGTTCATCGCCGCGCTGTTGCCGCCGTGGCTGGTGACGATCACCAGCTTGCGCAGCCCGGCGCGGGCCACGCTGGCGCCGATCGCCGTCCAGGTTGCGATCGCCAGCTCGGCCGGCAGCGTCAGGGTGCCGGGGAAGCCGATATGCTCGGTGGATATCCCGATCGGCTGCAGCGGCAGAAAGCTCGCCGGAACGGCGGCCGGCAGCAGCGCGCGGACTCGCGAGAGGTAAGCCTCGGCGATGAAAACATCGGTGCCGAGCGGCAGATGCGGGCCGTGTTGCTCGGTGGCGGCCAGCGGCAGCACCGCGATCCAGCGCGCCACGTCGGTGTCGGCGAAATCCGGCCAGCGGATCGCCGTCCAGTCGCGAGAAGGAGCCTTGCCTGTCATCGGTCGAGGTGTTTCTCCGCGGCGTTTGCCGGCCGGCCCGCTGGTCCGTACAATGTCTGCCTGCAGCATGACCCCAAAAACTGCAGCCCGGCTTTCGGACATGTTGCAGCTCAAACGAGAATCGAGAGGCCATCATGGGCAAAACCACCGACGGAGTCCAATGATGAGCCGGGGCTTGTTGCGACGAGCGTTAACGGCCGGCCTGGTCACGCTGGCGCTGTCGGCCCCGGGCAGGGCCGAGGACACGCTCGACAAGGTGTCGTTCGGCACCAATTGGGTCGCCGAGGCCGAGCATGGTGGATTTTTCCAGGCGGTGGCCGACGGCACCTACAAGGCCTACGGGCTCGACGTCAGCATCGTGCCGGGCGGCCCCAACATCAACAACCGCGCCCTGCTGATCGCCGGCAAGCTCGATTTCTTCATGAGCGCCAATACGCTGCAATCGTTCGACGCGGTCGCCAACAACGTGCCGGTGGTCGCGGTGGCGGCGATGTTCCAGAAGGATCCGCAGGTGTTCTTGGCGCATCCGGAAGCCAAGGTGACCAAGCTCCAAGACCTCAAGCCGCTGACGCTGTTCATCTCCAAGGAGGGCGTCGCCAGCTATTTCCAATGGCTGAAATCCGAATTTGGTTTCAGCGCGGCGCGGGTCAAACCCTATACCTTCAATCCGCAGCCGTTCCTGTTCGACCGCAAGAGCGCGATGCAGGGGTACGTCACCTCGGAGCCCTATGTGATCGAAAAGCAGGCGGCCTTCAAGCCGACGGTGCTGTTGCTCGCCGATTACGGCTTCAGCAGCTATTCGACGCTGATCGAAACCCGTCGCGACATGGTCGAGAAAAAGCAAGACCTGGTGCAACGTTTCGTCGATGCCTCGATCGTCGGCTGGTACAACTATCTCTACGGCGACAACAAGCCGGGCAATGCCATGATCAAGAATCTCAACCCGGAGATGACCGACGACATGCTGAGCTATTCGGTGGCCACCATGAAGCAATACGGCATCGTCGATTCCGGGGATTCGCTGACCGACGGCATCGGCGCGATGTCGGACGCCCGGATCGCGGATTTCTTCGGCAAGATGTCGCGCGCCGGCGTGGTGCCGCGCGACCTGGATTTCCGCAAATCCTATACGCTGCAGTTCGCCAACAAGGGCGTCGGCATCGACCTGCGGACCAAGCGCTGAGGCCGCCGCCGATGGCCGCATCCGCAGCGCTCACCGAGCATGAGCTTGCTCCGCGAGACGCGGTCGCGGTGCGGCTGCGCGGCGTCAGCAAGCGCTATCGCAGCGGCGCGCCGGCGCTGGGGCCGCTCGATCTCGACGTCGGCCGCGGCGAATTCGTCGCGCTGCTGGGGCCGTCCGGCTGCGGCAAATCCACCGCGCTGCGGCTGATCGCCGGCCTGGCGCAGCCGAGCAGCGGCACGGTGCAGCGCACCGCGCATCCGGTCACGCGGCGCGGCGAACACGCCATCGGCTTCGTGTTCCAAGAGCCGACGCTGATGCCATGGGCCAGCGTGCGCGGCAATGTCGCGCTGCCGTTGCGGCTGGCACGGGCGTCGCGCGCCGACGTCGCCGCCAGGGTCGAGGAGGCGTTGACGCGGGTCGGCTTGCGCGAGGCCGCCGATGCGCTGCCGCGCGAACTGTCCGGCGGCATGAAGATGCGGGTGTCGCTGGCGCGCGCGCTGGTCACCGATCCGGATATTCTGTTGCTGGACGAGCCGTTCGCAGCGCTCGACGAAATCACCAGGTTCCGGCTCAACAACGATCTGCTGACGCTGTGGCGCGAGCTGCGCAAGACCGTGATCTTCGTCACCCATTCGGTGTTCGAATCGGTGTATCTGTCGCAACGCGTCATCGTGATGACGCCGAAGCCCGGACGGATCGCCGCCACATTCCGTATCGCCGCGGAGGAGCCGCGCGACGATAGGTTTCGCACCTCGGCCGGCTATGCGGCGCAATGCCGTGAGATCTCCGACGCGCTGGTCCGCACCAACGCCAGGGAGTCGGAATGAGCGACGCCGGCGAGCCGCAGCGCGATCGCGAGGCCCGCGGCATCGCGGCGACGCGGTTGTTGCAGATCGCCTTGCCGGCCATTGTGCTGGCGTTGGCGATCGCCGGATGGCATCTCGCGGTGCGGCTCAACGACATTCCGCCTTATGTGCTTCCCGGACCCGGATTGGTGCTGCGGACGCTGATCGCGGATTGGCCGGTGCTGTCGGGCTCATTGCTCACCACGCTGTGGACCACGCTGGAGGGCTTCGTCGCCGCGGCGATCGGCGGCATCGCGCTGGCGATCCTGTTCAACCAGTCGCGCTGGCTGGAATTTGCGTTGTTGCCCTATGCGATCATCCTGCAGGTGACCCCGGTGATCGCGATCGCGCCGTTGTTGTTGATCTATCTGCCGCAGGACACCGCGGTGATCGCCTGCGCCTTCATCGTGGCGTTCTTTCCGGTGCTCGCCAACACCACGCTGGGGTTGAGTTCGGTGGACCGCAATCTTGCCGGGCTGTTCCGGCTCTATGGCGCGTCGCGCCTGCAGACCCTGCTGCGGCTGAAGCTGCCGGCGGCATTGCCGTATATCCTGGGCGGGTTGCGGATCGCCGGCGGGCTGTCGTTGATCGGCGCGGTGGTCGCCGAGATCGCCGCGGGCTCCGCCGGCGCCGGCTCCGGGCTCGCCTACCGCATCGCCGAGTCGAGCTACCGGCTCAACATTCCGCGGATGTTCGCGGCATTGCTGTTGCTCTCGCTGGCCGGGATTGTCATTTATGGGCTGCTGGCGCTGGTCTCGCATCTTGCGTTGCGACGCTGGCACGAAAGCGCGCTGGGAAAGGACAATTGATGCCGGACGTCTCCTCGGAGCAGGTTGATCTCTTGCTCTATGGCCCTGACAAGCCGCTGATCGATGCGGGCTTCCCGGATCGTTTCGGGCTGCACAAGGCCGAGCAGTTGGCCGATCTTGAGCGGCTCGCGCCCGACATCGCCGCACGGATCCGCGGCGTCGCGGTCACCGGCCTGGTGCCGGCCTCCGGCGCGGTGCTGGCGCGGTTTCCCAAGCTGGAAATCGTTTCGTCGTTCGGCGTCGGCTACGATCACGTCGATGCGGGTTATGCACGCGAGCACGGCATCGTCGTCACCAACACCCCGGATGTACTGACCGAAGAAGTCGCCGACGTGGCGCTCGGTCTGTTGATCGCCACGCTGCGCGAGTTCATCGCCGCCGATCGCCACGTCCGAACGGGTGCCTGGCAGAGCCAGAATTTTCCGCTCAGCACAGGCTCGTTGCGCGACCGCAGCGTCGGCATCGTCGGCATGGGGCGGATCGGCCAGGCGATCGGCCGCAGGCTGGAGGCCTCCAAGGTGCCGGTGGTGTATCATTCGCGGCACCCCGCGGCGGGCGTCGGCTATCGGCACTATCCGAACCTGATCGAGATGGCCAAAGCCGTCGATACGCTGGTGGTGATCATTCCGGGCGGCGCCGCCACCGCCAAGCTGATCAACGCCGAAGTCTTGGCGGCGCTGGGGCCGCGCGGCGTGGTCGTCAACGTGGCGCGCGGCTCGGTGATCGACGAGCCGGCGCTGATCACGGCGTTGCAGACGGGCACCATCCAGGCCGCGGGGCTCGACGTGTTCGCCGACGAGCCGAACGTGCCGGAAGAGTTGCGCGCGCTGCCCAACGTGGTGTTGCTGCCGCATATCGGTTCGGCCTCGGTGGTGACCCGCAATGCGATGGATCAGCTGGTGGTCGACAACCTGACCGCCTGGTTCGACGGCCAGCCGCCGCTGACGCCGATTGCGGAAACCCCGGTGAAGGATCGCTGACGATGTCGACGCGCCGTTGTTCGCTGTGGCCGGCCGGTGCCGTGGTTGTCGCGGCGATGGCGGCGTTGTTGATCGGCGAAATGCCGGCGCGGGCGCAGGACACCAGCGCGATGAAGAAGCAGATGCTCGGGCAGTGGGAGCTCTCCACCGCCGAGCGCAGCAAGACCTGCGTCGTCACTTTGAAGAATGACTCTACCGCGCAGGGCTTCCGGCTCGAGCTGGAGCCGACCTGCGCGGCGGCGTTGCCGTTCACCAAGGAAATCGCCGCCTGGAGCATCAAGGGGCTCGACATCGTGCGGCTGCAGGACGCGGCCGGACAATCGGTGATCGACCTCACCGAAGTGGAAAGCGGCATCCTCGAAGGCCTGCGCTCGGGCGAGGGCATCTACATCCTGCAGAACCTGATCGCGGCGCGCTCGCTGGCGAAATCGATGGACCAGATGATCGGCGACTGGTCGATGGTGCGCGGCAACGGCCAATCGATCTGCGGCTTGACGCTGACCAACAACGAGGCCACGCCGGACAACTTCCAGCTGTTCCTAAAACCGCGCTGCGATCCGGCGGTGGCCGGCTTCGCGCCGACGATGTGGCGGCTGGAGCGCGGCGCCTTGCTGCTGATGGCGGCCAATGGCGCGGTGTGGCGGTTCGAGGCCGACGACAACGCGCAATGGCGCCGCACCCCGGACACCGTCGATCCGTTGATCCTGTTGCGGCAGTAGGCGTAGCTTGCGCCGCAAGCCCGTCATTCCGGGATGTGCGGCAGTCGGCGAAGCCGACTGGGGCACAGGCCCGGAATCCATAATCCCCGCGGGGGTTATGGATTCCGGGCTCGCTCGCAGCTTCGCTGCTCGCGCCCCGGAATGACAGCGAGATAGTTCGACTTCTATCAGCAAGCGCTAGATCAACTTCAATCCCTTCAGGCTGGCGTGGCCGTGCTTGCCGACGATGATGTGGTCGTGCACCGCGATGCCGAGCGGCTTCGCGATGTCGATGATCTGTTTGGTCATCGTGATGTCGGATTGCGACGGGGTGGGATCGCCGGAGGGATGGTTGTGCACCATGATGATCGCGGTGGCGGACAATTCCAGCGCCCGCTTGACGATCTCGCGCGGATACACCGGGGTGTGGTCGATGGTGCCGACCTGCTGCAATTCGTCGGCGATCAGCTGGTTGCGCTTGTCGAGAAACAGGATGCGGAATTGCTCCTTGTCGGCGAACGCCATCGCGGTGCGGCAATAGTCGATCACGCTCGACCACGACGACAGCACCGCGCGCTGCTTGAGCTCGCCCTTGGCGACGCGGCTCGCCGCCGCGGCGATCAGCTTGATCTCGGTGATCGCCGCTTCCCCGAGCCCGGCGATCTCGCGCAGCCGCGGCTCCGAGGCGTGCACGGTTTCGGCGAACGAGCCGAATTTGCCGATCAGCGCTTTGGCCAGCGGCTTGACGTCGCGCCGCGGCAGCGCGCGAAACAGCACCAGCTCCATCAGTTCGTAGTCCGACAGCGCCTCGGCGCCGGCGCTGCGGAAACGCTCGCGCAGCCGCTCGCGATGGCCGTGATAATGCGGTGCCTCGGCGAAGAAGCCGGGCTCGGTGCGATCGTCGGGGTCGGCGGAATCGGCGGCCATGGCGCTACGCTGCGAAGTTGAACGGCGCAAGCTTGCCGCGCCCGCTGAGTTTTGCAACCGGGATTTATGTTTGTTCAATGTGAATGGCTGCGCCGATCGACCGGAATGACGGCTTCAATATCAGCTCAATCCGCGCTGGGCAGCCGCTTCAGGGTGAATTCGATGCGGTCGCCGGGCAGTTCGCGCCAGCTTTCCACGCCGCTCATATAGGCGGCCTTGGGAAAACTCGCGAAAAACTCTCTCGCCGCCGCGCGGGCTTCCTGCCGCGGCAGCGTCAGGGTCTGGCGCACAAAGCCGTCGGCCGGCGGCCTGCGCCGCGCCATGCGGTCCGCCAGATCGCGCGGGCGATCGGCCATGTCGAGAACTCCGTACTTTTGAGGATGCGCTTCGGGATCACCTCTCACGACGCCCTCAATATAAGACAGTCCGGGAACGAATCCGAGGGCATCCACTTGAATCCCGGTTCTGTTGAGTTCCTGAGTTCGGAGTATGCGTCATGGCCCCGCGCGCCAACTGGAAGGGCTTTTTGCGCCTTTCGCTCGTGACCTGTCCGGTGGCGCTTTACCCGGCGACCTCGGATTCCGAGAAGATCAGCTTCAACCAGATCAACCGCGCCACCGGCAACAGGATCAAATACCTCAAGGTCGACGCCGAGACCGGCGAGGAAGTCGCGCCCGACGAGATCATGAAGGGCTACAAGGTCGATAGCGACAGCTACATCGAAGTGACCAAAGACGAACTCGACGCCATCGCGTTGGAATCCACCCGCACCATCGATATCGACCAGTTCGTGCCGAAGTCGGAAATCGACGAATTGTATCTGGTGCGGCCGTATTTCATCGTGCCGGACGGCAAGGTCGGTCACGACGCCTATGCGGTGATCCGCGAGACCATCCGCTCGCTCGACAAGGTGGCGCTGGCCCGCGTGGTGCTGACCAACCGCGAGCACGTCATCGCGCTGGAGGCCCGCGACAACGGCCTGATGGGTATGCTGCTGCGCTACCCTTACGAGGTGCGCGACGCCGCGGAGTATTTCGACGATATCCAAGACGTCAAGATCACCAAGGACATGCTGGATCTCGCCAAGCACATCGTCGAGCAGAAATCCGGGCATTTTGCGCCCGAGGGTTTCGAGGATCACTACGAGGCGGCGCTCACCGAACTGATCAACCAGAAACGCAACGGCACCCCGATCGCCGCCAAGGCGCGGCCGAAGGGCGACAACGTGGTCGACCTGATGGAAGCGCTGCGGCGGAGTATTTCCGGCGATGCAAAGGCCAAGACGGCGGAGGGCGGTCGGTCCGAGGGCCGGGCGGCCGCCGCTGCGCCCGCCGCAGTCGGGTCGGCGAAATCATCAGCTGCCGGCGGCACGTCGGCCAAGGGCAAGAAGCCGCGCAAGGCGGCGGCCGGGCAGAAGGAAATGCTGCTGCCGATCAGCGGCAGCCGCGCCGCCAAGGAGGCCGCGAAGGAGATTTCCAAGGAGGAGGCCGGCAAGACCCGCAAGCCGGCCCCGCGCGCGGCGGCGAAGGCGCGTAAGGCGGGGTAGTCTAGCGTCGATCGTAGGGTGGGCAAAGCGAAGCGTGCCCACCGTCTGCGATAGCGACGAGTGTCGGCAAGTCAGGTGGGCACGGCGCAAGAGCGCCTTTGCCCACCCTACGCGCTGTCATCCCGGGGCACGAGCAGCGAAGCTGCGAGTGAGCCCGGGATCCATAACCACTGCAGGGGTTATGGATCCCGGACTTGCTCGTTCTTGCGAACTCGCAATCCGGGATGACGGCTTTGATTGGGTCGAACTGATCCCACGACAGCGCCGTCAACGCATCCCACTGAGATGTCATTCCGGGGCGCGAGGGCGATAGCCCGAGCGAACCCGGAATCTGCTGCGGAGGCAGCGCCGCGCCGCGCGTTGCGAAATTCCGGGTTCGATCGCAGCTTCGCTGCTCTCGCCCCGGAATGACGGCGTTTGGTTGCGGGAATGACGGCGTTTTGTTCGCCGGGATTGTGGGGAAGGAATCAGACTGCGACCCCGACCTGACGGGGGAGAGCACGTTGAAAAAGCTGAGCCGGATCGACTTCCGGCGGGCCGCTTACCCGTTGATCGGCGGCTTGTCCAAATTCTTCGGCGACAGCGTAAAAATCTCTGCCCCGGTGGGGGTGACGCCGATCGAGTGTTCGAACTGCGCCGACAGCGAGCGGTCGCGGGTCACCGCGGTCCAGCCGTCGGACAGCACCTTCACATAGGGTTTGCCGAGGTTGATCATCGGCTCGATGGTGAAGAACATCCCCGGCTTCAGCGCCACGCCCTGACCGGGGCTACCGACGTGGATGATGTTCGGCTCGTCGTGAAACATCCGGCCGAGACCATGGCCGCAGAAATCCCGCACCACGCCCATGTCCGGCTCGACATAGCTCTGGATGGCGTGGCCGATGTCGCCGGTGGTGGCGCCGGGCTTCACCGCGGCGATGCCGCGCAGCAGCGATTCATAGGTCACCTCGATCAGCCGCTCGGCCTTGCGCGAAATCGCGCCGACCGGATACATCCGGCTGGAATCGCCGTACCAGCCGTCGACGATATAGGTGACGTCGATATTGACGATGTCGCCTTCTTTCAGCGGCCGGTCGCCCGGCATGCCGTGGCACACCACGTGATTGATCGAGGTGCAGGTCGAGAAACGGTAGCCGCGATACATCAGCGTGGCCGGATAGGCGCCGTGGCTGAAGGCGAATTCGCGGACGAAATCGTCGATTCTCGAAGTCGGCACGCCCGGCTTGACGATATCGACCAATTCGTCGAGGCAGCGCGCGACCAATTGGCCGGCCTTGCGCATACCGGCGAAGGCATTCGGGCCGTGCAACTTGATCTGCCCCGTCTTGCGCACGGAGGTCTCGGAGGCGTCGACATAGCTCATCGGGCGATCTTGCTTCGAAAAGGAGTGATTTGAAGTCCCAATCTAGTGATCGCAGCGGATCGCGCAAGCCAAAGCGCCCCCGCCTGGGATCATGCCAGTTCGGCGCAGGGAACCGGTCACGGCGCCACTTCGACCACGGTTTCCACCGGCAAGGCGCCGCCGCGGATGCGGATCTCCCGCACCGGATAGGGCACCCGGATGCCCTCGCGCTTGAAGGCCTCCCACAAGGTCAGCATGACGTCGCTGCGCACCCGGTCCATGCCGTCGGGATCGGCAATCCAGAAGGTCAGGGAGAATTTCATTCCCGCCTCGGTGAATTCCGTCAAAAGGCAGCTCGGGGTCTTGTGCTTGATGGCGCGCGGCACCGCCGCGGCGACGTCGGCGGCCAGTTTGCACACCAGCCGCGGGTCGGCGTCGTAATTGGTGCCGAAATTGACCTTCACCATGGTGTTCTTGTCGGTGTAGGTCCAGTTCACCACCTTTTGCGTGACCAGATCCTCGTTGGGGATCAGGAACTCGCGGCCGTCGCCGGCCGAGACCGAGATATAGCGGGTGTTCATGGCGCTGATCCGGCCGAAACTGTCGCCGATGGTGACGAGGTCGCCGGGCTTCACCGACTTGTCGGCCAGCAGGATCACCCCGCTGATGAAATTGGCGACGATCTTCTGCAGACCGAAGCCGATACCGACGCCGGCGGCGCCGGAGAAGATCGCCAGCGCCGACAGGTTGATGCCGACCGCGCTCATCACCACGGTGACGGCGAAGATCATCAGCGCGACCCGCACCAGCTTGATCAAGAGCACCTGGATCGACGGGGTGAGGTCGCGCGACTGCGCGATGCGGCCCTCCAGGAACTTGCTGGCGACGTTGGTCAGCCACAGCGCGATCGCCAGCAGCACCACCAGCTTGATCAGCAACAGCGGCGTCAACCGCAATCCGCCGACCACCACCGACACCGAGTCCAGCGCCTCGATGGTCTGTTCGAGCTGGCCCAGAATGCTCAGCGCGGCGACGCACCACGCCGACAGCGAGACCAGCCGGACCAGGAATCCGTTGCGGATCACGCTGGTCACCAGCCGGATCACCAGCCAGGCCAGCGCCAGCTTGGCGCAGACCGCCAAGAGATAGCTGCGGCTCGGCCAGGTCCAAGCCAGCATGCCGCCGCGCGCCGCCATCATCACCACCGCGAAGGCCGCGGTCGAGGCGCTGCCGACCATCACCCGACGCAGCAGCCGCAGCGGCGCCGGCCAGCCCGTCGAGGTCGTGCTCAGATCGACCCGGGCGCGCACCGTCGCCCCGATGGCATAAGCGATGCCGGCCCCGGCGATGATCAGGCCGAGTTGGAAATAGAACCAGGGCGACGTAATCTCCGCACCGACCGAACGGGTCGCGGCCAGCAGCATTTCGTAGATTTCGTTGAGTTTCACGTCCAATTCCATCTTCACCCACTTTAATCGAATGCGGAATCCCGCCGTGCCATATCCAATGACGGCAACTTAGGCCAGATTGCCAGCGCCGCGTCAGGCCATCGATCCGGCGGCGCGACGATGTCCGCAGGCCATGGCGGTGCAAACCGGCGGTCGCAGCCCGCTCAAGCGGGTTGGCGGGGAATGATGGCGACGATAAGGATCAGCGGCGCCCGCGCGGCGACTTTGGAGGACCATGGCGTCTCTTGATGCAGTCAGCATAGCCATTCTGCTCGGCGCCTTCCTGGTGATGGTGGGGATTCTGTCCAGCCTGCTGGCGCTGCGGTTCGGCGCGCCGCTGCTGCTGGTGTTTCTGTTCATCGGCATGGCGGCCGGGGAGTCCGGACCCGGCGGGCTGCGGTTCGACGATCTGCAAACCACCTATCTGGTGGGATCGGTGGCGCTGGCGCTGATCCTGTTCGACGGCGGCCTCAAAACCAAGCTGCAGAGCATCCAGACCGTGCTGGCGCCCTCGGTGGTGTTGGCCACGCTCGGCGTGCTGCTGACCGCGCTGATCACCGCGCCGGTGGCGCATTACGTGCTCGAGCTGAATTGGGCCGAAGCGCTGCTGATCGGCGCCGTGGTGGCCTCCACCGACGCCGCCGCGGTGTTTCTGTTGGTGCACGCCCAGGGGCTGCGGCTGCGGCCGCGGGTCGGCGCCACGCTGGAGGTGGAATCCGGCACCAACGATCCGTTCGCGGTGTTCCTCACCTTGATGCTGGTGGAGCTGATCACGGTCGGCGACAGCACCGCCTGGCACGTCATTATGCTGTTTTTGCGCGATGCGCTGCTTGGCGCGGTGGTCGGCTTCGTCGGCGGCCGGCTGGTGGTGCTGGCGCTGAACCGGGTGGCGCTGCCGCAGGGGCTGCACGCGCCGTTCGTCGCCACCGCGGCGCTGGTGATCTTCGGTGCCGCGCAGAGTTCGCACGCCTCGGGATTTCTCGCGGTCTATCTCGCCGGCATCATCATCGGCAACCGGCCGACGCGGGCGCATAATTCGGTGGTGACGTTTCTCGACGCCGCGACCTGGCTGGCGCAGATCGTGATGTTCGTGCTGCTCGGGCTGTTGGTGTCGCCGCAGCGGCTGCTCGGCAGCATCGGCCCGGCGATCGTCATCGCGCTGGCGCTGATGCTGGTGGCGCGGCCGGTCGCGGTGTTCCTCTGCCTGGCGCCGTTCCGCTTCAACTGGCGGGAAAAGCTGTTCGTCGCCTGGGTGGGGTTGCGCGGCGCGGTGGCGATCTTTCTGGCCTCGATCCCGATGCTGGTCGGGTTGTCGAACGCCTACCTATATTTCGACGTCGCCTTTGTGGTGGTGTTGATCTCGCTACTGCTGCAGGGCTGGACGCTGGGCTTTGCGGCGCGGCGGTTGCACGTCGCCTTGCCGCGCGCCGACCGCGGGCCGCGCCGAGTCGAACTCGACCTGCCGGGTCAGCTCGAACAGCAGTTGGTCGGCTATGCGGTGCGGCCGAAGAGCCTTTATCTGCGCCGCGGGTTGATCCCGTCCTGGTCGAAACCGACGCTGGTGATCCGCGACCAGCGCATTCTGTCGCCGGCCGAAGCCGAGCCGGTCTCGGCGGGCGACTACATCTATCTGCTGGCGCCGCCGGAAAAGGCCGAGGCGCTGGATCGCTTCTTCGTCGACATGTCGCCCTCGAGCGCGCCCGACCCGCATCTGCTCGGCGATTTCATGGTGGTCGGCGAGGTCACGCTGGGCGACCTCGCCGGGATCTACGGCGTCAATGTCGCCCCCGACGAGGCTCAGCTAACGCTGGCGGACTATTTCGACGTCCATCTCGACCGCGCGCCGAAGCTCGGCGCGACGTTGCCGCTGGATTCCATCGTGCTGGTGGCGCGCAGCCTCGGCGGCGGGCGGGTCAACGTGATCGGGCTCAGGCTGCCGGAAGACGACGAGCCGCCGCGGCCGCCGATGACGCGGATCCAGACGCTGAAGCGCAAGCTCGCCGCGATCTGGGCCTCGGTCGCCGGGATCTGAGCTGATGGGAAGCGTGCGCCGGACGACGCCGCAATGCGCCGCGAGCGGGCGGCATCCTGAGGCGCCCGAGCGAAGCGAGGCCCGATGTCGGGCACGTCGCTCGCCACGTCATGGCCGCGCTCGTCGCGGCCATCCACGCCCACAAGCAATGCCGTCGATGTTTCCGTGGATGGCCGGGACAAGCCCGGCCATGACGCGGAGAGGGCGATGATGATCGAGGGCGACCGCTGCGTGGAATGCGTTACGACCGCTGCGTGGATGCCTTACGGCGCCGCCACGACGTCGCGGCAACTCGGCGGCAGGTCGGCCAAGGTCAGCGGCGGCTTCGGCTTCGGCGGTGTCGGCGGCGGCTTCGGATGTAGCACCGCGTCGCTGAACCAATAGGCCAGATCGGAGGCCGCGCAGGCCTCGCCCTCGGTGACCGCCGGTTGCGGTTCGCACGCGGTGCTGCCGGCCGGGCACTTGATGCGAATGTGGAAGTGATAATCGTGGCCGTACATCGGCCGCACCTTGGCGAGCCAGGCGCGGTCGCCCTTGGCCTCGCGGCACAACGCCTTCTTGATCGCGGCGTTGACGAAGATGCGCTCGACCTGCGGCTCCTGCGCGGCGGCGCGGATCACCGGCAGATGGCTCGGCTTCCAGACCCGCGGGTCGATGTCGAGCCGGTCCGGCCGCACCATCATCACCGCCGACATCTCCTCGCGCTCGTTGCGCGACAGCATCCGGTTCGGCATCGGCGTCAGCCAGATGTCGGCGTCGAGCCCGACCTGATGGCTGGCGTGGCCGGTGATCATCGGCCCGCCGCGCGGCTGCGACATGTCGCCGATCAGCAGCCCCGGCCAGCCGGCGGCCCGCTGCGCCTTGGAGGCCAGCCGCTTCAACAGCGCGACCATCGCCGGATGCGCGAAGTTGCGGTTGCGCGACAGCCGCATCACCTGCCAGGCCTCGCCATTGATCGGCAGCGCCTCGCCGCCGGCGAGGCAACCCTTGGCGTAGAACCCGATCGCCTGCGCCGGCTGCGCCGCGACCGGCGTGGCCTTGCGGCCGAACAATTCCTTGGCGGCGAGCGTCGGATCGTTGGGATTGCTGAGCGGCGGCAGCGGTTTTGGCTCGACGCTGCCCTTGTCCTGGGCCAGCGCGACGCCGGCCGCGACAACGGTCAGCGGCAGCATCAGCAGCAGGGGAATCAGCCGGGCGATCATCGCTCCCACTATAGCGCAGCTCGCGAGCAAACCCGCGCTGGAACTCGCCGGCACCCTCGCCGGCGATCCGCAACCTGTGATCGAGCGGCGTCACCCGTTCGCCGTTAACCGGACAGCAACCCTGGTGTTGATTGCCGCAAATTGATGCGCACGAGCCGCCGATTGAAGCGGAACGTCGGGAAGTCGCCGGAACTCAACTCAAAATTGTCGTTTCCGCCGCGGACGTCCGAAACCACCCCCTCTTGGTTGCACTGCGGTCGCCAATCAAACGGGCGGCGGTCGGCCACTGTCGCCCACAGCGCCGGTGGAGCGGTCCGGGCGGTTGCGGGTGATACAGTTTTTTCAGACACTTAGGAGAGAAACGAGCGTTAGTGTGCGAGTGGGGCAACGATGCCGACAAATCGGCCGAAGAAAAAACAGCTGCAGCAAGCCGCGCACCGGCGTCCTGCGTTGTTGCGCGGTGCGGCCAAGCCGAAGACCAAAGCGGTGCCCAAGGACCGGCGCATCGCCGCCGAGATCGGCGAGGTGGTGCGCAAGCGCGCCGCGGCGGATGCGGCGATCGCCGAAGCCAGGAAATCCCACGAGCGGTTGCGCGAGGCGATCGACATCCTGCCGCAAGGTATCGTGTTCCTCGACGCCGAAGGCCGCTACATTCTCTGGAACAAGAAATACGCCGAAATCTACAATCGCACCGCGGATCTGTTTCAGCCCGGCGTCAAGATGATCGACACGCTGCGCGTCGGCGTGGCCCGCGGCGACTATCCCGAAGCGCTCGGCCATGAAGAGGAATGGATGGCCGAACGGATGGCCAAGCTGTTCCAGCCCGGAGAACGCCACGAGCAGCTGATCTCCGACGGCCGCTGCATCCAGATCGAGGAGCGGATGACCGCCGACGGCGGCATCATCGGCTTGCGCATCGACATCACCGAGCTGAAGCAGCGCGAGGCCTCGTTCCGGCTGTTGTTCGACAGCAATCCGGTGCCGATGATCGTCTGCGCGCTGGCCGATGAGCGCATCCTCGGCGTCAACGACGCCGCGGTCGAGCATTACGGCTATTCGGCCGCCGAATTCAGCACGCTGACGATCCGCAATCTGCAGGCGTTCGAAGCCGAGCGGCCGTGGACCGGCGACCAGAGCACCGACGAGCGCGCCGCGCGGACCTGGAAGCACGTCAAGGCCGACGGCTCGCTGATCGATCTGGCGGTGTATTCGCGGCAACTGCTGTACGGCGGCGAGCCGGCGGTGCTGCTGGCCTTGATGGACATCACCGAGCGCAAGCGCGCCGAGATGCGGCTCGCCTTCATGGCGCAGCACGACGGATTGACCGGGCTGCCGAACCGCAACTCGCTGCGCAAGCGGCTCGACGAGATGCTGGTGCACACCCGGCGCGGCAACGAAAAAGCCGCGGTGCATTTCCTCGGCATCGACAATTTCAAGGGCGTCAATGACAGCCTCGGCCACGCCGTCGGCGACAAGCTGTTGCGCGGCATCGCGCGGCGGCTGCGCTCGACCTTGCGCGAAGAGGACGTGATCGGTCGGCTGAACTCCGACGAGTTCGCCATCCTGCAGAGCGGCGTCAGCCGCCCCGAGGACGTCGTGCTGCTGGCCAAGCGGCTGCTGCACGCGATCGGCGAGCCGTTCTTGCTCGACGGCAATTCGGTGGTGATCGGCGCCAGTATCGGCATCGCGATGGCGCCCGGCGACGGCGACGATTCGGAGAAGCTGTTGATGAGCGCCGACATGGCGCTGGCGCGCGCCAAGACCGAGACCCGCGGCACCTTCAGCTTCTTCGAACCCGGGATGGACGCCCGCGCCCAGACCCGCCGCAAGATCGAAAGCGAACTGCGCGGCGCGATCCAGAACGACGTGCTGCGGCCGCATTATCAGCCGCTGATCGGGCTCTCCAACGGCCGCATCACCGGCTGCGAGGCGCTGGTGCGCTGGCCGCATCCGGAACGCGGCATGGTGTCGCCTTCGGAGTTCATTCCGGTGGCGGAAGATACCGGGCTGATCAACGCGCTCGGCGCCCAGGTGCTGAAACGCGCTTGCGAGGACGCGGCGAACTGGCCGGACGACGTCCGCGTCGCGGTCAATCTGTCGCCGCTGCAATTCCGGCTCGGCAACCTGCTGTCGCTGGTGATGGACGCGCTGAAGCAGACCGGGCTGCCGCCGAAGCGGCTCGAACTCGAGATCACCGAGACGCTGCTGTTGGAAAAGAGCAGCCAGGTGATCGCCACGCTGCACGCGCTGCGCGCGCTCGGGGTGCGGATCTCGATGGACGATTTCGGCACCGGCTATTCGAGCTTGAGTTACTTGCGCAGCTTTCCGTTCGACAAGATCAAGATCGACCAGTCGTTCGTGCGCGGGCTGTGCACCAACCGCGAACTGCAGGCGATCGTGCGCTCGATCATCAGCCTCGGCATGGGGCTCGGCGTCACCATCACCGCCGAGGGCGTCGAGACCGAATCCGAATTGAGCTGGCTGCGCGCCGAGGGCTGCCACGAGGCGCAGGGCTTCTTGTTCAGCGCGGCGCGGCCGAACAGCGAGATCATCGACCTGCTCAGCGTGCAGAGCGGCGCCGATTTCGCCACACCCGATCGCGCGTCGATTCAGGTGGCGTGAGGCGGACCACAAACCGCGGCTGCGGCGGGCGAAAGTCAAACCGCGAGCGCTGCGACTCCGGCAACGGGGTCGAGCTCTCATCGCCGGCAACAGGATTCCGCGGCCGCTCGCAAGCGCTCGCGCCGCGGAGCGACAACCGCTCGATCTGCTCCGCACTCCCAACGAGGTGAAACGTCATGGTCTTGCTACGCAAGTTCGTCGTCGCGCTGGTCGGCGTTGCCGCCGCCTGCGTCGTCGCTCCGGTCGGCGCGGCCTCGCTCCCGGTCGGGCCGGCGGGCGATGCGTTCTACTTGCCGCCGCAACCGTTGCCTCCCGGTCCGCGCGGCTCGGTGATCTGGGTCCGCCCGCTCGAGGGCACCATGGCGTTGCCGAGCGCTGCGACCAACAGCCTGGTTCTGTACCGCTCGACCGGCGCCGCCGGCGGCACCGTGGCGGTCTCGGGCACGCTGTCGATCCCGCCGGGCGAAGCGCCGCGCGGCGGCTGGCCGGTGATCGTCTGGACCCATGGCACCACCGGGCTGGCGCCGATCTGCGCGCCCTCGCGCGACACCGACAGCGGACCGGAACACGGCTATATCGCGGTGATCCGCACGCTGCTCGACGGCTTCGTGAAGAACGGCTACGCCATCGTCGCCACCGATTATGAAGGGCTCGGCGTGCCCGGCGACCAGCCGTTCCTGCAAGGCGCGCCGACCGCCCGCAACGCGCTCGACCTGCTGCGCGCCGGCCGCGCGATCGAGCCGAAACTCGGCCGCGACTACGCGGTGCTCGGCCATTCGCAAGGCGGCCAGGTCGATCTGTTCGCGGCGGCGCTCGGGCCGTCCTACGTTGCCGAATTCAGGCTGCGCGGCAACGTGGCGTTTGCGCCGGGCTCACAGATCATGGACCGCTTGAGGCTGGTGATGACCTCGGGCAACAACGAGCTGTCGCTGCCCTACGTGCTCTACACGCTGCAATCCTACGCCCGCAGCAATCCGAACATCGACCTCAAGCGCATCCTGACGCCGACCGCGCTGTCGCACCTGCCGGATCTGATGCAGGGCTGCATGACCGCTGCGCTGACCACCGGTTACTGGTCGACCGCGATCGCCAAGGAGCAATTCGTCGCCAAGCCCGATCTGCGTGCGTTCCAGACCATGGCGCGGCGGAACGAGCCGGGCCTGTTGCGCATCAAGGCGCCGACCATGATCGTGCAGGGCAAGGACGACGTCACGGTGATGCCGCAGGCCACCGACGACGTGGCGCGGCAATTGTGCGCGCGCGGCAATCAGCTCGATTACCTGCCGGTCGCCGGCGCCGACCATGACGGTTCGATGAGCAAGGGCGGCGCCGACGCCCTGGCGTTCATCAACGCGCGTTTCCGCGGCGTCACCGCCGGCAGCAATTGTAAAGCGCTGCCGAAGGCCGCAACGAAGTAAGGCGCGCCGCTACGGTCGCGCGGCGGTCGGCGGCGCCACCGATGCATCGGGCCGCGCGGCTTTCTCGGTGACGCTCTCCTCGGTGTCGAAGAAGGTGCGGGCGATCGCGGCGAAGCCGGCCGGCGCCTCGTACATCAGATGATGGGTGCCGCCCTTGAATTGCACCAGCCAGGCGCCGGGGATCGCCGCGGCCAGCGTCTTCGAACTGTCGTCACCGACCACATCGTCGGCGGTGCCGACCACCAGCATCACCTGATTGTGGATGCCGGGCAGCTGCTCCAGCGGGGTCTTCCAATGCGTGGTGGCCTCGACCTGCCGCGCCACGATCGGATCGGCCGGCACCCGGCCGTGCAGCGCCTTGGCGACGTTGCTGCCGTCGGTCGAGGTGGCGTGGATCAGCGCCTTGTTGAAGCGCTCCGGATATTGCAGCAGCAATTGCTGGGTGATCGTCGAGCCCATCGAATAGCCCAGCACATGGCTCTGCTTGACGCCGAGGGCATCGAGCAGGCCGATCACGTCGGCGGCGAACAGCGGATAGCTGAAGGTGGTCGCATTGGCGCTGGAGTGGCCCATGCCGCGATTGTCCGGCATGATCAGCTGATAGTGTTGCGACAGCGCGTCGATGATCTGCGGCTGCCAATTCTCCGCGGTGCCGCCGAGCCCCATGATCAGGACCATCGGCGCGCCGGAGCCGATCAGCTTGTAGCCGATCGAGATGCCGTTGGCGGCGACCTGATAGATCACGTTGCCCCGCGCATCCTGCCCGATCGGCTTACCGGCGGGCGCGATCGGCTCGGCAAGGGCGCTAGAGAACGTTGACGCGCTCAGAAACAGCGTCGCAATCCAGACGGCAGCGGCTCTTTTCATCTCGGGCCCCGACTCATTGAATTCGACTGATGAGCAATCAGCAGCAAGCATGATGCGGCCCGGATGTCGATTCGGCTTTTCGGCTATTGCTACCTGCTATTGACGCGGCTCACCGCGCCAGGCCGAGCACGACCAGCAGAGCGCGATCGAGATGTTCTGCAGTGTCAGCGTCAATCCGACCGATGACGCCACGGATGCGGTCGCGGCGCAGCGCGTTGACCTTGTCGACCATGATCTGCGACCGTACGTGCAGGCCGTTGTCTGCAGAGGGCTCGACGATCGGCCTAGTGCGTCGAAACTCGCTGAGGTCGGACGACATCGGGCATATCAATATCGACGTCGTGGTGTTGCCGAGTTCGTCAGCCTGAACAATAACTCCTGGACGTGGCTTGCCGAGGTCGCCTTGCGCGACGACCAGCACCACGTCGCCGCGTCTCACTTCCAGGCGTCCCAATCATAGACCTGTTCGATCCAGTCATCGATCGCGTCGTTCTCCGGATGTTTTGCCATCATCGCGCCCTCGCGGCGAATCTCTGCGACCACCTTGGGATCGCGCAGATCCGGCACCCAATGCTGCACCGGCCGCAGACCCTGCGCGCGCAGCCGCCGCCGCCGCGTCGCCATGCGTTCGCGCGGGGTCTTTGCAGGAGGCTTTTTCGGCGTCGTGGGCATGGCAAGAGCGTAACATGTTACGAAGGTGCGATCAACGGCCGGCCTTGCCGGTTAGTCGCGTCGCAATACGCCGCGCTGTTGTGCTACGTGCTTGCTATTCGGCCGCATTGAAACGCGCTTCGCCGGGCAGCCGCGCCTTCTGCCAATCGCCCGGGGCAAGAACTGTGCTTACAAACAAGATCTCAATGCCCAGTACGCGGCCCTGCGCATCGACGTCGTAGATGAACGACCCGGCCTTTTCGGTATGGTCGAAGTCGCCATTGCCGATGGTGATATACACCGCCTCGGCTTCCGGATCGTAGGTGATATCGGTCATGGCTTCCGCCTCGCGCGCCGATTGAAAAACACGCTTATAGCAAGGAAGCGCGCAGCTATCGACAAGAGCCGATATGAATCCGCAACCGGGGCGCGTCATCCTGAGGAGCACGCCCAAAGGGCGCGCGTCTCGAAGGATGGGCCGCAGGCTTGTTGCCGCCATCCTTCGAGATACCGGGCGAAGACGCGCGGTTCGTCAGGATGACGGCGAAACGTGCGGCGCTTTGGTCAATGAAATTCGTAGCCCGAATGAGCGAAGCGATATTCGGGTCGGCACTGCGATATGAGAATCCCGGATGTCGCTTCGCTCATCCGGGCGACTTCTTGCTTGCTCAAGCGGCGCTCGACAACAACTCGGCGGACAATTGCGCCCTGGCGTCCAGCAATTCGATTCCGACGATACGGCCCTCGGCGTCGTAGTCGAAGATGACGTTCGGTGCGACCTCGGCACTTTCAAGCACGTTGCCGCTGGACAAGCGGATATAGGCGGCGTTGTCCTCGGCCTGATATTTGACGATCGGGCTCATGTCGGGGCTCGTGCATCTCGATCGAAGAATACCGTCAAGATACGCACTTCATCGGCATTTTCCAAGCATGCCACGCGAAGAATACGGCCGCCAAACTCGGGAATCGCGCGAAATCGGCGTTCGACACCCGGCCAGGTCGGATCGGGGTGGGACCATGCCGGCTCCCAAACGGTCTTCTCAATCCAGTCCAGATCGAGCGTTCGCTCAAGGACAGCGTCGCGGGCGTGCTTCGTGAAGGTCAAAGGTTTGCGCGCGACCAATGTGACCTCCGCGAAAGCCTCGTAGCCCGGATGAGCGTAGCGAAATCCGGGGAAGGCGCGGCGTGATATGAAGCCCCGGATATCGCTTCGCTCATCCGGGCTACTCCTAATAGCTCAACTATCCACCTTCAGCGCGGCGATGAACGCCTCCTGCGGGATGTCGACCTTGCCGAACTGCCGCATCTTCTTCTTGCCTTCCTTCTGCTTCTCCAGAAGTTTGCGCTTTCTTGTGATGTCGCCGCCGTAGCATTTGGCGGTGACGTCTTTGCGCAAGGCGCGGACGGTTTCGCGGGCGATGATCTTGCCGCCGATCGCCGCCTGGATCGGGATCACGAACATGTGCGGCGGGATCAGTTCCTTCATCTTCTCGACCATGGCGCGGCCGCGGCCTTCGGCGCGGGTCCTGTGCACCAGCATCGACAGCGCGTCGACCGGCTCGGCATTGACCAGGATCTGCATCTTGACGAGATCCGCCGGCTGGTAGTCGGTGAGGTGATAGTCGAACGAGGCGTAGCCCTTCGAGACGCTCTTCAAGCGGTCGTAGAAATCGAACACCACCTCGTTGAGCGGCAGGTTGTACTTCACCATGGCGCGGGAGCCGACGTAAGTCAGCTCCTTCTGGGTGCCGCGGCGGTCCTGGCACAGCTTCAGCACCGAGCCGAGATATTCGTCGGGCGTGAGGATGGTGGCTTCGATCCACGGCTCCTGGATTTCGGCGATCTTCACCACGTCCGGCATGTCGATCGGGTTGTGGATCTCAAGCTCGGTGCCGTCGGTGAGATGCATTTTGTAGATCACGCTCGGCGCGGTCGCGATCAGGTTGAGGTCGAACTCGCGCGACAGCCGCTCCTGGATGATCTCCAGATGCAGCAAGCCTAAGAAGCCGCAGCGGAAGCCGAAGCCGAGTGCGGCGGAGGTTTCCATCTCGAAGGAGAAGCTGGCATCGTTGAGCCTGAGCTTGCCCATCGCGGCGCGCAGCGTCTCGAAGTCGTCGGCGTCGACCGGGAACAGGCCGCAGAACACCACCGGCACGGCCGGCTTGAAGCCCGGCAGCATTTCGGTGACCGGCTTCTTGTCGTCGGTGATGGTGTCGCCGACGCGGGTGTCGGCGACTTCCTTGATGCCGGCGGTGATGAAGCCGATCTCGCCGGGGCCGAGTTCGTCGACTTGCGTCATCTTCGGGGTGAAGAAGCCGACCCGCTCCAGATCATAGGCGGCGTTGGTGCCCATCATCCGGATTCGCTGGCCCTTCTTCATCACGCCGTCGACGACGCGAACCAGCACCACCACGCCGAGATAGACGTCGTACCAGCTATCGACCAACAGCGCCTTCAGCGGCGCCTCGCGGTCGCCTTGCGGCGGCGGCAGCCGGTGCACGATGGCCTCCAGCACCAGGTCGATGCCGAGCCCGGTTTTCGCCGAAATCATCACCGCCTCGGAGGCGTCGATGCCGATCACGTCCTCGATCTGCTGGCGCACCTGTTCGGGTTCCGCGGCCGGCAGATCGACCTTGTTGAGCACCGGGACGATCTCGTGGCCGGCGTCGAGCGCGTGATAGACGTTGGCGAGGGTCTGCGCCTCGACGCCCTGCGAGGCGTCGACCACCAGCAGCGAGCCCTCGCAGGCCGCCAGCGAGCGCGACACCTCATAGGCGAAGTCGACGTGGCCGGGGGTGTCCATCAGGTTGAAGATGTAGTCGCGGCCGTCTTGGGCGTGATAGTTCAGCCGGACGGTCTGCGCCTTGATGGTGATGCCGCGCTCGCGTTCGATATCCATCGAATCGAGCACCTGCTCCTTCATCTCGCGCGCCTGCAGCCCCCCGGTGGTCTGGATCAGCCGGTCGGCCAGCGTCGACTTGCCATGGTCGATATGGGCGACGATGGAGAAGTTGCGGATGTTCGAAATCGGGACAGTTGTCATAAGGCGCGGGATAGCATTCGGGCCCGAAAGCGGCAAGACAATCGGCGCCGCCGCGGCCGGGAAGGGCCCAAACGCCGGCGCTTGACGGCCGAACCCCAACGATATCATCTCCGGCGGCTCTCCCCCGAAAGTTCAGTGTGACAATGAGCCCGATGTTCTCCCGCCTTGTGGTCGCGCCGTTTACGCGCTGGATCGACGCGCTGCTTGATTCGCGGCGGCAAAACCGCGCGGTGATCTGGACCCTGGCGGCCTATGCGGCGATCTGGACCGGCTACCGGGCGCTCGCCACGATGCCGCGCGACCTGCATGCCGACGTCACCGAACTGTACGGCTGGTCGCGCGACCTGGCGTTCGGCTACGACAAGCACCCGCCGTTCAGCGCCGCGGTGGCGAAGGCGTGGTTGTCGGTGTTTCCGGCCACCGACCTCAGCTTCCACCTGTTGGCGACGGTCAATATTGCTCTGACGCTGTACATCGCGTTCCGCACCATGCGGCGCTATCTGCCGGCGGAAAAGACCGTGTTCGGTCTGGCGCTGCTGATGCTGATCCCGTTCTTCAACTTCATCGCGCTGAAATACAACGCCAACGCGGTGCTGCTGCCGCTGTGGGCTGTGACCATCCATTGCTTCCTGCGCGCCTATGAGCGGCGCAACGCGCTATGGGCGGCGCTGGCGGGGCTCGGCGCAGGCGCGGCAATGCTCGGCAAGTACTGGTCGATCGTGCTGATCGCAGGCCTCGGCCTGGCGGCGCTGATCGATTCGCGCCGGGTGTCGTTCTTCCGCTCCAAGGCGCCGTGGATCATGGCCGGCGTCGGGCTCGTGGTGATCGCCCCGCATCTGGCCTGGCTGGTGCAGCATCACTTCCCGACGTTTGCCTACGCCGCGGCGCACAGCGCGCCGAGCTTCTCGGAGAACCTGGCGGCGACCGCCGGCTATCTGGCCGGCTGCGTCGGCTATGTGGCGGTGCCGCTGATCGTGGCGATTCTGCTGCTGCGGCCGACGCCGGAGGCGTTGCTGGATGTGGTCGCGCCAAAAGATCCCAGCCGGAGGTTGATCCTGGTGATCCAGCTTTTGCTGATCGTGGTGCCGGCGCCGTTTGCCTTGATGATGGGGCTGCGGATCGTGCCGCTGTGGACCATGCCGGCCTGGACGCTGCTGCCGATCGTGGCGCTGGGCTCGCCGTTGATCGCGGTCGGCCGTGTGGCGCTGGAACGGCTGGTCGCCGGCACCGCGATCGGCACGCTGGCGATGCTGGCGCTGGCGCCGGTGGTGGCGCTAACGATCCATCTCAACAGCCCGCCCGGCTCGTTCGAATACGCCTCGCTGCTGGCGGAGAAGATCGAGCAGCAGTGGCGGCAACGCAGCGCGCTGCCGATCCCGCTGGTCGCCGGCACCACCGTGCTGCCGGCCAACACCGCGTACTATCTGCAGACCCGCGCGCGGTCGTTCGAAAATGCCGATGTCGCGACGTTGAAGGCCGCGGCGCAGGCCCACGGCGCCGTGCTGGTGTGCCCCGCGGAGGACGCCGGCTGTATTGCCGTCGCCGACCAGATCGTCGCGGGGCAAAGCGAGATTTCGCGCTCCGAGGTGCGGTTGTCGCGGCCGCTGTTCGGCTTTGCCGGCGACAGCGTGCGCGACGTGTTCATGATGGTGTGGCCGCCGGTGCCGCCGCCGGCGCTGCCGGTGCCGCTCGGGGGGAAGTAAGACCCTCGGGGCCGCGAATGCGATCGGGCACCTCGCTCAACACGTCATGGCCGGGCTTGTCCCGGCCATCCACGGAAATTGGCACGGCGTCGCTTGTGGGCGTGGATGGCCGGGACAAGCCCGGCCATGACGCGGAGAGGTGCGCGAATTTTCGATACGCACGCCGCGTGGAAACGGGTGGGATTTTCAGTCAGGCTCGGGATTAAACGGGGCGAGCAGACGCAAGATGACGCCCTTGGTGTTTGCTTAGTCTTCTTCGCCGAATTTGCTGGCGAGCAGGCCGGCCAGCGCGTCGACCGCTTCCTTGGCCTGCGGGCCGACCGCCGACACCGTGACGCTGGTGCCGATTCCGGCCGACAGCATCATCAGCCCCATGATCGAGGTGCCGCCGACGGTCTCGCCGTTGCGGGTGACCCAGACCTCGGCGTTGAAGCGCTCGACCATCTGGACGAATTTCGCCGAGGCGCGCGCGTGCAGGCCGCGCTTGTTGACGATGGGAATTTCAACGGAGACCGGATCGCTGGAGGCGCCCGCGTCCGGATTCGCCGCGCCGGTCGACGGAGCGTTGTCGGTGTCCGCGGTCATTTGCCGGCGAGCACCCGGCTGGCGATGGTGACGTATTTGCGGCCGGCTTCCTGCGCCAGCGCAATCGCGTCCGGCAACGGCCGTTCTTCGCGGACCTTGGCGAGCTTCACCAGCATCGGCAGATTGATGCCGGCCAGCACCTCGACCTTGGGGCGGCTCATGCAGGAGATCGCCAGATTGGACGGCGTGCCGCCGAACATGTCGGTCAGAATCGCAACCCCATCGCCACTATCGACGCGATTCACCGCTTCGATAATGTCGCTGCGACACAGATCGGCATCGTCTTCGGCGCCGATCGTGACGGCTTCAATTTGCTTTTGCGGCCCCATCACGTGTTCCAGCGCCGCCTTGAACTCGTCGGCAAGGCGCCCATGGGTCACAAGTACCAGACCAATCATCGGAAACTCCTCGCGGGTGCCTTTGGCGCACCGCGCGAACGGGTCACTTTGACCATCCAGAGCCCCCACGCAAGGGGTCTGGGCTATTTCTCCCTCAAATTACCTTTGAAACGGGAGCGGCGTCGGTCATTTGGTGACGATAGTGGGGATTATATGGTTATCAAATCGCTTCGAACAATCTCCCTCATCCGTTGTAAGCCCTGAACCTTCCAATGTGGTGAATGCGGCCACTACCAGAGGTAGCGGTTCGTAACTTTCACCAACCGGGATGCGCGGCAATTCGACGCCGTTGATGGTTGTCCGCAACGCCGCGGGCTGCGGCAGCCGTTCGGCGTCGCCTGCGGCCAGATCGACCACCAGGCCGACCACGGCTTCGGCGACAAAGTCGCAGCGCCGCAGACCGAGGCCGCGGATCTCGATCAGCCCGGCGATCGCCGCCGCGGCCCGCACCACCAGACCGTCGGCACGGCGTTCGAGATGCACCCGGTCGTCGCCGATCAACATCGCGGCCGGGATCATCCCGGCCCGTCCGGCCAGCATCAGGTCGAAGGCGAGCCGCGACTTACCGGCGCCGGAGGGGCCGCGGATCAGCACCGCGCGGTCGCCGACTTTCACCGCCGAGGCATGAACGGTGCCTGAACCAGAACTGGACGCAGCGGGCTCGGTCATGTCGCGGGCAACCTCACCACGAAGCGGGCGCCGGCAAAGCTCGGCTCGCCATCGGCGTCGACCGGGCCGGGGCGGTTCTCCGCCCAGATCTTGCCGCCATGGGCCTCGACGATCTGCTTGGAAATCGACAAGCCGAGCCCGGAATTCTGCCCAAAACCCTGATGCGGCCGGTCGGTGTAGAAGCGCTCGAAGATCTTCTCCAGCGCGTCGTCGCGAATCCCGGGGCCGTCGTCGTCGACCACGATCTCGATCTCGGTCTTGCGGCGGCGGCACACGATCCGCACCTTGCCGCCGGCGCTGGAGAACGATTGCGCGTTGACCAGCAGGTTGGAAATCACCTGGCCGAGCCGGGAATCATGCCCCGGCACCCAGAAGGCGTCGTTGCCGGCGCCTTCGAAGCGAACCTCGACGCCGACATTGGTGCCGAGCTTGGTTTCGTTGGCGACCGAGGTGAGGGTGGCGAGCAGCCGCCGCAGATCGACCGGCGCGACATCCTGACGCTGCAATTCGGCGTCGAGCCGGCTGGCGTCGGAAATGTCGGAGATCAGCCGGTCGAGCCGCTTGACGTCGTGTTCGATCACCTCGAGCAGCCGCGAGCGGCTCTTCTCGTTCTTGGCCAGCGGCAGGGTTTCCACCGCCGAGCGGAGCGAGGTCAAAGGATTCTTCAATTCGTGGGAGACGTCGGCGGCGAAGCGCTCGATCGCCTCGATGCGGTTGTACAGCGCCTCGGTCATGTCGCGCAGCGCGCCGGACAGATGCCCGATCTCGTCGCGCCGCCCGGTGAAATCGGGAATCTCGACCCTTGTGCGGATGCGGCGGCGCACCCGTTCGGCGCTGTCGGCGAGCCTTCGCACCGGGCCGGCGATGGTCGAGGCCAATAGCAGCGACAGCACCATCATCACCAAGGAGGCGACGCCGCCGACTTTCAGAATGGCGAGCCGCTCGGCGGTGACCATCTGGTCGATGTCGTCGCCTTGCGTCGACAGCATCAAGGCGCCGTGCACCGCGCGAAACCGCTGCACCGGCACCGCCACCGAGACGATCACTTCGCCGCGGTCGTTGATCCGCACCATGCTGCTCTTCTGGCCGTCGAGCGACTGCACCACCTCCTGATAGCCGTTGCCGTTCTCCGGCCCGAGTTCGCGATACAGCGGCAGATCGCCGCGGTTGAGCCAAGTGCGGATCGCGATCATGGTGCGTTCGGCGACGCCGGGCTTCTCGGTGGTCGGCGGCGGCAGCTCGAAACGCAGCACGTCGCCGCGGCCGTACAGGCTGCGGCTGTCGAGGATCAGCACGCCATCGCGGTCATAGATCCGCGCCCGCGTCTTGGTCGGCGAGATCAGCCGCCGCAGCACCGGCGCCACGCGCTCCGGATTGATCGGAAAATCCAAGCCGGATAGTTCGTCAGGCGGACCGAAGGTCTCGCCGGGCTTGAGGTCGAGCAGCCGGTCGGGATCGATGGTGATGGTGTTGGTTTCGACGGTGGCGGAGGCCGCGATCGCGCCGGCGATGATCTCGGCCTGCACCAGCAGGCTCTGCGCGCGGGCGTCGATCAGGCCGGCGCGGAACTGCGAGAGATAGAGGATGCTCGCCACCAACAGCACCAGGCCGGCGAGGTTGAGCGAGACGATGCGGCGGGTGAGGCTGGAGAAGCTGAGCGCGAGGAAGAACTGTCCGGCGCGGCGCAGCCAGGCCATCGGCCGCGGCCACACCAGTCCGCTGTCGCGGTCGGCTGCATCGTCAGCCGAAGCCGTCGGCGCGGCGGCTTCGGTCGGGTCGTTGGGATCAGGCTGCGTGCGATCGAGCAATGGCCAAAACCGCCAGGTTGTTTCGGATAATCCTGCGAAGCTCGCCGGCGCCGCATCCTACTCCAGGCGCGGCGCGCCGTCAGTCATTAAGCGCGCCGGCAGCATGCGCAGCAGGGCGCGGCTCAGGTTTCCTTGAACCGGTAGCCGACGCCGTACAGCGTTTCGATCATTTCGAAATCGTCGTCGACCACTTTGAACTTCTTGCGCAGCCGCTTGATGTGGCTGTCGATGGTGCGATCGTCGACATAGACCTGATCGTCATAGGCGGCGTCCATCAGCGCGTTGCGGCTTTTCACCACACCGGGCCTTGTCGCCAGCGCCTGCAGGATCAGGAACTCGGTCACGGTGAGCGTCACCGGCTCGTTCTTCCAGGTGCAGGTGTGGCGTTCCGGATCCATCCGCAGCAGCCCGCGATCCAGCGCCTTGGCGTCGGTTTCCTTCGGCACCGCGGCGGGATCCTTCGGCGCGGCGCGGCGCAGCACCGCCTTGACCCGCTCCACCAACAGCCGCTGCGAGAACGGCTTGCGGATGAAATCGTCGGCGCCCATTTTGAGCCCGAACAATTCGTCGATCTCTTCGTCCTTCGAAGTCAGGAAGATCACCGGCAGGTCGGATTTCTGCCGCAGCCGTCGCAGCGTCTCCATGCCGTCCATCCGCGGCATCTTGATGTCGAGGATGGCAAGGTCGGGCGGCGAGGTGCGGAAACCGTCCAGCGCCGAGGCGCCGTCGGTGTAGGTCATGATGCGGTAGCCTTCGGCTTCCAGCGCGATCGAGACCGAGGTCAGAATGTTGCGGTCGTCGTCGACCAAAGCGATTGTGGGCATGAGCCTGCTTTCCGAAACGGAGGGCTACGGGCGAGGTCCCGTATTTGACTGGCCTTTGAACTCGGCCAACGACGATGCAAGCGGGGCTGAAGTGTGACCAAGTTCCCGAAATAGTGTCAATCGGCGGCGGGTTCCGGTCCCCATATAGCTATCGGATGAGCCAAAATAAGGCTCGATTCGCAATGAGATGGTGGAAATTCAGATGCAACCGACGCCGCATTTCAGCGCTTCCGAACTGGCTCGTTCGCTGCTGCGCCGCAGCCGGCAGGGCGCGCTGGCGACCCTCGCGGTCGGCAGCGGCGCGCCGTATTGCTCGCTGGTCAACCTGGCAAGCCACTGGGATGGCTCACCCATCCTGCTGATTTCGCGGCTGGCGCTGCACACCCAGAATCTGCTGGCCGACCCGCGGGTGTCGCTGATGCTGGACGAACGCGCCCCGGGCGATCCGCTGGAGGGCGCCCGCATCATGTTGTCGGGAACTGCGCAACCGGCGACCAGCGAGGAGCTGCCGACGCTGCGCCGCCGTTATCTCAACGCCCATCCCTCGGCCGAACAATTCGTCGACTTCGGGGATTTTTCGTTTTTCGTGATCCGGCCGAGCGGCGCCCATCTGGTCGCCGGGTTCGGCCGCATCGTCGATCTGAAGCCGCAGCAGTTGCTCACCGACCTCACCGACGCCCATGCGTTTCTTGCAGAGGAGCAAGGCATAATTGCCCATCTGAATGCAGATCATCTCGGCACGATGAAACTGTACGCGACGCAATTACTAGGTGCGCGCGATGCCGACGCCACGTGGCGCTGCACCGGTTGCGATCCCGACGGACTCGATCTCAGCGACGGATCAACGACTTTGCGACTGGCCTTGCCGCAGCGCACGCTGACCGCTGCTGCGTTGCGAAGTCTTCTAAAGCAACTCGCCGACCAAGCGCGCCGCAGTAATGCTTGATCCACGTCAAAACAGCCTACACAATTAGAACAATGTTGCGCGGGCGGGTTGGCAAACCGGGCGTTCGACACTATTAGTTCGCGACCGGAGTCGGGCGGTATATTGCCGGTTACCGCGGTCAACGCGCGTTTTTGGCGCAATCTGCGCAATCGAGATACGCGGGTTCGAGGAGGATTTTTCGTGCAAGAGACGGGCGTTCGCAACGGTGCCTACGGCGCCGACAAATTCGGCTTAAAAAACCTCAAAGGCGTGAAGTGGAATCTCACTGCGCCGCACCTCTACGAGGACGCGCTGCGCGCGGGCGAAGGGGTGTTGTCCGGCGACGGCTCATTGTGCGTCGATACTGGTATCTTTACCGGCCGCAGCCCCAAGGACAAGTACACGGTCCGCGACGCCAACACCGAAAACACCATGTGGTGGGGCGGCAATCAGTCGATCACCGCCGAGCAGTTCGAGAATTTGTATCAGGACTTCCTGAAGCACGCCGAAGGCATGTCGCTGTTCGCCCAGGACCTTTACGGCGGCGCCGATCCGAGCTTCCAGATCAAGACCCGGGTGTTCACCGAAATGGCCTGGCACTCGCTGTTCATCCGCACGCTGCTGCGTCGCCCGGAGACCGCCGAGCTCGCCAGCTTCGTGCCCGAACTCACCATCATCGATTTGGCCAGCTTCCGCGCCGATCCTGCGCGCCACGGCTGCAAATCCGAAAACGTCGTCGCGATCGACTTCACCCGCAAGATCGTGCTGATCGGCGGCACGCAATACGCCGGCGAGATGAAGAAGAGCGTGTTCACCACGCTGAACTACTACCTGCCCGACAAGGGCGTGCTGCCGATGCACTGCTCGGCCAATGTCGGCCCGGACGGCGACACCGCGATCTTCTTCGGCCTGTCCGGCACCGGCAAGACCACGCTGTCGGCCGATCCCAACCGCACGCTGATCGGCGATGACGAACACGGCTGGGGCAAGGACGGCGTGTTCAACTTCGAAGGCGGCTGCTACGCCAAGTGCATCAAGCTGTCGGCGGAAGCCGAGCCGGAAATCTTCGCGGCCTCCAACCGCTTCGGCGCGATCTTGGAAAACTGCGTGCTGGATCCGATCACCCGCAAGCCGGATTTCAACGACGGCTCCAAGACCGAGAACACCCGCTCGGCCTATCCGTTGGAATCGATCCCCAACGCTTCGCCGACCGGCCGCGCCGGTCAGCCGAAGAACGTGGTGATGCTGGCGGCCGACGCCTTCGGCGTGATGCCGCCGATCGCCAAGCTCTCGCCGGCGCAGGCGATGTATCACTTCCTGTCCGGCTACACCGCCAAGGTCGCCGGCACCGAGCGCGGCGTCACCGAGCCGACCCCGGTGTTCTCCACCTGCTTCGGCTCGCCGTTCCTGCCGCGCGATCCGTCGGTGTACGGCAACATGCTGCGCGAGCTGATCGCCAAGCACGGCGTCGACTGCTGGCTGGTCAACACCGGCTGGACCGGCGGCATGTACGGCACCGGCCATCGCATGCCGATCAAGGTGACGCGTGCGTTGCTGACCGCGGCGCTGGACGGCTCGTTGCGCAACGTCGAGTTCAAGACCGACCCGTATTTCGGCTTCGCGGTTCCGACCGCGCTGCCGGGCGTGCCGAGCGAGATCCTCGATCCCGTCAAGACCTGGGCCGACAAGGCCGCCTTCGACACCACCGCGCGCAAGCTGGTCGCGATGTTCCAGAAGAACTTCACTCAGTTCGAAGCCCAGGTCGACGCCGAAGTCCGCGCCGCCCAGCCGGAAGCCAAGCTGGCCGCCGAGTAAGCGCAAGCGACATCACTGTTCGGATGAGGGCGGCCGCGAGGCCGCCCCTTTTTCATGGCTAGCCGGAGGCAAATTTCCTGGAGAAAAGAAAAACCCCACGAACTCGTGGGGGTTTTGGTTTCTCGCCGCGCCAAGCGTGAGAATGCTATTCGGTCTTTTTTCCCGGCGCCGACACCGGTGCTACAACACAGCTAAGCGGCTGCGCTGAGGCTCCTTCAGCCTTGTTCGTCGTGCCCGCGAACATCAGACCCATGACGAAGGCAAATACGGCGACGATACCGCTGCCCACAACGTGAATCATCAATCCCTCGGACCAACGAGCCCAGATAGGGGCAGGCTGGATCAAAACGACCTCGATTGCGTCAAGGCCCGGCAGAGGTGGTACGCCTATTAGTACTGCCGGATTAATTTGGGGGATATCTTCGTCGTGGGCGTTGCCGTCCGCGTCGTCTCTCTTGTCCGAGGCTTCCCTCTCGCTTGCCGTCGGGCATTCCCGATAGGCGGCTTCGACGAGAAGGTGTTCCTCGCCGTCGTCCGAAGTGGCCATTGAGGCCTCCCTCTTCGAACCCCTCTACTATCCCCGGGGGTGGGTCGGGGTCTTAACCGTCGAGATCGCAACGAGCGCGATCGCGTCACCGGCGCCGATAAGACCGTGAGTAACGTTGATCATCTGGCTCTCCTTTTGGTGTTGGTTCTCAATGGACGCAGCATGAGAAGTTCCTGCGTCAAGGCGGGTTCCGTCCATCGGAACCCTCGGCAAAGTTAATACGCCAAAAATGAATTTTCAACCCAAAAAATGGGTTTTTTAATATTTATTAGGTGTTTTCTGGGGTTCCAATTGACACGTGCATATTTTTAGCCCATTTAATGATGGCTTAATTGGGCCTGAGGGCCCTCATAGATGAAACACAAGAGAGCTGACAATGACAATCATCGGAGGAAGCGATGCTGCGGCGAGCGGCGAGCGGCGAGCACGTGGTCGGCCGAAGAGCCTGGAAGCTGGAAACCGCCTTCACCTTTACATTCCGGATTCGTTGACGAACCGGCTTCAGGAACTTCAGCGCGATACTCACGCCGGCTCACTTACCGAAGTAGTGAAAAACGCTCTTATGCTGTACGCTGCGGCTGTTGAAGAGCATAAGAGCGGTGGGCGCGTTTACTTCAAACGGAAGGATGAAACAGGAGAACGACAGCTGGCTCTATTTATCTAGACGTCAACGTCTCTTCCGTTCGTCCCAAACATAAGCCAAATTTCGATCTAGGATGAGTCTATAGGGCGGTCGCAAGGCCGCCCGCTTTGTTTTCGGCAGGGGAGATATTGCCGAACTGGGCGGATTTTTGATGCCAGATGGTTGCCGGTTTACGCACCGCTAACAATCGTCGGCACGTATTGTACTGATCGGTCCCGACCGCTGCCGGGCGTGCCGAGCGAGATCCTCGATCCGGTGAAGACCTGGGCCGACAAGGCCGCCTTCGACACCACCGCGCGTAAACTGGTCGCGATGTTCCAGAAGAACTTCACCCAGTTCGAAGCCCAGGTCGACGCCGAAGTCCGCGCCGCCCAGCCGGAAGCCAAGCTCGCGGCGGAGTAAGCGCAAGCGACATCAGTGTTCGGATGAGGGCGGCTGTGTGACGACAATTATCTTGGCCGGCGGACGACAACTAGCTTGGCCGGTGTGGCCGGACGGCGGGAGGGCGTAGCCCGACCAGAGTCCGGCCACACCGGCTGCGCCGTTTTGTGGGGTCATTTGACGTCACTGGCGGTCGTTTCTGAGGTGGTGCAAGCGGTTCTTTCCTCAATGGAAAGGGCCGTTCGTGCCAGGCAGCCACCTCAACGACCACCAGGTGAGAACGTACATGGACCATCGTCGAACCCATCCTCAGCACACTGCCGCCGCCAAAGCGGGAATCAGCGAACGCTCGGCTCGTCGGATCGATCGCGATCCAACCTTGCCATCGCAGCGCAAGACACCCCGAGGTTATCGGACCCGTCCCAACCCGTTCGACGGCGTTTGGGAAGCCGATATCGTGCCGCTGCTGCAATCGATGCCGTCGCTGCAGGCCATCACCATTTTGCGCGAGCTGCAGCGGCGTCATCCCGGCCGCTTTCCCGACAGCCATTTGCGAACCCTGCAGCGCCACATGCGGCGGTGGAGCGCACTCGCCGGCCCCGAGCGCGACGTCATCTTCCGTCAGGAGCATCCGCCCGGTGCGCAGGGCCTTTCCGACTTCACCGATGCGGGCGAGCTTGGTGTGACGATGGTTGGGCTCGCCTTTCCGCATCGCTTCTATCACTTCGCGCTGGCCCATTCGCAGTGGGAGTACGCCCGCGTGGTCGAGGGCGGGGAAAGCTTCTCGGCGCTTGCCGAGGGGCTCCAGAACGCGCTCTGGCTGCTCGGGGGGGCCCCGCGCGAGCATCGCACCGACAGCCTCTCGGCTGCGTTCAAGAACCTCTCGGAGGAGGAGGACTTCACGCGCGCCTATCGTGAACTTTGTGACCATTACGGCATGGCGGCGACCCGCAACAATCGCGGTGTCAGTCATGAGAACGGCTCGATCGAAAGCCCGAATCGCCACCTCAAGAAGGCGCTCGATCAGGCGCTGACGCTGCGCGGTAGCCGTGACTTCGATACTCGGGTGGCCTATCAGGCATTCACCGACGACATCGTCGGCCAACGCAATGCCGCCCGCGACCAGGCCTTCGCAGCCGACCGCGCCGCCCTGCGGGCGCTGCCGCCGCGCCGCACCACGGACTTCAGCGAGGCTGCCGTGGTGGTCACGTCCTCCAGCATGTTCTGTCTGCGCAAGGTGTTCTACACGGTGCCGTCGCGTTTGATCGGCCATCGCCTCAAGGTGCACCTCTACGACGATCGGCTCGACTGCTTCCTCGGCTCGACGCAGGTGCTCGTGCTGCCGCGCGGCCGGGTGCCGCGGGGGGCCCAACGCGGACACGTCGCCGACTACCGGCACGTGCTGCCGAGCCTTCGGCGCAAACCCCAGGCCTTGCGCAACCTGGTATGGCGTGACGCGCTGTTCCCGCGGCCGGCGTTCCGCCGGGCCTGGGACACGCTGGTCGAGCGAGGCCCGATCGACCGGGCTTGTCGCACCATGGTGGCGTTGCTCGACATCGCCTATTGCAGCGGTTGCGAAGCAGAACTCGCCGCGCATATCGACAGCGTGCTCGATCTCGGCCACCTGCCGGATCCCAACGCCCTGCGGGCTGTGTTCAGCCGCGATGCCGCGGCTCAAAACGGCGGGGCGGCATTGCCCACGGTGGCCGTCACGATGCCGGCCGCGTTGATCTACGACGTGCTGCTGTCCAGCGTCCACGGCGAGGTGTCGTCATGCTGACGCGCGACAACACACCAGCGCCCATCACGGTCGATCTCGCTCGCCTGCCGATGCTGCTGACCTCCCTGCGGCTGCCGACCATCGGCCAAATGTGGGCGGACCTCGCCGAGCGTTCAGACCGCGAAGGCTGGCCGGCCGCTCGCTATCTTGCGGCCTTGCTCGAGCACGAGCTTGCCGAACGCTATCAACGTCGAATCCAGCGCAACATGCAGGACGCTCACCTGCCGGCGGGGAAGAGCTTCGCCACCTTCGACTTCGCCGCCGTCCCGATGATCAACAAGAGCCAGATCACCGCGCTCGCGGCCGGCGGTTCTTGGCTCGACAAAGGCGCCAATCTATTGGCCTTTGGCCCGCCAGGCGTTGGCAAGTCGCATCTCGGCGCAGCTCTCGGCCAGGCTCTCATCGAAAACGGCTATCGTGTTCTGTTCACCCGCACGACCGACATGGTGCAACGACTTCAGGCCGCTCGCCGCGATCTAACGCTGCAAAACGTCATGGAAAAGCTCGACAAATACGACCTGCTCATCCTCGATGACCTCTCTTACGTCCGCAAGGATCAGGCCGAAACCAGCGTGCTCTTCGAACTCATCTCCGCCCGTTACGAGCGTCGCAGCTTGCTCATTACAGCTAATCAGCCATTCGGGGGCTGGGAGGAAATCTTCCCCGACAAGGCAATGACCGTGGCCGCCATCGACCGCCTCGTGCACCACGCCGTCATTCTGGAAATGAACACCGACAGTTATCGTCGCAAGGCCGCAGTCACGCGAATGACCGATCGGAAGGCCTCGGAAAACTCAAAGCAAAAGCCTGTAACCAAAACGATCTAATCGTCGCAATCGCGCCAATTAGATCTTGCGTCGTTGCTCAACTCCTTGCACCCTCAAATCGCTTCAGAGGCGACCGCCAAAACCGGCCATCCTAGTTGTCGCCGACCGGCCATCGTAATTGTCACTCTACAGGCGGCCGCGAGGCTGCCCTTTTTCGTGGGGCGCTAAGTGATTGGCAGTGAGCTCACTACGTCATGGCCGGGCTTGTCCCGGCCACCCACGGAAACAGGCAACGCATCACTGGTGGGCGTGGATGGCCGGGACAAGCCCGGCCATGACGGGGAGAGGGGCGCCGCTTTGCGCAACGTCCGTAAAGTAAACGCCCATAAAGTAAAAGCCCCGCCGATCGCTCGGCGGGGCTCTTCTACTGCAGGCGCCGCGGCGGAGGTTAGAGCGCGGCCTGCAACGCGGCTTCTTCTTGCCGCGCAATGGTTCCCTTGACTGCGGACTGCACCTTCTCGAAGGCGCGGACCTCGATCTGTCGCACGCGTTCGCGCGACACGCCGAATTCGGCCGCCAGATCTTCCAGCGTCATCGGCTCGTCGGCAAGCCGTCGCGCTTCGAAGATGCGACGTTCGCGCGGGTTGAGCACGCCGATCGCGCCGGTCAGCGCGGCGCGGCGATGGTCGAGCTCTTCGTGCTCGGCCATGATGGCTTCCTGGTTCGGCGAGTGATCGACCAGCCAGTCCTGCCATTCGCCGGGCTCGCCGTCGTCGCGGATCGGGGCGTTGAGCGATGCGTCGCCGCCGAGCCGGCGGTTCATATCGACCACGTCCTGTTCGGTGACGCCGAGCCGTTTGGCGATCAGCTTGACCTGGTCGGGGTGCATATCACCCTCGTCCAGCGCCGAGATCTTGCTCTTCGCCTTGCGCAGGTTGAAGAACAGCTTCTTCTGATTGGCGGTGGTGCCCATCTTCACCAGCGACCACGAGCGCAGGATGTACTCCTGGATCGAGGCCTTGATCCACCACATCGCATAGGTCGCGAGGCGGAAGCCCTTTTCGGGCTCGAACCGCTTCACAGCCTGCATCAGACCGACATTGCCCTCGGACACCACTTCGGAAATCGGCAGACCATAGCCACGATAACCCATGGCAATTTTGGCAACGAGTCTTAGATGACTGGTCACGAGATGATGCGCGGCGTCGCGATCGTCGTGTTCGCGCCAGCGCTTCGCAAACATGTATTCCTGCTGCGGCTCCAGCATCGGAAACTTGCGGATTTCAGCGAGGTAACGAGATAAGCCGGATTCTCCGTTGAGAACCGGTAAAGTAGCTGCACGGGCCATTGAGCGCCCTCCAGTGGTTCAGGCCCCCGACATCGGCGGGCCAGGCAGACGGCCGCTGTGCTAAAGCCGACCGGGCTGCGATGTTCCGCGCTGGGACATCCAACGCACCTGCAATATACACAAAAAATCTTGGACTTTGGAAGGATTGCGCCTCTCACGTCGCCGTGACGCAGGCTTAAGCGCCTGACATATTTAACTTTTCCCGAACGACCTGCGTCATTCCGTCGCTTTTAGAGCGGTTCGCAACAACGCCAGGTCGGCCGGCAGCTCGGCGGTCCACTCCAGAATCTCGCCGGAAACCGGGTGCTCGAGGGCCAAAAGATAAGCGTGCAAGGCCTGCCGGCCGAGCGCCGCGAGCGCGGCCTGCGCCGGCAGATTGAGTGCATTGGCCTTGGTTTTGAAGTGCGGGCCATAGACGCCGTCGCCGAGCAGCGGGTGGCCGATATGGGCGAGATGCACCCGGATCTGATGGGTGCGGCCGGTCTCCAGCTGGCAGGCCAACAGGCTCACCACCGGCTTGCCACCGCGGCCAAGAAACGTGTCCTCGACCTCCCAATGCGTCACCGCCTCGCGGCCGCCGTCGCGCACCGCCATCTTCTCGCGGGCGAACGGGTGGCGGTCGATCGGCGCGTCGACGGTGCCGTGCGGCCGGTTCGGGGCGCCCCAGATGAAAGCCTTGTAGCCGCGGCGCATCTCGTTGGTGCGGCCGTGGTCGGCGAACTGCTCGCTCAAGGATTTATGGGCCTTATCGTTCTTGGCGACCACCATCAACCCGGTGGTGTCCTTGTCGAGCCGGTGCACGATGCCGGGCCGCCGCACCCCGCCGATCCCGGACAGGCTATTGCCGCAATGCGCGATCAAGGCGTTGACCAGGGTGCCGGTCTCGTGGCCGGCGGCGGGATGCACCACCAGGCCCTTCGGCTTGTCGATGACGATGATGTCGTCGTCCTCATAGACGATATCGAGCGCGATCGCCTCGCCGGCGGGCTCGGCGGCGACCGCCGGCGGCACGTCGATTGTGATCGTATCGCCGGCTTCGACATGATAAGCGGGATCGCGAAGCGGGGTCGGCAGGGCGGCGCTGGCGTCGGCAGGTCGCAACCGGACCTGGCCGGCGAGGATCAGCGCCTTCAGCCGCGACCGCGACAGTTCCGGCGCCCGCAGCGCCAGCACGCGGTCGAGCCGGACCGCGCCCTCGTCGCCGGCGACGGTGACTTCCAGCAGCCGACCTGTATTTTCCAACGGGTTTTCCAAAATTGAGCCTTGCATGACCGAAACTGTTGCGCCCGAACCGACCCCCGAGCAGGCCGCGCTGTTCGCGCGGGTGCGTCGCTTGATGCTGATTGCGGGCCTGACCACGGCGCTGGCGGTGGCGGCCGTTCTGGTCGCCATCGGCTACCGTCTTTTCCGCGCCGAGGGAAGCGTCGCGGTCACCGATACCACGGCGACGCTGCCGAAGGGCGCCCGCGTGGTCTCCACCGCGGTGGCCGGCGATCGGCTGCTGGTGACGCTGGATATCGCCGGCGCCATCGAAATCCGCAGCTTCGACGCCCGGACCCTGAAGCCGGCCGGCCGGCTCAGCTTCGCCAGCGAGCCGTAGCGGCTGGCGCTCGCCGTTCGCGGGCGCGCCGCAACTGCCGAAACGCCCGATCGCCATCTTGCGGCCGCGCGGTTTCGAGGCTATTCACTCCCTCGCGCTGCTCCCTTCGTCTAGCGGTTAGGACGTCGCCCTCTCACGGCGAAAACAGGAGTTCGATTCTCCTAGGGAGCGCCAGACAGTTCCATTCCAGATGTAACAGCGAATTTGGCCCAGGCTTTGTCTGGCGCGCTGGATATCGCCCGGTAGGAAAAATCCCCGCACGCTCGGTCCGTCACGCCGCCTCGCGTCGGTCCATCTGAACACGATCCGCCATTGATCATTGCTGCGGATCGAGTGCTTCCCCGCCAAGTCGCCCTTGAGCGCTTCAAGGCGGTTGCCGGGGGGCAACGCCTCGTCGGAGCCGTCTCGATCGCGTCGACTCAGCGCTTCGGCGCCGCGTACAGCCGCGAAAACACGATGCCGAGGAAGATCGAGATCATCCCGGCGCTCACCGCGTTCATCGTCAACAGCGCGCCATAGCCCTCCGGCGTGTAGAGATGCGGCGGCGGGCTGTAATGGCCGTGCAGCAGCCAGAACGACAGCACCGGCAACGCTGCCAGAGGCAGCATGATCAGCCGCTCGCTGGGCCAAAACAGCAGGCCGGCCAGCGCGGCGCAGGGCAGCAGGAACAGTTCGGTGCCCGACGGTTCGCCGAGCATCCAGCTGCAAAACACCGTGTTGGTCGTCGTGATCAACGCCAACGCCACCCGGCCGAGCCGGGGATGGCGCCGCGCGATCGCCGGCACGCTGAAGAAGAACGGCAGCGACACCATGGTCAGCAGCACCCAGGGCAGGCCCTCGGTGCCGGCCAGCAACACCACATAGAGCGGATAGAACGGCTGGTTGCCGGCGAGCACCAGCGCCACGACATTGCCGGCCGCGGCGAGCGGGTCCTCATTGGCGGCGTAGTCGGCAAGCCAGGTGGTTACGCGCTTCAGCATGGCGGGCTCATCGGAGATTCGAGGATGATCGTCGCGAGGTCGCGCGACTGTGTCATCGATCGCGACGGCCGAGCAAGCGGGACGGTTTAGTCAAAACCGGCCAACGGGCGTGCCCCGGACGCAGCGCAATGCGCCGCGCCAGCGGCGTGGTGCGCTGCAGAGCCGGGGCCGTTACAGAGCGCGGAGTCTGCAACGGTCCCGGCTCGCGGCGCCGCGTGAAGCACGCGGCACCGCGTTCGGGACACGATGCCGGCGAGGCTCGACCAATGCTTCATAGGAATAGTTTGTGACGGTCCCGGTTCTGCGGATCAGCGCCAAACGGCGCTGCTGCTTGCCCGGGACACTATGCCTCATGCGCTAGACGGAGATCTCTTCCGAAAAGCAGAACTGCTTGTCGGCGCCTCGCTCTACTGGAACTGCCACTTCGCGGTCATGAACGGGCCGTGGGTGGTGAAGTTGCTGGTCAGATGCTGCGCGGTGGCCAGATAGACGCCGTTCGGCGGCAGCACCAGCGAGGTCGGTACCTGTGTCACGGCATATTCGCCGACCGCGTCGAAATACACCGCCGCCTGATAACCGACCTCGACCTTGAACAGCCCGTAAGCGGTCGGCGCAAAATTATACGCGGTGGCGAGCCTTGCGTTGACGCTGGGGATCACCCGGGTCGCGTTGGGCGAGGCCAGATATTGCACGGTCGGCTGCGCCAGCGCCGGCTTGACGGTCAGGTAGTCGACCCGGCTCTGCATGGTGCCGATCAGCGCCGCGCCGCCGATTTCACCCGAGAAATCGAAGCTGCCGAGCGAATACTGGCTCTTCACGCCGATCCGGGGGCCGGCGCCGGTGAATTTCGAATGGTTGGTGTAGGAACTCGACGCCGAGGCGTCGCGGCTCTCCGCCGTGCCGGTCAAATCCTGGCCGATCCGGGCGAACTCCACGCCGCCGAAGGCGCGCATCTGGAAATCGCAATCGACACAGAACGTATGTCCGACGTCCATTTTGACCGAGTCGAATTCGGCCTGCAGCGAGCCGCGGCCGACCTTGTACAACGCCGATTCCGGGCCGATCAGGTAGGGCGGACCGACCATCTGGTCAGGCGTGCCTTCAAACGAGGCGTTGGTGGTGGCTTTCAGATGCGTCCATTGCACGGCGATGTCGTTGGCGCCGTTCATGTAGCGCGCGCCGAGGTCGAAGGCGGCGGCGAAGTCGGGCTCCAGCGCCTGATTGTTCCAGTGCGGCGACACCAGCGGCAACGGGTTGATCAGCGTGGCATATTCCATGTTGCCGGACGCCGACTGCAAGAGCAGCAGCGAGCCGCTGACTTCGAAAGCCTGCCGCGGCGCCGGGTGGATGATCGCGACCGGGGCCTTGCCGTAGATCTCGCCAACAGGCCGCTGCGGCATCGCAGCCAAGTTTGTATTCTGCGGAGCGGGCGGCATCGGCTTCGCCGCTTTGGCGGTTTCCAGCCGGTTGAGGCGGGCACGCAGCCCGGCATTTTCCTTCTCCAGGGCATTCAGCCTTGCGGTGATCTGCTCCTCTGCGCTGGCCGCATGTCCGATCTGCGGAAGGGTCGAAGCGGTCAGCGCCAAGCCTATCAGCAGCGCAGGCTTTGTGAATGGCGTCATGGTTCGGACTCCCCCTTGCAATCCTGGCGGCCCGAATCACCGGGGAACGCATTGCTCGAACCAAAGCACACCGCCGTCGGGGGACTGTGCAAAATCGCTCATGGATTGTATTTGCATTCCGATGGCGACATCGTTGCATCACTCGGGGATCTACCGGGCTTGCGGTCGGTCGGCCGCGGCGCGACCTTTTCGCCACCCGCTTGTGGCAGTTTGGTATTCATCCAGTCGTCATCGCAACGAGGGAGGAATCTTTACAACCACCGATCATTTTGCCGCGGGCCCTCCATGCGCCGCGCTGGCGTCGTTGATGCGCAGCGTAGATTTGACCGATTGTAGAACGGGATTGAGCGGATGACGTCAGGACTTGGAAACCGCGCGGCCGTCGTGCCGACGATCGAGCGATTGGCCGTGAAAGTGCGCGAGGTCATGTCGACCAAGGTGGTGACGGTCGGGCCGGAGGACACCGCGCGCTCGGTGGCGCAGACCCTGCTGCACCATGGCATCAGCGCGGTGCCGGTGGTCGACGATGGCCGTCCGATCGGTATCGTCAGCGAAGGCGATCTGATGCCGCGCAACGACGCCGACCGCCAGGCCGGACGGGACTGGTGGCTGCGGATGCTGTCGCAAGGCCAGGAGCAGAGCTCCGACTATCTGGAATTCCTCAACGCGACGGACCGCACCGCGCGCGAGGTGATGACCTCGCCGGTGGTCTCAGTCGACGAGGACGCCGATCTGGTCGAGGTCGCCGAATTGCTGTCCTCGAAACGCATCAAGCGGGTCCCGGTGCTGCGCGACGGCAAGCTGGTCGGCATCGTCAGCCGTGCCGATCTGGTGCGGGCGTTCGCCCACCCGGTACCAGCGCACCAGGCCGAGCCGGTGTTCGACGATGGCTCGCGCTGGCCGGTCGCCTCGGAACGGCTGCAGCAGATTTCCCAGCACGCCGCCCCGCCGCCGCCGCCGCCGCCGCAGCTCGACATCGCATTTTCGGCCAAGGCGTTTCATGATCTGACGCTGCATTTCGAAGAAGAGGAAGACCGCCGTCGCCACGAGGAGAAGCACCGCGCCGAGGAAAAGCACCACCAGCAGGCCGATAAGTTTCTGGCACAGCACCTCACCGAGGAGGCATGGAAGCGGATGCTGAGCGGCGCCCGCGCCACTGCGATGAAGGGCGAGCAGGAGCACCTGCTGCTGCGCTTTCCCTGCGAAGTGTGCAGCGACCACGGCCGCGCGGTGAACGCGCCGGACCCGAGCTGGCCGGAAACCCTGCGCGGCATGGCCGCGGAGGTCTTCATGCGCTGGAAAACCGAGCTACGCGACCACGGCTTTGCGCTGCATGCCCGTGTGGTGGAATTCCCCGACGGCGTGCCCGGCGATATCGGGCTGTTCCTCGCCTGGTAGCGCCGCGGCGCGCCTGGCGAGCCGCGCCGTCTGCGACCAATGCCTCGACCAAATCCAAAAAATAATCGATTTGCGCTGTCCTTTTGAATTCGAATTTCGCTAGAGATATGCGGTGCAAGCGGGGCTCGGATTCGACTATCCGGCTACCGCGCGGGGCCACCCCAGTGCTCTGCCAACGCACGATGAGAGGCTTCATGAGTAACGGTGTAAATGCTCCGCTCGCCCGTCATGCGATGGCCTATGTGCTGGCTGGAGGTCGCGGCAGCCGGCTGATGGAGCTGACCGATCGCCGCGCCAAGCCGGCGGTGTATTTCGGCGGCAAGTCGCGGATCATCGATTTCGCGCTGTCGAACGCGCTGAATTCCGGCATCCGGCGCATCGCGGTGGCGACGCAATACAAGGCCCACAGCCTGATCCGGCATCTGCAGCACGGCTGGAACTTCTTCCGCCCGGAACGTAACGAAAGCTTCGATATTCTGCCGGCGAGTCAGCGCGTCTCCGAAGAGCTGTGGTATTTAGGCACAGCCGATGCCGTGTACCAGAACATCGACATCATCGAGAGCTACGACCCGCAATTCATCGTGCTGCTGGCCGGCGATCACATCTACAAGATGGATTACGAGCAGATGCTGCAGCAGCACGTCGAGCAGGGCGCCGACGTCACCGTCGGCTGCCTCGAAGTGCCGCGTAGGGAGGCCTCCGGCTTCGGCGTGATGGCGGTCGACGCCGACGACGTGATCCATTCCTTCGTGGAAAAGCCGGCCAATCCGCCGCCGATGCCCGGCAAGCCGACGATGTCGCTCGCCAGCATGGGGATCTATGTGTTCGACACCAAATTCCTGTTCGAGGAATTGCGCCGCGACGCCGCCGATCCGAACTCGTCGCACGATTTCGGCAAGGACATCATCCCCTACATCGTCAAGCACGGCAAAGCGGTGGCGCATAGTTTCGACCGCTCCTGCATTCGCTCCCACGCCGAGGCCGCCAGCTACTGGCGGGACGTCGGTACCGTCGACGCCTATTGGGCGGCCAATATCGATCTGTGCGACATCGTCCCCGAACTCGATCTGTACGACCATAACTGGCCGATCTGGACCTATGGCGAGATCGTGCCGCCGGCGAAATTCGTCCATGACAAGATCGGCCGGCGCGGCGAGGCGATCTCCTCGCTGGTCTCTGGCGGTTGCATCATCTCCGGCTCGACCTTGCGGCAGACGTTGCTGTTCACCGGGGTGAGGGTGCATTCGTACTCCACCATCGAGCAGGCGGTGATCCTGCCCTATGTCGACGTCGCCCGTTCCTGCCAGTTGACCAATGTGGTGATCGATCGCGGCGTGCGGATTCCGGAAGGCCTGGTGGTCGGCGAGGATCCCGAACTCGACGCCGCGCGGTTCCACCGCACCGACGCCGGCATCTGCCTGATCACCCAGCCGATGATCGACAGGCTCGAAGCATGACAGCGGTGACGGCGCTTTCGGTCGCGTCCGAGATCTATCCGCTGATCAAGACCGGCGGCCTGGCCGATGTCGCCGGCGCGCTGCCGGCGGCGTTGCTGCCGCATGGCGTTACCATGCGGACGCTGGTGCCGGGCTATCCGGCGGTGCTGGCGGGCATCGAATCGGCGGCGCCGGTGCATTCGTTTGCGATGCTGTTCGGCGGCCCGGCGCGGCTGTTGGCGGCGCGCAAGGGCGGCCTCGACCTGTTCGTGCTCGAGGCCCCGCATCTCTACGACCGCCCCGGCAGCCCCTATAGCGGGCCGGACGGCAAGGATTGGCCGGACAACGCCTATCGTTTCGCGGCGTTGGCGCGCACCGCCGCCGAGATCGGCCAGGGCCTGGTGCCGTCCTTCGTGCCGGACATCATCCACGCCCATGACTGGCAGGCGGGGCTCACCCCGGCCTATCTGCGCTACAGCGGCAAGCCACAGCCGGCGACCGTGTTCACGGTGCACAATCTCGCGTTCCAGGGCCAGTTTCCGCGCGAGCTGCTGGCGACGCTGGGGCTGCCGCCGGGCGCGTTCAGCGTCGACGGCGTCGAGTATTACGGCAGCATCGGCTACATGAAGTCCGGGCTGCAATTGTCCGACCGCATCACCACGGTGTCGCCGGCCTATGCGCTGGAAATCCAAGGGCCGCAGGCCGGCATGGGGCTCGACGGGCTGTTGCGGCAACGCGCGGCGCAGTTGACCGGCATCCTCAACGGCATCGACGACAAGGTGTGGAATCCGGCCACCGACAAGCGGATCACCGCGACCTACGACCTCGACCATCTGGCCGCGCGCCGCGCCAATACCCAGTCGGTGCGCGAATTGTTCGACCTCAGCCTCGATCCCGACCGGCTGCTGCTCGGCGTGATCAGCCGGCTGTCCTGGCAAAAGGGTCTCGACCTGTTGCTCGAGGCGCTGCCGGTGCTGCTCGCCGAGGGTATCCAGCTGGCGCTGCTCGGCGCCGGCGATCCCGAACTCGAAGAGCGCTTCAAGTCGGCGGCGCAGGCATATCCCGGCCAGATCGGGGTGATGATCGGTTATGACGAGGATCTGGCGCATCTGATCCAGGCCGGCGCCGACGCGCTGCTGGTGCCGTCGCGATTCGAGCCGTGCGGGCTCACGCAATTGTGCGCGCTGCGCTACGGCGCGGTGCCGGTGGTGGCGCGGGTCGGCGGGCTGTCCGATACCGTGGTCGACGCCAACGAGATGGCGATCGCCGCCGGCGTTGCCACCGGGGTGCAGTTTTCGCCGGTGACCGGCGACATGCTGGCGGCGGCGTTGAGCAAGACCCGCGCGTTGTATGCGGATCGCGCCGCCTGGCAGGCGCTGCAGCACAACGGCATGACCGCCGACGTCTCCTGGCGCAACCCGGCGCAGCATTACGCGCAGCTGTACCGCAGCCTGCTGGCCGCCCGGCAGAGCCGCGCCACGGCCTAACTCGCCCGCGCCTCGCGGGCGAGACCGGTCACGCCGCCCGCGCCGCCGTGATTGCGCCCCGGTTCCGCAACCCGGATGCCGTGCGATTGCCCTTCACAATGCCGTCACGCTGCCTGTAGTATGTGAACTCAAGCTGCTTCGCAGCAATTGGGGGCCAGGAGCGTTTCTTGAACGCACATGTCTCGCACGGCGGTTGGCCGGTCTTGGTGTTGAACGCCGACTTCCGGCCGCTCAGTTACTATCCGCTGTCTCTTTGGTCGTGGCAGGACGCGATCAAGGCGGTGTTCCTCGACCGCGTCAATATCGTCGAGCACTACGATCAAGCGGTGCACAGCCCATCGTTCGAAATTCAGCTGCCCAGCGTGGTATCGCTGAAATCCTTCGTCAAGCCGAGTACCCACCCGGCCTTCACGCGGTTCAACGTGTTCCTGCGTGATCGCTTCAGCTGTCAGTATTGCGGCGCGCCGGAGGACCTGACCTTCGACCACATCATGCCGCGCTCCAAGGGTGGCCAGACCACCTGGGAAAACGTCGTCGCGGCGTGCTCGCCGTGCAATTTGCGCAAGGGCAACATGACGCCGCAGCAGGCGCGCATGTTCCCCAGGCAGGCGCCGTTCGCCCCCACGGTGCATCAGCTGCACCGCAACGGCCGGCTGTTTCCGCCGAACTACCTGCACGACAGCTGGCTCGACTATTTGTATTGGGACACCGAGCTCGATCCGTAGCGGCGGGGGAGGGCGGGCGATCGATCTTTTGCCATGCGACCGATTTGCGGAGCAGCGGGATGGCGCCCATCGACGTTGCGGTTATTGACCAGCACACAAGCCGGATGTCGGGCGCGGAATTCCGCGCCTTCCAGGACAACCGGCCGGATCATGAGCGGTGGGAATTGCTCGGCGGTGTCGCCATGATGATGACGCCGCCAACGCTGGTGCACAATCAGATCGCCAGCAATCTGCAGCAGCTGCTCAACGATGCCTTGGAGCGCCATGATTCGTCACGGCTTGCGGCGCAGCGCCCCGGCCTGGAGCTCGCCAGCGGCGACTACAAGCCGGAGCCGGACATCGCGGTGATCGACGCGGACTTCAAGGCCGGGCAGCGATTCGTCGAGAAGGCGTATCTGCTGGCGGAGATCGTCTCCGCGACCGACGACGTCGCGGTGCCCGGCACGGTTCGCAGCTGGATCGACGTGAAGCGCGAGCTCTACCGCTCTCATGTCCATTGCCTGGCTGTGCTGATCGTTTCGCAGGACCGCATGAAGGTGGAGCTGGATCTCAAAACGGAGAGCGGCTGGGTTTCGTCGGTGCTGGAAGGTCCGACCGCCGAATTGTCGATTGCGGCGTTCAGTTTGCGCGGCCCTGTCGGGGCGCTCTATGTCCGGACGCCGCTTGCGCCGCGTCGGAGCTGATCGGCGCGAACGCCCGCGACGATTGCTCCAAGCTTAGCGATTTCTTCATCGTTGCCCGGCGCCGAAATGCTGTCCCCTGTTCGTTCCAAAAGAACAAACCGGCATCGCCAAGCCCGGGGCGCGCCATCACGCGCCGCGCGGGCCGCCCAGCGGCGATGCCGCTATGGCTGCGAGGTCAGCGACTCCAGCGGCACGTCGATGACGTAGATGAAGCCCTCGGGCGGATAGCTCAGCGTGACCTCGCCCTTGAGCTGGCGGCCCAGCGTTTCGATCAGCCGTTTGCCGAAGCTGCGCCGGGTGGGCGCCTGCACCGGCGGGCCGCCGCGTTCCGACCAGGTCAGATGCAGGCGGTGCCCGGCATCATCCAGCGCCCAGGCGATGTCGACATGGCCGGCGGGCGCCGACAGCGCGCCGAACTTGGTGGTGTTGGTGCACAATTCGTTGAGCGTCATGGCGATGGCGATCACCGCGCCCGAATTCATCCGGATGTCCGGTCCCGCGATAGAGAACTTCGCGGCATCGCGATTGTCGAACGCTTCGGTGGCGCCGCGGATCACCTTGCCGAGGTCGGCGCTGGTCCATTGCGCCTGCAGCAACAGATCGTGCGCGCGGCCGAGCGCCAATAGCCGGCCCTCGATCGCCTGCTGCGCGTGTTCGGTGCTGGTGGCGTTGCGCAGGCTCTGCGAGGCGATCGCGCTCACGGTGGCCAGGGTGTTCTTGATGCGGTGGTGCAGCTCTTCGAGAATCAGCTTCTGCAGCTTCGCGGCGGCTTCGCGCTGCTTGGCGTCGATGCCGGCCTGCTCGAGCAATTCCTGGGCATTGATTTCCGCCTGCGCCAGCAATAGCCGCAGGCTGACATTCTCGGCTTCGAGAATGTCCTGCGGCGGTGTCTGAGTGGCCTGATCGAGCGCGTCCGGACGAAGATCGATTTCAAACATCGGGTGACGCTACCACCCTTTGTCCGGTTCCGCTCGTATCTTTCGCGTGCCGCGGTGCTGCGGAACCCGCGGCTTTGGCCGAACGCGCGGTCAGACCGGCTGCTTCGGCGCCGCGGCGGTCAAAGCCGCCGGCTGGTCGCGCTCGTACCAGCCCTTCGAGCGATTGACGATCCACACCACGGTGAGCATCACCGGAACCTCGATCAGCACGCCGACCACGGTGGCGAGCGCTGCGCCAGACTGGAAGCCGAACAGGCTGATTGCCGCCGCGACCGCGAGTTCGAAGAAATTCGAGGCGCCGATCAGCGCCGAGGGACCGGCGACGCAATGCTGCTCGCCGGCAATCCGGTTCAGCAGATAGGCGAGCCCGGCGTTGAAATAGACCTGGATCAGGATCGGCACCGCCAACAGGCCGATGATCAACGGCTGCGCCAGGATCTGCTCGCCCTGGAAGCCGAACAGCAGCACCAGCGTCGCCAGCAGCGCGATCAGCGACAGCGGTTGCAGTCGGCCGAGCAGCCGCTCTAAGGCCGCCTCGCCGCCGCTTGCGAGCAGGCGGCGACGCAAGATCTGCGCGAATATCACCGGCACCACGATGTACAGCACCACCGACAGCAGCAGCGTGCCCCACGGCACGATGATCGACGACAGCCCGAGCAGAAGCCCTACGATCGGCGCAAACGCAAACACCATGATGGTGTCGTTGAGCGCGACCTGGCTCAGCGTGAAATGCGGCTCGCCCTTCGTCAGGTTCGACCACACGAACACCATCGCGGTGCAGGGCGCCGCAGCCAGGATGATCAGGCCGGCGATGTAGCTGTCGATCTGATCGGCCGGCAGGTGATCGCGAAACAGATAGCCGATGAACAGCCAGCCCAGCGCTGCCATCGAGAACGGCTTCACCGCCCAGTTGATGAACAGCGTGACGCCGATGCCGCGCCAATGCTCCTTGACCCGGCCCAGCGCCGCGAAATCGATCTTGATCAGCATCGGCACGATCATCAGCCAGATCAACGCCGCCACCGGCAGGTTGACCTTGGCGATCTCGGCGGCGGCGATCGTCTGGAAGACGCCCGGCAACAGATGCCCGAGCGCGATGCCGACGACAATGCACAGCGCCACCCACAGCGTCAGAAAGCGTTCGAAGATCGACATGCGTTTGGTCCTCAGGCGGTGGCGACGCGACGGCCGCTGGCATCGATCACCAGTTCGCCGTCTTCCTTATGGAATTCGCCGGCGGTGATCGGCGGCAGAATCTCCAGCACCTCTTCCGAGGGCCGGCACAACTTGACGCCGCGCGGGCTGACCACGATCGGGCGGTTGATCAGGATCGGATGCGCCAGCATGGCGTCGAGCAGTTCGTCGTCGCTGAGCGCGGGCGAGTCCAGGCCGAGCTCGGCATAGGGCGTGCCTTTTTCGCGCAGCAGCGCGCGGGTTCCGAGGCCGATCCGCGCGATCAATTGCTGCAGCATCGCACGCGACGGCGGCGTCTTGAGATATTCGACGACGTGCGGCTCGATCCCGGCATGGCGGATCAACGCCAGCGTGTTGCGCGAGGTGCCGCAATCCGGATTGTGATAGATGATGACGTCCATGATGGCCTCACGCCACGTCCGGGCGTCGCGACGACGCGCCATCGGTTTGGCCGATCTCGCGCAACTTGCTGCCGAGCGATAGCGGGTCGAGCCGTTTCAGCGGCAACGCGGTGAAGATCGAGATGCGGTTCTTCAGGTAGCGCAGCGCGGTGACGAAGGCGGCTTCTTTCATGAAATCCGAGCCCGCGACCTCGGCGGGATCTTCGATGCCCCAATGCGCGGTCATCGGCTGGCCGGGCCACACCGGGCAACTCTCGCCGGCGGCGTTGTCGCAGACCGTGAAAACGAAATCCATCACCGGCGCATCGGGTGCCGCAAACTCCTGCCAGCTTTTCGAGCGCAGTCCCTCGGTCGGGTAGTCGAGGCTGCTCAGGACCTTGAGAGCAAATGGATTGACCGCCCCCTTGGGCTGACTGCCGGCGGAAAATGCCCGGAACTGGCCGCGGCCGTCTTTGCGCAGGATCGATTCGGCGAGGATCGAGCGCGCCGAATTGCCGGTACAGAGGAACAGGACGTTGTAAATGCGCTCGGCCATGTGGCGGCTACTCCGTTGGGCAGCATGGGGTGAGGTTGGCGACCAGCGGCGCGCAGACCTCCGGCCGGCTGCCGCAGCAATCCTGCAGCAGAAACAGCGCGAGGCTCTGAAACCGCGCAAGATCGGCGCGGTAGACGATCGAGCGGCTGCGTCGCGCCGACGATACCAGCCCGGCGCGGGTCAGGATCGCCAGATGCGACGACATGGTGTTTTGCGGCACCGCCAGCGTGCGGCCGATCTCGCCTGCCGGCAATCCCGCGGGCTCGTGCTTCACCAGCAGCCGAAACACCTCGAGCCGGGTGGATTGCGCCAGCGCCGCCAGCGCCAGAATGACTTGTTCGGATTCCATATATCGATAATTCTCGATATATGGCTGGATGTCAAGCGCGGCGGGCGAGCCGGGGGACGTGCCGGGCCACAAGGTGGCGATCGGCGTAGAGCGCCGCCAGCAGCGTTACGACGCCAGCATGGAACATCGCGGCGCCGAACCCGACATCGGCGAGATGCCAGATCAGCGCCGGGGCTGTGGCCATCAGCGCCGCGGCCGCCGTGTAGGCCAACGTGAGCGCGGCCGATGCGGGGTGGCCGAGCCGCCAGACCACCGCCGCGGCGGCGCCGAGCGCCAGCAGCGCCTTCACCGCCGCCATGAAGCGCAGCAACATGACGAGTTCGTCGCCGGATTGCGCTTTCGCCGCCGCGACTGAATCGGCCGGCGTGACGAATGCCGCGGCGAGCGCGGCGCCGGCGATGATCAGCGCCACGCTCGCGCGGCGCGGCAGCGCGGTGCGAGCTTCAAACGAAGCGGCAGCGGCAATCGGAGCGGGCAGCGATGCATCGGTCATGATCAGCACCTCGATCAGCGTGCGTGGGGCCAAAGCTCTCCGGGCAAAGCTTAACGTATGATCGGGGGGCCGGCAATTTGCCTGCTGCGCGTGTAATATATAACGCGGAACCATCGCGCCCCGCGCCGCGTTGCACTGGCGAAATTTACCGGAGTTTGCGCGATGCGGATGTTTGTCGGAATGATTTTGGGCGCGCTGCTTCTGGTCGCAGGGGTCTACATCTACGATTCGATGCAGACCTCCAGCGTGGCAAACGGCGAGGTGGCGCAGGCCAATCGCACCATCGTCAATTGGGACGTCGCGCAGACCGATTGGGAAGCGCTGAAGGCGCGGGTCCAGCGCGACTGGGTCAAGCTGTCGGAGAAATAATCCGGCCGCGCGTCGACGTCATTTCTGCGCCGCGGCCTTGCGGGCGTCGGCAATGGCCAGCGTGAACTGCTCCTTGGTGAGCACGCCGGGCACCCGAAATTTCCCCACGATGAACGACGGCGTGCCCTGGAAGCCGAAGGCTTTGGCTTGCGCGTTGTTGCGCGCCAGGATCGCATCGATCACTTTGCCTTTGCCGGCAAGGTCTGCGGTGGCACGGGCGACGTCGACGCCGGCGGCGCTCAAGGCGTCGCGGATCCCGGCTTCGCTGAGGCGCGAGGTGAGGCCGATCAACGCCTCATGCGCGACGATGTATTTGTCCTGAAACTTGCTCGCCAGCGTCAACCGCGCGGCATAGATCGAGGCGCCGCCGAGCACCGGCCAATCCTTGAACACCAGTCTGATCTTGCCGTCCTCCTTCGCCAACGCCCGCAAATCCGGCGCGACCTTGCGGCAATACGGGCACTGGAAGTCAAAGAATTCCACGATGCTGATGTCGCCGTCGGCATTGCCGGCGACCGGAATCTCCGGATCGCGCAGCACCGCGGTCTCCGACAGCACGTTGTTGTCGTCGTCGCTTTTGGCCGCCAGCGCGGCGTCCGGCAGCAGCAGCCCCATCCCCAGCAGCAACGTGCCGGTGCCGAGCGCGCCCAGCACGCGGCGGCGGGTTCCGTCGAGCTTCGCGGCAGGCGGCAGCGGGCGGGCGTCGGGTCCGTCGGTCATGGCGATCTCCAACCTGCCGTCGGATTGATCAAGGAGAGGAGGCAGGAGCGTGGCCACATATAGTTGTTGGCGACGACAATGATAGCGCCGCGATCCGCCGTCCTCGCCCACCTCAACCATGAAACAGCAACGTCGCCGCCAGCGGCACCAGCAGCGAGGTCAACAGCGCGTTCAGGCTCATGGCGATGCCGGCGAAGGCGCCGGCCACCGGATTGATTTGGAAGGCTTGCGCGGTGCCGATGCCGTGCGAGGCGAGCCCCACGGCGAAGCCGCGGGCGCGGAAATCGGTGACCTTCACCAGGTTCATCAGCGGCGTGACGATGATCGCGCCGATGATCCCGGTGAGGATCACCGCCACCGCGGCGAGCGAGGGATCGGCGTGGATCGATTCGGCAATGCCCATCGCCACCGGCGCGGTCACCGATTTCGGCGTCATCGACAGCATCACGATGTCCGGCAGTCCGAAAGCCTTGGCGAGCCCCACCACCGAGCCGATCGCGGTGACGCTGCCGACCACCAGCGCCAGCAGCATCGGCACGATCGCCGCCATCACCGCGTTGCGGTTCTCGTACAGCGGCACCGCCAGCGCCACCGTCACCGGCCCGAGCAGGAAATGCACGAACTGCGCGCCCTCGAAATAGGTCTGATACGAGGTGCCGGTCAGCCACAGGAAGATGCCGATCACCCACATCGCGTGCAGCACCGGGTTGGCCAGCGGATTGCGGCGGCTGGCCTGCGACACCGCGTCGGTCATGGCATAGACCACCAGCGTGGTGGTCAGCCACAGCAACGGGCTTTGCGACAGATACACCCATAGCGCGAACGGATTGTCGATCACCGCGAACCTCGCCAGCGCGCCACCAGCCGCGCCGAGACCACGAAGGTCGCGACCGTCACCAACAGCGTGATGATCACCGAGCCGATCAGCACGCCGGCGATCGCGAGGCCGTGTTCGCCGATCAGGTCGAGTTTCTGCACCACGCCGACCCCGGCCGGCACGAACATCAGCGACATGTTGGCGAGCAGCACCTTGGCGGCTTTTTCGACACCGTCATTGCGCAGCGGCCCGACCTCGAGCAGCGACAGCTTGTCGCGCGCCAGCAGCAGCGTCAGCAGCAGCAACAGCCCGACCACCGGACCCGGCAGCGCCAGCCCGAGGCCACGCACCAGCACCTCGCCGGCCAATTGGCACAGCAGGATCAGGCCGAGACTTGCGATCATCGCTCGCCCCGCGGGCACGGTCGGCGGACGGCCGAGCCCGCAGCGCAAGGCCGGCGCGCGGTTACGCGCCTTTCAGTTTCTTGTTGCATTCGCTCCAGTAGCCGCCGCCCTTTTGAATCCAGCGCAGTCCGCCAGTGGCGTTGCTGGCCTTGTTGAGTTTCCATTGATCCGCGCAGGTGTGCAACCTGGCGCGCGACGCGGTCTCCTTTGCGTATTTCGCATCCACCGTCGAGGGGAAAACCGCGGGCGTTGCGGGCGCCGCCGCTGCGGCTCCCGACGTTTTCGCCGCCGCGGACTTTTCGGTCGCGGGTTTGGCTTCCGCGGCCTTGGGCTCGGCGGAGCCTGCCGCCGGTGCCGCGGCGGCATCGGCGCCGCATTGCTCTTTGCGGAAATCGTTCCAGCTCTGGCCGTTCAGCGTCCCGGCGGTCTTGGCCGCCTGATATTTGGCGCTGCATTGCTGCGAGGTCAGCGCCTGCGCCGGCCAAGTGGCCGCAAACAGCGTCGCGCCGCAAACCGCGACCGCGCTGAACAGGGCTGTGAAGTGGGCTTGCTTCGTCATCGGGGCTCTCCTGTCACCAAGCGAACAACCGCATCCTAGCGAGACCGGCGCGGCTGACAACGCGTTCGTGCTCCCGAACCGAATGATCAGAAGCGCTCGGAGCGAAGTGGTGCGGAACGCGGCTGCGCCGCGCATTGCTGCGTGGCGTCCGTTACGATTGTCGGTCTTGACGGTATTTGCGATAACGCGGGCCTTGCTGCTGCAAGCCCCTGTCAAATTGCAGCTTCCGCAGTCCAGCTTTGTGGTCTCGCTTTGCAACGCCCAGTCTCGATGCCGATTGCCATGCCAAGCCGCGCGCAAGTGCTGCAAGTCCTTGAGACACTGGCAATCGGCGCCGCCGGCGGCGCGCTGTTCTATTGGGCGGAGCTGCCCGGCGGGTTGATCACCGGGGCGATGATCGCGGTTGCCTCGGTCGGCATGGCCGGTCGCCCGCTCGGACTTCCGCAGCCGATGGCGCATGCGATCTTGATGACGCTGGGGCTGTCGCTGGGCGCCATGGTGTCGCCGCAGCTGATCAAGAATCTCAGCGCCTACCCGATGACCATCGCGCTGTTGGCGCTGGCCACGGCGTGCTCGACCTTGGTCAGCAGCCTGTATCTGCAACGCATCCATGGCTGGGATCGCACCTCGGCGCTGCTGGCAGGCAGTCCCGGCGCGCTGTCGCAGATCGTCATGCTGGCTTCCGAGCGAAAAGCCGACGTGCCCGGCATCGCGGTGGTGCAGATCATGCGGGTGATCATCCTGACCGCCGGCGTGCCGCTGTTTCTCACCGCCACCGGAATGATGGCGCATGGCCCGTTGCCGTCGCGCGGCATCGCCGCGACGCCGCTGGCGCTGGCCGAACTCGCTGCGGTCGGCGTCGCCGCCGCCTTGTTGCTGCGGCTGGTGAATTTTCCGGCCAGCTGGATGTTCGGCGCGATGCTCGGCTCCGCGGTGCTGCACGGCGCCGGCTGGGTCGACGGCACGCTGCCGCAATGGGCCTATGTGGCGGCCTTGACCGGGATCGGCACGCTGATCGGGGCGCGGTTCAGCAAGATCAGGACCCGCACCATCGTCAGCCATATCGGCGCGGCGCTGGGCTCTTTCGCGGTGGCGATGACGATCTCGGCGTGCTTCGTCGCGGCGATCGCCTTCACCATGCCGGTGCGGATCGGCGACGTCGTGGTGGCGTTTTCGCCGGGTGCGATGGACGCGATGATGGCGCTGGCGCTGACGCTGCACGTCGATCCGGTGTTCGTCGGCGCGCACCATCTGGCGCGCTTCATTTTTGTCTCGCTGGTGACGCCCGGCATCATCCATCTGTTCGGCAAAGGGCCGGACGATCTCGACGACTAGGCCTGGCGCTTCGTCGCGGCCACCGCGCCACCCCCGGCCAGGGCCGCCATCGTCAATGAAATCAGCACGTTGTAGCCGGCCAGCGAGAGCCCGAGGAAGCGCCATTGCACTTCGTCGCAGCGGATCACCTTGACCGTATCGAGCTGGTCGAGCAGCCCGCCGCGGCTGAAATCGACGATCGGACCGCTGCAATCGCTGGGCCCCGGCCAAAACCCCCATTCGACCCCGGCGTGATAGACGCCGAGCCCGGCATTGCCGAGCATCAGCAGCGCCAGCACCGCCAGGCCGCCGACCAGCAAAGCCCGCGCCGCACCGCGGCCGGCGGCGATCGCGATCACCACCGCGAGCGGAACCGCCAGATAATAGGCGTAGCGCTGCTCCAGGCAGAGCGGGCAGGGCACGATGTTCAGCACCAGTTGAAAGAACAACGCGCCGGCCATCGCCGCCGCACCGATCGCCGCAACCAGCCACGCCGCGATCCGCGCCGGATTGCGCCGGGCTCCTGCCGGCCGAGCGGTGCCGGGGGTCTCAGCCGCCAGATTGTTCAGCGCCACGGCAAACATTCTCCTGTTCAGCCTGCCTCCTACCGCTCGGCGTCGGCGCTGTCGAGCCGGACGCGATCAAAGCCGGGTGTTTGCCGCACGGCGGTTGCAAAGTTGCGGGTATTTGCCGGTGCAGTGTTTGCGATCGGCGGCCGGCTGCGGGTTGACCGCGCGGGCGCGCCAGCTATATTCCGCCCGCTTCGTGACTGCGGCTTGCCACGGTCCGAGGGCCCCTGTGGCGGAACTGGTAGACGCGCTCGACTCAAAATCGAGTTCCGCAAGGAGTGCTGGTTCGATTCCGGCCAGGGGCACCATCCTACCGTCCGCCCTCGTTCGCCGACGTCCATTTTCATCAATAAAGTCAGGCACAAATCGCATTTTGCGTGCGCGGTCGTTCGCCCGGATTTCCTGGTATCCGGACCAATTCATGGTATCCTTCATGGTAGATTGCGGGGGTCATGGTATCGTGATTTTTGGGTGGAATCGAACCCATGCCGGTCAAGAACGACACCTATTTTCGGCACCTGAAGCCGGCCGAAAAGGATTACAAGCGATCCGATAGTGGCGGTCTCTTCATGCTCGTCACGAAGACCGGATCAAAGCTCTGGCGCTATGGCTACAACTTTGACGCCAAGCAGAAGCTGCTCGCGCTGGGCCAGTATCCACTTATCTCACTCGCGGATGCCCGCACCAAGCGCGACGATGCCAAGAGGTTGTTGGCAGAGGGCATCGATCCCTCCGTTGAGCGCAAGGCGGAACGCCGAGATGCGCGCATCGCGCGAAGCCATACATTTGAGGCCGTGGCCAAAGAACTCATGGACAAGTTCGAGGCCGAAGGTGATGCGCCAACGACCCTGAAGAAAAAGCAATGGCTGCTGGATTTTGCCAACAAGGAGTTTGGCAAGCGGCCGATCGCCGAAATCAAGGCGCCTGAAATCCTAGACGCGCTGAGAAAGATCGAGAAGCGCGGAAGACATGAGACCGCGACCCGCGTGCGAAGCACCGTTGGCGCTGTGTTCCGCTATGGCATTGCGACCGGACGAGCCGAACAAGATCCGGCCGCGGACCTGCGCGGCGCTCTGATCACCCCGACTGTCACTCACCGCGCAACAATCGTCGAGCCTGACGCCGTGGGTGCCTTGCTCCGCGCCATTGATGGCTTTGAGGGAAACGCCGCGATACGATATGCGCTGAGGCTCGCCCCACTCTTCTTCGTCCGACCTGGAGAACTCCGAAAGGCAGAATGGGCGGAGTTCAAGCTTGAAAACGCCGAATGGCGCATCCCCGCCGCGAAGATGAAAATGAGGCGCCCGCATCGGGTGCCTCTCGCCCATCAGGCACTGTCCATCCTGCGCGAGCTCCAGGGTATCACCGGCGGATCGAAATATCTCTTTCCCTCGGTGCGATCCTGGCATCGTCCGATCAGTGACAACACGCTCAACGCCGTATTGCGCCGTCTCGGCTATGACAAGACTGAGCTGACTGTCCATGGGTTACGATCGACTGCATCAGTGCTGTTGAACGAAAGCGGCAAATGGCATGCCGACGCCATTGAACGTCAGCTTGCACATCAAGAGCAGAATGAGGTCCGCGGCGCCTATATTCATGCCGCCGAATTCTGGGACGAACGGGTGCGGATGATGTGCTGGTGGGCCGATGAACTGGATCGACTGCGAGACCATGGGCGGGTCGTTAAGATCCGCGCGTGAACCAATCGCACCAATGGTAGACCGGTCGATGCTTGTCATCGCGGCGAATGAGATCGGGTCGTCGCCCACGACTTGACCCCGGTTTTTGGCGAACGACCACGTGACGCGAGGGAGGCCGCTGAGAGACTATCCTCGCGTTTGCCCGTATGCGTGCGCGTGATGATTTCACGTGCTTCGACTAGCAGAGGAGCTCCGGCTTGGACGCCGATCACCCCGAAAGCGGAGTCCTTATTCCACGCCGAAGCGGCAAGGGCGCTTATCCTGCGAGCTCGCTGTTCAACCAATGGGATCAGGAAACTCAGAGACGAAGAATAGAATCGGGTATGGAGACCGTTCTCCCACATTATGGACAACCACCTAGCCCTATACGCATGCCTGACACCTCACACACCAAACTATTCGCTCGTAAGATCTCCGACTTCTGCCGCCTGCGTATCGACCCGGTGCTCCCTCCGCAGGAAAGCGCTCGGATCAGAACGTTTCTGCTGCACCTGATCGCAGGTTCTGTAACGCCGCCGCGCAAACTGCGCGGATACGATTGGGAAGAAATTGCACTCCAGTGTGGTCTCGACGAGAAGGCTTTATGGAACGTAAAGGCAACGATCGAACCTGCCCTCGACGCAATCACCCGCAATACCAAGCCCCTCGCCGTGCGGCCTGCGATTGCTGCCCCGTCGCGCAAAAATCCGACGTCTGTGCCGCGCCGGGGGCGCCCCTCGAAGCAACTCTCAAAGGATGAGCGCTCGGAGGGCCGCCGCGGAGTGGCTGACCCATCAAAGCGGAAAGCGGCAATGGACCGACAGAAACCGGGCCAAAAGCCGCGCGCCATCGAGGAGTTTCCTGAACCTCTGTTCCAGCAATGGATCGAACCGACGTCCTTTCCAGAAGCGCTTGAGCTTCACATGCGCCGTCATGGTGATAGCTATTGGCACCTCCATCGCGCGGTAGTCCGAGATGACGAAAACCTCGACCGTTCGACGATTCGTCATTGGCTGCAGGGATCAAAGGCACCACGCAGCGCGGCGAGCATGGAGGTGCTCGCGCGCATCGAGCGCCGCTACCGCCTGCCAGCAGAATATTTCAAAGCAAAGCTGCCGCATCAGACACGCTCCACCACCGGACATATGCTTGAAGATATAAGCGCTGCGGAACGACGACGGCTTGCATGGCATCTGCCTGACGACTTCAACATGCGGTCACGCGAATCGCAGGAAGAGATTCTGGAATGGGTTCGGCGCGTTATCATCAATGGCTCGACGGACTATAGGCGTTATCAAGCAGCCGCGATGAAACAGCGCTATGCAATCCGCTTTCCTGGCATTGCCTACGGCCAGTCCGAGACCACGAAAGAGAGCTGTCAAGATCGGTATGAGCGATATGACGATGATGGTGCTTCGTTCACTGACCCCGACCTGATGTCCGGCGTTATCGATGCCCCTCCCGCCCTCGCCATGGAGATGGCTGAGCTCATCCGATTCAAGACCGCGACGCTTACCGCGTTCGGCCTGCAACGTAACGGAGTCTGGGATGAAGAGACCGCGTCGCAAAAGGTCGAGCATCTCGGATTGATGTTCGGTGCGCTGGCCGCGCATCCGCAAGGTCCGGTCCGCGGCTATGGGGTGCCGCATAAGCATTTGACCTTTGGTCTACTCGTCTTCCCGTCGATCTGGGACTGGTATGTGCAATGGCGCGAACGGCGCCGCGGTTTCTACACCGCATGGGAAGTGGACATGCTGCGCATTTCGCTCGCTCTGACGCGCAAAGACACAGGCTGGCTGCGGCAGCATCCCCATCTTGCATCCCGCGTGCGTCCGATCGAGGGACTGGTTTCGCAGAGGGATATCGAGCGCGCCCAAGCCGACTGGGACGACGCCTGCGACATCTACTTCAAGCACGCCTCATCCCGAGCAAAGGAAATCCAGCGTGTTGCGCGCGTCCATCGCGATCCCTTCGAGCCGATCATGCCGGTGCTCGAAGCCGACAGTCCTGTCGGCGAGTACCGGAAGATCACCGAGGAGATCCTTCGGCTGATGCCGGATGAGCGCCTCTATCGTCGCTCGGCAGCCGAGGCCGTCCGATCGTTCCTGATGCTGCGCTTCGGGTTGCATCTTGGATTGCGTCAGAAGAACCTGCGTCAACTGATGGTCTGCGAGCGTGGCAAGCTAGCTCGATCCGAGCGCCAATTCGCGGATATGAAGCGGGGAGAGCTGCGTTGGAGCGAGCGCGATTGCGGCTGGGAGGTTCTAATTCCAGCCGTCGCGTTCAAGAACGCCAACTCGTCGTTTTTCGGCAGCAAGCCCTTTCGTCTGATCCTGCCAAACCTTGGCGGTCTCTACGACCACATCGAAGCTTATATTGGTCGACATCGAGAGACGCTTCTCAAAGGAGCGCCAGACCCCGGCACCTTCTTCATTAAAACAGTGAAGGCGACCAGCAGGGACGCGTCATACGATCAGAACACCTTCTACGAGGCCTGGCGTCTGACCATCCAGCGGTACGGCATCTACAACCCGTACACCGGCCGCGGCGCAATTAGCGGCATTCTGCCCCAGGGCCCTCACAACGTTCGCGACGTGCTGGCCACGCACATCCTGAAGCAGACCGGTTCTTACGAACAGGCAAGCTACGCCATTCAGGACACGCCCGATATGGTCGCGCATCACTACGGTCGCTTCTTACCGCAGGACAAGGCCGCCCTGGCAGCCCGGATTTTGAATCAAGTATGGGAGGCGGCGTAGATCGCTACCACCGGCGAGCGTCCGGGCACCTCACGTCTGGCTGAGGCGCCGATCGCTGTCGATCAGCATAGCGCCAGCAAAATAACCGGACAACTAGGCTTCATTTGCTCACGGCAACCGGCGTTCCAGTAATGACTGGAGCGACCGCACTAGCACCAGACGTCGTCGCCCGACCGTCGTCGTTGTGAGATGACCATCTCCGATAAGTTCGTAAAGTTTGGTTCGCCCCAAACCGGTAACCTCGCACGCTTCGGCAATCGTGCAGCTGAGCCGCTGCGCGAATGGAACGGGAGCTCCCACGTTATCAGCACCCCTTGGAACTTGAATAGCGCCACCCTCTTGTTGCTGACCGCGCCGCATGGATCCTCCACTGTCACCAAGATCTTGGCGTGAGATTTGACCGCATCGGCTTGCGAGTCAATTGATGCTGCCGGCTACGTTGGCGTGCGTCCGGCGACGCCAGTGAATAGTAGAGGGGCGCCGGATACAAAAGGCGAAACTGATTTATTTCTGAATATCACTCACTCACAAATTTCATCTCAAGGTTGATTGGCTTAAAGAGCCGACCGACGGCGGCGGAGGCTGCAATAGCGCAGCACCGCGGCATTTTCGCTGCCCCTTGAGAATCGGCAGCGCTTAGATGATAATTCGCAACTCGCGCTACTACTACACTACGAATCTAGGGGTCAGGAGTTCGAATCTCTTCGGGCGCGCCACTTGCGTACAAAACTGCGAACGTTGGGGTTCGCGTTTTGATCGCCGGCAATGACCTGCTCCAGGGTCGCCTTGTCACCTACGATGCGGATGGCATGATCATCGACCTCCACCCGATCCACGACGGATTTGATATAGGCCTTCCGGAAGGGGATTGGTCCGGAGGTGATATTTTCCCGCATAAGCCTGCCAAACCGCTCGATGGCTTGGGCATCGAAAGTATGAGACTTCGGCCGGAGCTTGATGCGATCCAAAGCCTCCTTAGCCCGGTCTCGGTCGGTCTTGAGAGCCGCCATCCGCTCCTTCAGGATGTCGTCCAGTTCGGTGAGACCGTTTTCCACCATGGTGTAGAGACGCTTCAGCTTGTCCTCCGCCGCAGTCAATTCCGACCGCAAATTGGACACCCGCTGATCTACCTCGGCCGCTTGTTCTGACCGACGATCCGCGAGCTTGCCGAGAATGAGCGCCAGCCGTTCTGGCTGGAACAGGCGCTCGGGAAGGTTCTCCACCACGATGGCATCAAGCTTGGCCATCGGGACCGAACGCCCTTTGCAGCCAGTCTTTCCCAGGCGTGCGCAGGTCGAACAGGTGTAATATTTGTGAACCTTGCCAGTCGAGGACGTGCCGGTGCGCAGCGTCATGGCGCCGCCGCAGCCGGCGCAGGTGGCAATCCCAGTTAGCAAGATCGGTCCAGTCACGACGCGGGGCGCGGTCACTCTCGGGTCACGCGTCTTGAGGGGTTGTCAATCGGCGCATCGCGCGGCGGTTTGAGGTGGTCCCCAAGATGCATAGGGAGCGGGTCCCCTGGCGGCGGCGGCGGCGGCGACGTCGCGATCGAGGGAGGGCCGCAAATAGGCTTCGCCGTTTTGGTCGAGTGGCTTTCGTCGATCAGTAATCGACTAGCGTCGCTGGCGATGGGAAATTGGCTCGATGGACAAACCAGTTCGGGATCGCCGCTTCTCGTAGCGGCGATCCCGAACATTCTAGGTCGTTCTATTCTAACGTTCGGGCTACTTGATCTCGTCCTCCTCTTGGCCGCCATCGAGGCGTGGCCGAACAATCTTGCCCTTCTTCTCCGCGGCCATGACCAGCGCCGCTTCCTCGTGCGCGCGCAGCCAGTAATCGGCGTCATGCGGCGAGTGCTCTGTCGCAGTCACGAACATCTCCGTTGCGAACGCGCTGCGCAGTTCACGGGCGATGTCCTCCTTCCACTTCTGGCGCAGCACCTGCGTGGTGATGCGGCGCGTCGTGCGGGTGCCGGTGTGCATGATGAGTTCGGCAATCTCCCAGGCGCGCGCGTAGGCGGCCTCGGTGTCCGGAAGGATCTCGTTGACCATACCAAGCTGGAGCGCTTTGCGGGCAGTGATGATCTCGCCGGTCAACTCGGCATAAGCATAGCGTTTGCGGCCCATCAACTCGCGCCATGCGATCTGGATGCCGTCCCCGGGGACCATGTTGGTACGGAAGTGCATTTCCGTGGTCCATGCGTTCTCGGTGCACAATGTGATGTCGCTGAACATGACGAGGTCGGTATGGAAGGCTGCGCCGTTCCACACGCCGATCGTCGGCACTTCGACGTCGAATACCTGGCCTTCGATGTCATTCGTGCCATCGTAGTATTGGAAGTCATACATCTTCCAAGATTCGGCCGGGTTGGAGGTGAACTCCGTAGCGGGGTGCCAAACTCCTTCCTTGTCGACGCGGCCAATGCCTTTGGTGAAATCCTTGCCGGTACCGCCGAGGATAATGATTTCGTTTTCCGGATCCCGTCCCGCCCAATCGAAGAAGAGATGCAGGCCTTGGTGCGCCTGAGCGCCCCATTGCATGCTGTCGCCGTCGGTATGGAGTCGGGCCTCCAGGATGCCGTTCGTCCGCTTCATGGTGAAGCAATGTTTCAGTTTTTCGGAATACTCCGCGAAACTCATGTGAGGCACTACCCCATATCCATGATGAGCGTCGACAGAGCGCTTGCTCCGAGCGTGATCCGAAGGATAATTTGCCTTGATAACCATGGTGATCTCCTGCCAAGCGGGCGTGTCCACCCGTCAAACATCTCATTGACGGCTGACATCACTGATGCGAAACGCGCATATTCACGACTACTCAAAATGATATCTGTACATTCCAGTGCGCCGCGACCGGGGCGTACCACTGACAACTCAGTCGCAGAAATTCTTTTTATTGGGCCGGTTATGTGCGGTTGGCATATCCGTCGACCGTGCCGACCGGCGGACCGCGCGGGAGACTCATTGCGCGCGCCGGCACGGTCGGGGGCGCCCAAGGTTCGCGCGTAACCTCCTTATGTCGGCGCTGGCATCGGTTGATGCCATAATAGAACTTGGCGTTATAACTCTCGCTATCTAGATCTGCCACGGTGGAAAGAGGCCGAACGACGCTCAGGTCTGCATCTCAGATCGAAAAGTCCGGCTTGGTAATCATCGAAGGTGTTCGCGGCGGCCCATCGTGTGCCCCCGCAAGCAGCGATAAATACAGGTATGCGGCCAACAGCTAGAGAGAATTCCTGAACGGCAAGAGAGCCGCAGCGCGTTTTCCGCAGCATCGGATGCATGACACCGGCAGAACGAACGGGGTGAACAACCGCCGTTCCGCTGACGACGTTTGTTTTCGTCGAAGGCGAGGGGCTTCGACCAATTTGTCTACCGAGGGTGAACTGGGCGGAACGGCCATGCCTGGAGGCGCAGCGTCTAGTTGAGTCCGCCGACTTTGACAGCCAACGCCGCGCTCGATGCGCGCGCGAACGATGGAATTCGTCCGTAAAGGCGGATCAGCGCAGAAAAAGGGGTAAAGCTAAAGATGACCTACAGCAGAAGAATCTCAGCCATCGCCACCGCGCTCGGCTTGGCGCTTGCCGCCTCGGCCGCGGCCAATGCGGCAGAATCGATCACGCCGCTACAGCCGGGCGCGACGACCGGCGTCCCGAATGCCGCATTGCCGCCGCCCGGCCTCTATTTCTCATCCGACGTCGACTACGCCTGGGGTACGATGCGGAACAATTCGGGCGCGGTTTCTCATGTTCCGGCCGATAACAATCCCAACATCAAGGCCGCCAATGTCGAGGCCGTCGCCGCGCTTATGTGGTCGACTCCCTGGGAGGTGTTCGGCGCCAACTACGGGATGGCGATCGCCCAGCCGATCAAGTTCGCGCACAACACGATCACCGACCCGCTCGCCGCAAGCGATTGGCACGCCGCCGGCCTCGTCGGAACCGTCGTCACGCCGATCATCTTGTCATGGAATATGAAGAACGGCTTCTTTATCGGCGCCGGGTTCTCCATCGCCACGACCGACGGCAAGGTCAGCGATGTCTGGGACGCGCAAAGGGGAAAATATGTGCTCAGCAAGAGTAACATCGCCGACAATTATTGGACGTTCCAACCGAATTTCGCGATCAGCTACATCAAGGACGGCTGGACATTGTCCGCCAACAACGTCTTCGACTTCAACACGAAGAACACGACGACAGACTATCAGACCGGAAAGACCTACTATCTGGACGTTACGGTCGCCAAGCGCTTCGGCAAGTGGAACATCGGAGCGGTCGCAAACTACACGCAGCAGTACGAGAATGACAGTCAGTTCGGTGTGTCTCTTGCGAATACCAAGGTGCAGCACGTGATGGTCGGACCGATGGTCGCCTATGACTTCGACCGCTTTACGGTGATGGCGCGCTATCTCGCTAATGTCCATACCGAAAATGACGTTGGCATCTCATTCCTTCACCTCGGTATTGCGATGAAGCTGTAGAAGAGCCGCTTCCTTTCGCCTGCTATCAGCGGCCGCCTTCTCGGCGGCCGTTTTATAGTGTGGCAAGCATGGGGCACCCCCTATGGCTGCACGTCTCGTCGCGGGTTGACCGCGAAGTCCGAGACGAGGGTAGTTGCTAGCGAACTGCGCGCGCAGGCAATGGAGACGGGGTGCGCCCATATCGCGGATTTACAGACGTAGTCCGATTGAATCGCTCAGACGACTGCGACGCCCTCCAAGATGACCTGCGCGCCCTCGTTATTGCCAAGGCAAACATCGCTACTCCAGTCCCAAGTGCGAGAGAATTCCTTGAATTCGGTCAGGAAGCCTTTGAGGCTGGGATTGCTATTCTCTGGGTTCCACAACATTTCCACCTCGAACATGCAATCGCTTTCGGCGAACATGATCAGCCGGGCGTTGGCGCCAACGAGATAGCGCCGGTGCAGCGGCAGCAAGATGACGGCCCGGTCGTTGAACTCGACGTTGAAGCACACCGTCTCTAAGTTCGCGCACTCCTTCCACGTCTTGTACTCGTAACCATGGCGCGAGAAGAAATGGCTGTTGAACTCGAACGACATTGGGGAAATCTGTCGATTTAGGCCAATCATCGGCCATTGCGCCACATCTGAAATGCTCACCCGTTCCTTGACCGCCAGGGCATGGTTGCGGTTGATCACCAAGCACAGCGGATCGGATGCGATGGTGAAATTTGCCAGGTGCGGCGGCGTTACGGCACCGCGCGGCCGGATGACAAAGCCGAGATCGCTCTCGCCTCGCTCAACGCGCGGCATGATCGTATCGACGTCGCCGTCGACGCAATCAATCGCCACCTGAGGATGACGGTCGTTATACCCGATCAGGAAGGCCGAAAGAAACGACCGCGTCGCTTCTCCGAGAATGCCGATCGACAGCGAGTGCCGGCTAACGCCGGGGCAAGTGCGGATCATGGCAAGCGATTGTTCGTACTGGGCGTTTATCTTGGCACATTCGCCGGCGAACACTCTGCCGACATCGGTCAGGTCAACCCGATGGGTGTTGCGCGTCAGCAATTGCGCGCCGAAGTGCAACTCCAAGAATTTGATATGCCGGCTCAGCACCGGCTGTGTCATGTTGAGCCGTCTGGCGGCGCGGGTGAAGTTCAAGCTCTCGGAAAGGACAAGAAACTCGAGTAAAAGTCTTAGGTCCATGATCGACTCTCGTCAGTTTCCGCTATTAGGCGTTTGAACGCCAACGGCAGGCTTAAACTTGGGTATACGGAGACACAAACGCGAGCATCGCCGGCGACCGGCCGAACGCTCCGGTCCTCGCATCCTAGTATCGAGGTGCGATCGGCGCAGCGTGATGTAGATCAAACCCTTTCCGGTTGCGGGACAAGATCCGGGAGGACGTCGAGGTTGCGCCACTCCGAGCAAGCCCGGTCCAGCCAGATCTGAACGACATGATCCAGGGCTGGCGAGCGCGGCTTAACGCATTGAAGATAAAATATTGTAGCCCCGTCTATTTCTTCGCTCCCCAGCTTGCTCGCCGTGACCAATAAGTGTTGCCGGACGCATCGCGCAACTCACGGCTGCTGTTCGACGGTGGCCGCCCCACATCGGACGGTGTGGCGCCGCCTTCGGTTGCGGAACGACGAGCTCTTTTTTGGGCGGCTGGCCGAAGCTGCCGCAGACCTGTTTCGCGATTGGCATGATCGCGACCGGAGAGGCTCCGTCCCCAGGCATGGGATCCGTCCGACCTCTGCGTTTCGCTCGATGTTGGCGGCCGGTGAAGGATACGGCCGCGCTAACGCCGTGCTTATGCATTCCAGCTATCACGGCCGAATGAGAAAGAATTGGGCCATCTCGGGTTATTCGATTATCGTTCACCGCAAGTCGACGGTCGATCTTTGGTAAGTAACTCATCCGGATCTTCCATCTAATCATCAGTCAAATAGAGCAGGCGAGACCGTCTCGGCCCCGATCTCACTTACATCGGGATGAGGACGAGGTGGTCGGTCGCGTATCCGCGGCTTGCTCCTGGATCTGGAAGCATCAGACTATGAATCATCCCGAAAGAACGGTCATTACGGCGGCGTTGACCGGTGCGATGACGCCAAAAGACATCAACGAGTTCATCCCACTGACGCCGCAAGAGATTGCTTCCGACGCATACGCGTGTTGGAAGGCCGGCGCGGCGGTGGTCCACATTCACATGCGCGACGATGCCGGGCACGGCACGATGAGCGCGGCAAAATTCGCCGAGACGATTGAACTCATTCGTGACCACAAGGATTGCGACGTCATCATCAACTGCACGACCTCCGGCGACAACCGGGCGAGCGACGCGGAACGTATGATCCACGTCGCGACCGTCGATGGCGTTGAGATGGCGTCCTATGACGCCGGTTCGTTCAACTGGATGCCCGGTGGTGTGTTCATGAACTCGCCGAAATTTCTCGACGAGCTTGGCCAGTTGCTGATAGCGCGCGGCATCAAGTCCGAGATCGAGATCTTCGACTCGGGCATGCTCGGCATTGCCGATTACTTTATGAAGAAGGGCAAGCTCTCGACGCCGGGCCACTACCAGTTTTGCCTCGGCGTGCTGGGCGGGATGCCGGCGACGGTCGAAAACCTGATTTACTTGAAGAGCAAACTCCCGGCGGACGCCACGTGGTCGGCGTTTGGCGTCGGCAAGGATCACTTGCCGATCCTGTTCGCGGCAATTGCACTCGGCGGCAACGTGCGTGTCGGTCTGGAAGACAACGTCTATTTCGCGAAGGGCGTGAAGGCGACCAATGTCGGTCTCGTCGAGCGGGCGGTGCAAGCCATCCGGCTCTACGGCAAGCGTCCGGCGAGTCCCGCGGAGGCTCGAGAAATCCTCGGCATTCCGGCCTTGAACATTTGAAAGCGGAGACAACCATGAGAGACGCCGTCATCATTTCCGCCGTGCGCACGCCTGTCGGGCGTTGTCGTGGCGCGCTGGCCTCCGTCCCCGCCCATGTGCTCGCCGCTGCGGCGATCCGCGAGGCGGTGAGGCGGGCCGAAATCGACCCCGAGCGCATCGACGATGTCGTGTTCGCCAACCTGATGAACAACGAGATCAATAACATGGGCCGCATGGCGGCGCTCGAGGCTGGTCTGCCGGTTTCGGTCGGCGGCATCACGCTCGATCGCCAATGCGCGGCCTCGCTCAACGCGCTGGCTTATGGCGCAATGCAGATCATGGCGGGCTTTGCCGATGTGATCGTCGCCGGCGGCGTCGAGAGCGACAGCCGCCGCACTTACTCGATGGAGAAGAGCGAGATCGCATACTCGGTCGCACCACCGAAGTGGGTCGACATTCATACGAGTCCCGACAGCATCGGCAACCCGCCCATGGGCATCACGGCGGAGAATGTCGCCGAACGCTGGAAGCTGACGCGACAGGAACTCGACGAATTTTCGGTGCGCAGCCATGTGCTCGCGAGCGCCGCCTGGGAAGCCGGCCGCTTCCAGGACGAAGTCGTGCCGATCGAGGTGAAGGGTCCGAAGGGTAAGAAAACCGTGGTCGACCGCGACGAGTCGGTGCGCCCGGATTGCACACTCGAGTCGCTATCCGGCTTGCGCGCGGTGTTCAAACCCAATGGCGTCGTTACGGCGGGCAATTCGTCGCCAATGTCGGACGGCGGCGGCGCGATCGTGATCGTCGACCGAGACACCGCCACGAGCCTCGGCGTCGAACCATTGGCGATGTTCCGCGGTTATGCCGTCGCTGGCGTCGATCCCAACGTGATGGGTATCGGCCCGATCGCTGCGACGGCGAAGCTGCTCAAGCAGACCGGGCTCAAGGTCGCCGACATCGATCTTTGGGAGCTCAACGAAGCCTTCGCGTCACAAGCGCTGGCCTGCATCCGCGAGATCGGCATGGACCTCGACAAGGTTAACCCGAATGGCGGTGCGATCGCTATCGGCCATCCGCTGGCGGGTTCTGGCGCCGTGTTGGTTGCGCGCACCGTGCGCGAACTGAAGCGCCGCGATCTGCATCGCGCCGTTGTCACCTTCTGCGTTGGCGGCGGCCAGGGCGTCGCCGTGCTGCTTGAGAGGAACTGACGCCATGTCCGGCAAGATTCGCAACCAGGACGAGATCATAGCCCTGTTCAAGGACGGACAGACGATCGTGGTTGGTGGCTTCGCCAATCACGGCGTGCCCGATGCGTTGGTGAGCTGCGTCCTCGAAAGCGGCGCGCGGCATCTGACGTTGATTTCTAACGACACCGGCGACGCCAATCTGACAGTCGGCCGGCTTATCCATAACGGTCGCGTCGGCCGCATGATTGGCTCGCATATCGGCATGAACAGCGAAATGGTGGAGATGGTGGCGCAGGGTAAGATCGAGGTGACGTTGTCGCCGCAGGGAAGTTTCGCCGAGAGACTGCGCTGCGGCGGTGCCGGTCTGGGCGGCGTTTTGACCAAAACCGGTCTAGGCACCATCGCCGAAAACGGCAAGCAGGTGCTCGAAATGAACAGCGAGAGATGGATACTTGAGACGCCCTTGCGCGGCGACGTCGCGTTGGTGCGCGCACACGGCGCCGACCCGCTCGGCAACCTGACCTATCGCGGCACCTCGCGTAACTTCAACCCGCTCGCCGCCAGGGCTGCCGACCTCACCGTGGTCGAGGCGGATTGCTTCCTCGAACTCGGCGAACTCGAGCCCGATCGCATCATCACCCCCGGCGTCTACGTAGACATGATCCTGGCGCACTGAGGAGAACGACATGGACATCCGCCACCGCATGGCCAAGAGAGCCGCCGCGTATTTCGCCGCCGGCGATATCGTCAATCTCGGCATCGGCGTGCCGAGCATGTGCAACAACTACGCCGTTCCTGGCGTGATGTTTCACACAGAAAACGGCCTCATCGGCGTCGGCCCGCTCGCCGAGGGGCTGCAAAGAGTGGAGAGTTTCTCCAACGCAAACGCCATGCGCTTCGTGCCCGTGGTCGGCGCGAGCGCCTTCGACAGCGCCGAGAGCTTCGCGATCGTCCGCTCGGGACGCCTCGCCGCCACCGTCTTGGGCGGCCTGCAAGTGTCGCGGGAGGGCGATCTCGCCAACTGGGCGCGGCCAGGCAAGATGTTAGGAATGGGCGGGGCCATGGACCTCGTCAATGGCGCGCGGAAGGTGATTGTCACGATGGAACTGACCGCCAAGGGCGCGCCGAAGATCCTGAACAAGTGCACCTATCCGCTCACCGGCGTCGCCTGCGTCGATCACATCGTCACCGAGCAATGCGTGATCGATGTGACGCCGGAGGGTCTAGTGTTGCGCGAGTTGCTGGAGGGGCTCGTCCCGGACGACATCCGTCGTCAGATCGAGCCGGAACTGATGGTCTTCGACACGCTGATCACCATGGTGGCGTAAACCGACGGCCGCATGATGGGACGCGGCGATGTGGCGGGATTGGGAAGTTCAATGAGCGAAATCGCCGTCAATCGGAGCGTTCTCGAAACCACATTGTCTGGCGCTTTCGAGCGTCGCAGCAATTTTGGAGCCCACGGTTGGTCGATCATCCTGATCGAAGCCGCACTGTTGTGGATTTCGTCCGGCTCGGTGGTGCATGGCCTCAACATCATCCTGCCGGCGCTGACCGCGACCTATTCGCTTGACAACACTCGCCTTCTGGCGTTGGCGACGCCGGCCTCCTGGGCCTCCATCCTCGCCGGCCTCGTTGGCGCCTGGGTTTGCGCCCACATGGGGCCAAAGTTTCTCATTCTGCTCAGCCTTACCGGCGGCGGCATCGCCTTCGGGCTGCTCGGCACTTGGGGCAGCACGACCGGTTTCTTCATCCTCTTTTCGATAGTCTGTTTCTTCGACACCTGTCTTGCCTATATCGGCGGGCCGACGCTGGTGACGAGTTGGTTCCCGCGCAAGAAGGGTCTCGCCTTCGGTTGGGCGACGATGGGCCAGACGTTCTCGACGGCAACCTACGTGCCCTATGTGGCCTTTTGTTTCGCGACCTTCGGCATTCAAAGAGGGTTCTGGGGCATTACGTTTCTGATGGCGGTGATGGCGGTTGTGGTCTGGCGCTTCGCCGCCGATACGCCGGAAGCGCTGGGCTGCGCGCCCGACAATATGCCGATGTCTCCCGAAGAGATCGACCGGTCGCGCCGCGATCAGGAAGCGTTCGTCGATCCGATCACCGTTCGCCAATTGCTCGGGATGCGCGACGTCTGGTTCATGGGCCTCGCGTTCGGCGGTCTCTACATCATCATCGTCGGTCTGCTGTCGCAATTCGTGGCGCGGCTCATCGCGATGGGCTACCCGCTGAATACAGCCATTCTCTATATGTCGATCGCGGCGATCATCGGCGTGCCAGGGGCCTATATGTGGGGCTGGCTCAGCCAGAAGCTCGGCGTCAAGGCCTGCGCGATGCTCTATCTCGGCTGGTACGCGGTCGCGCTGGCGATCAACATCTTCGAACTCAATACTGTGACGATGTGGATCTCGCTCGTCATGATCGGCGAGGCGCTCGGCGGAGCGACCAACCTGTCGATGTCGATCGTGGCAGAGAAATTCCCGCGCGGCGCCTTCGTCAAAGCCTGGGGCGTGGTCAATCCGATCCAGTCGATCGTGCGCTGCTGCGCCTTCGCGATCCTGGCCTTCGGGCTCACCTATCTCGGCGGTTTCCGTGGAGCCTATTCGATCCTGCTTGGGATCGCGTTGATCTCCATGTTTCTACTTTGGCTGATCGACACCACGCCAGTCAGGACGACGGCCATGACATGAGCCGCGCGCTGACTGGAACGGGCTGACGGCCCGCCGCGCCAACCAAGCCACATTTTTCGAATCTCGAGCCGCGACCCGACTGGGCGCGGAACGGGAGCGCTTGCCCCCGCCCGCCACCTGCGTCCGGGAAATTCCTCAAACGGAGTGAAATGTCATGAGTCAGACTATCAGCATACCCATCGACGTCAGCGATACGCGATCGAACTTCGGCAAATGGGGATGGTCGGTCGTCACCATCGAAGGCTTGATGCTATGGATCGCCGCCGGCGTTCAAGTGCACGGCCTCAACATCATGGTGCCGGTACTGTCCGAATACTTCGACATCCCAAAGACGACCTTGTTGTTTTGGGCGACCCCGGCCTCCTGGGGCTCGGTGGTGGCGGCTTATGTGCTCGCCAAGGTAGTTGAGTGGAAGGGCGCCAAGTTCACCATCATTTTCAGCCTCATCGCCTGTGCACTTTGCTTTGGTTTGATTGGAACATGGAATTCCGTTGCTGCCTTCGTCGTGCTGTTTTCCGGCGTCTGCTTCTTCGGCTCGGGCTACGCCTACATCGCCGGTATGGCGCTGATCGCCAACTGGTTCCCCAAGAAGAAAAGCCTCGCCCTGGGCTGGGTCACGATGGGGCAGACCATGTCGACCGCCTTGTTCGTGCCGATGCTGGCGGCTTTCTTCGGCTTCTTCGGCGTCCAGTACGGGTTCTGGGCGGTGTCGGCAATCATGGTTGTGCTGCTCATTCTGGTCATGTCCTTCGTCGTGGATACGCCCGAAGAGCGCGGTTGCACGCCCGACAACGTACCGATGACCGCCGCGGAAATCGCGCAGTCGAGGGAAGAGCAGGAAAACTACGTCGTTCCCTTCAGCTCGCTGCAACTGCTCGGCATGCGTGACGTCTGGCTCATCGCTCTCGGTTCGGGCGGCATTTATGTGGTGCTCGTCGGCGTCCTGTCGCAACTCGTGCCGCGCCTGATGGCGTTGGGCTACTCGCTCCAGACCGCCATTCTGTTTCTCTCGATCGCTGCCTTCATTGGCGTTCCCGGCGCCTATATTTGGGGATGGCTCGGCCAGAAGGTCAGCACCAGGACCAGCCTGATCATCTATAGCCTGTGGTGGTTGGTTGCGGTGATGTTGAACATGTTCGAGTTCAACACCTTCACGCTCTATGCCTCATTAGGGATGATCGGTCTCTCCTTCGGCGGCGCGACCAATCTCACCACTTCGATCGTCGCCGAGAAATTCCCGCGGGCGGCTTTCATCACGGCGTTCGGCGTGATCCAGCCGATCCAGAGCATCATCCGCTGCTGCGCCTTCGCGATTCTCGCCTTCGGCCTCACCTACCTCGGCGGTTACACCGGCGCTTATGCGTTGCTCGCCGGCGTAGCGGTGCTCAATGCGCTGCTGTTCTGGGCTACCGACCCCACACCGGTCGCCTGAGCTCGCGCTGGAGGCCGCCCGAGTGGGGCCTCCGCCAACAACCGGGGGGAGGGGAGCCCGCGCCCCGCTCCCCCGTCCGCCCAGGCGTCCCTTTCGCGCTCCCCTGAACCAAAAACAACAAGGTCCTCTTCCCATGTCCGACGTCGTCATCGTCTCGGCGGTTCGCACCGCTATTGGCTCCTTCAATGGCGCGCTAGCATCGCTTGCTGCCCACGAACTCGGCGCAATCGTGATCCGCGCCGCCCTGGAGCGCGCCGCGGTCGCGCCGCAGGAGGTCGACGAAGTCGTGTTCGGCCAAGTCCTCGTAGCCGGCCATGGTCAGAATCCGGTGCGTCGCGCCGCGCTCGCCGCCGGCCTGCCGGTGGCCTCGACCGCCTTCGGTCTCAGCCAGGTCTGCGGCTCGGGCCTGCGCTCGGTGCTAATCGGCGCGCAGATTATCGCCGCGGGCGATGCCGACATCCTGGTCGTCGGCGGCCAGGAGAGCATGAGTCAGGCACGCCACGCCATCCACCTGCGCTCCGGCGTCAAAATGGGTCCGGCACAACTCGTCGACACGATGGTCGTCGACGGACTTTGGGACGCGTTCGCCGACTACCACATGGGCCAGACGGCGGAGAACATCGCCGAACAGTGGGGGCTCAGCCGTGCCGAACTTGACGCCTTTGCCGTCGCTTCACAGCAGCGCGCCGCAGTAGCGCGCACAGCTGGACGTTTCGACGATGAGATCGTCCCGGTCAAAGTCGCGGGCCGCAGGGGCGACGTCATCGTCGCGGAAGACGAATACATCAAGCCCGAGACGACGCCGGAGGGCCTGGCCAAGTTGAAGCCGGCATTCTCCAAAACCGGCAAGGTCACCGCCGGCAACGCCTCCGGCCTGAATGACGGCGCCGCCGCGCTGGTGCTGATGACCGCCGCAGCGGCCCAAAAGCGCGGATTGATCCCGCTCGCCCGCATCGCGGGGGGCGCCGTCGCTGGTGTCGATCCGTCGATCATGGGCATCGGCCCGGTGCCCGCCTCGCGCAAGGCGCTCGGCAGAGCCGGCTGGAGCATCGCCGATCTCGACCTGATCGAGGCCAACGAAGCCTTCGCGGCGCAGGCAATCGCCGTTGTCCATGATCTCGACCTTGATCCGGCCAGGGTCAACGTCAACGGCGGCGCGATCGCGCTCGGCCACCCGGTCGGCGCCTCGGGCGCGCGCATCCTCGTGACGCTGTTGCACGAGCTTCGGCGCCGCGACGGTCGCAAGGGCCTCGCCACGCTCTGCGTCGGCGGCGGCATGGGCGTCTCGCTGTGCGTCGAGCGCTGAGTGCCAAAGCATCTCCCGTTTCCATTTCTCAAAGGAGTGTCAGGATCATGACCGACACATCACCGCTTGTACTTGTCATCAATTGCGGTTCGTCGTCGCTGAAATTTGCGCTTTTCGACCTCGATGAGAGCGACGCGTTTCTGACCGGCCTCGCCGAGAATCTTGGCGAAGCCGACGCCAGCATCCGCATCACCATCGACGGCGAACGCACATCGACGAGCATTCCGGGCGCCGATCACACCCGCGCGCTCGCAGGGCTCGTGGCCTTCCTCGAAGGCCGCTGCCTGCTGCCGCGTATCGCCGCGGTGGGCCATCGCGTCGTGCACGGAGGCGAGCGCTTTACCCATTCGGTGGAGATCTCGTCCGAAGTCCTCGACGGGATCGAGGACTGTTCAGCGCTCGCGCCGTTGCATAATCCGGCCCACCTGATTGGCATCCGCGCCGCACAGGCGGCGTTGCCGGGGGCGCGCCATGTCGCCGTGTTCGACACAGCCTTCCACCAGACGCTGTTGCCGGCCGCCTATCTGTACGCGCTGCCACAGCGCTACCGCCGCGAACTCGGCGTGCGCCGCTACGGTTTTCACGGCACCTCGCATCGCTATGTAGCGGGCCGCACCGTGGACCTGCTTGGTCTCGACCCGCTCGATCACGGCATCGTCGTTGCCCACCTGGGCAACGGGGCGTCCGCGACCGCCTTGTGCAACGGGGCGAGCGTCGATACGTCGATGGGCATGACGCCGGCCGAAGGCCTCGTCATGGGCACGCGCAGCGGCGACGTCGACGTCGGCGCCGTGCTGCACATCGCTCGTGCCGAGGGACTCGACCTCGACGGCATTGACAAGATGGTGAACGAGACGAGCGGTCTGCTCGGCCTCTCGGAACTCTCCAATGACTGCCGCACGCTTGAGAAGGCGGCTGCCAACGGGCACGCTGGCGCGGCCGAAGCGCTGTCGGTGTTCGTCCATCGCGTCGCCCGCACTATCGGCGGCCTCGCCATGTCGTTGAAGCGCCTCGATGCCATCGTGTTCACGGGCGGCATCGGCGAGAACTCGGTCCATGTCCGCGCCGCGGTGCTGTCGCATCTAAGCGTGCTCGGCATTGAGGTCGACGAGGCCGCCAACGCCGCCGTTCCACATGGCGGGATCGGCATCGTCAGCCGCGCGCGCCATCCGGTCGCGCTTGTCGTGCCCACCGACGAAGAACGCATGATCGCCTCCGACGCTGCCGCGATCGTGCTTGAACGCGGCCTCAAGGCGCCTCAGTCGATCCATATCCGCGCTGCCATTCTGTCACCTCCGGTCGCTCTTGCCGCGCCGACGAACGAAGAACGCACGATCGCCCACGACGTTGTCGCGATCGTATCTGACCGCGGCCTCACGGCGTCGCGGGCGATTTGAGGATGAGTGAACATGACCAAAATTAAACATCCGCGTGGGCTGTTTGTCGCCCCAGCCTCGTCGGACTTCGAGGTTTCCGCCATCTCGCTCGGGCTCGTTGACTCGCTTAGAGCCCGCGGCCTCGCAGTGGGCTACGTCAAGCCGATCGGCGATCCCGGCGCGATGCTAAACGACCGCTCCTCGGCCTTCGCCCGTCGTATGTTCGGCCTCAAGACGCCCGAGGCCATTCCGGCGGAGCGTGCAGAACAAATGATCATCGCCGGACGCTCGGCGACGCTGCTCGAAGAGGTGGTGGCGCTCGTCAGCGAGTTGGGCGACGATCTCGACATCGTTGTCGTCGAGGGCGCTGCGCTTGCCGACGGCCACGGTCTGCTCGCCGAGTTCGGCTTCGCGGTGGCGCGCAACCTTTCGGCCGACGTCATCCCTGTGATCAGCGGGCGCGACAGCGGGGCGGCACGAATCGGCGGTGCACTGATCGACGCCGTCCATCGCGCCGGCGGGGCGGAGAGCTGCGCGGGCGCGATCGTGATTCGTTGCCCGGACGGGGAGCTCGCGCCGCTGCGCGATCTGTCTTTGCCCGTGCGGTTGCTCGGAGTGCTACCCGAGGACCCCGGCCTCGCCGCGCCGCGTCTTTCCGATGTCGTCGCCGATCTCGGCTTCGAGGTGCTGCATTCCGGGCAGCTCGCCGACGCGCGCATGCGCGACGTGATCGTTGCGGCCCGCGGGCCCGAGCATATCGTCGACCTGCTGCGCCCTGGAACGCTCGTCGTCACCCCTGGCGATCGCCACGATGTCGTCATCACGACGGCGCTCGCCTCCACCAGCGGCATGCCGATAGCGGGATTGCTGCTCACCTGCGCTGCCGCTCCCACCGATTCGCTCAATGCTTTCCTGATGCCGCGCTTCGGCGGGTTGACGGTGCTCAAGACCGAACTGCAAACGTTCGAGGCGGCGATGAAGCTCGGCGAGTTCGACCGCGGCGTGCGCAGCGACGATGCCCGGCGCATGGAACGGCTGATCGCTCACGCCAGCGAGAACCTCGACCTCAGTCTGATGTCGACGGCATCGAAGCGCAGCAGCGGCGAAGCCATGCCGCCGCCGGTGTTCCGTCACAAACTGATCCGCGCCGCCCGCGCCGCCGCCCGCCGCATCGTGTTGCCCGAAGGCGATGAGCCGCGCACGCTGGCCGCCGCCGCCGATTGCACGCGTCGCGGCATCGCGCACTGCGTGTTGCTGGGCGAGTGTTCCGAGGTGCGCAACGTCGCGGCCCGTTATGGTGTCGACCTGCCCGGCGACATCGAAATCCTCGATCCGGCCAGCCTGCGCGCCAGCTATGTCGAGCCGATGGTGCGATTGCGCAAGTCCAAGGGACTGACGCCCGAGGAAGCGCTGTCGCAGCTTGAGGACAATGTCGTCCTCGCCACGATGATGCTGGCCGAGGGGCATGTCGATGGGCTCGTATCCGGCGCCGTACACACCACTGCCTCGACGGTGCGCCCGGCGCTGCAACTGATCAAAACCGCGGCCGGCAGCTCCTTGGTGTCGAGCGTGTTCTTCATGCTGATGCCGGATCAGGTGTTGGTCTACGGTGACTGCGCGGTAAATCCCGACCCGACTGCCGAGCAGCTTGCCGAGATCGCGGTGCAATCGGCCGACTCCGCCGCCGCCTTCGGCATTGAGCCAAGGGTGGCTATGATTTCCTACTCGACCGGTGAATCGGGGACGGGCGGCGACGTCGACAAGGTCCGGGCGGCGACGGAGATTGTTAGAAAGCTGCGGCCTGAACTCGCGGTCGATGGGCCGATCCAATACGACGCGGCGACAGTTGAAAGCGTCGGGCGGCAGAAGGCACCGGGCAGTCCGGTCGCCGGTAGAGCCAATGTGTTCGTTTTCCCCGACCTCAACACCGGCAACACCACCTACAAGGCGGTGCAGCGTTCGGCCGACGTCATATCGATCGGACCGATGCTGCAGGGACTTCGAAAGCCGGTCAACGACCTGTCGCGCGGCGCGCTGGTCGACGACATCATCTACACCATCGCCATCACCGCCATGCAGGCGGCCCAAGCGAAATAACCCTGCGCCGAGCGGGGCGCTCATGCCTCGGATGCATAACGGGGCGCGCAAGGAAGAATTTCCGTCGCGCGCCCTTCTTGACCATTGTGAATTCCAGCCCAACGAGGAGAAGCGCATGGGACGTCTGAAGGGAAAAATTGCCATCGTCACCGGATCGAGTTCCGGCATCGGCAAGACGACGGCAGAAGTTTTCGCCCGCGAAGGCGCGACCGTTGTGCTAGTGGCGCGGCGCGAGAATCGGCTGAGCGACCTCAGGGCCGGCATCGAAGCCAACGGCGGAGAGGCCGAGTATATCGTCGCCGACCTCGCTCTGCGCAGCGAATGCGAGAAGGTCGTCGATGACGTGATTGCCAAGTTCGGCCGCATCGACATTCTCGTCAATAATGCCGGCATTCCCGACAGACACATGCCGACAAGCCGCACCTCAGACGAATTGTGGGACAGCGTCATCGCCGTCGATCTGACGAGCGTCTTCTACCTCTGCCGCGCGACGCTGAAGCACATGGAGGAACGCGGCTCCGGCAGCATCGTCAACATCTCGTCGATCGGCGCGCGTGGCCTCGCCGGTGCTGCGTATTCCTCGGCCAAGGCTGGGCTCCTTTCGCTTACGCGCAACATCGCTATTCAGTACGCGGGAAAAAACATCCGCTGCAACGCCACGCTGCCGGGACCGACGCCGACCGAACTCAACACGCCCGAGGCGCTGGCAACGTTTGATCCCGAAATGCCCGCGATCACCGCCCGGCATTTCGACCTGAGCGTGCCCGAATGCAGCACCGAGGATCAGGCCAACGCCATTCTGTTCTTCGCTAGCGACGAGTCCAAGGGCCTGACCGGCCAGTGCCTTACCGTCGACAACGGCGGAACGCTATGACGGCCAAGCCCCGATAGCATCGACGGGCGCCCACAGATCTCGGACAGCGCGAGGTCTGCGCGGCGCCGTCGTTCCCGGCGCGCCACTTCTGGGACAAGACGATGACGATAAAGGCAATCATTTGGGACTTCGGCGGCGTGTTTACTTCGTCGCCGTTCGACGGATTCCGCGCATTCGAGCAGGCCCGGGGCCTGCCGCGCGACTTTCTCCGCGGCGTGAACGCCACTAATCCGCATGAAAATGCATGGGCGCAATTCGAGCGCGCCGAGATCGGCGCCGAGGCTTTCGATAGCGCCTTCGCCGAGGAATCCGCGGCGCTAGGCTATCGGGTGCGCGGCGCGGAAGTGTTGTCGCTGCTCTGCTGTGATATCCGGCCGGCGATGGTCGCGGCACTGAAAGCGTGCAAAGGCCGCTACAAGCTCGGCTGCATCACCAACAACGTTCCGAGCGGCTTTGCGCCGGGCATGAGCGACGACGCGGAGGTGGCCGCGGCGATCGCCGACATTTTCGCACAGTTCGATCACGTCACCGAAAGTTCGAAAGTGGGTCTGCGCAAGCCCGAACCGCGCATCTACCAACTGATGTGCGACGCGTTGCAGATCGCGCCGCGGTCTTGCGTCTATCTCGACGACCTCGGCGTCAATTGCAAGCAGGCCGCCGCGCTCGGCATGATCGCGATCAAGGTGCAAACTGGCGAGCAGGCGCTCGCCGACCTGTCGCGTACACTGGGTCATGAACTGGGGAGAACGACGATCACTGCGTGAGGTCGGGTCGTGCGGACGCCGCCTCCGCCGTGCACTCCGCTCGCCACTGGTCGGCCGCGACAGATCGGTGCCGTCGCTGCGATGAGGTGGGCGAGTGGCTGATGCAGAATCCGTTTCACACTGCGCGCGCACGAAGGATTCGAACGCCGGAAATGTTCAAAGCCGTCTCTTTGAGACATCTGCATGGAGAAAGAAGATGCTCGCGCGTGACGTAATGACCACTGACGTTTCAGTCGTGGGGCCGAATTCTTCCTCGGCGGAAGTGGCACGCATTCTGCTCGCCACACGGGTCAGCGCCTTGCCTGTCGTCGACCACGACGGCGCCCCGATCGGCGTCGTCAGCGAATGGGATCTGGTCGGCCAGCATGCGACGGACCGTGTCGCCAAGCGTGAACGGTGGCTGTCGCACTTGGCTGAGGGGCAACCGTTGGCGGCCGACTTCCTGCAATCGGTCGATCCGACCAACCGCACTACGGCCGAAATCATGCATCAACCAGTGATCGCCGTCCCGGAGACGACGCCGATCGCTGAAGTCGCGCGCTTAATTGCCGAACATCGGATCAAGCGTGTCTTCGTCACGCGTGGTGATCGCCTGGTTGGCGTAGTTTCGCGGATCGACTTGGTACGGGCGCATCTGCTTGAGGCCACTCCTGTCGCGCTGCATCCGCGTCGCGTCCCGGTGGGAGAGGAATCTTCTGACGTCTCGACGGCACGCTCCGGCCCGCCGCCGGTGCCGAACCCAAGCACTTCGGCACCAACGATTGCAAGCGGACCGAGCGCCGCCGAATTTGACCTGTTGGTCGCAGCCGCGGAACAAGCCGAACAGATGCAGCGCACGGCCGCCGAGCGCATCGCCAGCGATGCGCGGCGCGCGCTGGTTACCGCGCTCCAGCAGAAGGTGCTCAGCCACGCGGCCTGGCAGTCGTTGATCGAGCGCGCTCGTCACGTCGCGAAGCGCGGCGGCCGGGAATTCCTGCTCATCCGATTTCCGTCGGAACTGTGCAGCGACCGGGGACGCGCGATCAATGCGGCCGATCCGAAGTGGCCCGAATCCTTGTGCGGCGAGGCCGCCGACGTGTTCGAACGCTGGCAACGGGAGTTGAAGCCGCAGGGTTTTGGCCTGACCGCTCAGATCCTTGACTTCCCAGGCGGCTTTCCTGGCGACGCAGGCCTCACACTAAGGTGGGGGCGTTGATCGAGAGCACGCAGGGTGCTCCAATTGAGCGCTAGTGCGGTGCCGCCGATGTGCCGCCGATGTGCCGCCGGCGTGCTGCGGCCCCGACCGGCTCACCGGCATCGGCGCGACGATTGTTTGCGATGGCGAAGCCGATTGCCGGGATGCTTGTCGAAGAGACCAAGGGGGGCCGCATCATCCCCGAAAACGACCGCACCAGCGAGTACGGCCGAGCCTCCGGGTCTATGTCGGCCGGACCAAAATCGGAGCCGCTTAGTCGAAGACCTCCAGCGAAGGCCGCGACTGCCCTTCGGTCAAGCTCGACGATCCGAGCTCAACGCTCCGATCTGCGCCGACCCGTTCGACGACGAAGGCGCCGATCTTCACCCTGATCTGGTCCCGCAGCCGCGAGCCCACGGCGACTGCGCCGGTAAACCCGACAACGCCCCCGCTCAACAGAGCGGGGCGCCGCGATTGTTCGTACGCGTCGTTTCGCTGCCACCTTCCGGCTGACGTCCTGATCTGCGAGTCTGCGGCTTGGTTTCAACCGCTAGGCTTAGAATGGACACAGAGGATAGTGCTATCACCAAGCCGGTTCGGCGGCTGGAGGTCTTTACCGGAGCCGGTCGGCGGCGGACATGGAGCGACGAGGACAAGGCGCGGGTAGTTGCGGAGATCGAGACCAGCGGCGACTCGGTTTCGGGCGTCGCTCGGCGGCACGGATTGTCGCCGCAGCAATTGTTCGGCTGGCGCCGGCAAGTTCGAGAATCTCAAACACTGGCTTCCAGGGATGATGAACCGCGGTTCGTCCCGGCGGTCGTCGATCCGGCATTGTCCGACACCGCGGCTCCTCGGCGGCGCAAGACCACGCGTCGAGACCGGGACGAACCGCTCGCCGGAATGATCGAGGTTGCAATCGACGGCGTGCGTGATGGTGCGCATCGGCCCCGGCGCCCCGGCAGGGTAGCATCGCCGCGGTGTTGCGGGCATTGAAAGCCAGCGCGTGATCGGCCCGACCGGCGCGGTGCGCGTGATGGTGGCGACCAAGCCTGTAGACTTCCGCAAGGGCGCCGATGGATTGGCGGCGCTGGTGCGCGAGAGCCTGGCGGCGGATCCGTTCTCGGGGGCGATCTACGTGTTCCGCGCCAAGCGCGCGGACCGGATCAAGCTGGTGTTCTGGGACGGCACGGGTCTGTGCCTGTTTGCCAAGCGGCTGGAGGACGGCATCTTCCGTTGGCCGAAGAGTAAGCGTCGTGATGCATTTGACCGCCGCGCAATTGTCGGCGCTGCTGGAAGGGCTGGACTGGCGGCGTGTCCATGCGTCGCGAGAGACGGTGACGCCGGCGCAGCCGGGTTGATACTTGGGCTCTGCGGCGAAGTGAATCAGCCGCGTTGGAATCGTCGCAAAGTGCCGGAAAATATGATCTGATTTGATCATGCCGAGCGATGGATTGCCCGACGATTCCGAGACGCTGAAAGCGATGCTGCTTGCGGAGCGGGCACAGAACGAACGGCTGCGTCAGATCATCAAGGACCTGCAACGCCACCAGTTTGGCCGCCGGGCGGAGACGCTGCCCGAGGACCAGATGCTGCTGGGCCTCGAGGACGTCGAGCAGGCGGCGGCGAGTGATGCGGCGGGCGCGGAGCAGGCAACACCGGCCGCGCGACAGGCCACAGTTGCGAAGCGGCGAGCCAATCGTGGCGCGCTGCCGGCGCATCTGCCGCGGATTGAGACCACCCTCGACATCGACGACAAGACCTGCCGCTGCTGCCAGGGCGACTGCGGGTAAGCTCTGCCTTGCAACCTCAATAAGCTGCTCGACGCTACGGGCCACCGAGGGCTCGACCCACACCCTATGCACCTGCGGTGCTGACGCTTCGCGGGCCGAGTGCGGCTATCCCATTGGGTTGAGACGATCTTTCTATGTAGATCACTGTTTACGCATGAGGTTACGTGCGCTGACAGGTCTGACCTGATAGTTTGGCGGAATTCGATTTCGGTCAAGGACTTGGGCGAATGGCAGGGCGATTACGGCAATCTTCTGTCTATCGTTACTCGTGCTCGCGCTCTCGATAGCGAAGCTTGATCCTGACGCCGGCCATGGCCGCCGGCTGATCCAACGCCCGAATAGCTTGGCCGAGCCGCGACCCGAGTTGGGCTGCGCGCTGTTGGTCGGTGCTTGCCGCCGCCGCCGCGACCGCGGTCGGCGCTGCTGCCGATTGGATCGGCGAGGCCGCGTTGGACAGGTCCGCCAACAGAGCTCGGAGAGGTCGCGCGCTGGAGGTAGCCATTGCCCTCGTGTGCTGACGGTCTTGGTCGAGCTCGAACCCGAGCGCCTTGGCTTCTGCCTGCCAATGCTTGATGAGGTCGCCGAGTCTTGCGTCCTGTTTGGGACGGCGGGTCCGCAGGGTTGCGAGCTCCATCCCTTTTGGTGTGCTGTAGCCATGAATGCGGGCGGCCTCCTCGATGGCCTGGCGCCGCTTGGAGAAAGCCCGCTCAACATCGCGCGGGATGGCCGCGACCCGGAACGTATCCTTCTGCCGCTCAAGCCGGATGCCTCGGCGCTCCAGCTCTGAGGCAAGGGCTTGTCGGTAGGTTGCGCCAGCGTGCTTCTGTGCCTTGTAGAGCTCACGGCTGAGGATTGCTCCCCAACTGCCGTCGCGGCGCGGAGCGAGGTTGAAGATGAAGGCATGGGTGTGGAGCTGTGGATCGGATTCACGGCTGGTGTGGTGATCGAACTGCGCCATCAGCAAGCCCGCGGTTCGCTCCCGTGTGGCGCCGCCCCGGCCACGTCTGGCCCAGCCGGCGGTCGCTTCGAGACGCGCCGTTGCGGCCAGCACCGCCGAGCGATGGCCTTGCTCGATTCCCTCCCGGTCGTGCGCATCGGAGAGAGCCCACAAAACCGAGACCGATTTCGGGGCGCTGAAGGTCATGTCCCAGCCGGCGGAATGCTCCCGCCCGCGCCCGCCAATTTGTGCGAGCCGCTCCCCGGTTTTGGGATCGACGCCTTGCAGCGCGGCGTCGAATTCGCCCTGTGTGACTGGCTCAACCAGACTCAGCCGCTCGGCGCCGCGGCCGGCCCAACGGCCGGGCGGCTCCCCCTCACGGCTATAGTAATCGTCGCGCTGCAGATGGGCGTAATATCGCAACGCGGAGGCCGCATTCCCGCGCGCGGAGATCGAGGCCACCATCGGTCAGCGCCGCGTCTTCAGGATCTTGTCGGCCAGGTCCTTGGTGAGACGGGAGGGGGGCGGCGACGGCTCAGGAATAGTCTCTCCGCTGTCGGTCTTTGAGGCTCTTGCAACCGAGGGCTGGGTCCAATCAGCCGGCATGATCGGCTCCCGCAGTTTCGGCAGGCTGAGATAGGGCAGCTCCAACTCGTAGACGTCTTCACCGAGGCCGATGAACAGGACCCTGACGCCGCCTTTGGTCGGCCCGAGATGGGAGGCAAGCTCGGACGCTGTGACCACGCGTCGAATCTCGCGCTGAATGCTTTCGGTGACGCTGGTCTTGCCACTGGTGCGGGTCGCGCTTTGCGTTGACCGTTCGACTTCCTGGTCCCCGATCAGGCGGCTGATGTCTTCGGCGGCTTCGCTGGCGTTGATGCGGGTAATGATCTTGGTGCCGGTCATGCCGAACCAGGATTTGGCCTGGTCCTGGCCATAGACGGCGCGGATCTGGGCGGTGTCCTGAGCCCCAATGACGACGGCCACACCCTTGGAGCGGCCGAGCTCTAGGAAGGTCGCAAACTGCTTGATCGGCGGCAGCTGCGGGAACTCGTCGAGGAATAGCCACACCCGCCGTTGCCTGCTTTCGGACAAGGTCGGGCTACCGACCGCCGAGGCGAGCAGGCCCAACATGCTGCCGATCCAGATCCGCGACAGTTCGGGATATCCGGGATCATGCTGCAGGATCAGCGGGCGGTAGGGGATTGGTTTGTGCAGCCAGGCACGAATCGAGAAGCGCTCGGCCGACCGGTCGGGCCAAGCCTCGGCCAGGACGGAGACAATCCGCATGTGGGTCTGGAAGGTCGTCAGAATGCTCTGCGTGGTCTTGCTGTCGGGCTGGTTGAGCAGCCGCAGCGCATTCGGGTTGTGATCCTTTGCGAAAACCGTGAGCTGATCGACATCGGCGGTCACGACGGCTTCGAGGTCGGCCCAACCCCAATCCTGCCCTCTGGTCGCCTGCAGATGAACGATGCAGGCGACAAAGATTTCCTGCGCCGCCTGCGACCACATCGGATCTGAGCTTGGCGGAATAAAGCGGGCGGCGAGTTCGCGGGCGTCCTGCTTGATGCTGCAATCGGCCGCCACATCCCAGACCAGCGACCTGCGGTCATGGGGGGCGACAAGGAGGGGATCTCCCTGCGCGGGAAGACCGCCCATCATGTCCCCCTTGGTGTCGAGCACCAGGATTCCATCCCCTCGTGCATTTGCCCCGTCGATCAGATTCAGCATGGTCTGGGTCTTGCCGCCGCCGACGCTGCCGAGGATCAAAAAGTGTCGTGCCTCGCGCTCGCGCCCAATGGGGATAGCTGGCACCAGGGCCACGCCTTCGCCGTGGATCCGGCATTCAACGGCAGCAGCCCGGGCAAAGGCCTTCAGGCCTGGACCGCCTGCATGCAATCGCGCTCCGCGAATGATCTTCAACGCGGGTGAATCCAGGCGAAGGCTCAGCGCGAAGCCGAACAGCGCCACGAGCGCGGCGATGCTGGAGCCGAAAACGGTCCAGAACCGAATCTCGAAGCCGTCCAAAGCACGAGATTGCGAAAGCTGCTGCCGGCAAAGCAGCCAATAGGCTTCACCGTTGCGGTCTCCGAACCACCCCAAAATGCGTTGGCTGACACACGCGTGAACCTGCGCCGAACGATAGGGCACGGTCGTTCCATCCGCCACCGTGACGCCGAGTGGCCAAACCTCAAAGCCGAGCTGGTAAGAACCAGCCGCGAAAGCAAAGCAGCTCATTGCCGCCACGAAAGTGATAATCCGCAGGTGTCGGGTCATGCCGCCCTCCCAGTGCTCTCGCCGGTCAGGGCCTTCAACAGCGCCTCGAACATCGCCAACAGGTCACGCGCCGTCCGGTCGATCGACTGGACCACGGCAGAGATTTCCTGGTCCTGCTGTTCAAGAGCGACGAGCCGCCGCTCGATCAGCATCAATCGATCGGCGAGCGCTCTGTTGTCGCCGCCAGCAAGCCCAGTGCGGATCAGGTCACGCGCGACGCCGGTGATACTCGCCGACAATGTATAGGCACGCGCGTGAAGCTGGTCGATTTCGCTTTTTGCAAGACGGATCGAGACGGGTTTTGTCTTGTCGGTCATGAAATGCCTCAACTGATTTGCCGAGGCGATCGATCACGGGTCTTGATAAGCTGCTGCTCGATGGACAGGCTTCACGACAAAACGCTCAGTCAATGTCCTCAAGCACTGAATTGGGCAAAGCAGGGAGTCCGTGCGGCGCGATCGTCGCCCCGCAGTAACCTTCGTTCAAACATTGGGAGCATTTCAAATGCTTTGCCAGGTCGGTCGTACAATCGGCGTGAAAATCGCGCAAATACTGATCCTCGAACCGACGCGAGATACGTCGCACCCCTACGAGTACTGCCTCACCTGCTCGTCTGTGAATTAGCAGTGCTGGCGCTCTTCGCGAGCGGATCAATCCCTTGGTCTCGATCGGCGACCTGAGGCGGAGCCGAGTTGATCGGCCTCAGCGTTGAGCAGTCGTCCGGACCACCGACGCAATAGGGCTGCTCGTCGCTGGCGAGACCGTTGCGGATCACCGTAGGCAATCCGGTAGGTCGCGCATCCTCACGTCCGCGGGTCGCTCGGTTCAGCGCCGAGGCCTTGAAGTCGGATGTCAGTCGGTGAATTGTTGCGGGCGCGAGGCCTTACGACAGATGGGAACGCCAACCGCCGAGTTCGTCTGCTGTGAGGGTGTGAAACGCCACATCGGCATGGCTGGGCCGCCGCCGATGTCTGTCTTCAAACATTTATTTATAGACAAACACACCCTCGGAAACCAAAATAACCGGCCCCGGAATCGAACCCAAACTGGCTAAATTCGGCTTGGTATCCATGCTGGTATCGTTGTTTTTATGGCGTTACAAACCGCATATTTATTAATCTGTTATAGCCACTATTCGGTGCCGGCCAGGGCACCATTCGGGCATTCGCCCATTGTTTGCCAACGCCCCATTCCTCCTGTCGCCTGGTGAAGCTTGGTCCACGTGCCGCCGCCAGCGGCCGGCTGACGTCGGCGATTTCGGCGCGTTCGGGTCAATCAGGTCATCGGTCTCCCGGAAGTCCGGGGTCCCTCGGGTCGCGTCGGCGGGTCGCAAACCGATCCGCCCGGGACAGCGCGCTCGGACCGCGGCGCGCTCGCTGCGGCGCAATTTGGCCTGCCGCATCCGTTCCGTCGGCTTGACTTCGATCATGGTGCCGGATCCTGCGGTTTGTAGGATCGGCCGTCCTCGGAAAGAGCTTGCCGCCATCGCAGCCGCCATATCCGATGGGGGCTCGCCGCATGTTCCGCCGTTCCGTCTTCCCCAATTCCGTCGCGCGCTCGGTGTTGATGCTGTCCTGGATCGCCGTTCTGGTGATCCTCGGCACCTCGTTACAATTTGCGGTCTCGGCTTGGCGGAATGATTTTCGCGCGCGCCAGGTCGTCGATCTCGTGACTCTCGATCGAACGGTTTTCCAATCGACCGCCGAGGTCCGCTTGGAGATCGGCTCGGTGGGCGTCGCGCTGTTGCGCGATGACGATCCCAGCGCCGGCGTCCAACTTGGTCTCGGCGCAATGCTCGATGCCTGGCAGCGGGCGGAGGCCGCGCTCGCCGCGTCGTCGCTGCCCGATCGGGACCGGCTGATCGGCCGGCTGTCCCGAGCGGGAGAGGCGTTCCAGACGGCGCGGCGCTATGTCGACGCCGAGGCCGCGCTGCCACGCGCGGAGCGCGACGCCAATCGCATCGAGCCATGGCGCATGGCGGTGTATGATCTCGCCGCCGCGATCGACGCCCTGGGCACATCGGTCGGCCGCGAATTGCGCGCCCACGATCTGCAGCTCGGCGAACTGGTCGCCATCCGGCAGATGTCCTTCACCATCCGGGACCGCTATTCGCGGCAATGCTCGGCGTTTCGCCCGGCGGTGCAGCTCGACACGCCGCTGACGCCGGCCGAACGTGACCGCTGGCGTGAAGACATCGGGGCCTATGCCGCGCTGTGGGCGCAGATGCAACGCATCGCCCTGCAACTGCCTGAAGAAACCGGATTTGCGCCGCTGGTCGCCGAAGGCCTGAGACGCACCGAGGCGGCGCAGAGTGTCATGACCAGGACGCTCGACGGCCTGTCGGGCTCGGGACGGCCGGCGTTCGACGCCGCGGCCTGGTCGGAGAACTGCGTTTCCGCCTATTCGTCGATTCTCGGCGTTGGCAGCCATGCTCTCGACCTGGAAACCCGCCGAGCCGACAACAGCCGTGCGGAAGCCTTTCGCACCGGCGCAGTTTCAACCGCCGTGCTGCTGCTGGTCGGCGTGCTCGGCTTCATTTCTCTGAGCTTCGTGCGAACCCGGCTGTCGGCGCCGATGCGCAACATCGAGGCCGCGCTCGCCACCCTGCGGGCGGGCGATCTCGACACGCCGATCCAGGTGCCACGATGGAATGACGAACCGAGCGCCATCATCCGCGCGCTCGAGGGATTCCGTCTGGAGGCGCTCGAGGCGCGTCGGATGCGATTGCGCATCGATCAGACCCGCGACGAAATGGTCAAACATTCCGAAAAGCTCGGCCGGACCAAGTCGCAATTCCTCGCCAACATGAGCCATGAAATCCGCACCCCGCTGCATGGGATTCTCGGAACCGTGCAGCTTCTTGCGCAAAGTCGGGTGAGCGACGAGCAGCGCAGCTGGGTGCAGGCGCTCGATCAGTCCGGGCGCCTGTTGCGCGATATCCTCGACGACATTCTCGACTTCACCCGCTTGGAAAGCGGCCGCATTCGGGTCGACACCGCGATGTTCTCGCTCACGGAACGCATCGCCATGGTCAACGCGACGATCCGCGCGTCGATGGAGCGCAAGGGGCTGGACTTCACCGTCGAGATCGATCCGGAGCTGCCCGAGGTGCTCTGCGGCGATGCGGGGAAACTCGGCCAGATCCTGCTCAATCTTCTCGGCAACGCGGCAAAATTCACCAAACAAGGCGGTGTTCGTCTCACTGTCGCCGGCGACGCCGGGCGACCCGACCGGCTGCGCATCACCGTCGCCGACACCGGCATCGGGATTGCACCCGAAGCGCTCGCCCACATCTTCGAGCCGTTTTCCCAGGCCGACGGATCGGTCGCCCGGCGCTTCGGCGGCTCGGGGCTCGGCCTCGCGGTCTGCCGGGGACTTCTCGACGCCCTCGGCGGCGACATCGACCTGCAGACCGAAGTCGGTCGCGGCACCAGCTTCACGGTGCTGTTTCCGGTGAGCAGGGGGGATCACGATGCGGCGCCCGTCGCCGGCGTCGCGGACGAACTCGTGGACGAACTACCAAACCTTCATGTGCTCGTGGCCGAGGACAATCCGGTCAATGCCCTCATCGTCCGGACCATGCTCGAGCGCGACGGCCATCGGGTCCGTCACGTCGAGACCGGCGGAGACGCGGTTGCGGCGGCCGTGGCGGAGGATTTCGACGTTGTGCTGATGGATCTCGCGATGCCCGGTCTCGATGGGACCAGTGCCTGCCGGCAGATCCGGGCCTGTGGCCATCCCACGCGGGCGGTGGTGCCTGTTCTGGCGGTGTCCGCCGGCGGCGCGTCGGCGGACGACATCGATGCCGGTTTCGACGGCCGGCTCGAAAAGCCGTTTCATCGCGAAGACCTGTTTTCCGCCCTTGCCACGGCCATTGGCCTGAGATCGGTTCGGCGCGCAACGCGGCGGGAGAGCCTGGGGGCGATCGGCGAGCAGGCGCGCGATCTCGGCGTCGAAGGCGCCCGCAAGCTGGTCTCGCTCTATCTGACGTCGCAGCCGCCGTTGCTGGCCAAGACGGTCGCATCGGTGCGGCTTGGCGATCACGACCAAGCGCGTGTCCTCGCGCATCGCCTCAGGGGGGCCGCGGCGCATATCGGCGCCGACGATATGGCCGCCGCCGCGGCGACGCTCGAACGGGCGGCGGCGGACGACGGCGCCATCGTCGTGGCGGCGGAGGTCCTCGCAAAGCTCGGACAAACGCATTTCACGGCTTTCGCGGCCTATGCGGAGGACGAGCTTGCGGGCGTCTGGAGCAACGCGGCCGCCAAGGATCGCGCGGCGATCGATCGCGCGTATCAGGCGACCTTTTCGGCGAACACGTAGCCAAGACCGTATTCGGTCACGATGATCTGCGGCTTGCCCGGGTCGGCCTCGATCTTGCGGCGCAGCCGGCCGACCAGCACATCGACCGTGCGATCGTTCGAATCCCACTCGCGGCTGCTCATCACATCGAGCAGATCGTTTCGGCTCATGATGCGCCCGGGGTGGCGGACCAGCGCCGCAAGCAGCTCGAACTCTGCCGAGGTCAGCCGCATCGGCTCGCCGGAAGCCGAGGTCAACCGATGATTCTCGAGATCGAGACACCAGCCGGCAAATCGTCGTAGCCGCTTGCCTCGCCCCGGATCGGCGACCGCGCGGGTCCGGCGCAGCACCGTCTTCACGCGGGCCAGCACTTCGCGCGGAGAAAACGGCTTGGTGACATAGTCGTCGGCGCCGAGTTCGAGGCCGATGATGCGGTCGGCCTCTTCCGCGCGGCTGGTGATCAGGATGACCGGCACGTCGCTGTCGGCCCGGATATCGCGCATCAAGGTGAGGCCGTCGCCATCGGGCAGCCGGATATCGAGCAGGATGAAGTCGATCCTCTCCCGCGCCATCAGCCGACGCAGCTGGTCGGCCGTTTCGGCGCTGCGGACGGCGAATCCGGCGTTCTGGAAATAGCTCACGAGTGTCGACTGGATCAGCGGTTCGTCATCGACGATTGCGATCACCACGTCGCTCGATTGCAGGGCTCCCTCGTTTCGCATTTCGTTGTTTTCAATTCGTTCACAATTGAGTTCGGGCCGTTCACGTTTCGCCGGAAGCTGGTTTACACCGCGCCGCTAGTTTTTCCGCACTAGGCAGACCAACAGATATCTACCGGTACGGAAATGGCAAACCCTTTCATCGCAGTCGTTCGATTCATGAAGAAGCCCGTCGGCCTCGGGGTCGGCGCCTTGATCGGAGTGGTCGTCGGCGTGGTCGGATGGGGCGGCTTCAACACCGCCATGGAGGCGACCTCCAGTTTGGAGTTCTGTACGTCTTGTCACGAAATGAGAGACAATGTCTTTCAGGAGTACAAGAAGACGATTCACTACTCGAATCCCGCCGGCGTCCGCGCGGTCTGTTCGGACTGCCACGTCCCGAAGGATTGGAGCCACAAGATCATTCGCAAGGTCCAGGCTTCCAAGGAGGTCTGGGGCAAGATCACCGGCGTGATTGATACGCCGGAAAAATTCGAGAGCAAGCGCCTCGAACTCGCCAAACACGAGTGGGCGCGGATGAAGGCGTCCGACAGCCGGGAGTGCCGCAACTGCCACTCCTTCGAGGCGATGGATTTCACCCACCAGCGGCCGAAAGCCTCCAAGCAAATGCAGAAGGCCTTCAAGGAAGGCGGCACTTGCATCGACTGTCATAAGGGCATCGCGCACAAATTGCCGGATATGTCGGGCGGCTTCCGCTCCAAGATGAAGGACCTCAAAGCCGAGGGCCTGAAGAACGGCGGCAAGGCGGAGAAGAGCTGGGCGCTCACCACCTCGCCGGCCTGGGGCGATTTGGACAAGGCCGCCGCCGGCGGTTCGGGTGAAGGCCGCATCCTGCCGGCCGCGCCTGTCACCGTGCTGAAGCTGTCGGGCGATCTTGCTCAAGTCCGCATCGATGGCTGGCAGCAGGCCGGCGCCGAACGGCTGATCGTCGCGCTGCCCGGCAAGCGGATCATGCTCGCCGCGGTCTCTGCCGCGCTTGCGGAGACCGCGCAAGTGAAGTCGACCCGCCATGATGACGAGACCGACCTCGATTGGAAAGAGGCCTCGATCGTGCTGTGGATGCCGAAGGCCAATCTCACCGCCGACCAGAAAGCGTTGTGGGCCTACGGCGAGGAAATGTTCGACGCGTCCTGCGGCGCCTGTCATTCGCCAGCTCCTCCCGGCCATTTCCCGGCGAACCAGTGGGTCGGCATCGTCAACGATATGAAGGCCAACACCTCGCTCGAGGAAGACGAGGTGCGCTTCCTGCAGGCCTATCTTCAGAACCACGCTCAGGACGTCGTGGGCGGTCACTGATCGAAGCGTTACCGCGCGGCGCGTTCGCCACGCGGGCAGGGGGCTCTCTCCCGGAGATCATTCGATGAAGTTCAAATCCGCCGATCCATTCTTATCCGCTGATTGCTTTGCCGAACTCGCCCGCCTGTTCGGCGCGCCGCTCGATGAGGCCGAGATCGCCGCGCTGTTCGAACGCGGACACTTCGATGCGCTGCAGGCGCTGGACTGCGACCCGCGGCACGCGGTCGACCTGCGCGGCGCCATTGCTGCCGTGAAATCGGCCGGCGACGCGGCGGCGGCGACGTCGCGGCTCAACAGCGTGTACTGCCGGCTTTTCCTCGGCCTCGGCCGGACCCCGGCGACGCTGCCGATCGAATCGGCGCATCGCGGCGAGGGGCGACTGTTCCAGGAACCGGCCGCCGTCATGAGCGAAATGTTGGCCGCCCACGGGCTGCGCCTGACCGAGAGCTGCGCCGAGCCTCCGGATCACCTCGCCGTCGAACTGTCGCTGCTCGAGCAATTCATCCGGCTGCAGGCAAGCCTCGTCGACATCGACGAACGTCCCGCCATCGCCACCTTGCGCCGACGCCTTGTCGAATGGACGCCGGGTTTTGCCGAGGCCGTAGCCTTGCACGATCCGACCGGCTTCTACGCCGCGCTCGCCCGCATTCTCGTTCGTCTGCTCGATGACGTCGCCCTCGATTCTGTTTCCGTCGCCTAGGCCGGAGGACATCATGACCGCGCTTTGCCTTCGCGCCTTCCTCGCCTCCCCCGCCGGGGTCTCCCCGCGCCAGACCTGAAGGTCGCGCGACGCTCGGCGTCAAACCCATTGTCGTTCGGGCCGCACGTGACGGCCCAGTTACTAAGGAGCCTAAGATGTTCCCGCATTCCCCCTACAGTCTCTCCCGCCGTCGCTTCCTCACCGCTGCGAGCACGCTTGCCGCCTCCTCGGCGCTGTCGCCGCTGTTCGGCATCAACCCCGCCGGCGCTGCCACGCCCGACGGCGAGGTCCTGAGCTGTTCGAATTTCGGGGCCTTCTGGGCCAAGGTGCAGGCGGGCCGAGTGGTCGGGGTCAGGCCGTGGGAGGGCGATCCCCACCCGATCGCGACCATCGAGGGCGCCGTCGACCTCGCTTATTCGCCCTCGCGCATCCGCTATCCGATGGTGCGCCGGTCGTGGCTCGAAAAAGGCCCCGGCGCCGAACCCGAGACCCGCGGCCGCGATGATTTCGTCCGGGTGTCCTGGGACAAGGCGCTCGACCTCGTCGCCGCCGAGATCAAGCGCTGCGCCGCGATCGGGCCGTGGTCGATCTACACCGGCTCCTATGGCTGGGGCCACTTCGGCCGGCTGTTCAACTCGCAGACCGGCCTGCGCCGGCTCTTCAACCTGGTTGGCGGTTCGGTCAGCTCGTCGTCGAACTATTCCAAGGCCGGCCTCGAGGCGATCATGCCGTACGTGCTCGGCCAGATCGACGCCGAGGGCCCGCAGACCTCGCACCAGACCATCCTCGAGAACACCGACCTCATGGTGTTCTGGGCCTGCGACCCGCTCAAGGACAATCACATCTCGACCAACGTGCCCGATCACGGCGAATACGGCTGGTTCGAGGCGATGAAGAAGGCCGGCAAGAAGGCGATCTTCATCGATCCGATTAAGACCGAGGGATGCAAGCTCCTGAACGGCGAATGGCTGCCGGTGCGGCCGCATTCCGACGTGGCGCTCGCGCTCGGCATCGCCCATGTGCTGATCACCGAGAACCTCGCCGACAAGAAATTCCTCGCCGACTACACCACCGGTTGGGAGGTCTTCTTCGACTACGTGACCGGCAAGCCAGACGGCACGCCGAAGACGCCGGAATGGGCGGCGGAAAAGACCGAGATCCCGGCCGAGACCATCCGCGATCTCGCCCGTCGCTTCGCCAAGGGCCGCACCATGCTGGTCTCCGGCTGGACGCCGCAGCGCCAGCAGCACGGCGAGCAGTTCCCCTGGGTGTTCGTCACGCTTGCGGCGATGATCGGCCAGATCGGCCTGCCCGGCGGCGGCTTCTGCCAGCGCTACCATCTCGACAATGCCGGCGCGCCGCAGGCCGATAGCCCGGCGCTGTCGACCACGATGCAGGCCGGCAAGCGCAAGGAGACGATGCCCTGGCCGAAGGAGAAGGGCGCCGAGACGATTCCCGTCGCCCGCATCGTCGACATGCTGATGAACCCCGGCAAACCCTACGAGCACAACGGCAAGACCTTCACCTATCCCGACGTCAAGATGACCTACTGGGTGGGCGGCAATCCGCTGCATCACCACCAGGACCGCAACCGTCAGATCGCGGCCTGGAAGAAGTTCGACACGGTCATCGTGCAGGACTTCCAGTGGACTGCCTCGGCCCGCTTCGCCGACATCGTGCTGCCGGCGGCGACCGGGCTCGAGCGCGAAGACATCGAGGGGCTCGGCGTCGTCACCCGCAAGGCCTACTTCGCCGTGCGCAAGGTGATCGAGCCGCTGTACGAGGCGAAGTCCGACTACGTCATCTTCCAGATGCTCGCCGAGAAGCTCGGCCTGGAGCCGGAGTTTTCCGACGGCAAGACCGAGCTAGATCGGGTCAAGCAGGTCTATGCCGCGGCCTTGGAGCAGGCCACGGCCAAGAAGATTCCGATGCCGGATTTCGATACGTTCTGGAAAGCCGGCATCGTCGAATTCGCCACGCCCGAGAAGAACCTGCGGCGGACCAAGTACGCGCAATTCCGTGAGGATCCGCTGCTCAATCCGTTGCCGACCCCGTCCGGCAAGATCGAGATCTTCTCCAAGACGATCGCGAAGTTCGGTTACGACGACTGCCCGCCGCATCCAACCTGGCTCGAACCGGTCGAGTGGCTCGGCGCCAAGGAGAAGAAGTACCCGCTCCACGTCAATTCGAACCATCCGGACTACCGGCTGCATTCGCAGTTGAACGGCACCAAGGTGCGCTCGAACTACGCTGTGGCGGGGCGCGAGCCTTGCACGATCAACAGCAAGGACGCCGCGGCGCGCGGCATCAAGGCCGGCGATGTGGTGCGCGTCTTCAACGATCGCGGCCAGTGCCTCGCCGGGGCCGTCGTCTCCGACGATATCCGCCCCGGCGTGATCCAGCTGCAGGAAGGCGGCTGGTACGACCCGGTGAAGGCCAACGAGCCGAACGCGCTGTGCAAATACGGCGACGTCAACGTGCTGACGCTCGACATCCCGACCTCACGGCTCGCGCAGGCCACCTCGGCGCACACCTGCATGGCCAACGTCGAGCTGTTCAAGGGTGAGCTGCCCAAGGTGACGGTCTTCGACCAGCCGAAAAACGGCTGATCCCGATCTGTTTCCGAGAGCGGTTTTGCCGCTCTCGGCCGCTCGATTGTGGAGGTGATACCATGCCCAGCACCGGTCAAGCCGCTTCGGTCCGGCTGAGGCATTTCTTGGCTGTGTTGGTCGTCGGCGCGGTCATCGGCCTGGAAGCGATGCCCGCCGCCGAGGCGGCGCGGCTTCGCCTCCGGGCAACGATGGAGCGCTATTCCGGCAATCCGGCCTATCTCGCCGTCTATCTGACCGACGCCAAGGGACACTTCGTGGCGACGGTGCAGATCTTCGGCGACAAGGTGCAATACTATCCGCATCTGTCGCATTGGATGCGCGCCGTCGGTCCGCAGAGCGTGCCGCTCGACGGCATCACCGGCGCGTCGGTCGGCTCCGGCCGCGGGCTGGACGTCACCGTCGAGGTCGCCGACACCCTGATCGGCGCCGGCCTTCAGCTCCGGGTCGATGCGGCAGCGGAGAACATCGCCGACAATCCCGCCGAAATCATCCTCCCGCTCGAAAAAGCCGCCGACGGTCGCGATGCGATCGGACGCGGCCTCATCGCGCGGTTTCACTTCGAGATGTGAGATACAGGGGGATCGCAGATGCCGGCGCGTCGATATCACCTCTGGCTCGGCTGCCTCGCCGGTCCCTTTTTGGTGGTGCTCGCCGTCACCGGCGTCCTGCTTGCGGTCGATGCGCTGTGGGCGCGGGCGACCCAACCCGCCGCAGCGCCTGCCAGCCTGAGCGTCGCCGAGCTTGCCGCGGGCCTTGCCGGCCACGGCACTCTCGAACGGTTGGCGGTGACGCCGGTGGGCACGATCGTCGCCCAATTCGCCGCGCCGCGCCGTCGCGCCGCGGTCGACCCGACCGATCTGTCGCTTCGCCCGGTCGCGGAGACGGGCGACACGATCCGCACCGCGACCGAAATCCACCGCACCCTGATGATCGGCGATCGAGGTCGCCTCATCCTGGCCCTCGCCACATGCGCGGGCCTGTTGCTCGCGGCAACCGGCCTCGCACGGATCTGGCGCGGCGAACGTGGCGGCGGGGCGCTGCGGCGCCTGCATCGTGGCCTTGGCCTCACGTTCGCGCTGCCGTTTGTCGTCTCCGCAGCGACCGGGCTCGGGCTTGCCGTCGCAACCATCTTTCCCCTCCAGATCGACGGCATTCGCCCGGCTTTTCCGGCAGCGTTCGCCGAGGGCGACCGGCTGCCGGTCGGCGCGGTCGCGGCGCTGGCGTCGGTTGCGGTCGGCGATCTCGAGGAACTGGTGCTGCCGCGCGCCGACGATGCCAATGACGGTTATTTTCTGGCGACCGCCGATCGCTTCGCCTGGATCGATCCGGTGAGCGGCGGTGTTGCGGCGGCGAGCGAGCGCCCGGTGATGCATCGGCTGGCGGCCGCCGTCCTGCGCTTCCACGCCGGGCGCAGCATGACGGCGCTGGCTGTCATCTTCGGTCTTGCCGCCGCCGCAGTCGGGTTGCTCGGACTCACCGGCCTCGCTGTTGGCGGGATTGCGATCGCGATCCGTCGACGACGGCCCGTCGTCAGCGGCGCCGCCGCCAAGGCGGATACCATCATTCTCGTCGGCAGCCAGGGCGGCACGACATGGGGCTTCGCCGAGCGGTTGGCGGCGCGGCTGATCGAGGCCGGCCACCTGGTCGATCTCGCGGCGATGAACAACCTTGCGTCGGAATATCCGAAAGCCCAGCAGCTCATCGTCCTCACCGCGACCCACGGTATCGGCGAGCCGCCGGATTCTGCCGACCGGTTTCTCGCGCGCCTGCCGCAGGCGACCCTGCCACCGGCCTTCGCCGTGCTTGGATTTGGCGACCGCGAGGCCAAAGCCTTCTGCGGCTTTGCCGAAGCGGTCGACGCCGCGTTGCTGGCCACGGGGGCCAAGCCGATGCTGTCGCTCGAGCGCATTCATCGGCGGTCCGAAACGGACTATGCGGCCTGGGTCGAGCGGCTGCTTGCCGCGCTCGGTCATGGTCGGCAGGCCAGCCTTCCGACAGACGCGTCGACTGCTCGCCAATGGCCGGCGCCCGTGGTCCGCGGATCGCCGACGCGGCGGGTGCTCTCCGGAACGGCGATGGGCTCGCGTTGGTCGGTGCAGCTTTGGCTGCCGCAGGATCACGACCTGTCCGATCTCACGGCGCGTCTTTCGGCCCGTATCGCCAGGATCGAAACATCGTTGTCTCGCTTCCGCGGCGACTCCGAAGTCATGGCCTTCGACCGGGCGCCGTGCGACGTGTGGCAATCGGTATCGCGCGATCTGGCCGAAGTCCTTGCCGTCGGCCTCGACATCGGGCGTCGCTCGGGCGGGGCCTTCGACGTCGGGCTCGCAGCCGAAGTGGCGGCCTGTGGTTTCGGCTCCGGGTGGAGCGGCAGCGGCGTGGCGCGGGATCGGATCGTTGCTGCGCATGAAACGATTGAACTCGATCGCGGCGCTCGGCGGATCCGCAAGCGCGCTGCCGTCTCGCTCGATCTCGCCGGCATTGCCAAGGGCTGGGCGGTCGACGAGCTGTCGCGTCTCGTCGCCGAGGCAGGCTTTCCGGCGCATCTCGTGGCGCTCGACGGCGAGCTCCGCGCCGGCGCCGTGCAGCCGGACGGGCGGCCGTGGGCGATCGGTCTCGAGGCGCCCGCGGTCGGCCGCCGCGCCGTGATCGGCCACATCGACCTCATCAAGCGGTCGGTCGCGACCTCCGGCAACAATCGCCGCTTCGCTGCGAACGGCGGCCACACCCTCGACCCGGCGACCGGACGCTCGGTCGCCGCTGGGCCGGCCTCGGTGAGCGTGTTCGCTTCGACCTGCATCGTTGCCGACGCCTGGGCGACGGCGCTCATGGTGCGCGGCCGTGATGGCCTCGCCGCAGCGCGGGCTGCCGGCGTTGAAGCCCTGTTCGTAGCGCGCGAACCGCTTGCGATGCCACCGGCGACGCGTGCTGCGCGGTGGCTCGGCGCGCAGCTCTCAAATCACAGGAGGTGCCGCGACGCACAGCCCTGATCGTCGGACCACGACGATCCTTGCGACAATCAGCCGGACGCGCCCGCGGGCATCATCCGGACCAGAGATGAACCACAGGCCTGGCCGGTCGAGCGACCGGCGGGCGACAAAAGGAACAGCAATGTCGATCACACGTAGTACCTTTATCCGCAGCGTCATTCCCGGCGCGGTCGGACTGGCGATGTTTCCCCACCTCGCGCGCGGCGCTTCCGGCGCCGGCGGCGTCGTCGACGGTCGAGTGCTTGTGAACACCTCGATCGGCCCGATGTTCTTGGTGAAGAAGGGCGGCAAGGTCGTCGGCGTCGAGCAACTGAAGCAGGACGGCGAACCCTGGAAGCTGCTCGGCGACATGCCGGACCGGCTCTACAACAAGGCGCGCGTCAAGGCGCCGATGATCCGCCGCGAATTCCTGAAAAATCGCGAGAAGAGCGATCGGACCGACCGCGGCAGTCGCGACTTCGTCGAAGTGAGCTGGGACGACGCGTTGAAGATCGTCAGCGAGGAAATGCAGCGCATCAAGACCAAATTCGGTAACGCCTCGCTGCACCGCGGCAAGAGTTCTTGGGCCTCGAACCACGCGCATTTCTATCGCACCGAGGCGCTGCTGCAGCGCTTCCTGAACGGCTTCGGCGGCTCGTCGACCTTCTTCGGCAACTACTCGAACCAAGCCATCTCGGAGATCTTGCCGGCGGTTGCCTGGTCAAGTCCGGCTGCGGCGACCGACTGGCCGGTGATCCATCAGAACGCCAAGCTGATCGTGCTGTGGGGCTGCAATCCGGTGGCCACCACCCGCATCCTGTCCGGCCGCTACGCCACGCACGCCTGGTACGAGGCGAAGAAGCGCGGCATCGAGATCATCGCGATCGACCCGATGAGGTCGGAGTCGGTGAAAGAACTCGGCTGCGAGTGGCTGCCGATCCGGCCCAACACCGACGTCGCGCTGGCGCTCGGCCTGATGCACACGCTGCTAACCGAGAACCTTCAAGACAAGGCGTTCATCGAGGGTTACACCAAGGGCTTCAAGGATTTCGAGCCCTATCTCACCGGCGCCAAGGACGGCACGCCGAAGACCGCCGAGTGGGCTTCGGGCATCACCGGCATTCCGGCGGAGACGATCCGCGGCCTCGCCCGCAAGATGGCGGGCACCCGCACCACCATTGCCGGCGGCTGGTCGACCCAACGCCAGCATCACGGCGAACAGGCCCCGTGGGCCTTGGTCGCGCTTGGCGCCATGCTCGGCCAGATGGGGCTTCCCGGTGGTGGTGTGAGCTTCGGCCTGCACTATGCCGACGGCGGATATCCGCGGCCGACCATGCCGGTGGTCGGCGGGATCTCGCCCGGCAGCAATGCGGTGCCGAATCCGTTCCCGATCGCCTGCCTGTCGGACGCATACTTGAACCCGGGCAAGACCATCGAGTGCAAAGGGCGCAAGATCACCTATCCGGACATTCGTCTCGTCTATACTTCGGGCGGCAACCAGCTCACCCATCATCAAGACACCAACCGGGTGATCGAAGCCTTCCGCAAGCCGGAGGTGGTGATCGTGCAGGATCCTTGGTGGAGCCCAAGCGCCCGCTTTGCCGATATCGTGCTGCCGGCTTCGAGCGATCTGGAGCGTAACGACCTCGGCCAAACCCTCAACCTCATCACTGCCGCGCATGCGGCCGTCGATCCGCTGTTCAAGTCGCGTACCGACTACGACATCTTGACCGAACTCGCCGACCGGCTCGGCCACCGCCAGGCCTTCACCGAGGGACGCAGCGAGATGGAGTGGGTGCAGTTCTTCTATGACGCGGCCAAGGCGCAGTCGAAGGCGGTGAAGATGCCCGACTTCGACGAGTTCTGGGCGGGCGAGGGGATCATCGAATTCCCCGCCGGCAAAGGCGAATTCGTACATTTGGCCGACTTCCGCAACGATCCGCTGCTGCAGCCGCTGTCGACTGCCTCCGGCCTCATCGAGTTCGTCTCTCCCTACGTCGGCAAGCTCGGCTACGATGACTGCCCGGCGCATCCGACCTGGATCGAGCCGGTGGAATGGAAAGGCAGCAAAGGGGCGGACAAGTTCCCGCTGCAGCTGATCTCTCCCCACCCGCCGCTGCGTCTGCATTCGCAGATGTGCAACACCGAGACGCGCAAGAGCTACACCGTCGCCGACCGCGAACCCGTCGTCATCAACGCCGACGACGCGGCAAAAAGGGGCATCAAGAGCGGCGACATCGTGCGGCTGTTCAACGACCGCGGCCAAACGCTTGCCGGTGCGATCGTCACGCCGGACATCCTCCAAGGCACGATCTGCCTGCACGAGGGCGGTTGGTACGACCCGGCTAAGCCCGGCGAGAAGGGAGCTCTCGACAAATACGGCTCGCCGAACCTGCTGACCCTCGACGTGCCGCTGTCCTCGCGCTTTGCCCAGGCAACCATTGCGGGCACGGCAATCTGCGACGTGGAGAAGTGGAAGGGCGAGGCCCTGCCGGTGACCGCCTTCGACGCCGTCGGCTGAGCGGAACGTCGCCATGGCGCCTTGGGGAGAACATCCCCAGGGCGTCGCGGTGGCGCTTGGCCAGCCCGCGTGATGGTTGTCGGTCGGCGCTTTACCGCTCGTTGCGCAAATGCCTCGGGAGTCGTTGCGCTGCATCGGCCGAATCGGCATGCTGCTCGAGCTATTCGAACGAGCATGGTCTTTTTCGAAAACCGGTATCCCCTTTTAGGGATCATGCTCTAGGTTCGCAGCGACGTGTCGCTGGGAACGGCCCTTCCCGAAGCGCGCGACCGGTGTTTGCAAAGGGCGTTCGGATTCCGTGGGCATGAGATATTTGCGCATCCTGGCCTACGCCTGCGCCGCGGCGCTGCTGCTGCTGACCATCGTCCCGGCGGATCAGCGGCCGGTCAGCGGCTTGCCGCACGACATCGAACATTTCGGTGCGTTCATGCTGCCGGGCCTGCTGTTCGGATTCGCTTTCGAAAAGAAGACGCCGTTGCTGCTGCTCGGCGCGATCTGGTTCTGCCTGCTGCTGGAAGCCGTGCAGATCCCGTTGTCGACGCGCCACGCGCGGCTGGAAGACGCGCTGGTCGACAGCCTCGCCATGTGCATCGGCGTTCTGGCCGGGCGGATCGCCAAAACCCAGTTTCTGCGCTTCCAAGCGTGATCGCGTCGATGCCGGCTCCGCCCCGCAGGCGAGACGGGTCCGAGCCAACGCAAGGCTGCCGCGCAGCCACGCTATCGTGGCACGGCCCAGCAATCCGCACCCAAGGGGATGCGACTATCGGCCGGTCAAGCGGCGCTTGGCGATGCGCCACATCAGACCGGGATTTTGCCGCAATACGTTGAGCGCATTCGGGATGAAGCCTTTGCCGAACGGCACGTAGATCCGGGTCTTGACCTGGTGATCCGCGGCCCAGCGCCGCAGCGGCTGCAGCGGCATTCCGAACAGCAGTTCCAGTTCGTAGGATGTGCCGGTGGCGCGGATGCGGCGGATCGCTTCCGATGCCAGCGGCAGGTCGTGGGTGGCGACTGCGATATGGCGCGCGCGCCCCGCCAGCCGGTCGATCACGTCGAGAAATCCTTTTCCCATGTCGCGCTGCGGATCGCCGGGGTCCGGCCATTGGCCCTTTACGACCCTGACGTTCAATCCGTTAGCGACCGCCCAGTCGGCATCCGCGACGCTGCGCGCCCAGCGTCCGGGCAACGTAGTGCCGACGCAGCCGGCGCCTACCCGCGTCAACATCGCCTGCAACATGGCATTCGAACGATCGGCAACCTCGATGCCGTGAGAGTCGCAATGCAGCCGCACGCCCGATGCCGCCGCGGCCGCGGCGAGCTCGATCGCAAGCGACGGATCGAACCGCAGCGCCGGAGGCTTGACCGAGACGTAACTATCAAGGCTGCCGTCGGAGAGCCGCGCGATGCTCGCCAGATAGATGTCGGCGACCTCGCGGCCGGCGTAGTCCGCGGTGTCCCAGAAGCCGAGCGTACTCGCCGCATTCTCCAGCGCCAGACGGCGGGCGACGCACAACGCATCCTCGACGGTGTCGCCGCCCAGATAGGGGCGGGCGGCGTGTTCGACCAGCGGCAGGATCGAGGCCGAGAGCCTGTCCCTCAGCCCCCGCTTCCAACCCTGCCACGGCGACTGTTCCGTCGACGGCGGCGGCGCGGTATCGAAAACCTGCTGTTTCACGTTCAAGGCTGTCGCTCCTTGACTGAGTAAGCTTGTCCGCTGCGCAAAGCCGCCTCGGCGAACGGCGCGGCGCTCACGCCTTGGCCGGGCCGGTCTGGCCCGCCACCAGCTGAGTCGGCAGCGTGCCGTCGATCCGCTTCTTCAGATTCCGCGCGGCGTCGAACAGCTTCGGGGTCCGATCCCGCAATTCGTCCTTGGCGTAGCCGATCAACCGCTGGCCGAGCGGCGGCTGGCCGATCGATCCCAGCACGCGCCCGTGCGTGGCGTAGATCATCTTGTAGTCCTCGCTGCCGATCGAAAAATCGAACTCGCGGTGGCCGAGGCGGTGGCTCTCGCTCAGCATGAAGCTGAGCAGCTGGTGTCCCACCGAGTATTTCCGGAACGCCGGATCATAAGTGAAAATCCAGCCGGACCAGGTGCGGTCGTGCACGAAGCCGATCCACAGCGACAACAATTGGCCGGAGGCGCGCAGCGTCGAGGCGACCAATTGGCCGCGGCTGCGCAATGCCTCGAGAAACTCCATGGTGTGCGGGGCGGCGAAATAATCCGCCAGGCCGCTGTCGCGCAGCTGCCGGCTCTTCCAACGCTGCGCGGCGTCGAACACGTCGGCCTGCGTGTCGTTCATGGTGAACACCAGTTCGCCATGCGCCGCGGCGAGGCTGCGCCCGCGGCGCTCGCGATCGCGCACCAGGCTCTTGTGGTGCTTCAGCAGATAGGCCTTGTAGTCGTCGTATTCGGGAAACTGCGACCAGTCGACATAGGGCGCGAGCTCCAGGCCGGGAAACTGCGCCGGATCCCACTGCGTCCGCTCGATCACCCGGCGCGCCACGGCGGGCGCGTACCGGCCGTTGCGGGTCGCTCCGCGAGTCTCGGTTTCAAGCAGCGGCTGGTGGAAATCCAAGAACTGATGTCGCGTAATGACACGCTTGTCATTGACCACGAGAAGCCGAAGCACCTCGTCGCCGATTTGTACGTCTTCGATGCGCGCGCGCTGGCCCTTGAAATAGACCGCCGCGACGGCGTCGAGATAATGCTCTGATGCGTAGAAATTCATCGGATCCCAATCCGTGCGTCTCCCAGTATGGGAATATACTGGCACAGCGCGTTCCGCCCGCTACTCATTCCTAGCGAAACGGTTAATCCTTCGATGACGCAATATCCGACCAGTTCGACGAAATATTGCATGATCAAAGCGTCACGGCGTCGATCGGATCCGGCGACCTCGCCGGCGGCCGCGGTTGGGCCCGACGCGCGAGCGGCGGTGGCGCGACGCCCCGTTGCCTTTCACGCCGCGTTAACCAAACGCCGCTACACAATGCCGATTGGCGCCAACCCATGCGCGACCTGAAGAATGCCGGGGCAAAGCATTTCATCCCATGATCGACATTCGGCGTTTTGAAGTCGTCGCGGTCGTTCAAGCGGCCCTGGATGGACTGGATGTCCTGGCCTCTGCTCGGTGTCTCGCCGTGGTGGCGTCGCTGCTGTTGGTGTGGGTGACGCTGGAGCCGTTTGAGGACTTGCGCATCGCGACCCTGCCGGGCGCGCCGGCCGGCAAATTGGCGTTCACCTATCTGGCGTTCGGCGCGCTGGCGCTGCTCACCGTGCTGCTGTCGGCCTCCGACAATATCCCGGCGCTGAAGTCGCTGTGGACGCCGCTCCACCTCTGCCTGCTCGGATGGATGGCGTTCAATATTGCGTTGTCGCAAAGCCCCGGCGTTTCGCTGCAGCGCTTCGTGCTGACCGCCAGCGTGATCTCGCTGGCGCTGATGATCCCGCTGTTGCCGCCCACGCAAGCCGCGTTCAAATGGTGCTTCGCGGTCGCCGCCTTGCTGCTTCTGGCGCTGTGTTATTTCGGCCTGGTGGCGGCGCCTGCGCTGGCGATCCATTCCGCCGCCGACGTCACCGAACCCGATCTGGCGGGAGATTGGCGCGGCAGCTTCGCGCACAAGAACGCGGCCGCGGCGGTGATGGCGATCCTGGTCTATCTCGGGCTCTATCTCGCAACCAACGGGCTGCGTCTGTGGGGCGGATCGATCGCGGCCCTCGCCGCGCTGTTTCTGGTCGGCTCCGGCGGCAAGAGCGCGCTGGCGTTGTGCATCGGGGTCGGCCTGTTGGCCCAACTGATCGCGACCATCAGAAGCCTCTGGCTGAAGATGCTGGTCTGCCTGGTGCCGGTGGTGCTGATGAATCTGCTGAGCGTCGGCAGCGCGATCAACACCGGCCTGGCGGCCATCGTCGGGCTGCTTCCGATCGATACCAGCTTCACCGGGCGAACCGATATCTGGAAATATGCCTTCGCGGCATTTCTCGATCACCCGTTCCGCGGCTATGGCTATGCGGCGTTCTGGGAGAACGCCAACCGCACCTCGGCCGAGGATCTCGGCTGGGCTTCCACCTCGCCGCACAGCCACAACAGTTATCTCGATCTGGCGCTCACCATCGGTTTGCCCGGGCTGGTGCTGGTGATCCTGGTGTTCGTCGTTGCGCCGTTGCGCAATTTCCACGTCATCCAATCCGCGGACCGCAGCAGCGGACTGGCCCGGCTGTTCCTGGTGATCTGGATGTTCGGGGTTTACTTCGCCACCATGGAGACGTTCTTGCTCGACCGGCAGAATCCGACCTGGTTCAGCTTTGTGATCGCGGCCGCCGGCCTGCACTATCTGGCGAGGTTCGGCGTGAAAGCGTAGCGTGCCGCGCGCTACGTCATCGACACAGGGCGTCGCGCGACCTGGTCGTCGGCCACGCTCTTGGCGATGTCGTAATACTGCTGGGCGCGCTGTTCCAGCGTCAGCGATTGCAGAACGTAGTCGCGCGGCGCGAACCCGCCGTTCTGGCTGCGGCGCCAGAATTCCGGCCATTGCGACCGAAAGGCCTCGATGTCCTTGAACGTCAGTCCGCAGCGCGCGTCCCAATAGGGCACCGAGGTGACCGGCTCGTAGACCACCTTGTGGGGGAAGTAGTTGGGATCCTGCCAGGCGCCGCCGCGATCCCAGGCGAAGATCGGCACGCCGCAGGACAGCGCCTGCTGATAGGCGATGCCTTGGCTTTCATGTTCGCACAGGAAGATCATGCTGCGGCAGCGCGCCAGCGCCTCGCGGAAATCATCCTCCTCATAGGAGCCGTAGCGCAGTTCCAGCACCGAGCGGCCCTCGGCCTCGAGCCGGGCGCGGATCGGATCGATCAGAGCCGGCGCGATGCGGTCGTGCTCCCAGCGCACCTTGTCGTACAGCAGGACGTCGACCGACTTTCGATCCTGCGGCGAGGGCGCCCACAACTCGGTGTCGATCCCCACCGGCCAGCTTTTGACCTGCTTCCAATACGGCCGGCACATGTCGACGTACCAATCGCCGGGAACCAGCACCATCTTGATCGGCAGCCTGTCGAACAAGCCCGGCGCGTCCACCGGATGATCATAGCCGGCGACGCCGAGCAGGATCGGATTCTTCCACGCGATCTTGTCCAGCAGGAACCGACGCCCGATGATGCAGGCGAGTTCGTTCGGATGTTTCTGAATGTATCTGTAGTCGTTGACGCGGTAGCGGATGCCCAACCGGTCGAGCCCGGCGCACAGATTGAGGAAGACGCGGGTGTGGCCGGCCGGTTGCGGTTTGCCGAGCAGAAGGTGGCGCAACAACGATCGGACATGGCGATCGCCCGGGAACCAGCGATCGTCCTTTTCCTCGTAAAACAGATTCAGGATCATGGGGGCAGGACTGTCCTTCCACCGCCGATATACGCACTGTCTCCGACAGTTCGCTAAAACTCTTAACTGCAGAATGAGCGAGCGGTTAACGTGTTTGCGGATTCGGCGGAGGTGCGATTAGTCAATCCGCATGGTTTCCGTGGCAGGCTGGGGTATTGCCGCTGCACATGGTTAAGCTCGTGGCTGCAGGTTAAGCGTTAACGACGGCGCGCGAATTGGTTTTATGTCGGAGCCTCGGCTCGTTAAAATGCGAGCTATCGCAGCGGGCGGCCTCGGTCCGTGTGGCGAGGGCGGGTTCGTTCAGGCCGCCTCGGATGTTCAGAGCAGCGGTGAACAGCGATGAGCAGGCGGCGGACCGGCGAACCCCATAACCGCTCGCGCGGGTCGGCAAACCGCATCGGGGCGACATGCTGAATCGGTATTTTTCCATCTATCTGGGCGCGCATCTGGTGCCGGCGGTGATCGGCTTCATCGCCATCACCGCCTATACCCGGCTGCTCAACCCGGCGGAATACGGCGTCTACGTGGTCGGCATGAGCATCGCCGGAATCGTCGGCGCGGTGTTCTTCGTCTGGATCCGGCTGTCGGTGTCGCGCTATCAGGCGAGTTCGGCCGACGTCGATTTCCGCGGCACCGCGATGGTCGCCTACGGCCTGACGCTGGCGGCGATGGGCTGCGTCGCGCCTGCGGCGATTCTGCTGCTCAGCCCGGACGTCAACGTCTACCTGTTGGTCGGCGGCGTGTTCACCGCCTTGGCGGTCGGCGCCTTCGACATCGCCCAGGAGTTCGCCCGCGCCACGTTGCGGCCCTATCGCTATGCGGCGATCGGCATCACCCGAGCCGTGCTCGGTCTGGCGCTGGGTTGGCTGGCGATCGAACTCGGCTGGGGCGGCCTCGGGCTGCTCTGCGCGGTCGGCTTGAGCTTCCTGATCGGCGCCGTGTTGAACGCGATCGACGGCAAGGCACCGCGGATCAGCCGCTATCGGCGTGACCAGTTGATGCAGTTCGCGCGCTACGGGTTGCCGTTGTCGCTCGGCGGCCTGTCGATGGCGCTGTACAGCACCAGCGACCGGCTGGTCGTCGCCTATCTGCTGGGGCCGGATGCCGCGGGAAAATTCGGCGTCGCGGCCGATCTTCCGCGCCAGTTCATGGTGATGCTGGCCTCCAGCGTCGCCGCGGCGACCTTTCCGATCGTGTTCCGGACGTTCAGCGGCGAGGGCCTCGCCGCGACCCGCGAGCGGTTGAATGAGAACATCGAATTGCTGCTCGCCGTGATCCTGCCGGTCGCGGTGTGGCTGGCGTTGGCCGCCGACCAGGTGGCAGGGACGCTGGTCGGGCAGGACTTCCGCGCCAGCGTGACGCTGCTGCTGCCGATCGTCGCGCTGGCGCGGGTGCTCGGTGTGATCAATCAGTTCTATCTGCAGATCAGCTTCCAGCTGGCCGAACGGCCGATGCTGCCGGTGATCCAGTCGATCATCACGCTGGTGCTGAGCATCACCTTGATGTTCCCGCTGGTCGCGGCGTTCGATCTGCTGGGGGCGGCCTATGCGACGCTGGTCACCGAGGCGGCCGGCGTGGTGATCACCATCGTTTTGACGCGCAAGGCGTTCGTGCTGCCGTTCGAGCCGCGCCGGCTGGCCGGAGTGCTGCTGGCCTCGGCGGTGATGGGCGTCGCGATCTACGCCACCCGGAGCGCGGTGGGCGGCACCGGACTGATTTCGCTGATGACGGTGAGCGCCGCGGGCGGGGTGGCCTATGCCGCCGCCGCCTGGCTGCTCAACGTGGTGCGAATCAGGACCTCGATGTCGTCGTTTCTCCGGCTGCGGATGGCGCACTGATGACGGCGCCACGGCACATCCCGACCTCCTCGAAGCGCGGTGTAACACGCCGGCAATTGCTGCGGACCGCGCCGGCCGCAGCGCTGCTTGCGCTGGCGTCGCCCGGCGCGCGCGCGGCCGCCATCCGCCCGCGTCGCAAGATCCCCTATGGCGCAGCGGTCGCGCTCGACGATCTGCGCGGCGATCCGCGGCTCGGCGCCGCGCTCGCCGGCACTTGCAGCCAGATCGTGCCGGTGAGCGAATTGAAATGGAGCGAGCTGCGGCCGGCGCCGGGGCAATTTGCCTTCGAGAAGGCCGATGCGCTCGCCGGCTTCGCGGCCGACAACGGCCTTGCGATGCGCGGCCATACGCTGGTCTGGTACGCCGCCTTGCCGGACTGGACGAAGGAGATCGACAGCGAAGCCGCCGCCGAACGCGCGCTGCGCGAGCACATCGAGACCGTGGTGTCGCGCTATCGCGGCCGGATCCGCTCCTGGGACGTGGTGAACGAGGTGATCCCCGACGAGGCCCATCAGCCCACCGACCGCCGGCCATCGCTGTGGTCGCGCTATCTCGGCGAGCGCTACATCCCGTTGGCGTTCCGGATCGCCGCGGAAGCGGATCCCAAGGCGCAGCTGGTGCTCAACGACTACGACATCGAATTCGGCGACCCGCGCTGCCGCCGCAAGCGCGCGGCGTTTCGTCATTTGATCCGGCAGTTGCAGGACGCCGATGTGCCGATCCATGCGGTCGGGCTGCAATGTCATCTGCACGGCGAGATGGCGGTCGATCGCGCCGGGCTCGAGAGCTTCGTGGCCGAGTTGCACGGCAACGGTCTCAAATGCCTGGTGACCGAACTCGACGTGATGGATCAGCATTTGCCGGCGCCGGTGCAACGCCGCGACGCGCTGGTCGCCGCGCAGGTCGGCGAGCTGCTCGCCGCGGTGACCGCGCCGGGGCCGCTCGACGCTTTGCTGACCTGGGGCATTTCCGACCGTTACAGCTGGATTCCCTATGCGGCGCCGCGCGCCGATAAGCGGCCCAACCGGCCGCTGCCGCTCGATCGCGAATTCCAGCGCAAGCCGTTCATGGACGTCATCGATCAATTCACCGGCAGGGAGGCATGACCATGCAAGTCCGCACTGCGCTTCAGATCAATCTGCATCCTCTCGACGAGCGTCATGCCGTGCACACCTTGCCGCATCAGCTCGAGGTGTGGGGCGGCCAGGTCGACCGCGTCGTGCTGACGGTCGACACCAAACAGAGCGCCAGCGGCCGTTACGGCGGCGACGCCTATGAGGACAGCCGCGGGCGGCTGTTCGGACTGCTCGAAACCATCGCCAACCAGGCCTCGAACGTCGAGATCGTCGAGGTCGACTACGCGCCGGCGGCACTGGAGGCGGTGCGGCAGCGCTATTTCGCGTCCTCCGCGGCCCATCCGGAAAAGGCCTTCGACGGTGGCCCGTTCCACGCCTATTTCTACGGCCTGCTGCGATCCCGCGCCGACTACGTGGTCCACATGGACAGCGACATGTTGTTCGGCGGCGGCAGCCAGGCTTGGCTCGATGAGGCGATCGGCTGGCTGCAGCGCACCCCGGATGCGCTGTTCGCCGGTCCGTTGCCCGGTCCGCCGCGGGCCGACGGCACGCTGCCGGATCTGCACCGCTCGTTTCCCGGGCTGGCCTGCGTTGAGCCGCCGCAACGGCTCGAGGCCGATTATCCCGCCTATCGCTTCGAGAGCGTCAGCACCCGCATTTTCGTGCTGGACCAGGGCCGGTTCGACGCCGCGGTCGGCGCGCTGGATCTGGTCCGTCCGAATTTCAAGCGGCGGCTGCGGGCAAGGCTATTTCACCAGTCGCCGCTGTCGATGCCCGCCGAGGAAGTCATCACCGCGGCGATGATGCGAAAGCGGCTCGCCCGCATCGACTTCCTAGGATCCGGCGCCGGGATGTATTCGCTGCATCCGCCGTTCCGCTCCGAGAAATTCTACCGCGAATTGCCGAACCTGATCGGCCGGATCGTCGCCGGCGCGATTCCCGACGCCCAGCGAGGCGACTATGACATCAATTCAAGCCTATTCGACTGGAGCGAAGCGCTTCGCCAAAAGACCAAGGCCCGACGCCTCGTCCGCGCCGCCCGTGCCCTGCTCCCGAGTTGACGACGCTCCGCTGGCCCGGCCGGCGGGCGCCGTGACCGGCAAGCCCGCCACGGTGTCGGTGGTGATGCCGGCCAAGAATGCCGCCGCGCATATCGGCGAGGCGATCGCCAGCGTATTGCTGCAGGGGCACGGCGTCGAAGACCTGATCGTGATCGATGATGGCTCGACCGACGCCACGCGGGTGATCGTGGGCGGCTTTGACGACCCCCGGGTGCGGCTGCTGAGCAATCCTGGCCGCGGCGTTTCGAGCGCGCGCAACCACGGCGCCAGTGCGGCCGGCGGCGATTGGCTGATGTTTCTCGACAGCGACGACCGGCTGCGTCCGGGCGCGATCGCCACGTTGTTGCAGGCGGCGAATGCCGCGCAACGCGCCGTGGCGATCTATGGCGATTACGACCGTATCGACGGCAACGGCGCGCCGATCGGCCGGCGGGGCTGGCTGCAGCGCCGCAGCAAGCCGTCGGGCGAGGTGTTGCAACGGCTTGCCGCCGGCAACTTCATCGTCAACGGCGGGGTGATGATCGTGCGCGCCGACGCGTTCGCGGCGGTCGGCGGTTTCGACGCGGCGCTGAAATACTGCGAGGATTGGCATTGCTGGTGCCGGCTCGCCGCGCTCGGCGAATTCCAGGCGGTGAAGCATCAGCTGCTGGATTACCGCGTCCACGGCGACAGCACCATGAGCCCGTCGATCCGCTCGCCGGCGGACTTTCTGCCGGCGGTGGATCGGGTGTTTGGCGACGCGATCATCCTCGCCAAGCTGCCGCCAGCTTCGATGTCCGGGTTGCGCCGCGCCGCAGAGATTCACATGATGACTTATGCGGCGACCCAAGCGGTCCGGTTCGGCCGTTATCGCCAGGCCGGGCGCTATGCGCTCGCCGCGATCCGCCGCTCGCCGCGTGCCACGCCGGCGGTGGCCCTGCGATTAGGCCTCGCCTGGCTGCGCATTTGAAGCGGCGATGACCGCGGCGCCAAACCGTTGACGCGGCAGGCTCAGCGATATTCTTCGTACAACACGTTGAATTCCGCGGCGAGCCGGCCGACGCCGCGGGCCGCCACCTTCAGGCTGCCGATCATCGCGCAACGGCCGCGTAGCAGCGCGAACGGTGCCAGCGCAACGCCGTAGCCGAACAACCCGGCGCCCTTGACCCAGCGCAGCACGGCATCGCGCGGGCCGCGCGCCGCCACCCGGTCGGTCCGGGTGTTGTCGGAGCCGATCCGGAACGCCCGCAGCAGCAACCAGGACACCGTCATCCGCGATTTCGGCGTGGTTTCGAACACCTCGGCGCGGTCCGCCCAGGCGAATGAGCGTCCGTCGCGGGCGCAGCGCTTGAAGAAATCCAGGTCGCTGCCGCCGGTGAAGGCGAAGGCGTGGGAGAACGGCTCGTCGAGATAGTGTTCGAGCGTGGCGCGGCGGATCAGCATGTTGCCGGCGCCGTAGATCATCGGCACCGGGCCGGTCGGATAGCGCTGCGGCGCGTAGAGTTGGCCGCGCGCCAGCCAATGCGCGGGATCGTCGAACACCGGGAACACCGGGCCGCCGACGATGTCGACCTGGTATTGCACGGCGACAGCGATCATCTCGGTCAGCCAGCCTGGCGACGGATATTCGTCGTCGTCGAGCACTGCGACATAATCGGTGCCCGGGGTGCGGCAGGCGGCGGCAAAACCGGTGTTGTAGGCGTAGGTGTGACCGCGGCGCGGTTCCACGAGGCATGCGATCGGAAACGGGAACCCCGGGGCGATCTCGTGCACCACCGCCTCGCCGGCGCGACGCTCGCCGTCATTATCGACCACGGTGATGCTGAGCGGCCCCTGGTAGTCCAGCGCGGCAAGATGCGACAGCAACTTCCGCAAGCCGTCGGGACGACGGAACGTCGGAATGCAAAGGCTCACCGCGGGTCGGACGGGGGGCGTCATCTGCGGGCTCGACAGTTGGGAGACATGGCCGAAAGATAGGTTGCGCGTCGTGGTCGGTCAAAACCATCCTGAGAGTGCAGTTAATACAACTTGTTGCCGTCGCGATGCGGCGCCGCGTGCGCCGCTGCGGTCAGGTAGCCGGCGGCCGGCGCAGCATGCGGCGCACCAGCGCCTTGGCCTTCGGGTGGCGGGCGGCGAAGGCGCGCAGCCGGCGCTTCGCCGTCACTTCAGCGGTGATCAGCAGGCCGGCCGGCGAGAGCGCCTGACGGATTTCGTACAGCCGGCGCTGATCGCCGCCGAACCGGGTTTTGTATTGCAGCGCGCCGACGCTGAGATCGAAGTTGTGAAAGCCCTCGCGGTCGGCCCATTCGCAGCATTTCACCATCGCGACCAGCCCGGGCGACAGTTTGCGCCACCGCTCCTCCGTGGTCATCGAAGGCACCACCACCGTCAGCGCATTGCGATGCACGAGCGAATAGACCACGGCGATCGGCTCAGCATCGGAGGACAGCACGAACACCCGGACCGAGCCGTCCGCCAGCCCATCCTGCGCGAGTTGCCGGTAGAACGCGATGAATCCGCGGTCGTCGAGCAGGTCATGGCGTCCCAGCGCGTGGGACCGAACCAGCCGATGCGCGACCATCAGGTCGAGCGCTTGCTGCAGCGCGGCTGCGGTGTCTGCCAATTCCAGTTGGATGTTGCCCCAGTTCTCCGGCTTTCGGCACAGCCGGTTGGCCTTTCGCACCACCGAATAACTCTGCAGATCCACCAAGTGGGCGCCATCCGCCGCGCGCATCCGCAAGGTCGTCGCAAAGTCGTTGGTCGGCCGTGCCGACGGCAGCTTGGCGAGCGGATTGGGATAGCCGAAGATCTCAGCGGGGATCTTCTCGATCGAGAGCGCGCCGACCGGCTTCAGCGCGCCGCAAATCTCGCGCCAAAGCTCGTCAAACTCCACCGCGCTGAATTCAAGGCCGGGACGGATCAACGGGGCGAAATAGTCGCACAGCCCGAGATCGAGCGCCTCGATGACCGACACGCCGTGGCGGCGGGTCCGCATCAGCGACGCGACCAGCACGATCGCGCCGCAGCTGGTGTCGCGCACCCCGACCAGGATCGGTTCCACCGCTCGCTGCGGCACGATGTTGGCGAGCAGCGCCTGGATGTAGGACAGGCGCTGGAACGCCGTGGCCGTCGCCGATTGCTCGAACGATTTCCAGGTGTGGCGAAACTCGGCGTTGCTGAAATCCGAATGCAGTTCCACCCTGAAACATGATCGGCGCTTGGCGCTCAGGGCAGGCAGCTTCGCCGGCGCTACGCTTGACCGATCGGCGGCCGGGGCGAAGAAAGTTCTGTTCATTGAGCCAACCTGCGCCCGGCGATGCGTTGTCCGGTGATAACCTTTTGCGACCTCGTCCGATACCGTTAGTATCGAGAAACAGCGCGGCTCAGGCAACGTAAAGACCTCATTAATATTAATTTGGGCGGACACGTCGGGTTCCGCTGATCCGCGGCCATCGCCGCGCCGCCATCGCGATGCTGCTTGCGGCACGTCGTCGCTGTCATGATCGGCGAAGCTGCCCGGGGGTGATCTTTAAGACGAATGCGGCATCGTTGATGGGCGCCGCGAGGCCCCTCGCTGCGAGCCGGCGGGGCTGGCAGGTCGAACGCCGCATTACAATGCTGTTTACCATTGCGCCATGTGATCGGCGTCTGGAAAGACATCTTTGATTTGATTTGATTGATTGTGTCCGAATATTTCCGTGCGGGTTCGACCAACACTAGGTAGTCGATATATTGCCAACAGGCTTTAGATGACCATGTTGTCCCATGCCAAAGCCCGGATTAACAATCGTCTCGCGCGGCTGGTGGGCACCACGCCGTTTCGTCTCCTCAACCAGAAGCCGATGGTCAGCTTCACCTTCGATGACGTGCCCAAGACTGCCGTCACGGTGGGAGCCGAGATTCTCAAGGAATACTCATCGCTAGGCACCTTCTACGTTGCGGGTAGTCTGCTCGACTCGCCGTCGCCGCTGTGGACCGCAGCCAGCGGCGACGACATCGTGGCGCTGCATCGCGACGGTCACGAGATCGGATGCCACACCTTCTCGCATCGACAGACCTGCGATCTCGACGCCGCGGCGATGGCGGCGGAGATCGAACGCAACGGCCGCTTCCTGCGCTCGCTCGACGACACCATCCGGATCGAGAATTTTGCCTATCCCTTCGGCGTCGCCGCCGTGCTGCGAAAGTCCCAGCTTGGCACCATGTTCCGGTCAAGTCGCGGCATCTTTCCCGGCGTCAACAGCGGCAAGGTGGATCTGCAATTTCTCTATGCGATACCGTTGATCAGTGGGCAGATCGATTGCGATGCGATCGATCGGACTTACGACGAAGCGCTGCGTTGCAACGGCTGGGTGGTGTTCTACGGCCACGACGTGGCGGCCTCGCCGAGCCCTTATGGCTGCTCGCCGCAGCTGCTGCGGCACGCACTCGAGGCCGCGTCGCGGCGGAACATCCAAGCGCTGACGATGTCGCAGGCGCTGAGCTCGGCCGGCGCATAAACGCTTTATTTGCCTTTCTGCGAAATACTGCGGTCGGCACATGGTTAATTTTGCGTTCTGTGGCAACGGCGACGCGTCCGGGGCCACATGCGATAGCGAGACTTTTGCATTGTCCGACGAGGCCACCGGCACAACGGAAGCAGGGATCAATGCTGGCATATGATCAGCCGATAGCTGCGCAGCCTTTGGCAAGACCACGGCCGCCGACGGCTGCGGGCTTTACCGTTGCCGATCTGGTCGAGCTGCTGTGGCGCCGCAAGGCGGCGATCGCGATGGCGGCGCTGATCGGCGGCTGCGTGGCGGTGATGGTCGGCAAGAGTCTGACGCCGCGCTATTTGGCGACGGCGCAGCTCTACGTCGATCCCCGCGAGTTGCAGCTGGTCGACCGCGAATTGACGCCGCGCGCGCAGGATGTCTCCGGGTTGGCGATGATGGTCGAAAGCCAGGCCCGACTGATCACCTCGAACAACGTGCTGCTGCCGGTGATCGACCAGCTTCGGCTCGAACAGGATCCGGAGTTCGGCGGGGCGTCCGACGGACTGATGAGCGCGTTGCTGGGCCTCGCCGGCTTCGGCAGCAAACCGTCGGTCGATGCGAACGCCGTCAAGATGGCGGTGTTGGAGATTCTCAACCGACACATCGCCGTGAAGCGCGCCGACCGCAGCTTCATCGTCGACATCGACGTCTGGTCGCGCGACCCGGCCAAGGCAGCCCTGCTCGCCAACACGATTTCCGCCGCCTATCTCGCCGAGTCCCGGCAGTCGCAAGCGGCGGCCGCGCGTCGCGCCACCACCGACCTTTCCGGCCGGCTGAAGGAACTGCAGGCCAGGCTGCGCAGCGCGGAAAACGCATTGGCGGTCTACAAGGCGCAGAACAATTTCGTCGGCACCCAGGACACCCTGGTCAGCGACCAGCAGCTGTCGGCGAGCACCCAGCGGCTCGCGGCGGCGCGCGCCCAGACGCTCGACGCCCAAGCCCGTTACGACCAGATGGAGAGCAGCCGGCGCGCCGCCGCGGATGCCGGCGCCATTCCGGAGGCGCTGCAATCCCCCACCATCGCCAGCCTGCGGTCGCAATATGCCGAGACCCGGCGGCGCTACGCCGAATTGGTCGGCGAATTGGGGCCCCGGCATCCGGCGCTGAAGAACATGGAAAAGCAGGTCGAGGACCTGCGGCGAACCATCACCGAAGAAGTCAGCCGCTTCGCGCAGTCGGCCAAGAACGATCTCACCCGTGCCCGCGACTATGAGGCGTCGTTGACCAAGGCGCTCGAAGAGCAGAAGCGCCAGAGCGTCGATCTCAGCCAGGCCTCGGTCCGGCTGCGCGAACTGGAACGCGACGTCGAGGCCAGCGGCAGCGTCTATCAGTCGTTCCTGAAACGCTCGCGGGAAACCGAGGAGCAGGAAAGCCTGAATACCTCGAGTGCGCGGATCATCGGCGAGGCGAATCCGCCGCAGCGCCGGATATTCCCGCCGGCCATGAGCATGCTGGCGATGCTCGGCTTCGCGCTCGGCGGGTTCGCGGCTGCGGCCGGGACCCTTGTGCTCGAACGGCTGCGACAGCCGCAAGCGGTGCCGCCGAGCTCGCCCGGGGTGCCGGAGGCGAGCCCGCCATCGTCACCGTCGAAGCCTGCCGCGACCGCTCAGCCGGCGGTCAAGCTGGCGCCGGTGTTGCGGGAAAAGCCGCTGATCGCCCGCCTGCAACCGAGCGATGTGTTGCTGACGCTGAATGGAATTTTGTCCGGCGCCGACACCGCCGACGTCACCAGCATCGGCTGGCCGACGCTCCGCGCCGGGCTTGCGATGACGCCGTTCCTGGACGCGATGCGTCAGCTCCGCGCCGCCGCGCTGCGACGTTCCGGAGGAGTGGTGCCGGTTATTGCGGTGATCGGACCGCCGAGCGGAGAGGATCGGGCGATTACTACGCTCAACATCGCACTGGCCGCCGCGCGCGACGGCGCCAAGGTGCTGCTGGTCGATGCCGATCCATTGCAGCACGTCTTGTCCGACAAATTCGCCGCGATGCGTAAGGACGACAGCGGCAGCGGTCGCTGGCCTCGCTTCGCCGAACGGACGACGCCGCCGATCGTGACCGTCAACGGCATCAGCATCGTGACGCTGCCGAAATCAGCGGACGCCAAGCCGAACGCCACGGCGAGCGCCAAGAGAATTCGCAACGCGATCACGCAAGCCCGCGCCGGGCAAGGCTACGATCTCGTCATCCTCGACGGACCGACGTTGCCCGGGAGCGAGCTGCATCGCGAGCTGTTGGCGCCTGACGACGACATCGTCGTGGTGCTGCCGGCCGCCTCGGATATCAATCGCTGCATGGATGACGTGATCGCGGCATTGGACGGAGCGGAACACGCCATCATCGGCGTCGTGCTCAATGAACTTCCGTCGACCGACGACAAGCACCAGCAGCAGATCCGGCAATCCGCCTGATCGACCGCCCGGGTGTGGAACAGGCTAAAAGACCGAGTAACAAATTCGCTCGCAGTCGCTGCAAAATTTCCCGGCTAATTTGCTACTTTCGCTTAACCCTTTCCGTTGAATGCCGTGGAGCGCCGACGGGGTCGTTGCTAGAGTTCGCGAGCATTTCCGGTTGAGACATGGGAGGGGCGTCCATGTGTAGGGGCCGATTGTGAGAACACAGATGTCAAAACAGCCCGACTCCGACAATCGATGGATTGAAGATGCGGTTGCTTTGGAGCAGCGCGCACCCGACCGCCGTGAGGCCGCCTTCGATGCGACTCGCGCCGCCGCGGCGATCGAGCGGCGACTGGCCGGCGACCGCCGAAAGAACCGTTTCCGGAATTGGCGCCGCATCAACGTCGGCGGCTTGCCCGTTGCGGTGGTGGACACCCAGGAGTCCGCCAAGGCGATTGTCGACGAGGCGCTGGAACGGCGCGGCCTTTGGCGATATCCCGCCTATATCACCTCCACCAACGGCGAAGTGACGTCGCGCGTCGCGTTCGATGAGCAAGAGCGCTCGTTGTTCCTGGAGGCGGATGCGATTCACGCCGACGGCATGCCGCATGTGTTCGCTTCACGCATGAAGTGCGAGGTTGCGCTTCCGGAACGCGTCGCCACCACCGATCTGTTCTTCGACGTCGCAGCCGAAGCTTGTAGTCGCGGTGCGACGATGTTTCTGCTCGGCGCCACCGAAGTCGCGAACAACCTCGCCGTGGAGCGCATCCGCGCGCAGTTTCCGGGGATCAAGCTGGTCGGACATCGCCACGGCTTCTTTGCCGACGAGCAGGAAGAAATCGCGGCCTGCGCCGAGATCGCGGCGCTGCAGCCGGATATTCTTTGGGTCTCGATGGGGGTGCCGCGCGAGCAGATGTTCGTGGTCCGACACCGCAGCCGATTGACCTCGGTGGGGGTGATCAAGACCTCGGGGGGATTGTTCGATTTCCTGTCGGGCTTGAAGCCGCGGGCTCCGCAATGGATGCAGGCGATCGGGCTGGAATGGCTGTGGCGGGCGGCGCTCGAGCCGAAGCGGCTCGGCTGGCGCTACCTCAAGACCAACCCGATGGCGCTGTATTTGCTGCTGACCAAATCGAAGTAGCAATTCCAAACGACGCGTCCCGAAGCTCAGTCGAACCCCAGATAGGCCGATTTCACTTTGGGGTCCGACAGCAGATCCGCGGCCGGCCCGCTATGCACGATCCGTCCGGTCTCGATCACATAGCCGCGGTCGGCGATGTCCAGCGCGGCCGCGGCATTCTGCTCGACCAATAGCACGGTGATGCCGTCGCGGCGCAGCGCCACCACCGCTGCGAGGATCTGATCGACCAATAGCGGCGACAGCCCGAGCGACGGCTCGTCGAGCAGCAACAGTTTCGGCTTGCCCATCAGCGCGCGGCCGATCGCCAGCATCTGCTGTTGACCGCCGGATAGTCCGCCGGCGGCGTGGTGCCGCTTGTCCTTCAGCACGGGAAACATCGTAAAGATCCGCTCGCGGTCGTACTCGATCTCGGCGTCGCGGCGCAGATAGCCGCCGAGCCGCAGATTGTCCTGCACGCTGAGCGGGCCGAACACCTGGCGGCCTTCCGGCGATTGCAGAATGCCGCGGGCAACGCGCTGGTGCGGTGGCAATCTGTCGATGCGCTCGCCGAGAAACCGGATCTCGCCGCCGGACACCGGCTGCACCCCGCTCAATGCGCGCAGCAGCGTGGTCTTGCCGGCGCCGTTGGAGCCGATCAGCGCCACCACTTCGCCGGCGCGCACGCTGATGTCGATGCCGTGCAGCACCGCGATGCGGCCGTAGCCGGAGTGTAGGGCTGCGACCTCAAGCACGCGCGGCCTCCCGCGCGCCGTGCTTGCCGAGATAGGCTTCCAGCACCGCCGGATTGTCGCGCACCTCCTGCGGATTGCCCTCGATCAACGGCCGGCCTTGCACCAGCACCAGGATGCGATGCGAGATCTTCATCACCAGTTTCATGTCGTGCTCGACCAGCACCACCGCGATGCCTTGCGCGGCGACGCGGCAGATCAATTTGTCGATCTCCTCGGTCTCCACCGCGTTGCAGCCGGCGGCGGGCTCGTCGAGCAGCAGCACCCGCGGCTCGGCCGCGAGTGCGCGCGCGATCTCCAGCCGCTTGCAGGCGCCATAGGACAATGAGCCGGCGAGCACGTCGGCGCTGTCGCGCAATCCGACTTGATCGAGAAAGCCCAACGCGGCCTCGCGCGTCGTCCGGTTCTGCCGCGTCACCGAGGGCAAACGCAACAGGTCGGCGAACAGGTTGCAGCGCTCCTGCAGATGGCGGCCGACCATGACGTTCTCGGCCGCGGTCATGCGCTGGAAGATCTGCAGGTTCTGGAAGGTGCGCGACAGCCCGCGCGCCGCCAGTGCGTCGGGCGCCAAGTCGGTGACGTCGCGCCCATCGAGTTCGACGCGGCCGTGGCTTGGCCGATACATCCCGGAAATCACGTTGAACAGCGTGGTCTTGCCGGCACCGTTCGGGCCGATGATGGAAAAGATCTGGCCCGCTGCAACCGCGAAGCCGACGCCATCAATCGCCTTGACGCCGCCGAACGAGATGCCGATGTCGCTGGCCCTGAGGATCGTCATTCGCGTGTCCTCGTCAACAGCTTCCACGCCATCGGCACCATGCCGTCGCGCATGAAGATCATCGACAGGATGATGATCGCCCCGAGCATCAGGTTCTCGTAGTCCTGAAACACGGTGAGCATCTGCGGCAGCACGATCAGCACCGCGGCGCCGACGATCGAGCCCACCACGGAGCCCAGCCCGCCCAGCACCACCATGGTGACGAGTTCGACAGAATGCAGGAAGCCGGCCTGATCCGGATTGATGAAGCCGTTCATCATCGCCAAAGCCGAGCCGGCGATCGAGCCGTAGACGGCGGCGATGACGAAGGCCTGCAGCTTGAAGCGGTTGACGTCGACGCCGGTGACGCGGGCGGCGATCTCGCTGTCGTGCAGCGCGCGAAACGCCCGGCCGGTCGGGGTGTCGTCGAGATTGAGCGCAATCCATGTGCCGATCAGCAGCAGCCCGCCCGTGATCCAATACCAGGTGGCCGAGCCCGAGGCGCGCCAGCCGAACAGCGACAGCTTGGCCACCGCCATGCCGTCCGGGCCGCCGGTCCATTGGCTTTCGGTGGTGATCACCATCGCCACCAGCACGCCGAAGCCGAGCGTGGCGATGGCGAGGTAGTGCCCCTTCAGCCGCAGGATCGGCCGGCCGACCAGAAACGCCAACAGCGCCGACAGCGCCGCGCCGATCAGAAGTGCCGCCAGCGACGGCAGGCCGAACTGCGCCGGCAGAATCGCCACCGCATAGGCGCCGATGCCGAAGAAGCCGGCATGGCCGAGGCTGACTTGGCCGGCCTTGCCCATCAGGATATTCAACCCGATCGCGGCGAACGCCGAGACCCACACCAATGCGGCGACGCGCAGATAATAGCTCGAGGGAAACGCCAGCGGCAGCAGCGCGATCACCGCGGCGAGAACGATCAGGATGACATAGCGGTGATTGAGCTGGGCCATCATTCAGACCCGGTCGACGCCGCGGCGGCCGAACAGGCCCTGCGGCGCGGCGAACAGCACGCCGAGAATGACCAGGAAGGCGAAAGCGTCTTTGTAGGTCGAGCTGAGATAGCCGGCGCCGAAGGCCTCCAACAGGCCGAGCAGCAGGCCGCCGGCGACCGCGCCGAGCGGATTGCCCATGCCGCCGAGCATCGCCGCGGCAAAGCCCTTCAGCGCCAACAACGTGCCGACGTCGTAGCTGGTCAGCGTGATCGGGGTAATCAAAATGCCGGCGATGGCGCCGATTGCCGCCGAGCCGCCGAACGCCAGCGCCATGACCGTGGAAGTGTTGATGCCGACCAGCTTGGCGGCGAGCCGGTTGGCGGCGGTCGCCACCACCGCCTTGCCGAGCAGCGTGCGTTCCATGAACAAATACAGCAGCAGCACGATCACCGCGGTGCCGCCGAGCACCCAGAAGCTTTGCGGCTGCACCGCGGCGCCGAACAGGCCGACCGGCGCGTCGCCGGAGAACGACGGCAATTTATGGAACTGCTTGTCGAACACGATCTGCGCCGCGCCGCGCAGCAGGATCGAGGCGCCGATGGTGATGATGATCAGCGACACCGCGGAAGCGCCGCGCGCCGGCGCGATCGCGCACCAATACAGCAACAGCCCGACCGCCACGGCAACGCCGATCGCGATCAAGGCAGCGAGCGGCAGCGGCACGCCTGCGGCCGAGGCGAACACCGTCACCATGCCGCCCAGCATCACGAACTCGCCTTGCGCGAAATTCACCACGTCGGAGGCGTTGTAGATCAGCGTGAAGCCGAGCGCGACCAGCGCATAGACCGCGCCGACCGTCAGTCCGGACACCAAGAATTGCAGGAATTCAGCCATGATGCCCGGGGGTCATTCCAAGTCGATGAGTGGTGTTGCCTACTTACAAAACGCGCCGTCATTCCGGGGCAGGAGCCGCGCCAGCGGCGAGTGACCCCGGAATCCATAACCCCTGTGCTCGAGTTTGCGAGCTGTTTCGGCCATGCGGGCCAAACGCCAAGGCGGGGAGTATGGATTCCGGGTTCGCTCGCCCTTCGGGCTCGCGCCCCGGAATGACGGTGTTAGATCAGTGCGCAATTAATGCCGCCTCAGCTCCCCGACGGCAGCAGCGTCCAGTCGCCGCTCTTCACCTCCAACATGCGGAACGCGGAGAGGTCGAGGCCGAGGTGATCGGTTGGCGACATGGTGACGATGCCGCCGGTGCCGACGAAGCCTTTGGTCTTCTCGATCTCGTCGCGGATCTTCTTCGGGTCGGTGGAATTCGCCCGCTTCATCGCCTCGACCAAAATGAACAGCCCGTCATAGCCGTGGCCGCCGAAGGTCGAGACCGGCTGTTTGGTGCTGTCCTCATAGGTCTTCTTGTAGTCGACCACGACCTTCTTCTGCGGATCGCCGTCCGGCAGCTTGTCGCCGACCAACAGCGCCGCGGCGGGCAGCCGCACGCCTTCGGCCGCAGGACCGGCGAGGTCGATGAAGCTCTTCGAGGCGACACCATGGCTCTGGTACAGCGGCGTCGACGATAGGCCGAGCTGCGCGTAGTTGCGGGTGACGATCGCCGGGCCCTGGCCGAAGCCCGGATTGACCACCGCCTGGATGCCGGCGGTGCCCTTGATCTTGGTGAGCTGGGCGGTCATGTCGCTGTCGCGCGGGCCGTAGGTTTCCTCGGTGACGATCTGCACGCCATAGGTTGGCGCCACCTTGACGCATTGCGCGCGCATCGAGGAGCCGAAGCCGTCGGTGCCGGAGATCAGCGCCGCCTTGGTGAAGCCGCGCTGCTTGATGTTTTCAAAGATCTTCTCGCAGGCCATCTTGTCGGTGTGCGGCGTCTTGAACACGTATTTGCGCACCGGCTCGATGATTTCGATGGCGCCGGCCAGCGAGATGAACGGGATCTGCGCCTCTTCGAACACCGGGATCATCGCCATGGTGGTGCCGGTGGTGGAGCCGCCGACCATCGCCACCACCTTGTCGTCCTCGATCAGCCGTGTCGCAAAGGTGCGCGCCTTGTTGGCGTCGCCGCCGTCGTCATAGACCACCAGCTCGATCTTCTTGCCGGCGACGCCGCCGGCGGCGTTGATCTTGTCGACATAGAGCTTCAGCGTCTTGTCCTCGGGGTCGCCGAGGAACGACGCCGGTCCGGTCACCGACAGCACCGAGCCGACCTTGACGGTTGCCTGCGCGAAAGCCGAAGGGACGATGGCAAAGCCGGAGACGGCGACCGCTGCGAGCAGCCGGGTGATGTGTCGGCGCGTGGAATGCAAAGGCGTCAAACGCACTGATTGCGTCATGTCCAATTCCCTCCCTGTGTGGCTGCTCAGATTCTTTGAACGAGCTTGGCCGGCAAAACTGACGCATCTTATACGGCGCCGCGAGCGCCGATCGCACGTCATGCTTTCGGCTAGCAATATAATTGACCGGACGGTTGGTCAATAGTAACGTGCTCCTGCAAACGGCGAGCAAGTAATAAGCCGACGCGGAGTTCAAGGGTGGAAACAGATCTGGTCCTGACGGATATCCGTGACGGATATCGCGTCCTCACGCTCAATCGCCCCGACCGTCTCAACGCCTTCAACGCCGATCTGCACGCGGCGCTGATCGCTGCGTTGGATGACGCGGAGGCCGATACCAGTTGTCGCGCGCTGATCCTGACTGGGGCGGGGCGCGGCTTCTGCGCCGGGCAGGATCTCGCCGACGTCGCAGCAGAGCCGGGCGAACTGCCCGACCTCGCGATCCCGATCGCCCGATACTACAATCCGCTGGTGCGCAAGCTGCGCGCGCTGCCGCTGCCGGTGATCGCTGCGGTCAACGGCGTCGCCGCCGGCGCCGGCGCCAACATCGCATTTTCCTGCGACATCGTGCTGGCGGCGAAGTCGGCGAAATTCATCCAGGCCTTCGCCAAGCTCGGCCTGGTGCCGGATAGCGGCGGCAGCTGGTTTCTGCCGCGCCTGGTCGGCGCCGCACGGGCCCGCGCGCTGGCGCTGTTGGCGGAGCCGGTGGCCGCCGAGCAGGCGGAAGCCTGGGGCATGATCTGGAAAGCGGTCGACGACGCGGGATTGCTCGCCGAGGCGCATCGGCTGGCGGCGCATTTCGCCACCCAGCCGACCACGGGGCTGGCGCTGATCAAGCAGGCGCTCGATGCATCCGAGAGCAACAGCCTCGATCAGCAGCTCGATCTCGAATGCGATCTGCAAGGCCAGGCCGGCCGCACCGCGGACTACAGCGAAGCCGTCGCGGCGTTCTTCGACAAGCGGCCGCCGCACTTCATCGGGAGACCATGATGCACGCACGCAAAGAATCCATCGACCGGCTCGATCCGCAGGTGCTCGCGGAAGCCTGCGCCGACGCCATGCAGCGCGACGACCGCGCCACCAAGACGCTCGGCATCGCGGTGGTGCGCGTCGGCCCCGGCGAGGCGGTGCTGACCATGACGGTGCGCGACGAGATGGCCAACGGCCACGGCATCTGCCACGGCGGCTTCATCTTCACGCTGGCGGATTCCGCCTTCGCCTATGCGTGCAACAGCTATGGCCAGCGCACCGTGGCGCAGCAATGCGCGGTGACGTTCCTGCAGCCGGTGCGTGTTGGTGCGCGGCTGGTCGCTCACGCCTTCGAGCGCTCCAAGGCGGGGCGCGGCGGCATCTACGACGTCACGGTGCGGGACGCCGACAACGTCGCAGTCGCCGAGTTTCGCGGCCATTCGCGCACCGTCGCCGGCGACCTGTTGGCGCCCGACACCGACACCCCGCAACAGTGATAGGCCGTCATGGTTGAAATTCCTCTGCGCAAACTAAGTCAGCTCGCTCCCGAACCAGCCACGCTCGATCACTACGAGCGCGCCTCGCTGGACGAGCTGCGCGCCTGGCAGCTCACGCAACTACGCTGGTCGCTGCGCCACGCCTACGCCAACGTGCCGCATTATCGCAAGAAATTCGACGCCGCCGGCGTGCATCCCGACGATCTGACCTCGCTCGATGATCTGGCGAAATTTCCGTTCACCACCAAGGCCGATCTGCGCGACAACTATCCCTACGGCATGTTCGCAGTGCCGGAGCACGAGGTGGCGCGGGTGCACGCCTCGTCGGGCACCACCGGCAAGCCGACCGTGGTCGGCTACACCAAGGGCGACATCGAGATCTGGGCCGACGTGGTGGCGCGCTCGATCCGCGCCGCTGGCGGCCGCCCCGGCATGAAGCTGCACAACGCCTATGGCTACGGCCTGTTCACCGGCGGGCTCGGCGCGCATTACGGCGCCGAGAAGCTCGGCTGCATGGTGATCCCGGTGTCCGGCGGCATGACCGAGCGGCAGGTGCAGCTGATCACCGACTTCAAGCCCGACATCATCATGGTGACGCCGTCCTACATGCTGGCGATCCTCGACGAATTCCGCCGCCAGGGGATCGACCCGCGCAAGTCCTCGCTGAAAGTCGGCATCTTCGGCGCCGAGCCTTGGACCAACGCGATGCGCGAGGAAATCGAGCAGACCTTCGATCTGCACGCCGTTGATATCTACGGCCTGTCCGAAGTGATCGGGCCGGGCGTCGCCTCGGAATGCGTGGAGACCAAGGACGGGCTGCACGTCTGGGAAGACCATTTCTATCCCGAGATCATCGATCCCGATTCCGGGAAAGTGTTGCCGGACGGCGAGCAGGGCGAGCTGGTGTTCACCTCGCTGACCAAGCAGGCGATGCCGGTGGTGCGCTATCGCACCCGCGACCTGACGCGGCTATTGCCCGGCACCGCGCGGTCGATGCGGCGGATGGAGAAAGTCACCGGCCGCACCGACGACATGATCATCCTGCGCGGCGTCAATCTGTTTCCCAGCCAGATCGAGGAGAAGCTGCTGACCATCGCGGCGCTGTCGATGCACTATCAGCTGGTGCTGACCCGGACGGGCCGGATGGACGAGCTCGAGGTTCACGTCGAGGCGCGGCCGGATGCGGCGGCGAGCGAGCTGCGCGAGGCCGCAGCCAATCGGCTCGAGCTGGCGATCAAACACACCATCGGCATCACCACGCGGGTGATCATCCGCGATCCCGACAGCATCGAACGCTCGGCCGGCAAGGCCAAGCGCATCGTCGACCGTCGGCCGTCGGCCTAGCAGGGCGCCATGGCACGCCCCCGCGCCACCAATTACGACGACAAGCGCCGCGCGATCCTTGAGCGCTCCGCGGAGCTGTTCTCGGAATACGGCTACGACCGCGCCTCGATGAACAAGATCGCCGAGGCTTGCGGCGTCTCCAAGGCCAACCTCTATCACTACTACAAGGACAAGGACGAACTGTTGTTCGACGTGATCCGCTCGCATCTCGAAGCGTTGCTCGCGGTGGTCAAGGCGGCGCAGCGGCCGGAGCTTCCCCCCGACGACCAATTGCGCGAGCTGGTGGCGGCGCTGCTCGAGGCCTATCGCGACGCCGACGCCCAGCACAACGTCCAGATCTCCAGCTTGCGGTTTCTCTCGCCGCCGCGCCAGACCGCGCTGAAGAACGTCGAACGCGAATTGGTGCGAACCTTCTCCGATGCGGTCGCGGCGGTGGCGCCGCAGCTCAAGGGCACCGCGCTGTTGAAGCCGGTAACGATGTCGCTGTTCGGCATGGTGAACTGGCACTATCTCTGGTTCAGCGATGGGGGAGCGGTGAGCCGCGCCGACTATGCCGAGCTGGTGACGCGGCTGATCGCCGACGGCTCGCGCGATCTTTTGGCGCGCGCGCCGGCGCCGCCCACCAAACGCGCCGCGGAGCGGCGGCGATGACGATGTGGCCCAAGACGACGTGGCCCAAGCACAAAGTTGCGACTCCTCATCCTGAGAGTCTGACCGGAAATCCGGCCAATGCGATCGGGCACTTCGCTCAACACATGTCATGGCCGGGCTTGTCCCGGCCACCCACGGAAACAGGCAAGGCGTCGCTTGTGGGCGTGGATGGCCGGGACAAGCCCGGCCATGACGTGGAGAGGTTGGCGAACTTTCGATACGCAACCCGCGTGGAATGGGGTGGGATTTTCCGTCAGGCCCTGAGGAGCCCGGCGGAGCTCGCAGAGCGAGGTCGGGCGTCTCGAAGGATGAGGAGATGTTCCGCCTCATGGTTCGAGACGCGCGCCCGCCCGATCGGCGCGCTCCTCACCATGAGGTTCCGTCGTGAATCAAACTGCAGGACCATCCGATGAAACTTGAAAGCTTTGTGCAGGGCCAGTGGCGCGCCGGCCGCGACCGCATAGAGATCCGAAGCGCGGTGACCGGCAACGTGGTGGCTGAGGCGACGAGCGGCGGCCTCGATCTGCGCCAGGCGCTGGCCTATGGCCGCGACACCGGTGGCGCGCACCTGCGGCGGCTGAGCTTTCACCAGCGCGCCGAGCTGTTGAAAAAACTCGCGAGCTATCTCGGCGAGCGCAAGGAGCAGCTCTACAAGCTCTCCTTCGCCACCGGCGCCACCCGCGGCGACGCGCTGATCGACGTCGACGGCGGCATCGGCACGCTGCTGGTCTATGCCGGCAAGGGCCGTCGCGAATTGCCGAACGCCACATTCCTGCTCGACGGCGCGGTTGAACCGCTGTCGAAAGGCGGCAACTTCGCCGGCCGGCACATCGTCACGCCGCTGCGCGGCGTTGCGCTGCATATCAACGCCTTCAACTTCCCCTGCTGGGGGCTGCTGGAGAAACTGGCGCCGGCCTTGCTCGCCGGCGTGCCGGTGATCAGCAAGCCCGCCACGGTGACGGCTTACGTCGCGCACGCGCTGGCACGGATGATCGCGGAGTCACAAATCCTGCCTGAGGGCGCGCTGCAATTCCTGGTCGGCTCGACCGACGACCTGTTCGAGCATCTGACCTGCCAGGACGTGGTGTCGTTTACCGGATCGGCCGCGACCTCGCAGGCCCTGCAGCGCCATCCGGTGATCGCGCGCGAGGCGGTGCGCTTCATTGCCGAACGGGATTCACTGAACGCCGCCATCCTGGCGCCGGATGCCGCGCCCGGCACGCCGGAGTTCGATCTGTTCGTCAAGGAAGTGGCGAAAGAGATGACGGTGAAGGCCGGACAGAAATGCACCGCGATCCGCCGCGCGCTGCTGCCCGCCGCGCATCTCGACGCCGCGATCGCCGCGCTGCGCACGCGGCTCGCCTCTGTGACGATCGGAAATCCGGAGCTGGACAATGTGCGGATGGGGCCGCTGGTCGGGCTCGATCAGCGCCGCGACGTGCTGGCGCATGTCGCCACGCTCCGCCAAGAGGCCGAGCTGGTCGCGGGCGACCCCGACAATTTCGAGATCGAGGGCGCCGATGCCCGCCGCGACGCGTTCCTGCCGCCGTTGTTGTTGCATTGCGCCGACCCGGCGCGGGCCACCGCGGTGCACGAGGTGGAAGCGTTCGGCCCGGTCTGCACGCTGATGCCCTATGGCGATCTCGCCGAAGCGATCACGCTGACCAATCGCGGCGGCGGCAGCCTGGTCGCCTCGGTCTATACGCATGACGCCGACACCGCGGCCGAACTGGTGTTCGGCGTCGGCGCCTTCCACGGCCGGCTGGTGCTGATCGATCGCGACTGCGGCAAAGAACAGACCGGCCACGGCTCGCCGATGCCGCAACTGCTGCATGGCGGCCCCGGCCGCGCCGGCGGCGGCGAGGAACTCGGCGGCCTGCGCAGTCTCGCGCATTACATGCAGCGCACCGCGTTGCAGGGCTCGCCCGCGATGCTGAGCGCGATCACCGGCAGCTGGTCGAAGGGCGCGCCGCTCGTCCTGGAGCGGCACCCGTTCCGTTATCATTTCGAAGATCTGGCGATCGGCCAGAGCTTTTCCTCCAAGGAACGCGTGGTGACGCTGGAGGACATCGAGCACTTCGCGCATTTCACCGGCGACACTTTCTATGCCCATATGGACGAGGAGGCGACCGCAGGCCATCCGTTCTTCCCCGGCCGCGTCGCCCACGGCTATCTCTTGTTGTCGTTCGCCGCCGGGCTGTTCGTCGATCCCGATCCCGGCCCGGTGCTGGCGAATTACGGCCTGGATAGCTTGCGCTTCCTGAAGCCTGTGGTGCCCGGCGAGGCGATCAAGGTGCGGCTCACTGCGAAAGAGAAGTCGCCGCGCAACGCGCAATATGGCGAGGTGCGCTGGGACGTCGAGATCACCACCGGCGCGGGCGATACCGCCGCGACCTATGAACTGCTGACCATGAACGCGATGCGCGCTGATTGATGTCGACGGGCGATTCCGGCTAAGCTGTTCGACAATCAACAACGACAGCGGAGGAAGCGATGATTCTCGTCACGGTGATGTATCCGGCCGGAGCGGAGTCGACATTCGACGTGGACTATTATCTGCAAAAGCACATTCCGCTGCTCAAGGAGCGCTGGTCGGCGCACGGCCTGCGCCACGTCCAGGTGCTGCGCGGCATCGGCAAGCCCGACGGCATCGCGCCGGACTATCAGATGATGGCGCTGTTGACCTTCGAATCGCTCGACGCCTTCAAGGCCGCCGGCAAGGCCCACGGCCGCGAGATCTTCGCCGACATTCCGCACTTCACCAACAGCCAGCCGTCGCTGCAGATCAACGACGTGCTGCAATAGTTGATGGGGCCTGCTCCATAGAAGGTCGTCATTCCGGGGCGCGAGCAGCGAAGCTGCGAGTGAGCCCGGAATCCATAACCCCTGCAGGGAGTATGGATTCCGGACTTGCTCGTTCTGACGAACTCGCAATCCGGAATGACGGCCGCGTTATTGGTCGAGCGCCTCAACTGATCGGGAGCTCACACGCCCGCCCCTCACACCGCGTCGTAATCGATCACCACGCGGTCCGACACCGGATGCGCCTGGCAGGTCAGCACGAAGCCGGCGTCCAGCTCCCACGGCTCCAACGAATAGTTGACGTCCATCCGGGTCTCACCCTCGACCACCTTGGCGCGGCAGGTCGAGCACATGCCGCCCTTGCAGGCGTAGGGCAGGTCGATGCCGGCGCGCAGCGCGGCGTCGAGAATCGCTTCGCCTGCGGCCACCGGCACTTCCTTGCGCTTGCCGTCGATGATCAGTGCGGCGATCGCCGCCGGCGGCGCTTGCGGCGCGATCACCGGGGTCGGCCGCGGCTTGCCGCCGGAGCCCGCGACGAAGCGCTCGACATGGACGCGATCGGCCGGCACGCCGAGTTCGGCACAGGTGGCGGCGATCTCCTCACTCATCGCGGTCGGGCCGCAGATGAACACGTGATCGATCGCCTGCGCCGGCAGCATCGCGCGTAGTAGCAGCGTCACCCTGTCGCGATCGAGCCGGCCGTGCAGGATCGGCAGATCCTGCTCCTCCTGCGAGAGCACGTGAAACACCGCCAGCCGCGCCATGAAACGGTCTTTGAGATCCTGCAGCGCCTGGCGGAACAGGATGTTGGAGGTGGTGCGATTGCCGTAGAACAGGAAGAACCGGCTGTTCGGCTCGCGCGCCAGGATGCCGCGGATGATCGAGATCAGCGGCGTGATGCCGGAGCCCGCCGCGAAGCCGACATGGACGCGGGATTCGCCCGGCGCGTGCGCCACCCCGAACCGGCCGCTCGGCGTCATCACCTCGATCTGGTCGCCGGATTTCAGCTGCTCCAGCGCCCAGCCCGAAAACGCCCCACCATTGACCTTCTTCACCGCGATGCGCAATTCGCGATCGTCGGGACCCGAGCAGATCGAGTAGGAACGGCGCAGTTCCTCGCCATCGAGCGTGGTGCGCAGCGTCAGATATTGCCCCGGCGCGAAGGTGTAGTCCGCGGCGATCTCGTCGGGGATCGTAAAGCTCATCGACACCGCGTCTTGGGTTTCGCGGCGCAGCTCGGCAATGGCGAGGCGATGGAATTTCGGGGTGTGGGATGTCATCGGCTATCTGCCTCTAGTGACACTTGAAGTAATCGAACGGTTCGCGACAATCCAGGCAGCGCCACAGCGCCTTGCACGAGGTCGAGCCGAATTCCGACAGCACGGTCGTCGCGATCGAGCCGCATTGCGGGCAGGCGACCTGTTGTTCGCCGAACAGCGCGCGGCGACCGCCGCCCGATAGCGGCGGCGCGATGCCGTAGTCACGCAGCTTGCGGCGGCCAGCGTCGCTCATCCAGTCGGTGGTCCAGGCCGGCGACAGCACGGTGGTGATCTTGGCGCCGGCGATGCCCTCGCGGGCCAGTGCCAGTTCGATTTCTAGCGCGATCATGGTCATCGCCGGACAGCCCGAATAGGTCGGCGTGATCGACACCTCGATCCGGTCGCCGCTCACCGTGACGTCGCGCAGCACCCCGAGATCCTCGATGGTCAACACCGGAATCTCCGGATCGACCACATTGGCGGCAGCGGCCCAGGCGCGTTGCCGCAGCGTGCCGAGCTCGCCGGCCGCGCTCACCACGTGGCACCCGGGAAGCTGCGCTGCAGCGATTGCAATTCGCTGAGCAGATGGCCGAGATGTTCGCTGTGATGGCCGGCGCGGCCTCCTTTCTGCATCCAGCTTGAACTCGGCTGCTGCAGCGTCGCGCGCGCCAGCACGCTCGCAACGGTCTCGCTCCAGCCGGCGCGCAGGCGCTCCGGATCGATCGCGATGCCGTCGGCGATCAGCGCGGCGTCGCCGTCGTCGACTTGAAACATTTCCCCGGTGAAGGCCCACAATTCGTCGACCGCGGCCTGCGCGCGGCGATGGCTTTCTTCAGTGCCGTCGCCGAGCCGGATCACCCATTCGGAGGCATGGCGCAGGTGGTAGGCGCTCTCCTTCTCGGATTTGGCGGCGATCGCCGCAAGCGTCGGATCGCTCGAGCCCATCATCGCCCGCCAATACGAATCGGCGAACGCCGAGTAGAACAACTGTCGCAGCATGGTGCGGGCGAAATCGCCGTTCGGCTGCTCGACCAGCAGTAGGTTCCGATATTGCCGGACGTCGCGCAGATAGGCCAGGCTGTCCTCGGTGTTCGCCGCACCTTCGACCTCGGCGGCGTAGTTGAAGAGCTCGCGGGCCTGGCCGATCAGGTCGAGCCCGATATTGGCCAGCGCCATGTCCTCTTCGAGCATCGGGGCGTGGCCGCACCACTCCGACAAACGATGGCCGAGCACCAACGCGTCGTCGCCGCGCCGCAGCGCGTAGTTGACCAGCGGAGTCTCGGCGATTGCGATCGATGCGGTGGCCATGGAATTCGCTCCAAACTCGCTTCGAATGCGTCATCCTGAATCGCCCGACCGAAATGGGAGCGGGCCGATCAGGCACTTAACTCACCACGTCATGGCCGGGCTCGTCCCGGCCATCCACGCCCACAAGCGACGCCGTTGCTGTTTCCGTGGATGGCCGGGACAAGCCCGGCCATGACGGAGAGAGGCCGCCCATTCTCGATAGGCCCTTTGCGTAGCAGGGCGACACCGATCTCACCTTATGGCGCGAGACGTGACGCAGCTCCTCACCACGAGGAAGCGCTTACATATGCCCGACTTCCTCCGGCACTTCGTAGAACGTCGGGTGGCGATAGATTTTGCTTTCCGCCGGCTCGAACATCATGCCGGCCTCGGTGGGGTCCGAGGCGGTGATGGCGTTCGACGGCACCACCCAGATCGACAGCCCTTCGCCGCGCCGCGTATAGACGTCGCGCGCCGCCTGCAGCGCCAACGTAGCGTCGGCGGCGTGCAGCGATCCGGCGTGCTTGTGGGCGAGCCCGTTGCGGCTGCGGATGAACACTTCCCAGAGCTGACTGTTCGGCTCGCTCATGCTCGGCTCCTGCTGATAGACTAGGCCGCGACTGCGTTATCGGACGCGCGTCGCGCGCGCTGTTTGTCGGCATAGGCCTGCGCGGCCTCGCGCACCCAGGCGCCGTCGTCATGGGCCTTGCGGCGCGCCGCCATCCGATCGCGGTTGCAAGGGCCGTTGCCGGCCAGCACCTCGGCGAATTCCTGCCAGTCGATCGCGCCAAAGTCCCAATGCTGCGTGGCTTCGTTGAAGCGCAGATCGGGGTCGGGCATCGTCAGCCCGAGATAGCGCGCCTGCGGCACCGTGGCATCGACGAATTTCTGCCGCAGCTCGTCGTTGGAGAAGCGCTTGATCTTCCAGCGGGTGGATTGATCGCCGTGCTGGCTCTGCTGATCCGGCGGGCCGAACATCATCAGGCACGGCCACCACCAGCGGTTCAGCGCGTCCTGCGCCATGGCTTTTTGCTCTTCGCTGCCGCGCGACAGCGTCACCATGATCTCGTAACCCTGGCGCTGGTGAAAGGATTCTTCCTTGCACACCCGGATCATCGCCCGCGCATAGGGGCCGTAGGAGCAGCGGCACAGCGGGATCTGGTTCATGATCGCCGCGCCATCGACCAGCCAGCCGATCGCGCCGATGTCGGCCCAGGTCAGCGTCGGATAGTTGAAGATCGAGGAATATTTCGCCTTGCCGCTGAGCAGCTGCTCCACGAGCTCCTCGCGCGAAGAGCCCAGCGTTTCAGCCGCGGCATATAAGTAAAGCCCATGGCCGCATTCGTCCTGCACCTTGGCGAGCAATGCGGCCTTGCGGCGCAGCGTCGGCGCGCGGGTGATCCAATTGCCTTCCGGCAACATGCCGACGATTTCGGAATGCGCGTGCTGCGAGATCTGCCGGGTCAGCGTCTTGCGATAGGCCGCGGGCATCCAGTCGTTCGGCTCGATGCGCTGCTCGTCGGCGATGCGCGCTTCGAACCGCGCCGATTTGTCGGCGTCTTCCAGGTGACGCTCGTCGCTCTGCGGCGCATTGAGAGCCTGGGTGTACATGGCGCTCGTCTCCCTGGGATCTTGTTACCTGCAATATATAACAGAAAATTGCTTATGCAAGTCATTCCTGTAACATAATGCAGGGCCGCTAGGGGAACCGTTGCGCCAATTCGCGGCCCGGCGGCGGCAACGGGCCGGAGGCACTTTCGCCAAAGCTATCAAGCCATTGCTCGGAGGCCGGCAGCAGCGCGCGATAGATTTTCCCGCAAAACGCCCGGGCCTGCGGCGCCGGCCAATCGCCCGGCAACAACGCTTCCGGCAGCAACGGGTCGCGCAGCAGGACGCGGCGGTAGTGATGGATCAGCAGGATCCGCGCCAGCATCGCATCCGCCGGCGCCAGCGCTTCGGCGCCAGCGACCCAGCCTTGCAACGGCGCGAAAATCTTGAGGAAATCGCGATACGAGGCGGCGATCTCTTGCAGCGGCCAACTCGCGCCGATCAGCCGCCCGCCCATCTCGCCGGCGGCTGTCGCCTCCAGCCGGATGGCGCCCGCGGCCAGCGCCGGCACCGCGGTCCCGCCCGGTGCCACCCACACCCCGGGCATCGGACTGCCGAAGCCGGCTTCACTTAAAGCTGCGCGCGCCGCGTCGCGGTCGGCGCCGTTGCCGATCAGCAGCAGTTCGAAGTGGCCTTGCGAGGGCGCCGGCTGCGGATTGTAAACGTGCTGCACCGCCAGATCGAACCGCTCGCGGCCGCTGGTTGCGAGCTTGTAGAAACTCTTGCGGCCGATCTTGTCACGCGCGAGCCAGCCATCCGCGGCGAGCCGCGATACCGCGGTGCGCACCACGCCGCCGTCGGTGCCGAGCAGTTCGAGAAACTGCAGCAACGTGCCGAGCCACAACGATCCGCCGCGCGGCAGGATCGCGTCGCCGTAAAAGGTGATGATCAGCGATCCGGTGCGGGAGGGTTCGCGCTTGAAGCGATTGATGATGCGGGAGAGCGGGTGAGCCATGGCGACAGCCGTAGCGGATTTTGCACCGCACGCCAATCGCGAAAGCTTCGCATGAGCGAAGCGCCGCATGTGGCGTGGTTGCGCGTGATACCAATTAGCAACTCTGCGCCGCATCGCGCCGCTGCTACATGATTGGTCAATGTTTGACTAAGGCATGAGCTGCCGTTGACATAGCTCAATTACGTTCGGTGGTAGATTTGGAATGGTGTTTTCCTTGGGCTGATCGCCGCGGCGGCGTATGCTGAAGGAGGCTACGCAATGCACACACCCCGGCCATCCACCGAGCCATTGCCGCGCGATGCCAAAGAGTTTCGCCCGCTGACCGGCAACGAAGCGATCGCCCGCGGCGCCTGGGAGGCCGGCGTCAGGGTCGCCGCGGCCTATCCCGGCACGCCAAGCACCGAAATCCTGGAAAATCTCGCGACCTATCCGGTCGAGGACCTTCACGCGCAATGGTCGACCAATGAGAAGGTCGCGCTCGACGTCGCGATCGGCGCGTCGTTCGCCGGCTGCCGCGCGCTGGCCTCGATGAAGCATGTCGGCCTCAACGTCGCCGCCGACGCGTTCATGACGGCGACCTATATCGGCGTCAACGGCGGCCTGGTGCTGACGGTGTGCGACGATCCCGGCATTCACTCCTCGCAGAACGAGCAGGACAGCCGGATCTACGCGATGCTGGCGTCGGTGCCGGTGCTGGAGCCGTCCGACGCCCAGGAGGCGCTCGACTACACCAAGCTGGCGTTCGAGATTTCCGAACAGTTCGACACCCCGGTGATCGTGCGCGGCACCACCCGGCTGTCGCATACCCGCAGTCCCGTGGCGGTCGGCGAGCGCGTGGTGCCGCCGGCGCGCGGCTTCGTCGAGAAGCCATCGAAGAACGTGATGATCCCGGCGCACGCCCGGGCGCGTCACCTCGTGGTGCTGGAACGCGAGGAGCGGCTGAAGGACTACTTCGCCACCTCGCCGCTGAATAGCTGCGAGATCGCCGATACCAGTTTCGGCATCGTCACCGCCGGAACCTGCTATCCATACGTCCGCGAAGTGCTTCCCGACGCCAGCGTGCTGAAGCTCGGCGCGTCCTGGCCGCTGTCCGACAAGCTGCTGCGCGATTTCTGCGAATCGGTCGATCGGATCTTTGTGGTCGAAGAACTCGAGCCGGTGATCGAAAAAGAGATCGCGGCACTCGGCTTTGCGGTGTCCGGCAAGTCGTTGTTCCCGCGCGCCGGCGAGTTCTCGCCCGAAGTGGTGCGCGCCGGCTTCGTCAAGGCCGGCATCCTGCCGCCGCAGCCGGCCTCCAACGGCTGGACCCCCGAACTGGTGATCCGGCCGCCGGTGCTGTGCGCCGGCTGTCCGCATACTTCGAGCTTCCTGGCGGTGCGCGCCGCCGGCGCCCGTGTCGCCGGCGACATCGGCTGCTACACGCTGGGCTGCCTCGATCCGCTGCGCGGCCTCGACACCTGCGTGGCGATGGGCTCCTCGATCGGCAACGCCATCGGCATGTCGAAGGCCGGCGAGACCAAACCGATCGTCGCCACCATCGGCGATTCCACCTTCCTGCATGCCGGCCTGCCGGCGCTGATCGACGCGGTCTACAACCAGGCCAACATCGCGGTGATGCTGCTGGATAACCACATCACCGCGATGACCGGCGGCCAGGAACATCCCGGCACCGGCAAGACGCTACGCGGCGAAGTGGCGCCGCAGATCGACTACGCGGCGTTGATCCGCGCGATCGGCGTCAAATGGGTCCGCACCGTGGATTCCTACGATCTCGCCGCGACGCAACAGGCGTTGCGCGAGGCGATCGCTTATCGCGGCGTCGCGGTGCTGATCTCCAATCGGCCCTGCGTGCTCGATCCGGTGAAGATCAAAGGCCCGCCGCTGGAGATCGTCACCGGACAGTGCACCGCCTGCCAGTCCTGCATGAATCTCGGTTGCCCGGCGCTGACCTGGAGCGATCAGTGGTTCGAGGGCCGGCACCGGGTCAAGATCGATCCGGCGCTGTGCATCGGCTGCACGCTGTGCGCCCAGGTCTGCACCGTCGATTGTATCAAAATCGCCGCCCCGGTGACGCCATGAGCGAGTCCAACATCGACGCAGCGCCGGCGGTGGCGCCGGTCGCCAGCAAGCCGCCGTTCAACGTGCTGATCGTCGGCGTCGGCGGTCAGGGCGTCATCATGGTCTCCAAGGTGCTGGCGGCGCTGGCGCAATGGCGCGGCTTCGAGGTCAAGCAGAGCGAAGTGCACGGCATGGCCAAGCGCGGCGGCTCGGTGTTCAGCCACGTCCGCTTCGGCAAGCGGGTGTGGTCGCCGACCATCGCCAAGGGCGAGGCCGACGTGCTGGTGGCGCTGGAATGGGCCGAGGGCCTGCGCTGGCTGCCGTTCCTGAAGCCCGACACCGGCATCTTCATCTGCGACACCAAGCGGATCGTGCCGCCGTTCGCCTGCCTCAACCGCAAGCCCGGCGCGCCGATGCGCTATTCACGCGAGACCGCCGAACAGGTCGCAAGCTACGTCGCCGAGGGCTATGCGATCGACGCCACCACCATGGCGGAAGAACTCGGCAACGAGCGCGCCGCCAACGTTGTGCTGCTCGGCGCGTTGTCCAACGCACTGGATTTCCCGGTCGCGGACTGGGAGACCACGGTCGCCGATTTCGTGCCGAAGAAGACCATCGCGGTGAATTTGGAAGCGTTCCGGCTCGGCCGCACCTGGGTCGCCGAGGCGCGCACCCCCGGGGCCGCCGCGCCCGCGGTCCATGTGCCGGCGGCCGCGCCCTATACGCCGCGGCTGGAGATCAATGCCGAGTGGTGCAAGAGCTGCGACATCTGCGTCAAGCTGTGCCCGGAACGCTGCCTGAAGCTGAACGCCGAGCGCGTCGCCGAACTGGCCGCGCCGGAGAAATGCACCGGCTGCCGGCTGTGCGAATGGCTGTGCCCGGATTTCGCGATCCGGGTCCATCTCGATCCGCAGGCCCGCGCTGAAGGGACCCTGCGATGAACGTGCACGACAAATCGCTGAGCAAATCGACCGCGAAGCTGTTGTCCGGCAACAGCGCCTGCGCGCAGGGCGCGGTCGCCGCCGGCTGCAAGTTCTTCGCCGGCTATCCGATCACGCCATCGTCGGAAATCGCCGAAAAGCTGGTGACGAGCTTGCCGCAGGCCGGCGGCGTGTTCATCCAGATGGAAGACGAAATCTCGGCGATGGCCGCGGTGATCGGCGCCTCGATGGGCGGCGTCAAGGCGATGACCGCGACGTCGGGTCCGGGCTTCTCGCTGAAGCAGGAAAACATCGGCTACGCCGCCGGCGCGGAAATTCCCTGCGTCATCGTCAACGTGATGCGCGGCGGGCCGTCCACCGGGATGCCGACAAGGCCATCGCAGGCCGACATCATGCAGACGAGGTTCGGTAGCCACGGCGACTATCCGATGATCGTGCTGGCGCCGTCCTCGGTGCGCGAGATCTATGAGGAGACCATCCGCGCCTTCGATCTCGCCGAAATCTGCCGCACCCCGGTGATCGTGCTGTACGATCAGGTGATCGCGCAGTCGTCGGAAACCGTGGCGCTTGTTGCGCCCACCAGCATCCGCGCCGAGCGCAAATGGGCGAGCGGCCCGCGCGCCGACTACAAGCCCTATGCGGCGGGCGTCGACGGCATTCCGGCGATGCCGCGTCCCGGCGATGGTTATCGCACCCACACTACCGGGCTGACCCACGGCGAGAACGGCTTTCCGACCCAGAATCCCGAAGCGGTCGACCGCGCGATGTCGCGGCTGTATTCCAAGCTCGACCTGCATCGCGAACTGATCGAATCCTGGGAAGCGATCCGCTGCGAGGACGCCGACGTGGTGATCGTCGCGATCGGGATCAGCGCCCGCGCTGCCAAGCGCGCGGTCGAGATCTGCCGCGGCAAGGGCGTCCATGTCGGGCTGTTCCGCCCCATCACGCTGTGGCCGTTCCCGGAGGCGGCGTTGCAGCAGGCCTGCAAGGGCGCCCGCGCCGTGCTGGTGCCCGAACTCAACGTCGGCCAGTTGCGTCTCGAGGTCGAGCGGCTGCTCGGCCGCCACCGCGTCGAGGGTCTGCACCAGTATAGCGGCGAGCCGATCACGCCGGTGCAGATCGCCGCGCACGCCACCAAGCTTGCCTCGGAGGCCTGATGTTCACCGACGCTGCGAATTTCGACGTCCGCGATTATCTCCGCAAGGAGATGATGCCGCACTTCCTCTGCCCGGGCTGCGGCCACGGCATCGCGCTGCGCGCGCTGCTGTGGGCGCTGCACGATCTCGACATCGACAAGGACAAGCTTGCCGTGGTGTCGGGCATCGGCTGCGCCGGGCGGCTGTCGGCCTATATCGACGCCAACACCTTCCACACCACCCACGGCCGGCCGCTGGCCTACGCCACCGGGCTGGCGCTGGCGCGGCCCGATCTGCATGTCGTGGTGATCAGTGGCGACGGCGATTGCCTGGCGATCGGCGGCAATCATCTGATCCACGCCTGCCGGCGCAATCTGAAGATCACCTGCCTGATGCTCAACAACGAGATCTACGGCATGACCGGCGGCCAGGTGTCGCCGACCACCTCGGAGATGCGGCTGACCACTACCACGCCGCTCGGCAACAACGAGCCGAATTTCGACGCCTGCGCGCTCGCGACCGCGGCCGGCGCCGGCTTCGTCGGTCGCGAAGTGACGCGGCACGTGCCGAAGCTCAAGGAATTGATCAAGGCCGGGCTCGAACACCCCGGTTTCGCCTTCGTCGAAGTGCTGTCGGATTGCACGGAAGTGTTCGGCCGCAAGAACGATCTCGGCTCATCGCCGGAAATGATCATGCGGCAGAAGAGCGAGATTCGCCCCAGCGCCTATCGCAACACGGTCGAGACCCCGTTCCATTCGACCTCGCTGCCGACCGGCATTCTGACGAAGAACGACCGGCCGGAATACGGCGCGGCGTATCGGCGCGCAGCCGCCGCTGCCGCCGCCGCCAAGGGAGCGAAGTGATGCCCGATTCGCGGATCGAATTGCGCTTCGGCGGCACCGGCGGCCAGGGCCTGATCCTCAGCGGCAAGATGCTGGCGGATGCGCTGGCCCAGGAGGGCAAGCACGTCGCGCAGTCGCAGACCTACGAGCCGACCTCGCGCGGCGGGTTCTGCAACGCCGACCTGGTGGTGGCCAACGGCGAGGTCGACTATCCGCTGCCGATCGCGTTCGACTATCTGGTGCTGCTCGACAAGCTCGCGATCAAGCCGTCCTGGCCGCGGCTCAAGCCCGACGCGCTGGTGATCGCCGACACCAGGCTGTGCCCGGAGCTGCCCGACGGCAAGTACCCGCGGCACCACCTGCCGCTCAGCCGCACCGCGCTGGAATTGGGCAACGAACGCGTCACCAACATCGTGGCGCTCGGCGCGCTGATCGCGCTCAGCGGCATCTGCAAACGTCAATCGATCGAGCGGGTGGTGCGGGCGGGCTCGCCGCGCGCCTTCCTGGATTTGAATTTGGATGCGTTGGCCGCCGGCTACGCGCTGGCGACGACGCCGGTTGCGGCGGCGGCGTCCTGATAGTTCGGGCGCAGGCTTCACGCGAACGAGACGAGATCGACGGGAGATCGACTTGGTACAGGCTCAGACCGCGGCACGCGAAATGCCGACTTTCATGTTCGATCGCGCCGCCGAAACCATGCCGCGCGGCCAGCTCGCTGCATTGCAGCTCGAGCGGCTGAAAAAGACCCTCGAGCGCGCCTATCGGGCGGTGCCGCATTATCGCGCCAAGTTCGACGAAGCCGGCGTCGCGCCGGACGATCTGAAGTCGCTCGCCGACATCGTCCGCTTCCCGTTCACCCAGAAGACCGATCTGCGCGACAATTATCCGTTCGGCATGTTCGCGGTGCCGCGCGAGCAGATGCTGCGGATCCACGCCTCGTCCGGCACCACCGGCAAACCGACCGTGGTCGGCTACACCAAGCACGATCTCGACACCTGGTCGGAGCTGATGGCGCGCTCGATGGCGAGTGCCGGCGCGCTGCCCGACGACATCGTGCACAATGCCTATGGCTACGGCCTGTTCACCGGCGGCCTCGGTGCCCACTACGGCGCCGAGCGGCTCGGCTGCACCGTGGTGCCGGTGTCGGGCGGCGGCACCGAACGGCAGGTCTCGCTTCTGAAGGATTTCGGCGCCAACGTGCTGTGCTCGACGCCGTCCTATGCGCTGAACATCGCCGAGGTCGCCGAGCAGATGGGCGCGGATCTGCGCCAGGCGCCGTTGCGGGTCGGGCTGTTCGGTGCCGAGCCGTGGAGCGACGCGATGCGCCGCGACCTCGAGGCGCGGCTCGGCATCCGGGCGATGGACGTCTATGGGCTGTCCGAGATCATGGGACCGGGGGTGGCCTGCGAATGCGCCGCGCAGGCCGGGCTGCACGGCTGGGAAGACCACTTCCTGTTCGAGACCATCGATCCGGAAACGCTGCAGCCGCTGCCGATCGGCGCGGTCGGCGAGTTGGTCATCACCACGCTGACCAAAGAAGCGCTGCCGATGATCCGCTATCGGACCCGCGACATCACCCGGCTCAGCAACGAGCCCTGCGGCTGCGGCCGCAGCCATGTCCGCATCATGCGGGTCACCGGGCGCGACGACGACATGCTGATCATCCGCGGCGTCAACGTCTATCCGTCGCAGGTCGAATCGGTGCTGGTCGGCTTTCCCGGCATCGCGCCGCATTATCAGCTGGTGCTGACCCGCGAGAAGGCGCTCGATAGCATGACCGTCGAGGTCGAGATGACGCCGGACGCAGCGCTCGACGACGCCGGCCGGCTGCGCAAGGCCGCCGAGGTGACCCATCACGTCAAGTCGTTGATCGGCGTCACCTGCCGGGTGGTGGTCAAGTCGCCCGGCGAAGTGCCGCGCTCGCAGGGCAAGGCGGTGCGGGTCAAGGACCAGCGCAACATCGCCGGCTGATCTGGTGCGCCTGCCAAGATTCGCGCCGTCATTCCGGGGCGCGAGCCCTTGGGCGAGCGAACCCGGAATCTTGCAGCGACTGTAGACCCACCCCTGTTGCGAGATTCCGGGTTCGCGCGAGCTTGCGCTCTCGCGCCCCGGAATGACGGCCCCGTTGTGTGTCCGATCGAACCAAGACGCGCTCGTGGTGGCGAGCGCGTCTTTCGGAGGTTACGCCGCGATGTTCGGCAGGTCGGCCAGCGACTGCGCCAGCGCCGCCTCGTCGTAGTCGAGGTCGACCAGCTTGCCTTCGAAGAAATTGATATAGGCCTGCATGTCGAAATGGCCGTGGCCGGACAGGTTGAAGACGATGGTCTCCGCCTTGCCCTCGGCCTTGCAGCGCAACGCCTCGTCGATCGCGCAGCGCACCGCGTGGGTGGATTCCGGCGCCGGCACGATGCCTTCGGCGCGGGCGAACTGCACCCCGGCCTCGAAGCAGCCGCGCTGCTGATAGGAGCGCGCCTCGATCAGCCCGAGCTCATAGGCGTGCGACACCATCGCGCTCATGCCGTGATAGCGCAGCCCGCCGGCGTGGAAGCCGGGCGGCATGAAGGTCGAGCCCAGCGTGTGCATCTTCATCAGCGGCGTCAGATGCGCGGTGTCGCCGAAATCATAGGCGTATTTGCCGCGGGTCAGCGTCGGGCAGGCGGCGGGCTCCACCGCGATGAAGCGGCGCGAGCGGCCGCCGCGCAGCTGCAGCCCGAGATAGGGGAAGCACAACCCGGCGAAGTTGGAGCCGCCGCCGGCGCAGCCGATCACCACGTCGGGATCGTCGTTGGCGAGTTCGAACTGCCGGATGGTCTCTTCGCCGATGATGGTCTGGTGCAGCATCACATGGTTGAGCACCGAGCCCAGCGCATATTTCACGCCCGGGTCCTTGGCGGCGATCTCGACCGCCTCGGAAATCGCCATGCCGAGCGAGCCCGGGCTGTTGGGATCCTTGGCCAGCACGGCGCGGCCGGCTTCGGTCTCGTTCGACGGCGACGCCACGCAGCGCGCGCCGTAGGTTTCCATCAGCGCGCGGCGATACGGCTTCTGGTCGTACGACACCCGGACCTGAAACACCGTGACGTCGATGCCGAACAGCGAGCCGGCGAACGCCAGCGACGAGCCCCATTGGCCGGCGCCGGTTTCGGTCGACAGCCGCTTGATGCCGGCTTCCTTGTTGTACCAGGCCTGCGGCACCGCGGTGTTCGGCTTGTGCGAGCCGGCCGGCGAGACGCCTTCATATTTGAAATAGATCTTGGCCGGGGTATCGAGCAGCCTCTCCAGCCGCCGGGCGCGGATCAGCGGCGACGGCCGCCACATCCGGAACACGTCGCGCACCGGATCGGGAATTTCGATGTAGCGTTCGGTCGAAACTTCCTGAAGGATCAGATTCATCGGAAACAGCGGCTCGAGATCCGACGGGCCGATCGGCTGATGCGTGCCGGGATGCAGCACCGCCGGCATCGGCTTGGGAAAATCTGCGTTCAGATTGTACCAAGCCTTTGGAATCTGATCTTCGTCGAGCACGTATTTGACCTGGTCGCTCATGCAACTCTCCCCTTGATCGCTTCCGGAAGAGGTGCTTGCGGAACGCCTCGATCACCTCAACTGCCTGTCTCGCAGCGCCGCGGACCATAGGTGCGCGGTGCCGGCAGCTGCCTTGACCAAGATCAATTCTGCTCGATTTGTAGTCAAGGGCAGCATGGCGTTTCGTTGCGCAGCGCCGCGGCAGTCGATTGCGATCGCGCCGACACGGCGTGCCTCAAATCAGCGGCGATGTGGCGACGCGCGCGGCTTCGGCGATCTCGCGGATGCGGACCTGCGGCAGGAAGTTCGCAATATCCTGCGGCTGCGCCAGTTCGGTGCCGGGATTGACCAACGCGGCCGTGCCCGCCGCGATGCCGAAGCGCAGCGCGGTGGCAAGATCGGGATCGTTTTGCAGGCTCCACACCATTGCCGCCAGGAAGCTGTCGCCGGCGCCGGACACGGTGGCGGCCTCGACCGCAAGGCCTTCGGCGCGCAGCGCGCGGTCGCGGCTGACCAGCAGCGCGCCGTTCGGTCCCATGCTGAGCGCCACCATCTCCACCAGGCCGCGATCGATCAAGTCGCGCGCGGCGTCGATCAGCGTGGCGTCGTCGTCGCAGTTCAAGCCGGTCAGATTCCAGAATTCGCTGAGGCTCGGCTTGATCAAGAACAGGCCGCTCTGCAGCGCGGCCTGCAGCGGCTGTCGCGAGGTGTCGACCACGACCTTGGCGCCGAGCGCGCTGCCGGCCTGCACGATGCGGCCGAAGAAATCCTCCGGCGCGCCGGGCGGCACGCTGCCGCTGGCGATGATGAAGGCGGGCGGCCCCACCAGTGCGGCTTGAATCAGTTGCGCCCACTCCGGATCGGCGAGCGGCGATCCCGGCATCATGAAGCGGAATTGCTGCCGCGTGCTCTCCTCGAACACCGTGAAATCTTCGCGGGTCTCCGCCGCCACCGCCACGGTGATGCCGTTGATGCCTTCGCGGTCGAGCAGCTCGCGCAACAATTCGCCGGTGGCGCCGCCGCTGGGATAGACCGCGCGGACCTCGCCGCCGAGCCGCTGGATGACCCGCGCGACGTTGATACCGCCGCCGCCGGGGTGGCGCCGCAGCGGCGCGCAACGTAGCTTGGAGAAAGCAGCAATCTTACCGACCGAGGTCGAGGCATCGATGGCGGGGCTGGGCGTGACGGTGACGATCTGGGACAACGGAAATCCTGATGGTAGTGGCGCGAGGGCTCGCTTGTTGGAGAGGATGATCCCGAAAATCGGATGCCGGTTTTCGGAAAAATCGTGCTCAATCTAGCACGACTCTCATGGCTTCAATGCGACCGCCGCCGCATCGCGTGGCGCTAACGACGAGCCGGCCGGCCGGTAGCGCGCATCGCGCACGGCTTCGGCCGTGCGGCTGCGACAAGATACCCCAGCACGTGGGACCGTTCCGCGCCGTGGCATTTACCAGCTCGGCGATGGTTCAAGCCGATCGCGGCGGGCAGGATCGCCGCGTTTCGAATGGGGTCGAGGTCTGGACGCGGCGTCGTCGCGATCAGGACACCTCGCGGCGGGCGAACTCGACGTCGCGTTCGATCGACTGATCGGCCACTTCCATCGCCGCCATCTTGATCAGCAGCACCGCATGGCCGAGCTTCAAGGCCTCGGCCTGTTCGATGCACTCCTCCAACTTGTCGGACAGCCACGCAAATTCTTCCGGGATCGGCATGTCAGCCTCACTCTCTCGCCTGGTGCAAGGCGCTGGTTCGGGATGGTCGATCAGCCAGCGCGACTGCATTCCGCGGTGGCGGCCAATTCGCCACGGCCGTACAGAATTCAACAATCTCGCTCGGCGATCCATGGCAAGAACTGACCATTGACCCCCGCGATCGATGGCCCTTACCGTTAGGCGAGCTTGCGCTGCAATGCGCCCGCAGGTTGCGGTATCGGCTCCAGCACCGGCACGCCGATGCCTGCGGTGCGCCGGACCCGCTCCAGCGAGTCCTCGCCGATCTCGAACATCACCGCCATCAGCGTTTCGCCATTGACCTCGCGCGGCAGGCCCAAGGGGTGAACCCGAAATCCGGCGTCCTGCACCACCGGCATCCGGAACGAACGGATCACCGCGGTGACCGCGCAGAGCCCTTGTTGCAGGCCGTATTCCTGCAGTCCGGCGAGCAGTTCGTAGTAGGTGCTGCCGCCGCGCCTGTCGCGCGACACCGACATCCTGGTCATTTCCAGCATATCGCTGCGTTGCGGCACCGCTCCGTCGACCAGATAGGAAAAGACCTCGCTCAGCATGTGCGGCGCCTGCGTCGGATACAGCCGGAAACAACCGATCACCCGTTCGTCGTCGAGGGCCACGACATAGACGGTCTTCTCGTTGTCGTACTGATCGACCTCGTAGCGGCCGTCCTTCTCGAAGTCGGTCCAGCCGCGCTCCTTGACGAAGATCTCGTGGCGGAAGCGGAACTGGCGCTCCAAGATTTCGCGGTAGCGGAGTTGATTGGCCTGGTCGATCACCCGGATCATGATGCGCTCCTGCGGTTGCCCGTAGGAGCAGGGCACGGCGGCCCGGCGCGGCTCTATTCAGAGAACTGGGTATTGACTCCTCACAGCTCGATCTCGCCGCGTCGGATCGACTCCACCACCGCCTGGGTCTTGGTACAGGCGTCGAGCTTGCGCATCGCCGAGGCCATGTGTTTGTTCACGGTGTCGGTGGAGATCGCCAAAATCCGCGCGGTGTCCCACGCGGTCTTGCCGACCGCCGCCCAGGCGACGACCTCGCGCTCTCGCGGCGACAGCGTGGTTTGCCGCCGCGCGGGGGGCTCGCGCATCGTCATCAACTGATTCATCGCATAGATCGCGATCAGCTCCATCGCCGCCGTCGCCGCCGGGCTGGCGTCGATCTCGGGGCCGCCGAACGAGATCGCGGCCTCGTAGCCCCGCATGCCGAAGATCGGCACGCAGAAGCCGCGCCGCATGTCGTAGTCGTGCGCCGCGCAGTCCATCACCGCCGCGGTCTTTTTGTCCGACCTGTCCCACGGCGCGTCGGACCAGCAGAACGCCCGGGTCTGCTGGCGCGCATGCGCCGCGATCGGGTCGTGATCTTGGTAGTTGTCCTGCAGGTATTGACCGAACCAGGCTTCCGGCCAATGCCGCAGCAAGACCCGCTTGTCGAAGGCGTTGCAAGCGAGCTTGGGCGCCGCGGCGATCACGAAGGACCGATAGCCGTAGGCGGCTGCGGCGTCGCGGACCGCATCGATCAGCGCTCGCGGCGAGGTCGTGGTTTGAAAACGCTCGATCGCGGCCAGAGCCCGGTCAAAATGCCTGAATTCCGAGCCGGGCATTCGCGTTGTCCTCGTACCGCCGAACGAGATCTTCGCAACTATTACACACCGCAACGGGGTCGACAACGGCGGGCGCCGATCGGGGCGAGATTCGCCCCGGCGCGGGATCCGCGCCGGGGGACGTTACGATCAGGCGAAGCCGTGCTTCTTCTTGCTGTCCAGCTCCTGGGCCTTGAACTGATTGAAGCGCGGCAGGAATTTGTCCCAATCGATGATGTGGGCGTCGAGTTCGGGACCATCGATGCAGGCGTGCTTGCGGACCATCTTACCGTCGATGGTCACCGGCACCATGCAGGCGCCGCACATCCCGGTGGCATCGACCATGATCGAGTTGAGGCTCGCCACGGTCTTCACCCCATAAGGCTTGGTGAGGTCACTGATCGCCCGCATCATCAGCGGCGGTCCGATCGCGATCACTTCGGCGATGGTGCGGCCCTTGCCTGCTTGGTTGGCCTTCAGCATCTCCTCGAGCGGTCCGGAGACGAAGCCCTTGACGCCGAAGCTGCCGTCATTGGTGGTGTAGGTCACCTCGAGCTGATCGCCGAACTCGGCCTGCAATTTGCCGACCCGCTCCTGCTCGCCGGTCCAGAACAGGAAGTCCTTGGCGCGGAAGCCGGAGATCAGCGTGACGTGATTGCCGAGCTTCAGATGCGCCCGCATGATCGGATAGACCGGCGGCAGACCGACGCCGCCGGCAGTGAACACTACCGTCTGGTTGCCCTCGTAGCGATGCAGCTCCGAGGCGCGGCCGAGCGGACCGGCGATGCCGGAGAACGCGTCGCCGATCGCCATCCGGTTGATTTCCAAGGACGAGGTGCCCATGCCTTGCACCACCAGATCGATAGTGCCGGCCTCGACATCCCAATCCGCCAGCGTCAGCGGGATCAGCTCGCCCTTGTCCCACGGCAGCACCCGGACGAATTGTCCCGCCTGCGCCGCCTTCGCCACCATCGGCGAGCGCACCACGAATTCGACGATGCCGCCGGCCAGTTCGATCTTGTCGACGATGGTCGGCTTCATCTGGCCGAGTTCGGTGTAGCGCGCCGCATTGGCCACCATGGTGGTGATCTCGGCGGAGGAGAACGGAATCTCGCCGACGATTTCCTTCGCCGCGGCCTGGCCGTCGCCGGCCGCACGGATCGCCGTGGAGCCGCCGCGCGCGGCGTCGCCGCCGCAATAGACGTCCTTGATCGAGGTGCGCTGCGAGTTCCGCTCGACCTCGATGGTGCCCCATTTATTGGTCTTCAGCTCGGGCTCGGCGTCCTTCATGATCGGGTTGGCGGTGTTGCCGAGCGCCATGATGACGAGATCGACCGGCACCCGTTCGACCTTGCCGGTCGGCGTCGGGCTGCGGCGGCCGGACTTGTCCGGGGCGCCGAGTTCGTTGACGTCGAGCACCGCGTGGGTGACGAAGTTGGTCTTGCCGTCGCCGATGAATTCACTCGGGCCGCGCAGCACCGCGAGGTTGATGCCTTCTTCCAGCGCGTGATGCAGTTCCTCGACGCGCGCCGGCATTTCCTTCTGGGTGCGGCGATACACGATGGTGACGTTGCCGCCGAGCCGTTTGGCGGTGCGGGCCGCGTCCATCGCGGTGTTGCCGCCGCCGATCACGAACACCTCTTTGCCGCGGATCTCCGGCAACGGGGTCTCGTACTTGTCGTCGAGCCCGCGCATCAGGTTGACGCGGGTCAGGAACTCGTTGGCCGACATCACGCCCAACAGATGTTCGCCGGGCACGTTCATGAAGGTCGGCAGACCGGCGCCGGTACCGAGAAATACTTTCCAGAAGCCGGCGGCTTTGAGATCTTCCAGCGTCGCGGTCTTGCCGACCACGAAGTTGCGCACGAAGCGGCCGCCGAGCAGCGTGATCTTCTCCACCACGTCGTCGATCAGCGAATTCGGCAATCTGAACTCGGGAATGCCGTAGCGCAGCACGCCGCCGAGGTCGTGGAACGCCTCGAACACCGTGACCGGGAAGCCTTCCGCGGCGAGCAGATAAGCGTTGATCAGGCCTGCGGGGCCGGAGCCGACCACCGCGATCGGCGGCTTGGTCGCCGCCGCCCACGGGCTGAGCATGCCGGCGAAGCGCTGGTTGGCGTCCGGGTTCACCAGCTTGTCGTGCTGCGGCAGGTACCATTCCAGCTGGCCGATCTCGATCGGCCGCTTGGTGTGGGTGCAGACGCCCTGGCACTGCAATTCCTGCGGACAGACCCGCCCCGTCACGTTGGGCAGCGGGTTGCAGCTTTCGATCAGCTCCAGCGCCTCGCGGTGGCGGCCGGTGCCGAGCAGGTCGAGCATTTCCGGAATGTGAATCTTGACCGGGCAGCCGCCCTTCGGCTCGCTCTTGCCGGCGATCAATAGGCCGATTTCGCAGGGCTTGTCGTCGCACTGCTTGTCGCGCAGCACTTCCAGCCAGACGAACAGTTCGACCTCGCGGACGCTGTAGCCGAGGCTGGTGTAGCCGAGATAGCCCTGGTTCACGAGATCGAAGTCGAACATCCGCTCTTCCGCCGGGCGGATATAGGGCGGAATGAAGTTCTCGCCGGGCCAGCCTTCCGACAGCCCGCGGAACATCGGGTAGCTGTCCGACAGATGGCTATCGATCGCCTTGATGAACTTGCGCTTGAACTTCAACGGCAGCGCCCAGATGAAGCGCTGCAGGATCGTGCTCATGTCGTCGCCGCGCTTCAACAAGTCCCACATCGTCACGGTGAAACCGAGCCCCAGCGCCGGCTGCTGGAATTCCCAGACGATCGCCTGGGTGCCGTCATTGATGAACATGTCGCGCAGCGACGCCGGATCGTTCAAGAGCCGCTTCTGCAACAGCGCGATCTGCTTCTGAAACACGCTGACCGCTTCGCTATGCTGCAGCTCTTCGAGCTCGCTGCGGGTGGTTTCGAGCGTGCTGCGCGCCTGTTCGTAGCGCAGCAGCTCGTTGGGGACCGCGCCGGTGATGCCGCTCATCGGATGATCTCCGCGTCGCAATTCGCCGCCGCCCGGCTCAGCTTGGCCGACAGTTCAGGCGTAATCTTGAGTTTGCCGAACACGCCCGGGATCACATGGGCGACGTCCTTGGTGACGCCGTCGACCACGATCTTGGTCGGCTCGAACACCTCGCCGACGTCCTGGTAGCAGCTCTTGCAGTTGGTGCACTTGGCGAGATCATCTTCGGAGATGGTGATCGGCACGTTGCCGCTGGTGATCGGCGCCTTGGCGCCGTTGGTGGCAGGTGCCGCCGCGGCCGGGGCCAGCCCCGCCATCAGTCCGGCGAAGCCGCCGGCGGCGGGTGCATTCGACGACGCGGCGAGTTCGCTCATGCCGCGGGCGATCGAATCCAGCGAGGTTTCCCGCGCCTTCAGCGAGTCTTCGTATTGCCGCAGCAGCGCGTCGAGTTCGACGCGGTGGGTCTCGTCGATCTGGCGAACGTCGAGGCCGCTGAGGAACTGCAGCGTGCGCCAATATTTGCGCCGCTCCTCGACCAGCCGGATCACCGCGGCGCCGACCGAAAGCTTGATCAGCCGCTTGTCGGCGTCGGTGGCGTAGATGAACGGCGTCTTGCCGACGCGCTGGTCGGGGCTGAGCGCCACATAGTCCTGCACCACGACGCCATCGGCGTCGGCGGCTAGCTTCTTGAACTGCTTCTTGAAGCGCACCTCGGTGTAGGCGAAGTCGGCCGGCGTCACCGCGGTCTTGAGCAGTTGGGTGGCGCCGTTGTCGTCGACATATTCGATCGACTGCGCCGCCCAGTCCTGATCGGGCTCCGGGTTGCCGTCGAGCGAGAACGCGCTGTGCAGGTTGGAGCCGCGGCGCGGGTCGTGCACGAACACCGGGTTCATCCGGCTTTCCACCGCCTTGCGGGCCTGGCGGTTGGCGACCGCGTCGCCGATGCCATGCTCGGCCTGGCACGGCGTATAGACGTCGAGCACCGCCGGCGAGTCGCTGTAGTTGAGATACTCCAGCACGTTCTTCAGGAAGTGGCCCTGCAGCGCGGTCGAGGTCTGCACCACGAATACGTTGGGATGGAACGAGGCGATCAGGCCAAGCTCCTTGCGGGATTCCTGCTTGCCGGTATTGGCGACGCCGAACCGCGACAGGTCGGAATCCTGGCCGGTGAGGCTCGCCGTGGAGGTCTGCCCGCCGGTGTTGGAATAGGCGCCGGTGTTCAGCACCACCACCTTGATCGGCGTCGCGGTCGACAACAGCCGCGACAGCGCGCCGAAGCCGATGTCGTAGGTGGCGCCGTCGCCGCCCATGCTGAGCACGGTCGGCAGCAGCGCGCGTTCCTCCGGCGTGAACGAGGCCCAGCCGAAGTAACGGAACTGATTGTCGTGCTTGGCCGGATTGTAGGCGTCCTGCAATTCCAGTCTGGCGATGCGCAGCGCGGCGAAATCTTCCGACGCGGTGGCGGTGAGGCCTTCGAAGATGCCCTTGGCGACCGCCGGCGTATCCTGGAACAGGCTGTTGACCCACGGATCGGTGTAGGGGTTGAACGGGAAGGTCGAGGCATAGACGCTGGAGCAGCCGGTCGCGTTGGCGATCACCATGCCGGCCGGGCCGTTGCCGGTCGGGCCGCTCTCATAGAGATAGAGCCGCTTTTCCAGCGTCTTCAGCGTGCGGTCGAGCCGTGCGACCCGGGGCGCGTCGTCGCCCTTCGCCGCCACCGCGTCGCGCTTGGCGGTGAGTTCGCCGATCAAAGCTTCCAGCTCGCGGGTGTGGTCCTTGCGTCGCTTGTCGTGCAGCGCGTGGTTGGTCGCGGTGACCAGCCGGATCGCCGTGACCTCGCCGCAGCCGCGGCAGGCGCCGTGGCCGCCGGTGGTGGCGTAGTAATTGGCGCGGTCGAGGATCAGCCGCTTGGCCTCGCCGCCGGGCTGGGTGGCGCCGTCGACGAACCGCGCCGGGGTGTTCGGCGTGTGGCTGAAGAATTCGAACCGGGCCTGCAATTCCTCCAGCAGCGGCTCGTCCTGTTCGCGATCGACCAGCGCGCCGGGTCCGCAGACATCGACGCATTCCAGACAGCCGGTGCACTTCCACGGATCGACCGAGACCGAATACAGCCCGCCGGAGCCCGGCTGCGCCTTCTCCATGGCGTCGAAATACGGTCGGGTGCGCGCCACCGGATAGACTTCGAGGGCAGCTGCGAGCCTGCCGAGGTTGCGCTTCAAGGTGGCGTTGTCGATATCGAGCGAGGCCGCGGCCTGCGCCACGATGGCATGGAACGGGGTGTTGTCCTTGCTGGTGCGATAGATCTCGCGCACCGCTTCGCTGAGGTCGCGGACCTGCGCGGAGAGCGCGTCGCGCTGCGCCGGGGCGATATCGAGCTGCTTGATCGCGGTGGCAATCAGCTCGTGGATGTCGTGCACGGTGTTGGGGATCGCGGCGTCCGGGCAGACCAGCGCGCATTCCAGACAGCCGGTGCATTGATCCGGGTTGAACTGCGGCACGTTGCGGCGGAACAGACCCTTGTCCTTCATCGCGGCGGAGCCCGCCGGCATGAACATGCCCATGCCGGGCAGCACCGGCGCATCCGCGATGGTGCCGTCGCGGAACGGGGCGCCCAGCACGTCGTCGTAATATTCCGGATCGAGGAAGCCCGCGGCCGAGGCCGGGCCCGCGGCGCGGCACATCGAGGCCGACAGCGAGGCGTCGCGCTTGGCCTTCGGCGCCGCGGCGATTGCGCTTTCGGCGAAGTCGGGGGCGTCGTAGTCGACCTTGTGAGTGGCTTCGACACCTTCGCGGATCACCGCCATGTTGCCTTCGACCACCGCGCCGCCCTTGGCGCCGAACTTCTTGGAGATCTGCTGGCGGATCTTGGTCAGCATGGCTTCCTGCGAGGCGTCCGCCACCACGCGATCGACGTTGCCGCACACCGCGCCGATGAAGGCGATGCCCATCATGCGGGTTTCCAGTTCGGCGGTCGGCGCGTGGCGCTTGGCGACCGCGAAGGCGTCGATCACGTAGAACTTGATCTTCTTGTTACGGATGGTGGCGCGGATCTTGGCCGGCAGCTCGCGCCAGACTTCGAGCGCCGTCAGATTGGTCTGCAGGATGAAGGTGCCGCCTTCGACCAGGCCGCGCAACGGATTGGTGTGGATGAACACCTTGTGGTCCGGCGAGATCACGATCTCGACGTCTTCCAATTCGGCGTTGGTGATTTTCACTGTCTCCGGCGACAGCGTGATGTAATAGTTGGTCGGCGCACCGCTCTTTTCCGAACCGTATTTCGGCGCGGACTTCGAGTGCATGTCGAGCGCACCGGCGAGAATGTCGGTCAACAGCTTGCCGGAGGCGATGGTGCCGTAGCCGCCGATCGAGTGGAAACGGATGCGGAACGCCTGCGGCGGCAGCAGGTTCGGGTTTTGCCCGGTCTGCAGCGCCATGAATTCGGTTTCCGGATAGGCCGCCTTCAGCCGATCCTGCAGCGCCGTCATCCGCGGCGAGGCATCCTTGGTGAAGAACTGCGTGCCGAGATAGACGAACGGCGCGGAGTCCTTCTTCTCCATGTTGGCGTAGCAGGCGATCATGTCGCGCGGCTGCAGGTCGTGGCCGCCGAGCCCGAAGATCGCGGTGGTGAGCTTCGGCAATTGCTTGATCGGCGGAATCCCGGCGTGGCGGACGCCGTCGGCGTTCTCGCGCGCCTTGCACAGCGCCTGCGTCACCAAGCTGGTCAGCGCGGTGACTTCCGAGCGCTCCAGCACGGTGACGGACTTTTTGCCGGCCAAGGCCGCGACCAGATCGCCTTCCGGGAACGGCTGCAGCAATTTGATCGACACCACGCCGACCTTCTTGCCTTTGCTCCGCAGATAGCTCGCCACCGCCTCGGCGTCGTCGGTCACCGAGCCTAAGCCCACCACCACATGGTCGGCGTCGTCGGCCATGAAGCTCATCACCGGCTTATATTCGCGGCCGGTCAGCGCTGAATATTCGTCCATCGCCTGTTTGACGAAGTGCGGCACCGCATTGGCGAAATGGGTGCGGTGATCGACCGCGCCGGCCTGGAAGTCCGGCTGGTTCTGCACGCCGCCGGTGAGGCCGGGATTGTCGATATCGACCAGCGCCGGCACCAATTGGCGGGTGCCCTTCTCGGGCGCGTTGACCCACTGCCGCTTCCACTGACCCTGCAGCTCTTCCGGCACCCATTGCTGGGTGGCTTCGACCAGCGCCGCGTCGTTGTCGGTTTCGATGGCATCGGCGTGCGCGTCGAGATGCGCGGTCAGCGCGTCGAGATCGGAGCCGATGAAATCCGCCTTGTGGCGGGCGAGGTATTGCTTCAGCTGGAACACCCGGCCCTTGGCGCCGAACAGCATCTCCTGAGCGACGGTCGGGCACTTGATGCGGCCGGCCGGGTCGCCGAGGAATTCGCGCAGCAATTCCGGCTCCGGCATCAGGGCTTCGCTGAGCATGTGCGAGGTGGCGAAGCCGTCCATCGCGTTGGCGACCGGGATCAGCGAGGTGGCGCTGACTTTATAGGAGATCGCCGCGAGATCGGCGGCCTGCTGCGGGTTGGAGCCGAACAGGATGGTGTAGCCCGACGACAGCAGCGCATAGACGTCGTCATGGCCGGCCATCACGTTGAGCGAATGCTTCGACACCACGCGGGCGGCGACCTGCAGCACGAAGCCGCCGACCTTCTTGCCCACCGTCACGTAGTGCGATTCCAGGCCGTACAGGATGCCCTGGCTGGAGGAGGCGTTGGAGACGAACTTGCCGCCGGTCAAGGAGGCGCCGAGCGCGCCGGACTGCGCCGAATGCTCGCCCTCGGGCTCGAAGAAGAACGGGTGCTTGCCGAAGACGTTGCAGCCGCCGGAGGAGCGGAACGCCTCGTAGATCTCGGAAATTTCGGTCGAGGGGGTGATCGGGTAGCCGATCACGCCGCCGCAGACATGGCCCATCACCTGGGCGACGGCGCCGTTACCGTGGATCACTGTCGAGATGCCGGGATATTTTGCGTTCATTGCCGTCCGTCCATTCTTATTTATTGCCAACTGAACGAGCCGCGATCGCCGCTTCGCAATTGCGAACGACGCTTCAGCCATGGTTGCGGCGATCAGCAGCAGCCTGGCGAAACGATCTCGAGATTCAGATTTGACTACCTATGAGCCATTCGACGCCACGGTCGCCCTATGCCGACCGCAGCCTGTCCCTAGCACGGGGCAAATACCGTCGATTTGATGCGCATCAAATGAGAGGTTCAGAGGCCTTTCACGAAATTATATTTCGTGGCACGCAGAATTTCGCAGTGCGGCACAACAGTGGGGCACCGTTTCGACCAAATCCACGCGCGCTGCGTCCAAACGACCCTTTGCCGTCCAGCGCATCCGTTATATAGAATCGCTATACGACGACCAGCGAGCGCCTCTGTGAGCATTGAAGCCACCGTTACCTTGAAAAGCAAGGATGTTTCCGGCGTCGGCCGGGAGCGCATCCGGCTTTTGCAGGCGGTGGCGCGGGAAGGCAGCATCACCGCGGGGGCGAAAGCCGCCGGTCTGACCTACAAGGCGGCCTGGGACGCGCTCGACGCCATGACCAACCTGTTCGGGCAGCCGCTGCTGGAACGCCGCACCGGCGGCAAGGCCGGCGGCGGCGCGGTGCTGACCCCGACCGGGCTGCGGGTGATCGAGGCGTTCGGCCGCTTGGAGGCCGAAATGGCCCGGGTGCTGCGCGCCTTGGAGCCCGACCTCGCCGGCAGCGGCATTTCCCCTCTCAACCTGGTTTCGGGATTCTTCATGAAGACCAGCGCCCGCAACGCGCTTCGCGGCACCATCACGGCGATCCGCGCCGATACGCTGAGCGCCGAAGTCGCGGTCGCGGTGGCCGACGGCACTCTCATTTATGCGCTGGTCACCAGCGAGAGCCTGCGCAGCCTCGGGCTGTGCGTCGGCCGCGAGGCGATCGTGCTGATCAAGGCGCCGTTCGTGCTGATCGCGCCCGGCGCCGAGCCGCCGAAGGTGTCGGCGCGCAATTGCGTGCACGGCACGGTGCGGCGCATCGACATCTCCGGCGTCAACGCCGAGATCGTGCTCGACATCGGCGGTGACAAGACGCTCGCCGCATCCATCACCGCCTCCAGCGCCGAAGCGCTCGGGCTTTCCCCCGGCGATCCCGCCTGCGCGCTGTTCGACGCAGCCCATGTGCTGATCGCCATCGACTAACCCATAGGAGACCAGCCTTGAAAGTTATCACCAGCCTCAAGCTCGCGCTCGGCGTCGCGCTCGCCTGCGTCGCCGGCAACAGCGCCTTCGCGGCGCAGACCAACGTCGCGGTGGCCGCCAATTTCACCGACGCCGCCAAGGAAATCGCCGCGATCTTCAAGGCCAAGACCGGCCACGAGGCGGTGCTGAGCTTCGGCGCCTCCGGCCAGTTCTACACCCAGATCACCCAGGACGCGCCGTTCCAGGTATTCCTGTCCGCCGACAACGAGCGGCCGAAGAAACTGGTCGATGACGGCCTCGGCGTGCCCGGCTCCAACTTCACCTATGCGGTCGGCAAGCTGGTGCTGTGGAGCAAGGCGCCGGGCGTGGTGAAGGGCGAGGAGACCCTGAAGGCGTCGTCGTTCGCCAAGCTGTCGATCTGCAACCCGGTGGCGGCGCCCTATGGGGCGGCGGCGGTGGAGGCGATGAAGGCGCTGAAGCTGTACGACACGCTGAAGCCGAAACTGGTCGAAGGCGCCAACATCACCCAGGCCTATCAGTTCGTGCAGACCGGCAACGCCGAGGTCGGCTTCGTCGCGCTGTCGCAGGTGGTCAACGACAAGGACGGCTCGCGCTGGATGGTGCCGCAGTCGTTGTATTCGCCGATCCTGCAGGACGCCGTGCTGTTGAAGAAGGGCGCCTCCAACGAAGCCGCCACCGCCTTCATCGCCTTCTTGAAGGGGCCGGAAGCCCGCGCCATCATCGAGAAATACGGCTACGAGGCTGGCAAGAGCAGCTAACGCGCATCTCGTCGCAGCATCCGCTCCGCGCGCGGGCTCGCCTCCCATGGGGAGCGAGCCCGCAGTGCTTGTTGCAATACTCTGCGTCTTTCTCAATCACTTGTAGCTTCTCAAATCCGGATCGGTCGAGCTTCGCATGGGCGGGATATCCAACGAGATCTGGCAGCCGATCCGTCTCACCATCGAGCTCGCGGCGCTGACCACGGTGATCCTCTTGATCGTCGGCACGCCGATCGCCTGGTGGCTGGCGCGCTCCAAGGCCACCTGGAAGGAAGCCGTCGCCGCGGTGGTGGCGCTGCCTTTGGTGCTGCCGCCGACCGTGCTCGGCTTCTATCTCCTGGTGGTGCTGGGGCCGGACGGTCCCGGCGGCGCACTGGCCGGGCTGTGGGGCGGCCGCACGCTGGCCTTCACCTTCGAAGGCCTGGTGTTCGGCTCGGTGATCTATTCGATGCCGTTCGTGGTGCAGCCGATCCGCAACGCTTTCGCGGCGATCGGCGACCGCCCGCTGGAAGTCGCCGCCACACTGCGGGCGTCGCCGACCCGGGCGTTCTGGACCGTGGCGATCCCGTTGGCGCGGCCGGGCTTTCTCGCAGGCGCGGTGCTCGGCTTCGCCCACACCGTCGGCGAGTTCGGCATCGTGCTGATGATCGGCGGCAACATTCCCGGCAAGACCAAGGTGCTGTCGGTGGCGATCTTCGATTTCGTCGAAACCTCGCAATGGCGCGAGGCCAATATTCTCGCCGCCGGCATGGCGGCGTTCGCCTTCGTCGTCATCCTCACCATGATGCTGCTGGAAAAACGCACCGCGCGGATCAACCGATGAGAGACGTTTCGCGCAGCATCCAGGCGCAATTCCGCGGCGCGCTCGGCCGCTTCGCGCTGGACGCGGCCTTCACCGTGCCGGCCACCGGCATCACCGGGCTGTTCGGTCCGTCCGGCTGCGGCAAGTCCACCGTGCTGCGCTGCATCGCCGGGCTGCAGCAGCTGCCCGGCAGCACGTTTGCGATCGACGGCGACGTCTGGCAGGACGCGAGCCAGTTCCGGCAGCCGCACCAGCGGCCGATCGGCTACGTGTTTCAGGAAGCCAGCCTGTTTGCGCATTTGTCGGTGAAGGCCAACCTGCTGTACGGCGCGCCGCGCGACGCCGCGCATGCGCGGGACAGCATCACCTTCGACGAGGTCATCGAGCTGCTCGGCCTCGCGGCGCTGCTGGAGCGTTCGCCGCGGCACCTGTCCGGCGGCGAGCGGCAGCGCGTCGCGATCGGCCGGGCGCTGTTGTCGCAGCCGAAATTGCTGCTGATGGACGAGCCGCTGTCGGCGCTCGACCGGCTGACCAAGGACGAGATCCTGCCGTTCCTGGAGCGGCTGCACGAGCGGCTGGCGCTGCCGGTGATCTATGTCAGCCACGACATGGCGGAGATCGAGCGGCTCGCCGATCATCTGGTGCTGATGCGCAAAGGCCAAGTGCTGGCCGCGGGGCCGCTCGCCGCGTTGCAGAGCGATCCCGCGCTGCCGCTCGCCGCCAGCCGCGACGCCGCGGTGAATTTCGAAGCCACCGTCGAGGATTACGACCCAGGCTACGGCCTACTGACCGTGGCGGTCGACGGCGGCCGGCTGCTGGTGCCGGCGCCTCCGGCGCAGCGCGGCGAGCACCGCCGGCTACGGATCGCCGCCGGCGACGTCAGCCTCGCCCGCGAGCTGCCGCACAACACCAGCATCCTCAACGTGCTGCCGGCGCGGATCGTGTCGCATAATCCGCTCGGCGACAGCGAAATCCTGGTGGTGCTGGCGCTCGGCGGCAATGGCGAGGGCGCCCGGCTGCTGGCGCGGGTGACGCGACGCTCATGGGATCATCTCGAGCTCGCCGACGGCATCGGGCTGATCGCGCAGGTCAAGGGCGTGGCGCTGGCGCCCGGTCGCAATACCGGAACGCATGCGTCGTCGCCGGGTTTGCGCGGCCGCTGAGATGTCATTCCGGGGCGCGAGCAGCGAAGCTGCGCGTGAACCCGGAATCTCGCGACGTGGTTTGCGGCGTTGCTTGCAGCAAGATTCCGGGTTTCGCTCGGCCTGCGGCCTCACGCCCCGGAATGACGCTCATATTGGTCTAACCCGAGAGCGCCGACAGGTTGAACGGGAACGGGATCGAGCCGTCGCCGATTCCCAGCCCCATGCGGTCGACCACGGCCTGCACCTGCTCGCGCTCGGCCAGCAGCCGGCAACTTTGCCGCGGGCCGGACGGGCCGTGGCGGCCGGCGAACTTCAGCAGGAAGTCGCGGACCGCGAGCGGGTCCGGCGCGGCGCCGCGCCGAAGCTGGCGGCTGAGCAGCAGCCCGACCAGGCCGGCGACCAGCGCGGCGGCGCCGTTGGCGCAGCTTCGGCGGGTGACGTCGCCCTCGGGGGCCGCGCCGACGATGTTGGATCCGGGAATCACCAGCGCCTTCATTCCGATCGGGTCGACGGAGCGCAGCCGCCGGCGGTAGTATTCCAGCGTGAACACCGCCAGCACCGGGGCGATCTCGGCCAAATCCAGCAGCTCGTCGCAGCCCTCGTTGCCGCCGGCCGCGACGATCGCCACGTTGCGACGAACGCACATCTCGATCGCTTCGGCCAGCACCGGGTCGGGGCGCTCGGAGCGCGCGAACTGGCCGCCGCTGACATCGATGACATGGGCGCCCTGTTCGACGGCGAGGAAGATCGCGCGCGCCAGTTTGCGCAACGAACAGCCGCGGCCGTCCTCGGCGAAGATCGGGACGATCAGCCCGCGGCACAGTGGCGCCACGCCTTCTACCGAGCTGCAGGGCTGGCCGAAAATGACGCTGGCGGCGTGCGAGCCTGATGCGGTGGTATCGCCATCGGGGCAGTGGAAGGAGGAGCCATTGTCCAGCGGTGTCAGCCGCGCGCCGCGAAAACACTCATGGGTTCGGTCCACCGCGCCGTCCAGCACCGCGATGGTGATCCGCGGATCGCCGCCGCCGAACGCAAACAGAAGATCCCGCTGGAATGCCGACGTTTCCCCGCGCGCCATGTTCGCCTCAGCCCGTTGCCATTCCCACGCGCATAGCGCGCAACCCATCTCTTAGTCGCGCAGAACGGCAAAAGGTTTCGTCGGATCGGGACGGAGGGGCGGTTTATTTAAGAGCAGCTGAGCTGGCCTGCGCGGCGGCGCGGCGGTGGCCAGCACCGGCGCGGACTTAGATCTGCGCGGCGACCTGGTGCAGCCCGATGATCCGGGCCAGCGATCGGACCTCCTGCTTCTGGTCCTCGCGCAACTGGAACAACAGCGGCATCGCGGCGGATTTCAGCTGCTGCACTTCCTCACTGTCGGGATCGATCACCGGAGGGCCCGAGGCCGCGTTGGCCTGCCGGGTCGCGTGAATCTTGCGGGCGATGGCGCGCAGCGCGTCTTCGACCGACGGCCAGTAATATTCCTGCGACGAGGACAGGCGGAGCCGGCCCTTGATCGCGGCGATCTGCGCGTCGCTGAGCAGCGTGTAGCTCTTTTGCGCCGGCGGCTTGGCGGCGACTTTCGGTTTCGGCGGCAGCGCCGGGATGGTGACCGCGGAGGTGATGGAGGACGACCCGAGATCGACCGGGCTGTCGGAGGCGAAGGCTTGGCGCAACGGCTCGCTGGCCGACGGCTCGCTGGTCGATGTCTCGCTGGTCGATGTCTCGCTGATCGACGGCTGGCTCGCCGCCGTCGTCGCCGGTTCCGGCTCGGCCACCGGCAGCGCCACCCGCGTCACCGGCAGCTTGTCCTTCTTGCTTTCGCGGTTGCTGGTCGGCGCCTGCACCAGGTCGGCGAAATGGCCGGCGCGCACCGCCGGAACGCTGTCACGGGCCAGCACGCTGATCGCCGCAGCGCCGGCGACAAGACAGCAGCCCAGCGCCAGGAGAGTAATTGTACGCGTCAATGGAAGCTCCATTCGCGATTGCGGACCGTCACGTTTCTTCCTCACAAATGCAGATTAATTAAGGCTTAACCATGCCGGGCGGAGCTGGCGCTGCTATCATGGTTAAGGCCGATTAGCATCCCGGCGCGCGCCAAACCCGGTTCCAGGGTCGCGGTGGTAACAATCGACCGCGGGACTGCAATCAGTTCCCTGGCGACGCGTTCGCCACCGCTGCCGGTCGATCTGTGGCGTTTCAGGCCTGGCCCGGCGTCAGGCGGCGAGCTGGTAGGCGTCCTGGATGTCGGCGACGATGTCGGAGGCTTCCCACAGCGCGTCGGGTTCGACCGAATGCATGCTGATGGTCCAGTTGCCGCCCTTGCGGCTTCTCGGCGTCGGCACGATCTCGAACTGCACGTTGCGGCACAGCGGATGGCGGTGCAGCGCGTAGTACACCCGGGTGCGGATTTCCTCGAGCGTGGCGGGGGTTTTTTCGGACAGCATGGCGAAGCCCTACAATCGGCAGGCCGGACGCCATGGGACTAAGCCTCTCGCGTCGCGGCGGAGGCCCATTGTTGGGACAACGTGGTTAACGGCTGATTAACTCGCCGCGGCCGATTCCGGTTGGCGTTGCTCGATCACCAGGCTCTGCACCGCGCGGCCGAAATAGCCGTTGACGTCGCCGAGCTTTGAGGCGGCGATGCCGGCGCCATCGGCGCCGATCCACATCTCCGAATTGAGCAGGATCCAGTCGCCGACCGGCGGCCGCGCCAGGTTGATGCTGAGGTCGGCGTTGATGAAGGTCCAGTCCTTGAAATCCAGCACCGCCGAGGTGGCGTTGCTGAAATCCGCCGCGATCGCCGCCCGCATCACCTGCGAGGTGGGTTGGTCCTCGATCATCGGCCGGTCGAGCCGGTACCAGATCGCACCGGGCCCCAGCGACAGAAAGCCGCCGTGTACTTCACGCACCGAGACGCAGCCGATGAACGGGTTGTTGTCATGGCGCATCTGCAGCGGGCGGCCCTGCTCGGGCGGCGGCACGTCGATCGGCGGATGCGCGATGTCGTCGGGCAGCGCCGGGGTGCCGATGATCACCTTCAACACCGTGGCGCTGACCACCACCACGCCCTCGGCCTTGAGCCGCACCGCGCAGAGCTGGATCTTGCGGCCCTCGCGCAGCACTTCGGTCTCGAAGCTCAGAGGCGCCACCGGCACCGGGCGCATCAGGTCGATGGTCAACCGCACGATCTGCATCGGCTCGCGCGTCGGGATCTGCTCGGCGAGAAACGTCACCAGCGCCGAGGGCGGCGAGCCGTGCTGCATGGTCGGATGCCAGGGCCCCGCCGCATAGCGCCGGGTGATGACGTTGGCACCGTCGATGCGATAGATGGCTTCCATGAGGTGATGATCCTATCGGTCTCTGTGCCCCGGACGCAGCGCACTACGCCGCACTTGCGGCGTGGTGCGCTGCAGAGCCGGGGCCGTTACGACGGCAGCGCTTGAGACGGTCCCGGCTCACGGCGCGGCGCAAGGCGCCGCACCGCGTCCGGGACACGGGTTGATGATGACGCAGCCTTCACAGCGCCGGATCGCTCGCGTCGTCGTATTCGCTCTTCAACCGCGCCACCAGTTCGGCGACCGAGACGATGCCGGTGATGCTGCCGATGCCCTGGCCGGAGCCCCAGATCTCTTTCCAGGCTTTCGGCTTGGCGCGCTCGCCGGATTCGTCGGTGCCGAAGCTCATCTTCGAGGGATCAGACTGCGGCAGGTTGTCGGGATCCATGCCGGCGGCCAGGATCGAGGGCTTCAGGTAGTTGCCGTGCACGCCGGTGAACAGGTTGGAATACACGATGTCTTCGGCACCGGAGCTGGTGATCATCTCCTTGTAGCGCGGTACCGCATTGGCCTCGTGGGTGGCGATGAAGGCGGAGCCAATATAGCCGAAATCGGCGCCGAGAATCCGCGCCGCCTTGATGGCGCGGCCGTTGGCGATGGCGCCGGACAGCGCGATCGGGCCGTCGAACCATTGCCTGGTCTCGGCGACGAAGGCGAACGGCGACAATTCGCCGGCGTGGCCGCCGGCGCCGGCCGACACCAGGATCAGCCCGTCGGCGCTCTTCTCGACCGCCTTGTGGGCGAATTTCTGGTTGATGACGTCGTGAAACACGATGCCGCCCCAGCCATGCGCTGCCTGATTCAATTCCTCGCGGGCGCCCAGCGAGGTGATGATCATCGGCACCTTGTGCTTCTCGCAGACCGCCAGATCCTGCTCCAGCCGGTTGTTGGATTTGTGCACGATCTGGTTGACGGCGAACGGCGCCGAGGGCCTCTCCGGATGCGCCTGGTCGTAGGCGGCGAGTTCTTGCTGGATCTGCGACAGCCATTCGTCGAGCAGCGCCGCCGGCCGTGCATTGAGCGCCGGAAACGAACCGACCACCCCCGCCTTGCATTGCGCGATCACCAGATCGGGCACGGAAATTATGAATAGCGGCGCACCGATTACCGGAATCGACAGGCGACCCTTGAACAAGGCAGGCATCGACATTCAGGCGTTCCCCAATTTGTTTGATCGTTGAACGGCGGCCGCGACGACCCCCGCTGGGAACCAGGAAAGCAATTGCTGCGCTGCCGCGCAAGCACGCGTTGCGCAAACGCCGGTCGCCCGCGCAACGCCTTATTGGCAGAACGCCCGGGTGACGATGTAATTGGTGTGGCAGTCGTCGGGTCGGCGCTGCCGCCCGGGGATCAGCATTTTTGCCGAGCAGCTTTCCGCGGAGTCGGTGGCGAGACTTTTGCCCTGCTTGTAGCCCTTGCCCTGGCACAGCGCGTCGGCGGCGGCGTTGCAGTCCGGCACCCCGTTGGCTCCGCTGCGGCAGGTCGAGCGTCCGGTCACCATGGTGGGCGTCAAACCGGAGGACGCCGGAGCTGCCGGAGCCGCCACCGACGGGCTCGGCGCGGCCGGGCTCGGCGCCGGCGGACTTGGTGCGGCCCGGCTCGGCGCGGCAACGGGGGGCGCCGGCGGAACGGTCGAATTCGGCGGCGGCGGCATCCGCTCGGGCGGGCCCGGCGGGGTGCCGGCGGCGTCGGGCGCGGCGGCGGGCGGCGGCACGGGTGCGCTATCGGGACTGATGAAGCTCGGCAGCAGCGACGACGGCTTGTCCCAGAGCTTGCCGATCTCGTTGAACAGGCCGGGATTGTCCTGGCGCGGCGCCGGCGGCGGCTGGTTCGGCGCGATCCGGTCCGGTGCCGCGGAGGGGCTGGTGAAGGCCGGCGGAGCGGCGGTCTGCGGCCATGCCGATTGCGGCGCCTGCACCGCCGTGGAGGCAAGGATCGCAAGCACCATGGGCGAACGCATCACGGCAACGGCCCACCGAAGGAATCAGACATCGTCGCAAACTATCCCGTCAGAGCCGACGGTCAAAAGTATTTAACGTCGCATGGGACAACATCAAAACGCGCGGGCTGCGATCACGAAGCCGAACACCAGAACCGCGGCGCCGATTCCGACCCACATGCCGAGCCGCTTTTCGATCTGCTCGCGGATCCAGACGCCGTAGCGATTGAGCAGGATCGCCACCACGAAGAACCGGCCGCCGCGCGCGATCACCGATAGCCCGATGAATTGCCAGAAATTGAAGTCGGCAAAGCCAGCCGTGATGGTGACGAGCTTGTAGGGGATCGGGGTCAGGCCCTTCAGCAGGATGATCCAGGCGCCCCATTCGGCGTAGCCGGCGCGGAACGCCTCGACCTTGTCGCCGTAGCCGTAGAACTGGATCACATAATGCCCGACCGAGTCGTACAGCAGCGAACCGATCGCATAACCGACCGCGCCGCCCAGCACCGAGGTCACGGTGCACAGCGCCGCGTACAGCCAGGCGCGCTCAGGGCGCGCCAGCGACATCGGAATCAGCATGACGTCCGGCGGCACCGGAAAGAACGAACTCTCCGCGAACGAAACCATGCCCATCACCCAAAGGGCATAGGGCTTGTGTGCGGCGTCGATGCACCAGTCGTAGATTCGTCTCAGCATGGCGGCGATGAACCACCAAAGCCCGGCTTTGTCCATGCCGAGCCAAGGCCGCGGCCCGGATTTCAGCGCTGCTTGCGAACGGCGCGGCCCTCGATTGCGACGATTGGTCGCCGGGCCGGAGGCGCGATGGCCGGCATAGCCGGTGTCGGCCTCAGCTTGATGGTGCTCTTCGGCAGCTTTTCGGCGATCCCGAGCATGGTTTCGCGGCGCTGCATCTCGGCCCAGACGTCGTCCGGGCAGACGCCTGCCGAGGCCCACAGCACGGTCAAATTGTACAGAAGGTCGGCGCTCTCCCGCACCACGGCGTCGCGGTTGCCGTTGACGGCGTCGATCACCACCTCGATCGCCTCTTCGGCGAGCTTTTTGGCCATTTTTGCCGGGCCGCGCTTGAACAGCCGCGCGGTGCGCGACGTCGAGGGGTCGAGATCCTTGGCGGCGATCACCGCCCGATAAAGCCGATCCAGCGAATCACTCATAGCAACGAAACTAACCGAAACTCATGGCAATCCTATTAACAATCAATCGCACCGGCCGTAGCCGGCGCGTCTTCATGAGTCGTCGGGCTGATCAGGTCGTGCTCAATAGCCGTAGCCGTAGCCGCCAGGTCCCCCGTAATAACCCGGGCCGCCGCGATAATAGCCCGGGCCGCCGCCGTAGTAGCCGGGGCCGCTGTCATAATAGTAATCGTCGCGGCGGTTCTGCGCGGCGATCGCGCCGATCGTCCCGATGATCCCGGCGAAGGCCGCCGCGGCTGCCGCGCCGCCATTGTTGTTGCGACCGCGGTAGTGCCGGACATGTCGCTGCTTGCGGGCGGCGCTGACGTCGGTGTTGCCGGCATCGGCCACCGTCGTGCTGGCGGGAACCGGCAACGGCGCGCTGGCGCTGGCAGCCTGAACCGGGGTCGGCACGAAAGTCGTGATCGCGAGCGCCGCCACGGTGCCGAGCACCACAGCGCGAGCGGACATTGAGCGGGTGAGCGTGGACATCTGGTACTCCTCGGTCTGATACCGATGCTGACCAATCCCGCGCCCTCGCCAAGGTTCCCGCCTGCGTCAGATTAAAGCCTGACCGCCGCACGGCGCGCCCGGCCGGCATTTGACGCCGCCGCCGGTCAGAATTCGCCGGCGTTTGCCGGTGAGGCCAAGGCGCGCGCCGTCGACATGCTCGAGGGCCGGGCTGCGCCAGTTCGGCGGCGCAGCATTGCTGTTCCGCAAATCCCGAGCCGCTTTGAAGGGCGCGCCGTCGTGACCTCAGTAGCCGCACGCGCCGCAGCGCGGCGCCACCGGCACGTAGTAGCTGCGCGCCGGCGCCACCATCTCGACGCGCTGGCGGACGCCATATTGCGGCGGGATCCGCTCATATTGAACGGCTTCCGGCGCCACCATCACGGTCTGCGGCACCATCACGGTGCGATACTGCGCCGGCACGCGGTGCGCCACCACGGCGCCGGGCGCCACCAGCACGGTCTCTTCGACGGTGCGGTATTGCGGCGGTTCGACGCGCTGCTGATAACAGCTGACGCAGGGCGGCGGCGCATAGCAGTTGTAGCAGCCGGCGGAGGCGGCGGAGGGCAGCGCCACCGCGGCTACGGCGGATGATACGAGGAGAGCGGCAGATACGCGGGACAGGGTCATGGCTGAACGCCTCTCGAGTTGCGATCGGCGCATTCTTGGCAGGGGCTCGGCAATCGTCAACGCAAGACGGTTGTTTACCTTGATGGAGATCATTAACGGCGCGTGAGTCCTGCTCACTCCACCCCACCGCCGTCATCCTGAGGAGCCCGGCGAAGCGCGCAGCGCGTAGCCGGGCGTCTCGAAGGATGGCCGCGGGGCAGGCGCCAGGCTTGCAGCCGCATCCTTCGCGGCTCACCGCCGGCGCAAAGAGCGCCGGCGGCGGGCGCCTCAGGATGACGGCGTTGTGTTATTGCGACTGCCCGCTCAGCTATGCAGCCCCGGCGCCTCTTGGCCGGTGCGGGCGACGTATTCGGTGTAGCCGCCGCCGTATTGGTGGATGCCCTCCGGCGTCAGCTCGAGCACCCGATTGGACAAAGCGGCGAGAAAATGCCGGTCATGCGACACGAACAGCATGGTGCCTTCGTATTGCGAGAGTGCGGTGATCAGCATCTCCTTGGTGGCGATGTCGAGATGGTTGGTCGGCTCGTCGAGCACCAGGAAGTTCGGCGGATCAAACAGCATCTTCGCCATCACCAGCCGCGCCTTCTCGCCGCCCGACAATACGCGGCAGCGCTTCTCGACGTCGTCGCCGGAAAACCCGAAGCAGCCGGCCAGCGCCCGCAGCGAGCCTTGGCCGGCCTGCGGAAACCAGTGCTCCAGCGATTCGAACACGGTGTCCTCGCCGTCGATCAGATCCATCGCGTGCTGGGCGAAATAGCCCATCTTGACGCTGCCGCCGAGCGCCACCGCGCCGTCGTCGGGCTCGGTGGCACCCGCCACCAGCTTCAGCAGCGTCGATTTGCCGGCGCCGTTGATGCCCATCACCGCCCAGCGCTCGCGGCGCCCGACCTGGAAGTCCAGCCCGTCATAGATCACGCGCTTGCCGTAACCCTTCTGCACCTTCTTCAAGGTCACCACGTCCTCGCCGGAGCGCGGCGCGGGGAGGAAGTCGAACGCCACGGTCTGCCGCCGCTTCGGCGGCTCGACGCGTTCGATCTTGTCGAGCTTCTTGACCCGGCTCTGCACTTGGGCGGCGTGCGAGGCGCGCGCCTTGAAGCGCTCGATGAATTTGATTTCTTTGGCCAGCATCGCCTGCTGGCGCTCGAACTGCGCCTGCTGCTGCTTTTCGCTGAGCGCGCGCTGCGCCTCGTAGAATTCGTAATTGCCCGAATAGGAGGTCAGCGCGCCGCCGTCGATCTCGACCACCTTGGTGACGATGCGGTTCATGAACTCGCGGTCATGCGAGGTCATCAGCAACGCGCCCTCGTAGCCTTTGAGGAACTGCTCCAGCCAGATCAGGCTTTCGAGATCGAGATGGTTCGACGGTTCGTCGAGCAGCATGGCGTCCGGCCGCATCAACAAGATGCGCGCCAGCGCCACCCGCATCTTCCAGCCGCCGGACAATTTGCCGACGTCGCCCTCCATCATTTCTTGGCTGAACGAGAGCCCGGCCAGCACCTCGCGGGCGCGGCCCTCCAGCGCGTAGCCGTCGAGTTCCTCGAAGCGGTGCTGCACCTCGCCGTAACGCTCGAGGATCTGCTCCATCTGGTCGGCCTGCTCCGGATCGCCGAGCGCATGCTCGAGTTCCTTCAGTTCCAGCGCCACCGCGCTGACCGGGCCGGCGCCGTCCATCACCTCGGCGACCGCCGAGCGGCCGGCCATCTCGCCGACGTCCTGGCTGAAATAGCCGATGGTGACGCCGCGATCGACCGCGACCTGGCCCTCGTCGGGCAGCTCCTGGCCGGTGATCAAGCGAAACAGCGTGGTCTTGCCGGCGCCGTTGGGGCCGACCAGGCCGACCTTCTCGCCCTTCAGCAAGGCCGCCGAGGCTTCGATGAAGACGATCTGATGACCGTTCTGCTTGGAGATGTTGTCGAGACGGATCATGTGAGCTGCGGCCTGAGGACGAGGGAAGGCCCGCCCTTAGCCTATGCGGCGGGCGCGTGGAAGGGTGTTCCGCAACGCCCTCGCCGCCGCCGCGCGCGGCGCGAGGAAACGCCAAGCCAGCGGAGCCGCGTGTTTCACTTTGGGACGCGGCGCGCCCAGGTGCATCCTCGCGGCAACACTCGATTTGAATCGCATTGCAACGATCACGTCGATCTGGACAAAGACCCGATCTCGAAACACCCTGGCGACCTTCGCATCACACCACGATCTCAACGATCGGGTCTGGACTGGGGCAGGTCATGAGATTGGCAACCGGGATACTTGCGGCGCTGCTGTTGGTCGCAAGCATCGGATCCAGCCACGCGGTGGTGCGAATCGCCGAGGATCGCGGCGGCCGAATCGGAACCTATGTCGACAAGTACCAGGACCTGCGCAGTTCCGGCGAGACCGTGATCATCGACGGGCTGTGCGCCTCGGCCTGCACCATCGTGCTCGGCGCGGTTCCGCACGACAAGATCTGCGTCACCGCGCGCGCCACGCTGGGGTTTCACGCCGCCTGGGACCTCGGCTCGAACGGCCGGGCGGTGACCAATCAGGAAGCCACCCAGATGCTGTATTCGATGTATCCGAGCCAGGTCCGGCGCTGGATCGCGCAGCGCGGCGGGCTGACCCCGCGGATGATCTTCCTGCACGGCCGGCAGCTGATGGGGATGTATCGCCCTTGTTATCTCGACGCGCGGGCCTCCGCGACGCGCTGAGCCGGGTCGCCGCTGATCACGGCATCGTGGCGGCGGCGGCTTGCCGGCCGGCGCGGCGGGCTCTATCTGGTGCGGGACGCGCACAACCCTGTGACGTGAGCAATGCGGGCGTCGACGCCGGCGGTTCACCGCCGCTGCGCCAGCGCGCCGCGCCGGCCCGGGGGTCGGGCGCCGGCTCGAGGAATGGAATGTCATGACCGCCAAAACCCGCCCGCTCGTCATCATCGGCGCCTTTGCCGGCAGTCTCGTGGTCGGCCTGGTGGTGGTGCTGTGGCTGGCGGGCGGCTTGCGCAACGTCACCGCGCCCTCGACCGTCGGCGGCCCGTTCCAGCTCACCGACCAGGGCGGCGAGAGCGTCACCGAGCAGAGCCTAAAGGGCAAGCCGACGCTGATCTTCTTCGGCTTCACCCATTGTCCGGATGTCTGCCCGACCGCGCTGTTCGAAATCTCCGAGGTGCTGCGGGCGATGGGCAAGGACGCCGACCGCGTCAACGCCTATTTCGTTTCGGTCGATCCGGAGCGCGACACCCAGGCGGCGATGAAGGACTATCTCGCCAGCTTCGATCCGCACCTCAAGGGCCTGACCGGCGACGCCGCGGCGGTCGCCAAGGTGATCTCCGGGTTCCGGGTCTACGCCCGCAAGGTGCCGCTGAAAGACGGCGACTACACCATGGACCACACCGCGCTGATCTATCTGATGGACCGCGACGGCAAATTCGTCGCGCCGTTCAACCTGAAGCGCAAGCCCGAGGAAGCCGCGGCGGATCTCAAGCGGTATCTCTGACCGGCAGACGCCGATCGAGCGCGAGCGGCGGACGAAATAGCGGCTGGCGAAACCTGTCACCGATTGCCTGGCACCCAGGAGCTTCCGATTGCCGCTGGTTCGTCGACGCCGTCTGGCAGATCGGTAAAGACCCGAGCGCTGGATGGGCGTCTGTCCGGCTGCGAAGGGTGCGTCATCTCGTGAATGATCTTGTCGGCGGACTCGATGACGCCGACCCGCTCCAAGCCTCTCAACATTCCCACCGTTGACAGCAGATGAAGATTCGGCGGCTTGTTGAAGACCCGAACGCCTGCATCTTCAAACAAAAGGGCCACAGGCTGGCCCGTCGCCACGTATTTGAACAGGCCGTCCTCCGAGGTCATGAAGTCGGCGATGGCGAGTTCGCCGGCATTCTTCTTCGGCCGTCCGCCGGCTTTGCGCTTGGCGCGTGCTTCGGATCCGATGTCGGTGGTCTCGATGATGAACGGCGGCTGATGGTCGTCGATAAAGGCTTTGACGTCCCTGTCCTTGGGATAGGAGGTGTCGCTTGTCAGTTCGTCGTAGACCGCGTCCACCACCACCAAACGCATCTCGAGCGCCAGCAGCAGGTCCAGACGGTCGGCGACCCACAGGCTGTTGAATGGCCCGGCATCCGGAATGATGAGGATGCAACGCTTCAAGACTGGCTCCAGAGTTTCGTGAAGCTCGTGGCTTGATTCTCGATGTCCTGCGGCGGTTGCGACGGCATCGGCAAATCCGCGTCGCCCAACGCGACAAGCAACGCGGCATAATCGCGCAGACCAAGGAGCCGGATCGCTTCGTTTCGGGACAGCTGCCCCTGCGAGTAAGCAAGAAGCGGATCGTCCGCGATCGGATTTCCGCCGGACGACGTGATTGCCTCGAGATGCGAGCGGATGATCGCCGTCATGGTGGTGCCATGCTCGGCGGCATAGGCCTCGGCACGCGACACCAGTTTGTCCGGCAAATTCAAAGTGGTGCTTCGCTGCATTCGCCACCCTCCGGTCCGCACATATCTATGTCGTGCGCAAAAATGGCAGATTTCACGAGCAATCGCCAATCCTCGTGCGGCAGGCAATGGCCCAATATTGCGGGTGCCACGACGGGAGCGCTCGATTACTTGGTCCGCAGGGGATATTCTCCTTTGCGTTGTTCCATCTGCCGCCAGCGCTGCACCCAGCGCGGCACCGACCCGGCGTCCGGCCGTTTGGCGAGGCCGTGGTCGGTCTTTTCCCAGTGATAGGGGTTCCAGACGAATTGGCCGAGCGCGCGCCAGGCGGCGATCGACAGGCAGATCCAGTACAGCGGCGTCAGCGCCAGGATCCAGCCGCACGCTAGCCGGCCGCGTTGCGCCAGGCCCAATAGCCCGATCGCCACCGTCGAGCCGTAGCCCGCCGCGATGGCGAGGCCATGCAGCCAGGCGGCCTCGCCGGTCGCGAACCAGGGCGCCGTGCCGCGGGTGGCCGGGATCAGCAGCGCGGTGAGCAGTTCGTACAGCAGCAGCGGATGCGCCAACGCGGTCAGCACGTTGCCGCCGACCAGCATGTTGAGCGCGAACAATCCGCCGGTGCCGGCCTCGCGCCACAATTGCCATGGCCGGCGCATATGCACGCACCAGGTCTGGATCCAGCCCTTCATCCAGCGCGAGCGCTGCCGCCGCCAGGCTTTGAACCGGATCGGCGCTTCCTCATAGGTGGTGGAGTCGAAAGTGGTCGAGCGATAGCCGAACCGGGCCAGCCGGAAGCCGAGGTCGGCGTCCTCGGTGACGTTGTAGGGATCCCAGCCGCCGACCTCGCGCAGCACCGCGGTGCGAAAATGGTTCGACGAGCCGCCGAGCGGCAGCGGCAGCCCGAGATTGGCCATGCCGGGCAGAAACACGTCGAATTGGCCGGCATATTCCGCGGCGAACATCCGCGACAGCCAGCTGTTGGTGAGATTGTCGATGCACAGCCGCGCCTGCGCGCAGCCGATCTTGGCGCCGCCGCGCGCGAAGGCATCGAGCGCGGCGCGCAATTGGTCCGGCGCCGGCCGATCCTCGGCATCGAACACCGCGATGAAGGCGCCGCGGGCGAACGGCAGCGCGCAGTTCAGCGCCTTCGGCTTGGTCTGCGGCGGCAGCGCCGCGGCGGTCAGCATCCGCAGATGCGGCAGCGCGCCGAGCCGGGCGATCGCCGCGTGGGTCTGCGCATCGTCCGGTTCGACAACAAGGATGACGTCGAGTTTCTCGCGCGGATAATCCCGGCCTTAGGTAGCAGATGCACCAAGGCGTTTTGTGGATTTCCATCCCAACTGACGGCACCATGCCGCCCATGGGCGAACCAAACCTAGTCAGAACGCTTGAAACCAAGCGGAAAGAGATAGAGCGGACGATCCGCGCCTATGAAAAGCAGATTGAAATCTGCCGTCGCGATCTGTACCATATCAACGCTACGCTGGTGCTGTTTGAGCACCCCGACAAACGAACCCAATTCCCGGTCTACATGAACACCTTGAGGCTATTTAAGCCTCGGGAAATGACCACGATTTGCCGTGAAGCCCTTGCCAAGGAAGGGCCGCTAGATACCCGTGAACTCGCTATCCGCGTCATCCGGGCCAAGGGCCTAGACGAAGGCGACAGGGTGCTAAGAACCTCAATAGCCTTCCGTATAGTCCAAGCCCTAAATATGGCAGCCAAGCGAGGCAAAGTTACCGCCCTGCCGAAACGGAAAGGGGTTAGGGTTTGGGCTTCTTAACAACGAGGGCTAGCAACATGGAACCGGAGTCGCAGTCAACCGAACAAAAGATTGATACCTTGAGGATGCAAATATCCGACCTAACGTCGCAGGTCGAAAAGTTGAAATCTCAGATACGCGCCCCAGAACAAATTGCCAACGACATCGCTATGCAAATTGCGTTAGGAGAAATGGTAAGGTTCGCCCTCGGAGAGATTGCGTTCGATCAGGACGTCGATACATCAAAGCAAAGGTTGCGACTCTTCGAGCAGAAGATAATAGCAAACCTAACTTCGAGGCGGATATTCTCTAAAGCTGACGACTTCACAGAGACGACAATCAAAGAACTAGCCAGCGGATACATTACCAGAACGATAACCTCTATCCGGCACCCCGACGATGATCAGCACTCAACACTCCAGAGATAATGAAGCCGGGGTTCGAGTCGATGGCGCTTAGATGCGCAACATTAAGCCGCCCGCTGCCAATATCCCTTCCAATTCCGGCTAACCGGATGAGCCATCGCCAACCCGCCGATGCGGCTTGCCAGCGCGCCGTTGTCGAGACGGCGGTTGTCCTCAATCCAAGCGGCATGGCCTGCGTACTGGTGCAGGTATTGCGGCGAGACGGAATGGTGTTGCCCGTCAACCATGCGGCGAAGGCGTGAGAAATAGCTTTCAGCTTGGTTCGTGCACGCGCCGTCATCGCAGTAAGCCTCCGAGTGATTAATCCTGTGAACCTGCCAACCGGCGCGCAGCGCGTCCCAATGCGCCGCTTCGTCAGCGTGCATGATAGCGTCGCGGGAAACGATACGCTTGGCGATATCGACGCCTTCCGCTTCACTCTTGCGGACGAATGTAACCGTACTGCCGTTGCGTTCGCGAAGAACGATGACGACGCGGCGCTTGCCGGTCTGGTGCTCGGCTAACCGCCGATCGATCCTGTTTTCGGCGTAGTTGGCGGGCCGAATGTGGCCGCCAAAGTAGGCCCCATCAACCTCAACTTCGCCACCCAACGTCTTAGCTGCTTCCGACGCCATAGCCTCGCGCAGCTTGTGCGAAAGCACGAAAGCCGTCTTGTGCTGGCAGTTGATGTCGCGCGCGAGCTGCAGGGCAGAGATACCCTTGGCGCCATTCACGATGATGCAGATCGCGGCCAAGAGGTCGGTGAACGACATCTTGCGCGACGCGAGAATAGTCCCGCTCGTAACCGAGAACTGGCGCAGGCAAGCCTTACATTTGAAGCGACGACGCGTGGTGATCCTGTAGGCGTCCAGGCCACCGCAGAACGGGCAAACGGGCTCGCCGTCCGTGGCAGGCCAGCGGAGCTTGCAGAACGTCTCGTAAGCCTTTTCCTCGCCAGCCGCGAAGATCGACTTGAGCGAGAGAGTGCGGGCTTTTGCCGAGAGAAGGAAGTGCTGGGCCATCTAATGTCATCCTTTTTGGATGACATAGACTATATTAGCTGATTTGGATTACGTCAACTAAAATGGTTGATCTTGACCAAAACGGATATATAGTGGCCGGAACAACACGATAGCAGGACCGACAATGAGCCCAGAGCAAGCGCGCGCCGCGCGGAATTGGTTAAATATCTCCCAAGCTGAATTGGCAACTAGAGCCAAGGTCGGACTATCGACCGTGAAAGACTACGAAAGCGGAAAGCGCAACCTCATCGCCAACAACTTAGCGGCCATCCGCGGGGCGCTAGAGGCTGACGGGATCAGGTTTACGGGGGACTCTGTTGCGGGGCCGATTGTCAAAAAGCAGACATAGGCTTGTCAGGCAGATTGAGAACTGGCGAACCCGCGCTCCCTATCGCCCCTCGGATCAACCATGGGGTAGACGGCAGATGGCCTTCGAAACCAGTTCTTGAACAGATTCCCGCAAAAAGAGATTTCAAATTTTTTCGCCAGTTTCCCGAATACGGTCATTTGGGCGGAGTTCCAGCAACTTAGATATAGCACCCGATACATAGGCTCCTCGTCAGCCGAAAACCGCTCTAGGCACACCCGACCATGTTCAATCGTTTTCTGGCCTTCTCTCAGATCGGCCAGCAATTCGTAGTACCGCCGCTTCATCATCGAATGCGAGCGGGCTCGATTGGAAAGATCAAAAGTCAGATCAAGCGCCGCAATGATGGCCGCGCTCGCCGCGCAAGCCTCCTTTACCGCCCCGACATCAAGGCTAAACCCAAACACTGAATGCGAGATTCGTGGCAAGACGTCCGTCAAAGCGGTCGCGCCGAACGCAATCACCAAAAACATAAACCAGCGATGCACAGTGTCTAAGAACGCTTCCCGGCCTGAATGGTAATGCGCGTTTGCCAGGCAAGAAATCGTTATAGCCTCTAGCGGCGTTGCGGAGGCCACGGGTCCGGGTGACGGGACGGGTCCGTATTCTCCCTTATCTCCCGTCCTGGCCGGTCGTTCGTTCGGCCCGGCTCCCGATCCGGGTGCCGGGCCGGCTCCGGATTCCTCTCCGGCCGCTCCGGTCGCTGCGGTTGGCTCGGCTCCCTCGGTTCTCTCGCTGCCTGCCATATTGCCCTCGAACTACCAGCCGCCCCGCCAACCATGAGATACACCCCCGCTAGATCGCGGGGCATTCCAGTATTTCGGACAAATCAAGTCAATGGGATATGGCCCATAAATGGGGAGTTGCGACTAACTTGCTATGGCTTGAGTTGAAAATACCAGTGGCAGCGCGCGACGCGGCAGAGACATGGCGAAGCATCGCCAATAAGATCGATAGAGGCAGGTTAACAGCGGCGTTTTGATCCAATGCTTATCGGCGGTCGGTTGCTCATCGTTGCGATTGGAGGATGCCTGATCGGCCCATATAGCCTAGGGGCCGCTACCGAGGATCAAATAGAATGCGAGAATCATAGCGGCGCCACTAATGAGACCGAAATAATCGCCAACCGGGCGACTCTTCGCGCCATGTTCGACGAAGCGATAGAGATATACCGAGCAGAAAAAACTGCTGGCGATGAAGCAGAAAAGAAAAAAGAGGAACGTGAGAACAGAAGTTCCGCTGCGCAGGTTGGGGCTACTTACTGGGCGCAGAACTCGTTTCTCGTGTCTCTCGCTCAGTTGCCGATTGGGGTTTTTACCCTTTGGTATCTCATCAAGACGTTCAGGGAAACTAGACGCACCGCTGAGGCTGGCATAACTGCCGGCAAAGCCGCCGTTAGGTCCGCCGAAATTGCCGACAAGACCTTCGAGGAAACTAGAGACAACGCAGAGCGGCAACTGCGGGCATACGTTCTCGTTAGCCAAGGCAGGGTCAGGCGCTTTGCGGTTGGCGAGCCCGTCGAAATAGTGGTCACGATGAAGAACACTGGGCAAACCCCAGCTTACGGGCTGCACCATTGTATGAATGGCGCAATGAGTGATCGGCCATTTGATGAAGTCAGACACGATATCGACCATAGCGACCCGCGTAAGGCAGTCTTGGGGCCTGGGGAAATGTCGACAGCCTTCGCTGGCTTCGGACCAAACTACAGACTCTCCAAGCAACATTTTGATCTTGTCGCCAGTGGTAAGGCAAGTGTTTGGGTTTACGGCGAAATTCGATACAGGGACGCCTTCAACAAGAACCGGGAAACGCGGTTCAGGCTTGTGTATTGCGGGAACATAGCCACCGACCCTCCCGGCGGCATGGCTCATGACGCCGACGGTAACGAGGCCACATAGGGCCAGCAAGGCCCCCTTCGCTAGCGCTTGGTGCATTTGCTACCTAAGGCCGGATAATCCAGCGCGTGGATCGCCTGCAGCAGCGGCGCCACCGATGTGGCCTCGCGATACAGCGCCGCCACCACGCTGTAGACCGGAAGCTGATCGTCGGGCCGCCGCGAGCGGCGCGGCAACCGGCGCCGCGGCCACAGGCTGCCGGTGAGCCGTAATGCGACGAAGCCCAGGAACCAGAGCGCCAGCATCAGGCTGAAAGCGTCCCCCGCGATCAGCGGCGGCAGCAGCGCCAGCGCCAGCACGCCGCCGCCGCGCCGCGCGCGCTGCAGCCAGATCGCAGCTTTCACCGCGCGCGGCGCCGCCGACAATTCGGGATGGCGTTGCCGGAGCCCCTGCGTCGCCGCATCGGCCAGCGCGTGGCCGCCCTGTTGCAGCAGAAAGCGCTGCAAGGTCTCCGCCGAGGCCAATCGCGCATGCGGCCTGACCTCGGGATAATCGGCGACCAATTGGCAGAGCGCCCGCGCCGCCCTCTGCCGCGGCGCCAGCGTCCAGATCAGCCGGCCGCGATGGCGCAGCGGCACGATGCCGGAGGCCGCGGCGTGCGGGATCTGGTGGTCGGCGAGCGGCGAATCGGCGCGATCGATCTGTGCGAAGCTCTCGGTCGCGAGCCCGGTATGCGCCGACAGCTGCCGCAGATAGGTCGCTTCGTCGATCACGCCCCATTGGATCAGCACCTGATCGGCGCCGATGCCGAGTTCGGTGGCGCGCTGCACCGCGGCCTGCAGCAGTCCCGGTGACAGGGCGTGCTGCAGACACTGCAATTCGATGCCGGGATCGTCCGACAGCCAGTCCGGGGTTGCGCTGTCCGCGAGGGCCAGATCGTGCCGGCGATCGCGGCCGCCATTGGCGGCGGGCGGCGGGCGCAGCGCCCGATGGCCACGCGGTTGCCTCCGCTCGGCGTCACGGCCTCCATGGTCGGTGAAGGCCATGCACGGTCCTGATACGCAAACTGCACTCGCGTCCGGCGCCGAATGGTCTATAAGACCCGACCGGCGCGGACCTCCTCAATGCAACCACGGATTGTTTTGATCATCAACGACAGATTGCTGTGCCGCGCCCGTGCAACCGCGATCGCGGCGCTATCGCTCGGGCTGCTGCTGGTGGGCGCGCCGCTCGCCCCGGCAATTGCGCAGGCCCCCGCCAAGGGCGTGTCGCAGCCGGCGCCGAAAGCGGTGCCGAGCTTCTGGGATCCGCGACGGCGGCCGGAGCGGCCGGACCTGTCGCGGCTCACCGTGATCCGCTTTCTCACCGAAACCGATTATCCGCCGTTCAACTTCACCGGCGCCGATGGCAATCCGGCGGGCTTCAATGTCGATCTGGCGCGGGCGTTGTGCGAGGAGATCAAGGTCACCTGCACGGTGCAGATGCGCCGCTTCGAGACCCTGCTCGATGCGGTCGCCAGCAACCGCGGCGACGCCATCATCGCCTCCTTGGCGGTGACGCCGCAGATGCGCGCCCGGGTGGATTTCACCGATCCGTATTACCGCGCCCCGGCGCGCTTCGTGTCGCGCAAGGACGGCGTGCTGGCCGAGATGCGGCCGGAATATCTCGAGGGCAAGAAGGTCGGCGCGATCAGTGGCTCCTCGCACGAGGCCTATCTGAAAGTGATGTTCACCGACGCCGAGCTGGTGCCCTATCCGAACGACGACGCGCTGCGCGCCGCACTGCGCCGCGGCGAGGTCGACTACATCTTCGGCGACGCCATCTCGCTGGCGTTCTGGATCAACGGCACCGATTCCGCGGATTGCTGCGCGTTTTCCGGCGGCCCGTTCGTCGAAAGCCGGTATTTCGGCGAGGGCGTCGGCATCGCGGTCCGCAAGGGCAACGATCTGTTGCGCCAGGCCTTGAACTGGGCGCTGTTCCGGGTCTGGGAAAAAGGCCGCTACACCGACCTCTGGCTGCGCTATTTTTCCGTCAGCCCGTTCTAATCACCACGCGCGCGTCGCGCCCGGAGTTGTTGATGTCTACGATTGATCTTGCCACCAGCCCGAGCGACCTGCGCGCGCTCGCCGAACAATCCAACGCCTGGCCGTTCGAACAGGCCAAAGCGCTCGTCGCGCGGTTGAAGAAGGCGCCGAAGGACGAAGTGCTGTTCGAGACCGGCTATGGCCCCTCCGGGCTGCCGCATATCGGCACCTTCGGCGAAGTGGCGCGCACCACCATGGTGCGCCACGCCTTCCGCGTGCTGACCGAGGACAAGATCAAGACGCGGCTGATCGCGTTTTCCGACGACATGGACGGCTTGCGCAAGGTGCCGGACAACGTGCCGAACAAAGAGATGCTGACCACGCATCTCGGCAAGTCGCTGACCCGCGTGCCGGATCCGTTCGGCACCCACGAGTCGTTCGGCGCCCACAACAACGCGCGGCTGCGGGTGTTTCTCGACACCTTCGGCTTCGACTACGAATTCGCCTCGGCCACCGACTACTACAAGTCCGGCCGGTTCGACGCGACCTTGCTCAAGGTGCTGGAGCGGCTCGACAAGGTGATGGCGATCATGCTGCCGTCGCTGCGTGAGGAACGCGCGGCGAGCTATTCGCCGTTCCTGCCGATCTGCCCGCGCACCGGCGTGGTGCTGCAGGTGCCGATCGTCGCACACGACGCCACGGCCGGCACGATCTCCTATGACGATCCGGAAACCCAGGAGCGGGTGACGCTGCCGGTCACCGGCGGGCACTGCAAGCTGCAGTGGAAGCCGGACTGGGCGATGCGCTGGACCGCGCTCGGCATCGACTACGAAATGGCAGGCAAGGACCTGATCGACTCGGTCAAGCTGTCCGGCAAGATCTGCCAGGCGATCGGCGGCAAGCCGCCGGAAGGCTTCAACTACGAATTGTTCCTGGACGACAAGGGGCAGAAGATCTCCAAGTCGAAGGGCAATGGGCTGACCATCGACGAATGGCTGCGCTACGCCTCGCCGGAATCGCTGTCGCTGTTCATGTATCGCGAGCCGAAGGCGGCGAAGCGGCTGTATTTCGACGTCATCCCGCGCAACGTCGACGACTACCAGCAGTTCCTCGACGGCTACGCCCGGCAGGACGCCAAGCAGCAGTTGAGCAATCCGGTGTGGCACATCCACGCCGGCCATCCGCCGAAGTCCGACATGCCGGTGACGTTCCAGCTCTTGCTGACTCTGGTGTCGTCGTCGAATGCGGAGAACGCCGCGACCTTGTGGGGCTTCATCGGCCGCTATCGCCCGGGGGTGACGCCGCAGAGCCATCCCAAGCTCGACGCCATGGTCGGCTACGCCATCAACTACTATCGCGACTTCGTGGCGCCGACCAAGGTGTTCCGCGAGCCCACCGAGGCCGAACGGGCAGCCTTGCAGGATCTGCGCGACGCGCTGTCGCAATTGCCGGCGGAGGCCACCGCCGAGGCGATCCAGGATGTGGTCTACGAGATCGGTCGCCGCGAGCCGTTCCTCGATCACAAGAAGGCCGCCAAGGACGGCAAGCCCGGCGTCTCGCTGGACTGGTTCAACATGCTGTACCAGGTGCTGCTCGGCCAGGAGAAGGGGCCGCGGTTCGGCTCGTTCGTCGCGGTCTACGGCCTGCCCAACGCCATCGCGATGATCGACGGCGCGCTGGCGCGCAGCGCGTAGCGCCTAACGCACAGCGCGTAGCAAGGACGCATGCCGCCGGCGGATACTGCGGCAAGGCCTGCAGCGTTCCGCCGCAAAAAAAACTTGCGGATAGCAATCCCCGCTTTTGCGCCATCGCTTATTATCACCCCGTCCTCGCTCACGAGGGGCGCTTCTCGAGGGCGCTCATGAGGCGGAGCGAGGATGCGGTGTCCTGCGTGTCGTGCCTCGCAAGCACGCGCCCGGGACGCCCCGGGTCGCCGTCCGGGCCTACTACGGGGCTCTGCCACTTGCTGGTTGGCTGGACGCGGGACAGGTGAAGGCGGGGAAAGCCCGCCGGATCGGCGGTGCGGAGTGCATCGCGCCTGTCCCCGGAAGCACGGTCCTGGGGTCGACAAATCCCGCGATGGAGCGCCGCAAGGCGTGCGCGGCTCAGCCCTGCTTGCGAGCAGTGCCGGGCAGCGCCCTACAATCACGGTTGCGCCTTGCGGCGCTCCGTCCCCCTCACCTGGCGAGGGGGAAACTAACCGCTCCCCTCGCGCAAGCCGTTGCGCGAGAACGATGGCGCGTGGGCTGATCGTTATCGGACGTGGCTGTTTGACAATTTGCATGGCGATGGATGGCGCGCCAGACGCGTCGCCTGAAGCGCTTGACGCAAGCCGAGCGCCGTCATCCTGAGGTGCGCGCCGAGATCGGCCTTGCAGCATGGCACAAGTCCTCGTCGGCGCGCCTCGAAGGATGACGAGACGGGTGGTGTGCCGACCGCGTAGCGCATCCTTCGAGACGCCCGGCTTCGCTGCGCTCAGCCGGGCTGCTCCGCTATTGGCGTCGCGAAACGGCGCACCACCTCGCCGCGTCATGGCCATGACGCGGCGAGTCCAGTGATCCGATCACGCGCTAGAGCATTTTCGGTTAGGATTGATTGATGCGGTTCAAGAGTCCCAGGCCGTCATTCCGGGGCACGAGCAGCTTCGCTGCGAGTGAGCCCGGAATCCATAACCACCGCAGGGAGTATGGATACCGGACTTGCTCGTTCTTCGAACTCGCAATCCGGAATGACGACGACATTTTGGTTGGACGATTCAATCCTAACCGAAAACGCGCTAACGCAGCACGCCGGAGATGAAGCCGGGCTTGCGCCGTGGCGGCTTGATGTCTTTCTTCAGAAAGCAGTGCGCGTCGCGGCCGACATAGCCCGGCCGCGCATAGGTCCAGGCGCGGCAATTGTTGTCGTCGGCGCAGGCCGCCTTGCAGGCCTCGTCGCCCTCGCCGCGCTTCAGGTCGAAATTCTTGTAGTCGCCGCCGTAGCGGTCGATCGCCGCCTCCATCGCCGAATTGCGCGGTTCCAGCACGCCGGCGCCGCGCACCCCGGAGACGCAGCAGCCGCTCTCCACCCGCGGCGGCACGCTGTTCTTCAGCCAGCACGATGCGCCGGCCTCCGGCGCGGTGGGGTAGGCGAAGCTCCAGGAGCGGCAGCGGCGATCGCGCTCGCAGACGATGGCGCAATCCGCCGGATCGCCGCTCGAGATCGCCGTGCGCGAATAGTCGCCGCCGGGGCGGTCGAAATTGGCTTGTGCCGACGCCGGTTGCGGTGCCAGCGCCAACGCCAGCAGCAGCGCGGCGCCGATCAGGCCGAGCGCGCCGCGTCGCAAAAATCCGGTGCCGAAGTCTGCGTGCATTGTCGCATCGCCTCCTCAGCGAAGGTCTGATCGAACAGCGCTCCGGACACCAGGGGTCCGTCGCCGCTGAAGTTAGAATGTCCCAAAACGCCGCGCCGGCGCTCGCCCCCGCAGCGAACTCGGCATAGGACCGCAACCGACCTGTACGGCGGATGAACGGCGGCTGCTTGGGCGTCCTGGCGATCCCGCTTGGCCGTGCCGCCGATGAATGGGCGCGCGCTCGAGCGCACGATCCGGAAAACTGGATCCCGGTTCTCGAAAAAAAGATCATGCTTGATCAGGAAGCTAGATCGGGATGACGGGGCGATGCGGCGCGCGATCCTGATCTAGAACGCGTAAGCCTCGTAAGCCGGTTCCACCGAGCCGTTCCAAGAGCTATGGAACTTGTCGAGCATCTCTTCGGCCGGGCTCTTGCCGGCTTCCAGGATCCGGTCGAGCGGCTCCAGGTACCGCGATTCATCGCGGCCGTCGTGGTCGACCCGGGCGCGGCGGCGCAGCCCGTTATGCGCTAGCGCCAGACACTCCTTGGCGATCTCGAACAGATAGCGGTCGCGAATCTTGGCTTTGAAGCCGAGCTTGGGGACGTCGTCGCGCAGCGCCTGGCGCTCGGCCGCGGTCCAGGCCTTGGCGATCTCCCAGGCGGCGTCGAGGCTCTCGTCGTCGTACAACAGACCGACCCAGAACGCCGGCAGCGCCGGCAAGCGGCCCCACGGCACGCCGTCGGCGCCGCGCATCTCCAGATAGCGCTTCAGCCGCACTTCCGGGAAAATCGTCGACAGGTGATTGGCCCAGTCCGACAGCGTCGGCCGCTCATTGGGAAACTTGGCGTTCTTGCCGTCGAAGAAATCCCGGAACGAGGAGCCGGCGACGTCGATGTAGGTGTCGCCGCGCTTGATGAAATACATCGGCACGTCGAGCGCGTAATCGACCCAGCGCTCGAACCCCATGCCGTCCTCGAACGCCCAGGGGATCATGCCGGAGCGGGCGTTGTCGGTGTCGCGCCAGATCTCCGAGCGGAACGACAGAAAGCCGTTGGCCTTGCCCTCGGTGAACGGCGAATTGGCGAACAGCGCGGTTGCCACCGGCTGCAGCGCCACCGAGACCCGCAGCTTCTTGACCATGTCGGCTTCCGACGAGAAGTCGAGATTGGTCTGTACCGTGCAGGTGCGGTACATCATGTCGAGGCCGTATTGGCCGACCTTCGGCATGTAATTGGTCATGATGCCGTAGCGGCCCTTCGGCATCACCGGAATCTCGCCGCGCGCCCATGACGGCGTCATGCCGAGGCCGAGGAATCCGATGCCGAGCGGCGTCGCCACTTCGCGGACCTGCGCCAGATGCGCCATCAGTTCGGAATGGGTCTGGTGGATGGTCTCCACCGGCGCGCCGGAGAGTTCGAACTGGCCGCCCGGCTCCAGCGAGATCGCGCCGCCGCCGGTGACATCGTAGAGCCCTATGATATTACCGCGCTCCATGATCGGCTCCCAGCCGAGCAACAGCTGCATGCCTTCGAGCAAGGCACCGATGCCGTGGGTGCCTTGGTAAGGCACCGGACGGTGGCCCTGCAGCGTGAACGGGGTCTTTTCGTGCTCGGTGCCGATGCGGAATTCGGACGGCGGCTTGATGCCGGCCTCGAGCCACGCCACGAGCTCGTCGCGCGATTGCAACGGCGTCATATCGATCTGGTCACGCGCCATGGAAATTCCGGAAGCAAGGCGCAGCGATGGATTGTGCGCGGGATCGGGGGCAGAGGCGGGCGCGATCGCCCGCTGCGGCGGAGAGTTGCAAGTCTATCATCGGGCGGCTGCGGCGTCTTTGCCGGCGGCCTGTACCGCATCGCAGGAGCAGCCCAGCCGGTCAAGCAGCGCGCACAGCTTCGCTGCGTCGGCGTCCGACAGTTTCGAGCCGACGTGCTTTTCGATCGTGGCCGAATAGGCGCTGCCCATCCGCTTCTGCAGTTCGCGCCCAGCTTCGGTGATTTCGACGAATTGGCCGCGCTTGTCGATCTTGCATTCGCGCCGCGCCGCGAGCCCCTCGTCGACCAGCCGGTCGATCAGCCGCGAGGTCGAATATTGCGGGATCAGCATCTGCTTTTCCAGTTCGACCGGGCGCAATTCGCCGGACGGCGCGCGCGACAGTTCGACCAGCGCGTCGTACCAGGCGAGCGGCGGGAAGCCGGCCTTCTTCAAATCCTGCTCGACGGCGTCCAGCACCCGGCTCTGGATGCGCATCAGCCGGATCCAGGCGGCGGTCGCTTCGGTCGATGGCTTGCGTTTCATCGCATGGTCCATAGCATCCTCGCACTGTACCGCAATAAATGCAGTTGCATCAACTTGACTATTCCATGCAGCCGCATTTAATCCCGCGGTCTGGCCCAAGCCGACGTGGTTAAGAAGGAAATTCTCCTATGAAGTTGTATTATTCGCCCGGCGCCTGCTCGCTGTCGCCGCATATCGCGCTGTTGGAAGCCGGTTTGCCCTACGATCTGGTCAAGGTCGACATTCGCGCCAAGAAGCTGGAGAGCGGCGAGGATTTCCTCTCGATCAACCCGAAGGGCCAGGTGCCGGCGCTGATGCTGGACAGCGGCGAGGTGGTGACCGAGGGCCCGGTGATCGTGCAGGTGATCGCCGACCTCGCCGCGGCGAAGCATCTGGCGCCTGCCGCGGGTTCTCCGGAGCGCTACAAGCTGTTGGAATGGTTGAACTTCATCACCGCTGAGCTGCACAAAGGGTTCAGCCCGCTGTTCCAGCCTTCGATCCCCGACGAGGTCAAGGCGTTCTTCAAGGAGCGGCTGATGGGCAAGTTCAAATATCTCGACGGCGCACTCGCCGGTCACGATTACCTGATGGGCGACCAGTTCACCGTCGCCGACGGCTATCTGTTCACGGTGCTGCGCTGGGCCGAAGCGATGAAGCTGGACCTCTCCGCGCTGACCACGCTGACCGCCTACAAGGCCCGCGTCGCGGCGCGGCCGATGGTGCAGCAGGCGCTGAGCAAGGAAGGCCTGATGAAGGCGGCGTAACAGCCGTCTTCTTCCATTGAATGACAAAGGGCCGGATCGACGATCCGGCCCTTTTGTTTTGCGTTTTTCGGGATCAGAGCTCTCGCACGGGCGGGGTTTCGACAACCCACGATCCTCTCCGCGTCATGGCCGGGCTTGTCCCGGCCATCCACGGAAACCGGCACGGCGTCGCTTGTGGGCGTGGATGGCCGGGACGAGCCCGGCCATGACGTGGTGAGCGATGGGCCTGATCGCTCTCGCTGCCGTTGCGGCAGCTTCGCGTGAGACCCGTCGCTTACGCCGCCGCCAGCTTCTTCGGTGGGAAGCGGCCGTAGAAGGTCTCGCCGGTCTTCGCCATGTCTTCCAGAAGTTTCGGCGGGGTGAAGCGCGAGCCGTATTTGGCCTCCAGCTTGTGGCACAGCGCCACGAACTCTTTGGTGCCCATGAAGTCGATATAGCTCAGCGTGCCGCCGGTGAACGGGGCGAAGCCGAAGCCGAGGATCGAGCCGACGTCGGCCTCGCGCGGATCGGTGATGACGTGATCCTCGACGGTGCGCGCGGCTTCGACCGCCTGCACCACCAAAAAGCGCTGCTTCAATTCCTCGATGTCGATCGTATCCGGATCGAGATGCTTCGGCTGCAGCGCGGCGATGCCGGCCCACAGGCTCTTCTGGCCCTTGCCCTTCTCCGGATAGTCATAAAACCCCTTGGCGTTCTTGCGGCCGAACCGGCCCTGCTTCTCGACCAGTTCGATCATCAGCTTCTTCTGCTGCTGATCGACCGCCTGTTCGCCGAGATCGGCCTCGGTGGCCTTCATGATCTTCAGCACCAGATCGAGCGCCACTTCGTCGGCGAGCGACAGCGGGCCGACCGGCATGCCGGCCATCTTGGCGACGTTCTCGATCATCGCCGGCGGAATGCCTTCCATCAGCATTTCCAGGCCCTCGGCGGTGAAGCGCAGCACGCAGCGGTTGGCGAAGAAGCCGCGACTGTCATTGACCACGATCGGGGTCTTGCTGATCTGGCGGACGTAGTCGAGCGCGGTGGCGAGTGCGACGTCACCGGTGTTCTTGCCGACGATGATTTCCACCAGCATCATCTTCTCGACCGGCGAGAAGAAATGGATGCCGATGAAGCGCGACTGGTCCTGGAACTCTTCGGCCAGCGAGGTGATCGGCAGCGTCGAGGTGTTGGAGGCGAAGATCGCGCCTTCCTTGAGCAGCGGCTGCGCCTTGGCGTAGGTCTCGGCCTTGACCTTGCGATCCTCGAACACCGCCTCGATGACGAGGTCGCAATCCTTGATCGCATTGTAGTCCGGGGTCGCGGTGATCCGGCCCAGAATCGCGTCGCGGTCGGCTTCCTTGGCGCGGCCCTTGGCGATCAGCCCGTCGATCACGCTCTTGCAATGCGCCTTGCCCTTGTCGGCGCTGTCCTGATCGCGGTCGATCAGCACCACCTCGATGCCGCCCTTGGCGGAGACGTAGCCGACGCTGGCGCCCATGAAGCCGGCGCCGATGATCGCGAGCTTCTTGACCTTGGTCGGCGGCACGTTTTGCGGCCGCCGCGCGCCCTTGTTCAATTCCTGCATCGAGATGAACAGGCTGCGGATCATCGCCGCGGCCTCCTTGGTCTGCAGGATGTGGGCGAAGTAGCGCGACTCGACGCGCAACGCGGCGTCGATCGGCAGCAACAGGCCCTCATAGGCGCAGCTCATGATGGCGCGGGCGGCGGGATAGTTGTCGTAGGTTTCGCGGCGATAGATCGCGTTGCCGGCCGGGAAGATCATCATGCCCTGCTTGGAGAACACCGGGCCGCCGGGCAGCTTGAAGCCCTTCTCGTCCCAGGGTGCGATGGCCTTGCCGCCGCCCTTGATCCAATCCTTGGCGGCCTGGATCAAATCCGCCGCCGGCACGATGGCGTCGACGATCTTCGAAGCTTTCGCTTTGGCGAGATTGACCTGCTCGCCCTTCAGCAGCATCTGCATGGCGTCGGCCGGCTGCAGAATGCGCGGCAGCCGCTGGGTGCCGCCGCCGCCCGGGAACAGCCCGACCTTGATCTCCGGCAGGCCGAGTTTGGTCTTCGGATTGTCGGCGGCGATGCGGTGATGGCAGGCCAGCGTCACTTCGAAGCCGCCGCCGAGCGCGAGGCCGTTGATCGCCGCGACCCACGGCTTGCCGGAAGTCTCCAGCTTGCGCAGGATCTGCGACAGCTTACGGCTCTCGTCGAACAACATGTTTTGCGCGGCGTCTTCGCCTTTGGACTTGCGGGCCTCGGCAAACTGCTTGTTCAGAGCTTCCAACATCGCCAGATCGGCGCCGGCGCAGAACGCCTCCTTGCCGGAGGTGATCACCACGCCCTTGACCGCGGCGTCGGCGGTGGTCTGGTCGACGATGGCGCCGAGCTCTTCGATGCTGGTGACGTCCAGCACGTTCATCGAACGGCCGGGACTGTCCCAGGTCAGCAGCGCGATGCCGTCGGCGTCGGTCTCGATCGTGAAATTCTTGAAGGCCATTGGATTTACTCCTTCGATGCCAGCAGCCGATGCGGCGCGGCGGTTGTTTTCTTCCCCCCTCCCCCTTGCGGGGAGGGGTCGGGGGTGGGGGTCCTCGGGGGCAGGGCTCGTGGCTACCCCCCACCCCAACCCTCCCCCGCAAGGGGGGAGGGAGCAGGCTGCGGCCGTTGCGCAGCCTGCCTCAATTGCAAAGTATCAAACCCGCTCAATGATCGTCGCGGTGCCCATGCCGCCGCCGATGCACAGCGTCACCAGCGCGGTCGACTTGTCGGTGCGCTCCAATTCGTCGAGCACGGTGCCGAGGATCATCGCGCCGGTGGCGCCGAGCGGATGGCCGAGCGCGATGGCGCCGCCATTGACGTTGATCTTGTCGTTGTCGATCTCGAACGCCTGGATGAAGCGCAGCACCACCGAGGCGAACGCTTCGTTGAGTTCGAACAGATCGATGTCGGCCTTGGTCATGCCGGAGCGCGCGAACAGCTTGTTGGTGACGTCGACCGGGCCGGTCAGCATCATCGCCGGCTCGGAGCCGATATTGACGAAGGCGCGGATTTTCGCGCGAGCCTTGAGGCCGTATTTCGCCCCGGCGTCCTTGCTGCCGAGCAGCACCGCGCCGGCGCCGTCGACGATGCCGGACGAATTGCCGGCGTGATGCACGTAGTTGATCTTCTCGATTTCCGGATGCGACTGGATCGCCACCGCGTCGAAGCCGCCCATCATGCCCATCTGCACGAACGACGGCTGCAATTGCCCGAGCGACTGCATCGTCGTGGTCGGACGCATGTGCTCGTCCTTGGCCAAAATGGTGAGGCCGTTGATGTCCTTGACCGGCACCACGGAGTTGTCGAAACGACCTTCCTCCCAGGATTTCGCGGCGCGCTGCTGGCTCTGCACCGCGTACGCATCCACATCATCGCGCGAAAAACCATATTTGGTGGCGATCAGGTCGGCGGAGACGCCCTGCGGCATGAAGTAGGAGGGGATCGCCATCGACGGATCCATCGGCCAGGCGCCACCCGAGGCGCCGATACCGACGCGGCTCATCGATTCGGCGCCGCCGCCGATCACCAACTCGTGCTGCCCGCTCATGATCTGCGCCGCGGCGAAGTTCACCGCGTCGAGACCCGAGGCGCAGAACCGGCTGATCTGCACGCCGGGCACGGATTCTCCCAAGCCTGCCTTCAGCGCCGCGAAGCGCGCGATGTCGGAGCCGGCTTCGCCGACCGGATCGACCACGCCGAGGATTACGTCGTCGACGGTGTCGACTTGCAGATTGTTGCGTTCCTTCAGCGCCTGCAGCGGCACGGTGGCGAGCGCCAGAGCGGTCACCTCATGCAGCGCGCCATCCGGCTTGCCGCGGCCGCGGGGGGTGCGAACGTGATCGTAGATAAAGGCCTCGGGCATTGGTTCTCTCCCGTTTCGGTCGCAGCCCCGATCGAGCCCGACCAATTGCAAAAATGAGTTTGGGTCGTCATTGCGAGGAGCGAAGCGACGAAGCAATCCGGCTCTAACTTCGTGGCCCTGGATTGCTTCGCTGCGTTCGCAATGACGGTGTCACTCGATCAGAATGCCTCCGCAGGCAGTTCCATGACGGTGCCGCAGCCGCTCTCGATCCGGGTCAGATGCAGCGCGGTTTCCGGCAGCATCCGCTCCATGAAGAACCGGCCGGTGGTGAGCTTGCTGGTGAGATAGGGAGTGGCGCCGCTGGCGGCAATCTTGTCCTGGGCGACTTTGACCATCTTCGCCCACATGTAGCCGAAGCCGACCATGCCAAACAGCTTCATGTAATCGGTGGCGCCGGCGCCGGCGTTGTCGGGCTGCGCCATCGCGTTCATCATCAGCCAGGTGGTGGCCTTCTGCAGATCGCCGAGCGCGCGCGACAGCGGCGCGACAAAAGGCTGCATCGCCGCGTCGGCGCCGTGCTGTTTGGCGAAAGCGGCGACCTCGGCGAAAAACGCCATCACCGCGCGGCCGCCGTCGCGCGGCAGTTTGCGGCCGACCAGATCGAGCGCCTGAATGCCGTTGGCGCCCTCGTAGATCATCGCGATACGGGCGTCGCGGACGAACTGCTCCATGCCGTTGTCGGCGATATAACCGTGGCCGCCCCAGACCTGCTGCGCCGACACCGCGTTGGCAAAGCCGACGTCGGTCAACACGCCCTTCAGCACCGGCGTCATCAGGCCCATATGGTCGTCGGCGGCCTGGCGCTCTTTGGCGTCTTCGGAGCGATGCGCGACGTCGCCTTTCAGCGCGGTCCACACCACCATGGCGCGCGCGGCTTCGTTGAAGGCGCGGATGGTGAGCAGCGTGCGGCGGATGTCGGGATGCACGATGATCGGATCGGCCGGCTTGTCGGTGGCTTTCGCCCCGGTGAGCGAGCGGCCCTGCAGCCGCTCCTGGGCGTAGATCACGGCGTTCTGATACGCCACTTCGGATTGCGCGAGGCCCTGCACCGCGACGCCGAGCCGGGCCTCGTTCATCATCACGAACATGCCCTGCATGCCCTTGTTCTCTTCGCCGATCAGCCAGCCGGTGGCGTCGTCGTAGTTCATCACGCAGGTGGCATTGCCGTGAATGCCCATCTTGTGCTCGATCGCGCCGCAGGTGACGCCATTGCGGCCGCCGAGCGAGCCGTCGGCATTGACCAGGATCTTCGGCACCACGAACAGCGAGACGCCCTTGATGCCGGCCGGCGCGCCTTCGATCCGCGCCAGCACCAGATGAATGATGTTCTCGGACAGGTCGTGTTCGCCGGCGGAGATGAAGATCTTGGTGCCGGTGATCTTGTAGCTGCCGTCGGCCTGCTTGATCGCCTTGGTGCGCAACAGCCCGAGATCGGTGCCGCATTGTGGCTCGGTCAGGTTCATGGTGCCGGTCCATTCGCCGGTCACCATCTTGGGAATGAAGATCGCCTTCTGCTCGGGCCGGCCATGGACCAAGAGCGCCGCGGTCGCCCCCATGGTGAGGCCGTGATACATCGAGAACGCCATGTTGGCGGAGGTCAGGAATTCGGCCACCGTATGCGACAGCGTCGAGGGCAGGCCCTGGCCGCCGAATTCTTCGGGCGCCGACAGGCCGAGCCAGCCGCCTTCGGCGACCTGCTTGTAGGCTTCTTTGAAGCCGGTGGGCGTGGTGACGCGGCCGTCGTCGTGGCGGGTGCAGCCTTCCTTGTCGCCGACCCGGTTCAAGGGCAGCAGCACCTGTTCGCTGAGCTTGGCCGCTTCATTCAGGATGGCGTCGCGGACGTCGGCCGATGCATCGCTGAACCCCGGGAGATTGTCGTAGCGGTCGATCTGAAACACGTCGTTGAGCAGGAACCCGACGTCTTCAAGCGGGGCTTTGTAGCTGGGCATCTGGTCCTCTCGTGTGGGGCCTTTGGTGAGCCCCGTTTAGGGAAAATTAGGCGGCGCAGCAATCGAAATACACATGGCTGCCCTGTCCAAACAGCGGCTTGGGAACTGACAGGCGCCGGCGGGCGACGATCTTCCGTGAGGCGGTATTTTCCTCCCGCTACTAACTTTCCTGCCTCCGCAAGGTCGCTCTTTAACTCGTTCTTTACCCTAACACGAAAAAGTCGATGCGAGGGCAGACGACCCGCGTCGGATTGGATTGTCTCGTCATGGGACGCGCGGAGAGGGCTGCGGGGCGCGGGTAGCGCCGGTGCCGGAAGCGGACAAGAGCATGAATTCGCGCGTATCGTGGAGTGTCGAGGGGATCGAACCGTCAGTGCGCGAGCGGGCCGAAGCCGCCGCGCGCCGGGCCGGCCTTTCGCTCGGCGACTGGATCAGCGCCCAGGTCGGCGACGTTCCGCCGCAGCTTCGGCCGCAGGACCCATCGCAGGCGACTGTGCGGCAGTCATCGCCCGGTTTGGCGGAGAAAGATGCCCAGGAGGTCGCCGAAATCCACCAACGGCTGGATTCCATCACCCGGCAGATCGAACAGATTTCGCGGCCGGCCGGCCGCGGCGAGCCCGGCGTAGCCCGGCAGCTCAACGACGCCATCTCGCGGCTCGATGCCCGGTTGTCGCAGATTACCGCACGGCCCGCTCAACGCCCCGATCCGCAGCAATCTCAGCCACAGATCGACCGGGTCGAGCGCGCCGCTGCCGATGTCTATCGCTCGTCGCCGCCGCTCAGCCCGGTCTCGCTGGATTTTGCGATCGCCGAGATCGCCGCGCGGCAGAACGAGCTCGACGCCGCCGCCAACCAGATCATGCCGCGCCGCGCCGCGCCGCCGATCGCGCCCGCGATGCCGGCCGCGCCGGATGTGTCCGGGCTGGAACGCCAGTTGCACAAGATCACTACCCAGATCGACGCATTGCAGCGTCCTGATGCGATCGAGCAATCGATCGCCGCTTTCCGCACCGAGCTCGCCGAGATCCGCCAGACCATCACCGAAGCGATGCCGCGTCGCGCCATCGAATCGCTGGAGACCGAGATCCGCTCGCTGGCGCAGCGCATCGACGAGAGCCGGCACAGCGGCATCGATGGCGGTGCGCTGGCCGGGGTCGAGCGCGCGCTGGAAGAAATCCGTGACGTGCTGCGCTCGTTGACGCCGGCCGAGCAGCTCGCCGGGTTCGACGAGGCGATCCGCAATCTCGGCGGCAAGATCGACATGATCGTCCGCTCGAGCGGCGATCCTTCGACGCTGCAACAGCTCGAAGGCGCCATAGCGGCGCTGCGCGCCATCGTCTCCAACGTCGCCTCCAACGAGGCGCTGGCGCGGCTCAGCGAGGACGTCCACACGCTGTCGTCCAAAGTCGACCAGCTCGCCCGGGCCGACAGCCACAGCGATTCCTTCGCCGCCCTCGAACAACGCATCGCCGCTCTGACCACGACGCTGGAGAACCGCGAACGGCCGGTGCAAAGCGATCCTTCGGCGCAACTGGAAACCGCGCTGCAGGCGTTATCCGATCGGCTCGATCATCTGCCGGTCGGCAATGACGGCGCCGCCACTTTCGCGCATCTCGAGCAGCGGGTCAGCTACCTGCTCGAGCGCCTGGAAGCCTCGGCCGAGGCTCGCTCGCCGAATCTCGGGCGGGTCGAAGAAGGCTTGCAGGACGTGCTGCGTCAGCTCGAACGCCAGCAGGACACCTTCGCCGCGCTGACCGCGGTCAGCCGCACCACGTCGCCGGACAACGGTCTGGTCGATACGCTGAAGCGCGAAATCACCGATCTGCGGCTGACGCAGTCGCAAGCCGATCGCCACACCCAGGACTCCCTGGAAGCGGTGCACAATACGCTCGGCCACGTGGTCGACCGGCTGGCGATGATCGAAGGCGATCTACGCAGCGCGCGCTCCGCGCCGCAGCCGGCTCCGACGCCGCAGCCGCAGCCCGCAGCAATCCGGCCGATCACGCCGCAGCCCGCGCCGCCGCCCTCGGCGCCCGCGGTCGTGGTACCGCCCCGACCGGAGATGCCGAATCCCGCCGCCGCGCATTTCGACGCAGCCCCCCGTCAATTCGCCCCGGTTTCGACGCCGGCCGAGCCGTCGGCGCCGAGTGCCGCGAAGACCATCAAGGATATTTTGAGCCCGAAGCCGGCGCGCGACAGCGTCGCCGCGCCGCCCGAGAAGGCGCCTGCGCGTGCTCCGTCCCGGCTGTCGATCAATCCCGAACTGCCGCCGGATCATCCGCTAGAGCCCGGCACCCGCCCGCAGGGACGGACCTCACCGTCGGAGCGGATCGCGGCGTCGGAAAGCGCGATCAGCGAGATCCCGGCGCCGACCCGCGAACAAGTTAGTTCGTCGAACTTCATCGCCGCGGCACGCCGCGCCGCGCAGGCCGCCGCAGCCGCGAGCCAGGTGACCGAGAAGTCGAAATCCGCCGCCAAATCCGCCGCCAAGTCGGCGGCGAAGCCGGGCGGCAAAACCGGCGCTCCGGGCACGGCGACGCCGAGCGGTGGCAACTCGACGCTGGGTTCGAAAATTCGCTCGTTGCTGGTCGGGGCCAGCGTGGTGGTGATCGTGCTCGGCACCTTCAAAATGGCGATGACCATGCTCGACGGCGGCCCGTCGCAGCCCGCCGCCATCGAAAGCGCGGAGCCGGCGCCGTTGCCGCCGCCCAGCAGCGGCGACGCCGCACCGGCGCCTGCCACACCGGCCAACCCGTCGATGACCTCGCCGACCCCGATCGACCGGCAATCGTTGTTCGGCCCGGCGCCGGCCGCGCCGGGCGGCAGCCGCGTCGCCGATGCCGACGTCACCGGCACGATTCCGACACCGCCACCGGCGATTCCGACGGCGCCGCCGAGCGGCCGTGCGGCGACCATGGTGTCGATCCCGGCAAACGAGAAACTGCCGGATGCGATCGGCGGAGCGCAACTGCGCTTCGCTGCGCTGAAAGGCGATCCCGCCGCGGCCTATGAAATCGGTGTGCGCTACGCCGAAGGCAAAACCGTGCCGGCGAATTTCGACGAGGCCGCGAAATGGTATGAGCGCGCCGCGCAGGCCGGCATCGTGCCGGCGATCTTCCGGATCGGCACCCTTTATGAAAAGGGTCTCAGCGTGAACAAGGATCTCGGCGCCGCGCGACGCTACTACATCCTCGCGGCGGAGCGCGGCAACGCCAAGGCGATGCACAATCTCGCGGTGCTGGAAGCCGATGGCGGCGCGCAGGGCGCCAACTACAAGAGCGCCTCGCAATGGTTCCGCAAGGCTGCCGAGCGCGGCGTCGCCGACAGCCAATTCAATCTCGGCATTCTCTATGCGCGCGGCATCGGCGTCGAGCAGAACCTCGCCGAATCCTACAAATGGTTCAGCCTCGCTGCCGCGCAGGGTGACGCCGATGCCGGCCGTAAGCGCGACGATGTCGCCAAACGGCTCGACCCGCAATCGCTGTCGGCCGCCAAATTGGCGATCCAGACCTTCATGCCGGAGCCGCAGCCGGACGACGCGATCAACGTGGCCAGCCCGCCCGGTGGTTGGGACGGTGCCGGCACTGCTGCCAGGCCCGCGGCGGCCAAGCGCGCGGCGCGGTAACGCACCGATCGTTCCGCGGCTGCCGCAAACTCGGCGGCGTCGGCCACTCGAAAGTCAGCCGACCCACACGGTGAACTCGTTGCCGCGGCCTTCGTCGATGTCGAGCGACCGGGAGAAATAACCATTGGCGGGAGCGCGGACGTAATCGAGATAGTCCTGCGCAAAGGCATTCTCGCCGAGGATCACAGCGCCGGGCGTTAGCCGGGGCTCGATCAATTTGAGTACCGGCAGGTACAGCGAAAACGCGCCATCGATCGATAGAACATCAACCTCGCCGCCGACGTCCTCAAGCGTGTCGAGTGCATCGCCCTCGCGGATCTCCACCAGGTCGGCAAGCCCGGCCGCTTCGAGGTGAGCCCGCGCCCGCGTTACTTTGGTGGGTTCGAGCTCGGAGCCGATCAGCTTTCCGCCGCCATTGTCGCGAAGCGCAGCCGCAAGATAGATCGTCGAGACCCCCATCGATGTGCCGAACTCGACGATCCGGGTCGCCCTGCGGGCGCGTGCGAGCGCGTAAATGAAACGGCCATAGGCCGGAGAAATCGCCAGGAAATGATCGGCGTGGCCGCGATACATCGTTCGATAGTTCAACCGCTCCTCGTCGACAAACTTGGCGGCCGCATCCTTCAGCGTTTCACCGGAAGCCTCAAGCTGCGCCATCAACTTGGTCATCAGGTTGCGGTCTGCGGCGTCGGCCTCTGCGTGGAGTTTGTCGAGCGTCGCTGCGACGCGCGTGCTGCTCAGCAATGTCATGAAAGTCCCTTTCGGTGGTGCGAGACCGTTTCGGCCTCGGCCGTCCGTGTCAGTAAAGGGAGGCCGCGTTGGCGTCATTACGAAGCCGAGACAGATTGTTATCCATTTGCGCCAGGCCGTGTGGTAGATCGAACGATGCCCATTCTCACCGACAGCTCCGTTGCCTCCGACTGGATCGAGCCCGACGAGGTCGCGCGCCCGGTCGTCACCTACGGCATGGCGTCGAACAAAATCGTCACGTTCGAGCTCGACGCGCATCGCCATGCCAAGGGTCAGATCATGCTGGTGCAGCGCGGCGCGCTCAGTTGCCAAGTGGAGGGCGGATTGTGGATCGTCCCACCGCGCAGCGCGGTCTGGATCCCAAGCCGCGCGCTGCACGCCATCAAGGCGACCGGCTCGCTCGAAGGCTATAGCGCGTTCGTCGCGGCCGGCTTCGACACCGGCCTGCCGCAACGCTGCTGCACGGTCGCCGTGACCCCGCTGCTACGCGAATTGCTGTTCCGCGCCGCCCGCTTGCCGCTATTCTACGACGAGGGCGGCGCCAATTCCCGGCTGATGGCGGTGCTGCTCGACGAGATCGCGACCGCGCAGGTCGAAGACCTGCACCTGCCGATGCCGACCGACGCGCGGCTGTGTGCCTTGGTCGATCTGATGATGGCCGCGCCCGCGGAACGCGGCTCGCTGGAGGGCTGGGCGCAGCGCGCCGGCCTCAGCGAGCGGACGCTGGTGCGGCTGATCAGCCGCGAAACCGGGATGAGCTTCGGACGTTGGCGCCAGCAACTCGGCGTGATGCTCGCGGTGCAGTGGCTCGCCGGCGGCGCGTCGATCCAGCAGGTCGCCGCCGACCTCGGCTATGAGAGCGTGCCGAGCTTCGTCACGATGTTCCGCAAGACGCTCGGCACCTCTCCGGGCAGGTACATGGCGGAGCGTTATTCCGGCCGGTCCTTCGAGTCGCGGTGAGCCAGGGCGCGGGTCGTCACGCGCGCCGACCGGGTCCGCGCTGGGTTTCGCCGACCATCGCGTTAATCTGAATAATTCACCAACTTGACCAATGCATGACCGGCGGGGCCGGAAAACCGCCGCCGGTCGCGCATTCTTTAGTACCGCCGGCGCCGATTTCGGATATGCAAAGACGCAGCGAATAATCGCGTCAGCCACCTCTGTCCGAAGCGAACACGCGTGCAGCTATATCTTCCGATCGCCGACATTCCCGTCAATGTTCTGCTCATCCTGGCGATGGGCGCGGCCGTGGGATTCGTCTCGGGCATGTTCGGGATCGGCGGCGGATTTTTGATGACGCCGCTGTTGATCTTCATCGGCATCGCGCCGGCGGTGGCGGTCGCCTCGGTGACCAGCCACATGGCGGCGTCGTCGCTGTCCGGCGCGCTGTCGTATTGGCGGCGTCGCGCCATCGATCCGGCGCTGGCGCTGGTGTTGCTCTGCGGCGGCCTGATCGGCACCGCGCTCGGGGTCTGGTTCTTCACCTTGATGCGCTCGCTCGGCCAGCTCGATCTAGTGATCGCGCTGTCCTACGTGGTGCTGTTGACCGCGGTCGGCGGGCTGATGGTGTGGGAAGGTCTTCGCGCCATCCTGCGCACGCGCCGCGGCGACATCGTCCAGCCGAAACGCTCCGGCAACCGCAACTGGATCCACGCGCTGCCGCTGAAGATGCGGTTCAAGCGCTCCAAAATGTATCTGTCGGTGATCCCGGTGGTGGTGATCGGGCTGGTGATCGGCTTCATCGGCGCGGTGATGGGGGTCGGCGGCGGCTTCATCCTGGTGCCGATCCTGATCTATCTGTTGCGGGTGCCGACCTCGACGGTGATCGGCACCTCGATGGTGCTGACGCTGTTCACCATGCTGATCGCCACCGTGCTGCACGCCGTCACCAACCACCTGGTCGACGCCGTGCTGGCGCTGATTCTGATGATCGGCGGCGTCACCGGCGCGCAGTTCGGCGCCCGCGCCGGACAGCGCATCCGCGGCGAACAATTGCGGCTGTTGCTCGGGCTGTTGATTTTGGCGGTCGGGGTGCGGTTCGCGATCGAACTCGGAATCCAGCCGCAGGATCTGTTCACCATCCGCGAGACCGGGGGCAGCGCTTGACACGGGCGCGCGCGGCGCTGATCGGGCTTGGCCTGCTGCTCGCCGCGGCCGGCATCGGCAGCGCGCGAGCCGAACAATTGATCGTCTCGATTTCCAACACCCGCATCACCGTGACGCCGAGTTATTCCGGCGGCGAACTGGTGCTGTTCGGCTCGATCGAGAAGGACGCCGAGACCCCGGCCGAGCGCACCGCCTATGATCTGGTGGTGACGGTGCGCGGGCCGCGCGCCGACATGGTGACGCGGCGCAAGGAGCGCAAGCTGGGGATCTGGGTCAATGCCGACTCCCGCCAGTTCCTGATGGTGCCGAGCTATCTGGCGGTGTTCGCCAACAAGCCGCTGGAGGCGATCGCCTCGCCGGAGGTGCTGCGCCGCCAGCAGCTCGGGCTCAACAACATCCTGTTGACCCAACGAGTCGGCCCGGACTTCGCCGACGTGGTGCCGAACGATGCCTTCCGCAGCGCGTTCGTCCGGCTGCGCTCCGAACACGGGCTGTACCGCGAGGAAACGTCGGCGGTGACCTTCTTGACGCCGACCTTGTTCCGCACCGGGATTCCGCTGCCGGCCGAAGTGCCGATCGGGTCCTATCAGGTCGAGATCAAGGTGTTCGCCGGCGGCGCCTTGGTCACCAAGACCGACACCTCGTTCGAAATCGTCAAAGTCGGCTTCGAGCAATTCGTCGCCTCCACCGCGCGGCAGAATGGCCTCGCCTATGGCCTGGTCACCGCGCTGATGGCGCTGTTGACCGGCTGGATGGCCTCGGTGGTGTTTCGCAGGGATTGAGGCAAAGATTTGCGTGCCCCGGACGCAGCGCATCGCGCCGCGCTTGCGGCGTGGTGCACTGCGGAGCCGGGGCCGTTACGGAACGCGGCACCTGGAACGGTCCCGGCTCGCGACGTCGCGCCAAGGGCGCGGCATCGCGTCCGGGACACGAAGCCTTGAGATCGGTCTTGATCTGATCGGTCATCGCGATCCTGCATTCCTGCAGCGAAGCAAACGTAGCGCGGGCAGGATGGTTCCGCGTCAGGAACCAAGGATCTCGGTCGCCACGCCGGGCTCGAGGATGATCAACCGCCCACCAAAGCCGAGCGTGTCGAACGAGACCTTCAGATCGCTCTGGTTCTGCCGGAAATGCGCCCAGCCCTCGGCATGCAGCGGCACGATCACCGCGTCCGGAAAGGCGCGCGCCGTCTCGATCGCGTCGTTGGTATCCATCGTGAGATGGAATGGGCCGCGAGTCTGCGCCGCGCCGGCGAACGGCAGCACCACGGACGCCTCGAAGCGGCGCGCCACTTCGGCCGTGCCGTCGTACCAGACGGTGTCGCCGGTGACGTAGATCGAGCGGCTGCCGGGCGATTTCGGGCCGACGACAAAGCCGATCACGTCGCCGGCGAACGGCTCGATCCCGGCCGGGCCGTGGCGCGCCGGCGTCGCGGTGACGGTCAGCGCGCGGCCGTCCGGGGCCGTCAGTTCAGTCGTAGCCCACGGCGCGAGGCCTTCGGCGTGGCTGCCGAGGCGTTGCGCGGCGATCTCCGTGGTCAGCACGCGCTTGGCACTTTTCAGAAATGCCTTGCCGGCATGATCGAGATTGTCGGCGTGCTGATCGTGGCTGAGCAGCACGGCATCGACCGGACCGATCGCATCGGCACTGAGCGCCGGGCCGGTCAGCTTTTGCAGCGTGACATGCGGCAGCGGATAGTCTCCCGGCGCATCGAAGGTCGGATCGGTCAACAGCCGAAAGCCATCGATTTCGATCAGCGCAGTGGGGCCGCCGACCAGCGTGATACGTAACGACATTGACCTCTCCTATTCCGCAGGTGCGGTTTTCACTGCGGTTACCGGCCCGGCCGCCGGCCGGGTCACCAGATAAATTCCGAGCGCGACCGGGATGATTCCCAACAGGTCGCGGGCATCCAGATGTTCGCCGAGCACGATCCAGGCGAACAGCATCGCCAACGGCGGCATCACGAAATGCCAGGCGCTCGCCGCGCTGGCGCCGCAGACATGCAGCAGGTGAAACCAGAGGAAATACGCGAAGATCGATCCGCCCAGCACCAGAAAGCCGAACGCCCAGAACAGACGCGCGCTGGGCACGATGTCGCCGACGTTCGCCAGCGTGGCGGCGAAGGGAATCAGCACGAGGCCGCCGGCGATATTCTGGATGCCGTTGCCGATCCACAGGCTGCCCTTCGGCGCCAACAGCTTGAACAGAATGGTGCCGCTGACGATCGAGGCCAACGCGGCGAACGTGAACAGGATGCCGCGCAGGCTGTCGGTGCCGATCGCCATCCGATGCGAGACGATGAAGCCGACGCCGACGATGCCGAGCAGCAGCCCCGCGACCTTGCGCCAGGTCAGCGGCTCATTGAGCAACAGCGCCGCCAGCACCGCGGTGAACACCGGATTGGAACTGACGATCAGCCCGCCGAGCCCGGCCGAGGTGTTCTGCAATCCGGTGTAGCCGAGCCCGAGATACAGCGCGTTGTTGGCGATGCCGAGCACGGCGCAGACCGCGACGTCGCGCCACGATAGCGTCCAGGCTTCGCCGCGCAGCAGCGAAAATCCCAGGATCAAAATGCCCGCCAGCGAAAACCGCGCCGCCAGCAGGATCAACGGCGGACAATCGGTGACCGCGACCTTGCCGGCGACGAAGGCGAAACTCCACAGCACGCAGAACGCCGCGATGATGAGCGGCAACGGCACGAGGCGAGGGCGGGAAACGTCGAGCGGCGGCGCAAGCGACATGGGCGTTTTCTCCTTGCGGCAAAGCTAAGGCGTCCGATTGCCATTCGGAAATTAAATGATAAAATCCAGTTCAGTGGAAAATCGAATAGGGCGCGCCATGCTCGATCTGGAATTGCTGCGCAGCTTCGTCGCGGTGGTCGACGCCGGCGGATTCACCCGCGCCGGCGCCCGCGTGCATCGCACCCAGTCGACCGTGAGCCAGCAGATCAAACGGCTGGAGGATGACCTCGGCCAGGCGCTGCTGAACCGGACCGGCAAGGACGTCACCCCGACCGAATCTGGCGAGCGGCTATTGTCCTATGCGCGGCGGCTGTTGTCGCTGGCGGAGGAAGCCCGTGACGTGGTGGCGCGGCCGAATGGCGAGGGCGCGGTACGGCTCGGCATTCCGGAGGATTTCGCCGCCTACCGGCTGACCAAATTGCTGGCGAGCTTTGCCCGCTCGCGGCCCGGGCTGCGACTCGACGTCCGCGCCGCCCAGAGCGTCGATCTCAAGCGCGACCTGGAGCGCGGCGACCTCGATCTGGCGCTGCTCAAGCGCGCCGCCGAGGGCCGCGACGCCATCGCGGTGTGGCCGGAGCGGCTGCACTGGATCACCAGCGGCAGCCATCCCTGCGACGCCAACGCGGCGTCGCTGCCGCTGATCTTCTTTCCGACCGGATGCCTGTATCGCGCCCGCGCGATCCACGCCATCGAAAGCGCCGGGCGGCGCTGGCACATGGCCTATTGCAGCGCCAACCTTGCCGGGATTCAGGCCGCGGTCGCCGCCGGCCTCGGCCTCAGCATCCTGCCGGCGATCGCGATCCAGCCCGACCATCGCCGGCTGACCGCCAAGGACGGCTTCGCCCCGATCGACAGCACCGAACTGGCGCTGGTCGCCAGCCCCGACGCCAGCCCGGCGACGCTGCGGCTGGCCGACCGCCTCGCCGAATTCTGCGACGCCATTCAGGCCAAGGCGGCGTGAATTCAGACGACATGCCGCTCAAGCAAAAAGACTCGAAGTGACACGCCCGCTAAGTGATAAGCCCCGTCATTCCGGGTTCGCTCGCCAGGGCTCGCGCCCCGGAATGACGAGAAAAACCTCAGCAGCAGCGCGACGCGGCGATGGCGTGCAGCCGGCGATCGCCCAGCAGATGCGCGACGAAGCCCTGCGGGGTGAAGATTTTCGCGAACGCCTCGTGGCGGATGTTGAGACCGCCCGCATAGGCGCCGAACGCCGGCATCACCATGCGTCGGCCGTCGCAGGCAAAGCAGCGCCGCTCCATCGCCCGGCCGCGCGTGGAAACCCGCGCCTTCGGATGCAGATGGCCGGCGATTTCGCCGATCGCGCCGGTCGGCTCATGGCGGAATACGACCGCGCCGACCGCCACTTCGTTAGCGATCGCGCCGCCGAGATCGCTCGGCAATGCCGGGTCGTGATTGCCCGCGATCCAGATCCAGTCACGGCGCGCCTGCAATGCCCCGAGGATCTCGCGGTTGGCGTCCGACAATCGATCATGCGCATCGCGATCGTGAAAGCTGTCGCCGAGCGCGATCACCGTCTTCGGAGCGTAGCGCGCGATCACCGCGCCGAGCCGGCCCAGCGTGGCGATGGTGTCGTAGGGCGGCAGCATCACGCCGCGCATCGCGAAGCTCGAGCCTTTTTCCAGATGCAGGTCGGAGACGATCAGCAGCCGCTCGGCTTCCCAGTACAACGCACCGGAGAGGTCGGCGAGCAGCGTGACGCCGGCAACGATCACGGTCTGCTCCCCTCCCCCTTGCGGGGAGGGGTCGGGGATGGGGGGCCAAGCGGTCCGCCTTTTCAATTGAATGACGTGCCCGGGGCACCCCCCACCCCGACCCTCCCCCGCAAGGGGGGAGGGAGAAGGCCGCCGATGTCGCGAGAGTCGAGCCACGCCATTCGATCCTCAATCACCCATCGCCTCGCGCACCAGATCCTCGGCGGCTTCGGCCAGCAGTTCGTCGGAAGCTTCGCCGTACACCGCTTCGCGGCCGATTTCCAGCATCACCGGCACCGCCAGCGGCGACACCCGGTCGAGTTCCTTGTGGACGATGCGGCCCTTGATGCGCTGGAGCATATCACCGAGCCGGCGGATATCGAGCAGGCCGGTGGCCGCATCGGCGCGCGCCGCCCGTAAGAGCAGATGATCCGGCTGATGCTTGCGCAGCACGTCGTAGACCAGATCGGTGGAGAACAGCACCTGCCGCTTGCTCTTTTCCTCGCCGGTGAAGCGCCGCGGGATCAGCCCGGAGATCACCGCGCAACTGCGGAAGGTGCGCTTCATCAACGCGGATTCCGCAAGCCAGGCTTCGAGATCGTCGCCGAGCATGTCGGGATCGAACAGCGCGTCGAGATCGAGTTCGCCACGGCGCACCATCTGCGATAGGTCGCCGAGGCACCACACCGCCAGCGCATATTCATTGGCGACGAAGCCGAGTGGTTTCGCGCGACTGCGTTCCAAGCGGCGGGTCAGCAGCATGCCTAGCGTCTGATGCGCGAGCCGGCCCTCGAACGGGTAGCACACCAGATAGAGCTTGTTGGCGCGCGGGAAGGTTTCCACCACCAGTTCACGCGTGCCCGGCACCAGCGACAGCGAGGCCTGCAGCGACAGCCAGTCGCGCACCTGATCGGGCAGGGTGCTCCAGGCGCGCTGGTCGGCGAGCAGCTTGCGGACCCGTTCGGCCAGATAAGTCGAGAGCGGAAACTTGCCGCCCATGTAGGACGGCACGCGGGCGTCCTTGTCGTGGGCGCGGGACACATAGGCCACGTCCTCGACCAGCGACTCGTAGCGCACCACCTCGCCGCCGAACACGAAGGTGTCGCCGATCAGCAATTGCTCGATGAAATACTCCTCAATCTGGCCGAGCATCCGGCCGCCGCGGCCGAGCGCGCCGGTGTGGCCGCCGCCGTCGCGCGACGAGCGCACCAGCTTCACCTTCAGCATGGTGTCCTCGACGATGGTGCCGACGTTGAGGCGATACATCTGCCGCACCCGCGGGTTGGTGACGCGCCATTGCCCGGCCTTGTCCTGCTTGATGCGGGCGAAGCGCTCGTAGACCTTCAGCGCGTAGCCGCCGCAGGCTACAAAATCGATGGTGTCGTCGAAATCCGCTCGCGTGAGGTCGGCATAGGGCGCGGCGGTCCGCACTTCTTCATACAGTTCGTCGGCGGCAAACGGCGCGCCGCAGGCGCAGCCGAGCACGTGCTGCGCCAGCACGTCGAGCGCGCCCAGGCGCAGCGGCGGGGTGTCCTGCGCGTTCTCCGCGACGGCGTCGATCGCCACCCGGCATTCCAGCACTTCGAAGCGATTGGCCGGCACCAGCACCGCGCGCGAGGCTTCGTTCAGGCGGTGATTGGCGCGGCCGATCCGCTGCATCAGCCGCGAGGATCCTTTCGGCGCGCCGACATTGATCACCAGATCGACGTCGCCCCAGTCGACGCCGAGATCGAGCGACGAGGTGCAGACCACGCCGCGCAATTTGCCGGCCGACATCGCGTCCTCGACCTTGCGGCGCTGCGCGACGTCGAGCGAGCCGTGATGCAGCGCGATCGCCAGATTGTCGTCGTTCATGCGCCAGAGTTCCTGGAACAGCATCTCGGCCTGGCTGCGGGTGTTGACGAACACCAGCGTGGTGGTGTTGCGCCTGATCAGATCGTAGATCTCCGGCAGCGCGTGGCGCGCCGAATGCCCGGCCCAGGGCAGCCGCTCCTTGCTGTCGAGCATCTCGACGATCGGCTGCGCCGCGCCGCCGGCGACCACGATGTCGGCGGCGGAGGTTTCGCCAGGCGGCTGCGGCACCAGAAAGCGGGCCAGCTGCTCCGGCTCGGCCACCGTCGCCGACAGCCCGATGGCGCGCAGCTGCGGCGCGATCCGCCACAGCCGGGCGAGTCCGAGCGACAACAGATCGCCGCGCTTCGAGGTCACCAGCGCGTGCAATTCGTCGAGCACGATGCGCCTGAGCGAGCCGAACAGAAACGGCGCGTCGTCGGAGGCGAGCAGCAACGCCAACTGCTCCGGCGTGGTCAACAAGATGTCCGGCGGATATTTGCGCTGCCGGCCGCGGCGCGACACCGGGGTGTCGCCGGTGCGGGTCTCGACCTTGATCGGTAGATTCATCTGCGCGATCGGCGCCTCGAGATTGCGCGCGATATCGACTGCCAGCGCCTTCAACGGCGAGATGTAGAGGGTGTGGAGGCCTCTGCTACGGGTGACGCCGCGGCCGAGGGAGATCGATGCGGTCAGTTCAGAAGCAGCCGTCTCCCCTCCCCCCGCGCGCGCAGCGCGTGGTGGGGAGGGGTCGGGGGTGGGGGGCATCGGCCTCACCGCGCGCGCGGCATCCGCGGCGATACCCCCCACCCCCGACCCCTCCCCCCCGCTTCGCGGGGGGAGCGGAGCGCGCATGTCGCGGAGCAAGCCCGGGCTCAACTCCACCAGCGTCGGCAGAAACCCCGCCAGGGTTTTGCCGGCGCCGGTCGGAGCGATCAACAGGGCGGACCGCTGCGCGCGGGCCTTCGCCAGCAGTGCCAGCTGGTGCTGGCGCGGCGACCAGCCACGCGCCGCGAACCATTGCTGGAACCGCTCGGGCAGCGCATCGAGAGGGACAACGGGGTCATCGGGCGGCACCTTTCGAAGCTAGGCATTCGCGCCATCCAGGTCGAGGGCGCCGCGAGGGCCTGCGGGGGCGGCGATACCGATTCGGCGGATATGGTTGAGCTTGCTGGGTGATTCGCGGCTCGCGCGAATCGATTCGCTCGATTCTGCATCGAGATCGGCCGCCACAACCCGGCTGCCGGTATCGCTGGGACCTGATTCCTCGCGCCTGATCAGTCCCTTATGTCGGATTCCTGAACGGTGTGGCTGTGCGGGCACAGACAGCGGCGGGGTGGTCCGCTAGGCTTCGAGTTCAATTCAATTGGGGTGGACCATGAAACGTATTCTCGCCGGCGTCGCGCTTATCGGAACGGCCGTGAGTGCCCAAGCAGCCGACCTGGCCACCAAGGCCCCGTATTACAAAGCGCCGATCGTTGCGGTGTACGACTGGACCGGCTTCTACGTCGGCGTCAACGCCGGCGCCGGCCTCGGCCGCGACCGCGCGATCCAGAACTTCGCTCCCGGCCTGACCAGCACCACCTATCTGCAGCCGTTCGGCGCGCTGGGTGGCGGCCAGATCGGCTACAACTACCAGACCAATTCGCTGTTTGGCCCGCTGGTGATCGGCCTCGAAGGCGATTTCCAGGGCGCCGACCTCAGCGACACCCGCACCACACTGTCGGGTCCGGTGAATTACAGCCAGAAGCTCGATTGGTTCGCCACCGCCCGCGGCCGCATCGGTATCGCCCGCGGTCCGGTGCTGAACTACTTCACCGGCGGTTTCGCGGCCGGCGACGTGCGGACCACCGTCACCGAGGGCGGCTTCACCGCGTTCGACAGCGGCAAGCGCACACTGACAGGCTGGACCATCGGCAGCGGCGTCGAAGCGGCGCTGGGCGGGAACTGGACCGGCAAGATCGAATATCTCCACCTCGATCTTGGCAACAAGACCGACAGCTTCCTCGGCCAGACCCTGCAGACCAGCGTGCGTGAGAACATCTTCCGCGTCGGCCTGAACTATCGCATCGGCGGCAACGGGCTGTACGCGCCGGCGCCGGTCGCGAACTGGACCGGCTTCTATCTGGGCGGCAATTTCGGCAGCGCCTTCGCGCGCAACCGCACCACCGCTTCCATCGGTCCCTTCAGCGAACAGTTCAACCTCGGGCTCGACGGCTTCGCCGGCGGCGGCCAGGTCGGCTACAACTGGCAGGCCTCGAACTGGGTGTACGGCCTCGAAGCCGACTTCCAGGGTTCGACCCAGCGTGACAACGACACCGCGGTGTTGTTCGGCCTTGCCGCCTACGACGCCAAGCTGCCCTGGTTCGGCACCGTGCGCGGCCGGCTCGGCTACTCGCTCGGCTCGACGCTGTTCTACGGCACCGGCGGTTACGCCTACGGCAACGTCAAGACCACCATCACGGCGGGCACCGGCAGCGAGACGATCTCGAAGACCGCGAGCGGCTGGACCGCCGGCGCGGGCATCGAAACCCCGTTCACGCTGCTCGGCCTGGTCGGTCCGAACTGGACCTCGAAGACCGAATATCTCTATGTCGACCTCGGTTCGACCACCAGCGACTTTGCCGGCGGCTTGGCGCCCAACACCATCAAGGTCACCGAACACATCTTCCGAACCGGCATCAACTATCACTTCAATTCGCCGGTGGTCGCCAAGTACTGAGCGTGAACTAACCGCTCGTCAGTTACTGATCGCAGCGACGAACTGATCTGCAAAACCCCGGCCTCGCGGCCGGGGTTTTTGTTTGTAAGCGGCGGTCGGCGGAGCGCGCGCCAGCATCTCCGTTTGGGATGAAAGCATCCAAGGCAAAATACAGTCGTCATTCCGGGGCGCGAGGCCGCAGGCCGAGCGAACCCGGAATCCAGTATTCCAGAGCGGTGAGTACTGGCTCTCAGGCTCACGCGCAGCTCACGCCGCTCGGGCCCCGGAATGACGGCCTGGAACTTTTGAAGCTCGTCACGCCAACTCGAAGAGCCTCTATGGCTGCGCCGCGACGATCACCAGCCCCGGCACCGGCACGCCGGCTTCGCTGCGCGCCGACGCCTGCTCCAGGTGCTTTACGACCAGGCCCGCGGCCGCCATGGCGCTCTGCAGATAGCGCGCGCCATGGGCGTAGCGCAGCCCGGCGCCGAGCACGACGCCGTCGCTGTCATGGGTTTCCGCCGTCAGCGCCAGCAATCCATCCGGCGCCAGCACCCGCGCGGCTTCGATCAGCAGCGGGTTGACGTCGCAAAGATAGCCGACGACATCGGCGGCAAGGATCAAATCGGCGCTGGCGGTCGGCCGGTCGCGCAGCGCATCGACCACCTCCGCTTCCTCCACCTGGGCGTAGCGCTTGGTGGCGCGGGCGCGCTCCACCATGCGCGGCGATAGGTCGAAACCGATCATCTCGCCGACATAAGGCGCCAAAGCCAAGGCAGCGAGCCCGGTGCCGCAGCCGAGGTCGAGGCCGTGATCGAACCACGCCGGTCGATCCGCCGCGGCGCGCACCGCAAGGATCGCCTGGCGCAGCAGCGCCGGTCCGCGATAGCCGAGATCGTCCAGCACCGCGGCCTCGAAGTTCGGGGCGTATTGATCGAACAGCGCGCGGACATAGCCCGGCGGCATCGCCGCGAGGTCGGCGGCATCCAGCCGCATCAGCCGCAGCGCCGCGCCGTTGCGGTCGTCGGGATCGGTCATCTGCGCATTGCGGAACGCGATCACCGCGCCGTCGCGGTCGCCGAGTTGTTCGCGGACTTCGCCCAACGCGAACCACGCGGTGGCGAAACCCGGCGCCAGGCTAGCCACCTGGACCAATAGATCCTCGGCCGCCACCAGATCGCCTTGGACTTGCAGATCGCGCGCGAAATCGAACCGCCGATCGGCGAGCATATCGCCCGATGACATGAACAGGCGTGCTGGCATTTTTGGAACCGGTGGTCGAACCGGGCATTCGCAAGTGCGGCGCAGGGCGCGGCACTCGAATGACTCCGATGATGACTTATATAGGCACGATGCGTCCACAAGACATCCTGCTGCCGGTCGCCGCCGGATTGTGCTGCAAGCCCGGCGGTTTCCACATCGACCCGGTGCGGCCGGTCGAGCGCGCGGTGATCACCCACGGCCATTCCGATCATGCGCGCCCCGGTCACGGCGCGGTGCTGGCGACGCGAGAAACCCTCGACATGATGCGGCTGCGCTATGGCGAGAATTTCGCCGGCTCCGCGCAGGCGATCGGATACGGCGAGGAACTTCGGCTCGGCGAGGTCACGGTGACGTTTCATCCGGCCGGTCATGTGCTGGGATCGGCGCAGATCGCGGTCGCTTGCGGCGGCACTCGCATCGTGGCGTCGGGCGACTACAAGGATGCGACTGACCCGACCTGCGCGCCGTTCGAGCTGGTTCCCTGTGACGTGTTCATCACCGAGGCGACTTTCGGACTGCCGGTGTTCCGCCATGGCAACGCGGCCGACGAAGTCGCCAAGTTGTTGGCGTCGGTGAAGCTGTTTCCGGAGCGCGCGCATCTGGTCGGCGCTTACTCGCTCGGCAAGGCGCAACGGGTGATAGCGCTGCTTCGCCAGGCCGGCTTTGATGCGCCGATCTATCTGCACGGCGCGATGGAGAAGATCACCAACTACTACGCCCTTCGCGGCGTGGCGCTCGGCGAGCTACGCGCGGTCAAGGGTGTGAAGAAGGCCGATCTCGCCGGCACGATTACGCTGGCGCCGCCATCTGCCACCTCGGATATCTGGACGCGGCGCTTTCCCGATCCGGTCACCGCGTTCGCCTCGGGCTGGATGCGGGTCCGCGCGCGGGCAAGGCAGCGCGGCGTGGAGTTGCCGCTGGTGATTTCCGACCACGCCGATTGGGACGGCCTGACCTCGACCATCAAGGCCACCGGCGCCGGCGAGATCTGGGTCACCCACGGCCAGGAAGACGCGCTGGTGCATTGGTGCACGACGCAGGGCTTGCGGGCGCGGCCGCTCGATCTGGTCGGCTATGGCGACGAGGACGGCGACGCGGCTTTGGCCGCGAGCGAGGACGTCGAGGCATGAACCGCTTCGCCGAACTGCTCGATCGCCTCGCCTATGAGCCCGGCCGCAACGCCAAGCTGCGGTTGATCACCAGCTATCTGCACGGCACCGAAGATCCCGACCGCGGCTACGCGTTGGCGGCGCTGACCGGGGCGCTGTCGTTCAAGCACGCCAAGTCGGGGCTGATCCGCGAACTGATCGCCGCGCGGACCGACCCGGTGCTGTTCGCATTGTCCTACGATTACGTCGGCGATCTGTCGGAAACCGTGGCGCTGATGTGGCCCACGTCCTTCTCCCCTCCGCAACGCGACGTGTCCGTCTTCCCTCCCCGCAAGGGGGAGGGAGCAGGCCGTGCACTTAGCGCGCGCAATGACCCGACGCCGACGCTGACCGAAGTCGTCACGACCCTCGCGACGCTCGGCAAGGCTGAACTGCCGGCGCAGTTGGCGCGCTGGCTCGACGAACTCGACGAGACCGGGCGCTGGGCTATCTTGAAGCTCGTCACCGGCAGTCTGCGGATCGGCATCTCGGCGCGGCTGGCGAAGACCGCGGCCGCAGCCCTCGGTAACAAGGATCCGCACGACCTCGAACTGATCTGGCCGGGGCTCGCGCCGCCCTATCTCGAATTGTTCGCCTGGCTGGAAGGCCGCGCCGAAAAACCGATCAATGCCGATCCGGCGCCGTTTCGGCCGGTGATGCTGGCCCATGCCATTGAGGACGCCGACTTCAACACGCTCGACGCCGCCGATTACATCGCCGAATGGAAATGGGATGGCATCCGGGTTCAGGCGGTCAGCGGTCGTGACCAACACGGCCACCTCATCTCGCGGCTGTATTCGCGGACTGGCGAGGACATCTCCCAGAGCTTTCCGGATCTGTTGCCGTCGCTGCGGCGGCCCGGCGCGATCGACGGTGAACTTCTGGTCTTGCGCGAAAACCGCGTGCAGTCGTTTAACGTGCTGCAGCAGCGGCTCAACCGCAAGAGCGTGACGCCGAAGCTCTTGAAGGACTATCCGATCCACCTCCGCGCCTACGACCTGCTCGGCGACGGCGAGGTGGATCTGCGCACGCTGCCGTTCGAACAGCGTCGCGCGAGGCTCGAATGCTTTATCGCCGAATTGAACGATCGGCGCATCGACCTGTCGGCGACGATCCCGTTCGCCGATTGGCAGGCGCTCACCGCGGCGCGCCAAGCTCCGGCCAACGCCGGAGCCGGTCTCGACGCCGCCGCGGTCGAGGGCGTGATGCTGAAGCGCCGCGACGCGCCGTATCTGCCGGGCCGGCCGAAGGGGCAATGGTGGAAGTGGAAGCACGACCCGCACGTCATCGACGCGGTGCTGATGTATGCGCAGCGCGGCCATGGCAAGCGCTCGTCGTATTATTCCGACTATACCTTCGGGGTGTGGACGAGCGGCGAAGGCGGCGACGTGCTGGTGCCGGTCGGCAAGGCGTATTTCGGGTTCACCGACGAAGAGTTGCTGCAGATCGACCGCTTCGTCCGCCGCAACACCACCGAGAAATTCGGCCCGGTCCGCCATGTGGTGCACGAGCCCGATCAAGGCCTGGTGCTGGAAGTGGCGTTCGAGGGCTTGGCGCGCTCGCCGCGGCACAAATCCGGGGTGGCGATGCGGTTTCCGCGGATCAGCCGGCTGCGCTGGGACAAGCCGCCGCGCGACGCCGATCGCCTGGAGACGCTGCAACGGCTATTGACCGCGGAGGCCGCAATTCCGCCCGCCGCGGCGTCCGGCCATTGACGGGGCCGCGTCGGTTCCCCATTTGCGTGTCTCTTGTTATGATGCGCGGGTTCATCTGCGCGCGGGAGGATCGATGCCAAACGACACGAGGGATTTGCCGGCGCGCGACGACGGGTTGACGCGGTTTCTCGGCGGCTCGCCGCTCGCGGTGGCGTTTCGGCTGGCGCTGATGTCGCTGTTGGTCGGCGTGGTGCTGGCGGCGATCGGCTTCGATCCCTGGAATATCATTACCAGCATCCGGCTGCTGTTCATCCGGGTCTGGGAACTCGGTTTCGATGCCATCAACGGGCTGTGGCGCTACTTCCTGCTCGGCGCCGTGGTGGTGATTCCGATCTGGCTGTTGTCGCGACTGTTCGGCGCGCCGCGCGCTTAACGAGACCGGTCGCTTGTCGTCGGGCGCCAACGTCAGCCACCGGCGGGTGTTCGCCATCGCCGGTCCGGCGATGCTGGCCAATCTTACCACGCCGCTCCTGGGCATCGTCTCCACCGCCGCGATTGGGCGGCTCGGCGATCCGCATCTGCTTGGCGGCGTCGCTTTGGCGTCGGCGGCGTTCGACTGCCTGTTCTGGCTGTTCGGCTTCCTGCGGATGGCGACGGTGGCGTTCACCGCGCAGGCGCTGGGCGCCGGCGACCGCGACGAGGTCCGCGCCGTGGGCTTGCGCGCGCTGCTGCTCGGCGGCGCCATCGGGCTCATCCTGATCGCACTGCAGGTCCCGCTGGCGGCGGCGATCTTCCGCCTGATGGGCGGCAGCGAAGCTGTCACCACCGCGGCGCGCGAATATTTCTTCATCCGGCTGTGGTCGGCGCCGATGATCATGGGCAACTACGTCGTGCTCGGCTGGCTGATCGGCCAGGCGCGGCCGCGGCTGGCGCTGGCGATCCAGGTCGGCATCAACCTGATCAATATCGGCTTCACGCTGTTGCTGGTGCTCGGGATCGGCAAGGGCATCGCCGGAGCCGCGATCGCCACCGTGATCGCCGAAGGTTGCGGCCTGATCGCCGGGCTGAGCATCGCCTGGTCGATCCTCGGCGGCCGGATCGGCGTGCCGCGGCATCTGCTGTTCGACCGTACCCGGTTGTCGCGGATGCTGGTGGTCAACCGCGACATCCTGATCCGGACCGCGGCGCTGATAGCGGCGTTCCTGTTCTTCACCGCGCAGAGCGCGCAGGCCGGCGACCTCACGCTGGCCGCCAACGCGGTGCTGTACAACTTCCTGATGATCGGCTCGTTCTTTCTCGACGGCCTCGCCAACGCCGCCGAGCAGCTCTGCGGCCAGAGCTTCGGTGCCCGCGATCGCGCCGCCTTCGGCAAGGCCGTCAAACTGGTGCTGGGCTGGAGCGCGCTGTTCGGCATCGCGGTCACCGGGCTGTTCGCGATCACCGGCAATGCGCTGATCGAGGTGGTCACCACCAGCCCGGAGGTGCGTCGCGCGGCGCGTGAGTTCATGCTGCTGGCGGCGTTGGCGCCGGCTTGCGGCGTGATGGCCTATTGCTACGACGGCATCTATATCGGCGCCTCCTGGGCGCGGGAGATGCGCAACCTGATGCTGGTCGCGTTCGCGGCCTACCTTGCCGCCTGGTATCTGCTGATCCCGCTCGGCAATGCCGGGCTGTGGATCGCCTTCCTGTCGTTCCTGCTGATCCGCGGCCTGCTGCAGGCCTGGCGCTATCCGGCTATGGTACGGGTATCGTTTCCTCGCGGAAAACCCTAGGCTCGGCCAACGGCGGTCAGGGATCAGCGGATCAAACCATGCAACTGCGCTTTGTCGGCTGCGGCGATGCGTTCGGCTCCGGCGGCCGGCTCAACACCTGTTTTCACGTCAGCGGCGAACAGGTCAATTTCCTGATCGATTGCGGCGCCTCGTCGCTGCCGGCGCTGAAACGCTACGGCATCCTGCGCGACGACATCGATCTCGTCCTGATCACGCATTTCCACGCCGACCATTTCGGCGGGGTGCCGTTCCTGTTGCTCGAGGCGCAGTTCGGCAAGCGCAAGCGGCCCTTGGTGATCGCCGGACCGCCCGGCATCGAATTGCGGCTGACTCGGCTGATGGAAGCGATGTTCGAGCATTCCTCGTCGACCAAGCAGCATTTCGAGCTCTCGGTGGTGGCCATCGAACCGAACGAGACCCGCGAATTCGGCGCGGTGAAGGTCAGCGCATTTCCGGTGGTGCACGGCGATTCCGGCGGGCCGTTCCATGCCTATCGGATCGAGGCGGAGGGCCGCACGCTGGCTTACAGCGGCGACACCCAATGGACCGAGACGCTAGTCGGAGCCGGCCACGATGCCGATCTGTTGATCGCCGAAGCCTATACCTACGACCGGCCGGTGAAGAACCATCTCAGCCTGAAGACGCTGGAAACCCATCTGCCGGAGATCAATCCGCGGCGGCTGATCCTCACCCATATGAGCGACGAGATGCTGCGCAAGCTCGATGCGGTGCCGCACACCGCCGCCAGCGACGGGCTGATCGTCGAGTTGTAGTTCAGGAGTCCCGGACTGGTCGGCTGACTCGTCATCCTGAGGTGCTTTTCCGCAGCGCGGATGCGCTGCGGAAAGCCTCGAAGGATGACGCCGCAGGACTGGCGTTTCGGACCGCGAGCGTGCGGCGCATCCTTCGAGACGCCCGGCTACGCGCTTCGCCGGGCTCCTCAGGATGACGCAGCGATTGGTGTCGTCTTCAGCGACAGCGCTTAAACCGGCCAGTCTTCCGCGGTGATGGTGGGCGCATCGGCGCCGACGATTTCGCCGAGCGAGTCCCGGCCGGTGCGCAGCAGCGTCGAGGCGAGGTCGGTCTTGATCGCGTCGAGCAGTCCGAGGCCTTTGTAGATCAGCGACGAATACAGCTGGATCAGCGTGGCGCCGGCGCGGATCTTGGTCAGCGCGGCGCCGCCGGAATCGATGCCGCCGACCCCGATCAGCGGAAACGCCCCCTCGGCGCGCACGAAGGTTTCCGCCACCATCCGCGTCGACAGCCGGAACAACGGCCGGCCGGACAGCCCGCCGGGCTCTTTCGCCCGCGCCTTGTCGCGCAGCGCCTGCGAGCGCGACAGCGTGGTGTTGGCGACGATCATGCCGTCGACCCGGCGCGAGCGGGCGATGTGCACCACGTCGTCGAGTTCGTTCAGCGTCAGATCCGGCGCGATCTTCAACAGCACCGGCGAATCGCCGGCATTCTGTTGCACGCGGTCGCGCGCCTCGATCACCCGCGCCAGCAGGTCGTCGAGCGCTGCGGCCTGTTGCAGATTGCGCAAGCCCGGGGTGTTCGGCGACGACACGTTGACGGTGAAGTAGCTCGCCACCGGCGCGAAGGTCTCGATCAGCCGGACGTAGTCGGCGACCCGATCGAGCGAATCCTTGTTGGCGCCGACATTGACGCCGACGATGCCGCCCTGATTGGCCCGCGCCGCGAGCCGCCGCAGCACCATTTCGGCGCCGTCATTGTTGAAGCCCATGCGGTTGACCACCGCCTCGTCGCGCTCCAGCCGGAACAGCCGCGGCCGCGGATTGCCGGATTGCGGCTTCGGCGTCACGGTGCCGATCTCGACGAAGCCGAAGCCCAGCCGCAGCAGCGCGTCCGGCGCCTCGGCATTCTTGTCGAAGCCCGCGGCGATGCCGACCGGGTTGGAAAAATTCAGCCCGAAGGCGCGCACCGCGAGTTTCGGATCGTCGTCGCGCGGCCGGATCTGCGGCAATAGCCGCAGTCCCTGGATCGCCAGCCGATGGGCGTCTTCCGGATCGAGCCAGCGCAACAGCGGCAGCGAGAAGGCGTCGAAGGCGCGGATCATGGCGCGAGTTCCGGAATGGCGTGGGAGCCGTCGGAGCGTAGCGGCAATTCCTTGACCTCGATCACCGCGCCGAGATCGAGTTCGCCGTACAGATGCGGAAACAGCTCGTCGTTGCGGGACGCCTCCCAGCGCAGCGCGTCGCCGAGCGCGTCGGCGTCGATCGCCACCAGGAACAGCCCGCTGCGGCCGGCGAAATGCTTTTTCGCGGTCCCCGGCACCTGCGCGGCGGTGGAAAAATGGATGAAGCCGTCGCGGATGTCGTCGGCGCTGCCGGCAAACACCCCCTGGCGTTCGGCTTCGCGCCAGGCCGAGGCGTCACAAATCTTGTAAATGCTGCGCACGCGCCCGCAATCCTGCTCGCATCGGGTGGCGGCCCCAGCCCCCGCCCGCCGTTGAAAAATAATGAAAAACAATGCTCTGCGCGGTGGCTGAGGGCAAAACCGGTTCCCGTTCCGTTGGCCGGGCCAGGCCGGATTGGCGCGCCGTCCGCGGACTGGTTTGGACCGTATCGACGCCGCCGGTTCACTTCAAGGGCAGCGTTTTCGATCCGCGAATGGATTGCGCCGCCGCTCGTCTTGAGGTAATAATTCCTAGTTCGCAGTGGCGGCCGATCCGATCGCCGCCCGCCGGCTCAGGACACACGACATGCTGACCCACGACCAGATCTGGACCGCGTTGGACCGCCTGGCGGAGCGCGCCGGGCTCTCGCCGTCAGGCCTCGCCAAACGCTCCGGGCTCGATCCCACCACCTTCAACAAATCGAAACGCATCACCAATGACGGCCGCGAGCGCTGGCCCTCGACCGAATCGGTGGCCAAGGCGCTGGCGGCGACCAACACCGCGATCGACGCCTTCGTGCAGCTGATCGGCGACGGCCCGCGCGCGGTGCAATCGGTGCCGCTGCTCGGTCTGGCGCAGGCCGGCTCCGGCGGCTATTTCGACGACGGCGGCTTTCCGGTCGGCAAGGGCTGGGACGAGGTCGGGCTGCCCTCGGTCAACGACGAGCACGCCTATGCGCTGGAGATTTCCGGCGACTCGATGAAGCCGGCGTATCGCGCCGGCGACGTCATCGTGGTGTCGCCGGGCTCGCCGATCCGGCGCGGCGACCGCGTCGTGGTGAAGACCCGCGACGGCGAGGTGATGGTCAAGGAGCTGAAGCGGCGCACCGCCAAGACCTTGGAATTGCTGTCGCTCAACCCGAGCCATCCCGATCGCACGCTGGCGCCGGCCGAGGTCGAATGGATCGCCCGGATCGTCTGGGCCAGCCAATAGAGTTTATTTCAAACCGCGCCGCGAACCTTCATCGGTCGGTCGAGACCAATCTGCTATCAGCTTGTGCCATCAACAAATGAGGGATCGTCCATGAACCGTCGTCATGCCTTGAAAGCCCTGGCGGGCCTTGCGCTCTGCCCGGTTTGCGCCTCGACCGGTTTCGCCGCCGAACATCCGCATTGGGGCTACGAGGGCGAAGCCGGTCCGAACCATTGGGGCGACCTCGACGCCGCCAACCAGGTTTGCAGCATCGGCAGCCAGCAATCGCCGATCAACATCGACGGCGCGGTGAAGTCGGACCTCTACGATCTCAGCGTCAAATGGGCGTCGAGCGCCGAAACCATCGTCAACAACGGCCACACCATCCAGTTGAATTTCGCCGAAGGCTCGACGCTGACCCGCGGCGACACCACCTACAAGCTGCTGCAGGTGCATTTCCATCGGCCGAGCGAGCACCTGATCGCCGGCAAGAATTTTCCGATGGAAGCGCATTTCGTGCACCGCGGCGAGAGCGGCCTCGCGGTGCTCGGCGTGCTGTTCCTGGCCGGCGACGCCAACCCCGCCTTCGCCAAGATCGTCGCCTCGATGCCGGAGCATGAAGGCCCCGCGGTGAAGGCCGACGACGCCATCAACCCCAACGACCTGCTGCCGTCGAAGCTCGGCTACTACCGCTACGAAGGCTCGCTGACCACGCCGCCCTGTTCGGAGATCGTCGATTGGCTGGTGCTGGCCGATCCGATCCGGGTGGCGGCCGACGACATCGCGGCGTTCGCCAAGCTCTATCCGATGAACGCCCGCCCGCCGCAGAACGACAACCGCCGCTTCGTGCTGCGCTCGGACTGAGCGCTCGCAGCACGCGCTGCGTTATCCCGGGCGCTTGCAGCACGCGCGACGATCTCATCCTGAGGAGCCCGGCGTAGCTCGCAGAGCGAAGCCGGGCGTCTCGAAGGATGCGCCGCGCAGTCGGCGCACCACCCGTCTCGTCATCCTTCGAGGCGCGCTCCACCAGCGGCGGTTCAAGCCTACTGAAAATGCAGCGAAGATAGTGCGGCACTGCGTTCACCACGTCATGGCCGGGCTTGTCCCGGCCATCCACGCCCCCAAGCAGAGCTGCCGACGTTTCTCGTGGATGGCCGGGACGAAGCCCGGCCATGACGCGGCGAGGTGCACCCTTTCGCAAACGCCGACAGCGCGGAAAGCAGGTGCGAGTCCTGATGGGATGACGGGATGGACGGGCGCCGCTCGGCGCACCGCGGCTTTGCCGCCGGGAACGATGGCGACCATCGCCTCGCCATCCATCGCCATTCAAATTGTCAAACAGCCACGTCCGATAATTCTCAGCCCACGCGCCATCGTTCTCGCGCAACGCCTTGCGCGAGGGGAGCCGGTAGTTTCCCCCCTCGCCAGGTGAGGGGGACGGAGCGCCGCAAGGCGCAACCGTGATTGAGTGGCGCTGCCCGGCGCTGCTCGCAAGCAGCGAAAGGCCGCGCACGCCTTGCGGCGCTCCATCGCGGGATTTGTCGACCCCAGGACCGTGCTTCCGGGGACAGGCGCGATGCACTCCGCACCGCCGATCCGGCGGGCTTTCCCCCGCCTTCACCTGTCCCGCGTCCAGCCAACCAGCAAGTGGCAGAGCCCCGTAGTAGGCCCGGACGGCGACCCGGGGCGTCCCGGGCTTGCGGGTGCGAACCGCGCGCGCAGGACACCGCATCCTTGCTCCGCCTCATGAGCGCCCTCGAGAAGCGCCCCTCGTGAGCGAGGACACGGTGATAGTAAGCGATGGCGCAAAAGCGGGGATTGCTATCCGCACGTTTTTTTGCGGGGTGAATAGTCGCACGTGGCACAGCTCACGCCCTGGCGGCCATCCTTCGAGACGCCCGGCTCCGCTGCGCTTCGCCGGGCTCCTCAGGATGACGGGAAGGAGTGTGGCTGGGTCAGAATGACGGCGATTGGCGTGGCCAACTCAGCCGCGCCGGCACACACTCACTCCACCACCACCAACCAATGCATCGCCAGCAACGCGGCGAACAGGGCGGTGAGGACGAAGCCGGCGAGGAAGCCGCTCAACAGGCCGAGCTTGAAGCCGCGCTGGCGGGCGAGCGCGGCGAGCCTGAGTTCGCGATAGCTTTCAGGGCGCGCGGTCCAGGCGGCGGCGTCGGCCGGGCTCCAGCGCTGGCCGTCGAGGGTGGCGAGATCCTTGGCGATCTTCAACAACAGCTGCATGTCGTCCGCCGCCGGCTCGTTCAACTCGGCGCGGATGCGGTCGAGAACGGCGGTGGCGGTGAGGCCGTCGGCCGGGGCTTGATCTGGATCTGTCATGGCGCGTTCTCTGCCGAATTTAATCCGGCAAACTACGCCAGCGCGCATCGGCTGATAAGGCGGCGATGGTAGGGGGGCGGTCGGGCACGGCGTTGATGAAGGGTTCTCTGCTCGACACAGGTCATGGCCGGGCTTGTCCCGGCCACCCACGCCCACAGGCAGGGCGGCCGATGTTGCCGTGGATGGCCGGGACAAGCCCGGCCATGACGTGGAGAGGTGAGCGTCTCGTTGCGGCCCGCTGTGGCGCGGAGAAGCCGTAGGGTGGGTTAGCGCGCAGCGCGTAACCCACCGCCGCGACAGGGTGGGCGCCATGGTGGGTTACGGCGCAAGGGCGCCTGACCCACCCTACGAAGTCGCGCCTACCTCGGCAGCGTGGTCAGGCCCATCAGGGCCTGGTCGATGGCGCGGGCGCACAGCCGGCCTTCGCGGATCGCCCAGACGACGAGGGATTGGCCGCGGCGCATGTCGCCGGAGGCGAACACTTTCGGCACCGAGGTCTGGAAGTCGGAGGTGGTGGCGTTGACGTTGCCGCGCGGGTCGAGATCGACGCCGAGCGACTTCAACAGCCCGTCATGCACCGGATGCACGAAGCCCATCGCCAGCAGCACGAGATCGGCCTTCAGTTCGAATTCGGTGCCGGGCAGCGGCTGGAATTTGCTGTCGACGCGGACGCAATGCAGCTTGCCGACTTTGCCGCCGGTGCCTTCGAAGGCTTGCGTCAGCACCGCGAAGTCGCGCGCCGCGCCCTCGGCCTGGCTCGACGAGGTGCGCATCTTCTGCGGCCAGTTCGGCCAGGTCAGCGCCTTGTTCTCGCGCTCCGGCGGCGCCGGCATGATCTCGATCTGGGTGACCGACTTGGCGCCCTGGCGGAACGAGGTGCCGATGCAGTCCGAGCCGGTGTCGCCGCCGCCGATCACCACGACATGCTTGCCGGTGGCCAGAATCTCTTGCTTGTCGCCGAGCGACTCGCCCGACACCCGGCGGTTCTGCTGGGTGAGAAAATCCATCGCGAAGTGGATGCCGCTGAGTTCGCGGCCGGGGATCGGCAGATCGCGCGGCGCTTCCGAGCCGCCGGTCAGCGCCACCGCGTCATAGTCCTTGAGAATCTGCTTGGCATCGACCGCGCCGGGGGCGGAGCCGCCGACCGGGGCATTGTAGTGGAAGGTGACGCCTTCGCCTTCCATCTGCGCGACGCGGCGGTCGATCAGATGCTTCTCCATCTTGAAGTCGGGAATGCCGTAGCGCAACAACCCGCCGGCTTTCGCCGCCTTCTCATAGACGTGAACCTCGTGGCCGGCGCGCGCCAGCTGCTGGGCGCAGGCGAGCCCGGCGGGGCCGGCGCCGACCACCGCGACCTTCTTGCCGCTCTTCACCGCGGCGGGCTCCGGCTTCAGCCAGCCGTTCTCCCAGGCGCGATCGACGATGGCGCATTCGATGGTCTTGATGGTGACCGGGTTGTCGTCGATGTTCAGCGTGCAGGAGGCTTCGCACGGCGCCGGACAAATCCGGCCGGTGAATTCCGGGAAGTTGTTGGTGGAGTGCAGGTTGCGCGACGCCTCCTGCCAGTTGCCCTGATAGACCAGATCGTTGAAATCCGGGATCTGGTTGTTGACCGGGCAGCCGGTGGTGCCGGGCGCCACCGCGCCGGTGCCGTGGCAATACGGGATGCCGCAATTCATGCAGCGCGCGGCCTGGTCGCGGGTGTCCTTCTCGTTCAAAGGCACGACGAATTCGTTGTAGTTCGTCACCCGCTCGGCGACCGGCGCGTAGGGCCGGTCGTGCCGGTCGATTTCCAGAAAACCCGTGATCTTGCCCATGAACCCTGACGCCCCTTAACTCTCAATCTGGTCCCGACGTCATCCTGAGGTGCGAGCCCGCTTGGACGCGCCTCGAAGGATGAGTGTTCTGCCGCTGTCGCCCTTCGAGGCCCGCGCGGCGCGCGGGCACCTCAGGGTGACGGCGGTTCTCTATTTGCGCATGATCTGATCCGAAAACCGGTGTCCACTTTTCGGGATCATGCGCGGTGCTACGCGCCGATCGCGATCTTCGGCTCCTCGGCCTGCTTGGCCTTCAGTTCGCGCAGGGCGCGGCGATATTCCACCGGCATGATCTTGCGGAACTTGGGCAGATAGCTCGACCAGTTCGCCAAAATGTCGGCGGCGCGCTTCGAGCCGGCGAGCTTGGCGTGGCGGCTGATCAGAATGTGCAGCCGCTCGACGTCGGAGCTGAGCAGATCGGCGAACACGTCGACCCGGCCGTGCGCTTCGAGATCGCCGGATTGGTGATAGGTGCCTTCGTTGATCAGCTCTTCCGACAAGACGGGTTCGAGCTCGACCATCGCCATGTTGCACAGCTTCGGGAACATGCCGTCTTCGTCCAGCACGTAAGCCACGCCGCCCGACATGCCGGCGGCGAAGTTGCGCCCGGTCTTGCCGAGCACCACGACGATGCCGCCGGTCATGTATTCGCAGCAATGATCGCCGGCGCCTTCGACGACAGCCACCGCACCGGAGTTGCGCACCGCAAAACGTTCGCCGGCGATGCCGCGGAAGTAGCACTCGCCTTCGATCGCGCCGTACATCACGGTATTGCCGACGATGATCGACTGCTCCGGCACGATGCCGGAATCATGCGGCGGACGGACGATGATGCGGCCGCCGGAGAGGCCCTTGCCGACATAGTCGTTGGCTTCGCCTTCCAGATCGAAGGTGACGCCGCGCACCAGCCAGGCGCCGAACGCCTGACCCGCAGTGCCCTTGAGGTCGACATGGATGGTGTCGTCGGGCAGTCCGGCGTGGCCGTAGATCTTCGCCACCGTGCCGGACAGCATCGCGCCGGCGGAGCGGTTGGTGTTGTTGATCTCGATCTCGAACTTCACCGGGGCGCCGCGGTCGATCGCCGGCTGCGCCTTTTCGATCAAAGTGCGGTCGAGCACCTTGCCGAGGTGATGGTCCTGGGTCTCGGTGTGGTAGATCTTCTGCCCCGGCCGTTCCTTCTGGCGATGGAACAGCTTGGAGAAGTCGAGCCCCTTGGCCTTCCAATGCGCCACCAGCGCCTTGTGGTCGAGCATCTGGGTCTGGCCGATCATCTCGTTGAACGAGCGATAGCCGAGGCTTGCCATGATCTCGCGGACCTCTTCGGCGACGAAGAAGAAGTAGTTGATGACGTGCTCGGGCTGGCCGGTGAAGCGCTTGCGCAGCACGGGATCTTGCGTCGCCACGCCGACCGGGCAGGTGTTGAGATGGCACTTGCGCATCATGATGCAGCCGGCCGCGATCAAGGGTGCTGTGGCGAAGCCGAATTCGTCGGCGCCGAGCATCGCGCCGATCACCACGTCGCGTCCGGTGCGGAAGCCGCCGTCGACCTGCACGACGATGCGGCTACGCAGCCGCTCGCGCACCAGGGTCTGGTGGGTTTCGGCGAGGCCGATTTCCCACGGCGAGCCGGCGTGCTTGATCGAGGTCAAGGGCGAAGCGCCGGTGCCGCCGTCGAAGCCGGCGATGGTGACGTGATCGGCGCGCGCTTTGGCAACGCCCGCCGCCACCGTGCCGACGCCGATCTCGGAGACCAGCTTGACCGACACCGCGCCGGCCGGATTGACGTTCTTCAAATCGTAGATCAGCTGCGCCAGATCCTCGATCGAGTAGATGTCGTGATGCGGCGGCGGCGAGATCAGGCCGACGCCGGGCGTCGAATGCCGCACCCGGGCGATGGTGGCGTCGACCTTATGGCCGGGCAACTGACCGCCTTCGCCGGGCTTGGCGCCCTGCGCCATCTTGATCTGCATCATGTCGGCGTTGACGAGGTATTCGGTGGTCACGCCGAACCGCCCGGAGGCGACCTGCTTGATCGCCGAGCGCATCGAATCGCCATTCGCCATCGGCTTGAAGCGATCGCTCTCTTCGCCGCCTTCGCCGGTGTTGGACTTGCCGCCGATCCGGTTCATCGCGATGGCGAGCGTGGTATGCGCCTCGCGCGAGATCGAGCCGAAGCTCATCGCGCCGGTGGCGAAACGCTTGACGATCTCGGAGGCCGGCTCGACCTGATCGAGCGGCACCGGCTTGCGCTTTTCGTCCTCGGCGGTCTTGAACTTGAACAGCCCGCGCAGCGTCAACAGCCGCTCGGCCTGCTCGTTGAGGATCTTGGCGAACGCCTTGTAGCGCTCCAGCGAATTGCCGCGCACCGCGTGCTGCAGGGCCGCCACGGTATCGGCGTTCCAGGCGTGGTCCTCGCCGCGGGTGCGGTAGGCGTATTCGCCGCCGACGTCGAGCGCGGTCTTGTAGATCTGCACGTCGCCGAATGCGTCGGAATGCCGCCGCACGGTCTCCTCGGCGATTTCGGCCAGACCAACGCCTTCGATGCGGGTGTGGGTGCCGGCGAAATACTTGCAGACGAAATCCTGCTTCAGCCCGACCGCGTCGAAAATCTGCGCGCCGCAATACGACTGATAGGTCGAGATGCCCATCTTGGACATCACCTTGAGCAGGCCCTTGCCGATCGACTTGATGTAGCGCTTGACGATCTCGTAGTCGTCGAGCTTGACCGGCAGCCGGTCCTTCATCGCCACGATGGTTTCGAAGGCGAGATAGGGATTGATGGCTTCGGCGCCGAAGCCGGCGAGACAAGCGAAGTGATGCACTTCGCGCGGTTCGCCGGATTCCACGACGAGGCCGACCGAGGTGCGCAAGCCCACCCGGATCAGATGATGATGCACCGAGGCGCAGGCGAGCAGCGACGGGATCGGAATCCGGTCGGCACCGGCGGCGCGGTCGGAGAGGATGATGATGTTGATGCCTTCACGCACCGCGGCTTCGGCGCGTGCCGACAATTCGTCGAGCACGTGTTCGAGGCCGGCCGCGCCGAGCCCGGCGTGGAAGGTGGTGTCGAGGGTGCGCGACTTGAAGTGCGGATCGCCGATCTCGGAGATCGCGCGGATCTTTTCCAGATCGGCGTCGGTCAGGATCGGCTGGCGGACTTCCAGCCGCTTGGTGACGGCGCGGCCTTCGAGGTCGAACAGGTTCGGCCGCGGCCCGATGATCGAGAACAGGCTCATCACCAGCTCTTCGCGGATCGGATCGATCGGCGGGTTGGTCACCTGGGCGAAGTTCTGCTTGAAATAGGTGAACAGCTGCTTCGGCTTGTCCGACAGCGCCGACAGCGGCGTGTCGTTGCCCATCGAGCCGGAGGCTTCCTCGCCGGTGGAGGCCATCGGCGTCATCAGGATCGAGATGTCTTCCTGGGTGTAGCCGAACGCCTGCTGGCGATCGAGCAGCGGCAGGTTGGAGCGCTGCGCCGAAACCGGCGCGGCCGGCAGGTCTTCCAGCACGATCTGGGTGCGGGTCAGCCATTCGCGATAGGGCTGGCTCGCGGCGAGCTGCGCCTTGATCTCGTCGTCCGGAATGAGCCGGCCCTGTTCGAGATCGACCAGCAGCATCTTGCCGGGCTGCAGCCGCCACTTGGTGACGATCTGGTCTTCCGGAATCTTCAGCACGCCCATCTCGGACGCCATCACGATGCGGTCGTCGCGGGTCAACAGGTAGCGCGCCGGGCGCAGGCCGTTGCGGTCGAGCGTGGCGCCGATCTGGCGGCCGTCGGTGAAGGCGAGCGCGGCCGGGCCGTCCCACGGCTCCATGATGGCGGCGTGATATTCGTAGAACGCGCGGCGCTGCTCATCCATCAACGGATTGCCGGCCCAGGCCTCCGGGATCATCATCATCACGGCGTGCGGCAGCGCGTAGCCGCCTTGCACCAGGAATTCCAGGCCGTTGTCGAAGCAGGCGGTGTCGGAGGCGCCCTCGTAGGAAATCGGCCACAGCCGGCTGATGTCCTTGCCGTACAGTTCGGAATGCACCGAGGCCTGGCGGGCCGCCATCCAGTTGTTGTTGCCGCGCAGCGTGTTGATCTCGCCGTTGTGCGCGACCATGCGGTAGGGATGCGCCAGCGACCAGGTCGGGAAGGTGTTGGTGGAGAACCGCTGATGCACCAGCGCCAGCGCGCTTTCGAAATCTTGCTCGTGCAGGTCGGGATAGTAGCTGCCGAGCTGGTCGGCCAGGAACATGCCCTTGTAGATCACGGTACGGCACGACATCGACACCGGGTAGTAGCCGGCCAGCCCGCGGTCGCGGCGCTGATAGATCGCGTGCGAGATCGACTTGCGCAGGATGTACAGCTTGCGCTCGAAATCGTCGTCGGTCTTGATGTGGCTGCCGCGGCCGATGAACACCTGCATGTTCGAGGGCTCGGTCGGCTTCACGGTCTCGCCGAGCGAGGAGTTGTCGACCGGCACCTTGCGCCAGCCCAAGAGCTTCAGCCCCTCGGCCTTGATCTGGTCGGCGATGATGCCCTGGATGACTTTGCGCCACGCGGTTTCGCGCGGCATGAACAGCGCGCCGACGGCGTATTCGCCGGGCGCAGGCAGCGCGAAGCCGAGTTCCTTGGCCTTGCGGGAGAAAAACGCGTGCGGAATCTGCACCAGAATGCCGGCGCCGTCGCCGGCGCGCGGATCGGCGCCGACCGCGCCGCGATGCTCGAGATTGCACAGGATGCGGATCGCGTCGCAGACGATCTGATGCGACTTGACGCCTTTGATATTGGCGATGAAGCCGACGCCGCAGGCGTCTTTTTCCTGCGACAGGTCGTACAGGCCTTCGGCCGGCGGACGCCAGCTATGCTCGCGCGCCGGTTCCGACGACGTTTCGGCCTGCGCATGCGCCGCGATGCTGTCGCGTTCGAACTCCGACCCGCTCATCTTAGTCCTCTCATCCGGCGAGGGACCTCGCCATTCTCGTCGCGCAGCTTGGGCGGCCGCGGCACCGTTTGGCCACCGCACACACCCGCGAGCCACGATTTCGTAAATTCAGGCTGTGGCGCCTAATTTCCCAGTGACAACGGCGGCCTTATTCAACGTCTGAAACGACGTTGTAAACTCCGGGCCGGTGACCACCCGCAATTGAGACAGCGTTGCTGTCCTAGCCTGACCTTGCCAAATTTTTTTCTATCATACAAGCGCATGAAAGTCCTCCGTTTGATGGAGAATGCAGCCCTGCCGCGCCGCGAATTCAAGCCAAATCCGCCGCGTTTGAGCCCCGGCGGCGCCGAAATCCGCGGAGAGGCTGGGTGCCGGGCCAAGCCGCGGCAATCTGCTGCAAATCTCTCGCAGATTCGCCAGGCCAGCGTTGCAAAACGCCCGCCCAGCCATGTTGCGGCGCAGTCGGCGAAGGAGAACACGATGAAACGTTGCGTGGGATGGGCGATTTCGACAGGATTGCTGCTGAGCGCGGGCGCTGCCGGGGCGCAGGGCATCCCACCCGATCAGGCCCGGGCCGGCGTGATCCTGGTGTCGGATTTCGACGGGCCCTCGGGGTTCCCGCGGCGTGGCTACGCGGCCGAACTGCTGCCGCCGGGCGAGGTCTATGCAGTGCTGCGCGACGCCGGCTTTGCGCCGCTCGGCACGCCGCGGCTGCGCGGGGTGTTCTACAGCGTCGCCGCGACCGATCTCGACGGCGCCGACGGCCGGGTGCTGATCGACGGCCGCTCCGGGCGGATCATCCGCTTCATTCCGGCCGACGCCGACGACAGTTTCGCGCGCTACGACCCGGTCCGGCCGGTGCCGTCGTTCCGCGAGGTGCGGCCGCCGCGCCCGCCTTTGCCGGTGCCAAGGGTGGCGAGCCGCAATTCAACCGCGCCGCTGCCGCGGCCTGCGCCGCCGCCGATCGCCGCGCAGCCGCTGCCGGCACCTGCGCAGCAGACCGCGGCGGTGCCGAAACCGGCCGAGACGCCGCCTGCGGCCCCCGCAGTCGAGGCCAAGCCATCCGCGACGATCCAGCCGACCCAGCAGATGCCGCCGGTGCAGGGGCTGGAATAGGCCGCTCGTGCTGGTCCGCGACCTGCGGGCCATAAAAAACGCCCCGGCGGACCGGGGCGTTTTGATAAATTCAGGCGGTGGGGCCACGCCCGTGGCCCATCCTTCGAGACACCCGGCTTCGCGCTGCGCGCTTCGCCGGGTTCCTCAGGATGACGCTGCTGGTGGATCACGCCGCTTGTGCAGCTCGGCGGACCGCCGATCCAATCCCGGCGCCGTCATCCTGAGGTGCCCGAGCAAAGCTCGGGCTATGAGGATGCGGCTCCGGAGCGATCGTGACCGTCAGCGGCGTTACGCGGCCTTCTGGTTGTCGTTCTCGATCACCTGCGGCTGCGCCGGCGCCTGGGTGCTGATCGGAATGTTGCGCGGCTTCTTGGCCTCGGGAATCTCGCGCACCAGATCGACGTGCAGCAGGCCGTTCTCCAGCGTGGCGTTCTTCACCGTGACGTAGTCGGCGAGCTGGAAGGCACGCTCGAAGGCGCGCGCGGCGATGCCGCGATACAGCACTTCCGCGGTGTTGCCGGCCTCGGGCGCGGCTTTCTCGCCGCGAATCGTCAGGGTGTTTTCCTTGGTGACGATGGAGAGTTCGGCCGGCGAGAAGCCGGAGACCGCGACGCTGATGCGGTAATCGTTTTCGCCGGAGCGCTCGATGTTGTAGGGCGGATAGCCCGGAGCTGCGGCCTCGCCGGAGGCCTGGTCGAGCAGCGAAAACAGCCGGTCGAAGCCGACGGTGGAGCGATAGAACGGGGTGAGATCGAATGTACGCATGGTTTAGTCCTCCGAAAAGCGACTGTTGAAGAAACCCGCCCGCCATCGGGCCGGGCTGTCGTCTGCCGTGCAGCCTGTTCTGGATCGTCAGATCTTGGGATCTTCAATCTTGCGATCTGCCGAACCACTAGTAGCGGCCTGCACGAAGATGATATGGGAGGGGTGTTACGCGGTTCAAGAGCTGCAAAAAGCTTTGCGCCCGCGGGCTCGCAGCCCTTGATTTTCAGTACTTTTGCCCTATCCGGACGGTTCATGACGCTCGTCTCGATTCCCGCCAATCCGGTCCCCGAAGACGCCGTCAGCGGCTTCATCAAGACTCCCGACGGCGCCGAATTGCGGTTCGCCCGCTGGCCGCCGCCGTCCGGCCGCAAGGGCACGGTGTGCGTGTTCACCGGCCGCGGCGAACAGATCGAAAAATACTTCGAGACGGTGCGCGACCTGCGCGACCGCGGCTTCGCGGTGGCGATCATCGACTGGCGCGGCCAGGGCCATTCGTCGCGGCGCTTGCGCGACCCGCGCAAGGGCTATGTCCGCGATTTCTCCGACTTCGAAACCGACGTCGAGGCCTTCGTGCAGCAGGTGGTGCTGCCGGATTGCCCGCCGCCGCATTTCGCGCTGGCGCATTCGATGGGCGGCGCGGTGCTGTTGCGGATTGCGCATTCCGGCAAGCGCTGGTTCGACCGCATCGTACTGTCGGCGCCGATGATCGACCTGCCGGGTCGGGCCACCACGCTGCCGGTGCGGCTGCTGCTGCGGTCGCTGCGGCTCGCCGGGCAGGGCGGCAATTACGTCCCCGGCGGCAACGATCAGCTCGCCGGCAGCGGCCCGTTCGCCGACAATCAGCTGACCAGCGACCCGGTGCGCTACGCCCGCAACGCCGCGATCCTCGCCGAAGACCCGACGCTCGGCATCGGCTCGCCGACCGTGGCCTGGGCCGACACCGCGTTCCGCGCGATGCACGGCTTCAAGGCGGTGAATTTTCCGGCGCGGATCCGCCAGCCGATCCTGATGATGGCCGCCAGCCACGACACCGTGGTGTCGACGCCGGCGATCGAGGAAATGGCCTATCACCTGCGCGGCGGCGCGCATCTGGTGATCGCCGGCGCCAAGCACGAAATCCTGCAGGAGCAGGACCGCTATCGCGGCCAGTTCTGGGCGGCGTTCGACGCCTTCGTGCCGGGCACGCCGATGTTCGAATGACAGCCGGTCGCAGCGGCGCGATGCAACGGGTAGGCCTACCAACGCGTTGGCGCTGCGACGATTGGATGATTCGCTCCTCCATCAATCGGCCTATGTTTCACGCTGCAAGGCCCTGCCAATCCCGATTCCTCCTTTGAGATTCTCCGCATGAAAATTCGTAAAGCCGTCTTTCCGGTCGCCGGCCTCGGCACCCGCGTTCTGCCCGCCACCAAGGCGATGCCGAAGGAGATGCTGACCATCGTCGACCGGCCGCTGATCCAATACGTCGTCGACGAGGCCAAGGAGGCCGGGATCGAGCATTTCATCTTCGTCACCGGCCGCAACAAGGGCATGATCGAGGACCATTTCGACCGCCAGTTCGAATTGGACATGACGCTGAAGGGCCGCAACAAGACCGCCGAGATGGAGATGCTGGCGCGCGACCAGCCGGAAGCCGGCGCGATGAGCTTCACCAGGCAGCAGGCGCCGCACGGCCTCGGTCACGCAGTATGGTGCGCCCGCGACATCGTCGGCAACGAACCGTTCGCGGTGGTGTTGCCGGACGAACTGGTGCTGAACTCGCCGGGCTGCCTCGCCCAGATGATCGCCGCCGCCGAGAAGCTCGGCGATAAGGCCAACGTCATCGCGGTCGAGCAGGTGCCGACGCATCTCACCCATAATTACGGCATCTGCGGTGTCGGAGCGCGCAACGGCAACATGTTCGAAATCGACGGCATGGTGGAGAAGCCGCCGCAGGGCACCGCGCCTTCGACGCTGTCGATCTCCGGGCGCTACATCCTGCAGCCGGAGATCTTCAAGATCCTGGAGACCCAGGAACGCGGCGCCGGCGGCGAGATCCAGCTCACCGACGCGATGATCGGGCTGTCGAAGACGCAGAAGTTCTACGGCGTGGAATTCGAGGGCGAGCGCCACGACTGCGGCTCGAAAGCCGGCTTCCTGCGCGCCAACATCGCCTTCGCGATGAAGCGCCCGGACCTGCGCGACGAACTGCGCGCCACCATGAAGCACTATCTGGCGGAGTGATCGGCGCTGATCTGGTGAGGCATCGTGTCCCGGACGCGGGGCCGCGTTCTTCACGCGGCGTCGCGAGCCGGGACCGCCAAGCGCTGCGTTCCGTAACGGCCCCGGCTCGGTGCGCACCGCGCCGCAAGCGCGGCACGATGCGCGCCGTCCGGGGCACGTGCCCGTTAGTCGAAGCGCCAATTTCTCGATGCTGTATCGACGGAGCCGAAAAAGCGGCAGTCATTCCGGGGCGCGAGCCCTTGGGCGAGCGAACCCGGAATCTCGCGGCACGTGAAAGAGTCAGGGCTTGTGGCAAGATTCCGGGTTCGCTCGAGCTTGCGCTCTCGCGCCCCGGAATGACGATCTTTGTGAAGCTCGTTCGCTGACGCGCTAGCTAGCCTTCGCCGCCCTCACGCCACCAGCGACAATTCCCGGGTCGACGAGGCGACCACCGAGCGGTTGCGGCCGCTGGCCTTGGCGGCATACAGCGCCTTGTCGGCGGCCTCCACCAGCACCGACCACGGCGTCGCGGGGCCGGGCGTGATGCTCGCGGTGCCGACGCTGATGGTGACCCCGGTCTGGTCGATCGACCACTGCTCGACCTTGCCGCGGATGGTTTCGGCAACCGACAGCGCCGCGTAGGCCGACAGCCCCGGCAGCAGCACGGCGAATTCCTCGCCGCCGAACCGCGCCGCACAGTCGCCCGCCCGATGCACCGAATCCGCGATGCAGACCGCGATCCCGATCAGCATCTGGTCGCCGGCCTGATGGCCGAAACTGTCATTGTAGCCCTTGAAATGGTCGGCATCGATCATCAACAGCGCCACCGGGGTCTGCTGGCGTTGCGCGCGTTGCCATTCGGTCTCGATCGCGGCATCGAATTTGCGCCGGTTGGTCAGCCCGGTCAGCGGATCGGTGACCGACAGTTCCTCCAGCCGCTGTTCGGCGCGGGCCCGGCGGTCGATTTCGCGGATCAGGAAGATCGTCACGCCGGCGACGAAGCTCGCCAGCACCAGCAGGATGGCGCCGAGCCGGATCGCTTCCTTGCGCCACAGGCTGAGAACATTCCGCCACGGCTTGCCGACCAGCACCACCAGCGGATGGCTGGAGTCGCTCCAGACATACATCCGCGGCGTGCCGTCATCGAGGCCGACGCCGGAGAACCAACCGCTGCGTTGTCCCAGCGTCTTGATCACGCCGGCGATATTGCTGACGTCCTTGCCGACCACGTCGAGGTCGAACGGCCGGCGCATTATAATGACGCCGTTGTGGGTGAGGATGGAAACCACGTCCTGCTCGCCGATGCGCAGTCGCCGGAACAGGTCGTGAAAATAGCCGAGCCGGATGGTGCCGACGACGATGCCGTTGAATCCGCCGCTCGGAGTCGCGAGGCGGCGACTGAGCACGATCGAATAGCCGCCCTGGTACAGCATCGGCCGGCTGATGAAGAGGCCGACGTCGGGATTGTCGCGATGGACCTTGAAGAACTCTTCGTCGTCGCGGCGCTCGGGCGGCGGCTTCAGGGTCGAGGCGTCGAGGCTGAGATTGCCGGCGGCGTCGAACACCTGGATCGCGCCGAAATGCGGGGCGGTGGTGGCGCGGTCGAACAGGATCAGTTGCAGAATCGGCTTGCTGACGTCGGCGAGCTCCGGCAGCGCCAGATTTTTGACAACAGCTTGCAGCGACTTGTCGTAGAACTCGACATTGCGGCTGACATCGGCGTCGATGGTGGCCGACAGGTTTTCCATCGTCTGCCGCGCCAGTTCCTCGGTGTTGCGGCGCATATCGAGCAGCACGCTGCCGCACACCGCGGAGAACGCCAGCACCGTCACCACCAGCGAAATGACCAGCAATTTCGCTGACAATTGCCAGCGAAAGGCGCGACGTCGCCATCTCAATGCGGTGGACAGTTCCATGTTGGAACAAATGCGCCCCAATTCGTTGCCGAGCGCTTAAGTAGTTGCACCAGGGAGCCGATCGGTTAACGAAACGTTGCCCGGCACCAAAGCCTGCCACCCTCGCCAAGATCATGCTAAGGCTCTGAATTCATTGAGGACACCGACGTGAACCCGTACGCCCCATTACGCGATTATCTGCAGCAACAGACTTTAGCCGAACTGGTTCTCAGCCTCGATCAGATCGAAGAGATCCTCGGTTTCGCGCTGTCGCGGGCCTCGCATCGCGCTTCGTGGTGGGATACGGCCCGCGCGCCCGATGAGAAGATGCCGCAGCGCGAGGCTTGCCTGGAGGCCGGCTACATCGCCACCAGGCTGGCGGAGGGCAAGGGCGTTCGCTTCCGCAAGATCCAGCAGCCGCGGACGCGCCGACCGGCCTGAGCGGCGACGCTGCGGTCACTCGCGCGGGCATCATCCGCGATTGACTCCGCGGCCGGGCCAAGGGCCCCATGGCGCAAATCCCATGCGGCGCCCGGAACGGCTCCGCGGTCGAGCTTGGACGCAGCGCCGCACGGCTGGCACGCATCGCCCGCACCAGCTCAGTTCTGCAGCCGCACCCCGAGCATCACCACATTGGCGGAATAGCTGTTGCCGGGCAGGTTGGAATCCAGCCATTCGCGGCGCAGCTCGGCCTTGAGCTGGAACGAGCGGTTCAGCTTGTAGACCAGATTGCCGGCCACCGCGCCGAAATGGTCGAGCCGGGACGAGCCCTGATAGTCCTGGCTGCCATAGGTGAATTTGCCGATCGCGGTCAGCCAGCGCCGGAAATCGTGGTCGACCTCGGCGGTGTAGCTGCGGGTCAGCACACCGGAAACCCCCGGCAGCGTCGATTCGTCGACCGAGGTATTGGTGATGAACTTCGCCGTGGTCAGCGGCGTCGCCGCCCATATCAGCGATCCGCTGGTCAACAGCCCGGTCAGTTTCTCCAGCCGCGGGTCGGTATAGCTGCGCGCGGTGTAGCCGATCGACATTTCGCCGGTCAAAAGCCGGGTGAATTCGAAGCTGGTGCCGGCCTTGACGTAGCCGCCGGTGGAGTCGCGCTGATAGCCGCCGCGGTCGACCGCCTGATCGTGCACCCGGCTGTCGTATTCGACCTCGCCGAACGGCTTCAACCCCGGCATCAACTCGTAGCTGACCCGGGCGACGCCGCCGTACTGGTTGAAATTGCGGTCGTTGTTAGGCTCGGTGGAGCCGTCGGTGAGCACCGATTGCTGATAGGTGGTGCGGTCGAGCGTCCCGACGCCGGAGACCTGCAGCCGGTTGAAATTCTGGTCGAAGCCGGCCGAGGCGCCGGTGTTCAGCGCCAGCGGATATTTCGCCAGGCCAAAGTCGAGGTTCGGGCTGCCCGGATTGTCGGTGAACAGCCGCATCCGCAACTGGCCGAGCAGGCGGGTGTCGCGCGACACGTCGAGCCGGCCATCGACATGGCCGTCGAAGCTCGGGCGGTCGAGATTGGCCGGCGCCGAGGACGCCGAACCGGCGTCGTCGGGTCGCGTGCTGCCATACCCGGTGTAGGAGCCGCGCAGGTCGGCGACCAGCGCGTGGCGCTCCCAATCCGAGGTCACCATCAGCTCCGGCGCCACGACGTAGAACGATGAGCCTTTGCTGCCGCCCGACACCCGGCCCGGATTGCTGTCGTAGCCGCCGGAGGTTTCGACCGCGGATTTCACCAGGAAGCTGCCGGCGTAGTCGCCGACCGCGCCGAACGGATCGTTATCGACCTTGAGCTGGCGGCGCGGCGGCTGGCCGATCACCGTTCCTGCCATGGACGGCGCAAGCGGTGTGCGATGCGCGCTCGCCGAGGGCGGCGCCACCCGCCGCGGCGGCGGCGGCGCGATCACCGCCGGGCTGCCGGGGCCGGCGCGTTTCGGCCGCGGCGCGCCGGGATAGAAGCGTGGCGCGCGGCGGCGGCGGTTCAGCGAATCATAGCCGCTGTCGGAGGCGCCGGCGGCGGCCGGGATGCCGTAGCTGGGAATCTTGCCGATCCGCGATGGCGCCATCGGCTCGGCGTCGGGAAGCGCATTGAGGTCGGGCCGGGCTTGCGCGGTGCGGCGCAGCGGCAGGTCCTGCGGCGCGACGAATCCGCCGGGTTCCGGGCTGAGCAATTCCGGGGTCAGGCTTTGCGCGGCGGCGTCGGTCGCGCCGAGCAGGGCGAGCAGCAGGCATGCCGAGACCGCGCACAATCCCTCTGCGCGCTTGCGGCGGCCCGATGCTGGCCCCAGGATCACCATAAAACTCCAGCAAATCAATGGTTTGTAAGTTTGGTCCGGGCCGCGAGCGGGGTCCGGCGAAAGCCATCGTTAAGGGAGTTAAAACAATTATGGTTAATGACCGGTTGAGAGCGTCCGGCGGCGGTTTCGCTTCGGCAACCGCGGCGTGCTAGACAGGCGCCCGAAGCGCTTCTGCTTCAGTCCTGGGAACGCATCATGTCCATGTCGAAACCCCGGAGTGCGAAATCCTCCATGACCGATCAGGCGACCGACGCCATCGCCTCGGCGTTGCGCACGCTGGAAGCCGAAGCCGACGGCGTCACCGCGCTCGCCGCCGCGCTCAAATCGGATCTCGGGCCGGCGTTCGTCGCCGCCGCTAATCTGATCACCAATGCCAAGGGGCGTTTGATCGTCACCGGGCTCGGCAAGTCCGGCCATATCGGCCGCAAGGTCGCCGCCACCTTCGCCTCCACCGGGACGCCGGCGTTCTTCGTCCATGCCGCCGAGGCCAGCCACGGCGATCTCGGCATGATCACGCCCGACGACGTCATCCTGGCGATGTCGTGGTCCGGCGAGCAGCCAGAAATGAAGAACCTGATCACTTACGCCAAGCGCTTCAAGATCGCGCTGATCGCGATGTCGGCCGATGGCGATTCGACGCTCGGCCAGGCCGCCGACGTCTCGTTGATTCTGCCGAAGGCGCGCGAGGCCTGCCCGCACAATCTGGCGCCGACCACCTCCTCGGTGATGCTGCTGGCGCTCGGCGACGCTTTGGCGATCGCGCTGTTGGAAGGCCGCGGCTTCACCTCGATCGATTTCAGCGTGCTGCATCCCGGCGGCAAGCTCGGCGCGATGCTGAAATTCGCCCGCGACCTGATGCACTCGGGCGACGCGATCCCGTTGCGGCCGCTCGGCACCAAGATGTCGGATGCGCTGGTGGAGATGTCGTCGAAGGGCTTTGGCTGCGTCGGCATTGTCGATTCGCGCGGCCTGGTGGTCGGCATCGTCACCGACGGCGACCTGCGCCGCCACATGCGCGCCGATCTGATGACCGCGCTGGTCGACGAGGTGATGACCAAGAACCCCAAGACCATCAGCCCGTCGCTGCTGGCCAGCGAGACCTTGGAAATCCTCAACTCCTCGAAGATCACCGCGCTGATCGTCACCGAGGGCAAGAAGCCGGTCGGCATCGTGCATCTGCACGATCTGCTGCGCGCCGGGGTGGCGTAGCGGCCACGCTGCTCATCTGCACGGACGTCATCTCGATCGTCCGCGAACCTCTCCGCGTCATGGCCGCGCTCGTCGCGGCCATCCACGCCTCCAAGCAACGACGTCCCTTTTCCGTGGATGGCCGGGACGAGCCCGGCCATGACGGGTTGGATGGCGGGGCAGATCACCTACGCTGCATTTGCAGGCATCGTCGCGGATTTCGCGGATTTCGCGGTGATCGCCGTTCAGCGCGCACGCCTATCTCACACCCGCGTCGCGCCCAGGCTTTCGAAATGGCCGCGGCGTTGCAGCCAGACCAACAGGATCAGGCTCGGAATCGCCACCAGCACGCAGATCACGAAGAACGCCGGCCAGCCGGTCGCCTTGGCGAGATAGCCGGCGCCTGACGACAGGTAGGTGCGGCCGACCGCGGCCAGCGCGGTCAGCAGCGCGTATTGCGTGGCGGTGTGCAGCGGGTTCTTGCACAGCGCCGACAGATACGCGACGAAGATCACGGTGCCGATCGCCGAGGTGAAATTCTCCGCGGTGATGGCAAAGGCCAGCGCCCATTGATTGACCCCGACGATCGCCAGCCAGGAGAACGACAGGTTGGCGACCGCCTGCAGCACGCCGCCGATCCACAGACTCTGAGCCAAGCTGTAACGCCGCGCCAGATAGCCGCCGGCGAAGCCGCCGATCAGCGTGGCGGCGAGCCCGACGCCCTTGACGATCGCCGCGTAGTCGTTGCGCGAAAAGCCGAGGTCGATCACGAACGGCGCGGTCATGGTGCCGGAAAACGCGTCGGTGAACTTGAACAGCACCACGAACGCCAAGACCGCCAGCGCGTCCTTGCGGGCGAGGAATTCGGCGAACGCCCCGGTCGCGGCATGCACCACGCGGACGAACGAACTCTCGCCACGCGAGGCTTCTTCGGCGCGGGCGGACTGCTCGGGCTCGGTGGCGAGAAGCGCGGTGACGGTGCCGATCAGCACCATCGCGGCCATCGTCACATAGCCCCACATCCAGGCGGTGGCGCGGGTCTGTCCGGTGCTCTCATAGGCGCTGACCAGGAACAGCGCGCCGGCGGTGGAGACCAGCATGCCGATCCGATACGCCGCCACATAGGACGCCATGCCGGCGGCCTGCTCGTTCTCCGGCAGGCTTTCCACCCGGAACGCGTCGACCACGATGTCCTGCGTCGCCGACATCGCCGCGACCAGCAGCGCGCCGAGCGCCACGAACAACGGCGATCGCGCCGGGTCCGACAGCGCCAGCAATAGGATCGCGCCGATCAGCAGCAGTTGCGCGAACAGCAGCCAGCCGCGCCGGCGGCCGAAGCGGCGGGTGAACAGCGGCACGTGCAGCGCGTCGACCAAAGGCGCCCAGAGGAATTTCAGCGTGTAGGGCGTGCCGACCAGCGCGAACAGCCCGATGGTGCCGAGATCGACGCCGGATTCCCGCATCCACACCAAGAGCGTCGAGCCCGACAGCGCCAAAGGCAGCCCCGACGAGAAGCCGAGAAACAGCACGATCAGCACGCGCGGCTGCAGATACACCGCAAGGCCTTCGCGCCACGAGGCGCGGACTTTGGGCGGCGTGGCGGAGGTCGGCAGGGTGTCGGGCGCGGTCATGCCGCAGTGCTAGCAGATTCGCCCCGGATGCCGCGGGCTTTGACGAATCGAAACGCGCTGGCCGCGGCGATGATCCCGCTGTTCATCCGAAGCACTCCAAGAGTGGTCATTAAGAGTGGTCATTCCGGGGCGCGGGCCGCGGCAGCGGCGCGCGAACCCGGAATCTCGCTGCGGGTACAAGCCTCAGCCCGGTGGCGAGATTCCGGGTTCGCTCGGGCTTCGTCCTCGCGCCCCGGAATGACGTGATTTGCCGGAAGCGGGCAGGGGGCTCGGAGCACCGCTCTCCTGGAGGATCGCAGCTGCAACAATCAACCTACCGCGCAAAGGATCCTGGCGCGGCCGCCGAGGGGCCGACATCCGCAGGCGGACGCGGCACCTGCGGCTTCGGCGGCGGCTGCGGCCGCGCCGTCGGTGCGGATTGGAAGCCGAAGAATCCGCCCCAAGACGATGAAGACGACGACGAGGATGCCGAGGATGCCGAGGATGCTGTCGAGGGCTGCGCCTGCGGCGGCGCCGAGGCCTGCGGCGCCAGGATCGGGCGCGGTTTCTTCGGCTTCGGCGGCGTCGCCGGCGCGGTGTCGTCCGGCGCGGCCGAGGCGACCGGGCTGTCGCCCTTGGCCTGTTCCAGACCGACCTCGCGGCGCGGCCAGACGAAATCGTCGGCGCGGCCGGCCGGCGCCGCCAACGGCTCGCCCTTGACCAGCGTCTTCGCCGCCAGCGCGTCGACCGGCGCCGGGCGGGTGCCGGGGCCGCCGAGCAATTGATCGGTGCTGACCGAGGAGGCCACCAGCGGCACGATCGGTCCGGCCAACGGCCGCGGCGGCGGCAGCCCGGGCAAAGCGTTGGCGTCCGGGGTGGCGGGTTCGCTCGGCAGCGTGATCGGCGCCGAACGCCCGGCCAACACCCTTGTGATCTCGCGCTCGACGTAATGCGCCAGTTTGCGGGCGCCGGCCTTGGTGAAATACACCCCGTCATAGGAGCGCAGCCGGCGGATCTGGCCCTCGAAGTCCGGGCCCTGCGGCAGGAAGCGGCCGGCCTCGTCGACGAAGCCGTCCCAGACGTCCACATAGGTGATGCCGGCCTTGGCGGCGGCTTCGCGATACAGCGCGTTGAGGAACAGCGAGTCCGAGGTCGCCTTGGTGCCGCGCACCGCAGGCAGCCCGACCCACAGCACCGGCACGCCCTTGGTCTTCAGCACCGCGATCATCTCGTCGATTTTCTTGCTGTACAGCTCGACCCAGCGGGCCTCGCGGAATTCGTACAGCCCGTTAGCCGAGCGCGCGCTTTTTTCCGGCGCCATGATCGAGGGCGTATCGGCATTGTCGGCGTCGTCGGCGAGGTCCGAATCGCCCGGCTTGTCGTCGGGCTTGGCGGCGCCATCGGCCGGCTTGGCGGAATCCTTCTTGGCGTCCTTGGGGTGGGCCTTGTCGCCCGGTTTGGCCTCGGTCTTGTCGGCCGCCGGCTCGCGGATCGCGGCGCGGTCGTTCAATCCGAGCATCACCACGATGGCTTCCGGGGTCTCGGCGGCGAGAATGCCCTTGGCGGCGGCGGCCCAATCGGCCGGCTCGCCCTTCGGCTGGTAGCGCAGCAGCCCGGAGACGGTCTTGTGCTTGCGGATCACCCCCATGTCGGGGGTTTCCGCATAGGCGTCCTCGAGGCCGTAGGCCAGCCAGTCGGCCATCGCGTCGCCGAGCACCAGCACGTTGCGCTCCGCCGGGGTTTCGCGCTTCTCCGGCGAGGGCGCGCGAGAATAATCCTCGCGCGGGCGCGGCGCCTGCTTCGGCGCCTGTTGCTGGAACGGGGCGAACACCTCGTTGCCGAACCAGCCGCCGCCGCTGCGCGGAATCGGCGCCTGCGGCCGCGGCGGCGGGCCGCCGAAATTGCCGAAATTGAAGAATTGCGCCGACGCCGGCCCCGCGACGCCAAACAGCAGCAGCCCGGCCGTGGCCAGCGCCAGCAGCGGGCCGGCCTCGGTGAAGACGCGGAAAAACGAATTGGGACGGTTCGACATCGGCTCCGCGCGCTCGGCAGAAAAGGATCCAATCCGACCATAATAGCGGATTCGGGCGGCACGCGGGCGGGTTTCGACGGAGGCGGCGCGGTATGGTGAATGCGGCGACGAGGCGGTGGTCGCCGCACTCCGGGAGGGGGACGCAAGTCAGGCGGCGAGCATACCCAGCACGTTGGCACGCTCTAGGCTCTTACGCAGCGCCTCATCGGAGACGTGGGTGTAGATCTCGGTAGTGGCAATGCTGGAATGGCCGAGCAGGCGTTGCACGATCCTGATGTCGACGCCGCTTTCGATCAACAGCGTGGCAGCGGTGTGCCGCAGCATATGCGGCGTCACCCGCCGCCGCAGTCCGGCCTGGCCGGCGAAGTTGCGCAGCTTGGTGCGGAACGAGTAGGGCCGCAGGTTCTCGCCGTTGCGGTTGACGAACAGCGGGCCGTCGCCCGCGCTGAGGCGCTGGCGCAGCGTCGTCAGCTTGCGCAGTTCGTTGCGCAGCGCGGGGTTGCTGACGTAGACCACGCGGTCGCGCGAGCCCTTGCCGTGAATTCGCAGCGACGCGCCGTCGCTGGAGACGTCACCGGTCGCGATCTTGCACAGCTCGCCGACCCGGATGCCGGTCGAGATCATCAGCCGGATCTCGACGCAGAGCGGCGTCGACGCCGGCAGCGATTGTCGCGCGGCGCCGGGCGCGCGCGCCGAGGTCAGAAGCTGATTGGCCTCCTCGCGCGACAGCGCGCGCGGCAACCGCTTGCGGCGCGGCAGCTTCAGGCGCCAGCCGGTGAACGGGTCCGGCATCTCGCCGCGGTCGTCGAGAAAGCGAAAGAACGCGCGAAGACAGGCGATCCGCCGTCGCACCGTGGAGGGCGACAGCTTTCGCGCGACCATCATGGATTCCAGATAGTCGCGCAGGTGCTCGGTCGTGACCGCCGGCGCCTCGCCTTGGCCTTTGAGCCATGCACAGAAATCCGCGAGGTCGTAGCCGTAGGCCTGCAGCGTGTTCGCCGACAGCTGGCGTTCGACCGCGCAGGTGTCGAGAAACGAAGCCGTCAATCTTCGCAATTCCATTCCGTTCTCCGCCTCAATTGACGGCAGTCTGCCCCAGAACGTCGCTTGGCGCCATATTGAGCCCGAGCGCTCTGAAATCACGGTTATCAGTTGCGGGTAATGCGGGGGCCAACCCTCAGATGTGGCGACGATTCGATTTCATCGAACCAACCATAACTCGGAATTATCGATGAATGTTTGGTACAACGAAACTGGCCGGCCACTTAGTTCGACTTCTTGGCTCAATGCTCATCATCGCGCCAAACTAAAAGAAAGAACGGCATTTGCTCGTTCATTGTTGGATATGCGCCCTAGGAGGATCGTTGATTTAGGTTGCGGTCCCGGCTTGTGGCTTGAGACCTTAAACGGCATCGTTCCTCCAGATTGCGAATTTGTTGGAATTGATAGTGATTCAGCTGCTCTAGACGAAGCAAAATCCCGAGCCAAAGAATGGGAGCGTTCGGTTCAATTTCTAAATGTTGACATAGAGAAGAGTTCGCAGAATTTGCCTGAAGCGGATATGTTTCTCGCCTTCAATCTGTTCCCCTATTTTACTCATCCAGAGAAGGTATTGACGGCAGTCAAATCAAGAATTGCCGGTTCGGGAAGATTGGTTATTCGTCAGTATGATGGCGCGCTGCTTCGATTTGGTCCGCTCGACCAAGGGCGGAGAGGTCGAATAGAAATGTCCCTACATACCTCTGTGATGGGCAGTTCTGAATTCCAGCATTATGATTTAGACCGACTATTCCAGTTGTTGGCCTCATCATCTTTCGAAAATAAGCATTTGGAGTTCGAATTGTTTCAAAGGGCGTCCCCTTATCCTGAGGATTTCCTACAATACGTGAATAACACGATCGACTGGATGGCAAGGTATGCTGCTGAAGACGCATCGGCCGAATTGAAGCGCTGGCAGTCCGAGTTCCTGTGCAGGGGCAGTCCACCTTCTTACTTCGTAGAAGTTGATTTGGTCGGATGGTTGTCGTGATCTTCACTTGAGCGACGCCATAGCTGAGCGAAATGAATCGAGAACATATCGACTATTTGCTTGTCCCTTGAGATAAGGACAGTGGGATCTTGCCCAATCCCACGGAAATCCCAATTGAAGAGAACTTCACGTTCGCCATCCAAATATTCTAATATGATGAAATTAATCTGCGGCTCTTGGTGCGCTATCAACCTGAACCTGTAGCCATGTCGTTTCGATTTTGAAAGTTCATTAGCGGCTCTTTGAAATGCTCGCAGTCTGGGCAATGCAAGCGCGTCTCCAATGTCCTTCCAAATTAGATTTCGGCACGCGTGATAAGTAACTTGTTTCAGTGTTTCATCGTAAGTGTCCGTCTCATAGAATTTCTCATTGGCGCGTTCAGATTCGTCCTCCAGATTAAATGAAGTGTTTTGGGCCTCGCGAACTGCTGGTAGGCGACTATTAATATAGCTCTGCGCCTTCTCCGGAGATCCAACTTTCGTGACGTGCAAATAGTCTTTTATGGCTTCGTAGATCCTATCTGAATGAATAGATGTTTGATGAAGTTCGTGCGTTGAATTGATCAAATGCCCAATCAGTAAGATGATGATCGAGAGAAGAAATGCGGGGATGGCAGCGACGGCCTGATGTCCTGCAAAATTGAGTGGATCTAAGTAGTAAGAAACGACAAACGCCACCAGGCTCAGTATGGGCGCTGACAGAATCGCAGCCCATTTGCCCGCACTCGTGCCCGAATCTGACATATAATTCCGAGTTATGGTTGGTGTTGATTGATTCACTTAGAGGTTGCGCCATGATTTAGGAGTTTCCCATTTAGGAAAAAGTCTACCTCCCCCTCAACCTTTCCAACACGTCGCTGGACGCAAACCCGTCCGCCGGCGCGCCGACCGAGGCCTGGAAGCTGCGCAGCGCTTCGCGGGTCTGGCCGCCGATCTGGCCGTCCGGCTCGCCGCGGTAATAGCCGCGCTGCACCAAAAGCTGCTGCAGTTCGAGCCGCTCCGCGCGGGACAATACCCGTTCCTGCCGCGGCCAGGGCTGGATGAACGGCGCGCCGCCGCGTAAGCGATCGGCGAAATGCCCGATCGCCAGCGCGTAGGCCTCGGCGGGGTTGTATTTCATGATGACGCGGAAATTCTGCAGCATCAGAAAGCCCGGGCCGTCGGCGCCGGCCGGCGCCAGCACATAGGCCTTGTCGGCGGGGTTGGGGAACGGCTGGTTATTGGCACGCTTGAGGCCGAGCTGCTGCCATTGCGCGATGCTCACCGCCTTGCCGCGATCGGCCAGCATGAAATTGAAGTTCTGCGGCAGCACCACCTCGTAGCCCCAGGTGGCGCCGCTCTGCCAGCCGTCTTTCTTCAGGTTGTTGGCGGTGGAGAAGATCAGGTCGGCGGGGTTGTCGACGACGTCGCGGCGGCCATCGCCGTCGGCGTCGACGGCAAAGCGCTTGAACGCGGTCGGCATGAATTGCGTCGGGCCGAACGCGCCGGCCCAGGAGCCGCGCATCTGCTCGGGACGCAGGTCGCCGCGATGCAGGATCTCCAGCGTCACCAGAAACTCGTCGCGGAAATATTTCTGCCGGCGGCCGACGCAGGCCAAGGTCGCGGTGGATTGCAGCACGCTGCGGTCGCCCATCTGGGTCGAGTAGTTGGATTCGATGCCCCAGATCGCCGCGATGATGTAGCGATCGACGCCGTAGGCGCGTTCCGCGGCGTCGAATTGCGGCTTGTACTTTGCCAGCACCTCGCGGCCCTTGGCGAGCCGGTTGTCGTTCACCAGGATGTCGAGATAGTCCCAGATCGCCTTGGTGAATTCCGGCTGCGAATCCATCAGGTCCATGATCCGCAGGTCGGGTTCGAGGCCGGCGGTGAAGCGTTGGAAGCTGTCCTGCGAAATGCCGCGGCGCGCCGCGTCCGGCCACAGCGAGGCAACGCAATTGTCGAAATTCGACGCCGCCTCGCGGATCGCCGCCGCCGTCATCAAGGGATGCCCCGAGGCGCCGTCCTCGCCGCTCCAGACCGGCGCGGTGTGGCTGCCTTGCGAGATCGAGCCGGTGAAAATGTTGTCGAACAGGCTGAACGGCCCCGAGGATTGTGCCGACGCCGGATTCGCGCCGAGCGTCCCGCAAAGCGTCGCCGCGATCGCCGTCAGTCGTGCTGTGGTGCCGATGCTCATTGCTCTCATTCCACGTCGCGTTGAAAGATGCGGGGGCCAGCAGGCCTTGTCACGGTTTCTATCAGCTTAACAAAGCCGGTTTTTTGTGGTCAGCCAGGGTTGCGGGGGACGCCGCCCGACGCGAAACGACCGAGTTCCAATGTTCGGCATCCATGAATTATGGCTGTTCGCGCTGTCCGGACTGCTGCTCAACATCACGCCGGGGCCGGACACCGCCTATATCGTCGGCCGCAGCCTGCAGTTCGGCTGGCGCGGCGGCGCCGCTGCTGCGCTCGGCATCGGCTTCGGCTGCCTGCTGCATATCGTCGCTGCGGCGGTCGGGTTGTCGGCGCTGCTCGCCGCCTCGGCCGCGGCGTTCACCGCGCTCAAGCTCGTCGGCGCCGGCTATCTGATCTATCTCGGCGTGCAGATGCTGCTGAGCCGGCCGAGCGGCCTGGTGGCCGGCGCCGCGGAGACGCCAACGCCGCTGCGTGAGATCTCGCTGCGCAAAGTGTTCTGGCAGGGCGCCCTGACCAACGCGCTCAATCCGAAAGTGGCGCTGTTCTTCCTGGCCTTCCTGCCGCAATTCGTCGATGCCGACGCGCCGCATCAGGGGCTGGCCTTTCTCGCGCTGGGACTGTTGTTCGATCTCAACGGCACGCTGTGGTGCCTGATCGTCGCCGCCTTTGCTGCCAAAGCAGCGGACCGGTTGCGCTCGTCCGGCACCGTGCTGAGCTGGATCAACCGCGCGCTCGGCGGATTGTTCATCGCGCTCGGCGTTCGGGTTGCGCTGTCGCAGCGCTAGAGCAGGATGACGATTCTTCGAATCGTCATCCTGCTCTAGCTTTTTGATTGAGCATGATGTTTTCCGAAAACCGGGATCCACTTTTCGGGATCATGCTCTAAAAAGAAGCGATCGTGGCGCCGGCGAGATACAGCCCTAAAAGCCCCATCGCCACCAGGAACCAGCGGCGGAACTGCGCCGCGTCCATCCGCGCCCGCACCAATTGACCGACGAACATCCCGGCGAAGGCGGTGGCCATCGCCACCGCGCCGGGCAGCGCGGTCGTCGCCGACAACAGCCCGGCCTCGGTGAGATTGAACGCCTGCGCCAGCGTGGCGACGGTGAAGAACACGCCGAGCGCCTGCACCAATTCGTCTTTTTCCAGGCCGATCGCCTGCATGAACGGCATCGACGGGATCACCTGCACCCCGGTCGCCGCGGCGACCACGCCGGTGATCAGCCCGACGAGGCCGCCGACCCATTTCTCGTGCGCCGGGCGGACCTGGAAACGCGCCTGGCTGAGCCCGAGCCCGGCATAGATCAGCAACAGCAGCCCCAGCACCAGGGTGGCGTGATGCGCATAGGGCCCGGTCATCAATCCGGCGCCGGCGCGGATCCCGATCGCGGTCGCCAGCATCAACGGCCACAGCCGCCGCAGGATGTCGCGCAAATAGCCGCCGACCAAGGTCTGCCAGATATTGGTGACGATGGCCGGCACGATGACGATCGCCAAAGCCTGCGCCGGCGGCATCGCCACCGCCAACAGCCCGATCGACACCGTGGGCAGGCCGAGCCCGATCACGCCCTTGACGAAACCCGCCAGAGCGAACACCGCGGCAATCAGGATGAGGAGGGGATCGAACACGACGGTACATTGACCGATCGGCGCAAGCCGCACAATCTGCCACTTCCGCGGCCAGCCTTCGGCGCTGACGAAGGCTGCGACGAGTGAAGCGCATGCAGTTCGATCTGGTCGACCTTCGGCTGTTCGCGGCGATTGCCGAGGCGCGCAGCATCACCCACGGCGCGGCGCGATGCCATCTGGCGCTGGCGTCGGCGAGCGCGCGGATCAAGGCGCTGGAACAGCGCCTTGGCGTCGCGTTGCTGCTGCGCGGCCGTCGCGGCGTGACGTTGACCGCCGCCGGCGACAGCCTGCTCGACCACGCCCGCATCGTGCTGCACGCCACCGAAACCCTGCGCGGCGATCTTTCGGCCTATGCGCGCGGCGTCAAAGCCAGCGTGCGACTGATCGCCAACACCGCCGCGTTGTCCGAACATCTGCCGAAAGCGCTGGCGGCTTTTCTCAGTGCCCATCCCAACATCAGCATCGACGTCGAGGAGCGCGAAAGCGCGGAGATCGCCGCGGCGATCGCCGCCGGCGCCGCCGACATCGGCTTGGCGATTGACCAGGCGTTGCCGGACAACATCGAGCGCTTTGCGTTCTGCGACGACCGGCTGGTGCTGGTGGCGGCGAAGGGCGACGCTGTCGCCGGTCGCCGCGCCGTCGATTTCGCCGCGGTGCTGGATCGTGACGTCATCGGGCTTGCGCAAGGCAGCGCGCTGCAGGATCACCTCGCCCGGCAGGCCGCGCGGCTGGGCGCCCGGCTGCGCTTTCGGGCGCGGCTGAAGGATTTCGATGCGATCTGCCAGATGGTGGCGGCCGGAGTTGGCGTGGCCGTGGTGCCGGAGGCGGCGGCGGCGCGCTGTGCCCGCAGCATGCCGCTCGCAGTGCTGCGGATTCGCGATCCCTGGGCGAGCCGCAAGCTGGTGATCTGCGTGCGCAGTCTCAAGGCGCTGCCGAAGCCGGCGCAGCAGCTCGCCGAGCATCTGCGCCGCGCGGCGCACTAGCCGCTTCCGCCTCGCTTGGAAGCTCCTGGAAGCTACTGCGGGCACTGACTTCACCTCTCCCCGCTGCGCGGGGAGAGGTCGATCCGGCGAAGCGCAGCGAAGCCGGGTCGGGTGAGGGCCGGGCAGTGCGTTTGTTACGATCGCGGCATGCGCTGGTCGGCAGCGCCCCTCACCCCAACCCTCTCCCCGCAAGAGCGGGGCGAGGGGGCTCGCTGCCTGCGGGGCGATGTCTTGCTTTCGCAGCGACGGGCGTGGCGGGCCCCGCTTCGGGGCTAGCCGTTCAGCACTTTCATCGCGGCTTGGTGGATCCGCGGATCGCCGGCGGCGATGATGCGGCCGCCGTGTTGCGCCGGTCCACCTTCCCAGGTGGTGATGACGCCGCCGGCGCCGGTGACGATCGGGATCAAGGCGGCGACGTCGTAAGGCTTCAGCTCGGTCTCGATCACCAGGTCGAGATTGCCGGCGGCCAGCATGCAATACGAGTAACAATCGCCGCCATAGCGCGACAGCCGGACCTGGTTTTCGATCCGCGCATAGGCGGCGCGGTCGTCGGCATTCATCAACAGCGGGCTGGTGGTGTAGGTGGTGGCGTCCTGCAGCAGCGCGCAGCGCCGCACCGCCAGCTTGCGCTCGCCGGACGGGCCGCGATAGGTCGCCGACTGGCTGTCGCCGGAAAACCGCTCGCCGATGAACGGCTGATGCATCATGCCGTAGACCGGGGTGCCCCGATGCAGCAGCGCGATCAGCGTGCCCCAGATCGGGAAGCCGGCGATGAAGGATTTGGTGCCGTCGATCGGATCCAGCACCCAGACATATTCGGCGCCTTCGTTCTCGATGCCGAATTCCTCGCCGACGATGCCGTGCTGCGGGAAGCTGTCCTTGATCAGCCGGCGCATCACCGCCTCGGCGGCGCGGTCGGCTTCGGTCACCGGATCGAACTCATGGCCGGGCGTGCTCTTGTTGTCGATCGCCAGCGACGTTCGAAACATCGGCAGGATGGTCTCGCCGGATGACGTCGCAAGCCGCCCGATGAAGGCAGTGAAATCGATAACCGTCACGGGGATTCCTTCTGAGACCGGGGTGGCAAGGTTGATGTATGGCGTAATGCAATCCGCCGCCGCTTGCTCTTATAATTACGTCGAGGACCTGGAGAAATCGCCAGCGGTGACCGCGTGCGGGCCTTTCGACTTTCGGATCGGGTTGCGTCTGGGTGCGGTTTCCCGCGCCCGCGGCTTCGAAATCAGGGTTGTGAGGGGCTAAATTTACACCATGAGCTCATGCGAATCCCTGGCGCAGTCGCGTAACATACTGATATTTTTAGCGAAACTACGTGCGTGGTCGCGTCGAATGGTGTTCTGACATGCAATTTTGCATGGAAAAACGCGCAAAAACGCTTGCGCTTGGTGCGGCGCAGTCTCATATTGTTGCGGTGCGGTAGCGCCTTGCGCTATCGCTGCCCTCCTTGGGCGTTTCCTCCCTAGACTTGGGCCGCTTGCCAACGCAAGCGGCCCTTTTTTCTTGTGCGGAGGGGGTCGCGATCATCCGACGGGTTCTTCGCCGGCGCGCGTGCTACTCCGCCGCGGCCTGAAACGAGCCGAGATCGCCGAGCGGAATCTCCGCCAGCGCGTCGGCCAGGATAGCGAAGTCGTCGATCACCTGAGCGAACCGCGCGCTGCGTTCGCGCAGCCGTTCGTCCATGTAGATCGCGCGGTTGAGCTCGACCTGTACGGCGTGCAGCCCGCTCGACGGATTGCCGTAATGTTCGGTGATGAAGCCGCCGGCATAGGGCTTGTTGCGGCCCACCGCATAGCCGCGGGCGGTCATGGCCTGCTCCACCACGTCGGCGATCAGCGCGACGCAGCTGGTGCCGTAGCGATCGCCGATCACCACGTCGGGGCGCCGCGGCTCGTCGCGCGACAGCCCGACCGACGGCATCGAATGACAATCCACTACGATCACCGCGCCGAATCGCTGATGCGCCTTGTTGATCAGCTTGCGCAGCGCGCGGTGATACGGCTTGTACAGCGCCTCGATGCGCCCCAGCGCGTCGTCGACGTCGATGCGTTCGCGATAGATCTCCTGGCCGTCGCCGACCACCCGGGGGATGGTGCCGAGCCCGCCGGCCACCCGCATCGAGCGGGTATTGGCGAAGCTCGGCAACCGGCCGGCGAACATCCGCGGGTCGAGTTCGTAGGGTTCGCGGTTGACGTCGATATAGGAGCGCGGGAAATGCACCCGCACCACCGGAAAGCCGCGGTCGCTGAGACCGGCGATCAATTCGTCCATGAACGAATCTTCCGAGCGGCGCAGCGCCGCCAGATCGATTCGCGAGGCGATCAGGAAATCCTGCGGATACACCGAGCCGGAATGCGGCGAGTTGAAAATGATCGGCGCGCGCCACAGTTGCGGTTCGACGATCTCGAACGCGGGCGAAAGCTCACCGTCAAATTCGCTCATCGTCGGCCGTCCCCGCCATCCGCCATCGTCGGCCTCGTCAGCCGCGCCGCGGGCCGCCGCGCTGCTGCGAGCGATTGTCGGCAATCGAAAGCGCTCTGCCAAGCGAATAAATTCTTTGCGACAGCGGAACTTAAGCCCGGGTCGGCACCCCGCTTGGTGTGTTGCCACAAGCCGCAATCGCGCGCACAGTCGAGCGACATGCTGCGGATTTTACGGTCTGCAACTTTCACCCGAAATTTACCAAAGCTCGGGCTAAGTGGCCGGAGTGGTCCTCTCACCCGGGTTTGACGTCCAGCCGCCATGCACAAAATTCTCCTCGCCGAAGACGACAACGACATGCGCCGGTTCCTGGTCAAGGCGCTGGAAAACGCCGGTTTCCAGGTCTCGTCCTATGACAATGGCCTGTCAGCCTATCAGAGGCTGCGGGAAGAGCCGTTTGAAATGCTTCTAACCGACATCGTGATGCCGGAGATGGACGGCATCGAATTGGCGCGCCGCGCCTCCGAACTCGATCCCGACATCAAGATCATGTTCATCACCGGATTCGCCGCGGTGGCGCTGAATTCCGATTCCGAGGCGCCGAAAAACGCCAAGGTGCTCGCCAAGCCCGTGCACCTGCGGGAATTGGTCAGCGAAGTGAACAAAATGCTGGCGGCGTAAATCTCCGCGCAAGGCTGCTTGCCTGCGCGGCGTGAAGCCGATATACGGACCCACCCGTGAAGACCTAATAGGGCGCGTAGCTCAGCGGGAGAGCACCTCGTTGACATCGAGGGGGTCACAGGTTCGATCCCTGTCGCGCCCACCATTCCGCCCCGCCGTCGCAGCGCACATCGTCCGACCCTCGGGGCTCCCGAACAATCCCGTGTTATTCCAATGCGTTGGCGGAACCCGCCGGGGCCATCGCTCCGTCGCCGCGCGGGCCGTGCCGGTCGCTGCTGCGACAGGGTCGCGACAACCGCCTGCGACGGCCGCGATGTTGAGAACCGCCGCGATCTGGCGCAAGGTTTTTGCGATGATTTGGGCCCCGACCATGCAGCCAGAACCAGAGCGTTTGATCGAATCGGCAACCGCCTCGCGATTCGCGGTGACGCGCAGCTGGATCAATCGCGTCGCGACCTGGTTCAACCGCGCCACCTTCCGGATCAAGCGCGGCACGCCCGCCGAAACTCTCGAAGAGGTCGGCCGGCGCTGGCGGCTCGAGCCGAAGCCGAAACAGGTCCTGCTGCAGCTCGGCGCCAGCAAGCCGGGCGCGGCATTCATCGACGAGAAGGTGCAGGCGATCAACCGCGCCGCGTTCCATCGTTCGGCATTCGCGCTCAACGCGGCGACGCATCTGGTGTTCGTCGATCTCGCCGCGCAGCTGACGATGTCGTGGCCCGCGCTGAAGGCCGCGGCCGTCGCCGCCAATCTGGTGCTGGCGTTGGTCGCGCATTTCGAAATGCGGAAGAATTTTCGCGCGCTGCTCGCCGGGCCCAATGCGCTGCCGAAGAAGCGGCGGTTCTGGGGCCTGATGGCAAATCCGAAATACAACCGCGCGGTGAAGAAGAGCTCGAAGCCGCACGCCAAGGCCGCCTGGAAGGAAAAGTCGCTGTATCGGCTGGGCTACTTCGTCAATGCCGGCGCGATCTTCTTAGGCTCGCAATTCATCATTCCGCCGGAGCGGCTGGTGTTTCCGTTCGGCTTCATCATCGGCAAGATCACCGGATTGATGTCCACGCTGGTGATCGTGTTCGACATCTGGCGCGGCGTGCGCGCCGGCGAGGATTCTAGGCTCGCCCGCGAGCGCGAGATCGCGGTGTATCGGCATTTGGATATTTAGGTTGAAGATGATCGACGTCCGGATCGATGGGGCGGACTGCGCCAACCGAGAAGAATGCCGTCATTCCGGGGCGCGAGGGCGTCAGCCCGAGCGAACCCGGAATCTCGCTGCCGGGGGGCGGGCAGCAGAACCTGTGGCGAGATTCCGGGTTCACTCGCCGCTCGCGCGGCTCGTGCCCCGGAATGACAGTGTCGTGGTTATCGAACGCAATTGGATCAGCCGCAGTCACTGCAGGTTTTGACCGCAACATCGCGGCACTGGTGCCGGCCGTTGGTGGCAATGGTCAGTCCGCGGCACATCCAGCTCTTGGCGATCACCCGCAAGGGATCGCGGGCGAGCTGATACAGCACATAGATATCGAGCATCGCATTTCTCCGATCAGCCCAAGACAACGTGGGCCGATCGGCCCGAAGTTCAAATAGGAGGCGAGCGGCGTTCGTGAAGCGCCGCCCCGCGTCTATCAGCCATGCAACTTGATCGCGGTCTCGGCGATCACTTTTCCCTGATAGCGCGCGCCGCCGAGTTCGTTGGCGCTGGGCTGCCTGGCGCCATCGCCGCCAGTGATGGTGGTGGCGCCGTAGGGCGAGCCGCCGGCGACTTCGTCGAGCGTGGTCAGCCCGCCGTAGCCGTAGTTCAGTCCGACCACCACCATGCCGAAATGCAACAGGTTGGTGATGATCGAGAACAGCGTGGTTTCCTGGCCGCCGTGCTGGCTCGCGGTCGAGGTGAAGGCGCCGCCGACCTTGCCGTGCAGCACGCCCTTGGCCCACAGGCCACCGGCTTGGTCGAGGAAATTCGCCATCTGCGAGGTGATGCGGCCGAACCGGGTGCCGGTGCCGATGATGATGGCGTCGTAATTGGCGAGATCGTCGACGGTGGCGATCGGCGCCGCCTGATCGAGCTTGTAGTGCGAGGCCTTGGCGATTTCGGGCGGCACCAGTTCGGGAACGCGCTTGATGTCGACGGTGGCGCCGGCTTCGCGCGCGCCTTCGGCCACCGCGTTGGCCATGGTTTCGATGTGGCCGTAGGCCGAATAGTACAGAACGAGGACTTTTGCCATTTTGGGCTCCTTAAGGTCAGAGGGAAGGACGCGAACGTAGCGTCCGGGATTTCAGTGCAATGCGGACAGCGTGATCGGCTTTCCGCGCTGGCGGCGTATCGAAAAACTCGCGCCCCTCTCCGCGTCATGGCCGGGCTTGTCCCGGCCATCCACGGAAACAGCCAACGCGTCGCTCGTGGGCGTGGATGGCCGCGACGAGCGCGGCCATGACGTGGTGAGCGAACTGCCTGATCGGATTCTCTGCATTCCGGTCAGGCTCGCAGGATGAGGTCGCTTAGTTCGCGTTACGCCGCGTCGACCAGCACCAGCTCGGAATCTTCCAGCGCGGTGATGGTCAGCTTGGCCTCGTCGTGGATCGCGGCGCCGTCGCGGGCATTCACCTTGACGCCGTTGACCTCGACCGAGCCGACCGCCGGCACCAGATAGAGATGCCGCGCCTTGTTCGGCTGATACTCCGCGCTCTCGCCGGCCTTCAGCGTGGTCGCCAGCACCCTCGCGTCGGCGCGGATCGGCAGCGCCTCGGTGTCGGAGGCGAAGCCCGAGGCGATGGTGACCAGCTTGCCGGAGCGGTCGGCCTTCGGGAACGGCTTGGCGCCCCAGGTCGGCTGCCCGCCTTTGCCGACAGGCTCGATCCAGATCTGGAAGATCCGGGTGGTCTCCTGCTCCAGATTGTATTCGGAATGCCGCACGCCGCTTCCCGCGCTCATCACCTGGACGTCGCCGGCCTCGGTGCGGCCCTTGTTGCCCATGCTGTCCTGATGGGTGATGGCGCCATCGCGGACATAGGTGATGATCTCCATGTCCTTGTGCGGATGCGCCGGAAAGCCGGTGTTGGGGGCGATCTCGTCGTCGTTCCAGACCCGCAAGGCGCCGTGGCCCATATTCTCCGGGTCGTAGTAATTGGCGAAGGAGAAGTGGTGCTTGGCGTTCAGCCAGCCGTGGTCGGCGCCGCCGAGTCTTGCAAACGGACGAAGTTCGATCATGTCGTGTCTCCATTCCTGGCGCGCGGGGCGCGCTGATGCATTTCGTTGGCATCTGGATAAGGCTTTCCGCATGGTCTAGAAATAGAAACGATCGAAACTCATAGTTTCAGGATTTTGCATGACGAGGCTTCCGGACTTCGAGGGGCTGGCGATTTTCGCCAAGGTGGTGGAGCTGCGCTCGTTCGCCGCGACGGCGGACGAACTGGTGCTGTCCAAGGCCACGGTGTCGAAGGCGGTGACGAGGCTGGAGCAGAAGCTCGGCGCGCGGCTGTTCAACCGCACCTCGCGGCGGTTGGCGTTGACCGACGCCGGCCACAGGCTCGCCGAGCGCGCCACGCGGCTGTTGGCCGACGGCGAGGCGGCGGAGAACGAGGCGCTGGCGCAGTCGGGGGCGCCGCGCGGCCTGGTGCGGCTCGCGGTGCCGATGACGTTCGGGGTCAAGGTGATCGCGCCGCTGTTGCCGGAGTTCATGCAAAACTATCCGGAGGTGGCGATCGACCTGCATCTGTCGGACGCCACCGTCGACCTGATCGGCGACGGCTTCGACGCCGGCATTCGCATCGCCACGCTGCCGGATTCCTCGCTGCTGGCGCGGCGGCTGTGCGCGATGCCGCGATTCACCGTGGCGGCGCCGTCCTATCTGGCGACATACGGCCGGCCGACCCATCCGATGCATCTCGCCGCGCATCGTTGCCTCGGCTACGCCTATCTGTCGACGCCGAACACCTGGCACTACACCAACGCCGCCGGCGAGCAGGCCGATGTGCGGCTGTCGGGTCCGCTGCGGGTCAACAATGGCGAGGCGCTGCTGCCGGCGCTGCTGGCCGGGCTCGGCATCGCCGACCTGCCGGAATTCATCGTCGGCGACGCGCTGGCCTCGGGCGCGGTCGAGGTGATCCTGCAGGGCTGGCACCAGCGCGAAGGCGCGGTGCACCTGGTGATGCCGCCCGGCGGCCCGCGCCCGGCGCGGGTCGAGGTGTTGGCGGAGTTTTTGGCGGAGAAGCTGGGACGGCGCGGGCGCTAAACCTCGCGATCGTCATTCCGGGGCGCGAGAGCGTAAGCTCGAGCGAACCCGGAATCTCGCGACGTGGTTCAGCGCTTTGCTTGCAGCGAGTTTCCGGGTTCGCTCGGCCTGCGGCCTCGCGCCCCGGAATGACGTCGCTATTTCAAACGGTCGCTACTCAAGATTGACGTTGTATTCGTAGGAGCGTTCGGCGCCGACCAAAGTGAGCTTCAGCGCCGCGCCGTCGGGCTTGACGCCGGGCGGCAGGCCTTCGAGCGCGAATTCGAACCGCTTCACGCCCGCGGGGCCGGGGTCGATCCGCTTCGGCACCGGCAGCGACCACTCCGGAGTCGGGCCTTCGACGAACAGATCGACCGCGGTGAAGTCCGGCGTGGTGACGTCGACGATCACCGATTGCCCCTCGCGCTTGACGTCGCGCACCGTCACCGGATGCGGATCGCCGACATTGGCGGGCACCGGCACGGTGTCGAGCGCCGCCGACAGCGTGGCGTCCTGGGTGCTGGCGACGCTGACAAAGGCGAGTTCGGGGCTGGCCTCGACCGGCACGCAGAGCTTCTCGCACACCGCGTAGCTCACGGTGGCGCGCAGCGTCACCGGCTTGTCGGCGTTCTTGGCGACGATGCGCAGCGGCAGCACCACCTGTTTCTTGTAGCCGAGCGAAGTGCCACCGGCGCCGTCGTCGAACCGGGTCGGCGCCGGCCACAGGATCGTCACCGCCTCGACATTCTCGGATTTGCTGAAATCGAACCGCGGCGGCACCCCGGAATCCCCCGGCGCGCGCCAATAGGTTTTCCATCCCGGCTCGAGCTGGATCGCGATGCCGCCGAGCAGCACCGCGCCCGACCGCGAGCCCGCCAACAGCCGAACCGCCGAATGGCTGTCACTGACCCATGGTGAACTGTCTTCGGCCCTGACCTCGCCGATCAGGCAGGCCGCCAAGGCGGCCGCGGCGAGCAACACCCTGCGGAACGGAACCATAGCGCTCATCTGACGTCTTTAGAGACCGGACCGGCCTCGAACCACGGAACTGGATGTGACACGGCGGCCGGGGACCCGACCACGGCTTGATTGACACGGCTGCCACCCAATATCAGGATGTGGGACAAAATGAGAATGCCTAGCTGATGGACCCCAAATCGAAAGCGCCGAAACGCGACGAAACCAAGGGGGCCGACGATGCCTCCGGGCGTCGCTATCTCGACGGCCAATTGCTGATCGCGATGCCGGTGATGGAGGACGAACGCTTCGCCCGCTCGGTGATCTATGTCTGCGCGCATTCTTCGGAAGGTGCCATGGGCATCATCGTCAACCGGCCGGCCGGCAGCATCGATTTCCCCGAATTGTTGGTGCAGCTCGAGATCATCGACAAGGCCGACCAGATCAAGCTGCCGGAAAACGCCGAAACCATGAAAGTCCTGAAGGGCGGGCCGGTCGAGACCGGACGTGGATTCGTGCTGCATTCGAGCGACTTCTTCATCAAGGACGCCACGCTACCGATCGATGAAGGTATTTGTCTGACCGCCACCGTGGATATTTTGCGGGCGATCGCGCGCGGCGCCGGGCCGAAACACGCGATTCTGGCGCTGGGCTACGCCGGCTGGGCGCCGGGCCAGCTGGAGACCGAAATCCAGGGCAACGGCTGGCTGCATTGCCCGGCCGACGCCGACCTGATCTTCGGCGGCGACATCGAGGCGAAATATTCCCGCGCGCTGCACAAGATCGGCATCGAGCCCGGGATGCTGTCGAACGAAGCCGGGCATGCCTGAGGCGTGCCTCGTGTCCCGGGCGCGGCGCAGCGCGTAGCGCTGCCCCGCAGAACCGGGACCGTTACGAATACTGCGGTCCGTTACGGCCCCGGATCAGCAGCGCACGAAGTGAGGCATTAAGCTTCAAGAGATCTTCGAATTGGGCCATTCAATTCGAGCTGACCCACCGGAATCTTTGCCGCCGACGACATAACCTGTTGAGTCTTCGCAACGCGGACAGATGCGCTTTCCTTCGGGATGCAAATGCCCGCTAACGAAAAAGACCTTTCTGCACAGCGGGCAGGAGAACGCTGCGTTGTTGCCGAACCAATCTTCGTCATGAGCGATATGGTCCTTGTCGATTTTCCGGACACCCATGTTACACCCCTGAACACAAACGGCCTCAGCTCGCCTCGGCCAGCCGTTCTTCGGTCAGAAGCTTCATCGCGGCGTCGGCGTCCATCGGCTCGCCGAAGGCGAAGCCCTGGGCGTATTCGCAGCCGAGCTGGTACAGCTCCACCGCGTCGGAATCGGTCTCCGCACCTTCCGCCACCACGTCCATGCCGAGATCGTGCGCCAGCGCGATGATCGATTTCAGGATCACCGGGCGGGTGCCGCGGCTGGTGGTGCGGACGAACGACTGGTCGATCTTGATGGTGTCGAACGGGAAGCGCTGCAGATAGGCCAGCGAGGAATGCCCGGTGCCGAAATCGTCGAGCGACAGCCCGGTGCCGAGCTCGCGGATCCGATGCAGCATTTGGGCTGCGTGTTCCGGATTTTCCATCACCAGCGATTCGGTGAGTTCCAGCTTCAAGGTGCCGCGCGCCACCGTCGAGCGCGACAGCACGGTGCGGATGTCGTGCAACAGATCGTGCCGCAGCAATTGCCGCGAGGAGACGTTGACGCTGGCGAAGATCGGCTCGCGCGAGCGCATCGCCCGCTGCCAGATCGCCAGCTGCTTGGCGGTCTGGTCCATCACGAACATGCCGAGGTCGACGATCAGGCCGATCTCCTCGGCGATCGAGATGAATTCCGACGGCGACATCCGGCCGAGCTTGGGATGATCCCAGCGCGCCAAGGCTTCGAAGCCGGCGATCGAGCGATCTTCCAGCCGCACGATCGGCTGATACAGGATGGTGATTTCCTGGCGCTCGATGGCGCGGCGCAATTCGGATTCCAGCGTCAGCCGGTCGGTCTTGCGCGCCCGCATCACCGGCTTGTAGACGTCGATGCGGTCGCCGCCGATCCGCTTCGAGTGATACATCGCCAGCTCGGCGTCCTTGATGATCTCGTCGGTGAGCTGGGTCTGCGGATCGCTCAAAGCCAGGCCGATCGAGGCGGTGAGGAAGATCTCGCGGTCGTTGAAGGCGATCGGCGCGCGGATGGTCTTGCGGATGGTCTCGGCGAAGGCGGTGATCTTGGCGGGGTCCTGCTCCGACATCAGGATCAGGCCGAACTGGTCGCCGGCGAGCCGCGCCAAGGTGTCCTGCGGCTTCAGGATCCGGGTCAGCCGGCGCGCCAGCGTCAGCAGGATCGAATCGCCGACCGCGATGCCGACCGAATCGTTGACCTGCTTGAAGCGGTCGAGGTCGATCACCATCAGCGTCGGCCGCAGGTTCGGCATCGCCTTGGCGAAATTCGCCACCGCGTTGAGCCGGTCGATGAACAGCTTGCGGTTCGGCAGCCCGGTGAGGTTGTCGTGCACCGAGTCGTGCAGCATGCGCTCTTCGGCGTTCTTGATCTCGGTGACGTCGGTCAGCGTGCCGACCACGCGCGAGACTTCGCCGTCGGAGCCGACCACCGGGCGCGCCTTCAGCGCGAACCACATGAAGCGGCCGTCCGGGGTGCGCAGCCGGAAGTCCTGGGTGAGCCGGCCGCGGCGCTGATCCAGCACGCTGTCGAGCGCGGCGCGAAACCGGTCCTGATCGAGCGGATGCAGCACTTCCAGCCATTTCGCCGCGGAACCTTCCAGCGTGCCGCGCTTCAGCCCGAGCAGGGTCTCGGTCTCCGGGCTGGTGAACACCTTGTCGGCGGAGACGTCCCAATCCCAGATCAGGTCGCCGGAGCCGGTCAGCGCCAGCGCGCGGCGCTCGATATCGGAGACCACGCCGGTCGGCGCGCTGCCGCCCGCGAAGGCGTGCTGCATCACCGTGAAGCCGATCAGCATCACGATCAGCACCAGACCGCCGAGCAGCGCCGGTCCGACGATGTCGTTGGTGACGCTGCCCGCGACCGCCATGCCGGCCGCGATCACCCAGACCACCAGCAGGAACCAGGTCGGGATCAGCAGCACCGCGCGGTCGAAGCCGTGGGTCGACAGATACAGGATCAGCGCGAAGCCGGCGAAGGCGATCAGCACCAGCGACATCCGCGCGATGCCAGACGCCACCGCCGGATCGAACAGCGCCAGCGCCACCAGCGATCCCAGGAAGGCGAGCCAGCCCAGCGTGATGTGCGAATAGCGCACGTGCCAGCGGCTGAGATTGAGATAGGCGAACAGAAACACCAACAGCGTCGCGGCCAGGATGGCTTCGCCGGAGGCGCGCCACACCCGCTCGGCGCCCGACGACATGTCCAGCACCTTGCCCCAGAATCCGAAATCCACCCCGATATAGACCAGCACCGCCCAGGCCAGGGCCGCGGCGGCGGGGAACATGATGCTGCCCTTGACCACGAACAGGATGGTCAGCACCAGCGCCAGCAGTCCGGAGATGCCGATCACGATGCCCTGATACAGCGTGAACGAGTTGACCTTGTCCTTGTAGGCTTCCGGTTCCCACAGATAGAGCTGCGGCAGCTTGTCGGTGCGTAGCTCGGCGACGAAGGTGATCACCGCGCCGGGATCCAGTGTGACCCGGAACACGTCGGCGGTGGGGGAATCCTGGCGCTCCGGCCGGTCACCGGTCGACGGCGTCACGGTGGCGATGCGGGACAGTCCGAGATCGGGCCAGAACAGCCCGGACGAGACGATGCGGTAATGCGGCGCGACGATCAGGCGGTCGAGCTGGTCGTCGGTGTTATTCGCCAGCGCGAACACCACCCAGTTCTGGCCGCCCTCGCGGGCGCGCACCTCGATGCGGCGGACGATGCCGTCGGTGCCGGGCGCGGTGGAAACCTGAATGCGGTCGCCCTCGCTGCGCTGATGATCGAGCACCGCGGTGAGATCGATCGCGGGCGCGTCACCGCGGACGCTGACCGCGTCGAGGGCGTTCGCCGGCGAGCCGGCCGCAATCATCATGAAGCCCAGCGCGGCGAGCGCGAGGCACCTGATCAGACGCAATGTCGAGTCTCCGCGTTGGTGGTCATGTCGCGCGCACCCGTGTGCGGTTCTGACGCGCGATAAATGACATGAATGTGAGGACTTTCAAAGGCTTTCCGGAGGTCGTCGGGACTCACAGCGTCAACACAATTTTGCCGATATGTTGGCTGGATTCCATCCGCCGGTGCGCTTCGGCCGCCTCGGCGAGCGGGAATGTGCCGTCGATCAGGGGCTTGACTTGGCCCGCCGCAAAGAGCGGCAGCACCTTGGCTTCGATCGCGGCGACCATTGCGGCCTTGTCGGCGTTGCTGCGCGGCCGCAGCGTCGAGCCGGTGTGCTGCAACCGCTTCATCATCAGCTTGACGAAATTCACCGTGGCCTTCGGCCCGTGAAGAAACGCGATCTGCACGATCCGGCCGTCGATCGCGGCGGCGTCGTAGTTCTTCTCGATGTAGTCGCCGCCGACCATGTCGAGGATCACGTCGGCGCCGTGGCCCTCGGTGAACTCCTTGACGATGGCGACGAAATCCTCCGCCTTGTAGTCGATGGCGCGGTCGGCGCCGATCTTGACGCAGGCCGCGGCCTTGTCGTTGGAGCCGACGGTGACGATCACTTTGGAGCCGAACGCCTTGGCCAGCTGGATCGCCATGGTGCCGATGCCGGAGGAGCCGCCGTGGATCAGCAGGGTTTCGCCGGGCTTGAGGCCGCCGCGCTCGAACACGTTGTGCCACACCGTCATCAGGGTTTCCGGCGTGGCGCCGGCCTCGATGATCGACAGCCCGATCGGCACCGCCATCGCCTGGGCATCCTGGGCGATGCAATAGGGGGCATAGCCGCCGCCGGCGACCAGCGACATCACGCTGTCGCCGAGCTTGTGGCGGCTGGCGCCCTCGCCGAGCCCGACCACTTGTCCGGCGACCTCCAGCCCCGGCAGATCGCTGGCGCCGGGCGGCGGCGGATAGACCCCGGCGCGCTGCGCCACGTCGGGCCGGTTGACGCCTGCAGCCTGCACCTTGACCAGGATTTCGCCCGGCCCGGGCGTGGGAACCGGGCGGGTCTCCGGCAGCAGCACCTCCGGCCCGCCCGGCTTGCTGATTCCGATCACGGTCATTTGCGAAGGGATCGGTTCCATGATTTGTCCTCGTGAGGCGGGTGGGGTGGCAGAAGATCGGCTAGGATTAGACAGCCGTTGCCGGACTGGCAACCGTGCCGGATCACGCAAACCTGGGGCAAAGCCGATGGCGATCGAGGACGACGACAAGCCGAAGAAGAAACACAATCACGAGATCGGACAGGATCTGTCGCTGCTGTCGGTGGAGGAACTCGGCGAGCGCATCGCGCTGCTCACCGCGGAGATCGACCGGCTGCAGGCGGCGCTGACGATGAAACGGGCGACCCGCGACGCCGCGGATCGCATCTTCAAGACCACGCGGTAACAGCGGACCGCAGCGGGAACCCGGCGCGTGGCCGCGCGAGTTCCCGCCAGCGCGCTAATCAAACCTCAACAAAACCGCTCATTTACGCGATATTAAGCTTTCCAGCGTATTACTCTGATTGTCCATCTTTGGACGCCGAGTGGCTCCTGTCCACTCTGCTTTGACGCCTCCCTGTTATCAACTTCAAAGCCGCCGGCAACGGCGGCTCTTTTTTTGGGCCCGGGTTTGTGCGGGGCGGGGGACGTGCTGTTAACCCTTGCAGGCGACGCGGCTGGACTCTGCCCCGCCGGCGCGCAATGATTTGTTCATCATAACCGGCTGGCCAAACAAGCCGGGGACGTAACAGGTTGCGTGAGGCGTTAACATGTCGGAATCTATGCAGGGCAACTCCGCTCTCGTTCACTTCAGCGAGCGGCTCACCAATTCCGCCGCGTTCAGCACGCTGTTCCGCGATGGGATGGATCTGGTCGAGGAAACCGCGTCCTATCTGGACGGTGTCGGCCGCACCGAGGCGAAGGCGCTGGACCGCTCGGTGAGCCTGACCTACGCGACGGAAAGCATGCGGCTCACCACGCGGCTGATGCAGCTCGCCTCCTGGCTGTTGCTGCATCGTGCGGTGAAGGAAGGCGAAATGACGCTGAGCCAGGCCAACCGCGAAAAGACCAAGGTCAAGCTCAGCGCCGCCGAGCCCGGCCCGGCCGAGATGATCGAGAAACTGCCGGAACATCTGCAGGAGCTGATCGCGCGCTCGATGCTGCTGCAGGACAAGGTGCGGCGGCTCGACACCACCATGCACGCCGATGGTTCGGATCGCGCCCCGATCGGCAACCCGCTGGTGCCGCATCTCAATCGGCTGAAGGCGGCGTTCGAGCGGTAAATCGTCCGGCCGCGGACCGCATGGATCAGGCTGCCCGTCCCCGGGCAGATGCCGCCTCGTGCGATAAGATAGCCGCCGCCGCCCCAGCCGACCGCGACCAGCAGCAGGGGCCGCAGCTCGGCGGTTGCTGAGCGCTCCGCGCGGCGGGCGATATCGCTCAGCCTTTCGCCTCGCCATTGCCGAATGCGAGCGTGGCGGCCTGAACACGGCTCCAACCAACCTGAAAACGCCAGCAGCGAAGCCGCTTAGCGAGCCCGCCGCCGCGCGCTTGCGTCGCCGGGAACGCGAGTTTCGATCCGCTGCCGACGCCGGTATCTTCGAGCAGTTGCGGAGGCCGCGCCATGCGGCCGCTGCAGCGATGGGCTGCCGCGATGTCGCGCTCCCATCGAGCTTTCAGCCCTCGATCGACGCAAGGAATGCAATGTCCGCCTCACGTATGTTCTGGTCGGCCCTCGCTGCGCTGTCATTTCCGTCGGCGGCCATCGCCGCCGATCCCCTGGTGATGCTGCCGTCGGTGCCGTTCGTGCCCTCGGCCTCCGGCGGCTGGACGGTCACCCTGGGGCTCGGCGCAGCGATGAAACCGTCTTATCCCGGTGCCGACAGTTGGATGCTGAGCCCGAAACCGATCATCTCGGTGCGCCGCGCCGGGTCGCCCGAGCGGTTCAAGAGCATGCGCGACAATCCGAGCTTCGCCCTGATCGATTACGGCGGGTTTCGCGCCGGTCCGGTCGGCACCTACAAGAGCGCCCGCAAGGCCGGCGATCACGACGAACTGCGCGGGTTGAACGACGTCAAATTCACCGTCGAAATCGGCGGCTTCGCCGAATATTACGCGTTCGACTGGTTGCGGGTGCGCTCCGAAGTGCGCCGCGGCTTCGGCGGTCATGAAGGCATCGTGGCGGATTTTTCCGCCGATGTGATCGTGCCGCTGAACGAGCGCATCTCGCTCTCGGCGGGCCCGCGCTACACGCTGACCGACGCGAAATACGCCAACACCTATTTCGGCATCAGCAATAGCGAGGCGCTGGCGTCGGGGCTGCCCGCTTATGACGCGAAGGGCGGCTCCAACGCGGTCGGCGCCGGCGCGCAAGTGCGTTACAAGCTCAATGCGCAATGGGAGTTGCGGGGCTATGTCGAATACGACAAATTGCTGGGCAGCGTCGCCGATAGCCCGCTGGTGACGTTCCGCGGCTCCACCGACCAGATCACCTATGGGCTCGGCGTGGCCTATTCGTTCGACGTCGGTGTGCGCTAGAGCATTTTCGGTTAGGGCTGATGCGGTTCAAGAGTCCTGGCCGTCATTCCGGGGCGCTAGCAGCGTCAGCTGCGAGCGAGCCCGGAATTCATAACCACCGCCGGGAGTATGATGGTGTGGACGGCCCCCTACGGCATCGCTTTGTGCCAGAATGAGGTTGTCGCAAACTCAAACATGAATTCCGGACTTGCTCGTTCTTCGAACTCGCAATCCGGAATGACGACGACATTTTGGTGGGACGATTCAATCCTAACCGAAAATGCTCTAACCGGCGCGCCGGCCGCGCGCTCAGCGCCCGCCGATCAGGTAATACGACAGCATCTCGTTGAGTGCGCGCTCCAGATCGCCATTGGCGAGCGTGGCCGGTCGCAACAGAATGGCCGCGTCGATCGCCGACCCGACAATTCTGGGAATGATGAAGCTGGCGGCCTCGACGTCGAAGTCGCTGCGCAGTTCGCTGGCGTGGGCGTTGAGACAATTGCGGAGAATGAGCTGCCGCTCGCGGAACGCCGGGGCGGTTTCCGCCGCTGGCGGCGAGGACAGCTCCAGCAAGATCTGCAGCAGCGGCAGCACCCGGGCGTGGCTGCCGATCGACTTGCGCAACCCGAGCGTGATCTCGCTGCGCAGGTCGCTTTCGTGCCGCTGCGACAACGCCAACCAGAGCGGTTCGGAGATGGCGGCCTCGACGCGCTGCGCGACCGCCGCGACCACCGCTTCGCGGTTGGGAAAATACTGGTACAGCGAGCCGATGCTGACACCGGCGCGCTCGGCGATGCGGTTGGTGGTGGTCTTGTCGTAACCCTCGTCGACCAGCAGCAGCGCGGTGGCGTCGAGGATGACCCCGACCGTGGCAAGCGACCGCGCCTGACGCGGAAGCTTGCGCGGATGGTTGGCGATGTTCGGCATTGATCCGGTGCGCCCCCGCGCAAACTCCGACTGGAACTTGAGCGTCGGGAACAACGGAGGCGGATTCAAGGTAACGGGCTGCGGCAGCCTGTCGCGCCCGCGGGCGTGCGGCGGGTCGAGATCCAACAAAAACGCCCCTGGCTGGCCCGACCGATCACCTATGGGCTCGGCGTGGCCTACTCGTTCGACCTCGGTGTGCGCCAGGCGCCGGTCCGACGGTCGTCGACCAGGTAGGACGTCAGCATCGTGGTGAGCTCGTGCTCCAGCTCGCCATTGACCAGCGCCGCCGGGCGCGACAGGATCGCGGCATCGATGGCCGATCTGGTCATCCTGGGAATCAACAAGCTCGCAGCTTCGCTATTGAATCCCTCGCGCAGTTCGCCGGCGTGGGCATGGAAGAACGCCCGGAGAACGGTTAGCCGATTCTGGAAAACGGCGGCGGACCATTGCGCAGTCGCGGGCATCGACGTTGCCTGCAGCAGGATCCGCTTCAACGGCAAAGCCTCGGCGAAAGAGTTGATCGACGTGCTTACGATCAACTTGAGCTCGCCGCGCAGATCCTGTCCGCGCGTATCCGACAAAATTTGCCAAAGCGGCCCGGAGGTTTCGGCCTCGACGCGCTGCGCGACCGCCGCGACCACCGCTTCGCGGTTGGGAAAATACTGGTACAGCGAGCCGATGCTGACACCGGCGCGCTCGGCGATGCGGTTGGTGGTGGTCTTGTCGTAACCCTCGTCGACCAGCAGCAGCGCGGTGGCGTCGAGGATGACCCCGACTGTGGCAAGCGACCGCGCCTGACGCGGAAGCTTGCGCGGATGGTTGGCGATGTTCGGCATTGATCCGGTGCGCCCCCGCGCAAGCTCCGACTGGAACTTGAGCGTCGGGAACAACGGAGGCGGATTCAAGGTAACCGGCTGCGGCAGCCTGTCGCGCCCGCGGGCGTGCGGCGGGCTCAGATCGCAACAAAAACGCCCCTGCGTGAACAGGAGCGTTTTGAATCTCGCAGAGAGCTGAGGCGTTGCCGCCTCAATCCTTCTTGAGGAAGCCGGAAAATTTCTTCTGGAACCGGGACACCCGACCGCCGCGATCGAGCATCTGCTGCTGGCCGCCGGTCCAGGCCGGATGCGACTTGGAGTCGATGTCGAGGTTCAGCTTGTCGCCCTCGTTGCCCCAGGTGGAGCGCGTCACGTATTCCGTGCCGTCGGTCATGACCACCGTAATGCTATGATAGTTCGGGTGAATTTCGGCTTTCATGAATGATCCTTCGGGGCCTCGGGGCCCGCAACACGGCTAATTGAGGGGTGGATTTCCGCGTTCCTATATCGCACCACGGCTGTCAAGACAAGGTATTCACCGGATTTGCCAGCAGCCTTGCCCACGTCTATTTACAATCCTTCGAAGTGACGCGGCGGTAAACATCGATGATCCAAAAGGTCCGGCCCGACACCAAGTCAAAAGGCACAGTGATCGCGCTGTCGCTGGAGGCGATCGCAGAGAGCGAAAAAGTCATCCCGGCGGGGCGCCCGGCGCCGAAGGCTGAGCCGCTCACCGACGCCGCGGCCAAGCCGGCGGCCAAGCACGGCCGGCTGCGGCCGCTGCTGCTGCTGGCGCCTTACGTCGACCGCTATCGCTGGCGCGCCACCTTCGCTTTCGTGGCCCTGACCGTGGCCGCGGCGACCACGCTGTTGGTGCCGCTGGCGGTGCGCCGGCTGATCGATTTCGGCTTCAGCCCCGAAGGCATCGCGCTGATCAACAGTTACTTCCTGGTGATGGTGCTGATCGTCGCGGTGCTGGCGATGGCCAGCGCGGCGCGTTACTACTTGGTGATGACGATCGGCGAGCGCATCGTCGCCGATCTGCGCCACGACGTGTTCGCGCACCTCACGAGGCTGTCGCCGTCGTTCTTCGATTCGGCGCGCAGCGGCGAACTGGTATCGCGGCTCACCGCCGACACCACCCAGATCAAATCCGCGGTCGGCGCCTCGGTGTCGATCGCGCTGCGCAACATGATGCTGTTCATCGGCGCGGCGTCGATGATGGTGATTTCCAGCCCGCGGCTCTCCGGCTTCGTGTTGGCGGCGATCCCCTTGATCGTGCTGCCGCTGGTCGGGTTCGGCCGCTGGGTGCGCCGGCTGTCGCGCAACGCCCAGGATACTTTGGCCGACGCCTCGGCCTATGCCTCCGAGCTGGTGTCCTCGATCCGCACCGTGCAGGCCTATACCAATGAGGGGCTGTCGAACGCGCGGTTCGGCCGCGAGGTCGAGCAGGCCTACGAAGCGGCGCGCAGTTCGACCGGCGCCCGCGCGGTGCTGACCGCGATCATTATCTTCATCGTGTTCTCCAGCGTGGTGGCGATCCTGTGGGTCGGCTCGCACGACGTGGTGTCGGGCGAGATCAGCGCCGGCCGGCTCAGTCAGTTCGTGATGTATGCGGCGTTCGCCGCCGCCGGTCTCGGCCAGCTCAGCGAAGTGTGGGGCGAAGTCGCCGGCGCATCCGGCGCCGCGGAACGATTGTTCGAAATTTTGCGGGTCAAGCCGGACATTGCGGCGCCGGCATCGCCGCGTGCGTTTCCGGTCCCGCCGCGCGGCGACGTGGTGTTCGACAAGGTCAGCTTCGCCTATCCGATGCGTCCGGATACGCTGGCGCTCGACGGCGTGTCGCTGTCGGTCCGCGCCGGCGAGAAGGTGGCGATCGTCGGCCCCTCCGGCGCCGGCAAGAGCACGCTGTTCCATCTGCTGCTGCGGTTCTACGATCCCTCCTCCGGCAAGGTCTCGCTCGACGGCGTGCCGATCGCCAGCGCCGATCCGCAGCAGTTGCGCGAACGCATCGCGCTGGTGCCGCAGGACTCGGTGATCTTCGCCGCCACCGCGCGCGACAACATCCGGTTCGGCCGCCCCGACGCCACCGACGCCGAAGTCGAGCGCGCCGCCGAGCAGGCCCACGCCACCGAATTCATCCACCGGCTGCCGCTGGGCTTCGAAACCCAGCTCGGCGAGCGCGGCGTGACGCTGTCCGGCGGCCAGCGCCAGCGCATCGCCATCGCCCGTGCCATCCTGCGCGACGCGCCGTTGCTGCTGCTGGATGAAGCGACCTCGTCGCTCGACGCCGAGAGCGAAACTCTGGTGCAGACCGCGCTGGAAGAATTGATGCGCCACCGCACCACGGTGGTGATCGCGCATCGGCTGGCCACCGTGCTGTCCTGCGACCGCATCGTGGTGATGGAGCAGGGCAAGATCATCGAGCAGGGCACCCACGCCCAGCTCGCCGCCGCCGGCGGGCTCTACGCCCGCCTCGCCCGGCTGCAGTTCGAGGTGGCGTGACCTCTTCCCTCTCCCAGCAGGGGAGAAGGAAGAAGGGCGGTCGCTACTCCTGCCGCTCGAATAGCTGGTGTTTGGCCCAGACCGCCTGGACCTGCTCGTCGGTGGCGACGTCGCCGCGCGCCGCGGCGGCCTTTGATGCGGTGATTGCGGCGCGCTCGTCGGGAGACAGCGCAACCGGCTCCGACGCATCTCCCGCAAGCTGCAGCACGACGCGGGCGATGTCGTCCTGAACGTTGGACGGAAGCTTTCGCGCCGCCTCCACGGCCTGATCGAGCAGCTTGGTCATGCCGCAAGACTAACAGTTTCGGACCGGAGGGGGAAGGTTACGGCGTCCACGCCAGGTTCAGCACCGCGCGGCCCGAGGCGTTGAGCTCCTCGCCGGTGGTGACGAAGCCGTTGCGCTGATAGAACTTGATGGCGCGGAAATTGTCGGCGTTGACCTTCAGCGTGACGCCTGTGGGCGACAGCCGCTTCGCCTCATCGACCAATGCGGCGGCGAGGCCGCTGCCCCATTGCTCCGGCGCCACCACCAGCTGATCGAGGTAACCGCCGCCATCGATGGTGACGAAGCCGGTCATCTCGTCGGCCTGCTCCGCCACCACGATGCTGGCGTTAGGCACCAACTCGTTGCGCCAGCGCGCGCGCCACCAGTCGAGCCGCTTGGCGAAGTCGATCGACGGATAGGCCAGTTGCCAGGTTTTGAGCCACAGCGCGATCGAGGCGTCCTCGTCGACGGCCTGATAGCGCCGCAACCGAAAGCCTTGCGTCATTGCTCAGCGCTCCGTCAGCTTCAATTCGATGCGGCGGTTACGCTTATACGCCTCCTCGGTCGCCGCGACGTCGAGCGGCTGGAATTCACCGAAGCCGGCGGCGACCAGCCGCTGCGGCGGCACGCCGAGCGAGACCAGATACTGCACCACCGAAATCGCCCGGCCGCTCGACAATTCCCAGTTCGACTTGAACGCGCCGGTGATCGGGCGGACGTCGGTATGGCCGTCGACCCGCAGCACCCAGGCGATTTCCGCCGGGATCTTCTTGTCGAGATCGATCAGCGCTGACGCCAGCTTGTCGAGCTCGGCGCGGCCCTCGGGCTTGAGCTGCGCCTGTCCGGTATCGAAGAACACTTCCGATTCGAACACGAAGCGGTCGCCGACGATGCGGATGTCCGGCCGGTTGCCGAGGATCGCGCGCAGTCGTCCGAAGAATTCCGAGCGGTAGCGCGACAATTCCTGCACCCGCTGCGCCAACGCCACGTTGAGCCGCTGACCGAGATCGGCGATCCGGCTCTGCGATTCCTTGCCGCGTTGCTCCGAGGCATCGAGCGCCGCTTCGAGTGCTGCGAGCTGGCGGCGCAGCGCCGAGATCTGCTGGTTCAGCACCTCGACCTGGGCCAAGGCCCGGGCCGAGAGCTGTTTCTCGGAATCCAGCGCCTTGTTGAGTTCGCCGGCGCGGCCGGCGGCATCGTTGCCGGCGCCGGCGAGGCCGTCATACAATCCCTTGATGCGGTCGCGCTCGGACTCCGACGACGCCAGTCCGGCGCGCAGTTGCGACAGCTGGTCCTCGAGATTGAGCTTGCCGAGCTTCTCCAGCGACAACAGGTCGTTGAGCTGCGCCAGCTTGGCGTTGAGCTCTTGCAGCGCCTTGTCCTTGCCGGTGACCTCCTGCGACAGGAAGAACTGCACCACCAGGAACACCGACAGCAGGAACACGATCGCCAGCACCAGCGTCGACAGCGCGTCGACAAAACCGGGCCAGTAGTTGAAGCCGGGATCGTTGCGTCGTCCGCGGGCGAGGGACATTCAGGTGGCTCCCTTGTGTCCCGGACGCGGAGCAGCGCTGTTGCGGTGCTTTGCGAGCCGGGACCGTCCCAGATGCTGCCGTCGTAACGGCCCCGGCTCTGCAGCGCAGCACGCCGCCAGAGCGGCGCACTGCGCTGCGTCCGGGGCACGCTCTGCTATGACTGCCGCGCGATAGGGCACTAACTCTTCTCCGGTTGCCGCGCGAGGTGCTGCAGCAGCGCCTTGATCTCGCGGTTCTGCTCGCCCTGGCCGTCGGCCCATTCGCGGATCAGTTGCTGTTCGCTGCGCATATGCGCGACCAGGCTCTGGATCGCGTCGGCGAGGTTGGCCATCGCCGCGGTGGTGCCGCGGCTGGAGCCGTCTTCGAACGCTCGGCGCAGCCGCTCGATCGCGCCCTGCAAGTCGGCGCCGCCGGCAGCGGCTCCGACCGCGGTGCCGGCGCCGTCGCCGACATATTCGCGCACCGTGGAGGCGAGCCAGTCCTCGAGGTCGGTGTAGAACCGGTTCTGCGCCTGGCTGGATTGCAGATCGAGGAAGCCGAGGATCAGCGAGCCGGCGAGCCCGAACAGCGACGAGGAGAACGAGATGCCCATGCCCCCGAGCGGTGCGGCGAGGCCTTCCTTCAGCGTGTCGAACAACGAGCCGGCGTCGCCGCCGACCTTCAAGCCCTCGATCACCTTGCCGACCGAGCCGACGGTTTCGATCAGCCCCCAGAAGGTGCCGAGCAGGCCGAGAAACACCAACAGCCCGGTCATGTAGCGCGAGATGTCGCGGGCCTCATCCAGCCTGGTGGCGATCGAGTCGAGCAGATGCCGCATGGTCTGCTGCGAGATCGACATCCGGCCGCTGCGTTCGCCGCCGAGGATCGCCGCCATCGGCGCCAGCAGGGTCGGCCGCTGCGCCAGCGCCAGCCCCGGATCGGCGATGCGGAAATTATTGACCCACGCGACCTCCGGATAGAGCCGAATCACCTGGCGGAACGACAGCACGATGCCGATCAGCAGCACCGCCCCGATCAGCGCGTTGAGCCCGGGATTGGCGAAGAAGGCGACGATGATCTGCTTGTACAGCACCACCAGCAGCAGCCCGCAAAGCACCAGAAACACCAGCATTCGGATCAAAAAGATCCGCGGCGACGACAGCTTGTTGAACGCGACGTCGATCGCAGAGTGGGAGCCTTGCGCCATTGTTGGTGTCACCATTCGTTGTCGGGCGAGGTGGTTGCCGCCTCAATATGGCACAGCGCCGGCCGGAAGGAAGCATCGCACCGCGCATAACCGAAGGAACCGGCCGAAACCGGAGCGACAACCAGGTCGTGGCCCGGCTACTCGCCGGCCTGCAATTCGCGCCGCGGCATGGCGAACAGGTCGGGCCGCGCCGGCTGGGACGCTGGCGCGACCGTCGCACCGGGCGGCGCGTCGTGGCTGCTGAAATCCAGCTCCTCGATCCGACCGGCACGGCGTTCGATCTTGTCGGCGGAAATCAGGATCTGGCGGACGTCCTCGTTGACCTGGCCGAAATGGGTCTGCAGCTTCAGCACGCGATCGCGCAGCCGACTCAGATCGTCGCCCAGATTCATCACCTCGGTGCGGATTTGGTCGGCGGCGTCGCGCATCCGGGCGTCCTTCAAGATCTGCTGCATCAGCTGGATCGCCAGCATCAGCAGCGACGGCGACACCAGCACGATGCGGGCGCGGTAGGCCTTCTGGATCACGTCGTCGAAGCGCTCGTGGATTTCGGCATAGACCGATTCCGACGGCACGAACATCAGCGCGGTGTCCTGGGTCTCGCCGGGGATCAGATACTTCTCCGCGATGTCGGTGACGTGGCGCAGCACGTCGTTGCGCAGCCGTTGCGATGCGGCGCGCCGCGCCTCCTCGGAGCGGGCATCGTGCAACGCGGTGATCGCTTCCAGCGGAAATTTGGCGTCGATGCATAACGGGCGCTGGTCCGGCAGGAACACTACGCAGTCCGGCCGCTTGCCGCTGGATAGCGTGTATTGAAACGCGTAGGCGCCCTTCGGCATGCCGTCGGCGACGATCGCTTCCATCCGCGCCTGGCCGAACGCGCCGCGCGACTGCTTGTTCGACAGCACGTCGCGCAGCGTCGTCACCTGCGCGGTGAGTTCGGTAAGGTTGTGATGGGCGTCGTCGATGATGCCGAGCCGCTCGTGCAGCACCCGCAGGCTGTTCAGGGTGTGGCGGGTGGTGTGCTCCATCGACTGGCCGACCCGGTGCGTCACCGAATCCAGCCGCTCGCTGACCGCGCGTGCCATTTCGGCCTGCCGGCCGGCCAACGCCTGGCCCATCGCCGCGACCCGGCCGCTCGCCTCGTGCTGCGCCCGCATCATCTCGGCCAGCCGATATTCCAGCTCGTCGGCGCGGGCGGCCTGCGCCATCGCCGCCGCGCTGCCGGTTCCGAGACCGCGGGCAATGATGACGGCGATGACGACGAGCAGCAGCAACGCCGCCGCCGCAAAGCCGATCCCCGCCGCACCGACGCTGAACGGCATTTCGCCAACAGTGAACAGGATATCGTTCATGCGGCCAGTCTAGCAGACTACATCCGGTATGAGAACGAAGGAAGAACAGTTATGCTTAACCGGCGGTTAAGTTTCATGGTTAACCCCGGGTTAACGGTCATGGTTAACGCCGACTTAACGATCTTGCCCGGCTCGATCCGCGCCGTGGCGGCTAAAGTGGCAGCCGCACCCCGATTGACCGGCGCGGCATCGCAGATTAAATCGCCGCTATGGCCCTGCGCGAAATCATCATCATACCAGACAAGCAGCTCCGCTTGATCTCCAAGCCGGTCGAGACGGTCAGCGCCGAGGTGCGCCGGCTTGCCGACGACATGTTCGAGACCATGTATGAGGCGCCGGGCATCGGCCTTGCGGCGATCCAGGTGGCGCAGCCGGTGCGGCTGATCACCATGGATCTGGTCCGCAAGGAGGGCAACAGCCTGACCGAGCCGCGCGCCTTCATCAACCCGGAGGTGATTTCGGCGTCCGAGGAGATGAACGTCTATGAGGAAGGCTGCCTGTCGATCCCGGAATATTACGCCGAGGTCGAGCGGCCGAAGCAGGTGCGGATCCGCTACACCGACCTCGACGGCAATGTGAAGGAGGAGGACGCCGACGGGCTGTTCGCCACCTGCATCCAGCACGAGATCGACCACCTCAACGGCGTCTTGTTCGTCGATCACATCTCCAAGCTGAAGCGCGCGATGGTGATGCGCAAGTTCGAGAAGGCCGCCAAACGGGGCATCAAATACGTCTGACGGCTTTTGACCGGTAGGCGCTGGTTTGATATCGTTGATATCAATGGAGGCGCCGATGGCCGACCTGCTGATCCGCGACATCGATCCCGAGCTGAAGCGCCGCATCGAAAGGCAGGCGCAGGAGACCGACACAAGTCTGTCGGATGCTGCGAAATTGCTGATTCAGCGCGGGCTCGCCGCTGGTGAAACGCCGCGCCGACTGGGCAGCGAGCTATTTGGACTGGTGCCGCCCGAGCATCGCGTCGATCTGGATTGCGAAATCCCGGAGACGGCCAGCGAGGCCCCGGACTTCTCGTGATCGTTCTCGACACCAATGTGGTCTCCGAAGGTCTCCGGCCGAAGCCGAACCTCGGGGTCCGCGATTGGCTCGACACCCAGCCGGCCGACGCGCTTTTTATTTGCGCGCCCGTGTTGGCTGAGATCCGCTTCGGCATCGAACGGCTGGACGCCGGCGTGCAGCGTCAGACGCTGCTGGCGTGGGCTGCCCGACTGGAGAGCGAGACGTTCTTCGACCACATCCTTCCATTCGACGCTGCCGCGGCGACAATCTATGGACGGATCGCGGCGCAGCGCCAATCGGCGGGACGGCCGATCGGCATCGTGGACTGCATGATCGCGGCGATTGCGCTCGCGCACCAAGCCGCCGTCGCCACCCGCGACAGATATGGCTTTGACGGCCTCGGCCTGACCGTTATCAATCCGTTCGAAATTTGAACGACCGCAGGACTCTGCTTCCATGCCGCTTCGCCTGATTTTCATGGGCACCCCGGATTTCGCGGTGCCGACGCTGCGCACGCTCGCCGCCGCCGGCCACCAGATCGTCGCGGTCTATAGCCGCGAGGCGAAACCCTCCGGCCGCGGCATGAAGCTGCAGCCGACCCCGGTGGCGCAGGAGGCGGAGCGGCTCGGCATCCCAGTGCTGACGCCGAAGACGCTGCGGACGCCCGAGGCCGCGGCGGAATTCGCTGCGTTTCAGGCCGACGCCGCGGTGGTGGTGGCCTATGGCATGATCCTGCCGCAGCCGATCCTCGACGCGCCGACATTTGGCTGCTTCAATTTGCACGGCTCGTTGCTGCCGCGCTGGCGCGGCGCCGCGCCGATCAACCGCGCCATCATGGCCGGCGATCCAGAAGCCGGCGTGATGGTGATGAAGATGGACATCGGCCTCGACACCGGCGACGTGGCGTTGACCGGACGCATTGCGCTCACCGATGCGATGACCGCTTCCGACCTGCACGACGCGCTGGCGCCGCTCGGCGCCGAGCTGATGGTCGAGGCGATGGCGCAGCTAGAGCGCGGCGAACTCACCTTCACCAAGCAGCCCGAGCAGGGCGTGACCTACGCCGCCAAGATCGACAAGGCCGAGGCGCGGATCGACTGGGCCAAGCCGGCGCACGCCGTGCTGCGCCATATCCACGGGCTGTCGCCGTTCCCCGGCGCCTGGTGCGAATTGCCGATCGAGGGCGAAGCGGTGCGGGTGAAGATCTTGCGCTGTGAGCTCGCGAAAGGCTCCGGCGAACCGGGCACGCTGCTCGACGATCGCCTCGCGATCGCCTGTGGCGACGGCGCGATCCGCATCCTGCAATTGCAGCGCGCCGGCAAGCAGCCGATGCAGGCGCAGGATTTTTTGCGCGGCACGCCGCTGCAGCCGCCGCTGGCGGTGTGCTAGCCTGTTTTGCGCGCCGTCACCCTGAGGAGCCCGCCCACAGGCGGGCGTCTCGAAGGGCGACGGCCCCTCGTTATTCCTCTCAGCCGTCATCCTTCGAGGCTCGCCGCAAGCGCGGCTTCGCACCTCAGGATGACGGCGCGCATTGCCAGGATCGTCGCCAAACATGCCGCGCTACAAGCTCATCATCGAATATGACGGCGCGCCGTATTGCGGCTGGCAGATCCAGGACAACGGCCCCTCGGTGCAGGGCGCGCTGGAGACCGCGGTCAAGGCGATCTGCGGCAAGTTCGTCCGCGTCAACGGCGCCGGCCGCACCGACGCCGGCGTGCACGCGCTGGCGCAGGTGGCGCATTGCGACATCGCCAAAGAGTTCGCGCCGGGCCGGCTGCGCGACGGCTTGAACGCGCATCTGCGGCCGCATCCGATCGGCGTGCTCAGCGCCGAGATCGTGCCGGATGACTTCGAGGCGCGGTTCTCGGCGATCAAACGGCACTACGTCTATCGGATCAGCAACCGCCGCGCCAATCTGGCGCTGCAGATCGGCAAGGTGTGGCGGCTGCCGCGACGACTCGATACTGACGCCATGCACGCGGCCGCGCAGCGGCTGGTCGGCAAGCACGACTTCACCACGTTTCGCGACACCGAATGTCAGGCCAAGTCGCCGGACAAGACGCTCGATCAGCTCGACGTGATCCGCGACGGCGACAACGTGTCGATTATCACCTCGGCGCGCTCGTTCCTGCACAGCCAGGTGCGCTCGATGGTCGGATCATTGGTGTGGGTCGGCGAGGGCCGCTGGAGCGCCGACGATCTCGCCGCGGCGCTGGCGGCGCGCCGCCGCACCGCCTGCGGCCCGGTGGCGCCGCCGGACGGGCTGTATTTGGTGAAGGTGGATTATTGAGGCGGCGTTGACAAAGCCGTAGCCCGGATGAGCGAAGCGAAATCCGGGGCCGCGCCGACGCAGAGCACGAGGCTGGTTGGGTCGTTCCGACCCGGATTTCGCTTCGCTTCATCCGGGCTACAGACGCTCGCCCGGAATGCCTCCCGTTCAGGCGAAATGACGCTCCAACACGCGCCGTACACCGGTCATTCCGGGGCGCGAGGCCGAAAGGCCGAGCGAACCCGGAATCTTGCAGCGTGCATCTGGCGCGTCATCGCGGAGCAAGATTCCGGTTCACTTACGGCTATCGCCGCTTCGCGCCCCGGAATGACAAAGCCGTAGCCCGGATGAGCGAAGCGACATCCGGGGCCGCGCCGACGCAGAGCACGAGGCTGGTTGGGGCGTTCCGACCCGGATTTCGCTTCGCTTCATCCGGGCTACAGACGCTCGCCCGGAATGCCTCCCGCTCAGGCGAAATGACGCTCCAACACGCGCCGTACACCGGTCATTCCGGGGCGCGAGGCCGAAAGGCCGAGCGAACCCGGAATCTTGCAGCGTGCACCTGGCGCGTCATAGCGGAGCAAGATTCCGGGTTCACTTACGGCTATCGCCGCTTCGCGCCCCGGAATGACAAAGCCGTAGCCCGGATGAGCGAAGCGAAATCCGGGGCCGCGCCGACGCAGAGCACGAGGCTGGTTGGGGCGTTCCGACCCGGATTTCGCTTCGCTTCATCCGGGCTACAGACTCTCGCCGGAATGCCTCCCGTTCAGGCGAAGTATCGCTGCAGCACGCCGCGATAGATTTGCGTCAGCGTTTCCAGATCGGCGACCGGGGTGCGTTCGTCGATCTTGTGCATGGTCTGGCCGACCAGGCCGAATTCGATCACCGGGCAGTAATGCGTGATGAAGCGCGCATCCGAAGTGCCGCCGCCGGTGTTGAGTTCGGGCTTGCGCCCGGTGACGTCCTCGATCGCCGCCGCCACCAGATCGGTGAAGGCACCCGGCTTGGTGACGAAGGCGCCGGCATTGGACGGCTGCCAGTCGATGCGGGCGCGGATCCGGTTGCCGCAGGCGGCTTGCACGCGGGCTTCGATCAGCGTCTGCAGGCTCTCGGCGCTATGCCGGTCGTTGAAGCGGATGTTGAACTTGGCGCGGGCCTGCGCCGGGATCACATTGGTCGCCGGATTGCCGACGTCGACCGAGGTGAATTCCAGATTCGACGGCTGGAAGGTGTCGGTGCCGGCATCGAGCGGCTCGGCGCCGAGCGCCACGATTAGGGCTGCGATATCCGGCACCGGATTGGACGCGCGATGCGGATAGGCGACGTGGCCCTGCACGCCGTCGACGATCAGCGTGCCGGACAACGAGCCGCGGCGGCCGATCTTGATGGTGTCGCCGAGCGCCTCGACATTGCTCGGCTCGCCGAGCACGCAATGATCGAATGTCTCGCCGCGCGCCGCCGCCCATTGCAGCAGCTTGACGGTGCCGTTGACCGCGACGTCTTCCTCGTCGCCGGTGATCAGAAACGAGATCGAGCCTTGGCCTGACTCGTGCGGCTGGCCGCCATGCGTCGCCAGATGCTGCAGCACCGCGGCGACGCTGCAGGCAATGCCGCCCTTCATGTCGACCGCACCGCGGCCGTACAACAGCCCGTCGTGCACCTCGCCGGCAAACGCATCGTGCGACCACGCCGCTTCGTCGCCGGGCGGCACCACGTCGGTGTGGCCGGCGAAGCAGATATGCGGCGCCGTGGTGCCGATCCGGGCGTAGAGATTGTCGATATCGGCGGTGCCGGGCTCGCTGAAGGTCACACGGTGCACCGCGAAGCCGGCCGCATGTAGCAGGCGCTCCAGCACGCCGAGCGCGCCGGCGTCGGCGGGGGTCACCGACGGGCAGCGCAGCAGGTCCTGGGCGATGGCGAGGGCGTCGGTTGCGTTGGAAGGCATCAGTACTCCGGGGGGGCGAGCGGATCCGGCCCATAAAGGTTCGGGCCTGGCGTGCCGCGCAGGCAACCTAATTCGACGAACGCCCAGATCGAGATCGCGGCACTCAGCAACGACGAGACGAGGCTGCTGCCGCCATGCAGCACGGTGCGGCTGCCGCCGCCGAGCAGGCTCGGCCCGAGCCAGAACAACAGCAGCCACCAGGCGCTCTTGTCGCGGTCGTGCAGCCGTTTGATGCCGACCGCGAGGCCCGACCAGACGCCGATCAGGAACAGCAACACGCCGCCCAGCCACAGCACGATGCCGGTGCCGGCGAAGGCGAAACGATCGTCCTTGTTGAGGTCGCCGATCACCAGCAAGGCGATGCCGGCGAATGCGATCCAGGCGGCAACGTAGATCGAGACGGCGAGCCAGTACTTCGCGCGGTTGATGCGGCCGTTGAAGCTGAACAGCAGCGTGGTCAGATCCATCTTCACTCTCGATTGCGATGGCGCGAGCCGGCGAGCGCGCGCCGTTGCGCCGCCGACTCTAGCTTAGTCCCGCAACAATTCATTGATGCTGGTCTTGGAGCGGGTGCGCTCGTCGACCCGCTTGACGATCACCGCGCAGGCGGTGGAGGGGCCGGGTTGGCCGTTCTTCAGCGGACGGCCGGGCAGGTTGCCCGGCACCACCACGGAATATTCCGGCACCTCGCCGACGAAGATCTCGCCGGAGTCGCGGTCGATGATCTTGGTCGAGGCGCCGAGGAACACGCCCATCGACAGCACCGCGCCCCTGCGGACGATGACGCCCTCGGCGACTTCGGAGCGGGCGCCGATGAAGCAATCGTCCTCGATGATGACGGGACCCGCCTGCAGCGGCTCCAGCACGCCGCCGATGCCGACGCCGCCGGAGATGTGCACGCGCTTGCCGATCTGCGCGCAGGAGCCGACGGTCACCCAGGTGTCGACCATGGTGGCCTCGTCCACATAGGCGCCGAGATTGACGAAGGACGGCATCAAGACGACGTTCTTGGCGATGAAGGCGGAGCGCCGCACGATCGCGCCCGGCACCGCGCGGAAACCGGCGTCGCGAAACCGGTTCTCGCCCCAGCCTGAGAATTTCGACGGCACCTTGTCCCACCAGGTGGCGCCGCCCGGGCCGCCGGAAATCGTGCTCATGTCGTTGAGCCGGAACGACAGCAGCACGGCCTTCTTCAGCCACTGGTTGACGGTCCATTTGCCGTCGTCGCCGCGCTCGGCGACCCGCGCCTCGCCCTTGTCCAGCATGTCGAGCGCGTGCTCGACGGCGTCGCGGACTTCGCCCTTGGTCGCGGTGCTGACGGTATCGCGCGCGTCGAACGCGGTGTTGATGGAGGTTTCGAGGGCGGACAACGACATCGGGGATTCCTTGGCAAGTGGCGCGCGTGGGCTGCTTTTGTCGGGATTTGGCGAGGGAGAGTCAAGACATGTGCCCCGGACGCTGCAGCGCGTAGCGCGGCGCGGCGTGAAGCACGCCGCGCCGCGTCCGGGACACGCTATCGTATTGGATTGAGCCCCACCAAGAACCCGGTCAGATCGTCGGTGACGAAATCGACATGGACGGCGTCGCGGCCTTCCAGCTCCCAGTCCTCGCGCACCACCTCTTTGCTGCCGTCGGGCACCACCAGCACCGTGGTCATGCCCAGCCGATGCGGCACCGCGAGATTGCGGGCGAGATCCTCGAACATCGCAGCATGGGTCGGATCGACGCCATGCAGATCGAGGAAGCGCTGATAGGTCTGCGGCGCCGGCTTCGGCTCCAGTTGGGCGGCGACGATGTCGAACACCGCCTCGAAATGATGTTCGATGCCGAGCCGCGCCAAAACTTTGGCGGCGTGTTCGGTGGAGCCGTTGGTGAGGATCAGCTTGCGCCCGGGCAATGCGGCGATCGCCGCGCCCATCGCCGGATTCGGCTCCAGCGGCGAATGGTCGATCTCGTGCACATAAGCCAGGTAATCGTCGGCGCGGACGCCGTGCTCGGTCATCATGCCGCGCATCGTGGTGCCATAGCGGCGATAATAGTCTTTCTGAATCCGGAAGGCGTCCTCGGCCGGAATGTCGAGATAGGCGGCGACGAAGTCGCGGATCCGGACGTCGACCTGCTGCCACAAATTGACGTGGTGCGGATACAGCGTGTTGTCGAGGTCGAACACCCAGGTGTCGATCCGGGTGAAGTTCCGCGGTTGCGCGTCAGCGAGCGTCATAGCGAGTCCTAGTCGTCATCAGGGCAGCGTGAAACGCAGCGTCTTGCCGCCGCTCGAAAGGTCGACCGAGGTGAAGCCGGTGCGGTTGAAGCCGCGAGCGGCGCAATCGTGCTGGTCGTTGATCTCGAATTTGCTGTCGCGGGTGCACAGCATGACGCCGCCGCCCCAGCTCAGCGGCTTGTCCTTGATCTTCACGGCGCGATTGTCGGCGTTCACCGCTTCGGCGAAGCTGTAGAGCTGCTTCGGCTGGCCCGAGACATCGGGATGCAGGCACTTGCCGGGATCGATGCGGTACCAGCCGCGGCTGGTCACCGCCTTGCCGTCGTCGCTGCCGACCGCGGCCATGATCTTGTGCGGGGTGTCGTTGCACCACGTCAGCCCGGTGCTGGAGGGCGCCTCGACCGCCTTGATCATGGCGTCGAACAAATTCGGCGCCTGCACCACGTCGGCGGCAAGCCCGCGGCTTTTCAGAAACGCCGCCAGCGCGGCTTGGGTCTTCGGGCCGTCGACGCCGTCGATCGGGGCAGCGTCGTAACCGGCGATCACCAACAGCCGCTGGATGCCGGCGAGCTTGGCCTGCTCGTCGTCATATTCGCTGTCCTCGGCCAGATAGGCGACCAGATTGCCGTCGTCGGTCGCGGTCGGCTTGATCTCGGTGAACGGCGCCGCGGTCTGGCCGCTGCGGCACTGCCGCGCCGCGGCGATGACGAAATTGTCCGGCGCGATGCACAGCCGGTCGCTGCCGTTCTGCGGCACCGGCGAGGCGCCGTACACCCCGAGCGCGCGGGCGTGCAGCAGGATGCGGTCGGCCGTCAGCGTGCCCTGCACCACGACGCGGCATTGCGCCGGATCGATCCGGAACCAGCCGCGGCTGGCAGTGGACGCCTTGTCGTCGATGCCGATCGCGGCCTCGACCACGTAGCTCATCCGGTTGCAGAGTTTCAGGTCGGCATAGGCGGGAGTGATCGCGGAAAGCGCCAGTAGCGCCAGGCCGAAGCGGAGCGCGTGGCCAGCAACAGCCTGGCCGCGACTGCGGTGTTCGTCGCGACGCGCGGTCTCCAATCCGTCATGCCCGGCCTTGTGCCGGGCATCCACGGGCAGATCGCTCAAGCGCTTGTTGTTCGTGGATGGCCGGGACGAGCCCGGCCATGACGCGGAGGGGACGCGGCTTGGCGAGAGCGTGCCGCGTGTCGAAACGCCTCGTAGCGTCTGTCGCAAGGCCGCGAGGCGGCCGCTGCGCAACGCCCTGCTCGGTCGGTCCCTCACTTGTGGATCAGCGTGCCGGTGCCCTGGTTGGTGAACAGTTCCAGCAGCACCGCGTGCGGGGTCTTGCCGTCGATGATGACCACGCCCTGCACGCCCTGTTCGAGCGCGTAGATGCAGGTCTCGACCTTGGGAATCATGCCGCCCGAAATGGTGCCGTCGGCGATCAGCCGGCGGGCGTCCTTGACCGACAGTTCGGGGATCAGCTTCTTCGACTTGTCGAGCACGCCGGGCACGTCGGTCAGCAGCAACAGCCGCTTGGCCTTCAAGGCGCCGGCCACTGCGCCGGCAAAGGTGTCGGCGTTGACGTTGAAGGTCTGGCCGCTGCTCGATGTCGCCAGCGGCGCCAGCACCGGGATCAGCTCGTGGCCGATCAGCTGGTTGAGCAGCGTGAGGTCGACCTTTTCCGGCTCGCCGACGAAGCCGAGATCGATCACTTCCTCGATCCGGGAATCCGGATCGACCATGGTGCGCGTCGCCTTGGTCGCGCTGACCATGTTGCCGTCCTTGCCGCACAGCCCGACGGCCTTGCCGCCGGCCTCGTTGATGTAGCCGACCAGCTGCTTGTTGATCGAGCCGGCCAGCACCATCTCGACGATCTCGATGGTGGCGGCGTCGGTGATGCGCAGGCCGGCGGCGAATTCCGATTTGATGCCGAGCCGCTTCAGCATGGTGGCGATCTGCGGCCCGCCGCCATGCACCACCACCGGGTTGATGGCGGTCTGCTCCAGCAGCACGATGTCGCGCGCGAACGCCTTGGCGAGATCCTCGGCGCCCATGGCGTGGCCGCCATATTTGATGACGATGGTTTCTTCGTCATATTCCTGCATATGCGGCAGCGCTTCGGACAGGATGCGGGCCTGATCGAGCGGGCTGATCTCGGGCGCGTCGGTCATGAACGGGATCTCACGATTCGCGGGGGTGATTATTTCGACGGGGAGAGCGCTAGCATTTCATGGCCGGCGATCCTAGGGGCGGATGATTGCGACAGAGGTGCCCCGGACGCGGCGCAGCGCGCAGCGATGCGCCGCAGAGCCGGGGCCGTAACGAAGGCCGCATTTGGAACGGTCCCGGGTCTGCGAAGCGGCATTGCATGCCGCATCGCGCCCGGGACACCGGGCGTCATCGCCGCGGCGGCGCCAGCGCCGCGCCGGCGAGCACCAGCCAGCTCAGGATCATCACATTGCCGCCGCTCGGCGCCGCCATCGGGAACAGGCCGTGGCCGGCGAATTGCCGCAGCGTGAGATCGCCGGCGAACAGCAGCGCGCCGATCACAAAGCCGAACGCCGCCAAGACGCCGGGCAGGGCACGAACCAGGCCGCGGTCGCACAGCAGCACGGCGGCGATCGCGGCGAGGGCGTGAAACAGCAGCATGGTGGAGGCCGAGCCGAGCCGCGCGGCGTCGGGTAGATGCGCCGCCATCGCCGCCAGCGCCACGCCGCAGCCGCCCATCACGCCGGCCAGCGCGATCAGGATGCGGAAGGCGACGCTGCGGGTCATCAGCTGCGCTCGGCAATCAGCTTGATCATCGCGGCGCGCAGTTCCGGCATCCCGGCGCCGGTGCGCGACGAGGTCACCAGCAATTCCGGGTAGGCGGCGGGATGTTTGCGCAAGCCGGCTTCGACGTCGATGCGGCACTGCGCCAGCTCGGCGGGCTTCACCTGGTCGGCCTTGGTCAGCACCACCTGATAGCTTACCGCGGATTTGTCGAGCGTGTTGAGCACGTCCTGATCGACCTCCTTGAGGCCGTGGCGGGCGTCGATCAGCACATAGACCCGCGCCAGCGTGCTGCGGCCCTGCAGAAAATTGTGGATCAGCGAGGTCCAGGAGGCGATCTTGGCCTTCGGCGCCGAGGCGTAGCCGTAGCCCGGCATGTCGACCAGGCGGAAATTGGCGTTCTCGGGACCTTCGAAGAAGATCAATTCCTGGGTGCGGCCCGGGGTGTGCGAGGTCCGCGCCAGTGCGTTGCGGCCGGTCAAAGCGTTGATCAGGCTGGACTTGCCGACATTGGAGCGGCCGGCGAAGGCGACTTCGAGGCCGGCCATCGGCGGCAGCGTCTCGATCGAGGGCGAGGCCCAGATGAACTGCCAGTCGCCGGCGAACAGCTTGCGGCCCTGTTCGATGAACTTCGCATCGTTGTCTTGGGTCATGCGAAGGCTTTCATGTGTTGTGCGACGGATGTCGCCTTCGTCGTTATCGCTTCGAGCGAATCGCGCTGCCTGCTCCGCGTCATGGCCGGCTTGTCCCGGCCATCCACGTCATCGAGCACGGCAGTCCCGGCACGTGGATGCCCGGCACGTGGCCGGGCATGACGTGGTTGGGCTCAATGCCCGATTGCTTTCACCGCTTCGCGGCGCATCAGATGACGGCGATGCCGTTCTCAGTTCGCCTTTTCAGTTCGCCTTGTCAGGTCGCCTTGGCGTTCTTCTTTTTGCGGGCGAAGCTGGCTTTCAGATTGTCGAACAGTTCGACCTTCACGCCGTTGCGCCGCATGATGTAGCCCTGCTGCACCACCGAGAGCAGGTTATTCCAGGCCCAGTAGATCACCAGACCGGCCGGGAACGAGGCCAGCATGAAGGTGAAGATCAGCGGCATCCAGGCGAAGATCATCTGCTGGGTCGGATCCGGCGGGGTCGGATTGAGCTTCATCTGCACCCACATCGTGATGCCCATCACGATCGGCCAGGCGCCGAGCACCAGGTAATGCCCGATCACCGGCACATGGGTCGGATCGAACGCCAGCAGACCGAACAGGTTGAACAGGTTGGTCGGATCCGGCGCCGAAAGGTCGTGGATCCAGCCGTAGAACGGCGCGTGGCGCATTTCGATGGTGACGAACAGCACCTTGTAGAGCGAGAAGAACACCGGGATCTGCAGCAGCACGGGAAGGCAACCGGCGACCGGGTTGATCTTCTCCTTGCGGTAGATCTCCATCATCTCCTGCTGCTGCTTGGCCTTGTCGTCCGGATGACGCTCCTTCAAGGCCGCGAGCTGCGGCTGGATCGCCTTCATCTTGGCCATCGAGGCGTAGGATTTGTTGGCGAGCGGCAGGAACAACAGCTTGATGATCACCGTCACCAGCAGGATGGCGATGCCGAAATTGCCGACCAGATGGAAGAAAAAGTCGAGCGCCACGAACATCGGCTTGGTGATGAAGTAGAACCAGCCCCAATCGATCAACAGATCGAAGTGGTTGAGGCCGAGATCCTTGTTGTAGCCGCCGAGCCCCAGCGCCGGGAAGTTGATGCCGACCGTGCCGGCTTCCTTGGCGCCCGCGAACAATCGCGCATTGGCGGTGCCGGTGCCGCCGATCGCGATGGTCTGGGCGTCCTGCAGATAGTCGGTCTGGTAGGTGCGCACGTTGTTGGCAAGGTTCGACGAGAACCGCGCCTGCAATTGCGCGCTGGTGTCGGGCAACAGCGCCGCGGCCCAATATTTGTCGGTGATGCCGAGCCAGCCGTTGGTGACCTTGAAGTTGACCGCCTTGGCCTCGTCGATCTTGCTGTAGCCGTATTCCTGCAGCCCCTGCTCGCCGAGATAGCCGACCAGACCTTCATGCAGAATGTAATAGCCGGCGACGTGCGGAGTGCCGTGACGGGAGATCAGCGCGAACGGATACAGCGTGACCGGGGCGTTGCCGACGTTGGTCACCTCGTCCTTCATGGTGAACAGATAACGCTCGTCGATCGTAATGGTGCGGCGGAAGGTCAGGCCTTCGCCGTTGTCGTATTTCAGCGTCACCGGATGGTTCGGCGTCAGGCTGCCGGTGCCGTCCTGCTCCCATTGGGTGTTCTGATCGGGAATCTTCACCGAGGTGCCGGCGGCGGCGACCCAGCCGAATTCCGCGTAATAGGGATTGGCCGAGCCCGACGGCGAGAACAGCTCGATCGCCGGCGATTTCGGATCGACCGTTTCGCGGAACTGGACCAGCGCGATATCGTCGATGCGGGCGCCCTTCAGCGCGATGCTGCCGCTGAGCCGGGGGGTGTCGATCTTGACCCGCGGTGAGGCGGCGAGTGCGGCCTCGCGGCTGACCACCGGGGTGTTGGCCTGGGGCTGGATGGCGTTCGGCGCGGAGCCGGCCGGCGCGGTTGCGGCGTTGGGCTGCGGGATCGCGGCGCCCGGGGCCGCCGGCGTGGCGGGCTGGGCGCCTTGCGGTTGCGCCGGGTTCACCGCCTGGCTCTTGCTGGCGAGCTCGGCGGCGCGCTGCTTCTCCATCTGCGGGATGTTGAAGAAATATTGCCAGCCGAGCAGCACGAGGCCCGACAGAATGACGGCAAGAATGGTGTTGCGGTTGTCGGTCATCGGTCAGGTCTCATCATTCAAGTTCGGGATTGGCGCCCCCGCCCGATCCGATCGAGCGCGACGTGGAGATCATCGATCATGACGGAAAAGCCGCGATCGAGCGCGGCGCGGCGACCGACGAGCACATAGTCGCTGTGCGGTCGCATAGCTGCGCCGTCCACGCGTTTGACAACTTCGCGGAGCCGGCGGCGGATTCGGTTGCGTTCGGTGGCCGTGCCGATCTTTTTGGTCACGGTAAAGCCGACCCGGATCGGGCCGTCGTCGTCGCGATCACGGCCCTGCAGCACGAAGGCAGGTCTGCTCATCCGTGCCCCATTGGCAACGGCGATGAAGTCCGCCCGCTGCCTTAACCGATCCATGATGAGATCTCGATGACGCCCGTCAGGCGCTCAGACGCTTGCGACCGCGGGCGCGGCGCGCTGCGAGGACCTTGCGACCACCGACAGTCGCCAGGCGGGCGCGAAAGCCGTGACGGCGCTTGCGCACCAATTTGCTGGGTTGATAAGTCCGCTTCACGGGTCGTTCTCCGCTGACCGGGCAATTAGCCGAGGAATGTGATGAAGTCCAAAGATGCTGGCCCAAACATGGCCCGTTGCCGGCCCAAAAATGAACCGCCCCGGTCGAGCCGGGCCATCGCGGACAGTTGGCGCGGCTTATACGGGAGCGTCCTGTTTTCGTCAATCACGCCGTGGGTCACGGTTGCGATGCGGCCGCGCCGCTCTATTTTAGCACGCGATGCTCGACATATCGGAGGGCTGCTCGCGGCAAGCGAGCGGCGGGCGGTCGCCCCGGTGGCGTTCAAGGCCGCGTTAAGCCGCGTGCCACATGATCGATCGGTAATTTGACCGGTCGTTGTGCCGGGCGCATCTTGTTGCGAACAACAGGTTCAGGAAAGCCGAGCCGCTGGAACCAGAAACCGAGCAGGACGAGGTCCGCGTATGGCGGCGCCGGCGATGGCTGGGGCTGTCCGGCAAGCTGTTGCTGCTGACCATCCCGTTGGTGCTGATCGCCGAGATCCTGATCTATGTGCCGGCGATCGCCAATTTCCGGCTGAACCGGCTGAACGACCGGCTGGCGGCGGCCAACACCGCCGCGCTGGTGCTCGACGCCTCGCCCTCCGGCATGGTGCCGGAAAGTCTCGCGCGCGACATTCTCGACAGCATCGGCGCCCGCGCGGTGGCGATCAAGATGGGACAGCAGCGCCGGCTGCTGGCCAGCGGCGAGCTGCCGCCGCAGATCGACCACGACGTCGACATGCGCAGCGTCAATCCCTGGGAGGCGATCGTCGACTCCTTCCAGGTGATGTTCGAAAGCGGCAACCAGGCGATCCGGGTGATCGGTCCGGCGCCGGGCGGCGGCCAGTTTCTGGAAGTGGTGGTCGACGAATTGCCGCTGCGCCAGGCGATGTATCGGTTCTCCAGCAATCTGTTGCTGGTGTCGCTGACCATCGCGATCCTGACCGCGGCGCTGGTCTATCTGGCGCTGCATTTCCTGTTCGTGCAGCCGATGCGCCGGCTGACCGCCAATCTGGTCGGCTTCCACCAAAATCCGGAGAGCGCCGCCAACATCATCGTGCCGACGCAGCGCACCGACGAAATCGGCGTCGCCGAGCGCGAACTCTCCGACATGCAGCGCGACCTGGTGTCGATGCTGCATCAGAAGAGCCGGCTCGCCGCGCTCGGGCTTGCGGTGTCCAAGATCAACCACGACCTGCGCAACCTGTTGGCGTCGTCGCAACTGTTGTCCGACCAGCTCGCCAGCGTGCCGGACCCGCGGGTGCAGCGCTTCGCGCCGAAGCTGATGCGATCGCTGGAGCGCGCCATCGCGTTCTGCCAATCGACGCTGTCCTACGGGAGGGCTCAGGAGGCCGCTCCCGATCGCCGCATGCTGCTGATCGAGCCGGTGGTCGCCGAAGTGCGGGAAACCGCGGGGCTCGCCTCGGATGCCTCGATCACCTGGGTCAGTTCGATCGAACGCGGCCTGACCATCGACGCCGACCCCGACCAGCTGTTTCGCGTGCTGCTCAATCTGGTGCGCAACGCCGCCCAGGCGCTGGAGGGCCAGCAGAGCGACGCCGGGATCCAGCAGATCCGCATCACCGGCCGCCGCGAGGGCGCGGTGGCGATCGTCGAGGTCTCCGACACTGGGCCCGGCCTGCCGCAAAAGGCCCGCGCGCATCTGTTCGAGGCGTTCCAGGGCTCGGTGCGCGCCGGCGGCACCGGCCTTGGCCTCGCCATCGCCGCCGAACTGGTCCGCGCCCATGGCGGCGACATCCACCTCGTCGAGGGCACCATCGGCGCCACCTTCCGAATCACCATCCCCGACCGCCCGGTGGAATTGCTGACCATCCGCGGCGAACGGGCGAGGGCGTAACTTTTCGGGACGGCAAGACGCCCCGACATTTTGCCCGGCCCCGGCCCTTGCGGCCGCGAAGATCGCGAATTCGCAGCCAAAATGCCGCGAAATCGCGTGGACCGGGCTTGAAGCGGGGGTTTTGCCGGCAAAATCGCCGCCGCGGCGGCTTGGCGCCGAACATCGCCAGATCGCGCGTTCAGAGCTTGCCAAGCCGATCCGGAGCCGGTAGCTATGGCGCGCTTTCGCAACGCCAGACGCTGCGAAGGCCCAGCGGTCTGCAGCCAACGCTGCACGATCCGCGACAAGGCGCCCGTAGCTCAGCTGGATAGAGCACTAGACTACGAATCTAGGGGTCAGGAGTTCGAATCTCTTCGGGCGCGCCATTCATTTCACTCTAGTTGAGTTCCGACGGCTGCTGGATACGCAGGTCGCGTTTCCCTGGCCAACGGCTATTCGAAATGGACGACTCGACATATTATTTCCGTAACGTTGCATTTTTGGCGTCGGAGCAAGTCGAGATGATTGCACGCGTGCCCAATTCCTAAACTTATTGATTCATACGTGATTGAAAACGCGACTCTGCAGCAGAGGGAGCAAATGGAAGAAGACTACCAACGGCATCTCAAAGCACGTGAACTGCAAGGGCAGCCGGGGGGTATAGGTGAGATATTTGCTTTCAGCCAAGCCACAAGACCTCAACCGTGAGCGGCTTAGTTCCTATTGCGTTACAGGTGTGTGTGGCTGAACAGTAAACTTCATATACGTCTCGTCTCAGCTCATGCCTATTTGTTTTTCGGTGACGTTGCCAGTCCAAGAAACACCAGCACGGCCCGATTGAGGCGCAGGATATCCTCGTCGTCCAGGCGTCCGACATGCACACCGACCTTGGATTTCGGGACGGTAGTTACCTTGTCTGCCATGAGGTGGCATGCGACGCGCAATCCATTGCGCTCACTCGGTTCGACACGTAGCCGGAACAGAGGTGCGTCCGTGTCGTCGGTCGTGAACGCGCAGATCGTGATGGATTCAGTGCCGTCGAAACTGTCATCCTGAAGGATGACGACGGGCCGTGCCTTGCCCGCATAGTCCTTGCCGCCCGCGACGGTCCAGATGTCGCCGCGCCTCATTCATGCCCATCCGCTTCGTCAATGGGCGTCGATACGGCGTCAATGAACGCCTGATCCTCGTGTGCACGGGAGCTTGCGGCCACGGCCAGCGACTGACGCCGCGCCTCCGAGCGGAACGCAGGCGCGCGCACATCCGGCACCCAAATCTGGATGGGACGCAGTCCTTGTCGGCGCAGCCGTTCGCGATGCTCGCGAACTTTTACACGGGAGGGCTTCGGCTTTGATGCAGACGCCATGGCAATTCTCCTCGGTTACATGTAACCTAATATGAGTGATGCGATTCGCCAAGCCTTCTTTGGTCGGCTACGTGGTTGTCATAAATTATGTAATGATTTCAATAACATAAGCGTTCGTAGTTTTGTTCTGAATGGCGCGCCATTCAAAATGCAACAGCGATCTGTATGTAATTGAAATAGCTTATAATTCTTACATCGCCCGCGTTCACAGCTCACGCCTAGCCATCCCCCGCCCGCAACCGCGACGGAAACCAACGCGTCCACGGCGCCGGGCATCATGCCGAACTGATTTACGGCGCGGCAGCAGCATCCCACGGCCGATGACAAATGACGGGTGATGTGGCGGGCTCGGTGCGCGGCCTTTGCGAAATCGCGACGGGGGCCGACGCGTCGCTGCTCACCCGCGCCGCCGAGGTGACCCTTGCGGAGCGGAAGGTGGCTGGTGCTGATCGCCCGGGCAACGCCGTTCCATCCGGGATCTGAAGTCCATCACGGCGGCGAAGGAGACGGCGCGATTGTGTTGCCGCCGTTGCCTGCGCTCTGAGGAAACCCGGCAGCCTGAAGCAGATGATCGATCAAACGCTCGGACGGGTGCTCGACCTGTTCGAGGTCACAGCGACTTGGTCGCGCGCTGCAGCGGATGGTCGCGGCGGCGAGACTACATGCCCGTCGACGCCACCCGCGCGGCGATCGCCCGCCAAACGGCGGGCGATCCGACGTCTTCGGTTTTTTAGGTCTCGCCGGGGATCTCCATCGCCAGCAGCGCAGACGCCAGGCACTTGCCGTGCGCATCGAGCGCCAGCGAGCGTGTCACCCCGCCGCCGAGAGCGTCTTGCATGACGAAGTTCAGGGCCCCGAGCGAGGGCGCCTCGTAACGAACGACGTCGCCATGAACGATGCCCTTGAAATGATCCTTGACCCGCTCTGCCGTGAGATGGTCGCGGACCAGGTCGTAGTCCTTCTGGTCGTAAACGATGACGGAGATGTTCGAGATGTTGCCCTTATCTCCGGTGCGGGAATGGGCGATGTCGAAAAGCTTCATCTTTAAGCCTCCAGATAATCGATGACAGGGTTGACCTTGTCGCGTGGGAATAGCGCCGAGAGCATCGCCACGACCTGCTTGGCGGACTTGGTTGCGCCGCCGCCGCTGGCCGGACCGTTGGTGTAGAGCGTCTCGACTTCGTTGCCGATCCGCACCGCCTCTTTCATGCTGTCGGTTCGGCCGGTCACGCGCACGCGCACTTCCGTCGGTTCGGGCGCAGGTGCCAGCACGTCCTGGTGGATCGAGTTGACGCCGATCAGGTCGAACCGCAGCTCGCTGGTCTGCACGCCGGTCAGCTTCAGCCGTTCCTTGACGATCTCCAGTGCCAGTTCGCCCCTGGCGAGCGCGCCCGGGCCGGCATAGGAGATCTGGCCTTCGCCGATGTAGCCATCGACATAACCGACCGACACTTTCAAGGTCTCGGGCCGTGCGCGGCCGGTGGCGCCTTCGACACGAATCTGGTTCGGCGCGATTTCCTTGAAGGTGATCTTGGAGAAATCGGCCGTCACATCCGGCGTCAGATAGTTCGCGAGGTCGTGCACCTCATACAGGATCTGTTCCTTGCAAGTGTGTTCCGTGACCTTGCCGCCGGAACCTTCGACCTTGGTGATGATGGTGGCGCCATCTTCGGACACTTCGGCGATCGGGAAGCCGAGCCGAGCGAGATCGGCGACATCCTTCTTGCCGGGTTCGGCGTAATAACCGCCGGTGACCTGACCGGCGCATTCCAGCAGATGGCCGACCGCGGTTCCCTTGCCGAGTTTGTCCCAGTCATCCAGCGACCAGCCGAATTCATGGATCAATGGCGCGAGGAACATCGACGGATCGGCAACGCGACCGGTGATGACGACATCGGCCCCCTTCGCCAACGCCTCGACGATCGGCGCCGCCCCGACATAGGCATTCGCCGAAACCAGGCTGTTGAGCATGTTGCTGGCCGGCTCGCCGGTTTCGGTGATCTTCACGTCGCTGGTCTTCAGCGCTTCGATGACGTCATCGCCGGATATCGCGGCGATCTTGATGTCGCCCAACCCGAGGCGGCCGGCGATCTCGCGAGTCTTGGCCGCTGCGGCCTTGGGGTTGGCAGCGCCCATGTTGGTGACGATCTTGATGCCCTTCTTCTTGCAGATGGCGAGGACCGCTTCGAGGCGCTCGACCAGAAGTGGATCGTACCCCTGGGTGGGATCGGCCAACTTGGCTTTCTGGGCGATCGCGATCGTGCGCTCCGCCAGGCATTCGAAGACCAGGTAGTTGATGTCGCCCTTGTCTGCAAGTTCGACGGCGGGTTCGATGCGGTCGCCGGAATAGCCGGCGCCGGATCCGATTCGGATAGTATGCATAGCTGCACTCCTTGAGTTCAAAAGTCGGTGGTCGCGATCAGCCGATCGGGGACGGAATGACGCCGAGAATGGTCGCCGTGATCGTCATCAGGACGGTCGCGGCGAACAGGAACGGGATCGATAGCTTCTGGTGCTCGCCGAGGCTGACGCCGGTGAGGCCCATGATCAGGAAGGTCGCAGGCGTCAGCGGGCTGACCGGGAAACCGGTCGTCATCTGGCCGAGGATCGAGGCCTGGGCGACATGGATCGGATCACCGCCGAAGCTGTGATAGACGTTGGCCAGAACCGGCATCACACCGAAGTAGTAAGAATCCGGGTCGAACAGCAGGCTCAGCGGCATCGAGATGATGCCGGTGATGAACGGAATAGCCTGAGCGTGCTGGGCAGGAACATAGGCAGCGCCGGCCGCGGCCATGGCCTTGATCATTCCGGTGCCGCCCATGATGCCGGTGAAGGCGCCCGCGGCGAACAGAATGGAAGCCATCATCAGCGCCGCCTTGGCATGGGCGTCGACGCGGTTCTTCTGATCCTTGACGTTCGGATAGTTGATCATCAGCGCCAGCACGGTGCCGACCATGAACATCGGGGCCGCATCGACGTAACCGGAGATCATCGTGCCGAGAATCACCAGCGCGAGCAGAATGTTGACCCAGAACAGCCGCGGACGACGGATCTCCTTCTCGGCATCCGTCAGCTCGCGCTTATAAGTCACTTGATCGGCGCCACCGCCCGCGGCGGCCACGGCACTGGCACCAAGACCGAGGCGACGCTCCTCGCGTTTACCCATGTACCAAGCCACCGAGAACACGAAGATCAGACCGACAAGCTGCACGAGCACCAACGGCGAGAAGATCGAGGAGACCGGCACGTTCAGCGCCGCCGAGGCGCGTAGCACCGGACCTGTCCAGGGCAGGAAGTTGACGCCCGCGGCCAACGAGACGACCAGCGCAAGGATGCGACGCTGCATTCCGAGCCTGTCGTACAACGGCAGCATGGCGGGGATGGTGATCAGGAACGTCACGGCGCCCGAGCCATCCAGATGGATGATCAAGGCGAGTAGCGCCGAACCGACCGCGATGCGGGTCGGCTTCAGACCGACGGCTTTCAGGATGCGGTCGATGATCGGATCCATCATGCCGGCATCGGTCAGAATGCCGAAGAACACGATGGCGAAAACGAACATCGCAGCCGTGGGCGCAATGTTCTTGACGCCGCTGACGATGAAGGTGGCGGTTTGCGGTCCAAACCCACCGATCAGCGAAGCGATGATGGGAATGACGATCAAGGCGACCAGCGGCGAAAGCTTGTTGGTCAATATGGCGGTCAACAACGCCAGAATTGTAATCAATCCGAGTATGGCTAGCATTTTGGCTCCCCTCCCAGGTCGATCCCGACAAAGGACGACCGTCGGTTCAAAACTGCACGTCGTCACGATCAACCCGGCGGATTGATGAGACTAACTTGCGATGTCGCCGCTTTTGTCGTCAGGGCTTTAAGCAAAAATGATCAAGGACACTTCCGCGGCCCAGTAAAAGTGGACGCTCGACTTGTGTCAGAGGGCGGGGGTTTAAGAAATTGAATTTATCTGATCACTGTAATTACTAAACTCCATGACGGCTTCGAGGCGCCAAGACAATTTGGACAAGACAATCTGGACAAGACAATCGGGAGCCGCGTGCGAGGCTGCGTTCGCTGAATGAACCGAAGCCTGGCGGTGATCATGCGGACGTTGTCGCAGTTGAAAAGACAACACGCTGATCGGCCTTGCTACCGCGCATCACCTGACGAAGCCGCGTTCGACGCAGAAGACATCAACCGCGCATGCGGTTGCGGCATCGCGGCGAAGCGGCGGCCGCCGATGAGATCGTACGCTCAGCGAATTTACAGACTCTTTGGTTAGGATTGAATGATCCAACCAAAATGTCGTCGTCATTCCGGATTGCGAGTTCGAAGAACGAGCAAGTCCGGAATCCATAATCCCTGCGGTGGTTATGGATTCCGGGCTCACTCGCAGCGAAGCTGCTCGTGCCCCGGAATGACGGCCCGGGAGTCTTGAACCGCATCCGTCCTAACCGACAATGCTCTAGCGATGCTCGTCGACCGCGGCGGCGACGATCTCATTGTTAGAAGCGTCGGCATCAGAAGTCTCGGCATCCCGGGACAAGCCGGGTGATGGGCGGCGTGAATCGAGGGCAGACCGTTGCGCCTCACTCGATTCCGTAATCCTGCAACTTGTAGAGCAGCGAGCGGCGGCTGATGCCAAGCTCTTGCGCGGTGCGAACGCGATTGCCGCCGTTGCGCTCCAAAGCCTCGGCAATGACCCGGGCCTCGTACTGCATCACCAGTTCGCGCAGCCCGCGGTCGGCTTCCGCGGACGCTTCGCTCGGCGAGGGCGGCGCGGCCGATGGGCCCGGCGCGCTGATGCGGTGCGGCAAATCCTCAACGAAGATGATGTGGCCGGTGCTCATCACGACCGCCCGCTCGATCGCGTTGGACAATTCGCGGACATTGCCCGGCCACGGATAGCGCAGCATGCATTCCATCGCCAGGTCATCAAAGCCCGCGACCTCGATCTGGTTCTCGGCCGCGTAATGCTGCAGGAAATGGTTGGCCAGCAGTTGCACATCCTCCGGCCGCTCCCGCAACGGAACGGTCACCAGCGGCACGACATTGAGACGGAAATAGAGATCCTCTCGGAACTGGCCCTGGCGAACCAGCGCCTCGAGGTCGCGATTGGTCGCCGCCACGATGCGCACATCCGTGTGGATCGGTTCACCCGCGCCGACCCGCTCGAATGTGCGCTCCTGCAGCACGCGCAGCAGCTTGACTTGCAGAGCCGGTGAGATATCGCCGATCTCGTCAAGGAACAGGGTGCCGTGTTCGGCTTGCTCGAAGCGCCCGCGGCGGCGCGCCATGGCGCCGGTGAAGGCCCCCTTCTCGTGCCCGAAAAACTCGCTTTCGAGCAGACCGTCCGGGATCGCCGCACAATTGACTTTCACCAACGGCCCCGCGGCGCGCTGGCTGCTATAATGGATCGCGCCGGCGACGAGTTCCTTGCCGGTGCCGCTCTCGCCGGTGACCAGCACGGTGGCCTGGCTCTTGGCCACCTTGGCGATGGTCTGCAGAAGTTCGGTCATCCGCGGGCTCGCCGTCAGGATGCGGTGCGTGCGATAACTCGCCGACAGCGCGCGATGCAGCGCCGCATTGTCGTCGCGCAGTCCGCGCATCTGCAGCGCGCGCCCGACTAGCAGCTTGAGCTCCGCGATGTCGAACGGCTTGATGATGTAATCGAATGCGCCCTCTTTGATCGCGCGGACCGCGGTCTCGACCTCGGCGAACGCGGTCATCAGGATCACGGCCGCCGATCGGTCGAGCTTGCGGATCTCGGCAAGCGCCTGCATGCCCGACATCCGGGGCATCCGGATGTCCATCAGCACCACCGGCATCCGATGTAGTCCGAACAGCGTCACGGCTTCCGCGCCATCCGCCGCGGCGATCACGGTGATGCCCTCCTTGCCGAGCACGGCGGCAAGCATGTGACGGATCGCCTCGTCATCGTCGACGATGAGAACCACCCGCGCGGGGGCCATCAAACCTCGTCCTTCTTGATGTGCAGGCGCGGCAAACGCATGGTGGCGACGGTTCCGGCGCCGGGGCGACTGGTCATGGCGACCGTCCCGTGATGGGCATCGACGATACGATGCACCATGGCGAGGCCAAGTCCAGTGCCCTGCGGCTTGGTCGAGAAGAACGGGTCGAAGATCTTCTCCAGGTCTTCCGGCAGGATGCCGGCGCCGTCGTCGCTGATGGCGACCGCGACGGTGGCGCCGTCAGCCTCGACATGCGTCTCGATGCGCACCGTGCCCAGAGTCTCCACCGCCTGCATCGCGTTGATCAGCAGGTTCAGCAGCGCCTGTTTCAGCGCCTCGCCGTCGGCCTCGATCAGCGGCAGCTCCGCGCACAGCGCAAGCCGCAACTGGACGTTCGCCTTATGGCCGGCGAGGCGCGTGACTTCGTGCACCAGATCGTTGAGCTGCACCGGCCGGATCGCGGGGGGACGCGGACGGCCAAACTCGAGCAACTCGGTGATGATGCGGTTGAGGCTGTCCACCTGGCGAATGATCTCCGGCGAATAGCGTCGCCATTCGCGGACGTCGTCACAGGCTTCGAGGAACTGGACGAAGCCGCGGATCGAGGTCAACGGATTGCGGATTTCATGCGCCACGCCCGCCATCAGTTCGCCTAGCGCAGCCAGCCGATCGGCGCGCATCACCTGCGTGCGCAGCCGGCTCTGCTCGGTTCGGTCCTTCAGAACCACCACGGCGCCGATCGCCGTGCCGTGACTGTCGCGCAGCAGACTGCTGCTGGCGCTGACGTCCAGCATCTGCCGTGGCAGCGGCATTTCCACCGCCACATCGACATGTTCGCAGCCGTGTTCGAGGGTGTCGAGCAGCACGCTGGAAAACGGCGCCGCCGGATCGAACAGCGAGTTATAGGGCCGGCCGATCGCCTCCGCCTCGGCGACGCCGACCATGTGCCGCGCCGCCGGGTTGATCGCGGTGATCCGGCCATCGCGGTCGATGGCGATGACGCCGTCGGCGATGCTCTGCACGATATCTTCAGTGAGCGATTTGGCGTCCAGCAGAGACTGCGCCATGACGTTGATCTTGGCGGCGATCTCGCCGATTTCACCAGCCAGCGGCGGAATGCTGTGGTGCAGGTCGGTGCGCAATCGGGCGAGACCGTCGGTCACCAAGCGAACATCGCGGGTGAGACCGCGCGACATCGCCTGGGTCAATAGAATGCCAAGTACCACGCCGGCGATGGTGACGGCGAGGATCGCCCGATCCATCGCCGCGGTTTGATGGTCGACGTCGTCGGAGAGCTGGTTGGCCCAGACGTAACCCTGCACGCGGTCGTTGCGCACGATCGGCCACATCGCGTTGAGGATGAGGCCGCGCACCTGCGGTCCGGCCTCCATGGCGGGCTTGCCGCTTCGCATCACCGCCCAGCCGGGATGGTCGGGCGGGATCGGACGGCCGACCGTGGCGCCGTATTGCGCGCTCGGACCATAGGTGACGATCGCGTTGCGCTCCAGGTCATAATATCCCACGCCGACCCCGGGATTGGCCGCGGCCATCTGGTCGGTCACGGTGGCGAGGCGGGCATTGAGATGGCGCACCATGGCAGCGCCATCCGCCCTATCGCCGTCGTAATCCGCCAGCAGCGCGTCGAAGCCGCTGCCGAGCTGCGCATCGAGCAAACGGTCAAGACCGAACAGCCGCTCCTCCTTCTCCTGCAGAAGCGTCTGTTGTCCCTGACGATCGAGGAAGTACCCCGCCGTCATGATCGGCACCGACACCACGATCAGCGAGAGCAGCAAAAGCTTGCCGCGCAGCGAGTGCGGCAGGCCGGGCAGCCCGCGCGGCAACGCGCCGCCTGCCCCCGACCGCCGGCGCCATAAATCGCCAAACCAACGCCTCGGCTGTCTGCTCGTCAAACCGGATCCCGCTATGCGCTGCCGGAGCGGCATCGCCCGGCTCTCGTTGCACACCCGATTTTAGATAGCAACTACGGCAAATCCCTCTACGGAGGATTCCACCTCGGTCCCTTCCTCTGCGGCAGGCCCCGCAATTGCTTCGCCGCGACGAACTGCGCAAATTCTTGCGCAGTCGAGCGGGAAGTTGCGCAGCCACGAGCTCTGGTTGTGCGGTGGCACGCACGGCAAACCGCATTTTCGCAAGTGTTTTCCAGCCCTGCCGCGCAAGATCGGCGTTGGCACGTTGGTTGCTCTGTTACTTGGGACAGATCGACCAAGCGCCAAGCGCGCATGGATACGAGGAAGCCGAACGACACGTCCGACCGAACCATTCCTTTCTTCCCTTCTCCCTTCCCTTCGCCACTGGTCGCTCCTTCGCTTGCACGCAACGCGAACGGAGCAATTCGTCACCCCGAACAAGAAAGAGATCAAATGAGCAAAGTGCTCCAAGTCGATGCCCTCGCGGCACTGATCCCAGACGGTGCAAGTATTATGATCGGCGGATTCATGGGCGTGGGATCACCGTTGCGCATGATCGACGCGTTGATCGCGCGCGGCGCGCGCGATCTCACCATCATCGCCAATGACACGGCCCACCCGGGATTTGCCATCGGCAAGCTGATCGATGCCGGCTGCGTCTCGAAAGTCATCGCCTCGCATATCGGCCTCAACCCGGTCACGCAGAAAGCCATGATCGCCGGCGATATCGCGGTGGAGCTGGTGCCGCAAGGTACGCTGGCCGAACGCATTCGCGCCGGCGGCTTCGGCCTCGGCGGCATCCTGACGGCCACCGGCATCGGCACCGTCGTGGAGGACGGCAAGCAAGTCATCGAGAGTGATGGCGAGGTTTACTTGCTGGAGAAGCCGTTGAAGGCCGACTTCGCGCTGGTCAAGGCGAAAACGGCGGATCACGGCGGCAACCTCGAATATTCCCTCACCGCGCGCAACTTCAACCCGATGATGCCGATGGCGGCTGCCACCGTCATCGCCGAAGTCGATCACATCGTTCCGCTGGGCGGCATGCCGCCCGATAACGTCGTCACGCCGGGTGTGCTGGTGGACTACCTCGTTGCCAAGGAGGCTTCCCATGGATGAAAAAACTCTGATCGCCCGTCGCGTTGCACAGGAGATGAAGTCCGGCAACCTGGTCAATCTCGGCATCGGCTTGCCGACGCTGGTCACGCGCTATCTGCCGGCCGGCGTGAACGTGATGTTCCAATCCGAGAACGGCATCATCGGCATGTCGATGGGGCCTGAGCCGGGGTTGGTACACGAAGATCTCAGCGACGCCGGCGGCAGTCCGATCGGCGCCGTTCCGGGAGCAGCTGTGTTCGACAGCGCCACCTCGTTCGGACTGATCCGCGGCGGCCATCTCGACGTCACCGTGCTCGGCGGCCTGCAGGTCGATCAACGCGGGCAACTCGCCAACTGGATGGTGCCCGGCAAGATGGTGCCCGGCATGGGCGGCGCGATGGATCTGGTCTGCGGGGCGCGGCGCGTCATCGTCGCGATGACCCACACCGCCAAGGGCGTGGCGAAGATCATCGAGCGTTGCACGCTGCCGCTGACCTCGGTGCGGCGCATCGACCTCTTGGTCACCGAACTCGCCGTCATCGTTCCCACCGCGGAAGGGCTCGTTCTGCAGGAGACCGCCCCCGGTGTGAGCGTCGAACAGGTGCTGGCCGCCACCGGCTGCAAACTGATCGTGCCCTCCGACGTCTTTGTCATGCCGATTGCTGCGTAATCCCCCGCCGCCACGACCGGCTTCGCGCCGGCGTGGCGGCCAACCTCCTCTGAGAGAGTGACCAGCCATGTCCGTCAGTTCGATCGATCCTCCAGCGGCTGTGGGCCGCTTCAACCCCATCACCGCACTGTCGCGCGGGCTGACCAGCCTGGTCAGCAAATACCTACCCGACCCGCTGATCTTCGCCATCCTACTGACGATCATCGTCTTCGCCCTCGGCATTGTCCTGACCCCGACCAGTCCGCTCGCGATGGTGCAGATGTGGGGTGACGGGTTCTGGAATCTGCTCGGCTTCTCCATGCAGATGGCGCTGGTGCTGGTCACCGGCCATGCGCTCGCCTCCTCCGATCCCGTGCACCGTGCGATGGGCTGGCTGGCGGCGTTCGCGCGCACGCCGGTGCAAGGCGTCATGCTGGTGGCTTTCTCCTCCGCGGTCGCCTGCACCATCAACTGGGGCTTCGGCCTGGTGCTCGGCGCGATGTTCGCCCGCGAAGTGGCGCGCCGGATTCCGAAAGCCGATTATCGGCTGCTGATCGCCGCCGCCTATATCGGCTTCATGACCTGGCATGGCGGGTTTTCCTCGTCGGTGGCGCTGGTCGCGGCGACCAAGGGCAACCCGATGGAAAAGACCGTCGGCCTCATTCCGATCGCCGATACGCTGTTCACCTCCTACAACTACTTCATCACGCTCTCCCTGATCGTGGTGCTGCCGCTGGTCTGCTGGATGATGCATCCCGCACCCAAGGACGTCGTGACCGTCGATCCTAAATTGTTGACGCCGGAAGTCAGCACCCGGCGCGAGCTCGGGCCGGACGCGACGATTGCGGAGCGGATGGAAGAGAGCCAGATCCTCAGCTGGGTGGTCGCCGCCTTCGGCGTCGGCTACCTGTTTCTCTACTTCAGCAAGAGCGGCTTCAACATCACGGTGAACACCGTGAACCTGATGATGCTGATCGCCGGCATTGTCCTGCATCGCACCCCGATGGCCTATGCCCGCGCGGTCGCCAATGCCGCCCGCGGCACCGCGGGGATCATGATCCAGTTTCCGTTCTACGCCGGGATCCAGATCATGATGGAGCATTCCGGCCTCGGCGGGTTGATCACCAACCTGTTCGTCGAGATCGCCAACAAGGACACCTTCACGACGTTGGCCTTCCTGTCCTCCGGCCTGGTCAATTTCGCCGTGCCGTCGGGCGGCGGGCACTGGGTTGTGCAGGGCCCGTTCATCATGCCGGCTGCGCAGGCGCTCGGCGTCGATCTCGGCAAGGCGGCGATGGCCATCGCCTATGGCGAGGAGTGGATGAACATGGCGCAGCCGTTCTGGGCGCTTCCCGCGCTGGCGATCGCCGGCCTCGGAGTGCGCGACATCATGGGCTACTGCGCCACCGCGCTCGTCATCACGCTGCCGATCTTCCTCATCGGCATGTACTTCTTCTAGAACCCGCTTGGAAACATCATGACCAACATCGTCATCGCCGCTGCCGCCCGCACCGCAGTCGGATCCTTCAACGGCAGCCTTGCCAGCATTCCCGCCCATGATCTCGGCGCCGCCGTGATCCGCGAGGTGCTGCTTCGCGCCAACACCGAACCGGCCGACGTGAGCGAGGTCATCCTCGGCCACGTGCTCACTGCGGGGCAGGGTCAGAACCCGGCGCGACAGGCGGCGATCGCCGCCGGCATTCCCGCCGAATCCAGCGCGTTCTGCATCAACCAGGTTTGCGGCTCCGGGTTGCGCAGCGTCGCGCTCGGTGCCCAGGCCATCCAGGCAGGCGACGCCGAGATCATGGTGGTCGGCGGCCAGGAAAGCATGAGCCTCTCCCCGCACTTCGTGCAGCTGCGCGGCGGCATCAAGATGGGCAATGCCGAACTGCAGGACACCATGATCAAGGACGGGCTGTGGGAGGCCTTCAACAACTACCATATGGGAACCACCGCAGAGAACGTCGCGCGGGCCTTTCACATCACCCGCGAGGCGCAGGACGCGTTCGCCTTGAAGTCACAGCAGAAGGCGGCAGCCGCCCAGCAGGGCGACCGTTTCCGCGACGAACTCGTTGCCGTCACCGTCAAGACCCGCAAGGGCGACGTGGTGGTCGACAGCGACGAACATCCGAAGCCCGGCACCACGGCGGAGACCCTGGCCAAGTTGCGCCCGGCTTTCGCCAAGGACGGCACGGTGACCGCCGGCAACGCCTCCGGTCTCAATGATGGCGCCGCCGCACTGGTCCTGATGCGTGAAGAGGATGCGCTCCGCCGCGGTCTGGTGCCGCTGGCTCGCATCGCATCCTGGGCAACGGCCGGCGTCGATCCCGCCATCATGGGCACTGGCCCGATCCCGGCCAGCCGCCTCGCGCTCCGCAAGGCCGGCTGGACCGTCGATGCGCTCGATCTCATCGAAGCCAACGAGGCCTTCGCCGCTCAGGCGCTGGCGGTGAACAAGGAGATGGGCTGGGATCCGGAGCGGGTCAACGTCAATGGCGGGGCGATCGCGCTCGGCCATCCGATCGGAGCCTCCGGCGCGCGCATCCTGGTCACGCTGCTCTACGAAATGCAAAAGCGCGATGCCAAGAAGGGCCTCGCCACGCTTTGCATCGGCGGCGGCATGGGCGTCGCGCTCTGCGTCGAACGCTAGAGCGGCCGCAATTGCTCGGCAGGCCGCGGCCTGCCGAGCAATTACTCCGCCCGCGCCGGTCACAGACCGGCTCCGCGTCGCCACCTGCGGACGCCAAAATCGCGGGATTTTGGATCGATTAGTCACGCGGAACGACCAGTAGTCCGCGATCGCTTTGTCGCGCCTGGTTTCGGCCGTCGGCCGACGTCGTTTGTCGCTATCAGCAACATGGAATCCACATGTCCTATACGTCGCAACTTGTCCTGGTGATCAATTGCGGATCCTCGTCGCTCAAATTCGCGGTGATTCCCGCGCTCGGCGGCGCGCCGCTGGCGAGCGGTCTGGCGGAATGTCTCGGGCTTGCCGAGGCGAGGCTGGTGATCAAGGCCGGCGAGACCAAGACCAGCAATTCGCTGCACGGCGGCGCCCATGACGCGGCGCTGGCGGCGATCCTGCGCTATCTCGACGAGCAAAGCCTGCTCGATCGCATCGTCGTGGTCGGGCATCGCGTCGTGCACGGCGGCGAGCGCTTCACCGCGTCCGCTTTGGTGACGCCGGAAGTTCTCGCCGACATCGAGGCGGTGTCGGCGCTGGCGCCGCTGCACGGCCCGGCCAATCTGCTCGGCATCCGCGCCTGCTCGCAAGGGTTGCCGTCGGTGCCGCAGGTGGTGGTGTTCGACACCGCGTTCCATCAGACCATGCCGTGCGCGGCATTCACCTACGCGATCCCGCAGCACCTCTATCGCGACTTCGGCGTGCGGCGTTACGGCTTCCACGGCACCTCGCATCGCTACGTCGCGCGCCAGGCGGTCGAGCTGCTGCGGCTCGATCCGCAGGATCATGGCATCGTCATCGCGCATCTCGGCAACGGCGCCTCGGCCACCGCGGTCAGCAACGGCGAGAGCGTCGACACCACGATGGGGATGACCCCGATCGAGGGCCTGGTGATGGGCACCCGCTGCGGCGACATCGACTTCGGCGCGGTGGCGCATATCGCCCGCACCGCGCGGCTCAGCCTCGACGAGGTCGACGCCATGCTCAATAAAGAAAGCGGGCTGCTCGGCATTTCCGAACTGTCGAGCGACTGCCGCACGCTGGAGCAGGCCGCCAAATCCGGCCACGCCGGCGCCATCCTGGCGCTCGATGTGTTCGTGCACCGGCTGGCGCGCCACATCGGCGGGCTCGCCGCCTCGCTGGATAATTTCGACGCCTTGGTGTTCACCGGCGGCATCGGCGAGAACTCGGCGCTGATCCGCGCCAAGACCATCGAGAGCCTGCGGGTGTTCGGCTTCACGCTGAACCGCGAGGCCAACGAGCGGATGTTCGGCGGCCGTTCCGGCCGGATCAGCCGCAGCCGACGGCCGACCGCCGTCGTCATTCCCACCGATGAAGAAGGCCTGATCGCCAACGACGCCGCGACCCTGGTCGGGATTTTCCCCGCGACCGGCGTTGCCGCGCAGTCCCACGACCTTCACTTCGCCTGATCGCTCAGGCGCCCAGCACTGTCGCTCGTCGATCGATCACCGGATGACTGCCATGAACACGCTCCCCCGCCATCGCACCTTCTATCTCGTTCCGGTGTCCCGCGACGCGGGGCTCACCTCCGTGATGCTGGGGCTGGTCAGGGCCCTGCAACTCACCGGCGTGCGGGTCGGCGTGGTCAAGCCGGTCGCGCAGCCCGAGGCGCATGCCGGCGATCTCGATCTGGCGCCGCATTTTGCCCGCACTCTGTGCGGGGCCGCCGCGCCGGATCCGATCGCGTTCGATCATGCCGCCGAGATGGTGCGCTCCGGCCAGCTCGGCGGGCTGATGGAAGAAGTGGTGTCGATGGTGGAAACCGTGCGCGCCGATTGCGACGTGGTGATCGTCGAGGGGCTGATCCCCGACGTCGATTTCCAGATCGCCACGCGGCTCAACATCGAGATCATCCGCTCGCTCGGCGCCGATCTCATTCCGGTGTTGGCCGGCGGCGCGCACAGCGCGGCGGCGCTGGCCGCGAAGGCCGCCGCCGCCGCCGAGCAATATGGCGACGATGGCCGTCGGCCGATCGCCGGCCTGTTGATCAACCGCTGCGCCGACGCCGCGGCGGCGACGGCGTTGTCCGCGCTCGGCGCGCTGACGCTGAAGGGCTCGGCGACGCCGGTGCGGATTCTCGCCGCGGTGCCGAGCGCCGCGCATCTGCGCGCGCCGCGGCTGATCGACATCGCCGAGGATCTTGGGCTGAGCATCCTCAACCGCGGCGACATCGAGAGCTCGCGGGTGCAGACCGTGGTGGTCGCCGCGCGCTCGGCGGAGAAGCTGCTCGGCGATCTGCGCCCCGGAACCCTGGTGGTGACGCCGGCCGATCGCAGCGACGCCATCCTCGCAACAGCGTTAGTCGCGCAGCGCGGCATGCCGCTGGCCGGCTTCGTGTTCACCTGCGGCGGGCGTCCGGCGCCCGAGGTCGCGGCGGTGCTGGCGGCGGCGCCGCTCGATCGGCTGGCGCTGCTCTGCACCGAGGATGATACGTTTATCACCGCCTCGAAGCTCGCCAACCTGTCGGCGCACGTCAACCGCGCCGATGCCGACCGCATGGAGCGGGTGATCTCGTTCATCGCCGAGCAGGTCGACACCGCGCCGTTGGCGGATCGTCTCAACCTGCCGGTCGACGGCTTGATGCCGCCGCCGGTGTTCCGGCATCGCATGGTCGAGCGCGCGCGTGCGGCGAGCCGCCGCATCGTGCTGCCCGAGGGCGAAGAGCCGCGCACCATCCGCGCCGCCGCGATCTGCGCCGAGAAGCGCATCGCCCGCTGCGTGCTGCTGGGCGCGCCGGACCGCATCCGCGAGGTTGCCGCGGCGCACGGCATCGACCTGCCGGACAGCGTCGAGATCGTCGACGCCGAGCAGCAGCGCGGCCGCTACGTCGCGCCGCTGGTGGAGCGGCGCAAGGCCAAGGGCCTCACCAAGCTGCAGGCCGAGATCATGCTGGAAGATGCCGTGGTGCTCGGCACCATGATGTTGGCGGAAGACGACGTCGACGGGCTGGTGTCCGGCGCCATTCACACCACCGCCTCGACGGTGCGTCCCGCGCTGCAGCTGATCAAGACCGCGCCGGGATCGAGCATCGTCTCCAGCGTGTTCTTCATGCTGATGCCGGACCAGGTCTTGGTCTATGGCGACTGCGCGATCAACCCGGATCCGACCGCCGACGAACTCGCCGAGATCGCGATCCAGTCCGCCGACTCCGCCGCGGCGTTCGGCATCGAGCCGCGGGTGGCGATGATCTCGTATTCGACCGGCGCGTCCGGCGCCGGCGAGGACGTCGACAAGGTGCGCCGCGCCACCGACAAGGTGCGGGCGCTGCGCCCGGATCTGATCGTCGACGGCCCGATCCAATACGACGCCGCCACGGTGGCGAGCGTCGGCCGGCAGAAGGCGCCGGGCGGCCCGCTCGACGGTCGCGCCAACGTCTTCATCTTCCCCGACCTCAACACCGGCAACACCACCTACAAGGCGGTGCAGCGCTCGGCCAACGTCATCTCGGTCGGCCCGATGCTGCAGGGGCTGCGCAAGCCGGTCAACGACCTGTCGCGCGGCGCGCTGGTCGACGACATCGTCTACACCATCGCGCTCACCGCGATCCAAGCCGCCGCCCGCGACGCCGACAACCGGCCCGCCGCCGCAGCAGCGGAGTGAGGCGCAGGCCATGCTTGAGACAGGAAAGCGATGATCCAGCGTCGATCCCGGATCGCGCGGACCACCAGACCGAAGGGTCAAGCGACAGAACCGACGTGATTACGAAAGATGCGCTCGTTCACCCGGGCGGGCGGTTTAGCCCTCCTTCATGACAAGGATCAATCCGCCGCCAAGCTCCATCCGCTATTGCTAGATTTCAATCCTGGTCGTTCCAGAAGTGAGGGATCTGATTTACAACGATTTCGTCGATCTGCGACGCACTCAACGCATATGCGAGAGAGCAACTGTTCATCATGACGTTTCCTCCCAGCTTCCGGCAGGTTCGCGCCTTTCTGGCGCTCGCGCGACACCTGAAATTCACCAGTGCGGCCCAAGAACTGAATGTCTCGCAGCCCACGCTGACGGTGCAGATCAATCAGTTAGAGCAACAGCTCGGCATCCGGCTGTTCGATCGCGACAAACGCCGGGTCGAACTGACGCCGGCCGGCCGCAACATATTGCCGCTGATGGAACGTCTGTCCTTGAACATGGACGAGGTTCTGTTGGCCGCGTCGGATCTCACCTATGCCAAGCGCGGAATTATCAGGGTGGCGGCGCTGCCCTCGGTGGCCGCCAGTTTTCTGCCGCGCGGGATCAAGGACTTTCGCGAGCAAAATCCAGGCATCATCATCGACGTCTGGGACGTGGTCGGCGAAGAGATCATCAAGCTGGTGAAGGCCGAGGAAGTCGATTTTGGCATTGGCACCCATTTCAGCGCCGACAAAAGCATCAAAGTGCAGGACTATTTGTCCGATAGTCTGTGCGCATTCTTCCCCGTCGAGCATCCTTTGAATACAGCTGCATCGGTCGTGTACGTCAGAGACGTCGCATCCTGTCCACTCGTTGTGACGCGGAAAAACAGTAGCGTCAGGGTGTTGTTCGAGCGCTCCATGGCGCGAGAAGGCTGCGAACTGAATATCGTCATGGAGACCAATTACATGTCGACGGCGCTCAGCATGGCACGAGCCGGTGTCGGCGTCGCCATTCTGCCGTCCACGGCCGTCGAAGCGGGGAACATGGCCGGCCTCAGCTTCAAACCCATCGATCCACCCCATTTCAATCGCCGTGTCGGCATCATCTGCAAGGCCGATCGCACGCTGCAGCCTATTGCCAGTCACTTCGTCGAGGAATTGCTCAGGATGACGCCGCTTCGTGCGGACAATGGCTTCAAGGACCTCCGCCGGTTCGGCGCGTGGTCGGAACCATGCGCATTCGACGAAAATGCTGACCTCGCAGCAACCTGGCAAGGGCAGCCGTGTTCGATTACATCGCCCGCGTCCTCGGCGCCGTACGGCGCCATCGAAGATCATATGCCTCATCACTTGCGTTCGAGCGGAACGTCGGACTAGCTAGAGCATTTTCGGTTAGGATTGAATCATCCAACAAAAATGTCGTCGTCATTCCGGATTGCGAGTTCGAAGAACGAGCAAGTCCGGAATCTATACTCCCTGCGGTGGTTATGGATTCCGGGTTCACGCGCAGCTGATGCTGCTCGTTCCCCGGAATGACGGGCCGGGCCTGCCGCGCGCCATAAGCGGCTAACCCGGGGCGATACCATAGTTCCTCGCGCCGCGGCGAACCATCGCCGGCGGCCCGCTTCCGCTTCCTATGCGTCGCAACTGGCGCCACGAACGGGTCACCACGGTGTCGGACCGGTTCGCCCGCTGCCGCCGGGGAGGTCCGGATGCGATGGCGTGCGGTGCAGCGAACATAATGAGACCGATTGGTAAGTCGTAAGAACGGCCGGTATCGCCGCCGTCCCCGGGTTATTTCACAACATTCGCTCAAGCGATCCTGATGCACGGGATCGATTGCGATCGGCTCGGCGGACGCAGCACCTGCACCACCAAGCCGAATGAGACGCGATCCAAGCAGCACCAGCAGAGTGCCGCAGCAGCGACAAGAATTCACCCGGAGGAGACCACGCCGTGATCAGGACAACACTCATATTGTCGAGCTTGTGCGCCACCACGGCGCTGACCGCGCCGGCATTCGCGGCCGACCCGATCAAGATCGGCGTGGTCACGCCGCTGTCCGGCACCTACACGCCGATCGGCCAGCAGGTGCGCTGGGGACTCGAACTTGCGGCCAGCGAAGTCAACGCCGCCGGCGGCATCATGGGCCGTCCGGTGCAGCTGATCTTCGAGGACGAAGAAGCCAACCCCTCGGTCGCGGTGCAGAAGGCCGAGAAGCTGTTCGACGTGCAGAAGGTGGATTTCCTCACCGGCACGGTGAATTCCGGCTCGACGCTCGCGGTCGGACAGACCGCGGAGCGCGCCGGCAAGCTGATCGCCACCACGGTGTCGTTCGCGGATTCCATCACCACCGATAAATGTTCGCCGAACGTATTCCGCGTCAACGCCCGCGCCGGCCAGCAATCCACCGCGCTCGCCGCCTGGGTGATCAAGCAGAAACCCAAAGCCAAAGTGTATTTCCTCGGCCCCGACTACGAGATGGGCCGCTCGACGGTGGCGACCTTCAAGAAGACCGTCGAGGCGCTCGGCGCCGTGCCGGCCGGCGAGGTGTTCGCGCCGCTCGACAGCAAGGACTTCACGCAATATTTCGGGCAACTGCGCCAGGCGCGGCCGGAAGTGCTCTACACCTCGGTCGCCGGCAACGACACCGTGCGCCTCCTGACTCAGATGCAGGATTTCGGACTGCTGAAAGACCTGCTGGTGGTCGGCGCGTCCGGCACGGTGACCTCGCAGAACATCGCCGCGATCGGCGGCGCCGCCGAGGGCTTCGGCACCGGCGTCGGCTATTCGACGCAGATCGATACGCTGGAGAACAAGACCTTCGTCGCCGCGTTCAAGGCCGCCAACAAATCGGATCCTGATCTGTACGGCGCCGACAGCTACGGCCTGATCTATTTCTACAAGGCGGCGGTCGAAAAGGCGAAGTCCACCGACACCGACAAGGTGCGCGAGGCGATGCGTGGCCTGGAGTGGAATACGCCGCAGGGCAAGAAGACCATGCGCGCCGGCGATCACCAGGCGATCCAGCCGATGTATGTGGTCCGCGTCAACGGCGGCCAGTTCAAGATCGTCGGCAATGTCTCAGGCGAGGAAGCCATCGGCCCCGACGAGTGCAAGCGGTTTTGAACACGGCGATGCGCGGTTCACGCGCCGCCGGCAGCGGCCGAAATCTCATCGGTGAGGGCGGTTGACGATGTTTCTCGACTACATCCAGTTCGTGCTGGCGCCGCAGATGGTGACCGGGTTGTCGCTCGGCATGGCGGTGGTGCTGGTGGCGCTCGGCCTCACCATCATCTTCGGCCTGCTCGACGTCATCAACATGGCGCATGGCGAGTTCTACGCGCTCGGCGCCTATCTGGCGCTGGCGCTCGGCGCCTCGGGCGTGAGCTTCTGGCTGCTGATCGTGATCGTGCCGCTGCTGATGATGCCGATCGGCTATGTGGTCGAACGCGGACTGATCCAGCGGGTGTTCAACATGCCGGATCGCCACGTCACCACGCTGCTGTTGACCTTCGGCCTCGGTCTCGTGCTGGAGGAGGGGCTGAAGGTGGTGTTCGGCTCGACCACGCAGCGCCCGGCGACGCCGATCCCCGGCGCCATCGAGGTGATGGGCGTGATCCTGCCGACCTATCGGATGTTCCTGATCGCGCTCGGCGCCGCGATCGTGATCGCGGTGGCGATCGTGGTCAACAAGACCAGGTTCGGCGCCATGGTGCGCGCCGCAGCCTTCGACCGCAACATGGCGGCCTCGCTCGGCGTGCCGGTGGAGCGGGTGTTCGCCGGCACCTTTGCGTTCGGCGTGGCGCTGGCCGGGCTCGCCGGCGTGCTGCTGGCGCCGATCTATTCGGTGTTCCCGACCATGGGCCGCGACTTCATCTTCCTCGCCTTCACCGTGGTGATCGTCGGCGGCATGGGCTCGATCGCCGGCGCCGTGGTCGCCGGGCTGGTAATCACCCAGGTGCAGGCGCTCTCCAGTCTGGTGGTGTCGCCGGTGTGGAGCGATCCGATCGTGTTCAGCATCATGGTGCTGGTGCTGGTGCTTCGGCCGCAGGGCCTGTTCGGGCGGCTCGGTCATGGTTGATACCCACATCGTTGATATCAAGGCGCCCGCGCGGCCGGTGCGGGTGATCGACCGGCTCGGCCTTGCGATGCGCGCGAGCCACGTGCTGGTCGCGCTGTTCGTGGTTGCCGCGTTGATCTTTGCCGCGGTCGGGGTGCTGCAGGACGACCGGTTCTTTCTGCGGCTCGGCACCGAGGCGCTGATCTTCGCAGGGCTGGCGCTGTCGGTGGATATCCTGCTCGGCTATTCCGGGCTGTTGTCGCTCGGCCAGGCGCTGTATTTCGGGCTCGGCGCCTACGTCTCGGCGGTGGTGCTGAAAGAAGTGCCGTCGTTTTGGGCGGCGATGGCCGCGGCCTTGCTGGTCTCGCTGGTGATCGGCTTTCTCGCAGGATTGATCGCCAACCGGGTCCGCGGGGTGTATTTCGCCCTCGTCACCTTCGGGCTGGCGCAGGTCGCAGCCCGCGCCGTCTACAACACCCGCTCGCTCGGCGCCTCCGACGGGCTGATCGGCGTGCCGGTGGTGCCGATCGACCTCGGCGTATTCACCGTGATGTCGAATTCGCCGGCCGGGTTCTTCCTGTTCACGCTCGGCTTCATCGTCCTGCTCTACGCGGTCTGCGCCTATCTGCTGGATACGCCGTTCGGCCGCGTGCTGCTGGCGTTGCGCGCCAACGAGCGCCGGGTGCCGTCGCTCGGCTATTCGACCCGCAATCTGCGGCTGTCGGCTTATGTGCTGGCTGCGGTGATTGCCTCGTTGTCCGGCGCGCTGTATCCGATGCTGCGCGGCTTCGTGTCGCCGGAACTGTTGTTCTTCACCACCTCGGGCAACGCGGTGATCACCGTGGTGATCGGCGGCGTCGGCACGCTAGCCGGCGCGCTGTATGGCGGCGTGATCCTCACCGTGCTGAAATCGGTGATCGGCTCGCTCACCGAACACCATCTGATCGTGATCGGGCTGTTGTTCATGGCCACCGTGATCTTCCTGCCGAAAGGCCTGATGGGCGTGGTGCGGCCGCTGGTCGAGCGTGTGCTGCGCGGAGGCAAGCGATGAGCGTGGTGCTGGAAGTCCGCGGGCTCGGCGTCCGCTTCGGCGGCATCCGCGCCGTCGACGGCGTCTCGTTCGACGCCGAATCCAATGCCATCACCACCATCATCGGCCCCAACGGCGCCGGCAAATCCACGCTGTTCAATCTGATCAGCGGCATGATCCGGCCGAGCTCCGGCAAGGTCATGCTGCGGGGCGTCGATCTGACGGGGCGGCCGCCCTATCTGATGCAGCGCGCCGGGATGGGGCGTTCGTTCCAGATCACCAATCTGTTCTTCGAGCTCACCGTGTTCGAAAACCTGCGGCTGGCGGCCCAGCGCCTCGAAACCACCGGGCGGTTTCTGCTGCCGGTCTCGCGCAGCGAACGAGCGTTGTCGCGGGTGCATGAACTGGTCGACCGCTTCGCGCTGGGGCCGAAAGCCGGCGAGCTCGCCGGCGCGCTGTCGCACGGCGAACAGCGCCGGCTCGAGATCGCGGTGGCGCTCGCCACCGAGCCCAGCATCCTGTTGCTGGATGAGCCGACCCAGGGGATGAGTCATTCCGACACCGCCGACACCGCAGCGCTGATCCGCGATCTGGCGCGCGACGTTACTATTTTGTTGATCGAACACGACATCGGCGTGGTGATGGATATCTCCAACCACATCGTGGTGATGCATCAAGGCCGCAAGCTCGCCGAAGGCGCGCCAGCGGTGGTGCGGGCCGATCCCGCGGTGAAGTCAGCTTATTTCGGGCACGCATGATGTTCAGCATCGATCAGCTTCAGGTGCATTACGGGCTGTCGCACATCATCCAGGGCGTGTCGCTTCAGGCCGCGCCCGGCGAGGTAATCGGCATTTTCGGCCGCAACGGCGTCGGCAAGACCACGCTGATGAAGGCGGTGGCGGGCTGGGTCGCGGCCTCCGGCGGGGCGATCACGCTCGACGGCCAGCGGCTCGACGGTCTCACCGCCGACAAGGTCTGCCACCACGGCGTCGGCTTCGTGCCGGAAGACCGCCGGATCTTTCCCGGCCTCAGCGTCGAGGAAAATCTCAAGCTCGGGCTGATGCAGCGCAAGGGCCGCAGCCGCGCCGAACAGAACCGCGAGATCGATTTGATCTACGAGCGGATGCCGCGGCTCGCCGAACGGCGCCGGCAGGCCGGCACCACGCTGTCCGGCGGCGAGCAGCAGATGCTGGCGATGGCGCGGATCATGGTCGGGCAGCCGCGGCTGGCGCTGATCGACGAGCCGAGCGAAGGCCTCGCGCCGATGATCGCCGCCGATATCTTCGCCATCATCAAGGAAATGAAGGCGGCCGGCACCATCATTCTGCTGGTGGAGCAGAATGTCGACGGCGCGCTCGGCGTCGCCGACCGCTTCTATGCGCTGGAGCGCGGCGCCGTGGTGCTCACCGGCAATGCCAAGGAGGCCGCCGACCGCGCCCGGCTGATGGACGTCATCGCGGTGCTGTGAAAGTCAGCCGCGAGGCTTGTTTCGCCGCCGCCAACAGATCCGCGGAGATGATCTCCATCACCGCGGTCATCGCCGCCGAGACGATCCGGCGCGGATGGGTGGTCCAAACGACGGCGCGCGAGATCGCCGGCTTTTTCAGGCGATGCGCCTGCAGCCGGCCTTGCGCGAGCGCTGCGTGCAGCGCGATGCCGGGCAGCACGGTCACAAGGTCGGTGGTCGCCACCACCTCGCAGATCGCCGACAGCGTATCGATCTCCAGCCGCGGCTTCAGGCTGAAATCCGCTTCAGCGGCGGCGGCGTCGAGGATGCGGCGCAACCCATGGCGCCGCGATGGGATCACGATGTCGATGTCCTTCAGCCGCGCATAGGGCACGATCGCGGGCAGCACCAGCGCGCTGCCGGGCCGTCGCGCCAGCATCATCTGCTCGTCGAGGATGTGATGCGCGGTGAGCGTCGATTTGCCGGGCGGCATGTTGACGATGGCGATGTCGAGCTGGCCGGCGGCGACCCAGTCCAGCAGCATCTCGGTATAGCCCTCGCAGACCAGAAGCTGGATCTCCGGATAGCGTGCCGCGATCTTCGCCGACGAGGCGGCGAGCGTGCTCTGCGCCGCCGAGGTGATCATGCCGATCGAGACCCGGCCGGAGATCGTGCCGTCGAGCCGCGCCATCTCCTCGCGGGCGTGGTCGATGTTCTGCATGATCGAGCCGGCGAGTTTGACCAGCGTTTCGCCCGCCGCGGTCAGCGCCACGCCGTGCGCCTGGCGATAGAACAACTGCTTGCCGACGGATTTTTCCAGCTTGGCGATCTGCATGCTGAGCGCCGGCTGCACGATGTTGAGCTGCCGCGCCGCGCGGGTGACGTTGCCCTCCTGCGCCAGGCAGAGGAAATACTGCATCTGCTTGAAATCCATGGCGAAGCCTCCCGTCGTCGCGACCCTACCATCACTTCTGATGATCGAGAAAATCAAAATCTATTATTTGCAGTGATCGGCGGCGGCGCGTACGCTTTCAAGTCTGGCCCCGCGTTCGAGCAACGATGACGCGGGGAACAAGGGATTTGGGTGGAAACCATGATGCAGCCTTCGCGGCGACGCCTGGTCGTCGGCATTTCCGGCGCGTCCGGCGTGATCTACGGCGTACGGCTGTTGCAGTTGCTGCGCAACGCCGGCGTCGAGACTCACCTCGTGATGTCGAAGACCGCCGAGATCACCTTCGCCTACGAGACCAAGCTGAAGATCGCCGAGGTCAAGGCGCTGGCCGACGTCCATCACGCGATCGACGACATGGCGGCTGCGATCGCCTCCGGCTCGTTCCGCACCATGGGGATGATCGTGGCGCCGTGTTCGATGCGCTCGATGTCGGAGATCGCCTCGGGCGTCACCACCACGCTGCTGACGCGGGCCGCCGACGTCACGCTGAAGGAGCGCCGCCGCCTGGTCTTGATGGTGCGCGAGACGCCGCTGCACACCGGCCATCTGCGCACCATGACGGCGCTGTCGGAAATCGGCGCGATCATCGCCCCGCCGGTGCCGGCGTTCTACGCCAAGCCGGACGGGCTCGACGACATGGTCGACCACACCGTGGGGCGGGTGCTCGATCTCTACGACATCGACGTCGGCGTGGCGCCGCGCTGGGGCGAAGACCCCGAGCTGAAACGCCGCCGCGCGCCGACCGATCAGCCGAACTGACATGCCGGCATCCACGCCATCGTTTCGCCAGAGGACATGATGACCAAGACAAGCAGCCTCCACGCCCTCGCCGGGCACAACGCCACGCCGGATCTGCGCAGCTGGCTGCGGCAGCTCGAAGCCTGCGGCCGGTTGGCGCTGGCGCGCAGCGGCGTTGCGCTGATCGACGAACTGGCGGCGGTGGCCAAGACGCTCGAGCGCGACACCGCGGTGCTGTTTCCGCAGCCCGGCCAGCACGCGATCCCGGTGGTCGCCAATATCTTCGCCGACCGCAGCTGGGTCGCCGACTCGCTCGGCGTGCCGACCGATCAATTGCTGACGCGGTTTCAGGACGCGGTGCGGCACCCGTTGCCGTGGGTCGAAGTCGACGAGGCCCCGGCGCAGCAGGTGATCCACCGCGAGGTCGATCTACTGACCCAATTGCCGATCCCCAAGCACAATGAGCACGACAGCGGGCCCTATATCACTGCCGCATTGTTGATCGCGCGCAATCCGGTGACCGGAATCCAGAACGTCTCGATCCATCGCTGCCAGGTCAGCGGCCCGGACCGGATCGGCGTGCTGCTGCTGCCGCGTCACACGCTGCATTACTTCAAGATGGCGGAGCAGGCCGGGCAGGCGCTGGAGATCGCGCTGGTGATCGGGGTACATCCGGCCTGCATCCTGGCGTCGCAGGCGATCGCCGCGGTCGACGAAGACGAGATGGAAATCGCCGGCGCGCTGCTCGGCCATCCGATCGAGATGGTGAAGTGCCGCACCAATCAGGTGCGGGTGCCGGCGCACGCCGAGATCGTGATCGAGGGCCGCATCCTGCCGAAACTGCGCGAGCCGGAAGGCCCGTTCGGCGAATTCCCGCAATATTACGGCCCGCGCGCCGATCGCGAGGTGATCCAGGTCGACGCCATCACCCATCGCGCCAACCCGATTTTCCACACCATCGTCGGCGGCGGCATGGAGCATCTGGTGCTCGGCGAAATCCCCCGCGAGGCGACGCTGCTGGAGCATCTGCAACGCAGCTTTTCCAGCGTGCGCGACGTCCGGCTGACGCGCGGCGGGGTGTGCCGCTATCACCTGGTGGTCAAGATCGACAAGACCAGCAATGGCGAGCCGAAGAACATCATCATGGGGGCGTTCGGCGGACATTACGACTTGAAGCAGGTGGTGATCGTCGACATGGACGTCGATATCGACGATCCGCACGAGATCGAATGGGCGATCGCGACCCGCTTCCAGGCCGATCGCGATCTCTTGGTGGTGTCCGGCGCGCAGGGCTCCAAGCTCGATCCGACCAGCGACGGCGGCATCAGCGCCAAGATGGGGCTCGACGCCACCAAGCCGATCGAAGCCGAGCCGATGGTGTTCAAGCGGATTCACGTCCATGGTCTGGAAGACGTCGATCTGTCGCGCGTGCTGCAGAGCGACTCGAAGGCGGCGCTGGCGCGGATCATCTGCGGCTGACGCAACTAATTCAACCCGGCACAAGCCGGGATTTTTGGGAGGCGACGCATGAAGCGACGAGCTGCACTATTGACGATGGTGGGTGCCTGCGCCTGGTTGGCCGGCGGCGCTGCGCCGCGCGCCGAAGACGCCGTGACCCTGAAGGTCGGCGTCAACAAGGTGATCAGCGACGTGGTATTCTACATCGCGCAGGAGCGCGGCTTCTTCGCCGAGCAGAATTTGAAGGTCGAACTGATCCCGTTCGACTCCGGGCCGCGGATGATCGCGCCGCTCGCGGCCGGGCAGATCGACATCGGGGCAGGGGCCTCCTCGGCCGGGCTGTTCAACGCGGTCGGCCGCGGCCTCGGCGTCAAGATCGTCGCCGACAAGGGCTCCACCGCCGCGGCCTACGACTACATGCCGCTGCTGCTGCGCAAGGATCTGATCGACAGCGGCAAGGTGAAGACGCTGGCCGATCTCAGGGGCCTGAAGCTCGCCGCGGCGGGGCCGGGCTCGGCCACCAACGCCAAGCTCGCGGTGGCGCTCGGCAAGGGCGGGCTGACCTACAAGGACGCCGACAACGTCAATATGAGCTATCCGCAGCAGGTGGTGGCGCTGTCGTCGAAAGCGATCGACGGCGCGATCACCACCGAGCCATCGGCGAGCCAGGCGGTCGACAGCGGCGTCGCGGTGCGGTTCTCCGATGCCTCGCTGTATCCCGGCCAGCAGGTCGCGATCCTGCTCTACGGCGCCGAGCTGTTGACCAAGCGCCGCGATGTCGGCCAGCGCTTCATGACCGCCTACGTCAAGGCCTCGCGGGTCTACAACGACGCCACCAACAAGGGCCTCTTCAACGGCCCCGGTTCGCAGCAGCTGATCGATCTGATCATGAAGACCACCGGGCTCAGCAACCGCAAGCTATTCGACACCATGGTGCCGAACGGCATCTCGCCGGACGGCGCGGTCAACATGAAGAGCCTCGCCGACGATCTGAAGTTCTTCGTCGAGCAGGGCCAAATCGAAAAGCCGGTCGTGGTCGGCGACGTCGTCGACATGGCGTTCGCCAGCAACGCGGTCAAGCAACTCGGGCCGTACCGGCCGAACTGAAACAACGGAGGCAGCATGGCGGCGATTCACATCGTGCACGACAGGGCGGCGGCGGCGCCGCGGCCGACGCAGATCTCGCTGTCGGGGGTGCGGAAATATTTCGGCACCTCCGGCTTCGTGGCGCTCGACGGCATCACCGTCGAGATTCCGCAAGGGGAATTCTTCGTCATCGTCGGACCGAGCGGCTGCGGCAAGACCACGCTGCTGCGGATTCTCGCCGGCCTCGATCACCAGAGCGAAGGCCGCGTCGACGTCCGCCAGGTCGATCCGTCGCGGCCGACCAATTCGATGATCTTCCAGGGCGACTCGCTGTTTCCCTGGATGACGGTGTTCGACAACGCGGCTTACGGCCTGCGGATGCGCAAGGTCGCAGAGTCCGAGGTGATCGACACCGTGCGGGTCTGGCTGGAGCGGATCGGGCTGTGGCGGTTTCGTGATCGCTATCCGCATCAACTCTCCGGCGGCATGAAGCAGCGGGTGTCGATCGTCCGCGCCTTCGTCAATGATCCGGAGATCCTCTTGATGGACGAGCCGTTCTCCGCGCTCGACGAGCAGAACAAGCTGTTGCTGCACGAAGAACTGCTGCGGATCTGGGAAGCCACCCGCAAGACCGTGGTGTTCATCACCCATAGCGTCGACGAGGCGGTGACGCTCGGCGATCGCATCATGGTGATGACAGCCAATCCCGGTCGCGCCAAGGCGCTGATCGACGTGCCGTTCGAGCGCCCGCGCAACGTGCTCGAGCTGCGTCACAAGCCGGCCTATGGCGAACTGGTCTACGACATCTGGGAACAGCTGCGCGAAGAGGTCAATCGCGCGCGGCAGCTGGAGGGCAGTGCATCATGAACCGCGGGTTGAAGGGCTATGAACGCGCAATCGGGATCTTGACGCCGCTGGGGTTGTTGCTGCTGTGGGAGGCGGCGGGGCGGCTCGGTTTGATCGACGTGCGGTTCTTTCCGCCGCCCTCCAGCATCGTGCATCAGATCGGCGTGCTGATCGCCTCCGGCGAACTGCTCGACAACACGCTGGCGAGCCTGCGGCGGCTGGCGCTCGGCATGTTGCTCGGCGGCGTGCCGGCGCTGCTGCTGGGGCTGGCGATGGGGATCTCGCGGCCGCTGCGGGTGGCGATCGATCCGTTGATTTCGGCGACTTACCCAATTCCGAAAAGCGCGATCCTGCCCTTGGTGCTGCTGATCTTCGGGCTCGGCGAACTCTCCAAGGTGGTGATGGTGGCGCTCGGCGCGTTCTATCCGATCGTCATCAACACCATGGTCGGCGTGGTCAATCTCGATCGGATCTATCTCGACGTCGGGCACAACTTCCGCGCCAGCCGCTGGCAGGTGTTCCGCACCATCGCGCTGCCCGGCGCGTTGCCCTCGATCATGGCGGGGATCAAGCTCGCCGCCGGCATGGGGTTGATCCTGATCGCGATATCGGAAATGGTGGCGTCCAACGACGGCATCGGATTTATGATCTGGAACGCCTGGCAGGTGCTGACCGTCGACACAATGTATGTTGGGCTCCTGGTGATCGCCATCCTCGGCTTCGTGTTCTCGATCGTGCTCGACGAGATCGAACGCCGACTGATCCCCTGGAAGACCAACGCATGAGCGGAGGTTGCGATGTCGACTGCGTTGCGTATCGCCCATGGCGAATTCGGCCGCGTCGCGCTGTTGGACATGGATTGTTCGCTGGTGCGCCACGCCCATCCGCATTGCCACGTCCTGCTGAAGGTCGAAGGCGCCGACACCCAGTTCGCGGTCGGCGATCAGGTCTATCCGCTGACCGATAGTAGCGCGGTGCTGGTCAACGGCTGGCAACCGCACGCCTATGTGCACGATCCGAGCCGGCCCTGCACGCTGATCCTGGCGCTCTATGTCGAGCCGCAATGGCTGAAGCGGTTTCGTCCCGGCTGGGCGGCGAGCGGCGCGCCGGGTTTCTTCAGCCAGCCCAGCGGCGAAATCTCGCCGCGGATTCGCAACCTCAGCATGGCGCTCGCCGCCGAGATGATGTCGCGGCCCGATAGCGTGTCCGCGCACGAAACGCTGCTGTCCGATCTGATGGTGGCGGTGATCGAGCGCTTCACGCCGTGGCGCAGCTTCCCGGCCTCGATCCGCGAGATGGCGGTGACCGGGCGCGACTGGCGGATCAGGCGGGCGATCGACGCGATGCGCGCTGAAGCCGGCCACGCGTCCAACATGGACAAATTCGCCAAGGCCGCGGGGCTGTCGCGCGCGCATTTCTTCCGGCTGTTCGAGAATTCCGAAGGCATGCCGCCGAAGGTCTATCTCAACGTGGTGCGGATGGAACATGCGGTGCAGGCGGTTTTGCATCAGGATGCGTCGTTCGCCGAAATCGGCGAGCGGTTGGGCTTCGCCGAGCCGGCGCATTTCACCCGATTCTTCCGCAATCATTCCGGCGTCGGGCCGCGCGAATTCCGCAACGTGTCGCGGCTGGCGAGCTGATAGCTCGCGGGTCTCGCGAATGAGACGGTTTGGTAATTGCTGAGCACGGGCGGTCTGGCTTGCCGCGCCGATCTGCTGACAAGATTGCTCACGCGCGAATAACAAGCGCGATCGGGAGCAAGTGGTCAGGATGGCGCAACCCGCAGCAGCGGCAACGGAGATCGATGTCGACCGTCCATGGGTCGGCCGTTCGATCGAGCGCGTCGAAGACGGCGCCCTGCTCACCGGGCGCGGCCGGTTCATCGATGATCTCGGAACCCGGCCCGGCACGCTCTACGCCGCGATCCTGCGCTCGCCGCACGCCCACGCCGACATCGTCGCGATCCGCACCGAGGCCGCAAAGCAGGCCGCGGGCGTCGTCGCGGTGCTCACCGGCGAAGATATCACCGCGCTGACCTCGAGCCTCGTGGTCGGCGTCAAGGCGCCGGTGCAATGCTGGCCGATCGCGGTCGGTCGCGTGCGCTACGTCGGCGAGGCGGTGGCGATCGTGGTTGCGACCGATCGCTACGTCGCCGAGGACGGCGTCGATCTGATCGAGGTCGACTACCAGGTGCGTGCGGCGGTGATCGATCCGCTTGCCGCGCTGTCGGCCGACGCGCCGGTGCTGCACGACGGCTTTGCCGGCAACGTCGCCAGCGATCGCAGCTTCCGCTACGGCGATCCGGAACGCGCCTTCGCCGAGGCGCCGCATCGCATTTCCATCGCCATCAAGTACCCGCGCAATTCCTGCACCCCGATCGAAACCTACGGCGTGGTCGCCGACTACGATGCCGCGGAAGACGCCTACGACGTGCTGGCCAATTTCCAGGGGCCGTTCAGCATCCACGCGGTGATCTCGCGCGCCCTGAAGGTGCCGGGCAATCGGCTGCGGCTGCGCACCCCGCCGGACTCCGGCGGCAGTTTTGGCATCAAGCAGGGAATTTTCCCGTACATCGTGCTGATCGCTGCGGCCTCCCGTGTGGTCGGCCGCCCGGTGAAGTGGATCGAGGACCGGCTCGAACATCTCACCGCCTCGGTGTCGGCGACCAACCGCGCCACCTGCATCGCCGCCGCCGTCGCCGCCGACGGCAAGATCATGGCGCTGGACTGGGATCAGGTCGAGGATTGCGGCGCGCATTTGCGCGCGCCGGAGCCGGCGACGTTGTACCGGATGCACGGCAATCTCACCGGCGCCTATGCGATCGACAACGTCGCGGTGCGCAACCGCGTCGTCGTCACCAACAAGACCCCGACCGGGCTCAACCGCGGCTTCGGCGGCCCGCAGATGTATTTCGCGCTAGAGAGGCTGCTGCAGCGCATCGCGGTCGAACTCGAGCTCGATCCGCTCGACGTGATCAAACGCAATCTGGTTCCGGCCGGATCGTTTCCCTATCGCACCGCGACCGGCGCGTTGCTGGACTCCGGCGACTACCAAGAGGCGATCGCGCGCGGCGTCGACGGCGGCGGGCTCGCCGCGTTGAAGGCGCGGCGCGATGCGGCGCGCGCTGAGGGCCGGCTCTACGGCATCGGCTACACCGCGGTGGTCGAGCCCAGCGTCTCCAACATGGGCTACATCACCACGGTGTTGACCGCGGCGGAGCGCCGCAAGGCCGGGCCGAAGAACGGCGCGCAGGCGACCGCCACCGTGGCGCTCGATCCGGTCGGCGGCATCACCGTGCACGTCGCTTCGGTGCCGCAAGGCCAGGGCCATCGCACCGTGCTGTCGCAGGTGGTCGCCGACGTGTTCGGCGTTGCGCCCACCGATGTCCGCGTCAACACCGAGATCGACACCGCGAAGGACGCCTGGTCGATCGCATCCGGAAACTACGCGAGCCGCTTCGCCGCCGCGGTGGCCGGCACCGCCAAGCTCGCCGCGGGTCGGCTGGCGGGACGGCTGGCGCGCGTTGCGGCGAGTCAATTGAACATCGACGTCGCCGACGTGGTGTTCCGCGGCGGTCGGGTCGGCTCCAAGTCCAACCCCGACAACAGCATTGCGTTCACGCGGCTCGCCGCGCTGAGCCATTGGTCGCCGGGCTCGTTGCCGGACGATATCGGCAACACGCTGCGCGAAACAGTGTTCTGGACGCCGCCGGAGCTGGCGGCGCCGGACGACGCCGACCGGGTGAACTCCTCGCTGTGCCACGGCTTCATCTTCGATTTCTGCGGCGTCGAGATCGATCCGGTCACGCTGGAAGCTAAGATCGATCGCTACGTCACCATGCACGATTGCGGCACCATCCTGCATCCCGGCATGGTCGACGGCCAGATCCGCGGCGGCTTCGCGCAGGCGATCGGCGCCGCGCTGTACGAGGAATACGCCTACGCGCCGGACGGCAGCTTCCTCACCGGCACGCTCGCCGATTACTTGCTGCCGACCACCATGGAAGTGCCGGAGCCTAAGATCCTGCACATGGAGACGCCGTCGCCGTTCACCCCGCTCGGCGCCAAAGGCGTCGGCGAAGGCAATTGCATGTCGACGCCGGTGTGCGTCGCCAACGCAGTCGCCGACGCGCTGGGCATCAAGGACATCACCCTGCCGCTGGTGCCGGCGCGGTTGGCGCAGTTTTTACGCGGAGATGAGCGCGCGGCGCCGGCCGGCGGCCGTGCGCCGGCACCACCACGCGCCGGCGGCACCGATCGTAAGCTGCGCGGCGAGGGGAGCGCGTCGGTCGGCGCGCCGCCGCAACAGGTCTGGACGATGCTGCTCGATCCGGAGACGCTGAAGACGGTGATCCCCGGTTGCGAGCGGGTCGAGAAAATCTCCGATACGCATTTCCGCGCCGAGGTGACGCTCGGCATTGGCCCGGTGACCGGGCGCTATCGGGCCGACGTCAAACTCTCCGATCTCGATCCGCCGCGCGCGGTGACGCTCGGCGGCACCGCCGAGGGCGCGCTCGGCTTCGGCGGCGGCGAGGGCCGCATCACGCTTGCGCCTGATAGCAACGGCGGCACCACGATGACTTACGTCTATGAGGCGGCGATCGGCGGCAAGGTCGCCAGCATCGGCGGACGCCTGCTCGACGGCGCGACGCGCGTCATCATCGGCCGGTTCTTCACCGCTCTCGCCGCCACCGCCGGCGGCAAGCCGGTGCCGAGCGACTCCTGGCTGACGCGGCTGCTGCGACTCGTGGGGTGGTCGCGATGAAGCCGGCGGCGTTCGACTATGTCCGCGCCGAGTCGGTCGGCGAAGCGCTCGAGGTGCTGGCGCAGCACGGCGGCGACGCCCGCATCATCGCCGGCGGCCAGTCGCTGATGGCGATGCTGAACATGCGGCTCGCCCGCCCGAAAGTGCTGATCGACATCATGCGGCTGCGCGAGCTCGATCAGATCGAATTGAAGTCCGGCAGCGTCAAAATCGGCGCCGGGGTGCGGCAGGCGGCGCTGTTGGCCTGGCCGCAGCTTGCCACAACTTTGCCACTGCTCTCAAAAGCCCTGCCGTGGACCGGCCACGCCCAGACGAGGAGCCGCGGCACGGTGTGCGGCTCGCTGGCGCATGCCGATCCCAGCGCCGAATTGCCGCTGGCTTTGGTCGCGCTCGGCGGCGAGCTGCATCTGCGCAGCGCGGGCAAGCAGCGCAAGGTCGCCGCGCGCGAATTCTTCGCCGGCATGATGGCGACGGCGCGCGCCGACGACGAACTCATCGAGGCGGTGTCGTTTCCTGCCACCGCAGCGCGCTGCGCGTTCCGCGAAGTGGCGCGAAGGCACGGCGATTTCGCCATCGTAGCCTGCGCCGCGGTCGCCACCAAGGACGGCGTGCGCTTTGCGGTCGGCGGCGTCGCCGACGTGCCGACCGCGCGCGACTGGCCGCGGCTGCAAGGCTCCGCGCTCGACGACGCGCTGAACGGCTTCGCCCATGAGCTCGACGCCCGCGACGACGTCCACGCCACCGCGCGCTATCGCCGCGATCTGGTGCGGTTGATCGGCCGCGACCTGCTGCGCGAGGTGCTGCAATGACAAGGCTGTCCTCCGCGCAGCGCCACCTGGTGCGCTTCACGCTGAACGGCAAGCCGGTGCAGGGCGAAGCCGAGCCGCGGCTGCTACTCACCGATTTCCTGCGCCAGACCATCGGCGCCACCGGCACCCATGTCGGCTGCGAACACGGCGTCTGCGGCGCCTGCACCATCACCGTCGACGGCCAGCTCACCCGCGCCTGTCTGACGCTCGCGGTGCAGATCGACGGTTGCGAGCTACGCACCGTCGAGGGACTGGCGCCGGCGCCGGACCCGCTCGGCGTGTTGCAGGCGGCGTTCCGCCGCAACCACGCTTTGCAATGTGGCTTCTGCACCGCCGGCATCCTGATGTCGCTCGATCACTTTCTGCGCGCCCATCCGAAGCCCAGCGAAGCCGAGATCCGCGATCTGCTAAGCGGCCATCTCTGCCGCTGCACCGGCTACACGCCGATCGTCAAGGCGGCGCTGGAAGCGGCCGCCGAACTCGCCGAGCTTTCCAGGAGTGACCATCGCGATGTTTGATCTCGGACGCAGTTTTGTCGCCAGCGTGGCGCGCGATCCCGATGCCATCGCCATCGTCGACGGCGATCTGCGGCTGAGCTACCTGCAATGGTACGGCAAGATCTCCTCGCTGGTCGAAGCGTTCGATCGGATCGGCTTGAAACCCGGCGATCACCTCGTCACCGCGCTGCAAAACCGCTGGGAAGCCGCGACGATTCACTGGGCCTGCCAATTCGCCGGCATCGTCATCACCCCGATCAACTGGCGCGCCAAGGCCGACGAACTGGATTTCTGCATCGAAAATTCGGAATCCTGCGCGGTGGTCTATCAGGACGTCAGCGCCGAGGCGGTGGCGCAATCCAAGCTCGCGCAATCGCTGCGGCGGATCTCGCTCGATGGCGATGCGGACGCGAGCCCGGGCGACAAGTCGTTCAGCTTCGCCAGCATGATTGCCGCCGAGGCCGCCGATGCGTTGCCGCGGGTCAGCGCCGAGGCCTGGTCGATCATGCTCTACACCTCGGGCACCACCTCGAAGCCGAAGGGCGTGCCGCGCCGGCATCGCGCCGAGCGCGCCGCGGCGGTCGCCCATGTGGCGCAGAATCTCTACGGTCGCGGCGAACGCACGCTCGGCGTGATGCCGCTCTATCACACCATGGGGGTGCGCTCGCTGCTGGCGATGTCGCTGATCGGCGGCTGCTTCGTCTGCCTGCCGCGCTACGATCCGCGCCAGGCGCTGCAGCTGATCGCGGCGGAAAACATCAGCAATCTCTATCTGGTGCCGACGCTGTATCACGACCTGGTGTATCACGCCGATTTCGCCGGCAGCGATGTGTCGAGCGTGCGCAAGCTCGGCTTCGCCGGCGCGTCGATGACCGACGGGCTGTTGAAAACCCTCGACGCGGCGTTCAAGCCGGATCTGTTCGTCAATCATTACGGCAGCTCCGAGATCTACACCTTTGCGATCGACCAGAACGCGGTCGCCAAGCCGGGCTCGGCCGGCCGCGCCGGCATCAATCAGCACATCCGGGTGGTGAAGCTGAACGCCGGCTCGGTGAATGACGTCGCCGCGCCTGACGAAGAGGGCGAGATCATCGCGCATCTTTCCAGCGACGAAGCTTTTGAGGGCTATTGGCGGCGGCCGGAAGCCGACGCCAAGGCGCTGCGCGAAGGCTGGTACTTCACCGGCGACACCGGGTTTGTCGATGCCGACGGCGACCTGTTCGTCACCGGACGGGTCGACGACATGATCATCACCGGCGGCGAGAACGTCTCGCCCGTTGAAGTCGAGAGCTGCCTGTCGCTGCACGACGCCGTCGCCGAGGTCGCCGTGGTCGGGCTGCCCGACGAGCGCTGGGGCAAGATCGTCGCCGCTTTCGTCAAGCGCAGCGCGCCGATCAGCGAGCGCGAGCTGGAGCAATTCTGCCAGGCCTCCGGCCTCGCCAATTTCAAGCGGCCGCGGCGCTTCGTGTTCGTCGACGCGCTGCCGAAATCGCCGGTCGGCAAATTGCTGCGTCGGCTGTTGGTCACCGGCGACTACGAACCGGAAAGCGCGCCGCCCGGCGCCTGAATTGCAAGAATTTCAACGAAAGGACCTCTCGAATGCCGTCAACCTACGCCTTCACCGATCCCCGCCTCGGCAAGCTCGATGGCTTTCACGTCGAGATCGACGAAGCCCATGAGCGCGCCGACATCATCCTCGACCGGCCGCCCTACAACGTCGTCAGCATGCCGCAGCGCGATCAGTTGCGGCTGGTGTTCGAAACGCTCGACGCGGACGACCGCGTCCGCGTCATCGTGGTGCGCTCGGTCGGCGAGCATTTTTCCAGCGGCGGCAATATCGGCGGCTTCATGGAAGCCTCGCCGGAGCACGTCTCCAAGCTCGCCTGGAACATCGCAGCCCCGGCGCGCTGCGCCAAGCCGGTGATCGTCGCCAATCGCGGCTATTGCTTCGGCGTCGGATTTGAATTGTCGCTGGCCTGCGATTTCCGGCTGGCGTCGGAGACCACCCAATATGCGCTGCCGGAGCAGAAGCTCGGCCAGATCCCCGGCTCCGGCGGCTCGGCGCGGCTGCAGAAGATGGTCGGCATCACCCGCACCAAGGACATCGTGATGCGCTCCAAGCGCATTCCCGGCAAGCAGGCGCTGGAGTGGGGCATCGCCACCGAATGCATGCCCGACGCCGATCTGGAAAAGGCCACCGACAAATTGGTCGACGAGTTGCGCGCGTTCTCGCCGCTGGCGCAGCGCACCGCCAAGAAGCTTCTGAACGACACCGAGGACTCCACGCTGGCGATCGCGATCGAGCTGGAAGGCCATTGCTACAGCCGGCTGCGGCAATCCGACGACTTCAAGGAAGGCGTCGAAGCCTTCAACAGCAAGCGCGCGCCGAAATTCACCGGGCGCTGAGGCGTCCGGATCGGTTCACTGGCGAGGCGGCGCGCGCCAAACGATGCGCCGCCCGAAACATTCTTTGGGGAGACGATGGGCATGACTGCTCTGCATGCGGATAATCTGATCGACGGCGCCTGGCAGCCGGCGCAATCCGGCGCCACGGCGCCGAGCCTTGATCCGTCGAGCGGCGGCACGATCGGTGGCTTCGCGGCTGGTGGCGCGGCGGATGCGCAGGCCGCGGTAGCGGCGGCGCGGCGCGCCTTCGAGCGGCCGGAGTGGTCGCAGAACCCGCGGGCGCGGCAGATGGTGATGCTGCGCTGGGCCGACCGGATGGAGGCGCAGGCCGATCAGCTCGCCCGGCTGCTGACACTGGAGAACGGCAAGCCGCTGCCGCAGTCGCGCGGCGAAATCGCCGGCAGCGTCTCGGAGATCCGTTATTACGCCGGGCTCACGCGTTACATCCCCGGCCACGTGTTCGAGGTCGAGCCGGGCAGTTTCTCGACGTTGTTGAAAGAACCGGCCGGCGTCGCCGGACTGATCATTCCGTGGAACGCGCCGGCGGTGCTGCTGATCCGCGCGCTGACGCCGGCGCTCGCCGCCGGCTGCACCGTGGTGATCAAGCCGGCGCCGCAGACCGCGCAGATCACCGCCGCGATCATCAAATGCCTGCACGAGGTCGACGGGCTGCCGCGCGGCGTGGTCAATCTGGTCAGCGAGCAGGGCCACCAAGTGGCCGAGCATCTGGTGACCTCGAACGACGTCGACGTCATCAGCTTCACCGGCTCCAACGCCACCGGCGCGCGGATCATGGCGGCGGCGGCGCCGACCATGAAGAAACTGTCGCTCGAGCTCGGCGGCAAATCCGCTTGCCTGGTGTTCGACGACGCCGATATCGCCGACGTGGCTCCGAAGCTCGCCGCTGCCGCCACCATCATCGCCGGCCAGCAATGCACCGCCGCGCGCCGCGTGCTGGTGCATGCCTCGCGCTACGACGAGATGAAGGCGGCGCTGAAAGCCGCGCTGGCGAACATCCGCATTGCGCCGGGCAGCGCGGCGGGCGCCGAGATGGGTCCGCTGATCGACGCAGCCTCGCTGGCCGCCGTGGCGAAGCGCGCCGACGAGGCGATGCAGGCCGCCGACGAGGTGGTGCTGCGCGGCGGCAGGCCCGCCGGCGACCTCGCCAACGGTTACTTCCTGTCGCCGACGCTCGTGGCGCATCGCGACACGTCGGCGTTCTTCGTCCAGGAAGAGATTTTTGGGCCGCTGGTGGTGCTCGAAAAATTCGAGGACGAGAAGGAGGCGGTGGCCCGCGCCAATCACAGCGACTACGGGCTGTCCGCCAGCGTGTGGACCCATGACGGCGCCCGCGCGATGCGGGTGGCGAGGGCGCTGCGCAACGGCACGGTGTGGATCAACGACCACAACAAGCTATTCGCCGAAGCCGAGACCGGCGGTTATCGCCGCAGCGGGCTCGGCCGCCTGCACGGCTATGACGCGCTGATCGACTTCCTCGAGATCAAGCACGTCTATCAGAGCTGCGGCGTAGTGTAGCGCATGGACCTTCCGCGCGGCGCCAGCCTAGCTGCCGGCCGGCCGCGCGGCGGGGCTGCGGGCGCGCGGATCGCCCTCGATCTTCAATTTTTGTTCGAGAAAATCCAGGAAGGTGCGCAAGCGTCGGGATTCCTTGCGCTTGCCGGGAAACGTCGCCGAGACCTGCAGTGCCGGGCTTTCCCAATCGGTCAGCACCCGGCTCAGCCGCTTCGCCCGGACGTCGTTCTGGCACATGATGTTCGGCAAAATGCCGAGCCCGACGCCGCCGATCACCAATTCGCGGGCGATGCCGATGTGATTGACGGTGATCCGGCCGGCGACGTTGATCACCTTGGCGCCCTGCGCGCTGCGAAAATTCCACACCCCCTCGGCGCGCTGATGCTCGGTGACGACGCAGTCGAAGCGGCCAAAATCGTCGATGTTGAGCGGCGAGCCGGCGCGGCGCAGAAATTCCGGGCTGGCATAGACGCCGCGGGTGATGCTCGCCAGCGGCCGGGTGCCGCCCTGGGTCTGCGGCAACGGCCCGAGCTGCACCGCGACATCGTAGGGCTCGACGGTGACGTCGACCCAGCGGCTGTTGGCGTCGATCACAAGATGGATGTCCGGATAAGTCACCGCGAAGGCGGCGATCGCGCTCGACAGCCAGCCGATGCCGAAATCCACCGGCATGCTGACCCGCAGCGTGCCGCGCAATTCGGTCTGCATCCGCGCGGTGCCGAGCCCGGCCTCCTCGATTTCGGCGGCGATCCGCTCGCAGTGCTCATACAGCGTCTGGCCGATGTCGGTGGTGGTGAGCTTGCGGCAGCCCTTGCGGAACAGCGTCGCGCCGGTCTGATCCTCGAGAAACTGGATCTTGCGGCTGATGGTGGATTTCGGAATCCCGAGCTTCGCCGCCGCGGCGCTGATGCTGCGCGCATTGGTGACTTCGAAGAACAACAACAGCGCGTTGAGATCGAGCTTGCGCGTCATCCGGATCGTCGCCTCCCGGCCGCTGCGCATCGCGCGCGGCCTATCGTCTCATTTTTGGAACGTTGCAGGGTCGAAATTGCGCCCACGTCTCGGCTTTGGCAAGGTTAGACTGCAGTCAACAATTCGGGGCGTAGCGATCAACCCGCACGCATCCGCAACAAACGCGCAACGAACGCGACCTCGGGAGAGAAACATGAACGGATTGACACGACGCGATTTTGCGTTTGGATCGGCAGCGGCGGCCGCGCTACTCGCCGCGGGTCGGCCGGCCTTGGCTGCCGACGTCGCGGTGCGTTGGGCTTCGCTGCAGCCCGGCTTCACCGTGCTGCCGGTGCAATACATCCTCGCCAACAAGCTCGGTCAAAAGCACGGGCTGACGCTGCCCGATCCCGCGCCCTACACCGCGGTCTCGACCTACTACAATGATTTTGTCGCCGGCAATTACGATGTCTGCATCGGCAGCTGGGACACTTTCGCCGCGCGGCACCAGGCCGGCGTGCCGATCAAATATCTCTGCACCATCACCGACGCCAATATGATTGCGCTGCTGGCGCCGAAGTCCGGCGTCGCCGACGTGACGCAACTCCGCGGCAAGACCATCGCGGCGCTGCAATCGACCGGCACCTATCGGATGGTGCGGGCGCTGATCAAGGAAGGCAGCGGCCTCGATATCGAGAAGGACGCCACCATCCAGAACGTCGACAATCCGGCGGCCTCGGTCACGCTGGTGATGGCGGACCGCGCCGACGCAGCCTTGTCGTGGGAGCCGAACATCACCACCGGCCTCGTGAAGAAGCCGGACCTGCGGGTGATCTTCAAAGCCGGCGACGCCTATCACAAGATCGGCGAGGGCGACCTGCCGTATTTCGGCGTCGGCATCCGCCAGGAGCTCTTGGACAAGAACCCCGGCATCGCCGCCAAGATCGCCGCCGTGTTCGAGGATTGCCTCAAGGGCATCAACGCCGACACCGCCAAGGCGGTCGACCTGTTCGGCGCCAAGACCGGGGTGGCCAACGACATCTTGAAAGAGGCGATGGGCTCGAAGCGGCTGACCTTCAATTTCCGGCCGATGTCCGACCCGGCGTCGCGCAAATCGGTGCTGAAGGCCAGCGAGTTCTTGGCTCGCAACGGGCTTCTGACCAAGCCGGTCGACGACAGCTTCTTCGCGATCTGATGAGCGTGGCGGACAACATGGCAGTGAGCGTCAACAGCAATCCCCCGCCGCGCGCCGCGGCGCCGGCCGACCAGCTGGTGGTCAAGCCGCTCGCCGCGGTGGTGCGGCCGCAGCGCAATCCGGAAAATCGTCGCGATCTGTTCGCCACCGCGGTGGTGGTGATCGTAATGCTGATCGCGATGGAGATCACCAGCCGTTACGTGCCGGACTACATCATGCCGTCGCCGGTGACGGTGTGGGCCGCGGCGCGCGAATTGTTCTTCGCCGACCCCTATCATGTCGGCATCACGCTGATCCGCCTCACCGTCGCGGTCGGCGTGGCGATGTCGCTCGGCGTGCTGCTGGGTCTCGCGATGGGCACGGTGCGCTGGATCCGGCCGTATCTGAAGGCGATCATCCTGATCGACACCGGGATTCCGGCGCTGTCCTGGATGCTGATCGCGGTGTTCTGGTTCAAGAATCCGGAAACCCGGATCTTCTTTATTCTCTTGGTGATCCTGCTGCCGTTCTACGCGCTCAACGTCTATGAGGGCGTGCGCGCGCTGCCGAAGGATCTGGTCGACATGATCGAGAGCTTCCGGCCGTCGCGCTGGCAGGTGCTGCGCTATCTGATCCTGCCGCATATCGTGCCCTACATCTTCCTCACCACCAAGTCGGTGATCGGCTACGCGATCCGCATGGTGATCTTCGCCGAGCTGGTGGCCTCCGCGGTCGGCATCGGCGCGCGGATGAATCTGGCGCAGTCGACGTTCCGGATCGACCAGGTGCTGGCCTGGACCTTCTTCCTGGTGATCCTCAACCTGGTGCTGCAGGCGGCGGTCAACGCCCTCGAGAAGGTCACGCTGCGCTGGCGTGCGGAGGCGGTGGTGCGATGATCGACAATCTCATTGAAGTCAAGGGCGTCACCAAGCAGTTCGGCAGTTATCTCGCGGTCGACAATCTGTCGATGGTGGTGCGGCGCGGCGAGATCGTCGTGCTGCTCGGCCAGACCGGCGCCGGCAAGAGCACCGTGCTCAATCTGATCATGGGCACCACCTCGCCGAACTCTGGCTCGGTGCGGGTCGCCGGCTTCGATCCGCACGACTCCTTCAAGGCGCTGAAGGGGCGGCTGTCGGTGTCGTTCCAGACCGACCGCCTCTTGCCGTGGCGCACCGCGGTGGAGAACGCCGAGCTCGGCCTGTTGATCCTCGGCGTCTCCAAGCAGGACGCCCGCCGCCGCGCCAAGGAGTGGCTGGGACGGGTGCGGCTGGAGGGTGCCGACGACAAATACGTCCACGAATTATCGGGCGGGATGCGGCAGCGGGTGTCGCTGGCGCGCGCGCTGGCGATCGATCCGGAGATCGTGTTTCTCGACGAATCCTTCAGCCAGCTCGACCACGTCACCTCCGGCGCACTGCGCCGCGACTTCACCCAGATCGCCCGCGAGCTCGGCAAAACCTGCGTGCTGATCACCCATCGCATCGACGACGCGTTGGAGATGGCGGATCGCGCCATCGTGCTCAGCCAGCCGGCGAAGATCGCGCTGGAAGTTCACATCGACGACGCCGCGCGCGCCGACCCGAAGCGGATCGCCGAACTGCATGACCAGATTGCCGCCGCGATGGGTGGCGAGGAGACCGACTCCTGACCGGGGTCTGCACAGCAACACCGAACATACTGGAGCGCCCATGAACTATCAGGACGTCATTCTGTCGCGCGAGAGCGGCTGGATCGAGATCACCATCAACCGGCCGGACAAGCTGAACTCGCTGCGCGAGCAGACCGCGGAGGAAATCCTCGCGATCCTCGGCGAGGTCGAGCACGATCGCGAGGTCCGCGCGGTGATCCTGCGCGGCAGCGACAAGGCGTTCTGCACCGGGATCGACACCAGCGAATTCCAGATCGCCGAGAACGGCTATTTCGATTTCTATCGCTTCCGCAAGCGCAACCGCAAAGTCAACCGGCTGTTCCGTGAGATCGGCTCGTTCACCAAGCCGCTGATCGCGGCGATCGAAGGCTTTGCGCTCGGCGGCGGGCTCGAACTGGCGCTGGTCGGCGACATCATCGTGGCCGGCGCCAACGCCAAATTCGGCTTGCCGGAGATCAAGCTCGGCATGATGCCGGGCGGCGGCGGCACGCAGACGCTGCCGCGGCTGATCGGCAAGCCGCTCGCCAAGGAATTGATGTGGACCGGGCGGCGGATCACCGCCGCCGAAGCCGAGCGCTATCGCATGGTCAATCACGTCACCGAGGCCGGCCACGCCATCGACAAGGCGCGCGAGATCGCGAAAAGCATCAGTGACAACGCGCCGATCCCGGTGATGATGACCAAGTCGGTGATCGACCGCGGCATCGACATGGCGCTGCCCGACGGCTTCGAGGCCGAGGGCGACGCCTCCTTCCTGTTGTACTTCACCAAAGATCGCGACGAGGGCCTGAAGGCCTTCAAGGAAAAGCGATCGCCAGCGTTCCGCGGAGAATGACCATGAGCAGCAAACGCGACATCGTGATCGCCGGCTATTCGGAGACGGCGATTGAGTATAAATCCGGCCGCAGCGCCTACGACCTCGGCGGCGAGGCGCTGGCGAAGCTGCTGGCGGCGACCGGCATCGAAAAGGACGCGATCGACGGCCTCGCCGTCACCGCGCCGCTCAGCGAATGTCCAAATCCGTTCTTCGCGGTCTATATGACCGAGGCGCTGGGGCTGACGCCGACCTGGCTGAACTATGGCGGCACCGGCGGTTGCTCGGCCACCGGCGGCGTGGCGCGTGCGGCTTCTGCCATTCGCGATGGCTTGTGCGAGGTGGTGGTGGTGCTGTCGGCGGATGCGCCGAGCACGTCGTGGCGCGCCAATTACGGCGCCTATCGCGGCGAATTCCAGGATCCGCCGGGCGTGCAGGGACCGCCGGCGACCTTCGGCCTGCTGATGAGCCGCTACAAGCATCAATACGGCCTGAATTCCGACGCGCTCGGCAAGATCGCCATCACCCAGCGCGACCACGCGCTGCACAACGACAACGCCTATGCCAAGTTCAAGACCCCGATCACGATGGACGACTACAACAAGTCGCGCGTCATCGCCGATCCGTTGCGGCTGCTGGACTGCGTGATGTTCTGCGACGGCGCCAACGCCTTCCTGGTCACCAGCGAGGCCAAGGCCAAGAGCCTCGGCATCAGCAAGATGGTGTATCCGACCGCCTATGCCGAGATCACCAACGTCAACGGCAACCAGTCCTGCCCGGACATCACCGAGACCGGGTTCTCCAAGATCGCGCCGAAGCTGTACAAGCAGTCCGGGCTCAGCGCGAAGGACATCAAGATGTTCCAGCCCTATGACGACTTCACCATCGCGGTGATGATGAAGTTCGAGGACTTTGGCTTCTGCAAGCGCGGCCAGGGCAGCGACTTCACGCTCGACACCGATCTGTCGTTCAAGGGCACGCTGCCGCTCAACACCGGCGGCGGGCAGATTTCCGCCGGCCAGCCCGGGCTCGCCAGCGGCGGGCTCAACCTCGCCGAAGCGGTGCGGCAGATGTTCGGCGAAGGCGGCGGCCGCCAGGTCGCCAATCCCAGCAACGCGCTGATCACCGGCATCGGCGTCATCCCTTACGCGCGGAACTGGGGAACCAGTGCCGCCATGATCCTGGAGGTCTGACCATGGCTGAAGAGAAAGCGGGCCGTCCGGTCCCCAAGCCGTCCACCTATGTCGACACCCAGGCGTTCTGGGACGGCGCCAAGCAGGGCAAGCTGGTCTTGCAATATTGCAAGGACACCGGGCAATTCCAGCACTATCCGCGGCCGGTCTCGATCTTCACCGGTAGCCGCAACCTGGAATGGCGCGAGGTCTCCGGCAAGGGCACGGTCTACGCCTGCACGGTGATCCGGGTGCCGGGTCCCGGCCTCGACGGCCGGCTGCCGTTGTCGGTGGCGACCGTCGAACTCGACGAGGGCGTGCGGATTCTCGGCAACGTGCTGGGCAGCGATCCCGACAAGGTGGCGATCGGCCAGCGCGTCGAAGTGACCTGGGATCATCTCAGCAACGACGTGCAATATCCCGCCTTCAAACTGGTCTAGGGCATCATGCGACTGGAAACCATCCTGCGCGCGCAGGCGGTGCGCTTCCCCGACAAGACCGCGTTGGTCTGCGGCAATGAGCGCATCGCCTATCGCGATCTCGAGCGCCGCATCGGCCACGTCGCCAGCGGGCTGCGGCAACACGGGCTCGGTGCGGGCGACCGCATCGTGGTGTTTCTCAACAACGGCGTCGAGATCGTCGAATTGTTCTACGCGGCGTTCTCGCTTGGCGCCATCGTGGTGCCGGTCACGACAAGGCTGACATCGCACGAGGTGCAGCACATCTGCGCCGACAGCCAGCCGTCTGCCATCGCGTTTGAAGGCCCGGGCGACGCGATCCAAGGCGTGCTCGCGGTCCATCCCGACGCGCTGCGGATCGCGGTGGGTCAAAGTGCGGAGGGCGCGATCGACTATGCCAGCCTGCGCGAGGCCGAGATCGCGCCGTTGCCGCTGTTGTCGGTGCAATCCGACGACGCGGTGATCATGTACACCTCGGGCACCACCGGCAGCCCGAAGGGCGCGATCATCACCCACGCCAATATCGTTACCCAGCATTGCTTCATCAATGCGGTGGAGTGGGGGATTTCGCGCGACGATCGTTATCTGGTCACCACGCCGCTGGCGCATCGCACCGGCTTCGCGCGGCTGTCCAACGCGTTGACGCTCGGCGGCACGCTGGTGGTGATGAAGAAATTCGATCCCAAGCAGACCATCGACACCATCGACCGCGAACAGATCAGCGTGATCGGCATGGTACCGACGGTGTGCCGGATGATGCTGCCACAGATCGAAGCCGATCCGGACAAATGCGCGTCGCTGCGCCGCATCGTGGTCACCGGCGAAGCCTTCCCGGTCGAGCTGAAGCGCCGCTTCATCGCGCTGTTGCCGCAGGTGCGGCTGGTGTCGTTCTTCGCGATGACCGAAGTCGGCGGGGTGACGTCGCTGTCGCACGAGGAGCAGTTCGATCACGCCGCTTCGATTGGCCGGCCGACGCCGGGCGTCGAAGTGCGGATCGTCGACGACGCCGGCAACGCCGTCGCCACCGGCGAGGCCGGCGAGCTCTTGGTGCGGGTCGGCGAACCCGGCCGCTATTCGGTGATGCGCGGCTACTACAACCGCCCGGAAGAGACTGCGAAAGCGATCGAGGACGGCTGGATCCGCACCGGCGACGTCGCCCGCGCCGATGACGAGGGCTATCTCTATATCGTCGACCGCAAGAAAGACATGGTGCTCAGCGGCGGCTTCAACATCTACACCAAGGAGGTCGAGCTCGCCTTGCTGGCCAATCCGGTAGTCGCCGAGGCGGCGGTGATCGGCATTCCGGACGCGATCTATGGCGAGGCGGTGGTGGCCTTTGTCGAGCCGTTGCCGGGCATGACGCCGACGCCGCAATCGATCGTCGACGGCGTGCGCGGCCTGGTGGCCGGCTACAAGAAGCCGAAATACGTCTTCATCGTCGACGAACTGCCGCGCAATTCGCTGGGCAAAGTCTTGAAGCGCGAGTTGCGCGACAAGGTCGGCGAGCTGCTGAAAACGCCTGAGGCGACCTGAGTGAGACGAGCTATCAGAGACGTTTCGAGTTGGATTGGTGCGCTTCGTCGTCATTCCGGATTGCGAGTTCGAAGAACGAGCAAGTCCGGAATCCATACTCCCTGCGGTGGTTATGGATTCCGGGTTCACTCGCAGCTGACGCTGCTCGTGCCCCGGAATGACGGCCCGGGACTCTTGAACCGCATCAATCCTAACCGAACATGCTCTCGGGCGCGTTTGTTGCGCGGCGGGTCATGGGTCACCTCGGCAGGGAGGCGCCAGTGCCGGGTTTGTTGATCCGGTACAGCAGGGCCGAGCCGCGACCGGCGACGAGGTCGAGGTCGCGCACCGGCTGCCGATCCGGTAACGGATCGATCAGCAGCACGTAGTCGTAGTTGCTGCGCCAGTTTCGCAGATAGCTGGCATAGGCCAAGGTCAGGCGCGAGAACGTCTCCTGGCGCAGCACCGACCACTCCACCGGCTCGGCCAGCGGCTGCGCGATCTGCCGATAGGGCGGCTTGAGCGCCAGCGGCTGCTGGCTCGGCGAAGCAAACAGCAGCGGCAAGAACGCGCCGCGCTCGATCGTCAGCAGCGAGCCGAGGTGACCGTCGAGCCGGTAGATGCCGGGCAGCACCTGTCCGGGACGCTCGGCCGTCTCAGTCATGTATTGCGCGTGACCGCGCATCACCAGCACACGGGCCAGAGGCTCCACCGTCGCGATCGCGGATCGCAGATCGGCGACGTCGGTGCGGTGCTCGATCCAGGCCGCAGAGACGTAGCTGCTGCGAAGCACGATCAGCGCGGCGAACAGCGCGCCGGCCAGCAGGCCGGGTCGTAGCGCGAGCCGCGGCTGCACCGCGGCGAACGCCAGCAGTCCGATCATCAGCGCGATGCGGACGTCGAGGAACGAGCCGCCCTTGATCTCGGCGGGCTGCAGCACGAACACCAGCGCCAGCACCACGAAGGCGAGCCGCGCCGCCGGCGCCACCACGGTGGTGCGCCGGTTCAGCACCAGAAACGAATACACCACGACGCTGGTCAGCAAGGTCAGGTACTTGCTGTAGGTCATGAACGGGGTGAGCGCGGCCCACAGTTTGGGCAGGCCCTGCCAGGAGCCGATATAGGCCGGCCCGTCGGCCAGCGGTGAGGCCAGATAGAGCGCGACGGCCGGGCTCAACACCAGGCCCACCAGCAACCCCACACGCAGCAGCTCGCCCCAGCTTGGCCGCCGCGCGTCCCACAGCCGGGCGGCTTCGCTGGAGCCGATCAGCAAGGCGAACAGCATGACGCCGAACAGGTGGCAAAAGAAGATTACCGTGACCGATGCGGCTCCGGCCAAGGCCGCCGGCCACCAGCCGCTGCGTTGCCGCAACGCGATCCAGCCGGCGGCGGCGGCCAAAGCCAGCCCGAGCGACAGCAGGAAATTCATGAAGCCGAGGAAGAACACGCCGTTATAGGCGATCAGCCCGGAGGCCAGCGACCAGTAGGTGAAGCGGCCGAACACCACCCGGCTGTAGATGACGGCGCCGATCACCGGCGCGAACAGGCTCAGCGCCAGGCACAGCCGTCCGCCGACATGCACCGGCAGCAGCTTCAACAGCCCGGTCGCGATCACATCCATGCCGAGATTGGGCAAGATGGCCCAATGCGGCTCGAACATCTGCGACAGCGCGGGGTCGTCGGGATGCGCCAGGATGAAGTAGCGCGCCAGATGGTTGGGATAGTCGAGGACCGGCGGGACGTCGACCAGGAAGAACGGCACCGCCAGCACGATCGCCAACGCCACCGCAGCGGCGCTCCACACCAGACCCGCATGGGATCGCACCGAAGCTTCGAGATAGCCGGGCGAAGCTGACTCCGCCATGAACTTGATCTGCAGTCCCGCCGCCGCCTGATCGCTCATCGACGCCCCACCTCGATTGCCAATGCATCCTTGCCGGCGCGGTCCGCGCCCTGACAATCAGCAATTGACAGGAGAGTGTAAAGATCGACTAAACCACAGGTTGGAAATCGCGGTCGTTCCGGGCACGGCGGCGACCACTTCAGCCGCAGCCACCACGGCGCGGGCTCGCGGTGTGACTTAGAGTAGGACGACGTTTCTCTGCATCGTCCTGCGCTAGCTCTGATCGAGCAAGATATTCTCCGAAAACCGAGATCCCTTTTCGAGATCCCTTTGCGGGATCATGCTCGATATTGGTTCATGCCGGCGCAATCGCCGGCGCCTCCCAGAGGGGCTGTCCTCTTTCCGAACAGCGCATCGTCAATCGGTGACGGTCGGGAGCCTTGAAGGCGTCCGGCCGCAACCGTTCCGCCGGGTCGGTGACCAGGACCCAGCCATTGTCCTCGATCTGCATCACCGCATGGACATCGTCGGCCCAGCCGCACAGCACCAGTTCCAGCTTGGAAAAGCCGCCGCAATCGGCCGCGAAAGCTCTACTGATGGCTTCCACCGCGCCGCCGACTTGCGACGCGTCGCGGCCCAGCACGTCGCGAACCACCACGGTGATCGCGCCGCGGGCGCCGTCCATGCCCTTCATGATCAAGTGCGGCTCCGGCGCCTGTTGTCGGCCGAAGCGCCGGGCGGCGAGCAGGTGGCGCGTCGGCAGTTGCGCGGCGCTGCGTTCGAACCTGGTGTGGTCGATGACGATGGTGGCGCCGTCGCGCAGCGCGGGATCGGTTTGACAGTAATCCTCCGGCAGCCACGCGGTTTCGATCTGGCGTTGCGCGGCCGTGAGAATCCAGGCCTGATCGAGCAGAAAATGCTCCGGCAGATCGGGATAACCGAGGCTCAAGTCGCGCCAGGCCTGCAGCAAGGCGCGCGCCGGCTCGGTCGGTCGAAAGAACATGGCGGCCGTATCGAGCTCGCCGCCACGTTTGCGATGGACGGCGAAGTCGCAACCTAAGGATTGCGGCAACACCGGATGGCGCCGGATCTCGGCGCCGGTATCGATCCAGAACACCGGCCGATCGCCGGCTTGCAATTGCCGCAAGATGAAATCGATCTTGTGGGTGCCGCGCGCCCGCGGCTCGTTCGGCGATCGCTCGATCACGCAGTCGAGCCCGTTGAGATCGATATAGCCGCGAAATCGCATCAGCTGTCGCTCCGGGACGCTGCCGTTGCGATACGACGACAGCAACAGGGTCCCGGCCTTGCTATACATCCCGGTTCGCGCCGAGAGCGGCTTGACGCCGCCCCACCACAGATGATGCGGTGCCGCGGCGCCCTCCGCGCCGATCGACCCATGGATCGCGAGTTTGGCTTTCAGGCCATCGAAGGCCGGATGCTCGCCGAACGGAATGATAACGATCGCGTCCGGATCGAGCGATCCGACCAAAGCCTCCATGCGCGCGGTGCTCGCCGGATCGAGCACGATCACCGCGCCGCCGGGCGGCGCGGCGCAGGTCGCGTCCCACACCACGGGGGTTCGCTGCACACACAGCTGCGCGAGCCGGTTGCGCTGCGCGGGGCCGAGCGTAAGCGATGGAAGCCGCGCAGCAGTCTGGATCTCGTCGAGGACGTTCATCGGCGGTGTGACCTATCGGGCTGATTATGACTGATACGATCGCGGTCGCGAATTCAGGCGGTCGCAAACCCCAGCCGATGCGTTTCAAAATATTTCAGTTGCGGTCCATGTAGTTCCAATCGTTTCGGTTCGTTGCTGAGCCCGCGTTCCGCGCAGGGCAGTACGCGATGATAAGCGATCAGCAGCGGTTTCGTGCTGCCGTCGACGGCCCCGCGTGGTCTCACGCCGCGCAAAAAACGCTAGCATCGTGGAGTGATTCGGAAAATTTTGCCGAGTGAACTGCGAACGATCAGCACGCTGTCGTGCGGATCGAGATTGTGATCGGGCGAGGGTGTGATGTCGCGCAACGGCCGTGCTGACAAGGTGATTTCGCGAGGTCGACGGTGTCGTCGTCGCGCGGCGCGGCGTCGACACGGCGCCGCCGCGGCGTCGGATCGCAGCCGAAAAGGCCGCGTTTCGGCTCGGCAAAAATTGCCGCGAGCCAGGCAGTTTTTGCCCGTAAGCCACTGTAAAATAATCGAAAAATCACCGCCCGGTTTTTCGTGGCGACGCGTTCAACTCTTCGAAGCCGCGCGAACCAAGCGTTCGCCGGCGTAGCGGGTCGGGAGATAGTGATGGCGTTCGCGCTCGATATCTGGGCTCCGGTTGAAGTCGCGCCGGCGGTGATTGCGAAGTCGACATCGGTTTCCTCGGCGCCGGCGGCAGCGTGCGAGCAGCAACTGCCGACGCCGCCGTTGGACGAGGACGAACAGCTTCTCAATCGGCTCGCCGAACATGACGAAGCGGCGTTTCGGCTGTTGGTCGAGCGCCACATCGATCGCGCATTCGGCATCGCGCTGCGCATCGTCGGCAATCGCGCCGATGCCGAAGACGTCGTGCAGGATACCATGCTCAAGGTGTGGACGCATCGCGGGCAGTGGCAGCACGGCCGCGCCAAGTTCTCCACCTGGCTGTATCGCGTGGTCACCAACCGCTGCATCGATCTGCACCGCCAGCCGCGCACCGACTGTGTCGACGCGGTGCCGGAGCCGGCCGATGGCCGGCCGGACGTGGTCAGCACCATGCAGCGCGACGAGGTTACGCATCTGCTGGAGAACGCGATGCGGCAGTTGCCCGAGCAGCAGCGCATCGCGGTGATTTTTTCGTACCACGAGAACATGAGCAACGGCGAAATTGCCGAGGTGATGGAGACCACGGTGGCGGCGGTGGAGTCGCTGCTGAAACGCGGCCGTCAGCAGCTGCGCGATCTGCTGCGCCGGCACGAGCGCGACATCCGCCACGTGTTTACCGAATACTAACCACGTCGCAGCGCCGCGGGGAATAGCCCGCCTGATTTCTGCCGGCCGATCCGTTCTACGCAGCGGACGGGGGCTGGCCTGCGTCCGGGATTTCCGTCCCCAGCGGCCGACGTCGCCGCATCATCCGAAGGAGCAAGCAAATGCCCGTCATCTCCACCAACACCGCTGCGAACACCGCGGTTCGCTATCTGAACGTCAACTCCGCGCAGGAGTCGAGCTCGTTGGCGAAGTTGTCCAGCGGATCGAAGATCAACAAGGCCTCCGATGACGCCGCCGGGCTTGCGATCTCGACGCGCATTTCGTCAGACATCACCACGCTGCAGCAGGCCGCGACCAATGCCTCGCAGGCGAGCTCGATCCTGCAGACCGCCGACGGCGGCGCCTCCAACATCAGCGACATCCTGGCGCGCATGAAGTCGCTGGCCACCCAGGCGTCGTCCGGCACCGTGACCGACGATAGCCGCGCCTATATCGACTCGGAATTCACCCAGCTGGTGGCGGAAATCGACAGCATCGCCAGCGGCACCCGCTACAGCAGCACCAGCCTGCTGAACGGCGACTTCACCGACACCGCGATCATGGTCGGCACCGACTCCACCGACACCATCACCATGTCGTTGGCCAATCTGACCTCGACCTCTCTCGGCTTTTCGACGTCGTCGACGATCGGCACCCAGACCGCGGCGACCGCGATGCTGACCACGATCGACAGCGCCATCGACACCGTGTCCGGCGCCCGCGCCGACATCGGCGCGCTGGAATCGCGGTTCAACTTCAGCGCCGACTCGATCTCGACCCAGACCGAGAACCTCGAAGCCGCCAATTCGGCGATCACCGACGTCGACATCGCCGCCGAGCAAGCCAAGTTGTCGGCTTCCGAGGTCAAGGTGCAGGCCGCGGTGTCGGCGGAATCCGCCGCCAACCAGATGCCGCAATATCTGCTCAAGCTGCTCGGCTAACGCTTGGCCGAAAGTCGTGGAGGGCCGGCGCAGCGCCGGCCCTCCGATCCGTGAATGGAGCCCCCGATGACGTCGGTCAGCAGCACCAGCACCAGCACGACCACGAGCGCCAGCACGATCGCCAGTTCGGCGACCATTACGACGACGGGCACGACCAATTCCACCAGCATCGATTGGGATGCGTTGATCGAGGCCCAGGTTGCCGCCAAGACGGCGCAGGCCACCAGCATCGAGACCAAGATCACCGCCAACGAGACCAAGATCGCGGCCTACCAGGATCTGCAATCGCTGCTCAGCGACGTCGCCACCAGCGCCAAGTCGCTCAGCAGTTCAATCATCAACTCGCTGTCCGGCAGCGTCTTCGCCACCAGGGCCGCGACCATCACCTCGACCGGCGACGTCAGCGCCAGCTCGGCGCTGTCGATGTCGATCAGCGACGCGGCGGCGACCGGCGACCACACCCTGACCATCAGCCAGATTGCCACCGCGCACAGCGTGGTCGGCGCCGCGGTGGCGGACAAGACCGCGGAGCTGGGCTACGCGGGCACGTTCTCGATCGGCGTCTCGGGCGGCACCACCGCCGACATCGAAGTCAGCAGCGACATGTCGCTGGAAGACATCGTTTCCTCGATCAACGCCCAGACCTCGACCACCAAGGTGCAGGCCTCGATCATTCAGATCTCCAGCACCGAATATGAAATGGTGTTGACCGCCACCGTCGACAACGCCGACATCGTCACCGCCAACGTCACCGGCGACGACGTGATGAACGGGCTCGGCGTCACCGATAGTTCGGGCGATTTCACCGACGTGCTGCAAACCGCCCAAGCCGCGATCTTCACCCTCGACGGCATCCAGCTGACCCGCGACAGCAACGACATCAGCGACGTCTTGACCGGCGTGAGCTTCAGCCTGCTGCAGACCACGCCGACCGGTTCGTCGATCTCTTTCGACGTCGAGACCGACGCCGATACGATCGTCGATGCCATCGACGGTCTGGTCACCGCCTACAACGCGTTCCGCGACTACGTCTACAGCCAGCAGAGCCTGACCTCGAGCGGGACGGCGGATGAGGATGCGGTGCTGTTCGGCGACTCGACGATGCGGGATATCATGTCGCAGGTCACGGCGGCGCTGAACACCTCGATCGGCGGGCTGTCGATCGCCGATCTCGGACTGACGTTCGACGAAACCAACGATCTCGAATTCGATTCCAGCGTGCTGGAAACCACCCTGAGCAGCGATCTCGACGGCGTGATCGACCTGTTGGCGACCACGGTCGAGACCTCGTCGAGCAGCCTGTCGGTGATCAACACCAGCGGTTCGCCGCCGGCTTCGTTCACGCTCGATCTGGTGGTCGATGCCAGCGGCAATCTGACCTCGGCGTCGGTCGACGGCGACAGTTCGCTGTTCACGATCAACGGCGACACCATCGTCGGTGCGTCCGGCTCGATCTATTCCGGCATGGCGTTCAACTACCGAGGCTCCACCTCGCAGTCGATCACCGTGACCTCGACCTCCGGGATCGCGGCGCAGATCTACAGTCTGGCGAAGAGCGTCTCCAACACCAGCACCGGCTCGCTGCAGGTGTTGATCGACAACTTGACGTCTCAAGACGATACGCTGCAGCAAAAGGCCGATACCGTCACCTCCGCGGCCGCCACCTATGAAGCCAATTTGAAGCTCAGATACGCCAACTATCAGTCCGCGATCCAGTCGGCGAACTCGATGCTGGATTATCTGACCGCCCTTTTGAACTCCGACAGTGATTGATGATGCAGTATTCGAGTAACCAGCAGGCCGCGCAGGCCTATCGCAGTGCCGCCATCGCGGTGCCGCCGTTGCAGGCGGTGGTGATGCTGTATGACGGCGCGATCATGTCCTTGCGTAGATCGATCAGCGCGGCAGAGCAACGCCGCTTCGAGGACAGCCACGCGGCGATGATCCGGGCGACCGCGATCCTGCGCGGGCTCAGCCATCATCTCGACTTCGACCGCGGCGGCGCGGTCGCCGAACGGCTGCATCGCACCTACAACGCGTTGATCATGGCGTGCCTGCGCTCCTATGGCCGCCCGGACGCCGCGGCCCGCTTTGCCCGGATCATCGCCAGCCTCAGCGAGCTGCGCGACGCCTGGAAATTCGTCGCGTCGACGACGGCAAGGCCGGCGCGGCGGGGATAAACGCTCGGTCTGGCCGCCGCCGGCGTGCCGCGAACGCCGGCCCATTCCGCTTGGCGCGTCACAGAGTTTCCCTTTGTTGCAGAATGTGAAAAGCGGTATCCGGGCCACGCTCCGGCATGCTAGTCTCTGCGAGTCGGCGCCTCGTAATTATACGAGCAGCATCAGCGCCATAGCACGCTTAGGCCACGGTTCGCATGATCGATGTCGCGGATTTCCAGGATCTGCTCGACCGGCTCGGGGAGGATCTATCGAGCTGGCCGATGCCGCAACGTGAGGCCGCAGCGGCGCTGCTGCGCGAGTCGGACCAGGCCCGGGCAAGGCTCGACGAGGCGAAGCTGCTGCGGCGCGCTTTGGCGGCCAAGCCGGTTCGCGCCAGCGCCGCGCTGACCGATCGGATCATGCTGGCGATCCAACCCGCGCCGCCGGCCGCCGACGCAGCGCCGCCGCCGCCACCGCTGCGTCACAGCCGCGGCTGACCGCCGCGCCGCGCCGCTCATCTCATGCGCGGTGCCGCCCGCGTTTGGTGCACGGTCATCCCCCGATCTTCCAAGTCATTTTCGAACGGCGCTCGCCGAACCGAGCGCCGTAATAAGACGCGTGCCCGGACGCCATGTCGCGCGCGGCGCTTGCGGCGTGGTGCGCCGATCGGCGGCGACGACAGATCGCAGCCTTTGCCATTGTCTCGAATTAGCAGAACAGCCCAGCTCGCCGCTCCACGCCGAGACGCGCCGTCTTAGAGCATTTTCGATTAGGATTGAGTCATCCAACCAAAATGTCGTCGTCATTCCGGATTGCGAGTTCGAAGAACGAGCATCCGGAATCCATCCTCCCCCAGCGGTGATTATGGATTCCGGTCTCACTCGCAGCGAAGCTGCTCGTGCCCCGGAATGACGGCCCGGGACGCTTGAACCGCAGCAATCCTAACCGAAAGCGCTCTAGTGTTGTGGCGGGTTCCGCCCGGCAATATTTTCCGCGACAAAGTGAGTAGTCAGGCTCCGTCAGCGTAGCCGCCGGCTCTCGGCAGCTGGGCGCAGCCGCGCCGCGCGCGCGGCGATGAATTTTCTGACGCCCCGATCCGCAGAAACTCTGCCTGAATCCGCGGCGCCGTCCGTTTCAATACAGAACGGCAATCACGTCACCACAGCACATCGGAAAACGCCATCCGGCGCTTGCGCGCCCGGACGCGGCAGGAGGCTGTCATGAGCATTACTGCAACCAGCGCCACGAGCACGGCGGCTACGACGACGACCGCGTCCAGCACCACCTCGCTGACGTCGAGCGATTTTCTGACCTTGCTCGTGACCGAGCTGCAGAACCAGAACCCGCTCGATCCGACCGACACCACCGACTTCGTCTCTCAGATGACGTCGTATGCGAATTTTGAGCAGCAGCAGACCCTGAACACCAATCTGAGTTCGCTGGCGACCTCGTTCAACAGCCTGCTGACGCTGAACTCCACCAACTACATCGGTCAGACGGTGACCGCCAAGGCGGACTCCGCGACGCTGGAGGACGGCCAGATCGCATTCGGCTACTCGCTGAATTCCGCGGCGTCCAGCGTCACCCTGACGGTCGCCGACTCTTCCGGCAATACGGTGTGGACCGGCAGCGGCGCCACGACCTCCGGCAAGAACAGCTTCACCTGGGACGGCACCACCACCGACGGCACCCAGCTTAGCGACGGCGGCGACTACACGCTGTCGGTCAGCGCCACCGATTCCAGCGGCAACTCGGTCTACGGCTACACCACCGTCAGCGGCAAGGTGACCGGCGTCGATAGTTCGAGCGGCACCACCATGCTCACCATCGGCGACACCTCGATCGCCGCGAGCAGCATCATCGGCGTCACATCCTGATTAGTTCGGAGTAAAGCTATGAGTCTATCAGGCGCACTCTCATCGGCGATCTCGGCGCTCAGCGCGCAAAGCTCTGCCATGGCGATGATTTCCGACAATATCGCCAATTCGCAGACCGTCGGCTACAAGACCACCTCGGCGTCCTTTCAAGCGCTGGTCACCAGCTCATCGAGCGCCACGACCTATTCGTCGGGCGGCGTCACCACGTTGTCGCGGTCCAATATCTCCGAGCAGGGACTGCTGACCACCACGACCAGCGCCACCGACATCGGCATTTCCGGCAACGGCTTCTTTCCGGTGACCACGGCGCTGACCGGTGGCTCGACGCTCTACACCCGCAGCGGCTCGTTCACCATCGACGACTCCGGCTATCTGGTCAGCAGCGGCGGTGCCTATCTGCTCGGCTGGCGCACCGACGCCGACGGCAACATCACGGGCAGCGCCGACAGCAACAACCTCGAGCCGATCAACACCGCGGTGGCCGCGACCAGTGGAAGTGCGAGCACCGAGACCAAATTCGCCTTGAACCTGCCGGCGGATGCCGCCACCGACGCCACCTTCACCAGCTCGATGTCGGTGTACGATTCGCTCGGAACCGCGAGTTCGATCCAGGTGACGTGGACCAAAACCGGATCTAACACCTGGAGCGCCAGTTTCGGCAATCCGACGTTGTCGTCGGACTCGACCACGAGCACCGGAACCACAACCGGATCGGCCACGATCACCTTCAATGAAGACGGCTCGCTGGCCTCGCAAAGTGCGACCGACATTTCGGTGGCCTGGAGCACCGGGGCAGCCACCAGCACCATCGCCTTGAACTTTGGCACCGTCGGCGGCACCGATGGCTTGACGCAAAAAGCATCGGGCGAAACCACGCCCTCGATCAACCTCACCAGCATCGAGTCCGATGGACTTGCATACGGCAAGCTGAGCAGCATTGCGGTCGGCGACGACGGCAAAGTCAACGCCACCTATTCCAACGGCGAAACCATCGCGATCTACAAGATTCCGGTGGCGACGTTTTCCGCGCCGGACCAACTCGTCGCCAAGAGCAACGGGCTCTACGCCGCTTCCGCGGCGTCCGGCACCGCGATGGTGCAGGCCTCAGGAACCAACGGCGCCGGCACCATCTACGGCGGTGAACTCGAGGCTTCCACCAGCGACACCAACCAGGAATTCAGCAACATGATCTCGGCGCAGCAAGCCTATTCGGCGGCGGCGCAAGTGATGAGTGCGGTCAGCGACATGTACGACACGCTGATCTCGGCGATGCGGTAGGTGCTGCGATGACCGACCAAGCCGTCGACGATCCGCTGTTGGCTCGGCTGCGCCGTCTGACGACGGCGGTGCGCAACGCCACCCGGCAGGACGATCGCCGGCGGCTGCTGGCGCTGGAAAGCGAACTGCGCGCAGTACGGACCGGGCTTTCGGCGCGTTGCCGAGCGCTGGTCGAGAACATCAACGCGGCGGGCGCGCAAATCAGCGCCATCAATGCGTACGCACGATGCGCGTCGCTCGGGCGCGGATCGTCGCAAGGTCGAGCAAACGGCAAGGTAATGGGGAACTGAGATGCTGGACAGGCCATCACAACAGCCGACGAACGCCAGCGGCGGACAACGGATCGAGGAACTGGTCGCGCTGATCGACGCGCTGATCGAAGTGGTGCGCGAAGAGAACGCCGCGTTGGCGATCGGTCTTCCGGCGTCGCAATCGCGCCACACCGAATTGAAGAGCAAATTGGCCGGGCGTTTCGAGGCGTGGGTGGCCGAGGTCTCGGCGCGGCGCGTCAGGCTGCACAGTCCGGACAAGGCGCTGCAGGAGCGCTTCATGAACCGAATCGAAACCCTGCGGCTGTCGATGGATGAGAACGTGATCCGGCTGCGCGCGGCGATCGAGGCCAGCCAGCGCCGCATCGACGCGGTGATGGCGGCGATCCGCGAGCAGATTTCCGACGTCTCGCCGTACAGCGCGAATGGCCGCGTCAAAGGCCGCGCGGCGTCCTACAGCGCCGGCGTGCGGGCGTAGTCTTCGGCCAGTGAGGTCAACGTGTCACTCGACATCGCACGGAGCATCGCCGTCAGCAGCCTGATGAACACGCAGGTGCAGATCAGCGTCACCTCGTCGAACATCTCCAACGCCGACACCACCGGCTACACCGTCAAGACCGCCAACCAGGCTGCGGTCGTCAATGCCGGCACCGGCGCCGGCACGGTGATCACCGGCATCACCAGCACCGTCGACAAGCTGCTGATGAAATCGCTGATCCAGGCGGATTCCGCGCTCGGCGCCGCCGACACCAACAATGATTACCTCGACCAGTTGCAGGCGCTGTACGGCTCCACCGCGGACGACGATTCCTCGGGCACCTCGCTCGCCAACACCATCGCGGCTCTGGAGACCGCGATCACCTCGCTGTCGGCGACCTCGAGCAGTGCGGCGCTGCAGGCCAATGTCGTCAGCGCGCTGGACGATCTGGCCACGCAGTTGCGCGACACCTCGAGCGGCATCCAGGATCTGCGCAGCAATGCCGATCAGGAAATCGCCACCGCGGTTGACGACGTCAACGAGCAATTGCAGACCATCGCCAATCTCAACGCCGCCATCAAGCTGGCGGCGGCGGCCGGTCAATCGACCGCCGACCTCGAGGACAAGCGCAACACCGCGGTGCAGGACATCGCCACCAAGATGAACATCAGCTATTTCATCTCCTCAACCGGTGACATGCAGGTCTACACCGCGTCGGGCCAGGCGCTGGTCGACACCCGCGCGCACGAACTGAGCTTCACGGCGTCCTCGACGGTGACCGCGAGCTCCAGCTACAGCGCGACGTCGAGCTCCACCTTGAGCGGCGTCACCGTCAACGGCGTCGACGTCACCGCGCAGATCAGTTCGGGCGAGATCGGCGCGTTGATCGCGCTACGCGACAGCGAACTGCCGGCGGCGCAGGCCCAGCTCGATCAACTGGCGACGCAACTCGCCGACAGTCTCAACACGGTGTCCAACACCGGCACCTCCTTGCCGCCGCCGGCCACATTGACCGGCACCACCGCGGTGGCCGCCGACACCGCGCTGGACGCCACCGGCACGGTCCGCATCGCGGTGGCGGACCAAAGCGGCACGCTGGTGTCCTACGCCGATCTCGACCTGTCGAGCTATGCCACGGTCGGCGATCTGGTCAGCGCGATCAACGGCATATCCGGGCTCTCGGCGTCGATCGACAGCGACGGCCATCTGACGATTTCCAGCAGCAGTTCCAACGGCGTCGCCGTCAACGAGATGACCAGTTCGGTCGGCAGCGACGGCAAGGGGCTGTCGGATTGGCTCGGATTGAACGATCTGGTGACCGCGACCGGCGCCTCGGATTTCGCGGTGCGTAGCGATATCCTGGCGAATTCCGGGCTGCTGCAGGTGGCGACGCTGGATTCGTCCGACACGCTGACCACCGGCAGCCAGGTGCTCAGCGCCGGCTCCGCCACCGTGGTCAACGCGCTGTATTCGGCGCTCACTGACGACATCACCTTCGACGCGGTCGGCGGGCTCGGCTCCAGCACCGGTTCGTTCGCCGATTATGCCAGCACCATCGTTTCCGCGGTGGCCGCCAAGGCGTCAACCGCGGAAGATACCTACACCGCCAAGCAGACCGCGCAATCCACCTTCGCCAGCGCGCTGGCGTCGCAATCCGGCGTCAATCTCGACGAGGAGACCGCGCGTCTCAGCACGTTGCAGAATCAATATTCGGCGGCCTCGCAGCTGATTCAGGCGATCAACGAAATGTTCTCGTCGCTGCTGCAAGCCGTGCAAAGCGTCGGCTGATAGGAGCGTCCATCATGGCCATGCGGATCGCCACTTTCGGAAACAGCGAGCAGATGATCGCCGCGGCTCTGCGCACCCAAAGCACGATGGCCAACATGCAGATCCAGGAAGCCTCCGGGATCACGTCTTCGGATTTCGGCGGCTACGGCTCGTCCTCGCAGCAGATCCTCAACCTTCAGGTCTCGGTGACCCGGGCGCAGTCCTATATCGACGCCTCGACCCAGGCCTCCAGCAAGGTCGAGGTGATGTACTCGGCGATGAGCTCGATTTCGGATCTCATCACCCAGTTTCGCTCGTTGCTGACCGGGGCCACCAGTTCGACGACGACCGACGCCACCAGCGTCAGCCAATCGGCGCAGGACATGCTGGAGCAGATGGCCTCGTTGCTCAACACCCAGTATGGCGGCGATTATGTGTTCGGCGGCGCCCGCACCGACCAGGCCCCGGTGGACATCGACAGCACGGTCTATGCCGCGATGACCTCGCCATCGAGCGCCGACACCAGCTATTACAAGGGCGACGACGAACTGGCCTCGGTCCGCGTCTCGGAAAGCCAGATCGTGAGCTATGGCGTCACCGCCGACAACGCGGCGTTCGAAAAGGCGATGCGGGCGATGAACCTGGTCGCCAACAGCACGACGCTGTCGACCGACACCTTGAACGAGGCGCTCGATCTTGCGGAAACCGCGGTCGATGCGGTCGGCGTCGTGCAGAGCCGGGTCTCCAACGCGGCGTCGGCGATCGAACGCGCCAGCAGCTTCCAGACCGAGTATCAGAGCTATGCGCAGTCGCTGGCGACCGATCTCACCAGCGTCGACGTCGCCGCGGTGACCGCGCAATTGTCGACCTATCAGGCGCAGCTGACGGCGTCCTATGCGGCGATCGCCAAAGTGCAGAGCCTCAATCTGGCGAGCTATCTGAGCTAGCGGCGAGCGCCCAAGCGCGCCGGCCGGCCAGCCGCTCGGCGCTTCGCGTTTGCGGGAACCCGGCATAGGGCGAAACCCGAGCCGCCGCAGGGCTGCAGCCTGCGGGCGCGCGGTCGGGTCGCAATTAACAAGCGATTTCAGCGCGTTGGGCCGGTCGCGCGAGGTCGGGCCACCGCGCGGCCGAGCCCCCGCCGCCCGGATTTCGGCTCCTCGCCAGCAATCATTGGCGCTTTGCGCCGCTTTGGCCTAAAGCATTCCCTACCTCACCCATTCCGACGGGCCTGCTGGCTGTGCATTTAAAGGCGCGCCGGGTCGAGCTGTTCGGCACGGGCCTCATTCGACGCCGCGGCGTCGCCGCCAAGCAGGACCACCCATCTCGTGACATTCTTGACCACTAGCCCGCCGCTCGCCCGAGCCCTGGCGGAACGTAATTACAATGACCCGACACCGGTGCAGACCGCGGTGCTCGCCGACCAGGCCGCCGGGCGCGACCTTCTGGTGTCGGCGCAGACCGGCTCGGGCAAGACCGTCGCCTATGGGCTGGCGATCGCCAAGAATCTGCTCGGCGACGCCGAGCGCTTCGAACAGGCCGCGGCGCCCTTGGCGCTGATCGTCGCGCCGACCCGCGAACTGGCGCTGCAGGTGCATCGCGAACTGGCGTGGCTGTATGCCTACGCCGACGCCCGCGTGGTGTCCTGCGTCGGCGGCATGGACCCGCGGCAGGAGCAGCGCGAGCTGGCCCGCGGCGCCCATATCGTGGTCGGCACGCCGGGACGGCTGTGCGACCATCTGCGGCGCGGCCGGCTCGACGTCTCGCAATTGAAGGCCGTGGTGCTCGACGAGGCCGACGAGATGCTCGATCTCGGGTTTCGCGAGGACATGGAGTTCATCCTCAAGACCACGCCGCCGACCCGCCGCACGCTGCTGTTCTCGGCGACGCTGCCGCGCGGCATCGTCGCCTTGGCCAAGCAGTATCAGCAGCAGGCGTTCCGCGTCGAAGTTGCAAACGGTGAGGGCGGCCACGCCGACATCGAATATCAGGCGATCCGCATCGCGCCCGGCGACGTCGAGCACGCCGTGGTCAACGTGCTGCGCTTCCATGAATCGCCCAGCACCATCGTGTTCTGCAACACCCGCAACGCGGTGAAGCATCTGCAGACCGCGCTGTTGGAGCGCGGCTTCTCGGTGGTCGCGCTGTCCGGCGAACTGACCCAGAACGAGCGCACCATGGCGCTGCAGTCGCTGCGCGACGGCCGCGCCCGGGTCTGCGTCGCCACCGACGTCGCGGCGCGCGGCATCGATCTGCCGAACCTGGCGCTGGTGATCCACGCCGATCTGCCGAACGACGCCGAGGTGATGCAGCATCGCTCCGGCCGCACCGGCCGCGCCGGCAAGAAGGGCGTCAGCGTTCTCTTGGTGCCGCCGGCGCGCCGCCGCCGCGCTGAATTGCTTTTGAATCTCGCCGGCATCGACGCGGTGTGGGGCACAGCACCCAGCGCCGACGAGATCCGCAAGCTCGATCAGGAACGCATGTTCCAGGACGCGCTGTTCGCCGAGGAGCCCTCGGCCGAGGATCTGGTGCTGGCGCAGGCGCTGCTCGCCGAGCGCTCGCCGGAATATATCGCCGCGGCTTTGGCGCGGCTGTATCGCGCGCGGCTGCCGTCGCCGGAAGACATTTTGGATCCCGGCGAACGCGGCGCCCGCTCGCGCGAGCCGCGCGCGACGACGCGGGGGGATTCCCGGCCGCGCGCCGAGGACCGCGACTACAGCCCGAAAGCGCGACCCGGCAAAGCCTCGACGCGTCATGCCATGGAAGGCGGCGTTTGGTTTCGCGCCGCGATCGGCCGCAAGAAGAACGCCGAAGCGCGCTGGCTGCTGCCGATGATCTGCCGCCGCGGCGGCATCGACAAGCAGGACATCGGCGCGATCCGGATTCACGACACCACCACCGAGTTCGAGATTTCCGGCGCCGCGGCGGAGTCCTTCGCGGCGATGATCCGGCGTCCCGACAAGGAAGACAATATCCGCATCGAGGCGATGGGCGACGCTCCCGCCGCGCAGCAGGCCCCGGACCGGCGGCCGCCGGCCGGCAAGCCCTATGAGCGCAAGCCATCCAGCGACAAATCGTATGACCGCAACCACGCGGGCGATGGCGCCCCGCGTGACGCCAGCTTCAAGACGAAAAAATCCTACGACAAACCGGGCTACGACAAGCCTGCGTATGACAAGCCCGCCTATGACCCCCTGGCGAACGACAAGCCGATGTACGCCGAAGTCTCGCCGAGCGGCGGCAGCTTCGAACTGAAGCCGGCGTTCGACAAGAAACCGAAAAAGCCGAAGAAGAAGTTTCGCGAATAAGCGGCCCCCGAATGAGGCGCGTGTCCCGGACGTCGCGCCGCGCGCTTGCGCGGCGAGGCGAGCCGGGACCGTTCCAAGCGCTGCCATCGTAACGGCCCCGGCTCTGCAGCGCACCACGCCGCAAGTGCGGCGCGCTGCGCTGTGTCCGGGGCACGATTCCCATCCATCCGCTCCGAGCAAGTGATCGTGCGTTGCGGCGATCCAGCGTGCCGCCTGTCGCGCCGCCGCCGCTATTGCCCATCTTCGGCGATCGCCAGCAGCTTCGGCACCTGCTCGCGGATCGCCGCGTTGACTTTCGGGTCGAGCTTGGCCAGCCATTTGCCCGGGATCGCCGCCATCCCGTAAGTCGCGCCGGCCAGCATCGCGGCGATCGCGCCGGTGGTGTCGGCGTCGCCGCCCTGGTTCACCGTCTGGGTCACGCAATCGGAAAACGACGCCGTGTTGAAGTAGTAATGCAGCACGGTGTGCATGGTATCGACCACAAAAGCCGAGGATTGGCCGTGATAGGGATCGAACTTCAGCAGCCGGTGCTGCGCGATCACGCCGTCGGCCACCGCGCGCGCCGCCTCTTTATCCTCGCCGCGTAACAGCGCGTGCAGCATCTCAACCAGCATCAAACTTGATGCGTCGGACAGCGGATGATGATGGGTGATGCGCGATTGCGAAAGCGTCCAGGCCTGCGCGTCGATGGGCCGCCCGAAGCTGGCGAGCGCCACCGGCAGCACCCGCATCGCCGCGCCGTTGCCGGCGTCGCCTTCGAAGTAATTGCCCTGTACCGTACCCTCGGTGATGTAGCGGCGGATGCCGCGGCGGCAGGTGGAGCCGACGTCGATCGGCCGGCTCTTCAGCCAGGCGGCGAATTCTTCGCAGACGTCGGCGACGTCGAATCCCCCCAGCCGGGTCAGCGAATCGCCGAGCGCCAGCGCCATCTGGGTGTCGTCGGTGATTTGTCCCGGGGCGAGGCGCAGCCAGCCGCCGCCGATGATCTCGCGGTGCACGCCGTATTTCGCGGCGATCTCCGAGCGGGTCATGAATTCCACGGTGGCGCCGAGCGCGTCGCCGATGGCGAAGCCGAGATACGCCGCCAGCGCGCGGTCTTGCACATTCGGGGCGGTCATGGCGCAGGCTGCTTCATCTTGGGCGTGTTCTAAAAATAACTGGCATTGACGCGGTACTCGCCGCCGATCACCAGATACTCGCGTTCGCCCTTGAACGGATAGGCGGCCAGCAGCGTGTTGAAGAACACCACCTTGGAAAGCGGGACGCGAACGGTGAGGATGGTATCGCCGAAGCATTCGGCGATCTCGCGGTCGGAGGAAAACGACGACAGATTGTTCAGCCGCATCATCACGGTGGTCTTGTCGATCCGCTCCACCACCTGGTGCTCGTCGAAATCGTTGACGCCGCGGTACAGCGTCACATGGGACTTGCCGGGCGCCACCAGATTGGCCAACGCCCACTGGCAGAATTCGAACAGCAGATCGAGTTGCACATAGATTGCGTTGTTGTGGAAGCGGCTCGACATCTTCTCTTCGACATAGGTGGTCCAGGTGCCGCTGGAGATCCGGTCGATGAACGCCTTGTGGAAGGTCGGGAAGATGCCGAAGCGGCTTTCCACCCAGCCCTTCAGCACCGCGCCCTCGGCGCCGTTGCTGTCGCAGCCCCAGCCGGTGATCAGCCGCAGGAACGAGGAGCGATAGCGCCGCGGCTTGTCCGGGCCCGCGGGAGTCTCCTGCTGTTCGGCGTCGATCCCGAACATCGCCATCATGTAGCACATGAAGGCGCCGCCAGCGTCGGCGAGGTCGCTGGCCTGCGCCAGCATCTCGAACAACTCCGGGTTCATCTCGCGGACGCCGGCGATGTGCAGCGGCACCGGATGGTCGTTGAACCGGGCATGGGCGAGAAAATCCATCGGCACCCCGACCAGATTGGTCGAGTGCCCGATCCCGGTCGGCTCGGTTCTTTCCAATTGCCCGCTCACTGCCACGTCCGCTATCCCAATCAAAATCGGCGGGGCGAGCCGCCGGGAGCCTGGATGGACGGCGATCGCCGCCCGCGTCAAGCCTCGCGCCACGGCCGCAATCTGGCGCGTGGCTTGCACAGCAGGCTTGCCACCCATCTCTACTCCGAGGAACACCATGCGCTTTCTGGTCTTTCAGCACATTGATATCGAGCACCCCGGGATTTTCCGCGAATTCTGGCGGGCCGACGGCATTGCCTGGGATGCGGTCGAGCTCGACGAGGGTGATCCGATCCCGGAGCTCGAGGCCTATGACGCTCTGGTGGTGATGGGCGGCCCGATGGACGTCTGGCAGGAGGTCGAACATCCCTGGCTGGTGACGGAAAAGGCCGCGATCCGCCGTTTCGTTCGCGAGCTGAACCGGCCCTATCTCGGCATCTGTCTCGGTCACCAGCTGTTGGCCGACGCGCTGGGCGGGGCGGTGGCGCTCGGCAACACCCCGGAGGTCGGGCTGGGCCGCGTGGAACTGACCGCGGCCGGGCTGCAAGATCCGCTGTTCGCGGGGTTCGCCAATCCGGTCGAAACCTTCCAATGGCACGGCGCCGAAGTGACTCGGCTGCCGGAGGGCGCCGAGCTGTTGGCGGGCAACGCCGCCTGCGCGGTGCAGGCGCTCCGGGTCGGTTCGTCGGCCTATGGGGTGCAGTACCACGTCGAAATCACCGAACAGACGGTGCCGCAATGGCGCGAATTACCCGCTTATGCCGCATCGCTCGACACCGCTCTCGGGCCGCAGCGCGCCGCCGGGCTTGCGGCGGAGACCGCCGCACGGCTGCCGGCCTTCGCCACCGCCGCGCGACGCTTCAATGACAACTTCCTGCGCGTCGTTGCGGCCTCGCGCACGACAAGCGTTGGATAGTTGCACCCGTCGAACCTCTTTGGACGCAAAGTTCCTAAGCGTGCGGGCTTGGAACCCGGTGTGTGCAAGTGCAACATGCCGTTGTTACTTCGCATTGCAGCAGCGCTTCTCACGCCGCTGTGTGGAGCTTTCACTTGCGCTCGATCAGCGGCCGCCCTATCTTTTTCAGATCGCGGCGCCTGACCGTGAAATCGCGAAACAGTGGGAGGATGAACGATGGCCTGGAAGACTCCGAAAATCGTCGAAGTTGCCGTTGGCATGGAAATCAACATGTATGCCTGCGCGGCCCGCAAGTAACAGGCTGCGATAGCTTGGCGTTCGGCGAAGGCGGCTGATACGCGCGGCGATGTGCCCGGGATGGGCCATCGCCGTGTCCGGCTTACGCCGCACGTGCAAGCCCCGGGGACGGGTTTTATGTTGCGCGTCGTCGTGCTGGGAGCGGCCGCGGGCGGAGGGGTGCCGCAATGGAATTGCGGATGCCCGGTCTGCCAGGCGGCGAGGGGTGATGATCCGACGCTCCGGCGCACTCAAGCGTCGGTCGCGATCAGCGCCGATGGCGAACATTGGTTCTTGATCAACGCTTCGCCGGATCTGCGCCAGCAACTGATCCAGACCCCGCAATTGCATCCTCAGCATGGCCGGCTCCGTCACAGCCCGATCGCCGGCGTGATCCTGACCAACGGCGAAGTCGATGCGGTGGCCGGGTTGCTGTCGATGCGTGAAGGCTCGCCGTTCACGCTCTATGCGCATCGGCGGGTGTTGGCGATCCTGAAAGCCAACAGCATCTTCAACGTGTTGAGTGAGCGCAGCGTCAAGCGCCGTGAGATCGCGATCGATCAGCCGTTCGAGCTGACTTTGCCAGATGGCACTCCGGCCGGCATCGAGGTGCTGCCGTTCGCCGTGGCCGGCAAGGGCGCCTGGTATTTGGAAGGCAAGTCGCATCCTGATGGCGAGGCCGCCAACGACGTCGGCGATACGCTGGGTTTGTGCATCACCGACCGCTCCAGCGGCAACAGTTTCTATTTCGTCGCGGCCTGCGCCGAGGTCGGCGCCGAGCTGAAACAGCGGCTCACCGGGGCGCCGCTGGCGTTCTTCGACGGCACGGTGTGGCGCGACGACGAACTGATCGCCGCCGGTCTCGGCCACAAGACCGGGCAGGCGATGGGCCACATCGCGATGTCGGGAGATAATGGCGCGTTGGCGGCTCTGGCGGATTGCGGCATCGGTCAGAAGATCTTTTTGCATATCAACAATTCCAATCCGGCGCTGCTGCCGGACTCGGCGGAACGCAAGGCGGTCGATCGCGCCGGCTGGCAGATCCCCGCCGATGGCATGGAGGTGGTGTTGTGAACGCTCCTGTGTACGGCATGTCGGCGTTTTCGCTGGCGCGAAATACCGAGCTGCAGGACGCCGACCAGCTCGAGGCGGCGCTGCGCCAGATCGGCGCCACCCGCTATCACAATCTGCATCCGTTCCATCGGCTGCTGCACGGCGGCAAGCTGAACAAAGGCCAGGTGCAGGCCTGGGCGCTGAACCGCTATTACTATCAGTGCTCGATCCCGATCAAGGACGCGGTGGTGATCTCGCGGTTTCGCGACCGCGCCACCCGCGTCGAATGGCGGCATCGGCTGGAGGATCACGACGGCGATCTCGGCGCCGAGGGCGGCATCGAACGTTGGTTGAAGCTGACCGAAGGGCTCGGCCTCGACAGCGCTTACGTGGAGTCGACCGAAGGGATTCTGCCGGCGACGCGGTTTGCGGTGGATGCCTATGTGCATTTCGTCCGCGATCGGACGCCGCTGGAAGCCATCGCGTCGTCGCTGACGGAATTATTCGCGCCCAATCTGCACGAAGAGCGGATCGCCGGCATGCTGGAGCACTATGATTTCGTCAATCCGCAGATCATGACCTACTTCAAGCGCCGGCTGCAGCAGGCGCCGCGCGACGCGCAGTTCGCGCTGGATTACGTCAAGCGGCACGCGGATACCCCGGCGGAGCGCGAGGCGGTCTGCAACGCTCTGATTTTCAAGACCAATGTGCTGTGGGCGCAGCTCGACGCGCTGCACCACGCCTATGTCGACGGGCAGATTCCGCCGGGCGCGTTCGTTCCTGAGGCAAACTGAAGGCAGGGCATGACAGGCGCGCGCAGCCGCAATCTCACCGTCGAGGAGGCGAGCCGGCCGGTGTTGCCGCGTCATGCCAAGCTGCGGTTCGACGTCACACGGCAGCGCTGGGTGATTCTCGCGCCGGAGCGGGTGCTGGCGCCGGACGAGATCGCGGTGGAGATTCTGCAGCTGTGCGACGGCGTGCGTAGCGTCGCCGAGATGATCGATGAGTTGGCCAGAAAATATTCTGCGGCGCGCGAACTGATCGGCGCCGACGTGATCGCGATGTTGCAGGATCTCGCCGACAAGGGATTCCTCGCCGAGGCGCGGGAGAATACGACATGAGTCCGACACTGACCGATGCCAACCCGATTGCGAGCGAACCCGCCGACGGCCTCGCCGTGCTGGAGCGGCGCGGTTCGGTGGCCGAGCAGTTCGGCATTCCGCTGGCGGTGCTGGCGGAATTGACCCATCGCTGTCCGCTGCAATGCCCGTATTGTTCCAACCCGGTGGAGCTGGAGCGATCCCGCGGCGAACTCACTACGCAAGAGTGGAAGTCGGTGTTGAGCGAACTAGCCGAGATCGGCGTGCTGCAGATTCACCTCTCCGGCGGCGAGCCGACCGCGCGCAAGGATTTGGTCGAGCTGGTGCGCCACGCGACCGACGTGGGGCTTTACTCCAACCTGATCACCTCGGCGGTGCTGCTCAGCCGCGACAAGTTGAAAGCCTTGGCCGATGCCGGGCTGTGCCACGTCCAGATCAGCTTCCAGGGCAATGAGCCTGCGGTGGCCGACCGCGTTGCCGGCTTCGCCCATGCGCACGCCAAGAAGCTCGAAGTCGCGCGCTGGACCCGCGAGCTCGATCTGCCGCTCACCGTCAACGCGGTGATGCACCGGCAGAACCTCGATCAGCTCGCCGACATCATCGCGATGGCGGTCGATCTCGACGCCGACCGGCTCGAAGTTGCCAACGTGCAATATTACGGCTGGGCGCTGAAGAACCGCGCCGCCTTGATGCCGACGTTGCAGCAGCTCGAGGACACCACGCGGATCGTCGAAGACGCCCGGGCGCGGCTGAAGGGCATTCTCGAAATCGACTATGTGATGCCGGACTACTACGCGTTGCGGCCGAAGAAATGCATGGGCGGCTGGGGCCGGCAGTTCTTCAACATCTCGCCGACCGGCAAGGTGCTGCCGTGCCACGCCGCCGAGACCATCACCGGGCTGCACTTCGAATCGGTGCGCAGCAATCATTCGATCGCCTCGATCTGGCAGAACTCCGAAGCCTTCAACCGCTATCGCGGCACCGGCTGGATGCAGGAGCCGTGCGCCAGCTGCGCCTTCAAGGAGATCGATTTCGGCGGCTGTCGCTGCCAGGCCTTCGCGCTGACCGGCGACGCCGCCGCCACTGATCCGGCCTGCGCGCTGTCGCCACGGCACCAGGAGATCTTCCAGCTCGCCGCCACCGAGGCCGACGAGGCGCAAAGTCGCTTCATCTATCGCAACTTCGCCGGCGGCACGTTGGAGCCGGAGCGGGACTGATAGCCCTGCAAGCAACTCGCATCCGCCACAACGGCTGATTGCCGAATTGGCAGTCTGCCTACGGTTTCGACAGTTCTGCCGCTCACATGATCATGCCATCCGTTATATACGGTGTTATATAAAGGATGACCGCTCACGGCGGCGCCGGGAGCGGTTCGTCAGCCGCGGGCCCAGCGCGCCGGCCGCCGAAAAGTTCGGACCCTTATGTAAAGACGGATGCTGATTTGTACCGATCGGAACGAAACCGCCTCAACCCGTCCGCGTTTTTCGCCGCGACGCCATCGCCTGCGACGCCTTGGCGCCGCCGCGAGGCTGCCGGCTCGGCCGGCGCGGGGCAGGGCCCTGACCCAGCAACGCAACCGAAGCTGAGGCCGTGACCATGGCGATGACTGCGAGCAATGCTGTGGCCGTCGAGACCGAACAGCCGGTCGAGGAGTTCACCCATTGCTTCACCGGCGAATGCCGGGTGAACGTGCTGCCGCTGTTGTTTCAGATCGCGCAAATCATTTCCGACAGCGAGGACCTCGCCAAGACGCTGACCATCATCCTGTCGGTGATGCAGAAGCAACTGCGCATCCATCGCGGCATGGTGACGTTGTACGACCGCGGCTCGGAGACCATCTTCATTCACGAGAGCTTCGGCCTGTCCGAAGAGGAAAAGGCGCGCGGCATCTACGCGTCGGGCGAGGGCATCACCGGCAAGGTGGTGGAGACCGGCCGCGCCATCGTGGTGCCGCATCTGCGCGACGACCCGCACTTTCTCGACCGCACGCAGTCGCACGGCCACGGCAATACCAACGCCTCGTTCTTCTGCGTGCCGATCATTCACGCGCAAAAGGTGATCGGCACCATCAGCGCCGAGCGGACCTACCGCAACTCGCGGCTGCTGCGGCAGGACGTCCAGGTGCTCTCCACGGTGGCGCTGATGGTGGCGCCGGCGGCCGAACTCTATCTGATCGAGAACATCGAGAAGGTCCGGCTGGAGAACGAGAACCGCCGGCTGCAGAGCGTGCTGAAGGAGCGATTCAAGCCCTCCAATATCATCGGCAATTCCAAGCCGATGCAGCAGGTTTACGAGCTGATCCACAAGGTCGCCGGCACCAAGGCGACCGTGCTGGTGCTCGGCGAAAGCGGCGTCGGCAAGGAGCTGGTCGCCAACGCGATCCACTACAACAGCGCCACCGCCGACGGCCCGTTCGTCAAGTTCAACTGCGCAGCGTTGCCGGAGAGCATCGTCGAGAGCGAATTGTTCGGCCATGAGAAGGGCGCCTTCACCGGCGCGGTGGGGTTGCGCAAGGGCCGTTTCGAACTCGCCGACGGCGGCACCATCTTTCTCGACGAGGTCGGCGAACTGAGCCTGCTGATGCAGGCGAAACTGCTGCGGGTGCTGCAGGAAAAGACCTTCGAGCGGGTCGGCGGGTCGAAGCCGGTGAAGGTCGATCTGCGGATCATCGCCGCCACCAACCGCGATCTGTTGGAGATGGTGGCGAAGGGCACGTTCCGGGAGGACCTGTACTACCGGCTCTATGTGTTTCCGATCACCATTCCGCCGCTACGGGAGCGCGGCAGCGACGTGATCCTGTTGGCGGACCACTTCGTCGCCCGCAACGCCGCAGATAGCGGCCGCGAGGTGAAACGGATTTCGACCCCGGCGTTGAACATGCTGATGGCCTATCACTGGCCGGGCAACGTCCGCGAGCTGGAGAACGTCATCGAGCGCTCGGTGATTCTTTCAGAGGACGGGGTGATCCACGGCTACAACCTGCCGCCGTCGCTGCAGACCTCGGCCGAGACCGGCACCAATTTCGGCTGTAGCCTCGGCGGCAAGGTGCAGGCGGTGGAATACGAGATGATCGTCGAGGCGTTGAAGAGCCACCGCGGCAACGTCACCGACGCCGCGCAAGAGCTCGGCCTGACGCGGCGCATCCTCGGCCTGCGGATGGACAAATACGGCATCAACTACAAGACCTTTCGCCGCGGCCGCGAGGCGAGGGGGTAGCTTCCGATAATTTCCTTTCGGCATGATCGCCACATCACGCGCCGTCATCCTGAGGAGCGCGCCCGCCAGGGCGGGCGTCTCGAAGGATGGCCACGGGCGATCGGCCTGCGCGACGTGCTCGCGGCGCATCCTTCGAGACGCCCGGCTACGCGCTCCGCGCTACGCCGGGCTCCTCAGGATGACGGCGAACTGGTTGAGAATCCGGACTGGCAATCGCGGCCGCGAGCCGAGGGGGCTTCCGATAAATTCCTTTCGGCATGATCGCCACATCACGCGCCGTCATCCTGAGGAGCGCGCCCGTCAGGGCGGGCGTCTCGAAGGATGGCCACGGGCGATCGGCTTGCGCGACGTGCTCGCAGCGCATCCTTCGAGACGCCCGGCTACGCGCTCCGCGCTACGCCGGGCTCCTCAGGATGACGGCGAATATGTTGCCAATCCGGACAGGATGACGGCGAATATGTTGCGAGTTCGAAATTGCTCGTCTGTGTCAGCGCAGGCGGCAGAATACGCGAACTATGTCCGCCAGAATGACGGCGCTTTGGCGGGCTTTGCCGCTTCGGCGTGGGCGTTTGCGGGATGCGCGGCCGGCGCGGCGGGCGGCGGCGCCTGGTCGTCGCGGTCGTTGCTGATCAGCTTCTTGCCGTAACGCCACGACAGGCGCCCGATGTCGTCCATCAGCATGAACATCGCCGGCACGAAGATCAGCGACAGCACGGTGGAGAACAGCAGCCCGCCGATCACCGCCAGCGCCATCGGCGAGCGGAATTCGCCGCCGGCGCCGAATGCCAAAGCGGAGGGGGTCATGCCGGCGACCATCGCCACCGTGGTCATCACGATCGGCCGCGCCCGCTTGATGCCGGCGTCGATCATCGCCGCCTCGCGTCCCTGGCCGTCGCGGATCGACTCCACCGCGAACTCCACCAGCATGATGGCGTTCTTGGTGACGATGCCCATCAGCATCAGAATTCCGATCCACACCGGCGTGGTGAGTTGTTTGCCGGTGATCAGCAGCGCCGCGATCGCGCCGCCGATCGACAGCGGCAGCGAGAACAGGATGGTGATCGGCTGCAGGAAGGTGCCGAACAACAGCACCAGCACCGCATAGACCATCATCAGGCCGGCACTGATCGCGGTGGCGAAGCCCTCCGACAATTCGTTGAGGCTTTCGGCGTCGCCGGACTGCTTGACGCTGATGGTCTTCGGCAGGCTCTTCATCACCGGCAGCGCGTAGATCTGCTTCATCGCGTCGCCGAGCGCCGCGGTGCCGACCAGGTCGGCGGCCACCGTGGCCTGGCGCTCGCGGTCGTAGCGGTTGATGCTGGTCGGCCCCTGGTCGAATCTGATGTCGGCGACCACCGACAACGGCACCCCGCCGCGGCCGCCGCCGGTCGGCACCCGCAACCGCTCCAGCACCTGCAGGTCGGCGCGGGCGCCGTCCTCGAGTTGCACCCTGATCGGCACCAGCCGATCGCCGGCGTCGAATTTCGCCAGCGCCGGGCCGACGTCGCCGATCGTCGCGACGCGGATGGTTTCCGATAGGCCCTCGGTGGAGACGCCGAGCCTTGCTGCGAGATCGGCGCGCGGCAGAATGCGCAGCTCAGGGCGGTCCAGCGAGGTTTCCGAGATCACATTGGCGACGATCGGAATCCGCTTCATCTGGCTCGCCAGTTCCTGGGCGACGTTGCTGACGATGTTGCTGTCGAGCCCGGTCACCACCAGCGAGATCGCCCGCAGCCCGTTCTCATCGAGGAACCAGTAGCGGATGTCCGGCACCGCCTCGAGCTCCTTGCCGATCGACAATTCGAGTTCGCGCTGGGTGATGGAGCGATCGCCCTTCGGCGTGTAGTTGATGATCAATGCGGCGCGGCGCACCTCGAAGATGCCGGGCGGCACCCTGCCGCCGTCGACGAACACGCTGCGCACTTCCGGGCGCTTGCGCAACCGAGCCACGATGTCCTCGGTGGTCTGTTCGGTGAAGGCGAGCTGCGAGCCCGGCGGTAGCTCCAGCGCTAGCAGCGAGCGCGCGGAATCCTGCGCCGGCAGGAAGCCCTGCGGCAACAGCGTGATGCTCCAGATCGAGGCGGCGAACACGCCGACCCCGATCAGCACGGTGATGAAATAATGCCGCACCGACCAGGTCACCAGACGGATGTAGGTGCGCAGCAGCAGGCCGGGCGGCTTGTCGACGTGCGGATGGTCCTTCAGGAAATACGCCGCCAGCACCGGGGTGACGAACCGCGCCGCCAACAGCGAGAAAAACACCTGCACCGAGACGGTGATGCCGAACTGCTTGAAGAACTGCCCGGCGATGCCGGACATGAAGCTGGCGGGCGCGAAGATCGCGATGATGGTCAGCGAGATCGCGATCACCGCGAGGCCAATCTCGTCGGCGGCCTCCAATGCAGCGCGATACGGCGATTTGCCCATCCGGATATGGCGGACGATGTTCTCGATCTCGACGATGGCGTCGTCGACCAGGATGCCGGTGGAGAGCGTAATGGCGAGGAACGACACCAGGTTCAGCGAGAAGCCCAACAGATCCATCGCCCAGAACGCCGGGAAGATCGACAACGGCAGCGAGATCGCGGCGATCACCGTGGCGCGGAAGTCGCGCAGGAACAGAAACACCACGATCACCGCCAGGATCGCGCCTTCGAACAGCGTCGAGATCGCGGCTTCGTAATTGCCCTTGGTGTAGTCCACCGAAGTATCGATCAATTTTAGGTCGACGTCCGGATAGGCCGCCTTCAGGGCGTCGACGCGCTTCTGCACCGCGGCCGCCACCACGACGTCGCTGGCGCCCTTGCTGCGCTTGATGCCGAGCGCCACCACCGGCTCGCCGTTGAAGCGCGCGAAGGTGCGGCGGTCGGCGATGGTGTCGGTGACGGTGCCGAGGTCGTCGAGCCGGATCTCGCCGCCGGCCGGCAGGCTGATCATGGTGCCGGCGAGGTCGTTCAGCGTCCTGGCGCCGCCCAGCGTGCGGATCGCCTGGTCGTTGCTGCCGATTTCGGCACGGCCGCCGGCGAGATCGACATTGATGCCGCGCAGCCGATGGCTGACATCGACCGCGGTGAGCCCCGCGGCCTGCAGCCGGTCGGGATCGAGCGAGACCAGGATCTCACGCTCGACGCCGCCGATCCGCTCGACCTGCGCGACGTTGCGCACGCCCTGCAGCGCGCGCTTCACCACGTCGTCGACGAACCACGACAATTGTTCGGGCGTCTTGCCGGGCGAGATCGCCGCATAGGTGACGATCGGCAGCCCGATCACGTCGACGCGCTGGATCAGCGGCTCGTTGACGTTCTGCGGCAGTTGGCTGCGCACCCGCGTTACCGCGTCCTTGATGTCGTTGAGCGCGCGATCGGTGTTGGTCTCCAGCGCGAACTGGATGGTGGTGACGGACAGACCGTCGGTGATCGACGAGGCGATATGGCGCACGCCTTCGACGCCGGAGACGCCGTCCTCGATGGTCTTGGTGACTTGGGCTTCGAGTTCGGCGGGCGCCGCGCCGAACTGCGACACCGACACCGAGATCACCGGAATGTCGGCGGAAGGCAGCCTGGTGATCGCGAGCTTGGTGAACGAGACCCAGCCCAGCGCCAACAGGATGATCGAGAACACGATCGAGGGCAGCGGGTGGCGGATCGACCAGGCCGAGATGTTCATCCGGGCCATCAGCGCACCCGCGTGCGGTCGAGGTCGTCGGCGAACAGCGCCTTGACCTGGTCGCCGTCGTGCAGCGAGGTGCCGGCGTCGGCGACCACGATCTCGCCCTCCTTGAGGCCTTCGAGGATTTCGATCGAACTCTCCGAGGTGAGCCCGACCCGCACCTTGCGGGTCTCGATGATATTGCCGTTCACCACCTGCACCGCGAGACGATCCACCGCGGTGCGCGGGATCGCCACGCCGCAGCTGCGCCTGGCGTCGATATTGGCGCGGGCGAAGCTGCCGACCTTGAGCGGCGGATTGTTGGGGAGTGACAGCCGGACGTGGCCGAGCTGGGTGGCGCGGTCGAGCTGCGGCGCCACCAGCCGCACCTTGCCGACGAGGTCGGGGCCGTCGTCGCGGCTGATCCGCGCCGGCGCGCCGGGGCTGAGCTTCAGCGCGTGGATGCCGGGCACCTCGGCGTCGAGTTCGATCTCGCCACCCACCGCGATGCGCAGCATCGGACCGGCCTGCGGCGAGGCCGGCGCGCCGACCGCGGCGGCGATCTGGATGACGAGGCCCGCCGCCGGCGCGCGCACCGAACGCGCCCCGGTCAATCGGATCAGTTCCTGGTTGTCGCTGACGCTGTCGCCCTCGCGCACCAGGATCTCGGCGATGCGCGCGCCCTCCTGATCGACGCCGGCGACCGCCTCGCGGCGCGGCACGAAGAAGCCGGTGACCCGGACCATGTCGGAGAAGCAGGCGTTGGTCGCGCGGGCGACGATGACTTGCGCGCTGGCCGGCTGTTCCGCCTGCGCCGCGGCCTGCTCGCCGCCGGCGGCGCTCAGCAGAGCCGCGAGCAGCGTGGCTAGGATCGGCTTGAGCGGAGCGCTGGCCTGCGCCGGACCACCATCGGTCGGGGTCCTGGCGGGTCTCGGATTGGTCGGCATCGAAACCCCGTCAACACGTCTGGCCTGCGGCCGCGCAGGCAATCTACATACCGGCTCCGCGATGCCCAACCAAAAACCGAAGCCGCCCCGCAGCGCGCTGGCATCGCTGCACAATCCAGCGCGGCGGCGCGCCGCCTGGCCCGCCCCAAGCGGCGGCACGGCGCGGTCAGCGCACCCCGTAGCCGTCGAATTCCTGCACGATGTTGGGGTCCATGGCCTTGGCGGTGTTGACGTCCCGCTCGCCTTCGGCGACCGCGCCGTTGCGTTGCTTGGCGAGGCCGCGGCCGTACAGCGAGGAGGTCAGCCGCGGATCGATCTTCAGCGCGGCGTCGAAATCGGCAATCGCGTTCTTGATCTGGCCGTTCTTCAGGTTGACCAGCCCGCGGCTGTCCAGCGCGTCGGCGAAGTTCGGCCGCAGCCGCAGCGCCTCGTTGCAATCCTTCAGCGCGGCTGTCAGGTCGCCGGTCACGGTTCGCACCCAGCAGCGATTGTTGTAAGCCTCGACGTCGCGCGGGTTGAGCCGGATGGTGGCGTCGAAGTCCTGCACCGCGAGCGCGTAGGCGCCCCTGCTGGCATAGACCTGGCCGCGGCGATACAGCGCGTTGGCGTCGTCCGGATTGTCGGCGAGCTTGCCGCTCAACGCCTTGATGGTGGGATCCTCGGCCAGCGCCAGTTGGCTCGCCGGCGCTTTTGCAGGCTCCGGCGCGGCAAGGTTCGGCTCCGCCGGCTTGGCCGCGGCTTGCGGCGCGGCGGCGGCCGGATTCGGCTTGGCGATCTCGATCGGCGCGGGCAGCGCCGGCGCCGCGGTGGGCGCTGCGCCGGTCGGCGGCGGCGCGTTCAGCGCCACAGTCGGCTGCGGCCCCGGGCTCAAGGAGAATTCGTCGGTCAGCGACGACGAGATCCACGGCACCTGTTCGTTTTTCGAGGCGCGGGTGATGCCGAGCCGGGTGCGGCTCAGCGTGTCCTCGACGCTCGAACCCGGGTCGCGCAGCGCCTTCACCAATTCGCCGACGAACAGGCCGTGGTCGCCGCCATTGTCGCTGACCACCGAACTCAGCGCCGCCGAATACATCACCAGGCTGCCGTTCGGGGCGACCACCGGCGCGAGTCCGGCGGAGAAGCTGCGGAACCTGCGCTCGAACGGGTTGCGCCGCGAGGCGTCGAGCAGCGCCACCTTGATGGCGGCGCCGCGGCTGTTGATTTCGCCGAGCACGGTTTCCAGGCTGACGCCGTCGCGGCGTACGTCGGGCTCGGTCCAGATCTGCGCGTCGACCGGGATCAGGTAGCTCTGCCGGTTCGACTGGATGCCGAAGCCGCTGAAAAACACCAGCGCCACCGCGCCCGGCTCGACCCTCGCATAGAGCCGGTCGAAGGCGCGGCGCATCGCCTCGCCGTTCAAATTCTCGCCGATCTCGACGTCGAAGCCGGCGCGCTGCAATTCCTCGCCGAGTTCGCGGGCATCGTTGATCGGTTCCTTGAGCGGCTTTTCGCTGTCGGGATATTTCGCGTTGCCGATCACCAGCGCGACCCGCTCGGCCGCCGCGGCGGCCTCGATCAGCGGCGACATCGCCAGGCTCAGGATCGCAATCAATGCCAGGCGGATTGTCATTCGACGCGGGTCCAAGGTGATTTGCGCCGAACGGACTTGCGGCGCGGTGAGCTTACTTGACGCAACCGGCATTATCAAACGAGGCCGGGCGACGCTGTCAACAACGCCCGACCCACCGGCCCGGTTGCGTCGCGCGGCTTCTGCGGCTTAGATGCATCAAAACTAAGACCAACCACAGGGTGGGAAGCTGCGATGCGAGGGTTTGCGATTTTGCAGCGCGACAGAGCCTGAGCGATGCCGCCGGGCCAAGCCGCGTTCGGGTATCGCCGCCATTGCGACCAGGATCGGCGCGATCCGGCGCGGCACCGCGTCGTGGTGGTGGGCGCCGGACCGGTGGGATTGTCGCTGTCGATCGATCTGGCGCAGCGCGGCCACTCGGTGGTGCTGCTCGACGACGCCGACCGGATCGGCGACGGCTCGCGCGCGATCTGCTTTTCCAAACGTTCTCTGGAGCTCTGGGACCGGCTCGGCGTCGCCGACCGTATGCTCGCCAAGGGCGTGATCTGGCAGGTCGGCAAGATCTTTTTGCGCGACGCCATGGTGTATCGGTTCGATCTGTTGCCGGAACAAGGCCACAAGATGCCGGCCTTCATCAATCTGCAGCAATACTACGCCGAGGCGTTCCTGGTCGATCGGGTGCAGCAATTGCCGCAGGTCGACCTGCGCTGGCGCAACAAGGTGATCGGGCTTGCGCAGCACAATGACCACGCGGTGCTGACCGTCGCCACGCCTGAGGGCGAATACCGGCTTGCCGCGGACTACGTGGTGGCCTGCGACGGCGCGCGCTCGGCGCTGCGCGGGATGGTCGGCGCCGAATTCCAAGGCGAGGTGTTCGAGGATCAGTTCCTGATCGCCGACGTCAAGATGCAGGCCGAGTTTCCCACCGAGCGCTGGTTCTGGTTCGACCCGCCGTTCCATTCCGGGCAATCGGCGCTGCTGCATCGCCAGCCGGACAATGTCTGGCGGATCGATCTGCAGATCGGCGCCGACGCCGATGCGGCGGTGGAACGGCTGCCGGAGAACGTCCGGCCGCGGATCGAGCGGATGCTCGGCCACGGCGACTTTTCGTTCGAATGGATCTCGATCTACAAGTTCCAGTGCCGGCGGATGCAGCGGTTGGTGCACAGCCGGGTGGTGTTCGCCGGCGACTCGGCGCATCAGGTGTCGCCGTTCGGCGCCCGCGGCGCCAATTCCGGATTGGAGGACGGCGAGAATCTGGCGTGGAAGCTCGACCTGGTGCTGCGCAGGACGGCCGGCGCAGCGCTGCTTTCGAGCTACGAGATCGAGCGCGGCCAGGCCGCCGACGACAATATCCGCGCCTCCACCCGCTCGACCGATTTCATCGCGCCGCATTCCAAACAGGAACGCCGGCTACGCGGCGCGGTGCTGGCGTTGGCCAAGCAGGCGGATTTCGCCAAGCGCATGGTCAATGCCGGGCGGCTGTCGCTGCCGTCGGTCTATGACACGCCGTTGTCGACGCCGGATGGCGAGATTTGGGCGGGCGGGCCAAAGCCCGGCGCGCAGATGATCGACGCGCCGCTGGCGCGGGGCGACGGCGGGCGCTGCTATCTCGGCGACGCATTCGTAGCCGCCGGGCGCGGCTTCACGCTGCTGCACGCCGCCGATGGCACGACGTTGCCGGTGCCGGACGGCGTCGGCGAGATCCGGATCGGAGCGGACGCGGGTTTGCGCGATCAAGCCGGGCTGTTCGCGCAGCGTTACGACGCGAGCCCGGGCGCGGCCTATCTGCTTCGCCCCGACGGCTACGTCGCCGCGCGGTTCAAGCAGCCGACGCCCGCCGCGCTCGACGCGGCGCTGGCGCGGGCGAGGGGAATGGTGTGACCATGACAAGCACGCTGTCGACCGCGTCGAATTTCGCCGACCCCGACGCCGCCTACCGGCTGATCGTCGAGGCGCATCGCGGGCTGAGCGACGAGCAGAGCGCCGCGCTCGACACCGCCTTGGTGCTGACGCTCGCCAATCACATCGGCGACCTCGGCGTGCTGCGCGAGGCGGTGGAGCTGGCGAAGCGCGGCGTGGTGGAGGAGGGATCGCAGGATGACGGCGCGGCCGGGAGGCTACGATGAGGGATCGTGTCCCGGGCGCGGTGCAGCGCGTGGCGTTGCTCCGCAGAACCGGGACCGTTCCAAGCACCGCGTTGCGTAACGGCCCCGGCTCGCGGCGCACCACGCCGCAAGGGCGGCGTCGTGCGCCGCGTCCGGGGCACGACACATCTGAGTTCGCACAACGAGCGTAGTTTTAGTTCGATCGAAAATCGCAAAGGACGTTGACCACATGTCAAAAGGCTTCGCATCCACCACCGACATGGCGGAGAAGGCCATCAGCTTTTCGGAGATCGGCCCCGATCTCTATGCCTTCACCGCCGAGGGCGATCCGAATTCCGCGGTGATCGTCGGCGAGGACGGCTGCATCGTGTTCGACGCCCAGGCGACGCCGGCGATGGCCGGCAAGGTGATCGAGCGGGTCAGGACCGTGACCGACCAGCCGATCAAATACGTCGTGCTGTCGCATTATCACGCGGTGCGGGTGCTCGGCGCCTCGGCCTATGACGCGCAGGGCATCGTCGCCTCGCAAGAAACCTATCGGCTGATCGAGGAGCGCGGCCAGCAGGATTGGGATTCCGAATTCGGCCGGTTTCCGCGGCTGTTCCAGGACGCCGAAAGCATCCCGGGGTTGACCTGGCCGACGCTGACCTTCGAGGGCGAGATGTCGATCTATCTCGGCAAGCGCGAGGTGAGGCTGCTGCAGCTCGGCGCCGGCCACACCTCCGGCGACATCGTCGCCTGGGTGCCGGATGCCGAGGTGATGTTTTCCGGCGACCTGATCGAATATCATTCGGCGTGCTATTGCGGCGACGCTTACTTGCGCGACTGGCCGAGCACGCTGAACGAAATCCGCGAATTCAATCCGAAGGCGATCGCGCCCGGCCGCGGCGCCGCGCTGCAGGGCCTCGACACCACCCGCGAGGCGATCGCGATGACGCGGGATTTCGTCGGCTTGCTGTATGGCGCCGCCGAACTCGCGGTCGCCAAGGGCCGCTCGCTGAAGGAGACGATGGCGGCGTGCCGTGCGGTGATGGACCCGAAATTTGCGAGCTTCGCGATCTACGAACATTGCCTGCCGTTCAACGTCTCGCGTGCGTTCGACGAAGCTTCCGGCATCGAAGACCCGGTGATCTGGACCGCGGAGCGCGACCGCGAGATGTGGGCGGCGCTGCAGGGCGGATGATCCGCAAACGACACGGAGGATGACATGAACATCACCACCGCTCCCGGGCTGATCGGCCGCAGCACGCAAGCCATCACGCCCGGCTATATGTCGGGCTTCGGCAATTCGTTCGAGACCGAGGCGCTGCCCGGCGCGCTGCCGATCGGGCGCAACTCGCCGCAGCGCGCGCCCTACGGGCTTTACGCCGAGCAATTGTCGGGCTCGCCGTTCACCGCGCCGCGCGGCTCTAACGAGCGCTCCTGGCTGTATCGCATCCGCCCCTCGGTGCAGCACTCCGGCCGCTTCGAGAAAGCCGAGGCCGGGCTGTGGCGCTCCGCACCCTGCCATGAGCACGACATGCCGATCGCGCAATTGCGCTGGGACCCGCCGCCGCTGCCGCAGCGCGCGCAGACCTTTCTGCAGGGCGTCGAGACCATGACCACGGCGGGCGACGTCAATACGCAAGCCGGCATGGCGGCGCATATGTATTTGATCAGCGCCTCGATGGTGAACCAGCATTTCTACAATGCCGACGGCGAATTGATGTTCGTGCCGCAGCAGGGTGGCTTGCGCCTCGTCACCGAATTCGGCGTGATCGGCGTCGCGCCCGGCGAGATCGCGGTGATTCCGCGCGGCGTCAAGTTTCGCGTCGAGCTGATCGACGGGCCGGCGCGCGGCTATCTGTGCGAGAATTACGGCGGCGGCTTCACGCTGCCGGAGCGCGGCCCGATCGGGGCCAATTGCCTTGCGAACGCACGCGACTTCCTCACGCCGGTCGCGGCTTATGAAGATAGCGACACGCCGACCGAGCTCTACGTCAAATGGGGCGGCGCGCTGTGGGTGACGCAGTTGCCGCATTCGCCGATCGACGTGGTGGCCTGGCACGGCAACTACGCGCCGTACAAATATGATCTGCGCACCTTCTCGCCGGTCGGCGCGATCGGCTTCGATCATCCCGATCCGTCGATCTTCACCGTGCTGACCTCGCCCTCGGAGACCGCCGGCACCGCCAATATCGACTTCGTGATCTTCCCGGAGCGCTGGATGGTGGCGGAGAACACCTTCCGCCCGCCGTGGTATCACATGAACATCATGTCGGAATTCATGGGGCTGATTTATGGCGTGTACGACGCCAAGCCGCAGGGCTTTCTGCCCGGCGGCGCCTCGCTGCACAACATGATGCTGCCGCACGGTCCGGACCGCGAGGCGTTCGATCACGCGTCGAACGCCGAGCTGAAGCCGGTGAAGCTCGAAGGCACCTTGGCCTTCATGTTCGAGACCCGCTATCCGCAGCGCGTCACCGTGCACGCCGCGACTTCCAGCACGCTGCAGGCCGACTACGCTGAGTGCTGGCGCGGGTTGCAAAAGCGCTTCGATCCGACCAAACCCTGATGCATCCCAACGATCCCAGCCTGCGCGCGTTCGTCGAGGTCGACCCGCGCTCGGACTTTCCGATCCAGAACCTGCCCTACGGGGTGTTCTCGACGCCGTCGCAACCGGCGCCGCGGATCGGCGTCGCGATCGGCGAATATGTGCTCGATCTCGCCGCACTGGCGGACGCGGGGCTGCTCGACGTGCCCGGCGACAACGTGTTCGCGCAAGGCGCGGTCAACGGCTTTATGGCGCTCGGCGGCGAGGTTTGGTCGGCGACACGGGCGCGGATCAGCGAAGTGCTGCGCGCCGACAATCCGCAACTGCGCGATGACGCGGCGCTGCGCGCCCGCGCGCTGGTCGCGCAGCACGAGGTGACGCTGCATCTGCCGCTCGAGGTCGCGGGCTTCACCGATTTCTATTCGTCGAAAGAACATGCCAGCAATGTCGGCGCGCTGTTTCGCGACAACGCCGATCCGCTGTTGCCGAACTGGCTGCACATTCCGATCGGTTACAACGGCCGCGCCTCGACCGTCATGGTCTCCGGCACCGAGATCCGCCGGCCGCACGGGCAGTTGAAGGAGCCGGGCGACGCCGGCCCGCGCTTTGCGCCGAGCCGGCGGCTGGATTTCGAACTCGAGATCGGCGTGGTGATCGGGCAGCGCTCGGCGCTTGGTGAGCGGCTCAGCGAAGCGCAGGCCGAGGCGATGATCTTCGGCTTCGTGCTGCTCAACGATTGGAGCGCGCGCGACATCCAGCAATGGGAATACGTGCCGCTCGGCCCGTTCCAGGGCAAGGCGTTCGCCACCTCGATCAGCCCGTGGATCGTGACCCGGGAAGCGCTGCAGCCGTTCCGGGTGCAGGGGCCGGCGCAGCAGCCAGCGCCGCTGGACTATCTGGCGCAGCGCGGGCCGAACAACTACGACTTGGCGCTTGAAGTCGATTTGCGCACGGCGGCGACCGCGCCGGCGACGATCTGCGCTACCAATTTCAAGTTTATGTATTGGTCGTCGGTGCAGCAGCTGATGCACCATGCGTCCAGCGGCTGCGCGATGCGGGTCGGCGATCTGCTCGGCTCCGGCACCGTCAGCGGCCCGGGGCCGGGACAGCGCGGCAGCCTGCTGGAGATTTCATCGAACGGCGCCGAGCCGTTGACGCTGCCCGGCGGCGAGCGGCGCGGCTTTCTCGAAGACGGCGATTCGGTGAGCCAGCGCGGCTGGTGCCAGGGCGACGGCTACCGGGTCGGCTTCGGCGCGGTGGAAGGCACGGTATTGCCGGCGAAGTAATCAGGCTGCTATCTGCCGCCCCCTCAAGCGCGCCGTCATCCTGAGGAGCCCGGCGAAGCCCGTAGGGCGTAGCCGGGCGTCTTGAAGGATGGGCTACGGGCGGGCGGGAGCAGCGCGGGACTCGCGGCCGCATCCTTCGAGGCCCTCGCGTTGCTCGGGCACCCCGGATCAAGTCCGGGGCAGGCTCTCAGGATGATGGCGCGGTGCGCGTCGGCGATTTGTCGGACGCCGGACGGGGGCGGGACCAGGGCCAACGCGGCAGCCTGCCGGAGATGTTCGCGAACGGCGCAGAGCCGCGGGCGCCGTTGCCGTGAGAGCGCGGCGATTGTCGGGGCCTTGCGTCGCAACCCGTCATGGCCGCGCTCGTCGCGGCCATCCACGACCACACCGGAAGCCTTGCTCGCGGGCGTGGATGGCCGCGACGAGCGCGGCCATGACGCGGAGAGGGCAGGTCGAAACTTTCATCGCAGGGTCGGCGGCAAGTCTGACGCGGCGCAATAGTCGATCGATGACACCGCTCTCTCGTCGCCCCACCTTGCGCGTCGCCGCACCTGCGCCGTCATCCTGAGGAGCCCGGCGAAGCCCGTAGGGCGTAGCCGGGCGTCTCGAAGGATGGGCTACGGGCGGGGCGGGAGCAGCGCGGGACTCGCGGCCGCATCCTTCGAGGCCCTCGCGTTGCTCGGGCACCCCGGATCAAGTCCGGGGCAGGCTCTCAGGGTGACGGCGGTGGGGGGCGTAGCAGCGACCGCGCGCTGGAAGCCGATCAGCTCCAGCGCACGCTATGCTTGGCGAGGATGCGGCGGACCTCGTCGACGAGGTCGGCTTCCGGCACCTTGCGCTGCGCCTCGGCCTGTTTCTGCAGATATTCCTCGCGGTCCTTTTCCAGCGACGCCAATTCGGCGCCGAGCACAAGGTCCTTGACGATGATCTGCGCGCCGTCCGGATCGTTCTTCTCGTCCGAGCCCTGGATGATCACGCAAGGCGAATTGCGCTTGTCGGCGTATTTCAGCTGGTTGCCCATGTTCTTCGGATTGCCGAGATAGAGTTCGGCGCGAATGTTTTCGGCGCGCAGGCGCGCCACCATCTTCTGATAGTCCGCGACGCGGTCGCGGTCGAACACCGTGACCACCACGGGGCCGGCCTGCGGCCTGGTGTCGAGCTTGCCGAGCAGCGTGAGAGCCGCCTGCAGCCGCGACACGCCGATCGAGAAGCCGGTGGCCGGCACCGGCTCGCCGCGGAATCGCGACACCAATCCATCATAGCGCCCGCCGCCGCCGACTGAGCCAAAGCGGACCGGGCGGCCTTTTTCGTCCTTGGTGTCGAGCAGCAATTCCACTTCGTAGACTGGGCCGGTGTAGTATTCGAGGCCGCGGACGACCGAAGGGTCGATGCGGATGCGACCATCATCGTATCCGGCTGCTTCAACTAGACGGACGATTTGAGCTAATTCCGTCGTTCCCTGAGCTCCAGTTTCGGAGCCGCTTACTATCTGCTCCAAATACCCTACTATGCCGAGTTCGCGATTAGGTGATTCGACTCGATCACGGGCAACACGAATACCGAGATCTAGATAATTCAAGATTGGAGTGGAGGTTTCCGGGGAGAGCTGAGCGCCAATTGTGAAATCGCCTTTACCTTGCTCGCCCCCGTCCCAACGGCCCTCCCCCAACAGGAGCTTTACCCCTTCGATACCAAGCCGATCCAGCTTATCGATCGCCCTGAGCACCGTGAGCCTGCGACCCGCGTTCTCCTCGCCGCCGAGACCGATCGACTCCATCACCCCGTCGAGCACCTTGCGGTTGTTCACCTTCACCACATACGACCCGCGCGGGATGCCCAAGGCCTCCATCGCATCCGCAGCCATCATGCACATCTCGGCGTCGGCGGCGGGCGAAGCGCTGCCGACCGTGTCGGCGTCGAACTGCATGAATTGCCGGAAGCGGCCGGGGCCGGGCTTCTCGTTGCGGTAGACGTAGCCGTTGCGGTAGCTGCGATACGGCTTCGGCAAAGAGTCGAAATTCTCCGCCACATAGCGCGCCAGCGGCGCGGTGAGGTCATAGCGCAAGGAAATCCATTGCTCGTCGTCGTCCTGGAACGAGAACACGCCCTCGTTGGGGCGGTCCTGGTCGGGCAGGAACTTGCCGAGCGCGTCGGTGAATTCGAACGCCGGGGTCTCCACCGGCTCGAAGCCGTAGCGCTCATAGACCGCGCGGATGGTCTCGACCATCGCCCTCGTCGCGGCGAGTTCGGCGGGGCCGCGATCGGCGAGGCCGCGCGGCAGCCGGGCGCGGAGTTTCTGGGATTTTTTGGGTTTTTCAGCCATTTTCGCCTTCAATCTGAGGCCGGGTTGGTAGCAGCCGACCCCGCGGACAGCAAGCTTGGGTTGTCCGATCCGGCGCAAATCCGCCGCGATCGGATATATGCCCCGCTGAAATAGATGGGCTGGCGGCGTTTCCGTGGCCCCGCGAAGCTGATAGCCTGTGCGCCGATCGCCTGTGGCCCAAATGGCCCGATGCGTCCCGCGCCCCGCGCCCCGATGAGGATCCCTATGCTCGACAAAAGCTCCGCGCCCGCCGTCAACGTGCCGAACGATCTGGCGGCATTCTGGATGCCGTTCACCGCGAACCGCTCGTTCAAGCAGGCGCCGAAGATGATCGTCGGGGCCAAGGACATGCATTATTTCACCGCCGACGGCCGCAAGGTGATCGACGGCGCCTCGGGGATGTGGTGCAGCAACGCCGGCCACGGCCGCAAGGAAATCTCCGCTGCGATCGCCAAGCAGGCCGAGGAGCTGGACTTCTCGCCGCCGTTCCAGTTCGGCCAGCCGAAGGCGTTCGAGCTCGCCAGCCGGATCGCCCAATTGGCGCCCGCGGGGCTCGAGCAGGTGTTCTTCTGCAACTCCGGGTCGGAAGCCGCCGACACCGCGATGAAGATCGCCTTGGCCTATCACCAGATCCGCGGCGAGGGCGCCCGCACCCGCTTCATCGGCCGCGAGCGCGGCTATCACGGCGTCGGCTTCGGCGGCACCGCGGTCGGCGGCATCGGCGCCAACCGCAAGATGTTCGGCGCTCTGATCGCCGGCGTCGACCATCTGCCGGCGACCTATGACCGCGCCAAGCAGGCCTTCAGCATCGGCGAGCCGGATTACGGCGCGCATTTCGCCGAGGCCCTCGAGGGTCTGGTGGCGCTGCACGGCGCCAATTCGATCGCCGCGGTGATCGTCGAGCCGATGTCCGGCTCCACCGGCGTGCTGCCGGCGCCGAAGGGCTATCTCAAGCGGCTGCGCGAGATCACCCAGAAGCACGGCATTCTGCTGATCTTCGACGAGGTGATCACCGGCTATGGCCGGCTCGGCTATGCCTTCGCCTCGGAGCGCTACGGGGTGACGCCGGATCTGTTGACCTTCGCCAAGGGCGTCACCAACGGCGCGGTGCCGATGGGCGGCGTGCTGGTGCGTGACAGCATCCATGAGGCCTTCATGACCGGCCCGGAGCACGCCTGCGAGCTGTACCACGGCTACACCTATTCGGCGCATCCCTTGGCCTGCGCCGCCGGCCTCGCCACGCTCGACATCTACCGCGACGAAAAGCTGTTCGAGCGTTCGCTGAAGCTCGAGCCGATCATGGCTGAGGCGATGATGTCGCTGAAGAACGAGCCGAATGTGGTGGATATCCGCACCGTCGGGCTCACCGCCGGCATTGATCTTTCGCCGCGCGCTGACGCCGCCGGCACCCGCGGCTATGACGCGCTCAACACCGCGTTCCACGACCACGATCTGATGATGCGGATCTCCGGCGACACCCTGGCGCTGACCCCGCCGTTGATCGTCAGCGAGGAGCAGATCGGCGAAATCGCCGAGAAGCTGTCCAAGGTGATTCGCGCGGTCGCCTGAAGCTCCTGTGAGCGGCGGACGAAAGCAGTGGACACGTCCGCCGAATCACCAATGATGGCGCAACAGTTGCGACTGCTGCGTATTCCGTAGCTGGAGGCCGGGACTTCGACCGGAATGCGCGGCTTTTGTCATTTGGGGCATGGTTTGATGGCCAGCGGTAATCCACCTGGCCGGGCGATGCCTCGGAGAAACGTCCGCGTTCGATGATCCGTATTTCCACGATATTCATCGCCATCTGCATGGTGCTGGTCTCCGCCTCGCTGGGCATGGTGCTGTATTCGATGGCCCGGTTCAGCTTCGGCGAATCGGCGTTGGTGGCGATGACCACGCTGACCTTTCTGGTGCTGTACAACGCGGTGGCGATGCGGCTGCGCGACCGCAGCGACGTCTCCGGCCAGGTCGCCGATCTGTCGCGCGGCATCGGCGATCTGGCGCGGCAAGTCGCCGAATTCGGCCGAAGGCTGTCCGCCCTCGAGGGCCGGGCGCCGGGCGCCGCCGCCGGTCACGGCCCGGACCAGACCCAGATCGTGCGCGACGAAATCAGCGAACTCGGCGCCATGGTCAAGCAATTGGCCAACACCGTCGCCAGCCATGAGGACCTGCTGGCGGCGGCGTCAGCGCCGGCCGCGCCGGTGGCGCGACGGATGGAGGCGCCGCCGATCGTGGTGCCGCCGCGTGACGGCGAGCCGGTCAGCGTCCAGATCGCCCCCACGGTGATCGCCGCGCCGGTCGGCGAGCCCGCCGCGCTGCAGCCGCCGCCGCTGCGCAGCGAGGCGCAACTCGCGATCGCGGTGCGAAACGCCATCGAGGCCAATCGCGTCGACATCTATCTGCAGCCGATCGTCTCGCTGCCGCAGCGCAAGGTGCGGTTCTACGAGGCGGTGACGCGGCTGCGCGACGACAGCGACAAGGTGCTGACCGCCGACGAGTTCATCCCCGCCGCGGAATCCGCGCAGCTGATGGGCAAGATCGACCACGCTTTGCTGCTGCGCTGCATGCAGGTGCTGCGCCGGCTGATGGTGCGCAACAAGGAGGTCGGGGTGTTTTGCAACATCGCCGCCTCGACGCTGGCCAACGCCGACACCTTCGGCCAATGCCTGGAATTTCTCGAGGCCAACCGCGCGCTGGCCGGCTCCTTCATCATCGAGTTCAAGCAGGACGCGTTCCGCAATCTCGGGCCGATGGAGATCGAACATGTCGCAGCATTGGCGCAGCGCGGCTATCGCTTCTCGATCGACCACGTCACCGACCTGCGGTTCGATCCGCGCGATATGGCCGATCGCGGCGTGCGCTTCATCAAGGTGCCTGCGGCGTTGATGCTGCAGAACGAAGCGCCGTCGGCCAACATCCATCCGGCGGATCTGTGCGATCTGCTCGGCCGCTTCGGCATCGATCTGATCGCCGAGCGGATCGAGGGCGAACGCGCGGTGGTCGACCTGTTGGATTTCGACGTCCGGTTCGGCCAGGGCTTCCTGTTCGCCGCACCCCGCCCGCTGCGGCCGGACGCCGCCACCAACGGCCATGCGGCGGTCGCGCCGAACCACGACCAACGGGCAAGTCATGACAGCACCAAGGCCTCACGCACCGAGATCGGCCGGATCGATCCCAAGCGCGTCACCGGCAACGCCGCGCTGGTGCGCCGCTCCGCCAGCCCGAACTGAGCGGCGCAGCAGCCGATGACAATCTTGCGTTTTGTCGAGCATCTGAGCGAGCTGGTGGCCGACGTCGACGTCGTGCTCAGCGATATCTGGGGCGTCGTGCACAACGGGCTGGAGTCCTTCCCGGACGCCTGCGCGGCCTTGAAGACCGCGCGCGACCAGGGCCGCACGGTGATCCTGATCACCAACGCGCCGCGCCCGGCGGATTCGGTGCAGCGGCAGCTGCGCAAGCTCGGCGTCGCCGACGACAACTATGATGCGATCGTCTCGTCCGGCGACCTGACGCGGAATTACGTCGCCGCGCGCAACGGCCAGTCGGTGTTCTGGCTCGGCCCGGAGCGCGACAACTCGATCTATCGCGGGCTCGATGCGGTGTTCGCGCCGCTCGATCAGGCCGACTACATCGTCTGCACCGGCCCGTTCGACGACGAGACCGAATCCGCCGAGGACTATCGGGTGATGATGGGAGAGGCGCTGGCGCGCAAGCTGCCGCTGGTCTGCGCCAATCCCGACATCGTGGTGGAGCGCGGCGACCGGCTGGTGTATTGCGCCGGCGCGATCGCCGAATTGTATCGCGAGCTCGGCGGCGAGGTGATCTTCTACGGCAAGCCGCACCGGCCGATCTACCAGCGCGCTCTGGCGATCGCGCAGGCGTTACGCGGAGCCCCGGTGCCGCTCGACCGGGTGCTGGCGATCGGCGATTCGGTGCGCACCGATCTCGCCGGCGCGCAGCGCTTCGGCATCGACTGCCTGTTCGTCACCCGCGGGATTCACGCCGCGGCGTTCGAGGGTCTCGACGGGCTGGATGCCTTGCAGGTGCGCGAATTGTTCGGCCACCCGCCGCGGGCGCTGACTCGCGAATTGCGCTGGTAGGGCGCGGCCAAGCCACGCAGGCCCTACTTCCTCATGGGAGCCGGCTCTGCACCGGTGACGTTGCGAAAGTCACCGACCTCTCCGCGTCATGGCCGGGCTTGTCCCGGCCATCCACGGAAACAGGCAAGGCCTCCCGTGTGGGCGTGGATGGCCGCGACGAGCGCGGCCATGACGTGGTGAGCGAAGTGACGGACAGAATCGCCGCATGTGCGGCGAGCTTCCAGAGTTTTACGCCGGCACGTGATCCGGGAACACGGCTTCGATCTTGGTCTTCAGCGTCGCGGCGTTGAACGGCTTGACGATGTAGTTGTTGACGCCGGCCTTCTTGGCGGCGATCACGTTCTCGGTCTTGGATTCCGCGGTGATCATGATGAACGGGGTCATCGCCAGGTTGGGATCGGCGCGGACTTCCTTGAGCAGGTCGTAGCCGGTCATCGGCTCCATGTTCCAATCCGAGATCACCAGGCCGTATTTCTTGGTGCGCATCTTGGCCAGCGCCGCCGAGCCGTCGCTGGCGTCGTCGATGTCCTGGAAGCCGAGCTGCTTGAGCAGATTGCGAATGATGCGGATCATGGTGTTGTAGTCATCGACCACCAGAACCGTCATCGACAGATCGACCGCCATCTTGAACTCCCACCGCGCACGACGAAGGTGCGTCGAAATCAATGAACAACTGCCGGTCAGGCCGACACACCTGAAGACAAGACCTGAGAACGACTTGCCTTCCTTCAGACGTAAGAACTAGCACCGGTGGTTAAACAGCCCGTTAACCCCCCGACACCGTTGCAGCTGCGGCGCGCGGCGCGGGCGTCGGCCGGGGGGCAGCTGGATCGGTCTGGTGCGGCCCTGCTGCCAATGCCACGCAGCTGAAACAAGCCTAATTTTCCGTCAATGCGGCTGGCTCCAAGCCGGCCGTGGCCCTGAAAAACCGAGCGGATCGCGGTTTGACGGCTGATCGGCCGCAAAACCGGTTTCCCCGGTCGCGGAAACCGCGCTACTGCTTCGCCATGAATTACCGCCACGCCTTCCATGCCGGAAGTTTCGCCGACGTCATCAAGCACCTCGTGCTGGTGCGTATCCTGACCTATCTGCAGGAAAAACCCGCGCCGTTCCGGGTCATCGACAGCCATGCCGGCGCCGGGGTCTATGACCTCGCCGGCGACGAGGCCAGCCGCAGCGGCGAATGGCTGACCGGGATCGCCCGGATCATGCAGGCGCGGTTCTCCGAGAAGGCCGCGCCGCTGGTGGCGCCCTACCTCGACATCGTCCGCGCCTTCAACCCGCAGCGCGAACTGACCACCTATCCGGGCTCGCCCTTGATCGCCCGGGCGTTGCTGCGGCCGCAGGACAGCCTGGTGGCCTGCGAGGTCGAACTCACCGCGCGCAAGCGGCTGATCAAGGCGCTGCACCGCGACACCCAGGCCAAGGTGGTCGATCTCGACGGCTGGGTCGGCCTGCCGGCCTTCGTGCCGCCGAAGGAGCGCCGCGGGCTGGTGCTGATCGACCCGCCCTATGAGCGCAAGGACGAGTTCGAGCAGGTCGCGGATGGGTTTTCCGCCGCCTTCGCGAAATGGCCGAGCGGCTGCTATCTGATCTGGTATCCGGTGAAAAGCCGGCGGGCGACCGACGCGCTGGCCCGCCATGTCGCCGAGGTGGCGAGCCAGGCGCCGACCCCGGGCAGCTGCCTGCGGCTGGAGTTCAGCATCGCGCCGCAGAGCGCCGAGGCCGGGCTGGTGTCGACCGGGCTGTTGATCGTCAACCCGCCCTGGACGCTGGCGGCCGAGCTGAAAATCATCCTGCCCGAGCTGGAAAAGCCGCTCGGCCTCGGCGGCGCCGGCCGGTTCAGGCTGGAAGTGGCCAAGCCCTAAGTGGCCAAACCTTAAGTGACCAGCCTTGAGTGACCAAGCCATAAGTGGCTAAGCCTTGAGCAGGTATCACGGTCAGATGCGAAAAGTCGCAACTGATGGTAGGCAACCCGCAATGAACCGTATTATGCTTACGACTATTGGACTGGCTTGACGTTCCGCTTCCGCAAATGGGGGCGGCGGAGTGATACGGCCCGAGGGCGCTTTTGAACCGGCAGGCGACAGCTCTGCCCCGCTCGCACGGCCCAGCTTTCCGAACAGCGCAATGACCGGTCGAGCCGCCGCGCGCGCGCGGCGGGGAAAGCAATGCGGGGGAAGGGAGTTTCCCGATGGCGATGACGGGAACGGTCAAGTTCTTCAACGGTGAGCGCGGCTACGGATTCATCAAGCCGGACGACGGCGGCCGCGACGTGTTCGTGCACATCACCGCGGTGGAGCGCGCCGGGTTGAAGGACCTGATCGAAGGGCAGCGGATCAGCTTCGAAGTCGAGCCGGACAAGAAGGGCAAGGGCCCCAAGGCGGTCAATCTGGTGCTGTCCTGAAACGCGTAGCCGTCATCCTGAGGAGCTCGGCGAAGCCCGCAGGGCGAAGCCGGGCGTCTCGAAGGATGACGATCCAAGGATGACGGATCCGGGTACGTACTTGCAGCCCATCCTTCCAGGGCGCTTTGACGACGCGGGGCGTCGTCAAAGCGCCGCCTCGGGATGGCGGCGGCGATGCGGCGCCGCCGCCAATTCAACGGCAAAGTCTGCTGCGCAGTAGCCGTCCGTTCGCCGAGTATTACTGCGCTCGCCGCACAAAAAAATCCCGGCCGCAGAACGGCCGGGAGTTCGCTTCAGGTTGTTTTCTTGTCGCGAAGGGTTGTTGTTAGAAGTGGTAGTTGACGCCGACCCGCAGGATGCCGAACTGATAGCTGTTCTGCACGCCGGTGATGCTGAAATTGCTTCCGCCGAGATCGACATAGAGATACTCGACCTTGGCGCTCCAATTCTGGTTCAGGCCGAATTCGGCGCCGGCGCCGATGGTCCAGCCGGCATTGGTGCTGGAATTCGACTGGCCGAAGCGCTCGCCCTTCAGTTCGCCGAAGGCAAGACCGCCGGTGGCGTAGACCAGCAGGTTGTCGAAGCTGTAGCCGGCCCGGCCGCGCACCGTCCCGAACCACGGGTTGGAGAACTTCCAGGACGCGAACGTATCGTCCGCGCCGGTGATCGCGATATCGCCTTCGAGGCCGTAGACGAATTGCCCCGACTGCCAATTGTAGCCGGCCTGCACGCCGCCGGCGACGCCCGACGGCTCGGTCGCGCTGTTGTGGACGTCGCCCCAGGCATAACCCAGGTTGCCGCCGAGATAGGGGCCGGCCCAGCTATGGGCGTTGAGCGGCTGATACACCGTGTAGGGCGCGCGCGAGCCGCCGTAGGGCAGATCCGCCGCTTGCGCCGAACTCAGGCCCGCGGCCAGCACGGCCGCCGTCGCAATCGCAATCTTGCTCATCTCGACACTCCTTGACGCTGCGTCGGGCGTGGGACAACCGACGGGCAAAGAAGACCCGGATGGTTACGGAATGCTCTCTTTTACCGCTAAGATTTATCGAGAGTTTTAAGTTAAGCGGTTGTTAAAGCGCCGCGCGACCCCGGTATCGACCAGTATTGATGTTTAAGAGATCCTTACTTTTGCGCTCTGCCGGCCGCCGCGGCCGTTCCGCCGTGGTGCTGCGCGCTGGCAGTCGCGGCCGCGAAGGCCTAAATTTGGCCGGATGATTCAACACCCCACCGACACCCCCGAGGTCGCGGCCGACGCCGCGGCGGAACCCGAACGCGCCGCCGGCGCCGCGGGCGCGACGCCGCAGCCGTCGCAGGACGCGGTCGAACCCGCCGCTGACGTCGATGCCGCGACCGCAAGCCTCGCTGCCGAGGACGACGACGAGCCGGTTCTGCCGCAGGTTCCCGAGGAGGCCGGCGACGAGGTGGCGGCGGGGCCGCTCGCCATTGGCCGCTCGGCAATCGCGCAGGCGGTGCGGCTCGCTCCGACCTCGCCCGGCGTCTACCGGATGCTGAACGCCGCCTCCGACGTGCTCTATGTCGGCAAGGCCAAGAACGTGAAGAAGCGGCTGGCGTCTTACGCGCGGCCGACCGGCCATGTGGTGCGGATCTCGCGGATGATCGCCGCCACCGTCAGCGTCGAGATCATCTCCACCGCCACCGAGACCGAGGCGCTGCTGCTCGAAGCCAATCTGATCAAGCAGCTGCGGCCGCGCTTCAACGTGCTGTTGCGCGACGACAAGTCGTTTCCCTACATCCTGATCACCGGCGACCATTGGGCGCCGCAGATCATCAAGCATCGCGGCGCGCAGTCGCGTCCCGGGCGCTATTTCGGGCCGTTCGCTTCGGTGGGCTCCGTCAACCGCACCATCACCGCGCTGCAGCGCGCGTTCCTGATGCGCTCCTGCACCGACGCGTTCTTCGAGAGCCGGACCCGGCCGTGCCTGTTGTACCAGATCAAGCGCTGCGCCGGCCCCTGCACCGGCGAGATCGATTTTCCCGGCTACACCGCGCTGGTGCGCGAGGCGACCGACTTCCTCTCCGGCCGCAGCCGGCTGGTGAAGCAGGAACTCGCCGGCGAGATGGAGAAGGCGTCGGCCGAGCTCGAGTTCGAAACCGCCGCGTTGTACCGCGATCGCCTCGCCGCGTTGTCGGCGATCCAGTCGCAGCAGGGCATCAATCCGCGCACCGTGGAAGAAGCCGACGTGTTCGCCATCCACCAGGAGGGCGGTTACTTCTGCGTCGAGGTGTTCTTCTTCCGCACCGGGCAGAACTGGGGCAACCGGGCGTATTTCCCGCGCGCCGAAAAGACGTTCACGGTCGAGGAGGTGCTGGCCGCGTTCCTGGCGCAGTTCTACGACGACAAGGCGCCGCCGAAGCAGATCCTGCTGTCGCACCGAATCGAGGAATGCGAATTGCTGGCCGAGGCGCTGTGCATCAAGTCCGGCCACAAGGTGGAAATTCTCACCCCGCAGCGCGGCGAGAAGAAGGAACTGGTCGGCCACGCGCTGACCAATGCGCGCGAGGCGCTGGGCCGCAAGCTCGCCGATACCGCGACGCAAACCCGGCTGCTGCAGGGCCTGGTCACCACGCTCAAGCTGCCGCATACGCCGAAGCGCATCGAGGTTTACGACAACAGCCACATCCAGGGCACCAACGCGGTCGGCGCGATGATCGTCGCGGGGCCGGACGGTTTCATCAAGAACCAGTACCGCAAGTTCAACATCCGCTCCGAGGGCATTACCCCGGGCGACGATTACGGCATGATGCGCGAGGTCTTGGAGCGCCGCTTCAAGCGGCTGCTGGCGCCGCCGCCGGAGGCCGAGGCGGGAAAGCCGAAGCCCGACGACGAGGTGCCGCAATGGCCGGATCTGGTGATCATCGACGGCGGCCGCGGCCAGCTCAACGCGGTTCAGGAGATCTTTCAGGCGTTGGGGCTGTCGACCGTGACTTTGATGGCGGTGGCCAAGGGGCCGGACCGCGACGCCGGGCGCGAAACCCTGTTCATGCCGGATCGGTTGCCGATCAAGCTGGAGCCGCGCGATCCGGTGCTGTATTTTATCCAGCGGCTGCGCGACGAGGCGCACCGCTTCGTGATCGGGTCGCATCGCAAGCTGCGCAAGAAGGATATTCGCGAGGCCGGGTTGCAGGAGATTCCCGGCATTGGGCCGTCACGCAAACGTGCTTTGCTGCACCACTTCGGGACCTTGAAAGAGATCGAACGCGCCTCGCTCGGCGACCTCGGCAAGGTTCCGGGCATCAGCGCCGAAAGCGCCAAACGGATTTTCGATTATTTCCACCCCCAACCGGGCTAGGGATTGTGCCCGGATCGGACTAAAACCGGCGCGCGCCGGGTCCTCACCTTTTGGGTCGGGGAGTGGTTGACCTTCAAGCTTGGGCAGTATTGGTAAGGCGGATGAACAGCGTTTCCACCAGAACCACCGCGAAGCATACCTACTCGCTTCCGAACCTGTTGACCTTCGCCCGGATCGCCGCGATCCCGGTGGTAGTCGGGTGCGTTTTCGCGCAATCGATCATGTACGGCCCGCTGTGGTTGCGCTGGGTGGCGTTGGCGGTGTTCGTGATGGCCGCGGTCACCGATTTTCTCGACGGCTACTACGCGCGGATCTGGGATCAGCATTCGGCGTTCGGCCGCATGCTCGATCCGATCGCCGACAAGCTGTTGGTCGCCTCCTGCCTGTTGATGCTGGCGGCCGACGGCATCATCCACGGCTGGACGCTGTGGGCGGCGATCGTGATCCTGTGCCGCGAGATCCTGGTCTCGGGCCTGCGCGAATATCTCGCCGCCTTGCGGGTCAGCGTCCCGGTGACGCGGCTGGCGAAATGGAAGACCACCATTCAGCTGATCGCGATCGGCTTCCTGCTGGCCGGCGAGGCCGGCGATCAGGTGCTGCCGTTCAACACCCAGATCGGGCTGTTGCTGCTGTGGATCTCGGCGCTGATCACGATGTACACCGGCTACGACTATTTCCGCGCCGGCATTCATCATCTCATCGAAGAGGACGCGGCATGAAGCTGAAATATTTCGCCTGGGTGCGCGAGCGCATCGGCGTCGCCGAAGAGACCCTGGAGCCGCCGGACAGCGTTCGTACCGTAGGCGAACTGATCGGCTGGCTGGCCGGCCGCGGCGAGACCTATGCCTACGCGTTCGAGAAGCCCGGCGTGATCCGCGCCGCGATCGACCAGACCCACGTCAAGCCGGAGACGCTGATCGCCGGCGCCCACGAAGTGGCGCTGTTCCCGCCGATGACCGGCGGTTAGTCCTCGATGAGCGCTCCCGTCACCATTCGGATCCAGCACGCCGATTTCGACCTCGCGCAGGAGATTACGGCATTGACCGCCAGCCGCACCGACATCGGCGCGGTGGTGTCGTTCAGCGGCATCTGCCGCGGCGACGGCGGCCTCGCGGCGATGACGCTGGAGCATTACCCCGGCATGGCCGAGGCCGAGATCGAGCGCCACGCCCATGAAGCCTGCGCGCGCTGGCCACTCACCGGCGTCACCGTGATCCACCGCGTCGGCCGGCTGACGCCGGGCGACAACATCATGATGGTGCTGACCGCCTCGGCGCACCGCCAGGCCGCGTTCCAGGCCGCCGAATTCCTGATGGATTATCTGAAAGCTCACGCGCCGTTCTGGAAGCGCGAGGAAAAAGCCGACGGCTCCGATTGGGTCGCCGCTCAACAACACGATGACGCGGCAGCAGCCCGCTGGGACAAAACTTGATGGCGAAGACGACAAAGGCCAAGGCGACGACCAAGGCCAAGACCACAACCAAGACCACAACCAAGACCAAGCCCACCGCCAAGGCGGCATCCAAGGCCAAGACCGCGAGCAAGACCGCGAGCAAGGCGGCCGGCAAGCCCAAACCGACATCCAAAGCCAAGCCGGCGGCGACCCCCCCGGCCACGCCGCAGTCGCCATTTGCCAAGATCGCGCCGGGTGAATTGCAGACCCTGTTCGATTACGTCCGCTATGCGGTCAGCCGTTTTGCCGAAGCCAATCTGGCGTTCGCGCACGGCACCACCGATCCGGTGTCGGAAGCAGCGTTCCTGGTCTGCGACACGCTGTATCTGCACCCCGAGCGTTTCGAGGAGTTTGCCGCCGCGCGGGTCACCGCAGCCGAGGGCGAGCAGATCCTCGAGGTGATCCATCGCCGGGTGACGACGCGGCTGCCCGCAGCCTATCTGGTCAACAAGGCCTACATGCTCGGCCTGCCGTTCTATGTCGACGAGCGGGTGATCGTGCCGCGCTCGTTCATCGGCGAACTGCTCGGCTCGCATTTCGACGGCGAGGACGGTTCGCTGATCGGCGATCCCGAGGCGGTGGAAAGCGTGCTCGATCTGTGCACCGGCTCCGGCTGCCTCGCGGTGCTGGCGAGCCAGCGCTTTCCCAATGCCCGGATCGACGCCGTCGACGCCTCGCCGGACGCGCTGGAAGTCGCCGCGGAGAATATCGACATCTACGAGCTCGAGGATCGCGTGACGCTGTATCAAGGCGATCTGTTCAAGCCGCTCGGCGACACCCGCTACGACCTGATCATCTCCAACCCGCCTTATGTCGATGCGCAGGGCATGGCCGATCTGCCGGAGGAATGCCGCGCCGAGCCGGAGCTGGCGTTCTTTGGCGGCGAGGACGGGCTCGACATCGTGCGGCGGATTCTCGCCGAGGCGAAGCAGCACCTCACCCCGACGGGCGGGCTATTGTGCGAGATCGGCCGCGGCCGCGACAACATCGACGCGGCGTTCCCCGATTTGCCGCTATTGTGGCTCGACACCGAGGAGTCCGAGGCCGAGGTGTTCTGGATCGCGGCTGCGGATCTGACTTAAGTTCTCCGGCTATTTTTTGCGCGGCGAATTCGCGACGCGGCCGTTCTGCTCCCTCCCCCCTTGCGGGGGAGGGTCGGGGAGGGGGGCCCCCAAGCGACCGCCTTGCCTTTTAGCACCCCCACCCCCAACCCCTCCCCGCAAGGGGGAGGGGAGCGCGCTGCCGACGCGGCGGCGCATCGGCCAACACGGCATTACGACTTGAATCGTAGCAGGGATAATTAGCTGATTGCGGTCAGACCGCTTTCGCCCCGAACCGCAGCAGCGTGAATTCGGTGTCGTCATAAGCGCGGCGTTCGAGTTCGTCGAAGCCGGCGGGCGCCGCGAACGCCGCGTCCTTGGCCTCTTCGACCACCACCAGCGCGTCCGGGATCAGCCAGCAGCCGTCGCGCAGTGAGATCAGCGCCTTCTCGGCGAGCTTCATGCGGTAGGGCGGATCGCAGAACACCAGCGCGAACGGTTCGACCGGATGCGCCGGGCCGAGATTGCCGGCGTCGCGGCGATAGACCTTGGTGACGCCGCCGAGGCCCAGCGCCTCGACGTTGTTGCGCAGCAGCGCTCTAGCCTCGGCGCCGTTGTCGACGAACAGCGCGAATTTGGCGCCGCGCGACACCGCCTCGATGCCAAGCGCGCCGGTGCCGGCGAACAGGTCGAGCACGCGGGCATCCAGCATCGGATTGCCGTAGGCGTGCATCAGGATGTTGAACAGCGACTCGCGCAGGCGGTCCTGCGTCGGCCGGATGTCGCGCGATGTCGGCGACGCGATGTTGCGCCCCTTCAGCCGTCCGCCCACCACGCGCATTAGACTATCGCCTGCTGACGGAGCGCTTCTTGCCGCGACCTTGCGGCACCGGCAGCGCGCTCCCCTCCCCCTTGTGGGGAGGGGTCGGGGGTGGGGGTAGCAACCGGCGAAGATGCGCGCGGCCATCCTTCGAGACGCCCGGCTTCGCTGCGCTTCGCCGGGCTCCTCAGGATGACGCCGGAGCTGTGGCGAGCGCTACTGACGCTTAGGCTACTCACGTCTCGTCTCACTCGTCGCGCGGCTTGAGGTCGCGCTTGCCCTTGTAGCCGCGGGTCGGGCGGCGCGGCGGGCCGTAGCCGTTGGCTTCGGCCTCGTTGCGGGCGCGGGCTTCCTCGCTGCCGGTGCGCTGCACCAGCACGCGGCGGCCCTTGCGGTCCTCCACGGTGCCGCGCTTGTAGACCGGCTTCTTCACCACCACCGGATCGAGATCGACGTCGCCCTTGCTGGGAATCTGCCTTGCAAAGTCAGCGCCGGAGGCGGCGGCGATCTTCTCGCCGAGCTGTTCGCGCAACACCCGCGTCTTTACCTCCTCGACCTGGCCTTCTTCCAGCTCGCCGAGCTGGAACGGGCCGTAGGAGACCCGGATCAGCCGGTTCACCTCGAGCCCGAGATGCGCCAAGACGTTGCGGACTTCGCGGTTCTTGCCTTCGCGGATCGCGAACACCAGCCAGACATTGGCGCCCTGGTCGCGCTCCAGCGTGGCGTCGATCGAGCCGTATTTCACGCCGTCAACCTCGACGCCCTTCTTCAGCTCGTCGAGCTGGCCCTGCGTCACCTCGCCATGGGCGCGGACGCGGTAGCGCCTGAGCCAGCCGGTGTCGGGCAATTCCAGCGTGCGGGCGAGGCCACCGTCATTGGTGAGCAGCAGCAGGCCCTCGGTGTTGAAATCCAGCCGGCCGATCGAGATCAGCCGCGGCAGGCCGTCCGGCAGATGGTCGAACACGGTCGGCCGGCCTTCCGGATCGGCGTGGGTGGTCATCAGCCCGCGCGGCTTGTGATACATGAAGAGGCGCGTGCGCTCCGGCAGCGGCAACGGCTTGCCGTCGACGGTGATGACGTCGCGGGTCGTCACGTCCAGCGCCGGCGAATTGATGATGCGGCCGTTGACCGCGACGCGGCCCTGCGTGACCCACTCCTCGGCGTCGCGGCGCGAGCAAAGGCCAGCGCGCGACACCACCTTGGCGATCCGTTCGCCGGCCTTCTTCGGCGCCGGCGGGCGCGGCGGACGGCGCTCGTCCGGCTTGCGCTCGCGAAACGCGCCGCGGCCGCCGAACGCCGGCCGCTTGGCAAACACCTTGCTGTCGTCTTCGTTGTCGCGGCGCGGCCGCTCTCCGGCCTCGCTCGGCTCAGAGCGCGGATGCTCCTGCCAGGCGCTGCGCGCCTCGCGCGGACGATCGAACTTCGGACGGTCTTCGCGCGGCCGCGAGAAGCGGGGACGTTCCCCGCTGGAACCTTCCTCGCGCGGGCGATCGAACCGCGGCTTGTCGAAATCCGGCCTGTCGAAATTCCTCGCGCCGTCGCGGGCGGGCCGCGCATTGCGGCCGACGTGATCCGGCGCGGAGGCGTCGCGCTTCTGCCACGGCTTGGCCTCGCCGCGATCGGCGCCGCGATCCGGCCGGCTGCCGAACTCCTTGCGCGGGCCGCGATCCGGCGCGCCGCGGCCGAATTTTTTCTCGCCGCCGAATTTGCGCTCGCCTTGCGGCCGCGCGCTGAACGGACGATCGCCGTCGCGCGACGGTCGCGGGCTATACGGCCGCTTGTCGCCGCCGCCTTCGCCGCGCGGCGTATAGGGTCGTTTCTCGCCGCCGCCTTCGCGCGGGGTGTAGGGGCGCTTGTCGCCGAACTTCTTGTCGGAGAACCGCGCCGGGCGGGCATCGCCGCCGCGATCCTGCCGCGGGCCGCGATCGTTGAAGTTCGAACGCTCGCCGCGCGGCGCATCGCCGCGCGGGGTGTAGGGGCGTTTCTCGTAGCCGCCCTCGCGCGGCGGCCGCGGACTGTAAGGTCGCTTGTCGCCGCCGCCTTCACCGCGCGGCGTGTAGGGCCGCTTCTCGCCGCCGCCTTCGCGCGGCGCATAGGCGCGCTTCTCGCCGAACTCCTTGCGCGGCCCGCGATCGGGCCGGTCGCCGCCGCTGCGGGCGGGGCGGTCATCCTTGTTGAAACGCGGACGCGGCGCATCGGAAAAATCCCGGCGCGGCGCGCGGTCGTCGTCGCGTCGCGGCGGCGGGCCTTCGCGCTTGCCGGCATAGGGCTTGCCGGGGCCGGCATAGGGCTTGCTGCCGAAGCTTTTCTTCTCGCCGCCGAACGCGCCGTCGGTGGCGCCGGCGCGCTTGGCGAATTTCTTTTCCGGGCCGCGCGCGGCGCCGGAGCGGCCCTTGTGGCCGGCTGCGCCCTTGCCGCCCGAGGGGCGGTCGCGCCGGCCGCGCGCGGGGCCGTTGTTTTTGTCGTTATCGCGGGGCATGAAGGTCTCGTTTCGATATCCGGAATGGCGGGCAGGGACGTCAACGGGATCGCAGGAGCGCGCACTCTTTGTTCAAGGCGCATTCTCACGCAAAACCGGCATCCACTTTTGCTGAATGGTTTTGTCCTAGCAGAGTTTTTCGGTTGAGACGAGGCATGACCGCAGCATCTTTCATGGATTTGGCGCTGAAAGCCGCCGAAACCGCCCAAAACGCCGGGGAAGTGCCGATCGGATGCGTCATCGTGCTTAACAACGCGGTGATCGCCAGCGCCGGAAACCGCACTTTGACCGACCGCGATCCGACCGCTCATGCCGAGGTCCTGGCGATCCGGCAGGCGGCAGCCGCGCTCGGCAGCGAACGCTTGTCCGGCTGCGACCTCTACGTCACGCTGGAGCCGTGCACGATGTGCGCCGGGGCGATCTCGTTCGCGCGGATCAGGCGGCTGTATTACGGCGCCGCCGATCCGAAAGGCGGCGCGGTGGAGTCCGGGGTGCGGTTCTTCGCACAGCCGACCTGCCACCACGTCCCGGAGGTTTATTCCGCGCTCGGCGAGAGCCGCTCGGCGCAAATGCTGCGGCAGTTCTTTCAGGCGCGGCGCTAGTTCGGTTGGGTTGAGCATCCAACCCACAAGCGGCTGTCATTCCGGATTGCGAGTTCGTTAGAACGAGCAAGTCCGGAATCGATATCCCCTGCGGTGGTTATGGATTCCGGGCTCACTCGCCGCTCACGCGGCTCGTGCCCCGGAATGACGGCTTGGGATTTTAGAACAGCCAGCGCGGGGTCTGCTGCGAATAGTCGATCCAGTCGGCGCCAAAGCGCGCGGCGAGGTGGTGCTCCTCGCGGCGGATCGCCAGCCGGTCGACCAGCACCGCCGAGATCAAGGCGCACAGGATGAACCAGTAATTGCCGACCGCGATGCCGATGCCGATCAGCAGGATGGTATTGGCGACGTAAATCGGGTTGCGGGTGTAGCGGAACGGTCCCCAGGTCACCAGCAGATCGGCGGCACGGTTCGGCAGGATGTTGGTGTCGGCGCGCCGCATGGTGACGATCGCCCAGACGTCGAGCGCAATCCCGATCAGCACCACCGCGCCGCCCAGCCAAGCCATCGAAACGTCGTGCAAGGCGGGCAGCGGCAGCGCGCCGCCGAGCAGGATCGCACCCACCGCGGCACCGGCCAGCAGCATCGGCGGCCATGGCAAGACGTTGGGGCGCGTGGTGTGTTTCGAACTCATCACTTATGGATAAGGCCGGGCCGTGCAGAACTCAATCAGTCCAAAGATGATTCGTGCGGCGACGTTTCAGCGCACGGAATTCCGCAGGCGAGGTCGCGCTTGCCGGCGCGCTTGGCCGACGGCACAATCCCCCCAACGGCGAACGCCGCGAACCGCAGGAGCGAGCCCATGGAAACGCGCGCGTGACCGAGACCTTGACGCCGCCGGCATCCGGTTCGGCGCGCGATCGCCCGGCCGCCTCCGGCCCGCTGAGCGGCCTTCGCATCGTCGAATTCGCCGGGCTCGGCCCCGGGCCGTTCGCCGCGATGATGCTGGCCGACATGGGCGCCGACGTCGTCACGCTGAGCCGCGGCGAGCAGCAGATGGGGCTGCGCGGCACCGTGATGATGCGCGGCCGGCGCAGCATCACAGCCGACCTCAAGGACAAGGCCTGCATAGCGGAGGTGCTGAAGCTATGCGACGGCGCCGACGCGCTGATCGAGGGCTATCGGCCCGGTGTCATGGAACGGCTCGGGCTCGGGCCCGACGTCGTCACCACCCGCAACAAGCGCCTGGTTTATGCGCGGATGACCGGCTGGGGCCAGAGCGGCCCGCTCAGTGGGGCCGCCGGCCACGACATCAACTACATCGCGCTCACCGGCGCGCTCGCCGCGATCGGCGAGCGCGACAGACCGGTGCCGCCGCTCAATCTGGTCGGAGATTACGGCGGCGGCGCGCTGTATCTGGTGGTTGGGCTGCTCGCAGCCCTGCTCGAGGCGAAGACATCCGGCCAGGGCCAGGTGGTCGACGTGGCGATGTGCGACGGCGCGGCGTCGCTGATGTCGCTGTTCTGCGAACTCTCAGCCGCCGGGCGCTGGAAGGATGGCCGCGAGAGCAATCTGTTGGACGGCGGCGCGCATTTCTACGGCACTTACCAATGCAAAGACGGCGAGTTCATCGCCTTGGGTGCGATCGAGCCGCAGTTCTATGCCGAGCTGCGCCGGTTGGCTGGGCTCGACGATCCGGCGTTCGATCGGCAGATGAGTCCGAAGGACTGGCCGGCGCTGAAAGCCAAGATGGCCGAGCTGTTCAAGACCAAGACCCGCGCCGAATGGTGCGCGATCATGGAAGGCACCGACGTTTGCTTTGCGCCGGTACTGTCGCTGTCGGAAGCGCCGCTTCATCCACACATGGCCGAGCGCGCGGCGTTCGTCTCCCATGACGGGGTGCTGCAGCCGGCGCCGGCGCCGCGGTTTTCCCGCACCCCCTCGGCGATCCGCGCCGCCGTGTCGGACGATCTCGCCGGCGTGGCGCGGCAATGGCAGGCGCGCTAAGTCACTACCGCGCATCGCAGCGCGGCTCATCGACAACGGAGACAACTTGAAATGCCCGAGATCACCATCAACATGGCCGCAGGTCGCAGCGACGAGCAGAAGGCCGCGATGATGCGCGATATCACCAAGGCGCTGGTGACGCATCTTGGCGTCGACGCCGATGCCGTGGTGATCCAGATCAACGAGGCGCCGCTGGCGCACAAGATGAAGGGCGGCAAGACCTTCGTCGAGCGCAAGGCGGAGGCGGGGAAGTAGGGCGTACGCGGCCCTGGCGACAGACTTGGTCGCCGGAAGAGGGAAGCGTGCCCCGGACGCAGTGCAGCGCGCCGCGAAGCGGCGTGGTGAGCTGCAGAGCCGGGGCCGTAACGGAACGCGGCATTCGTAACGGTCCCGGTTCTGCGGAGCAGCGCGAAGGGCGCTGCTCCTTGCCCGGGACACGAAACCCGATTTGCGGCGCCAGGTCTCTCTCGATGAAGACTTGTTACTTCCCCTCGCGCAGCCAGGTCGCCGCGAAGGCGCCGAGCAGCAGCAATAGCCCGATCAATCCGGTGAAGATCGGCAGCACGCCGACCCCGGTGACCACGCTGGCGTCGCGCATCCGCACCCCCATCCAGCCGTCGCCGCGGAACACGCTGGAGGAATGCACCGGCACGATCCGCGGCATGTCGAGGCTGTCGCCGTCGGTGACGCGACGGGAATCCCCGCCGCTGGCCTGCGCCAGCGGTTTCAGCACCTCGGTGGTCGAGGTGACTTCGGAGAATTCCTTCGGGTTGAGCGGGCCGACATTGATCAGCGCCTTCAGCGTGCCGTCGGTGGCCTGCCACAGTCCGAGTTCGTCGGCCGGGGTGAGGCCGCGCCAGGCGCCGGGATCGGAGGCCGCGAGCGTGAGCTCGCGGGTCTTGCCGGACGGCGAGGTCACAGTGACCGGCGTCACGGCGTCCGCCATGGTCTGCCGCGTCACTTGCAACTCCTTGCCTTGCAGAGATAGCCGCAGCGCCTCTTCGTCGAGATCCGGTTGCTTCATCAGCCAGTGCGACATCCGCCGCAACAGGTCGAGGTGCGGGCCGCCGCCCTCATAGCCGCGCGCCCACAGCCAGATGTGGTCAGAGAGCAGCAACGCGACGCGGCCCTCGCCGTAGCGTTGCAGCAGCAGCAGCGGCTTGCCGTCGGCGCCGGTCATCACCGGCGGCGTGGTGGCGTTGCGGGTGTCCACGGTGCGGAAGAACCTCGCCCAATGCGGCGGCTCGGTGCCTGAGCCTTCCAGGCCTCGCGTCACCGGATGGCGTTTGCCGGCATCCGACAGATGCGCGTAGAACGGTTTTTCGGTGACGCCGACCGGCTCGGCCGGGAGTACGCTATCCAAGGGCGTGCGCCAGATCGAGGTGGTCGAGGCGTAGTCGGGGCCGGCCGAGACCAGCACCGCGCCGCCGTTCCTGACATAGCGCGCGATGTTGTCAAAGTAAGCAATCGGCAGCACGCCCTGGCGGGCGTAGCGATCGAAGATGATCAGCTGAAACTCGTTGATCTTCTGCTGGAACAATTCGCGGGTCGGAAACGCGATCAGCGACAGTTCGTTGATCGGGGTGCCGTCCTGCTTTTCCGGCGGCCGCAGAATGGTGAAATGCACCAGATCGACGCTGGCGTCGGATTTCAACAGATTGCGCCAGGTGCGCTCGCCGGCATGCGGCTCTCCGGAGACCAACAGCACGCGCAGCTTGTCGCGGACGCCGTCGATCGCCACCACGGCGCGGTTGTTGACCAGCGTCAACTCGTTCTCGATCGGCGAGGCCTCGATCTCGACGATGTTGGGGCCGGCGTGCTTGATCTCGATATCGACGCTGACGGTCTGGCCGCTGAGTACGGTGCGCTCGCTCAGCGTCTCGCCGTCGCGGCGCACCGCGACGCGGGCGCGTTCATTGCTGATGCCCTGGTCGTCGAGCCGGTAGGTGATGGTCTGGGTCTGCCCGACGATGCCGAACCGCGGCGCCGCGGTGATGGCGATGCGGCGGTCGCGCTCATCCTTGCGGCCGGTGATCAGCGCGTGCACCGGGGCGGCAAAGCCGAGCGCCGCGGCATTGGCCGGCACGTCGTGGACCCGGCCGTCGGTGATCAGGAAGGCGCCGGCGACGCGGTCGGTCGGCACGTCGGACAACGCGGTCGACAGCGCGCCGAACAATTTGGTGCCGTCGGTCTCGCCGTCGGCCTGGCCGGCTTCGACCACGCGAACCTCGAGGCCGGGAATCTGCTTCAGGCGGTTGACCAGCGCCTCCTGCGCCTGCGCGGTCTGCTGGGTGCGGGTGCCGAAATTCTGGCTCGGGCTCTTGTCGATGACGACGGCCGCGACGCTCGACAACGGCTCGCGCTCCTCGCGGGTGAACGACGGATTGGCCAGCGCCAGCACGATCAGCGCCAATGCGGCGATCCGGATCACCGCGCCGCGGGTGCGGCCGATCAACAGCAATGCTGCGATCAGCAGCGCTGCGCCGAGCGCGATCCACAGCACCAGCGTGGGAACGAGGGGTGCGAAGGCGATGCCGTATTGCATTTATCGATCCCGCCATTGCTGCGCCCGCAACGCAATCGCCGTCATCCTGAGGCGCGCGGAGCTGTTGCGACGCGCCTCGAAGGATGGGCTGCGGGTGCTGTGGATTTCGACGCCGGACATCCGGTCCGTCGTCCTTCGAGGCTCGCCGAAGACGGCGAGCACCTCAGGATGACGGACCTCTAGCTCTGCATCTTTGCGTCGAGCATGACGGTTCGTCGGGTCGTTGCGCTGATAATCTATCCTCATTGCCCCAGCCGTTCGATCAGCGCCGGGGCGTGAACCTGGTCGGCCTTGTAGTTGCCGGTCAGCGTGTACATCACGATGTTGACGCCGGCGCGGAAGGCGAATTCGCGCTGCCGCGGTTCGCCCGGCGACAGCGGCAGCATCGGCAGGCCGTCCGAACGCATTGCCCAGGCGCCGGCCAGATCGTTCGAGGTGATGATGATCGGCGAGACGCCGTCGCCGCCGCGGGCCGGCCGCGCCGCGGCGTCGTCGTCCTCGTCGCGCGGCAGCGTCTCCACCCAGGTCTGCCCGGAATTGAAGCGGCCGGGGAAGTCGCGCAACAGATAGAACGTCTTGGTCAACACGTGCTCGCGCGGCACCGGCTCGAGCTCGGGGACATCCAGCGAGGACAGGATGCTGCGCAGCGTCAGCATGCCGGGGGTCTGCGATTCGCCATTCGGGCCGGGCGGCGCTTCCAGCGCGTCGCGGGTGTCGAACAGCACGGTGCCGCCCTGCTTCATATAGGCGTCGATGCGGTTGATGGCGTCCTGCGGCGGCTTCGGGGCACCCGCGATCACCGGCCAGTAGATCAGCGGAAAGAATGCCAATTCGTCGCGCAACGGATCGATGCCGACCGGCTCGCCGGCCTCCAGCGCGGTGCGCTGCGCCAAGAACAGCGACAGCCCGCTCATCCCGGCCTTGACGATGGAATCCACGTCCGCATTGCCGGTGACGACATAAGCGAGCCGGGTCTGACTCACCGCCTTGATGGCGAAGTCGTCATTGCCGGGCGCGGTGTCGGCCGGCTTGGGGGCTTGCTTGGCGCCCTGCGCGGCGGGGCGCGAATTGCTCTGCGCCTGGCTCGGCGACGGCGAAAGCGTTACGGCGGCCAAAGCCGCGGCAAGTAGCAACGCCGCAGCCGACGCGGCGCGACGGCGGCGGAACAGCGCGCCGAGGCTGCCGCCGAGCAGTGCGACGATGACCGCGTCGACCAGGAACAGCGCCAGCGCGGTCGACAGCAGGATGCCGCGCAGATCGCTCGGCTCGGCGGTGGCATAGCCGGCGCGGCGGGCGCGCAGCCCCGCAGTGTCGAGCGCGGCGATGCGGTCGGCGGCGGCCAGCGCGTTGACCGCGAGCGGGCCGTCGGCCGGGCCGTAGAATCCCGGCGGGTGGTCGAGCGAGGCGCGGTCGCGGAAGTCCGCCGGCATCGGCTTGGCGGTCGACGGCGGCGGCCCGAACGCGCCGAAACCATCGAGCGTGCGCAGCGGCGCCACGGTGGCGGCATTGAGTTCGCCGGCGACGCCGGCGCCGGGCGTTGCGGTGTAGCCCGACAGATCGACGATCCGCCGCAGCATTTCGACGAAGCTGCCGGACATCGGCAGGTCGGACCAGCGCATGTCGGCGCTGACGTGGAACAGCGCGACCAGGCCCTTGCCGCGATGATCGCCGGTGACCAACGGCGTGCCGTCGACCAGCGAGGCCCAGCTCTTGGTGGCGAGCACCGCGTCGGGCTCCGCCAAGACTTGACGATTGACGGTGACGTCGGCCGGCACCGCGAGCCCGGCGAACGGGCCGCCGGCGGCAAACGAGGCGAGATGCTGCGGCTTCTCCCAGGTCAGGCTGCCGCCGAGGCTGCGGCCGCCGCGGCGCAGCTTCACCGGCACCAGATCGTCGTCGGCCTGCGCCAGATGCGGCCCGGCGAACCGCACCAGCACGCCGCCGGCCTCGATCCAGGCGCTGATGCGCTCGCGGATCTCCGGCGCCAGCGCGCCGACGTCGGCCAACACGATCATCGGCAGCTTCTGATCGAGAAACTGTGCGATCGCCAGCTGCGGCGCGCCGCGCTCGCCGACCCGGACGTCGGCGAACGGCGCCAGCGCGCGGGTCAGATAAAACGTCGAGGCCAGCAGCGGCTGCGCGGTGTCGCTGCTGGCGCCGGAAACGATGCCGATGGCGCGGCGCCGCCAGCGCTTGTCGAGCAGCTGCACGGCGCCGGCGGAGCGCTCGCCGGCGATCTCCAGCCGGGCGATGTCGTTGCGCAATTCCACCGGCAGTTCGAACGCGGCTTCGGTCTCGGTGTCCTGCGCGGCGAACGCAAAGCGCGCTTCGCCGATCGGCGCGCCCTTGGCGTCGAGCGCGCGCACGGTGCCGGCTTCGCTGCCGCCGCTGCCCGGGCGCAGCACCTTGACGGTCATTTTCGCCGCGGCGTTTTCGGCCGCCGCCAGCGCGTGCGCGGGCGCGGCGCCCTCGAAGATGGTCAGGCTGCGATCGCCGATCGCCTTGGCCAATCCGGCGGTGAAGTCAGGGCCGCGCCCGGTGTCGACGCCATCGGTCAGCCAGGCGATTTCGGCGTCGCCGGTGCTCTTGAGGAAGCGCTCCAGCGTCGGCAGCGTGTCGACCCGCTCCACCGCATAGGGTTTCGGCGCGATCTGGCGCAACGCGACGCGGGCGGTTCCGGCCGGCAGCAGCGTCGGATCGCGGTTCGGCTCCGATAGCGGCACCAAGGCCACGCCGCGCCGCGCGCTTTCGGCACTGGCGATCAATTCGTCGGCTGCTTTCAGCCGGGTGTCCCAACTCGCCGCGGCGCTCCAGCCGTCGTCCAGCACGATGACCAGCGGCGCGTTGGAGCCGGCGGCGCCGCCCGGCGGATTCCAGATCGGCCCCGCTGCGGCAAAGATCACCAAGGCGGCGGCGAGCAGCCGCAGCGCGGTCAGCCACCACGGCGTGCGCGACGGCGTCTCTTCCTTCGGGGCGATCTCGAACAAGAGCTTGGTCGGCGGGAAGCTGACGCGGCGCGGCCGCGGCGGCATCACCCGCAGCAGCCACCACAGCGCCGGCAACGCGACGAGGCCGAGCAGCAGCAGCGGTTCGGCGAAAGCGAGCGGCAGACCCATCATGCGCTGCGTCCCACTTTGACGCCGGGCGTGGTGTTCTTGGTCACCGTCATGCCGGCGTGCAGGAACAGCAGCAGTTCGGCGGCGGAACGGCTGGTGGTGTGGGTGGAGAACAGCCAGTCGAGCTTATTGGTCTCGGCGCGGATCTGGTCGCGATGCGCGGCGACGCGGGCCACGTAATCGCTCGCCCATTTCTCGGCGCGGCCGGCGGTGATCATCTCGCCGCCCTCAGGGTCGACGAATTCGACGCGTCCGGAATACGGAAAGCTCTCTTCGGCGGGGTCGACCACCTGGACCAGCGTGCCATGGGCGCCGGAGGCCGACAGCCCGGCCAGCATGGTCTTGATCTCGGCGATCGGCGACCAGCAATCCGACAGCACGACGATTTCGGCCAGCGCCGCCGGCACGAAGGACGGCGGCAGGCTGGCGCGCGTGCCGGTGTCGTGCAGCATCGCCTGCGCCATCTTGTCGATCACATTGCTGTTCGAGGTCGGGTTCATCAGTCCGGGCACGCCGACGCGCTCGCCGCCGGCGACCAAGAGTTGCGCCAGCGCGAAACTGACGATCAGCGCCCGTTCGAGCTTCGAGTCGCGCGCGGTCTTGGAGGCGAATGCCATCGACAACGAGCGGTCCGGCCACAGCCATACGGTGTGCGCGGCTTCCCACTCCTGTTCGCGGACGTACAAATGGTCGTCGCGCGCCGAGCGGCGCCAGTCGACATTCTGCGACGGCTCGCCGGAAACGAAGCGTCGATATTGCCAAAAGCTCTCGCCGGCGCCGGCACGGCGCCGGCCATGCACGCCGTGGATCACATTGGCGGCGATCCGGCGGGCTTCCAGCATCAGCCGCGGCAACGACGCGGCGAGACTCCGGCTTTCGCCGTCGGCGCGTCGCAGGGCGAGGACTTCCGGTGGATCGCGCTCGGCAGCTGCTGCCATCAACCGATCCGCGATTTCAGCTGGCGGATCACCTCGGGAATCGTGGTGCCTTCGGCGCGCGCCGCAAAGGTCAGCGCCATGCGGTGCTTCAGGATCGGTTCAGCAAGATCGAGCACGTCGTCGATCGACGGCGCCAGCCTTCCGTCGAGCAGCGCGCGGGCGCGCACCGCGAGCATCAGGGATTGGCTGGCGCGCGGGCCGGGGCCCCAGGCGATCAGCTTGCCGGTGGCGCCGCCGTCGGGGCCGGGACGCGCGGATCTGACGAGAGTGAGGATCGCCTCCACCACGGAATCGCCGACCGGCAGCCGGCGCACCAGCCGCTGCGCGGTGATCAGCGTCTCGGCGCTCATCGCCGCCTTGGCCAGCGTCTCGTCGGCGCCGGTGGTCTCGAACAGGATGCGGCGCTCGGCGTCGCGGTCCGGATAGTCGACGTCGATTTCCATCAGGAAGCGGTCGAGTTGGGCTTCCGGCAGCGGATAGGTGCCTTCCTGCTCCAGCGGGTTCTGCGTCGCCAGCACGTGGAACGGCTTCGGCAGATCGTGCCGCGCGCCGGCCACTGTGATGTGCTGCTCCTGCATCGCCTGCAGCAACGCCGACTGGGTGCGCGGGCTGGCGCGGTTGATCTCGTCGGCCATCAGCAGCTGCGCGAACACCGGGCCGGAGATGAAGCGGAACGAGCGCTTGCCGGTGACGCTTTCGTCGAGCACCTCGGCGCCGAGAATATCCGACGGCATCAGATCGGGGGTGAACTGGATCCGCTTGGCATCTAACCCGAGCGTGGTGCCGAGGGTTTCGACGAGCTTGGTCTTGGCCAGACCGGGCACGCCGATCAACAGCGCATGGCCGCCGGACAGGATGGTCACCAAAGTGTTTTCAACCACCTTGTCCTGTCCGAAGATCACGGTCGCGATGGCGTCCCTGGCGACGCGGATTTCGCCCGCGACCTGCTCGGCCGAGCGCACGATCACGTCTTCCAGCTTCTCGACAGTCTCTGCGCCAGCCATCCGTCACTCCCTTGCGTGCGACGCAGCGTCTGCGTCGTGCCACCTTCGTCACCCGCCGAGCAGCGAAGGCCGTGCATTCGTTGTTAAACATTCACCGCATTATGCGGCCTCAAAGCCGCGAACCGCATCACGATATGGAGAGTTAGACAAGCCTGGTGATGTGGATCGGACGTTCACTTCAGCTCACTGCGCATCCTCACGAGAACCTCCGAACCACAGCCGCGAGATTGGTAAATTTTCTAGGTCCTCGAATTCGAAAGCTGCGACAGATAAGCAGTTGAGATGCGAAGCTCGAATTCGACAAGCTAAGGCTATTCGATAGTTGCAGCAATCGTGCCAAACTTGGACAGCAGGTCAGGTAACCATGGCGAAGCAAGGGCAGAGCCCGATTCAAAATCTCGACGGCTTGGTTGCGGCGGCGACCGGCGTCGGCCAATCGGCCAAAGGTCTGCCGCCGGTGCATCTGTGGAACCCGCCGTTCTGCGGTGACCTGGATATGCGAATCGCCAGCGACGGCACTTGGTTTTATCTCGGCACGCCGATCGGCCGGCCGGCGCTGGTGCGATTGTTCTCGACGATTCTGAAGCGCGAGGACGGCAAGCACTTTCTCGTGACGCCGGTGGAAAAGGTCGGCATCCAGGTCGACGACGCGCCGTTCCTTGCCGTCGAGATGGTCAAGGACGCCGGCGCCGATGGCCCGCTGCTGCGGTTTCGCACCAATGTCGACGACTGGGTGCCGTGCGACCGGGAGCATCGGCTGCGGTTCGAAGTCGCAGCCGACGGCGGGCTGATGCCGTATCTGCACGTCCGCGCCGAGTTGTGGGCTAAGGTGACCCGCGCGCTGTATTACGATCTGGTTGACATTGGCGAGGAGCGGGTGGTCGATGGCCGTGCGATGTTTGGGATTGCTTCCGGCGGCGCGTATTTTGCGATGGCCGACGCGGAGCAGGTGAGGGGAGCGCTTTGAACGAGCCTATGCTGGAGACCGGTCCTGGCGTCGTCGGGGTCGACTCGGAGGAATTCTTCGGCCGCGCCCGGCAACGGTTGGGTTTCGAGGTTCCGCCCGCTCTCACCGACCCTAGCATCTTGCCCCCCAGCGGCGATGCCGGAACCGACCGGATGTGGCAGATCATCGCGCAGGAGCGGCCGGTCCGTCCTGCGGCCGTGCTGATCGCCGTGGTCGACCACGCCGAGCCGACCGTGCTGTTGACGATGCGCGCGGCACATCTCACCGACCACGCCGGCCAGATCGCGTTTCCCGGCGGCAAGATCGACGCCGTCGACGCCTCGCCGCGCGACGCCGCGCTGCGCGAGGCCGAGGAGGAGATCGGGCTCGACCGCAGCTATGTCGATCCGATCGGCTATCTCGATCTCTACGCCACCGGCTACGGCTTTCGCATCCTGCCGCTGGTGGCGCGGGTCAGGCCGGGCTTCGAGCTGCGCATCAACAAGGCGGAGGTCGACGACGCCTTCGAGGTGCCGCTGGCGTTCCTGATGAACCCGGCCAACCACCAGCTGCACAGCAAGGAATTTCGCGGCGCCGCGCGCAGCTACTACGCCATGCCGTTCGCCGAGCGCTACATCTGGGGTGCCACCGCGGGAATCTTGCGGGTGCTGTACGAGCGGGTTTATCTGCCATGATTCGTCCAGTGCTGACTGAAATCGGAATCTTTCTCATTCCGTTCGCCATTTACGCGATCTACCTGCTGGGCAGCCGCTCTGGCGTGTTCCGGCAATCCTCGTGGCCGTTGCACGTGCTGGGCAAGCTGGCGTTGGGCGCGCTGATCCTGACCATCGTCAGCCTATTGTTGCTGGCGCATTACTCCGGAGCGCCGCCGAATTCGACCTACGTTCCCGCGCATATTGAAAACGGCCGGCTGGTGCCGGGCTACGAGAAGTAACGGAGGCGGGACGTGAGTTCGGTGCGAAGGCTCGAGGATGCGCCGTGGAATTCCGGCGCCGCGGCGAGGGTGCTGGCGCTGCTCAACGGCGATGGCGCCGAGGCGCGCGTGGTCGGCGGCGCGGTGCGCAACTTGCTGATCGGGCTGCCGACCGGGGATATCGACATCGCCACCACGGCGCTGCCCGACGAGGTGATGCGCCGCGCGCAACAGGCCGGCATCAAGAGCGTGCCGACCGGCATCGAGCACGGCACGGTGACGCTGGTTGTCGACGGCGAGCCGTTCGAAATCACCACGCTGCGCGAGGACGTCGAGACTTTCGGCCGCAAGGCCAAGGTGGCGTTCGGCGAGGATTGGGCGGTCGACGCGCAGCGCCGCGATTTCACCATGAATGCGCTGTCGGTGTCGCTCGACGGCACGCTGCACGATTACGTCGGCGGGCTCGACGACGTCGAGGCCCGGCGGGTGCGCTTCATCGGCGATCCCGACCAGCGCATCGCCGAGGACTATCTGCGGATCCTGCGGTTCTTCCGGATTCACGCCGCCTATGGCGAGGGCGCGCCGGACCGCGACGGCTCTCTGGCCTGCATCCGCGGCCGCGACGGGCTGGCGAGCCTGTCCGCCGAACGGATGCGGATGGAGATGCTGAAGCTGATGGTGGCGCCCGGCGCCTGCGCCGCGGTGGCGGCGATGGGCGAGGGCGGGCTGCTGCTGCGGGTGTTCGGCGGCGTCGCGTTCCACGGTCCGTTCGCCGCGATGATCGCCGCGGAGCGCAGGCTCGATCTGGCGCCCGACGCGATCCGCCGGCTCGGCGCGCTGGGAGTCGCGGTGACCGAGGACGCCCGGCGGCTGACGCAGCGCCTGCGGCTGTCGAATGTGGAGTGCAAGCGGCTGGATTCGATGGGGCACCGCTGGTGGCGGCTGCGCGGCATGGACCAGGCCACCGCGAAGCGGCGGCTGTATCGGCTGGGCCAAGCGCGCTACCACGATCGCATGATGTTGGCCTGGGCGCGGGCAGGGCAAGACGCCGATCCGACGCCGTGGCTCGATCTGGTGACCCTGCCGCAGCGCTGGCAGGCGCCGGCGTTTCCGTTGAAGGCCGCGGATTTCATCGCCCGCGGCGTCGCCCAAGGCCCGGCGCTCGGCCATATCATCGCGCTCGCCGAAGACGCCTGGCTGGCGTCCGACTTCGCGCTCGACGAGGCGGCGCTGAACGGCATCGCCGACCAGACCGTGGCGCGGTTCGCCCGCGACCACCGGCTCTAGTCGCGTCGGCCGCGCTGCGCTGAACGCGACCGAGGCGCCGGCTCGGGCGCTTGCCTTGGTACGGTCGCGGTTCTGCGGAGCAGCGCTTTTGCGCTGCCCCGCCCGCAGGGCACGAGGTTACGCGACCTTGCTGCGCTCCAACTCGTCGTCCTCGTCGTCGGTCTCGTCATCGTTCTCGTCGGACGGCTCGTCGTCGCCGCCGTCGTCTTCGATCTCCAGCATCTCGGCGCGTTCCAGCACCGCCAGTGGCAGCGTCTCGCGGAACAGATCGCCTTCTTCGCCCATCCACACGCACACCACCGCGCCGTCCTTGACCTCGGCCACGGTCAGCGGATGACCGCCCGACTTCAACATCACGACGTCGCCCGGGGCTAGTTCCATGAGTCTCTCCTCGCGTTGGTTGTTAGGCAAGGTCAACCTAGCGATTCGTCATGACAGGCCGAACACGGCGGCGTCACGTCCTCCGATGTCGCCCTCAAAAAGATCGTCATTCCGGGGCGCGAGGCCGCAGGCCGAGCGAACCCGGAATCTCGCAGCGGGTGGAAGCACGGGCCTGTTGCGAGATGCCGGGTTCGCGCAAGCTATCGCTCGCGCGCCCCGGAATGACGCTGCGATGTGGAGCAGGCCGCAGCTACCTGATGCCGAGCGTCTTGTGGGTCTGCAGGCTGAGCCGCCATTGCGGATGCGCCAGGCAATAGGCGATCGCGCTTGCGGTGTTGGCGGCCGCCTCGGCGCCATCCATCGGCTGCAACGAGAATCGTTCGAAGCCGAGATCGGCGAACAGTTCGGGTAAGGCGCCGCGCTGCGGATAGACCAGCTTCAGCTCATTGCCGCGCCGCAGCACCAGATCGGCGCCGGCCTTCGGACTGACGCAGAGCCAATCGATGCCGTCGGGCGGCGCCAGCGTGCCGTTGGTCTCGACGCCGACGCCAAAGCCGCGGCCGTGCAGCGCGGCAATGAGTTTGGCATCGAGCTGCAGCAACGGCTCTCCGCCGGTTAATACCACGTAGCGGAATTTGTCGTCGCCGGTCCATTGCGAGGCGATGACGGCGGCAAGTTCCGCTGCCGAGGCGTAGCGGTCGCCGAGCGTGCCGTCGGTTCCAACGAAGTCGGTGTCGCAGAATTGGCACTTCGCGGTCTCGCGGTCAGAGTCCCGCCCGCTCCAAAGATTGCAGCCGGCAAAGCGGCAAAACACCGCGGCACGGCCGGCATGAGCGCCTTCGCCTTGCAGAGTCAGAAAGATTTCTTTGACGGCGTAGCTCACGGTTGCGGTGCCTCGCTGTTCGATCCGGTCTGGCGCAGCGCTTCGCCCAGAACCATGGCCGCTGCCATCGCGACGTTGAGGGAACGCAGCCCGGGCTGCACCGGGATCACCAGCCGCGCATCCGCGACCGCGGCGACGTCGTCGGGGACCCCGGCGGATTCCCGCCCGAGCAGCAGCACGTCGCGCGCAGAATAGCGGTAATCCAAATAGGGCGTTAGTCCTTTGGTCGTAAGCAACACCAGCCGGCATCCCGCCGCGGCGCGCCACTGCTCGAATTTCGACCAGCAATCATGCCTCATGATTGTCACCTGATCGAGATAGTCCATCCCGGCGCGACGAAAGTGGCGATCGGAAACCGGAAAGCCGGCAGGCTCGATAATATGGGCTTCGACGTTGAGGCAGGCACAAAGCCGAAGGATAGTTCCGGTGTTCTGCGGGATGTCGGGTTGGAAAAGTGCGATCCGCATTCCGCCCTGCGCCTTCATCGTCAGCCACGAAATCTGAGACCAATCATTGGGCTGCGTAGTTTTCGTGCAAGGTATTAGGACTAGGTCGATAGCGGGCTTGCGCTCTCCGGGCAAGGGTGCCAATAGAACGATTCTGGACCGCCTGTGCCAAAGGCGCGCGCGGTTCAAGAGGTCGTTTTGCCGCTCCTTTGGGATGCGGATGTCCTGGCCGCCCCTGGTCGCACTGATCATGCTTGCCGCGGGGGCGGTTTGACCGGTTTGAGACGAGAAAGGGCTTTTTATCGTGACCACAGAGGCTTCGTCGGACCCGACACGCCGTGATTTTCTTTACATCGCCACCGGCGCCGTTGCTGCGGTGGGTGCCGCGGCTGCAGTATGGCCGTTGGTCGCGCAGATGAACCCGGATGCCTCGACGATTGCCGCGGGCGCGCCGATCGAGGTCGATCTGGCACCGATCGCGGTCGGTCAGGACATCAAGGTGTTCTGGCGCGGCCAGCCGATCTACATCATGAACCGCACGCCGAAGCAGGTCGAAGAAGCGCGCGCGGTGCAGCTGTCCAGTCTGCCCGATCCGGCCTCCGATCAGGACCGCACCAAGGAAGGTCACGAGCAGTGGCTGATCGTGGTCGGCATCTGCACCCATCTCGGCTGCATTCCGATCGCGCACGAAGGCAAGTATGACGGCTTCTTCTGCCCGTGCCACGGTTCGCAATACGACTCCTCCGGTCGCATTCGCCAGGGGCCGGCGCCGGCCAATCTGCCCGTCCCGCCCTATCAGTTCGTCTCCGACAGCAAAATCCAAATCGGCTGACGCTGCCCTCCCCCCAGCCTCGCTGCAATAATTCCAGGATCGCACCAATGAGTGGACCTTCGACCTATCAGCCACGTCCCGGCGTCATGAAGTGGCTGGAAGACCGCCTGCCGATCGTGAGCTTCGTTCATTCTTCCTTCGTGTCGTGGCCGACGCCGCGCAACCTGAACTATTGGTGGACGTTCGGCGCCATCCTGTCGATGATGCTGGTGGTTCAGATCGTCACCGGCATCGTGCTGGCGATGCATTACGTGCCGCACGCCGATATGGCCTTCGATTCCGTCGAGTCGATCGTCCGCGACGTCAATTACGGCTGGCTGTTGCGTAACGTTCACGCCGCCGGCGCCTCGATGTTCTTCATCGCGGTCTACGTCCACATGTTCCGCGGCCTGTATTACGGGTCATACAAGGAGCCGCGCGAGGTGCTGTGGATCCTCGGCGTGATCATCTATTTGCTGATGATGGCCACCGGCTTCATGGGCTACGTGCTGCCCTGGGGGCAGATGAGCTTCTGGGGTGCCACCGTCATCACCAACCTGTTCTCGGCCATTCCGTTGGTCGGCGACAGCATCGTGACGTTGCTGTGGGGCGGCTATTCGGTCGGCAGTCCGACGCTGAACCGGTTCTTCTCGCTGCACTACCTGCTGCCTTTCGTGATCATCGGCGTGGTCGTGCTGCACATCTGGGCGGTTCACGTCACCGGCCAGAACAACCCGACCGGCGTCGAACCGAAGACCGATAAGGACACCGTGCCGTTCACGCCCTATGCGACGATGAAGGACTTGTACGCCGCCTCGGTATTCCTGATCTTCTTCGCCTGGTTCATCTTCTACATGCCGAACTATCTCGGCGAGGCCGATAACTACATCCCGGCCAATCCCGGCGTGACCCCGCCGCACATCGTGCCGGAATGGTATTACCTGCCGTTCTACGCGATCCTGCGCTCGATCCCGAACAAGCTGTTGGGCGTCGTGGCGATGTTCGGTGCGATCATCGTGCTGCTGTTCCTGCCCTGGCTGGACAGCATGAAGGTGCGGTCGTCGCGCTATCGTCCGCTCGCCAAGCGCTTCTTCTGGGCCTTCGTGGTGGTCTGCATCCTGCTCGGCTGGCTCGGCGGCCAGGCGGCGGAAGGCATCTACACCGTCATGGCCCGCATCCTGACCGCGGCCTACTTCGCCTACTTCCTGGTGGTGTTGCCGATGCTGTCGCGCATGGAAAAGACCCTGCCGCTGCCGAACTCGATTTCGGAGGACGTGCTGGCGAAGTCCGACGGCGCCGGCAAGGCCGTGGCCTCGATCGCGATGGTGCTGGGTCTGGCGGGCGCGCTGGTGATGGGCGGTGCCCAAAGCGCCAAAGCGGCCGGCGGAGAAAATATCCCGGCGTCGCTGGAATGGTCGTTCGCGGGTCCGTTCGGCAAGTTCGACCGCGCCCAGCTGCAGCGCGGCTACCAGGTCTACAAGGAGGTCTGCGCGACCTGTCACTCGATGAAGTACGTCCACTACCGCAACCTGGCGGAGCCGGGTGGACCGGGCTTCACCGTCGAGCAGGCCAAGGCGTTCGCCGCCGAAGCCACCATCAAGGACGGCCCGAACGATTCCGGCGAAATGTACGATCGCCCGCGCCGGCTCGCCGACCCGTTCCCGTCGCCCTATGCGAACGAGCAGGCCGCACGCTTTGCCAATGGCGGCGGCGTGCCACCGGACCTCTCCCTGGTCGCCAAGGCGCGGTCCTATGAGCGCGGCTTCCCGCAGTTCCTGTTCGATCTGTTCACCCAGTTCCAGGAGCAGGGCCCGAACTACGTGGCGGCGCTGCTGCGCGGCTACGAAGAGACTCCGCCCGAGGGCTTCACGCTTCCCGACGGCTCCTATTACAACAGGTACTTCCCCGGCCACACGATCAAGATGCCGATGATGCTGATGGATGGCGTGGTCAGCTATCAAGATGACACGCCGCAGACGGCCGATCAGTACGCCAAGGACGTCACTGCCTTCCTGATGTGGGCGGCGGAGCCGCACCTCGAGGCCCGCAAGCGAATGGGCTTGCAGGTGATGATCTTCCTGTTGATCCTGTCCGGCCTGTTGTACTTCACCAAACAGCGGATCTGGGCCGACGCGCACTAAGCGGCGGTCACTGCGATAACGGAAAAGCCCCTGCGGGGGCTTTTTTGTTGGCTGGAATTGGCCGCCCGGCCTGTCCTCGCGCAGACCCGCCACCCGGAAGGCACGCCTGAACTATCAGGCAGCTGCGCGAGCGGCGTCTCGGAAATCAAATACTCTCTCCACGTCATGGCCGGGCTCGTCCCGGCCATCCACGGAAACATCGACCGCCTTGTCTGTGGGCGTGGATGGCCGCGACGAGCCCGGCCATGAGGGGTTGGGCGCTGTGCCGCCCTCGCGGCTCGGTGGCGATTGCATCCGGCGCCCGCAGCGGTCAAAATCGGCGGCAATCAACGCAGCGACGATCCGGAGGACACCATGGGCACCAGCGTCACTTTCAAGCGTCCCGACGGCAAGGAAGCGCACGGCTATCTGGCCAACGCCGCGCAGGGCAATGCCCCCGGCGTGGTGGTGATCCAGGAATGGTGGGGGTTGTCGGAGCAGATCAAGGGCCTGACCGATCGCTTCGCGCTGGCCGGCTTCGATGCGTTGGCGCCCGACCTCTATAACGGCGTGGTGGTGCCGTATCACGACACCGAGGCCGCCAACAAAGAGATGAGCTCGCTGGATTTCATCGACGCCACCACGCAGACGGTGCGCGGCGCCGCACTTTATCTCGGCCGCAACGGCGCCAAGGTCGGTCTCACCGGTTTCTGCATGGGCGGGGCGGTGACGATCATCGGCGCCTGCAAGATCCCCGAACTCGGCGCCGCGGTGGCGTTCTACGGCATTCCGCCGGACGAGGCCGCGCGGCCCGGCGAGGTGAAGATTCCGCTGCAGGGCCACTTCGCCAGCCGCGACGACTGGTGCACGCCGGCGCTGGTCGATGGCTTCGAGAGCGGGTTGAAGGCGGCGGGAAAGCCCGCGGAATTCTATCGCTACGAGGCCGACCACGCCTTCGTCAACGAACAGCGCGCCGCGGTGCACGATCGCGAAGCCGCCGAACTGGCGTGGGGCCGCGCCGCGGATTTCTTCCACAAACACCTCGGATAGTTGCAGCGCACGCGCTTAGCACCCGCGTCGCGTGCGCCAGAACCGTTGTCATCACCGGTAAAATTTGAGCGTTCGACTGAACAATTGACAGAACTGTTGCTGCGATAAAGCTGCCTCAAGAGCGAGGACAGCCATGGTTGAGAAACTAACAACGCCCGCGCAGAATGTCGTCGACTTCGTCGGCTACCAGCTGCGCCGATCCGGGGCGGCGACCAGAATCCGCGCCTGCCGCCATTGCGGTGCCGCGCTCGGCGACGGCGAATCCGACGACGACTGTTCGACCTTGATGTTGTGCGAGCAGCCGACCCGGATCCGCCGGCCGCAGAAGTTCTGAGCGCATGACCCGACAACCGGCTCCGGTGTTTCGGACAGAACACGAGCCCATGATCATTGGCGGCGCGATGAGGTTTCGAAGAAGCGTTATCCGGCCGCAATGCGTGGCGCCGCGCCATCCGACGTCGATGGCGCGGCGCTACACCGACACCGCGTAGAGTTCTATTCGGCGTGCCCCAGTTCGATATGGGCGCGCATCGCCGCCGCCGGCGGCATCCGCTCCGCCGCGTTCGGGGATCGGCATCGGCTGCAGTCAATCTCCCGGCTGGACCTGGATCTCGGCGTGTCGCAACAGGTCGAGGTCCGGCTTGTCGATCAACGCTCGTCTGTATCGAAATGAAGTGGCAGCGGCGGCTGCGGCGATCGCGAATGGTTCGCAAACATCGTGCCGCGACCTGACGACCCCGACGACCGCGTCAGCGGTTGAGGGCGGGCGCTTATCGATCGGCGACGGGGTGATGAAAAACCGCCTGCGTCGGATTGCATGCGAGACGGGTCACGCGCCTAAGTAGCGCATTGGGTCGGGCGGCCCGATCCTTAGGCGGTTTTCAACCGGCCGGTTCCGCGGAGTTGCGCCAACGCAAGAAAGCCGGGCTAGAAGATGGCATGGTACGAAAGTTGGATTCGCCTCAAGGCGCCGAAGATGTTTAATAGATCAGATATCATGTTAAATGCATCATGAGTCGCGACCAAAAGACGGCATCTGACGCGCGTGCGCCGTTGCGGGCGGACGTCGGCGGCGGTGCGTCGTGTTGCCGGTCCAGCGATCGCAGGTGCCGCGGCGCGAGGATGCGCCGGTGATTGCCGCGGTGGCCGTGCAACTCGTTTGCGTCGCGGCCCTGCTGGCCATTGCGGTGCTTGCGCTGCCGCTGAGCCGAACCCGCGCTGCCACCGCCGTGGTTTATGGCGCGACCACGCTGGTCTGCGCGGGCGCGCTGATCGGAGCGCTGCGCTGGCTGTTCGCCGGGGCAGCCGCCGACGAGCTGGTGCTGCCGATCGGGCTGCCGTGGCTCGGCGCGCATTTCCGGCTCGACGCGCTGGCGGCGTTCTTTCTCGGCGTGGTCAATCTCGGCGGCGCCGTCGCCAGCCTCTATGCGCTCGGCTACGGCCAACACGAAACCGCGCCGCAGCGGGTGCTGCCGTTCTTTCCGGCGTTTCTCGCCGGGATGAACCTGGTGGTGCTGGCGGCCGACGCGTTCTCTTATCTGTTGTGCTGGGAGTTCATGTCGCTGGCGTCCTGGGCGCTGGTGATGACGCATCACCGCGAGCCCGGCAACGCCCGCGCCGGCTATGTCTATCTGTTGATGGCGAGCTTCGGCACGCTGGCGCTGCTGTTGGCATTCGGCCTGCTGGCCGGGCCAGCCGGCGACTACGGCTTCGCGGCGATCCGCGCCATGCCGCATGCGCCGGCCGAAGCCACGCTGGTGCTGATCCTGATGCTGCTCGGCGCCGGCTCGAAAGCCGGTCTGGTGCCGCTGCACGTCTGGCTGCCGCTGGCGCATCCGGCGGCGCCGAGCCACGTCTCGGCGCTGATGAGCGGGGTGATGACCAAGGTCGCGGTCTACGGCTTCATCCGCGTGGTGTTCGATCTGTTAGGCCCGCCGAACTGGACCGCCAGCGTGCTGGTGCTGTCGCTCGGCGGCGTCACCGCGGTGATGGGGATTCTCTATGCGCTGCTGGAAAAAGACCTGAAGCGGCTCTTGGCCTATTCGACGATCGAGAATATCGGCATCATCTTCGTCTGCCTCGGTCTGGCGCTGGCGTTTCAGGCCAACGGCCAGACCCTGGCGGCGTCGCTGGCGTTCACCGCGGCGCTGTTCCATGTTTTCAACCATTCGCTGTTCAAGAGCCTTTTGTTCTTCGGCGCAGGCGCCGTGCTGGTGGCGACCGGCGCGCGCGACATGGACAGGCTCGGCGGGCTGATCCACCGCATGCCGGTGACCAGCGTGGTGTTCCTGATCGGCTGCGTCGCGATCTCGGCGCTGCCGCCGTTCAACGGCTTTGTCTCGGAATGGCTGATGTTTCAGGCGGTGCTGCTCAGCCCCAGCCTGCCGCAATGGGGCCTGAAGATCATGGTGCCGGCGATCGGCGCGCTGCTGGCGCTGGCCGCGGCGCTGGCGGCGGCGTGTTTCGTCAAGGCCTACGGCGTCAGCTTCCTCAGCCGGCCGCGTAGCGATGCGGCGGCGAACGCCCAGGAGGTCGACCGCTTTTCGCTCGCCGCGATGGTGATCCTGGCGTCGCTGTGCCTGCTGGCCGGCATCTTCCCCGGCCTGGTGATCGATGCGCTGTCGCCGGTGACGCAGCAGATCCTCGACAGCCGCCTCGCCGTGCAATCGCATTTGCCATGGCTGTCGATCATCCCGATCGCGGAACGCCGCGGCTCTTATAATGGCCTGTTGGTGCTGGCGTTCATCGCGATCTCGGCGTCGCTCGGCTATCTGGCGATCCGGCGGTTTTCCTCGCACGCGGTGCGGCGGGCGCCGGCCTGGGGCTGCGGCTTTTCCGATGCGGTGCCGCAGGCGCAATATTCGCCGGACAGTTTCGCGCAGCCGCTGCGCCGGGTGTTCGGCACGCTGCTGTTCGCCGCGCGCGAACACGTCGAAATGCCGCCGCCGGGCGCGGTGACGCCGGCGCGGTTCTCGGTCGAGATTCACGATCTGGTCTGGGAAGGGCTGTATGGCCGGATCGCCGGCGCGGTGGACTACGCCGCGATCAGGCTCGATCGCTGGCAGCTGTTGACGATCCGCGGCTATCTCAGCCTGGTGTTCGTCACCCTGGTGACGCTGTTGCTGGTGCTCGCGATATGGTCGTGATCTCCGACATCCTGGTGCAGGGCATCCAGATGCTCTTGGTGTTCCTGCTGGCGCCGCTGCTCACCGGCTTCATCCGCAAGGTCAAGGCGCGGCTGATGCGCCGCAAGGGCGCCTCGATCTTCCAGCCCTATCGCGACCTGTTGCGGCTGCTGCGCAAGGAAGTGGTGCTGGCCGACAACGCCTCCTGGCTGTTCCGCGCCACGCCCTATCTCACCTTCGCGGCGATCTGGGTCGCCGCCGCCTTGGTGCCGACCTTCGCCACCGGGCTGCTGTTCAATTGGACCGCCGATCTGATCGTGATCGTGGCCTTGCTCGGCACCGCGCGGTTCTTCTTGGCATTGGCCGGCATGGATGTCGGCACCGCGTTCGGCGGGCTCGGCTCCTCCCGCGAGGTGATGATCGCGGCCTTGGCGGAGCCGGCGATGCTGTTGATCGTGTTCTGCGTGGCGCTGGTGGCGGGCTCGACGCAACTCTCCACCGTGGCCAACTTCATCGCCTCCTCGCAGGTGGGCCTGCGCGTTTCGCTCGGCATGGCGATGATCGCGCTGGTGATCGTGGCGCTGGCGGAAAACGCCCGCATCCCGGTCGACAATCCCTCCACCCACCTCGAGCTCACCATGGTGCACGAGGCGATGATCCTGGAATATTCCGGCCGGCACCTGGCGCTGATCGAATTCGGCGCGTTTCTCAAGCTGCTGCTGTATATCTCGCTGATCGGCTGCCTGTTCTTTCCTTGGGAAATCGCGGTGTTCGGCGCCGGACCGCTGTCCTATGTGATCGGCGCCGGGATGTATCTGCTGAAAGTAACCGTCGCCGGCTTCCTGCTGGCGGTGTTCGAGACCGCGACCGCCAAGATGCGGGTGTTCCGCGTCCCGCAATTTCTCGGCGCCGCCTTGATGTTGGGTCTGCTCGGCACCTTGCTGCTGTTCGTATCGAAGAGCTTGTGATGCACAGCCTGTCGTTCGACATCTCACACTCGCTGGCCGGCGGCCTGGTGCTGATCAGCTTCATGATGCTGTATCAGGACCGGCTGTCGTCGCTGCTCAACGTGTTCGCGCTGCACGCGGTGACGTTGTCATTGGCGGTGGCCTGGCAGGCGCTGATCCAGGACGCGCCGCATCTCTACGTCACCGCGGCGATCGCGCTGGTGTTCAAGGCGATCATCATTCCGGTGGCGCTGCATCGCATCATCCGCCAGCTCGGCATTCACCGCGACATCGAGACCGCGGTCGGCATCGGCCCGACCATGCTGGCCGGCATGGGGCTGGTGGCGCTGTCGATGGTGCTGATGCTGCGGGTCACCGCTGAGGCCGACGCGCTGGCGCGCGAGGACCTCGCCTTCGCGCTTTCCGTGGTGCTGCTCGGGCTGCTGGTGATGGTGACGCGGCGCAACGCGGTCTCCCAGGTGGTCGGCTTCATGTCGCTGGAAAACGGCCTGGTGCTGGCCGCCACCGGCGCCAAGGGCATGCCGCTGGTGGTCGAAATCTCGGTCGCGTTCTCGATCCTGATCGCCTTCATCGTGATCGGCATCTTCCTGTTCCGGATCCGCGAACGCTTCGATTCGGTCGACGTCGCAGCGCTCGACGAATCCCGCGGAGAACGCCGATGACGCTTCCCGGGTTCAATCCGGTGCTCGGCGTGGTGCTGATCCCGATCTTTGCCGCGGCGCTGCTGGCGGCGTTGCCCGGCTATCGGCTGACCGCGCGGCTCAACGTGGTGGCTTGCCTGGCCACCTTCGTCTGCGCGGTGTCGTTGCTGATCCTGCCGCGGCCGACGCCGGGACCCTATGTGCTGGTCGACGACCTCAACATCGTGTTCATCGTGCTGAATTCGTTCGTCGGGCTGACCACCAGCCTGTTCAGCGCCAGCTACATCGCCCACGAGTTGGAGACCGGCCGGCTGACCCCGGCTTACCTGCGGTTCTACCACGCGATGTACCAGACCATGATGTTCGGCATGAATCTGGCGTTCATGTCGAACAATATCGGCCTGATGTGGGTGGCGGTCGAAGTCGCGACGCTGACCACGGTGCTGATGGTCGGCATCTATCGCACCGAGGCGGCGCTGGAAGCCGCCTGGAAATATTTCATCCTCGGCAGCGTCGGCATCGCCTTTGCGCTGTTCGGCACCATCCTGGTCTATATGGCGGCGCGCCCGATCATCGGCGAGGGCCAGGACGCCATGATCTGGACGCTGCTGATCGAGCGCGCCTCGCAGTTCGATCCCGCCTTGCTCAACGTCGCCTTCGTGTTCCTGTTTCTCGGCTACGGCACCAAGGTCGGGCTGGCGCCACTGCACGCCTGGCTGCCGGACGCCCACGCCGAGGGTCCGACGCCGATCTCCGCGGTGCTGTCCGGGCTGTTGTTGAACGTGGCGCTGTACGCGCTGCTGCGCTTCAAGATGCTGATGACCGCCAATCCCGAGGCGATGGCGCCGGGCACGCTGATGGTGACGATGGGGCTTACGTCGCTGATCTTCGCCGCCTTCATGCTGTACCGCCGCCGCGACATCAAACGGCTGTTCGCCTATTCGTCGATCGAGCACATGGGCATCATCGTGTTCGCGTTCGGGATGGGCGGGCCGCTGGCGAATTTCGCAGGTCTCTTGCACATGGTGATGCACAGCCTGACCAAGTCGGCGATCTTCTTCGCGGTCGGCCACATCGCGCAGATCAAGGGCACCCAGACCATCGATGAAATCCGCGGCATCACCGAGAGCCATCCGGCGCTGGGCTGGGGTTTCGTCGCCGGCGTGGTGGCGATCGCCGGGCTGCCGCCGCTCGGCATCTTCATGAGCGAGTTTCTGGTGGTGAGTTCGACCTTCGCGCGGCAGCCGCTGTTGGCGCTGCTGTTGGTGTTCGGGCTGTTGGTGGCGTTCGGCGCGCTGACGCTGCGGCTGACCGGCGTCGCCTTCGGCGAGCCGCGCGGCAGTACGCAGCCCGCCGAGGCGTCGTATCTGCCGATGTTCGCCCATCTGGTGCTGGTATTGGTCGCCGGCGTGTATCTGCCGGCGCCGATCGTGGTCTGGTTCCAGCATGTCGCCCACCTTCTCGGATAACGCGAGGATCCCATGCCGTCGCTGAGTGATCTGAAGCGGGAAGGCCGCATCGCACGGCAGCAGCGGCCGTGGCCGCGCATCGTGGTCGATGAAGTGCTGTGGAGCGGGGCCGCGACCTCGGTCGCCGAGCGCCGGCTGACGCTGCTGGCGCTGTGGGGCGAGCCTTCCGCCGTGCACATGGCGGTGCTGGAGCCGTCCACCGCCGAGGTCGCGGTGATCAGTCTGGACTGTCCGAACCGGTGCTTTCCCTCGGTCGCCGCGCCGCATCCGCCGGCGCTGCGGCTGGAACGCAGCATCCGCGATCTGTTCGGCCTCGAGCCGGTCGGCTCGCCGGATTCCCGGCCGTGGCTCGATCACGGCCAATGGGGGGTGACGGCGCCGCTCGGCGCCAGCACGGCGTCGGCGCCGCAGCCGGCTTATGAGTTCTTGCCGGTCGAGGGCAACGGGCTGCACCAGGTCGCGGTCGGCCCGGTGCATGCCGGCATTATCGAGCCCGGGCATTTCCGCTTCACTGCCTCCGGCGAGACCGTGGTGCGGCTGGAGCAACGGCTCGGCTACGTCCACAAGGGCATCGAAGGCCTGATGGGCGGCGCCTCGCTGCAGCAGGGCGCCAAACTCGCCGGCCGGGTGTCGGGCGACAGCACAGTGGCCTATTCGTTTGCGTACTCGCGCGCCGCCGAAGCCGCGCTCGAGCTCAAAGTGCCGGAGCGCGCGGTCTGGCTGCGGGCGCTGATGGCCGAACTGGAGCGGCTCGCCAATCATCTCGGCGACATCGGCGCGATCTGCAACGACGCGGCGTTCGCGCTGATGCTGGCGCATTGCGGCGTGCTGCGCGAAAACGTACTGCGCGCCGCCGCCATCGCGTTCGGCCATCGCTTGATGCGCGATCTCATCGTGCCGGGCGGCGTGCGCGGCGATCTCTCCGTCGACGGCCTGAAGGCGATCGAAGCCGCGCTGGTGTCGATCCGCCATCAGTTCCCGGCGCTGATCGAACTCTACGACGACACCGCCTCGCTGCAGGATCGCACCGTCGGCACCGGCGTGGTGAGTTCGGAACTGGTCGAACAATACGGCGCCGGCGGCTTCGTCGGCCGCGGCTCCGGCCGCGCCTTCGATACCAGGCGCAAGCTGTGCTATCCGCCCTACGGCCAGTTGCGCTTCGACGTGCCGGTGTTGCCCGAGGGCGACGTCAATGCGCGGATCTGGGTGCGGATCCGCGAGGTCGAACAGAGCATGGCGATGATCGACCAGATCCTCGACAAGCTGCCTGGTGGCGAGCTGCTCACGTCGGTTCCGGCGATCGCCGAAGACCGCGAAGGCCTCGGCCTGGTGGAAGGCTTTCGCGGCGACGTGCTGGTCTGGCTGCGGCTACGTGATGGCGTGATCACGCGCTGCCACTTGCGCGATCCGTCGTGGTTTCAGTGGCCGCTGCTGGAGGCGGCGATCGAAGGCAACATCGTCGCCGACTTTCCGCTCTGCAACAAATCGTTCAACTGCTCCTATTCCGGGCCGGATCTGTGAAGGCGAGCGCGCATGCGTGATCAGTTGTTTCAGGGCCTATTCCGGCGTCCGCACACCGAGCCGGCGCCGGCGCTGGATCCGGCCGCGGTGGAAGAACTCGCGACCTCGCTCGGCGACCTGGCGCGGCGCCGGCTCGGCCGCAGTCTGTCGATCCGCGAGGTCGATGCCGGTTCCTGCAACGGCTGCGAATTGGAAATCCACGCGCTCAGCAACGCCTATTACGACGTCGAGCGGTTCGGCATCCGCTTCGTCGCCTCGCCGCGCCATGCCGACGTGCTGCTGGTCACCGGGCCGGTGACCAAGAACATGCGTGACGCGTTGAAGGCCACCTATGAGGCGACGCCTTCGCCGAAATGGGTGGTGGCGCTCGGCGATTGCGCCAAGGACGGCGGCTGTTTCGCCGCCAGCTACGCGGTGGAGGGCGGGGTATCGGCGGTGATTCCGGTCGATCTGCACATTCCCGGCTGTCCGCCGCCGCCGCTGCTGATCCTGCAGGGGCTGCTGGCGTTGCTGGCCCGCGCCGACGCAGGGGCGTGATCGGCGCGCGCACCGGCTTTCTTTCGGCCGGCTCGGATGGCCCCGAAGCGTGGCTCCGCAGAAATTGTACACGAGTGAAACTTGGTGTCCCGGGCGCGGTGCAGCGCGTAGCGCTGCTCCGCAGAACCGGGACCGTTACGAAGGCAGCGTCCGTAACGGCCCCGGCTCTGCAGCGCACCACGCCGCAAGAGCGGCGCGCTGCACTGCGTCCGGGGCAGGCTTCAAGGCGTGCCTGCGTTTGGCGACGGGCGCCGGCTCAGCGCTTGCGCTTCGGCAGATCGACCCGGGCCTCGACGAATTCAGGCGGGCCCTCGGTGAGCCGGTGGATGCGGCGATCGCGCTCTTCCGACGGCGCATCGGGATCGATCAGTTGGCCGATCTGGTTGGCGGCGAGTTCGACCGCGCGCGCGGTGCGGACCGCCTTGGCGGGCCTGCCGGAGGAGGCGACGGAGAGCCCAAGCTGCACCAGGCGCTGCACCGCTTCGGCGCGCGAAACCAGATGGAGCGCCGCCCACTCATCGAGTGCCGTCAACGTCGCAGGCTGCAATTGAGCCGGAATCGTTTCGCCGGATTTCGCTGCAGCCGGCCGCTCGGTTGATTTCCTCTGCTTGGCGTCGGTTTGCTTGATCATGAACAAGTGTGTACCTGAAAAACCACTCGGGCGGAAGGTGAACTTCTGTTTCAGGGCTGTTCATCACCACGAAGAAGTCGGTATTGTTTGGAAGTTTCCCGGTCAAAACTGATCGTCGCACCAGCTTCGGAGCGGCGTGCCGTTCTGGCTTTCGTGTCGCTCCTGTCGCTGGATCCACCGCATGAGAATCGTTCAAGACGCGCCGGTCGATGACTCCGAATTCCGGCCGATCACGGCCCGATCGCCGGCCCGGTCGGCGCGGCTTCGCCGCGGCGGCGCAACGTTGCTGGCATTGGTCGCGGCGGGCCTGCCGACCCTGGCGTCGGCCGCCGCGGATCTCGCCGCGCTGCCGCGCAACCTGTCGCCATGGGGCATGTTCCAGAACGCCGATATCGTCGTCAAAGTGGTGATGGTCGGGCTGGCGCTGGCCTCGCTGGCGACCTGGACGGTGTGGCTGTCGAAGACCCTGGAATTGCGCCGCGAAACCGAACGTGCGCTGCAGCGTCTGGCGCTGTTGGAGAGCGACACGCCGCTGCGCGACATCGAACAGGATTGTACGGATGCGAACGATGCGGTGGCGCAGCTGATCCTGTCGGCGTCGCGCGAGGCCAGCCTGTCGGGCGGGGTGTTCGACGACGCCTTCAAGGAGCGCGTGGCGTTGCGGCTGGAGCGGGTCGAGGGCGCGATGTCGCGGCGGATCGCCCGCGGCACCGGCATTCTGGCGACGATCGGCGCCACCTCGCCGTTCATCGGGCTGTTCGGCACGGTGTGGGGCATCATGAACGCCTTCATCGGCATTTCGCAGGCGCACACCACCAATCTCGCGGTGGTGGCGCCGGGCATCGCCGAGGCGCTGCTGGCCACCGCGCTGGGCCTCGTTGCCGCGATCCCCGCGGTGGTGATCTACAATCATCTGGCGCGGGTGATCGCCGGCTATCGGGCGTTGCTCGGCGATGCCTCGGCGCAGTTATTGCTGCTGCTCAGCCGCGACAAGGGCCGCCGCGGCGCGCGGCTCGGACGGGCGGCGGAGTAGGTCATGGCGGTGAGGCTTGGCGGCTCGAGGCGCGGCGGCGACAACGACGACCTCGTCGAAGCCCATGAAATCAACGTCACACCGTTCATCGACGTGATGCTGGTGCTGCTGATCATCTTCATGGTGGCGGCGCCGCTCGCCACCGTCGATCTCGGCGTCGATCTGCCGGCCTCGACCGTCGAGCCGCAGCCGCGGCCGGAGCAGCCGGTGTTCGTCACCCTGAAGCCGGATCTGTCGGTCGCGGTCGGCGAAGAGGTGATCGCCCGCGAGGCGTTGCCGGGGATGCTCGATACCGCCACCAAGGGCCAGAAGGACGAACGGATCTTTCTGCGCGCCGACAAGGCGGTGAGCTACGGCGAGCTGATGGCGGTGATGAACCTGATGCGCGACGCCGGCTATCTGAAGATCGCGCTGGTGGGCCTCGATGGCCGCAGCGAGTGAGATCAACGCGTTGGCGCTGCACGTCGCGGGCGACCGCGGTTCGGCGCGGCGCTGGGCGCTGTCGGCGGTCGTCGTCGTCGTCGTGCATGCTGCGCTGATCGCGGCCGGCATCGCCTGGTACACCGCTTCGCCGCCGCCGGGCACGATGATTCCGGCGATCATGGTCGACATGGCGCCGTCCTCCGCGGCGCCGCAGCCGCAGCTGCTCGACCTGCCGCCGGGCCCGCAGATGCAGGAGGCCGAAGCGCCGCCGCCCCCGCCGCCCGAGCCGGTGGCGCCGCCGCCTCCGGAGCAGGCGGTGCCGCCGACGCCGTTGCAGGACAAGCCCGAGGTCGCGGCGCCGCAGGAGCCGAAGGCCGAGCCGGCGCCGCAAGAACCCGCGCCGGCGCAGATCGTGCGCGAGCCGCCGCGCCCCCAGGTGAAGAAGCCAAAGCCCGAGCCGCGGGTCTTGAAAAAACCCGCCGAGACGCCGGCGCCGCAGACCAGCGCGCCGCCGGCCGCCGCGCGGCAGGCGCGCGCCGCGGCGGCTGCCACCGCCGGAGCCGCCGCCGCCGCGGCGTTGCCGTCCTACCGCGATCGGCTGGCGGCGCATCTGCAGCGTTTCAAGCAATACCCCTCGGAGGCGCGATCGGCGGGGCTGCAGGGCACCGCGATGCTCAGCTTCACGGTCGGTCGCGGCGGCCAGGTGTTGGGCGCCAGACTCGCAAGATCGTCGGGCTCCGCGTCGCTCGACGCCGAGACCATGGCGATGATCCGCCGCGCCCAGCCGTTGCCGTCGTTTCCGTCGGAGCTGCCGCAGAGTTCGTTGAGTTTCACGGTGCCGGTGCGGTTCTCGATCCGCTAGACTAACGCTCGTTTGGTTGGGATCGAAGCATCCAAACCAAATGCAGCTGTCATTCCGGATTGCGAGTTCGAAGAACGAGCAAGTCCGGAATCCATATGCCCTGCAGGGGTTATGGATTCCTGGCTCGCTCGCAGCTATCGCTGCTCGCGCCCCGGAATGACGGCTTGGGATCTTGGAGCGCAGTCATCGAACGCGAACATCCTCTTACTCCGCGCGGTCGATGCGGCTTCGTCCTGCTGCGCGATTACTAACAATCTTGTCGCTACTCATCGTCTGCGCGGCAGCGCGATGTTTGCATGCGCGTTTGCGATTGCCGGCATCGCAAGTCCGGCTTGTAGCGCCGCGCTCGCCGTTATGCGACCCGGTCGGATCGCGCTACGGGCCTGCGGCATGATGCTCGAAGACGCGGCAAACCCGCTGCGCGGCTTAACCTTTCGACAACTTCCTCTTCATCACTTGATAAGCAAGATTAATAATCGGTGAGATAGCCCTGCGAGCCTGCCACCACAGCGTTGCCGCAACGAGAGTCAAATTGCTGTGCGACGCTTAGGCAAATTTTAAGTCGCGGCGCGTAGGTTGGTTTTCAGAGTTGAGTGGTTGAGAGTTTGTGAGTACGCCATGACAGAGCCCCATCGCCCGAGGGTCAAGTATGTCATCGGGCCTGACGGCAGTCCGTTAACGATTGCCGATCTGCCAGCGCCCGGGACAAAACGGTGGGTCATCCGCCGTAAGGCCGAAGTGGTTGCCGCGGTTCGCGGCGGCCTGTTGTCCCTCGAAGAAGCCTGCAGCCGTTATACGCTGACCGTCGACGAATTCCTCTCCTGGCAGTTTTCCATCGACCAGCATGGTCTCGCCGGGTTGCGGACCACTCGGATCCAGCAATACCGCCAATAAATCCAACGGAAATCATTGGCATCTCCGATCAGACCGGGCTCCCGCGAGGGAGTCCGGTTTTGTCGTGCGTTTCTTTACCGGCGTTAAGGAACGTTAACGATATTGAAACCATCCCATAGGCAAGATTTGCCTAGTCGGCTGCGATCGTGCCGAGGCTGAGGGGCTGGTTCGTGCAGGGTCTGGTGAGCTTTCTAAAAGGTCTGGGCGCAGCCCGCCTGATGGCGATGATCGCGGTCACCGCCGCGTTGATCGGATTCTTTGCCTTTGTCATCATGCGGGTCACCACGCCGCAGATGACGACCCTGTTCACCGACCTCAGCGTCGAGGATTCCTCCGGCATCATCAAGGACTTGGAACGCCAGGCGATCCCCTTCGAAATCCGCAACGAAGGCAGCGTGATCATGGTGCCGAAGGACAAGGTGACGCGGCTGCGGATGAAGCTCGCCGAGGGCGGGCTGCCCAAGGGCGGCGGCGTCGGCTACGAGATCTTCGACAAGTCGGATGCGCTGGGCTCGACCAGCTTCGTTCAGAACATCAATCATCTGCGCGCCCTGGAAGGCGAGCTAGCCCGCACCATCCGGGCGATCGACCGGATCCAGGCCGCCCGCGTCCATCTGGTGCTGCCGGAGCGGCCGCTGTTCTCGCGCGAGACCCCGGAGCCGTCGGCCTCGATCGTGCTGCGGGTGCGCGGCGCGTTGGAGCCGCAGCAGGTGCGCGCCATCCGCCATGTCGTGGCCTCAGCGGTCAACGGGCTGAAGCCGCAGCGGGTGTCGATCGTCGACGAGGCCGGGCAACTGCTCGCCGACGGCGCCGCCGGCGATCCGGCCAGCGACGGCGCCACCGGCGACGAGCGCCGCGCCGGTTTCGAGAAACGGATGCGTAACCAGGTCGAGGCGATTGTCTCCTCCGTGGTCGGCAGCGGCCGGGCGCGGGTCCAGCTCACCGCCGACTTCGACTACAACAAGGTGACGCAGACTTCCGACAAGTTCGATCCCGAAGGACGGGTGCTGCGCTCCAGCCAGTCGCGCGAGGAATCCTCGCAGACCGCCGCCGCCAATGACGGCCAGGTCACGGTCAACAACGAGCTTCCCGGCGCACAGGCCGGCGCCGGCGCCGCAGTGGCCCGCGACCAGAGCAAGAAGAGCGAAGAAACCAACAATTATGAGATTTCGCGCGTCACCAAGACCGAGATTACCGAGGCCGGACGGGTCAACAGAATCTCCGTCGCGGTGCTGGTCGACGGCATCTACGGCAAGAACGACAAGGGCGAGATGGTCTACCAGGAGCGCAGCAAGGACCAGCTCGACCGCATCGCGGCGCTGGTGCGCTCTGCGATCGGCTTCGATCAGAAGCGCGGCGACCAGGTCGAGGTCGTCAACCTGCGGTTCGCCGAGGCGCCCTCGGTGCCGCCGGTCGCCGAGCCGGGCGGCCTGCTCGGCATGGTGCAATTCACGAAGGATGATGTGATGTATGTCATCGAGCTCGCGGTGATGATGCTGCTCGGCCTGGTGGTGATGTTCATGGTGATCCGGCCGCTGGTGCGGCGGATCCTCGCCGCCGAGCCTGGCGCCGCCGGTGCCAACGGCGTGCCGGCGCTCACCGACGCCAGCGGCACGGCGATCGGGCCCGACGGCCTGCCGCTGGTCGCGCCCGGGCCCAACATGATCGACATCGCCCAGGTGCAGGGACAGGTCCACGCCCAGTCGGTGCACCGCGTCGGCGAACTGGCCGACCGCAACCCCAACGAAACCGCCGCCATTGTTCGCCAATGGCTTCAGGAGCCGGCGTAACCCGACATGGCCGTACCCCAGACCACCAACGCCAGCAACGAGGACATCGCCAGCGTGGTCGCCAACCTGGCGATGCGCCAGGGCAATCGTCCCGCAACCAAGCCGCTGAGCGGGCCGAAGCGCGCCGCGATGCTGATGCTGGCGCTCGGCGAGCAGTACGGCGGCAAGGTCTGGGCGCTGCTCGACGACGACGAGGTGCGCGAATTGTCGTCAGTGATGTCCTCGCTCGGCACCATCGAGCCGGAGGTGGTCGAGGACCTGTTGCTGGAATTCGTGTCGCGGATGTCGGCGTCCGGGGCGCTGATGGGCAATTTCGACGCCACCGAGCGGCTGTTGCAGAAATATCTGCCGTCCGACCGGGTCAGCGGCATCATGGAAGAAATCCGCGGCCCGGCCGGCCGCAACATGTGGGAAAAGCTCTCCAACGTTCAGGAGGAGGTGCTCGCCAACTACTTGAAGAACGAGTACCCGCAGACCACCGCGGTGGTGCTGTCGAAGCTGAAGTCCGAGCACGCCGCCAAGGTGCTGTCGATCCTGCCGGAGGACATGGCGCTCGACGTGATCGGGCGAATGCTGAAGATGGAAGCGGTGCAGAAGGAAGTGATCGAGAGCGTCGAGAAGACGTTGCGCACCGAATTCATGTCCAACCTGTCGCAGACAAGGCGCCGCGACGCCCACGAGGTGATGGCGGAGATCTTCAACAATTTCGACCGTCAGACCGAGACCCGCTTCATTACCTCGCTGGAAGAAGACAATCGCGAAGCCGCCGAACGCATCAAGGCGCTGATGTTCACCTTCGACGATCTGGTCAAGCTCGACGCCGGTTCGGCGCAGACCTTGATGCGCAACGTCGACAAGGACAAGCTCGGCATCGCGCTGAAGAGCGCCAACGAGGAGGTCCGCTCGTTCTTCTTGGGTAATATGTCGACCCGCGCCGGCAAGATGCTGCTCGACGACATGGCGGCGCTCGGACCGGTGCGACTGCGCGACGTCGACGAGGCGCAGGCGTTGCTGGTCAATCTGGCGAAGGACCTCGCCGCCAAGGGTGAAATCGTGCTGACCAAGAACCGCGCCGACGACGAACTGGTGTATTGATGACTGCTCCTGCAAAATTTCTGTTCGATGTGGATTTCGGCGAGCCGGACAAGTCTCGCGAGAAGGCCGCGACGCCGGCCGAGATCGCCGCGCAGGTCGCCGCAGCCGAGGCGGCTGCGTATCGCGCCGGTTACGACGCCGGCCAGCACGAGGCCAAGGCGGAGAGCGATCGCCGCGTGGCGCTGGCGATCGAAGAGATCGGCATCGGCATGCGCGGCATCGCGTCGCGGTTCGCCGGCATCGAGGCGCGGATGGAAACCGAGGCGGTCGAGGTCGCGGTGGCGGTGGCGCGCAAATTGTGCGGCGAACTGATCGCCGAGCAGCCGTTGACCGAGGTCACCGCGCTGATCGGCGATTGCTTCCGGCAGCTGGTCTCGACCCCGCACATCGTGATCCGGGTCAACGACATGCTGTACGACGCCGCCCACGAGCGGATCGAACGGATCGCCAAGCAGAGTGGTTTCGAGGGGCGCCTGGTGATCATGGCGGAGCCCGAGATCGTCCAAGGCGATTGCAAGATCGAATGGGCCGACGGCGGCGTGATGCTGGAGCGCGCGGCCACCGAGGCAAAAATCAGCGAACTGGTCGGACGCTATATGGCGTCGCGCAACGATACCCCCGGACAATGAGGATTTGAACGATGGCCGACAATGACAGCCAGGTGCCGTTGCCCGATCTCAATTCCGCCGATGCGCCGCCGCTCGGCGACGTCGGCTACAGCGACGACGAACAGGTCTCGCGGATCGCCGCCGATCTCGAAGCGGTGTTCGACGTGCCGGTGCAGGTGTCGGCCGTGCTCGGCCGCTCCAAGATGGACGTCGGCGAATTGTTGAAGCTCGGCCCCGGCACCGTGCTGGAACTCGACCGCAAGGTCGGCGAAGCGATCGACATCTACGTCAACAACCGCCTGGTGGCGCGCGGCGAGGTGGTGCTGGTCGAGGACAAGCTCGGCGTCACCATGACGGAAATCATCAAGGCCGAGCGCGCCTAACGCAAATCAACCGGCTGGGCGCGACGGGCGCGGCAGACTGACAGGAGACATCCATGCGGCTTCTCATCGTTGGCACCTTGAAGGGTCAGCTCACGACCGCCACCAAGATCGCCATGGACAACGGCGCCTCGGTGACGCATTCGGAAAACAACGAGCAGGCGATGCGGGTGCTGCGCGGCGGCAAGGGCGCCGACCTGCTGTTGGTCGACGTCGCGCTGGACATCCGCGACCTGGTGATGCGGCTCGAGGCCGAGCACATCCACGTGCCGATCGTGGCCTGCGGCATCGCCAACGACGCCCGCGCCGCGGTCGCCGCGATCCACGCCGGCGCCAAGGAATACATCCCGCTGCCGCCGGATCCGGAACTGATCGCCGCGGTGCTGGCCGCGGTGGCCAACGATTCCCGCGAGCTGATCTATCGCGACGACGCGATGGCCAAGGTGATCAAGCTGGCGCAGCAGATCGCCGGCTCCGACGCTTCGGTGATGATTACCGGCGAGAGCGGCACCGGCAAGGAAGTGCTGGCGCGCTACGTGCACAGCCGCTCCAACCGTGCCAAGAAGCCGTTCATCAGCATCAACTGCGCGGCGATCCCCGAGCATCTGTTGGAATCCGAATTGTTCGGCCACGAGAAGGGCGCCTTCACGGGTGCTGTGGCGCGGCGCATCGGCAAGTTCGAAGAGGCCACCGGCGGCACGCTGTTGCTCGACGAAATTTCCGAAATGGACGTTCGGCTGCAATCCAAATTGCTGCGCGCGATCCAGGAGCGAGTGATCGACCGCGTCGGTGGCACCCGCCCGGTGCCGATCGACATCCGCATTATCGCCACCTCGAACCGCAATCTCGCCGACGTGGTGCGCGAAGGCACCTTCCGCGAAGATTTGTTGTTCCGGCTCAACGTCGTCAACCTGAAGATCCCGCCGTTGCGCGAGCGTCCGGCGGACATTCTCGAACTGGCGCAGCATTTCGCCAAGAAATACGCCGACGCCAACGGCGTGGCGCTGCGGCCGATCTCGGCGGAGGCGCGCCGCGTGTTGAGCAGCAACCGCTGGCAGGGCAACGTCCGCGAATTGGAAAACACCATCCATCGCGCGGTGCTGATGGCGCAGGGCGACGAGATCGGGCCCGAGGCGATCATTTCGCCGGATGGCGATCGGCTCGACCTGCCGAAGACCGCGCCGGCGGTGGCGCACGCCACGCTCGCCGCCGAGCAGGTGACCCGGGCGCTGGTCGGCCGCACCGTCGCCGACGTCGAGCGCGATCTGATTTTGGAGACGCTGAAGCATTGCCTCGGCAACCGCACCCATGCGGCCAACATTCTCGGCATCTCGATCCGCACGCTGCGCAACAAGTTGAACGAATACGCCGACGGCGGCTTGCCGGTGACGCCGGCCGGCTCCGGCGAATTCCGCGCCTTCGTGGCGACGGCGTAACGGCGCGGCAGCGGCTCGCAGAGTTAGACTTTATGGTGCCCCGGATGCAGCGCATTCGATAGTTCGGTGCGCCCGTCCAAAAGAAGGCCGTCATTCCGGATTGCGAGGTCGCAAGACCGAGCAAGTCCGGAATCCATACTCCCTGCAGGGGTTATGGATTCCGGGCTCACGCGCCGCTCACGCGGCTCGCGCCCCGGAATGACGATGTGTTTTTTGGGCGCATCAACCCCGCGGAAGAAATCGCGACACGGTCACGAATAATCCGGCGCGTTGGGATTGCGGAAAATCCGGATCGGCTCGCCCGGCGTCAGCTTCGGCGCGGTCAGCACCGCATAGGCATAGAGCGCCAAATAGAGAATCGCCAGCGCGCCGATCGCATAGAACAGCCAGGTCGCGACGCGCCTCATGTCGACTCCGCAGTACACATTGCGGCCGACCTTATAGCGTCGCACTCGCCGCTGTCCCAGCGCAAATCCGCCGCGCGCGGCTTACTTGCGGACGTCGATGCTGCGCAGAATAATCCCGGCCGGATGGCCCTCGAGTTCCGACTTGAGAAACTTCTGCGCCGCCAGCGCCTCGATGCTGGCGCGCAGCCGCATGAATTGCGGTTCGCGCTGGTTCGCCGGGGTGCGCGCCGCGCCCTCGAGCGCGTCCATCGCCGTGGTCGACACCGCGCAGTCGATCTCGGTGTCGTCGTCCATCATCGAAAACAGCACGACCGAACGATCGCAGTCGTAGCTGCGGAATTTGCCGCTGGTGAGCGCCATCTGGATCTCCTTGAGTGGTCGAGCAACGCCGGATGGCGCCGCCGCGCGAGCACGGCGGCTGTCATCCCAAGTGTTGTTATCCCAAGTCTTGTTATCCCAAGTCTTGTTATCCCAAGCGTTGTTATCGCTTCTTCGCCGGCGGCGGGTTGATCTCGTCGATCCGCGACAGGCAGGCGGCTTCGGTAGGATGCGGCCCGGAGACGAAGGTGCCGCTGACCTTGGTGCTGTACCAGCCGGATTCGACGCCGAGGCGAAGCGATTCCTCGGCGAGGACGTGGCGTGGAGAGAGCTTTTGCATGGTGCGGACCTTTCGAGGAGCGCCGGATCGGGCCGGTGCGAGCGGTTGAGAGTGTGGGCGAAGCAGAGCGTCAGATTGGCGCGGCGCCAGCGTCGACGCGGCGCGCCTCCGCCAGATCGGTCGCCGCGATCGAAATCATTTCCAGCGAGGATCGATACGGCGCAGCACCCGGAATGGTGATCATCGTCGCGACCCGGCGAAACACCGGAAACGACAAGCCTTCGATCATCTCGTCGTCGGTGACGACCTCATAGGCGCCGGCCGGCAATACGCGTTCAATGCCGGGAAGCCGAAACGGATGCCGGAACGTAACGGTTTCGCGGCGCGATCTCATGGTCATAAAGACCTTCCTGCATGCCAAGTTCGGCAGCGTGATCGCAATGGCAAAGCGCGGAATGCTGGGCATCATGCGCCGTTCTGCCCGCAATAGCCATCGCTATGTTGTGAACCGCACTTTACGGCCGCCCGAGCCTTGCTTTTGCCCCTGTCATGGCCATTTGTGGAAGATACGCGACGCGAAGCCGGACCGGCTGGCGGCGATCGGCACGGCTGCCCCGCGGTGAACCGTCATCGCGGTCGAGCGCCGGCTGCTGGTGGCGATCGCGACGAGCACCCTCTCGCATTCGGAAAGATCAGCATGAAACTTCGCGTCGGCTACGAGATGATCTACGAGTTCCCGCAGCCGACCCCGATGATCATGGTGCTCGGCGTGCACTTCACCCGCGCCTCCGACGTCATCGTGCCGGATTTTCTCACCGTGACGCCGGCGGTGCCGATCTCGCCATATCGCGACATGTTCGGCAATTGGTGCAGCCGCATCATCGCGCCGCAAGGCCGGGTGCGGCTATTCGCCGACGGCATCGTCCGCGACCTCGGCGTGCCGGACGTCGCCCATCCCGATGCGATCCAGCACGCGGTCGAGGACCTGCCGCCGGACACCTTGGTGTATCTGCTCGGCAGCCGTTATTGCGAAACCGACCGGTTGTCCGACATCGCCTGGAAACTGTTCGAAAACACGCCGCCCGGCTGGGCGCGGGTGCAGGCGATCTGCGACTACGTGCACCACCATATCGCGTTCAACTATCAGCATGCCCGCGCCACCCGCACCGCCTATGAGGCCTATCAGGAAGGCCAGGGGGTATGCCGCGACTACGCGCATCTGGCGGTAGCGTTCTGCCGCTGCATGAACATCCCGGCGCGCTACTGCACCGGCTATCTCGGCGACATGGGCACGCCGCAGCCCTGGGGTGTCGGCGATTTCGCCGGCTGGTTCGAAGCCTATCTCGGCGGCAAGTGGCACACCTTCGATCCGCGCAACAACGTGCCACGGCTCGGCCGGGTGTTGATCGCACAGGGCCGCGACGCCGCCGACGTGCCGATCACCCAGACCTTCGGCCCGAACAACTTGGTCAGCTTCAAGGTGTGGACCGACGAAATCGTCGAACAGGGCGAAGAGGCCGCCGTTGCGGCGCGCTAACCTCCGAGGCGTCGCCGGGCAACGATCGGAGCGGTCCGGCAATGCCTCTCAACGGGTCGTCCCTGCGTAAGCAGGGACCCATCACCCCTGGCGGGCGTGGTGAAGAACTAATCTTTGCTCCGCTGTAAAAGAGAGTCCGCGCCGTATGGGTCCCTGCGTGCGCAGGGACGACGCGCTGAAATGCTGCGGCCATGCGTGGTCGCGGTGTATGCCGCTCATTGCTCGATGCTCCGTGTTCCGTGCTCAGGATTCCGGCTGCGCGCTACGCGCTGTCGTTGTCGCAGCGCAAGCTCGCGCCGTCATTGTTCGGCGTAGTCGATGAGTTCCCGTTCGCCTGCCGTCGCCGCTTCAGCGCGATCACCTCGGTGATATCCGAGTTGCCGGCAGATTTGATTTGGATCAAGCTCGCCGGACCAATCTCTGAGCATTGTCGCCGCGGGCGCGGCCCTGAAGCCGTAATCAATCACATTTCAAATCGAGATCACCCATGTCGGCTGTTGGCCATGACAAGGGCGACCACCCGCGTCGTCGACGCATGGAGGTGTTCGCCTTCTTTCTGCTCGTCGCGGTGTTGATGCCGGCGCTCGCGGTCGCGACCGTCGGCAGCTACGGGCTCACCGTGTGGATCTATCAGTCGATCGCCGGTCCGCCGACGAAGTAAGCCGTCTTGCCCAAGGAGACCATCGTGCCAAAGCATCCCGCTATCGATCGCCGCGCGCTGTTCGCCGGCCGCTTTACTAATCCGAACGCCGTGGTGCGTCCGCCCGGCGGCGAGATCGCCAGCATTTTGGTGCAGGCCCGTCCGGAACGGCTCGACGACGTCGCCACGGCGATCCTGGCGATGGCGGGCTGCGAGGTGTTCGCCCGCGATCCCAAGGGCAAGCTGGTGGTGGTGATCGACGCCGAGGATTCCGGCGTGATCGGCTCGACGCTGAATAACATCGCGCTGCTGCCAAACGTGTATTCCGCCGCGCTGGTGTTCCACGCCATCGAGGCCGGCTAGGCCAACTCGCCTTCCAAACACATCACCCTCTGCCGCGGCAAGGAAACCTCATGACAACTCCCAAGCTCGATCGCCGTCAGGTGTTGAAACTCGAAGCCGCCGCGATGGCGGCGCTGGCCGGCGGCATTGCAATGCCGGCCGCTGCAGCCAATCTCGTCACCGAACGCGCGGTCTCCGAACTGAAATGGGACAAGGCCGCCTGCCGCTTCTGCGGCACCGGCTGCAGCGTGATGGTGGCGACGAAGGAAAATCGCGTGGTCGCCACCCACGGCGACACCAAGTCCGAGGTCAATCGCGGACTGAACTGCGTGAAGGGCTATTTCCTCTCCAAGATCATGTACGGCCACGACCGGCTGACCCAGCCGATGCTGCGTAAGACCGACGGCAAATACGACAAGAACGGCGAGTTCATGCCGGTGTCGTGGGACGAGGCCTTCGACATCATGGCGGAAAAATTCAAGGCGGCGCTGAAGAAGCGCGGCCCGAGCGGCGTCGGCATGTTCGGCTCCGGGCAGTGGACGGTGTGGGAAGGCTACGCCGCGTCGAAACTGTTCAAGGCCGGCTTCCGCTCCAACAACATCGATCCGAATGCCCGGCACTGCATGGCCTCGGCGGTCGCGGGCTTCATGCGCACCTTCGGCATCGACGAGCCGATGGGCTGCTACGACGACATCGAAGCCGCCGACGTGTTCGTGCTGTGGGGCTCCAACATGGCGGAGATGCATCCGCTGTTGTGGACCCGGGTCACCGACCGAAGGCTGTCGGCGCCGCACGTCAAGGTCGCGGTGCTGTCGACCTTCGAGCACCGCTCGTTCGACCTCGCCGATCTTGGCCTGGTGTTCAAGCCGCAGACCGATCTGGCGATCCTCAACGCCATCGCCAACCACATCATCAAGACCGGCCGGGTCAACAAGGACTTCGTCGCCAAGCACACCACCTTCAAGCGGGGCCAGACCGATATCGGCTACGGCCTGCGCCCCGAGCATCCGTTGCAGAAGGCCGCCACCGGCGCCGCCAAGGCCAACGACGCCACCGATATGAGCTTCGAGGACTACGCCGCCTTCGTCGCCGACTACACCATCGAGAAGGCGTCGCAGATTTCCGGCGTGCCGGCCGCCAAGATCGAGGCGCTGGCCGAGCTCTATGCCGACCCCAACACCAAGGTCACCAGCTTCTGGACCATGGGCTTCAATCAGCACACCCGCGGCGTCTGGGCCAATAACCTTGCCTACAACCTGCATCTGTTGACCGGAAAAATCTCCGAGCCCGGCAACAGCCCGTTCTCGCTGACCGGGCAGCCTTCGGCCTGCGGCACCGCGCGCGAGGTCGGCACCTTCTCGCATCGGCTGCCGGCCGACATGGTGGTGACCAACAAGAAGCATCGCGACATCGCCGAAAAAATCTGGAAGCTGCCGGAAGGCACCATTCCGGACAAGCCCGGCTATCACGCCGTGCTGCAAAGCCGGATGCTGAAGGACGGCTTGCTCAACGCCTATTGGGTGCAGGTCAACAACAACCTGCAGGCCGGCGCCAACGCCAATGAAGAAACCTATCCGGGCTTCCGCAATCCGGACAATTTCATCGTCGTCTCCGACGCCTATCCGTCGGTCACCGCGCTCGCCGCCGACCTGATCCTGCCGACCGCGATGTGGGTGGAGAAGGAAGGCGCCTATGGCAATGCCGAGCGCCGCACCCAGTTCTGGCATCAGCTGGTCAGCGCGCCGGGGCAGGCTCGCTCCGACCTGTGGCAGCTGATGGAATTCGCCAAGCGCTTCAAGATCGAAGAGGTGTGGACCGAAGAGCTTTTGGCGAAGAAGCCGGAAGTTCGCGGCAAGACCATGTACGACGTGCTGTATCGCAACGGCCAGGTCGACAAGTATCCCTCGTCCGATATCGAGGCCGGCTATCTCAACGACGAATCCAAGGCGTTCGGCTACTACGTGCAGAAGGGGCTGTTCGAGGAATACGCCTCGTTCGGCCGCGGCCATGGCCACGACCTGGCGCCGTTCGACGACTACCACCGCGAGCGCGGCTTGCGCTGGCCGGTGGTGAACGGCCAGGAGACCCGCTGGCGATTCCGCGAGGGCTCCGACCCTTACGTCCAGCAGGGCGCCGGCGTGCAGTTCTACGGCTTCCCGGACGGCCGCGCGAGAATCTTTGCGCTGCCCTACGAGCCCGCGGCGGAAGCTCCCGACGCCGAATTTCCGTTCTGGCTCTCCACCGGCCGCGTGCTGGAGCATTGGCACTCCGGCACCATGACGCGGCGCGTTCCCGAACTCTACAAGGCGTTCCCCGAAGCGGTCTGCTTCATGCATCCGGACGACGCCGCCGAGCTCAAGCTGCGCCGTGGCGACGAGATCAAGGTGGAGTCGCGCCGCGGCTTCATCCGTACCCGGGTCGAGACCCGTGGCCGCAACAAGCCGCCGCGCGGGCTGGTGTTCGTGCCGTGGTTCGACGAAGCGCAACTGATCAACAAGGTGACGCTGGACGCCACCGATCCGATCTCGCTGCAGACCGACTACAAGAAATGCGCGGTGCGCATCGAACGGGTGACCGCGTCATGATCCGAAAATCCTCTCTGCTCGCTGTGGTCGTCGTGATGGCGGCGGCCTCCACTTCGCTGCTGGCGCAGAACGTCTCGTCCGGCCTGCGCGGCGACACCCCGCTCAACGATGAAGGTCCGGCGGCGATGATGACGCCGCAGCGCAACACCTCGGAGCGCGAGACCCGCAACTATCCGGAGCAGCCGCCGGTGATTCCGCATACCACCGAGGGCTATCAGATCGACATCAACGGCAACAAATGCCTGTCGTGCCACGCCCGCGCCCGCACCACGGAATCCAAGGCGCCGATGGTCTCGATCACCCATTTCATGGATCGCGACGGCCAGTTTCTGGCCTCGGTGTCGCCGCGGCGGTATTTCTGCACGCAGTGCCACGTGCCGCAGCACACCGCCAAGCCGCCGGTCGGCAACGACTTCACCGACATTGATTCTGTGCTGAGCCACGTGGCGCCCGGGGGCCGGCGATGACTGCGATCGACCCTTCGGCGCCGCGCCGCTCATGGCTGGCGCGGGCCTGGCAGTTTCTGAAAGATCTGTGGCAGGTGCTGCTGCGGCCGAGTTCGGTGTTCGGGCTCGGCGTGCTGGTGCTGGCGGGATTCGTCGCCGGCATCGTGTTCTGGGGCGGCTTCAACACCGTGCTGGAAGCCACCAACACCGAGAAATTCTGCACCGGCTGCCACGAGATGCGCGACAACGTATTCGCCGAATTGAAGCCGACCATCCACTTCTCGAACCGCTCCGGCGTCCGCGCCAGCTGCCCGGATTGCCACGTGCCGCACAATTGGACCGACAAGATCGCCCGCAAGATGCAGGCCTCGAAAGAGGTCTGGGGCCATCTGTTCGGCTCGATCGACACCCCGGACAAATTCCGCGAGAACCGGCTGGAGCTGGCGATGCACGAATGGTCGCGCTTCAAGGCCAATGATTCGCTGGAATGCCGTAACTGCCATAGCGCAGCCTCGATGGACATCACCAAGCAGTCGCCGCGCGCTTCGGTGGCGCATCAGCGCTATCTGTTCACCGGGGAAAAGACCTGCATCGATTGCCATAAGGGCATCGCCCACCATCTGCCCGACATGCGCGGGGTGCCCGGCTGGCAATAAGAGTCCGGTCCCTCAGCCTCGTGTCCCGGGCGCGGTGCAGCGCGCAGCGTTGCTCCGCAGAACCGGGACCGTCACGAGCAGCCGCGTTCGTCACGGCCCCGGATCAACAGCGCAGCACGCCGCATCGGCGGCGCGCTGCGCTACCTACATCCGGGGAACGGTGGTTGTGCCGCCCGGGCGGCTTGCACTGCCCGCCTGAATGGTTAGCTTGCGGAAGCCGAATCGCGGCAGCTTCCCTGCCGGCACTCCGAGACCGCATGCCCACATTCACCCCGCACCAGGACTCCGCGCTGAAAGCCGTCGCCGATTGGCTGAAGGCCAAGCCCGGCCGCGGCTCGACGCCGCCGGTATTCCGGCTGTTCGGCTATGCCGGCACCGGCAAGACCACGCTGGCGCGCCACATCGCCGACGGCGTCAACGGCGAGGTGAAATTCGCCGCCTTCACCGGCAAGGCCGCGCTGGTGATGCGCAACAAGGGCTGCGACAACGCCTCCACCATCCATTCCTTGATCTACCGCACTCGCGAGAGCGGCGTCGAACAGCCGAGTTTCGAGCTGTGGGACGACGCCCCGGCCTCGAAGGCCAAGCTGATCGTGATCGACGAATGCTCGATGGTCGACGAGGAATTGGGCCGCGATCTGATGTCGTTCGATTGCCCGCTGTTGGTGCTCGGCGATCCGGCGCAGCTGCCGCCGATCCAGGGCGGCGGCTTCTTCACCGATTGCGAGCCCGACGTGATGCTGACCGAGGTGCATCGCCAGGCCCAGGACGATCCGATCGTTCGGCTGTCGATGGACGTCCGCGAAGGTCGCGACCTCGACATCGGCCGCTATGGCGAGAGCGAGGTGATCTCGCGCACCGAGCTCGATCCGCAGCGGGTGATGAACGCCGATCAGGTGCTGGTCGGCCGCAACAACACGCGGCGGGCCTACAACACGCGATTTCGGCTCAGGCTGAACATCGAGGATCCATTGCCGGTGGCCGGCGACAAGCTGGTCTGCCTGCGCAACAACCGCAAGAAGGCGCTGTTCAACGGCGGGCTATGGCGGGTCAAGGCGCGCGCCGCGTCGAAATCGAAGATCATCACCATGCGGTTGTCGCCCGACGAAGATTTCGGCGGCCGCGTCACCAAGGTCTCGGTGCGCGGCGATTGCTTCGGCGGCGCGATCGAGCAGATCCCGTGGGAGCAGCGCAAGCCCTATGACGAATTCGACTATGGCTACGTGCTGACGGTGCACAAGAGCCAAGGCTCGCAATGGGACGACGTGGTGCTGTTCGACGAGAGTTTTGCGTTCCAGGAAAGCCGCGCCCGCTGGCTCTACACCGGCATTACCCGCGCCGCGAAGCGGCTCAGCATCGTGATTTGATCTTCTTTGCCTTCTGCCCTCGCGGACAGAGGCGAAGCGAGCAAAACCATTTGGCGACTGGGCTCTTCGAAAGCAGCCCCCACCCCAACCCTCCCCCGCAAGCGGGAGAGGGGGCTCGCCGAGTTCGTTGCGATGTTTCCGTACATCTTTGGCGTTGGAGGCAAATATTCTGAGCGTGCCCCAGCGGCAGCGCGCTCCCTCTCCCGCTTGCGGGGGAGGGTTGGGGAGGGGGCGTCACGCGAAGGGAGGGGGCGTAACGCGGACTGACTCGCGGCGCGCTCCTCACCATGAGGGAGCAGCGGCGCTAATCCTTCTTCGTCGCCACAAACGTCATCCGCGACGGATTGTGCCCGATATTGTTCGGCGCGCGGGCCGCGGTGAAGCCGGCGGCGGTGAGCTTGCCGATCATCTCGGCCTCGGCGTAGCGCTGCAGCCCGATCTTGCTGCGCAATTCGCGATAGTCCGACAGCGCGGTGCGCGCCAGTCCCCACAGCGCGTCCTTGACGAAGCCGTGCGCCAGCGCGAAGCGCAACAGCGCGGCGACGTCCTGCGCCATGCCGACGTCGGGCCGCAAGATATCGCCGACCACCAGCTGCCCGCCGGGCTTCAAGAGCCGGCCGACCACCATCAGCGCGGTGTCGAGTTCCTGCGCGGTCATATATTGCGCGACCGAATTCATCACCGCGAGGTCGACGGAGTTCTCCTCCATGTTGCGCAACTCGTCGAGCGAGCGCACCCGGATCTTGATGTTGGGCGCGAAGCGGGCGATCAGCCGGCCGCGCACGCCGGGCGCCGGCTCCGCCAGGATCAGCCGGGCGCAGGCCTCGGCGACCCGGCCGGCCGACAGCGCCTCGCCGCAGGCGTAATCCAGCACGGTGGCCTCGGCCGAAGGGATATAGCCCACGATGTCCTCGGCGATCTGCCGGAAATGCACGTCGCGGTGCAGCTTGCTGACATAGATCGTGTGCGTGGAGTCGTAATAGTCGATCCAGTCGTCCATCGTGATTTGGCCCGTTCTGAGATCCGCACCCCTTGTTCCAATTTTGGAACCGACGGCGGTTTGGCGCGTTGAGGTCTAGAGCGTTTCGAAGGCTTGTGAAAGCGTCGGCTTGCTCTGTGAAATTTGACGCAATAGCTCGGTGGGGTGCGCGACGCGATTCGTTGCGCCCGGCCGAATGTTCCGTTTTGTACCATGTCATAGGAAGGTAAATCGTGACCAAATCAAAGACATCCGATGTCGCCGCCGAACTCGACACCCCCTCCGACCTGCCGCAGCAGGCCGTCGACAAGATCTCCGCGACGCTGAACGTGCTGCTCGCGGACGCCTTCGCGCTGTACCTGAAGACCAAGAATTTCCACTGGCACGTCAGCGGCCGGCATTTCCGCGACTATCACCTGATGCTCGACGAGCAGTCCGACCAGGTGTTGGCCACCACCGATCTCCTGGCGGAACGGGTGCGCAAGATCGGCGGCACCACGCTGCGCTCGATCGGTCACATCGCCAAGTTGCAGACCCTGCAGGACAACAACGACGCCTATGTGCCGCCGCAGCAGATGCTGATTGAATTGATGAACGACAACAAGAAGGTCGCCGCCGCGATGCGCAGCGCCCACAAGGTCATCGACGAGCTCGAGGACGTCGCCACCGCGAGCCTGTTGGAAAACTTCATCGACGAGACCGAGCGCCGCACCTGGTTCCTATTCGAGGCCAGCCGTCAGGAGGGCGGTAACGAGGGGTAGGCACGCGTGCGTCCGGCCTGATGCAACGACAACAACAATGATCAGGCGTTGCCCCTCATGCGACGATGCCCGGGGCGCTTCCCGGGCGTCGTCGCATCAAACGTTTGACCGCGTGGCGGGTTGCCAATTTACGACGACGCCTCAGCGCCACAGCCGGGTCAGCGGTCCGGCCTCGCCGAACACCGGATCGCTCGCGGGGACCGGCACTTGCGGGATCGTCTGCAGGGCTCTGCGGTAGCTGTCCGGCGTCGGCCGCGTCACCTGCATCGTATCGCCCGGCGGATAGGCGCCGACCACCTGAAAATCGTGGCTGGCGAACAGGCTTTTGTGACCGGTGCCGGCGGGCAATATCGCGACGTCGCCGATGCCGAGTTGCACGGCTTCGCCGCGTTCGCCGCCGAACAGCACCAGTGCATGGCCGCGGGCCACGCCGAGCGCCTCGTGCACCGTGGCATGGTAGTGCTGGAAATCGAAGACGCCGTCGCGCCACAGCTGCCCCCAGCCGTTGCGCCCGAACAGCTCTTCGATGCTCCGCGCGGGATCGGTCCGCGGCACCTCGATCGCGCGCTTGTAAACCACCAGCGGCAGCGCGTTGTTCGGCACCAGCCCGTCGTCTTCGAACAGGTAAGTCAACGGTTTGATATGGTCGCGCGTGTCGGTCATCTTGGCTCCGGTGAATGCTCGCCGGACTAACTTCAGGCGGCGGCCGACGTTCCCGTCGGAACCGGAAACACCAGGCATGTCGTCGTGGCGTGCGCCAGCAAGCGGCCCTCGGCGTCGGTGATCCGCGCCTCCGCGGTGGCGGTGCGGCGGCCGACATTGAGCGTGCGGCCTTCGGTGCGCACCGCGCCGCTGTCCTGGGTCATGCCCTTGATGAAGCTCACCTTGAATTCCAGCGTGGTGTAGCCCTGGCCCGCCGCCAACATGGTATGCACCGCGAGCCCCATCGCCGAATCCAGCAAGGTCGCGGCGTAGCCGCCATGCACCGAGCCGATCGGATTGTAGTGCCGGAACGCGGGGATGCTGTGGATCACCACTACGCCGGGCTCGGCGCTGCAGTCGAACGGCTCGATGTGCTGCATGATCGGCGGCGACGGTAGCCGCCCTGCGAACATCGCCCGGACGAACTCGATCCCCGGCATCGCCGCCATGACGTGGGTCGGGGTGACGTCGTAGGCGATGGCAGGCGAGGCGCGGTCGTCCATGGCGTGCTCCCGAGTTTGTTATGATGACGGTCATCATACAAAATGGCGAGCCGCCGCGCCAGCGAATTTGCCAGGCAGGGGTGTCGTCGGATCAGCTCGGCGCGCCAACTTCAACGGCGTCATCCTGAGAGCCGATTGGACGACGCGAAGCGCCGTCCGAGCGGCCTCGAAGGATGCGCTGCAGGCGCCTTGGTCCGTCATCCTTCGAGACGCCCGGCTTCGCGCTATCGCGCTTCGCCAGGCTCCTCAGGATGACGACTCTGAGAGCGCGGGAACAGTCAGCCGCCTACGCGCTCTTCTTCGCCCGCATCAGATCGGCGAAGCGCTTGAACAGGTAGTGCGAATCCCGCGGGCCGGGCGAGGCCTCGGGGTGGTACTGCACCGAGAACACCGGCTTGTCGGCGAGCGCGATGCCGCAATTGCTGTCATCGAACAGCGAGACGTGGGTCTGCTGCACGTTGCCCGGCAGCGTGGTCTTGTCGACCGCGAAGCCGTGGTTCATCGAGGTGATCTCCACCTTGCCGGTGGTGATGTCCTTGACCGGATGGTTGGCGCCGTGATGGCCCTGATGCATCTTTACGGTCTTGCCGCCGAGCGCGAGACCCAGCATCTGGTGGCCGAGGCAGATGCCGAAGGTCGGCACGCCCGAGGCGATCACGTCCTTGATCACCGGCACGGCATATTTGCCGGTCGCCGCCGGATCGCCGGGGCCGTTCGACAGGAACACGCCGTCGGGCTTCATCGCCAGAATGTCTTCCGACGAGGTGGTCGCCGGCACCACGGTGACCTTGCAGCCTTCACCGGCGAGCAATCGCAAAATGTTGCGCTTGATGCCGTAATCGATCGCCACCACGTTGAATTCCGGCGCGGTCTGTTGGCCGAAACCCTCGTTCCAGATCCACGGCGTCTCGTCCCAGGTGAAGCGCTGCCCGGAGGTGACCATCGGCACCAGGTCCATGCCCTCGAGGCCGGGCCATTCGCGGGCTTCTTCCTTCAGCGCGTGCAGCTCGAATTCGCCGTTGCGGGCGTGCGCGATCACCGCGTTGGGCATGCCCTTGCTGCGGATCAGCGCGGTCAGCGCGCGGGTGTCGATGCCGGACAGGCCGATGATGCCGCGGGCCTTCAGCCAGGCGTCGAGATGGCGCGAGGAGCGATAATTCGACGGATCGGTGATCGCGGCGCGCAGGATCACCCCGCGGGCGCCCGGCGTCGCCGCCATGTTCACGGTCTCGATGTCGTCGTCGTTGGTGCCGACATTGCCGATATGCGGGAAGGTGAAGGTGATCAATTGCCCGGCATAGGACGGATCGGTGAGGATCTCCTCATAGCCGGTCATCGCGGTGTTGAAGCAGACTTCGCCGACCGCATGGCCCTCCGCGCCGAGGCCGAAGCCCTCGAACACGGTGCCGTCGGCAAGCACGAGGAGCGCGGTCGGTTTGTGGTCCGGCCAGGCTTTGTTGGTTTCTGAGGCTGTCATGAGCCCATTACATAATGAACGGCTCCGCGCCCGTCAAAGCCGGAAGCCGGCGATTCGCCGGTTTCGGCGAGATTTGACAGCGGGGCCGCGCCATCTAGGCTGCGCCGCGCGGGGGTCGGGGCGGATTCGCCTTAGCGTTCGCACGGCGGGAGGACAAATGAACAATTCGATGCCGATTCTGCTGATTCCTGGGCTCGGCGGCTCGCCGCGGATCTACGCCCCGGTGATTCCGCAGCTATGGCGCCACGGCCCGGTGACCGTCGCCAACCATCTCCGCGACGACTCCATCGGGGCGATCGCGCGGCGGATTCTCGCCGAAGCGCCGCCGCGCTTTGCGCTGGCCGGGCATTCGATGGGTGGCTACATCGCCTTGGAGATCATGCGGCAGGCGCCGGAGCGGGTGGCCAAGCTCGCCTTGCTCAACACCCAGGCGCGGCCGGACAGCGACGAGGCCAAGGAGCGCCGCCGCCGCCAGATCGAAGCCATCAAAGCCGGCAGCTATAGCGAGGCGGCGGCAGCGCTGTATCCAGGCTTGGTGCATCCGTCGCGGCATGGCGACGCCGAACTGCTGGCCGTGGTCGAAACGACGGCCGAGGACGTCGGCCCGGAGGCGTTTACGCGCCAGCTGGTCGCCATCATGGGCCGCTCGGATTCCCGCGCCACGCTGGCCAAGATCACCTGCCCGACGCTGGTGCTGACCGGCGACCAGGACAACACCATCCCGAACGTCTTGTCGGTGGAGTTGGCCGACGGCATTGCAGGCGCCAAGCTGGTGACGCTGGCGGATTGCGGGCATCTGCCGCAGCTCGAGCGTCCCCGCGAGACCACCGCGGCGCTGCTCGACTGGTTGCGGATCTGAGTTGTCACACCCGGTCGCAGCGTCTACATCAGGCCGCAACAATTCAGGCGTCATTGCGAGCGAAGCGAAGCAATCCAGGGCTGCGAGGCAGAGCTGGATTGCTTCGTCGCTTCGCTCCTCGCAATGACGAACGTGAGGAGAGTTAGATGTTGCGCGAGAATATCAACAACGCCGTCAAGGACGCGATGCGGGCCAAGGACGAGCGCAAGCTGTCGACGCTGCGGATGGTCAATTCGACCATCAAGAACGCCGACATCGAGGCGCGCGGCCAGGGCAAGCCGCCGCTCGCCGACGGCGAATTGCTCAGCGTGCTGCAGAAGATGATCAAGCAGCGCCAGGAATCCGTCGAGCTCTACGACAAGGGCGGCCGCGCCGAACTCGCCGACGCCGAGCGCGCCGAGATCGCCATCATCTCAGGCTATCTGCCGCAGCAGATGTCGGAGGATGAGGTCAAGGCGGCAATCGCCGCGACCATTGCCGACCAAGGCGCCGCCGGCATCAAGGACATGGGCAAGGTGATCGGCGCCCTGAAGGCGAAATACGCCGGCCAAATGGATTTCGGCAAGGCCAGCGGGTTGGTCAAGGCGGCGCTGACGGCGGGCTAGGGCAGTTTCGACTGGATCGAAGCAGCCAACCCAAATCAGTCGTCATTCCGGATTGCGAGTTCGAAGAACGAGCAAGTCCGGAATCCACACTCCCTACAGGGGTTATAGATTCCGGGCTCGCTCGCAGCTGACGCTGCTCGTGCCCCGGAATGACGGCGTGCGAATCTTGAAGCGCAATCGCCGCGCTCCGAAAGCTGCTGAGACGGGAACTCTTTGCCCCGGCTAAATACACCCCGGCCGGTCGAGCGCGCGCGGTTCCGCGCATCGCAGCGCAGCAACACGCATTTGCGATCAGCGCGCGATTGACCCAGCGCAACGCGAGGCAAACACTCGCGACGAACAACAAGAACTAATCATCTGGGAGGAGTCGATGCCCTCGATCTCCGGCAAGCTCGATCCGGTGGTGCGGCGCATCAGCGTCGCCGACGTGGCGGAAGCGTTGAACCGCGGTTTGCGCGACTTTCAAGCGGCGCCGATGTTCGGCTTGGCGTTCGGCGCGATCTACGCGATCGGCGGCATTGTGATCACCCTCAGCGTCACCGCGTTCGGCCTGGTCTATCTGGCCTATCCGCTGGCGGCGGGGTTCGCGCTGATCGGCCCGTTCGTCGCGGTCGGACTCTACGAGGTCAGCCGCCGCCGCGAAGCCGGCGAGCGGCTGTCGTTGCGGGCGATCTGGTCGACGGTGCGCGGCCGCGGCGAGGTCGGTTGGATGGCGTTCGTCACGTTGTTCGTGTTCATCGTCTGGATGTACCAGGTGCGGTTGTTGATCGCGCTGATCCTCGGGCTCAACGCCTCGTTCGGCAGTCTAAGCCAGTTTCTCACCGTGCTGCTGACCACCAATGAGGGGCTGTTATTTCTGGCGGTCGGCAATTGCGTCGGCGCGGCGCTGGCGCTGGTGCTGTTTTCGCTCACCGTGGTGTCGTTCCCGCTGCTGATGGAGCGCGACGTCGATTTCGTCACCGCGATGGTCACAAGCGTGCGCGCGGTGGTGACCAGCCCCGGCCCGATGATCGGCTGGGCCGCCGTGATCGTGCTGCTGCTGGCGATCTCGGCGCTGCCGTATTTCCTCGGGCTGCTGGTGACGTTGCCGGTGCTCGGCCATGCCACCTGGCATCTGTATCGCCGCATCGTCGAGCCGGAGGTGGCGGTCGCGGCGCCGGCCAAGACGCCGGATGTCGTTGCGACGGACGTGGTCGCCGGCCAAGCCGGCGCCACCGTGATCGCCATGCCGCGCCTGGCGGAGACCGCGCCACGCGGCGAGGGCGATCCGGTTCGCTCCGGCGGCTCGGCCTGACAGGGCTGCGCGCGCAGCGTCTGTGCCCCGGACGCAGCGCAGTGCGCCGCACTCGCGGCGTGGTGCGCTGCAGATCCGGGGCCGTTACGGAACGCAGCGCTTGGAACGGTCCCGGTTCTGCGGAGCAACGCGAAGGGCGTTGCTCCGCGCCCGGGACACCAAGCCTTGCGCAGTGGCACATAACCTCAGCGTTGGTTCGCCCTGCGCAAACCGCGGTTTGCATTGCCGTCGCGGCATTGCATAATCGCGGCTCGATCCCCCGCACCCGAGCTCCCCATGTCGCTGCAAGTCTATCTCGCTTATCTCGCCGCCTGCGTCGCGCTGGCGCTGTTGCCCGGTCCGATGGTGACGCTGGTGATCGCCAACGGGCTGCGCCACGGCACCCGCCCGGCGCTGACCAACATCGCCGGCGCGCAGCTCGGCTTCACCATCGTGATCGGCATCGTGGCGGTCGGGCTGACCTCGCTGATGGCGACGATGGGCTATTGGTTCGATTGGGTGCGGCTGGCCGGCGCCGCCTATCTGATCTGGCTCGGCATCGCGCTGATCCGCGCGCCGGTGCACGCGCTGGATGCCGACACGCCGCCGCCGCCGCCGCGCGGCGGTTTTTTTCTGCAGGGGCTGTTGGTGCTGCTCAGCAATCCGAAAGTGCTGGTGTTCTTCGGCGCCTTCATTCCGCAATTCGTCGACATGGAGAAGGATCACTTCCCGCAGGTGGCGCTGCTCGGCGCCACCTTCATGGTGATCGCCGGCGTCACCGACGCGATCTACGCGGTGCTGGCCGGCCGCGCGCGACGGTTCTTCTCGGCGCGCCGCACCAAGCTGCTGTCGCGGATCTCCGGCGGCTTCCTGATCGGCGGCGGGCTGTGGCTGGCGCTGTCGCGGGCACGGTGAAGGTTCGACTCGGTCCATCAACACAAGGAAGCCGTCATTCCGGATTGCGAGTTCGTCAGAACGAGCAAGTCCGGAATCCATATGTGGACGGCCCCCGAGCCACAAGAGTTTTTGATGTCGGATCGGATCGCTTGCATCCATATGTCCGGCCTGTTGATGCGGTCGCTTTGGACCGCTGGCCAAGATGGTTTCCGCGACGCGAGCTCCACACATAGTCACGACCTTTACGTGCCAATGGATTCCACGGACTGTCTCGCCTCTCGGATCGATCGATCGCGCCATCTGTCTCCTCTTGCAGCTCCGGCCCGGCCGGCGGGCGAATGCCTGCCGGCCGATCTCTCAGGCGGCGTGCGGCGATGCGTTCAGCATCCGCGCGCCGTCGTAATTTTCTCCGGTCAGCATCAGCTTCCAGGCGATCCGGGCGATCTTGTTGGCGAGCGCTACCGCCGCGAGCTTGGGCGGCTTGCGCGCCAGCAGCGCCAGCAACCACGGCGACGCCCGGCCGCGGCCACGGCGCACCTGCTGGATCACCGCGGTCGCTCCCGCCACCAACAGGCTGCGTAGCAGTTCATCGCCGGCGCGGGTGATGGTGCCGAGCCGAAGCTTGCCGGCGGTGGAATGATCCTTCGGCGTCAAGCCGAGCCAGGCCGCAAAGGCCCTGGCCGAGGCGAAGGTCTGCGGCACCGGCGTTTTCATCACCAGCGCACTGGCGCCGATCGGTCCTACTCCGGGAATCTGCGCCAGCCGCCGGCTGCAGGCGTCGGCGCGATGCCAGGCCAACAGCTTGGCGTCGATCACCTTCAGCTCATTCTGCAGTCGCGCGTAGTCCTGGCCCTGCAGCGCGAACAGCTCGCGCGCCAGCGTCGGCACGGTGTCGTCCTGCGCGATCCGCAACAGCAGCGGCTCGATCTTGTCGAGACCTCTCGGCGAGATCAGGCCGAATTCCGCGGCATAACCGCGAATCGCATTGCTCAGCTGGGTACGCCTTGCGATCAGCTGCTGCCGCAGTCCCATCAGCATCAGCGCCGCCTGCTGCTCCGCGGTCTTCACCGGCACGAACTCCATCGTCGGCCGGCTCATCGCCTCGCACAACGCCTCGGCGTCGCGCCCGTCGTTCTTGTTGCGCTTGACGTAAGGCTTGACGTGCTGCGGCGCCAACAGCTTCACCACGTGGCCGAGTTTGCCCAGCTCCCGCGCCAGGTAGTGCGCCGCACCGCAGGCCTCGATCCCGATCGGCGTCGGCGGCAGCTTGGCGAAGAACGCCAGCATCTCCTTGCGCCGCAGCTTCTTGCGCAGCACCGGCTTCTCGGCGGCATCGACCCCGTGCAGCTGGAAAAAATGCTTCGACGTATCCATCCCAATGCGGATAATCTGCTCCATGGACGGCTCCCATGTTTGAGTTTGCGACAACCTCATTCTGGCACAAAGCGATGCCGTAGGGGGCCGTCCACACCATCATATCCCCTGCAGGGGTTATGGATCCCGGGCGCATTCGCAGCTTCGCTGCTCATGCCCCGGGATGACAATCTCATTTGGAGCAACTAACCGATCAGCCCTCGCCCGTGCAGCGTCGCCTCGATCTCGCTGAGCGCCCGCGCCAGCCGCTCCGCCCATTGCGCCTGGCCCGCCTCGCTCTCGATCAAATCCTGGCGGATCTCGATGCCGCTGTTGATCAACCCGCGCTGCTCGCCATGCACCGGAATGGTGTAGTCGGTGGCGTCGTCGACGCCGTAAGGCTCGTTGTCGCCGACCACCAGCTCGGCCTCTTCGCGCAGCGCCTTGAGCAACAGCGGCGGCAGCACGGTATCGCGGTTGTACAGCGTGCCGATGTGCCAGGGCCGGGCGACGCCGGCATAGCTCGGCGTGAAGCTGTGCAGCGACACCAGCACGGTGGCCCGGCCTGCGGCGAGCCGGGCGTCGATCGCCTGATTGATCCGCCGGTGATAAGGATCGAAGATCAATTGCCGCCGCTCCGCGGCCTGGTCCTGCGTCAGCCCCTGATTGCCGGGGATGAAGGTCGATTCGCTGACCAGCGGAATCGAACTCGCCGATCGCGGCGGGCGGTTGCAGTCGATCACCAGTCGCGAGTAGCGTTGCGCGATCAGATGCGCGTCGAGCGCCGCCGCCAGTCTTTCCGCGACCCCGGCGATACCGATGTCCCAGGCGATATGGCGCTCGAGTTCGCTGGGCGCGACGCCGAGATTGTCGAGCTGCGGCGGGATCGCGCGACCGTAGTGATCGCAGGTCAGAAGTAAAGGCGAGCGGCCCGCCACATTTCTCTCGATCACCGGAACATCCGCGGTTCCGAAGCGTAGATCAGACGCGCGCGCATTGTCCTGAATCATGGGGGCACTCATGCTTAGCGAAGCAGCAGATCGACTTGCGATTGAGCAGGCATCGGTACAGATTTGAGGGCATAAAGTCACGACATGATTGCTTCACAGATGCCGCTGCTGACCATCCATCACAAGACCGAATACCACTATTCCCATCCGGTGGCGTTCGGCGAACACCGCATCATGCTGCGGCCGCGCGACGGCCACGATCTGCGGGTACTGAAAGGCCAGCTGGATATCTCGCCGCCGCCGATGTCGCTGCGCTGGATCCACGACGTGTTCGGCAACAGCGTGGCGATCGCCACCTTCGACGAACGCGCCACCACGCTCAGCTTCAACTCCGTCGCCACCGTCGAGCACGCGCCGACCGACGAGTTCGCGCTGACGCCGGACGACGCCGCCTATTTCTATCCGTTCCGCTACGACGACGACGAGTTTCCCGATCTGGTGCAATTCGTCCGCCCGCAATATGGCGACCCCCACGGCGAACTCTCGACCTGGGCGCGCGGCTTCCTCGACGTCGAGGGGCCGACGCCGACCTTCAAGATCTTGAGCGAGATGACCCACGGCATTCGCGCCAACTTCAGCTATCGCAAGCGCCACGAGCGCGGCACCCAGCATCCGCTGGATACGCTGCAGACCGGCTCCGGCACCTGCCGCGATTTCGCGCTGCTGATGATCGAGGCGCTGCGAAGGCTCGGCATCGCCGCGCGGTTCGTCTCCGGCTATCTGTTCGTGCACGGCGACCGCGAGCACGGCTATGTCGGCGGCGGCTCGACGCACGCCTGGGTGCAGGTCTATCTGCCGAGCGCCGGCTGGATCGAATTCGATCCGACCAACGGCATCGTCGGCAGCCGCGACCTGGTGCGCGTCGCGGTGGCGCGCGATCCCTGCCAGGCGATCCCGCTGCACGGCAGCTATCTCGGCGGCGCCGACGAATTCATCGGGATGGACGTCACCATCCGCGTGGTCTCAGCCGGCGAGCCGGAGAGGGAGTAGCCATGGAAATCAGGGTCGGCTTCGAAATCAGCTACGCGGCGGTCAATCCGACGCCGATGGTGACCATGCTCAGCATCCACCCGTCGCGATTTTCCGACATCGTCGGCACCGAGCGCATCGTCGCCGAGCCGAACGTGCCGATCGGGTTCTATCGCGACGGCTTCGGCAATGTCTGCGGCCGGCTGGTGGCGCCGGCCGGCGGCATCACCTTCTACGGCAACGCCTTGGTGCGCGATTCGGGCTTGCCCGACGTGATGGTGCCGACCGCGCAGCAGGTGCCGATCGAACAATTGCCGGACGAGCTGCTGCAATATCTGATGCCGAGCCGCTATTGCGAGACCGACAAGCTCACCGACATCGCCTGGTCGCTGTTCGGCAACACGCCGCCCGGCTTCGCCCGGGTCGCGGCGATCACCGACTTCGTGCACAACCACGTGACGTTCGGCTATCAGCACGCCCATCACATGAAATCGGCGCATGATGTGTATCAAGAGGGCGCAGGGGTGTGCCGCGACTTCGCGCATCTGGCGCTGACGTTCTGCCGCTGCATGAACATCCCGGCGCGCTACTGCACCGGCTATCTCGGCGACATCGGGGTGCCGCGCGATCCGGCGCCGATGGATTTCTCCGGCTGGTTCCAGGCCTATCTGTCCGGGCAGTGGCACACCTTCGACGCGAGGCACAATCACCCGCGGATCGGCCGCGTCCTGATGGCGACCGGGCGCGACGCCGCCGACGTGGCGCTGACCACCAGCTTCGGCCGCATGGATCTGGTGAAATTCGTGGTGGTCACCGACGAGGTGGTGCCGGCGTGATGGCGGACACCGTCGTCAGGCGGCGGCGGAGAACGCCACGGGCGCGTCGAATTCGGCCGGGTTGATCAGCCCGCAATTGCGCGCGCCGGCGTGCCGCTCAACGCCGGGCACCGCGAGGCCGCGTTCGCGGTCGCAGGATGTACAGACGAAGGCGCGGATTTCATAAACGCCGTCGAAGCTTTCGACGCCGGCGACAGTCATTGCCTTGTTGCACCGATCACAGATCACCATTGTCTTGCTCCATTGCCTGAAAGGCTGATGGAGTGGTGATTACGCCCGGTGCGTTTCGATTTGGTTGCAGTGCGATACGGCTGACATGGTTAAATGCGGATTAGGTATTCGCCCCAATGCAATCCGGCCGTCTTCCCTCGGAGAGTTACGTAGCGACGGAGTGGCGGGCGGCGCGGGCGCGATGCCGAAAATTGATCAGGCCTGGCTGAAGATCGCGGCTGAAGATCCGCTGCATCCAAGATAATCTGTGTCTCAGTCAACCGTGGAGACAGGTCATGGATGATGAGATGGAGCATTCCGACTTCCAGATCGGTGTTGAATTTCTCACCGAGGCGGGCCGCTGGCGCTGCACCGATGTAGGCACCCGCACCATCGCCGCCATCCGTCTCGATCTCGACCACGATCGGATGTGGTATGAGGGGCCGCCTTACGCGATCGTTGAGCATGTGTTCGATGAGGAGGGCATCGCGGCGTGTCGCCGCGCGCCGAACGAGCCGCACTATGACGACAGCGGAAAATCCAGTCTGGTGATCAAAAGTCGATTGGCAGGCGAATTCGGGACGCGTTCCGAGGATTGAGGGGCCACCCCCTGTGAATAACCGGGACAACCTGGCCTCCCTTCGCTTTCGCGGCGCAAACCCTATATCCATGGTCGGTTGGCGGCGCTCCGCCCTAATCCCATCGAGCCCCAAAACCCTGATGCGCTTCACCCCGCAATTTCTCGACGAACTGCGCGCCCGGCTTCCGGTTTCGGAAGTGGTTGGCCGCCGCGTGAAATTGAAGAAGGCGGGGCGGGAGTGGAAGGGGCTGTCGCCGTTCCAGCAGGAGAAATCGCCGTCGTTCACGGTGAACGACCAGAAGGGATTTTATCACGACTTCTCGTCGGGCAAGCACGGCGACATCATCAGCTTCGTGATGGAGACCGACGGCTGCGGCTTCACCGAGGCGGTGGAGCGGCTGGCGCAGATGGCAGGCGTCCCGCTGCCGGCGGTGACGCCCGACGCCGCGCGGCAGGAGCAACGCCGCAAATCGCTCTACGACGTGATGGACCTCGCCGCAAAATTCTTCGCCGACACCTTGGCGGCGCGGCAGGGCGCCCGCGCCCGCGGCTATCTCGCCGACCGCGCGATGTCGCCGGCCACGCAGTTGAAATTCCGCATCGGTTATGCGCCCGGCGAGCGCTTCGCGCTGAAGGAGCATCTCGGCAAGCTCGGCATTCCGGTCGAGGACATGGTCGAGGCCGGGCTGCTGATCTCGGGCGAAGACATCCCGGTGCCGTTCGATCGGTTCCGCGACCGGGTGATGTTTCCGATCGCCGACGTGCGCGGCCGGGTGATCGCGTTCGGCGGCCGCGCGCTGGAAAAGGACGTTCCGGCGAAGTACCTGAATTCGCCGGAAACCCCGCTGTTTCACAAGGGCGACAACCTCTACAATCTGGCGGTGGCCCGCGCTGCGGCGCATGACGGCGCGCCGCTGATCGTGGTCGAAGGCTATGTCGACGTCATCGCCATGGTCGGCGCGGGCTATGCCGCCACCGTGGCGCCGCTTGGCACCGCGCTCACCGAAAACCAGCTGCAGCTGTTGTGGAAGATGGCCGACGAGCCGATCCTGTGCTTCGACGGCGACAAGGCCGGGCAGAAGGCGGCGTGGCGCGCAGCCGACATGGCGCTGCCGCATCTCGCCCCCGGCAAGAGCCTGCGCTTTGCGCTGTTGCCGGAAGGCCAGGACCCCGACGATCTGGCGCGTTCCGGCGGCCGCGCCGCGATCGACGAGGTGATCGGCTCGGCCCGCGGCCTCGCCGACGTGTTGTGGACCCGCGAGATCCAGAGCGGCAGCTTCGCCACGCCGGAGCGCCGCGCAGCACTCGAGGCGCGGATCAACGAACTCACCAACGGCATTCGCGACGAGGTGCTGCGGCGCTATTATCGCCAGGACATGGCGGAGCGGCTGCGATCGGCGTTCGCGCCGCAGGGCGGCTTCGGCGGCCGCGGCGGCTACGGCCGCGGCGGGCCGCGCGGCGGCGGCGGCGGCGGCTTCGGCGGCGAATCAGGCCGCGGCTTTCCGCAACGTTCTGCTTTTACCCCCGGCGCGGCCGGCCGCATGCAGCCGCGCGGCGGCCGCGGCGCGGTCTCGGCGGGCAGCCAGACCATCAACCGGATGCCCTATCAGGTGGCCAGTCCGGATCTTGCTTCCAGCCCGATCATGCGCGGCCAGCGCAGCGCGATCTCGCGGCGCGAGGCTTTGATTTTGTTAACCCTGCTCAATCATCCTTGGCTGCTGCACGACCGGCTGGAGGAGGTGGCGGCGCTGGAACTGGCGCATCCGGAGGCGCATCGGCTGCGCGCCGGGATCATTGCCGCCTTCGCCAACGACTATCATCATACCGGATCTCCCGGCGAGCCCAGCGCGAAACTCCGCGCGGATCTCGCAGCCGCAGGATTGTCCGAGCAACTTCAACGCGTTGAGCGCGCGATCACGACCAACGACGTGTGGGCGGCCGGCCCCGACGCGGCGCCGGAAGACGTTCTTTCGACGTGGCATCAATTGGTTGCCTTGCATCGGCAGTGGCACTCATTACTTAGGGAATTGAAGGATGCCGAGTTGGCCTTGGGTGACCAGCAGAGCGAAGCGAATTTTGGCTGGCTGCGTGACGTCAAGGCGCGGCTGGCGGAAGTGGATGGCACCGAGGCGCTGATCGAGGGCTTCGGCGAGTCGTCCGGCCGGTTCCAGCGCAGCGTGTGATCGAGGGATACCGCCGGCGGTCGCCGGAATCGGAAAAAGACTCGCCAAATCCGGGATTTGGCTGCAGAAACAGGGTTAATCGAGAGTTAAACATCTTCCGGCTAGAAGAGGTCCGGCGAACGGCGGGAAATTTCTCAACGTGCGAAACCGGCGAGATTGATTTCGGGGTGGCGCGGTCGGGCGCCGCCCTTTCCGCGTCGAGACGGATAGTAATTCATAGCGGGGTGGGCGACGCCCCCGGCGTGAGCGCGTTTCAGGAGCATTGAATGGCCACCAAGGCAAAGACGCTGCAGACCAAGGACACCAAGGACGACAAGGTCGTCGACGCGCCGGAAAAGGATGCTCCGGACGCGCCGTCGCCGTTGCTCGACCTCTCCGACGCAGCCGTCAAGAAGATGATCAAGCAGGCCAAGAAGCGCGGCTTCGTCACCTTCGATCAGCTCAATGAAGTGCTGCCGTCCGACACCACCTCGCCGGAGCAGATCGAGGACATCATGTCGATGCTCTCCGACATGGGCATCAACGTGTCGGAAGCCGACGATGCCGACAGCGACGAAGAGGACGCCAAGGAAGAGGCCGAGGAAGAGCCCGACAACGAACTGGTCGAGGTCACCGCCAAGGCCGTCACCGAGACCAAGAAGTCCGAGCCCGGCGAGCGCACCGACGATCCGGTGCGGATGTACTTGCGCGAAATGGGCACCGTCGAGCTGCTGTCGCGCGAGGGCGAAATCGCCATCGCCAAGCGGATCGAGGCCGGCCGCGAGGCGATGATCGCAGGGCTCTGCGAAAGCCCGCTGACGTTCCAGGCCATCATCATCTGGCGCGATGAATTGAACGAGGGAAAGATCTTCCTGCGCGACATCATCGATCTGGAAGCCACCTATGCGGGTCCGGACGCCAAGAACAACATGAACCCGGCGCTGATCGCGCCCCCCGCCGCCGCCGATGGCGAGGCCGCCGACGGCGCCGAAGCCGTTGCAGCGCCTCCGGCCGCGCCGCCCTCGGCGACCCCGTTCCGCGCCGCGCCGCCGCCGCGCCCGGCCGACGAGCCCAAGGAATCCTCGGAGTCCGCCGATGGCGATGCCGACGACGACGAGTTCGAAAACCAGATGTCGCTCGCCGCGATCGAGGCCGAGCTGAAGCCGAAGGTGGTCGAGACCTTCGACAAGATCGCCGAGAACTACAAGAAGCTGCGCCGCCTGCAGGAGCAGGACATCTCCAACCAGCTGCAGAACGAGACGCTGTCGCCGGCGCAGGAGCGCAAATACAAGAAGCTCAAGGACGAGATCATCGTCGAGGTGAAGTCGCTGCGGCTGAACCAGGCGCGTATCGATTCGCTCGTGGAGCAGCTCTACGACATCAACAAGAAGCTGGTTTCGTTCGAAGGCCGCCTGCTGCGGCTCGGCGACAGCCACGGCGTCGCCCGCGAAGATTTTCTGCGCAACTACCAGGGCTCCGAGCTCGATCCGCGCTGGCTCAACCGGGTGTCGAAACTTTCCGCCAAGGGCTGGAAGAATTTCGTCGCCCACGAAAAGGACCGCATCAAGGAGCTGCGCGGCGAGATCCAGTCGCTGGCCGCTCTCACCGGGCTCGAGATCGGCGAATTCCGCAAGATCGTGCACGGCGTGCAGAAGGGCGAGCGCGAGGCGCGCCAGGCCAAGAAGGAAATGGTCGAGGCGAATTTGCGTCTCGTCATCTCGATCGCGAAAAAATACACCAACCGCGGCCTGCAATTCCTCGACCTCATTCAAGAGGGCAATATCGGCCTGATGAAGGCGGTCGATAAGTTCGAATATCGCCGCGGCTACAAGTTCTCGACCTACGCCACCTGGTGGATCCGGCAGGCGATCACCCGCTCGATCGCCGACCAGGCCCGCACGATCCGCATTCCCGTGCACATGATCGAGACCATCAACAAGATCGTGCGCACCTCGCGGCAGATGCTGAACGAGATCGGCCGCGAACCCACTCCCGAGGAATTGGCCGAAAAGCTCGGCATGCCGCTGGAGAAGGTCCGCAAGGTCCTGAAGATCGCCAAGGAGCCGTTGTCGCTGGAGACCCCGGTCGGCGACGAGGAGGATTCGCATCTCGGCGATTTCATCGAGGACAAGAACGCGATCCTGCCGATCGACGCCGCGATCCAAAGCAACCTGCGCGAAACCACCACGCGGGTGCTGGCGTCGCTGACACCGCGCGAAGAGCGCGTGCTGCGCATGCGCTTCGGCATCGGCATGAACACCGACCACACGCTGGAAGAAGTCGGCCAGCAGTTCTCGGTGACCCGCGAACGCATCCGGCAGATCGAAGCCAAGGCGCTGCGCAAGCTGAAGCATCCGAGCCGGTCGAGGAAGCTGCGGAGCTTCTTGGATAACTAACTGGCGTCATCCTGAGGAGCCCGGCGCAAGCGCGGAGCGCGGTGCCGGGCGTCTCGAAGGATGACGCGGTCGAAGACAGATCGTAGGGTGGGCAAAGGCGCGCAGCGCCGTGCCCACCGAATACAAGCCGTTCAACCTAAGCTACCCGCTGGTGGATCATCGATGATGTCGAAGCCGGTCATCTTCACCGTGTCCGCGGTTTGGGACGCCGACGCGGGCGTCTGGAGCGGCCATTGCGACGATATCCCGGCTGCGGCCGACGCCCCCACGCTTGACGAACTGTTGGCCAAGGTTTCTGCGATGACTTTGGATCTGTTGCCGGACAATCATCCCGGCGTCGATCCGGCGCAGGTCTATTTGCAGATCACCGCTTTGCGTGAAGCGCAACCGGCAGCCTGATGGCGCCGCAGTTTGACCGCGAATTGCGCGAGCTGCTGCGCGCCGCCGGCTGCGCGATGGTGCGGCAGGGCAAGGGCAGTCACGAGATCTGGCACAGCCCGATCACCGAGCGCAACTTCGCCGTGCCGATCGGCATTCCCAGCCGTCACACCGCCAACGGCATCCTGCGGCAAGTCGGACTGCCCAAGGCGTTCTGACATTGGCGCACCTCACCGAGGCCCTCTGAATCCGTCGGAAACGTAGGCTGGTGAGGCGCAGCCGTACCCACCCATCCCCGACCGTCCCCAACCGCGCGGCAACAGCAGCCGTCCCCAATAGAAGGCCGTCCGTAGCCCGGATGAGCGACGCGACATCCGGGACCGCTGCCCCGCATATCGCTGCGCTCATGCGGGCTACGCTTGCTGAGACGATCAATCAATACTGACTGTCATTGCCGGGCTTCCCGGCAATCCATCCAAAACGGCGGGCCAAAGGTCCGCCGTTTTGCGTTCCTGTCACGGCTATCGCGCCTATCACGCCCTGTAGCCCGGATGAAGCGAAGCGCAATCCGGGGCTACGCTCGCTACGCGTTAACAACTGTGCACCCGGTTCAACTCAGGATTGACAGCGGCTCTTGCCTCATTATGTTGTTGTTATGTCCGACGATTCTGAGCTCTTGCGAGAGATTCGAGATTTACTACGCCTAATCGCTGAGCCCGCGCTAGCCAAGCGCGATCAGCGACTTCGAGCATCTCTTCTGGAGCTTGTTGGAAAGAGTAGACAGAAGGCCGAGGCTGTAGTTCTCATGGACGGCACCCGCTCGCAGGCCGCTATTCAGAAACAATGCGGGATGGACGTTGGAAATTTGAGTCGTTTGATTAAAGCTTTGCGTGGTGCCGGATTAGTCGGTCCTGATGACAAGCTCCTCAAGTTGACTTGTTCTGCCCCTTTAGACCTCTTTGAGCATGTTGGTGCGACTAAGAAATGACCGATCTTTCTGCGCAGATGCTTTCGGTTCTCGTGGAGATGCGAGACCTTCTTCGTTTGGTTGCCGAGCCCGCAATTGCTCAGCGGGACAAAAAGCTGCGTGGTGCGCTTCGCGCTATCGCGGGCAGCGTAACGGGAAAGAAGGCCAAAGCCATTCTTCTGATGGATGGTACAAGGACTCAGGCAGGGATCGTCAACGAGTGTGGGATTACCAAGGGCAACATGAGTGTTTTGGTGAAAAACCTGAAAAGTACAGGACTCCTGACAGGCGATTCAAGACAACCAAAACTCGCTCTTTCGATTCCATCTACGTTCTTCGAACAACAAGGGGAGTCTGATGAGTGACGATTCCGCCGAGCTTTTGGAGACGGCCCGAAAAATTTGCGGACTGTTAGAATTGCTCGCCGAAGACAAGATTGCCCAGCGCGATGCAAAGCTGCGCACTGCCCTGCACGAGATCGTGGGCAAAAGCGTCGCCAAGCAGAAATCTGTGCTCTTGATGAACGGGACTCGGACCCAGACTGAGATTCACGGGGCGACATCCGTACATAAGGGCGACCTTAGTAGCATGGTCGGCAAACTTCAAAAGGCCCATCTGCTAGATGGTGATGCGAAGAGACCAAAGTTGGCTATTTCCATTCCTCCGAATTTTTTTTGAAGACAATGCAAGAACAAAATGAAGAACAACTCTTAAAAGCGATTCTCGAGATTCGAAATTGGATTCGTGCTGCTGCTCATAGTCCGGTGAAAGCGTTACTTGAAGCAACGCTTAGCGACCAAAAATCGCGAATGGCCTATCAAATGCTTGATGGCACCGCGTCAATGGAACAAGTGCGCATAGCTTGTAAAATGAGTCCGAATGCTTTGCTTGCTTTGGCGAGCCGTTGCACTTCAATGGGCCTGATGGAAAGCAATGGAGACAAGAAGCGAGCTAGGCTTTTTGACTTGTCTGATTTCGGTCTTATGGATGGTGGGACGTCGACAAAGGTGGGCGAGAAGTCGTGAGCGACAGAAGGTCCAAGAAGGACGCTATCGAGGTCAAATCTCAGCCGATTCAAGATGAGCTCGTCGCCATCAAGGACCGGTTGAACGCGATTGAGACAATTCAGAGCATCTCAAACGCGCCTGTGGTTAAGCAGTACGTTCAAGAGCACCTTAAGACGAAGGACGCAAAGAAAATCATGAAGGAGTGCGAGCAGCCCAAGACGAAGTCACACCTTCAGACGATCTTCGGGTACAACAGTAAGCAGGCGCTGCATCACCACCTTAAGCCTCTCTACGAAGTCGACTTACTGCGAGATAAGGCTGAGGAGGATGGTTCGATCGTAGTCGAGTGGACCAACCTTTTTCGTCGTCTTCCGAAATCAACGATCAAGTCGATAATCGGCGACACTAAGTAGTCAGGCAAAACTCTGAGATGCGTGAAGCAAAGCCCCGCGAACGCGAAAATCTGCCTTTGAAAACGCGGGTAATTGTTCTGACTGAAACGGGATACCGCTGCGCTGTTCCGACGTGCCGCAATATCTTAGCCCTCGACATGCATCATATTTGGGAAGTATCCGCCGGAGGCACCGACGACTCGTCTAACCTGATTGCGCTCTGCCCGACGTGTCATGCACTTTACCATCGCGGGACTATAAAAGCGGAGTCTATTTACGTTTATAAGTCGATGATAGTGGCGATCACGCGTGCTTTTGATGTTGAAGCAATCGACCGGCTGCTGTTCTTGAATTCATGTAAGAAAGATTTTCTCGTGGTTTCTGGTGACGGCCTTCTCCACTTTGCACGCCTTATCGCCGCGGGTTTTGCAGTTGCTGAGCAGAAATCAAACAACAACTGGCAGCTCGTTACATATGCTGTGAACATAAATGCGAAGGGTCAACAATTGGTTGAGGCTTGGCAGCAAGGTGACCGTGTACGTCTGCGCCAAGTAATGGGGGGCGTCGTTCCGGGTGGCGCAACGGTTGGTCGTCGCACAACGAAGAAGCCTGCGGCAACAAGAGTCAAGCGTCCCTCTTGACAAGATTTTACCTCGAACGGCAGTTGCGGAAACCGCGCGGTGCGCAGCGGCACAAAGCCGAGGCTCTGGTACCAGCGCGCCAGATCGCGCTCCGAGGCGATGATGCTCGCCTCGAGCTGCGTGGCGCCCCAGTCGGCGGCCACCACCGCGGCGGCTTCCACCAGCGCGCGGCCGAGGCCGTGGCGGCGCGCGGACGGCAGCACCGCCAGTTTCTCCAGCGCGCAGATGCCGTCTTTCGGCCGGCGCACCCCGACGCAGCCGCAGGCCGCGCCGTCGTCGGGCGTCAGCAGAAACACCGTGCCGTAGCCGAAGCTGCGGCGGATCACGGCTTGATCGGTGAAGGAGGGGTGCGACGGACAGTTGTCGCGGGTGAGCCTGAGCCGCTCGGCCACCTCGGCGAACGACGCCGCGATCTAGCTGCGCCAACAGCGCGGCTTCGTCCGGTTGCGCCAGTCGGGTCGGCGCCACGGCGTTACGCGCTCGCCACCTCCTTCGGCGTGACGTTGCGCGACAGCCAGCAATTCAGCAGCGTCGGCACCAGCCCGACCAGCCCGTACAGCACGAACTGCTTGACGCCGCTATCGGCGCCGCGGCCGCCATACATCAGCGCGGTGGCGACGAAGGCGACCGCGCCGCCGATCGCCATGCGCAGCGCGAGCGGCAAGCCTTTGACATGCGCCAGAATGTCGTCGATCGCCGCCATCATCAGCGACGGCAATAGCCCGAACAGGTAGCTGTATTGCAGCGTCGAGAACAGGATCACCAGCAGCTTGCCGACTTCGGACAGCGAGGTCCTGTCCCAATAGCCCGACAGCACCGTGGTCGCGATCAGCAGCAGGAAGCCGCCGAGCGACGGGCCGATCAACGCGAAAATCAAATAGCGCTTCATCTCACCTCCGCACCCACCAAACCACGCCGATGTTGTGGCAATTTTCCGTTCGCTTGGATAGCCGGAGTCTGCTCCGCGGGTCCGGATCGCCGCGGCCGGCACACCGCTGCGCGGAAAATGCCGGGCGGCGCGCGCCTCGTGCTGCGCCGCGGCAGGGCGCCGGCGGTCTCCATCTGCGGCCGTCGGTGTGCTAACAGCGGATCCGGAGACGGAGGGGACGCGGATGTTCGTGATGGATCTGCTCGAGCAACTGCCGCCGCCGGGGCCGGACGAAGCCCTGGAGACGCTGCTGTCGCGCGACGGTGTTCGCTTCGAGCGCATCGTCTCGACCGGGCAGGCGAGCCCGCCGGGGTTCTGGTACGATCAGGCCGAGACCGAAGTCGTGGTGCTGCTGGCGGGGGCGGCAACGCTGCGCTTCGAAGAAGGCGACCGGCTGATCGAGCTGCGTCCCGGCAGCCTGGTGGAAATTCCCGCCCATGCCCGCCACCGCGTCGAGGCGACGCAAGCCGATCCGCCGACGGTGTGGCTGGCGGTGTTCTTTCGGTGATCGCTTGGCGGCCGAGGGGCCTCCGATGACGACCATGAGAATGTTAGACCGTAAGAATGTAGGGTGGGCAAAGGCGCGGTTGCGCCGTGCCCACCCTTGCGAGGCCGCGCAGTCGAGGTGGGCACGCTTCGCTTTGCCCACCCTACGGCCGGCTCCTCCTTCGAGATGACCACAGGCTCACCGTCATCCTGAGGAACCCGGCGAAGCCGGGTGTCTCGAAGGATGGCCGCTGCCATGATCCGACATCCGTATGGCGCCATCCTTCGAGGCCCTCGCGGTGTTCGGGCGCGTCAGGATGACGGCGCTCAGGATGACGGCGCCGCGCCGACGGGCTCTCTGCATTGAGGTTGTGCCAGCACAACGAGCCGGCGATTCCGCCGCCTATACCCGTCCCCGCACCGCAGCCGACCCCGCCCCGAAGAAAAACCTGGTGCGCTCGCCGTCTTCCCGTCTCACCCGACCCATATGGAATGCCCGATGTTTTGTATCCAATGTGAACACACCATTCGCGCGCCGAAAGGCAATGGCTGCAGCTATCAACGCGGGATGTGCGGCAAGACCGCCGAGATCTCCGATCTGCAGGACATGCTGGTGCGGCTGTTGCAGGGCGTCTCGATGTACGCCAAGGCGGCGCGCAGCGTCGGCATCGTCGACGCCGAGGTCGACGCCTATGTGCCGCAGGGCTTCTTTGCCACGCTGACCAACGTCAATTTCGATGCCGCGCGCATTGTCGATTTCAGCCGCCGCGCGATCGGCTATCGCGACCGGCTGCGGACGCGCTATCTCGCCGCCTGCGCCGAACAGGGCGTCGCGCCGCAGCTATTGCCGCTGGCGGCCGATTATGAGTTGCCGGACGATCGCGCGGCGGTGCTGCAGCAAGCCGGCCGCGTCGCGCTCAACGCCGACAAGGCGTCGATCGGCGAGGACGCGCTCGGGCTGCGGCTGTTGTGCCTGTACGGCCTGAAAGGTGCCGCGGCCTATCTGGAGCACGCCCGCGTGCTGGGGCAGAGCGATGCCGAGGTCTACGGCCGCTTCCATGAATTCATGGCGTTCCTGGGCGAAGATCCCGGCGACATCGACACGCTGTTCACATGCGCGATGGACATCGGCCATCTCAACTACCGCGTCATGGAGATGCTCGACGCCGGCGGCACGCAGACTTTCGGCCATCCCGAACCGACCCGCGTCAACATGCGCGCGGTCAAAGGCAAGGCCATTCTGGTCTCCGGCCACGACATGCACGATCTCGAACTGATCCTGCAGCAGACCGCGGGCAAAGGCATCAACGTCTACACCAACGGCGAAATGCTGCCCGCCCACGCCTATCCGGCGCTGAAGAAATACTCCCATTTGGTCGGCAATTACGGCACCGCCTGGCAGAATCAGCAGCGCGAATTCGCAAGCTTTCCCGGCGCCATCGTGATGACCTCGAACTGCCTGATCGATCCGAATGTCGGGCAATATGGCGACCGCATCTACACCCGCTCGATCGTCGGCTGGCCCGGCGTGCAGCACATCGAAGGCAGCGATTTTTCGCTTGCGATCGACAAGGCGCTGGCGATGGAGGGTTTTGCCGCGGATGAGGCGCCGCACTACACCACCACCGGCTTTGCCCGCAACGCCTTGATGCAGGCGGCGCCGGCGGTGATCGACCAGGTCAAGGCCGGCAACATCAAGCACTTCTTCCTGATCGGCGGTTGCGACGGCGACAAGAACGAGCGTTCCTACTACACCGAGCTGGCGCAGTCGGTGCCGCAGGACAGCGTGATCCTGACGCTCGCCTGCGGCAAATTCCGCTTCAACGCGCTGGAATTCGGCGACATCAACGGCATTCCGCGGCTGCTCGACGTCGGCCAATGCAACGACGCCTATTCGGCGATCCAGCTGGCCTTGGCGCTGGCGGATGCGTTCGGCTGCGGCGTCAACGAATTGCCGCTGTCGCTGGTGCTGTCGTGGTTCGAACAGAAGGCGATCGTGATCCTGCTGACGCTGCTCGCGCTCGGCATCAAGGACATCCGCGTCGGCCCCACCGCGCCGGGTTTCCTCACGCCGAATCTGGTGGGCATCCTGAACCAGCAATTCGGTCTCAAGCTGATCACGTCGCCGGAACAGGATCTCAGCGACATGCTGGCGGCGTAAACGGACGCAAACAAGGAAGGCAACGCGGCGCGCCTGTAGCCTGTAGCCGGATGAGCGGAGCGATATCCGGGATAGCCAAGCCCCGGATTTCGCGTCGCTCATACGGGCTACATTTGCTGCATAACAAAATCTCGTGATGTCGCGGGCTGTTCGCGCGGTCTCCGATCGGAACGATCCTCCGGCTGCGCCATTAGCAGCGTGCGGGGGCGACCCGAACAATCGGAGATTTCAACATGGCAGGCCAACTCGACGGCAAACGCGTGCTCATTCTCGCCACCAACGGCTTTGAGCAATCGGAACTCGAAGTGCCGCGCGACCGGCTCACCGCTGCCGGCGCCAAGGTGGAGATCGCCTCGCCGGAAACCGGCGAGATCAAAGGCTGGGACGAGAAAGATTGGGGTCGGCCGGTGAAGGTCGACAAGGCGCTCTCGGCGGCGAAGGCCGACGATTACGACGCGCTGGTGCTGCCCGGCGGCCAGATCAATCCGGATCTGTTGCGCGTCAACGCCGAGGCGCTGAAGCTGATCAAGGCGTTCTATGACGGAGGCAAGGTGGTGGCGGCGGTGTGCCACGCGCCCTGGCTGTTGATCGAGACCGGGATCGCCAAGGGCAAGAAGATGACCTCGTATCACGCGATCAAGACCGACGTGATCAACGCCGGCGCGCAGTGGGAGGATTCTTCGGTGGTCACCGACCAGGGCGTGATCACCTCGCGCAACCCCGGCGACCTCGAAGATTTTTCCAACAAGATCATCGAGGAGATCCGCGAAGGCCGCCACCAGCGCCGCGCCGCGTAAGCTCTGTGCTTGACGTGGCGAGCCTCGGATGCAGTGCAACGCGCCGTGTTTGCGGCGCGGTGCGCTGCAGAGCCGGGGCCGTTACGGATGCTGCCGTTGGAACGGTCCCGGCTCGCGGAGCAGCGCAACGCGCTGCACCGCGTCCGGGACACCAGCTTTGTCGACACCAGCTTTGTCCTTGGAGAGGAGTTCGCCAATCGCTTGACACTGTCCCCGCCAAGAAAAGACTCCCAGCCGTTCCGCCCCGATGGGAGGGGCGTTGGCGATCGTCACGACCGCGGGGCGGGATGCGGTGGACGTGGAGGGGCTGGGGCGGGGTACAACTGGCGTGAACATTATTTCGAGCTCGGTCGGGCGCGCAGCTCGCGGTCAGTTCACCGCCGGCGCTCGGTGTTGGCCGGCGCGGCCGCCCGCACCGGCACAGGCAAGCCAAGCGTCGGCTTGCGATGGCCGCCACCGCGCCCATCCTTGTCCTCGACGTCCTGTCCCATCGCCATCACCGCCGTGCCCATCGCCGCCGAGCCGAAGGTGACGACGAAGCCGAACAGCAACAGGCCGAGCGCGGTACCGGGAGAGGCGTCGGCGAAGATCAGCTCGCGCAGCCGGCCGGGGTTGAGCAGCAACAGGCCGCCGGTCAACAACGCGGCCACCACAGCCCCGCCCGCAAGGTTGATCGCCAGCAGCCGAAACAGCGGTTGCCGCAGCGTCGCAAACCATCGCTCGGGGGCCGCGGGGTCATCGCGCATCGGAGTGTTTCCTTCGCCGTTTGCGGCCATGACGGCAGCGTAACGCAGCCGTCTAATTTCCACCACGGACGCTGTGCTAGTGTTGCGTCCGCGCGTGGACCGATTCACCAGCTCATGCGATCCTGCCTCGTGCTACAAATCAGTTCTGAACCAAAACCACCCATCAACCTCTAATCTGTTGCGGGCCTTTGATTCAAATTCGCTTTGCCGCCGTCGCAGCGCGGTGCACCTGCGGGTGAGCCGTGCTTCAGCCGGTCGACATCATGCCTAATAATCTCTCGCCAGGGGAACGGTTTCATATGATCAGGCTACGTCTTGCAATTTTGCTGCTGGCGCTCGGCGCCGCGGCTCCGGCTCAGGCGGCGTCCTGCGGCGGCGACTTCCAGACCTTCGTCGCCAGCATCTCGCGCGAGGCCGCGGCGCAGGGGATTTCGCAAGGCGTGATCGCCCAGGCGCTGGGCGGAGTCACCCAGGATCCCGCGGTGCTGTCGTTCGACCGCCGCCAGCGCGGCACCTTCAACAAGAGCTTCGAGCAATATGTCTCGACCCGGGTCGGCCCCGGCCGGATCAAGACCGGGCAGGCGATGTTGATCCGCCATGCCTCGCTGTTGTCGCGGATCGAACGGCAGTTCGGCGTGCCGCCGCAGATTCTGGTGGCGATTTGGGGCCTGGAGACCGATTACGGCACCGGCGATATGGGCAAGCTGCCGGTATTCCGGGTGCTGGCGACGATGGCGCATGATTGCCGCCGCACCGAATTGTTTCAGGGCGAGCTGTTGGCGGCGCTGCAGATCGTGCAGCGCGGCGACCTCGGGCTGCGCGACATGGTCGGCGCCTATGCCGGCGAAATCGGCCAGACCCAGTTTCTGCCGTCGTCCTACATCAAATACGGCGTCGATTTCGACGGCAACGGCCACGTCGACCTGCGCCACAGCGTGCCGGACGTGCTGGCCTCCACCGCCAACCTGTTGAAGACCGCGGGGTGGCGCGCCGGCGGCTCCTACGAAGAGGGCTCGGCGAATTTCGAGGCGATGCGCGAGTGGAACAGGGCGACGATCTATCGCAAGACCATCGGCTATTTCGCCGACCGGCTGGCGCGCGGCGGCTAGACCCCGCCTGCTACGGCGATTACTTGGGGGTGGTCGGCAGCGTCGCCGGCAGCACCACCTTGCGGATCTGATCGACCGTGAAGCTCTGCCCGCCGATCGACAGCATCGGCGGCGTCTTCGACAGGTCGGCGGAATCCACCAGGCCCTGGATCTCGGTGGAGACCGCGACGTTCTTGCCGTCGACGTCCTTGCCGACCGCCGAGATGGTGTATTTGCCGTTCGGCCATTGCGTGCCGTCGCTGCCCTTGCCGTCCCAGACGAAGCTCTGGTGATCGCCGGCCGCCATCTTGTAGTCGCCGGAAAACACGGTCTGGCCGGTCGCATTGGTGATGTTGACGGTGACGGTCGAGCTCTTCGGCACGTTGATGCCCCAGGCCGCGACTCCCTTGGTCAATTCGGTGGTCTTGCCGTCGACCACGGCGGTGGCGCCGACGAAATTCAGCGCCTGGGTGGCTTGCGCGCCGGTCTGCAGCTTGACCAGCGATTCCAGCTGGCTGTTGGATTTCAGCTGCTGTTCGACGCCGGCGAATTGCACCAATTGCTGGGTGAACTGGTTGGTGTCCAGCGGATCCAGCGGGTTCTGGTTCTGCAGCTGCGTCGTCAGCAGCGTCAGGAAGGTCTGGAAATTGTCCGCGATCCCGGTCGTCTTGCCGGTGGTCGTCGAGGTGTCGGACGGTTTTTGTACCGCAGGGGCCGAGACGATGGGGCCCGGGGTGGTTGCTTCGACTGCCATGATGTTCTCCTCAGACCCTGATATCTACGCCGGTGGTTGAGCCCAGCATCCGTCCGTAGCTGCGTCCGACCGCGGCGATCGGCGCGCTGTCGTCGTCGCCTATCAAGAGCCGCTGATAGTTGCCGCCGCGTTCGTCGTTCTGATTGTTGTTCTGTCCGGAGGACTGATCACGCAGGCTGAATTGCATGCCGCCGTCGCCGGTCTTCAGCCCGGCGTCGTCGAGCGCGCGCTGCAATTGCGGCGCGTCGTTGCGCAGCATCGCCAGCGTCTCCGGCTTCTCGACTGTGAGATGCGAGGTGACGTTGCCGTGGCGGTCGACGTCGATCCGCACATCGATGCGGCCGAGTTCGGCGGGGTCGAGCCGGATTTCGAACCGGCTGTTGCCGCTTTGCGCGGTGGCGGCGATTTCGACCGCCAACCGGTCCATCGGCACCGCCGCATTGGTGGCCAGCGTCGCGGTCAATTGCGCCGCCGGAATCTGAGCGGCGGCCGCGGGCAGCTGGGCTTGCTGCGGAATGGCGTTGGTCGTCGGGTCGGCTGCGGTGCCGCGCGATTGCGCGGTGGCGGCGGCGGGGTCGGCATGATGCCGCGGCTGCGCCGGGGCCTGATCCGCGGCGGGCGCGGTGGTGGCCGTGCCGTCGCCCTCGGTCGCCGTCGGCTTGGCGTCGGCCTGTTTCGGCTTGTCGGACGCGGCAGCCTGGGTCTGCGCCGCGGCCGCGCCGTTGGCGGGCGTCGCGGTCGCAAGCGTCGGCGTCTCGGCGGAATCGGCTTTCGCCGCGACATCGGCGCCGTTGCCCGGCTGCCCGGTTTTGGCGGCCGATTTGCCGGTCGTTGCCGTAGTTGCGGCCATTGCCGCGGTCAGAGCCGGATTCGCGGTGGTGGTGGCGGCGTCGGTCTCGGTGGTGCCGGTGGCGGTCTTCCCCGCCTCACTCTGCAAGGCAAGCAAGGCCGCGGCCGTGGCGGCGACGGCCGTTGCGCCGGCAGCCGGATCGGTGGCGACGGCGGAACTGTCGGCGGTGGTCGCGACCGGGATTGTGATTCCGACGGCGACCGCCGCGACAGCGGCATCTGGCTGCACGGCGCCGGCAGCGGTCGCGGCATCGTCGGCGGCGGAACCGTCGGTGGATTTCTTGCCGTCCGAGGCGGCGTCTTTGCTCGCTTTGTCGGCGTTCGGCTTCGGCTTGCTCGCGGGCGCGGCGTCGGAATTCGCTCGGGCGTCGCTGGCATCACGCTTGTCGGCGGCGTTGGCGGACTGCTTGGCGTCGTCGCGGCGATCCTGCGCGCGGTCGGCATTGTCGGATGCCGCATTGGCGCGTGCGGACGGGTCGCTGGCCGTGGTGCGGTCGTCGGCTCGTCGCTGGGCGGCCTGGTCGATGGTGCTTTGACGATAGTCGCTGCGGTCCGCCGCGCTGCTGCTGTCGACCAGCGCGGCGAAGCTGTCCGCGGGCGCAGAGCGCTCCTGGCGCGCGTTTGACCGCGGGTCGGGAAGGGGTGAGCTGACGGTTTCCGATTTGACGCTGAGCACGGGCACGACCTCTGCGGTAATTCCACTTGCCCTCAGCAAGGACCGCGCCAGTCCGGAGCGCTGGAATTTCTTTTGATATTTCAATGGCATGGGGGAAGGGGAGGAAGCCGCCCCGGGGCGCCCCTGGGGCGATCTTTGCTGCAACTCGGCAAGACTTGCCGTTCTGCCGCGGCAAAACCGCGTCGGTGATTGCCTCTCCGGGATGCGGCCTATATTAAAGCCTTGGCTTTCGACGCTCCGAACTTGGCCTCCGCGCGCTGGTTCGGCGCCGGCGCCGCAATCGCAGAATGACCGCAGCAATGCTCAACAGTCTCGATCTCGAAGGTCGCCCCCAGGATACGCGGATCGTCGTCGCGATGTCCGGCGGCGTGGATTCCTCGACCACGGCCGCGCTGTTGAAGTCCGAAGGCTACGACGTCGTCGGCATCACGCTGCAACTCTACGATCATGGCGCGGCGATTCATCGCAAGGGCGCCTGCTGCGCCGGTCAGGACATCCACGACGCCCGCGCGGTCGCTGATCGGATCGGCATTCCGCATTACGTGCTGGACTACGAGAGCCGATTTCAGGAATCGGTGATCGACAGTTTCGCGGCGAGCTACGCCACCGGCGAAACCCCGGTGCCGTGCATCGAATGCAACCGCTCGATCAAATTTCGCGATCTGTTGTCGACCGCGCGCGAGCTCGGTGCCTCCGCGCTGGCGACCGGGCACTACGTCTCGTCGCGCCGGCTGGCGGACGGCTCGCGCGCGCTGGTCTGCGCGTCCGACGCCGACCGCGACCAGAGCTACTTCCTGTTTGCGACCACCCGCGATCAGCTCGACTATCTGCGGTTTCCGCTCGGCGATATGACCAAGCCGCAGACCCGCGAACTGGCGCGCAAGTTCGGTCTCTCGGTCGCCGACAAGCACGACAGCCAGGACATCTGCTTCGTGCCGACCGGGCGCTACACCGACGTGGTGGGGCGGCTGAAGCCGAATGCGATGGAGCCTGGCGAGATCGTCGACCTCGACGGCCGCGTGCTCGGCAAGCATCAGGGCATTGTGCATTTCACCGTCGGTCAACGCCGCGGATTGGGCATCGCATCCACAGCGCCGCTTTATGTGCTGCGGCTTGAGCCGTCGACGCGGCGCGTCGTGGTCGGCCCGCGTGAAGCGCTGCGGATGGACCGCATCGTGCTGCGCGACGTCAACTGGATCGGCGACAGTTCGCTCGACCGCGCGGTCGGCGACGGCCTCGAATTGTTCGTGCGGGTGCGCTCGACGCGGCGGCCGCAGCCGGCCTGGTTGCGGGCGCAGGACGGCGGCTATCAGGTTGAACTGGTTGCGGGAGAAGATGGCGTCTCTCCCGGGCAGGCATGCGTGTTCTACGACGCACCTGCCGGACAGGCCCGCGTGCTCGGCGGCGGCTTCATCAAGAGCGCGACGCCGAGAGCCGCGGGGAAGAGCGCGTTGCGCGGAGCGCCAGCTTCGCGGCCGCAGGTGGCGGACGCGCGCGGATAGCATCAATCGGGGCAGCACATGAGTAACGATATCGACCGCGCCGGCGTCGCGAAGGCGTATGCGCGCTGGGCGCCGATCTACGATCTGGTGTTCGGCAAGGTTTTTGATTCGGGTCGGCAATCGACCATCGCGGTGGCCGACGCCATCGGCGGCCGGGTGCTCGACGTCGGCGTCGGCACCGGATTGTCGCTGTCGGATTATTCGCCGACCACCCGGCTGTGCGGCGTCGACATTTCCGAACCGATGCTGCGCAAGGCGCAGGAGCGGGTGCGCGCGCTGAAGCTGAGCAATGTCGACGTGCTGGGGGTGATGGACGCCAAGAATTTGGCGTTCCCGGACTGCTACTTCGATGCCGTGGTGGCGCAATACGTCATCACCGCGGTGCCCGACCCGGAAGCCACGCTCGATGACTTTGTCCGGGTGCTGAAGCCCGGCGGCGAACTGATCCTGGTCAACCACATCGGCGCCGAAAGCGGCCCGCGCAAAATATTCGAACTGGCGTTCGCGCCGTTGGCGCGCCGGCTTGGCTGGCGTCCCGAGTTCCCCTGGGCGCGTCTGGTCAATTGGGCGGCGCGGCACGGCGGCGTCAGCCTGGAGGAGCGGCGGCCGATGCCGCCGATGGGGCATTTCTCGTTGATCCGCTATCGCAAGGCCTAACGCGCAGGGCAGGGAACATCGGCGGCCGTCGCCGGTTCTCTCCGCATGCGACACCTTCGGCTCCCATTGTTGATCTGCGCGGCGACGCTGGCCTCCGGCGTCGCCGTCGCTCAAGCCCCGCCGACGACGGCGCCCGCGCAAGTTGCGCCTGCGCCGCAGGCCGGCTCCAGCAATTGCGCGCCGAGCCGCACCGCCCCCGAGCAGGGCAGCATCACCACGCCTGATGCCACCACCGGCCAGGGCCGCGAGCCGCTGGGCGACAAGCTCGCCCGCTCCGATGGCGTGCTGTGCCCGCCGGCCGGTGTCGATCCGGAGATTCGGGCGCCGACACCGGATGTCGGCAACATGCCGGTGATTCCGCCGCCGGGCAGTCCGGGTGGCGACCCCACCGTCCGGCCGAAATAACCCATTCCACGGCCGATCGGCCAGCCTGCTTGACAGGCCGTCGGCCGCCTCCTTATATGCCGCGCGTTCGCGGCCCAAGCCGACGGTTTTGGCCGACGACAGCGCGTGGCGGGGTAGCTCAGCTGGTTAGAGCACGGGAATCATAATCCTGGGGTCGGGGGTTCGAGTCCCTCTCCCGCTACCACTGATCCCCCCTCCATCAGAACGGGTCGGGAACAAATCCGAATTCGTCAATTGTGCCAATCGTCCCTGCACTTCGACGTTGAAGCCCCGGCCGTACGGTTCGGCGTGGACGATGACTCCGGCCACCAGCCGCCGTAACGCTTCGATCAATTCCGCCGATTCCACGAAGTCGCTGTGCTCGGCGGCAAGGTCGGCCAGTCTCTCTACATCGGCGCGGTATTGCTCGATCGTAGCGGGATGCAATGTGACCATATCGGCTTCGTTGGCGCATTTCAGCTTGCCGTCTATGTCGGCGCGCTCGATTTCAAGTTCCTTGATCCTCGGTACCAAGGTGGCGAGATCGACACCTTGGGTTATCGCATCGATCAGGCGCTCAAGTTCGCGTGAGACCTCGGCATTGCGACGTGTCAGCTTGCTCATCTGGTCGCTGGCCTCGCGTGCAAGGCGTCGCCGCTCGTCGTTATAGGCCTTGATGTATTCAGTAATCGCAATTGGATTGGACAGTTCGTCTTTCAGTCCCGCAAACACGGCCGCTTCAACGGCGTCGCGGTTGACCTTGCGGCTGTTGGTGCAGGCCCCACTCTCCTTGTAGGTGCCGCATTGCAGCCGCGCCGACCGCTTGCGATTGCCGATAGACACCATTCCACCGCCGCAGGATCCACATCGAAGCAAGCCAGAAAGCGGACGCCGTGGGGCGCGGGATTGAGTCGCGCCGAGGTGCGAGCGCTTCAGCTTGATGGCTTGCGCCGCGTTCCAGGTCACATCATCGATGATGCGCAGTTGCGGCGCCTCGGTAATTCGATGTTGCTCCTTCGGATTAATCCGCGAGATCCGTTTGCCCGTGGTCGGATCCTTGACCATCCGCACCTTGTTCCAGACGATACGGCCGGCATAAAGCTCATTGAGCAGCATGCCGTGACCGCGCGCGTTGTTCCCATTGATCGTAGATGCGTTCCACCTAGTCCCGCGCGGCGCCGCAATGCGATCAGCATTGAGTTCGGCAGCAATGGCGCGCGGCGTGACGCCAGCAACAAAGCGCGCGAAGATGTGCTGCACGATCTTGGCTTGCGCGTCGTCTATGACGAGCTCGCCCGGCGAACCCGGGACGGTGGAATAGCCATACGCGCGTCCACCGGCGTGGCGGCCGTCGCGGATCACGCCCTCGAGTCCGCGCCGTACGTGCAGCGCCAGGTTTTCCAGATACATTTCGCCCATCAATGCCCGCAGCGCGCCATCGATCTTGGTCACTTTCCCGGTCGCGGTGTGGATGGTGATGCCAAGAAAATCGAGTTCCTTGCGAGCAGCGTGATAATCGGCCTGGTCGCGAAAAATGCGATCCATGTCTTCAGCAACGATGACGTCGAACAGTCTTGCCGCCGCAGCGCGCATCAGCGCGACGAAGCCGGGACGATTCTTCGCCGACGACGCGGACACAGCCCGGTCCTCGAAGGTCAACACTACCGTCATGCCATTGCGAGCGCAGACCTCGCGGCAGAACGCGATCTGGTCGTCGACCGATTTATCGTTTTGCAGGTCGCTCGAAAAACGAGCGTAGATGGCGACGCGGATCATGCGCTCGGCTCCGTCGCGCGGGCTTGAAGTGATAGGCGCGCGATCTCTGCTTCATGATCTAACCGAGCCCTCAGTTTGGCAAGCGCCCTGACCACGGCAAGAACGTCCTCCCCGGGCGGATTTTTCGGTCTTTGTGGTTTAACCGCCGGTGGCATCGCTCGAAACCATGGCGAAAATGGCCCAATCGCCGCTCCCGATGGCCTTGTGGTTGGTCACCAGAAGGTCCATCTCGTCGTTGCCGATCCAAGTGATGCCGATCAGCCAGTTACCTTTCCAGCGCTCCAACAGCACTCGCCGGAGGAAGAAAAGGGTGGGGAGTTCGGGGGCGTGATCGAAGCGGTGCGAGTCGTTCGGCGTCTGCACCGCCAGTCGAAGAGCCTCTGCACCGTCGGTTGAAGAAAAAGCGGCGCTTCTGGTTGGCGCAGTCGCCGCAGTGATCGGCGCGGGGATCACCGGATTGAAGCTGACGCGCTGGGTCTGCGCCAGCGTGGCATCGATCGGCGCGACGATGTCGCCGACGCGCCGGTTCTTCGTCCACGGCCGATGAAGCGGTGGAGCGGGTTTAAGATCCTGAAGCTGAACTACGCGAATACCAGCCATCCGCTCAGCATGGCGTAGCAAGCATATCCACAAAAGGGTAGGTTACCTTGCGTCGTAAGAACGGAAAGCTTAGCGCGTCAATCGGCGGGTTGGTCCTATAATGCGACCTTCTGCTGATGCGGCAGATATGAGCTGCTGCCGGTTTCATGGATATCCGGTTAAGCTAATCCCACCTTGCGGGAACGGGTCCGGGGTCAGTTGCCGTCGCCGCGGAGCGAGCGGATCGGGGTCGCCGACCGTTACAAGAACCCATCGCCCTTGCGGGTTTCCGTGGTAATTGTCGCACGACGCAGGGGGAGCCTATGGACATCAACGACCCGCGCTTGGAGGAAGCGCACAAGAACATGGTCGAGCGCGTCGAAAAGTACGACGAGCGGATCGTGACCGTTTTGAAATGTCACCTCACGGCAGAGCAGGCACTGGACGATTTACTCGGATCAGCGTCCAGGCGATGGAAGCGCCGTTCCTTCGCCGGCAAAATCGATGTGGTGGAAAAGCTTTTCTTGCCGGAGCTCGATCCGCCGATGTGGGCTGTGCTGAAGGCGGGCAACGATCTACGCAACGCCGTGGCTCACGGACACAAGGAGGGGACGGTCACCCAGCGGATGGCCGACCTACGCAAAGCACTCCTCGCCTGGGTGCCGCCTGAACAGAGACCGGGTGTTGAAGCTATGACCGATCCTCAGATGGTCAGCACCGCATTCTTCCAATGTGCCAGCTTCATCGTCGTTGCCACAGATCGCCTCATAGAGAAGCACAAAAGGAAGAAGTGACTCACCTCCGCTTCGGCTTCTGATTCGCGATGTAGGTGGCCGTGCATTCTCCGATGATGAGAAGGAGAACGGCGCAAAACGTCAGGGCGTCGTGAACATTGTAGATGATTGCGGCCCAACCGATGGTTTTCACAATAGCGATCCCTCAGCCCGTGGGGCTGTTTGCAGTTTGAGGGATCGCTTTGCGTGGCCTGTGGCCCACCACGCGGTGCTTGTCAGGGCACCAGAGATCGGATGTCGCCGGTTTAGCGTCTGGCAGGACGGGGCATCACCCCATAGTTCCCATAGATCATAGACACAGACCCCGATATCGACCGACAGGGCATAGGTCGGAGGCCTGCGCAACGATTTATGGGTCACACACACGATTTCAAGGCCCTCAGAAGGTCGCTTTTTTGCGGGCTTGGCGTGCCTCTGAAGCCGAGAATCGGTAGCCCGTCATGAACTGGTGCCCGTCGGAGTGCTCCAAGCCGATCATGGCCAGGTGGACGTACCGGGGGAGCCGTTCGGTTGATTTTTCCCACGCAATGATGGTCTGGCGCGATCCGACCTGAAGTGCGAGCCTCAGCATGTCCTGGGTCATTCCAAATCGTTTGCGCCACGCCCGGAGATCTGCACCGGTTATGCCGGGAGAACCCAAGAATGTCGGTTCGTGGATGTCCAGATTCGCAACATTTTCAGACCATTCGGACATTGGGTGCCTCAAAAACGTAGAAAAATTGGGGGTCGGCACCCTGAAGATACGCAGAGAAAGTTAAATGATAGCTAAACACCGAGACAAGTATTTTGGCCGCGGGAGATGTCCCCTGCCGGCGGTCCGGTTTCATGGCGTCCAGCAGCCTCGACCTCAGCGAGGCTATTCGAAATCGCCCCGTGGTCGCCATGCGACAGGATTGGCGACCCAGCGGTTGATTTCGGATTCGCGCCAGCCTGCGCCGTTGCTGCTGATTCTGAGCTGAGCCGGGAATGTGCCCTCGGCGATCTTGCGGTAGATGGTGGACCTGGACAGGCCGGCGCGGGCGAGAACGGTTTTCAGACGGATGATACGGTCTGGTTCGGGCATGGAAACGCTGCCTCCTGCTGACTACTCCTGATCCAGACAGAGCCAGCAGTAACCGGCAGGCAAGAGCGTTTTCCGACTCGGCGAAGCGTGGCGAACCGGCGGCGGAAAATAGGATAGGTCAGATTCCGATCCCCCGGCCTCTGCCGATGTCGATACCGTGCGCAAAGGCAAGGGCCGCGCTGAGCCGGCGTCCACTTTCCATCTGGATGCCGAGTTCGGCCCTGCGGTTGGCGAGGATGGATTCTAGCTGCGGATCGCGCTCCAGGCTTTTCGCCATGACGCCCATGCTTGCCCGCGTGGTCTTGTAACCGGACATGTCGCCGGCCTGATACTGACGCTGGCTGGTTTGGTCGAGCTTGTGCCAACGTTCCACGAAGCGGTCGGCGCGCCGGGCTGGGGCGGTGCGCAGCTCGGTTTCGAGTTGGAGGGCGCGGATCGCGCGGGCGGGATTGCCCGAAGCGGCTTGCTCTGCGAGTTCCGGGTTCGTCTTGTAGGCGGCTTCGGCGTCGTGCGAACCATAGGGCCGTACCTCCTCGAACTCCTTGCGGGCCTCCTGCAATTCCTTCACCTGCTCCGGGCTGGCCTTGCCGCCCTGCTGCTGCATCTCGAAGATCATATCCACGGCGCGGGCGTGGCGGATGAGCGCCTTGGTGCGAGCTTGGCGCAGCGCCGCGTCGCTGTCCGCTGCCACGGTCCTTCCCGGCGCATCGTCCGTCGTTCGCCGGACCGCCGCCGCGGCGCTTTCCCTTTCCGGCTCCGACCTGGCTTCCGGTGCGGGGACCGTCGGTGGGCGGAGGCCATCGAACATGCCGCGCACCCTCTCGGGCACGATCTTGCGCACGATCTCGGCGACACGGGCGCGGAAGGTGATGCCGCGCCGCTCGGCATAGTTTTGCACCGGGTCAACCCGATCGTAGTCCGACGCCATGTCCTTGGCCCGATCGCGCGACAGGGTGCGGGTGAGCCGGTCCTGGCTGGTGAAGTCGTCACGGCCGTAATGCAGCTCCATGCCGTCACGGTGCCGGGAAAGAGCGACATAGCTGGCGTGGGCGTCCAGGCCCGGCGTCGCCAGCACATGGGTGCGGTCCACCGTCATGCCCTGCGCCTTGTGGATGGTCGCGGCATAGCCATGGTCGATGCGGTTGTAATCCTTCAGGTCGAATTCAACGGAACGGCCATCGTCGATGCACACGGACATGGATTGCTGACTGACATGCTCGATGGCGCCGAGCGTGCCGTTCTTCACGCCAAGCCCGCGCTCGTTTTGCAGGAACATGACGCGATCTCCGGTGGCGAAGCTGCGAGCGCCGCGTTCGACCGTGACACGCACATCCTCGCCGAGATCGCCGGCCGCCCGCATCCGTTCCCGCGCGGCGGCGTTGAGCGCATGAACCTCGTCATTGGTGTGGGTGAGGATGATGCGGCTGCGGTCCGGCGATGCCTGCCGGTCGCGGTCCCAGCGGTCGATCAGATTTTTGCGCGCGTCCTCTCGTGTCGGGGCAGCATGGACCATGCCGTGGGAGCGATAGGCATCAAGCGCGTGGCCGATTTTGCCGTTGGCGAGATCGCGCGTGGCGTCGCGCTGCCAGTCCTGCCGCTGGCGGCGCACCTCGCCGATCTCCGCGCCGCCGTGGCGGTCAAAGATCGACCGAAACGCCGCGCCCGCTTCTATTGCTTGCAACTGCTGCGGATCGCCGACCAGCACCACCTTGGCGCCGGCCTCGGCAGCATGGGACAGCACGCGCTCCAACTGGCGCGTGCCGACCATGCCGGCCTCGTCGATCACCAACACATCGCGCGCGCTGAGCAGGTCGCGACCCTGCGCCCAGCCATGTTCCAGGCTGGCGATGGTGCGCGACGCGATGCCCGATCCGCTTGCCAGATTCTCAGCGGCGATGCCGGACAACGCCACGCCCCGAACCTCGTAACCTGCTGCTTCCCAAGCCTCCCGCGCCACGCCCAGCATCGCGCTCTTTCCCGTTCCGGCATGGCCGACCACGACGCCGAGATCGCGACCGTTCGTGACCTGCGCCAAGGCGTCGGCCTGCTCCGCCGAAAGCATCAGACCGCGCGCTTCCGCCCGCGCCCGCGCCGCCAACCTGTCAGCGTCCTGCACCTCATGACGATCCCGCTCCGCCATCAGCTCGGTGGCGCGGTGCAGGCGCTGTTCGGTCTCGATCATGTCGCGGGTGGTGAAGCGGTCCTCACCCCGTCCGTCCTTGCCCAGTTCGACCAGATCGGGCGCGCCCCGCATCGTCCCTATGACCTGGTTGAACTGGTCGATGCCGTCGCTGTGCCGGTGCGCGAACTTCGCCATGTCGCGCTGCGTGAAGGTCGATTGCTGCTGCGTGATGGCGTCCAGCGCGATGGAAGGATCGGCGATAATTCTTGCGCCGTTGCCCCGCGCAATCTGGCGGTGCATCTCGGCCCGATCAGCGACATTGGTGGCGGCCTCGATCCCTCGCCCCTCGATCCCTTGGCTTTCGATCCGCTGCGCCGTCGCGCCGATCTGGCTTTGCGGCTCCAGCCCGATGCCCTGTGCTTCAAGGCTTCGATGGTCGATCCGGGCGTCGATGTCGAGTTCGGCCAGCCGCTGATTGGCGATCTCGGCCCAGCGTTCCCGCCAGCGCTCGACCATCTCGGTGCGGTTCCAGTCTCGTATCTTTGGGCCGAAGCCGTTTTCGTTCACCGCACGCATGGTCAGCATGACATGGGCGTGGGGTTTGGGCATGCCGTCCTCGGCCATGTCCCAATGCACATTGACGTCGGCAATCATGCCTTGGTCAACGAATTCGGACTGCACGAAGTCGTGGGCCAGTTCGATGCCTTGGCGCTGCGTCAGCTCGCGCGGAAGGGCGAATTCGACCTCGCGGGCGAGCTGCGCGTCCTTGCGGACCTCGAAGGATTCGACATCGTTCCACAACCGTTCGCGGTCGCGCCATGCCTGCGGCGCATTCTCCGGCAGCATGACCTCGGAATGGACGACGCCGCGCTTGGCCGAAAAGTCGTAGCTACGCTCAAGCCGGTCGTCGCGCAGCCGCGACGCCGAGCGGTAGGCGGCGGAGGCCACCGCGCTGGAGCCGGATTTGCGGCCAATGACCTTGACGTGAAGATGATAGATCGCCATCGCGATCAGATCATTGCCACGGCGAAGCGCACGTCGGAACGACGTATAAGCGCGCCCTCCCTCGAAAAAATCTCGGGAGGGACTACGCCGTCTCAAACCGTCCCGGTGATCCTAAAGCATTCCGGCTCGCCCTCAACTATCATCGCTGCATCGACAACATGTGGAGACGACGATGCGCAAGCCACGCGACTTTGATGCCGAACTGAAGGCGCTGGAAGAAAAGACCAGAGACCTCAAAACCCGCAAGGTGCAGCAACTCGGCGAACTGGTGATCGCCACCGGTGCCGATGTTCTCGACGCCGACGAACTGGCCGGCGCGCTGATCGTGTTGGCCGAAACCAAGGATGCCGGAAAGAGGGAGGCATGGGCGAAGCGCGGGGCCGCGTTCTTTCAATGCGGGTCGCGCCGATCTGCACCGGCATCTGACCGCGACACGGGCGGCGCTCCTTCACATCCGGGCGGCGCGCAACCGCCATCAAGCGGCGCTGGCACGGCATGATATGCGCAGTTGGCAGGTCGAGCGGCGCAAACGCACGCGGCGTCTGATCGAATTGGGGGGCCTCGTCGTCAAAGCTCGTGTCGTGGACCTGAGCGGCGATGATCGCGCTATTATCCTCGGCGCGCTGCTCTGGATGGCAGACAAGCTCAAAAGCAATCAAGGCGAACACGCCCGAGCGCTCTGGGCCGCAATGGGAAAGAAGGCATTCGCTTTGGAACGGGCGACAGAAAAGCCCACCATCCCGCAGGAATGGCCGCGAGATCGGGCATGACCGATTGCGGGCGACGCGGAGACCCGGAATATCGCGGCGCTGCCCGCCATAGCGCGGTTTGGCGCCGACCGGAAGGCCACCGTGCAACACCCGCGGCCCCTGAGCTGCTCGAAGCTCCCATCTTCGAGCGATGCCTCGCAAAGCGGTTGATTGTAAATCGGCGCATGTTTCGACGCTGACCGGTACGCTAAGCGATTGATCGAATTCCCGCTGGATGGATCAATCTCGACGCCTATTCACATTCGATTAGCAGCAGCGGTCGGTATGGCTCGATTTCAGACATCTGCAGAGACTCAATTGACATGATCTCCTTGAAGGATTTCAATTGCGTCGTTGTTGAGATCATCGGGAACATGTGATCTATAAGATGTTTGTCCAACGGTCGCGAATTCCGGAGCCAGTTTGTTCTCAGAAGGCGTGCCAGATGTGTCTGCGGTCATTCTTGTCGTCAAGAACGAGAGGCTCCAGCGAATGCGGAAATCGGCCGCCAGCGCCAATACCTTCTCCATCTCGGTTGAACGCAGTCGAGAACATCTAGCAATACATGCGGGCCAACCGGCTCTCAAACCGCGTTCTCGAAACCTATGACGCCATCGTCGATACGGCCTGCGAGGCATGGCAAATCCTCATCCCAGCCAGACACAATTACATCAATCGGGATGCGAGCGTGGGCACATGTCGGTCAATCTCAATGACCGTTGGGTATAAGGATGCTTGGCCTCGCGGATCACATAGCCCAGGATAACAGTTTCCAGGACTGGCCGACCAAAGCATGGAAACCGCGTACGATTTGCCGGGTTGATGGCGGTGCGCCGCGAGCGCGGTGTTCCGGATGAGAGTTCGAGCCAACCTGCCTGCGCCAACACGCACGTTGAGACCGACTGGGCCAGCAAAAAGCGAAGCGCTTCTTCGACGCGGGCCTCAAAGTGCTGATCTCGTCGATTATGCAGGGGATATCTGCTCTTTCGAGGAATGGAGCACAAGCGCGAATCCGTCGGTCGCGTGCCCCTTGTGCGTGAATTGAGTTTGCCACGAACGACCGGGTCCTTGTGATCGCTGAGCCAATTGCATTCCGGTAGGATAGATCGGTGTTCCACATGGAGCAATCGGGTGCCCGGGCGTTGAGCGAGCAATAGGACGCCTCTCCGTACAGCCACCCGGCCGAATGTCGTTCAAGCAACTAAAGTCGCGCATATCATCGGTGTTCCTCGTGTAGCCGGCCTAGAAACTCGCGCCATCGCTCTCCCCATTCTGGATGCGCGTCTTCTCAAGAAAATCGACGTGCGCGTGCGCTGCTTAGAGGCGGCGATAGTACTGTCCACGCTCTTGGGCAACACGGGCTCGGTGTCGATTTTAGCGCAGTTGACCTGCCCAAGGCGAGACACGTTTAAGCTCAGCCGGGGCGCTTAGTTAGAGCGGCGAGAGCGGAGCTTCCGTAGCCGCCGCCGAGCCCCCTATCGAAAGCGCCTCCGTGTGGCCTTCTTCTTCACTGCCGCAAAGCCCGACTGCCGGCGCGCCGTCCACTCCATTGCCAGCGCCTGCAACGCGGCATGCTCTTCGTCCCGCAACGCGACGAGCTGGGCCTCTCGATCATCCCGGCTATGCTCCCGGCGCCAAGGCTGCTGCGGTCCCCTTTTCCTTCGTCGCGCGGCAGTCGTCATCTTCGCGGCGAATATGCTTGGTTCGCCGTCTTGGCCTACCCGGACAATCGCGCCCGCGCGGCTTACAAAACTGCGTCGGTCCTTTGCCATCAATTTCACAACGCGATCCGAGAGCACCATTTCAGACATCCTCGCGCACGCATTGCGGCCGAAAACTCACCGGTGCTCAGGTGCTTTAGCATACGAACTGCAGTTCAGTAACCAGACAGCTATGTCAGTGAAGCATTCCGAATCTTCCTCGGCGTGGCGCACTCAATTTAGGTAGCAACGGATTTGTAGACCCTAACTCAGGCAACCTAACTCCTGTCGACCCTCAGTATCAGCCGGCACGCTATTACCGCCGCTTGCGCCGCCCTCAACGTTGCCAGAACAAGAATAGCGCCGCCCCACGAACACACACCTATCAATGCCTATCGAGAGAGTTGAGACACGTACCAGCCGGCTGCGATTCACCATTACTTTAGGTCTCTGTTGCCTTTTTATCGCACTGTTGCAAAATCGCTTACGAGGAGTGCCTCCGGATGGATTGCGTCTGTTTCAAGACGGAGCCTCTGCTATTAATCCGATCGAGCTTTGTTGCTAACGGGGACCACTATGGAAGACGAGCTAACACATTATCTGAAACGTGCATTGTCAGAGGTAACCGCCAATCTGCAACGCTTGTCAGAGGCGACCGACAAGTTGTCTGCCAAGCTTGACGACCGGTTCGATGGCCTGAAAGAGGGCGCCGACAATCTTCGAGAAGAATTTGGCTCTCTTCGAGACGAATTCGACCTCTCGCGGCACAAAACAGAGGATTGGCATAAGCACATACAGAGAGATGTTGACCTATTGCGCGCTGACGCGGCTATGGAAGTGCAGCGTCAGTTGCGACCGCTGAACGGGCGTATTTTTGATACATCGACGAGGCCAGCGTCTCAGGCAATACCCGTGAGCAACGGGCACGGATCCGATACGTCCAAACTGAAGCGCGCTCCTTTTCGTTGGGGCTGATTTATTGTGATGTGGCGTGACCGGGCGCCAAGATCCTTCACTGCCCCCCCCCTTTGTTGTGTGGCGGCGCGTTGATCGTCAATTCGGGACGTTTGATCCGAAACATTCAGCGTCGCGATACTATCTGGTGCCTCATGCGGTCCATTACCATTTATTGGCGCATGCGTTAGTTCAAAGTCTTGGCCTATTTTCCATATTCTCTGTCGTTCCCGCGCAGGCGATCCCTGGCGTAGCGCCGCTCTTCCTGTGGTTTACATTTCTCATACTATTTCTGGCTTCTGCAATGGGCGTTAGCGCACTTATAAGTGCGATGCTGAACGGCTCATCCACCCAGCCAATCAGTGCGCTCTTACTGCTTTGTTCGACGAAAGCACGCCGTGAGTATGAAAGCTGCTTTCCGTCATTCCCCTCTAACCATGCTGGAGGTCTCATTCGTTATCAGTCCCGGCTTGGTCGTAAGATTGGACCGATTAGTCAAGAAACCATCTATTGGGTAGGAAGGCTATTCCGAGGCAATGAAGCGCGGACTCGTTGGCCAATCAAAATGACAAATGTTGTGGTGCGACGGCTGCGGAAATGCCTTCGGTCGGATTGTCTAGCTAGCACGGCGTCTGAAAACACCGCCAAACTGCGTTCACTTGAGTTAAGACGAGAAGATAGTCGCCTTTTTGCATTGTCGGCATTTGCGATCGTTAGTTGCTTCGTGCCACTACAGCGCAATCGCAAGACAATGGCATCTGCGAGAATAGAGTTCATACTGAGTTATCTTAGTCCTGTTCTTTTTGGATTTGCGCTCTGCATCGCAACGTTCTTGATGTATCCAATAATCCAAGCGATTTCGCCTCCTGCATCGGCTAGCGGCTCCTGCAACCAATCTCAGTCGTTGAGCAAGATGCCATTCATGCTTTGCATCACGCTTTGGTTCTTTCAAAGCCTTTGGTATTCAGTATCAACACTCAAGCAGGATTTTTCGCAACAGTTCAAAAGCTATTTCAACGCTCGGCCGTTTCCGAATTCAATGACGGCGTTTGGCAATTGGCAAATGTCGCATGCGCCAGACTTAGTGAAGTTTGCAGAAGAAAAGTGGCTACCAGCGCTCGTAGCAACGGTCATTACCGGCCTTGCATCACTCTATGCGGCGTTCTTGCAGAGCCTTGGCTGACTGTCGAAAACTAGTGTGTAATCATCGAGCTGTGTTTTAGAAGGAAGCGTGTGAAGTGTCGCCCTCTTACTCCGCAAGATCCATGGCAATCGTAAGTTGGATGGATGCTTTTGAGCGTATCGATACGCTAATGCTGGAGGTTCGGCACATTCAAGAGACCGTGTCGAGTCACCTCGGAGTCGCAGAATTCTATCAGCCTCTCGAACTTGAGGACCGCTACCTTTGGGGGCGCTACAGTACCAATTCCGACACCGACGGCATTGATTGGTGGCCGATTCTTCCCAACTTATCTTCGTTAAAGAATGGCTGCGAAACCCTTTCGCAACTTTGGTGTCTTGAATTTCCCGGCGCCAATCTAGCATCCATAGATGCCGATAGCCTCGTTGACGACGAGGCGATAACAAAGATCTACGGGAGCTGGTCCGATTGCAATGAAGTCAAGAAAGTCTCTGCAAGTCTTATAAAGAAGCGACGCCATATATCAGAAAGGAATCTGCTTTCCGCTATCGACGAAAGGCTGTACGAATCTCTTCGATATCTGCAGCTTCTGAAAAGGGACTCTGTTCGAGACAAACTAGTGCTAGCCTGTCGGGGTTGGCAGGCATTTCATCAGACGGCGTGTGTTACGTCAGACTCAATAGCCGAGTTTCTGCTTGTTCGCCGGGTCGTGCTGTTCATGTTGCATCAAAGACTTGAGGCATTTCGTGATGTTCAATCCTGTGTGCAAGAAATCCTCAATTTGTCATTGGAGCGCGATCCTATTCCAACGGTTCGTCGACGGCGTGATCAGGGCATCTATACAACCGACCTTGCAGATCTATGCCGTTTCATTTCGATTGATCTAGCTCAGTATTTCAATTTTTTGAATGGTATTGAAGACGACTACGGATACGTACGTCTGGATGAGGAAATCGAGTATCTCGTGCACCGCTACACAGGATACTTTACATCCGTTGCCCGCACCGAAGTTGTTAAAGACGGCGTAGAAGATGCAACGCACATCCGAGCGGGGTTCATTCGTTCGTCGTTTTGGATGCCTGAACGGCCTGATCTTCAACCAATCATAGCCCATGAAGTAGCGCATCTTCTCATCAATAAGCACTTTGACAACCTTACGCCGACCTCGCTTGACCGGCGCTACGACGCGTTCTCTCGCCTATTGAGACAGCTTTCGCATATTCTTGAGTGCTATGCCTCTCAGTTCCAGTTCTTCGAGTTATCTTGGCGGAGGAGAGAAGATCTTGGGCTTGAATGTGCAGTCGATATGGCAAGCATCGCAGTTCACGGGACTTCCTATCTATTTGCTCATTTTCTAGAGCTAGTTGGTGCGGGCTGCGAAGACCTATTCGAAGTATCGGGGAGCGACTCATCGTTCCGCAGCGCATCAGAGATTCACGTCGAGCAAATAACCGCGATGCGCGGGCAGATTCCAGAGTGGTACCTTCGTTTGTCAGTGGCTCGTGCATTCGGCGCGGCTCTAACCGAAGAATTGCGACATAGCGAGAGCAAATTGGACAATGTTGTCCTGGAAGGTGCGCGAGACCTTGTTGAGTTCACGGCGAACAAGCTTTTAGAATGGATGGACGGCGACCAGAGGGAAGACTGGCGCCTTTGGCTCGAAATGTGCCGTGTCATCGAGGAGATGATCGCGAGCTCTGACCTGGGGCCGCAGACAAACGAATGGAGAACCAAGCGTGGGAAGCATGACGAATATTGGCGCCGAGAAAAGATCGCGCCATTGCACCGGCACACTCAGACGCTCGACAATATAGTCTCGTCCGCGTGCGTTGGTATGTGGTTTGATCGTCTGCTCAAGCAGCCGCGAATGTTAGGAAACTATCTTTGTAGTAATCCTCTTACCAATTCTATGGACCCGAGACGAGAGATTAGCATTCTTTTCGGACAGCTCTATTTGGGAGCGACCCACTTTGTGAAAGCATCCGAGCTGCGGATGTTCCAGCGTCTGATAGATATCCCGTGGCAGTGTGCTGTTTTGACAGCGCGTGATCTGTTAGGAACGCCAATCAGCGAGGAGCACGGCACCCCTCGCCAGTATTGGATGACGGCGTTCCATGAATTTGGTTGGCTAGGGAGAGACCTTTACCATTACGCGCTTGAGTTTGTTATTTGGTTCGAGCGCTCTCCCGTCGTGCGACTCAAGGCTGTTTTGCGGTGGCTCGATGAATTGTTGGAGGAGATTAAACCCTATTTGGCCACTGCGGATGACGATAGGCTTGCCAGAGCCCTTCACGACATGATCAATTTAGCGATCACCAATGAAGCAGCATCGGAGTCAGACGGAGAGCTTCGAGATCTAATTGATGAATGGCCGAAGAATAGTTCTGAAGTCATCGATCGAGTCGCAGGCATTCGCGCTGGCTGGTTATGTCGTGAGCATACTGACTGCAATTTCCCGGATTCAATTCGTGCGCAGAGGTATCGCCATGTGTTGGAGTTTGCAGCAACTCATAAGTTGAGTGAAATCGGGAGTAAACTGGAGGCCGGCGTTCGGAACGTTGTTACGTCAAACGACAGACGACCGATAGAATTGCGGGATAAGATACTGATAAGGGATCCTGTCGCACGAGCATTCAATGACGTAATTCAGGTAATTCACTATTTGGCAGTTCGACCGGAGATCAACGTTAGAGCTGGTGTCGTTCGACACCATCCGGCATCCCAAACCTGGGCCGAAGTATTTTCTAAGTTTTTGGACGTGCCTACGCAGGCTCGAAAGAGAGCGGGAGGGGATTACCGAGTGATCCCGGGGCTGATCGCCGCGCGATCATTCAACATCGATCGCATTTCGCTGGACTACTTTGAACACGAAATGGGTGAGAATGCATCTTTTCGGCTCGGGCATGATCCAGAGAACTGCTGGAAGGAAGGCCGCAAGTTGCTGGCCAAACCGTGGGGGCGAGATGGCTGCACCGCGCCGTCTGGAACGGATGGGAGAGAGTACTACGGTCAAGCGCTTTCCTCTACATTGCTCGGTCGGTTCGATCGCTTCGTCTTGGAAGAGGGGCGTCGCACCTCGCGCACTGGGTCTCCGGTGTCGCGCCGCGGAGAGGAGCTATTCACGGTCCCATTCTTTCGGCGGCAGCAACGAGGAATTCCGTTTGCTTGCACCTTTGCCAACGAAAGCGTTGGTCGCTTGGAAGAATTCGAAGCATCTCAAAGTCCGTACCCTACAATACGAGATCCAAATGTCAGTGTTGAAAGCCAGAGGGTGCCGATCGCCACAATTAACGTTCTGCTGACGCAACGTTCGGCGAGGCTAACCTTCATCGAGCGCCTTCTTGCAGAAGACATCGTGATGAATTCGTTCGATAGCGACTTGAGGCGGTCAATTGCGTTGCAGGGGCACGTTAGCGACGATCGGCTTATTGCGTCTCCATACCGTCATTTCCATTCTCAAGGGGATATTGGACTACTAACGGATGGTTGGGGTGACTGTTTTTTGGTGCTGTTTTGCAACCTGAATCCCGTGGTCGTCAAAGATGGGCATAGAGCGAGCGATATTTTTTCGGCATACCTTAAAGTTGTGAGTGAAATCCGTCAGCGGTTCGAGCAAGTTGTCGATCTTCGGCGGTACATTTTCCGTGATCCATTGGTTGTGCGTAGTGAAACGTCGTACACACCAATAGCAATGGATGTAGCTCTACTGAATCCAGAAGACTATCAAACGTCGATCTCGTTCAGATTCAAGTCATCGTTGGACGGGATGTCGCCACCAGAACGCTTCGAGGCTCACATGCGGAAGCAGCTAAAGGTGGAGGAGCTTGATGCGCTATTCTCTCTGACGAGAGTTTCCGGACGATTGGATTACGCTATCAGTACAAAATCGGTGACTAAGGCGTCTGCAGAAGACATCTATGCGAACCTTTTCAATTCCGCAATGTCTTCATCTGGAGGAATCGCGGAGGGGCGGTATTTTAGGTATGGCGTACTATACGAGATGGTACGTAATCGAATGTTTCACACTGATAGTGCTAGCAATGGGATTGGTAAATTTATTGATAGCACGAGAACTTCGGTATCTGAGATTGCGAGCTGATCGACTATTTGTTCTGATCTTGATCTTAAATTTAGGGTTTGTCCGGTGGAATGATTCATTGATGGTCGGCAACGAGTAGTAATGGAGGGAAGCGGGCTACGGGACCAACAGCGGTCTGCGACCGGGATGCAATGTGACGATATGGGCTTCGTTGGCGCATTTCAGCTTCCCGCCTATGTCGGCGCGCTCGATTTCAAGCGTCTTGATCCTCGGTATCAAGGTGCGAGATCGACGCCTGGTGTTATCGCGTCGATCGGGCGCTCAAATCAGCGTGGGACCTCGGCATTGCGGCGTTTCAACTTGCTCATCGTGCTCGCCAGCTTCGCGCGCAAGGCGTCGCCGCTCATCGTTATAGGCCCTGATGGATTGAATAGTCGCATTCGGATTGCGACAGCTCGCCTTTCAGTCTCGCAAGCACGGCGCCTCAATGGCGTCGCGGTAGACCTTACGGCTATTGGTGCAGGATTCACTCTCCTTGTAGGCGCCACATTGCAGCCGCGCGGACCGCTTGCGATTGCCGATCGAGACCATTCCGCCGCAGGTGTTGCGGCGCCGGGGGGATGTCGGGCGCGGCTTTGAAACACCAGCTATCGTTGCCGGTTTCGACGATGTCGCCGTGGAGAGTCAGTCAGGCAGTCGAGCAGCACAGCCACTGAGGAAATCGCCGATTCGTTCAGCTAAGGGCACCGGCGCGCATCGCCCATTCAATAGTCATAGATTGGGGGCAAGTCGCCGTTGGTGAGATAATCTAAAAAGCCGGGATCGTCGAGGACGGCACTGTAGAACAGGTGATCCCAGCTGTTCGAGCTGACCATTGCCGCATTGTCGCGAAACAACTGGACGCCTCGAGCAACATCTTGGCCCGACGCCCTCATCCCATCACAGAGCCGCAGCACACGCCGGTGCGCCTCGGTGAAATAGCCGCCGTACCGTCCGACGATATTTAGCTCCTGCACGTGCCTGACAAGCAGCTTCGCTTGTTCGGGTGTGATCCCCCCTACTGGCGCGAGATTAAACGTCGGCGCGTCGTAGGGCGTGTAGAGTGACAATTACGATGGCCGGTCGGCGACAACTAGGATGGCCGGTTTTGGCGGTCGCCTCTGAAGCGATTTGAGGGTGCAAGGAGTTGAGCAACGACGCAAGATCTAATTGGCGCGATTGCGACGATTAGATCGTTTTGGTTACAGGCTTTTGCTTTGAGTTTTCCGAGGCCTTCCGATCGGTCATTCGCGTGACTGCGGCCTTGCGACGATAACTGTCGGTGTTCATTTCCAGAATGACGGCGTGGTGCACGAGGCGGTCGATGGCGGCCACGGTCATTGCCTTGTCGGGGAAGATTTCCTCCCAGCCCCCGAATGGCTGATTAGCTGTAATGAGCAAGCTGCGACGCTCGTAACGGGCGGAGATGAGTTCGAAGAGCACGCTGGTTTCGGCCTGATCCTTGCGGACGTAAGAGAGGTCATCGAGGATGAGCAGGTCGTATTTGTCGAGCTTTTCCATGACGTTTTGCAGCGTTAGATCGCGGCGAGCGGCCTGAAGTCGTTGCACCATGTCGGTCGTGCGGGTGAACAGAACACGATAGCCGTTTTCGATGAGAGCCTGGCCGAGAGCTGCGCCGAGATGCGACTTGCCAACGCCTGGCGGGCCAAAGGCCAATAGATTGGCGCCTTTGTCGAGCCAAGAACCGCCGGCCGCGAGCGCGGTGATCTGGCTCTTGTTGATCATCGGGACGGCGGCGAAGTCGAAGGTGGCGAAGCTCTTCCCCGCCGGCAGGTGAGCGTCCTGCATGTTGCGCTGGATTCGACGTTGATAGCGTTCGGCAAGCTCGTGCTCGAGCAAGGCCGCAAGATAGCGAGCGGCCGGCCAGCCTTCGCGGTCTGAACGCTCGGCGAGGTCCGCCCACATTTGGCCGATGGTCGGCAGCCGCAGGGAGGTCAGCAGCATCGGCAGGCGAGCGAGATCGACCGTGATGGGCGCTGGTGTGTTGTCGCGCGTCAGCATGACGACACCTCGCCGTGGACGCTGGACAGCAGCACGTCGTAGATCAACGCGGCCGGCATCGTGACGGCCACCGTGGGCAATGCCGCCCCGCCGTTTTGAGCCGCGGCATCGCGGCTGAACACAGCCCGCAGGGCGTTGGGATCCGGCAGGTGGCCGAGATCGAGCACGCTGTCGATATGCGCGGCGAGTTCTGCTTCGCAACCGCTGCAATAGGCGATGTCGAGCAACGCCACCATGGTGCGACAAGCCCGGTCGATCGGGCCTCGCTCGACCAGCGTGTCCCAGGCCCGGCGGAACGCCGGCCGCGGGAACAGCGCGTCACGCCATACCAGGTTGCGCAAGGCCTGGGGTTTGCGCCGAAGGCTCGGCAGCACGTGCCGGTAGTCGGCGACGTGTCCGCGTTGGGCCCCCCGCGGCACCCGGCCGCGCGGCAGCACGAGCACCTGCGTCGAGCCGAGGAAGCAGTCGAGCCGATCGTCGTAGAGGTGCACCTTGAGGCGATGGCCGATCAAACGCGACGGCACCGTGTAGAACACCTTGCGCAGACAGAACATGCTGGAGGACGTGACCACCACGGCAGCCTCGCTGAAGTCCGTGGTGCGGCGCGGCGGCAGCGCCCGCAGGGCGGCGCGGTCGGCTGCGAAGGCCTGGTCGCGGGCGGCATTGCGTTGGCCGACGATGTCGTCGGTGAATGCCTGATAGGCCACCCGAGTATCGAAGTCACGGCTACCGCGCAGCGTCAGCGCCTGATCGAGCGCCTTCTTGAGGTGGCGATTCGGGCTTTCGATCGAGCCGTTCTCATGACTGACACCGCGATTGTTGCGGGTCGCCGCCATGCCGTAATGGTCACAAAGTTCACGATAGGCGCGCGTGAAGTCCTCCTCCTCCGAGAGGTTCTTGAACGCAGCCGAGAGGCTGTCGGTGCGATGCTCGCGCGGGGCCCCCCCGAGCAGCCAGAGCGCGTTCTGGAGCCCCTCGGCAAGCGCCGAGAAGCTTTCCCCGCCCTCGACCACGCGGGCGTACTCCCACTGCGAATGGGCCAGCGCGAAGTGATAGAAGCGATGCGGAAAGGCGAGCCCAACCATCGTCACACCAAGCTCGCCCGCATCGGTGAAGTCGGAAAGGCCCTGCGCACCGGGCGGATGCTCCTGACGGAAGATGACGTCGCGCTCGGGGCCGGCGAGTGCGCTCCACCGCCGCATGTGGCGCTGCAGGGTTCGCAAATGGCTGTCGGGAAAGCGGCCGGGATGACGCCGCTGCAGCTCGCGCAAAATGGTGATGGCCTGCAGCGACGGCATCGATTGCAGCAGCGGCACGATATCGGCTTCCCAAACGCCGTCGAACGGGTTGGGACGGGTCCGATAACCTCGGGGTGTCTTGCGCTGCGATGGCAAGGTTGGATCGCGATCGATCCGACGAGCCGAGCGTTCGCTGATTCCCGCTTTGGCGGCGGCAGTGTGCTGAGGATGGGTTCGACGATGGTCCATGTACGTTCTCACCTGGTGGTCGTTGAGGTGGCTGCCTGGCACGAACGGCCCTTTCCATTGAGGAAAGAACCGCTTGCACCACCTCAGAAACGACCGCCAGTGACGTCAAATGACCCCACAAAACGGCGCAGCCGGTGTGGCCGGACTCTGGTCGGGCTACGCCCTCCCGCCGTCCGGCCACACCGGCCAAGCTAGTTGTCGTCCGCCGGCCAAGATAATTGTCGTCACACATAGGGCGCGTGGATCGAAAGCCCAAGTACCTGCTGGCCTATAAAAATGTCGTAGTATGGGTGCAGAAAGAAGCGCGGATCGGCGACGTCTCCGGTCTTGCTACCCTTTTCTATTTGGCAAGCGTCGCACATCGGAAACAGATTGTGCGGCGTGACGCAGAAGTGCGGATATACATCCTTCGGAAGATAGTGGTCCAATGTATTCGGCCTGCCCGCCTCTCCGCAAGCGGGACATATTGTCAGAGTATGATCGCGTAGCGCGGCCAGCACATTCTTCTGGGCGGTACCGTCGGCCGGGGAGGCGTAGAGGTTCAGAAACTTCTTCTTGTCTGGTCCGATCAAAGGCCAGGTCGGGACTGTTGCTGGCGAGCCGCGCTCGTCCAAGTACGTTTGAACGCGCCGACGCCACTCGGCAGCGATCCCGTTGAAGAACAACTTGTTCTTCCCGGACTGGCGTTCGGCCACCAGATCATCGACCAATTGCAGGGAACAAGCGGCAGGGACCGGAAGCGGCATTACCATTACTATTCGCGCCCCGTGGCCCTGATCCGCACGATGAGCTCCTCGTTGACCCCGTCACCAAGGGCCGCGAGCAACTCGTCCGCCGAGCCGAACTCCGCAAGTTGCTCCGTAATCCAGTCCTCGAACGGTTTGGAGACATGACTGTCGCCAAACACGTAGGACGATATGCGCTGTATGTCACCGCCGAATGTCTGAAAGGGCGGATGACGGACCAGTAGAAAATCCTCGCCCTTGTCGAACACGTGGACGCAGTCCGCTGGCACCTCGCGTACCGTCACTACGGAATGGGTCGCCAACAGGGCCTTCGAGTTGAAGCTTTTCAGGATTCGCTTCAGCATGCCCACGAACTGAACCTCCAGCGTCGGGTGCAGGAACAACTCCGGCTCGTCGACCAGGATAAGGCTGTTCCTCTTGATAGCGCCGAGAATGTTGATCACGATGTACGCGAAGAGCCGTTGGCCGGAGCTCAGCTCGATCGGCTCCTCATCTTTGAAGAAAGTAACACCGGATTCTTCGACAAGCGAATCCAACACTTTCGCGGCGTCTAGAACGCCTATTCGATCAGACGCGATTGGCAGGAACTGACGGCGCTCTTCGTCATCGCCGGTCATAATGCTCAGTGGCTCTACAGTCGTGTCCGCCGCGAATAGCGATCGGGCGCGGCGCGCCAAAGGAATCTCCACGGTGGCGAAATCGAAGTCGATGGCGCTACGCAAGACACCCTCGACTGTCTGCACCTTGTTCGCCCAATCCCTAATGGACTGATATTTCTGATCATCGCTGAGGCAATCGAGGAGCGAGCGCGCAGCATCCCTCTTCGGAAATTCGTGCGAAAGCGCGATCCGGCCGCGCCTGTTGGCTTCCGACGGAGCACGGCGGCCGCGAAAGCCGAAATACTTGTAGGCATCAACGTCCTTCAAGCGCTTCCCCGCGAGGTCGACTGGGAAATGCTCGAAAGGACTGTACGAGACGACCACCATCCGGCTGAGGTTTGGCTTACGGACGAACCCGAACTCGGTGTCGTCGCTAGGCGATATCCAGTCCCGAACCATCTGATGAAGAACTTGGGATTTTCCGTGCCCATTGGGGCCAATCAGGACGTTTATGTCGTGAGGAAACGGGCTGCTTGATTGGTATTTCAGATCGAGCGCTGATCGCTCTCCGAACACGTTCTCAAATGCAAATCCGAGATCAAGAACCGCGATGTGCTGATTATCGAGGACACGCCAGCCGTCGAAATACGCTTTGATACTTCCACGTTCGCGTTGGAGAGAGCGTCCAAAGCCGGTGGTTTGGGTCAGGGCGACGGCAATCTCGTCCCTGACGACGTTCACGAGATAGCTGGCATCGCGAAGCGCGAGCGCGACGTCGATGGTCCGTTCGATGCCGATCACGCCCTCGAGCTGCTGATAGAACGAGATGTCGGACGGAACCGAAATGTAGTTTGTGTCAGGAATCGGGAAGTTGCCATCCCACCCGTCGCTCAACAATTGTTGTAGTTTGACGCGGCTCGGATTTTCGTCCTCAACTAGCAACCTCAGATAATCTAGATCAAGTGAGACCTCGCCTACGCGGCAAGTGACGCCAAAGAGAGTGCCAAAACCGAAATCGTCCCAATCGTTGGCAAGCAGCTCAAGTACGTCGCCCTCGTCTAGGGGGGACGGCTTCGTGCGTCTAGTTGCACGGCCTCTAAAAACCACCCGCATCGACGCCCCTTATAGCCCTTCCGACTTGACGAATCTGAGGATTCCGGAAGCGTACTCGTCGGATCAAGCGATTGCCACGATTTTTACGCCTCGGGAACAACATCTGCGCTGTATTCTTCGGCGCTAATGAGAAAGCTATTTGAGGCAGGCAGGTTTCTTCGAACAATCAGCTCATTATCCTCGAATGTGGATCGCTGACGAAGCTTGATACTCCAAACGAAGGAATGGTCATGAGCGACAGGCTATGATACGAGCTTCCTTAGAGCTTAATCAAACGTCCGCCAAGGGGCTAGGCGCGGCTACATACCGCCGTCAGGCGCCTTGTCGTGGAGCTGACGCTAGCCCAGCTCAACGCTCGATCTCGTGATGCGGCCGGCGAAGGCATGCCCTGCAAACGGCGGCAATGTGTCGCGAGGGGGGTGTTGAGCGCTTCGACCGCTGCATTGACGTTTACTCAATGGCCAGCAGTGAACCGGCGGTAAACAAAGTAGTTATGGACGAAGCTCGCCAATCGCCGGGTTGCCTCAGCCGGCGGCGCGGCGAACGGTAAAAAGTCCGAGATCGAGGGGGGTAATCGGATGAATCCCTCTCCCGCTACCACTGATCCCCTGCCTCAGAACAGCTCGGGAACACATCCGAATTCGTCAATCGAGCCAGTGTTCCCTGCACTTCGACATTGAGCCCCGGCCGTTCGGCTCGGCGTGAATGATGATCCACGGTGAGATCTTCTGCAGCCTCTCCGAAGCCCGGATTATCATCGAAACTTGGCGGCGCCGCTATAACACCCCAGCGCCCTCACTCGTCCTTGGGCTAGAAGCCGCCGGCACCCGAAGTCGTGCGATGGCCGGCTTTACGAACCGGGCCGGTTTCGCCGGCCACACAAGCCTTGGCGCCAAGGCCGCTCATGAACTAAGACGCGACCCGGGCCACCTGATAGGGGCAGGCTAGGTTTTTCAGCAGACTGCTAGGTGAGCAGGCCGCGCTTGCCTTCCTGCCAGCGCGCGAATTCGGTCTGCAGCACGGCGACGTGCTCGTCCTCCTCGGCGGCGAGTTCGCGATACAGTTGCCGTTCGACCGATCCATCCGGCGTCTCGTCGACGCGGGTCTTGAAGAAGGCGGCGGCACGGCGTTCGAACTCGATCGCCGCCTGGAACAGCGTGACGGGATCGTCGATCTTGCCTTTGACGCCGGCCATGATCGCCGCCGTGCCGAGATGGAAGCCCACCGCGGCGTCCGGCAACGCGATGTGATAGCGCTGCGCCAGCGTCGTCATGTGTTCCTCTTCCATCCCGGCGAAGGACAGGAACAGCTCCTGCAAGGTCGTATCCGAGGTTTCCTTGGCGGCCTTGGTATAGAACGCGCGGCCGCCGAGTTCGATTTCGAAAGCGGTGCGAATAGCCGCCAGACCGGCTTCGTCGCTCACCTCGGGGCGATGCAGCGCCTGCAGCTTGCCGCCGCAATGCGGGCACATGCCGTAGGGGAACGCAAACCCTTCGCTCACCTTGGCGCAATCGTCGCAGCGCCATTGCAGCTCGGATTCGGCGCAGCAGATGTATTCCTCTGAGCTCTCCAGCGGCTGGTGACATTTCGGACAATGCGCCACGCCATCCTCCTCGATCGGCGGCGCCAGTTTTCCGGCGACGAAGTCGTCCGCCTCCTGCGCCGTGATGGGCCACTTGCTCTTGTTCAATCGCAGCCAGGCCGCGATCGATTTCGCGGCGCGGCGCCCCGCGCTCATCGCCAGAATGACCGTGGCGCCACCGGTGACGATGTCGCCGCCGGCGAACACCCCCGGCATGTTGGTGGACTGGGTGTCGTCAGCGGCGGCGATGTTGCCCCATTTGTTCAGGGCAAGCCCAGGCGTTGCCTGGCCGATGATCGGATTCGGCTTGGTCCCGAGCGCATAGATCACCGTGTCGCATTCGAGCTCGATGAATTCGTCGAGCGCGATCGGCTTGCGGCGGCCGCGCTCGTCGGGCTCGCCGAGCTCCATCTTCTGTAGCCGCACCGCGCGCACGACGCCAGCTTCGGTGACGAGGATCTCTACCGGGGAATGCAGGAAGAAGAAATCGACGCCCTCTTCCTTGGCGTGGCGGATTTCCTCGATACGCGCCGGCGCCTCGGCTTCCGACCGGCGATAGACGCAGCGCACCGTCGCAGCGCCGATGCGGCGCGCCACGCGCAGGCAGTCCATCGCCGTATTGCCGGCGCCGATCACGATCACGCTCTGGCCGACGCTGACCGGCGTATCGAGATAAGGGAATTTGTCGCCGCCCATCAGATTGATGCGGGTGAGGAATTCATTCGCCGAATAGACCCGGCCGGCGAATTCGCCGGGGATACCGAGGAAGGTCGGCGCGCCGGCGCCCGCCGCAACGAACATCGCATCGTAGCCGCGGTCGTTCATCAGCTGGTCGATGGTGAAAGTCTTGCCGACCACCTTGTTGGTTTCGAATTTGACGCCGATGTCCTTCAGGCGCTGGATTTCGCGGTCGATGATGTTGCGCGGCAGCCGGAACGACGGGATGCCGTATTGCAACACGCCGCCCAGCACATGCAGGGCTTCGTACACCGTCGTCTCCACGCCGTAACGCGTGAGATCTGCCGCGGCGGCGAGGCCTGCGGGGCCGGAGCCGACGATCGCCACCTTGCCGATGGTGTTGGACAGGTCGATCGGCTTGCCCTTGGGCGCGCGCGCGTTATCGCCGACGAAGCGTTCGAGACGGCCGATCGCGACCGGCTCGTGCTTCTTGTAGCGGCGGATGATGCACTGCGCCTCGCATTGCGTCTCCTGCGGGCAGACGCGGCCGCAGATCGACGGGAAGACGCTCGATTCGTAGATCGTCTCCAGCGCCGCATCGAAGTCGCGCAGCAGGATGTTGCGGATAAAGACGGGAATATCGATGCCCACCGGGCAGCCGGCGATGCAGGTCGGTTCGATGCATTGGATGCAGCGCTCGGCCTCGCGCAGCGCCTCCTCGACCGAATAGCCGAGATTGACTTCCTTGAAATTGGTGGCGCGATCCTGCGCGTTGCGCTCCGGCATCGGCGTCTGGTGCGGGGCCAGCGTCGCCAGCTTCTTGTAGTTGCGCTTGCCGTCGACGATCAGCTGCTTCTCGAGATTGCAGACATGGGCGAAATGTTCGTTCGCCTTGTCTTCCTCGGTCTTGAAGCGGTTTTGGCGGGCGTGCAGTTCCTTGAAGTCGACCAGATGGCCGTCGAAATCCGGGCCGTCGACGCAGGCGAATTTCACCTCGGTGCCGACCGTGACGCGGCAGGAGCCGCACATGCCGGTGCCGTCGACCATGATGGTGTTCAGCGACACCATGGTCTTGACGCCAAAGGGCCGCGTGGTCTCGACGCAGGCGTGCATCATCGGCATCGGGCCGATCGCCACCACCTTGTCGGGCTTCTGCTCCTCGACGACGCGCTTCAGCGCCGCGGTGACGAAGCCGGGCTCGCCGTAGCTGCCGTCATCGGTGCAGATGATGAGTTCATCGGCGTATTCGCGGAACTTGTCCTCCCAGAACACCAGATCCTTGCTGCGGAAGCCCATGATCGCGGTGGTGCGCGCGCCGGCTTCCTTGAACGCCCGCAATTGCGGGAAGATCGGCGCCACGCCCAGGCCGCCGCCGACGAACACGACGTGGCCGGCCTTGTCGATATGCTGGGGCAGCCCGAGGGGGCCGACGAAATCCTCGAACGTGTCACCGGTCTTGAACTTGTCGCGCATTTCCCGCGTGGTCTTGCCCAGCGCCTGGACGACGATGGTGACGAGGCCCTTCTTGCGGTCGAAGTCGGCGACGGTGAGCGGGATGCGCTCGGCCCCATCATAAAGCCGCAGCATGACGAAATGGCCCGGCTCGGCGGAAGCCGCGATGTCCGGCGCCTCGACATCCCAGAGGAAGGTCGTGTCCGAGAACTGCTCGCGTCGCACAATTTGATACATGTTGACATATCCGTTCGAAGCCGACGCACGGCTTCTTAAGGGGTGAGGAGAAATCAGCCCAAAATAGCCGACGGGTGCCAAATTGATTTGACTTCGGTCATGTCGCGCCGGGCGGCGCGCGGCATATACGTGGCGAGCAACGAGGAGGGTCTTGCCCAACCCTATCGTTGGCGCAGGCAGCCAAGCTGAGCCAGGTCAAGAAAGTCAGCCTGCACACGCCGCCGTTCTCGAAGGGCCGAAGCTCAACCATTAGCGCGGCGCCGGGATTGGTGGTGAGCCCCTGCAGCCGGCGGCGGAGCGCTTCGATGCGCGCTTCGGCGGTACGATAGACCAAGAGGCCGAACCGCGATCATGGTCGATCGTTCCGAGCGACCGCGCGCCGATCTCGCGAGCGAGCCCGGCGGACGAACGCAAGGCCGACTCCGAAACTCGCAGATCCGGACCAGGTTTGATCGACAGCGAGGTCTCGATCTTCACGTATTCGAAATCGCCGGGGCGATTGTCGATGCCGACCCTGGGCGGCGAAATCCAAGGCGCGTATTGGCCCGGTTCGCTCACCGGCACCATCAGCGAGGCGACGAAGTCGCCGTCGTCGGTCGAGGGTAGCCATTCGTTGCGACGCTTCGTCCAGGTCGCGTCATCGATCAGTATGCCGTCCGGTGTGGCCTCGATGTCCTTGAATTCGCCGATCTGACGGTTGAGGCTGTCCGGCGAGAACGAGGCGCGTTCTTCGAGAAATACCCGCACCTCGTCGTCCCAGTCGACGTCATCGAGCGCGAAGGTGACCAGGCCGCGGCTCTCCGCAGCTTCGGCGTCAAGCGCCTCGCCGATTGTCTTTTGCGCCCGTGCGACGTCATCGGGCTCCGACTGAAAACGCGATTGTAACCGAGTTAGCCCGTGGCTCATCGGATAGGCGCCGATAGTGCATACTAGCACCGCGTCTAGGGCAGGCGAGAAATATCTGCTTTCTTGTGCACAACGCGCCTGGTCTGGCCGCCGCTGGCTGTCTCTCCGTGTAGCGCAAGGACGCGTTTCGCGAAATCGACGATGATCGCGAGCGTCTCGGCCGCGGCTTCCCGCTGTGGCGAATGCGCTGCCCCTGCGATCAGACTCACCTCCAGCGGGCAGGTGCACTTCTCGCGTGCGATCTCGATCTGCCGCACCGTGCCGTAGTGATCATCGCCGCCCTGCACGATCTGCAGCGGGACGCGGATATAGGCGAGGGATTCAGAGATGTCCCAGGCGCGAAACGCCGGATCGAGCCAGGCGTCATTCTAGCCATAGAAGGCGTTATCGACGTCGGCGTGCCAGCGCGACAGTTTTGAGCGCAGCTCGGTGGTCTCATAGGTCTGTCGGATCTCGGCGATTGAACTCACCGAGATATCCTCGACAATAAAATGCGGTGCGATCAGTGACACGCCGCGAATTCGATGATCCTCGACGTAGCCGGCATACAGCGTGGCGATCGAGGCGCCGTCGGAATGGCCGATCAGCAGCCCGCGCCGAAAGACAATGGCGTCGAGCACGCGCGGCAGCACCTGCAATGCCTCGCTTTGCATGTAGTCGAGCGGCCGTGGAAGCGGCGTCGGCGTCGAGCTGCCATACCCGGCCCGCGAATAGGCAAACACGCCGGCTCCGGTGGCCTCGGCTAGTTCTTCTGGAAACTCATACCAGAGCGCCGCCGAGCCCAACCCTTCATGCAGCAACACCAGCGTCGGCGCCTCGTCGGGTAGCGGGCCGACGAAGCGATATTCCAGCTCGGCATCGTTGATCTTCAACGTGCCGGTGGGGTTCAATGGACTCAATCGCGCCCCCTGTCGATAGGCTTGCCGAACGCGTGATCCTGAAGCCCACGAAGGCTTTCGTTTCCAACAGACTATCTCCGTCGGCCTCCGGAAACACTTAGGCTTCGGCGTGGGCCACGGCGGGGCTCAATCAAAGACGACGACCCCGCGCAGATTCTTGCCGGCCTCCAGATCGGCATATCCGATATTGATCTCGTCCGGATAGGTCTTGGTGATCAGCTCGTCGAGTCTGAGGCCTCCTTTGCGATAAAGGTCCAGCAATTGTGGAATCTGCAACCTCGGGCTGGTGATGCCGTAGACCGCTCCCATGATGGCTTACTGGGTCGCAAACAGCTCGCGTGCGAGTTGTTGCGCACGCGCTCACATGCGCTCTAACCATCCCAGCTTACGCTGCAACGCAGCATAATTTGGCACTGAAATGCCGAAAATAGTTGACGGCGATCAAGGATCACCCGTTCGCGAATGGGCTCTAGTCAGGTCAAATAGGGAGTGAGCGTCCTCGATGGCATCGAAACTGACCGGCGGTGATCTGCAGATCATCACGCGGATCGCCGTCTTTCGTGGACTAAAGGCAGAAACCGTCGCGCACATGATCGCACCGGCTACGGCGATCATCGTGCGGGCGCGCGAGCCAATCGTTCCGCAGGACGAACCGGCGACCGCTTTCTTTATTGTCATCGACGGTTGGGTGAAGCTGTTTCGCAGCAACGTCGCCGGCGACGAATCGGTCATCGAGATCATGACCAAAGGCGGCAGTTTCGCGGAGGCCGCGGCGCTCACCGGCAGTCGCTATCTTGCGACGGCGGAGGCTGTCACCGAAGCCCGCGTGGCGCGAATTCCGGCCGATCATTTGGTCCGTTGCATTCGCCACAATCCCGATATTTCGGTACCGATGATCGCCTCGATCTGTCAGCAGATGCACTATCTGGTGCAGCGGGTGGAGCAGCTCAAGGCGCAGAGCGGTGTGCAGCGTCTTGCGGAATTCCTCGCTTCGCTCGCGCTGACGGAGCAGGGGGCCTGTAGGCTGGTCTTGCCCTACGACAAGACCTTGATCGCGGGGGAGTTGGGTCTGACCCCAGAGTCGTTGTCGCGGGCCTTCGCAAAACTGCGGAGCATCGGCGTCACGGTCGTTGCGTCCCAAGTTGCGGTCCGCGACGTAGCCAGATTGCGTAAGCTGGCAGCCGACGGTCGCAGCGCCGTGCGCGGCACGCTACAGGTGATGCGCTAGAGCGGCAACGCGTGTGGCGCTGCCGCCCGGCGATCAAGCCACCTCGAGAGCGTTGAACAGCGCGGTCGTGAGGCGGCGGGCGATGCCGGCAGCAGCAAGCCGCCGGTAGTTGGCCGACATCAGTGTGGTTCGCATCGGCTGCACTTGCTGCTGCACCCGTCGATCGATCTCCTTCAGCATCTGGTCGTCGAGCGGGCGCCGCTCGAACGCGTCCGTTCCGGCGAGCAGGAACGGACGGGAGTTGGTGCCGGTCAGCGCGATCCGCAACTGCGCGATATCAGGGCCGGACCGCGACAGCGCCACGGCGACGCCCGCCAGGGGGTAGTCGATGGCGCCGCGCACCCGAACTTTTTGATAGCTCGAAGTGATTTGATTTGTCGGCAGCCGTACCTTGACCACGACCTCTGCGGGCTGCAGGGTCAGGTGCGCCTTGCCGTCTTCAGCATAAAATTCGGAAAGCGGTATGCGGCGGACGCCATTCGGTCCCGCGATATCGATTTCGGCGCGGAGTACCAGCAGCGCGGGAGCCAGATCGCCGCTGAAGGCGGCGTGGCACCGGTTCCCGTTGGGAGCGACGTGGCAGGTCTCGCCCCGATTCTTCAGGCAGTATGAGTTGGCTTGGCGCCACCATTCGCTCTGGTTATAGTAAATACAGCGGGTGTCGAGGCACAGATTGCCGCCCACCGTGCCGACCTTGCGGTGGCTGGGACCCGCGATGGTTCTGGCCGCCTCGGCCAAGGCCCGATAGCGCGATGCGATCAGGGCGTCATTGGCAAGTGTCGCGATAGTGACGCCAGCGCCGATTGTCACTTCATCGGCATTCAAGGTCAGTTGTTTGATCTCAGGGATTCCGGAGGCATCGACCAGCAGATTCGGCTGCTGCACGCCGCGGCGCATGTTAACCAGCAGGTCGGTGCCGCCGGCCACCAGACGGGCTTCAGGATTCTCCACCAGTGCGGCAACGGCCTCGTTGACGGTGCCGGGTTGAACCAGACGCAGCGGGTGCAGCGCGTTCATGATGTGGCCCTCGCGGGATTGGTCCGTCTTGCCTCGCGCCGTCGCCGGACAAGCGCATCGACGACGCGATCCGGCGTCACCGGCAAATCATCGAGATCGACGCCGATCGCATTGGCGACGGCATTGACCATCGCCGGCGGAAATCCGGCCAGCGCTCCCTCGCTAGCTTCTTTGGCGCCGAACGGGCCGAACGGATCGTGGCTTTCGACGATTTGCACCTCGATCGGCGGGGATTCCGCCATCGTCGGCATGCGATATTCGAGGAAGCTGGCATGGGCGGGCAAACCGTCGAGATACCGGGTTTCCTCGCTCAGCGCCTGTCCCATTCCCATCCACACCGCGCCCTGCACCTGACCGACCACCGCCAGCGGATTGATGGCGCGTCCACAGTCGAGCGCGGTCCACACCTTTTCGATCGCGATCAAGCCGGTCGCGTCATCGACGCTGACCTCGACCACTTGGGCGGCGTAGCTGAAGCCCATGGTGGAGCCGACCGCGCCGCCGCGATGTTTGCCACCCTGGGATTCGGGCGGGCAGGTGAAAGAGCCCTTGACGGTGATCGCGCCCTCGGCGACCAGCGCGGCCGCCACGACCTCCGCGAACGACAGCGCGGCCTGCGCGCCGCTGCCGACATAGAACGTCTCGCCCCCGCATTGCACTTGATCGGGACTGGCTTCGAGCTTGCGCGCCGCCGCGGCGATGAGGATGTCCTTCAGTTGTTTGGCCGCATCGATCGCGGCGTTGCCGACCATGAAGGTGATGCGCGACGAGTAGGCGCCATTGTCCTTCGGTGTGACCGCGGAGTCGCCGGAAATCACCCGCACCCGGTTCAGCGCGATGCCCAATGTCTCCGCGACCGTGATGGCCACCACGGTGGAGGAGCCCTGGCCGATATCGGCCGCGCCGGTCAGCGCCGTTACGCCGCCGTCGAAATCGAGTCGGAGTGCGACCACCGCGTGGGGCTCGCCGGTGAAGTGTATCGGTTTGGCCGATCCGCTGACATAGTGCGAGCAGGCCATGCCGAGCCCTTTGCCCGGCGGCATCCGCCCGATTCGCTCGTGCCATCCGCTGGCGCGCTCGACCTTATCGAGGCAATCGGCGAGCCCATAGCTGTTCACCATCAGGTCGTTCAGTGTCCGCGTCGGCGCCGTCAACAGATTGGCGCGGCGTACCGCGAACGGATCGAGGCCGAGTTCGCGCGCCATCCGATCAATCAGGGTTTCGAACGCGTGACGGACGTCGACCGAACCGTGCCCCCGCATCGCGCCGCAGGGAGGCAGATTGGTATACACCCGATAGCCGTCGTATCGGATCGCTGGAATATCGTACAGGCCCTGCAGCAATGCGCCGGCATAGAGGATGGTGACGATACCGTATCCCGCATAGGCGCCGCCGCGCTGCACGACTTCACAGGCGCAGGCGGTGAGCCGACCGTCGCGCTTCATGCCGATCTTTAGTCTGACATCGGTCTGCGGCCGCGCCCGATGGGTGACGAAAGTCTCCTCGCGTGTGAGGCGCATCGACACCTTGGCGCTGGCCTTGCGCGCCAGCAGCGCAGTGATGATCTCGAAGTTCAGGACCTCAACGCGTGCCCCGAAGCCGCCGCCGACGAACGGTTTGATCACCCGAATGCGCGACTGATCGATGTCGAGGCACCGCGCCAGCATCAGATGCAGATAATAGCCGACCTGGGAGACGCTCTGCGCGGTCAGCCGGCCGTTGATCGGATCGTAGTCCATCAGGCAGGCATGGGGCTCGATCTGGGCGTGATTGACCTCGGCGCAGTTGAAATTGTGCTCCCGAACCAGATCTGCCGCCTCGAAGCCGGCAGCGAGATCGCCGAACTCGTTGTGGACCTCCCGCTCGATATTGCCGGGCTTGTGGTCGTGCAACAGCAGCGCGTCCGGAGCGCGGGCGCTTGCTGAATCATAGTAGGCCGGGAGCTCGCGCAATTCGAGTTCAATCAAGTCGATCGCGCGCTGCGCGGTTGCGGCATCAACCGCCGCCACCGCGGCGATCGGCTCGCCGCGATAGCGGAGCCGCCCGCGCGCCATCGGATGTTCGTTCATGGCGATCGGCAGCACGCCGTAGGTAAACGGGCAATCCTCGCCGGTGACCACCGCCAAGACGCCCTCCAACGCGAGCGCCTTGCTGATGTCGAGCCTGACGATGTCACCGTGGCTGATCGGACTGCGCAGGATGCGCGCGACGAGGGCTTCACTATGGTTGAGGTCCGCAGTGTAGCGGGCCCGCCCGGTGACCTTCTCGATGCCGTCGATCAGCGGGAATCCGGTCCGGTCGAGGCCGCCCTGTGGCATCGGCCCCGCCGTCATGGCGCCAGCTCCGCGGCTGCCTGAACTGATTCGAGTATCTTCGTGTATCCGGTGCAGCGGCAGAGATTGCCCGAGAGCGCTGTCCGAATTTCGGCCTCGGTGGGAGACGGATTGCGCCGCAGCAAGCTTTCCGCAGCCATGATCATTCCTGGCGTACAGAATCCGCATTGCGTGCCGAGCCGTTCGTGAAAGGCCTGTTGCAGCCGATTGAGGCCACCCTTGGTTGCCAGGCCTTCGATGGTTTCGACGTGACTGCTTTCGCAGCGCACAACAAGCGTGAGGCAGGACAGTACGGCTTCGTCGTCGATCAGCACGGTGCAAGCGCCGCATTCGCCGCCGTCGCAGCCGGTCTTGGCCCCGGTCAGGCCGACCACATCGCGCAGGTAGTCGATCAGCATCAGGCCGTCGGCGACCGCGTCCTCGCGCCAGCGTCCGTTGACCTTCAGGCGTAGCAATCGCTTGTGTTGCCGTGGCATCGGTTCGTGCATGGGCCGCTCCCTCGCCGTCAGACTGTCGGCGCCGGCACGAGGCTTCCATGACTAAAGTCAAGGCGTGATGATTTGCCGATTTTGAGGTTCAGCACCTAGCAAAAGTCAAGGAGGCGAACGCGGCCGCATGCTAGGCGAGGTCAAGATGCCAGGGTAGGGAGCGCCATGCCGCTACGTGACTACAATGCGGCGGTCGATTTTGTGGATCGCAATGTCGCGGAAGGTCGAGGCGATAAGACCGCCTTCATCGATCCGTCGCGTAGGATATGCTATGACGAGCTAAGCGACGCGGCGGCCAGGGTCGGCCCGATGTTGGCGCGGCTTGGCATCGAGCAGGAAAGCCGTATCGCGCTGATTCTGCAGGACATCGTTGAGTTTCCCATTCTGTTCTGGGGGGCGATCCGTGCCGGTATCGTTCCGGTGCTGCTCAACACCCGGCTGACAGCCGATCAGTACCGTTACCTTCTGGAGGATTCTCGGTCAAAGGCGGTCTTCGTATCGACCAACCTGCTGCCGTTGATCGAGGAAGCCGCGGCCGATCTCCCCCACCTCCGGTCGATCATTGCGGTCGGCGACGAACCGTCGTCGGCGCTAAATTTGAGGGATATTCTCGCGGCGGAAAACGAGGGCGGAGCGCCGGCCAGCACCTGTGCCGATGATGTTGCATATTGGCAGTATTCGTCGGGCACAACAGGCATGCCCAAGGGCGTCATGCACGTTCACTCCAGCCCACGTTTCATGGCCCAGAGTGCCGGCCAGCGTCGAATTGGCTATCGCGAGGATGACGTCGTCTTCTCGGCGGCAAAGCTGTTCTTCGCCTACGGTCTTGGGAACGCGATGTTTTGCTCGATGTGGGTTGGGGCGACATCGGTGCTTTACCCGGAGCGGCCGACTGCCGAATCCGTGTTTCACGTATTGCAGGTTCACCAGCCGACCCTGTTGTTCGCCGTGCCGACTCTGTATGCCGCGATTCTTGCTGATCAGAATAGCAAGGACGAGCGACTGCCGGAGCGACTTCGCCTGTGCGTTTCCGCCGGCGAGCCGCTGCCCGCACAGGTCGGATTGAATTGGCGAAGCCGTTTTGGGCGGGACATCGTCAATGGCGTCGGCTCGACCGAGATGGGGCATCTGTTCCTGACCAATCTTCCGAACGCGGTGGAATACGGGACGTCGGGATTTCCGGTGGAGGGATATCGTCTGAAGCTGGTAGACGAACAGGGGCGCGACATCGCCGACGACGCGATCGGCGAGTTGCTGGTGAACGGCGGATCCGCCGCCGCGGGCTACTGGAATCAGCGTGACAAGTCGCGGACGACCTTCATAGGCGAATGGACACGAACGGGGGACAAGTATCACCGCCGTGCCGATGGCGTGTACACCTACCGCGGCCGCAGCGACGATATGTTCAAGGTCAGCGGCATATGGGTGTCGCCCTTCGAAATCGAAGAAGCGCTGATGAGCCATGCCAAGATCGCCGAGGCGGCGGTGATACCGGCAGAAGATCTGGATGGACTGATCAAGCCGAAGGCCTTCGTCGTGCTCGCCTCGCGGGAAGAAAACATCAGTGTGTTGTTCGATGAGCTCAAGGAACACGTCAAGCGTTCGATCGGCCCCTGGAAGTACCCGCGTTGGATAAGAGTCGTAGATGAACTTCCGAAGACGTCGAGCGGCAAGCTGCAACGTTATATGTTGCGTGAGATGGTGGTGGACCAGAACGGTTCAGCACATTGACTCCGCCCGACTCATACGACTTTAGATCCCGTCGCTGGCCGAACGATTGTCCCGCCCGACGCAATCGTAATGTAGTACCAAACCAAGAAATGAGAGAGGCGGATTCCTCGCGGAAGCGCGCCACAATAACACTCAAGGGAGGTAACTATGATAAACCGACGTCGTTTGTTATCTATTGGAGCGTCCGCTGGCGCCGCCTTGGCGTGCGGTCCGTTCATTCGGTCGTCCTACGCGCAATCGGGGCCGATCAAGATCGGGCTGTTGCTGCCCTATAGCGGCACTTATGCCCCGTTGGGCGAAGCGATCACCCGTGGCCTCGAGCTCTACGTCGGGGCGCAGGGCGGGAAACTCGCCGGACGAAGCGTCTCGTTCGTCAAGGTCGATGATGAGTCCGCGCCGCCCAAGGCGACCGAGTTGACGACCAAGCTGATCCAGGGCGAGAAGGCGGACATTCTGATGGGCACCGTGCATTCGGGCGTTGCGATGGCGATGGTCAAGATCGCGCGCGAAGACGGCATACCGACCATTGTGCCCAATGCCGGTGCGGACATCATCACCCGCGCGATGTGCGCAGAGAACGTGTTCCGGACCTCGTTCGCCAATGGCCAGATCGGTCGCGCTACCGGCGATGCCATGCTCAAGGCGGGACACAAGAAGGCGGTGACGGTCACCTGGAAATACGCCGCGGGTGAAGAAATGGTCAGCGGCTTCAAGAAATCCTTCAGCGCCGGAAAAGGCGAAATTCTAAAGGACATCACCATCGCATTCCCCGACGTCGAGTTTCAGTCGGCGCTGGCCGAAGTCGCGTCGCTGAAGCCCGATTGCGTCTATGCGTTCTTCTCCGGCGGCGGCGCACTCAAGTTCATCAAGGACTACGCCGCGGCAAGACTCGGCATTCCGCTTTGGGGACCCGGCTTCCTGACGGACGGCGTTGAAGCCGCCGCGGGTCCGGCCGGCGACGGCATCAAGACGGTGCTGCACTATGCCGGCGATCTCGACAACGCGGAGAATCTGGCCTTCGTTAAGTCATTCGAGGCAGCCTACAAAAGCCCACCGGATGTGTTCGCAGTCCAGGGGTGGGATGCGGCGCAATTGCTCAATATCGGTCTGAAGGCCGTCAGCGGCGATGTCTCCAAACGCAAGGAATTGAACGCCACCATGGCGGCGGCATCGTTCAACAGTCCGCGCGGGCCTTTCAAGCTGTCCGCAGCGCACAATCCCGTGCAGAACTTTTACCTGCGCGAACTGAAGGGCGGCAAGAACACCCATCTCGGCCTGGCCGCCCCTGCGGTGGCCGACGAAGCCAATGGCTGCAAGCTGGCCTGATAGCGTCGGTCGCGAACAAGAGGCGGGCGGTCTCACGCCGGCCTCTTTCGGGTCATTCAGAACGTCGGTCGGTGTCCATGATTCTCATACTCATCCAGTTCCTGAATGGACTGCAAACAGGATTGGTGATCTTTTTGGCCGCGAGCGGCTTGACGCTCGTATTCGGCATTCTTGGCGTCATCAATCTTTCTCACGGTTCATTCTACATGCTGGGCGCCTATATGGCGTTGTCGCTGACCGGTGTGTTCGGCGACGTCTTTCTTGCGCTGGCGGCAGGGATTCCGCTTGCCTTTGCGCTGGGTTTATTGATCGAGTGGCTGTTCATCCGTCATCTCTATGATCGGGACCATTTGCAGCAGGTGCTGCTGACCTTCGCGCTGATCCTCGTCTTCAACGAGCTTCAGCAAGTGATCTGGGGTTCCTACCCGCACGCAATTCCGGCGCCGAGCTATCTTTCGGCAAGCGTTCGGCTGACGGAAGGCCTGAGCTATCCGGTTTACCGGCTGGCGTTGATGGCGATCTGCGTCGCCCTGGCGATCATGATGGCCTTTGTGATCCGGAAGACCAGGGTCGGGCGGCTGATCCGGGCGGCCGAGTCGAACCGGGAAATGGTCGAGGCGCTCGGCTTCGACTCGCGATTGATCTTCCGGATGGTGTTTGCCACCGGTGTTGCCTTGGCCGCGACCGCGGGCATGTTGGCTGCGCCAATCGAAAGCGCCTATCCGGGGATCGGCGACCGGGTGTTGATCGTCTCCTTTGTCGTCGTCGTGATCGGCGGAATCGGTTCGGTGCGTGGCGCGCTCATCGGATCGTTGCTGATCGGTCTGGCGGACGCTTTTGGCAAGGTGTTTTTGCCGCAATTTTCCAGCATCGTTATTTATGCGCTGATGGCCCTGGTGTTGGTGGCGCGTCCCGCCGGGCTATTTGGACGATCCTGACATGCTGACCCGCCCCAATCCCACCGTTATCGTGTTCTTTGCGCTCCTGCTAACTTGTCTCGTGGCGCTGCCGTTCTTCACCGGCCCCTATCCGGTGAAGCTGATGACCCGGATCGTGATTCTGGCCACGTTCGTCCTCAGCCTTGATCTCCTGATTGGGGTGACCGGTCTGGTCAGCTTCGGTCATGCCGCTTTCTTCGGCTGCGGCGCCTACGCGGTCTATTTCGTCTCGCCGGAGTCAGAGGCCGCCAACGTGCTCGTGGCGCTTGGCGCCGGGTTGCTGGCCGGAGGTCTGGTCGCGTTCATCGTCGGTGCCTTTGCAACACTGACGCGGGGCTTCTATTTCATTATGGTGACGCTGGCAGCGGGGCAAATGTTGTTCGCACTGTTTCATGACACCGATATCGCCAACGGCTCGGATGGAGCCTATATCAACGTCAAGCCTGATCTGACCATTCTCGGCTTTGGTCTACTCGACTTCTCAGATCGGCGACAATTCTACTATATCTGCCTCGCGGTTCTGGTGGGAGCCTATTGCCTGCTGTTCGCGCTGGTGCGCTCGCCGTTCGGACGGGTATTGCAGGGCATTCGCGCCAACGAAGTTCGGATGAGTTCGCTCGGCTACAACGCGTATCGCTACAAGCTGGCCGCGTTCACCTTGGCGGGAATGCTGGCAGGACTGGCCGGGGCGTTATTTGCCTCGATCGACGGCTTTGTCACGCCGGATCTGCTCAACTGGCATCAATCCGGTTTGGCGATTATGATGGTGGTGCTTGGAGGCGCCGGCACTCTATTTGGGCCGATCCTCGGCGCGCTCGCGTATGCCTCGCTTGAGGAACTGCTCAAGACGGCAAGTATCGTCGGTCCGTTCGTGGCCGACCATTGGCGGCTGGGGACCGGTGCGAGCCTCATTGTTGCGGTGTTGATGTCGCCGGACGGGCTCGCAGGCCTTCTCAAATGGAGGCGTGCTCGCCAGGATCAGGTGCCCATTCGGCGGGATGTTGAATCCCAACGACCGGCGCGGGTTGCCAAGGTGTTGTCGACCACGGGGCTGAGCAAGAATTTCAACGGATTGGTCGCCGTCAGCGACGTCTCGGTACGGTTTGAAGCGAACTTGGTGCACGCCATCATCGGGCCGAATGGTGCTGGGAAGACCACGTTTACAAATCTGCTCTCGGGCGCGCTTCCGGCGACGACCGGCAGCGTGCAAATCGACGAACTCGACGTCACAGGCTGGCCGGCCCATCGAATCGCCCAGGCTGGTCTGGGGCGCTCCTATCAGCGCACCAACATCTTCCCGCGGTTCAGCGTGCGAGAGAACTGCGCCCTTGCGGCCCAGGTTCATAAGGATGAGTTTTGGCGGTTGCGCGACGGTCACTATCGCGCGCAGGAGGAAGCCGCGATCAATCATGCCCTCAGCGTGGCCGGCCTTGTCGGTCGGGGCGACTTCATCGCGGGACAGTTATCGAATGGCGAACAGCGCCAACTCGAAATCGCGATGCTGATCGCCAGCGGCGCGGATTTGCTGATTCTCGACGAGCCGCTGGCCGGCATGGGGCCTGAAGAGACCCAACGGGTCGTCGCACTGCTGCGCGATCTCGTCCGCGATCATACCGTCATCGTGATCGAGCACGACATGGATGCCGTGTTTGCCGCGGCCGACACATTGACGGTCCTGGTCCAGGGCAAGCTGTTCGCCCGTGGACGTCCGGATGAAATCCGCTCCAACGAGGCGGTGTTGGAGGCCTATCTCGGCCATCACGCCAGGATGAAGGGGGCGGCATGACCGCCATAGCGGAAGTGATGCTCAAGGCGCGCGGCATCGATACGTTTTACGGGCCCAGCCATATCTTGCGCGGCGTCAACTTTCATGTCGATCGGGGCGAAACCGTCAGCCTGCTGGGGCGAAACGGCATGGGCAAGACCACGCTGCTGCGCACGCTGATGGGATTGCTGAAGCCGAAACGTGGGTCAATCCTACTGAACGGACGCGATATGACCGACGCCCGCCCGAATATCAAGGCGCGGGCCGGTATGGGCTTTGTCCCGGAGGGACGGGGGATTTTCCCCAACCTTTCGGTCGAGGAGAATTTGCTGTTCGCCGAACGCCCTGGCCCCGAAGGGCAGGTCGAGTGGACGCCCGAGGCGATCTACGAGATGTTTCCAAGGCTCGCCGATCGTCGCAAGATTTGGGGCAATCTGCTGTCTGGTGGAGAGCAGCAGATGCTTACGATCGGACGCGTTCTGCTGAGCAATCCGACCCTCCTGCTGATCGACGAAGCGACCGAGGGCCTCGCGCCGAAAATGCGCGACGAGATATGGAAGACGATGAGATTGATCGCAACGAAAGGGATTGCGATTGTGATCGTCGATAAGAACCTCGACGACCTGGTCGAATTGGTCGATCGGCACGTCATCCTAACCAAGGGCGAGGTCGTGTTCGAGGGAACGTCGGAGCAGTTGCTCGCGGATCAGGAAATGGTCAAGACCATGCTGGGAGTATGATGATGCTCGGGGGGGGGGGGGGGGCTCATGTGGAGCGCTTTTATCGCAAACCGGCGTCCTCCTACTATCAACGCAAGATGGAGGAGGCGTTGCGCAAGAAAGGCGTCCGGCTGTCGATGCTCCCGGAAATCGACCGGACTCCCGCCGGTTTCGTTATGGCGCGGTCGACTACGGAGAGTTCGGTCAGACCGAAATGGAGGCAGTGCTCGACACGATTGGGGTCCACAACGAGTTTCGGACGCAGGGTGTCGGTTCGATCCTGCTGACCCAATTGATGTCGCATCTCGCGAGTCTGCGTGTTGAGCGCGTCCGGACCGTCGTCGAGTGGAATGACGTCACTCTGATCGGCCTTTTCGATCGACTGGGGTTCAAGCCTACGCAGAACGTCGTTCTTGCACTCGCGCTTTAGGAGCGAGAATCATGCGTAGCGCGCAATTGGGAGAACGCGATGAGTGCTGTGAACAGGGTTGCCGCGGGTGAAGCGGCTCGCGAAGTGTATGTTCGGCCCGCCCGCGCCGAAGACGTGTCATGGATCGTCAAGATCGATGAGTCGGCGACCGGACAACCGAAGCCGCGATACTGGCAGGATCTGTATGAGAGTTTCTCGCAGAAACGGACTGGCTGTCGGGCATTTCTGGTGGCCGAGATCAACCGACAGGTGGTCGGTTTCATCTCGGGTGAGGTCCGGGATTTCGAGTTTGGCGCGGAAAGTTACGGATGGGTATTTGCGCTGACGGTCGATCCTGCGATAAGGGTGAACAACGTCGGCACCCAACTGTTTGATGAAATTTGCAGAATCTTCGCGGAGGCCGGCGTCAGCAAGGTTCGGACCATGATCGAGCATGACAATCAGCTTGTGATTGCATTTTTTCGCAGCCAGGGTCTGATGGTTGGCCGATTCATCGGAATGGAGAAGAATCTCGACTAGGCGATCCGGACCAGCGGCGATTGAGACGCGTGCAGTGCGAGACGACGGAAGCCGAGAAAAGATTGAAGCCGATGAAGCTACAGAAATCGACGATGTGTGGATTGTATGCCGTGCTCGAACTCGCGGCGCACGCCGATCAGCAGATTTCCGCTGGCGATATCGCCGAAAAATACGCCATCTCACTCAATCATTTGGCCAAGGTACTGCGCGCCTTGGTGCGAGCCCGCCTGATCGAATCGGTGCGCGGTCCTGGTGGCGGCTATCGCTTCAGCGGCAATCCGAAGCGTGTCACCCTGCTCGATATTATCACGCTGTTCGAAGATACCGCGCCTGATCTCGAACAGGCAGCTTCAGACGATCACGAAGAAAGTCGGGCGCTGCACAAGATGCTGCGAGACATCGACGGAATTGCGATGACGACGTTACGATCGATCTCGATCACGTCGCTCCTGAAGGTGATCGAGACCGAGCGACGCAAGAGCGAGCGCACCTCGCACGGTCAATCTGTTCGGCTGTCCTCGGCCGGTAGGGCTTAGCCGTGCAACTGATCGTATTTCGTCTGCAGTTCCTCAGGCGTCTCCGACCAGTCTAGATTGGCGACGATGCAATCGGCGGGGCAGACCAGTCGGCACTGCGGTTCATCCTCCGCTCCGACGCATTCGGTGCAGCGCAACGCGTCAATCACAAACATCGGGTCGCCGGCTGCAATCGCCTCGTTCGGACAGACCGGGCGACACGCGTCGCACGCCGTGCAATCCTCATTGATCATCAACGCCATGTCATCCTCCTCGCTGAGCGCGCTTGCTTCAGCCCAAGGTACCCTCGCGAAGCTTGAAGCGCTGGATCTTTCCGGTCGCGGTTTTCGGAAGTTCCTCGACGAACACCGTGCTGCGCGGATATTTGTAGGGCGCCAATCGATCCTTGATGAAGGTCTTCAATTCGGCTTCGGATACGGCTACGCCCGGCCGTTGCACCACATAGGCCTTCGGCTTGGTCAGGCCATTCTCGTCAACGACGCCGACCACCGCGGCTTCCAGCACCGAGGGATGCTGCACCAACGTCGCCTCGATTTCGAACGGGCTGACATAGATGCCGCTGACCTTGAGCATGTCGTCGGTGCGCCCGGCATAGGAGTAGGAGCCGTCCTCATTGCGGATGTATTTGTCGCCGGACTTGGTCCAGCCGCCCTGAAAAGTCTCCTGGGTTTTCGCGCGGTTGCCCCAATACATCGTCGCCGACGAGGGGCCATGAATGTAGAGGTCGCCCGGTTCGCCGTCCGGCACCGGCCCACCAGCGTCGCCGCGCAATTCGATTTCGTAGCCCGGCACCGGCCAGCCGGTGGTGCCGTAGCAAACCCGATCGGGCAGATTCGACAGATAGATGTGCAGCATCTCGGTCGAACCGATACCATCGACGATGTCGATGCCGAAATGGCGCTGGAAGCGCTGGCCGATCTCCGCCGGCAGCGCTTCGCCCGCGGAGGAGGCCATCCGCAGTGTAATCTGCTCACGCGCTGGCAGGTTGGACGCGGCTAAAATGCCCGCATAGCCGGTTGGTGCGCCGAAGAAGACCGTCGGTTTCAAGCCGGCGACACCGCCGAGCCAGCGCTTGAACACCGCGTCCGGCGTCGGGCGCTCGGGCATCAGTAGCGTCGTAGCACCCACGCTCAGCGGAAAGGTCAGCGCGTTGCCGAGGCCGTAGGCGAAGAACAGTTTCGCAGCCGAGAAACAGACGTCGCTCTCCTGCAGCTGCAGCGTGTTGCGGGCGTAGAGTTCCGCAGTCCAGTACGGGTTCGCCTGGGTGTGGACGACCCCCTTCGGGCGCCCGGTTGAGCCGGAGGAATACAGCCAGAATGCCGGATCGTCGGCATGGGTGGCGGCGGGCTTCTGCAGTGGTGCGTGCGCGCCGACGAAGGCCTCGAATTCGACCTCGTTGGGTTCGAGCGGCGCGTCAGGGTGAGACACAATCACCTTGTGCACCTCGTGATCGCTCTTGGTCAGCGCCATCTTCAACGTGCCGCGCAGCGCGCCGCTGACCAGCACGGCCTGCGCGCGGGAATGCTCCAGCATGTAGGCGTAGTCGTCGCCGGTCAGTAGCGTATTGACCGCGACCGGGACGATGCCGGCGTAGATCGCGCCGAGGAATGCAATCGGCCAGTCGGTGCCATCAAGCATCAGCAGGAAGACGCGTTCTTCGCGCTTGATGCCGAGGGCGCGCAGGCCTGCCGCCGACCGCCTCGCTTTTTCGTCGAGCTGGGCGAAGCTGAGCGCGCTTGAGTCGTCGATGAAGGCCAGCTTGTCCGGCCGGCCGCAATTAGCCTGCAGCAGATGCCCGGCGATATTGAATCTCTCCGGCGGCGCAGCGACCCCTGCAGCGTTCATGGTGTCTCTCCCTGATCGTTCTTGCGTCCGGAAGCGATCTTGGCGCCGCTTTCCGGTCCATACTATCGCGGCGACCGGCTTCAGTCGCAACGCGCTGTTTCCTGGCCTGTCGCGCTCGCCATGTCGGCGAGCTTCCGGTGCCGGAAAGCTCCCCACAACGCAGCACCGAACGCACCGGCAAAAATCGAATCCGGATGACTTTCGATCGGCACGGTGATCTTGGCCTTGACGAGGGCGTCCTGCATGGCCTCGACAAGACCCTTGTCGAGCGCCAAGCCACCGGTCATTTGTACCATGCCGTCGATCGTGCCGAGGGTCTTGAGCAGCTTGGCGAGCCGGTCAGCCATCGATTCATGGATACCGCGCAGGATGTTCGGCGCGGTGATGCCGCGTGATACCATGTTGATGACGTCGGTCTCGGCCAGCACCGCGCAGATGCCGGAGACTTTTTCCGGATTGTCGGCCTGTTTCGAAAGCGAGCCGATCTCGTCCTGGGCGATGCCGAGATAGCGCGCGATGTTCTCCAGGAATTGCCCCGAGCCGGACGCGCACTGGCTGGTCATCTTGTAGGACAGCACCTTGCCGCGATTATCCATGCGGATGGCGCGGCCGTGCAGCGCGCCGGTGTCGAGTACGGCGCGGCTGTCCGGCCGCAGATAAATCGCGCCGCGCGCGTGCGTGGTCATCGAATAGAAATGCCCAGTGTGGAAGTCGAGGGCCTCACCTTCTCCGGTGGTGGCGCAATAGGCGATATCGGCGCGCGTAAGCCCGGCCTCCTTCAGAACATTGTCGTAGACGTCGCCGGCGAGTTTGAGCGGATCACGCTGCCGTACCCGCTCGACCAGTTTGCCGAGGCAAATTTCTTCGTCGTCGCCCACCTCGAACAAGGCCACCTTGACAGCGCCGGTTCCAACATCGATCCCGGATGTGATCGGCATGAGTTTCCTCCTTACGACGCGATGGCGCGACGGGCGAACTCGGATGCCCCGAGCGCGCCGGTGTAGATCGAGTCGGGATTGATGTTGATCGTCACCTCGCCGTAGTTCTCCTTGATCAGCTTGCGCAATTCGCGCACCGCCGCCTCGTTCTTGGCGACGCCACCGGTGAAGGTGAACTGGTCGGTCACGCCGCCCGAGCGCGAAATGATCGAGATAGCGCGTAAAATGATCGCGCGGTGAAGGCCGGCGAGGATGTCCTCGCGCTTCTCGCCGAGTGACAGTCGGTCGCGCAGTTCGGCTCCGGCGAACACCGTGCAGGTCGAGTTGATGCGGGCGGGGCGGTTCGACTTCATCGCCAGTGGCCCGAGCTCGTGCAGGCCGACGTTCATTTCGTCGGCGATGTAGCCGAGATAGCGTCCGCAGCCGGCGGCGCAGCGGTCGTTCATCTGGAAATTCTCGACGATACCCTGGCCGTCGATCTGAATCCCCTTGGTGTCCTGGCCGCCGATGTCGAGCACGGTACGGGTCGCCGGATACATCATGTGCGCGCCGAGACCGTGGCACAGGATTTCCGAGCGGATATGCTCCTTGGAGAACGGCAGCGTGACCCGGCCGTAGCCGGTTCCGACCAGATAGGTCTCTTCCAGTTCGATGCCGAGCGCGTCCTCGATCATCCGCGTATAGTCGCCTTCCCCATCGGCGATGTGCGAATCGGTGTCGAGCATGCGCGCGATGCCACGGCGAAACTTCTCGCTGAGCTCGCCGCCCGGCGGTCGGTTCTCAACCTCGATGATCGACTTGTCGTAGGCATTCAACACGATCTCGAGCGCAACGCCCATCTCGCGCGCGACGGCTTCGGCGTGGACATGGTAGCGGGAGCCGGCGATGTCGCGGAAGAAGTCGGACTTGCGCTTGGCCTCCGGTGCGTAGAGCAAAGGCGCCTCGGCCCGCAATCGGATGAACACTTCGTGCAGCGCCTCTTTCAGCGCGTCGGCGACGGAAGCGAAGCGATCACTCTTCAACTGGCCGTGGCAGGTCTCCTCCAAATCGTCGAGCTGTTCGAGGAATTGGACCAGGCGAAAATTGCGTTCGAGCGCGGCCAGGAATTCGCGGCTGTGCTCGTGGCCGGAGTCGCCGGCGTGTAACGCACGGCGAAACAGCGTGAAGCGGGCGTCGATCCGCGCTTCCTCCGAGGCGACCCGCGCCGCTGTCGCGTAATTCGACCGCGAATTGGTGATGCCGCGGCCGATCACTTCTTTGTTTTGGTCGAGCAGCACCGCCTTGGTGGTGGTCGAGCCGAGATCGATACCAATAAAGGTGCGCATCATCCCTCCTCAGGCCGCGCCGCGCAGACCGGCGCGCTTCTGCTCGATCATCTGGAAATAGCTCTCCAGCCGGTTCTTGACGTTGGCTGCGGAGAAGTAGCGCGGATCGACCAGGTCGGTTTCGATGAAGGCCGCGGGCTTGCCGGTGCGCTTCTCGACCTCACGCATCATCAGAAGCTGGCCGGCCGAGAACGAATTGCAGCTCTTGATCGAATTGATCAAAAGCCCGTCCGCCTCGTACTCGTTCATGTAGTTCTCCAACATGTCGACACGCATCGGCAAATTGCGGTTGGTGTAGACATTGAGGCAATATTCGGCGAGCGACTCCAGCGGCCGGTCGGGGTCGTGGCGGAAGCCGAGATCATAGGTGCCGCCGACCTTGGTGTAACTGGAGGCGACCACGACCGCGCCTTCGTCATAGAACATCTTCCAGAACTGACGGAAATTAGTGTAGTTCGGCGGGCCTTCGACCACGAGGCGATAACGCTCCTTGCCCATGTCGCCATCCGGCGTCACCGGCCCTTTGCCCTCGGCGATCCGCTGTTCGACCTCGGCGCGCAGGAACTTGTAGTATTCAATCGCTTCGTCGGTGCCGCGGAAGGCGCCGAAGATCGGCCCGATATAATAGATGCCTCCAAAATAGGCGTCGATCGGCGAGGGCTTGTTCTTGGCCGACTGCAGCACCCAGACGTGATCGTCCTCCGCCTTGGCGGATTTGCGGAGGTAGTCGCGCAGCCGGTCGATGTCGAACTTGACGCCGGAGATCCGCTCCAGCTTCGGGATCACGTCCAGCTTCAGCTGCTTCACCATGTAGCTGATCATGTCCTTGGTGATCTTGCCGTCGGCGAGGTACGGCGTCTGGAACATTATGGTTTCGCAGTTGTATTGGCGGCGCAGCAGTTCGAACCACTTCATGAAGGTGAAGCAGCCGGTATAGGACAAGAGAAGCACGTCCGGGTCCGGCAGGCGGCGGCCGTTGGGGCCGATATTGCCCTTGGCCATCATGCCGATGTCGGATTTCACGTAAGTGCAGACGTCTTCGGAATGGCCGAGCTTCTCCGCCTCCATGACGAAAGCGCCGCTCTGCTTACGCAGGCCGTTCTGGATGGCGTTGACCTCCGGCAAATTGTTGATCATGTCGAAGCACATCAACAACTCGTTGAGATTGCCCGGCACGAAGGTCGCGGCGACCTTCTCGCCGCGCTCCTTGGCGTTTGCGAGCCGGTCATAATGGGCGTTGACCATCTCCTTCTGCCGCGCCATCGAGGCGTCCTTGGTGGCCTCCGGCGGCTTGGTCTTCGGTCCGACGATGATGGTCATGCCCCGCTCCACAGTTTGATCGAATCGGCGAAGGTGCCGGCCTGCTCGCGGATCGGCTGCATCTGGCCGGAATTTTCGGCGTATTTGAAAGCGATCTGCGGGATGTTGTGGCTCTTCAGCACCGCCTGCAGCATCGGGCGCTCCAGCAGGCCGGGATCGCAGAAGCTGGTCATCGCGAAGATCACGCCCTCGGCGCGGTTCTTGCGCACGCTATCGACGAGATAAAGGCCCTTCTTGGCCTCGTCGGGCTCGTATTTCGGCGGTGTCGATTTGGAATCGTGCAGATAGGCGTTCGCCAAATTCTTCAGCGGATCGCCGTCGAGCGCGACGTCGGAATTCTCCCAGCGGGTGACCAGGATGAAATCGTCATCGACTATGTAGCAGCCCGACAGCTCGATCGACTTGATGAGGTTGAGCGGCGGCTGCTCGCAGAACATGCCGCAGATCACCACGCGGGAATTGTCCTTGATCGGCCGCTGCTGCAGCCGCGCGGCGGCGAGATATTCTCCGAGCAACTGATTGTGCTGCTCGACCGGGATCACCATACCGGCGCGGAGCAGCAAATATAGCTCGGAGGAGGGAACATTCCACGGCTCAACCGCGCGTAGCGCGTAGAGCTCGCGGATCAGTCGGCGGTTCTCGTTGAACGCAGCGACCGAGGCGCGCAGGGCTTCGGTGGTGATCGGCTTACCGGTCATTCCGGAGAGCCACTCGCAGGTCTCGCGCAATTCGCTGACATAGAAGTCGCCGCCGAGGTCATCCTCGAAATTGTGCGGCAGATCGATATAGCGCGCGCCCTTCTCGGGAAACATCAGCTTCCACATCCCCGACAGATTGCGGATCACGTCGCAGATCGAGGGAAACATCATGCCGTCGACGAAATCGAGCCTGCCGGAAACGCCGAGCTCGATGGTCGAGCGCGGAATTCGGCAGATATAGCTCTGGTAATAGGCGTCGCCGTGGATGACCTCTAGCTGGTCGCCACCGCCGAAGATTCCGAGTGGCAGCCCGCCGGCTGCATGTACCAGCTCGCGCGGCGCGTAGTAGGGCAGGAAGCCGACCACGATGCGGCCGGGTTCGGCCGCCTTCCATTCGCGGGCGGCGGTGAAACTGAGGTCGGAAAACAGCGCTTCGCAGCGGGCGACGATGTCGCCCGTGGTCTGGCGCGCCCTGTCGAGCATGCCGTGATCCTCCCTGTACTCCGCGCCACTCGCCGGAGCGTTGGTCCGTCGGCGGTGAGTCCCGCCGTGCTATAATGTAATCTAGTATTGGAATGCGAGAAATGGATTTGACGTGGATCAAATCCGTTTCACGATCGTGGCGTCCGCGCTCGCCGCACCGCAGCGTGATATTGTTGGTACCAGCCACTCAACCGTCATGGCCGGGCTTGTCCCGGCCACCATGTCCTTCATCGTGCACGGCTCTCAAGATATGGATGCCCGCGACAAGCGCGGGCATCCCGCTTAGGAAAGTCGCCTATCAAATATCGATGGCAATTTTGCCGAACTGCTGGCCCGCTTCGAGATGTGAGAATGCCTCGCGGACTTGGTCGAGCGGGTAATGGACATCGATCGGCGGCGTGATCCGTCCGGCGGCGCACCATTCGATCAGTTTTGCGAATTCGTCGGGATTGCCGAGCGTCGATCCGAAAATCTGCAATTGCCGGATGAATACCCGGCGCAGATCGGCGGAGGGGTTGTCGCCGATGGTGGCGCCGCAGGTGGCGATCCGGCCGCCACGCACCAGGCATTTCAGCGCCGCGCTCCATATCGCGCCGCCGATGTTTTCTATCACCACGTCGACGCCTCGGCCGCCGGTCAATTCCATCACCGCGGCGGGGATCTTGTCGGCCGGGGCGTCGATCGCCGCATCCGCGCCGAGCGCGCGAGCGTGGGCCGCCTTCTCGGCGCTGCGGGAAGTGACGAACACGCGGGCGCCGGCCGCCTTGGCGATCTGCAGCGCCGCCAACGACACGCCGCCGCCGATGCCGAACACCAGCACGGTTTCGCCGGGTTGCAGGTTGGCCTTGTTGAACAGCATTCGCCAGGCGGTGAGATAGTTCACGCCCAGCGCTGCTCCTTGTGCAAAATCGAGAGCGTCGGGAATCTCAAGTGCGTTGCCGGCCGGGACGCTAACATACTCGGCCATCGTGCCGTTGCAATGCTCGCCGAGCAGGCGCATCTTGGCGCACAGCACCGGTTCGCCGCGCTGGCAGAATTCGCAACGGCCGCAGACCAGGCCTGGATAGATCGTCACCCGCCGGCCGATCAGCGCGGCGTCATCGGCTTCTTCGATTACTCCGGCACCATCGACGCCCATGATCTGCGGCAGCGAATGGGTGATGCCCGCGCCGCTGTCGCGCATATAGAGGTCGACGCGGTTGACGGTCGCGGCCTTCATGCGGATCAGCACCTCGCCCGGCTGCCGTATCGGTATCGGCCGCTCGCCAACGACGATGACCTCGTTGCCGCCATGCCCAGTCATAAAGGCTGCCTTCATTGCTTCCACCCCATCTCACTTTTGATCGTGTTTTACGATTGTCGTCGTGGCGAACCTTCAACGATTGTCAAATGTTTCGGTCTGGATCGACGTCAGGCGCGCCCTCATCGATCCGCTTCATATTGTCGAGAATCTTGAGCAAATAGTGCAGCGCATGCGTGGTGTCGTTGATCGAGAAATCCGCAAGCACCTGATCGTAATAGGCGCGGATCTTGGGCTGAGCGAGAACATGCCAAACATGACGCCCCCTGTCGGTCATTGTCACCAAGCGTGAGCGACGATCGCGTTCATCCGGCAGGATCTCGACGTGCCCGTCGCGCTCCATGCGGCCGATCAGCCCGGCGAGATTCTGCCGGCTGACCATCAGATAGCGCGCGAGATCGCCGATACTCATCCCTTCCTTGGCGGCAGGCCGCGACAGCGCTCCCAGCACCGCCCATTGCTGGGTGGTGATTCCCTCCGCTTCGACGGCGCGCGTCCCGGTTTTATGCAACATATTGGCGCATTGGTAGAGCCGAAAAAACAATCGGTTAGCCAATTCGATCTTTGTCGTGGCGTTATCAGAAGCAGTTTTCGTATTCCGTGCCATCGACTCCCTCTTGCGGATTTCTGTTCAGCGCGATAGATATAGCAATATATTGTCCTAAAAGCCAAGCGGCCGACGACGACCGTCGGCAAATAGCCGGGCAAGAACAAACACCGGGAGAGGGAGTAAGCGGGGATGGCGCGTCTGCAAAACAAGACTGTCGTGATCACGGGCGGCGGCGGCGGCATAGGCGGGGCCACCTGTCGAAAATTCGCGCAAGAGGGCGCCGAGGTCGCGGTGCTGGATCTCAATCTCGAAGCGGCGGAGAAAGTAGCCGCCGAGATCCGCGCGGCCGGTGGCACCGCCGAGGCGTTCAAGTGCGACATCGCCGATCGGGCCAGCGTCAACGCCGCGGTGGCGGCGACGCAAACAAAGCTCGGCCCCATTGACGTGCTGGTCAACAACGCTGGCTGGGACATCTTTAAGCCTTTCGCCAAATCCGACCCCGGCGAGTGGGAGAAGCTGATCGCCATCAACCTGACCGGTGCACTGCATATGCATCACGCGGTCCTGCCGGGAATGGTCGAGCGCCGCTACGGGCGAATCGTCAATATCGCCTCCGATGCCGCGCGCGTCGGTTCCTCTGGCGAGGCAGTGTACGCGGCTTGCAAGGGCGGCCTGGTCGCCTTCTCAAAAACGCTGGCGCGCGAACATGCCCGCCACGGTATTACCGTGAACGTCGTTTGCCCCGGTCCAACCGATACCGCGCTGCTGGCCGGCGTCACCTCCGGCGCGCCCAATCCAGAAAAACTGGTGGAGGCCTTCACGAAGGCGATCCCGCTCGGGCGGCTCGGCCAGCCGGACGATCTCGCCGGCGCGATCGTGTTCTTCGGCAGCGACGAGGCATCGTTCGTCACCGGTCAGGTGCTGAGTGTCTCCGGCGGCCTGACCATGAACGGCTAAGCAAAAGCAACAACAGGAGGAAAGCTCATGAAGTTCGAGGACCTGATCTACGACATCCGCAACGGCGTGGCCTGGATCATAATCAACCGCCCCGACAAGATGAACGCGTTCCGCGGTACCACCTGCGACGAGCTGATCAAGGCGCTTTACAAAGCTGGCTACGACAAGGACGTCGGCGCCATAGTGCTGACCGGCGCCGGCGATCGCGCCTTCTGCACCGGTGGCGATCAGACCACCCATGACGGCAATTACGATGGCCGCGGCACCGTGGGCCTGCCGATGGAAGAACTGCACACCGCGATCCGCGACGTGCCGAAACCCGTCATCGCCCGCGTCCAGGGATATGCGATCGGCGGCGGCAACGTGCTGGCGACGATCTGCGACCTGACGATCTGTTCGGAGAAAGCGATCTTCGGCCAGGTCGGCCCGAAGATGGGCTCGGTCGATCCGGGCTACGGCACGGCTTTCCTCGCCCGCGTGGTCGGCGAAAAGAAGGCGCGCGAAATCTGGTACATGTGCCGCCGCTATTCCGGCAAGCAAGCCGAAGCCATGGGGCTGGCCAATCTCTGCGTGCCGCACGAGGAACTCGACGTCGAAGTGCAGAAATGGGGCGAAGAACTGTGCGAGCGCAGCCCGACCGCGCTCGCCATCGCTAAGCGCAGTTTTAACATGGACACCGCGCACCAGGCCGGCATCGCCGGCATGGGCATGTATGCGCTGAAGCTCTATTACGACACCGACGAGTCGCGCGAGGGCGTCAATGCGCTGAAGGAAAAGCGCAAGCCAGAATTCCGCAAATACATCAAGTGACGCCTTAGCCGGATCGTTGAGTGACCGCCGGGGGCATCCCCCGGTGTATGGACGCAATCAGGAGGCGGATCGGTGAACCCTTATCTCAATGAAGACCTGGTTGCGCTGGCCGATCAGGCCCGGCGATTTGCCATCGATCGCATCGCGCCCGGATTTCAGGAGCGCGACAAAACGCGCGTTCTTGACCGCGGCGTGATGAAGGCGATGGGTGAGATGGGATTTATCGCTCCAGAGCTGCCGGAAGTGTTCGGCGGTCTCGGCATGGGCAGCCTCGCCGCCGGCGTCATCCATGAGGAGGTCGCGCGCGCCGATCTCAGCATCTCCTACATCAATCTGCTGGCCTCACTGAACGGACAGATTTTGTCCCAGCACGGCCGGCCCGAGATCGCCAAGCCTTGGCTTACGAGGCTGCTGGCTGGCGATGCGCTGATCGCGATCGCGCTCACCGAGCCTCGCGGCGGGTCGGACGCCGCCAATCTGCGGCTGCGCGTCGAGCGCGACGGCGATAACTATATCGTCAATGGCGAGAAGACCTCGATCTCCGCCGCCGACCAGGCCGACGCCGCGGTGGTGTTCGGGCGCACAGGAACAGTTGAGTCCGGCGCGCATGGTGTCACGGCGCTGCTGATTCCGATGGACCTGCCGGGGATTACCCGCAGCCGGTTCGACTGCCATGGCCAGCGCGCCATCGGCCGCGGCTCGCTGTTCTTCGAAAACGTCCGCGTACCCGGCTCGCATCGCCTCGGCGATGAGAACAAGGGCTTCGTGCAGGTGATGCAGGGGTTCGATTTCTCGCGCGCGCTGATCGGGATGCAGGTGCTGGCGGTGGCGCGGGTCGCGCTCGAGGAAACCTGGGCCCATGTCGCGGAGCGGCAGGCGTTCGGTCAGCCGTTGTCGGCGTTCCAGGGCGTGTCGCATCCGCTCGCCGATCTCGACACCCAGGTCGAAGCCGCGCGTCTGCTGTGCCTGCAGGCGCTGTGGCTGAAGGACAACGGCGCGCCACACAGCAGAGAAGCTGCGATGTGCAAATGGTGGGCGCCGAAACTCGCCTACGACGTCGTGCATGAGTGCCTGCTGACGCACGGCCATGGCGGGTACGATCGCGGCGTGATGGAGCAGCGCTTGCGCGACGTGCTCGGCTTCCAACTCGGCGACGGCACCGCCCAGATCATGAAGACCGTCATCGCGCGCAGCCGGGCCGGCCGCGCCGCCGTTCCGGCGTGAGCAGCGCGCCAGCACAGACGACACCCACATACAGGGGGAGATCATCATGGAATTCGATGCCATCCTGCTGCCGGCACGTCGTGCCGAAAGCATCGCCCGGGGCCATTGGCACGATCGCACCATCAACGACGATCTCGACGCCTGCGTCGCCGCTTGCCCAGACAAGACCGCGCTCGCGGCCGTGCGTCTCGACGGTGACCAGACCCGCCGATTCAGCTATCGCGAACTCGCCACGCTTGCCGACCGCGTCGCGGTCGGGCTGTCGCGACTCGGCGTCACTCGCAACGACGTCGTCGCGATGCAATTGCCGAATGGCTGGCAGTTCAGCGTCCTTTATCTGGCCTGTTCGCGGATCGGCGCGGTGCTCAATCCGTTGATGCCAATTTTCCGCGAGCGCGAATTGTCGTTCATGCTGAAGCACGGGGAGGCCAAGGTGCTCGTCGTGCCGAAGACCTTCCGCAATTTCGATCACGAAGCCATGACGCGCGGTCTGCAGCCGCTATTGCCGGCGCTGCAACAGATCGTTGTGGTCGGTGGCGGCGGCGCGGATGATTTCGAAACGCTGTTGACGATTCCGGAATGGGAGAAGGCGCCGGATGCGCCTGCGATCCTGACCAACCATCGCCCGGGGCCCGACGACATCACGCAACTGATCTACACCTCCGGCACCACCGGCGAGCCCAAGGGCGTGATGCACAGCGCCAATACGCTGATGGCCAATATCATTCCTTATGCGCGGCGGCTGAAGCTCAGTCAGGACGACGTCATCCTGATGGCGTCGCCGATGGCGCATCAGACCGGCTTCATGTATGGGCTGATGATGCCGATCATGCTGCAGGCGAGCGCCGTGCTGCAGGATGTCTGGGAGCCGGCGAAGGCGGCCGAACTGATCCGCACTGAGCGCGTCAGTTTCACCATGGCCTCGACTCCGTTCCTGACCGATCTCACGCGGGTCGTGAAAGAGAGCGCCCTGCCTGTTCCGAGCCTGAAAACCTTTCTCTGCGCCGGCGCGCCGATTCCGGGGCCGCTGGTCGAACAGGCGCAAGCAGGCCTCGGTGCGAAAATCGTCTCCGCCTGGGGTATGACAGAGAACGGCGCGGTCACGCTCATCACACTCGACGACGACGACAAGCTGGCGTCGACCACCGACGGCTGCCCGCTGCCCGGCGTCGAAGTGAAGGTGATCGATGGTGACGGCGCCGCGCTGCCCGCGGGGCAGATCGGACGCCTCGTGGTGCGGGCATGCTCGAATTTCGGCGGCTATCTGCGACGCCCGCAATGGAACGCCACCGATGCGGAGGGCTGGTTCGATACCGGCGACCTCGCCTACATGACCCCCGCCGGCTACATCCGCATCAGCGGCCGCAGCAAGGACGTCATCATCCGCGGCGGGGAGAACATCCCGGTCGTCGAAGTTGAAGCGCTGCTCTACAAGCATCCCGCCGTTTCCCAAGTCGCGATTGTCGCCTATCCCGACGAGCGCCTCGGCGAGCGCGCCTGCGCGGTCGTCGTGCTGCGGACGGGAGAGACGATTGATTTCCGGACCATGGTCGAATTTCTGAAGACGCAAAAACTCGCGGTCCAGTACATCCCGGAACGGCTGATTGTGCGCGAGGCGATGCCCGCGACCCCTTCCGGAAAGATTCAGAAATTCCGGCTGCGCGAAATGCTGCAGCAGAACGATCTATAGGACAGTCAACGCCAATCGCCGACCCTACGCCGGTCGGCATGCATGAGACATCGTCAGCGCGCTGTATGGAGTGAGGGAGCAAGCTTGTGGCAGAGAACGTGATCATCGTCGAACGAGAAGGCCGAGTCGGACTCGTCACGCTCAACCGCCCGGAGATGCTCAACGCGCTCAACGACGAGTTGATGGATGCGCTCGGCACGGCACTGCGCGATTTCGACGCCGACGATGACATCGGCGCCATCGTGATCGCCGGCAGCGCGCGGGCCTTCGCCGCGGGCGCCGATATCGCCGTCATGGCCGAGTGGAGCTACAGCGACGTCTACAAGTCGAACTTCGTCACCCGGAACTGGGAGACCATCCGGCAGGTGCGCAAACCGGTGCTGGCCTCGGTCGCGGGTCTGGCCTATGGCGGCGGATGCGAATTGGCGCTGGCCTGCGACATCATCGTCGCCGCGCGCAGCGCCAAATTCGCGCTGCCGGAGATCAAGCTTGGCCTATTGCCCGGCGCCGGCGGCACCCAGCGGCTGCCGCGCGCCATCGGCAAGGCCAAGGCGATGGACATGTGCCTGTCCGGCCGTCCGCTCGAGGCCGACGAGGCCGACTGCTACGGGCTGGTGTCGCGCGTGGTCGATGACGACAAGCTCCGCGAAGAGACCTTGAAGCTTGCGATGACCATCGCGTCGTTCTCCGCCCCCGCATTGATGGTGCTGAAGGAAACCCTCAATCGCGCGTTCGAGACGCCGCTGAGCGAGGGCATATTGTTTGAACGGCGGGAAATGCATGCCCGGTTCGCGGCGCCGGATGCCCGCGAAGGCATCACGGCATTTCTGGAGAAGCGGAAGCCGAACTTCACCCATCGCTGATCCAGGCAGATCGCCCAACTCGCGCGGTCCCGCCACCGCGTCGCGTTGTTCACTCAGGAGCTTCAAATGGCCTTACCCCCACCGCGCCAACATTTTCGCTGGGACGATCCGCTTTCGCTCGATGGCCAGATCACGGAGGACGAACGCGCCGTCCGCGACACGGCGCACGCCTACTGCCAGGAGCAATTGCTGCCGCGAGTGGTGCAAGCGTTCCGGCACGAGCAGACAGATGAGGGTGTGTTCCGAAGCATGGGTGAACTCGGCCTGCTCGGCGCGACCATTCCGGAGACGTTTGGCGGCGCCGGCCTGAACCACGTCTGCTATGGCCTGATCGCGCGCGAGGTCGAGCGCGTCGATTCCGGCTACCGTTCGATGATGAGCGTGCAATCGTCGCTCGTGATGGTGCCGATCCTCGAATTCGGCAATGAGGCGACAAGGCAGAAATATCTGCCAAAACTCGCGACCGGGGAGTGGATCGGCTGCTTCGGCCTCACCGAGCCCGATCATGGCTCCGACCCGGGCGGCATGATTTCCCGGGCACGGAAGGTCGATGGCGGGTATCGGCTATCCGGCGCGAAGATGTGGATCACCAACAGCCCGATCGCCGACGTTTTCGTGGTCTGGGCCAAGGACGACGCCGGAGAAATCCGCGGCTTCGTGCTCGAAAAGGGCTGGCCGGGCCTGAGCGCGCCGGCGATCCACGGTAAGGTCGGCCTGCGCGCGTCCATAACCGGCGAGATCGTGCTGGACGATGTGTTCTGTCCGGAGGAGAACGCGTTTCCGGAAGTGCGTGGCCTCAAAGGCCCGTTCACCTGCCTCAATAGCGCCCGCTACGGCATCGCCTGGGGCGCGCTCGGCGCGGCCGAAGACTGTTATCTCCGTGCCCGGCAATACGTTCTCGATCGCAAGCAGTTCGGCCGTCCGCTGGCCACCAATCAACTGGTGCAGAAGAAGCTTGCGGATATGCTCACCGAGATCACGCTGGGGCTGCAGGGGTGTCTGCGATTGGGACGCCTGAAGGACGAAGGTGCCGCGCCGGTCGAGATCACATCGATCATGAAGCGCAATTCATGCGGAAAGGCGCTGGAGATCGCCCGCGCCGCGCGCGACATGATGGGAGGCAACGGCATCAGCGACGAATTCGGCGTCGCGCGCCATCTCGTCAATCTGGAAGTGGTCAACACCTACGAGGGCACGCACGACGTCCATGCGCTGATCCTTGGTCGCGCCATTACGGGCATCGCGGCGTTCAACTGAGCCATTTCGCTTAGCGCCCTTTGCTGCGTGGGTGCAGATCGCGCCGGTGTACGTTGCTGGTGATGCCAATGCAATGCGTCGATCAACATGCTGCGCGGAGAGCGCAACAAGGCGCGCCTGCAGATCCGCGAGAAATTCCCGGCCTATGCCGACCTGGTGTCGCCAAAGCCGCCCACTGTTAAGCAGATCAAAGCCACGTTGGTCGATGACGAGGCGCTGCTGTCATTCTATTTGGGCCAGAACGGCAGCTTTGTCTGGGCGGTCCCAAGACCGGCCCGGTGGTCTTCGCCGCGATCAACGCCACCAGCGGCGAATTGAATCCGGGGTGCGCAAGCTGCGCGAGGCGTTGGAGCCACAGGCGGCAATGATTTCCGATATTCCCGAATTCGATCTGAAGCTGGGTTACGAGCTCTATTCGTTGCTGTTGAAGCCGGTCGAAAGCGGCTGGAAGCCTGCGAAAAACCTGATCGTGGTCACCAACGGCGCGCTCGGTCTGCTGCCGCTGTAGTTGCTGCCGACCGCGCCGAGCGAGGTCAAGCCTGACGACGATCCACTCTTTATCGGCTACCGCAATGTGCCGTGGCTGGCGCGCACTCACGCGGTGACGACGGTGCTCCGCAGCGGCGTTGCGGACTCTGCGCAATCTGCCGCCCGGCAAGCCAAATCGGGGCGAGTTGATAGCGTTCGGCGACTCCTATTTCAGCCTTGAGCAGCAGGCCGAGGCCGAGAAAACTAACTCGTCGATGCTGGTAGCCGACGCCGGTAGCAACGTTAGACGCGGAGTGCCGCTGAAGCGGCGCAGTAGCCCGAAACTGGAAGGCGTCGAAAGTGCCGACCTCGCAATGCTGCCGCGGCTTCCCGACACCGCCGAAGAATTGAAATCAATCGCGCTGGCATTGCAGGCCGATCCGTCGAAGGTGCTCAATCTCGGCAAACAAGCCAACGAGCAGAGCGTGAAGGCACTCAATCTCTCGGGTTTCAAAGTGCTGGCATTCGCGACCCACGGCCTGGTCCCCGGCGAATTGAACAGGCCGACCCAACCGGCGCTGGCGCTTTCCTCGCCGGCCGTCGCGATCTTGCGCTTTGATGGCACTCCCATGGCCCCGAAACACCATCCCACGCCCCTGTCCGGCGGCGACAGTGAACCAGCGGTGGCCGGGGCCGTTGTGGGGCAGCCCGCCAAACGCCGGGTTGCCTCAGCCAGCGGCGCGGCGGAGGGTGAAAAGGCCGAGATCGAGGGGGGTAATCGGATGAATCCCTCTCCCGCTACCACTGATCCCCTCCCACTGAACGTCTCGGGAACGAATCCGAATTCGTCAATTGTACGGTCGTCCCTAAACTCCGACGCGCGGACCGCTTGCGATTTGCCGATCGACGCCATTCCGCCGCCGAGGATCCTCACCGCAGCAAGCCCGAAAGCGGACGCCGTGGCGCGCGGGATTGAGCCGCGCCGAGCTGCGAGCACTTCAGCTTGATGGCTTGCGCCGCGTTCCAGGTCACATCATAGCTGATGCGCAGTTGCGATACCTCGGTGATTGGATGCTGCAGCGCGCCCGCTACATGACGCTGGAAACCATCGCCCCGATCGGCGACGATCCCGCCGTCAGCCTCCCGGCATCCGCCAGCTGACCGGCCCGGACCAACCCGGCAGTCGCGGTGACCCGCCGCCAGCTACACCGCGTCAGGGGACACGATTCTCGAACCCGTCGAATGCCTCGCGCACGACATCTTCGATCTGTGCGATTTCTTCGTCCTTCAATGCCTTGAATTCACGCTCTCTGCGCTTCTTCGAGAGCGTTCCTTTGTTTTGGCGGATGAACAGCAGCAGGTCGTCGGCGAGACGGTCGGGCATCTCGACCGTGTCCATGATCTTGCGGCGCGCTTCGTCGTGGCGGCGCAGATAATCAATTTCATGCGGCAGATCATGCTCAATGGTGTGCGCGACGCACTGATAGAGAAATTCGGCTTCTTCCGTACAGTCGAAATATCGGTACAGGTCGGCTGTGTCGTTTGTCACATCGACGTTGCGGTCGGGTGTCGCTTTCCACTCAATGTAATCCATGAGCGGACCCGAATGCGCCTGTAATGTCGTGCGGTAATCGTCGATCCGGTCCAGCATGACGGACGAGACCGGAAACACCATGCCGGGTGGCGTGAATTTGCGCTCTGCAAGGACGTGGTGGATCAGGCAGCGGTGAAGACGCCCGTTGCCGTCCTGGAAGGGATGGACATAGACAAATCCGAAGGCCGTGCATGCCGCTTGCAGGACCGCATCCATGCCGTCATCCCGCATCCGCGTGTTGGTGGCGATCATGCCCTTCATCAAGCTGTCGAGATCATCGGGCCGCGCGCCGATGAATTCCGGCATCGGATTGTTCTCGTGATCCCGTTCGCCGACAAAAACGCCGTCAGGGCGAAGACCGGGGCGGATAAGCCGGTTGTCTTCGATCAGGACGCCGTGAAGCCGGTTGATCTCATCCAGCGTAAGCGCATGTTTCCCGGCCTGGACGACCGCACGTCCCCAGCGCTCAAGCCTGTTGCGCGGCGGGTGTTCGCCCTCGATCTCAAAACTCGCGCGGCTGTCCGCCAGTAGAAGAAAGCTGGCGGCGCGGGCAACGACGTGCCCGCCGGTGCGGCCGACGGTGTCACGCGCTTTGGCCGCAAGGCCGCTTTCGGTGAATGCGGCAAGTGCAGGTGTGCGGCGGATGATCGGAATAAAGTCCTTCGTTCCGAGCAGATTGTCCCGGACACGGTGCCTCTTGGAGACTTTCGGCTTGCCCGTGAAGTAGGCTTTGGGGTCGAGCAAATCGACCGCCGCTATAGCCGGGGATTCCGCAACGTCTAGCATTTCTCCCGTCAGCGTCTCGTATAGAAACCAGACGCGGCGCGTCGGCACGCCGGTCGGCGCTTCGCGGACGAATGCTTCGATTGCCGATTTCGGCACCGCCTTGAACACCCGTTTTAGGACGAGCAGATCCAGATCCTCATGGCGGAGGGCAAAGTTCAGGTGGGCGGAAAGGGTTTCGCCCGGCCAATAGCGCTTGTCGAAAAGCCGCCATTCGGCTTGATCGCGAGAACTGCCGCGAATGTGCTTTTCGGAAATCGCGCACGGGCGGCGCACCGGAGCCTTGACGGCCAGCGCATGCACCAGAGCCGACAAGCCCACAGGCCTTGCCTCATCCGGCAGGAGCTTGTCCTGGAAGAGGTGCGGGGTGGCTAAGGCCAGGTCCATGGTCGAAAACCCATTCAAATAGTCGATTCAGGCGCCAAAACGAGCCACATTGTCGAAAACCACCGTAACAGAGTTCTCGTCGAAAACCAGTTCAAGACGTCATAAATCTCTTCAAAATCATTATTCGAGTCGAAAAGCTCTCCAAGGTAGCGTTGGTGCGCATACCGGCCAGCGGCGGCAGCAGCGGCACGCCGCGGTGCCGCAGGCCCTGCAGCAAATGCTGCTGCTGCTCGTAAGCCTCCGCTTTTTTGCGAGTTCGAAGAACGAGCAAGTCCGGAATTACTCCCGGCGGTGGTTATGAATTTCGGGTTCACTCGTAGCTGACGCTGCTCGTGCCCGGAATGACGGCCCGGGACTCTTGAACCGCATCAATCCTAACCGAAAATGCTCCAGGATTGCGGTGGTCGAGCTATGCGAAAATACCCTTCGCCGCAAATTATCCTTCGCTGGCGACCTGTATTTGGATGTTCTTCTGACGCAGCAGCGCAGTGATCTGGTCCGGCGGAACCTGGTCGGAGACGACGAGGGAAAAACGGCTCCAATCACACATGAAAACTGGCGCCTTGACGTCGAATTTGCGGTTGTCGATCACCAGTACGACGCGATCTGCAATGCTCATCAGGGTTTGCTTGACCAGGCGCTCCACGTCGCCCAACGCATACACACCCCGCTCGTCCACGGCCGCGGCGCCCATGTAGAAGGTCCGCACGCTCAGGCGTTGCGCGCATTCCACGGTAAAGGAGCCGACCAGCGCGCGGCTCGGCCGGTAGAGGTCGCCGCCCAGCGCGATGGTCTTGGTCATCGGCCGATCGATCAAGAGATCGAGCACCGGAATCGAATGGGTGACGACGGTGCCGTCGAAATCCTCCGGCAACGCGCGGGCGACCTGAAACGCCGTGGTGCCGGCGTCGATGGCGATCACATCGCCCGGCAGCACCTCGCTGGCGGCGATCCGTCCGACCATTTCCTTCGCGGTGGTCGCAGCTGCGGCGCGGCGTTGGTATTCCGTTTCGGATTCGTCGTGCGAGCTCGGCAGTCGCAACGTGCCACGCAACGCAATCAGCCGACCTTCCTCGTGCAGGCGTCGCGCATCGCGCCGCACCGTCATTTCCGACACCCCCAACTCTTTCGCGACCTCGCCGATGGTGAGGAAACCAAGATTTTTGAGCTGGTCGATGATCGCCCCGCGCCGGGCAGGCGCATCTCGGTAGCGCAGGTTGTCGGGAGCCATTGTCGCGGGTCTCTTTCCTCGGGTCTCGCCAGGGCGGGGGATGCGCCGGCAGTTTGTCAAATATCTAACAGATTCTAACAGATTCGGGCGTGCGGCGTGGCCTCGGCGTGAGGGCCGGGGGCTTCAGTTGCACTGCAGCACAAGATTAATGGCAAAACGCCGCGCGCCAGTCGTTATTTTATGGACAAACAAAGTCTGATGTTGTCATCTTTATCACACATTTGGTTACGCCGGTGATCAAGGAGAGGTGATTATGTCTGGTCCATTTCGCGTCGTGTGCGTCGGCGTGGTGACGCTCGATGCCCTGGCCTTGGTCCCGCGATACCCCGGCCCCGACGAGCGCGTCATCGGCGAGCAGGTGATGATCGCGGGCGGCGGCCCGGCGGCGAATGCCGCCGTGGTGTTGGCGCGTCAGGGAATCAAAGCCGCTTTCATCGGCCGGGTCGGCAAGGACACCGCCGGCGATCACGCGATCCAGATGCTCGAGGCCGAAGGCGTCGACGTGTCCGGCGTGCTGCAGGACGGCGCGGTGGCAACCCAGGCCTCCTGCGTCGTCGTCTCGAAGGATATTCAGACTCGCGCAATCGCCACACTGGCCGTTCCGGCGCTGCCGCCGATCGCAGCCTTCGGTGCGCGGGCCATCGAGCTGATCGACGGCGCCGAGTGGGTGCATACCGATCATTTCGGGTTCGCCTCGGCGTCGGACTATCTGCGTGGTCGGTCGCCTTCGCGGCAGCCTCGGCTGTCGATTGACGCCGGCCATCCGGTCGCCGGCTTTACGCTGGACGGCCTCGATCTCTACATCCCCACGACGGAAGCGCTGACCCGGCAATTCGGGCTCGAGCACACGCCGGAGGGCATCGAACAGGCCGCGAGACTGGCCCTCGCCGGGGGCGCCGCGGCGGTGGTCGCGACCAGCGGCTCGCAGGGATCGATCGCGTTTTGGAGCGAACGATTTGCGCCGGGCCAGCCGGCCGGGAAGGTCGCGGTGGCGGCCAGGCGGGATATCGAGATCGTCTCGACGCTCGGCGCCGGCGACGTGTTTCACGGCGGCTTGCTCGCCGCGCTCTGCCGCGGCGGCGACTGGGCCTCGGTGCTGCTGCAAGCCAACACCACCGCGGCGCTGTCGTGCCGCGCGCTCGATGCGCGCAGCGCCATTCCGACGCTGTCCGAACTGAACGAGATGCTGACGGCGTCCCCGTCGTCCGCCGTGTGAGCCATTCGTCCCCCCATTCCAGAGGAAATTGTCCATGACCGTAACCCAAGCCCCTTGCACTCTGTCCGACCTCGCGCGCCCCTCGGGTGGGTTCGCGATGCTGGCGATCGACCAGCGAGAGGCGATGCGAACGATGTTCGCCGCGGCCGGAACGCCGACCCCGGTCGCCGATTCGGTACTGACCAACTTCAAGGTGACGGCAGCGAAAATCCTGTCGCCCTACGCATCCGCGACGCTCGCGGACCGCCAGTTCTGCCTCGACAAGATCGTTGCCGACCGGGTGCTGGCGCCAAGCTGCGGCCTGATCGCCGCCGCCGACGAATTCTTGCCCGGCAACGGCATTCCGGTCGACGACGTGCGCATCGATCTGTCGGTGGACCCCGTGGCCTGCCGTGCGATGGGCGCCAAGGCGCTGAAGCTGTTGGTGCTCTGGCGCGCCGATGAACCGGCGGAGCCGCGGCTGGCGATGGTCGCCGAGTTCGTCGCGCGCTGCCGGTCGGCGGGACTGATCAGCGTCATCGAGCCGGTGGTGCGGCCGCCGCGCCGGGGTTGGGAATTCGACCGCGAGGCAGCGATTGTCGCCGCCGCGCTCGAGCTCGGCGCCACCGAGGCCGATCTCTACAAGGTCGAGATGCCGTTCGGCGGTAAAGGCAGCGAAAGCGAGCTGCTCGAGGGATGCCGCCGCCTGGCAGGAAATATTTCGATGCCTTGGGTGATCCTGTCCTCCGGCGTGCCTGCCGACCTGTACGGCCGCGCGGTCAGGATCGCGATGGCCGCCGGCGCATCCGGGTTTCTGGCCGGGCGCGCGGTGTGGGCATCGGTGATCGGCGCCCAGGATATCGATTCAATGTTGCGGGATGTCTCGGTGCCGAGGCTGCAGCGGCTGGCTGAAATCGTCGACGCCGCGATGGCGTCGCGCTGATCTGCATCGTCAACAAGCACTCGGCTGAATGGAGATTCTCATGACCATCGTTTCACAGGTCAAATTCCAAGACATCGGTGTGGTGGTATGCGAGCAGGTCGACGTGACCTTGCCCGCGCTGGCGGCCGATGAGGTCCGTATCGAGCCGGCCTTTATCGGCGTCTGCGGCTCCGAGCTGCACGTGCTGGCGGGCGGGCATCCGTTCGCCAAACCGCCGATGGTGACCGGCCACGAGATTTCCGCCGTCGTAGTGGAAGTCGGCAGCGGCGTCACCAACGCACGGGTCGGCGATCACGTCGTAGTCGATCCGATCATGGCGTGCGGCAAATGCCGTGCCTGTCTCTCGGGTCGCTTCAATCTCTGTGAGCCTCCGCAGGTCGCGGGCTTCCGTGCGCCCGGCCTAGGGCGCTCCTCGCATGTCGTTCCGGCGCGCAACCTGCACCTTGCGCCAAAGGGCTTGGCGATGGAGATCTTGGCGTTCGCCGAGCCGGTGGCCTGCGCGCATCACTGCGTCAGTCGGATGCCGGTCGATGCGCGCGAGGACGTGCTGGTGATCGGCGCCGGCACCATCGGGCTGTCGATTGTGCAGGCGTTGCGCATCATGGGCGCGCAGAAAATCACCGTGGTCGAACCCGAAGCGCGCAAGCGGGAGTTGGCCTTGCAGATGGGCGCGCACCGCGTCGTCGCGCCGGGCGAATTGGCCGCGGAGGAACGGTTTACGGGTGTCATCGACGTGGTGGCGGCGCAGGCGACGCTCACCGAAGCCTGCACCAAGGTGATGGCCGGCGGCACCGTCATCTGCATGGGCGTGCCCTCCGGCCCGCGCGAAATTCCGCTGCCGAGCATGCAGCGCTTTGAACGCGACCTCTTGAGCTCCGGCATGTACGTGCCGTCGGATTTCGACGTTGCGATCGCCTGGCTGGCGGATGGCAGCTTCGATACTTCGAAGCTGATCACCGATGTGTTCCCGATCGAACAGGCCGCCGATGCCTATGCCCGGGCCAAGCAGCCGGAATCCATCAAGGTGCTTATCAAGTTCAAAAACTGACTTCCTTCGTCACGTCGTGTCGGCACTTCAGAATCCCAACGTTCTTGTGGAACAGGAGAAGTCCATGAATACACTCACGGCCGCAGCGCCGTACGTCATTCGGCGCCCACAAGACGTTGTCGATATCGTCAACGCCCACCCGGCGACCCGTTCCGGTCTCGCCGTCACGCTGATCGCGCTGGGCGGCGTCCTGATCGATGCCTACCAGGCCGCGATGATCGGCTTCGGCAATTCGTTCATCGCCACGCAGTTCGGCATTTCGCCGGGGCTTGCGGCGACGGTGAACGCCTCGGTTCTGGTCTCGGCGCTGATCGGCGGCTTGTTGTCGAACCGGATCATCAATCGCTTCGGCCAGCGCGGCGGCTTCCTGATCGGCATGGGGCTTTGCACGGTCGGAGCCTTCGCGATCGCTTTCGCTCCAAATATCTGGGCTGTGCTGGTGAGTCGGTTGGTGATGGGATTAGGTCTCGGCATCGATTTCCCGCTGGCAACCGGCGCGGTCGCCGAATTGCGCGGCTCGTCCTCGAAGAAGTCCGGCACGTCCGTCAATCTTTGGCAGATGGGATGGTACCTTTCGACCACGGTGGTCTATCTCATCTTGCTGTCGCTCTCGGCGGCGGCGGTCGAGCAGCCGATGCTGTGGCGTTACGGCATTTTCATCGGCTCCGCCTTCGCCGTGGTCGTCATGGTGCTGCGCTATATCTACATCGGGGAGTCGGCGATGTGGGCGGCGCGCACCTATCGCTACGACGAGTCCTGCAAAATCCTCAGCGATCGTTATGACGTCCGGGCCGAAGTGGCCGGGGACGCCACCCACGAGAAGGAGGCAGGGGCCAAGCTGCACGGTGCCTACTCTGTGCTGTTCCGTGCGCCCTATCGTAGACGGACCATTCTCGGCTGTGTGGTCGCCACGATGCAGGCCTGGCAATACAATGCGGTCGGCGTCTATCTCCCCTTGACGCTTGCGGGCATTCTCTCCGGCGGGCTGTCGAACGCGCTGTGGGGCTCGGCCGCCGTCAATGCGCTATGCGGCGTCACCGGCGGGGCGATCGGTTCGATCCTGGTGCAGAAGATCGGGGCGCGTCGGCAGTCGATGTTCGGCTTCGGCATGGTGGTGCTGGCGCTGCTGATGCTGGGCTTCATGGGCAAGGATAGCCCGTGGCTGGCGCTGGTGTTGCTCGGGCTGATCATCTTCTTTCATTCGGCCGGTCCCGGCGGTCTCGGCATGACCATCGCGACCTTGTCGTACCCGCCGAGCATTCGCACGGCGGGCGTCGGTTTTGCGCGCGCGATCATGCGCGCCGGCGCCCTTTGCGGGCTGATCTTCTGGCCGATCCTTTGGCAGAACCTGCGCACCGACGCTTTCTACTGGCTGGCAATCGTGCCGCTGGTCGGATTTCTGACCTGTCTTGCGATCCGCTGGGAGCCGATCGGCGCCAACGTCGACGCCGAAGACGCTTCGGTGCTCTCTATCGTTGCAGTGAAGGAGAATGCGGCATGAGCCGTTCAATCGACAATATCGGCATCATCGGACTTGGCGCGATGGGCGGCGCGGTGGCGACGCGGCTCACCTCGGGACCCTGGAGCCTCGCGGTGTACGATCTCTCCAAGGCCGCCATCGAGCGGCTGGTGTCGCACGGCGCCAGCGCGGCGGCGAGCGCCCGCGACGCGGTCGCCGGGCGGGCCGTGGTGTTCAGTTGTCTGCCGACGCCGGACCACGTCGAGGCGTTCTGGACCGAGCACGCCGCCGACCTCGCGGAAGGCGCGATCGCGGTCGATCTTTCCACCATCGATCCGGCCACGTCGCGACGTGTCAGCGACATGATCGCCAAGGGCGGACGCGCGCGCTTCGTGGCGTGCACCATGGGCAAGACACCGGCGATGGCGGAGAAAGGTGAGATCCCGCTGTTCGTCGGCGGCGATCAAGTTTCTCTCGAGGCTTTGGCGCCCGTGTTCAAACACATGTCGAGCGTGGTGTTCGACATGGGCTCCGTCGAAGGGGCGACGATGTTCAAGCTCATCTCGAACTTGGTCGGCATGACCAATTTGGCGATTCTGGCGGAGGGCTACCTCCTGGCCCGTAAAGCCGGCATTGATCCCGAGGTGTTTTCCTCCGCGCTGAAGACGACCGGCGGATGGTCGACCCAGGCCGACATCCGGCTCGGCTGGATGATAAACGACGATTTCACCACCCGGTTTGCGGTCGATCTCGCCGCCAAGGATCTGCGGCTGTCGGTCAATGCCGCCGCGACCTGGGGGATTCCGACGCCGGTCGCCGCGGCGGGACTCTCAGTGTTCTCACTGGCCCGCGCCGCCGGGCTCGGCAGCAAGGACGCCGCGGCGATCGTCGCGCCGCTGACCCCGATCAAGCCGTGACCGATGCACGACCCAGATAAAAAGAGCGAGCAGGGCCGGCCATAAGGACGGTGTAATCAGTTGGCCGAACAAGAGGAGGAACTCCCATGCCTACCGATAACGAAAACGCAACAACACGCGGCCTCTCGCCGGCGGCCATGCGGAAAGTGGTCGCCGCGAGTTTCGCCGGCGCCCTGCTCGAATGGTATGATTTCTTCATCTTTGGGACCGCGGCGGGCCTCGTGTTCGGCAAGCTGTTCTTCCCGCAGTCGGATCCTGCGGTGGGGACGATCGCGGCGTTTGCCACCTTCGGTGTGGGCTTTCTCGCCCGGCCACTCGGCGGCGTGGTGTTCGGTCATTTCGGAGACCGGGTCGGGCGCAAGGCGACCTTGATCGCGACGCTGTTGATCACCGGCATATCGACTTTCCTCATCGGGTTTCTGCCGACGTTCGCCGATGTCGGGATCGCGGCGCCCATCATGTTGGTGGTGCTTCGGCTGATTCAGGGGTTTGGATTGGGCGGCGAGTACGGCGGCGCAGCCCTGATGACGATCGAATCCGCGCCGGAATCGCGTCGTGGTTTCTTCGGCTCCTTGCCGCAAATGGCGGCGTCCGCCGGAATCATGTTGGCGACGGGCGTGTTCGCCTTGTGCAGTTGGGGGCTTACGGAAGCGCAGTTCTTGGATTGGGGCTGGCGCCTTCCCTTCCTGCTTTCGGCGGCAATGCTGATCGTGGGCATGCAGATCCGGCTACACATCGAGGAGACACTGGATTTCAAGGCCACGCGACGCCGCGAGCAGGCTAGCACCGAGAAGCGAGTGCTCCCGATCGTCGAACTGCTACGCCGGCATCCCCGCAATATCGCGCTCGCGCTCGGCGCGCGCCTCGCCGAGACGGTGTCCTCGAACATCGTCAATGCATTCGGCATTGCCTACGTCTCCACCAACCTGGCGATGGGGCGTCAGCTTCCGCTGATGGGCATGCTGATGGCTTCGGCGATCGGCATCATGCTGTGCCCGCTGTTTGGCTGGCTCTCCGATCGGTACGGCCAACGCGTGGTCTACCTGTTCGGCGCACTGGCCTGCGCGGTTCTGATCGTGCCGTTCTTCGCGGCGCTCGCAACCGGAAATGGCGTGCTGATCTGCCTCGCCTTCATTGTCTTTTACAATTTGGGTCCCACGGCGATGTTCGCGGTGCAGCCCACGATGTTCTCGCGGATGTTCGGCACCAGGGTTCGCTACACCGGCCTGTCGTTCGCCTATCAGTTCTCGGCGATGCTCGGCGGCCTCACGCCGCTGATTTCGGCGTCGCTGCTGACGCTCGGCCATGGCGACCCGTGGTGGGTGGCAGGCTATCTGATCGTCGTCTCGTTGATCTCCGCGACGTCGGTCTGGCTGATCAGCGAGGTTCGGCTGATTGAACTTCATGACTATGCGACGGCACTGCCGCGGGAGACGACATGACACTCATTCATGACGACGATTGCTATCAGACGGTCCGACGGGCGTTCGACGCGCCGTGGTCTGGCCCGCGTGGTCCTCAAGTGCTGTTGCGCGATGGCGATCTGACCGCCACGATTTATCCCCATGACGGGTGCCGGATGACGTCGCTGACGGCGTTCGGCCTCGAATTGCTGCGGCAGTGGACGCCAGATCGGCGTGCGTTTCAGTATGGCTGTTTTCCGATGGTGCCTTGGGTCGGGCGCCTGGGGTCTGGCCGGCTGCAATTTGGCGAGCGGAGTTGGCAGCTTCCGGTGAACAAGCCGCCGCACGCGTTGCACGGCATGGCCTGCTTCGCACCGTGGCGTATCGGCGCAACGTCGGCATCGTCAGCCGAGTTTCACTTCGACCTCGGCGATCCGTGGCCCTGGCAGGGAAGCGTGACGCAGCGTTACGAGCTTGCAGGAAACACGCTGACCATTGCGCTGAAAATTTCCACCGCCGGCGACAGCTTTCCCGCTGCCGCCGGCTGGCATCCCTGGTTTCGCAAAGGGCTCAGCGAGACGGCAACCGACGCGGAGAAACTCCACATCGGTTTCACTGCGGACTGGCAATACGCGCCCGGTTCGGACGAACTGCCGAGCTCGGAGCGCATTGCACCGCGCCCGGGGCCGTGGGACGATTGTTTCGGGTTCGACGGGCCGATGCGCGCCGAACTGCTGTGGCCCGGGCAAGTGCGGCTCGATATGACGTCGCCTGCCTCATCGATGGTGGTGTACGACAAGCAGCCGGACGCAGCTTGTGTCGAGCCGCTCTCGGGACCGCCCAACGGCGTCAACACCGCGCCACAATTGGTGTCCACCGCGAGCGACCTTGTGACCATCACACAATGGGCTATCAGCCGAGCCGTCTAGTGCCTTCACCGAACGGCTGGCGCTGTGCGAAACTGCGCTGCGCTGCGCGCCGCCGATCGGAAATAGCTTCGCCGTCTTGGGTGACGCAGGTTAGGGCTTCCGCTACCAAGTTCCCCATCCTCTGAAGCTTGTCTGCCGTTTCCGGCAGCTTCAGTCGTGACCAGATCTCCGGCGCCTGCGCCGCGAGGACGCCGTCCGCAGCGCAAGATCGTGCGACAAAACAGGCTTGCGCTGCTTGGATCAATCGCGGTATCGACAATCGTCGATGTGGCAGATGCAACTTGCCTGCATTCTGGCGGTCTTTGCGCGAGCCAGCAATCTTGCTGCTGGACCGTTTTTATTTGACCTGCCAACACGATGATCGTTGTCGGTGAGCCTAGCGGGCGACACCGCGGATCTTGGCCAGCCGAGGAGAATTCTCATCGCTTGCGGTTGCCGTATCGCCGGCCTGATGATCGTGGCGCAGGCGGGCGCGCTTCAGGAGACGCATGCGACCGCGGTGTTTCTGCCGGGCAAACTCTTGGCAGCGCTGGCGCGCGGATGCCCGGCCAAGGCCGTCCAACGGGCCTGTCCCGTCGCGCTCGGGCAACACACGTGAGCATCACGGCCGCGCTGTCCTGTTACGCGGCGCGCACGCCGGACCGCGACGCGTTGGTCTTCGAAGACCAGCGGATCTCTTGGGTGCATCTCAACCGCGAGATCAACCGGCTGGCGGGGTTCATTGTCGCCACCACCCCCGCGGGCGGCAGCGTTGCCCTTCATCTGCCCACCAGCCCCGCGCTGGCTCTGCTGTTTCTGGCGGTCGCGCGGGCCGGGCGCGAAGCGCAGGTGTTCGATCCGGACTGGCCAATCGAGATGACCCGCGCGATCCGAGCGCGGCTGTCACCCGACCTGTTTGTCAGTTCTGACGCTCGCTTCAGCGGCAGCAACACCGTGATCGTTGCGGACCCGATGATTGCGTTCATGCAGGTTGTGCCGGCGCTCGGCGTGTCGGCCCCCGCGCACTCAGGCGCCGAGCCGGATGCCATGCTGCCCTTCTATGTCGGCTTCACATCCGGATCGACAGGCCTGCCAAAAGGGTACCGCCGCCACCATCGATCGTGGACCGAGAGCTCTCGCCACGACGCACTGGAATTCGGAATCAGTTCCGACGACGTGATCCTCGCGCCGGGAACGCTGACCCATTCGTTGTTTCTTTATGCTCTGGTGCATGGGCTTAATTCCGGCGCCCGGGTCGTGCTCTGCAGGCGGTTCCGGCCCGACGCCGTGGTACGCCTCATTGAAGCAGAGCGTGTCACGGTGCTGTATGGCGTGCCGACGCAGCTACAACTGACGGTCAAGGCGGCTGGTGACCAGGTTCTTGGCTCGATGCGCTGGATTCTCTCGTCGGGAGCCAAGTGGCCCATCGGGGAACGTGAGCCGTTGCGACGGCTGTTTCCAAACGCGCGGTTTGCCGAGTTCTACGGTGCTTCAGAGACCGGCTTCATGACGGTCGCCAAAGCCGACGAAGGCGCTCCAGAGACGTCTGTCGGCCGCGCCTTCTCGGGAGCCGTGGTGACGATCCGGGATCGAGCCGGCCGGCCAATTCCACAGGGAAAGACCGGCTATGTGTTTGTCGCGAGCCCGTTTCTAATTATGAACTACGCTTGCGGTGAAGATTCCGACTTGCTCCACTATGGTGAAGAAGTCTCGGTGGGGGACATCGGCTTTCTCGACCCGCAGGGCTTCCTGCATCTGGTCGGCCGCGCGCGCCGAAAGATCGTCACCTCGGGCAAGAACGTTTACCCCGAGGAGATCGAACGGGTGTTGGAGCAGCACCCGATGGTGACGGCCGCGGCGGTTCTCAGCGCCCCCGACCGAAGCCGCGGCGAGCGGCTGATCGCGCTCGTGCAGATACGCACGGATGCGGTCGTCACATCTGCAGATCTCATCGCTTACCAGCGCAAGGCATTGCCGCTCTACAAGGTGCCGCGGGTCTATGCGAGCGTCGCGGAGTGGCCGTTGACGCGGTCCGGCAAAACCGACTTTGAAAGGCTGCGGCAAGCCTGGATGACGGGCGCGATCACCGGGAGGCTGCCATGAGCGCGGCGTTCATGGTTGCGGCGCGCCGGACCGCGGTGGTTCCTCGTGGAGGTGCCTTCGCGAGGATCGAAGCGGTGGATCTGGCCGTAGCATCGATTGCGGCCGTGCTCGACGAAGCCGGCCTGGCGCCGGCCGAAGTCGACGATGTGATTCTGGGAAACGCGCTTTACGGCGGCGGCAATCCCGCACGCTTGGCCGCGCTCAAGGTCGGAATTCCGGACGTGGTGCCGGCGATCACCATCGACACGCAATGTTGCTCCGGCCTGGATGCGATCCTGCTGGCGGCGACGCGGATCAGCAGCGGCGAAGCCGATGTGATCGTCGCCGGGGGCGTCGAAAGCTTCAGTCGGTCGCCGATCCGTTCGCGTCGTCCGCTCGGGGCCGACGAGGTTGCGCAGCCCTATGACCGCCCGCCGTTCACGCCGTGGCCGGAGCGCGATCCGGATATGATTCCCGCCGCAGCGACGCTGGCGGCGGAGTGGGACATCAGCCGCGCCGCCCAAGAGGCGTTCGCCATCGAGAGCCACCGCAAGGCGCTGGCGCGCGGTGCTGCGGCGGTTGAATGTGTTGCCGTGGCCGGACTAACAGCAGATGCGTTTGCGCGGCGTCTCACCGCCGGGCTTTGCGCCCGACTTCCGTTGCTCGCCGGCAGCCCGATCCACGGCGTGACGGCGGCGACGGTGGCGGTCGAGGCCGATGCGGCGGCCGCCGTCCTCGTGGTGTCGGAACGGGCGCTGGCGTCGATCCGAGCGCCTGTCCGGGTCGTCCGTCTCGTCGGCGGCGCACGGGTGGGCGGCGATCCGGAACGGCCTGGCCTGGGGCCGATCGAAGCGGTGCGAACGGCGTTGCGTCGTGCGGGGCTGCCGGTCGCTTCGATCTCGGTCGTTGAAATCATGGAGGCGTTCGCCGTTCAGGCCATGACCTGCATCGAGGCCTTCGACCTCGATCCCGCCCGCGTCAATCGCGGCGGCGGCGCGCTGTCGCGCGGGCACCCGATCGGCGCCTCCGGTGCAATCGTCGCGGTGCGCGGGTGGCACGAATTGCAGACCATGGGAGCGGGCGCGACGGGGCTTGCGACGATCGCTGCGGCGGGCGGGCTCGGCTCCGCCATGCTGCTACGTGTGGAGTAGGCTCGTGCGTCTCCAGGTTGATCGCCCGCTCGATCTCGCCGCGTTGGTCGGCCAGGAACTGCCCCCGAGCGAGACGTTTGCGCTGACGCAGTCCGATGTCGATCGCTTCGTCGCGCTCAGCCAAGATCGCCAATGGATTCATTGCGACACCGAGCGGGCCAAGGCGGCTCTGCCGACGGGCCGAACGATCGTGCCCGGAAACCTGCTGATTGCGCAACTGCCGCGGCTGTTGCAGCAGGCCTACACCGTCGCACGCTGCGACATGTCCATGGTCGCCGAGTATCGTCGGGTGCGCTTCCGGCACCCGGTCGGCACCGAGGTGCCGTTGTTCCTGCAAGCAAGGTTTGTTTCCGTGACTCCGACGCGTAGTTTCGTTCGTGTCGAAACCAACTGTGAAATCAACTTCGCAGAGACCCGGAAGCCGGTGCTGACGGCCACGGTCGTCGATCTCTTCTATGACAGCGGCTAGAGCATTTTCGGTTAGGATTGAATCATCCAACCAAAATGTTGTCGTCATTCCGGATTGCGAGTTCGAAGAACGAGCAAGTCCGGAATCCCTACTCCCTGCGGTGGTTATGGATTCCGGGTTCACTCGCAGCTGACGCTGCTCGTGCCCCGGAATGACGGCCCGGGACTCTTGAACCGCAGCAATCCTAACCGAAAGTGCTCTCTAGATTCCGCCTCGCGGCAGTCTTGAACGAACGGTGCTCGGGCGGTGGCACGGCTTGCGGCGCTGCCCTCGCCAAGCGCGCAAGGTCGCTCCTCAATGCGTCAAGTTGTACTGAACGATATAAACCGCGCAGCCGGCGAAATAGCCGAGCAGCGCCAGGCCGCTGATCCGGCGCACGTACCATAGAAACTGAATTCTCTCGAGCCCCATCGCGGCGACGCCGGCCGCCGAACCGATGATCAGAATCGATCCGCCGGTGCCGGCGCAGTAGGCGATAAATTCCCAAAGGAAGCTGTCGGGCGGATAGTCCGCCAGGCTGTACATTCCGATCGACGCGGCGACGAGCGGCACGTTGTCGACGACCGCGCTGGCAAGGCCGAGAACGATGACGATCACGTCCTGTCGTCCGACATTGAAATCCAGCCATTTGGCCAGCATGGCGAGAATGTGGGTGTGCTCCAAGGTCGCGACGGCCAGCAGGATTCCGATAAAGAATACGATCGAGCTCATGTCGATGCGCATCAGGGCGTCGACCCAGCTCGGGCGCATCCCGTCTCCGGAATCGTTGTCGCGGTTGATGATTTCGCCGACCACCCACAGCACGCCGAGGCCGAACAGAATTCCCATGAAAGGCGGCAACCCGGTCATGCTCTTGAAGGCCGGCACGCCGATCAGGATGGCAAGCCCGAGATAGAAGGTGACGTTGCGCTCGAGCTGTTTGGTTCGCGTCGGCGCATTATCCTGGCGCGTCGGCAAAACGATGTCGCGGCCTCTCAGCAGGTAGCTCACGACCAGCAGCGGCACGATCAGATTGACCAGCGACGGCAGAAACAAGCCCTTCATGATCGAGAGCGGGGTGATCTGGCCGTCGATCCAGAGCATCGTGGTCGTGACGTCGCCGATCGCGGACCATGCGCCGCCGGCGTTCGCGGCGATCACGATCATCGCCGCGAAAAACAACCGGTCGTCGGACTTGCCGAGCAGCTTCTTGATGAGCGAGATCATCACGATCGTCGTTGTCAGATTGTCGAGCGCCGCGCTGAGAAAGAACGTTACCAGCCCGATCAACCAAATCAGGGTGACCTGCTTCTTGGTCTTGATCATCGAAGTAATGACTTCGAAACCGTTATGCGCATCGATCACCTCGACGATCGTCATCGCACCGATCAGGAAGAACACAACTTGTGCGGTAGAGGACACCGACTCGTTGAGTTGCCTGGCGACCAGGGCGGCGTCGCCGCTCATGACGGCATAGACCGACCAAAGCAAACCGGCCCCAATCAGGGCCGAGGCCGTCTTGTTGATCTTCAGCGAGTGCTCCAACGCAATGGCTGCGTAAGCGACGACAAAGACGATAGCGATCGCGCCAACCACGTTGGGTTCTCCCGCGCCAAGATGTCGCAGAGCCTTAGCCGACATTTTCGTCGGCGGAAACTTCCATTGCAAAAATTCGGTGAGTGACGCGTTAAGGCGGAGCGACGGCCGTCGGCATCGAGAAAATCAGTGGAGCACACGGCGATTGCTCGGCGGCAGATGACTACGTCTGCCGTGCATCGGGTTCATCGGCGCGCGAATGGTCGTCGCAGAGGTTCGCGGGTGAATGCGCGCGGCGTCGCGCCGTGTCAAGCCTTCTTCAGCCAGACCCGATTGTCGTGGAAGCTGCCGCCGCCCGCCGGCGCTGATTGATCGGCGCCGGTCAATGTGTTGATGCCGCAACCATCCTCATGGGCGTCGTTCGGCCAGATCGATTCCGCGATCAGCACGCCGCGCCGCTGTCCATCGTGGGATCGGCAATGCAGCGTGACCACGCCGCGGCGACTGCCGACCCTCACTTTGTCGCCGCAGAGCAGCCCGAGCGTCGCGAGATCGTCGGGATGCACCAGCAGCGTCGGGCGGCCCTCGCGCTTCACGCTGGAAGCCGTCTCGTTGAAGGTCGAATTCAAAAACGTGCGCGCCGGACTGGTCGTCAACCGAAACGGGTAATCCTCGGTCGCTTCTTCGATCAGACGACAGTGATCGGGAAATGTCGGCAGGTCCTGCCAGGGGCCGAGTTGTTTGGTCCGCAGATAGGCAGCGGCCCCGTTCCAGTCCGCTTTGAAGTGGAATTTGCCGTCCGGATGACCGAACCCCTTGATGTTGTGCGCGACGGCAAAGTCGGGTTGCACGTCGAGCCAGTTTTCAGCGTCGAGCCGCTCAAGATCGGGCCGGTTCGATGCCTTCAGCGTCTCGTCGATGATGTCGCGCGGCGTCATCGCGAAGCCGCGATGCACGGCGCCGACCCGCCGCGCCAGCTCCTTGATGACCTCGTGATTGCTGCGGCACTCGCCCGGCGGCGGCATCAATTGGCGGCCGAAATGAATGTGTTGGTGGCCGCCGCTCTGATAGACGTCGTCGTGCTCCAGGAACATGGTGGCGGGCAGCACGACGTCGGCGTAGCGCGCGGTCTCGGTCATGAACTGCTCGTGCACGCAGAGAAACAGATCGTCCCGCGCCAACCCCTGTTTCACCCGGGTCTGATCCGGCGCGACGGAAGCCGGATTGGTGTTTTGCACCAGCATCGCAGTGACCGGCGGGCCGCCTTGCAGGTCGTGCGGATCTCCGAGCAGCACCGCCCCGATTCGCGACTGATCGAGCATGCGGCCGGACGGCACGCCGGCGTCGGTGCCTTCGATCAGGGTCTTGTCCCATTTGTACATGCCGCTGTTGGTGTGCAGCGCGCCGCCACCCTCGTGGCGCCATGCACCGGTCACGGCCGGAATTGAACTCACCGCGTGCATACTCGCCGCGCCGTTGCGCGAGCGGGTGAAGCCGTAGCCGATCCGGAAAAACGATCGCGGCGTCGTGCCGATCAAAGCCGCAAAGGCCTCGATCTCACTGGCCGGGATATCGCAGATCCGCGCCGCCCATTCCGGCGTCTTGTCGCCGAGGTGGCGTTCGAACTGCTCCGGACAATCGGTGTATTGCCGCAGATAGCCGCGATCGGCGTATCCGTCGCGAAATAGCACGTGCATCACGGCGCAGGCCAACGCGCCGTCGGTGCCGGGGCGGATCAACAGCTTGATGTCGGCCTGCTTCATCGTGCCGGTGTCATAGACGTCGACGCAGGCGAGCTTGGCGCCGCGTGTCTTGCGGGCGATGGCGATATGGGTCATGACGTTGACCTGCGTGTTGACCGGATTGCCGCCCCACACCACGATCAGATCCGACCTTTGCATCTCGCGTGGATCGACGCCGCTCAATCGGCCGACGCCGGCATAGTAGCCGGACCACGACAGCGGCGTGCAGTAGGTCGCATACATTCCCGAATAGCCCTTGGCGTTGCGCAGGCGTTCGATGCCGTCGCGCATCACCAAGCCCATCGTGCCGGCGAAATAGAACGGCCACACGCTTTCCGCGCCGTGGTCGCGTTCGGCCTTGAGAAACGCCGCCGCGGTGAGGTCCAGCGCCTCGGTCCAGGAGATCCGCGCAAACGCGCCGCTGCCTTTCGGGCCGACGCGCTTCAACGGATGCAGCAGCCGATCCGGGTGGTGGATGCGCTCGGCATAGCGCGCCACCTTCTCGCAAATCACCCCCAGCGTGTAGGAGTTCTGCTTGGCGCCGCGAATCCGTCCGACGGTGTGGTCGTCCAGCATCTCGATCTCGAGCGCACAGGCCGAAGGGCAGTCGTGCGGGCAGACGGACCGGCCGGTCCTGATCTTGCTGGCGGAGCCAACGTCCATGAGGTTCATGCGCAGTAACGTATATACCGGCTGACGGTTGTTCAATCGCAGGCCTGCAACGCGTCAACTTCGCCGGCAAACGCCGACCGTCTCAGCGGCGCCGCCGCCTAGTCGATTGCCTGGCGTCGGTGAATTGACGACGGAGCGGCTGCGGTCAATGGCGCGAAACCGATTTGGAATGATGCATCGCATTTATCAATTGATATAATCAAACCGTCAGTTTCGCCTGCGTCGCCAATCGTTTGCAGCGACCTACGTATGATACCGGATAGTGAAAAGTCCTGTTGACGCGATCTGGGCCCAGTGACATACCGTCGCACTGCTGATCGTCCTGGTCGAGGAAGTCAGCCCGAGATAACCGTGATCGACCGCATACGCATCTTCCCCCCGGCTCGGCTTCAGCGTTGAGGCGGCTGGGTGTCGGGAAGCCCACGCCAGGTGACTTAGAGATACTCCGTGATGGTGTTCTGCTGACGGTGCGCGCCGCTAGGGCGTCGTGCCGCGACCGCTTGTCTTTTGAGACGCATGTCTCGGAAGCAATCGGTGGGCTGGATCGTCGTCATGGACTGCTCGCCACTCCGCACCGCTGACTTCACACCCTATTTCGCTGGTGGCGTTTCGCCGATGGCATGGACCATCGGTTCGGCCTGCCTTAGCGGCATCCTGCTCGAAGTATCAGCTCATCCGAAGCCCGGTCTGGTGACTGCGCGCTCGATGGGCGCGCATGCCGACATGGATCAGCAGACCTTCATGTTGACCTCCGCGGCGATCGCGCCGTGCTTCCATCGCTGCGCGGCGATCGGACTATCCCTTGAAGGCTGTGCTGCCGCGGCGGTGTTGCCCGCAGTGCGCGCCGTCGGTCGGGAGTATGACGCGTTGTTGTTGGCGGCGTCGAACGGCGTCAATACCCAACGCGGCGCGCTGTTTGCGCTCGGTATCACCGCCGCCGCGGCCGGCCGCGCGCAGCGCGGCGAAGCGGCGCCGAATTCCACGCAGATCTTCGCCGAAGTTGCGGCGATCACGCAGGGCCTGGTGCAGCGCGAGTTGATCGAGCGGCGCGACGATCCGGCGACCGCCGGCGAACAGCTGCACGCCCGCTATGGCGCGCGCGGCATTCGCGGCGAGGTCGAGGACGGTTTTCCGACGGTGGCCGCGCATGGTCTGTCGACGCTACGCGCCGCGATCGATGCCGGCCACGGCCTCAACCGCGCGCTGGTGCACACCCTGATCCATCTGATCGCCGAGACCGAGGACACCACGGTGCTTTGGCGCGGCGGCCCCGATGCGCTCGCGTTCGCGCGCGACCGCGCCCGCCGCATCCGCGATCTCGGCGGCGCGCTGACCGACGATGGGATCGCTCGAATTCACGCCTTCGGCGACGCGTGCGTCGCGCGACGGATCAGTGCCGGCGGTGCCGCCGATCTGCTCGCAGTCACCATCGCCGTCCATCTCATCGAGCGCGGGTCGTTTCCGGTCTCGGCGACGACCGGCTTCGAAGCCCTTCATGCAACTGGAGACTACCAATGAACGTCATCGTCTACGCGCTGATGGCTTATGCGCTCACCGCCGCGATTTCATACGCGGTGATCGCGGTCATCGTCATGCTCAGTAAACTCCTGGGCGAATCCGAAAAACCCGAAAACGCCTGATCGACCAGGGGAGACCAATCACATGCTTCAACAACTCTTTACGATCTTTCCCGGCATCGCGACGATGTTCGTGCAAGAGCCGTCCATCGCCTTCGCCCGCGTCTTTCTGATCGTCGCCGGGTTCTTTCTTGCCTATCTCGGCTTCAAGCGCACGCTCGAGCCGCTGATCATGGTGCCGATGGGCGTCGCCATGATGTGCGTCAACGCCGGCGTGATGTTCCTCGAGGGCAATCACATCGGGACGCTGATGCTCGATCCGATGATCTCGGATCCGGTCAAGCTCGTCAATGAAATGCAGATCTACTTCCTGCAACCGGTTTACAACTTCGCCTTCTCGAACTCGCTGGTCGCCTGCATGCTGTTCTTCGGCATCGGGTCGATGTCGGACATCTCCTTCATTCTGGCCCGTCCTTGGGCGGTGATGACCTGCGCCATCTTCGCCGAAATGGGCACCTTCGTGACGCTGGTGATCGGCTATTACTGCGGCCTGACGCCGGGTGAAGCGGCGGCGGTGGGTACGATCGGCGGTGCCGATGGCCCGATGGTGCTGTTCGCCTCGCTGATGATGGCCAAGAACCTGTTCGTGCCGATCTCGATCATCGCCTACCTCTATCTGTCGCTGACCTACGCCGGCTATCCCTATCTGATGAAGTTCCTGGTGCCGAAGAAGTATCGCGGCATGGACGTCGAGATGGAATTCCCGGATGTCTCGCAGAAGGCGAAGTTCATCTTCACCATCGTCTCCGCCGCGTTGCTCTGCCTGCTGCTGCCGGTCGCATCGCCGCTGATCCTGTCGTTCTTCCTCGGCATCGCCATCAAGGAAGCCGAGATCGAGGTCTACCAGGAGCTGCTCGAGAAGACGATCACCTACATGTCGACGTTGATGCTCGGCCTGGTGCTCGGCGTGCTCTGCGAAGCCTCGACCCTGCTCGACAGCCGCGTGCTGATCTTGCTGGTGCTCGGCATCACCGCGCTGCTGGTCTCGGGCATCGGCGGTTTGGCCGGCGGCTGGCTGGTCTACTTGATCAGCAAGAAGGCCTTCAACCCGCTGGTCGGCATCGCCGGGATCTCCTGCGTGCCGACCACCGCGAAGCTCGCCCAGAAGATCGCTGCCGAGGAGAATCCCTACGCGATGATCTTCCCGGTGGCGATGGGTGCCAACATCTGCGGCGTCATCGTCTCGGCGATCGCGGTCGGCATCTTCGCCTCGACGATCGGTCTCGTGGCTCCTCACTAAGCGGCTACGGCAAACTGGAGAACAATCATGATCCGCTTCGATGACATCATTCCTGACGCGACACGCCTCGGCGCTGCCCAGCGGGTCTATGGCATCGGGCGGACCGTTCTTCATGTCGCCGAGATCGACAGCACCAACCGCGCGATGATCCTGCTCGGCCAGTCCGGTGCCGAGCACGGCACCGTGCTTGTCGCCGATCATCAGACCCGCGGCCGCGGCAAGGGTTCGCGGGCGTGGTTTTCGCGGCCAGGCGGCAGTCTGTGCGTCTCTGTCCTGATCCGGACGGGGCGGGGGTTTCAGGACGCCCCTCAACTGGCGCTGCTCGGTGCGGTGGCGCTGTGGGAAGCCGTCGCCGATCAGACCCGCATTGCGGCCGGCATCAAATGGCCGAACGACCTGCTGGTCGACGGTCGCAAGATCTGCGGCATCCTCGCCGAAGCGCACAGCGATCCGGCCGGCGATCTCGACTTCGTCGTGCTCGGGTTCGGTCTCAACGTTGCGATCGAGCAGCGCGACTTTCCGGACGAACTACGTGACTCGGCGATTTCGCTTTCGACGTTGGCCGGAGCCGCCGTGGACCCCACGGGGCTGCTCAACAGCTTCCTCGATTCGCTGAAGGTGTGGCTGCCGCTGTGGGAAAGCGTCGGGGTGTCGGCGTTTGCCAGCACCTGGACGCGGCATGCGGAACATCTCGGACAGATCGTCCGGATCACCGATGGCGATGAACCGATCACCGCTCGACTTCTCGGCCTCGCCGACGACGGGGCCCTGCGCATCTTAGACGAGACGGGATCTATCCGCCTCGTTCACTCCGGCGAAATCGCCACGGGCATCTCCGTTGGCCGGGGGCCCGACCAAATCTCCATGAAACACACGGGTGTACTCTCATGAAAACCGAACGGAAGTGGGACAAGCTGGCAACGGATACGCGCCAGCGGATGGAGGCCGCGGCCAAATACATTGGTCCTGGCAAGCAGGTGAAGAAGGAGGACACCGTCGCGCTGTTGAAGGCGGTGATTCGTTCCTTCGATCGCGTCAACATCGAGGGCAACAACCAGAAGCAGGCGGATTATCTCGCTGATTGTCTGCTGCAGGTCGATCCGAAGGAAATCAACAACCTGCACATGGTGCAGTCCTGCGTCCCGCTGCCGGTGCATCTCGATATGTTCGAGAAGGGCATTGCCAAAAAGCTTGATTTCGCATTCGGCGGTCCGCAGGCCGCCCGCGTCGCCAAGTTCATCAGCGAGGGAAAGATCGAGCTCGGTGCGATCCACACCTACCTCGAATTGTTCGGCCGCTACTTCCTCGATCTGACGCCGCGGGTCTCGCTGATCTGCGCCTATGAAGCCGATCGCGAAGGCAATCTCTACACCGGCTTCAACACCGAAGACACGCCGGTGATCGTCGAGGCCACCAAGTTCCGCCAGGGCATCGTGATCGCCCAGGTCAACAAGATCGTCGACAAGCTGCCGCGCGTCGATATTCCGGCCGGCTGGGTCGATGCCGTCGTCGAAAGCCCGCGGCCGTTCTTCATCGAACCGCTATTCACCCGCGATCCCGGGCTGATTACCGACAACCACATCTTGCTGGCGATGCTGGCACTGAAGGGCATCTACGGCGAATACAAGGTCAAGCGCCTCAACCACGGCATCGGCTTCCTGACCTCGGCCATCGAGCTGATCCTGCCGACCTACGGCGAGGAACTGGGTCTGAAGGGCCAGTGCTGCACCCACATGGTGTTGAACCCGCATCCGACCATGATCCCGGCGATCGAAGCCGGTTGGGTCGACACCATCCATTGCTTCGGCGGTGAGCTGGGCATGGAAGACTATGTCCGCGCCCGTTCCGACGTGTTCTTCACCGGCCCCGACGGTTCGCTGCGCTCGAACCGCGCCTTTGCGCAGACCGCCGGTCACTACGCGCTCGACATGTTCATCGGCGGCACGCTGCAAATCGACAAATTCGGCAACTCCTCGACCGCCACCGCCAACCGCGTCGCCGGCTTCGGCGGCGCGCCGAACATGGGCTGCGACCCCAAGGGCCGTCGTCACGTCACCGACAGCTGGTTGAAGTGCGGCCAGGAAGTGCCGAACATGCACGACCTGATCGGCGACATGCCGCGCGGCAAGCGGCTCGTGGTGCAGGGCGTCGAAACCTTCGGCGAGGCCCGCGCGCCGAGCTTCGTCGACAAGCTCGATGCCTGGAAGCTCGCTGAAAACGCCAAGCTCGAGCTGCCGCCGGTGATGATCTACGGCGACGACGTCACCCACATCGTCACCGAGGACGGCATCGCCTACCTCAACCGCGCGCCGAACATGGAGACCCGGATGGCCGCCATTCGCGCCGTCGCCGGCTACACCGAGGTCGGGATCAAGGAAGACCCGGCGGAGACCAAGAAGCTGCGCGAAGCCAAGATCTTCCAGACGCCGGAAGATATCGGCATCGACCGCTCGCGCGCCAACCGCGACTTGCTGGCCGCGCGCTCGATGCGCGACCTCGTTGACATCTCCGGTGGGCTCTACAACCCGCCGACTCGTTTCCGCAACTGGTGATCAGGGGGAAGACATGGCTCTTCAAACGATCGAATTCGAAATCGATGGAACGGGTACGCCAAGGCGCGTCACTGCTCCGGTGCACTACGGCGTCGTCGGCTCCGGCGACCTCGAAGTTCTGCTCTCGGCGTCCGACAAGGTCGGCAAGCTGAAGGTGCGGGTCGTGACTCCCGTCAAGGGCTTCGACGATCTGTGGCGTCGGGTGATCACCCATTTCGCCACCGAGACGGGTCTCACCGACGCGCTGATCGAGATCAACGACAACAACGCCTCGCCTGCCGTGGTCGCCCTGCGACTGCGCCAGGCGCTTGCCGAACTATCGGCCTGAGCAACGAGGAATAATCATGCCCAACTGGAATAAAATACAGACAAGCTCTTTTCTGGAGAGCAACGCTCGTGATCGGGCGATCGGCCTCGTCGACGAAGGCAGCTTCGTCGAGTTGGTCGGCCCGTTCGATCGGTTCTGCAGTCCGCATCTCGTCACGCTCGGCGAAGCGGTGGAATTCGACGACGGCATCGTCACCGGCGTCGGCAAGATCGGCCAGCGCCCGGTGTTCGTGATTTCGCAGGAAGGCCGCTTCATCGGCGGTTCGGTCGGCGAAGTCGGCGGCGCCAAGATGGTCGGCACCATCGATCAGGCGATCGAGTTCTATGACAACCTGATCGTCGAATTCCCGAACTTGCCGGACGCGCAGCGGCCGTTGGTGGCGATCTCGTTCGAGACCGGCGGCGTGCGTCTGCACGAAGCCAACGCCGGCCTGCTGGCGCATGCCGAGGTGATGGACGCCATCCAGCGCGCCCGCCACAAGGTTCCGGTCGTCGCCCTGATCGGTTCGCGGATCGGCTGCTTCGGCGGCATGGGCTTCGTCGCCGCGGCGACCGACGCCATCATCATGAGCGAATTCGGCCGGCTCGGCCTGACCGGTCCGGAAGTGATCGAGCAGGAGATGGGCAAGGACGAGTTCGACAGCTCGAACCGCGCGCTGGTCTATCGCACCACTGGTGGCCGCCACAAATTCGTGATGGGCGACTGCAACTTCCTGGTCGACGACACCGTGGCTTCGTTCCGCGCTCAGCTGACCGAACTGACTCTGCTGTCGATCGCCGAATTCGAACCGCTGCGTCGCATCGGCTCGGAGGCGCTCGTCGAGAAGCAGCTGCGCGGTGTCGCGCTCGCGGTGAAGATCGCGCCGACCGACGCCCGCGACGTCTGGCGCTATGCCGGCAACAACGATCCGATCGGCCTCGCCGACGGTCCCATCGCGGAGTTCCGCAAGACCGTTCAACGCTTGGTTCTGTGATTAGGAGACGAACATGGACACCCTATTAGGAAAAGGCCGGGAGGCGGTCGATCTGATCGTCGATCCGAAGAGCTTCGTGCAGGACAAGGTCGGCAAGCTGGCGTTCAGCGATCCGACCTTCGGGCCCGGCGCGGTGGTGGGCGAAGCCAAGCTCGATGGCGCGCTGGTCACGGTGATCGCCTCGGACGCGGAAGCCTTCAACGAGAAATTTCCGGTGGTGTATTCCGGCATCATCGGCATGGAGGAGGGCTACAAGATGGCGCAGGCCGTCTACGCCAGCCTCGCGGCCGATGCCGAGCTGCCGTTGGCGAAGAAGCGGGCGCTCGTGCTGATCGTCGACACTCCCGGCAACGGTCCGGGCAAGGTCGAAGAGATTTTCGGCATGAACAAGGCGACCGGTGCCTATCAGCTGGCATTGGCGGAAGCCCGGCTTGCCGGACATCCGATCGTCGCCATGGTGGTCGGTCGCGCGATTTCCGGCGCCTTCCTGTGCCACGGATTGCAGGCCGATCGGATTCTGGCGTTGGACTCCAAGTTCGGCACCATGATCCACGTGATGCCGATCACCTCGGTGTCGCGGATCATCAAGAAGGACATCGAAGTGCTCGAGGAATTGGCCAAGAGCAACCCGGTGTTCGCGGCCGGTCCGGCGTTCTTCTATCAGCTCGGCGGTGTCGAGGAGTTGGTCTCCGAAATTCCGGCGATGCGTCCGGCGATCATCAAGCAGGTCGCCGAAATCCGTAAGGCGAAGGCCGCCGGCCTCAACCTCGTCGGCCCGCGTGGCCGCGGCAAGCTCGGCCTGGATCGCGGCGGCCGCAAGGTCCGTCCGTTGGTGCAGGAACGGCTGAGCAACGAGTTCGCGGCGGTGCAAGCCAAATTCCGCCCGCAAGCGAACTAACCCGAAGGGGGAGTGGATCGATGTCCGACGCACTTGACCAATACGCAGCTGCGGCCGATGCGTTCAGCACCGCGCCGACGCTTGCCGAGATGCCCCGCCGCAGCCTTGCGGACAAGGGCATCGCTGGGCCTACGGCGGCGCATGTGATCGAAGAGATCCACACCCCCTTCAACCTCGCTTACGTCACCTTCACCACCGGATCGTCGGCGTTTCAGAACATCGTCGGCGTCGCCCACACCGAAATCGAAGCGCGGTGCGAGGCGACCCGGCGGGTGATGGCGGCGGTCGGGGCGAAACCGGGCGACCGGATGTTCGTCACTTATCCGCCGCTGGTCAACGTGTTCTCCAAAGAGGCGCTCGATCGCTGCGGCATCGAATGGTTCTTCCTCGAGCGTTCCAGCCGCGCCGCCTTCATCTCGGCGTTCTGCCGGCAGCGGCCGGACATCGTGCTCGGCGAATCCTCGTTCATTCGCGCCAGCCTGGCGGAAGCCAAGCAGCTCGGCCTCACGGCGGATCTTCCGGCGTCCTGCAAAATCGTCGTGGCTGGCACGCCGCTTGATCTCGATCTGCTGACCGAGGTCGCGGCGCAGGGGTACCGGGTCCACGACCTCTACGGTTGCCAGGAGTTCGGCTGGCTGACGCTGGACGGCAAGCCGATGCGGGACGATCTCACGCTGGTGCCGTCACCCGCCGGCGACGGTTTCCGCGAATTGGTGGTCGGCGGGCTGCCGATGGGCGACAGCTTCCCGGTGTCGGAGACCGGTCACGTCTGCGATCCCGCGGGCAAGATCATCACCTATCGCCGCCGCCGCACCTATCCGGAATACGAAGTAATCATCACCAAGACGCCAGCGTCTTCGCACGAGACGCTGGATCGCGCGGCCCGCACCATTCTGCGCATCAAGAGCCGGGTGGTGAAGATCGCGTCCGATCTGCAGACCTCGTGCGAAGCCACCGAACTGCGCCTGGTCCCCGGTCTCGGCAGCGCCGAGGCCATCGACCCCGCAGAACTACACATCACCGGGCCGGTGGCGACACAGGCCCTCGACGATCTGGTCCGCGCTCAGGTGGAAGTCCAGTCGACCTCCAAGACCGATCCGGCCTGGCATAAGAAACGCTGAGAGAGAATTACCCGGCGATAGGTATCGCCGGGGTCATGAGATGGCGCGATCGACCTCCCTGCGGAGGGATCGCGGCGGGAGTTAGAAGCGATGCTCGGGCTACGACACACCATGGTGGAATTCTCGGTCGAGGAACGTTTGCGTTCCGCCGAGACCGTGTGTGGCGGATTGCTCGCCCCGTTCCGCCAACCGGCGCTGCAAGAGCAGGTGCGCCGTGCCTTCGCGGCCGATGCCATTCCGGGCATCGTCTGCGGGCCGAAGGCGGCGTTGCCGCCGAACTACGTGCAGCTCGGCGTGTCGTTTCCGTTCCGCGCCGAGGATTCGCGGGTGCGGGCGCTGTTCGCGCTGCCGCCGGAGCGGATCGGCAAGACCCACTCGCCGTATGACGTGATGCGGCAGCTGCGCGACGATGCTTTCGAAGCCGCCGACGCGCTGAAGGCGTTGCGCGCGCTGTGCAGCGCGCACGGCGTCGAGGTCGGCCTGTTCGGCTCCGCGGCGCTGCAGGTGCTGACCGGGCTGCCTTATCTCGAACCGATCTCCGATGTCGACGCGGTGGTGCGTCCGACCAGTTACGCCAGGCTCGGCCGGGTTCACGCCGGCCTGGCCGACTTGCGGCTGCAGTATCAGCGCAAGTTCGACGTCGAAGTGACGCTGCCGAGCGGTCTCGGCATCAAGCTTAGTGAACTGATGTCGTCGACATCCACGGTTCTTGGCCGCGGCATCGACGGCGTTCGTCTCCTAGACAGGTCCGCGGTCGTTCACGCCCTGGATCAATCCGTATGCTCGTCCGTGTCGGACGGGTTCACAGCAAGCGAGGAAAGTTAAGATGGATCTCAAAGCAAAAATGCCGAGCAAAGTTGACTCGATCAGCGTCGCGGTCGGCGACGTGATCAAGGCGGGCACCCCGGTCGCCGTCCTGGAAGCGATGAAGATGAAGAGCCCGCTGGTCTGCCCGATCGACGGCACAGTGAAGTCGATTGCGGTTGCGGTCGGTGACCGGGTCAAGCCCGGCGCCCTGATCGCGGTCGTCGAATAAGCGAATTGCCCGGGGCTCCGGTTTACTCAGGCGTTAGCCGAACCTTGGGCAACTGAATTGCTGAACCCTATCCGACATGCACGAGATGGCTCGTGCGTGAACGCTGGAACCTAACCTGAGATAGCGTCCGACGGATTGGTAATCGGCTGCGCTCAGCGGGGAGTAATTAGAATGGTCATCTATGGTGTGATGGTCCTCGGACTGTGCATGTTCATCGGCACGTCGATCGGCCTCGGCCTCGGCATTGCGTTGGGCATCCCCGGGGATATTGGCGGCGTCGGCTTCGCCATGCTGTTGCTGGTGTTTGTGACGCCTTGGCTGAAAAGTAAGGGGTGGCTTCCGAAGCCCTCGCAAGACGGCATCATGTTCTGGAATGCGATGTACATCCCGGTCGTGATCGCGATGGCGGCGACGCAGAACGTCGCTTCGGCGATGTCCGGCGGCGCGATTGCTATCATCGCCGGCCTGCTGTCGGTCATCATCTGCTTCGTCCTGATCCGTCCGCTCTCGATTCTGGCGGGTTCGCGGACTTCGACATTCGGGGATGATGAAGACGCCGCGACGCTTGCGCCGACCTCCGCATCCAAGCCCATCAAAGCCTGATCAGGGAGAGTGACATGACTTCTTTTCTTAATGACCTGATCGGCCCGCGTCAGCTGATCTTCGCCTTCGTCGTCGTCGGTCTGTTGACCTGGCTGTGCTACGCGTTCTCCAAGCACATCACCAAGAACCGTATCCACGGTTCGGCAGTTGCGATCATCATCGGTTTGGCGCTGGCCTATTACGGCGGCGTCACCACGGGTGGCAAGAAGGGTATCGCCGACATTTCGATGTTCGCCGGCTTCGCCCTGATGGGCGGCGCCATGCTGCGCGACTTCTGCATCGTGTCGACCGCCTATGGCGTGCGGCTTGAGGAACTGAAGAAGGCCGGTGTAGGCGGCGTGTTGGCGTTGGTGATCGGCACCGTACTGGCGTTCATCGTCGGCGTTGGGACCGCCTATGCGTTCGGTTACCGTGATACGGTTTCGCTCACCACCATTGGTGCCGGCGCCGTGACCTTCATCGTCGGTCCGGTCACCGGTTCGGCGCTGCACGCGACCTCGGATGTGATCGCGTTGTCGGTCGCCGCCGGCGTGGTGAAATCGATCGCCGTGATGATCCTGACGCCGTTCTTGGCCAAGCCGTTCGGCCTGACCAATCCGGCGGCTGCCATGGTCTATGGCGGTCTGATGGGCACCACCAGCGGCACCGCCGCGGGTCTTGCCGCGACCGACGTTCGCCTGGTGCCTTATGGCGCATTGACCGCGACGTTCTACACCGGCTTCGGCTGTCTGGTATGTCCGTCGGTGCTCTATCTCGGTATGAAGGCTATCTTCGGTTGATATGATCGAATCGGCGACCGGCCGCGGCAGCCATACCTGCCGCGGCCGGTCGACGAGGATGCAACCTCGGCGTGATGCGCCGATCCCTTGAGAGGCCGCCATGACGCTCCGATCGATCTTGGCCCGCGGTATCGGCAAAACCTCGGCGCCTGTCGTGCCGGCGCGGTTGGCTGCGGAGCAGGCCACACAGCGGATCGCTTTCGATCAGGTGTCGCTGACCCGCGAGAATCGCGGCGTCCTGAACAACATTCATTTTTCCGCCGACGAGGCTCGGATCGGCATCCTCGGCGTCAATGGCTCGGGTAAGTCGACGCTGCTGCGTCTGATGATCGGCCTGGTCACCCCGTCGGGCGGGACCGTCACCGTCGATGGCCTCAACCCGCGGCGCGACGCCGTCACCGTGCGCAACCGCACCGGCTTTATGTTTCAAACCCCCGACAACCAGATCGTCTGCCCGATCGTCGAGGAAGATCTGGCGTTCGGTCTGAAGGCGAGGGGGCTGACGCCCGACGGCATCGCTGCGCGGATCGAAGCCAGCCTGGTCCGCCTCGGCATCGCCGGTCTGGCGAAACGCCGCGTCCATGAACTCTCCGGCGGCGAACGCCAATTGGTGGCGCTGGCCGGCGTGCTGACCCGGGCGCCGACCACCATCCTGTTCGACGAGCCGACCTCGCAGCTCGACCTCGCCAACCGCAACCGGTTTCAGCGGCTGCTCGCCGGCATGTCGGAGCAGGCGATCGTGGCGACCCATGACCTCGAACTGGTCGAGGATTTCGATCGCGTGCTGGTGATCGATGGCGGCCGCCTCGTCGTCGATGCGTTGCCGGCCGAAGCCGTCGCGCGCTATCGGGAGTTGTGCCAATGACCGCAGCCGGGCCGCGCTGGATCGCCTCCGCGCCGCTCGCCGGCGTTCCGGTGGGCTGGAAGCTGACGGTGCTGGCCGCGCTCGGCGCGGGGCTGGCGTTTGTCGAGCGGCCATGGCTGCTCGCCGCCGCTTTCGGACTTTCGCTTTGTGCGCTGCTGGCGACCGGTCTCGGACCGCGGCAGCTGTGGCGCGGGCTGAAGGGCCCCGTTGTCATCGTGGCGTGCATCGCGCTGCTGGAAGGCTGGCAACACGGCATGGTTTCCGCAGCCGTCGTCACGCTGCGGCTCGTCACTCTGATCTGTTTTGCTCATGCGGTGACCTCCAGCACGTCGGTGTTGGCGATGACGGCCGTGATCGAGTCCGCGCTGCGGCCGCTGGAGCGGATCGGGCTGCTCGATGCCGAGCGCGCCGGCCTGACGCTGACGCTGGCGATCCGCTTCGTGCCGCTGATCGTCGACGAGATCGCCGCAATCCGCGAAGCCCAGGCGATGCGCGGACTGGATCGCTCGATCGTCGCGCTCGCGGTGCCGCTGGTGGTGAGAATCATCCTGCGGGCGCAGGATCTCGCCGATGCCATCGACTTGCGCGGTCCGCCGCCGCGCTCGGGCGGCGGAGCGACCGCCGGTGCAGTCGTCACCCCGGAATCGCCCGACGGCTTCGCGCCGGCGCATCCCGGCTCCGGCGGCGATCAGCTGCGCGCCAGCGCCGCGGTTCCGTACGGCGCTCGGTTGTCGGATGCAAACCTTGGTAACGGAGATTGGTAACGATGACACCGCAATCCACCATCGCCTTGGGAACGCGCGACCTCGCGCTCATCGGCCTCAGCGCCGGCTTGATCGTTGCGCTCGGCGCGGTGCCGCCGATCGTGGTCGGCATTCTGCCGGTGCCGATTACGTTGCAGTCGTTCGGCGTCATGTTGGCCGGCCTGATGTTCGGCCCGAAGCGCGGCGCTTTGGCCTGCCTCACCGTGCTCGCATTGGTTGCCGTCGGCCTGCCGGTGCTGTCCGGCGGGCGCGGTGGATTGGCCGTATTCGCGGGTCCTTCCGCCGGTTACTTGCTGGCATGGATGCCCGCTGCCTACATCATCGGCTTTTTGGCGACACGCGCCGAAGCCTTGCAGCGTCCTCTGGCCCGCTCCGCCGCCTACCTGTTCGTGACCGTGCTCGGCGGCGTCATCGTGCTCAACCTTGGCGGCGTTCTCTGGCTGGCGGCGGTGAGCCATATCAGCGTGACCACGGTGATCGCCGGCTCATTGGTGTTCATGCCGGGTGACCTGATCAAGGCCGTACTCGCCGTGTTGGTGGTCCGGCGGGTGGAAGCCTTGCTGACGTTGCCGCGCGTCTGACATCCCGCGCGACGCCCGTCGCAGTAAAAATTGCATCGAACTGCGTGCATCTACGGGGTTCACCCGCCTTGGACGCAATCTCGACTGAACCCGCCGGAACCGATTCTCAACACTTCGTCTGTATGAGGGGATGTGATAGATCAACGCGCTGAATCGGGCTCAGCGCCGCCGTCGTTTCCTCGCCGGTTGTATCTATGCGCTGGCATCCGTTTGACGGCCTCGCGACATCACGACCGGTTTCCTCAACGCAAGGAACAGCACTGGTGCAATTGGAACTGACTGCCAGCAGGATTGGCAAAGTGGCCATCATGTTGGCGATGACCTCGAATGAAGAGGAAGCAGGATTCAAGGAGAAGATCGCGGCCGAGACCAACTACAAGCTCTCGGTGATGTGGGTCAGCGGGCGGAAAACCGAAATCAACAAGACCTTCCCGCGCGCGATCCTGAACGCCGCCCTGCGGAATCAAACCGTCGAGAATAGACCCGGCGCGACCCACGCGCTGATTCATGCCGGACTTGAGGCGCTGAACGGCCTGGTGCCAAGCGTCCCCGGCGACAGCAGCCTGAAGGTGAAGGTCGTCATCCTTGCCGACGCGCATTGGGTGGTCGTCGCGGCCTACGGCGAATCCGCGTTCCTGCCGGAGACCAACCACGAGCGCGTTGGCCTCGGCGTGATGCACCTCTAGGGCATTTTCGGTTAGGATAGATGCTGTTCAAGAGTCCCGGGCCGTCATTCCGGGGCACGAGCAGCTTCTTTGCGAGTGAGCCCGGAATCCATAACCACCGCAGGGACTATGCATTCCTGACTTGCTCGTTCTTCGAACTCGCAATCCGGAATGACGACAACATTTTGGTTGGACGATTCAATCCTAACCGAAAAGTCTCAAGATCGGGAGGCTGCATCCGCCGGTTCTCCTTCGTCACCGTTTGCCGGCGTTTTCGCCAGCCATGACGCAAAGCGGGGCGGAGCTTTCAGCCCGCCAGCCGCTTTGGTTTGGCGCTCAGCGGATAGACGCCGCTCGGTGCCGATTGTCGCTTCAGGCGGCTGTCGTAGGAGAATCGGTCGGCCGGATGAATGCTCCGGCTGACGATGAAGACCCGGTCCTTGGCGTCGAGATAGCGACGGGTAATTTCCAGCGCATGGGCACCCTGCTTCGCCTCCAGCGCCGTGACCAGCCGCTTCGGTACGCCGATGGCGGTGATGGTCTGGTGAATTTCGGCGGTGGGGTGGCCGGCGAAGTCCTCGATCAGCGTGCTGATCAGCCCGGGATAATCGGCGACGCGCTGACGCACGATCGCCGCGAACATCGGCGCGACGTAGACGTCGGTCCAGCACAGCGGCGGCGATGATGCGATCGGCGAGGAGCGCAGGCTCGACACCCGCAGCCACGCTTCGCCCGGTGCACAGTCCAGCAACGTCGCGAGCTTGCTATCGGCGATCTCGGTTGCGATCTCCTGCACATGCCGGTCGGTTTGCGCGCCGTATTGCGCAACATCTTCGATCGTCGCCAGGGTCTGGTTGTAACTTCCGGGACCGCGCAGCGGCCGCACGGATTCGACGCGGGTGCCGGCGTTGCGCCGCCGCGAAATCATCCCGGCCTGCTGCAATTCGCCAAGCGCGGCGCGCACCGTCGAGCGGCTGACCCCGAGTTGTTCTGCCAAGTCGACTTCGTTCGGCATCACCGTGCCAACCGGATATTCGCCGCCGACGATCCGTTGCGTCAACAAATTCGCGACGATGGCCCAGCGCGTTCGCAAATCCCTGCTCCCTGCAGCGAAAGGTTGTCCGGCCCACACCCTACCCAAGGCCCCCGCGAAGGGCCAACAATAAGTTCGAACCTATCGTTGACATAAGGTCTCATCTGAGGAATAGGTACGAACCAATAGGCGCGACCAGCGCCACCCCAGGGCAGGATCGAGAACGCTTCAATGCCGAGTACCGTCACCGAATCGTTGATTTTCCGCGACATGTTCGGCACCGCCGCGATGCGGTCGGTGTTCTCGGACGAGGCGCTGGTGCGCCGCTATCTCGAGGTCGAGGTAGCTCTGGCCCGCGCTGAAGCCGCCAGCGGCGTGGTCCCGGCCGATGCCGCGGAGGCCATCGCGGCGGCCGCCGCCACCATGACCATCGATTTCGATCGGCTGCGCGACCAGACCGAAATCACCGGCTATCCGATTCTGGCGATCGTGCATCAATTGTCGGAAGCGGCGGGCGAAGCCGGCGGCTTCGTGCATTGGGGCGCCACCACCCAGGACATCATGGACACCGCGACCGTGCTACAGGTGCGCGCCGCGCTCGACCTGGTGGGCGCCGATCTCGTAGCGCTCCGCGACATTCTTGCGGCGCTGGCGTTGAAGCATCGCGACACCCCGATGGCCGGCCGCACCCATCTGCAGCAGGCGCTGCCGATCACCTTCGGCTACAAGGTCGCGGTCTGGCTATCGATGATCGAACGTCACATCGAGCGGCTCGCGCAGATGCGGCCGCGGGTGCTGCTCGGGCAATTCGCCGGCGCCGCCGGCACGCTCGCCTCGCTCGGCGCCGACGGGCTTAAAGTGCAAGCCGCGCTGTGCGACCTGTTGGGGCTGGCGCAGCCGTCGGCGACCTGGCATGTTGCGCGCGACGGCCTCGCCGAAGTAGTGTCGTTCCTCGGGCTGGTCACCGGCAGCCTCGGCAAGATCGGCACCGACGTGATGTTGCTGATGGCGACCGAATTCGCCGAACTGGCGGAGCCGTTCGTCAAGGGCCGCGGCGCCTCCTCGACCATGCCGCAGAAGCGCAACCCGATTTCCTCCGAACTGATGCTCGCCGCGGCGAAGACCGTTCGTCAGCACGTAGCATTGATGCTCGACGGCATGGTGCAGGATCTGGAGCGCGCCACCGGCCCCTGGCATGTCGAGTGGATCGCGATACCCGAGAGCTTCATCCTGACCGGCGGCGCGCTGGCGCAAGCCAAGTACATGCTGGATGGGCTGATCGTCGATGCCGAGCGGATGCGCCACAATCTCGCGATGAGCGGCGGTCTGATCGTCGCCGAAGCGGTGATGATGGCTGCGGCGCCGAAGCTCGGCCGCCAGGTTGCGCACGACGTGGTCTATGACGCATGCCGCGTCGCGCTGACCGAAAAGCGGACGCTGGCCGACGTGCTGATCGACGTGCCGGAGATCGTCGATGCGCTCGGCGACGCCGAGGCGATCCGCCATCATTGCGATCCGGCGAACTATCTCGGCCTCGCGCCGCAGATGGTCGATCGCATGCTGAGCCTGCTGCCGGCCGGCCAGGCGGGGGCGCGCTGATGTCGGCGCCTGCGGCGGCTCCGCTGGAGACTTATCTCGCGCATCTGGCACGCGGCGAACTGGCGTTTCAGCGCGCGCCCGACGGCACGGCGGTGTTCTTTCCGCGGCTGGTGGCGCCGCGCTCCGGCGCGACCGATCTGCAATGGCAAATCTCCGCCGGGCTCGGCACGGTCTATTCGGCCACCACGCTGCATCCCAAGGGCGAGCCCGCATATAATGTGTCGCTGATCGACGTCGACGAGGGGTTTCGCCTGATGAGCCGTGTCGAAGGCGTCGATCCCGCCGCGGTGAAGATCGGCATGCGGGTGCGGGTGCGGATCACCCATGATGCCGCCGGCACGCCGCTGCCGGTGTTCGATGCACTCAATGCGGAGCAGAACTCATGACGACGCGGACGCGTGGCCATGCGGCCGTCGTCGGCGTGGCCGAATCCGATCTCGGCATCGTCGGACCGCACATGACGCCGGTCGATCTGATGGCGCAGGCGACGATGCGCGCGCTCGACGACTGCGGCCTCAAGCTCAGCGACGTCGACGCGGTGTTCGCCGCCAGCGCGCAGGTGCGGTTCGGGCCGATGATGCTCTGCGAGTATCTCGGGCTCAATCCGCGCACCATCGACGGCACCCAGATCGGCGGCTCCTCGTTCATGTCGCATCTGGCGCATGCGGTGGCGGTGATCGAGCTCGGGCTGTGCGAAGTGGCGCTGATCGCCTATGGCAGCACGCAGCGCTCGGTGTCGCGCGCCGCCGCGTCGCCGACCGATATCAATCCTTACGAGGCGCCGTTTCGGCCGGTGATGCCGGCGAGCGCCTACGCGCTGGCCGCCGCCCGACACATGTATCAGTTCGGCACCACGCGCGAGCAGCTCGCCGACGTCGCGGTCGCGGCGCGGCAATGGGCGCTGCTCAATCCGAAGGCCTGGGAGAAAGAACCGCTCAGCCGCGAGCAGGTGCTGGGCGCGCGGATGCTGTCGGACCCGCTCACCGTGCGCGACTGTTGCCTGGTGCTCGACGGCGGCGGCGCCATGATCGTGACTTCGGCGGCGACCGCGCGCGATTGCCGCAAACTGCCGATCCATGTGCTCGGCACCGGCGAAGCCATCGGCCACGGCTCGATCTCCGGCATGGCCGACCTCACCACCACGGCCGCCGCGGTCTCCGGGCCGCGCGCCTTTGCGGCGGCGGGCTTAGCGCCGGCCGACATCGACGTCGCGCTGCTATACGACGCCTTCACCATCACGCCGATCCTGTTTCTCGAGGATCTCGGCTTCTGCGCCAAGGGCGAGGGCGGTTCTTTCGTGCAGGACGGTGGCATCGCGCCGGGCGGTCGCCTCGCCGTCAACACCAATGGCGGCGGGCTGTCCTACTGCCATCCCGGCATGTACGGCCTGTTGGCGATGATCGAATGCGTCCGGCAGCTGCGCGGCGAATGCGGCGCCAGGCAGCTCGCCAAGCACAACGTCGCACTGGCGCACGGCAATGGCGGGGTGCTGTCCAGCCAATGCACCGCGATCTTCGGCACACCGGCGGCGCTGTAGCGCCCGCCGCGTTCAAGACCACGACCAACAAACAATATCAACAAAAGGGAGCGGACATGGAGACGATCAAACAACCAGGGGCGACGGATGCGCCGGCATCCGAGGCGGCCGGACATGTCTATCGCAAGATCACGCTCCGCCTGATTCCCTTTCTGTTTGCTTGCTACGTGCTGAACTACATCGACCGCGTCAACATCAGTTTCGCCAGCCTGCAGTTCCGCCAGGATCTCGGCATCAGCGCCGCGGCCTACGGCTTCGGCGTCGGCATCTTCTTCGTCGGCTACATCCTGTTCGAGATCCCGAGCAATCTGCTGATGCAGCGGATCGGGGCGCGCCGCACCATGATGCGCATCATGGTGCTGTGGGGCCTGGTCTCGATCTCGACGATGTTCGTCACCTCGGCGACGCAGTTCTATGTGGTGCGCGCGCTGCTCGGCATCGCCGAGGCCGGGTTCTTTCCCGGCGTGGTGTTCTATCTGACGCTGTGGTTTCCCTCGGCGATGCGCGGCCGGATCATGGCGATGTTCGTGCTGGCGATCGCGGTGTCGGGCGTGATCGGCGGCCCGGTGTCCGGACTGATCATGAGCCAGATGGCGGATTTCGCCGGGCTCAAGGGTTGGCAGTGGCTGTTCCTGATCGAAGGCATTCCGCCGGTGCTGGTCGGCATCATGGCTTACTTCTATCTCGACGACGGCCCGGAGCACGCCAAATGGCTGAACGCTGAGGAGAAGCGCTTCGTCATCGGCAATCTGGCCATCGAAGCGGCCTCCCGCGAGAGCAGCAAGCACGGCACCTTCTGGACCGCGGTCCGCGATCCAAGGCTTTATGCCGCTGCGATCGCCTGGTTCACCGTGGCGTGGTGCGGCTCGGTGATCAATTACTTCTCGCCGACCATCATCCGCAACTCCGGCGTGTCGGATACGCTGATGGTCGGTTTGCTGTCCGCGATTCCCTATGCGGTCGGCGCGCTCGGCATGGTGCTGATCAACCGGCATTCCGACCTCAAGCTGGAGCGGCGCTGGCACTATGCGTGCAGCGTGTTCCTGGCGGCGGCCGCGATTGCGCTGTTGCCCTCGGTGGCGCAGAATTGGAAACTGGCGATCGCCCTGCTCGCGGTGCTGTCGGTCGGCTATCTCGGATCGGTGGCGCTGTTCTGGTCGATCCCGACCGCCTATCTGTCGAAGAAGGCGTCGGCCGGCAGCATCGCGCTGATCAGCAGCATCGGGCAATGCGGCGGCCTCACCGCGCCGAACATCATCGGCTGGACCCAGCAGGCCACCGGCGACTTCGCGCTCGGCTTCTACATCATTGCCGTCGGCATGGTCACCGGCACCGTCATCATGCTGCTCGGCCTGCCGGCCCGCTTGTTGCACGAACGCTATATCGGCCACGCACCGGCCGAACGCAGCCCCGGCGCATCGCACGTCGGACATTTCCCACCGGCGGGTCCCGCCAAGCCCTCGACCGAGGCCGCGACATGATCAACAAGATAGCTTCGTCCCTGGCCGACGCCGTCGCGCCGATCAGCGATGGCGCCTCGGTGATGATCACCGGCTTCGGTGATTCCGGCCTGCCGCGCGAACTGATCGACGCGTTGATCGCCCACGGCGCGGGTGATCTCACGATCATCAGCAACAATGCCGGCACCGAACGCGTCGGTCTGGCGCGTCTGCTCGAACTCGGGCGGGTGCGCAAGATCGTCTGCTCCTATCCGAAATCGTCGGGCTCGGTGGTGTTCACGGAGTTGTACCGCGCCGGCCGCATCGAGCTGGAGTTGGTGCCGCAGGGCACCTTGCTGGAGCGGATGCGCGCCGCTGGCGCCGGGCTCGGGCCGTTCTTCACCCCGACCGGCTACGGCACCACGATCGCCGACGGCAAGGAGCAGCGCGTGGTCGACGGCAAGGGCTATCTGCTGGAGCAGCCGCTGGCGGCCGACTTCGCGCTGGTGAAGGCCTATCACGCCGATCGCTGGGGCAATCTCACCTATCGGCTCGCGGCGCGCGGCTTTGGGCCGGTGATGTGCATGGCCGCCAAGACCACGATCGCCCAGGTCGACGACATCGTCCCGTTGGGAACCATCCCGCCGGAATCCGTGGTCACCCCCGGAATCTTCGTCAGTCGCGTCGTACGGAAGGATGCTTGAGATGGCCGCAGCCAAGAAACTGAGCCGCGATCGCGTCGCGCAGCTGACGGCGCAGGACATCGCCCCCGGCAGCTACATCAATATCGGCCTCGGCATCCCGACGCTGGTGCCGAAATATCTCGACCCGAAGAAAGAGGTGGTGCTGCACAGCGAGAACGGCATTCTCGGCCTCGAAGGCCTGCAGCCCGGCCTGCCCGGCGACGACGATCTGATCAACGCCAGCAAGCAGCACGTGCAGCTGATCCTGGGTGCCTCGATCGTCGATCAGTCGCTGTCGTTCGCGATGATGCGCGGCGGCCATCTCGACGCCACCATTTTGGGCGCGTTCCAGGTGGCGATGAACGGCGATATCGCCAGCTGGTCGACCGGCGCCAAGGACGACATTCCGGGCATCGGCGGCGCGATGGATCTGGTGGCGGGCTCCCGCCGCGTCATCGTGGTGATGGAGCATCTGGCGCGGGACGGTGCGCCCAAGTTGATGAAGGCGTGTAGTTACCCGCTGACCGGGCTTGGCGTCGTCACCAACATCTACACCGATATGGCGATCATCGATGTCGATCCGTCGCGCGGCTTCATCGTCCGCGGCATCGCCGAGGGGCTGACCCGCGACGAATTGCAGGCGGCCACCGACGCGCCGCTGATCTATGCCGACGACGTGGCCGTGCTCACCGAGCACGCATAGCGTGTGAGGCCTACGAGCCTCGCTGAAAAAGCGATCGACGGATCGGGCAAAATAGCTCGGGCAGGATGACGATTCGAAGAGACGGCATCGTGCCACGAGTCGCGGGAAACCGTCGCGCTGCTGTACTCTAGGTTGGTGGTGGTCGCGTCGGGCCGCTCGTCGGCGCCCCCGCTGGTGCCGTTCAGCCCGCCGCTCAAAGCCAGCAGACCGCCGTTCGGCGAGGCATTCTGCCGTTCGCCGGAACCGCGGTTCGGGCCGCAATGTCCTGCGCTAGGTTCGATCAACGCAGTCGCAAGCAGCGAGATCGAACCCATGGCCTATACGTCGCAACTCGTCCTGGTGATCAATTGCGGATCCTCGTCGCTCAAATTCGCGGTGATTCCCGCGCTCGGCGGCGCGCCGCTGGCGAGCGGTTTGGCGGAATGTCTCGGGCTTGCCGAGGCGAGGCTGGTGATCAAGTCCGGCGAGACCAAGACCAGCAATTCGCTGCACGGCGGCGCCCATGACGCGGCGCTGGCGGCGATCCTGCGTTATCTCGACGAGCAAAGCCTGCTCGATCGCATCGTCGTGGTCGGGCATCGCGTCGTGCACGGCGGCGAGCGCTTCACCGCGTCCGCTTTGGTGACGCCGGAAGTTCTCGCCGACATCGAGGCGGTGTCGGCGCTGGCGCCGCTGCACGGCCCGGCCAATCTGCTCGGCATCCGCGCCTGCTCGCAAGGGTTGCCGTCGGTGCCGCAGGTGGTGGTGTTCGACACCGCGTTCCATCAGACCATGCCGTGCGCGGCATTCACCTACGCGATCCCGCAGCACCTCTATCGCGACTTCGGCGTGCGGCGTTACGGCTTCCACGGCACCTCGCATCGCTACGTCGCCCGCCAGGCGGTCGAGCTGCTGCGGCTCGATCCGCAGGATCATGGCATCGTCATCGCGCATCTCGGCAACGGCGCCTCGGCGACCGCGGTCAGCAACGGCGAGAGCGTCGACACCACCATGGGGATGACCCCGATCGAGGGCCTGGTGATGGGCACCCGCTGCGGCGACATCGACTTCGGCGCGGTGGCGCATATCGCCCGCACCGCGCGGCTGAGCCTCGACGAGGTCGACGCCATGCTCAATAAAGAAAGCGGGCTGCTCGGCATTTCCGAACTGTCGAGCGACTGCCGCACGCTGGAGCAGGCCGCCAAATCCGGCCACGCCGGCGCCATCCTGGCGCTCGACGTGTTCGTGCACCGGCTGGCGCGCCACATCGGCGGGCTCGCCGCCTCGCTGGATAATTTCGACGCCTTGGTGTTCACCGGCGGCATCGGCGAGAACTCGGCGCTGATCCGCGCCAAGACCATCGAGAGCCTGCGGGTGTTCGGCTTCACGCTGAACCGCGAGGCCAATGAGCGGATGTTCGGCGGCCGTTCCGGCCGGATCAGCCGCAGCCGGCGGCCGACCGCCGTGGTCATTCCCACCGATGAAGAAGGCCTGATCGCCAACGACGCCGCGACCCTGGTCGGGATTTTTCCCGCGACCGGCGTTGCCGCGCAGTCCCACGACCTTCACTTCGCCTGATCGCTCAGGCGCCCAGCACTGTCGCTCGTCGATCGATCACCGGATGACTGCCATGAACACGCTCCCCCGCCATCGCACCTTCTATCTCGTTCCGGTGTCCCGCGACGCGGGGCTCACCTCCGTGATGCTGGGTCTGGTCAGGGCCCTGCAACTCACCGGCGTGCGGGTCGGCGTGGTCAAGCCGGTCGCGCAGCCCGAGGCGCATGCCGGCGATCTCGATCTCGCGCCGCATTTTGCCCGCACTCTGTGCGGCGTCGCCGCGCCGGATCCGATCGCGTTCGACCACGCCGCCGAGATGGTGCGCTCCGGCCAGCTCGGCGGGCTGATGGAAGAAGTGGTGTCGATGGTGGAAACCGTGCGCGCCGATTGCGACGTGGTGATCGTCGAGGGGCTGATCCCCGACGTCGATTTCCAGATCGCCACGCGGCTCAACATCGAGATCATCCGCTCGCTCGGCGCCGATCTCATTCCGGTGTTGGCCGGCGGCGCGCACAGTGCGGCGGCGCTGGCCGCGAAGGCCGCCGCCGCCGCCGAGCAATATGGCGACGACGGCCGCCGGCCGATCGCGGGCCTGTTGATCAACCGCTGCGCCGATGCCGCGGCGGCGACGGCGTTGTCCGCGCTCGGCGCGCTGACGCTGAAGGGCTCGGCGACGCCGGTGCGGATTCTCGCCGCGGTGCCGAGCGCCGCGCATCTGCGGGCGCCGCGGCTGATCGACATCGCCGAGGATCTTGGGCTGAGCATCCTCAACCGCGGCGACATCGAGAGCTCGCGGGTGCAGACCGTGGTGGTCGCCGCGCGCTCGGCGGAGAAGCTGCTCGGCGATCTGCGGCCCGGAACCCTGGTGGTGACGCCGGCCGATCGCAGCGACGCCATCCTCGCAACAGCGTTAGTCGCGCAACGCGGCATGCCACTGGCCGGCTTCGTGTTCACCTGCGGCGGACGGCCGGCGCCCGAGGTCGCGGCGGTGCTGGCGGCGGCGCCGCTCGATCGGCTGGCGCTGCTCTGCACCGAGGATGATACGTTCATCACCGCCTCGAAGCTCGCCAACCTGTCGGCGCACGTCAACCGCGCCGATGCCGACCGCATGGAGCGGGTGATCTCGTTCATCGCCGAGCAGGTCGACACCGCGCCGTTGGCGGATCGTCTCAACCTGCCGGTCGACGGCTTGATGCCGCCGCCGGTGTTCCGGCATCGCCTGGTCGAGCGCGCGCGTGCGGCGAGCCGCCGCATCGTGCTGCCCGAGGGCGAAGAGCCGCGCACCATCCGCGCCGCCGCGATCTGCGCCGAGAAGCGCATCGCCCGCTGCGTGCTGCTGGGCGCGCCGGACCGCATCCGCGAGGTTGCCGCGGCGCACGGCATCGACCTGCCGGACGACATCGAGATCGTCGACGCCGAGCAGCAGCGCAGCCGCTACGTCGCGCCGCTGGTGGAGCGGCGCAAGGCCAAGGGCCTCACCAAGCTGCAGGCCGAGATCATGCTGGAAGATGCCGTGGTGCTCGGCACCATGATGTTGGCGGAAGACGACGTCGACGGGCTGGTGTCCGGCGCCATTCACACCACCGCCTCGACGGTGCGTCCGGCGCTGCAGCTGATCAAGACCGCGCCGGGCTCCAGCATCGTCTCCAGCGTGTTCTTCATGCTGATGCCGGATCAGGTGCTGGTCTATGGCGATTGCGCGATCAACCCGGATCCGACCGCCGACGAACTCGCCGAGATCGCGATCCAGTCCGCCGACTCCGCCGCGGCGTTCGGCATCGAGCCGCGGGTGGCGATGATCTCGTATTCGACCGGCGCGTCCGGCGCCGGCGAAGACGTCGACAAGGTGCGCCGCGCCACCGACAAGGTGCGGGCGCTGCGCCCGGATCTGATCGTCGACGGCCCGATCCAATACGACGCCGCCACGGTGGAAAGCGTCGGCCGGCAGAAGGCGCCGGGCGGCCCGCTCGACGGCCGCGCCAACGTCTTCATCTTCCCCGACCTCAACACCGGCAACACCACCTACAAGGCGGTGCAGCGCTCGGCCAACGTCATCTCGGTCGGCCCGATGCTGCAGGGCCTGCGCAAGCCGGTCAACGACCTGTCGCGCGGCGCGCTGGTCGACGACATCGTCTACACCATCGCGCTCACCGCGATCCAAGCCGCCGCCCGCGACGCCGACAACCGGCCGGCCGCCGCGCAGGCTGCCGAGTGAGCAAGCCCAGGCACTTTCAACAGCTGCCCGCGGCGTGCGCGACGACGAGACAAAGACTTTCCCGACATTTCATCCAGAGAGGTCACATCATGAACATCCAAGTGCAGAACCCGATCGGCGAAGCGTTCGACGCAATCCCGAGCGATCCGTGGCGTGATTTCGAAACCGGCAACTGGACCCGCGAGATCGACGTTCGTGATTTCATCCAGAAGAACGTCACGCCGTGGGTGGGGGATGCGTCGTTCCTGGTGCCGGCGACCGCGCGCACTCAGGCGCTGTGGGCCAAGCTGAAGGATCTGTTGCAGCTCGAGCGCGACCACGGCGGCGTGCTCGACGTCGACAGCAAGACGTTCTCCTCGATCGTGGCGCATGGCGCGGGCTACATCGACCGCGAGCTCGAACAGATCGTCGGCCTGCAGACCGACGCGCCGTTGAAGCGCGCGATCATGCCGTTCGGCGGCTGGCGCATGGTGAAGAACGGGCTCGAAGCCTACGGCCTCAAAGCCGATCCGAGCTTCGAGAAGATCTTCCCCGGCATCCGCAAGACCCATAACGACGCGGTGTTCGACGTCTATTCGCCCGACGCGGTGAAGTGCCGCAAGTCCGGCATCATCACCGGGCTGCCCGACGCCTACGGCCGCGGCCGCATCATCGGCGACTATCGCCGCGTCGCGCTGTACGGCGTGGCCCGGCTGATCGAGGACAAGAAGGCGCAAGCCGCCAGCCTCGAACTCGACTCGCTCGACGACGCCGTGCTGCGGCAGCGCGAGGAGATCGCCGAGCAGATCCGCGCGTTGAAGGAACTGGTGGTGATGGCGAAGGCCTACGGCTTCGACCTCGCCAAGCCGGCGCTGAACGCCCGCGAGGCGATCCAGTGGACCTATTTCGCCTATCTCGCCGCGGTGAAGGAATCCAATGGCGCCGCGATGTCGCTCGGCCGGGTGTCGAACTTCATCGACATCTACGTCGAGCGCGACATCGCCGAAGGCGTGCTCGACGAAGCCACCGCCCAGGAGCTGGTCGATCACTTCGTCATGAAGCTGCGCATCGTGCGCTTCCTGCGCACCCCGGAATACGACGCGCTGTTCTCCGGCGATCCGACCTGGGTCACCGAATCGATCGGCGGCATGGGGCTGGACGGCCGCGCGCTGGTGACCAAGTCGAGCTTCCGCTTCCTGCACACGCTGGAGACGCTCGGCCCGGCGCCGGAGCCCAACCTCACCGTGCTGTGGTCGGACTACCTGCCGCAGGGCTTCAAGGACTACTGCGCGCTGACCTCGATCCGCACCTCGTCGATCCAGTACGAGAACGACGATCTGATGCGGGCCTATTGGGGCGACGATTACGGCATTGCCTGCTGCGTCTCCGCGATGCGGATCGGCAAGCAGATGCAGTTCTTCGGCGCCCGCGCCAACCTCGCCAAGACCATGCTGTACGCCATCAACGGCGGCCGCGACGAACTGTCCGGCGAACAGATCGGCCCGACCTTGTCGCCGGTGACCGGCGACGTGCTCGACTATGATGATGTGAAAGCCAAGCTCGGCCCGATGATGGACTGGCTCGCCAAGACCTATATCGGCGCGCTCAACGCCATCCACTACTGCCACGACAAGTACATGTACGAGCGGATCGAGATGGCGCTGCACGACCGCGACATCCTGCGCACCATGGCCTGCGGCATCGCCGGTCTGTCGGTGGCCGCCGACAGCCTGTCGGCGATCAAGCACGCCAAGGTCAAGGTGATCCGCGACGCCCGCGGGCTTGCCACCGACTTCGCGATCGAAGGCGAGTATCCGGCGTTCGGCAACAATGACGACCGCGTCGACGAGATCGCGATCTGGCTGGTCAAGGAGTTCATGGAGCGGCTGCGCAAGCAGAAGACCTATCGCAACTCGGTCGCCACCATGTCGGTTTTGACCATCACTTCCAACGTGGTGTACGGCAAGAAGACCGGCAACACCCCGGACGGCCGCAAGGCCGGTGAGCCGTTCGCGCCGGGCGCCAACCCGATGCATCGCCGCGACGTCAAGGGCGCGGTGGCCTCGATGGCTTCGGTGGCGAAACTGCCCTACGCGCATTCGCAGGACGGCATCTCCTACACCTTCACCATCGTGCCCTCGGCGCTGGGGGCCGGCGAAGCCGACCGCGTCGACAATCTGACCGGCCTGCTCGACGGTTACTTCGCGCAAGGCGGCCACCACATCAACGTCAACGTGTTCGACCGCGAGACGCTGCTGCACGCGATGGATCATCCCGAGCTCTATCCGCAGCTCACCATCCGGGTCTCCGGCTACGCGGTGAACTTCACCAAACTGACGCGCGAGCAGCAGCTCGACGTCATCTCTCGGACCTTCCATAGTGTACACTGACCAGGCCAACGCCGGTTACGCCACCGCGGCGCGCAAACCTTCGGGTTTGCGCGCCGTGCGTCCGGCCATCTCGGGCTGGGTGCATTCCACCGAGATCGGCGGCGCCGTCGACGGTCCCGGGATTCGCTACGTGCTGTTCCTGGCGGGTTGCCTGCTGCGCTGCCAGTACTGCCACAATCCCGATTCCTGGCACATGCATCACGGCAAGCCGAGCAATTCGCGCGACGTGCTGCGCGACATCGCCGCCTACACCAAGTTCCTGATGCACGCCCATGGCGGCGTGACGCTGAGCGGCGGCGAGCCGTTGGTGCAGCCGGACTTCACCCACGCCATCCTGCGCGGCTGCAAGGAGATGGGGCTGCACACCGCGCTCGACACCGCGGGCTTTCTCGGCGCCCACGCCGATGACTATCTGTTGGCCGACGTCGATCTGGTGTTGCTCGACATCAAGGCGTTCAGCGAGGCGACTTACCAAAACCTCACCGGGGTCGCGCTGGAGCCGACGCTGGTGTTCGCCCGCCGGCTCGCGGCGATGCAGAAGCCGGTCTGGCTGCGCTACGTGCTGGTGCCCGGCCTCACCGACAAATTCGACGAGATCGAAGGCTTAGCTTGCTTCGCGCGCGACCTCGGCAATGTCGAACGTGTCGACGTGCTGCCGTTCCACAACATGGGCGCGTTCAAATGGGCCGACGTCGGCACGCCGTATCGGCTGGCCGACACCCCGCCGCCGTCCCCCGAGCTGCTCGAACGCACCCGTGAGCTGTTCCGCAGCAAGGGCCTGGTGGCGACGTAAGGGTTTTGGGCGGGCAGGGCCGCCGCGCATCGCGACGTCGAAGATGCCGGCAACGAGAGCCGTGACGACCTTGCTGATCGACGCCCGCCACGACGGATTTTGACGGCTGGAGAAGCCGCCTGGTTGAGAGAGTGACATGGAGAAATAAGATGTCGGCTTATGACGTGATCAGCACTGATGTTTCGTTTGTGCCGCGGACGGCAGCTCCGCCCGCGGTGGCGCGCAAGGAGGTCGTCGTCGGACCGAGCGCCTCGGAATTCGACTTTCTGGCCACCGCCGCCGAGGAGGCCGAACGCGCGCAGCGCGCGGCGGCGGAGCGGATGGCGGGCGAAGCGCGGCGCGCGCTGGTCACCGCGCTACAGCAGAAGGCGCTCGACCAGGCGAGTTGGGACGCCTTGATCGCGCGCGCCCGCCAGGCGGCCCAGCGCGGCGCGCGAGAATTGCTGTTGATCCGGTTTCCGTCGGAGCTGTGCAGCGACCGCGGACGCGCGATCAATGCGATGGATCCGAGCTGGCCGGAAACCTTGATCGGCGAGGCCGCCGACGTGTTCGAACGCTGGCAGCGCGAATTGAAACCGCAGGGGTTCGGCCTGACCGCCCAGATCCTCGACTTCCCCGGCGGCTTTCCCGGCGATGCCGGTCTGACCCTGAAATGGGGACGTTGAGCGCGCGCGCTCGCGCCGGGTGAAGCTTGCGTGCCGACCAAAGCGATAGGCGAACTCGAAGCGCTTGCCTTCCGCAGCAAGCCCGCGTCAACCGATGCCGAGCTTCTCCTTGAGCACGGAGAGAAACCGTCGGCTGACCGGCACCGAGCGGCCGGCCAGCGTCAAGATATGTCCGAGCCCACCTTCCTCGAAACGCAGCTCCTTGATGCGGTCGAGGTTCACCAGATACTGCCGGTGACATTGGAACATGCTGGTGCGTTCCTCCAGGGTGCGTAGCGACAGCTCGGTGAAGCGCTCCTTGCCGTCCTCGCCGACCACGAACACGCCGCTGGCCCGCGACGCCACATATTCGACGTCCTCCACCCGCAACAGCGAAATCCTATTCTGTCCGGCGCAGGGGATCTGTCGCAACGGATGGGCGCTCTTCAGCGAACCGACGTCCTGCGGGGCGCGGTCGCGCTGCAGCCGTTGCAGAGTCTTGCCCAGCCGCAGCGGATCGACCGGCTTCAGCAGGTAGTCGAAAGCGTTCTCTTCGAAGGCCTGCACCGCGTAGTCGTCATGCGCAGTGAGAAACACGATGCGCGGGGCATGCGCCGGATCGAGCATGGCGAGCATTTCCAACCCGCTGATGCGCGGCATCTGGATGTCGAGGAACACCACCTCGGGCTGCAGCCGGTTGATCGCGGCGATCGCCTCCACCGCGTTGCCGGCCTCGCCGACGATGTCGATGTCGCCGGCCTCGTTCAGCAGCACACGCAGTTCGCCGAGAGCCGGCGGCTCGTCGTCGACGATCAATGCCCGTATCATGCCGCCACCAATTGCATGGGCACCCGCATGGTGACGCGCGTCCTGATTTCAGGCTCACAGCTGACGTCGAGGCCGTAGCCGTCGCCGTAGCGGTTGCGGATCCGCCGGTCCACCAGGTTCATGCCCAACCCGTCGCCGTGTTCATGGTTGCCGTACAATCCGGCATTGTCTTCCACCGACAACAGCAACACTCCCTCGACCTCCTTGGCCACGATCCGCACCACGCCCCCTTCGAGCATATGCGCGATGCCGTGCTTGATGGCGTTCTCCACGATCAACTGCAGCGAGAAAGCCGGAAGGGCGACGCTACGCAGAGCCTCGGGCACGTCGAATTCCACCGAGAGGCGGTCGGCAAAACGGGCAAGTTCGATCTGCAGATAGGCGTTCACGTGATCGATTTCGTCGCCCAGCGTCGCTTCCTCGGTGGGGCGCTTGAGGTTCTTGCGAAAGAAAGTCGACAGGTGCAGCACCAGCTCGCGGGCCCGCTCGGGATCCGTGCGGATGATCGACGACAGCACGTTCAGCGTGTTGAACAGGAAGTGCGGGTTGATCTGCGCGTGCAACAGCTTGATCTCGGAGCGCGCCAACAGCTGCTTCTTCTCATCGTAGCGGCCGGCCAGAATCTGGGTGGAGAACAGCCGCGCCAGCCCCTCGCCGAGCGTGCGATTGATCTTGGAGAACAGCTTGTTGCGCGGCTCGTAGAGCTTGATGGTGCCGATCACTTGTTCGTCCTCGCCGAGCAACGGGATCACCAGCGTCGCGCCGAGCGGGCAGGTCGGGCTGAGCGAACAGTGATAATCGGTTTCGTTGCCGTCGGCGTACACCACCTGGTTGTGGTCGATGGCTTCCAGGGTTTGCTCGGATGCGATCGGCGTGCCCGGCAGATGGTGGTCGTCGCCGATCCCGATGAAGGCCAGGATTTTGTCGCGATCGGTGATCGACACCGCACCGACCCCGGTTTCCTCGTAGATGATGCGGGAAATCAGCTTGGTGGTGTCCTCATTGAAGCCGTTGCGCAGAATGCCCTCGGCGCGCGCCGCGATCTTCAAAGCCTTGGCCGAGAACACGCTGGACTGCCGTTCAAGCAGCATCCGTCGTTCCTGCAGGATGCGCATGAAAAACCCGGCGCCGAGGGTGTTGGCGATCCACATCGGCAGCGCGACATGGTCCACCACCGACCAGGCGACCTCGAACGGCCGGGTGATCAGCAGGATGATCGCCATCTGCATCACTTCGGCAACAAAGGTCACCAGCGCCACCCGCCAGGGGTCGAACAGCCGGTCGAATTGCTGGCGTCCGACATAGTGGCGGTGCACCAGGCCGCCGATCAGCCCTTCGGAAATGGTGGAAATCGCGCAGGCGACGTCGGTGGGGCCGCCCAGCGTGTAGCGGTGCAGGCCGCCGGTCAGCCCGACCGCCAGCCCGACCGACGGCCCGCCGAACAGGCCGCCGAGAACGGCGCCGATCGCCCGCGTGTTGGCGATGGAATCGTCGAACTGCAGGCCGAAATAGGTGCCCAAAATGCAGAACATCGAGAAGACGACATACGCCGCGGCTTTGTGCGAAGGGCGAACAGTGACGTTCATCAGCGGAATGAACAGCGGCGTGCGGCTGAGCAGGTAGGCGATGACGAGATAGACGCAGGTCTGTTGCAGCAGCTGCAACGTCATGGTCAGGCGATCCAGCGTCATGGATAGGCGTTCGATCAACACGAAAGGCAGCATGGCGGGGTTCCTGAGCGTTGCCGCACGATAGTTCGGTCCGACCGGTTCTGCCACTCCGTAAGGCACCGCGTCCGCCGTCGCCGTCGCCGCTCAGCGCCGACGGGCCGCCGCTCGGCGAAGCATGCAGCCGTTCTTCCGAACCGCCGTTCCGGGCGCAATTGCGTGGACTAGGGTGCCGCATCTTCAAAAGGAGAGCAGCCATGATCCACGCCCTACCATTCGTCATAGGAACGATCTGCGTTCTGACGATCTGCTATCGCTTCTACGGCATCTTCTTCGTTCGCAAGGTGTTGCAGGCGGACGACGGACAAGTCACCCCCGCCCATTCCATGAAGGACGGACGCAATTTCGTCCCGACCCGGAAATGGGTGAATGCCGGTCAGCATTTCGCCGCGATCGCGGCGGCTGGCCCGCTGGTGGGGCCGGTGCTTGCCGCCCAGTTCGGCTATCTGCCGGGCTTCCTGTGGCTGCTGATCGGTGCGTGTATCGGCGGCGCGGTGCACGACACCGTGGTGCTGTTCGCCTCGATGAAGTATCGCGGGCAGTCGCTCTCCGAAGTGGCCAAAGCCGAGCTCGGTCCGGTCGCCGGTTGGTGCACCGGGATCGCGATGCTGTTCATCATCACCATCACGATGGCCGGATTGTCCATGGTCGTGGTGCATGCGCTGGAACGCAACGCCTGGGGCACCTTCGCGGTGCTGATGACCATTCCGATTGCGATGGCGGTGGGAACTTACGAGAAGCTCACCGGACGTTCCAAAGGCGCCACCTATTTCGGGGTGTTCGCGATCATCGCTGCCGTGTTCATCGGGCCCTATCTGCAGGGCACCATGCTGGGCGACTGGCTGACCGTGCATGAGCGGACGGTATCGCTCGCCATCCCGGCCTATGCGTTCTTCGCCACCGCTCTGCCGGTGTGGTTGCTGCTGACGCCGCGCGGTTATCTGTCGAGCTTCATGAAGATCGGGGTGTTCGGTGCGCTGATCGTCGGCGTGGTGTTCATCAACCCGGTGGTGCAGTTCCCGGCGTTGACCGACTTCATCCATGGCGGTGGCCCGGTGATCGGCGGCCCGGTGTGGCCCTTCATCTCCATCACCATCGCCTGCGGCGCGATCTCCGGTTTCCATGCCTTCATCGGCTCCGGCACCACGCCGAAGCTGGTCGACAAGTGGAGCGACATCCTGCCGGTGGCATTCGGCGCGATGCTGGCGGAATGCGTGGTCGGCGTGATGGCGCTGATTGCCGCCACCGTGCTGCACCCGGCGGACTACTTCGCCATCAACGCCTCGCCGGCGGTGTTCCAGGCGCTCGGCATGACGGTTGTTGACCTGCCGCGGCTCAGCCAGGAGATCGGCATGGATCTCTACGGCCGCACCGGCGGCGCCGTGACGCTCGCCGTCGGCATGACGGAGATCTTCACCAAGCTGCCGTGGTTCACGCACCTCGCCTCGTACTTCTTCCAGTTCGTGGTGATGTTCGAAGCGGTGTTCATCCTGACCGCCGTCGACTCCGGCACCCGCGTCGCCCGCTACCTGATCCAGGATCTCGCCGGCGAAGTGTACAAGCCGTTCAAGCGGCTCGACTGGATGCCGGGCGCGCTCGGTGCCAGCCTGCTCGCCTGCCTGCTGTGGGGCTACCTGTTGAACTCCGGCGACATCAACTCGGTGTGGACGTTGTTCGGTGTGTCGAACCAGCTGATGGCCTCGATCGGCCTGATGGTCGGCGCCACCATCATCCTGCGCCTCGCCCAGAAGCGGATCTACATGCTGACCTGCCTGGTGCCGCTCGCCTATCTCTACGTGACGGTGAACTATGCGGGCTATTGGATGATCAGCAACGTCTACCTGAACCCGGCTGCGAAGGGCTACAACCTGTTCAATGCGGGAATTTCCATCATCATGCTGACGCTCGGCGTGGTGATCATGGTGGCGTCGCTATGGCGCTGGAAGAAGCTGCTGCGGAGGGCACCCAGCAACACCGATGCCGGCTCGCTGCTGGCGACCGCCACCGCCAGCTGAGGCGATCGGCACTTACTCCGCCGGCCAGGGCCGGCGGATGCGACGACAACGAAGCTGGGCCCCGGTCGCGGACGCGACCGGGGCCCGAGCTGTTTCTGGAGAGGCGCGGCGGCGCTTGCCGCGACGGCATTCCTCCAGGCGGCAAAGGACTTTCTCCCCCGCGCGAGTGCCGCGGTCAGGCGATCGCGGTCTTGATCACCGCCAGCAGTTCCTGGAACGGTTCGCCGCACGCCGGATCCGACGGCGCCTGCTGCATCACCTCGTAAATCTTCGGCACCAACTGCACCGCCTGATCGAGCTCGTTGTCGCGGCCGGGCTGATAGCCGCCCATCAGCCGAAGATCGCGGGTATCCTCGAAACGCGCAATCATCGCGCGCAGCTTGCGGACCAGATTGCGCTCCTCCGGCGACCAGACGTGTTGCGCCAGCCGCGACACCGACGCCAGCACGTTGATGGCGGGATAGCGCCCCTGATCCGCCACCTCGCGATCAAGCACGATGTGGCCGTCGAGGGTGCTGCGCACGGTGTCCGCCACCGGCTCGTTGTGATCGTCGCCGTCGACCAGCACGGCGAAGATCCCGGTGATCGAGCCTTGGCCGTCGAGCCCGGGACCGGAGCGCTCGAGCAGCCGGGGCAGTTCGCTGAACACGCTCGGGGCATAACCGCGCGCGATCGCAGGCTCCCCGGTCGCCAGCGCGACCTCGCGCGCGGCATGAGCAAACCGGGTGACCGAATCGACGATCAACAGCACCGACTCGCCGCGGTCGCGGAAGTACTCGGCAATCGTCGTCGCGGTCTTGGCGGCGAGCCGCCGCATCATCGGGCTCTCGTCGCTGGTGGAGACCACGGTGATCGCCCGGGAGCGATGGTGGACCAGCGCCTCTTCCAAAAATTCGCGCACCTCGCGGCCGCGCTCGCCGACCAGCGCGGTGACCACGGTGTCGAATCCCGAGCTCTGCGCCAGCATCGACAGCAGCGTGGTCTTGCCGACGCCGGACCCTGCAAAGATGCCGATCCGCTGCCCGATGCAGAGCGGCGTGAACAGGTCGACGACGCGCACCCCGGTGTGCAGCGGCGCCTGCACCCGCGTGCGGCTCATCGCCGGCGGCGGATTGGCGTCGGTCGACATCACCCGCTCGCCGGCCTGCAGCACCCCTGCGTCATCGAGCGGTTCGCCGAGCGCGTTGACCACCCGGCCTTTCCAGCTCGGGTGCGGCGACAGGGTTTTCGGCGGCAAGCGATAAGCCACCAGTCCGAGACCCGCCGCGACGTGCGAATCGAACGGCTTGGCGGTGACCCCCGTGCCGTCGATGCGAACCACTTCGCCGAGCTGGATCTGGTTGTCGACGTCGAGTCCGATCAGTTCGCCGAGCCGGACGTAGCGTGACAAGCCCGCCACCCGATAGTAGGTCGGGGTGACTTCGGAGACGACGCCGCCAAGCCGCACCGTCGGCACGTCCTGGCGCAGCGCCACCAGCGTGGATTCGAGTCGTTCAAGCGCGTTCATCTCAGTCTCACCTGTTGCGGCCTATCGCTAGCTCTTCGACGGCTCGCCGAGCGTGCGAATGGCGTTCTGCATCGTGCCCTCCGAGCTCTCGATCAGCGAGCTGACACTCTGGAAGGCGCGGGTCGCGGTCATCAGCTGCGTCATTTCCGACAACGGATCGACGTTGGAGCCTTCGACGTAACCCTGCTGGAAGCCGGTGTTGATGAAATCCACCACCGCGGTCGCGCCGCGATCCGGCACCACCCCGGAATTGGCGAACCGTGCCAGTTTGGCGTCGGCGGCAATCTCGAACAAGCCGAGCATGCCGACCTCGTTGGTGCCCTGCGAAATGGTGCCATTGCGCGAGATCGTCAACGGACCGGCGTCGGGATCGACGATGATCGGGGTGCCGCCGGCGTCGAGCACCGGATAGCCGGTGATGGTCTGCAACTCGCCGGTGCTGCTGATTTGCATCCGGCCGTCGCGCGTATAGACCGGCCCCGACGGGCCGGTGAATCCCATCCAGCTGTTGCCGACCACCGCGACGTCGAGATTGTTTCCGGTCTGCGTCACGCTGCCGGCGGCGCGCGAGATGAAATTGTCGCCCGGGGTCGCGAACGCGACCGGTTGCGACGCGGCGCGCGACAGCGCGGTTTCGAACTTCACCGCGTCGGCGCGGAACGCGGTGGTCTTCATGTTCGCCATATTGTTGGCGATGGTCTCCAGGCGCTTTTCCAGCGAGACCTGGGCCGACAGACTGACGTAGAGCGCTGATTGCATTTTCTATCTTCCGAGTTTCAGGTTTTGCGGGCTTGCCAGCGTGTCGACGCTGATCGCGGTCCGCTGCAGCGGTCGCGCCATGTTGTTCGCGATCAGCTGATAGCTGGCGATGGTTGACACCATAGAGCTGTTCCTTGCGGCGAGATCCACCGGACGAAATCGACCGTGAGAGTCGGTGGTCAAGCTTGTGCGGAACTGGCGGCGCGGCCGATGTCAGCCTCGTGCAAGATTCGCTGCCTAATCAGATGATGTCCATTGATTCGGAGCCGTGCGCTTGAGCATTCTCTTTGGTTCTCTCATCACCATCGCCAGCCTACTTGGTGGGTTCGCCGCGATGGGCGGGCACATCGGCGTCATCTGGCAACCCTGGGAGTTCGTCATCATCGGCGGCATGGCGCTCGGGACCTATATCGTAGCCAATCCCTGGAAGGTGGTGGTCGACACCGGCGTCGCCGTGGTGCAGGCGCTGACCATGGCGGTGCCGCAGCAGCGCCATTATCTCGATCTGCTCGGGCTGTTGCATTCGCTGATGCGCGAGGTGCGCAACAAGGGCCGCAACGAAGTCGAAGGGCACATCGACGATCCCGCTTCGTCGGAGATCTTCGGCAATTTTCCGACCGTGTTGGCCAACGAGGCGATGGTGAGCTTCATCTGCGACTATTTCCGGCTGATCATCATGGGCAGCGCCCGGCCTCACGAGATCGAAGCGCTGATGGACGAAGAGATCGAAACCATCGTCCGCAGCAAATTGAAGCCGTACAGTTCGATGATGATGGTCGCCGAGGGACTGCCGGCGCTCGGGATCGTGGCGGCGGTGCTCGGCGTGATCAAGGCGATGGGCGCGCTCGATCAGTCGCCGAAGTTGCTCGGCGGCTTCATCGGCTCGGCGTTGGTCGGAACCTTCGCCGGCATCTTTCTGTCCTACGGCCTGGTGGCGCCGTTGGCCGCCAAGGTCAAATCGGTGCGCGAGCGGCAATGCCGGATGTACATCATCGTCAAACAGACGCTGCTGGCATTCATGAACGGCGCGCTGCCGCAGATCGCCATCGAACATGGCCGCAAGATGATCGGGCCCGGCGAACGGCCGTCGATCGACGTGGTGGAAAACGAGACGATCTCCGGCGGGGCGGCGAAGGCTGCAACCCCGGACCAAGCCGCGAGAGCGGGAGCGGGGGCGTAGTGGTGGAGATCAAATCGGGGCAGTCGGAGCAGGCTTCCGATCAGCTGCTCGGAGCCGCCGGGATTTCGGTCGAGCGCATGCCGATGCTGCATGTGATCTTCGACCAGATGACCAATCTTTGCGCGGAAGCGCTGCGGTCGATGTCGCCCTCGCAGTCGTATTTCTCGCTGAGCGGCGTCGGCAGCGACCGGCTTTCCGACATCGTCGATCGCTACGAGGGAGAGGCCATCGCCGCGGTGTTCTATGCCCAGGCGTGGGATGCCCGGGTGCTGATCGGCTTCGATCGCGATTTCATCTACACCATGATCGAGTTGCTGTTCGGCGCCGACGGCGCCGAGCCGCCGCTGGACATGCCGCGGGTGTTCTCTAATGTGGAGATGCACGTCGCGCAGGCGCTGTTCGAGCGCTTCGGCAAGGCGCTGCAGTCGTCGTTCTCGCGGGCCTCCGACGTCAACTTCACCCTGGAGCGCGTCGAGACCCGGATGGACTATCTGGCGGTCGGCCGGCTCAACAACATGGCGGTGTGCGCCAACATCCTGCTGCAGGGGCTGGACCGCGGCGGCGAGATGTTCATCGTGATTCCGCACGCCGCGCTCAATCCGATCCGCCAGGCGCTGTCGCAGATCGTGACCGGCGAGTCGGCGTCGACCGACCCGAACTGGAGCCGGCAGTTGCACAGCGAGATCAAGCGCACCGAGGTGGTGCTGAAAGCGGTGCTCGAAGAACGGCCGTTCACCCTCGGAGAGGTCGCCGGCTTTCACGTCGGCCAGGTGATCAAGCTCAATGCCACGCCGAATACGATGGTGCGGCTTGAGTGCAACAATCAGCGGCTGTTCTGGTGCCAGCTTGGGCAGCTGAACGGTGTCTATTCGCTGCAGGTCAAGGAATCTGCGGATCAAAAGCGGGAATTCATCGATGGCATCCTATCTCGTTGATCTTGTGCTGCTGGCCGCGTTGCTGTTCACCAGCATCCGGGTGACGAAGATGCACCGCGAGCTGGTGCGACTGCGCAACGACCAGGGCGACTTCGCCACCGTGCTCGGCAAGACCACCGAAGCCGTCGACGACATGGTGCTGATGGTCCGTGAGTTCAGCGCCGACGGACGGCAGCTGGTCAACGTGCTGGGGGACAAGATCGAACAGGCCCGCAAAGCGATCGTGGATATCGAAGTGCACGGCGACGCATCCCGCGGGTCGGCCTGAGCGAGGCGCCCTTGACGTTCGGGCGAAAGCTCCCGGCTTCGCGGAACCATCGATCACCAGTGTGTAAGCTGCCGACAACAGAGCTACTGAGAGAGCAAGTGACATGAACCAGCCGTTTGAATCCAACCTCAATAACGTAGCGGCTGCGAATGAGGCGGAGCCGCCCAAATCCGACCCGGCGTCGTTCGGCAAGCTCGCTGATTTGGCGGCGCGCGCCGTTGAGGAAACCAACCGGCTCACCAATCTCGAGCCGATCCTGCGGATTCCGGTGACCGTCCAAGTGCTGCTCGGATCCGCGACGATGCCGGTCGCGGATTTGATGAAGCTTGGCCGCGGCGCGGTGATCCCGCTGGATCATCGGGTCGGCGAGCCGGTCGAAGTGGTGGTCAACGGCCGCATCGTTGCGCGGGGCGCGGTGGTGGTCGTGGAGGACGAGAATTCGCGATTCGGCGTGTCGCTGACGGAGATCGTCGGGGGAACCACCGGCGCAGAAGCATAGCGAGCGTTGGGAATGGCATTCAATGCGCCCGCCAAGGGCAGTCCGGATCTGAAGCCGCTGCGCGGCACCGAGAAGGTCGCGGTGCTGCTGTTGGCGATGGGCCGCGAGCTTTCCGGCGGCATCCTGAAGGAGTTCGACCCCGAAGAGATCAAGATCGTCACCCGCGCCGCCGCGGACCTGAAGCCGATCTCGACGCCCGAGCTCGAAACCATCATCGAGGAATTCGCCCAGCACTTTTCGACGGGACCGAACATTTTCGGCACGGTGGGCGAGCTCGAGAAATTGCTGAACGGCGTTCTGCCGCCGGACGAGGTCTCCGACATCATATCGGAGGTGCTGGGCAACAAGACGAAATCGGTGTGGGAGCGGATTTCGTTCGTCTCGGAAAGCCTGCTCGCCAACTATCTGCTCAAGGAGCATCCGCAGACCGCTGCCTTGGTGCTGTCGCGGGTCAAGCCGGCCTGCGCCGCGCGGGTGATGAGCCACCTGCCTTCGGATATGCGCCACGACCTGATGCGCCGCATGCTAAGTCTCAAGCCGGTGGTCGAAGAAGCGATGGCCATCATCGAAAAGACCATGCATGAAGATTTCATGATCAATTTCGCGCGCAACCTGGCGTCCGACACTTACCCGCGGATGGCCGACATCATCAACAAGATGGAACGCACGCAGATGGAAGAGTCGTTGCAGAGCCTCGCCGAATCCCGACCGAAGTCGGCGGAAATCCTCAAGGGGATGCTGTTCACCTTCGACGACATCGTCAATCTGACCGGCAAGGCGCGGATGCTGATCTTCGATCAGGTGCCGACCGACCGGGTGGTGACGGCGCTGAAGGGCACCGACGCGGCGTTCCGCGAACTCATTCTGTCGTCGCTGGCGTCGCGGACCCGCCGCCTGGTCGAGCACGAACTGGCCACCGGCGTGCCGGCGCATCAACGCGAAATCCTCGATGCGCGTCGGACCATCACCGACCTTGCGCTTGAGATGGCCGGCCGAGGCGAGATCGAACTCAACGCGGATGAGGCCGATCAGCCGGTTTTCACCTAACGACCTGCGATCGTGTCCGAGGGTCCCGACAAGGAGAGCAAGACCGAAGAGCCGACGGAAAAGAAGATCCGCGACTCCGTCGAGAAGGGCAAGATCCCGGTTTCGCGCGAGGCCTCGATCTTCTCGTCGATGATCGCGCTGCTGCTCATTCTGAGTTTTCTCGCCGTCGACAACGTCCGCAATCTCACGGCGACGCTGGCCCGGATGATCGACGATCCATCCGGCATACGTATTCGCACCGCCGCGGATGCCACCGAATTCCTGGTCGCCGTCGGCGCGAGCGCGGCGGGGCTGGTGTTGCCGATCGTCATCGTGCTCGCCGTGGCGGGCGTGCTGGCCTCGGTTCTGCAAAATGTGCCGCTGATCGTCTTCGAGCGAATTGCCCCGGATGCCTCGCGGATTTCGATCGCCAAGGGCTGGGGACGAATTTTCGGCGGCCAGGGCCGGGTCGAGTTCGCGAAGTCCGTGTTCAAGTTTATCGCCATTAGCCTTGTCGTGACCATCGTCTTGCGGGCTGAGGAGGCTACGGCCGTGAATGCACTGTTCAGCGATCCGACCGCCGTGCCGGAACTGATTCTGGCGGCGGCGATGCGGCTGGTTTCGGCGATCAGCATCGCGACCATCGTGCTGGTCGCGCTGGATCTGCTGTGGGCCCGTTTCCACTGGCGTCGCGACCTACGCATGACCAAGCAGGAGCTGAAGGACGAATTCCGTCAGGCCGAGGGCGATCCCATCGTCAAATCGCGCCTGCGGTCGATCGCCCGCGACCGCGCGCGCAAGCGAATGCTCGCGGCGGTGCCGCGGGCGACGTTGGTGATCGCCAATCCCACGCATTACGCCATCGCGCTGAAGTATCAGCACGGCGAGGATGCGGCGCCCACCGTGCTGGCGAAGGGGCAGGATCTGATTGCGTTGAAAATCCGGGAGATTGCCGAGCGGAACAACGTGCCGGTGGTCGAAGACAGGATGCTGGCGCGATCGATGTATGACGCCGCCGAGATCGATCGGGTGATCCCCGCCGAGTTCTTCCGTCCGGTCGCCGAGATCATCTACTTCCTGCATTCGCGTCGTGCCAAGCCCGGCGCCTGAACGCCAGGCCGACTAAGCTTGAATGCCACTGCCATCTGCGTTCGGCATCGGTTGCACGTCGACATTCCGCGCGAAAAGATCCCGCTGCAATTTCAAACTGGAGTCGAGCTGCTAATCGCGACCTGCATCAGCCTGGGACAAGTTTGAATTTGTATACCATGTTTACAAAAATGATCATGCCGAGGCTGCCGTGGGTCCGATCTATCTTTTCGACGTCGCATCATCGCAAGCGCAGTGGTTGTCGCTGCGGCAGGCAACGATCTCTTCGAACGTCGCCAACGCCAACACGCCGGGTTATCAAGCCAAGGACATCGAGTCCTTCAGCAAGTTGCTCGACGGCAAGCTGATCCCGGTGGCGGTCACCTCGCCGATGCACATCGCCAGCGGGACCGCGGCGAATCCCGGCGAGACCCGCGAGAAGGACAGCTGGGACATCGTGCACTCCGGCAATTCGGTCAGCCTGGAGCAGGAGATGCTCAAGGCCGGCGACGTGAACCGGGACTATTCGTTGAACACCGCGATCGTGAAGTCGTTTCAGCGGATGTTCATGAGCAGCACCAAGGGCTAGCGGGAGACCTCGATGATCGATCCGTTGCAAGCGTCCGTCCAGATCGCCAGTTCCGGGCTCGAGGCGCAGTCGACAAGGCTGCGCGTGGTGTCGGAGAATCTGGCGAACGCGAACTCCACCGGGCGTTCGCCGGGAGCCGAGCCCTATCAGCGCAAGACCACGACGTTCACCGCGGAGATGGATCGCGCGGCCGGCGTCCCGGTGGTCAAGGTCAAGGACATCGGCGTCGATCGCGCGCCGTTCCGGTTGGACTACCAGCCCGGCCATCCGGCGGCCGACCAGAGCGGCTACGTCAAGCTGCCGAACGTCAACATGCTGATCGAAATGGCCGACATGCGGGAAACCAACCGCACCTATGAGGCCAATCTGCAGGTGATCAAACAAACGCGGTCGATGGTCTCGATGACGATCGATCTGCTGAGGGGGGCGTGATGCTCGAAACGATTTCGTCGATTGTAAGCAGCCCCGGGGGGCTCTCCAAGACGACCGATGTTGCGCGATCCGCCTCGGCTCTGCCGCAAGCCGGTGCCCCGACCATCGGCTTCGATGGGGTGATGGAGCAGGTCGCGGCCGATGCGATCGGAACGCTGAAGGCCGGCGAGGCCGCGTCGATCTCCGGGATGCAAGGCAAGGTCTCGGCGCAGCGCGTGGTCGAAGCGATGATGTCGGCCGAGCGAACCTTGCAGATGGCCGTCGCGGTCCGCGACAAGGTCGTGCAGGCCTATCAAGAAGTCAGCCGAATGGCGATATGAGGAATTCGATATGAGAGCCCTTGCCATCGCGGCGACCGGAATGAGCGCACAGCAGCTCAACGTCGAGGTCATCGCCAACAACATCGCCAACATCAACACGACGTCCTACAAGCGCGCGCGAGCCGAATTCACCGATCTGTTCTATCAGATCGATCGGATGCAGGGCGTGCCGAACCGGGTCGGCGAGGGCGCGGTGCCGGAAGGCGCCAAGCTCGGGCTCGGCGTGCGTTCCGCCGCGGTGCGCAAGCTGCATCTGCAGGGCGCGTTGACCCAGACCGGCAATCCTTACGATCTGGCGGTCAACGGCCGCGGATGGTTTCAAGTCGTGGGGCCCAATGGCGAGACGCTTTACACCCGTGCGGGGGCGTTCAACACCAACGCCGATGGACAACTGGTGACGGCGGACGGCTACAATGTCGATCCCGCGATCCTGATTCCCCAGGGCACGGTGGAAGTCACCGTCAACGAATCCGGACAGGTGTTCGCGAAATTGGACGGCGAGATCACGCCGCGCGAATTGGGCCGGTTGACGCTCGCCAATTTCGCCAACGAAGCCGGCCTCGATCCGCTCGGCAGCAATCTCTACAAGGAGACGCTGTCGTCTGGCGTTCCGGTGGTCGGGGTGCCGGGTGATCCGGGATTCGGCAAGATCTATCACCACTACCTGGAGAGCTCGAACGTCGACCCGGTGAAGGAAATCACCGAGCTGATCTCGGCGCAGCGCTCCTACGAGATGAACTCCAAGGTGATCACGGCCGCCGACGAGATGGCGCAGACCGTATCCAAGGGGCTTCGGTAAGTTGGGCAGCGGAAAGATGGCCTTGATGCGCGCCATATCCACCCTCGTTCGACGGGTCTGGTCGGCGGCGTTCGTCGCCACCGTGATCTCCGCGAGCGCGCTCGCGGAGGAGCCGGCGCGCTTTCCGGTTCCCGCCACGGTGATCTACCCGGGCGACTTGATCAAAGACGAGATGATTATCGATCGCAGCTTCGCGCCGAACCTGCCGGGCGTTGCCGCCTTCGTCGGCGACCGGCCGGCGGTGGTCGGCCGGATCGCGCGGCGCACGTTGCTGCCCGGGCAGTTGATCCCGATCAACGCCCTCGAGGAGCAGAAGCTCGTGTCGCGCGGCAGTGTCGTCAAGGTCGTCGTCGAGGACGGGTCGCTGTCGATCGTGACCTACGGCTCTTCGCTGCAGGCCGGCAGCCCCGGGTCGATGATCCAACTTCGAAATCTCGATACCGGCGTGACCATCCGAGGGATCGTGCAGCCGGACGGGTCAGTGCGGATTCAAAACGGATGATAGCTCGGCTGCTATGGGGCGTGATCATCGCGCTGTCGATCACCGCCGCCGACGCCGCGGTTCGGATCAAGGATATCGCCAACCTGAAAGGCGTGCGCGAGAATCAGATCCTCGGTTACGGCTTGGTGATCGGCCTCAAGGGCACCGGCGACACGCTGCGCAATTCGCCGTTCACCGAGCAGTCGCTGCAGTCGATGCTGGACAACATGGGCATCAACATCCGCGGCACTTCGCTGCGCACGCGCAACGTCGCGGCGGTGGTGGTCACCGCGGACCTGCCGCCGTTCATCGCCGGCGGCTCGCGCATCGACGTTGCGATCTCCTCGCTCGGCGACTCGTCGTCGCTGCTCGGCGGCACGCTGGTGATGACGCAGTTGCGCGGCGCCGACGGCGAGGTCTATGCGGTCGCGCAGGGCGCCATCGCGGTCGGCGGATATGCGGTGGAGGGCGCGGCGCAGTCGCTCAGCCAGGGCGTCGCCACCGGCGGCCGGATTCCCAACGGCGCGCTGATCGAGCGCGAAGTGCGGGGCCGCTTCAGCGACATGGAAACGCTGCTACTCGAATTGAAGAATCCGGATTTCGTCACCGCGACCCGGGTGCTCGACACCATCAACCAGCACAGTCGCGGGCGTTACCAAGCCGGGGTCGCCTCCGAGCGCGATTATCGCACCATCATCCTGTCGCGGCCGCGATCGGTGTCGCCGGTCCGCTTCATCGCCGAGATCGAGGAACTGCTGGTGGAGCCGGACACCCCGGCGCGGGTGGTGATCGACGAGCGCAACGGCACGGTGGTGATCGGCCGCAACGTGCAGATCTCGACGGTCGCCGTCACCCACGGCAACCTGACGGTACGTATCACCGAAGCGCCGATCGTGTCGCAACCCTCGCCGTTCTCGCCGCGCGGCGAGACCGTGGTGGTGCCGCAGACCTTCATCGACGCCAACGAGCCGGGCGCCAAGATCGCGATCCTGCGCGGTACCGATCTGCAGCGATTGGTGCGCGGCCTCAACCAGATCGGTCTGAAACCGTCGGGGATCATCGCGATCCTGCAGGCGATCAAGGCCGCCGGCGCGCTGCAAGCCGACCTCGTCATCCAATGAGATGGCGCAGTCAGCGTCGCGCAAGATTGAGCGTGCAACGCTCGCAGTGTTGATGGACGAGAGAACGATGGCGAGCTTTGCGAGATGGCGCGGAATTGCACTGGGCTTGGGATGCTTCGCGCTCTGCGCTCAAGCGCCGGCCTTGGCGCAATCCGAGCCCAAGTTGTCGAAGCCGCTGAACCTCAGCGAATTCGCCAAAGCGTCGGCCAAAGCGTCGGCCGCCAAATCATCGTCGGCCAAGCCGCCGTCGGCCGCGCGTTCCCGCGTGGCTGCCAAGCCCGATACGGCGCCAGATCGCGCAGCCGCGCCAGTGCAGACCAGCGCCGGCGTCGTCAAGACCGCGGCGGCGGCACCCGCCGCCGGCGAAGCCCCGCCGGCTCCGCCGCAAGAGTCCGACGCCGCAAAATTCTGCAGCAACATCGCCGATGCGGCGCTGGATGCCCGCGTCGCCTGGCAGCAGAAGGAATTGCAGGCGGCCGAGGAAAAACTGCGCCAGCGCATCGCCGAACTCGAAGCCAAGCGCGCCGAATACGAACAGTGGCTGAAGCTGCGCGAAGACTTTCTGAAGAAGGCGGAAGACAGCGTGGTCGAAATCTATTCGCGCATGGAGCCGGAAGCCGCCGCGCTGCAGATCGCCAGCATGGCCGACGACACCGCCGCGGCGGTGCTCGCCAAACTTCGGGTCCGCAACGCCAGCGCGATCCTCAACGAAATGGAGCCGGGGCGTGGCGCCCGTCTCGCCGATACGTTGGCCGGCATGCGTCGCGCCGACGATGGGAAGACCAAGAAATGACGCTGATGCGATTGCCCGTTGCGGTGACGGCGTGCCTGGCCTTGGCGGGCTGCGCCAACAATCTGGCCGAACTCGGCCAAGCGCCGGCGATGTCGCCGATCGGCCAGGGCTTGTATGCCGACGCCCGCGCGATTCCGGTCGAGCCGCGCAGCCGCTACGCGCAAAATCGCTACTCGCTATGGAACGAGCGCAGGGACCTCTATCGCGATCCGCGGGCGTCGCGGGTCGGCGACCTGCTGACCGTCACCATCTCGATGAACGACAAGGCGACGCTCGACAACAAGACCGATCGGTCGCGGGATTCCGAAACCAAATTCAAAACCAATTATCTCGCCGAGTTTCTGCCCTGGTCGAGCAAGGGTAAGCTGGAAGCCAATGTCGATTCGCAAACCTCGACCAAAGGCACGGGCAAGATCGATCGCACCGAAGAGGTCAAGTTCTCGGTTGCCGCGGCGGTGGTCGACGTGCTGCCGAACGGCAATCTGCTGATCGCGGGCTCGCAGGAAGTGCGGGTGAACTACGAGATGCGCGTCCTGCACGTCGGCGGCATCGTCCGGCCGCTCGACATCACCCGCAACAACACCATCGCCTACGAGAAAGTGGCGGAGGCGCGAATTTCCTATGGCGGCCGCGGGCGCCTGATGGAGGTGCAGCAGCCGGCGTGGGGTCACCAGGTCTACGATCAGGTGGTGCCGTTCTAGACCACGGCCGGCGCCAGAACGGCGAGCGGCGCACGAGAAAGACGTAACGCATGCAATGGCTGGTGGTGTTTCTGGTGCTCACGGCGGTTTCCGCGGCGGCGGGCGTGCTGTCGAGCCTCCATGTGTTATCCGCGGTGCAGCACACCGCAGACACCCAGCAGAAGGTCGAGCCGCCGCCGGCAGCGTCGGCTTTCAGCCCGAGCGCGCGGCTTCGCAAAATGGCGCCGGTGGTGACCAATATGGCGTCGCCGCCGGGCGCCTGGATCCGCGTCGAAGCCTCGGTGATCACCGATCAGGTCGATGACGAACAGGCGAATGTGCTGATCGCACGGGTCGGCGAAGACGTCGTGTCGTATCTGCGAACGATCTCGCCGACGCAAATCGAGGGCGCGCGCGGTTTGCAATATCTGCGTGAGGATCTCAACGAACGAGCCGCCATTCGCTCGAGCGGCAAGGTGCGCGAATTGATCATCGAAACCTTGGTGGTCCAATGAACCGCGCCTCGGCTGTGCCGCTTGGCGTTCTGGCCGCCGCCTTGCTTCCGAGCGCGGCGTTGGCGCAGATGCCGGATCTGTCGACGCTGATTCCGCCGGGCGGAGGCAGCGCCAGCGGACGTATCATCCAGATGGTCGCGCTGCTCACCGTGCTGTCGCTGGCGCCGGGGCTGCTGATCATGGTGACGAGCTTCACCCGATTTGTCGTGGCGCTGTCGTTTCTGCGCACCGGCCTGGGATTGCAGACCACGCCGGCCAACATCGTGATGATCAGCCTGGCGCTGTTTCTGACCTTCTATGTGATGGCGCCGACCTTCGATCGGGCCTGGCGGGACGGTCTGCAGCCTTTGATGCAGAACGAGATCACCGAGAAGGAGGCCTATTCGCGCGTCACCGAGCCGTTTCGCGAGTTCATGCTGGCGCATGTCCGCGACAAGGACCTGCAGACGTTCGAAAGTCTCGCGGCCGAGAGCCTGCGTATCCGGCCGGAGGGCGAGAAGGTGGATCTGCGCGTGATCATTCCGGCCTTCATGGTGTCGGAGTTGCGCAGGGCCTTCGAGATCGGATTTCTGATCGTCATGCCGTTTCTGGTGATCGACATGGTGGTCGCCACGCTGACGATGTCGATGGGCATGATGATGATGCCGCCGACGGTGTTCGCGCTGCCGTTCAAGGTGTTGTTCTTCGTGCTGATCGACGGGTGGAATCTGCTCGCCGTCGGCCTGGTGCGATCCTATCTGTAGAGCGCGCGGCGCGCGCCCGTCACCTGTCTCAGCGAATTTCGAAGTGATGCGCTGATCGTTGCGAGTCGTAGCGCGCGTCGCAACGTAGCTCTGTTGCCGCGACACCGTTCAGCTTTGAGTAAGGTTTGTCTGGTAATTTATTCGCACGGCGGGTTGGGCGAATCTTGGATTCGACGTTCCCATAGGCATGATGCCGCTCCGCCGTACCGGTGAAAGTCCGGTATGTCCCCCCAAAACACATCATCAAACCAAAGGGACATACGATGTCGAGCCTCTTGACGAATACCTCTGCGATGACCGCGCTGCAGACTCTGCGCAACGTCAGCTCCAGCCTTGCGACCACCCAGAACCGCATCTCCACCGGTTATCGCGTGGCAACCGCCTCCGACAACTCCGCTTATTGGTCGATCGCGACCACGATGCGCTCCGACAACGAAGCCCTTTCGGCGGTTTCCGACGCGTTGGGTCTCGGTGCCGCGACGGTTGATACCATGTACACCGCGCTGACCTCCGTGGTCGGCGACAGCAAGAGCGGTCTCACCGCGCTGAAGGCCAAGCTCGTTGCCGCCCGCGAACCGGGCGTGGATCGTGTGAAGGTGCAGTCGGAAATCACGGCGATCCAGGACGACCTGAAGAACACCGCCGGTCTGGCGGTGTTCAACGGTGAGAACTGGCTCTCGGTCGATTCCAGCGTCACCGGCTACAACGCCACCAAGTCTGTGGTGTCGTCGTTCACGCGCGTCGGCGGCACTGTCGCGATCAAGACCATCGACGTGAACATCGACAAGCTGAAGCTCTATGACCCGAACGGCGGTACGCCGGCCGGCATCATGGACAAGACGGTCACGGTCGGCACCGCCACCGACGCGGTCTCGACGATCGACATCCATTTGCTGACGGACTCGGCGGCCGACCTCACCAAGCTCGACGGTCTCATCGGCATCGTCGATCAGGCGCTGGGCTCCGTGACCCAGGCCTCGGCCGACCTCGGCGCCACCAAGACCCGCATCGACTCCAACTCGAACTTCATCAAGTCGCTGCGCGACGCCATCGATCGCGGCGTCGGTCAGCTCGTCGACGCCGACATGAACGCCGAATCGACCCGGCTGCAGGCGCTGCAAACCCAGCAGCAGCTCGGCATTCAGGCGCTGTCGATCGCCAACTCCGGCAGCCAGAGCATTCTGTCGCTGTTCAAGTAACAGCCGGAATCGTCTGATAACAAGGGCGGCCGCGACCGAAATGGTCGCGGCCGTTTCTTTGATGTTAACTACGTAACCCTCGGACAAGCTTCGCAATCGACAATGGCGTCGAAGGCAAAGCAGAGGGTTTTATGGTCAATCGCGAATACGCGCAAAAGCTCTGGAGCAATCTGCTCGAGCTCGGGCCGCGGCGGCTCACGGTGCTGGCGATGGTCGGCCTCGCGGTGTTCTTCGGGGTCGGCGGCGGCGCCTATTATCTCAGTCGGCCGGAATTCAACGTGCTCTACTCGGGACTAAGCCGCGAGGACATCACCCGCGTCAGCGCGGTGCTGCGCGACGCCAACGTCCCCTTCGACGTCAACGCCACCGGCGACACGATTCTGGTGCGCCCCGGACAGGCCGCGCAGGCGCGGACGCTGCTCGCCGACAAGGGGCTGCCGAGCAGCACCAGCGGCGGGTACGAACTGTTCGACAAGATCGGTTCGCTCGGCCTGACGTCGTTCATGCAAGAGGTGACGCGGGTCCGCGCGCTGGAGGGCGAGATCGCCCGCACCATCCAGGTGATCAAGGGAGTCAAGGCCGCACGGGTTCACATCGTGATGCCGGCGCGCGGCTCGTTCCGTCGCGAGCAGGCGCCGCCGACCGCGTCGGTGGTGCTGCGCACGGATGGCCCCGCCGACGCGAAGACCGCGCGCTCGGTTCGCCATCTGGTGGCGGCGGCGGTCCCCGGCATGACCCCCGACAAGGTGACGGTGCTGGATAGCGACGGCTCGCTGCTCGGCGCCGACGACGACGGCACCGGCACCACGCCGACCACCATGGCCAACCTGCAGCGCGTGGTCAGCCGGCTGATTCAGGACAACGTCAGCAAGGCGTTGACGCCTTATCTCGGGCTGGACAATTTCGAAGTCAGCGTCGCCACCCAGCTCTCGACCGACAAGCGGCAGACCAACGAGACGGTTTACGATCCGGAGTCGCGGGTGCAGCGGTCGGTCCGCGCGGTGCGGGAGCGCGAAACGTCGCAAAGTCTCGATCGGCAGACGCCGACCACGGTGCAGCAGAATCTGCCCGACCAGCAGCTCAACGCCGGCGGCGGCAAGAATTCCAACGACGAGAAGCAGCGCCGCGAGGACGTCACCAACTACGAAGTCTCGTCGAAGACCACGACGACGGTGAGCGACGGTTATGTGGTGAACAAGATGTTCCTGGCGGTGCTGGTCAACCGGCCGCGGCTGATCGCCAGTCTCGGCGACAAGGTCAGCGAATCCGCGATGGAGGCCAAGGTGGCGGAGATCTCGCAACTTGCCGCCACCGCCGCGGGGCTCGACCGCCCGCGCGGCGATCAGATCCAAGTCTCCGCGGTGGAATTCATCGAAGGCGCGCGCGATCTGGCGCCGGTCCCCGGCATCACCTTCACCGAGGTGCTGATGCGGCAGTCCGGCAATTTCGTCAGCGCCATCACCATCCTCGCCGTGGCGGGGATGCTGATCTGGTTCGGCTTGCGGCCGGCGATCAACGTGGTGCTGGCCAGTTCCAAGTCGAGCGAGGGGGCGCCGTTGCTGGCGGCCGAGGCCGCCGCTCTGCTCGGCGCCGACGCCGCCGTGGCGGCGCAGATCGCCCGCGAGGCGATGCCTAATCTGGTGCAGGACGTTTCGCGACGCGCGCAGCATGCGCCGCAGAAACGCCTGGAGCAGATCGTCCAGCTCGATGAGAAGCAGGCCGCGGCGATTCTCAAACAATGGATCCGGCAGGAGGAACCCGCATGAGCGCGGACATGGTGGCACGCCTGTTGGCCAACTTCGATCAGCCGGAGCCTGCCAGGGGGCGCAGCCGGGTGGTTCCGTTCGACCACGCGCTGCATTCAGCGCCGAAAACGCCGCCCAGGCCGGCGCCGCCGCCGGTCGACGATGCCTATCAGCGTGGGGTGGCCGACGGCTACGCCGCGGCGATCGCCGAGTACGAACAGAAGCTCGATGCAGAGAGGAGCAAATTCGGCGCGCAGCTGGATGACCAGCGCAACGCGTTGCTGGATGAGGTGGCCGGCAAGATCACCGACGAAATCCTGGAGCTCGGTCGGCGTTTCGAAGTCAAGATCGCCGGCGTCACCGCGCGCATCCTGGAGCCGCTGATTGTCGGCGTGGTGCAGAAGCAGGCGGTCGCCAGCTTCGTCGAGAAGCTGTCGTCGGTGACGTCGGACAACCTGCGTCCGGCGCTGCGCATCACCGCGCCGCCGGAATTGATCGAGCTGGTGCGCAGCAAACTCGGCGCCCGCGCGATGTCCGTGGAACTGGTGGCCGGAGCGCTGCCGGAGGTGTCGATCATCGCCGACCAGGTGGTGCTGGAAACCCAGGTGAAGGTCTGGGCCGACCGGCTGAAGTTCGCGGTTCTCGCCTGAGATGGCCGAGCAAGACCGACCCGAACTGATCATCATTCGGCGCCGCAACTCGCTCGACGTCGAAGAGAAGAATGGCGTCTGGAAGATCGCCTATGCCGACTTCATGACGGCGATGATGGCGTTCTTCCTGGTGATGTGGCTGATCAACGCCACCAACCCGGAGACGCGCGAGAGCGTCGCCGCCTACTTCAACCCGATCAAGCTGACCGACTCGACGCCCGATCGCAAAGGCATCCATGATCCGCGCCGGGTCGATCCCGGCAAAGCGGACGAGGGCGACAACGAGCGGCCGCACCCCGAGCCGGACAACGCCGCGCAGCCGGCGCCGCGTCAGCAGCCGGAGCAATCGCACCCCGACGAAGCCGCGCTGTTCCGCGATCCCTATGCGGTGCTGTCGGAAATCGCCGGCGGCCCGCCGCGCGCAGCCCAGGCCGGAAGCGCGCCGGAGGCGACGCGCAAAGATGGAATGAAAGGCGGCGAGGCCTATCGCGATCCGTTCGATCCGATCAGCTGGCCGATGGCGCAGACCTCGCCGCTCGACGACAAGGCGTTGGGCCGCAAGGAAGCCGGCAACCTGCCGTTCGACGAGGCCGCCGCGGCGCTGAGCGAAGGCCAGGGTCGTCGCCCGTCGCAAGGCACCCCGGACGCCACGGCGGCGCCTCAGGATGCCGAACCGCCGAAAGCCGCGCCGGCTTCGTCCGAACCGCAGCAGGATCGGCCGAGGCCGGTCGGGTTGTTCGCCGACGACGCAACGAAGACCGGCGCGCCCGGCAATCGTCCGGCCGGGGCGCGTGGCGACACCACGCCGGCGGCGAATGCCGCGGGCAAGTTGCAGGCGACGATCACCGCCGCGCTGGCGACGCTGGGCGCGGCGCGCCCGGTCACCGAGGTCCGCGAGACCACCGAGGGCCTGCTGATCAGCCTGACCGACGACGTGAATTACGGCATGTTCGCCACCGGGTCGGCGGCGCCATCGCCCGGTCTGGTTCGTGCGCTCGACAAGATCACGCCGCTGATCGCGCAGAATCGCGGCCAGATGATCGTGCGCGGCCACACCGACAACCGCGCCTATCGCTCGGCAGAATACGACAATTGGCGGCTGTCCACGGCCCGCGCGCACATGGCCTATTACATGTTGATCCGCGGCGGCCTCGACGCCGGGCGGATCGAGCGGATCGAGGGCTACGCTGATCGCCGTCCGAAAGACCCGAACGATCCGTCGGCGGCGCCGAACCGCCGGATCGAGCTGCTGATCCGCGCGCCGACGCCATGATCTATCTCAGCATCATGGCGCTGGCTTTGCTCGCTGTGCTGGGCGCGGCGCGCGCCGAGGAGGGCGAAGCCGCGGCGCGCGAGCCCTATCAGCTGGTGCGCTCGCTGCAGTCCTTGCAGGACGACATCGCGCGCGGCAATCTCGACGCCCACAACGCGCAACGCGGATTGCTGAAACAGCTCGGCGAGCAGTTTCAGCAGGCTGATCCCAATCTGTGGAAGGACTCGCGCAATGCGCGGGCCGCGGTCACGTTCCTGCTGAGCGGCGGTGACCCGCAGGTGGTCCACGCGCTGCGCTCACGCGACCTGCTGAGCCTCGACGCGGCGATCCTCGACGGCGCGATGGCCTATATCGAAGGCCGTCCCGACGAGGCCAGGGAGCGGCTCGGCGGGGTGCGGGCGCGCAGCCTGCCGGCGGCGCTCGGTGCCGAGATCGCGCTGGTGCAGTCGGCGCTGCTGGCCAAGAGCGACGTCAAGGCATCGATCGACCGGCTCGACGAGGTGCGGCTATTGATGCCCGGCACCCTGGTCGAGGAGGCGGCGCTGCGCCGCGAGATCTTTCTGGTCGGGCAGGCCGACGACTTCGACAAATTCGAGTTTCTGGCGACCCGATACTTCCGGCGTTATCGTCACTCGATCTATGCGGGGAATTTCCGCCAGCGCTTTGCGCTGTCGGTGGCGCGCTTCAGTTTCGCGCAACAGACCGCGCGGTTTCCGCGGCTCGTCGGCGTGCTGGACCATCTCGACGGCGCCAGCCAGCGCGCACTCTACCTGCTGATCGCCCGCACCGCGCTGGTTCGCGGCAAGACCGAGATGACGGTGCTCGCGGCCGAGCGCGTCCTGGCGCTGACCGAGGACGAGGACAGCCCCGCGCGCGGACGGGCGGAGTTGTACCGCGCCGCCGCGCGCCTGGTCACCAGCGGCCATGCGCAGGCGCTCGAGGATCTGCAGCAGATCGACGCCGGGCGGCTGCCCGAGCAGGACGCCGAGCTGCTGGCGGCAGCGCTCAAGCTCGGGCGCACCGTGCGAAAGGCGTTGCCGACGGTCTCGGCCAAGGTCGACGTCGACGACGGCGTGCCGACGGCGATGCGGCCGCGGATCGACTTCAGCGCGTCGCTCGGCGCCATCAATCGCGCTCAGCAGCTGCTCGACGAGTCGGGTGCGCAACTCAAGGAGCGAAATCGATGAACAAGGCCGATCTGCTGATGACGGCGCTTCGTCAACTTGCCGTCGCGAAAACCACGGCGCGCGTCGGTGCCGCCCATGCGACGGCCGCGAAAGATCGGGCCGACAAGCCCGAGCATTTTCGCGAGCAGCTGCGGGTGATCGCGCAGGCGGCGAAGCCGGGCGCCAAAGCCGAAACCCCGCGCGACAGCACCGAGGTCGCCATCCCGGACCTCGAGATGGCGGTCCGCGGCGCGGAGCCCACCGACGACGACGCCGAGGTGTCGAGCCGGCCGAAAAACCGCGCCGGAAAATCCGCCGAGCGAGCGGCACGGCACGCTGCGTCCGAAGTAATTGCGTCGTTGGAAGGACGCAGCCCCGACGCGGCGCTGAGCGCGATGATCGCCAAGTTCGATCAACCTGCGCCATCCTCCGCGGCCGGCGATGACGCCGCGCCACCGCTGTCGCTTCCGCAGCTTCGTGCCGAGCCGCGCGACGCCAGCTTGACGTTGGTCGATGCCGCCGCCACCGCCGAGACCGCGCCGTCGAATGACCTCTCGGCCCCGCGCGTCGCGCTCTCCATCGACACGGCGGAGGCCCGCCCCCTGCCGGTCAAGGTGGCGGTGCGCGACCAGGAGACCCACTTCGCGCCGGTCCAACAGCTCACGCAGTTGCAGAAGATCGTCGATCGCATGAGCGCCGAGTTGCCGGCGGCCTCCGCGCCCATCGTCGGCACCGCGGCCGATGCCGCGCCGTCGGGCCTGCACAAGGCGAGCGACGGTCCGGTCAAGATTCTGACGCTGCAGTTGGAGCCGCCGGACCTCGGCGCGGTGACGGTCAAGATGCGTCTCGCCGGCGACGCGGTCGAGATCCGGCTCACCGCGGAGCGCGCCGACACCGCGCGGATGCTGCAGCACGAGCGCGGCACGTTGACGGACATCATGCAGTCCGCCGGCTACAAGTTCGACATCGCGGCGATCGATCACAGTCGCGCGGCCGATAGCAATGCCGGCTCCGGCCAGCAGCAGCCGCAGCCGGACCAGCGTCAACCGCAGCAGTCGCCCGGCGGATCGCCGATCAATTTCGCGGAGTCCGGGCGGCAATCCAACGATGCCCAGTCGGGCCCGCGTCACAACAGGCAGCAGCATGAGCAATTCACCGAGCCGGCGGACCGCCCGCAGGATAACGAGGTCGTCCGCGACAGGGCTGGCGGCGCTGTTTATCTGTAGCGTGGCAAACCACGCCTGCGCCGGCGGGCCGTGCGAACGCCAGATGGCGTTGGCGGCCGGACGGCACGGCGTTCCGCTCGGCGTGTTGTATTCGGTCGGCCTCAGCGAGACCGGGCGCAAGGGCGTGCTCAATCCCTATGCGCTCAACGTCGACGGCAAGACCGTGCTGGCCGCCGATCTTCGAGGCGCCGTCAGTCGATTCACCGAGGCGAAGCGGAACGGCGCCAAGCTGGTCGATCTCGGCTGCATGCAGATCAATCACCGCTACCACGCCGACAAGTTCGCCAGCGTCGAGGCGATGTTCGATCCGGCGAAGAACGTCGACTACGCGGCGCGGTTTCTCAAGGAGCTGCGGGCGCGGGAAGGCAATTGGACGATGGCGGTCGCGCGCTACAACGCAGGGCCCAGCAACAAGATCGGACAACAACGCTACGTCTGCGGCGTCATCGGAAGTCTGGTAGCGAGCGGCTTCGGGTCCTGGACCAGCCGGGCGCGAGCCTTTTGCAACGACCGCACCGCACTACGATAGATGCGTAGTGAATGATCAGCCCCACGCAAGCGATGTGGACTCTAATGACAAACAGGCAGAATGGAGAGCTTCGATGAGTCTGTATGGCGTGATGCGCACCGGCGGCTCCGGAATGACCGCGCAGTCGAACAAGCTGTCGGCGGTGGCCGACAATATCGCCAACGTCAACACCACCGGCTACAAGCGCGCCTCCACCGAATTCTCGTCGCTGATTTTGAAGAGCGGTTCCGGCAGCTACAATTCCGGCAGCGTCGAAACCCAGGTGCGCTATGCGATCTCCGACCCCGGGACGCTGCAATACACCACCTCGGCGACCGATCTGGCGATCCAGGGCAACGGCTTCTTCGCGGTGAGCAACGCCGGCGGCACGCCGTTCCTGACCCGCGCCGGCTCCTTCGTGCCGGATGGTCAGGGAAATCTGTATAATGCGGCGGGCTACTATCTGATGGGCTACAACCTCAAGAACGGCCCGCCCAACGTCGTCGCCAATGGCCTGACCGGATTGGAGGTCGTCAACATCGGGCAGACCGCGCTGGAAGGCAATCCGTCGACCAAGGCCGCGGCGACCGCCAACCTCAACGCCAACGCCGGCATTACCGCGGGTGCGCCCAACTACACGTCGAAGACCTCGCTCGTCACCTACGACAATATCGGCAACAAGGTGACGCTCGACATCTATGCCTACAAGACCGCGGCCAACGCCTGGACCATGGAGGTCTACGACAGCGCCGACTCGACCGGCGGCGGCTTTCCCTATACGGGCGCGCCGCTGGCGACGGGCAACTTCAGCTTCGACGTCAGCGCCACCGGCAAGGGCCGGCTGGCGGGGGGCAGCCCGACCTCGCTGTCGCTGACCATCCCGAACGGCTCGCCGTTCACACTCGATCTGTCGTCGATGACCCAGGTTGCCGCGGACTTCCAGTTCAAGGCGACGGTCGACGGCAATTCGCCGAGTTCGATCGACAAGGTGGAAGTCGCCACCGACGGCACCATGTACGCGATCTACAACGATGGCACCCGGATTGCGACCTACAAGATTCCGCTGGCGACGGTGCCGAGCCCGGACAACCTCGTGCCGGAAGTCGGCAACGTCTATTCGATCGGGATCAACTCCGGAAACGTGCAGGTCGATTTCGCCGGGCACAGCGGGCTTGGCATCGTCAAGGCGGAAGCGCTCGAAGCCTCCAACGTCGACCTCGCCAACGAACTGACGGCGATGATCGAGTCGCAGCGTGGCTATACGGCGAATTCCAAAGTGTTCCAGACCGGCGCGGATCTGCTCGACGTCCTCGTCAATCTGAAACGTTGAGCGGAACCCGGTCAACAAAGCAGGCATCACCATGACACTCACCGTCGCGCTCAACTCGGCCCGGTCGTCGCTGATGGCGGCGGGCGCCCAGGCCGCCGCGGTCTCCCGCAACATCGCCGGCGCCAAGCAGGACGGCTATTCGCGCAAGAACGTGCTGCTGGCGACGATGCCGGGAAGCGGCGTGTTCGTCGAAGGCATCCAACGCGCCGCCAGCGCGGGACTGTTCAACAACGTACTGAAGGCGGCGTCGACCTCGGCAATGCAGGATACGCTCTACAACGGGCTGCAGAAGATCGCGGCGGCGACGATCGACGATCCGGAGCTCGACCAATCGCCCGCTGCGCAACTCGCCAAGCTGCGCACCGCGCTGCAGCAAAGCGCGACCGCGCCCGACAATGTCACGCTGGCGCAAGCCGCCGTGACGGCTGCCAAGGGTGTCGCCGCCTCGCTCAACGACGCCACCAAGACCGTCCAGGGGGTGCGGCTCGATGCCGACGCCGAGCTAGAGACCTCGGTCGCGACCATCAACCAGCTGCTGGCGCAGTTCGAAACGGTCAACACCTCGATCGTGAAAGGCACCATCACGGGGGCCGATACCACCGACTATCTCGACCTGCGCGACAGCATCTTGTCGAAGCTCTCGCAGGAGGTCGGCATCACCGTGTCGACCCGCGCCAACAACGACATGGTGATCTACACCGATTCCGGCGTCACCATGTTCGAGAAGACCGCGCGCTCGGTGAGCTTCGATCAGACCTATGGTTTCTCGCCGACGACCACCGGCAACGCGGTCTATATCGACGGCGTGCCGGTGATCGGCGCCTCCGCGGTGATGCCGGTGCAATCCGGCAAGCTTGCCGGCCTCGCCGCGCTGCGCGACGACACCACGGTGTCCTATCAGAACCAGCTCGACGAGATCGCGCGCGGCCTGGTCGAGGCTTTCGCGGAACGCGATCAGAGCGGGGCGTCACTGCCCGACGTGCCGGGGTTGTTCACCTATCCGGGCGCGCCTGCGATCCCGGGCTCCGGGGTGATCGCGGTCGGACTCGCGGGAACGATCACGGTGAGCGCATCGGTGGATCAGAGCGTCGGCGGCGATCCGACGCGGCTCAGAGACGGCGGCATCTCGGGCAACCCCGCCTACACCTACAACACCACCGGCCATGCCGGCTATTTCGCTCGTCTGCAGCAAATGGCCGACGGTCTCACCCAAAGCCGCGCGTTCGATCCGGCGGCATTGGCCAAGCCCAACACCGGCCTGATCGACTTTGCCGGATCGTCGGTGAGCTGGCTGGAATCGCAGCGCAAGGGCGCCAGCGACGAATCGACCTACAGCCAGACCCTGTTGGAGCGCAGCGCCGACGCCCTCAGCAACGTCAACGGCGTCAATATGGACGACGAAATGACCTTCATGCTGCAGGTCGAGCGAACCTATTCGGCCTCGTCGAAGCTGATTTCGGCGGTGGACCAAATGTTGAAAGATCTCCTGGCGGCTGTGGGGTAACGGATATGGCGACGACTTTCATTTCCACAAATTCGATCTCCACGACATTGCGGATCTCCGCGATGAAGAGTCAGGCCGCGTTGTCGCGGGCGACCAAGGAGGCCACCACCGGCCGCAACGCCGACGTCGGCCTTAGCCTCGGCGCGCTGGCGGGCCGCGATGTGGTGCTGCGCGCCGAGTTGCTCAATGTCGACAAGCTGGTGGATACCAACGGGCTGGTCGGCGGGCGCCTCGACACCGCGCAGCAGCGGGTGGACGAACTGATCGACACCGCCAAGTCGTTTCAAAAGGATCTGTTGGCGGCGCGCAATTCGGCCGGTGGCGGCACCATCATCGCGCAGTCGGCCAGCGCCAACCTGCAGGGCCTGATCTCGACGCTGAACGTCACGATGGACGGCCAATATCTGTTCGGCGGCATCAACACCGCGACGCGGCCGATTTTGGATTACGCGGCGGGCTCCGCCAGCAAGACCGCGGTCGATGCGGCGTTCTCGGCGACTTTCGGCTTCGCGCAGAATTCCCCGCTGGTCTCCGGGATCACCGCCGCCGACATGCAGAGCTTCCTCGACACCACGTTCCAGGCCCAGTTCGACGACCCGGCGTGGGGCACCAACTGGTCGACGGCGACCGATCAGGTGATGCGCAGCCGCATTTCCACGACACAGACCATCGATTCGTCGGCCAGCGCCAACGAGCCGGCGTTCCGCAAGCTGGCGAAGGCCTACACCATGCTCAGCGATCTCGGCACGTCGGGCCTCAATCAGTCCGCCTTCCAAACCGTGATCGATGCCGCGATCGAAGACATCGGCGAGGCGATCAACGATTTGGCCGGAGTCGGCGCCAAGATCGGAACCGCCCAGGAGCAGACCACCGGGGCCACCGAGCGGCTCAAGGTGCAGGGCGATCTGATCACCCAGCAGATCAACGCCATGGAACAGGTCGATCCCACCGAGGCGTCGGTCCGGGTCACCAACCTGAAGAGCCAGTTGGAGATGTCGCTGGCGCTCACCGCGCGGATCCAGCAGCTCAGCATCCTCAATTATCTCTGATCCCGTCAAAGCAGCAGGTCGTCCATCGAAATGACATTATCCAGCTACGACACCGTGATCGAAGACAGCGGGCAGGAAGCGCGTGCCCGCGAAAGACTGGCGCTGAGCCATGGCATCGACCTGCTGACGCGGTTGCAGAGCGGCGACCTTCGGTCGCCCGACGACGTCGAGGCGCTGCTGTACATCCGCCGGCTATGGACGTTCTTCGTGCTGGATCTTTCCAGCCCGCGAAACGGATTGCCCGAAAAACTGCGCGCCGACCTGATCTCGATCGGGTTCTGGGTCATCAAGGAAGCCGACCGTATCCGCCAGGAGAAGGCCACCGACATCGCCGAACTGATCGCCGTCAACGTCGTGATCCGAGACTCGCTGGCATGAAGAAGCCGATGTGTGTCTCGTTGCGCGGCGGCGAGCGGATTTATGTCAATGGAGCGGTGTTGAGGGTGGACCGCAAGGTGACGCTCGAGCTGATCAACGACGTCGCCTTCCTGCTGGAAGGCCAGGTGATGCAGGTGGCGGATGCCAGGACGCCGCTGCGACAGCTGTATTTCGTGGTGCAGCTGCTGCTGATGAGCCCGCACGACATCGACGAGGCCAAGGCGGTCTACCGTGAGCAACATTGCGCTCTGGTCGCGATCACCGAGAACCAAGAGATCTTGCGCGGCCTGGAGGCTGTCGAGGATCTGGTCGAGGCGAAACGCTACTACGAGGCCCTGAGAAAACTGCGGGCGCTGTTCGAGATCGAGCAATCCATCCTGAACGGATTGATGATGCTCGATGAAACGGCCTGACACGCGAGGAGGATGATATGGTTGTCGACAGTGTAAACGCCGCGCAATCGACGGCGAACAGCAGCAGCACGTCATCGACGTCGGCTTCGATCGGCTATAACGATTTCCTGCAGTTGCTGATCGCGCAGATGCGCAACCAGGACCCGACCAGTCCGACCGACATGTCGCAATATATGAGCCAGTTCGCGCAACTGTCCTCGGTCGAGCAGGCGATTCAGACCAATCTCAAACTGGACGCGCTGTTGTCCACCAGCGCGCTGTCGCAAGCCGAAGGCTTGATCGGCCGCACCGCTTCTTTCACCGCCGAGGACGGCCAAAGCTCGACCGGCAAGATCACCGCGGTGCACATCATTCAGGGCGGGGCGGTGGCGACGCTGGACAACGGGGTGCAGGTGCAACTCGGCCCGGGCATCACCATCAGCTGAGCCATGAACGAACGTGACGCGCTGGACATCGTCCAACAGGCGATCTGGACGATCATCGTAGTTTCGGGCCCGGCGGTCGGGGCCGCGATGGCGGTCGGCGTCGCCATCGCGCTGCTGCAGGCGCTGACCCAGGTGCAGGAGATGACGCTGACGTTCATTCCCAAGATCGTGGTCATGCTGATCGTGGTCGCGGTTTCCGGATCGTTCATGGGCGCGCACATCTATGCGTTCACCGAGTTGCTCTACTCGCGGATCGAGCACGGATTCTGAGCGCCCAGCGCCACCTCCACGCAAGCTCGGTGCTGCAAGCTGGCGGCATGTCTGAATCACAGGATTCCCCATGACCGATGTAATGGTGCCGGGCGTGCCGGTCGAACGTCGGATCGGCACCGACGTGGCTTTCGCGGTCGGCATCGTCGCCATCCTGACGATGCTGGTGCTGCCGGTGCCGACGTTGCTGATCGACATCGGCCTGGCGTTCTCGATCGCGCTGTCGGCGTTGATCCTGATGGTCGCGCTGTGGATCCAGCGGCCTTTGGACTTTTCCGCATTTCCCACCGTGCTGCTGATCGCCACGATTCTGCGTCTGGCGCTGAACGTGGCCACCACGCGGCTGATCCTGTCGCATGGCGGCGAGGGCGAAACCGCGGCCGGCTACATCGTCGCCGGGTTCTCCAAATTCGTGATGGGCGGTGATTTCGTCATCGGCCTGATCATCTTCGCCATCCTGGTCACCGTCAATTTCGTGGTGATCACCAAGGGCGCGACCCGTATCGCCGAAGTCGGCGCGCGCTTCACGCTCGATGCGATTCCGGGCAAGCAGATGGCGATCGACGCCGATCTGTCGGCTGGCTTGATCGACGACAAAGAGGCGCAACGTCGGCGCCGCGAGCTCGAGGAGGAAAGCGCCTTCTTCGGCGCGATGGACGGCGCCTCGAAGTTCGTGCGCGGCGACGCCATCGCCTGCCTGATCATCACCTCGATCAATATCTTCGGCGGCATCGTCATCGGCGTCACCCATCATGGCCTGCCGCTGGCGCAGGCCGCCGACATCTTCACCAAGCTCTCGGTGGGCGAGGGGCTGGTGTCGCAGATCCCGGCGCTGATCGTCTCGTTGTCCGCCGGCCTCTTGGTGTCGAAGGGCGGAACCCGGGGGTCGGCCGAGCAGATGGTGCTGCGCCAGCTCGGCAGCTATCCGCGCGCGCAATCCGTGGCCGCGCTGATGATGTTCGCGCTGGGGATGCTGCCCGGCCTGCCGCTGATGCCGTTCGCCTTTCTCGGCGGGGTGATGGCTTTCATGAGCTACGCGCTGCCGCGGCGGCGGGCGGCCGAACAGCAGGACGAGCAGGCCCGCGCGACGCAGGATCAGGCGCGCGCCCAGGCCGAGTCCAAGGATTCCATCAAGGAATGTCTGCGGGGCGCCGACATCGAGCTTTGCGTCGGCAGCCAGCTGGCGGTGCAGATGCTCAACGCGCACGGCGAGCTGGCGCATCGGGTCAGTAAGATACGTCGCCGCTTCGCCACGCAATACGGCTTCGTCATTCCGGAAATCAAGCTGACCGACGATCTGTCGATCGCACCGAAGACCTACCGCATCAAGATCTACGGCACGGTGGTGGCGCAGCACGACTTGCGCATCGGCGAGGTGCTGGTGTTGTTCGACGGCGATCGCAAGCCGGACGTCCCGGGCGACGAGACCATCGAGCCGGCGTTCGGCATGAAGGCGATGTGGGTCCCGGACACCTTCCTCGACCAGGTCAAGCAGGACGGTTTCAAGGTCGCCGACAACATCTCGGTGCTGCTGACCCATGTCAGCGAAGTGATTCGCAGCAATCTGGCGCAGCTGTTGTCCTACAAGGACACCCGCGCGCTGCTGGACCGGCTGGATCCCGAATACAAGCGCCTGATCGACGACATCTGCCCGTCGCAGATCTCCTATTCCGGTCTGCAGGCGGTGCTCAAGCTGCTGCTGTCGGAACGGATTTCGATCCGCAACCTGCATCTCATTCTGGAGGCGGTCGCGGAGATTGCGCCGCATGTCCGGCGCTCCGAGCAGATCGCCGAACACGTCCGGATGCGCATCGCGCAGCAGATTTGCGGCGACTATTCGGACAACGGGGTGTTGAAGGTGTTGCGGCTCGGCAATCGCTGGGATCTTGCCTTCCATCAAAGCCTGAAGCGCGACGGCAAGGGCGAGATCGTCGAATTCGACGCCGATCCCCGCCTGGTCGAGCAGTTCGCGGCCGACGTCTCCGTCGCGGTTCGCAAAGTCACCGGGCAGGGCGAGAACGTCGTGCTGGTGGCGCCTCCCGAGGTGCGCCCCTATGTCCGCATGATCACCGAGCGGATGTTCCCGACCTTGCCGATCCTGTCGCATGTCGAGATCGCGCGCGGCGTCGAGGTGATGTCGCTTGGAGCAATCTCTTGATCGCACCGGCGTCGATCTCGGTGTTGGTGGTGTTCCTGATCTTCTGCCGGGTCGGCACCTGCATGATGGTGGCGCCGGGCTATTCCAGGTCGAACATTCCGGTGCAGGTCAGGCTGTTCTTGGCGCTCAGCGTCACGCTGATGTTGTCGCCTTTGCTCGAAGCCACGGTCCGGCCGGCGCTGGAGGGCGCGGCCGCGCCGGCGATCCTCGGCCTGATCTGGTCGGAACTGGTGGTCGGACTGATGATCGGCTTGACCGCGCGGGTGTTCTTCGCCGCGCTGGAGACCTTGGCCACCTTCGTCGCATCGGCGATCGGGCTCAATCTGGCCGGCACGGTGGACGACGGCGAACACGTGCCGGCGTTGGTGCCGTTGATCACCGTGTCGGCGACGGTGCTGTTCTTCATGACCGAGCAGCATTGGCAGCTGCTGCGCGGCCTGCTCGGGTCGTACCGGATCTGGTTGCCGGCGACCGGCGTCGGCATCGGGGACGGCGTTGCCCAGCTGGTCGATCACCTGTCGCAGGCCTTCACGTTGGCGCTGCGGGTGGCAAGCCCGTTCGTGATCTATTCGGTGATCGTCAATCTGGCGATCGGGCTCGCCAACAAGCTGACGCCGAGCATTCCGGTGTACTTCATATCGCTGCCCTTCGTGTTGTTCGGCGGGTTGCTGCTGCTGTATCTCACCGGCCGCGAAATGGTGCTGCAGTTCTCCATCGCCTTCGCGGCGTGGCTCGCGGGGTGAGCGCAGATGACGGCGAAAGACCGCAAAATCCGCCGCATCGCCGCCGTCCAGGCGCGGCTGCACCGCATCGCCGAATGGCAGCTGATGGAATGTCAGGCCAAGGAGAGCGAACTGGACGAACGGCGGCGGCGGATCATCGAGGGGTTCAACGACGAGACCAAGCTGCCGGAGCTGGTGGCGCAGATCGCCAGTCGAAGCCTGAGGGCGGCGAGTGTCGAACACGGCGTCGTCAGCAAGACCAAGCAGCGGCTGGCGGCGCATGCCCGCGACGAGGCGCGCAAGCTGAAGCAGGTGCTGCGCAAGGTTCACGTGCTTGCCGGCCGCGCCATTCGTGAACAAGAGAAGCGGACGTTGGAGGACGAAATTGACAAGTCAGTCAAACGCTCGATCGACAAACAATAGCCCAGCAACCGCGGCGTCGACCGCCGCGCGGAGGCGATCATGACGGTCGCGCCGGTGCAGGACTTGATCGTCGATGTGATGGCGGCGGCGGATCCGGCGTCACGGCGGGTCGCCGCCAGCAGGCTCGAGCGGCTGGCCTCGACCGCGGAGCAGGACTTCGCCGCGACGGTGGATCGGAAGATCGAGGCCGGCGCGTTGGACCAGCAAGGCATGGCGGCACAGAACGCGGGCTCCGGGTCGGGCGCGGCGCTCGACCTCGCCGGGCACGCAACGATCATCAAACCGTCGGGCGGCAACGCCGCGGTGTACCGGAAATTCGAGGCGTTCATCCTGCAGATGTTCGTGGAGTCGATGCTGCCGAAGGACGCCAACGAGGTGTTTGGCAAAGGCACCGCCGGAACGATCTGGCGATCGATGCTGGCGGAGCAGATCGGCAACGAGATGAGCAAGGGCAACGGCATCGGCATCGCCAAGCAGTTGGCGAAGTCGCGAGCGGCGGCGGATGCGGCCGCCGCGGGCTGAGCGCGGTCGGCAAGTAAGGAGAAGGCAAATGGATTCTGAACAGCGGCACAATGTCCCGGTCCGGGGCGACGAGCGGTCCCCCGTTGAGGCGACGGACGATGCGACGGTGGCGGCACCGCCGTCCCCCGCCCTCGACGAAGAGCCGCCGGCGCCGGGCCAGTGGCTTGGCACAAGCAGCAGCACGCTGAACGCCATCGAGCGGCTCAATGCGGCGATCGACGAGGAAACCGAACGGCTGGAAATCAGGGTGTCGGTGGATCTCGAAGAGTCCAGCCGGCGCAAGAATCACGGCCTGCTCGAACTGACGCGGGCGATGCGGCTGGCGCAGGGCGCCGCCGTCGATCCGCGCGTGGTGCCGCATCTGGCGCGGCTTCGCGCCAGCCTGGTCAGGAATCAGGCGGCGCTGCAGATTCACCTCGACGCGGTTCGCCAAGTCTCCGCCATCATCGCCAGATCGATCCAGGAGGTGGAATCCGACGGCACCTATTCGGCGGCGGGGTCACGCCGATGCAAATGATCAGACTGCTGATCGCCGGGGCGTGGGCCTGTCTGGTGACCGTGGGCGCCAGCATGGCAATGTCCTACTGGAAGCAGGATCGCATCGCGCCGCCGCCCGCGGAGGAGGCGCTCGGCGGTTTGGTCTACGAGAAGACCAAGGTGATCAACGTGCCGATGATTGCCGAAGGCAGCGTCCAAGGCTACATCGTCACGCAGCTGGTGTTCACCGCCGAGGCGCGGGCGTTGCGGCAATTGCCGGTGCCGCCCGAGGCCTTCGTCGTCGACGAGGCGTTTCGCAGCATCTACGGCGATCAGAAGCTGGACTTCAAGAATCTGTCTCGCTTCGACCTGTCGCAGTTCACCCAGACGGTGCGCGAGCACGTCAACGAACGGCTGCAAACCGATGCCGTTCGCGACGTGCTCGTGCAGGATTTCAACTATGTCTCGAAGGATCAGATTCGCCGTTAGCGCGCGACTTCAGATCGTCGAGCCGATAACCCATGTAGCGTTTCGACTCGATCGGGTCGTAACCGAGATGGCCGCGTAGCTTTTTGCGCAATTTGCTGACGTGGCTCTCGATGACGTTTTCGTCGAAGCTCGCGTCGAACAGTCCGTAGATGGCGTTGAACATCTGGTTCTTGGTCAGCCACTTTCCCTGGTGGCTCACCAGATGTTCGAGAATCCGCAGCTCGCGGCGCGGCAGCGCCAAGGTGCGGCCGCCGATTTCGGGATCGCGGCCGTCGAGGAAGACCCGGATCACGCTGGTCGGCGTTTGTTCGGCCGGCCCGATGGTGCGGCGGCGGATCACCGCGGTGCGCGCCAGGATCTCGCGAACGTGCACCGGCGCATTGACGACGTCGTCGACGCCGGCTTCGAACAACTCGATCGTGCTCTTGAGATGTTTCAGGCCGTTCAGGGCGATGATCGGCGCCCGACACCTGTTGCGAATGCTCGGCGGCAGACTGATGCGGTCGGCGCAGTCTCCGAGCAAGAACGCCCCGATCGCCCCCAGGTCATTGCCGAGCGCGCCTTCCAGCCAATCGCGAAAGTCCGTCGAAGAGAAACCGATCGAGACGATTCCCTCGCGATCAAACCCGTCCGCGTAGCCCTGAATGACACCCTTGCGGTCATCGATGACAACAAACATGTAACAATCCCCCAGCGTGTTCGTCTAGAAGTCATTGCGGAGCCGAAACCAGGCATGTTGCTCCATTCGCCCGACGCAAACTGACGCAACACAACAGTTACGGGATTCGGAAAGCGCGAATGCGCCCCTCGAAGGATTGACACGGAGCGGCCGTCTTACGTCTGTGGGGACGGCGGCCGTGATGATGCTGTGGGCAATGCGATGAATGTTGGTGGTCGATGCGAGCGCGGCGGCTCGTCGGCCTGTCCATCGTATTTCGAAGCATCGCAGTGCAATCCGAACTCGTAGTATTACGCATTACGTCAAAATGATGCCGGTGCGTCAAGCGATCGACATATGCAGAAATGCAGTGCAAACAATTCAACTGACAAAGTTGCATAAAAGACTCACTACGCCGTCCATTTTCGTCAAATACCGCATAATCAGCTGCGACGTAGTGCTACATAATGCAACGCACTGCTACGCAGTGCGACGCGGTGCTACGCGTTGATACACGGTGCTACGCGTTGCTACGTAATGTTCGTGGAAATAAGCGGCGTTTCGGGTGGCGAATCAGTGCGTGCGCGTCGCCTCCGGTGCGCGACGCGCCGGGCATCTGGTCTTCGCGTCGAAGGGGCGTGGTCCGCGGCTGCGCCGGGCGTCGACCGGCGGGCCGCGGCCGCGGCGTCGCCGGAGCAGGATGCGCTCGGCCGCCGTGGGGTTGCCTCACGCGTCGGCTATGCCGCCGGCCGCGTGCGTGCCGCGATGCGTGGTCCTGCCGATGCCGACTTATGCTCGCGCGAGGACGGTCGCTGGCCCGGTGGCGCTGCTTTTGCAGAATGAGGCGGTCCGGCGGATACGCCTTCGCCGTCGCCGAGCGCGACCGCGCTCAGCGCGCGGAATTGATCACGCCTTGGGTGGTTGCCACCTCTGGGCGGCCATTGACGGTTCTGATGTCCTGAATGCGCCCAAGGTTTGGGACGTCCTGGCCGAGATTGACCTCGATCACGCCCGATGGTCCCTCGAGCAGCGCGACGCCGTCATAGGCGCGGCGAACGCGCCAGCCGGTGATGACCTCGGCGACCGGATTCGCCGGCCGCGGGCGCTGAATGCTCCCGGTGACCTCGCCGGAAGCATCGGTCGGGTCGGCGTGAGCGGACGGCGTGGCGTCGTCCGGCAGCCGCTCGACCTTGCGGGTTGGCGGCGCTTGATCGGCGCGGTGAATGCGAGAGGCGAGCCGGCCGATGCGTTCACTGACCGCCTGGTTCGCTGCGGCGAGCGCCGTCTTGGTGGCGGCCACATCATCCGAAAGCTCGGCGACGTTGCGGCGCAGTTGTTCGACGGACTCGCGAATCGTGCGCAGGTCGGCGACCTGCGGCTTGGCGACCGGCGACGGCTGCAGCACCACATAGGCGAGCCCGCCCGCGCAGAGCAATGTCGAGACGGCGACGTAAGTGGCCAGCGAGGCGAACGGCATCGTCCATGGATACGACTTTGCAGGACGCACCACGAGAGTCGCCGGCGGCAGCAGTCCGCGCCGCTTCGGCTTCGCCGGCTCGGGGCGCGCCATGGCCTGCGTTCGCCTGAAGCTGGCCAGCACCTCCTTTGCGAGCATTTCGTCGAAGCTCGCCGTGGTCGTGCGGTGCGGGGCGGTGGCGCCGTTGCCGGCCGCTCGGCTCGGCGACGCCATGGCCGCGGCGGCGGGCGGCGAGGTGGCCTTATTAGTTGATGCGTCGACCATGGCTGTCTGCGGCGAATGAGAAAAAATATCGGCAGTGGATAGCAAGCGAAGCTTGTCCGAAGCCGTCGTGTTGCGATGTTTGCGGTGATTTTTTCGTGCATTTGCAGGCGCACAGGCGCGTAAAAATTAATGTGTTTGTTTTGTGCAAAAATCGAGCAATGTTTTATCTAAGCCGACTTTCTTCGTTTTGATTCATGTTGAGTGAAGAGTTCGGTCATAGGTTGAGGTGATGAGTACTGATTTGAAATCTTGGGCTGAAAAGTTCGCTGCTGAGTTGACCGTTGATGGCGAGCGCGTGCCGTTCGAGCGCGTGCTCGCCCATCATTTGGACGAGATCACGAAGCTTCGCGCCACCTCGCGTCTGACATGGCGCAGCATGGCGTCCCTGTTGGCGCGCGCCGGCGCACGGCGCGGTGACGGTGGTCCGATCTCGGCGGATCAACTGCGGGCCGGCTACGCCAGGCTGGCGCGTCGAGAAGAAGCCGGCGCCTCGCCGGCGCCGCGCTCGTCGCCCTGATGGTTGGTGTCGGCTGCAGCGGAGCGCTTGTCTCTCATCCGACGATTCACCTTTATCTTTATCTTTATCGTTGTCCTCGTCTGCGTGCGTCTGGTCACTCATGCGACTCAGTCGCGGTAACAGAGTGCGTGCGTGGGAAGAACGCGCAAGCTCCGAATGGCCGATCCGCGCCTCGATCGGCACCGCGGCGGTCAAGAAGGCTGACTGATGTCCTGCACCCTGACGCGAACCGTGCTCGACCGGTTGTTGCGCCTGATCGATAGCTCGATCTCCTGTCCGACTCCGACCGCCTCTAACTGGTCGGTGAGATCCGACAGGCGTCTCGTCGGTTGGCCGTTGGCGCTGACGATCACGTCGCCGATTTCGCCGGCCGCCTGATCGATGCCGCGCAGTCCGGATTTGGCGGCGGGCGATCCCGGCAGCGCACGGACAATGATGACGCCTTCGATTCCGAGCCGGGTCGCGACCGCTTCGTTGGCGGCGACGATGCCGATCCCGGGCGTCGGCACCCGTCCGTATTTGATCAGTTCGGGGACCACCCGATTCACCGTATCCACAGGAATCGCAAAGCCGATCCCGGCGTTCGAGCCCGAGGGCGAGATAATCGCGGTGGTCACGCCGATCAGTCGTCCCGCGGAATCCAGTAGCGGACCTCCGGAGTTTCCAGGATTAACGGCGGCGTCGGTCTGGACGACGTTGCCGATTTCCCGCCCTGAACCGGTCGGCAAGCGCCGCTTCAAGGCGCTGATTACGCCGGTCGACAACGATTGGTCGAGACCGAACGGGTTGCCGATCACGAACGCGGCCTGTCCGACTTTCAAATCGGCCGAGCTGCCCACCGTAATCGGCGCAGGCAGACGGCGAGGGTTCTGCAGCCGAACCACCGCCAAATCGTAATTCGGAGCGGTGCCGACGATCGTGCCGGGAACGACATCGCCGCTGGCGAGACGAACGGCGACGTGAGCGGTCCCGTTCACCACGTGGTTGTTGGTCACCACGTGACCTGCGGCGTCCCAGATCATGCCGGTGCCGCTCTGCTCCCGAGGCTGCTCGCCTTCGAAGTCGGTTGGGCCGCTGCCGGCGGCTGAGCCGACCACCTGAACCACCGAGGGCGAGACCCGCTCGAACAGGTTGATGGTCGCCCGCTCGGATTCCGCCAGATAGCTTCGTGCAGCGACCGCCCTGGGCGATGTTGCCGCGAACAGCAGCCGGTCGATATAGGGCTGCCCGACCAGCGCGGCGAGCAGCGCGATCAGAATGACGGTCGCAACGCGGGAGAAACGATCGCGCATATCTCACTCCGTGCGATGCCGTGACGAGCCCGTGCTACCGAAGCCATTCGCGCGGCATTGGTTCCATCGACGAACCGGTTGGCACGCACCCTACACGACAAACCTGTTCCGTGGACGTCCGCAGCCGATGGCCTTGCCTTCGCAGGAACGATTCCCGTCCCGACGAATTCTCTGCCGGTCGGGGCCTGCTTAGGTCGGAGCGATCCCCCGAACGGCGGCGTCGTGCTCACCCAGCAGGGGCGGAGCCGCTGTGGTTCTGAACTCTGTTTCTGGACTCTGTTTCTGACCTCTGTTGTTCTGCGCTGTGGAGTTGCGTTGTGTCGTGGTCAGCCCCGTTTTCGCCGCCAATTCTGCTGCCAGGGGGCGGCGAATTGGTCACTCTTCACGACGCGCGCGCCTTTCTGATCCGATTGCCGACCGACGAATGCAATACGCCGCGCTGGCAAGCCGCCCTGGCCGCGGTGCTGATGGTCGGCAGCGACGGTGGCCCGACCGACTTCGCCCGCATCGGCATGATGCATGCGCTGCGGTCGCACGGCAAGTTCCTCAACGAGACCAGCCGCCGGAAGCGCGGCGCCGCCCGCAAGCCGGCGTTCGACGAGTAAGCCGCTTACGTCTCGACGCTTTGCACGTCAGATTTTGGCACGTCAGATCTTGCCGCCTCGGCTTTGAGCAGTTCATCTTTCATCAGGCTCCGGATCGCCTTTTTCAACCCGCGTTTATGGACCATCGCCGCGGCGTTCCCGGCAGGAAGCCATCGCCGCTCGCGCTGCAGCCGTTCGGGCCACATCTCGTGCTGCTTGATGACCTGCATTGGAAACAGCCGCACCTCACAAGTGACAGGCTCGCCGCGCTTGACCCGGCGGTGCTTGAAGCGCCCGACCGGCCTGGGGTGGGCCGAGCCTTCGAGCCCGGCTTCCTCGCGCGCTTCGATCTCGGCGGTCTGGTGCGGCGAATGGTGTTTGATCGGCCAGCCCTTCGGCACCGACCAACGCCGTTTGTTCCGCGTCGTCACCAGCAGGATTTCGGGGCCGGACGGCGTCAAACGAAACGGCAGCGCACCGTATTGCATCAGCTTCATCGGCGGTTCCCTCAATTGCAGGGCGAAAACGTCGTGCTGTCCGCTCGGTTCCTTCTGCGCTCGCGGCAACCGGGCGAGGAACGCGAGGCGAGCCGAGATTGTTATACCGGAAACCGGGACGATGGAGGCACGATGCAGCAGTCGATCAGGGGTGGATTCGCCACCCGCAGGGACGCCGAACTCGCGGTGGAGCGTCTGGTGCAGGAACACGGCGTCGACCGCGCCGCGATCGTCGTCACGGCTCGCGGCGAGGCCAACAGCGCCGGATCAAAGATTGCCGGCGCCGACGCCGAGAGCGGGCATCCCGGCATCGAGAAACACGGCGCTCCGGAATTGAACGGCGCGATCGACGTGGCGATCAGCTGTGGGGTGAGTCAAGCGGACATCGTCGCGGCGGCGCTGAAGCAGGCCGGCGCGCAGGACGTCAGCACGAGCTGATCGAACGACCGCCATGCCGCTAGTCGGGCCATTTCCGAGGTCCACGTTCTCCGACGATCGGCCGTGGAAACCCCCTTCGTCGTCGCGCCAACTGCAGGCGCGCGACGCAGGCAATGTTGGTTCTTCTGAGAGCTCAGCCAACCGCCGGCAGCTTGTCGATCAGCTTATCGAGCGTGACCGGATAGTCCCGCACCCGGACCCCGGTGGCGTTGTAGACCGCATTAGCAACGGCCGCCGCCACCCCGCAAATGCCGAGTTCGGCGACGCCCTTGGCCTTCATCGGCGACGACATCGGGTCGGTCTCGTCGAGGAAGATCACCTCCTGATGCGGAATGTCGGCGTGCACCGGCACTTCGTAGCCGGCAAGATCGTGGTTGACGAAAAAGCCGCGGCGCTTGTCGACCACGAGTTCCTCCATCAGCGCCGCGCCGACGCCCATCGTCATCGCGCCGATCACCTGGCTGCGCGCCGTCTTCGGATTGAGAATCCGGCCCGCCGCGCAGACCGCGAGCATGCGCCGGATCCGGATCTCGGCGGTCGCGGCATCGACCCCGACCTCGACGAAATGTGCGCCGAAGGTCGATTGCTGATACTTCTTGTCGAGATCGCCGTACTCGATGCCGTCTTCGGCGCTGAGGCTGCCGTCGCGCGCGGCCTCTGCGAGCGGAATGCCGCGCCGGCCCGAACGCACCTCGCCGCCGCTGAACTCGGCCTCGGCGGAATTGAAGCCGAGCTTCTGCGCGATCGTCTCGCGCAGCTTGATGCAGGCCGCATAGACCCCCGCGGTGGAATTGTTGCCGCCCCATTGCCCGCCCGATCCCGCGGACACCGGGAACGCGGAATCGCCGAGTTTCACCACCACCTTGTCCATCGGCACCCCCATCATCTCGGCGGCGGTTTGCGCGATGATGGTGTAGCTGCCGGTACCGATATCGGTCATGTCGGTCTCGACGGTGATACCACCGCTCTGCTCGAGCCGCACCCGCGCGGCCGATTTGGTCAGCTGATTGTTGCGGAACGCCGCGGCGACACCCATGCCGACCAGCCAGCGGCCGTCGCGCAGCTCGCCGGGCTTTGGAGTACGTTTCGCCCAGCCGAAGCGGTCGCGGCCGGTCTCAAAACACTGGATCAGCTGGCGCTGCGAAAACGGCAGCTCGGTCTTGGTCGCCATGCCGACGGTCTGCGAATCCCTTGAAGTCGCTTTGGCATTGTCCGGCACCACCTGGGTGTCGTTGAGAATCCGAAACGCGATCGGGTCCATCGCCAGCTGCTCGGCGATCTCGTCGACCGCGATTTCCAGCGCCATCATGCCGCTGGCTTCGCCGGGCGCGCGCATCGCGTTGCCTTCCGGAAGATCGAGCACGGCGAGTCGCGTCGCCGTCATGCGATTGGCGCCGGCATAGAGCTGGCGGGTCTGGCTCACCGCGCCGTCCGGCTTGCCGCCCGGCAGATCGCCGGACCAGCTCTCATGGCCGATCGCGGTGATCTTGCCGTCCTTGTCGGCGCCGATGCGAATCCGCTGCACCGTCGCCGGGCGATGCGTGGTGTTGTTGAACAGCAGCGCGCGCTGCAGGGTCAGCTTCACCGGCCGTCCCGCGGCGCGTGCGCCGAGCGCCGCCAAGATCGCATCGGCCCGCACGAACAGTTTGGAGCCGAACCCGCCGCCGATATATTGCGAGACCAGCCGGACCTTCTCCTGCGGCATCTTCAAGGTCTTCGCTACCTCGCCGACGCCCCAGGCAATCATCTGGTTCGAGGTCCACAAGGTGAGTTTGTCGCCGTCCCAAAGCGCGGTCGTGGCGTGCGGCTCCATCATGGCGTGGGATTCATCCGGCGTGGCGTACATCTGATCGAGCCGCACCGGGGCCGCCGCGAACGCCGTGTCGAAATCGCCGACCGCGCTGTCGGCCGGCCCGCCGAGCAGTTTGGACGGCTTGGCATCGGCCATCCCGGCGCGCAGGTCGAAGCTGCCGCCGTCGTCCTGATAGTCGGCCCGGATCAGCTGCGCCGCATCGCGGGCCTGCTCGAAGGTCTCGGCGACCACCACCGCGATGGCCTGGTGATAATGCTCGATCTGCGGGCCGCCGAGCAGCTTCGCGGTGTTGTTCTTGCCCTTGTCGAGCGCGCCGGCATTCTCGGCGGTGACGATCGCCAGCACGCCCGGCGCCGCCTTGGCGGCGGCGAGGTCGATCGCCTTGATGCGTCCCTTGGCGATCGCAGCACCCAGCACAAAGCCATAGGCGGGGTTCGGCACCACGTCGTGGCGCTCATAGGAATAGCGTGCGGTGCCGGTGGTCTTCAGCGGGCCGTCGACGCGATCGAGCGGCTGGCCGATCACTTTGAGCTGGTCGATCGGATTGGTCCCTGCAGGCGCGTCGAACTTCATGGCTCAACCTTTCGCTTCGGCCAGCACGGCGCCGAGCGTGCGCTCGACCAGCGGCCGCTTGTATGCGTTCTGTTCGGTCGGCCTGGCGTCGGCCAGCAGTTGCGCGGTGACCGCCTTAGCGCCGCGCGGCATCTCGCTGTCCGCGGCCTCGACGCGCCACGGCTTGTGGGCGACGCCGCCGAGCGCGACGCGCCCCGAGCCATCGCGCTGCACGATGGCGGCGACCGAGACCAGCGCGAACGCAAAAGACGCGCGGTCGCGCACCTTGCGATAGATCTGCTTGCCGCCGAGCGGTTTCGGCAGCGTCACCGCGGTGATCAGTTCGCCGGGATTGAGCGACGTTTCGATCTGCGGGGTGTCGCCGGGCAGCCGGTGCAAGTCCGCGATCGGAATCCGCCGTTCCGCGCCGCCGGCGCTCACGGTTTCCACGGTGGCGTCGAGCAGCCGCATCGCCACCGCCATGTCGCTCGGATGGGTGGCGATGCAGGCGTCGCTGACGCCGACGATGGCGTGCTGGCGGCTGAAGCCGTGCAGCGCGCCGCAGCCGCTGCCGGGCCGGCGTTTGTTGCAGGGTTGGTTGGTGTCGTAGAAATACGGACAGCGGGTGCGCTGCAGCAGGTTGCCGGCGGTGGTGGCCTGATTGCGCAACTGGCCGTTGGCGCCGGCCAGGAGCGCGCGCGACAGCACGGCGTAGTCGCGCCGCACCGTGTGATCCGCCGCCAGATCGGTGTTGCGCACCAGCGCGCCGATCCGCAAGCCTCCGTCGGAGGTCGCTTCGATCTTGTCGAGCCCGAGCCGATTGACGTCGATCAGGTGCTTCGGGGTTTCGATCTGCAGCTTCATCAGATCCAACAGGTTGGTGCCGCCGGCGACGAATTTCGCGCCATCGACCCGGGCTGCTGCTGCGGCCGCTGCCGCGGGCGAGTTCGGGCGCTCGTAGCTGAACGGCTTCATGCCGGCCTCCCTGCGACGTCGCTGATCGCTTCGGCGATGTTGGAATAGGCGCCGCAGCGGCAGATGTTGCCGCTCATCCGCTCGCGTAGCTCGGCGTTGGTCAGCTGCGGCATCGCTTCGAGGTCCGCGGTGACATGGCTCGGAATGCCGGCCTTGATTTCGTCGAGCTCGGCGACCGCCGAGCAGATCTGACCCGGCGTGCAATAGCCGCATTGATAGCCGTCGTGTTTGACGAAGGCGGCCTGCATCGGGTGCATGTTGTCCGGCGTGCCCAAGCCTTCGATGGTGGTGATGGCGTCGCCCTGATGCATGATCGCGAGGCTGAGGCAGGACGCGATCCTGCGGCCTTCGACGATCACCGTGCAGGCGCCGCATTGCCCCTGATCGCAGCCTTTCTTCGATCCCGTCAAATTGAGATGCTCGCGCAGCGCGTCGAGCAAGGTGGTGCGGGTATCGAGATCGAGTTGGTGCGAAACTCCGTTCACCGTGAACGAGACGTTGGCGAGCGACGGCGCGCCGACCGCGAGCGGCGGCGTCGGTCGGCCGAGGTCCTGGGCTCTGGCATGGCCGGGCATGGCGCCGAGCGCCAGCGTGCCGGCGGTTGCCATTAATACGTGGCGTCGCGATAGCTTCAGTTCACCGAAGGGCGGCATCGATCTGGTTCCGTGTCCGCTGCGAAAAGTCGCGGGGCTAAACGTTGCAAAACCGAAACGTTCCGCGGTGCGGGATGCGATGACGCGCAAAAAGCCGAGAGCATTGAACGTCTCGGCTGCACAAATTTATGATTTGCAAGGCCGCGCCCCGGCGGCCGAAAAACTTCCCCGCCGCGCGTTCGCTAACCGCCCCCCGCCGTCATCCTGAGGAGCCCGGCGAAGCGCAGCGAAGCCGGGCGTCTCGAAGGATGGGCCGCGGGTGCTTGCGGCGCATCCTTCGAGGCCCTCGCGATGCTCGGGCACCTCAGGATGACGGCGCCTGCGGGGTGGAGTCAGCCGAGACCAAGCGCAGGCGGTCACGTTCGTTGTGCCGCCCGCCGTCCCGCATTGTTGCACAATCGGGGTGACGCACCGGATCGCGCTGGCTATGCTGCGGCGCCGCGCGGCGCAGGCCGCCGGTGTCCCGTCCTGTGGTTTCCGGAGTTTGCCTTGCAGCGTTTGACAGATCCCACCCGCGCCGATCGGGCGATGCCCGTTGTCTCCACGGCGGCGGAGCGTACCCGTGGCTGAGACCATCGCCGACCTCGTCGCCGAGCATCGCGCCGGCACCACCACCCCCGCCGAGACCGTGGCGCGCAGCTATCGCCGAATTCGCGAGCGCAACGATCCGTCGATCTTCATCAGCCTGCGCGACGAGGCCGAGGCGATCGCCGAAGCCCAGGCGCTGGGCGGCAAGGACGCCGCGGCGCTGCCGCTGTTCGGCGTGCCGGTGGCGATCAAGGACAATATCGACGTGTTGGGCCTGCCGACCACCGCGGCCTGTCCGGCGTTTGCGTTTCAGCCGGCGCGCGACGCCACCGTGGTGGCGAAACTGCGCGCCGCCGGCGCCATCGTGATCGGCAAGACCAATCTCGATCAGTTCGCCACCGGCCTCGTCGGCGTGCGCTCGCCCTATGGCGTGCCGCGTAACGCGATGCGCGACGATCTGGTGCCGGGCGGTTCGTCCTCCGGCTCCGCGGTCGCGGTGTCGGCCGGGCTGGTGCCGCTGGCGCTCGGCACCGACACCGCCGGAAGCGGCCGGGTGCCGGCGATGCTCAACAACATCGTCGGGCTGAAGCCGACCCTGGGGCTGATCTCCACCGCCGGCGTGCTGCCGGCCTGTCGGACGCTGGATTGCGTCTCGATCTTCGCGCTGACCGTCGACGATGCGGCGATCGCGCTGCAGGCGTTGGCCGGTTACGACGAGGCCGACGCCTATTCGCGCAAGCTGCCGCTGCCGCAGCACGGCCCGTTTGCCGCCCCGCTGCGGCTCGGCGTGCCGCGCGCCGGGCAATTGCAATTCTTCGGCGATGCGCAGTCGGAGCGCGATTATCAGGCCGCGCTGCAGCGCTTCGTGGCACTCGGCTGCACGCCGGTCGAATTCGATCTTGCGCCGTTCGACGAGACCGCGAAGCTGCTCTATGAGGGGCCGTGGGTGGCCGAGCGCTATCTGGTGATCCGCGAGCTTTTGCAGTCCAATCCCGACGCGGTGTATCCGGTGACCCGCGGCATCATCGAGGCCGGCGCCAATGTTACTGGCGCCGACAGCTTCGCGGCGTTGTATCGGCTGCAGGCGCTGCGCCAGCGCAGCGCCAAAACCTTCGAGCAGATCGACGCGATGCTATTGCCGACCGCGCCGACCGCCTACACGGTGGCCGAGCTCGCGGCCGACCCGGTGACGCTGAACAGCCGGCTCGGCATCTACACCAACTTCGTCAACCTGCTCGATCTGTGCGGCCTGGCGCTGCCGTCGACGATCCGCGACGACGGCATCCCGTTCGGCGTCACGCTGCTGGCGCCGGCCGGGCAGGACGCGCGGCTGGCCGGCCTCGGCCGGCTGTTTCATGCCGACACGCAACTACCTATGGGCGCCTCGCAACTGCCGCAGCCGCCGCTCGCCGCGCTGGAGCCGCAGCTCGGCGCCGACGAGATCGCGCTGGTGGTGGTCGGCGCGCATCTGTCGGGGATGGCGCTGAACGGCGAATTGCAGGCGCTGCATGCGCGGCTGTTGCGCGCCACCGACACCGCGCCGGACTATCAGCTCTACGCGTTGCCGGGTTCGGTGCCGCCGAAGCCGGGCATGTTGCGGGTCGAGGCCGGCAGCGGCACCGCGATCGCGGTCGAGGTGTGGGCGTTGTCGCAGGCTGCGTTCGGCCGCTTCGTCGCGGCGATCCCGCGGCCGTTGTCGATCGGCAGCGTGCGGCTCGCCGACGGCTCGCTGGCGAAGGGCTTCCTGGTCGAGCCGATCGCCATCACCGGCGCGCTCGACATCTCGCATTACGGCGGCTGGCGTGCCTTCATCGCCGCGACGGTGTAGGCGCGCAGCATCGCTCAGTATGCTGCGTTCAGGATCGCGCACTGAACCTGCGACGTCATGGCCGGGCTTGTCCCGGCCATCCACGCCCACAAGCGAGTCTTGCCTGTTTCCGTGGGTGGCCGGGACAAGCCCGGCCATGACGCGGAGAGGTGAGCGGGCTTCCGCGACGTCAATCGCGTCGCAAGCGACCGCGTTCGCAAGCCCAGCGACGCCCGCAACTACACGTGCTGGCCGCCGTTGATGTGGATCTCGGCGCCGTTCACGTAGGACGAGGTCTCGGTGCACAGCACGTAGATGATTTTCGCGACCTCGTCCGGGGTGCCGAGCCTCCGCAGCGGGATCTGTTCCTCGACGATCTTGTCGGTGCCGGGCGACAGGATCGAGGTGTCGATCTCGCCGGGCGCGATCGAATTGACCCGCACCCCGACATGGCCGAAATCCGAGGCCATCTCGCGGGTCAACGACGCCAGCGCCGCCTTCGAGGTGGCGTAGGCGGCGCCGGCGAACGGATGCACCCGGGAGCCCGCGATCGAGGTGACGTTGACCACCGAGCCCTTGGTGGCCTTCAATTCCTCGATCAGCCCGCGCGCCATCATGATCGGCGCGAAGAAATTCACCCGGAACACCTGCTCCCAGGTGTCGATCTCGGTGTCGATCGAGCCCATCCGGCCGCCGCCGGCGGCCTTCGGCGAGATCGCGGCGTTGTTGACCAGGGCGTGCAATTGTCCGCCGTCCAGCCGTTCGCGGATTTCGGCGATTCCCCGCACGGTGTCGGCGCGGTCGGCGAGATCGACCTGGATGTGGTCCTCGGGACCCGCGCCCCACGGGCATTCCTCCGGAAACGGATGCCGCGAGCAGGTGATGACGCGCCAGCCGGCGCTGGAAAACCGGATCACGGTGGCGTGGCCGATGCCGCGGCTGGCGCCGGTCAGCAGCAGCGTGCGGCGCGGCGCGTTGCTGTCGGCGAGCGCGGTCGCCGGCCTAGCTTTCGGAGTCTCGGGGCTCATGGGTACAGCCTTGTCTTGGTCCAGGGATGGTCCGGGGTGTCCCGGCGAAATTCGATGCGGTCGTGCAGCCGGAACGGCCGGTCGTGCCAGAACTCGAAGCGCGCCGGGGTGACCCGCCAGCCGCTCCAGCCCGGCGGCCGCGGCACCGCGCCGATCAGATGCTTGGCGGCGACGCCGGCGATCGCCTGTTCGAAGGCGAAGCGGCTTTCCAACGGTTGCGATTGCTTGCTGGCCCAGGCGCCGATCTGCGATTGCTTCGACCTGGTGGCGAAATAGGCGTCGGCCTCGGCGTCGCTGACCGGCGTCACGGCCCCGCGCACCCGCACCTGGCGGCGCAGCGATTTCCAGTGAAACAGTAGCGCCGCCTTGGGATTGGCGGCGAGTTCGCGGCCCTTCTGGCTGGCGATATGGCTGTAGAACACGAAACCGTGGGAATCGTAGCCCTTCATCAGCACCATGCGGACGTCGGGCAGCCCGTCGGGGTCGACGGTGGCCAGCGCCATCGCATTGGGATCGTTCGGCTCCGACCCCGACGCCTCGGCAAACCATTCGGCGAACAGCGCGAATGGCTCCTCGGCGGCGGTGAAATCACCGGACGTTAACCCGCTTGGGTGTTTGATGGAGGTTGCATCGCTCATGCGAGGAGTTCCGAGTTGTTCGTTACCGCGGCCAAGAAGGCGCTGTGGCCCCGGTCGGGGTCCGACCTATATAGGACACGGCGACGCGTTGGCCTATCGGCGATCGGGCCGCCGGCGATCCTGCTAACAACCATTCTAATCGGCTTTGGGGTCGGCGGCTGCAGCCTGTCGCACAACGATGCCGCCTATGCGCAGATGGATGGGTCGTCCGACTTCACCGGCTCGATCCGTTCGTTGACCCGATCGTCGAGCAATGACGGGCCGACCGAAGCCGACCTCGCGCTGGCGCGCAACGCCGCCTCCGACGTGCTGACCAAGGGCGACAAGGATTCCAGCCAGCCCTGGGAAAATCCCTCGACCGGGGCGCGCGGCTCGGTGACGCCGCTGGCCTCGGTCTATTCCACCGACGGCCGCTCCTGCCGGGATTTTCTCGCCAGTTATGTCAAGGACCGCAGCGAAAGCTGGCTGCAGGGCGCCGGCTGCCGCACCGCCTCCGGCCACTGGGAAATTCATACATTAAAGCCTTGGCGAAAGAGCTGAGCACGCCGCGATCGGCACCGAATCCAGTTGCAAAAATGACACGAAGACCCCAGATGAAGGGCAGCTGGGGCTTCGGCCCCGAATCTGCCAGGTTTGAATTCCTCGAAGGAGACGAGACGGATGCGCGACCCCTATGAGGTCCTGGGGGTGCAGCGAGATGCCAGCGCTGCGGCCATCAAGAGCGCCTATCGCAAACTCGCCAAGAAGCATCACCCGGACAACAACAAGAACGACCCGAAATCCGCGTCGCGGTTTTCCGAGGTCAATTCCGCCAATGAGATCATCGGCGACGAGGTCAAGCGCAAGCAGTTCGATCGCGGCGAGATCGATGCCGAGGGCAAGCCGCGCTTTCAAGGCTTTCCCGGCGGCGGCCGCGGCGGGCGCGGCGCGTCGCCCGGCGGCGGCTTCGAGCAGCACAATTTCCGCACCGGTCCGGGCGGCCCCGGCGGCTTCGGCGGCGGCGGCGGCGGTTTCGAGGACATCCTCAACAGCATGTTCGGCGGCGCGGCCGGCGGTGCCCGCGGGCCGCGCGGCGGCCAGGCGTTCGATTTCGACACCGGAGGACTGGCGGCCGATCTCGACCTCACCGTGTCGATGACGGTATCGCTGGAAGATTCGGTCAAGGGCGTCGAGAAGCGGGTGCGGCTGCCGTCGGGCAAGGAGCTCAACGTCAAGGTGCCGGCCGGCGTCACCTCGGGTCAGCAGATCCGGCTGAAGGGCCAGGGCGAGAGCGCCCCCGGCCATCGCCCCGGCGACCTGTTGATCACCGTCAGCATCGCCAGCCATCCATTCTTCAAGGTCGACGGCAACGACCTGCGGGTCGAGCTGCCGATCACGCTGTACGAGGCGGTGCTCGGCGGCAAGGTGCGGGTGCCGACGCTGACCGGCGCGATCGAATTGTCGGTGCCGAAAAACACCTCCAGCGGGCGGATCTTCCGGCTCAAGGGCAAGGGCATCCCGAAGCAGGGCGGCGCCGCCGGCGACCTGTTCGTCACCACCAAGATCGTGCTGCCGGACGGCCACGACGCCGAGCTGGAAGCCTTGATGGAAAAATGGCGGGACCATCGCCCCTACCATCCGCGCAGCGATTTGGGCTGAAGCGCGGGCGCGCACGGGGGCGACCGCGCGGGGCTCGTCAATGAGCCTCGTGTCCCGGACGCGAGCAGCGTTGTTACGCTGCTCCGCGAGCCGGGACCGTTGCAAGCGCCGCGGTCCGTAACGGCCCCGGCTCTGCAGCGCACCACGCCGCAAGAGCGGCGCGTTGCACTGCGTCCGGGGCACACGCTCTACCAAGATCGTGCTGCCGGACGGCCACGACGCCGAGCTGGAAGCCTTGATGGAAAAATGGCGGGATCATCGCCCCTACCATCCGCGCAGCGATTTGGGCTGAAGCGCGGGCGCGCACGGGGGCGACCGCGCGGTTGCTCGTCCATGAGGTGGTGTCCCGGACGCGAGCAGCGTTCTTACGCTGCTCCGCGAGCCGGGACCGTTGCAAGCGCCGCGTTCCGTAACGGCCCCGGCTCTGCAGCGCACCACGCCGCAAGGGCGGCGCACTGCGTTGCGTCCGGGGCACACGCTCTTCATCAAAGCAGGCAATACAGGTTACGGCCTCGACCGGGGGATCAGCGCGTCACCCCGGCCAAGGCCGCGTGCGGTCGACCGGCGGATCGAACGCGACGTTATTTTCATTCCAACTTGCGGTGCGATGTTGAGGCACATCAATGTTGGCCTTAGTAATTCGACGAGGCGGAGCACCTCAGCCGCCACGCCTGCCATTCCGGTATTACCGTTGATTGCGGGCCACGGCCCGTCTGCTTAACCCCGCGACGAAGAGCCTATTCCGGGAAGTCCCGACAGCATCGAATCAGGGGATTTTGCGGCAGTTTTGGGCTGTACCGGCCTCTTTCGCTGGTGTACCTCCACAGCCGCTAGAGCACGGCGGCCGGTCCCGGACCAGTCATCCCGCTCTAGATTTTTGTTTGCGCATGATCTTTTCCGAGAACCGGATGCACTTTCCGGATCATGCGCCCGGCGATCGGAGACGGAATGGCTGACTTTACGGGCTTGATGCAGGGCAAGCGTGGCGTGGTGCTCGGCGTGGCCAATAATCGTTCGATCGCCTGGGGAATTGCCAAGGCCTGTCGCGCCCAGGGCGCGGAGATCGCGCTGACCTGGCAGGGCGACGCGCTGAAGAAGCGGGTCGAGCCGCTCGCCGCCGAATTGGGCGGCATCCTGCTCGGGCATTGCGACGTCACCGATCCGTCGACCATCGACGCGGTGTTCGACGTGCTGAAAGAGAAATGGGGCAAGATCGACTTCGTGGTGCACGCCATCGCGTTCGCCGACAAGGACGAGCTGGTCGGCCGCTATGTCGACACCAGCGCCGACAATTTCTCCAAGTCGATGCTGATCTCCTGCTACTCGCTGACCGCGATCGCGCAGCGCGCCGAAAAGCTGATGACCGACGGCGGCTCGATCCTGACGCTGACCTATTACGGCGCCGAAAAGTGGATGCCGCATTACAACGTGATGGGTGTCGCCAAGGCGGCGCTGGAGGCCAGCGTGCGCTATCTCGCCGCCGACCTCGGCGAAAAGAACATCCGGGTCAACGCGATTTCGGCCGGGCCGATCAAAACGCTGGCGGCCTCGGGGATCGGCGACTTCCGCTACATTCTGAAGTGGAACGAGTACAATTCGCCGATGCGCCGCACCGTCACCATCGACGAGGTCGGCGACAGCGCGGTGTATCTGTTGTCGGGGATGTCGCGCGGCGTCACCGGCGAGGTGCACCACGTCGATTGCGGTTACCACGTGGTCGGCATGAAGCGCCCCGACGCGCCGGATATTTCGCTGGCGAGCAAGGACTGACGCCACCCAACCGCCGTGCCCTTCGAGACGCGGCTGCGCCGCTCCTCGGGGGGACGGCTCATTCGAACCCGAGCCATTTAGAAATGCCGACCATCTACTACGTCCGCCACGGCGAAACCGACTGGAACGCCACCGGCCGCTTCCAAGGCACCCAGGACATTCCGCTCAACGACATCGGCCGCACCCAGGCCGCCGCGGCGGGCCACATGCTGGGGGACTTGCTGACCCGCGAACGACGCACGCCGGCCGAGCTGGCGTTCGTGGCGAGCCCTTTGGGCCGCGCCCGGCTCACCATGGAGCTGCTGCGCGGCGCGCTGCAGCTTTCGCCGGCGGACTACGCGGTCGACGATCGGCTGCGCGAGATCTGCTACGGCGACTGGGAAGGCTTCACGCTGCCGCAGATGGAGAAATCCGATCCGCAGATCTATGCGGCGCGGCTCGCCGACCGCTGGAGCGTGGCGCCGCTCGGCGGTGAGAGCTACGCCAGCCGGCTGCCGTTGGTCGCCGACTGGGCGAATTCGCTCGAAGCCGACACCGTGGTGGTCGGCCATGTCGGCACCGCGCGCACCCTGATGGTGGCGCTCGGCCTCGCCACCCCGACGCTGGCGATCGAAGGCCCGATCGTGCAAGGCGCAGTCTACGTGTTCCGCGACGGCGGGCTGGAGATTTATAGCTGAGCGGCGGTTGAGTTCGATCAGTTAAGGGGCGCGGCACTTCGCGGAGCTTGCCGCGAACGCCTTGAGCTTCGGCTGGTGAAGGTGGGGTGTGCGCCTTCGTGTGAAACACTCCCGCAGCCGCAACGGCAGCGCGCTCCCCTCCCCCCTTGCGGGGAGGGGTCGGGGGTGGGGGTCCACACGTCGCAGCGCTCAAGCTTCATCACATTTTCCGATGCACAAGCCGACGTAAGCAAGTTCTCGATACCGACGCTGTGCTCGGAGACCCCCACCCCCGCCCCCTCCCCGCAAGGGGGAGGGGAGAAGAGGCGCCTCGCTCCAGTTTGCGACGCCATCCTCTCTCATAAGGGAGGAGAGAAGAGACCGCGGGGCAGCGCCGTCATCTTCATGGCTAAGCCGGTCGTTTGACCCATCTGGCGCCCCGCGTTACGACAAGCGCGCGTTGACCTTCGACGCCACTGTTGTCTGTCATCTCCCGCGACCAGGCGCCCCAAAATGTCGTTCAACACCTTCGGCCACATGTTTCGCGTCACCACCTTCGGCGAGAGCCATGGCGTGGCGATCGGCTGCGTGGTCGACGGCTGTCCGCCCTTGATCGCGCTTACCGAGGCCGACATCCAGCGCGACCTCGACCGCAGGCGGCCGGGGCAGTCGCGCTTCACCACCCAGCGCCAGGAAGCCGACCAGGTGAAGATCCTGTCCGGGGTGATGGTGCATCCGCAGAGCGGCTTGCAGGTCACCACCGGCGCGCCGATCGCGCTCTTGATCGAGAACACCGACCAGCGCTCGAAAGACTATTCCGAGATCAAGGACAAGTTTCGCCCCGGCCACGCCGACTTCACCTATGAGGCGAAATACGGCATCCGCGATTATCGCGGCGGCGGCCGTTCCTCGGCGCGCGAGACCGCGACCCGCGTCGCCGCCGGTGCGATCGCCCGCAAAGTGGTGCCCGGCATCACCGTGCGCGCCGCTTTGGTGCAGATGGGGCCGCACCAGATCGACCGCGACAACTGGGATTGGGAGGAGGTCGGCAACAATCCGTTCTTCTGCCCGGACAAGGACAAGGCGAAATTCTTCGAGGACTATCTCGACGGCATCCGCAAGAACGGCTCCTCGATCGGCGCGGTGATCGAGGTGGTCGCCGACGGCGTGCCGGCGGGGTGGGGCGCGCCGATCTACGCCAAGCTCGACACCGACATCGCCGCGGCGCTGATGAGCATCAACGCGGTGAAGGGCGTCGAGATCGGCGACGGCTTCGCCACCGCAGCACTCACCGGCGAGCAGAACGCCGACGAAATGCGCGCCGGCAATGATGGCCCGAGCTTCCTGTCGAACCACGCCGGCGGCATTTTGGGCGGCATCTCCACCGGGCAGCCGGTGGTGGCGCGGTTTGCGGTGAAGCCGACCTCCTCGATCCTGGCGCCGCGCAAGACCGTGGATCGCGACGGCCACGACACCGACATTCTCACCAAGGGCCGCCACGACCCCTGCGTCGGCATCCGCGCGGTGTCGGTGGCCGAAGCCATGGTCGCCTGCGTGCTCGCCGATCACCTGATCCGCCACCGCGGCCAGATCGGCGGGTAGGGCAGCCGCGTCGTCTGGGTCCCAGCGACGCGCCCACGTCGCGGCACTCTTGCCACCCGCACGGCGTCATCCTGAGGAGCCCGGCGAAGTCCGAAGGACGAAGCCGGGCGTCTCGAAGGATGCGGCTGCGCGCCGTGTCGCTCGATGGTGCAGCCGCCTCGCTCGGGGTACATCCTTCAAGGCCCTCGCTGCGCTCGGGCGCCTCAGGATGACGGCGCGTGTGTATCAGCGGTCTGCAAAGAGCCGGTCGCGCCGCTACTCCTCCGGCTCGGTGGTGAACAACAGCGGATAGCCTTTGGCGCGGCCGGCGTCGGTCGCTCGCGTAGCTTTGGTTTCCGCGACGTCCTTGGTGAACACCGCGACGACGCAGACGCCGCGTTGATGCGCGGTGATCATCACCTTGTGGGCCTGGTCCTCGGTCATGCGGAACTCCGCCTGCAGCACCCGCACCACGAATTCGCGCGGCGTGTAGTCGTCATTGACCAGGATTACCTTGTGCAGCTTCGGCCGCTCGGTCTTCGGCTTGACCTTGGTTCGCGGTGCGACGTCGACGGGACTCATGCGCGCGCTCATCGATGTGGTGCCCGGCTAGTTTTGGCCGGCCAGGCAGTTTACCGCGTTGCGCGGCGCGGCGAAACCGGGCCCCGGCCCTGCCGCCCGCCCGCCGTCCTGATCGAGCACGGTGGCGCGCTAACCGGATTGTGAACGGGAACAGGGGTTTCGCGCCTTTCGCATTTTCGTTGCCGTGTCACCATCGGAGCCGGCGCGAGCATCGCGTCCGACGACGGGAGGACCGCGGATGCGCTGGGGTGTCTCGATCGCGACGGCGACCGCGCTGATCGCCGCGGCGCTGATCTCCGGCGACGTCGCCGGCGTCGCCGCGCCCGCCGCCTCGCCGCCGGTGCCCGCGGCCGGCGAGGAGCTCAAGCCGGTCGACGTCGAACTGGTGCTGGCGCTCGACGTCTCCTACTCGATGGATCTCGACGAATTGGCGCTGCAGCGCGAAGGCTACGCCCAGGCGATCGTCTCCAAGGAATTCCTGCAGGCGCTGAAGTCGGGCCCGACCGGCAAGATCGCGGTGACGATGTTCGAATGGGCGGCCTCCGGCGACCAGAAGCTGATCATTCCCTGGGTGGTGATCGACGGCCCGGAATCCGCCGACGCGGTGGCCGCCGAAATCCTCAAATCGCCGATCAGGCGCGCCTCGCGCACCTCGATCTCCGGCGCGATCGCTTTCGCGATCCCGCTGATCGAGGACAATCCCTATCACGGGCTGCGCCGGGTGATCGACATCTCCGGCGACGGCCCCAACAACAACGGCATGCCGGTCACCATGGCGCGCGACGCCGCGCTGGAGAAGGGCATCATCATCAACGGCCTGCCGATCATGGTGAAGGAGCCGTCCTATTCGACGATGGATATCGACAATCTCGATTACTACTACGAGGACTGCGTGATCGGCGGGCCCGGATCGTTCGTCGTCACTATCAAGCACCGCGACAAATTCAAGGAGGCGATCCACACCAAGCTGGTGATGGAAGTCGCCGGCCGGGTGCCGGAGCATCGCGTGGTGCCGGTGGCGGAGCAAACGCCCGCCGAGCCGCGGGTGTCGTGCATGGTCGGCGAGCGGATCTGGCAGGACAGGTGGGGACGGTGAGGGGCTTCAAAGCGCGCAGCCATGCGCGCAACAAGTCCAACGCCGTCATCCTGAGGAGCCCGGCTGAGCTCGAAGAGCGAAGCCGGGCGTCTCGAAGGATGCGGTCACGCGTGGCCGGGCTCCGCGCCCCCGTGGCCCATCCTTCGAGGCCCTCGCGTTGCTCGGGCACCTCAGGATGACGGAGTCATTGCAGTAAGCTCAGGAAGAGGGCGCTCGCGGGCTGTGATGAGGTCGACAGCTGTGTCCCGGACGCGAGGCCGCCGCCTTGCGCGGCGTCGCGAGCCGGGACCGTTGCAAAGGCTGCGCTTGGAATGGCCCCGGATCTGCGTCGCACCACGCCGCTGCGCGGCGTTCTGCGTCGCGTCCGGGGCAGGCGCGTTAAGGTCCGCCGCTTACTTCTTGGAAAACTTCGCCACCAGTTCGACATGCGGCGTATGGCGGAACTGATCGACCGGGGTCACCGTGCCGATCTGATATCCGCCGTCGATCAGGATCCGCGCGTCGCGGGCAAAGGTGGCAGCGTTGCACGACACCGCCACCACGGTCGCCACCTTGCCGGCGGCGAGTTTTTCCGCCTGCGCCTGCGCGCCCTGCCGCGGCGGATCGAACACCACGGCGTCGACGTCGCGCAGTTCCTGCGTCACCAGCGGCCGGCGGAACAGGTCGCGCACTTCGGCAGTGAGCGGCTTCAGCCCCGGGGTCTTGGCCGCGGCCTGCAGCGCGGCGATCGCCGCCGGCTCGCTGTCGTAAGCCAACACCTTGGCCTTCGCCGCCAGCCGCAGCGCGAACGGCCCGACGCCGCAGAACAGATCGACGATCAGTTTGGCCTTGCCGCAGCGCTCGATCGCCAATGCCGCCAGTGTTGCTTCGCCGGCCGCGGTGGCCTGCAGGAAGGCGCCGGGCGGCAGCGTCAGATGCGCAGGTCCGATGCTGATCACCGGCGGCTTGCGCATCAGCACCAACTCGCCGTGCCGGGTCAGCCGCGCCAGTTTGTGCTGCTCGGCGAGCCGCGACAGCGCCGCGATCAGCTTCGACGGCAGCGGCCCGGAGCCGCGGATATCGACGTCGAGCCCGTTGTCGGCGGCGGTGACCTGGATGTCGAGCGGCTTGCCGGTCTCGATCAGCGCCTCGGCCAGCGCCCAGGCGGCTTCCAGCGCGCCGTCGAGCCCGGGATCGAGGATCGGGCAGGCATCGATCGGCACGATGTCGTGGCTGCCCGCGGCGGTGAAGCCGACCTTGAGCACCTCATGGGTGCCCTTGCGGGCGTGCAGCGTGATGCGGCGGCGGCCGGCGCCGTGGGCGTCGATCAACGGCGCCACCTCGCAATCGATCTTGGCTTGCGCCAGCGCGGCGATCACCAATTGCCGCTTCCAGGCCTGATACGGCTCAGCCTGCCAATGCTGGATGGCGCAGCCGCCGCAGACGCCGAAATGTTTGCAGAACGGTGCGATCCGCTCCGCGCTCGGCTGATCCACGCGCAGCAGCACCCGGCGATCCGGATGGCCGGCGACGGCGTCGACCTCGACGGTCTCGCCGCCGAGCGTATAGGGCACATACAGCGCTTCGCCGCGCTGCGTCGCCACGCCGTCGCCGCGGTGCCCGACATGGTCGATGATCAGCGTTTCCGTCATGGCTTGCGATAGCCCGCAGCCGGCAGCGCGTAAAGCCGCAATCAGACCGCGGGGAAGTTGCGCGGCGGCAGCGTCAGCCGGTGGAAGCGCCACACCAGCAGTGCTGCGTAGATCGCCAGCCCGATCGACAGCCCGCTCCACACCCCGGCGGGGCCGAACCCGGCGTTGAAGCCGAGCAGGTAACTGCAGGGAAATCCGATCGCCCAGAAGCCGAAGGCCGCGAACAACAGCGGGATCTTGGTGTCGTTGCGGCCGCGCAGCGCGCCGTTGGCGACCACCTGCAGGCCGTCGGCGATGAAGAAGCTGATTCCCACCACCAGCAGCGCGGCGGTGATCCGCGTGGTCTCGGTGGCTGCCGCGCTGTCGCCGAGAAACAGCTGCGGGATCTGCCGGCGGGTCAGCGCCACCAGCAGCGTCATCGCCGCCATGAACAACAGTCCCAGCCCGATGGCGACGAAGCCGGCGCGGCGGGCGCCGGCCGCATCGTTGCGGCCCACCGCATGGCCGACCCGCACCGTGGCGGCGAGCGAGATGCCGAGCGGCACCATGAACAGGATCGCCGCGATCTGCAGCGCGATCTGATGCGCGGCGAGCGCGCTGGTGCCGATCCGGCCCATCAAGAGCGCGGCGGCGCCGAACACGCCGTATTCCAGCGCCGAGGCGCCGGAGATCGGCAGCCCGAGCGCCAGCAGTCGCCGCAGCAGCGGCCAATGCGGATGAAAGAACTGCGCCAGCACGCGGTATTTGCGAAACGGTTGGCAGCCGTAACACACCAGCAGCGCTGCGCCGCACATCGCGACCGAGACCAGCGCGGTGGCGAGACCGGCGCCGAAAATCTCCAGCCGCGGCAGCCCCAGCGCGCCGTTGATCAGCGCGTAAGCCAGCGCGGCATTGATCGGCACCGCGGCCAGCATGATCCACAGCGCCGGCGCCGGGCGGTTCACCGCGCCCATGAAGCCGCGCAGTGCGATGAAGATCCACGACGGCACCAGCGACCAGGCCAGCCCGTCGAGATAGCGGCCGGCCAATTGCGCGGTGTCGGAGTGCTGGCCGAGCGCCAGCAGCAGCTGTTCGCCATAGAGCTGGACGAGCGTCAGCGGGATCCCGGCGAGCAGCGCCGCCCAGATGCCCATCCGCAGCGAGGCCCGCACCTGACGCGGCGCCCGCGCGCCAAAACCCTGCGCCGCCAGCGGCGCCACCGCCGCCACCAGCCCGATGCCGAGCATGAAGGCGATGAACAGCACGGTATGGGCGAGCGCCGCCGCCGCCATCGCGGCATCGCCGAGCCGGCCGATCAGCGCCAGGTCGGTGGTCATCATCGCGATCTGGCCGAGCTGGGTCAGCGCCATCGGCGCGGCGAGCCACAGCGTCTCGCCGATCTCGATGCGCCACGCAGACGAACGCGCCGGCGCGCTGGCGCCGGCGGCGATGGTGAAGCCGGGGGATGTCATGCCGCGCACCCTATCCGAAGTTGCGGCCGAACAAAGGCCGAACTCGCGACGGTTGGTCGCGCTTGACCGCAAATCCAGTCGTCATCCCGGGGCACGAGCGGCGAAGCCGTGAGTGAGCCCGGGATCCATACGCCGCAGCATCTCATGCTGGGCAAGAGGGTCGACGGTCGGGCCTTATCATCGAGGGCAGGGGTTATAGATTCCGGGCTCGCTCGCCGCTTGCGCGGCTCGCGCCCCGGAATGACGGATGCATTGGGTCGAATGCTGCGCCCCCAAAGGTGAATGCTCTAACCGCCCCGCCGCGCGCCGAGGAAGAACTCGATATTGCCGTCGCCGCCGGCGATCGACGAGGGAAACACCGCGATCTCGCTGCAGCCGAGCGACGCCGCATAGGCGGCGATGTCGTCGCACACCGCCTGGTGCACGTTGGCGTCCTTGATGATGCCGCGCTTGGAGTGTTTTCGCGCCGCCTCGAATTGCGGCTTGATCAGCGCCAGCAGCCACATCGGCGACGCCGCCAGATCCAGCGCCGCCGGCAGCACCGCCTTCAGCGAGATGAAGCTGGCGTCGATCACCACCACGTCGGGCCGCGCCGGCAGCCGCATGCCTTGCAGGCTGCGGATGTCGGTGCCTTCCATCGAGACCAGATTGGGGTGGCCGTGCAGCGAGGCATGCAGCTGGCCGTGGCCGACGTCGACCGCGAACACCAGCCGCGCGCCGTTCTGCAACAGCACCTCGCTGAAGCCGCCGGTGGAGGCGCCGACGTCGAGGCAGACATGGCCTTCGATCTCGATCGGGTAACGCTCCAGCGCGCCGGCGAGCTTGACGCCGCCGCGCGACACGTAAGGATGCGCCGGCGCGGCTTGCAGTTCGGCGTCGGCGGCGACGCCCTCCGACGCCTTGCCGACCAGCTTGCCGTCGGCGAACACCAGCCCGGCCTCGATCGCCGCCTGCGCCCGGGCGCGGCTCTCGAACAGCCCGCGCTCGACCAGCAGGACGTCGGCGCGTTTTTTGCGCGGCACGGTCATCGCGACGCCTGCGTCGGCAACAGCCGCGCCGCCGCCAACCGCACGCAATCCTCGAAGGCTGCGAGGTCCTGCCACAGATCATCAGGTGCGTGCTGCGGCGTGACCAGCGCGCAACCATGCAGATCCAGCGCATGCGCGATCATCAGATTGTCGGCGAGGCCGAAATCCTCCACCACATGGCCGTGGGCGTCGCGCAGCACGCCGTCACGCGCGCTCACCGCGCCGCGCGCCGCGACGCGCTTCGGGTAGGGCAAGGGGTCGTTGGAATAGCCGAGACAGAGCTTGCCGTGCCCGGCCATGAAGCCGAGCTCATAGACCGTGCCGGCGTCGGCGCTGGGGCCGCGGAACGGGGTGAGGTTGGCGACGATCGCTTGCGCCTTGAGCATCATCGCCTCGTTACTTCGGAAGATGCTCAGCGACAGCTGCGGCGCGGCGGCGTCGAACGCGTTGTCGAGCGGGTACAGCCCGGTCATGCCATGGCGGGCGCAGATCGCCTGCTTGCGCCGGCCGATCTCGGCGGCGTCCGGCAGAAACACGTCGGGACCGGCGAGATAGATCAACATCGGGGAGTTATCCGGCGAGGCGCATCGCTCGCGATCATAGCACGGCACGCGACGCCGCCTCGCAACACCCACGCCGTCATGCTGAGGTGCCCGAGCGCAGCGAGGGCCTCGAAGCATGGGCCGCGGGCACTCGCGGCCGCATCCTTCGAGGCTCGCCCAAGCGGGCGAGCGCCTCAGGATGACGGCTCAGAGGATGTGGCGCCGCAGCGCGGGCGTCTTTCGGATCCGAACCCGGCTTACGCCAGCTTCACGGTGTCGGTCTTGGCGTCCTTGCCGAGCGCTTCGAACACCTTCTTGACGATGCCCTTGGCGTCGAGGCCGGCGCGGGCGTACATCGCGGTCGGGGTGTCGTGGTCCATGAACTCGTCGGGCAGCACCAAGGAGCGCATCCGCACCTCGCCGTCGAGCATGCCGTGCTCGGCCAGCGTCTGCATCACATGGCTGCCGAAGCCGCCGATCGAGCCTTCCTCGATGGTCAGCAGGATCTCGTGGTCGCGGGCGAGCTTCAGCACCAGCTCGACGTCGAGCGGCTTCATGAAGCGGGCGTCGGCGATGGTGGTGGAGAGCCCGAGCGTGGCGAGTTCGTCGGCGGCCTTTTCGCATTCGGCGAGCCTCGTGCCGAACGACAACAGCGCGATCTTGTTGCCCTCGCGGACGATGCGGCCCTTGCCGATCTCCAAGGCAATGCCGACCTCCGGCATCTCGACGCCGCGGCCTTCGCCGCGCGGATAGCGCACTGCGCTCGGGCGGTCGTTGATCGCGACCTGCGTCGCCACCATGTGCACCAGCTCGGCCTCGTCGGAGGCCGCCATGATCACCATGTTGGGCAGGCAGCCGAGGAAGGCGTTGTCGAACGATCCGGCATGGGTGGCGCCGTCGGCGCCGACCAGCCCGGCGCGGTCGATCGCGAAGCGCACCGGCAGGCTCTGGATCGCGACGTCGTGCACCACCTGGTCGTAGCCGCGCTGCAGGAAGGTCGAGTAGATCGCGCAGAACGGCTTGTAGCCCTCGGCGGCGAGACCCGCCGCGAAGGTCACCGCGTGCTGCTCGGCGATGCCGACGTCGAAGGTGCGGGTCGGGAACGCCTTTTCGAAGATGTCGATGCCGGTGCCGGACGGCATCGCCGCGGTGATGCCGACGATCTTGTCGTCCTTCTGGGCTTCCTTGACCAGGCTCTGGCCGAACACGTTCTGGTACGACGGCGCGTTGGACTTCGCCTTGGCCTGCGCGCCGGTGGCGATGTCGAACTTCACCACCGCGTGATACTTGTCGGAGGCGGCTTCGGCCGGGCCGTAGCCCTTGCCCTTTTGCGTGACGACGTGGATCAGGAACGGGCCGGTGTCGGCGTCGCGGACGTTCTGCAGGATCGGCAGCAGGTGGTCGAGATTGTGGCCGTCGACCGGGCCGACGTAATAGAAGCCGAGTTCCTCGAACAGCGTGCCGCCGCCCATCATGAAGCCGCGGGAATACTCTTCCGCGCGGGCGGCGCGGTCGGCGATCAGCTTCGGCAAATGCTTGCCGATCTGCTTGCCGGCCTCGCGCAGCGTCCGGTAGGTTTTGCCGGAGTACAGCCGCGACAGATAGGCCGACATCGCGCCGACCGGGGGCGCGATCGACATGTTGTTGTCGTTGAGGATGACGATCAGCCGGGAATTCATCGCGCCGGCGTTGTTCATCGCCTCATAGGCCATGCCGGCGGAAATCGAGCCGTCGCCGATCACCGCGATGACGTTGTTCTTGCCGCCGGCGAGGTCGCGCGCCACCGCCATGCCGAGGCCGGCGGAAATCGAGGTCGAGGAGTGCGCGGCGCCAAACGGATCGTAGTCGCTCTCGGTGCGCTTGGTGAAGCCGCTCAGGCCGCCGCCGGTGCGCAGCGTGCGGATGCGGTCGCGCCGCCCGGTCAGGATCTTGTGCGGATAGGCCTGATGCCCGACGTCCCAGATCAGCCGGTCGCGCGGGGTGTCGAACACGTAATGGATCGCGGTAGTCAGTTCCACCACGCCGAGGCCGGCGCCGAAATGCCCACCGGTGACCGACACGGCCTCGATGGTTTCCTGACGCAATTCGTCGGCCACTTGTCGCACCTGGTCAATGCGGAGCTTGCGCAGGTCGGCGGGGGTGCGAATGGTGTCGAGGAGCGGCGTTTTACTGAATTCGGACACGGCGATATTCCAGTCTCAATAAGGGGGATGTGACGCCCCGGTGACGAATGGTCGGCAAGGGTGCTGCAACAGCGGCGCTGTCACGGCGTCTGCTCGGCAAGAGCCACCCAAACCGGCCCCTAAACAAAGAGAACCCCGATCGAAGCCTACAACGGTTGACCCGCCGCGGCTGTGATCATCACATTGGCGGCGGCATTCTTTCACACGGCGATCATAATCGCTGCCACCTTTTTGATCGGGGCGGCCAGCGCATAAGCCCATACCTTTACACAATGCGCCCCCCAAAGCCAACCGCCCGGGCATTGCTCCTTGGTCGGGGAGACGAAAGTTGTGGCATTTTTGCCAGCAGTAACAGGGAACCGTGGGATTTTAGTCACAGATTGTGGAGATTTGGAGCAGCGCGGGGCTGGGTTGCGCCGCGCTGCAGAATACGGGTCGCGTTCGGCCGCCCGCCGCGGCTGCACGCGGCCTGGGCAGGCGATCTGTGGCGGGAATGCGGCGAGGCAAAAGTGCTGTTCAACGTGTTCTGCAAGGTCGCCGTCATCCTGAGGAGCCCGGCGAAGTCCGAAGGACGAAGCCGGGCGTCTCGAAGGATGGGCTGCGAGGGAGGTGGCGGCCACATCGCGCGCAGCCGCATCCTTCGAGGCCCTCGCGTTGCTCGGGCGCCTCAGGATGACGGCGCCGCGGCCGTGGGACGGCGCGGTTGCTTTACTCGACGTCGAGTGGGGTGGTGCCGGTGACCGCGCCGCTGGAATCCGTGGTGATCTTGTCGACTCTCGCCTCCGCGGTGCGCAACAGCTCCTCGCAGCGCCGCTTCAAGGCTTCGCCGCGCTCGTAGATCGCCACCGACTCCTCCAGCGGCACCTTGCCGTCCTCCAGCCGCTTGACGATGGATTCCAGTTCCTCGATGGCGTGCTCGAAGGTCAGCTTCTTCACGTCGGTGGCGGCGTCGGCCATGGGGTCATCCTGAATGCGATCGTCTCCGGGCGCGCCGGAGTGGCTTGGGAAACCGGTTACGGGGGGCAGCCCTAAAGCCGGATTGGGGCGAAATTCATGAGCCCATCAGGGCGCCGACATGGGCATTCACCGATTCCCGCAAGCCTTGCAAATCATAACCGCCTTCCAGCACCGAGACGATACGCCCGCCGGCGCTCAAATCAGCGACGTCCATCAGCTTCTGCGTCACCCAGGCGAAATCCTCGGTCTGCAGGTTGAGGCTGGCCAACGGATCGCGGCAATGCGCGTCGAACCCGGCCGAGATCACGATCAATTCCGGCGCGAACGCCGTCAGCCGCGGCAGGATCAGGTCGTCGAACGCGGCGCGGAATTTCGCGGTGCCGTCCTCGGATTGCAGCGGCGCGTTGACGATATTGTCGTGCTCGCCGCGCTCGCCGACCGCCCCGGTGCCGGGAAACAGCGGCATCTGATGCGTCGAGCAATACATCACGGTCTTGTCGCCCCAGAAGATTTCCTGAGTGCCGTTGCCGTGGTGGACGTCGAAATCCACCACCGCGGCGCGGCCGATGCCGTATTTGCGCTGCGCATAGCGCGCGGCGATTGCTGCATTGCCGAAGAAGCAGAACCCCATCGGCTTGCCGATCTCGGCGTGGTGACCGGGCGGCCGCGTCGCCACAAAGGCGTTGTGGACCTGGCCGGTCATCACCGCGTCGGTCGCCGCCACCGCGCCGCCGACGCTGCGCAACGCGGCTTCCCAGGTGCCCGGCGACATCGAGGTGTCGCTGTCGACGAAGATCAGCCCGGTCTGCGGCGACATCTGCCGCAGTTCGACGATGTGATGATCGGTGTGGCACAGCGCGATGGTGTCGAGATCGGCTTCCGGCGCTTCGCTGCGCTGCAATGCACTGAAGCGCGCTTCCGCCAGTCCCTGGTTCACCGCGCGCAGCCGGTCGGCGCGCTCCGGATGACCATAGGGCGTGTCGTGCTCGAGACAGGCAGGATGGTTGATAAACAGTGTGGTCATGAAATCCACCTGGCGCTTGCGCTGCGCGGTTATGTCAACTCAATCTAGTTGCTTGCCGGGCGTTGCGAAAGGGCCGCCTAAAGGCGTAGAGGCGATCTTCAGCGAAAGCCAGCTAACACGGCTTCGTCGCAACAGCTGTTAGGAAGAACAGGAGCGAGAACTGATTGCCCCCGGCGTGCGAGGGGTGCGTTTGTTTCCCCCACCCCAGCCCTCCCCCGCAAGCGGGAGAGGGAGTCCGGCTGCCGCCGCGGCGATGCACTGCTTCTCCTCAAGCTCAGCTTGCTCTGTTTAGGATTGCTCTGAATCCTCGATTGCTCTCTCAGCTGAAAAATTGCCGGCGCCGTGTCCCCATCCGCTGCGCGCTCCCTCTCCCGCTTGCGGGGGAGGGTTGGGGTGGGGGCCTCTCAAGACCGTCCGGGATTAGTTCAGCCGCCGGATGCGATCCGCAGGCGTCGGCGCGATCGGGCTGTTGGCGCGGAAATAAGCGTCGAGCGCGTCGACGTCGTAGACCCCGACGCGCGGATCGTGGCCCGCCTTGAAGGCGGTGAAGCCGTCGCCGCCGACCGCCAGAAACGCGTTGATCGTCACCCGATAGGATTTGCCGAGGTCGATCGGCGCCCCGCCGAGCCGCATCTGATCTGCCACGATGCGGTTGCCCGGTTCTGCGGCGCCGTCCCAGGCATAGCTGAAATCGCCCGACACCTGCAGGATGCGCGGCCGCGCCGGGTCCTGCCATTGCTGCTCCAGCGCCTGTTTGATCTGTGCGCCGGTCAGCGTCAGCGTGACCAACTGATTGCGGAACGGCTGGCTCGCGAACACGTCGCCGTAGCTGACCTTGCCGTCGTCCTTCATGGCGATCTCGCTGCGGATGCCGCCCGGATTGGTGAAGGCGATCACCGCGCCGCCGCGGTCCGCGGCGCGGGTGGCGAACAGCTGGGCGTCGGCGACGACGTCGCCGAGCACGCTTTCGCCCGCGGCGTTCGGCATCCGCGGCAGCGCCGCGGTGACCGATCCGGCCGGCCGCGCCGCCAACGGACCGGCGACGCGGTCGTAGTCGGCGATCAGCTTGGTCTGTGCGGCGTCCTTCGCGGTGTCGTGACCGACGATGACGTTGTCGGCCTTGGCGCTGATCACGTCGCGGGTCTTGCGGTCGAGCTTGAGGTCGATAGCGGTGACCAGCGTGCCGTATTTGTCGCCCGAAGTGACCAGCCGGCCATCGATCCGGCAATTATAGGCGCGGTGGGTGTGGCCGGAGATCACCACGTCGACGGCGTGGTCGAGCTTGCGCACGATATCGACGATCGGCCCGGATATTCCGGGACAGGCATTGTAGTCGCCGGTCGGAAAGCCGCCTTCGTGGATCAGCACCACGATGGCCTCGACGCCCTTCGCCTGCAATTCCGGCACCAGTCGGTTGACGGTCTCGGCCTCGTCGCGAAATTCCAATCCGGCGACGCCGGGCGGCGACACCAGGGTCGGCGTCGCGCGCAGCGTCAGCCCGATGAAGCCGACCGGCACGCCGGAGAATTCGCGGATCGCGTAAGGAGGCAGGATCGGCTTGTCGGTGGCGACCTCGATGGTGGAGGCGGCGAGATATTTGAATTTCGCGCCGAGGAATGGATGCGGTCCGCGGCAGCCGTCGAACGGATGGCAGCCGCCGTTCTGCATCCGCAACAATTCGGTCTTGCCCTCGTCGAATTCGTGATTGCCGACCGAGGCCAGCGAAAGCCCCATCATCGACAGCGACTCGATGGTCGGCTCGTCATGAAACATCGCCGACAGGAACGGGCTCGCGCCGATCAGATCGCCGGCGGCGACAAAGATCGAATTGGGGTGGCCTTCGCGCAATTGCTTGACCAGCGTCGCCATGTGCTCGGCGCCGCCGGCCGGGACATTGATGGTCTTGGCGGGATCGGCCGGATCGTGGATCGCGAGGCCGCCGGGCGGCGGCAAGAGATTGCCGTGGAAATCGTTGATCGCCAGAATCCGCACCTCGACGGTGTCTTGCGATTGCTGCGCCATGGCGTCGCAGCCGGCGAGGCCTGCCAGCAACAGCGCCGCGGCAAAGCTTGCGAAACGATGATGGTTCGGCGTCATGCGGCGATGTCCCGGCGAGTGGCGTTGCCATCCATTCGCGCATCGCGGCTTGGCAATGCAATCGAAATCTTCCCGGCCCGTGGCGCGCCGGTTAATCCTGGCCTAATGTTCGGTTTCGCCGTGCAATGCGGCTTGACGTCTGAGCCTTCCCATCGCCCGACGCCGCACCGCCTGGCGCGGCCGCACGGATTCAGCTTAAGGATTGCACATGACCCCACGTTGGTTGGTTTTCGGTTTGCTCGCCGTCGTCGCTTCGAGCTCGCTGGCGATCGCGCAGCCGCGCTACGCCACCCGCGACAACAACCCGCGGCTCGCCGATATCATGGAGGCGGCGCGGGTGCGGCACTTGAAACTGTGGTACGCCGGCAAGGCGCGCAACTGGGAACTCGCCGACTACGAGACCGCGCAGATCAAGGCCCGGCTGGAGGACGCCGCGTCGTTGTATCAAAGCCTGCCGCTCTCCGACGTCACCGGCATGGCGACGCCGATCGACGCGCTCACCGCGGCGATCGCCGCCAAGAACCCGGCGAAATTCGCAGCAGCCTTCGATCACCTCACCGCCGGCTGCAACGCCTGCCACCAGAACAACGAGCGCGGCTTCATCGCCATCCGCCAACCGACGTCGCAGCCGTTCAGCAATCAGGAATTCGACGGGAAGAGGTAGCGAGAAGATCTGCTCGTGCCTTCCTGGGGCACGTGGCCGCCCTCACGCAAAGCTGTCATCCCGGGGCACGAGCGGCGAAGCCGTGAGTGAGCCCGGGATCCATAACCCCTCACTTGAATGAAGGGCACAACCGCCAAGCGTGTGTGCCCGCCATGAGATGCTGCGGCGTATGGATTCCGACTTGCTCGTTCTTCGAACTCGCGCCCCGGAATGACGTCGTCTTGGTCGGTCGCAAGCACCACACCGCGTCATGGTGAGGAGCGGGCCTGTTCGGCGCGCGTGTCGAACCATGAGGCGGCAATCACCATCGGTTCAACGGAGCGTGCCCCGGACGCAGTGCAATACGCCGCGTAGCGGCGTGGTGCGCTGCAGAGCCGGGGCCGTTACGGAACGAGGCCGCTCGTTGTCTCAATTGGTGTTGGCCTTAGCACTTGTAACGGTCCCGGTTCTGCGGAGCAGCGCTACGCGCTGCACCGCGCCCGGGACACCAAGCCTCACTCGGGAAAACGGTCCTTCCGGGGCGCGAGCAGCATCAGCTGTGAGCGAAACCGGAAGCTCGCAACACGCGGTGGCTTCCCGTGCCAGCGGCAGATTCCGGGTTCGCTCGTTCTTGCGAACTCGCGCCCCGGAATGACGAGCACAGGGCGTGGAGATGAAGACTGCGCGTCTTCGTCCCGTCGCCGTCGCGTCCACCTGGTCGCCAAGCCGACGTGGATGCGCTAGCATCTTGCAGACGTCCAATCCTTGGCAGTGCACCACGACGTGCTTCTCGCCGATGCAGTTCCACGCGCCATCGCAGCAACTCCTGAAATCACCCCGATGCAAGACCATTCCGACAAACCTGCCGACGCCTTCGCCTGGGACTATCCCGCGCCATTCACGCTTCCCGTGCAGCCCGAGGCCGCCGATATCGACGGGCTCGGCCACACCAACAACGCGGTCTATGTGCGCTGGTGCGAGGCGATCGGCTGGGCGCATTCCGAGGCGCTCGGCCTCGGGTTGATCAATTGGCAAAAGCTCGATCGCGCGGTGGCGATCCGGCGCGGCGAATACGACTATCTGCTGCCGAGCGCGCAAGGCGACGCGCTCACGCTCGGCACCTGGATCACCGCCAGCGACGGCAAGCTGACCATGGAGCGGCGGTTTCAACTGATCCGGCCGCGCGACGGCGCCATCATCATGCGCGGGCGCTGGCAAATGGTCTGCATCGAAATCAGTAGCGGCCGGCCGCGGCGGCTGCCGCCGGAGTTTCTGCAGATCTATATGCCGGCGTTGGTCGAGGGCGGCGCGACGTAGCTCACTTCTTGCGGTCGAAGAACTTCTTGAACGCCGCGATCGCTTCCTCCGAGGTCATGCGTTCGCCGAACAGCTTGCTTTCGTGATCGATGCGGTCGATCAGTTCGGAAGGCTGCGGCTTCAACAAGCGCCGCGAGATCGCCACCGCTTCGACCGGCAGCGCGGCAATTTCTGCGGCGACCTTGCGCGCTTGCGCGGCGAGCTGCTCCGCCGGCACCACCTCGTTGACGAAGCCGGCGTCGCGGGCGTCGTTGGCGTCGAGCTTGCGGCCCATCACCAACAGCGCAAAGGCGCGGTGATGGCCGAGCGCGCGCGGCGCCAACAGGCTGGAGGCGCCTTCCGGCACCAGGCCGAGCGGCACGAACGGGGTGGCGAAGCTGGCGTCGCTCGATGCGATCACGTAGTCGCAGTGCAGCAGCAGCGTGGTGCCGATGCCGATCGCCGCGCCCTCGACCGCAGCCAGCAGCGGCTTCTCGTTGTTAGCAAGCGCGTGCAGAAAGGTCGTGGCCTCGGAGCCGCGCAAGCCGGCGCCGTCGCTGCCGGCGTTGAGAAAATCCTCCAGGTCGTTGCCCGAGGTGAACACGCCGCCCGAGCCTTCGATCAACAGACAGCGGATCGCGGCGTCGGCTTGCGCGGAATTGATCGCCGCGCTCATCGCCCGATACATGTCTTGGGTCAGCGCGTTCTTCTTGTCCGGCCGGGTCAGGGTGATGATGCGGGTGGCGGCGGTATCGACGACGGTCAGGTGGCCGGTCATGCGGTATCCTTTGCGGGGTCCTCGGAGAGCCGAGGCGTTTTTGGCGGCGAGCCGGGGCAAACAGTCTTGCGGCAGCGCCGCCACAATTTGCCTTTGGTTTGCCGCAAGTTTTTTCAGGCCAGCAGAACCGCGTCGGCGCCGCGCAGCGCGCCGAAGCCTTCGGTCACCGTGCGCTCCAGCGCGGTCGCCTGCACGGTGACGTTCTCGGCGAAGAACCGCGCCTGCGTGACGTAGCGCTGCGGATCGCCGAGCCCGTCGATGTCGCGCGCCGCCAGCGCTTCTTTCGCCAGCACGCAGCCGCCGAGCGTCACGCCGAACAGCCGCAGATACGGCGTGGCGCCGGCCAAAGCGTCGTTCGGCGCGCTGACGACGCGCTCCAGCAGCCATTTGCTGGCGCGCTCCAGCGCGGCCAGCGCCTCTCGCAGTTTCGCGCCGGTGGTGCCGAACGAAGGATCGTTGGAGGCCTCGACCTCGTCGACGGTCGCGGATAGTTCGCTGATCAGCGCCCACACCGCTTCGCCGCCGTTCGGCGCCAGCTTGCGGGTCACGAGATCAATTGCCTGGATGCCGTTGGTGCCTTCGTAGATCGGGGTGATACGGGCGTCGCGAAAGTGCTGCGCCGCGCCGGTTTCTTCGATGAAGCCCATGCCGCCATGGACCTGCACGCCGAGCGAGGCAACCTCGTTGCCGATGTCGGTGGCGTAGGCCTTGGCGATCGGCGTCAGCAGCGCGGCGCGGGTCGCCGCGGCAGCCTTGATCGCCGGATCGTCGCTGCGGTTGGCGATGTCGATCGCAACCGCGGTGGCGTAGCAGATGGTGCGCGCCGCCGCCGTCATCGCCCGCATCTGCAGCAGCATCCGCTTGACGTCGGGGTGCACGATGATCGGGTCGGATTTGCTGGGCTTCTCGCCGATCGCGCGGCCCTGCTTGCGGTCCTGCGCGAAGGCCAAAGCCTGCTGATAGGCGCGGTCGGCGATGCCGACGCCTTCCAGGCCGACCGCGAGCCGGGCCTGATTCATCATGGTGAACATGCATTGCATGCCGCGGTTTTCCTCGCCGACCAGATAGCCGACGGCGCCGCCGTGATCGCCGATCGTCATGGTGCAGGTGGGGGCGGCGTGCATGCCGAGCTTGTGCTCGATGCCGGTCGGATAGATGTCGTTGCGCTCGCCGAGCGAGCCGTCGGCGTTGACCAAAAATTTCGGAATCAGAAACAGCGAGATGCCCTTGGTGCCGGGCGGGGCGTCGGGCAATCGCGCGAGCACGAAATGCACGATGTTGTCGGTCATGTCGTGGTCGCCATAGGTGATGAAGATCTTGCTGCCGATGATGCGGTAGCTGCCGTCGCCGTAGCGCTCGGCACGGCTGCGTAGCGCGCCGACGTCGGAGCCGGCCTGCGGCTCGGTGAGCTGCATGGTGCCGGGCCATTCGCCGGACACCAGCTTCTCCAGGTAGATCTTCTTCAAGGCGTCGCTGCCGTGGGCGTCGAGCGCCTCGATCGCCGACAGCGTCAACAGTGGGCACAGCCCGAAGGCGACGTTGGAGGCCGCCCAGATCTCGGTGCAGGCGGCGTTGAGCGCCAGCGGCAGGCCCTGGCCGCCGAACGCCTCGTCGCCCGACACCGCGTTCCAGCCCGCCGCGATCCAGCGCTGATAGGCGTCGGGCCAGCCCGGCGCGGTGGTCACCTTGCCATGCTGCAGCTTGATGCCGTGCTCGTCGCCGACCCGGTTGAGCGGCGCCAGCACGTCGGAGGCGAACCGTCCGGCCTCTTCCAGCACCGCCGCGGTGATTTCGCTGTCGTAGTCGCCATAATGCCCGGCGATCACGGCGGCGTTCAGCCCCGCGCCGTGATTGAGGGCCAGCAGCATGTCGTTGATCGGGGCGCGGTAGGTCATGCGGGTCTCGCTTCTTGGTCGGTTGGCGCAGGCCGCCGTCTTCCCACGAAACCGGCCCGCCCTCAACTGGGCGGGTTGCCCCAGGGCGGAGCGCGGCTGCGGGTGGTTGAAATGCGTCGATTCACTCTATAGACCGGCGTTGCCAGAGGGAATCTGTGTGGCTATCGTCCCGCCGCTTTCCGGACAGGTCATTGGGGCGTCGCCAAGTGGTAAGGCAGGGGATTTTGATTCCCCCATGCGGAGGTTCGAATCCTCCCGCCCCAGCCAGAATTTCAGCTTAACACATTTAAATCAAAGAGTTGGCTCGGCTGTGGGGGGCCGGAGGATCTGCGAGTGGATCCCGCCCCATGGTCTCTCAGACCGGGCGTTCGAACCACGACGCCAGTATCGCCGCCGCCAGCGCGGCATCAGCGGCGCTGACGGGGTCTGCATCGCTAGCGTCAGAGCGACAAATCCAGCATGCGACCTTCGAACAGCCGGTCGCGCGAGCCTTCGAGGTGGCGGCGCATCAACTCGCGCGCGCGGTCGGAGTCGCGGGCGCGGATCGCTTCGAAGATGCCGCAGTGCTCGGCGAACACGTTCTCCAGGCGTTCCTTGGCCACGATCACCGAATTGCCGTGGAATTTCATGCTGACAAAGATGTGGGCCTTCAAGGCCGTCATCGAAGAGACGTAGTAGTGATTGTTGGTGGCCTGCGCGATCGCCAGGTGAAAGGCGAAATCCGCGTCCTCGCGATGCAGACGGGCGACGGTTGCGTCGCGCATGAGGTCGAGCGCGGTGGCGATCTCGTCGAGCGCTTCGGCATTCCAACGCGACGCCGCCCAATAAGCGTGATCGGGTTCGATGGTCAGGCGGAAGTCGTAGCAGCGCTGGATGTCGGCGATGGTTTCGACCGGCGCGAATCCGACCGCGGGCTGCTCGGCGCCGAGATCGGGCCGCGCGACCACGAAGCTACCGGCGCCACGCCGCGAATAGATCAGCCGCTGCTCCCGGAGTTGCCGTAGCGCTTCGCGCACGATCGGGCGCGATACCAGATAGGTCTCGGCGAGTTCGTGCTCCCCCGGCAGTTTCTGATCCGGCCGCAATTGTCCGCCGGTGATCTGCGCGCGAAGCGCTTGAAAGACGTTCTGCGCCAACGGGCTGCGCCCGGCCGGCGCCCGCTCCGGCGCGGCGTTCTCGGATTCGGTTGTGTTGGTCATGCTGTCGATCTGCTCGCTCCGTTCTCCGAAAACCTAATCCAGACCTGTAAAGTTGTAAAACAGAAAACGGGATTCTTCACCAAAGTTCCACCGTAGATTACATGTTTGACAAATAATTGACATATTGCGGCCTTTCGAATATCGACCTCCGCCATAATCCAAGGCGGCTTGAATCCGCCTGCCGAGGCGGACGCAGCAATGAGTGTCAGGGAAATCTTCGGAGCAGAACGGACGCGGTCGACGCGTCTTTGTCTCGTCGCCGATGACCTGACCGGCGCGCTCGACACCGCCGCGCAATTCGTCTCGGTCTCAAGCCCGATCAGCGTGTGCTGGGGCGACGCCGCGTTGGATCGCAGCGTCGCTTTCGACACGGGTGCGCGGGAAAAATCCGGCGCCGAAGCCGCCGCTCTCGTCGCAGAACGGCTGGCGCAAACGCCACACGATCCCTCGGCGCTGCACTACGCCAAGCTGGACACGCTGCTGCGCGGCCATCCGGCCGAGGAGATCGCAGCCTGGCTGCGGTCCGGCGCCTTCGTCCGATGCATCGTGGCACCGGCGTTTCCGCATCACGGACGGATCACGCGCCAAGGCCGGCAATATCGCCGGCACGGCGACAGCTGGACCGCGGTCGCCGCCGATCTGACCAAAGATCTCGAAAGGTTGGGGTTTCGCGTGGCGGCCCGATGCCCCGGGGCGCCTGCGCCGGACGGCATCAGCCTGTGGGATGCCGAGACCGACGCCGATCTCGACGCCATCGTCGCAGCCGCGCGGGCGGCGGCGACGCCGACCTTGTGGTGCGGCAGCAGCGGACTCGCCGCGGCATTGGCTCGCAGCCTCGGCGCCCCACCCTCGCGCGCCGCGACCAACCTTGTCCGACCGGTGCTCGGCCTGTTCGGCAGCGATCAGCCGGTCACGGCGGACCAGCTGGCAGCCTGCGGCGGGGTGGCGCTAGCGGCTCCGGATGGCGGCGCGGCGATCGCCAAGGACATCGCCGAGCGGCTGTCGCGAGACGGCGTGGCGCTGGTGAGCCTGGCGATTCCCGACGGTGCGCCCCGACCGCAAGCGGCCGCGACGATCGCCCGCGAATTCGGCCGGCTGGTGCGCGAAATGGCTCCGCCCTCGACGCTGCTGGTCGCGGGCGGCGAGACCTTGCGGGCGCTCTGCGCAATCCTCGAAACCGATCATCTCGAGCTGGTCGGCCAGACCGAGCCGGGCGTTCCCCGCTCGATCATGCGCGGCGGCCGGTTCGACGGCGTCGACGTCGTCTCGAAATCCGGCGCGTTCGGCGATCGCGATCTGCTGCGGCGGCTATTGGCGCTCGACCTTCGCAGAGGAGTTTTCGCATGACGCCGCAACTGGCGATCACCACGGGCGATCCGGCATCGCGTTCGACATCGCCGGCAAAGGCATCGCCGGCGAGACCTCGCTGCTCGAAGCGATCGACGACGCCATGAAACTCGCCGCTGCCCGCCTCCACATCAGGAACTGATAATGACTCTATCTCTGTCTCAGCCGATCGATCTCGTCCGCCCGTCGCAGATTCTGTTTGGGTCCGGCGTCGCCGCGCGCGTCGGTGATTGGGTGAGCAAGCGCAACCTGAAGAAGGTCTTCGTCGTTGCCGATACATTCAATGCGACCCGCGTCGACGTCCTGAAGCTCGGCTGCGAGACGATCGTCTTCGATGCCTTCCGGCCGGAACCGGATGCCGCCGATCTCGAGAGGCTCTTGGCAGCCGTCGAGACCGCGAACCCCGATCTCATCATTGGCTTTGGCGGCGGCAGTGCCATGGATCTCGCCAAGCTCGCTGCGGTGTTGCCGGGCAGCGGCCAGCATTTCATGGATGTCGTCGGTCCGGATAAGGTTCTCGGTCGCGCGCGCGCGCTGGTGCAGGTCCCGACCACCGCGGGCACCGGCAGCGAGGCGGGGACCCGCGCGCTGGTCACCGATCCGAAGACGCTCGCCAAGCTCGCGGTGCAGAGCGACCACATGTTGGCCGATCTTGCCGCGGTCGATCCGGATCTCACGCTCAGCGTGCCGCGCGCCATTACGGTTGCGACCGGGGTCGATGCGCTCGCCCATTGCGTCGAAGCCTACACCAACAAGAAGGCGCATCCGACCATCGACCTCTACGCGCTGGCCGGCATTCGCCTGGTTGGGCGTTGGCTGCCGCGCGCGGCCGAGAATGGCGCCGACCGCGAAGCCCGCGCCGGCATGGCGCTCGCATCGCTCTACGGCGGCTTCTGTCTCGGCCCGGTGAATACCGCGGGCGGCCACGCGGTGGCTTATCCGCTCGGATCGCGTCATCACATTCCGCACGGCGCCGCCAATGCGCTGATCTTTCCGCATGTGCTGGCCTTCAACGCGCCCGCGGTTGCCAAGCGCACCGCGGCGATCCTCGCCGCGCTCGGCCTCGAGGCGAAATCCGACGCCGCCGGCGTGTTCGCGGTCGCGCACCAATGGTGCATCGATCTTGGCTGCGAGATGCGGCTGTCGGCTCTCGGCGTTCCGGCCGACGATCTGCCGGTGATGGCCGACGAAGCCCACGCCATCCGCCGCCTGCTCGACAACAACCCGCGCGATCTGACGCGCGACGACATTCTCGCCATCTACCGTGCCGCTGCCTAAGGCCAGGAAGGAAGAACCATGAGCAAAATCTTTGGACCATTCGTCGCCATCGTCACGCCGTTCGACGCCAACGAGGACATCAGCGAACCCGCACTGCGACGCCAGGTCGATCGCCAGGCAAGCGCCGGCAACGGCGTGTTCTGCGCCGGCACCAATGGCGAGTTCTACGCTTTGTCGTTCCAGGAAAAACTGCGCGTCGCCGAAATCTGCGTGGAGGCGGCCGCCGGCCGCGTTCCGGTGCTGGCGCACATCGGCGAAATCTCGACGCACGAGACGATCGCGCTCGGCAAACTGATCGAGAAGCTCGACGTCAAGGCGATGTCGGCGATTACGCCATCCTTCATCGCCTGTTCGCAAGCAGAGCTGATCAATCACTATCGTCGGGTCGCCGATGCGATGGCGAAGCCGGTCTATCTCTACAATATTCCCGCCCGCACCGGGAATACGATCCAGCCGGACACGGCGCGCATCCTCGCCGATCATCCGAACATCATCGGCATCAAGGACAGCGCGGGATCGCAGGAAAGCCTCGATGCCTTTCTGACGATCGCGCGTGAGCGCGAGAATTTCGACGTGCTGGTCGGCGCGGATTCGCTTGTTCTGCACGGACTTCAGAACGGCGCCGCCGGCTGCATCTCGGGGCTCGGTAACATCTCGCCGGTGACGCTGAACGCGATTCATTCGTCGTTCGTCGCCGGCGACGCGGCGGCCGCGGCGAAGCACCAGGATCATTACTCGAGCTTGCGCAAGCAACTTTACGCCCACGGCTTCCCGCCGGCGCTGGTGAAGCGGGCGCTGCGTCTTGCGATGCCCGAGGTCGGGGCGAGCCGCGCTCCGGTGCTGATCTCAGACGAGGTCAACGACAAGGTGCGCGAGATTTCAAACCGCTTCGTCGAAGCAGCCAATTGATCGACGATCTCAGGAAATGAATTGAAAAGGGAGGAAAAAATGAGCGATGTTGCAGCGTTGCCGGCGAGTTCCTTGGTGAAGGCGACGAAGATCCGTTGGATCGTCGCCGGCCTGATGTGGTCGGCGATCGCCATCAACTACATCGATCGCACGGTGTTGTCGGCGGCGGCGCCGCATCTCAGCGCGGAACTGTCGATACCGGCGGACCAGATGGGCTTCATCCTGTCGGCGTTCTTCTGGTCCTATGCGTTGCTGCAAATTCCGGCCGGCTATTTCGCCGACCGCTTTGGGCAGAAGATCGGCCTCGGCGCGTCGGTCGGTTTGTGGTCGGTCGCCACCTCCGCGACAGGGCTCGCCACCGGCTTCTATTCGCTGTTCGCCATGCGTCTTGGCCTCGGTGTCGGCGAGGCCGGCGCCTATCCGAGCAATGCGGGCATCGCGTCCAAATGGTTCCCCGACCGCGAGCGCGCGACAATCTCCGGCCTGTTCGACAGCGCGTCGAAATTCGGCGGCGCGGTCGCCATGCCGCTGATCGTATGGCTGATTGCGTTGGTCGGCTGGCGGATGACCTTCGTCGTGATCGGGGCCATCGGCGTCGTCTGGGCGATCATCTGGTGGTGGTTCTACACGGAGACGCCTGAAACCCATCCGATGGCCAACAAGGCGGAGGTCGATTACATCCGCGACGGCCAGGCGATGAAGCATGGCGAGGACAAGACCATTCCGATGCGATGGTACGAGTTGCTGCGCTATCGCAACATCTGGGCGATGTGCCTGGGCTTCTTCACCATCAACTACATCTCGTATTTCTTCATCACTTGGCTACCCATGTACCTTGTCAAGGAGAAGGGGATGGGGATGATTCAGATGGGCTTCATCGCCGCGCTGCCGCTGTTGTCCGGACTCGTCGCGGAAATCGTCGCCGGCATGCTGTCCGATCGCGTCGTGCGATCGAAGCGGTTGTCGCTGACGGCGACGCGCAAGCTCTTTCTGATCGCCGGTCTGTCGATGGCGCTGTGCATCGGGCTTGCCGCGGTCGCGGAGAGTGTGGCGCTCACCGTCGCTTTGCTGTGCATCGCAAAGGCCGGCACGACGATCGCCGCCTCGCAGGTGTGGGCGCTGCCGGGCGACGTCGCGCCGAAGAACATGACGAGCGTGGTGGCGGGCCTGCAGAACATGGTGTCGAATTTCGGCGGCGTCGTTGGCCCAATCGTCACGGGGTTCATTGTCGCACAAACCGGGTCGTTCACCGCTGCGCTGGTTTTCTCGGCGGGCATCGGAATGCTCGGAATCCTCAACTACGCACTGCTGCTCGGCAAGGTCGAGCCGATCCGGGCGGCCGCGTGAGCGGCAGGGAAAACAGAAAGGGACAGATCATGGCGTTCACCGTTGTCAGCCTCGGCGGCCCCGTCGCGCCGGAAGGCGAGGAAATGCTGCGCGAGGCCGGCGTCACCTCGCTGCATACCGGCACCTATCCGGCGAAGGGGGAGGCGGTCGATCTGCTCAGCCGCGCCGGCGCCGATGCCATCATCGTCCGCCTCGTCGAGCGGATCGACGCCGACCTCATGAAAGCGTCGCCCAATCTCAAGGTCGTCGCCAAGCACGGCGCCGGCACCAATGACATCGACCTTGCGGCGGCGAAGGCGCTGGGTGTGCCGGTTCTCGCCGCCGTCGGCGCCAATGCCCATTCGGTCGCCGAACACGCGTTCATGCTGATGCTCGCTTTGATCAAGGACGTGCGCAATCAGGATGCCTATGTGCGCGGCGGCGGCTGGGACAAGAAGGGCTACCGCGGTCGCGAATTGCGCGGCCGGGTACTCGGCCTGGTCGGCATCGGCATGATCGGTCGCGCGCTCGCGGCGATGGTTCAGCCGATCGGCATGACGACGATCGCTTACGATCCGTTCGCGCCCGCCGCGGCGTTCGGCCCGCACGCGCGGAGAGTGGACTCGCTCGACGAATTGCTCGCACAATCCGACGTCGTCAGCCTGCACTGTCCGCTGACGCCGCAGACGCAAAACCTGATCGGCGTGCGGGAATTCGGCCTGATGAAGCCGAGCGCGTTGCTGATCAACACGGCGCGCGGCGAAGTCGTCGACGAACCGGCGCTGGTCGGCGCCTTGACGTCCGGTCGTATCGCCGCGGCGGGTCTCGACAGTTTCGCAGTCGAGCCGCCCGCGAAGGACAACCCGCTCTGGGCTTTGCCGAATGTGATCGTGACGCCGCACTGCGGCGGGGTCACGGAAGAAGCGCGGCGCGAGGTCTCGTTGATGACGGTGCGCAACGTGCTCGCGCTGTTGCAGGGCGGCGCGGTCGATCAGCATTGTTTGGTCAATCGGTAGCGTCGATGATGCGCAATTGATGGCAAGGCGAGCGGGTCCGCAACCTCGGGCACGCGACGCCGGCGCCGTCTGATCGAAGGCGTTCGACGCCTCGATCTGCGACACACATTATATCTGCGCCGCGAGGGCGCGGCTCGTGGTTCCAGCGCCGTGACCAAGACTGCGCCTTCGTCGTTTGAAACGGCGTCGTCGCGTCATCCGCGGCGAAGCGCACCTCACCGCCTCGGCGAGCCAATCGCTTCATCCGAAAGTCGTATCCGCCGCCCGGCAATCGACCGGCCCCACAACCTTGGCCGTGGCGTGCTCGCGGTCCGCCCCCTCTGCGACAGGGCCATCCGCGATCGCCTGGCGGCCGTTTCCAAACTTGCCGCCATCGTCTTGGTCGCGCGCCGTGCCGTCTATCGGCTCCTTCAAGGGGCCCGAGCGACGGCCGTTTCGCCTTGTCAAGGCTGATTGAACCTGATCGGCAACCTGCGCCGTCCCGGCCGATCCGGACGCGAACAATATTCTCCCAGTCAAAAGCAAGAAAGTACGATTGAGGCGCAAATGTCGTCGTGAGATCAACCCACACGGCAAGGAGCCAACGCGCAGACAGCTTAGTATCAAGTCGAGAGACCAAAGCCCGTCCGTGAGTGGCTCAATAGCTGAAACTGAACGACTGATCTGTAGATCGGCGACCGTCTGGACGGGGCGCCGAAGCCCTATCCCTCTGCTGAATATGAAGTTTCGCTAACCGAATGAGCGTTTCCCGGCCATCAGGCCGAGCGGCGAACGCGAACCTGTAATCCCCATCTGGAGGTTGTCATGATCGAAAAAGGTTTCTCCAAGCCGACCGAAAGGGTCATGCGGCTGAAGAACGTCATCCTGAACGCCAAGCCGTTCGTGGAGTCGGAACGCGCCGTCCTGGTCACCGATGCCTACAAGGAAACCGAAGGCCTGCCGGCCATTCTGCGCCGCGCCAAGGCCGCGGAGAAGATCTTCAACAACCTGCCGGTGACGATCCGCGCGGACGAGTTGATCGTCGGCGCGATTACTAAGCGTCCGCGCTCCACCGAGATCTGCCCGGAATTCTCGTTCGACTGGGTCGAGAAGGAATTCGAGACCATGGCCACCCGCGTGGCCGATCCGTTCCAGATCCCCAAGGAGACCGCGGCCGAACTTCATGAGGCCTTCAAGTATTGGCCCGGCAAGACCACCAGCGATCTTGCGTCCTCCTACATGTCGCAGGAAGCCAAGGACTGCATCGCCGCCGGCGTATTCACGGTCGGCAACTACTTCTATGGCGGTGTCGGCCACGTCTGCGTCGATTACGGCAAGGTGTTGAAGATTGGTTTCCGCGGCATCATCACTGAAGTCGTGCTGGCGATGGAGAAGCTTGACCGGATGGATCCGGGCTATATCAAGAAGCAGCAGTTCTACAACGCGGTGATCATTTCCTACACCGCCGCCATCAATTTCGCGCACCGCTATGCGGTCAAGGCCGAGGAGCTGGCGCAGACCGAATCCAACGCCACGCGCAAGGCCGAACTGCTGCAGATCGCCAAGAATTGCGCCCGTGTTCCGGAATATGGCGCGAGCAATTTCTACGAAGCCTGCCAGTCGTTCTGGTTCCTGCAGGCCCTGCTGCAGATCGAATCCAGCGGCCACTCGATCTCGCCCGGCCGCTTCGATCAGTACATGTATCCATTCCTCGCCGCCGATAAGAGCATCTCGCGGGAGTTCGCGCAGGAACTGATCGACTGCATCTGGATCAAGCTCAACGACGTCAACAAAACCCGCGACGGCGGTTCGGCTCAGGCCTTTGCCGGCTACGCGGTGTTCCAGAATCTCTGCGTCGGCGGCCAGACCGAAGAAGGTCTCGACGCCACCAACGACGTCTCCTTCATGTGCATGGAAGCGACCGCGCATGTGGCGCTGCCGGCGCCCTCGTTCTCGATCCGCGTCTGGCAGGGCACGCCCGACGATTTCCTTTACCGGGCCTGCGAAGTGGTCCGCCTCGGGCTTGGCGTTCCCGCCATGTACAACGACGAAGTCATTGTCCCTTCGCTGCAAAACCGCGGCGTCTCGCTCCGCGACGCCCGCGACTACGGCATCGTCGGCTGTGTCGAGCCGCAGGCGATCCACAAGACCGAGGGCTGGCATGACGCCGCGTTCTTCAACGTCGCCAAGGTTCTCGAAATCACCCTGAATAACGGCCGGGTCGGCGACAAGCAGGTCGGGCCGGCGTCCGGAGAACTTCTCAGCTTCCGCTGCATCGACGATGTCTTCGCCGCATTCCAAAAGCAGATCGAATACTTCGTGCGCTACCTCGTCGAAGCCGATAACTGCGTCGATCTCGCGCATGGGGAACGCTGCCCGTTGCCGTTCGTTTCGGCGCTGGTCGAAGACTGCATCGGCCGCGGCAAGTCGCTGCAGGAAGGCGGCGCGCTTTACAACTTCACCGGCCCGCAGGCCTTCGGCGTCGCCGACACCGGCGACTCGGTCTACGCCATCCAGAAGAACGTGTTCGAGGACAAGAAGATCACCCTCGGCGAATTGAAAGCGGCGCTCGACGCCAATTTCGGTCGGCCGGTGGGCGAGAGCGCGCATGCCGACGCGGGAACCAACTACACCGAGGAACAGGTGTTCGCTGCGGTGAAGAAGGTGCTGAACAGCAGCGGCTCGACCGATGTCTCGGCGCTCAAGGGCAAGGTCTACAGCGCACTGGCTGGGGCCAATGGCGCGAAGAGCGGCGGTGCCTCGTCGAGCTATGACGCGCTGCATCGCTTGCTCGAAGCCACCCCGGCGTTCGGCAACGATATCCACGAAGTCGACATGGTCGCCCGCAGATGCGCCCAGATCTATTGCCTCGAAGTCGAGAAATACACCAACCCGCGCGGCGGCCAATTCCAGGCGGGGATCTATCCGGTGTCGGCGAACGTGCTGTTCGGCAAGGACGTCGCCGCGCTGCCGGACGGCCGGTTCGCCAAGGCACCCTTGGCTGACGGCGTTTCTCCTCGTCAGGGCAAGGACGTCAATGGTCCGACGGCGGCGGCCAACTCGGTCGCCAAGCTCGACCATTTCATCGCCTCGAACGGCACGCTCTACAATCAGAAGTTCTTGCCTGCGGCGCTCGCCGGCGACAGCGGATTGCAGAACTTCGCCTCGCTGGTCCGCAGTTACTTCGACCACAAGGGCATGCACGTGCAGTTCAACGTGGTGGATCGACAGACGCTGCTGGATGCGCAACGCGAGCCCGAGAAGCACAACGACCTCGTCGTTCGTGTCGCCGGCTACAGCGCGCAGTTCGTGGTGCTCGCCAAGGAAGTGCAGGACGACATCATCAGCCGCACCGAACAGACCTTGTAGGTCGACAAGGGTTTGTCCCGGTCGGTTTGATCGGGACAAACCGCTCGCCAGGCGATTCGCAAATGGGGAGGGAAATCGTTTCCCTCCCGAAAGCAGCGGACACTTGAAAGACAGACGGTCATGACCGCAATTCAGCGCTTCGTTCTCAAGACCGAGATTGTTTCCGGGCCATCGATTCTCGATCGGCTGGAGGCATTCCGAGGACAGCGGGCCGGCATCATCACGGATGCCTTCATGCTGAAGTCGGGTGCGGTGGACCGGATCCGGGCCAAGCTGCCGGAGTGCGCCATCGAGATCTTCGGCGAGATCACCGCGGAGCCCACGGTCGCGCTGGTCGCAAAGGCCGCGCGGACGATGGCAGCCTTTGGCCCGAGCGTCGTCGTGGCACTCGGTGGCGGGTCGGCGATCGACGCAGCCAAGGCAATTCTCGCAACTATGCGGGAGATGGATCCGGCTCGCCACGTCATCCTGGTGGCGGTGCCGACGACCAGCGGCACCGGCTCGGAAGTGACGTCGTATTCGGTGATCTCCGATCCGGCGCGCGGGCTGAAGTTTCCGCTGAGTTCGCCGCAGATGATCCCGGATATCGCACTGCTGGATTCCGAACTGGTCCGCACCGTGCCGGCTAACGTGACGGCCGACACCGGCATGGACGTCATCACCCATTGCCTGGAAGCTTACGTCGCCACCGGAGCGACCGATTTCAGCGACGCCTTCGCCGAAAAGGCGCTCAGTCTCGCTTTCGTCAACCTGCCGGCCGCTTTTGCCAACGGCAACGACATCGCGGCCCGTTCTGCGATGCATAGCGCATCTTGCATGGCGGGCGTGGCATTCGAACTCGCCGGGCTTGGCCTCAATCACGGCATGGCGCATGCGCTCGGCGGCCGGCTTCACATTCCCCACGGCAAGATCAACGCGATGCTGCTGCCGCTGGTGATCGCATACAATGCCGGCGTGCAGGGCGACTTTGCTCCCTGCCTGCCCGCCGCCACCCGCTACGCCGCGATCGCCAGCCGCGCCGGCTGGGAAGCCGCGACCCCGCGGGCCGGCGCGCAGAGCCTGATTCGCGCGCTGTCCCGGCTGAACGAGCAATTCGGCATTCCACCCACATTGCGCGCGCTTGGTATCGATCTCAGTGAGCTGCCGCGCTGGGGGCCGGAACTGGCCGAAGCTGCGCTGATGGATCCTTGCACGGCGGCTAACCCGCGCAAGCCCAGCCTCAGCGACATCAACCATCTGGTTCGCGCGGTGGCCGGATAGCTCACCTCAACGATCGAGACCAACGCCGCAACAATCAAGACAGTCCCCCTGAAACTCTGAGACGACGATAGGAGCACGCGATGCAACAGGAAGCTCTAGGCATGGTGGAAACCAAAGGTTTGGTTGCCGCGATCGAAGCCGCCGACGCCATGGTGAAGTCGGCCAACGTGGCCTTGATCGGCTACGAAAAGATCGGATCCGGACTGGTGACGGTCATGGTCCGCGGCGATGTCGGCGCGGTGAAGGCCGCAACCGACGCCGGCGCCGTGGCCGCCGCGAAGGTCGGCGAGGTGGTGTCGGTGCACGTCGTCCCGCGGCCGCATTCGGAAGTCGAAAAGATCCTGCCGCATGGCGCAACCGCCGCCGCAGCCTAATCAACAACGGAATTTGGAAAGGGATCTGCTGTGAAAGACGATCTGGTTGAGAAAGTCATGGGCGAGGTGATGAGGAAGATGGGTGCGGAGCCGGCGGCTCGCCCGGACGCTCCGAAGTCACTCGCTGCACTGAGTGGCTGCGGCATGACCGAATTCGTCGGCACCGCGATCGGCCACACCATCGGGTTGGTGATCGCCAATGTCGACCCGCTGCTGCACGAGAAGATGAAGATCAACCCGAAGTACCGGTCGATCGGCATCATCGGCGCACGCACCGGAGCAGGGCCGCAGATCTTCGCGGCGGACGAAGCCGTGAAGGCCACCAACAGCGAAGTGGTGCTGATCGAATTGGCGCGCGATACCGAAGGCGGCGCGGGTCACGGCTGCTTGATCCTGTTCGGCGCCGAGGATGTTTCGGACGCCCGTCGCGCGGTCGAAGTCACCCTGAGCGAAGTGCAGCGCACCATGGGCGACGTCTATGGCACGCCGGCGGGGCATCTGGAATTCCAGTACACCGCCCGGGCGAGCTACGCGTTGCAAAAGGCGTTCGGCGCGCCGCTTGGCCAGGCCTTCGGCATCACGGTCGGCGCGCCCGCGGCGATCGGCGTCGTGCTGGCGGATACCGCCGCCAAGGCCGCCACGGTGCAGGCTGTCGGCTACGCCTCGCCGGGCAACGGCACCAGCTTCAGCAACGAAGTGATCTTCATGTTCTCCGGCGATTCCGGCGCGGTGCGGCAGTCGGTGATCGCCGCGCGTGATGTCGGCAAGCGGCTGCTGGCGACGCTCGATCCGGCGGAGATCAAGTCGACCACCACGCCGTACATCTGACGAAAGCGTAGGAGTACCCCGCCATGACGCAACGAAGTCTCGGATTGATCGAAACGATCGGTCTGGCTGCCGCGATCGAAGCCGCCGATGCCGCGGTCAAATCAGCCAATGTGACGCTGGTGGGGTACGAACTCGCGCGCGGCGACGGCATGACCGTGGTCAAAGTCGAGGGTGAAATCGGCGCCGTCAACGCCGCCATCGCCGCCGCGGCGGTCGCGGCGGCCAAGATCAACCGGGTGGTCTCCACCCGGGTGATCGCCCGACCGGCGGTCGGCATCGCCGGGATGATCGCGAATGGCGATACGGTTGGCGCTGAAGCCGCGCCGGCCTGCCTGTCATCCGCTGCCGCGCCGGTGGTGGCTTCGGCGCCGGCGCCGATCGCTCCGGCTGCGTCGGTCGATGAAACCGCCGGCATGGCCGCGCCCGCTGATCCGACGGCTGCGGCAGCATCGCCGAGCGCCGCCGCCGCCGCGCCGCGGCAGGCCACCGACGCTGCACAGAATCCAACACCATCCGAGCAATCGGCTGCAACCCAATTGCCGCAGGCAAAAGCCGGCGGTCGATCGAGCAATGGACACAACGGCAAACCGAAACACAGGCATGGCGCCTGAGAGGAGAACGATGATGAGTGGCGAAGCACTGGGAATGGTCGAAACCAAGGGTCTGATCGGGTCCATCGAAGCCGCGGACGCGATGACCAAGTCCGCCAATGTGACCCTGATCGGTTACGAAAAGATCGGATCGGGCCTCGTGACCACGCTGGTCCGCGGCGATGTCGGCGCGGTCAAGGCGGCGGTCGATGCCGGCGCCGCGGCGGCCGAGAAGGTCGGCACCGTGATCTCCAAGCACATCATTCCGCGGCCGCATGCGGATGTCGAGAAGATCCTGCCGCATCTCGGCTAGGCGCCACAAAGCTGGCGGCCCGTGACGAACGGGCCGCCGGCGGCGCAGCAGTCTTCTTAACTTGAATGAGTTGGCGACGAAGCGATGGACATGCAGCAAGAAACAATCGAACGGATCATTCGGCAAGTGCTCGGGCAAGTCGGGCCTGCGGGCGGTTCGATCGCGACGCTCTCCGGCGACGCCGGCGTGGATCCATTTCAAGTCGCGGTCGGTGTATCCAACCGGCACATCCATCTGTCGCGAACCGACATGGACACGCTGTTCGGTCCGGGCGCCGAACTGCAACGCAAGAAGGCGATGAAGCAGCCGGGGCAATTCGCGGCCGAGGAAACCGTGACGCTGAAGGGGCCGAAGGGAAGCCTCTCCAAGGTGCGGGTGCTCGGACCATTGCGCCGCGAAACCCAGGTCGAGGTTTCCGTCGCCGATGGCTTCGCGCTCGGAATCACCCCGCCGTTGCGCCAGTCGGGCCAGCTCGACGACACGCCGGGACTGACCATCATCGGGCCGCAGGGCAGCGTGACCAAGGACCACGGCGTGATCGTGGCGCAGCGGCATATCCACATGCACCCGAGCACGGCGGCCAAGCTCGGTCTGCGCAACGGCGACGAAGTCGACGTCGAGGCCGGCGGCGAGCGCGGCGGGGTGATGCACCGGGTGCTGATCCGCGTCGCGGAAGCCTCGGCCGATGAAATGCATATCGACGTCGAAGAGGCCAACGCGCTGTGCCTCAAGAACGATGACGTGGTCCGTATCTGCAAAAAGTGACGCCTTGTTGCAGCATTCGGAAAAGAGCGAACGCCATGTACGACAGCAATGCGGACGCAACGCTACGGGACTTCTCGCGACTGATCCGGGACGAGCTCTGTCTGCCGGCGGCGGATCGAACCGGCGCGCTGAAGGCCGGCGTCGATCTTGGCACCGCCAACATCGTGCTGTCGGTGGTCGATGCCAGTAACACGCCGGTGGCGGGGGCGAGCTATCCCTCCAAGGTGGTTCGCGACGGCATCGTGGTGGACTATGTCGGTGCCGTGAATGTGGTGCGGCAGCTTAAGGCGAAGCTCGAGCAACGCCTGGGCTGCAGCCTGATCGAAGCCGGCACCGCGGTGCCGCCCGGCATTCTCCACGGCAACATCAAGGCCATCGCCAATGTGGTGGAGGCCGCCGGCTTCGTGGTGGCGGATGTCAGCGACGAGCCGACCGCCGCCGCACGGGTGCTCGGCGTGCGCGACGGTGCGGTGGTGGATGTCGGCGGCGGCACCACCGGCATCAGCATCTTTCGCGATGGCAAGGTGGTGTTCACCGACGACGAAGCCACCGGCGGCACCCACATGACGCTGGTGCTCGCCGGCGCCTATGGGGTGTCGTTCGAGGATGCCGAACTGATCAAGATGTCCCCGGCCTCGACTCGCGACGTATTCGCGGTGGTGCAGCCGGTGGTCGAGAAGATGGCCAGCATCGTCAAGCGCTGCCTGCAAGGCCATGACGTCGAGACGATCTATGTGGTCGGCGGCGCCTGCAGCTTCGAACAATTCGAGCACGTCTTCAGCCGCGAGACCGGCTGCAAGGTGATCAAACCGGCCGAGCCGCTGCTGGTGACGCCGCTCGGCATCGCGATGTACGGCGGCTCCGCAGGCTGCGGGGGGCGATCATGACCAGGGAGCAGCTCGAGGCCAGCATCGCGGAGGCGATTATCGGATGTCTCGCCGATCGCGTGGTCGCGGCCATGCAGGCGCGTCAGAAGCGCGCCGTGGTGTTGATGACCGGGACCGATCTGGGGCTCGACCATATTCCGCAGGCGCTGGGCTGCCTGCGCGAGAACGGCTGGACGCTGCGGTTCGCGTTGTCGCTGCAGGCGCGCCGGCACTTCGGCGCCGGGCAGTTGCTGGCGCTCGGCATCGACGTGGTGGCCGACACAGCAACCGACCTCGACGTCCTGCTCGACGGTTGCGGCTCGCTGCTGGTGCCGGCGCTGACGATGACGACGGCCGCCAAGGTGGCTTGCGGCATCCGCGACAGTCTGGCGTCGCGATTGATGGCGCGGGCGCTGGAGCGCGGGCTGCCGATCATCGCCGCCTTCGACGGCTGTTGCCCGGACAATCCGGAACGGCAGGCCAGAGGCTTCCTGGTCGCCGATGCCTATAAGGCGCGGCTCCGCGCCAACCTGCAGGCGTTGAGGGACTACGGGGTCAGGCTGGTCCCCGCGCGCAAACTGGCAGTCGCCGCGCAGCGCGCGATCACTCCGGCGACCGCGATTGGCACGCAAGCGACGGGCGGCGTGGCGGCGATGCCGGCGGCGGGTGTCGCGGTCGGTGCCGGCGACAGGCGAATCTTCAGCCGCAACGACGCCGTGCAGTGTCAGCCAGGCGAGCTGCGGCTAGGCCGTGAAGTCCTGGTCACGCCGCTCGCCGCCGACGAACTGCGCATCCGAAATGTACGTCTGATTCAAACATAGGCGGGCAGGGTCATGTATCTCGGCAAAGTCATCGGCACCGTGGTGTCCACGAGCAAGAGCGAATCATTGCTGGGCACCAAGCTCCTGATCGTGACCCGGCTCTCCGAAACGCTGGCTGTGATCGGGCCGGTCGCCATCGCCGTCGACACCGTGGGCGCCGGCAACGGCGAAATCGTCATCGTGACCTGCGGCAGTGCCGCGCGGCGAACCGCCGGCAAGGAACAGTCGGTGATCGACGCGGCGATCGTCGGCATCGTCGATACGGTCGAAGTCAGTTAGGGAGGCCGCCGTGAGTGCACCCACAGCCGAGATGCGAAGTATCACCGAGGCAATCCACGCGGTGCTGGCCAATCTCAATGGTCCCGCCTTCGCGTTGGACGATGCCTGTCGGCTGGCGCGCGCGGCCGAGCACAAGGCCGCCGAGATCGGCGTGCCGATGGTGATCTCGATCGCCGATGCCACAGGCGGCATGTTGCTGCTGCATCGGATGGATGGCGCGCTGCCGGCGAGCTTCGATATCGCGATCAACAAGGCCTACACCGCCGCCATCTTCAGGATGGCAACTCATGATCTCGGGGCCTTGGCGCAGCCCGGCCGCTCGCTCTACGGCGTGCAAACCACCAATCAGGGTCGGGTGGTGATTTTCGGCGGCGGATATCCGGTGTTGCGCCGAACAACCGTGATCGGTGCCATCGGGGTCAGTGGTGGCACCGTCGAACAAGACATGCAGATCGCAACCTTTGCGCTGCAAACATTCGAGGCAGAAGCAAAGCTCTGCGCTGAAGGAGAATAGTGATGAATGACGCAAACATCGCCGATGTCGTGACGAAGGTCCTCGGCGAATATGGCGCGCCTGGTGCGGTGTCGGTCGCGGCGCTGACCGCCAAGAGCCCCGACGGGAAAAGCAACTCGTCCGCCGATGCGGATGTGGTCGCCCGGATGGTGGCCAAGGCGATCCGCGACCACGCCGGAACTGCGCAGCCGTCCGGTAACGCCGCGACGTCGTCGGCGGCGGTCAGCGATGGCGTGTTCGAGACCATGGATGCCGCGGTCGAGGCCGCTGCTCTGGCGCAGCAGCAATACCTGCTTTGCTCGATGTCCGACCGCGCGCGCTTCGTGCAGGGAATCCGCGACGTCATCTTGAATCAGGATACGCTCGAAAAGATGTCCCGCATGGCGGTCGAAGAAACCGGCATGGGCAATTACGAGCATAAGCTGATCAAGAACCGGCTAGCCGGCGAAAAGACCCCGGGCATCGAAGATCTCACCACCGACGCTTTCAGCGGCGACAACGGTCTGACGCTGGTGGAATACTCGCCGTTCGGGGTGATCGGCGCGATCACGCCGACCACCAATCCGACGGAAACCATCGTCTGCAATTCGATCGGAATGCTGGCGGCCGGCAACAGCGTGGTGTTCAGCCCGCATCCGCGCGCCCGGCAGGTGTCGCTGCTGCTGGTCCGCCTGATCAACCAGAAGCTGGCAGCGCTCGGCGCGCCGGAAAACCTGGTGGTGACCGTGGAGAAGCCCTCGATCGAGAACACCAACGCCATGATGGCGCATCCCAAGGTGCGGATGCTGGTTGCCACCGGCGGCCCCGCCATCGTCAAGGCGGTGCTGTCGACCGGCAAGAAGGCGATCGGCGCCGGCGCCGGCAATCCGCCCGTCGTGGTCGACGAAACCGCCAACATCGAAAAAGCCGCCTGCGACATCGTCAATGGCTGCAGCTTCGACAACAACCTGCCCTGCGTCGCCGAGAAGGAGATCATCGCAGTCGCCCAGATCGCCGATTACCTGATCTTCAACTTGAAGAAGAACGGCGCCTACGAGATCAAGGATCCGGCGGTTCTGCAGCAACTGCAGGACCTGGTGCTGACCGCCAAGGGCGGGCCACAGACCAAATGCGTCGGCAAGAGTGCGGTGTGGCTGCTGTCGCAGATCGGCATCAGCGTCGACGCCAGCATCAAGATCATCCTGATGGAAGTGCCGCGGGAACATCCCTTCGTGCAGGAAGAACTGATGATGCCGATCCTGCCGCTGGTCCGGGTCGAAACCGTGGATGATGCGATCGACCTCGCCATCGAGGTGGAGCACGACAATCGCCACACCGCGATCATGCATTCCACCGATGTGCGCAAGCTCACCAAGATGGCCAAGCTGATCCAGACCACGATCTTCGTGAAGAACGGCCCGTCTTATGCGGGGCTCGGCGCCGGCGGCGAGGGATATTCCACCTTCACCATCGCGGGTCCCACGGGCGAGGGCCTGACCTCGGCGAAGTCGTTCGCGCGCCGCCGCAAATGCGTGATGGTGGAAGCGCTCAATATCCGTTGAGGCCGTACCGACGACGGGCCGGGGCGATGCCCCGGCGGAAGGAGACACAGCATGACCACCCGGATCATCAATGCGCCGCTTCCCGAAGTCGTCGACATGCTCGAGCGCCGGATGCGGCCGGACGCCCGGCATCATCTGAGCGAGATCCGGTTCGACTCGGTCGGCCTGCTGCAGACCAGCGTGGCCGACCTGTTCTACTACGCGGATCTCGCCGGCAAGGCGTCCGGCGTGTTCACCGCCGAGCTGTTCGGAAGCTGCCCGCAGAACGTCTCCACGCTGGCGCTGTTCGGCGAAACCGCCGCCGTTCGTATCGCGATCGAGGCCATCGAGGCCGACGGCGCGAGTTTCTAACGAGGCGTTCGCGTCGCGAACCGCCTCCGATGACAAATTTGTAGAGGACAATCCAGATGAGCGAGATCAAGTACGAGCAGGAAGGGATCGTCTTCGACATTCAGCGCTATTCGATTCACGACGGTCCCGGAATCCGGACCATCGTGTTTCTGAAGGGCTGTCCGCTGGCCTGCCGCTGGTGCAGCAATCCGGAATCGCAGAAGGCCGAGCCGTCGCTGTTCTTTCAGAAGGCGAACTGCGTCAAATGCGGCAAGTGCAAGGAAGTCTGCCCGACCGGCGCGATCTCGCCCGAAAACCCGGCCTTCATCGATCGGTCGAAATGCATCTCCTGCGGCACCTGCGCCAACGTCTGCGCTTACGGCGCGCTGACCATGAAGGGGCGCAGCATGACGGTGTGGCAGGTGATGCAGGAATTGCAGAAGGACGCCACCAACTATCGCAGGTCGGGCGGCGGGATCACCTTGTCGGGCGGCGAGCCATTGGTGCAGAGCGACTTTGCGCTGGAATTGTTGAAAGCCTGCAAGGACAAGGGGTGGTCGACCGCGATGGAGACCACCGGCAACGTGCCGCAGGAGGTGGTGGAGCGGGTGATGCCCTATGTCGACCACGCTCTAGTGGATCTGAAATCGATCGATCCCGCGGTGCATGAGAAGAACACCGCAAGGCCGAACCGGCTGATCCTGGAGAACGCGATCCGGATCTCGAAATTGTCGGGCAACACCGCGGTGCGGGTGCCGGTGATCCCTGGCGTCAACGACAATCCCGCCGCGATCGCCGCCATCGCGCAATTCGCCAAGCTGATGCACGGCGTCGAGACCGTTCATCTGCTGCCGTACCACCGGTTCGGCGAGAACAAATACGCGCTGCTTGGTCGCGACTACCCGATGGGCGATACGCCGGCGTTGGCCGGTGCGAAGGCCGAAGCGCTCAAGCTCGTCGTCGAGGGGCAGGGCTTGCGTTGTCTGATCGGCGGATGACGACGGCCGGATGGCGTGACGGCGCGGCCGAAGTGGGAGACAGCGGATGCGAGAACATTGCGTAACGTCGGAATCGGTGACCGAAGGCCACCCCGACAAGGTCTGCGACCAGATCTCCGACGGCATTCTCGATGCCTGCGTGGCGCAAGATCCGGCGTCGCGGGTGGCGGTGGAGACTCTCGTCTCCGGCAACATCGCCGTTATCGCCGGCGAAATCACCACCACGGCGCAGATCGACGCCGAGCGCACCGCGCGCGCGGTCATCAAGGCGATCGGCTACGACGATCCGGCGCTCGGCTTCGACAGCGACAGCTGCTTCATCCTGACCAACTTGCGGACGCAGTCGCCCGATATCAATCTCGGCGTGTCCCGCGGCGACGAGCTCGGCGCCGGCGACCAGGGCGTTTTCTATGGCTATGCCTGCGACGAGACGGCGAACCTGATGCCGATCCCGATTGCGCTGGCGCACACGCTGTCGCTGCGGCTGACGATGATGCGTCGCGACGGAACGCTGCCGTGGCTGCGGCCCGACGGCAAGGTCCAGGTCACGATGCGCTATGGCCGCGACGGGCGCCCCTGCGGCTTGGACAGCGTGGTGGTCTCGGCGCAGCACGACGAGGCCGTCGACCGGGACACGTTGGTCCGCGGTCTCGTCGAGGGCGTTATCTACCCAGAATTGCACGACTGGCTGCAGCCCGGCACCCGCGTGCTGATCAACCCGACCGGCCGGTTCGTCGTGGGTGGTCCGGCCGGCGATACCGGAGTGACCGGGCGCAAGCTGATGGTCGACACCTATGGCGGATGCGCCCAGCACGGCGGCGGGGCGTTTTCCGGAAAGGATGCCACCAAGGTCGATCGCACCGCGGCCTATATGGCCCGCTACGCCGCCAAGAACGTCGTCGCCGCCGGGCTGGCTGGCCGCTGCCAGCTCGCGCTGGCTTACGCCATCGGCCAGATCGACCCCGAAATGATTTCCGTCGAAACCTTCGGCACCGAAACCGTCGATGGCGATCGCATCTGCGCGGCGGTGCGCGAGGTGTTCCCTTGGACCGTGTCCGGGATGATCGCAGCCCTCGAGCTGCGTCAGCCGAGATTTCGGAAAACCGCGGCCTACGGCCATTTCGGCCGGGAAGATCAAGGCTTCCAATGGGAAAAAACCGATCGATCGGGCGAGTTGTTGGCGCTTTGCACGCGTTGACGCAGATCAAAAAGAACGGCCGCGTCTGCCTGCACCGTGTTTTTTGTCGGCTGCATGCTAAGGGATAGCGCCATGGATGCGGAACTGCTGCTTGAAGACTTGATCAGCGTGGATGCGCTGCAGAAGGTGCAGGACAATTTTAGCGCTGCCGTCGGCATCGCGATGATCATGGTGGACGCAGCTGGCGCGCCCGTGACCAAGCCGAGCGGATTTTCCGCCTTCTGCCAGGCGGTGCGGACCTCCGCCGACAAGCGCGACCAGTGCTTTCATTGTGACGACGAGGGCGGCCGGATCGCGATGGCGAAGGGCGAGCCGAGCATCTACCGCTGTCATGCCGGTCTGGTCGATTTCGCCGCGCCGATCGTGGTGCGCGGCCAATATCTGGGAGCCATCCTTTCCGGGCAGGTGCGTCTTCGCGACGAATCCGCGATTCCCGTGGACTACATCCATCCGCCCGACGACTGGTGGCGGCAGGATGACCGGCTGCGCGCGCTGCGCGAGAAGACCACCGAAGTGGCGTATCAGAAGCTGCGCGCCGCGGCATTCACCTCGTTTCACCTTGCCACCTATCTGGTGGAAGAAAGCTATGCCAAGGCCGTCAGCGAGGAACTCGGCGCCGAGAACCTACGGCTGATGGCGGAATCGAAGCGGCGTATGGAATTGGAGAAGCTGCTTCGCGAAGCGGAGCTGCAGGCGCTGTCCTACCAGGTCAATCCGCATTTCCTCTTCAACGTGCTGAACACCATCGGCCGTTTGGCGCTGAAGGAGAACGCCAAGCAGACCGAGACCATGCTGTACGCATTCGCCGACATGATGCGCTACGTTCTGAAGAAGAGCCGCTCGCAGATCGTCTCGTTCCACAGCGAGTTGGAGCACGTGCAGAACTACTTGAACATTCAAAAGGTGCGCATGGGGGACAGGCTGTCCTTCACCCTGAACGTGCATCAAAAATACGGCGAGATCCGCTGTCCGTTCATGGTCGTGCATCCGATCGTGGAGAACTGCATTCACTACGCGATCGAGCCGAAAGAGAAAGACGGCTGGATCGAGATCACGGCGCGCGACGACGGCAAGGACATGATCCTGGAGATCACCGACAACGGTGACGGCATCGCCCCGGACATGATCCCGGTGGCGATCTCCGGGGTGGCCGATCACCACGGTCGCACCAGCATCGGGCTGCACAATATCGACAGCCGGCTCCGGCATTTCTTCGGAGACGACTACAAGCTCAAGGTCGAAAGCCGCCGCTCCAGGGGCGGGGGCACTTGGGTGCAGATGCGCTTTCCGCTGAAATTTGACGGTTTCCACGCCTGAGCGTCCGGGTCGGAGTGCCATGACATGTACAACCTCGTTATCGTTGAAGACGAAGACCTGGAGCGCGAGGCGCTTCGCAAGATCCTGACGGAGAACTTCGATTGCATTCGCATCGTCGGCGAGGCGCGAACCGGCGCGGAGGCCGTGGCGCTGATCGATTCCTGTGACGTCGATCTCATGCTGGTGGACATCAACATCCCGATCATCACCGGCCTGGATGTCATCCGGCATCTGCGCGAAGGCCACGTCGACACCAAGGTGGTCGTCACCACCGCCTACGACTATTTCGAGATGACGCGCGAGGCGATTCATCTGAAGGTCGACGAGTACCTGTTGAAGCCGGTGCGGACCCAGGCGCTGGTCTCCACCCTCGAAACCTGCATCCAGCAGCTCGGTGCGGATCGCAAGTGCCGGGTCATGGTGGCGCGGCTCGGCGAATTGGCCGATCAAAACGCCTATCAAGACGGCGTTGCCCTGGTGCGTCGACACGTCGAATGGATCTGCACGCAGCGCGATTACCCGTGCCGCGACGTAGCGCAGAATTCGGCGACCGCGCTGCTGGCGCTCATTCGGGCGAAAGGTCTGCGGGTCTCGGCGGCGTTGGCGCGGCAGGTCACAGAACTGCGGACCATGAGCCTCGACGACCGCGGCCTGCAGTCCGTGCTTGGTGTATTTCTCGGCCTCGCAGATCTTCTGTTCGACGTTCGCGAGGAACAGCTCGACGAGGCGGGCAGCACCGTCCAAAAGGCCATCAACTACATCGAACGCAATCTGAGCAAGCGGGTGACCTTGGAGGACGCCGCCGACTACGCCAAGATCAGCGCCTGCTATTTGAGCAGGATGTTCAAAAAGACGCTGGACGTCAATTTCGTGACCTATCTGACGACGCGGAGGATGGAGCTCGCCAAGGAGCTGCTGGCTGGCACCGAGCGGTCCATCACCAACATCGCAAAAGAGTTCTCCTACAACGACCTCAACTATTTCTGCAAATCGTTCAAGAAGGAAATCGGGGTGTCGCCCTCCGAATATCGCCGCCAGGCGCGGGAAGGCCAAGGCGGAGCCCCAGGCGTCAGGATGGCGACCATGGCGGAGCCGCGGCCGTAGTGCAGAACGGGATCGCATGTCATGCCTCGGCATGGCAGCGAGTTGTCGGCAGAGGGCCGGTGATTGCCGACAAATTTTGACTATCCAATCGCAAGGATATCGCGTTGAGCCGTCGTTGCGCGACTAGTTATATCCCGCCGTAGCTTGGGCAGACTGAGCTCGCGGCGACTGACTGGATCCGTGGTCCGAGCGACTTCGCGATAGCGAGGCGTGAGGCGGCGGCAGTGATTCAGAAGAGTCCGAGGCCGGCTCGCCGATACCGCAGCTGGATGCTTGCGTACGGCTGCGCCGGAATGCGCCGCGAGAAACCCTGTCCCAAGAGGTCGCTCTGTCTCAAGGGATGCTAATATGATCTTGACCATCAACTGCGGCAGTTCCAGCCTCAAATATCAGCTCTATACGTCGGATCTGAGCGGTGTGGTGGGCAAGGGGATCGTCAGTCGGATCGGCGAGGCGTGTCCCTATATCGAGCATCGCGCCGGCGGACGTAAGATCCGGCAAGACGTCGAGGCCGCCGACCACCGCATGGCGCTGCGGGTGGCGATGGAAAGCCTGCTGCACCCGGAATGGGGCGCGATCAAAGACGTCAGCGCAATCGAAGCGGTCGGCCATCGCGCCGTACATGGCGGCGATATCTTCGTTGAGTCGGTTCTGGTCACCGACGACGTGATTCGGCAGCTCGAGCAATGCACGCCGTTGGCACCGCTGCACAACCCGCTCAATCTGCACGGCATCCACGAGGCCAGGCGGCTGCTGCCGGGAATTCCGCAAGTGGTCGTGTTCGACACCTCGTTTCATCAGGGAATGCCGGCCCAGGCCTATGTCTACGCGCTGCCGTATCGCTACTACGCCGAACACAAAATTCGGCGCTACGGCTTTCACGGCACCTCGTGCCGCTTCGTGAGCGGCCGCGCCGCCGAGGTCTTGGAACGCCCGCTGCAAGAGCTTCGCATGGTGATCTGCCATCTTGGCAATGGCGTCACCATCGACGCCGTGGCCGGCGGTCGCTCGGTGGATACCAGCATGGGGTTCGGAACATTCTCCGGGACCATGATGGGCACGCGTTCGGGTGACTTCGATCCGGGCCTGATCTTCTACTTGAACCGAACGCTCAATATGAGCTTGGGCGACATCGAGGCGACTTGCTACAAGGAGAGCGGCCTGCTCGGGGTGTCGGGTGTCAGCAACGACATGCGGGAGGTGGTGGAACACGCGATCGCCGGCAATCACCGCTGCAGCCTCGCCATCGACATGTTCGTCTACATGATCAAGAAATACATCGGCGGCTATGCCGCGGCGATGGGTGGGCTGGACGCCTTGGTGTTCACCGCCGGGATCGGCGAGAACAGTCCCTACATCCGAGCCCGGATCTGCGGCGGTTTGGGCTTCCTCGGCATTGAGGTCGACGACCTGGCCAATGACGCGGTGGACGGAGCTTGCGCCATCATCAGTCCGAGAACGGCGTCGGCGGCAACCATGGTCGTTCCCACCGACGAGGAAAAGATGATCGCACTCGACACCGTGCATCTGACGGCCGGTTGCGGCGATCACAGCCGACGTTCGGCGCAGCGGGTCGAAGCCGCGGCCGGGTAGTCCGGCTCCTGGCAGCCGGGCAATGGCTGCTGGGGGCGGGTCTCGGGCCTCTGCGGCGTTGCCGTTTCGAACAGAACGATCAGCCATTGGCTGGTCGTTTCGTTGCGTGATCCGGTGAGGGTTGGAATCGGAGCCTGCGCTCGCCATGGCCACGGTGAGCGGCAAGAAGGTGGTCGAGGCAGATCATCCGGCGCGCCGGGAGTTTGCAGGAGCTGATCTTGCTCGATCAGACGACGCGGCGCACGAAAAGGCCCCGTCGCGCGATCTGCGACGGGGCCGTTCGGTGTCGGATCGCTCAGAACGGAATATGCGCCAGTTTCCAGAAGCCGATCGAGGTGAGGAAATTGATGACCAGCGTCATCACCGCGATGGTGCATGCCGGCGGATCGATGTGGGTGTCGCCGTGCGAGAGGAAGGTTCTGGCGAAGAATTCACCGACGAAGGCGCAGACCACGCCGGCAATTCCCGCCCACACGATACTGCCGGACGAGGCCGCCACCAGCGCGGCCGGTAGGGCAATGTGATGCGTAACCGGAATGAGAATGCCGAGCTGCAAGAACAACAGGCTGGCTGCGGCAACGCCGAAGGCGAGGAAGACGCCCGGTGCACCATAGGTGACGCCGAGATAACCCGACATCAGGCCGACGCCAAGTCCGATCACCAGCAGCTGGCCGGGATCGCTCTCGAAGGCCAGCCATTTTGCGCCGTCGGAAGGCGAGTAGAACGCCCTGCCGGGCTCAGCCTTGCCGAACAGCCCCGTCTTGCCGAACATCAGCCGCGCAAGGATTGCCGAAATCACCACCGTCAGTGCAACGGTGTCGGTCCAGACAATGCCCGGCCCGAAGTCGGGAACCTGCGCCAGGCTCCACTGCACGATATAGCCGAAAATGCCGAACGCGCCGCCGATCAGCAACACGTCGGGACGGTTCAGCCCCATCATGCCCGCGACGATGTTGCGGCCGCTATCCAGCTTGCCGCGGCTCGCCGCATAGGCGGCGGCGGCGACGCCGGAGGCAAAGCCGCCGACATGGGGCCCGAACATCCCGAACGGGATGCCGTAGAACGTCACGTCGCCGGGAGCCATGCTGAGCTGGATCGCGACCCCGATCATCACCAGAAAGCCGACGAATGCGAACGCCGTGAGGGCGCCGATCGCCGTGCCGAAAATCCCGCCGCCGAAGGCAGCGAGCAGACCGAACATCGTCATTTTGACCTCCAAGGATTACTCGACCCAAGGGCCCGGACTATCCGTGGCCCGTTGTTCATTGGCAGCGTCCGGTCTGTGATGACGTTCTCAACACCGATTCCACAGCGCCACGCCTCACGCCCGCAAGCATGTTGTAGTTCGCGTTTTGAAGACATAGAGTTATTAGTGGAGGCGTGATGACGAGCGCGGCAGTCGGCCATCAGCATGCCGACGCTCGCAGCGACATGGCCCCGAGGACCGCCGTCACCTCATCGGGTAGACAGTTCAATCCTGCTTAGTCTTATGAGCAGTACAACCATCGGCATGTGCGGCGTTCAACGGAAAAGAATTGACATTCGCTAGTAAAAACTTGTCCGCAATGGGCGCATCGTCGCCTTCGGAGGCCCGCCCGACCCATCCGACAAGATGCTATCCGCGTCGCTTCGCTGACGTCGAACCGCGAGGCTCAAAAGGCGGGCGCTATCACCGAGCCGGTCCGGCGGAGCGGATGGCCGGCTTAGCAATTGTTCGGCCGGCGTTGGCCAAACGCTGTTGCGACCAATTTCCGCGTCCAAGAAAATGGTCTCGGCGCGTCAATCGCCTGCGGCGTTCGGGTTTTTACCGCCCGATTGTAGGCCTCGACCAGATGGTGGCGCATCAGTCCGGCTGCGCCTTCAACCCGTTTGTGGACACACTGACGGCCGTCTCGAAGCGGTGACGTCTCCGAGCATCATCTGGTATGGTCGACCGGATGACGCGACTCTCGACGCTTGCGAATCTTGTCATAGAAGCCCGACCAGGCGCCGTTTCGGTTCTGGCTGGGATTGACCGCGTGGCGCTCCGCCGCCGGCTCGATCAGGTCGAGGCGGACCGAACTTCGCCCCGTGTGCTGTTTGCGCCTGTCGCGCCGGCGCGATCGGTCGAGGCGATTGTCGCGCAGGTCATCGATCTGCTGGCCGAGACCGTGCAACGGCTGTGGCCGCTGTGGTTCACCGATGTCAGTTTCGCGGAATGTCGCAACGATAAGCTCGGACAGCTCGCCGCCACCGCGGTGGTTCGGCGTGTCGCCGGCGATATTCCGGGGCTTTCGCCGAGCTGGGCCGAGGCGGCGGTCGAACTCGCGCTCGCGGATCGCCCGCCGCGCGTCAGGGCGGCGCTGCCGGCGGTCGAATTGGCACAGCTCGCGCTCGCGATCAGCCGTCATGGTCTGGTGTTGGTTGTCGACGGCGACGAGGCCTGCCAGCGATCCAGCCCCGCCGCAGTCGTGTATGCGCTGGAGTGGATCGCCCAGCATGCCGATTGCGCCGTGGTCGCGCTGTTCTCACAATTGCCGGCACGCGAGCCGCCGTTCGACCGTATTCTCTATGGCGCGCGGACGTTGCTTGCCGAGCAGATCGAGCCCGAAGCCGAGGCGCCCCGAGCCGAGGCTTGCGCCGAGTCCGAGATTTGGCTCGCGCCGTGGCTGGGTTCGCCGCATCCGCTCAGCGAAGCCGAGCAGCGGCTCGCAAAGGCACTGCGTACCGATGCTGAACTTGGATCGTTATTTGGCTGCAATCAGTTCGTGGATACCGTTCGAGGCTCGCGCCCGAAAGTGGATTTCGTCTGGCAGCACGGTCGTCTCGCCGTCGAACTCGACGGCTATGGCAGTCACGGCAATCGGGCAGCTTTCATGTACGATCGTCATCGCGACTACGAGTTGACGCTCAGCGGCTACACTGTCTTGCGTCTGGCCAATGATGAAATCGCGCAGGACATCGGAAAAGCGATTGAGAAGATCCGCGACATCGTCCACCTTTGTCGCGATCGGATGAAATGAGGCGACCGTGGCAGCATCTCGCAAATCCAAACACCCGAAGCCCGCTGACAAACCACGCCCCAAGACTCGCGAGCAGAAAGACGCGGAAAAGCAAGCGCTGGCGATGTGGGCGCTGCTCGGCGCCGGCGGCGCCGGTTACGGCCGCAAGCTGAAGCCGGAGATCGAGAAGGCCGAACGCGAGGCGTTGATCAAGGCCGGCCTGATCGAGTCCAGGCCGCGTGAAAACCGCGCGTTGTGGCTCACCGTCACCGACAGAGGCTGGGACTGGGCGGAGCGGCACCTCGGCGATCCGCTGCCGGAGAAAAATTACAGCGGCGCCTTCGTGTTGCAGGCGTGGCTGACGCGGCTCAAAACCTACCTGCAGGCCCGGGATCTGCGCCTCGCCGATGTGTTGGCTGCGTCGGCTGTTCCTGATCCTGGCGGAAGCGCCGAGGCTGACGAAGCGCCCGCGCCTGCCGATCCGGCCGAGCTGCGCGAAAAAATCCGCAACGCCTATCTGGCGGTCGCCGGCGGCTTCAACCGCCGCGCCTTGCTGAAGGATCTGCGGGCGAAACTGCCGGAGATCGACAGAGCAACGCTCGACGACGCGCTGAAGCAGATGCAGCGCGAGCAGCAGGCCTCGCTGATGCAGCTCGACAATCGAATCGACGTCACCGATGCCGACCGCGACGCCGCCATTCAAATCGGCAACGAGCCGCGCCACATCGTCTGGATCGAGAACTGATGAGCAGTCAAGAAGCGGTGAGCGACCTCGAAGCGTTTCGCGCGGTCGATTTCAACTGGACCCGCCAGCTCAAGGGCATCTGGCGTGATCAACCCTATCACGCGCCGCTGCATCAGGACGTGCTCGACGAGCTGATGGGCTACCTGCTCAGCAACACCCGGGACGCGGAGCCGGACAACGAGCCGCTTGGGCGCGTCGTGATCGGATCGGCCGGTCTCGGCAAGACTCATCTGATCGGGGAACTGCGGCGCCGGGTCTGGGAAGAAGACGCAGTGTTCATCCTGCTGGACTTCGTCGGGATCAAGGATTTCTGGTCGTCGGTGGCGCTCGGATTTCTCAATTCCCTGCAAGTGCGCATCGACGAGCGGCGCACGCAATACGACAGGTTGATCCACAAGCTCGCCACCTTGCTCGAACTGCAGTCGCAACTGGCCGACATCGCCGTCCGTTTGCGGGGACGGCCGCGGGAGTTGATGGCGGAACTCGTGAAGACATTTCTCGGAGCGCTCGCCCGCCGCGATCGCGCCATGACCCAGCAGCACGGCGACGTGGTGCGCGCCTTCGTTCTGCTGATCTCCGAGGATCTGGAATGCGGAAGCATCGCGCACGCTTGGCTGCAAGGGATGGATCTCGACGCTGAGCAGCTTCGCGATCTCGGATTTGTGGTCGTCAAGAAATCGCCGATCGATATCGTGCGCGGCATTTCCTGGCTGTTGAGCCTGGTCGGGCCGACCTTGATTGCGGTCGATCAGATCGACGCCATCATCAGCGAAGCCAATGCCGAGCGGCATCGCGGCAATGGCGCTGCGGCGTCGGAGCAGACCCAGGAGACGCAATCGATCATCGAGGCGCTGGCACATGGGCTGATGGATCTGCATGACGTCAAACGTCGCGCCATCACCGTCGTTTCATGTCTGGAAGCGTCGTGGGAGGTGCTCAGATCGCAGGCGACCGTGGCGGTGACGGACCGTTACTACCGGCCGAATGTTCTCTATGCACTGACTCAGCCGCAGTTGGCGCGGGCGTTGGTGAGCGCTCGGCTGGCCCAGGGATATGCCGCCAGCGGTTATACCCCGCCCGACGAAACCTATCCCTTCGCGCCGGAGACGTTCGAGACGGCGGTCGGTTTCACGCCGCGGCAGCTATTGAAGGCGTGCGATGAGCATCGTCAGCGCTGCCTCGCCGAGGGCAGGGTCATCCTCTGCAAGTCCTTCGATGCCGCGCAACCGCCGCCTCCGCGGCCAACTCGGAACGGATACGACGAGGCTTTCGGCCACGAACTCCGCGCTGCTTCGACCGCCGGTTTACTCGACCTCTCCAACGAGGATCCACTGCGCGATCTGCTCGCCGATGTCTTGCAGATCTACACCGCGCATCTGCAACTTCCCGATGATGTCGACGTGGTTTCGCAGCCGGATCCGGATCAGCGCCGGCCGTCCTTGCACGGCCGGCTGAGCTTCGTGTTCCGGAGCGAGGGCGACCGCGAGCAGCACTACTGCTTCCGCGTTCTGGCGCATACCAACGCCATCGCGTTCCAGGGACGGCTACGGGCCGCGATGACCGCATCGGGCGTCGATCGCGCGTTGAAGTTTCGCCACCTGTTCATCCTGCGCGCCGGCGCGGCGCCGGGCGGCGCCAAGACCGCACAACTGGTCGAAAAATTCCTGCAGGCCGGCGGCCAGTTCATCGCGCCGACCGAGCAGGATCTGCGCGCCTTCGTGGCGTTGCGGGCGATGGCGCAGCGCAATGCCGACGGCTTCGAGGCTTGGTTGCGCGCGCGCAAGCCGTTGTTCGACACCGCGCTGTTCAAGGCCGCGGGTCTGGCGCCGCCGCCGTTCCTGGCGGGCCCGCAGCCCGATCCGGCAAAGCCCAGCGGCTCGTCGCCGGTTCCTCCACCGGCCCCGCCTGCGCCGTCGCTGGTTTCGACGGCACCTCGCTCCGCGCCGTCTCCCGTCGCGCCCGCCGCGAGCAAGCCAGTCGATCGCGATATTCCGGTTGGACACCGTTACGAGCGCGGGACCGCTGGCGCCGCGGCGATGCTGCCCGCGGATCTGCTGCCGCGTCACACCGCAATTCTGGCCGGCGCAGGATCGGGCAAGACCGTGCTGCTTCGCCGCATCGTCGAGGAAGCCGCCCTGTTGGGGATTCCGGCGATCGTGCTCGATACCAACAACGATCTGGCGCGGCTCGGCGATCAATGGCCGGCGCCGCCCGAGGGCAGGAGCGCCGACGACGCCGCCAAGGCCGCCAACTATCAACGCGACGTCGAGGTGGTGATCTGGACCCCGGGCTTCAACGCCGGCCGGCCGATGTCGCTGGCGCTATTGCCGGACTTCGCCGCGTTGAAGGATGACGAGGGGGAGCGCGATCTGGCGATCGAAATGGCACGGGCGACGCTGTCGCCCTATATCGGCGGCGGCAAGGGCGCCAGCGCCAAGCTCAAGGAAGGCGTGCTGGCCGACGCGTTGCGCAGCTTCGCCCACGCCGGCGGCGGCGACCTCGAGCGGCTGATCGAGCTGTTGGCCGAACTGCCCGATGATACGAGCCGGATCGACGACGCAGCCAAGCTCGCGGCCGCGATCGCCAACCAGCTGCGCGCCGCGATCGCGACCAATCCCTTGCTGCAATCCCGCGGCACCCCGCTCGATCCGCAAGTGTTGTTCGGCACCGATGCCGGCAAGACCCGGATCTCGGTGATCAATTTCTCCGGCCTTGCCAGCGACGAGGCGCGGCAGGCTTTCGTCAATCAGCTGCAGATGTCGCTGTTCTCCTGGATCAAGCGCAATCCGAGCCCGACCGGGCGGCTCTATGTGCTCGACGAGGCGCAGAACTTCGCGCCGTCGCAGCGCACCACGCCGTGCAAGGAAAGCACGCTGTCGCTGGCGGCGCAGGCCCGCAAATATGGCCTCGGCATGATCCTGGCGACCCAGACGCCAACGGGGATCGACCACAAGATCATCTCGAACTGCACCACGCATTTTTATGGGCGGATGAGTTCGCCGACCACGATCGAGGCGACCAAGGGCCTGATGGCGGCCAAGGGCGGCAGCGGCGAGGACATCGGAAAATTGTCGCGCGGCGAGTTCTATTTCTCCACCGAAGGCCTGCCGCGGCCGGTCCGGATTCGCACGCCGATCTGTCTGACCTGGCACCCGGCGAATCCGCTCACCGCCGAACAGGTCGTGACCAAGGCCCGTGCCGCGGTGCCGAACTGACGACCCTTGATCAAGGAGTGTTTCTACTTATAAGAAGGGAATCTCGCGGCACACGCGTGATGCGACGTCGCCACGCGCGGTGGTGTGCTCGCAACGCCGACCGATCCGGATCGCAATGCGCTTCAGCTTCATTCATGCCGCCGATCTCCACATCGACAGTCCGCTCGCCGGACTAAGCCTGAAGGACCAGGCGGTGGCGGCGCGTTTCGCGCAGGCCGGCCGGCGCGCGGTCGAGGCGCTGATCGAACAGACCATCGCCAGCAAGGCGGCGTTCCTGATCATCGCCGGCGACGTGTTCGACGGCGATTGGAAGGACGTCTCGACCGGGCTGTTTTTCGTCCGCGCCGTCAGCGCGCTCGATCGCGCCGGCATCCCGGTGGTCATGGTCAAGGGCAATCACGATGCCGCCAGCGTGATGTCGCGCGACCTGCCTTATCCCGACAGCGTCACCGTGTTCGGCTCCGGCAAGGCCTCGACCGTCACGCTCGAAGCGCATCGCGTGGCCTTGCATGGCCGCAGCTTTCCGAACCGGCTCACCGCGGATTTTGTCGAGAGCTATCCGCCGCGCCGCGACGGCTGGCTCAATATCGGCGTGCTACACACCTCGCTCGACGGCACCCGCGGCCACGAGGGCTACGCGCCGTGCAGCGTCGATGACCTCAAGCGCTTCGGCTATGATTATTGGGCGCTCGGCCACGTCCACGCCGCCGAGATCGTCAGCCGCGATCCGTGGATCGTCTATCCCGGCAATCTGCAGGGCCGCAGCGTGCGCGAGACCGGCGCCAAGGGCGCGGTGCGCGTCACCGTCGAAGACGGCCGCATCGTCGAGGTGACGCCGTTGGCGCTGGACGGCGCGCGCTGGGCGCAGTTGACGCTTGACGTCGCGGGGATCAGCAGCGAGGACGAGATGCTGGCGCGCTGCCGCGCCGCGCTCGCCGACGCGCAGGCGCAGAGCGAGGGCCGGCCGCTGGCGGCGCGTATCACGCTCACCGGCGCGACCTCGCTGCACAATCATCTCGTCGCGCGGCGCGAGACGTTGCAGGACGAACTGCGCGCCATCGGCTTTCAGCTCGGCGCCGAATGCTGGGTGGAACAGCTCAAGGTCAGAACCAGCCTCCCGGTGCTCACGGGCGCGGCGATGTCTGCCGCCGATGCGCTCGATGTCGATCAGCTGCTGCGCGAGGCGGCTTCCGATCCGGAATTCGCCACTGTGCTGGCCGAGCTCACCGACACCATCAAGGCGAAGTTGCCGAAGGATCTGCACGACGAGCTCGATCGTTCGGAGGCATTGACGCGCTTGGCCGACGATGCGCGCGCGTTGCTCGCCGGAGACGTCGCGTGAGGATCGAACAACTGGCGTTCGAGCGCTACGGCCGCTTCACCGATCGCAAGCTCGATTTCGCTGCCGGCGCGGCGTTGCACGTCGTGCTCGGCGCCAACGAAGCCGGCAAGACCTCGGCGCTGGCGGCGATCGGCGACCTGTTGTTCGGTTTCGGCGGCCGCACCGACTACGACTTCCTACACGAGAGCAAGACCCTGCGGATCGGCGGCAGCTTCCGCCATTCCGACGGCCGGCTGATTTCGGCGCGGCGCCGCAAGGGCAACAAGAACACTTTGATCGACGCCAACGATCAGCCGCTTCCCGACGATCTGCTGGCGCCGCTGCTCGCCGGGCTGTCGCGCGAGGCGTTCAGCCGCGAATTCGGACTGACCGCGCAGGCGCTGCGCGAGGGCGGCCACGATCTGCTCGATGCCGGCGGCCGGCTGGCGGAAACGCTGGCGGCGAGTTCGGCCGGCATGGCGTCGCTGTCGCAGACCCGATTGCGGCTGCAGAGCCAAGCCGACGAACTGTTCATGCCGCGCAAGTCCGGTTCGAAGCCGTTCTATCTGGCCGCCGAGCGGCGCGACACCGCCGACCGGGCGCTGCGCGACGCCATCGTCACCCGCGAGGCGGTGGCGCAAGCCGAGGCCGCGGTGCGCGAGGCGCGCCAGAAGCTCGAGAGGTTGAACGCCACGCACGCCGAGATCGGCGGCACGCTTTCGCTGTGGCAGCGCACGCTGCGGGTGCGCTCGCATCTGGCGCGACTCGACGGCATCGCTGCGGAACTGACGGCGCTGGCCGATCTGCCGATGGTCGCCGCCCCCGCGCTGACCGAGTGGCGCGCTGCGCTGGAAACTTTCGCGGCGCTGCAACGCGAGCTATCAGCGCTGGAGGCGGACGCCGCGGCCGATGCCGCCGAGATCGCCGCGATGGCGGTGGACCAGACCCTGCTGGCCGAAGCCGCGACCATCGACGGCTTGCGCGAACGGCTCGGCGCGGTGCGCAAGGCGCTGGAGGATTTGCCGAAGCGCAGGCAAGCTCACGAGTCGGCGCAGGCTCAGCTGGATGACGCCGCGCAGCGGCTCGGGCTCACGTCGCATCGCGAGGTGCTGGCGCAATTGCCGAGCGATCCGGCGCTGGCGCAGGCCCGCGACTTGATCGCGCAGACCGCGCGCGCCGAACAGGCGATCGTTGAGGCCGAAGTGCGCTGCGCGCGGGCGCAGCAGGAGCACGATACGTTTGCGGCCGAGCAGGCCGAGGCCACTGCCGTGGTCGACATCGATCAGTTGCGCCAGCGCTTCGATGCGCTCGGCGAAATCCCGGCGCAGGCCGACCGGCTGCGCCGCGATCGCGCCAGTTTGCAGATCGAGACCGACGCGCTGGTGGCAGCCTCGGGGTCGCTCGATCCGTCGCCCGGCGCGCTCGACCGGCTGCGCGCGCTGCCGGCGCCCGACAATGCAACGATCGCAAAATTCTCCCGTGCCGCCGAAGTCGGCGAGGCCGAGGTGCAGCGGCTCAACGAAGCGCTGGCCACGACCGATGCCGCGATCGCCACCACCGAGGCCGAATTGGCGCGGCTGTCGCAGGCCGGCGTGGTGCCGACGCGCGGCGATCTGGTCCGCGTCCGCGGCGAACGCGACCAGCACTTCACCGGCCTGCGCGCCGCTTTGGCCGGCGACCGCAACCTGGCGGAACGCCAGCTCGATGCGGCGGAGCAAGCCTCGCAGAGCATCGACCGTGTCACCGACCTGTTGCTGACCGATACCGAGCGCGCCACCCGCCACGAGGATGCGCAGCAGCGGCTGGCCGCCGGCCGCGACGAGCGCGCACGCCAACACGACAAGCTCACCGGCCTGCAGGCGCGGCTCGCCGAGGTCGAGACCGCCTGGCGCGGTAGCTGGGCGGCCTCTGGACTCCAGCCGCGCAGCCCGGCCGAGATGCTGCGCTGGCGCGAGCGGTTCGACGACATTTTGAAACGTCTCGAGCGATGCGACGCGCAGAAGGCCGGGCTCGATGCGCTGGCGGCTGCACTGGAGCAGGGCAAGCTCGCCGTCGCGGGCTTTCTCGACAGCACCGGCCGCGTTGCTGATCGCGCGCTGGCGGCGGATTTGCTTTATCGCGAGGCCAAGGCGCGGTTCGAGGCGTTGCAGGGCGCCTGGGCCGAGGCCAAGGCGCGCGCTGTGGCCAAGACTCGGGTCGAACGCGATCTGTTGGAGGCGACGGCGGCGCGCGAAACCGCGCAAACCGCGCTCGCACAGCACCGCGCGGCTTGGCCCGCGGCGATGGCGGGCATCGGGCAAGATACCGGCGCGACGCCGGTGCAGGCCGCCGCGGCTTTAGCTGTGTGGCAATCGGTGGCGGTGCCGAAGGCGGCCTATCAGCTCGAAGGCCACCGGGTGACCGCGATCGAGGCGGATCTTGCAGCGTTCGATGCTGACGTATTCGACATCGTCGACCGGGTCGCGCCAACGCTGCGATCCGACTCCGCGCAACAATCGCTGGCGCGGCTGGTGGAGAAACTCGACGCCACCCGGCGGGACGCCGAGACCTGTCGGCGGCTGCACGAGGCGGCGATCAAGCGCGCCGCCAGCCGCAACGCGCTATTGGCCCGCCGTGCCACGACCGAACTGCTGCTGGGTGAAGCCTGCCGCGCTCTCGGCGTCGCGGCCACCGCTGAACTGGCATTGCCGTTAGAGCGCGCCTTGGAGCGGCAGCGCCTGGAGACCGACCAGGAGACGCTGCGACGTGATCTGTACGAAATCGCCGACGGTCGCGACGAAGCCGCGCTGCGGCAGCAGCGTGAGGGCCTCGATCTCGACCGGCTGACCGGCGACATCGATCGCGAGACGCTGCGGCAGACCCAATTGCTCGACGACATCGCCGCGGCGTCGGCGCTGCTGCACCAGGCCCAAGCCGACTGCGCCGCGCTGACCAAGGGCCGCGACGCCGCCGCGCAGGCAGCCGAACGCGCCGAGGCCAATGCCGAATTGCTGTCGATCGCCGAGCGCTGGCTGCTCCGCGCGGCGGCGTCGCGGCTCGCCACGCGCGCCATCGAACGGCATCGCGCGATGGTGCAGGATCCCTTGATCGCGCGCGCCAGCACGCTATTCGCCACCGCGACCGGGGCGGCCTTCGCAGGGCTCGGCATCGATTACGGCGACGACGACCAGCCGGTGCTGGTGGCGCGGCGCGGCGCCGGCGAGCAGGTGGCGGTCGCGGGGCTCAGCGAAGGCAGCCGCGATCAGTTGTTTCTGGCGTTGCGGCTGGCGCTGTTGGAGCGCCGCACTTCGGAGCCGATGCCGTTCATCGGCGACGACCTATTGACCAGCTTCGACGAGCCACGCACGCTGGCGACGCTGCGGTTGCTCGCCGAAGCCGGCCAGCAACGCCAGATCATCCTGTTCACCCATCATCGCCATGTTGCCGATCTGGCGCGGTCGCTCAACGATCGGCCGATCGAGCTGATCGAGCTGTGAGATGCTTCAGTTGCGACCGGATGGCAGTCGACACAACCGCTGCAAACTGAACTAAACTGAACAGTTTAGTTTTCTTGCCGAACTCCGCCCGTTGCGGTAAACGTGAAGTAGCGGCTGACCCTCAGGCGGTCGCCCGCTGACAAGCGAACCTCGCCATGCCGCACGCCGCCACCGCTATTCGAGACCCGAAGGAAAATCGCAAGGCCCGGCAGATTCTCGATGCCGCCCGCGCGCTGTTTCTGACGCACGGCTTCGACGCCAGCAGCATGGAGGCGATCGCCCGCGAGGCCGGGGTTTCCAAGGCGACGCTCTACGTTCATTTCGCCAGCAAGGATGATCTCCTGCTGGCGCTGGTCGACGACGAATGCCGGCGGCTCGGGCCGCAGACGCTCTGGCAGCCGGACGGCGCAATCGATGTCGAACGCGATCTGCAGGCGATCGCCCGCGGCTACACCGCGTTTTTCTTGCATGATCGCGGTCGCGGTTTGCACCGCTTGGTGATCGGCCACGCCCAGCGCTTTCCGCAGATGGCCGAGGTCTTCATGATCGCCGGTCCGCTCCGATGCGAGGCGGAAGTCGCGGCGTTTCTGCGCGCCGCCGAAGCCCAAGGCCTGCTGCGGATACCGGACGTGCCGCTCGCTGCGGTGCAATTCCTCAATCTGGTGCAGGGGCGACTGCAATTGCAGTGGGAGTTGTCGATGGAGCCGCCGAACGCCGCCGACTACGAGGCGCTGATCGAAGGAGGGATTCGCGTGTTTCTCGCCGCCTATGGGGCACCGCCGCGCGATGAGCACCGCGCCGGTCAGCATCCCGTCAGCTAACCTCGGATACAACGACGTGCCGACCCTGCGCGGGCTGTCATTCGCTGCGGAGTTCGGATCACGGAGACTGCCATGAACAACGCACTGCTCTTGAAACTTCATCGCTGGACCAGCCTGGTGTTCGCGCTGCCGCTGATCGTGGTGCTGCTCACCGGCTTGATCTTGTCGTTCGAGCCGATCGTGCAGGACCGCGCGCTGGATCCTGCGCTGGTCAATGCCGACCGCGTCACATCTCTGATTCAGCGCTTCGATCCCGACGGCCGGGCCCGCGGATTGTCGATCAGCGCAGTCGGCCAGCGGCTGCAGCTGCAAGGTACCCCGGCGCCGGCGATCGATCTGGTGACCGGCGAGGCTGCGACCACCAGCGATGTGGCGGGCAGCGTCATTCTGTGGTCGCGGCGCACCCATGAGCATCTGTTCGATCAGGAATGGCTGCTGATCGCCTCGACCATCGGCATGGTGGCGATCATGATCATCGGCACCCTGATGGGCCTGCCGCGGCTGCGCAACAGCCTCGCCGGCTGGCACAAGGGCATGGCCTGGTTCACGATTCCGTTGCTGTTGCTGAGCCCGATCACGGCCCTGTTCATGCTGTCCGGTATCACCTTCCAGGGCGCGCCGCCGGCCGCGGCCGCCAAGCCGTTGCCGCTGATCGAGGCGGTCCGCGCGATCGCGCAATCCCACGATCTGGCCAAGCTGACCTCGTTGCGCAATCGCGGCGGCCGGGTGATGGCGAGGATCTACGAGGACGGCGAACTGCGCGCCTATACGGTCAGCGCCGACGGCGTCGCGCCGCTGCCGCGCAACTGGCCGCGGTTGCTGCATGAGGGCAATTGGTGGACGTTGCTGTCTGGCTCGCTCAACGTCATCACCTCGGTCGTGCTGATCGGACTGCTCGGCACCGGCCTGGTGATGTGGGGACGGCGCAAGCTGCGGCCGCGCAACCGCCGTGCCGTCGACGTCGGCCGCGGCGCCGCCGTCGGGCCAGTGTCGTAAAGTGTCATAAGATAATAAAGGTCGCGGCTTTAGGGCCGCGGCCAAATGTCGGAGTATTTTTGATGTTGCGTGTTGCCTGCCCGTTGCTGATCGCCGCGTTCCTCGTCGCTGGTTCGCCGGCATCTGCCCAGATGCCCGGCGGCGGGCCGCCCGCGGTCGGCACGGTAGTGGCGGCGCCGCAACCGATCACCGAGACCACCGAACTCAACGGCCGGGTGCAGGCGATCGGCCGCGTCGACCTCACCGCACGGGTCAATGCCTTCCTGCAGGAGCAGCTGTTCGTCGAAGGCGCCGAGGTGAAAAAGGGCGACCTGTTGTTCCGGCTCGAGCAGCCGCCGTTCCAGGCCGACGTCGAAGCCAAGCGCGCCGCAGTCGCCCAGGCCGAGGCGCAGCTCGACTACGCCGACCTGGCGCTGGCGCGCGCAGATCAATTGCTGAAGACCGCGGCGGGCAGCCAGAGCACCGCCGACAACGCCCGCGCGGCGCAGCGCACCGCGGCGGCGCAGCTGCGCTCGGCCAAGGCACAGCTCCAGCAGTCGGAAATCAATCTCGGCTACACCGAGATCCGTTCGCCGATCGACGGCCGCATCGGCCGCATCCAGGTCACCGTCGGCAACGTGGTCGGCGCCTCGTCCGGCGTGCTGGCGACCGTGGTCAGCCAGGACCCGATCCATGTGGTGTTTCCGATCTCGGTGAAGCGGCTATTGCTGCTGCGCGAGCAATTGGCGACGCAAGGCGGCTTCGACGCGGTGCGGCTGCGATTGCGGTTGCCCGACGGCCGGCTCTACGGCGAAGTCGGCAAATTGCAGTTCGTCGACATCAACGTCGCCCGCGACACCGACAGCATCATCCTGCGCGGCGTCATCGCCAATCCGCTGTTGCCGGGCGGCGGCCGCGAACTGACCAACGAGGAAATGGTGCGGGTGGTGCTGGAAAACGTCACGCCGCGCGAATTGATGACGATCCCGCGTGCTGCGATCTTGACCGATCAGCAAGGCGACTACGTCTATGTGGTCGGCGACAAAGACATCGCCCAGCCGCGCCGGGTCAAGCTCGGGCAATCCACCGCCGACACCGCGGTGATCAACAGCGGCCTCAATGGCGGCGAACGCGTCGTCGTTGAAGGCCTGCAGCGGGTGCGGCCCAACGCGCCGGTGGCGCCGTCGCCGATCGACGCCCAGGCCTCCCGGCCGAACAGCAAGGGCTGAGCCGATGATCTCCGATCTGTTCATCGACCGGCCGCGGCTGGCCGTCGTCGTCGCCCTGGTCACCACGCTGGTCGGCGGACTGGCGATGTTGCGGATTCCGGTGTCGCAATTGCCCGACATCGTGCCGCCGCAGGTCCGGGTCTCGACCAACTTCCCCGGCGCGTCCGCGGAAGTGCTGGAATCCACCGTCGCGCAGCCGATCGAGGCCAAAGTCGTCGGCGTCGACAAGATGCTCTACATGAAGAGCTCGAGCGGCAACGATGGCTCCTACACGCTCGACGTCTCGTTCGCGCTCGGCAGCAATCCCGACATCAACACCGTCAACGTCAACAACCGGGTGCAGAACGCGTTGTCGCAGCTGCCGGCAGAGGTGCGGCTGCAGGGCGTGGCCGTGCAGAAGCGCTCGTCGTCGATGCTGCAGGTCGTCGACATGTCGAGCAAGGGCGGCAAATACGACCCGGTGTTTCTGACCAATTACGGTCTGATCAACGTGGTGGACGAACTCGCCCGCGTCCCCGGCGTCGGCGAGGCGACGTTGTTCGGCCGGCTCAACTATTCGATGCGGATCTGGTTCGACATCGAGCGGCTGTCCAGCCTCGGCATGGTGCCGTCGGACGTGGTGGCGGCGATCAGCGCGCAGAACGTCCAGGCGCCGGTCGGCCGGATCGGCGCGCAGCCGGTGCCGGACGATCAGAAATTCCAGATCAATCTGCAGACCCAGGGCCGGCTGACCAAGCCGGAGGAATTCGGCGCCATCGTGCTGCGCGCCAACGCCGACGGCTCGGTGCTGCGGGTCAGTGACGTCGCTCGCGTCGAGCTCGGCGCGCTGAGCGAGGACACCCACGCCCGGCTCAACGGCGATCCGACGGTCGGCATCGGCATCTTCCAGGCGCCCGGCGCCAATGCCATCAACACCGCGACCGCGGTCAGGGCCAAGCTCGACGAGTTGCGGCAGCGCTTTCCCGACGGCGTGCAGGCGCGCGTGGTGTTCGACTCCACGGTGTTCGTCAACGACACCATCAAGGCGGTGATGCACACGCTGCTCGAAGCCTTCGCGCTGGTCGCATTGGTGGTGTTCCTGTTCCTCGGCAATCTGCGCGCCACGCTGATTCCGATCATCGCGGTGCCGGTCAGCCTGATCGGCACCTTCGCGGTGCTGCTGGCGCTCGGCGCCTCGGTCAACACGGTGTCGCTGCTGGCTTTGGTGCTCGCCATCGGCATCGTGGTCGACGACGCCATCGTGGTGGTGGAGAACGTCGAACGGGTGATGGAGGAGGAGCCGGAGCTGTCTCCCGCCGACGCCACTAAGAAGGCGATGAACCAGGTCACCGCGCCGATCATCGCCATCACGCTGGTGCTGTTGTCGGTGTTCGTGCCGATCGGCTTTCTGCCCGGCATCATGGGCGAGTTGTTCCGGCAATTCGCCATCACCATCAGCGCCGCGATGCTGATCTCCGCGATCAACGCGCTGACGCTGTCGCCGGCGCTCTGCGCGGTGTTCCTGCGCCACGGCGGGCCGCGCCGCGGCGTGATGCATTGGATCGGACGGCGCATCGACGGCGCCCGCGACCGCTATGCCGGCGCGGTGCGGATCGCGCTGCACCGCCCGGCGCTGTCGATCCTGATCGTGATCGGCTGCGGCCTCGGCATCGCCGCGCTCAACGGCACCACGCCGAGCGGCTTCCTGCCGGAAGAAGATCAGGGCGCGTTCTTCATCAACGTGCAATTGCCCGACGGCGCCTCGGTGGCGCGCACCGAAGAAACCGTGATCGCGGTGGAAAACATCGTCAAGACCATGCCGCAGGTCCGCGACGTGCTGTCGATCGTCGGATTGTCGCTGCTCGACAATTATTCCGCCAGCAACAATGCCTTCATGATCGTGCAATTGAAGCCGTTCGAGGACCGCCGCGCCGCCTCCTCGTCGGCGCAGACGCTGATCGCCAAGACCTTCGGCGCCGTGCAGCAGGTCCGCACCGCGACGGTGCTGCCGTTCAACCTGCCGCCGGTGATCGGGTTGTCGACCGCCGGCGGCTTCCAGTATCAGCTGGAATCGCTGGAAGGCGCCGAGCCCGCGGCGTTGGGCAGCGTCACCAACGGGCTGCTCGCCGCCGGCAATCAGCACCCGCAGCTGACCCGGGTGTTCAGCACCTATGGCGCCAACGCGCCGTCCTACTATCTCGATATCGACCGCGAGAAGGCGCAGTCGCTCGGCGTCACCATCAACGACATCTTCTCCGCGCTGCAAATCACGCTCGGCGGGCTCTACATCAACAACTTCAACATGTTCGGCCGCACCTGGCAGGTCAACCTGCAGGGCGACGCGGAAGGCCGCCGCGACCTGCCGGCGCTGTGGGACATCTACGTCCGCAACGCCAAGGGCACCATGGTGCCGCTGCAGTCGATCGCGTCGGTGCGCAGCGTCACCGGGCCCGCGGTGATCACCCGCTACAACAATTATCGCTCAGTCACCATCAACGGTTCGCCGGCGGCCGGCGTGTCCTCGGGCGCCGCGATGGCGGCGATGGCGGAAGTGTCGCAGAAGACGCTGCCGCCGGGCTACGCCTTCGAGTGGACCGGCACCGCCTATCAGGAGCACGAGGCGGTCGGCAAGACCGGCTACATCCTCGGGCTGGCGCTGTTGTTCGCCTATCTGTTCCTGGTGGCGCTGTATGAGAGCTGGGTGATTCCGATCCCGGTGCTGCTGTCGGTGTCGATCGCGGTGCTCGGCGCCTTCGTCGGCGTGCTGATCGCCGGCGTCACGCTGGATCTCTACGCCCAGATCGGCCTCGTCGTGCTGATCGCGCTGTCGGCCAAGAACGGCATCCTGATCGTCGAATTCGCCAAGGAACAGCGCGAGGCCGGGCTGTCGATCACCGAGGCCGCGGTGCTCGGCGCCCGCTTGCGATTCCGCGCGGTGATGATGACCTCGATCGCTTTCATCTTGGGGCTGGTGCCGCTGGTCTGGGCCGACGGCGCGGCGATGCTGGCGCGGCGCAATCTGTCGACGCCGGTGTTCGCCGGGATGCTGACCGCCAGTCTATTGGGCATCCTGTTGATCCCGATGCTCTACGTCGTGTTCCAGTCGATGCGGGAGTCGGTTGCCGGCAATGGCCGGCTCGGCGCGTGGGCGGCGAGCCACCTGCCGCACTGGGCACGCTCGTTCGGCAAACGATCGTAAGAGTCTGTTCTCTTCGGTAGACCTGGTGTCCCGGACGCGGTGCAGCGCGTAGCGCTGCGCCGTGAGCCGGGACCGTTACGCGTGCTGAGCCGACGACAGCCGCGTTCTGGAACGGCCCCGGCTCTGCAGCGCACCACGCCGCTCCGCGGCGCATTGCGCTGCGTCCGGGGCACGGCGCTCATCGAGATGAGGGCGAGTGCCTGAATTCTATTCGATAAGCCTCGTGTCCCGGACGCGGTGCAGCGCGTAGCGCTGCGCCGTGAGCCGGGACCGTTACGCGTGCTGGTTCGACGACAGCCGTGTTCTGGAACGGCCCCGGATCGGCAGCGCACCACGCCGCTACGCGGCGCGTTGCGCAGCGTCCGGGGCACGGCGCTGTCGTCTTTGTGTCGCGCTTAGTCTTATGTCGCGCTTACTTCACCGCGATCTCGATCAGCGACGGGCCGTCGCGGGTGAGCGCTTCGGCGATCGCGGCGCGGATCGCGTCGGGGGCGTCGGCCTGCACCGACGGTACGCCCATCGATTTCGACAGCGCCATGAAGTCGATCGCCGGATCGTCGACATCCATGCCGACGAAGCGGCCGGCGACCGCGTTCTTGCAGCCGAGCTGCTTGGCGATGTTCTGCAGCACGCCGTAGCGGCGATTGTTGAACACGATGAACAGCACCTTGGCGCGATAGCGCGCCGCGCTCCACAACGCCTGCGGCGAATACATCGCGCCGCCGTCGCCGACCAACGATGCCACCGGCCCGTCATGCAGCAGTGCGGCGCCGACCGCGGCCGGCATGTTGCAGCCGAGCACGCCGCCGCGGGCGAAGAAGTAGCGCCCCGGCCGCGTCATCAGCAAGTCCTGCACCTGGCCGAAGGTCGCCGCGGAATCATTGGCGAGCAGCGTGTCGGCGGGCAGCGCGTCCGACACGGTGAGCACCGCGGCGTCGGGTGACAGCGGCGTCTCATGCGCGGTGCTGAGAATCTCCGCGCGGACTTTGGCGATCTGCGCCTGCTTCGTGGCATCGCGCTGCGCCAGTCGCGCCACCACGCTGTTGCGGTCGAGCAGCCCGCCGAGCCGCGCCGCTGCGGATTGCAGCGTCGCGCCGATATCGCCGAGCAACGCCATGTGCGCCGGGTGTTCGCGGCCGAACGCGTCCGGATTGTCGGCGACGTGCAAGATCTTCACGCCGTCGGGAATCGGCCGGACGTCGCGATACGGATAGGCGACGAAGGCGCGGCCGCCGACCAGCACCAGCGCTTCGACGCGTTCCAGCCGTTCGCGGATCGCCGCGAAGTCCGGTTTCAGCACGCCGGCCCAGCACGGATGCGCCGAGGGAAATGCCGAGCGCGAGGTCAGTTGCATGCCCGCCACCGCATAGCCGCCGGCCTCCGCGAAGGCGACCAGGCCCGGCGCCGCGCCGGCCGGCAGATCGTCGCCGAGCAGCACGAATACTTTCTCTGGATCATGGCGCGCCAGCATGTCGGCAAAGCCATCGGAATCCGGCGAGGGGCCGAGCCGCGGCGGCGCCGAGGCCGGCGGCGTCGAGCCTTCGACCGGCTGATCGAGCACGTCCATCGGCAGCGACAGGAACACCGGGCCGCAGGGCGGGGTGCGGGCGATCGCAAAGGCGCGGCGCAATGCTGCGCCGAGGTCCTCGCCGCGATGCACCTCCTTGGCCCATTTGGTCACCGGGGCGGCGAGCGCCACCAGATCGCCGGACAGCCACGGCTCGGTCGCCAGATGTCGCGTATCCTGCTGGCCGGCGGTGACCACCAGCGGCGTCTCGCTGGCCTTGGAGGCGACCAGCACACCCATCGCATTGCCGAGCCCGCCCATCGCATGAAGATTGACGAAGCCGGTCTTGCCCGAGGTCAGCGCCCAGCCGTCGGCCATGCCGACCGCGGTGGCCTCCTGTAGCCCCAGCACGTAGTGGATGTCGGGGGCGTCGACCAGCGCGTCCATCAGCGGCATCTCGGTCGAGCCCGGATTGCCGAACACGTGGGTGATGCCCTCGTCGCGCAGAATGTCGAGCAGGATGTCGCTGGCCGGTCGCGTCATGGCATTTCCTCGTGGGTTGAGCTTGTCGCCAGACTAACAGTGGCGGCGTGGCAGCAGGCGGCGAACTGCGACGCACTCGCGCGGCGCTTTGGCATCCGCTATGCTCAACCGATCAAATCATGGCACTGGATTGCGCATGGACGAGCTCGACCGCAAGCTACTGCGCATTCTGCAAGACGATGCCTCGATCCAGAATCAGGATCTCGCGGCCCGGGTCGGGCTGTCGCCGTCGCCCTGCCTGCGCCGGGTCAAGGCGTTGGAGGCGGCCGGCGTGATCAAGCGCTACGTCGCGCTGGTCGATGGTCCTGCGGTCGGCACCGGCTTCATCGCCTTTGTCGAGGTGCGGCTGGAGAAGCAGGTCGAGGCCTATTCGAGCCGCTTCGAATCGGTGGTGCTGACCCGGCCGGAGGTTATCGACTGCGCCTTCGTCACCGGCGAGTTCGATTATCTCTTGAAGATCGCGGTGGCCGATCTCGACGAGTTTCACCGCTTTCTCACCCAGGTGCTGGCGCGCATCGAAGGCGTCGCCAACACCCGCAGCATCATCCCGGTGAAGCGGATCAAGGAAACCACGGCGATCAAGATCGGGTGAGGGCGAGATTAGCGGCGGGGTTTGTGACCCGGACGCAGCGCACCACGCCGCGCTTGCGGCGTGGTGCGCTGCAGAGCCGGGGCCGTTACGGCACGCGGCATACGTAACGGTGCCGGGTCTGCGAAGCAGCACTGCGTGCCGCATCGCGCCCGGGACACCAAGTTTCTGGCGCCGCGATCACCCCGCGACAGGCAACCGGGTTTCGATGATCCGCGCCAGCATGCTGGCGCCGATCGGCAGCAGCTGGTCGTCGAACACGTAGCCGGGATTGTGCAGCGGCACCGAGCCGTCGTGGCCGAGCCAGAAGTAAGCGCCCGGCACCGCGTGCAGCATATCGGCAAAGTCCTCGCTGCCCATCTTCGGCCGCGACGTGGTCAGCACCTTGGCGTCGCCGACGATGTCGCGGGCGACGCCGGCCACCACCGCGGTCTGCTCCTCCTGATTGACCAGCACGCTGAAGCCGTCGCGGATCTCGACCTTGATCTCGACATCGAACGCGAGCGCAATGCCGGCGGCGAGCGCGCGCATCCGCTCGCGGATCAAGACGCGGATCTCGTCGGCGAAGGCGCGCACCGTGCCGCAGAGTTTGGCTTCGCCCGGGATCACGTTGTAGGCCGAGCCGGAATGGATCTGGGTGATCGACAGCACCGCGGATTTGAACGGATCGATGTTGCGGCTGACGATGCTCTGCATCGCCTGACCGAGCGTCATCGCGACGATCACCGGATCCTTGGAGCGCTCCGGCATCGCGCCGTGGGCGCCGTAGCCGGTGATGGTGATGTCGAAGAAATCCGCGCCGGCCATCGCCGGGCCGGGAAACACCGCGATCTCGCCGAGCGCGAGATTGGGCGCGTTGTGCAGGCCATAGATTTCATCGCAGGGAAATTTTTGGAACAGCCCGTCCTTGATCATGGCGCGGGCGCCGCCGAGGCCTTCCTCGGCGGGCTGGAAGATGAAATGCACGGTGCCGTCGAAGTCGCGGGTCTCGGCGAGGTAGCGCGCGGTGCCGAGCAACATCGTGGTGTGGCCGTCATGGCCGCAGCCGTGGAAGCGGCCGGGAATCGTCGAGCGCCAGGCGAGGTTGGTGTTCTCCTCCATCGGCAGCGCGTCCATGTCGGCGCGAAGCCCAATCCGCTTGCCGCCGGCGCCCTTGCCTTTCAGCACGCCGACCACCCCGGTGCCGCCGAGCCCGCGATGCACCTCGATGCCGTATTGCGCGAGTTTTTCGGCGACGATGCCGGAGGTGCGGACCTCCTCGAAGCCGACCTCCGGATGGGCATGCAGATCGCGGCGGATCGCGGTGAGGTCGTCGGCGAAAGCGTCAATACGGTCGAGGGTCGGCATGCGTGATCCTTGTTGCGGGTGGTGGGTTCAAATGGAGTGGAGAAAATCATCGGGGAAATCTCCCCGCGTGTCCCGGACAAGCCGCAGCGCGCAGCGCTGTGGCGCAGATCCGGGACCGTTGCAGGTGCTGCCGTCGCAACGGCCCCGGTTCTGCGACGCAACGCTACGCGTTGCATCGCGCCCGGGGCACGTCCGCTGCAGCGACATATTCACGACCCCACGGTCTCGAGCGCCGCGGCGGCGAAGGCGTTGCCGTTCGGCCGGATGCGTATCCCGGGGCGCAGCCGGCTCCATGGCAGCGCCGCGGTGTCGGCCGGCATCGCGCCGGGGGCGGCGCAGAGAATGATCTCTTCGGCGATCGGCTCGAAATCGGCGCGGAAATGCACCGAGCTCTTGTTGACCAGAATGCTCTGCTGCGTCGGCTCGATGCCGACGAAGCGATACATCGCCTGATCGGCGAGCTGCGCCTTGCGCGAGCCGACCACGACGCGGACGTCGCCGATCCGCAGGCAGGCGGAGGCGCCGAGATTCATCGCGCTGCCGCCGAAATACGGCCCCGGCGCGATGAAGCGGCCATCGGATAGTTTCTCGACCACAAAGCTCGCCTCGAACGGCGCGTCGCCGGCAATGCCCGACTTGCCGCCGAGCGATAACGAGATCGTCGCGCCTTCACCGGCTTGGTGCGCCGCAGCCGCCGCGGCCGGATCGACCATCACGCCGAGCGCGGCGCGGGTGGCGCCGTTGCGCACCAGCGCGCGCAACATCCCGGTGGTGTCGGAATCACCACCAGCGCCGGGATTGTCCTGGGTGTCGGCGATCACCATCGGCTTGCTCGCGCTCGCCGCAAGCTGCATCGCATGGCGCACGCCGTCGTCGGGCGTATAGACGCGGCCGTCGAAATCGTCCTCGTGGCCGATCACCAGCGCGACGATCGCATCCGCCGCCGCGTCGGCGTCGGCCTGGGTCGCGCCATAGGCAAACACGCTCGGCCCGCAATCGGCAAAGTCGGCGGCCGGAAAGCCCGGCGCGAACGACAGCGTCGGCACCGTGACGCTCTCCAGCGCGGCGAGTTTCTGATAGATGCTCTGGCACGGTTCGATGGTGGTGCATTGCCAGGAGATCGGAATCAGGAACGGCAATTGCCGGAACGCTTTGGCGAAGCGCTGCGCGCGCAACAGTTTCGCCAGATGCCGCGCCGCTGCGCGTCCGGTGTCGGCCATGTCGACATGCGGATAGGTGCGATAGGCGATCAGCGCGTCGGATTGCTCGACCATCTTCGGCGTGACGTTAGCGTGCAGATCGAGGCTGACCACTAGCGGCACCGACGGCCCGATCACGTCGCGCACCCGCGCGATGATCTCGCCTTCGCCGTCGTCGAAATGCTCAGTGACCATGGCGCCGTGCAGGTCGAGATAGACGCCGTCGAGCTTGCCGGCCTTCTTGACGCCGTCGACGATCTCGCCGGCGATTTTCTCATAAGCGTGCTCGGTGACGTGCGCCGAGGGGCTGGCGGCGCACCACAGCGTCGGCACCAGCTGCCAGTCGGCGGCCTCGGCCTCGCCGATGAAGCCGGACATGCCGACGTTGATGTCGCGCATGGACTGCAGCATCGCCGCGCCGCGCGCCATCGCCGGCCAGCCGCCGCCATGCACGAAGGCGTCGTATTCCGCCTTGGTCGGCGCGAAGGTGTTGGTCTCGTGCAGGAAGCCGGCGATGGCGATACGGGTCATGCGATTACTCAGTTTCTGACTTTTGGATCACAGGCGTGCCCCGGACGCAGCGCATCGCGCCGCACTTGCGGCGTGGTGCGCTGCAGAGCCGTGGCCGTTGCGGAACGCGGAGCTCGTAACGGTCCCGGTTCGGCGGCGCAGCGCCAAAGGCGCTGCACCTTGCCCGGGACACGAGACCGTGGTTGCAGGAGTCGTCCGGCTCCTTCGCAATGCGTTGCTCACAGGCCGACCCTCGCATCCGCAATCGGGGCCTCGACCGGCCGGAAATTGGCAAAATCCCAGCCGCGGCCGGGCGCCGCGTCAAGTAACTGTCTTGTGTAGGCCTGGCGCGGATGGGTCAGAATCTCGCCGGCCGGGCCCTGTTCGACGATTCGGCCCTGCTGCATCACCGCGACGTCGTCGCAGATCTGGGCTGCGACGCGCAGATCGTGGGTGATGAACAACAGCGCGATGCCGAGCCGGGTCTGGATGTCGGCCAGCAGTTCCAGCACCTGCGCCTGCACCGAGACGTCGAGCGCCGACACCGCTTCGTCGGCGACCAGCACGTCGGGATCGAGCGCCAGCGCGCGGGCGATCGCAATGCGCTGGCGCTGGCCGCCGGAGAACTGATGCGGAAACCGCGAAATCGCATCCGCCGGCAGATCGACCAGCTGTAATAGCTCGCGGGCCTTGGCCAGCGCGTCCTTGTGCGACATGCCGTAGTTGATCGACCCTTCGGCGATGCTCTCGCCGATGCTGATCCGCGGATTGAGCGAGCGATAGGGATCCTGGAACACGATCTGGATCTTCTGCCGGTGCGGCTGCAGCAGCCGGCGCGACAAGTTGGAAATCTCGCGGCCGACCAGCCGTACGCCGCCGGAGGTCGGATCGATCAGCCGCACGATGCAGCGCGCCACGGTGGATTTGCCGGAGCCGGATTCGCCGACGATGCCCAGCGTGCGGCCCTTGCGCAGCGTCAGCCAGACGTCTTGCGCGGCCACCACTTCGCGGGCGCGGCCGAACATCGCGCGCTCGCGATACACTTTGCCGAGTTCGCTGGCTTCCAGCACCACCGGCGCAAAGCTCTCCGGCCGCGGCGGCCGCGGCACCAGGCTCGGCACCGCCGACAACAGTTTGCGGGTGTACTCCATCGCGGGCGCGCGCAGCACCTGGTCGAGCGTGCCGGTCTCCACCAGCCGGCCGTGCCGCATCACCGCGACGCGATCTGCGATCTCGGCGACCACGCCCATGTCGTGGGTGATGAACAGCACCGCGGTGCCGTGATCTTTCTGCAGGTCGCGGATCAGCGTCAGGATTTGCTTCTGCGTGGTGACGTCGAGCGCGGTGGTCGGTTCGTCGGCGATCAGCAGTTTCGGTTCGAGCACCAGCGCCATCGCGATCATGATGCGCTGGCGCTGGCCGCCGGACAAACGATGCGGAAACGCGCGGAAGATCCGTTCGACGTCCGGCAGCCGCACCTGCTCCATCATGGCGAGGATGCGCTTTTTGCGGGCGCGGGCGTCGAGATCGGTGTGCACCCGCAGCACCTCGTCGATCTGGCGGCCGACCGGCACCACCGGATTGAGCGCGGTCATCGGCTCCTGAAAGATCATCGCCATGGTGGTGGCGCGGAGCTGCCGCAAGCGGCGATCGCTGGCGCCGAGCACGTCCTCGCCGACCAGCCGGATGCGGCCGGAATTCGCCACCAGCGCACCCTTCGGCAACAGCCCCATCGTGGTGAGCGAAGTCACCGATTTGCCGGAGCCGGATTCACCGACCAGGCACAGCGTCTCGCCCTGCGCGAGCTGCAGCGACAGCCCGTCGATCACCCGCTCGCCGCCGGGATTGCGGCCGAGCCCGACCACGAGGTTTTCGATGTCGAGGATCGGGGCGGTCATGTCGGGGCCCCGCAGTTAGCGACGTCGTGGCGAAACATGGTGAGTCGTGTCCCGGGCGCGGTGCGGCATACTTCATGCCGCACCGCAGAACCGGGACCGTTCCAGATGCTGCCGTCGTTACGGCCCCGGCTCTGCGACGCGATACTTCGTATCGCATCGCGTCCGGGGCACGTGCCCGTAAGCTGCATTGCTTTCACTTCGCACCCTCCCGCTGTTTCATCCGCGGATCGAGCGCGTCGCGGGCGGCGTCGCCGATCAGGTTGACCGACAGGATCGCGATCGACAGCAACAGGCCCGGCCAGAAGATCATCGACGGCTTGATCTGGAAGTAGGCGCGGCCCTCAGCCATGATGTTGCCCCAGGTCGGGGTCTCCGGGCTGATGCCGGCGCCGAGGAACGACAGGATCGCCTCGGTGAGAATCGCCGAGGCGCAGACGTAAGTGCCCTGCACGATCAAGGGCGCCACGGTGTTGGGCAGCAGATGCCGCGCCATGATCTTCGGCAGGCTGGAGCCGAGCGAGATCGCGGCTTCGACGTAAGGTTCCTCGCGCGCCGACAGCACCACCGAGCGCACCAGCCGGGCGACGCGGGGAATTTCCGGAATGGTGATGGCGATCAGCACGGTGGTGAGACTGGCGCCGGACAGCGACACCACGGCGATCGCCAAGAGAATACTCGGGATCGCCATCAGGCCGTCCATCACCCGCATCATCACCGCGTCGACCCATTTGAAGAAGCCGGAGACCAGGCCGATGACAAGGCCGATCACCACCGAGACGACAGCGGCGCCGACGCCGATCAACAGCGAGATCCGTCCGCCATAGAGGATGCGCGAAAGAATATCGCGGCCATAGGCGTCGGTGCCGAGCAGGAACTGGGCGCTGGATGGTTTCAGCCGCTGCGCCGGCGCCAGTTGCAACGGATCGTGCGGCGCCAGCCAGGGCGCGAACACCGCGGAGGCGACGATCAGCGCCAGGCAGATCGAGGCGAGCGTGATGATCGGACTGCCGACCAGAAACGACAGCGCCGAGCCGGCGCGGACGCGGACGGGAAGGGCGGGGCCGGGAACAGTATCGATCGCCATCAGCGCCTCAATATCGGATGCGGGGGTCGAGCAGCGTGTAGGCGACGTCGATCAAGAGATTCACCGCGACGTAGATCCCGGAGGTCAACAGGATCATCGCCTGGATCACCGGATAGTCGCGCGCCAGCACCGCGTCGACGGTGAGCCGGCCGACGCCGGGCAGGTTGAACACGCTTTCGGTGACCACCACGCCGGAGATCAGCAGCGCAAAGCCGGTGCCGATCACGGTGATCACCGGCACTGCGGCGTTGCGCAGCGCATGGCGCAGCAGCACGCCGGGCTCGGCGATGCCCTTGGCGCGCGCGGTGCGGATGTAATCTTCGCCGAGCACGTCGAGCATCGCCGCGCGCGTCATCCGCGCGATCAGCGCGATATAGATGAAGGACAGCGTCAGCGTCGGCAGGATCAGCCGCTCGAAGAACGGCCCGAAGCCGTTATAGATGCTGCGATAGCCCTGCACCGGCAGCCAGCGCAATTCGATCGCGAACATCTGGATCAGCACATAGCCGATCACGAACACCGGCACCGAGAAGCCGACCACCGACAAGCCCATCACGAAGCGATCGATCAGGCTGCCGTGTTTCCAAGCCGCGATCACGCCGAGCGGCACCGCGACCACGATGGCGAGCACGATGGTGGAGACCGCAATCGCAATGGTCGGCTCGACGCGCTGGCCGATCATCTTCAGCACCGGAACCTGCGAGATCAGCGAGACGCCGAGGTCGCCGTGCATCAGCTTGCCGATCCAGGCGAAGAATTGCGTGTACAGCGGCAGGTTGAGCCCGAGCGAGGCGCGGATGCGCTCGAGTTGTTCCGGGCTGGCGTTGTCGCCGGCGAGGATCGCCGCGGGATCGCCCGGCGTCAGCCGCAGCAGCAGGAAGACGAACAAGGCGACCACGCCCATCACGGGAATGGCGGCGAGCACGCGGCGCAGCAGATATAACAGCATCGCTTCCTTTCGTTGCCCCGGCTAAAAGTTAGCAATTCCCATGCCACTGACGGCGGCGTCGCGGTTTGCTGATCGTTGCTACTCCAAGGTCGCGAGCAGTCCGGCCATCAAACGCCCGCGTTCTGCGAGGCTGTCGACTTCGATATGCTCATTCAAGGTGTGCGGATCGGCGCCGCGCACGCCGAGTCCATCGAGCGTCGCGATGCCCATCGCGCCGGTGAAGTTGCCGTCGGAGCCGCCGCCTGCGCTGCCATGGGTCAGCTTGATGCCCAATTGCGCGGCGATGCCGCGCGCCTGTTCGTAGAGCGCCAGCGTGGCGTCGCCCGGTTCCCACACCGGGCGGGTGACGCCGCGCGTCACCGTGAACGTCACGTCCGGCGAACTCGCGGTCAACGCCAGCATCCGCGCCACGCCGCGATCGAGATCTGCCTGCCGCTTCGCCATACTGAGCGCTTCGCCGCGGCAGCTCGAGGCCACGCAATTCACCCATTGGCCGCCGTGCACGATGCCGACGCTGAAGGTGCAGTCGTCATCGGTCATCTCATCAATGGCGATGATCTGCCGGGCCATTTCCCGGATCGCTGAACGCCCCGACGACAGCGTGGCGCCGGCGTGGCTCGGCTTGCCGCGGACCTCGAGGTTGAACCGGGCGATGGCGTAGCGTCCAGTCACGACGCCGTTATTCGGTTTGCCGGGTTCCGGCACCAGCACGTATTTGTTGCGCATTGCCTCCGCTTCGATCACGTCGCGGGTCGACGGCGTGCCGACTTCCTCATCCGGCGTGAACAACACGGTGATCGGCAGCGGCGTGGTGAACGCGGCGCGGGCCAATTGCCGGATCGCCTCCAGCGACAAATAATTGCCGCCCTTCATGTCGTAGATGCCGGGGCCGAAACACTTATTCCCGTCGCGGCGAAACGGCAGATCGCGCAGCGTGCCGATCGGATGCACGGTGTCGAGATGGCCGGCTATCAGGATGCCCGGCTCGCCTTGCTTAGGGTGCGGAAATGTGGCGCGGACGCAATCGGCGAAGCCCTGGCGCCCGCTGATGCGTTCGATGTGAGCACCCATGATCGCCATCTCGCGGGCGGCGAGATCGAGCAAGCGGTTGACCGCGGCCGTATCGAAGGTCGGGCTTTCGCATTCGACCCAGGCGCGCAGCCCTTGCAGCATCGCTTCGGAATCGAACGGCAGGTTCGCGGGATTCATTCAGTTCCTCCTGGTCGTCGCGTCGTTGGTTCGAAGTGCGGACGTTGAAGAAGTGCGGTCGCTGTCGAAGCGTTGACGTATTGTCGTCTTGACGCCCCGCGTTCGCCCAGCGCGCAAGCAACAGCTTGCGCGACGTCGCGTATCAAACATGGTGTCGGAGTTATCAGCAAGCGATTTGCGCGTGCGGCGCTCTGCGATTTTGCGCGGAGGCATTGCGCGATGACCATGCGTGAAAACGCGATTGACGCATCAGTCTTGCGATGCAAGTCTCGCAGGCGAGCTAACACAAGATGTTAGTAGGCTCACTCCCGCCCAAGGGCGCCGAACGATCCGCCGAACGATCCGCCTAAGAATTTGTCGCCTTGCACAACTAATCATCTGCGGTTGACCAGTTTCAAGCCAGGAGAGCTCAATGTCTGAATGTCTGCGCGGCCCGCGTCGCTCGATGTCCTCATGGGGATTACGCGGCGTTATCGCATCTGTGGTGTTGGCGTTATCGCTACCGGCCTCGGCGAAGACGCTGACCGCGGTGATGCATTCCGATCTGCGGGTGATCGATCCGGGGCTGACCACCGCCTACATCACCCGCGACCACGGCTATATGGTGTACGACACGCTGCTGGCGATGGATGCCAATTTCAAAGTGCAGCCGCAGATGGCGGACTGGAAGGTGTCCGACGACAAATTGACCTACACCTTCACCTTGCGCGACGGGTTGAAGTGGCACGACGGTGCGCCGGTCACCGCGGAGGATTGTGTCGCATCGTTGCGGCGCTGGGGCTCCTCCGACGGCATGGGCCAGAAGCTGATGGACTTCACCGCGTCGCTGGAGGCCACCGACGCCAAGACCATCACTCTTAAATTGAAGGAGCCCTACGGGCTGGTGCTGGAATCGATCGGCAAGCCGTCGTCGCTGGTGCCGTTCATGATGCCGAAGCGCATCGCCGAGACCCCGGCCGGCAAGGCGATCTCCGAGCAGATCGGCTCCGGGCCGTTCAAATTCGTCGCCGCCGAGTTCCAGCCCGGCGTCAAGGCGGTGTATGTCAAGAACGCCGACTATGTGCCGCGCGCCGAGCCGCCGAGCTGGACCTCGGGCGGCAAAGTGGTGAAGGTCGATCGCGTCGAATGGCTGACCATGGCCGACGCGCAGACCGCGGTGAACGCGCTGCAGTCCGGCGACATCGATTTTCTGGAGAATCCCTCGTTCGACATCCTGCCGATGCTGCTGGCCGACAGCGAGCTGACGGTGCAGACGCTGAGCCCGCTGGGGTTTCAGACTCTGGGGCGGATGAACTTCCTGTATCCGCCGTTCGACAACATCAAGGTGCGGCGCGCCGCGTTCCTCGCCATGAGCCAGAAGCCGGTGCTCGACGCGCTGGTCGGCAATCCGGACTACTACAAGATCTGCGGCGCGGTGTTCGGCTGCGACACGCCGCTCTCCACCGACGTCGGCTCGGAGAGCCTGGTGAAGGGCAACGGCATGGCGGAGGCCAAGAAGCTGTTGGCCGAGAGCGGCTACGACGGCACCCCGATCGCGCTGATGGCGCCGACCGACGTCAACACGTTGCGGGCGCAGCCGATCGTGGCGGCGCAATTGCTGCGCGACGCCGGCTTCAAGGTCGACGTGCAGGCCACCGACTGGCAGACCGTGGTGACGCGGCGCGCCAGCCAGAAGCCGGTGAAGGACGGCGGCTGGAACATCTTCTTCACCAACTGGGCCGGCCCGGAAATTCTCAACCCGATCGCCAACGTCTCCACCAGCGGCAAGGGCAAGAGCGGCGGCTGGTTCGGCTGGCCGGACGATCCCGCCATGGAAACGCTGCGCGACAAGTTCGCCCGCGCCAAGGCGCTGGATGAGCAGAAGCAGCTCGCCGAAGCGATCCAGGCGCGGGTCTATGAGCAGGTGCTGTATATCCCGCTCGGTCAATACAAGGTGCCGAGCGCCTGGCGCAAATCGCTGTCCGGCGTGCTCAGCGGCCCGGCGACCCCGGTGTTCTGGAATATCGACAAGAAGGAGTAGCGCGCGGGACAAGCCGGCATCGCGTCGTTTCAAAAGGCGAGATACTGACAGCTTGTCATTCCGGGGCGCCAGGATGCTAACACCTGTCATTCCGGGGCTCGAGCACTTGCGAGCGAACCCGGAGTCTTGCTGGGGGAGGGCTTGTGCTCGTTGCGAGATTCCGGGTTCGCTCGAGCTACCGCTCTCGCGCCCCGGAATGACGTTCCCGTCGTGGAAGCCGCCTGCGCCGCCGTCGAAGCTACGCTGCTACGGCGGCGCGGCTCAGCACCCGCACCGGGATCGACTTCGCCGCCGGCACCTTGCTCTTTTCGGCGTGGTGCCACAGCGGGATCAGCGGATTGCATTCCGGATAGTAGCCGCCGATGCAGCCTTCCGGAATGTCGTAGGCCACCACCCGCAGGCCGCCGACCTCGCGCTCGACGCCGTCGTCGACCACGGTCTGCAAAGTGATCACGTCGCCCTCGCGCAGCGAGAACCGGTCGATGTCGTTGCGATGCATCAGCACCACCTCGCGTGAACCGTAGATGCCGCGGAAGCGGTCGTCGTAATTGTAGATCGTGGTGTTGAACTGGCCATTGCTACGCAGCGTGATCAGTTGCACCACGTCGCGCGTGTCCTCGCAGACGTCGATGTCCGACGTCAGCGTCGAGGGCGTGATGAAATTGGCTTTGCCGGTCTTGGTCTGCCATTGCCGGTGCCGTGCGCCGAGCGGGCGATGGAAGCCGCCGGGCTGCCACATCCGTGCGTTGAAGTCGTGGAAGATCTTCGGGTAGGTTGCCGCGATGGCGTCGCGGATCTTGCCGTAATCGGCGACCCAGTCGTCCCACGGCACCTTGGAACTGCTCAGCGTCGCCTTGGCCAGTTCGGCGACGATCCTCGGCTCTGATAGTAGCTCGGAGCTCGCCGGTTCCATCTGGCCGCGCGAGCCGTGCATGCAGCCGAGGCTGTCCTCCATCGACACCGCCTGCGGACCGCTGGCCTGAGTGTCGATCTCGATGCGGCCGAGACACGGCAGGATGAACGACACCTCGCCGTGCACCAGCGCGGTGCGATTGAGCTTGGTCAGGATCTGAACGGTGAGCCGTAGCTTGCGCCAGGCCGGCGTCACCAGCCGATGCTCCGGCACCGCGCGCACCAGATTGCCGCCGAGCGAGATTACCGCGCGGACGCTGCCGTCGATGATCCCCTCGCAAGCCTCGACGGTGTTGAGGCCCTTGTTCTGCGGCACCTCGATGTCGAACAATTGCTTGAGCTTGTCGGCCGGCACCGTCTCCGGCTTCTCGGTGACGCCGACGGTGCGCTGGCCCTGCACGTTGGAATGGCCGCGAACCGGGCAGATCCCGGCGCCGGGGCGGCCGATATTGCCGCGCAGCAGCGCCAGATCGACCAGCGTCTGCACGGTCTCGACGCCTTTCTTATGCTGGGTCAATCCCATGCCGTAGATGAAGATCACCGACTTGGCGTTGGCATAAACCGTGGCGGCGGCTTCCAGCGCGCCGCGGGTGAGGCCCGAACGGCGCTCGATGTGTTTCCAATCGCAGCCGCGCGCGGCGGCGGCGAAGTCGTCGAAGCCGTGGGTGTGTTCGCGGATGAAATCGTGATCGAGCACCGGCTGAGCGCCGGCGGCGACCGCGGCGTCGTCGAGCCCGAACATCACCTTGGCGATGCCGAGCATCGCCGCGGTGTCGCCACCGGCCTTCACCTGATGATACTGCGAGCTGATCCGTGTCGGATCGCTGATCAGCATCTCGGTCGGCGACTGCGGATTGGAAAACTCCACCAGCCCGCGCTCACGCAACGGGTTGAAGGTGACGATCGGCACGCCGCGTCTGGCGGCCTCCTGCAATTCGTGCAGCATGCGCGGGCTCGAGGTGCCGACGTTCTGGCCGAAGAAGAAGATGCAGTCGGTGGTCTTGAAGTCGTCCAGCGTGCAGGTGCCGACCGGCACGCCGATGCTTTCCGGCAAGGCGACCGAGGTGGTTTCGTGGCACATGTTGGAGCTGTCGGGCAGGTTGTTGTTGCCATAGGCCCGCGCCAGCAGCGAATACATGAATGCGGTCTCCAGCGAGGCGCGCCCGGAGGCGTAGAACACCGCGCTCTCGGGTTGCATCGCCTTGAGTTCGCGGCCGATCTCCGCGAAGGCGTCGTCCCAGCTCACCGGCAGATATTTGTCGGTCGCGGCATCCCACCGTAGCGGATGGGTAAGTCTCCCGGCGTTTTCCAGTTGGTGATCGTCCCAGCTCTCCAGTTCGCTCACCGTGCGTTCGGCGAAAAAATCCGGCGTCACCCGCTTGCTGGTGACCTCCCAGGTGGTGGCCTTGGCGCCGTTCTCGCAGAATTCGAACACCCGCGGATCCGCCGGCTTGCCCCAGGCGCAGCTGACGCACATGAAGCCGTCGGGCTTGTTCTGCTTCAGCAGCAGCTCCGGGCCGGTGAACGGCACCCGGTCGCGGGCCAGGCTTTTCGCCAGCGACCGCACCGAGCCCCAGCCGCCGGCCGGCTCGTGGTTCGGCTCGACAACCAGATCGGGTCCGAATTCGCGCTTCGATGCCATGCTGCTCACTCCGATTTGCCGCCGCCGCGGGGGCGCCGTGCGGCAAAATGACCGGAGTGGAATGTCAGATGGGCGCGAAGGTTCCGCCGATGACCAAGCGGTGATCAAGAGTGAGCATCGTGTCCCGGACACGGAGCAGCGCTCCGCGCTGCGCCGTGAGCCGGGACTATTTCAAAGGCTATCTCCGTAACGGCGCCGGATCCGCGGGGCACCGCGCCGCAAGCGCGGCGTGGTGTGCTTCGTCCGGGGCAACGCGCTTGCGTCGCGTCCGAAGTCGTCACGCCTTCTCGACTTCGCCGCCGGAGTCAAGCCAGCCCTTGAAGCCGCCGAGATTGCGGACATTGCTGTAGCCCATATCCTTCAGCGTCTTGCCGACCAGCGCCGAGCGGCCGCCGGAGGCGCAATAGGTCACCACGGTCTTGGCGCGGTCGAACGCCGCCTCGTGCAGCGGCGAGGTGGGATCGGCGCGAAATTCGACCAGCCCGCGCGGCACCGCCAGGGCACCCGGGACCTTGCCGGAGGTGGCGACTTCGCCCGGCTCGCGGACGTCGAGAAACAGCACGTCGGGACGGCCGAGCAGCGTCTTTGCGTCGTCCGGGCTGATCCGCGGGACCTCGGCATCAGCCTCGGCGACCATCATTTGCACCGTTTTCATCGCGTTTCTCCGTAAGAGGATTGTGAGGTGCGAACTAAGCCCCAAAGAGGAAATTGTTGCAATCAAAACCGCTTTGGGAGCAGAGACTCGTCTTATAGTCGTCATGAAGAGAATAATCTGTTTGAGGTGGCAGGGTGTGCGCAGTCCGTCGGAGCGCTGACTCAGCTCGCCCGACGCGGCACCGTTGCGATCAACTCGGCTCGGCGGAAGCGCCCGGCCAAGCCTAAAGAAGGCAAGCGTGAAGAAGGGAAGCGCGTGACACCCAGCCTCTCCGTGATCGGCTCGACGCTGCTCGCGACCGCCGCCGCGCTGTGGGGCGTGCGGGCGCTGGCGCATCATGCGCTGCTGCGCGGTTTGCGCGCGCCGCGGCTGCCGCACGAGCACGGACCGGCGGATTTCGGCTTGCCGCCGACATGCGTCAGCGAGGTGCGGATTCCCGGGCCGCGCGGCCGCAGCCTGTTCGGCTGGATGGTCGAACCGCCGCAGGCTGCCGTGCGACCGGTGCCGGCGGTCGTGGTGATGCACGGCTGGGGCTCCAATGCCGCGCAGATGTGGCCGGTGGTGCCGCCTTTGCACGAGGCGGGTTACGCGGTGCTATTGATCGACGCGCGCTGCCATGGTCGCAGCGACGACGAGGCTTTCACCTCAATGCCGCGCTTTGCCGAAGACATCGCCGCGGGGTTGCGCTGGCTGCGTGGACGGCCGGGGATCGCGCCGGACCGCATCGCGCTGCTCGGCCATTCGGTCGGCGCCGCCGCGACGCTGCTGCACGCCGCACGCTGCGACGACGTGCGCGCGGTGGTCAGTCTGTCGGCGTTCGCCCATCCGCGCGAGGTGATGCAGCGCTGGATGGCCGAACAGCACGTGCCTTATCCGGTGATCGGCTGGTATGTGCTGCGCCATGTGCAGCAGGTGATCGGCGCCAAGTTCGACGACATCGCGCCGCTCTCCACCATCGCCGCCGTACGATGTCCGGTGCTGCTGGTGCACGGCTGCGGCGATGCCACGGTGCCGTTCTCCGACGCCGAGCGGCTGGCGGCGGCGTCTCGTCGGGCGCGGCTGCTGTCGGTCGACGGCGATCACGACTTGCGCGAGACGCTCGCACCCTATGCGGGCGAGCTGGTCGCCTTCCTGGACGCGGCCTGTCGCGCGCGCGGTTCGACCTTGGACTCAACCGCGGCGGCGTCGCAGACTCGGTGAGGTCTCGGTCGCGAGCCGCGGCGGCTGCAGTTCTTTCGACGACAGCCAGCGCTTCATGTCGGCGAGATTCGACAGCGTCTGCGCGGCGCGCAGCATTTCGTGCCGGGGCGGTCCCTCGGGCAACACCGCGGCTTCTTGGAGCTTTTCGGCGGCGACCTTGTGTAGTTCATCACTGGACAAATAGGTCGTGCGAATTCGCTTCATCTTTGCGCCTCCTCGTCGATGATTGAAGCTACTCAACCGGCCACCAAAGTTCAGTCCGACGGCCGACACAAGCCGGCGAAAAAAAATCTGGAACTTGTTACGCCATCCAGCGTTTCGGCCGAAACCGGCGAGCGATCGAGCGAGCGAAGCTACCCGACGATTGGAAGCGAGAACTCCGCGAAGCTGAGCGCAACGCACCACAAAGTAAGGCCCGATGGCATCGCTGCCATCGGGCCTGTCTCGGAAAAATCGCGCCGCGGCGATGATTAGTTGAACGGCTTCGGCGGCGTGGTCTTGTCGGTCGAGGGCGGCAGGATCGGCAATTTGAAATCGGGCTGATCGCCGGTCAAGGTCTTCAGGAAGGCGACGATCTTGGTGTTCTCGTCGGCGGTGAAGGTCTTGCCGAGCTGGATCCGGCCCATGGTTTCCACCGCTTCGCTCAGCGTCGCCGCCTCGCCGTCGTGGAAGTAGGGATAGGTCAGTTCGACGTTGCGCAAGGTCGGCACCTTGAAGTTGAAGCGGTCGGCTTCTTCCTTGGTCACCGCGATGCGGCCCTGCGCCAGGTTGGTGGTCTTGTAGGCTTCCACCACGCCCATCTTTTGGAAGGTGTTGCCGCCGACCGCCGAGCCGTTGTGGCAGGCGGTGCAGCCGGAATCCTTGAACAGTTCGTAGCCCGCGAGTTCGACCGGGGTCAGCGCCTTCTTGTCGCCCTTCAGCCATTTGTCGAACCGCGAATTCGGGGTGACCAGGGTTTCCTCGAACGCCGCGATCGCCTTGGTGACTTCCTCGATCGTCACCTTGTCGTTGCCGAATACCGACTTGAACTCGCCGACGTAACCCGGGATCGACTGCAGCGTCGCCACCGCCAATTCATGGGTGGAGGCCATCTCGCCGGGATTGGCGATCGGGCCGCCGGCCTGGTCGCGCAGCGTCAGCGCCCGGCCGTCCCAGAACTGCGCGACGTTGAGGCTGGAATTCAGCACCGTCGGCGAATTGATCGGGCCCTTCTGCCAGTTGTGGCCGATCGAGCTCTTCAGGTTGTCGGAGCCGCCCATCGACAGGTTGTGGCAGGAATTGCAGGAGATGAAGCCCGACAGCGACAGCCGCGGATCGAAGAACAGCTTCTTGCCGAGCTCGACCAGCTTGGGGTCTTTGACCACGGCCGCCGGCAGCGGCTTGATCGGTTCGTCGGCGGGAGCCGCCCATGATGGTGTCGAGATACAGAGGGTCGTTGCCAGCAGCAGCGCTTTGGAAAATGTCATGGGAGCCCCTCGATGATGCGGTCGGGCGCCCAACCCCCAGGGTGTGCGTACCCGCCGCTCTTGCAAACTATTTCTATTCTAACAGTGGGGCGTTCACGGCGAATTGACCGGGATCAATTTTAATAAGACTGATGTGCAACTAGCGCGCGAGGCACTACAGCGTGTGGGCACATCCCTCCGGGGCGCGCTTTTGTGGTCGATGACGGGGACATCGCGCCAAGCTAACGAAATCGCTGTCCTGTTTTTGCCACATCAGGTTTGTTACTATCGTTGTGTCATTCGCGTTCAGCGGTCCACTCTGAATAGAGGCGAACATGCGTGGGATAGCTCTTGCGGCTCTCTTGCTCGGCGGAGCCGTCGGCCCGGCATCGGCGGACAACATCCCGCAAGTTTCCGATAGCGGCAGAGTGCAACTGCCGTCGGACGTGATTGCGCGTCTCGCGGCCCCCAAGAAACCCGGGGAAATGCGTCAGAAATATCTCAGGAACGAAGATAGCAAGGCGTCGCGATCGGCGGTCCCAGCCGAGAAGTAGTTCATAACCAAATCGCGCCAGCTGAGCCGGCAGACGGGTCCCGTCACCCGACCTCCTCGATCTCCGCTTCACCGGTGCCGGCGCGGACCACGTCGCCGACGCGTTTGCCGAACAGCGAGCGCGCCAGCGGCAAGACGTGCGAGATGGTGCCGTTCGGCGGATCGGCTTCGTCCTCGCCGACGATGCGGAAAGTCTGCCGGCGATCGTCGTTACGGCGGATGGTGACCGTGGAGCCGAACCGCACCTTTGTGACGTCGCCGATCGGGCGCGCAATCCGCGCGGTGGCGCGCCGCGCGCTCCAATAGCGCAGTTCACGCGCCGCTGCGGTGATCGCGTCCTGATCGTCCGCCGCCTGCGCGGCGGCAAGCGCTTCGCGCGAGGCATCGAACGCCTGCTCGATCTGCGCCATGCCCTCCGGCGTCACATCGTTCGAGTGCGGCGAGATCGGCCGATCCGGCAGCTCCTGGAACGTTTCGATATCCTGTTCCTTGACGAACGCTCTGCTCATGACGACGGCTTCCGATCTGATCTCGTGGAATCCAACAAGCGCAGCCCCGGCTTCCGGTTCCAATTTCCGGCAGCCCGATCGCCTGGGTGCCGATGAAAGTTGCGACCTTCAACATCAACAACGTCAATCGCCGGCTGGAGAACCTGCTGCATTGGCTGAAGCAGGCGCGGCCGGACGTCGTCTGTCTGCAGGAATTGAAATGCCGCGATGCCGAGTTTCCTGCGCGGGCGATCGCACGCGCCGGCTATCAGGCGGTGTGGCAGGGCGAGAATACCTGGAACGGGGTGGCGATCCTGTCACGCGGCGGCGCGCCGATCGTGACGCAGACCCGGTTGCCCGGCGATCGCAGCGATCTGCAAAGCCGCTACATCGAAGCCGCGATCGACGGCATCGTGGTCGGTTGCCTGTATCTGCCGAACGGCAATCCGCAACCCGGCCCGAAATTCGACTACAAACTCGCTTGGTTCAAGCGGCTTGCCGGCCATGCGCGCAAATTGCTGCGGCAGGATGTGCCGGTGGTGCTGGCCGGCGATTTCAACGTCGCGCCGACCGCGCTCGACATCTATCCGACCCGCTCCTGGGACCACGACGCGCTGGTGCAGCCGGCGAGCCGCGCGGCGTTCGCACGGCTGGTCAAGCAGGGCTGGACCGACGCGCTGCGCGAGCTGCATCCTGACCGGAGGATCTACACGTTCTGGCACTATATGCGGCAACGCTATGAGCGCGACGCCGGGCTGCGGCTCGACCATCTGTTGCTGAGCCCGCAGCTGGCGCCGCGGCTGCGCCAGGCCGGTGTCGACCGCGCGGTGCGCGGCCGGCCAGGTGCCAGCGACCACGCGCCGACCTGGATTGTGCTGAAGTAGTTGTTTGCGCGCCACGCGCGACTACCGAGTCGACCCGCGGCGTTGCTTGAGCCGGTGGAACCGAGGCCTGGCCGCGTCAAGCACGCTATTGCAGCGTCTTCTCAAGTTTCTCCGCGGCGCGGAAATCCGCCATGTGATCGAGGTTCGGACCGTAGGCGGCTTCCTTGCTGAGCAGATGATAGATCCGCGCGATCACGCGCTGCAGCCGCTTGCTGCGGCCGAACGGCATGGCTCGCGCCCGGCAGATGGCGCGGCGTGCATAGGCCCGGAAATAATCCACAGCGTCCGACATGCTTCGCCAACGCCGCCGCCGCCGCAAGGTTCAACGGCGACGGCGGAGGTTGCAAGCCGGCGATCAGCGCTTGCCGGACTTCTTGCCGCGTTTGGCGGAGGTTTTCGCCGTGGCCTTCTTGCCGGCGGTCTTGCCGCTGCTCTTGCCGGATTTCTTGCCGGCCTTCTTGGCAATCTTCTTGGCGGCCTTGCCGACGGTCTTGCCAACCTTCTTGCCGACTTTGGCAGTGTTTCCGCTCGTGCCGGCTTGCTTGCCGGCTGTCTTGCGGCCGCCGGACTTCGCCGCGGTCTTCGAGGCTTTCTTCGACGCCTTCTTGGCGCTCGGGGATTTCGCCGCCTTCTTGGCGGTCTTCTTGGCCGTTTTCTTTGCCGGCTTTGGCGCGGCTTCGGTCACCGCCTTGGTCACCGACTCGATGGCCTTGCCGGGCCGGGTCTTGCCGGCCGACTTGGCGACGCGCTTGGCCGCCGTCTTGGCCGCCCCCTTGGCGAGTGCCGCGGCGCCGTCGATGACGATGTCGATGATGTTGTCGACCAGCGGCTTCGGCTTCTCGGCAGGCGCGGACGTTTCGGCGGGCTCGGTCTCATCGGCCGATGACGGGGTCTTCTCGGTGTCCATGGGACCTCCAACTAAGCAACAACGTGTGATCAATCACATCGGAACAATTGCCACCGTTGCAGTTGGTTCCCGCGCCGCATCGCACGGCGCGCTGCGCATGCGCGGCGTTGGACCGCGCGGATTGAATAATATGCAATGCAGCAGGCGCTTGTATTTAGGCGGGGCGGCGGCAAGCCGTGATATAGCCGGCGATGTCGTCGGGATCGAACGCCGGGCCGGTGAATGCGCCGATGCCGTCGACCGGTTCCGATTGAGGTGGCGGCGCGGTCGGGTCGAGCGCCGCGTCGTACAGATCCGGCCGAAACACCGCCTTGGCGGCGGCCAGCAACTCGTCCGACAGCGGCGCCTGCCCCCAGCGCACCATCTGCGCATAGAACCACGCCGCCTGCACCGGGTCCGGCCGCGCCGCGCCGTTGCGGCCGACCAGCAGATAGCGGTCGCTGAGCCGCACCGTGCCGTCCGGCGCCACCCGCATCCGGCCATCCAGCGTGCGCAGGATCAGTTCCGGAGTCACCTCGATGCGGCCCGGCGCGGTCAGCAGCGCCGCGACCTCGTCGCGGTTGCCGAGATCCTCAATGTAGTCCGCGGCGCGGGCGTGGGCGCGGACCAGCGCCATCATCACATCGGGATTTTCCGCGGCCCACGGCGCGCGCACCGCCAACAGCTTCTCGGCGACCCGCTGCAGCAATTCGGAGGTGAAGTGCAGCACGTGGCCGATGCCGAGATCGATCGCGACCGAGTTCCACGGCGCGCCGACGCAGAAGCCGTCGAGATGCTTGTTGGCGAGGCTCTCCACCATGAACGGCGGCGGCAGCACCACGAGGCGGACGTCCTCGTCCGGATCGACGCCGCCGGCGGCCATCCAGAACCGCAGGTCGTAATTGTGGGTGGAGAACGGAAACGTCATGCCGAAGGTCAGCGGCTCCAGCGCCTTCTGCTTGCGCTCGGCGATGACGCGGGCGAGCGCGCGCGCCGTCACCAGCGTATCGAGCAGGTCGCCGTCGGCATTGGCCGCAATCGCCGCGTAGAGATCCGGCGACACCGTGATCGCATTGCCGTTGATGCCGAGCCCGAAGGCGGAGACGATCGGCACCTTGACGTGGCCGATGCCGAGGCTGGAGGCGATCGCGATTGGCGCCAGGATATGCGCGGCGTCGAACATCCCGATGTTGAGCTTGTCGCGGACATTGGCCCAGGAAATCTCCCGCACCAGTTCGACGTCGAGCCCTTCGGCGGCGCAGAACCCCTTGTCTACCGCGACGATCAAGGCCGCGGCATCGACCAGCGGGATGAACCCGATCCGCAAGCGCGTGCTCATTTCAACATCTCCGACGCGGTGATCACCGACTGGGCGATCTCGGCGATCTTCTTCTTCTCGTTCATCGCGGCGCTGCGCAGCATCACATAGGCCTGCTCTTCGGTCAGCGACTTGGCCTTCATCAGAATGCCCTTGGCGCGGTCGATCACCTTGCGGTCGTCGAGCGCGGTCTTGGCGCGGTCGAGCTCGTTCTGCAATTTGGAGAATGCGTTGAAGCGCGAGATGCACAGATCGAGGATGTGCTTCATCCGCTCCTTCTTCAGCCCGTCGACGATATAGGCGGAGACCCCGGCGTCGACCGAGGCCTGGATCGAGGCGGTGTCGCTCTGGTCGACGAACATCGCGATCGGCCGTTTGACGATGCGGCTGACCTGGAACATCTGCTCCAGCATGTCGCGGCTGGGGTTCTCCAGGTCGATCAGGATCACGTCGGGGTCGATCTCATAGACTCGCGCCAACAGGTTAGTGGTGGCCTCGAGATGGATCACCTGCGACACGCCGGCTTCGCGCAGCCCATCCTTGAGGATCGCGGCCCGCACCGGACTCTCATCGACGATGACGATCTTCAGCGGGGATTCCATGGCGCGACGTCACTCTAAGGCTGTCGAAGCAAGGCTCCCCGATCGCTTAGGCGAGATCGAGCCCGCCCGCAACAGCATCGGCGGCGCGCGCCGGCGCGACACCGTCGGCGATCGGCTCGGCCAGGATGCAACGCGCAGTGCGGTTCGGGCCGACCTGGACGTCCGGCGGCAACGCCTCGACGCAGCGCGGCTGCGCGTAGCGGCAGCGCGGCGCGAACGAGCAGGCGCTCGGCGCCTTGTCGAGCGACGGCGGCGTGCCGGGGATGGTCTCCAGCCTTGCGCCGCGCTTGGCGCCGTGCACGGTGGAGGCCAACAGCCCCTGCGCATAGGGATGCAGCGGCGTGCGCACGATCTGGCTGAGCGTGCCCTGTTCGACGATCTGCCCGGCATACATCACCGCGACGCGGTCGCAGATCTCGATCGCCACGCCGATGTCGTGGGTGACGAAGATCACCGACATGCCGAATTCGCGCTGCAATTCGCGCAGCAACAAAAGGATCTGGATCTGCACGGTGGCGTCGAGCGCGGTGGTCGGCTCGTCGGCCAGAAGAATCTTCGGCTTGCAGGCCAAGGCCAGCGCGATCATCGCGCGCTGCCGCATCCCGCCGCTCATTTCATGCGGATAGGCGTCGAGCCGTCGCTTGGCCGACGGGATCCGCACCACTTCCAGCATCTGCAGCGCGCGCGCCATCGCTTCGGTCTGGCTCTTGCCTTCGTGGCGCATCACGCTTTCGGCGATCTGCCGGCCGATGGTGTAGACCGGGTCCAGCGCCAGCGCCGGCTCCTGGAAGATCATCGATACGGTCTGGCCGCGAAACGCCGACAGCCCGTCGTCATCGAGCGCCAGCACGTCTTGGCCGAGCACGTTGACGGTGCCGGAAATCTGCGTGCGCTTGTTCGGCAATAGCCGCATCAAGGCGCGTAGCGTCACGCTCTTGCCGGAGCCGGATTCGCCGAGCAGCCCGAGCACTTCGCCTTCGCCGAGTGACAGGCTGAGGTCGTTCACCGCATGCACGGTGCGCTCGCCGGTGAAGCGGATGTTGAGATTTTTCACCTCGACCAGGTTGCTCATGCAAGCTCCGGCGTCTTGCTGTGAAAGTCAGTGACGCGCTGCCAGGCCGCGCCGATCCGCAGCAGCATCGCCTCGTCGAACGGCTTGCCGATCAGCTGCAGCCCGACCGGCAGCAGGGCTTTGGTGAAGCCGCAGGGCAGCGCCAGCGCCGGCAGGCCGAGATAGTTGATCGGCCGGGTAAAGCGCGTCAGCCGCTGGATCACCGCCTCGGCGTCGAGCGAATTGCCGACGTCGCTCTCGACGATGGTCGGTGCTGCCACCGGCGCCACCGGCGCCAGCACCGCGTCGACGCCGGCGGTCGCTGCGAGATGCGCGGCCAGCGCCACGCCGCGCCAGCGCATCGCTTCAAGATAGGTCACGGCCGGAATCGCCAGCGCGTTCTGCAGCCGCATCAACACTTGCGGGCCGTAGTCCTGCGGCCGCTCGATCATCCAGCTTGTGTGAAAGCCGGCGGCCTCGACCGCGAGCACCAATTGGCACGCTGCCGAGAGCTGGCGCTGATCCGGCAGCTCGACCTTGACGATGTCGGCGCCTTCGCGTTGCAGCGTTGCAACGGTGTCGTCGAGCACGCGTGCGACTTCGGGATCGAGGTCGTCGACATAGAATGCGCTGGGAAGCCCGATGCGGACGCCGCTCAGTTTGCCCTTCGTCGCCGCGCTATAGTCTGGGACGTCGCGCGAACTGCAGGTCGGATCGGCGGGATCGGCGCCGGCCATCAGGCCGAGCAGCAGCGCGCAGTCTTCGGCCGTGCGCGCCAAGGGCCCGACGGTGTCGAGCGATTGCGACAGCGGCATCGCGCCGGCGCGGCTGATCAGGCCGACCGTGGTCTTCAAGCCGGTGACGCCGCAGAAATGCGCCGGCATCCGGATTGAGCCGCCGGTGTCGGAGCCGAGCGCCGCATAGGTCAGCCGTGCCGCGACCGCCGAGCCTGAGCCCGAGGACGAACCGCCGGTGATGCGCTCAATGGCCCACGGATTATGCACCGCGCCGAAATGCGCGTTGTGGCCGGTCGGCCCATAGGCGAATTCCGCCATCTGCAGCGAGCCGAGCCGCACCGTGCCGGCGTCCTTCAGCCGTTGCAGCGCGGTCGAGGTGGTGGTCGCCACGAAGTCGCGGCGGATCTTGGAGCCGCAGGTGACGACGTAGCCCTGGTCGTAATACATGTCCTTGTGCGCCAGCGGCACGCCATGCAGCGCGCCTTTGCTCTCGCCACGCGCCAGCGCCGCATCGGCGGCGTCGGCCGCGGCCAGCGCTTCGTCGGGCTCGATCGCGACAAAGGCGTTGAGCTTGGGCTGCAACGCCGCGATGCGGTTCAGGCAGGCCTGCGTCGCCTCGCGCGATGAGAATTTCCTCTGCGCGATCGCCTGCGCGATTTCGGTTAGCGACAACAGTGTCGGATCAGTCCCGTTCATGACGCAGCCTTGGTCTGGGTCACGACGAAACTCGCCGGCTCGAGATCGAACGGCAGCGTGCCCGTGATCGGCGCGAAGCCCTCGAACGCCGGGCCGATCGAATTGGCGATCCGCGCCGCCACTTCGTTGCTCACAGGAACGCCGGCCACCGCCGCCATCGCGTTGATCGTTGCGGAATCAGGTTTGGTCGACATTGTTTTGTACTTCCTTGGCTGGCGCGCGGCTGTGTCCCGAGCCGGGGATCGCCATGTAGCAGGCGGCCTGATGGCCCGATGGATTGAGTTCGGTGAGCTTCGGCGTGGCGCCGTCGCACAACGGCTCGGCGAACGGGCAGCGCGGATGAAACCGGCAACCGGCCGGCGGATCGATCGGGTTCGGCGGATCGCCGGTGATCGGCGGCACTTGCGTGCGGCGGTCGGGATCCGACGACGGCATCGCCGCCAACAGCGCCCGCGTATAGGGATGCGCCGGCTGATCCCACACCTCGTCGACCGGGCCGACCTCGACCACTTCGCCGAGATACATCACCAGCACGCGGTCGGAGATATAGCGCACCACATTGAGGTCGTGGCTGATAAACAGATAGGTCAGGCCGAATTCGCGCTTCAGGTCGACCAACAGGTTGAGCACCTGCGCCTCGACCGACTTGTCGAGCGCCGACACCGCCTCGTCGAGGATCACGAGGCGCGGCGACAACGCCAGTGCGCGGGCGATGTTGACGCGCTGGCGCTGGCCGCCGGAAATCTCGTGCGGATAGCGGTTGGCGAAATTCTCCGGGCGCAAGCCCACCTTGCCGAGCAGCTCGCGCGCCAGCGTGCGGGAGGCTGCGTCGTCCATGCCGTGTACCTTGGGGCCGAACGCGATCGACTCCTCGATGGTCAGGCGCGGATTGAGCGAGGCGTAGCTGTCCTGAAACACCATCTGCATGCCGCGGCGCAATTCGCGCAACGACAGCTGGCGGCCGACCTGGCGGGCGTCGAAGATGATCTCGCCGCCGGTGGTCGGCATCAGATGCATCAAGAGGCGCGCGGTGGTCGACTTGCCGCAGCCGGATTCGCCGACGATGCCGAGCGTCTCGCCCTTGGCGATGGCGAACGACACGTCGTCGACCGCGCGCACCGTCTTGCTCGGCGCAAACAGCCCGCCGCGCACCGGGAAATGCTTGGTGAGGCCGTTGACCTTCAATAGCGGTTGCGCGGCGCCGCCGATGTCTTCGATCGGTTCCAGTTTTTCGATTGCGTCGAGCGGGTCAAGGATGTCGGTCATGCCATCAATTCCTGATGTCCATCGCGCTGCGCATACCGTCGCTGAGCAGGTTGAAGCAGATCGAGACCGCGAAGATCATCGCGCCGGGCAAGGCTGCGACCCAGGGGTTGACGTAGATCGCGGTGCGCAGCGTGTTCAGCATCAAGCCCCATTCCGGCTCCGGCGGCTTGGTGCCGAGACCGAGGAACGACAGGCCGGCGGCGAGGATCATCGACACCGAGATCAATCCGGTGGCGTAGACGAAGATCGGCCCCAGCACGTTGCCCAGCATGTGCACCCGCATGATGGTGAAGGCGCCGGCGCCCGACGCCCGCGCCGCCTCGACGAAATCCATGTTGCGCACCCCGGTGGTGACGCTCTCCGCGACCCGGGTGATCTGCGGCACGAACACCACGGTGAGCGACACGATGGAATTGGTGATGCCGGCACCGAGCGCGCCGGAGATCGCGATCGCCAGCAGCACCGAGGGAAACGCGTAGAACACGTCGACGGTGCGCATGATCGCGGTGTTGAGCTTGCCGCCGACATAGCCGGCGACCAGGCCGAGCGAGGTGCCGATGCCGAATGCCAGCACCACCGGCAGAATGCCGATCAGCAGCGACAGCCGGCCGCCATAGACCAGCCGCGCCAGCATGTCGCGGCCGAGTTCGTCGGTGCCGAGCAAGTAGTTCGGCGTGCCGATCGGCTTCAAGCGGCGGATCATCGAGCCTTGATAGGGATCGGCAAGCCCGAGCCACGGCGCCACCAGCGCCGAGACGAAGATCAACAACAGGATCAGCGCGCAGGCCATCGCCACCTTGTCGCGGCGGAGCCGGCGGCCGACGGTGGCCCAATAGCCGCGCGCGGGGGTGGAAGGCGCGCTCTGCAGCGCGGTGTCGGTCATGACGGTCATCGGCGGCCCATCCTGCTCAGCTTCGCTTGATGCGCGGATCGATCGCGGCCTGCGCGATGTCGACGACGAGATTGAGGAATACGAAGAACAGCGCCAGCACCAGGATGGTGCCCTGCAACAGCGGCAGGTCGCGCTGGAAGATCGCGGAGTTCAACAAAAGCCCCGAGCCCGGCCAGGAGAACACCGTCTCGATCAGGATCGAGCCGCCGAGCATGTAGCCGAGTTGCAGCCCCATCACGGCGAGCGCGGTCGGCGCCGCGTTCTTGATGACGTGACGGAATACGCCGGTCTCGCGCAGCCCCTTGGCGCGCAACGCCTCGACGAAATCCTGCGACAGGATATCCCCGGTCAGCGCCCGCACCGTGCGGGTGACGATGCCCATCGGAATGACGGAGGTGGTGATCGCCGGCAGCACCAGATATTTCAGGTGCTCCCAGTCCCAGCCCCATTGTCCGGAGCCGCCGGGGCCGGCGCCGACCGCGGGCAGCCAGTTCAGCTGCACCGAGAAGATGATCACCAGCACCATGCCGAGCCAATAATGCGGCACCGAGACGCCGGCGATCGCGATCGAGGTCGCCAGCTTGTCGACCCAGGTGTCGCGGAAGTAACCGGCGATCAGCCCGAAGAACAGCCCGAGCGAAAAGCCGATGGTCGCCGCGGCAATCGCCAGCGTCACGGTGTTGCCGACCGCGCGCAGCACTTCGGCGAGCACCGGGCGGCCGGTGGCGATCGAATTGCCGAGATCGCCGTGCAGCGCCTTCCACAGCCACAGCCCGAACTGCACCGGCAGCGGCCGGTCAAAGCCGTAGGCGATGCGCAGTTGCGCAGCGAGTTCCTGCGAGGCGTCGGCCGGAAGCACCGCGACCAGCGGATCGCCGGGGGTGATGTGCACCAGCAGGAAACACACCAGCGCGACGCTGATCACGATCGGGATCACATAGACGATGCGGCGGGCGATATAGATGAACAAAGCGGTTCTTTCATCAGATTGTTAGCAGAGCGTGTCCCGGACGTCGTGCTGCGCCGTAGCGCAGCGCTACGAGCCGGGACCGTTCGAGAGACGGCATTTGGTACGGTCCCGGACGCGGCGCGGCATGAAGAATGCCGCACCGCGTCCGGGACACGTCGTTCGTTACGGCGCCAGCGTCACCGGCGAGAAGTCGACGAACCAGCTCTTCGGCTGCACGAAGCCCTTGACCTTCGGGCTCAGCGCGCGCGGGCCGACGTCGTGGGCGACGTAGAGGAAGGCGGCGTCGTCGACCGAGGCGGCGTGCAGTTCGGCCAAGGCTTCGTCGCGCAGCGAGGCATCGAAGGTGGTGCGCGCCTTGGTCACCAGCGCGTCGAACTTCGGGTTGTTGATGAAGCCCCAATTGTTCGACACCGGCGGCGCCATCGACGACTGCAGGAAGCGCACCATCGCAAAGAACGGGTCCATCGCCGCATAGGTGACGTTGGTGGCGTTGGCGCCGTTGGCGGAGGGATCCTTAGTGCCGCGGCGCCAATTGGTGAACAGCGTGTTCCACTCGATGACGTCGAGCTTGACGTCGAAGTAGCACTCCGCGAGCGCCTGCTGCAGATATTCGTTCATCGGCAGCGGCAGCATCTGGCCGGAGCCCGACGCCGAGGTCTGCACCTTGACGCTGAGCTTCTTGGTCGGGCCGTAGCCGGCTTCCTTCATCAGCTTCTGTGCCGCCGGCAGATCGTATTTGATCTGGAATGCCGGCTTGCCGCGCCACGGATGGCCGGGCTCGAAGGTGCCGGTCGCCGGCACCATCAATCCTGCGAGCAGGCCGTCGCGCAAGCCTTCGCGATCGATGCACAGATTGGCGGCGCGGCGCACCCGGATGTCGTTCCACGGCGAGCCTTCGACGCGGGAGAACTGCCAGGGCCAGACGTGCGGCTGCTCGTTCTTCTCGATCTTGAAACCGCGCGCGGTGATTTCCTTGACCGCGTCGGGGGCGGGCGCCTCGATCCAGTCGACCTGGCCGGACAACAGCGCCGCGGTGCGGGCGTTGGCTTCCGGCATCGGCAACAGCACTAGGCGGTCGACATGCGGCACGCGTGTGGCGTCCCAATATTTGTCGTTCTTCACCAGTTCGAGCCGTTCGCGCGGCGTGAACTTCGACATCTTCCACGGCCCGGTGCCGGAGGCGTCCTTGGCGAACGACGCCCAGGCGGCCTGCGACTTCGCCTTGGCGTCGGCGCCTTCGGCCTTCTCATACAACGCCTGCCACTTGCTCGGGCTGACCATGAACAGGTTGGTGAGGTTGATCGGCAGGAAGCTGTCCGGCTCCTTGGTGGTCAGTTCCACCGTCATGTCGTCGATCTTCTTCGCCGAGACCAATGTCGGCATCCGCGATGCGGTGACGCCGACCTGGCTGGCGTCGAATTGCGGCGCGTCCTGCTTCAGCACCTTCTCCACATTCCAGACCACCGCATCGGCGTTGAACGGCGAGCCGTCATGAAAGCTGACGCCGGGACGCAGCTTGAAGGTCCATTTGGTCTTATCGCTCTCATTCACCGCCCATTCGGTGGCAAGCCCCGGGATCACCACGCTGGCTTTGGTTGCAGACGACAGGTCCCACATCGTCAGCGCGTCGTACATGGTGAGGCCAGTGAAGCGATTGCCTTCGAAGCCCTGATCGGGTTGGCCGAGCGTGCGCGGCACGTCTGCGGCTGTCATGCCGATGCGCAGCACGGCTTCCGCGCCGGCAGATTGCGGCAGCGCGATCGCACTCGCGGTCGTCAGCACGAACACGGCTGCGGCTGTGCGCCGAGCCACCAAACCAATCATACGCATGTAAGATGTCCTCTATCCGGGCTGCCAAAAACTTATGCAATCTCATGCAATGGCTGTGCCAGCAAAATCGCAAACCGTACGTCTAGCGGACTCACACGTTTGCGTCATCACGCGCGGCGCATCGCATTGCTGGCATCATCGTTGCAGCCTGTGCTTCACCATTCCTGTGGAGCTGTGTTTCAATGACCGTTCGAAAATCTCTCGTCGTCGCTGCCATCGTGGCGATCGGCGCAATTAGTTCTGCGCGCGCCGAGTCGGTGGTGCGATACGGCATATCGATGGCCGATATTCCGCTGACCACCGGCCAGCCGGATCGTGGCGCCGGCGCTTACCAGTTCACCGGGTACACCATCTACGATCCGTTGGTGGCCTGGGAGATGAATGTGGCGGACCGCCCGGGAAAGCTGGTGCCGGGGCTCGCGACATCATGGAAAGTCGATGATGGCGATAAGAAAAAGTGGCGCTTCACTTTGCGCAAGGGCGTCAAATTTCACGACGGAAGTGAATTCAATGCCGATGCGGTGGTCTGGAATTTAGACAAGGTGCTGAACGACAAGGCACCGCAGTTCGACAAGCGGCAAAGCGCGCAGGTCAAGACCCGGCTGCCGTCGGTCGCCAGCTACACCAAAATCGATGACGACACCGTGGAAATTACAACCAAGACGATCGACTCCTTCTTCCCGTACCAGATGCTCTGGTTCTTGGTGTCGAGCCCGACGCAATACGCCAAGCTCGGCAATGACTGGGACAAGTTCGCCGCGCAGCCGTCCGGCACCGGGCCGTTCAAGCTGACCAAGCTGGTGCCGCGCGAACTCGCCGAACTCACCCGCAATGATGAGTACTGGGACAAGGCGCGGCTGCCGAAGACCGACAAGCTGGTGCTGGTGCCGATGCCGGAAGCCTTAACCCGCACCAACGCGCTGCTCGCCGGCCAGGTCGATCTGATCGAGACCCCGGCGCCGGATGCCGTGCCGCAGTTGAAGTCGGCCGGCATGAAGATCGTCGACAACGTCACCCCGCACGTCTGGAATTATCACCTCAGCGTGTTGCCGGGTTCGCCCTGGACCGACGTGCGGTTGCGCAAGGCGCTCAATCTGGCGATCGACCGCGATGCCGTCGTCGGCCTAATGAATGGCCTCGCCAAACCGGCGATCGGCCAGGTCGATCCGTCGAGCCCGTGGTTCGGCAAGCCGACCTTCAACATCAAATACGATCTCGCCGAAGCCAAGCGGCTGGTGAAGGAAGCCGGCTATTCGCCGGAGAAGCCGTTGAAGGCGACCTTCATCATCGCCAATGGCGGCACCGGCCAGATGCTGTCGCTGCCGATGAACGAGTTTCTGCAGCAGAGCTTCAAGGAGATCGGCGTCGACGTCGAGTTCAAGGTGGTCGAACTCGAAGTGCTGTACACCGCCTGGCGCAAGGGCGCGGCCGACGACAGCATGAAGGGCATCACCGCCAACAACATCGCCTATGTCACCTCCGATCCGCTCTACGCCATCGTGCGGTTCTTCCACTCCGGGCAGATCGCGCCGGTCGGCGTCAATTGGGGCGGTTACAAAAATCCGAAGGTTGACGCCTTGATCGACGAAGCCAAGACCACCTTCGACCCGACCAAGCAGGACGAATTGCTGGCGCAGGCGCATGGCTTGATCGTCGACGACGCGGTGCTGGTCTGGGTGGTGCACGACACCAACCCGCACGCTCTGTCGCCTAAGGTGAAGAGCTTCGTGCAGGCGCAGCACTGGTTCCAAGACCTCACTACGATCGGTCTGCAGTAAGCGCGCAAAGCGTCGGCAGGCGCGACCCTCGCGCCTGCCGGTCGAGGGAACCAGATCGTGGAGCCGGGAATTAGCTTTCTGAATCTTCCGTCAGGAGGCGAACATGTTCAACACCAGGTTTCGAGTCGCGGCTTTGATCTTCACCATGACCAACGCGGTGATCTTCGGAGCCGGCTTGGTCACGGTGCTGCTGGTGCCGGCGCTGTCGGCTCGGGCGATGGAATTGATCCCGGCCGTGGTGGTCGCCAGCTTCGTGCTGGCGGCGCCGCTGGCATGGGGCCTTGCGCCGCGGCTGCGCGCCAGGTTCGAACGTCGGCGCAGCATGCGCGGCGGAATCGGCGTTCCCTTGTAGGTGACGATTGTCGACTGCTGTAGCGGCCTGCTTGCAGATCCCGTGTTGCTGTGCGGCGAGACTGGTAAAATCCCCAATGTAGTAGGACTTCGCTACGGAATCGCTTTGCGCACGTGCTAATCCTCTCCAGTTTGAGAATCGTTGGCCCTTGCTTTTCGTGGATGCGAGGGGGCAATACGATCGACTGTGAGAGGAAACGAAGGGATGTGGGCATTTCTGCAAGGCTTGTTGGACACTTCGACGTTCTCGCCTCACGGAATTTGCCTGCTGTGGGAACCCGGACTGATCTGGCTGCATGTGGTGTCCGACGCCGCAATCGCGCTGGCATATTTCTCGATCCCGTTCGCGTTGTCGTATTTCGTCGCCAAGCGACCGGACGTCGAATTCGGGTGGGTGTTTTGGGCCTTCTCGATCTTCATCTTGGCTTGCGGCTTCACCCACATCTTCGCCATCGTGACGTTGTGGATTCCGATCTACGAACTGGAAGGGATCATCAAGGCGCTCACCGCGATCGCTTCGCTGGTCACCGCCGCGATGCTGTGGCCGCTGTTGCCGAAACTGCTCGCGGTGCCGTCACCGTCGCAATTGCGAGAGGCGCAGCATGCCTTGCACATGGAGACGTTGCAGCGCCGTGAGGCGGAAGACATGCTGCGGCAGTCGCAAAAGATGGAAGCCGTCGGACAATTGACCGGCGGCGTGGCGCACGACTTCAATAATCTGCTCACCATCATCATCGGCAATCTGGAGATTGCGCAACGCGACCTCGGCAAGCTGCGCGACGGCGTCGATGGCCGGCTGCGTCGGCTGATCGGCGGCGCGATGTCCGGTGCGCAGCGCGCTGCGACCTTGACCAGCCGGCTGTTGGCGTTTGCCAGGCGGCAGCCGCTCGACCCCAAGGCCTGCAATCTCGACCAATTGCTGAAAGGCATGGCCGGCTTCTTCCGCAGCACATTGGGCGAGACCATCGATCTGGAATATGTCGGCACCGCCGGGCTGTGGCAGGCCGAGATCGATGCCAGCCATTTCGAGACGGCGATGCTCAACCTAGTGGTCAATGCCCGTGACGCGATGCCCGACGGCGGCAAGCTCACCATCGAAACCAGCAACGTGTTTCTCGACGAGGACTATGCGCGTCGCCACGCCGAGGTCGCGGCCGGGCAATATGTCCAAGTCGCAGTGACCGATACCGGTGTCGGAATGACCGCCGACATCGTGGCCCGGGCCTTCGAGCCGTTCTTCACCACCAAGGATGTCGGCCAGGGCACCGGGCTGGGGCTCAGTCAGGTCTATGGCTTCGTCAAGCAATCCAACGGTCACATCAAGATCTATAGCGAGGTCGGCCAGGGCACCACCATCAAGCTCTATCTGCCGCGGCTGCATGCGACGTCCGCAGCCGAGCAGGGGCCCGACGATATTCAGGTCGGGGCGGCGCGGGCGGAGCAGATCCTGGTCGTGGAAGACGATCCGGAGGTCCGCGACTATGTCGTCGAAGTTTTGGAGGATCTCGACTACCGGGTGTTCCAGGCGGCCGATGCCGGCGCCGCGCTCGGCATCATCGGCAAGCTCGACGGCGGACTCGATCTGCTGTTGACCGATGTGGTGCTGCCGGGAATGAACGGCCGCGAACTCGCCGACCAACTGCGTCAGCAACGCCCAGATCTGAAAGTGCTGTTCATGACGGGGTATTCCCGCAACGCGATCGTGCATCAGGGCAGGCTCGACGTCGGTGTCGACCTTATTCAGAAACCGTTGTCGCAGGCGGCGCTGGCGGCAAAAATCCGCAGCATCCTCGATCGCGTCTGACGGTCCGAAACCAGGCTCTCCGACGATCAGGACGCGCGGCGCGCGCCGCGCTTTCCGTGCGTTTCGTCGGCGGCACCGCAGTTATCCGCGGCCCCGGAGCTCTCTGGGTAGCGCCGGAATCGTCATCAGACGATCACGCATCAGCTCTACGTTTGCCGCTGGAACTTGTCCGCGACAACTTCATTAGATGGTTCCAACGTCACGAGTGGAGCAGATTATGGCTGAAGTTTCTGACGAAGACATCAAGCGCCGGGCGCATGAATTGTGGGAAATGGCCGGTCGTCCGGAGGGACGCGAGGACGAGTTCTGGCACAAGGCCGAGCAACAGGTTCGCGGCGAAGGCGAGACGCTGGAAAAGCTCCGCGCCGATCCCGGCATCACCACCAACAGCTGAACCGTCCAACCCTGCGGTCCAGCCTGGCGAAAGCGCGGCCCTGTTTTCACAGGGCCGCTGCTATATCAAGAGGGCTTCATCACCACCTTGATGCAGCCGTCCTGCTTGGCGCGGAACGTGCTGTAGAGTTCCGGACCTTCTTCCAAAGTCGCCCGATGGGTGATCACGAAGGACGGGTCGATCTCACCCTTTTCGATCCGTCCCAATAATTGCGGCAGATAGTGCTGCACCGGGGTCTGCGCCATGCGGAAGGTCAGCCCGCGGTTGATGGCCGAGCCCATCGGGATCTTGTCCAGCAATCCGCCATAGACGCCGACGATCGACACCGTGCCGAAATTGCGACAGCAATGGATGGCCTGGCGCAGCACGTGCGGACGATCGGTGCCTATGAAAGTCGCGACCTTGATGCGGTCGATCACCGCGTCCACCCCGGATCCGGTCTCCGGCTCGGTGCCGACCGCGTCGATGCAGGCGTCGGCGCCGCGGCCCTCGGTCAAGTCCTGGATGCGGTCGAAAATATCCTCCTTCATGAAATCGAGGGTGATCGCGCCGGAGGCTTGCGCCATCGCCAGCCGCTCCGGCACGGTGTCGATCGCGATCACCCGCTCGGCGCCGAGCAGGAAGGCGCTCTTGATCGCGAATTGGCCGACCGGTCCGCAGCCCCAGATCGCGACGGTTTCGCCGCCCTTCAGATCGCAGAAATCCGCCGCCATGAAGCCGGTCGGAAAGATGTCCGACAGAAACAGCACTTGCTCGTCGCTCAACCCGTCCGGCACCTTGATCGGCCCGACATCGGCGTAGGGCACCCGCAGGTACTCCGCCTGGCCGCCGGCGAAGCCGCCCAGCATGTGCGAATAGCCGAACAGACCGGCCGGCGAATGGCCCCAGACACTTTCGGCCATCTTCGCATTGGGGTTGGAGCGCTCGCAGCCGGAAAAGAAGCCGCGCTTGCAGAAGAAGCATTGCCCGCAGGAAATCGTGAACGGCACCACGACGCGGTCACCGACCTTCAGGGCTTTGTTGTCGTTGCCGACCTCGACCACCTCGCCCATCGTCTCATGGCCGAGCACGTCGCCGTTTTCCATGGTCGGCATCACCCCGTCGAACAGATGCAAGTCGGAGCCGCAGATCGCGCAGGCGGTGACCTTGATAATCGCGTCGCGACCGTCTTGTATCGTCGGATCCGGCACGCTCTCGCAGCGAATGTCATTCTTGCCGTGCCAGGTCAGCGCTTTCATCGCTCTCTCCATCTGCTAAATTGGTGCAGGCACAAAGGCGGGAGCGGTGTTCTGTTCCTTTGCCGCCATAGAATCCGGACCGAGCGGGAACCTGAAGCGATAGTATGGGTTAGCGCCCGCATACCACGCGCACGGAGTACCTCATGTCATTGCAACGCCGCTTCGCCATCGTCACCGGAGCGTCTACCGGGATCGGTTTGGAGTTGGCGAGATGCTGCGCCAAGGACGGCTTCGATCTGCTGATCGCCGCCGACGAGGACAGGATTCACCAGGCCGCCGCCGAACTGAGAGCGACGGGAGCGGACGTCGAGGCCGCACAAGTCGACCTCTCCACGATGGACGGAGTCGACAGGCTTTACGCCGCGACCGAGGCAAGGCCGGTGGACGCGCTGTTGGCGAATGCGGGGCGCGGTCTCGGCCACGCTTTTCTCGATCAGGATTTTGCCAAGGCGCGCAGCGTCATCGACACCAACATCACCGGCACGGCCTATCTGATCCACAAGATCGGTAACGACATGCGGCGGCGCAAATCCGGCCGTATTCTGATTACCGGATCGATTGCCGGCTTCGTTCCCGGCAGCTTCCAGGCGGTGTACAGCGCGAGCAAGGCGTTCCTGAATTCCTTCTCTTTTGCGATTCGTGAGGAGTTGAAGGACAGCGGCGTCAGCGTGACGTGCCTGATGCCGGGGGCAACAAACACCGAGTTCTTCCGGCGCGCCGATATGTTGGATACCAGCGTCGGCACCATCGGCAAGGACGATCCTTGCTATGTCGCCAGGATCGGCTTCGATGCGATGATGAGCGGCGAGGGTGACGTGGTCAGCGGCTGGAAGAACAAGCTCCAGTCGAGGGTCGCCCATGTTGTGCCGGCCGGCGTGTTGGCGTCGCAGCACCGCAAATGGGCGGAGCCAGGGACGGCGAAGGACTGATCGAGGCGGCTATTCGGCGGCTTGGCTGGCAGGTTGCGCCGCGCCGCCGTCGATCTCGAGCAGATAGACCAGCTTCAGTTCCTCAGCCTCATGCTCCGGCGGCGATTGCCGATAGGCGCGTTTTTCCGGATCGGTGGCGTAGCGAGCCCGCAGTCTGATCTTGCCGTTCCACAACGGCACGCCGTTGTGAGTCATCTGCCGAAGATCAGCCAGCAGCCAATGTTCGTGGCAGACCTGATAGGCTTCGCGCAGATTGGCGGCTTCGAACGTCAAGATCGGCTGGCCGCCGATATCGATGGTGAAAATCAAGGGCATCAGCTTGGTCGCCATGCGGACGTCACTCCATGTCTTGGCCGCGAAGTCTTGGCCGCGAAGTCTTGGCCGCGAGGCCTGTTACTCCGGCTTGCGCGACGGTTTGATCACCTTGTCGGTGTTGCGATCGGTATCGTCGAGCGGTGCTCTATCGTCGGGTCGCGGCGGCATCGGGTGGCCGCCCTGCTTCTCCTGGATCCGCTTCCGCTCGGCTTCATCCGGCTGCATCGTGTGCTCCCATATCGCGTGACAAAGCACGACCGATCGTCAACTCCGTTAGCCGGTTCAATTTCTAATCGCGCCGAGGGTTCCATTCTGCGAAGCGGGGCGGGGCTGCACCAAGGCTCAGGCTTGACCCGCATCGGCGATCGACCACACCACCTGCCAGGGCTCCAGCGTCGACGACGCCACGGGCGCGGTCGGCCATAAGCGGCGGCCGCTCGGCCGCGAGATCCCCGGGAGCGGCTGGTCGGTCAGGTTAGCCATCAGCGTCAAATGTGCTCCATCCGCCAGGGTCCACTCGACCTGCACCGCCAGGCGTCCGAGAACCTTGAACCGGCCGGCGTTGCCGCCGATGGCTTGCAGCCTCGGCACGATCTCGCGATGCCGGATCGCCAGCAGGGCGCGATAAAACTCTAGCCATTGCGCATGGAGCTCGCGTGGGGGTTCGTTCCAGTCGAGCTTTGCGGCCGCGAAGGTCCCGGCGGCGCCGGGGTCGGGGATGGCTTCGCGCATCTGCGGATCGGCGAATTCCGGAAACCGCGCGAACTCCTTGCGGCGTCCCTCGCGGACCGCGTCGGCGAGATCGCCGGAAAAATCGCAGAAGAACGGAAACGGCCGCGACGAGCCGAATTCCTCGCCCATGAACAGCATCGGAATCTGCGGGAGCAGTAGATAGACCGCCGCCACCGCTTGCACGGCGACCGCCGGCGCGAACGCGGTCAGCCGTTCGCCAAAGGCGCGATTGCCGATCTGGTCGTGGTTTTGGATGAAGCCGACGAACGCGGTGGGCGGCAAGTGACGGCTGGGCGCGCCGCGGCTGCGGTCGCGGTAACGCATATGGTCGCCCTGGAACGCGAAGCCCTCAGCCAAGGCGCGACCGAGTTTTTCGGTGTCGCCGGCATATTCGGCGTAGTAGCCCGACCGTTCGCCGCTGGCGGCGGTGTGCAGCACGTGGTGCAGGTCGTCGTTCCACTGCGCGGTGTATTGCTGCGGCTCGCCGTCGACGTCGCGGGCCAGCCTCGCCACCTCGTTCTCCTCGTTCTCCAGCATCAGATGGATCGGCCGGTTGATGCCGCTGGCGCGCAATCGCGAGGGGATCTCCGCCAACAGATGCGGGTCGCTGTCGTCCTTGATGGCATGCACCGCGTCGAACCGCAGTCCATCGAGGTGAAACTCGTCGATCCAGTAGATCGCGTTCTGGATCACGAATTCCCGCACCGTCTCCGATCCGGCCGCGTCGTAATTGACCGCCGCGCCCCACGGGGTCTGGTGCTGGTCGTTGAAGATCGGCGCGTAGGCGGCGAGATAATTGCCGTCGGGCCCGAAATGGTTATAGACCACGTCGAGAAACACCATGATGCCCTTGGCATGGGCGGCGTTGACCAGCGCCTTCATGTCGTCCGGCCGCCCGTAGCTGGCGTCGGGCGCAAACAGCAGCACGCCATCGTAGCCCCAATTGCGGGCGCCGGGAAACTCCGCCACCGGCATCAATTCGATCGCGGTGACGCCGAGTTCGGCGAGATAATCCAGCCGGTCGATCGCGGCGGCAAAGGTACCTGGTTCGGTGAAGGCGCCGACGTGCAGCTCGTAGACCACCGCTTCTTCCCAGGGCCGGCCGCGCCAGCCGTGGTCGGACCAGGCGAACGCCATGGCATCGACCACTTCGCTCGGACCGTGAACGTCCTCCGGTTGATAACGCGACGCCGGGTCGGGCACCTCCAGGCCGTCGGCCAGGCGAAACCGATAGCGGGTCCCGGGGCCGGCCTCCTGAACCAGCAAACTGTGCCAGCCGAGGTCGGTTTTGTTCATCGCCAGCGCACTGCCGCCTTCAAGAACCACCGTCACCTGGTTTTGGCTTGGCGCCCATAACCGAAACAGCACCCCCTGGTCGTCGATCTCGGGGCCGAATCGGGTGGGCGGAGCGGGCGGGGAAACTTGGTCCATACGGGTGGTTCTTTCAGCTCGGCGGGTGGCCGTTGATGAACGACATAGTCGAACACACGTTCCTCAGTCGTTGGTCGGCCCCAACTTACTCGCGCGCGCTGGGCGCGCTCGCTTGGACTGGTCTTCTAGCTGGCGCGATCCTCGCGCCGTCGACGATTGCCTTGATCGGCGGTTTGAACTTTGCTGGTAGCTGGTCGTTATTGCTCATATATATAGGGGGCTGTCATGAACCAGATGCCGAGGATTTCCACCGCCCAGTCTGTGGCGTCGCCCGCTCGCCACCGCGTGCTCGAAGGCCGACCGTTTCCGCTAGGGGCCAACTGGGACGGCCTGGGGGTGAATTTCGCGCTGTTTTCGGCCAACGCCACCAAGGTCGAGCTGTGCCTGTTCGACAATGACGGGCTGCGCGAATTGGAGCGGATCGAACTGCCGGAATACACCGACGAGGTCTGGCACGGCTATCTGCCTGACGCGCGGCCCGGACAAGTCTACGGCTACCGCGTTCACGGCCCCTATGCACCGGCCGAAGGCCACCGCTTCAACCCCAACAAGCTGCTGCTGGATCCCTACGCCAAGCAGATCGTCGGCGAGTTGCAATGGGATCCGGCGCTGTTCGGTTACACCCTCGGCTCGCCGGATGCCGATCTGTCGTTCGACCGGCGCGACAGCGCCGCGTTCGTGCCGAAATGCCGGGTGATCGATCCGGCCTTCACCTGGGGCGAGGACCGCCGGCCGCAAATCCCCTGGGAGCGGACGATTTTCTACGAGGCGCACGTCCGCGGCTACACCATGAAGCACCCCGCCGTGCCGGAAGCGCTGCGCGGCAGCTTCGCCGGCATGATGCATCACGAAGTGATCGACTACATCCGCAAGCTCGGCATCACCGCGCTGGAGCTGTTGCCGATCCACGCCTTCGTCGACGACAGTTACCTGGTCGAGAAGGGCAAGCACAATTATTGGGGTTACAACACCATCAGCTTCTTCGCGCCGCAAGCGCGCTATTTGTCCGGGCCGTTCGTCAACGAGTTCAAGGAAATGGTGGCGCAGTTTCACCGCGTCGGGATCGAGATCATCCTCGACGTGGTCTACAACCACACCGCCGAAGGCAACGAACTCGGACCGACGCTGTCGTTCAAGGGCATCGACAACGCCTCGTACTATCGGCTCGCGCCGGATCGGCGCTACTACATCAACGACACCGGCACCGGCAACACCGTCAACCTGTCGCACCAGCGGGTGCTGCAGATGGTCGCCGATTCGCTGCGCTATTGGGCGCAGGAGACCCGGGTCGACGGCTTCCGCTTCGATCTCGCCACCATTCTAGCCCGCGAGCCGTACGGCTTCGACGAGGGCGGGGGCTTTCTCGACGCCTGCCGGCAGGATCCGGTGCTGAGCCAAGTCAAATTGATCGCCGAGCCGTGGGATTGCGGGCCGGGCGGTTATCAGGTCGGGCACTTTTCGCCGGGCTGGGCGGAATGGAACGACCGTTTTCGCGACACCACCCGGGCGTACTGGAAGGGCGACGAAGGCAAGCTCGCGGAGCTTGCCACCCGGTTGTCCGCCTCGCCGGATCTGTTCAACAAGCGCGGCCGCAAGCCGTGGGCTTCGGTCAACTTCGTCACGGCCCATGACGGCTTCACGCTGAACGATCTGGTTTCCTACAACCACAAGCACAACGAGGCCAACGGCGAGGACAATCGCGACGGTCATTCGCATAATTTGGCCTGGAATCACGGCGTCGAAGGACCCACCGACGATCCGGAGATCCGCGAATTGCGTTTCCGGCAGATGCGCAATCTGTTGTCCACCCTGCTGTTGTCGCGCGGCACCCCGATGATCCTGGCCGGCGACGAATTCGCCCGTTCGCAGCAGGGCAACAACAACGCCTACGCGCAGGACAACGAGATCAGCTGGCTGGATTGGGAGGGCATTGATGAGGACGGCCGCCGCTTGATCGAGTTCACGCAGCGTCTGATCGAGACCCGGCAACGCCAACCGCTGTTTCACCGCGGCCGCTTTCTAACCGGGGCATACAACGAAGAACTCGGCGTCAAGGATGTCACCTGGGTCGATCCCAGCGGCGCCGAAATGACTTGCGAGCAATGGAACGACGGCAATGCGCGCTGCGTCGGCATGTTGCTCGACGGGCGCGCGCAGGTGACGGGCATCCGGCGCAAGGGGTCCGACAACACGCTGTTTCTGTTGTTCAACGCTCACCATGAGACGGTGACGTTTAAATTCCCGGCGGTGCCGCAGTGCCGCACTTGGGAGTGTCTGATCGACACCGATAAGCCAGGTGACGGCAAGCTCTCCCGGATCAAGAAAGAGGGCCACTACGACATGGTGGGACGCTCGTTATCGCTTTGGGAGGGGCGGCAGGCCTGAGGGCGCGACGACAACGGCAATGTCGGATCTCCGACATTAATCTTGCATCCCCGGAACGATAGCAGTCTCAAAAGCTTAGACTTTGTTGCGGTGGCGTGAGGCGGGTAAATGGCGGGATTGTCGAAGAAAAAGCCCATCGTTTTGGTGGTTGAGGACGAACTCCTGCTCCGGGCTGCTGCCGTCGACTTCATCGAAGCGGCGGGCTTCTCGGTTCTGGAGGCCGCAAGCGCCGACGAGGCGATCGAGATCCTGGAAGCCCGCGACGACATTCGCGTGGTGTTCACCGATATTCAGATGCCCGGCTCGATGGATGGGCTGAAACTCGCCCAGGCGGTACGGGGACGGTGGCCGCCGATCGAAATCATTGCAACGTCGGGTCACGTGTCGGTCGGTCCTGATGATCTTCCCGCGCGCGGTCGGTTTGTCCGCAAGCCTTACAGCCCAGCGCAGATCGCCAGCATGATCAGCGAATTGATCACCTGACCGGATATTGCACTGCCACCGCTTTTTTCGCGCTGCGGTAAGCTAACCTGCGGTTCTATTTCAAAAATTTAATTCGTGGCGTGCAATCCGGGGGCTTTCCGCGCTATCAAAGAAGCCCACCTGAGCGGGATCTTTTGCACGGATGGCGCGATGAAGAAGCTGGCGATCATTGTGAGCGTGTTTGTCCTGGCGGTTGGCTCGTATTTCGTCGCCAGTAAGCTGGCGATCCGGCACGAGACGTTGCATTTGTTCGACAGCGCGCGAAATCGCGCGATTGATGTCGACATCGCCGTGCGGCGCGACGCCGAGATGAGGGCGATGGCTGGCATTCCCCTGCCGGTCGCTATTCTTAGCCACGGCAACACCGTCAAGAACACCGAATACTCCTTCCTCGCCAACGTGCTGGCGGCCCGCGGCTACATGGTCGCCAGCATCCAGCACGATCTGCCCACCGACGTGCCGCTGATGACCAAGGCCGGCTCGCTCTATGTCGGCCGCCTGCAGGTCTACGAGCGGGGCATGGAGAACATCCTGTTTGCCATCAGCGAGCTGAAGAAGATCCAGCCCAATGCGGATTACCAGCATCTGACGTTGGCCGGTCATTCGAACGGCGGGGACATTTCGATGTTCTTCGCCCAGCAGCGTCCCGAGCTGGTGCGGCGGGTGGTAACGCTGGACAATCTGCGGGTGCCGTTCGTCACGTCGGGGGCCGCCAAGATCCTGTCGTTCCGCTCCAAGGACCCGGTGTTCAAGACCGACCCGGGCGTGTTGCCGGATCCCGAATTGGCCAAACAGGCGGGAATCGACATCGTTCGGACCGAGTATCAACACACCGACATGAGCGACCGCGGTCCGGATACCGTCAAGCAAAGGATCCAGGAGACGCTGGATAAATTTCTCAGTGAAGAAGACGCCAGCCAGCTCGGCCCGGTCGATACCGGCAAGTTGCTGACCGATCCGCGGGCGATGGGCCCATAGCTGTTACGGCCGGCGGTCTCGCGACGCTGCGACGCCAGCGCTGGGAACCTTTTTTCGAGCGAGTGCTTTTCACTCCGGAACGGGAGTGATTGCCATGTTGGCCCAGCAAAATCTGCGCACCGCCGGATTGGAAGTTCTCGATCAAGCCTATGATATCGCCTTCGACTATCTCCGGATGAGCGGTGCGATCCCTGAGATGTTCGGGGTGCACGAACTGTTGCTCGATACGGTGGTGGATCTGTACTACCGCGGCGAGCGCAACAAGATCCGTCTCGCCAACAAGGCGATCTCGGCGTTCGAAAACGCCTTCCGTCACTGAGTGCGACACATGCTGCATTATCCGAAGCCGCCGTTCGCGTCGCAAGCGCAGCCGATGCCGGGTTCGACCGACGCGATGACGCCGCGGCCCGATCACGGCGAGGACAGCTACAAGGGATCCGGGCGACTGGCTGGCATGAAGGCGGTGATTACCGGCGGCGACAGCGGCATCGGCCGCGCCGTGGCGATCGCCTATGCCCGCGAAGGCGCCGACATCCTGATCTCCTATCTCGACGAGAACGAGGAAGCGGCCGAGGTCAAGGAGTTGATCGAACGGGAAGGCCGCAAGGCGGTTCTGGTGCCGGGCGACCTGCAGTGGCCGGAGCATTGCCGTCGGGTGGTCCAGCGCGCCGCCGAGGAGCTGGGCGGCATCGATATCCTGGTCAACAACGCCGCGCACCAGGCGACCTTCAAGGACATCGGCGACATAACGGACGAGGAATGGGAGCTGACCTTCAAGGTCAACATCCACGCGATGTTCCATCTGACCAAGGCGGCGGTGCCGCACATGAAGCCGGGCAGCGCCATCATCAACACCGCCTCGGTGAATTCGGACATGCCGAATCCAATGCTGCTGGCCTATGCCACCACCAAGGGCGCGATCCAGAACTTCACCGGCGGGCTGGCGCAGATGCTGGCGCCCAAGGGGATTCGCGCCAACGCCGTGGCGCCGGGGCCGATCTGGACCCCGTTGATTCCATCGACCATGCCGGAGGAGGCGGTGAAGAATTTCGGCAAGCAAACGCCGATGCAGCGCCCAGGCCAGCCGGCCGAACTCGCCACAGCTTACGTGATGCTGGCCGATCCGTTGTCGAGCTATGTCTCCGGCACCACCATTGCGGTCACCGGCGGCAAGCCGTTCATCTGAGAATCGCGCCAAGCCGGGTGGGGGCAACCGCCGGTATGGGAGGGCACTTGGCGTTGCCGCCAAACTGCGCGGTTGCGCGATTCGCAAATTTACCAACCAGGATTGAGCCTCTGTCGTGTCTCGGACAGATTAAGTTCCGCCGGCTGCAGCGCTGGAGGGTGTGCAAACCTTGCTCCCGTAGTCTTTTTGGCGGTTTCCGGTGCGCTGCGCCGCTGCCCGCCTAAGCGCGGAACCGGACAGACAAATCAAAGGCCGTTTTCATATATTGCTCTATCCGCGGAATGCGTCTCGGCGCGTCCTCCCTCCCCCTGCGGTTGACGGCCCGACCGACCGGGCGGAACATCGCAGTGACATCCCTAAACTTCAGATTTCCCTTGGAAAACAAATTGTTGGCGGGGCTGCCCCGCGCTCAGTTCGATCTGTTGACGCCGCATATGACGACGGCGTCCCTGCCGCAGGGGCTTGTGCTGGTCGAGCCCGGCGACGAGTTCGAACACGTCTATTTCCCTCACAATGGGATGCTGTCGCTGCTTGCGGTTTTGCGCGACGGCAAGGCGATCGAAACCGCGACGGTGGGGCGCGAAGGCGTGGTCGGCGCGATGGCCGGGTTCGGACTGTACAAGTCGCTGGTTCGCGTGGTGGTGCAGATGCCGACCTCGTTGACCAAGATTCCGTCCTCGCAATTCCGCAAGGTCGCCACCGGCAGCGACGTGCTGCGCAACCTGTGCATCCAATACAATGAAGTGCTGCTGTCGCAGGCCCGGGTCACTGCGGCGTGTAACGCGCTTCATCTGATCGAGGCCCGGTTCTGTCGCTGGCTGCTGCAATCCGCCGACCGGGCCGGCGGCGACACCGTCAACCTGACCCAGGAATTCCTCGCCGAAATGCTCGGCGTACGGCGCACCTCGGTCACCGAGGTCGCGACCAAGTTGCAGACCGCCGGCTTGATCTCCTATTCGCGCGGCGTCATCAAGATCCTGAATCGGCCGGCGGTGGCGAAGCTGTCGTGCGAATGCTACGAGACGCTGCTGGAACAGTCCTCGATGTTGCTCTGAGAGCAAACCTCGGGTCGGCTCAACCTCTGCCACTTTGGTAGGGCCGCCGCGGCGCACGCGGAATTTTCAATCGGATCAGCGACGTGCCATGGTGCCGCGATGAAGCGGCCGCCCGGTCGCGTGTTTTCTCGTCCATCCAGGAGCAACAAATGGTTGCGGAAGTCAGTCCGCTCGCCGGCCACATCATTGACTCGTCAATGCTGGTCAACGTGCCGCGTTTGGTCACGGCGTATTTCGCCGGCCGGCCCGATCCGGCGATCCCGGCGCAACGCGTGGCGTTCGGCACCTCGGGCCACCGCGGTTCGGCCTTCAACAATGCTTTCAATGAGGCGCACATTCTGGCAGTGAGCCAGGGCGTGTGTGAATACCGGCGCCGCGCCGGCATCGACGGGCCGTTGTTCATCGGCATCGACACCCACGCGCTGGCGGAGCCCGCGCTGGCCAGCGCGCTCGAAGTGTTCGCCGCCAACGGCGTCGAGGTGATGATCGACGAACACGACGGTTACACCCCGACCCCGGCGATCTCGCACGCCATCCTGAGCTACAACCGCGGCCGGACCAGCGGTCTCGCCGACGGCGTGGTGATCACGCCGTCGCACAATCCGCCGGAGGACGGCGGCTTCAAATACAATCCGCCGAACGGCGGCCCGGCCGACACCGACATCACCAGCGACATCGAACGCACCGCCAACGCGTTGCTCGAGGACGACTTGCGCGGCGTCAAGCGGATCACGCTGGATCGCGCGCTACGCTCGGCCAACGTGCACCGCCACGATTATGTCGGACCCTACGTCGCCGATCTGGAAAACGTCATCGACATGGCGGCGATCAAGGCCTCCGGCGTCAAGATCGGCATCGATCCGTTGGGCGGCGCCGCGGTGCATTATTGGCAGCCGATCATCGAGCGCTACGGCATCGACGCCAGCATCGTCAGCGACGTGGTCGATCCGACCTTCCGCTTCATGACCGCGGATTGGGACGGCAAGGTGCGAATGGACTGCTCCTCGCCCTATGCGATGGCGCGGCTGATCGGGATGCGCGACAAGTTCGATGTCGCCTTCGCCAACGACACCGACGCCGACCGCCACGGCATCGTCGCCCGCTCCTGCGGCCTGCTCAACCCGAACCACTATCTCGCAGTGGCGATCGATTATCTGTTCCAGCACCGTCCGGGCTGGCGCGCCGACAGCGCGATCGGCAAGACCATCGTCTCCAGCGGCTTGATCAACCGCGTCGCCACCAGACTCGGTCGCAAGCTGGTCGAGACCCCGGTCGGCTTCAAATGGTTCGTCAACGGCCTGGTTGACGGCTCGTTCGGCTTCGGCGGCGAGGAGAGCGCCGGCGCCTCGTTGCTGCGCCGCGACGGCACGGTGTGGACCACCGACAAGGACGGTCTGATCCTCGGCCTGCTCGCCGCCGAGATCACCGCGACCACCAAATCCGATCCGGGAGAACACTATCAGAAGCTCGCGCAGGAGCTCGGCCGGCCCTATTACGAGCGAATCGACGCCCCGGCGAGCCGCGAGCAGAAGGCCAAGTTCAAGACGCTGACCGCGGAGACGCTCGGCCTCAAGCAATTGGCCGGCGAGCCGATCGAGGCGGTGATGACCAAAGCGCCCGGCAACGATCAGCCGTTCGGCGGCGTCAAAGTGGTCACCGCGAACGGCTGGTTCGCGGCGCGCCCCTCCGGCACCGAGGACGTCTACAAGATCTACGCCGAAAGCTTCCGCGGCCAGGATCATTTGCGGCAGATCCAGCAGGAGGCGCAAAGCGCGTTGTCTGCGGTGTTCGCGAAGGGGTGATGGCCAGAGGCTTTCGCGGTTAAGAGTCTCGGGCGTCCGCAATCCCTCGTAGGTGCGTCGCGACGCCAACCGGAAAAGGAGGCCGTCATTCCGGGGCGCGAGGCCGAAAGGCCGAGCGAACCCGGACTCTCGCAACAGGTTTGGACCTCGCACCAGCGGCGAGATTCCGGGTTCACTCGCAGCTCCGCTGCTCGTGCCCCGGAATGACAGCTTCGTCGTTGCGAACCGCGTCGCCCCAAATGGACATGCGCCGGGGCAGTGTCGTAGCTTCAACGGCCACAACGGGAGCCCAATGCCAGCCAGCGCGGTGATCCACTTCGGCGACTGGGCGGAGTTCATCGCCGCCTTCGCGGTGTTCTTGGCCTCGCATGCCGTGCCGTCGCGCCCTGCGGTGCGTGCCGCGATGGTGGCGCGGCTGGGCGAGCGCGGTTTTCTGGCGCTCTACAGCGGCGTCTCGCTATTGGTGCTGGCCTGGCTGATCGGCGCCGCCGGCCGCGCGCCGTTGCTGCCGCTGTGGCCGTTCGAGCCCTGGCAGATGCTGGCGCCCAATCTGGCGATGCCGTTCGTCTGCCTGCTGGCGGCGTTCGGTGTCGGCGCCGCCAACCCGCTGTCGTTCGGCGGCAATCCCAGGCTCGCCTTCGACCCCGAGCAACCCGGCATCGTCGGCGCGGCGCGGCATCCGTTGTTGTGGGCGATCGCGCTGTGGTCCGGCGCGCATCTGGTGCCGAATGGCGATCTCGCCCATGCCCTGCTGTTCGGCTTCTTCGCGCTGATTGCGCTTGCCGGCATGGTGATGATCGACCGCCGCAAGCAGCGCCGGCTCGGATACGAGGCCTGGCACGCCTTGGCCCGCAACACCTCGTTCTGGCCGTTCGCCGCGCTGCTGCAGGGCCGCTTTCGGCCGCGATCCTATGGCGTCGACGCCAAGCGGCTGGCGATCGCCCTGGTCGCCTGGCTGACGCTGTTGGCGCTGCATGCGCCGGTGATCGGCGTGTCGCCACTGCCCTAACTCGCGTGATCTCGCGCCCAATCGCCGCGAAGCTTGCGCTGGCACAACCCGGGCGGTCGGCACCGCTCTACAAATGCTCGGAGCGCAACGCACCGGACATCCGACATGAGCCCGATTCCCCGCTTTCAGCCGCACCATGGCCCGGCCATCCTGTCGAGCGGCTTTCGGCCGTTCTTTTTCGCCGGCGCGATCTATGCCGCGCTCGCGGTGCTGATCTGGCTGCCGTTCTATTATGGCGAGTTGACGCTTGCGACCACGCTGGCGCCGCGCGATTGGCACGTCCACGAAATGCTGTACGGTTATCTGCCGGCGGTGATCACCGGCTTTCTGTTCACCGCGATCCCGAACTGGACCGGCCGGATGCCGATCCAGGGCTGGCCCCTGCTGGGCCTGGTGTTGGTCTGGCTGGCCGGCCGCTTCGTGATGGCGTTTTCCGCCGACATCGGCTGGCTCGCGGCGTTGCTGATCGACGCTGGCTTCTTGGCGCTGGTGGCGCTGGTGGTGGCGCGGGAAATCATCACCGGCCGCAAATGGAACAATCTTCCGGTGGTGCTACTGCTGACCCTGCTGCTGGCCGGCAATATCGGCTTTCACCTCGAGGCGCATTTCGGCGGCCTCGCCGATATCAGCATCCGGCTCGGCATCGCCGTGGTGATCCTGCTGATCGGCATGATCGGCGGCCGCATCATTCCGAGCTTCACCCGCAATTGGCTGGTGCGCGAGAACCCTGGCCGCTTACCCTCGCCGTTCGGCCGCTTCGACATGGCGGTGGTGGCCGCGAGTGCGGCGAGCCTGGTGCTCTGGGTGGCGTTCAAGGACGGCACTCTGGTCGGCGCCGCGCTCGGCATCGCCGGGGTCTTGCATCTGGTTCGGCTCGCCCGCTGGGCCGGCCACCGCACCACCAGGGAGCGCCTGGTTCTGGTGCTGCACGTCGGCTATTTGTTCGTGCCGCTCGGCTTCTTGTTGACCGCCGCGGCGGCGTTCGGACTGACCGCGCCGAGCGCCGGCGCCCACGCCTGGATGGTCGGCGCTGCCGGCATCATGACGCTGGCGGTGATGACCCGTGCCAGCCTCGGCCACACCGGCCAGCAACTCACCGCGTCGCTGACCACCCAAACCATCTACGCGATGGCGACGGTGGCGGTGCTGGCGCGGATCTGCGCGGCGGTCCATCCGGCTTGGAGCGTCGGCCTGCTGCACCTGGCGGCGTTCGCCTGGGCGGCGGCCTTCCTCGGCTTCGCGATCAGCTTCGGTCCGCTGTTGCTAGGTCATCGCAAGCGGCAGTCGGCGGTGCCCGCAGCGCAGCCCAGCGCCTGAGTCCCCGCAACAAGGAAATGCCGATGTCCGACAGCGACGACACCGAGACCGTGCTCGACGTGCGCCGGCTCGAGCCGCAGCAGCGCCACGCCATCGTCCAGCGGCTGATCGATCGGCTGCCGCCGGGCCGCAGCCTGCAAGTGATAGCCGATCACAATCCGCGACCGCTGCGCGGCTATCTCGAGATGGTGCACGGCGACGAAGCCGATTGGAGCTATCTCGAACAGGGCCCGGAGGTCTGGCGGGTCAAGCTGCGCCGGGGCGTTGCATCAGCACTCTGACTCGTCGAGCCAGCCCATGCTGATCGCGAAGCGCACCACGTCGACGCGGTTGTGACATCCGAGCTTGTTCATGCCGCGCGCCTTGTAGGTCTCGACGCTCTTGGCGCCGATCTGCAGCTTGGCGGCGATGGTCTTGTTGCTGTAGCCGACCGCAGCAAGCCGCAGCACCTCATTCTCGCGGGCGCTGAGTTGGTGTCTCGATCGTTGATCCATGTGCAATCCGGACGTTTCAACGGCGGATGATCGGCAACCAAAACTTCGATCCTGATGCGCTCCGAGCAGGGCTTCGGACCTCGATATCGCACGGGAAGCTGCATTCTGTCATGTAAAACTGACATCATATTCGTCAAGTAATTTTGACAGTCCGGGGGCTGGACATCGAACGGCGGCCCTCTGGCGCCATCGCCCCCTCGAAAACCCCCGCCGCGCCGATCAGGTCAGTGAACCTGATCGCCGTGGCCGGCGCCATCGCCCCCTCGAAAACCCCCGCCGCGCCGATCGAAGCTGGCGCAGCCTGGCCAGTCCGCACGACCGGTCGATTGCCCCGGGCTTTCCTGGCAGGGGCTGCCCGCCGCGGTGGTCCCTGAGACGAGCGATTCCGCCCCTCCTTACGACCAAAGAATAATCCAGTTGTCCGGCTGCGTCGGCAGATCCGGTCGCTCGGGTGACTTGCCAGGCGGTCCTAGCTGGCGCGCCGGGAAAACCCCGGGTCGCGGCAGAAAACAAAGCCGATCAAGCCGCTTAGCGGCGGACTCGGGGATATTGGGGCAAATGCCGGGGCTGGTACGTTAATGCCGGCCATCAATCGCGATGGTATCCCGCAGCATCCTCGGGATCCTCATCACAAGTTCGCCGCTTGTTGTCACGTTTAGTTGACAAAGTTGGGTGTCAGGTTATTCTTACACTCACTCGAGCGAGTAGGAGTTCCCATCACGAACGAGGGTGTTTCCCAAGCAAATTGGGGGCATTCCGGTCTGGGAATTTCCGATCAAACGAGTCTGGAATCGCTTCGTTCGATCCGCGTCTCGATTGGTGACGGGGCTCTGGGCGAGGCAACAGACAGGACATGCTGAGACCAAGCGAACATCTGTTCGGCGTAGCAGCGAAATAACCTGCGTGCGGGTTCAGCACGAAACTGATCGTAAGTCTCTTAGGAGGTTATGTTATGGTAGACGATCCGAACAAGGTCTGGCCGACTGGCTTGACAATCGCGGAATCGGAAGAACTCCACAAGCACGTCATCGACGGCACGCGCATCTTCGGCGCGATCGCGATCGTTGCTCACTTTCTGGCGTATGTCTATTCGCCGTGGCTGAAGTAAGGGGAACCGAAAATGAATCAAGGTCGTATCTGGACTGTCGTTAAGCCGACCGTCGGTCTGCCCCTGCTGCTGGGCAGCGTCACCATCATCGCGATCCTCGTGCACTACGCTGTGCTCTCGCACACCACCTGGTTCCCGAAGTACTGGAACGGCAAGACCGCCGCGATCGAGTCCTCGGTCAACGTCGGTTAATTCGGCTCCTTAGAGCTGTGATGGCAGGACCGGGATCCAAGGGTCCCGGTCGCTTGCTTTGTAGCCGGGGTGAACAAGCGGTGCCATCTTGGCCAGGCTTGTTCATCTTCGGCCACGAAGCGGTCTTTCCGCTTATCGATTGGGGAGCGGTGTTCGCAGCAACGCCAGCCTCTCATCTGTTGGACTAGCTCAACGATGAACCCTGTCAGTCAAAAAGCGATGAAGGCCTGGATATCGTTGGGGACGCGCTTCCTGCCGTTCGCGGATGCGGCGACCCCGGACTTGCCGCTGTCGCGGCTGCTGCGGCTCTCCCTGTTTCAAGTCTCGGTCGGAATGTCCCTGGTGCTGCTGGTCGGCACGTTGAACCGGGTGATGATCGTCGAGTTAAACGTGCCGGCGTCGATCGTCGGCATCATGATTTCGCTGCCGCTGATCTTTGCGCCGTTTCGGGCGCTGATCGGCTTTCGCTCCGACGTCCATAAGTCCGTGCTCGGCTGGAAGCGGGTGCCGTTCCTCTACAAGGGCACCATGGTGCAGTTCGGCGGGCTGGCGATCCTGCCGTTCGCGCTGTTGGTGCTGTCGGGCGGCGGCGAAGCCGGCCATGCCCCGGTGTGGATCGGGCAGGCCGCCGCGGCGATCGCCTTCCTGCTGATCGGCGCCGGCGTGCACACCACCCAGACCGTCGGGCTCGCGCTCGCCACCGATCTGGCGGCGCCGGAATCGCGGCCCAAGGTCGTCGGCCTGATGTATGTCATGCTGCTGTTCGGCATGATCGCCAGCGCTTTCATCTTCGGCGCGCTGCTGGCGGATTTCTCGCCCGGCCGTCTGATCCAGGTGATCCAGGGCGCGGCGGTGGTCACCATCGTGCTGAACGGCATCGCGGTCTGGAAGCAGGAAACCCGGCGCTCCGGCGCCGCCGCGCAGGCCGCGCAGCAGCCGCGCACGCCTGGCTTCCGCGAAACCTGGGACGCCTTCATCGCCGGCGACAACGCGCTGCGCCGATTGGTTGCCGTCGGCCTCGGCACCATGGCGTTCAGCATGGAAGACGTGCTGCTGGAGCCGTTCGGCGGCCAAATTCTTCATCTCGCGGTGGGCGACACCACCAAGCTCACCGCGGCGCTGGCGCTCGGCGGCCTGTTCGGCTTCGCTCTGGCCTCGCGCGTGCTCAGCCGCGGCGCCGATCCGTTCCGGATGGCGAGCTATGGCGCCCTGGTCGGCATTCCGGCGTTTCTCGCGGTGATCTTCGCCGCCCCCTTGATGTCAGCCTTGCTGTTCGGCGCCGGCACCTTCCTGATCGGCTTCGGCGCCGGCTTGTTCGGTCACGGCACGTTGACCGCGACCATGAATGCCGCGCCGAAGCATCAGGCCGGCCTGGCGCTCGGCGCCTGGGGCGCGGTGCAGGCCTCGGCCGCCGGCATTGCGATCGCGCTCGGCGGCGTGCTGCGAGATCTCGTCGATGCGATCGCACCCCACACCTCGCTTGGCGCCGCCGCGGGCTATGATTTCGTCTATTGCCTCGAAATCGTTCTGCTGTTGGCGACGCTCATCATCATGGTCCCGCTCATTCGACAACCCGGAGCCTATGCCGGAGCGGGGCAGCTTCTGACACGGCCACCGATCGGCCTTGAGACTGAAACGGAGAAGTCATGACCCAAATCACCCGATTGTATGACACCAGCAGGCAGATCTCGGCGATCGAGACCGAACTGAAGAGCGCCAGCTTCAAATACGCCGTCGTCACCAGCGCGCAGCCCGGCAAGCCCGGCACGACACTCGACGAGACCATTCTGGCCGCGCTGGTGCGGGCCGGCGTGTCGCGCGGTGAAGGCCGTTCCTATGTCGAGGCCATCAAGAAGGGCGGCGCGGTGGTTTCGGTTCAGGCCGAATTCGGATTCGGCGCCAAGGCGTCCGCGATCCTGGATCGCTACAGCCCGAACAAGGCCAGCATCCCGAGTTCGTCGACCGGCAGCGTCGAGATCGACGATGCGACGCCGTTCTCCAATATCCTGCACGCGCCGGTGCTGCTGGATAACTCGGGGCCATACGAATCCTACTCCGGTACCCCGCTGTTGGTGGATAGCAACAAGACGTATTCCGGTACCCCGTTATTGGTCGATAGCCAAAAGACCTATTCCGGCACGCCGCTTCTGCTTGATAGCAAGGGACCGTACAAATCTTTCTCCGGCACCCCTCTGCTGCTCGATACCGAGGGATCTTACAAGTCGTATTCCGGCACACCGCTCCTGATCAACAATCCGACCCCGCTGTCGTCCTGGCTGGGTCTTCCTGTCCTCTCAAAGTAGGTGGAAAAAATGTCCAACGATTCTTATCAGTCCTATTCCGGCACGCCGCTGCTCGCCGACAGCAACAAGTTCTATTCCGGCACGCCGCTGCTGGTCGACAGCGACAAGACCTATTCCGGCACCCCGCTCGTTCTCGAGCAGAAGGGTGAGTACAAGTCGTTCTCAGGCATGCCGCTGCTGATCGACAGCAACACGTTCTTCTCGGGCTCTCCGCTGCTGCTGCAGCAAGAGGGCGAGTACAAGTCGTTCTCCGGTTCGCTGCTGCTGCTCGGCAAGTAAACCCAACGCCGGCCTGTCAAACCAAACGCCGCGGGCAGCAATGCCTGCGGCGTTTGTTTTTGTGCCGCGCCGCAAGCCGGCCGCCGCGATCGGTGTCGCCAGTCTCGTTTCAACGACGTGGGTGCCGACCACGTGAGCCGGCCCCGCGTTTGGCCTGCGCTAAGCGTGCTGCCGGACATATAGTCCGATCGTTAGCCGGGCCGAATAGCCCCTTCGAACGCCGTGCCGCGGGCGCTCCTCGGCGCGTGAGTCGCGACGTCGTTGGCTCTGGAACCAAACCAAACATCCTCCGTTACTTTTGCTGAAATCTGCAAACCCCTTGGAGGATCTTATGAACGGTGACCAACCCATCAGCTGGCTGATGTTCTTCACGCTTGCTGCCGGCGTCGTGATTGTCGGCGCGGTATTTCTCAATTTCATTCGTTCGCGTTCGAACCGTGAGGCGGCGGAAAATGCGCTGGAAGGCGATGGTCGCAGCCGCGGCGCCGCGCCGAGCGGAGCTCTGCCCGAGCTGCTCGGGATCACCGCGTTCGCCTTGATCGCCATGGGCCTGCTGGCCGTCGGCCAGAACAACAAGCCGAGCGTCGAAACCGCGCAGCTGCCCGGTCAGGTCGGCACCACCACGGGACAGGGCCAGGGCAACATGCAGGATCCGGGGTCGTTCAACCAGCCGAAGCGCTATCAGCCGGCCAATCCGGGCACTGACAACCGCGTCGCGCCGACCGGCTCTGACACTGGCGTCGGCGCCTCGCCGGGCAACACCGGCACCCCGACCAAGTAAGCGCAATCACCTCTTGGTGATCGGATCGGGGGCCTCGGCCCCCGATTTCATTTTGACTTCACCCTTGGCGGCCGCCCGAAAAAACCAGCCCCGCTTGCGCGGAGCTGGTTGGCATCGTCGTCTCAGATCGATCGCTCAGATCATCGTCTCAGAGGTTTTCGGTTTGGGAGTCCCGGATTGCGGTTTTCGGGAAACATCATCCTCAATCAAGAGCCACGAGCGACTCGGTTCAGGTGCTGGCGGAGGCGCGTTCGTAGTCCGCCTGTTCGACTTCCATCTTGGCGATCTTCTGCTGGATCTTGCTGCGCTGCGAAGTCAGCAACGCGGCGATCGAAGTCGGCGCGGCCGCCGTCTGCAACGCGTCGTCGTACTTGGAAACGTTGCGCTTCTCGCCGTCGATCAGGCCCGGCAGGACGCTGCCGTCGAGGCCATTGAACAGCGATCGCACGTTCATGATGGTGCGGTGAACGATGCTCATGAACGAACCGTCATTGTCCGGCGTTTCGCCGGCCGCGGTGAGTTCAGCGCCGAGTTCGCGGGCGTTGGCTTCGTGCAGCGCGATCATTTCGTTGAACAGCCCGGTCAGGCCGCGGCCTTCGGCATCCTCGAGCGCTTCCTGATAGCCGTTGCGGGCGTCGATCGCCGCGGTGTGCAGCGTCTTCAAATGATCGAGTAGGTCCTGGTCCACATTATCCTCCACGGGTTAGGCGCCGCCGGCCCGCCGCAGGCTGTAGCAGCGATGCCAGACAACCGCCGCGGAGCAGGCGGGTTCCCGTCACGGTGTCGCAGCGGAGGAGGTTGTTACTTGCGCTCGCCGTCTTGCGGCTCGATACCGTATGGTTTTACCAGCGCCCAGACGTGCGCCGGTACCATGTTCTTGATGCGTTGCGGATATTGCCGGCGCAGATGCAGCACGCTCTCGATCGCCTTCATCTCGACCCGGGTGCGGGCGAATTCCAGCCCGCGCGGACCCACTTTGGGCATCAGCCAGCCCATCAACGGGCGCAGCCAGTTCGGCATGCCGCGCACCGGAAGGCCGCCAGCGGCGAGTTCGACGTTCTTCATGAAGCCCTTCACCGGGGCTGTGCGCTTGCCGGCGCTGCCGGGTTCGCTGAGCCTCACCTCGTCGCCAAGCACGCGCAGCAATTCCTCGCCGCGTTCGTTGCGGATCAGCAGCCACTGTTCGCCCTGGCCGCCCATATAGCCGACGGTGATGTCCGCCAGCGTATTGGTGTAGTCGACGCAGGTGCGGCAGGTCATCGGAAAGAAATCCGGCGGCAGCTTGGAGATCGGCAGCAGCAGGAACGGAATCTCCTTCACCCTTCCGTCATCGAAGCGCAGCTCGACATGATAGTCGGCGCGAAATTCCAGATAGGTGATGCTGTCGGGCTTGTCCGACAGCAGATCGAGGAACTGGTGGAAGCTCTCCGTCGTGGTATTGTCGGAACACGGCGTGCCGATCGCGTAGAGCTTTTCGAAGCCGAGTTTCTGTTCGAGTTGCCGCAGCGCGTAGATCTGGCAGGGAATCCCGATCACCGCGATCCGCTTGTGGCCGGCGTCGCGCGCCGGCTCCAGCAGCGACAACAGTGGCGCGTAGCCCATCCGCATGCCGCGGCAGGCCTTCATGCCCTCCGCTTTGGTGACGATCACCGGCATCGGCTTCCATTTGTCGTCGGGGTCCTGCGCCATGGTCAGCACCGCGTCGACCGCGCCGGTCTGCAACAGCCGCTCGCCGATCATTGTGGTGATGCCGGTCCATTGCGCGCCCTGCCGCGGCTGTTTCATCGCCGCGCGCACCATGCGGCGGAACGGGCCGAAGAAAGCTTCGTCGGGCTTGGCGGGATCGCGCACCCGGCCGTGGACGCGCAATTCCATCGCCGGATAGTCCGGTTTGATGAACTGGCAGGCCTGGCCGCATTGCTTGGGATCGCTGGTGCGCGACACCCCGCAATCGGTGCACAACTCGCGCGCCACCGGCTCGGCCAGAGGCGGGGTCCACACCGCGGGAACTGGATCGGCCAGATCTGCCATGCGCGTCTCAAGTCCTGGCTGGGCGTTCACGCCGCGTCTGCTTCGGGCGAGCCGCATTTCTAAGAACCGGCGGTGACCGCCGCCATTCGCCATAAGTCAGGCTGTTGTCGATCCATACAGCGCCAGCCGCGCCACCGATAGATCTGCGTCAAATTCGCGGCCGATCGCCACCAGGCCGATCCGCCGCAGCCGGCTGGGATCGAGCGCAATGTCGATGCGATGCGGAACAAATTGCGCGAATGGCAACAGGATGGTTTGCCACTCCCGCGTCGCAACAAAGCCCTGCCGCCAGGATTGCTGCGGCCGGCTGACGTCCGGGGTGCGCAGATGCACGCCGTAGCTCTCGCCATTGCCGGCGACGTCGAGCGCGATCCCTTCGAAGCCAGAGGCGTCGATCATGGCGCCCGCCGCGGCGAGGTCGAGCGCGATCTGGATGAAGCCGCCGTTGTTGTCGGTCGACACCGCGCCGCGCATCCGCACCGCGGCGCGACCGTCGACGATCTCCTCGGCGATGGCGCCGCGCGAAATCCCGCCCATCACCGCGTCGGTGATCAGCTGCCAGTTCCTCGTGCCGTCTGCGGGCCATAATTCGAGGTCGGTCATGCGCGTCTTTCCTCCGGATATTGGCCACTCCACGACTTATCGGAAGCACGCGAACCTCTCCACGTCTTGGCCGGGCTTGTCCCGGCCATCCACGGAGACCCGCAAGGCTTCGCTTGTGGGCGTGGATGGCCGCGACGAGCGCGGCCATGACGGGTTGGGCGAAGTGCCCGATCGCCTTCGCGATACCCGTTCAGAGATTCCTGGTTCGCTCGAGCTGACGCTCTCGCGCCCCGGAATGACGGCCGATTTCGGTTGGATGCATCGACCCAGCCGGGCCGCCCTCAGCGGATCACCATCGGAAACGTCACCGCGATCGCCCAGGCGAACACCGCGGCGTTGGCGAGCGCGCCGGGCAACGGATGGTTGGTGGCCTTGTAGCTCCAATGGCTGATCAGCCCGAACGCCAGGAATAACAGCAAGATCGCCGGCACGATGATGATCAGGAAGAACAATTTGTACAGGTTCAGCGCCACCGCGATCGCCAGCGAGGCGAGGAAACAGAACTTGGTCAGCGCATAGGCGCCGCGCCTGGCGTCGCCGCGGGTCAGCCATTCCGCGGTGATGAAATACGGCACGGTGCCGCAGGCCACCGCGAGGATCAGATGGATCCGCGGCGCGATCGGATGGAACGAAAACACGTAGCGGTCGAGCGGCAGCCCGATCGCGATGATGTTGTAGGCGCCGACCGCGAGCGCCGCGATGGCGACGTAGGTCAGCGAGGCTTGCGCGGTGATCGGATTGGAGGTGCCGGGCGTCCAGGTGGCTTTGCCATGGCGGTGCCGCGATTGGCCGGGCCACAGCAAGGTTTGCCCGGCGAGCGGCTTGCCGCGGTTGCCGAACCGCAGGATCAGCGCGGTCAACAGGCCATAGACCAGGAAATGCAGCGTCAGATAATCGCCGAGCAGGATGATCAGGAAGTCGGTCGGCATCTTCCACAGGATCAGCGGCGTCAGCAGCGCCGGCACGATGGCTGCGGCGAGCAGCGGCTTCCAGCGTAAGTTGGCGCCCATCGGCGCTTCTGCCGCTTTCGGCAGCAGCCGCGACAACGGCCAGGCCAGCGCGATCAGTCCGCCGAACAACAGCGCCAGCAAGGGCGGGCGGCGGTCGAGAAAGCCCGAGCCCTGATGGCCGAACGCCTGGTTCAGCCATTGCAGCGATTCCGCCATGCTGTCGCGGCTGTACAGCACGCCGATATGTTCGACGCCCGAGGACAGCGCCAGGCGCCGCGCGCTGCCGTCCTTGAAGTCGCCATAGCTTTGGCCGGCCACCGCGCCGCCGCCGCTGGCCAGGTTGACGATGCGCAAGCCTTCGTTGATCAGCATGTTCGGCTCCAGCGCGCCGACGATCACCAACAGGTTGCGCGGGCTGGTCGCGGTCGCCACCGGCGAGAACACCGAGACCGCCACCGTGGCGGTGACCTCAGGATGCGCCATCGCGTAGCGCACCACGATGTCGGAGGCCATCGAATGGCCGAGCACCGCCAGTCGGCCGTCGCTGTCGGGCAGGGTCTTGGCGTAGTCGGCGACCCGGCCGAGTTCATCGACCAAGACGCCGGTAATCTTGGTCGGCTCGTTGACGTCGCCTTTCATCGCCACCGGATTGCGGCCGTGGCCGATGAAATCGAAGGTCACCGCGACATAGCCGTTCCGCGCCAGCGTCACCGCGAACGGCTGCATCAATTGCTGCGAGCCGGCAAAGCCATGCGCAATCACCACCACCGGGGCGGGGCCTTCGGCCTGCGGCCGATACACCGTCACCGGGGTTTCGCCGACGGTGGCCGTGGTGATCCGCAGCCCGCTCTCCGCCTGCTGCAAATGCCACAGCGCTGTGGCGATGGCGATGACGGCGGCGATGGCGACGAGCCAGCGCGCCGGCGTTGCCAAGCGCTGCTTCCAGCCGCGGCTCTGGGATTGCCCGTGCATGCCTAGTCCTCGTCGCCGACGTGGCGGCGCCGGATGCTGCGCACCGTCCACCAGATCGCCAGCGCGGCGATCGGCACGAAGGCGGCGACCGCGACGCTGGGGTCGACCGGCAGCCGGCCGGCCTCGAAAAGCCCCTTCATCAGATAGCCGAACAGCCCGACCACGTAGTAGGTGATCGCCGCGGTGGACAGTCCTTCCACCGTGGTCTGCAGCCGCAGCTGCAGCCGGGTGCGTGCGTTCATCGATTTCAACAGTTCCTGGTTCTGCTGTTCGAGTTCGACGTCGACCCTTGTGCGCAACAGATTGGCGGCGCGCGCCAGCTTGAGCGACAGGCTGGATTGCCGCTCCTCGATGGTGACGCAGGTGCGCAGCGCCGGCTTCATCCGGCGGGCCAGGAACGAGCTCCAGGTCGGCAGCCCGCCGACCTTGCGTTCGCCGATGGTGTGCAGCCGCTGCTCGACGATTTCCTCATAGGCGCGGCTGGCACCGAACCGGAACAGGCTCTCGGCGGCGCCGGCCTCGACCTCGGCGGCGAGCCCGGTGAGTTCTTCCAGAAGCTTGTGGTTGCCGGCGAGGTCGGAGCCCGAGCGCATCTGGTTGGTGACTTCGGCCAATCGGCGCTCCGAGGAGGCGATCGACGGCGCCAGCCGTTGCGCCTCGGGCAGCCCGAGCAGAGCGAGCGTCCGGTAGGTCTCGATCTCGATCACGCGCTGCACCAGGGCGCCGGCGCGGCCCGCCGACATGCCGCGGTCGATCACCAGCACCCGCACGAAGCCGCAGGGCCCCGGCTGGAAATCGGTGGCATAGAGCGCCGCCCCATCGGAATTCTCGGCGACCGCCAGGCTGGCGCGGTCGAACAATTGCTCCGGATCGGTGCGCGGCGGATCGTCCTTCAACAGATGCAGATCGACCGCGACCAGCAGCGGACCGGGCTGCGGCACCAGCTGCATCGGCAAGGCCAACGACGCCGCGTCGGGATAGAACGGCAACCCGAGCGGATCGGCGCGCACCTCCCAGGTGTAGGTGGTGAATTCGGAATGCTGTTCCCAGCGCAACACGGTGGAGCCGAACGGCATGCGGTGATGCTTTTCGTGCGGCGGCGGCGGTTGCAGCCCGCGCTCGACGCAGAACGCGGCCAGATGGGCGCGATCGGCGGCTGCGCGCGGCCCTGTAGTATCGAACGCGAAATGGATCACGCGGGACGGCACCGGGAGCGGGGTGAACGGGCGGGCGTGGACCTCGCCCAGCACCGCGGCGCGCAACGGATGCGGCGCCAGCCGGGTGGCGCCGTCGCCAATCAAAACCTCAGCAGTCATTCAAAATCCCAGCCGGTTGTCCGGCTGAAACACGGGGTTCCGGCACGGCATGCTTGACTTGAGTAGCATTGCGTTGCGACAGACAGAAGCCGAAAGGTACCGCACGCGCGCGGTCGGCTGCGAGCCGTTCGCAGTGCGCGGAATACGCCGCGAAAACAGAAGGTTCGCGGCCAAAGTCAACAATCGCCGGAAACTGCGGGCCATCCGTTTGCATTCCGGCGCGGGCTGGTCTTACTCTCCGGCCCGAAAAGAATACCGCGCCCTTCACGCGGTCGTCGAATGGAGCATGAGCGGTGGCAATTCCAGTCCGTATCGGCACTCGCAAGAGTATCATGGCGCTTGCCCAGACGGAGGACATCGCGCGTCGATTGTCCGCCGCAGCGTCCGAGCTCGACGTCGAAATCGTCAAATTCGAAACCGTCGGCGATAGCGACCAGGTTAGCAAGCTGTTGCCGCATGGCGGCAAGGGCGGCGCCTTCGTCGCCGAGATCCGCGCCGCGGTGACCGCCGGCAAGCTCGAAGCCTGCATGCATTCGCTGAAGGACATGCCGGGCAACGAAGACACCCCCGGCCTGATCATCGGCGCCACGCTGTCGCGCGATCCGCCGACCGACGCTCTGGTGCTGCGCAAGGGCCTGACGCTGGAAGACCTGCGAAAGTCCCGCGGCAAGGGCTACACCATCGGCACCAATGCGGTGCGGCGCGCCGCCTATGCCAAGCGGCTGTTTCCCGAAGTCAACGTCATCCATTTCCGCGGCGCCGCCGACACCCGCGTGCGCAAGCTCGATAATGCCGAGAAGCAGCGGCTGCCGGACGGCGGCCATGTCGGCCCCGCCGACGCGCTGATCATGGCGCGCTCCGGCCTCGAGCGGGTCGGCTTCGTCGACCGCATCGTGCATGATTTCACGCCGCAGGAGATGCTGCCGTCCGCCGGGCAGGGCATCGTCGCGGTGGAATGCGCGGTGAACAATTGGCAGATCCGCAAGTATCTCGAACTGATCGACGATCCGGTGGCGCGATTGAGCTGCGACGCCGAGCGCGAAGTGCTGTGGGTGTTGAACGGCCATTGCAATTCTCCGATGGCGGCGTTCTCCACCATCAAGGGCTCGGAGATGACACTGAGCGCCTCGGTGCTCGACGAAGAAGGCGGTCTGTTCATCGAGGCGTCGCGCAGCGGTCCGGCCAATCGTCCCCGCGAACTCGGCCGCGCGGTCGCGCTCGAATTGCTCGACAAGGGCGCCGCCGCGATCATCGAGCGCACCCGGCCCGAGTAAGTCTCAGCCCCGCCACCCGACTTCCCACGATCAAAGCTTAACGTGACGAAAGCATAGCATGGCGACTGTTTTCCCCTTTTCCGCCATCGTCGGCCAGGACGAGATGAAGCTTGCGCTGCTGATCGCGGCGGTCGATCCGAAGGTCGGCGGCGTGTTGGCGTTCGGCGATCGCGGCGCCGGCAAGTCCACCGCGGTGCGCGCGCTGGCGGCCCTGCTGCCGAAGATGAAGGTCGTGGTCGGCTGCCGCTACAATTGCGATCCCGACGTGCCGAAGGCGTTCTGCGACGAGTGCCGCGACAAGGACAAGCACGGCAAGCTGAAGACCGCGCAGGTGCCGGTGCCGGTGGTCGATCTGCCGCTCGGCGCCACCGAGGACCGCGTAGTCGGCGCGCTCGATCTGGAACGCGCGCTGGCGCGCGGCGAGAAGGCGTTCGAGCCCGGCCTGCTGGCCCGCGCCCATCGCGGCTTCCTCTACATCGACGAAGCCAACCTGCTTGAAGATCACCTGGTCGACCTCTTGCTCGACGTCGCCGCCTCCGGCGAGAACGTCGTCGAGCGCGAGGGCCTCTCGATCCGCCATCCCGCCCGCTTCGTGCTGGTCGGCACCGGCAACCCGGAAGAGGGCGAGTTGCGCCCGCAATTGCTCGATCGTTTCGGCATGTCGGTCGAGGTCAAGACCCCCGACGACCTGCCGAGCCGGATGGAAGTGGTGCGCCGCCGCGACGCCTTCGAGAGCGATCCCACGGCGTTCCTCGCCGCCTGGACCAAGGAAGAGGCCAAGCTGCGCAAGAAGATCACCCAGGCGCGCGAACGGCTGCCCGAGGTCACGGTGTCCGATGCTGCCCTTGAACGCGCCGCGACCTTGTGTATGCGACTTGGCACCGACGGCTTGCGCGGCGAACTGACCCTGATGCGCGCCGCCCGCGCACTGGCGGCGATCGAACACGCCAAGCACGTCACCGACGCGCACCTGAAGAAGATCGCGCCCTCGGCGCTGCGGCATCGGCTGCGGCGCAACCCGCTCGACGACGCCGGCTCCACCGTCCGCGTCGACCGCGCCATCGTCGAAGTGTTCGGATGAGTCAGGCCGTCGCATGGTCCGATGCGGCCACCGCGGCGCAATTGTTCGCGGTCGATCCGGTCGGCACCGGCGTCTTGTTGCGTTCGCGCGCCGGGCCAGTGCGCGACCGCTGGCTGGCGATGCTGCGCGCCGCCTTGCCGCCCAACGACGCCCATAAGCACCTGCCGCTGCATATCGCCGAGGGCCGGCTGCTCGGCGGCCTCGATTTGTCGGCGACGCTGGTCTCCGGCCGTCCGGTCGCCGAACGCGGGTTGCTGGCCGAGGCCGACGGCGGCGTGTTGATGCTGGCGATGGCCGAGCGGATGCAATCCTCGACCACGGTGCACGTCACCGCGGCGATGGACGCCCATGAGACGCTGATCGAGCGCGACGGGCTGTCGCTGCGGATGCCTGCGCGGTTCGGCGTGGTGGCGCTCGACGAGGGCCTGGAAGACGAATTCGCCCCGGCCGGGTTGCGCGACCGGCTGGCGTTCCACCTCGACCTCGACCGCTTCTCGTTCCGCGACACCGAGGAATTCGAGATCAATGGTGCCGACATCGAAGTGGCGCGCTCGCGGTTGCCGCTGATCCGCGCCACCGACGAGCAGATCGAGGCGATCGTCACCGCGGCTGCGGCGATGGGCATCGTCTCGCTGCGCGCGCCCTTGTTGACCATCCGCGTCGCCCGCGCCGCCGCGGCCTGGAGCGGCCACACCGAGATCGACCAGGAAGACATTTCGATTGCGGCGCGCCTGGTGCTGGCGCCACGTGCGCTGTACTTCCCGCAGGCCGAACAGCCGGACCAGCCGGAGCCGCCGCCGGAAGAACCGCCGCCGCCGGAGGACAATTCCGAGGACAACAAGGACCAGGACGAGCAGCAGATTCCGGACATCGACCGCGCACTCGACGAGGTGATCCTGGCTGCTGCGAAGGCGGCGATCCCGCCCGACGTGCTGGCCTCGCTGCGCGCCTCCGCGGGCCGCACCCGCGCGCGCTCCTCCGGCAAGGCCGGCGAGCTGCAGAAATCCAACAAGCGCGGCCGGCCGACCGGCACGGTGCGCGGCGAACTGCGCGCCGGCGCCAAGCTCAGCGTGATCGAGACGCTGCGCTCGGCAGCGCCCTGGCAGCCGCTGCGCCGCCGCGAAGCCGCTGCCACCGCCGCAGAGGCGATCGCCGCCGGCGGCAAGGCGGCGCCGCAGCCGCGCATCCTGATCCGCAAGGACGATTTCCGCATCGCGCGGTTCAAGCAGCGCACCGAGACCATCACCATCTTCGTGGTCGACGCCTCGGGCTCGGCGGCGCTGCATCGGCTCGCCGAAGCCAAGGGCGCGGTGGAGCTGTTGCTGGCGGATTGCTATGTGCGCCGCGACCAGGTGGCGATGATCGCGTTCCGCGGCACCATCGCCGAAATCCTGCTGCCGCCGACGCGCTCGCTGGCGCGCGCCAAGCGCAGCCTCGCGGGGCTTCCCGGCGGCGGCGGCACGCCGCTGGCCTGCGGGCTGGATGCCGCCTACGCGCTGGCGGATTCCATCAAGCGCAAGGGCCAGACGCCCACCGTGATCCTGATGACCGACGGCCGCGCCAACATCGCCCGCGATGGCGCGCCCGGCCGGCCGAAGGCCGAGGAAGACGCCATCGCCTCGGCGCGGCAATTGCGCGCCGCCAATATCAACGCGGTGCTGGTCGATATGTCGCCGCGGCCGGGGCCGCAGGGCGAGAAGATCGCCAAGGAGATGGGCGCGCGCTATCTGCCGCTGCCCTATGCCGACGCCACCGTGCTGTCGCAGGCGGTGCTGGCGAGCACCCAGGCGGCGTAGCGGCGGCGCTCTATTGTGGGCGCATGATCCGATCCGAACACCGCGATCCACGTTTCCGGATGTTGCTGCTGGTCGTCAGCGCCCGCGGCGCTGGCGGGCGCGCTCCAACGTTTCCGACGGCCGCTCGCCGAACGCCAGCCGATAGTCGCGGGCAAAATGCCCCTGGTTCTGGAAGCAGCATTTCAGCGCGGTGCCGAGCACGGTGGTGGACCTCTCCGGCATCTGCAACAGCGCCCGGGCGTGGTTCAGCCGCACCCGCTTGATGTACTCGTTCGGCGTGAAGCCCCAGGCCAGCTTGCAGTGCTTGAACAGCGTGCGGGTGTTGACACTGGCGGCTGCGGCCAACGCCGCGATGTTGAGCGGCTTGTCCCAGTTCTGATCGACGTAGCGCTTCACCGCCTGCACCGTGCTGGTCGCCGAATTGTATTTCTGGCCGCGCTTGGCTTCGGTGACGTCGAGGCTGACGCCGACCAGGCCGACGACTTCGTCGAGATCGTCGAACACCGGCATCACCGTCTGGTTGACCCAGCGAATCTCTCCGCTCGGCCGAACGATGCGATGCTCGCTGGTGTAGACCATGCCGTTGCTGACCCGTCGCGCCTCTTCAAGGACGCGCGGCCGGTCCTCCGGGTGAAGCTGCGCAACGAAATCTTCGAAGGTCGGCGGTGGACCATTCAGGCTGCGGCCGAGCAGGATGTTCAGCCCCTCCGAGCAGCTTGCCGATTTGGTGCGAAAATCCTTGGTCCAGAACGCCACGCTGCGCGGCTGATCGCGGCGCGGCGCCGGATAGTCGGTTGACTTGGTATCCGCCGGCGCGCTGATCACGCCGATCATCTCGGCGGCGCAGTTGTCGCCGTCGCGCTCCAGCGCGGTCACCGTGACGCGCGCCGGCAAGATCGAGCCGTCCTTTCGCAAAAATCGTTTGTCGATCGTGTAAGAGTCGATTTCGCCGCGAAACAGCCGCTGCAATTCTCCGTTACACCGTTCGATATCGTCGGGATGCGTAAGAGACTTGGACGTAAAACTGCCGTCGCACAACTCCCCCGTCGCGTAGCCGAGCATGTGGCAGAAGCGCGGGTTCGTAGACACCAGCTTTCCTGATAACGGATCGAACTTTGCAAAGCCCAGGCCGCCGCTCTCAATGGTCTGTTCGAGAAACGAAAAAGGTATGGTCGCGGGCGACGTGTGGACCGGAGGCCGAGTGAAAAGGCGAGTATGCGCGACCGTCTTGCTCTTGATCATATCGCGCTATCCATGCGCGTGTGAGCACTGAAAAGTCAACCCGATCGACGGATCACCCACGCTGATCAAAATGGTTACTTAGCTGTAAACCTTGACTGTTTTTGATCTTCCGAGGCGCATTTTGAGCAGCGCGTCACACAGTGAAATGATCTCCGGCGTGTAAAACCAATGCGTTGCACGGACGTGCTGAAACGCAAGTTTAATGCTGTCCCGAGCCTTTCGCGATGCTTTCGCGCAGCTGCCGGCGCGGACGGCGTCGCGCCGCCTCGGACGTGATCCGTACGCCGCGGGCGCTATCGTGCCGGGGTCGGCATTTACGTTTGTCCGGCACACTGAACGCGGAATCGTTGCCACCATGCCCCGCGGAGAAAACACACATGCCGCCTGCGCTATCGACTGGGTTCAGATTCACCATCAGCCGCAAGATTTACGTTCTGATCGGTCTCGGCTTTGTCGGGCTGCTGGGGATCGCATTTCTGGATTCCAGCGAACTCGGGTCCGGCTTGAAGCAGCAGAAGCAGGTCGAGCTGCAACGGCTCACCGAACTCGCCGTCGCTATCGTCAAGGACGAATACGCCACGGCTCAAAGCGGCGAGATATCGGTCGCCGAAGCGCAAAAGCGCGCGCAGGCGCGAGTGGCGACCATGCGCTATGGCAACAATGATTACTTCTTCGTCACCGACATGCAGGGCAGGATGCTGATGCACCCGGTCACCGCGGGTTTGGTCGGGACGGACATGTCGCATACCAAGGACCCGAACGGCAGACGTTTCATCGCCGAAATGGTCGACGCGGTGAAGCAAAAGGGCTCCGGTTTCGTCGACTACAGCTGGGCCAAACCGGGCTCCAACAAGCCGCAGCCGAAGTTGTCCTACGCCGCCGGTTTTGCGCCGTGGGGCTGGGTGATCACGACCGGCGTCTATATCGACGATCTCGATGCGCAGACCTGGGCTTCCACGCAGCGCTCGCTGATCGCCGCGACCGTCATTCTGCTGATCACGCTCGCGGTCTCGGTCTTCATGGCCGGCCGCATCACCAAACCCTTGCACCGGATGACCGATGCGATGAAGGCACTCGCCGGCGGCCGGCTCGACGTCGCGATACCCGGCGTCGGTCGCAACGACGAGATCGGCGAGATGGCCGAGGCCGTCGCAGTGTTCAAGACCAACGCGGTGGAGCGCCAGCGCCTGGAAGCCGAACAGAAAGAACTGGAGGCGCGCGCCGCCGCGCAGCGCAAGGCCGACACCAGTCGGCTCGCCGACGACTTCGAAACCGCGGTCGGCGAGATCATCGAAACCGTAACCTCGGCGTCCAACGAATTGGAGGCCTCCGCCACCACGCTGACCACCACCGCGGCGCGTTCGCAGCAACTCGCGACGATGGTGGCGTCGGCCTCCGAAGAGGCTTCCACCAATGTGCAGTCGGTGGCCTCGGCCACCGAGGAGATGAGTTCGTCGGTCGACGAGATCAGCCGCCAGGTGCAGGACTCCGCCCGCATCGCGCACGACGCGGTGACGCAGGCCCGCATCACCAACGACCGGGTCGGCGAATTGTCGAAGGCGGCGGCGCGGATCGGCGACGTCGTGGAGTTGATCAACACCATCGCCGGCCAGACCAATCTCTTGGCGCTGAACGCCACCATCGAAGCCGCCCGCGCCGGCGCGGCGGGGCGCGGCTTCGCCGTGGTCGCGAGCGAGGTCAAGGCGCTGGCGGAGCAGACCGCCAAGGCGACCGGCGAGATCGGCCAGCAGATCACCGGCATTCAGAGCGCCACGCGCGACTCCGTCGCCGCGATCGAGGAGATCAGCGCCACCATCGGCAAGATGTCGGAGATCGCCTCGACCATCGCCTCGGCGGTAGAGGAGCAGGGCGCGGCGACCCGCGAGATTTCACGCAACGTGCAGCAGGCCGCGCAAGGCACCAGCCAGGTCAGTTCGAACATTTCCGATGTGCAACACGGCGCCGGCGAAACCGGGTCGGCATCGGCGCAGGTGCTGTCGGCGGCGCAGGTGCTGTCGCGCGACAGCAGCAGGCTGAAGACCGAGGTCAGCAGATTCCTGCACAGCGTCCGCGCGGCGTAACGATGATGCACGATTTGACCGCCGATGAGGTCGCGTCGTCCGGTGCGGATCGTGCCGCGGCGTTGCGGCGAATGGCGCTTGCGCTGGCCGGTTGCTCGCAGCCAGGCGACGCTGGCGCGTTCGCCGAGCCCTCAGCCGAGACGGCGGTTGCCCTGCAAGATATTCAAGAGGCCATCGCCTCGATCGGCGCGTCGGGCGATTCCTGGAAAGCGCTGATCGACGAATTGTTTCATCATCTTGCGCGCGCTACGCGGGCGGTCGATCTGCTCGACGATGCGGAGAGCAAAGCCGAGTTGCTGGCCAAGCTGGCGGCGAGCCGCAGCAGCTTGCGGCAGGCGGCGAGCCGTCTGCAAGGTCAGCTGCAAACTCTGTCGCGGTTCAAGCCGCCGCAACCGGAGGCTTGGCCGCGTCAGTTCAGCCTGATCGTCGGTGGTCGGCTCGATCGCGCTCGTGGCGAGGTCTGACGGAGGTCGCGACGTCGGCGAGGCCTGCTCGGGTGCGCAAGCGCGAGGCGGTCGACGGGTCTCGCGCTAGACCGCGCCAAGGATCTTTCGACGGCCGTGGAACCAGGCGTCGCACCGGATCTTGTCATGGGATTCACGCCGTGTCGGCAGTGATCCAATCCAGGTCCATCATGAATCCTATCATTCTCGTTGTCGGACTGCTGTGTTTGGCTCAGCCGGCCTATGCGGCGGCGCTGCAGCCGGACGCCATCAACACCGCCGAATTCTCCGGCAAGATCCCCACCGAGGACAAGCTCAGCCCGCTCGCGGTCAAGCTGCAGGTGCTGCTCGATCGCGCGCACTTCTCGCCGGGCGAGATCGACGGCCGGTTCGGCGAGAACGTCGAGAAGGCGCTCGCGGCCTATGCCGAGGCAAATGCGTTGCCGCCCGGCAAGGCGCTGACCCCGGAGATCTGGGCCAAGCTCAAGGCCAATTCCGGCGACCCGGTGCTGGCGCAATACACCCTCACCGCGCAGGACCTGAAGGGGCCGTTCCTCGCCAAGCTGCCGGCCAAGATGGAGCAGATGAAGACGCTGAAGCATCTGAACTACACCGGGCCGAAGGAAGCTTTGAGCGAGCGTTTCCATATCAGCCAGGAATTGCTGGCCGAGCTCAATCCGGGGCAGAAATTCAATCGCGCCGGCGACGCCATCACCATCGTCAGCCTGCCGCCGGAGGCGATGCCGACGCCGGCCACGCGCCTCGAGGTCGACAAAGAGCGCCAGACCGTCAAGGCATTCGCGCAGGACGGCTCGCTGTTGGCGTTCTATCCCGCCAGCGTCGGCAGCGAGGAGAAGCCGACCCCGTCCGGCGCGCTGAAGGTGGACACCGTCGATGCCAATCCGAACTACCGCTACAACCCGAAATACAAATTCAGCGGCGTGAAGTCCAAGAAGCCGTTCAACATCAAACCGGGGCCGAACAATCCGGTCGGCGCGATGTGGATCGGGCTGTCCGAGCCGGGCTACGGCATCCACGGCACCGCCGATCCTTCCCGCGTCAGCAAGAGCGACTCCCACGGCTGCGTGCGGCTGACCAATTGGGACGTGCTGCGGCTGTCGCGCATGGTGAAGAAGGGCGTCGAGGTGGCGTTCGTCGACGACCAGCAGGCGGCGAAGTAAGCGGGCAGGGCGGCGCCGCCCGGCCGCCGAACACTAGGCCGCGGCGGGTTTCAGCGGGCGGGCGCGTTGGATGCGTTCGCGTTCGCGCGGCGAATGCATCGCCTCCCACAGATCGCTGCGTCGCTGCACGTTGAGCCAGAACTCGGCGCTGTTGCCGAACACTTTAGCCAGGATCAGCGCGGTCGCGGCGGTCACCGTCCGGCGGTTGTTGCACAATTCGTTGACATGCTTGCGCTGCACGCCCATCGCCTCGGCCAAGCGGCCCTGGGTCAAACCGAGCGGCTCGATGAATTCGGCGACCAGGATCTCACCGACGCTCGCCGGCTTGCGTTTCGTCATCAGCATCGCGGGCCTCACCTGTAGCTGTGGTTGTCGAGATAGATATCGGTCGCTCTGCCGCGCCCGCCATCCCATCGAAACACCAGCCGCCATTGCTGGTTGACCCGGATCGAATGGAAATTCGCCAATTGGCCGCGCAGCTTTTCAAAATGGTTGCTGGGCGGCGCGCGCAAATCCTGATCGCTGGTCGCGTCGTCGATGATCTGCAGCTTGCGAAACAGCCGGTCTTGCAGATCGGCAGGAATGTTTCGGGACCGGACGTCGTCAACGAAAAAAGCACGCAGCCATTCGTATCGGAAACTGACGATCATTCGTCACCCCCGTCGCGATTGAGTGAGTGTACCACTCTATGGGACATGTGCAAGAGCGCCGGCCCAGCGAAGCTTATCTCCTCGACGTGTCACAGCATGCCCGAAACGAAAATGGCCGGGCAGTGCCCGGCCATTTCCAATTGCGGTTGGGGAAGCGCTGCGCTCAGCCCTTGTAGTCGCGCACCCGCTTGATCATCTGCTCGACGTGAGCGATCGGGGTTTCCGGCTGGATGCCGTGGCCGAGGTTGAAGATGTGGCGGCCGCCGGAATAGCTGTTCAGCACGTCGTCGACCGCTTCGTCGAGCGCAGCACCGCCGGCGATCAGAACCAGCGGATCGAGATTGCCCTGCACCACGACCTTGCTTTGCACCTTCTCGCGAACGAAGGACGGCTCGGCGGTCCAATCGATCGACACGCCGTCGACGCCGGTGCGTTCGACGAACGCCGGCAGCATCGCGCCGGCGCCGCGCGGGAAGCCGATGATCTTGGCGCCCGGCTTGACCTTGCGCACGCCTTCGACGATGCGGCGGGTCGGTTCGATCGACCAGCGCTCGAATTCGCGCGGCGGCAGCACGCCGGCCCAGGTGTCGAAGATCTGCAGCACTTCGGCGCCGGCGTCGAGCTGCGCCAACAGGTAGCTGATCGAGCTCTCGACCAGCACGTCGATGATTTTGGCGAACGCGCCGGGGTGCTGATAGGCCATGTTGCGCGCCGGGGCCTGATCCGGGGTGCCGTGGCCGGCGACCATATAGGTCGCCACCGTGAACGGCGAACCGCAGAAGCCGATCAGCGCCGTCTCGGCGGGGAGTTCGCGGCGCACGATCTTCAGCGCGTCGAACACCGGCTGCAGCTTCGACAGGTCGATCGCCTTGGACAGCGTGCCGACCTTGTCCGGCGAGTCCAGCGGCTCCAGCCGCGGGCCTTCGCCGACCTCGAACCGCACCGCGCGGCCGAGCGCGTAGGGCACCACCAGAATGTCGGAGAAGATGATCGCGGCGTCGAAGCCGAAGCGGCGGATCGGCTGCAGCGTCACTTCGGCGGCGAATTCCGCGTTGAAGCACAGGTCGAGAAAGCCGCCTGCCTTGGCGCGAACCTCCCGGTACTCCGGTAGATAACGGCCGGCCTGACGCATCATCCACATCGGCGGCGAGGCCTGGCGATGACCGGAAAGCACTTCAATGAACGGTTTGGTTACGAGATTCTGTGTCAAGAGATGGTTCCATTGTTGGTCGCCAAGCTTTCTCGACGGGTCTGATACACTGCCGACACCGTCTTGACCACGGCGAGATGCGGGCCAGATAGACTGAAACAGGAATTACAAAGATGAATGCAGTCGCACCCACCGTTGCCTTGCCCGTCGCGGGCAACGCCGTCAGCCTGCCCGCGCCGGTCTCCGGAGAGCGTCATGAGATCGATAGTTCAGCGGGAAAGCTGAGCTATTGGGCCGCGGCTCCCGACGCCGCCGCCGACCAAACGCCGCTGCTGCTGATTCACAGCATCAACGCCGCGGGTTCGGCCTACGAGATCAAGCCGCTTTACGAGCACTACCGCACCATCCGCCCGGTCTATGCGATCGAGCTGCCGGGCTTTGGTCATACCTCGCGGGAAAACCGTCAATACACAATTCGGATGATGACCGACGCGATCCTCGCCGTCACCGCTGAGATCGCCAAGACTTACGACGGGCCGATCGACGCCATCGCGCTGTCGCTGTCGTCGGAGTTTCTGGCGCGTGCGGCCAACGAGCGGCCGCAGGCCTATCGCAGCGTCGCGGTGATCAGCCCGACCGGCTTCGATACGCGCACGGTGCGCTGGATTCGCGGCTCGCGGGCGATTCCCTGGCTGCACAAGGCGTTCGAGCAGCCGTTGTGGAGCGAGGGCTTCTTTCGCCTGCTGACCGCCCGTCCGGTGATCGGCTGGTTTCTGAAGAAGACTTTCGGCTCCAACAATTACGACCGCGGGCTGCTCGACTACGACTATCTGACGACGCATCAGCCCGGCGCCCAGCACGCGCCGTATTATTTCGTCTCCGGCTATCTGTTCGCCCAAGATGCGCTGGCGCTGTATCAGTCGCTGCCGATGCCGGCGTGGATGTCGCACGGCAGCCGCGGCGATTTCGTCGATTACGGCAACAAGACCACGGTCGAAGGCCGGCCGAACTGGACCGTCACGGTCTATCAGACCGGGGCGATGCCGCATTTCGAGCTGCCCGACGCCTTCATCCGCGACTATGATGCATTCCTCGCCGGGGTGGCCCAGCCGCATGTGCCGTAGCAAATAGCGCCGATGTCCGATCTGGTCTGGAGCAGGGACGGCAGCGACTGGCCGCATCGCGAGGCCAGCGAGTTCGTGGCGGCCGCCGGCATCCGCTGGCACGTGCAACGCATGAACCGCGCCGGCGCCGATGCGCCGGCGATCCTGCTGGTGCACGGCACCGGCGCGGCGTCGCATTCCTGGCGCGGGCTGATGCCGATCCTGGCGCAGCATTTCAGCGTGATCGCGCCGGACCTGCCCGGCCACGGCTTCACCGAGGCGCCGCTGGCGCATCGGCTGTCGCTGCCCGGGATGGCAGCGGATCTCGCCGCCCTGCTGCGGGTGCTCGACGTCGCGCCGCAGGTGGTGGTCGGGCATTCCGCCGGCGCCGCGATCCTGGCGCGGATGTGCCTCGACGGCAAAATCGCCCCGGATCTGTTGGTCAGCCTCAACGGCGCCTTTCTGCCGTATGGCGGGCATGCCGCGAACCTGTTCTCGCCGTTGGCGAAGATGCTGGTGCTCAATCCGTTCGTGCCGCGCATCTTCGCCTGGCAGGCGGCGGTGCCGGGCTCGGTCGAGCGTCTGATCGGCAACACCGGCTCGCAGCTGGAGCCGGCCGGTATCGCGCTGTATGGCAAGCTGGTGCGCAGCCCGGCGCACGTCGCCGCGGCGTTGCGGATGATGGCCAATTGGCAGCTCGAGCCGCTGCTGCAGGCGTTGCCGGGGTTGAAAACCAAGCTGGTTCTCGTGACAGCGGACCGCGACCGGGCGATTTCGCCCGCCGAGGCGGTTCGGTTGAAGCAGATCTATCCCCCGGCCGTGATCGAAAATCTAAGCGGTCTCGGGCACTTAGCGCACGAAGAGCAGCCCCGATTGGTGGCTGATCTGATCCTGAGATACGCGGTGCAAGCGGCTCAGCCCGGCGATAACGCGCTAACTGTGTCATGAAAATCTTACACTGATGGGCTGGAAAACTGTCAAGAAACAGTTACACTGCTCGGATGCTCGACCCAGGTTCCAGGCCCACCCCACCCATGCGCAATGATCATCAACCCCATGCGGTGGTGATCGGATCCGGATTCGGCGGCCTCGCCGCCGCGGTCCGATTAGGCGCCAAAGGCTACCGCGTCACCGTGCTGGAAAAGCTCGATGCGCCCGGCGGCCGCGCCTACGTCTTCAAGCAGGACGGCTTCACCTTCGACGCCGGCCCGACCATCGTCACGGCGCCCTATCTGTTCGAAGAATTGTGGAAGCTGTGCGGCAAGAAGCTGTCCGACGACGTCACGCTGAAGCCGATCTCGCCGTTCTACCGGATCCGTTTCAACGACGGCACCTGCTTCGATTATTCCGACGACAAGGCGGACGTGCTGCGGCAGATCGCGCAGCTCTGCCCGGACGACGTTCCGGCCTATGATCGCTTCATGAAGGCCTCCGAGGCGATCTTCAAGGTCGGCTTCGAACAGCTTGGCGACATGCCGTTCAACAACTTCACCGACATGGTGAAAATCGCCCCCGACATGATCAAGCTGGAGAGCTATCGCAGCGTCTACGGCTTGGTCTCGAAATATTTCCGCGACCCTAAGCTGCGCGTGGTGTTCTCGTTCCATCCGTTGCTGGTCGGCGGCAATCCGTTCAACGCCACCTCGGTGTATTGCCTGATCACCTTCCTGGAGAAGCACTGGGGCGTGCATTTCGCGATGGGCGGCACCGGCAAGCTCGCCGAAGGCCTGGTCAAGCTGATCCTCGGCCAGGGCAATATTGTCCGCTATAATCAGGACGTCCGCGAGATCATGGTCGAGAACGGCGCCGCGACCGGCGTGCGGCTCGCCTCCGGCGAGGTGCTCGCCGCCGACATCGTGGTGTCGAACGCCGATTCGGCCTGGACCTATCGCTATCTGCTGCCGGCCGCGGTGCGCTCGCGCTGGACCGATCGCAAGATCGAGAAGGCGCGCTACTCGATGAGCCTGTTCCTTTGGTACTTCGGCACCAAGAAGCAGTACCCCGACGTCAAGCACCACACCATCATGCTGGGGCCGCGCTACAAGGAGCTGGTCACCGACATCTTCAAGCGCAAGATCTGCGCCGACGATTTCAGCCTGTATCTGCACCGCCCGACCGCGACCGATCCGTCGCTGGCGCCGGAGGGCTGCGATACGTTCTACGTCTTGTCGCCGGTGCCGCATATGGACAGCGGCATCAATTGGCCGGCCAAGGCGGAAAGCTATCGCAAGCTGATCGCCAAGGAGCTCGGCGCCACCATCCTGCCGGATCTGGAAAACCAGGTGGTGAGTTCACGGATGCTGACGCCGCAGGATTTCCAGGACCGGCTGTCCTCGTTCCGCGGCGCCGCCTTCGGCCTCGAGCCGATCCTGACCCAGTCGGCCTGGTTCAGGCCGCACAACAAGAGCGAAGACATCGATCGATTGTATCTCGTCGGCGCCGGAACGCATCCCGGCGCCGGGCTACCCGGTGTGCTGTCGTCGGCGCGGGTGCTCGATGCGCTGATCCCCGACGCCCACACCCTGGTGAAATCATGAGCACGCAATCCGATCTCGCCGCCTGCCGCGAAATGCTGAAGGAAGGCTCGCGCACCTTCCACGCCGCCTCCCTGGTGCTGCCGCGGCGGATCAGCGATCCGGCGGTCGCGCTGTACGCGTTCTGCCGCGTCGCCGACGACGCGGTGGATCTCGGCGTCGATCGCGCCGCCGCCGTCGAATTGCTGAAGGACCGGCTCGACCGCATCTGCCGCGGCCTGCCGATGCCGTACCCGTCCGACCGGGCGTTTGCCGACGTGGTGGCGCGCTACGCCATTCCCGACGCCATTCCGGCCGCGCTGATCGAGGGCCTGGCCTGGGACGCCGAGGGCCGTCGCTACGAGACGCTGTCCGATCTGTATGGCTACGCCGCCCGCGTCGCCGGCACCGTCGGGGTGATGATGACGCTGGTGATGGGCCAGCGCTCGCCCGACATTGTCGCGCGCGCCTGCGATCTCGGCTGCGCCATGCAGCTCACCAACATCGCCCGCGACGTCGGCGAGGACGCCCGCGCCGGCCGGCTGTATCTGCCGCTGTCCTGGATGCGCGAGGCCGGCCTCGATCCGGAGCAGTGGCTGCAAAACCCGGTGTTCAATTCGCAGATCGCCTCCATCGTCAAGCGGCTGATCGACACCGCCGACGCATTGTACGACCGTGCCACCTTCGGCATCGAGAATCTGCCGCGCGCCTGCCGCCCGGGGATCTTCGCCGCGCGCGCGCTGTATGCCGAGATCGGCCGCGAGGTCGAACGGTCGGGGCTGGATTCGGTGTCGAGCCGCGCCGTGGTCTCGACCGGCCGCAAGCTTGCCGTGCTGGCCAGGATGCTGGCGTTCAGCGAGACCGAATGGGCCCCGGCCAAGGATCTGCCGGCGCGGTTCGGCGACATGGCCGAGACCCGCTTCCTGATCGACGCCATCATCGCCACGCCGCTGCGCGACACCCCGGTGGTGCCGCAGCAAAAGCCGATCGAGAACAAGGTGGCCTGGCTGGTCGATCTGTTCTCCAGGCTGGAACGCCGCGACCAGCTGGCGCGTAGCCGGGCGTAAGCTATTCTCGTTCAAGACCTCGTGTCCCGGACGAGCTGCAGCGTTCTTCACGCTGCAGCGCAGATCCGGGACCGTTCCAAATACCGCGTTCCGTAACGGCCCCGGATCTGCAGCGCACCACGCCGCAAATGCGGCGCGTTGCGCTGCGTCCGGGGCACGGCGTCACATCGGCCGCCCATCTGCTTCCTTGCCACCCATTCGCAAAAACGCTCGAAGCCGGCTTGCGGCCGTGATACCGATGGGGCTCTTGGTGCCGTCCAGCCGAAGAGTTGCCGATGACCATCGACACCGATCTCCGCGCCGAGATCCCTCACGCCCCCCGCAGCGAGGCCGAGCAACACCGCGCCCGCGCCAAAGCCTGGTTCGAATCCTTGCGCGACAGGATCTGCTCCGAGGTCGAGGCGCTGGAGCGCGAGGCGCCGGCGGCGCTGTTTCCCGGCGAACCGGCGCGTTTCACCTACAAGCCGTGGCAGCGCCAGACCGGGCAGGGCGGCGGCGTCGGCGGCTTTCTCTCCGGCGGCCGGCTGTTCGAAAAAATCGGCATCCACACCTCCTCGGCCAACGGCCGGCTGACCCCGGAGATGGCCAAGACCTTGCCCGGCGACGGCGTCTCGCTTAACTACGTCTCCAGCAGCATCAGCCTGATCATGCATCCGCGCAGTCCCCGCGTGCCAACCGTGCACATGAACACCCGCTTCCTCGCGACCTCGCAGGGCTGGTTCGGCGGCGGCGCGGATCTGACGCCGATGCTGGCCGAGCAGCGCCGTGCCGACGCCGAGGACTGCGTGACCTTTCACGCCGCCATGCAGCGCGCCTGCGACGCCCATGATCCGGGCTACTACGCGAAATTCAAACCGTGGGCGGACAGCTACTTCTTCCTGCCGCATCGCGGCACCGCGCGCGGCGTCGGCGGCATTTTCTACGATCATCTCAACAGCGGCGATTTCGAACGCGACTTCGCCTTCACCCGCGAGGTCGGCCTGGCGCTGCTCGAGGTCTATCCGAAAATCGTCCGCAAGCGGATGCAGGAGCCGTGGAGCGACGCCGAGCGCGCGCAGCAGCTCGCCTGCCGCGGGCTCTATGTCGAATTCAATCTGCTGTACGACAAAGGCACGATGTTCGGTCTGCAGACCGGCGGCAATATCGAGACCATCTTGAGTTCGATGCCGCCCTTGGTGAGCTGGGGGTAGGGCCTGGTCCTTTCGAGTTGGATTGATGCGTTTCGATATCTGTATGCCGTCATCCCGGGGCACGAGCAGCGACAGCTGCGAGTGAGCCCGGGATCCATAACCCCTGCAGGGGATATGGATTCCGGACTTGCTCGTTCTTACGAACTCGCAATCCGGAATGACGACTGCATTTGGGTTGGATGCTTCAATCCCAACCGATATGTTCTAGGAGCTGTGTGCGAGCGATTAGCCCCGATCGAGGACGCCTGATGGAGGATTACTTCGGACTGATCGAGCTGGCCGTGGTGTTCGTCGGCCTGATCGTCGGCGGAGCGGTGCTGTCGGCGCAGGGCCGCCGCCTCGACCGCCAACGCGCGGCGCGCGACAAGCATCGCGGCGACGCGCCATGACCAGCGAGAGCTCGTTCAACTATTTCGAATTCATTCTTCTCGCGATGTTCGTCGCCGCCTGGTTGATTCTCGAATGGCAGGGCAAACGCCTCGACAAAAAGCGCGAGGCGGAGAAGGCGAAGCGAGAGAGCGAAAAGCGGTAGCGTCTCGTTGCCGTGGATGGCCGGGACAAGCCCGGCCATGACGGATAGGGGCTCGGCCGACCCCTGATGCTGCGACGCTTGGCTATGTTTGTAGGCGATTCCGGAACAGACCGCTTTTCCGAGGGTGCCGACCTTTCTTGTACAACCGCCCTCTCCACGTCATGGCCGGGCTTGTCCCGGCCATCCACGGATGCGAGGTCCAGAGACCCGGAGGAGCACACCGCCGCCCCACGCTTTCCGGCCTACAGCGTTTCGAACAAATCGTTCCATTCCGGATTGTTGGCGAGGATCAGCCGGACCTTCCAGGTCCGGCTCCAATGCTTGATGTTGTGTTCACGCTGAATGGCCAAGCGGATATCGTCGTAGACCTCGAAGTACACCAGACGTTTCAACCCATAACGACGCGTGAAACCTTCCACTGCGCCGGTCCGATGCTCGTAGACCCGGCGCGCGAGATCGCTGGTGACCCCGACATACAGGATGCCGTTTGGCCGATTGGTCAGGAAGTACACATATCCCGCTCGCATCCAGCAAATTTGCCCAACGTGGATGGCCGGGACAAGCCCGGCCATGACGGGGAGGGGATCCCGCCGGATGCAAAGACTGCGGCCCTTCGCCGCGCTCATGGCCAAGTGGTACAGGGTGATGTCAATGGACGACGTGCCGTCCTCAGCCCTGCGACAACCTTTCTTCGAACAATGTCGCTTTTGAAATGAACTCAGCTTCGTTGCCGCGAACGCGGCCGTTTCTGTGGACACCGCCCTCTCCACGTCATGGCCGGGCTTGTCCCGGCCATCTACGGAAACAGGCAAGGCGTCCCTTGTGGGCGTGGATGGCCGGGACGAGCCCGGCCATGACGGAGAGAGTCCAGAGCCGCACGCCGACTCAGCATGCGTCGTTAACTCTCGCGGAGGCGAGCCTTTGCAGGCCCGGCAGAAGGCCATGGGGCCGATTCCTCAGCACCCCAACTGCGCCGCGTCGAAGCTGGTGGCGGCCCCCTCATCCCAGCCGTCCCACAAAAAATCGCCATGGCGGTCGTCGGCGATCAGCCGGAACGCGTAGCGGGTCTGCTCCTCGTAGAACTCGCAATAGGCGCCGGTCTGCGTCATGCCGCCGTTCATCTCATGCGCCTCGGCCGGGCAGGGCGAGCCGCAGAAGTGCCGGATCGCGCAGTTCTGACACGGCGCGATGTCCTCGACCTTGCGGCCGGTGACCGCGGCAAACGCCGGCGTCTGCAACACGTCCTCGATGTCGTCGCGAAACAGGTTGCCACCGTTGAACGCCGGCAGCCCGATGAACTCGCTGCACGGAAACAGATCGCCGTTCGGCGCCAGCGCAAAGAACGCCCGGCCGCCGCCGCAGGGTGAGATGTCGCACATCAGCCGCCGCGCGGTCGGCGCCAGAATGCCGATCAGGATGTTGGCGAAATTGGCGACCACCAGCTTCCGCCCGGTCTGCCGATACAGCGCGTGGCTGCGCTCCAACGCGCCGATGAACGCTTCGGCGAGCGGCGCGTCGTCGGGCCGCACCGTGCGGGCGCCGGGCAGCGTGCAGCGGATCACGTTGAGCATGCAGGCCGGCACTTCGCGTTGGTGCAGGAATTCCACCATCGGCGTCAGCTGATCGAGATTCTGCGAGCTCATGGTGCAGATCACGTTGAACGCCGGATAGCCCTTCAGCCGTTCGATCGCCTCCACCACCTTGCCGAATACGCCGACGCCGCCCCAATTGGCGCGGGTGCGATCGGCGATCGCCTCGACCGGCGCGTCGAGCGACAGCCCGATGCCGACGCCGCGCGAGGTCAGGAACTCGGCGGCCTTATCGGTCAGCAGCGTGGCGTTGGTCTGCAGCCCGAAGCGGAAGCGGTCCTTGAAGGCGTCGATCGCCGCGAAGATCGCCTCGCGCGCGATCAACGGTTCGGCGCCGTGGAAGATGATCTGCGGCCGGCGGTCGGCCGGCATATGGCGGCTGAAATAGCGGTCGAGCGTGTCCAGCGCCTTCAGCAGCGTCGGGCCGTCCATGTCGATGCCGTCGCGGCGCATATCGGCCGGGATGTAGCAATAGGTGCAGTTCAGATTGCAGCGCTCGGTGGCGTTGACATAGACCGCCGACGGCTTCAGCCCGAACCGCAGCGCCTGCATCTCGCGGGCGAACTCGTCGGCCTTTTCGCGGTAGCCGTCGAGCAGCGGCCCGCCCAACAGCGTTTCGGCGAGCTGATCCTTGCGCACCAGCGACCAGAACGCGGTGTCCGGCGAGATCAGCGCGATGTGGCTATCATGGCCGATGTCGTAGGGCTGGATGGTGGGACCGGCGCCGCTGTTAGTGAAACGGCCCCGCGAGGGGGCCGTTCCGGACGCCAATTGGAATGGCGCGTTCACTTCGCGGCCTCCTTGTCCATCAGCACGAAGTGCGACAGACCGGTGCCTTCGGAATCGCAGGTCTTGCGAATCGCGATGACGTCGGGACGCTGCGCGGCAGGCTGGGTGGAGGGGGTGGTCGAGGTCGAGGTGGCAGTCTTAGTCATCATCAGGCTCCATCGTGATGACCGGGCATACGGCAAGGCGCGCGCGTAAGCACGTTCCTCACCGAAACCCTTTGCCATCGGATTTCGCCCGGTCGGACCGTTTCAGCAGGTCTTCTGGCTCTCGGATCGTCCGCCGTCTGCGCCTTCCCGACAGGACGTCCCCATCAGTGACTGGCTTTCGCCTTGCAGCCGGCGTCCCCGAATACAGCGGCGGGTCCGCCACGGAATTGCACCGTGTTCCTAGATACTGAAACTATCCCTCTCAATTACTGCGCGGCGGCGGACTCGTCAAACTCCGAGGCGAGCGCCGGACGTGCTGGCCTGTGCGGAGGTAACCCTCTATGGTCATTGGCCTGGAGCCGACGCTATTTGCAAGCTGATGGAACCTGGCGCGACTGGTTCCCGTTAGGTGTATGTTTCGAGCGGGCCCGACCGGTCCGGCTAGCTGCTACCAATGCGCAAAGGGCATAATCATACCATGCCGAAAATCTCGCTGCCGAAACTCTCGCCGAAATCCTGGGGCTATCTGGCGCTGGCGGGCGTTGGTGCCCTGATCGTCGCCGCGGCCGTGGAATATATCGCGCGAACCCAGTTCGGGTTCTCGCCGGACGGCATCCGCTATGCCGCATTCAATGTCGCGAGCCTGGTGGTGGCCTATCTGCTGGTCGCCGGTATCGGCCGCGAGCAGAAGGGCAAGGGCAAGAGCTAGCACTCAACCGGTGACGCGGACGGCGTTGTCCGCCACCGGCGCTACGCGTCTCGCGGCGTCACAGCAATTTGCCGTCCGGCCCGAAGAACGGATGCGGCCCGTCGAATTGGCCGATCGGCACGCTATGGGTGACGAGGCGGCCGTCGTCCCCGTTGGCGATCCAGGCGTGCAGATGAAACGCCGGCGGCTCGACCGCAAAGGACGGCGCGTTCAATTCCGCCAAATCAAGCGCCACCGCGTGATTGGGGGCGGGGCAGATCGTCGCCGCGACGCCTGCGAACGTCGTCAGCACCGCGCGATGGACATGCCCGGCGGCCACCAGCCGGACCTGCGGATAGCGGCCGATCACCGCCGCCAGCGCGTCGGCGTTGCGCAGGTTCTGGCGATCCATGTGCCAGATCCCGGCCTTGAACGGCGGGTGATGCAAAAACACCAGCGCCGGGCGCTGCGCTGACGCCGCCAGCGTGGCGTCGAGCCATTGCAGCGTGGCCGCCTCCAACTCGCCCTCCGGCTTGCCGTGCAGGCTGGAATCCAGCGCCACGATCTGCAGTCCCTCAACCTGCAGGGTCTGGTTCAGCGCGCCGTGGTCCGGCAAGCCCGCAAAGGCCGCGCGCATCAGCTCGCGGGAATCGTGATTGCCGGGCACCGCGACGAACGGAATCTGCAGCGGCGCCAACAGCCGCTTCAGGTGATCGTATTCCTCAGGCGTCGGCGTGTCGGCGAGATCGCCGGAGATCACCACCAGGTCGGGCCGCGGCGTGAGCGCGTTCAACGTCGCCACGCAACGCGCCAGTGCGGCGGCGGTGTCGACCCGGCCATAGGCGAGCTGCCCCTCGGCCTTGATATGCAGATCGGAAATCTGAGCGATCAGAACCGGCTTGGCCATTATTATTGTCCGTTGCTGTGGGGGATGGCGGCGTCGTCCGGCAACAGCCGCACCGCGTCGGCGGCGATCGAAAGCCCGACCCGCTCGCCGCACTTCACCTCGATCGTGTTCGGCGCGTCGATCGCCAGCGGCTTGTCGGCCGCGCCGCGCACCACGATGCGCTGTCGATCGCCGACGAAGGCGACGCTGTCGACGATGCCGGTGAGCGCGGCTTGCGCCGGATCGACGATCCGGATGGTCTCCGGGCGGATCATCGCCACCGCGGCGGCGCGCATCCCGGAAGCGGCGACCGCGACCGAGCCGCCCGGTAGCTGCAGCAGCCCGTTATCGACCGCGCCCTCGATGATGTTGGCGGCGCCGACGAATTCGGCGACGAAGCGGCTCTGCGGCGCGAAATAGATCTCGCGCGGCGTGCCGATCTGCGCGATCGCGCCGTGGCGCATCACCACGATGCGGTCGCCGAGCTCCATCGCCTCGGCCTGGTCGTGGGTGACGTAGATCGCGGTGATGCCCAGCGAGCGCAGCAGGCGGTTGAGTTCGCCGCGCAGCCGGTCGCGCAGCGCGGCGTCGAGCGCGGTCAACGGTTCGTCCAGCAACAGGATGCCGGGGCGAATGGCGACCGCGCGGGCCAGCGCGACGCGCTGCCGCTGGCCGCCGGAGAGCTGCTCGATGCGGCGATTTTCCAGCCCGCCGATATTGGTCAGCGCCACCAGTTCGGCGATCCGCGCCGCGCGCTCGGCCTTGCCGACGCCGCGGATCTTCAGGCCGTAGCCGATATTGTCGGCGACGCTCATATTGGGAAACAGCGCGTAGGACTGAAACACCATGCCGACATTGCGCTGCTCGATCGGCACGCGGGTCATGTCGGCGCCGTCGAACAGCACCCGGCCGCCGGCGTCGGGCTGCTCCAGCCCGGCGATGATCCGCAGCATCGTGGTCTTGCCGCAGCCGCTTGGTCCGAGCAGCACCAAGGTTTCGCCGCGGGCGATGTCGAGCGTCGCCGGCAGCAAGGCGCGGGTGCCGTCGGTGAAGGTCTTGCCGCAGGCTTCGACCCGCACCGCCGAACCGTGGCCATCGATCGCGGTCATCTGTCACGTCCCTCGTCGGCAAACATCTGCATCGCCACCAGCAGCGGGACAATCATGATGAAGAAAATCAGCGTGTAGGCGGAGGCGACCTCGAGCCGCATCGACGCGTAGCTGTCGGCGAGACCGACCGGCAGCGTCTTGGTCATCGGCGTGTGCAGCATCCAGGTCAGGTTGAACTCGCCGAGCGACAGCGTCACCACCATCAGCGCGCCGGCGAGAATCCCCGGCCGCGCATTCGGCACGATGATATCGACGAAGCGCCGCCACGGCGCCGCCCCCAGCGACGCCGCGCCCTCATCCAGCGTCTTGATGTCGATGGTGGCGAACACCGCCATCACCGAGCGCACCATGAACGGCATGGTGAACACCACATGGCCGACCAGGATGAACAGCCAGGAGCGCCGGAAGCCGCCGAACCCGCCATAGGCGAGCAGCAGCGCCAGCGCGATGGCGAGGCCGGGAATCGCCAGCGGCAGCGTGATGATCTCCTCGATCAGCCGCGACAGCGTACCGCCGCGCACATGCAGCGCATAGGCGGCAGGCACCCCGACCAGCAGCGTCACCGCCAGCGTCGCGAATGCGATCACGAACGACAGCAGGATCGTGTCCGAATACAGATCGAACACTTGGATCACCCACCGCAGCGTCAGGCCCGAGGAGATGCCGCGGAAGTAGTTCTCCGTGACCCCGGCCGAGATCGACAGCAGCGCCGGTACCACCAGGAAGCCGGCGACCAGCAGGGTGAACAGCAATTGTCCGGTAAAGATCAGGCGGTCGCGCATCGGCTATCCGGTCGCGGCGACAGTGCCGCCGCTGAGTGAGCGCGCCAGCGCCAGCATCGCCCAGGAGATCAGGCCGAGCCCGACCGAGAGTGCCGCGGCGGTGGAGAAATTCGCCGCCAACGTGAACTCGGTGTAGATCAGCATCGGCAGCACGTCGATGTTGGTGGCGAGCGTAAAGGCGGTGCCGAACGCGCCCATCGCGGTGGCAAACGCGATCGCGCCCGAGGCGATGAAGGCCGGCACCAGCGCCGGCAGCACCACGTCGCGCTGCACCGCGAAGGGGCTGGCGCCGAGCGAACGCGCGGCTTCCTCGAGCCGGGTGTCCAGCTTCTGCACCGCCGCCATGATGGTCAGGATCACCCGCGGAATCGAGAAATACAGATAGCCGAGAAACAGCCCCTGGATCGAATAGGCGAACACTAGCTTCTCGCCGATCAATCTGTTCGAGATGTCGCCGATCAGGCCCTGCCGGCCGGCCAGCAGGATGATCAGGAAGCCGATCACCACGCCGGGAAACGCCAGCGGAAAGGTCAGCATCGCGATCAGCACGGCGCGGCCGGGGAAGCGATGGCGTTGCAGGAACATGCCGGCGACGGTTGCGATCGCCAGTGTGGCAAGAGTGGTCGCGGCGGCGAGCGCCACGGTGTTGATCAGCGTGGTGCGGTAGCGCGGTTCGGTGACGATGGCGAAATAGCCTTCAAGGCCGCGCGGCCCCTCGGCGCCGGTCAGCACCAGGTGCGCCATCGGCAGCAGAAAGAACGCCGCGGTCACCACCGCCAGCGGCAACAGGCAAATCCAGACAAACGAACGGTGTGACATCAGAATCCTGGCGCCCCCGCGCTCAACGCCGGGGGCGCAACGTGGAGCAATCAGTGGACGTCGGCGAGATAGCGTTCGACGAAGCCCTTTTGCGCGGTTTCCATCTCGCCCCAATCGACGCTCTTGGCGCGATCGTAATCGCTGTCCGGCAGGAACTTGGCCTTCACCGCTTCCGGCAGAGCGATCTTGCGCGCCGGGCGCAGATAGGCGTTGGTCCAGATCGCCTGGCCCTTGTCGGACAACAGATAGTCCATCACCTTCTTGGCCTTGTCCTTGTCCGGCGCGTTCTTCACCAGACCGACGACATAGGGAAACACCACCGAGCCTTCGCAGGGAATCACGAATTCGAAATGGCCGGCCTCGGAATATTTCGCCCGATAGGCGTTGAAGTCGTAGTCGAACAGGATCGGGATCTCACCCGACACCACGCGGGCGTAGGAGGTTTGCTTCGGCACGATCGGCTGGTTCTTCTGCAGGTCCTTGAAGAAATTGATCGCGGGCGAAAAATCGCTCGCGGAGCCGCCGAGCGCGAGATTGACCGCGACCGAGCCGACATAGCCGACCGCCGCCGAGGACGGATCGAGATAGCCGACCATGCCCTTGTAGTCGGGCTTCAGCAGGTCCTTCCAGCACTTCGGCACCGGCTTGCCGCCGAGCGCATCCTTATTGACGAACAGTCCGAGCGTGCCGGAATGGATCGTGGTCCAATAGCCGTCGGGATCCTTCAGGCCGGCATCGACCTGGTCCCAATGCGCGGGCTTGTAGGGCTCCAGCGCGTCCTGCGTCTTGGCCTTCATGCCGAAGGTGACGCCGAAATAGCCGATGTCGCCGACCGGGTTGGCCTTTTCGGCGAGGATCTGCGCCAGCGCCTGGCCGGAATTCTTGTTGTCGTGCGGGATGTCATAGCCGAGGTCGGTCTTGATCGCCTTCAGCATCGAGGCCCAGTCCGCCCATTCCGGCGGACAATTGTAGCAGATCACATCCGCCGCCTTGGCCGGCTGCAGCAACAGCGGCACGGCAACCAGCGCGAACACCCAGCGAGACAATTTCATCGACGACCTCAAGATACAGACCGGCAGACCGGACAATTCAGGTCGCATCAGTTATCGGTCGCATGTGACTCATTTGCGACAACCGCGTAGTCCGGCGCGGATTGCAGCCGCGAGCATGCCTCGCGCGGACCTTCAACCGCGCGCTTGCCTATCGTAGCGTGCAATCCGGCACCGCGACGCGTTCAGATCCGCTGATAGCAGTGGAAGCCGCCATAGATGCCGGAGCGGTCGTGGGCGAAGCCGATCGCGCTGCGCGCCTCGTCGCGATGCCAGACTTCGCGCAACGACGCCAGCGCCTCGCCCTCCAGCGGCGAGTCGGCGCCGGCGGTGCGGAAGATCACCCGGACCTTGTCGCTGCCGGTGCGATCGATCGCATTCCACAGCGCCCGGATCTCGTCGGGCGCCATCCAGTCCTGCGAATCCAGCAGCACCACGGCGTCGATCTGGTTCGCCGGCAGGCTTTCCAGGAACACCCGCAGATTGGCGTGCACCGGAATGACCAGGCCGGCGCCGCCCCGCATCTGGGCAAACCGGCCGGCTTGCAGATAGGGCGGCAGGCAGGCATCGCCGGGGCCCGGATAACGCCGGCTCAGCGCCTGCCAAGCGAAGTAATTGGTGTCGTTGGGATGCACGTTGATCAGCTTGAGCAAGCGTTCGTGCAGCACCTCGTTGAGCGGCGAATTGCCGCCCAACAGGTCGCGCTGCTGCGGCGGAATGCCGAGGCTGAACAACAGCGCCGGCGTCCTGGTGATGAACCGCGCCAATGCCGAATGGAACAGCCGGTCGAGCCGCGCCAGCGCCTCGACCCGGGCCGGCGCCTCGCGGTCGTCGTCGAGCAGCGCTGCGAGGTCGATCCGCGCCGCCTTCGCCAGCACGTGCGTCATGCCGATGAAGCGGCCGAGCACGCCGTGGCGATAGAAGCCGTCGGTGAAGTAAGCGTGCCGTGGCCGGCCGAGCACGTTGCGCTTGTCCCAGAATTCGCGGGCCTCGGCGTCGAGCTGCGGCCGCAGCTTGGTGCGATACAGTTCGCTATTGGTCTCCGAGGCGCCCTCGCCGAAGAACTGCCAGAAATCGCCGTAGCGCGAGAACGCCCGCAGTCCGGCCAGCTTCAGCTTCAACAGCGACAGATGCGCCTCGTTGAGGTCGACCGCGAACACCTGCGCCGGCCGCGCCGTGAGATACGACAGCGCGTTGCAGCCGCCGGATGAAATCGTGACGATGGTCGACCCCACCGGCAATTGCAGCGCGGCGAGGTCGGCTTCGGGGTCTTCCCAGATTTGAGTGTAAACCAGGCGGCGAAACCAGAACGCGAATAACTTGTCCCAGAGGGTCGACTCATCGCGGCTTCGGCTGTTGCGGACGGCGTCCGCGATCAAGTGCGTATTCATGCGGCCCTCGAATCGGCAATCTGCAGAAAATATCCGCGGTGCAATGCAGTTTTGCGACAACGCGCGACTTTTCCCGCCGCGGTTGTCACACCGCTGTCGCGCAAACATCGCAAGGATTGCGCAACCCCACACATGATGAGGTGCAACGATGTCCGCATTTCAGCCCGAAATTGGCGTCAATGCCGCCTGGCCGGTCGACGCGACGCAGCGCATGAACCGGATGTATCGCTGGCAGCGCCACATCTATGATGCGACCCGGCGTTACTACCTGCTCGGCCGCGACCACATGATCGAACGCCTGAAGCCGGCGCCCCGCGCGCGCGTGCTGGAGATCGGCTGCGGCACCGGCCGCAATCTGGTGGTCGCCTCGCGGCGCTATCCGGAAGCCAAATTCTTCGGCCTCGACGTGTCCACCGAAATGCTGACTTCGGCGATCACGGCGATTGCCCGCGACGGCCGCAGCGACCGGGTTCGGGTGGCGCATGGCGACGCCACCGCGTTCGATCCGCGGCGGATGTTCGGCGTCCGCGCCTTCGATCACGTGATGATTTCCTACTGCCTGTCGATGATCGCCGACTGGCCGCGCGTGGTCGAGGCCGCGGCGCATCATTTGGCGCCCGGCGGCAGCGTCCACATCGTCGATTTCGGCGATCAGCACGGCCTGCCGCGCTGGGCCCGCACCGCGCTGCGGCGCTGGCTGGCGCTGTTCGACGTCACCCCGCGCGACGATCTCGCCCGCACGCTGCAGCGCTTCGCCGACGCCCGCGGCGCCACGTTGCGGTTCGAGCGGCCGTATCGCGGCTACGCGCAATATGCGGTGCTGAGCTTTCCGCCGGGCCCGCGCGCGCCTTGAACGGCTGGCTTGCGCTCTTCGCAGCCGGGCTGTTGGAAATCGCCTGGGCGATGGGGCTGAAATATTCCGACGGGCTGACGCGGTTCTGGCCGACCGCAGCGACCGCGCTGGCGATTCTTGCCAGCTTCGCCTTGATGGCGGTGGCGCTGAAATCGCTGCCGTTCGGCACCGCCTATGCGGTGTGGACCGGGATCGGCGCCGCCGGCACCATCGTGGTCGGCATGGTGATGTTCGGCGAATCCGCCGACCCGGTGCGGCTATTGTGCCTGCTGCTGATCGTCGCCGGCATGATCGGGCTGAAGCTGAATTCCTCGGTGTGAGGCGCGCGCGCTACGCAATCAGCCTCGTGTCCGGGCACAGCGCGAAGCGCTGCTGCACAGATCTCCAAAACAAGCCGTGTCCCGGGCGAGGTGCCGCGCGAAGCGCTGCTCCGCAGACCCGGGACCTTGACGGATCGTGGCATTCGGTCCTGAACGCTGCCTTCCGAACGGTCCCGGATCGCGGGTGCGGCGCTGACGCGCCACACCGCGTCCGGGACACCGGCGTGATCTGGGAGCAGTCCGTCGCGTTGCGCTGCGGGCCGGCAAGCTTCAGGTCAGGTTCCCATGGTGTCGATCACATTGCGCGGCGCGGATTTCAAGGTCCCGCCGCAAAGCGGTCGCACCCTATTCATCTACCACCCGTATCAAGCCCGCAGCACTCCACGCACTGAAGGCGGAACGACATGACCACCGAGATCGGATGCAGCCTCGCCCCGGATCATTGGGAGACGCTGCGCGCATTGCGGCTGCCGGCAGTGCAGCGGCGGCGGGCGATGAACGGCTGGGCGCTGGCCGAGTTGATCGCGCTCGGGCTGGCGGCCGAGGACGACGACGGCGCGCGCATCACGCCGACCGGGCGCAGCGTGCTGCTGCGCGGCTCGCCGTCGCTGTGGGATCTCGCGGCGTAGCGCGTCGCTACCGGATGATGCCGATCCGCCGCAGGATCAGATAAGCGGCGAGCGACGCCATGCAGATCAGCGCCGCCGCCCACCAGAACCCGGCGTCGCTGTCGGCAAACGGCAATCCCCTGCTGTTCATGCCGAAGATCCCGGTGACCAGGGTCGGCGGCATCAACAGCGCGGTCAACACCGACAGCACCCGCAGGCTGTTGTTGCCCTGTTCCTCGATCTTCAGCTGCAGCTCTTCCTGCAACAGCCGGCTGCGGTCGCGCATCTCGATGATGGTGCGGTCGAGGCCGTCGAGCCGCTGCGCCAATTTGCCGGCGGCGATCTGCAGCGCCGGCTTCAGCCCGGAGGTGTCCTTCTCCTCCAGCCGATGGAACAGCTGCTGCAGGCCGGACAATTGCCGATGCAGCCGCACGCAGGTCCGCCGCACCTGGCCGAGGCCTTTGCGCAGATCGGCTTCCTCCTCCGACAGCACCTCTTCCTCGATGTCGTCGAGCGCCTCGGCGAGCCGGTCGATCACCCGCTCCATGGTGGCGGCGACGTTCTCGACGATGGTTTCGAACAGCTCCGCCACGCTGTCGATCCGGCAGCCGTTTTCCAGCGCCCGCCGGGTGGCGTCGGCGGCGCACAGCGCGCGATGCCGGCCGCTGATCAGCAGATGCTCGCTCATCACGAAGCGCAGATAGCCGGTGTCTTCGGTGGCGCCGCCGATCTCGCGCAACAGGTCGGCGATCACCCCATAGGCGCCGTCGTCGCTGGCGTGCAGTTGCTGATAGGTGTCTTTCGACAGCAGCAGCGCCCGGGCCTCCTCGGGCAGCGCCGGCGCCGCGGAGCCGAGCCATTGCAGCGCCCGCGCATCGGTCAGGTTGAAATGCAGCCACAGCAAGCCGTCCTGCGCCGTCTCGATCGGCCGGTCCACCGGCAGCGCTTGCGGGCGGCCGTCGGCGTCGATCCGGAACGCCCACACCAGCCCAGGAATCGGCTGCGGCGGCGCCAGCAGCGGCAGCTCGGGATCGATCGGAAGTCGTTGCGCGTCAGGAACGTCGGACTGCATTGGGACTGCACCATCATAGGAGACGCGAACCGCGCGAACGGCTCAGCCAACGCCGATGCAATGAGATTTGTGTTACGGCCGTATGTCAGCAGCCCAGGATCCGGCCTGGTGTCCCGGACGCGGAGCCGCGCCCTTTGCGCGGCGCCGTGAGCCGGGACCGTTACGGGCCAAATCTCGACCGCTGCAAGCGCCGCGTCCGGGGCACGCTCTCATTTCGGAGCCACAATCGAGATCAGCCGCGCTTGATGACGCCCAAGATCACCCGCGCTTGATCACCTCCAGCAGCTCACGCGCGTGCTGCTCGGGCGGGCCGACATTGACGATGGTCAGATCCGCCGCGACGTCGGCGACGCTCACCGCGCGCTGCAGCCGCTCGGCGAGCGAGCCGTCGCTCGGCCGCTTTCTTGCCGCCAGCCGCGCCGCCAGAACCTCCGGCGGCGCGGTGATCAGCACCACGGTGACGTGCGCGTAAGTCTTGCGGATCGTCGGCAGCACCGCGCGCGACACGTTGATCACCACGCTGCGGCCGGCGCGGATCGCCTCATCGATCGACGCCGGCAGGCCGTAGCGCAGCCCGTGGGCGTCCCAATTGAGCGCGAAGGCGCCGCGCGCCAATGCTCCATCAAACGCCTCTCGCGTCAGCGCGTCGTTGTCCTCATAGGCCGAGGCCGCGCGCGTCACTACGCGGCGCGGGAACAGCACCTCGGGGCTGCACGCCGCACGCGCCAGCGCGATCAGCGTGTCCTTGCCGGCGCCGCTGGGGCCGACCACCGCGATGAAATGGCCGGGGCCGATCGGCGCTGCTGCTTGTTCGGCGCTGGTGAAAAGGTCGCTCACGCCACCCGATGCCCCTCGCGCCAGACGCTGCGCACCGCCGGCACCTCGTGCGCGACGTGGACCCTGATCAGATCGGCGCGCTTGCCGATCGCGATCTCGCCGCGATCGTTGAGCCCGACGGCTTCGGCCGGCGCCTTGGTCACGGTGCGCACCGCGGCGGCAAGATTGATCGCGGCGACGCGCTGCGGCAGTTGCAGCGCCGCCATCAGCAGGCTCGACGGAATGTAGTCCGACGACAGAATGTCCAACAGGCCCTCGCGGGCGAGATCGATCGCGGCGATGTTGCCGGAATGCGAGCCGCCCCGCACCACGTTCGGCGCGCCCATCAAAATGCCGATGCCGGCCTCGTGCAAGCCGCGCGCGGCTTCCAGCGTGGTGGGGAATTCCGCCACCGAAACCCGGTCGCGCAGCGCATCGGCGACGTTCTCCTCGGTGGTGTCGTCGTGGCTGGCCAGCGGAATCTCATGCTGATGCGCCAACGCGACGATCGCGCGCATATTGGCCTCGGCGTAGTTTTCCTTGCAGTAGAGCCGTCGCGCGAACATCACGTCGAGCTCGGCGTCGGTCTTGCCGGCGCCCTTGCCGCGATAGTAATCGCGCAGCTTTCCTTCGTCGCGGAACTGGCGCTGGCCCGGGGTGTGGTCCATCAGCGACATCAGCCGCACGTCGGGGCGGTCGATCAGTTCTTTGGCTTCCTGCACCACGTTCGGCATCGGGATTTCGCAGCGCAGATGCAGATAATGCTCGGCGCGCAACAGATTGGCGTCGCGCGCGGCGGCGATGGCTTCGGCGAGAATGACGGCCTGGCCGTCGACGTCGTCGGCGCCTTCCTCGCGCCACACCCGCAGCGAATCCAGCACCGTGGTGATGCCGCAGGTTGCCAGTTGCCCGTCATACGACACCACCGCTGCCACCGGATCCCACTGCACCTTGGGCCGCGGCAGATAATGCATCTCCAGATGATCGGTATGCAATTCGATCAGGCCGGGCATCAGCAAGTCGCCGCCGCAATCGACGCTGCCGCGCGGGGCGGGGCCTTCGCCGAATTCGGCGATGCGGCCATTATCAATGGCGACCCAGCCGCGGTCGATGACGCGATCGGCCAGCACGATCCTGGCATTGCCGAGAAGTTCAGTCATAGGCGTCGTCATTCGAATGGTCCTTCACGCCGCGGCGGCGAATGTGGTGACGTCGATCAATCGATCGGCGATGCGGGCGCGGATCTCGTCGTCATGGACGATCGCCACCATGGCGACGCCGTCGCGCTTTTTCTGGTCGATCAGCTCGACCACGATCTCGCGGTTGGCGGCGTCGAGCGAGGCGGTCGGCTCATCGAGCAGCAGGATCGGAAACTCCGAGATGAAGCCGCGGGCGATGTTGACGCGCTGCTGTTCGCCGCCGGAGAACGTCGCCGGCGGCAGCGACCACAGCCGCTCCGCAATATTCAGCCGGCCGAGCAGCGCGCCGGCGCGCTCGCGCGCCTCTTGGCGCGGCACGCCGGTGGCGAGCAGCGGCTCGGCGACGACGTCCTGCGCCGACACCCGCGGCACCGCGCGCAAAAACTGGCTGACATAGCCGATCGTGGAGCGGCGGATCTGCAGGATCTGCCGCGGCTCGGCCTTCGCGAGATCGATCCGCGCGCCATCATGCAGGATGTCGATCGAGCCAGAGTCGCAGCGATAATTGCCGAACATCATTTTCAGGATCGAGGATTTGCCGGCGCCGGACGGCCCCGACAGCACCACGCATTCGCCGGCGGCGACGGAGAAGGTGGCGTCGCGCACCACCGGCAGCCGCACCCCGCCCTGCAGATGCATGGTGAAGGTTTTCGCGGCGTTGCAGATTTCGATCATCACGGGCATCGGGACCTCACGCGGGCAGAATCGAAGAGACGAGCAATTGCGTATAGGGCTCGCGCGGATCGTCGAGCACCTGGTCGGTCAAGCCGGTCTCGATCACGCGGCCGTCTTTCATCACCATCACCCGATGCGACAGCAGCCGCGCCACCGCGAGATCATGCGTCACCACCACCGCCGACAGCCCCAATTCGCCGACCAGCCCGCGCATCAGGTCCAAGAGCCGCGCCTGCACCGAGACGTCGAGCCCGCCGGTCGGCTCGTCCATGAACACCAGTCGCGGCGCGGTCACGAGATTTCGCGCGATCTGCAGCCGCTGCCGCATGCCGCCGGAGTAAGTCTTCGGCGCATCGTCGATGCGCTCCAGCGCGATCTCGACGCGCGCGAGCCAGGTGGAGGCGGCGTCGCGGATCTTTCCGTAATTGTTCCAGCCGATCGCCATCAGCCGCTCGCCGACATTGGCGCCGGCCGACACTGCCATCCGCAGTCCCATCGCCGGGTCCTGATGCACATAGCCCCAGTCGGTGCGGAACAGAAACCGCCGTTCGGCTTCGCCGAGCGCGTTGAGGTCGCGCAGCACGCCGTCGCGCATCCGGTACGACACTTTGCCGGCGCTCGGCGCCAACTGCGCCGACAACAGCTGCAACAGCGTCGACTTGCCGGAGCCGCTCTCGCCGACGATCGCCAGCACTTCGCCGGGATAGAGCTTGAACGAGACGTCGCGGCAGGCCTGAAGATGGCCGTAGGATTTCGCCAGCCCCTCGGCCACCAACAGCGGCTGATCGCTATGAGTATCAGTCATGGGCGTGCTCCTTGTTCGGCGCACTTTCGCTGCCGACATGACCGTCGCGCTGCCGGGTCTCGCAATAATCGGTGTCGGAGCAGACGAACATCCGGCTGCCCTGATCGTCGGTGACGATTTCATCGAGATAGGAATCCTCCGCGCCGCACAGCGCGCACGGCGCGTCCTGGCGATAGCGGGTGAACGGGTGATCCTCGAAATCCAGCGACACCACCTGCGTATAAGGCGGAATTGCGTAGATCCGCTTCTCGCGGCCGGCGCCGAACAATTGCAGCGCCTCGCAATCATTCATCTTCGGATTGTCGAATTTCGGCGTCGGCGACGGGTCCATCACGTAGCGCCCCGCCACTTTCACCGGATACGCATAGGCGGTGGCGATGTGGCCGAACTTGGCGATGTCTTCATAGAGCTTCACATGCATCAACCCGTATTCGCCGAGCGCGTGCATCCGCCGCGTCTCGGTCTCGCGCGGCTCGAGGTAGCGCAGCGGCTCCGGGATCGGCACTTGATACACCAGCACTTGCCCGGCATGCAGCGGCGCTTCCGGAATCCGGTGCCGGGTCTGGATCACGCTGGCTTCTTCGGTGCGCGTGGTGGTGGCGACGCCCGCGGTCTTGGCGAAGAACTTGCGGATCGAGATCGCGTTGGTGGTGTCGTCCGAGCCCTGGTCGATCACCTTCAACACATCCTGCGGGCCGAGGATCGCGGCGGTCACCTGCACGCCGCCGGTGCCCCAGCCATAGGGCATCGGCATTTCGCGGCTGGCGAACGGCACCTGATAGCCGGGGATCGCGATCGCCTTCAGGATGGCGCGGCGGATCATCCGCTTGGTGCCTTCGTCGAGATAGGCGAAATTATACGTCGGCGCGTTCATTCCGCGGCCTCCTGCAACGGCGCGTCGGCCGCTCTGTCCTCGAAATCCTGCCGCAGCCGGCGAAGCAGCCCGAGCTCGGACTGGAAGTCGACATAATGCGGCAGCTTGAGATGTTCGACGAAGCCGGTGGCCTGCACATTGTCGGAATGCGACATCACGAATTCCTCGTCCTGCGCCGGCGCCTCGGCTTCTTCGCCCAACTCGCGGGCGCGCAGCGCGCGGTCGACCAGCGCCATCGCCATCGCCTTGCGCTCGCTCTGCCCGAACGCCAGCCCATAGCCGCGGGTGAAGCACGGCGCCTCGGTGGCCGAGCCCTTGAACTGATTGACCATCTGGCATTCGGTCAGCGCGATCGGCCCGAGCGGCACGCTGAAGCCGGCGTCTTCGGCGAAGAACTCCAGTTCGACCTCGCCGAACCGGATCTCGCCGGCGAACGGATGGTTGCGGCCGTAGCCGCGCTGCGACGAGTAGGCCAGCGACAGCAAGAATCCTTCATCGCCGCGCGCCAGATTCTGCAAGCGCAGATCGCGCTCTGCAGGAAAGCTCAACGGTTCGCGGGTGAGGTCGCCGACCGGCGCATCGTCGTCCGCCGCGGGCGACGGCTCGATCAGCCCGTCGCGGCCGAGAATGTCGGTGACCCGCGGCATCGGTTCATTCGCCACCACTCCGGTCGCGGGCGCTTCCGGCTCCGAGCTCTCCGCCAGTTGCGGATCGAGCAGCCGGTGGGTGTAGTCGAAGGTCGGGCCCAAAATCTGGCCGCCGGGAATATCCTTGAAGGTCGAGGAGATCCGCCGCCGCACCGCCATCGCGCCGGTGTCGAGCGGCAAGGTCACACCGAACCGGGGCAGGGTGGCGCGGAATGCGCGCAGCAGGAAGATCGCCTCGATCAGATCGCCTCGCGCCTGTTTGATCGCAAGTGCTGCGAGTTCGCGGTCATACAGCGAGCCCTCGACCATGACGCGGTCGACGCCGAGGCTGAGCTGTTCGGAGATTTGCTCCAGCGAGATTTCCGGCACCGCGCGTTCGCCGCGGCGCTGATGCGCTAGCAGCCGGTGCGCGTTGTCGATGGCGCGTTCGCCGCCTTTGACCGCGACATACATGCTCTAGCCTCCCTTTGCGGTGAGCCGCGTGGTGCGCGGCAGCGCCACCACCTCGCTGCCCGCGACCAGTACGAGATCGACGCCGCGCGGAAACAGCGCGCGGTTGCACGCGAGTTGCGCGACCAGATCCGGCGAGATCGTCGCCGCCAACTCCGCGGTGCCGCGAATGCCGGGACCGCTGAGTTCGAGCGCCGGGCCGTTGGTGAAGCTCTCGACCTGCAGGATCAGCGTGGTGGAGCGGTCGGGATAATCATTCGAACCGAGCGCAAAGCGCTCCAGCGGAAGCATCTGTGCCGAATCGGCGATCAGCGCGAAGCTCGCCACTGAAGCATCCTCGACCACCGGGGCGCTGCAGTGGAATTTCAGCCATTGGCCGACATCGCGATGGCCCGCGATCGCTGCGTCGAGCCAGATCGGGGTGTCGTGATCGAACAGCGTCAGCGCGATCGCCGCCACCGCGGGCATCAGCGGCGAAGGCGCCGTGAGCGCGGCCGCGACCCGGCAGATCCGCCCCGGCCGCGCCATCGCGTCCATCACCGAACGGAAAGTGGATTGCGCCGACGTCACCTTGTCGGCAAAGCCCGCGGGCAGTTCGGCCACCGTAGTCATGTTCATCACTCCCCGCGCACCAGCGTGTAGAAATCCACCTTGGTCGCCGCGGTCTGTTCGGCGCGGCGGGCGTTGTCGGCGGCGATGCCGGCGCGCAGCGGCGCCAGCACCTGGGTTTCGATTTCGTCGGCATGGTCGGTCTGCAGCAGCGCGTCGCACAGCGCGATCAGCCGCGCCTTGTGGCGGTCGCGGCCCAGCGTGTAGCCGTAGCCGACCGCGCCATCGTCCAGCCGCACCGCGGCGCGCGACACCGTGGCCTCGCCGAGATGGAATGCCGCGCCGTCGCCGCCGATCCGGCCGCGCACCATCACCAGGCCGTTCTCCGGCTGCCGCAGATCCTCGCCCTGCGGCAGCGCCAGCGCGCCGACCAGGGCTTCGATCTCGATTGCGGACGCGCGCACCAGCACCGCCATGGCGGCCTGGCGCAGCTGCTGGTGCGGGGCAGGGTGTGATGTCATGTCCGGGGCCGGTTCCAAGTTGTCTGTTACGATAGACAACTTTCTAACTGCGCGCCATGACCTTTTGATGACGATCGCGCGATTTGCCGCTGCGGGCCGCGCCGATTTGTGCTGTGATGCAACGATGACGACGTTAGACCAGGACTCCGGCGTAGCGCTGTGGCGGCGGGTGGCCGATTCGATCGAGCGCGGCATCGCCGATGGCTCCTATCCCAACGGCGAGCGATTGCCGGGCGAGGTGGAGATTGCGGAGGCGCATCGCGTCAACCGCCACACCGTGCGCCGCGCCTTGGCGGCATTGGCCGAGCGCGGGCTGGTGCGCGCCGCGCGCGGCAGCGGCACTTATGTGCAGGCCTCCAAGCTTTCCTATCCGCTGCACGCGCGCACGCGATTCTCCGAGATCGTCGGCGCCGGCGGCCGCGAGCCGCGCGGACAATTGATCGGCTCCAGCGACGACATCGCCTCGCGCGATCTGGCGCGGCAGCTCGGCGTCAAGCTGAATGCGCCCTTGGTGCGGCTGGAGACGTTGCGCTTGGCCGATCGGGTGCCGATCTGCGTCGGCACCACCTGGCTGTCGGCGGCGCGCTTTCCCGACGCCGCCGCGATCTATCAGCGCACCGGCTCGATGACCAAGATGTTGGCGCATTACGGCATCCGCGACTATCGCCGCGGTGTGAGCCGGGTCACCGCCGGCATCGTCGATGCGAGCGACGCGGGCCGGCTCGATCTCGAACTCGGCCGCCCGGTGCTGGTGGTCGACAGCACCGACGTCGCGCCGGACGGCGAACCGCTGCAGACCAAACACTCCCGCTTCGCCGCCGACCGCGTCGAATTCGTCATCGAGAACGAGTAGGCGAGCAGCGTTTAGAAAATAGCCGATCACTCACGTGCCCCGGACGCGGTGCAGCGCGCCGCGCTTGCGGCGTGGTGCGCCGCAGAGCCGGGGCCGTTACGGATGCTGCCTTTGGTACGGTCCCGGGTCGGCGGCGCAGCGCCGATGGCGCTGCGCCTTGCCCGGGACACGGTGTTGTTCTGTCTTCGCTGATCTCTAACAACCGTGCCCCGGACGCAGCGTAGCGCGCCGCGCTTGCGGCGTGGTGCGCCGCAGAGCCGGGGCCGTTACGGATGCTGCCGTTGGTACGGTCTCGGGTCGGCGGCGCAGCGCCGATGGCGCCGCGCCTTGCCCGGGACACGGTGCTGTTCTGTCTTCGCTGATCTCTACCAACCGTGCCCCGGACGCAGCACACCACGCCGCTCTTTGCGGCGAGGTGCGCTGCGAGCCGGGGCCGTTACGGATGCTGCCGTTGGTACGGTCCCGGGTCGGCGGCGCAGCGCCGAGGGCGCCGCGCCTTGCCCGGGACACGGTGCATCGCTTCAGCAATACGGCCGCGCGTGAAAGCACGACCGAAACCTGGCTTGTGTCGAAATTCATCGCAGCGGTGCGGCGACGCCCTCTCGCCCCGCAAGCGAAGAGAGGTTACGGCCTTGCTCGCGGAAGGCCACTAAGTATTAACTCCGCTACCCCCTTCGCGGCATCCGGAACGGCAGCATCGCCTGCACCACCGGCATCTTGAAGCGGTCGAGTGACAGGCTTTCATGCATCAGGGTGGCGTGCTCGCCGAACAGCGTGGTGGCGATCATCGAGCGGGCGTAGAATGGCGAGTCCTCCAGCGTCTTGACGACGCGGGCGCCGGCCTCGCTGCGCGCGCTGCGGTCGACCCGCCACGGCGTGCGTTGCAGTCTTTCCAGCGCCGGCGCCTCGAAATGTTCCATCTCGCCATTGCCGTCGAATTTGATCGCGAGGTCGAACCGGGTGCCGTCGCGCCGCGCGGCCTCGTACAAAATGGCGGTGCCGTCGCGCAGCGCCGCGCGCGACCACTCCCACACCGTGAAGCCTTGTTCCAGCGGCACATCGCCGGCGTTCATGTCGAAATAGCCTTCGCCCTGCCAGGCGAGATCCGGCGCCGCCATCTCGACTTCGACCCGGGCGCTGGGGGCGATCGGCCACCAGCGATGATTGCCCTCGGCATTCAACGTGAACGCCTGCTGGGTCACCGCGCGCGGAATGACCCGGACCCGGCCGCGGATCCGGCCCGGGATCGGCGCCGTCACCTCGTTGATATTGATGGTCAGCGCGTTGCCGTCCCACGAAAGATCACTCGGGCCGATCACCAGCGACGGCGCGCTGCGCGCCACCGTGCGACGGCCGCGCTCGGTCATGGTCCAGCGATTGCCGGTGTTGCGATAGAGTGCCACGTTGAGCGCGCAATGATTGAGCGGATCGGTCGGGCCGCGGCGCCGCGCGAAGCGATAATACGGCGAGAACACCGAGCCTACGAAGGCGATGATGGTGAGGCCCTCTTGGCCGTCGTCGCTGAGCGCGTCGATGTACCACCAGGCGTAGCCGTCGTCCGGCACCGGCAGGTTGAAGCCGGCAGACGTGGTCTCCGCGGTGGGTCGGTCGGGCCAGTGCAGCATTTCTCGGAATCCGTAGGGTTCGAATCAGGGCGTGATCGGGCGTAGCACCGGCTTGGTGCCGGGGGCGCGTTGCAGGTCCGCGAACAGGCTCGCGGCGGCGGAACGCCCGGACAACGCCGCCATCGGCACGCCGGGTCCAGGATGGGTGCTGCCGCCGGCCAGATACAGCCCGTCGATCTTGGTGCGGGCGCCGGGGCGCTGGAACGAGGCGGTCCAGCCGTGCGAGGCGCGGCCATACAGCGCGCCGCCGGTGGCCGGAAACAGCCGGTTGAAATCCGCAGGCGTCGTCACTTGCGTGGCCTCCTCATTGCGCGCGATCCGTAGACCGCAACGCTCAAGCCGGGCGAACGCGCGCTCCGCATAGCGCTCGACCTGCGCCTTGCCGAAGGCGTAGCGGTCGCCGATCGCCGGCGCGTTGATCAGCACCAGCAATTCGTCGGCGCCATCTTCGCGCAGCATCGCCTGGTCGTCGGTGCGGTCCTGCGCGCAGACATAGACCGTGGGTTCGCTCGGCACCGCGCCGCGGCCGAAGATGTCCTCGAACTCGGCCGCGTAGTCGCGGGAAAAGAACACCGAATGCCGGCTCAGCGGAAAGCCCTCGGTCTTCGCCACCAGGCTCCAGGTGATCGCCGACAGCGAGCGTTTGGAGGGCACGATCGGCGCCGCGGCGCGGGCCGCGGCCTTACCGAACAGCCCGCCGCCAAGCGCTGCCACATCGGCGCTGACGATGACGTTGTCGGCTTCGATCTGCTCGCCGTCGGCCAGCGCCACGCCGCAGGCGCGGCCATTCGCGGTCAGGATTTCCCGCACGGTCTGCTCGTAGCGGATCTCGGCGCCGAACTCGGCGGCGCAATCCGCCAGCGCCACCGCCAGCGAATGCATGCCGCCCTCCAGCACCCAGACGCCTTCGCGCTCGACATGGGCGACCAGCATCAGGGTGGCCGGCGCCAGATAGGGCGAGGAGCCGCAATAGGTGGCGTAGCGCCCGAACATCTGGCGCAGCCGGGAGTCGTGGAAATAGTCGCCGAGCGCAGTCCACATCGTGGTGAACGGGCGGATCTTCGGCAGATCGATCAGCCCGCGAAACCCGTCGGCGGCGATCAGCCCGGCGAGGCTGGGCTTTTCGGCGCGCAGGAACGGCTGCTCGAGAATCTTGTAGATCCGCCGGCTGTCGGCGCAGAACGCTTGAAACCGCTTGGCCTCGGCGGCGCCGGCAAAATCCCCGATCGCCTCGGCCGAGCGCGCCTCGTCGGCGAACAGATCGAGATGCGCGTGCTCGTCCCAGGCGTGGCGGGCCAGCACATCCAGCGGCCGCAACCGGACGTGGTCGGAAAAAGTCTTGCCGGCCGCTGCGAACAATTCCTCGAACACCCAGCGCATGGTGAAGACGGTCGGCCCGGAATCGATCCGCGAGCCGCCGATGCCGATCTGCCGCATCTTGCCGCCCGGCGCCGTTCCCTGCTCGAGCACCGTCACCGCGAGGCCGCGGGCGGCCAGCGCGAACGCCGCGGTGAGCCCGGCGATGCCGGCACCGACAATGACCACTTGATCCTTCGCAAGGCGCGGACTGAGCATTTGGTCTTGAGTCTCCCCGATCTCATTGACAAGTGTCTATGAATATTTACACTCGGTCCTGACAAGTCAAATTGACACTTCGCTGCTCACACGGGAGCCTGCCATGGACGTCACCAACCGGATCGAACGGGCGCTGACCGACGCGATCGGTCTGGCTGCGGTGACAGGGTGCCCGCCCCGGCTCGCCGAGGCAATGCGCTATGCCGTGTTCCCGCGCGGCGCCCGGGTTCGGCCACGACTTTGCCACAGCGTCGCAGCGGCCTGCGGCGAGGACAATCCGGCCGCCACCGAGGCCGCCGGCGCGGCGCTTGAATTGATGCATTGCGCTTCGCTGGTGCATGACGATCTGCCCTGCTTCGACGGCGCCGCCACAAGGCGCGGTCGGCCCTCGGTGCACAAGGCGTTCGGCGAACCGCTCGCGGTGTTGACCGGTGACGCGCTGATCGTGCTGGCGTTCCAAACCATCGCCCGCGTCACCTGCGCGCCGGAGCGGCTCGCCGCGTTGACCATGACGATCGGGCAGGCGGTCGGCGTGCCGTTCGGCATCGTCGCCGGCCAGGCCTGGGAATGCGAATCCGAAATCAACCTCGCGCACTATCATCGCTCCAAGACCGGCGCGTTGTTCGTCGCCGCGACCGCCGCCGGTGCGGCGTCGGCCGGTGCCGATCCGGAGCCGTGGCGGCTGGTCGGCGAGAAGATCGGCGAGGCCTATCAGGTCGCCGACGATCTGCGCGACGCCGCCGCCGATGAGGACGAGATCGGCAAGCCGGTCGGCCAGGACGTCGCCAACGGTCGTCCGAGCGCGGTGACCGAGCTCGGCATTGACGGCGCGATCTTCCGGCTGCAGGGTTTGGTGCGGGGCGCGATCGAAGCGATGCCGCCGTGCGAGAACGGCAACGAGCTGCGCTCGCTGATCATGTCGGAAGCCAAGCGTCTGGTCCCGGCCAAGCTCGCGCAGTCCGCGGCCTAACACCAAATCGCCACGGCTGGCTGATCGGCTGGCCGGTGGCGCCTTCCTTCTGGATTCGTATGAGCTTGCGTGACCGGCTGCTGGGATTCCGCGATTCGGTGCTGTCGAATCCGGGGTTTCAACGATTTGCTGCGGTGTTTCCGCTGACCCGTCCGATCGCGCGCAAGCGCGCCGGGGCGCTGTTCGATCTGTGCGCCGGCTTCGTCTATTCGCAGATCCTGTTGGCCTGCGTGCGGCTGCGGCTGCTCGATCAGCTCGCCGCCGGTCCGATCGGCGCCGCCGAATTGGCGTCGCGACTGGCGCTGCCGCTCGCCTCGATGCAGCTATTGCTCGACGCCGCGATCGCGCTTGGCCTGGTGCAGCGCCGCAGCCAGGATCGCTACGGCCTCGGCAAGCTCGGCGCCGAGCTCTACGGCAATCCCAGCGTCAGCGCGATGATCGAGCATCACGCCATGCTGTATGGCGACCTGCAGGATCCGGTGGCGCTGCTGCGCGGCCAGAGCGGCGCCGGCCAACTCGCCGGCTATTGGCCCTACGCCAAAGGCGGCGCGACCGCGGAATTATCCAGCGATGCGGTGGCGCCTTACACCGCGCTGATGGCGGCGTCGCAGCCGATGATCACCCAGCAGGTGCTGCACAACTATTCCTTCCGCACCCATCGCTGCTTGCTCGACGTCGGCGGTGGCGATGGCGCCTTCATCGCCGCGGTCGCCGCCCAGGCGCCGCAGCTGCACTGCCTGCTGTTCGATCTGCCCGCGGTCGCCGCCAAGGCCACCGCGCGGTTCAGCGCCTCCGGGCTGTCGCGCGCCACCGCGATCGGCGGCAGCTTCTTGACCGACCCATTGCCGCAAGGCGCCGACGTGATCTCGCTGGTCCGGGTGATCCACGATCACGACGACGACGCGGCGATGACGTTGTTGCGGGCGGCCCGCGCCGCGCTTCCGGACGACGGTACGCTGGTGGTGGCGGAACCGATTACCGGTGTGCGCGGCACCGAAGCGATCGGCGACGCCTATTTCGCGTTCTATTTGCTCGCCATGGGCAGCGGAAAACCTCGCACATTTGTGCAATTCCACCAGATGCTTAGTGCCGCCGGCTTCGAGGGTATCAAGTTACTGCCGGGGGCTATGCCGCTGGTCACAAGCGTCATTACGGGCCGCTGTACTCCGAAAATGTGTTAATCTGACTTGACACTATCTCCCGTCACGTTAGCATGACAGTTCAGGGTAGGGGGCAAGCTATGCTCCTATGGAATCGGAGTAAGCGATGGAAACCATCGCGGTAGTGCTGAAGCAGCCGAAACATGTTGAAGTCAATCGGCTGGCTTTAACGGCTCCGACTGTCGACGATGTCGTCGTCGATGTGGCCTGGAGCGGGGTCAGTACCGGTACGGAGCGTCTGCTCTGGTCGGGCCGCATGCCGTCGTTTCCCGGAATGGGCTACCCGCTGGTCCCCGGCTACGAGTCGGTCGGCGAGGTGGTGGAAGCTGGTTCGGCGACCGACTTGCGTCCCGGCCAAATGGTGTTCGTGCCCGGCGCAAAGTGCTTCGGCGAAGTTCGCGGCCTGTTCGGCGCCTCGGCGTCCCGGCTTGTTGTCCCAGCGAAGCGCGTCATCGCGCTCGATCAGAGCCTGGGTGAGCGCGGAATTCTGCTGGCGCTGGCGGCGACGGCCTATCACGCCATCGCGGCGCGCGGCGGACGCCCGCCCGAATGCATTGTCGGCCACGGCGTACTTGGCCGCTTGTTGGCGCGGATCGCCGTTGCGCTCGGCAATCCGCCGCCGGTGGTGTGGGAAAAGAACCCAGTCCGCGCTGGCGGCGCCGACGGATATAGCGTCATCGATCCCGCGGACGACGCCCGGCGGGACTACCAAAGCATCTACGACGTCAGCGGCGATCCGACATTGTTGGACTCTTTGATTTCGCGCATCGCGGCGGGCGGAGAAATCGTGCTGGCTGGTTTTTATAGCGATCCTTTGTCGTTCGCGTTTCCGCCGGCATTCATGCGCGAGGCCCGGATCCGGGTCGCCGCCGAATGGCAGCCGCCGGATATCGCGGCGACCAAGGACTTGATCGAAACAGGGCGGCTTTCGCTCGATGGATTGATTACGCATCACCATGACGCGAAAGCCGCGCCGGATGCCTACCGGATCGCTTTTGAAGATGCTGCATGTCTGAAGATGGTTTTGAACTGGAGATTGAGCTGATGAACGTCGTCCCCCAGGCCACCATGAAAGACGCGCTCCGGGCTGAAGCGGCGGTCGAGCCGGAGGCTCCGGTGACGACTCCTGTGACCAAGGAAACCCAGATCATCGCGATCTACGGCAAGGGCGGCATCGGCAAGAGCTTCACCCTCGCAAACTTGTCCTACATGATGGCGCAGCAGGGCAAAAAGGTGCTGCTGATCGGCTGCGATCCGAAGAGCGACACCACCTCGCTGCTGTTCGGCGGCAAAGCGTGCCCGACCATCATCGAAACCTCGTCGAAGAAGAAGCTCGCCGGTGAAGAGGTCAAGATCGGCGACGTCTGCTTCAAACGCGACGGCGTTTACGCCATGGAACTCGGCGGCCCGGAAGTCGGGCGCGGCTGCGGCGGCCGCGGCATTATTCACGGCTTTGAATTGCTGGAAAAGCTCGGCTTCCATGAATGGGGCTTCGACTACGTGTTGCTCGACTTCCTGGGCGACGTGGTGTGCGGCGGCTTCGGCCTGCCGATCGCCCGCGACATGTGCCAGAAGGTGATCGTGGTCGGCTCCAACGATCTGCAGTCGCTCTACGTCGCCAACAATGTCTGCTCGGCGGTGGAATATTTCCGCAAGCTCGGCGGCAATGTCGGCGTCGCCGGCATGGTCATCAACAAGGATGACAACACCGGCGAAGCCCAGGCGTTCGCCAAGGCTGCCGGCATTCCGGTGCTGGCGGCGATTCCGGCCGACGACGGCATCCGCAAGAAGAGCGCGAACTACGAAATCATCGGCTTGCCGGGCGGCGAATGGGGGCCCTTGTTCGAAGAGCTTGCCAAGAATGTCGGCCTGGCGCCGCCGGTACGTCCGACGCCGCTCAGTCAGGACGGTCTGCTCGGCCTGTTCACCAGCGACGTCACTGGGCGCGACGTGGTGCTCGAACCCGCCACCATGGAAGACATGTGCGGCGTCGCCGTGCTCGACAAGCCGTCCCTCGAAGTCGTTTACGACGCAGCGTGACTAGCAACATGATGCGGAGTTCGACATGACCGTCGTTTTGCCACGCTATGCCGGAGCGATCGCCGACTCGGTCGTCAATGACGAGATCGACGTCGACGCCGCCACCGAAGCGCAGGACGCCGCGGCGCCGGCGATCAACGTCGCCGCGACCAAGGCCGACGGCCTCGGCTGCCATGCGGGTGCCGCCGAAATGAAGGCAGCGGCCAATGCCGCCGGCAAGAGCGACATTCTGGATCGCTACGCCGCCGACTATCCGAAAGGGCCGCACGACCAGCCGCAGAGCATGTGCCCGGCGTTCGGCTCGCTTCGCGTCGGCCTGCGGATGCGGCGCACCGCGACGATCCTGTCCGGCTCGGCCTGCTGCGTCTATGGCCTGACCTTCGTGTCGCATTTCTACGGCGCGCGCCGCACCGTCGGCTACGTGCCGTTCAATTCCGAAACGCTGGTCACCGGCAAGCTGTTCGAGGACATCCGCGAAGCGGTGTTCAAGCTCGCCGACCCCGAGCATTACGACACGATTATCATCACCAATCTCTGCGTGCCCACCGCGTCCGGCGTGCCGCTCGATCTGTTGCCGAACGAGATCAACGGCGTGCGCATCATCGGCATCGACGTGCCGGGATTCGGCGTGCCGACCCATGCCGAGGCCAAGGACGTGCTGGCCGGCGCGATGCTGGAATACGCCCGCAAGGAAGTCGAGCAGGGTCCGGTGCAGGCGCCGCGCGGCGGCCGCAGCGAGCGGCCGACGGTGACGCTGGTCGGCGAAATGTTTCCGGCCGACCCGGTCGGCATCGGCATGATGCTGGAGCCGCTCGGCCTTGCCGCCGGTCCGGTGGTGCCGACCCGCGAATGGCGCGAGCTCTATGCCGCGCTGGATTGCTCGGTGGTGGCGGCAATTCACCCGTTCTACAAGGCGAGCTTCCGCCAGTTCGATCTCGCCGGCCGCAAGATCGTCGGCTCGGCACCGGTCGGTCACGACGGCACCGAAGCCTGGCTCGAAGCGATCGGCACCGCCTGCAACGTGTCGCGCGAAAAAATCGACGCCGCCAAGAACCGCTTCCTGCCGATGATCAAGTCGGCGCTCGCCGCCAAGCCGATCAACGCCCGCATCACCGTCTCCGGCTATGAAGGCTCGGAGCTGTTGGTGGCGCGGCTCTTGATCGAGAGCGGCGCGGATGTGCCCTATGTCGGCACCGCCTGTCCGCGCACCGAATGGTCTGACGCCGATCGGCAATGGTTGGAGGCCAAGGGCGCGCGGGTGCAGTACCGCGCCTCGCTGGAGCAGGACTACGCGGCGATCGACGAGTTCATGCCGCAGCTGGCGATCGGCACCACCCCGGTGGTGCAGAAGGCCAAGCAGATGGCGATCCCGGCCTTGTACTTCACCAACCTGATCTCGGCGCGGCCGCTGTTCGGCGTCGCCGGTGCCGGCTCGCTGGCGCAGGTCGTCAATGCGGCGCTCGGCAATCAGGCGCGGTTCGACGAGATGAAGGACTTCTTCGGCGAAGTCGGGCAGGGCTACGCCGCCGGCGTCTGGGAAGACACGCCGAAGGACAACGTCCCGTTCCGCGAGAAGTACAAGAAGCAGATCGAGGCGATGGCCAAGAAGCGTAAGTCGGAGGAGATGATCTGATGCTCGTCCTCGACCATGATCGCGCGGGCGGCTATTGGGGCGCGGTGTACGCCTTCACCGCCTTGAAGGGCCTGCAGGTGATCATCGACGGCCCGGTGGGCTGCGAAAATCTGCCGGTGACGTCGGTGCTGCATTACACCGACGCGTTGCCGCCGCATGAATTGCCGATCGTCGTTACCGGGCTCGGCGAGGAAGAACTCGGCCAGACCGGCACCGAAGGCGCGATGAAGCGCGCGCACCGCGTGCTCGATCCGTATCTGCCGGCGGTGGTGGTCACCGGATCGATCGCCGAGATGATCGGCGGCGGCGTCACCCCGGAAGGCACCAATATCAAGCGCTTCCTGCCGCGCACCATCGACGAGGATCAGTGGCAGAGCGCCGACCGCGCCATCGTCTGGCTGTGGAAGGAATACGGCACCAAGAAGATTCCGGAGCGCAAGCCCCGCGCGGAAGGCGTCAAGCCGCGGGTCAACATCATCGGGCCGATCTACGGCACCTTCAACATGCCGTCGGATCTCGCGGAAATCCGCCGCCTGATCGAAGGCATCGGCGCCGACGTCAACATGGTATTCCCGCTCGGCACGCATCTCGCCGACATCCCGAAGCTGGTGAATGCCGACGTCAACGTCTGCATGTACCGCGAATTCGGCCGGATGCTGTGCGAAGCGCTGGAGCGGCCCTATCTGCAGGCGCCGATCGGGCTGCATTCCACCACCAAATTTCTGCGCAAGCTCGGCGAATTGCTCGGGCTCGATCCCGAGCCGTTCATCGAGCGCGAAAAGCACACCACCATCAAGCCGCTGTGGGATCTGTGGCGCTCGGTGACGCAGGACTTCTTCGGCACCGCGAGCTTTGCCATCGTCGCCAACGAGACCTATGCGCGCGGCGTGCGCAATTTCCTCGAGACCGAGATGGGGCTGCCCTGCACTTTTGCGGTGTCGCGGCTGGCCGGCAAGAAGACCGACAACGACGCGGTGCGCGCCGCGGTGCGCGAAAAGCCGCCGCTGATCATGTTCGGCAGCTACAACGAACGGATGTACCTCGCCGAGGCGGGCAGCCGCGCGATCTACATTCCGGCGTCGTTCCCCGGCGCGGTGATCCGCCGGCATACCGGCACGCCGTTCATGGGCTATTCCGGCGCGACCTATCTGGTGCAGGAAGTCTGCAACGCGCTGTTCGATGCCTTGTTCAATATCCTGCCGCTCGCCGCCGATCTCGATCGGGTAGATCCGACGCCGGCGCGTCGGCACGAGGAAATCGCCTGGAGCGACGAAGCTAAGGCGCTGCTCGACGAAGTGCTCGAGAGCCATCCGGTGCTGGTACGCATTTCGGCGGCCAAACGGCTGCGCGATGCCGCGGAAAGCAGCGCGCGTCGTGCCGGCGAAGAGCGGGTGACCACGGACTTTGTTACCAAGGCCCGCGCTCTCATGGAAGGTCAGTCGGCATGAGGGTGATTGAGGCAAAACAATGCTTTCTGAAATTGCGCAGTGTCATATGCGCAAATCAACATTCAGGAGAGTGATCGATGTCCGAATATGTCCATACCGGCCGTCGCTTCAAACTGCTTCCCGAAAGTGCTGACAAGGAATCGCGCGTGATCTACGGCGCCTGCTATGCGCTGTTTCTGGTCCGGGCCGTGGTGACGCGGGCGATGCCTTGGCGCGCGAGGAAGTCCGCGAGCCATGAGTCGGTGTTTTGCGAGGCCAGCAACGCCGCCAGCGTTCTGGTGACCTCGTCGTTCATGGGCTTGTAATACGAGAATTTCGTCCGGCGGTGCCGGACGGAACGCGCCGTCTCGGAAACGAAACGGTAATTCACTGTCGTTTCGGAAACGATACGGCATTCATTGCCGCCCACGCTCGGGCGGCGAGCGGCCGAAAGGCCATCACTAGGAGGTGTACCAAATGAGTGACGGTTCCATCTCGGGACTTTCCGAAGCGGAAGCTAAGGAATTCCACTCGATCTTCGTGACGAGCTTCTTCCTCTTCATCGTTGTCGCTGTGGTTGCTCACATTCTTGCTTGGATGTGGCGTCCCTGGCTCGCGCCCGTTGGCGGTTACAAGACCGCGCTGGATAGCATCCAGCATTTTGCAACGTATCTGTCGTAAAGGGAGGCAACTATGTGGCGAATTTGGCTTCTGTTTGATCCGCGCCGTGCGCTGGTTCTGCTGTTCACGTTCCTGTTCGGGCTCGGCATCATCATCCACTTCATCCTGCTGAGCACCAGCCGGTTCAACTGGCTCGATGGTGCGAAGAAGACGGCTGAGATCACCCTCAGCATGCTCACCTGATGGCATGACGTACTGCTCACCGGAACGGACGAGAAACGGACCGCCCTGCCGGGCTCGGCCGTTTCCGGGGGCGACGGCAACTACGATGGATAGAACGATGGATATTCCCTGGCTCGCACGCGGAGGAACGATCGATGGCAATGCTCAGCTTTGAGAAAAAATACCGCGTTCGCGGCGGAACGCTTATCGGGGGGGACCTGCTCGATTTCTGGATTGGTCCCTTCTACGTCGGTTTCTTTGGGGTCGCGACGGTCTTTTTTGCAGTCCTCGGCGTCGCGCTGATCCTGTGGAATACCGCGCTCGGCCCCACCTGGAATTTGTGGCAGATCAGCGTCAACCCGCCGGACGTTAAATACGGACTTGGATTTGCTCCTCTTGCCGAGGGCGGCATTTGGCAGTGGGTTACGATCTTCGCCTGGTGCGCGTTCGTGTCGTGGGCGCTGCGCGAGGTCGAAATCTGCCGTAAACTTGGTATCGGCTTCCATGTCCCGTTCGCATTCAGCTTCGCGATCTTTGCTTACACGACCCTGGTTGTGATCCGCCCGGTTCTGATGGGTTCCTGGAGCTACGGCTTCCCCTACGGCATTTTCACGCATCTCGATTGGGTGTCGAACACCGGCTATCAGTACGGCCAATTCCACTACAACCCGGCCCACATGATCGCGATCACGTTCTTCTTCACGACGTGTCTCGCGCTGGCTCTGCATGGCGGCCTGGTTCTGTCGGCGACCAATCCCGACCGCGGCGAACCCGTCAAATCGCCCGAGCATGAGAATACCGTGTTCCGCGATCTGGTCGGCTACTCGATCGGCACCATCGGCATCCATCGCGTCGGTCTGTTCATCGCGCTGTGTGCCGTTTTCTTCAGCGCGGTCTGCATGCTGCTCTCCGGTCCGGTGTTGTCCGAAGGCGGTTCCTGGCCCGATTGGTGGGAATGGTGGCGTCGTCTCCCGGTCTGGAGCTCCTAATTTAACCCGGTCACAAGAAAGAGTCTTGTCATGGCCTATCAGAATATTTTCTCACAAGTGCAGGTGCAGAGCGCCGCACACCATGGGGTACCCTTACGGCCCGGGAGTTCGGCCCGTGAGACGCAGACGACGTTCAGCTACTGGCTGGGTAAGATCGGCGACGCGCAGGTGGGACCGATTTACCTCGGCTACACCGGCGTGGCGTCCCTGCTCTGCGGGTTTGTTGCCATCGAGATCATCGGCCTCAACATGTTGGCCTCGGTGGACTGGAGCCCGATCGCGTTCCTGAAGAACTTCTGCTGGCTGGCTCTTGAGCCGCCGAAGCCGGAATATGGCCTCGGCTTCGCGCCGCTCAAGGAAGGCGGCTGGTGGTTGATGACCGGCTTCTTCCTGACCACCTCGATCGTTCTGTGGTGGGTTCGGACCTATCGCCGCGCTCGCGCGCTCGGCATGGGCACGCACGTGTCGTGGGCGTTCGCCTCGGCGATCTTCCTGTACTTCTCGCTCGGCTTCATTCAGCCGGTGTTGATGGGGAGCTTCAGCGAAGCGCCGCCGTTCGGGATCTTCCCGCATCTCGACTGGACCAACAACTTCTCGATCAAGTACGGCAATCTCTACTACAATCCGTTCCACTGTCTCTCGATCGCGTTCCTGTACGGCTCGGCTCTGCTGTTCGCCATGCACGGTGCGACCATCTTGGCCGTGAGCCGCTACGGCGGTGAGCGCGAAATCGAGCAGGTCGTCGACCGTGGTACGGCGCTCGAGCGTGCGGCGTTGTTCTGGCGCTGGACGATGGGCTTCAACGCCACGGCCGAGTCGATCCATCGCTGGGCCTGGTGGTTTGCGGTTCTGACCACCCTGACGGGCGGTATCGGCATCATCCTCACCGGACCGGTCGTCGATAATTGGTTCGACTGGGGCGTCAAGCACGGGCTGGCGCCGCCCCGGTAAAAGTGCATAACAACGACCCTGCGAACTCGGAACGCGCGCGCCTCACTTGCAAGTTGCTGGTCAGGCGCGCGCAACCTCTTGCTCTTCGTTCGCCGCTCCAGCAAGACTGGATGGGTCTGTGAATTCCAACGCGGCGAAAACACGCACGAGCGGAGGGTCACTTCTTGTTGGAGGATATTTGCCCTGGCGCAAGTGTTCAAATCTCCGAAGGAGTCGCTGGGAGATCTCGGTGCACTTTCTGCTGCCAAGTTGATTGCCGCTGCGACGGATGTCGCCTTGGTGGTCGACGGACACGGCGTGATTCTCGACGTGGCGTTCAACAAGGACGAATTGGCTCTCGAATTGGACGGCCAGGGGCGCTGGCTGGGCGCGAAATTGGCCGACGTCGTCACCTCCGATACCCAGATGAAAGTCAGGGAGCTGCTGCAGGACGCCGCGGAGCGCGGGACCTCAAGCTGGCGGCAGGTCAACCATCCCTCGCCCGGCGGCGAGGACGTTCCGGTGCTTTATTCGGCGGTGGACTACGGCCGGGGCAACCGGCTGGTGGTGATGGGCCGCGACCTGCGGCAACTCGCCGTGATGCAGCGTCGTTTGGTCAACGCCCAGCAGTCGATGGAGCGCGACTACATCAAGCTGCGGCACGCCGAAACCCGCTATCGCCTCTTGTTTCAGGTCTCTTCGGAGGCGGTCATGATCGTTGACTCCAGCAGCGAGACGATCATCGACGCCAATCCGGCGGCGCTGGCGCTGTTCGATCAAAGCGCGCCGCAGATGTTGAATTCGTCTTTTCCCAGCCATTTCAACGGCGCCAGCTCGCAGGCCATCTCCAATCTGCTGGCCGACGTCCGCGCCACCGGCCGCGACAATCGGGCCCGCGTTCACGCCGCGAACGGCCCGCGCGATTGCGACGTCTCGGTGTCGTTGTTCAGGCAGGAAAATTCGACGCTGTTCTTGATCCGATTGTCGTCCTATTCGACGATGCCGGAAGCCGGCGGCTTGAAGGCCACGGCGATGCTGCTGAATTTCTTCGAATCCGCCGCCGATGGTCTGGTCATCACCCAGTATGACGGCCGGATCGTGAAGGCCAACCTTGCATTTCTGGAGATGGCGCAGCTGGGAAATGCCGAGCAGTCCCGCGGCGAATCGCTGGATCGCTGGCTCGGGCGCACTGGCGTCGATTTCAGCGTGGCCTTGGCCAATCTGCGGCAGAGCGGATCGATCAAGCTGTTCACCACGGTGTTGCGCGGCGAATACGGCGCCACCGCCGAGGTCGAGGTGTCGGCAATGTCGCTCACCGACAGCGAGGACAAGCCGAGTTTCGGCTTCGCGATCCGCAACGTCGAAAAGCGGCTATCGGCCGCCACCACCTCAAAGCGCGAGTTGCCGCGCTCGGTGGCGCAGCTCACCGAACTGATCGGCCGCGTGCCGCTGCGCGATCTGGTGCGGGAGACCACGGACGTGATCGAGAAGCTGTCGATCGAGGCGGCGCTGGAATTGACCGGCGACAATCGCGCGTCGGCGGCTGATATGCTCGGCCTCAGCCGGCAGAGTCTTTACGTGAAATTGCGGCGTTACGGCCTCGCCGAACACGCGCCGGAAGGTGAGGGCGCCAATGACTAACGCGCCGATCGGAAGCACCATGGCCATGCGTCCCGCGCCCTCGGCGATCCTCGAGGTGCTGCACCCGATCACCTGGTTTCCGCCGATGTGGGCGTTCGCCTGCGGCGTGGTGTCGTCGGGGGTGCCGATCTCCTCGCGGTGGGTCGAAGTGATCGCCGGCATCGTGCTGTGTGGGCCGCTCTTGGTCGCCACCAGCCAGGTCGTCAACGACTGGTTCGATCGCGACGTCGACGCCATCAACGAGCCCGACCGCCCGATTCCGTCGGGACGGATCCCGGGGCGGTGGGGCCTTTATCTGTCGTTCCTGTGGACCGCGGCGTCGCTGCTGCTCGCCAGCCAGCTCGGCGTCTGGGTATTCGGCGCCGCGGCGTTCGGCCTGGTGCTGGCATGGATCTATTCGATGCCGCCGTTGCGGCTGAAGCAGAACGGTTGGCTCGGCAACGGCGCCTGCGCCATCACCTATGAAGGCTTCGCCTGGTTCACCGGCGCCGCGGTGATGCTCGGCGGCTTGCCGGGATGGCCGATCGTGACGCTGGCCCTGCTTTACAGCGCCGGTGCGCACGGCATCATGACGCTGAACGATTTCAAGTCGATCGAGGGCGACATCAAGACCGGTGTGGGCTCGCTGCCGGTCAAGCTCGGCGTCGACAATGCCGCCCGCGTCGCTTGCGCGGTGATGGCGATCCCGCAGCTGATCGTGATCGCGCTGCTGGTCTCCTGGGATCGACCGATCCAGGCCGGCATCGTCTGCCTGGTGCTGGCGCTGCAGCTCGGACTGATGGTGCGCTTCCTAGGCAGGCCGGTCGAGCGCGCGACCTGGTTCAGCGGCCTCGGCGTCGCCCTTTATGTTATGGGCATGATGGCGAGCGCGGTCGCGGTCTCTTCGTTCGGGGGGCCGGCATGACTTTTGTGGCGATCGGAGCAGCGCAATGACGATGCGACCGCTGTCATGGTTCGGCATCGTCCGGATGGGGCTGGTGCAGACTGGGCTTGGCGCCATCGTCGTGCTCACTACCTCGACCCTCAACCGGGTGATGGTGGTCGAACTGGCGATGCCGGCGATGCTGCCGGGCGCGCTGGTCGCCATTCACTACGCGCTGCAGGCGTTTCGCCCGGCCTGGGGGCACGGCTCCGACCGCGGCGCCCGGCGCACGCCGTGGATCGTCGGCGGCATGGCGGTGCTGGCATTCGGCGGATTCCTCGCTGCGGTGGCGACCGCCTGGATGGCCACCCAGCCGCTGTTCGGGGTGGCGCTGGCGATCGTCGCGTTCTGTCTGATCGGCGGCGGAGTCGGCGCGGCCGGCACCTCGCTTCTGGTGCTGCTCGCCAAGCGCACCGATGAAGGCCGCCGCGCGGCCGCGGCGACCATCGTCTGGGTGATGATGATCGCGGGCTTCATCGTGACCACGGCGGTCGCCGGGCAGATGCTCGATCCGTTCTCGCCGCTGCGCCTGGTGATGGTGTCGGGCGGCGTCTCGATCGCGGCGATGGTTTTGACCATCGCCGGCGTTTGGGGAATCGAAGGACGGCGGGTCGCCACCGCCGCAGCGGCGGAGCCGGCCCGGACCGACTCCAAAACCTCGTTCCGCGCAGCATTCGCCGAAGTCTGGGCCGAGCCGCAGGCGCGCCGCTTTGCGATCTTCGTCTTCATCTCAATGCTGGCCTACAGCGCGCAGGATCTGATCCTGGAGCCTTTCGCCGGCGTAGTGTTCGGCTTCACGCCGGGCGAGACCACCAAGCTGTCGAGCGTCCAACATGGCGGCACGCTGCTCGGCATGGCGTTGGTGCCGCTGATCGGCGCGGTGTTTCCGAAGTCGCGCGGCAATCTGCAGGTCTGGACCATCGGCGGCTGTCTGGCCTCCGCGATGGCGCTGCTCGGCCTTGCCGCCGCCGCCATCGTCGGCCCGTCCTGGCCGTTGCGCGAGACGGTGTTTGCGCTGGGCGTGACCAACGGCGCCTACGCCGTGGCGGCGATCGGCTCGATGATGGCGCTGGTCAGCGCCGGCGGCGAGCATCGCGAGGGCGTGCGCATGGGATTGTGGGGCGCGGCGCAGGCGCTGGCCTTCGGGCTCGGCGGGTTTGCCGGCACGCTGGCCAGCGATGTCGCGCGGTATTTCCTGTCGTCGCCGGCGCTATCCTACTCCACCGTATTCACGAGCGAAGCGGGGCTTTTCATTCTGTCCGCAATCATGGCGGTGTGGGTCCATCGCGCGCAGGCCAAAGCCACCCAACGTCGCGGCGATGTTGGCGAACTCTCCACAGCAGCAGTCGCCGGGGGACTGAGATGACGGAAAATCGAGAACTCTTTGATGTCGTCGTGGTCGGCGGCGGTCCCGCGGGAGCGACGGCGGCGCACGATTTGGCCAAGGACAGCCGCAAGGTGCTGCTGCTCGATCGGGCCGGCCGCATCAAGCCCTGCGGCGGCGCGATCCCGCCACGGCTGATCCGCGACTTCAACATTCCCGACCACATGATCGTCGCCAAGATCAATTCGGCGCGGATGGTGTCGCCGTCCGATCACCGCGTCGATATGCCGATCGACGGCGGTTTCGTCGGAATGGTCGATCGCGCGGTGTTCGACGAGTGGCTGCGCAAGCGCGCCGCCGACGGCGGCGCCGAACGGCGAACCGGTCTTTACAAGCGCCTCGAGCACGAAGACGGCGGCACCACGCTGGTGCATTACGACGAACGTTCGTCGGATGGCACGATGGTGGAGAAGACCGTCCGCACCCGCGCCGTGATCGGCGCCGACGGCGCATTGTCGGCGGTGGCACGGCAGTGCATTCCCGATGCCGACAAGATGCCGTTCGTGTTCGCCTATCATGAGATCGTACGGGCGCCGAAAAACGCCGACGGGCTGTACGATGCGGAGCGTTGCGACGTCTATTACCGGGGCACGGTGTCGCCGGATTTCTACGGCTGGGTATTCCCTCATGGCGACACGGTCAGCGTCGGCACCGGCTCGGCGCACAAAGGGTTTTCGTTGCGGGAGTCGGTCGGCGCGCTGCGCGACGCCGCGGGGCTGAGCGACGTCGAGACGATCCGCAAGGAAGGCGCGCCGATTCCGCTGCATCCGTTGCCGCGTTGGGATGACGGACGCAACGTGCTGTTGGCCGGCGATGCCGCCGGCGTCGTGGCGCCGGCGTCGGGCGAAGGCATCTATTATGCGATGCTGGGCGGCCGTCTGGCTGCGGATGCGATCGATCAGTTCCTGGAAACCGGCGACGTCGCCGCGCTGGCCACCGCCCGCAAGCGCTTCATGCGCGCCAACGGCACGGTGTTCTGGATCCTCGGCCTGATGCAGAAATATTGGTACTCGAACGACAAGCGCCGCGAGCAGTTCGTCAGCATCTGTCGCGACCGCGACGTCCAGAAGCTGACTTGGGACGCCTATATGAACAAGAAGCTAGTGCGCGCCAAACCGATCGCGCATGTCCGGATCTTCTTCAAAAATCTCGCGCATATGACGGGGTTGGCTTCGGCATAATGGCAGCGCGTAGGAGTTTCTGGAAACCCGTCCTGATTGCGGCCGCGGTCGCAACCTGCATTGGAACGATCGGCGGTCTGCTGACCGATACCGGGCTGTGGTATCAGAGCCTGATCAAGCCGTCGTGGCAGCCGCCCGACTGGCTGTTCGGCCCGGCCTGGACGCTGATTTTCGCGCTCGCGGCGATGTCGGCGATCTATGCCTGGCGCAGCGCCGAAAATGAGTCCCAGCGTCGATGGGTGGTGGCGCTGTTTGCGCTGAATGGTCTGCTGAACGTGCTGTGGAGCACGCTATTCTTCGTGGTCAAGCGTCCGGACTGGGCGGTGCTCGAAGTGGTGTTGCTGTGGCTGTCGGTGTTGCTGCCGATCCTGGTGTTCTGGCGCCGGTCGACCACCGCGAGCTACTATCTGGTGCCCTACCTGCTCTGGGTGTCGTTTGCCGCATTCCTCAACCTCACCGTCGTGCGATTGAATGCGCCGTTCGGCTGATGGGGCGGAATTCAGCCGACACCCCACGCTGCGAGATCGTCGGACATGGCTGAGCTGTTCGCCAACGGACACTTCGTCGACCTGATCCTGGTCGTGGTGGTGCTGGAAGCCGCGTTTCTGATCGGCCTATGGCGGTGGAAGCGGCGCGGCGTGCCGCCGGGCGATTTCTTGCCGAATCTGATCTCCGGAGCGCTGATGCTGCTGGCGCTGCGCCTCACCTTGGCCGGCGGCGGCTGGCAGAGCGCAATCGCCTGCCTGTCGGCGGCCGGAGTGGCTCACCTGTATGACATCGTCCGACGCTGGCGAAACGGGTAGCGCCGGATGCCGGAACGATCGCGGCTTTTGAGTTGATCCTGCGGCACCAATAGACAGGGCGGGATGACGTTTCCAAAAACATCATCCCGCCCTGAAATCAGCTTGTCGCGCGGCTGCGGCCGATTAATTCTTCGCGAAGGTGTCGAGATAGGCGATGACGTCCTTGCGCTGCTGCTCGTCAGCCAGCTTGAAGGTCATCTTGGTCGAACCAACGGCGAGCTCTGGCTTGCCCTTCTCGGTCAAGAACTTCTTCAGGAAGGCGTTCGGATCAGGCAGGTACTGCATGACCAACTCGTTGGTCCATACCAAGCCCGCTTCGCCGGCCGCCTTATTGAGCGGAGAATAGGCAAAGCCCGGAGCGGTGCCCGACTGGCGGCCGATCACGCCGGTCAGCGCCGGGCCGACCAGATTCTTCGCGCCGGGACCGATGCGATGGCAGGTCATGCACTGCTTGAAAACCTGCTCGCCCTTGGCGGCGTCCTGCGCCGAGGCGACACCCGCCGTCAGCGACCCTGCCGCGACAAGCGCCATGATTGTCAAAATTTTCTTAACCACGTTCTTCTCCATGATCTCGCATTGGCTCTTCGAACGACTCGGCAGAGAAATGCACCCTAAACAGAAATCATAAAAACCTGTTACTCACGGGCTGTAAAGCCGAATTGACATGGCACTTTGTGGAATGAAGGATAGAATTCTTGACTCACGACATGGATTTGGCGCAAATCATTCCCGTTTGAGGCCCATAGGGTGCCTTGATGTCAAGCCGCGTTGTCACTATCTGCACCTAGTCGCAACGCCGAGTGACGTCGGTTGGTTCACAAATGACAGAATCTGGCAAGGCAGTGGCCGAGATCGCCACGAGACCAACGGGGCAGCCTGATCTGACCCTGCTGCTGGATATGGACGGAATTATCCGGGACGCGACCCTGTCGGGCGCAATGGCCGGGGAGAGCATCGACGGTTGGCTCGGGCGGCCTTGGAGCGAGGTTGCCGGCGAGACCGGCGGCGACAAGATCAAGCGGATGGTCGACGACGCCCGCGCGATCGGATTTTCAGCGTTCCGCCAAATCAATCAAAGGTTTCCCAGCGGCGTTGAAATTCCCATGGAATTCACGACGATGCTGCTCGGCGACCAGGCCGGCATGTTGGTGCTGGGCAAGAATCTGCAGGCCGTCGCCGAATTGCATGCGCGGCTGATTGCCGCCCAGCAGACGATGGAGCGCGATTATTGGCGGCTGCGCGAGGTCGAGACCCGCTATCGGCTGGTGTTCGAGGCCTCGAACGAAGCCGTGGTGATCGTCTCACCGACGGATCTGCGCATCGTCGAGGCCAATCTCGCCGCGGTTCAGGCCTTGACCGGCTTGCAACGCGGAAACGAAGATCTCGCGGGCCGCGAGTTTTTGCTCGATATCCGCCCGCAGGATCGTGAGGCCGCCCGCGCCATGCTGTCGCGCGTGCGCGAGCGCGGTAAGGCGTTGAGCATTCTCGTGCATCTGGGACCCTCGGCGCAACCCTGGATGCTGCGTGGCGCGTTGATGCCCTCGGAGCCCGGGCAGATTTTCCTGCTGCACTTCACGCCGGCCGCGGTGTCCGCGCCGAGCCCTGAGCAGATCGAACATTCGGCGATCAAGGAACTGATCGATCGGGTGCCCGACGGCTTTGTCGCGCTCGATGCGGCGGGGGGTGTACAGCATGCCAACCAGGCGTTTCTCGATCTGGTGCAGGTCGGAACGAAGGCGGCGGTGATCGGCGAATCGTTGGCGCGATGGCTTTCCCAGCCGGGTGCGGACTGGAATGCATTGCTATCGCAGCTGCGGCGCTACAAGACCGTTCGATTATTCCGCACCACGCTTCGCGGCGAACTCGGAAGCGAGACCGAAGTGGAAATCTCCGCCGTCGACGTCGATGGCGACGAGCAAAGCTATGTCGGTGTGCTGCTTCGCAACGTCTCGCGCCGCTTTAACGACGCCGTGGAAGGGGATTCCCTCCGCATGGCGTTAGGCCCGATCAGCGAGCAGCTTGGCAGATCGTCGCTGCGCAAGCTGGTCAAGGATACCGTCAGCATCGTCGAACAGCACTACGTCAAAGAAGCGCTGGAACATGCCGGCGGGAACAGGACGGCGACAGCAGAACTGCTGGGATTGAGCCGGCAAAGCCTTTATGCCAAGCTGAACCGATACGGTCTCGACGACCGCGAAGCGGACACCCAGGATATCTCAGAGGACTGAGTTGGTTCATGCCCACGCGCCCACTGCATTCGGAAAGGCTGACCTTTCGAATTGCGAGCGGGAGGAAATTCATCTCGCGGGCTCGATTCAGCCGCACGGCGCGTTGCTGGTGGTCAGCGAGCCTGACCACTGCGTCATTCAGGCCAGCGCCAATGCTGCCGAGTTCCTGAACCTCAAGCAGGTTCTCGGAATGCCGTTGGCCGACCTCGACGGCGACCTTCTCATTCAAATCCTTCCACATCTCGATCCCACCGCCGAAGGCATGCCGATTGCGGTGCGCTGCCGTCTCGGCAATCCGGCGCTGGAGTTCGATTGTCTGTTGCACCGGCCGCCCGAAGGCGGATTGATCGTCGAACTCGAACGCGCCGGCTCCTCGCTCGATCTGTTGGAACAGATCGCGACGGCACTCGAGGCGATTCGTTCGACCACCTCGCTCAGCGGGCTGTGTGATCAGGCCGCCGCTTTGTATCGCGATCGCACCGGCTACGACCGGGTGATGGTTTACCGATTTGATGATGAAGGCCACGGCGAGGTGTTCTCGGAGCGCTGCCGATCGGATCTCGAGGCCTATCTCGGCAACCGTTATCCGGCCTCCGATATTCCGCAGATGGCGCGCCGACTTTACGAGCAGACCCGGGTTCGGGTGCTGGTCGACGTCAATTACCAACCCGTTCCCTTGCAGCCGAGGTTGTCGCCACTGACCGGGCGCGAACTCGACATGTCGCGGTGTTTTCTCCGCAGCATGTCGCCGATCCACTTGCAGTATCTGAAGAACATGGGCGTCCGCGCGACGCTGGTGGTCTCGCTGATGGTCGGCGGAAAGCTGTGGGGCCTGATCGCCTGCCATCACTACGAGCCCCGTTTCATCCATTTCGAAATGCGGGCGGTGTGCGAGTTGCTTGCCGAGGCGATCGCGACGCGCATCGTCGCGCTCGAAAGTTTTGCGCAGAGCCAGTCGGAGATTTTCGTTCAGCGGCTCGAGCAACGGATGATCGAAGCGATCTCACGCGAGGGCGATTGGCGCGCCGGGGTTTTCGACACGTCGCAGTCGATCCTGCAACCGCTTGGCGCCAGCGGCAGTGCGCTGATCTATGAGGGGCAGGTCACGACCGCCGGCGAGGTGCCGGGCACTCAGGACATTCGCGAGCTCGGCGCTTGGCTGGATCGCCAACCTCGCACCGCGGTGATCTACACCGCGGCGCTCGGAATCGAGGTTCCGGAGTTCGCCGGCCTGACCAAGGTGGCAAGCGGCATCGCCGCCATCCCGGTTTCCAGCAATCCCGGCGAATATCTGATCTGGTTCCGGCCGGAACGCGTTCGCACCGTGACCTGGGGCGGCGACCCGCTGAAGCCGTTCGTGATCGGCGACAATCCGTCGGATTTGTCGCCGCGACGCTCCTTTGCGCAGTGGCATCAGCTGGTGGAGGGAACGTCGGAGCCATGGGGCCCCGGCGACGTCGCAGCCGCGCGTGCGATCGGCGCGACGGTGGCCGATATCGTGCTGCAATTCCGTGCGGTACGCACCCTGATCGCGCAAGATCAGTTGGAGAAATACAGCAGGCAAGTCGGCATCTCGGATCAGCCGGTGATCATCGCCGACATCGAAGGCAAGATCCTGCTGATCAACGATGCGTTTCGTTCGTTGCTGCCGAAGGATCACGTGCCCTCGCAGCGGCTGGACAATCTGGCGGGCGCCTTCTGCAATCCCGAGGATTTTCTACTCCGCGTCCACGACCTCATCACCCATCACCGCTCTTGGCGCGGCGAGATGCTGTTGCGCGGAGTAGGCAACGAAGCAAAGCCGCTGCTGGTGCGGGCTGATCCGGTTTTTCCCTCGAAGGACCGCGTGCTGGGGTTCGTGTTGATCTTCGTGGATGTGACGGATCGCAAGGCCGCCGAAGCGGCGCGCAGCCGGCTGCAGGAAGGCATCATGAAGAGCCATCGGGTCGGCAGCGTGCGTCTCGATACCAAGACCGACCTTATCTACCAGAACCTATTGTCGTCGGTGGTCGAGAACGCCCAGCTCGCGGCGTTGGAAATTACCTACGGCGTCGAGACTAGCCGCATCGCCGGCATGCTCGAGAGCGTCCGCAATTCGACGCTGCGAACCGCCGAAGTGCTGCAGCACCTGATCTGGCATTCGTCGCGGACCTCCGGCGACGACAAGTGATCTTGCTCTAGCCGCTGATCGCCGCGCTTTGCGAGACGGATTGTTGCACGGCGACGGACAGATTGATGTTTAGCGAGAACGCCGTCGCGCCTTCCTCGACGATTGGCTCGGGGGCACCGGCCATGGCGGCGCGATTGAGCGCCGCGCGATAATTGTGTTTCAGCTCGGCCGGGTCGGGGAAACTGGAAAAATCATAGTGCGACAGTTCGCAAGGCCGCAGTTGATAAGTGTTCGCCAACAGCCGTCGCACGATCTGACCGCCATTCAGATCGCCGAGATAGCGGGTGTAAGCATGCGCGATCAGCAACAGCCCGTCGCCCTCCGCGGTTTGCGATATCCTTTTCGCATAGGCTTGGCCGGCCGGAAGCCAAGGGACGCTATCGGCCCAGTCCGGCCCACACAGCGCGATCAGATCGGATTGGATGGCTTGGGTGCGGCCAAGCTTGAACGGCTTCAGCCGATCGAGCCCCGGGTTGTCCTGGTGACGATCGAGACCGTTTTCGAGTTCGCGATAGACCGGGAAGAGGTTGCGCAGCAACAGCGCGTAGCCGGCGCGGGTGGCCGTGCCGCGCAGCAACTCGGCGATGATGCCGGATTTCTCCGCTTCCAGATGCAGGGCTCTGGTCCGATGGTAAAGCGAGCGGGTAATATCGAACGGAACGGCTTCGGTCGGCGCTTCAACCGTCATGTTGCTGTCTCCTGAGCGTCAGCACCACGAGGAAGCTGAAGGTCGATAGGTATATCCGCTCAGACTTGGCCCTTCATCGATTCGACGAGCGTACGAGCCTGATCGGGGGCGGCGATCGCATCGCCGATCACCATATCGGCTCTGACCGCCGCCGCAAGCTCTGGGTGGCTATGCAAGATCGGTCCGCCCAGGATGATTGCCACCCGAGGGTTGCGGGATTCGCGGCGAACCTCGCGAATGCTTCGCTTCAATTCGTCCAGCCTGCGGTCCGAAGTCACCGAGAAGCCGACGATGTCAAACCAGCGGTCCTGAACCAGCGCCGTCAACTCGTTCTGAGTTTGAAACGGACCGGTACATAGAGTCCACCCCGCGCGGCGAAAGAACTCCGCGACCATCGACAGCCCGAAGCTGTGCTGCTCGCCGGGAATGGTCGTCAGCAACGCCGCGTCCCCCGCGCCCCGGCAGTCGTCCTTGGCAAAGCTCTCGCCGAGGTGGTGCATGATCCGCTGCATCCGGCCGACCGCCAGCGTCACAGTGGCAAAGTCAGTGGTATCCTTTTCCCACATGTCGCCGAGAAGCCGGGCGGCGGGGGCAAACCACTGCAACAAGATCGTGTCGACCGGCGTGCCGCTTGCGATCAGCGCGTCAATGAAAGCCGAAGGCGCCGCCTCGTCCTGACCTTGGAGAAGGGCCACAAGCTTCTGCAGCTCTCCAGAGCCGGCCTCGGTTTTCGGCTCGGGCGCTGCACGAAAGGCCCAGGCGATCCGCGGTATGATTTGGGTCTTGATGGCGCGAACCATGCTGAGCGGAGGCGCTGCGGGCCGGAAACGCCAAATCGGGGCCGGCGGGGCTCGCTGAATCTGATGTGGAGGACCGATGCCCTCCATGCGGGAGCCCGTTGCGAGTTGATGCTCGGTACCATCACCCATCTGGATACCCCTTTTGGACTCGTATTCGTGTCCATTTGAAGCGAACCGTCAAGTTTAATTTACGTATGGTTTGGTTGACAGTCGCTGGCCCGGAGTTTAGTTTTCCTCGAATTAGCCGCAGTAGGAGTGGCGCGGTGCACCGTCGAGAAGATTCAGAACAGGATCAAGCTGGGGGCGGTGAGCGCCCGTCGTTGTCCGCAGGCTCGGTATCGCATCACCGCGATGCGTCTGTGTCAAATGCTCTTTACAGTGCAGTTCCCGACGCGGTGGTCCTTGAGGACGCGCCGGTTGTTGCTGATCCCGGGCTTTCGTCGCTGCGCCAAGGCTTTAAGCCGCTCTATACGCCTGAGCAGCGAATTCGCCGCGACCAAACCAAATGGACTTTGGTTCAAGGAATTCTCGCGCCCGTCCAATTTTTGATCTTCCTCATAAGCCTCGGCTTGGTGATCCGCTACCTAGTGAGTGGCGACGGCTTTGCGGTCGCGACCGCCTCTGTCGTCATCAAAACACTGGTGCTTTACACAATCATGATCACGGGTGCGATTTGGGAACGTGAAGTGTTCGGCTGCTATCTCTTCGCGCCGGCGTTCTTCTGGGAAGACGTGTTCAGTTTCTTGGTACTGGCCTTGCACACCACCTATCTGGTGATGCTGTTCGGCGGCCTCGGCGACCCGCAGCAGCAGATGTTCGTGGCGCTGGCCGCCTATGCCTCCTACGTCATCAACGCCACTCAATTCATTTTGAAGTTGCGTGCCGCGCGTCTCGACGAACGCAACAAAGCGTTGGCGGTGTCCACGATTTCGGGGAGCCGCGCATGACCGTTCTCGCTCAGGGCTGCGATGTCGCCCCGCCGAACAATCTGACCAAGCCGGTGCGCCACGAGAGTGGGCAGCGCGAGGTGTTCTGCGGGCTGACCGGAATCGTGTGGCTGCATCGCAAGATCCAGGACGCGTTCTTCCTGGTGGTCGGCTCGCGGACCTGCGCGCATCTGATCCAATCGGCGGCGGGGGTGATGATCTTCGCCGAGCCGCGCTTCGCCACCGCGATCATGGAAGAGAAGGACCTCGCCGGTCTCACCGACGCCAATACCGAACTCGATCGCATCGTCACGCAACTCTTGACGCGGCGTCCCGATATCAAACTGCTGTTTCTGGTCGGCTCCTGTCCGTCGGAAGTGATCAAGCTCGATCTGTCGCGCGCGGCATTGCGGCTGTCGCAGACGTTCTCGCCGGGCGTTCGCATCCTCAGCTATTCCGGCAGCGGCATCGAGACCACCTTCACCCAGGGCGAGGACGCCTGTCTCGCTTCATTGGTTCCGGAACTTCCAGCCGCATCCGGCAAGGACGCCTCGCTGCTGGTGGTGGGGTCGATGGCCGATGTGGTCGAAGACCAGTTCGTCCGGATGTTCGAGGCGCTCGGCATCGGGCCGGTGCAGTTTCTTCCGCCGCGCAATTCCGCGACGCTTCCCAGCGTCGGCCCTAACACTAAGTTTTTGCTGGCGCAGCCGTTTCTGGCTGATACCGCGCGCGAGCTGGAAAATCGCGGTGCGACGCGGCTGCGGGCCCCGTTCCCGCTCGGGGTCGAGGGGACCACCGCCTGGTTGCGTGCCGCCGCCAATGCCTTCGCCATCGATCCGGCGCTGTTCGACAAGGTGACGCAGCCGGCGCGCGCCCGGGCCGAGCGCGCGCTCGACAACTACCGCAAGGAATTGGCGGGCCGCCGGATTTTCCTGTTCCCGGACTCTCAGCTGGAAATTCCGTTGGCGCGATTCCTGTCCCGCGAGCTGGGAATGCAGCTGGTCGAGGTCGGAACGCCCTATCTGCACCGCGAGCATCTCGCCGAAGAACTCAAGCTGTTGCCGCCCGACGTCCAGATCACCGAAGGCCAGGACGTCGATCTGCAGCTCGATCGTTGCCGGCTGGCGCGCCCCGATCTGGTGGTGTGCGGACTCGGTCTAGCCAATCCGTTGGAAGCCGAAGGTATGACGACGAAATGGGCGATCGAACTCGTGTTCACGCCGATCCAGGGGTACGAACAGGCTTCTGACCTGGCGGAATTGTTTGCGCGTCCGCTGGTGCGTCGCGCGAAACTGGTGGCCTGAGATGCAGCTGACAGTTTGGACATATGAGGGGCCTCCCCATGTCGGCGCGATGCGCGTCGCCACGGGTATGGAAGGCCTGCACTACGTGCTGCATGCGCCGCAGGGCGACACCTACGCCGACCTGTTGTTCACCATGATCGAGCGCCGCGATCGTCGCCCGCCGGTGACCTACACGACGTTTGCGGCGCGCGACCTCGGCGGCGACACTGCCGAACTGTTCAAGACCGCGGTGCAGAATGCCTATGAGCGGTTCCGGCCGCAGGCGATGATCGTCGGCGCGTCCTGCACCGGCTCGTTGATCCAGGACGATCCGGGCGGTCTGGCGAAGGGCATGGGGTTGCCGGTCCCGGTGATCGCCATCGATCTGCCGGCCTATCAGCGCAAAGAGAACTGGGGCGCGGCCGAAACCTTCTATCAGCTGGTCCGCGCGTTGGCGGGGCCGTCGGCGCCGCCGCCCGGCAGCAAGCGCCCCGAGCGCGCGCCCGGCGTTCGCCCGAAGTGCAACATTCTCGGGCCGACCGCGCTCGGTTTCCGGCATCGCGACGACGTGATCGAAATCACCGCGCTGCTCGGCAAGCTCGGCATCGACGTCAACGTCACCGCGCCGATGGGGGCGACCCCGGCCGACCTGACGCGATTGGGCGAAGCCGACTTCAACGTCGTGCTGTACCCGGAAATCGCCTCGCAGGCGGCGTCCTGGCTGCATCGGATCTTCCACCAGCCGTTCACCAAGACGATCCCGATCGGCGTCTCGGCGACCCGCGAATTCATCGAGGAAGTGGCCGCGTTGGCCGGCGTCGACGCGGCGCCGGTGTTGAAAGCCAATTCCAGTCGGCTGACCTGGTTCTCGCATTCGGTCGACTCGACCTATCTCACCGGCAAGCGGGTGTTCATCTTCGGCGATGCCACCCACGTCGTCGCCGCGGCGCGGATTGCGTCCGATGAAATCGGCTTCAAGGTGGTCGGCATCGGCACCTACAGCCGCGAGTTCGGCCGCGAGATCCGCGAGGCCGCCAAGCTCTACGACGTCGAGCCGCTGATCACCGACGATTACCTCGAGGTCGAGGCGCATATCGCCGAGCTGCAGGTCGAGCTGGTGCTCGGCACCCAGATGGAGCGCCATATCTCCAAGCGCCTCGGCGTGCCCTGCGCGGTGATCTCGGCGCCGGTGCATATCCAGGATTACCCCGCGCGCTACGCCCCGCAGATGGGTTTCGAAGGCGCCAACGTGATCTTCGACACCTGGGTGCATCCGTTGATGATGGGCCTCGAAGAGCATCTGTTGGCGATGTTCAAGGACGATTTCGAATTCAAGGACGGCGCGGTGCCGTCGCATCTCGGCGTCGGCCATTCGGCGCCCGCGGTGCAGACCGCGTCGTCCGAGCCGCAGCCATCAGCCATCGAGACGCCGAGCGCCGCAGCGACCGAGACCGCGGCGGTCTGGGCTGCCGATGCGGAAAAAGAACTCCGCAAGATCCCGTTCTTTGTTCGCGGAAAGGCCCGCCGTAATACCGAGCGATTCGCCAACGAAAATGGCGTCGCCACCATAACCGTCGAGACATTGTACGATGCCAAAGCGCACTTCTCCCGCTGACGCTACGCCGTTACGTGTCGTCATCGTTACGATGGACAGTCATCTGTCCGGCGCGGCCGCCCGCGCGCGTAATCTGTTGCGGCGTGATTATCCCGGGATCGAACTGACGGTGCATTCCGCCGACGAGTGGGGCACCGACGAGGGCGCGCTCGGCCGTTGCTACGCCGATATTGCCACCGGCGACATCGTGATCGCCACCATGCTGTTCCTCGACGACCACGTTCGCGCGGTGATGCCGGCGCTGCTGGCGCGTCGCCTGGACTGCGACGCCATGATCTGCTGCATGTCGGCGGCCGAGGTGGTGAAGCTGACCCGGGTCGGCAAGTTCGACATGAGCGCCGAGGCGCTCGGCGCCATCAACTGGCTGAAGAAGCTGCGCGGCAAGAAGGAATCCGGTCCGGCCGGCAAGGGCGAGATGAAGATGCTGCGGCAGCTGCCGAAGCTGCTGCGCTTCATTCCCGGCACCGCGCAAGATATGCGCGCCTACTTCCTGACGCTGCAATATTGGCTCGCCGGCTCCGAGCAGAACATCGCCAACATGGTGCGCTTGCTGGTCGATCGCTACGCCAGCGGCCCGCGCAAGGGCCTGCGCGGCATCGCCAAGGCCGAGCCGCCGGTCGAATACGCCGATATCGGCGTGTATCACCCGCGGATGAAGGGCCGGATCGCGGAATCCGTCGATAAGCTGCCGACCATTCCGAACCAGCAGGGCACCGTCGGCGTGCTGTTGTTGCGCTCCTATCTACTGGCCGGCAATTCCGGTCACTATGACGGCATGATCGAGGCGTTCGAGGCCAAGGGGCTGCGCGTCATCGCGGCGTTCGCCAGCGGTCTCGATCAGCGTCCGGCGATCGAAAAGTTCTTCATGAAGGACGGCCGCAGCGCCGTCGATGCGGTGGTTTCACTGACCGGCTTCTCGCTGGTCGGCGGCCCTGCCTACAACGATTCCAAGGCGGCCGAAGACATTCTGGCGACGCTCGACGTGCCGTATCTGTCGGCGCATCCGGTGGAATTCCAGACTCTCGAACAATGGGGCGCCTCCGACCGCGGCTTGATGCCGGTCGAGAGCACCATCATGGTGGCGATCCCCGAACTCGACGGCTGCACCGGCCCGATGGTCTATGGCGGCCGTTCCGACGCCGGCGAAGTGCCGTGCGCGGGCTGCGATCGGGCTTGCAAGTTCACCCGTTCGGAAAACGGCGGCGACATGTACACCTGCGCCGAACGCGCCGAGGTGTTGGCGTCCCGCACCGCCAAGCTGGTGGCTTTGCGCCGCAGCGAGCGCAAGGACCGCAAGGTCGCGGTGGTGCTGTTCAACTTCCCGCCGAACTCCGGCCATATCGGCACCGCGGCTTTCCTCGGGGTGTTCGAGTCGGTGTACCGCACGCTGCAAGCGATGCAGCGCGAGGGCTATCAGGTCGAGCTTCCCGCCAATTCCGACGAGTTGCGCGAGCGCATCATCACCGGCAACGCCCAGCGCTTCGGCTCCGATGCCAATGTGCATGCGCGGGTGATGGCTGGCGATCACGTCAAGAACGAGCGTTGGCTGCGCGAGATCGAAGGCCAGTGGGGTCCGGCGCCAGGCAAGCATCAGAGCGACGGCAGCTCGATCTTCGTGCTCGGCGAGCGCTTCGGCAACGTGTTCGTCGGTGTGCAGCCGGCGTTCGGTTACGAAGGCGATCCGATGCGCCTTTTGTTCGAAAAGGGCTTTGCGCCGACGCACGCGTTCTCGGCGTTCTATCGCTGGCTGAAAGAAGATTTCGGCGCCCACGCGGTGCTGCATTTCGGGACCCATGGCGCCTTGGAGTTCATGCCCGGCAAGCAGACCGGCCTGTCCGGCGCCTGCTGGCCCGACCGCATGATCGGCGATCTGCCGAACGTCTATCTCTATGCCTCGAACAATCCGTCGGAAGGCTCGATCGCCAAGCGGCGCTCCGCCGCGACGCTGATCAGCTACCTGACCCCGCCGGTGGCGCATGCCGGCCTGTATCGCGGGCTGGTCGAGCTGAAATCCTCGATCGAGCGCTGGCGCGGCCTGTCGCCGGACGACGAGGCGGAACGCGCCGATCTCGCGGTGCTGATTCAGGCGCAGGCCAGCGCGCTCGACCTTGCGACAGCCGAGCCGGCCTGGGGCGATGCCGCCGTCGCCACCATCGCGAAATTGTCCGAAGACGTGCTGGAAATGGAATACGCGCTGATTCCGCACGGACTGCATGTGGTCGGCGAAAATCCGACGTTCGAGCAGCGGGTGGAAATGCTGCAAGCGGTGGCCGATGCCTCGCACGGCATTCGCCCCGAACAGTCGGTGATCGAAGGGCTGGTCCGCGGCGAGCGGCCGGAGCACGTGGTGGTCGGATCGGGGCCCGAGGCCGAGGCCAATATCGCGATCTACAAGCAATTGGCGGCCACCGACCGGCTCTTGGCCGAGGATCATGAAATTCCCAGCCTGATCCACGCCCTGGACGGCGGGTTCATCCGTCCGGCGCCCGGCGGCGATCTGTTGCGCACGCCGGCGATTCTGCCGACCGGCCGCAATCTGCACGGCTTCGATCCGTTCCGGATCCCCAGCGCGTTTGCGGTGCAGGACGGCGCGGCGCAGGCGCAGCGGCTGATCGAAAAGCACATGGAAGGCGGCAACGGCCTGCCGGAGTCGGTCGCCATCGTGTTGTGGGGCACCGACAACCTGAAGAACGAAGGCGCGCCGATCGGCCAGGCTCTGGCCTTGCTCGGTGCCCGGCCGAGGTTCGACAGCTACGGCCGGCTGACCGGCGCCGAACTGATCCCGCTCGGCGAACTCGGCCGGCCGCGCATCGATGTCATCATCACCATGTCGGGCATTTTCCGCGACCTGTTGCCGCTGCAGATCAAGCTTTTGGCAGAGGCTTGCTTCCTCGCGGCCTCGGCCGATGAGCCGACCGACTTCAACTTCGTGCGCCGGCATTCGCTGGCGTATATGGAACAACACAAGTGCGACATGGAGACCGCGTCGCTGCGGGTGTTCGGCAACGCCGACGGCGCCTACGGCTCCAACGTCAACCATCTGGTCGAGAACAGCCGCTGGGAAGACGAGGACGAACTCGCCGAGACCTACACCCGCCGCAAGAGCTTCGCTTACGGCATGAAGGGCCAGCCGGTGCAGCAGGCCGATCTGTTGAAGAGCGCGCTCGCCGACGTCGATCTGGCCTACCAGAATCTCGACTCCGTCGAACTCGGCGTCACCACGGTCGATCACTATTTCGACACGCTGGGCGGCATCAGCCGCGCGGTGCGCCGCGCCAAAGGCGGCACCGCGGCCCCCGTCTATATCGGCGACCAGACCCGCGGCGCCGGCACGGTGCGAACCTTGTCGGAGCAGGTGGCGCTGGAGACGCGCACCCGCATGCTCAATCCGAAATGGTACGAAGGCATGCTGAAGCACGGCTACGAAGGTGTGCGGCAGATCGAAGAACACGTCACCAACACCATGGGCTGGTCCGCGACCACCGGCGAGGTGGCGCCGTGGGTGTATCGCCAGCTCACCGAAACCTTCGTTCTCGACCCCGAAATGCGCGCGCGTCTTGCGGCCCTCAACCCGGTGGCGTCGGCGAAAGTCGCCAATCGCCTGATCGAGGCACACGAACGCAATTACTGGTCTCCCGACCCGGAAATGCTCGAGGTCCTGCGCAAGGCAGGCGAAGAGCTTGAGGATCGCCTTGAAGGCGTAGGAGTTGCCGCATGAACATTCTGACCGATCCCGCCAAGCTGAAGACCGCAGGCTGCGCCGACACCAACGCCTCGAAATGCAGCGAGGGCGACGGCGAGGGCAGCGTCCAGGTGCAGCTCGATCCCAACCTGAAGATCGGCACCGCCAAGGTGTTCTCGATCTACGGCAAGGGCGGCATCGGCAAGAGCACGACCTCGTCGAACCTGTCGGTGGCGTTCTCCAAGCTCGGCAAGCGCGTGCTGCAGATCGGCTGCGACCCCAAGCACGACTCCACCTTCACGCTGACCAAGCGGCTGGTGCCGACCGTGATCGACGTGTTGGAATCGGTGAACTTCCACTCCGAGGAACTGCGCCCCGAAGACTTCGTGTTCGAGGGTTACAATGGCGTGATGTGCCTGGAAGCAGGTGGCCCCCCGGCGGGAACCGGTTGCGGCGGCTACGTGGTCGGGCAAACCGTGAAGCTTCTTAAGGAACATCATCTGCTCGAAGATACCGACGTGGTGATCTTCGACGTGCTCGGCGACGTGGTGTGTGGCGGTTTTGCCGCGCCGTTGCAGCATTCCGAACGCGCGATGATCGTGGCGGCCAATGATTTCGATTCGATTTTCGCGGCGAACCGGATCGCCGCGGCGATTGCGGCGAAATCGAAGAACTACGGCGTGCGGCTCGGCGGTATCATTGCCAACCGCTCCAGGGAAACCGACCAGATCGACAAATTCGGCGAGCGGACCGGTATCAGGCGGATTGCGCATCTCCCCGATCTCGATGTCATCCGCAAGAGTCGTCTGAAAAAGATGACACTCTTTGAGATGGATCACACCGACGAAATTCTGGCCGTGCAACAAGAGTACCTTCGGCTTGCCACTGAAATGTTGGAAGGCAAGGAACCGCCGATTGACGGCAAGCCGCTGAAGGATCGCGATATCTTTGACCTCTTGGGATTTGATTGATGCCCGTGGCCAACTATCTCGAACGGCGTGGTGAACTGAAGACCTATTTCGACCGCACCGCGGCCGACAATTGGGCTCGTCTCACCTCCGACGCCCCGGTCAGCGGCATCCGCGCCACGGTGCGCGCCGGGCGCGATGAGATGCGCAACACGTTGCTATCATGGCTGCCGGCGAACATGACCGGGATGCGGCTGCTTGATGCCGGATGCGGCACCGGTGCGCTGTCGATCGAAGTCGCGCGCCGCGGTGCGCATGTCGTCGCCATCGACCTGTCGCCGACGCTGGTCGAGGTCGCGCGGGAACGCATCCCGGCCGACGTCGATCCGGCCCTGATCGATTTCCGCTCCGGCGACATGCTCGATCCCAAGGCCGGCGAATTCGACTTCGTGGTGGCGATGGATTCGCTGATCCATTACCTGCCGGCGGATATCTGCAAGATCATGGCCGGGCTCGCCGCCCGCACCAGCCAGGCGATGCTGGTGACCTTCGCGCCGAAGACGCCGGCATTGGCGCTGATGCATTTCGTCGGCGGCTTCTTCCCGCGCGGCGATCGCGCCCCGGCGATCGAGCCGGTGGCTGAACAGAAACTCCGCAAGCTGCTCACCGCCGATCCGGCGCTGCAGCAATGGCAGATCGGCCGCACGCATCGCGTCGCGCGCGGCTTCTACACCTCGCAGGCTTTGGAGATGATCCGTCGATGAGCCAAATGGCGGCGACATTGGTGAAGGGGTGGATGCGGCTCGGCAGCCGTTTCCTGCCGTTTGCCGACGCCGCCACCACCGAACTTCCGCTTGGCCGGCTGTTGCGGTTGTCGCTGTTCCAGGTCTCGGTCGGCATCGCCATTGTGTTGCTGAACGGCACCCTGAACCGGGTGATGATCGTCGAGCTCGGCGTCTCCACCCTGCTGGTGTCGCTGATGGTGTCGTTGCCGCTGGTGTTCGCGCCGTTCCGCGTACTGATCGGTTTCAAATCCGACAACCATCGTTCCGTGCTCGGCTGGCGTCGCGTGCCGTATATCTGGATGGGAACGCTGCTGCAGTTCGGCGGCCTTGCCATCATGCCGTTTGCGCTCTTGGTGTTGTCCGGCACCGGCGAGGCGCCAGCGGCCTACGGCCAGGTCGGCGCCGCCTTGGCGTTCCTTCTCGTGGGCGCCGGTTTGCACACCACGCAGACCGCCGGCTTGGCGTTGGCCACCGATATCGCGCCGGAGCATTCGCGGCCGCGGGTGGTGGCGTTCCTCTACGTCATGCTGCTGTTCGGCATGGTCGGCAGCGCCTTGGTGTTCAGCCAGCTGCTGAAAGACTTCAGCGAGATGCGGCTGATCCAGGTGATCCAGGGCGTCGCGGTGGTGATATTCGCGCTCAACGTGATCGCGCTGTGGAAGCAGGAAGTCCGCAATCCGGCGCTGACCTCGGCGAAGCGCGAGCGGCCGCAGTTCAACCAATCCTGGGCCAAGTTCCGCGAAGCCGGCGGCTCCACCCGGATGCTGGCTGCGGTCGGCCTCGGCACTGCGGCGTTCTCGATGCAGGACATTCTGCTGGAGCCCTACGGCGCCGAAGTCCTCAAACTCACCGTCGGCCAGACCACCGCGCTGACGGCTTTCTTCGCGCTCGGAACGCTCGCCGGATTCGGCCTTGCGGCGCGCACGCTCGGCCGCAGTGCCGATCCGTATCGTGTCGCCGGCTTCGGCGTCGTCGCCGGGATTTTCGCGTTTGCCGCGGTGATCATTGCCGGGCCGGCGCAGTCGGCGATGCTGCTGCGGCTCGGTACCGCGTTGATCGGCTTCGGCGGCGGCCTGTTCGCCGCGGGAACGCTGACCGCCGCGATGGCAATCGCCAAAGACGGCGAGAGCGGATTGGCACTCGGCACCTGGGGCGCCGTTCAGGCGACCGCGGCCGGCGGAGGAATTGCGGTCGGCGGCGGCATCCGCGATGCGGTGTCGTCACTGGCCACCAACGGAATGTTCGGCAGCACTCTGATGAGTGCGTCGACAGGATACAGCGTCGTATATCAAATCGAAATTGCGCTGCTGTTCGCCACTCTGATTGCGATCGGTCCGCTCGTGCGCTCAGCACGAACGAATTTCTCGCAATCTTCATCCAAATTCGGCTTAGCCGAATTTCCAGGTTAACTAACTAGAGCGAGGTCGGTCCCATGCAAGCCGGTGCTTATTTAGACGTAGCACAAGTCACTCTCTACGTATTTTGGATCTTCTTTGCCGCGTTGATCTTCTATCTCCGCCGCGAAGACAAACGTGAGGGATATCCGCTGGTCTCCGACAGCGGCGGACGTCGTCCCGGTTACGGCATTCCGTATCCGCCGGAGGACAAGAAGTATCTGCTGCGCGGCGGCAAGGTCGCCACCGTTCCCAACCACAAGAACGATCGTCCGAATCCGGCGCTCGCCTCCACCGCGCCGTGGCCGGGTGCGCCGTTCGTCCCGACCGGCAACCCGTTCGCCGACGGCGTCGGCCCGGGCTCCTATGCGGATCGTGAAGACGTTCCGGAACTGACGCTGGAAGACGTTCCGGTGATCGTCCCGCTGCGCGTGGCCAAGGGCATCACCCTCGATCCGCGCGATCCCGATCCGCGCGGCATGAAGGTGGTCGGCGCCGATGGCCAAGTCGGCGGTACGGTGGTCGAAGCCTGGGTGGACCGCGCCGAAGCGCTGATCCGCTATCTCGAAGTCGAGGTGAAGGGCGCCAAGGGCACCAAGCGCATCCTGCTGCCGCTGCCGTTCGCCTTGGTCGATCGCCCGAAGGGCTACGTCTCCGTCGACGCCATCCTCGGCAGCCAATTCGCCGACGCGCCGACCCTGGCCAAAGCCGACCAGGTCACCAAGCGCGAGGAAGACCGCATCGTCGGCTACTTCGGCGCCGGCACGTTGTATGCGACCCCGGAACGGCAGGAGCCGATCGTATGAACCAAGACCCCCGTCAGCTTCATGAACTTCCCTCTTCGCTCGCGGAGGGGGAGCGCGTGATCTGGCAAGGCAAGCCCTCGTTCAAGGGGCTTGCCGTGAGGTCTTTCCATATCAGGGAGGCCGGCATTTATGTCGGCCTCTTCCTGGCCTGGAAGCTTTGGTCGTATTGGTCCAACGGAATGGCGACGAGCGACGCGGTGGGTTCCGCCGTGTGGCTCCTCGTTCCTTGCCTCGCGGGCATTGGTCTGCTTGCCATGCTGGCTTGGCTGTTCCGCCGTGCGACGACCTACACCATCACCAGCAAACGCGTCCTGTTGCAGTTCGGCGTCGCGCTGCCGATGTCGATGAACATTCCACTGAGCAAGATCGCCAACGTCGATCTGAAGACCAACCGTGACGGCACCGGCGACATCCCGCTGCAGCTCGCCGATACCAAACGTGTTTCTTACGTGCTGCTTTGGCCCCACATCCGCCCCTGGCGGCTGCGCGCGCCGGAGCCGATGCTGAATTCGGTGCCGGAGGCCGCCACCGTGGCTGCCAAGCTCGCCGAAGTGCTGGCCGGCCAGCCTGGCCCGTCGGCAAAATCTCTCGTTCAAGTTACCAACAGCGGCATCTCGAAAGATCCGCTGGGAAACCCACCCGCCCCCGTGGCGGCCTGAACCGGAGACGCACATGGACGACGCCGCTCACGATCTGAAAATTCCGAAGGGGGCGCTGGTCGCCGCCGGCTTGCTCGTGGTGTTCGCACTGGTGGCCGCAACGGTGTCGCGGGTCACCGGGGTCGGCCGAGTCCAGATGACGCCTCCGGCGATCGTCGAGAGTCTCAGCCTGCAGTTCGAAGACGGCCAGGACGGCTCCGTCCTGGTCTACAACGCGGCCGATCACCAGCTGCTCGACTCGCTTCCGCCGGGCAGCAACGGCTTCGTCCGCGTGGTGATGCGCGGGATGGCTCGCGAGCGGCGTCTCGCCGACGTCGGCCGGCAGCCGCCGTTCCAGCTCGCGCGCCATGTCAACGGCCAGCTCACGCTCACCGATACGGCCAACAACAAGCAGATCGATCTCAACGCGTTCGGCTCCAGCAATCTGGCCGCCTTCGCGCGCTTAATGGAAAAAAAGGAAGGCTCAAAATGAGCCTGTTCGGGAAACGCACAAGCTTCGAGGTTCCCTGCACGGTGGAAATCGAGCAGACGTCGGAATCGCTGCATGCCCACGTCATTCTTGACGGCGACATCGAGATTCGGCCCGGTGACGAAGTCACCGTGCACGACGCGCCGACCGACATCGGATTCGGCGAACACATCGTCGTGCGACGCACGGCGACGGTTGTTCGCGCCGGCCTTCTCGAAGGTCTGCGTGCACGGCTCGAAGGCTACCTGGAATTGACCGAGCTTTACGAAGTCAGTTTTTCAAACGGGAGGGTTTCATGATTCCAATGGAAGGCGGCAGCCAAGGCGGCCTGCGACCAAGCTCCCGGCCGGCGATCAAGGGGAGCGAAGACAGCCTCAATATCGCGCGTGAGGACACCATCCTGACGCCGCGGTTCTACACCACCGATTACGCGGCGATGGACCGCCTCGACGTCAGCCTGGTGCGCTCCGAATGGAACGCGATGATGAAAGAGCTGCGCGCCGACTACAACAAGTCGCATTTCAAGAAGCAGGACGAGTTCAATTACGATCTGGACCGGCTGCCGCCGGAACTGCGCAAGGAATTCAAGGATTTTCTGGTCAGCTCGCTGACCGCGGAGTTCTCCGGCTGCGTGCTGTATTCGGAGATCAAGAAGCGCATCAAGAACAAGGAAATCCAAGAGCTGTTCGGCTATCTCAGTCGCGACGAGGCGCGGCACGCCGGCTTCATCAACGAGATCCTCAAGGACCACGGCATCGGCGTCGATCTCAGCTTCCTCACCAAGGTGAAGAAGTACACCTATTTCCGGCCGAAGTTCATCTTCTACGCGACCTACTTGTCCGAGAAGATCGGCTACGCCCGCTACATCACTATCTACCGGCAGATGGAGCGCCATCCGGAACGCCAGTTCCATCCGATCTTCCGTTGGTTCGAGAGCTGGTGCAACGACGAGTTCCGCCACGGCGAGGCCTTCGCGCTGTTGATGCGCGCCGATCCGTCGCTGCTGCGCGGCTTCAACAAGCTGTGGATCCGTTTCTTCGTGCTGGCGGTGTTCGCCACGATGTATGTGCGCGATCACATGCGCCCGGCGTTCCACGAGGCACTCGGCATGGAGCCTTCGGACTACGACATGCAGGTGTTTCGGATCACCACCGAGATCTCCCGGCAGGTGTTCCCGGTGACGCTCAATCTCGACGATCCGCGGTTCATGGCGGGGCTGGATCGGCTGTACCGGATCGCGATGAAGATCGAAGACAGCCGCGCGCAGCGCGGCCTGATCGGCAAGCTGAAGCGACCGCTGTTGGCGGCTGCGGCGGCGTGGACCTTCGGCCGGATGTTCCTGCTGCCGGCCAAGCGGAACGAACTGCCTCGCGAAATCGGCCTGCGGCCGGCTTGGTGAGGGGAGCGCGGACATGGCCCTGTACCTTGGTCCACCAGTTTTCGCGGCGTTTGTCTGGTGGTTCAGCACTGGGGCCGTGCTGCTGCTCGTCGGCAGTCTGGGACATTCGCGGAGTCTGCGCGGGGTCTGCGCCGGAGGTCTGCTGACCATCGGGTTGTGCGGCCTCTCGGTGACCGCGACCGATACCAGCGTCGCGGCCGCCTACATGGCCTTCAGCTGCGTCATCTGCCTGTGGGCGGCGCAGGAAATCGTGTTCCTGTCGGGTTGGCTGACCGGGCCGCGGCCTGAGCCCTGTCCGGCCGGCGCCACCGGGCTGCATCGTTTCGGTCGCGCGCTGCAGGCGATCATCTATCACGAAGTGTCGTTGCTGGCCTGCGGCGGCTTGGTCCTTGCGCTCACCTGGAATGCGCCGAACCAGGTCGGGCTGTGGACCTATGCCGCGCTGCTGGTGCTGCGGCAGAGCGCCAAGATCAATCTGTTCCTGGGGGTGCCGGTCACCAACGCGGAGTTGATGCCGGATGCCGTGCAGTTTCTGCGGACCTACTTCGCGCGCAAGCCGGTGAGTGCGTTCTTCCCGCTGTCCGTCACGCTGTCGACCGCTGTTCTGGTGATCATGATTCAGCGGATCGTCGAAGTGTCCACGACGCCGGCCGACGTCGTCGGTCTGACGCTGGTCTCAACCCTCTTCGCGCTCGGCGTCGTCGAGCATTGGTTTATGCTGCTCCCGCTGCCAGCGATCACGCTGTGGGGCTGGGGTATGCGGTCGAGTTTTCCGCCGGAGAACAACATCATGGAACCGAATCCGTCCGTCAATAACAATGCCGTTCCGCCAGTTCATCGTGCTAACCCGGAGGTCTCGGACGCGCCGCAGACCGCTGCCGAAACCAGGACGGGCCAGCCGCAGCTGGTGGTGGTTCCCAACGTCAGAAACGAAGAGCTTCCGGCCAAGGCCAAGAGCGCCTGCGCCCGACAGCGCCTCGAGGATCAGTTCCGCCAGACCTTTCTGGAGCAACATCCCCGCGGCGAGCTGGCGACGGCGCGCATCGGCATTGCCACGGAGCCAGCGGCAACGGTCAACGGGAGGACTTCATGAACTACGAGACGTATTTCCGCCGGCAGCTCGACGGCCTGCACCGTGAAGGGCGCTACCGCGTGTTCGCGGATCTCGAACGCGAGGCCGGCAATTTTCCGCACGCCAAGCATCACGGCCAGGACGGCACCGGCGATGTCACGGTGTGGTGTTCGAACGACTACCTCGGCATGGGGCAGCACCCGGCGGTGCTGGCGGCGATGCACGAGGCGCTCGATCAATGCGGCGCCGGCGCCGGCGGCACCCGCAACATCGCCGGCACCAACCATTATCACGTGCTGCTGGAGCGCGAGCTCGCCGACCTTCACCACAAAGAGGCGGCGCTGCTGTTCACCTCCGGCTACGTCTCCAATATGGCCTCGCTGTCGACGCTGGCGTCGCGGATGCCGGGCTGCGTCATCCTGTCCGACGAGCTCAACCATGCCTCGATGATCGAGGGCATTCGCCACAGCCGCGCCAAGACCGTGATCTTCGCCCATAACGACGTCAAGGATCTCGAGCGCAAGCTCGCCGATCTCGATCCGCAGCTGCCGAAGCTGGTGGCCTTCGAATCGGTGTATTCGATGGACGGCGATATCGCGCCGATCGCCGACATCTGCGACGTCGCCGACAAATATCACGCCATGACCTATCTCGACGAAGTCCACGGCGTCGGGCTGTACGGGCCGCGCGGCGGCGGCGTCTCCGATCGCGAGGGCCTGAGCGATCGGCTCACCGTGATCGAAGGCACCTTGGCGAAGGCGTTCGGCGTGGTCGGCGGCTATGTCGCGGCCTCCGCCACGATCTGCGATTTCATCCGCAGCTTCGCCTCCGGCTTCATCTTCACCACCTCGCTGCCGCCGTCGGTGGCGGCGGGCGCGCTCGCCAGTATCCGTCATCTCAAGGCAAGCTCGGTGGAACGCGAGCGGCACCAGGACCGCGTGGCGCGTTTGCGCAAGCGGCTCGATCAGGCCGGCGTCGCGCATATTCCAAATCCGAGCCACATCGTGCCGGTGATGGTCGGCGACGCGGTGCGCTGCAAGCAGATCAGCGACACGTTGATCAGCCGCTACCGCATCTATGTCCAGCCGATCAATTATCCGACCGTGCCGCGCGGCACCGAGCGGCTGCGCATCACGCCGTCGCCGCATCACACCGATGCCGATATCGAGCATCTGGTGCAGGCGCTGACCGAGATCTGGGCCGAACTCGGCCTCGCCAAGGCGGCGTAATCTTTCGCGCGCCGCCCGTTTGCGGCGGCGCCAGTATCGAATGCCAAACGTCCCTGACAACTCGCGCCGTCAGGGACGTTTCATTTTCAGCGACGACTCGGCGTCAATGCCGCCTCGGCTTGGCCGAGGTCCGGGTCAGCCGCATCCGCCCTTGGGTGCGTGGCAGGAATTGCGCGCCTTTGGCGCTGAAAAAATCCAGCATCGCGCGCGCTGGCGGCAGCAGCACCTTGTCCTTGCGGCTGAGCACGAACCATTGCCGCACCACCGGAAGACCGACGACGTCGAGGATCACCAGCCGCCGCTCGTCGAGTTCGGTCGCCACCGTATGCGCCGACAGGAAGGCGATGCCGAGGCCGGCGATCACCGCCTGCTTGATGGTCTCGTTGCTGCTCATCTCCATGCCGATGGTCGGCCGGATGTTGGCGGCTTCGAACAGTTGTTCCATCAGGCTGCGGGTGCCGGAGCCGGGCTCGCGGGTCAGGAAAGTCTCCTTGGCCAATTCGCCGAGCGCGATGCGGTGCTTGCGCGCCAGCCGGTGCGCGGTCGGCGCGATGATGACGTGCGGATGATCGCCGATCAGGTGCACGTCCATGTCGATGCCGACCGGCGGGCGTCCCATGATCGCGATATCGAGTTCATAGCCTTTCAGCGCGTTGCTGACCTCCTCGCGGTTGCCGATCGACAGCTTGACGTCGATCTTCGGATGCAGCTTCTGAAACGCCGAGATCATGAACGGCACGAAGTATTTCGCGGTCGACACCGCGCCGATCGAGATCCGCCCGGCGGTCTTGCCGGCGATCATGTCGAGCGAGGTTTCGCAGGCGGCGATCGCCGCCTCGATCCGCTCGCACAGCGCCAGCACTTCGGCGCCGGCGTCGGTCAGCGCCATGCCATCGCTCTTGCGCTGGATCAGCGGCAGCCCAGCCAGCGCCTGCAGGTTGCGCAGCTGCAGCGTCACCGCCGGCTGGGTGAGGTGCAGCTTGTTGGCGGCGGCGGTGATGCTGCCGCTCCCGGCCAGCGCCGCCAGCGCCCGTAACTGCCGGATGGAAACCGTGCGGAACAGCTTCGCCATAAGATAAACTTTCGCCAAACAGAAGTTAAAGAAATTTCCCTTATTTATCCGATGGGGTCAATCTCCTCCCAACCCACCCCGCTGGATTTTGCACCGCGCCCGCCGCCATCACGGCCGCTCGGACCCGATCCGCGGACCGCCGAGAACGCCAAAGAGGAGAGCGCCATGAACGAGTCAGTCACGATACGTGGCAAGGATCGCTACAAGTCCGGGGTGATGGAATACAAGAAAATGGGCTATTGGGAGCCCGACTACGAGCCGAAGGACACCGACATCATCGCGTTGTTCCGGGTCACGCCGCAGGACGGGGTCGACCCGACCGAGGCGTCCGCCGCGGTGGCCGGCGAATCCTCGACCGCGACCTGGACCGTGGTGTGGACCGATCGGTTGACGGCCGCGGAAAAATACCGCGCCAAATGTTATCGCGTCGATCCGGTGCCGAATTCGCCCGGCCAGTTTTTCGCCTACATCGCCTACGATCTCGACCTGTTCGAGAACGGCTCGATCGCCAACCTGTCCGCCTCGATCATCGGCAACGTGTTCGGCTTCAAGCCTTTGAAGGCGCTGCGGCTGGAAGACATGCGGCTGCCGGTGGCTTACGTGAAGACCTTCCAGGGCCCGGCGACCGGCATCGTGGTCGAGCGCGAGCGGATGGACAAGTTCGGCCGCCCGCTGCTCGGCGCCACCGTGAAGCCGAAGCTCGGCTTGAGCGGCCGCAATTACGGCCGCGTGGTCTATGAGGCGCTGAAGGGCGGGCTCGACTTCACCAAGGACGACGAGAACATCAACTCGCAGCCGTTCATGCATTGGCGCGAGCGCTTCCTGTATTGCATGGAAGCCGTCAACAAGGCGCAGGCCGCGTCCGGCGAGATCAAGGGCACCTATCTCAACGTCACCGCCGGCACCATGGAGGAGATGTACGAACGCGCCGAATTCGCCAAACAGCTCGGTTCGGTGATCATCATGATCGACCTGGTGATCGGCTACACTGCGATCCAATCGATGGCGAAATGGGCGCGCCGCAACGACATGATCCTGCATTTGCACCGCGCCGGGCACTCGACCTATACGCGGCAGCGCAATCACGGCGTCTCGTTCCGCGTCATCGCCAAATGGATGCGGCTCGCCGGCGTCGATCACATCCACGCCGGCACCGTGGTCGGCAAGCTGGAGGGGGATCCGGCGACCACCAAAGGCTACTACGACATCTGCCGCGAGGACTACAACCCGATGCAGCTTGAGCACGGCATTTTCTTCGAGCAGAACTGGGCGAGCCTCAACAAGCTGATGCCGGTCGCCTCGGGCGGTATCCACGCCGGCCAGATGCATCAATTGCTCGACCACCTCGGCGAGGATGTGGTGCTGCAGTTCGGCGGCGGCACCATCGGCCATCCGATGGGCATCCAGGCCGGCGCCACCGCCAACCGCGTTGCCTTGGAAGCGATGATCATGGCCCGCAACGAAGGCCGCGATTATCTGCACGAAGGCGAGGAAATTCTCGCCAAGGCAGCGCTGACCTGCACGCCGCTGAAGGCGGCGCTGGAGACCTGGAAGAACGTCACCTTCAACTACGAATCCACCGACATGCCCGACTACGCGCCCACCCCCAGCGTCTCGATGTAAGGAGCAGGACCATGCGAGTGACCCAAGGCTGTTTCTCTTTCCTGCCCGATCTCACCGACGAGCAGATCACCTCCCAGGTGCAATACGCGCTCGGCAAAGGCTGGGCGGTGAACATCGAGTTCACCGACGATCCGCACCCCCGCAACACCTATTGGGAAATGTGGGGCTTGCCGATGTTCGATCTGCAGGACGCCGCCGGCGTGCTGATGGAATTGAACGAGTGCCGCAAGATCTACGGCGACCGTTACATCCGGCTGTCGGCGTTCGACTCCAGCCCCGGCTGGGAATCGGTGCGGCTGTCGTTCATCGTCAACAGGCCGAAGGAAGAGCCCGGCTTCCGGCTCGAACGTCAAGAGTCCGACGGCCGCAATACCCGTTACACCACCAAATCTTATGCGGTCGATCGTCCCGAGGGTCGGCGCTACGGTGGATCATGAACGAGCGCGCGGCCACGACGGACAGCACGACCGCGGTGCAAACCGCGGTCGATCTCCGCAAGGAGTTCAACGAGGTCGGTATCGGCGAGGTGCTCGATCAGCTCGATCGTGAGCTGATCGGGCTGAAGCCGGTGAAGACGCGGATCCGCGAGATCGCAGCATTGCTGCTGATCGAGCGGTTGCGCAAGCGGATGGGGCTGGCGTCGGGCAATCCGACGCTGCACATGTCGTTCACCGGCAATCCCGGCACCGGCAAGACCACGGTGGCGCTGCGGATCGCCGCGATCTTGCACAAGCTCGGCTTCGTCCGCCGCGGTCACGTCGTCTCGGTAACCCGCGACGAGTTGGTCGGGCAATATATCGGCCACACTGCGCCGAAGACCAAGGAGGTCTTGAAAAAGGCGATGGGCGGCGTGCTGTTCATCGACGAGGCGTATTATCTCTATCGTCCCGACAACGAGCGCGACTACGGCCAGGAGGCGATCGAGATTCTTCTCCAGGTGATGGAAAATCAGCGCGACGATCTTGTGGTGATTCTCGCCGGCTATGGCGAGCGGATGGACAAGTTCTTCGCCTCCAATCCGGGCTTTCGCTCGCGGATCGCGCACCACATCGATTTTCCGGACTATTCCGACGACGAATTGCTATCGATCGCCGAACTGATGCTGACCGAGCAGAACTACAAATTCAGCCCCGACGCCGAAGCAGCGTTCGTGCGCTACATCGGTTTGCGCAAGGCGCAGCCGTTGTTCTCCAACGCCCGCTCGATCCGCAATGCGCTCGATCGGATTCGCTTGCGCCAGGCCAACCGGCTGGTCTCCGACCTCGACCGTGTGCTCACAGCCGACGACATCATGACGCTGGAAGCCTCCGACGTGCTGGCGAGCCGGGTGTTCGAGAAGGGGGGAGAGACGTGATCGACTTTGCCGGCCACATAACCCCCGTCATTCCGGGGCGCGAGGGCGATAGCCCGAGCGAACCCGGAATCCGCAACGCGCGATGACTCCAACACCCGCGGCGAGATTCCGGGTTCGCTCGCGGCTCACGCCGCGCGGCCCCGGAATGACGAGTTGATATTGCTGCACGACGCGCGAATGCGCGTCACCCCCGCAGCGCCATCAGCACCTCGTCCGGCCGCTCGACCATCATCGAATGCCCGGCGCCGCGCAGCACCACCGTGCGGGCCTTCGGCAATGCCGCCGCCAAAACCTTGCCGTGTTTCAGCGGCGTCATCATGTCGCGCTCGCCGAGGATCAGCGTCACCGGCACGTTGACCTTGGCCGCGGCCTGCAGCGCGTCGTGATAATTGTTGCAGGCCGACAGATCGGCGAACAGCACGCCGGGCTTGTTGTTTTCAAGTACCCGCAGCGCGCCGCCATGCATCCACAGTCCAGGCGCCAGGTTTCCGCCGAGTTCGGCGGCGTGGCCCAGTCCCCAGATCGTCATCATGTCGATGGCGTCGTGGCTGTCGGCCTCGGCGGCCTTCAGCAGATCAGGGCCGACCGCCATTGCGCTGGTGGTGCCGATCAGCGCCAGTGCTGAGACCCGCGCGGGGTGCCGCGCCGCGGTTTCCAGCGCGATCAGCGAGCCCATCGAGTGGCCGATCAGTTCGGCAGTGGTCGCATCGGCGGCCGCGATCAAGGCCGCGGTCCAATCCGCCATTTCGCCGATGCTGGTGAGCGGCGCGCCGCCGCTGCGGCCGTGGCCGGGCAGGTCGGGCGCCAACACCGCAAAGCCGTGATGCGCGAACCAGCGGCTGTGCAGCGCCCATACCGAATGATCGAAGCCGGCGCCATGCAGCAGCACCACGGCGGGCAGCGCCGCATCGAACGGCGCGCCGCCGGTCGCAATGAAGGTGTCGATGCCGTTGACCGAGATCTGCATCGCTCAGCCTTTCTGCGAGGCGCGCAGCGCCTGGCCAAGGTCGTCGGTGATGTCCTGTGCCGACTCCAGCCCGACCGACAGCCGAACTAACTCCTCGCCGACGCCGGCGGCGGCAAGCTGCTCCGCACTCATCTGCTGATGCGTGGTCGAGGCCGGATGGATCACCAGCGTCTTGGCGTCGCCGACATTGGCAAGATGGCTGGTCAGCCGCAGCGCCTCGATGAATTTCTTGCCGGCGGCGCGGCCGCCCTTGATGCCGAACGAGACGATCGAACCGGCGCCTTTCGGCAGCAGCTGCTTCGCCAATGCGTGGTCCGGGTGATTCTCCAGCGACGGATGCAGCAGCCACTCCACCGCCTTGTGCGTGGCCAAGAACGCGATCACCGCCGCGGTGTTGGCGATGTGGCGATCCATCCGCAGTCCCAGCGTTTCGACGCCTTGCAGCAGTTGAAAGGCGTTGGTTGGCGACAGGCACGCGCCGAAGTCGCGCAGCCCTTCCATCCGTGCCCGCATGATGAAGGCGGGCGGGCCGAATTGTTCGTCGAAGACGATGTCGTGATAGCCGGCATAGGGCTCGGTCAGCGTCGGGAATTTGCCGGAGCCGCGCCAGTCGAAGCGGCCGCCGTCGACGATCACGCCGCCGATCGCGATGCCGTGGCCGCCGATCCATTTGGTGGCGGAGTTCATCACGATGTCGGCGCCGTGCTCGATCGGCCTGCATAAATACGGCGTGGCGAAGGTGTTGTCGATCAACAGCGGAATCTTCGCAGCGTGCGCAATCGCCGCGACCTTGGGGATGTCCAAGACTTCGAGCCCGGGATTGCCGATGGTTTCGCCGATCACCAGACGCGTGTTGGGTTGGATTGCTGCTGCAATGCCGTCGAGATCGCGCGGCTTCACGAAGCTTGTCGTGATGCCGAACCGCGGCAGCGTGTGGGTGAGCAGATTGATGGTGCCGCCATAGAGCGATGATGACGCGACGATGTGATCGCCGGCGCTGAGCAGCGTGGCGATGGCGAGATGCAGCGCCGCCATGCCGCTCGCGGTGCAGACCGCGCCGACGCCGGCTTCGAGTGCTGCGAGCCGTTCTTCAAGGACCGCGGTCGTTGGGTTTGATATGCGCGTGTAGATGTGGCCGGGGCGTTCCAGATTGAATAAGGCCGCGGCGTGATCGGCGTCCTGAAACACGTAGGAGGTGGTTTGATAGATCGGCACTGCGCGCGATCCGGTGAGCGGATCGGGCTGTTGGCCGGCGTGCAGGCTGAGGGTTTCGAAACCGGGTGGTTTGGGTGCGGGCATCGGCAAATTCCACTGCGAAAAACGTTGCGGCAAACTTGAGGCAGGCGTTTACGCCGGCTGCTCGGCCAATCCGACCGCCCACAGCGCGAACGCGTAGACGATCGCCACCTCGTCGAGCCGGTTGAATCGCCCCGAGGCGCCGCCATGGCCGGCACCCATGTTGGTGCGCAGCAGCACCGGGCCGCCGCCGGTCATGGTGGCGCGCAATCGCGCGATCCATTTCGCCGGCTCCCAATAGGTGACGCGCGGATCGCTCAATCCGCCCATCGCCAGAATTGCCGGATAGGTCTTCGCCGCGACGTTGTCGTAGGGCGAGTAGGACAGAATCGTCTTGAAGTCGGCTTCGCTCTCGATCGGGTTGCCCCACTCCGGCCATTCCGGCGGCGTCAGCGGCAAGGTGTCGTCGAGCATAGTGTTGAGCACGTCAACAAAGGGGACCTCGGCGACGATGCCGGCGAACAATTCGCCGGCGCGGTTGGCGACCGCGCCCATCAGCATGCCGCCGGCGCTGCCGCCGTGGCCGACGATGCGCTTCTCGCTCGTGTAGTTCGCCGCGATCAGCGCGCGGGCCGAGGCGGCGAAGTCATCGAACGAGTTGGTCTTCTTCTCGCGCTTGCCGTCGAGATACCAGCCCCAGCCCTTGTCGGCGCCGCCGCGGATATGCGCGATGGCATAGACGAAGCCGCGATCGACCAGCGACAGCCGGTTGGCGGAGAACGACGCCGGCATTTCCATGCCGTAGGAGCCGTAGCCGTAGAGCAATAGCGGCGCCGTGCCGTCGCGCTTCAAATTCTTGGCGTGCAAGATCGACACCGGCACTGCGGCGCCGTCAGGCGCCGTCGCGATGATCCGGGTGGTGACGTAGTCGGCCGGGTTGTGGCCGGAGGGGATTTCCTCGCGCTTGCGCAACAGCCGCGCGCGCGTCGTCATGTCGTAGTCGTAGACCTCCGACGGCGTGGTCATCGACGAATAGGAAATCCGCAGACTGGTCGTGTCGAATTCGTAGGAGCCCAGCGTGCCCAGCGAATACGCCGCTTCGTCGAAGCCGATGGCGTGCTCCTCGCCGCTTGTAAGATCGCGGATCACGATCGAAGGCAGCGCGTTCGCGCGTTCCAGCCGCACCAGATGCCCGGCGAACAGATCGAAATCGTCGACATAGACCCCGGCGCGATGCGGGATCAGGTCGCGCCAGTTGCCGCGCGCGGGCGCCGCCAGCGGCGCGGTGACGATCTTGAAGTCGAGCGCGTCATCCGCATTGGTGAGGATGAACAGCTGATCGCCGCGGTCGGCGATCGAATATTGCACGCCCTCTGTGCGCGCCGCCACCAGCCGCGGCGTGGCGGCGGCATCGGACAAGTCGATCAGCCATTGTTCGGAGGTCTCGTGGTCGCCGCCGGCGATCACGCAGAACCGCCCCGACGCGCTTTCGTGGATGTGGGTGAACCAGCCGAAATCCTTTTCCTCGTAGACCAGCACGTCGTCGGCCTGCGGCGTGCCGAGCCGATGCCGCCAGACCTGCATCGGGCGATGGTTGTCGTCGAGCTTGACGTAGAAGAAGGCTTGCGAATCCGCCGCCCACACCACGCCGCCGTCGGTCTGCTCGATCACGTCGATCGCGGAATCTTCGCCGCTTGCGATGTCGCGGACGCGGAGGGTGAAGTATTCCGAGCCCTTGGTGTCGGCCGCCCAGGCGCTGCGGGTGTGATCGTTGGAGTGCCGCACCTGGTTGAGCCGGAAGTAATCGTGGCCGGCGGCGAGCTGATCGCCGTCGAGGATGGTCACGACCTCGCCGCCGTCGCGCGGCGTCCGGCAATACATCGGGTGCTGGCCGCCTTCGCGAAACTTGCGGAAATAGGCGTAGGCGCCATCCGGCGACGGCACGCTGGAATCGTCTTCCTTGATCCGGGCGCGCATCTCGGCGACCAGCGTCTTCTGCAACGCGCCGGTGTGGCCGAGCAGGCTCTCGGTATAGGCGTTCTCGGCCTCGAGATAGCTGCGGATGTCGGGATCGAGCACTGTGGGGTCGCGCAACACCTCCTGCCAGTTCGGATCCTTCAGCCAGGCGTAATCGTCGGTCAGCGTGATGCCGTGGGTGGTGAAAGCGTGCGGGCGTCGCGGCGCCACCGGGGCGGCAAGCGGGGTCAATTGATCGCGACTCTGGGTCATCCGGTCTCTCTTGGCTGGTGGCGCGGGCAGGGCCACGACCTTATCGCCTCGCGACGGACGGGGATAGGTGCAGAGACGACGCGTGAAACACCAATTCCTGTTGCTCGGGCAGAGGCATATGCCACCACTGCGACATCGACGCAGATTAGCTCTGGCCAACGAGTTCTGCTATTCTGCACCGACAACGCGGCGCTTTTGCGCGCGAGGAGAATGCAATGCGACGACTGTTGACGATGCTGGCGGCGCTGGCGACCCTGAGCCTGACCAATTGCGGCTACAACACCATCCAGAGCAATGACCAGGAGGTCAAATCGACCTGGTCGGAGGTGGTCAACCAGTATCAGCGCCGCGCCGATCTGGTGCCCAATCTGGTCAATTCGGTGAAGGGGTTCGCGCAACAGGAAAAGGACGTGTTGCTCGGCGTCACCAACGCCCGCGCCAAGGTCGGCAGCATCCAGGCGACGCCGGAGGTCTTGAACGATCCCGCCGCGTTCCAGAAATTCCAGGCCGCGCAGGGCGAACTGTCCGGCGCACTGTCGCGGCTGTTGGTGGTGACCGAAAACTATCCGCAGCTGAAATCCGACGCGCTGTTTCGCGACCTGATGGCGCAGCTCGAGGGCACCGAAAACCGCATCACCGTGGCGCGCAACCGCTACATCAAGGCGGTGCAAGAGTACAACGTCACGGTGCGCTCGGTGCCGACCAACTTCACCGCGATGCTGTTCGGCTACAAGGAAAAGCCGAACTTCACCGTCGCCAACGAGAACGAAATCTCCACCGCCCCGAAGGTCGATTTCAATCCGCCGCCGGCGCCGGCGCCGGCACCCGCCCCAGTGCCGGCGAAGTAGCGTCGGACGACGCGGCGTGGCCGCGATGCGCGTGATCAAGAGCCTGCTTGTCATCGTGACGCTGTGCTTCGGCTTTGCCGCCGAAGCGCAGGTCGCGGTGCCGCCGCTGACCGGGCGGGTGGTCGATAAGACCGCCAGCTTAAGCAGCGAGGCGATCGCGCGGCTCGATCAGAAACTGCAAGCCTTCGAGGCGCGCAAGGGCAGCCAGATCGCGGTGCTGCTGGTGCCGACCACGCAGCCCGAGGCGATCGAGCAATATTCACTCCGCGTCGCTGAGGCCTGGAAGATCGGCCGCAAGAAGATCGACGACGGCGCCATCCTGCTGGTCGCCAAAAACGACCGCAAGCTGCGGATCGAGGTCGGCTATGGGCTGGAAGGCGCGCTCAACGACGTCACCGCCAAGCGCATCATCGACGAGATCATCACCCCGAAATTCAAGACCGGGGATTTCGCCGGCGGCGTCGAGGACGGCGTCGACAAGATCATCGGCGTGATCGACGGCGAGGCTTTGCCGGTGCCAAAGCCGCAACACGAATGGGGCGAGGGCGCCTTCAACCCGGAGGACCTGTTCAATCCGGTGTTGATCATCGCCGCCTTGGCGCTGAGCGGCATCACCCGCGCGCTGCTCGGCAGGCTCGGGGGCGCGCTGGCGACCGGCGGGCTGGTCGGCGTGATCGCCTGGATCGTGGCGGCGTCCTGGATCACCGCCGGGCTCGCGGCGTTGCTGTCCTTCGTATTCGCTCTGTTCAGCGACGCCCTCACGTCGGGCGGCGGCGGCTTTGGCGGTGGTCGCTCCGGCGGCGGCTGGTCCGGCGGTTCGTCGCGCGGATCGAGCGACAGCGGCTGGAGCGGCGGCGGCGGCAGCTTCGGCGGCGGCGGCGCCTCGGGGAGGTGGTGAGCATGGGCCTCAAGCGCATCGGCAAACATCTTTGGGCCAACCGCTCGCGGGTGCAGAAGGCATTCCCGCCGCAGACGCTCGACGCCATCGAACAGGCGATCCGGGCTTGCGAGGCGTCGCATGCCGGGCAGATTCGCTTCGTGGTCGAAGGCGCGCTCGACGGCGCGCCGCTGTTTCGCGACCAGCCGGCCCGCGAACGCGCGCTCGACGTGTTTTCGCAACTGCGGGTCTGGGACACCGACCGCAACAACGGCGTGCTGATCTACGTGTTGCTGGCCGACCGCGACGTCGAGATCATCGCCGACCGCGGCATCGACGCCAAAGTCGGCGCTGCGGAGTGGGAAGCGATCTGCCAGGCGATCGAAGCCGAGTTTCGCGACGGCCGCTTCGAACAGGGCGCCATCAACGGCATCAAGGCGATCGGCCGGCATCTGGCGCGGCATTTCCCGGGCGACGCCTCCGACGCCAACGAATTGCCCGACGGCCCGGTGGTGATCTAGCCACTTTGGCGCCAAATTTCGGCCAGCAATGCCCGCTATCGCGGAGCGGTCGATGTGGCTCGGAACAAATCCTAAAATTTCCGTAAGCCGCGGCGAATGTAACGATTTCGCAAGTATCAAAGTGACTAATCGGCCAACCTTAACCGGAGAATGCGTCGTGAGTGCAGAGCAGGGTGACAGCGTCGAAGCCAGCCATGGTGCGACCGCCGGCGGGGCCTCTCCAGCCGGGACCGACGTCGCCAAGCTGACGCCGCCCGGCGCGGCTTCGGATCAGCCGCATTCGGACCCGGCGCATGTCGAGGCGCCCAATCTCGCGCCCGAGCACAGCAACCAGCACAGCGGCCCGAACCAGCCGGCGAAAGACGCGCAGCATGCGGCAGGCTCGCCGCGCGCCGGCCAGATCACCATCATGTCGCCGGTGCGCGACTGGGACGATCGGATCGGCGGCGAACAGCGGTCTTCCACGGACGCGCCGCGTAGCGGACTGTTCGGCAAACGCCGCGCGACCGCACTGGCCGCCGTGGTCGCGATGGCGGCAATCGCCGGCGCGCTCGGCGGCGCATTGGCCACCGCGAGCCTCGGCCATTCGTCCGCGGACAGCACCGCGCTGACCAAGCAAACCCAGGCGCTGAATGACCAGATCGCGCGGCTCGATGCCGATTTGGCGGCGCTGAAGGGCAATGTCGATCATTCGAGCAAGCAGGCCGCGGCGCAAATCACGCAGCTCGGCAAGACCGGCGATAAGACCGGCGACCGCATCGACAAACTCGAAAAGGCGCAAGCCGACGCCGCGACCAGGCTCGCGAAAGTGAGCGAGACCGTCGACAAGCTGAAGACGCCCGCGCCTATGGCCGCAGCGGCGGCCGCGACGCAGGTTGCGGCGAAGGACGCCACCGGCTCGCTCGGCGCGGCGAGCGCCAACCTGACGGCGCCGAAGCCGGAAGTGGCGCGGCTGCCGACCGTTCCGGGCTGGGTGCTGCACGACGTCGCCAATGGCGCGGCAGTGATCGAAGGCCGCCAGGGCATGTTCGAGGTCTATGCCGGCGATCCGATTCCCGGTCTCGGCCGAGTCGACGCCATCCGCCGCCAGGACGGCCGCTGGGTGGTGGTGACCAGCCGCGGCTTGATCGTCGCGCGCTGAGACTTTCGAGCCGATTGATGCGGTTCAGGATTCCCGGGCCGTCATTCCGGGGCACGAGCAGCGAAGCTGCGAGTGAGCCCGGAATCCATAACCACCGCAGGGGCTATGGATTGCGGACTTGCTCATTCTTGCGAACTCGCAATCCGGAATGACAGCTGAATTCGGGTTGGATCAATCCCAACCGAAAATGCGATCGAGCCGCCTGCCACTCCTTGCGGCTCTCCGGCCCGCGAGGCGCGCGGCCTAACCGACGGCGCCCGACGCGCGCAGCAACGCGATCGCATCGTCGTCGAAACCGGCGCCGCGCAAAATCTCGTCGCTATGCTCACCGATCGTCGGCGGATGCCGCGGCCGCACCTTGTCGCTGCCCTCGACCCAGATCGGGCTGTTGACCGTAAGCAGCGTGTCGTTCTCGAACGGCACCAGCACGTCGTTGTCGAGCATCTGGCGGTCGGTCGGAATGTCGTCGAGGATGCCGACCACGCCGAACACCAGGCCGTTGCCGTCGAGAAGGCTGCGCCACTGCGCCAGATCCTGGGTGACGAAAACCGCGTCGAAGATCGCGATCAGTTCGACCGAACGGGCGTGGCGCTCGGCTCTGGTTGAAAAGCGCGGGTCGTCGATCAGATCCTCGCGGCCGAGGCTTTTCGCCAGCGCCGGCCACTGCTTGCCTTCGTTGAGCACCGACAGGATGATCCAGCGGCCGTCGCGGCAGCGATAATGATTGACCAGGGCGTTGAGCGCGCGCTCGCGCGGCCGCCGCTCCTCAAACGTCGCGCCGCACAGCTTGGCCTGCGCCATGACGCTCGACGCCCACATCCCGTTCGCCATCAGATTGGATTTGACGTGGGCGCCGCGGCCGGTGCGTTCGCGTCGATACAGCGCGGTGACGATGGCGCCATACAGCGCCATCGCGCAGGGGTGGTCGCCCATCCCGGCGATCGAGCGCGCCGGCGTGGTGTCGCCATCGGCGCGCACCAGATCCATCATCCCGGAGCGCGCCCACCAGGCATTGCTGTCGAAGCCGGGCTTATTGGCCTCCTCGCCGCGGTCGCCATAGCCGGTGAAGCAGGCATAGATCAGCCGATCGTTGAGCGGGCTGAGATCGGCGTAGCTGACGCCGAGCCGCTCGCGCACCAAAGGCGGAAAATTGGTGATGAAGACATCGGCCGCAGCGACCAGCCGGCGCAGCACCGCCTTGCCCTCGGGCTTGACGAGATCGAGCGCCAGGCTCTTCTTGTTGCGGGATTCCATCAGCCAGGCGTAGTTGTGCGGGCTTTTCGGAAAGCCCGGCAGGTTCGGCAGGTTGCGATAGGGATCGCCAGCGCCGGGCGGCTCGATCTTGATGACGTCGGCGCCGAAGTCCGACAGCACGGTGGCCGCCGCAGGCGCCGCGATGAAGCTCGCGCAGTCGAGCACCTTGAGGCCCTCGAAGATCCCGTTCATGCTTGCTCCCAATGTCTCGCAGCGTTGTCGCGCGTTATGTCAGCAATATTGACGCGAGTTGATGGCCGGATGCAACGAGACGTCGGCGCCACCTCGTTCGGCGCTTGAGGCACGCGACCGCTTCGCGGGCCGGAACCCGGCGCGGCCGCTCCGAAATTTATTTTCAAGAAATTCGCCCGACTGCGGAAACTTTTCGCGTCCCTGGCGTTGGTCAATGGCGTTGTTTGAGCAGCTTCGCACGGGGCGTCGCGCAAGTTTTTTTGTTCCGTGATCGTCTTTTTTGTTAGTTGCGAGCGCTGCGAGCGGCCCTGTGGATAATTCCCGTTGCGAGTTCGTCAATAAAATAGCGGGTTTATGCGACTGTCGTGAAGCCGTCTTGTGGTTTTCATTTTTCTCGCCGCGCTGCTTCGAAACGGTGTTGACAGTCCGGAGAGCCCCAGACTATAAACCGGCCACTGGACGCGGCGTTGTTTTGGCCCTGGCCGAAACGAACTAAACGCGCTTCTAGCTTCTCTCATTGAGATGAGTGAAAAGCAGCCGAGAGTTATCGGTTGCGCTTTGCCGTCGGATGAGAGTATACGACGCTCCCTTGGTTGGGAGTGACATTACTTCCTTAGCGGGAAGTTGGGGTTTGCGCCCTGGGCTGTTTGACAAGTTGAAATGAAGAAAGAGAAACGTGGACGGCGGAGTCCTTGCGGGTCTTGATCGGATAAGAGCTTCGGCTTTTTGAGGATTGGGACCGGACGAAAGACTTCGGCGGTACACGTTTACATAGGTTACACCATGTTGGTTTGGTGAGTTGATCCTTCGGGGTTTGCTGATCGGCCGACGTGACGGTCGCGATGTGAATCGTGATCGACATTATATGGTGGGACCTCGTCAAACGATGTGATCAGCCGGTTTAAAGTTTCAAGTCCAACTTGAGAGTTTGATCCTGGCTCAGAGCGAACGCTGGCGGCAGGCTTAACACATGCAAGTCGAACGGGCATAGCAATATGTCAGTGGCAGACGGGTGAGTAACGCGTGGGAACATACCTTTTGGTTCGGAACAACTGAGGGAAACTTCAGCTAATACCGGATAAGCCCTAACGGGGAAAGATTTATCGCCGAAAGATTGGCCCGCGTCTGATTAGCTAGTTGGTGAGGTAATGGCTCACCAAGGCGACGATCAGTAGCTGGTCTGAGAGGATGATCAGCCACATTGGGACTGAGACACGGCCCAAACTCCTACGGGAGGCAGCAGTGGGGAATATTGGACAATGGGCGCAAGCCTGATCCAGCCATGCCGCGTGAGTGATGAAGGCCCTAGGGTTGTAAAGCTCTTTTGTGCGGGAAGATAATGACGGTACCGCAAGAATAAGCCCCGGCTAACTTCGTGCCAGCAGCCGCGGTAATACGAAGGGGGCTAGCGTTGCTCGGAATCACTGGGCGTAAAGGGTGCGTAGGCGGGTTTTTAAGTCAGAGGTGAAATCCTGGAGCTCAACTCCAGAACTGCCTTTGATACTGAAAGTCTTGAGTACGGGAGAGGTGAGTGGAACTGCGAGTGTAGAGGTGAAATTCGTAGATATTCGCAAGAACACCAGTGGCGAAGGCGGCTCACTGGCCCGTTACTGACGCTGAGGCACGAAAGCGTGGGGAGCAAACAGGATTAGATACCCTGGTAGTCCACGCCGTAAACGATGAATGCCAGCCGTTAGTGGGTTTACTCACTAGTGGCGCAGCTAACGCTTTAAGCATTCCGCCTGGGGAGTACGGTCGCAAGATTAAAACTCAAAGGAATTGACGGGGGCCCGCACAAGCGGTGGAGCATGTGGTTTAATTCGACGCAACGCGCAGAACCTTACCAGCCCTTGACATGTCTAGGACCGGTCGCAGAGATGTGACCTTCTCTTCGGAGCCTAGAGCACAGGTGCTGCATGGCTGTCGTCAGCTCGTGTCGTGAGATGTTGGGTTAAGTCCCGCAACGAGCGCAACCCCCGTCTTTAGTTGCTACCATTTAGTTGAGCACTCTAAAGAGACTGCCGGTGATAAGCCGCGAGGAAGGTGGGGATGACGTCAAGTCCTCATGGCCCTTACGGGCTGGGCTACACACGTGCTACAATGGCGGTGACAATGGGATGCTAAAGGGCAACCTCTCGCAAATCTCAAAAAGCCGTCTCAGTTCGGATTGGGCTCTGCAACTCGAGCCCATGAAGTTGGAATCGCTAGTAATCGTGGATCAGCATGCCACGGTGAATACGTTCCCGGGCCTTGTACACACCGCCCGTCACACCATGGGAGTTGGTTTTACCTGAAGGTAGTGCGCTAACCCGCAAGGGAGGCAGCTAACCACGGTAGGGTCAGCGACTGGGGTGAAGTCGTAACAAGGTAGCCGTAGGGGAACCTGCGGCTGGATCACCTCCTTTCTAAGGATGGGTCTTCAACAGCTTGCTGTTATCGACCCTCTTTTGAAACATCAGTGGCCAACGGTTGGATCAATCGTTGAGCTGCATTGGCGGGATTTCGCCGTCTTCGTTTCTCTTTCTTCGCGGACGAACACGCGCCAGGCGTGGATTGTCTTGATGCGGCTTGCAGGCCTTGCTCGCGACCCAGCATCGACAGCCACGCTTTGAGCCCGAGCTCTCGTCGTTAGGGCTTGTAGCTCAGTTGGTTAGAGCGCGCGCTTGATAAGCGTGAGGTCGGAAGTTCAAGTCTTCCCAGGCCCACCAGCCTTCGCTGGCAAGTGCCAGCTTCGGCTCGGCAAGCCAGCCGAAAGGCGGGCCGGGGTTGCGCGAGCTTCATCTCGGCAAGCCACGCTTGATCCGACAGTGCTTGTGCCGACACTTCAGCAACATTCGTCTCTTCTGGTTTGGGGCCATAGCTCAGCTGGGAGAGCGCGTGCTTTGCAAGCATGAGGTCGTCGGTTCGATCCCGTCTGGCTCCACCACGCTTCGCGCGGCGCAGCCGGACGAAGCGTGCCGCGGCGTAGCTCCTCTTGGAGCGAAGCCGGGCAGCCGACGATCGAGGCCGAGAGCTTAAGGCAACCGTGTTCAACGACTCTGGAATGACCAGGGTCCATCCGCGACAACAACTTCGCTTGTTTGCGTCTTACGAGATGTGAACTGCGGGATATCTGACATCGTATAGAGGAGATCGATCCAGGTTTTGGATCTTGTGGAGCAATCCACGGGGTTCGAAATGCTATCTCCAGGATTTTGCAGTCGTGACCGTCGCAAGACGGTTTGCGGATGCTCAATCTTTGTTGGTGAAGCTTGACCGCCTCACCACTGGTTCGATCTTAAGAAGCAAGCTGGTCTTTCTAATCATGTCCAGCCGCATGTGGCCCTCATCGAGGGGGCAAGTTGGTAGCTTTCGAGCTACGAACACGGATGCGGTTACATTCTGCCGAGTGTGTGGACATTGATAATGAGAGCAATCAAGTGCCTTAAGGGTGTTCGGTGGATGCCTTGGCGCTGAGAGGCGATGAAGGACGTGCTACGCTGCGATAAGCCGTGGGGAGCTGCGAAGAAGCTTTGATCCACGGATTTCCGAATGGGGAAACCCACCTTCGATAGCCGGAACTCCAAGTCCTTGTGACTTGGGGCTCAAACAGAAATGGATGACTTCCAAGCCGTGAGGTTTTGGATTTCCGGTTATCAAGCGAAGGTATGAAGCTCCTGAATTCATAGGGGGTTTTAAGCGAACCCAGGGAACTGAAACATCTAAGTACCTGGAGGAAAGGACATCAACAGAGACTCCGTTAGTAGTGGCGAGCGAACGCGGACCAGGCCAGTGATACATCAAAGACAACCGGAACCTGTCAGGAAAGCAGGGCCTTAGAGGGTGATAGCCCCGTACGGGTAATGCGATGATGTATCCATGAGTAAGGCGGGACACGTGTAATCCTGTCTGAACGTGGGGGGACCACCCTCCAAGCCTAAGTACTCCTCAGCGACCGATAGTGAACCAGTACCGTGAGGGAAAGGTGAAAAGCACCCCGACGAGGGGAGTGAAATAGACCTGAAACCGGACACCTACAAACAGATGGAGCCCAAGATACGTTCTGGGTGACATCGTACCTTTTGTATTATGGGCCAGCGACTTAATTTAACGAGCAAGCTTAAGCCGATAGGTGTATGCGCAGCGAAAGCGAGTCTGAATAGGGCGTCAAGTTCGTTGTATTAGACCCGAAACCTAGTGATCTAGCCATGAGCAGGTTGAAGGTGAGGTAACACTCACTGGAGGACCGAACGGGTGTCTGTTGAAAAAGACTCCGATGACTTGTGGTTAGGGGTGAAAGGCCAATCAAACTGGGAAATAGCTGGTTCTCCGCGAAAGATATTTA
>NC_007925.1:1462500-4760000 GCF_000013745.1 Rhodopseudomonas palustris BisB18
GGGCTGAACCGAGCCTTGCCCTTGTCAGACCCAAGCCCAGCGGATTCCGCCAAACCAAGCCAAGGAGATCCTCATGCCCGCATCGAGTCGCCCGATGGTCGCGATCATTTCCGCCGGTTGCCTATCGCTGTGCTTTGCCCTGGCGCTCACCATGGGGCCGGCAGGTAGCGCGCTCGCGCAGCAGCCGAAGGCCGCCGCCAAGCAGGGCGCGCCCGCCGCACAACCAGCCGAGTCACCGCAGATCAAGCAGATCGCGCTCACCGACAAACAGATCGAGCAGCTGTTGGCGGCGCAACCCGAGATGGATGCGATCGCCGCCAAGCTGCCGGACAAGCCCGCCGCCAAGCCGGAGGCGAACATCGACGCGCAATTCGAGGAGGTCGCCAAGAAGCACGGCTTTGCCGGCTACGCCGAGTATAACGACGTCGTCGACAATATTGGCCTGGTGCTGGCCGGCTTCGATCCGCAGAGCAAGAGCTATGTCGGGGCTGAAGCGGTGCTGAAATCGCAGATCGCCGCGGTGCGGGCCGACAAGAAGATCCCCGCCAAGGAGAAAAAGGAAGTGCTCGGCGAACTTAACGCGGCGTTGAAGACGCCGGCGCCGACGATCGAGAACAAGGCCAATATCGACGTGGTCGCCAGGTCTTACGACAAGCTCACCGCGGTGCTGCAGCAGAGCGATTAGAGCTTGCGCTTCGGCTCCGGCGCGGCGGTCGCCGGGCTCGAGAGCGCCGCCGATGGTTGGACGCACGGCAGCGCGGCGAGCATCATGGCGATCATCGCCGCGCATTTGACGTGCAATACGCTTTCGGTGACGTTGACGACGAGCAGATAGACCAACAGCGCGACGCTGCCGGCAAACAGCGCGGGCGACATCGGCTCGGCCCCCGGCGGCGTCTTTCGCAGCGCCGAGCGAACCAGCACGACCAGCAGCGCCAGCATCAGCAGCGCACCCGAGAGGCCGAAATTGACCAGAAACTGCAGATAGCCGTCGTGAAACTGGTTGACGCCCTGTACGCCGGGAAACGGCGAATACAGGCTCGGCAACAGCCAGACGTCGGGTCCCCAACCGAGCAACGGACGCTGTCGGAAAAGATCGATGCCGACCGCGGCGAGTTGCAGGCGTTCCTCCGCCGTCTGCAGCGGCGGATAGCTGGAATTCACCGTGCCGACGACAAGCTGACCCATAATCCGCAACGTCTCGCCGAGCGATCCTCTCACCACGGCTCGGCCGCTGATGATCATGGCCTGGTAGGCGCCGAACAGCACCGCCGCCGCGCCGATCACCGCGCCTGCGAGCCACAGCTGCGTCGACCAATCGCGCTTCCGCCGGTACCAGGTTGGACCGGCGAGGGCGAACAGCCAGGCCGTCAAGGCCATCGCGGTCGCGACGTAGCCGCCGCGGCCGCGCAGCAGCACCAACAGATCGAACAATGCGATCAGCAGCGGAATCAGCGCGACCGCCGCCACCGCGGTGATCCGGGTTCGAACCCGTCGATCGAACAAGAAGTAGTGCACCAGAGTGATGGTGGCGATGATGCACAGCCCGCAGCACAACGTTGCCAGATTGCGGTTGAGTTCGCCAAGCGTGGCCTCGATCGCGCGCGCTTCGAGGATGGCGCCGAGCGCGTCGTTGCGCACCAACAGAACCAGCGCGCCGAACAGCACGCCGGCGAGCAGCAGCGCCACCAGCCGATCGCTCGGCACGCGCAGCTGGCGACAGGCCGCGATCAGCCCGACGGCGACCAGCGGTCCCAACGCGATCGGGATATGCTTCGACCAGGCTCGGAACTGATTTCCCGGACTGCCGGACCACGTCGCATAGCCGGCTGACAATGCCACGAACAGCATCCAGGCCAAGCCCAGCAGCAGCGGCGGCTGCAGCAACAGCCGAGGATTGCGCAGCGCCAGGATGCTGCCGGTCACCACCAAGATCCCGACCGCGACGTCGGCGATATTCATCCACCGGAACGAAAATACCCCGATCAGCGGAACGCAGGCGATGACCAGCCAAGCCGCTTGATCGGAAACCAGCTGTAATTGCCCGGCGCGATTCCATAGCTTCGTCGCAACGCTGAACACCAAAGCCCCTCTTCTGCAGCTCGCAAGCAATGCCCGCTGGAGACGACATTTTAGTAAATCGGTCGTTAAAAACCCGTCAAGTCGCTCGCCTACGCGCCAAGTCGGGCGGCGAGATGGCGCTCGGTCGCGTGGACTCCGCGAGGATCCGATGCTAGTGCAACCCACGATTTTGCTGCCCCGAGAGGTCCGATGCGGGTTACGCTAGCTGTTTTCCAGCTCGATAAGCTCGGCGGCAAGGAACGCGACAGTCTCGCCGTGGCGCGCTTTTTGGCAGCGCGTGGCCATGCGGTGACCGTGCTGACGAGCTCGGCGCCCGCCGCGCCGGAGCAGCAGGTCCAAGTTCTGGTACTGCCGATCAAGGGCGCCAGCAATCATGCGCGCACCACGTCGTTCGCCGCCGCGGTCCGCGCCCATCACGCCGCCGCGGCTGGCGATGCGCTGTTGGCGTTCGATCGGGTGCCCGGCGCGGATGTCTTCTTCGCCGCGGATCCGAGCTACACGCTGCGCTATTCCGGCCTGACCTCGTGGTTGTTGCCGCGCCGACGTGCCATGCTGGCGTTGGAGCGCGGCCTGTTCGACGTCACCGCGAAGTCACACATCTTCTTTCTCACCGCCCGGCAGCGCGACGAGTATCGCGCGGCGTACCGCTTGGATCCCGCCCGCGCGACCATCCTGCCGCTGATCCTGCACGAGGAGCGCTACGTCGCCGTCGCAGCACGCGACGACAAAGCGGAGATTCGCGCGCGGCTCGGCTTGGCGGGCGACGCCGTGGTCGCGCTGTGCATCGGGATTCCGGCCAAACGCAAGGGGTTCGACCGCGCGCTCGAAGCGCTGGCGGCGCATCCCAAGCTGCAATTGATCTTGGCGGGGTCTTCCGATCGCTGGATCGAACCGCGGGTTGCGCAACTCGGGTTGCAAGACCGGGTGCGGGTGCTGCCTTATGGCGCCGACGTGGTGGATCTGCTGTCGGCTGCCGACGTGTTCCTGCATCCGGCGCGCGAGGAAGCCGCCGGCGTCGTACTCGGCGAGGCTTTGCTCGCCGGCACGCCGGTCATCGTGTCGGGGGTCTGCGGCTACGCGCCGGAGATCGCGCGCTGCCGCGCCGGAATCGTGCTGCCCGAACCGTTTGAGACGGCGGCTTTGGTGCGCGCGATCGGCGAGGTCCTCGGGCAGCTGCCGGCGTTCCGGCAGGCCGCGGAAGCCGAATCGGCGCGGCTGCAGCAGGTCCGCGGCGATTGGCTGACCACCATTGCCGACAAGGTCGAAGCTCAGGCCCCGCGCGCCGGCTAGGCGTCCGGGCTTGCCGTCGGCCAACACGGCCCAGCGCGAAACCTTGGGCCAACGGGCTTGCATCCTGGATAGGTAGAAGTAACCTCAACAGGAACCGAGGAACCCGCGATGGCTCTCAGCATCAAAGACCCGGAAACCGAGCGGTTGGCCAGGACTCTGGCGCGGCTCACCGGCGAGAACATCACCACGGCAACCAAACGCGCCATCGAGCAGCGGCTGAGCCGGCTTGCCGGCCCGTCGCGCAAATCCGCGCTGTTGCAGGAGATGGCCGACATCCGACGGCGCTGGAGCGAATTGCCGGTCGTGGACGATCGTACGCCGGAAGAGATTCTCGGATATGACGCGCATGGATTGCCACGCTGATGGTGATCGACACGTCCGCGATCGTGGCGATTGCGCTCAATGAGGCCGATGCCTCGGACATCGAGATACGGATTGCCGATGACCCGGTTCGGCTGATCTCCGCGGCAACCGTCGTCGAAGCGACGATGGTGCTGGAGACGCGGCTGGGTGAGACGGGCGGGCGCGAGTTCGACCTTCGGCTGCTCAAGATCGGCGCGGAGATCGTCGCTGGCGACGCCGAACAGGCCGATGCGGCGCGGCGCGCCTGGCGGCGCTACGGCAAGGGGCATCACGCCGCCGCGCTGAACTACGGCGACTGCTTTTCCTACGCGCTGGCGGTGACGCGCGGCGAGCCGCTGTTGTTCAAGGGCGAGGACTTTGCACAGACCGACATCAATCGACGCAGTGCGGAGCAATAGTGGGACGTAGTTGGATATGCCTGGTTGGGTCCGTACGCCGACGATGGCGCTGGCGCAAACCGAGGCCGCGGCTTAGCCTGGGATCATGACCCCGTCAGGTTTCACGCTGTTCGACACTGCGATCGGCCGCTGCGGCGTCGTCTGGAGCGCGCAGGGCATCGTCGCGGTGCAGTTGCCGCAGCACACCGAGGAGCAGACAAGGGCGCGGATCGATCAACGCTATCCCGGGTTGAACGAGGCCGCGCCGCCGACTCAGGTGGGCCGCGCGATCGACCGCATCGTCGCGCTGCTCGCAGGCCGGTCAGTCGATCTGTCCGATATCGCGCTGGACCAGGCCGAAGTGTCGGAATTCCAGCGCCGCGTCTATGCGATCGCGCGCGCGATCCCGCCCGGCAACACCTTGAGCTATGGCGATATCGCCAAACGTCTCGGCGACGTCGCACTGTCGCGCGAGGTCGGCCAGGCGCTCGGCCGCAATCCCTGTCCGATCATCGTGCCGTGCCATCGCGTGCTGGCGGCCGGCGACAAGCCGGGCGGCTTCTCGGCCAACGGCGGCGTCGCCACCAAGCTGAAGCTGCTGTCGATCGAAGGCGCCCGCGTCAACTACACGCCGTCGCTGTTCGATTGACGAATGCGCGTTGCGTCATCCTGATGTCCGACCGAAAAAGCAGCGAGCAAAATCAGGGATTTCGTTATTGCGAGCCGAGGCCGGCGCTTAGCGCCGGCCGAAAGCGAAGCAATCCAGGGGCCTCATGCGTGGCCCTGGATTGTTTCGTCGCAGGAGCTCCTCGCAATGCCGTGTTTAATGCCTGATTTCATTGAACGCTCTTCTTTGGTCAGCTCCTGAGCAGTCCGGCGAAGTCCGAAGGACGAAGCCGGGCATCTCGCAGGATGGCTGCTGTTGCGTGGCGCGGCATCCTTCGAGGCTCGCCCAAGAGGGCGAGCGCCTCAGGATGACGGGGCAATCACGCCTCAGGATGACGGGGCAATCAAGCCTTGGGCGGCTGCGAAATCTGCACCGAGGGACGCGTCAGCATCCGTTCGTGAAACGCGTCGAGCTTGGGAAACGCCTGGCGCCAATTGCAATCCGCAAACCGCAGGTCGGCATAGCCGAGCACGCAGACGAGCGCGATCTGCGCGAGGTCGAGCGGCGCCGACAATGTTTCGTCGTGCTGCTCGAAGCGCGCCAAGCCGTTCCACACCCGAGTCCATTGATCATCGTACCAGGCCTGCCATTGCAGCGGCTGCGGCCGCACGAATTTCTCGTAGCGGCACAGCAGCATCGAATCCAGCATGCCTTGAATGAGCGAGTGATCGCTCTTCACCCGCCAGCGTTCCGGGCCGGACGCCGGGACGAGCTTTCCGCCGGCAAGTTCGTCGAGATATTCGGCGATCACATAGGAGTCGACCAGCACCTCGCCAGTCTCGAGGATCAGCGCCGGCAGCTTCTTCAGCGGGTTGACGGTGTGCACATAGTCGTCGTTCGGCTCGCCCGGCACCACCTTGGCCGGAACGAATGCGATGCCGTCGATCAGGCCGAGCTCGATCGCGACGATGCGAACCTTGCGCGCGAACGGCGAGGTGGGTGAGAACACGAGTTTCATCGAAAAGGTCCTTGGCGAAGAGAGATCTGCCGAACGGCGCTACGGCGATGGCGCGCGGCTTAACGCGCGCTGTGAAAGATGCCGAAGCTTTCGCCGCGTGTCCATCCTCTGAGTCGTCATCCTGAGGTGCGAAGCCGCGATAGCGGCGAGCCTCGAAGGATGCGGCTGCGAGGCGTTGCGGTCGCCTCACTGCCCGCGGCCATCCTTCGAGACGCCCGGCTTCGCTGCGCTCAGCCGGGCTCCTCAGGATGACGGCGGTGTTTGGTTGATCACGCTAGCGGGCAATCAGCAGCAAACGACCACGTTAGCCGCCCTGTGGATCACGCCGCGACGATCTCCTGGCGCTGTTCGCCGAGGCCTTCGATACCGAGCGTCACCACGTCGCCGACCTGCAGGAATTTCGGCGGCTTCATGCCCATGCCGACGCCGGGCGGGGTGCCGGTGGTGATGATGTCGCCGGGGTTGAGCGTCATGATTTCCGACAGATAGGAGACGATCTTCGGCACGTTGAAAATCATGGTCGCCGTCGAGCCGGTCTGGCAGCGCTCACCATTGACGTCGAGCCACATTGGCAGGCTGTGCACGTCGGCGATCTCGTCCTTGGTCACCAGCCATGGCCCCAGCGGGCCGAAGGTGTCGTGCGATTTGCCCTTGGTCCATTGCCCGAGCCGCTCCAGCTGGAAGGCGCGCTCGGAGACGTCGTTGCACACCGCGTAGCCGGCGACATAATCAAGCGCCTCGGCCTCGCTGACATATTTGGCGCGCGTGCCGATCACCACGGCGAGTTCGACCTCCCAATCGAGCTTGGTCGAGCCGCGCGGCTTTTCCACCGCGTCGTTGGGGCCGCACAGCGAGCTGTTGGCCTTGGTGAACACCACCGGCTCCGACGGGATCGCCATCCCGGCTTCAGCTGCGTGGTCGGCATAGTTCAGGCCGATGGCGATGAATTTCGGCGATCCGCCGACCGGCGCGCCGATCCGCGGCTGGCCGGAGACCATCGGCAGGCTTTCGACGTCGAGCTTCGCGAGCTTGGCCAGCGATGACGGCGCAAAGGCGTCGCCGGCGAGGTCGGGCAGATGCGCCGACAGATCCCGCAATTGGCCGGAGCCGTCGATCAGTCCGGGCTTCTCCTGGCCGAGCGTGCCAAATCGCACAAGTTTCATGATCCGTTTCCTCTCCAGATACCGCTTATCAACTTCATGACGCAGGGCCGCGGGAAATTCAACCGCGGACTAAATGCCGTCACGCCAGGCGCCGCCGCGCCCATCGCCGCGATGTTTGTGCCGGCCGCCACCTTGCCGGGCGTTGCCCCGATCCCATGTTCACTGCACCGCGATGCAGCGAAACCGGCGGTCGGCCGGCGCTGCGCCAGGGATCAACTCGCGACGGCGCGCGTTAGCCGAGCTCAAGATCCGCAACGACAGGCGAGGAGGGCCCGATGCCAGAACTATCGATTTCGACCGAACAGGTCGGCTTTCTGATCGAAAAGGCGCGCGAGTTCGATGTCAAGGAAGACAATTCCGATCCGGATTCCGGCTCCAACGGCGCCGACGACAACATGGTCGACGTGCTGGAAGACGACGGCGGCGATCCGGTGGTGCGTGAGATCACCTCCTTCATCAATGCGATGAGCGAGGACGAGCAGATCGATCTGGTGGCGTTGATGCGGCTCGGCCGCGGCGACGGCACCATCGAGGAATGGGACGATCTGCGCCGCGAGGCCGCCGACGGCCGCAACAACCGCACCGCGAGCTATCTGCTCGGCGAGCCGCTGCTCAGCGACTTTCTCGCCGAGGGACTCGATGCCTTCGGCCTGACCTGGAACGACGAGCGCACCACCCCGGTGCGTTGAGCCGCGCCACGCGCCGCGCGCCGCGCGCCGCGGCCGGGCTATTCCGCGCCGAGGAAATCCGCGGCGGCAGGCGGTGCGATCCCATCAGCAAATCCCGATTGCGCCTTCGTGGGCCTCGCCCTCGGGGGCGCTTTGCGTATAATGCCCGCACGCGCCGAAGAGCGCGGCATCACCCAACAAGAAACGGGAGCGAGACATTATGCCGGAGTTCATCAGCCTCGACGCGCTGGTCCGCCAAACCGCCGCCGAGGCGCCGCAGCGCAGCGCGGTGATCGATGGCGACCGCACGATCAACTACGCCGAATTCGACGACCTGATCGACCGCGTCGCAGCGTCCTTGCAGGCCGACGGCTTGCAGCCGCGCGACGTGATCGCGATCTGCGCGCTGAGTTCGATCGAATATGTCGTGACGTTCCTCGGTGCGCTGCGCGCCGGCGTCGCGGTGGCACCGTTGGCGCCGTCGTCCTTGCCGCGGGATTTCGCGGCGATGCTCGAGGATTCCGGCGCCAAGATCCTGTTCATGGATGCGACCACCATAGCTGCGATGGGCGACGCCGCGCAGGCGGCGCTGCAAGTGTCGTTCGATGACGCCGGCTGGGGCCGGCCGTTCAGCGCCTGGTGCGCCGCGCCCGGCAGCAAGCCCAAGCCCATCACCATCGATCCGGAGTGGATCTTCAACATCATCTATTCCTCCGGCACCACAGGAACACCCAAAGGCATCGTGCACACCCACGAGCTGCGCTGGCGGCAATACGGCCAGATCGATCCGCTCGGCTTCGGCCCCGACGCCGTGACGCTGTTGTCGACGCCGCTTTATTCCAACACCACGCTGGTGTGCTTCAACCCGACCCTGGCCGGCGGCGGCGGCCTCGTCCTGATGAAGAAATTCGACGCCCGCGGCTTCTTGGAATTGAGCGAGACGCATCGCGTCTCCTTCACCATGCTGGTGCCGGTGCAGTATCGCCGCATCATGGCGCTGCCGGATTTCGACCGCTTCGATCTGTCGTCCTACAAGATGAAGTTCTGCACCTCGGCGCCGTTCGCGGCCGAGCTCAAGGCCGACATCCTGAAGCGCTGGCCCGGCGGGCTGGTCGAATATTACGGCATGACCGAAGGCGGCGGCTCCTGCGCGCTGCTCGCGCACGAGCATCCCGACAAGCTCGCCACCGTTGGCCGGCCGATGCCCGGCCACGAAGTGCGGCTGATCGACGAGGAAGGGCGGCAGGTCGCGGTCGGGCAGATCGGCGAGATCGTCGGCCGCTCGCCGGTGATGATGCAGGGTTATCTCAACCAGCCGGGCAAGACCGCCGAGACCTTCTGGCACGACGCCGAGGGCAACCGCTTCGTGCGCACCGGCGACATCGGCCGGTTCGACGACGACGGCTTCCTCACCCTGATGGACCGCAAGAAGGACATGATCATTTCCGGCGGCTTCAACATCTATCCCAGCGACATCGAGGGCGTGCTCGCCGCGCATCCCGACGTCGTCGAGGTGGCGGTGGTCGGCATGCCGTCGGAGGAATGGGGCGAGACCCCGGTGGCGTTCGTGGTGCTGCGGGCCGACGCGTCGCTCGATGTCGCTGCGTTGAAGGCCTGGACCAACGCTCGGGTCGGCAAGACCCAGCGGCTCAACGATCTCGTCGTGGTGGAAAGCTTGCCGCGCAGCGCGATCGGCAAGGTGTTGAAGCGCGAATTGCGCGACCTGCGGCAAGCGGCGCAGTGAGGGGAGCTCCGCATGCGCTGAGGCAGCAGCGTCCGGCTGGAAATGCTGCAAATCCGATCAGGCACCTCGCTCAACACGTCATGGCCGGGCTTGTCCCGGCCATCCACGCCCACGAGCGACGCCTGGCCTGTGTCCGTAGATGGCCGGGACAAGCCCGGCCATGACGCGGAGAGGTCGCTGGTTTTCGATAGGCCGTGGGGGCTGAAGGCCCGGGTCGATTCCTGTCAGACTCAGAACGGTGACGGAGCTCTAGCCATGCCCTCAATAATGCGGCGGCGGCTCGTTGCTCGGCGCCGGCGCGTTGGCCTCGGCCTCCTGCAGCCGGTCGCCGAGCGATTTCACCTGCCGGGTCAGCGCGTCGAGCTGCTGCCACTGCGCGGTGATCGTGGCGTTCAGCGTCTCGATGGTCTCGTCCTGATAGGCGATGCGGATTTCCAGCGCGTCGATCCGTTCGCTGAGTGACGTGGTGGCAGGGCTGTGGTCAGGCATCGGAGCTCTCTGTCGTCGGTGACGTGCAGATGCTGTAGCAGCGCGGCACGGCCCGCGAAACCCGCGCGGGCGCTCGCTTTTGCGGGCGCATGATGTTTGCCGAACACCGGACTGCCTTGTCCGGATCATGCGCTCCTGCACGCGGTGCGCGCATTTGCCCTGATGCTGCAGGATATGTCATGAAGACCGCCGTCGGCCGTGCGCGCCGCCAACGAGAAGAGAGATTCAAGGAATGAGGAATTTCCAGTTCGCCGGCCGCTCCACGGTCCATGCCCGCAACGCCATGGTGGCGACCTCGCATCCGCAGGCCTCGCTGGCGGCGATCGAGACGCTGCGCGCCGGAGGCAATGCCGCGGATGCCGCGATCGCGGCCAGCGCGCTGCTCGCGGTGATCGAGCCGCAATCCACCGGCATCGGCGGCGACTGTTTCGCGCTGTATCAGCCCGGTGGGCAAGGCTCGATCGTCTCCTATAACGGCTCCGGCCGGGCGCCGCAGGCCGCGCACGCCGAATGGTTCGTCGAGCAAGGCATCAACGCCATTCCGCTGACCAGCCCGCACGCGGTGACGATTCCCGGCGCGATCGACGCCTGGGCGACGATCTTGCGCGATCACGGCCGGTTCGGGCTCGACACCCTGTTGCAGCCGGCGATCAAGGCCGCCGACGACGGCTATGTGGTGGCGCCGCGCATCGCCTTCGACTGGGCCAACGGCTTTGCCAAGCTGAAGAAGGGCGTCAACACCGCGCGCTATCTGCTGCCGCGCGGTGAGGCCGCGGTGACCGGCGACGTGATCCGGCAGCCGGAATTGGCCGAGACGCTGCGGCTGATCGCCAAGCTCGGCCCAGACGGTTTTTACAAGGGCGCGGTCGCCGAAGACATGGTGGCGACGCTGCGCGGGCTCGGCGGGCTGCATACGCTGGAAGATTTCGCGACCCACGCGACCGAGACCACCACGCCGATCAGCACCAGCTACAAGGGCCACGACGTCTGGCAGTGCCCGCCGAACGGCCCCGGCATCACCATGCTGGTGATGCTCAACGTGCTCAGCCTGTTCGATCTCAGCAAATACGCCCCGCTCAGCGTCGAGCGTTTTCATCTCGAAGCTGAAGCGGCGCGGATCGCCTATCTGATGCGCGAACAGCACATCGGCGATCCCGGCCATGTCGACGTCGACGTGATCCGGATTCTGTCGCGCGAATTCGCCGCCGAATATGGCAGCCAGATTAAGATGGACCGGCTGCTCGATCTGCCGAAGGTCTCGCCGCCGATGAATCCGTCGACGGTGTACATCACCGTGGTCGATCAGGATCGCAACGTCTGCTCGTTCATCAATTCGATCGCGCATTCGTTCGGCTCGGCGATCATCTCGGAAAAGACCGGCGTGCTGCTGCAGAACCGCGGCGCCGGCTTCCGCGTGCAGCCCGGCCATCCGAACTGCATCGCGCCCGGCAAGCGGCCGCTGCACACCATCATTCCGAGTCTGGCCACCGAAAACGGCCGCGCCAAATTGTCGTTCGGCGTGATGGGCGGACAGTATCAGCCGGTCGGCCAGGTCCACGTGCTGACCAACATGCTCGACTTCGGGCTCGACATGCAGCAGGCGATCGACCTGCCGCGCGGGCTGCATTACGAGGGCGTCTATCAGTTGGAAGACGGCGTGCCGGCCGATGTCGTCGATGGCCTGCGCAAGATCGGCCACGACATCGCCGGGCTGTCGGTGCCGCACGGCGGCGGCCAGGGCGTCTGGATCGATTGGGAGAAAGGCACGCTCACCGGCGGCTCCGATCCGCGCAAGGACGGCTGCGCGCTGGGCTATTGATCGTCGATGAAGCTGTGCCCCGGACGCGGTGCGTCGCGTCGCACTTGCGGCGAGGCGCACTGCAGATCCGGGGCCGTTACGTAACACGGCGCTCGTAACGGTCCCGGCTCGCGTCGCAGCGCAAGGCGCTGCTCCGCGTCCGGGACACGAGGCTGTAACGATCAGTAACAACTCCAGACATGCAAAGACCGGCCTTTCGGCCGGTCCTGCATCGCACTAATAGGCGATCTGACAGTCTATCAGAGCTTCTTGTTGACGAAGTCGGCGCCCTTGTCGGCGGCGTCCTTGACGGCTTCCTTGGCGTCGCCGACGGCCTTCTGGCCATGGCCCTTGGCTTCCTGCAGCGCGCCTTCGCCCTGCAGACGGTCGTTGCCGACGGCCTCGCCGACGCCCTGCTTGGCCTTGCCGATGGCTTCGTTGGCGGTGCCCTTGATCTTGTCGGTGGTGCTACCCATGAGAAATCTCCTTTGCGTTGGTTGATCTTCGCGGGGACAATGGTTGGCGCAAAGATTGGTTCCCGCGGGCTTTCGCAGCGTGCGGGGCGCAGATCGTCACATCGGCGGCATCGACGATCGTCTGGTCGGTCACAAATAATCACAGAGGAGATAAAATGGCCGCGCCCGATGAGTTCCCCGATCACGCGCACGACGCCGAGAAATGGAAACGCGATGGTGTCCGTGTGGTGCCCGGCAACCAACTTGATCCCAACGTTCCGTCGACCGCAGGGATGGATCGCAAGGCCGCGATCGATTTCGCCCGGGTCGGCGCGCAGAAGCTCTGGGCCGGCACGGTGACGATCAAGCCCGACGCCAAGACCGGCGCGCATCATCACGGCCATCTCGAAAGCGTGATCTATGTGGTGCGGGGCAAGGCGCGGATGCGCTGGGGCGAGCGGCTGCAATTCACCGCCGAAGCCGATCCCGGCGACTTCATCTTCATTCCGCCTTACGTGCCGCACCAGGAAATCAACGCGCTCTCCGACCAGGTGTTGGAATGCGTGCGGGTGCGCAGCGACGGCGAAGCCATCGCGATCAACCTCGACATCGAACCGGTGGAGCGACCCGAGACGGTGTTGTGGGTGGATCCGATCCACCGCGATCCCTCCGATCCCGCCGCGTAGCGGCGCCGGCAGGCGTTTCGTGGCATTTTAGCCAAAGCGTTTTTGGCTTGTTAACGGTCCGCCGGCTTGCTTAGCTCGGGGTCCGGCGATGAAGGTGTTATGCCGGGGCCTTAGGGACTCTGCTGGCCGCCAAATTAACGAAACGGCAGTGGCGCCCGGCCACAACATCGGGGGCGCAGACCGAAGGTCCGTTGCGATGTTTGGTGACGCCCGCGTGACGTCGATCTCCCCGCGCGGCCGTCGCTCGATCCGTGCTCGCAAGCCGCCGCGGCACGGAGCAGGTAGCGCAACGATCAGGTTGCCGGCGGTCGAGAGAGCACAGGCGTGATGGCCGGATTCGGCAAGACACTGACGGTGGACTGGTCGCGCCGCAACCGCTGGCTTGCGTCGATCGGCCGTTCGCTGATCAGCGCCGGCGACGAAGCCACGGTGCTCGATGAGCCCAGCGAGCATGAAATGCGCCGGATCCGCGCGGCGCAGATCGACGGCGTCACGCGGCTCACACCGCTCACCATGACCATCAACGTCGCCAATGCGGCGCTGGTCGTGCTGGTGTTCTGGAATGCCGCCTCCAACCTCTTTCTCGCCGGCTGGATGATGCTGATCGCGATCCTCGCGGCGTGGGCGATGGCCTCGTGGCTTCGCGTGCGGAGCCGACCGCGCACCGAAGCGTCGCCGCGCGGAATCTCGCGCCTGGTGTTGCACGCGTTCCTGCTGGGGTCGGCGTGGGGTGCCGTCCCGCTGGCGCTGTTTCCGATCGTGCGGCCGGAATATCAACTGATCATCGCCTGCCTGGTTGCCGGCATGACCTCCGCTGGCGCGTTCTGCCTGTCGACCGTGCCGCGGGCCGGCCTGGCCTATACCTGGATCATGGTGCTGGCGTCGGCGGTGGCGCTGTTTCGCTGCGAGGGTGAAGGCTACACCATCACCGCGGTGTTCCTGCTGCTCTACGGCATCGTCCTGTCGCGCAACCTGGTGGCGCACGGCCATCTGTTCATGGAGAACCTGCGCGCCAAGCTGCAGCTCGAGCACCAGACCGAAATCATCTCGCTGCTGTTGAAGGATTATCAGGACAACGCCAGCGATTGGCTGTGGCAGACCGCCGCCGACGGCCGGCTGGTGGACATCCCGGAGCGCTTCGTCGAAGCCGCGCAGTTGCCGTTGTCGCAGCTGCGCGGAGCGACGCTGGCCGACGTGTTGGAATTGCTGTGTCCTTGCGAGCGGGCCACCGTCGACGGCATCATCGCGCTGATGCAGCAACGCGAGGCGGTCAACGACGCGGTGGTGCACATCATGGCGGGCGGACAACCGCGGATGTGGTCGGTGAGCGCCAAGCCGACCTTCGACCACAACGGAAAATTCGCCGGCTACCGCGGCGTCGGCCGCGACGTCACCGAACGCTGGCGGGCGGAGCGCGCCGAGGCGGAGAACCGCGCCAAGTCGGAATTCCTGGCGATCATGAGCCATGAGATCCGCACCCCGATGAACGGCGTGCTCGGGCTCGCCAATATGCTGCTGGAGACCGACCTCGACCCCGAACAGCATCATGCGGTGGAGACGATCCGGGAGTCCGGCGACAATCTGCAGCGCATCCTCAACGACATCCTCGATCTGTCCAAGCTCGAGGCCGGCCGCTTTCAGTTCGAGACGGTGGATTTCTCGCCCGCGGCGTTGGTCGAGGCGGTGTGCTCGGTGGTCCGCTCCAGCGCCAAGGCCAAGGGCCTGGAGATCGAACGGGCGATCGATCCAGGGCTGCCCAAGGGGCTCAACGGCGACATGGCGCGGATCCGCCAGGTGCTGCTGAATCTCGCCTCCAACGCCGTCAAATTCACCGACCGCGGTCGGGTCACCATCATGGCCAATTGCGTCTCGCAGGCCGATGGCCGCGCGGTGGTGGAATGGCGGGTCGCCGATACCGGGATCGGCATCGCGACCGACCGCGTCGGGCAACTGTTCAGCGATTTCGCCCAGGCCGACGTCTCGATCAACCGCCGCTTCGGCGGCACCGGGCTAGGGCTCGCGATCAGCCGGCGCATCGTCGAGCAGATGGGCGGCGCGATCGACGTCAGTTCGGAGCAGGGCAGCGGCAGCACGTTTCGCTTCAGCCTGAACCTGCCGATCAGCGATGTCGTGGTGGCGGACCCGCGGCTCGACCGCGTCGGCGCCGACGACCTGCGGCTGCGCATTGCGATGCTCGGACGACCGTTGCGCATCCTGATCGCCGAGGACGACAAGACCAACCAGCTGGTGGTCAGCAAGATGCTGCAGGAATTTGCCGCCGATATCAGGATCGTGCCCGATGGCGTCGATGCGGTGCAGGCGGTGGCGGAAGCCGATTACGATCTGGTGCTGATGGACGTGCGGATGCCGCGGATGGACGGCCTCGCCGCGACCCGCGCGATTCGCGCCCAGGGCGGCGCCGCTGCCGCGCTGCCGATCATCGCGCTGACCGCCAACGCCTTCGCCGAGGATGTCGAGCATTGTCGCGAGGCCGGCATGACCGACTTCATCGCCAAGCCGTTGCGCAAGTCGGTGCTGGTCGCCGCGGTGCTGCGGGCGATCCGCGGCGGCGCCAAGCCGATGAGCGCGCTGCAGGCCGACCCTGCGGCGGCCGGGCTCGATCCGCCGATGCCGCCGGAAGCCGCGTTGGCGCAATTGATCGTTGAACTCGGCCACGACCAGGTGCTGACCATGACCGAGATGTTCATCAGCGAGACCGAGCGGCGGCTAGAGCTGATCCGGCGGTTCGTCGAGGGCGGCGATCGCGGGGAAATCGGCCTCGAAGCGCATTCGCTGAAGAGCGGCGCCAAGTTTCTCGGCTTCGAGGACATTGCCAACATCGCGCGCACCATCGAGCGGCGCGCCGAGCAGATGTCCGCCAGGGCGCTGCACGAACTCGGGCGGCAACTCGACGTGGCGCTGCAGGAGGCCAAGCGTGAGTTGCAGGACGGCGGCGCGCTGCGACGGGCGCCGTCCAGCACGCAGCAGCCCCCGCCGATCTCTCCGGCCGCCTGAGCCGGGCGAGCTGAGACAGACGATCCGGAGCGCTTCGGGCAAATTGCCGCCCAGAGATCTGCGCCGGGAGCATTCCGCGGCGCGATAAAATGACTACTGACGAATATTGACATTCGTCACAATTCACATCAGGTTTCCATCGCTGTTGGCTTGAGGAATTGTGATGTCTTGGAATGTGCCCACCCGTGGTCTGCTGCCGCCGCTGGCCGCGGTCGGTCTGGCGCTGGCTCTCAGCGGCTGCGGCCAGAAAGAGGCTGCGAAGGCGCCGCCGCCCCGCCCGGTGCTGGTGGCCAGTGTGCACTACGCCGCGGAGGCGCCGGAGCGCAGCTTCGTCGGCACCATCCGGCCGCGGATCGAGGCCGATATCGGCTTCCGGGTCGCCGGCAAGATCGCCAAACGGCTGGTCGAGGTCGGTCAGAGCGTCGAGGTCGGCCAACCCTTGGCGCAGCTCGACGAGGTGGATCTCAAGCTGCAGGCCGAGCAGGCCGAAGCCGAGCGCCGCGCCGCCACCGGCGTGCTGGCGCAGGCCGCCGCCGCCGAGAACCGCGCCAAGGAGCTGCGCGCCAAGGGCTGGGCCACCGACGCCCAGCTCGATCAGGCCAAGGCCAGCGCCGACGAGGCCCGCGCCCGGCTCAATCGCGCCGAGCGCTCGGTCGAACTCACCAACAACAGCCTGTCCTACGCTACGCTCGTTGCCGACACCCGCGGCGTGGTCACCGCGACGCTGATCGATGCCGGCCAGGTGGTGGCGGCCGGCCAGACCGCGATCCGAGTGGCGCGTTTCGCCGAGAAGGAAGCCGTGGTGGCGATTCCGGAGACGCTGATCGGTCGGGCCAAGGACGGCACCGCCACGGTGACGCTGTGGTCGGACCCGAACCGGAAATACGCCGCGAAATTGCGCGAGATCGCGCCCAACGCCGATGCGGCGACCCGTACTTACCTGGCGAAATTCTCGCTGCCCGAAGCCGGCGACGAGGTCGCGCTCGGGATGACCGCGACGCTGACGCTGGCCGATCCGAACACGCAACGGGTGGCGCGGCTGCCGCTGTCGGCGCTGTTCAACCAGGGCACCCAGCCGTCGTTCTACGTGGTCGATGATGCGGGCCAAGTCACGTTGCAGCCGGTGGCGGTCAAGGCCTACGAGACCACCGACGTGCTGATCAGCGGCGGCGTCGCCGAGGGCGCCAAGGTGGTGGTGCTTGGGGTGCAGAAACTCGATCCGGCCGAGAAGGTCCGGGTCGTTTCGGCGCTGACGTTTTGAGCGGGGACGGCGCGATGCATCGTTTCAACCTGTCGGCCTGGGCGGTCGGCCATCCGGCGCTGATCCTGTTCATGATCGTCGCGCTCGGCGTCGGCGGCCTGTTCTCCTATCAGCGGCTGGGCCGCGCCGAAGACCCGTCCTTCACCATCAAGGTGGTGATCGTCTCGGCGATCTGGCCCGGCGCGACCGCCAAGGAAATGCAGGATCAGGTCGCCGATCCGATCGAGAAGAAGCTGCAGGAATTGCCGTATTTCGACAAGGTGCAGACCTATTCGAAGCCCGGCTTCACCGCGATGAACATCTCGTTCCGCGACAACACCCCGCCGAAGGACGTGCCCGAGCTGTTCTATCAGGTGCGCAAGAAGATCGACGACATCCGCGGCGACCTGCCGTCCGGCCTGATCGGTCCGAGCGTCAACGACGAATATGGCGACGTCGACTCCGTCCTTTACATGATGACCGGCGACGGCGCCGACTACGCGCAGCTGAAGAAGGTCGCCGAAGGCATGCGGCAGCATCTGTTGAAAGTGCCGGGCGTCACCAAGGTCAACATCTACGGCACCCAGGACGAGCGGATCTACGTCGAATTCTCCCATGCCAAGCTGGCGACGCTGGGGGTGACGCCGCAGGCGCTGTTCGATTCGCTGGCCAAGCAGAACGCGGTGGTGCCGGCTGGCACCGTGGAAACCTCGGCGCAGCGGGTGCCGCTGCGCGTCAGCGGCGCGCTCGACGGCGCCAAGGCGGTGGCCGAAACCCCGGTGGAAAGCAACGGCCGGGTGTTTCGTCTCGGCGACATCGCCAGCGTCAGCCACGGCTATGTCGATCCCACCGACTACATGGTGCGGCAGAAGGGCAAGCCGGCGCTCGGCATCGGCGTGGTGATGGCGAAGGGCGTCAACATCATCGACCTCGGCGCCGACGTCGCCAAGGCCACCGCCGAATTCATGACCGCGGTGCCGCAGGGCATCGACATCGAACAGATCGCCGACCAGCCGCAAGTCGTCGACCACGCGGTCGGCGAATTCGTGCGCTCCTTCATCGAGGCGCTGGTGATCGTGTTGTTCGTCAGCTTCCTGGCGCTCGGCTGGCGCACCGGCATCGTGGTGGCGCTCTCGGTGCCGCTGGTCTTGACCATCGTCTTCATCGTGATGAACGCGATGTCGATCGACCTGCACCGCGTCACGCTCGGCGCGCTGATCATCGCGCTCGGGCTATTGGTCGACGACGCCATCATCGCGGTGGAGATGATGGTGGTGAAGATGGAGCAGGGCTGGGAGCGCGCCAAGGCGGCATCGTTCGCCTGGGAGTCCACGGCGTTTCCGATGCTGACCGGCACGCTGGTCACCGCGGCGGGCTTCCTGCCGATCGGCTTCGCCAATTCCTCCGTGGGCGAATATACCGGCGGCATCTTCTGGGTGGTGGCGATCGCGCTGGTGGCGTCGTGGTTCGTGGCCGTGATCTTCACGCCGTATATCGGCGTCCGGCTGTTGCCGGATTTTTCCAAGCGGCCGCATCACGATCCGGAGGCGGTGTACGAGACCCGGTTCTACCGGCTGTTTCGTCGCGTCATCCAGTGGTGCATCCGCTGGCGCGCCACCGTGGTGCTGGCGACGGTCGGGGCCTTCGCGCTGTCGATCGCAGGCTTCGGCCTGATCCAGCAGCAGTTCTTTCCGACCTCGGAGCGGCCGGAACTGTTTCTGCAGCTGCGGCTGCCGCAAGGCACCGCCTTCGCCGTCACCATGGACAGCGTCAAGCAAGCCGAGACTTTGCTGAAAGACGATTCCGACATCGCCACCTACACCGCCTATGTGGGCAAGGGGCCGCCGCGGTTCTGGATGGGTCTCAGCCCGGAGCTGCCGAACGAATCCTACGCCGAGATCGTCATCGTCACCAAGGACGTGGCGGCGCGCGAGCGGGTCAAGGCGCGGCTCGAAGCCGCCGCCCTGGCCGGGCAGTTGTCCGAAGCCCGGGTGCGGGTCGATCAGTTCAATTTCGGCCCGCCGGTCGGCTTCCCGGTGCAGTTCCGGGTGATCGGACCTGATACCAGGAAGGTGCGCGAGATCGCCTATCAGGTCCGCGACGTGGTGCGCGGCAATGCCGACGTGCTCGATCCGCATCTCGATTGGAACGAGCAGACGCCGTATCTGAAGCTCGCGGTCGACCAGGACCGCGCCCGCGCGCTCGGGCTGACGCCGCAGGACGTCTCGCAGGCGCTCGCCATGCTGATCTCCGGCGCCAACGTCACCACGGTGCGCGACGGCGTCGAGAAGGTCGGCGTGGTGGCGCGTGCGGTGGCCTCCGAGCGGCTCGATCTCGGCCGCGTCAGCGATCTCACCGTGACCTCGCGGGGCGGCGTCGCGGTGCCGCTGTCGCAGATCGCCAAGATCGAATACGCCCATGAGGAGCCGATCCTGTGGCGGCGCAATCGCGACATGGCGATCACGGTGCGCGGCGACGTCGCGCCCGGCAAGCAGGCGCCCGACGTCACCAACGCGATCTGGCCGAAGCTGCAGGGCATCCGCGACAGCCTGCAGCCGGCCTACCGGATCGAGATCGGCGGCGCGATCGAGGAATCCGCCAAGGGCAATTCTTCGATCTTCATGCTGTTTCCGCTGATGGTGATCATCATGCTGGCGCTGCTGATGATCCAGCTGCAGAGCTTCTCGCGGCTGCTGCTGGTGTTTCTCACCGCCCCGCTCGGCATCATCGGCGCATCATTGGGGCTCAACGTCGCCCGCCAGCCGTTCGGCTTCGTCGCTCTGCTCGGGCTGATCGCGCTCGCCGGCATGATCATGCGCAACGCGGTGATCCTGGTCGACCAGATCGAGACCGATGTCAGCCATGGCCTGACGAGGCGCGCCGCGATCGTCGAGGCCACCATTCGGCGCGCGCGGCCAGTGGTGTTGACCGCGCTGGCGGCGATCCTGGCGATGGTCCCGCTGACCCGCTCGGCATTCTGGGGGCCGATGGCGGTCACCATCATGGGCGGGCTGTTCGTCGCCACCTTCCTGACGCTGCTGTATCTGCCGGGACTCTACGCGCTCTGGTTCCGCAACAGCCTGGACGAAGCCGGTCCTGGCGATCAGGCCGATCTCGCGCCGCAGCATGAGACTGAAAAGCGTTCGCCGATCCCCCTTGCCGCCGCCGCGGAATAATAGAACATTGGGTGACATATGACCCTGGCCGCCGAGCACCTTGAAGTCGACATGCGCGAACGCGTCCTCGTGGTCGCAGAACGGCTGTTTCGCGAGATCGGCTATCAGAAGACCACCGTCGCCGACATCGCCAAGGTGATGCGGATGTCGCCGGCCAACGTCTATCGCTTCTTCGATTCCAAGAAGGCGATTCACGAAGGCGTGGCGCGGCGGCTGATGGGCGAGGTCGAGGCGGCGGCGGACGCCATCGTGCGACGCGCCGCGCCCGCGGCGCAGCGGTTGCGCGACCTACTGACGACGATCCACCGCATGAACGCCGAACGCTATGTCGGCGACGCCAAGCTGCACGAGATGGTCGCGATCGCCATGGAACAGAGCTGGGATGTCTGCGTGGCGCATTTCGAGCGGATCACCGGCATGATCGCGGAGGTGATCGCCGAGGGGAAGGCCGCCGGCGAATTCAATGCGCCGGATGTGCCGCTGGCGGCGACATGTACCTGTACCGCCATGATCCATTTCTTTCACCCGCAGCTGATCGCCCATGTCGACGACAAGCCGGGTCCGACCATCGATCAGATGATCGATTTCGTGCTCGCCGCGCTCGCGCCGCACCGCGCTTCCACCCCGGCTTCCTCCCCCGCCAACCAGAGATGATCGCGTGACCGATGTAATCGACGTGCACTATTACGAGCCGGTGAACGGCCATGGCCTCAAGCATGATCCGTTCAACGCCATCGTCGGCCCGCGGCCGATCGGCTGGATCTCGTCGCGCGACGCCGACGGCCACGTCAATCTCGCGCCCTACAGCTTCTTCAACGCCTTCAATTATCGCCCGCCGCTGATCGGCTTTTCCAGCACCACCTGGAAGGACACCGTCGCCAACATCCAGGCCACCGGCGAATTCGTCTGGAATCTCGCCACCAAGGATCTGGCGCAGGCGATGAACCAGACCTCGGCGACGCTGCCGCACGAAGTCAACGAGTTCACCGTCGCCGGGCTGACCGAGCTGCCCAGCAGACTGGTCAAGCCGCCGCGGGTCGGCGAAAGCCCGGTGTCGTTCGAATGCAAGCTGTCGCAACTGATCCAGCTGCAGGGCGCCGATGGCCACAAGGCCGAGGCCTGGCTGACGATCGGCGAAGTCGTCGCCGTGCACATCGACAGGCGGCTGATCAAGGACGGCGTCTACCAGACCGCAGAGGCGCATCCGATCCTGCGCGCCGGCCGCATGGGCGACTATCTCGAGGTGACGCCGGAGGCAATGTTCGAGATGCCGCGCCCTGCATGAGCGGCTGATTCGTTAGACGCTCAGCCAACTCTCAGACTTGTGCCCCGGACGCAGCGCAACGCGCCGCGAAAGCGGCGTGGTGCGCTGCAGAGCCGGGGCCGTTACGGAACGCGGCATCTGGAACGGTCCCGGTTCTGCGGAACAGCGCGAAATGCGCTGCTCCTTGCCCGGGACACAGTTGCTGGGCGTCTCTCGTTAGACTGTCGCGCGCCGCGGCGGCATAGCCGGCGCAGCAGTCCGGATTTTTCATCGCTGCGTTGCGACAACGCCGCGATCTCGTGCGTTGACCCGTTCGGCGAACACCAGCACCATGGGTTGTTTTCGGCGAGGTGATACGTGGCGGGACTGACCCATCGGCAATCCGAAATTCTCAATATCGCGCGCTCGTTCGGGCGGGTGATGGTCGACGACCTGACCCGGCGGTTCGAGGTGTCGGCGCAGACCATCCGCAAGGACCTCAACGACCTCTGCGACCGCCGCTCGCTGACCCGCATCCACGGCGGCGCGATCATCGCCTCCGGGGTCGAGAACCTGGCCTATGAGGCGCGGCGCTTCGTCGCCGCCGAGGAGAAGAAGGCGATCGGCGCCGCCGCAGCAGCGCAGATCCCCAACGGCTGTTCGCTGTTCATCAATATCGGCACCACCACCGAGGAGGTCGCCAGCGCGCTCACCTCGCATGAAGACCTGCTGGTGATCACCAACAACCTCAACGTCGCGATGCAGCTGTATCGCCATCCGCGGATCGAGGTGATCGTCGCCGGCGGCACGGTGCGGCGCGCCGACGGCGCGGTGATCGGATCGGCGGCGATCAGCCTGATCGGCCAGTTCAAGGTCGACTACGCGATCATCGGCGCCTCGGCGATCGACGAGGAGGGCGCGCTGCTCGACTTCGACTACCGCGAGGTGCAGGCGGCGCAGGCGATCGTCGCCAACGCCCGCAGCGTCATGCTGGTCGCCGACTCCACCAAATTGCGGCGCAGCGCCCCGGTGCGGATCGCCCATCTCAGCCAGATTCAAACCTTCGTCACCGACCTGGCGCTGCCGGATTCGTTGCAAAGCATCTGCGACGCCAAGGGAATTCACGTCATCACCGCGCTGCCGAAGCGCCCCGTCGAGAGCGAGGAGGCGGTGCCGGAGCTGCCGATGCTGCGGCAGGATTAGGCATCTGCCCGGGCTGCAAGCCACCATGAGGGGCTTGCTTTCGTTTTACGTTGTGTTTTAATCGGATTCGAAAGCCATTCGCATATAAGCGAAGGCTTGCGAGGAATCGCCTACAACAAGAATTGGTCGGGGGAAGCGTCGGTGGGTCAGGTTTTCGACCTCGCGATCATTGGCGGCGGCATCAACGGCTGCGGCATCGCGCGCGATGCGGCCGGACGCGGCAACTCGGTGTTTCTGTGCGAGATGAACGATCTGGCCAGCGGCACCTCGTCGTGGTCGACCAAGCTGATCCACGGCGGGCTGCGCTATCTGGAGTATTTTGAATTCCGCCTGGTGCGCGAGGCGCTGATCGAGCGCGAGGTGCTGTGGCAGATCGCGCCGCACATCATCCGCCCGCTGCGCTTCGTGTTGCCGCATCACGCCGGCTTGCGCCCGGCGTGGCGGCTGCGGCTCGGGCTGTTGCTGTACGACTATATCGGCGGCCGCAAGCTGTTGCCGCCGACCTCTTCGCTCGATCTGTCGCGCGAAAAGGTCGGTGAGCCGCTGATCCCCGGCCGCTTCAAGCGCGGTTTTGAATATTCCGACTGCTTCGTCGATGATGCCCGGCTGGTGCTGCTGACCGCGCGCGATGCCGCCGATCGCGGCGCCGAGATCCGCACCCGCAGCCGCGCGGTGTCGATCCGCCAGGCCGACGGCCTCTGGCAGGTCACGGTGGAGGACACGCTGAGCGGTGCGCGCCGCAGCATCAGCGCGCGCGCGCTGGTCAACGCCGCCGGCCCCTGGGTCGAGAGCGTGCTGGCCGAGGGCTCCGGCGTCGCGCCCAACAGCAAGGTGCGGCTGGTGCAGGGCTCGCACATCGTGGTGCCGAAACTGTACGACCACGACCGCGCCTACATCTTCCAGAACGCCGACGGCCGCATCGTGTTCGCGATCCCCTATCAGGACGACTTCACGCTGATCGGCACCACCGACCGCGACTACGAGGGCGATCCCGCCAAGGTGAAAGCCTCGGCCGAGGAGATCGGCTATCTGTGCGACTCCGTCGGCGCCTATCTGAAAAAGCCGGTGAGCCCGTCGGACGTGATGTGGACGTTCTCCGGGGTGCGGCCGCTCTATGACGACGGCGCCAGCGACGCCAAGGCCGCGACCCGCGAATACGTCTTCGAGCTCGACGTGCCGAAAGGCGGCGCGCCGCTGTTGACGATCTTCGGCGGCAAGATCACCACCTATCGCAGGCTCGCCGAAGAGGCATTGGAGAAGCTGGCGCCGTATCTGCACGGCGACAAGGCGCGCGAGGGCTGGACCGCCAAAGCGCCATTGCCGGGCGGCGATTTCGACGTGTTCGGCCTTGGCCAACTGATCGGCGAACTGCGCCGCAGCTATCCGTTTCTGTCCGAGGCGCACGCCGCACGGCTGGCCGGCGCCTACGGCACCCGCGCGCCGCTGTTGCTCGGTACCGCGACCTCGATGGCCGATCTCGGCCAATCGTTCGGCGCTACGCTGACCGAGCGCGAGGTGCGCTATCTGATGGCCAACGAATGGGCGGTGACCGCCGAGGACGTCGTCTGGCGCCGCTCCAAGCTCGGCCTGCGGCTGTCGGTGGCCGAGATCGCCGCGATCGACGGCTGGATGATCGCGCAGCGCGCGGCGCCGACCGATGGCGCGTTGCGTAAGGCGGGAGGGCTGCCGTGAGCGTGTCGCTGCAAAACGTCAGCCGCAGCATCGACGGCGTGCCGGCGATCCGCGACGTCTCGCTGACGCTGCAGCGCGGCACGCTCACCGTGCTGCTCGGGCCGACGCTGTCCGGCAAGACCTCGATCATGCGGCTGCTCGCGGGGCTCGACAAGCCGAGCCACGGCAAGGTTCTGGTCGACGGAAAAGACGTCACCGGCGTCGACGTCCGCAAGCGCTCGGTGGCGATGGTGTATCAGCAGTTCATCAACTACCCCTCGCTCAGCGTTTACGAGAACATCGCTTCGCCCTTGCGGGTGCAGCGCCAGCCGCGCGCCGAGATCGAGCGCAAGGTGCAGGAGGCGGCGAAGTTGTTGAAGCTCGAGCCGTATCTGAAGCGCACGCCGATGCAACTGTCCGGCGGACAGCAGCAGCGCACCGCGATCGCGCGCGCGCTGGTCAAGGGCGCCGACCTGGTGCTGCTCGACGAGCCGCTGGCTAATCTCGACTACAAGCTGCGCGAGGAACTGCGCGTCGACCTGCCGCGCATTTTTGAGGCGTCGGGCGCGATCTTCGTCTACGCCACCACCGAGCCGTCGGAGGCGCTGCTGCTCGGCGGCAACACCATCTGCATGTGGGAGGGCCTGGCGCTGCAGAACGGCGTCACCGCGCAGGTCTATCGCCGCCCCGAGAGCTTGCGCGTCGCGCAGGTGTTCTCCGATCCGCCGCTCAATCTGGTGAACGTCGAGAAGAAGAACGGCGCGGTCGACTATGCCGGCGGCGGCTCTGGCCCCGCGACCGGAGTGTTCGCTTCCCTCGGAGATGGCGCCTACCGGGTCGGTTTCCGCGCCCATCAGCTCGAGGTCGCCAGCGGCCACGCCGACCGCCACGCCTTCGCCACCACGGTGTCGGTGACCGAGATCACCGGCTCGGAGAGCTTCGTGCATCTGAAGCGCGGCGACACCAACTGGGTCGCGGTGCTGCAGGGCGTGCACGAATTCCTGCCCGGGCAGCCGCTGGAAGCGGTGCTCGATCCCGCCAATCTGTTCGTGTTCGACGCCGCCGACCGCCTGGTCGCGGCACCTTCGACGATGTGAGGCGCAACGATGGCTCGCATTGACCTCGTCGATCTCGCGCACACTTATCTCGTCGGCCCGGACCTGCCGCCGGAGGCTTACGCGCTGAAGCCGGTGTCGATGACCTGGCGGCAGGGCGGCGCCTACGCGCTGCTCGGGCCATCGGGCTGCGGCAAGACCACGCTGCTCAATCTGATCTCCGGCATCGTCACGCCGTCGCACGGCCAGATCCTGTTCGACGGCACCGACGTCACCCGGCTCTCGACCCGCGAGCGCAACATCGCCCAGGTGTTCCAGTTTCCGGTGATCTACGACACCATGACGGTGGGGCAGAATCTGGCGTTTCCGCTGAAGAACCGCGGCGTGGCGAAAGCCGACATCGACAAGCGCGTCGCCGAGATCGCCGAACTGCTCGATCTTACCCCGCATCTCAAGCGCAAGGCGACGCGACTCACCGCCGACGCCAAGCAGAAGATTTCGCTGGGCCGCGGCCTGGTGCGCTCAGACGTCTCGGCGATCCTGTTCGACGAGCCGCTCACCGTGATCGATCCGCATCTGAAATGGGAGCTGCGCTCCAAGTTGAAGGCGCTGCACCGCGCGCTGGATCTCACCATGATCTACGTCACCCACGACCAGACCGAAGCTTTGACCTTTGCCGACACCGTGGTGGTGATGCATGACGGACGCGTGGTGCAGAGCGGCACGCCGGAGGAATTGTTCGAAAAGCCGGCGCACACCTTCGTCGGCTATTTCATCGGCTCGCCCGGCATGAACGTGGTGCCGGCGCAAGTGCGCGGCCGCGAGGCCAAGATCGGCGGCCACGTCATCCCGCTCGGCCGCGCTTACGATCATCTGCCGCAAGGCGCCAAGATCGAGATCGGCGTGCGGCCGGAATTCGTCCATGTCGCGCCGCTGGCGCCGGGCTTGCTTGCAGCCACGATCGAGCGGATCGACGATCTCGGAAGGGTGCGGTTTGCAAGGGTGCGGGTCGGCGACGTGAAGTTCGCGGCGCGGCTGCCGCCCGGACTTTCGGAGCCAGGCTCGGAAGTCGGGCTGGTGTTCGAGCCGGCGCGGATCCTGGTCTATGCCGATAGCCGCCTGGTCGAAGGCCAGGCGTTGGAGAAGGTGGCCTGATGGACAAGACCGTCAACCAGAAAGCCTGGTTCCTGGTGCTGCCGGTGTTCGCCATCGTGGCGTTCTCGGCGATCCTGCCGCTGATGACGGTGGTGAACTATTCGGTGCAGGACACTTTCGGCAACAACCAGTTCTTCTGGAACGGGGTCGGCTGGTTCAAGGAATTGCTCGACCCTAACAGCGACCTCGGCGAGCGGTTCTTCGCCTCGCTGGCGCGCAACCTGGCGTTCTCGGCGATCATCCTCGCCATCGAAGTGCCGCTCGGCATCGTGGTGGCGCTGGCGATGCCGCGCCATGGCTGGACGGTGGCGCTGTGCCTGGTGATCATGGCGCTGCCGCTGTTGATCCCGTGGAATGTGGTCGGCACCATCTGGCAGATCTTCGGCCGGCCCGACATCGGCCTGTTGGGCTATTCGCTGAACGGGCTCGGCATCGATTACAACTACGTCTCCAACGCGTTCGACGCCTGGGCCACCGTGGTGGTGATGGACGTCTGGCACTGGACCAGCCTGGTGGCGCTGTTGTGCTACGCCGGGCTGAAATCGATCCCCGACGCCTATTATCAGGCGGCGCAGATCGACGGCGCCTCGCGCTGGGCGGTGTTCACCGCGATCCAGCTGCCGAAGATGCACCGCGTGCTGTTGATCGCGGTGCTGCTGCGCTTCATGGACAGTTTCATGATCTACACCGAACCCTTCGTGGTGACCGGCGGCGGGCCGGGCAACTCGACCACCTTCGTGTCGATCGAGCTGGTCAAGATCGCGCTCGGCCAGTTCGACCTCGGCAAGGCCGCGGCGCTGTCGATCGTCTACAACCTGATCATCATCATCGTCTGCTGGGTGTTCTACACGGTGATGACCAATGTGGGCTCCGGCCGCGACACCAACCCGGAGGGCGCATGATGCATAGCGAGCGCGCGATGCATTCGATCCCCGGCCGCCGGCTGATCCTGGCGCTGTATCTGATCTTCCTGCTGCTGCCGATCTATTGGCTGGTCAATATGAGCTTCAAGACCAACGCCGAGATCGTCTCGACCATGACGCTGTGGCCGCACCAGCCGACGCTGGAGAATTACCGGACCATCTTCACCGACGAGAGCTGGTATTCCGGCTACATCAACTCGCTGAAATACGTCGTGATCAACACGGTGCTGTCGATCTCGTTCGCGCTGCCGGCGGCCTATGCGTTCTCGCGCTATCGCTTCCTCGGCGACAAGCATCTGTTCTTCTGGCTGCTGTCGAACCGGATGGCGCCGGCCGCGGTCTATGCGCTGCCGTTCTTCAACCTGTATTCGGCGATCAATCTGTTCGATACGCCCTGGGCGGTGGCGCTGGCGCATTGCCTGTTCAACGTGCCGTTGGCGGTGTGGATTCTCGAAGGCTTCGTCTCCGGCGTGCCGAAGGAGATCGACGAGACCGCATTCCTGGACGGCTATTCGTTTCCAAAATTCTTCGTCAAGATCATGATGCCGCTGATCGCCTCGGGGATCGGGGTGGCGGCGTTCTTCTGTTTCATGTTTTCCTGGGTCGAACTGTTGCTGGCGCGCACGCTGACCTCAGTCAACGCCAAGCCGATCTCCGCGGTGATGACCCGGACGGTGTCGGCCGCCGGGATGGACTGGGGGCTGTTGGCGGCGGCCGGCGTGCTCACCATCATCCCCGGCGCGCTGGTGATCTGGTTCGTCCGCAACTACATCGCGCGCGGCTTCGCGCTGGGTCGGGTGTGAGGTCGAAGATGTTCGAAATTGAAGAGGAACAGCGCCGCCGTCATTGCGAGGAGCGCTCACGGATCGTGTCCCGGGCGCGGTGCAGCACGAAGTGCTGCTCCGCAGAACCGGGACCTTTACGGATGCGGCGTTCCGTAACGGCCCCGGATCAGCAGCGCACCACGCCCCAAGAGGGGCGCGTTGCGCTGCGTCCGGGGCACGCTGTTGCAATCGTCGCGGACCCCTTTGCGCGCAACGACCAACGCGGGAGACGCTAACCCATGGACAACATCGCATGGATGGCCTGGACCGCGCCGACCGCGATTTTCTTCGTGCTGTTGGCCGGCACGCTCGCGGTGATGACCTGGCTCGCGGTGGCCTATCCGGAGGCCGAGCGCGTCGGAATTTTAAGGATTCCCACCACCCGCGGCGACCGGCTGTTTCTGTCGCTGATTTCCGCCGCGGTGATCCATCTGGCGTGGATCGGGTTCGTCGGCAGTGATCCCTTGGCGACGCTGCCGATCGGCACCGATGGAATTGAAATCTCGAGCCTGTGGCTCGCGACCGTCCTTTCGCTGCTCTTTGCCGTTGCGATCTTTCGCAACGTCTGAGCGTCGAACACGACAGATCCGGGATCAACCCGGAGCTGAATAAACGACCAACGGAGGAACAGGATGCAACACGCAATCGGACAGCGCCGTCGATCGACGCGCGCGATTTTTCTCGGCATGGCGAGCGCCGCGGCGCTGATCGCGGTCTCGACGGCGCCGGCGCTTGCCGACGACGCCACCGCGCAGAAATGGATCGACGAGGAATTCCAGCCCTCGACGCTGTCGAAGGAAGATCAGCTCAAGGAGCTGCAATGGTTCGCCAAGGCGGCCGAGCCGTTCAAGGGCATGGACATCAACGTCGTCTCCGAAACCATCACCACCCACGAATACGAAGCCAAAACGCTGGCCAAGGCGTTTTCGGAAATCACCGGCATCAAGCTCAAGCACGATTTGATCCAGGAAGGCGACGTGGTCGAGAAGCTGCAGACCCAGATGCAGTCCGGCAAGAACGTCTATGACGGCTGGATCAACGACAGCGATCTGATCGGCACGCATTTCCGCTACGGCCAGACCATCGCGCTGTCCGACTACATGACCGGCGAGGGCAAGGACGTCACCGACCCGATGCTGGACATCGACGACTTTATCGGCCGTTCGTTCACCACCGCGCCCGACAAGAAAATGTATCAGCTGCCGGACCAGCAGTTCGCCAACCTGTATTGGTTCAGGTACGACTGGTTCACCAATCCGGACTACAAATCGAAGTTCAAGGCGAAATACGGCTACGACCTCGGCGTGCCGGTGAATTGGTCGGCCTATGAGGACATCGCCGAGTTCTTCACCAACGACGTCAAGGAGATCAACGGCGTCAAGGTCTATGGCCACATGGATTATGGCAAGAAGGATCCGTCGCTCGGCTGGCGCTTCACCGACGCCTGGCTGTCGATGGCCGGCAACGGCGATCGCGGCATTCCCAACGGCCTGCCGGTCGACGAATGGGGCGTCCGCATGGAAGGCTGCCGTCCGGTCGGCTCCTCGATCGAGCGCGGCGGCGACACCAACGGCCCTGCGGCGGTGTATTCGATCGTCAAATATCTCGACTGGATGAAGAAATACGCGCCGCCGCAGGCCCAGGGCATGACCTTCTCGGAATCGGGTCCGGTGCCGGCGCAGGGCAACGTCGCCCAGCAGATGTTCTGGTACACCGCCTTCACCGCCGACATGGTGAAGCCGGGTCTTGCGGTGATGAACGCCGACGGCACGCCGAAGTGGCGGATGGCGCCGTCGCCGCATGGCGCGTATTGGAAAGACGGCATGAAGCTCGGCTATCAGGACGTCGGCTCCGGCACGCTGTTGAAGTCGACGCCGCCGGATCGCCGCAAGGCGGCGTGGCTGTATCTGCAGTTCATCACCTCGAAGACTGTCAGCTTGAAGAAGAGCCACGTCGGTCTCACCTTCATCCGCGAGTCGGATATCTGGGATAAGTCCTTTACGGAACGGGCGCCAAAACTCGGCGGCCTGATCGAGTTCTATCGCTCGCCGGCCCGTACGCAATGGTCGCCGACCGGCAACAACATCCCGGACTATCCGAAGCTGGCGCAATTGTGGTGGCAGAACATCGGCGACGCGGCCTCGGGCGCCAAGACCGCGCAGGCGGCGATGGACTCGCTGGCGGCGGCGCAGGATTCGGTGCTGGAGCGGCTCGAGCGCTCCAAGGTGCAGGGTGACTGCGGCCCGAAGCTGAACAAGAAGGAGACCGCCGAGTTCTGGTACAAGAAGTCGGAAAAGGACGGCAACATCGCGCCGCAACGCAAGCTCGCCAACGAGAAGCCGAAGGGCGAAACCATCGACTACGACACGCTGATCAAGTCGTGGCCGGCGTCGCCGCCGAAGCGCGCCTCGCTGAACTGAGCGGCAGGCTCGCATCGCCAAAGCACAAAGGCCGGGAGCATCCCGGCCTTTTCCATGAAGCGATCAGCGGCGAACTCAAAGCGGCAGCCGTTTCTGCGCCGGAAGTGTCTCGAAAGACCTTGACCTCTCCACGTCATGGCCGGGCTTGTCCCGGCCATCCACGGACACATCGACGGCCTCGCTTGTGGGCGTGGATGCCCGGCACAAGGCCGGGCATGACGCGGTTGGGCCAGAGCCGGATCTCGCCGGCCTGATCCGCAGCGCGTTAAGGCCGAGGCGTTACTGCGCCGCCTGCAGCTTCTCATCCAGCGTCGGGTAGTCGGTGTAGCCCTTGGCGCCGCCGCCGTAGAACGTCGCCTTGTCGGGCTCGTTGAACGGGCCGCCGCGACGCAGCCGCTCGACCAGGTCGGGATTGGCGATAAACAATTTGCCGAACGCGATCAGATCGGCCTCGTCGGCATCCAGCACCTTGTTGGCGAGCGCCAGATCGTAGGCGTTGTTGGCGATGTAGGTACCGTGGAAGCGCTTGCGCAGGCTCGCATAGTCGAACGGCAGATTGTCCCGCGGGCCGCCGGTCGAGCCCTCGATGACGTGGATATAGACCAGCTTCAGCTTGTTCAGCTCGTCGACGATATAGTCGAACAAGGCCTGCGGATTTGAATCCGAGACGTCGTTGGCCGGAGTCACCGGGGAGATGCGAATGCCGGTTCGCTCGGCGCCGATCTCCTCGACCACGGCCTTGGAAACTTCGAGCATCAGCTTGGCGCGGTTCTCGATTCCTCCGCCATAAGCATCGGTACGCTTGTTGCTGCTCTCGCGCGCGAATTGATCGAGCAGATAACCGTTGGCGCCGTGGATCTCGACGCCGTCGAAGCCGGCTTCGATGGCGTTGGCGGCGGCCTTGCGGTAATCCGCGATGATGCCGGGAATTTCGTTGAGTTCGAGCGCGCGCGGCTCGGAGACGTCGGCGAACTGACCGCCCACATAGGTCTTGGTCTTGGCGCGGATCGCGGACGGCGCCACCGGCGCGCCGTGGTTCGGCTGCAGGTCGACATGCGAAATCCGGCCGACGTGCCAGAGCTGGATGAAGATCTTGCCGCCCTTCTTGTGCACCTCGTCGGTGACCTTGCGCCAGCCGGCGACCTGCTCCTTGGAGTAGATGCCCGGGGTGTCCTGATAGCCCTGACCCTGCTGCGAAATCTGGCTGGCCTCGGTAATCAGCAGCCCGGCGCTGGCGCGCTGGCCGTAATATTCGATCGCCAGAGGATTGGGCACGAAGCCGGCGACGGCGCGGTTGCGGGTCAACGGCGCCATCACGGTGCGGTTGGACAGCGTGATCGGGCCGAGCTTGTAGGACTCGAACAGTTTGGTCGGAGTGCTCATGGGGGAGGGGTCCTGGACGATTGCAATGGCCTTGAACTGTGTATGGCGCGCGGGAATGGCAATGCGATCGCCTAAAATAGATGCGTTTGCATGATAAATTGCAATGTCTGATATGCGGTCAGGAAGGATTCAGCACGAACCGACTTTCGGCCGCCGTCGCGGTGGCCGAAAGTCGTGACTGAAAGCCGATCCCCGGTCAGTTCGCGCCGAGGAAGTCGTGCTTGCCGACCGCGACGCCACTCATCCGCAGGATGCCGTGCGCGATGCTGACGTGGAAATAGAAGTTCGGCAGCGAAAAATTGCTGAGGAATTGCTGGCCGGTGAGGGTCGTGGTCTTGGCCGGGCCGCTGGGGAAGGTGATCTCGCGGGTCGCGGCGCTGTCGAATTGCGCCGGCTTGAAGCCCTGCAGGTAGGCGATGGTCTTGGCGATGCGCTGCTGCAGCTCCTCGAAATTGGTCTCGGTGTCCGGCGTCACCGGCACTTCGCTGCCGCTCAGGCGGGCGGCGCCCTTGGTGGCATAATCGCAGGCGAGCTGGACTTGCCGGGTCAACGGCAGCATGTCCGGAAATAACCTGGTGCCGAGCAGCGTGGCGGGCTCGATCTTCTTGGCGGCCGCATAGTCCGCGGCCTTTTTCAGGCTGGCGGACAGGCTGCCAAGCATTTGCAGATAGGCAGGCACGGCGAAATCGTAAAAGGACATGTGATGCTCGTTTTCATGGGAGATGGCAGCGGGGGTGAAAGATGCTGCTGCATGAATTTGGGAACTGCACCGCCGGAATCAACCGCCGGGCCTTGCCCGCGAGAAGTTTTCTAGCGCGGTCGGCGGGAACGCGACGTTTCCCGCAACCGGCCGACGATGCCGGTCGGGAAAAAATACACGCTGGCGATGAACAGCAGCCCGAGCCACAACAGCCAGCGGTCCGGATGCAGCAATCCCGGCAGCAGCGGCAGCCCGGCTTCGGCGGCGGCATTGGAGGCGAGCCCCATCAGCGCTTGCAGATAATTCTGCGCCAGGATGAAGATGGTGGCGCCGATGATCGCGCCGTAGATCGTGCCCATGCCGCCGATCACCACCATCAGCAGAATGTCCAGCATGATGGCGAACGACAGCGAGGTGTCGGGGCCGGCATAGCGCAGCCACATCGCGTTCAGCGCGCCGGCGGAGGCGGCGACCAGCGCGGCGATGCAATTGGCGTAGGTCAGATGAAACACCGTGCGATAGCCGAGCGCCTCGGCGCGGAATCGATTCTCGCGCACCGCCTGCAAGACGCGGCCGAACGGCGAATTCACCACCCGCAACAGGCCGAGGATCATCGCCGCGCAGCCCACGAAGATGATGTAGTAAGTCAAGGTGCGGCCGTTGACGGCAAAGCCCAGCACGTCCTTGGCGATGAACACGGTGCCGGGCCGCAGCAATTCCGGCAATTGGAAGCTGCGGCCGTCCTCGCCGCCGGTCAACCACGACAGTTGTGACGCCAGCACCATGAAAGCCGAGGCCACCGCCAGCGTGATCATCGCGAAGAAGATCGCCTCGACCCGCAGCGAAAACAACCCGATGGCGAGCGCCAGCAAGGCGGCCAGCGGCAGGCCGACCGCAAGCCCCAGCGCGATCGCGCTCCAGCTTGGTCCCAGTGTGTAGAGCGCAATCGCGATCGCGTAAGAGCCGATGCCGTAGAACATCGTATGCGCGAACGACACCGTGCCGGTGTAGCCGAGCAACAGGTCGTAGGACGCCACCAAGGCTGCGAAGATGCAGATCTTGGTGGCGACGTTCAGCGGCTTGGCGCCGGGAAACAGCAAAGGCGCCAGCGCCAAGCCGGCGACGATGGCGATCAACAGCACGCTGAGCAGCCGGCTGCGCGGCGGATCGCCGGACAGAAGCATCATCGGCAAATCCTCATCGACTCGTCACCGCATAGAGCCCGCGCGGCCGCCACATCAGGATCGCGACCATCAGCAGGATATTCGACACCAGCGCCAGCTTCGGCAGCAGGAAGCCGCCGTAATTCGCCACCATCGCAACCAGAAGTGCGCCGATGAAGCAGCCGCCGATCGAGCCGAGCCCGCCGATGATCACCACGATGAACACCAGAACGGTGAGATCGTTGCCCATCGAGGCGTGCACCTGCTCGCGATACAGCGCCCACATGATGCCGCCGAGCCCGGCCAGCGCCGAGCCGACCATGAACACGCCGAGGAACAGCCGCTTGATGTGATAGCCGAGCGCCTCCACCATCTCGCGGTTCTCCACCCCGGCGCGGATCAACAGCCCGATCTTGCTGCGGGTCAGCACCAGTTGAATGCCGACGAACACCGCGAGCCCGACGCCCATCGCCAGCAGGCGGTATTTGGCGATCGCGACGTCGCCGAGGATGAACGAGCCGCGCAGCGACGTCGGCAGCGGCAGCGGAATGATCTGCGGCCCCCACAGCGCGTACAGCGCCTGCTCGGCGACGATCAACCCTCCGGTGGTCATCAGGATCTGTTTCAGATGCTGGCCATAGACCGGCAGGATCAGCACCCGCTCGACGACAAGGCCGAGCGCGCCGGACATCGCCATCGCGGCAAGCGCCGCGGGCGCCAGCACCGCGAGGTTGAGCCAGAGCGAGTCGGCCTGCACCCAGGCCGCCAGCGGCAACAGCACCAAGGTTGCGACATAGGCGCCGACCGCGATGAAGGCGCCGTGGCCGAAATTCAGCACGTCCATCAGCCCGAACACCAGCGTCAGCCCCGACGCCATGATGAAGATCATCATGCCCATGGCCAGACTCGCCACCGTCAGCGTGATCCAGGTCGAGCCGGAGCCGATCAGCGGCAGCATCAGGAGCGCCAGCAGCACCGGCAGCAGCAGCGGCAACAGGTCGCGCGGCTGTTTCGGCAGCGCGTCGGTGGCGGCAAGCTCGGTCATTGATGCGCCTCCAGGCTGAGGCCGAGCAGGCGTTCCTGCAGCGGAATGTCATCGGCCAGATCCGCCATGCCGCCGCGATGCACGATGGCGCCGTTGTCCATCACCAGCACCGCGTCGCCGATCTCGCGGGCAGCGTGGAAATTCTGCTCGACCAGCAGGATGGTGGCGCCGCGCCGCTTGATCTCGGAAAAGCAGTCGATCAACGAGCCGATGATCGCCGGCGCCAGCCCCTTGGTCGGCTCGTCGATCAGCAAGAGTTGCCGCGGCTCGACGATGGCGCGCGCGATCGACAGCATCTGCTTCTGTCCGCCGGACAGCGCGCCCGCCCGCGACAGCCAGAATTTCTTCAGCGCCGGGAAGAAGCCGAAAATCCATTCCAGCCTTGCTGTGTCCGGGGCGCCTTCGCGCGCGGCCAGGATCAGGTTTTCCTTCACCGTGAGATCTGAAAACACCGCCATGCTTTCCGGCACGTAGCCGACGCCGAGCCTGGCGATGTCAGGCGTGGCGATGGTGTCGATGCGCCGGCCGGCGAGCGTAATGCTGCCGGCCGAGGCCGGCCACAGCCCCATGATGGTGCGCAGCGTGGTGGTCTTGCCGGCGCCGTTGCGGCCGAGCAGCATGGTGGTCTTGCCTTCGGGGACCGCGAAGTCGACGCCGTGCAGGATGTGATAGCGGCCGATATGGGTGTGCACGCCGCTGAGCGTGAGCAGATCGGTCATGCGGCGCTCGCTTTCACGCGAAGGGCGCTGCCTTCTCCCCTCCCCCTTGCGGGGAGGGGTCGGGGGTGGGGGTCCCCGCAATAAACGTTTCCGTTGTCGACCCCCACCCCAGCCCTCCCCGCAAGGGGGAGGGAGTTCGGCCGTGGGCGTCGCGAGGACGCCATCAACATCATGCTCATGCCGCGCTCCGCGGCGGTGCGATGCCGAGATAGGCCTCCTGCACGATCGGCGAGGCGATCACTTCGGCCGGCTTGCCGTCGGCGACCAGTTGCCCGTTGTGCAAGACGATGATGCGGTCGGCGAGCGAGCGCACCACGTCCATCTTGTGTTCGACCAACAGGATGATCTTGCTCGGATCCGCCTTCAGCCGCGCGATCAGGTCGAGCACCACCGGCACCTCGTCGACGCTCATGCCGGCGGTCGGTTCGTCGAACATGAACACTTTCGGCTGCAGCGCCATCATCAGCGCCACTTCGAGCTTGCGCTGATCGCCGTGCGACAGCACGGTGGCCGCCACGTTGCGGCGCGGGCCGAGCGCCACGCTATCGAGGATGGCGTCGGCGCGCTCGATCAGGTCGCGCCGGGTGCGCCATGGCCGCAGCATGTCGTAATGCGTGCCGCTATGCGCCTGCACCGCGAGCCGGACGTTCTCCTCGACGCTGAGCGTCGGAAACAGGTTGGTGAGCTGGAAGGCGCGGCCGAGCCCGGCGCGGGTGCGCAGCGGCGCGCTGAGCCTGGTGATGTCGCGTCCCTCGAACAGGATGCTGCCGCTGCTTGGGCGCAACTGCCCGGAGATCAGATTGAAGTAAGTGGTCTTGCCGGCGCCGTTGGGGCCGACGATGGCGGTGAGTTCGCCCGGCCGAAACGTGCAGCTCACCGCGTTGACGGCGACATGGCCGCCGAAGCGGATGGTGAGGGCTTGGGTTTCCAGGTTGGTCATGGGCGAGCGACTCTCGGAAGCAATGTGGGAGTAATCACAACGGGTGTCATTCCGGGATGCGCGCCACTTGGCGCGCAGGCCCGGAATCCATACTCCCTGCGGTGGTTATGGATTCCGGGTTCGCAAGCCGCTATCGCGGCTCGCGCCCCGGAATGACCAACTCAGTGTGGCAGCCAAGCATCTCTCACCGCTTGTTGCGGATCGGGATGTCCATGTCCTCGATCTTGATCTCGCGCACCGGCTCGTTGACCGCCCAGGCCAGCTCCGGATCGACCTTGACCTTGAAGTGATACATGCTCTGCAGCGCCTGATGATCCTCCTTGCGGAAGATCATTCTTCCTTTTGGGGTGTCGAATTCGAGCCCCTCCATCGCGGCGATCAGCTTCTCGGTGTCGGTGGACTTCGCCTTGGTGACGGCCGCCACCGTCGCCATCGCCGCGGCGAAGCCGCCGGCGGTGAAGAAATCCGGCGGCGCTTTGAAGCGCTTCTGGTGCTCGGCGACCAGCCAGTCGTTCACCGGGTTCTTCGGGATGTCGTAGTAATAATAAGTGGCGCCCTCCATGCCGGGCAGCCGCTTATAGGCGGCGAGCGCGGGAAGAATGTTGCCGCCGGTGGACAGCTCGATGCCGTAGCGCTTCGGGTCCATGTCCTGCAGCTTGGTCAAGGGATCGCCGCCGCCGGCCCAGATCACCCAGATGATCTTCTTGCCGGGCTTGTCCTTCAGCGCGTCGAACAGCCGCTGCCCGGCGGCGGTGAAATCGGTGGTGGTGGTGGGCACGTATTCTTCCGCCGCCAGCGTCGCGCCGGTCTTGGCGAGTGCCGCCTTGAAGGCGGCGACGCCGTCGCGGCCGAACGCGTAGTCCTGGCCGAGCGTGGCGATGGTGACGCCGGGCTTGCCGATCGCCACCGCGTTGGCGATCGCGTCCTGCGAGGAATTGCGGCCGGTGCGGAAGATGTAGCGGTTCCACTTTTCGCCGGTGATCTGATCGGCGACCGCCGGCTCGACGATCAAAATCTTCTTGTTCTCTTCCGCGACCGGCAGGTCGGCCAGCGCCGCCGCCGAGGAGGTCGAGCCGATCGCGATGTCGGCGCCGTCGTCCTGATAGGCTTCGGCGAGCGCCGCCTTGGAGAGATCCGGCTTACTCTGGTCGTCCTTGGTGATGATCACGATTTTGCGGCCGTCGACCGTCATGCTGCCTTTGGTGGCGTATTCGAAGCCGAGCCGCAGCCCGGTCTCGGTCTGCTTGGCGTAGGCTTCCAGCGGTCCGGTCTTGCCGTAGATCAGCGCGATCTTGAGATCGTCGGCATGGGCCGCGGCGGCGGTCAGCGCCACCGCAGCGGCAGCGACAAGCGAAATCGGGCGCACGTGTTTCCCTCCGGTGTTCTTTGTTGGGCCGGAGCCTAGAGCATTTTTTGGGGAGCTGGGAAGAGGCCGACCAGCGAAAGTCGCGGGCGACCCGCGTTGGCGGGGGCGGCCTCGCGTTAATTCTGCTGGGTGAAATTCGGCCGCGGGCCGCCGCGCAGCCGCGCCAACAGCTCGGCGGTCGGCCAGGAATCCGCCGGCAGGCCGTATTTGACCTGCATCGCCTTCACCGCGCTGCGGCTAAGCTGCCCCATCACGCCGTCGACCTTGCCGACGTTGAAGCCGGCGCGCACCAGCAATTGCTGCAGCTCGCGCAGCTCGTTGAACGACAATTGCGCGACCGGCGCCGCGGGGCGCCGCATCGGCGCCGCACCGGCAATGCGCGTGGCGAGGTAGCCCGCCGTGGTGGAATAGATCAGCGAGTTGTTCCATTCGGTGTAGGCGGCGAAATTGGCGTAGGCGAGAAACGCCGGGCCATTGCGGCCCATCGGCAGCAGCAGCGACGCCGGCATATTGTCGTTCGGCAGCGGCCTTCCGTCGGCATAAGCGACGCCCCATTGCGCCCATTGCGCGCGCGGATGCCGGATGGTCAGATCGGCCTGATCCCAAGGAACATTGCCGGAGACCCGCACCTCCTGCAGCCACGGCTCGCCGCGCCGCCACTTCAAACCGTTGGCGATGTAGTTGGCGGTGGAGCCGATCACGTCGGCCGGGCTGCGCAGCATGTCGCGGCGGCCGTCGCCGTCGTAATCCACCGCGTAGTTGAAATAATGCGTCGGCAGAAACTGGGTCTGGCCGAGTTCGCCGGCCCAGGAGCCGATCATCTCGGAGGGCGCAAGATCGCCGCGGTCGATGATCTTCAAAGCGGCGATGGTCTCGGCCTCGAACATCTTGGCGCGGCGGCAGTCATAGGCCAGCGACACCAGCGAGCGCAGCGTCGGCAGCTTGCCCATGTTGGCGCCGAAGTCGCTCTCCAGTCCCCAGAACGCCGCGATCACCGCCGGCGGCACGCCGTAGTCCTGCTCGGCGCGCGCGAAGGCGCGGGCATGGGTCTTGATCATCGCCTGGCCCTGCTGCATCCGGTAATTCGCCGCCATCCGGCCGGCGAATTCGGTGAACACCTGGCCGAACACCCTTTGCCCGCGGTCGCGATTGACGATGCCCTGGTCATAGACCAGGCCGGGCGAGGCGGCGGCGATCGCCCGCGGCGAGACGCCATCGGCGGCGGCCTGCTGTTTCAGGGAGGCGAGGAATTGCTCGAAACTTTGCCCGCCATGGCAGGCGGCACCCGACGCGGCGAAAGCGGGGGAGCCGAGGGACAAAGCGGTGAGCAACGTCAGAGTACGCGCAATCGTCATATTGAATGTCTCAATGCAAGAGGTTCATTTACCGAAGAGGTCCGAATGCGTTCCGGTTCTGGCGAGAATGACACGGGTCGGCTCGGTCTGATAGATCAGCAGCCAGTCCGGGGCGATGTGACATTCGAGAAAGCCGCTCCATCTGCCTTTGAGAGCATGGGGCCGATTGGATGCTGGAAGTGGGGTATCAGTTTGCAGAAGCCTCAAGATAATCGCCAGCTTAGTTAGGTCGTAGCCGCGCTTGGTAACTCGCTTCAGATCACGATTGAATGAACCAGTGTGGTCCAGGGTCTTCATCGCCAGGAGTCACCGACTCTTGTTGCCAAGAATGTGAGCAAAGAGCTGCTCTGGCGTGCCGGAAAAACTCTCGGTCCTTCCCTGTTCGATGTCCCGCATCGCTTTGATGGTTTCCCGGTTGGGGACGTTCACCGAAAACGGCAATCCCCTCTGGGCAACCAGCTGTTTTAGGAAGATCGTCACCGCGTCGGTGGTCGACAGCCCGATCTTGTCCAGCACCGCTTCGGCCTGCTTTTTCAGCTTGGGTTCGACCCGGGCGTTGATATAGCCGGTCTTGGCCGGCCTGCGCGCCACGGCCTTGCTGGCCGCGCGCGGCTTGGCCGGCGGTTTCACCGCGGTCTTGCTCGCTGGCTTGGCGGGCGGCTTGCTGGTTGGTTTCTGTTGTGGTTTATTGGCCATGCACGCTTGTAACACATTTGCGTTACGCTTGCCAGCTCCCAACTCCCGCGCATTGCTGAACGCAAAGCGCGACGCATTCGCTGAGTCGTCATCCTGAGGCGCCCGAGCGAAAGCGAGGCCTCGAAGGATGCGGCTCGGACGCGTGGCGGCTGCCGCGAGCCCGTTGCCATCCTTCGAGACGCCCGGCTTCGCGCTCCGCGCTACGCCGGCTCCTCAGGATGACGGCGCGCTGTGGCTCGGCTGTATCGGAGTGGGGCGCGACCACTGCATCACAACTCCCGCGCATTGCTGAACGCAAAGCTCGACGCCCGCCGGGTATTCTCATCCAGGATCAGGCTCCGGGTGATCGGCGGCTCGGCGCGCTGGCTGCAATGCTCGCGCTCGCACAGCCGGCAGTTCACCCCGATCGGGGTGGCTTCCTCCTTGTCGAGATCCATCCCCGCGGCATAGACCAGCTTCGCGGCATGGCGGATTTCGCAGCCGAGCCCGATGGCGAAGCGCGGCTGCGGCTGCGGATGCGGCATCACCGGGCGGCGCACCATTTGGGCGATCGAGAAGTAGCGGCTGCCGTCGGGCAGTTCGATCACCTGCTTCAACAGCCGGTCCGGGGTGTCAAAGGTGGAGTGCACGGTCCATAGCGGGCAGGTGCCGCCGAATTTCGAGAACGGGAAGGTGCCGGAGGAAAACCGCTTGGAGACGTTGCCGGCGTTGTCGACCCGCAGCAGGAAGAACGGCACGCCGCGGGCGTTCGGCCGCTGCAGCGTGGTCAGCCGGTGGCAGACCTGTTCGAAGCCGGCGTTGAAGCGCTGCGCCAGCACGTGGACGTCGTAGTTCAAGGTCTCGGCGGCGGCGTGGAACGCGCCGTAGGGCATCATCACGGAGGCTGCGAAGTAGTTGGCGAGGGTGATGCGGTACAGCCGCCGCGCGGTGTCGTCGACTGCTCCGGCGCGATTGACGATGGCGTCGAAGGTCTTGCCGAATTCGGTGATGCCGATCTGGAACGCGATCTGGAAGGCGCGGCCGGGGCCGTCGATCAGTTCGGAGATCAGCAATTGCCGGCGGTGGCGGTCGAAGCGGCGCAGCGTCTCGCGCATCACCTCGACCGGCATGATCCGGGTGACGATGGAATGCTGTTCGCGCAGCCGCTCGCTCAACGACACGAACAGGTCCTGCGCCGGGACGTTGAGTTCGTCGCGCAGGTTTTCCGCGGCCTGCTCGATTTCCGGGAAGTAGTTGCGGTTGGCCTCGATCAGGTCGCGGACCCGCTCGATCGGGTTGGCCTCGAACCTTGTGCCTTCCTCGCGGTCGGCCATCTGCGCCGCCAGCGTTTCGCCGCGCCGCGCTTCGGTATAGGCGGCGTACAGCCGTTGTAACGAATGTGTCACCCCGGGGCAGAGTTCGGCCAAATCCCGCAGTTCCTGCTTCGGCAGGTCGATCTGCCGGAACAGCGGGTCGGAGAAAATCTCGTTCAGCTCGGCGAAGAACCTGTCCTCGTCGGCGGTAGCCAGATCCCTCAGGTCGAGGTCATAGGTCTCCGCCAGCCGGAGCAGGATCTGCGCCGTCACGGGCCGCTGGTTACGCTCTATCAGGTTGATATAACTTGGAGAAATGCCGAGGCCCTCGGCCATCTGGGTCTGCGACAGGCCGAGTTGCTGACGGATCCGCCGGAACCTGGGGCCGACGAACAGCTTTTTTCCAGAGTCTCCCGCCATCCGCGCCGCCCCCCGTTTCATGACAAAATTTACAGAATTACATTCATTACATGTATTGAAGTTACATGACATCACCATTCGCTCGCAAGAGGCCTGTACGATCGCGTCCCCTTCGCGTTTAGCTACCGCCACGTTTTCGCAGCGCAACGTCGACAGCAAGAATTAAAGCGCGGCGCGTTAGTCACTCGAAGGGATCAGAAACATGAACTTCCAGCCACGTGGGATCAGCGATTCGGCCATCCAGAAGCCCGCCTCCTATCAGAGCCAAATCGAAGCCGCCGCAGCGCTCCTGAAGGACAAGGACACCTGGAATGGCGTGAAGGCCGAGGCCGTGGCGCGGATGCGCCTGCAGAACCGTTTCAAGACCGGGCTCGACGTCGCGCGCTACACCGCCGCGCTGATGCGCGCCGACATGGCGGCCTATGACGCCGACAGCACCAAATACACCCAGTCGCTGGGCTGCTGGCACGGCTTCATCGCGCAGCAGAAGCTAATCTCGGTGAAGAAGCATTTCGGCACCACCGACCGCACCTATCTGTATCTGTCCGGCTGGATGATCGCGGCGCTGCGCTCCGAATTTGGACCGCTGCCCGATCAGTCGATGCACGAGAAGACCTCGGTGCCGGCGCTGATCGAAGAGCTCTACACCTTTCTGCGGCAGGCGGATTCCCGCGAACTCAACGCGATTTTCCGTGAGCTCGACGCCGCCCGCAAGGCCGGCGACACCGCCAAGGAAACCGCGCTGATCGAGAAGATCGACAATTTCCAGACCCACGTCGTGCCGGTGATCGCCGACATCGACGCCGGCTTCGGCAATGCCGAGGCGACCTATCTGCTGGCCAAGAAGATGATCGAAGCCGGCGCCTGCGCGCTGCAGATCGAGAACCAGGTGTCGGACGAAAAGCAGTGCGGTCACCAGGACGGCAAGGTCACGGTGCCGCACGAGGTCTTCCTGGCGAAGATCCGCGCCTGCCGCCACGCCTTCCTCGAGCTCGGCGTTGAAGACGGCGTCATCGTCACCCGCACCGACTCGCTCGGCGCAGGTCTCACCCAGCAGATCGCGGTCAGCCATCAGCCGGGCGACCTCGGCGACCAGTACAACAGCTACCTCGATTGTGACGAGGTCGACGCGACCTCGGTCGGCAATGGCGACGTCATCATCAGCCGCGGCGGCAAGCTGCTGCGTCCGAAGCGGCTGCCGAGCAACCTATACCAGTTCCGCGAAGGCACCGGTGCGGATCGCTGCGTGCTCGATTGCATCACCTCGCTGCAGAACGGCGCCGACCTGTTGTGGATCGAGACCGAGAAGCCGAACATCGCGCAGATCGCCTCGATGGTCGATCGGATCCGCGAAGTGATCCCGAACGCCAAGCTCGCCTACAACAACTCGCCATCGTTCAACTGGACGCTGAACTTCCGCTGGCAGGTCTACGACGAGATGCAGAAGGCGGGGAAGGACGTCAGTGCGTACAACCGTGCCGAGCTGATGAAGGCGGAGTACGACAACACCCCGCTGGGTCTCGAGGCCGACGAGCTGATCCGCACCTTCCAGGCGGAATCGGCCAAGCGCGCCGGGATCTTCCATCATCTGATCACGTTGCCGACCTATCACACGGCGGCGCTGTCGACCGACAATCTCGCCCGCGAGTATTTCGGCGAGCAGGGCATGCTGGGTTATGTTAAGAATGTGCAGCGCCAGGAAATCCGTCAGGGCATCGCCTGCGTCAAGCATCAGGACATGGCCGGCTCGAACATCGGCGACGACCACAAGGAATACTTCGCCGGCGAGGCCGCTCTGAAGGCCGGCGGCGCGCACAACACGATGAACCAGTTCGGATAACGGTAATAGGAGACCATCATGTCAGGCAGCAACTTTTGGGTGATCGGCGGCGAATTCGGTTCGATGAACTTCCACAAGCTGGTGGAAGGCTCGGCCCAGGTGAAGGGGCCGTTCAAAACCCGCAAGGAAGCCGAAGACGCCTGGCGCGAAGTCTCGGAAGAGAATCGGCATAAGGCCGGGGTGCGGTTTTCCATCGTGGAAGAGCCGAGCCGCGTGCCCGCCGCCTAACAGCTAAGAAGACGTCCAAGGGCTGCGGCCCCATCCGAGCGATCGGGTGGGGCCGACGGCGTTTGCCGCCACCGGCGCCTGACGGCATCAGCTGAGGCATCAGCCGCTGAATCGTCATCCTGAGAGCCTGCCCCGGACTTGATCCGGGGCGCCCGAGCGCAGCGAGGGCCTCGAAGGATGCGGCTGCGAAGCGTCGCGGCTCCCACGAGCCCGCGGCCCATCCTTCGAGGCTCGCCGGTCGGCGCAAGCGCGCGACCAGCGAGCGCCTCAGGATGACGGCGGTGGATTGCCGAAAGCCGTCGCTCGATAACCGCAAGCATCTGAGAATAAACGGCCTTTGCGCTGCCCAGGGTTACTGCTAGGTTAACGCGGCCGGAGTCCTCTGTCTGAAAGGCAGCCGCTTATGTCGGACGCGTACACCACCGGAAGCCAGTCGAGCGCCGCCAGGCCGACCCGGCTGCGCGACGCGCTGCGTCAGGCGCGGATCGAGGCCGCCGATCGCACCGGCGTGGTGGTCGATTTGCGCGACGCCGAAATCGCCCGGCTGGAAATTCTCAACGAAGCGCTGGACGAGCTGTTCGCCCAGGTCCCGGCCGAGGTCGATCTGTTCGACCGCGGCATCAGCCAGGGCGACAATCCGCGGCTGTGGATCGACGTGGTCGCCCATGTGGTGATGGGCCGCGACAAGCGGATCTACCGCTTCGTCCAGGACACCCGGTTCGGCCGCATCGTGCTGGCGGAATCCCACGAGGCGGCGCGCATCGTCGACGCGGTGACCGACTACGTGGCGCGCCGGCTGATCGAGCGCGACCGCGCCTTGGCGGTGGCGCCGTTCGAGCAGGCGGTGGCGGCTTCCGAGCCCGCGACCCCGGCCGCCGCCACGCCCGCGCCGCGCCGCAGCGCAGCCTGGAGCTTCGTGCTCGGCGTGCTGGTCGGCGCGCTGGCGCTGTTCGGCGTCGCGCTGTTCGCCAGCCTGCGGAATTTTTGAACGCCTGGTTTCCCCTTGCGGGGTCGGAGGCTCCACCTCTTCCGCCGTCATCCTGAGGAGCCCGGCGTAGCGCGCAGCGCGAAGCAGGGCGTCTCGAAGGATGGGCCGCAGGCACTGGGCAGCCGCACGCTTCGCGGCCGCATCCTTCGAGGCCCTCGCTTTGCTCGGGCACCCCGGATCAAGTCCGGGGCAGGCTCTCAGGATGACGACTCAGAGGAGGTCGCGTCTCAGCCCTCCGGCGCCAATCGCACCGCACTCAGCTGCGTGATCCCCGGCGCGTCGCCGAAGCCGCGGGTGGTGTGGTCGCAGCGCCAGCGCTCGCCGTCGCGCGCGATCGAAAACAGATTGTACGCCGCCGGCGGCCGATGCCCGTCGGGGCCGGCCGAGGCCGACGGCACGCCGACCACCGGAATCGGCGCCCGCGGCCCGTCGACCCAGATCGTCGAATGCACGTGGTCGTGGCCGTGCAGCACCAGGTCGACGCCGTGGCGGCCGAGCAGCGCTTGCAGCTCCGCCGAATCGGTCAGCCGCTTGTGGCGGGCCTTGGAGCGCAGCGGGTGATGGATCAGCAGCACCCGGAACGCCGGATCGCCGTCGAGGCTCGCAAGCTGTGCCTCGAGCGCCGCGCGCTGCGCCTCGCCGAGCCAGCCGGTGGCCCTCAGCGGCGCGGTCGGCACCGCGGTCGATACCCCGATGATCACCAGCGGACCGCGCCGGCGCAGGAACGGAAACACCACCGCATTGCTGCGGTCGTCGCCGCTCATGTAATCCGGAAAGGTCTCGGCGAAGCGCTCCGCGGTGCCGCGGACGTAACGGTCGTGATTGCCCGGAATGACGCTGACCCGATCCGGCGGGCCGACCTGCTCGATCCAGCGCCGCGCCGGGGCGAATTCCTGCTCCAGCGCCAGATTGACCAGATCGCCGGTGACCGCGATGTGATCCGGCCGATGCGCGCGCAGGTCGGCCATCAGCGCGTCGAGCACGTCGCGGCGATGGATGGCATGGCGGTTCTTGGTCCAGTTCAGATAGCCCAGGATCCGCTTGCCGGCGAGTTCGCGCAACGTCGCCACCGGCATCGGCGGCAGATGCGGGTCCGACAGATGCGCCAGGGTGAAAACGGTCATCGCGAGCTGTCCTTGTGAAGGCCGCGGATGTATTGGCAAGCTGGCCGGCGGGGCGCAAGCGTCACGGCTCGGGCCCGCGTGAGGATTCGGTGGTGTCGAACATGCAGAAGCTGCGACGCGCGCTGGAGCCGGCGCTGCGCCGGGTGTTTCACCTGTATTGGCGGCTGGCGCGCGGCATGACGCTCGGGGTGCGCGGCCTGGTGCTCGACGACGCCGGCCGGGTTTTCCTGATCCGGCACACTTACGTCAGCGGCTGGCATTTGCCGGGCGGCGGTGTCGAGGTCGGCGAGACCTTTCGCGAGGCGCTTTGCCGCGAGGTGATGGAGGAGGGCCGCATCGAGATCGTCGGCGAGCCGGATTTGCACGGCGTGTTTCTCAACAGCCACGTCTCGCCGCGCGATCACGTCGCGGTCTATGTGATCCGGCAGTTTCGCCAGGATCGTGTGCCCGCGCCCAATCGCGAGATCGCCGAGAGCGGCTTCTTCGCCGTCGATGCGCTGCCGGCCGGGACCACGCTGGGAACGCGGTTGCGGATCGCCGAAGTGCTGGACGGCGCCCGGCCGCCCTTGACCTGGCGTCCCGCAGCCGAGCCTTAGGTCGGTTCTCCGACCTATCTCGAGGCCGTCTGATCGCGGGACCGTGCTGCGATCGGCGCAATGGACCCTGCCGGTTTCAGATGCTATTGCGCGCCCGCATGAGCGACCTTGCACTGACCATCCACTGCGAAACCGTCAACGACGCCCAGGCGATCGAGCGGCTGCACGAACGCACCTTCGGCCCCGGGCGATTCGCACTCAGCGCCTATCGGCTGCGTGAACACGTCGACCATCTGGGCGAATTGTCGTTCACCGCGCGAATCGGCACCCTGCTGGTCGGCTCGGTGCGGCAATTGCCGATCCTGGTCGGCGAGACCCCGGCGCTGCTGCTCGGACCTTTGACCGTGGAGCCGCCGTTCCGCGACCGCGGCGTCGGCCGCGCGCTGCTCGATCGCGCGCTCGGCGACGCCAAGGCCAAGGGCCATCGCCTGGTGTTGCTGGTCGGCGACGCCGATTATTACGCCCGCGTCGGCTTCAAGCCGATCGCCCGGGGCCGCGTCACCATGCCGGGGCCGGTCGATCCGAAGCGACTGCTGGTCGCCGAACTGGCGGACGGTGCCTTCGCCGGCGTCGAAGGCGCGATCCGTCCGGACTGGCGTTTCGCGCGCCAGGTGTGAGCGTTGATGCAACGGCAGCGCGCTCCCCCCTCGCGGGGAGGGGGTGGGGGGCCCTGCAAGCTCACCGCGTGCGCTTGATCACGACTGCGCACAGTTAGTCTGTCTGCCGATCAAATAAAGATTCGACACGCACGCTGACGCCGTGCTCGGAGACCCCCACCCCCGACCCCTCTCCCGCAAGCGGGAGAGGGAGCGCGCTGCCGATGTTTCGTCTGTTGTGCACCAAGAACAATAGCCCTCGGACTACACCGGGATGCGGACGATCGCACGCAGCCCGCCCATTGGGCTGTCGCCCAGCGTGATGTCGCCGCCGTGCGAGCGGGCGATGTCGCGGGCGATCGCAAGCCCCAAGCCGGTGCCGCCCTCGTCCTGGTTGCGGGCGTCGTCGAGCCGCAGGAACGGCTTGAACACTTCCTCGCGCATGTCCTGCGGAATGCCGGGGCCGTCGTCGTCGACCGTCACGCTGAGATAGCGGTGGTCGCGATGCCCGGTGATGGCGATGCCGTCGGCGTGACGCGCGGCGTTCGACACCAGATTGCCAAGGCAACGCTTGAACGCCGCCGGCTTCACCGTCACCACCGGCTGGCCGTGAAACACCACGGTGGCGGAATGGCCGTTGCGCTCGGCGTCGCCGCGCAATTCCTCCAGCGCCGCCGCCATGTCGACCGGCTGCGCCTGCTCGCCACTGTCGCCGCGCGCGAACGCCAGATAGGCCTCCAGCATCCCGGCCATCTCGTCGACGTCCTTGCGCATGCCGTCGGCGTCCGGACCGTCGCCGATCAGCGCCAATTCCAACTTGAAGCGCGTCAGGATGGTGCGCAGATCGTGCGACACCCCGGCCAGCATCGCGGTGCGCTGCTCGATCGAGCGCTCGACGCGGCTCTTCATTTCGATGAAGGCGTGCGCGGCGCGGCGCACCTCGCGGGCACCGCGCGGCCGGAAATTCGGCACCTCGCGGCCCTTGCCGAAACTCTCCGCGGCATCCGCCAGCCGCAGGATAGGGCGGATCTGGTTGCGCAGGAACAGCACCGCCACGATCAGCAGGATCGACGAGGTGCCGACCATCCAGAACAGGAAGATCTCCGAATTCGACGCATAGGCGGCGCTGCGCTGCGCGAACACCCGCATCACCGCATCGTCGAGCTGGATGCGGATTTCAACCAGATTGGAGCGCCCGACGGTGTCGATCCAGAACGGCCGCGCGATCTGCCGGCTGATCTGCTTTGAGATCGACTGATCGAGCAGCGAGAAGAACGGTTTTGGCCCGGGCGGCGGCATGTCGCCGGGGCCTAGGAAATCCACCACTAGTCCCATGCGCTGCTGAGCGATGCGGCGCAATTGCGCGCGGTCCTTGTCCTGCGGATAGCCTTTGTAGACGTCGATCAGCGCGGCGATGTCCTGCACCACCGCCGCCGACAGCCGCTGCGTCACCGTGTTCCAGTGCCGCTCCATGAACACGAAGGCGACCACCGATTGCAGCACCACCATCGGCACGATCATGATCAACAGCGCGCGGGCGTATAGCCCCTTCGGCATGAAGTCGTTGAACCGGCGCCAGACGTAGTCGTGGAACGCCGCCACCCGCCGCGTCGCGGTGCGGATCAGTGTAAAGCCGCTGTCGAGCGTGGTCATCGGCTAAGGCGCCGCGACAAGGCGATAGCCGATGCCGCGCACCGCCTGCAGGAACAACGGATTGGCGGGGTCCTGTTCGATCTTGCGGCGCAACCGATTGATCTGCACGTCGACCGCACGCTCGTTGACGGTGCCGCCGCCGCCGGTGAGTTCGCCGCGCGGCACGGTTTCGCCGGGCGATGCCGCCAAGACGCGCAGCATGTCGCGCTCGCGGTCGGTGAGGTGGATGATCTCCTCGCCCTGGCGCAATTCGCCGCGCTCCAGGTGATAGACGTAAGGCCCGAAGCTGATCGACTCCTGCTTGACGGCCGCCACCGGCATCGCCCGCTTCAAGATGTTGCCGATCCGCAGCAGCAATTCGCGCGGCTCGAACGGCTTGGCGACGTAGTCGTCGGCGCCGAGTTGCAGGCCCTCGATCCGGCTCTCGGCCTCGTGCCGCGCCGTCAGCATCACGATCGGCACCGACGAGGTGGTGCGGATGAAGCGGGCGAGATCGAAGCCGGTCTCGCCCGGCATCATCACGTCGAGGATCAAGAGATCGAAATACAGCCCGTTGAGCTTGCTGCGGGCATCCGCCGCACTCTTCGCGGTGGTGACCCGATAGCCTTCGCTGGCCAGAAATCGCGACAACAGATCGCGGATCCGGCGATCGTCGTCGACCAACAACAGATGCGGCGCGTCGTCGGCGGGGCACGGCGGCCGCTTCGCCAAGGTTGCAAATTGCGTCACCGTCGGTCCTTTGCGGTTGCGCCATTGGTGCCGAGCAGTCCCTCGAGCACTTTGTCCGGATCATCGCGGTCGATCATGGCACGAAGAAAGCGCAGCACCGCATCCGTCTCGCCGGGGCCGAGATCGGCCAGCGCATGGTTGATGCGATCGGTTTGCAGCCGCGCCAGTTTCACCACCAGCGCCTCGCCCTTGGCGGTGGAAAACAACAGCCGCTGCCGGCGGTCGCTGTCGCCAGCTTTCTGCACGATGTAGCCCTCGTCGAGCAGTTGTTTGAGCACCCGGCCGAGCGACTGCTTGGTGATGCGCAGCACCTCCAGCAGGTCGGCGACTTTCAGCCCGGGATAGCGGTGGACGAAGTGCACGACGCGGTGGTGGGCGCGGCCGAATCCCAAGCCCTCCAGCGCGTGATCGGCATCGCCGACAAAGTCGCGATAGGCGAAGAACAGCAGCTCGATGACGTCCCATCGCGGGGAGGCGCCATCGGACAGCGGCGATGGCCCTGCCTCCGGGTGGCCAGAGCGTGACGACGGGTTCGCGAAATTTATGTCAGCCATGTTGACATATCTGGTCTTTATGTTACAAAACAGCCGGTCCAGACGAAATATAACATCATTCCGCTTGCGACCCAGGCCTGACCCGCCCGATAAAGAATTCCATCCGGCGGTTCGCGTGCGATGGTCTCGGGCGACCAGGCGAACATACCGGACTTCCTGCATTGCGCAAAAGCCCGCCTCCCGACCCGATCGGGAATTGAACTGAAGACCGGCTGGCAACGGCGCGGCCTTGAATGTAACCAACGGCCACCGCGCGGCACGCGGCGCGCGCCGATCAGGAGATAAGTCCATGGGAGTTTCGTTCGACAAGGTCGACGGCTCGATCTGGCTGACATTCGACATCCAGCCTGCGGCACATCCCGTTGCGCCGAAGGATCGCGCGGCGAAACTGGAGAACCCGGGCTTCGGCCGGGTGTTCACCGATCATATGGCGCTGGTGCACTACGATCAGGCCAAGGGTTGGCACGGCGCGCGCGTCGAGTCCCGCGCCAACTTCCCGCTCGATCCGGCGACCGCGGTGCTGCACTACGCGCAGGAGATTTTCGAAGGGCTGAAGGCCTACAAGCGCGACGACGGCGGCATCAACCTGTTCCGCCCCGACGCCAATGCGCGGCGCTTCAAGAATTCCGCCGACCGCATGGCGATGGCGCCGCTGCCGGAGGCGGTGTTCATCGAAGCGGTCGAGCAACTGGTGCGGATCGACCGCGACTGGATCCCCGGCGGCGAAGGCAGCCTTTATTTGCGCCCCTTCATGATCGCCAGCGAGATCTTCCTCGGCGTCAAGCCGTCGGCGGAATACATCTTCGCGGTGATCGCCTCGCCGGTCGGCTCGTATTTCAAGCGCGGCCCGGCCCCGGTCTCGATCTGGGTGTCGGAAAACTACACCCGCGCCGCGGTCGGCGGCACCGGTGCGGTGAAATGCGGCGGCAACTACGCCGCCTCGTTGCGCGCGCAGGCCGAGGCGATCGATCACGGCTGCGACCAGGTGGTGTTCCTCGACGCGTTGGAGCGCCGCTACATCGAAGAGCTTGGCGGCATGAACGTGTTCTTCGTGTTCGACGATGGCTCGCTGGCAACGCCGCCGCTCGGCACCATCTTGCCCGGCATCACCCGCGATTCGATCATCGCACTCGCCAAGGAATCCGGCACGACGGTGCGTGAGGAGCCCTACACGCTGGCGCAGTGGCGTGCCGATGCAGCCAGCGGCAAGCTGAAAGAAGCGTTCGCCTGCGGCACCGCGGCGGTGATCTCGCCGATCGGCAAAGTGTGTTCGGCGAGCGGCGATTTCGTCATCAATGGCGGCGAAGCCGGCAAAGTGGCGATGGGCTTGCGCAAGCAGCTGGTCGATATCCAATACGGCCGCGCGCCGGATACCCACGGCTGGGTCCGCAACGTCGGGTGATGCGGGTTATAATTGCGTCATTCCGGGGCGCGAGCAGCGAAAGCTGCGAGCGAACCCGGAATCTCGCCGCTGGTTTGTGATGCCTCACCGCGTCGCAAGATTCCGGGTTCGCTCGCCCGAACGGGCTCGCGCCCCGGAATGACGACCTCCTTTGGTGGCGTGCGCGCCCCGGATGCGGCGCAATGGGCTGCATTTGCGGCGAGCAATGAGTCGTCATCCTGAGGTGCCCGAGCGCAGCGAGGGCCTCGAAGGATGCGGCTCCGGGCACCCGCGGCCCATCCTTCGAGGCCGTCGCCGTCCTGCTGCGCAGGACTGCGACGGCGCCTCAGGATGACGCAGCAGATGCGGAGCGCGGCGACTGTGTAGCACCGCTCCGAAGCCGGACTACCTGCGCCCGAACAGCTTCTCGATGTCCGACAATTTCAGTTCGACATAGGTCGGGCGGCCGTGGTTGCACTGGCCGGAATTCGGGGTGTCTTCCATTTCGCGGAGCAGCGCGTTCATTTCCTCCGGCTTCAGCACCCGGCCGGCGCGCACCGAGCCGTGGCAGGCCATGGTGGCTGCGACGTGCAGCAAGCGCCGTTCCAGCGGCAGCGCCTCGTCCCATTCCGCCATGTGCTCGGCGAGATCGCGCAGCAGCGCGCCGGCATCGGTCTTGCCGAGCAGCGACGGCGTCTCGCGCACCGCCACCGCACCCGGGCCGAAGGATTCCACCACCAGGCCAAACGTCGCCAGTTCCTCGCCGCGCGCGACCAGGCGCTCCACCGTGGCCTCGTCGAGCTCGACGATTTCCGGGATCAGCAGGATCTGCCGCTGCACGCCGTTGGTGGCGAGCGAGGCCTTCAGCTTCTCATAGACCAGCCGCTCATGGGCGGCGTGCTGATCGACCACGACGAGGCCATCGCGGGTCTGCGCCACGATATAGGTCTGGTGAATCTGCGTCCGCGCGGCGCCGAGCGGCCGATCGGTGAAATCGGCGGACGGCTGATAGCTGCGCACATCGGCCGACGGCGCGCCGACGTCGAAACCCGACTGCTCGCGCTCGGCGAAACCGGCCGCAGCGTCGAACGCCGCACTCCCGGCCACCGGATAGGACGGCGAACTGCGCCAGTCCCAATTGGCGCGCGGCGCGAACGATGGACGGAACGAGGAGATCGTGGCGCCGGCGTCGTTGGCGGCGGTACGTTTGCCCTCGCGCGCCAATCCCTCTTTCAGCGCGTGCACGATCAGCGCGCGAACCAACCCGGCATCGCGAAACCGCACCTCGGTCTTGGCCGGATGCACATTGGCGTCGACCTCGCGGCTGTCGAGGGAGACGAACAGCGCCACCACCGGATGGCGGTCGCGCGGCAGATAGTCGGAGTAAGCCGCTCGCACCGCGCCGATGATCAGTTTGTCGCGCACCGGGCGGCCGTTGACGAACAGATATTGCCCGAGCGCGTTGGCGCGGGTCAGCGACGGAGCGGCGGCGAAGCCCTCGACCACCACGCCGTCGCGTTCCGAACGCACCTCGATGGCGTTGCTGCGAAAATCGCCGCCCAAAATGTCGCCGAGCCGGGTCAACCGTCCCGCCGCGCCGGGCAACGCCGCCGCCCAGGTCACCGGCGCGCGCTCCTCGCCGGCCATGCTGAAGGCGATGTCCGGCCGCGCCATCGCCAGCCGTCGCACCACCTCGCGGATCGCTTCGGCCTCGGTGCGGTCGGTCTTGAGAAATTTCAGCCGCGCCGGCGTCGCATAGAACAGGTCGGAGACCTCGACGCGGGTGCCGTGGCTCAGCGCCGCCGGCACGATCGGCGACTTGGCGCCGCCCTCGACGGCGAGCGCCCAGGCGTGCGGTTCGGCGGCGTGCCGCGTGGTGATCGACAGCTTCGCCACCGAGCCGATCGAGGGTAGCGCCTCGCCGCGAAATCCCAGCGTGCGGATCGCCAGCAGATCCTCGTCGTCGAGCTTCGAGGTGGCGTGGCGATCGACCGCCAATGTCAGGTCGGCGTGGGTCATGCCGGCACCGTCATCGGTGATGCCGATCCGACGCCTTCCGCCGCCGTCGGTGAAAATATCGATGCGGCTCGCGCCGGCGTCGATCGCGTTCTCCACCAGTTCCTTGACCACGCTGGCCGGCCGCTCCACCACCTCGCCGGCGGCGATGCGGTTGACCACGGTCTCGGGCAATTGGCGAACGGGCATCGGCAGACTCAAGGCAGTGGATCGGTCCGGCAATCTAGGCGGTTTTGCCGGACGAAGGGAGGGGCGACCATCGCTTGTGCCCGGTCGCCACGCACGATTCCGCCATCTGCCGCGATGACGACGCCGTCATCCTGAGGCGCCCGAGCAACGCGAGGGCCTCGAAGGATGCGGCCGCGGGTACTTGCAGCCCATCCTTCGAGGCCCGGCTTCGCGCTTTGCGCTACGCCTACGCGCCTCAGGATGACGCGGTGGGTGGAGCGCCGCTCACCTGTTGCTGGATTCCGGGTTGGCTCGCCGCTGACGCGGCGCGCGCCCCGGAATGACAGCGGAATATTGGGGAGCGCATCAAGCAATTCGGCGAGCGCATCGCCCAAACTCAGAAATGCGTCAATCCTCGAACCCGCCCGAGCCGCGCTTCGACTTGACGTCGCTGCGGCGCTTCTTGCCTTCGAGCCGGCGTTTCTTCGAGCCCAAGGTCGGCTTGGTGGCGCGGCGCGGCACCGGGCGCACCATCGCCTCGCGCAGCAATTCGAGCAGCCGGTCGATGGCGTCGGCGCGGTTGCGCTCCTGGGTGCGGAAGCGCTGGGCGTGGATCACGATCACGCCGTCCTTGGTCATGCGCTGCCCGGCGAGCCGCGAAAGCCGCAGTTCGGCGTCGGCCGGCAACGTGATGCGCCTTGTGTCGAAGCGCAATTGCGCCGCGGTGGAGAGCTTGTTGACGTTCTGACCGCCCGGCCCCGAGGCGCGCACGAACGTCACCTCGATGTCCTTGTCTTCGTCGATGAAGAGATCGCGGGCAATCCGCAGCATGGGGCACCGGTGGGGCGTGAGGTGCCGTTCTGTAGCACATCCTGGGCGACGCGCGGCAAGCGGGCGCGCCGCAGAAGCTGGCCGGAAATGCCGCGAATGCGATCAGGCACTTCGCCCAACACGTCATGGCCGCGCTCGTCGCGGCCATCCACGCCCACAGGCGAGGCTTCTGATGTTTCCGTGGATGGCCGGGACAAGCCCGGCCATGACGCGGAGAGGGTGCGCGACTTTTCGAAATGCCACCGGCGTGGAAGCCTGATCGAGCTTCCGGTCAGACTCTCAGGATGACGGCGTGGGTGTGGACCGGCCTGACGAAGAACGCTAATTCGCGCTCGGCGGCTTGGCGACCGGCTCGGCCGCGGCCTGCGCGGCGCGGCCGACCACCACGGTCAGGAGGCCATTGGCCCACAGCCGCTTCGCGGCGCGCTTGGCGTCGTCGAGCGTCACCGCGTCGACGATGGCGTTGCGCTTTTCGATGTAATCGATCGGCAATTTGTCGAGCTGATATTGCAGCAGCGCCGAGGCGAGCTTCGACGAGGTGTCGAGCGCCAGCATCTGCGAGCCCTTCAGATACGACTTGGCCTCGTCGAGTTCCTGCTGGGTCGGCCCCTGCTCGGCCATCCGGCGGATTTCCTCATCGATCGCCGCCACGGTGTCGGCGGCGCGATCGGCGCGGGTGCCGGTGTTGCCGATGAACAGCGCGGAATGCTCCATCCACAACAGCGTTTCATAGACCGAATAGGCCAGCCCGCGCTTCTCGCGGACCTCGTGATACAGCCGCGACGACAGCGTGCCGCCGCCGAGAATATGGTTGACGACGTAGCCGGCCATGAAATCCGGATCGGCGCGTTTCATCCCGGGACCGCCGAACGTTACCGTGGTCTGCGGCACGTCGAGCGCGATGAAGGCGCGCTGCGGCGGCTTGGCGGCTGCGATCTCCGGCGCCGCGACCAGATCGGCCTTGGCCGGCAGGCCGCCGAAGGTCTGATCCAGCAGCGCGCCCAACGAGACGGCGTCGATATCGCCGACCACCGCGATCTTCAGCGTGTCCTTGCCCAGCACATGGCCGGCATAGCTTCGCAAATCGTCGGCCTGGATGGTCGGGATGCTGGCGAGCGTGCCGTTGGACGGGCGGCCATAGGGGTGATCACCGAACGCCACTTCGAGAAACTTGCGGCTGGCGATCGAATTCGGATTGGTGGACTCCCGGCGCAGCGTCGACAGCACCTGGGCGCGCACCCGCTCGATATCCTGGGCCTCGAAGCGCGGCTTGGTCAGCGCGATCCGCAGCAGATCGAACGCCTCGCTGCGATGCTCTTTCAGCATCCGCAGCGAGCCGCGGAAGTAATCGCGGGTCGCGTTGAAGCTGAGCTCGATGGCGCGGCGATCGAGCCGCTCGTGGTAGGTCTTGGAGTCGAGATCGGCGGCGCCTTCGTCGAGCAGATTGGCGACCATGTGGCCGAGCCCGGATTTGTCCGCGGGGTCCTGCGTGGCGCCGCCGCCAAAGGCGTATTCCATCGCGATCAGCGGCACGGTGGCGTCCGGCACGAACCAGGCCTCGATGCCGCCCGGCGACACCAGCCGCTGGATTTTTGCCGCGGCAAACGAACTCGTGGTCGACAGCGCGGTGGCGAGCAGGCAGGCCGTAGCCGCCAAGGCTGTGCGCAGCGCGCGGGGACCGAACATGATCACGAGCGCTTCTCCTGCAGTTTCACCGTCGTGTCCTTGATCAGATAGCCGGTCACCGAGCGGTTCTTGGTCAGCCATTTTTGTGCGGCGGCGCGCACTTGATCGGAGGTGACGGCGCGAATCCGGTCCGGCCAGGCGCGGATGTCCTGGACGCTGAGCCCGACCGTCAAGGCGGCGCCGTACCAGCGCGCCAGCGTCGCCTGACTGTCCTGCGCGTAGATCGCCTCGGCGATCAGCTGCGTCTTGACCCGCTCGAGATCCTCGGCGCGCACCGCATTGGCCTCGATATCGGCGATCACGCCGTCGATCACCTGTTCGATCTGCGCGAACTCGACGCCGGGCTTCGGCGTCGCCGCCACCATGAAATAGCTGTCGTCGACCGCGGTACCTTGATAGGAGGCGCCGGCGCTGACCGCCAGCGGGCGGTCGATCACCAGCGCGCGATACAGATAGGAGTTGGCGCCGTTGCCCATCAGCTGCGCCAGCACGTCGAGCGCGGCGCTTTCGCCGGCCGCGGCGGTGACGGCGGAGGGCACCAGATAATAGCGCCGGATGGCGTTCTGCTCGACCCGCGGATCGGCCAGCGTCACGGTGCGCGGCCCCGCCGGGGTCGGCTCCTGCGGGCGGATCCGGCGCGGCGCGATCGCCGGCTGCGGCGGGATCGCGCCGTAGATCTTCTCCGCCATCGGACGCACGTCGGCGGCGTCGACGTCGCCGGCGATCACCAGCGTGGCGTTGTTCGGCGCGTAGAACCGGTGGTAGAAGGCCAGCGCGTCCTCGCGGCCGAGCTTCTCGATCTCCTGGTGCCAGCCGATCACCGGCCGGCCGTAGGGATGGTTGAGAAACAGCGCGGCCATGATCTGCTCGGTCAGCCGCGCGTCGGGATTGTTGGCGACCCGCATGTTGAATTCTTCGAGCACCACGTCGCGCTCCGGCAGCACGTTCTCGTCCTTGAGAATGAGCCCGGTCATCCGGTCGGCTTCGAACTCCATCATCCGGCCGAGCTGCTCGCGCGGCACCCTTTGGAAATAGCCGGTGTAGTCGGTCGAGGTGAAGGCGTTCTCGTTGCCGCCGATCCGCAGCACGGTCTGGGTGAACTCGCCGGCCGGATGGTTGGCGGTGCCCTTGAACATCAGATGTTCGAGGAAATGCGCCAGCCCGGATTTGCCCGGCGTCTCGTCGGCGGAGCCGACCTTGTACCAGATCATCTGGGTGACCACCGGGGTGCGGCGGTCCGGGATCACCACCACCCGCAGCCCGTTGCCGAGCGTAAAGGTGGCCGGCGGATCCGAGGTGACGGTCTGCGCGCCGGCCGGCGTCGGCAGCGTCAAGGCCGCCACCGTCAGCACCGCCGCCGCGATCACGCCGGCGGCGCAGCGCCGCAGCCAAAAGCCCTTATGCAGCCAAGAGCCCTCATGATGTGTCACGCCGAGCACGGGACGCGGATCGCCGCCCGATGCCGCGCTCAATTCTTGATCTCTTTGCCCGTCATGATGTCGGTGTGTTGATTGTTCAGCGATTCCTTCGGACCGGTGCCATAGGCGTAATTCGGCGACGGCGTTTGATAGCCGACCGGCGGCTGGGTCAACGTTTCGCGGCTCGGTTCGCCGGTGAATGGCGCGGTCTCCACCGAGGAGCCGCCGAACATGGTGCTGAAGATGCCGCCGGTGTAGCCGAGCTGCGACGGGCTGAGAATCGGGTTGTTGGCGCTGTTGCCGGGCGTCATCGGCTCGGTCGGGGTGGTCGCCGCGGTCTTGCCGGCGGCGAGTTCGCTCGGCGTCAGCGGCCGGGCGCTCTCGATGCCCGAAACCTTGCTCTTCTTGTTGAGTTCCTTGATCCGCTTGCGCTCGGCCTCGCTGGGATCCTTCGGCCAGTTCGGCAGATTGACCGCGGTCTTGCCGGTTTCCGGCGGCGGCAGGTCGAGCTTGGGCGGCACCACGAGCGGCGAACGCTCGCGGTAGGTGATGCCGCGATTGTCCATATTGGTGCCGCCGATCCCGGTCATGATGTTCTTGATCAGCTTGTCTTCGAAGGTGGCGTCCTCGTCCTCTTCGGGGTCCTCGGCGCGGGCCATGCCCGACGCCATCACCAGGCCGATGCCGGCCACCACCGCGGCAAGCCGCAGGCTGCGCAACAGCATCCGGGCTGACGGACGCACACTCCAAGCGCTGGGGTCGATTACCCGCATTGCGTTCATCCCGTTTATCATGGCGATCTGTTCGCCGGCAGGCCGACGATGGCGGCGCCGCCTGCCGTGCAGCATCCTGATGGCTGTCGTATCAGCCGGGATCAGGGCGCTTTTACGGCGGGTTGGCCGAAGAAGGAGTCATACAGCAGGCCTCCGACCCCGGCAACGATCGCCACGTCGGCAAGGTTAAACACGTACCAGTTGTAGGTCTTGCCGGCGATTTCGAGGTGCAAAAGCGCGAAATCCACCACCGCGCCATAGGCCAGCCGGTCGATGCCGTTGCCGATCGCGCCGCCGATGATCAGCCCCAGCGCGATGGTCGCCAACAGGGTTCCCGAGCGCGCCATCCAGATCGCCAGCACCACCACCGCCACCGCCTTGAACGCCAGCATGATCGCCTGCCCGGTGGGCCCGGTCTCGGAGAACCAGCCGTAGCTGATGCCGGTGTTCCAGGCCAGCACCATGTCGAAGAACGGCGCCAGCCTGACCGCGCCACGGCGGCCGAGCTCGTAGCCATAGAGCAGCCACAGCTTCACCGCCTGGTCGAGCGCCAGCGCGGCGACGGCGGCGATCAGCCCGGCGCGGAGGTGGCGGCTCATGGTGCCCGGCTTCCGAAGGGACCGAACGCCACCGCACCACAACGAGGCGTCGTCCCCGCGCAGGCGGGGACCCATACGCCGTGTCGGTTCAGCTCAAGCAAGGCGGCCGTAATCATGGGAGTCCACCAACAAAATCGAACGCCAGGGGTTATGGGTCCCCGCCTGCGCGGGGACGACGAGAGGTTTATACTGTGACCCCCAGCGCCTGCCATTCGCGCAGCGCCTGCGCGTCGCGCGGCGAGACGTCGGGATAGTCCGGATCGTCGCCGACCGTGGGCAGGATCTTCCAGGAGCGCGCGCATTTCTGGCCCTGGGCCTTCTCCACCACCACCGCGACGCCGGGAACGTCGGGCAGCCGAAACGCCTCGGCCGGGGCCTCGGCGTTCGAAACCATGGCATTCGAGGTGATGCAGACTTCGGCGAGATCGATGTCGAACAAGGTCGAGAAGATCGCCTGATCCGACACATAGACCAGCGGCGAGGCTTCCAGCGAGGAGCCGATCCGCTTCGCCGCCCGCTCGACCTCCAGCGCGCCGGTGACGACGCGGCGGACGTTGCGGATGGTCTCCCACTTCGCGGCGAGTTGATCGTCGCGGAATGGCGCGAGGCCCTCCGGGAACAGCGTCAGATGCACGCTCGGCTCGGCGTCCGGCCGATACAGCCGCCAGGCTTCCTCGGCGGTGAACGACAACACCGGCGCCAGCCATTTCAGGATGGCATCGCAGATGATGTCGATCGCGGTCAGCGCCGCCTTGCGCGTCAGCGACGACGGCGCGTCGCAATACAGCGTGTCCTTGCGGACGTCGAAATAGAACGCCGACAATTCGGTGTTCATGAAGTTGGCCAGCGAGGCGACGACGGTCTTGTAGTCGAACTCCTCATAGGCTTTGCGCACGATGGCATCCTGTGCCGCCAGCGCGTGCAGCATCAGCCTTTCCAGTTCGGGCATATCGTCGAACGCCACGGCGTCGGCCCGCTTGAAGTGAGCCAGCGTGCCGAGCATCCAGCGGATCGAGTTGCGCAGCTTGCGATAGGTCTCGATGGTGGTCTTGAGGATTTCCGCGCCGATGCGCTGGTCGTCGGCATAGTCGGTGGCGCACACCCAGAGCCGCAAGATGTCGGCGCCGGATTGCGCGATCACCTTCTGCGGCTCGACGGTATTGCCGATCGACTTGGACATTTTGCGCCCGTTCTCGTCGAGCGTGAAACCGTGGGTCAGCACGATGTCGTAGGGCGCGCGGCCGCGGGTGCCACAGCTTTCCAGCAGCGACGATTGGAACCAGCCGCGATGCTGGTCGGAGCCTTCGAGATACATCACGGTGTCGTCGCCACCATCGACCTTGCGCCGGATGCCGGCGAGGCCCGGGAAGTTCTGCCGGTCTTCGAGCACGAAGGCGTGGGTGGAGCCGGAGTCGAACCAGACGTCGCAGATGTCGTCGACTTTCTTCCATTCCTCTTTGGCGCGCTCGCCGAGGAAGCGCTCACGCGCGCCTTCGGCATACCAGGCGTCGGCGCCCTCGCTCATGAAGGCTTCCGCGATCCGCAGATTGACGGTCTCGTCGATCAGGATTTCGGCGGAGCCGTCGCCCTTCTCGCGCACGAACACCGCGATCGGCACGCCCCAGGCGCGCTGCCGCGAGATCACCCAGTCGGGCTTGGTGTTGATCATGCCGTTGATGCGGTTCTGCCCGGCGGCCGGCACCCATTGCGTGACCTTGATGGCCTCGAGCGCGCGATGGCGCAGGGTATCGCCCGGCTTGGCCTTGCCGTCGTCGACGATGTCCTTGTCCATCGCGATGAACCATTGCGGGGTGTTGCGGAAGATCACCGGCTTCTTGGAGCGCCAGGAATGCGGGTACTGATGCTTCAAGCGGCCGCGCGCCAGCAACATGCCGGCGTCGATCAAGGCCTTGATCACCGCCTCGTTGGCGTCGCCCTTTTCGCCCTTGTCGGTGATCACCCGCTTGCCGACGAAGCCCGGCGCGTGATCGGTCAGCGCGCCGTTCTCGTCGACGGTGTAGGGAATCGCCGAGGAGATGCCGCGCGCCTCTAGGCTGCGCGCATTGTGCATCCAGATGTCGAAGTCTTCGCGGCCGTGGCCCGGCGCGGTGTGGACGAAGCCGGTGCCGGTGTCGTCGGTGACGTGATCGCCGTCGAGCAGCGGCACGGAGAATTCATAGCCGCCGGCCAAGCCGAACAGCGGATGGGCGCATTGCAATGACTTCAGCACGTCCGCGGGAACTGTGTTGACCTTCTCATAGCTCACGACGCGCGCCTGCTTGAACACGGCGTCTGCAAGCGTGTCGGCGAGGATCAACAAATCGCCGGGTTTTGCCCAGTTATCAGCCGCAGCGTCTGTGACTTTGTAGAGGCCGTAGCTGATTTTGGATGAGAAGCTGATCGCGCGGTTTCCCGGCAGCGTCCATGGCGTCGTGGTCCAGATGACAACTGATGAACCCGCGAGACGACCATCATCATATCCGTCGACAACGGGCACCTTCCCCGTCCGAGTCACGTGAGTGTCGGGGACATGCGTAACAACCGGAAACTTCACCCACACCGTATCCGACGTGTAGTCCTCATACTCGACCTCGGCCTCGGCCAGCGCGGTCTTTTCCACCACGCTCCACATCACCGGCTTACTGCCGCGATAGAGGGTCCCGTTGGCGGCGAATTTCATCAGTTCGCGGGCGATCTGCGCCTCGGCGAAGAAGTCCATCGTGGCGTAGGGATGCGCCCAGTCGCCGATCACGCCGAGCCGCTTGAACTCCTCGCGCTGCACGTTCAGCCATTTGCCGGCATAGCCACGGCATTCCTTGCGGAACGCGACCATCGCCGCGCTATCCTTGAAGTTCGGCTTCGGCTTGCCCTTGGAGCGATAATTCTCCTCCTCGATCTTCCATTCGATCGGCAGACCGTGGCAGTCCCAGCCCGGCACGTAGTTGGAATCGAAGCCCAGCATCTGCTGGCTCTTGGTCACCACGTCTTTCAGGATCTTGTTCAGCGCGTGGCCGATATGGATGTTGCCGTTGGCATAGGGCGGGCCGTCATGCAGCACGAATTTCGGCCGGCCGGCGGCGGCCTTGCGCAGCTTGCCGTAGAGGTCGATCTCCTCCCAGCGCTTCAGCAGTTCGGGCTCCGCCTTCGGCAGCCCGGCGCGCATCGGAAACTCGGTCTGCGGCAGGTACAGGGTCTTGGAATAGTCGTTGCCGTCTTTTTGGGCGTCTTTGGCGGCGGATTTTACAGGCGTGTCGGACATGAGGATTCTGGCTCGGCTCAATGGGCGCGGAAAACGCGACGAAATCGCGATGAAACTGCAACGATCCCGGTCTTGCGCCGAGCGAAGCTCAGGCGGAAGCCGGGCCGCTAATGCTGATGAAGGGGCGCCGTGCAGACATCGGCCCTCAATAGCAGGCGGGGGGCGGATCGCAAAGCCCTGCCAGGGTCTTGGCCGTCATCCTTAAGGCGTTTTGCGGTTGCGCTTCCGGCCGCTCGCACTAATCTATTGAGAATGCGGAGGGAAATTCATGGCCCCGACCACGCGCGCGGAAATCTATGAGGATCTAAAGGAACGTCGCCGTCGCGGCAAACAGGCCGGCGAGGCGCTCACCCCGACAACATCGGGCCGACCGCTCCACGGTGTGTCTATGACGTCAGCAGCCAGCATGATGGCGCTCGAAATCTACGCCCTAGCCGACCGCGTGTTCGGCGACGAATCCAAGGCCGAGGCTTGGCTGGAGCGCCCCAATGCATCGATGTCAGGACAGCGTCCCATCGACCTGATGCAAGACCAACTCGGTGCCGCCGTGGTCCGCGAAACGCTGGAACAGATCGACCACGGAATCTTCGCCTGAGATCCGTCGATGGAGCTGTGGCGGATCTCGAATTATGCGGATTTGTCAGGCCTTGGCGGGTTGCGGGCGAGCGGCCGGTGGCATAGTCGCGGCAAGCGGATCGTCTATCTGGCCGACCACCCGGCCAGCGCGCTGCTGGAAATGCTGGTCCATATGGACCGCGACCTGTTGCCCGCGAGCTATCGGCTGCTGCGTGTCCTCACACCCGAGAGGCTCGCCGTTGACCGGATCGACGCTGAGGCTTTAGCTTCGGACTGGCAGCATCGGCCGGCCACAACCCGCGACCTCGGCGATCAATGGCTTGACCGCTCCTCAAGCGCCTTGCTGCAGGTGCCGTCGGTGATCGTCCCGCAGGCCTGGAATGTCCTGCTCAATCCAGCGCATCCCGACGCCGGCGCGATCACAATTGCCGAGATTATCGAAGCGCCGTTCGATCCGCGCCTGCTGCCCGAGGGATGAGCGCTACGGCCCCGAAGGCTTGATCGGCCGCGCCGGGTTGCCGGCCACGGTCTGGCCCGGCATCACATCGCGGGTGACGACGCTACCCGCGCCGATGATGGCGCCGTCGCCGATCGTCACGCCCGGCAAGATGATCGCCCCGCCGCCGATCCAGACGTCGCAGCCGATCCGCACCTGGCGGCCGAATTCCAGCCCCTCGGCCCGGGTGGCGGCGTCGCGCGGATGGTCGGCGGTGTAGATCTGCACCGCAGGCCCGATCTGGGTGCGGTCGCCGATCCATACCGGCACCACGTCGAGGATGACGCAGTTGAAATTCAGGAACACGCCGGCGCCGAGCCGGATGTTGTAGCCGCAGTCGCAGTGGAACGGCGGCCGGATCACCGCGCCTTGGCCGACCGCACCGAGATGTTCGGAGAGCAGCGCATGGCGCTCCGACGCCGGCCGGCCGGCGGCGGCGTTGTAGCGCACCAGCCAGGCCTTGTTGGCGGCCTCGTCGGCCTGCAATTCCGGGTTGCCGGGGCGATACAATTCGCCCGCCAGCATCTTCTGTTTTTCGGTTTTGCTCAGCCGATCTCTCCCAGCTTCGGAAACGCCTCGGGCGCCGCTGCCAGCGCCGCGCGGGCCTTCAGGCTGTCATCGTCCATCTGCCGGATCAACGCCTCGGCGGAGTCGAATTTGGCCTCCGGGCGAATGAAGTCGATGAACGCGACGTCCAGTTTGGCACCATAAAGGTCGCCCTGGAAGTCGAACACGAACACTTCCAACAACGGCGCGCCGTTGTCGAAGGTCGGGCGGCGGCCGAAATTCGCCACCGCGTCGAGATGCCGGCCGTTCATGCCGACCCGCACCGCGTAGATGCCCTGCTTCAGCCCGCAATGCGGGTCGAGCCGGATATTGGCGGTGGGATAGCCGAGCAGCCGGCCGCGCTTGTCGCCGTGGACCACCTCGCCGGTGACGAACCACGGCGCCCCGAGCATCGTGGTGGCGTCGAAGATCCGCCCCTCGGTCAGGGCCTGGCGAATCGCGCTGGAGGACACCGGATGCTCGCCGACATCGACATGCGGCTGCACGTCGACCTCGATGCCGAGCTTCGGCGCCTCGCTGGCCAGCAGGCTCGGCGAGCCGCCCCGGCCCTTGCCGAAATGGAAATTGTAGCCGACCGCGATGCCGGTGATGCCGAGCCGGCCGTGCAATTCGTCGCGGATGAAATCCTGCGCGGAGGTGGCGGCGCGCGCCGCGTCGAAGCTCAGCACCACCGCGCCGTCGAGCCCGGCGCCGGCCAAGAGCCGCAGTTTGGCGGTGACGTCGGTGAGCGGGAATTGCGGCTTCTCCGGGCTGAAGAAGCTGCGCGGGTGCGGCTCGAAGGTCACCGCCAAGGCCGGCTTGCGATGCTTTTTCGCCATCTCCAGACAGGCGCCGATCACGGCGCGATGGCCGAGATGGACGCCGTCGAAATTGCCCATCGCCACCACCGCGCCCTTGGGGATCGCGGCCGCGGGTGTGGTGTCGCGGATAACGGCAAAACCAATCGTCATTGTCGGATTTCATTCAGTCGATGTGGGTGAGGGCGGGACCTGACGCGGAGCCGCTGGCGAAGTCAAGCATCTGCGGTCCAGTGCTTGCAACTCGCGGGCCAAGCAGGGGAAAGCCCCGACTCGTGGGGCTCGCGGCTAGCCGCCGCGCAGCGGCGGCATCACCACCTGGTCGCGGCGGCAGCCGCGGCGATCGATTTCCTCGCAGGCGCGGAATTGCAGATCCTTGCTCATGCAGATCCGCACTTCGCTGAGCCGCGACCGCGAGCAGGTCACGGCGATCGCGGAATTGCTCAAGCCGGGATTGACCTTGATGAAGGCCGCCTCGACCTCGTCGGGCGCCACGGTCCTTTCCGCGGCAAGGTCGAGAAATTCCGGCGGGATCTTCACCGCGGCGCGGGCCTTGCGGACGGTCTCGAAATAGCCGCGGGCGCCGAGCCCCGAACAGGTGCCGTGCTTGTCCCATTCGTTGTAGATCAGCCCCGGGGCCGGCATCAGGTCGAGCATCGACGCCATCAGGTTGCGGTCGAGCCGCGGCGCCGGCCGCTGGCAGTAGTCCGGGAAGCCGCGCTCATATTGCGGCCACAGCCCGTGCACCACGAAGGAATACGGCCGCTCGCCGCCGCACTGAGTGTCTTGCGAGCGCCCGGCACGGCCGCGCTCGGCAGCCTCCTGGCAGAACGACGGCGACCACGACAGCGCCAGCACGTAGAAGTCGAATTCGCCCGGCGCGCTCTGCCGATGGTCCTGCGCGCCTGCGGCGCCGGCGGTCGCCAGCGTGATGGCGGCAATGAGCGCCAGCAAAATCCGAAAAGTCCGAGCCCCTCGATCGATCATCGCGATGTGTCCCCTACCCAGCGCGAAGCCTAACGAGGCGGTCGGAACACTTCAAGAACGCAATCAATCGATAGCGGTGGGCGAAAACGGTGGCCGGATCAGGGCTTGGCGGCCTTGCAGGCCGGGTTGAAGGCCCAATTGCGGTCGAGTCCGACGACGCAAAATTCGACGCCATGACCGAACGAGGCAATGCCGCCGTCCTCGATGATGGAAAAATGCACCTGACGCGGCTTGCCGTCGCTCAGCATCGCATCGGCGGTGCAAAACCGCCGCGGGATGTTGTCGGACTGCCAGGGGCGGAACGCGGTTTCGTGCACGCCGTAATAGCCGGTGATTACGAGGTCGGAATTCCAGAACGTCCGTTCCTTCTCGGCGAACTGCGAGGTGATCGAGGACAGCCCGGCCTCGCAGGCCGGCAGGTCGCCGTCATAGCGCGGGCCGGACAGCCAGAAATTCAGTTCCAGCGGATTGGCGGCCTGCGCCGCCGGTGCCAAGGCCAACAGCCCGAGCGCAGTGCCAAGGCCAAGGGCGGGCAGTTTCAACGAGGACATCAGGTCGCGCATGGATTTTCCGCCGGAGTTTGCTGGCCGGACGGTGCCGCGAAGCCTGCGCAAGGTCAAGTGCACCGCGGCAACACCCGCTGACAACTCGGCCGCGCCGGGCGCCGCGTTCTTTCCATCGCCGCCGCGGCGCTTTACAGTTAGATATGTTGGCCGCGCCGCACGCGGTGACGCCGCGCGGCCGAGGCCGGCCGGTTTTCAAGGCAAGGGAGATTGCGATGCGAATGATCGGGGCTTTGGCCATCATCGGCGGGCTGTTGGCCTCGGGCGCGTCGCAGGCGGATACTGTGGCGCCGTTCCAGGGCAACGACACCGGCGGCATCATCGCCTATTCGCTGGTCGGCCAGACCGACATCCGCGCCATCGCGGTCGATCACTGCGCCCGCTACGGCAAGGTGGTGAAGCTGACGGGCGTGCAGGCGACCTATGGCGGCTACATTTCGTTCGCCTGTCGCTGGGTGCCGTATGGCGCCAACGAACGGCCGCTGCGCGCCGCCTACTAGATCGAGATTCCGGAAAGCGGATCCCGCTTTCCGCCAGACTGTTGCGCGAACAAAAACCAGGCGGCGGGCAACGCCGTATCGGGAGGACGACATGACGCGAGTGCGCTGCGCGTTTCCGGCGGTCGGGCTGTTGGCCGCGCTGCTCACGATTCCGCCGGCTTGGGCGGAGCCCGCGGTCGAACTGCCGACCCGCAAGGCCGGACTGTGGGAATTGTCGCTGCTGCCAGCCGGCGAGACCGCGCCGAACATGACGATGCAGCACTGCACCGACGAGACAACCGACAAGCAGATGAGTTCGTCGTTCTCGCCGATGGCCAAGCAGGCCTGCAGCAAGAACGAGACGATCAAGACCGCGACCGGCTACAGCACCGATTCGGTCTGCAGCGTCGCCGGTATGCAGACCACCTCGCATTCCGAGCTCACCGGCGATTTCAACGCCGCCTATTCGGTCAAGATCACCTCGCACAATGAGGGCGCCCCGGCCGGGGTGCCGCCCGACACCGCGATGACGCTGCAGGCCAAATGGCTCGGCGCCTGCAAATCCGATCAGAAGCCGGGCGACATCATGATGCCGGGAGGCTTCAAGATGAACATCAAGGACATCGACAAGCTGAAGGGCCTGCTGCCGCGCTAGAGCATGATCCCGAAAAGTGGATCCCGGTTTTCGGAAAAGATCATGCTCAATCAAAAAGCTAGAGCAGGATGACGATTCGAAGAAACGTCATCCTGCTCTAGCTCTGGCATCGCTCGTCGCGCGGCAGCGTCGGCGTTGCGCTGATCGGCGCGTGCCCAGGGCCGCTCGGTTTTCTGCGCTCACCTTTCTGCGCACCCGCAGATCCGCTGCACAAGTCACCCCAACGATCGCCTCCCATTGACAAGGACCGCGCCGACCTGCGATGTTACGTTATAACATTGCATTAACAGATCAACGCGACCACCGAGTACTTGCCGCTGTGGACTGGTTTCGCTCCAACATCCGAACGGGCGTGCGGCTGGCGCTGATCGCGCTGGCATTGCAGTTCGGCTTGGCGTTCGGGCATGTCCATGCGTCGCAGCTTCCGGGCAGCGATGTTGCGGCAGTTCATGGAGCGGTCGCGGCCCCGGCCAACGGCGCGCCGCAGCCTACGCCGCAACAGGATTCCGACGATGACGGCTGCGCGATCTGCGCCGTCATGGCGATGGCGCAGGCGCTGATCGCGCCGTCGCCGCCGCTGTTGCCACTGCCCGGCGCGCACGCCTTGAGCGTGCGCGCCGCCGCCGCAGCAGTGGCGATTCAAAGCCAACCGCACCGCGGCTTTCAGCCGCGCGCGCCGCCCACCGCCTGACCTCGAAACACCTGCAACGCCACGATGATCGTCACGATGCGTGACGGATCCGCCGCGGCCATTTGAACGCGCCGTCGATCATCCGACGGCCCGCCCGCAGTCGTTCGCCAAGGATGGCGACACCGGGCGCATCAGGATCGGGCTCCATGTCATTTCGTCCCTCGCAACACGCGTTGCTCGTCTGCTCGTTTGTCTCGTCGGCCTCGCTTTTCGCCTTAAGCCTCGGCGGCACCGCGATGGCGCAGGACGCAGTGCCCGCCAATACGCTGCCGGAGATCAGGGTCACCGCGCCGAGTCCGATCGTAAAGCGCAAGCCGGCGGCGGCGCCCGCATCATCTCGGGTCGCGCGCACGGCGCCGGCTCCCGCACGGGTCCCTGAGCCGGCAGCGCTGCAGCAAGGCGTGCTCCCCATCGTCACCGATCAGTTCGCCACCGTCACCGTGGTGCCGAATGAAGAAATCCGCCGCGCCGGCGGCGCCACGCTCGGCGATCTGTTGAACTCAAAGCCCGGCATCACCGGATCGAGCTTTGCGCCCGGTGCCTCGAGCCGGCCGATCATCCGCGGCCTCGACGTCAATCGCGTCGGCATCCTCGAGAACGGCACCGGCGCCGGCGGCGCGTCCGATCTCGGTGAAGATCACTTCGTCCCGGTCGATCCATTGGCCGCCGACCAGATCGAAGTGATCCGCGGACCGGCGGCGCTGCGCTACGGCTCGACCTCGATCGGCGGCGTGGTCAGCACGACCAACAACCGGATTCCTGAGGCGCTGCCGGCCTGCGCCGCGGCGCCGTTCCAGAGCTACGGACTGCCGGTCAAAGCGCCTGTGGCAAACCTCGGGCAGCCTTCTTGCATGAATGCCGAGACCCGCACCGCGTTCAGTTCGGTCGATCGCGGCATCGAAGGCGCCATCCTGCTCGACGCCGGCGGCGGCAATGTCGCGCTGCACGCCGACGCCTACGGCCGACGGGCCGGCGACTACGACATCCCCGGCGCGCCCTATCTTGGCGATCCGTCGGTCAACCCCGGCCGGCAGCCGAATTCGGCGGCGCGCGGCGACGGCGTCTCGCTCGGCGGCTCGTATCTGTTCGACGGCGGCTTCATCGGCGCCGCGGTGACGCAGAACGACGCGCTGTATCACATCCCTGGCCGCGACGGCGCCGACCACCAGACCCGGATCGATGCGCGGCAGACCAAATTCACCGCCAAGGGCGAGTATCGCCCTGACTCAGCGGCGATCGAGGCGATCCGGTTCTGGGCCGGCGCCACCGACTACAAGCACAACGAGATCGGGCTGGCCGACACCAGCGATCCGACCACCGACGGGGTGCGGCAGACCTTCACCAACAAGGAGCAGGAAGCCCGCGTCGAATTGCAGATGATGCCGTTCAACGCCCGCTTCGCCACGGTGACCACCGCGTTCGGCCTGCAGGCCGGCCATCAGGAATTGACCGCGCCGAGCCCGGACGATCCGGGCGCGCTGTACAACGGGCTGTGGAATCCGAACCACAACAGCCGCATCGCCGGCTATGTGTTCAACGAATTCGCGTTCAGCGCCGCGACCCGCGCGCAACTCGCCGGCCGCATCGAGCACGTCGAACTGAGCGGCAGCACGCCGGACTTTCCGGCCGACTTCCTGCCCGACGGCAGCGCGCAGTTCTCCAGCGACCGCCACCTCAACTACACGCCAAAGAGCGGCAGCCTCGGGCTGTTGCAGGATCTGCCCGGCGGTCTGGTCGGCAGCATCACCGCGCAATATGTCGAGCGCGCGCCGAAGCCCGCGGAATTATTTTCGCGCGGCCCCCACGATGCCACCGCGACCTTCGACATCGGCAATCCGAACCTCACCATCGAGACCGCCAAGACCGTCGAGATCGGACTGCGCAAGGCCACGGGGCCGCTGCGCTTCGAGGCCACCGCCTACTACACGCGGTTCAACAACTTCATCTATCGGCGGCTGACCGGGGTGATGTGCGGCGAGGATTTCGACTCCTGCGGCAACGGCGATCCGGAGAACGAGGGCCGCCAGGCGGTGTATTCGCAGCGCGACGCGATTTTCAAGGGCGGCGAGTTTCAGAGCCAGCTCGACGTCGCGCAGTTGTATGGCGGCACCTGGGGCGTCGAGACCCAGTTCGACGTGGTGCGCGCCACCTTCACCGACGGCAGCAACGTGCCGCGGATTCCGCCGGTGCGCGCCGGCGGCGGGCTGTTCTGGCGCGACGCCAATTGGCTGACCCGGATCAACCTACTGCACGCCTTCGCGCATAACGACATCGCGGCGATCGCCGAGACGCCGACGCCCGGCTACAATCTGCTGAAGGCCGAGATCAGCTACAATACCAAGCTCAATCAAAGCTGGTTCGGCGCCCGCGAAATGCTGGTCGGGCTGGTCGGCAACAACCTGCTCAACGAACCGATCCGCAATTCGGTGTCCTACAGCAAGGACGACGTGCTGATGCCGGGCTTAGGCGTACGGGCGTTCGCGAATCTGAAGTTTTGAGGGTTTGGTTAGGTCGCGTACGGCAGGCCGGCGACAACATCGTCACCGGCCCCGATCTCTTCGGGATTGGGCGGCCGCAACGCGCTGGCGTGCTCGCGCGTTATTCAAACGCACCTGCCGCGAGCTCTCCCCCCTTGCGGCCGCAAGGGGGGAGGGGTGGGGAGGGCACTTCTTCTGGCCAGACTCTGGCTTCAATTGAAGCTGCCTCTGGCGCAAAGCCTCCACCCGCCCTTGCTTCGCTCGGGCACCCTCACCCGCAAGCGGGAGAGGGAGAGGGAGAGGATTACTTCGCCAGTTCCTGCGAGCGGCGCTTGGCCGCCGCCACCGCGCGGCTGAGCAGCGGCTGAAAGCCATCCGCTGCCATCAGCACGTCGAGTGCGGCCGCGGTGGTGCCGCCCGGCGACGTGACGTTCTTGCGCAGGGTCGCGGCGTCGAGTTCGGAGCGATGCAGCAATTCGCCGGAGCCCGCCACGGTGGCGCGGGCGAGCTTGGTCGCCAATTGTTCCGGCAGTCCGGCTTCGACGCCGGCGCGGGCCAGTTCCTCGGCGAGCAGGAACACATAGGCCGGTCCGGAGCCCGATACCGCGGTCACTGCGTCAATCAGGGACTCGTCGTCGACCCATTCGACCGCCCCGGTGGCGCGCAACAGCGCGTCGGCGGTGGCACGCTGCTCGGCATTGACGTGATGGCCCGGCACCGCGACGGTGATGCCACGGCCGATCGCCGCCGGGGTATTGGGCATCGCCCGCACCACGCTGCCGCCGCAGGCTTTGGCGATCGCCGCGGTGGTCACCCCGGCCATGATCGACACCACCAGCGTGCCGGGTCCGACAAAGGTTTTCAGTTTGGCGGCGGCGTCGCGAAACATCTGCGGCTTTACCGCGATCACCAGCGCGGCCACCGCGCCGAGATCCTGCGCCGAGGTGTTGAAGCGCACGCCGCGGGCAGTGAGCGCTGCGATCTCGTCGGACGGATGCGGTTCGAGCACCGCGACGTTGCAGCCGTCCAGCCCCTGCGCCAGCCAGCCGGTCAGCAGCGCGCCGCCCATCTTGCCGGCGCCGGCCAGCACGATGGTGCCGGTCATTTGCGCCAGCGGTGGTTTCTTGGAAATGCTCATCACGATGTCCCAGATTACAAGATGCGGGACCATATCACCGCGTCTGGAGTCGCGCGCGCGTTTATGCGGGGGCCGCGATGCATCGGATGATGGCTTGGTGCTCCGCATCCCGCCGTCATCCTGAGGAGACCGGCGAAGTCCGAAGGACGAAGCCGGGCGTCTCGAAGGATGGGCTACAAGAAAGTTGCGGGCCGCCGCGTCTCGCGGCCGCATCCTTCGAGGCCCTCGCGTTGCTCGGGCACCTCAGGATGACGGCGCCGAGGATGATGACGGGAGAGGGCCTCGCTCCCGCTCCGACGTAGCTTATGCTTCGCCCATGGTGTCGAACATCGCCGCGGTCATCGCCTCGGCGGCCGACTTGCCGGCCCACACCACGAACTGAAACGCCGGGTAGTAGCGCTCGCAGGCGTGGATCGCGCTGACCAGCATCGACTCGCATTGCGCGGTGGTGGCCGACAACCCGCCCGGCAGCACCAGCGCCTGACGGTACATGATCATGCCGGTGTGGGTCCAGATATCGAAATGCCCGATCCACAATTGCTCGTTGATCGCGGCGATCAGCCTTTGCACTTCGGGGCGGTGCGCGGAGGGGATCTTCATATCGAAGGCGCAGGCCAGATGCAGCGCCTCGATCTCGTTCATCCAGGTGAAGGAGAGTTGATAGTCGGTCCAGTTGCCCTTGGAGACAATGGTAATCTCGTCTTCGCCGGAGCGCTCGAACGACCAGTCGTTCGTCGCGGCGATATCTTCGACCACCGCGAGCGGGTTGTTCCCGGAATCGATGACGCCTTCGAGCATGGGCATGCCGTCTCGACCTTACGTTTGAATGTGTTGATACGCACGCGGCAGGCCCACAAGCGCGAGCAGGGTGCGCTGTGCAGATCGCTTGACTGAGCGAGCCGGTAACAATCCGAGGCTTGCAAGCATGAAATGATGTGATTTGCGGAATCGGCGCAACCGGGGTGCTGGCCCATCCACAGGCAAAGCGGGCGCCGTCCACAGTTGATCGTACGATTTGCAGAACAAAACGGAATCGGATTTCGCGTCATGCGAGTCCGGGCCGATTTGTTAACCTTTGCCGAGTCCGGCGGCGGCGTTAACTTTTGCATCGCGGGGGCAACGCGCGGCGCGCCGCCTTGCTGGGCGTGACGGCTTTCGGCATAGTTCCAATCCCAGATGCCGACTACGAAAGTCCAAGACAATGACCGAGTCTTTAAGCGATCCGTCCGCCGCTGTCGCGCCGCCGGAGGCTGAACGGCCGCGCTTCGCCAAGCCGCAGCGCGTCGCCTTCGTGCAGTCGTCGTGGCACCGCGACGTGGTGGCGGCGTGCCGGAGTTCGTTCCTGGCCGAGATCGAGGTCCGCGGCATTGCGTCGTCGCAGGTCGATCTGTTCGAGGTGCCGGGCGCGTTCGAGATTCCGCTGCACGTGCAGACGCTGGCCAAGACCAGGCGCTACACCGCGATCGTCGCGGCGGGCCTGGTGGTCGACGGCGGGCTGACCGGCTTCGTCGCGCCGACCGTGATCCAGGCGCTGATGGACGTGCAGCTGCGCACCGACGTGCCGGTATTCTCCGCGGTGCTGACGCCGCAAATGTTCGACGACGCCGCGCCGCAATTCGATGAGTTCCTGGAACTGTTCGCCGCGAAGGGCAGCGAGGTGGCGCAGGCCTGCGCCGACACCTTGCTTAGCTTCGAGCGGCTGCGCGGCCAGGTCGCGGCGGGGATCGTGTAGGGCGCCTGGGACTTTGTCGTTTCGCGGCGGCCCCACAGCCGCGACGTCATCCTGAGGTGCGCGCCCGGACGGCGCTTGCGCCGTCCGGGCGCGCCTCGAAGGATGGCCGCGGGTCCCGTCGCGTCATCCTTCGAGGCTCGCCGAAGACGGCGAGCACCTCAGGATGACGGTCAGGTCGTGTGGGAGAATTCAGCAATCGTAGGCTGGCAAAGGCGCGCTTGCGCCGTGCCCACCAACATCCCGTTCGACGAATTGCAGTGGGCACGCTGCGCTTTGCCCACCCTACATTCTGCGAGATTCCGGGTTCGCTCGCAGCTTGCGTTGCTCGCGCCCCGGAATGACGGCATTGATTTAGTCGAACAGGCTCGACACCGACTCTTCGGACGCGGTGCGGCCGATCGCTTCGGCGATCAGCGAGGCGATCGACAGCGTGCGGATGTTGGTGGTGGTGCGCACCGCTTCGGTGGGCTGGATCGAATCGGTGATCACCAGCTCTTTCAGCTTGGAGCCGATGATCCGCGTCGCGGCGCCGCCGGACAACACGCCATGGGTGATGTAGGCGTAGACTTCGACCGCGCCGTTGGCGAGCAGCGCGTCGGCGGCATTCACCAGCGTGCCGCCGGAGTCGACGATGTCGTCGACCAGGATACAGGTGTAGCCCTCGACTTCGCCGATCACGTTCATCACTTCGGATTCGCCGGCGCGTTCGCGGCGCTTGTCGATGATCGCTAGCGGCGCGTTGATGCGCTTGGCGAGGCCGCGGGCGCGCACCACGCCGCCGACGTCGGGCGACACCACCATCACCTTGCCGAGGTCGAAGCGATCGCGGATATCGCGCACCATCACCGGCGAGGCGTAGAGATTGTCGGTCGGGATATCGAAGAAGCCCTGGATCTGGCCGGCGTGCAGGTCGAGCGTCATCACCCGGTCGGCGCCGGCGTGGGTGATCAGGTTGGCGACCAGCTTGGCGGAAATCGGGGTGCGCGGGCCGGCCTTGCGGTCCTGCCGGGCGTAGCCGAAATACGGGATCACCGCGGTGATGCGGCGCGCGGAAGCCCGGCGCAGCGCATCGGTGATGATCAACAGTTCCATCAGATGGTCGTTGGCCGGAAACGAGGTCGACTGGATCACGAAGACGTCGGAGCCGCGGACGTTTTCCTGGATCTCGACGAAGATTTCCATGTCGGCGAAGCGCCGCACCACGGCCTTGGTCAGCGGCAGGCCGAGCCAGTTGGAAATTTCCTGCGCCAGCGCGCGATTGGAATTGCCGGCCACCAGCTTGATCGAGCCGTTCTTGCCCGACATCGACGCCTCTCCCCGTGACTTGGCGGATACAACGTTCAACATATCGGTTTACTCTTGAAACTGGTCTAAACGGGCGAGCGAGGTCATAACAAGGACACGCCGGGGGTGGCAACCCGTTGGCTGCCGCTTTGACGCGCAAAATCCGGCTTTGTGGTTTGACCTGTCCGAATTGTTAACGCGTAGCGAGGCTCTCGGCGGCAAAGCCGAGCGCGTTCGACCCCGTGGAGACATCCTCGACGCTGGCGATCGCCGGGCCGCGGTCGGGCGTGGCGGCGGGAGCGGGCTGCGATTCGCCAGGAGCTGTATTGATCAGGCCGCTGAGCCCGCTGAGCCCGGCCTGGGCGATCCGCCGCAACACCAGGTCGTCGGCCTGCGCCCAGGCGTCGCGTCCGGGCTTGCCGGCCGGCTCTTCGCCGCTCAATCGCAGCGCCCGCTGCTGGTCGCGATCGTACACATCCCAGACCCAGGCGATCGTGGTGCGGCCGCCGCGAATCTGCGCCGCCAGGTAACTGCGCACCCGATAGGCCGCCGGCGCTTCGCGCGACACCACGGCGACGTTGCGCAGCTTGGATTCGCTGTCGAGCAGGGTGACCATGCGGTCGAACACCTGCGGCGGCGGGCCGTCGATCGATTCAAACGTGATGGTTGTGCCGCCGCCCATCTGCGCGTAGGCCGCGCTGGGGCCGCCGTTACTGGCGCCGTCGGAGACGCAGCCGCCGAGCCCGCACAGCATCACCAGGAGGAGCGCGCTCCGCGCCAATCGGGCGGGCGTCAGATTTGCTGTCGGAAGTTGAAATCTCATGCTGTCCGAATCACTGGTGAGGATCGGGACGTGGTCCCGACGTCGGGCGCCAGCGATATCGTTAAAATCCGTTAAGGTCTAGGGCGGGCAAACCACCGCGGCCCGGCAAGCTCACCAGGGGGCTGCCGGCGCGCAGCCAATTTGATTTGAATTTGAAGCGCTTAGACCGGCCGCGCGTGGAGCGCGATGGCGTGGACGTGACGGCCGTAATCCGGCTCTTTGCGGTGGACAGAGCGGCGGTAGCTGAAAAATTTCTCGTTCGGATAGGTATCGAGGCCGATGTCGTCGATCGCGCCGACGCCGGCCTGCTCGAGCCGCAGCCGGATCAGCCCGGCGAGATCGAACATGGCATGGCCCGCGCGGGACGAGGCGATGAAAAACCGCGCATAGCCGGGATCGGCGGCGACGAAGCGCTCGACGAATTCGCTGCCCACCTCATAACTCTGCTGCCGGATCAGCGGCCCGATCGCGGTGCGGATGTTTTGCCGCGACGCTCCCAGGTTCTGCATCGCGGCGACGGTGGATTCCACGACGCCGGTCAGCGCGCCTTTCCAGCCGGCATGAGCAGCGCCGATCACCCGCGCGTCCGGATCGACCAGCAGCACCGGGCCGCAATCCGCGGCGGTGGCTCCGATCGCCAGGCCCTCGACGCGGGTCACGATCGCATCGACCCGCGGCCGTGACGCGCTGTCCCACGGCGCTTCCGCCACCACCACGTCGGGCGAATGAATTTGGTAGGCGGTGAGAAAGCGCTCCGGCGCGACGCCCATTACCTGGGCCATGCGGCGGCGGTTTTCCGCGACGTGGGCGGGGTCGTCCTGCGACCCGACCCCGGCGTTGAGTCCGGCGTAAATCCCCTCGGAGACGCCGCCTTCGCGGGTGAAGAAGGCGTGACGCAGGCCCGGCACGGCCGACAGCAGCGGCGAGGTGATCGTCATTGCGCGGCGGTCCGCGCGGCTTCGGGCTGGTCGCTCAAGCCCGCGATCTGCTCGATCTCGGGTTCCGACACCGCCATCACCTTGAACATCGAGCCCATGCCGCCACGGCCGCCCTCGACCAGCCGCTTCAGCGCGCTGGCGACGTCTTCTGAGACTTCGAGGCTGGCCTTGGCCATCAACGCCACCGCGCGGTTCTCGATTCCGAGCCGCTTGAGGAATTCGCCCTGCGTCACCGGCCCGTGCACCCTGGCGCCGACATCCTGCGCGCCGCGCGCCAGCGCCTGGAAATCGACATGGGCGGTGACATCGGCGCGGCCGGGGTTCTGCAACGGATCGGCAAAGCTGTGCCGGGCGATCGCCTGGAAGGTGTCGCCGGCGTCGCTGCGCGGATGGCCATAATCAATGATCAAGGCCGCGCCGCCTTCGTCGCGCACCCGGCTGGCAATCTTCATGATCTCGGCATCCGGCCGCCATTCGAACACCGCGCCCTGCGGCGCGGCGCGGACCAAGGGCGGCAGCAACTGCTCGAAATGCGGGACCGGCTCCGGCGCCACGCCGAACACCAGCCGCTCGGCGGCGTCGATCTCCACGGTGCGCTCGTGCCAGCCATGTTCGCCGCGCACCATCTGGTGGATCGGCAGCACGTCGAAATATTCGTTGGCGAAGATGATCGTGCTGCCGCCCGGCACCTCGTCGAGGCTGGCGTGCCAATGCAGGTTCTGGGCTCCCGCCAACGTCGCCTTCTGTTTCTCGCGCAGCACGGGGTTGATCTCGATCAGGTGGACGTGCAGCGCCTGAAACAGCGGCGGTACCACCCGCAGCGCGCGCAACGCATCCGCCATCATGGTGCCGCGCCCGGGGCCGAACTCGATCAGCCGGACCAATTGCGGCGAGCCGATCGAGCGCCACACCGACGCCGCCCACAATCCCAGCAATTCGCCGAACATCTGGCTGACTTCCGGCGCGGTGGTGAAGTCGCCCTCGCGGCCGAGCGGATCGCGGGAGACGTAATAGCCGAACTCCGGATGGGTGAGGCACAGTTCCATATAGCGCCACACCGGCATCGGGCCGGCGGATTTGATCAGCTTCTTGATGACATCCTGAAGCGAGAACGGCTCGGTCACGGCGGACTCCGGTTCAGCTGAGAGTTTGACGCGCCGCCGCGGTCTCGGTCAACGCCGCGCGACGCCAGGCCCAAAGCGCGACGATCCCGCCGACGATCACCATCGGCACCGACAGCAACATGCCCATGGTCAGCCCGCCCCACAGGAAGCCGAGCTGCGGGTCTGGTTCGCGGAAGAATTCGCCCACGATCCGCGCCACCCCGTAGAGCCCGATGAAGCTGCCCAGGATCAGGCCGGGCCGCTTCAGGGCGCCGAAGCGAATCATCAGCGCCAGCACCGTAAACAGCACGACGCCTTCCAGCGCCGCTTCGTAGAGCTGGCTGGGATGCCGCGGCAGCGGCCCGCCATTGGGAAACACCATGCGCCACGGCACGCTGTCGTCGGCCGGGCGGCCCCACAATTCGCCATTGATGAAATTGGCGATGCGGCCGAGCAACAGCCCGATCGGGCCGACCGCGCAGGTGATGTCGCCCAGCGACAGCACCGACAATTGCCGCTTCCAGCAGAACGCCAGCACCGCGATCACGCAGCCCATGAAGCCGCCGTGGAACGACATGCCGCCCTTCCACACTTCGAGGATTTCGGCCGGGTGTTGGATGAAGAAATCGAAATTGTAGAACAGCACGTAGCCGGTGCGGCCGCCGAGGATGATGCCCAGCGTCACCCACAGGATGAAATCGTCCCAGGCGATCAGCGGGATCGGCGACGCCCCGCCCCACAGCCGCTGGTTCTTGAGCAGCGCGCGGGCATAGAACCAGCCGATCACGATGCCGCCGATATAGGCCAGCGCGTACCAGCGGATCACGATCGGGCCGAGCGCCACGGCGACCGGGTCGAACACGGGAAAGGCGAGGGTGAGGAATGGCATCGGTCCGACTTACGATGAAAGCCGGCGCCGGGCTAGGGCGCTGGGCGGGTTTCGGGGGACGCGGGTGCGGGGCGATGGTCTTGCCAATGGCGTGGTCACGATTACAAGGGGCGCGAAACGTGGCAGGGTGCCGGCCTGTCGGCGCGGCCTTGCGGGGCGGCCCCGGCATCGCCATTGTCAGGTCACCGCGGCCATTTCGCATAGCACCGGAGTACGACATGACTCAGACCAACAACCGGCTTTTCGACGAGATCGGACGCCTGATGAACGACGCCGCCGGCGCCGCCCAGGGCGTCAAGCGCGAGGTCGATACCGTCGTGCGCACCCAGGCAGAGAAATTTTTGCGCGACCTCGATCTGGTCAAGCGCGAGGAATTCGACGTGGTGAAGGACATGGTGCGGCTCGCCCGCGAGGAAAACGAGGCGCTGAAGGTCCGCATCGCGGCGCTGGAAGCCAAGCTCGGCAGCGGCGCGCCGACCGCCTGAGCGCGCGGCGCCCCTCATCGTTCAACGGCGACAGCTGGCGATGTGGACCCCCACCCCCGACCCCTCCCCGCAAGGGGGAGGGGAGCAGGCTGTCCGCGGAGCTGACGCGGTACCCTCTCAATTGCGGTCTCAACTGCGATGATTGAGCGGGGGCCTCCGACAACGTGCCTTCAGACGCTTCTTTCACCAGCGTCTCTGATTGTCCTCTTTCTCCAGCGTGTTTGATGATCGCCGTCATGGCCGCGTAACGCGGCGCGCTCCCCTCCCCCTTGCGGGGAGGGGTCGGGGGTGGGGTGCATTGGGGTGCAAAGCCTCTGCGAACTTCACCAAGTGAGCTGCCGCCCCCAGAAATCCCCGCCGGTTTCCTTGTGTTTCAGGGGCTTTGGCGCTAAAAGCCCGGCACGTCCGCAGCCCCCGCACCCCTGGAGGCTTGCTGCGCCGTGCAACATGGGCCGCTTTGCGGCCTTTCGCATTTGAACCAGAGCCGTTTTTCGAAATCCGCGACCGGTCTCGGCGCGCTTGGAAACGGTTCACCTAAACAAGGACTTATACGATGGCGACCGTCAAGGAATTGAAGGCGACCGCGCGTCCGGCAGGCGGCAAGGGGGCCGCACGGGCAGAGCGTCGCGCCGGCCGAGTGCCCGGAGTGATCTATGGCGACAACAAGCCCCCGGTGACGATCTCGGTGGACGACACCGAACTGCGCGCCCGCATTCTGGCCGGCCGCTTCCTCACCACGATTTTCGACGTCGAACTCGACGGCCAGAAGCACCGCGTGATCCCGCGCGACTTCCACCTCGATCCGGTGCGCGATTTCCCGATCCATGTCGACTTCCTGCGGCTCGGTGAAGGCGCCCTGATCCGGGTCAGCGTTCCGTTGCATCTGAAGAACGCCGAAGGCGCGCCGGGCGTGAAGCGCGGCGGCACCGTCAACATCGTCACCCACACCGTGGAGCTCGAAGCCGAAGCCGAGAGCATTCCGCAGTTCATCGAAGCCGACGTCAGCCAGCTCGACATCGGCAGCTCGCTGCATCTGTCGGACGTGGTGCTGCCGAAGGGCGTCAAGACGCTGTCGCGCGAGGACCTCACGCTGGTGACCATCGTGCCGCCGTCCGGCTACGCCGAAGAACTCAAGGCGGCTGCGGCCGGCCCGGCGGCTGGTGCTGCTGCGCCCGCGGCGGCTCCGGCGGCTGGCGCCAAGGCGCCCGCGGCGGGTGCCAAGGCCCCGGCAGCTGGTGCCAAGGCTCCGGCGGCTCCGGCGGCGAAGAAGAAGTAAGGCGGCACGGACCGCCGCATCATGCGCCTGTTGGTGGGCCTCGGAAATCCTGGCGCGAAGTACCAGGGCAACCGGCACAATATCGGGTTCATGGTGCTCGACGAGATGGCGCGGCGTCATGGTTTCTCACCATGGCGCCGTCGCTTTCAGGGCGAGACCGCGGACGGCAGCATCGGCGGCGAACGCGTCACGCTGTTGAAGCCGCTCACCTACATGAACGACTCCGGCCGCGCGGTGCAGGACGCCGCGAGTTTCTTCAAGCTCGGCCTGCCCGATATCACCGTGGTGCACGATGAGATCGAGCTGCCTGCGGCCAAACTGCGGGTCAAGGTCGGCGGCGGCATCGCCGGACACAACGGGCTGCGCTCGATTTCGGCGCATGTCGGCAACGATTATCGGCGGGTGCGGATCGGCGTCGGTCACCCCGGCGCCAAGGAACTGGTGCACGGCCACGTGCTGAACGATTTCGCCAAAAGCGAGCGGCCGTGGGTCGAGGCGATGATCGAGGCGATCGTCGAACACGCCGGCTTGCTGGTCGATGGCCGCGACTCCACGTTCCAGAACAAGGTGCATCTGGCGCTGCAGGCCAAGGGATTTTTGGACAACAACGACGGGAGCGCTGCGTAGCGCGGCGCCGGTCGGAAGCAACGGATTTCAGGACAGGTCATGGGATTCAAATGCGGTATCGTCGGGCTGCCGAATGTCGGTAAGTCCACGCTGTTCAACGCGCTGACCGAAACCGCCGCAGCGCAGGCGGCGAACTATCCGTTCTGCACCATCGAGCCGAATGTCGGCGAAGTGGCGGTGCCGGATCCGCGGCTCGACAAGCTCGCCGCCGCCGGCAAATCGGCGCAGATCATCCCGACGCGGCTGACCTTCGTCGACATCGCGGGGCTGGTGAAGGGCGCCTCCAAGGGCGAAGGCCTCGGCAACCAGTTCCTCGCCACCATCCGCGAAACCGATGCGATCGCCCATGTGGTGCGCTGCTTCGTCGATGACGACATCACCCATGTCGAGGGCAAGATCGCGCCGATCAACGACATCGAGACCATCGAGACCGAGCTGATGCTGGCCGATCTGGAATCTCTCGAAAAGCGCGTCGACAATCTGACCAAGAAGGCCAAGGGCAACGACAAGGACGCCAAGGAACAGCTCGAGCTGGTCAACCGCGCCTTGGTGCTGCTGCGCGACGGCCGGCCGGCGCGGTTTCTCGAGCGCAAGCCGGAAGAGGAACGCGCCTTCGGCATGCTCGGCCTTCTGACCTCGAAGCCGGTGCTCTATGTCTGCAACGTCGAGGAAGGCTCCGCCGCCGAAGGCAACGCGTTCTCGCAGGCGGTGATGGCGCGCGCCAAGGAAGAAGGCGCGGTCGCGGTGGTGATTTCCGCCAAGATCGAATCCGAGATCGCCACCTTGTCGCGCGAGGAGCGGGTGGATTTCCTCGATACGCTGGGGTTGCACGAAGCCGGCCTCGACCGGCTGATCCGCGCCGGCTACGAGCTGTTGCATCTGATCACCTATTTCACCGTGGGGCCGAAAGAAACCCGCGCCTGGACCATCACCAAGGGCACCAAGGCGCCGCAGGGCGCAGCCGTGATCCACACCGATTTCGAAAAAGGCTTCATCCGCGCCGAGACCATCGCCTATGAGGACTACATCGCGTTCGGCGGCGAGGCCGGCGCCCGCGACAACGGCAAGCTGCGTCTCGAAGGCAAAGAGTACGTCGTCGCCGACGGCGACGTGATGCACTTCCGGTTTAATACTTAAGACATCGGCGCCGCGTCTCTTAACTACATCCGCGGCCGTCATCCTGAGCTGCGCGCCGATTTCAGCGTGGCCACGAATCACAGTCTATCGTGGCGCGCCTCGAAGGATGACAGCGACAAGTGCCGGTGGCCCATCCTTCGAGGCCCTCGCTTCGCTCGGGCACCTCAGGATGACGGAGTGCGCGTGGAGAGCGAGGCGCTGATCAAGACTGCCCATTGCAGCCGTCGGTTCACCGCAGCTGCCCCTGATCGCGGATTGCGCCGAGGTGTTCGTTGATCCGGAATACGATCAGCACGAACTCCGCGACGATTCGTGAAAAGATGATCCCGACGACGACGCTGGCGATGCTGGACAACACCAGGACGAAACCGCCGAACGGGCTGACCGCCATCGCCGCCAGGCCGGAGAAAACTCCCGAAATGCCGAACAGCATCGTCAGCACGATCACCAGCCAGTAGAACGTCTTGATAATGGTGGGGGTGATGAAGCGGTCCCACTGGAACAAATCGCGAAACTCAAACATTCATGGTTCTCCCGGCCGTATCAAAGACGAGGTCGCGGGTGAGCCCCGGACGCGCGTGTTGCGGCTTGTGATTGCTCCGAATAACGGCCACAATCGGGCTCCCCGCCGGCAATGCTCACATGACCCTCAGCTTCGAAGATTTCCCGCCCGGTCCTTTCGGCAGCTTCGGCCCGCGCCGCGTCAGCCGCGAGGAGATCATCTCCTTTGCCGCGGAGTACGATCCGCAGCCGATGCATCTCGACGACGAAGCCGCCAAGCACGGCATGCTGGGCGGGCTGTCGGGCTCCGGCTGGCACCTCTGCGCACTGATGATGCGGATGCTGTGCGACGGCTTTCTGTTGCGCACCGCCTCGCTCGGCTCCCCCGGGGTCAACGAGCTGCGCTGGCTGTCGCCGCTGCGGCCCGACGACGAATTGATGCTGGACGTCGAGGTGATCCAGAGCCGGGTCTCCAACAGCCGCCCGGACACCGGGATCGTCACCTTCGGCTGCCGGCTGCGCAACGCCGGCGGGCAGATCCTGCTTGAAGCCGTGACGCCCATCATTTTCAAGCGTCGCGACTCGGATGCGGCATAGGCAGGCAGCATGCAGTTCTTCGAAGACCTCGTCATTGGTCAGCGCCGCGAGCTGGGGTCGTTCACATTTACCGCCGAATTGATCAAGGCATTCGCCGAGCAATTCGATCCGCAGGCCTTTCATCTCGACGAAACCGCCGGGGAGCGATCATTGTTCGGCGGGCTTGCGGCTTCCGGCTGGCATATCGGCGCGGTCGGTATGAAGCTGCTGGTGGCCGATGGCGAGCGCCAGGCCGCCGAAGCGCTGGCGCGGGGCGAAACCCCCGCGGTGTGGGGACCGTCGCCGGGATTTCGCGACTTGCGTTGGATCAAGCCGGTGCTGGCGGGGGACAGCATCAGCTTCGCCAGCACGACCGAATCACTGCGCAGGTCGGAGTCGCGGCCGCAATGGGGAATCGTGCAAGCCCGCAATACCGGGACCAATCAGCGCAACGAGCTGGTCTTCTCTTTTCTTGCCTCGGCTTTTGTGCCACGACGTGCACCGGGGGCGTGACCGACGTCGCGGCACCGATCAAGATATTTAATCAAATGCTATCCATTTCGCGGGAATCGCGAGGGGAACGGCTGCCGCGTTAACAAGTTATGAACCTTGTACGGGCTTTGTGGGACAGATGAAGACGATGAACGAGACGGTGGGGACGATGGTGGCGGATCGGATGGGGTTGAAGATTGTAGGTTTCGTGTTTGCCACCGTCACGTTGGCAGTCATGATCACGACCGGAATGGTGGTCAAGGGTTACGCCGATGGCGCGTATTCGCTCGAGGTGCCGGCTCGGATGAGCAGCCGCTAGCAGCCAATCCGGTTCGCGCTGCGAACCGACCGATATTGCGAGACTGAACTGGCCGGGCTTGTCCCGGCCATTCGCGTTTTCAGTGTGATGTTCTGGAGATGATGCTGCGAGATTGCCGACGCGCCGGACCGCTCGGCCGGGCGCATCGGGCTCGACGGCAGCCTCAGTCGTGACGCAGGTTTTCCGAGGTGCGCTTCCACTGTGCCACGTTGTCGGCGATCATCCGGGTCGATTTCATCGCCGCCTGGCTGAGCTGTGCGTAGCCGGAGATCTCGCGCTGCACGCGCTGGCCTTCGGCGTGCAATAGATCGCGCAGCTCCTCGAGCTCGGAAACCAGATTTTCGATTTCGGTGAGCGACGTGCCGGCGACGCGCTGGATCAGCGAGTTGACGTTGTTGACGGTGGCCTCGGCGCTGGCGTCGGGCGCGGCGTCGGCGCCGATCGGCCCGGGCGTGGGCCGCCGCAAATAGGCGACATCGTTGCGCACGAAATCGCGGATGCCGGCTTCGACGTCGGACACCGCGGCGAGATTGTTGTCGATCTCGGCGCTTTCGAGCTTTTCTGGTGTGGCGTTCATCGGCTGTTTCCCTGGTTGCGTTGATCGAGCGCGGTCCCCCGCACGATGTAACAGCCCATCAGTCCAGGGTATTTTGGCCGCAGCGCGGCCGATCTGCGGCTGCGGGTCGGTGATTCGATGGAATGCGCGATGGCGCGGAAGTTTGCGGTCAGGCGATCTGAGGCAGATCGATCGGATGCCCGAGCACCTGCTCGACCAAATCGAAGGTGTCGATCACGATGCGCATGCTCACCAGTCGGCCGGCCTTGAACTGCGCGAAATGCGCCAGCCGCAGGCTGATCGGCTTGTTGGAATCGAGCGCGGTCAGCGAATAGCGGATCATCGAAGCCGCGGTATCCACGCCGAGCATCACCGCTTCGCGATCGAAGCGATGGACCCGCACGTTGTCGGCGATCTGGCTGCAGACCTCGAGCACCTCCGCCTTGCCGCGTTTGGGCCCGAAGAACGGGAACATATCGATCGGACCGTACATCCGCCAATCGACGTCGTCATCGAGCAGCGCGGCAAGGTCGTCGAATTGGCGTTCATTAAGGGCACGATGCAACGCGCGCGAAAAACGCCAGAGACTGTGCTCTGTCATCGGATCTCGTTTCTATACGGATTTTCAAATCAGCAGCGGTGCTTAGGACTCATTCTGAGTCCGCACCAAAATGCTGCATTCCTGATTTACATCACTGAACTAGTGTCAATCGACGAAAATGCAATAGAATTTGTTGCGGTAATCCCGCGGCGAAATCGTGGCGGGAAATCCGGCGTGAGGCGGCTGCCGACGCGAAGAGTTCGGTCAGTCGCGTTCGTTCAGCGGACGCTGCTCGATGTGGAGCTCACCGTCGCCGATGGCGATCACGCCGAACAGCACCGCGCCGCCGACCGCGCCGATCACGGCGCCGAGCGGCATCAGGGTGAAGAACACCAGCGTGCTGCTGGCCTCCTGCGGGGTATCGACGATTTCGGTCCAGGCGACGCCGATGCCGATTCCCGCCGCGCCGCCGCCGAGCAGGCCCAGCACCAACCCCAGCGCTGCCAGCAGCGCGATCTTCATCGTCATGCGAACTCGCAAATGATCCCCACCGGGGATTGGTCGCGGCCGCCGGTGAAAAGGTTCAGCGCGCCGGGCTACAGCGGCTTGCCGATCGTGACGTCGAGCGTGCCGATGCCGTCGACGCCGCAGGCGATGACGTCACCGGGGGCGAGTGCCGCGACGCCGGCCGGCGTGCCGGTCATGATGATGTCGCCGGCGCCGAGCGCCACTTGCTGGGATAGTTTCGCGATGATCTCCGGCACGTTCCAGATCATCTGCGCTAGATCGCCGCTCTGCCGCTCGCTGCCGTTCACCGACAACCAGATCCGGCCCTTGGTCGGATGACCGATGCTCGCGGCCGGCGCCAGCGCGCCGCACGGCGCCGACTGATCGAACGACTTGCCGATTTCCCAGGGCTGTTCCTTCTTGCGCGACGCCTGCTGCAGATCGCGCCGGGTCAGATCGATGCCGACGGCGTAGCCGAACACGCACTCCAGCGCGCGATCGGCCGGAATGTTGAGGCCGCCGCTCTTCAACGCCACCACCAGTTCGACCTCGTGATGCATGTCCTTGGTCAGCGGCGGGTAGGGGATGGTGGCGCCGTCCGGCGCGATCATGTCGGCGTGCTTGGCGAAGAAGAACGGCGGCTGCCGCTCGTCATTGCCCATCTCGCGGACGTGTTCGAGATAGTTGCGCCCGACGCACCAGATCCGCCGCACCGGAAAGCCGCGGCTGTCGCCGCTGACGGCGAGGGTGGGCTGCGCGGGGGCGGGGATCACGGTGGACGAAGCGGTCATGCTCGGACTTTCGATGCGGGACAGGATCAGGCGAGCGCAACGCGATCGCCGGCGGACGACGGTTAGTTACGCGGAGGCGGCGATCGGTAACACAGGCGTGGCGTCGCGATGCTGCAGCCGGAAGAACGAGGCATAGCGGCCGTCGCGGCGCAACAGATCGTCGTGGCGGCCGCGCTCGACGATCTCGCCGCCCTCGACCACCAGGATGGCGTCGGCGTTCATGATGGTGTGCAGCCGATGCGCGATCACGATGGTGGTGCGGTTCTGGCACAGCCGATCGATCGCCGCCTGCACCAATTTTTCGGATTCCGAATCCAGCGCCGCGGTGGCCTCGTCGAGCAGGATGATCGGGGCGTTCTTCACCAGCGCGCGGGCGATCGCGACGCGCTGGCGCTGGCCGCCGGACAATTGCGTGCCGTGCTCGCCGACCGGGGTGTCGTAGCCGAGCGGAAAACTCATGATGAAATCATGCGCGCTGGCGGCCTTCGCGGCGGCGACGATCTCGTCGTCGGTGGCGCCGATCTTGCCGAACGCGATGTTGCCGCGAATGGTGTCACGGAACAGATAGACGTCCTGGCCGACATAGGCAGTCTGCTGCCGCAGCGAACGCCGCGACACCGACTGCACCAATTGGCCGTCGATCAGAATGTCGCCGGACTGATACTCATAGAGCCGCAGCAGCAGCGACAGCACGGTGGACTTGCCGCCGCCGGAGGGGCCGACCAGCGCGGTGACCTTGCCGGGTTCGGCGACGAAGCTCATATGCGACAGCACCGGCTCGTTCGGCCGATAGGCGAAGTTGACGTCGCGCAGTTCGACGCGCGCTTCGGTCAGTCGCAGCGCCGGCTTGTCGCTGTCGTCGGGCTCCGAGGCCGGACTGTCGACGATCTCCAAGAGCATCTTGGCGCCGACCAGGCTGGAATTGAGCTCGATGTTGAGCCGCGCCAGCCGCTTCGCCGGCTCGTAGGCCAGCAGGAACGCGGTCAGGAACGAGAAGAACTGACCGGGCGTGGCGCCCATCGCCACCACGCGGTAGCCGCCATACATCAGCGAGGCGGCGATCGCCACGCCGCCCAGCGTCTCCATCAGCGGGCTGGCGCGGTTGGAGACCTTGGCCATCTTGTCGGCGGTGGCCTGCACCGCGGCGATGTTGGCGTCGATCCGCTCGCGCATGGTCTGTTCGAGCGTGAACGCCTTGACGGTGCGGATGCCCTGCAGGCTCTCCTGCATGGTCTCCAGAATGTCGGCATTGCCGGTGAATTGGTTGTGGGCGAGGCCCTTGATGCGGCGGACCAGCTTGCGGATCACCAGTAGCGCCGGCGGCGCGATCAGGAAGCCGAACAGCGCCATGAACGGGTCCTGCATCAGCATCACGGTGACCAGCGCGATCAGCGACAGCAGATCGCGGCCGACCGCGTTGATCAGCAGGCTGAGCACCTGGGTTACCGAGGTGGCGCCGGCGGACAGCCGCGCCAGGAACTCGGAGGAGTGGCGGTCGGAAAAGAACCCGACGCTCTCGCTCATCAGTTTGGCGAACAGCCGGCGCTGATTGTTGGCGAGGATGGCGTTGCTGATCTGCGACAGCATCACGGTCTGGCCGTAGGTCGCAGCGCCCTTCAGCGAAAAGATCACGATGGTGACGATCGACAGGATGGCGATGCCGCGCACGTCCCGATCGACATAGGCTTTGTTGATGACCTCGCCGAGCAGATAGGCCGACAACGCGGTGGCGCCGGCCGCCACCGCCATCATGGCGAACGCCGTCAGATAGCGGCGCCAATACACCGCGCCCTGTTCCATCACCAGGCGGCGGACCAGAATCATCGCGCCATAGGGATCGTCGGTTATCTTGCGTGGGGGTTCGGTCATCCGCGGTCCATCTGACGGCCAAGCAGCAAACGCCCGGGCGGTCGCCGCGAAACGCTCGTCTCCTTGCCCCCGATGGCGGGTTTTTTCAAGCCACTTCCGGGTGTTGTCCGGTGTCGGCAGGGCCAGAGCGGACCCGCTGCGAAGAAAAATCGGCTGTGAGCTCACGCCGTCACAGCCGCGACGGTTGAGGTGATCGTGTTCCGGGGGCGACGCGGCCCGCAGGGCCGCTTCGCTGAACCGGGACCGTTACGAGGCAGGCGTCTGGACCGTCACGATTGGATTGCTGGGAAGGCCGCGTTCCGTAACGGCCCCGGCTCTGCAGCGCGCCACGCCGCAAGGGCGGCGCGCCGCGCTGCGTCCGGGGCACGGCCAAGATGGGAGAAGCGTTGCGCCGCGTGAGGGCACGTCTCGCGGCAGAAAGAGCACGCTTCTCGTTTGACTGTCAGGCTGACAGCGCGTGTTGCAGGGGCCCCTGCCGCTCGCGGAGCAGTTTCTTTTCCCAGGCCAGCGCGTGAGCGACGATGGTGTCGAGGTCGTCGTAACGCGGCGTCCAATCCAGCGTGGCGCGAATCCGGGTGGTGTCGGCCACCATAGTCATGATGTCGCCGGGCCGGCGCGCGGCGGTCTGCACCGCGAAATTGCGTCCTGAGACCCGCCGCACCGCCTCAATCGTCTCGAGCACCGAAGTGCCGCGGCCGTAGCCGCAATTCAGCGTCACCGGCGCGCCGCCCTGGCGCAGATAGGCCAGCGCCGCGCGGTGCGCCTGCGCCAGATCGCTGACGTGGATGAAGTCGCGGATGCAACTGCCGTCCTTCGTCGGATAGTCGGCGCCGAACACGTCGATCTTGGCGCGCTGGCCGGTGGCGGCTTCGACCGCGATCTTCAACAGGTGCGTGGCGCCGACCGTGGCGAGGCCGATGCGCGCCTGCGGATCGGCGCCGGCGACGTTGAAATAGCGCAGCACCACGTAGTTCATGCCGTGCGCGGCGGCGGTGTCGTGCAGCATGATCTCGCTCATCAGCTTCGAGGAGCCGTAAGGCGACAGCGGCCGGGTCGGCGCGTGCTCCGGCACCGGCACCTGATCGGGATTGCCGTACACCGCCGCGGTCGACGAGAAGATGAAACGGCGGACGCCGCATTTCACCGCGACGCTGAGCAGGTTGCGCGTCGTCATGGTGTTGTTGTGATAGTAGCCGAGCGGATCGCGCAGCGAGGCCGGCACAACGACGGAGCCGGCGAAATGGATGATGGCGCTGACGCCATGGGCGGCGATCACGCCCTCGACCAGGTTCTCGTCGCCGGCGTCGCCGATGAACAGCGGCACGCCCTGCGGCAGCATCGCGGAAAAGCCGCTGGACAGATTGTCGATCACCACGACGGTCTCGCCGGCCTCAACCAGCGCGAGCACCATGTGACTTCCGATGTAGCCGGCGCCGCCGGTGACAAGCACGGTCATGAGATCGATCTCCCGTGAACATTTCGGAGCCGCGAACGCCGCACTGTTCCGGGACAAATTGTCGCCAAACCATGCAATTGCGGTATATCGGTGCCAATCATCGCCGCGTTTGCCGGTGAATACTCTCGGCAATCGACTTTATGGTTGCCAAACTGTAACGAGGACCGATGCCCTTTCAGGGCAATCCAAGTTCCGAATTTGCGTTGCAAGTGTGTAGTCGATGGCGTCAATGACCGGCATTCTCTTGATCAAGACCTCGTCGCTCGGCGACGTGGTGCACCAGATGCCGGCGGTCAGCGATGCCGCGCGCAACGATCCCGGGCTGCGGATGGCGTGGGTGGTCGAAGAGGCGTTCGCGCCGCTGGCGCGGCTGCATCCGGCGATCGCCGAGGTGATTCCGGTTGCGACGCGACGCTGGCGCAAGCAGATGTTCCGACGCGCGACCTGGAACGAGGTGGCGAATTTCGCCGCGCAGCTGCGCGAGTCGGATTTCGACAAGGTGATCGATACCCAGGGACTGATCCGCTCGGCGCTGATGGCGCGGGTCGCCAGCGGCGAGCGCCATGGCTACGACGCGCAGAGCATCCGCGAGCCGATCGCCGCGCGGTTTTACGACGTGACGCATACGGTCAGCCGCGCGCAGCATGCGGTGACGCGCAATCGGCTGCTGACCGGGCTGGCGCTGGGCTATCAGCCGCAGGGCGCGGTCGACTACGGCTTGCAACGACCGCCGCGCAGCGACGCCACGCCCTATGCGGTGCTGCTGCACGGCACTTCGCGGCCGGCGAAGGAATGGCCGGAGGCGGATTGGATCGCGCTGGGCCTGGCGTTGCAGCGGCGCGGGCTCGAACTGGTGCTGCCGTGGGGCTCGGAAGCCGAGCGGCTGCGCAGCGAGCGATTGGCGGCGGCGATCCCGAACAGCCGCGTGTTGCCGCGGCAGTCGCTCGACGGCACCGCGCAGGTCATCGCGGGCGCCGCGATCGTGGTCGGCGTCGACACCGGCTTGCTGCATCTCGCGGCGGCCTATCGGGTGCCGCTGGTGGCGATTTTCATCAGCACCGATCCGGGCCTGACCGGGCCGGTCGGATCCGGGCCGATGACGGTGGTCGGCGGCAAGATAGGCGCGCCATCGGCGCCGCAGGCGATCGAGGCGGCGGAACGTTTGCTGGATCAGCCGGCGGTGGACGCTTCGGCGAGCAGCTGAGCGACGAAGCCGTCGAGATCGCCGCCTTTGAACAGATGGCCGGGCAGGCCGGCGGCGTTTGCGGCCTCGATGTCGATCGCGCTGTCGCCGATCACGAAGCTTCGCTCGCGGATCACCGGCCAGGACGCCATCAGGTCGAGGATCATGCCGGGCGCCGGCTTGCGGTGCTCGCTGACGCGGCGATAGGCCGCGACAACGCCGTCCGGATGATACGGGCAGTAGCGGATGTCGTCGATCCGGGCGTTCTGGCCGCGCAATTCCGCGGTCATCCAGCCATGCAGCGCTTCGACGTCGGCCTCGGAAAACATCCCGCGGGCGACGCCGGACTGGTTGGAGATCAGGAAAACGAAATAGCCGGCGTCGTTGAGCCGGCGGATCGCCGCGGCGACGCCGGGCATCCAGCGGAAGCGGTCGCGGGTTCCGATATAATGGTCGTTGTAATTGATGACGCCGTCGCGATCGAGAAACGCCGCAGGTTTTCGTGCGACGCCATTCATGGTTGCGCCGCCGGCAGCCCGGCCTCGGCAAGCGCGGCAAACGCCGCCTCGGTGACGTCGCCGGCCGCAATGTCGCGCATGCATTTGTGATGCACCATGCGGCAGGTCGGCTTGTGGCAGGGCCGGCACGGCACCTCGGTCTTGGTCTCGATCACCGCGGTGATCGGGTTGAGCGGCGCGTAATGCCAGGCGCTGGTCGGGCCGAAAATCCCGATGGTCGGCTGGCCGATCGCGGCCGACACGTGCAACAGCCCCGAATCGTTGGAAATCACCAGATCGGCGGCGGCCAGCGCCAGAATGCCGTCGCGCAAATCCTTGCCGGTGAGGTCGCGGGCGAGCGGGCCCGCGGCGGCGACGATCGCCTCGGCCGCCGGTGTTTCGCCGGGGCCGCCGATGACCCAGACCTCATAGCCCTGCGCGGTCAGCGCTTGCGCGGCGTCGGGATAATAGCTCCAGCGCTTGGAGGGGCCGACCGCGCCGGGCGCCAGCGCCACCACAGGGCGCTCGCCGAGCCCGCGGCCGTGCCGCCAGCGGGCGATCTCGTCGGCTGGCACCTGCAATTGCGGCTCCGGCCAATCCATCGGCAGCTCGATACCGGCGGGCAGCGCCAGCGCGGCGCAGCGGTCGATCATCCGCGGCAGCGCGCGTTCGCCGCGGCGCCAGTCGTTCAACAGGCCGAAGCGGACCTCGCCGATAAAGCCGGTACGTTGCGGGATACCGGCAAGCCATGGCGCGATGGTGGATTTGAAGGTCCGCGGCATCACCAACGCGGCGCCGTAATGCTCCGCCCTGAAGCGGGCCGCCAGCGCCCGCTGCTGGTCGAGCGCCAGCTGGCCGCGCGGCAGGTCCCAGACGATGCCCTGGCGCACCCCGGGCATGTAATCGACCAGCGGCGCGCACAGCGAGGTGGTCAGCACGTCGACCGGACGATCCGGCCAGCGGTCCTTGAGGACCCGCACCACGGTATGGCAGCGGACGAAATCGCCGATCCACATATAGGGGATCAGCAGCACCGGGCTGGTCTCAGTCCGGTCCCGCGCCGTCGCCAATCCCGATAACAATGAAGCATAGTTCATTATTTTAAAAATCCGGTTCTGCGCACGGGGGTGGCAGGGCCAGCCCGATAGCGCCTCCGCCGCCGGGCGTCCAGCCGGGATTTCGTCATGTGAATGCCGCGGCGGGGTGCGCCCGCTCGGGTTGCCTGCCGCGGCGGAGTGGGGCAAAGCTGGCCGCGCTCGAGTTCCGAAATCAAGTCAGGACATGGAATGCTGCTGGTGACCGGAGGGGCCGGTTTTATCGGGTCGAACGTCGTGGCCGCGCTGAACGACGCCGGCCGCGCCGACGTCGCGGTGTGCGACGTGCTCGGCCACGACGGCAAATGGAAGAATCTGGCCAAGCGCCAGCTCGCGGATGTCGTGCCGCCGGGCGAGCTGATGGGCTGGCTGCAGGGCCGCAGGCTCGACGCCATTATCCACATGGGCGCGATCTCGGAGACCACCGCGACCGACGGCGACCTGGTGATCGAGACCAATTTCCGGCTGTCGATGCGGCTGTTGGACTGGTGCACCGCCAACAAGGTGCCGCTGATCTATGCCTCGTCGGCCTCGACCTATGGCGATGGCGAGCAGGGCTTCAAGGACGATCAATCCGTCGCCGCGTTGAAACAGCTGCGGCCGATGAACCTGTATGGCTGGAGCAAGCATCTGTTCGATCTTGCGGTCGCCGAACGCGCCGCGCGCGGCGACCAGTTGCCGCCGCAATGGGCCGGGCTGAAGTTTTTCAACGTGTTCGGCCCCAACGAATATCACAAGGGCAGCATGATGAGCGTGCTGGCCAAGCGGTTCGACGACGTCAAATCCGGCCGCGTGGTGCAGTTGTTCAAGTCGCACCGCGCCGGCATCGAAGACGGCGACCAGCGCCGCGACTTCATCTATGTCGACGACGTGGTGCGGGTGATGACCTGGCTGTTGGCGACGCCGTCGGTCAGCGGCATCTTCAACGTCGGCACCGGGCATGCCCGCAGCTTCCGCGACCTGATCCTGTCGGCCTATGCGGCGCTCGGCGCCAAGCCGAACATCGAATATATCGACATGCCGGAAAGCATTCGCGGCAGCTACCAATACTTCACCGAGAGCGAAGGCGAGCGGTTGCGCGCCGCCGGCTACAATGGCGGCTTCACCGCGCTGGAAGACGCGGTCGCGCACTACGTCAAAGGCTTCCTCGACGCCGAGGACCGCTTCCGGTGACCACAACGGGATATTTGCACTGATGCTCGACTTCGAAGCGGTGTTGCCTGCGATCGGCCGCCAGACCGTGCTGTGCGTCGGCGACCTGATGCTCGACGAATTCGTCTATGGCGAGGTGTCGCGGATTTCGCCCGAAGCGCCGGCGCCGGTGATCGCCGTACAGCGCAGCGAGATCAATGTCGGCGGCGCCGGCAACGTCGCGCGCAATATCGCAGCGCTTGGGGCGCGCTGCATTTTCGTCGGGCTGATCGGCGACGACGCCGCCGGCCGCACGCTCAGCGCGGCGCTGGCGGCCGAGCCGCTGATCGAGCCGGTGCTGGTGTGCGACGAGAGCCGCCCGACCACCCGCAAGGTGCGGTTCGTGTCGGCGCATTTTTCCACCCACATGCTGCGCGCCGATTGGGAAATCGCCGCGCCTGCTTCGCTGATGGTCGAACAGCAACTGATCGACGCGATCCTGCAGCAATTGCCGGCAGCCGATATCGTGCTGCTGTCGGACTACGCCAAGGGCGTATTGACCGCGCGGCTGATCCGCGAGGTGATCGACGCCGCGCGCAAGTTGAACAAGCGGGTGATCGTCGACCCGAAGAGCCCAAATTTCGCGCTGTATCGCGGCGCCACGCTGCTGACGCCGAACCGCAAGGAATTCGCCGAGGCGACCCGTAGCCGCGCCGACAGTCAGGCAGAAATCGCCGCAAGCGCGCGCGAGGCGATCGCGGTGGCCGATTGCGAGGCGATCCTGGTCACGCAAAGCGAGCAGGGCATGACGCTGGTGCCGCGCGACGGCGAAGCGATCCACGTGCCGGCGCATCCGGTGAAGGTGCGCGACGTCTCCGGCGCCGGCGACACCGTGGCCGCGGTGCTGGCGGTGATGCTGGCGGCCGGCGCCGATTGGGACGTGGCGTTGCGCGCCGCCAATGCCGGCGCCGCGGTGGCGGTCAGTAAGAACGGCACCGCCAGCGTCACGCTCGGCGAATTGCGCCGCAAGGTGCTGCCGCCGGCGTCGCTCGCCGCTGAAGAGAAGATCGTCGCGGCCGGCGGCGACCTCGAACCGCATCTCGTGGAATGGCGCGCCGAGGGGCTGCGGATCGGCTTCACCAATGGCTGCTTCGACATTCTGCATCCCGGCCACGTCAAGGTGCTGACCGCGGCGCGCGGCGCCTGCGACCGGCTGATCGTCGGGCTCAACAGCGACGCCTCGGTGAAGCGGCTGAAAGGCGAGAGCCGTCCGGTGCAGGACGAGCGCGCCCGCGCCGAAGTGCTGGCGGCGCTCGAAGCCGTCGATCTTGTGGTGATCTTCGAGGAGGACACGCCGCTGCAACTGATCACCAGGATCGTGCCGAGCGTGTTGGTGAAAGGCGGCGACTACACCCGCGAGCAGGTGGTCGGTCATGAGATCGTCGCGGCGCAAGGCGGCGAGGTGGTGCTGGTCGACATCCTGCCGGGCCACTCCACCACAACGCTGGTGGCCCGCGCGCAGAACGGCAAAGCGTGAGCGCATGAGCATCCTGGTCACCGGAGCGGCCGGCTTCATCGGCTTCCATGTCGCCCGCGAACTGCTCGCGGCCGGCCACCATGTGGTCGGGCTCGACAGCCTCAACGATTACTACGATCCGGCGCTGAAGCGTGCCCGGCTCTCGCTGTTGCAGGCCGACGCGCAATTCGAGTTCGTGCAGGCCGATCTCGCCGACCGCGCGGCGATCGCCGATTTGTTCGTGCGCGAAAAATTTCCGGTGGTGATCCATCTCGCGGCGCAGGCCGGGGTGCGCTACTCGATCAGCCATCCGTACGCCTATGTCGACGCCAATCTGCAGGGCTTCATCAACGTGCTGGAGGGCTGCCGCCACAACGGCTGCCAGCATCTGATCTATGCGTCGTCGTCGTCGGTGTACGGCGCCAACACCAAACTGCCGTTCTCGGTCGCCGACCGCACCGATCATCCGGTCAGCCTCTACGCCGCAACCAAGAAGGCCAACGAGGTGATGGCGCACAGCTACAGCCATCTGTATCGGCTGCCGACCACGGGGTTGCGCTTCTTCACCATCTACGGGCCGTGGTATCGGCCCGACATGGCGCTGTTCCTGTTCGCCAAGGCGATCGTCGCGGGCCAGCCGATCAAGCTGTTCAATCATGGCAAGATGCGCCGCGATTTTACCTATATCGACGACGTCACCGCGGTGGTTTCGCGGCTGATCGATCGCGTGCCGCAAGCCGGCGCCGAGGCGTTCGGCACCGCGCCGGCGAAGATCTACAATGTCGGCAATCATCACCCCGAGGATTTGATGCGCGTGGTGGCGCTGTTGGAGCAGGAACTCGGCCGCGAGGCCAAGAAGGACATGCTACCGATGCAGCCCGGCGACGTTCCGGAAACGTTCGCCGACGTAAGCGATTTGATTCGCGATGTCGGCTTCAGTCCGGCCACCGCGATCGAGCACGGCATCGGCAAATTCGCGGCCTGGTATCGGTATCACTACCAGGTTTGACCGGCGCTAGATTAGAAGCTCCCGAGATTCGGTTGCATTTTGCCGTCCCTCGCGCGTGTAATTGTTTGAATCAAAACGTGTATGATAACAATTGAGCGACATTCGCCAGGCCCCGGGCGACGTGCTAGGAGGACGCAGGGTTCCGTTGGAACCGACCACATTAGTTCGAGGCTTGATATGATTTCCCGCGAATTCGACTTGGGCAAGGAACGCGCGTTGCGCGTTGGCGTCGTCGGCGCCGGTGTGATGGGCACCAATCACGGCCGGGTGCTGGCCGGCTTGCCCGGCATCGTGCTGGTCGGGATCGTCGATCCGCTGCCCGATCATCGCGACCGCGCCAGCCAGCTGATCGGCTGTCCGACCTTCGCCACGCTCGATGAACTATGCGAGGCCGGCGTCGATGCGGTGACCATCGCGGCGCCGACCCATCTGCATCATGACGTCGCCATCGCCTGTATCAATCGCGGCATTCATGTGCTGGTCGAAAAGCCGGTGGCGTCGACGGTGCAGGAAGGCCGCGAGATCGTTGCTGCCGCCAAGCGCGCCGGCGTGACGCTGATGGTCGGCCATGTCGAGCGCTTCAATCCGGCGGTGGCCGCGATCAAGCACGCCATCGAAGGCGAAGATATTCTGTCGATCGGCATCACCCGGGTCGGGCCGTTTCCGCCGCGGATGTCCAATGTCGGCGTGGTGATCGATCTTGCGGTGCACGACATCGATCTGATCCGCTGGTTCACCGAATCCGAAATCATCGACGTGCAGCCGCAGCTGTCCAGCGCCATCGCCGAGCGCGAAGATATCGCGCTGTTGCAGTTCCGCACCGCCTCCGGCGTGCTGGCGCATATCAACACCAACTGGCTGACGCCGTTCAAGGCGCGCAACGTCACCATCGCCACCCGCGGCAAATACGTGCAGGGCGATCTGTTGACCCGTCAGGTCACCGAATGCTTCGGCTTCCAGCCCGACGGCAGCTACTCGATGCGGCATCTGCCGGTCGGTCACGACGAACCGCTGCGCGCCGAGCTGATCGCCTTCGTCGAGTCGGTTCGGACTGGCGGCCCCGCCGCGGTGACCGGCGAAGAGGGCGTCGCCAGCCTGGAAATCGCGATCAAGTGCCTGGAGTCGCGCGCCGTGCCTGCCGCTGCGACCTTCCGCAAGGCGCCGCGCCGCGCCGCCGGCTAACCGCCACCGGCCAACACGCGCGCCGGCCTTGCTCAGCATCGGCGCCGGCGCGCGGATCATCCCACCCCAATCGTAATAGGGCGTCATGAATCAGCATATCCGACCCGACCCCGTGGCTTTCATCGACATCGGCGCGCAGCGCCGAAGGCTAGGCACCGCGATCGACGAGGCGGTCGGCCGGGTGTTGACGCATTGCCAATTCGTCAGCGGCCCGGAAGTCACCCAGCTCGAGACCGAACTCGCCGCCTACACCGGCGCCAAGCACGTCATCAGCTGCGCCAGCGGCACCGATGCGCTGCTGATGGTGCTGTTGGCGCAGGGCATAGGCCCCGGCGACGCGGTGTTCTGCCCCTCCTTCACCTTCTGCGCTACCGGCGAGGCCGCGGCGCTGACCGGAGCGTCGCCGGTATTCGTCGACGTCGATCCGGTCACCTACAACATGGACGTGGAATCGCTGAAGCGCGGCATCGCCACCGCGAAGCGGCTCGGCCTGAAGCCGAAGGCGATCATCCCGGTCGATCTGTTCGGCCAGCCCGCCGATCATGACGCGATCGCCGCGGTCGCCGCGGCCGAAGGCCTGTTCGTGCTCGACGACGCCGCGCAAGGCTTCGGCGCCACCTACCAGGGCCGGCGGATCGGCACATTGGCGCTCGCCACCGCGACCAGCTTCTTTCCGGCCAAGCCGCTCGGCTGCTACGGCGACGGCGGCGCGATCTTCACCGACGACGACGCGCTCGCCGAGCGCTTGCGCAGCATCCGGGTGCACGGCCAGGGCAGCGACAAATACGACAACGTCCGGCTCGGCCTCACCGGCCGGCTCGACACCATCCAGGCCGCGGTGCTGATCGAGAAGCTGAAGATCTTCGACGACGAGATCGCAGCCCGCAACAAGGTCGCGGAGCGCTACGCGCAAAGCCTCGGCAACATCGTCACCGTGCCGCGCGTGACCGAGGGCAATCACTCGATCTGGGCCTGCTACACCATCCGGCTGCCGAACGGCACCGACCGCGACGGCTTCGCCGCGAAGCTCAAGGCGCAGGGCGTGCCGAGCGCGGTGTATTACGTGAAGTCGATGCATATGCAGACGGCTTACGCGAAGTATCCGGTCGTCGATGGCGGTCTGCCGGTCGCCGAGGAACTGTCCGCCGACGTCATCAGCCTGCCGGTGCACGCCTATCTCGACGCCCCGACCCAGGACCGGGTGATCGCCGCGGTGCGCGACGCGCTGGCGTAGCGTCACTGGTGTGCTGTGCGCGGTTAGGGTGAGTCCCGATTGCCAAGATCGCGCACTGAGTTATTTGGGCGCGCAATTAGCCCCGTCATGCCCGGACTTGTTCCGGGCATCCACGCCCACGAGCGAGGCGTAACCCGTATCCGTGGATGGCCGGGACAAGCCCGGCCATGACGCGGAGAGGGTGCGGGTTTTCGGGGATATTGGGGGCGTCGATCCGCTTGGCATTCAAAGCGTGACCGCCGATCCCGTTGACCGAGCGGAATGGTGTTGGCAGGCGGATTTCCAATATTCCCCAAATCGCGGTTTTGCATCTTCCCTTGATGCTGTAGAAGCGGCTGATGCTCAGGCGTATCTTCACCGTCGGCGGCTTTACCCTGTTGTCGCGGCTCACCGGCTTCGCGCGCGATATCATGCTGGCGGCGATTCTCGGCGCCGGGCCGATCGCCGACGCGTTCTTCGTGGCGCTGCGGCTGCCCAATCATTTCCGCGCGATCTTCGCCGAGGGCGCCTTCAACGCCGCCTTCGTGCCGGCCTATGCGCATGTCCGCGGCGAACGCGGCGAGATTTCGGCGCGGCTGTTCGCCGACCGCATCTTCACGCTGCTGTTCGCGTCGCAGTTGCTGCTGCTGGTGATAGCGCTGTTCTTTATGCCGCAGATGATGAGCATCCTGGCGCCGGGGTTCTCCGACGATCCGGCGCAGCGGGCACTGGCGATCGATCTGACCCGGATCACCTTTCCCTATCTGTTGCTGATCACGCTGGTGACGCTGTATGGCGGCATGCTCAACGTGATGCAGCGCTTTGCCTCCGCGGCCGCCGCCTCGATCTTTCTCAACATCTCGATGATGGCGACGCTGGCGCTGGCGGCGTTATTTCCCAGCGCCGGCCACGCCGCCGCCTGGGGCGTGCTGATCTCCGGCTTCCTGCAATATGTCCTGCTGGCCGGCGATCTGTCGCGGCATGGCGGGTTGCCGCGGTTTGCGATGCCGAAGCTCGATCTCGACGTCCGCGGCTTTTTCCGCGCGCTGGGGCCGGCGACGCTGGGCTCGATGGGCACGCAAGTCGCACTGTTCGCCGACACCATCATCGCCACATTTCTACCGGCCGGCGCGCTGTCGGCGCTGTACTACGCCGACCGGCTCAATCAGCTGCCGATTGGGGTGATCGGCATTGCCATCGGCACCGTGCTGCTGCCGGAAATGTCGCGGCAGCTGACCTCCGGCGACGACGTCGGCGCCAAGGCGTCGCAGCGCCGCGCCTTCGAATTCACGCTGCTGTTCTCGGTGCCGTTCGTGGCGGCGTTCCTCACCGTGCCGGACGTCATCATGCGGGCGATGTTTGCGCGCGGCGCCTTTACCAAGGCGGACGCGGTGGCGGCCGGCGCGACGCTGGCTGCGTATGCCATCGCGCTGGTGCCGTTCGTGCTGATCCGCAGCGCGGTGGCGCCGTTCTACGCCCGCAAGGACACCGCGACCCCGATGAAGGCGGCGCTGACCGGGATCGCAGTCAACGTCGCGCTGAAGGTGGCGCTGGTCGGCGCGCTGGCGCAGGTTGGCCTCGCGCTGGCCACCGCGGTCGGCGCCTGGATTAATCTGTTGCTGGTGATCGGCTTCGCGGTGCGCGCCGGCTATCTCGAGATCGACCGCGCGCTGACGCTGGCGATCGCCAAGTTTGTCGCCGTGGGCCTGCTGCTTGGTGCCGCGTTGTGGGCGACCGCGCGGTACGCCGCGCCTTATCTGGCGCAGCTCAGCGCGCTGCGCGACGAGGCCGCGCTGGCGCTGTTGATCGGCGTCGGCGCGCTGGTCTATGGCGCGGCGATTCTGTTGCTGTTCGGCACCCGCTGGCTGCGCGCGCTGCTGCGCGGCTGACGGCTTTGGCCGCGGCTATTTCAGATTGCCGAGCACCATGCTGGCTGCGTCCATATAGACCTTGACCAGCGGCGCCACGAAGCGATGCGCCTTGGTCTTCGACACCAGCGTGTCGTGCAGCACCAGATGATCGATCCCGGTGGTAAGGAAGCAGATCACGGCGTCGCGCGGCGTCTCCACGATCGGCTCGCCCTTGACGTTGAACGAGGTGTTGACCAGCACCGGCACCCCGGTCAGCGCCTCGAATTCCTTCAACAGCCGATACAGCTTCGGGTTGGTCGCCTCCGCCACGGTCTGGATCCGCGCGGTGCCGTCGACGTGAACGATCGCCGGGATCTTGTCGCGCCATTCCGGCCGCACCGTTTTCGCCATCAGCATGAATGGTGAATCGCCTTTGCCCTCGAAGATCTCGTCGGCGCGCTCTTCCAGCACGATCGGCGCGAACGGTCGGAACGGCTGGCGGTGCTTGACCCGGCTGTTGAGGATGTCCTTCATCTCCGGCCGCCGCGGATCGGCGATCAGGCTGCGGTTGCCGAGCGCGCGCGGGCCGAATTCCGAGCCGCCCTGAAACCAGCCGATCACCTTCTGCTCGGAGAGCAGTTTCGCCGTCACTGCGCAGATGTCGTCGTGGCGCACCGCCTCGGTCTGCGCCCGCACCATCAGCCGCTGCGTCGCAGCCGCGACCTCGGCCTCGGGATAGGTTTTTCCAATGTAGGAGTGCTTCATCTCGAAGCTGCGCGGCTGTTGCTGGATCGCGTGCAGGCCGTAATAGGCGCAGCCGATGGCGATGCCGTCGTCGCCGGCGGCGGGCTGGATCCAGACATTGTCGAAGCCGGCCTCGCGCGCCAGCCGGCCGTTGGCGACGCAGTTCAGCGCCACGCCGCCGGCGATCACCAGGTTCTTGGCGCCGGTGGTTTCGCGCAGCCAGCGCGCCCGCGCCAGCAGCACCTTTTCGGTGTCGTCCTGCACCCGCCAGGCGAGGTCTTCCCAATGCCGCATCGACGGGCTGTCTTCCCACTTGCCGGGGCGGTCGACGACATAGGGCTGGTTCAGTTCGGCGGTCCAGCGCGGCACGCTCAGCACGTTGTCCTCGATCTGCAGCAGCGGCTTGACCTGATCGCGGCGGCCGTAGGGCGCGAGCCCCATCAGCTCGCCGCATTTGTTCCAGTCGCCGAAGATGTAGGTTGAAGCCCGGCTGTACAGCGCGCCGAGCCCGGGCATGTTGGTGAATTCGTCGCTGAAGAAGCCGCGGTCGGGCTCCATCCAGACCTTCTTCACGCAGTCCAGCCTGGTACCGCTGAACGTGTAGTAGCTTTCCGATTCGCGCGCCAAGGGTGTCGCGGTGTCGGCGGCGGGGAACGGCTCCATGACGTCGGAGCGATAGCTGCCGACGCCGTCGACGATCATGATCGCGCCCTCGTCGAACGGCGACACCGCGAACGCGCTGTAGGCGTGTGCCAGATGGTGCGAGATCGTCATCACCTTGGCGGACTTGCTGCGATACCACGGATGCGCCGCGGCCTCGGCCCGCTCATATTCCGGCAGGAACCCCGGCATGTCCTGATAGGCCAGCCGCTCCTCCATTTCCGGCACCGGCAGGATGTAGCAGTTGCGCACCACCAGATCGACGTCGGCGAGCGCGATGCCCTCGGCGGCCAGGCAATAGTCGATCGCCTGCTTGTAGAAGCCGCTGGCGTGCTTCTCGCGGGTGATCCGTTCTTTGGCGATGCCGACCACGATCTCGCCGTCGCGCAACAGGCATGCGCTGACGTCGTGGTCATAGGTGTTGAGCCCGAGAATGTAGTTGTGCTGCTTGGCCATGAACCGTCTTCTGAGGAAAGGCCGCGGCAGCCAAGTACCATACTCGCTGCAGGGCAGGGGAGGGCGCGACGAAAACCGCCGTCGCGTTGCTTATAGCGCGCCGGGCGCAACGCTCTAACCAATCTTTGGTTGCGCGAAGCTGGGCAGCGGTTGCTCGATCGCAAAAAATCTTTTCGCCGCATTCATCGTGCTGCATAGCACAGCGAGCCGCGATACGGTTCGTTCCACTGTTCTCAACTGTCTGAACGAACGTTCACGTCTAATCCAAGCTTGACCACCGGAGCGGCTTGATCTTACTCTGGTAGGCGAGGCTACAGACACACCAAGGCTGATTTGGAATGCACTGACGGACGGCCTGTCTCGCGCCTTCACGTTGGGGACGACGACCACGGTTCCAGTGCTCGACCGGAGATTTTAACAATGGCTCAGAATGTCCCCCGCAGCATTCTCGCGCGCTGCCTCGCAGCGATCGCGCTCGTCGGCATTTATTGCGTCAGCATCGTCGGCACCTCGGCGGTGTTGCTGGCCGCCAGCACCAGCTCTGCATCCGCCCAGCGCGGCCGCGGTCGCGGCGGTGGCTTCTATCGCGGCGGCGGCTATCGCGGTGGCGGCTTCTATCGTGGCGGCGGACGTGGCTGGGGCCGCGGTCGCGGTTACGGCTTCTACGGCGCGCCGATCGTCAGGCCGGGCTGTTACTACAGCCGCCGTTGGGGCCGGGTGATCTGCCCCTATTGATGCCGGCCTGATCGCCGTAAGGCGATCCGCCGATTGAGAATCCCAAACGGGTGTGCCGGCGCTGTCGGCACACCCGTTTTGTTTGCCGGCTGCCTTGGCTGCGCTAGGGCGCGAATGCCGTTTGCGCCGCCTGACGATCCGCTGCAATATGGTCGAAAAGGCCTCGCAGCCAACCGGAGGAACAATGGCTCCCATCAAATTCGGCGTCGGTCACAGCGTGCGTCGCAAGGAGGATGACGCGCTGCTTCGCGGCAAGGGCCGCTACACCGACGATCATGCGCCGCAGGCCACCGCTTATGCGCTGATGCTGCGCTCGCCGCACGCCCACGCCACGTTCACCATCGATGCCGACCGCGCCCGCACGCGCCCCGGCGTGCTGACCATCCTGACCGGGGACGACGTCAAGGAACTCGGCGGTCTGCCCTGCTTGTTCAATCTGCCGGACAATCCGTTCAAGGCGCCGGACTATCCGATCCTGGCGCAAGGCGAGGTGCGCCACGTCGGCGACGCGGTGGCGTTCGTGGTGGCGGAAACCTTGCCCCAGGCGCGCGACGCGCTCGAGGCGATCGAGGTGGAGTGGACGCCGCTGCCCGCCGTGGTCGGCGTGGTCAACGCGGTGAAGCCCGACGCCCCGCAGGTCTGGCCGCAATTTCCCGGCAACGTGCTGTTCGACGTGCCGATCGGCGACAAGGCCGCGACCGATGCGGTGTTCGCCAAGGCGCATGCCATCGCCGAGATCAACATCGTCAACCCGCGCATCATCACCAACTACATGGAAACCCGCGCGGTGGTCGCCGAATACGATGCCAAGCGCGATCACCTGACGCTGACCATCGGCAGCCAGGGCAGCCATCGGCTGCGCGACATTCTGTGCCAGACCGTGCTGAAGATCCCGGTCGATAAGATGCGGGTGATCTGCCCCGACGTCGGCGGCGGCTTCGGCACCAAGCTGTTTCCCTATCGCGAATACGCGCTGGCTGGCTTCGCTGCGCGAAAACTGCGCCGCAGCGTGAAATGGGCCGCCGACCGCGCCGATCATTTCGTCGGCGACGCGCAGGGCCGCGACAACGTCACCAAAGCCCGGATGGCGCTTTCCGAGGACGGCAAGTTTCTCGCCATGGACGTCGACCTGATCGGCGACATGGGCGCCTATCTGTCGACCTTCGGCCCCTACGTTCCGTTCGGCGGCGCCGGGATGTTGCCTGGATTGTACGACATCAAGACGTTTCACTGCCGGGTGCGTACGGTGTTCAGCAACACCGTGCCGGTCGACGCCTATCGCGGCGCCGGGCGCCCCGAGGCGGCCTATGTGATCGAACGGCTGGTCGATGCCGCGGCGCGCAAGCTCGGGATGACGCCGGACGCGATCCGCCGCAAGAATTTCATCCCGCCCCGCGCGATGCCCTACACCACCGCCACCGGCAAGGTTTACGATTCCGGCGACTTCGCCGCGCATCTGAAACGCGCGATGGAGGTCGGCAACTGGAAGGATTTCCCGCGGCGCGCCAAGGCTGCCAAGAAGCAAGGCCTGGTGCGCGGCATCGGGCTCGCGTCCTACGTCGAGGTCTGCGGCACCATGGGCGAGGAGACCGCCAATCTGCGGCTCGACTCGAATGGCGACGTCACCATCCTGATCGGCACCCAATCCAGCGGCCAGGGCCATCAGACCGCCTATGCGCAGATCGTCGCCGAACAATTCGGCCTTCAGCCGGAGCGCGTCCACATCGTGCAGGGCGACACCGACCAGATCGCCACCGGGCTCGGCACCGGCGGCTCGGCTTCGATTCCGTCGGGCGGCGTCGCCGTCGAACGCGCCACCCGCAAACTCGGCGCCAACCTGCGCGAGATCGCCGCCGACGCGCTGGAGGCCGGCGCCGCCGACCTCGAGATCAGCGACGGCACGGTGCGGGTCGCCGGCACCGACCGCTCGATTTCGTTCGCCGACCTCGCCAAACGTCCGGGCGTCGATCCGGCCAAGCTCGCCACCAGCGACAAGTTCTCCAGCGCCGACGGCACCTATCCGAACGGCACGCATCTGGTCGAGGTCGAGATCGATCCCGCCACCGGCAAGATCGCCATCGTCAACTACGTCATCGTCGACGATTTCGGCGTCACGCTGAATCCGCTGCTGCTCGCCGGCCAAGTGCATGGCGGCACCATGCAGGGCATCGGCCAGGCGTTGATGGAGCAGGCGGTGTACGATCCGCAGGACGGCCAGCTGATCACCGGCAGCTTCATGGACTACGCGCTGCCGCGCGCCGCCGACGGCGCGCCGATCACGTTCGAAACCCACAACGTGCCCTGCAAGACCAATCCGCTCGGGGTCAAGGGCGCGGGCGAGGCCGGCGCGATCGGCTCATGCCCGGCGGTGGTCAACGCCATCATCGACGGCCTGTGGCGGGACTATCATATCGATTCGATCGACATGCCGGCGACCCCGGAGCGGGTGTGGATGGCGATCCGCGACCACGAACGGCAGCATCGGCTGTAGTTCGCGCTCACGCACGATTGAACGAGATCGTCACAGCAATGGTACGATCATGGGGCGACAAGGATTTGCCGCGCATTTCGCCGCAGTGGCGGAGCGAGCGTTTTCTGGTAGCGCTTGCGCCCGCAGCGGTGTCGCCGCGTGAGCACGCGAGCGGCAGCCGTCGCGTCGAGAATTTGTCCGATCGCCGATCGGAATCAGCAGGGAGCGATTGAATGTTACGAACCGCCATCGTGATCGGGAGCTTGGTCCTCGGCGCCAGCGTGGTCGTCGCGCAGCAGGATCTGGTCAACCAGACCCAGATGCTGATGAAAGGCAACGGCAAGAATCTCGCCACCGTGCTGGCGCCGATCGCCAAGGGTGAGAAGCCCTACGATCAAGCCGCGGTCAATGCGGCGCTGGCGCAGTTCGAAGACACCGCCAAGAAACTGCCGACGCTGTTTCCCGCCAGCGTCAAGGGCCTGAAGCCGGCCGACAGCGATTATTCGTCGTCGCCGAAGATCTGGGACAGCCGCGCCGATTTCGACGCCCATATCGCCAGCTTCACCAAGGCGGTCGCCGACGCCAAGGCCAAGATCAAGGATGTCGACACGCTGAAGGTCTCGGTTCAAGCGATCGGCAAGGAATGCAGCGGCTGCCACGAAACGTTCCGGCTGAAGAACACTTAACCCGGCGGGCAACCTTTCGGCCGTCATGGCGCGACGCGCTGGCGTTGCCTCATGACGGCCTGAGATCGGTTTCTCCTGAAACGGAATGACGGTGCGGAAATCAATCGTTCGCGGCGCGCTTGCGATCGCAATCATCGGTGTCGCGGCGTTCTGGTGGCTGACCATCCCGGCGCGGCTACCGGCCGGCGAATTGCCGCCGCGCAGCCCCGACCTCGCCAACGGCCAGACCGTATTCAACGCCGGCGGCTGCGCGTCGTGCCACGCCACGCCCGGGCAGTCGGATCGCACCAAGCTCGGCGGCGGGCTGGCGATCCCCTCGCCGTTCGGCACCTTCCACGTGCCGAACATCTCGCCGGACCCGGCCGACGGCATCGGCGGCTGGAACGAGGCCGATTTCGCCACCGCGGTGCTGAAAGGCACTTCGCCGGAGGGGACGCACTACTATCCGGCGTTTCCCTACGGCTCCTACCAGCGCGCCAGGCTCGACGACGTCCGCGACCTGTTCGGCTATCTGAAAACGCTGCCCGCGGTCGCCGGCCGGGCACCCGGGCATGAGCTGCCGTTTCCGTTCAACATCCGCCGCGGCGTCGGGATCTGGAAAGCGCTGTTCCTCGACGGCAAGCCGTTCACGCCGGACCCGGCGCAGAGCGCGCAATGGAATCGTGGCGCCTATCTGGTCAACGGTCTCGGGCATTGCGCCGAATGCCACAGCCCGCGGAACTTTCTTGGCGGCATCGTCGCGGCGCAGCGCTTCGCCGGCGGCCCCAATCCGGAGGGCCAAGGCTTCGTGCCGAACATCACCCAAAAGGGCCTCGCCGACTGGAGCGACAAGGATATCGGCTATTTCCTCGAGACCGGGCAGACCCCGGAGGGCGACACCGCCGGCGGCTCGATGGCGCGGGTGATCCGCAACACCTCGCAATTGAGCGCGGAGGATCGCGCGGCGATGGCGGTCTATCTGAAATCGCTGCCGCCGGTCGACGGCCCGCCGCGGCCGCCGCGGACCAAGAAGGAATGAGCCGGATGCGCGCCAAGGACTGCGGCGCGCTGCGCCGAACGCAATGCTCAGCCGTCATCCGCAGAGCTGCCTGAAAATTCAATCGTGCTTCCTACGCTGGCGGCGTCTCGAAGATTCGCAGGCCTCTCCGCGTCATGGCCGCGCTCGTCGCGGCCATCCACGCCCACGAGCGACGCGCTGGCTGTTTCCGTGGATGGCCGGGACGAGCCCGGCCATGACGTGGTGAGCGAAGTGCCATATCGGCTTCGCGGCATTTACGGCTATTTCCCCCCGAACGCCTTGAAGGTGATGATGGTGTGGGTGTCCTGGATGCCGGGGATCACCTGGACCTTTTCGGCGATGAAATGGCCGATGTCGGTGTCGCGATCGACGTAGAACTTCACCAGCAAATCGTAATCGCCCGCGGTGGAGTAGATCTCAGATGCGATCTCGGCCTCCGCCAGCGCATTGGCGACCGCATAGGATTGGCCGAGCTTGCATTTGAACTGCACAAAGAAGGGAATCATCGTTGTCTCTCCGGGGCGTGACGCCGCCGCATCAAGCCAAAATCCACTCCCCGTGGCAAGCGAGCTTGCCGCAGCCCACGCGGCAGGATACGACCCCCCGGAACCCTTGATGCCACCGCGTCGCACGAGCCAATGATGACCCAACCGATCGCCCTCACCATTGCCGGTTCCGACAGTAGCGGCGGCGCCGGCATTCAGGCCGATCTGAAGACCTTCGCGGCGCTCGGCGTCTACGGCGCCTCGGTGATCGCCGCCTTGACCGCGCAGAACACCAAGGGGGTGACCGCGGTGCACGACGTGCCGGCGGATTTCATCACCGCGCAGATCAACGCGGTGTTCGACGATCTCGACGTCAAGGCGGTGAAAATCGGCATGGTGTCGCAACGCGGGGCGATCGAGGCGATCGTCACCGGCCTTGCGCGCTGGTCGCCGCGCATCGTCGTGCTCGATCCGGTGATGGTCGCCACCTCCGGCGCTCACCTGCTGGCGGCGGAGGCCATCGAGGCGCTGCGCAGCCTGTTGCTGCCCCGCGCGCAGCTCATCACCCCGAACCTGCCGGAAGCCGCGGCTTTGCTGGACGAGGCGGTCGCCACCAGCGTCGGCGAGATCGAGGGCCAGGGCCGCCGGCTGTTGGCGCTGGGCTGCGGCGCGGTGCTGATCAAGGGCGGCCACGGCCAGGGGCCGTCGAGCACCGACTATCTGGTGACCGCCAAAGGCACCTTGGCGCTGCCGGCGCCAAGGATCGCGACCAACAACACCCACGGCACCGGCTGCTCGTTGTCCTCGGCGATCGCCGCGGAACTCGCCAAGGGCGCCGATCTGGAAACCGCGGTGCGCACCGCCAAGGCCTTCGTCGGCGCGGCGATCGCCGCCGGAGACCGGCTGCAGGTCGGGCACGGTCATGGCCCGATCCACCACTTCCACGCCTTCGACCAAGTTTAGGCGTTATCCACCGAATTGCTGAGCTGAACGGCGGCGGCGACCGGCTTGGCGCCGGCCGCTGTCGTCTGTCCGTCGCACTGGGCTGCTATCCCAAAATCATGAAAATGAACTTCGATTCGACGGCAGATCTTGCGAAATGATGACTCCCGACCTCGATAAATCCATCGTTGAGACCGCTTATGCCCGCTGGGCGCCGATCTATGACGCGATCTGCGGGCCGGTGATGCTGAAGGGCCGCCGCGCCGCGGCGGCCGAGGCGCGCTCGCTCGGCGGCAAGATCTTGGAGGTCGGCGTCGGCACCGGACTGTCGTTCGACGATTACGACTCAACCACCGAGATCACCGGCATCGATCTGTGCGAGCCGATGCTGGAAAAGGCCCGCGCCAAGATGGCGACCGGGCGCTATCCGTGGGTTAAGGGCGTCCAGGTGATGGATGCGCACCGCATGGCGTTCCCCGACGCGACCTTCGACTGCGTGGTGGCGCAGTTCGTCATCACGCTGGTGGCGAACCCGGAGAAGGTGCTGTCGGAGTGCCACCGCGTGGTCAAGCCGGGCGGCCGCATCATCCTGGTCAACCATTTGTATTCCGAGGTCGGCGTCGCTGCCGCGGTGGAGCGCTGGACCGCGCAACGCACCCGCGGGCTCGGCCTGCGCCCGGAATTCCCGTTCGCCCGGCTGCAGGCCTGGGCGCAGTCCAACAAGGACGCCATTCTGGTCGAGCGGCGCAAGATCGCGCCGTTCGGCATCTACACACTGGTGTGTTTTGAACGGACGCCTGCGCCGCTGGCGGCGTGAGCGTCATCCCGCTGCCGACCGCGGCAGCAGCTGCAGATGGGACGTGACGCCATGAGCGACGAGGGTCCGGAACGGCGCTTTCGCACCTTATTCATCTCCGATGTCCACCTCGGCGCGCGCGGTTGCCAAGCCGCCAAACTGCTGGATTTCTTCCGCGTCCACGATGCCGACACCATCTACCTGGTCGGCGATATCGTCGACGGCTGGGCGTTGAAATCGAGCTGGTACTGGCCGCAGTCGCACAATGACTTCGTGCAGAAGCTGCTGCGCAAGGCGCGCAAGGGCGCTCGCATCATCTACGTGCCCGGCAATCACGACGAATTCCTGCGCAACTATTACGGTACGCATTTCGGCGGCATCGAGGTGGTGGAGAGCGCGGTGCACGAGGGCGCCGACGGCCGCCGCTATCTGGTAATCCACGGCGATATGTTCGACCTCGTGGTGCAGAACGCGCGCTGGCTCGCCCATCTCGGCGACAAGGCCTACGACTTCGCCATCAAGATGAACCGGCTGGTCAACGCGTTCCGGCGTTTGTTCGGGGTGCCGTACTGGTCGTTGTCGAAATGGGCCAAGCTGAAGGTCAAGAACGCCGTCAACTACATCGGCGCGTTCGAAGAGACGCTGGCCGGCGAGGCGCGGCGTCACGGCGCCGACGGCGTGATCTGCGGCCACATCCACACCGCGGCGATCCGCGACGACCACGGCGTGCGCTACATGAATTGCGGCGACTGGGTGGAAAGCTGCACCGCGCTCGCCGAGAACGAAGACGGCCGTTTCGAAATCATCACCTGGACGCATGAGACCTCGACGCGGGCGTTGCTCGCGCCGCCGGTCGCCGCGCAGGCCGCCTGAATGCGTATTCTGGTCGCCACCGACGCCTGGCATCCGCAGGTCAACGGCGTGGTGCGCACGCTGACGATGATGGCCGAGGCCGCGAAGTCGCTCGGCGTCGACGTCAGCTTCATCACCCCGCAATCGTTCCGAACCATCGGGCTGCCGAGCTATCCGGACCTGCGCGTCGCCCTGCCGGGCCCGGGCAAGATCGCGCGGCTGATCGGCGAGGCGCACGCCGATTTCATCCACATCGCCACCGAAGGCCCGATCGGCATCGCGGCGCGGCGCTATTGCCGCAAGCGCGGCCTGCGCTTCACCACCAGCTTCCACACCCGCTTTCCGGAATACATCTCGGCGCGGTTTCCGATTCCGGAGTCCTGGATCTGGGCCTGGCTGCGCCGCTTCCATGGGCTGAGCCAAGCGGTGATGGCGGCGACGCCGGCGCTGGCCGACGAGTTGCGCGGCCGCGGCTTCCGCAATGTGGTGCTGTGGCCGCGCGGCGTCGATACCAAGCTGTTCCATCCGCGCACGGTGTCCTGCGATCTGCCGCGGCCGTTGTTTCTCTGCGTCGGCCGGGTCGCGGTGGAGAAGAACCTCGAGGCGTTTCTCGACCTGCAATTGCCGGGCACCAAGGTGGTGGTCGGCGACGGCCCGGCGCGCGCCGGGCTGCAGCGCAGCTATCCCGACGCAGTGTTTCTCGGGGCGCTGCAGGGCGAAGCCTTGGCGCAAGCCTATGCGATGGCCGACGTGTTCGTGTTTCCCAGCAAGACCGACACCTTCGGGCTGGTGATCCTCGAAGCGCTGGCCAGCGGCGTGCCGGTCGCGGCGTTTCCGGTGACCGGGCCGCGCGACGTGATCGGAACCGCGCCGGTGGGGGCGTTGAACGACGATCTGCGCACCGCCTGCCTGTCGGCGCTGCAATTGTCGCGGCAGGCCTGTCAGGAATTCGCGCTGACGCAAACCTGGGAAGCCTCGGCCGCCGCCTTCATCGACAACGTCGCCACCGCGCAACTGATGGAAAGCGGGCGGGCGGCAAGAGCGTGGCGGCGCCCGCAAGTCTCGGCGTGATGTTGCGGCGCGCGATGCTGCGGCGCGATTGAGACTTGCTCGCGCCTTGCGCGGCGCGATACACATCGCCGATGACAGATGTTCTGAAGCTACTGCCGGTCAGCTCCGCGGATATCGACGCGGCCGCCGTGGTCCTTGCGCCCTATGCGGTGCGTACCCCGTTGCTATCATCGCCGGCGCTCGACGAGCGCACCGGGGCGCGGGTGTTTCTGAAGCCGGAGATGCTGCAGCGGACCGGCTCGTTCAAATTTCGCGGCGCCTTCAACAAGCTGTCGTCGATCCCGCTGGAGGCGCGCAGCGGCGGCGTGGTGGCGTTCTCCTCCGGCAATCATGCCCAGGGCGTTGCCGCCGCGGCGCAGATCCTCGGCATGCAGGCCACCATCGTGATGCCGGCGGATGCGCCGTTGTCGAAGCGCGAACGCACGTTGGCCTACGGCGCTAAGGTGGTGCTGTACGATCGCGACCGCGAGGATCGCGAAGCCATCGCCCGCGGCATCGCGGAAAGCCGCGGCGCCACGCTGGTGCCGCCCTATGACGATCTCAAGGTGATCGCCGGCCAGGGCACGGTGGGCCGCGAAATCGCCGAGGATCTGGCGGCGCTGGGGCTTGTGCCCGATATCGTGGTGGCGCCGGCGTCCGGCGGCGGCTTGATGGCGGGCACTGCCGTGGCGGTGCGCGCGCGTTGCCCGCAGGCCACCATCATCTGCGCCGAGCCGGAAGGCTATGACGATCTCGCCCGCTCGTTGCAGGCCGGGCAGCGGCAGGCGCATCACGCCACCGAGCGCACCATCTGCGACGCGCTGATGGCGGCGATACCGGGGCAGCTGACGTTTTCCATCAACCAGCGGCTGCTGGCGCGCGGCGTCACCGCCTCGGACGCCGAGGTCGGCGCCGCGGTGGCGTTGCTGTTCCGCGAATTGAAGCTGGTGGTCGAGCCGGGCGGCGCGGTGGCGCTGGCGGCGCTGCTGTCGGGGGCGATCGAGCCCCGCGGCAAGACCGTGGCGATCGTGCTGTCGGGCGGCAATGTCGACGCCGACGTGTTCGCCCGGCTGATTCAAGGTTAGAGCATGACCCCGAAAAGTGGATCTCGGTTTTCGGAAAACACCATGCTCAATCAAAAAACTACAGCAGGATGACGATTCGAAGAAACGTCATCCTGCTGTAGTTGCGCGCCAAAATCTCTCTGAGACTCGTGCCCCGGACGCAGTGCACTACGCCGCGCTTGCGGCGTGGTGCGCTGCAGAGCCGGGGCCGTTACGAAGGCAGCGCTTGGAACGGTCCCGGCTCGCCTCGCAGCGCGAGCGCGCTGCTCGGCGTCCGGGACACGATCCCTCAGGACGGCAAAGCTCAGGCAATAATCTCGGGCAATAATCTCGGGCAATAATCTCGGTCAAGAATCTCAGGCGAGAATCTCGGGCAAGAATCTCAGGAAAAGAACGCCAGCTTTTCGGCCTGGGTCATGCGCCGGATCGCCGCCAACGGATCGATGCCGGAGCCCAGCGGTTTGCGCACCATGCCGCGCGCGATCAGCGCGGCGCCGAGCGAGGCCGGCTCGGCGGCGGACATCGTCGCCGCGCCAGGGCCGACCGGAGCCGCTTCGTCCTGGCTCACCGCCGGCATTGCCGTGGCGATCGGCGGGGCAGGCGGCGCGGCCGGCTGCGGCGCGAGTGGCGCGGGCGGAGCGCTCTCCATGATCGCCGTCTCGGTCGACGGCATGTCGCTCATCGCCGCCTCGGCCATGGCGATCTCGGCCAGCGCGGCCTCGATCTCCGCCGGTTGCTCCGAGGCTGCGGCGACCCGTGCCGCCGGCAGCTCCGGCTCGGGGACCGCCATCTCCTGCGCCACCATGTCGAGCACGGCGATATCATAGGCGGTCGCGGCCTCATCGGCGGATTCGTCGGCGACGATCTGGTCCAGCGTCGGGACCTCGTGGGTGACGGGCGTCTGGGCGGCCATCGCGGCTGCGCCCGTGGCGATCGCCGCAGCCGCCATGTCATCGACGGCCATGTCATCGCCGGCGACGGCGTCGCGCGGCGCGGGCGCCGCTTGCGGCTTGGCGGGCTGCGGCGCCTCGCGCGGCACCGCAAGCTCTGGCTCGCGCGCTGGCGCGGCGGCGGCCGTCAAGGCCGCCGGTTCGGCACGCTCCGACGTGGCGGGGGCGCTCAGTGCGGGGGCCGGCGTGGCGGGGGCGGGCGTCGCGGGCGGCGTCGGCGTTGCGGGCGCGGCTGGCGCGCGCGCCACCGGCGGGGCGGCGGTGGCGGCGGGCGGTTGTTCGGCCGGCGCTGGCTCGGCGACCGGGGCGCGGGCCTCGCTCATGGCGTGCACGGTCGCAGACGGCGGCGCTGGCGTCGCGGGTGACGGCGCCGGTCGCGCGGATGGCGGCTTGCTCGGGGCGATGCTGGCCAGATCGACGATCTGCTGCATCAGCCGATCGAACGCCGCCAGCACGGCGTCGCGCGCCCCGACCGCGGCAATCTGGCGATGGCCGGTCTCGATCGCGGCGACCTGGGCGTCGAGCAGATCGCAGATTCGGCGATCGGCGCCGCAGTCGCGCAGCGCCGAGGCGACTTCGCGGGTGACGCGCGCGCCTTCGCGCGCCCCGGCGAGGATTTCGCCGGGATCCGGCAGCGCCTGCGCGGCGCCGGCCTTGGCGTCAGCGATCAGCGCGCTGATGCGGCTCAGCGACTCCACCAAGCCGCTGGCCGGGGATTGCTTTTGCGCCGCGATGGTCTGTTCGATCCGCGACACCGCGTCGAGCACCATGCGGGTGTCGGCGTTGCGGTTGCGCTTGGCATACTCCCCGAGGAACCAGCGGCCCCGCGCGGTCTCCATGAAGGCTTCGCGAATCGCCTCGTAATCGGCCTCGCTGGGCAGCGACGCACGGGCGGAGATCGGCGACAGGGCGAAAGCTTCTTCGGGCATTGCCAACTCGTTGACGCAAATTCGGGCGCGTTACGCTAACGATCACCATGAACCGCAGCGAATCGCAATTGAATTGATGCCGCCGACCGCACAAATCCCCATCAGTTCCTACGAGGTCTCCCGGCGATTCGCCGGCAGGCTGGCGCTGTTTTACGGCATGATCTTCGGTCTGACCGGCAGCTATCTGCCGTTCTTTCCGGTCTGGCTGAAGGCGGTCGGCATCGAGCCGACGTGGATCGGATTGATCATCGCGGTGCCGGCGCTGACCCGGTTCACGCTGTTGCCGTTGATCACCGGGCTTGCCGAGCGCAGCCAATCGCTGCGCGGCGCGATGATCGTGGCGGCGCTTGCGACCTTCGCCGGCTTTGCGGTGCTCGGCACGCTGCAGCAACCGGTCGCGGTGTTGATCGTGTTCGCGCTCACCGCCTGCGCCTGGACGCCTTTGGTGCCGCTCACCGACGGCTATGCGCTGAAGGGCGTGGTGCGCTATGGGCTGAACTACGGGCCGCTGCGGCTGTGGGGCTCGGCGGCGTTCGTGGTCGGCGCGCTCGGCTGCGGGCTGTTGGCCGACGTGATCGCCGCCCCACATCTGATCTGGGTGATCGCGGCGATGGCGGCGCTCGGCGCGGTGGCCGGCTTCGGGCTGCAGCCGCTCGATGCGCCGCGTCAGTCAGAGACGTTGCCGTTCCGCGCCGGCGCTTTGCTGCGCGATCGCGGCTTTCTGGCGATGATCGGCGCCGCGGCGCTGATCCAGGGCAGCCATGCCGCCTACTATACGTTCGGCTCAATCGCCTGGCAGAGCGCGGGGCTCGACGGCGCCACCATCGCCGGATTGTGGGCGCTTGGGGTGATCGCCGAGATCGTGGTGTTCGCGCTGTCGCCGCGCTTTACCTTGTCGCCGGTGCTGATGATGGTGGTCGGCGGACTCGCCGCGGCGCTGCGCTGGTCGATCACCGCGCAGGACCCGCCACTGGCGCTATTGGCGGGCGTGCAGCTGATGCACGGGTTGAGCTTCGGGCTGACCCAGGTCGGCACCATGACGTTGATGGTCCGCCACGTGCCGTCGCATGTCACGGCCAGCGCGCAGGGTTATCTGACAGCCGCTGCCGGGATTGTGATGTGTGGCGCGTCGATCGGCTCGGGCGTGATCTTTGCGCGGTTCGGATCGGGCGTCTATCTGGGCATGGCGGTGATGGCGACGCTTGGGGCCGTGGTGATCTGGCTGGCGCGCCGCGGTTTGGACACCGACGCCGCGGGCGGTCAGCCCCAAAGCTCCGGGTCCGGCGGATAGACCGTGCTGCCGTCGTAGCGCAGCCCGTCGTCACGGTCGCCGGCCAGCAGCAGTGGGCCGTCGAGGTCGACGAAGCGGGCCTGCTGCGCCAGCAGCATCGCCGGCGCCATCGCAAGCGAGGTCGCCACCATGCAGCCGACCATGATCTCCAAGCCCTGCGCCCGCGCCGCGTCGGCCATCGCTATCGCCTCGGTCAATCCGCCGGCCTTGTCGAGCTTGATGTTGATGGCGTCATAGCGCTCGCGCAAACCCTCGAGCGACGCCAGATCATGCACGCTCTCGTCGGCGCAGACCGCCATCGGCCGGCGGATCCGGGCCAGCGCCGCGTCGTTGTCGGCGGGCAGCGGCTGCTCCACCAGGGTGACGCCGACCTCGGCGCATTCGGCCAGATTCTGTTCGAGGTTGTCCGCGGTCCAGGCCTCGTTGGCATCGACGATCAATTCGGATTCCGGCGCCGCCCGGCGCACCGCCGCGATCCTGGCTCCGTCCTCGGTGCCGCCGAGCTTGACCTTCAACAGCGGCCGCCCGGCAGCCTTGGCGGCCGCGGCGGCCATCGCCTCGGGCGTTCCCAGCGAAATCGTATAGGCGGTGGTGCAGGGGCGCGGCGCGGCACGGCCGAGCAGATCCCAGACCCGGCCGCCGCTGCTCTTGGCCTCGAGATCGAGCAGCGCGCAGTCCAGCGCGTTGCGGGCGGCGCCGGCGGGCAGCGCAGCCTGCAGCGCCTGGCGATCCATTCCGCGGCCAAGCGGCCCTGCTAACGCCTCAATCATCGCCAATGTCGCATCTGGAGTCTCGCCATAGCGCGCGTAAGGTACGCATTCACCCCGCCCGACGTAGCCGCCACGGCTGATCTCCGCCACCACCACCACCGCCTCGGTCTTCGAACCGCGACTAATCGTGAAAGCGCCCGCAATCGGCCATCTTTCGATCCGTGCGATCAGTCGCGATAATTTGCTGGAAGTCATTTCAGAATCTGACAATTTTGGAATCAAAGGTTGCTCGTCGCGGTCAAGTATGGCTGGTATCGGCGGTCCCCCACAAGGCACGGCTGGAAGTTAGATTTCTTTTCCGCGGGTCGGAAAAGCCATAGGAGTTGAAATTGGACGGCAACCCGACGCTTGAGCAGATCGCGAGAGGCAACGGACTGGCGCTGTGCGCCGCCGGGTCCTGGACCGCGCCGTTTGCGCCGGTGCTGGAGCGGATCGTCGCCGAGGCCGAAGCGTTGAGCGGCACCCGTCCCAATATATCCATCGATGTCTCGGCGGTGGCCAAGCTCGATACTTTCGGCGCCTGGCTGATCGAGCGGCTGCGCCGCAGCCTGACCCAGGGCGATGCGGAAGCCACCATCGCCGGACTGTCGGCGAATTATTCCAGCCTGGTCGACGAAGTGCGGCGGGTGAAAGATCCCGAGCCGTCGAAGCGCGGCGGGATCAGCCTGAGAGCCCCGGTGGAGCGGCTTGGCCGCAGCGTGGCGGGCTTCCTCGACACCATCGTCGGCCTGGTGGCGATGACCGGCGCGGTGATGGCGGGGATGCTGCGGGTGGTAATGCATCCGGGGTCGTTCCGGCTGACCTCGACGGTGCATCATCTCGAGCAGGTGTGCTGGCGCGCGGTGCCGATCGTGATGCTGATCACCTTCCTGATCGGCTGCATCGTCGCCCAGCAGGGCATCTTCCATTTCCGCAAGTTCGGCGCCGACGTGTTCGTGGTCGACATGCTCGGCGTGCTGGTGCTGCGCGAACTCGGCGTGCTGCTGGTCGCCATCATGGTCGCCGGCCGCTCCGGCAGTGCCTACACCGCCGAACTCGGCTCGATGAAAATGCGCGAGGAGATCGACGCGCTGCGCACCATGGGGTTCGATCCGATCGACGTGCTGATCATGCCGCGGATGATGGCCTTGGTGCTGGCGATGCCGATCCTGACCTTTCTCGGCGTGGTCGCCGCGTTGTATGGCGGCGGCCTGGTGGCCTGGCTGTATGGCGGGGTCGATCCCGACGCCTTCCTGCTGCGACTGCGCGACGCGATCTCGATCGACCATTTCACCGTCGGCATGATCAAGGCGCCGGTGATGGCGATCGTGATCGGCATCGTCGCCTGCGTCGAAGGCCTCGCGGTCGCTGGCAGCGCCGAGTCGCTCGGCCGCCACACCACGGCGTCAGTGGTGAAGGGCATCTTCTTCGTGATCGTGATGGACGGCGTGTTCGCGATCTTCTTCGCTTCGATCGGAATGTGACGATGGCGATTGAAGTGGCGGATGCGATCATCCGGGTGCGCGACGTTTCGGTGCGGTTCGGCGCCACCGAAGTGCTCGACAAGCTCAGCCTCGACGTCAAGCGCGGCGAGATTCTCGGCTTTGTCGGCCCCTCCGGCGCCGGCAAATCGGTGCTGACCCGCACCATCATCGGGTTGGTTCCCAAGGTCAGCGGGCAGATCGAGGTGTTCGGCGTCGATCTCGACGCCGCCAACGCCAAGGAGCGCCGCGCGGTGGAACGGCGATGGGGCATCCTGTTCCAGCAAGGCGCGCTGTTTTCCTCGCTGACGGTGGCGCAGAACATCCAGTTCCCGGTGCGCGAATATCTCAAACTGTCGCAGCGCCTGCTCGACGAAATCACCGTGGCCAAGCTCGGCATGGTAGGGCTCGCGCCCGAAGTGGCGGAGCGCTTTCCCTCGGAACTGTCCGGCGGCATGATCAAGCGGGTGGCGCTGGCGCGCGCGCTGGCGCTGGATCCCGAACTGGTGTTCCTCGACGAGCCGACCTCCGGCCTCGATCCGATCGGCGCCGGCGATTTCGACGAGTTGGTGCGCACGCTGCAGCGCACTTTGGGCCTGACCGTTTTCATGGTAACTCACGATCTCGACAGCCTTCATACCGCCTGCGATCGGATCGCCGTCCTCGGCGACGGCAAGATCATCGCCGCCGGCACGATGGCCGAGATGCAAGCCTCACAGCACCCCTGGCTACGCTCGTATTTCCACGGCAAGCGCGCCCGTGCGGTCGTCGGCTCATAGTACCGGAGTAGTTTGAATGGAAACGCGGGCGAATTATTTTCTGATCGGAAGCTTCGTGCTGGCGGTGATCGTCGCCGCGCTCGGCTTCGTGCTCTGGTTCCAGAGTCTGCACACCACCAAGACGCGCAGCCCGTTGCGGATCATCTTCGAAGGCTCGGCGTCGGGCCTGCGCAATGGTGGCAACGTCAACTTCAACGGCGTGCGGATAGGCGAGGTGATCTCGGTCAAGCTCGACAATCCGCGCCGCGTGGTGGCGCTGGCGATGGTCGAGAACTCGGCGCCGATCCGCAAGGACACCCTGGTCGGGCTGGAATTCCAGGGGCTGACTGGCGTCGCGGCGATCTCGCTGAAGGGCGGTCAGGAAACCGCGCCGCCGGTGCCGCTCGACGAAGATGGCACGCCGATGCTGACCGCCGATCCCGCGGCGCTGCAGGACGTCACCGAAGCGATCCGCGCGACGCTGAAGAACGTCAACCGCATCTTCGCCGACAATGAGGAGGCGGTGCGGACCTCGCTGCAGAACGTGCAGACCTTCACCTCGTCGTTGGCGAGCAGCTCCGAACACATCGACAGCATCATGAAGAAGGCCGACGGCGTCATCACCAAGACCGACAATCTGATGCTGGGTCTCGATGCGCTGGCCGGCGGCAAGGACGGCGGCGAATTGCTGCAGGCGGTGAAGTCGTTCCGCGAATTGACCGACAATCTCGACAAGCGCGCCGGCGCGCTGATGCTGGACGGCCGCCGCACGCTGGCCGATATCAGCCGGGCGGTGAACAATCTCGACAAGAATCCGACCCGCATCCTGTTCGGGCCGAGCACCTCGGCCTCCGAGCCGCCGCCGCAGCCTGCGGCGCAACGGCCGGGACCGCGTCGGCGGCAGTAGCAGGCGCCCTCGGCCGACTCGGAGTTTTTGCAAGCACAGCTTCCGTCATGGTGAGGAGCGCGCCGGTTTCGGCGCGCGTCTCGAACCATGAGGCCGCGCGTTGCTCGGGCTTCGAACGCCAGGTCTTGCCGGCGTCCTCCGAGCCCGCGCGCAATCGCTGGGTTGATTAGCAATCATTTCGCCAACACGTCATGGCCGCGCGCGTCGCGCCCACTCACGCCCGTGAGCAAGGCGGCCGATGTTTCCGTGGATGGCCGGGACAAGCCCGGCCAAGACGCGGAGAGGTGAGGGGCTTTCGAGAGGCTGCCGGTGCAGAGAGCCGGATTGGATTCCGGCGAAGGTCTCTCAGAGTCTGACTGCAAAAAAGCAGCCGGCAAAATCAGCGGGCGTCATTGCGAGCTGAGGGCGGCGCGCAGCGCCGACTGAGAAGCGAAGCAATCCAGAGCCCTCATGCGCGGCCCTGGATCGCTTCGTCGCAAGAGCTCCTCGCAATGACTTGCGGCGCATCGCGCCAACTCGAAAAGCCGCGTGAGCCTGTGGATCTCGGAAGCGATCATCCAGCTGAGATCGCCAACCTGCGCAACGAAAAAGGCGGAAGCAATGCTTCCGCCTTTTGAGTGTTCAGTGCCGTGTCGGCGCTGCGTTGCGGCTTATCCCAATCGCCCCGAAGCGTGGGCGAGCAGCGTGTAGACCAGCCCGGTTTCCGAGACCAGATGTCCGCGCAGCACCGCCGGTCCGCGCTCGTCGCGCGCCACCTCGTCGAGCAGCCGCTCGAACTCGGTGATGTAGCGGTCGACGGTCTGCTTGAAGTTGCGGTCGCTGCGATATTTGCGGCCGACTTCGTCGAACGCCTTCTGGCCGGCCGGGGTGTACAGCCGCTTGGTGAAGGCCTTGGCCTCGCCGCGCTGATAGCGATCCCACATCTCGGCGGCGAGGTTGCGATCGAGCAGCCGGCCGATGTCGAGCGACAGCGAGTCGAGCGGGTTGCCGCTGGCAGCTTGCGGCGCCGGTTGCGGCGTGCGGCTGCGCGGCGCTTCGCGCTCGTTGCCGTTGTCGGCGCGGTTCAGCAGGTCGGACAGCCAGCCGTCGCGGCCCTGATCGGCGTCGGCGGGGCTCACCGGCGGCGCTTCGGTGCGCCGCGGCGCGGACGGCAGGCCGAGGTCCGGCGGCGGTAGGGTGGCGGCGCTGGAGTCGCGACCGCGCGGGGCCTGACGCAGCGGCGCTTCGTTGCGGCCGCCGGCGGCGGCCAGCATCGGCTCTTCTTCGCGCTGGGCGTTGCGGCCGCTGCTGACCACGTCGAGGCCGCGGCCATGGCGGGCGACGATGCGGTTCAACTCGGCCAACGCCTCGATCTGATCGACGATCACCTTGCGCATCTGCGCGGTGCTCTCGGCGGCTTCCTGGGGAATTTCCAGCACGCCGCGCCGCAGTTCCTCGCGGGTCGATTCCAGCTCGTTGTGCATTTCCGACGCCATCTGCTTCATGCTCTGAACCATGGAGGAGAATTTGTCGGCCGACTGCTTGAACATCGCGTCGGCTTCGCGAGTGCCCTGTTGGTACAATTCGCTCATCGCCTCGGAGGTCAGGCGGCGTTCCTGTTCGGCGGAGGAGCGCACCGCCTCGAACTGCCGCGCGATCGTCGCTGAACCGGCGCCGGCGGTTTCCGCCACCACGCGGGCGATGTCGCGGGCGCGCTCTTCGGCCGCCGCCAGCGATTCATCCAACAGCCCGGTGAACCGGCTCAGCCGCTGATCGAGATCGGCGGTGCGCAGGTCGATGGTGGTGATCAGCGATTCCAATTCGCCCTTGCGCTCGGCGACCGAAGCGGTGGTGCCGCGGTTGCTCTGCTCGACCAGCGCCGCGGCTTCCACCAGGGCATTGCCGTGGGCCGCGAACTGTTCCGACAGCGAGCCGAGATCGACCAGCGCCCGGCTGGTCTTGGTGTTGAACACCGTAAGCTGGTCTTCCAACGCCTGGGTGGCGACGCCGTTTTGCGAGTTCACGTCGTTCATGGTGGAGACGAAGTCCGCCACCCGGGTGACCAGCGCGCGCTCCAGCGAGTTGAGGTTCTCGTGGGCGCCGGTCAGCACTTCCTGTAGCAGGATGTTGCCCTCGCGCAGGCGCTCGAACAGCGCCACCGTGTCGGTGCGCAGGATCTTGCTGGTTTCCTGCATTTCGGTAACCGCCGAGATCGAGACCTGACGCGACTGTTCGATCGCGGTGCGCGACGCCTGTTCGAGGTCCTTCAGCGACTTGCTGATCGCGCCGGTGGCGAGTTCGCTGGCGCCGTTGATGGTGCGTGCGACCTCGGTGCTGTTGGTCACGATGGTGGTCGAGAACGCCTTGCCGCGGCTTTCGATCGCCTTCAGCGCTTCGCTGGTCACCCGATCGATGTCGATCGTCAGCTGATTGGTCCGGCCGCCGATGGCGTCGACCAGCGTGCCGCGCTTGCCGTCGATCATCTGCGCCAGCCGATCGGTCTGCTGCTGCACGTAGCTGACGAGTTCGTCGGTCTTGCCGGTCATCGTGGAGCCGAAGCTGCCGCTGGCGGCAAACACCGAGCGTTCGATCTCGGCCGAGGTGGTCTTGATCTTGGTCGAGGCTTCGTTCGACGCGGCGACCAGCGCGTTCTGCGCGTTGGCCGCACTGGCCTGGATGGTGTCGGTGGTGTTCGCCGTCACCGTCGCCAGGTTGCGCTCGATGTCGGCGGAGATCGCCTTCATCTGGCTGGCGGACTCCGCCGTCACCGTGACCAGTGTCGACTGCACCTCGCGGGCATTGCCCAGCAGCGACGCCGCGGTGTCGGCGCCGACCTTGGTCAGCGTGCGTTCGACATCGATCGCCAGCGACTTGACGTGGTTGGTCGCATCTTCCGACGCGGTCACCAGGCTGGTCTGCGCCTCGCGAGCGCCGGCCACGATCGCCTCGGCGGTGGCGATGCCGACCGCCGAGAGCCTGCGTTCGACGTCTTCGGCCAAAGCGCTGACCTGGCCGGCCGTCTCGGTGGAGGCGCTGACCAGGGTGTTCTGCGCCTCCCGGGCGCCGGACAGAATGGCTGCGGCGGTGGAGGTGCCGACCGCGGTCAAGGTGCGCTCGACGTCGCCGGCCAGCGATTTGACTTGGCCCGAGACATCGCTCGAGGCGCTCAACAGCCGCTCTTGGGCTTCACGCGCGCTGCCGAGGATCGAGTCGGCGGTGGCCGATCCGGCCGCCGACAGCGTGCGTTCGACATCGATCGCCAACGACTTGACGTGGTTCGCGGCGTCGCTGGAGGCGGTGACGAGGGCGTTCTGCGCGTCGCGCGCACTGTTGAGAATGGTCTCGGCGGTGGCCGATCCCGCGCTCGACAAGGTGCGTTCGACGTCGGCGGTAAGCGACTTGACGTGCTCGGAGGCATCCGACGACGCCGTGACCAGCGCGGTCTGCGCGGCGCGGGCGCCGGTCAGCACGGAATCGGCGGTGGCCGATCCGGCGGCAAACAACGTGCGTTCGATATCGGCGGACAGCGAACGGATCTGGTTGGCGACCTCGGCGGAGGTGGTCACCAGCGTGGTCTGGGCTTCGCGCGCGCCGGAGAGCAGCGCGGTCGCGGTCGAACTGCCCGCCGTCGAGAGCGAGCGCTCGACGTCCGCGGCCAGCGATCTGACCTGGCCGGCGGCGTCTGCAGACGCCGCCAACAGCGTCGCCTGGGCGTCGCGGGCGCTGCTGACGATCGAGCCCGCGGCGTTGGTGCCGACGGCGGTCAGCGCGTTCTCGACCTCGCTCGAGGTCAGCTTGAGCTGGGCGCCGACCTCGGCGGATGCGGCGAGCAGCGATTCCTGCGCGGCGCGTGCCCCGGTCTGGATGGTCTCGCTGGTGTTGACCACGAGATGCGTGAGCGAGCGCTCGGCGTCCTCGACATGGGCTTTGATGCCGAGCGACAATTCCTCGGCCCGGGCCATCAGACTATCGCTGGCGTTGCGGCCGCTGCTTTCGATCCGGCCGACCACGGCTTCGACGCGCGAGCCCAGCAGATCCTCGAACTGGGTGACGCGGATGTCGATGTCGGTGGCCACGGCGCCGGCGCTGGTCTCCAGCCCCTGGTGGATTTCCTGGAAGCGGGCGGTGACGATGTCGGCGAGGTGACTGCTGCGGCCATCGATCGCCTCGGTCACGTCGGCGATGCGCTGGTCGATGGCGCTGACCGCCTGCGCGGTGCCGTCGGTCAGCGACTGGGTGAGGTGGGCAAGCCGCGAGTCGATCGAATGCACCGCCTGGGTGGCGCCGTCGGTCAGCGACATCGTCAGATGGCTGAGCCGGATGTCGATCGCCTGCGTCGCATTGGCGGCGCCGTCGGTCAACGCGCTGGTGAGGCGGCCGAGCCGGGCGTCGATCGCCTCGGTGGCGGTGGCGGAGCCCTCGGTGAATGTGGCGGTGAGCCGGTGGATGCGGCCTTCGATCGCGTCGGTGGCGTCGGCGGCGCTCTCGGTGAACGACGTGGTGAGCCGGCTGAGCCGGCTGTCGATCGCGTCGGTGGCGTGGGCGGCGCGCTCGGTCAGCGTCTTGGTGAGCTCGCTGAGCCGGCTGTCGACGGCGTCGGTGGCGTTGGCGGCGCCTTCGGTCAGCGACTGCGTCAGATGGCTCAGTCGCGTGTCGATGGATTCGGCGGCGTTGGCGGCGCCCTCGGTGAGCGACTGCGTCAGCTGGCTGAGCCGGGTGTCGATCGATTCAACGGCCTGCGCGGCGCCGTCGGTCAGCGACGAACTCAGGGTTTCGATGCGGCTGTCGATGGTTTCGATGACCGAATTGGCGCGGGTATCGAAGGTCAATTCCAGCGACTTCAGGTGGCCATCGACGGCGGCGTCGAAGCTCTTGATCTTGCTGTCGAGCGAGCCGTCGAGGCCGGACACCCGGGTTTCGAAGGTGGTCTCGAACTGCGACAGACGGTTGTCGAGCGCCGCGCTGATGGCGCCGCCGTTGGAGGTCAGCCTTGTGTCGAAGGTGTCGACATAGGTCTTCAGCGTCTCCGAGATCTCCTGGGTGCGCTGTCCCATGCGCTCGACGATGTCGCCGCCGAAGGTTTTGACGGTGCGGTCGAATTCGGAGATGTGGCGGGTGATCAAGGCACCCAGCGTGCCGCTGTCGCGCGCGAACCGCTCGGCGAGTTCGCTGCCCTGGTCCTTCACCAGTTCGTCGAACGCGCTCATCTGCATGCTGAGCGTATCGTGCGCGTTCTCGGTCTGGCTGACGACCTTGGCCACCAGCGTGTTGACGGTGACGTCGAGCGCTTCGCTGGCCTTGTCGCCGCTGGTCAGAACCTGGGTGGCCAGCCGGTTGCCGGCCTCGTCGATCTTGCTGACCAGATCGCCGCTGCGCAATTCGAGCTCGAGCAACAGCGAGTCGCTGGAGTTCTTCAGCGAATCGTGGACCTGCTCGGTGCGCTCGGAGATGCCGTCGACGATCGAGGACGACTTCTGTTCGAATTCGCCGGTGATGCGATCGATGCGCTCGTTCAGCATGTCGTGCACGCGGTCGGCCAGTTCGACGAATTCGTTGTGGACGTGGCCGGTCTTGAAATTCAGGCTGTTGGTGAGCCGTTCGCTGGCCTCGAGCACCGCGCGCGTGGTCTCCGAACTGGCTTCCTCGAAACGGTCCAACAGATCGCCGCCGCGCTCGCCGAGCGTGAGGATCATGTGGTCGCCGGCGGTCGACAGCGCGTTGGTGATGTGGGCGCCGCGCTCTTCCAGCGCGCCGGTGATGCTCTTGGCGACTTCGTCGACCCGCGAGGCGATCGCATCCGAGATCAGCGCGATGTCGTGGCGCAGATCGATCTGCACGCCGGAGATCGCGCTGCGCACCTGCTCGGCCTGGCCGACCAGGTTGTCGCGCTGATGCGCGATGTCCTGCAACAATGCGCGGATCCGCACTTCGTTGTCGGAATAGGCGCGCTCCAGCGCCGAGACCTCGTTGGCGACCAGGGTTTCCAGTTCGCCGGCGCGCGCGATGGCGCGCTCGACGCCGTCGCCCATCGCCGCGACCTCGCGGCGGATCGCTTGGCCGACCGTCACCATGGAATCGCTGGTGGCGCCCTCGGGCTCGGAAAACCGGATCGCGACCTGCGCCATCGACTGCGCGATCATCCGCAATTCCTGGCCGCGCCAGGCCAGGCTGGCGAGGAAATAGAACAGCATCACCGGGGCGAAGAACAAGGCGGCCAATCCGGCCAACACCAGCACGCCGCCGCTGCCCTGGCCGATGAAGGCCTGCAGCGCCGGCAGGAAGGCGACGGTCAACAGGCCGGCGCCGACCAGCCAGATGCCGGCGAACACCGAGGCCAGGGTGTAGACGTTGCGGGCAGGGCGGCCCTTCTGAATGGCTTGCAGCAATTGGCCGATGGTTTCGCGGTCGTCGTTGGCGGCGCGGCGGGTGAACCGCTGCTCCTCGCCTTCGTCGAAAGTCGGGGGCCGCGGATCAGGGATGCGCGGCTCATAGCCGCCGCCGGCCTCGACGTCGGCGGCATGGGGCGAACTGTCATTCCTGACCGAGGTCGCTTCGCCGCCGGCCGCGGGCGCGTCGCTGATGTTCAGGGCTTCCTGAATCGCAGACAGCGCAACTTCGGTGGGATCTTTGACCTTCTTGGGATTGTTCGCCATGTGCAGTCTACGCCCTTGTTCTACGCATCCGGGGACTTTGCGCGGTCACCGACCGCGGCCTGATCGCCGGCACCGGCGGCTCCCTGGTATTTAAACCGATCGAACCGCCAGCTTGTCCCACCACTCCGCAAACATCCTATTGTCTTGGCGATGCGAATGAAATGGTTGCCGTTAAGAACATCTTAATCATCGTTAACGCGGCGGCGTCCGCGTAAACCTACCGGGGAAAAACCCCGGGAAAAACCTCAATTAAAGGCAAACTATCGGCAAATACACGGCAAACTATCGGCAAAAAGACGGCAAACTTGCGGCAAACATGCAAATAAACCGTTAACCACTTCCGTGGTTGGCTGGACCTTGAATTTGGTCGGAATCATCCGGCCCGGCCAACTGTGAGTAGCTTGATGTTTCAACCCGGATGGATCGCCTGGATGCCGTCGCCTTCGATCGTTCCTGACGCAGCCCCGATCGACCATCAGCATCTGCAGCGGATGACGCTGGGCGACGAGGCGCTGGAGCGCGAGGTTTTGGCGCTGTTCACCGCGCAGGCCAAAGGCTTGATCACCCGGCTCGCGGCGTGGCCGGACGACGCCGCGGCGCTGGCGCATAAGTTAAAGGGTTCGGCGCGCGGCATCGGCGCGTTCGCGGTGGCGGATGCGGCCGGCGAGTTGGAGACCGTGTTGACCCATGGCGGCGACGCTTCGCTGGCGCTGTGGGCGCTCGATCTCGCGGTCAAAGCCGCGAGCGAGGCGATCGGCGAGCGGCTGAAGCGCTGCTGATGCTGGGGTATTGAGCGCGGCTGCCTGGTTTTTGCGCGCAAGCGCTGGCGGAAACGGGATCGACCCGCTATAGGACGGCCCCGAACTTTTCTTCGCAGCAGCACGAGCAATCATGGCCAAGATTAACTTTGTCGATCACTCCGGCGAAACCCGCAGCGTCGAGGTCGAGGAGGGCGCCACCGTGATGGAGGCCGCCATCCGCAACGCCGTGCCGGGCATCGAGGCCGAATGCGGCGGCGCCTGCGCCTGCGCCACCTGCCACGTCTATGTCGACGAGGCCTGGCGCGACAAGACCGGCGCGCCGACCCCGATGGAAGAAGACATGCTGGATTTCGGCTTCGACGTGCGGCCGAATTCGCGGCTGTCGTGCCAGATCAAGGTCACCGAGGAACTCGACGGCCTGGTCGTCACCGTGCCGGAACGCCAGGCTTAAACAGCCTCGCGCGGCCTGCCGCCGGCACCTCGACCGCGCGTCGTCGGCGTGCGGGTTGCGATCGCGGTCGGCCGACCGCACACCATCCGAAAGTCGAAATGCAGCGGGTTTTGCTGGGGCTGTGGGCCGGCGGCAGCGGCTGGCGCATGGGCATAGCCGGCCTTGGAGCAGTTCTTGCGATAGGACAAGGTGGCCCCGCGTCGCCCGACCTAATTATGACTTTCCTCGCCTGGCCGCTTTGGCTAGACACGCCGCCAAAGCCAGCCTGCCGCAACCCAACCGAAAAGATGGAACGATGAGCGAAGCGATCAAAACCGATGTCCTGATAGTTGGCGCGGGCCCCTGCGGACTGTTCGCCGTGTTCGAGCTGGGCCTGCTCGACGTCAAGGTGCATCTGGTCGATATTCTCGACAAGATCGGCGGGCAATGCGCCGAGCTGTATCCGGAAAAGCCGATCTACGACATTCCCGGCATCCCGATGATCACCGGCCACGGCCTCACCGAATCCCTGCTCGAGCAGATCAAGCCGTTCAACCCGACCTTCCATCTCAACGAGATGATCGAGACCGTGGAGAAGATCGGCGACCCCGGCTTCCGCGTCACCACCGACGCCGGCAAGGTGTTCGAATGCAAGGTGCTGGTAGTGGCCGCCGGCGGCGGCTCGTTCCAGCCGAAGCGCCCGCCGGTGCCGGGCATCGAGGCTTACGAAGGCGGCTCGGTGCACTACGCGGTGCGCAAGATGGAAGAATTCCGCGACAAGGATCTGATGATCGTCGGCGGCGGCGATAGCGCGCTCGACTGGGTGCTCAACCTGCACCCGCTCGCCAAGCGCATCACGCTGGTGCATCGCCGCGACGATTTCCGTGCCGCGCCGCATAGCGTCGAGCAGATGCGCGCGCTGGTCGCCTCCGGGCAGATGGATCTGCTGATCGGCCAGGTCACCGCGCTGGACGGCGAGGGCAAGGAGCTGTCCGCCGCCACCGTGAAGGGCAATGACGGCACCACCACCAAGGTCGCCTGCAATGCGATGCTGCCGTTCTTCGGGCTCACCATGAAGCTCGGCCCGGTGGCGAATTGGGGCCTGCATCTGGAGAACAACCTGGTGCCGGTCGACACCGGCACCTTCGAAACCAACGTGCCCGGCATCTTCGCGATCGGCGACATCAACACCTATCCGGGCAAGTTGAAGCTGATCTTGAGCGGCTTCCACGAGGGCGCGCTGATGGCGCAGAAGGCGGTCAAATACGTCTATCCGGACAAGCGCGTGGTGTTTCAGTACACCACGTCGTCGTCCAGCCTGCAGAAGAAGCTCGGCGTCAACTAAGCGCTGGTTTTTTGCGCGACGTCGGCCAAGCGGCGCGACGTCGCGCAAGCGCCTGCTACTTGGTTATCGGAAAGCCGGATCGCGAAAGCGGTCCGGCTTTTTGCTGGGGTGATCACGACCCGCACTGCCGGCCACGCTGACGGCGCCTCCGACAAATCGCTGCGCTCTCCGCGTCATGGCCGGGCTTGTCCCGGCCATCCACGAACGCGATCGTCTCGCTTGCCGGCGTGGATGCCCGGGACAAGCCCGGGCATGACGGGGTGAGGTTGCCGCAAGATTTTTGCGTTTTCTGTGTACCGCCGAAAAGCGACCTTTCGCGGATTTCTGCGGGACCGCAAAATCGGCGTCAGCTCGTTGATTTGACTTCAAAAATGGCGCCGAGCGGCGACGCCGCTTGGGGCCGCTGATGTTGCGGCAAAGCCAAGGCAGCAATTTTCAGCGCCACATTCCTTGCGGCCAAAGCGCGGCGATTTGGTGAAGCCGGGCTGTCGCGCGCCGTGCCCGGAATAAGGCAAATCCGCCGCGAAAATAACGCTATCCCCGGGGCCGGCGGCGGCCGCGAATCGGCGCCGCCGCGACGCCGTGCCACGGGGGATGGCTGTGCACGGGGGCGCTGCCTGACGGCGAGCGGCGCCGCGGCGATTCCCCTCGGACGATTGATCTGCGCCGTGGACGCCGCCGAGGCGCCCCGCTAGGTTGCGCCGATGGGGACTGCAAGCATTCCGGACGTCGAGCAATTCATCAGCCGTTGGCAGGGCCGCGAAGGCGGCCAGGAGCGTGCCAACTACGTTTCGTTTCTCAACGAGCTGATCGCGCTGTTGGGTTTGCCGAAGCCGGACCCGGCCGACGCCACCCACGAGCACAACGACTACGTGTTCGAGCGCGCGGTCAAGAAGCATAAGGACGACGGCGCCTCGCACGGCCGCATCGACCTCTACAAGAAGAACAGCTTCGTACTCGAAGCCAAGCAGAGCCGGCTGAAGGGCGTCAAGAAGGTCGCCGGCCAGAACGACCTGTTCAATGCCGATGTGCCGGAAGCCTCCCGCGGCCGCCGCGGCGCCGACCGCGCCTGGGACGTCTTGATGCTGAACGCCAAGCGGCAGGCGGAGGAATACGCCCGCGCGCTGCCAGCCTCGCACGGCTGGCCGCCCTTCATCCTGGTCTGCGACGTCGGCCACTGCATCGAGGTCTATGCGGACTTCTCCGGGCAGGGCAAGAACTACACCCAGTTTCCCGACCGTCAGAGCTTCCGCATCTATCTGGAAGACCTGCGCGACGAGACGGTGCGCGAGCGGCTGCAGAAGATCTGGACCGAGCCGCAGGCGCTCGATCCGGCGCAAGCCTCGGCGAAAGTCACCCGCGACATCGCCAAGCGGCTGGCGCAGGTCTCGCTGGCGCTGGAGAAGAAGGGCTTTGTCGCCGACGACGTCGCGATGTTCCTGATGCGCTGCCTGTTCACGATGTTCGCCGAGGACGTCGGCCTGTTGCCGGACAAATCCTTCAAGACCGTGTTGGAAGAGTGTGAGAAGAATCCCGAAGCCTTCGTCCACGACGTCGGCCAGCTTTGGGAGGCGATGGACTTAGGTGCCTGGGCGCACGCGCTGAAAACCAAGGTGAAGAAATTCAACGGCGAGTTTTTCAAGAACCGCGCGGCGCTGCCGCTCGGGCGCGAAGAGATCGGCGAGCTGCGCCAGGCCGCGAGCTACGATTGGAACGAGGTCGATCCCTCGATCTTCGGCACGCTACTGGAACAGGCGCTGGATCCGCAGGATCGCAAGAAGCTCGGCGCACACTACACGCCGCGCGCTTATGTCGAACGCCTGGTGGTCGCCACCATCATCGAGCCTTTGCGCGAAGACTGGCGCAACGTGCAGGCCACCGCGGAGACGCGGCGCGGCGCCGGCGACCTCAAGGGCGCGGCGGCGGCGGTGCAGGCGTTCCACGACAAGCTATGTGCGACCCGGGTGCTCGATCCGGCCTGCGGGACCGGAAATTTCTTGTATGTCTCGCTCGAACTGATGAAGCGCCTCGAAGGCGAAGTGCTGGAAGCGCTGCTCGACCTCGGCGGCCAGGAAGCGTTGCGCGGCCTCGGCTCGCATTCGGTCGACCCGCGTCAGTTCTTGGGTCTTGAAATCAATCCGCGCGCCGCGGCGATCGCCGAACTGGTGCTGTGGATCGGCTATCTGCAATGGCATTTCCGCACCAAGGGCGGCCCGCCCGACGAGCCGATCCTCAAGGCGTTCAAGAACATCCAGGTCAAGAACGCGGTGCTGACCTGGGACGGCGCGCCGCTGCCGAAAATCGTCGACGGCAAGGAGACCTATCCGAATGCGAAGCGGCCGGAATGGCCGGCGGCGGAGTTTATCGTGGGGAATCCGCCGTTTACCGCTGGACAGGACTTTCGTCGCGAATTCGGCGAATCTTACGCTCAAGCACTTTGGCTAAATTACAAACACATTAGCGGTGCAGCGGACCTAGTGATGTATTGGTGGGACCGCGCCGCAGAATTATTAAACCGCAAGGGCACAGCTCTTCGTCGGTTTGGATTTGTCACGACGCGAACGATAACACATGAATTTTCTGGTCGAGTAGTAGCGCGCCACCTGAATGCAAATGATCCCATCTCAATTGTGTTGGCTGTCCCAAACCACCCATGGACGAGGGGTCGAGATGCGGCAGCAGTTCGGATTGCAATGACGGTAGTTGAAGCAGGCCACCGCAATGGCCTACTTCAAAATGTGATAAGTGAAAGCGACTTGGACGCCGATGAACCCACTATTCTCCTCGAAGATCGATGCGGAAAAATTAACCCCAACCTTACTATCGGTATTGACCTTGCCTCCGCTGGGAGATTGCGGGCCACAGATGGCATCTGTCATGATGGCGTGAAGCTTCACGGAAAAGGGTTCATTGTCCAATCCGCAGAATTGGAGCACTTAGGCTTAGATCGACGAAAAGGTATCGAAAAGGTCATTCGTCCCTACCTAAATGGAAGGGATATCAATCAACGGACCAGAGGCCTTTTCGTTATCGATTTATTCGGTTTGGCCGAGGACGAGGTTCGTCTGAATTTCCCAGAGATTTATCAGAAATTGCTTTTGAAAGTTAAGCCCGATCGCGATGCCAACCCTCGTCCTTCGAGGCGAGACAATTGGTGGCTGTTTGGCGAAAATCAGCCAAAGATGCGAAACGCCATCGCATCGCTAGGGCGCTATATTGGAACGGTTGATACTTCGCGGCATCGGATATTTAGTTTCCTTGATGAGAAGATGCTCTGTGACGACAAAGTTGTCATTGTTGCTTCCACAGATGCTTTCGACCTGGGAGTTTTGTCATCTCGCATTCATTGCACTTGGAGCAATAAGTCAGGGGTTCGTCTTGGAGTTGGAAATGATCCTGTATATGCCAGCAACCGCTGCTTCGATCCCTTTCCCTTCCCCGCCGCCAACAACATCCAGAAGCAGACTATTCGGGTCATCGCTGAAGAACTCGACGCGCATCGCAAGCGGGTGCTCAAGGAGCATCCGCATCTGACGCTGACCGGGCTTTATAATGTGCTGGAGCGGTTGCGGGCGGGGGCTGCGATCGCCCCTTCATCCGCGAGCGCAGCGCGTGGTGCGGGGGGGGCGGGAGGCGACGCCGGCGCCGTCGCGCGCGGCAAGACCCCCCACCCTAACCCTCCCCACCGCTCCGCGGGGGGAGGGGATCAGGCAGCGGCTGCGGCTTCCGCCGTGCCTGCTTTGACCCCGGACGAACAGCGCATCTTCGACGACGGGCTGGTGCTGATCCTGAAAGAGCTGCACGACAAGCTCGATGTCGCGGTCGCAGAAGCCTATGGCTGGCCGGCGGATCTGTCGGACGATGAGATTTTGGCGAAGCTGGTGGCGCTGAACAAGGAGCGCGCCGAGGAGGAGAAACGCGGGCTGGTGCGCTGGTTGCGGCCGGACTACCAGATTCCGCGGTTCGGCAAGGGCCTCGACAAGCAGGCAGCGCGCGAAGAAGGCGCGCAGGTCACGGCCGATCTTATCGGCGTCGAAACCGTGCAGAAGCGCGCGTTTCCGACCGTCGCCGTGGAACAGACAGCGGCGGTGTTCGCGGCGCTGGCCGCGGCATCCGCGCCGCTCGATGCCAAGACGCTGGCGGCGCAGTTCAAGCGTACCAAGACCACCGAGAAGAAAGTCGGCGAGGTGTTGGCCTCGCTGGCGCGGCTCGGCTACGTCACCTCCGATGACGGCATGACATTCGCCCTGCGCCGCGTCGCGTAGCGGCGTGGCGCGTCGTTCAAGCTCGACAGCGACCTTGGCGGGTTTGCCCTGGGCGCGCAGCCCGGGTAGCCCGGGTGAGCGCAGCGACGCCCGGGGGCTCTGCATTCACTGCTTATCGCTCCGCTCATGCGGGCTACTTGCTGAAGATCGGCGCGCGCCGCGCCAGCGCCGTCACCGTGGTGCGGCTTCGGTGGGTTACGGCGCAAGGGCGCGTCACCCGCCCTACAGACTACGCACCGGCCGGAGCGGAAGCCCTGGCCGGTCCTCACGCCTTCTTGTCCTCCGCCCATGTCTGCCGCAGGAAGGCAAAAACGATCGGACCGATCGTCAGTCCGCCAATGATCGCCGCGGCCCAAGGCTTGTCGAGATAGATCGCGAAGGCCGTGACGCCGAGACCGCCCATCGCGTACAAGCCCGCCATGATTTGTCCGATATGGACGTCGCGGATCAGAAACTTCGATTGCCGTTGTTCGAGTTCGCGGCGATGCTTCGCCTCCGCTTCGAACTGAGCGAAGATGCGCTCGGCGCCTCCGGGGACGATCCGTTCAAATGCTTCGAGCGCAGCGGGCGGAGGAAGCGGTCCGGTCCATTGCGCGGAGACGATGCTGGCTTGTTGGACGGTGTGACTCTGATTTTCAGGCGGTTGGGGACCAGGCGCGGGGGACTGTCGACTACGCCTTGGCTTTTTCACGGTCGCGGACCTTGTCGATGCCACGCCTCATATCGTCGCCAAGCCGCTTCCAGTCGCGACGGATCGCGTCATCGGACTTTGCGTTCGGGTAATTGGCCAGCGGACGGGGATGACCAAACGATCCGATCTGGGTGAGGCCATGAATGAATCCGGAAATGATCGAGCCGGACGACATCGAGGGGCGTGCAGTTCGTCGGAGTCTGGAAGTCTTGGTCATGATACCCGATGCTCGTATCTGGCTTTTGTACAGTTCCGATAGTTGGGGCGATTGGTTCAAAAATCAAGTTGGTGGTCAATCACTTCGGATCGTGACCCGGAGACAATTGTCTGTAAATTCGATTCCAGTTACGATGTTACCCGGTCGGCCGGGCTGGTCGTGGCGATCGGCCGGAGCGTCAGCCTTCGATCGCGCGCCCGGGATGGATGTGGTGGGTTGCGGCGCAAGGGCGGCCATAGACTTTTCGGTTAGGCTTGAATCGTCCAACCAAAATGTCGGCGTCATTCCGGATTGCGAGTTCGAAGAACGAGCAAGTCCGGACTCCATACTCCCTGCGGTGGTTATGGATTCCGGGTTCACTCGCAGCGAAGCTGCTCGTGCCCCGGAATGACGGCCCGGGACTCTTGAACCGCATCAATCCTAACCGAAAATGCTCTAATCCCTGCGGTGATGATGGATTCCGGGCTCACTCGCAGCTGACGCTGCTCGTGCCCCGGAATGACGGTCCGGGACTCTTGAAGCGCATCAATCCTAACCGAAAATGCTCTCGAGCTCGGCCGCCGCCCCGCCGCGCCGCCGCCCCCTCACGCCTTGCCGTTGCCGATCTTGGTGGTGAGGCGCAGCACCTTGCCGCAGCGCGGGCATTCGAATTCGCGCAGCTCGTAGCCGGGCGCCAGCGGCGAGACCCGGACCAGTTCGCGGGGCACCGCGCATTTGAAACACATCATCGGTCGTGAGGGCATGCGGCATTCCCGTTGGACGCGCAGCCTAGGGGAACCCGCCGCGAAACCGGCGGGACCCTGTTACCATTGCAAAATTATCCCGGCAGTTCTGCCCACGCCCGCGGGAAAATTGCCCGGCGTGTTCCGCGCCGGCCGGGTGGTATTTGGGCCGGGGCGTTGGCCGCCGCTGATGGGAAGCTTATCCCGCAGAATGCTCCATTTGCCGCGCCGGCTGCTGCCGGACCGCCGGCGGTGCCGGCCGCGGCGTCGGCTCGGCGACCCGTACCACCGGCGCAAAACACTCCAGGTTGGCGATCAACGCCGAAAAGATCACCCGATGTTCGATCGTCTGGGCCTCGCTCAAGGCCTTGCGGTAACGCCGCAGATTCTCGTCTCGGACGTAAGGCTGCATGCAAAATCTCCTCGTTGAACTACCAGCCTTAAGGCGGCGGCGACGGCGCGCCAATTCCGGTAGATTACGCAGGTGCTACGCCGGCGGCGGGTCAGCCGACCAGTCGCGCAGACTTAGATACCGGCGGCGCCGGCGCGCGTTGGATCACGCCGCAGGCGAGCAGCGGCCGCAACGCTTCGGCCGGTATCGGGCGGCTGAAATAATAACCCTGCACGTTGCGGCAGCCGGCGCTGAGCAGGAAGGCGAGCTGCTCCGGAGTCTCGACGCCCTCGGCGATGGCGTCCATGCCGAGCTCGCGCGCCAGCACCAAGGCGGCGCGCACGATCGCGGCGTCGCCGGATTCGATCGCCACCTCGGTCATGAATTGCTGCGGGATCTTCAGCCGGTTGACCCGGTAGGTGCGCAGGTACTCCAACGACGAGTAGCCGGTGCCGAAATCGTCGATCGCCACGCTGATGCCGAGTTCGCGCACCCTTCGGATGGTGTCGCTGTTGGCCTTGGTGGATTCCAGCAGCGCGAATTCGGTGAGCTCGATCTCGATCAGTTCGGGAGCGACGTCGTATTGCGCCAGGGTGTCGCGCAATTGCCGATCGAGCGGCACCGCGCCCTTGAACTGCGCCGCCGAAATGTTGACCGCGACCCGCGGCGGCGTCAGGCCCTCGGCCTGCCAGCGCTTGATCTGCCGGCACGCCTCCTCGAGCACCCAGCGGCCGACCCCGACGATGGCGCCGGTGGTCTCGGCGACCGGAATGAAGGCGCCGGGATACAACAGGCCGCGGCTCGGGTGATTCCAGCGCACCAGCGCCTCCAGGCCGTTGATGCGGCCGCTCGGCACCTCGACCTGCGGCTGGTAGTGCAACGTCAGTTCGCCGTTGCGCAGCGCCGCCTGCAATTCGTCGTTGACGCGAACCCGCTCGCGCACCGCGCTGTCGAGCGCGGCGCAATGGAACACGTAGCCGTTGCGGCCCTCGCTCTTGGCGCTGTACAGCGCCAGATCGGCCTCGATCATCATCGCCTCGGCCGAGGCGGTGGCCGGGCCGTAGATCGAAATGCCGAGGCTGGCGGAGACGTGCGCGGCGTTGCCGTCGAGATCGTAGCGCTCGGCGAGGCCCTCGATCAGCCGCGCCGCAATCGCGGCGATGGCGTCGCGGTCGCAGACCTCGGCGAGCAGGATGGCGAATTCGTCGCCGCCGAGCCGGGCGATCAGGTCGCCGGCCTTCAGCATCCCGATCAGCCGGCGCGCCGCGATCTGCAACAATCGGTCGCCGATCGGATGGCCGAGCGTGTCGTTGACGTCCTTGAAATGATCGAGGTCGAGACAGACCACCGCGAAGCGGCCGTCGTGCTGCCGCGCCGCCGCGAAGGCGGTCGACAGCTGCGCCAGGAAGCTCACGCGGTTGGCGAGCCCGGTCATGGCATCGAGGCTGGCGAGCCGGGCCACCTTGGCGCTCTCGCGCTGCAACTCCGCGGTGGCGCCGCGCAGGCTCTCGGTGAGAAATTCCAGCCGCAGCGTGCGCTGCAGCGAGCGCAGCAGATAGCCGACGATCGCCGCGGTCATCAGCAATCCGGCGATCAGCACCGCGATCGCGATCGCGATGGCGTTGGACGGCGCGATGGCGCCTTCGCCGGCGGGGGCGAACAGCACGCCCCATTGCTGGTCGGCGACCCTGATGATGCCGGAGGCATGCAGCCCGGCGCGCATCGCGGCTTCGTCGGGCTGCTGCGCCGGCGCGGTGCGGGTCCGCGACGGATGCCACAGGATGCTGCGTTTGGCGCCGGTCTCGGTGGGATCGAAGAAATAGACGTCGACGCCGGACGGCAGCGGCCGGGCGCCGAGGATGCCGGCGATGGTCGGCCCGGTCTCGAATATTCCGCACAGATAGCCCTGCGGGATCCGCGGCGTCTCCGATCGCGGCGCCTCTCGGCGATAGACCGGCATGAACACGATGAAGTCGCCGGGCTCCGACTTGGTCAGCGTGGCGATCGGCGGCGTCGCCGCCATCTCCCCGGTGGCGCCCGCCCGGGCGATCGCGGCGGCCCGCGCCGGCGGCGAGGCCATGTCGAAGCCGAGCACCTGTTGGCTTTGGTTCTCGGCATACAGCACCGGGAAATACTCGTCGCGTTGCGGCGCCCGCACCCGGTGGCCGTCGGCGTCGCGCTGCCAGATCTCGAAACCGGGAAAGCCGTGGTCGCGAACCCATTGCTCGAACCGCTGGCGTTGCGCCCGGCCGACGCGCGGCGCCCAGCCGGTGTTGCGCAGGCCGTTCAGCCGCTTGCGCAGATCCTTGGAAAACGCCTGGAATTCGCGGCGGCTGACGTCGTCGCTGTTGTCGAAATAGGCGCGCAGCGGATACAGCACCTCGGTGGCGCGTTCCAGATCCGAATTCAGCACCTGCAGGTAGTTGCCGGCGATCTCGTGCAGCTTCAGATCGGCGATCCGCTGCTCCCATTTCGAGATCGCGACGAACGCCGCCAGCGAAATCAGCGTTCCGATCACCGCCGCCGCCACGGTAACCAGATAGCGCCGGGGACGTGCGTCGGCTGAGAAGCTTTGCGAAGACATGTCCACGGCGTCGTCTCGGGATGCGGCTGCTGCGTCGGTGAGGATCGCGGGGCGCGATCGCGGGTGAACAGCCTGGCGCATTATTACCAATGAAAAGCTGCCCCGGGCGGGATTTCGCCGGGAGATTCGCCATCAGGTAAAACGATCGATTAAGAAACCGCAGCAACGCGCCCGGTTTGATCTGCATCAACCAGCTGCCGCGCGGCACCGCGTCGGCCGGATGGACTGGCCTCAAGGCGGCGAGGCTTGCGCCTCGAGGCAGCGAGGCTTGCGCCTTGCCGCGAACCGGAGCGGGTTGTCGTAAATCATGCGGCCGCAACACGAATCAGAGCACAATGAGCTACAGCCCTCTGCGGCAGCGACGCGTGTGCAACTTATAGTTGCGTCAGCCGCCGGGGAACGCTTCGCGGCGCCCGGCAAACCATCAAAATGCCATCTGCAGGGGCTGTGATGAGAGTCGGTTTCAACCAGTGCGGCGGCATATCAACATGAATAGACCCGGTGGCGCGATGTGGACGTTTGGTTTTGGGGCTCGGCGGCTGGCTGCGGTCGTCGCCGCGGTGGCGGTGCTGGTCGGCTCCGCCATGGCGGCCGGCGCGGCGGAGCCCACCGCGGCGGGGCTGTGGCAACGCAGCGAGGACGGCAAGCCGGTGGTTTGGCTGTTGATGCTGGACCGCGGCAACGGGATGTATGAGGGCGTGGTGGCCAAGACCTTCCCGAAGCCCGGCGTCGACCCCAACGCGGTCTGCGACGAATGCGAGGACGACCGCAAGAACGCGCCGGTGCTCGGCATCTCGCTGATCCGCGACATGAAGCGCAAGGGGCTGGAATATCTCGGCGGCAACATCCTCGACCCGCGCAACGGCGACATCTGGAAGGCGCAGCTCAAGGTCAGCCCGGACGGCCAGGCGCTGACGCTGCGCGGCTATCTGATGACGCCGATGCTCGGCAAGGACGAAACCTGGCAGCGGCTGCCGGACACCGCCTTGGCGCAGCTCGATCCGGCGATCGTCGCCAAATTCCTGCCGGCCCAGGCGGCGCAGGCCACGCCGGCGGCGACCACCGCGGCGGCCGGCGCGGCTGGTGCGGCCGGCGCGGCCAAGCCATCGGTGGCGCCGAAGGCCAAGACGACTCCGGCGCCCGCGGCGAAGTAGCAGGCGGCCGGCACCGCGCGATCGGAACACCGCGACCGAAGTTTCGGGATCAGGCGCTTGAGCATTTTCGGTGGGATTGAATCGTCCGAACAAGATTGAATCATCCAACCAAAATGTCGTCATTCCGGATTGCGAGTTCGGAGAACGAGCAAGTCCGGAATCCATACTCCCGGCGGTGATTATGGATTCCGGGCTCGCTCGCAGCTGACGCTGCTCGCGCCCCGGAATGACGGCGTGGGAAGCTTGCAGCGCATTGATCGACGTCGAAATGCTCTACCCCGCGACCACGCAGTTGCGGCCGGAGTGTTTCGCCGCGTACAGCGCGCAATCGACCCGCCGCATGAAGGCGTCGCGCGACTCCGCGGTTGCCAGCGTCGCCACGCCGAAGCTCGCGGTCACCGGCTGCGACGCCGGCGGGATCGGCACCGCCGCCAGCGCGGTGCGGATCCGTTCGGCCGTCAGCATCGCCTGCTGCAGCCCGGTGTGCGGCATCAGCACCACGAACTCCTCGCCGCCGATCCGCGCGGCGATCTCGGTGGCGCGGATCTGCGCGCGCAGCAGCGCGGCGAACGCCGCCAGCACCTTGTCGCCGGCGTCGTGGCCATAGCTGTCGTTGATGGCCTTGAAGTGATCGAGATCCACCATCAGCGCGCTGAGCGGCTCGGCGGTGCGCGCGAAGCGTTTGATCTCGGTGCTGAGTTCCTGCTCGAAGCGGCGGTGATTGCCGAGGCCGGTGAGCGAATCGGTCAGCGTCAAGGCGACGATCTCGGCCTCGCGCTGCTGCAGCTTGATGTTGCTCTGCGCCAGTTCGAACTGCGCGTCGGCGTAGTCGCGGTTGAGCTCGATCATCTTGGCATTGAGCCGCTCCAGCTCGTCGATGTCGTATTCGGCGAGCACCTGCAGCTGCCCGCCGCGGCGCCAGACCCGGCCGTGCAGCGTGCGGGTGGCGGCCATCGGATCGCCCATGGTCAAAAGCCCGCGGTGGATCTCGTCATCGGCGGCGGGCGCCAGCCGCAGCAGCGCGGCGAAGCTCGGCTGCACGAAAGCCCGCGCCGCCGGCGCGCCGATCAGCTGTTGCGCGGGCAGCCGGGCGATGCGCAGGAAGCCGGCATTGGCTTCGATCAGCGTGCCGTCGCAGGCCAGCGTCGCCGCCACCACCGCGGACAGCGGTCTCAGTTCGGGCGCGATCCACGACACCGGTTGTCCTTTTCATTCAGCAGGCGCTCCGCCTCCGCGACCGCCGCCTGGGCGTCGGCGGCGCAACCATCGGCCCCGACCATGCGCGCCAGCCAGCCGAAATGATTGATCGCCAGCCCGCCGATCAGCACCGGCGGCCGGGCGGCTCCGAAACGCTGATTCATTCGTACGATAGCATCCTTGACCGCGGCCAGCTGCTGGGCAAACGACACCGCGAGCCCGACGATATGCGGACACCACGCCTCGATCTGCTGCACCAAAGACGGCGTCGGCACGTCGGCGCCGAGATACTGCACCTCCCAGCCGGCGAGCTGGAACGAGTCCGCAACCATGCGCAGCCCGACGCTGTGCTGATTGCCGGCGACGCCGGCCAGCAGCACGCGCTTGCCGTTCGACGCCGGCGGCTTGGCGCGCAGCAGCGCCATGGTCATGATCGCATGCACGATCGCGGTGGCGAGGTGTTCCTGCGCGACGCTGACCTCGTTGGCCTGCCAGCCCTCGCCGATGCCGTACAGCGCCGGCTGGATCACCTCGAGTTCGACTTCGGTCAAGCTGCGGCCTTGGTCGAGGCAGCGGGTGACGACGGCGAGCGCGGCGCGCTGATCGCCGCCGAGCAGCGCGGCCTGGAATTCCGCGGCCTCCGCGGTCCGCTGCGGCGGCGTCGGAGGATCGGCGCGGCCGGCCTCGGCGACGAATTCGTCGCGGGCGGCCAGCAGCGCGGCATGGACGACGTCGCCGTCGGCGCCCGCCATGCGCGCGGCAAAATACTCCGCCAGCCAGCGCAGCGATTGCTCGAGGCTGTGCGGCGGCACGTTGCGCGCGGCGAGGACGCTGTCGAGCCAGCGCAGATATTCCGTCATCGGCGCCAACGCGCCGAACTGCAGCGCCGACTTCAGGAACTCCAGGTGATGGATCAGATATTCGCGGCACTCGTCCTGGCGCTGGAATTGCTCGGGCAGACGGCGCCAGCTCGGGAAGAACCGTTCGGTGACGGAACTGGCGGCGTCGAATTGCAGGGTTTCGAACTGGCGCAGCGCGGCCGGACTCAGCGTCTTCAGTAAAGCGCTCATGTTCGCTCCTCGAGTCCGGTCGTCCCAACAACGAATGGCCGGTGTCGCCTTGCGGCTCCGGCTGGCGCCCTCGAATTGTCTCGTGCGTTCCTGCTGTCCTGGCGCGGTCGGCTCTGCTTATCCGTCCTGCGCGTCAAGCGCGAACTCCGCCGCAGCGCCATTCCGCGTAGCGTGAGCAACGCGCGCGGCCGGCCGACGGAGATCAGCGCGCGCGTAGTAATAACCCTGGCCGGTTAACATAGTTTGGGCGAGGCGCTTAAGATTATAGCCGCGGCGCGGGCCGCGAACTGCGCCGCGGCTGCAACTCGCCTCAGCGGTCGGAACGCTGCGCGGGGTCGGGCGGCGGCAGCGGCTCCTGGATCACCTCGGCGGGATCGGCGGCGTCGAGATGCAGCACCGAGGCCGCGGCCGGCAGCGCGGCGTCGGCCATCGCGGCGTGGCCTTCGGCGCTGGGATGCACCGCGCCGCCATAGACCGCCGAGACGATGCCCCAGGTGGCGTCGTGAACGTCGGCCGGCTGGATCGCCGCCGGCAGCCCTTGCGGATAGGTCATCGCCGAAAAATAGCTGTCGTTGGCGTCGCGGATCCAGCGCGCGCGCGGCAGATAGGGGCGATAATTGCTGGCGCCGGCGCCGCACAGCATCGGCTGGCTGGCCGCCGACACGATGTCCGGATCGAAGCTGTCGCCGGTCGGCGAGAAACAGGCGCGGTCGAACTCCGGATCGCTCGAAGCGCGGGCGCAAAAGCCGTGATTGCCGAACGCCGCCTGATGCGCGTCGACGAAGGTCATGCGGTCGGCGGCGGGGTCGCGGCACAACACGCCGCCGCGGCACAGCGCCAGATTCTTCAGCTGCGGCAGGAATTCCTGCTGCACGAAGCCGGCGACGCCGGCGAGCCGCGCCGGATCGGCGTTGAACGACGGATGGATGTCGAAGCCGGCGCGGCCGCCCGGGCAGGGCGCGTCGTTGTTCAGCGCCGGATTGGCGTAGGAGGTGTAGAGCACGCGCGATAGATCGCCGCCGAGCAGCGGCTTCAACGCCTCGCGCAGCTTGGCGAAGGATTGCGGCAGCTCGCGCGCCAACGCGGCGCGGGATTCGTCCACCGAGCCGATCACCCCGGAGCGGCGAAACAGCGTGCGCTCGGTGGAATTGTCGACGATCACGTCGGCGACCAGGCCGGAGAAGTTGATGTCGTTGGCGCCGATCGACAGCAGCAGCAGATCGAGATGGCGGCCGGGCTGCCGCTTCTTCGCAGCGGCCAGCGCCTCGCGCAATTCGGCGAGCTGGGCGTTGACGTTGGTCTGGCAGCTGGCGCCGGATTTGCCCGGCAGGCATTCGCGGGCGCGCTGCGAGCCGAACAGCCCGTCGGCGATGGTGGCGCCGGTGCAGGCCAACGGCAGATAGGTCACCGCGACGTGTGGGTAGCGCGCGGCGAGCCCGAGCGCGGTGCGGGTCTGGTAGGAATACAGCGAGCGGTGGCAGGCGGCATTGAGCCACAGCGCGCTCTGGCGCTGCCACACCTGCAGGGTTTCCGGCGCCTCGCAGGCCCGCCCGCCCTTGTAGCCGGCGCGGCTCGGCCGGTAGAACTGCCCCGGGCCGCCGATATAGGAGCGGAAGCAGAAGCCTTCGTCGGACAGCGCGATCGGGCGGTCCGGATTGCCTTCGCCGGAGGCGATGGAGTCGCCGAGCCCGGCGATCAGGATGTCGCGCACCATGATCTCGCCGGTGACGCGCTGCGCGGCCTCGGCGCCGCTGGAGACCTCGACGTTGACCAGCGTGGGGCGGCCGTAGCGGGCGCGGAAATTGATCGGCTCGACGCAATCCAGCGTCGAGGTGCGCGGCGGGCCTTCGCCTTCGTCGAACGACCAGGCGCAGGTGGCGCCGACCGGGATCGCGCCGGTGAGCCGCACCGTGACCGGATGTTCGGTCGGCGTCAGATAGCTTTCCTTGACGTTGTCGCGGCTGCACGGCTCGCTGACCCGGCCGGCGAGGTCGATGCACAGCCGGTTGACGGTGTTGCGGGCCCAGCCGCGGCCGTCGCTTTGCAAGCCGAGCGCCTGCTCGGAGGCGAGCACGCTGCCGGCGCGCAGGGTTTCGACGTGGCTTGTGAAATCGCGCTCCTCGCGGAACAGCCGGAACCGGTTGCGCACCTCCCAGCTGATCTGCATCCCGCCATCGGTGGCCAGCGGCGCGGGCTGGGCGGCCAGCGGCGCGGGCTGGGCGGCCAGCGGTTCGGCGGCGGACAGCGCCAGCCCGATCAGGATCAGGCCGAGCTTGAGGGGGTGACGCAGCGCAAGAATTTCGGTCATGGCGCGTTCAACGCCTCGGATGGGGCAAAAGTATGGGAATTGCGTCGCGCCGCGGCGGATCGTCGCTCAGCCCTTGGAGTGCCGCTTGGCCGGCTGCGCCGGCTTGGCCGGCGGCGGCAGCCGCTTCGGAATGCCGGGGCGCTGCGCGATCGCCGCCAGCGGCGGATGGCCGTGGCCGTTGACGCGGCGCGCCCGCCACGGCTCGACGACGTTGAGCCACAATTCGCGGGTGCCCATGATGGTGATCGAGATCCCGAACGGGATCACGAAATACAATAGCCGGAAGATCACCAGCGTGGCGACCAGCTCCTCGCGGGCGAATTGCGGCAGCGCCAGCAGCATCGCGGCGTCGAACACCCCGAGGCTGCCCGGCGCATGGCTGGCGAAGCCGAGCAGGGTGGCGAGGATGAACACCACCGCCAGCGAGACGAAATCGATCCCCGGCTGCGCCGGCATCAAAAGGTACATCGCCAGCGCGCAGAAGCCGAGATCGACCACGCCGATCAAGACTTGCAGCAGCGTCAGCCGCGCCGAGGGCAGCACCACCTTCCAGCCGTTCTGGCCGAGCTCGCGGCGGCGTTTGCCCATCGCGATCCAGGTCAGATAGCCGGCGATGCCGGCGAGGCAGCCGATGCCGATCAGCCGGTTGACCGATTCCGGCAACAGATCCATCGAACTCGCCGCCGCCGGATGCCAGGCCATGCCGATGCCGAGCACGAACAGGTTGCCGAGCCAGAACGTCAGCCCGGAGATGAAGCAGATCTTGGCGACGTCGATCGCGGTGAGGCCGTAGTCGGAATAGATCCGGAACCGGATCGCGCCGCCGGTGAACACCGTGGCGCCGATGTTGTGGCCGATCGTATAGGAGGTGAAGCCGGTCAGCGCGGCGATACGGTACGGGATGTGGCGCTTGCCGATGGTGCGCAGCGCGAAGAAATCATAAAACGTCAGCGTGCAGAACGCGCCGATCACGCACAACGCCGCGAGTGCGATCTGACCGGAGGATTTCTCGGTCAGCGCAACAAGAATGACGCCGCTATCGACGCCCTTCAGCGTCTTGACGAGCGAGTGGATCGCGAAACCGATGATGAGGATGCTTGCAACGATCCCGAGCCGCTTCCAGCCCACTCGCTCCTTGAAACCACGCCGCAGCGCGGTCAACACTCGATGCATTCGTCCTCCGGGCGCGGCAACGCGTTGAACGCCGATCGAGGCGAAAACAGGCGAGCGGGTGCCAAACAACACATACGCGCAATTCCTTAAGGCAAAAACGGCTCGCTGCGCAATCGGCGACCGCAAACGCGTCGCCCCGTATCATCGCGGCCGAGCCACCAAATGCCCTTGATATAGCGCAAACCATATCGCCAATGCGACAACGCAACGCGTCGTTTCGTCGCCTCCAGCCATATAGGGCTTTCGCGCCGCAGTGCCAGTTCGCGCTGTTTTGACCCACCGGGTTTTCCGGCCGCAACGGAACGGAGCCCTAGCTGAAAGGTTAACACCGGTCTCCACAACGAACATCCAGCACGAACGCACAACAGCTGCGATGTTGCAACCATGAGGAACCGTCAGATGGGACTTTTTACCAAAGACATCAAGACCATGGACGATCTGTTCATCCACCAGTTGCAGGACATCTATTACGCCGAGAAGCAGCTCGTGAAGGCGATCCCGAAAATGGCCGACAAGGCCACCGACGCGCAGTTGAAGCAGGGTTTCCTGACCCATCTCGACGAGACCAAGGTGCACGTGCAGCGGCTGGAACAGGTGTTCCAGATGCACGGCGTCGCCGCCAAGGCGGTGGATTGTCCGGCGATCGACGGCATCATCGAAGAGGCCGATGAAGTGGCCGGCGAGGTCGACGACAAGGCGGTGCTCGACGCCGCCCTGATCAACGCCGCGCAGGCCGTCGAACACTACGAAATGACCCGCTATGGCAGCCTGGTGGCGTGGGCCAAGCAGCTCGGCCGCAACGATTGCGCCGCGGTGCTGCAGAAGACCCTGGACGAGGAAAAGGCCACCGACAAGAAGCTGACCAGCTTGGCCGAGAGCCGGATCAACCTGCGCGCCGCCGGCTGATCGAGAGCCGCAGCTTCGCAGCAGAGTTCACGCCGCGTCGGGGCCATCCCGGCGCGGCGTTTTGCTGCGGGCCCCGGCGGTCATCCGCGTCACGCCTTGTTCAACGCGAAGTGCACGCCGCAGAACGCCATCACGACGCCGAGCCCCAAGGCGCCGAGGCCGGCGAGCACGCCGTTGATGGTTGGGATCGCATTGGGCGCCGAGGCGGCCTGTCCGGCGGCCGCCAGCACCAGCACGCCGACCGCGATCAGGAACTGGCGCATCCGCGGTGGAATGACGCCGGCCACCGCGCTGTGCATCAGCACCGCGGTGTAGTACCCGCCGGCAAACCCGGCGGTGGCGATCAGCCACCACGCCAGCGCGGCGCCGGCCGGCATCACGTCGCCCTGATCGGAGCGCCACAGCCCGGCGAGGTCGAGCCCGAAGCGTTGCCCGATCATGTGCAGCGCCAGCGCCAGCAGCACGCCGGAAATCAGCGCCGCGGCGAAGATCAGCCGGCGCGGAAAGTAAGCGGTCTTCTCAGCCATGGCGTCTCGAACTTGAACTCTCGGACCTGAACTCTCGGACTTGAACTCTAGGACTTGGGTCTCGCGCAGCCGGTGCCTCGCGGCAAGATGCGGGCTTGTCGGATGGTTGAGCTTGTAGGACAAAGCCGCAGTGCAGGCAAACCGGCGCCGGCCTGTGTCCCGGGCAAGGCGCCGCGCTTTGCGCGGCTGCGCAGACCGGGGACCGCTACGAACCCGGGACCGTTACGACGAAGGCCGTGGTCCGTAACGGCCCCGGCTCTCGGCGCGCCACGTCGCAAGCGACGTAGTGCGCTCTCGTCCGGGGCACAGTGATGGTCTGCTATTTGATCGAAGGAAACCCCGTGACCGAACCGGCCAACGCCACGCCCGAAGTGATCGAACCCGGCCGCCGCTACGCCTATCGCGCCTCGCTGATCGGCGGCGGGCGGAGTTTCGAACTCACTGACGACGGCTTGGCCTGGAAGGTCGGCGCCAAGTCCGGGCTGTGGCGCTACGACAAGATCGCCAGCGTGCGGCTGAGCTACCGGCCGGTGTCGATGCAGTCGCGACGGTTTCGCGCCGACATCAGCTACGACAGCGGCGAGCGGATCAGCATCCTGTCGACCTCCTGGCAGACGGTCGCCTTGATGGCGCCGCAGGATGCCGATTACCGCGCCTTCATCACGGCGTTGCATCGGCGGATGCAAGAGGCGGGCAGCCGCGCCGCGCTGATCGGCGGGCTGAAGCCGCTGGTCTATAATATCGGCCTGGTGGTGCTGGCGGTGCTCGGCGTGGCGATGGCCGGGCTGCTGGCCCGCGCGGTGGCGACCGGGGAAATCGCCGGCATCATCTTCATCGCCGGCTTCGCCGCGCTGTTCGGCTGGCAGATCGGCGGCTTCATCCGCCGCAACACACCGCGCAACTACACGTTCGATCAGTTGCCGAAGGAGCTGGTGCCGTAATTGCCGTTGCTCCAGGTGAGTCCGACGACAGGACCGTTAAGCCAGCCCCGTCATGGCCGCGCTCGTCGCGGCCGTCCACGCCCACACGCGAGGCGCTGCCGGTTGCCGTGGGGTGGCCGGGACGAGCCCGGCCATGACGGGAGGGCGGTGGTTTCGAGGCTTGCTGAGGTGGCACGCCCGGCAAACGCCTCGTGCTATGCGTCTTGAAGAAGAGCGTAGCTGCCGTTGTTCTGAATGACGTGCGCAAAGCCGAATTCGCCCAGATGCATCCCGGCGACCAGAAGCTTCTCCGAAACGACCAGGTCCAGAATCTGCGATCGTGTCGCCGCCGCGACCGAGCGGTCTTGGTCGAATGCGATCGAGACCTCCGGGCGTGCGATCTGGATGTGGGGGAAATGAACGATATCGCCCCAGACCAGCAGGCTCTGATCACCGGAGTGGACGCGGTACCCGGTATGTCCATCGGTGTGTCCAGGGAGCGGCATCGCACTGATACCGGGCACCGGTTCGCCGTGAGCGAACCTGCGCAGCCTTGCGCCATAGCCGTCGAAGACCTGACGGGCGATCTGGAAATTGCCGCGCCCTCGCTCGCTGGCGCGGCTGAGATTTCCGTCGTCCTGCCAAAAGTCGACTTCGCGGCGGTTGGCGACCAGTTCCGCGTTCGGAAAGGCAATCTCTCCCGATCCGTCGAGCAGGCCTCCGACATGATCGGGATGGGCGTGGGTCAGCAGGATGGTGTCGATGTCGGAGGGCGCGATTCCGGCCAGCCGCAAGTTGGCCGCGAGCCGACCGCCGCCAGGTCTGAGCGCGCCGGCACCGGCGTCGATCAGCACGGTGCGGCCGGCTCCGCGCACCAGGTAACAGTTGATATCGATGGCGGACGGCTGTGCCACCCCGGCGTCGCGTTGGATCCGGCCGGCCTCGGCCGGATCGATATCCGAGAGTAAGTCGAGGCTGGCGGCCAGGCTGCCGTCGCTGATGGCGGTGATGGTGTATTCGCCGACCCGGCGACTGGGAAAGCTGAGGGTGCGCACATTCTTCTCCGGATCAAAGTTCAATTGCGGGCGTGAAGGCTTGCGGCGGCATAGCCGAAACAGCGGATCCGCGCCGTGAGGCCGGTTGCGTGCCGGATCGCGTTGTCCAGTGCTGCCATGAACTGCTGCATCACCGGCGGCGTGCGGAACGGTGCGAGGCGATACTGGACCTCCGCAAACACCGGATGCCCCCGACCGTGCCGCGTGCCGACATAGATGACATGGACGTTGCCGATCGCAGCCTGCAGCAGCTCCGTACAGAGTTCGGTGCATTGCGCGGTGAGCGCAGCCAGCGCCTCGTCCGACGGCATCTTGTCGTCGGCGACAAAAATCGTGACATTGGGCATCGCAGAGTCCGTTACTGCGCGACCGCGGCGGAGCGGGCGCTGGTCAGCTGCTCGGTCATCGGCGCGTAGAGCTGGATATCGTCGGACAGCTGCTCGGCAAGCCCGGCGCCTCGCCGATCCAGCTTGGCGAGCCAGCGGCGGTCCGGCGTCTTCTCCAGAGCCACGGCGTGCATGGCGGCCGGCGAGAGCTCCAGCTTGATCAGAGACTCCGGACCGTTCGGGCAAAGCAACAGCAGTTCGTCGGGGCCCACGGCCGGAGCCCGGTCGAGACCGTCATAGAGGTTCCGGTGCCAGTCGGTGATGTGCTGCTGCCATCGCGCGAAATTGCCGCCGCCTTTTTGGCGATACTCTTCTCCGGTCAGCACATCGAGCCCGTCGATGCTGTGGAGCGCCAGATAGACCGGATAACCGCGGCGCAACGCCATGAAACGCTGCGAGGTGTGAAAGCCGCTTACCGAGATCAACGCGGGCAGCTTTTCAAGGCTGTAGAAATTACTCCATTCGGTTTCGCTGCCGGCATCGGCGTAGCTGCATTCAACGGAGTAGATCATGGCATGACCCTTTGCGATGGGGCGGCGCCTCGCCGCTCTCATATTGACATTGGGTAATGGTAATTCGATAAATATCGGAAATATAACGAGATCGAGTCATGCTTCAGTGACTTCTTATCAAGCTGAGGCCGGTTCAGCGAGAGCCCTTTGCGACGCAAAATTCCCAGCAATTCCGCGCTGATGGCGTTTGAGGCGGCGGCCCGGCACGGCAGTTTTGCCCGCGCCGCCGACGAATTGGCGCTGACCGAAGGCGCCGTCAGCCGGCAGATTGCGAGGCTGGAATCGTTCGTCGGGGTCGCTCTGTTTAATCGCGTCGGCAACCGGGTTCGGCTGGCGCCGAATGCCACGCGATATGCCGCTCAGGTCCGCGAAGTCCTCGATCGCCTTGAGCGCGACAGTCAGGATCTGATGGCGCAGCCGATCGATGGCGGCAGCATCGACATCGCCGCGATCCCGACCTTCGCGACGCGCTGGCTGATTCCGCGGCTGAAGCGATTTCAGGACAAGCACCCGAGGATCACGGTGCATCTCGCCCAACGCATGGAGCCGTTCATTCTCGCCGGCAGCGGTTTCGACGCCGCGATCCATTTCGAACATCCGGCATGGGCGGGCTTGCACACCCATCGGTTATTGCAGGAGGTCTTGATCCCGGTCTGCCACCCGGCATTGCTGGCGGATGGCGAGGCGGAGGGCGCGCTGGATCGTTTGCCGCGCCTGCACCGGCGGCAGAATCCGGACGCCTGGCAGCTCTATGCGCAGGAGACCGGCATCAGGCTCAGGCATCCGGCGGTCGGCGCGCGTTACGATCTGCATTCCATGCTGATCGAGGCGGCGCTGGCCGCGCTGGGCGTCGCGCTGGTGCCGCGGCTCTACGTCGAGGCCGAACTTGAACAGGGACGGCTGGTCGCGCCCTGGCCGGAAGGCCGCAGCATCGCCAAGACATTCTGCCTGGTTCTGCCCGAGCCGATCAGGCTGAGTGAAACGCCGTTACAGGCGTTCGCGAACTGGATCCTGGATGAAGCCAAGACCGCAGAACGGTTAGCCTGAAGAAGCCGCGCAACGCCACGTTCGATCAGTTGCCGAAGGAGCTCGTAATTGCCGTTGCTCCGGGTGAGTTCAATGCGATGACGTGTTGAGCCCAACACATCGTGGCCGCGCTCGTCGCGGCCGTCCACGGAAACAGCTACGGCGTTGCTCGTGGGTGTGGATGGCCGGGACAAGCCCGCCATGACGCGGAGAGGGTGGTGGTGATCGAGCAGCGCCCCTCAGCGGGTCGTCCCTGCGCACGCAGGGACCCATCACCCCTGGCGTTCGAGATGAAGAACTCCTCGTCGCTAACGCTCAACCGAGACTCCGCGCCGTATGGGTCCCTGCGTGCGCAGGGACGACTCGTTGAAACGCGGTGCCTTTCAGGGCGAAGGCCGCGCGCCACCAGGCCACGATCTCTCAGTGCTTAGCTCTCAGTGCCGCACCACCAGCACCGAGCAGGTGGCGTAGCGCACCACGTGGCCGGCGTTGGAGCCCAAGAAGTAGGTGCGCATCGCCGGGCGGTGCGAGGTCATCACGATCAGGTCGGCGCCGACCGCGGTGGCCTCTTCCAGCACCTCGTGATAGACGCCGCCCTGCCGCACCGCGGTGGAAATCTTGCCCGGCGCGATGCCGGATTCCTGGGCGATGATGGCGAGCGCCTGTTCGGAGGTTTGCCGCTGCTGGCCGTCGAAATCCGCCGGGACGTATTCGGCCAGCATCACCGGGGTCATCTGCAGCACGTTCAACAGCCGCACGCTGGCGTCGTAGGTCTTGGCCAGCGTCGCCGCGGTGTCCAGCGCAGGTTTGGTCAGGTCGGTGTCGGACAGGTCGATCGGCACCAGAATGGATTTGAACATCTCCGCCTCCATGGCCGTGGATCGCCGCAACCGGGCGCGATCCAGCAAGCTGGGTCTATCACAACTGGTTCCGGAATTCCTTGATCGTGCGAGACAACCGCGCGCTTGAAATCAGGCGCTCAACGGCGTGCCCCGGACGCAGTGCAGCGCGCCGCTTGAGCGGCGTGGTGCGCTGCAGATCCGGGCCGTTACGGAGGCCGTCTTTGCAGCGGTCCCGGGTCTGCGGAGCAGCGCCAAGGGCGCTGCCTCCTCGCCCGGGACACGATGCCGCAAGCGTCGGCACCTCAATGGCCGTGCGGGGCCTTCAACAGCTTCGGGGTCATGTACTGCGTCAGCCGGCCGCCGCCGAAGCTGGCGTCGCCCCAGTGCTTGATGGCAAAATCGATCACCGCGACCGCCGCGGTCGGCATGTTGCCGGGCAGCGGCTTGTGCTCGGTGCCGCCTTTGCTGCAGCTCAAGCCCAGCGCCAGTTCGTGCAGCCCTGGATTATGCCCGATCAGCAGGATCAGCTGCGGATGGCCGGGCACCTCGCGGAGGATGCCGAGCATCGTCGCCGGGGTCGCGGAATAGAGCTCGGCGAGATGCGCCACGTTGGGCTGCGGCGCGTCGGCCGGGATCTGGTCGCCGACGATCGCCCAGGTCTGCTGCGCCCGCACCGCGCTCGACACCAGCACCAGTTCGGGCCGCAGCTGCTGGCCGATCAGCCAGCCGCCGATCGCGGCGGCGTCCTCGCGGCCGCGGTCGTCGAGCCGGCGGTCGTGGTCCTTGCCGCTTGGCGCGTCGGACTCGGTCTTGGCGTGACGCAGCAGGATCAATCGGCGCATGGCGCGTTCTCGGATCGGCAAAGACGGGAAGGATCAGTTCGGACCTGCGGATTAATCGAGAAGCGGGCACAGGACAAGGTGACAAGCCGCCGACCGGTCCGGTAAGTAAATCGGATGACCAGCGAGACCGCGACCGTTCCCGGCACGATCGATGCGCCGGCCGCCTTGGCCCCGCCGGCCTTGGCCGTGCAACCGCGGCCGCGGCTCGGCTTCGATCTCGACGTCGACGTCTGCGTGATCGGCGCCGGCCTCGCCGGGCTGACGGTGGCGCGCGAGGCGGCGCGGGGCGGGCTCAGCGTCGCGGTGCTGGAGGGCCGGTACACCGGCTGGAACGCCTCCGGCCATCAACTCGGCACGGTGATGCCGGGGTTCGGCCAGCCGATCGGCCAGCTGATCGAGCGGATCGGCTTCGAGCCGACCCGCGAGCTGTGGACGCTGGCGAAGGACGGCGCCGACTATGTCCGCGCCACCGCGGAATTGATCCCCGGCCTGACGCCGACCGCGGGCGCGCTCGAGGTGTCCAATGTCGAGATCGGCGACAAGCTGATCAGCCGGCTGCAGATGCTCGGCGAGGATTTCGGCACCGAGGTCGAAGGCTGGCAGGTCGACCGGGTGCGCCAGGTGCTGCGGACCGAGCGCTATTTCCATGCGGTGCATTATCCGACCGCGTTCCAGCTCGACGGCCGCCGCTATCTGCATGGCCTCGCCGACCTCGCGGTCGCGGCCGGCGCCCGGATCTACGAAGACACCCCGGCGATCAGCATCGATCCGGCCGGCATCCGCAAGCGCATCTTCACCCCGCAGGCCCGGCTGCGCGCCGCGCATATCGTGCTGGCCGGCAACGTCCATCTCGGCGCGCCGCTGCAGCTTCTGTCGGATACGCTGTTGCCGGTGTGGCGCTATGCCGCCCTGACCGCGCCGCTCGGCGAGAAACTGGCGCAGGCGATCAGCTTTGCCGGGTCGGTGACCGACACCGACGGCATCGATCACTACCGCATCGTCGACGGCGACCGGCTGTTGTGGTCGAGCCCGGAGACCACCTTTGCGGTGAAGCCGGAGCGTTTCGAAGCCGTGATCGCCCGGCGGATCCGCACCATCTACCCGCAACTCGGCCAAGTGCCGATCGAGAAGGTGTGGAGCGGCACGATCGGCCAGACCGTGCACGGCATGCCGCAGATCGGGCAATTGCGCCCGGGGCTGTGGGTGGCGAGCGGCTTCGGCCGCCAGGGCCTCAACACCACGGCGATGGCCGGACAATTGATCGCGCAGGGCCTGCTCGCCGGCGACGAGCGCTGGAAGGCGTTCTCGCCCTACGAATTGGTGTGGGCGGGGGGGCGGATCGGCCGCGTCGCCGGGCAATTGATCAGCAGCGCGATGCGCGGCAACGCCGCGGTGCAGGGGCTGTTGGCGCGCCGGCGCGAGCGGGCACGGGCGCGCGACTTGATCAACGAGGTCCGCCGCCAGATGGCCCGCAGCGCCGCGCTGAAGGTGCGCCAGGAACCGCGGCTGCCGGACGGCGGCGGCCCGGGCGAGGGCTGAGAATACGCCTTGGCAATGAGAGCGTGCCCCGGCCGAAAGCGCACCCGCCGCGTTTGCGACGCGGTGCTCTGAAGAGCCGGGGCCGTTACGGACCGTGTCGCTCGTCACGGTCCCGGCTCGCGTCGCAGCGCAAGAGCGCTGCTCGGCGTCCGGGACACCAGGCTGCAATAGATTGAGAGGCTCGCGACAATGTGAGTGTGCGGCGGCGGGGCGGGTGTAACTTCGGCGGTCCGGATGCGTATCTGCAAGACCAACCCAGTTCCGCGCCCGCGCGGCGCCCGCATTGCAACGGAGACATCATGATGGACCGGCGTTTACTGCTCGCTTCGGTGGCGAGCCTGGCCGCGCTGCTCGGGTTCCGCTGGCTGCGGCCGTCGGAGGCGCGGGCCGCTGAGAAATTCGAGATCGAGAAAACCCCGGAGCAGTGGAAGCAGCAGCTGACCCCGATGCAGTACCATATCCTGCGCGAGGAGGGCACCGAACGGCCCGGCTCCAGCCCGCTGTTGAAGGAACACCGCAAGGGTACCTTCGCCTGCGCCGGCTGCGACCTGCCGCTATTTGCCTCCGAAACCAAGTTCGAAAGCGGCACCGGCTGGCCGAGCTTCTATCAGCCGCTGCCGAACGCGGTCGGCGAGCGCAAGGATTCCACGCTGGGCATGAGCCGCACCGAGATCCATTGCCGGCGCTGCGGCGGCCATCTCGGCCATGTGTTCGACGACGGCCCGAAGCCGACCGGCTTACGCTACTGCATGGACGGCTTCGCGCTGGTGTTTCACCCGGCCACGGCGGGGGCGAGCTGAGCGGGAATCCGCTACGTCGAGGATCAAAATTTCTCCACCAAGGTTTCGAGATGATCGAGCCAGGCCGACACATCACTGACCTCGCCGGGTAACTTCTTATAGTTGTGGGCGGCCTCGTTCCTTATGTCGTAATCCCTCTTCAATTGGCCGAGCGTTGCCTGATCGCCGAAAAAGATCACCTCGAGCTTCCTTCGAAGCGAGAATGCTTTGATATTGTCGAGGACGTACCTCCAACCTATGCCGTCAACCGTCTTGGCGCGGGCATCCGCTTCAATCCGTTCTTCGGCTTCCTTGCGGGCGAGAAATTCAAACTGGGCCCATCCCAGAAGATAAAAGGCAACATTGACTGCAGACTGACAGTCCCTGATCTGCTGGGCATTTCCCTTCTTCTCAAGGAGCTGCTGATCGAGGAGGGCCTTCACCCGATCAAACGCCAGCTTGGTTTCGTTCAGCTTGCTCACAGAGCCTCGGCCGCATCAAGAATTCTCAGAAAGGCCGCTTGGCTCCATGGTTCGAAACTGCGCTCCGCTTTGTTCGTCAGAACTGACCAGTTTGGCGGGTCGAGAGGACGAGCCAGATCCAGCAGGAGCGTTGTTTCTCGGGTTGAAATAATGTCAATTCGGCCATTCGAGCCAAATACCCAAAGGCCCACCGGGACGAAACTCAAGAGCGACCTTCCATGTTTGCTCAGATCGAGAATTCTCAACTCGCGGTCCGGAACGGCGTAGGCTTGCATGAGTTCTTCGGACATCCTGACCGTCCGGGACTGGTCGATGACGACGTCGAGTCCGGCCGACCATCCTGCGATATTTGCATAAAGATCGTCGATGCGTTTCCCCCAATCGGCAACCCGACTCTCCACAACTGATCGATCGAACGTGCTGCCATCCTGGTTGAACTGCCAGACATTGAGGGGCTGCAGCACAATGGATTGGAAGTGGCCGTCTTCGCCAATCGTCACAATGTGGAGATTGAGCCGCTCGATATTGAAGTTCCAGATTTCCGGAACTCCCAAGCCGGATGCTTGAATTTCACCCAACCGGGCAATATTCTGGTCCAACTCGCGAGAAGTGAAATCGCGGGTCCGGATCTTGATTTCCACCAGGGACATCGATCCGTCGGGGTAGACGATTTCGATATCCCATCCGTGGTCCGGGCCGCCTGCAGGCTTTACTTCCGCGCCGTCGACAACGACGCTTCTTTCGAGACGTGCCGCCGGAAATTCGTACTCGTCGCTTACGCGTTCTGAGAAGGGTAGGTGAACATCCTCCGGCCCAAGTAAGCGACCGCCGGGCAACGCGCGACGGTTGCCAAAAACGACGTAGCGGTTGCCAATATTCGCCAGCACTTGCCGCCTGGCGGGGTCCTTCGCTGCAATGGCTGTTTTTGCGATGGTTTCCATCGGGCTATTCTAATCGCGCCCGCGGGAAGCCGCAAAGCGAATCGCAGATCGCGAAAAAATCCGACAGCTTCTATCAGCCGCTGCCGAACGCGGTCGGCGAGCGCAAGGATTCGACGCTGGGCATGACCCGAACCGAGATCCATTGCCGGCGCTGCGGCGGCCATCTCGGCCATGTGTTCGACGACGGCCCGAAGCCGACCGGCTTACGCTACTGCATGGACGGCTTCGCGCTGGTGTTTCACCCGGCCACGGCGGGGGCGAGCTGAGCGGGAGCGCCGGTCCGCTTCGACAGCGCCCGCCAATGTTCGGTGGCGGCGACCGCCACGGTCCAGAGCCGCTCGGCGGGCTGGCCGCGATGCAGCGCTTTGGCGTAATCGCACACCGCCAGGAAAGCCGTCGAACGCGCCTCGTCGAGTTCCAGCGGGTGCGCGCGGCCGTCGCCGCCGACCAGCCGGGTCAGTCGCTTCAGCATCGGCAGCGCGGTCTGCGGCGCTTCAGAAGCCGCCTGATGCAGGCACTGCCAGACGTGTTGGGCGATCTCGAACTCACTCATCCCGGCATCTCGCTCCGTTCGGTCGCTGCCAAATGTCACGGTTTGGGTTTCGCCGCCGTGATTTCGCTCAAAGCCGGCGCGATCGCCGCGGCCAATCCGGGGCCGCGTTTCAGCGAGCCGGGCGTGGAGCGCCAGCTTTCCCCGGCAAATATTACCCCGCTCGGCAATTCCCGCCCCGGTCTTTGACCCGGGGAGATTTGTAACACTCTGAAACAACTCGGAAAGATGCGTTGGCACGAGCCTTGCGAGGAGCAGCTTCGATGCGGCTCCTTCGTGGGCATAACCGGCAGCCGCCCGGATCGAGTTGGAGACGATGTAATGGGTATCTTCGGCGCTCTCACCACCTCCGTCGCGGGGCTCAGGACCCAGTCTTACGCGCTAGAGAATATCTCCGGCAACATCGCCAACTCGCAGACCACCGCGTTCAAGCGGATCGACACCTCGTTCCTCGACCTCATTCCGCAGACCGGCAACGACCAGCAGCTGGCCGGCTCGGTGACGGCGAAATCCCGCAGCACCAACACCATCCAGGGCTCGGTGCAGTCGGCCTCGGTCTCCACCTACATGGCGATCAACGGCGACGGCTTCTTCGCGGTGCAGAAGCCGGGCTCGTTCAGCGACAACAACCCGGTGTTCACCGGCGTCAACAACTACACAAGGCGCGGCGACTTCTCGCTCGACAAGAACGGCTATCTGGTCAACGGCGCCGGCTACTATCTGCAAGGCGTGACGATCGACAGAACCACCGGCAACCCGTCCGGCGGCGCGCCGGCGATCCTGAAATTTCAGAACGACTTTCTGCCGTCGCAGCAGACCACCAAGATCAGCTACCGGGCCAACCTCGCGAGTTATCCCTTGACCAGCAAGCACGACACCTCAGTGCCGGGCTCGGAATTGCTGCGGCCGGCTGACTTCTCGGTCAACCCGCAAGTCAACGGCACCCAGCCGCCGCCGTTCGGCGACAACACCAAGTCCGGGCTGCAGGTCAACAGCAAGAACGCCACCGCGATCACCGGCGCCACCAAGCTCAGCGGCGCGTCGCCCTCGGACTCCACCAACGTCAACTTCGCGGTCGGCGATACCGTCAAGGTGAACGGCACCGACATCATCGTCACCGCCTCCGGCGGCCTCGACGACGGCACCCACATCCCGGTGGACAGCACGATCACCAACCTGCTCGGCAAGATCGACGCTCTGTCCGGCAACAACGTCACGCCGTCCACCGTCACCGGCGGCGGCGTGGTGCTGCACACCGGCACCGCCGCCGACCTGTCGATCGTCTCGACCAGCGCCGGGTTCGCTTCGCTGGGCCTCACCAGTCCGGTCACCGTGGTGCGCACCGGCGGCGGCTCGGTCGGTACCGGCAAAGTGGTCGGCAGCGACAACCAGACCTTTCTCGACGAATCGATTTCCGGCGGCGCCACCACCGCCTATGACGGCAACGGCGCCCCGGTGCCGGTGCAATTCCGCTGGGCGAAAACCGACTCCGCGACGCTGGGTGTGGGCCATAACGATACCTGGAACCTGTTCTACCAGACCAACCCCGCCGCCACCGGCGCCAACACCAGCTGGGTCAATGTCGGCACCAACTTCTCGTTCGGCAGCAACGGCGAAATGAACCCGGTGATCGGGGCGCTGACGCTGACCAATCTGACCGTGAGCGGCGTCTCGCTCGGCAACGTCACGATGTCGTTCGGCACCGGCGGCCTGACCCAGTTCGCCGACACCAACGGCAACGTCCAGGTCAACCAGATGCAACAGGACGGCTACGCCGCAGGTCAGCTGACCAGCGTCTCGGTCAGCAACGAAGGCCGCGTGGTCGGCGCCTATTCCAACGGCCGCAACATCGATCTCGCCGAAGTCAGCGTCGCCACCTTCAACGGCGCCAACTTCCTCAAGCGTCTCGACGGCGGCGCGTTCGAGGTCACCAACGAATCCGGCGCGGCGCTGTTCGGCAAGGGCGGCAGCATCTCCGGCTCATCGCTGGAAGCCTCCAACACGGATATCGCCGACGAATTCACCAAGCTGATCGTCACCCAGCAGGCCTATTCGGCCAATACCAAGGTGATCACCACGGCCAATACCATGGTCTCGGATCTGTTGAACGTGATCCGCTAAGGCGCGGGGACGGCGGTCGATTTTTGGAACGGTAGTCAGTCATGAGTCTCGGTGACGCACTCTCCATCGCAATGGCCGGGCTTCGCGCTAATCAGGCGGCGATGACGCTGGTCTCGTCCAACGTCGCCAACGCCGAGACGCCGGGCTACATCCGCAAATCGGTCGATCAGGTCACCACCAACACCGGCTCGATGGGGTCCGGCGTCAACATCAACGGCGTCAACCGCGAGCTCGACTCATTCGTGCAGACCCAGCTGCGCACCGAGACCTCGGGCGCCGGCTACGCCTCGCTGAAGTCGGACTTCTTGCAGCAATTGCAGGGCCTGTACGGCAATCCGGATTCCTCCGGCACGCTGGAAGACGCGTTCAACGCGCTGACCACGGCGGTGCAGGCGCTCGGCACCAGTCCGGACAGCCAGTCGGCGCGGATCGGCGTGATCAACGCCGCGCAGACCATCGCCGGCCAGCTCAACGCGATGTCGAACGGCATCCAGACGCTGCGCGGCGCCGCCGAAACCGGCATCAAGGACGCGGTCTCCAACGCCAATACGTTGATGAAGCAGATCGCCGACATCAACAACAAGCTGCAGACCAATCCGCTCGGCGGCACTTCGACGGATTCCTCGACCGCGGCGCTGCTCGACCAGCGCGACCGCTACATCACCCAGCTGTCGCAGCTGATGGACATCCGCGTCACCACCAACGGCGCCAACCAGGTCACGGTGTTCACCGGCGCCGGCGTGCAGCTGGTCGGCAACGAAGCCGCCACGCTGTCGTTCAACGCCCAGGGCACGGTGACGCCGGCGACCACCTGGAACGCCGATGCCTCGAAGAGCTCGCTCGGTTCGGTCACCGTCAGCTATTCCAACGGCGGCTCGATCAACCTCACCTCGTCGATCAAGTCGGGCGAGATCGCGGCCTATATCGAGGTGCGCGACAAGATCATGGTCGAGGCGCAGAACCAGCTCGACCAGTTCGCCGCCACGCTGTCGAGTTCGCTGTCGGACAAGACCACCCCCGGCACCGTGATCACGCCGGCGCCGGCGCCGCAGGCCGGAATCAACATCGACACCTCCGGCATGATGTCGGGCAACGTCATGCACGTCACCGTGACCGACGCCATCACCGGCACCCAGCGCAACGTCTCGATCATGCGGGTCGACGATCCGTCGGTGCTGCCGCTGTCGAACGCGGCGACCAACGACCCCAACGACCTGGTGGTCGGGATCGATTTCTCGCATCCCGCCACCGTGATCGCGCAGCTCAATGCCGCGCTGAACCCGTCCAACCTGTATTTCACCGGCTCCGCCACCTCGATCAACGTGCTGAACAATGCCGGCTTCTCCACCGTCACCGCGGCTTCGGTGACCACCACGCAGGCGCCGACCAATCTGACCAGCGGCAGCCCGGAGGTGGCGCTGTTCACCGACAACGGCGCCGCCTATAGCGGTTCGATCAGCGTCTCGGGAAACCAGATCACCGGCCTGGCGCAGCGGCTCAGCGTCAACAACGGCCTGGTCGCCGATCCGTCGCGCCTCGTGGTGTACAACACCACGCCGCTGACCGCGTCGGGCGACAGCACCCGCGCCGATTTCATCACCAAGCAGCTCACCAAGTCGACCTACAGCTATTCGCCGCAGACCGGGGTCGGCTCGAGCAGCGCGCCGTACAAGGGCACGCTGCTCAGCTACATGCAGCAATTCACCGCGCAGCAGGGCGCCGCCGCGCAGACCGCGGCGCAGGTCTCCGACGGCCAGACCGTGGTGCTCAACACCCTGCAGAAGAAATTCTCCGACGTCTCGGGCGTCAACATGGACGAAGAGATGGCGCATCTGCTGTCGCTGCAGAACGCTTATTCCGCCAATGCGCGGGTGATGTCGACGGTGAACCAGATGTATCAGACTCTGATGCAGGCATTTTGAGGTAGGTCATGGCAATCGATGGCGTAAGCGGACGGACGTCCTACATCGGCTCGGGCATTCTGAACCTGCGCAGCCAGCTCGATTCGCTGACCGAGCAATTGGCCAGCGGCAAGATCTCCACCACCTATGCGGGGCAGGGCTCCGGACGCAGCATGGCGCTCGGCATCCGCGCCCAGCTCAACGCCTACAGCAGCTTTGCCGACACCGCGACCAATGTGAACACCCGCATCAACGTCGCCAATCTGTCGCTGCAGCGGCTGGTGGCGATCAACTCCACCGTCAAGGGCGCCGCGGTCAGCGCCGGCAGCACCATCGACAACACCGGGCAGACCGCCGGGCAGAAGACCGCCAATCTGGACTTCTACGACTCCGTCGACATGCTCAACGCGCAGTCCGGCGACCGCTATCTGTTCGGCGGCCGCATCACCGACGCGCCGCCGGTGGCGGCGGCCGACCAGATCCTCAACGGCAACGGCGCCACCATCGCCGGGTTGAAGCAGGTGATCGACGAGCGCAAGCAGGCCGATCTCGGCGTCAACGCCAACGGCCGGGTCGGCACCGCGATCGGCGCGGCGCCGGCGTCGACGCCCACCACCGTGCTGGTCACCGAGGAAGAACTGACCTCGCCGGCGCCGGCGGTGGCGCAGCCGTTCGGCATGAAGGTCTCCGGCGTCTCGACCAACATCGTCGGCGCCACGGTGACGCAGCCTGCGGTGCCGGTAGCGCCGGCGCCCGCGGCGCAGAAGGCGATGTCGATCGATCTCGGCGCGACGCTGCCGAAAGAGGGCGACACCATCAAGTTCACCTTCAAGATGCCGGACGGCACCTCCGAAGACATCGTGATGAAGGCGACCGCGACGGCGAAGACCCCGATGGACGCCAACACCTTCCTGATCGGCACCGACACCACCACCACGGCGGCCAACCTCAACACCGAACTCGGCAAGTCGATGACCCAGCTTGCCAACGGCGCGATGGCGGCGGCCTCGGCGGTGCAGGCCGGCACCGATTTCTTCGACAATCCGCCGCAGCGGGTCGCCGGCGGCCCGAATTTCGCCGCCTCCACCACCCAGGTCGCCGGCACCGCGGCCGATACGGTGATCTGGTATGTCGGCGAGAGCGATGTCTCGGCCAGCCAGACCGACACCGCGCGCGGCACCGCGGTGGCGCGGATCGACGACGCCATCACCGTGCGTTACGGCGCCCGCGCCAACGAGCAGGCGCTGCGCACCCAATTGCAGAACGTCGCGGTGTTCGCCGCGGTGACCACCAACATCACCGACGTCAACGCCAACGGCAAGATCGCCGCGCTCAACCAGCGCATCGCGCAGAACCTCGCGGTGATCCCGGGAACCCAGACCATCCAGGACATCCAGGCGGACTTCGCCGGCGCGCAGTCCTCGATCAAGGCCACCACCGACCGTCAGACCCAAAGCAAGGTGATCTCGCAGACGCTGCTGGATTCGATCGAGGGCATCAACAACGACGAGGTCGCCACCAAGATCCTGGCGCTGCAGACCGCGCTGCAGGCCTCGTATCAGACCACGTCCGACCTCTACAAAATGAGCCTGGTCAAGTTCCTGTAAGCCGAACCGCCACTCGCCCTCGCGACGTCACGCTGCCGGTCGCTGCCGACCCACCGCATCATCTTTGCTGAGCCCGGGGCGGTGACGCCCGGACGCTGCCCCCCACCGTCGTTGCCCACACCCACCGCGTCATCCTGAGGAACCCGGCGTCGCGCAGCGAGGCCGGGTGTCTCGAAGGATGGCCGCAAGCGCTGCGCAGCCGCACGGACTCGCGGCCGCATCCTTCGAGGCCCTCGCTGCGCTCGGGATGACGGCGCCGGGGGAGGGGCGCGGGCGCAGGGCGACGGCGCCGGGGGGTGCAGGATGACGATGCAGGCGGGCGCGCCGGCGTGAGGCTTTGCGGTTTTGCTCCGCCGATGCACGCTCCCAGACGTTGCCCACCCCACCGCGTCATCCTGAGGAACCCGGCGTCGCGCAGCGAGGCCGGGTGTCTCGAAGGATGGCCGCAAGCGCTGCGCAGCCGCACCGACTCGCGGCCGCATCCTTCGAGGCCCTCGCGATGCTCGGGCACCTCAGGATGACGGCGCCGGGGGGAGCGGCGGCGTAGCGACGCCGGGTCGTTGCCCACGCCCACCGCGTCATCCTGAGGAACCCGGCGTCGCGCAGCGAAGCCCGGTGTCTCGAAGGATGGCCGCAGGCGTTGCGGAGCCGCACAGACTCGCGGCCGCATCCTTCGAGGCCCTCGCTGCGCTCGGGCACCTCAGGATGACGGTGCCGGGGGAGCGGCGGCGTAGCGACGCCGGGTCGTTGCCCGCACCCACCGCGTCATCCTGAGGAACCCGGCGTCGCGCAGCGAGGCCGGGTGTCTCGAAGGATGGCCGCAAGCGCTGCGCAGCCGCACCGACTCGCGGCCGCATCCTTCGAGGCCCTCGCGATGCTCGGGCACCTCAGGATGACGGCGCCCAGGAGGGGGCGGGCCCACGCTGAGATCGTTAACCTAACCTCGTAACGACCCGAGCGGTCGGCTGCGCCTGCGTGGCCCGGCCGCGGCAGGGAGCCGTCTTGCCGCCGCCCCGGCAGGCTCCCGCCCTCGTCAGCAAGCCCGTGTTTCACATCAGCAATCGTCTGGAATCGCGGCGCCACCGGCGGGTTCCGGCCGAGTTCCAATGCACGCTATTTGGCAAAACTTCATCGTAAATCTACCTGAGTAGTTTTACGGTTTCTTAGGTGTTGAGCCTCAGGGTTCCAGCGCGATCTGAATGATCGTCATTTTAGCTGAACCAGGAAGGTCTCAAGCAATGTCAGGCATTACACTCTCGTCTTCCGTCCGCCAGAACCTGCTCTCTCTGCAGTCGACCGCGGAACTACTCTCCTCGACCCAGAGCCGCCTCTCCACCGGTAAGAAGGTGAACTCGGCGCTCGACAACCCCACCAACTTCTTCACCGCCTCCGGCCTCGACGCCCGTGCTTCCGACATCAACAATCTGTTGGACGGCATCGGCAACGGCGTGCAGATCCTGCAGGCCGCCAACACCGGCATCACCTCGCTGCAGAAGCTGGTGGACTCGGCCAAGTCGATCGCCAACCAGGCGCTGCAGACCGTCGCCGGCTACACCAGCAAGTCCAGCGTCTCGACCACGATCGGCGGCGCCACCGCCGACGATCTGCGCGGCACTGCGACCTATTCCAACGGCTCGGCGCAGAGCCTTGCCTTGCAGGACGGTCAGGCCGCTGCCGGCGTGATTTCCGGCGCGACTCTGCTCGGCGGTACCGCTGCGACCAAGACCGGCGCAACGGTCACGGGTCTCGCGACCACCACCTTGCTGAGCGCGCTCGGCACCAACAAGCCGGTAGCCGGCAACAGCCTGACGGTGAATGGCCACACGGTCACCTTCGCCAATGGCGACGCGCCGGCCTCGACCACTCTGCCGGCCGGTTCTGGTGTCAACAATCAGCTGGTCACCGACGGAAAGGGCAACTCGACCGTCTATCTGAACAGCGGCACCGTGCAAGACGTGATGAACGCCATCGATCTTGCGAGCGGCGTGCAAAACGCGACGATCACCGGCGGTGCTGCGACGGTGGCAAACAGCTCGGGTGCCAATGCGTCGATCGCGGCCAACGCGCTGGTGTTCAGCACCTCGACTGGTTCGGATCTGTCGATCTCCGGCAACAACACTCTGCTGTCGGCGTTCGGTCTGAATTCGGGAGCCACCGGCGTCGGCAGCTTCACGGCTGATCGAACCGCTACCGCGGCCGCTGGGGTCGGCGTCAGCCGCGCCGGAATGGTGCAGGCTGGCTCGACCCTGACCGTGAACGGCAAGACCATCACGTTCCAGGACGCGGCTATCCCGGCCGCTGCTGATTACGGTTCCGGTAAAGTGACCGGCAAGAACGTGATCACCGACGGCAGCGGCAATTCGACCGTCTACCTGCAGGGCGGCACGATGAACGATGTGCTCACCGCCATCGACATCGCGAGCGGCGCGCAGGTTGCCCCGGTCAGCAACGGTGCCGCCACGTTGGCGGTGGCCGCGGGCAGCGAGGCGTCCAAGGTGCTCTCCGGTGGTCAATTGCAGATCAGCTCGGGCCTGGCAGGCGATCTCAAGCTCTCCGGCACCGGCAACGCGCTGTCGGCATTGGGTCTGGCCGGCGCCCAGGGAACCGGGACCAGCTTCAACGTGGCCCGCACGGCATCCGCCGGCGGCATCAGCGGCAAGACGCTGTCGTTCGAATCGTTCAATGGCGGTACCGCCGTCAACATCACGATCGGCGACGGCACCAACGGCACCGTCAAGTCGCTCACCGACCTGAATACGGCGCTGAAGGCCAACAATATGCAGGCCTCGATCGACACCACCGGCAAGCTGACGATCTCGGCGGCGAACGACTACGCCTCCTCGACGCTCGGCTCCACGCTGTCCGGCGGCAAGATCAGCGGCACCGCGGCGTCGCTCTTCTCGACGCCGACCGACCCTGTTGCCGACCTGGTCGCCCAGACCACCCGCGGCAACCTGGTCAAGCAGTACAACGACGTCATGGACCAGATCAAAACCACGGCCCAGGACGCTTCGTTCAACGGCGTCAACCTGCTCGGCGGCGACACCCTGAAGCTGGTGTTCAACGAAACCGGCAAGTCCACCCTGAGCATTCAGGGCGTGACCTTCGACCCGACCGGCCTCGGCCTGTCGAAGTTGACGTCCGGCACCGACTTCATCGACAACGCCGCCACCAACAAGACCTTGGCGACGCTGACCACCGCTGCAACCACGCTGCGGTCGCAGGCTTCGGCTTTGGGTTCCAACCTCTCGATCGTGCAGACCCGTCAGGACTTCTCGAAGTCCCTGATCAACGTGCTGCAGACCGGTTCGTCGAACCTGACGCTGGCCGACACCAACGAGGAAGCGGCCAACAGCCAGGCGCTGTCGACCCGCCAGTCGATCGCGGTGTCCGCGCTGTCGTTGGCCAACAGCTCGCAGCAGGGCGTGTTGCAGCTGCTGCGCTAACCGCGTCGCAAAGCATCGATCGGAAGACGGCGGGGGCAACCCCGCCGTTTTTTTGTGTTTAGAAACATGGTGAACCGCCGGTTAACGGCGAAAAATGCGGCCCGGCGCCGATGCGAAATCCGCCTGCAGCGCAGCGCTTACTTGGGTGGTTTGGGGGTATTTATACTAGGGGTGGTATTTCTACTGACAATGGCCGCAGACAGGTACTAGTCCTAGCCCCTAAATTAATACCTCGTTACGACGCCCGGACAGAGTGTGCCCCGGCTGATCAAGAAGATCAGTTGTTGCTTATACCAGGAAGGTATTCACCATGTCCGTTATCCTCTCCTCAGCCGTGCGTCAGAACCTGCTCTCGCTGCAGTCCACTGCCGACCTGCTTGCTACCACCCAGAGCCGCCTGTCGACCGGCAAGAAGGTCAACACCGCGCTCGACAACCCGACCAACTTCTTCACCGCCTCCTCTCTCGACAGCCGCGCCAGCGACATCAACAATTTGCTCGATGGCATCGGCAACGGCGTGCAGATCCTGCAGGCCGCCAACACCGGCATCACCTCGCTCAACAAACTCGTTGACTCCGCGAAGTCGATCGCCAACCAGGCGCTGCAGACCGTGTCGGGCTACACCACCAAGTCGAACGTCTCGACCACGATCGCCGGCGCCACCGCCGACGACATCCGCGGCACCACCACTTACGCCAACGCGTTCGCAGTCAGCGGCGTCGTCACCGACGGCACCTCCGGCGGCGCTTCGCCGATCACGACGGCCACCACCCTCGGCGGCGTTGCTGGAGCTCTGGTTGGAGTTGCGGCCACCGCGGGCGACGGCTCCACCGCTCTGTCCGGCACCGTCACACTGGCTGCCGGCGCCACTGCGACCACTTTGTTGGCCGCCGCGGCTCCGAAAGACGGCGACGTTCTGGTCGTCAACGGCAAGTCCATCACCTTCAAGGGCGGTGCGGCTCCTGCGGCGGCCGGCGTTGCGACTGGCTCGGGCGTCAGCGGCAACATCGTCACCGATGGATCCGGCAACTCGCAGATCTATCTGACCGGCGGCACCGTTGCCGACGTTCTCAAGGCCGTCGATCTGGCCAGCGGCGTTGCCAAGACCGTGAATAGCGCGGGCGCGGCGACCATCACCGGCTCGACCGCGGCGTTTGCCGCCGGCGTGCTGACGGTCAACTCCTCGACCGGTGCCGATCTCAGCGTCACCGGCAAGGCCGATCTGCTCAATGCCCTCGGCCTGACCACCTCGATCGGGTCCGGCAACGTCTCGGTCGGCGCCGCTCGCACCACCGCTGCGACCACCACCTCGAACCTGATCCAGGACGGTTCGACCCTGAATGTGAACGGCAAGACGATCACCTTCTCGAACGCTTACCAGCCGCTTCCGGCCAACGTTCCGTCCGGTTCCGGCATCGAGGCCGGCAGTCATCTGCAGACCGATGGCAAGGGCAACTCGATCGTCTATCTGCAGGGTGCGACCATCGCTGACACGTTGAAAGCGATCGACATTGCGACCGGCGTGCAGACGGCGACGAATGCCGCCGGCATCTCGACCCTGGCGACCGCCAGCGGCGCCTCGGCGTCCACCGTGGCGGCGAACGGCACGCTGAAGCTCAGCACCGGCACGTTGTCGGATCTCAGCATTGCCGGCGGCGTCGGCAATGCATTGTCGGCACTTGGTCTCGACGGCCCGACCCACACCAGCAGCACGTTCACTGCGACGCGTGCGGCCGGCGCCGGCGGCATCGACGGCAAGACCCTGACCTTCTCTTCCTTCAACGGCGGAAGCGCGGTCAATGTCACGCTCGGCGATGGCACCAACGGAACCGTCAAGACGCTGGCCCAGCTCAAGACTGCGCTGCAAGCCAACAACCTCGACGCGACCGTGGATGCCTCCGGCAAGCTGACGATCTCGGCGGGCAACGACTATGCGTCGTCGACGCTGGGTTCGACCCTGTCCGGCGGCTCGATCGGCGGCACCTTGACCACCTCGACCACCTTCACCATCGCGGCGGCGCCGGTTGCCGACACGGTGGCGCAGACCACTCGCGCCAATCTCGTGACGCAGTACAACAACATCCTGAACCAGATCAACACCACGGCGCAGGATGCCTCGTTCAACGGCGTCAACCTGTTGAACGGCGACAACCTCAAGCTGACCTTCAACGAAACCGGCAAGTCCACGCTGAACGTGCAGGGCGTGACCTTCAACGCAGCAGGCCTCGGCCTGTCGAACCTGACTGGCGGCACCGACTTCATCGACAACTCGAACACCAACAAGACTTTGGCAACTCTGACGACCGCCAGCACCGCGCTGCGTTCGCAGGCCTCGGCCTTGGGTTCGAACCTGTCGATCGTGCAGTTGCGTCAGGACTTCTCCAAGAGCCTGATCAACGTGCTGCAGACCGGCGCGTCGAACCTGACGCTGGCCGACACCAACGAGGAAGCGGCCAACAGCCAGGCGCTGTCGACCCGCCAGTCGATCGCGGTGTCAGCCTTGTCGCTGGCCAACACCTCGCAGCAGAGCGTGTTGCAGCTGCTGCGCTAAACGCCACTTAACGGACCTATCGGACGACGGCGGCGGGGGAAACCCCGCCGTCTTTTTTTGCGTTCGGCGGCTGCCTTGCAAATTTTTCGCGCCGGCCGGGGAGGCCGCCGGAATCTTTAAGGGGCTGTTAACCATATCTTAAAACGTCATGGTTAATGGTTGGGATAAGTAGGAATGAGGTAGGCCGAGAATCGGCCGCGTTGACCCGGGTCCCGCACGTAATTGCGGGTCGAGGTCCCTCACCAGAAGGCGTCAGGCACTACCGTAAAGCGTCACGGCGAATCTCGTTCGCCCGGGACGTCCCATGCGTCGCTCGACCTGAAGGTCGGCCTCCAGCACGGAACAGGAAGGTTACACTATGTCAAACGTCGTTCTCTCGGCATCGGTTCGTCAGAACCTGCTTTCGCTTCAGTCGACGGCAGACCTCCTGTCAACCACGCAGAACCGGCTTTCCAGCGGAAAGAAGGTCAACTCGGCGCTCGACAATCCGACCAACTTCTTCACCGCGGCGGGGCTCGACAGCCGCGCCTCCGATATCAACAATCTCTTGGACGGCATCGGCAACGGGGTACAGATCCTGCAGGCGGCCTCGACCGGCATCACCTCGCTGAACAAGCTGATCGACACCGCCAAGTCGATCGCCAACCAGGCGCTGCAGACCCCGGTCGGCTACGCCCCGAAGTCCAACGTCTCGACCTCGATTTCCGGCGCCACCGCCGACGACCTGCGCGGCACCACCAGCTTCGTCAACACCGTCGCCTCGAGCAACGTGCTGTACACCGGCACTGCCGGCGGGGCGACCGCGGTCACCGCGGCCACCAAGCTCGGCGGCACATCGGCGGCGTTGGTCGGCGCCGTCAGCACCACGGGCAGCGGCGCCGCGCTCGCCGGCACGACCAAACTGATCGATACCAGCCCCACCGCGGCGACCGCGCTGATCGGCAGCGCCCAGCCCGCCGACGGCGACACCCTCATCGTCAACGGCAAGACCATCACCTTCCGCGCCGGCTCGGCACCAGGCCCCTCCGGCGTCACGGTCGGATCCGGCGTCGCCGGCAATCTGGTGACCGACGGCAGCGGCAACACGACCGTCTATCTCGGCACGCCCGCGGCGCCGCTGGCCAGCGTTGATGATCTGTCAAAGGCGATTGATCTCGCCAGCGGTGTGCAACAAGCCGTCAATGCCAACGGCACGGCGACCATCACGCATTCCTCCGGAACCGACGGCGCCACCGCGGGCGGGATATTGACGCTGACCACCGGCACCGGCGCCGACCTCAGCATCACCGGCAAGGCCGACCTGTTGAAGGCGATCGGCCTCAGCACCTCCACCGGCCCCGGCACCACGACGGTGACCCAGCAACGCACCACCGACACCAGCACCGTCGGATCGCTGATTCAGGACGGCTCGACGCTGTACGTCGACGGCAAGACCATCACCTTCAAGAATGCCTCGGTGCCGATCGCCGCCAACGTTCCGACCGGCTCGGGCACCACTGGAAACCTGGTCACCGACGGCGTCGGCAACTCCACGGTCTATCTGCAGGGCGGCACCATCGCCGACGTGCTGAAGGCGATCGATCTTGCCACCGGCGTGGAGACCGCCGTCAACACCAGCGGCACCGCCGTGGTGACCTCCTCCGCCGGCGCCACCGCGTCCTCGGTCGCAGCCTCCGGCGCCCTGAAGCTCAGCACCGGCTTGGTCTCCGACCTGACCATTGCGGGTTCCGGCAACGCCCTGGCCGCGCTCGGCCTGGCCGGCAACACCGGCACCGCGACGGTGTTTTCCGCCGCCCGCAACGCCGGCATCGGCGGCATCAGCGGCAAGACCCTGACCTTCACCTCGTTCAAGGGCGGCACGCCGGTCAATGTCACCTTCGGCAACGGCACCAACGGCACCGTCAAGTCGCTGGCGCAGCTCAACGCCGCGCTGTTCGCCAACAACATGTCCGCCACCGTCGACGCCACCGGCAAGCTGGTGATCACCGCCGGCAACGACTATGCCTCCTCGACGCTCGGCTCGGCGCTGGACGGCGGCACGCTCGGCGGCACCGTCACCACCACGCTGAGCTTCACCAACCCGGCGCCGCCCTCCGCCGACCTCAATTCGCAGGCCACCCGCGCCAACCTGGTCAGGCAGTACAACGACATCATCGCCCAGATCACCACCACCTCGCAGGACGCCTCGTTCAACGGCGTCAACCTGTTGGCCGGCGATACCCTGAAGCTGGTGTTCAACGAGACCGGCAAGTCGACGCTCAACATCACTGGCGCGGCGCTGACCCCGGCCGGGCTCGGGCTGCCGACGCTGATCGCCGGCACCGATCTGGTCGACAACAACTCCGCCAACAAGACGCTGGCCGCGCTCAACGTCGCTTCGACCGCGCTGCGCTCGCAGGCCTCTTCGCTCGGTTCCAACCTGTCGATCGTGCAGATCCGCCAGGACTTCGCCAAGAACCTGATCAACGTGCTGCAGACCGGCTCGTCCAACCTGACGCTGGCCGACACCAACGAAGAAGCCGCCAACAGCCAGGCGCTGTCGACCAGGCAGTCGATCGCGGTCTCGGCGCTGGCTTTGGCCAACCAGTCGCAGCAGAGCGTGCTGAAGCTATTGCAGTAACCTCGGATCTGCAGCACCGACGACGCAGGCGGCGCGGGCAACCACGCCGCTTTGGCCGTTGCCGGCGGCCAAGAATAGCTAGATATCCTTGCGTCGCTGCGATTATTGTTGACGCCGTGAGTCTATGATCTGGATGGACGGCATGACGCCGCGCAGGATGCGGTCCGGACTCGCCGGACCGCCGGAGTTCGATTGGCGCGCAGCACGCAGCGGAGGAGACCGGTATGCCTTTGAGGGTTGAGTTGAAGCCGTTCGAGCGGATCATCATCGGTCAAAGCGTCATCACCAATTCCGACTCCCGGACCGCGTTTCTGATCGACGGCGACGCGCCGATCCTGCGCGAGAAAGACATCCTGACGTCGGAAACCGCCAACACCCCGGCCAAACGCATCTATCTGTGCGTGCAGATGATGTATCTGGAAAACGACATTCCCGCCTATCAGGATCTCTATCTCGGCTTCATCAAGGAATTGATCGAAGCTGTGCCTAGTTTTAGAGATCAGATCGAGGTCGCGAGTAATCTAATTTTAAGCGGCAATCTCTATAAAGCCCTCAAGGAATTGCGAACGCTGATCAGGCGTGAAGAAGAACTATTGAGGTAGTTTATGTCTGTCGGTGCCCAGGCTTATGCTCGCACAGCGCAACAAATCGCATCTCCCCGGGACATCGAAGCGCAGGCCCTTCTGAAGGCCGCCCGACAGCTGCAGGACGCCGTCACCAACTGGAACGAATCGGATTCCGGGCTCAACGCCGCGCTGATCTTCAATCGCAAGCTGTGGTCGATCTTCGTCAGCGACGCGATCAGCGACGCCAATCCCGAAGCGATCGCGATCCGCCAGAACATCGCCAATATCGGCATCTTCGTGCTCACCCAATGCGCCGCGCTGCAGGTGAAGCCGGAGCGCGATCGGCTGCATGCGCTGATCGAGATCAACCGCAACATCGCCACCGGGCTCAGCGGCCGGGCCTGAGCCAGACGGCTGTCCACCCCGTCGAGGTTGCGTGGATTTGCCCGCCGTCCGCGGTTCGGTTCGGACACGCTTAAGCGCCGCGCGGCATCGGCCGGCGGGCGTCGCAATCAATCCGATGCAGGCCGTTGCGCTAGGCCGTGCGGTCGGTCGCCGAGGACTTCTGCTCGAGCTTGGCGTTGTCCTGCGCGCGCATGTAGGCCCGTGCCCGCAGTCGCGACGCTTCCGGATACTGATTGACGACCAGATTGGTGGTGGTGTCGACGGTGACGTAAACCACCTGCGCCGCGGCGCGATCGACGATCACCTGATGCGCGACCTGGTCGGTTGCGGTCATCACGTCGTAACTTGCCGACGGCGTACTGGCCGACGACTTGTCCGATGCGCCGACGCTCTTCTGCGACGGCAGTTCGGTCGGCACAGCGGTCCGCACGGCTTCAGGTGCCGGTCGAATGAACTGTGCCGCCACCGGTGACCCCACCGGCTTGATGTTGAAATCGGCTCCCATGGCAGCCTCCTGGCCTCCACAAAGTCTAATCCCAACCCTTCCCATGACAGACTGTGCGCCGAATGTCTAAATTCGTAGCTTCAGCAAGCGCGATGATTTGATTCAAATGCCGATGGCTGTGCGGCCGCCGCGGACCGCTCCGCCGACCTCGATCTGGTTCGCAAGCGGCGCGTGCCGGGCGCGATCGTAAGCTCAATCGCCGGCATCAATGCTGTGGAATCTACTGAGATGCAAGCGGAGTTTCCAGCCGCGCCGGCGCCGGCGCGCGGCATGGTTTTCGGAAATCTTCCGGATTGATGACGGATTGATTCGACCGCGGCAGAACTCGGCGTGGCGGCACGTCGGCGCCACGGCACGCAGCGGCGCGGCGCGTCTTGCGCCCGCTTGGTGGGTCCGCCGGCGCCGCTCCAGCGGGTGTTACATCGAGCGGCTGACCGCGATCGGCGTCATGTTGCGCGGGCCGGGGACGGCGCGCTGGCCGTTGGCGGTGTAGGTGTTGGGAATGTTGCGGCGCTGCATCTGCGCGTTGACGCCGCGCACGATGCCTTCCGACACCGCATGTGCGGTGGCCAGCACGGTGAGGTTGACCTGCAGCATGGCGCGAAACACCTCGTGATGCCGATGCAGCGCGGCGAGCAGGTCCGGGGTGGTCAGCGAGAAATATTGCTGGCTGGCCTTCAGCCGCAGAATGGTGCTGACGTAGCGGCGCGACAGCTCGGTCTTGTTCGGCTCGAGCTGGATCGCCTCGCGCACGTTGCCGGCGCGAACCAGCTCGGTTTCCTGTTCGATCACCCCGAGCAACCTGGACATCACGTCCATCAGCCCTTCGGCCAGTTGGCGGGCGTCGGCCGCGGTGGCGATCGGCGGCAACGCCGCCGGGGCGGGCACGGCTTGGGCTCGATGCTGCATGGTGCGTCCTTTTGCGGTTAGCTGGTTCGGCCGGCCTGCTGGAGAATCAACTGTCGAAACACATCGGCGGAAACGCCGATGCCGCCGGCCTTGGCGAATGATTTGGAATATTGGTCGGTCAACATCGAGCGCCACACCCCGGTGCCGACGGTGTCGCCGAACGGGCCTTCGCCTTTGATGCTGCTGGTCATCTGCGAGAACATCGAATTCAGGAACATGGCCTCGAAGTCGGTGGCCTGGGTCTTCATCTTGGCCTGGGTCTGCGGCGACACCTTTTTCAGCGCCTCGGCAAGCTCGATGTCGGGGCGGCCGTTGATGGTGGGGATCGCGGCGGCGGAGTAGCCGTGGGTGGCGCTGCCGATCATCACATCACCTCGATGTCGGCCTGGATCGCGCCGGCGGCCTTGATCGCCTGCAGGATCCCGATCAGGTCGCGCGGTCCGATGCCGAGCCCGTTGAGGCCGTCGACCAGCTGCTGCAGCGAGACGCCGTCCCTGACCACCGCCAGCTTCTTGCCGTCCTCGGTGACGCCGATCTTGGAGTTCGGGGTCACCGTGGTGCGGCCGCGCGACAGCGGGTTGGGCTGGCTGACCTGCGGGCTTTCGGAAATCGTCACGGTGAGGTTGCCCTGCGCCACCGCGACGGTGGCGACGCGGACGTCGCGGCCCATCACGATGATGCCGGAGCGTTCGTCGATGATGATCTTGGCGGCGAGATCCGGCTCGACCTGCAATTGCTCGATCTCGGTCAGGAACGCGACCACGTTGCCCTTGAATTCCGCCGGAATGGTGAGCTGCACGGTCGACGGATCGATCGGCTCCGCGCACTTGGCGCCGACAAAATCGTTGATCGCCGCGGCGATCCGCTTGGCGGTGGTGAAATCGCCGTTGCGCAGCGCCAGCCGCGCATTGGGCAGCCGGTTCAGCGCGAATTCGATCTCGCGCTCGATGATCGCGCCGTTGGCGATGCGGCCGACGGTGGGCACGCCGCGGGTGATCTTGGCGGCGTCGCCTTCCGCCTGGAACCCGCCGATCGCCAGCGAGCCCTGCGCCACCGCATAGACGTTGCCGTCGGCGCCGAGCAGCGGGGTGACCAACAGGGTGCCGCCTTGCAAATTCTTGGAATCGCCGAGCGCCGACACCGTGACGTCCATGCGGGTGCCTTGGGTGCCGAACGGCGGTAGGTTGCCGGTGACCATCACGGCGGCGACGTTGCCGGTGCGGATGGTGGCGCCGCGGATGTTGACGCCCATCCGCTCCAGCATCGCCTGCAGCGACTGCTTGGTGAAAGGAATGTTGTTGAGGGTGTCGCCGGTGCCGTTGAGGCCGACCACCAGGCCGTAGCCGATCAATTGGTTCTGCCGCACGCCTTCGATATTGGCGAGGTCCTTGATCCGCGACGTGGCGCCCGCGCCGCCGCAGGACAGCGTCAGCACCACGGCGGCCGCAACGGCGCCCTGGCAGATCAGCTGAACCAGTTTCGGCAAACCCACGCTTGGCATCTCGGCTCCCCGCTGAGGTCGATCCGGACCCGCCAGCTCCCGATGGCGATCCGGCTATCTCTATGCCAGCGCCGTGCCACCCGGGCGCTGGCGGTATCGCACTGTTTTGATGTGATAAAACGCGACGGACCGGGCCGGGGCGAAGGTTCCAGCGCGGCGAAACTGCCGTGCCCGGCAAATTCTGCCGGGCCGTTTACCTGGCGTTAACCATAACCGGCGAGGTTTGCCGGCGAAGGCCTTGTCGTTCACGGATGGGCAAACAGCGCCGGCGTTCCCTCCGTAGATCGGACCAAGCGGGATCCCACCATGCGCATTTACGGACCGAACGGCACCACTCTCGGCAGCCCCTCGAGCGCGCCCAAGCGCGGCGGCGGCAGCGGCTTTGCGCTGCCGGAGACGCCGTCGACCCCGGATGCCCGGCCGCTGTCGGCGCCGAAAGCCTCGGCCAATATCGACGCACTGTTGGCGATGCAGGGCATCGAGGATCCGGTCGAGCGCCGCAGACGCTCGGTGGCGCGCGGCAAGGGCGCGCTGGACGTGCTCGACGAACTGAAGATGGGGCTGCTGTCAGGGTCGTTTGACAATGCCACGGTGGCGCGGCTGCGCGCCGCGGCGGCCGACCTCAAGAGTTCGTCCGGCGACGCCGGGCTCGACGCCGTGCTGTCGGAGATCGAGCTGCGGGTGGAGGTCGAGCTCGCCAAGGCCGGACAGTTTTAACCGGCCGGCCGGCCGCTTCGAGAGGCAGCGCTGCCACTAACTTCATCGTCAGTTCCGCAGAAAAACCCGCGCTGTTCGTCTCGCGGACGATATTGTCTGTCACAAGCCGTCGCTATATAAGCTGCGGCGCGACCGGATTATAACCGGCTCCCTCGGACAGATGGATTGGCCTTGGAAAAGTTGAAAAGCTACCGCCCCTCCGAAAAAGAGCCTTTCATGAACGATCGGCAGCGCGATTACTTTCGCGCAAAGCTGCTAGCCTGGAAGGACGAGATCCTGCGGGAATCCAGGATCACCCTGCAAACACTCCAAGAAGAAAACGTCAATCACCCCGATCTGGCGGACCGTGCCGCCTCGGAAACCGACCGCGCCATCGAACTGCGCGCCCGCGACCGCCAGCGCAAACTGATCTCCAAGATCGACGCCGCGCTGCAGCGCATCGAAGACAACACCTACGGCTACTGCGAAGAAACCGGCGAGCCGATCTCGCTGAAGCGGCTCGAGGCGCGCCCGATCGCCACGCTCTCGGTGGAAGCGCAGGAACGCCACGAAAAGCGCGAGAAGGTGTATCGCGACGAGTAGTCGCCGCGCCGCCCATGATTAGTTCGCCGGCCGGAATTACGGGCGGCGATGGCGCGCGGCCGGCGCTTTAGCATCGCCGGGGCCGGAGCGGCGGACGATCATTTCATTTCGGCGTTAGAGTTCAGGCTTGCGGCTTGGCGCCGCAACTCGCCTTGATGGCGTCGGCGGACATCTTGAATCCGCTTTCCATCCAACGCACGAAGTCCGCAGGATGGACCACGATCAGCGAATGGCCGTCAGGTCGCTTTCGGATCACGCAATACAGATCGCGACGCGTTCCGTCTGCCGACCGCGCGACCGACGTGACGTAGGCCTCGGCATCGTGACCGGCGAAATCCTTCAAATTGTCGGTGACCAGGAGGTTGGCGTGCGCGGCATAGGCGGTCGCCAGCACCCCGCCGTCTTCGACATCCATCACCGACAGCTCGGGCGTGCCGCCGAGTACCAGATAGGGATCGAATCCGATCGGGCCGTAGCGCATCAGCGCGATCAGTCCGTCGGCGGATTGCTCGACGGCTTCGCGGTCATATCCTTTCCGCAGCAACACGTCGCGATAGGTATCGAGCATCTTGAACGACATTGCGAGCTGCACCGGCTCGCCGTTGAGCACGCCGGAGACGAGTTGCTGAACCACCTTCTGACTGATGGTCGATGACCGTCCGGCGCGATCAGCATTGGCCCGCGAGACCAGAACGTTGACATCCGGAACAACGATCAGCATCTGCCATCTAGCCGGTGACCGGGGCAGGCGAAGGGTCGAGAGTCAACTCGTCCGCTGTCAGCAGCTCCTCGTCGATCTCGGCCGATGAGCGTGCCAGCTTCACCGCGGCGGCTTCGAAACGGTCGCGCGCCAAGGCGAACATGATGCGGCGGCTGAGATCTTCCAGCCGGCGCGCCCCGTTCGCCTCGTCGGCGGAGGTTTCGATCAACAACGCGCGAAGCTCGGGCGGCATCGACGTGAAGACCCGAACTGCGTTTTCCAGCACATTGGCCGGCGTGCGATTTTCGCGCAGAGCGATGCTGCGGACCTTCAGGTCGAGGGATTCCGGCAACGAAGTCGAGCGGGATTTTGCCTTGGCCATCATGGCCTCCTGAAATGCGAATCTACATAAATTGCTTGTTTCAAGGAAATCAAGGCAACGCGATCGCTAAAACGCGATGGCCAAATGGCCCGGCGGGACCGCGTCCTGCGCTGCTCGTGCCCCGAAGTTGTGGTACGCGGCCGGGTCAGGTTGCGAAGTAACGCGTGGGCGTGGTGCCGAGCGCCTTCTTGAACATCACGATGAAGGCGGTGGCGGACTCGTAGCCGAGATCGCTCGACACCCTCTGCACCGTCGCGCCGCCGGCAAGTTCGCGCAGCGCGATGACGAGATGCAGTTGCCGCCGCCACCGGCCGAAGCTCAGCCCGGTTTCCTGAACCATCAGCCGCTTCAAGGATCGCTCGCTCATCGCGACCTGGGCGGCCCATTCGGCGAGGGTGCGGCGGTCGCTCGGGTCGGCCGTCAGGGCCGCGGCGATCACGGCGATCTTGGGGTGGCCCGACACGGGTAGCTCCAGCCCCTGTTTCGGCATCAACGCCAGCTCGTCGAGCAACACCCGCACCAGGCGGCCGGTGTGGTCGTCCGCGGCGTAGCTGCCCGGGACGTCCGCCAAGCGAAGGATCATTTCGCGGAGCATCGGCGACACCGACAGCGTGCAGCATTGCTGCGGCAGCGCCGCCGCGCCGGGTTCGACGAACAGGTAGGACAGGCGGGCGTTCGGGGTGACCTGGTTGCTGTGCGGCACGCCGCCGGGGATCCAGACCCCGCAGTCCGGTGGCACGATCCAGAGGCCGTTTGCGGCCGTACAGGTGACGGCCCCGTGCAAGGCCAGGATGAGCTGGCCTTGGCGGTGCTGGTGCCGCGGCACCTCGGCTTCGTAATCGCTGAAGTCGACATGCAAGGCGACCGCCGGGCGGTCCGACCTCTCTGGATCGAAGTCGGCGCTGCACGGGCGCGGCTTCTTTGCGGTTTGGCCTGATTTGGCGATCATATGGCATTATCTCTAAATTCGCGCGCGCGGCAATAGGCTACCAGCGGGGCCAACCCACACCCCATGGAGACTGTCATGCGAATTGCTGTTGTCGGCGCAACCGGACGGATCGGTGCCCAGCTCACACGGAGATTGCTGAGCGCTGGTCATCAGGTGAAGGCGCTGTCGCGGGGCGGCGCAGCGCTCGACGCGCTGGTCAAGATCGGCGCGGAGCCGTTTCTGGGAAGCTTCGACACCGGCGCCGGAGACCTCGCTACGTTTTTTCAGGATGCCGATGCCGCGTTCCTGATGGTGAAGACCGATTGGAACAACATTCACGGGCACTATCCGGTCGTTGCCCAACGCTTTGTCGACGCGCTTGGTAGCTCTCCAGTCAGGCTCGCGGTCAACTTGTCGGCGATCGGGTCGGACGTGAAGGGCGACACCGGGCATTTTGAAGGCTTCCACCACCTGGACCAAACGCTGAACCAACTCAGCAATCTCGATCTGGTGCATCTGCGTGCGTCCTGGTTCATGGAGAACACGCTGGCCTGGACGGCGGCGGTTGCAAAGCACTGCGGAATCGGTTGGTCGCTCGACCCCGATCTGAAGACTCCTTGGGTCGCCACGGATGACATCGCCGATCTGGCGGCCAAGGAATTGACCCATCCGACGGGCGAACACCGCGTCATCCGCGAGGTCGGTTCGGAAGATCTCACGATGCCTGAGCTGGCCGCGATGATCGGCCGAGAGATCGGCCGGCCAGTGGCGTATCGTTTCGTCGACAGAACGCGGAAGGATATTGAAGCCGAGTATCTCAAGCGCTTTGGCACGCCGGAAAGATGGCTCGACGACAGCTTGACGGCCGCCGCGCTCAACGATGGTCGTGTCCGATTCCACGGTCGCCGCAGCCCGCTGCCCACCACGATGGAAATGTTCATCAGAGACGTTTGGAAGCCGCGTTATCTGCAGGCGGTTGCCGACGACCACGAAACCGAGACGTTTCCGACCTGGAGCTCCAGGGCCGAACGCTGAGACCTCGCCGCCGCAAAACGAGCACGGCCTCCGCCAGGGGAGCTGACGGAGGCCGCGTAGGACACCGCGTCGCGCCTAGGTTCGCGATGCGGTGTGGGAGCTCGGGAGAGAAGCGACGTCTGCCGAAACGGGGGGAGAGGCAGACGCTCGCTGGGAGAGCGCGGTGCGCGGTGGGAGAACCGGCGCGCCGCGGTGTCGGATGAGGTGTCCTCCTGCGCGGGCGTGGTGGGGCAGCATGATCGGAAAACCGCGATGCATTTTCGCGATCATGCCCAAGTGCGGATCGGCGTTAGAACGGCAGCAGCACGTCCATCACCTGTTGGCCGTAGCGCGGCTGTTGCACGTCGGAGATCTGGCCGCGGCCGCCATAGGCGATGCGGGCCTGGGCGATCTTGGCGCTGTCGATGGTGTTGTCGCTCTGGATGTCCTCCGGCCGCACGATGCCGGCGACGATCAGTTCGCGAATTTCGAAGTTGACCCGGATTTCCTGCTTGCCTTCGACCACCAGATTGCCGTTCGGCAACAGTTGCGTGACCACCGCCGCGACGCTGGTCTGCAACGCTTCCTGGCGCTGCACCGAGCCCTTGCCGTCGCTGGAGGAGGTGGCGTCCGCGGTCAGGATCCGGCCCGGCATCACCTGCGAGGCGGCGCCGCCGATCAACTTGCTGCCGGCGAAATCGGTGATCCCGGAATCTTCCTTGTTGGTCCGGCTGCGCTGGGTTTCGTTGGCGATATTGGCCTTGTCGGTGAAGTTCACCGTGACGGTGAGGATGTCGCCGACCTGATGCGCGCGCTGATCGCGGAAGAACGCCCGCGAGCCGTTGCGCCACAGCGAATTGGCGTTGTAGGACGCCGCCTCCGGCTTCGGCATCGGCATCTGCACCGGCTTGTAGCCGGGCTGCGCGGTCGGATTCTCGATCGCCGCCAGCTTCGGCTTCTCGCCGATCTGCGACAGCCGGTCGATCGATGAACAGCCGCCCGCGAGGCCGCCGAAAGCCAGCAGAAGTCCGGCGAGGACGATGCGGTTGAACGTCGGTGACTTGGACATGACGATTACTCGGGTTGGCGGGAGGCGGGGGTGGCGGCGCCGGAACGCGGCGTCGCGGCGTCGGCCGGCGCGGCGGCGGCGAGGATGCGGGGCGTGGCGACCGATACGGCAACCTGGCCGCGGCCGATCACCGTGCCGGCGACGGTGCGCTTGGATTGCAGGTTGATCACGTTGACGACGTCGCCCTCGGTGCCGCTTTCGAGCGCCTTGCCGCGCACGGTGAGATACAGCCCGGTCGATTGGTAGATCAGGGTGACGGCCTGGTCGCGCGACACCAGATCGGGTTTGCTGAGGTCGACGAGCCGCAACGCCTGGCCGGCGCGCAATTGCCGCCGCGCCTGCATACCGACCGCGTCGTCGCGGCTGGCGGCGTCGCCGCCGATCTCGGCCTTCGGCCGCCGCTCGACCACCACGTCGGACGATTTCAGCACCTCGTTGCGCTCGACGCCGCGCGCCAGCACCGCGGCGTCCACGGTCTCGATCGCGGTGCCGGTGAAGCGCAGCTTGGTCGGCGCGGCACTGCCGTCGCCGGCGATCTCGAAGGTGACGTCGAACCGACCGCTGCGCGCGTCGTGGCGCACCGCGACCGGCTCCATCGCGCCGCTGTTCGAAGGATCGAGTTGCAGGGTCTGCGGATCGCGGTCGAACTTGATCTGGAAGCTGCCGGGCTCGGCGCGGCCGTTGTTCTGCGCCAGCGCGCGCGCCACCTGGGTTTCGATCTCTTCGCTGGCCACCGTGCGGGCGAGCCGCGTCACGCTCACTTCGCGGATATCGCGGGTCTCGACGCCGATCACCTGATGCGCGCGCAGCGCCGCCAACAGCTTGGCGGTCGGCAGCGACCCGGTGGTGCCGAGATCGGGGGCGCGATAGATCGCGATCTTGGCGGCGCTGCCGGCGTTGTCGATGACGTCGCCGATCAGCACCAGGTCGCTGGTCACGGTGACGCTGGCGCGCAGCACCGGCGACGCGATGACGTCGTCGCGGCTCTGGGCGGGGGACTGGGCTGGGCTCTGGCCAGGGCTCTGAGCTGGGCCTTGAGCTGGGCTTTGGGCGATGCCTGGGCCGGCGCCGGCGAGGGCGATGGCGAGGCCAATGAGCAGCGAGGAGGTGCGCATCATCTCGGTCCTCAGCGGAACATGTTGGAGGTCGATTGCAGCATCTGGTCGGCGGCGCTCACCACCTTGGCGTTCATCTCGTAGGCGCGCTGCGCGGCGATCAGGTCGGAGATTTCGGTGACCACTTCGACGTTGGCCTGTTCCAGCGTCTGCTGCTGGATGTCGCCGTAGCCGTCGGCATTGGCGATGCCGTCCTGCGGCGGACCCGACGCCCCGGTCTCGATGAACAGGTTGTCGCCCTGCGGCTGCAGCCCGGTCTTGTTGATGAAGCGGGTCAGGCTGATCTGGCCGAGCACGGTCGGCGTGGTCGAGCCGGTGACGGTGACCGAGACCTGACCGTTGCTGGCGATGGTGATGCCGCTGGCGCCGGTTGGAATGGTGATGGTCGGCTGCAGCGGATTGCCGTTCGAGGTCACCACGCGGCCGGTGTTGTCGGTGGTGAACGAGCCGTCGCGCGTATAGGAGTAGGTGCCGTCCGGCATCTGGATCTTGAAGAAGCCTTCGCCGCGCACCGCCAGGTCGAGGTCGTTGCCGGTGGTCGACAGCGTGCCCTGGGTCATCAACCGCGGCGTGCCGACGGTCTTGACGCCGCCACCGATGTCGACGCCGACCGGCAGGATGGTGCCCTGATCGGAGGCCTGCGCGCCGACCCGGCGGACGTGGTCGTAGATCAGATCCTGGAACGCGGCGCGCTGCTTCTTGAAGCCGGTGGTGCGCATGTTGGCGATGTTGTTGGAGATGACCTGGACGTTGAGTTCCTGGGCCGCCATCCCGGTCGCTGCGGTGTAGAGTGCGCGCATGGGTTCGTCTCCAAAAAGCCGTTACGCCGGAACGTCGGCAAGTTTCTCGAGCGCGGTTTTGCGCAGATCGCCCTGCTGCTGCAGCATCGACGAGATTTGGGTGTAGGCGCGGGTGACCTCGATCATCTTGCTCATCTCGGCCACCGCGTTGACGTTGGATTTTTCGATGTAGCCCTGGTGCACTCGGGCGGTGAGCGCCGGCTGCGCCGCGGCACCGGGGCCGGCGGAGTACAGATTGGAGCCTTCTTTCAGCAGCCGCTGGGCTTCGGCGAAATTGACCAGGCGAAGCTTGCCGCGCAGCGAATCCACCGCCGAGGAGCCCTCGAGCACGGTGACGTTGCCGTCGTCGGCGATGGTGATCTCCTTGTCGGTCGGCTGAAACACGATCGGGCCGTTGGTGCCGAGCACCTGATAGCCCGACGCGGTGACCAACTGGCCTTGGGCGTTGATCTGCAGCCCGCCGTCGCGGGTGAAGCGCTCGCCGGCCGGGGTCTGAACCGCCAGGAAGGCGTTGCCGTCGATCGCGACGTCGAGCGGGTTCTTGGTCTGCTCCAGCGGGCCGGAGGAGAAATCGTGAAAGGTGGCGCGGTCCTGGACGTAGCTGACGCGGCGATCGCGGCCGATGAAGTTGTCCTCATGGGCGCCCGGCGACAGGTATTCCTGAAACAGCGATTTGTCGGCTTTGAAGCCGGTGGTGTTGACGTTCGCAACGTTGTTGGCAACGACGTCCATCTGTCGCTCCAACGTCATCTGCCGCGACAGTCCGATGAGGAGTGCATTCTCCATCGGCCGATCTCCCCTTGTCTGAACCGCGCACGCCCCTCTCCCAAAGGCCGTCCGTGGTTGCCGCGAAGCGCTAAAGCTCTCCCAAGCCGCGCTTCAGTCCAATACCAAGCGAAACCCGTGCCAGAGCAAATTTGTGTGGAGATACAGGCGATTAGGTAGTTTTACCGGGGCCGCCGAAGGCGGCAAAAAGGTAATATTGACCATATTTGCCGGCAAAATCTTCCTAGCTGGCGGGCGAAAGAAAGGTTCCATTAACCATTGCGACATAAGTTTTTAACCGGGCGCTTGGGCGTTCGGGGCAGCGATTTCGCATCGCAACTGGCCTGCGCAGCGAATTCGGACGGCACGCGATGGCAGACACCGAGGTCGAAGACAAAGACGGCGAAGCCGCTCCGAAGAGCAAGCGCAAGCTGTTCATCATCGTCGGCGCGGTGGTCGGGGTGTTGCTGATCGGCGGCGGCACCTGGTTCATGTTCTTCCGCGGCCACGGCGCCGAAGAGACCCACAAGGTCGAAGTCGTGAAGCCGGTGTTCATCGACGTGCCGGAAATGACCATCAACCTCGCCGGCATGCCGGGCGAGCGGATCCAGTACCTGCGGGTCAAGGTGGTGCTCGAGGTCAAGGACGAGAAGGCGGTCGAGCAGATCAAGCCGACGATGCCGCGCGTCACCGACATCTTCCAGACCTATCTGCGCGAACTGCGCTCCAGCGATATTTCCGGCTCCGCCGGGCTGTTCCGTCTCAAGGAAGAGATGCTGCGCCGGGTCAACCTCGCGGTGGCGCCGGGCGTGGTCAACGTGGTGCTGTTCAAGGAAGTCGTGATCCAATGAGCGGGCGGGCACCTCATGGCGGGTAACGACCAGGTCGATCAGGACGCCATCGCTGCGCAATGGGAAGCGCAGATGGCCTCAGAGGATCCCGAAGAGGCCGCCAAGAACGCCGCCGCCAACGAACTCACCGGGGCGATGGCCGACCAGTGGGCGGCGATGGTCGAGGACGGCAGCCGCGACCTCGGCAACACCACCGGCACCGGCAAGAGCGGCGGCGAACGGGTCCTGACCCAGGAGGAAATCGACAACCTGCTCGGCTTCTCGATCGGCGAGATCAATCTCGACGATCATTCCGGCATTCGCGCCATCATCGATTCGGCGATGGTGTCCTACGAACGCCTGCCGATGCTGGAAATCGTGTTCGACCGATTGGTGCGGTTGATGACGACGTCGCTGCGCAATTTCACTTCGGACAACGTCGAAGTCTCGCTCGACCGCATCACCTCGGTGCGGTTCTCCGACTACATGAGTTCGATTCCGCTGCCCGCGGTGCTGAGCGTGTTCAAGGCCGAGGAATGGGAGAATTTCGGTCTCGCCACGGTGGATTCGGCGCTGATCTATTCGATGATCGACGTGCTGCTCGGCGGTCGCCGCGGCCAGGCCTCGATGCGGGTCGAGGGCCGGCCCTACACCACGATCGAAACCAATCTGGTGAAGCGGCTGGTCGAAGTGGTGCTGGCCGACGCCGAACAGGCGTTCCGGCCGCTGTCGCCGGTGACCTTCAAGATCGACCGGCTGGAAACCAATCCGCGGTTCGCCGCGATCACCCGGCCGGCCAACGCCGCGATCCTGGTGCGGCTGCACATCGACATGGAAGACCGCGGCGGCAACATCGAGTTGCTGCTGCCCTACGCGACGATCGAGCCGATCCGCGCCGTGCTCATGCAGATGTTCATGGGCGAAAAATTCGGCCGCGATCCGATCTGGGAAGGCCATCTGTCCACCGAGATCGCCCAGGCGGAGATTTCGGTCGACGCCGTGCTGTACGAAGCCGAGATCCCGCTGAAGCAATTGATGCGGCTCAAGGTCGGCGACACCTTGCCGCTGGAATTGCGCGCCGACGCGCTGGTCGCGGTGCGCTGCGGCAACGTCACCTTGACCGAAGGCCGGATGGGCCGCGTCGCCGACCGCGTCGCGATCCGCGTCACCAAGCAGTTGCGCAAGCCGAACACCACCTACGCGATGTTCGAGAAAGCCGACGAGCAGACCAAACTAATGGAGACACAATGAGCCATTCATTAGGAATTGCCATCGAAAGTCTGGTTGCCGCCCTGCTGATGCTGACCATCGCCTACTGCATGCTGCTGAACAAGCGGCTGAAGTGCCTGAAGGCGGACGAGCACTCCTTGAAGGCGACGATCGGCGAACTGATCACCGCCACCGAAATCGCCGAGCGCGCGATCGGTGGGCTGAAGCTCACGGTGCGCGACGTCAACGAGAACCTGCGCAACCAGATCGCCGCCGCCGGCAGCCTCTCGGAACAGCTCGACAAGCAACTCGCCGAGGGTGACAACGTGTTGCGCCGGCTGTCGCGGATCGCCAGCGCCGCGCGGCAGCCCGCCGCCGAGCCGCTGGCGCACGCGCACGCGCAGGCGCAGGCGCAGGCATTGTCGCCGGCCAAGGCGGTCGCCGCCGCGGCGCAGGCTTTCGCCGAACGTAGAAGGGCCGATGGCATCGCCGCATGAAGCTGTTCCGGGATATCCGCGTCATCCCCGTGGTGCTGGTCGCGGTCTTCGGCCTCGCGGTGCTGAAGGTCGCAGGCCTGCTGCTCGACGGCGGCTATGTGTTCGACTACCAGCCGCACGCGACCAAGCCGTCCTGGGCGGAGGAGAATCTCAACTTCCCGACCGGGCGCAGCTACGATGAGGATATCACCGGCTCGACCGCGGCCAAGAAAGACGACAAGCCCGCGGTCGCCGCGCCGGAAATCTCCACCTCGACCGAGCCGCCGGTGATCAACGAACCGCCGCCGCAGGTGTCGCCGGCGGAGCGCGCGCTGTTGGAGCGGCTGCAGGCGCGCCGCCAGGAGCTCGACGCCCGCGCCCGCGAAGTGGAAATCCGCGAGAGCCTGCTGAAGGCGGCGGAGAAGCGCATCGACTCCAAGGTCGAAGAATTGAAGGGCGTGGAGTCGCGGATCGCCGCCACCAGCGGCCAGAAGACCGAGACCGAAGCCGCCCGCTTCAAGAGCATCATCACCATGTATGAGGGGATGAAGCCGAAGGACGCCGCCAAGGTGTTCGACCGGCTGGAAATGCCGGTCTTGTTCGAAATCGCCTCGCAGATCGCGCCGCGCAAGATGTCCGACATTCTCGGGCTGATGGCGCCGGAGGCCGCCGAGCGCTTGACCGTCGAACTGGCGCGCCGCGCCGGCGGCGGCGGCGACCGATCGGCGATCGCGGTGGAATTGCCCAAGATCGAAGGCAAACCGGCGCCACAAAATCGCAACTAACGGGGATATTTAACAACTCCTTAAATCGCAAAATCTAGATTTCGAAGCTCGCCTGGTCGCTGCATCAGCGGGATCACGCGCGTTCGAGAAACGACGTCATGGCACGAACGGCTGCGAAGCTCTGTTGGTCGCGCGCCTGCGAAATCTCGCGGGCGGCGCGGCGTTGGTTCGGCGCGCCGCGCGGCGGCCTCGCCGGGCTGATGCTGATGGCAGCGACCGCCCCGGCGCTGGCGCAGGCGCCGCTGGTGCGAGGCGAGGCGACGCTGTCGGCGGGCGGCGGCTACGCGCGGCTGGTGCTCAAGCTCAACGAGGACGTCGAGTCCGACGTGGTGGTGGCCGGCAGCGTGCTGGTGATTCGCTTCAAGCGGCCGGTCTGGGTTCCGATCGACAAATTGGCCGACGCGGTGCCCGACTATGTCGGCTCGGCGCGCCGCGATCCGGATGGCGGCGCGATCCGGCTGGCGCTGCAACGCAAGGTCACCGTCAATTCGATGGCCGCCGGCGAACGGCTTTACGTCGACCTGTTGCCCGACGACTGGAAAGGCGCGCCGCCGGGATTGCCGCAGGACGTGCTGAAGGAATTGTCGGACCGCGCCCGCGCCGCGGAAAAGGCGTTGCGGCAGCAGCGCGCGGCTTTCGCCGCCAAGGTGCGGCCGCCGATCCGGGTGCGCGCCGCGGTGCAGCCGACCTTCGTGCGCTACGTGTTCGAAATGCCCGACGGCGTCACCGTCAATTCGACGCTGAGCGACCAGAAGTTGTCCTTGCTGTTCACCGCGCCGCTGACCTTCGATCTGGCCGATGCCAAGATCGCGGCGCCGCCGAACATTGCCTCGATCATCCAGGCGACCGATGTCGACCGCTCGGCGGTCGAGATCGGACTGATCGGCGATGTCGACGTGCATTCGTTCCGCGAGGAGAAGAACTACATCGTCGACATCGGCTTCCAACAATCCGAGCCGGCGCAGTCGCTGCCGGCGGCGATCAGCCGGCTGCAATCCGAGCTGCGCGGCGTTCGCGCGTCGCCGCCCGGCGAAATTGCGCCGCCGACCTCGGAGTTGATCGCGCAGCAGATGAAATCCGACCCGAAGCCGGCCGCAAAGGTCGAAGCCAAAGTCGAGCCCAAGGTCGAAGCCAAGGTCGAGCCCAAGGTCGAAGCCAAGGCCGAGCCGAAGGCCGAACCCAAGGCCGAACCTAAGGCCCAAGCCAAGGTCGAAGCCAAGGTTGAGCCCAAGGTTGAACCCAAGGTTGAACCCAAGGTTGAACCCAAGGTTGAACCCAAGGTTGAACCCAAGGTTGAACCCAAGGTTGAACCGAAGGCCGGGGTGAAGGCGGAGGCGGCGGCGACCCCGCCGGAGACCGCCGCCGCGGCGGTCGCGTCCAAGCCGGCGGCGGTCGCCGACAAGCCGGCGCCGCCCGCCGTGGTCCCGCCGCCGCCCGCAGCGGCGGAAGCCGGCCCGGCGGTCGATATTCAGCGCACCAATGCCGGGCTGCGGTTGCAGTTTCCATTCGCGGCTCCGGTGGCCGGCGCGCTGTTCCGGCGCGCCGATACGCTGTGGCTGGTGTTCGATTCCAAGAAGCTGGTCGATCTCGAGCCGGTGCGCCGCCAGGGCGGCTCGAACATCGCCGAGATCTCCGGCCTCGCGCTGCCGACCGGGCAGGCGGTGCGTATCCGGCTCAGCCGGCCGCAATTGGCGGCGCTGACCGGCGACGCGCAGGGCTGGACGCTGACCTTCGCCGACGCCGTGCAATCGCCGTCGCTGCCGCTGCAGGCGGTGCGCAACATCTCCGATCCGGCGCGCGCCAACGTCACCATTCCGCTGCCGGGCGCCGGCACATTGCACCGGGTCGTCGATCCCGATGCCGGCGATACGCTGATGGTGGTCACCGCGGCGCCGCCGGCGCGCGGCTTGCTGAAGCGCCAGGACTTCGTCGAATTCGCGCTGTTGGAATCGCTGCACGGCGTGGTGGTGCAGCCGTATTCCGACGACGTCACCGCGGTGGTCGCCGACGACAAGGTGGTGGTGAGCCGGCCCGGCGGGCTGACGCTGTCGTCGGCGTCGTTCGGCGGCAACGAGCGCGGCACCGCGCGCACCCGCCCGATCTTCGACGTCAACGAGTGGCAGAAGAACCAGCAGGGCAGCTTCGCCGAGCGACAGGACGAACTGATCAACGCTTCCGCGAAAGCCAGCGGCGAGGCGCGCACCATGGCGCGCTACGAGCTGGCGCGGTTCTACATGGCGCGCGGCATGTATGCCGAGGCCAAGGGCGTCATCGACCTGGTGCTCGGCGACTTGAAGTCGGGCCAGGACGATCCGATCGCGCTGATCATCCGCGCCGCCTGCAGCGTGATGATCGGCCATCCCGACGAGGCGCTGAAAGACCTCGGCAATCCGGCGATCGGCGCCAACTTCGACGCCCAGCTGTGGCGGGCGCTGGCGGCGGCCAAGCAGGGCAAATGGCCGGAAGCCCGCGAAAAGCTGAAGAACGTCGAATTCATCACCAACGGCTTGCCGCTGGATATGCAGCGCGTGGTGATCAGCGAGGCGATGCGCGCGTCGCTGGAAGTCAACGACTATGCCGGCGCCACCAATCTGTCGAGCGAACTCGATCATGTCGGCGTGCCGAGCGAGTTGCAGCCGGCGGTGGCGGTGTTGCGCGGCCGGCTCGACCAGGCGCTGGGGCGCGAGGGCGACGCGCTGGTGAAATATCGCGAGGCCATCGTGTCCGCCAACCGCGCCGCGGCGACCGAAGCCAAGCTGCTCGACCTGATGCTGCGGCAGAAGCGCGGCGAGATCTCGCCGGCCGACATGCTGCCCGAACTGGAGCAGCTGGCGTTGACCTGGCGCGGCGACGAGATCGAGGTGCGCGCCCAGCAGATGATGGCGAAGATGTATGCCGATCTCGGCCGCTATCGGGAAGCGCTGGCGGCCGCGCAGCTCGCCACCGAACTGCTGCCGAATTCGCAGAGCGCGCGGCAAGCCCAGGACGACGCCTCGGCGCTGTTCGCGCAAGTCTATCTCAGTCAGAAGGGCGACGACATGGCGCCGATCGACGCCTTGGCGATGTTCTACGACTACCGCGGCCTGACCCCGATCGGCCGCCGCGGCGACGAAATGATCCGAAAGCTGGCGGACCGGCTGGTCGCGGTCGACCTGCTCGATCAGGCCGCCGAACTGTTGCAGTACCAAGTCGATCGCCGCATGGAAGGCGCGGCGCGCGCCCAAGTCGCGGCCCGGCTCGCCATGGTCTATCTGATGAACCGCAAGCCGGACCGCGCCATCACCGCGTTGCGCTCGACGAGGATCGCCGACCTGTCCGGCGAATTGCGTACCCAGCGGCTGTTACTGGAGGGCCGCGCGCAGAGCGACATCGGCCGCCACGATCTGGCGCTCGATATCATCTCCAACATCTCCGGCCGCGAGGCGATCCGGCTGCGCGCCGACATCTATTGGGCGAGCCGGCGCTGGCGCGAGGCCTCCGAACAGATCGAACTTTATCTCGGCGACCGCTGGCGCGACTTCAAGCCGCTCGACGCCGCCGAGAAGAGCGACGTGATCCGCGCCGTGGTCGGCTACGCCTTGGCCGAGGACGCGCTCGGGCTCGGCCGGTTCCGCGAGAAATTCGCGCCGTTGATGACCGGCGGCGCCGACAAGGTGGCGTTCGACGTCGCCTCGGCCCCGTCCGACGGCAGCAACGCCGAATTCAGCGCGATCGCCAAGATGGCGGCCAGCGTCGACACGCTGGACGGCTTCCTGCGCGAGATGAAGGCGCGCTTCCCGGACGCCAGCGCCAAGGTGATCCTGCCGCAGCAACCGCCGGCCGACAGCGACACCACCGGGTCGCTGCCGTCGATCGCGGTGCGGCAGATTCCGCTGGGACGGTAGGCGCGTATCATTGCTGCGCGGTCGGTCTAACCGAGCGTTCTGGTGATCCAGATTGATAGATAACATGAAGCCCGTTTTGCCCGCGGAACCGGAAGGAGCGCGAATCCTTCGACAATGGCTGGTTCGGCAAACGGCGCTTGTGACTAGATCAGTCTCCCAAAATATAGCAATGTGGAGTGCGCATCTCTACCAGATGCAATGAATGCGGGCTGGAGCGAAAGTGCCATGAGCGACGATCTTGACGCCATGGAAGATGGCCGGGAGACCACCGTCACCAAAGAACTCGTCGAAAAGCGAGTCCGGGATTGGAAGGATCGTCTTCATGATCTGTTCCGAGATGTCAGCACCTGGGCGGAGAAGAACGGATGGCGAGTCGACGATCACGGTAAGGTCTCGATGCACGAAGAGCTCATGCAGAAATACGACGTGCCTGCGACGGACCAGCCGACACTTCGTTTGGACGATGGTCGCGGCTATGCGCTCTTCAAACCGAAGGCATTATGGGTGATCGGTGCAAACGGGCGTATCGATCTGTATACGTCAAAGGGCACGTTTATCATCGTGGATCTGGCGGAACGCGGCGATGCTCCTCAATGGACGATTTTTAGAGCCAGCCAAAAGCGCGAAGGCGATGCTTTCTCACCGGAAATGATCGCAGATTTGGTCTGACATGGAGAAGCTTCCAGAGATCAAAGCGAGTTACGATTGGTTCTTCGCACATTACCAGGCCGAAATTTCGGACCGAGCCAAAGGCAACGATATTGCTGGAATCGATCGAATGGAGTTGCGGCGCGATATCCTTGAGCGCGGCATTTTCGTTCTGATGTTTGGCCAGTTTGAGAAGGCGGTGAATTCGAAATTCGAAGATGCGGTCAACGCGCGCGCCGCGAACCCTGATTGGACACATCGGCGAGGCTGGGACACACCTTCCGTCAAGGCGAAGAAAGTGCCATTCGATACCAGGTTGGCGATGGTTCTGGACAGCCGGAAGCCATCATTCGGGCGTATCTTGCAAACCTATGCGATACGCAACCATTGCGCTCACGGCGGGACTACGAGCGCGGTGGGCTCGATCGACGCTCTGGTAGCCGACCTCTACCGCTGGCATGGAGAGCTGCGGAACTGAGAGTTGATACCAGCAATACTGGTATGACTCCATGACGCGGCCTTGGTCTGGTGAACCGGCGGGTTGCCGCCCCGATTTCGCGAGGCGAGGCAAGCGCGACCCGCACGAGCAAAGTCATATTTGGCTTTTTCTTGTTAGGCGAAATCTCGCACATCAACTGCGGTGATAAGCTGAATGCGGCGCCGCTAACTGGGCCCGTAGCTCTGCACCAGTGAGCCTGCCACCAGCGACCAGCCGTCGACCAACACGAAGAAGATCAGCTTGAACGGCAGCGACACCACCACCGGCGGCAGCATCATCATGCCCATCGACATCAGCACCGAGGCCACCACCAGGTCGATGATCAGGAACGGCAGGAACAACAGAAAGCCGATCTCGAAGGCGCGCTTCAGTTCCGAGATCATGAAGGCCGGCACCAGGATGCGCAGCGACAGGTCGTCGGGGGTGGCCGGGATCGGCTCGTTGGACAGGTCCATGAACAGCTTCAGGTCCTTTTCGCGGACGTTCTTCTGCATGAAGCCGCGCAGCGGCACCACCGCGCGCTGCAGCGCCTCCTCGACGGTGATCTGGTTGGCGATCAAGGGCTTGATGCCGTCGTCATAGGATTTCTGCAGCACCGGCCCCATCACGAAGGCGGTGAGAAACAGCGCCAAAGCCAGGATCACCGAATTCGGCGGCGCGGTCGCGGTGCCGAGCGCGGTGCGCAGCAGCGACAGCACCACCACGATCCGGGTGAACGACGTCATCATGATCAGGATCGACGGCGCGATCGACAGTACCGTCAACAGCGCGATCAGCTGGATCGCGCGCTCGGTGACGCCGCCGCCGCCCGGGCCGCCGCCGAGATTGATGCTGATATCCTGCGCCAACGCCGGATCGGCGAGCGATCCGGCGGCGATCAGGGTGAGGAGGAATGCAACAACTCTACGCGGGGTGTTCGGCGATCTCACGAAGGGTTCTTTGGACGACCGAGCAGCGACGCCATCTCGTCTTCCAGATTTTCGAAGCCGGTCTTCATCGACGGCGGCCCGGCCGGGGTGATCGGCGGCTGTTCGCCATGTTCGCCCTGGCTATGACCATGGCCCGAATTCGAGCTTTCGCTCGCGCTGCGCGACCGGCTCGGCGGCGGCTCCGGCGCCACCGGCGGCGAGGCTTCGCGATGCTCGCCGATCGGCCGGCGCAACGCGGCTTCCAGCCGCTGCGCCATGTCGGCGAGGTTCTGGTCGGCGGCCGACAGCGTCGGCGCCGGCGGCGTTGCAGGAGCGAGTGGCGGCGGCGGCGGCGGCGCGGCACGTTCCGGTGCCGGCGCCCGCGGCAGTTTCATCGCCGGTTCGCGCATCGGCCGCGGCATGGCCGGCTCGGCGCGCTGCGGACGCTGCGGCGTCGGCTCCAGCCGCGGTTCGGGCCGCGGTTCGGCACGGCTGATCGGTTCGCTACGGAGCACCGGCTCCGGGCGGAGCTGCGGCTCGGTGCGCAGCTGCGGCTCGGGGCGGAGTTGCGGCTCGGGGCGAAGTTGCGGCTCGGGGCGGAGCGCTTCAGGTCGGCTCAGCGGCTCCAGGCCGCCCAGCAGATCGTTGCCGCCGCGACGCTCGGCCAGCGGCGGCGGCACCCGCCGCGCTTCTTCGGCGTAGGACGGACGCACCGGGCGCTGCGGCGGCTCCGGCAGTTGCGGTTCGGTCTGGTCCTGGGGGTCGGGCTCCCAATTGGCGGCTTCCAGCGGCGAAATCCGCGGCGGCGGCTCGGTGCCGACCGCGGGACGCTGCGGCATCTGCTCGCGGGTCAGATTGCCGCGCACGATGTTGGGTTCGACGACCAGATCGGTCGGGCCGCCGATCATCAACAGATGTTCGACATTGTCCCGGCGCACCAGCACCAGCCGCCGCCGGCCGTCGACCGCCGCGGCATCGATCACCGCCAGCCGCGGCATCCGACCCCGGTTCGCGCTGGCCCCCAGCCGGCTGCCGGCGAATCGGCGGACCAACCAGGCCGCGACGCCGATCAGGGCCAGGACGGCCACGAATGCGAAAAAGAAGACAACTGGCGACTGCATGCTTTATCCCCGGCAACTCACGTTCTTATCCGCGGCGCCGACATCGTCGGGCCCACGGTCCCTGCGATGCGACGAACGACGAACAAATCCTGGTCTTGCCCATCTCTTAAATCTGGCCGGCAAGAGTTGCCGCGCAACGTCTTACATAGCCTAGGAATCGATCGGGCCAAAACGACTTCTGACGCCAAACCGCCATCAGATGGATCGGTTAGCGCACCATCTGCGGCGAAAATGCGCCGATGCAGCGACTCCGCCACATTCTGCACAGTTAACGCGCCGAACGCCTCAGGTATCGCCGCCGGCAAAAATTAACTGCCCGTTAACCATAAGGGCGGCAAATTCTGCCCACCTGAAGCGATCCGCCACAGCGGAACCAGCAGGCGGAGCAGGCCGATGCCTATCAACGATCTACCGGTTTTGTCGGCGCTACGCACCAAGATGCAATGGCATCAGGAGCGCCAGCGGGTGCTGGCCGACAATATCGCCAATTCCGATACGCCCGGCTTCAAACCGCGCGAACTGATCGAACCGAAATTCACCCCCAGCGGCCAGCTCGCCGCCGGCGGCCCGATGGGGTCGCTGCCGATGCTGCGCACCAGCGCCAGCCATATCAGCGCCGCCGGCGGGATCGAGAGCTTTGCGCAGGACCGCAACAGCGGCTTCCAGACCCGGCCGGCCGGCAATGCCGTCAACCTCGAGGACGAGATGCTGAAAACCTCCTCCAACCAGATGGATTACGCCGCCGCCACCTCGCTCTACAGCCGCAGCCTGAGCTTGCTGAAAACCGCGATCGGCAAGCGCTGAGCCGCAGGGCCGTTAGGGAGACCACGCCATGGCCGAAGATTCGATGGATTTCTCCCGCTCGATGGGGATCGCGACCTCGGGCCTGCGCGCCCAGGCCGCGCGGATGCGGGTGATCTCGGAGAACATCGCCAACGCCGAATCCACCGCGCAGACCCCGGGCGGCGATCCGTATCGCCGCAAGGTGCCGACCTTCACCTCGGCGCTGGATCGCGCGCTCGACGCCAGGGTGGTCACGCTCGGCCGGGTCAAGCCGGACAATTCCAACTTTCGGGTCAAATACGAGCCCGGCAACCCGGCGGCCGACGCCGCCGGCAACGTCAAATACCCCAACGTCAATCCGCTGGTGGAAATGACCGACATGCGCGACGCGCAGCGATCCTACGAGGCCAACCTCAACATCATCAGCGCCACGCGGCGCATGATTCAACGCACCCTCGACATCCTCAAGGCGTGATCAGGAGCTGACCCATGGCAACCCCCACTGTCGCCGCCAATGCCTATGCGAGCCTCGCCCGGATCATGGAATCGGCCGGCGGCGCCGGCGCCAAGCCGACCGATCTCGGCGGCGGCCAGTCGTTCGGCGACGTGCTGAAAAACGCGGTCGGCAGCGTGCTGGATTCCGGCCGCAAGTCCGACGCCCAGACCGTGGCGATGGCGTCGGGCAAATCCAACGTGATGGATGTGGTGACCGCGGTAGCGGAAACCGACGTCGCGGTCTCGACGCTGGTGTCGGTGCGCGACCGCATGATCCAGTCCTACGAAGACATCATGAAGATGTCGATCTGAGTGTTGCTGACTCTTACCCTGCTGCTGATCGAAGATGCTGAGTGGAATCACCAGAGCCTCGTGTCCCGGACGCCGAGCAGCGCTGTTGCGCTGCGACGCGAGCCGGGACCTTCGCAAAGGCGGCATCCGTAACGGCCCCGGCTCTGCGGCGCACCACGCCGCAAGTGCGGCGCGTTGCGCCGCGTCCGGGGCACGCTTCCACCCTAACGCCTCTAATTGGGGTCGGCCGTAACATTGGTGCTGATCTCGCAATGACGAACTTGAACGGCCTCGGCCACCAAAGGACTTGAAATGACCGGCATGGAAACCCTCGACGTCGCGCGCGACGCGATCTGGACCATCGTCATCGTGTCGTCGCCGCTGATGGTGGTCGGCCTGGTGGTCGGCGTGGCGGTGTCGCTGGTGCAGGCGCTGACCCAGATCCAGGAACAGACCCTGGTTTTCGTGCCGAAAATCATCGCCATCTTCGTCACCTTGATCTTGGCGCTGCCGTTCATGGCCGACGCGATGCACAGCCACATGATGCGGATTTCGTCGCGAATCATGGGAGGCTAGGGCATGCTCGGGTCGGGGAGCGCCGGATCCGCGGAGCCGGCCCGACACCGTCACACCTCATTGCGACGCGACAGCCTCGCACCAGGCGGCCATGCGCATCGATATTTCATTCCTGCCCGCGCTCGCCGCCGCCTTCATGCTGGTGTTTGCCAGGATCGCCGCGATGGTGATGCTGATGCCGGGGTTCGGCGAAACCAACATCCCGGTGCGCATCAAGCTCGCCATCGCGCTGGTGTTGACGCTGGTGATCCTGCCGCTGCACCGCTCCGACTACCAGGTCGACATGACGTCGCTGACGCCGCTGATCGTCTTGATGCTGCACGAGATCGTCATCGGCATCGTGCTGGGGGCCACTGCGCGGGTGACGCTGTCGGCGCTGCAGGTCGCGGGCTCGGTGATCGCCCAGCAACTCGGGCTCGGCTTCGTCACCTCGGTCGATCCGACCCAGGGCCAGCAGGGCGCGGTGATCGGCAATTTCCTGACGCTGCTCGGGCTGACGCTCTTGTTCGCCACCGACACCCATCATCTGGTGATCGCCGCGCTCAACGAGAGCTACCGGATCTTTTCGCCCGGCGAGTTCATGTCGAGCGGCGACGTCGCGTCATTGGCCACCCGGGCGTTCGCCGCCGCCTTCAAGATCGGCATGCAGCTGTCGGCGCCGTTCCTGGTGTTCGGCCTGGTGTTCAACATCGGGCTCGGCGTGTTGGCGCGGCTGATGCCGCAGATGCAGGTGTATTTCGTCGGCGTGCCGCTGTCGATCTTCGCCGGCTTCTTGATCTTCGGCGCCGTGCTGGCGACGATGATGCACACCTTCCTGGACTACTTCATCGCGGTCATGCATCAGCTGATCCCCGGACTGTGAGGGGCTGAGCATGTCCGACGACGATTCCTCGGAAAAAACCCAAGACCCTACGCAAAAGCGTCTCGACGACGCTCTCGAACGCGGCGACGTCGCCAAGAGCCAGGAGGTCAACACCTGGTTCATGATCGCCGGCGCCACGCTGGTGCTGTCGTCGTTCTCCGGATCGGTCGGCAGCGGGCTGCAGAACCCGCTGCGCAACCTGATCGAGAACTCCTGGATGATCCGCACCGACGGCGCCGGGCTGATGGCGCTGACGCAGAGCCTGCTGTACGCCGCGATCGCCGCGATGGGGGTGCCGTTCCTGATGCTGATCATCGCGGCGCTGGCCGGCAATATGTTGCAGCACCGGCTGGTGTTTTCGGCGGAGGGGCTGAAGCCGAAATTCAGCAAGATCTCGCCGTTGGCCGGCGCCAAGCGGCTGTTCGGCAAGCAGGCGGCGGCGAATTTCCTCAAGGGGCTGTTCAAGGTGATCGCGCTCGGCGCGGTGATGGTGGCGATCCTGTGGCCGGAGCGCTACCGGCTCGACGCCATGATCCGGCTCGACATCGGCGCCATCATGGGCCTCACCATCGCGTTGACGCTGAAGCTGATGGCCGCGGTGGTGGCGATGCTGGCGGCGGTGGCGATCGCCGATTTCTTCTTTCAGTACCGCACCTGGTACGAAAAGCAGAAGATGTCGCTGCAGGAGGTCAAGGAAGAGCACAAGCAGTCGGAAGGCGACCCCCATATCAAGGGCCGGATCCGGCAGATCCGCCATCAGCGGATGCGCAAGCGGATGATGGCGGCGGTGCCGCAGGCCTCGGTGGTGATCACCAACCCGACCCACTATTCGGTGGCGTTGTCCTACGAAAACGGCATGTCGGCGCCGATCTGCGTCGCCAAGGGCGTCGACTCGATCGCGTTCAAGATCCGCGAAGTCGCCAAGGCGCACGACGTGCCGATCATCGAAAACGTGCCGCTGGCGCGCGCGCTGTACGCCACGGTGAAGATCGACGAAGAGATCCCGGTCGAGCACTATCATGCGGTGGCGGAGATCATCGGCTATGTGATGGGCCTGAAGCGCGGCTTGTCGGGCCGGCGGCGGTGAAGCCGAGCATCGCCTTGTTAAGGTGTGGTGCCAGCAGGCAGGATCACGCACGATCCATTGGCAGTTGAACTATTTCGTCAGCTCAAGCCGCGCGTCGATACTGTTCTGCTGAAGACTCGGCGGGCAGAATCCTGGATGTCCGGCCGAGAACCAGAAGACGGGGCGTCTTTTCAGGGTTGGTTACAACCGCAATCCTCTTCGGAGCGATTTCTTCCCCAAGATCCATTACATCTAGAAACTTAGTAACGGCGCTATTCACCGAATTGGCGTAGGGCGTGACAATTTCGAAGAGAGCCAGCTTGCCCTCTATTTGAAGTCCAGCATCAAAGTCCCAGCTTTCGGAAGAGCCCTGGAAGCGTACCGGTTCGCGGGCAATCGCAGCGGCGCCGTAGGCCGTTTGCAGCTTATCCCAGAGGTCGGCTCGATGATCCGCGTGCTCCGTGGCTGCATGATGCAGCGCGGCATTTTCGACCGCGGTTTTGGCCGCGTTTGCGACCGCGATCACCGCCGGGACCAGATGAACTTCGGCAACATCGAGATCGAACATCATATGATGATCAAATCGAATGCCAAACCGCTGTGCGACGTCCTGTGCAATGCGCTGGAACGACCGTTCCGCTCCCATGAGTCCCGCTTCGCGACGAGCTCCGCCGGCGTCGGACACTAGAAACCCATCCCGCAGGCGCGAGACTTCAACCCCGACCATAGCTCCGCCGGGATACAGCAGCGGCAGCGATAACCGCACCGTATCCTCGTACGCGGAAACCCTCACCAAAGCCTGAGCGACCTCGATGGCGATCTTCTCAATCGTAAGGGCGGATTGCTTCACAACCACAGGATCACCTGCCAACTGGGAGGACTTGGAAAATCCCCTAAGCCCTCGACGTTAAATTCTAGCATGACAGAGCGCAGAAAATCGCGGAAGCTCTGTAGATTCCCAGGGAGAGCCACTGCGACCGGCAAATTCCCTTCAGGTCCCGGACCGAATGCCTCAACGCCGTACCTTGCATTATCGGCAAAACGATGGACATGACTTCCGTCAATCGTACTTCGAAGCTCTTTGACCCCAAGAAGCTCTTTGACCCCAAGTCGTTTCAACGCCTTTAGGCTGTTCTGGTGTGGGTCCGACGGCCAGGCGTCCAGTCTGGATATAGTGACAAAAGAGCGTCCGCCAACGACCTCGAGGGTCGCTGTAACGTCTCGCTGGCGCCGATGAGCCCAGGCCTTGAGGCGCAGGCGGACACCTACCAGGCCAGTTCCGTCTTCATCAGCTAGCTGAAACAATGCCTCGATTATCTCTGCGGCGACGGTGCGCAAATCGTCCCGGCGGGAATGGACGGCCGTGCCGGCTGTCAGTGTCGCCACTTCCGACCATTCCGGCCACCCCATGAGCGTCTTTTTGCGCTCGGCGATTTGTCGCCAAGCGTCGGGTACAGCCGAGCTGTCACCGCCCTTGCTCATAAAAGTTTAGACTCCCAACGCATGCGCAGCTTGACTGCAGCGCGGGACCTTCACAACACCAGTGCCGACGTGTCGAAGCACCTCGCTTCAAGACGAGATTTTTCGTTCACTGTCCCTGAGATGCCGCACGACCCGCAAAATACCTGCATTATGGGCATGATCCGCTTGCGCAGGCGGCTCCGATTCAGGCACTCAGGGGCAGGCGCGCGCGGACGTCGCGCCGCCATCGACGGGATCTGCACAGTCTCATGACCAGCGACGCCAACGACGATCCGCCCGGCGATTCCTTGACCAACCCCGAGCCGCCGCGGCGCAGCGGTAGCATCGTGTTGGTGTTGCTGATCGCCGCCGCCATCGTCGCCGCCGCGGTGGCGTTCATGACGCTCGGCCGCGCCGCCGCGCAGCCCTATATCATGGGCTCGCTGGCGCTGCTGGCGATGGTCGGGCTGTTCACGCTGTTTGCGTTTGCCGCCGGCATCGTCCGTTTCGCCGATCGGATGGCGGACGATCCGGTGATGCGGCCGATGGCGGACCACGCCTTCGACGGGCTGGCGGTGACCGATCCGCGCGGCCACGTGGTCTATGCCAACCACAATTACCTCACCCAGACCGGGGCGGCGACGCTGCAGGACGTCCGCCCTGTGGAGCGGGTGTTCATCGGCAATCCCGACGTCTCCGAGGCGGTGTTCCGGCTGTTGAAGGCGGCCCGCGAGGCCAAGCGCCACACCGAGGAGGTGCGGGTCGCGGGAAGCGAGGGCGCGCCGGGGCGCTGGCTGCGGATGCGGGTGCGCCCGCTCGGGCTCTCCAAGCGCGAGGCGAAATTCACGGTGTGGTCGCTGGCCGACATCACCCGCGACCGCGAGCGCCAGGAAGACGTGTTTCAGGAATTGCAGCACGCCATCGAATATCTCGACCACGCCCCGGCCGGGTTCTTCTCGGTCGATGCCGCGGGCGACCTCGTCTATGTCAACGCCACGCTGGCGGATTGGCTCGGCCATGATCTGGCGGAAATCGGCTCCGGAGGGCTGAAGCTCAACGACATCATGTCGGGCGACGGCGCCTCGCTGCTGACCTCGATTTCGGCGCTGCCGGGCGAAGTCAAAACCGAAGTGTTCGACGTCGACCTGCGGATGCGCAACGGCAAGACCATGCCGGCGCGGCTGTTCCACAAGTTGGCGTTCGGCGCCGACGGCAAGCCCGGCGCCTCGCGCACCCTGGTGATCAGCCGGGCGCGCGACGAGCGCGCCGATCCGCAGCGCACCGCCGAAGTGCGTTTCATGCGGTTCTTCGACCATACTCCGATGGCGATCGCCACCGTCGACAAGACCGGCGCGGTGGTGCGCGGCAATGCCCGCTTCGCCAAGCTGGCGCAGAGCCTCAATCCCGGCGGCGCCGTCAACAAGTCGGTGCTGGCCGCGGTCAGCGACCGCGAGCGCGGCCAACTTTCGGATGCGATCGACCTCGCCGCGCAAGGCCAGGGCGACATCCCGCCGGTCGAGGCGATGCTCGACAGCACCCGCGAGCGCTGGGCGCAGTTCTTCGTCACCGCGATCGAGGAGGACGAGCGCGATACCGAAGCCGCGATCGTCTACATGCTGGAGACCACCGAGCGCCGCACGCTGGAAAACCAGATCAACCAGTCGCAGAAGATGGACATGGTCGGCCAGCTCGCCGGCGGCATCGCGCACGATTTCAACAATGTGCTGTCCGCCATCATGATGGCCAACGACTTCCTGCTGAACGCCCACAAGCCGACCGATCCGTCGTTCCAGGACATCATGCAGATCAAGCAGAACGCCACGCGGGCTGCGACCCTGGTGCGGCAGCTCTTGGCGTTCTCGCGCCGTCAGACGCTGCGGCCGCAGGTGCTGCATCTCGGCGACGCGCTCAGCGATTTGACCATGCTGCTGCGCCGGCTGATCGGCGAGAAGGTCAAGCTCGACCTGGTGCACGGCCGCGACCTGTGGCCGGTCAAGGTCGACGTCTCGCAATTCGAACAGGTGATCGTCAATCTGGCGGTCAACGCCCGCGACGCCATGCCGGCCGGCGGCAAGCTCACGGTGCGCACCGCCAACGTCTCGGCGCAGGAGGCCGAGCGGCTGTCCTACAAGGGGATGCCGCCCGCCGATTACGTGCGGATCGACGTCAGCGACACCGGCACCGGCATTCCCGCCGAGATCGTCGACAAGATCTTCGAGCCGTTCTTCTCCACCAAGGAAGTCGGCAAGGGCACCGGGCTTGGGCTGTCGACGGTGTACGGCATCGTCAAACAGACCGGCGGCTTCATCTATGTCGCCTCCGAAGCCGACAAGGGCACCACCTTCCACATCTTCCTGCCGCGCTACAATGCCGACCGCGACGTGCAGCCGGAGCCGGCCGCCGTCGCCGCCGCCGCCGTGGTGGAGCCCAAGCCGGAAGCCAAGCCGCGCGCCGCCGATCTCACCGGGCAGGGCACCATCCTGCTGGTCGAGGACGAGGAGGGGCTGCGCTCGCTGAACGCCCGCGGCCTGCGCTCGCGCGGCTACAGCGTGATCGAGGCCGGCAACGGGCTCGAGGCGATCGACGCCATCGAGGCGCAGCACGGCGCCATCGACCTCGTGGTGTCCGACGTGGTGATGCCGGAAATGGACGGCCCGACGCTGCTCAAGGAAATGCGCACCCGCAATCCGGACCTCAAGATCATCTTCGTCTCCGGCTATGCGGAGGATGCGTTCGAAAAGAGCCTGCCGGAAAACCAGCAATTCGCCTTCCTGCCGAAGCCGTTCACGCTGAGCCAGCTGGTGGCGGCGGTGAAGGAGACGATGGCGTGAGCTACCTAGCGGCTTGTCCGGAGAACTGACCTTGATAGCCCTTCTGCGGCGTGCCCAGGGTTTGTTCAAAAATCAGTTGGCAAATCTTCATGTCTGGCCGAAGGGTAATGGGAAGATGCCCGTGGTTCAGAATCTCCAGCCTTATTTGCCCTTCGAATCCGGCATGAATCGTTGGGGCAGTAATATGAACGCCGATACCCATCCTTGCCAGAGAGCTTTTTCCCTCTACCCTTGCGGCCAAACGGGCGTCGATTGGTAGACGAACATACTCCCGCGTCCAGCCAAGGATGAGATGGCGGGGAACGAGATCAAAGCCGGTCGCTGAATCAATAGTATGAGATTTGGTTAGTTCTTTCAGCGCACGATCCATATTGTACTTTGCGTGCGTAGGGTCGATGACCTTCCTGACAAACTCTTCTCCGACATCGAAGAGCGTGAGGACCGGATCCAGAGTCAGGTCCACGCTCGTCGAGCTATATGCGTCGGACTGAGGCGCTGGATCGATGACGATCTGCTTTCGAGTGAGCCCTATCTGGATTTCTCGATCGGTTAGAATCACGCCCGCAGTCGCTCCTCTGTCTGAACAAGCTCGTCAGACGGCACCCAGACACGCCACGATCCCGTCTCCGTTTCCCGGGGCAGTTCAATCAAAGTCGTTTCGTCTGTCTGCCCCAAGGGCCAGCCGACAGGGATCGAGTTTCCGACGATCGATCGCGTAGATACGACGACACGTTCGGAGCCGTTCGAAGTTCTGATCGACACGATGGTCTCGCTCGGATGCAAACCTTCGCTGATTTGTTCTACTTTGAGGCGCATCATTAATGTTCTCCCGTGTCAGTCGTGTAATCAAGGTGATTCAGCAACTCATTGTGTCGGTCAATGGTCGCTCCTGTTACTGAACAAAAAGTGAACAAAAAGGTTTTGCAGACGAAATTCTCGCTTTCATTGGAGTCCATTCGCCCCCCGCGACCGAGGGCCGCAGGCCTGAGGCATTATGACGGCTTCCCAATCGGGCAGCACTTGCCCATCTAAGTGGCGTCGTCCCCCTATCGGGGAATTGAGGGAAAGACCATGAAATTTGTGCAACGCACCCGCGGCTTCGTCGGTGCCATCGCCGTTGTGATGTCGCTGGCGTTGCCGGCCATGCTCGTCGTCGCTTCAACGGCCGACGCCCGCATCGGTGGCGGCTCCAGCTCGGGATCGCGCGGCTCGCGGACCTTCTCGGCGCCGCCGTCGACCTCGACCGCGCCCAGCGCGGCGCAGCCGATGAACCGCACCATGACCCAGCCGGGCAGCCCCGGCATGGCGGCCCCGGCCGCAGGCGCCGCCGCCAAGGGCGGCTTCTTCAACCGCCCCGGCATGGGCATGCTCGGCGGCCTCGCCGCCGGCTTCCTCGGCGCCGGCCTGCTCGGCATGCTGTTCGGCGGCGGGCTGTTCTCGGGCCTCGGCGGCATCTCCTCGATCATCGGCCTGATCCTGCAGATCGGTCTGATCATCATCGTGGTCAAGCTGGCGATGTCGTGGTGGCAGCGCCGCAACGCCGCCGCTCCGGCCGCCGCATCGGCGTCGGCTTATGCCGGCCCGGCCGCGGGTCCTGACGTCGGCCCCGGCGCGCAGCAGAACTATCGCACCGGTTCCGGTTTCGGGATCGGCGCCACCGCGGCGCCTTTGGAAATCGGCCCGGCCGACTACGAGGCGTTCGAGAAGCTGCTCAGCGAGATCCAGACCACCTGGTCGAACGGCGATGTCGGCCACCTGCACACCCTGGCGACCCCCGAGATGGTGTCGTATTTCAGCGGCGACCTCGCGGCCAACAAGGCCCGCGGCGTCGAGAACAAGGTGTCCGACGTCAAGCTCTTGCAGGGCGACCTCGCCGAAGCCTGGCGCGAAGGCGAAACCGATTACGCCAGCGTGGCGATGCGGTTCTCGCTGGTCGACAAGACCATCGACACCGCCACCGGCAAGCTCGTCGAGGGCAGCGAGCAGCCGACCGAGGCCACCGAGGTGTGGACCTTCGCCCGCCGCCGCGGCTCGGAATGGGAATTGTCGGCGATCCAGCAGACCGCCTAACCAGGCCTGCCTGAAACCAAATCATGGCGCCGCGGCAAACCCGTGGCGCCATTTTTTTGTCCGCAGGCCGGCGCAGCGTCGCATAACCTGCGGCTCGGCGCGTCGATGATTGGCCGCGCAGCGCGAGCGACAAACCATTCGGAGAGGGCGATGACGGCGAAATCCAGGATGATCGACACGACGATGGCCTGCAGCGGCCTCGCGCTGACGGCGGCGCTGCTGCTTGCGGGTGCGCCGGCGCAGGCGCAACCGGCGCCGCAGACCCGCTTCTTCGTCAGCAGCGCTGGAATCGGCAATGGCGGCAATCTCGGCGGCCTCGCCGGCGCCGACAATCATTGCCAGGAATTGGCGCAGGCGGCCGGCATCGGCGTCACCGCCGCCGGCGTGCGCACCTGGCACGCGTATCTGTCGACCCAGGAGGCCGACGGCAAGCCGGCGATCAACGCCCGGGACCGCATCGGCACCGGGCCGTGGCAGAACGCCAAGGGCGTGGTGATCGCCAAGGACGTCGCCGAGCTGCACGGCGCCAACGCCATCACCAAGCAGACCGCGCTCGACGAGAAGGCCGGGGTGATCAACGGCTTCGGCGATCAGCCGAACCGCCACGACATTCTCACCGGCAGCCAGCCCGACGGCACCGCGTTCCCGCCGGGCACCGACCGCACCTGCCAGAACTGGACCAGCAGCGTGCAAGGCGCGGCGATGCTCGGGCATTCCGACGTCAACGGCCCGGCCTCGGTGCCGACCGCGAAATCCTGGAACGCGGCGCATCCGTCGCGCGGCGCCGACGGCGGCTGCTCGCAGGCCGACCTCAAAAGCACCGGCGGCGAGGGGCTGCTGTATTGCTTCGCGGTGAACTGATTTTCGCAGCGCGCGTTGGCGTCTGCCGAGCGGACGCGGCCGTGACGCGTTCGCAGGGAGGGTGCGCGATGCGTTATGAATTGTACTACTGGCCGAGCATCCAGGGCCGCGGCGAATATGTTCGCCTGGCGCTGGAGGAGGCCGGGGCCGACTATCGCGACGTCGCGCGCGAAGGCGGCGGCATGGCGGCGATGAACAAGTTGCTGGAGAGCGGCGACGCCCCGCCGTTCGCGCCGCCGTTTCTCAAAGCCGGGGCGCTGCTGATCGGCCAGGTCGCCAACATCCTGCAGTATCTCGGGCCGCGCCATGGGCTTTCGCCGAAATCCGAAGCCGGACGGCTGTGGCTGCATCAATTGCAGCTCACCGTCGCCGACCTCGTGGTGGAGATCCACGACACCCATCATCCGCTCGGCGTGACGTTGTACTACGAGGATCAGCGCGCGGCGGCGAAGAAGCGCAGCGAGGAATTCTGGAAAGAGCGGGTGCCGAAATTCCTCGGCTATTTCGAGAAGCTGCTCGGCGACGGCAACTATCTCACCGGGCGGCGGGTGAGCTATGTCGACCTGTCGCTGTTCCAGATCGTCGACGGCCTGCGCTACGCGTTTCCGAACCGGATGCAGCGCTTCGAGCGCAAGGTGCCGCGCCTGGTCGCGCTGCACGACCGCGTCGCGGCGCGGCCGAACATCGCGGCCTATCTTGAAAGCGACCGCCGCATCGCCTTCAACGAGGACGGCATCTTTCGCCACTACAAGGCGCTGAATCGGTAGGCGATTGCAGCATTTGCCCGCCGCCGTGGATGAGATCGTCGGGATGCGTGCCCCGGACGAAAGCGCAGCGCGTCGCTCTTGCGGCGTGGCGCGCTGCAGAGCCGGGGCCGTACCGACGGCAGCGCTTGAGACGGTCCCGGCTCGCCGCGCAGCGCAAGTGCGCTGCTCGACGTCCGGGACACCTGCCTGCTGGCTGTGTTGGTTGCGAACAGCGTCCCCCAGAAACGCCAAAGCCCCGCGCGAGCGGGGCTTGACCATCGGTGCGCGCCGTTCAGGCGATGATGTCGACGCGGGTGCCTTGGCCCGGCGGCAGCGCCGCGGGCGGCGGCGGCGGCGCGGAACGGGAATCGTCCTTGGCGTTGTCGTTCTCCGGCTCGGGGGCCTTCGCTTCGACCGGCTTGGCGACCGGCTTGGCTTCGACCGGCGGCGGTGGGGGCGGCGGCGGCGACGCCGTGACGCTGGAAATACTCATCGGCTGTCCTTTCGATTGTCTCGTTGCCGCAGCCTGCGCCGCCGGCGCCAACGAGTGGTGAATCCATTTTTACAATTGGACGCAATCCGACGCGTTGCGACACGGTGGTTAACAATATGCCAGCGGTTTCGCTCAAATACCAATGCGCCCAGCGCAGGCCTATTCGTCGCGGCCCCGCGCGATGGTGATGCTCGCCGAACTGGTGCCCCGGCTGCAATGCATGTCGAGCCGGCGATAGCGGGTCTTGACGTCGTCGCCGCGCAACAGCCCGAGCCGGCCAAGGCAGCGGCTGGCGCCGCGCAGCGTGTCGGCCTTCGGGATGGTGAAGACGATCGCACTGGCGCCGGCGACGAACTGCAGAAACGCCGGCGACGGTTTGCGGCTAGCGGCGGTCGCCGACAATTCGTTGCTGACATTGCGGCTGGCGCAGCCGAGCCGGACTTGGGCGGCGGCCGGATGGCTGAGATAGATCGAATTGGCGCGGGTCTTGCCGATCACCACGCCGTCGATCTGGTTGTTCAATTGCAGGGCGATGTCGTCGCAACGGTCGGCGCGGGCGGCGGCGGGGTATAGCACGAGCGCCAGCAGCGCCGCGGCGGGCAACAGCGCGGCAGCCGGCATCCGGCCGGGCGAGCGTCTCGATAGCATCACGCGGTCTCCTCAGTCCCGCGCAGAGTGAAGCGCGACGCAGCGCGTTAGGCAAGCGGGGGAGGGCGAGCGGCTTCGCGCCGGAAGCGGGATGTGTTAGGATGAATCTATGACCGAGCTTCTTCAACAGGCATTGCGCCAGATCGAACAACTCCCGGACGCGGATCAAGACGCCGCCGCCGGCGCATTGATCGATTATGTGAAGCACATGAGGGAGATGCGTCTGACGGAAGCCCAAGTGGCAGAAGTGCGCCGCCGGCGGGCCAATCCCGAGCGAAAGCTGGTGTCGCTCGAGGACGCGCGCGAACGAATTGCCCGGCTCGGCGGCTAGCCGACCCAATGAAGCTGGTCTTCGACGATGAGGCGCTTGCCGATATCGAAGACATCTTCGCGTGGATCGCTCGAGACAGCCCGATTATTGCAAAGAGCGTGGTTGACCGCCTCTTCAGTAGCACCGAACTGCTGATTTCATTTCCATCGATGGGGCATGCCGGCGGCGCTCCCGGAACGCTCGAGTGGGTGGTCCCACGGCTGCCCTACATAGTCGTTTACGAAATCGATCGAGCTCAGGACGCGATTATTGTCACGGCCGTGCTTCACGCCGCCCAAGATCGCAAGCGCGACGAATGATGCGGGCCAAATAAGCGCGGGGCTTATCCCCGGATGTCGCTGCGCTCATCCGGGCTACAACTTCAATCCCGATCCTGCGCGCGTAGCTTCCGCCTCAAGCCGCCGACGCAATCCGGCGCGGGCGGTGAGCGGCGCGGTTGTGCTTGGCTTTGACGTCGGCGATCTTCTGCAGCATGTCGTCGAGCGCGTCGATCACCTTGCGCTCGTCGTGCGACAGCCTGGTGTCGGCCGGCAGATGCGCCAATAGCACGATCAACGCGTCACCGATTTTGCCGAGCTGCTTGCCGTAGCTGCCGATGTCGCTGAGTACCTCTTGTTCGACCTGCGGCGCGCTGGATTGCCCGAGGGTGATGTTGATCAGGCCGAATTGGTTGCCGATCGGGCTCATGAGGGCGGTCCATGGGCTGATGTTCTGCACCACGTCGCCGGACAGCGGAAGTTTGAAGCTGGGCATGGCTGGCTCCTCCTGCAATGCCGCGCGGCCCTGGGCGGGCGCGGGCGGTTGAGCATAGGTCTGCACGGAGACCGTGGCGGTTCACGCCGAGCGGGCAGCCGGCGCCGCCGGCGATTTTGAACCCTTCAAAACCGTGCCAAATGCGCCTAGACAGGGTGCCAAATTTCCCCGCGAGGCCCAGTCCATGAACGCCCCCACGCCGATCCCGTCCGCCGCCACCCCGGTTCCGCCGTACAAGCACACCCCGTTGTTCCCGCTCGGCAAAGACGAGACGCCGTACCGCAAGATCACCTCTGAGGGCGTCCGGGTCGAGACCGTGCTCGGGCGTGCCATGCTGGTGGTGGAGCGCGAGGCGCTGCGGGCGCTGTCGGAGGCCGCGTTCGGCGACATCAACCATTATCTGCGGCCGCAGCATCTGCAGCAGCTGCGCAACATCCTCGACGACAACGACGCCAGCCCGAACGACAAGTTCGTGGCATTGGACTTCTTGAAGAACGCCAATATCGCCGCCGGCGGCGTGCTGCCGATGTGCCAGGACACCGGCACCGCGATCATCATGGGCAAGAAGGGCTTCAACGTCATCACCGACGGCAGCGACGAGGCGGCTTTGAGCGAAGGCGCGCGCGACGCCTATCTGCGCCGCAATCTGCGCTATTCGCAGGTGGCGCCTTTGTCGATGTATGAAGAGAAGAACACCGCCAACAACATGCCGGCGCAGTGCGAGATCTATGCCGAGGGCGATGACGCCTACAAATTCATGTTCATGGCCAAGGGCGGTGGCTCGGCCAATAAGAGCTTCCTGTTCCAGGCGACGCCGTCGGTGCTGACCAAGGATCGGCTGCTGGCGTTCCTGAAAGAGAAGGTGCTGACGCTCGGCACCGCGGCGTGCCCGCCCTATCATCTGGCGATCGTGATCGGCGGCACTTCGGCCGAACTGTGCATGAAGACGGTGAAGCTGGCGTCGGCGAAATATCTCGATGCGCTGCCGACCCATGGCTCCGAGAACGGCAACGGGTTTCGCGACCTGGAGATGGAGCAAGAGATCCTGAAGATGACGCAGTCGCTCGGGGTCGGCGCGCAGTTCGGCGGCAAGTATTTCTGCCACGACGTCCGGGTGATCCGGCTGCCGCGCCACGGCGCCTCGCTGCCGATCGGGCTTGGCGTGTCGTGCTCGGCGGATCGCCAGGTGCTCGGCAAGATCACCAAGGACGGTGTGTATCTTGAAGAACTCGAGCACAACCCGGCGCGCTTCCTGCCCGAAGTCGAGCAGGCGCTCGGCGGCGAGGTGGTGCAGATCGACCTCAACCAGCCGATGCAAGAGATTCTCGCGACCTTGAGCAAATATCCGACCAAGACCCGGCTGTCGCTCTCCGGCACCATGATCGTCGCGCGGGATTCCGCGCACGCCAAGCTGCGCGAGCGGCTGGACAACGGCGAGCCGCTGCCGGACTACTTCAAGAACCATCCGGTGTATTACGCCGGCCCGGCGAAAACGCCCGAGGGCTACGCCTCCGGCGCGTTCGGCCCGACCACCGCGGGACGGATGGACTCCTTCGTCGATCAGTTCCAGGCGGCCGGCGGCTCGATGGTGATGGTGGCGAAGGGCAATCGCGCGGTGGCGGTGCGCGAGGCCTGCAAGAAGCACGGCGGGTTCTATCTCGGCTCGATCGGCGGCGCCGCGGCGAACTTGGCCGAGCACTGCATCAAGAAGGTCGAGCTGGTGGAATATCCCGAGCTTGGCATGGAGGCGATCTGGCGGATCGAGGTGCAGGACTTCCCCGCCTTCATCATCATCGACGACAAGGGCAACGACTTCTTCAAGGAGTTAAATCTGGGCTGAGGGCGGCGCGCTACCGCGCAACTCTATCGCCGTCATCCTGAGGTGCCCGAGCGAAGCGAGGGCTATGAGGATGCGGCCGCGAGCGACGCGGCTGGCTCCGAACCCGCAGCCCATCCTTCGAGGCCGCCGAAGCCCGCTACGCGGGCATTCGGCGGCGCCTCAGGATGACGGCGGAGGTGGATCGAAGTTAGGGACTTCCCGGCCTTCATCATCATCGACGACAAGGGCAACGATTTTTTCAAGGAGTTGAATCTGGGGTGAGGGCGGCGCGCTCGTCGTTCGTGTCCCGGTCGCGGTGCAGCGTTCTTCACGCTGCTCCGCAGAACCGGGACCGTTACGGATGCTGCCTTCGCCCACCGCAGCGAGTGCCGAGGTGCGTAACGGCCCCGGCTCTGAAAGCGCAGCGCTTCGCGCTGCACTTTCGTCTGGGGCACGCCGGAGGTTCGCGCGCGCCTGGAGCTACGCCCGCGTCCCCTTGAACGGGAACGAGCCCATCGGGCCGATGCCCATTTCGCCTTCGATGGCGTCGCCGGAGACCTTGCCGGTGAACGCCAGCGTCAGCGGCATCGGGTTGGTGATCGACAGCTTCCAGGCGACCTCGTCGCCGTTCACGGTGCCGTCGAAGATCGCGCCGGAATCACCGTCGGCGGATTGCGTGCCGGTCAGCGTCGAGCCTGCGCTCTGCAGCACCAGCGTCGCCTGGCGGTCGCCCATCGGCGTGTTCATGACGATATTCCAGTTGCCGTCCACGGCCATCAATTCTCTCCCTGTTATCTCCTCACGCAGCCGGTACGGCCGGGCGCGGGCCCCCTCTTAATACGGCGCGGGGCAGGCCAACAAGCGCGATTTTGCCGCGCTCGCGGAGTGGTATCGGCGCGCTGTCGGCGATGCTCCGCATCCGCCTCCGTCATCGTGCGGAGATGGTTTGCGGCGATAGTTCTGCTACTGTCGCGCACGGCCGGAGGATGCGCTGTCAAGGATCGCCCCTTTTCACAGGAGGCCGGTCATGCGTGCCGCGTCGCGTCGTCATTGCCTGGCGCTTCTCGTTGTTCCCCTGTTGCTGATCTCGGGCGCTGCGGTCAATGCGCAGTCGATCATCATCGCCGAAACCACGCTTGTTACGCTGACGTCGTCGGCCAACCCCGCCACCGCCGATGAGCCGTTCACGCTTACCGCCGCGGTGACCACGCCGCAGGGCGGCGGCGTGCCCGGCGGCAGCATCCAGTTCATCGACGAAACCACGCTGGCGGTGCTGGGCTGGGCCGACGTCGCTTCGCCGCGGATCATCGTGCGCGATCTGCCGCCGGGGCGGCACGCGATCCGTGCCGATTACAGCGGCAGCCAGGACTATCTGCCGCTGATCGTGCAGCCGGGGCAATCCGCGCCGTTGCAGCTCAGCGTGCTGGCAAAGCCGCGGGTGCTGCTGTCGTCGTCGCAAAATCCGATCTCGCCGGGCGAGGTGGTGACGCTCTGCGTCACCGTCACCGGCAAGACCGCGGCGGCGAAAGGATTCGTGACGTTGCGCGACGGCGACGCAGTGCTCGCCGCGCATCTCGCGCTCGATAGTTCCGGCACCGCGCGGTTCACCACCTCGGCCTTGGCGCCGGGTTGGCGCGCGCTCACCGCCAGCTACGAGGGCGACGCCGAGCACGCGCCGACGCTTTCGATGCCGCTCGATCAGAGCGTCGGCGTGGCGCTGCTTCGCGACGCGCAAGCCCTGCCGCGAGGCATGTAGTTAGACGCCCTCCCGGGGCGCGAGCGGCGATAGCTGCGAACGATCCCGGCCTTAGAGGACACCGTGTCCCGGACGCCGAGCAGCGCTGTTGCGCTGCGAGGCGAGCCGGGACCGTTGCAAGCGCCGCGTTCCGTAACGGCCCCGGCTCGCAGCGCACCACGCCGCAAATGCGACGCGCTGCGCTGCGTCCGGGGCACGCTGCGATGAATTGCGACAGCGCACTACTCCGCCGCCACCCAATTGCCGTGAAAACCGTCCGGCACGCGGTGGTCGAGCTTGACCAGCGCGATCGGTCCTTGGTCGATGTCGGTGGCGTTGAACACCGCGAGGTCGCTGCGGTTCTCGCGGCCGCGCCAGATCACCACCAGCAACCAGCCGTCACCCTCGGCGGCGTCCTTGCTGCGCGGTACGAACACCGGCTCCGACACGCTGTCGGCGACCGGCAGCATGTAGTGGCCGCGGCGGGCGCCGTCGCCGTCGACATGGACCAGGCCGGCCAGCGACAGCCCGATCGGCAGCGCCGGATCGGCGCAGGCGTACCAGCCGTGGCGGCTGCGCAAGCCCAAGCGGCGCTCGTCGATGCGCGGGAATTCGCCGGTGACGTCGTCGAGATAGCGGCGGGTGAAGCGGTCGGTGTTGCCGCTGAGGTCGAAGCTCCAGCGGCACAGCCTGGCGCGGGATTTTTCCGGGTCGGTCGGCTTGCCGTCGACATCGGTGAACAGCGGCACCTGTTCGGATTGCATGACGTTGGCTTCGATGCGGTCGCCGTCTTCCCAGGCGTTCATGACGTGGAACACGAAGCAGGCCTCGCTGCGAAACCAGACGATGTCGCGGGTCTTGCCGTCGCGCTTCATCACGCCGACGTAGGAGCCCTTGCCGGGCTCCCAGGCATAAGGCGGCTTGCCGCGCATCGCCCGCCACAGGCTGCCGGTCAGCGGCAGGATCGGAAACAGGATGTGCCGCTCGGTGACGATGAAATCGTGCACCATCGCCGCATAGGGCGATTTGAAGCGATCGAACCGCGTGACTTTGCCGGCGCGGTCGATCGAACCGACCGACATCCCGGCGGTGAGGAGCCCGGTGGCGTTGTAGCCGAAGAACAGCATTTCGCCGGTCACCGGATCGATCTTCGGATGCGCGGTGAACGGCCCGCCGATCGCGCCGCCGTAATCGCAATAGCCACGGGTCGCCAGCGTATCGCGCTCGATTTCGGTCGGCGGATGGCCTTCCTCCAGCGCCAGCAATTTGCCGGCGTGGTACAAAACGTTGGTGTTGGCGACGCCGCCGTCGCTGGTTACCGACTTCGCCACGCCGGCAAGCTTGCGGTTGAAGCCGCCGAATAGCGCTTTGCCGGCGTCGTGCTCGGCCAGCCATTTCGGCGTGCGGACCCAGCGGTTGCGATAGCTGGCGCGGCCGTTCTCGAGATGAAACGCGTGCAGCATGCCGTCGCCGAAGAACCAGTGCGAGCCGGCCGTGGGAAACTGCGGATTGGCGCCGTTGCGATACAGCGTGCCGTTCAATTCGCGCGGCAATTCGCCTTCGACCAGCAGATCGGTCTGATCGTATTCGACAAAGATCGGCGCGAGATTGTCGCGCACAGGGACGATCGCTTCGGCGAGCGGCATCGCGGACTCCCTCAGTTTATCTTTACATCGTCTAAATAGGCTAGCAGCGCGCCGGTTCCGGTCAAGGCGCAATCTTTACGCTGTCAAAATCGTGATCTAGAAAGCGTCATGGGCAAACCGGCCAAGACAGCCAAAGCGAGCAAACCCGCAACCCTCCGCGCCGCGCCGCGGCCGCGCAAGCCGGGGGCGAAACCCGGCGCGAAGCGGGCCGCCAAGCCGACCCAAGCGGCGACGCCCTATCATCACGGCGCGCTGCGCGACGCGTTGCTCGCGGCGGCCGAAACCCTGCTGCAGCGCGACGGCTTGGCCGGGCTGACGCTGCGCGCGGTGGCGCGTGAGGCGGGCGTGTCGCACGCCGCCCCGACGCATCATTTCGGCGACCTCGCGGGTCTCGTCAGCGACCTCGCGGCGATCGGGTTTCAGCGCTTCAACGCCGCGATGGCGGCGGCCGGCGCGGGCGACGGCGCGCCGCTGGAGAAGGCGCTGCGCCGCGCGCTGGCCTATCTGGCCTATGCCCGCGCCCATCCGGCGATGTATCTGCTGATGTTCCGCACCGAGCGGCTCGATATGCGCAGGCCGGCGCTGCGCGAGGCCGCGGAGGCGGCGTTCGCCGGATTGACCGGGGCGATCGGCATTGCGCCTCAGCACCGCAGCGGCGATCCGGCGGCGCCGCAGGCGCTGTCGCTGGAGCAGGCGGCGGAGGTCGTGCGGGCCTGGTCGTTGGTGCACGGCTACACCACGCTGCTGCTCGACGGCCGGCTCGCCGAGCTGATGAGCCTGCTGCCCGAAGGCAGCGATCCGGAGACGCTGTTCGTGGCGATGCTGAAATCCACGGTGCGGCCGCCGCTGTGAGCCGCCGCCGGCAAGCTGGGGACGGATCGCCCCAACGGCATGAAAAGACTGCCATGGCGCGCGGAATCGCACTAAAACAGCGGCTTCGTCGGCCCCTTCTCACCAGCGTCAGTGCCTTCCGATCATGCCCGCCATTCCCGCTTCCAAGCCCTACCGCATCGGCCGCTCCAAGACCGGCCTCGGCCTGTTCGCCACCAGGCCGATCAAGAAGGGCAGCAAGATCATCCGCTATTTCGGCCCGCTCTTGGACTGCAACAAGAAAAAACACGACGCCATCGAAAACAAATATCTGTTCCAGCTCAACAAGCGCTGGACCATCGACGGCTCGGTGCGCAAGAACATCGCCCGCTACATCAACCACGCCTGCAAGCCGAACGCGGAATCCGACGTCAATCCGCGCAAGAAGAAGATCGTGATCCGCGCCATCAAGAACATCGAGCCCGGCGAGGAGATCAACTACGATTACGGCACCGATTACTTCAAAGAATATCTGAAGCCGATCGGCTGCAAATGCGACGCCTGCGAAAAGAAGCGCAAGAAGAAGGCCGCCGAGGCCAGGGCCGAGAAGAAGGCCGAGAAGCTGAAGCAGCAGGCCAAGGCGGATAAGCTCAAGGCGAAGGCTTCAAACGGCAAGGTCTTGAACGGCAAGGTCTTGAACGGCAAGGCTGCGAAGACGCCCGCGAAGGCCAAGCCGGCGAAAGCCAAGTCTGAAAAAGCCAAGTCTGAAAAAGCCAAGTCTGAAAAAGCCAAGGCGAAGGCCGGAGGCAAGGCCGTCAAGACCAAGGGTGCCAAGGTCGCGAAAGCCAAGACCGCCGAGAAGCCCGCGACGGGCAAGTCGAAGGCGAAAGCGGCGTCGAAGGCCAAGCGCGCCGACGCCTAGAGTTTGTTCGATTGAGAGCCCGTTTCGTGGCTCGGATACTTCTCTCCGCAACGTAGCGTCATTCCGGATGCGAGTTCGTCAGAACGAGCAAGCCCGGGATCCATATATCCCCTGCAGGGGTTATGGATCCCGGGTTCACTCGCAGCTTCGCTGCTCGTGCCCCGGGATGACAGCCTGATGGCGGCGAGGCGTTGCGGCCCGAGCGCGCCCGGGCCGCAACGCAATATCACGCCGCTGCCGCCGCCACGGCGGGCACCGAGGCGATGGTCTTCAGGATCTGCGAGGCGATCTGGTAGGGGTCGCCTTGCGAGTTCGGACGGCGGTCTTCCAGGTAGCCCTTGTAGCCGTTGTTGACGAAGGAGTGCGGCACCCGGATCGAGGCGCCGCGGTCGGCGACGCCGTAGCTGAATTCGTGGATCGCCGCGGTTTCGTGCTTGCCGGTCAGCCGCATGTGGTTGTCCGGGCCGTACACCGCGATGTGATCCTCGCAGGCGTGCTTGAACGCGTCCATCAGCTGTTCGAAATACGCCTTGCCGCCGGTCTCGCGCATGAACGCGGTGGAGAAGTTGGCGTGCATACCGGAGCCGTTCCAGTCGGTGTCGCCGAGCGGCTTGCAATGATATTCGATGTCTATGCCGTATGTCTCGGTCAATCGCTGCATCAGATAGCGGGCCATCCACATCTCGTCGGCGGCGCGCTTGGAACCCTTGCCGAAGATCTGGAACTCCCATTGGCCCTTCGCCACTTCGGCGTTGATGCCTTCATGGTTGATGCCGGCGATCAGGCAGAGGTCGAGATGCTCCTCGACGATCTGGCGCGCCACGGCGCCGACGTTCTTGTAGCCGACCCCGGTGTAGTACGGGCCCTGCGGCGCCGGATAGCCGGCCTCCGGGAAGCCGAGCGGCCGGCCGTCCTTGTAGAAGAAATACTCCTGCTCGAAGCCGAACCAGGCGCCTTCGTCGTCGAGGATGGTGGCGCGCTTGTTGGAGGCGTGCGGGGTGACGCCGTCCGGCATCATCACTTCGCACATCACCAGCACGCCGTTCTTGCGCGCGCCGTCGGGAAACACCCGCACCGGCTTCAGCACGCAATCCGAACTCCTGCCCTCCGCCTGCATGGTGGAGGAGCCGTCGAAGCCCCACAGCGGGAGTTCATCGAGCGAAGGAAAACTGTCGAACTCCTTGATCTGCGTCTTGCCGCGCAGATTGGGTACGGGCGTGTAGCCGTCGAGCCAGATGTACTCGAGCTTGTACTTTGTCATGGGTCTCTCGTTGCGTTGACGATGCGAGCGGGACGTCGATCCCTTGTGGTGCCGGCCGTCACAAAGACCACCCAGCACGCGCAAGACCCTAAGCACGGACCGTGCCAGGCGCGGCGAGGAGGCTCGGCGCGGCGAGTTCCGCGGCACTCGTCCGGTGGTCGGCGGCGGCTGCCGCGGCAAGCGTCTGCTCGCGCGCGCCGTGCCGACGACACGAAACCTCTGCGGTTGGCCTGTTTTGCAGCAATCGCCGCGCAACTGATCAAAGTTGTAGCGAACACGGATCGTTAATCTGATCGGCGGAGGATTTTACAATGAACCGGAGCGATGCCGCGGCGTTGGTCAAGGAACCGCTGCCGATGCGACGTGCAGGCAGGGCCGATGCTCATATTGTTCGCAAAGGCCTGCTTTATACGAAGCAACGGCGCAATCGACGTGCAACTGCTGTTACTATGTCCGACGCGTCATGACGAGAGCAAAGGAGACAGAATGGACAAGTTGATCGAGCGCACCTCAGCCAAGATCTATCAGTTCCCGCTCCGGGAGCGGATCGTGGCGAATGCACGCGGAGAGACCGCGCCGATGGTCGCCACGCGGCCGCCGCGCGCCACCGGCGGGGCCTGGTATCACGACGCGGCGATCCAGGAGTCCAACCCTGGCACCGATATCTGATGCGTGCGGCGGCCCTGTCACCAAGCGCAACCGAACGCGCACATCGTCACCATGAGGGCCGGGACCATTCGCGTCGCGGCCCTTTTGCTATTTGGCGGTTGCTATTTGCGCGGTGATCGCCGCGGTGCGATCCGCGCGGCGCGGCGAGCTATCGACCGCCATGCTACACCCCGAAGATCGACCAGCCCATCCGCTTGCTCAGCGCTTCCAGCGCGACGCGGCCGAGATGCGAATTGCCCGAGGCGTCGAGCCCCGGCGACCACGCCGCGATCGAGGCCTTGCCCGGCGCGATCGCCAGCACGCCGCCGCCGACCCCGCTCTTGCCGGGCAATCCGACCCGATAGGCGAATTCGCCGGAGCCGTCGTAGTGCCCGCAGGTCAGCATCACCGCGTTGATGCGCCGCGCCCGGCCGGGCGACACCACAGAGTGTCCGGTCGAAGGATTGCGTCCGGAATGCGCCAGATATCGCCCGGCCAGCGCCAATTGCCGGCACGACATCGCGATCGCGCAATGATGGAAGTACACGCCGAGCGTGTAGTCGACCGGGTTGTCGAGCACGCCGAACGATTTCATGTAGTTGGCGAGCGCGGCGTTGCGAAACCCGGTGCGCTGCTCGGAGGCCGCCACCGCCTGGTCGATCGCGATCGTCGGATCGCCGGTGAGGAACCGCATGAAACGCAGGATTTCGCCGAGCGCCTCGCGCGGCTGATGGCCGGACAGGATCACGTCGGTCACCGCGATCGCGCCGGCGTTGATGAACGGATTGCGCGGAATGCCGCGCTCGAATTCCAGCTGCACGATCGAATTGAACGGGCTGCCGGACGGTTCGCGGCCGACCCGCTGCCACAGCCGGTCGCCGATCTTGCCGAGCGCCAGCGTCAGCGTGAACACTTTCGAGATGCTCTGGATCGAGAACGCGGTGTCGGCGTCGCCGCCGGCCGCGACATGGCCGTCGGCATCGATCACCACCAGCCCGAACCCGGCGGGGTCCACTTTGGCGAGCTCGGGAATGTAGTGGGCGACGCTGCCGCGGTCGCTGCGCGCCGCGATCTCCTCGGCGATCTCCTGGACCACGACGTCGAGCTCGGTCACGCTTGGATCCTGTCTGGCTGGCTGCAAGGCGCCGTTGGCGATGGCGCGGCCTTATTGTAGCGATGCGATGCTGTTGGTCCACCGGCGCTGCGATCGGCTGCGCCCGGGATGCTCTCGCACCCGCCATCGCGGCGGGCGGTTGCGGCGTCGCGGTGCATGAAAGGTTCGTTCCGTGCGGCGATCCGCGGACCTTGCCCGATCTGAGCGAGCGCCTATCTGTTGCCAACGGTCACCAAGGACAATCGGATGAGTGCCAAGCCGCTGCAGATCGACATCGTCTCCGACGTGGTGTGCCCGTGGTGCTACATCGGCAAGCACCGGCTGGAGGCCGCGCTGGCCCTGGTGCCGGAGGTCGCGGTGGAAACGCGTTGGCGGCCGTTCTTCCTCAATCCAGGGGTGCCGCGCGAAGGCGTCGATCGCGACAGCTATCTCACCGCCAAATTCGGCTCGGTGGAGGCCTACAAGGCGATCGCCGGCCGCGTGGCCGAGGCCGCGGCGGCGGAGGGGCTGGCGTATCGGCCGGAGCTGGTGCGGCGCCAGCCCAACACCATCGATTGCCACCGCTTGATTCATTGGGCTGAGCTTGACCCGTCCGGCGACAAATCGGCGGCGATGAAGCAGCGGTTGATGGAATTGTATTTTCGCGACGGCGGCGATCTCACCGACATCGAAGTGCTGGTGAAGGCCGCGGCCGATTGCGGCCTCGACGGCGACGCGGTGCGGCGGCGGCTGGCCAGCGACGAGGACGTCGCGCTGATTGCGACGCAGGCCAAGGACGCCGCCGACAAGGGCATTTCCGGGGTGCCGACCTTCGTGTTCGCCGGCAAGTATGCGGTGTCCGGCGCGCAGCCGGCCGAGCAACTGGCCGGCGCGATCCGTCAGGTCGCGGCCGAGCTGAAGGCCGACATCGCCCCGGCCTAGAGCAGCACGAGGTTGCCGCGCGGCGTCGTCCTGCTCTCGCGTCTTGATTGCGGATGATCTTTCAGGCAGGCGTCGACGGACGGTCGTGGAACCTGAAGCGGGGGCGGTCGGCTGGCCGGGCCGGAGGGGTGCGCCGGCACGGCTTGAAAAGATCATGCTCGCCGGCCTAAGATCGCCGGCAAAGTGGGGGCGGCATGTTCAGACGTTCGGTGATTGCTCTAGGCTTGCTGGCGATGACGCTCGTTCTCGACGGCTGCACCAAATGCGGCCCGATCTGGGATGATTGGCTGCAATCGCCGAAATCCTGCAAGTCGGATCATCTTTAGGGGACATCATGCGAGATCGGAAAGTTGGGCGGCCCCGGGGCTGGCGAGCACGCGTCGATTCGATCATGGGCGCGCCGGCCTGGCGCGCGGCGGCGATGCTGCTGTTGCTGGCGGGGACGGCCGAGGCGCAAACCCCGAACGTCAACCTGATCCCGGAACTGAAGAGCAAGACGCCCGAGGAGATCGAGCAGGACAGGATTACCGAAAAGGCCTACAAGGATTCCTTGAGGAAGATCCCGGACGTCAAGGCGTCCTCCGATCCTTGGGGCGACGTGCGCAGCGCCGACACCCCTCGAACCGCTCCGGCGAAATCAAAGAGCCGGCCGAGCCATAGCGCGAATTAGCGATCGGCGTGTCCTGACGGCAGCCGCGCGATCGTCGACAGAAGCGGGGTCCAGCAACGTTGGAGTTCCGCACGGCGGCAAGCTGCGGCCTGAACGACCAAGGGCTCCGAAATGGATAAGAGCGTCGCCAGGTTGAACATCGAGCATTATCAGAAGCTCTTGAAGACCGACCTGGACGAAACCAAGCGGCGAACCATCCTGCGCTTGCTGTCCGAAGAGGAAGCGACGCTGGCGCGGCTGAACAGCGCGGCCAAAACCGAGCTGACCAAGACCCCGCCGACCAAGCCCACCGCGACCAAGCCCACCGCGACCAAGCCCACCGCGACCAAGACCGACGCCATCGAAACCGACACCGCCGAGACCGATGCGAGCAAGATCGACGCCGGCAAGGATGCTTCGTAACCGAGCGGCTGCCGATCAGTCGTACGCCAAATGCCGCCACTCCCGCCAATGCGTCGGGTGAACCTCGACGGGTTTGCCGCTCTTGGCCTCGGCCCAGCCGTCTTTCGATCGCCGACACGGAAATACCAAGGCATGTGGCCCGTCATCATCGATGACCGCCAGTTCCAGATCTTGATCGTACGGGGCTGTATCGATCATGTGCCACATATGAAAAAGGATACTTCAGCGGTTTGTTGAGCGAATTGATCTAGGTCATCCCGATGCTCGGCCCCGGAATAGCCCGCGCACCGATCCATCGGCGGCCGCGGCAGGTCTGCGAGGGCGGCTACGAGGCGGTGTCGCCGAGCAGCTTGCCGGTGGCGCGATCGATGAAATGCGTCTGCGTGCACGCCGGACAACGGATCGCCTCGAATTCCCGCGCTTTGTCCGGCGCCGGGTCGTCATGCAACCAGGTCTGAACGTTCATGTTGGTCCGGGGACATCGGTACAGCAGGTGACTCATGCAAGCGCGAGCCTGCCCGGCGATCGCAAAGCCGCTTTGATCTAGATCAAGGCGGGCCGATTTGTTCTTCAAAACAGCTGTTTTATGACGCCAGCGGCGGCGGCGGCGCTGCCGTTGGCCTGCTCAGGTCTGTCGTCAGCTCTCTTCGGTGACGATCAGCAGGCAGGCGAGGCAGCGGAACACGGTGATTTCGGGATGGTGTTGGATGCGCGGCAGCCGGCCGATGAATGCCATCGGCATGGCACATTTGGCGCACAGCTGAAACGGATCTAACTTTGGTTCGAGCACCGCAAAACTCCTCGCCCGCGATAGAAGCACGCGGGTCCCGGTGACGGCGATCAAAATGGCCACATTGGGATTCGTACCAGGCCGCGCGCGCCGGCGGTGACGGCCGGCGCGCTGCAGTGTTGGCGAGGACGCCCAAAAAGCGAGAGGCCGCCCGCGGCGGCCTCCGGAATGTTACGCGGCGAGACGATCGCGCCTCACTTGCGGGCGCAGGTCGCGATCGTGCTGGTCGAACTGGAGCCGCAGCGCGCCGTCATGATGCCGTTGCTGAACTGCAGGTTGTCGCTGAACTTGGCGCTGGTGGCGCCGATGCAGATCGCCGAGATCAGGGTTTCGTCGGCGCCGCAGCTGACCGGGCAACCATCGGCGGAGCAGGTGGCGGAGGTCACCGTGCGGATGCTGCTGCCGGACACGCCGGGAGGTCCGGCGGGGCCGGGCGGTCCGGCGACCCCGGGATCGCCCTTGGGCCCGACTTCGCCGGAGCCCTGATTACAGCCGGCCAAAACGGCAGCTGCGGCAACGAAGACGATCAATGTTGGAAAACGCATTCCATTCCCCTGTTTGCGAAGAGGAATAAGTTTCGCCGAGTGGAACCAAGAACGCAAGCGCCTGCTGGCGCGGTGCTGCCGGTCGGCAGCCGGGCGACTAAGCGCCTTGGCGGAAGGCAATGCCGATCCGCTTTTCCTTGCGCCAGATGACATGGCAGGGACGCGCCAGCGCGTCGGTCTCGATCATCAGTTCGAACTGCTCGGGGATGCCCATCGGACTGGCGACGTCGAGCGCGGCGCCGCTGGCCGACAGATTGCGCACCGTGCAGCTGATGCCGCCGCCGCCGAACACGATGGTGCCGGCCTTCAGCACGCGACGGCGAAGGCTGCTGCGCTTGTCGTCCATGGGATCTCCTGCCGACGAACGCCGCCCGCGCGATCAACGGCCGCCGGCGCGGCCCGCCGCACCGCCAGGTTATAAATGACGGGTGATGATTTTGCGACCGCGCGACGCGCGAACCGCGGCGCGGGCGCTAACGATTGCGGGCGACGTCGTGCATCGCCCCGGCCAGGCTCTCGATATGCTGCATCACCTTGCTGGTGTCTTTCGCCGGCGTCGGCGCGTTGGCGGGGCCGGCGAGGTTCGCCAGCAGGTGCCATTCGATCGCCAGTTCCTCCCAGTCCTGCCGGACCGCCGGGTCGGTGGCGACGCTGGCCCGCTGCTCGCTGACGATCGCCTTCAACCGGGCAAGCGGATAATGACGGCTCCCGCTGTCACAGGTCGCCGCCGGTTTGTTCTGTGCCATGTGGCGATCCTCGCGCTGACTCTTCGAGCCCCAGCAGAATCCGGTTCGGTTAACAAAGCAATCGCCGCGACGCCTCGGTCGATCCCGAGGCGTGACACGGGCCGCGCCGGGACGAGCGAGAGGAGAGCCTGCCATGACGGGCGCAGCGGCGTGCGGGCGCGATTCGCAGACAATCCCAATTGACGGCGGCCGGCGACTGCCGCAGGAATATCGCCCGTTCGCCCTGCTTGGAGCCGTCATGACCTTTCACATCAAAGCCGTCGATACCTCCGGCATCGTCTCGCTGCATCGCGAAACCGCCGATGCCGCCGCCAAGAAGGCCACGGAGTTGTTGGCCGACGGCTGCTGGGACGTCGAGATCGTCACCCCCGACGGCCAGGTGATCCCGACCGACGGGCTGGAGCGCTTCAGCGCCGAACTCGGGGCGTAAGCTCCGCGCAAGCCCGTCGCCGCGGCCGCCGCGCTCGCCGCACCCGGCTGCGCCGAGCCGGTTAGGGCAGCGGAACGAACAACCCGCGGGGCAGCCAGGCGCTGCCGACGTCGGCGGTCGATCGTTCGGCGACCGGCCGCGCGGCGAGATAACGTTTGCGCGGACCTTCGGGAGCCGACGGCGCTGCTGTCCATCGCTCGGGCGGCGGCGGCCGGCGCAACCCGGATGCGAAGGCCGCGGCGGTGGCCGCGCCGCAGTCGCGTTCGATCCGCTCGGCCAGCACCGCCCAGCCGATCGCCGCGATCGAGCACGGCTGCGCCCGCGGGATCCTGCTCTCCCCCAGCGCCCGGCATCCTGCGGCATGGCCGTTGCGTTGATCCGCGCTGAGCATCGGCGTCCTCGAGTTGCGAGCGGCGCGAACCATCGATCTGCGCGTCGGGCGCGTCAAGCGCGGCGGGCGGGAACAGCCAGGCAACCACAAGCTTCGAGAGAGGATTGCCGCCAAGCGCGGCCAATCGCGACGGGCACGCGCCGTTTAAGAGAAATGGTACTGGCCGAAATAGCCACTTGCAGATGCAAAATAGGCCACTCGCGTCGAACGCCGACTCGCGTACATATCTTGAGCGATGGAAAAATTGCTCACCATTTGGCCCGCCTATGCTCCCGCAGCGGGAATCGTCGCGTTGGCCGTGGCGATGAGAACGCTATGGGGTTTCAGGTGGAGCCGGATCGCCATAAGGTTTGGCGCGGTAATTTTTTGTGTAATGGGGGTCGCTTGGCAGTTGACAACTGACAGCCCGCTTTGGGTTCGCCTATTAAATGGCGTTTTTGCTGCGTTTGTGGTATCGTTTGTAATTCCTCAGATACTTGTTTCTCTATGCGAGCAGGAAACATCAGCGCCAAAGTCAGATACGCCGCCGGATTCGCCGCCGGCCTAACGTTATTTGTTGCCGTACCGGAAGGCGCCCGTTGGCTTAATGGCGGGGCGATTGCCCAGCAAACACTCGGAACTATTTACGGCGTGCCGCCCAATACAATTATTGGGGATGCCGTCCATGGGCACAGGGAGATCACCGTGACGACCACCCCCGGACAAACTGGGTCTGTGGTTGGCGGAGAATCGAACATGACGTTATGTCCTGACGGTCTCGCGCCTGGGCAGGGGGCTATCGGAACTTATGTTGGCCCCGGCAGCAGCATGAGCGTAACGGTGGAAAGCGGAGGGAGTGGCTCCGTGACAGGATACCGCTCCAATATGACCGTTGGCGGCTGCAAGTAGCTACCTCACGCGTAAATTTTCGGCGCCGATCCGGCGGGGTCTCAGTCGGCATTGCCGGGGCAACCGCAAGCGCAGCGTCCACAAGCTGGGCAATGCTCCAAGTCCGATCCGCGACGCCAATGGCCTTCGCAGGGGTGGTGCGGAGGGCTTCGTGAACCCGGCAAAGGTTGTAGTGCGCGACATACAGCGCGACCGCTGCGACGTGGTTGTCCAGCTTCTTTGAAAAGCCGTTAGTCAGGCGGGTGAACCGGCGCGATCCCATGCGCAGGGAGAGATTCTGGCGCTCCACATAGCTGGTGGAAATGTATTGGTCGGGGTCGCCGGTCACGACTTCCTTGCTTACGGCTACTACGGCGGCTGGCGAATAGCGGCCCTGCGCTTCCTTTACGAGGTGCGTTACCGAATAGGTCTTTACGATCACGCCGTGCGAGGCGCCGTCGCCAAAGGCATCCCGGATCGCCACGCGGTAGGGTGAAACCCGTCCGTTGAAATCTCAGGCTGTCCGATCACACGCTGGCGGAGGTCGTGCAGAAAATCCATGGTGCTTTCGCTGTTCCGCTTGCCGACGCCCCAACTAATGATGGCCTATTGCGTCCCGGCCATGCCGATGAAAACGTACTGGTCGCCCTTGGCGTTGATCTCGTGGCGCTTGACGTTCTTCTGCTTCTTACCGACGAACGACCATGCCTCGTCCAGTTCCAGGCGTTCGGTGCGGACCCCGACCATCATGCAGTCGTGCAATTCCATGCAACCCATGCCCACGCGGTAGGCGAGGCTCCCAACGTTGCCACGGTTGACGCCGGTCAAGCGGGACGCGGTACGGACGCCTACGCCTTCGCAAAGGGCGGCAATGACTTAAATCTGCTTTTCGCGGGGAAGTACGTTCATGAGGGCGCAATCCTTTGGTTGAGGAATTGACCCGTCAGCGACTCTAGAAATTACGCCCGCCAAGGCGTATATTCTGGTTTGGTCATCGCTTCGGGGCGCAATCCCGGTTGTGGTGGCTCGGGATCGCAGCGCGCCAACGCGGTCGGTCCCACTATTCGATGATGGTTCAGGGAGCCGGACTCGGGCCGACATCTCCACCCTTGTAGGGGCGGGTGTCCTACCTTTAGACGATCCCTGAGAACTTGAAGCCGATTGCAGGGCCGTTGCGTTCCTCCCCCGAGGTTTGACGCAGCGGCCCTTCCTTTTTTCCTCGCCCCGCCGTCGTCGGCTAGCCGCCGTGGGGCTCAAACCCTCCTGAACATAAGCGTCTCCGTTAAGGTGCAACCAGCTTAAGTTAGGTGTAGGAATGCGTCAATATCACTCTGCTGATTTACGCAGAAAAAAGTTCCGGCGAGAGAATCGCGTATACGCATGTTGATTTTTTATGCGTAATGACGCACATACGAAGCCGTACATTTCTTTTGATGGAAAGGTCGCGCCGTGGTGACGAAAGAACATGCTGAGAACGATGCGTTTCGCGCAGACGAAACGGATGTCGAATCCGGGCGCGCGCGATCGACAATTCAGTTTCCGTATAACGACCTAGACGACGCCATATCGGTCGCGCGGCTTATTCACGCTAATGCCGGGGTCCAGTGCACCATCGATCAAATTGCAGCCTACGCTAAACAATCGATCACTAGTGGGTCGTTCCGTGTTCGGCTGTCTACGGCTTCGACGTTCGGTGTGACCGAAAACGAGCGCGGCTCGGTCCGCCTGACCGAAATTGGGCGTCAAATCGTTGACCCCGCACAGGAAGCGAATGCCCGCGTGGAGGCATTTCTTCACGTTCCACTCTACGCTCGCGTTTTTGAGAATTATAAGGGGTATACACTGCCACCGGCCGCGGCCCTTGAAAAATTCATGCGCGAGGCTGGCGTTGCACCGAATCAAACGGGCCGTGCTCGGCAAGCCTTTATGCGATCTGCTCGGCAAGCCGGTTTCTTTGTGCATGGTGAGGATCGGCTAGTTCGACCGGCGGGACCCGGCACGAAGCCGACCGACCAACAAAAGCCAGACCCAGTAATCGAAAAGCAGGATACCAAATTCGGTGGCGGCGGTGGTGGAGATGAGCCGCCTGCGATTGACCCAATCATCGCCGGTCTATTGGCGCGATTACCGAAGTCCGGGGATGTTTGGCCTATTGCTGAGCGCAAGCTGTGGCTGCAACTGCTAGAAGGTAGCTTCCAGCTGATTTATAAAGATGGGAGTGCGCAAGTGCCGCCGCCTCCGGGTGACGCTGAATACCGCAAAACTCAGCAACAGCAGGAAGTGAAATGAAAGAGGCCGCCAAATTAGGCGGCCTTCCTTGGCTGGATCACGATTAAATTGGTGAATATTAGTGCGATGGAAGCCAAAGAGCATCGGCGGTAAGATCTACGACTTGAGCCATGTTGATGATATCAAGTTGGAAGTGAGCCCGAAAACTGCGGACGCACCCACCTACAGTGTGGGCGTCTCTTTTGGATTTCACTGTTTTACCCGAGACGTTGTCGATACTGACACGCCAGACCTGCATATGATTCACGATGGTGAGAGGCGTTGTTTCTGCTTTGAGCGGTACGAACTCTCTAAAGAATTAGCCGCCGCAATAATGTATGCCGCGAACGGACGCGCCTACTTCACGCAGCGCGCGAATTTCTTAATTGTTGAGAGTTTATCGCAGCAGAATGCGCCATACGTCATATTTTTCAATATTGAGAAGGCAAAGAAGTCGGATGGTTTTGATGCGGCGATGTTTGTAACAAGCGCCCATCTGAGGCCGGACCTCCCGGACATGCTGCCGCCTGTGACGTTTGCCACTCTCGTGGACTACAAGATTCAGGGGAAGCAACTGAGGCGACCGGAACCTCGAAGAGTTATCGCTCAGAAAAGAAAATAGCCCCCGCAGGGGCTATTTCCGAGGGCCGAAATTCGTTCCAAAAGCACCCTCTGTGCGAGATACCCTCCTTACGACTGCGATCCGCAGTACCCTTTTGGGGCGGGGCCGTTGTCTTTCATCGCGATCAACGACTGCGCCATAGCTAGCATCAACAGGTGAAAATTTCAATAGGAACCCAGATTAACCATTGGTTAATCAATTGTAGAAAATATAATTATTTCAATAGCTTGATTAAATTGGATGTATGTCAAACGTGGGTAAATTTTCTCCATTCGCAGGGTGATGAGGTTCCGGCAGGCAGCGGCTAAACGGTACCAACGCCGCTGACCTGCCGTCTACGCCGCTTCTAGGGTGTATTCCCTCGCCTAAATCCAAAAATAGGCCACTGCCATTTTCAAATTAGGCGACTGAGGCCGGAAACAGTGGAACCGTTTCTAATCCCTGTCGTTTTCGGGAATTTGCTGTCGGTTTAGCCGGGATCATGCGGGATTATCCGGCATCCCGTGGGACCGTGGCGAGCCTGCCAAGGCGGCCCCTGACCCGAACCGAATACAGGTGGATGGCGGTCCGGCTTGGCGTGCGTGCGGCGCCGAAGCGGGCGACACATTCGGCGCGAATATCCGCAAACGTCATCCGGTCCAACCGGTCGGCGATGAATGACGCGACCTCCGAATCGTGTTCGATCGGCGACCTACAACGCCGTTCAAAGCGGGTTTGAACGGCCCTCAACTCCGCGAGCCGCCGCCGGCAGTCCAGCAGTTCGGCGTATTCGGTGACCGGGATTGTCACCAATTCCACGCCTGCCAGGGTTCGCTTGGTTGGCTCTTCCACCGGCTACACCGTGTCGAACAGTGCGGAGGAGCTGTCGCCGAGCTGGGCAAGCTGGCGGGCGATATCTCGGCCGATACGCTCTCCATTCGCGCCGGTGTTGTTGATGGTGAAGTGGTTGACAATCTGGACGCGCGCGCCGGCATCGGCTCGCTTGCTCGGGGCGGCAGGGGCGGCAGTTGCAGGGGCGGGGTCGCGCGGCGACTGGCCGCTTCCGCCTGGAGCTGCGCCAAAGCGAGGCGAAATCTGCGGCGAGACCTGGAAATTCCACATAGCGCGGATTCGCTCGGTTGCGGATTGAGAATCCGCGACGGCCTTGGCGCTCTCGCTGGCGACAGCCCGGCGAATCCGCTGCATCGTGGTTTCCGCCTCGCTGGCGGCAACCGGCGGCACTGGCGAGTAGTTGCGCGGATCGGTTGGCGCGGCCTGGCGCCGGCCGATCGGCGGCGGCGTGAAGCTCGTCACCGGTGAGAAGTTGCGCTCCTCCTTCGGGCTCGCGGCGCCGCGTTCCGTCCTGTAGGCACGCTGCTCTCGCTCCCATTGAGCGAGCGCCTTCGCGTAGTTCTGCGACTGGAAACGGCCCGAGAAGTCCGACAGCTTGGGCCGCCTGGCATTGAGGGCCGCGCGGGTGGCGCGTGCGTGCTCGTAGCTCTGCATGCGGCCGGAAAACTGCGATTTTGGCCCAGCGGGCTCGTCGACTCGGGGAGCGTCCTTCTTGGGATCATCCTTTTTGTCACCGGACATATACTCTCGTGCGCTATCGATGCCGCGCGAGAGTTTTTCGAGAATGCCGACAGCCGGCGTCGCCTCGGCCACGAATTTTCCGACCGCAGTTCCCGCAGCGGACCAAGCGTTAGCAAGCTTGTCGATCGATGCCCGAGCGTCGCCGGTGAGGCGGACGACGTCTGCATTAATCGTCCCCAGGGCCTTGGTCTGGATCTCCGCGCGCAGCGATCGAAACTCCGCCTTCAAGTTGATCAGCGCACTGATCGCCGTTCGGGAGTCGATCTCGCCGAAAAGTTGCGGCAGCTTCGCCATGTCGCCCTTGAGCGCTTTTTCGGTCAATTCGGTGATCACATCGAGCAGAGGCTTGCCTTCCTTGGCGCCCTTCTTCAGCCCGGCTTCGAGATCGACCCCCATCTTCTTGAAGTTGTTCTGCACATCGGTGCTGTTGATCTTGGCGAGCAGATCACGGATGCCGTTGAACGTCTTCTCGGAGGTGCCGGCCTCCTTGCGGATGATTTGGGTCGCGGCCGCCAGATCGGCCAGCTTGTCGGCTCCCTTCTGCCCGACGTTGGCCCATGCCGCGGCCAGCTCCGGAAAATATCGCGCCATGTCCTTCAATTCGAACTGGCCCTTCTTACCCGCATAGGCCAGTCTGTCGAACGCCTCCGGCAACTCCTCGACCTTGAGCTTCAGGTTGGTCATCATCGCGCCGGCGGAGTTGGACATGTCCTCCGCGGCTGCGCCAGACGCCTGCGCCGACTTGACCACCGCATCCATCATCGCCAGCGCCTCGGGCAACTCCTTGCCCTGCGTGACCAGGGCTTCCAGGCCCTTCAGCACCTCCTCGACTGGCACCGCATATTGCTGTGCGATTTCGCGAACCTTGACGGTCGCGCCATCGACCTGCGCCTTGGTCGCTTCCGCCGTGATACCAAGTCGCGTCAATCGACGGTCCAGCGCGGCGAAGTCTTCAAAGCTCTGCTTGATGGCTCCCACGGCGCGGACGCCAGCATAAGCGCCGCCGACCGCGCCCATCATCCGCGCGGTGCCGCCGGCAATGACCGCACTGCCACCGCGCCCTTGCCGCTGCAGGAAAACGGGATCGACTTTGCCGGCGTGATCGGCGGAGTTGGCCTCACTGCGTACGCGTCGCAGGCTTTGCGCCAGCTGGTCCGAATGGGCGGTTGCTTTGCGCAATTTGGCGGACAATCGATCCGCACTCGTGCCATCAAGTCGCTTCGCGCCGGCTGCCGCTTTCTGTAGCGCCGCGTCCGCGCCTTTCGCCTCGGCCTTCGTTCTGGCGAGATCGCGGGCGATTTTATCGGCCTTGGCGCCGTCGAGTTTCTTGGCCGCGGCACCGACGCTTTCAAGCTCCCGCTTGGCGTCCTTCGCGGGGCCACCAAGCTGATTGATTAGTCGAAGGCGAAGCGCGACGTCGAGATTGGACATGTCGTGGTCTCCCCGGCGCGACGTTAATCGATTGTGCCGCCAGACACGGCAAGCACCGCATCGGCAAATGTCATCCTGACGCCCAATGCCGCCCGCGCATCCAAATAATCATGCGCGGCAGCGGCCAAGGTCGCCGGATCGAGGGGGGCAACGGCGCTATTCGCCACACTCGCCGATGCAATCGCTGGCATCGACAAGGCGGGCGCGGCCACCAGTGCGATCGAATGCAGCCATGTCGCGGCGCCGCTGGCGTCGTGATGAAAAGTCGGACTGATGAAACGATGCGTGCGAGATGCCAGCGCGGACAAGCCCGTCTGCAACCATTCGACGCGGGCATAAAGCCCGTCAAGACGGGACTCCAACTGTTTCACCCAACCGACCGCGTCGGCGCGCTCGCCGAGCTTCGCCTTGATTGAAATCGCGTGGTCAAGATCAACAGGAAGATCGACGCGGTCGGTGGCGAAGCGTGCGACTAGCGTTTCGGGATCGAAGCGATAGGATCGGCCGTCGCGTGTCACGACGCTGCCGCGCGGTGCAACCTTGATCCAGGCTTCCGTTGCGTCCACCGCGGTCGCGTCCAACATCGCAAGATGGTTCATCGGCTATTCCTTTCGCTCGCCGCGCTGCGACAACCAAAGTCGGTGGGGCTTGGGGCGTGGGCGGCGCCCGCGGTGTCTCGCTAGATGGCGATACACATTCCTTTCAGTTGTCTTCAGCTCCAGTGCAATTTCACGCACTAAACAACCGCCGCTAGAGAGAGCGATGACCATTTGATGGAATTCCATCTTGGCGCTACTACCAAGCGGAATCTCCAAGTAAGCGCCCATATAACGGCCGCCGGCCGACATCATCCGGAAGTGCGCGGAGATCGCTTCGGCAGCATCCCGACCGACGCAATCCAACAGCCAATGCGGACCGTCCGGAATTTGCGCCGGGATAGAACAGCGCGTGCCGCCATAGGCGGCGCCGATCTTGAGCGCCGCCTCTTCGCCGGCCACCTCGGCGATTTCGCCGAGGATACCAGGGAAGCGTTCCATCGTCATCGCAGCTCAGTCCTCGGCGACGATGTTTTCGATGAAGTAACCGACATCTGGCGCGATAATCAGCTCCTTGGCGCGCTCGCCGACGCGGACGATGGTGGCACCATCAAGGCCGATGCTCGGATCCTGATAGCTTCCGGATTTGCGCCCGTCGAGCCGCGCGGTGTAGCCGAACGTCACCGTCTTTTCCGTGGTCGGATTGGTCGCGATATGCAGGAATGCGCAATGCGGACCCCACACCCGGTCCAACGTCGGTTCCTGCCCCTTCTTAGCGGTGTTCAACCAGCCTTCACCGATCAGCACTTTGCGAAGGCCGAACAGGGCGGCGAACTCTTCTGGCGTGATGCGGCCCTTGCTGGTCAGGTTGCCGCGAACCGCGTTGACGAGATGAGGATGCGCGCGAACCTTGCGCCACGCGGCGTCACCGAACACGGCTGTGTTCGGCTTGAAAACCAGCGTGCCGTTCATGGCAGTGTCGAACACTGCTAACGGATCGGAATTCTCCTGGTCGGAGAGCTGCGAGGTGCCGGACAGCAGAAGCTTGCGCCCGGTCGCATAGTTGGCGGCGTTGAACACCATGCGAGCGGTCCGCACCTCGTGGCCGAGATTGATGATATCGGTCAGGCCTTCGACCGCGCGCGCCCGCGGATCGAAATTGCCTCCCATCGAGGTGCGTTGCCGCGCGGCGGCGTCAATGTCGGATTGCGGAATGATCGTATCGACACCCCAATCATCCACCTCCGCCATTTCCTGCTTTCCGGAGAATTCGACACGGGTCGGCTGGCTCATTCGACCAACGCGCAGATCGGCGGGGACGTTGAAGCTCTCGGACAGCGGATAGACGGTGTACTTGAACCGCTCTTCCCCGACCGGCGTGTAGGGCAACACCTGTTCTGCGATCAGGGAATAATCGGGGTTGCGATAGCCGATCGCAACGGCGGTCAGCATCGGATTGACTTCAAACGGGCGATTGGGGGCCATTGATTATGTCTCGCGCTGGAGGAAATCCGGGCTGGAGGCGGGACATCCTCGCCAAAAAGGAGCCCGCCCCCCTCTCGCCCACACTGCGCGCGGTCGGGTAGCAACCGACCGCCCACGATTCGCAGCCTATGCAAGGCTGACGAATGTCAGGCCGCTGACAGCTGTCAGCGGCAGATCGGAATGGCGTTTTTGGGGTTTGGGCGCGCCCATGGCGGGCGGCGGGGGAACTCCACCCGAAAACGGCGGAGTTAAAGCGGTAGTTAAACGTTCTGGTGCGTTTTTCCCGGTGGGGTGCAGGTCGGTGCCGGGGCGGGACTAAAACGCGCCAGCGGGCTTCTCTGGCGTTTTCCGCCGCCGGCCTTTAAATTGGGGTCGGCAGCCGAGCCACGTGTGACCGCTCCAGGTGAGCGCGGGGATGTCACGGCCCCCCGGCTGCCGTCTTTCCTCTCTTCCTGCGCTGGATCATGCTGCGCAGGCCGGTGATCGCCTTTGAGGCGACCTCCGACGTTGCGAAGCGCAGCGCCGCCACCTTGTAATGCCGGTCCAGCCACTTGTTCAAGGCGGCGTCGTCATCCGCCCCGGACCATTCCCGCCACAGGTCGCGGATCAAATCAACCTGCTTAGGCGTCGCCATTCCCGGCCGCTTCCCGTAGGTCCGCTTCGTCCAATCGGAGCGGAAACCGAAAGAGGTGGCATACTCCATGACCAGGGCGAAACCGCCCTGGTCCAGATCCTTGGCGCTTTCCACGCCGCCCAGCTTGTACAGGACGGCGCGGTACATTTCCTCGTTCCAGCCGAGATGCTTCTTGGCGAGGTGGACGAGGGCGATCTGCGCGGGGGTGATCATCGTGAAGTCGCCAAAAGCTCTTCAGCTTTCTTCATGAGCATTTCCCCCTTCTGCCTGCGCAAGCGTTTGGCTTCTTCGCGGTCCTCCCGACGGACGTATGCCTCGGGCGGGACCAGGGGCGGGTCAATTCGGTGCATGTGCCGCCGCAACCGCACCGCCAGCTCGTCGAGTTCGTCGGCGCGCGTATCGATAGCTGCCAACGTCACATCGATTGCGTCGAGCACGTCGATTCCGTCCGGCGGCGGGAAGGTCGGGTCTTGGGCGACGCATCGCATCATCCAAGACAAGACCCGCAATCTGTTGCCGTACAGATCGATATCCATGTGAGCACGCGAATCCGTGATTAGTTCCTCGTCCTCTGGCGAAGCGGAGGGCTGTTCGTTGTCGAGGGAGTGCATTTGGCCGGCAGCGCTCATTGCAGCATTCCCTTCGGTTCGTCGGCCTGATCCGGCAACCCGAGAATGCGGCTCACCTCGGCAGATTGGCCGCTGAGGAGCTTGCTGATCTCCGTAATCCAGATTTGAGTTTGCTTCAGCAGGGCCTCGCCGGGCTCCGGATGCATCTTGTTCGCCAGTTCAGTCAGATCCTGCGCAAACTCGTTGTCGCGCTTGGTCCGATAGACGCTGACCGTGCTCAGCAGCTTGGCCAGTTCCCGCGCCTGTTCAAGGTCCATAGGAGAGCCCGGTTCATAGGGATTGTCGTCTTCGATGGTCATTTCGACGTCCATTGCAGGTGGTGTGGATACGCGGTGAGGTACTCAAGCTGCGGCGTGGCGACCAAGCGCCAGCCTAAAGCGGGGGATTGGCTCGCAGGCGGCGCGGATGTCGGCCGCTCGAATTGTCCGGGTGCCGACCAAGCGGCGAGCGAACTGAAGCACGCTCACCACACCATCGGTTTCGTAGGCAGCGCCGATGGATCGCATCAGCTTAAAGGCATCCATGCCTTCGACGCCGAACGCGCTGGAAATCTTGTCGGCGTCTTCGTCCAGCATCGCGTCGAGTTCGATATGGATCGGAACGCGGCGGCTGATCTGAGCGAAAGCGCCCTTGTCGGTGTTGACGCGGCGAAGCACCTGATCGTTGCCGCAAAACACAATGATCATGCCGGTGAAGTCGAACAGATGAAGGACTTCTCGATAGGCCTGCAGTTTCAGGTTCTGCGCTTCGTCGATGATCAGAACGCGCTGGGAAAGATCGTAGTCGAACATCCGCCGCTGGATGCTGGCGATGCTTCCGGAGCCGTAGATTCCAAGGACGTCGCAGAGTTCTAGCAGTAGATCGCGGAGCGCGTTGCCGGTCACCGCGGTGACGGTCATCAGCCGCGCGCTGCAGTCCTCTCTGCTGTAGGCCTGCAGTGATCGCGTCTTGCCGACGCCGGGCCGCCCGATAATGGCGGCGCATTTCTTGAAGGCGCGCGCGTTGTTGATGGTGTTGAAGATGTCTCTGGAAACCGACGTTTCGACGAACGGCGCTTCGGTCATTGTTTGTTACCTTGAAGGGCGAGAGCGAGTTTTTCCATTCGGGCGCTTTGGATGCGCCGCTTTTTCTGAGCCTCTGCACGCTGGCGGTCGGCGCGATCTTCGGACGTTTCGGCAAGCGCCACGGCGATCTCGCGCGCCTGGTCAGAGATGCTGATCGTCCCGAGAACAGCGGCCTCAGCGGGCGTGGGAAGGGCTGCCGCAACCCGCGCGATCTCTGCGGCCACGTCGATATCGGGAACCGACTTGTCGAGGTCGCGAACCGCGCGGCGATGCTCTGATGCGATGCGGTCAGCTTCGGCCGCGCCGGCTTTGTCGAGGATGCCGTAGCGTGTCACGGGTGCCGCGAAGCCAATCAGCTTGCCAGCATCGTCCAGCAACGGAAGGATGGTCGGATCATCTTCGAACTTCGGAACGCGGACGGTGATCTTGCTCGCCATGAACGTTGACAGCTCGGGGCACGTCCAATGCTGACCGCCGAATTGGATCGCGCCTTGCCGCACTTGCCGGACTTCGGAGGTGGCAAACACGGTGCGCAGTTCGCGCGGATCGATCGTTACCTTTTGCCAGCCGGCCGCCACCGCGGCTTCGTACACCTGGCGCGGCGATCGGTTGCCCAGGCCGCTGGCGCCGCCTTGGCCCTTGCTGTGATACAGGGTGAGGCAAGCACCGATCTGCGCGCGCAGCTCATCGAGCCCCCCGGTAAAGGGCTCTGTCGGGTGTCCAACCTTGGCGGTTTTCTTGTTTGTCCGATCGCCGCCGGCCCAGCCCTGGAGGCTGCGGAAGTAAGTGTACTCGAGAACGCGGAAGATGCCTTCAATCGCCTTTGCCGACGCGTTGTAGGGCTTTGCGCGGACGATCTGCGAGTCGCGATCTTCGGTCAGATAGACGTCGCGCATCAGTTTCAGAGCGTCGTCCATGAAATCGGCCCAACTGTATTCCGAGCCATTGTCGAGATAGAGCACGCTCGGCATGCCCCAGCTCTGGACCATGTGCACGAAACTGGCGATCACGTGGGCGTTGCGGATGCCTTCGCCTTTTTCGAGTAGCACCACGTCCAGCCATATCCGGTTGGTGGCGAGATCGAGCCACGCGATCGCCTTCGGCCAAGCTACGGCGCCGTCCGGGCGCATCATGCAGATGTCGAGATGGTGAACGTCGCCGACGATGATCTGCATCGGCGCCAGCCCTTCGCGGGTGCGGAAGATGCGCGGCCTGCTGTCCTCGTAGGCTTTGCGGTCCTTCTTGAAGATCGCGACGTTGCGGAATTGGCGCTCTGCATCGATCAGAGGACGCGGCACCTTGAAGGTCAGGACGGACATCGCGGGCGCGTAATCGCAACGCGCGGCGGTCAACTGGCGCAGCTTGTCGGCCGCAAGCGTGTCGATCAGAGCTGCCGAAGTGGCTTCCTTATGCAAGCCGCGAATGTAAGTCTTGAGGGCTTCGGCGATCGTTTCCTTGATCTCCTCATCGAACGGCACGGCGCCGTCCCAGCGTGCGGAGATCACCACGCGCTGCGTGCCCTTGTCGCGCCGTGCGCGAAGCATCAGGCCGGCGATGCCTTTCGCCTCGTAGGCATCAAGCCAGCGTTGAATGGTGCGGTCGGTGATGGTGATCGGCTTGCCGTCCGGGCCGGTGTGGCGCTCTGCCACGATCTTCCGAACCGCTTCGCCACGCGCGGCGGACCACTTCTCGTGCACCAGGGCCGGCGCGATGATGTGGTGTCGCCAATGCCCAACGTTGTTACGATCGTCGCGAAGGCTGGCGGCGGTTTCGACGGGGCTTTGAAGGGCCTTCCAAGCCTCTTGCAGAGCGAGCGGGAGGGAAGAGAGTTCAACCTCGTATCGCACCCCGCCGGGGCCGCCCGCACCGGGAGCAAGCCTCACTGTTAAGCGCGTTCCGCGCCAAGGCTTGTTCTTCCGCAAGGAGCGCGTGAGGGCGGCGCGCGCCTTCCGATCAGAAATCTGCGCCAGCGATGCAAAGTCGGTTGCTGGTAGCCATGTGGACATCAGGCGGCTTTCCGCCCAATGCCTGCAGCCGCTGCGATGATGCGGCTGCGGAGTTCGCGGGCGGCGGGGCCGTCGCGGTCACCAAGGAGCACAGCAGTTGCCCATTGCCGGCCGACGCGGTTTTCCTTGCACCACTTCGCGAGGGACGTTCCTTGGGCTACAAGAGCGCCACGAACTTGCTGCAAAAGCTCGGGAGAGGGAGGAAGTGCGTCCACGGAATCACCTATGCAATCACAATGCAATCATGATTGCATTCCGCGAGCACGTCAAGAGATCATGAGACCGTTCCCAGTTGATGCATTCATTGATGCCGTGAAGGCTAAATGCGCCGTGACGTCAGATGACGATCTCGCGGACAGAATTGGTATAGGCAAAAGCACAATCGCGTCGTGGCGACGTCGCAACAGTATTCCGAAGCAGGTTCGGGATGATCTATGCCGAATGTTCGATATTGATTACGCCGATTTTCTCAATCGGATCGTCGCAGAGTGGCTGAACGATTCTCACCCAGGCGATACCATTTTACTTCTACTCGCGATGCGCCTCAGCGACCGCCTCGACGAAGGGGCCTTTGTCGAATGGTCGCAGTGGATTTCTAACTGGCGCTTAGAAATTCTTGCCGAGATCGCGCGTGCCTCTGGCGGCTGGGATTGGGGGAAGGAGAGTTTGGTCGATAAACTCTCGGACATCCTTCTGACCGTGACTGACAAGGCTCGCTTCAATGCCGACTATCTGATCAACCTGCGGGCAGACCTTGAGGCGCGGCCAGAGAATATCCCAGGCGAAGCTTGAGGGTCCGAACTAGGGTCCGAACTCTGGCACGCGTTCCGAGTATTGCCGTCAGGCGGGTCCGAACTTTTTCAAAGAATATCAGTGACTTGACACGATTTCCAACATTCCGTGTCGGTCGCAATCCCGCCACAATCCGATTGGTCTACATTGCGGACCCTGTCGGTTCAACGTTTTCAATAGCTTAGGTCTGATTTTGGGCTCTAAACCGACAAATAATTCTGACAGCAACCGACAAAAAGCAAAAGCGCCTCCAACAGGCCACTACCAGAGAAATAAAAGAACATATTGCGAACCGAGAACAAATAGGGTACAGTGCAATCCAGCGTTAAACCCAACTGCATTGTTTGTCCCGACGGCGAATCCCGTTCATAAGGAGCTCGATATGGCTGCCCCCACTGCCCTGCGTATCGTCGAAGGATCGTCCATGGACAAGACCAAGGCGCTGGCCGCCGCGCTCTCGCAGATCGAGCGCCAGTTCGGCAAGGGCTCGGTGATGAAGCTCGGCAAGAACGATCGCTCGATGGACATCGAGACGATCTCTTCCGGCTCGCTCGGGCTCGACATCGCGCTCGGCGTCGGCGGTCTGCCGAAGGGCCGGGTGGTCGAGATTTACGGTCCGGAATCCTCCGGCAAGACCACGCTGGCGCTGCATTGCGCCGCCGAGGCGCAGAAGAAGGGCGGCATTTGCGCCTTCATCGACGCCGAACACGCGCTCGATCCGGTCTATGCCCGCAAGCTCGGCGTCAATGTCGACGAGTTGCTGATCTCGCAGCCCGACCACGGCGAGCAGGCTTTGGAAATCGCCGACACGCTGGTGCGCTCCGGCGCGGTCGACGTGCTGATCGTGGATTCGGTTGCGGCTTTGGTGCCGCGCGCCGAACTGGAAGGCGAGATGGGCGACGCATTGCCCGGGCTGCAGGCGCGCTTGATGAGCCAGGCGCTGCGCAAGCTCACCGCCTCGATCAACAAGTCCAACACCATGGTGATCTTCATCAACCAGATCCGGATGAAGATCGGGGTGATGTACGGCTCGCCGGAGACCACCACCGGCGGCAACGCGCTGAAATTCTACGCCTCGGTGCGGCTCGACATCCGCCGCATCGGCCAGATCAAGGAGCGCGACGAGGTGGTCGGCAACCAGACCCGCGTCAAGGTGGTGAAGAACAAGCTGGCGCCGCCGTTCAAGCAGGTCGAATTCGACATCATGTATGGCGAGGGCGTCTCCAAGATGGGCGAGATCCTCGACCTCGGCGTCAAAGCCGGCATCGTCGACAAGTCCGGCGCCTGGTTCTCCTATGACAGCCAGCGGCTCGGCCAGGGCCGCGAGAATTCCAAAGCGTTCCTCAAGGCCAATCCGGACATGACCGCCAAGATCGAGGCGGCGATCCGGCAGAATTCCGGACTGATCGCCGAGCAGATTCTGGCCGGCTCGCCGGAACGCGACGCCGACGGCGAGGAGCCGATCGACGAGTAAGAGTTTCCCGCGGCGGGCGGTTCGGGGGTCTGTTGCCGATGCCTCGAACTGCCTGCCGCGCCTTCGGGCTGCGGTGCAAAGCCGATCGCAAGGCGGCTGATCGGCAGCCCACGCCGGCAAGATGATTTGGTTGGATTTGCCCTCGTCATGAGAGCCCGCTGGACATGCGGTGGCGGGTAGCCAGGGCCAGGAGTTCAACGCGTCATGGCCGGGCTTGTCCCGGCCATCCACGCCCGCAAGCGGCGCGCTTGACGTGTCCGTAGATGGCCGGGACAAGCCCGGCCATGACGTGGAGAGGTGGGTCGTTTCCGACTGGCCTCCGCGCAGCGAAGCTCATCGCTCGCCGCCTCGCGCGCGGACTGCGCGCCGCCGTTCACTGCTGCCTCCGCTCACTCCGCCGCCAGCGCGTAGTCCTCGATCGGCGGGCAGGAGCACACCAGATTGCGGTCGCCATAGACGTTGTCGATGCGGCCGACCGGGCACCAGTATTTGTCGGTGCGGGTGGTGCCGGCGGGGAAGCAGCCCTCGTGCCTGGTATAGGGCCGCTTCCAGACCTCTTCGGCGATGTCGTGCACGGTGTGCGGGGCGTGGCGCAGCGGCGAGGTTTCCACGCTCCAGCGCCCGGCCTCGATCTCGGCGATCTCGCGCCGGATCGCGATCATGGCGTCGCAGAAACGGTCGATCTCGGCCTTGGATTCCGATTCGGTCGGCTCGATCATCAGCGTGCCCGGCACCGGGAAGCTCATGGTCGGCGCGTGGAAGCCGTAGTCGATCAGCCGCTTGGCGATGTCGTCGACGGTGACGCCGCTGGAGTTCTTCAGCGCGCGCGGATCGACGATGCATTCATGCGCGACGCGGCCGCGCTCGTTGCGATACAGCACCGGAAAATGCGGATCGAGCTTTGCCGCGATGTAGTTGGCGTTGAGGATCGCGACTTCGGTGGCGCGGCGCAGTCCTTCGCCGCCCATCATCAGGATGTAGATGTAGGAGATGGTCAGGATCGACGCCGAGCCGAACGGCGCCGCCGCCACCGCGCCGCCGGAGCGCGCCTCGTCGGTGCCGTCGAGCACCAGATGCCCGGGCAGGTACGGCGCCAGATGCGCCCGCACCCCGATCGGTCCCATGCCGGGGCCGCCGCCGCCATGCGGAATGCAGAACGTCTTGTGCAGGTTGAGATGGCTGACGTCGGCGCCGTATTTGCCGGGCTGCGCCAGCCCGACCTGGGCGTTGAGATTGGCGCCGTCGAGATAGACCTGGCCGCCATGGCCGTGGACGATGTCGCAGATCTCGCGGATGTGCTCTTCGAACACGCCGTGGGTCGACGGATAGGTGATCATCACCGCGGCGAGGTCGGCGCTGTGCTCGGCGGCCTTGGCGCGCAGATCCTCGACGTCGACGTCGCCGCGATTGTTGCAGGCGACCACCACCACGTCCATGCCCGCCATGCTGGCGGAGGCCGGGTTGGTGCCGTGCGCCGAGGACGGGATCAGGCAGACCTTGCGATGCGATTCGCCGCGCGCGGCGTGATAGTGCCGGATCGCCAGCATCCCGGCATATTCGCCCTGCGCGCCGGAATTCGGCTGCAGCGACACCGCGTCGTAGCCGGTGATGTCGGCGAGCCAGGCTTCCAGCTTGGCGAACAGCGCGTGATAGCCCGCGGCCTGCTGGCGCGGCGCGAACGGGTGCAGGCTGGCGAACGCCGGCCAGGTCAGCGGCATCATCTCGGTGGTGGCGTTCAGCTTCATGGTGCAGGAGCCGAGCGGGATCATGGCGCGGTCGAGCGCGAGGTCGCGGTCGCTCAATTTGCGCATGTAGCGCAGCAGCTCGGTCTCCGAGCGATAGGCCTGGAATACGTCCTGGGTCATGAAACTCGAAGTGCGCTTCAACGCCGGATGCAGCGTGTCGCGCATTTCCGGCTCGACCTCGCGATAGTTCAGCGTGCCGCCGAACGCCCGCCACACCGCTTCCACAACGGCCGGCGTGGTGGTCTCGTCGAGCGCGATGCCGAGCGTGCCGTCGCCGATCCGCAGATTGATCCGTTCATTCAGCGCGCGCGCCACGATCTCGCTCTGCCGGGCGCCGACCTCCACGGTCAGCGTGTCGAAGAACGATTCATTGTGCGGCGGCAAGCCGAGCTTGCGTAAGCCTGCGGCCAACACCGCGGCGCGCCGGTGCACGCGGCGGGCGATTTCGGAGAGCCCGTCGGGGCCGTGATACACCGCATACATCGCGGCGATCACCGCCAGCAGCACCTGCGCGGTGCAGATGTTGGAGGTGGCCTTCTCGCGGCGGATGTGCTGCTCGCGGGTCTGCAGCGCCAGCCGATAGGCCGGCTGGCCGTGCACGTCGATCGACTGCCCGACCAGGCGGCCGGGCAGCGCGCGTTTCAAGCTGTCGCGCACCGCCATGAAGGCGGCGTGCGGCCCGCCGTAGCCCATCGGCACGCCGAAGCGCTGCGCCGAACCGATCGCGATGTCGGCGCCGAGATCGCCCGGCGAGGCCAACAGCGTCAGCGCCAACAGGTCGGCGGCGATGATGGCGAGCCCGCCCTTGGCGCGCAATGCGGCGATCATCGGCCGCGGATCGCGCACCGCGCCGGACGTGCCGGGATATTGGATCAGCGCGCCGAACACGTCGGCCTTCTGCAGATCGTGCACCGGGTCGCCGACGATCAGCGTCCAGCCGAGCGGCTCGGCGCGGGTGCGTAGCACTTCAAGCGTCTGCGGATGCACTTCGCGGTCGACGAAGAACGCCTTGGTTTTCTTGTGCGCGCTGCGCTCCGCCAAGGCCATCGCTTCCGCAGCGGCAGTGGCCTCGTCGAGCAGCGAGGCGTTGGCGACGTCGAGCCCGGTGAGATCGCAGATCATGGTCTGGTAGTTGAACAAGGCTTCCAGCCGGCCCTGGCTGATCTCCGGCTGATACGGCGTATAGGCGGTGTACCAGGCCGGATTCTCCAGAATGTTGCGCTGGATCACCGCCGGCAGGATGGTGCCGGAATAGCCTTGGCCGATCAGCGAGGTGAACACCTCGTTGCGGCAGGCCAACTCGGCCATATGCGCCAGCGCCTCGGTCTCGGTCAGAGGCTGGCCGAGGTCGAGCGGCGCGCGCTGCCGGATCGCCGCCGGCAGCGTCTGGTCGACCAAAGCCTCCAGACTCTCGGCCCCCACCACGCGCAGCATGCCGCGGATGTCCTGCGGCGACGGCCCGATGTGGCGGCGGGCGAAACCGGTGGCGATGTCCTCGGACTGGCGGTGGGCGGTCATCGAGATCTCCTCCTCGTCAAGCGGTGTGGGCGGAGTAGGCGGCTTCGTCCAGCAATCCGTCGAGTTCGGTTTTGTCGGCGATCTTCAGCTTGAAAAACCAGGCGGCGCCGCCGGCGTCGGAATTGACCAGTGCCGGGTCGGTCTGCAGCGTGTCGTTGATTTCGAGCACTTCGCCGCTGATCGGCGCGTAGACGTCGGAAGCGGCCTTGACCGATTCCACCACCGCGGCGGCTTCGGCCTTCTTCAATTGCCGGCCGATCTTCGGCAGTTCGACGAACACCACGTCGCCGAGCTGGGACTGCGCATAATCGGTGACGCCGATGGTGGCGACGTCGCCCTCGATGCGCAGCCATTCGTGATCGGGGGTAAACAGGGTGGTCATCATCGGTCCTTAACGCTTGTAGCTGGTCGGAATGAAAGGGGTGGCGCAGACCCGCAGCGGCAGCCGCTGGCCACGCAGTTCGGCAAAGATCACGGCATCGTGACGAGCCTGTGGCGTCGGCAGATAACCCATCGCCAACGGGCCGCCGAGGCTCGGCCCGAACCCGCCCGAGCTGATCGTGCCGATCGAATCGGTGGCGCTGTCGTCGCCGAACAGCGGCGCGCCCTCGCGCACCGGGGCGCGGCCGTCCGGCCGCAGTCCGACGCGGCGGCGCGGCGCGCCGGTTTCCAATTGGTCCAAAATCACCGCGGCGCCGGCAAAACCGCCCGGCCGCGGGCCGCCGTTGCGGCGGCTTTTTTGGATTGACCACTCCAGCGCCGCTTCGACCGGCGTGGTGCTGGCGTCGATGTCGTGACCGTAAAGGCAGAGCCCGGCCTCGAGCCGCAGGCTGTCGCGGGCGCCAAGTCCGATCGGCAGCACCTCGGGATCGTCGAGCAGCGCTTCGGCCAGCGCCACGGCGCCGTCGGCCGGCACCGAGATCTCATAGCCGTCCTCGCCGGTGTAGCCGGAGCGCGACACCAAGCAGTCCAACCCCATCACGGTGAGCGGGGCGGTGTCCATGAAGCGCAACGTGTCGACCTGGCTACAGAGCCTGCTGAGCGCGGCTTCGGCGTGAGGGCCTTGCAGCGCCAGCAGCGCCCGGTCGGGCCGGGAGACGATGTCGCAGACGTCGGACAGCCCATCGCGCAGATGCGCCTCGTCGGCGGCCTTGCAGGCGGCGTTCACCACCAGAAACAGATGGCGGCCGGAATTCGCCACCATCAGGTCGTCGAGAATGCCGCCTTGCTCATTGGTGAACTGGGCGTAGCGCTGCCGCCCCGGTGCGATCGCCAGAATATCCTGCGGCACCAGCCGTTCCAGCGCCCGCGCGGCATCGGCGACATGGCCGGATTTGGCCCGCAGTTCGAGCTGTCCCATGTGCGAGACGTCGAACAGCCCGGCCTTGGCGCGGGTATGGAGATGCTCCTTGAGCACGCCGGTGGGGTATTGCACCGGCATCTCGTAGCCCGCAAACGGTACCATCTTGCCGCCAAGCGACAGGTGCAGCGCGTGCAGCGGGGTCCGCTGCAGGGGGGCCGTTTGATCGTTCTGTGCCAGCATCATGGGGCCCTCGCGGTTCCCGAGACCAATTTCTCGTCAACCCGCCGAGCCCCATCTGTCGCTGTGCCTGAGAGCATTATCCCGTCGGCGGATTTCGCCGGAATCGCGATGATTCGGCGCAATCTCTTTCCAGATGTCATCAACCGCGTGGTCCGTTTGCCTGAGAGTTTCCGGGGCGGTTGCTCCTTCGGCGCCGGCCTTGCGGCCGATCTCTCCCGACGCGACTTACTCTTAACAGCTAGGGAGCAAATACAGCTTGCGCAAGGCTGTCAACGCACCAGCGGCACCTATCAACGGGTCTCTGCGTTCTGCGGCAAGCCTCTGATCTGTGGTCCAGTTTCTGGACAGCGCGCAGCCTCGCGTCTAAAAGCAGGGCCCCGGGGAAGGATCGGGCTGCGGCGGCGCGGCCGGATCCCGGATGCGATTGGACGGACATGAGCGGCGTAAACGAAATCAGATCGGCATTTCTGAATTATTTCGGCAAGGATGGGCACGAGATCGTGCCGTCGTCCCCGTTGGTGCCGCGCAACGATCCGACCTTGATGTTCACCAATGCCGGCATGGTGCAGTTCAAGAACGTCTTCACCGGGGTGGAGAAGCGCGCCAACCACCGCGCCACCACCTCGCAGAAATGCGTCCGCGCCGGCGGCAAGCACAACGACCTCGACAATGTCGGCTACACCGCGCGGCATCACACCTTCTTCGAGATGTTGGGTAATTTTTCGTTCGGCGATTACTTCAAAGACCACGCCATCGAACTCGCCTGGAACCTGATCACCAAGGAATTCGGCCTGCCCAAGGAGCGGCTGCTGGTCACGGTGTTCTCCGAGGACGACGAGGCGTTCGCGCTGTGGAAGAAGATCGCCGGCTTGCCGGACTCCAAGATCATCCGGATCCCGACCTCGGACAATTTCTGGCAGATGGGCGACACCGGCCCCTGCGGGCCGTGTTCGGAAATCTTCTTTGACCACGGCGATCACATTCCTGGCGGCCCGCCCGGCTCGCCCGAAGAAGACGGCGACCGCTTCATCGAGATCTGGAATCTGGTGTTCATGCAGTTCGACCAGATCGCGCCGGGGCAACGCAACCCGCTGCCGAAGCCGTCGATCGACACCGGGATGGGCTTGGAGCGCATCGCCGCGGTGCTGCAGGGCAAGCACGACAATTACGACATCGATCTGTTCCAGGCGCTGATCCGCGCCATCGCCGAACTGACCGGCGCCGATCCGAAGGGCGAGCACAAGGCCTCGCTGCGGGTGATCGCCGATCACTTGCGCGCCTCGTCGTTCCTGATCGCCGACGGCGTGCTGCCGTCGAACGAAGGCCGCGGCTACGTGCTGCGCCGGATCATGCGGCGCGCGATGCGCCACGGCCAATTGCTCGGTGCCACCGAGCCGCTGATGTGGCGCCTGGTGTGGGCCTTGGTGCGCGAGATGGGGCAGGCCTATCCGGAGCTGGTGCGCGCCGAGCCGATGATCGAGGAGACGCTGCGGCTGGAAGAAACCCGGTTTCGCAAGACGCTGGATCGCGGCCTGATCATTCTCGACGAGAAGAGCAGCACGCTGAAGAAAGGCGACATGTTCGACGGCGAGACCGCGTTCACGCTGTACGACACCTATGGCTTTCCGCTGGATCTCACCCAGGACGCGCTGCGCAACCGCGGCATCAGCGTCGACATCGCCTCGTTCACCGATGCGATGGACCGCCAGCGCGCCAAGGCGCGGGCGTCGTGGGCGGGGTCGGGCGACACCGCTACCGAAACCGTGTGGTTCGGCCTGCGCGAACAGCTCGGCGCCACTGAATTCCTCGGCTACGAGACCGAGACCGCCGAAGGCGTGGTCGCGGCCTTGGTGAAGGACGGCCAAAAGGTCGATCAGCTCAAGGTCGGCGAGGCCGGCGCGATCGTGCTCAACCAAACCCCGTTCTACGCCGAATCCGGCGGCCAGGTCGGCGACACCGGGGTGATGACCGGCGAGGGCGTGCGGTTCCGCGTCACCGAGACCCAGAAGAAGGCGCACGATCTGTTCGTGCATCTCGGCACCGTGGAGCAGGGCACGCTGACGCCTGACACCGCGCTGTTGCTCGAGGTCGATCACACCCGCCGCTCCTCGATCCGCGCCAATCACTCCGCCACCCATTTGTTGCACGAGGCGCTGCGCCAGGTGCTCGGCGATCACATCGCGCAGAAGGGCTCGCTGGTGGCCGAGGATCGACTGCGGTTCGATTTCGTGCATCAGAAGCCGATCAGCGCCGACGAATTGCGCCGGGTCGAGGACATCGCCAACGAGGTGGTGCTGGAGAACGACGAAGTCACCACACGGCTGATGGCGGTTGACGACGCCCGCGAGGCCGGCGCGCGTGCGCTGTTCGGCGAGAAATACGGCGACGAAGTCCGTGTCGTGACCATGGGCAAGTCGGCGCGCCAGCACGGCAGCAACGCGCTCGGCTGGTCGGTGGAATTGTGCGGCGGCACCCATGTGCGGCGCACCGGCGATATCGGGCTGATCTCGATCACCGGCGAAAGCGCGGTGGCCTCCGGGGTGCGCCGGATCGAGGCGTTGACCGGCCGCTTCGCGCGGCAGAGCGCCAACGCGGCGATCGACACCGCGAAAGCCACCGCCGCCGAACTGCGCACCTCGGTCGACGACATGCCGGCGCGGGTCGCGGCCCTGATGGACGAGCGCAAGAAGCTCGAGCGCGAATTGGCCGAGGCCCGGAAGAAGCTGGCGATGGGCGGCGGTGGTGCTGCGGCCGCCAATGGCGAGGCCGGCGTCCGCGAGGTCGGCGGCGTCAAGCTGTTGGCGCGCGCGGTCGAGGGCATCGAGATCAAGGACCTGAAGAGCCTGGTCGATCAGGGCAAGAAGCAGCTCGGCTCCGGCGTGATCGCGCTGGTCGCCACCAGCGCCGACGGCAAGGGCTCGATCGTGGTCGGCGTCACGCCGGATCTGGTCGCCCGGTTCTCTGCGGTCGATCTGGTACGCAAGGCCTCGGAAGTGCTGGGCGGCAAGGGCGGCGGCGGCAAGCCCGATATGGCGCAGGCCGGCGGCCCGGACGGCTCCAAGGCGCAGGCCGCGCTCGACGCCATTGCCGAAGCGATCGGCGGATAACCTCAACGCGAGGCGTGGACGGCGTCCTGTGCCCCGGACGCTGCGCAGCGCGCCGCACTTGCGGCGTGGTGCGCTGCAGATCCGGGGCCGTTACGGACCGCAGCGCTTGCAACGGTCCCGGCTCGCCTCGCAGCGCTACGCGCTGCTCGACGTCCGGGACACGATGCTTCAGCGCCGCAGCGGACTAATCCGTGTCGCGGCCGTCTCAATCCGTCACGCGGCCTTCGCGCAGCGGCTTTTTGCGCAGGTCGCGCTCGTCGTGGATGATCGCGATCACCTTGCCCATCGGCAGGCCCAACGTCTGCAGCACCGTCGAGGCGATTTCGAAGCTGGCCTCCAGCACCTCGCGCACCACCTCGCTGGCGCCGAGCTGGAACAGCCGCACCGCGTGGGCGGCGTCGCGGGCCCGCACGATCACCGGAATGTCGGCGCGGTCGGCGCGGATCGCCGCCACGGCGTTTTCCGCGGCCGCCGGATCGTGCATCGTCACCACCACCGCGGGCGCCTCGGCGAGACCGCATTGGCGCAGGAACGCGCGCGAGGTGGCGTCGCCATAGACCAGGTTGCGGCCGATCTCGCGGCCTCTGGCCACCACGTCGGGGTCGCGCTCGATGGCGATGAACGGCTTGCCTTGCTTGGCTAGGATGTCGCAGATGATGCGGCCGACCCGGCCATGGCCGATCACGATGGTGCGGCCGGGCTCGATCGGACCGGGATCGTCGAAGCCGTCGGTGATGGCCGCCGCGCGGCGCGCCTGCACCCCGACGTGGCGGCCGAGCCGGGCCAGAAACGGCGTCAGCATCATGGTGCCGGACGCCACCAGCAGCATGAATTGTTCGACGTCGGGCCTCAAGAGCCCGCTGGAGCCCGCCATGCCGAGCACCAGGAAGGCGAATTCGCCGCCGCCGGCGAGCAGCAGCCCGGCCTCGAGCGCGACCGACCAGGACAGTTTGAAGGCGCGCGCCAGCAGCGCGATCACCAAGGCCTTCAGCACCGCCATGCCAACCACCGAGGTAGCCAGCAGCAGCGGCGTGCGCGACACTTCGGAAAGGTCGATCCGCATCCCGACCGAGATGAAGAACAGCCCGAGCAGCATGCCCTTGAACGGCTCGATGTCGACCTCGACCTGACGGCGGAATTCGGTTTCCGACAGCAAGAGGCCGGCGAGGAAGGCGCCGAGCGCCATCGACAGCCCGGCGAAATGCGTCAGCAGCGAGGTGCCGACCACGATGAACAGGATCGTCGCCATGAACAATTCGCGGCTGTGGGTGCGCGCCACCAGCCGGAACAGCGGCCGCAACAGCAAGCGGCCGACGCCGACGATCAGCACGATCGCGCCGACGGCCTGCAGCAGCGCCAGGGCGAGCCCGGCGGAGACCGATGAGGCGGTGACGCTTCCCCCGCCGCCTTCGGCGACGGCGCCGCCGAACACCACGATCAGGAACAGGATCGGCACCACCGCCAGATCCTGCGCCAGCAGCACGGCGAAGATCGAGCGCCCGGCGACCGACGACAGCCGGCGCTGCTCGGCCAGCAATTGCAGCACGATCGCGGTGGAGGACAGCGCCAGGCAGGCGCCGATCACCAGGCTGGCATCGAGCGTGTTGCCGAACGCCAAAGTCACCGCGCCAATCGCCGCGGTGGTCAGCACCACCTGCAGCATGCCGAAGCCGAACACCAGCCGGCGCATCGTCCACAGCCGGTCGAACGACAGCTGCAATCCGATGCTGAACAACAGAAACGCCACCCCGAGTTCGGCCAAGCGGTCGACCGCGCTCTGCGAGGTGATGGCGATCAGGCCGAGCCATGACCAGGTCTCGTCGAGCCCGCCGAGGCTATGCGGCCCGAGCACCAGCCCCGCGACCAGGAAGCCGAGCACCGGGCTGATGCGCAACCGTGCCATCAGCGGGATCACAACCCCCGCCGTGCCCAGAAACACCAATGCTTCGCGATAAACCCCGAGATCGGTTGCGGCCGCCATGCAACCTATCAATCACGATATCGCGATTCCCGCGAGCGACTGGATCAAAACCGCGACCGCTGCGGCGATAAATCGCGTTGCGGATCGGCGGGCCGCGATGGTTCCATGACATTGCACGGCGGCCATGCGGCTATCGGTAGCCGCCGACAGGCTGGCCCGTCGCCGCGACATCAAGCACAACGGCGCGATGGAGCACAACACCCCCCTGATATCCACCGTCGTGGTCGGCCTCGTGCTGGCGTTCATTCTCGGTCTTGCGGCGCATCGCATCCGGATTTCGCCGCTGGTCGGCTATCTCGTTGCCGGCGTGCTGATGGGGCCGTTCACGCCGGGATATGTCGCCAACCAGAATATCGCCAGCGAACTCGCCGAGATCGGCATTATCTTGTTGATGTTCGGTGTCGGCCTGCATTTCTCGCTGAAGGATCTTTTGGCGGTGAAGGCGATCGCGATTCCCGGCGCGGTGGTGCAGATCGCGGTGGCGACGCTGCTCGGCACAGGCCTCGGTTGGCTGTTGGGTTGGCCGATCGGCGGCGGTCTGGTGTTCGGACTGGCGCTGTCGGTGGCCAGCACCGTGGTGCTGCTGCGCGCCTTGCAGGACCGCAGGCTGGTGGACAGCGAGCGCGGCCGGATCGCGATCGGCTGGCTGATCGTGGAAGATCTGGCGATGGTGCTGACGCTGGTGCTGCTGCCGGCGCTGGCCGGGCTTCTGAAGGGCGACACCGGCGACGGCGCGAGCTGGACCGCGGTGGCGCTGCCGGTGGCGATCACGCTCGGCAAGGTCGCGGCCTTCGTGGCGTTCATGCTGATCGTCGGCCGCCGGGTGATCCCGTGGCTGTTGCATTACGTCGCGCATACCGGCTCGCGCGAGCTGTTTCGCCTCGCGGTGTTCGCGATCTCGCTCGGCGTCGCGTTCGGCGCGGCGATGTTGTTCGACGTGTCGTTCGCGCTCGGCGCGTTCTTCGCCGGCATGATCCTGTCGGAGTCCGAGCTCAGCCAGCGCGCCGCCAACGAGACGCTGCCGCTGCGCGATGCTTTCGCGGTGCTGTTCTTCGTCTCGGTCGGCATGCTGGTCGATCCCTCCATCATCATCCGCGATCCGCTGCCGCTGTTCGCCACCGTGCTGATCATCATCTTCGGCAAATCGCTGGCGGCGTTCGCGATCGTCCGCGCCTTCGGGCATCCGACGCGGACCGCGCTGACGATCTCGGCGTCGCTGGCGCAGATCGGCGAATTCTCCTTCATCCTGGTCAGCCTCGGCGTCGCACTCGGGCTGCTGCCGGATCGCGGCCGCGATCTGGTGCTGGCGGGGGCGATCATCTCGATCATGCTGAATCCCTTGTTCTTCGCGCTGCTCGATCGCTTCGTCGCCGTCACCGACGGCAAGTCACCGGCCACGACCGAGCCGCCGTCTGACGCGCAGCCCGGGCCGCCGGGCGGCCATGTGGTGCTGGTCGGCCACGGCCGGGTCGGCGGCGTGGTCAGCGCGGCGTTGCGGGCCGAGGGGCTCGGCGTCGTGGTCATCGAAGACGATCCGGACGAGGTGGCCCGGCTGCAGCAGCAGGGGCTCACCGCGTTCAGCGGCAATGCGGCGGCGTCGGACCTGCTGCAAGCCGCCGACGTCGCCCACGCCCGCGGGCTGCTGATCGCAATCCCGGACGGCTACGAAGGCGGCCAGATCGTCGCCCAGGCGCGGGCGCTGAACGCCACGCTGACGATCGTCGCCCGCGCCCATTCCGAGGAAGAGGTCGCGCATCTCAAGCACAACGGCGCCGACGTGGTGATCATGGGCGAGGACGAAATCGCCCGCGCCATGGTGGCGCGGATCGGCGCTGCGGCGACGGGGTGAGCCTGGTTCCTGTGACCGCCATGGAGAATCGTCATTCTTCGGCGCGATTAGCTTTAGCCGTGCCCCGGACGCAGCGCACTACGCCGTGCTTGCGGCGTGGTGCGCTGCAGAGCTGGGGCCGTTGCGGATGCTGGCTTTGAGACGCTCCCGGCTCGCCGCGCAGCGCAAGTGCGCTGCTCGGCGTCCGGGACACGCGCTGCATTATAACGAGGCTGTCATTCCGGGGCGCGAGCAGCGTCAGCTGCGAGTGAGCCCGGAATCCATAACCCCTGCAGGGGTTATGATGGTGTGGACGGCCCCCTACGGCATCGCTTTGTGCCAGAATGAGGTTGTCGCAAACTCAAACATGGGAGCCGTCCATGGAGCAGATTATCCGCATTGGGATGGATACGTCGAAGCATTTTTTCCAGCTGCACGGGGTCGATGCCGCCGAGAAGCCGGTGCTGCGCAAGAAGCTGCGGCGCAAGGAGATGCTGGCGTTCTTCGCCAAGCTGCCGCCGACGCCGATCGGGATCGAGGCCTGCGGTGCGGCGCACTACCTGGCGCGGGAGCTGGGCAAACTCGGCCACGTGGTGAAGCTGTTGGCGCCGCAGCACGTCAAGCCTTACGTCAAGCGCAACAAGAACGACGGGCGCGACGCCGAGGCGTTGTGCGAGGCGATGAGCCGGCCGACGATGGAGTTCGTGCCGGTGAAGACCGCGGAGCAGCAGGCGGCGCTGATGCTGATGGGACTGCGGCAGCAGCTGATCGCAAGGCGTACCCAGCTGAGCAATGCGATTCGCGGTTATGCCGCGGAATTCGGCCTGATCTCGCCGAGAGGTCTCGACAAGATCGAGCCGCTGCTGTTGCGGATCGCGCAGGACGACACCGTGCCGACGCTGGCGCGCGAGCTGTTCGCGCTGCAGGGCCAGGACTACGCGCGACTGCAGAATGAGCTGAAGGTGATCGACGCCAAGCTGTTGGCCTGGCATCGCGCCGACGCCTGCAGCCGGCGGCTGGCGCAGATTCCCGGAGTAGGACCGATCGGCGCCAGTGCGCTGGTGATGAAAACGCCGGTGCCGCAGACCTTCGCCTCGGCCAGGGCCTTTGCGGCCTGGCTCGGCTTGACGCCGAAGGATCATTCCACCGCCGGCAAGCTTCGGCTCGGCACCATCACCCGCGCCGGCGATGAACTGCTACGCAGCCTGTTGGTGGCGGGAGCGACCGCGGTGATCCAGCAGGTGCGCCGTGGCCGCGGCCGGGCGTCGCCGTGGTTGCTGGCGCTGCTGGCGCGCAAGCCGCCCAAGCTCGCGGCGGTAGCGCTCGCCAACAAGATCGCCCGGATCGCCTGGAAGCTGATGCTGACCGGAGAAAATTACGACGGCGCGCGGATGCTGAACGCATCGCCGCACGCCGCCTGAGAGATCGGCCGGCAGGCATTCGCCCGCCGGCCGGGCCGGAGCTGCAAGAGGAGACAGATGGCGCGATCGATCGATCCGAGAGGCGAGACAGTCCGTGGAATCCATTGGCACGTAAAGGTCGTGACTATGTGTGGAGCTCGCGTCGCGGAAACCATCTTGGCCAGCGGTCCAAAGCGACCGCATCAACAGGCCGGACATATGGATGCAAGCGATCCGATCCGACATCAAAAACTCTTGTGGCTCGGGGGCCGTCCACATATGGATTCCGGACTTGCTCGTTCTTCGAACTCGCAATCCGGAATGACGGCTTCCTTCTTAGTTCTTCCTTCTTAGTTGCGCGCGTCGGCCAACGAAAAACGCTACGCGCTCACCCCTTGCAGATCGTGCTGCGCAGAAACGCAAAGCCGAGCGCCTGGCTTTGCGCCTGCTTGGTGTTGTCGACCGCGCCGGAATGGCCGCCGGCGACGGTCTCGTTGAACCACACCGGCTGACCCAGTGCCGAAAGCCGCGCCGCCATCTTGCGGGCGTGGCCGGGATGCACGCGATCGTCGGTGCGGTTGGTGGTGATGAAGATCGGCGGATAGGTCTTCGCGGCGCTGGCCAGATGATACGGCGAGTACTTTTGGATGAACGCCCACTCCTCGGGATTTTCCGGATCGCCATATTCGGCGATCCAGCTCTGTCCCGCGAGCAGCTTGGTGTAGCGCGCCATGTCGAGCAGCGGCACGCTGCACCACACCGCGCCGAACAATTCCGGATAGCGCGTCAGCATGGTGCCGACCAACAAGCCGCCGTTGCTGCCGCCGTGACACGCGAGCTTTTGCGCGGTGGTGACGCCTGAGGCAGCGAGGTCGCGCGCCACCGCGGCGAAATCGTCATGCGCGACGTGCTTGGTGGCCTTGCGCGAGGCGAGATGCCAGCTTGGGCCGAATTCGCCGCCGCCGCGGATATTCGCCACTGCGTAGAGGTTTCCTTGCTCCAGCCACAGCTTGCCGACGATGCCCATGTAGGCCGGCGTCAGCGACACTTCGAAGCCGCCATAACCATACAGAATCGTCGGCCGCGGCGGCCCGCCGGCCGAAAGATTCTTGCCGATCAGGAAGTACGGAATCTTGGTGCCGTCGGCGGCGATCGCGTGACGCTGCGCGACCTCGATGCCGGTGGAGTCGAACGACGCCGGCGCGCGCTTCAACAGCTGCGGCGCGCCTTCGCCGTTCCATAGCGCCGTGGTGGTCGGCCGGTCGAAGCCGGTGACCGTCAGCACGATTTCGCTGCCGAGCGCCGGCTCGTCTTCGCCGCCGAAATTTTCCGCATAGATCGAGGCATTGTCTGGCAGATCGGGCAGCGCGCGCATGGCCCAACCCTTGTTGCCGCGGCTGGCGAGTTCGAGCCGGCCGCGGACGTCGTCGAGGATCTGCAGCACCACGCCGTGGCGGGTTTCCAGCCAGGATTGCAGCGAGCGGGTCGGCGTCGGCTGAAACACGATTGCGAAATCGCGGCTACCTTCAAGAAAGCGATCCAGCGCGATCACCGCCAGCGCGCCGGCGACGATGGTGTTGTCGCCGACGCGCCAGTCCTGCTTCGGGCTGACGAATAGATCGCTGGCCTCCAGCGAGATCGACACCTGCTCTGGCAGCTCCAGCCGTAGCCGCTGCCCGGCGAACGCGCCGTGCTGCGGCTCGACGAAAATCTGCGACCGGGTGAAATCCAGCGCCCGCCAATAGGCGACGGCTTCGTGCGTCGGCCTTCGGTTGACGCCGAACCAGGCGGCGACGTCCTGCTTCTCAACCTCGAACACGACTTCGGCGTCGCTGAGCGGCGTGCCGCGGCGCCATTTGCGCACCAGCCGGGCGTAGCCGGCCGCGGTGCTGTCGTCGGCGTTCAGCGCGCTGCCGAACAGGATGGTGTCGCCGTCGAGCCAGTCGGCGCGGGTTTTGGCCTGCGGAATTTGGAAGCCGCCGTCGACGAAGCGCTTGGTCGCAAGATCGAACTCGCGCAGCTCGACGGCGTCGGTGCCGTTGAACGACAGGCTGACCAGCGCGCGGGACTTATCCGGCGAACGGGCCGCGCCGGCAAACGCCCAGGAGATTCCCTCTCGCTCGTTCAGCGCGTCGATGTCGAGCAGGATCTCCCACTCCGGCGCGGCGCTGCGATAGGATGCAAGCGTGGTGCGCCGCCACAGCCCGCGCGGATGGGCTTCGTCCTTCCAGAAATTGTACAAATGATCCCCGGATTTGCTGACGAACGGGATGCGGTCGTCGGCATTGAGGATTTTTAGCGCGGCGTCGAAATCCGCCGCGTAGGCGGCATCGCGCAATTGCGCATCGGTGCGCGCATTCTGCGCCGCGACCCATTGAACCGCGCGCTCGCCCTCGATCTCTTCGAGCCACAGAAATTCGTCGCCGGCGCCATCGGCCGGATTGCTGCGCGCATTCATCAAGGGTTGTCCTTAAAGCAAAAGCCCGGGCGCATGGCCCGGGCTTTCAGATAATGCGTTTGCCAGCCGACGCAAACCGCGCCGGCGTGCGTTTGCAGTCGGGCTCGACAAGCCGCGATCGCGATCAGGCAATTCGCCCAACCCGTCATGGCCGGGCTTGTCCCGGCCATCCACGGCAACATCGACGGCCTTGCCTGTAGGCGTGGATGGCCGCGACGAGCGCGGCCATGACGCGGAGAGGGTGGTGCGTCGGCGAGACGTTGCCAGCGTGGAAAGGCTGGCTGGACGTCCCGCCGTGCGATCACGCCGCGGCGGGCGCCATCGCGGCGGTGAGGTTTTCCGCGACCTTGTCGAGGAAGCCCTCGGTCGACAGCCAGCGCTGGTCGGCGCCGACCAACAGCGCCAGATCCTTGGTCATGTAGCCGGCTTCCACCGTCTCGACGCAGACCCGCTCCAGCGTCTTGGAGAACTTCGCCAGTTCGTCATTGTTGTCGAGCTTGGCGCGGTGGGCGAGGCCTTGCGTCCAGGCGAAGATCGACGCGATGGAGTTGGTCGAGGTCGCCTTGCCCTTCTGGTGCTCGCGGTAGTGCCTTGTCACCGTGCCGTGCGCGGCCTCGGCTTCCACCACCTGGCCGTCGGGCGTCAGCAGCACCGAGGTCATCAGTCCAAGCGAGCCGTAGCCCTGCGCCACGGTGTCGGACTGCACGTCGCCGTCGTAGTTCTTGCAGGCCCAGACGTAGCCGCCGGACCATTTCAGCGCCGAGGCCACCATGTCGTCGATCAAGCGGTGCTCGTAGGTCAGCCCCTTGGCCTCAAAGTCCTTCTTGAAATCCGAATTGTAGATTTCTTCGAAGATGTCTTTGAAGCGGCCGTCATAGACCTTCATGATGGTGTTCTTGGTCGACAGATACACCGGATAGCCGCGGTTCAGGCCGTAGGTCAGCGAGGCTCTCGCGAAATCGCGGATCGAATCGTCGAGGTTGTACATCGCCATCGCGACGCCGGCGCCGGGCGCCTGGAACACCTCGCGCTCGATCACGGTGCCGTCCTCGCCGACGAACTTCATCGTCAGCGTGCCCTTGCCGGGAAACTTGATGTCGGTGGCGCGGTACTGATCGCCGTAGGCATGGCGGCCGATGATGATCGGCTTGGTCCAGCCCGGCACCAGGCGGGGCACGTTCTTGCAGATGATCGGCTCGCGGAAGATCACGCCGCCCAAAATGTTGCGGATGGTGCCGTTCGGCGATTTCCACATCTGCTTGAGGCCGAATTCCTTCACCCGGGCTTCGTCCGGGGTGATGGTGGCGCATTTGACGCCGACGCCGACCTGCTTGATGGCGTTCGCCGCCTCGATGGTGACCTGATCGTCGGTCTTGTCGCGGTGCTCCATCCCGAGGTCGAAATACATCAGGTCAATGTCAAGGAACGGGGTGATCAGCTTGTCCTTGATGTATTGCCAGATGATCCTGGTCATCTCGTCGCCGTCGAGTTCGACGACGGGGTTGGTCACCTTGATTTTCGCCATGCGGGATCGGGCCTCTTTGAGACAGCGCGTGTCGGGGGGCGGGATGGGGCAGATTGCCGCTGCCGCTATAGCACCGGGCTGCCCGCGCTGGAAGGCGATGCAGCGGGCAGCGCTGCGGAATTCCGCGGCAGCCGGGGATTGCCCCAGGCCCGGTCGCCCGGCGGCGCGCCGCCGCGGCGGGGAAGCGCCAAGTTCGCCGCAACCGCATTATTTGCTTGAGAAATCGCCGGCGAATTGGCAACCCGTGCAGCGCGGCGGCCGGCCGCGGTCCGCTGCCCGCCCGCCCAACCGCACCGCGGCAGCGGCGCCGGCCCACTCAGCCATTTCAGAAAGTCACGCAGATGTCCGGCTCCGGAACCGACAAGAGCAAAGCCAAAGCCGATCTGACCGGGCCGGTGGTGATTCTGGTCGAGCCGCAGCTCGGCGAGAACATCGGCATGTGCGCCCGGGCGATGGGCAATTTCGGGCTGACCAGGCTGCGCATCGTCAAGCCGCGCGACGGCTGGCCCAACGTCCATGCCAGGCGCGCGGCGTCGGGCGCCGATTACATCCTCGACGCAGTGGAATTGTTCGAAACCGTGGAGCAGGCGGTCGCCGGCTGCTCGCTGTTGTTCGCCACCACCGCGCGCGCCCACGATCAGGCCAAGCCGGTGCGCGCGCCGGAGGAAGCGGCGCGGGAGATTTTTGCTGAGGTCGGGCAGGGCGGCGAGGTCGGCATCATGTTCGGCCGCGAACGTTATGGGCTGGAGAACGACGAGGTGGCGCTGGCCAACCGCATCGTCACCTTTCCGGTCAATCCGGGCTTCGCCTCGCTCAATCTGGCGCAGGCCGTGCTGCTGATGGGCTACGAATGGTTCAAGCTCGCCACCGCAAACGCGCTGCCGTTCGCGATGCCGGAGCGAAGCGAGCGCGCATCGCAGCACCAGATGCAGGCGTTCTTCGACAATCTGGTCGGCGAGCTCGACAAGGTGGAGTTTTTGCGCCCGGCCGAGAAGCGCGACACCATGCTGGTCAACCTGCGCAACATCTTCACCCGGATGGAGCCGACCAAGCAGGACATGCACACGCTGCACGGCGTGGTGATGGCGATCGCCGAGGGCCGCAAGGGCCCGGCCAAGGGCGGCGTGCTCGACGGCGAACAGGCCACAAGGCTGCGCGCGCTGCTGGCCGAACACGGCCAGGGCGCGCTGCCGCATGAAAGCGGCACCGTGCGCGGGCTGGCGCGGCTATTACGCCGCAACCCCACCGACGCCGAACGGATCATGTGGCAGGCGCTGCGCACCGACCGCCGCTTCGCCGGGCAGTTCAAGCGGCAGACCCCGGTCGGCCGCCACATCCCGGATTTCGTCTCCTTCGCCCAACGCATCGCCATCGAGCTGATCAATCCCGACGAGACCGACGTGATCCGCACCGACCGCGCCTCGCGCCAAACCTGGCTCGAGGAACGCGGCTACCGCGTGGTGGCGATCGTCGCCGATGAGGTGACGGGCGACGTGGGTGTGCCGCTCGTGGCGCTGGAGCAGGCGATGGCGGGCGCGCAGGGGGCGAGTGGCGAGGGGGTAAGTCGCGAGTAGCGAATGGCGAATAAGAAGTTCTATTCGCCATTCGCCTCGTCCATCCCTTGTCGGCCCACGGCCCCCGGCCTATGTTCCTTGCATAGGTCAGGAGGTGCTTATGTCCGACCCGAGGCACGTCAAATTGTTTCGCAACGGCCGCAACCAGGCGGTCCGCATCCCGGTGGATTTCGAGTTGCCGGGGGATGAAGCCCTCATGCACCGCGACGGCGACCGGCTGGTGATTGAGCCGTTGCGCAAGCGCGGCTTGGTCGCCCTGCTGCAATCGATGACGCCGCTCGAGGAGGAATTCCCGCAGATCGACGATCCGGTCGGAATTCGCCGGATGAGCATGTAGCCCGGATGAGCGAAGCGACATCCGGGTGTTCGCAGATCGTCCCGCATATTGCTGCGCTCATGCGGGCTATTTACTAGCTCATTGATGCGTTTCCCGCTACTTGCTGTGCAGTTAGGGGCTAAGCTTGAACGGTGGGAGCTCTCAGTTTCGCGATTCGTTCTGGGTGATCTTCCTCGACGCGACGTATGACCTCCAAATGTTGCTTTAGAAGAGCGTCAGTTATGAGCCAATATCGGAACTTCGGACTTACCGCCTGAGCAATCTGCAGGGGGATGGATATACAAAGTATAATGATCGTGAGGGCGCCTGCGAATAACAGAGCTGTAACGATCATCGGAAACTGTGCAACGGCTGCTGCAAATGTGTTCGCGACATCCTCGCTTTCATTACTAAATATGTTGAGCTTCTTGTTGTCGTGCACGGCAGAAATGTTAGCTGGCACCGAATAGGGCCAACCCGAAACGACTGCATACACCACCGACGTTTCCATCGGGTCAATGGGCTGGAGCTTGATGCGCCTTCCCATCACCGCTCGTTTGGGGTCTAGGGAGGCCGTCGAGTAAAGGATTGAATCATCCCTGGCGATGAGCTCGACTTCCTTCGATCTTACATTGCTGAAATTTCGAAACGTAATGACAGCAACACGCGAAAATTTTTCAGCGCGGAAAGGCAGAGCAGAGGCCGCGAAGCCAGTGACGACGCTCACCGCCTTCTCCAAATCTGCTAGCTGTCTTGAATCTGCACCATAAAAGGGATTCGGCGTCTCGACGAATTTCATATCGGCTGTGACGTAGCTTATTTCTTGTGCGGAGATGTATTGCCAAGCGACGGTCCCTATACCGCCGATAATCATCAAGAGAAGCGGTATAACTAGCCGCTCAATCCAAGCCGACATCATTTACCCCACACTAGTTTGACCGCGCCTGTAGACCCTAGGCCTTCGCAGTCTCCACACGGCCTCTTGGTTTCCCGGTGGAGATCGCTTCGATGAATACGAAGAGTTTCACATAATCTTTGAATTGGTCTGGCAGTAGGCAGCTCGGATCTGCACAACGGAGTTTGGTCGCTCAAGCAACAAATGTCCCAAGGCAGCAACTGTAGCCTAGCGAGATCGAGATTCACGACGCAATAAGACTCCCGGATATCGCTTCGCTCATCCGGGCTACGGGCTACGGGCCGTTATAGTTGCCCGGCAACATTGCCCCATCCACCCCACCCCCTATATTTACCAACACCTCTTTCCTCACCCCCGGAGCCCCCATTGTCCGTCGCCTTTACCAAGGAAGACAGTGCCGAGACGGCGTCGGAGACGATGCTGCCGGATCGGCCGATTTCACCGCATCCCAATTGGGTCACCGCGGCGGGGTTAAAGGCGCTGCAGGATCAGCTCGACGCGGCGCGCACTGGCGTCGAGGCGGCGCAGGCGATTGCAGATGTGAATGAGCGGCGCCGGCAGGAGGCCGGGCCGTTGCGCGATGCGCGCTATCTGGCGGCCCGGGTGCGGACCGCGGAGTTGATGCCCGTGCCCTCGTCGAGCGATATCGTGGCGTTCGGTTCGACGGTGACGTTCCGGCGCGGCGACGGCCGGGTGCAGAGCTTCCGCATCGTCGGTGAGGACGAGGCCGACCCCAAGGCTGGCTCGATTTCCTTCGTCTCGCCGGTGGCGCGGCTGTTGCTGCGCAAGAGCGTCGGCGACGTGGTCGGCTCGGGCGCTCAGGAACTGGAGATCATCGCCATCGCGTAGCGGGGCAGGCGGGCCGCGCTATGGCCCCGGATATCGCTGCGCCAGGCCGCAGCGCGCATTGATCACGCCGCCGGTTTGACCACGCGCCATTCCACGGTGAGGCCGGCGCCCGTCGCAAGCATCATCAACGCGTCCAAGCTGAACTTGTCGATACGACCGCGTAGCAAGTCGTTCATCCGCGGCTGGGTGACGCCGAGGCGCTTGGCCGCTTCGGCCTGGGTCAGTTGCCAGCTGTCGACAACGTCGCGAATAGCGATCAACAGCCCGGACCGGGCTTTCATATTGGCGGCCTCGGCCGGCGAATTCTCCAGGGCATCCCAGACGCTGTCGAAAATTTGTTCGGTCATTGTCGTTCTCTTCGCGTCAGCTCTTTGAAACGCGCGGTGGCGAGATCGATGTCGCGTTTCGATGTCGCCTCGGTCTTCTTTTGAAAAGCATGCAGCACGTAAACGGCGTCTGCGAGCGTGGCGATATAGATCACGCGAAAGGCGCCGGATGCATCTCGCACCCGGATTTCCCGCACGGCTGCGCCGATGGTTTTCATCGGCCTCCAGTCGTCCGGATCAAGACCACGCTGCAGGCGGTCGATCTGGAAACCCACCGCGCGGCGCGCGTCGTCAGGAAATAATCGCACCGCGTCGAGGGAATCTCCGATGAAGACGACCGGCTTCATGGGACCGATTATATCGATTTCGATATAGGTCGTCCAGCGCGGTAATCAGCCGGTGCAAAGTGGCGACAACGGACAGCGAGTGCGCCCGAAATTCAGCGCGGCTGTCGATGCTTTCGTGTATGGCCGGGACGAGCCCGGCCAAGACGTGGAGAGGTCGAGGAAAAATCCCGAGACGGCGTGCGCTTTAAGTCCCGGCTTTCACCTGCGCCACCGCCTGGGCGAAGAATTCGTCGAGCTTCAGCCGCAGTTCCGGCTCGGTGAGGAAGATGCCGCGGCCTTCGAGGTCGGCGGTCACCTTGCGAATCACGTCGGCGTCGCCGGCTTCTTCGAGGTCCGCGATCACCACTTCCTTGGCATAGGCCGCGGCGTCGTCGCCCTTCAGACCGAGCTTTTCCGCCACCCACAACCCCAGGAGCTTGTCGCGGCGCGCCTCCGCCTTGAACTTCTGCTCCTCGTCCAGCGCATACTTTCGTTCGAAACCTTCTTCGCGCTTGTCAAATGTCGTCATAATCCTGGTTCCGATCTTTAAGCCGGCGGCGCAAAAGGCCGTACATTTGCGGTTGAGGAGTTGGCTGCCTAGATAACCAGGGCGAGCGGTTAAGACAACTGCCGGAAAGTCGCAACGCCGGACGTAAAACTTAAGGCCCGTTGTCCTGATCGATTGTGCTGCATGGCTCAATCGGCTAGGTTGCCCTCAGGCAAGGTTCTCGTTCTGTTTCCCTGGCCTTCCCGGCAGCTCCGCCGCGGGTCGCATCTGTCATACGGAGCTCACCAACTCCATGGATTTCAACAACACACGGTACATCCCCATGAGCCGTCGACGTCGCATTTATGAAGGCAAGGGGAAGGTTCTTTACGAAGGACCGGAGCCCGGCACCCTGATTCAACACTTCAAGGATGACGCGACCGCGTTCAATGCCAAGAAACACCAGGTGATCGAGGGCAAGGGCGTCCTCAACAACCGGATTTCCGAGTTTCTGTTTCAGCATCTGAACGATATCGGGGTACCGACCCACTTCATCCGCCGGCTCAACATGCGCGAACAGCTGATTCGCGAAGTCGAGATCGTGCCGCTCGAGGTGGTGGTGCGCAACGTCGCCGCGGGCTCTTTGTCGCAGCGGCTCGGCATCGAGGAAGGCACCCAGCTGCCGCGCTCGATCATCGAATTCTATTACAAAAACGACCAGTTGAACGACCCGATGGTCTCCGAAGAGCACATCACCGCGTTCGGCTGGGCGACGCCGCAGGAAATCGACGACATCATGGCGCTGGCCATCAGGGTTAACGATTTCCTCACCGGGCTGTTTCTCGGCATCGGCATCCGGCTGGTCGATTTCAAGATGGAATGCGGCCGGCTGTTCGAAAACGACATGATGCGAATCATCGTCGCCGACGAGATCTCGCCGGACTCCTGCCGGCTGTGGGACATCAAGTCGAACGAGAAGCTCGACAAGGACCGCTTCCGCCGCGATCTCGGCGGCGTGCTGGAGGCCTACACCGAAGTCGCCAAGCGGCTCGGCATTCTGATGGAAAACGAACGGCCGGCGGGCTCCGGTCCGGTGCTGGTCAAGGGCTGAGGTTGGTCGTGAAAGCGCGTGTCACCGTTACATTGAAGACCGGCATCCTCGATCCGCAAGGCAAGGCGATCGAGGGTGCTTTGAAATCGCTCGGCGTCGCCGGCATCGCCAGCGTCCGCCAGGGCAAGGTGTTCGACATCGAACTCGCCGGCGCCGATCCCGCACAGGCTGAGGCCGCCTTGAAGGACGCCGCCGACAGACTGTTGGCCAACACCGTGATCGAGAATTACAATATCGAGGTGAGGCGGTAGTTTCGTTCCGGGAGCGCCATTATGGCCGAGATCAGCGCTGATTTGGTTTACGAAGTGTTGAAAGCGGTGCAACGCGACATTGCGCAGATCAAAGGAGAGATCAGCGAGGTAAAGCTTGATATGCAGGGATTGCGTCTCTCCCACAATGGCATTCGCCAGGAAATCATCGCCGTCCACACCGAACTGGCCGGCATCCACACCACCCTCATCCGCCACGATCAGCAGCTTGATCGCATCGAGCGGCGGCTTGAAATCAACGAAGCACCGGCTTTATGAAATCCGCCATCCTCGTTTTCCCCGGTATCAATCGCGAGCGCGACATGGCGCGGGCGCTGCAGCTCGCCTCCGGCTCCGAGCCCGCGATGGTATGGCACGCAGACACCGAACTGCCGAAGGGCACCGACCTCGTGGTGGTGCCGGGCGGCTTTTCCTATGGCGATTACTTGCGCTGCGGCGCGATCGCGGCGCGCGCGCCGGTGATGGACGCGGTGCGCAAATTCGCCAGTGACGGCGGGCTGGTGCTCGGGGTCTGCAACGGCTTCCAAATCCTGTGCGAGTCGGGGCTGTTGCCGGGCGTCTTGATGCGCAACGCGCGCTTAAAATTCATCTGCCACGACGTGCATCTGCGGGTCGAGCGCTCCGATACGCCGTTCACCCGCGGCTACAATGCCGGCCAGGTGATCCGCGTCCCGGTGGCGCATGGCGAGGGCAATTACGAAGCCGACGAAGAGACGCTGCAGCGGCTCGAGGGCGATGGCCGGGTGCTGTATCGCTATTGCTCGGCGAGCGGCGAAGTCGGCGAGGCGCACAACATCAACGGCGCCGCGGCCTCGATCGCCGGCATCGTCTCCGAGCGCGGCAACGTGCTCGGCATGATGCCGCATCCGGAGAACCACGTCGAAGCCATCATGGGCTGCACCGATGGCCGCGGCCTGTTCGCCGGCCTGGTCGAGCACCTCGCCAAGGCGGCGTAAGCGCAGCTCGCAGCGGTCGACCCCCAAGCCTTGTCTTCGGATACGACCGAGAGGTACCAACAAAAAAGGCACCGCCTAAGCAGTGCCTTAATTTGGTAAGTCGGGAATCCGTCATTCCGAAGAATAACTGCCGATTTGGCCCCGACTTTTCATTTGTAATGATAGGGGGAATGGTAAGGCATGTCAAGCAATTTGAATGACGACGAAATTGCAGTCATTGCGATGCTGCTTTCGGCCGAACGACTTGCTGCGCTGCAGGCTCTAACCGGCTCAACTCGCGCTGCAATTGAGCTGCACCAGGAGACACTTCGCCTTGGATCCAGCCTATTGAACGTTATTGCCTTAATTGAGCTAGCCATCAGAAACTCCGTGTCGGAAAATCTCTCGGCGCACTTCGGCACCCCGCGTTGGCTCACTCATCCTCCCGCCCCATTTCAATGGAAGCCGACCGAGAAACCAGATCGCTCGTAATGCGTTGGACAGCGCTCAACGTGCAGAATACGCTAAGGCATCGGCAGCAGAGCGAACTGCCTTGGAAGCATTGGCCTTCCCTGGTGGTCGCCCACCGAACACATCTCACATCAAACGTGCCAAGGAACGCCGGAAACAGATTGTCGTCTCTGAGGGAAAAATTATCGCTGAAACCACATTCTACTTCTGGAAACGCCTCTATAGCGGCGACTACGAGCAATCACTTTGGCGAACATCCCTCAAACGGACTTTTCCGAACAAACTGACAAAACGCGCGCATGTTGCTGCGCAGTTGGAGCACATCTACCAAGCACGCAATCGCCTCGCGCACCACGAGCCGGTGCTGCACAAGAGATTTCAAGACAGTGTGACCGCGATGGAGTTCGTCATTTGTAATCTCGGCTCTCCGTTACCAAGCAACGAAACGCCTTTAGCGAAATTGCTTGCCTGTGACCTCGCCCTGGTCAAAGCGAAAGCAGAGGTCCTTCACGACAAGCTCAACGCTTATAGGACCGGCGCTCAGCACACCTAGCCACGACGGCTGCACTGCATTGCCCTTACCGACCGGGAGCGAAGCCGTCATTGCGGGTTACGAGCAGCGAGCTCGGAGTGAATCCAGAACCTGTACGCCGCGCTGAGCGTCCAGATTTTTATAACTGACGGTTGCGGGTTCGCTCGTGCTGCACGGATCGATCGGCTCAATGCCCGTCGCCGACCTCGCTCGGCGGCACCTTGCGCTTCACCCGCTTGATCGTCCCGGAAAACGTGAACAGCGGCCGCCCGGCGCTTCTGATGATGCCGCGGACGAAAATCAGCGATTTGCCGGCGCGGGTGACTTCGCCGGTGGCTTCGACCAATTCGCCCTCATAGGCGGCGTCGAGGAATTCGCAGCCGAACGCCACCGTCACCGCGGGGCCCTGCAATTCATGCGCGGCGATCGCGAACAGCGCATAATCGGCAAAGGTCATGAAGCAGCCGCCGTGCACGCCGCGCAGCCCGTTGAGGTGCTTCGGTTCGACCCGGAACGCGCAACGGACTTTGCCGTCGTCCTCGAAACGGTGCCAGAACGGGCCGTTGTTGGATTCGAAGGTGTCGCGGGTCCAGGTCCGCCAGCCGGCGAATTCGCCGTCGGTGGCGATGGTGAGGTCGGGGCGACCCAGCGGCGGGAGGGTGGCGGTGTCGGTCACGGTCCGGTCCTTCTGCTGGGAACGTTCGATCCATAAAACCGATCGCCGGCTTGAATGCAATTGCCGGCCGGCGGCGCCCGCGGGAAACCCGGAAATGCGCCATAAAACCGCTTTCCCCGCTGTCGCAATCTTTCTAAGAACGGGCCTTCTCCTTCCCCGCGGGGGAGGCCGATTGACCGTTTCAGGAAATCCGCCGCGATGTCGTCCAAGCCCACGCCGATCACCCCCGAACTCGTCGCCAGCCATGGGCTGAAGCCGGACGAATATCAGCGCATCCTCAAATTGATCGGCCGCGAGCCGAGCCTCACCGAACTCGGCATCTTCTCGGCGATGTGGAACGAGCACTGCTCGTACAAATCCTCGCGGCTGCATCTCAAGGGGCTGCCGACCAAGGCGCCGTGGGTGCTGCAGGGCCCGGGCGAGAACGCCGGCGTGATCGACATCGGCGACAATGAGGCCATCGTGTTCAAGATGGAAAGCCACAACCACCCGAGCTTCATCGAGCCGTATCAGGGCGCGGCCACCGGGGTCGGCGGCATTTTGCGCGACGTGTTCACCATGGGGGCGCGGCCGATCGCCTGCCTCAACGCGCTGTCCTTCGGCGCGCCGGAGCATCCGAAGACCCGGCATCTGGTGTCGGGCGTGGTCGCCGGGGTCGGCGGCTACGGCAATTCCTTCGGCGTTCCCACCGTCGGCGGCCAGGTCCGCTTCGACACCCGCTATGACGGCAACATTCTGGTCAACGCCATGGCGGTCGGGCTCGCCGACGCCGACAAGATCTTCCTGGCTGCGGCGTCGGGCGTCGGCATGCCGATCGTCTATCTCGGCTCCAAGACCGGCCGCGACGGCATCCACGGCGCCTCGATGGCGTCGGCGGTGTTCGACGACGATTCCGCCGAGAAGCGCCCGACCGTGCAGGTCGGCGACCCGTTCGCCGAGAAGCTGTTGCTGGAAGCCTGCCTGGAAATCATGGCGGCGGATTGCGTGATCGCGATCCAGGATATGGGCGCGGCCGGGCTCACCAGTTCGGCGGTCGAGATGGGCGCCAAGGGCAATCTCGGCGTCGATCTCGATCTCGATAAGGTGCCGACCCGCGAGCCCGGCATGACCGCCTATGAGATGATGCTGTCGGAGAGCCAGGAGCGCATGCTCATGGTCTTGAAGCCGGAGAAGGAACGCGAGGCCGAGGCGATCTTCAAGAAGTGGGGGCTCGATTTCGCCATCGTCGGCCACACCACGCCGACGCTGCGTTTCGTGGTCAAGCACGGCGGCGAGGTCAAGGCCGACCTGCCGATCAAGGAATTGGGCGACGAGGCGCCGCTGTACGATCGCCCGCATGTCGAGACCCCGAAGCTGCCGATCATCCATGCCCGCGACATCAAGCCGCCGATCGGCGTGGTCGAGGCGCTGGAGAAGCTGATCGGCTCCCCGGAATTGTGCTCGCGGCGCTGGGTCTGGGAGCAATACGACCACGTCATCGGCGGCAACACCGTGCAGCGCCCCGGCGGCGACGCCGCGGTGGTCCGCATCAAGGACGGCCCCAAGGGCCTGGCGCTGACCGTCGACGTCACGCCGCGCTATTGCGAGGCCGATCCTTATGAGGGCGGCAAGCAGGCGGTCGCCGAAGCCTATCGCAACATCACCGCGGTCGGCGGCAAGCCGCTCGCCATCACCGACAACCTGAATTTCGGCAATCCTGAGCGCCCCGAGATCATGGGCCAACTGGTCGGCTGCCTGAAGGGCATTGCGGAAGCCTGCGTCGCGCTGGAGGCGCCGATCGTGTCCGGCAACGTCTCGCTCTACAACGAGACCAACGGCCGTGGCATCCTGCCGACCCCGTCGATCGGTGGCGTCGGCCTGCTGGACGATTTCACCAAGTCGGCGACGCTGGCGTTCAAGGCCGCGGGCGAGGCGATCCTGTTGATCGGCGAGACCCGCGGCTGGCTCGGCCAATCGGTGTATTTGCGCGACATCTGCGGCCGCGAAGAAGGCGCGCCGCCGCCGGTCAATCTCGACGCCGAGAAGCGCAACGGCACCGTGGTGCGCGGCATGATCCATTCCGGCACCGCCACCGCGGTGCATGACCTGTCCGACGGCGGGTTGCTGATCGCGCTGGCCGAGATGGCGATCGCCGGTCACATTGGCGCCGCGCTCGACGCCGGTCCGGAAGCCATCGTGCCGCATGCCTGGTGGTTCGGCGAGGACCAGGCGCGCTACCTCGTCACCGTGCCGGCCGACGAACTGCTCGGCGTGCTGACCAAGCTGAAGGCGGTCGGCGTACCCTGCCTGCAGATCGGCAAGACCGCCGGCCATACGCTGTCGATCGCCGGCGAACGCGCCATCGACATCAAGGCGCTGGAGCACGCGCACGAGGCCTGGCTGCCGAACTACATGGGCGGCAAGGCGTAACGACGAAGCATTGAGCCGTCATCCTGAGGTGCCCGGCGTAGCGCAAGGCGCGAAGCCGGGCCTCGAAGGATGACGCCGCAAGCACAGCGGATCGAACGACGTGCCCGCGGCCCATCCTTCGAGGCCCTCGCTGCGCTCGGGCGCCTCAGGATGACGCCGTGCGTGGTGGTGCGCTCAGCATGACTCAGCGCGTGTTGGGGCGCCCGCTCACAACACCAGCGCGACGCCGGGAATCCGCCGCAGCAAAGCGGTGGTGATCCAGCTCAAAGCTAGCCCCAGCACGAACACGATCCCCGCCTTGGCGATCGCCGGCAGGTCGTAGCCGTACAGCCAATATTGCAGCCACAGCATGTAGGCGTAGTGCACCAGGAAGATGCCGTAGGCGTCGTGCTGCAAGGCATCGAGCAGGCTACGGCCGGCGGTCTTGAAGCGCAGGAAGAACGCCAGGATGGCGAAGCTGATCGCCGCGCTGAACACCACGAAGGCGATCGCGTAGCTCGCCTCGTACCAGTCCGGCAGCATGTCCGGATTGCCGAGGATCTCGCGCTTGATATAGATCAGCCCCCACAACGCGCAATACGGCACCAGCGCGGTGATCGCCCAGCGCGCCCAGCCGTTGGGCAATTCGCCCTCCGGGCTGAGCAGGCCGGTCTTGATATTGGCCGCGCCGATCCCGGCGCCGAGAAAGAAATACGCCGCGTACAGCAGGATGCGCGAGGTCTGCACCGAGAACGGTCCGAATTCCAGCCAATGGTTCGGGCCGAGCAGAACCCGCACCGGCACATAGACCACCGCGGCGACCGCCACGAACACCGCGAACAGCACCACCGGCTGGCGGAACGCGCGTACCGACAGCCGGTTGATCGGATCGAGCGCCTGCGGCGCCAGCCGATACAGCAAGCCGCCGACGATGCTGTAGATCAGCAGCACCCAGAGAAACCACAACGGGCCGCTCGGCCACGGCCCGACCGTGACGGTCTTGAGCCAGAATTCGGCAAAGCCGAGCCCCGGCGACTGGCGCAGCGCGATCGCGTAGTAGGCGATCGGGATGATGGTCAAGGCGGCAAACACGAAGGGCAGGCCGAGCCGGATCAGCCGGTCGCGGGCGAACACCCCCGGCGCACGGTGCGCGACGCTCGGCCACAGAAACAGCCCCGACAGCAGAAAGAACAGCGCCATGAAGAAGCTGTCGGTGGCCAGCACGATGGCGTCGAACCCGGCAAAGGATTTTGGGTCGGTGTGGCCGTAATAGGTGTAGGGGATCACCGCATGGTGGATCAGCACCAGGATGGTGAGAAAGCTGCGGGTGCGGTCCAGCGACAGATTGCGCGACGACGCCATCGCGGCCGGGGCGACGGCGTGTTCGATCCGATCCGAAACCAGCGTCACGCCGGGGTTCTCCTGCCGTTCAAAGTGATGGTTCCCCAGCGCCGGCCGGCCGCGGGCATCCGGTGCGCAGACTACCCCGCGTCGAGTTGCTCGATCGTGACCTTGTCGGGATAGAACGCCAGATAGTCCTTGATCTCGCGCATCGCCGGAAACGGCTCCTCATAGCTCCACACCGCGTTCTCGAGCGTGGTATCGCCGGCCTTGATGCTGAAATAGCTGGCGTCGCCCTTGTAGGGACAGTGGGTGGAGCGATTGCTGCGTTCCAAGAATTCCTGCTTGGCGTCCTGCCGCGGGATGTAATGCACGGCGGGATAGCTCGCCTCCTTCAGCGTCAACGCGCGGGAGGTTTCGGCGATCACCACGCCGGCCGCGGAGACGCGGACCCGTTTCGGGGTCGGCAGGACGGTGATCGGGTGGTCTGGACCGGGAATCTTCATGGGCATCCCTCAAATTCAGCGGTTCCGATCAGATGGGCGATGCGGGCGGGCTTTGAAAGGGCTACGCTGGCAATATAGGATCGTTATAGGTTCGGGATGACGCCGCGCGCGGTGCCGGCTAGGCTCGGGCGGTCGCGGCGAGCCGCGATTCGAAGGTGCTTTCGAAGGCTTGGGAGAACGTCGGATGCCGATGGACGCACGGGACATTGAATCGATGATCAAGGCCGCCATTCCCGATGCGGAGGTGACGATCCGCGATCTCGCTGGCGACCGCGATCATTATGCGGCGACGGTGATCTCCGAATCCTTCCGCGGCAAGTCCCGGGTGCAGCAGCACCAGATCGTCTATCAATCGTTGCAAGGCCAGATGGGCGGCGTGCTGCACGCCTTGGCGTTGCAGACCGGCGTGCCGGACAGCTGACGCTGGACGATCCGATCATCCCGGAGTCGCACGCGGCGGGCCGCGGGCCGACGCTGCTGCGCAACCGCAAACCCGACGCACACAATCGCGTCACCTATGTCGAATTGTTCTTCGACCTGGTGTTCGTGTTCGCCATCACCCAGATCTCGCATTTTCTGCTGGCGCATTTCACCGTGCAGGGCCTGCTGCAGAGCGCGATCCTGATGCTCGCGGTGTGGTGGGTGTGGGTCTACACCTCCTGGATCACCAACTGGCTGGATCCGGAACAGACCGCGGTGCGGCTGATGCTGTTCGCGCTGATGGCGCTCGGGCTGTTGCTGTCGACCTCGATTCCCAAAGCGTTCGAGAGCCGCGGGCTCGCCTTCGGGCTGGCGTTCGCGGCGATGCAGGTCGGCCGCACCGCGTTTTTCACCTATTCGGTGCCGGCCTCGCAAGCCAAGCTGAAGACCAGCTTCCTGCGCATCCTGCTGTGGCTGAGCGCCAGCGGCGCGCTGTGGATCGCAGGCGGCCTCTTGCACGGCGCAGCGCAACTCGGGCTGTGGCTGACCGCGTTGCTGATCGAATATGTCGGGCCGGTGGCGCGGTTCTGGGTGCCGCGGCTCGGCGCCTCCTCGACCACCGACTGGAGCGTCGAGGGCGGCCACATGGCGGAGCGCTGCGCGCTGTTCATCATCATCGCGCTCGGCGAATCGATCGTCGTCACCGGCACCACTTTCGCCGAGATCGACTGGACCGTGACCACGATGAGTTCGTTCGCGGTGGCGCTGCTCGGCTCGATCGCAATGTGGTGGATCTATTTCCACATCGGCGTCCATGTCGGCGCCGAGCGGATCTCGCATTCCAGCGATCCGGGGCGGCTGGCGCGGCTGGCCTACACCTATCTGCATCTGCCGATCGTGGCGGGCATCGTGGTGACCGCGGTCGGCGACGAATTGCTGCTGGCGCATCCCGACGGCCATGGCGACGTCAAGGCGACGTTCGGGATGATCGGCGGGCCGCTGTTGTTCCTGTTCGGCGTGCTGCTGTTCAAGCAGAGCGTGCACGGCCGCTGGCAGTTGTCGCATCTCGCCGGCATCGCCGCGCTGGTGTTGCTGACGCCGTTCGGCGGATTGCTGTCGCCGCTGCTGCTGGCCGCCGCCGCCACGGCGATCCTCCTGGTGGTCGGCGCCTGGGAGGCGATCTCGCTCGGCGTCGGCGACCGCTCGCCGATCGAGTAGTGGCTTAACCAAGGCTTAACGGCGCCGATGCACCGTGCCGCGCGGGTTCGAGGGGCCGATTTTGTCGACATGGCAGCAAGACAAGGCGGAAGCCAATCGGCGGGCGCTGGCGCGGCTGAGCAAGTCGCTGCCGGCGGTGTTTCCCGCCGCGGTGCTGGCGCGCGCCTTGGCCTGCCGCTTCGTGCCGCCGACGCCGCGGCTGGCGATCGACGGCTATTGGCGCGACCATCCGCTGCGTGCCGATCGGCTGGCCCGGGCGTTGGCGGCGCGCAGCGGCGCCCCCGACGGCTGGCGCTGGCAGCTCGGCGACGATCGGGCCGAAGGGCGACCGGCCAGCTTCCGGGCGCCGCCGGCGCCGTATCGCGAAGCGGCGCACGGCAAGGGCGCCGGGTTCTGCTGCGTCTGCGGCCAGCCGGTGTATCGCTTCGGCTGGCACGTCGATCTGTGGGATCGCGGCGTCAACCGCAACGCCAATTGGCACTCTGCCTGCGTGGTGGCCTGGCAGTTCTGGAATGCTCCGAGCGGCCAGACCCTGCTGCTGCGCCGCCTGCAGGGCCGGCGCTGCCGGCAGAGCAACCGCCGGCTGCTGCGCGCCGCCGAGGTCGATCACCTTGTGCCGCTGTTCGAGGTCTGGCGCCGGCACCGCGACACGCCGTGGCCCGAGCTGCTCGGCTATTGGGGGCTGCCCAACCTGCAGGTGATCAACCGCGAGGTCCACGTCGAAAAATGCGCCACCGAGGCGCGCGGCAGAAGCAGAACCAGCGCCGCCGCGGGACTCGCCTGAGCAGCGCCGCCGAATGAGAGCATTGAAGTAACAACAATCGTCATTGCGAGCCGGGGGCGGCGCGGTGCGTCGGCCGAACAGATAGACGGCGTGCCGCGTTATCGCCCGATTGGTCGATGCGCATCACCACAACCAAGTCGTCATTCCGGGGCGCGAGCAGCGTCAGCTGCGAGCGAACCCGGAATCTTGCTGCGAGGTGGGCGTGGGCTCGCGCGTTGCGAGATTCCGGGTTCGCTCGGGCTTGCGCCCTCGCGCCCCGGAATGACGGTCTTTTTTGATCAGGCGCGTCCAACTGGAAGGTCCGATGCGCGGCGCCGAAGGAGCTCTACTCCGCCGCCGCCAGCGCATGCACCGAGAACATGCCGTCGGCGTCGGTCCACAACGCCCGCGGCGTCCAGCCCGCGCCGCGCGCCAGCGCGTTGAAGCGCTCGACGCTGTATTTGTAGCTGCTCTCGGTGTGGATGGTTTCGCCGGCGCGGAACGTGATGCTGTGGCCGAGCAGATGCGCGGTCTGCGCCGTGCGGCTGATCAGATGCATCTCGATGCGGTGGCGCTCGCGGTTGTAGATCGCGCGGTGCACGAACGCCGACAGCTCGAAGTCGCCGTCGAGTTCGCGGTTGATCCGCGCCAGCACGTTGAGATTGAACTTGGCGGTGACGCCGGCGGCGTCGTTATAGGCCGCGCTCAGCACCCGGTCGTCCTTCTCCAGGTCGACGCCGATCAGCAGCGTTGCCTCGGCGCCGAGGATGGCGCGGGCGCTGCGCAGGAACCCGCAGGCCTCAAACGGCTCGAAATTGCCGATCGTCGAGCCGGGGAAGAACCCGACCTTGGGCAATTCGCGCACCGTATGCGGCAGCGCGAACGGCGCGGTGAAATCCGCGGTCACCGGATAGACCGCGAGTTCGGGAAAATCCTGCCGTAGCGCGGCGGCCTGCGCGTTGAGGAAGTCGCCGGAAATATCCACCGGCACATAGGCGCCGAGCGCACAGTCGGGCAGCAGCGTGCGCACCTTGGCGGTCGAGCCGGCGCCGAATTCGACCAGCGCGGCCCCTTGCGGAATCATCGCGCCGATCTCGGTCGCGCGATCCCGCAGAATGCCGAGTTCGGTGCGGGTCGGGTAATACTCCGGCAGGCCGGTGATCTGTTCGAACAGCGCCGAGCCTTCGGCGTCGTAGAAATATTTCGGCGACAGCCGTTTCGGATGGCTCGACAGCCCCTCGATCGCATCCTGCGCGAAGGCCGAGGCCGGCTCGTCGAACCGTTGCGCTGGATTCAGCGCGGCGGCATGTACATTCATAGCGAACTCCCGGTCGCGCTTGCTGCGCGGTTGAATAGTGATCAGCCGCCGTAGTTGGCCAGACGCAGGCCGGTGAATTGCCAGCGATGATGCGGATAGAAGAAGTTGCGATAGCTGATGCGGCTGTGGCCCTCAGGCGTGGCCAGCGACGAGCCGCGCAGCACCAGCTGATTGACCATGAACTTGCCGTTGTATTCGCCGAGCGCGCCTTCGACCGCGCGATAGCCCGGGTAGGGCGCGTAGGCGCTGCGGGTCCATTGCCAAACCAGACCGAACGCGTCGTTCAACGCGCCGGCGCGCGCCGCGACCTCCCACTCCATCTCGGTCGGCAGATGTTGGCCGCGCCAGCGCGCAAACGCATCGGCCTCGTAGTAGCTGACGTGGCACACCGGCGCGTCGGGATCGACCGGCTGCAAGCCGCCGAGCGTCATGATGTGCCAGGAGCCGTCGACCTTGCGCCAATGCCCGGGGGCCTCCCAGCCGTCGCGCTCGACCGCGGCGAAGCCGTCCATCAGCCACAACGTCGGCGTCCGGTAGCCGCCGGCGGCGATGAACTCCAGCCACTCGGCGTTGGTCACGAGGTTGCGCGAAATCTTCACCGGCCCGACCAGGGCGCGGTGCTGCGGGGTCTCGTTGTCGAAATGAAACGCCTCGCCGGCGTGGCCGATCGGATGAATGCCCTCGTTGAGGCTCACCCAGTCGTCGCCGCGCTGCGCGTCGGGGAAGCGCCAGCCGGGCTGATAGGCCGGCGGGATCGGGTTCTGCGCGAAGGCGTGCAGGATGTCGGTCAGCAGCAATTCCTGGTGCTGCTGTTCGTGGTTCAGCCCGACCTCGAGCAATGGCGCGAGCTCGCTCAGCGTCGCCTGGTCGGCGCTGCCGAAAAACTCTGCGATCGCGGCGTCGACATGGGCACGATAGGCGGCGACCTCGGCCGCACCCGGACGGGTCAGCAAGCCGCGCTGGTTGCGGGCGTGGCGCGGGCCGGCGCTGACGTAATAGGAATTGAACAGATAGGCGTAGTCGGGATGAAACGGCGCATAGCCCGGGCAATGCTGGCCGAGCAGGAACTGCTCGAAGAACCAGGTGGTATGGGCGCGGTGCCATTTGGCCGGGCTGGCGTCCGGCATCGACTGCACCACCTGGTCCTCGGGCGACAGCGGCGCGGCGCGGCGCTCGGTTTCCTCGCGGACCGTGCGGTAGGCTTGCAACAGCTGCTGCGACAGTTCGCCGGACTCGGATGGGGAACGTGATGACGGGCAAGGGGCGGCCAAGGCTGCCGCGGCGGATGCTGGTTTCGTCACGCAAATCTCCGGTTTCGGGGAAAACGCTGCTCCGCGGGATGGGTTCCGCGGCGTGATCCGACTCCGGAGATAGGAAGCAAAAGCGGCCGAGGACAGGGTGGCGTCCGGCGAAAACCGTCCGCCCGGCCGGACCGCTCTGCGGCCGCAGCGGTGCGCGAATTCGCCTCCCCGGCATTTTACTTGGGGTGGCCAATGGTTTCGGATAACCTATTTAAGGTTTGACGCGCCGTCGGCCGGTGCCGCAAAAGGACCCGATTATGAGCATTGAGCAATTCATCGAGAGCGAAGTGAAGTCCAACGACGTCGTGCTGTTCATGAAGGGCACGCCGCAGTTCCCGCAATGCGGGTTCTCCGGCCAGGTGGTGCAGATCCTCGATCACGTCGGCGTCGGCTACAAGGGCTTGAACGTGCTGGAATCCGCCGATCTGCGCGACGGCATCAAGACCTATTCGAACTGGCCGACCATTCCTCAGCTCTACGTGAAGGGCGAATTCGTCGGCGGCTGCGATATCGTGCGCGAAATGTTCCAGGCCGGCGAATTGCAGCAGCTCTTGGCCGACAAGGGCATCACCGTGGCGGCCTCCGCCTGATCCGGCAGCTCGGCCCGGTCCTCGTTGAGGTCGTCGTCGCGGACATCACCACGCTCCGCCTCGACGCCATCGTCAATGCGGCGAACGCCTCGCTGCAGGGCGGCGGCGGGGTCGATGGCGCGATCCATCGCGCCGCCGGCCCGCAATTGCTCGCCGAATGTCGCGCCCTCAACGGCTGCGACACCGGCGACGCCAAGATCACCCAGGGTTACCGTCTGCCGGCGCGGCACGTTATCCACGCGGTGGGGCCGGTGTGGCGCGGCGGCGCGCAGGGCGAAGATCAGGCGCTGGCCTCGTGCTACCGCCGCGCGGTGGCGCTGTGTCAGAGCCATGGGTTGACGTCGATCGCGTTTCCGGCGATCTCCACCGGCATCTACGGCTTTCCGCCGGACCGCGCCGCCGTCATCGCCATCGCCGCCACGATCGACGCGCTGGCAACGGCGCCGGTGCTGCGCCGGGTGGTCTATTGCTGCTTTTCGGAGATCAGCGCACGGCTGCACGAGGCGGAGCTGGCGGGTGCCCGGATGTCTGTCGAATGAGTCGCCCGCTACGAGCAGCTGCGTGAATCGAAAATCAGGTGCTAGGAAAGTTCGGCAGGCGTTGCTGTCGTGGGCCGGCGGTGTCGGGCTCACCCTGCTGACGACGGTCGCGGGCGCGGCCGACGGCGGCTTCGACAAGCCGGCGGGCGCGCATTTTTCGGCCGCGAAGTTGCAGCGGATCGGCGATTTCTTCGCCAAGGAAATCGCTGGCGGCAAAGTTCCCGGCGCGATCCTGTTGATCCAGCAGCACGGCAAGCCGGTGTATTCGCAGTTCTTCGGCGTCCGCGATCTCGCGACCAAGCAGCCGATGACCGACGACACCATCTTTCATCTGCATTCGATGACCAAGCCGATCACCAGCTTCGCCGCGATGCTGCTGATCGATCAGGGCAAGCTCCGGCTCGACGACCCGGTCGCCAAATACATTCCGGCGTTCGCGACGATGCAGGTCGGCGTCGAGAAGACCAGCGAGGCCGGCAAGTCGCTGGAGCTGGTGCCGCTGGCCCGTCCGATCACCATCAAGGATCTGCTGGTGCATACTTCGGGGCTGACTTACGGCTTCTACGGCGACAGTTTGATCCGCAAGACCTGGGGCAACTCCGACATCTATGACGGCGACATCGACAATGCGACGTTTGCCGCGCGCGTCGCCAGGTTGCCGCTGGCGGAGCAGCCCGGCACGCTGTGGGACTACGGCCATTCCACCGACATCCTCGGCCGCGTCATCGAGGTGGTGTCCGGGCAGTCGCTGTACCAGTTCGAGAAGCAGGCGCTGCTGGATCCGCTGCGGATGACCGGCACCAGCTTCTTCGTCACCGAGCCGGAACGATTGAAGTTGCAGGCCCGCCCGGTGCCGAGCGACACGTTCGAGAACACCGCCGACATCTACATGAAATGGGAATCTGGCGGCGGCGGCATGGTGACGACGCTCAAAGATTTCGCGCGGTTCGCGCAGATGCTGTTGAACGGCGGCGTGCTCGACGGCCGCCGCTATCTCAGTCCGGAAAATTTTCGGCTGATGACCACCGACCACATCGGCCCGGGCTCCGGGGTGGCGCGCGATTACTACTACTTCCCCGGCGACGGCTACGGCTACGGTCTCGGCCTCGGCGTGCGCACCGACCCAGGCCAAGCCAAGCCGCCGCCGCCGGGCTCGCTCGGCGAACTGAAATGGGACGGCGCGTCGGGCTGCTACTTCGTCATCGACTTAAAGCAGGACATGTTCTTCGTGCTGCTGCAGCAGACCTTTTCCGAGCGGCAGCGGATCCAGACCGAGGTCAAGAAACTGATCTACGAGGCGCTGGAGAACTGAGCCGGGGCGCCGCCGCGGCCACCTGCAGAATGTCGCCGATCGCCGCCAGCGTCTCCTCGATCATCGCCGCTGAGACGTCGAGATGGGTGCAGGCGCGGATCCGTCCGGCCATCACGCACATCAGCACGCCGCGCCGCCGCAATGCCGCCACCAGCGCTTCGCTTGCCAATCCGGTGCCGCTGCTCTCGAAGAACACCAGGTTGGTGTCCGGAAGCTGCACGGCGATGCCGGGAATCCTCGAAAGCCCGTTCGCCAGCGCGCGGGCATGGGCGTGGTCCTCGGCGAGCCTTGCGACGTTGTGGTCGAGCGCGTAGTGGCAGGCGGCGGCGCAGATCCCGGCCTGGCGCAACGCGCCGCCGAGCCGCTGCTTCCAGCGCCACACCTCGTCGATGAAGTCGCGCGAGCCGGCCATCACCGCGCCGAGCGGCGCGCCGAGCCCCTTGGTGAAATCCAGCCAGACCGAATCCCAGCCTTCGGCCATCGCGCGGGCGCTGAGCCCGGTGGCGACGCAGGCATTCAACAGCCGGGCGCCGTCCATGTGGGTGACCAGGCCGTTGGCCTGCGCGATCTCGACGATGCTCTCGAGCGCGGATTGCTTCCAGATCGCGCCGCCGCCCAGATTGGAGGTTTGCTCGACGCTGACCATGGTCTGCCGCGGTTGATTGCGGGTCGCCGGCCGCAGCGCCTCGCGCAGCCGGTCGGGGGCGAATTGGCCGTGGTCGCCGTGCAGCGTCTTGACCTGCACGCCGCCCAGCGCGGCATGAGCGCCGCCCTCCAGCGCCACGATGTGCGCGGTCTCGTGGGCCAGGATCTCGTCGCCGGGGCGGCAATGCACCAAGGTCGCGGCGACATTGCACATCGTGCCGGACGGCATGAACACCGCCGCCTGCTTGCCGAGCAGCGCGGCGACGCGCTCGCACAACGCGTTGACGGTCGGATCGTCGCCGATCTGTTCGTCGCCGACCTCGGCTGCGGCCATCGCCTGGCGCATCGCCGCACTGGGCCTTGTCTGGGTATCGGACAACAAGTTGATGCGGATCGGCGGCAAGCCGGGCTCGTTCAACACCGGGGCGTAAGCCATGATCAGTTCCTGTCCCACGCACGGCAGGGCAGATTGATCATCCCCCTAGCAGTGACAGCCATCCGTTGCGCCCGAGCCAGCCGCATGTCCAAAAGATAAGACCGCGGTCGCTCGGCACAAGCGAAATGACCAAGTAACAACCGATTTGGAACAAGCTTTCGTGAAGCCGATCGTTCATTGGTAAAATATCGCAAAGAAAAAACATCGCAAAGAAAAAGGCCCCGGCGAAACCGGGGCCTTGACGTCAAGCGATGCTGACGCGCTTAGCGCGAATAGAATTCGACGATCAGATGCGGCTCCATCTGCACCGCGAACGGCACGTCCGACAGATGCGGGATGCGGATGAACTTCGCGGTCATCTTGCCGTGATCGACTTCGATGAAGTCCGGCACGTCGCGCTCGGCGAGTTGGTTGGCTTCCAGCACGAAGGTGAGCTGCTTGGAGGATTCCTTGACCTCGACGAGGTCGCCGACCTTGACCTTGTAGCTCGCGATGTTGACGCGCTTGCCGTTCACCTTGACGTGGCCGTGGTTGATGAACTGGCGGGCGGCGAACATCGTGGAGACGAACTTGGCGCGATACACCACGGTGTCGAGCCGGCGCTCCAACAGGCCGATCAGGTTCTCGCCGGAGTCGCCCTTGAGCCTCGTCGCCTCGACGTAGATCGAGTGGAACTGGCGCTCGGAAATGTTGGCGTAATAGCCCTTCAGCTTCTGCTTGGCGCGCAGCTGCACGCCGAAGTCGGAGAGCTTGCCCTTGCGGCGCTGGCCGTGCTGGCCGGGGCCGTATTCGCGGCGGTTGACCGGGCTCTTCGGACGGCCCCAGATATTCTGGCCCATCCGGCGGTCGATTTTATACTTCGCTTCACTGCGCTTTGTCATCGCGTCCTCTGAACGTCTGATGTGGATGAGGAAACGCGCCCTCCTATGCGCCGGGACGGGCCCGGAGCCGACAGGTCCGTCCTTAAAGCCTAAGGGGAGGACCACGGGTCGCGAAACGCAACGCGGGCCGAAACCGGCCCGCGTTGCAGCGGTGTTCTAGGCATTCTGGGGGCGGGTGTCAATTCGCGGAGCGGCTTTGCGGTTCGGTCCGGATGGCCGCCGCGGCAGCCGTCAGCGATCGATTTTGACGCCGTCGTCGCGTTGCGGCTCGACCGGCCGGGAGGCGCGAGATTTTGACTCATCCTCGACGCGATCGAACACCTCGTTGAGGCGCCGGATCAGCGCTTGCTGTTCGGCGGAAATCCCCCGCGCGGGCGCCGGTTTGGCCGGCTTGCGATGCCAGGGCGGTAACGGATCAGTACAGCCAAGATCAACACGCAGACGGTTGCGATCACCGGCAGCGAAAGCAGGTAAAGGTCGCTATTGGTCATTGGAGTGATCCAGTGCTTCCAGAATCCGAACCCCACCTAGATGTATTGGCGACCCCCGCGCGCCCTCATTTCGCGACGGCGCGAACCGCAGTCGGGGCCAACGCTCGGCCGGCCCGCAGTTCGGCGGTGATGGCGCCGTTCAGCGCGGCTTCCAGCCCGTCGAACAGCTTGACGATCATCGCGGCGTCAGTGACGCGGTGATCCCAGCGGATGATCACCTCGATGCTGTGGTCGGGCTCGAGTTGGCCGTAGCTGAGCAGGAACGGTCCGGGGCTGAGCGCATAGAGCTCGCCCGGGCCGAACGCCGCGACCGAGGTGATGCCGTAGCTGCCGGCGTAATTGGCGTGCTGCCGGCCCATGTTGAGCCCGAACGCCCAGGCCAGTTGGCGCAGCGGCCACGGCAGCCTGGTCAGCCGCATCATCCGCCGGAACGCCGGCACCTCGGCGATCGGCGCGGTGCGGGCGTGACGGATCTGCGCGTCGACCTCGGCCAGCGGGATCTCGTCGGCGGCCGAGATCTTCTGCATCAGCACGCATGGTTCGCCGTCGAGGCAGCGCGCCACCGCGATCATGCCGACGCTCTGCGGCAATTCGTAGAAATGCGCCCACGGCCATTTGATAAAGAGCGTGCGCAGGATCGGCTCGTCGCGCGCCACCAGGCAGAACGCCTTGGCGAAGATCGCGGTCCAGCCCGGGCGCGCCAGCGCCGCCGCCCGCACCGCGGCGAGCGGGCCGACGTCGAGCTTGCGCTTCATGGTGATGAACGGCACCCGATGCGATGCCCGCATCAGATCGATCACGAACCGGCGCGGCAGCGAGACTTTGCAGAACTTTCCCCGCATTTTACGACGGCCGCATCACGGCGCCGGCGAGGCGAGCGGCTTGGTCTTGTCGACCACGTAGATGGCGATCACCTTGGCGGATTTGTCGCCATGCACCTTGGCGTCGTGCACCACGCCGGCGGGGATCGCATAGGAATCCCCCGCTTTGAGGTGTTGGGTCGGTTGGCCGTCGATCAGCATGTCGGTCTCGCCTTCGAGCAGGTAGCCGGTCTCGACGCCGGGATGGGTGTGTCGCCCGGCGCTGCCGCCAGGGGGGATTTCGGCGATGCCGGTAATGGTCACATAGCCCTCGGGGAACTCGACTTTTTGCAGCGGCGTGCGCTTGATCCCGGCTTGCTGAGCCAAGGCCAGCCCGCCGGCCAACGCAACCGTGAGCAATCCCAACACAATTCGCTTCATATTGTTTCCTCCCTGACTGGGAGATTAACAGCGCCGGCGCAGGAGCGGAAGCTACGCTACGCCGCAGCGACCTGGCTGCCGAAGAACGGCAGTAGAGCACCGCTCGCCGGATGCCGGCGGCCGGAGGTGAAGATCAATCGTGCCTCGCGCGGCGCGCCGGCAGCCCCGCCGACGCCGCCGCCGAGCAGATTGGCGACCCGCCGGGCGATCGCCGGCGCCGGATCGATCCAGTCCACCGGCCATGGCGCCAGCGCTACCAGCCGATCGAGCAACAGCGGAAAATGCGTGCAGGCCAGCACCACGGCGTCGGTGCGCGCGCCGCCATCGTCGACGAAGCAGGGCGCGATCTCGGCCAGAATCTGCGCGTCGCCGACGCTGGCGCCGGCCAAGGCGGCCTCGGCCAGCGCGGCCAGATGCGCCGAGCCGACCAGCGTCACCTTGCAGGCCTGCGCGAAGTCGCGAATCAACGCGCGGGTGTATTCGCGCTTCACGGTGCCGCTGGTGCCGAGCACCGAGACCCGTTTGGTCCGGGACGCGGCGCAGGCCGGCTTGATCGCCGGCACGGTGCCGACGAACGGCACCTTGTAGGCGGCGCGCAGGTGCGACAGCACCAGCGTCGAGGCGGTGTTGCAGGCGATCACCACCAGATCGGGGCGATGGGCGGCGATCAATTCGCCGATCAGCGGCACCACCCGGGCGATCAGCGCGTCCTCGCCGTGCTGGCCGTAGGGAAAGAACGCGTCGTCGGCGACGTAGACATAGCCCGCGTCGGGGCGGGCTTTGACGATCTCGCGCAGCACGGTGAGGCCGCCGAGGCCGGAATCGAACACCAGAATGGTGGGAGAAGCGGGCATTGTTCGATGATTCTGCCGAGAATTCTGCGATGTCTGGTCGGTCTGCGAGGCTAGTCCAGACTTGGTTACCGCCGGGTTGTCATCGCGGAACGCGGCCAACGAGTCGCGCGAAACAGCTTTAAACCGGCAGCAATGGCCGATGTGGGGCAGCCGGCCATTCGATCCGGATATTGTCGCCCGGCCGGACGTCGCCGCCCATGCGCACGATCGCCATCACCCCGGCCTTGCGGATCAGCCGGCCCTCGGCGTCGCGGTCCAGCGTCGCCGCCACCAGGCCGTTCTGGAAGTCGTCGATCTGCACGCAGGGGTTGCGCAGACCGGTCAGTTCGACGGTGGCGCTGTCGCCGAGCTGCAACAGCGTGCCGGTCGGCAGCGCCAGCAGGTCGACGCCCTGCGTGGTGACGTTCTCGCCGAGATCGCCGGGCTGCACGCGGAATCCTTTCGCCGCCAACTCGTCGAACAGTTCGGCGTGGATCAGATGCACCTGGCGCAGATTGGGCAGCGTCGGGTCTTTCCGCGCGCGCGAGCGGTGCTTGACGGTAACGCCGCAATGCCCGTCGCCGTCGACGCCGAGCCCCGCGAGCAGCCGGATCGACATCCCCGGCGTTTTGCTGAAGTGGTGCCCGCGGCGAAAGCTGACGGCGACGACATGGCTCATCGGGCGATCGGGCCGCGTGTCGTCGCCGCGGTCGAATGGCTCGGCCATCTGGGTCACGCTGCTGTCCTCGTCCACCTCGCCCCCTTTGTTTTGTTGGCGCCCTTACTCATCTTTCAACGCCGCAACCACGGTTTCGATCGGCAGAAACAGGGTTCGGCTGTCTGTTGGATATTCGATGAATTCGGCGCATTTCAGATAGAAGCGTTTCGCAGCTTCGTCTTTGGCGTGAATAAGCACCGCGGCGATGCCGATGCTCTGCGAAGCCACAGCGATGCGGCGCAGTGCGTCCGCGAGCATATCGGCACCGAGGCCTTGGCCCGCATGATCGCGGCTGACCGCAAGACGGCCGATCACCGAGACCGGGATGCTGTCGGGGGCGTTGCGGCGGAGCTTGCCGGGCGCTTTGGCGCGTTCGATCGCCCCGGCCGAGATGCAGAAATAGCCGACCACGCGCTTGCCCCCGCAGACGACGTAAGTGCGCGAGAACCGGCTTTGGTTGTTGAGGGCGCGGTGCCACAGCCACTCGTTCAGCGCTGCGACGCCACAATCGAAGGCCGAGCGGTCATGCTGCGCGGTGAGCGGGACAGGCGGCGAGTGGTCCGGCTGAAGCTCTATTTGCTTTGCCATGCCGGCACTCGGCGCAGCAGCGACCGCAATTTCGGCCCCGGCGCAGGCGGATTGTCGAGCGCGTCGATGAAGGCGTCGTAACGCGCGGCATCGAGCACGAACAGCCGTTGGTCGAGCAGCACGTCGATCGCCTGCCGCCGCGCGCTGTCGATCATGAATTCGGTGCGGGTCTTGCCGAGGACGGCGGCGGCATCGTCGATCAATTGCCGGGTCCGCGCCTCGATTCGCAGGTTGATCGTGCCCTTGGGATCGACCGGGGAACGCGCCGCGACCGTGACGATCGCGGCGACCGGACTTTCCGAGGATGACGGGCGGTCTTTGGCCATGGCGGCAAGATGGTCGCCCGTATCCACAATGTCAATACGGCGTCGGGCCTCAGCTCTCCCCGAACACCCGCTGGAAGATGGTGTCGACGTGCTTGAAGTGATAGCCGAGGTCGAACTGTTCGGCGATCTCGGCGTCCGACATGTACTTCTTCACGTCGACGTCGTTCTTCAACAGCGTCTGGAAATCGCCTTCGCCGCGCCACACCGGCATCGCGTTGCGCTGCACGAGCTTGTAGGACTCCTCGCGCGAGCAGCCCTTCTGCGTGAGCGCGGTCAACAGCCGCTGCGAGTGGATCAGCCCGCCGAGCTTATCGAGATTGCCCTGCATGTTTTCCGGATACACCAAGAGCTTGTCGATCACCCCGGCCAAGCGGTTGAGCATGAAATCCAGCGTCACGGTGGCGTCGGGCGCCAGCATCCGCTCGGCGGAGGAGTGCGAGATATCGCGCTCGTGCCACAGCACGACGTTTTCCAGCGCCGGCGTCACATAGGCGCGCACCATGCGGGCAAGCCCGGTGAGGTTCTCGGTCAGCACCGGATTGCGCTTGTGCGGCATCGAGGACGAGCCTTTTTGCCCTTCGGAGAAATACTCCTCGGCTTCCAGCACTTCGGTGCGCTGCAGATGGCGGAACTCGATCGCCAGCCGCTCCACCGACGAGGCGACCACCGCGAGGGTGGCGAAATACATCGCGGCGCGGTCACGCGGGATCACTTGCGTCGAGATCGGCTCGAGCTTCAGCCCCATCGATTTGGCGACGTGTTCTTCGACCCGCGGATCGATATGCGCGAAGGTGCCGACCGAGCCGGAGATCGCGCAGGTCGCGACTTCTTCGCGCGCCGTCACCATGCGGGCGCGGGCGCGGCTGAATTCGGCATAGGCGTAGGCCATCTTCAGCCCGAAGGTCACCGGCTCGGCGTGGATGCCGTGCGAGCGGCCGATGGTCGGCGTCAGCTTGTGTTCGAAGGCGCGCTTCTTCAAGGCCGCCAGCACCTTGTCGAGGTCGGCGATCAACAGATCCGCGGCGCGCACCAGCTGCACGTTGAAGCAGGTGTCGAGCACGTCGGACGAGGTCATGCCCTGATGCACGAAGCGCGACTCAGGGCCGACGAATTCGGCCAGATGGGTCAGAAACGCGATGACGTCGTGCTTGACCTCGCGCTCGATCTCGTCGATCCGCGCCACGTCGAACTCGGCCTCCTTGCCACCGGCCCAGATCGCCTCAGCAGCCGATTTCGGGATCACCCCGATTTCGGCCTGGGCGTCGGCGGCGTGGGCCTCGATCTCGAACCAGATCTTGAAGCGGGTCAAAGGCTCCCAAATGGAGGCCATTTCCGGACGGGTATAGCGGGGGATCATCGAGCACTCGCACAGGTTTTGGGGATTGCGCCGCGCTTTAACAGAAAGGGCCGGGGGAGGCCACCGTTTCGCGGCGGTGCCGCCGAAAGGCGGCTTCTGTTGGTTCGGAGCCTGGCCTAAACAGGCAGCCATCGCCGCCTGCCATCGGCAGGTCGAAGTCGGATTGCCGGCCCGCCCGGCAATCAGCCAGGGGCAGTTTGATGAAGACCAGTCAACCGGGACCGAGAGCCGCAAGATCCACCGCTGCAACGCAAGCCAGCGCACAACCGAGCCCGCCGTCGGCCGCGCCGCCCAGCGACGCGGTGGTGCGCGCCCGCGCCGAGGCGCTGATCGCCCGGATGACGCCGGAAGAGAAGGCCGGCCAGATCACCCAGTATTTCGACTTCCTCACCGCGCAGGACGAAGCCAAGCGGGTGTCCACGGAGGTGGCCGCCGGCCGCGCCGGATCGTTGCTGTTCGTCGCCGACCCCGTCGAAATCAATCGGCTGCAGCGCATCGCCGTGGAACAGACCCGGCTGGGGATTCCGCTGTTGTTCGGCTACGACCTGATTCACGGCTTTCGCACCATCCTGCCGGTGCCGCTCGCCATGGCGGCGAGCTGGGATCCGGACCTGGTCGAGCGGGCGCAGGCGGTGGCCGCGGCGGAGGCGCGGGCGGTCGGGCTGCATTGGGCGTTCGCCCCGATGGTCGATATCGCGCGCGACCCGCGCTGGGGACGGATGATCGAAGGCGCCGGCGAGGATCCGTATCTCGGCGCGGCGATGGCGGCGGCGCAGGTGCGCGGCTTTCAGGGCCCGTATCTCGGCAGCCCCGATCGGGTGATCGCCGGGCCTAAGCATTTCGCCGGCTATGGCGCGGCGCTCGGCGGCCGCGACTACGACGAAGTGAACCTGTCCGACAACGAATTGTGGAACGTGTATCTGCCGCCGTTCAAGGCCGCGGTCGACGCCGGCGCCGGCAATATCATGACCGCCTATATGGGGCTGAACGGCGTGCCTGCCACCGGCAACCATTGGCTGCTGACCGACGTGTTGCGAAAGGCCTGGGGCTTTGCCGGCTTCGTCGTCACCGACGCAGGCGCCGCGGCCAGCCTGCAGACCCACGGCGTCGCCCGCGATCTGGCCGATGCCGGCGTCAAGGCGCTCAGCGCGGGCGTCGACATGGAAATGGCGCCGCCGTTTGGCGAGGCCGCCTTCAAGACGCTGCCGGGCGCGCTCGCCGCGGGCCGCATCACGACGCCACAGTTGGACGATGCGGTGCGGCGTGTGCTCGAAGCCAAGATCCGGCTGGGGCTGTTCGAACAGCCCTATGTCGACGTCGCGCGCGCCAGCGAGGTGCTCGCCGATCCCGCGCATCGCGCCGTGGCGCGGCAGGCGGCGGAGCGCTCCGCGGTGCTGTTGCGCAATGAAGGCGCGTTGTTGCCGCTCGATCCGCACGCCTTGCGGCGCATTGCGGTGCTCGGGCCGCTGGCCGACGCCGCGCGGGAGACCGTCGGACCCTGGGTGTTCCAGCAGGACGACAGCGAGACGGTGACCGTGCTGGCCGGCATCAGGGCCCGGCTCGGCGACGCCGTACGCATCGACACCACGCCGGGGGTCAGCATTCCGGCGCGGCAGTTCTCCTCGATCTTCGAGGGCCCGGAGCACGCGCGGGCGCCGCGCATCGCGGTCGACGACGACGCCGAAATCGAGCGCGCGGTCAACTACGCGCGCGGCGCCGATGTGGCCATTGTGGTGCTCGGCGAAGCCCAGATCATGATCGGCGAGAACGCCTCGCGCTCGTCGCTGGATCTGCCCGGCCGGCAGCAGCAACTGCTCGACGCCGTGCTCGCCACCGCAACGCCGACCGTGGTGCTGCTGATGAGCGCGCGGCCGCTCGATCTGCGCGGCAGCGCGCCGCAGGCCTTGATGACGATCTGGTATCCCGGCTCGCAAGGCGGCGCCGCGGTCGCCGGCCTGTTGTTCGGCGACGTCGCGCCGGGCGGCAAATTGCCGTTCAACTGGCCGCGCAACATCGGGCAATTGCCGCTGCCCTATGCGCGGCTCAACTCGCATCAGCCGAGCAGCGCCGAGCAGCGCTACTGGAACGAGCCGAACACGCCGCTGTATGCGTTCGGCTACGGCCTCAGCTATTCGTCGTTCAGCTATGCGAAGCTGCACATCGACCGACAAAAAATCACCCCCGCCGAGCGCATGAGCGTCAGCGTCGAATTGACCAACACCGGCCGCCGCGTCGCCGACGAGGTCGCGCAGCTCTACATCCACCAGCGCTACGGCGCCTCGGCCCGCCCGGTGCGCGAGCTGAAAGGATTTCAACGCGTCACGCTGGCGCCCGGCGAAACCCGAACGCTGCGCTTCACGCTCGGCCCCGAGCACCTCCGCTACTGGACCGCCTCCGCGCGCGCCTTTGTGCACGACGACTCGGTGTTCGATGTGTTCGTCGGCGGCGATTCGTCCGCGTCACTTTCGGCGAGCTTCGAGGTCTGCAAGGCGTAAGCGCGCGCGGTAAGTGGCCCTACGAGCTTCTTCCCACACGGGGAGAAGGGACGACCCCGCGCCGCGCTTTTGGCGCCGTGTCCCGGACGCGGCGCGGCGCTTGCGCCGCGCCGCGAGCCGGGACCGTTACGGATGCTGCGCTTGGATGCGGCCGTGGACATGCTCCGCTTGGAACGGCCCCGGCTCGCAGCGCAACGCTGCCGCGTTGCGCTGCGTCCGGGGCACGCGTAGCGGGTAGCCCGGGTGAGCGCAGCGACACCCGGGATCGCCGCACTCACCCGCATATCGCTCCGCTCATGCGGGCTACTTGCTACTTGCTTGCTCCGCGTCCCGGACGCGGAGCGGCGCCTGCGCCGCGCCGCGAGCCGGGACCGTTACGGATGCTGCACTTGGATGCGGCCCATGAAATGCTCCGCCTGGAACGGCGGCTCGCACCGCAACGCTGACGCGTTGCGCCGCGTCCGGGGCACGGAGCTATCACCGCGTTGCGCGACGCCTGGATTTTGTTCCTAAATCACTTGACACCGGCAATCACCAGGATTACATTCCCATCCATCCCGCCCCGATAGCGAGGGGCGTTCGCGATCGTCACGACCGCGGGGCGGGATGCGGTGGACGGGAGCGGCGTTCGAGCCCCGATCGCGCCAGGAGTAATTCTGGCGTTGCGACGGGCTGACGACCACGCCGCACCCGGACGGCTGAAGTCGCGATATCCCAGCGCATCGCCTTGCGCGGGAGCAGCGCCAAGCCTCGCCGGCCGGAAGGTGGCGATGCGCCGACCCGACAAGGCGGCGTTCGCAACCCGCAAGGCGGCAAGGACGGTGCGGCAGTCTCCCACAACGGTGGATTACCCAGGCTCGCCCACCGGGGGTCTTCGTCGAACCAAGCCGTTAAAACCATTGCGTGCGGAACGCCGGGGGTTTCCGGTGGAGCCGTGGTGACTACGCTCGTGTGCTTTGTTTTCACCGCACACGAGGCCGCGGGTGCATCGGGCACCCGGCGTTCCGCACGCCCTCGTTGCCGAGGGCAGGGACGTTCGAAGCAAACCTCGGGCTCGACGAGCCGCGAGAACGGAGCGACGTGGCTGTTTGACATTGTGGTGGTGATGATGGCGCGCGCAAGAGGCGAGGCGGGTAGCCCGGATGAGCGTAGCGACATCCGGGATCGGCTCACCCGCATATCGCTCCGCTCATGCGGGCTACTTGCTTGCTCCGTGTCCCGGACGCGGAGCGGCGCCTGCGCCGCGCCGCGAGCCGGGACCGTTACGGATGCTGCACTTGGATGCGGCCGTTGAAATGCTCCGCTTGGAACGGCCCCGGCTCGCAGCGCACCGCTGACGCGTTGCGCAGCGTCCGGGGCACGCGTAGCGGGTAGCCCGGATGAGCGTAGCGACATCCGGGATCGGCTCACCCGCATATCGCTCCGCTCATGCGGGCTACTTGCTTGCTCCGTGTCCCGGACGCAGCGCGGCGCCTGCGCCGCGCCGCGAGCCGGGACCGTTACGGATGCTGCACTTGGATGCGGCCGTTGAAATGCTCCGCTTGGAACGGCCCCGGCTCGCAGCGCACCGCTGACGCGTTGCGCCGCGTCCGGGGCACGGATCTGACGAGTGCGTCGCGCGGGGCTCGTAGCTCGTAGGGTGGGCAAAGCGAAGCGTGCCCACCACCGCGATACGATTGTCGCTGTGTTCGGCGTTGTGGTGGGCACGGCGCAAGCGCGCCTTTGCCCACCCTACGAGTTGCTGCTGCTACTACGACCGTCGCGCCGAGCTTCGCGCCCAGGCGGCGACGCCGAGCGCGATGGCCAGCATCAGCAGCGGCATTCCGACGGCGACGAGCAATTGTTCGGTCATTCGCTGAGACTTCCCAAAACGCCTCTCGCCGCCAAATGTATGGTGGTGGCAACCACCAGACAAGTGCCGGCAGCGGCGATCACGGTGAGCCGGTCGATCGAAGACGGCACCAAACCGAAGCCATAGGAAACTAGCGGTCCGAAGCCGCCGACGGCAAATATCGCGGTGGCGAGGGTGTTGAGCCAATTAGCCGTCAACTTCAGCCGTTCGTTTCTGACCAGCTTGGACATGGCTCCGCACCTCGAACTTGCGTCAACTCAACGCCTACACCGCTTCCCCTCTTGCCAACGCCGCCGCGTTCCTGATCCCCTCGATGTTCGCCTTGTAGCTCTCCAGCGTGCCGCCCTTGAACACCGCCGAGCCCGCGACGAAGGCGTTGGCGCCGGCGGCGGCGAGTTCGCCGGACACCGCGGAGGTGACGCCGCCGTCGACCTCGATGTCGATCGGCCGGCCCGCGGTCATCGCCCGCAGGTCGCGGATCTTGTTCAGCGCCGAGGGGATGAAGGCCTGGCCGCCGAAGCCGGGATTGACCGACATCACCAGCACCAGGTCGACCAGGTCGAGCACGTATTCGATGGCGCCGAGCGAGGTACCGGGATTGATCGAGACGCCGGCCTTCTTGCCGAGCGCGCGGATCGCCTGCAATGAGCGATGCAGATGCGGCCCGGCCTCGGCGTGCACGGTGATGTGGTCGCAGCCGGCCTTGGCGAAGGCTTCCAGATACGGATCGCACGGCGCGATCATCAGGTGGGCGTCAAAAATCTTCTTGGTATGCGGCCGCATCGCCTTGATGACGTCGGGGCCGTAGGAAATGTTCGGCACGAAATGGCCGTCCATCACGTCGAGATGGATCCAGTCGCAGCCGGCCTGGTCGACCGCGCGGACCTCTTCGCCGAGCTTGGAGAAATCCGACGCCAGGATCGAGGGCGCGATGACCAGAGGACGAGGCGTGAAAGACATGGGCGCTCCCTGCACGAGACGGCTGATTGATGATCCCGCGTAACATGCTGATAGCGACGGGGCAATCGAGCGGCGCGCCCGCGTTGCGTCGCAACAGCGTCGGCAAGTTCTGCCGCGGCCGGCAGCTTGTGCCCGGATGCGGCGCCGCAGACGCGGCGGATCGTGTTGTTTTATCGAAGGATTTTCGCTGGCACGCGGATTGCTAATCAGACCCTAGGGAATGCGATGCCGCTGCGCGGCCGATCCAGGAGTTTGTCATGTTGTCAGCGCTCACTGCCGCGTCGTCCGCGCTCGATCTCTTGAAATCGCTGAGCTCGTCGAAAACCTCGTCGAGTTCATCGACCTCGTCGAGCAAGAGCGCGGCGACCAGCCTGTTCGAGGTCGACAGCGACTCCAAGAAGGACAAAAACTCCAGCGCGACGTCGAGCTCCAGCGCCTCGTCGCAAAGCGGCGCGTTGTCGTCGAGCCTGCTCAGCGCGCTGCTCGCCGCGCAGAGCCAGAGCACGGCCAGCTCGACTTCGACCAGTTCGACGGATGCGACCGCGTCGGACCCGCGCGACGCCGTGCTGAAGGATCTGTTCGCCAAGCTCGACAGCGACGGCGACGGCAGCGTCACCAAGGCGGAATTCGAGGACAAGCTCGGCGCCGGCGGCACCAACACCGCCAACGCGGATTCGGTGTTCGCCAAGCTCGACAAGGACAGCGACGGCGCGGTCGGCATCGACGAATTGGGATCGGCGCTGAAGGGCTCCGGCAAGAGTCATCACGCCGCGGGCGGCGCGGGCGATGCCGGCGGTGCGGGCGGCGGCGGCGGATCCGGCGAGGACTCCTCCGGCACCAAGACCACCACCACGGCCAACGCCGACGGCTCGATCACCACCTCTTTGACTTACGCCGACGGCTCCAAAGTGACGATGACCTCGGCGGCAAGCTCCACCTCGTCGGCCAGCGCCACCTCGTCGTATAATTTCATCGAGCAGATGATCCAGCGCCAGGCCAAGGCGGCCTCGGCCTCCACCGCCTCCGCGGTGTCGGTCAGCGCCTGATCGGGCTGACGGACAGGGCAATATCGGGTTGATCAGCGGGCCATGGCGGCTGGAGTTTGCTCCACCCACCGCGCCGTCATTCCGGGGCGCGAGCCGCCTCGGCGGCGAGCGAACCCGGAATCTTGCCGCCTGTTAGAGAGCCCGCCGCGTGCAGCGAGATTCCGGGTTCGCTCGAGCTAAACGCTCTCGCGCCCCGGAATGACGATGTAACTCCTTCACCGCGCGAAGCGATCCTTCCAGGCCGGCAGCGCGCCGGGGAACGGCAGCGCGGTGGCCTCATAGACGCCGCGGGCGATCGCCCGCGACACCGTGTTGGCGGCGATCATGCCGAGTTCGGTCAGCCCCGCCAGCGGATCGATCGGGGTCTTGCCGGTCGCCGCGGCAAACACCAGGTCGCCGTCGAGCGGCGCGTGCACCGGATAGATCGCCCGCGCCATCCCGGTCTGCGCCATCATCGCCAGCCGCTTGGCCTGCGGCTTGTTCAGCACCGCGTCGGTCACCACCACCACCAGCGTGGTGTTCTCGACAGCGGTGGCTCCGGCGGCGCCCTTCAGCCGCATCGTCAGCATCTCCGGCGTGAACGCTTCGGGCCAGCCGCGGCCGCCGAACTCGCCGTCCCGTTCGAACGGCGCCGCCCAGAACCACGGCCCGTCGCCGACGGTGACCGCGCCCGCGGCATTGACCACGGCGAGCGCGCCGACCTTGATGCCGCCCGGCGTCACCGCGGAGGCCGAGCCGAGCCCGGCCTTGAAAGTCGCCGTGGTGGCGCCAAAGCCGGCGCCGACGCTGCCGAGCGCAAAGGTGTCGCTTGCCGCCGCTGCCGCCGCGTAGCCGAGATCGCGATACGGCGGGAACCGGCCCCAGGCTTTGTCGCCGCCATTGATCAGGTCGAACACGATGGCGCCGGGCACGATCGGGATCACCGCGCCGCCGACTTTCAAGCCGCGGCCCTGTTCGGCGAGCCAGGCTTGGATCCCGGCGCCGGCGTCGAGCCCGAACGCCGAGCCGCCGGCCAGCGCGAAGCCATCGATCGACTCCACGGTGGAGGCGAGGTCCAAGAGCGCGTCCTCGCGGGTGCCGGGGCCGCCGCCGCGCACGTCCAAGGCGGCGACCACCGGGCTGTCGAACAAGACCGCGGTGACGCCGGAGGCAAGCCGGGCGTCGTCGGCATGGCCGACCTTGACGCCGTCGATGTCGGTGAGCAGGTTTTGCATCGGGAACGCTCCGGATCGCGAAACGATGCAAGTGGTTACCGCTTTCGCACCGCGATCACAACGCCGCGAACGGGCGCTGGAGCCTTGCATCCGGCCGCGGCTGCGGTGCATCTAGCGCCATGATTCATGATGTCTCGATCCCGGCCGCGCTGATCGCCGGCCTCGTCAGCTTTTTGTCGCCCTGCGTATTGCCGCTGGTGCCGCCATACCTGATCTATCTGACCGGCGCGACCATCGAACACGTCGCCACCGGCGAGCGCGATGCCGCCTCGAAGCGCGCGGTGATGATCTCGGCTCTGATGTTCGTGCTGGGGTTTTCCACGGTGTTCGTGGCGCTCGGCGCCAGCGCCAGCCTGGTCGGCAGCCTGATCCGGGCCTGGTCGGCGCAGCTGTCGATCATCGCCGGCATCATCATCATCCTGATGGGGCTGCATTTCCTAGGGCTGACCCGGATCGGCCTGTTGATGCGCGAAGGCCGGATGCCGATCCCCAAACCGGTCGGGCTGTGGGGCGCCTATGTGATGGGGCTGGCCTTCGCGTTCGGCTGGACGCCGTGCATCGGGCCGATCCTCGCCGCGATCCTCTCGGTCGCCGCCGCCGAAGCCACCGTCGCCAAGGGCGCCGGACTGCTCGCGGTGTATTCCGCCGGCCTCGGCATTCCGTTCCTGCTGGCGGCTTTGATGGTGGAACAGTTCTCCGCGGTGTTCGCGCGGATGAAGCGCCACCTCGCCAATGTCGAGCGCGCGATGGGCGTGCTGATGGTGCTGACCGGGATCGGCTTTCTCACCGGCGCGGTGAGCAGTGCGTCGATCTGGCTGATGGAGACGTTTCCGGGGCTGGCGAATTTCGGCTAGGGCGCGGCCGCGCGTTCACCGCCGTCATCCTGGGCGCTCGCGCAGTTGCGCGAGCCGCGAAGGATGCGGACGCAAGCACACGGGGCCCATCCTTCGAGACGCCCGGCTTCGCCCTTCGGGCGCAGCCGTGCTCCTCAGGATGACGTGAGTGGGTTGAAAAACAAAACGCCCCGGCGAACCGGGGCGTCTGAACTCAGTGCGAGACTGCGATAATTACTTCGCGGGGTTGATCTCGGCGTAGTTGCCCTTGGCGTCCCACTTGTAGACCACGTAGTCGATCAGCTTGATGTCGCCCTTGGCGTCGAACGACAGCTTGCCGAGCACGGTGTCCCACTCGCCGGCCTTGATGGCGGCCATCACCTTCTTCGGGTCGGTGGTGCCGGCCTTCTTGGCGGCTTCCGACCAGATCTGGAACGCCGCGTAGGTGTACAGCGTGTAGCCTTCCGGATCGATGTTCTTGGCCTTGAACTTCTCGACGATCGCCTTGGCGGTCGGTTTGTTGCGCGGGTCGGGGCCGAAGGTGAACAGCGTGCCCTCGGCGAGCGGCCCGGTGATCGAGGCGAATTCGCGGTCGTTCATCGCGTCGCCGGCCATCAGCACGGTCTTCAGGCCCTGGTCGCGCATCTGGCGCAGGATCAGCCCGGCTTCCTGGTGATAGCCGCCGACGAACACCAGGTCGATGTTCTCGCGCTTCAGCCGCGACACGATCGAGTTGAAGTCCTTGTCGCCCTTGTTGTAAGACTCGAACATCGCCTCGGTGAAGCCGGCTTTGTTCAGCGCCTTCTTGGTCTCGTCGGCCAGACCCTTGCCGTAAGTGGTCTTGTCGTTGAGGATGGCGACGTTCTTGCCCTTGTAGTTCTTGACGATGTAGTCGGCGGCGACCAGGCCCTGCTGATCGTCGCGGCCGCACACCCGCAGCACGTTCCACAGCTTGCGTTCGGTGAACAACGGGTTGGTCGAGCCCGGGGTGATCTGCAGCACATTGCCTTCGGCATAGGCTTCCGAGGCCGGGATCGACGACGACGAGCAGAAATGCCCGGCGACGAACGGGATCTTGCTGCCGGCGATCTTCTCCGCCACCGAGCGCGCCTGCTTCGGATCGCAGCCGTCGTCGCCGACCTGCAGCGCCAGCTTCTTGCCGAGCACGCCGCCGGCGGCGTTGAGATCGACCACCGCCTGCTCGGCGCCGTTCTGCAACTGCCGGCCGAACGCGGATTCCGAGCCGGTCATCGGGCCCGCCACCGCCACCGTGATGTCCTGGGCCAGCGCCGTCGTCGACAGCGCCAACGAGGCGCCGAATGCCAGACCGATGAGTTTGAGTGGTTTCATAGAATGATCCTTGCGGTAATCTTTGCGGGATTGTCGGAACCGCGCCCCGGCGCTCGCCGGGCGCAGTTCACAGCCATTGTCCGCTGAAATTCCAGCCAAGTCATCGGCATTTTTCAGGCAGTTTGTCATCCGAATGATGCATCTTGCCGCAGCGATAGATGTTCGCGTGTCCCGGACGCGGTGCAGCGCACAGCGCTGCGCCGCGAGCCGGGACCGTTACGACGGCAGCATCTGGAACGGTCCCGGGTCCGCGGAGCTGCGCAAGGTGGTCTGCCGCGCGCCCGGGACACGGGAGACGAAATAAGTTGCAGACTACGTGCCGCGGCCGCCTTCGAGATAGGCGGCGCGGACTTCCGGGCGCTGCAGCAATTCGGCGCCGCTGCCGGACATCGTGATCAGTCCGTTGACCATGACGTAGCCGCGATGCGCCAGCCGCAGCGCGTGGTTGGCGTTCTGCTCGACGATCAGCACGGTGAGGCCGTCCTGCTTGTTCAGGGTGCGGATCGCCTGGAAGATCTGCCGCGCGATCAACGGCGCCAGCCCCAGCGACGGTTCGTCGAGCAGCAACAGCCGCGGCCGGCTCATCAACGCGCGGCCGATCGCCAGCATCTGCTGCTCGCCGCCGGAGAGCGTGCCGCCGCGCTGGGTCAGGCGTTCCTTGAGCCGCGGGAACAGCGTCAGCACGCGGTCCAGCCCGACGGCGCGGTCGGCCTCGCTGGTTTCGGTGGCGTCGGCGCCCATCTGCAGATTTTCGGCGACGCTCATCCGCGGAAAGATCCGGCGCCCCTCCGGGGATTGCGCGATGCGCAGCCGGGCGATGTGATGGGTCGGCACTTCGGTGAGGTCCTGGCCGTCGAACTCGATGCGGCCGGCCTTGGCGCGCGGCTTGCCGAAGATCGTCATCATCAGCGTCGACTTGCCGGCGCCGTTGGCGCCGATCAGCGCCACGATCTCACCTTGCGCGATGTCGAGGTCGACGCCCTTCAGCGCTTCGATCTTGCCATAGGCGGCGCGCAGGCCGCGGATCGACAGCAGGGGGGTGGTCATACGTCTGCCCTCGTGCCCCGGACGCAATGCGATACGCAGTATCGCATTGCAGAGCCGGGGCCGTTCCAGCGCACGGCACTCGTAACGGTCCCGGCTCTGCGGGGCAGCGCTTGCGCGCTGCGCCGCGTCCGGGACACGGATCGTTCAACCCTCACAGCCCCAACTCCTGCTCGACCGCGGCGACTTCGTCGTCCTCGACGCCGAGATAGGCGGCAATCACGCGGGCGTCGTCGCGGACGTGCTGCGGCGTGCCGTCGGCGATCTTGACGCCATAGTCCAGCACCACGACGTGATCGGAAATTTCCATCACCACGCTCATGTCGTGCTCGATCAGCAGGATCGAGGTTTTGCCCTCGGCCCGGATTGACATCAACAATTCGCTCAAGCTCGCGCTCTCGCGGGCGTTGAGGCCGGCGGCGGGCTCGTCGAGGCAGAGCAGCGCCGGCACGGTGCACATCGCCCGCGCGATCTCCAGCCGGCGTTGGTCGCCATAGGGCAGGTTGCCGGCGGCCTCGTCGGCGCGCTCGAGCAGTCCGATGCGCTTCAGCCAGAACCGCGCGAACTCGATCGCATCGGCTTCGGCGCTGCGCCAAGACGGCGCGCCGATCAGCCCGAGAAAGGTCACCCCGGAGGCGCGCATCAAGACGTTGTGTTGCGCCACCATCAGGTTTTCCAGCGCGGTCATGCCGGGAAACAGCCGGATGTTCTGGAAGGTGCGCGCCACCTTGGCGATCTTGGAAATGCGAAAATCGTTCAGGCGCTGCAGCTGGAAGCTGTTGCCGTCGGCGTGGGTCAGCCGGATGGTGCCACCGGTCGGCTTGTAGAAGCCGGTGATGCAGTTGAACACCGTGGTCTTGCCGGCGCCGTTGGGGCCGATCAGCGCGGTGATTTCGCCGTGCCGAGCTACGAACGACAGGCCGTTGACCGCGACGATGCCGCCGAACCGCATCGCCAGACTGTCGACCGCGAGGATGGGATCGCCGCTCATCGGCCTTCCTTGACGAGATCGGAGGAGATCGCCCGGTTGTGTTCCAGAAACACCGTGGGGGCGCGATGGCCGATCAGGCCGCGCGGCCGCCAGATCATCAACAGCACCATCGCCAGGCCGAACACCAGCATGCGGTACTGATCGAGCCCGCGGAACAGCTCGAAGCCGCCGATCATCGCCACCGCAGCCAAGGCGACGCCGAGCTGCGAACCCATGCCGCCCAACACCACGATCGCCAGCACCAGCGCGGATTCCTGGAAGGTGAAGGATTCCGGCGAGATGAAGCCCTGCCTTGTGGCGAAGAAGGCCCCCGCGAAACCACCGAACATCGCGCCGGTGGCGAACGCGGTGAGCTTGGTGGTGGTGGTGTTGATGCCGAGCGCGCGGCAGGCGACCTCGTCCTCGCGCAAGGCTTCCCAGGCGCGGCCGATCGGCAGCCGGCGCAGCCGGATCGTCACCCAGTTGGTCAACAGCGCCAGCGCCAGGATCAGGTAGAACAGAAACACGATGCGGTGGGTCGGCGAGAATTCGATGCCGAGCCGGGCGGCGAGGCCGTCCTCAGCCGGCGTCAGCGGAATGCCGAACAGCGTCGGGCGCGGAATGCCCGAAATGCCGTTGGGGCCGCCGGTCAGGCTCTGCCAGTTGATGATGACGAGGCGGATGATTTCGCCGAACGCCAGGGTGACGATGGCGAGGTAGTCGCCGCGCAGCCGCAGCACCGGGAAGCCCAGCATCATGCCCCAGAACGCCGCGAGGATGCCGGCGAGCGGCAGGCAGACCCAGAACGACAAGTCAAAATTGGTCGCCAGCAGCGCGTAGGAATAGGCGCCGACGGCGTAGAACGCCACGTAGCCGAGGTCCAACAGCCCGGCGAGGCCGACCACCACGTTGAGCCCCCAACCCAGCATCACATAGGTCAAGACCAGAATGCCGAGATCGAGGATGTAGCGCTGGTCGTAGAAGATCACCGGCATCAGGAAAGTGAAGCCGAGCAACAGCGGCGGCAGCACCCGGCCGGCCAGCGACAGCGCGCTCTGCACCGTCGGGCCGACGCTGTGCACGGTGCCGACCGGGCCCCACCACCAGCGCAGCAATTCGACGACGATACTGCCCGCGAACACCGCGCCGACCATCGCGGCGAGGTCGCCGAACCGCGTCCAGTAGATCAACTGGCCGCTCGGGCCGGCCTCGGTGCGCACGCCGATCATCAACGAAAACAAAAACAGCGCCACCAGGGCGCTGATCAGGGACTTCTTGAAAATGAACGCGACGTCGAGGCCGCGCTTCCTGGCGGCGGTCGGGGCGGCGGCGGGGGCCGGAGCAAGGGTTACCACGCGTGTGCCCGTCAAACTTTTTCAACTTCCGGACGGCCCAATAGGCCGGTCGGAAGGAAGATCAAGACGATGATCAGAATCGAGAACGCCGCGACGTCCTTGTATTCGACCGAGAAATAGGCCGACCACAGCGTCTCGATCAGCCCGATCAAGAGGCCGCCGAGCATGGCGCCGGGCAACGAGCCGATGCCGCCCAACACCGCCGCGGTGAACGCCTTGATGCCGGCGACGAAGCCCATGAAGAAGTCGACCAGACCATAATACAACAGGTACATCATGCCGGCGACCGCGGCCAGCGCCGCGCCGATCACGAAAGTCATCGAGATGGTGCGGTCGACGTCGACGCCGAGCAACGCCGCCATAGTCTGATCCTGCTCGCAGGCGCGCATGTCGCGGCCGAGCCGGGTTTTGGCCACCAGCCAGGTGAAGATCGCCAGCAGCACCACCGTGGTGATCACCACGATGATCTGGATGTTCGACAGCCGCACCACGAAGCCGTCGGCTTCATACAGCGTGTAGCCGCCGGTGATGATCGGCGGCACCGGCTTGACCCGGGCGCCCTGCGCCACCTGGGAATAATTCATCAACACGAACGACATGCCGATCGCCGACAGCATCGGGGCAAGGCGGAACGAATGCCGCAGCGGCCGGTAGGCGATCCGCTCCACGGTCCAACCATACAGGGCCGTGATCGCCATCGACACCAGCAGCACGATCAGCAGGATCACCGGCACGAAGGTGAGGCCGAGCGAGACCAGGATCAAAAACGAGATCAGCGCGATGAAGCCGCCGATCATGAAGATGTCGCCATGGGCAAAGTTGATCATGCCGACGATGCCGTAAACCATCGTGTAACCGATGGCGATCAGGCCATAGATCGAGCCGAGCACGATACCGTTGATCAGTTGTTGGGCGAAATAATCCATGTGCTGCCGTGTTCGAGACTGAACAAACTCATATTCCGATGCCAACCGGCCATGCAAGACCAGTGCCCATTTTGCGGCTGGGGGCCGACGCGACGGTGGCCCCGGCAGCCGGACGTCGCAGGACGGTAATTTTCTAACAGTGGGAATCGGTTGCGGCAACAGATCCGGCGGCGAATTAAGGTGGACGGCGCGGAAGGGTTCCGCAGCCTGTTTCGCACGCAGCCGTGATGTTGTCCTCGCGATCTTCCGCGCAACAATTTTGCGGTATGCCGGTCGGCTTTGTTTGCTACCAATTGGGCGGCGTTGGAATGTCGAGCCAGAACCGACCGCGTCAGGTCGGCAGAATCATCCCCCAGTCAGAAGCCCGACCGGCACGGACCGTCGAACCGGGAAGTCCCGTCGCACGGCTGGATTTCTGTGTGAGGCGAGAGGTGTCGGGGTGCCCCGAGCCCTGCCGTTAAGGTTAACAAAGCCTTTCGATTGCCAATCACGGTTAACGGATGGTTACTTTCAGCGACCGTGACGCCCTCGGGCTGTCATGGACATTGGCTGGAACTGGACGTGGCGGACATGATGGCGACGAACTGGCGGATCAGTACCTTCAACGGCGCGTTGCTGGCGGCGTATTTCGTGCCGGCTTGGACCGTGGCCGCGTTCAGGATCATGATTTCCCCGGTCTATGGTTTCTACGATCGGCCCAACGTCTCGATCGCGCTGTTCATCAGCGACTATCTGCAACTCGCCGCGACGTCGACGGTGCGCGCCGCTTGGCTGCTGGCGCTCGGCAAGCTGACGGTGGTGGCGTTCTTCGCCGTGTTCGTGGTGCTGACCACCCGCGCCACCATCCGCAAGAGCGGCGGCTGCGACGAGGCGCTGGCGTTCGCGCTGGGGATCGGCAGCCTGATCAGCTTCGCCAGCATGCTGATGGCCGCCAAAGTCGGCGAGGCGGCGGCGCTGCGACTGCACGCCACCGAGCTGTTGCTGTTGCTCGGCACCGCGATTCTGATGGCGGTGGAGCCGCCGCTGCTGCGCAAAGCCAAGGACATGCCGTCCGCCGCGCCGGCCGAGCCGGCGTTCATCGCGCCGCAGTCGAAAGCCGCGTAAGGCGCGTCGGACTGCATGCATTCGTTCGCGACGGTGCCGCCGATCTCGGTACCCCGCCGACCATCACCGCAGTCGCTCGTGAAGCCTTCCGATTGCAGCGCCGACTCCAGCACAGCCGCGGCGGGCGGCCCGATAACGTTGTTGTTCATCACGCTTCGACAATTTGAAGCATCTGATATTCCGGCTGCATGTCAGCCAAGGAATGAAACGCGGGTATCGTCTCGACCGCGCTCTCATAGTTCATCTCAACGCCAGCGTCGCTCAGCGCGAGGGTCGCATCTGCGGCGAGGTGAGTCATCGCCGCTATCTCGTCCGTCGACAATATGGCGTGTGGAGAGGACGAGCTATCCGTCAAAGCGTCGACCGAGGAGCATAGCGTCATCCTCGGTCCAGTGGTGGTGAGCCAGGCCAACGGCGACTCGGACGCCGCTCCTGTACTGGGCGCTGCAGCGCGCCTGGCAAATCCGGACACCACACGCCCGGCAACAACATACAACCGAACATCGAAGTGGAAATTCCGCTCATGAACCCTGGCCACGGCAGGGGCAATCCATGGCTGGCAGATGAGGTCTTTGCGTTCATGTTGATGCGTCGCGAGGTGCTGCAACGCCAGACCTGCGTCCATGCGCGTGACTCCGACACTGGCAGAGCCCCATTTCGGCTTCACGATGACCAGTATCCCCCGGCAAGCACAGTCATCGAGGAAGCCCAGTGTGCGCTCACTCGGTTCGAATGGAAACGTCGGGATTGACGCAACGTCGCCCAGCCGAGCGACAATCTCTCTGTGGGTTGCCAGCTTGTCTCCACATAGCGCGCGCTGCCGCAGGTCATTCAAGCAAAAGCAATCGACCCTTTGTCTCGGGAAACCGGAATGTCTGCGAAATAACGATCGAACAATTTCCCCGTCCAGATAAAGCTCACGATGCTGTATCCGAAGATGCGCGGCGTCACAGATGCGGGCTTCACGGCCCCTTGCGATGATCGCGCGGGAAAGCTCGTTGAAATCCGAGATCGTGAGATCAACCCGATTGTCATCGAATTTCAGCGCTTCCCGAAGCCGAATCTGCGACGGCGATCGGTGGCCGCGAGCGAGTTCGAAGCACTCGGGTAACAGCAGCGCGACGGCTCCGCCGCCGTCGTGACGCTCCAACTGTTCAGCCAGCAATTGAAAAGGATCTTGTCGGAAGCATTCCAACGCCGCATCCGATGAACAGAGCCGGCGGCTCTGCGCCAGAGCCACCGGGTGGTCGTTGATCTCGATGACCTTCCATTGTCTGTCGCCGGTCAGCAGCAGATCGACCCCTGCGTAGGCCAATGTCGGGCTTCCAGGCCGACCGCCGGGATCGCGTCGCGCCCGGCTAAGAGCCCTGTCATCGTCCTTCACTGACGGTGTCTCCGGTTGATGCAGCACCGGCCCCGCGTCGACGGGTGGGGCCGGCTACATCAAGCTTCTATTCAAATCGTCTTTCCTTGACGATCGCGTTCCAGTTATCGCGCAGATCGCCAATATGCGGGGCAAGAGTAGAGATGCTAGTATTGTGAATAATATCGACAACTGCCATTACTTCGCCGTGTGACAGGTCGATGCCGCTCTGCAGCAGCGTCTTGAACGCGTCGCGTGACAAGTCGTTCATAAACCGTTCGTCCTTGCGGGCGATGTCCAGTACAAATCCAACCTTCATCATCGCAGCTTTGACCGGTGCCATTGGTGTCCTCCTCTTGGCGTCAGGCTGTGAAACGCTTCATAATATACGTGGCATACAGGAGTCCTTCGTCAGTAAGATAAATACGATCTCGGGTTCGACGCAGCAGGCCGTCGTCGACGAGCTGCGCTATCTTGCGACCGAATATTTCGTCCAGGCTCGCGCCCGATTGTCGTTCGACGTGCGCGATGTCGACACTCAGCAGGCAGAGGCCCATGGCAACATCCCGCGCAAGACATTCGTGCGGTGTCATGGTTATCCCCTTGCCGACCGGCAATCGATGGTCATCAGTTAGTTCGTGGTATCTATGATGAAAGACGGTGTTTTCCCACAGATGATGCGCGTGGCGGCTGTAGGCAGCGGGCCCGAATCCGAGATAATCGGATCCGTCCCAATTGCGCTGCACATAGATGCACTCGTTTCCCGGCTTGGCGAACTCGGTCAGCGAGTACTGTCTCAGTCCGTTGGCCGGCAGCGTTTCGAGGGCATATCGCCTCATCTCTTCGATGGTGCCGGCGTCTGCCGGCGGCTGTAGTTCGCCTTGGCCCAGCTTGCGCGCCAAGAGTTCGTCTTGGAAGATGATGAGACGATAGACCGAGACATGTTGAATTCCGAGACGTATGGCTTCGTTTACCGAAAATTTCCAGTCGGCCAATGTTTGGTTGGGAAGCCCATACATCAAGTCGATATGGATGTTGGAAAATCCGGCGTTGTGCGCCGCCTCGATCGTCCGGTAGCTCGTCGCGACGGTATGCCGGCGGTTCAATGCAGGTAATAGTTGGTCGGAAAACGACTGCACGCCTATCGAGACGCGATTGACGCCGGCATCGCGGACTTCTCGAAAGTCGTCTTCGCGCTTTGTTCCCGGCTCGCACTCCAGCGTGCATTCAATATCGTCGTGAAGCCCGAAGCCCGACCGCAAGCGACCAAGGAATTGCGAAATCTGTTCGTTGGAAAGCAGCGAGGCGGTGCCGCCGCCCAGATAAATGGAGTCCAACGTCGCTTGTGTGAAATCGTCCGATTGCTCTCTCAGATCCACCTCGTCGAGGAGCGCATCAAAGAATGCGTCCATCGACGACTTGCTGTATTGCGTGCGTTCAAAAGTGCAGAAGGTGCAGATGGCACGGCAGAAAGGCACGTGGAGATACAATGAATAGTGGTTCCAGGCCAGCGGTGGAAGTGCCACATTGCTCCAAGTGAATTTCGGCGGATGATGGAAGACGTAGGCGCCGTCGTCCCGTCGGGCGTTTTGTCGGACCGCGGCGGGGGTCACGGGAGTTGTTAGCGTTTCCACGAAAATAACTCCTCTGGCGGTTTCCCAATCGGGCACGAATTTATGCACTCCGCGCATTCGATGTACGAATGAGCAGTCAGAGCGACGGCTTTGGATTTTGGCATCCAGGGAGAAGCGACTAGCGAACTGCATCGGCCGGGATAGAAGTGTTTCCCCGAGATCGCGCCCGCTGGGCAAGCTTTGATGCAAAGGCCGCACTTGGTGCACACATCGGTGGTCAAGGGCTGATGGTCGGCCATGGTGCAATTGATAAGCAGTGCGTGAAGTTGTAGCCACGAGCCGAACTGTTGGTGAAGCAGCAGGTTGTTGACGCCGCGGCTACCCAGGCCAGCGCGGACGGCTAATTCGACAAGTGAGACGGCTCCGGCGAAGCGCCGTGCCACGTCAATGACGCCGATCCCATCCTCGGACAATTGATCCTGGATCGCAGCGGCGGCGCGCTCAAGGATATGATTTGCGAATAGGTAGCGTTGGTCGTCCAAACGATGCCAGATCCAAAGCGACTGATCGACGATGGGGACCGCATAGCTCAGTACCGACCAGTCGCAATATATCGATAGTAAGTTCTGGATGTCCTGTGGCGCTTCGGCGAGAATCGAACTTGTCAGGCAGAATGAACTGGCCACCGAAGTCGGGGCGGCCTTGGCGAGAACGTCGAGAATGTGGCTCTTGACTATCGTATGACGCACCGCAACGCTCCTGGCGCGTGAAGTTAGTTGATCGCATGGCGCCGAAGTCGGTTCGCTCTCCTCAGGGCGGCGCTAGGCGGCTCCGAACAAATACACTTTCGCGAAGACGGAGATGATCCGGCTTGGCCCTCGATCTCGGAGCGTTCAGCTCCAGGCAAATCAGTCCACCACGCTATTTCCGCACGCACAAAAAATCGGATCTCGACTCGACACTTCCGGGGCGACCTTGCAGGGCAGAGTATTGCCGTTGCTACTTATGATCGTACCCAAGCCTGTTGCGTCCGACAAGGGGTTTCAGGGCGTTCGGCAGACTCATCACTTCGAGTTGCTCGTCTGCAGCAGCATGACCGTTCTTCGGATCGTCATCCTGCGCTAGCGTTTTGATAGGGCATGATCTTTTCCGAAAGCCGGCTGCATTTTTCGGGATCATGGTCACAGCGAGCGAAGCCGTGGCGGTCGGAATCAGCTAGCGAGGTCGGCCAAAGAAGGGAGTGCGGGTCAGGACCGTCAACAACGCGGTGCGGCGTGCCGCGGTAGAGTTACGGAATAAAGATAGGTATTTTTGAAGCGCAATCTGGCGAGCGAAGCCAGATTGCAGATCTCCGGAAAAATGTACCAGTCGGTTCAGCCATCGCGGCAATTGAATGGCGGTCATCTTGGCGTTGCGACGGTGGGGCATTGTAAATGCGACCGCCTCGACGCCAAAGAGGGAACGCTGCGCGGAGAATGTGGCTCAGGCGGTTTCACCGCTGCGTCAGAAATCCGATCATTGCGTCGGTGAAGGCATGAGGCTGTTCGATGTTGGAAATATGCGCGGCATCGAGCAGCGTCATGCTGGCGCCGCGGATCCGGCTGCGGATGAATTCGCCGGCGGCGACCGGGGTGGATTGGTCGTGGCGGCCGACGATCACCAGCGTGCGCTTGTCGATCTGCGGCAACAGTTCGCGCTGGTCGAGCGTGCTCAGCGTCTCGCAGCACGCCAGATAGCCATCGACCGGCGTCGCCAGCAGCATCGCCCGCAATCGCTCGGCGGCCTGCGGGTCGCGCTCGCGGAACTCCGCTGTCAGCCAGGCGGCGATTACGGTGTCGGCGATCGCAGCGAGGCCGCCATCGCACACCGCTTTGATGCGGTTCTGGAAGTTGGTCGGGTCCGGATAGTGGCAGGTGGTGTTGGCGAGGATGATCCGGTCGAGCCGCTCCGGCGCATTGGCGGCGAGCCATTGCCCCTCCATGCCGCCCATCGACAGCCCGCACCAATGCGTCTTGGCGATGTTCAGCCCGTCGAGGATGGCCAGCACGTCGCGGCCGAGCCGCTCCATCGTATAGGGCCCGGGCGCCACGGCGGATTTGCCGTGGCCGCGGCGGTCGTAGCGCACCACGCGAAACAGGCTGGTCAGCGCCAGCATCTGCGGCTTCCACATCTCCAGGCTGCAGCCGAGCGAATTCGACAGCATCAGCGTCGGCGCGCCGTCGCGGCCTTCGACCGACACGTTCAACAGGCAACCGTCGGCATCGATCAGCGGCATCGGTGGTCTCCATGTGAAAGCGCTGCTGCGGCACGGCGCGATGGCCGGCAGTCTGGGGCGCACGGCCAGCGCGGTCCCGGCCGGCACCGCCCAAGCTGACGCGACCTTGTGATGAGACGTGCGACGCTGGTCATTGCGGCGGCTCCGGGCGATCGGCATCCTTGATGTCGCGGCGATGCTTGATCGCCGTGATTCTGCCAAGCTTTTTCTTTTGTGGCAGGCGTGCTTTACTCGGCAAACAGCGCCGCCGGGCAAGGCGGCCTTGAGGGAGGATATCCGATGGCCATGACGATGAGCGGCGAGGTGCATCTCGTCGCGCCGCGTGCGCTGGTGTGGGAAAAGCTCAACGATCCCGAAGTGCTGAAGGCCTGCATCCCGGGCTGCGAGGAGCTGGAAAAAACCGAGGACGCCGAGGGTTTTCGCGCCGTCGCCAAATTGAAGGTCGGGCCGGTGTCGGCGCGCTTCAAAGGCCGCGTCACCCTGACCGATCTCGATCCGCCGAACGGCTACACCATCACCGGAGAAGGCGAGGGCGGCGTTGCCGGCTTCGCCAAGGGCGGCGCCACCGTCGGGCTGACCGACAACGAGGGCGGCACGCTGTTGTCCTACAATGTCGAGGCCCATATCGGCGGCAAGTTGGCGCAGCTCGGGCAGCGGCTGATCAACGGCTCGGCCAAGAAACTCGCCGACGAGTTCTTCTCGAATTTCGGCAAGGCGGTGCAGCCCGCGGTGCAACCCGACGCCTGAGCGATCAAGTTGTTTTGACTGCGGAGCGCCGGGTTTGGCTTGGCCGCGGTCGCGCCCGCCATGTTGCCGACCGCCGCGATGGTCCATAAGATGGCCGGAGCCGGCGCAGCAACTGGAATCGAACAAACACCTCGCAACTAGTCGAGCGACGACTCTATCGACCATAACGATCCAACCGAGCCCGTTTAATGTCGCTCTGCCGTGCAACGCGGCGGCGCGGATCAAGAGAGTGCTGATGGCGAAAATCTCCCTGATCGTGAATGGCAACCCCGTCACCGCGAATGTCGATCCGCGCACCTTGCTGGTGCAGTTTTTGCGCGAGAACCTGAAACTCACCGGCACCCATGTCGGCTGCGACACCTCGCAATGCGGCGCCTGCGTGGTGCACCTCGACGGCAAAGCGGTGAAGTCCTGTACCACGCTGGCGGTGATGGCGGACGGTCACAGCGTCACCACGATCGAGGGACTGGCCGCCGACGGCGCGCCGCTGCATCCGATGCAGGAGGCGTTTCGCGAGCACCACGGTCTGCAATGCGGGTTCTGCACCCCGGGCATGATCATGACCGCGGTCGATCTGGTGCATCGCAAGGGCCATGAGCTCTCGGACCACACCATCCGCGAAGAGCTCGAAGGCAATCTGTGCCGCTGCACCGGCTATCAGAACATCGTCGAGTCGATCGCCGCCGGAGCCAAGGCGATGGGCAATTCCGATCTGGCCTGATCAAGTCCCCTGACGTTCGTAAAGCCGATCCTGAAGGACCTCCATGTACGAATTCAAATATCATCGCCCGGCGACCGTGCGGCAGGCGGCAAATATCCTGCTCAAGAACGAGGACGCCAAGCTGATCGCCGGCGGCCACACGTTGTTGCCGGTGATGAAGCAGCGGCTCGCCGCCCCGCCGCATCTTGTCGACCTGTCGCATGTCGAGGGCCTGGACGGCATCGAGATCAAGGGCCGCTCTTTGGTGATCGGCGCCACCGCCAAGCACGCCGATGTCGCCAGTTCGGCGATCGTCGGCGAAGCGATCCCCGCGCTCGCCGAACTCGCCTCGCTGATCGGCGATCCGGCGGTGCGCCACAAGGGCACGCTCGGCGGCTCGCTCGCCAACAACGATCCGACCGCGGACTATCCGGCGGCGGTGCTGGCGCTCGGCGCTACCATCGTCACCAACAAGCGCCGGCTGAAGCCGGAAGAGTTCTTCCAGGGCCTGTTCTCGACCGCACTGGAGCCCGACGAGATCATCACCAAGGTGCAGTTCCCGATCCCGAAGAAGGCCGCCTACATCAAATTCCGCAACCAGGCCTCGCGCTACGCGCTGGTCGGCGTGTTCGTCGCCAAGCGGCCGTCCGACGTTCGCGTCACCGTGACCGGCGCCGGCTCCGAGGGCGTGTTCCGCGTCGCCAGTTTCGAGGAGGCCTTGAAGAAGCGGTTTTCGCCGAAGGCGTTGGAGGGGCTTCACGTCGACGCCGACGGCCTCAACAGCGATCTGCACGGCAGCGCGGAATATCGCGCGCATCTGATTGGCGTGCTGGCCAAGCGCGCGGTCGAAGCCGCCAACGCCAAGCCGGAGAAGGAACTGCCGGAGCCCGACCCGACCCAGCCGTCGGCGGGGTAGCACGCGATGACCACAGCCACCGCCTTGCCCGGATCCGTCGACGCCACGCTGGAGCTTCTGACCAGCCAAGGCTATCTCGCCGAGCGCCAGCTTGCCACGGTGACGTTTCTAGCGCTGCGGATGGGCCGGCCGTTGTTTCTCGAAGGCGAGGCCGGGGTCGGCAAGACCGAGGTCGCCAAGGTGCTGGCGGCAGCACTCGGCCGCAAGCTGATCCGGCTGCAATGCTACGAAGGCCTCGATATCGCTTCCGCGGTGTACGAGTGGAACAGCGCCGCGCAGATGATCGCGATCCGGCTCGCGGAAGCCGCCGGCGACACCGACCGCGAGCAGCTTTCCAGCGACATCTTCGCCGAGCGCTATCTGATCAAGCGGCCGCTGCTGCAGGCGCTGGAGCCGGACGTCAACGGCGCTCCGGTGCTGTTGATCGACGAACTCGACCGCGCCGACGAAGCGTTTGAGGCTTATCTTTTGGAAATCCTCTCGGATTTCCAGGTGACGATTCCTGAGTTCGGCACCATCAAGGCGCCGACCCCTCCGATCGTCATAGTCACCTCAAACCGCACCCGCGAAATCCACGATGCGCTGAAGCGGCGCTGCCTGTATCACTGGGTCGATTATCCCTCAGCCGAGCGCGAGTTGGCGATCGTCAAATCCCGGGTGCCGAATATTTCCGCGAACTTGTCGCAGCAGGTGGTGCGGTTCGTGCAGGCCTTGCGCGAGCAAGATTTCTACAAATCGCCCGGCGTTGCCGAGACTCTCGACTGGGCCACCGCGCTGACCGAACTCGACGCCCGCGCGCTGACCGCGCAGGTGGTCGGCGATACGCTCGGCGCGCTGTTGAAGTATCAGGACGACATCGCAAGGATGCAGGGCGACACGCTGCAGAAGGTGCTGAAGGAAGCGACGGCGGAGTGAGGATTGCTGTGATCGTCGAAGTCTGGCCGCTGGGCTGACCACAGCGGAAACGGGCTCCCTCCCCCGCAAGCGGGGGAGGGAGCAGGCTGCCAGCGTTGCGGGCGCACCGCTGCAATCGAGAACCGGGAGTCAAAGGCGAGTTGCATGACCGACATCGATCACCTCAATCCGCCCACCGGCAAGATGGCCGACAACATCGTCGGCTTCGCCCGCGCGCTACGCGCCGCCGGGCTGCCGGTCGGGCCGGGCGCGGTGATCGACGCCTTGAACGCGCTGCAGCTGATCGAGGTCGGCCATCGCGGTGATTTCTACGCCACGCTGCAGGCGATCTTCGTCAAGCGCCATGAGCATTCATTAGTGTTCGCGCAGGCCTTCGCGCTGTTCTTCCGTGCCGCCGAGGATTGGAAGCACATGCTGGATTCCATCCCGCTGCCGGACCACGCCAAGAAAAAGCCGAAGCCGGCGGCGCGCCGGGTGCAAGACGCGCTGGCGCAGCCGACCAGCCACGAGGTGCCGCAAGCGCAGGAGCAGGAATTGCGGTTATCGGTGTCCGACAAGGAAATCCTGCAGAAGAAAGACTTCGCGCAGATGAGCGCCGCGGAGATCGCGCAGGTGACCCGGGCGATCGCGCAGATGAAATTGCCGCAGGCCGAATTGCGCACGCGGCGTCACGCGCCGGATCCGCATGGCTTGCGGCTCGATTTGCGCCGAACGCTGCGCGGCAGCTTGCGCACCGGCGGCGATATCGTCGACATCCGCAAGCTCGGCCGCATCGACAAGCCGTCGCCGATCGTGGCGCTGCTCGATATCTCCGGCTCGATGAGCGAATATACGCGTCTATTCCTGCATTTCCTGCACGCCATCACCGACGCCCGCAAGCGCGTCTCGGTGTTCCTGTTCGGCACCAGGCTCACCAACGTTACCCGCGCGCTGCGCGAGCGCGATCCCGACGAGGCGCTGGCGAATTGTTCGTCGGCGGTGGAAGATTGGGCCGGCGGCACGCGGATTTCGGCGTCGCTGCACGTCTTCAACAAGCAATGGGCCCGCCGCGTGCTGGGGCAGGGCGCCATCGTGTTGCTGATTTCCGATGGGCTGGAGCGTGAGGCCGATGCCAAGCTGTCGTTCGAGATGGATCGGCTGCATCGCTCCTGCCGGCGGCTGATCTGGCTCAACCCGCTGCTGCGGTTCGGCGGCTTCGAGGCCAAGGCGCAGGGCATCAAAATGATGCTGCCGCACGTTGACGAATTCCGCCCGGTGCATAATCTGACCTCGATGCAGGCGCTGATCGCCGCGCTGTCGGCGCCGCCGCCGGTGCATCACCGCGCGCTGATCCGGTCCGCGGCCTGAAGAAAGAGTGCGCCATGCTCAATCGCGACGACGACATTCTGCAAGCCGCCGAGGACTGGCGCAATGCCGGCCATGGTGTCGCGCTCGCCACCGTGGTCGAGACCTGGGGCTCGGCGCCGCGACCGGCCGGCTCCAGCCTGGTGATCAACGACGACGGCACGTTTCTCGGCTCGGTGTCGGGCGGCTGCGTCGAGGGCGCGGTGGTCACCGAAGCGCTCGACGTGATCCTGAGCGGAGCGCCGAAGCTGTTGGAATTCGGCGTCGCCGACGAGACCGCCTGGCAGGTCGGCCTGTCCTGCGGCGGCACCATCCGGGTGTTCGTCGAGAAGGTGTCGTAGCCGTGGAGCTTGCGACGCTGACCGAACTGAACGCCGAGCGCGCCGCGCGGCGGCCGGTCATCGTGGTCACCGACATCAGGAGCGGTGAGCAGCGGTTGGTGAAGGCGGCCGAGATCGCCGCCGATCCGCTGGCTGATGCGCTCAGCAAACAATTGCGGATGGGCAAGAGCGGCGCCATCGAGGTCGACGGCAAAAAACTGTTCCTCAACGTCCATGCGCCGACCGCCAAGCTGGTCATCGTCGGCGCGGTGCATATCAGCCAGGCTTTGGCGCCGTTGGCGCGCTCGCTCGGCTACGACGTCACCGTGATCGATCCGCGCACCGCCTTTGCCAGCGCCGAACGCTTTCCCGACGTGCCGTTGGTGGCGGAGTGGCCGGAGGTGGCGCTGCCGCCGCTCAACGTCGATGCTTACACCGCCTTCGTCGCGGTGACGCACGATCCGAAGATCGACGATCCGGCGCTGCTGCATGCCTTCGCCCGCGGCTGCTTCTACATCGGCGCATTGGGGTCGCGAAAGACCCACGGCAAACGCGCCGAGCGCTTGAAGGCGCAGGGCGCCTCCGAGGCCGACATCGCGAAAATTCACGCGCCGATCGGGCTTAGCATCGGCGCGGTGTCGCCGTCGGAAATCGCAGTGGCGATCATGGCGGAGATCACCGCGACGTTGCGGCTGCCGAAAGCGAGCGCGTCGTGAAGTTCGGCCCCGTCGCACCCGTTGACGCGATCGGCGGCGTCACCGTGCACACGCTGCGCCAAGGCACGCTGGTGTTGAAGAAAGGCACGCTGATCGGCGATGCCGAAGTGGCTGCGCTCACGGCGGCCGGCGTCAAAGACATCGTCGTGGTGCAATTGGAGCAAGGCGACGTCTCCGAGGACGTCGCCGCGGCCAGCGTCGCGCAGGCGGTGGCGGGCGCAGGCGTCCATGTCGAGCGTGCCGTCACCGGCCGCGCCAATCTGTTCGCGGGGCAGGCCGGCGTGCTGGTGGTCGATCGCGATTGTGTCGATCGCATCAACCGGGTCGACGAGGCGATCACTTTCGCCACCTTGCCGGCGTTCAAGCCGGTGGTCGAGGGCGAGATGATCGCCACCGTGAAGATCATTCCGTTTGGCGTCGCCGGCAGCCTGCGCGATGCCGCGGTGACGGCGGCCGGCGGTGGCGCGCTGAAGATCGCGTCGTATCGCATCAAGCGGGTCGGCGTGGTGGCGACGCAGCTGCCTGGATTGGCGTCGAAAGTGATCGACAAGACGCTGCGGGTCACCGCCGAGCGCTTGGCGCCGGCGGGTGCGACCATCATCGCCGAGCGCCGCGTGCCGCACGATCAGGCCGCGCTGGCGGCGGCGATCCGCGAAATGCTCACGCTCAAAGCCGAGCTGGTGATCGTGTTCGGCGCCTCGGCGATCGCCGACCGCCGCGACGTCATCCCGGCGGCGATCGACCGTATCGGCGGGAGCATCGCGCATTTCGGCATGCCGGTCGATCCCGGCAATCTGTTGCTGATCGGACAAGCGCAAGGCGTGCCGGTGCTGGGTGCGCCGGGCTGCGCGCGCTCGCCGGTGGAGAATGGTTTCGACTGGGTGCTGATGCGGCTGTTGGCCGGTCTTGCTGTGACGCGCGACGACATCACCGGGCTCGGCGTCGGGGGATTGCTGATGGAGATCGTGACGCGGCCGCAGCCGCGGGTGCCGCTCGACGCCGACGGCAGCCATCAGGTCGCGGCGATCGTGCTGGCCGCTGGCCGCTCGACAAGGATGGGCGGGCCGAACAAATTATTGGCCGAACTCAACGGCACGCCGCTGGTGCGGATCGTGGTGGACCAGGCGTTGGCCTCCAAAGCCGGCGAGGTGATCGTGGTCACCGGCCATCAGGCCGACAAGGTCGAAGCCGCGCTTCGCGGGCTCAAGGTGCGTCTGGTGCACAATGCGGATTTCGCGCAAGGTCTTGCCTCCTCGGTGAAGGCCGGCATCGCCGCCGTGCCGACCGCGGCCGACGGCGCGGTGATTTGCCTCGGCGATATGCCGCTGGTCGATTCCCGGCTGCTGGATCGGCTGATCGACGCCTTCGCGCCGGATCGCGGCGCGCTGATCGCGGTGCCGGTCAGCGACGGCCGCCGCGGCAATCCGGTGCTGTGGTCGCGGCGGTTCTTCGCCGAACTGATGACGCTGGACGGCGACATCGGCGCCCGTCACCTGATCGCCAAGCACAGCGAAGCCGTGGCCGAAGTGACAGTCGACGGCGCCGGCGCGTTCCTCGACATCGACACGCCGCAGGCCTTGGAAGACGCCAGGCGGCAGTGAGTCGAACTGAGCGAGTCGAACTGAGCGAGTCGAACTGAGTGAGTCGAACTCAGTGAATCGAACTCAGTGAGGCATCAACGCGCCGTGCGGCTCAGCGCAGTACGGCGCGCGACGCAACCGCGACGATGTTATTTCTTGGTATTGGAAAGCTTCTCGCTGCCGGTCGCTGAAATTTTCGCGGCGTCAGCGCTCCCGGAAAACAGCTTCGCCTTGTCGCCGCTCGAAAAGGTGAAGGTGTCGGCGCCGGCGCTGATGCCGTTCCAAGCCACCGGCTCGGCCAGCGACAGCAGCCAAAGCCCCTGGAATCCCGCGTTACTGTTCAACTGCCCGGTCCAGACCGTGGTTGAACTGCAGCCGGCGAAATTGACCGAAAAGCTGATCGCGGAGCCGGTGTTGCCGGCCGCGAGCCAGCCGGCCGCCGCCTGCGGCTTGCCGTCGTCGCAACTGCCGGCGGCTTTGTTGGTATAGGTGCCGGTAATTGCGCCGTTGCTTTGATTGTAAGTGGTGATCGCGAGAACCGAGCCGTACTGATTGGTCCAGGTCCAACTGACTTGCGCCTGCGCTGCAGCGGACAACGTCAACCAACAGCTTGCGAATGCGATCAGTCCGAGAAACGTCTTGACGATACGGAGCATGGCAAAACTCCATCGTTGCTGGTCTGGCGACCTATAATGACTACTGATAATAAGCTACCCATAATATATATCCACCATCGTTGCAACTATCTCGTGCGCTTTCTTTCCGTTTCGACGCTGGAATGCGCTGCGCCTGGTCATCATGGGTGTCGACCTTGGCTTCGCGCAGCCGGGCCGGCTGCGATGGCAGATGCGGGACCATCTGGCAGACGCCTTGGAGCCATTCCGGGTGGTGAAGTGACAGCTATTTGACAACAACGGCATCCGCGGCCGTCGGCCGTTGTTCACCAAGTTGAAACGACCATTCCCTAGATTCCCCGGAGGCTAGCCTTCGGGGGAGGGGACGATGACGTTTTTTGACGCCGCGCGCGGGGGCGCGCTTTTGGGTGTTGTGGCGCTGCTGATCGCGCAGCTGATGCTGGTCACGCCGGCGCCGGCCGCGGGCGCATTTGCCGTCGGCAAATGCGGCGCCTATGGCCAGGCCTTCGACTATCCCGTGGAGGCCGCAGCGATCGCCGCCGCGCGCAAGCAATGCAAGGGAGATTGCACCACGTTGACCATGAGACGTGCCTGCGCCGCGCTGTCGATCGATTTGAAGAATCCCTGCGGCGCCCATGGCTACGCCGTGAAGCCGAAGATTTCATCCTCGCTCAACGAGGCCACCCGCAAATGCTACGAATTCGGCGGCAAGGAATGCGTGATCCGCGCTTGGGCCTGCGACGCCAAGGGGTGACAGCGGCGGGCGGTCGCGGCTAATCTTGGATCATGCAGTTCGATACCAAGATTGCGGTGGTGATCCGCACCGACCTCGAAGCTTGGCAAAAGCTCAATGTCGCCGCCTTCCTGACCAGCGGCATTGCCGCGGCGTTTCCGGAATGTGTCGGCGAGCCATACCAGGACGGGTCCGACACGCCGTATCTGGCGCTGATCGGACAGCCGATCCTGATTTATGGCGGCGAGCGACCTGCGTTAACTCGGGCCCTGGAGCGCGCGTTGGCGCGCGGCGTCACGCCTGCGATCTACACCGAAGACATGTTCAACACCACGCACGATGAAGCCAATCGGGCGGCTGTGCGCGCGGTGGCGCGCGGCGATCTCAACCTGGTCGGCCTCGCCATGCGCGCCGACCGCAAGGTGATCGACAAGATCGTCGACGGGCTGAAGTTTCACAAATAGCCAGCGGCCGATGTTCTACTCCGGCAGCGGTTTGGACTTCTGCTGCAGATCCTCGGCGCGATAGCCTTCCTTGGTGGCGATGTCGGTCTGGCGTTTCTCGGTCGGGGTGCGGCCGCGCGCCCGCATCAGCCCGTAGGCCAGCGCGCCGCCCAAAATGACGATCGCAATTCCCCAAATCCATTCCGGTGATGGCATCGCGCTCTCCCTCGGCCATGATGGCTCGTTGGCCTAATGCAGGGCGGCGTCGGGCGTTCCCGTTCGGCGGGTGGAACCACCGCCTCGATCGACAATCTCTGCGCGGTCGATCGTCCGACGGAAGTCATGTTCGATAGCAATCTCGCGGTCGGCTTGGTCGGGATTATTGCCGGAGCAACATGCCGATCCGGCCATAGCCGCCGCGGCGTGCAAAGCCGTCTTCCAGATAACCCGCGGCGGCGGACCATTCCAAGCCTTCGACGCGCAACCCGGTGACATGCAGGCCAACGCGATATTGCGTGCTGTAATGGTCGCTGAACGCGGAGGCTTCCGGGCCGATCCAGGCCTGGTCGAGCAGCCGCCAGCCTGCCGCGACGCGTCCGCCATAGCCGTTGCCGTTGCCGTGCGCCGTCAAGGTGAGCGAGGTGGCCAGCAGCAGTTCCGGCGTCGGCTGCCACCAGGTCTCGGCGGCAGCCTGCAGCCCGAGCCTGGTGCCGCGCAACTGATCGAACGGCGAGGTCGGATCGGCATTCTCCAGCTCCGGGCCGGCCATCAGCTTCACTTCGAACCCGCCGCGCTTGAAGCGGACGCCGCCGAGCAGCGCGCCGCGGAAGATGATGGTGCTGGTGGCGCCATAGCGTTCGAAATTACGCGACAGCAACAACCGGGCAAACACGCCGTCATTGTGGAGGCCCGCCGGCGCCCAATGCAGGCCGGCATAATTCGCGACGCTGGCGTGCCACAGGTCGACGCCGGCGAACAGCAGGAATTGCTCGGGCCGGCTGCCGCCGCTCAGCGGGTCGGCGATCGGCGCATCGATCGCGGCTTCCTGCGCGGCCACGCCGCCGGCGCTGCTGCCAATCACGACCGCAGCCACGACGCCCAGCAGCCCTACGCCGACGCCACGCAACGCACGCCCCACTCAAATCAGTCGACCCCACTTCCAATTGCAATTAGAGCGTGTAGTGCGGCGGGCGTCCAGCCACGGGACGTGAACGATCGGCGAACGTTGCGAAAGATTCAGAGCTGCGACGGCAGCAGGTTCTGCACCGTGACACCATCGCGCTGCACGATCCGCTCCGCGATCCATTGCCGGTGGCACTGGCGGTGGTCGCGCTCGTAGCACAGGATGCAGACCGGACCGGATTTCCCCACCAGCGAGGCCAGTTCGTCGAGTTGCTCCTTGGCCTGCGGCGTGGCCAGATGCGCGGAGTAGATCGCATGCAGCGCTTCGAACCGGCCGCTGCGTGCAGCCTGCCGGCCGTCCTTCGGCGTGCCGAGGTCGCGCAGGTGCAGATAACCGATGCCGCGCTCATTGAGCCCGGCGGCAAGTTGCCGCTTCGAAAACCCCGGGCGGCGCGACGCTGCGACGGCGCGGACGTCCACCAACAGCTTGACGCCGGCCTGCTGCAATTCGTCGAGCACCGCCTGCGCCGGGGTCTGCTCGTAGCCGATGGTGAACAACGGTTTGCCGGCTTTGGCCATGCGATGCCCCGAGCTTCGTTGGCCGGCAGGTCAGGTCACGCGCTTGATCAAGGCCATCGCCGCCGCCGGCGCGCGCAGCTTGGCCTCGTGGATCACATAGGCGAACACGTCGCGCGGCTGCTTTTTCGGCTTGGTCTTGTCGACGCGCGGCAGATCGGCGGGTTCGCCGCCCTTGGCCCACATTTGCAGCCGCTCGCCCCAGGCGTCGAGCGCCTTCGGCGGATAGCCGGTCTTCACCGTCTCCTGGCCTTTCTGCAGCCGGGCATAGACGAAGTCGCCGGTCAAGTCGGCTATCGCCGGATAAGTCGCATGTTCCGAGAACACCACCGGAACGCCGTGTTGCCGCAGCAGCGCGATGAACTCCGGCACGCAGAAGCTGTCGTGCCGGACCTCCACCACATGGCGCAGCGCGCGGCCTTCCAGGTGCCGCGGCAACAGATCGAGGAATCGGGCGAAATCCCCGGCGTCGAATTTCTTGGTCGGCGCGAATTGCCACAGCACCGGGCCGAGCCGGTCGCCGAGTTCGAGCACCCCGGAGCGGTAGAATCGGTCGATGCTGTCGCTGGCCTCGGCCAGCACCTTGCGGTTGGTGACGAAGCGCGGCCCCTTCAGCGAAAATACGAAACCGTCGGGCACCGCGCTGGCCCATTTGCGGAAGCTTTCTGGCTTCTGCGAGCCGTAGAAGGTTCCGTTGATTTCGATCGAGGTCAGCTGCGAGGCGGCGTAGCCGAGTTCCTTCGCCTGTGGCAGCTTCTCGGGATAAAATACCCCGCGCCACGGCGCGAAGGTCCAACCCCCGATGCCGATGTGGATTTTGCCTGCCATCGTGTTGCCCCTTGCGCAATCGCCTGACCGCCCCCATCTAGCATTTAACGGCGACGTCGATGCTTCCCAGCATCCGGCGCTGGAACGACCACAGAATAATCAGGGAGCGCCGGATGTACGCGCACCTGTTGTTCGTGGTCGTTAGCATTTTAAGGCCGATTTTATCGGCGCCTGCGGGTCCGACCACCCGATTCCCCCAACATCCCCTGCGCAAGATCTAATCCGGCAACTCTGTGGCCGCCTTGGCATCGTCCGGCGCCACAGATATATGCTGGCGCCATGAATGAAACCGTCAGACCGAGCAGCATGACCCCGCCGCACACCCAAGGTCCGCTGCAGTTGTCCGTCATCGTGCCCACTTTCAACGAGCGCGACAATGTGACCCCGCTGTTTCAGCGGCTGCAGATTGCCTTGTCCGGGATCGCCTGGGAGGCGGTGTTCGTCGACGACAACTCGCCCGACGGCACCAGCGACGTGGTGCGCGGGTTGGCCAGCGGCGATTCCCGGGCGCGTTGCATCCGCCGGATCGGCCGACGCGGGCTGTCCGGCGCCTGTATCGAGGGCATCCTGGCGTCCAGCGCGCCCTATGTGGCGGTGATCGACGCCGACCTGCAGCACGACGAGACCCAACTGGCGAAGATGCTCGGGCTGCTGCAGGCGGGCCAAGCCGATCTGGTGATCGGCAGCCGCTATATCGAAGGCGGCAGCGCCGACAGTTTCAACAAACATCGCGCCGGCGCCAGCGCGTTGGCGACCGAGGTGGCCAAGCGCGTGCTGCGGATCGACGTCGCCGATCCGATGAGCGGTTTCTTCATGATCCGGCGCGAGCGCTTCGAGCAATTGGCGCCGCAATTGTCGACCCAGGGCTTCAAGATCCTGCTCGACGTCATCGCCACCGCGCACGGCGCGCTGCGCATTGTGGAAATTCCCTATACCTTTGCCACCCGCCTGCATGGCGAGAGCAAGCTCGACTCCATGGTGATGCTGGATTTCCTCGGCCTGGTGTTGGCGAAATTCACCAACGACATCGTCTCGCTGCGCTTCCTGTTGTTCGCGATGGTCGGCTCGATCGGCCTGTTGGTGCATTTCGCCGGGCTGTACGTCGTGCTCGAACTGCTGGACGTGCCGTTCGCCGAGGCACAGGGCATCGCCGCGCTGCTCGCCATGACCAGCAACTTCCTGCTCAACAATTTCCTGACCTATCGCGACCAGCGGCTGAAGGGCGCGCGCATCCTGCGCGGGCTGTTGCTGTTCTATCTGGTGTGCAGCGTCGGCCTGCTCGCCAATGTCGGCGTCGCCTTCTCGGTCTACAACCAGCAGCCGATCTGGTGGCTGGCGGGGGCGGCCGGCGCGCTGATGGGCGTGGTGTGGAACTACGCGATGTCCGGGCTGTTCGTCTGGCGAAAGCGATGACCCGGCGATGACCGAGCAGCGACTGGCGCGGCTCACCGCGCTGACTGTGGTCGGCTTGGTGGCGCTGCGGCTATTCGTCGGCGCGGTCACGCCGCTGACCTTCGACGAAGCCTATTACTGGATGTGGTCGAAGCATCTGGCGGGGGGCTATTACGACCATCCGCCGATGGTGGCGGTGGTGATCCGGCTCGGCACCCTGATCGCCGGCGACACCGAGTTCGGCGTCCGGCTGGTTTCGATCCTGCTCGGACTGCCGATGAGCTGGGCGGTGTTTCGTTCCGCCGAAATGCTGTTTGACGACCGCCGCGTCGCCGCGACCGCGACCGTGATGTTCAACGCCACGCTGATGGCGGCCGCCGGCACCACCATCGTCACCCCGGATGCGCCGCTCTTGGTCGCCTCGAGCTTCGTGCTGTACGGCCTCGCCAAGGTGCTTTCGACCGGGCGCGGCGCGTGGTGGCTCGGCGTCGGCGCAGCGGTCGGCGCGGCGCTGTTATCAAAATACACCGCGATGTTTTTTGGCCCGGTGATCTTGATCTGGCTGGTCGCGGTGCCTCAGCTGCGGCACTGGCTGCGATCGCCTTGGCCTTACCTCGGCGGTCTGATCGCGCTCTTGATGTTCGCGCCGGTGATCGTCTGGAACGCCGATCACCAGTGGGTGTCGTTCATCAAGCAACTCGGGCGCGCCCGGATCGAAAGCTTCAGGCCGGGCTACCTCGCCGAATTGCTGCCGACGCAGTTCGCGCTGGCGACGCCGCTGGTGTTCGTGCTCGGCGGCTACGGGCTCTATGCGCTGTGGCGCCGCGGCAGCGGGGCGCCGGCGTCGCGCGCGCTGCTCAATGCCACGGTCTGGATCATCACCGGCTATTTCGCCTGGCACGCCTTCCACGCAAGGGTCGAGGCCAATTGGCTGAGCCCGATCTATCCGGCCTTCGCGATCGCCGCCGCGGTTGCGGTGCATCGCGTCGATTGGCGGCCGCTGACGCGGCGTGTGGTCGCGTTCTGCGCGCGCTGGGCGGCGCCGACCGGGGTGGCTCTGTTCGCGATCGCCGCGGTGCAGGCCAATACCGGCCTGCTGACCGGTTTTCGCCGCGACGCCACGGTGCGCACGGTCGGCGTCGGCGTGGTGCAAATGGCCGCCGAGATCGAAGCGGTGCGGGCGCGCGTCGGCGCCGGCTGCGTGCTGGCCGACGACTATGGCAACACGGCGTGGCTCGCCTTCTATCTGCCGAAGGCGACATGCGTGGCGCAACGCACCCAGCGGATGCGCTGGGTCAACGCCCCGGAGCCGGATCCCGGCTTGCTCTCCGGCAAGCTGTTGCTGGTGGGGGAGACCAACGCCGCCGAGTTGCCGGATTTGAAGGCGGCGTTTGCCCGAATCGAAAAGGTCGGCGAGGTCGTGCGCCGCCGCGGACCGCTGGTGATCGAGGTGGTGGAGTTGGACCTGCTGGAGGGCGCCCGGGGCGAGGTGTTGGATCGCCAGCCGCCACCTTATTGAATGCCGCGTGAGCGGCGCCGGCGGGCCGCCGTCGGTACTTTAGTCTAATCTCGCAGATCGCCGCCGGCGGCGAAAAGCTCACAATCGGGCCGGGTTTGTGCTAGAGGCAGGCCGCTTCTGTTCGCCCGTCACACGCTGTTCACACAGCCAGAAATTCGCACCCTAACAACATGAGTATGACGATGACCGGACCGGTCTTGATCGTGGGAGCCGGACACGCCGGCTTTCAAGTCGCCGTATCGCTGCGCCAGGCCAAATTCGCCGGCCGCATCGTGCTGATCAACGACGAGAAACATCTGCCTTATCAACGCCCGCCGTTGTCGAAAGCCTATCTGAAGGGCGAGGGCGCGCCGGACTCGCTGATGTTCCGGCCGGAAAAATTCTTCACCGAGCAAAATATCGAGCTGGTCTCCGATCGCGTCGTCTCGATCGATCGTGCGGCGCGCAAACTGCTGCTCGGCTCCGGCAATTCGCTGGACTATGGCCACCTGGTGCTGGCCACCGGCGCGCGCAACCGGCTGCTCGACGTGCCCAATGCGACGCTCGAGGACGTGCTGTATCTGCGCACGATGGACGAAAGCGAATTGGTGCGGCAGCGGATGCCGCTGCGCAAGCACGCGGTAGTGATCGGCGCCGGCTTCATCGGGCTGGAATTCGCCGCCACCGCGCGCTCGAAGGGACTCGAAGTCGACGTGCTCGAACTGGCGCCGCGGGTGATGTCGCGCGCGGTGACCCCGGAGATTTCCGCCTACTTCCACGATCGCCACACCGCGGCCGGCATCCGCATCCATTACGGCGTCCGCGCCACTGAAATCGAGGCTACCGACGGCAAAGTCAGCGGCGTCAGCCTCTCAGACGGCCGCCGGATCGAGGCCGACCTCGTGGTGGTCGGTGTCGGCGTCATTCCCAATGTCGAACTCGCCGCCGCGGCCGAACTGCCTACCGCGTCCGGCGTGATCGTCAACGAGCAGCTGTTGACCGCCGACCCGAACGTCTCGGCGATTGGCGATTGCGCGCTGTTCGCCAGCGAACGGTTCGGCGAGTTGATGCGGCTGGAGTCGGTGCAGAACGCCACCGACCAGGCGCGCTGCGTCGCCGCGCGATTGACCGGCGACGCCAAGACCTATGATGGCTATCCGTGGTTCTGGAGCGACCAGGGCGACGACAAGCTGCAGATCGCCGGGCTCACCGCCGGGTTCGACCAGGTGGTGGTGCGCGGCAGCGTCGCCGAGCGGTCGTTCTCGGCGTTCTGCTACAAGGACGGCAAGCTGATCGGCATCGAATCGGTCAACCGCGCCGCCGACCACGTGTTCGGCCGCAAGATGCTGCCGACCGGCCGCTCGATCACGCCGGAGCAGGCGGTCGATCTCAGCTTCGACCTGAAAAAAGCGCTGGCCTGAGCGCCGGCAGGCGAGCCTCTGCCGCAGGGCAGAGGCTCCGCCGCGGTTACGCCGTGGCGGCGAACTCCTGCTGGACCACGTCGATGTCGGCCAACGTCGGCAGCCCGGCCTCGTTGCCGAGATGCTGGATCTTGAAGGTTGCCGCCGCCTGCGCGAAGTGGAAATGCTCGTTCCAGCTCCATGACGGGTGGCTGAGATACGAGTAGATATAGGCGCCGTGAAACACGTCGCCGGCGCCGTTGGTGTCGAGCACCCGGGCGTGCGGCACCTTGAAAGCCGGCAGCGTGCGGGTCTGGCGGGTTTCGTCGAACCACAATAGGCCGCGCTCGCCTCGGGTGACGCCGCCGATCTTGCAGCCGCGGTCCTTCAGATAGTCCAGCATCGCCTCCGGGCTGAGATTCATCTGCTCGCAGAGCCGCTCGGCGACGATCGCGACGTCGATGAATTCCAACAGCTCATGGGTGTTGGAGCGCAACCCGCCGCCGTCGAGCGAGGTCAGGATGCCGGCCTCGCGGCACAGCTGGGCGTAATGGATCGCGGCATCGGGCTGATGGCCATCGACATGTAGTGCGCGGCAGCCGCCGAGGTTGAGCACCGGATAAGGATGAATATGCTCGTCGTCGCGGCAGCGCACGATGGCGCGCTTGCCGTCCTTCGGCATGATGAACGACAGCGACGAGGTCTTCACCTTGCGCGGGTGCACCGAGATACCGTACTTCGCCGTCATGTCCTGAAACATCCGGCCGAGCCAGTCATTCGCGACGGTGGCGATCACGTCCGGCTCGATGCCGAGTTTGGCGCAGCAGAACGCCGCGGTCACCGCATTGCCGCCGAACGACACCGCATAGTCGGAGGCTACGTGCTTTTCGTCTCCTGTCGGCATGTGATCGGTGATGAAGGTGACGTCGATATAGGTTTGTCCGATAAAAAGAGCCTGCATAACTGTTCCGGATTGGTGTGGGTGACTTCGGCCCCTGAGGACTGACGGCGATTGCGTCTTTTACACTACCACTGGTTACGTTCGTATATCGCTGAAATTTTCCGCAGCGCGCGATTGAGGCTGCTGCAGCGGGTCACATGGGAAGCCGTATACTAGTAAATAGGCGAGCCATGTCGGGTTGGGTCGGCGCTCACCGAGGCCGCGCCACGGCGTCTCGACCTCTCGGAGACCCGGCCGGCGGCAGCTTTGTCGCCGGGGCTCATGCTGCGCAGTGTCAGCTACGGAATGCAACCGCGCCCACGCGGCTTTCCTGGCGCGCGGGCGTCGTCACCAAACCGTAAACCGCCGGTCGCAAACGCCCTCCATGATCGATCACATCTTAGTGCGCCGCAGCATTCGGCTTGACACCATCTAAGGTGAGTGCTTACTCACGACGATGAGCACGTTGCGAATGACGAGTGATTTGCGCCGGGAGTTGATCCTGAGCGCGGCGAAGCGCTGTTTCGCCCGCCACGGCTTCGCCGGAACCACCACCAAGAGCGTCGCGGCGGCGGCGTCGATTTCCGAAGGATTGCTGTTCAAGCATTTCCCGAGCAAATCGGCGCTTTATGCCGAAATCCTGGCGGAGGAATGCGAGGCGGCGCCGGCGATGCATGGCCTGCTCGGCCTGGAGCCGTCGACGCAAACCCTGGTCGTTCTGGTTCGCGGCATGGTGGCGCATTTTCTGCATGTCAGCGAAGTGCCCGACCAGGAAGATGCCCAACGGTTAAGACTGATGATGAGCAGTCAGCTGGATGACGGCGAATTCGCGCGGCTTCTTTACCAGAAAGTAGGAGCTTTGATAGGACCAGTGTTCACGGCTTCTCTCGATCGCGCGGTGCTGTCGGGCGAGGCATCGCGGGTAGGGCGCGAGCCGTTGAACCTGTTCTGGTTCGCCCACCACACCGTTTTGATGGCGGGGCTTTCGAGGTTGCCGACGACGCCGTGTCTCTCCTACGACGACGCCATCGATCTCGAGCGGCAGATATGTGAATTCATCCTGCGCGGCATTGGACTGAACGAAGCGGCGATCGCCGCGCATATGGATCGTGACATGCCGGTGAGCGAAACGCGACCGGCACCGGCAGAAAGTGCATGACATGACGATTGCAGCAGACTCGCCAAATTCGGCGCGAGCCCTCGAGGAAAAACCGCGCCCGCGTCCGGTACGGATGACCCGTTGGTTCATCATCGTAGGCGTCTTGCTGGCGCTTTTGGTCGGCGGCATCGTCGGCTTCAACGCGTTTCGCAATCACATGATTGCGCAGTTCTTCGCCAACAATAAGCCGCCGCCGACCAGCGTCACCGTGGCCGAAGCCAAGTCCCAGGTGATCCCGAATCTGCTGATCGCGGTCGGCGACCTCGCCGCCGTGCATCAGGTCAACGTCACCTCCGACGTCAACGGCCGGATCACCGACATCATGTTCACCGCCGGCGCCGTCGTGAAGGCGGGCAGCCCGCTGGTGCAATTGTTCGACGAACCCGACCGCGCCGACCTCGCCAGCTTCAAGGCGCAGGCCACCGTCGCGCAACTGTCGCTCGACCGCGCCAAGCAATTGGCGGCGCGCCAGTTCGGGCCGCAGGCCACGGTGGATTCGGCGCAGGCCGCGTTCGACCAAGCCAATGCCGGCATTGCCAAGACCGAGGCGATCATTTCGCAGAAGCTGGTGCGCGCGCCGTTCGACGGCGTGCTCGGCGTCCGCCATGCCGAAGTCGGCCAATTTCTCACCGCCGGCACCCAGATCGTGACGCTGACCGATCTGTCGGCGGTCTATGCCAACTTCACCGTCACCGAGAAGGATTCCGGCACGCTCAAGGTCGGGCAGGTGGTGCGCGTCGCGGTCGATGCCTATCCGGGCAAGGTGTTCGAGGGCAAGATCACCACCATCGAACCGCAGATCAACACCGACACCCGCAACATCCGGGTGCAGGCCACGATCCAGAACCCCGACCACATCCTGAAGCCCGGCATGTTCGCCACCACCACGGTGGTGCTGCCGGACAAGCCGGCGGTGATCACCGTTCCGGAGACCGCGGTCGACTACACGCTGTATGGCGACGCGGTGTATCTGATCACGCCGAAGAAGGCCGAGGACGACACCGAGAGCCTGACCGCGGTGCGCACCTTCGTCCGCACCGGCGATCGGTCGAACGGCCAGGCGGTGATCCAGAGCGGGCTGAAGCCCGGCGACCGCGTGGTCGCGGTCGGCCAATTGAAGCTGCAATCCGGCGCCGCAGTAGCGATTTCGACGGATCCGGCGCCGCCGATTCCGGCGACGACGCCGCGGAACTAACTCCGGCCGGACCAGGCCGATCGCCTGGTCCGGTCTCGATCACGCCACATGAGATCAATTCTGGTCCCGGTCAGCGGGAACCGGAGTCCCAAGACGATGCTGCGTCGCCGGGCCGACCGATCCCGGTTCAACCGATGACGCTCAAGGAGCACCAGCGATGGCCATCACCGATATCTTCATCAAGCGGCCGGTGCTGTCGCTCGTGGTCAGCCTGCTGATCCTGCTGATCGGCTTCAAGGCGGCGACCAGCCTGCCGATCCGGCAATATCCGAAGCTGTCGAACACCGTGGTGACCATCACCACCACCTATCCGGGCGCCTCGCCCGAACTGATGCAGGGCTTCATCACCACGCCGATCGAGCAGGCGGTGGCCGCCGCCGAAGGCGTCGACTACATGACCTCGTCCTCGACCCAGGGCCAGAGCCTGATCTCGGTCTACATCAAGCTCAACGTCGACCCGAACCAGGCGCTGACCGAGGTGCTGTCCAAGGTCAATTCGGTCAAGTACCTGATCCCGAAGGAAGCCAACGACCCGGTGATCCTGAAATCCACCGGCCAGACCACCGCGGTGATGTATATCGGCTTCGCCAGCGAGGAACTGTCTGGCTCGGCGATCTCCGACTACCTCACCCGCGTGGTGCAGCCGATCATGTCGACGGTCGACGGCGTCGCCTCGGCAGATATTCTCGGCGGCCAGACCTTCGCGATGCGGATCTGGCTCGATCCGGTGCGGATGGCGGGACGCGGGGTGTCGCCCGACGATATCTCCGCGGCGATCCGCGCCAACAACTTCCAGTCTGCTGCGGGCCAGACCAAGGGCTATTTCATCGTCTCCAACGTCACCGCCAACACCGACCTGCAGAACGTCGAGCAGTTCAAGCGGATGACGGTGAAGGCCAAGGACGGCGGCTTCGTGCGAATGGAGGACGTCGCCACCGTCGAGCTCAGCGCGCAGAGCACCGACGCCAGCGTCGCCTTCTCGGGCGAGCACGCGATCTTCATCGGCGTGCAGGCCACGCCGCAGGGCAACCCGCTCAACATCGTCACCGGGGTGCGCAAGCTGTTCCCGGAGATCGAACGCAACCTGCCGCCGTCACTGAAGATGAAGGTGGCCTACGATTCCACCAAGTTCATTCGTTCCTCGATCGACGAGGTGGAGAAGACGCTGATCGAGGCGATCGGCATCGTCGTGGTGGTGATCTTCCTGTTCCTGGCCTCGTTCCGCTCGGTGATCATCCCGGTCGTCACCATTCCGCTGTCGCTGATCGGCGTCTGCAGCCTGATGATGGTGATGGGATTCAGCATCAATCTGCTGACGCTGTTGGCGATGGTGCTGGCGATCGGCCTGGTGGTCGACGACGCCATCGTGGTGGTGGAGAACATCCATCGCCATCTGGAGGAGGGCAAGAGTCCAGTCCAGGCCTCGTTGCAGGGCGCCCGTGAGATCGTCGGCCCGGTGATTTCGATGACGATCACGTTGGCGGCGGTGTACGCGCCGATCGGTTTCCTCGGCGGGCTGACCGGCTCGCTGTTCCGCGAATTCGCCTTCACGTTGGCCGGCTCGGTGATCGTATCCGGCGTGATCGCGCTGACGCTGTCGCCGATGATGTGCTCGGTGCTGCTGCGGCCGCACGATCAGAGCTGGTTCGGCAAGAAGGTCGACGCGGTGTTCAGCGCCTGCACGCGCTGGTACGGCCGCCAGCTCGACCGCTCGCTGGACTATCGTCCGGTCACCGCGCTGTTCGCGGTGGCGATCCTGTTCTTGGTCGGCTTTCTGTACCAGAACACGTCCAAGGAACTCGCCCCCGAAGAGGATCAGGGCATCCTGTTCGCGGTCGTCAAGGCGCCGAAATACGCCAACATCGACTACACCGATTTCTACGGCGACAAGCTCGACAAGGTGTTCGCGAAATATCCGGAGACCGATCTGCGCTTCGTGATCAACGGCACCGCGGGTCCCAGCAACGGCATCGCCGGCATGCTGCTGAAGCCGTGGGACGAGCGCACCCGCTCGTCGACCAAGCTGAAGCCGTTGGTGCAGGCCGACCTCAGCAAGATCGAGGGCGTCAGCGCCTTCGCCTTCAACCTGCCGGCGCTGCCGGGCGGGCCGGGCGGTCTGCCGATCCAGATGGTGATCAATTCCACCAACGGATTCCAGTCGGTCTATGAGGAAATGGTCAAGCTGAAGAACGCCGCGCGCAAGAGCGGGTTGTTCATCGTCGCCGACAGCGATCTCGATTTCAACCAACCGGTGGTCCGGGTCAAGATCAACCGCACCAAGGCCAACGATCTCGGCATCACCATGTCGCAGATCGGCAATACGCTGGCGACGCTGCTCGGCGGCAACTACACCAACCGCTTCAACCTCGAAGGCCGGTCCTATCAGGTGATTCCGCAGGTGCCGCGCGCGCTGCGGCTGTCGCCGGATTCGCTGGCGAATTACTACGTGCCCACCGCCACCGGCCAGCAGGTGCCGCTGTCGACGCTGGTGTCGATCGAGACCGCGACCGACCCGAACGCGCTGACGCATTACAACCAGCTGAATTCGGCGACCTTCCAGGCGGTGCCGATGCCCGGCGTCACCGTCGGCCAGGCGGTCGACTTCCTGGAAGCGCAGGCCAAGAACCTGCCGTCCGGCTTCGGCCACGACTATCTGGCGGACGCCCGGCAATACGTCCAGGAAGGCAACCAGCTGGCCATCACCATGGGCTTCGCGCTGATCATCATTTTCCTGGTGCTGGCGGCGCAGTTCGAAAGCCTGCGCGATCCTCTGGTGATCCTGATCAGCGTGCCGATGGCGATTTCGGGCGCGCTGATCCCGTTGTTCTTCGGCGTCGCCACCATCAATATCTACACCCAGGTCGGACTGCTGACGCTGATCGGCCTGATCAGCAAGCACGGCATCCTGATGGTGGAGTTTGCCCGCGAATTGCAGCTCAACGAAGGGCTCGACAAGCGCTCGGCGATCGAGATGGCGGCCCGCGTCAGGCTGCGACCGATCCTGATGACGACGGCGGCGATGGTCACCGGCTTGCTGCCGCTGCTGACCGCGTCGGGCGCCGGCGCCGCCAGCCGGTTCTCGATCGGCCTCGTGGTGGTGTCGGGGATGTCGATCGGCACGCTGTTCACGCTGTTCGTGCTGCCGGCGGTGTATGTCGCGATCGGTACCGATCACCGCGCGCAGGCTGAATCCGACCGCAACAAGGAAATCGCCGAGCTCGGACTGAGCCCGACCTGATGGGCGCCGTCCGCCGTCGGCGGGGAATGTGATGACTGAGCGTAAAGTTGATGTTTTGGTGCTCGGCGCCGGCGTTGTCGGCGTCAGCGCGGCGCTGCATCTGCAGCAGCGCGGCCGCGACGTGGTGCTGGTCGACAAGCACGACCAGGCCGGCGAGGAGACCAGTTACGGCAATGCCGGGCTGATCGAATGCGCCTCGGTGTTCCCCTACATCTTCCCGCGCGATCTGCGCCACTTCCTGCGCTATTCGCTGAACCGCTCCACCGACGTGCACTACCAATTATCCGGTCTGCCGGACTATCTGCTGTGGCTGATCCGCTATTTCCTGGCGTCGTCGCCGCAACGGTCGCTGCACAGCGCGATGGCGGCGTTGCCGTTGATCCGGCGCAGCCTCACCGAGCATGAAGCCTTGATCGAGCAGGCCGGCGTGCCGCAGCTGTTGCGCCGCACCGGCTGGACCAAACTGTTCCGCTCCGAGGCCTCGATGGCGCGCAGCCTCACCGAGCTGGAGCGCGCGCGTGCGTTCGGCGTCGACGGCGAGGTGCTCGACGCCAAGGCCATCGCCCAGCGCGAGCCCAATCTATCCGGCCCGTTTGCAGGCGCTATTCATTGGCCGGAGCCGGGCTTCATTCCCGACCCCGGTGCGCTGGTGAAAGCCTACGCCGCGCTGTTCCAACGCAACGGCGGGCGGTTCAGTCACGGCGACGCGCGCCTGCTCGAGCAAGACGGCGCGCTGTGGCGGCTGGCGTTGGCCGACGGCTCCAGCGTCGCCGCGCGCGAGGTGGTGGTGGCGCTCGGGCCGTGGTCGGACCTGGTGTTCCGCAAGCTCGGTTATCGCATCCCGCTCGGCGTCAAGCGCGGCTATCACCAGCATTTCGTGCCGCGCGGCAACGCCGTGCTCGGGCATCCGGTGCTGGACTCCGACCGCGGCTATCTGCTGGCGCCGATGAACAAGGGCATTCGCCTCACTACCGGCGCGGAGTTCGCGCGCCGCGACGCGCCGCCGTCGCCGGTGCAGATCGAACGCGCGACGCCGCTCGCGCGTGAACTGTTTCCGCTTGGCGAAGCGATCGAGGCCACACCGTGGATGGGCGCGCGGCCGTGCCTGCCCGACATGCTGCCGGTGTTGGGCCCTGCGCCGCGGCATCCCGGATTGTGGTTCGACTTCGGCCATCAGCATCACGGCCTGACGCTCGGCCCCGCCACCGGCCGCTTGCTGGCGGAAATGATCACCGGCGAGCAGCCGTTTGCCGACCCGAAGCCGTTTTCGGTCGAGCGGTTCGGCTGATCTGCCGTGCATCTCAGACCGCTTGCATCCCACCGGTTGTCGCGGCGATACTGCGCGCGCCGTTCAGCCCGGTTCGGCGGGGCGGCGATCAAAGCAGTCAGGAGCGAATATGAAAGTCAATGTCGAGATCGATTGCACGCCATTGGAAGCCCGGCAGTTCTTCGGTCTCCCCGACGTGCAGCCGATGCAGGTTGCCGTGATGGATAAGCTGCAGCAACAGATGACGGCCAACATCGACAAGGTCTCGCCCGAGGCGCTGATGCAGAGCTGGTTCACCTTCGATCCCAAGCTCGCCGAGCGGTTTCAAGACATGTTCGTAACGATGACCGGCCTTGGCGGCAGCATGACCAAGGACAAGAAGTAGCAGCGAGGTTCACCTGGCTCGATGCCCGATCCCGCGCCGTCGACGCCGCCGCTTCGTCCGCCCAGCCTCGGGCTGTTGCTGGCCGAGGCCCGCAGCCTGCTCGAGCTGAACGCCAGCCTGCTGCTGGCGCCGCTGTTGATGCAGGCGCCGAAGGGTGATGGCCATCCGGTGCTGGTGCTGCCCGGACTGTTGGCGAGCGATCTGTCCACAGCGCTGCTGCGCCGCTTCTTGAAACATCTCGGCTATCACAGCTTCGCCTGGGGGCTCGGCCGCAACATCGGCGGCGTCTATGGGATGCGCGCCAAGCTCGACGAACGGCTGCGCCGGATCCACGATCTCACCGGCCGCAAGGTCAGCCTGGTCGGCTGGAGCCTCGGCGGCGTCTATGCGCGCGATCTCGCGCTGCACCGGCCGGAACTGGTACGCAACGTCATCACGCTCGGCAGCCCGTTCGCGCGTGATCTCACCGCCACCAATGGCCGGTGGGTCTACGAAAGACTGTCCGGCGAGAGCCTCGACAATGTCGCGGCGGCGGATCTGCAGGCGCTGGCCGGCGCGCTGCCGGTGCCGACCACCTCGATCTATTCGCGCGGCGACGGCATCGTGAACTGGCGCACCAGCGTGCTGCAGCCGTCGGCCACCGCGGAAAACATCGAGGTCTGTCTCGCCAGCCACATCGGGCTCACGGTGAATGCGGCGGTGCTGTGGGCGGTCGCCGACCGGCTGGCGCAGCCGGAGGGCACGTTCCGGCCGTTCGAGCGCGGCGGTCCGTTCGCCATCGCCTATGCGCGGCCACAGCCGGCCAAGTAATCGCGCACGCGCCTGAAGGCGCGGCGAAGAATGTGTTGGGAGGAGTTGCGATGATCGAGATGCCGCCGCTGCAATTTGCGTCGAGCAACGGAATCCGGATCGGCTACTACGACGCCGGGCCGGCCACCGACACCCCGCCGCTGGTGCTGTGCCATGGCTGGCCGGAGCTGGCGTTTTCCTGGCGGCACCAGATCAAGGCGCTGAGCGAAGCCGGCATCCGGGTGATCGCGCCGGACCAGCGCGGCTTTGGCGCAAGCGATCGGCCGCAACCGGTCGAGGCCTACGACATCGAGCAACTCACCGGCGATCTGGTCGGGCTGCTCGATCATCTCGCCATCGACAAGGCGATTTTCGTCGGCCACGACTGGGGCGGCTTCGTGGTCTGGCAGATGCCGCTACGGCATCCGACCCGCGTCGCCGGCGTGGTCGGCATCAACACCCCGCACACCGCGCGGCCGCCGAACGATCCTGTCGCAATTTTCCGCAAGCGGTTCGGCGACAGCATGTACATCGTGCAGTTTCAGGATCCGGCGCGCGAGCCGGACCGGATCTTCGCCAGCCGGGTAGAGCAGACCTTCGACGTTTTCATGAAGAAGCCGCTGCCGCGCAAACAGGGCGTTGTGGCCGAGGGCCTCGCGGCAGCCGACGGCGACGCGGCGAAACCCAATCTGGCGTTTCCGCAGATGGTGCTGGCCTATGACGCCAGCCGCGACACGCGCGAGCCGATCCTGTCGCCGCAGGAAAAGCAGGTGTTCGTCGATACCTACAGCGCCACCGGCTTCACCGGCGGCATCAACTGGTATCGCAACATGACGCGCAACTGGCAGCGCTCGGCCGATCTCGATCTCATCGTGCGGGTGCCGTCGCTGATGATCATGGCCGAGAACGACGCGGTGCTGCCGCCGTCCGCGGCCGACGGCATGGAAAAGCTGGTGCCGGATCTGGAGAAATATCTGGTGCGCGACTGCGGCCACTGGACCCAGCAGGAAAAGCCCGACGAAGTCAGCGCCAAGCTGATCGAATGGCGGCGCCGGCGGTTCGGGTAGGGCAGAGCGAGAGCAGCTCCAAGTTCCACGTCATCCTGAGTGTCTGACCAAAAAGCGATCAATAAAATCAGGCGTCAACGCGTCATGGCGAGCAGCTTTTGCGACGAAGCCATCCAGGGCGACGCACCCCGCAAAAAAAGTGCGGATAGCAATCCCCGCGTTTTCGACGTCGCTTATGATCACCCCGTCCTCGCTCACGAGGGGCGCTTCTCGAGGGCGCTCATGAGGCGGAGCGAGGATGCGGTGTCCTGCGCGCGCGGTTCGCACCCGCAAGCCCGGGACGCCCCGGGTCGCCGTCCGGGCCTACTACGGGGCTCTGCCACTTGCTGGTTGGCTGGACGCGGGACAGGTGAAGGCGGGGGAAAGCCCGCCGGATCGGCGGTGCGGAGTGCATCGCGCCTGTCCCCGGAAGCACGGTCCTGGGGTCGACAAATCCCGCGATGGAGCGCCGCAAGGCGTGCGCGGCCTTTCGCTGCTTGCGAGCAGCGCCGGGCAGCGCCACTCAATCACGGTTGCGCCTTGCGGCGCTCCGTCCCCCTCACCTGGCGAGGGGGAAACTAACAGCTCCCCTCGCGCAAGGCGTTGCGCGAGAACGATCGCGCGTGGGCTGATCGTTATCGGACGTGGCTGTTTGACAATTTGCATGGCGATGGATGGCGAGGCGCGACGCGTCGCCTGAAGCGCTTGACGCAAGCCGCGCGCCGTCATCCTGAATGCCGGACCGAAAAAGCCATCAATGAAATTCGGCGTTAACCCCGTCATTGCGAGGACGTGGTCAGAGAGCGCCTCAGCATCACGCCGCTTTTGCCCCATGCGCGTGTTTGGCGATCGCCTCGATGATGGTGCGCCACATCGGCATCGGCAGCGCGTGGCCCATGCCGTCGATCAACAGCCACTTGGCGCCGGGGATCGCCGCCACGGTGTCCTTGCCGGCCGCCGGGCGCACCAACGGATCGACGCTGCCGTGGATGACCAGGGTTGGCGCCTTGATCTGACGCAGCCGCGCCCTGCGATTGCCCGACGCCAGCACCGCGCGCAACTGCCGTGCCACGCCCGCCGGATTGAGCCCGCGCGCGAAACTGCGCTCGGCGCGTTCGCGGTCCTTGGCTTCGTCCTGCGGAAAGTGACCGACCCGCAGCACCTTCCAGGTCTGCGCGAAACGGGCGATGTAGGCCTCGCGGGTGGTCGGCGGCGGCGCCATCAGCATCGCGGCGGCCTCGCGGGTCGGATAGGGCAGCCGCGGATTGCCGGTGGTCGACATGATCGAGGTCAGCGTGCGCACCCGCTCTGGATGCAGGATCGCGGTTTCCTGCGCGATCATGCCGCCCATTGAGGCGCCGACGATATGCGCCGAAGCGATGCCGAGTGCGTCGAGCAGGCCGGCCACATCGTTGGCCATGTCCTGCAGCCGATAGGGCGCGGCGATCGGAATGTGCAGGAAGCGCTGCTTGAACAACTCCGTCGCGGTCAGCCGCTTCTCACCGGAGAACTTGCTGGAATGGCCGATGTCACGGTTGTCGAAGCGGATCACCCGGAAGCCGCGGTGGGCGAGCTGCCGGCAGAACTCATCGTCCCACAGGATCATCTGGGCGCCGAGCCCCATGATCAGGAGCAGCGGCTCGGCATCGGTGGCGCCGAAGATCTCGTAGCAGACCTCGATACCGTTGGCCTTGGCCAGTTGCGGCGGCTGATGCGGAACGTCGTTCACCGAGACCTCCAAATTGTTGCGAAAACCTATCGCAGGAAAGCCCGCCGCAGAAGCTGCATGCTGCCGCAGCACAACCGCGATATTGACCGCACCATTGCAACCGTATCGAATATCCAGAAGGGGCTTACACGGCAGCCGCCGTCCACCGAGGGAGCCGCCAATGGCCAAAGCCAGCGACCCAACCGAGCTGTGGCGCAACATGCTGGGCGAGATGTCGAAGGGCGTCCAGGCCTTCGCTCACCAGGCGATGGCGTCGCCGGAATTCAACAAGGTGATCACCGAAGTCGGTGGCGTCTCCGCCGACGCGCAGAAGCAACTCGGCGAGCTGATGGAGCGTTATCTGACCGGTATGAACCTGCCGAGCCGCGCCCAGCTCAGCGATTTTGGCGCGCGGCTCGAGGCGATCGAAACCCAATTGCACGAGATCACGCAGCTGCTGCAGCAGATGCAAGGTGCCGTGACGTCTCCCGGACCTGAGATGCCCGCGTCGTCCAAACCGCCGCGCGGCAAACGACCGCCTGCGGCGAAAGGGCCATAAAGCCTTCGCCCATGACCAGGACGCTTGGCTGAGGGATCGGCCGAACCACCCAGGCGTGCATTTCCATCAGAGTTCACGTAAATGTGACTGCCGCGGCGCACCATCCAATGTTGCAGCGCACCATTAACCATGAGATAACACGGTGGCCCGGGCCACTCAGGACGGGAAAAAAACCATAGCTCTACACCGAGGATGGAAGCCCATGAACGATGAAACCCATACGTCTTACCAGCGCGAGACCCAGTCCGACACTGCGGTGCTGGACAGCGTCAATCAGGCCTTCACCCCGGTCACCGACGCGCTGAAGAACATCCAGAATCTGGACGTTCCGGAAGCCACCCGCGACTTCGTCAAGCGGGCCGCCGGCACCGCCAAGGAAAAGGCCGCCGACATCCACGCCGGCTCCGAGAAAGTCACCGCCGTGATCGAGAGCGCGGTGTCGAACTCGGTCGCCGAAGCCGCCAAGATCAGCCGCAACATCCAGCACGCGATTTATCAGGACGCGGAAGCGTTCTTCGCGGGCATCGACAAGCTTGCCTCCGCCAAGTCGGTCAACGAAGTGGTGCAGATCCAATCCGATCTGGTTCGCTCGCAGGGTGAAGTTCTGATCTCGCGCGCCAAGTCGGCCACCGAATATCTCGGCAGACTGGTCACCGACAGCGCCAGAACCGCACAGGACAACCTTGACAAGGTCTACAGCAAGACCGCCTGAGCGCTTCTTCGATATCGGATGCTCGAGGCCCGCGGTTGCGGGCCTTTTTTTGCGCCGGCGTCGACCGCGAAGCGCTCCGGTCGGGATGCGGCGGAATTGGATTCCGGTGCTGAAATCTGCCAGCAAGGCTGCCGCTGAATCTCCCCTGCATCAGGCATGGTGGCGTCATCGCGCGACCGGGGGATCCTGAAGCGCGCTGATGACTTAGGTGTCGCCGGGCAGCCGCGCGCCGGCGGCGCGGGCTTGCCAAAACGCGATTTGCGACCAAGCATGCGTCGCGAAGCGACACGCCATGACCGAAGCCAGGTTGCGCGACCAGATCTGCCGACTCGGCAGCTCGCTGTTCGAGCGCGGGCTGACGAGCGCGAAACTCTATCGGCTGCTACGCGGCCTCAACCCGCGCTATCTGACGCCGGCGCAGGTCGGCGATCTGATCGCGACCTTCGGGCTGACGGTGCCGGGGCATCTGGATGAGCATGACGCGACATCAACCTGAGCGTCGTGATCCTGAGGCGCGAAGCCGCTCTTGCGGCGAGCCTCGACGGATGCGGCAACAGGTGCTTGCGGCCCATCCTTCGAGACGCCCGGCTTTGCGCTGCGCGCTTCGCCGGGCTCCTCAGGATGACGGCGGGTGCGGAGCGAGGTGAACTACAGCCCGAGATACGCCTTGCGGACGTCGGGGTTGTCGCCGATTTCGGCGGCGGTGCCCTGCATCAAGACCTTGCCGGTGCGCAGGATGTAGGCGCGGTCGGCGATCTCCAGACATTCCGCCATGCGCTGCTCGACGATCAACACCGTCATGCCGGCGTCGCGGATCTTCTTCACCGCCTGGAAGATTTCGCTGACCAGTTTCGGCATGATGCCCTGCGACGGCTCGTCGAGCATCAACAGCCGCGGCCGGGTCATCAGCGCGCGGCCGATCGCCAGCATCTGTTGTTCGCCGCCGGACAACGTTTCGGCGCGCTGCTCGAGCCGCTCCTGCAGCCGGGGAAACAATTCGAACACCAGATCGAGCGGGCCGTCGCGGTCCGCCTCGTGGCGGAACATGTAGCTGCCGAGCCGCAGATTGTCGGCCACCGACAGCCGCGGAAACAGCCGGCGGTTCTCCGGCACATAGGCGATGCCGCGCGCGGTGATGACGTGCTGCTGCAGCCCGTCGATGCGCTGGCCGTCGAACGTCACCATGCCGGTGCGCGGCCGTTCGGCGCCGGCGATCGATTTCACCAGCGTCGATTTGCCGGCGCCGTTGGCGCCCGCCACCAGCACGACCTCGCCCTTGGCGATCTCGATGCTGACTTCGGAAATCGCGACCAGCCCCTGATACGAGGTGGTGACCTCATGCACCGACAGCATGACGATCTCCCAAATAGGCGCTGATAACTTTCGGATCGCGAACGATATCGGCCGGCTTGCCTTCGACCAGCACCTTGCCGAGATCGAGCACGATGGCGCGATCGACCAGCGGCATTACGATTTCCATGACATGTTCCACCATCAACACGGTGACGCCGGTGGCGCGCACCCGGCGCACCAGTTCGACGCCGGTCTGCGCCTCGAGCGGCGTCAAGCCAGTCAACACCTCGTCGAGCAAGAGCAGCTTCGGCTCGGTGGCGAGCGCGCGGGCGACCTCGAGCCGGCGCTTCTCCGAGGGAATGAGTTCGCTGGCCAGCACGTTGGCGCGCGCCGCGAGCCCGGTGAATTCCAAGACCTCATAGGCCTTGCGGCGGGCCTCGCGCATCACCGTGGTGCGGATCAAGGCGCCAACCACGACATTATCGATCACCGTCATGGTCTCGAAGCTCTTCACCACCTGGAAGGTGCGGGCGATGCCGCGCTGGCAGCGTTGCGCCGCCGGCAGCCGGGTGACGTCTTCGCCGTTGAACAGGATCGACCCTTGGGTCGGCGGCAGCACGCCGGCGATCAGGTTGAACAGCGTCGATTTGCCGGCGCCGTTCGGCCCGATCAGTCCGACGATCTCGCCGGGCTCGACCGCGATCGAGATGTCGCTATTCGCAACCAGGCCGCCGAAGCGCTGCCAGACGCCTTTGGTTTCCAACAATGCGGTCATCGGCTGGCTCCCTTGCGTTTGCGCGAGAACAATCCGATCAGCCCTTCCGGCCGCGCCAGCGCGATCAGCACGATCAAGGTGCCATAGACGATCAGGTCGACGCCGCGGCCGGAGCCGCCGATGAAGGAGCGGGTCAGTTCGGTGAGCGGGATCAGTATCACCGCGCCGAGCACTGGTCCCCACAGCGTGCCGATGCCGCCCAGCACCGCCGGCAGCGCCATCAGCAGCGAGAAGTGGAAGCTCATCACGCTTTCCGGATCGATGTAGGAGACGAACTGCGCATAGAAGCTGCCGCCGACCGCGGTGAGGAACGCCGACACCGCGGCGGCGCCCATCTTGGAATTGAACACCACCACGCCGAGGCTTTCGGCGGCGTCGGGATTGTCTTTCACCGCGCGCCACCAATAGCCCCACTTGGAATCCTGCAGCCAGAAGGTGACCAGCCAGGCGACCACGCAGAACCCCAGCGCGAAGTAGAAGTAGGGCAGTTTGCTGCGGGTGAACTGGAACGTCGTCCAGGAGTCCTTGCGTACCGGGATGTCGATGCCCAGGGCTGCGCCGGCCCAGTCCCAGTTCAGGAACAACAGATAGGCGATCTCGGCGATCACGATGGTGGCGATGACGAAGTAATGCCCGCGCAGCCGGAAGCAGGGATAGCCCAGCGCCATCGCGATCACTGCAGAGATCAGTCCGCCGCTGATCATGCCGAACCACGGCAGCACGCCGAATTTGGTGAACAACAGCGCGGTGGTGTAGGCGCCGAGGCCGAAATACAGCGCGTGGCCGAGCGAGATCTGGCCGCAATAGCCGCCGAGAATGTTCCAGCTCTGCGACAGCGCCGCATACATCAGCGTCAGCACCATGATGTTCTGGACGTAGACGTCCTTGACGAATAACGGAACCAGGGCGGCCACCGCGGTGAAGCCGGCGGCGAGCAGCAGGTCGCGACGTCGGCGTTGGGCGAAGCTGTTGTCCATCAGATCGATCCGAACAGGCCGCGCGGCCGAATGAACACCACCAGGAGGTACACCGCGTAGATGCCGACCGATTTCAACGACGGCGGCAACAACAGCGCGGTGGAAGCCTCGACGAGGCCGACGATGATGCCGCCGGCGAAGGCGCCGAACACGCTGCCGAAGCCGCCGAGCGCCACCGTGACATAGGCGATCAGCGCGAACGAGGCGCCGACGTCGGGATAGATGTAGAAGAACATCGCCATGATCGCACCGGCAAGGCCGACCAGAGCCGCGCCGAGACCCCAGCCCAGCGCGAACACCCGGTTCTTGTCGATGCCGACCAGCGCCACCGCGCCGGCGTCCTCGCGGGTGGCCTCCAGCGCACGGCCGAAGTCGGTCTTCTTGATGAAGAAGAACAGCGCGGTAAACGCCAGGATCGAGACCCCGGCGCCGACCAGCTGCGGCACCGGCAGGAACACGCCGCCGAGCGAGATGGTCTGGCCGCCGAGCCAGGAATGCGGAATGCTGCGATAGTCCGGCGTGAAGAAGAACTGGGCGAGGCCGCGCATCACGATCGCGAGCCCGAAGGTGGCGAAGATCTGCACCATGCCGACGTTGGCCTTGGCCCGCATCGCGAACCTCACCACCAAGAGATAGACCACCGCGCCGAACACGAACAACGCCGCCGCGACCAACGGCGCGGCAAGCAGGGGGTCGATCGCGAAGAACGCGAACAGGAAGAAGGTGACGTACATCGCGATCATGAGGAATTCGCCATGGGCGAAGTTCACCACGTCCATCAGCCCGAAGATCAGCGCGAGACCCGCGGCGATCAGGCCGTACAACAGGCCCATCAGCAGGCCGCTGGCGAGCGATTGGATGATGGTGGCAGTGGTCAAAGGCTTTGCTCCGAGAAAAACGCCGTCATCCTGAGGTGCGCGCGCTTTCTTGCGCGCCTCGAAGGATGACCGCAACTGGTCTCCGCGCATCCTTCGAGGCTCGCCGCAAGTGCGGCGAGCGCCTCGTGATGACGCGGCACTGGACAGGCCCCGATGCCGAGCAGATTTGTCATGGCAGCAGCCCGCTCAGCCGGTTACTTCATCGGCCAGATGGCTTCCGCCACCGCGGCCTGCGGCGGCGCCACGGTGACGAACTTGCCGCCGTTATACTGCAGCAGCACCGGATCGGCGAAGTTGTTCTGTCCCATGTCGTCGAACTTGACCCGGCTCCACGGCATGATGGTCTGCTCGCCCGGCAGGTCGGTGGCGACCAGCGCGTCGCGGATCTTCTCGCCGTCGGTCGACTTGGCGCGGTTGATGGCGTCCGCCATCACGATCAGCCCCATGAACTGCCGCGACGAATAGTCGTTGAAGTCCTTGCCGGAGCGTTCCTTGTACAGGTCGTTGATCTTGCCGACCATCGGCCGCTTGGCCGCCAGATCGAGCGAGAACGAGCCGCGCGAGATCACGCCCGGGATCTTGTCGCCGACCGCGTCGTACAACGCCTTTTCGGAGAAGCCGGCGTCCTGCGCCACGATGTTCTTGGCCTTGTAGCCGAGTTCGCCCATGGTCTTGATCAGAAGAATGCCGTCGGTGGTGTAGCTCGACGGCATCAGCACGTCGGCGTCGGCCGCCTTGAGCTGCTGCACTTCGGCGGTCAGCGATGGCGAATTGGCGCGGTACTTGATGTCGACCACCACCTTGTAGCCGCGCTCGGCGGCGAGCTTGAGCTGCGCGTTCGAAGAGTCGGTGCCGAAGATGGTGTCCTCGTGGAACAGCGCCAGGGTCTCGATCTTGTGACCCTTCTTCTTCTGCGCGTCGAAGAAATCGAACATCGCAGTGGAGAACATCTCGTCGTGCGGCGCCGGGCGGAAATAGAATTTGAGACCGCGGCGATGCAGGCTCGGCGAGGAGTTGTCGGCGGAAATGAACGGGATCTGATAGCGCTCGCAGATCTGGCTGACGGTGACCGCGACCGAACTCTGATAGGTGCCGACGATGGCGCAGACCTTGTCCTGGGTGATCAGGCGCTCGGCTTCGGCGCGGCCCTTCTGCGGATCGGCCTGATGGTCGGCGAACACCAGCCGCACCTTGGCGCCGCCGAGCCCGGAGAGGCCTTCGCCCTTGGCCAGCGGCAGATCGAAATCGTAGTTCTTGTTGATCAGGTCGGCGGCGGTCTCGAACGCCTTCTGCGCGTCGACGCCGATCTGCGCCGAGGCGCCGGACAGCGGATAGATCACGCCGATCACCACTTCCGAGGTCTGTGCACGTGCGGCCAGCGGCAGCAGAGCGAGCGAGGCGGCGCCTCCGAGCAATACGTTACGGCGATCGATAATCATGCGGTGATCCTTTTTGCCGGCGATAGCGATGAGATACTTCGGATGAGAGTGAAAGCCTCAAAGAACGGCAAGCTGCTTGTTCTTGAGGTCGGTGACAAGCATCAATCCGGGCGAATGGGTGATCGCGAACGGCACCCGTGCCGCAGCGATCACCGCTTGCGGGGTGACCCCGCAGGCCCAGAATACCGGAATTTCGTCGTCTTTGATCTGCACCGGGTCACCGTAATCCGGTTTGGCGATGTCTTTGATGCCGATCGATTGCGGCAGGCCGAGATGCACCGGGGCGCCATGCACCGAGGGAAACCGCGAGGTGATCTGCACCGCGCGGATCGCGTCCTTGGGCTTCAGCGGCCGCATCGACACCACCATCGGACCGGCGAATGGGCCCGCCGGCGCGCAAGCGATGTTGGTGCGGTACATCGGCACGCGAACGCCCTGTTCGATATGGCGGATCGGCAACTCGTCGGCCATCAAGGCTTCCTCGAACGAAAACGAGCAGCCAATCACGAAGGCAACCAGATCTTCACGCCAGTGTGCCATGATATCGGTCGGCTCATCGACCATTTCGCCGTCGCGCCACACCCGGTAGCGCGGCAGGTCGGTGCGGATATCGAGGTCGAGGCCGAGCGAGGGAATTTTCGGGTCGCCGACCTCGGACATGCCGATAATCGGACACGGTTTTGGGTTCTGCTGACAAAATCGGTGGAACGACGCTGCCAAGTTTTCCGGTAAGATAGCCAGATTGCCCTGCACGTAACCCGGGGCAAGTCCCGCGGTCTGCTCGGCATTTCCCGCCCGGCAGGCGAGCCGCGCGGCAACCGATGGCAACGTTGGGGCTGCACCGGAAAACCCCGGTGCCGTCAAAACGGTCATGGAAAGATCCTGCCTATTATCTCGACAGCAATGGAGCCTAGGCCTACTATAAAGTCTAATCTTCTCTTCTGATCAATGTCGATAAAATTCTTTTATCTGGCAAAAGGTGCCTGCAAATGGCTGACTTCAAAGCGATCGAGACCTTCTTATGGGTGGTGACGCTCGGCAGCTTCCGCGGCGCCGCGCAAAAACTCAACACCACGCAGCCGGCGATTTCGCAACGCATCGCCCAGTTGGAACGCGAACTCGGCGTCAAGCTGCTGCAGCGCGACCATCGCAGCGCGTCGCCGACGCCGAGCGGTCGGCAGATGATGGTCTATGCCGAAAAGCTGATCGGGCTGCGCTCCGAAATGCTGGCGGTGGTCGGCGATCGCTCGGCGATGCGCGGCGTGCTGCGGCTCGGCGTCGCCGAGACCATCGTGCACACCTGGCTGCCGCAGCTGATCAAGAGCGTCAACCGCGCCTATCCCAACCTGTCGCTGGAAATCGAAGTCGAGATCACCCCGGATCTGCGCGCCCGGTTGATGGCGCAGGAAATCGACCTGGCCTTCCTGCTCGGGCCGCTGCCGGACCCCACGGTGCGCAACCGGCTGTTGTGCGAGTATCCGGTCGGCTTCCTGGCCAGCCCATCGCTCGGGCTCGGCGACGCAACGCTGACGCTGCGCGATCTCGCCAAACATCCGATCATCACCTTCCCGCGCAAGTCGCAGCCTTACGAGACCATCCGCTCGCTGTTCAACCGGCCGGAGCTGCCGCCGATCCGGCTGCACGCCAGCGCGTCGCTGGCCACCGTGATTCACATGGCGGTGGAGGGATTGGGCATCGCGGTGATTCCCACCGACATCGTCGAAGCCGAACTCGGCGACGGCCGGCTGCAACTGTTGAAGACCGACCTGCATATTCCGCCGCTGACGTTTTCGGCGAGCTGGCTGGATTCGGCCGACACCACCGCGGTGGAACGCGTCGCCCATCTCGCCACCGAGATCGCCGAGGTCGGCGGCTTTGCCGGCCAGGCGCCCGCCAAGCCGCAGCCGCAGTCGCAGCCCGCGGCCAAGCAGCCGTCGCGCGAACCGATCGGTTGACGCGGCGCCGTCGCCACGCCATGGACAATGCACCGTCCGATCGATGACGCGAATCGCAATCTGGACATTCGCATGAGCAAGCTCGCCTCCAATCTGCAAATCGATTCCGCAAGGCTGTGGAGCACGATCAACGACACCGCGAAATTCGGCGGCACGCCGAAGGGCGGGGTGCGGCGGCTGACGCTGAGCGCCGAAGACAAGCAGGTCCGCGACTGGTTTCGCCAAGCGCTCGAGGCCGCCGGCTGCGAGGTGCATGTCGATGCGCTCGGCAACATGTTCGCGCTGCGCCGTGGCCGCGACATGAGCAAGCCGCCGATCGGGCTCGGCTCGCATCTCGACACCCAGCCGACCGGCGGCAAGTTCGACGGCATTCTCGGTTCGCTCGCCGCCCTCGAAGTGGTGCGCACGCTGAACGACGCCGGCATCGAGACCGAGCTGCCTTTGTGCGTCGCCAACTGGACCAACGAGGAAGGCTCGCGCTACGCGCCGGCGATGATGGGATCGGCGGCCTATGTCGGCGACTTCACCGTCGAGGACATTTTGGCGCGCAAGGACGGCGAGGGCATCAGCGTCGCCGCGGCACTCGACGGCATCGGCTATCGCGGCAGCGAGGCGGTCGGGACGCAGAAATTCACCAGCTTCGTCGAGCTGCATATCGAACAAGGCCCGATCCTGGAAGCCGAAGGCAAGACCATCGGCGTGGTGGATTCCGGGCAGGGCGTGTTGTGGTACGATGGCCAGATCGTGGGCTTCGAAAGCCACGCCGGCTCGACGCCGATGCGGCTGCGCCGCGACGCGCTGGCGACGCTTTCCGAGATCGTGCTTGCGGTGGAGCGGATCGCTACCGAACTCGGCCCCAACGCGGTCGGCACCATCGGCGAAGCGGCGATCGCGCGGCCATCGCGCAACGTCATTCCCGGCGAGATCGCCTTCACCATCGACATGCGCAGCGCCGACGCGTCGATCATGGATGCGCTCGACAAGAATTTGCGCGCTGCCGCGGCGGAGATCGCCGGCCGCCGCAAGGTCGAAATCCCGCTCGATCTGGTGTGGCGGATCGAGCCGACGCATTTCGACGCCAAGCTGGTCGACGCGGTGCAGCGAGCCGCCGGCGAGCTCGGCTACAGCCATCGCCGCATTACTTCCGGCGCCGGCCACGACTCCTGCAACCTCGCCACCGCAATGCCGGCGGCGATGATCTTCGTGCCGTGCAAGGACGGCGTTAGCCACAACGAATTGGAAGACGCCACCGAGGCCGATTGCGGCGCCGGTGCCAACGTGCTGCTGCATACCGTGCTGGCGCTCGCCGGCGTGGCGAAGTAAGCGGCGGAGCGCGCCGTGCACGCCGTTTTTGTCGATGCCAGCGAAACGCTCGCGGATCTGTTCGAGACGATCTCCAACCCGCTCGATCTGCCGATCATCATCAACCGCGATCCCGACGTCACGCCGCAGCAATTGCCGCGCGTGTTGTTCGGCCGCGCGGCGATCGCCATCATCGACCACACCGCGCTGCCGACCGAGATCGCGCGGCAATGCATCGGCCTGAAACACGTGGTGTTTCTCGGCACCGGCGCGCGCAGCTACATGAATCCGGAGGAACTCGCCGAACTCGGCATCGCGGTGCATCTGATCCGCGGCTATGGCGACACCGCGGTGGCGGAATCCGCGATCGCGCTGATGTGGGCCGGCGCCCGCAATCTGGCGACGATGGATCGCGGCATCCGCACCGGGCATTGGCTGCGCCAGGACGGCGTGCAGCTCACCGGCAAGACCATCGGGCTGATCGGCTTCGGCGGCATCGCCGCCGAGGTGGCGCGGATCGCGCAGGGCTCCGGCATGAAGGTGATCGCCTGGAATAGGACGCCAAAGCAATGCGAGGGCGTGAGCTTCGTCGACATCGATACGCTGCTGGCGCAAAGCGACGTGGTGTCGCTGCATCTCTTGCTCAACGACGAGACCCGCGGCTTTCTCTCGCGCCAGCGGATCGCCGCGATCAAGCCCGGCGCCATCCTGGTCAACACCGCGCGCGGCGCGCTGGTCGACGAGACGGCGATGATCGAGGCGTTGCAGTCCGGGCATCTGCGCCACGCCGGGCTCGACGTGTTCGACACCGAACCCTTGCCGGCCGATCATCCGCTGACGCGGCTGCCCAACGTCACGCTGTCGGCGCATTCCGCGTTTCGCACCCCGGAGGCCAGCGCCAATCTGGTCGAGGCGGCGCTGCAGCATTGCCGGCGGATCGTGGCGGAAGGATAGCTGGAGCATGATCCCGAAAAGGGATCCCGGTTGTCCGACACGATCATCTTCAACAGGGATGCTCGCTGCCGCCTCGGCGCGGTAGCCCCGCCAAGATCGCCCGCAGCGGCATCGTGCAATGCCCGGAAAGCCGCGAATTGTTCGGTAAGATGAGCGTGCGGGAAAATCTCGATCTCGGCGGTCATCATCTCAGCGACGCCAAGCGCGCCAAGCAGATCGGCAGGCTGTTCGAACTGTTTCCGATTCTGCAGGAACGCCAAAGCAGATGGCGCAGACATTGTCGGGCGGCGAGCAGCAGATGCTGGCGATCGGCCGCGCGCTGATGATGCAACCGAAGATCCTGATCCTCGACGAGCCGACGCTGAGCCTGGCGCCGGTGATCCTCGAACAACTCTCGAAGGCGCTGGAAAAATTGCGCCAAACCACCGACATCACCGTGCTGCTCGCCTGATCCCGCACGGCGGACGGGTGCTCGAAACAACCTCATGTTGGACATCTGACGTGTTTCTGCGCAGCGCTCATGCAGCGGCGGTGGTTGACGTGCCGCCACGTCATGCACCAGCCTGCATCGAGACGTGGGGGGACGCGCGTGACATCTGACGAACTGATCCGGGCGACGGCGTGCGACGTCGTCGACAAGCTCAACGCTGGCGAAGTCACGCCGCTGCAACTGCTCGATGCGTTGGAGGCGCGGATCGCGGCCGTCGACGGCGCGGTCAACGCGTTGCCGACGCGCTGCTTCGAGCGCGCCCGCCGCCACGCCGACGCATTGATGCAGCGGCCGCGCGGCGAGCGCGGATTGCTCGCCGGCCTGCCGCTGCCGATCAAGGATCTCAGCGACGTCGAGGGTGTGCTGTCGACGCAGGGCTCCAAGATCTTCAAGGATCACATCCCGGCGCGCTCCGACCTGATGGTCGAGCATCTCGAAGCCAACGGCGCGGTGATCTACGCCAAGTCCAACACCCCGGAATTCGGCGCCGGCGCTAACACCTTCAACGAACTGTTCGGCGCCACCCGCAATCCCTGGGATCTGTCGCGCTCCGCCGCGGGCTCCTCCGGCGGCGCCGCGGTGGCGCTCGCCACCGGCACGGCCTGGCTGGCGCAGGGCACCGACATGGGCGGCTCGCTACGCAACCCGGCGAGCTTCTGCGGCGTCGTCGGGATGCGGCCGAGCATCGGCCGCGTCGCCCACACCCCGGCCGCCAAGATCGATCGCACGCTCGGCGTGGCCGGTCCGATGGCGCGCAATGTCGAGGACCTCGCGCTGTTGCTCGACGCGATGAGCGGCGAACAGCAAGCCGACCCGTTGTCGCTGCCGTCGCCGCGCGACTCGTTCCGCCGCGCCGCGCGTTACGGCGCGCCGCCGAAGCGCGTCGCTTATTCGCCCGACCTCGGCATCACCCCGGTCGATCCGGAGGTCGCCGCGATCACCCGCAAGGCGGCGTTGCGTTTTGCCGATGCCGGCGTTGCGGTGGAATTGGCGCATCCGGATCTGCGCGAAGCGCACGAGTGTTTTCAAGTGCTGCGCGCGTTCGATTTCGCGATCAGCAAGGCGACATTGCTGCGCGAGTGCCGCGACCAGCTGAAGCCGGAAGTGGTGTGGAATATCGAGCAGGGGCTCAAGCTCACGGTCGACGATCTGGCGCGCGCCGAAGCGCAGCGCGTGGCGATGACCGCGCGCACGCTGGAATTTTTCCAGACCTACGATCTGCTGCTGACGCCGGCCACCATCGTGGCGCCGTACCCGATCGAGAACCGCTACGTCGCCGAATGCGACGGCCACAGCTTCGACAACTACGTCGAGTGGCTGGCGATCGTCTATGCGATCACCCTGGTCTGTTGTCCGGCGCTGTCGCTGCCGTGCGGCTTCACCGCCACCGGCTTGCCGGTGGGCTTGCAGATCGTGGCGCCGCCGCGCGGCGAGGCGCGGCTACTGGCCGGCGCCCGCGTCCTGGAGGATATTCTGGGGCTGCGTGGCTCCACCCCGATCGATCCGCGCCCGGCGCCGTCAGCCGGCGCGCACCCCGCGCAAATGTGATCGCCGCGCGCCTGTGGCGGCGCGGTCGATATGACACACTCAGGATCGCAGCACCGCGCGAAGGAGCAGCGACCATGACCGACGAGACCGCGCCGTCGTCCGAGTCCAAACTGACCCAGAGCAAGCAACGCTGGGCGCGCGAGGGCAAGTTTCTCACGGGCCGCACCGCGCGGCCTGCCGAGCAGCGGCTGCCGCCCGGCCAGCATCTGACCCGCGACTGGCCGGTGCTCGACCTCGGCGTGGTGCCACAGATCGGCCGCGAGCGCTGGCGGCTCGATGTTCATGGCGCGGTGGCGGCGCCGCAATTCTGGGATTTCTCGCAGTTCATGGCGCAGCCGCAGGCGCAGTTCGTCTCCGACATCCACTGCGTCACCACCTGGTCGCGCTACGACAACCAATGGCAGGGGCTGCCGACGCGCGAGCTGCTGGCGGCATGCCGGCCGCACGCCGAGGCGCGCCACGTGCTGCTGCATAGTTACGACGGCTACACCACCAATCTGGCGCTGGAAGATTTCGCCGCGGAGGATGCGTTGCTGGCGCAGGCCTGGTCCGGAGCGCCGCTGACCCAGGAGCACGGCGGCCCGGTGCGCCTCGTGGTGCCGCAGCTGTATTTCTGGAAAAGTGCCAAGTGGATCCAGAGCATCGAATTCGTCGCCGCCGACGCGCCGGGCTATTGGGAGGTGCGCGGCTATCACAACCGCGGCGACCCCTGGCTGGAGCAGCGCTATTCGGGGGACTGAGACGATGATGCCGCGGGCTGCGCCGCAGTGCCCAATGCGGGCAGGGCGTCACCTCTCCCCGCACGCGGAGAGGGTGCGGATGCCGCGCCGCTACGATAGACTTCGAGGTTGGGATCAGACGCCGCAACGCGAAAGCCATCACGCCTTTCACAGAATGCCGCCCATCCAAATGGAGCCCCGCCGTGCCGATTGAGCGTTTTCGTTTTCCCGGCAGCGACGGCGTCGAATTGTCCGCCGCGCTCGACCTGCCGGATACCGCGCCGCGCGCTTACGCGCTGTTGGCGCATTGCTTCACCTGCGCCAAGGACGGGCTGGCAGCGCGGCGGATCGCGCTTTCGCTCGCCGCGCAAGGCATCGCGGTGCTGCGGTTCGATTTCACCGGGCTCGGCAACAGCGAGGGCGATTTCGCCAATGCGACGTTCTCCTCCAACGTCGCCGACCTGGTGCTCGCCGCCGATCATCTGCGCGCCGAGTACCAGGCGCCGGCGCTGTTGATCGGCCACAGCCTCGGCGGCGCCGCGGTGCTGGCCGCGGCGGCGAAAATTCCCGAGGCCAAAGCGGTGGTGACGATCGCCGCGCCCTCGGACCCGGCCCACGTCACCAAACTGTTTGCCGGAGAGCTCGAGGCCATTCGCACCAGCGGCGCGGTCGAGGTGTCGCTGGCGGGGCGGCCGTTCACCATCACCCGCCAGTTCCTCGACGACATCGCCGAGCACAATCTGCTGGCCTCGGTCGCGACGTTGCGCAAGGCGCTGCTGATCCTGCACGCGCCGGCCGACGACACCGTCGGCATCGACAACGCCACCAAAATCTTCGTCGCGGCGAAACATCCGAAGAGCTTCGTCTCGCTGGAGGGCGCCGATCATCTTCTGACCGACCGGCGCGACACCAGCTACGTCGCCGATCTGATCGCCGCCTGGGCTGAGCGCTATCTCGATCCGGTGCCGCAGCCGGCGCCGTCCGACGAGGTGATGGAGCCGCGCCGCGTCGTGGTGCGCGAGACCCGGCAGGGCAAGTTTCTGCAATCGATCGCGCTCGGCCCGCACCGCATCACCGCCGACGAGCCCAAGGAGGCCGGCGGCGACGATTCCGGTCCCGGGCCGTATGATCTGTTGCTCGCCGCGCTCGGCGCCTGCACGGCGATGACGATAAGGCTTTATGCCGACCGCAAGGCGCTGCCGCTCGACCGGGTCACGGTGTCGCTGGCCCACAGCAGGATCCACGCCGAGGACTGCGCCGCGTGCGAGACCAAGGCCGGGATGCTCGACCGGATCGAGCGGCTGATCTGGTTCGACGGGGTGCTCGATGCGGGGCAGCGTGACAGATTGATGCAGATCGCCGACAAGTGTCCGGTACACCGCACCCTGACCTCGGAGATCCGCATCGTCACCCGCGCCGGCGAGCGCGGCTGAGGCGAGACCTCCGCCTGATGCCGGCGCGTCGTGGACAAGCGCGCGGGAAAACTCGAAGATGCGGTGCGGCTTGCACAAAAATTCCATCGCGCGAAATCAACCGCGCGAAGCAGCAGAGGAAACCATGCAGTTCAAACACGTGACACTCGACGTCGACGGCGCGGTGGCGATCCTGAAGCTCGACCATCAGGAGGTGATGAACGCGATGTCGGTCGAGATGCTCGGCGGACTCGCCGAAGCGCTGGACGCGATCGAGGACGACAAGGCGAAAGTGCGCTGCCTGGTGCTCACCGGCGCCGGCCGGGCGTTCTGCACCGGCGCCAATCTGCAGGGTCGCCTGAACAAGCCCGGCAAGGTCAACACCGGTGCGGCGCTGGAGACCGCGTTCCATCCGTTGCTGCGCCGCCTGCGCAATTGGCATTGCCCGATCGTCACCTCGGTCAATGGCGCCGCGGCCGGCGCCGGAATGAGCTTTGCGCTGATGGGCGACATGATCCTGTGCGCGCGCTCGGCGTATTTCCTGCAAGCGTTCCGCCGCATCGGGCTGGTGCCGGATTGCGGCTCGACCTGGCTGTTGCCGCGGCTGATCGGCAAGGCGCGGGCGGTGGAATTGTCGCTGCTCGGCGACAAGCTGCCGGCGGAGACCGCGTTGCAATGGGGCTTGGTCAACCGGGTCCATGACGACGCGGCGCTGTGGGACGAGACCATCAAGCTCGCGCACGACTTGGCGAACGGCCCGACCGTGGCGCTGGCCTTGATCCGAAAATTGTATTGGGACAGCGCGGAGAATTGCTACGAGCAGCAGCTCGACCTGGAATGCCGATCGCAGCGCATCGCCGGCGCCACCGCGGACTTCAAGGAAGGCGTCGGTGCGTTTCTGGAAAAACGCGCGGCGAAATTTCAGGGCCGGTAGTTGAACGAGCTGCCTTCAGCGCGTCACGCGCCGTCATCCTGAGGAGCCGCGCGACTTCGCGCGGCGTCTCGAAGGATGGCGCGATGAGTGCGTGCGGCGCATCCTTCGAGACGCCCGGCTACGCGCTGCGCGCTATGCCGGGCTGCTCAGGATGACGTCTATCATGTAGCTTAGTCTGCGTGCGCCGTGCGTCCACGGCCTCGTGTTATTTCCCCACCCATCTCGGCGCGCGTTTCTCCGCGAAGGCTTTCGGCCCCTCGATGTAGTCCTGCGATGCCACCATCGCCCGCACCGCCGGATAGTCGCGCTGATCGCCGATCGCCTCTTGCAGCGACACCATCGAGCCGCGTTGAATGGCCTGTTTCGAGGCACGGATCGACATCGGCGAGTTCTTGCAGATCGTCTCCGCCCAGCGCGCGGCTGCGGCGAGGGCTTCGCCGGCCGGCGCCACCTCGTTGACGAAGCCGAGCTCGAAGCCCTCGCGGGCGGTGACGTTGCGCCCGGTGAGGATCATGCCCATCGCCCGCTTCAGCCCGATCTGCCGCGGCAGCCGATGCAGCCCGCCGGCCAGCGCGGCAAGCCCGACGCGCGGCTCCGGCAGCGCGAACACCGCGTTCTCCGAAGCGACGATCAGGTCGCAGGCCAGCGCCGCCTCGAAGCCGCCGCCCATCGCCACGCCGTTGACCGCGGCGATGATCGGCTTGTCGCAGTCGAACCGCGCGGTGAGCCCGGCAAAGCCGCTGGAATCCCAGCCGCGGCGGCCGCCGGCGGCCTGCCATTTCAGATCGTTGCCGGCGCAGAACGCCTTGTCGCCGGCACCGGTGACGATCGCGACCCATTGCTCGGGATCGTTGGCGAACTCGTTGAACACTTGATGCAGCTCGAAATGCGCGTCGCTGTGCAGCGCGTTCATCACCTCCGGCCGCGACAGCGTCACAATGGTGATGCGTCCGCGGTGCGTCACCGTGGAGAACTGCAGAGTCATTTCGCCCCCAGAATCGTTTCTTGCCCCACGCGAACATGGCGGCCGCGCAACCGAAAGTCATCACCGAAATGCGCGTAGCAGCCTTGCTTCACAACCCGTTCGCGACAATGTGACGCTACGTGCGACAGCTAATCAGCTGTCACTCTCCGGGGCGCGGAATTCGCAGCTAACGACCTGACGACCTACATGCGTCTAAAGTAGTAGGTTGGAACGCCGGATACTTATCGCGGGCGTTGCGCGGTTCCGGGTCGGCCCCCGCTCAGTTCACCCGGCGCTGCTTGCCGGCCCAATAGGGCTCGCGCAGCGCGCGGCGCAGGATCTTGCCGGCGCCGTTGCGCGGCAGCGCGGCGATGAAGTCCACCGTGCGCGGCGATTTGAACTTGGCGATGCGTTGGTGCGCGAAGGCGATGACGTCGTGGGCGCTGGCTTGCTTGCCGGGCTTCATCACCACCACCGCCTTGACCGCTTCGCCCCAGATCTCGTCGGGTACGCCGACCACCGCGACTTCGGCGATGTCGGGATGGTCGTTGAGCGCGCTCTCGACCTCGGCGGGATAGATGTTCTCGCCGCCGGAGATGATCATGTCCTTGATGCGATCGTGGATGTAGAGGTAGCCGTCCTCGTCGAGATAGCCGGCATCGCCGGTGCGCAGCCAGTTGTCGGCGTCGATGGTCTTGGCGGTGGCGTCCGGCAGGTTCCAGTAGCCGACCATGTTGCAGCCGGAGCGGGTGGCGATCTCGCCGACTTGCCGCGGCGGCAACCTGTTGCCGTCGGGATCGAGGATCGCCAGTTCGACGCCGGGCAGCGCTTTGCCGGCGGCGCGCATCCGCTCCGAGCCCTCGATGTGATCCTCCGGCGGCAGCGCCACGATGGTGCCGGTGGTCTCGGTCATGCCGTACATCTGCACGAAGCCGCATTTGAACAGCGCGAGGCATTCTTTCAGCAAGGCGGCCGGGATCGGCGAGGCGCCGTACAGCATGTAGCGCAGCTTCGAGAAATCCATCTCGCGGGCGCGCGGCTGCCGCACCACGAACTGCATCGCCGCCGGCACCAGGAACACCCGGGTGATGCCGAAGGTCCCGAAAAAATCCAGGATCTTGTGCGGGTCGAATTCGCGGGCGATCACGCCCTTGACGCCGTGATACACCCCCATCACGCCCCAGCCGGAGCCGCCGATGTGGAACACCGGCATCGCCACCAGCGAGACGTCGTCCTCGCGCCATTGGTTCCATTGCGGTTGCTCGGCGTCCTTGCCGGCCCGCACCAGCGCCAGGAAATTGGCGTGGCTCAGCATCGCGCCCTTGGGGTGGCCGGTGGTGCCCGAGGTGTAGAGTTGGATCGCGACGTCGCGCGGGCCAAGCGCGATCGCGGGGGCGTCGTCGGATTGCGCGTCGCGCCACGCCGCGTAGTCGGGCCACTCCGCCGCGCCGCCCTCGGTGGCGATGAAGGTCTTGACGCCGGGCAGTTGCGCCGCCAGCGCGCCGACGGCGGCGACGAATTCCGGCCCGACGAACAGCGCCGCGGCCTGGCAATCGTTGACGATGAAGGCGATCTCCGGCGGCGCCAGCCGCCAGTTCACCGGCGCCATCACCACATTGGCCTTCATGGCGCCGAGCAGCAGTTCGAAATAGACGTCGCTGTTCTTGCCGAGATAGCTGATCCGCTGGCCGGGCTGGATACCTGCGGCGAGCAGCGCGCGGGCGACGCGGTTGCTGTGGCGGTCGAGCGCCGCAAAGCTGGTGCGCCTGCCCTCGAATTCGAACGCGATGGCGTCGCCGCGCGCCGTGGCCTGCGCGCGGACCACGTCGGCAAGCGTCGTCGGCTCCGCGGATTCGGACATCTCAACTCCCCTCGGTCGCGTTGTTATTATTTGTCGCAGTATGATCGCGTTGGGGAAAGTGTGACGCGGTTTGCCGGCAAACACAAGATGGCAAGGGAGGTAGTTCCGGCGCTTGGGGGCGCTGTGGCGGCTGCTGTCTGCGCGGCCATCCTTCGAGACGCCGGGCTTCGCCGCGCGGGCGCAGTCCGGCTCCTCAGGATGACGTTCGCACCAACAGCTCCTCGCAATGGCGGGGGTAACGCCGAATTTCATTGATGGCTTTTTCGGGCAGGCCTTCAGGATGACGGCGCGCGGCTTGCGTCACACGCTTCAGGCGACGCGCCTCGCCATCCATCGCCATGCAATTGTCAAACAGCCACGTCCGATAACTCTTAGCCCACGCGCCGTCGCTCTCGCGCAAGACATTGCGCGAGGGGAGCTGTTAGTTCCCCCCTCGCCAGGTGAGGGGGACGGAGCGCCGCAAGGCGCAACCGTGATTGAGTGGCGCTGCCCGGCGCTGCTCGCAAGCAGCGCAAGGCCGCGCACGCCTTGCGGCGCTCCATCGCGGGATTTGTCGACCCCAGGACCGTGCTTCCGGGGACAGGCGCGATGCACTCCGCACCGCCGATCCGGCGGGCTTTCCCCGCCTTCACCTGTCCCGCGTCCAGCCAACCAGCAAGTGGCAGAGCCCCGTAGTAGGCCCGGACGGCGACCCGGGGCGTCCCGGGCTTGCGGGTGCGAACCGCGCGCGCAGGACACCGCATCCTCGCTCCGCCTCATGAGCGCCCTCGAGAAGCGCCCCTCGTGAGCGAGGACGGGGTGATAATAAGCGACGTCGAAAACGCGGGGATTGCTATCCGCGCTTTTTTTGCGGGGTGATTAATCGCAGGCGGTGGAGCGCCGCGAAGGATGGCGGCGCTGCGGCTGCCGTTGCGCAACATCCGCCTCAGCCGCGCGCGGCGCGGTCCTTGTCGTTCTGCGCCTTGATGGCATCGCGCGCCTCCGCCCACTCGCCGTCGCTCCAGTCGCGCAGCTGATAGAAATTGCCGCCGCTCGCCAAGGCCTGGCCGCCGTCCATCGCGATGGTTTCGCCGTTGATCCAGTCGCAGCCGCCGGAAATCAGGAACACCGCGACGTTCTGCAATTCCGAAAGCGTGCCGACCCGGCCCATCGGATTGATCCGGATGGTGTTGGCGCCGGCCTCGTCGCCGGGCTTGATGCGCTTGCTCATGCCCTCGGTGGGAATTTCGCCGGGCGCAATTGTATTGAGCCGGATGCCGTAGCGGCCCCATTCGGCGGCGAGCGACATCGTCATGGCGTGGATCGCCGATTTGCTCATCGCCGAGGGCACCACATAGGGGCTGCCGTTGCGCACCCAGGTGGTGGTGATCGACACTACATTGCCGCGATCGCCGCCCGCGATCCAGCGTTTGCCGACCGCGTGGGTCATGTAGAAGGTGCCGTGCATCACGATGTTGGCCACCGCGTCGAAGCCGCGCGGGGTGAGATCCTGCGTCCGCGAGATGAAATTTCCGGCGGCGTTGTTGATCAGGTCGGTCAGCGGCGCTTCTTCGAAGATGCTCTCGACCATGTGGTCGACCGCACCGGCGTCGCGGATGTCGACGCCGTAGCTCATCACCTTGCCGCCGAATTCGTCCATCAGCTCGGTCGCGGTCTCGTCGCAAACGCCCTTGCGGCGGCCGCAGATGTGCAGCTCGGCGCCGAGGCTGAGGAATTTCGCCGCCATCGCCTTGCCGAGCCCGGTGCCGCCGCCGGTGACGAGGATGCGCCGGCCGGCCAGAAGCTGATCATTGAACATCGCAAGCACCCCGGTCTGGAGAACGATTGTTACTTCACTAGGTGATTGACTAAAATCCGACAACGCTTTTCTGTAGCGGCGGTACAAACGGCAGGGGACCAGCAAATGAACGATCGCGTTGCGGTGACGATCAGCGACGGCGTCGCCGATGTCCGGCTGGTGCGCGCCGACAAGATGAATGCGCTCGATGCCGCAATGTTCGAGGCCTTGGTCGCCACCACCGCGCGGCTCGCCGGCGAGCAGGGCGTTCGCGCGGTGGTGCTGAGCGGCGAGGGCCGGGCGTTCTGCGCCGGGCTCGACATGGGGCGTTTTGCCGCGATGAATGAGAACGGCGGCCACGGCATCTTGGGCGGGCAAGCGCGCGATCTCACCGTGCGCAGCCATGGCCTCGCCAATTTCGCCCAGCAGGCGGTGTGGGGGTTTCGGCAATTGCCGGTGCCGGTGATCGCCGCGGTGCATGGCGTGGCGTTCGGCGGCGGCTTCCAGCTGGCACTCGGCGCCGATATCCGGCTGCTGGCGCCGGATGCGAAAATGTCGATCATGGAAATCAAATGGGGGCTGGTGCCGGACATGGCGGGCACCCCGATCCTGGCCAGCCTGGTGCGCGACGATATTCTGCGCGAACTCACTTATACGGGCCGGATGTTTTCGGCGCAGGAGGCGCTGAGCTACGGCCTGGCGACCAAGATCGTCGATGATCCCCGCGCGGCCGCGCTGGAGATGGCGATCGAGATTGCCGGCAGGAGCCCGGACGCAATCCGCGCGGCGAAACGGCTGTACAACAAGCTCTCGGTCGATCCTGGGCCGGCGCTGCTCGCGGAGTCGCTCGAACAGCAGCAGCTGATCGGTTCAAAGAACCAGATCGAGGCGGTGCGCGCCAATATCGAAAAGCGCGCGCCAAGGTTCGTGGATGGGTGAGGGCGTTCGCCGCCAACCCTGTATTGGCCGTATCGATGACGAGCTGATGTACTTGAGGCCTTTGACGTGAACCGTGCCCCGGACGCAGCGCACCACGTCGCGCTTGCGGCGTGGTGCGCTGCAGAGCCGGGGCCGTTACGGATCGCGGCGCTTGGAACGGTCCCGGCTCACGGCGCAGCGCTAAGGCGCTGCACCGCGTCCGGGACACGGGGCCTCACGCGCCACGCCACGTCGGTCACGGCAGGAACGACTCCAGCAGCGCGGTTTCGGCGCGGCTGGCGGCGTGCTGCTTGTGCCGCAGCACGAAAAATGCGCGGCGCGGCAGCTCGAATTTGATCTGGTGCAGGGTGCCGGCCGACAGCCCCGGCGCCGCCACCAGATCGGAGATCGCGGTGGCGCAGTCGCCGGCTTCCACCGCGGCGCGCACCGCTTCGTTGGACGGCAGCTCCAGTTCGACGCGCAATTCGCTCGGCTTGACGCCGGCCTTGCGTAACGCCGCCTCGAAGATGGCGCGGGTGCCGGAGCCGGGCTCGCGCAGCACCCAGCCGCTGCTGGTCAACCGCGCGGGCGCGATCCGGCGCTGCCCCGCCCAAGGATGCTTGGTGCCGACCACGATCAGCAGCGTATCGCCGTCGATGCGGCGTGCCGCCAGCAGCGGATCGTCGACCGGGCCCTCGACGAAGCCGAGATCGGCGCGGCCTTCGTGCACCGCGGCCGCCACCTGCTCGGTGTTGGCGATGGTCACCCGCACGGCGATGCCGGGATGGCGCTTGCGGAACGCCTGCAGCCGCGGCGGCAGCCAGTAGTTCGCCACGGTCTGGCTCGCCGCCAACGCCAGCGTGCCGCGCTTCAACCCGGCGAGATCGTTCAGCACCTGCACCGCGGCGTCGGCGCGGGCGACCACGGCGCGGGCTTCGCCGAGAAAGGCGCGGCCGGTCTGGGTCAAGGCGATGCCGCGGCCGACCCGATCGAACAGCTTGATCGCGTAGCGCTGTTCCAGGGCGGCGATCGCCGAACTGGTCGCCGATTGCGTCAGATTGAGCTCGCTCGCGGCGCGGGTGACGTGTTGCAGGTCGGCGACCGCGATGAAGATGCGAAGCTGATCCAGCGTCATGGTTTCATCCGGTGAGCTTGATCAGCGCCAGGCTGAAGCTGGCGATGAACACGAAGGCCAGCGCGCCGAGCAATGCCGGGCGGATGCCCTTGGCGGCGAGTTTGCGCAGATCGGTCTCCAGCCCCATCGCCGCCAGCGCCACCGTCAGCAAGAAGGTGGTGACGACGACGATCCAGGCTTTCGCCTGCGGCGGAACGGCGATCAGGCTGTTGACCCCGACCAGCGCCACGAAGCCGAGCACGAACCACGGCAGCGGCGGCCGCGCCGCCTGCCGATCGTGGCCGTTGCGGCGGGCGCTGCGCGCCGCCCACGCGCCGAGCGCGATAACCATCGGCGCCAGCATCGCCACCCGCGCCAGCTTGGCGATAGTGGCGAACTCGCCGGCCTGCGGGCCGTCCTGAAATCCCGCGGCGACCACCTGGGCGATTTCGTGGATCGAAGCGCCGGCCCATAGGCCATAGCTCTGCGGATCGAGCGCCAGCAGCCCAGGCAGCAGCGGATAGACAAACATCGCCACCGATCCGAACACCGTGACGCAGGCGACCGCATAGGCGACGTCCTCGTCCGGGGCATCGGTCACCGCGTTGGTGGCGATCACCGCGGAGGCGCCGCAGATCGAGCTGCCGGCCGCGATCAGCTGGGTCAATTGCCGGTCGACGCCGAGCCGGCGCCCGATCCAGCTGGTGACCGCGAAGGTCGCGAGCAGGCTCGCCGCGATGATGCCGAGGCCGCGGCCGCCGACCGCGATCAGCTGAGCGGCCGACAGTTGCAGCCCGAGCAGGATGATGGCGAAGCGCAGCACGCGGCGGACGCTGAATTTGATGCCGGGCCTGGCGCGGGCCGGTGTGCCCACGAGATTGTGCAGCGCGATTCCGATCAGCATCGCCAGGATCATCGGGCTGACCACGCTCATCCCCGGCAACAGCCGCAATCCGAAGGCCGCGGCGCCGATGCACGCCGTCAACGCCAGCCCCGGGGCGATCGCGAGCAGCCCGCGGAACAGCGGCGCCGATGCGGGGGCAAGATCGGGCTGGCGAGGTTCGGGACATTTGGCTGCCGGGATCGTGGTCATCGGTGGCTCCATCGTTGCCACCGCACCATCGGACGTTACAGACAGATCAATCCAACAGATAATTACGCTGCAATCAATCGAATTGTTCGATGATTAGACCCGTCGCGGCGTCATCCCGAGGAGGCCGGCCGAAATGCGATCCGCCTCCAACGTTGCTGGTGTATCGAAGCCACATCTTCGCGTCTTGGCCGGGCTTGTCCCGGCCATCCACGGAAACAGGCACGCCGCGCTCGTGGGCGTGGATGGCCGCGACGAGCGCGGCCATGACGGGTTGAGCTGACGGCCTGCGCAGGCCGGCTCGGCGCCCTATGCGCGGTTCAGGACGACACGCGCCCTGATAGTCCGATGTGGATGTCGTCGGCAGGAGCGATGCCGGAATTCAGCGCCGCGCGGATCAGTCGCGCCAGTTCGGATTTGCGGTACGGCTTCGGCAGCAGCAACACCCCGGGATCCAGCCGGCCGTGATGCACGATGGCGTTCTCGGTGTAGCCCGAAGTGTAGAGCACCTTGGTGGCGGGCCGCCGCTGCTTGACGGCCTCGGCCAGTTGCCGGCCGTTGAGGCCGGGCATGATGACGTCGGTGAACAGCAGGTCGAACGTCGCGCCGGCGTCGATCTGCGCCAGCGTTTCGGCGCCGTTCGCCGCCGTCAGCGTCTTGTAGCCGAGGCTGCGCAGCTGGGTGACGACGAAATTGCGCACCATGGCGTCGTCTTCCACCACCAGTACGGTTTCACTGCCGCCTTTGATCGGCGCGGTGGGCGCGAGCTCTTCGGCGTCGGCGCTGGCGCGCGGCAGATACAGCTTGATCGTGGTGCCGTAGCCTTCCTCGCTGTAGATCTTGATATGTCCGTTGGACTGCTTGACGAAACCGTACACCATGCTGAGCCCGAGCCCGGTGCCCTTGCCGACGTCCTTGGTGGTGAAGAACGGCTCGAACACCTTGTCGAGGATGGCCGCCGAGATGCCGGTGCCGCTGTCGCTGACCGCGATCATCACATAGGGCCCGGGCGTCACCTCGGGGTTGGCGTGCGCGTAAGTCTCGTCGAGCACCACGTTGCCGGTCTCCAGCGTCAGCTTGCCGCCGTTCGGCATCGCGTCGCGGGCGTTGACCGCAAGGTTGAGCAGCGCGGTCGACAGCTGCGAGGGATCGATATGCGCCGGTTCGGCGTCGTTGCCGAGCATCGATTCGATCTCGATCTGCTCGCCCAGCGTCGGCCGCAGCAATTGCGCGGTGTTGAGCACCAAGGTGTTGACGTCGACATTGCGCGGCTGCAGCGGCTGCCGGCGGGCAAAGGCCAGCAGATGCTTGGTAAGCTCGGCGCCGCGGCCGGCGGCGTCGTCGATCATCTTGGCGATCTGCTGCAGGTTGGGCCGGTCGGCGAGGCTCTCGAACAGGATTTCGGCGGTGCCGGTGATCACCGTCAGCGTGTTGTTGAAGTCGTGGGCGACGCCGCCGGTCAGCTGGCCGATGGCGTCGAGCTTCTGCGACTGGTGCAGTTGGCGCTCGATCTCCTTGGTGGCGGTGACGTCGCGATAGACCACGACCACGCCGGCGCGCGCACCTTCCGCGCCGCGGATCGGATGCGCACTGCCCATCACATGCACGGTCTTGCCGCTGTCGCGACGCCGGTACACCAGTTCGAAGCCGTCGACCTGTTCGCCGCGCAGGCATCGCGCCGAGGGCCATTGCTGCCTCGGCAGCAGCGTGGTGCCATCGGGTAGATAGATGTCGTAGAGTTCGCGCCATGTGGTGCCGTCCGTCGCGATCGGCCCGAGCAGTTCCTGGTTGGCGCGATTGGCATAGACGATGATGCCGTCGGCATCGATCAGCAGTACGGCCTCGGCCATCGCCGACATGATGCCCTCGAAGATGTCCTTTTCGCGCCGGATCGCGGCGTTCTTCTCGTCGACCTCTCGCGCCATGTTCTGGAATGCCCGCGCCAGAACGCCGATCTCGCCGCCGGCATTGAGCGGCACCACCAGCGGTTTGCCATCGGCAAAGCCTGAGACCGCCGCGGTCATCTGCGTCAATTGCCGGGTCAGGGTGCGGGCGAGAATGAACCCCAGCAGCATCGCGCCGAGCACCGCGATGGTGCCGCCGAGCAGGCTGGAGTCGCGCAGCGCCTTCAGCGCGAGGGCGATGATCTTGTCCTCGGGGATCACCTCGACCACCGACACCGGCGGGCCATCGCCGAGCCGCAGCGAAGCCATCGCCAGGCCGTAGCGTTTGCCGCCGCGGTGTTCGATCAGTCCGGGGTGCGGATCCCCCTCGGCCAGGGCCCGCGCAGCCGCCGGAAAATCGTCCTGGACGCGGAACGGCGTGCCGAACTCGAAGCCGAATTCGCGCTCCGAATCCGGATGCGCCAGGTAGTCGCCGCGCTCATTCACCACATAGATGGTGGTGTCGGGAGCGGCGCGCGCTTTGAGCGTCGCGAAGGCCGGCCGCAGATCGATATTGACGATCAGCAGTCCGAACAATTGGCCGTCCGGTGCGAAGATCGGCGAGGAGATGCGCACCACCGGCTGCGGCGGGAGTTCAATCGCGCCGTTCTCCTGATTGAGTTCGATCGGCGACACGATGATGCTGCGGTCGGGCGCTGCGGCGGCCTGCTTGAAGTAACCGCGGTCGGCTTTCTGCTGCAAGTCGGCGTCGGCGACGATGCGCACCTTGCCGTCACCCGAGCGACGGTCGACCCGGATCAGCTCGCGGCCGCCATCGGCGATTCCAACGATCCGGAATTGCGCATAGTGCTGTTTGGCCTCCAGTTCGGCGGCGAAGCGCCGTGCGATCCGGGCCCGCCATTGCGCCGGTGTCAAGCCACCCGATCTCGCGAGCGACGGATCGCGACTGAGGGCGATGATCTCCTCGAGTCCGATCACGTCGCGAAACCCTTTCACATCGGCGCGAGCGTTCTTGACGATGTTGGCGAGATCCACGGCGACCGATTGGGCATGGGCGTCGAGCCGCACCAGGGCGCGCGGCACCGCGATGGCAGCGATGTTGCGATAGCTCAGATAGCCCACCGTGCCGGCGGTGGCGACGACCAGCGCCACGATGGCGATCGTCAGGCGGGTCGAAAGGCTCAATCCCTGGCTCACGCGAATCCCCGGCCTTTGTCGGCTCAGCTCATGCCGCCGAGGTGCAGAGCCCGCTGCGCCATGATCAGGCCGCTGGTTGAATCTGCCGAGGCGGTCGAGCGAGCCTGCTGATCCTGGTTACCAACAAACGCGGCCAAAAGCGCCGCTCTGGGCGAGCTTCGTGCGAATCGACTTTAGCGCGAGTTTGGCGCGAATGGCAGCGGGAAAACGGCATCCGTCAACGACAAGACTGCCGGCAGGCCGGCGATCCGCGCAGCCGAACCCACGCTCGACGCCTAGTAGAACTACCAGTGCGGAGCTTGCCGGGTCGCCGGCTCAGGCGCGGGCCAGCACCTTTAGCGGATAACCGATGATCTTCGCCGCGGCGTAGGACAGCAGAATGCCGAGCAGCAGCGCCGCACCGCGGCTGCCGTAGAACCACATCACCAGTTCGTCGTCGGGGAATGCGCGCTCTGCCAACGCCAGACACCAATTGATGGTGAACAGCGCCACCACCATCACGATGAACAGCTGGACGCGCTGCACCGCGAGTTCGATCCGGGCCATCCGGGCGTCTAGATGCTTGTCGACGTCGGCCATCGATACGTCCTTTGTTGTAAGCGAGCCTGAGTGCAGTTCCATCGGCGGTTGGCCGCTGCTGACTATCTACGTCCCAACCGCGGCGTCCGATTTGACTCAAGACAAAAGCGGCTTTCTGCCGCCGCCGATCGCAGCCGCCGGCTGCAGCGAATTCATTCACCATATCGTTCAACGAAATCTTCAAGTCGCCCTGGCCCGGGCCCGCGCGATCAGCCGGTCGCCCATCGCCGCCTTGCGGGCCAGATAGTCCGGCGATTGCCGCCAGACTTCGAGCTCGGCCGGCGAATTGACGCCGCCCGGCGGCAACCAGCAAAGCGCCTCGCCATGGTCGACCAGCGCGACGATTTCCAACGTCGAATAGCCCGGCGGCGCGCAGGACGGATCGACCGCCGAGGGAAACACCAGCCCGGCCTTGCCGGCCGGCGTCGCGACGTGCAGCACCGGCGGCAAATGCTGCGTGCCGCGCAGGCCGAGATGCACGCTGACCGCCGAACAGGCCGGCCGCAACGGGCCGAGTTGCGCTTGCAGCTTGGCGGCGAACGACGCGTCGTCGACCAGCCTGACGAGCGCCTCGCGCGGATCGCCATTGCAGACCACCGCGGTGGCGGCGATCCGCCGTGCCCCCTCGCCGGGCGGCGTCGGCGCTGCGGCGAAGTCCGGCGCCGGCCAGGCGTTGCGAGCGTCGCCTTGCGCCATTCGCGCCAGGCCGCGTCGCATCAACAGCTTCGGCAGCAGCACAGAGGATAAGCCGCCAGCTCTATCGGCTGATGTTCGAGCTGGCCCCGGTGCCACGTCATTGCAGACCTCGACGCGCGCATCGTGTTCCGCGCCGACTCCACCCCGGTGACCTATGCCCGTTACGGCTGGACCGCCGACGGCACGATCTACGGCACCAGGGCCGCGCGCGGCGCGCTGCCGGTGAAGACTCCGCTGCGCAATCTGGTGATCGCCGGCGCCGCCACCCGTGGTCCCGGCATCGAGGCGGTGGTGATTTCCGGCGCCGACGCCGCCGACGCGCTGCGGCCGGGATTGCTCGCGACCAAGCCGGTCCGCGCCGCGGCCTGATCGAGCGGCGGGGCGCCGCGGTCGACCGAGCCGCGCCTCCGTCCCCTCCGCGCGCGCTGCGCCGATTTCTTGACCTTGCCTTGTTGCGAAAAACTTGCGAGGTGAAAGGGTGCCGGCAACATCCTGGAGGATCTGCTGATGTCGTCCAAGATCATGCCCATCGACCCGATCGCGCAAAAGACTCCCGTCGCCGAGGACCCCGCCGCGATCGACGAGGATGCCAGGCTGCGCGACGACATCCGGCTGCTGGGGCGGATTCTCGGCGACACCGTCCGTGACCAGGAGGGGGAGGGCGTGTTCGACGTGGTCGAACGCATCCGGCAGACCTCGATCCGCTTTCACCGTGACAACGACAAGCCGGCGCGCAGCGAGCTCGAAGCCATTCTCGACGGGTTGTCGACCCCCGACACGGTGCGCATCGTCCGCGCCTTCAGCTATTTCTCGCATCTCGCCAACATCGCCGAGGACCAGAACAACATCCGGCAGATGCGGGCGCTGAGCGGCACCCCGCGGCCGGGTTCGGTGGTCGGCACGCTGGCGCATGCCCGCGCGGTCGGGATCAGCGCGCAAGAGCTGCGCCGCTTCTTCGCCCACGCGCTGGTCAGCCCGGTGTTGACGGCGCACCCCACCGAGGTCCGCCGCAAGAGCACGATGGACCGCGAGATGGAGGTCGCAGGCCTGCTCGACCGCCGCGAGCGGTTGCAGATGACGGCGGAGGAAGTCGCGCAGCACGAGGAGCAGCTGCGCCGCGCCGTGCTGACGCTGTGGCAGACCAACATGCTGCGCCGGACCAAGCTCACCGTGCTCGACGAGGTCAAGAACGGGCTGTCGTTCTACGACCACAGCTTCCTGCGCGAAGTGCCGCGGCTGCACGGCTTGCTGGAAGATCGTCTCAACGACGACGACGGCCGCGACGAGGAGCTCGCCTCGTTCCTGCGGATGGGCAGCTGGATCGGTGGCGACCGCGACGGCAACCCGTTCGTCACCGCCGAGGTGATGCGCGGCGCGCTGCGGCTGCAGAGCACCCGGGCGCTGCGCTTCTATCTCGACGAACTGCATGCGCTGGGCTCCGAACTGTCGATCGCCGCGCATCTGGCCGACGTCTCCGACGACCTGCGGCTGTTGGCCGAACGCTCGCCCGACACCTCGCCGCATCGCAGCGGCGAGCCGTATCGGCTGGCAGTGTCGGGGATCTATGCGCGGCTCGCCGCCACCGCGCACAAATTGAAATTCGACGATATCCGCGCTCCGGTCGGCGCCGCCGAGCCCTACGCCGATCCGCAGGAGTTCAAGGCCGACCTCGACGTGCTGCATCGCTCGCTGATCGCCAACCAGGCCTCGGTGATCGCGCGCGGCCGGCTGCGCCAGCTGCGCCGCGCGGTGGATTGCTTCGGCTTCCATCTCGCCAGCCTCGACATGCGGCAGAACTCCGCGGTGCATGAGCGCACCATGACCGAGCTGATCGACGCCGCGATGCCGGGCAAGTCCTACATGGCGATGAACGAGGAGGCGCGGATCGCGCTGCTCGCTGGCGAACTGCGCTCGACGCGGCCGTTGGCGTCGCCGTTCGTGAAATATGGCGAGGAGACGCTCGGCGAACTCGCCGTGTTCCGCACCGCCGCCGAGGCCCACGCCGCTTTTGGTCACACCGTGATTTCCCAATGCATCATCTCGATGTGCAAGGGCGTCTCCGACATGCTCGAGGTGGTGCTGCTATTGAAGGAGGTCGGCCTGGTCGATCACGCCGGGCGCAGCGCCATCAACGTGGTGCCGCTGTTCGAGACCATCGAGGATCTGCAAGCCTCCGCCGGGATCATGGACCGGCTGTTGTCGCTGCACGATTATCGCCGGCTGGTGGATAGCCGCGGCGGCGTCCAGGAAGTGATGCTGGGCTATTCCGACAGCAACAAGGATGGCGGCTTCGTCACCTCGGGCTGGGAGCTGTACAAGGCCGAGATCGAACTGGTGAAGGTGTTCGAGCATCACGGCGTGCGGCTGCGGCTGTTTCACGGCCGCGGCGGCTCGGTCGGCCGTGGCGGTGGGCCGAGCTACGACGCCATCCTGGCGCAGCCCGGCGGCGCGGTGAACGGTCAGATCCGCATCACCGAACAGGGCGAGATCATCACCAGCAAATATTCCAACGCCGAGGTCGGCCGCAACAATCTGGAGATTCTTGCCGCTGCAACGCTGGAGGCCAGCCTGCTGATGCCGCGGCAGAGCGCGCCGCGTGCCGAATATCTCGACGCCATGGAGCAATTGTCGTCATTCGCCTTCAAGGCCTATCGCGGCCTGGTCTACGAGACCGAAGGCTTCGAGGATTACTTCTGGGCTTCCACGGTAATCACCGAAATCGCCACGCTGAACATCGGCAGCCGCCCGGCGTCGCGCAAGAAGACCCACAAGATCGAGGATCTGCGCGCGATCCCCTGGGTGTTCTCGTGGGCGCAATGCCGGCTGATGCTGCCCGGCTGGTACGGTTTTGGCAGCGCGGTTGAGGCCTTCGTCAAAGAGCATCCCGACAAGGGCATGGCGTTCCTGCAGGAACTGTATCGCGAGTGGCCGTTCTTCCGCACCTTGCTGTCGAACATGGACATGGTGCTGGCGAAGAGTTCGATCGCGATCGCCTCGCGCTATGCCGAATTGGTGCCTGACGAACAGCTGCGGCAGGCAATCTTCGGCCGGATCCGCGCCGAGTGGCACGGCTCGATCCAGGCGCTGCTCGACATCATGCAGCAGGACCGGCTGCTGCAGAGCAACCCGCGTCTCGAGCGTTCGATCCGCAACCGCTTTCCCTATCTCGATCCGCTCAATCACGTGCAGGTCGAGCTGTTGAAAGAGCACCGCAGCCACGCCATCGACGAGAAGGTGCTGCGCGGCATCCAGCTCACCATCAACGGCATCTCCGCCGGGTTGCGCAACAGCGGCTAGAGCATTTTCGGTGAGGATTGAATCATCCAACCAAACTGTCGCCGTCATTCCGGATTGCGAGTTCGAAGAACGAGCAAGTCCGGAATCTATACTCCCCGCGGTGGTTATGGATTCCGGGTTCACTCGCAGCTGACGCTGCTCGTGCCCCGGAATGACGGCCCGGGGCCCTTGAACCGCATCAATCCTACCCGAAAATGCTCTAAGGCGAGCCATCGTCGGTCGATTTGGTAGGAGCGGTTCGGCATCGCTTCCTTGCCCCGCAAGTGGGGAGCCGGTGGATGCCGCTGTCCTGAACGAAGAGTAGTTGGCCTCGCTGCGCAAACTTCTCTCAGCGAAATCCCGTCTTACCTCACCCTATTACAGTTAGTTAGCGTACTCCCGTACAGCTTGCTGTGTTCTTCGGCGGGGTGCACAGTTTTGGTGCAGCTAATCTTTGCCGATCAAACTTTAGTCAGATGGCTGCAGCCGGGCTAACGACGCTATTGATCAGCTCCGAGGCCAAAGCCCGAGACCGATCGCCTGCAGCGCTTGCCCTGCATCTGTCGCTGCGAGTGGTTTGGAAGGTCGGGCCAACCTCACCATGCATTGTCGTCTGCAAACATCGCCCTCTGTCGAGAAGGAACGCTGCTGATGTTATTTCTGCTCACGCATTATTGGATGTGGCTGGCAGCCGCCCTTGTTGCCGGCGCGGCCACGCCGTTCTTGGCGAACCGGTTCGGTTGGGCCGCGGATCTGCCGGACTACTGGATCAAGCGCGTCGGCGTCGTGCTGGCGATTCCGTTGGTATTGATCGCAACGCAACTGATCGGTGGCAAGGCCGAGATCCTGCTCGAAGCCGGCTTCGCCGTGGCGGTGGCCTATGTGATCGGCGGCCTGGCCGGCGCCAGCGTGGGACTTTTGCCGGTGCGCTACGAAGGCTGGTGGGTCGGGCTGTTCGCGAGCGGTTTGATCTGGGTGGTGTTTGCGATCGTGGCGTTGCCCGGCCTCGACAAGGATCTGCGCGAGCGCGTCGCCACGGCGGTCGAGACCGCGGGCGGCGATCCGCTCAATCTCGACGTCGCCGGCCGCGACGTGCTGCTGCCGGCCGATGTCGACGCGACGAAGCGCGCCGAGCTGACCACGCAAATTCTCGCGGTGCCCGGCGTGCGGCGGGTCTCGGACGTCGACGATCTCTCTGGTCCGGCGCTGTCGGCCAAGACCATCGCCAAGCTGACCGCCGAAGCCAAGGCCGCGGAAGCCGCGGCGCAGGAAGCTGCCGCCAAGGAAGCCGCCGCCAAGGAAGCTGCGGCCAAGGAAGCCGCCGCGCATCAGGCGATGACCAAGGCGGCGCAACGCGAAGCCGCGGCCAAGGAAGCGGCTGCGAAGGAGGCTGCGGCTAAGGAGGCCGTTGCGAAGGAGGCTGCTGCGAAGGAGGCTGCGGCCAAGGAAGCGGCTGCCAAAGAAGCCGCGGCGAGGGAAGCCGTCGCGAAGGAAGCCGCCGCCAAGGCTGAGGCGGAGGCCGCGGCCAAAGCGTCGGAGGGCCACGCGCATCAGCAGCTTGCCACCGCGGATGCCGAAAGCATGCCGGCGAAGCAGCCCGACGCCGCGGTCGGCGCCAAGACCGCCGCGCTGCTCGACGCCAAGGCTTGCCAGCAGAAACTTTCCGCGGTGATCGCCGAGGACAAGATCAGCTTCGAGCCGAAGAGCGCCGAACTCAGCAAGGCCTCGCTCGCGGCGCTGACGAAGCTCGGCTCGGCCATCGCGCTGTGCCAGCCGGTGCAGATCGAGGTCGCGGGGCCGTTCGACGGCGGCAGCAAGAAGGCTTTGAGGCTGTCGCAGAAGCGCGCCGAGGCGGTGGTCGGGAGCCTCAGCAAGCTCGGCGTCGGCGCCGCGAAGCTGACCGCGGTCGCCGCCGTCAAGCCGGCCGACGGCGGCAAGAGCGGCCCGATCGCGCTGGTGGTGAAATGAACGGAAGACCGCCGGCGCCTGCTGACGGACATCCGCAATAATCCCGAGGCGCGCGCCACCGCCGGCGCGCGCTTCGTCGTTTGCTCGCGAGTTCAGCGATGACGATGAGGCACAGTACTTACCACGTCATGGCCGGGCTTGTCCCGGCCATCCACGCCCACAAGCAAGGCCGTCGATGTTTTCGTGGATGGCCGGGACAAGCCCGGCCATGACGCGGAGGGGCAGCCATCTCCAAGACGGCGCCGCACGCGTAGCGCTGATTTTTCCGTTCTCGCGACCACGATGACGGATCTGCACAGCGATCCATCACGACACGTCGTACTACCCCTCGTTGGTGAAGATCACCGTGCCGGAGGCCGCGAACATGCCGCCGACGCCGTGGCACACCGAGATCTTCGCCTCCGCCACTTGCGCCGGCGCGATGCCGCGCATCTGCCGCACGCTCTCCTGCAGCGCGTACATGCCGTACATCCCGGAGTGCATGTAGCTCAAGCCGCCGCCGTTCGTATTGAGCGGCAGCCGGCCGCCGGGGCGGGTGTGGCCCTCGGCGATGAACGGCCCGGTGTCTTCGTGCGGCATGAAGCCGAGATCGCCGAGCCCGTACAGCGGCAGATGCGCGAAGGCATCGTAGATCATCAGGTGATCGACGTCGCTGTGGGTGATGCCGGCTTCGCGGAACGCCAACGGCCCGGCGGTGCGGAACGCCCGCGAACTGTCGAAGCTCTGCATTTGCGAGACCATCGGCGTCTCGACACTCTCGCCGGTGCCCAGCACATAGACCGGCTTGTGCGGAAAATCCTTGGCGCGCTCGGCCGAGGTCAGGATCAGCGCGCCGCCGCCATCGGTGACCAGGCAACATTGCAGCAGCCGGAACGGATAGGCGATCATTTTCGAGTTCAGCACGTCGTCGACGGTGATCGGCGCCTTCATCGTGGCGCGCGGGTTGAGCGCGGCCCATTCGCGCTGCACCACCGCGACCATCGCCAATTGCTCGTGGGTGATGCCGTGGGTCTTCATGTAGCGCAGCACCGGAATCGGAAACATGCTGGGCGGGCCGACCACGCCGAACGGCGCTTCGAACTGGCCGTTGAGGCTGTCCGGCGGCGTGAAGCGCGGCAGTTTGCCGATCATCGACTTGCCGCTTTCGGCATGGGTGATCAGCACGGTGTTGCACAGCCCGGCCTCGATCGCCGCGGCGGCGTGGCGGACGTGCAGCATGAACGAACAGCCGCCGACCGACGTGCCGTCGACCCAGCGCGGGGTGATGCCGAGATAATGCGCGATCTGCTGCGGCGTCTCCACCGCGGTGGCGACGCCGTCGATGTCGGAGAGTTTCAAGCCGCAATCCGCCAGCGCGTTGAGCGCGGCGTCGGCGTGCAACTGGATCTGCGACATATCGGGGATGACGCCGAGCCTGGTGGTTTCGGCGGCGCCGACCACGGCGACTGCATTCTGGCGCATGATCGCTATCCCTTCGCCGGACGGAACTGGGGCAGCGTGACGGCGTCGTCGAGCCTCTCGAACGCGACTTCGAGTTTCATGTCGAGTTCGAGCGCTTCCGGCGTCTGCGGGCAATCGAGAATGTTGCACATCATCCGCGGGCCTTCGGCGAGTTCGACCACGGCGATGGCGTAAGGCGCGGTGAAGCCGGGCGCGGCGGGGCGATGATTGATGACGTAGCTGTACAGCGTGGCGTGGCCAGAGGCCCGGAACACGGTGACGTTGCGGCTGGCGCATTTGGGGCAGAACGGCCGCGGCGGGAAATACACATGAGCGCAGGCATCGCAACGCTGCAATCGTAATTCGCCGGCCTTTGTGCCGTCCCAGAAATGTTGGGTTTCCGGAGTTGGTTTCGGTCGCGCGCGCGATGGCTCTGCCATGGGTGTGGTCTCTCCCTTTGATCTTGGGCGGTTGTCCCGCCGTTGCGATGTTGATGCGATATCGATCCGGCAGCGTCAATGCCCGCGGTCGCATCGCGGGTTCCCCTGAGCACGGCAGATCCGCGCGATGCGTGGATCTCACGCAACGGCGGTCGGCATCGCGACGAAGACTGCTCCTGGCAGCGGCTTCAACGCTATCGATAAGCGCGGGCGCGATCGATCGATTAGAATTTCGCAGCACGGCAGGCGCGGCTGCGACAGTTGGCGCGCATAGCAGCGTCGCTGAGCACAAATCGTGCGATTGCCTGCGGCTTGATCTGGAAATCAGCGCCGGCATCGGCGATACCAAGTCAGCGGTCCATCGATCGCGATGTTTTTCAGCGGATACTGCCGATGCCCACGCTTCCGACCCTTGCCGCGCTCGCGGCTGACCTCGACGCCGGCCGCACCAGCGCCCGCAAGCTGGTCGACCAATGCCTCGCGGCGATTCAAGATCCGAACGGCGAGGGCGCGCGGGCGTTCGTACGCGTCGATGCCGCGGCGGCGATCGCGGCAGCCGAGGCGATGGACGCGTTGCGCAAAGCCAACGCCGCGCCATCGGCCTTCGCGGGCATTCCGGTCTCGATCAAGGATCTGTTCGACATCAAGGGCCAGGTGACCCGCGCCGGTTCCCGCGCGCTCGACGACAACCCGCCCGCGGAGGCCGACGCGGCCGCGGTGGCGCGGCTGCGCCGCGCCGGCTTCGTGGTGATCGGCCGCACCAACATGACCGAATTTGCCTATTCGGGGATCGGCATCAACCCGCATTACGGCACACCGAAGAGCACCTGGCAGCGCGACGTCGGCCATGTGCCCGGCGGCTCCTCCGCCGGTGCGGCGGTTTCGGTCGCCGACGGCATGGCGCACGGCGCGCTCGGCACCGACACCGGCGGTTCCTGCCGGATTCCGGCGGCGTTCAATGGCGTGGTCGGCTTCAAGCCGACGCAAGCCCGGGTGCCGCTCGACGGCGCGGTGCCGCTGTCGCCGACGCTCGACAGTATCGGGCCGTTGGCGCGTAGCGTGCAATGCTGCGCCACGCTCGACGCGGTGCTGGCGGATCAGCCGCTGACCACGCTGCAGTCGCGGCCGGTGCGCGGTATGCGTCTCGCGGTGCCGACCACGGTGGCGCTCGACGACCTCGACGACGCGGTGGCGCAGGCGTTCGAACGCGCGCTCGAAACACTGTCGCGGGCCGGGGCCTGGATCGAGCGGATCGCGGTGCCGGAATTTCTCGACGTCGCGCCGATGAGTGCCAAGGGCGGGTTCACCGCCGCCGAAAGTTTTGCCTGGCATCGCTATCTGATCGTCGCCAATGGCGACGTCTACGATCCGCGGGTGCGCGACCGCATCATCCGCGGCGAGACGCAGAGCGCCGCCGATTACATCGACCTGATCAACGCGCGCAAATCGCTGGTGGCGCGCGCGACGCAGCGGCTGTCGCCGTATGATGCGATCGTGCTGCCGACCACCGCGAACACGCCGCCGAAGATCGCCGACCTCGCCGACGACAAAGCGTTCACCAAGGCCAATTTGCTGGCATTGCGCAATTGCACACTGATCAACATGATCGACGGCTGCGCGATCTCGCTGCCGTGTCACCGCGACGGCGAGGTGCCGGTCGGGTTGATGCTGGCGGGCAGTGCCGGCACCGATCAGCGGATTTTTGAACTCGCAGCAGGTATGGAAAGTCTTATTCGTGGTTGAAATCGCATTCACATTGACGACGAACGACGGCGCAACCGCGCTGACCTTGCCGATCCACCAGGCGGTGATCGCCGGTTGGACCGGCCGCGATCCGGTGGCGCGCGACAAGCATATCGCCGAACTCGAAGCGATCGGCATCACGCGGCCGGCCTCGACGCCGATCTATTACCGGGTGTCGGCGCGGCGGCTGACCACCGCGGGCAGCATCGAATGCAGCGGCCGGCATTCCAGCGGCGAGGTCGAATTCGTGCTGATCGGCACGCAGGGCAGGGTGCTGCTCGGCGTCGGCTCCGACCACACCGACCGCAAGGTCGAGACCTACAACATCACCGTGTCGAAACAGATGTGCGACAAGCCGATCGCGCCGCAGCTGTGGGACGTCGCCGAACTGGCGGATCATTGGGACAAGATCATCCTGCGCTCGTTCGCCACCATCGATGGCCAGCGCGTATTGTATCAGGAGGGCACGCTCGACGGCATGCTGCCGGCCGCGGAGCTGATCTCGCGCGGCTTCGGCGAGACCGGCCTGCCGGACGGCTGCGCGATGTTCGGCGGCACCTTCGCCGCCAAGGGCGGCATCCGCCCGGCCAGCCGGTTCGACTACGAGATCGAGGATCCGGTGCTGAACCGCGTGATCCGCCACGGCTACGACGTGGCGGTGCTGCCTGTGGTTGGCTGAGGGTGGGCGGCGATCTGTTCGAAGCGATCGATCCGCGCCCGGCGCGGCAGCCGATCGCCGAGGGCGCAACGCTGCTGCGCGGCTTCGCGCTTGCCGATGAGCGCGAACTGATCGCGGCGTTGCGCGCGATCCTGGCCGAGGCGCCGTTCCGCCAGATGATCACGCCGGGCGGCCACACCATGTCGGTGGCGATGAGCAATTGCGGCGCGGTCGGCTGGGTCACCGACCGCAAGGGCTATCGCTACGACGCGATCGATCCCGACAGCGGCCGGCCGTGGCCGCCGATGCCGGCGGTGTTGATGGATTTGGCGGTTCGCGCGGCGAGCGAGGCCGGCTTCGCCAATTTTCACCCCGACGCCTGCCTGATCAATCGTTACGTGCCGGGCGCCAAGATGTCGCTGCATCAGGACAAGGACGAAGCCGATTTCACCGCGCCGATCGTCTCGGTGTCGCTCGGGCTGCCCGCGGTGTTCATGTTCGGCGGCGCAAAGCGCAGCGACAAGCCACAGCGCTTTGCGCTCGAGCATGGCGACGTGGTGGCGTGGGGTGGCGCGGCGCGGCTGGCGTTTCACGGCGTGGCGGCGTTGAAGGACGGCGAGCATCCGTTGCTCGGCCGGCAGCGCATCAATCTCACCTTCCGCAAGGCGCGATAGACCTCGCGCGAAGCGAGCCGCTACTCGCGCGGCGACAGTTGCAGTTCCAACAGCGCCATGCGCTCCAGCGCCTTGGCGTCGCGCTCGCCTTCCTTGGCGGTGCGCAGGATGGTTTCGGCGATCGAACGGACATGCGCGGAACTGACCGGATGCGGCAGTGCTGCCACCGCGCCATCCAGAGCCGTTTGCATCAGCCGGATGGTTTCCGGCGGAAACGACGCATGGGAAAAATCCTTCATCGCCTTCTCCTTCGGGGCAAACCTGCTCGGTGTCGCTGAAGCTCAGCCGCGCGAGGCTTCCCAGCGACCGCTGCACGGCATGCCGGCCGCGGCGCTGTTCCATTTGCCCGACCCGGCGCTGCCGTTGAGTTGGCCGTTGGCATAGGCGCCACGGATCGAGACCCTGACGTTGCCCGCGCGGCCGATGCTGCCGGTGATGTCCGGCGAGCCGGTGACGCGGCCATCGGCGACGACCACCGGATAGCTCAGCTTCGGTTCGCAGCTGCCGGCGTTGGTGACGACGGTGACGTTCCAGACGCCGTCGAACGGACTTTGCGCCACCGCAAGATCGGCGCTGAGCAGCATGGTTCCGCAGAGAACCGCGCGGGTGATCAACATGGTCTTTCCTTTTGTCAATCGGGTGCCAATCGTGTCACGTCGAAGACGCTGTAGGTGTTTCAATGCACGCGGCGACGATCCGGTAAACCGGAGCGACGAAACGCGGTTAACTTGGAAGATTCTGCTGCCGAAAACTGAGGCTTTGCGAATCTCGGGCGAGTTCTACCGAACGAGCCTCGTTGCTCGTTCCGCATCCAACCCGGTCGGTCAAACGGCCGAACTGTCGCGACAACGTCGCGGCAATTGGCAGGCTTTGACTTATCGGGACTGCCGATCTTACGGGAGCTAGTTCACTGCGCAGTGTGCCTAGGCAACGCGCACTATGATCGTTAGTTCCCCGATACCGCATAAAGCACGGAAAAGCGTCACAAACGAGGCACGTGCTCCTCAAGCCTTTGCACGGGGCAGCGGGGTTCCATTACGGCTTCGGCGGATGAATGAACGGCCAGGGGCTTGCTTCGCCGTCTTTTTCGATTTCGATCGCGATCAGATACGGCCCGCCGTCGCCCAGCGCCGTTTCGAGCGCCGCACGAAATTCGCCTGGCGACCGCACGCGGCACGCGCCCACGCCGAACGACTCCGCGAGCTTGACGAAATCCGGGTTGTGCAGATCGGACGCCACCACGCGGCCATCGAACATGCTGCGCTGATCGCGCCGCACGTTGCCGTAGGCGGAGTTGTTGAACACCAGCGTCACCACGCCGATGTTGTACTGCACGGCGGTGGCCAATTCCTGCACCGCGAACATGAAGCCGCCATCGCCGGTGATCGCCACCACCGGCCGGTCCGGATAGGCCACCTTGGCGCCGAGCGCGGTGGGAAAACCGGAGCCGAGCGTGCCCTGATAGCCCGAGGTGAGATAGGTGCGCGGCTGGTACACCGGAAAGCCGAACCAGGAGGCGAAGCCGACCTGGCACAGTTCGTCGGTGACGATGGCCTCGGCCGGCAGCACCTCGCGCAAGATCTTCAAGTAAGCCATCTGCGGCTGCACGATTTCGATCTGCTGTGCTGCGAGCGCCGAGGCCTCACGGATCTCTCCGCGGCGCGTGCTCGACTTGGCGTAGCCGCCCTTGCGCACCGCGGCCAACAGATCGCGGGTGCCGGCTTGCGCGTCGGCGACGATCGCCGCGTCCGGGGTGAAGCGGCGCATCTCCGACGCATCGATGTCGATGCGGATCGATGTCTGCCCGGCGGGCCGGTACGGCCAGCGATACATCGTCGCCAATTCCAGCCGGGTGCCGATGCCGATGATCAGGTCGGTCGACGGCCACAGATTGTAGGCCGCGGCAAACGACAGACCGAGCTCGTGAGCGTTGCTGACGATGCCGCGGCCGGAGCGGAACGCCACCACCGGCGCGTCGATCGCTTCGGCCAATTCCAGGATCTCATCGGCGGCCTCGAAGGCGCCGTTGCCGACGAAGATCATCGGCGTCTTGCTGGCGGCGATCAGCGCCGCCGCGGCGGCGACCCGATCCGGATCGGGCAATGGTGCCGGAAAGCGCGGCAAAGCCGTCGAAGCCCCGACCGCGGCGCGCTGCATGAAGACGTCCCACGGCATTTCCAGCGCCGCGGGGCCGCGCCGGCCGGACAGCATCTCCTGGAACGCGCGCGACACCAAAGTCGGCGCGGCGCCGGGATATTCGATCCGCTCCGCCCATTTCAGGAAACTGCGCAAGGTCGCCAGCTGGTCCGGCATCTCGTGCAGATGGCCGCGGCCGCGGCCGAGGAACGCGCTCGGCACCTGGCCGGTGAGGCACAGCACCGGCTCGTTGCAGCCGAACGCGGTGAGCATCGCCGCGGAGGCATTGAGCACGCCCGGGCCCGGCACCACGCTGAACACCCCGGGGCGGCCGGTGGCGCGGGCGTAGCCGAATGCCATGTAGCCGCAGGCCTGCTCGTGCCGCGCGCCGATGACCTTCAACTTCGCTTTGGCGAAGCCGTCGAACAGCCCGTAGATCTGCGCGCCGGGCAGCCCGAACACGGTGTCGACGCCGTGCGCGCGCAGGCCATCGACGATCGCTTCGCCGCCGGTCATTGCCGTCATCGTGAATTCCCATCGCTTGCGGGGGCGGTCGATCACGCCATGGCGCAGCGATGCTCCGCCGCGATCTCGACCGGGTCCGGTGAGCGGCGAGATATAATTGATCGGAGGGGGAAAGCCAAAGATCGTTGCGCTGGTAGGATCGTGCTGCCGTCGCGCGGCGCGGCCGCGGCGCTTCAGCCGTGCCGGACCTCGTTGATCAACAGGTCGTGGATGCTGTTGCGCTCCCAGCCGGCCTCTCTGTCGTGGACCTTGATGTCGAACGACAGTGCGAAGCTGTCGTCGGCGAACAGCGGCTCGAGATAGTGCGACAGCTTGCGGAAGATGTGGTCGCCGGCGTGCTTGCGCGCCACCGCCTCGCGGCCTTCGTTGAGCCGCAGCAGCATCGCCATGAAGCTCAGCCCGTCGCGGCCGTCGGCGATGGCGTAGTTGTCGCAGCGCACGGCGCGGACGCGGATGCCGTCCAGTGCAAACAGCCCGGTCTCCACCGCGGCGGCACGAACCAGTTCGACCACGGCGGCGAGGTCGACGCGGTCGTCGAGATTGGCGGAATATTCGATCGTGAAGTGCGGCATGGCGAGCTCGCTCTGCGGGAGGCTGCGGGAGCGCCGATGATTAACAGCAAACCGTCGTCTCGCAACCATCTTCGCTGCAGTGCACGAAGCTCAACGCAACCGACTGCGAACACTTTGCAGCGAGGCGCTAGACAGCTCGGCGATTTTTCGATCAACTTGACCATGCAGGCTGGCAGCAAGTTCGGCCGCGAGGGAGGACTGGATGACGCTGACGAGACGCGAGGTCGCGGCCGGCTTGGCTGTGGGACTGACCGCCCCCTACTTGATCGGCCGCGCGCGGGCGCAAGGCGCCACCATCAAGATCGGAATGTGCGCGCCGGTGACCGGCCCCGCCGCGGAGTCCGGCGGCTACGCCGTCAAGGGCGCCAAGCTGGCGCTGGAGGCCGTCAACAAGGCCGGCGGCGTGCTCGGCAAACAGCTCGAACTGATCGTCGAGGACGATCAGACCACCAACCCCGGCATCGTGCTGGCGTTCTCCAAGCTCGCCGCGCAGCCCGACATCGTCGGCTTCCTCGGCTCGATCCGCTCCACCCAGGTGCACGCGATGGCGCCGGACGTGATGAAGCTCGGCAAGCCGGTGATGTTCGGCGGCACCGATCCCAATCTCACCAAGCTCGGCAATCCCTGGTTGTTTCGGTTCCGGCCCAACGACAGCTATTCCGGCCGGGTGATCGCCGATTACGGCGTCAACACGCTCGGCAAGAAGAAATGGGCGGTGCTGCATTCCACCGACGCGTTCGGCACCGCCGGCGGCAAGGCGTTGAGCGAGGCGTTGAACAAGCTCGGCGCGCCGCCGGTGCTGGACCAGGGCTACGCCAACCAGAGCCAGGATTTCACCCCGGTGGTGCTGGCGATCAAATCGTCCGGCGCCGACATTCTGGGCTCGTACTTCACCTTCGAGAACGATCTCGGCATCTTTGCCCGGCAGTTGCGCCAGCTCGGCGTCACCATCCCGTGGGTCGGCTCGCCCTCGATCGTCAACATCACCGCGCTGAAGCTCGCCGGCCCGGCGTTGTACGGAACTTACGGCGTCGCCGACTATGCCGAGGAGTCCAGCGAAGCCGCCAAAGCGTTCGGCAAGCTGTATCGCGACGCCGTCAAGGTGGCGCCGGACAACCAGAGTTCGTGGCCGTTCGATGCGGTGACGGTGTTGGCCGCGGCGATCAACAAGGCCGGCTCGACCGATCCGCAGAAGATCCGCGAGGCGATCCTGGGCATCAAGAAATTCCCCGGCGCCGAAGGCGAATACAATTTCGACGACAAAGGCGACGGGCTGCACGGCTACAACATCGTCAAGAACGACAAGGGCAAGATCGTGTTCGACAAGCACATCGAGTTCACGGATTGAGCGCGGCGCACGCGTTGCAAGCGGCCGGTTTGTGTCGATGTGGTTGACTGATCGGAAACTGTCATTCCGGGGCGCGAGCAGCTTCGCTGCGAGTGAACCCGGAATCCAGTACTCACCGCCCTGGAATACTGGCTTCCGGGTTCGCTCGCCCTAAAGGGCTCGCGCCCCGGAATGACACAATGCCCATTGGTGGTCGCGAGCTGATCCACCCACCGTCGTTCGTCGTCTGCATCGTTCTCGCACCGAGCACCGCTGATGGACCTCGCCCTGCAACTTCTATTCACCGGAATCGGCATCGGCGCGGTCTATGCGCTGGTCGCGCTCGGCTTCGTGCTGATCTTCCGCGCCACCAACGTCGTCAATTTCGCGCAAGGCGAATTCTCGATGGTGGCGGCCTATCTGATGGTGGTGTTCGCGGTCGACCTCGGCTGGCCGTATTGGCTGTCCTTCCTGTGCGCCTTGGCCGGCATGGCGCTGCTCGGGGCGATCTTCAATCTCGGCGTGTACTACCCGCTGCGGCATCGCACGTTTCTGCCGGTGATCATCGCCACCATCGGCGCCTCGATCCTGATGGCCAATTCGGTGCTGGCGATCTACGGCCCGCAGCCGCAGGTGCTGGAAGGCTGGTTCGAAACCCCCGGCATCCAACTCGGCCCGGTCTATCTCGACAGCCAATATCTGCTGATCATTGCCGTCACCTGCGCGCTGGTGGCGTTCAACTACTGGTTCTTCGAGCACACCATGCTCGGCAAGAAGCTGCAGGCCACCTCGCAGGACAAGGAGATGGCCTCGCTGCTCGGCATCTCGGTGTCGGGCATGATCATGATCACCTTCATCTACTCCGCGGTGCTCGGTGGGCTCGCCGGAATCCTGGTGGCGCCGGTGCTGTTCGTCTCGATCCAGATGGGCTCGACCATCGCGCTGAAGGCGTTCGCCGCCACCATCATCGGCGGCTTCGGCGACGTCACCGGCGCGATCATCGGCGGGCTGTCGCTCGGCATCATCGAGACGTTTGGCGCGGCCTATATCTCCGTGCCGTACAAGGACGCCTTCGCCTTTCTGGTGCTGGTGTTGTTCCTGGTGTTCCGGCCGCAGGGCATCTTCGGCGAACGCGTCGCGGAGAAAGCATGAGCGCGGGCAGCGACAACATGCCGCTCGCGGTCGCGGCGTTGCGCGGCAAGCCGCTGCTGTTGCGGCATCTGCCGTATTTCCTCGGCGCGGCGATCGTGGTGGCGCTGGCCGCCACCGTCAGCTTCGACGGCTATATCCTCAACATTCTGATGCAGGCGACGACGTTTGCGATCGCGGTGTTCGGGCTGTCGGTGGTGCTCGGGCTGTGCGGCCAGATCAATCTGGCACAGGCGGCGTTCTTCGGCTTCGGCGCCTATGCGGTCGGCATCGGCACCACGGATTTCCAACTGAGCTATTGGCTGTGCCTCGCCGCCGGCTGCGGCATCGCGCTATTGGCCGGCGCGGTGCTGGGCGCCTCGACGCTGCGGCTCGGCGGGCACTACTTGGCGATGGTGACGATCTCGTTCCAGCAGATCGTCACGCTGGTGATGATCAACGCGATCTGGCTGACCCACGGGCCGGACGGCGTCGGCCGCATCGGTCGCCCGGCGCTGTTTCAATCGTCGCAGGCCTATCTGGCGTTCTGCGTCGCGATGCTGGCGCTGGTCGGCTATTTCGTCTGGCATCTGCCGGACACAAGGCTCGGCCGCGCGATGCGCGCGGTGCGCGACAACGAACTCGCCGCCGGCGTCGCCGGCATCGACGTGTTTCGCACCAAGGTCTATGCGTTTGCGCTGAGCGCGGTGCTGGGCGGATTGGCCGGCGGGCTGTTCGCCGGCGGGTTCTCCTACATCAGCCCGGATCAGTTCTCGTTCGCCGAATCCATCGTGTTCCTGACCATGTCGCTGCTCGGCGGCGGGGCGTCGCCGATCGGTTCGGCGATCGGCACCGCGCTGTTGATCCTGATCCCGGAATGGCTGCGCTTCCTGAAGAGCGTGCCGGGACTCTACCTCGCCATCTACGGGCTGTCGGTGATCCTGATCATCCGCTTCATGCCGGACGGCATCTGGGGCTTCGTCAACGCCGCGACGCAGCGCTGGCGCGCCAAGGCCAAGCTGCACGCCGCCGGTCCGCCGCTGCAATTGTCGCCGGCCCATGTCGGCGGCGACATCGTGCTGCAGGTCACCGGGCTCGCGAAATATTTCGGCGGCTTGAAGGCGGTGGACAATGTCGACATCGCGGTGAAGCGCGGCGGCGTGCACGCGCTGATCGGGCCGAACGGGTCCGGCAAGACCACGACGTTGAACGTGCTGTCGGGGCTGTATCGCGCGACCGCCGGTGAGGTGCTGCTCGACGGCACCGACGTCACCACCATGCCGCCGCATCTGCGCGCCGCGGCCGGGCTCGGCCGCACCTTCCAGAACATCCGGCTGTTCCGCTCGATGACCGCGCTGGAGAACGTGGTGATCGGCGCCGAGCGGCCCGGCAACACGCTGATCGGCAACGGCGGCGACGCCGCCTTGCATCAGCGCGCGATGTCGGCGCTGGCGTTCGTTGGCTTAGGTGCCCGCGCCAACGAATTGATCTCCAGCTTTTCCTACGGCCACCAACGGCTGATCGAAATCGCCCGCGCGCTGGCGGCGAACCCGACGCTGTTGCTGCTCGATGAGCCGGCCGCCGGGCTCAACTCCAGCGAAAAGCTCGAACTGCATGAATTGCTGAAGCGCATCGCCGCCCAAGGCCTCACCATCCTGATCATCGACCACGACATGACGCTGGTGTCGGAGGCGGCGCAGCACATCACCGTGCTGAATTTCGGCCGCCGCATCGCCGACGGCGAATCGATGGCGGTGCTGCGCCATCCCGACGTGGTCTCCGCCTATCTCGGGAGCGAATGATGCCGCTGCTGGAAATCCGCGACCTCGTGGTGCGCTACGGCGAGATCGAAGCGCTGCGCGGGGTGTCGCTCAGCGTCGCGCGGGGCCAGGTGGTGACGCTGCTCGGCGCCAATGGCGCCGGCAAGTCGACCACGCTGCGGGCGATCTCCGGGCTCACCAAGCCCGCGTCGGGCGAGATTCTGTTCGAGGGCAAATCGATTGCCGGGCTTGGCCCGGAGGCGATCGTGCGGATGGGGATCAGCCACGTGCCGGAAGGCCGGCGGGTGTTTCCCGGCCTCACCGTGAAGGAGAACATCATGCTCGGCGCCTCCAATCGCCGGGTTCGCAAGGCTGAGTTGTCGCGCGAGGCCGATGCGATGTTCGAGCTGTTTCCGGACATCCGGAAATTCGCCGATTCGCTGGGCTGGACCTTGTCGGGCGGGCAGTTGCAGATGGTGGCGGTGGCGCGCGGGCTGATGGCCAAGCCGCGGCTGTTGCTGCTCGATGAGCCGTCGCTGGGGCTGGCGCCGGTGATCGTGCAGGCGGTGTTCCGAATCATCTCGGAGATTCGCCGCACCACCACCGTGCTGCTGGTCGAGCAGAATGCGCGCATGGGCCTCTCCGTTGCCGACACTGGCTATGTGCTGGAGACCGGGCGTATCGTGCTCGGCGGCCAGCCCGACGAGTTGTGGGGCAATGAAGCCATCGCCGCGGCCTACCTCGGCGGCCACGCCAGGGTCCGCGCTTAACCAGAAGAAACTCCGTAATGGTGATTATCCAAGCTGAGAAGTTGATCGATTTCGTCGCCGAGGTGTTCGTCCGGGCGGAGTCGTCGGAAGCAGAGGCCAGGCGGATCGCGAGCTACCTCACCACCGCCAATCTCACCGGGCACGACAGCCACGGCGTGATCCGGGTGCCGGTCTATATTCGCTGGAAAGAGGAGGGGGCGGTGGTCCCCAACCAGAGCATCGCGATGGTGGTCGACACGCCGGCGCTGGCCGTGGTCGACGGCCGGTTCGGCTACGGCCAGACCGTGGCGCCGGAGGCGGTGAGGATCGGCATCGAGAAATGCAAGGCGTCGGGGCTCGCCGCAGTGGCGCTGCGCAATTCCGGCCACATCGGCCGGGTCGGCGACTGGGCCGAGATGGCGGCTGCGGCCGGCCTGGTCTCGATCCACTTCGTCAATGCCGCGGGCTCGATCCTGGTGGCGCCGTTCGGCGGCGTCGAACGACGTTTGTCCACCGCGCCGTTCTGCGTCGGCATTCCGCGCGACGGCTTGTCGCCGATCGTGCTGGATTTCGCCACCTCGATCGTCGCCGAGGGCAAGGTGCTGGTGGCGAGCCGCGGCGGCAAGACGTTGCCGAGCGGCGCGCTGATCGCCGCCGATGGCACGCTCAGCGAAGACCCGGCGCAGCTCTATGGACCGTACACGCCCGACAGCCCGCGCATCCACGATCACGGCACAGGCGCGATCCGCGCCTTCGGCGAGCACAAGGGCTCGGGGCTGGCGCTGATCTGCGAACTGCTCGGCGGCTCGCTGACCGGCACCGGCGCCACCGGGCCGAACCGGCGCTTTGCCAATGGCATGTTCGCGATCTATGTCGATCCGCAGCGCATCGACCCGGAGCATCTCTTCGACGGCGACGTGGCGCGCTACGTGAAATATTTCAAGGACAGCAAGACGGCCGGGGGCTGCGACGAGGTGCTGATCCCCGGCGATCCCGAAGCCCGCACCCGCGCCGAGCGCAGCAAGAACGGCGTGCCGCTGCCCGACGACACCTGGGCGGCGATCGTCACCACCGCGCGCGAACTCGGCGTTTCCGAACGCGCGGTGCAGACGGCAGCGGCGTGACAATCTGAATCGTCAGGAGACAAGATGACCAATAACGTCAAACAAATCTGGGCGGCCGGCAAGGTCGCGGTCAACGGCTGGCTGGCGATCCCGTCGGGTTTCTCCGCCGAGGTGATGGCGCAATGCGGCTTCGACAGCGTCACCGTCGATCTGCAGCACGGCGTGCAGGACTATGCCTCGATGGTGCAGTGTTTCCAGGCGATGCAGGCGCATCCGGTGACGCCGATGGTGCGGGTGCCGTGGAACGAGCCCGGCATCATCGGCAAGGTGCTGGACGGCGGCGCCTACGGGGTGATCTGCCCGATGGTGAATACCAAGCAGGAGGCCGAAGCCTTCGTGCAAGCCTGTAAATATCCGCCGCGCGGCACCCGCAGCAACGGCCCGATCCGCGCCGGGCTGTACGGCTCGTCGGGCAACTACCAGACCACGGCCAATGACGAGACGCTGTGCATTCCGATGATCGAGACCAAGACCGCGGTCGACAACATGGAGGCCATCCTCGACGTCGACGGCATCGCCGGGGTCTATGTCGGGCCGTCCGATCTTGGCTTTTCCTATGGTCTGGTTCCGAAGCTCGATCGCGAGGAGCCGGAGATTTTGAAGATCTACGACAAGCTGTTGAAGGAATGCGACAAGCGCGGAATTTATCCGGGGATCCATTGCTCGGGTCCGGCGGGTGCCGCGAAAAACATCGGCATGGGCTTCAAGCTGGTGACGCTATTGAACGACAGCGGCATCATGGCGACGGGTGCGAAGGCCTGGGTCGGCGAGACGCGGAAGAACTCCGGCGGCAAGGCGTAACGCTTGCGGCGCGTGTCCCGGGCGCGGTGCAGGTTCTTCACGCTGCTCTGCAGACCCGGGACCCCGGTTTTTCTCCTCACCGCAACTTTCGACGGCTCGAACGTGACGTCGGCGACCCGCTGAGCAATATCGCACGCCGCCTAGGCAGCGCTGCCCGTTGTTAAAGCTTGATCCGCGCAGGCTCCGGTGTTCTGCTCAAAAAAGCTGCTGGAGTTGCCCGCTTTGTCGATCTTCGTCGCCCTACACCACGTCACGCATTACAAATACGACCGCCCCATCGATCTTGGCCCGCAAACCGTGCGGCTGCGGCCGGCGCCGCACACCAGGACCCCGATCCTGAGCTATTCGCTCAAGGTCACGCCTTCGAATCACTTCGTCAATTGGCAGCAAGACCCGCAGGGCAATTGGCTGGCGCGCTTCGTGTTTCCGGAGAAGGCCAGCGAACTGAAGATCGAGGTGGATTTCTCCGCCGAGATGACGGTGATCAATCCGTTCGACTTCTTCGTCGAGCCTTATGCCGAAAGCTTCCCGTTCGCTTATACCAATGATTTGCAGACCGAGCTTGCGCCCTATCTCGCCACCGAGCCGAGCGGGCCGCTGTTCGAGGCCTATCTCGCCGAGATCGCCCGCGAGGCGCCGAGCACGGTCAACTTCCTGGTCGATCTCAACGCCCGGCTGCGCGACCGCATCAATTACATCATCCGCATGGAGCCGGGGATCCAGACCCCGGAGCATACGCTGCAGACCGGCGCCGGCTCGTGCCGTGATTCGGCCTGGCTGTTGATCCAGACGCTGCGCCGGCTCGGCCTCGCGGCGCGCTTCGTCTCCGGTTATCTCATTCAGTTGCGGCCCGACATCGCCCCGATCGATGGCAAGGTCGAGGTCGAGAACGATTTCACCGATCTGCACGCCTGGGCCGAGGTCTATATCCCCGGCGCCGGCTGGATCGGCTTCGACGCCACCTCGGGGATGCTGGCCGGCGAGGGCCATATCCCGGTCGCCGCGACGCCGCATTATCGCTCGGCGGCGCCGATCTCCGGCATGGCCGGCTTCGCCAATGTCGATTTCAACTTCGAGATGAGCGTGAAGCGGATCCGCGAGGTGCCGCGGATCACCAAGCCGTTCTCCGACGCAGCCTGGGCGCGGCTCGATCAGGTCGGCGAACAGGTCGACGCCGATCTGAAAGCCGACGACGTCAGGTTGACCATGGGCGGTGAACCGACCTTCGTCTCGATCGACGATCTGGAATCGCCGGAATGGAATATCGCCGCGGTCGGCCCGACCAAGCGGGTGCTCGGCGACGATCTGCTGCGCCGGCTACGCGAGCGCTTTGCGCCGGGCGGGCTGCTGCATTTCGGCCAGGGCAAATGGTATCCCGGCGAAAGCCTGCCGCGCTGGGCGTTCGGGCTGTATTGGCGCAAGGACGGCGTGCCGGTCTGGAAAAACCCGCAGCTGATCGCGCCGGTCGAGGGCAAGCGTCCGGTCAAGATCGAGGAAGCGCAGCGCTTCGCCGTCGACACCGCCAAGCGGCTCGGCGTTCATTCCGACTACATCCTGCCGGCGTTCGAAGACCCGGCGCACTGGCTGCAGAAAGAAGCGGGGCTGCCGCCGAATGTCGATCCCAGCGATTCCAAGCTCGCCGATCCGGAAGAGCGCGCGCGGATGGCGCGGGTGTTCGATCAGGGCCTCAACGTGCCGAAGGGCTACGTGCTGCCGATCCAGCGTTGGAACGCCGAGGCCGATCGCTGGCGCAGCGAGCGCTGGAAATTCCGCCGCGGCAATCTGTTTCTGACGCCGGGCGATTCGCCGCTCGGGCTGCGGCTGCCGATCTCGTCATTGCCGCATATTCCCGAGGACGAATTCCCCTACACCGTCGAGCAGGATCCGCTGGAGCCGCGCGATCCGTTGTCGGAGGCTGGCGAAGCATCGGCCGAGGCCGCGGCGAAGTCGTCCGCGGAAAAGCCGAAGAAGAAGCAAGTCCCGGTGCGCACCGCGATGTCGATCGAGGTGCGCGACGGCGTGCTGTGCGCGTTCATGCCGCCGGTGGAGAAGCTGGAAGATTATCTCGAACTGATCGCGGCGGTGGAGGCCACCGCCGAAGAGATGCAGATGCAGGTCCACGTCGAGGGCTATCCGCCGCCGTTCGATCCGCGCATCGAAGTGATCAAGGTGACGCCGGATCCGGGCGTCATCGAGGTCAATATTCATCCAGCGGCAAACTGGCGGCAGGCGGTCGAGACCACTTTTGCGCTTTACGAGGAGGCGGCCAAGGTCCGGCTCGGCGCCAACCGCTTCCTGGTCGACGGCCGCCACACCGGCACCGGCGGCGGCAACCACGTCGTGGTCGGCGGCGCGACGCCTTCCGACTCGCCGTTCCTGCGCCGGCCCGATCTGTTGAAGAGTTTTGTTTTGTATTGGCAGCGCCACCCGTCGCTGTCCTACCTATTCTCCGGGATGTTCATCGGCCCGACCAGCCAGGCGCCGCGGATCGACGAGGCGCGGCACGACGGGCTCTACGAACTCGAGATCGCGGTCGCGCATGTGCCGCCGCCCGGCGTCACCGGACCGCTGTGGCTGGTCGACCGGCTGTTCCGCAACATCCTGGTCGATATCACCGGCAACACCCACCGCGCCGAGATCTGCATCGACAAGCTGTATTCGCCGGACAGCTCGACCGGCCGGCTCGGCCTGGTGGAATTCCGCGCGCTCGAAATGCCGCCGGACCCGCGGATGAGCCTCGCCCAGCAATTGCTGATCCGGGCGCTGGTCGCCAAACTGTGGCGCGAGCCGCTGGATGGCAAGTTCGTGCGCTGGGGCACCACGCTGCATGATCGTTTCATGCTGCCTTACTACTTGTGGGAGGACTTCAAGGGCGTGCTCGCCGAGTTGCGAGAGTCCGGCTACGAGTTCTCGCCGGAATGGTTCGAAGCGCAGCTGGAATTCCGCTTTCCGGTGTTCGGCAGCGTCAGCCATGGCGGCGTCTCGCTGGAAGTGCGCCAGGCTTTGGAGCCCTGGCACGTGATGGGCGAGGAAGGCTCGGCCGGCGGCACCGTGCGCTATGTCGATTCCTCGGTGGAGCGGCTGCAGCTGAAGACCGAAGGTTTCGTCGAGGGCCGCCATGTGGTGACCTGCAACGGACGGCGGCTGCCGATGACTTCGACCGGGCGCTCCGGTGAGGCGGTAGCGGCGGTGCGGTTCAAGGCCTGGCAGCCGGCCTCGGGGCTGCATCCGACCATTCCGGTGCATACCCCGCTGGTGTTCGACATCGTCGACACTTGGAACGGCCGCTCGCTCGGCGGCTGCGTCTATCACGTCGCCCATCCGGGCGGACGCTCCTACGAGACCAAGCCGGTCAACTCGTATGAAGCCGAGGCGCGGCGGCTGGCGCGGTTTCAGGACCACGGCCACACGCCCGGCAAGGTCGATCCGCCGCGCGAAGAACGCAGCCTCGAATTTCCGCTGACCCTCGATCTGCGGACGCCGCTGCCGCATTAGTGCGAGCGGGAGCGGCGAGGTAGTTGCCGCGCAGCAGGCCGTTGAGCGCATCCAATTCTGTCGCGAACAGGATCGCCGGCTGTTGCCGGGTCGCTTGCAGGTCGCGGTCAGCGCCGCGTCAACTAACTGCGATCGGCGGGATTCGCTTTCGACGCAAATATCGTCGGAGTCGCTGTTCGAGACTTTTCGAGTTGGCTTGCTGCGCTTCAAGAGTCCCCCTGCTGTCATCCCGGGGCGCGAGCAGCTTGAGCTGCGAGCGAGCCAGGAATCCATAACCCCTGCAGGGGATATGGATTCCGGACTTGCTCGTTCTTCGAACTCGCAATCCGGAATGACGGCCGCGTTTGGCTTGGATGCTTCGATCCCAACCGAATGCTCTAGCGCCGAGCATCGGTGAAGATCATATCCAGGTTATGTCCACGTTTGATGGAGTGCGCTTTGCGCGAAGTGCATTTCAAGCTGGAATTGTTACTTTGCTACGCGTGGCCGTAACAAATCGTCTTGCGCCCCTTACCCTTTGAAGCTATTGGCCCCTGCGCGTGCCGCCGCCGACAATGATAGGCACTGGGGAATTGAGTTTGTCTTTTGTAGCGCGTGTGGCGAGGTTCTCGGGCCGATGGCAGGCATCAATTGCAAAGCTCGCTACGGATGCCAGCGATTGCCGCGGTTTTGTGTTGGGCTTCATCGCGGTTCATGCGTTGTTGTGGACCGTCATTCTGACACTGCTCAAGGCGGCGCAGGACATTCACTTCGACGTAGCTGAAGCCTTTGGATGGGGGCAGAGCTATTTGCTCGGCTACGGCAAGCACCCCCCGCTCTCGGGCTGGGTCGCGGGCCTGTGGTTTTCTGTTTTCCCGACGACGGATTGGGCCACCTACGCGCTGGCGATGACCGTCGTCGGCGTAGGGATGCTGATCTGCTGGATGATCGCATTGCGGGTGGTGGATCGGCGCCGCGCCTTTTTCGTTCTCGTCATGCTTGCGCTGTATCCAATCTTCAATTTCAAGGGCTTCAAGTACAATCCCGACCTGCTTCAACTGGTCACGCTTCCGCTCGTCGTGTTGGCCTATCTGGATGCGTTCGACAAACGAACGGTGCGTTCGGGTGTCTGGCTTGGCATCGCCTGCGCTCTCGCATTGCTGACGAAATACTGGGCGCTCACCATGATCGGCGCGATCGGAATCGCAGCGCTGGTTCACCCTGCGCGAACGGCGTTTCTTCGATCTCCGGCGCCGTGGGTCGCCATCGTTGCGATGGCCGTCGCCATGGTGCCGCATGTGGCCTGGCTCGCGCAGGTCGATTTCCTTCCGCTGTCCTACGCGGAAGATACTTATGCGCTATCGACGCGCGCTGAAGCGTTGACGTTTGTCCGGGGCTATATTGCGCACAATATTGCGCTCTTGGCGGTCCCCCTGGTTCTGTCGGCGGTGGTGCTGGTGTGGGGGCGATGGCGCTCCGTGTTGATTGCTGATCCAACGTCTTGTGCGGGAGCGCGGCTGGCACGGCCGGACATGCGGCGGGCGCAGGCAATCAATGTCTGGATCATTCAGGCGGTGGTTGCGATCGGCCCCCCGCTCGGGGCGATCGCTTTTGCGGTCCATATCAAGACCGATTGGGGAATCTCGCTGTTTTTCCTGGTGCCATTGTGCCTGATGGCGATTCCGGCATTGCCGGTTCAACGGGTTGCGCTGCCGAAAATTCTATCGGTCTGGCTGATGATATCGTTATTGACGCTGGCGGCTTCACCGCTCATAGCAAGCTATACGATGCCGCGGAAATCGGCCGCCGATTATAGAACCGGAGCCCGCTCGGAGCTCGCCGCTGACCTGACCGCCGCATGGCACCGTCGCTTCCATCGTCGTTGGTCGATCGTCGTTGGTACGACCGCAATAGGCCAGCCAATGACTTTCTATAGTCCCGATCATCCCACCACGCTTTCTCCGAACGAAAAATGGCCGTCGGGCCTCGCATCACCGGCCGCCGCAAGAGCCCTTGGCTTTGTCGGAATTTGTGACCCGAACGACGATCGTTTTCAGAGTTGCGAAGCATGGATGCGATCCCATGCCGGCGGTGCCGAGCACATTGTGATGCCCACGCATCGGGTCTTTCGCGGCAGAGTTGGGCCGCGAACGGACTGGAGCGTGTACTTCGTGAGCCCGCAAGCCGCGGATTCGCCCTAAGGCCGCGCGCGGCGAGCGTGTCTTGAATCGCCGCATTCCGCGACCACGTTCACATCCCTTGGCCGCGGAAATCGGCGGCCTTGCCGATCCAAGCCTTGCGAATCCAGGCCTTGCCGCTCCAGGCCTTGCCGACGTCCGGGGACGTCGCGGCGGCCATCGCCTTGCGCTCCGCCCGGGGGCCGAACCTCGCGACTGCGGTCCAAACGGCCCGGCTGGGCGACTGCAGATCGCGATCACGCATCCGGCACAAACCGATCTCATCATTTGGTGCGGGGATATCGCCGCCAAGGCGCTCACGCTGGCGCCGATTATGGGCTAGGGTGGCTGCAGATGCTCTGTTTCGGCACCACGCTGGCGAGGGCCTCTGAATCATCGCAGTTTTCGGGAGACCAGGTCATGGCGGACTCCGCCGTCCACGGTAGCAAGGTGCGTCCGCGCGACCGCAAGGTCGCGCAGTGGACCCGCGATTACGTGCGGCTGCCTGGCATTCCCGACGAGTTCATCGCCCCGGACGGCGCGCCGCGCGAGGTCTGGGGCCGGTTCTTCGATTATTTCGCGAGCCTCACCCCGCCGGAGATCGCGCGGCGGTTCGGCGCCGCCGACCGGCATCTGCGCGAGGCCGGGGTGTCGTATCGCGCGCCGGGCGAGACCAGCGAACGCGCCTGGCCGCTCAGCCACGTGCCGCTGTTGATCGACGAAACCGAGTGGCAGCAGATCGCCGCCGGTATCGTTCAGCGCGCCACGCTGCTGGAAAGCGTGCTGACCGATCTGTACGGCGACGGAAAGCTGGTGGCCGACGGCGCGGTGCCGGCGGCGGCGATCGCCGGCAGCGCCGAATATCTGCGCGCGGTGTGCGGCATCAAGCCGCCGGGCGGGCGCTATCTCAACCTCTACGCCGCCGATATCGGCCGCGGCCCGGACGGCCGCTGGTGGGTGCTCGGCGATCGCACCCAGGCGCCGTCCGGCATGGGCTACGCGCTGGAAAACCGCCTGGTGCTGTCGCGCGCCTTCATGGACCTCTACAAATCGATGAATGCCGAACGGGTGGCGCCGTTCTTCGAGGCGTTCCGCGACCATCTGCGCGCCAGCGCCGATCGCGACGAGCCGCGGATCGGGGTGCTGACGCCGGGCCGCTTCAGCGAGACTTATTTCGAGCATGCCACGCTGGCGCGCTATCTCGGCTATCTCTTGGTGGAAGGCGACGATCTCGCGGTGTCCGGCGACCGGGTGCATATCCGTACCGTCGCCGGGCTGAAGCGGCTCGACGTGCTGCTGCGAAGGGTGGATTCCAATTCGCTCGATCCGCTGGAGCTCGACGCCTCCTCGCAACTCGGCGTTCCCGGGCTGATCGACGTGCTGCGCAAGGGCGGCGTGGTGGTCGCCAATATGCCCGGCTCAGGCGTAATCGAATCCCGCGCGCTGCTCGGCTTCCTGCCCAATCTGGCGCGCCGGCTGCTCGGCGAAGACCTGAAGATGCCGCATATCGCCACCTGGTGGTGCGGCCAGCAGAGTGCGCGCGAGGAAGTGCTGGCGCGGCTCGACGATTTCGCCATCGAAGGCGCCTATGGCGGCGCGGTGCCGGGCTTCCCCGGTCCCGGGCCGGTGCTTGCCGCCGATCTGTCGGCGGCGGAGCGCGACCGGCTGCGCAACGCGATCAGCAACCGCGGCATCGATTATGTCGGCCAGGAACTGGTCAGCCTGTCGACCACGCCGGTGTGGGACGACGGCAAGCTGGCGCCGCGGCCGTTCGTGCTGCGGGTGTTCGCCGCCGCCACCGCCGACGGTTGGACGGTGATGCCCGGCGGGTTCTGCCGGATCGCCGAGCGGCTGGATTCCCGCGCGGTGTCGATGGGGCAGGGCGCGCGCGCCGCCGACGTCTGGGTGGTGTCGGAGAAGGCGGTGACCGCCTCGACGCTGCTGCCGACCGTGGACACGGTGCGGATCAAGCGGATCGCCGGCTGGGTGCCGAGCCGCGCCGCCGACAATCTGTTCTGGCTCGGCCGTTATCTGGAGCGCGCCGAAGGAACGCTGCGGCTGGTGCGCGCGCTCAGCGTGCCGCAGCGCGACCCCGGCAAGGGCCCGCAGCATCAATCGCTGGAGCGGATCCAGCGCCTGCTGGTCACCTGGGGCGCCACCGCCTTGGGCGCCCGCGCCAATCCGTCGAAGATCGCCGCCGAGGCGCTGCAGAACGACAAGGAATTCGGTTCGGCGCTGTCTTTGGTGCAGGCGGCGCAGCGCAACGCCGCCTCGCTGCGCGAGCGGCTGTCGCCCGACGCCTGGCAGGTCATCACCCAGATGGCGGAACGGCTGGCGCAGCCGGTGGAGGACGACGACGGCGTGGTCAGCGCCGCCGAGTTGACGCTGCAGGAATTGGCGAGCTTCGCCGGTCTCGCCCAGGAGAACATGAACCGCGCCGCCGGCTGGCGCTTCCTCAAGATGGGCCGCCGGATCGAGCGCGCCATCAACACCACGCGGTTTGCCCGGCAGTTCGCCTATGACGAGGCCACCGCCGAAGACCTCGATATCCTGCTGACGCTGGTGGATTGCCAGATCACCTACCGCTCGCGCTACCTGGTCGGCGCGCTGCTGCCGCCGGTGCGCGATCTCGTGGTGCTGGATCCCTACAATCCGCGCTCGGTGGCGTTCCAGGTGCAGGAGCTCAACGATCATATCGGCAGCCTGCCGACGCTGCGCGCCGGCGGCCTGATCGAGCGGCCGCAACGCCTCGCGGTGGCGCTGCAATCCACGATGATCACCGCCGAGGCCGCCACGCTCGACACCAAGTCGCTGTTCGCGCTGGAGCAGCAGCTGCTCGAGCTCGCCGACGCGATCGGCTCGCGCTACTTCCCGCATGGCGCCAGCGCGATGCGGCCGGAGAAGCTGATGGGGCTGGCGTGATCTACGACATCCGGCACGTCACCACCTACAGCTATGGCAGTTCGGTGAGCTACGCGCGCTGCTCGCTGCGGCTGAAGCCGGTCAATGGCGACGGCCAGCAGCTGATTTCGCACGCGGTCGAGATCAAGCCGCGGCCGATCAATCGCGCGAGCCGGCTGGATTTCTTCGGCACCGACACCGAAAGCGTGCTGATCGAAACCCCACATCGCCTGCTGCGGATCGACTCCCGCTCCCGCGTCGCGGTCAACCGCGAGGCGCGCAGCCGTTCGGCCGATAGCCCCGCCTGGGAAGACGTCCGCGAGGCGGCGTTCGCGTCGCCCAGCCTCAGCGCCGGCTCGCCGATCGGCTATGTGTTCGCGAGCCCGTTGGCGCCGCTCGAACAGCCGGTGACCGACTACGCGGCGGCGAGCTTTCCTCGCGGCGAAGGCATCTTGCGCGGCGCGGTCGATCTGATGCACCGGATCCGCACCGGCTTCAAATACGATCCGAAGGCCACCGAGATTCACACCCCACTGAAAGAAGTGTTCGAGAAGCGTCACGGGGTCTGCCAGGATTTCGCCCATGTGATGATCGCAGGGCTGCGCGGGCTCGGGCTGCCGGCCGCCTATGTCAGCGGCTATCTGCGCACCTATCCGCCGGCCGGCCAGCCGCGGCTGCAGGGCGCCGACGCCACCCACGCCTGGGTCGCGGTGTGGTGCGGCGAGCCGATCGGTTGGGTCGGCTTCGATCCGACCAACGACATCCTGGTCGAGAACGATCACATCGTGCTGGCGCAGGGCCGCGACTTTTCCGACGTCTCGCCGGTCGACGGCGTGATCGTCGGATCGCGCCGGCAGAAACTTGGGGTCGCGGTCGACGTCGTGCCGGTCGAATGAGCAAGCCCGGCGGCGCTGCAACGACCTATGACGTGATCATTCTCGGCGCCGGCGCCGCGGGGCTGATGTGCGCCGGCGTCGCGGCCAAGCGCGGCCGCTCGGTGCTGCTGATCGAGCAAGGCCAGCATCCCGGCGAAAAGATCCGGATCTCCGGCGGCGGCCGCTGCAACTTCACCAACCTCAACACCACGCCGGCGAATTTCCAATCGCAGAATCCGCGGTTCTGCCGCTCCGCGCTGAGTAGCTACACTCAGCACGACTTCATCGCGCTGGTCGAGAAACACGGCATCGCCTATCACGAAAAAACCCGCGGGCAATTGTTCTGCGACGGCTCGGCCAAGCAGATCATCGACATGCTGCTGTCGGAATGCCGCGGCGGCGGGGTGCAGATCCGCTCCGGGATTCGCAGCCCGGCGATCGAGCGGACCGCGGACGGCTTCACGCTGACTACGGATCACGGCCGGCTCGAGGGCCGCGCGTTGGTGGTGGCGACCGGCGGGCCGTCGATCCCGAAGATCGGCGCCAGCGGCTTCGGCTACAAGGTGGCCGAACAATTCGGGCTGACCATCGTCCCTCCGCGCGCCGCCTTGGTGCCGTTGACCTTTGCGCCGGCTGAGCTTGCGCAATTTGCTGAACTCTCCGGCATCGCGGTCGACGCGGTGGTCGCCTGCGGCAAGGCGAAATTCGACGAGGCGCTGCTGTTCACCCATCGCGGCCTGAGCGGGCCGGCGATCCTGCAGATCTCCTCCTATTGGCGCGACGGCGACGACATCGTCATCGACATGGCGCCGGGCACCGACGTGTTGGCTGCGCTGAAACATGCGCGCCGCGAGCATCCGCGGCAAGAACTGGCGGCGGCGTTCGGCGCCCTGTTGCCGAAGCGGCTGGCGCAGGCCATTGCCGAGCGGCTCGGCAAGCCGGCGCGGATCGCCGACTGTTCCGACAAGGTGCTGGCGGCCGCCGCCGCCGCGGTGCAGCAATGGCGGCTCAAGCCCAACGGCACCGAGGGCTATCGCACCGCCGAGGTGACGCTGGGCGGGGTGGATACCAGCGAGTTGTCGTCGAAAACCTTCGAGGCGCGCAGCGTTCCGGGGCTGTATTTCATCGGCGAGGTGGTCGACGTCACCGGCCAACTCGGCGGCTTCAATTTCCAATGGGCGTGGTCGTCAGGCGTCGCGGCCGGCCGGGCCGTGTAGTTCGATCGGTCGAGCACGACGATCGCCCCAAAATACGTTCCGTTATCGTACCTCACAAATACGCTCCGTCATTCCGGGGCACGAGCAACTTCAGCTGCGTGTGAACCCGGACTCTCGCCACCCGTACAAGCGTTCTATTTGTTGCAAGATTCCGGGTTCGCTCGGCCTGCGGCCTCGCGCCCCGGAATGACGTCCTGGTTGGCGTCGGGCGCATCGAACGTTCCGCCCTATTGTCCGTCGCGAGATTCCGGGTTCGCTCACTGCTGGCGCGGTTCGCGCCCCGGAATGACGGCCTCATTGGTAATGTTGCTACCTGGGGTTACTACCTGGCGCGCTTTAACTTATAGTTGGTGTTCTCGTGTCAGGCTCTCCCACCAAGCGCGGCGGTGACGGCCGCCGGCCCCCTGTGTGGATGGAGACCCGATATGAGCGCCAAGACGACCCGCCTGCTGTGTTCCGCTATCATTTCCGCGATGCTGCCGTTCGCAGCTTATGCCGGCGAGGGGGTCGGCAAGGACGACGCCATCGCCATGGTGAAGAACGCGGTGACGTTCATCAAGGAGCAGGGGCCGGACAAGGCCTATCCGGAAATCAGCGACAAGGCCGGCAAATTTGTCAAAGGCGACCTTTACGTCGTGGTCTATCAGCTCGACGGCAAAGTGCTGGCGCATGGCTCCAATCAGAAATTCGTCGGCAAGGACATGATCGACGCCCAGGACGTCGACGGCAAACTGTACGTCAAGGAACGCGTCGAACTCGCCGCCAAGCAGCCGTCGTTCTGGCAGGACTACAAATTCGTCAATCCGGTCAGCAAGAAGGTCGAGCCGAAGCAGATGTATTGCGAGAAGCTGGATAACACCGCGGTCTGCGCCGGGATCTACAAATAGCCACCGGCACCGCGACTGCCGACTGACGCGCCGAACGAGCGAAGGGTGCCATGCTGAAGCTGATCAGGAACCTCGGTTTGCCGTGGAAGGTTCAGCTCGCGCCAGCGTTGCTGATCATCGCGTTGGTCGGTGTCGGCGCCTACACCTTGCAGACGTTGAAGCTCAACCGCGAAAACGCCGACGCGCTGATTTCCGGGCCGGTGCGGCAGTCCGAACTCGCCGGCGAACTCGACTCCACGTTATGGGAAGCGCACGCCAAGCTGTACCGGCTGGCCGCGATGGCGGCCAATGAGACCGACGCAAAGAGGATCGCCGTAGCCGCCAAGGAGGCCACCGTCGCCGCGGCGAAGGTTCCCGCCGCGGTGAAGGAGATTGAAGGCGTGTTCGATCCCGCCGCGGTGAAGCCGCAGCTTCTCACCAAGCTGAAGACCGCGGTGGCCGGCTATCTCAAGCAATCGGCCGGCGCCATCGACATGGCCGACGGAGATCCCGGTTCGGCGATGATGTTCATCAAGGGCGCCGAGCGGTTCTTCGGCGAGATCGATCAATTGACCGACCAATTGACGCTCGCCAGCAACGACAGCCGCGACCTCGAAGTCGCGCGTTCCGGGATGCGGCTCGATCAGCAGCAATCGCTGTTGCTGGTGATCCTGGTCGCGGTGGCGCTCACCGGCGTGCTGCTGTCGTTCCTGATCGGCCGCGACATTTCCCGCCCGGTGGTGGCGATGTCGCGCGCCATGCGCGAATTGGCCTCCGGCAATTTCGCCGTGCAGTTGCCGGGACTCGATCGCCACGACGAGGTCGGCCAGATGGCCCGCGCGGTCGAGGAATTCAAGATTCAGGCTGCCGCCAAGGCCGAGCGCGAGGTCGCCGAGCGCGAAGACAAGAACCGCGAATTGGCCGCCGCCCGCCGTCGCGAATTGCACGAGCTCGCGGAGCGGTTCGAAGCCGCCGTGGGCGAGATCATCGAACATGTCGGCACCGCATCGGGCGAATTGGAGAACTCGGCGATCGTGCTGGCCAACAGCAGTGCCGCGACGCAGCAGCTCAGCAGCGTGGTGACCGCGGCGTCGGAGGAGACTTCGAGCAACGTCCAATCGGTGGCGGACGCCACCGAGCAGATGGCGGCCTCGATCAGCGCGATCGGCAGCCAGGTGCAATTGTCCGGCAAGATCACCGAAGAGGCGGTGCAACAGGCGCAACACACCGACGCGCGGATCGCCAAGCTGGCGTTGGCGGCGGGCCGGATCGGCGACGTCACCGAGATGATCGCCAAGATCGCCGGGCAGACCAATCTGTTGGCGCTCAATGCCACGATCGAATCCGCCCGTGCCGGCGAGGCCGGCCGCGGCTTCGCCGTGGTGGCGCAGGAGGTCAAGGACCTGGCGCAGCAGACCGCGCAGGCCACCGCCGAGATCAGCGCGCAGATCGCCGAAATGCAGGCGGCGACCCAGGAATCGGTGCTGGCGATCAAGGAAATCGGCGGCACCATCGCCCGGGTGTCCGGCATCGCCGCGACCATCGCCATGTCGATCGAGGAGCAGGGGGCTGCGACCAGGGACATCGCCCGGAACGTGCAGCAGGCGGCGATCGGCACCACCCAGGTCGCCAACAATATCGGCGACGTCAGCCGCGGCGCCACCGACATCGGCTCGGCGTCGTCCCAGGTGCTGTCCTCGGCGCAGTTGCTGTCGAGCGAGAACAAGCGGCTGAAGGCCGAGGTCAACAAATTCCTCGCCACGGTCCGGGTCGCGTGATCGATCGGCGCGTAGCGCGTCAGCGCCATTCACCGAAGCGGCCGACGCGTAGTTGTACGCGGCCAATTACTCATAGAAAATTCGCTGTTTGCGATCATTTTATTCAATAACGGTGTTTGTCACTCCCGTTTTTCAAGGCACCCGAACGACGCCAATTGCCACACGAGATCAGCCGATCGATATTGTCCCAGCTCCGGCTCTGCCGGTCCAAGCCGCGAGACTGACATGAGCAACACCAGCACGATTGCCGAGCGCCTCAGATTCAATTCGATCGATCAGGAAACCATCGCCGCCTTGCGGGCGGGGAAGGCCTTCGTGTTGGCCGAGCTGGAGCCGATCCTGGACCGGTTCTATCAGCACATCGCCCGTTTCCCGGAAGTGTCGGCGCATTTCAAAACGCCGGAGCGGATGGTGCATGCCCGCAAGATGCAGATCAAGCATTGGGGCGTGATCCTCGACGGCAAGTTCGACGAGGCCTATGAGGCGTCGGTCACCAAGGTCGGCGAGGTTCACAACAAGCTCGGTCTGGAGCCGCGTTGGTACATCGGCGGTTACAACGCGCTGATATCCGGGTTGATGGAGGCGGTGGCGCTGCGGATGCCGACCGGACGGTTCGACCGCCGCGCGCTGCAAAAGAAGACCGCGTTGCAGCAGGCGATCATCAAGGCGTCGATGCTGGACATGGACTACGCGATCGCGGTCTACATCGAAGCCGGGCGGCGCGACCGCCGCACCATGCTGCAGAAGCTCGCCGGCGAATTCGAAACGTCGATCGGCGGGGTGGTCAACGTCGTGGCGTCCGCCGCGACAGAACTGCAGGCCTCCGCGGAAACCATGTCCGGATCGGCCAAGGCCGCGGCCTCGCGGTCCGAAATAGTGAACAGCGCCTCGAAGGACGCCTCCAGGAGCGTGCAGTCGGTGGCCTCGGCCACCGAACAACTCACCAGCTCGACGCTGGAAATCTCCCGCCAGGTGAACGAATCGGCGCGGATCGCCGGCGGCGCCGCGCGCGACGCCGATCAGACCGCGGCGACCATGAAGCGGCTGTCGGACGGCGCGCAGAAGATCGGCGCGGTGGTCGATTTGATCAACAACATCGCGGCGCAGACCAATCTGCTGGCGCTCAACGCCACCATCGAGGCGGCGCGCGCCGGCGACGCCGGGCGCGGCTTCGCCGTGGTGGCGCAGGAAGTGAAGTCGCTCGCCGAACAGACCGCCAAAGCCACCGCCGAGATCGCCGGCCAGGTCGGCGACATCCAGAGTTCGACCGGCGAATCCGTCGCGGCGATCGAGAACATCACCGGCGTGATCCGCGCGGTGAACGAGATCTCCTCGACGATCGCCGCCGCGGTGGAGCAGCAAAGCGCCGCAACCGCCGAGATCTCGCGCAGCATCCAAGAGGCCGCGCGCGGCACCGGCGAGGTGTCGACCAATATCGCCGGCATCACCGCCTCGGCGGGCGACACCGGCGCCGCGGCCGGCGAGGTGCTGAACGCGGCGTCCGAACTGTCGCGGCAGTCGGAGAAGCTGCGCGGGGAAGTGACCTGCTTCCTGCTCACCGTTCGGGCTGCGTAACGCCGCCTGACGTGGTAGGTTTCCGAGCTGTCGCCGCGCCCAGCGCACGGCAGCATCGGAGCCGCCATGATCTATCGCCACACCATCGATCATCACAGCTTTGTCTTCGCGGATCTGCGCGATCTGCTCGCCAAGGCGACGCCGGCGCGCTCCGGCGACCGTCTCGCCGGGCTCGCGGCCGACAGCGCCGAGCAGATGATCGCCGCAAGAATGGCGCTCGCCGAATTGCCGCTGCGGCAGTTTCTCAACGAGGCGGTGGTGCCCTACGAAACCGACGAGGTGACGCGGCTGATTCTCGATAGCCACGATGCGGCGGCGTTCGCGCCGATCGCAACGCTCACCGTCGGCGGTTTCCGCGATTGGCTGTTGTCGGACGCGGCGACGCCTGCGGTGCTGGCGGGCATCGCGCGCGGCGTGACGCCGGAAATGGCCGCGGCGGTGTCGAAGCTGATGCGCAACCAGGACCTGATTCTGGTCGCGAAAAAATGCGCGGTGGTCACTCGGTTCCGCAATACCATCGGGCTCAACGGCCGGATGAGCGTGCGGCTGCAGCCGAACCATCCGTTCGACGACGAGCGCGCCATCACCGCGTCGGTCGTCGATGGCCTGACGCTGGGATCGGGCGACGCCTGCATCGGCATCAATCCGGCCAGCGACGATCCGGCGGTGCTCGGTCGCCTGGTGCAACTGCTCGACGACATTATCACCCGCTTTCAGATCCCGACGCAGAGCTGCGTGTTGACCCACGTCACCACCACGCTTTCGCTAATCGAGCAGGGCCTGCCGGTCGATCTGGTGTTCCAGTCGATCGCCGGCACCGAAGCCGCCAACCGCAGCTTCGGCGTCGATCTCGCGCTGCTGAAACAGGCGCATCAGGCCGGGCTGTCGCTGGCGCGCGGCAGCGTCGGCAACAATGTGATGTATTTCGAAACCGGGCAGGGCTCGGCGCTGTCCGCCAATGCCCATCACGGCGTCGATCAGCAGACCTGCGAGGCCCGCGCCTACGCGGTGGCGCGCGCCTTCGATCCGCTGCTGGTCAACAGCGTGGTCGGCTTCATCGGTCCGGAGTACCTTGCGGACGGCAAGCAGATCATCCGCGCCGGGCTGGAGGATCATTTCTGCGGCAAGCTGCTCGGCCTGCCGCTCGGCGTCGACATCTGCTACACCAACCACGCCGAGGCCGATCAGGACGACATGGATACCTTGCTGACCTGCCTCGCCGCCGCCGGCGTCACCTTCATCATGGGAATACCGGGCGCCGACGACGTGATGCTGAACTATCAGTCCACCTCGTTTCACGACGCGCTGTATGTTCGCGAGCTGTTCGGCCTGAAGCGCGCGCCGGAATTCGACGACTGGCTGCTGCGCGCCGGGCTGGCCGATGCCGATTTCCGGCTTTCCGAGCGCGAGCTGCTGCTGCCGGAATTCGCCGCGCGGCTGATCGCGTAACCGCCTGCGACGCTTGAACCGGAGCGGCCTTGCGCGAGGCTGACGCCGAGGGCCGCCACAATCTTGAGGAATTTCTGGCCCAGCCTCGACAGCCATGCTTAATTACACGGGCTCAGCGGTTCTCATGCGTGGAACGGTTCGGCTCACTGCGGATTGCCTTGGCGTCAAGCATTTGCCACCTCTCCCCAGAATCGCGCTTGGATGAACCGGGAGTTGCCGCGGGTCGATGAGTCTGTTGCAGGGGGAGTCCGATGAGAGCTGAAGGTGGCCAGACGGCCCGACGCATCCTGTGCGTGTTTCCACGTTACACCTCGTCGTTCGGCACCTTCGAACACGCCTATCCGCTGACCGACGGCGTGCAGGCGTTCATGCCGCCGCAGGGCATCCTGGTGATCGCGGCCTATTTGCCGGAGAATTGGGAGGTCCGCTTCGTCGACGAAAACATCCGCGCCGCCTCGGCCGAGGATTTCGAATGGGCGGAGGCGGTGTTCGTCTCCGGCATGCACATCCAGCGCAACCAGATGAACGACATCTGCCGGCGCGCGCACGCCTTCGATCTCGCGGTGGCGATCGGCGGGCCTTCGGTCAGCGCCTGTCCGGATCATTATCCGAGCTTCGATTATCTGCACATCGGCGAACTCGGCGACGCCACCGACGCGTTGATCGCCCGGCTGGCGCGCGATCCGTCGCGGCCCGAGCAACAGGTGGTGCTGCAGACCGAAGACCGTCTCGACATGACGCTGTTTCCGATTCCGGCCTATGAGCTCGCGGAATGCAGCAAGTATTTTCTCGGCAGCGTGCAATATTCCAGCGGCTGCCCCTATCAATGCGAGTTCTGCGACATTCCGGGGCTCTATGGCCGCAACCCGCGGCTGAAGACGCCGGAGCAGATCGTCACCGAGCTCGACCGCATGCTGGAATGCGGCATCCAGGGCTCGGTGTATTTCGTCGATGACAATTTCATCGGCAACCGCAAGGCCGCGCTCGATCTGTTGCCGCATCTCGTCGAGTGGCAGAAGAAGACCGGGTTCTCGATCCGGCTGGCCTGCGAAGCCACGCTGAACATCGCCAAGCGCCCGGAAATCCTGCAATTGATGCGCGAGGCGTATTTCGTCACGATCTTCTGCGGCATCGAGACCCCGGAGCCGGACGCGCTGCGGGCGATGCACAAGGACCACAATATGACGGTCCCGATCATGGAGGCGATCGAGACGCTGAACGGTTATGGCATCGAGGTGGTCTCGGGAATCATTCTCGGGCTCGACACCGACAAGCCGGACACCGGCAAGAACCTGCTGCACTTCATCGCCGAATCGCAGATTCCGCTGCTGACCATCAACCTCTTGCAGGCGCTGCCGAAGACGCCGTTGTGGGACCGCCTGGAGCGCGAGCATCGGCTGATCGCCGACGACGACCGCGATTCCAACGTGGATTTCCTGCTGCCCTATGACGACGTGGTGGCGACCTGGAAGGACTGCATGGCGGAGGCCTATCAGCCCGACAAGCTGTTGGCGCGCTTCGAATATCAAATCGAGCACACCTACGGCAACCGGCGGCGGTTGCCGGCGACGCGGCAGCGCGCCTCCTTGGCCAACATCAAGCGCGGCCTGATCATGATCCGCAACATCTTCTGGCAGATCGGCGTCAAGGGCGATTATCGCCGGGCGTTCTGGAAATTTGCCTGGCGGCGGATGCGGCGCGGCGAGTTCGAGCATTTTATCAGCGTCATGTTGGTGGCGCATCATCTGATCGTCTACGCCCGACAGGCCTGCATCGGGCAGGCCACGGCCTCGAATTATTCGCTGCGGCTGCGCGAAGCCGCGGTGCCTGCTGAATGAAACGCCCGGCATGAACCCGCGCCCCCCCCTGCTGCAATCGCCGCGCGACCTGCGCCGGCTGACCCCGGCGCGGGTCGGGCTCGGCCGCACCGGCGCCAGCCTGCCGACCCAGGCGTTGCTTGACTTCACGCTGGATCACGCCCGCGCCCGCGACGCGGTGCATTCGACGTTCGACAGCGCGCGGCTGGCCGCGGAGCTTGCGGCGCTGGGGCTTGCGAGTTGCGAAGTGTCGAGCCGCGCCCGCGGCCGCCGCGACTATCTGGTGCGGCCCGATCTCGGCCGGCAGCTCGATCCGGCCTCGCATGACGCGCTGGCGCGCCGCGGCGTCGGCGCGCCCTGCGATCTGGCGCTGATGGTCGGCGACGGGCTGTCGCCGACCGCGGTCAACGCCCGTGCGGTCGACGTGGTGCGCGGCTTGTTGCCGCGGCTGGCCGCGGCCGACCTCACGATCGGCGTAGCGGCGGTGGCGACCGGCGCGCGGGTGGCGCTTGGCGACGAGATCGGCGTGCTGCTCGGCGCGCGGATGGTGCTGGTGCTGATCGGCGAGCGGCCGGGGCTGTCGGCGCCGGCCAGCATGGGCGCCTACCTCACCTTCGCGCCGCGCCCAGGCATCACCGACGCCGAGCGCAACTGCGTCTCCAACATTCATGCCGCCGGAATCAGCAATGACGAAGCGGCGTACAAGATCGGCTGGCTGCTGCGCGAGAGTTTCGCGCGGCAAATCTCCGGCGTCGCGCTGAAGGACGACAGCGCGCTGCAAGCCCGCGATCTCGCTCCGCGACGGGTCGAGCAAACGTGAGCATCCGCAGCGAACCGCCGCAACCGGTCGGCGGGGACGCCGTGCTTGCGAGGCCCGATCCCGACCTGCTAAACCGGGCGTGCCGATTTGTTGCTTGTTTTCAAGGACTAGCAGCGATTCGGCGACGGTCGCATTGATGCCCGGAACAGCTGTTAAAATGACCAACGCCGACAAGACTGGATAGTGCATGCTTGATAAGAACGCGAACGACTCCGACGTGGATGAATTGAAACGACGGTCGGTCAGCATCGCCTTTGGCATCGAGCGGCTGGGACTGATCGCGGTGCGGACCCCGATCCTGTCCTGCATCATCCTCTTGGCGCTGGTGGTCGCCGCGATCTTCGGCATCGAACGGATCAAGATCGACGATTCGCTGAGCCAGCTGTTCCGCTCCAACTCCAAGGAATATCGGCAGTACGAGGAGGTCACCAAGCGCTTTCCGTCGACCGAATTCGACGTCCTCGTGGTGGTCGAAGGCAAGACGCTGCTGGCGCGCGACAATCTGGAGAAGCTCCGCGATCTGGTCACCGACCTGCAATTGGTCGACGGCACCCGCGGGCTGATCTCGCTGTTTTCGGCGCGGCAGGCGCCGGCGCCGGGCAAGCTGCCGGCGGCGCTGTTTCCTAACGAACTGCCGGAAGGCGCCGACTACGACAAATTCATCGAGACGGTGAAAAGCAACGAGATCATCCGTGGCAAGCTGTTGTCGGACGACGGCACGCTGGCGTTGATCGTGCTGTCGCTCGATCCGGACGTGGTCGGCAACAATCGGCTCAGCACCACCGTCGGCGAAATCCGCAAGATCATGAACGACGATCTCGCCGACAGCGGCTTGTCGAAGCAATTGTCCGGCGTGCCGGTGATGCAGCTCGAAATCCGCAACGCGGTGGAGCGCGACGGACTGATCTACAACGTCGCCGGGATTCTGGCCGGCTGCCTGATCGCGATCGTATTCTTCCGCAAGGTATCGTTCATGATCGTGGCGGCGTTTCCGCCGCTGCTGGCGATCCTGCTGGCGCTCGGCGCGCTGGGCTGGGCCGGCTTCAGCCTGAACATGTTCCTCAACGTGATGACGCCGCTGATCATGGTGATCAGCTTCTCGGATTCGATGCAGCTGACCTTTGCCGCGCGCGATCGATTGCTGGCGGGGGAAGACCGTTTCACCGCGTTTCGCAACGCCGTGCTGGTGGTCGGGCCGGCCTGCGTCTTGACCCACGCCACCGCCGGCATCTCTTTCCTGGCGCTGCAATTCTCGGATTCCGATCTGATCCGCGCGTTCGGCGAGGCCGGGCTTGCCGCCACCGTGATCGCGCTGATTGCGGTGCTGTCGCTGGTGCCGGTGTTCGGCGTGCTGCTGGTGCGCAACGAGCAGGTGTTCGCCGCCAAATTCCAGGCCGCCGATGCCGGGGTCAACGCGCTGCGGCGGTTCTGCTACTGGATCGCGGTGCGGATGGTCGGCCGCCCCGGGCTGTTCAGCCTGATCGCGGTAATCGTCGTCGGCGGTTTGGCGGTGATCTACGCCAATCTGGAGCCGCGCTATCGGCTCGCCGATCAGGTGCCGGACAAGCAGCAGGCGGTGGAGGCATCCGGCCGGCTCGACGCCAAATTGACCGGCGCCAATCCGATCGACATTCTGGTGGAATTCCCCAAAGGCCAGACGCTGTACTCGCCGGAGACGCTGCAGACCATCGCCGACGTCCATGCCATGGTGGAAAAGCAGGCCGGCGTCGGCAATGTCTGGTCGCTGGAGACGCTGCGGCGCTGGCTCGCCGAAAAGGCCGGCAGCTCCGATGTCGCGACGTTGCAGGAATACGTCAACGTCATTCCGGAGCATCTGGTGCGCCGGTTCATCTCCGCCGACCAGACCGCGGTGGTGGTGTCGGGGCGGGTGCCGGATCTCGACTCCAGCGAAATCCTGCCGGTGGTGGAGAAGCTCGATAAGTCGCTCGACGCGGTGCGCGAGAAGCATCCCGGCTATGAGGTCGCGGTGACCGGACTGTCGGCGATCGCGGCGCGCAACTCCGCCAACATGATCCAGAAGCTCAACCACGGGCTGACCATCGAATTCGTGCTGGTGGCGGTGTTCATCGGCCTGGCATTCCGTTCTTTCGTGGTGATGTTCGCCTGCATTCTGCCGGGCATCTTCCCGGTGGTGCTGTCCGGGACAGTGTTGTGGGCGCTCGGCGAGGGGCTGCAATTCGCCAGCGTGGTGGCGCTGACGGTGTCGTTCGGATTGGGGCTTTCCGCCACCATCCACTTCCTCAACCGGTTGCGGCTGGAAGACAAACCGGGCGTCGGATCGGCGCTGGCGGTGGAGCGGGCGACGGTGCTGGTCGGCCCGGCCTTGATCCTGACCACGGTGGTCTTGGCCTGCGGCCTGGTGGTGACGGTGTTTTCCGACCTGCCGTCGCTGCGGCTGTTCGGCTGGCTCAGCGCCTTTGCGATGGTTGCGGCGCTGGTCGCGGACCTGTTCATCCTGCGGCCGACCGCGATGTTCCTGATCACGCTGTCACAGCGATTGCGCGGCGCATTCAGCCGCCCGAAGGTGGCCAAGTAGCGAGCGGCGCGATGCTTGCCGTGTAAGCCAAAATAAAAACGCGACCGGAGAGGGCGGAGTTCGCCCAATTCGGTCGCGCTTCTCGTCTGACTGCGGCCGGTTGTCCGGCCCGGCGGCGGTGACTTAGCTGCGCACCATGTTGATGTTGACGCCGCGGATCTCGCCCTTGGAGCTGATCGACACCGACTGCTTGTTGCCGCGCGTGGTCAGCACCAGATTGGCGGCGAAGCCGGCGGCTTCGACGAATACGTCGATGTGACCGCCACCGGCACGGCCCTGCAGATTGCCGTTGAGGTTGCGGCTGGCCTCGCTCCAGGTGCCGGACACCGTGCCACCCTGGCTTACCACATTGGCGCTAAGGTCGAATTTGTAGCTGTCGGAGGCGCAGCGCAGGGTCTGGTTCAGCCCTTGGCCGCCGCCGCCCACCCGATAGGTAGCACGGCAACGAATGCGCTCGTTGGAGCCATCGGACAGCGACACCGTACCAGTGCCCGACCACACGCCGTCAAACCCCGCAAACGGTGCGGACTGCGCTTGGCTCGCCGATGCCGACAGCATGAGCGCCATGGCGACGCCTGCGGCCTTGAGCGCGGGCATGGAGAATCCGGAGCGAAGCAGTCTCATATTTCGTTACCTCTGAAAAAATGCCGTTCCCGCAAGGGTGGTTCACCGCATCCGTCACGTTAGTCGGGTCGAATGTGGTTCGGTTCAAGCCCATATAGGTAGGGTCGCAGCCGGTGCAACGCCAGCTGCGACCCGCGCCGGTCGACTCATTGCTGCGCGCAGTTTCGATCAGAATCATGACGCCGCCGCCGACGCCAAACAGGTCGAGTTCCTGATGGTGCGCAATTCATTCGAATTTGAAAGGCTGATGCGCGGGCGCAGGGGATGGCCGCCAAACTTGTCTGATTTTGACAGCGCCGCAAATTTGGCCGCATTTGCAAGCGCATCTGCTGCGAACCGTCCCCAAGATGGGTTTACCGCAAGGGCAGATCCGCGTAAGCGTCCTCGGCCCAGCGAACACGTCCGACATTGTGGGAACAGCGCTGGCAACAGCGCTTGATCTTTTCAGTGGTTGGACGTGGCTCGTGCGGCCGTCCGCATTTTAGTCTGCACTGCGATCGAATCCACTGATTTTGGAATTGAACTCTCCGCCCCACCGTGAAGGACACCAATGCCGAAAATTATTCTCGCACTGACCTTGCTGCTCGTTGCCATTTCCAGCGCCGATGCCCAGCAACAACGCAGCGGCACCAAACAGGAGCAGGAAGCCTGCTCACGCGACGTCTCGCGCTTCTGCCGGCCGCTGATGGATCAAGGTGACTTCGTCATTCTGGCGTGTCTGAAAGAGAATCGCCCGAAGCTGACCAAGGCGTGCAACCAGGTGTTGCTCAACCACGGCCAGTAAACCGGCGTTTTACCCGGCCGCCGCACCGCGCGGCGGTCCGGGAAGTCCCGGAAAAGGCGACAAGTCTTAGATATCGTTGGTGAAGCCGGCGAATTTCCCTTATATGGCGTCGCGATCCGTCCCGCTCCTGGGCTGTCCCGGGGGAGCGACGACGCGCGACGTCAACCTGTTTTGAGCGAGTTAACCCGTCCCGATGACCTCCGCCAGCGAGCTGCGATCCGGCAAGACCCACAAGGACGAGAACTTTCCGGTGGCGTCCTGGATCATCCATCCGCGGCACCGGGACCTGATCCTGGCGTTCTACAATTTCGTTCGCACCGCGGATGACATCGCCGACCACGCCGAACTCGCCGACCAGGCTAAGCTGAGCTATCTCGATCTCCTGGAATCCGAATTGCTCGGGCAGGGCGACAGCCAGCCGGAAGCGGTGAATCTGCGTCGCGCCTTGGCCGCGCGGGCGATGCCGCCGCGGCACGCGCTCGACGTGCTGATCGCGTTCCGCATGGACGTCACCAAGTCGCGCTATGAGACCTGGGACGAGGTGATCCACTACTGCCGCTATTCGGCCATGCCGGTCGGCCGCTTCATGTTGGACGTTCACGGCGAGAGCACCGCCACCTGGCCGGCCTCCGATGCGCTGTGCGCCGGCTTGCAGATCAACAATCATCTGCAGGACTGCGGCAAAGACTACAAAGCCCTCAATCGGGTTTATCTGCCGCGCGACGCGCTGGCGCAGGCCGGCGCCTCCGCCGAGGAACTGGGACAGCCGCGCGCCTCGGCGGCGTTGCTGCAATGCCTGCACGCGCTGGCGCTGCGCACCGAAGGCCTGCTCAGTGAGGCGAGATCGCTCAGCGCCGAGGTCAAGGATGTCCGGCTCGGGCTCGAGGTGGCGGTGATCCAGGCGTTCGCCGACAAGATCGTCGGATTGCTCGAGGTGCGCGATCCGCTGTGCGAGCGCGTCCACCTCAAGCCGCTCGATCTACTGCTCTGCAGCGCCGGCGGCATTTCCGCGGAGCTCGTCCGCCGCATCATCGGCCGCCGCACGGCGGCAAAACCGGCGCCGCGCGCATGAACCAGCAAGCCACCTCCACGCCGGCGAAGCATCAGGGCGTCGCGCTGAGCAGTTCGTTCTATGCGGCGATGCGCATCCTGCCGCGCGAACAGCGCGAGGCGATGTTTCAGGTCTATAGTTTCTGCCGCTACGTCGACGACATCGCGGATTCCGACGGTCCGCGTCCGCAGCGGCTGGCGGATCTGCAGCAATGGCGCGACGACATCGAGGCGTTGTATCGCGGCGCTCCGCCGCCGCGGCTGCGCGACTACACCGCGTCGCTGCAGCGCTTCGGACTGAAGCAGCAGGATTTCCTCGACATCATCGACGGCATGGAAATGGACGTGCCGGCGGACATTCGCGCCCCCGACGAGGCGACGCTCGATCTGTACTGCGACCGCGTCGCCAGCGCGGTCGGCCGGCTGTCGGTGCGGATCTTCGGGCTGCCGGAGGACGACGGCGTCGCGCTGGCGCATCACCTCGGCCGCGCGCTGCAATTGACCAACATCCTGCGCGACATCGACGAGGACGCCGGGATTGGCCGGCTGTATCTGCCGCGCGAAGGCCTGCTCGCCGTCGGCATCACCAGCACCGAGCCGCAGGCGGTGATCGCCGACCCGGCGCTGTCGCGGGTCTGCGTGCCGCTGGTGGCGCGGGCGCAGACGCATTTCAAGCGCGCCGACGAGGTGATGAACCGCAACCCGCGCCGGCTGGTGCGGGCGCCGCGGATCATGTCGAAGTACTATCACGCCATTCTGCAACTGTTGATCGCGCGCGGATTCGATTTGCCGCGCGCGCCGGTGAAACTCGGCAAGGCCTCGCGGATCGCGATCCTGCTGCAATACGCGATCATCTGATGCCCAACACCGTGCATATCATCGGCGCCGGAATTTCGGGGCTGTCCGCCGCGATCCGTCTTGCCAAGGCCGGCTACCAGGTTCACGTCCACGAGGCGATGCAGCAGGCCGGCGGCCGCTGCCGCTCCTATTTCGACGCAGCGACCGGGCTGACCATCGACAACGGCAATCATCTGCTGCTGTCCGGCAACAGCGCCGCGGTCGGCTATGCGCGATCGATCGGCACCGAGGCCGGCCTGGTCGGGCCCGCGACCGCGCAGTTCCCGTTCGTCGATTTGGCCAACGATCAGCGCTGGACGTTACAGCTCGGCGACGGCCGGCTGCCGCTGTGGGTGCTCGACGACGCGCGCCGGGTGCCCGGCACCACGCTGCGCGACTATCTGGCTTTGATGCCGCTGATCTGGGCGCCGACCAGCCGGCTGGTCGGCGACGCGATCCGCTGCGAGGGCACGCTGTATCGCAACCTGGTGCAGCCGCTGTTGCTCGCCGCCCTCAACGTCGATCCGCCGGAAGGCTCCGCAGGGCTGGCCGGCGCGGTGGTCCGCGAGACGTTGCTGGCGGGTGGCAAGGCCTGCCGGCCGCTGATCGCGCGCGACGGCCTGAGCGCGGTGCTGGTGGAGCCCGCGGTGGAGCTGTTGCGCAGCTCCGGCGCCAGCGTGCAGTTCGGCCATGAACTGCGCAAACTCACCATGGCCGACAACAAGATCAGCGCATTGGATTTCGGCGACGACAGCGTCGCGCTTGGCCCCGACGACGCCGTGGTGCTGGCGGTGCCGCCACGGCCGGCGGCGTCGCTGCTGCCAGGCCTGAAGACGCCGGGCAAATATCGCGCGATCGTCAACGCGCATTTCAACTATGCGCCGCCGCACGGCCAGCCGCCGCTGGTCGGCGTAGTCGGCGGGCTGGTGGAGTGGCTGTTCGCGTTTCCGAACCGGCTTTCGGTCACCATCAGCAACGGCGACCGCCTGGTGGAATTGCCGCGCGAGCAATTGGCGCAGCAGATCTGGCAGGAGATTTGTACGCTGACCGGGATCGTGGCCGACCTGCCGCCGTGGCAGATCGTGCGCGAGCGCCGCGCCACTTTCGAGGCGACGCCGGAGCAGAACGCGCTGCGCCCGGGAGCGATCACGGCTTGGAACAACCTGGTGCTGGCGGGCGACTGGACTGATACCGGGCTGCCGGCGACGATCGAAGGATCGGTGCGGTCCGGAAACCGCGCCGCCGAGCTGGTGCAGGCGATCGGCCGGAGCCGATGAGCTAAGCGGCAGTGCCTTGGCGATGATGAACGAGTAGCGACGGAGCGACGAGCGAGATGGAGTCCGGGAACAACAAGCAGCCCGCGGCGGCAATCGGCGCTCTCGATGCGAGCATCGAGAGCGCGACCAACGCCTTGCTGGGCTATCGGCAGCCCGACGGGCACTGGGTGTTCGAACTTGAGGCCGACTGCACCATTCCTGCGGAATACGTGCTGCTGCGGCATTACCTCGGCGAGCCGGTCGACGCCGCGTTGGAGGCCAAGATCGCCAACTATCTGCGCCGCGTGCAGGGCGCCCATGGCGGCTGGCCGCTGGTGCACGACGGCGGCTTCGACATGAGCGCCAGCGTCAAGGGCTACTTCGCGCTGAAGATGATCGGTGACGACATCGACGCGCCGCACATGGCGAAGGCGCGCGAGGCGATCCGCTCGCGCGGCGGCGCGATCCACAGCAACGTGTTCACCCGCTTCCTGCTGTCGATGTTCGGCATCACCACCTGGCGCAGCGTGCCGGTGCTGCCGGTCGAGATCATGCTGCTGCCGATGTGGTCGCCGTTCCATCTCAACAAGATCTCCTATTGGGCGCGCACCACCATCGTGCCGCTGATGGTGCTGGCGGCCTTGAAGCCGCGCGCGGTCAACCGGCTCGACATCGGACTCGACGAACTGTTCTTGCAGGATCCGAAGTCGATCAAGATGCCGGCCAAGGCGCCGCATCAGAGCTGGGCGCTGTTCAAGCTGTTCGCCGGCATCGATGCGGTGTTGCGCACGATCGAGCCGTTGTTCCCGAAGCGGCTGCGCGATCATGCGATCAAGCTCGCGGTGGATTTCGTCGAGGAGCGGCTGAACGGCGAGGACGGGCTCGGCGCGATCTATCCGCCGATGGCCAACACCGTGATGATGTACAAGGTGCTGGGCTTTCCCGAGGATCATCCGCCGCGCGCGATCACCCGGCGCGGCATCGACAAGCTGTTGGTGATCGGCGAGGACGAAGCCTATTGCCAGCCTTGCGTGTCGCCGGTGTGGGACACCGCGCTGACCTGCCACGCGCTGCTCGAAGTCGGCGGCGAGGCGGCGGTGCCGCCGGCCAAGCGCGGTATGGACTGGCTGCTGCCCAAGCAGGTGCTCGACCTCAAGGGCGACTGGGCGGTGAAGCGGCCGAACCTGCGGCCCGGCGGCTGGGCGTTCCAGTACAACAACGCGCACTATCCAGACCTCGACGACACCGCGGTGGTGGTGATGGCGATGGACCGCTCGCGCCGCGCCACCGGCAGCCGCGAATATGACGAGGCGATCGCCCGGGCCCGGGAGTGGATCGAGGGCATGCAGTCCGACGACGGCGGCTGGGCGGCGTTCGACGTCAACAATCTGGAATATTACCTCAACAACATCCCGTTCTCCGACCACGGCGCGATGCTCGACCCGCCGACCGAGGACGTCACCGCGCGCTGTGTTTCGATGCTGTCACAGCTCGGCGAGACCGCGGCGAGCAGCAAGGCGGTCGCCGACGGCGTCGAATATCTGCGCAGGACTCAGCTGCCGGACGGCTCCTGGTACGGCCGCTGGGGGCTGAATTACATCTACGGCACCTGGTCGGTGCTGTGCGCGCTGAACGCCGCCGGGGTCGATCATCAGGATCCGGTGATTCGCAAGGCGGTGACCTGGCTGGCTTCGGTCCAGAACCCCGACGGCGGTTGGGGCGAGGGTGCCGAGAGCTACCGGCTGAATTACACGCGATACGAGCAGGCGCCGACCACCGCCTCGCAGACCTCATGGGCTTTGCTCGGCCTGATGGCGGCCGGTGAGGTGGATTCCCCCGTAGTTGCCCGCGGCGTGGAGTACCTAAAAAGCACACAGACCGGAAAAGGGCTCTGGGACGAGCAGCGATACACCGCGACGGGCTTTCCGCGGGTGTTTTATTTGCGTTATCATGGCTATGCGAAGTTCTTTCCGCTGTGGGCGCTGGCGCGGTATCGAAACCTGAGGAGCACCAACAGTAAGGTGGTAGGGGTCGGGATGTGATTTTGGGGGCGGGGGACCATGCGTCCGCGGTCAATTCGTTTGATCCGCGGCCGGTGTTGATCGTGACTGGTTTGGTGCAGGAAGCCCGCATCGCGGCGGGTCCGGGATTGACCGTCATCTGCAGCAGTAGCGATCCGAAGCAGCTGCGCGCGTTGCTCGCCGGCTTCGATCCGACGACGATTCGCGGCGTGGTCAGCTTCGGGGTCGCCGGCGGCCTCGACCCGAAACTCAGATCCGGCGACATCGTGGTGGCCACCGAAGTCATGGCGGGCGACCGCCGCTGGCTGACGGCGCTGGAATTCAGCGAGGAACTGCTGGCCGGCATCGGCATCGGCGGCCGACGGGTGGTTCGCGGCGGCCTCGCCGGGGTCGAAAAGGTGGTCGGCGCACGGGCTGCCAAGGCGGCGCTGCATTCCGAAACCGGCGCGGCCGCGGTCGACATGGAAAGCCATATCGCCGCCGCCTATGCGGACAATTCCGGATTGCCGTTCGCGGCGCTGCGCGTGGTCAGCGATCCGGCCAGCCGGGCACTGCCCGCCCTGGTCTCGACCGCGATCAAGTCGAACGGCGATATCGACATCGCCAAAGTGCTGCGCGGCATAGCCCGGCACCCCTCGACCATCAAGGCCCTGGTCTCGACCGGAATCGACTTCAACCGCGCGCTGCGCAGCCTCCGCGGCTGTCGAGGCCTGATGCTTGACGTCGGCGGCCTGGTCGCGGAGCTCTGAGGCGCGCGACGCCGCCGCCTATTGCGGGAGGCGTCCGTGAACGCCGCCCACGTCATGACGGCGGGCTGTCGGTTGGCCGAATAGAATTCAGGCGGGCCTGTCGGGCTGCCGACAGCATTGATGGCAATTTGGCCTAGCTTCGCGGCTCGGCGATGAGACCTTCCAAGATGGTGAGGTCTTCGTCAACGCAACCGCGGTTAGGAGAATGCCATGATGAGAATCGCACTGGGACAGCAGCCCTCATATTTTGCCTGTCCTCTGCGGCTATCGCTGCCGACGCCACCAAGCTCTACCTTCCCGGCGATATCACCCTCGCTCAGGCCGAAAAGGTGATCGCGGTCGCCAAGGCGGCGGCCGTGAAGCAGGGCACGCTCATGAACATCGCCGTGGTTGACGCCGGCGGCAATCTGAAGGCTTTCGCGCGCATGGACGGCGCGTTTCTCGGCAGCATCGACGTCTCCATCAAGAAGGCCAAGACGGCGCGGATGTTCAACATGTCGTCGAAGGAATTCGGCGACCTGGCGCAGCCGGGCGAGCCGCTTTACGGCATCGAGGTCACCAATGGCGGCCTGGCGGTGTTCGGTGGCGGCCAACTGATCCGCGATAAATCCGGCACCATCATCGACGCGATCGGCGTCAGCGGCAGTTCGGTCGAAGACGACATGGCCACCGCCGAAGCCGGCGCCAACGGGCTTTGAGGAGCCAGCGCGGCATGCGGCGTCTCGCTTCGCCACCGGTCCACGATCGTGGAGGCTACCAAAAGAAAAGCGCGGCTCGCGGCCGCGCTTTTCGATCGTTATGCGAAACCTGATGACCGCGGCTCAGGCCGCGGTCGAGGCCTTTGACTGCTTGGCTTCGGCGGCCTCGTCGCGGCGGATCTCCGACAGCCGCTTCTCGACCTCCCACTCGATGTTTTCTGGCGGCATCGGCCTTCGTCGAACGATAGAATACGGGTGACCAATTGGTTTGCCGACAGCAAGCTCGGCGGTTTGGTCTAACTTTGCATTTGCGTTGAGACGTCCGAAGAGGGGCGTTGATGCGTTGGGTTCACGAAGACCGCGCCGATCGCTTTGGATTGCGATGGCGGCTTGCGCCCCGAAGCGGAAATCGCGTTCGCCACAGATTTGTCCGAAACCTCGCACTCACTGTTGCGCACTTGATAAGTTACGCACTTGATAAATTGGGTCGAACGCAACCGAGAGATGCAGATGCTGGACCGTCGCTCGTCATTCCTGATCGCCTGCTTCGCGACAGTTTCCACGCTTGTGGCGGCGCCGTCGATGGCCGTTGCCGAGGTTGTTTCCGGTCCGACGCAAGCCATGTCCTTGGATCAGACAACGGTCAGGAAGGTGATTAGCGGCATCGCTGTGGAGCTGCGCGAAGGTTATGTGTTCGCGGATAAGGGGGTGCAGGCTGCGGATGCGTTAGAGAAAGCATTGGCAGGGAACGCCTATGCCGGCTTGACCGATAAAGCCCAGTTCGCTCTGCGACTGACTGAACAACTCCGGGCGATCACCAAGGACAGTCATATGAGGGTGATCTTTGGCTCTCCGTTCCGCAACCAGCCTCCGCAGGCCGCGCCTCAGGGTGCCGGTTTTGAGGTGAAACGATTGGACGGCAATATCGGATACATCCACTTGTCGCGGTTCGTGCCCCCCGAAATCTTCAATCCGGCGGCCAACGACGCCATGCGCAGCGTCTCCGATACCGACGCGCTTCTCATCGACATCCGGGACAATGGCGGCGGACACCCGGCATCTGTCGCGTACTTTGTCAGTTTCTTCCTCGATCCGGACAAGCGCGTTCATATCAACGACCTCATCTGGCGCAATCGTGGCACATCGACTTTCAGAACGGAGTCGTTTTGGAGTTCGCCGACGCCGGTATCCTATCTTGGCAAGCCCGTCTATGTGCTGGTGGGCTCAAAGACCTATTCGGCGGGCGAGGAGCTTGCCTACGATTTGCAGGTGCTCAAGCGCGCGACCGTGGTCGGCGAACAAACCCGCGGGGGAGCGAACCCGGGCGGTCTGACTGACCTCGGTTCCGACATCTTCGTTGTCGTGCCGACGGGCAGGGCTGAAAACCCGACCACGGGCAGCAATTGGGGGGGCGTCGGCGTGCGTCCTGACGTTCAGGCCAAGCTTGAGACCACACAGGAAACTGCCGTGGCTCTGGCGAAGGGGCAGCCAGCAGCGCCGTTGGCGAGATAGCGGAATGGTGTGGCCCATCGGGCCACGTTTTCGGCGGCGCCTTAACCACGCGTAGTACGCGTTTCCGCCATATCGCCAGGCATATCGACTACTTTACTAAAAAAGCGCGGCTCGCGGCCGCGCTTTTTCGATCGTTATTCGAAACCGGATGACCGCGGCTCAGGCCGCGCTCGAGGCCTGTGACTGCTTCACTTCGGCAGCCTCGTCACGGCGGATCTCCGACAGCCGCTTCTGCACCTCTGACGAGTAGATGTACTGCGCTGGCCGCTGCTTCGACAGATCGATCTCCGGCGCCATCGGTCCCGCGGTGCGGATGCCGCGGATCGACACCCACAGCGCCTTCAACGGATTGACCAGCGAGGCATTCGCCGCGGTCGGCTCGTAGCCGCAATGCGCCATGCAGTCGGCGCACTTTTCATACTTGCCGGTGCCGTAGCTGTCCCAGTCGGTGGTCTCCATCAATTCCTTGAAGGTCGCGGTGTAGCCCTCGCCGAGCAGGTAGCAGGGCTTCTGCCAGCCGAAGATATTGCGCGCCGGCATGCCCCAGGGCGTGCACTCGTATTCCTGATTGCCGGCGAGGAAATCCAGGAACAGCCCGGAATGCATGAAGTTCCACTTCTTGCCCTTGCCGAGCGCAAAGACGTCGCGGAACAGCTTCTTGGTCTTGGTGCGGTTGAGGAAGTGTTCCTGATCGGGCGCCCGCTCATAGGCATAGCCCGGCGACATCGACACCCCGACACCGAGTTCGGTGGTGAAGTCCATGAACTTGGCGATGTCGGCGGCGGAATGGCCGTCGAACACCGTGGCGTTGACGTTGACGGTAAAGCCCTTGGCCTTCGCCGCCTTGATCGCCGACACCGCGCGGTCGAACACGCCCTCCTGCGACACCGCCTTGTCATGGTGCTCTTTCATGCCGTCGAGATGCACCGAGAAGAACAGATAGGGCGACGGCTCGAACAGATGCAGCTTCTTCTCGAGCAGCAGCGCGTTGGTGCACAGCGAGACGAATTTCTTACGCTCCACCAGGCCGCGGACGATTTCGCCGATCTCCTTGTGGATCAGCGGCTCGCCGCCCGGAATCGCCACCATCGGGGCGCCGCATTCCTCGGCGGCATCCCAGCATTCCTGCGCGGTCATGCGGCGATTGAGGATGGCGTCGGGGTAGTCGATCTTGCCGCAGCCGACGCAGGCCAGATTGCAACGGAACAGGGGTTCGAGCATCAGCACCAGCGGGTAGCGTTTGCGGCCGAGCATCTTCTGCTTGATGAGATAGCCGCCGATCCGCAGCTCTTTGAAAAACGGAATTGCCATAAGTCGTTTTTTCTTTCCTGGAACCAATTTCAAGGCGTGCTTCAGGCCGGGGCTAATTCGGCCGGCAGCAGAAACTCGATGTTTTCTTCCCGCCCGGGCAGCACCGACACCACCACCGGTCCGATCCGCCGCAGCGCTTCGATCACGTCGTCGACCAGAACCTCCGGGGCCGATGCGCCGGCGGTGATGCCGACCGCTTTGACGCCTTTCAGCCAGTCCGGATTGAGTTCGCTGCCGTCGGCGATCAGGTAGCTCGGAATTCCAACTTCGGTGCCGATCTCACGAAGCCGGTTGGAATTGGAACTGTTGGTGGCGCCCACCACCAGGATGAGATCGACCAATTTGGACAGGTCTCTTACCGCGGATTGCCGGTTCTGTGTCGCATAGCAGATATCCCGGATGTCGGGTCCCTGGATGTCGGAAAACCGCTGCGCCAGCGCGGCGATGATGTCCTTGGTGTCGTCGACGCTGAGCGTGGTCTGGGTGATGTAGGCCACCGGGGTGTCGGCCGGCAGCGTCAGCGCGGCGACGTCCTCGACGTTCTGCACCAGCAGCACGGGCCCGGGGACCTGGCCCATGGTTCCCACCACCTCGGGATGGCCGGCGTGCCCGATCAGGATCAGGGCGCGGCCCTTGGACATATAGCGCTTGCCCTGGTTGTGCACCTTGGTGACCAGCGGGCAGGTGGCGTTGAGCACCGGAAGCCCGCGCGCGGCGGCCTCTTCCTCGACGCTGCGGGCCACCCCATGAGCGCTGAACACGGTGACCGCCTGGGGCGGAACCTCAGACAGGTCCTCGACAAAGATCGCGCCCTTGGCTTTCAGGCTTTCGACGACGTATTTGTTGTGCACGATTTCGTGTCGCACATAGACCGGCGGGCCGTATTTCTCCAGCGCGCGTTCCACGATTTCGATTGCGCGGACCACGCCGGCACAGAATCCGCGCGGCTGCGCCAGAAAAACCTCAAGGGGACGAACATTATACAAGGGCACCGTCCTGATTTGCGCGTGCGGTGAAAACTAAGCGGTCAACCTTACCACGGTACGGCTGGTATGGTCTGCCGTCGACATATACGGTCCCCGCCACGATTCAACGCGGTTGGCAACCGAGCCTCAAGCGATTAATTCGGCAGCAACGATCCTCCCGATCGTCTTAGGCCATTTTGTCGCATCATTGAAGGCAAGAGTTGGCGGCGCCGGATCGGCTGTCGGAACTGCGGATAGATCAGGCGCATTTTAGGCTGGCCGAGAGCAATAGAAAGAGAAAAAGTGCTGACAAGTCTTGTCGTATCCATTGTCAAAGCTTGCACCCGCTTCGCCGCTTTTACTGTCCTGATCGCAATAATCCTTGCGATCGCCGCGGGCGTGTACACCGCGCGGAACTTCGGCATCAACACCGACATCAACCGGCTGATTTCCCCGGATCTCGACTGGCGCAAGCGCGACATCGCATTCGACAAGGCGTTCGACCAGGAGCGCTTGATTCTGGCGGTGGTGGACGCCCCGACGGCGGAATTCGCCAATGCCGCGGGGAACGCGCTCACCGAGCGATTGTCCACCAATCACAAGGACTTCGACTCCGTGCAGCGGCTCGGCGGCGGGGCATTCTTCGAGAAAAACGGGCTATTGTTTCTGCCCACCCAGGAAGTCGGCGAACTGACCGGCCAGTTCCAGGCGGCGGCGCCGCTGCTGGAAATCATGGCCGGCGACCCCAGCCTGCGCGGCTTGACCGGCGCGCTGGAAACCGGCCTCGCCGGGGTGAAACGCGGCGAGGTCAGCCTCGATGGCACCGCAAAGCCGTTCACCACCATCGCCGAAACCATCGAAACCGTTCTTAAGACCGGCACCGGGTATTTTTCCTGGCGCGGGCTGGCCAGCCCGACCCCTTTGACCGACAGCGATCGCAGAGCCTTCATCGAGGTCAAGCCGGTGCTCGACTTCCAGGCCCTGCAGCCCGGCAAGACCGCGACCGACGCGATCCGCCAGGCCGCCGAGGATCTCAATCTCGCCGGCGTGTACGGCGCCCGGGTTCGGTTGACCGGGCCGGTTCCGATCGCCAACGAGGAATTCGCCACCGTTAAGGAGGGCGCGCTGGTCAACGGTGTCGGCACCGTGGCGGTGGTGTTGTTGATCCTGTTCCTGGCGCTGCACTCGCCGAAGATCATCTTTGCGGTGTTCGTCAATCTGATCGTCGGGCTGTCGATCACCACGGCGGTCGGCCTGATGATGGTCGGCTCGCTGAACCTGCTGTCGATCGCCTTTGCGGTGTTGTTCGTCGGGCTCGGCGTCGATTTCGGCATCCAGTTCAGCGTTCGCTATCGCTCGGAACGCTACAAGAGCAACGACCTGCGCATCGCGCTGGTGAAAGCCGCGGAATATTCCGCGATTCCGCTGTCCTTGGCGGCGATGGCGACCACCGCGGGCTTTCTGTCCTTCCTGCCGACCGACTACAAAGGCGTCTCCGAACTCGGCGAGATCGCCGGCGCCGGCATGGTGATCGCGTTTCTCTCCAGCATCACCGTGCTGCCGGCGCTGCTCGATCTGCTCAATCCGGCCGGCGAAAAAGAACCGCTCGGCTACGCCTTCCTGGCTCCGGTCGATCATTTTCTGGAGACGCATCGGGTCGGCATCGTCGGCGGCACCATCCTGATCGCGGTGCTCGGCCTGCCGCTGTTGTACTTCCTGCATTTCGATTTCAACCCGATCAATCTGCGCAACCCCAAGGTGGAATCGATCGCCACTTTCCTGGATCTGCGCAAGGATCCCAACGCCGGCGCCAACGCCGTCAACGTGATGGCGCCTTCCGTCGAGGCGGCGAAACAGGTCGAAGCCAAGCTGCAGAAGCTGCCGCAGGTGCTGCGGACGATGTCGCTCGATAGCTTCGTGCCGGACGATCAACCGGCGAAACTCAAGCTGATCCATGACGGCGCCAAGATCCTCAATCCCGCGCTCAATCCGGATTCGGTCGACCCGGCGCCGTCGGACGCGGAGAATGTCGCGGCGTTGCAGAGCACGGCCGACAATCTCCGCAAGACCGCCGGCGAGCAGACCGGCCCCGGCGCGCAGGCGTCGCGACGGCTGGCGGACGCGCTCGGCAAGCTGGTGGCGGCGGATCAGGCGACCCGCGACAAGGTGCAGACGGTGTTCGTTGCGCCGCTGCAGCTGGCGCTGGAGCAGTTGCGCAGTCTGCTGCAGGCGGCGCCGGTGACGGTGCAGAACTTGCCGGCCAGTCTGGTGTCGGCCTGGACCACCAAGGACGGCCAGGTGCGCGTCCAGGTGCTGCCGCAGGGTGATCCGAACGACAATGATACGCTGCGCGCCTTCGCCGGCGCGGTGTTGTCGGCGGCGCCGGATGCGGTCGGCGGGCCGGTGTCGATTCTGAAATCCGGCGACACCATCGTGTCGGCGTTCATTCAGGCCGGGCTGTGGGCGCTGTTGGTGATCGGCTTGTTGTTGTGGGTGTGCTTGCGCCGGATCGGCGACGTGCTGCTGACGCTGGTGCCGCTGTTGGTCGCCGGCGCGGTGACGCTGGAAATCTGCGTGCTGATCGACCTGCCGCTGAACTTCGCCAACATCGTCGCGCTGCCGCTGATGCTCGGCATCGGCGTGGCGTTCAAGATCTATTACGTGACGGCGTGGCGTGCCGGCCACACCAACCTGTTGCAGTCTGCACTGACCAGGGCGATCTTCTTCAGCGCGCTCACTACGGCGACCGCGTTCGGCAGCCTGTGGCTGTCGAGCCATCCCGGCACCGCGAGCATGGGCAAGTTGTTGGCGCTGTCGCTGCTCACCACGCTGGCCGCCGTGCTGCTGTTTCAGCCGGCGCTGATGGGAAAGCCACGACATCCCACGGATTAGGCAGACGTCGCCGACTGGGCCGACTCGCCAGCGGTCGCGACTGCCCCCTTGTGATCACGGTGAACGGAGGCCGTTGTGATGGGTGATCGGAGTTGGCTCCCGTGTCGGACGGAGCCGTGGGTGTCGCTTGGCGAGACGTCAACGCGCCTGTCTCGGAGTGGGCCGCATTTACCTCTCGGCCGACGCCGGCTGGGTCGATTTGGATCACACAAAATCCGCCCGGCCAGCTTCGGCTGCCCTTGTTTTGCCGGATCGGCATTGTTCTTATCTGTTCGGCCCGGTATCGTTTTGCAGACGTCAGCTCCCCACATGCTCGCGTTGCAGTCAGCGACTCAAGGGTTGCGAGGCCGTCTTCAGCTTCCAGTCATCCGTCGGAGCGGCGGCGAGCGCGGGGCCACGTTGCAAGTCAAAGAAGCTCCGAAACAGGTCGAAGTCCGCATCTTATTCCATGGGCTGTGCAACATTTGTTCAGACCCGCGACCCCTAAACTGTGGTAGATCAGTCAAAACGCCGCATCCGGCGTTTTCAGTTGACGACCTGCCCATCAACCGAAGTATGTAGCTGATGGCCTATCCGAATTTAGACGTATCCCAGATGTTCGCGGATCGGGAGGCGCAGCGCAGTTCCATGCACGCGCGCCATCTCAACGAACAACTCGTGAGAGTACTGAAGACCATCGGCTATGATGTCGGCTTCCAGCGCGGGTCCGGGCAGTATCTGTTCGATCGCGACGGTGCACGGTACCTGGATTTGCTGAGCGGGTTCGGGGTATTCGCGATCGGGCGCAACCATCCGGTGCTGCGCCAAGCGCTGAAGAGCGTGCTCGACGCCGAGATGCCGAATCTCGTGCAACTCGACGTTTCCACTTTGGCGGGCATATTGGCCGAGCGATTGCTCGAATACATGCCGTATCTCGACAAGGTGTTCTTCGCCAATTCCGGCGCCGAGAGCGTCGAGGCGGCGATCAAATTCGCCCGCGTCGCCACCGGCCGGACCGGCATCGTCAATTGCGAACACAGCTATCACGGCCTGACCTACGGCGCGTTGTCGCTGACCGACGACCAGAATTTCCAGGGCGGCTTCGGGCCGCTGTTGCCGGGCGTCACCACGGTCCCGTTCAACGATCTCGAAGCGCTGGAGAAGGTGCTGTCGACCCGCGAGATCGCAGCCTTCATCGTCGAGCCGATCCAGGGCAAGGGCGTCAATATGCCCAGCGACGAGTTCCTGCCGGGCGCGGCTGCGCTTTGCAAACGTTACGGCACGCTGTTCGTCGCCGACGAGATCCAGACCGGGATCGGCCGCACCGGCCGCTTCCTTGCGGTCGAGCACTGGAACGTCGAGCCCGACATGGTGCTGTTGTCGAAGTCGTTGTCCGGCGGTCACGTGCCGGTCGGCGCGGTGCTGACGCGCAAGTCGATCTTCGACAAGATCTTCAACCGGATGGATCGCGCCGTGGTGCACGGCTCGACCTTCGCCAAAAACGATCTGGCGATGGCCGCCGGCATCGCCACGCTCGAGGTGATGAAGCACGAGAAGCTGGTGGAATCCGCCGCCAAGCGCGGCGCCGAACTGCGGCTGGCGCTGACCCGCATGGTGCCGGGCTATGAACTGCTCAAGGAAGTCCGCGGCAAAGGATTGATGATCGGCGTCGAGTTTGGCCCGCCGAAATCGCTGCGGCTGAAGGCGTCGTGGACCATGCTGGAGACCGCCAACAAGGGGCTGTTCTGCCAGCTGATCACCGTGCCGTTGTTCAAGGATCACAAGATCCTGACCCAGGTGTCGGGCCACGGCAGCCACACCATCAAGCTGTTGCCGTCGCTGACCATCACCGAAGACGACTGCAAGTGGATCGAGACCTCGTTCGATTCGGTGATCGCCGACAGCCACAAGGTGCCGGGCGCGATCTGGTCGCTCGGCAAGACGCTGGTCGACAACGCGGTGCGCAAATCGGCCTGAGCCGATTGCGGCTGCGGCTGTCATCAGCGTTGGTTTTCCGCAGAGCTACAGCTCGCAACAACTGATGGGTCGTCATCCTGAGGAGCCCGGCGAAGCTCGAAGAGCGAAGCCGGGCGTCTCGAAGGATGCGGCTACGCTTGCCTGCGGCGCATCCTTCGAGGCCCTCGCGTTGCTCGGGCGCCTCAGGATGACGCCGTGCTTGGAGCGAGGTCGTACTTGGAGAGGCGCGACGCCTCTGCATGAGGCGTGCTTGTAGCGAGACGCGTGGCTGCCTTGGGTCGGCGGCGCAGCCGTGTTAATGGTAACGGAGCCTGGAACCAGTTGGAAAGCCTCTCATGCCCGTGATCAACCGCGTCGCCGATCTGCAGCCTGACATCGTGGCCTGGCGCCGGGATCTTCATGCGCATCCGGAACTGATGTACGAGGTGCATCGCACCGCGGCCTTCGTGGCGGACCGGCTGCGCGAATTCGGCTGTGACGAGGTCGTCACCGGCATCGGCCGCACCGGCGTGGTCGGCGTGATCAAGGGCCGCAAGCCGGCTGACGGCAGCGAGGTTCGCACCATCGCGCTGCGCGCCGACATGGACGCTCTGCCGATCACCGAAGCCAACGATCTGCCCTACGCCTCGCAGACGCCCGGGCTGATGCACGCCTGCGGCCATGACGGCCACACCGCGATGTTGCTCGGCGCCGCGCGCTATCTCGCCGAGACCCGCAATTTTGCCGGCGACGCCGTGGTGATTTTCCAGCCGGCCGAGGAGGGCGGCGCCGGCGCCGCGGCGATGATCGCGGACGGGTTGATGGAGCGCTTCGCGATCGACCAGGTCTACGGTATGCACAACGGCCCCGGCCTGCCGGTCGGCTGCTTCGCGCTGCGGCAGGGACCGATCATGGCTTCGACGGATTCCATCGACATCAAGATCAATGGCGTCGGCGGCCACGCCGCGCGGCCGCACAAATGCGTCGATTCGGTGCTGGTCGGCGCGCAGCTGGTCACCGCGCTGCAATCGATCGTGTCGCGTAGCGTCGATCCGCTGGAGTCCGCGGTGCTGTCGATCTGCGAGTTCCACGCCGGCAATGCCCGCAACGTGATTCCGGCGTCCGCGGAGCTGAAGGGCACCGTGCGTACGCTCACTGCGGACGTCCGCGACCTCGCCGAACAGCGGGTGCGCGAGGTGGTGGCTGGCGTCGCCACGATGACCGGCGCCACCATCGATTTGGTCTATGATCGCGGCTACCCAGTGCTGGTCAACCACGCGGCGCAGACCGAAGCGGCCAGCCGCGTCGCCCGCGCCATCGCTGGCGACGGCAACGTCCACGACATGCCGCCGCTGATGGGCGCCGAGGATTTTGCCTATATGCTGGAAGCCCGCCCGGGCGCCTTCATCTTCGTCGGCAATGGCGACAGCGCCGGGCTGCATCACCCGGCCTACAATTTCAATGACGACGCCATCGTCTATGGAACATCCTATTGGATCAAGCTGGTCGAGACCACGCTGGCGGCCTGAGCTGCCGGATGAGTCGGTTGGCAGACAGATAATCGGTGGGCCAAGTAACAGGAACGATGATCTTCACTTTGCGTTGAGGCACGGGACTACCCCGCCTCATCGCACAATGGAGTTCAACATGCCGACCAAGGACAAGGGCCTCAACGATCTGTTCCTCGATACCCTGAAGGACATCTACTTCGCCGAGAAGCAGATCCTGAAGGCGTTGCCGAAAATGGCCAAGGCCGCGACCTCCGACAAGCTGCGCGCCGCGTTCGAAAAGCACCACGGCGAAACCGAAGGCCAGATCGAGCGCCTCGAGCAGATCTTCGAACTGCTGGACAAGCCGGCGCGCGGCAAGACCTGCGACGCAATCATGGGCATCCTCGACGAGGGCAAGGAGATCATGGACGAGTACAAGGGCACTGAAGCGCTCGACGCCGGCATGCTCGCCGCCGCCCAGGCCGTGGAACACTACGAGATCTCGCGCTACGGCACTTTGAAGCAGTGGGCCACCCAGCTCGGGCTGAAGGACGCCGCCCGTCTGCTCGACCAGACCCTGCAGGAAGAAAAGAAGACCGACCAGTCGCTGACCACGCTGGCTGATTCCGCGATCAATCTGGCGGCCGCAGCGTAAGCGAAGCGCTTCTCTGAGGCGCAGTCATCATGCGTCGTTGAAAGGAAGAGCGCGCTCCTCTTTGCGGGGGGCGCGCTTTCTTTGTTTGACCAGTGCAACCAACGTTGCGACCACGTTCCACATAGCCAACTCTCTCAAGAAGCGTGCCCCGGACGCAGCGCACTGCGCCGCACTTGCGGCGTGGTGCGCTGCAGAGCCGGGGCCATTACAGAACGCGGCATTCGTAACGGTCCCGGCTCTCTCGCAGCGCAAGCGCGCTGCGCTGCGTCCGGGACACAATGCTTCTCCATTGCATTGATTTCGTTGCCGAAAAAACTTCTTCGCGGCGCTGCGTACGATCCCGATTGACTCCTCGGCCGGGGTTAGCTTTATATTAGAACATATCATGAACAAATGAGCCAGGCGCAGGTTCATCCAAAACCTGGCAACGGCAACAAAGGAGCGAGCGCATGACCAGCGCGCGCCTGAGCACGCTTGCGCATTTGCGCGGCGACATCGAACGGATCGAGAGCCAGAGCGAGGCGCGGGCGTTGCCGCGCGCGGCGCTCGGCCATGCCGAGGCCGACGCCGCGCTGCAGGGCGGGCTGGCGCTCGGCGCGCTGCACGAGGTGTTCGCACATGAAGGCCGCCACGTGGCCGCGGCCACCGGCTTCATCGCCGGCTTAGCAAGCCGGGTCAGCCCGCGGCGGCCGCTGTTATGGGTGCGGCAGGATTTCGCCGAGCTGGAATCCGGCGCGCTGTCGCTGCGAGGCTTGAGCGAATTCGGGCTCGACCCGCGGCTCGTCGTCACCGTGCGCGCCGCCGATCTCGACAGCGCGCTACGCAGCGCCGCCGATGCCTTGGCCTGCGACGCGCTGGGCTGCGTGGTGCTGGAAATCTGGGGCGAGGCCAAGCCGCTCGATCTGGTCGCCAGCCGCAAGCTGACGCTGGCGGCGCGCGGCTCCGGCGTCACTGCGCTCATGCTGCGGGTGGCGGCGACGCCGACCGCCTCGACCGCGGAGACCCGCTGGATCGTCCGCGCGGCGCATTCGCCGCCGGCCCCGCGCTGGCAAGCCTCCACTCAACCGTGGGGCGCGCCGCTGCTCGACACCGAACTTGTCCGCAACCGTCACGGCCCGAACGGCCGTTGGATCATGGAATGGAAATGTGATGCGTGCGTTTTCCATGACGCGGCGGATCCTCAGCCTGTGGCTGCCGCGATTGCCGACCGACCGCCTGCGCCGAAAGCCGTCGCGCAGCGCCGCGCCGGCTGACGCTGCGCCGGCCGGCGTCCCTTGGGTGGTGGTCGCAAGGCTTGCCAACGCGCTGCAGATTGCGGCGCTGGATGACGCCGCCGCCAAGGCTGGGCTCGACATCGGGCTGCCGCTGGCCAATGCGCGGGCGATCTGTCCCGACCTCATGGTGTTCGACGCCGATCCCGCAGCCGACGCCCATGCGCTGGAGAGCATCGCCGCGTGGTGCGACCGCTTCACGCCGCTGGTGGCGCTGGATGCTCCCGACGGGCTGCTGCTCGATATCACCGGCTGCGCGCATCTGTTCGGCGGCGAGGCTTTGATGCTTCAGAGCGTCAGCCGCGCGCTGACCGTGCAGGGCTTTGCGGTGAGTGCTGCGATCGCCGGCACCGCGGTCGCCGCACGCACGCTCAGTCGCTATCAGCATGGCTGCATCGTGAGCGTCGGCGGCGAAGCCGACGCCGTCAGCGCGCTGCCGGTGGCGGCACTTGGTGCCGATCCCGCGATCAGCCATGGCTTGCGCCGCGCCGGGCTGAAAACCATCGGCGAGGTGGCGACGCGGGCGCGGCCGGAGATCACCGCGCGGTTCGGCGCCGCCTTCACCAGCCTGCTGGAGCAGGCGCAGGGATTGCGCGACGCGCCGATCAGCCCGCGCCAGCCGCTGCCGGACTACATCGTGGAGAAACGCTTCGCCGAGCCGGTGGCGACCGACACGGTGATCGCGACGACGCTGTCGGCGCTGGCGTCGACGCTGGTCGAAGCGATGACCCGCCACGGCAAGGGCGCGCGGCAACTCAAGGCCAGCTTCTTTCGCAGCGACGGCGCGGTGCGCGCGGTCGACGTGCAGACCGGCCAGCCGGTCACCAAGGCCGTGGTGATCGATCGGCTGTTTCGCGAACGGCTCGACGCCATCGCCGATCCGCTCGATCCCGGCTTCGGCTTCGATCTGATCCGGCTCTCCGCAAGCCAGACCGAGATCGTGGTGCAGCAGCAGCGCGACCTCGACGCGAACGTTCACGACAATGATGAGTTGTCGGCGCTGATCGACCGCATCGCCGCGCGGATCGGCGGCCGCCGCGTCGTGGTGCATCTGCCGCGCGACAGCCACATTCCGGAAGACGCCGCGTGGGCTTCGAGCGCGCAGCAGCATCTCGTCGAAGCCGCGCAGGCGGCATGGCCGGCGCGGATCGCCGGCGAGCCGCCGCTGCGGCCGCTGCGGCTGTTCGCGCATCCGGAGCCGATCAAGGTGATCGCCGAAGTGCCGGACGGCCCGCCGGCGCGGTTTCGCTGGCGCCGCGTTAGCCACGCGGTGGTCCGCGTCGAAGGCCCGGAGCGGGTGGCGATGGAATGGTGGCGGTCTGACGCAGCACTACTGACGCGGGACTACTTTCGCGTCGAGGACGAAACGGGCCTGCGGTTCTGGCTGTATCGCGACGGCTTGTATGAGCGCGAACTCAGCGCAGACGAGGAGGGCGAGTCGGCGCGGCCAAACTGGTTCATGCATGGGCTGTTCGCATGACGCCCGTCTATGCCGAGATCGGCATCACCACGAATTTCTCCTTTCTGCGCGGCGGCTCGCATCCGCAGGACTACGTGCAGCAGGCCTCTGAATTGCGGTTGCCGGTGATCGGGATCGCCGATCACAACACGCTCGCCGGCGTGGTGCGGGCCTATAGCGAATTGCGCAACGAGCGCCTCGCGCACAAGCCGCGGCTGTTGATCGGCGCGCGGCTGGTGTTCATCGACGGCACGCCGGACATTTTGGTCTATCCGCGCGACCGCGCCGCTTACGGCCGGCTGTGCCAGCTGTTGACCCGCGGCAAGCGCGCCGCCGACAAGGGTGAATGCCATCTAGGTCTCGACGATCTCGCGGAGTTCGCCGAAGGCCAACTGCTGGTGCTGGCGCTGCCGCATCGCTTCGAGGACGCCGAAGCCGGCCGGCTGCTGGCGCGGCTGCAGGGCTTTGCCGCCGACGGCGTCTGGCTGGCGGCGAGCCTGCTGTATCGCGGCGACGACCGCAGGCGCCTGCAGCGGCTGCAGCAGCTCGCGGCGCAAGCAAGGCTGCCGCTGCTGGCCACCAACGAGGTGCTGTATCATCACCCGGCGCGACGGCCGTTGCAGGACGTGCTGAGCTGCGTGCGCGAGAAGCTCACGCTGGAGAGCATCGGCACAAGGCTCGAGGCCAATGCCGAGCGGCATCTCAAGCCGGCGCAGGAGATGGCGCGGCTGTTTCGCGATTGCCCGCAGGCGATCGCCGAGACCATGCGGTTCGCCGCGCGCATTCAGTTCTCGCTCGATCAGTTGCAATATCAATATCCCAACGAGCCGGTGCCGGCCGGCAAGACCGCGCAGCGGCATCTGGAGGATCTGACCTGGGCCGGCGCCCACAAATATTTCCCGCGGGGCATCTCGCCGCATCTCAAGAAGACGCTGCGCAAGGAATTGCGGCTGATCCGCAAATTGCGCTACGCGCATTATTTCCTCACCGTGCACGACATCGTCTGCTACGCGCGCTCGCAGAACATCCTGTGCCAGGGTCGCGGATCGGCGGCGAATTCCGCGGTGTGCTACGTGCTCGGCATCACCGCGGTCAATCCGATCGAGATCGATCTGCTGTTCGAACGCTTCATCTCCAAGGAGCGGCTGGAGCCCCCGGACATCGACGTCGATTTCGAACATTCGCGGCGCGAGGAGGTGATGCAATACATCTATCGGCGCTACGGCCGCGACCGCGCCGCGATCATCGCCACGGTGATCCACTATCGCCCGCGCTCGGCGATCCGCGACGTCGGCAAGGTGTTGGGGCTGACCGAGGACGTCACCTCGGCCTTGGCCGATACGGTGTGGGGCAGTTGGGGGCGTGGCCTCAACGAGATGCAGGTGACGCAGGCCGGGCTCGATCCGCGCAATCCCTTGATCGCCCGCGCCATCGATCTCGCCAGCGAGTTGATCGGCTTTCCGCGGCATCTGTCGCAGCATGTCGGCGGCTATGTGCTGACGGAGGACCGGCTCGACAGCTACGTGCCGATCGGCAACGCCGCGATGGACGACCGCACCTTCGTCGAATGGGACAAGAACGACGTCGACACCTTGAAGATGATGAAGGTCGATGTGCTGGCGCTCGGCATGTTGACCTGCATCCGCAAATGCTTCGACCTGATCGATGCGCACAAGGGCGAACGCTGGGCGCTCGCCACCGTTCCGCGCGAAGTGCCGGCGGTCTACGACATGCTGTGCCGTAGTGAATCGCTCGGCGTGTTTCAGGTCGAGAGCCGCGCCCAGATGAACATGCTGCCGCGGCTCAAGCCCCGCCAATTCTACGACCTCGTCATCGAGGTCGCGATCGTGCGGCCCGGCCCGATCCAGGGCGACATGGTGCATCCCTATCTGCGCCGGCGCAACGCCGAGGAGCCGGTGTACTATCCGTCGCCGTCGCCACAGCACGGCGACAAGGACGAACTTCGCAAGGTACTGCACAAGACGCTCGGCGTGCCGCTGTTCCAGGAGCAGGCGATGCGGATCGCGATCGAGGCGGCGAAATTTTCTCCGGAAGAAGCCAATGGACTACGCCGGGCGATGGCGACGTTCCGCAACGTCGGCACCATCGGCAAGTTCGAATCCAAGATGGTCAACAACATGATTTCGCGCGGCTATGATCCGGTGTTCGCGAAAAACTGCTTCGACCAAATCAAGGGATTTGGTAGTTACGGCTTTCCGGAAAGCCACGCCGCGAGCTTCGCACAATTGGTCTATGTGTCGTCCTGGCTGAAGCACTTTCATCCCGACGCGTTCTGCTGCGGCTTGTTGAATTCGCAGCCGATGGGATTTTATGCGCCGGCGCAGATCGTGCGCGACGCGCGGACAAACGGCGTCGAGGTGCGCGCGGTCGATGTGTCGTTCAGCTTCGGACAGAATACGCTGGAGGAACGCTGCGGGCGCTATCACGCGCTGCGGCTCGGCTTCCGCCAGATCGACGGTTTTCGCTGCACCGATTCTGACGCCGCCCATCTGCGGCTACAAGTCGGCCGGCCGGAAGTGGAGGATTGGGCGGCGCGCATCGTCGAAACCCGGCGCCGGCAACGCTTCGTCTCGCTGGAACAGTTCGCGCGTGCGACCGCGTTGCCGAAGCGGGCGCTGCTGCTGCTCGCCGAAGCCGATGCGTTTCGCTCGATCGGGCTCGATCGTCGTGCGGCACTCTGGGCGGTGCGGCGACTACCCGACGACGTGGCGTTGCCGCTGTTCGAAATAAGCGCCGCGCGCGAGCAGCCGGATGAAGCGGCGAGGCCGTTGCCGCAGATGCCGCTCGCCGAGCACGTCGTCGCCGACTATCAGACCATCCGGTTGTCGCTGAAGGGCCACCCGATGGAATTTTTGCGCGCGATGTTCGATCGCGAGCGCGTGGTGACGTGTGCCGCGGTGTCGGCGCTGCGTCGCAACGGACCGCGCAGCCGCTGCGCCGGCGTGGTGCTGGTGCGGCAGCGGCCGGGCAGCGCCAACGGCGTGGTGTTCATGACGCTGGAGGATGAGACCGGCATTGCCAACGTCGTGGTGTGGCCGCAGGTGCTGGAGCAATTCCGCAAGGAAGTGATGGGCGCGCGGCTGCTGCTGGTGGAGGGAAAAATCCAGGCGAGCCCGGAGGGTGTCGTGCATCTGGTCGCGGAAAGGCTGATCGATCGCAGCTACGAGATGGCGCGGCTGTCGGACAATCTGCGCACCCGGCCGGCGCTTCCCGCAGGCGCGGCGCTGATCGAACCGCTCAACGACGATCGCCGCGACCACGCCGACAACCCCGCGCAAAAAATTCGCCACCCGCGCGACGTCCGCATCTTGCCGCCGTCGCGGGATTTTCGCTGAGAGAATTATGGCGTCGCGCCGCGCGACCTCAGCCCACCGCGGCGCGCGCAGCCGTCTCGAATCCCGCGCCGGCCCGCCGCTCGACCTTGCCGTCGAACGCGCGGGCGAAGTCCAGCGCGGTCGCGGCCACCGTCGGCCGCGCAAAGAAGAAGCCCTGCACCACGTCGCAATCGAACTCGAGCAGAATATCGACTTCCTCGGCGCGCTCGACGCCTTCCATCACCAAGGTCATGCCGAGGCCGCGGCCGAGCGCAATGACGCCTTGCAGCAATTTGCGGCTGCGCTCGGAGCCGGCGATGCCGTCGATGAACACCCGGTCGATCTTCAGCTTGTCGAACGGCAACTGGGTGAGATAGCCGAGCGACGAATAGCCGGTGCCGAAGTCGTCCAGCGCCAGCGTGACGCCGAGCCGCTTCAATTGCATCAACACGTTGCGGACCCGGCCCTCGGCGTGGTCGGCGAGCAGGCTCTCGGTCAACTCCAGGCACAACAGATGCGGCGGCAGCCCGGTGTCCTCGAGCACGCGGACCACGTCGCTGACGAAGTCGGTATGCCAGATCTGCGCTGCGGAGACGTTCACCGCGATGTCCCGCGGCGGCTCGCCGGCATCGAGCCAGCGCTTGGCCTGGGTCGCGGCTTCACGCAGGATCCAGAGTCCGAGATCGCAGATCAGGTGCGAGCTTTCCGCGAGCGGAATGAATTCCGCCGGCGAAATGCTACCGAGCGTCGGATGGCTCCAGCGCATCAACGCTTCGAATCCGGCGACGCGGTCGCTCGAAAGTTCGATCTGCGGTTGGTAATGCACCGACAGCCCGACATTGTCGGTGATCGCCGCGCGCAGATCGCGGCTCAGCGCCATCTTGTGCTGCACCGCCGCGCTCATTCCGGCTTCGAAGAATCGGTAGCGGCCGCGGCCGTCTTCCTTGGCGCGGTACAGCGCCAGGTCGGCGCTGCGCAGGATCTCGTTGAGAGTGCTGCCGTCGCGCGGAATCATCGCGATGCCGATGCTGGTGCTGATCGCGGCCTCGCCGCGCTCCAGTGCGATCGGCCCGGCGATCGCCGCCAGCAACGTAGTCGCCAACTGTTCGATTTCGGAACGCGGGGTCGGATGGCTCAGCACGATGGCGAATTCGTCGCCGCCAAGCCGGGACAGGAAGTTGCCCGGCCCCAACGCCTGCGAGATCAGCTGCCCGATCTTTCGCAACAGTTCGTCGCCGGCGCCGTGGCCGAGCGTGTCGTTGATTTCCTTGAAGCCGTCGAGATCGAGCAGCAGCAGCGCGGCGTCAGACCCGGTTCGTCGGTTGCGGACCATCAGCTCGCTGATCTCAAGATGAAATAGGCTGCGGTTGGCGAGACCGGTGAGCGGATCGTAGTAAGCCAGCTTCTCCAACTGCGCCTCGGCGCTCTTGCGTGCGGAAATGTCCTGGATCGTTCCGGATAAGCCGATGATGCCGCCGTCGGCGTTGATCATCGCCTTGCTGGTGATCGCCAGGTCGCCGATCGAGCCATCGCCGCGTTTGACCTTGATGTCGACGCTGTTGACCAATCCGGTCCGCATCACTTCGGCCTGCGCCTGCTGCAGCCGGCGGGCGCTGTCGCCGACATAAAGCGCCGTCACCGCGTTCCGCTCGGGGCGGAAGCTCTGCGGATCGTAGGCCAGCAGCTGATAGATCTCCGGGGACCACCATAATGTTTTGTCGCCGAGCCGGAAACTCCAATCGCCGATCTTGCCGAGGTGCTGGGCTTCGAGCAACTGCTCCGAGCGCTGCCGCAGCATCGCCTTGGTCGATCGCAACGCCTGCTCGCGCTCCATCAACTCGTGGTTTTGCTGTTCCAGCGCGGCATTCTTGTCAACGATCATGCGGTGGGCGCTATCGAGTCCCTCGAGCGCCCGGTCCAGCACGCGAAACGGGAAGATGCGGATCGTGGCGTAGGCACAGAGCGCCAGCAACAGGCTGAGCAGCGTCGCAATGCCGAGGCGCTGGATCATCGAATCCAGCGGCACCGTGAATTCGACCCTGCCGATGGAGACCCCGGCCACGGAGATCGGGACCGTCCGCGTCATCGTGGCATAAGCGGCCACGGCGTCCTCGGAAAGCACCACCTTGCCGGCCTGATCGATCACCCGATAACGCCCGGCGTTGTCCGGCAATTCCGTCAACCGAATCAGCTCGGCGATCCTGGCAGTCTGATACTGCCACAATTGAGAATGCTGATAGATATATTGCGCGACCCGGCTGGCGCTCAGTTTCGCGCGAAACGACGCGTGGGTTTCTTCATAGCGATAGTCGATCAAACCGTAACCCAAAGGCGCCAAGATGGTGATCGCGGCGACCAGCGACAACGCAATCGCATTCACCGTCCTGCGCAGCGCCCGCACTTTGGTGTCGATCTGCGATACGTCATCGCTCATCGCCGCGCCGCCAGATTGCCGGTTTCGCGAAGCAGCCGGTCGCCCTCGGCGGAGCGCATGAAGGCGATAAAGCGTTCGAGCGCCGGCTGTTCGCGCAACGGAAATACCAGATAGATATCCTTGCCGTAGGGGTAATCGCCGCGCTCGAAATTCTCCAGTGTCGGCGCGACGCCGTCGATCGACAGAAAGCGAAGCCCGGGCTGCTCCATCAACAGCTGGGTCAGCGTCACCACCGCGAGCGAGCCGGCGATCCGGCTGGCCATGGCGACGTTGTCCTGATCGGTCGCCGCCAGCGGGACCTCGCTATGCCGACGCAACTGCTCGACCGCAGCGCCCAGCCTGGGAAACGTGCTGTCCATCAGGCCTGCGTCGACCTCGCTGCGTGGCCGCAAGACCACCCGGACCGGGGTGCCGTCCGGCCATTTGGATTGAGGGTCGGCGAACAACCCGGCGATGTCGTTGCTGCGAATGTTGCCCGGGTTCGGCTGCGAACTCACCAGCCCGAACGGCGTCCGGGCAAACAGCACGGTGGTCAGCGGATGTGCGGCTTCCTTGGCGTTGGCCGGCCGTCCGGTGATGGCGAAGTCAAGCGAGCCATCGATCACCGCCGCGATCGCCCCGGCGCTTCCCAGGCTCGGAATGAACTCGAGCTTGCTGTCCGGCTGCTCGGCGCGGTAAGCGGCGCCGAGCCGTTGCATGGCGCGCGCCATTGATCCGGTCCCCCCGGTGCGAAGCAACTCGGCGCCGGCCGGACCGACGATCGCCGTCGCGATCAGCACGCTGAGCGCACCGAGCATGACGATGCTCCGGCCGATCCATCGCCGCGCGGCGCGCGCCCGAGAGCTGGCCGATCGATTCGCCTGTCGCATCGGAGAACTCACGAAACCGTGTTTGCGCAATAGCCGTGCCGACGCGTCTTGGCGTCCAGCGCGGGCGAAATTGCGCGTCAACGACTAATTTTGCACAAACCTATTGCCTGGTATCACTACGCGGAACGAGGCCGCGTAAAACTACCAGTCGCGTGAGCGCTGCGGACCGGCTGCAAGTTGCACGATGGCAGGCTGTGGCGGCGTATCGTGTCGTTGCAGCCGGATGAGTGCTTGGAAGCGCTGATGATCGATGCCGGTGACGGGCGCTACGTCGCGAAATGCACACGGCCGTCAATGCGACAGCAATCTGACGGGCCTTCGCGACAAATGACCGCATTCCGAGTTTGACTTGGGTCAATCGTCGCCGTCTGAGAACATGCAACTTCTATAGCATGGCAACCTTGCTCGTTTATCGCTGTCCGGAAAGCGGACTCATGACCCAGACCTGGGTCACTATCGACGCGCCCACCGGCGATCGGCAGTCCTATGAAGCCGTGTTCTGTCTGGCCTGTGCGAAGCAGCATTTTATCTGCACTGCAACCGGGCGCGCCTTGGGCGATAATAACTCTCGTCCGACCTCGCTCCATGGACCGGCTTTTCCGCCCAAGCAGATTCGGCTTTGCCACGAGCGCGCGGCGCCGTCGATCGACGTCGAAGCCAACCTCACCGACATCGTTCCTGCGATGCCTGCGGGATATCTGCACAAGGCGCACTAGAGCCTGATCGCAACGGCGATCCGCGACCTCATCAACGGCGGGCTACCGAGGACGGTTGGGATCGTCGCGACTTATCAGCTGATCAATTTAGCTGATCGAAATCAGCAGTCATTGCGAGTTCGAAGAACGCGCAAGTCCGCAATCCAAATCGGCTGCGGTCCTTGTGCATTCCGGGCTGGCTCGCAGCCAACGCTGCTCGCGCCCGGAATGAGGGACTGGGAATCGTCAAGCGATCGAACCGACGAAAACTGTCCGGAGCAGGATGCGGTTTCTTCGAATCGTCATCCTGCGCGGGCTTTTTGATTGAGCATGACCGTTTCCGAAAATCGGGATCCAATTTTCGGGATCAGGCTCTAACGGTTACGGATTTGCGCCGGGCGCTTTTCGATGAACGCCGCCATGCCTTCGGCGCGGTCGTCCAGCGCGAAAGTCGCCCGGAACAGATCGCGCTCCACCTGCATGCCCTCGGCAAGCGTAGTTTCGAAGGCGCGGTTCACCGCGCGCTTCGCCATCTCCGCGGCCGGCTGCGACATCGCCGCGATCTTCTCGGCGGCGTCCATCGCCTCGTCCATCAGTTTGTCCGCCGGCACGATGCGGCTGACCAGGCCGGCGCGCTCGGCTTCGGCGGCGTCCATCATCCGCCCGGTGAGGCATAAATCCATCGCCTTGGCTTTGCCGACCGCGCGGGTCAGCCGCTGCGTGCCGCCGATCCCCGGAATGGTGCCGAGGGTAATTTCCGGCTGGCCGAATTTGGCGGTCTCGGCGGCGATGATGAAGTCGCACATCATCGCCAATTCGCAGCCGCCGCCGAGCGCGTAGCCGGAGACCGCCGCGATGGTCGGCTTGCGGCAAGTGGCGACGCGGTCGCCGCGGATCGCGGTGAAATCGGCGTTGAACATGTCGATGAAGCCCTTCGGCTGCATCTCCTTGATGTCGGCGCCGGCGGCGAACGCCTTCTCGCTGCCGGTCAGCACGATGCAGCCGATCGCGGCGTCGGCTTCCAATTCGTCGATCGCCAGCGCGATCTCGCCCAACACCCCGAACGACAACGCGTTGAGTTGTTTCGGACGATTGAGCCGGATCAGGCCGACTGCGGCCTTGCGTTCGACGATGATGGATTCGTAGCTGTTCATGGGACACCGCGCTGCTGGATGATGCCGCGCAATGTGCCCGCTGCCGGGGCCCGCTTCAAGGCCCCGCCAACCGGCCGCGCCGGTCGACGAGGCGCGGCGTTCAGGCGATGAACATCCGGGCCGCCGAGGCCACCGTCAAAAGCCCGCCGAACGCGATGAAGATCTTGCCGATCAACGAGGTATTGCCCCACAGCGAGTCGTCATTGCTGGCTTGGGTGGCGGTTTGTTGCGGCGCGGGCTCGGCGCTCTTGCCGATGGTCGTTGCCACGCCCGGCGCCGGAGCCTGTTCGACATTGGCGGCGAGGTCGACATCGTTGATCTGATCGGGGGCCACCACGGCGGCAGCGGGCGCCGCGGTAGCCTTGGCGGCGTCCTGCCTGGCGGCTTCGGCCTGGGCGAGCAGGGCGCTCGGCATGTCGGCGGCCGCAGCCGGCATTTCCGCATGGGCGTTGGCCACCTTGGCCGGAAGCGGAGCTCCATCCTCGGCATCGGCGGTGACGTTGGTGAGCGCGTCGGCATTGCTGCCGCCCTTGCTGAGGGCGGTGGACTTGGGCTTGGCGGCGTGGCGCGCCGCCGGGGCGTGTTTGGCCGCGTGGTGCGGCTTGGCCGGCTTCTTCAGCGACAGCGGCTTGCCCACCGCTGTCTTGTCGTTGCTCGCGGTCTGCGAACCGGGCGCGGCGTCGGCCGTTACCGGCGGCACGCCCCATCCCCACATCCACACCGTCGTGGCCACAATCAATGCGAAGCGCCCGCTGGCCTTCATGACATCTCTCCAGTTGCCAGTCCCGGAGCGAAAAGAGACGCTTGGCGTGTTCTCAAAGGGGCAAAAACAAGGGGATTGTTCGCCGCACCGCGGCAAAACCAGGGCAAGATGAGATAGCAGTCGAACCAGCCGGTGCGATCGGTTCGAAACTACCTTTCTCCGTGGCCTGAGATCACGAGGCCGTGATCTTGCGCGGCGGGCGTAACAAATCAGCGATCCGTACGAATTGATTTTCAGGAGCCTGCGTGCAGGGACGTGACGAGGAATGGACCGGGTTGATGCGGTCGGCCAACGCCGGCGACAGCGCGGCCTATCATCGTCTGCTGAAGGCGGTCACGCCGGTGCTGCGCGCCGCGGCGCGTCGCGGTCTGGCCCGCGCCGGCCAGCCGATCGATCAGTCCGAGGACATCGTGCAGGATATTCTGTTGGCCGTGCACCTGAAGAAACACACCTGGGACGCCAGCGCGCCATTCGCGCCGTGGCTGTTCGCGATCGCCCGCAACAAGCTGATCGACGCGCTGCGCCGCCGCGGCCGCCGGGTGTTCGTCAATATCGATGATTTCGCCGAGACGATCCCGAGCGCGCCGGCCGCCGAAACGCTGCCCACAAGCGAGATCGCCAGCCATCTGGAGACCCTGCCGGCGCGGCAGCGCGACGTGCTGCAGGCGATCGCGGTCGACAGCGCATCGATCAAGACCACCGCGGCCAAGCTCGCGATCACCGAGGGCGCGGTGCGGGTCGCCCTGCATCGCGGCCTGTCGCGGCTCGCCAGCAAATTGCGGACGGAATGACCATGGACACCGACCGACTGATCGCAACGCTCGCCGCCGACAACGGCTATCCGGCCCGCCCGCCCGGGCCAACCCTGGCGATCGCCGTGCCGGTGGCATGGGCGGCGTCGCTGGCGCTGTTGCTGGCGACGCTCGGCCTGCGCCCGGACTTCATGCAGGCGTTGCGCAATCCCTTATTCGATTTGAAGTTCGTGGTGACGCTGGCGTTGGCGCTCGTGGCGTTGGCGCTCGCGCTGCAGGTGTCGCGGCCGCAACAATTGCCGCGGCGCTGGTTCGGGCTGTTGCTGGTTCCGGTGGCGCTGCTGGCGCTCGGCATCGCCGGCGAGGCGCTGGCGCCGCCCCCCACGCCGGCGCTGCTGCGGCTGATGGGCCACAACGCGCTGTTGTGCATGGCGTCGATCCCGGCGTTGTCGCTGCCGCTATTGGCCGCGGCGCTAATCGGGCTGCGTCAGGGCGCGCCGGCGCGTCCGGCGTTGGCCGGCGCGATCGCGGGGCTGTTGTCGTCGGGGCTGGCGGCGGCGCTCTACGCCGCGCATTGCATCGACGACTCGCCCTTGTTCGTGGCGACCTGGTACACTTTGGCGGTGGCGCTGGTGACGTTGCTCGGCGCCGCGATCGGCGCGCGCGTGTTGCGTTACTGATCCGCGACGATTGTTCCGGATGTCTCGCGCCTTCGGTCGACGCCAGCGCCGTCGATCGTCGTCACGCCACCGCGCGCGCATCGGTTCGACGAACTCTCGTCGAACCGTCGATCAATTGTTCCGATGTTCGACGATGAGCGCGGATCCCACGGTGGCCAGTGTGTTCTCGATCAGCTCGGGCTCCGCGCCGTCGTTGATCAGCAGCCCGGTTTGGTCGTCGCCCGCGACATTGACGGCCCAATGCGGGTCGCCCCCGTTGTAGAGGTCCTTCTCGAGCAACATGGTCTGCAGATCGTAAAGATGCACCTTGTTGTGCGTCACCAGCAAATATCCGTTGCGCGCCGAATCGCGCGATTTTTCCGGCCAATCGTTGCGGTGCGGGTCATCCACGAAGAATATTCCGCGTTGATATCGCGGCGTTCGAAGTTCTGCCTCGGTTATTCCACGCCGGGCTCCCTCTTCGACAATTCGCGGGCCAACCTGCACCGCGTCGCGACATTTGGCGGCGCGCGGGTTGAGTTTGGTAATATCGTTCGAACTGAACAGCACCGGAACGGTCGCATCGTAACCCGGGTAGCCGGCCTCGTCGTGCAGACATAGCACGGCGCTGAAGGTCGATCTTGCGACCAGATTCGATGCGGTGTGCCCTTTGATTTTCAGAAGGCCGAGCTGGACCGGGCTGCGCTGGCTGACGGCCCAGCCGACTGCACCGAGAACCAACGGTTTGTCCTTGAGATGACCGAAGACGCCCTCCAAACTGTAACTGAGCAGTTCGGCCTTCTGTTCGCCGTTGACGATCGACTTGGCGATTCCGTCCTTGACCTCGCGGCCTGCGGCGACCGCCTCCGCGGTCCCGACCAGCCGGAGCCGAACATAGCCCAGATGGAAGCGAACGGCGGTGAATTTGATCTCCGCTCCGGAGGGCGTCTTGTAGGTGGCCTGCCGCAGCACGGAGACGTGTGGGGCGATGGCGACCCAGTTGAATTGAGCGGCCTGCAGAGCGCCGCCGGACAGCGCCAATTCAGCCACGGCGGCAAGGGCCGCCGTTGCCGCCATCAAATGGAAACGACCGTGTGCCACCGCGCGGATGCCTCAGATGTTCTTCCTGGCGACGAGGACGATGCCGGATACATCGTAGTCGTCGTTCTTTCCGAACTGATAGTTGACGTCGCCGGGAAGAAATTCGATGTAGTGGACGTTCTGTGGGCGCGGATCTTCGGTGGTGGGGGGCGCGCCTTCCTTGTTGCCGGCGCCTTCCTTGACCGCGATCACCTCTTCCAAGGAGGTGTGCACCAGTTGATCAGTCACCCGGATCGAGTCGCGCGAATCCCGAACCTTCGGTCGCACTGCGATCCCATCGACCTTCATGGTGATGGGAAATTTCTGGGTCGCGAGGTACACGCTGACTTTCACTTCGTCGTCCCGAGTGGCGTAGAAGTAGAGCCGGCTGGGCGGGCGTTGCTGGGCGAGAATTTCAGCGCCCTTGAAGCGGAATGAATATCCATACGTGGCGTTGAAATTGGCTCTCGTCTTGATTTCCGAGACGATCTTGCCGAGGCTTTCAAGCTGGCGTTGAAGTTCCTCGGCCTGTCCGAGGCGGCTGGACAGCGCGGCGACGGACGTCGACAAGGTCTCGATCTTGCGCTGCAGTTCGGCGACTTGCAGTTCGCCGGCCTGAAGCGCGCCGCCGGGGCCCGCGGTTTGGCCGAGCGGCGGTGTTACTTTCATCTTCTCCGAAAGATGATCGTCGATGTACTTATCAACCCGTGGACTAAGTAAGTACCACGCCGTTCCGCACACCGCGCCCGCGGCGGCGGTCGCGCCGGTGACGTATGTCAAAGCACTCTGGATGGCGGATTTCTTTGCGGAATGCGGCTCGTTGTCATTGACGACAGCCATGGCTATCCCCAAATTCAGAAAATTGATCAAAGAATTTCGTCAACTTTAACGCGCGTCGGAGCCGAAAACAACCGCCGTGGAAGGGCTGTGGGCCGGCAATGGCTGGCTTGCGGCGCGGGTTGTTGCGGCGGTCAGGTCGGAGGCGCGGCGGTGCTGCCGGTTTCCTGCTGCATCCGGTGGAAGCGCAGCACCTGCTGCGCCGTGCTCGGCCGCAATTGCTCGTAGGTCAGCCGGCAGGCCTCGATGTCGGCGCTCTTCATGCCGGACAATTCGTCGCGCAGACTGATGATCGCGCGCACCGTCGACCACGTCAGTCCGGCGACCTTGGCCAAGATCAGCACGCCCTCGGCCCGGGATTCGATCATTATGGACTCGGCGACCGATACCGTGACGTTGGCCATGCAGGCGATCGCGGCGTTGGTCTCGTCGAACTTGCCTTCCTCGGCGAAGTTGCCGACCAGCTTTTCGTCGAGCCTGCCGTCCTCGTATAGCGCGCGCACCAGGCCGTGGGCGATCACGGTTTCCTTGCTCATCGCCGCCGGCGCCAGCCGGGCGCGCCGCGAGGCTTCGCGGACCGCGGTTGCGATCTCGTTCGCCTCCTGCGGATGCGCGGCCTCCAGCCGGCTGCGCACCGACACCGAGGCCTTGGCGATCAATTTCAGGTAGTGATGCCGCGGGATCGACGACACCATGCTGATCAGCGCCGACAGCGTGTCGTCGATCTCGACCCGCGACGCCAGCGTCGAATAGCCTTGTGCCGAAAACTCCGCCCCTGGATTGTTGACCGTGCTGTGCACCACCTCGATGTTGCCGAGTTCGACCAGCACCTCGGTCACCGCTCCGCTCAACACCTGCCGCTTGGAAATCGCCAGCAGGTGGCCCTGGCTCTTGCTGCGGGCATTCTCGATCAAGGCGTGGTCGTCGAGTTGCGTCGACTGGGTCAGCACCGGGGCCGCGACGTCGATCAGATCGTCGAATGCCAGATGACGGATGATGCGCGGCGGCGCCTTGGCGATCGGCGCCAGGCGCTGCGCCAGCAGGGCCTTCGCCTTGGCCTCGATGTGACGCACCAAACACGCAAACACGTCGTCGAACAGCGCGACCTGCTCGTCGGAATAGTCCACCGCGCCGCTTACGAACAGATCGGTGACGCGGCGCAGCGTTTCCACCCGGCGCGCCACCGGGCCATGGGCAAGGGTGTCCTGCAGTTCGTCGAGCAGGTTTTCGGAAGCAGCCTTGGCTCTCAGATGCATGATCAGACTCGGAGCTCGTGCGCCCGCGCCGCCGCCCGGTCCGGCGCAGCGCCCGGCGCCGGGCGCGACAGCGCGACGCGGTTGCGGCCATCGGCCTTGGCTTCGTAGAGCGCGTCGTCGGCGCGGGCGAGCAACGCTTCGGGCGTTTCATTGTTGCACCAAGAGGCGATCCCGACCGACATCGTCACCGTCATGCCCTGCGAGAACGCGCTCCAGTCGAGATCCGCCACGATCCGCCGCAGCCGGTCGAGGGTCGGCTGGGCGCTGTCCTGCGTCGTCTCGGGCAGCACCAGCAAGAACTCCTCGCCGCCGTAACGGCCGAAGCGGTCGACATTGCGGATGTTGGCGAAGATCGTGATCGCAAACGTCCGCAGCACCTCGTCGCCGGTGGGATGGCCGTAGAGGTCGTTGATCCGCTTGAACCAGTCGAGGTCGATCAGCGCGATGGTCAGCGGCATCGCGGTGCGGCGGGCGCGCAGGATTTCGTCGTCGAGCATCCGCATGATGCAGCGGCGGTTGGACGCCCCGGTGAGTTCGTCGAGCTCGGCGAGCTCTTCGATGCGTTTGTAGGTCGCCTTGAGTTCGACGCCGCGCCGGTAGAGCCTTTCGCGCAGCGCGCTGGAGACGACCCCGATGAACATGCAGCGGCCGAGCGCGAGAACGAACACCAGCATGGTGGCGAAGCGCTCAAGCGGGGTGGCCATCGGCAGCGAAATCGGCCGCTCGCTCAGTAGCAACAGCGCACCGACGCCGACGGCCATCAGGCTCCAGGCGATCACCGTCTGGCGCGGCGTCGAGCGCAGCGCGCTGAAGCCGTAGACGATGAACAGCGAGCACAGAAACAATACCCCGACCTGCGGGACGAAATACGCGAACCCCAGCAGGATGACGAGGTTGATGGTGGATTGCGGAAGCACGCAGTAATGATCGCGGAAGCGATCCGCGAAGCCGAATTCCGACAACACCAGGAACAGCGTCACCGTGGCCAGGCCGCAACCCGCAAGCGCCGCACCGACGATCGCCGGCACGGTTCCCGCCGCCGCATAGATCAGCAGAACGCCGGCATCGATGACGTAGCTCAGTCCGGCCAGATCCAGCATCTGACGCCGCTGCTTGGCGCGTTGCGCCAGGACCGCGGCAGGGCGCAGGTCGCCCTCGCTGTGGGCGCCCAACGGATCGGAGAAAGGAGAAGTTGCGGTGGCGTCCATGTTTCCGTCGACGGCTGCGATCGATTATTCAAGGCTAATCGCAAAGCCTTTAGGTTTGGTATCTTTTGGCCCCGCGAGGTCATCGCGAAAGGCTACTAAACATTTGATCTTGTTAGATAGATTTCGTGTGCGCGGAGGCCGCGCGGGCGCTGCGGGCGGTAGATTTGCAAGGCCACGGTGCGGCCGGGGGGAGGGACCCGTTGCGGCACCGTTCGGGTGGGATTATTTTACCGGCAGCATCGAACCTTTCCCGCTTCGCAACGACAAATTCTACAAGACCGTGAGGCCAGTCAGGCGCGGAGCGAGGCCGGCCGTGATGGCGATGAGCAAGAATGATCAGCAGCAACGACCCGGCGCGATCGAGGCGTTGTTGCCGTGGTATGCGGCCGGGACGCTCGGCGCGCGCGACACCCAGCGGGTCGAACGGGCGCTGGCGAGCGATCCTCGCCTTGCGGCGCAATTCGCCGCGATCCAGGACGAATGCGCGGCCACCATCCGCCTCGATGAAAGCCTCGGCGCGCCATCGCCGCGGGCGCTGGAAAAGCTGTTCGCCGCGATCGACGCCGAACCGCCTGCTGGCGCGCTGCGGCGCCGGCCGGACCGCTCCTCGGCGCGGCTCGGCGAGGCTTTCAGCCAGCTGTCGCCGCGCATCGTCGGCTGGACCGCGCTGGCCGGGGCGTTGGGCCTGCTGTTGCAGGCCGGCCTGATCGGCGCGCTGCTGGCCAGCCGGGAGCCGCTCCGCGGCCATCAGCTTGCGGCGGGCCAGAGCGCGGCGGCCGGCTCCGAACCGGTGATCAGCGGCCCGGCCGCCGCGTCGCGGCCGCGCGCGCTGGTGCGTTTCGCCCCCGACGCACGGATCGCCGAGATCGGCCGCCTGCTCGACGCCTATCAGGCGAGCATCGTCGCAAGCGGCCCGGACGGTCTGTTGCGCCTGCAGTTCGGCGATCGGCCGCTGCGGCCGGCGGAACTCGACGATCTGGCGACGCGGCTGCAGGCGGAACCGATCGTCAGCCTCGCGGTCGCGCTGCCGGGCGCCGCAGGCGGTAAAAAAACCGCCGACGGTCTTGAACGTTTGCCCGGCGATCCCGACCAATAGGGGTGGGAGCGGACATCCCTCCCCAACGATGCCGTATTCGGCGCGAGCGCCCATCCACCCAGCGCCAATATGGCTCGACCCGCCCGGTTGTCCCCCCCGGGCGGGTCTTTCGTTTGGAGCTTGCGCGAAGCTGGCGCCGAGCGCCGCGACACGCAGCTGCCTGGGGATACCCTCAAGCTCAACACGGTAAACTTCTGTTAACACTATTACCATTATTGTTCAGTCGATTCGTCAGGTTGCGTCGGCGTCCAGCTTCACCTCCCCTTGGACTCGCTATTTCATGATCGAGCAATCGGATGTTACCCGCGGCCGCGCGGTGGTGGAGCGCTGGTGCATTTTGGCTGAGCAGCGCCTGGAATACCTCACGGAACTGTTCGAAACCGGGCGCTGGCGGCGTTATCACAGCGAATTGGACTTCCTGGACAACATCCAGGAGGCCAAATTGGCGGTGCAGACCTGGCGCGGGCTGTTGACCCGCGAAGCCACGGCGAACAACCAGCCGGTCGACCTGTCCTGGCTCGGCGTTAATTCCAAACTGAAGCCCCGCCAGAGCGTGCTGCCGAGCGAGGCGCCCGCGACCTGGACCGCGCCCCGCCACCCGGCCGCGGTGCAATACACAGCCCCGGTGGCGCCGGTCGAGCGGACCGAGCCGGTTGCGGCGGCGGCCGACGAGGACGCGGCGGAGCCGGTGTCCTGGGAGCGGCAGCTCGACCTCGTGGTGATGCAGCAGCGCTATCCGCTGTTGCGCCCGGCGCTGTAATTCGCGCTCACCGCGCCGCATTGATCCCCATCACCACCTGAGCGAACTTGGCTGCGCCGGGCGCTGCCAGATCCGGCGTCACCGGCCGGGCATGATCGAGCCCGACCACCGCGCCGCGCGGCGTCTCCGAGATCACATTGTTGCCGACCAGCGCGGTGCCGGCGCCATCCGCCACCGACACCCCGATGCCGACAAAGGCGTTGCGGATCACATTGCCGCTGATCGCGACGTCGCGCAGATAGCGGCCCCAGCCGGCGACGATGCCGAACGACGGCGCGTTCTCGACCACATTGCCGGTGACCGCAGTATCGGCCTCGACATAGATGCCGATGCCGGCGTCGTCATCCGGCGCGGTGCCGATCGGCCGCTTCGGCGTGAGGTTGCGGATCAGATTGCCCTGCACCACGCTGAGCCGGCCGCCTTCGTTGAAATTGCACACCGAGACGCCGACCGCGGCGCCGTTGACGGTGTTGTTGGCGATCACCGCGCCTTCGAAGGCAAATTCGGAATACAGCGCCACCTCGCGGACATTGCTGACGCTGTTGCCGGTGATCTGGATGTTGGAGGCGGAATTGCCGCGCACCGCGGAGTAATCGCAGTTCTTGATGCGGTTGCCGCGCACGACGACGTTGCCGGCGCGAAACGCGTTGATGGCGTTGCCGTATTGCCCGGAGCCGCCGGGGCCGGCCTTGATGTCCTCGATGCGGTTGTCGAGAACTTGCGTGCCGTCGTCGCCGAGCGCGCTGCGCAGGATCTCGATGCCGTTGTCGTTGGTGCCCAAAATGCTGTTGCGCGCCACGATCAAGCCCTGGGCGTCGAACGAGACGATGCCGGTGGTGGCGATGTTACTGAAGCCGTTATCGCTGATGTCGCCGGCGATATTGTCGAGCCAGATGCCGTTGCCGCCGGAATTGGCGATTGTGCATTGCGTGATGCGAAGTTCACGGCCCTGCTGGCAATGCACCAGGCCGCGACGTTGCGGCAACTTGATCTGCGCGCCATCGAGCGTGAGGCCGCTCAGCTCCACGGCGTTGCCGCCCTGGCTTTCCAGCAGCGAGCGGCCGCCGTTGAACAGCAGCCGCGTCGCGCCGCGCACACCGATCAGCTGCGCGCCGTTCGGCAGCATCAGCGGGCCGGTGCGATAGACCCCCGGCGGCAGCGCCAGCGGTGTCTGCGCCCGCGCAGCGTCGTCGATGGCGCGCTGCAAGGCTCTGGTCTGATCGTCCGGACTGTTCGGCCGCACGCCGTATTGGCTGGCGTCGCGCCCGAGCGACGAGGTCAGCGGCGCCGCGCGGGCGGGCTTACTTGGTAAAGCCAGCGCGCCGGCTGCAAAGGCTGCGGCGTTGAGGAGGTGACGGCGGCTGAGCGGCATCGCATGGGTCCTGACATCGGACGAAAATGCATTCGGCGTTTGCGGATCGCTTCGGCGCTTGCGCAATCACCAGCTCAACGGTCTGATTCGGTTATCAAGCCGCCCCCTAAGTCGTTCGTGAAGGGCGACGCAAAGATATCCCGCGCGGCGCGGCTCCGCACGGGAGCTGGTTGGCTTTGTTGCGGAGCAGGGTTAACCGATCGCCGCATCAGGCGTAGTGCTGGACGGACCAGCGCTGCCATCCCGCGCAAGTTGCCGATGCGATTCACTGATGAACCTCCAGTGTAGTCTGCGACGCGAGACGGTTACGGTCTGCAACCGCGTGGTTGCGCGAGTAGTCACGTAAGCAATGCCGGTGGTTGCAGTGGGCGCACTTAGTACTTTCGTCCAACTCTACTTGATGTGGATCAAGATGTTCTGAGCGCGAGGCGCCCATTCTCCTTTCGCCGCACAGAGTGGAATCTCCATTGTGACGGTGCCAACCGCCGCGGACGCTTCATCAAGCGCTGCGCTTCACCCGAGGTCCCCCAGAACCTCCTTCGCATCACCGATCAAGGTCCGCGGTCAGTCGATCCTGCGGACTGAAAGCTCCGTTCCGTAAGAACAGGAAAACGTCGTGATTCAATTTCTGCGCAGCCGCGGTTCGAAATGGACCCTGGCCCTCGTTGCCGTGGCAGGTGCTGTCGCGGGAGTGATCGGTTGGGGCGGCTTCAACACCGCGATGGAAGCCACCAACAGCCTCGAGTTCTGCATCTCGTGCCACGAGATGCGCGACACCGTCTTCAAGGAATATCAAAAATCGATTCACTACACCAACGCCTCAGGCGTTCGTGCGGCCTGCCCGGACTGCCATGTGCCGAAGCAATGGCTGCCGAAGTTCATCCGCAAGGTCGAGGCCAGCAGCGAAATCTACCATAAGTTGGTCGGCACCATCGACACCCCGGAGAAGTTCGAGGCCGCGCGTCTTGGACTGGCCAAGCGGGTGTGGGCGACGATGAAGAACACCGACAGCCGCGAGTGCCGCAATTGTCACTCGTTCCAGACGATGGATTTCCACAAGCAGCGCCCGGCCGCCTCGGAGGCCATGCAGAAGGGCATGGCCGACGGCAAGACCTGCATCGATTGTCACAAGGGCATCGCCCACAAGATGCCCGACATGAGCGTCGGCTATCGTTCGATCTTCAACGAGCTGGCGGCATCGGCCAAGACGTTGCAGCCCAAGGTCGGCGACACCCTCGCCACCTTGATCACGACGTCGTTCTATCTGGACAAGCCCGGCAAGGATGATCCAGCCGACGGCCGGCTGCTGGCGGCGACCCCGATGAAGGTCACGGCAGTGGACGGCCCCTTGCTGCAGGTGCAACTGACCGGCTGGCAGCAGGAAGGCTCCGAGCAGATGCTCTATGCCCGACAGGGCAAGCGGATTCCCTCGGCCGCGCTCGGTCCCGAAGCGGTGGAGAAGGTCACCAGCGTCAGCACCATGACCGATCCCGACACCGATCAGGTCTGGAGTGAAGGCAAGCTCGCGGTCTGGGTGAAGAACGAAAACCTGGTCGCCGATGCGGCCAAGCTCAACGCCTACGGCGCCGAGATGTACTCATCAAGCTGCGGGCTCTGCCACGCCTTGCCGGCGACCGGGCACTTCCTCGCCAATCAGTGGATCGGCAATTTGAACGCGATGAAACGCTTCGTCACCCTCGACGACGAGCAGTTCCGGATGGTTCAGAAGTACGTCCAGATGAACGCGCAGGACACCGGAGGCAAGCATGAGTGACGTCTCGCATGCTGACCGAATAGCGGGACATGCACAGTGTTTGCTGTGGCTCGCCGCGGTGTTCGCGGCGCCACCCTCGCGCGACAGCGTCGCCTCCTATCGACGCGGCGAAGCCGCCGTCTGGCTGGGCGAATTGGCTCGGCAACACGACCTCGCCGAAGGCGTCGCTCAAATCCGTGACGTGCTCGCCGCCGAACTCGACGACGAGGCCTTGACGGCGCGATTGGGCATTGCGTTCGGACGGCTGTTCAGCGGCATCGGCGGACCGGATGCGATCGCGCCTTACGAATCGGCGTTCCGCTGCGGCGGGCGGCCGTTTCAAGCGCCGACCGCGGAAATGGATGCGCTGCTGGCGGCGCACGATGTCTCGGTCGCCACCGGACTGGCGGAGCCTGCCGACCACGTTTCGGTGGAGCTGTCGCTGCTTTCGCAACTCATCGCCACCGACGATCCGGGCCGCTTTGCATTGCAGCAGCGGCTCTGCGGCTGGATCCCGGATTTCTGTGCCGCCTGCCACGTGCGCGACCATCGTGGATTCTGGGGCGGCGCGGCGATGCTGCTGACCGCGCTGCTCACGCGCGACACCAGCGCCCCGACCACGGGTCGTTCGGCCGCGTAGCACCATCATCATTGCGGCTCGGAGAGTTCTCCCCGAACCGGCTGCAAGTTTCGGTACTCAATTCGTCCCATGGAGTCTCACATGACTATCCAATCGATCGACCAATTCAGTAAGACGTTGTCGCGCCGCTCGGTGCTGAACGGAGGCGCCGCGCTCGCCGCGCTTGGAATCTTCGGCCCGTCGCTGCTGGCGCAGGGCGCCCGCGCCGCCGGCGTGCCGGACGGCGAGGTGTTGACCGGCTCGCACTGGGGCGCGTTCCGCGCCAAGGTCGAGGGCGGTCGCATCACTTCGCTGAAGCCGTGGGAGAAGGATCCGGCGCCGAGCCACCAGCTCCCCGGCGTGCTGGATTCGGTGTATTCGCCGACCCGGATCAAATATCCGATGGTGCGTCGCGCGTTCCTGGAAAAGGGCGCCGCCGCCGAACGCGACTCCCGCGGCTCCGGCGATTTCGTCCGCGTCACCTGGGATCAGGCGCTCGATCTTGTCGCCAAGGAAATGCAGCGGGTCGACAAGACCTACGGCCCGGCCGCGACCTATGCCGGATCGTATGGCTGGAAGAGCCCTGGCCGGCTGCACAATTGCCGCAGCCTGCTGCGCCGGCTGATGAATGTGAAGGGCAGCTTCGTGTCTTCGTCGGGCGATTACTCGACCGGCGCGGCGCAGATCATCATGCCGCATGTGGTCGGCTCGCTCGAGGTCTATGAGCAGCAGACGGTGTGGCCGGTAGTGGTCGAGAACACCGAACTGATGGTGTTCTGGGGCTGCGACCCCGCGGTCACCAACCAGATCGGCTGGCTGGTTCCGGATCACGGCGCCTATGAGGGCTTGAATGCGCTCAAAGCCAAGGGCACCAAAGTAATCTGCATCGATCCGATCCGCACCAAGACCTGCGAGACGATGTCCGCCGAATGGATTGCGCCGCGGCCGCAGACCGACGTGGCAATGATGCTCGGCATCGCGCACACGCTCTATACCGAGAAGCTGCACAACGTAAAATTCCTCAAGACCTACACCACCGGCTTCGACAAATTCCTGCCCTATCTGACCGGCGAGAAGGACGGCACGCCGAAGACCGCCGAATGGGCCGCGGCGATCTGCGAAATTCCCGCCGACACCATTCGCGATCTTGCCCGCCGCTTCGCCAAGGGCCGCACCATGCTTGCTGCGGGCTGGTCGATGCAGCGCCAGCATCACGGCGAGCAGGCGCACTGGATGCTGGTGACGCTGGCGGCGATGCTGGGCCAGATCGGTCTGCCCGGCGGCGGCTTCGGCTTCAGCTATCACTACTCCAACGGCGGCGCGCCGGCGGCGGATGCGCCGGCTTTGACCGGCATCACCGATGGCGGCAAGGAGAAGGCCGGCGCGCCCTGGCTGAGCACCGGTGGGGCGTCGTCGATTCCGGTGGCCCGCGTCGTCGACATGCTGCTGAACCCCGGCAAGGAGTTCGACTTCAACGGCACCAAGGGCAAGTATCCGGACGTCAAGCTGGTGTATTGGGCAGGCGGCAATCCGTTCGTCCACCATCAGGACCGCAACCGCATGGTGGCGGCCTGGTCCAAGGTGGAAACCTTCATCGTGCAGGATTTCCAGTGGACCCCGACCGCGCGCCACGCCGACATCGTGCTGCCGGTGACGACCGCCTTTGAGCGCAACGATATCGAAACCATCGGCGACTACGCCGGCGTTGGGATCCTGGCGATGAAGAAAGTGGTCGATCCGGTGTACGAGAGCCGCAACGATTACGACATCTTCGCCGCGCTCGCCGAGCGTTGCGGCAAGGGCAAGGAGTTCACCGAGGGCAAGACCGAGATGGATTGGATCAAATCCTTCTACGAGGCGGCGCTGACCCAGGCCAAGGCGAAGAAATACCCGATGCCGGAATTCGATGAATTCTGGAACGGCGCCGGCGTGGTGGAATTCCCGGTGACGGTGGGCAAGAGCTACGTGCGCTATGCCAAATTCCGCGAGGATCCGCTGCTGGAGCCGCTCGGCACGCCGACCGGCAAGTTCGAGATCTTCTCGCGCAACATCGAGAAGATGGGCTACGACGATTGCGGACCGCATCCGATGTGGATGGAGCCGGCCGAACGCCTGGGTGGGCCGACAGCCAAGTTCCCGCTGCACATCGCCACCTCGCATCCGGCGAGCCGGCTGCATTCGCAGCTCTGCGGCACCAAGCTGCGGGAAACCTACCAGGTCGCCGGCCACGAGCCATGCCTGATCAACCCGAAGGATGCCGAGGCGCGCGGCATCAAGGATGGCGACGTGGTGCGGGTGTTCAATGACCGCGGCCAGATTCTCGCCGGTGCCAAGGTGACCGAGAATGCCCGGCCCGGCGTGATCCGTGTCAACGAGGGCGGCTGGTACGACCCGGCCGAACCCGGCAAGAAGGGGACGTTGTGCCGTTACGGCGACGTCAACGTGCTGACGATGGACATCGGCACGTCGAAACTGGCCCAGGGCAATTGCGGCCATACGGTCATCGGCAACGTCGAGAAATACACCGGCCCGGCCGTTACGGTTGGCGTGTTCACCGCCCCCGCAGGGGCGGCCTGACCCACATCAATCCGCCGGGATACTCTCCCGGCGGATTCATTCCGACACAACGCCGGTGCCGCGACAGCGTGCACCGGCGTTGTTGCGTCGAACATCGACGCGGTCGCACCGCGCGCGCGGGAATCAGGATTTTTGCAACTGGAAATCGCGCTGCTCGCGCGCCTCGCGCTCGTTCATCTCGGGATTTTCGCCGGGGTCGGGCTCGCAGGGGCGGATCTCGTAACCGGCCTCCAGCACCCGACGCGGCGTCGGCGTGTTGTCCTTGGGCTCGACGTCGATCAGTAGCCCGCTCTCCTTGGCGTGTTTCCACACATTGGCCTCGGTCGGATAGGTCTTGCTCACCTTGGCGTCGTCGCAAAACAGCGCGTATGGCATTGGGAACCTCTGGAGACGGCAACGCCGAACCGGGACCGGGGTTGCAATTCGGATTCCGGAAGAACGGCGATCACGCCGGCGTGACAGTCCGCACGCGGCGCACTTGTGCCAGCAGTTCTAGTAGCACGGCCTCGGCGGCGTCAACCAACTGCTCAGCAGTGATACGGTGCGCGCGGTTGTGCTGCGGAACGCCGGGGCGCGGCACCAGCGGCACGTGCACGAAGGCGGCGAGGCTCGGTCCCTGCGCGGCGTCGGTGGCCTCCAGCGCGCGCCAGCACAGATAGTTGCAAAGATAGCGCCCGGCGTCGCGCGAGCCGCGGGCGTCGATGCCGGTATGAAGTGCGGCACGTCGCAATTTTTCGGTGTGCGGCCCGAACCTTCGCGCTTCGGCGCCCGGCAGGATCGCGGCGCTGCGGACGCGGCTATGCGCGGCGTCCGGCCACAGCATAGTCACCGCATTGCGGGCCCGGCTCTCGATCCGCAGGAACGGCGTCCGGGCAGCCAGCCCGAACATCAGCAGCGCATCCGGGGCGTGCCTGGCGATCAGCTGCGGCAGCTCGCGGTCGACCGCGGCGTAACTGACCGGGAAGACGTGGCCGATCAGTTCGACCTCGCTGAGCGCCGGGCGGCGTAGCCGGACGAGCCGCGCCACCAAAGCCGGCGTCGGATTATACGGCGCGCCGGGAAACGGGCCGAAGCCGGTGATCAGGATGCGTAGCGGAGCGGTCATCTGGGTTCGCTCATGTGAGTTGGCTCGGGGGCTGTGCGCGGGTCGTCCCTGCGCACGAAGGACCTATTACGCCTGGCGTCGGAAGCGGCAAGAAACCGGACTACCCCACGGCCAAAAAAACGCAGCTCCGCGCCGTATGGGTCGCTGCTGGCGCAGGAAGCTCGCCTTGAAGCGCAAACCTGGCGGCCGCATGGTTCGAGACGCCGCGCCAAGCGGCGCGGCTCCTCACATTGACGGCGCTCGCATAGTCCCTCAAGTCAGCAAGCCCGCGATTTGATCGGCGCCGAGCGCCGGCGTGATCTGGCCCTCGGCGACGGCTTGCTCGGTGCTACGCACCTTGGCGCGGATCGCCGGATCGGCGCGCAGCTGCGCCTTCCAGCGATCCTCCAGCATGGTCCACATCCACTTCACTTGTTGTTCGCGGCGCCGCGCGGCGAATTCGCCGCAGGCCTGCATCGCGTCGCGGTGTGCGACGACCTGCTGCCACAATTCGGCGATGCCAAGACCGGCGAGCGCCGAATAGGTCACCACCGGCACCTGCCAATGCGCCGAGCGCGGGGTGAGGATATGCAGCGCGCCGCGATATTCCGCGGCGGCGAGGTTGGCGCGCTTCAGATTGTCGCCATCGGCCTTGTTGATCGCGATCATGTCGGCGAGTTCGACCAGGCCCTTCTTGATGCCCTGCAGCTCGTCGCCGGCGCCGGGCAGCATCAGGGCGAGAAAGAAATCGGTCATGTCGCAGACCGCGGTCTCGGACTGGCCGATGCCGACGGTCTCCACCAGCACCACGTCGAAGCCGGCCGCCTCGCACAGCAGCATCGCCTCGCGGGTTTTGGCGGCGACGCCGCCGAGCGTGCCGGCGGCCGGCGAGGGGCGGATGAAGGCGGCGTCGGTCGACGACAGTTGCGCCATTCTTGTCTTGTCGCCGAGGATCGAGCCGCCGGAGCGCGCCGAGGTCGGATCGACCGCCAGCACCGCGACCTTATGGCCGCGCTCGACCAGGAACATGCCGAGCGCCTCTATGGTGGTGGATTTGCCGACCCCGGGCGAGCCGGTGATGCCGACCCGCAGCGCCTGGCCGGTGAGCGGCAGCAGCGCCTGCACTAGCTTCCGCGCCTCGGTCTGGTGATCGGCGCGGCGGCTTTCGATCAGCGTGATGGCGCGCGCCAGCGCCGCGCGGTTGCCGGCGCGGACCTCGCCTGCCAGCGTCGCAATGTCGAGCGGCCTCGCGGTCATCGTTGCAGCCATGATCGTCGCCTTCGGGGGCCGGCGGCAAATTCATTGCGCGGCCGTCAGAGTGAGAAAGTCGGAAAAGCTGGAGCGCAGCGTCAGTCCTCGTCGCCGCGCGGCCGCGCGCCGCCGAAGATCGCGGCACCTTCCGGGGTGAGATAGGGCTTCAACTTGTCCCACGGCACGAAGCCGACATAGTCGCCTTCGGCGTGCGGGCCGATCGCATCGGGCGGATAGTGGAAGGTCAGGCCGGAGCTGTTGCCGGGCTCGGTGGAGGGCGCCAGCGTCACTGCGCCGATCTTGGTGAGTTTCGGCTCGATCGGTTTGGCCCAGTCGGCGCCCGGCACCTCGGGAATGTCGCGCTTGCGCTTTTCGGTTTTCAGCGCCGCGACCACCGCCTGACGCAACGCCGTCATGGTCGGGCCGCCGTCGGCGGTCTCGGTGAAGAACGGCCGGATGCTGATCCGCTTGTTCGCGGTCTTGTCCCACAGGATGGTGTCGACATCGGCGTTCGGATGCGCGCCGCCGGCGCTGATGTAGTCGGAGCGGACGATGCTGACGTAGCGATCTTTGACCAGCGAGCGGACGTCGTATTTGCGCTCCACCGTCCAGGCGCCGTCGCGGAACATGTCCGGGGTCTGCTTGCGCTCGCGGTCGGCGTCGGCGCGGGCCTTCTCGGCCCATCGCTTGCCCTCAGCGAGACAATCGGCGGCCAGCGCCGGATCGGCCTTGATCGGCCCATCGAGCAGCACGGTGGCCTCGATCGACTTGGTCTTGATCGCGAAATCCGGCTTGGCGTCCTCGGCAAAAGCGGGGGTGAGCAGAGCCAGGGCGGCGAGAGCGATCAGCGGGCCGCGGAGGAAGGAGATCATGTCAGTCGGCCTTCGATGGAAGGAAGTTGGGAAATGCGCATGGTGCTATCCGCCGGACGTCGCCATGCGCCGTTCGACGAACGACTTCAAGGGCGGGAGGTGCGTATGGATGATATTCCAGACGGCGTTTGCTTCCGTGGAGTGATAAGCATGCCGCAAAATATTGCCGAAGTCGATCATGCCCTGCCAGTTGATGTCCGGCGCGTCCAGCTTGATGGCTTCCGGGAGCCGGCGGGAAGCCTCGCAAATGATCTCCAGATAGCGTTCGATGAGCAGCCGCATGCGTCGGTCGGCGGCAAATTGATCGAAGGTTTTTCCGCGCAGCAGATCCTCGATCTCGGCAATCGCCCCCAAGATATCCTGCAGCCGGTCTTCCGCTGACGGAGGCATCAAAACACCTCGATCAGATCGTCGGCCATGCGTTCGCGGATGCGCGGCGTCAATTCGCTCGGCTGCATGACGTGGGGCCAAATCCCGATCGCGTCCTCGATCAAGCGTATCACCTTGAGCAGATCGAATTTCGGCGTTCCGTCATAGCCGGTGGTCTCGATCAGAAGATCGAGGTCGCTGTCCGGCCGATGGTCACCGCGGACGCGCGAGCCGAACACCGAAAGCCGCCTGACGCCCAGCGCCTGCAGCGCGGGTGTCAGCCCGCGCAGCTTGGCGAGAATGCTCTCCAGCGTGATGTCGGCGACGTCGGTCATGGCGTTATTCTAGCACATTGCGCGCGATCCGGCAGCTGTCAGTGAAGCCGTCCGAGAGATCGCGGCTGCTAGATACTAGCCTTCGGAATCAATGGGATTTCAAGGGTGGCGGCCGCTCTCCGCATTTGCTGATCGAGGGTCGCCAGTGGAGCGCTGCGTTCAAACGCCAGTTCGACATAGGCGGCGTCATAAGAGGTTAGCCCGTGACGTTCGGCAAAGCCTACGAGGTCGAGAATTCGGTCAGTCGAAATCGACGGCTGCTCGGAAATATCGAGCAGCCCGAGGTCGCTGACGACCGCCGCCAGGGTATCTTGCGAGATTCGATTTCTTCGCAGGTTGACGAGCAGCGCATTGGCGACCTCAGCTGACCAATGAGCCGGGACGACGATGGATTCGGTCGCGATCACTTCGTTCAGGCCGTCGTCCGAAAACCCGGCCTCATTGAGCAGCCACGCAATTGCCATCGACGCGTCGAGAACGATCAATGGCGCCCCTCATTGATCCATTGCTTGATCTCCTGCTGCGTCGCACCGAGATTGATTGTCGCAGCGCGCCGCCTGATCCTATCGATCACCTCGCGGCGCCGTTCAATCGCAGCCGGCGGCAGTTCATGCCGCTCCGGCGATCCCTCTCGGATCAGCCTCGCCACCGCGACGCCATCGCGGGTGATGACCACGTCGTCGCCAGTCGCCTCGACCTCCGCCAGCAGATCATCCAGCTGGGATTTCGCGTCGGTGACGGCGACATGTCTCATGCTGGCTACTCCGCGGCCTCGGCGTGCCCCAGCCGTGCGTTGAGCTTGTGGATCAGTTCCTCGGCGGCGTCGGCGATCACCGTGCCGGGCGGGAAGATCGCCTCGGCGCCCGCCTTGTACAGCGTGTCGTAGTCCTGCGGCGGCATCACCCCGCCGATGATGACCATGATGTCGTCGCGGCCCTGCTTCTTCAGCGCCGCCTTCAATTCCGGCACCGCGGTGAGATGCGCTGCGGCGAGCGAGGAGACGCCGAGGATGTGGACGTCGTTCTCCACCGCCTGCTTGGCGGCTTCCTCGGCGGTGGCGAACAGCGGCCCGATGTCGACGTCGAAGCCGATGTCGGCGAACGCCGAGGCGATCACCTTCTGGCCGCGGTCGTGGCCGTCCTGGCCGATCTTGGCGACCAGGATGCGCGGGCGGCGGCCCTCGGCGTCCTCGAACGCATCGATCAGCGCTTTGAGCTTCTCAACCCGGTTCGACATGGTGGCGGCCTCCCGCTTGTAGACCCCGGTGATCGAGCGGATCTCGGCGCGATGCCGCCCGAACACCTTTTCCAACGCGTCGGAGATTTCGCCGACGGTGGCCTTGACCCGCGCGGCGTCGATGGCGAGCGCCAACAGATTGCCGTTGCCCTCCGACGCCGAGCGCGTCAGCGCATTGAGTGCGGCGTCGACGTCGGCCTGGTTGCGTTCGCCGCGCAGCCGCTTCAATTTGTCGATCTGCAGCCGGCGCACGGTGGAGTTATCCACCTTCAAGACATCGATCGCTGCCTCATCCACCGGCTTGTACTTGTTGACGCCGATCACCGCCTGGCGGCCGGCGTCGATCCGCGCCTGGGTCTTGGCGGAGGCTTCCTCGATCCGCAGCTTCGGCACGCCGGCTTCGATAGCCTTGGCCATGCCGCCGAGGCTCTCGACCTCCTGGATGTGGCCCCAGGCTTTCGCCGCGAGGTCGCGGGTCAGTCGCTCGACGTAGTAGGAGCCGCCCCACGGATCGATGATCCGGTTGGTGCCGCTCTCCTGCTGCAGGAACAGTTGCGTATTACGCGCGATCCGCGCCGAGAAGTCGGTCGGCAGCGCCAGCGCTTCGTCGAGCGCGTTGGTGTGCAGCGACTGGGTGTGGCCCTGCGTCGCCGCCATCGCCTCGATGGTGGTGCGCATCACGTTGTTGTAGACGTCCTGCGCGGTCAGTGACCAGCCCGAGGTCTGGCAATGCGTGCGCAAGGACAGCGACTTCGGATTCTGCGGGTTGAACTGTTTCAACAGCTTGGCCCACAACAGCCGAGCCGCGCGCATCTTGGCGACTTCCATGAAGAAGTTCATGCCGATTGCCCAGAAGAACGACAGCCTGGGTGCAAAGCGATCGACGTCGAGGCCCGCCGCAATGCCGGCACGCAGATATTCGACGCCGTCGGCGAGCGTATAAGCGAGCTCGAGGTCCTGCGTGGCACCGGCTTCCTGCATGTGATAGCCGGAGATGGAGATGGAATTGTACTTCGGCATCTTCGCCGAGGTGTAGGCGAAGATGTCGGAGATGATCCGCATCGAGGGCGCCGGCGGATAGATGTAGGTGTTGCGCACCATGAACTCTTTCAGAATGTCGTTCTGAATGGTTCCGGAGAGTTTCTCCGGCGGCACGCCCTGTTCCTCGGCGGCGGCGACGAACAGCGCCAGGATCGGCAGCACCGCGCCGTTCATGGTCATCGACACGCTCATCTGGTCGAGCGGAATGCCGGCGAACAACGTGCGCATGTCGTAGATACTATCGATCGCCACGCCCGCCATGCCGACGTCGCCAGACACCCGCGGATGATCGCTATCGTAGCCGCGGTGGGTGGCGAGATCGAACGCCACCGACAGGCCCTTTTGCCCGGCGGCGAGGTTGCGGCGATAGAACGCGTTGGAATCTTCCGCGGTGGAGAAGCCGGCATATTGCCGGATGGTCCAGGGCTGGTTGACATACATGGTCGGGTAGGGGCCGCGCAAAAACGGCGCGATGCCCGGATAGGTATCGAGGAAGTCGATGCCTTTCAGGTCCGCCTCGGAATAGCCGGGCTTGACCAAGATGCCTTCCGGCGTCAGCCAGGGTTCGGCGTGGCCACCGGCCGGCGCGACCGCGGCGCTCTGGAATGCGACGTCGGCGAAATTCGGAATCTGGCTCATCTCATCCTGCCTGTTATGCGCCACCGAGCCTATCACTGGTGGGGCGGCGCGTCAGTGGTCCTAATCGTGGTCGGGGTGCTGGTGGCTCACGACGCTCGCGAGCCGCTCCGCCCCGTAGTTCTGCAGCGTGGTCTTGCTCGGCAGATCGGCGATGCTGCCAACCCAGCCGAGCCGGGATTCGGTGCCGAATTGCAGCGTCGGCGCCAGCAATTCGGGCCGGTCGAAGGTGCCGGTCATGATCTCGATCGAAGACCCCGCGAGCCGCCGGTAGCTCAGCGGCGTGCCGCAGGCGGCGCAGAAACTGCGCTCAGCGATCGAGGAGGAGCGGAACGCGGCCGGTTGGCCGCGGGTCCAGGCGAAATCCTCGCGCGCGATCTCGGCGAATGCGGCGAACGGCGCGCCGCTGGCCTTCTGGCACATCCGGCAATGGCAGATGCTGACGAGCTGCGGCGGTGCCCGCAGCGCGAAGCGGATCGCGCCGCATTGGCAGCCGCCGGTCAGCACGGGCGCGGTCGCCGATGTCATGGTCACTCCAGCCTCCGATAAGCATCGATCAGCATCGCCAGCGCGTCGGCGCCGGCGAAAATGAAATCGGTCACCCCGGCCTCGCGATAGCCGGCCTCCTGCTCGCCGGGGCGTCCTGCCAGATAGATATGCTTGGCGCCGGCGGCGTGCAGGGCTTTGGCGGCGTCGATTGCAGCGGTCGCATAGACCTTGTCGGAGGAGCATAGGCAGACCAGCGGAGCGCCCGAGGCGGTGTAGGCGCCGGCGAGCGCGGCGGGATCGGCGAAACCTTCGGTGTCGATCGCTTCGATGCCGCCGGTCTCGAAGAAGCTCTTGGCGAAGCCCGCGCGCGCGGTGAAGTCCGCGGGCGTGCCGAGGCTGGCCAAAAACACTTTCGGCCGGGCACCCTTGCGGGCCAACAGATGATCGGACTTGTCGCGCAACGCCTCGAACGGCGTCGCCAACCGGATCGGGGCGAGCGGATTGAACTTGATCTTGTCCTTGCCGTAGGGCTGGGCTTCGACCGGCTTGACCTTCAGCACCGCGGCGCGGGCCTCGTGCAGATTGGGGAATTCGCTGGCGCCGGTCAGCACGTCGCGACGCTTGGCGATCGCCGCCTGCCGCGCGGCGCGGGTCGCCGCGACCTTGGGCTGCAGCAGGTTTTCGCCGAGCGCGAAGAACGCGCCGCCGGTCTTCTCGATCTCCTGGAACAGCGTCCAGGCGGCGTCGCAGAGCTGCTTGGTCAGCGCCTCGATGCCGCCGGAGCCGGCGGCCGGATCCGACACCTTGTCGAGATTGGATTCCTCAAGCAGCACCAGCTGGGTATTGCGCGCGGCGCGGCGTGCGAAGGCGTCCGGCAATCCGAGCGCCGCGGTGTGCGGCAGCACGGCGATCGAATTGGCGCCGCCGAGGCCGGCCGCGAAGGTCGCAACCGTATTGCGCAGCATGTTCACGTAAGGATCGCGCTGCGTCAGCATCCGCCACGCGGTTTCGCCGGCGATGAACAGCGGCTTTGGCTGAAGGCCGCAGCTTTCCTCGACGCGCGCCCACAACAGCCGCAGCGCGCGGAATTTCGCCAGCGTCAGGAACTGATCGGCGTCGGCGCTGAGTCGTGCGTAAATCATCGACCGCGCGGCGTCGAGCGGCACGTTGGCATCTTCCAGCGCGCGCAGATAGCTGACCGCGACCGCCAGCACATAGGCCAGCTCCTGCACCTCGGAGCCGCCGGCGTCGTGGATCACCCGGCCGTCGGCGACCGCGAACGGTCCCTTGAAGCCGGCGTCGGTGAGCTTCTTGATGGCGTCGGTGAAGGCCGGCGCGATCTCCCACCAATTATAGGCGCTGCAACCCCACACCGCGCAGGCGCCGATCGGATCCAGCCCGAAGCGGATCTCGCATGTCGCCGGATCGGTGCCGGCCGCCTTGATGTGCTCGGCGAGATAGATCGCCGCCATCCGCGCCTGCGGTCCGACCTGCAATTCGACGGCGATGCCAGCGTCGAGATAGACGCCTTCGAGCAGCGTGGCGATGCTGTCTTGCGTCGCCGGTAAGCCGAAGCCCCGCGCGCCATTGGCGCCTTCGAACACCAGGGTTAGGCCGGTGGCGCCATTGGCGAGATCGTCCAGCGCCTGCTTGTTGGCCTTGGCGGCGTCCGGATGATCGATCCGCTGCATGATCTGCCACGGCGCCGCTGCGGCGCGGCCGGCGATCGGCGTGGCGTCCTGCGCGCGCGGATAGAGCGGATCGATTTTCAGCCCGTCATAGGTCTTGCCGACCAGCTTCTCGAACGGCGCGCCCTTGAGAACGCCGTCGACCAGCTTGCGCCAGTCGTCATAGGTCGCCGGGGCGAAATCGGCCGCCAGCCGCAGGTCGTCGGTTGTGGTGGGCATCGTAAAAGCTAACTCCGGGCGCGTCATGGTTGTTGCGGGCGGAAAATGCCACGGGGCGGGCGCCAAGCCAAACGGTTGTTTCGGGCCAAAAGGCTAGGGTGCGGCGCAATTCCACATGGTTGCGCAAGCGTCTGTCGTGTCCCGGGCGCGGCGCGGCGTGAAGCGCTGCTCCGCAGAACCGGGACCATTCCAAGCGCTGCGATCCGAACGGCCCCGGCTCTGCAGCGCACCACGCCGCAAGAGCGGCGCGCTGCACTGCGTCCGGGGCACGTGCCTCAGTGCAAGTCCGGCAGCCGCTCGATGCCGTCGGTCGAGAGCGCGGCCAGCGCTTCGCGCGGGGTGCGGCCGCCGATCGACTGGTCGGGCGCGATGTCCATCAGCGGCACCAGCACGAAGGCGCGCTCGAACATCCGCGGATGCGGCAGCCGCAAGCCGTGGTCGATGCTGACGTCGTCATAGGCCAACAGGTCGAGATCGAGGGTGCGCGGGCCCCAGCGCCGCTCATTGGCGCGATCGCGTCCGAGGCGCTGCTCGATCTTGTGCAGGCTGAACAGCAGCGCGTGCGGATCGAGGCTGGTGTCGATGGCGATGCAGGCGTTGACGAAGCGGTCCTGCTGCTCTTCGCCCCAGGGCGGGGTGGCATAGTCGGACGACCGCGCCAGCAGCGCGGCTTGCGTCATGCCGCAGATCATCGGAATGGCGCGGCGAAACGTGGCGCGGACGTCGCCGACATTGCCGCCGAGCGCGATCAGCGCCTCAGGCATCGGAGCGCGCCTCGCGGCTGCGGGTCAGGATCACGCCAACGTCGTCGAAAATCGCGGCGATCGGCGCGTGCGGCTTGTGCACGGTGACCCGCACCGTGGTGATGCGCGGGAAGGCGGCGAGGATGGCGTCGGCGACCGCGCCGGCGGCGCGCTCCAACAGCCGGTAGTTGGTGGTCTTGAACGCCGCGGTCGCGCTCGCCACCACGTTGGAATACGACACGGTGTCGGACAAACGGTCGGTGCGCGAGGATTCGCGCAGATCCGCGGTGAGGTCGAGGTCGATGACGAAGCGCTGCCCGACCTCGGTCTCGTGCTCCATCACGCCGTGGCGGGCGTGGATCACCAGACCCCTGATAAAGATGGTGTCGTTCATCGTCGGTCCTCGATTGCCTGCGCCACGCGGAGCGCCTGCACGGTCTCGGCGACGTCATGGGCGCGAATGATTTTGGCGCCGCGTTGCGCGCTCAGCAGATGCGCGGCGATCGATCCGCCGAGCCGCTGGCGCGGCTCCGACGGCGACACCGTGCTGATGAAGCGCTTGCGCGAGGCACCGACCAGCAGCGGCAGGCCGAATACGCTGAGTTCGTCGAGCCGCGCCAAGGTCGCCAGGCTCTGTTCCGGCGTCTTGCCGAAGCCGATGCCGGGATCGAGCACGATGTGGCTTTGCGGAATCCCGGCCTTGGCGGCGATCTCCAGCGAGCGGGCAAAGAATTCGGCGATGTCTTTGAGAATATCGAGCGCCGGATCGACCGCGTCGCGATTGTGCATCACGATCACCGGCGCGCCACGTTCGGCGATCACGCCGGCCATCTGCGGATCGCGCTGCAGCCCCCAGACGTCGTTGGCGATCGCCACGCCTTGCTCGAAGGCGAACGCCACCACCTCGGCCTTCATGCTGTCGATCGACACCGGGGTGCCGAGCGCCACGACGTCCGCCAGCACCGGGCGCAACCGCGCGATCTCTTCCGCGGCGGAGACCGGCTGCGAGCCATAGGGGCGGGTGGATTCCGCGCCGATGTCGATGATGTCGGCGCCGTCGGCGATCAGTTTCGCGGCCTGTGCCAGCGCCTCGTCGGGCGCGAGAAAGCGGCCGCCATCGGAGAACGAATCCGGGGTGACGTTGAGCACGCCCATCACGGCCGCCACCGGCCGCGCGAGCAAATTCTGTAACAGCGGATGACCTGGCGGTGCGGCCGCTGCGGCGGGCCTCGTCGTCGTCGCGATCATGCGCAGGCTTTGCGCGGTCCGTGGCGCGGAGTCAAGTTGGTGCGCTGTGGGGCTGGTGGAGGGGCGGGCCGCATCAGCAAGAGCTAGAGAACGAGGAACGTGCCCCGGACGCAGTGCAGCGCGCCGCGAAGCGGCGTGGTGCGCTGCAGATCCGGGGCCATTACGGAACGCGGTGTTTGAAACGGTCCCGGCTCGCGGCGCCGCGCTAAGGCGCGGCACCGCGTCCGGGACACGGGAGTCGCAACTGGAACGTTAGAAGGGAAGCTTCGCGCGCGGTAGCGTTGTCGAGCGCAGCCGCTACTAATAAGAGATCTTCAGCGGCAGCTTGCGCGCCTGCTCGATCAATTGCCCGACGGATTTTTCCGACGGCAGCACGCGGACCAGCTTGCGCTTGGTGTTGGCCTCTTTCATGTTCTGCGCCAGCCGTGACGGGTTGCGCAGGGTGAATTCGCGCAGCGTCGAGACGCCGGAGGCGCGCAGCAGTTGCGCCTTGGCCTTGCCCATGCCGGGAATCCGCATGCAGTCGGCGATGTTGGCCCATTCCAGCAATTGCTGTTCGGGAATGCCGGTCTTGGCGGACAGCGCCTTGCGGCCTTTCACGGTGTGCGCCGCCTCGAGCAGCGCTTCCGTGGTGCGAATCCCGACCGATTTCAGTTTCGTCGCTGCGTAGGCGGTGATGCCGTCAATCTTGTTAATCGAATATGTCATGACACTCGGAGATACAAAGGTTCAAGAGAATTTATTGAGACCGGGTGTCCCTGCGATGATCTCGCCCATCTGGTCGGCGCCGATCTTATCGCGGCCAAATCTAAACAATTCACGCGCGACGTTTTGGATTTCAGTCACGCCGAGGCCGAGGCCCATCAGCTTGGCGCCGAGCGCCATGACGCCGCCGCCGAGCAACTTGCCGAACCCCTTGCTCGAGCCCATCGGCTCGATCACCGCTTCGGCGCCCGGAATGGTGTCGATCAACGCTTGAACTTTGTCGGGGGGGCCTTCGCTTCGGAGAAATCCGAGAATGATGCCGACCGTTCTGCCGGCCACATCTCGTTCGAGGCCGACCTTTGAGGTCAGCCTGTCAATCAGTTCGTCCATCGCGCCCCGCCTCACCCGGTTGTTTGCCGGATCCTTCTGTTGAAATGATCTTGGTCCGACGTGCGCTGAATTACAAGCGATCCGCGACCGCGCGAGGTGATTCTCACTGCATCGCGCGGCGAGTGTTGCAACATTGCAAGAGACGAATGCACGATTCACTCAAATTGTGCACACCTCTCGGTCCGTCTTCATACATATGCAAGATCGCCAAACCGATTCGGCTGCGTCGCGCAGAATGTCGGTCGATAACCCGCGTCGATCAGAACGGTTTCGCACCACATGCGCCTACGTTAGAATGATGGTGTTCGGCGACCAGCCATACACGCGGAGATGCGAGACCATGGCGAGCACCAAGAGTGGTATCGAAGATACCGACGAAGCGATTTTCATCGGCAAGATAACCGAGATAGCTTGGCTCAGGCTTGCGCTCGCCAATCGCCACGGTCTGGTCACCGGCGCCACCGGAACCGGAAAGACGGTGTCGCTGCAGGTGATGGCGGAAGGCTTCGCGCGCGCCGGAGTTCCGGTGTTCGCCGCCGACATCAAGGGCGACCTCTCGGGAATCTCCCAGGTCGGTGAGGCTAAAGACTTTATTTTGCAGCGCGCCAAAGCGATGGGGCTCGCGTTTCAGCCCGACCAGTTCACCACGGTGTTTTGGGACGTGTTCGGCGAGCAGGGTCATCCGGTGCGAGCCACTGTGTCTGAAATGGGCCCGTTGTTGCTGTCGCGGATGATGGACCTCAACGATGTGCAGGAAGGCGTGCTCAACATCGCGTTCCGGGTTGCCGACGAGCAGGGGCTGTTGCTGCTCGACATGAAAGACCTGCGCGCGATGCTGTCGTTCATCGCCGAGCACGCCGCCGAATTGACCACGCAATACGGCAATGTCTCCAAGCAAAGCGTCGGCACCATTCAGCGGCAATTGCTGGTGTTGGAAAATCAGGGCGCCGCGCAATTCTTCGGCGAGCCGGCGCTGGCGCTGAAGGATTTCATGCGCACCGATCGCGACGGCCGCGGCAATATCAACATCCTGGTGGCGGACCGATTGATGCAGTCGCCGCAACTCTATGCCAGCTTCCTGTTGTGGATGTTGTCGGAACTTTACGAACAATTGCCCGAGGCCGGCGATCTGGCGAAGCCGAAGCTGGTGTTCTTTTTCGACGAGGCGCATCTGTTGTTCAACGACGCGCCGAAGGGATTGATGGACAAGGTCGAGCAGGTGGTGCGGCTGATCCGATCGAAGGGCGTCGGCGTCTACTTCGTGACGCAGAATCCGATCGACGTGCCGGACAAGGTTTTGGCGCAACTCGGCAACCGCGTGCAGCACGCGTTGCGTGCGTTCACGCCGCGCGATCAGAAGGCGGTCGCCGCCGCGGCAGAGACCTTCCGCCCCAATCCGAAGCTCGACACCGCGCAAGTGATCACCGAACTCGGCAAGGGCGAGGCACTGGTGTCGTTCCTCGAAGGCAACGGCACGCCGGCGATGGTGGAGCGCATCATGGTGCGGCCGCCCTCGGCGCGGATCGGATCGATCACGCCGGACGAGCGCAAGGCCATCATCGATGCGAGCCCGGTGAAGGGCAAATACGACACCGCGGTGGATTCGGAATCCGCTTATGAAATGCTGCAGCAGCGCGTCGGCGGCAGCGCCGCCGCCACCGAAGCCGGCGGCGACGGCAGCGTGCTGGGACAACTCGGCGCCATCGTCGGCACCATTTTCGGCAGCAACGTACCGCGCGGCAAACGCTCCACCGGGCAGGTGATCGCGCGCGACGTCACCCGCACCGTAACTAACAAGGTGGTCGGCGGCGTGATGGCGGATCTCGGCAAATCGCTTGGTGGGTCGCTCGGCGGCTCGGTCGGGCGCGCCATCGTCCGCGGCGCGCTCGGCAGTCTGCTGCGGCGCTAGATTTCAACAGGAGTAAGCAAATGACCGAACCGTCGCAACTGCAGTCCGTGCTCGCGCGAGTCGACGCCGATTTCGACGCCAGCGTACAGCGCTTGTTCGCGCTGCTGCGGATCAAATCGATCTCGGCCGACGCCGCGTTCGCCGACGACTGCAAGGCCGCGGCAGCGCATCTGGCCGCCGATATCGCGACGCTCGGTTTCACCACCGAGGTGCGGCCGACCGGCGGGCATCCGGCGGTGGTGGCGCGCGGCAACGGCAATACGGGTGATCGCCCGCACGCCTTGTTCTATGGCCATTACGACGTGCAGCCGGTCGATCCGTTGAACCTGTGGCATCGGCCGCCGTTCGAGCCGGTGATCGCCGATCACGCCGACGGCCGCAAGATCATCGTGGCGCGCGGCGCGCAGGACGACAAGGGCCAGCTCTCGACCTTCATCGAAGCCTGCCGGGCGTGGAAATCCGTCGCCGGCGCTTTGCCGATCGATCTCAGCATTGTCATCGAGGGCGAGGAAGAGGTCGGCTCGAAGAATTTCGTGCCGTTCCTCGAACAGCATAAGAAAGATCTCGCCGCGGACTACGCGTTGGTGTGCGACACCGGGATGTGGGACCGCGATACGCCGGCGATCACCACCTCACTGCGCGGGCTGGTCTATGAAGAGGTGATCATCAAGGCGGCGGATCGCGACCTGCATTCCGGCATCTATGGCGGCGGCGCGCAGAACCCGATCCGGGTGCTGACGCGGATTCTCGGCGCCCTGCACGACGACAACGGCCACATCACCATTCCGGGCTTCTACGACGGCGTCAAAGACGTGCCGCCCGAGGTGCTGGCGCAGTGGAAGAAGCTCGACCTCACCGCGGAGTCGTTCCTGAAGCCGATCGGGCTGTCGATCCCGGCCGGCGAGACCGACCGGCTGCTGATCGAGCAGATCTCGTCACGGCCGACCTGCGACATCAACGGCATCGTCGGCGGTTACATCGGCGAGGGCTCGAAGACGGTGATCCCGGCGCATGCGTCGGCCAAGGTGTCGTTCCGGCTGGTCGATGGCCAGGACCCGAAAAAAATCCGCGACGCGTTCCGCGCCTACGTCACCGCGCGGCTGCCGAAGGATTGCAAGGCGGAGTTTCTCGATCACTCCAACGCGCCGGCGATCGCGCTCGACTGGGGCATGAAGCCGCTCGCCGCGGCGCAGCGCGCGCTGACCGACGAATGGGGCAAGGACGCGCTGTTGGTCGGCTCCGGCGCCTCGATTCCGATCGTTGCGGATTTCAAGCGCATCCTCGGCGTCGATACGCTGCTGGTCGGCTTCGGGCTCGACGACGACAACATCCATTCGCCGAACGAGAAGTACGACGTCAAAAGCTTCCACAAGGGCATCCGCTCATGGGTGCGGATCTTGGCGGCGCTGGCGGAGGCGCCGAAGTAAGCGAGGGGGGCAGTGAGATTTCAGTTCAGCGCGTGGGTCACAGAATTGATTAAAAACAACTCGTCCTAGAGTCCATTTACGGGTTCAATTATGGGGCGCGGTCGGTCTGTGTCCGCTGGATCGAGTGGCTGAATATCTTCAGGTGATCTATTTGGCTGCGTTAGCCAATATGGAAGGTCGTTTGCACGTTGCGCTGCGGATTCCAACTGCCTCAGCAACCACCCCGACTCAAGTCGAATACAAATTGACATTGTACAACCCTCCATGGTCTCAGCTAGAGTTCCATACAGATGATTGTAGGCGACTCTCTCACTAAAGAGACGCCCATTCACTCTCAAGTGCAACCGATTTGGTTAATAAAGTGTATCTATAATATTGGCTGGGGAAAAGGCGTGAGTGTAAAAAGGATCGCTCATCCAGAGCTGTTTTTCGGACTGGTGGCGCCAGTTGGCGTCGATCTCGATATGATCATGGAGGTTCTGAGTACTGAACTTACGCTTCAGAAATACAGCGCCTTTCCTATTCATATTACCGAAATCATGCAAGACGTTCCGTCTAACCTCGTTTTAAAGAATGAGACCTATCTAGATAGAATAAATTCCCGCATCGAATACGCTGATGAGATTTGCAGTCGAATTGAACGAGAAGATGCTCTGGCCGCGATCGCAATCACCGCAATTCAATCGGTCAGAGAAAGATTGAATCGGGAACTTGCAGAGAGAGCCGCCGAGAAACTGCCCTCTGATGCTAGGCTTCTCCAAGAACGTTTGCAGCTACCGATTCCAAAACAAGCCTATCTTATCAGGCAGTTCAAACGGCCGAAAGAGATTGGGCTGTTAAGGCAGGTATACGGAAAGCTGTTTTTCCAGATATCCGCATATAGTTCGCCAGCGGAGCGAGAATTGCTTTTGAAGAAAAAAATTAAAGCGTCCAATTTCGGAGGACTCGAAGATAGTGAGGCTGAATGTCAAGCCATCTCCCTGATGGCGAAAGACTATCAGGAGGCCGATAAGCCTTACGGGCAGCAAATTCGCGAAACTTTCCCCCTTGGAGACGTCTTCGTTGATGGGGTGAACCGAAAGAACTGCGAGGCGATGATCAAGAGATTTGTCAATCTGATTTTTGGAGATAATTCTCTGACGCCAGACCATCACGAATACGGGATGTATCTTGCGAAGTCAGCTGCCCTCAGATCAGGCGACCTGTCCCGCCAAGTTGGTGCGGCGATCTTCAGGGCAAGCGGAGAGGTTGCCACCCTTGGATGCAATGAAGTTCCAAAGTATGGGGGAGGTAGTTACTGGTCCGACGGATCAGAGGATCGTCGAGACTTTGCCTTGGGCGAAGATCCGAACGAGAGGATCAAGCGAGAGATATTGCACGACATCTTGGAGACCCTATTCGAGCGCAAGAAGCTTGCAGAACAAATAAACTCGATAGCGGCCGTGAGAGACATCATGCAAGATGATGCCCTGCGAAAATCTAAAGTAATGGACCTTCTCGAATTCGGAAGGGTGATACACGCTGAGATGTCTGCGATAACTGATGCTGCGCGCCTCGGCATCAAAATAAAATCTGGAACGCTATTCTGCACGACTTTTCCTTGTCATATTTGCGCGAAGCACATTGTGGCGTCTGGCATAGACACCGTTGTATTCCTCGAGCCCTATCCGAAAAGCTATGCTCGTGAATTGCACTCAGACTCCATCGAAATTGAGGGTGATGAAGAGATAGCAAAGGTCAAATTCACGCCTTTTCTTGGGATTTCGCCTCTTAGGTATCGTGACTTTTTCGAGAAGGGGCGCCGAAAGGACAAGGAAACTGGAAAAATTATCAGATGGACGGCCGGCATTGGCGTGCCCATTATCGAGATTTACTATGCTGTCTACATCAACTTGGAAACGTTAGTTTCAAATGAATTGAAGCAAGACAAACGGCTTCGGGAGAGGCCCGCACTATCTTGAAATCAACTTTGGGTTCTTTGCCTCCACCTGTAGGCTCTAAAGTCGTCCGTGAACAATTCGGAAGCGCCTGATTTTTCGGGCTAATCGAGTTCGTGCAAGTCTTCGATTTTGCAGGAAAGCGGTGGGTTGACTGCGGTTTTCCTGCGTTTTGGGATTCTCATTTTGGGCGGTTTGTGGTTCCTTTGGGCGGCGTTTTGCTGGCATGGAGGGGGCGATGAGCAAGCCGCGCGACGATCGTCAGGCCGAGATGTTCCGGCCGGCGCTGGAAGAGATCATCGATCTCGGGCATCCGTTGGTGCGGCTGGCGGCAGAGATCGACTGGGATTTCCTGGCCACGCGGTTTGGCGCGGTGTATCGGCCGGGGCCGGGCCAGCCGCCATTGCCGACCCGGCTGATCGCCGGCCTGTTGATCCTCAAGCACATGCACAATTTGAGCGACGAGGTGCTGTGCGCGCGTTGGGTGGAGAACCCGTATTTCCAGTTCTTCTGCGGCGAGGTGGTGTTCCGCCACGACCTGCCGTTCGACCGCTCCTCGCTGAGCCGCTGGCGCAAGCGGCTGGGCGAAGAGCAACTCGCGGCGCTGTTGCAGGAGAGCCTTTCGGTGGCGCATCGCGCCGGCGCGCTGCAGACCAAGGATCTGCAGCGGGTGGTGGTCGACACCACCGTGCAGGAGAAGGCGATCGCGCATCCGACCGACGCCCGGCTCACCCACCGGGCGATCCAGAATCTGGTCGATCTGGCCAAGCGCGAGGGCGTGGCGCTGCGGCAAAGCTATCTGCGGCTCGCCAAGCGCGCCGCGATCATGGTCGGGCGCTACACCCACGCGCATCAGTTCAAGCGCGCCCATCGCGCACTGAAATTCCTGCGCACCAGGCTCGGGCGGATCATCCGCGACATCCGCCGCAAGATCGAGGGCAACGCCGCGCTTGAAAATCGCTTCGCGCCGCTGCTCGATCTCGCGGTTCGGGTGATGCAGCAGGATCATCGCCAGCGCGGCCAGAAGGTCTATGCGCTGCACGCTCCGGAGGTCGAATGCATCGGCAAGGGCAAGGCGCGAAAGCCATACGAGTTCGGCTGCAAGGTCTCGGTGATCACCCCGGTCACCGCGCCGAAGGGCGGCCAGTTCGTGCTGCACGCCAAGGCGCTGCACGGCAATCCGTTCGACGGCCACACCCTCGACCCGGTCATCGCCGATCTGCAAACCCAGACCGGCGTCGTGGTTGAACGCATCCATGTCGACAAGGGCTATCGCGGCCACAACTATCCGAACCGCTTCAAGGTCTGGATCTCCGGCCAAGTCCGCCGCGTCACCAAAATCATTCGCCGCGAGATGAAACGCCGCGCCGCGGTCGAGCCGGTGATCGGTCATCTCAAGGCCGACCACCGCATGGGCCGCAATTATCTCAAGGGACGCGATGGCGACCGCATCAACCCGGTCCTCGCCGCCGCCGGCTTCAACTTCCACCTGCTGCTGCGATGGTTCGAGCGGCTTTTGCGCGCCCTATTCGCCGCGCTCTACCGCGTCATCGGATCGATGCAATACGCCTAAATCGGCGCGTGTCCGGGATCTTCACGGACGACCAAAAACGCCGCCCGGGATTGGGCGGCGTTTGGATCGATGTGCAGAGGGATGTGACCTGAAGCTACAGCAAAATCGCCGGCGTTTCAATTCCGGCCGCTGACGTCGCTATGGCGCCGGGATCGACAACAGGCTGGAGATGCTCTGTCTGCGGATGTCGTAGACCCGCGCGAACACCACGTCGTCGCGCTTGATCTCGGCGATGATCGGCGCGGTCAGGCCTTTGCAGTAGAATTCGCCGAGCGTCATGGCGAAGTCGGCGGCGTGGCTGTCCCAGCCGATGGTGAAGTCCGGCCCCAGCGCAACCTGCGCCGGGCGCTGCGGGCCGCACACCGCGACCTTCCACTTGCGCCCGCGCGGCGGCACTTCCTCGCGCTCGGCGATTTCGTCGCGCAGCGCGTCCGAGGCCTGCTTTAGCGCTAGACCCCAATAGTCCAGCATGAACAGCGATTCGGCGCTGCGCACGGTGCCGGCGACGTGGTTGAAGTGGGTGTATTGATAGGGATGCAGCCGGATCATTTCGGCCAACGGCAGCATCAGCCCGAACGCGAAGATCGCCACCGCCGCGGCCTGCGAGCCGAGGTGGCGGGCGCCGATCCAATCCATCAACCGCGCTAAAGCGACGCCGGCCAGCACCGTCATCGGCGGGATCACGAAGATGAAATGCCGGATGCCGTTGTACAGCGCCGGGCGTTTCACCATGGCGATGACGAGCGGCAGCGTCGCCGCCACCGTCAGCATCAGCAGGATGGTCTTGCGCCGCGGCGTCACGGTGTCGCGCGACAGCGCCACGATGGTCATCACCACGCCGCCGGCGGCCAGCCCAAGCAGCACTTCCGGCAGTTGCAGCGCGAACAGCGTCGGCAGGTAGGACCACGGCATGTCCGGCACCGACACCAGCGCGCCGTCGAACATCTCTTTCCAGGGCTTTTCGAAGAAATGCGAGAAATAGGTCAGGGCGCGCAGCGGATTGGCCGGCTCCATGATCGACCACGGCCAGATCAGCCCCATCACCAAGTAGCCGAAGATCAGGCCGGGGATCAGCGCGTAGCTCATCTGGGCAAACCGGCGCGCGGCTTCGCGCAGGCCGTTGCTGCGGACTTCCTCAATCAGCAGCGGCACGAAGCCGATCAGCGCATAGACCAGCGCCAGACCGCCGAGGATCCGCGAGCCGATCGACAGCCCGGCGCCGAGCCCGACGATCAGCACGGTGTGCGGCGAGGGCCGGGGATATTCTTCGGCGAGGCGAACCAGGCCGAGCATCAGGATCACCATCGCCACGGCGAACGGCGCATCCTTCGGATTCATGAACATGTGGCCGTAGAAGGTCGGGCACAGCGCCAGCAGCAACAGCGCCGCGAGCCCGGCGAACGGACCGCCGACCCGGCGCGCCAGCCGCCAGGTCACCGCCAAGCCGATGACGCCGACCACCGCGCCGAGCAGCCGCCTGGTTTCGAACAATTCCAGCGGAATGATCTTGTGCAGCAGCGCCGCTGCGATATCAAAGCCGCCGCCATACATGTATAAATTGGCAAACGATAGCGCGGCGGTATCGCGGAAGCCGGAGCCGTACATTCGCAACAGTAGATCGGCGTATTCGGCGTGGGTGTAATCGTCCCAGCCCAGCCCGTAGTCGCGAAATGTCAGCCCTGCGATCAGGCTGACCACGGCCAACGCCGCGATCGAAAGGTCGTCGCAAGTTCGTTCCGCCGAGCGCCGCACGGGCGTATCGAAGGAAGAAGTCGTTATGGCTGACATGACCGTTGATTAACCCAGCGTCGCAGTGACCCAACATTCTGGTGCGTCGGGCCCATTCCCGGGGCGTCTATAGCCCATTTCCGTCACCAAGTAATTTGCAATTACGGCGCAATTTATCCTTCGCATGGTGCCATGCAAAAGCGTGAGACGCCGGTGAACTTGGGGTTTTTCATAGCCGACATCTGATGAACGCCAGCTGAAGACAACAAGTTGTTCGAAAGCCACAGCAGCAATTGCAGGTTGGCGACCCGCGCCATATGACGTTATCTTGGCAATGGCGGTCGCTCGGGGAGCGTCGGCGGCGTGGAGTTGAGAATGATTTTGCTGTTGACGGCCGGAATTGGCCTGCTCCTCGTCGGCCTCGCGGCGATCGCGTTCGGTATCCCAGTCAAGGAATTCAGCTTCGGCAACACGATGATCCTGTGCGGCACCATCGTGGCGTCCACCGGCGCGCTCATGCTCGGAATGCGTGCGGCGGTAAATGCGCTGCGCGCAGCCGTATCGGGCGCCCCCGCCGCCACCGCCGCTGCGCCGCATTCCAACAACGCGGCTCACGCGGCGCGACGGCTGCCGCCGCTGGAGGCTCCGGCGCCGGACCATACGCCGGGCGACGGCGAGACTTTCCTGTTCAGCCGCGACCGGCCGGCGCATGAGCGCCCGGACAGCTCCGGCGCGACGGAGGCGAGTTCCGCGCGCGGCAGCGAGCGTTCGGCGGCGGAGAAATTCGCGGCTCCCGCCGAGTCCTCGCCGCCGCCGCCGTGGCGGGACGAGATCGCAGGGGATCGCGGCCGGACGCGCAGCCCGCCGCCGACCCGATCCGCTGACCCCGAACCCGAGCCCGAGCCCGAGCCCGAGGCTGAAACCGAACCGGCGCCGCCGAGCGATTCGACGCAAAAGCAGCGCCGCAACCTGCTGTTCGCCTCCAGCCGCCGCGAGCGCGAACGCGCGGCGCGCGCCGAACAGGCGGCCGAGGCGGGAGGCTCCGCGCTGCCGGAGCTGCCGCTGTTGGCGAACGAGCCGCGCCGCGCCACGTTCGAAGAAGCCTGGCCGGAAACCGAGCGCGCCCGCCCCGAGCCGCTCCGCGCCCGGCTGTTCCCGGGCGCCGAGGCGCACGATCCGACCGCGGCCAGCGAGCCGGCCGCGCCCGTGTCCGATGAGCCGGATGAGGCGCCGCAGGTCACCGTGCTGAAGTCCGGCGTGGTTGATGGGATGGGCTATTCGTTATATTCAGACGGATCGATCGAAGCCGAGATGCCGGAGGGCAAGATGCGCTTCGCCTCGATCGACGAGCTGCGGTCGCATCTCGACCAACGCAGTTGACCGGCGGTTTATTGCGCAACACTTGCAAATCGAAATAAAGCCACCGCATGGCAGCGTTGTTCTTGTTTTGCGCAAAGCAATCGCCAATAATCGACGAGTAAAGGACGCGATCTGCAAGCGCCGGTCGTGGTATCTTGGTCCGTTCCGGGCATGCCTCGGGGCGCCGGGCCTTTGCGACTTCTCGCCACCGTTTCCACAGATCAGGCGTCGGCAAAGTTTCAGGCGTCAGCAAAGTTTCAGGTCATGACCGACAGCACGGGTAAGAGCTTCATCGATCTCACGGCAACCATCGTGTCCGCCTATGTGAGCAACAACCCGACACCGGCGGCGGATTTGCCGGGTTTGATCGGCCAGATTCACGCCGCCCTGGTCCGGGTTTCGGCCGGCCGCGTCGAGCCGCCGCCGGAGCCGGCGAAACCTGCGGTGTCGCTGAAGAAATCGATGACCGCGGATTATCTGGTCTGTCTGGAGGACGGCAAGCGCTTCAAATCGCTGAAGCGGCATCTGCGCACCCAATACAACATGACGCCGGAGCAATACCGCGACAAATGGGGCCTGGCGCCGGATTATCCGATGGTGGCGCCGAACTATGCCGTGGCGCGCTCGCAGCTCGCCAAGAAGATGGGGCTCGGCCAGCAGCGCCGCCGCCGCGGCAAATAGGCAAGGCGGCCGGGGCGGGGACCGCCCTTGGTCGCTGCCGCGCCGCGGGCGGCAAGCCGCCGCCGAATAATTTCGAGGATTGCTATCCCCGGGGATTGCCAGGCCGACTAGGATGTAGGAAAATATTCCTAGAAAGGTCCGACCATGCTCGACACGCCCTGCGCGATTGCACCATCGTCCGCGCCGCCCGGCCAGCCGCCATCGCCCGATCAGATCGTGCGCCGGGTGGTGGCCTGCGTCGCCGCCGATTTCGGGCTGAGCGTCAGCCTGCTGACCGGCGCGCCGCGCGGTTCGCCGCGCATCGCACTGGCCCGCCAGATCGCGATGTATCTCAGCCATATCGGCTTCGGACTGAGCTTCGAGGCGATCGGCCGGCTGTTCGGCCGCGATCGCACCACCGTGGCGCATGCCTGCCGGGTGGTTGAGGACAGCCGCGACGACGTCTGGATGGATGGCCGGCTGGCCACGCTGGAACGGATCTGCGGCACCGCAACGCCCGAACCGGCCGCAAGCCGCCGCGCCGCGGGGGCGCGACGATGACGGACCGCAACCGCAAGCCCGCGCGCCACGCCGCCGAGGCCGCGCGGTCCGCTGCGACAGCGGAGGCCGGCGAGGCGATCGACGGCTTTCGCGCCCGGCATCTGGAACTGGCGCGCCGCGAGGTGATGACCGCAGCGGGGTTGTCCAAGGTGACGGTGAACGACGGCGAGAGCCCGCTGGCCTGGCTCGCCCGCCGCAAGGGCCGCGACGGCCGCGCCATGATCACGCCGACGCAATTCATCGCCGGCGAAAAGCTGCGCGCCGATTTCACCCGCGGGCAATTGACGCCGCGGGTGACATCGAACTGGGATGCGCCGAGCGGACGGCAGCGTGCCGCGGGCGGCGGCGGCGGCGAGATGACCGATGTGGTGATCGCGTCGCGGCAGCGGCTGCGCGCGGCGCTGCAGGCTTGCGGGCCGGAATTCGCCGGGCTGCTGATGGACGTGTGCTGTTTTCTGCGCGGCCTCGAAGAGGTCGAGAGCCAACGTGGCTGGCCGTCGCGCTCAGCCAAGGTGGTGCTGCAACTGGCGCTGGATCGGCTGGCGCGGCACTACGGCCTCGACGACCAGGCCACCGGCGCCGCCGCGGCGCGGCTGCGCAGTTGGATGGCCGACGACGCCGGTTTCAGCGCCGGCTGATCAGGTGGAGGCGGCGAGGGTGTCGCGGGCGTCGTGGCGGATCCGCTCGACCATCGAACGCAATCCGTTGGAGCGTTGCGGCGTCAGATGTTCGCGGAAGCCGAGTTCGTCGAACACCGCGAGCGGCTCGGCGGCGAGGATATCCTGCGGCGAGCGACCCGACACCAGCGTCAGCAGAATCGCGATCAGGCCGCGCACGATATGCGCGTCGCTGTCGCCGAGGTAGCTGAGCTTCGGTTCGCCATTGGCGTCGCGCTCGAGCTTGCGCGACAGCCAGACTTGGCTGGCGCAGCCGGAGACTTTGTTGGCGGCGTTGTGTTCGGATTCCGGCATCGGCTGCAGCATGCGGCCGAGTTCGATGACGTAGCGATAGCGGTCGTCCCATTCATCGAGCAGTGCGAAATTCTCTCGGATCTCGTCGATCGTCATCGCGTCGTGTCCATTCAGCTGCGGCCGCTCGCCGTTCCGCAGCTGAGCCACAGCGCGCGCGAGCATGGAACCCGACAGATATATGGGATCGCGCGGCCTCGAAAGCGATATCGACGGCGAGCGGCGAAATTGCGCCTTGGCGGGAACCGGGCGGCCATGCGGCTGCGCGATCGGGAGGCCAGTGGCTCGCGCCGCGGGCAGCTTGCGGCGCGGCTGGGCGGCGGATGCTCTAATTGGCGGCAGTGGTTTCGGGCGGCGACAACCGCCATTCCGTCACCAGATCGTCCGGCGCCAGCGTGTCCTGGTGCGTTTCGTCGGCGCTCGCCACGGCGTTGATCGAGCCGGTGTGGTCGTTGCCGCGCTTGTCGTCGTTGCCGCGCTTCTCGATGATGATCTGGTAGATCTTGCGCGCGCCTTCGGTGGCGCGCTGGCCAATCACGGTGGCGGCCTGGCCGCCGATCTCGCAGGCGGCAGGCTGCCGCTTGCAGAACTGGCTCATGTCGGACACCGCGGCGCTCGCGGCGGTCACCGCCTCGGAGGCGCCGAGCTGCGGCAGCTTGTCAGACTCAGGTGTCTTCTCTCTTGGCAGCAGCACGAGCACCAGCCCGAGCCAGAACGCCATACGAAGCAGGAAAAACATCACGCGACCCCGTCGACCAATCACCCCGTTGCGATTGTCCTCGCAATCGACGCGAAGTTAGCAGGCGTCGCTGAATGGCTGGTGAGTCGGATGCTTCAAATTGTCGGCAAATCCAGCAGTTCCGCATTCGATTCAAAATTGGCGTAAATTTTCCATTGCTGCTGCGTCGTCGCAGCTACGCGGCATGCACCAATTCGAAACCATGTTGGCGCCGCGGTGGAAACCTGTCGTTCACCATCCGCGCCGAATGGACCGCTCATCGCGCATCAAACTGAGCACAACCGGCGTTGCCTCGCGAGCGCAGGGTGTGCCTTAGCGTTCGCTTAATTTAGGTCTGACACTTTGGCGCAAACGATAAGGGGGCGTTCCGGCGCGTCAGTCGTGACGAGCAAGCCGAGGCGCAAGCAACGTGACCGTGTCGACCATCATCCGCGATTGCCTGGATACGCTGTTGCACCCGTCGGCGCGCTACGACGCGCTGATCAGCGCCCGGCATCGCGCATTCATCGCGCCGCGGCTGTTCGGCAGCCTCGCGGCGCTGGCGGCGTTTCCGGTCTATCTGGCGATCCACGGCGCCCCGGCCGGCCTTGAGGTCGCGGCGTTCGCCTGGCTGATCGCGCCGATCCTGTTGTCCTATTTCCTGTCGCGCACCGGGCGCTACGAGAGCGCCAACATTCTCTCGGCGCTGGCGATGGCTGGACTGATCATGGCGGTCGCGATCAACACCGGCGGCATCGAATCCTTCGCGGCGATCTGGCTGGTGGTGATTCCGCTCGAAGCGGCGCTGTCGGCGTCGCGCCGCGTGGTGGCGTTCGCCTCTGCGCTGGCGCTCGGCTGCGCGGCGGCGCTGATCGCACTCAATCATTTCGAGGCGCTGCCGGTGTCGCAGGCCTCCGCCAGCCATGGCACGATGATGGCGATCGGCATCGCCTCGGCGCTGCTCTATGCCTGCGGCCTGGCTTACGGCACGGAATCGCTGGCGCGCACCAGCGTCGCATTGCTGTACGACGAAGAGGATCGCTATCGGCTGTTGGCCCGCAACATGAGCGACGTGATCTCGCGCCACGCCCGCAACGGCGCGGTGCTGTTCGTCTCGCCCGCCGCCGAGCCGCTGCTCGGCGTGCCGGTGTCGCGGCTGCTCGGCCACGGCCTGTTCGATCGCGTGCACGTCGCCGATCGCCCGGCGTTTCTCACCGCGTTGTCCGACGCCGGGCGTGGCGGCGAAGCACGCAGCGTCGAGTTCCGGATTCGTCGCGATGTCCCGCGCGGCGACCGCGGCCGCTGCAACACCGCGGATTTCATCTGGCTGGAAATGCGCTGCCGGCCGCTGGAGCCGTCCGCCAAGAACGCCACGTCGGAAGCCGAGGTCGTCGCGGTGATGCGCGACGTCACCGACCGCAAGGAGCAGGAGCAGGCGCTCGAACTGGCGCGCGCCGCGGCCGAACGCGCCGATGCGTCGCGCAGCCATTTCCTCGCCACCATGAGCCACGAGCTGCGCACGCCGCTCAACGCCATCATCGGCTTCTCCGAGATGATCGTGCAGGAAGACGTGCTGATGATCAGCGCGGCGCGCCGCAAGGAATACGCGCAGCTGATCAACGATTCCGGGCAACATCTGCTGTCGGTGGTCAACGGCATCCTCGACATGTCGAAGATGGAGTCCGGCAAGTTCGAGATTTTGCCGGAGCCGTTCGCGCCGAGGCCGGCGCTGCTGAATTGCTGCAACCTGTTGGCGCTGAAGGCGCGCGAGAACGAAGTCGATCTGGTCACCCGCGCGCCGGAGAACCTGCCGCAGCTCACCGGCGATCCGCGCGCGTTCAAGCAGATCGTGCTCAATCTGGTTTCCAACGCCATCAAGTTCACCGAGCGCGGCGGCACCGTCACGGTGTCGGCGGCGGTCGAGGGCGCCAGGCTCGCGCTGCGCGTCAGCGACACCGGGGTCGGCATCGGCGCCGACGATCTGAAGCGAATCGGCGAGGCGTTTTTCCAGGCCAGCAAGAGCTATCATCGGCGTCACGAGGGCACCGGCCTCGGGCTGTCGATCGTCAAGAGCCTGGTGGCGCTGCACGGCGGCGAGATGAGCGTCGAGAGCAAGCTCGACGAAGGAACCACGGTGACGGTGATGCTGCCCTTGGCATTCACGCGGCCGCAGGACAAGACCAACATCGCGGTGCTCAGTCCGGCACCGCAGATGGCTGCTCAGAACGAGAGCCAGCCGCAGGATCGACAGGTGAAGAAGAGTGCCTAGGAAAGCCGACAGAAACGACAATCAAATTCCTCGTCGCGGCCGCGCGGTCGCAATCGACGCCGAACAGGAACGCGGCTTGACGATGCGGCTGTTGCTGCACAGCCCGAAGGATTTGGTCGCGGCGATGTTCGCGTCGGCGGCGGTGATCGCCATCATCACCAACGCGCTGTTCATGCAGGCAGGCCGGCATCCGTCGCCGATGTTCGGCAGCAGCATGACGGCGCCGAGCCTGCCGCCCTCGGTCGCAAATCTGCTGCCGCGTCCGCGCCCGGCTGACGCCGCCGGCCGCTTGGCTGAACCGCGCCCCAACGAGTTGAAGGCCGCCGAACGAGCGGAGGCGAAATCCGCCGACGGCCGTGCGGTGGATCTGTTCGCCAGCCCGACCAAGACCACAGCGCCGGTATCGACCGCGACGCCCGCCGCGGCCGCCGCTTCGGCGGTGCCGCGCCCCCCGGCGCCGGTGCCGGCAGCAACCCGTAGCGATCCGCTCGGCGATCTGATCACCTCGTCGCGCCGCATCGCGCAGGTGCAGCGCGCGCTGACCGAATATGGCTACGGCCAATTGAAGCCGACCGGCACCGTCGGCTCCGACACCCAGGCGGCGATCCAGAAATTCGAGCGCGACCGCAAGATCCCGGTCACCGGGCAGATCTCGGATCGTCTGGTGCGCGAATTGTCGGCGATGACCGGCCGGCCGATCGAGTAGCATTGCCGCGCCGGCGCAACACCCGTAACGTCGTTCCATGAGATTGAAGAGCAGCATTTGGGTGGCGGCGTATTTGCGCCGCTGCCAGACCGAAGGCGTGTTCGGCGCGGTGCGTCGGCGCGGCGCGGAGGAGGCCGGCGCGGTGTTCGTCAAGCTGGCGCTGCTGAACGGCAACGCCATGCTGTTCACCCCGGCGCCGCAAACCGCCTATGACGACAGCCGGCCGATCGAGCGGGTGTTTGCCGCCGCGACGCCGGCGCCGGTGGCCGAGCAGGCGGTCGAAGACCGGCTGACCCGCGAGATCAAGTTCGATCCCGACGTCTGGATCGTCGAGATCGAGGACAAGGCCGGACGGCACTTCCTCGATCTGGCGAAGGGCTAGCGATCTGCCAAAGGCAGAGCTGTTGCGCCCTGCCGAAGCAACGCCGGATATTCAAATCGGGTCGCTGCGCATTTTCCTAACGCGCCGTCATTCCGGGGCGCGAGCAGCGAAGCTGCGAGCGCCCCCGGAATCTCGCGACCGGGTTGCAGGTCTCTTGAACGCGCGGCAGATTCCGGGTTCGCTCGTTCTGACGAACTCGCGCCCCGGAATGACGACGTTACCCTTGGGGCGACGTCGGATCAGGTCAAAGTGAACCACTTCACCGTGCGCTTACTTCGACGAGCTACGCGCCGCCGCCACGCCGGGCTGCTGCAGCGGCCGCGGCTGCGGCTGCGCGGCGCGGGCGCGTTGGCGTTCGTCCTCGTACAGCGCCGGGCGATACTTCGCGCGGGTGACCGCGACCGCGGTGCCGCGCCATGCCGCCAGCATGATCAACGCCGCGCGTTCGCTGAGGTTGTCGTACAGCCGCGACAGCCGGTACACCCGGTTGACCGAAGCGCCCAGCGTCGGATCGAGGAACATCAGCACGCGCTCGAACACCTCGCCGGGCATCGCCAGCGCTTTGGCGGCGCAGGCCATCGGCTCGCCGCCCGGATCGTTGACCACCTGGGTCGCAACGCGAAACGGCAGGATCAGCGCGTCGCCGAGTTCGCGGGTGAAACTATCGGTATCGGCGGCGTAGGCCGCGTTTTCCAGGGTCTGGATCGCCCGCGCGGCGCGCACGCTGTAGATCCGCGCCGCCGGCCGCAACGGCGTATCGGCGAGATTGTGCAGTATCCGCGCGCGCTCGTTGGCGTTGGCGGCGAAGAACATGTCGTTGATCTGCGCGGCGTCGTTCGGCTGCATCGTCAGCTGCGCCGTCAGCCGCTGCTCGGCGGCGCTCGGCGGCCGCGGCTCCGGCACCAGCGGCGGCGAGACGGTCTGCGCGATGGCGCGGGCCAGCGGCAGCTCGTCCCGATCGACCGGCAGCAGCCCCAGCCGCTGGGCGATCGGCCTCGGCGTGTGCGGATAGATCGACAGCCGGGCGCGCACCGCAGCGCGCGTCGTATCGTCGACCTGATCGATCAGCCGCGAGGTCAGCTCGACGAACTGACGTTCCTCATCCGCGCTATGCACGCTGGTCTGCACGTACAGATCGGTCAGCACCCGCAACAGCGTCGGACGAATGTCGACGCCTTCGCGGCGCGACAACGTCATCAGTCCGTCGAAACCGGGAAACATCGGAGGTGCGGTCATGTCAACGCTACGCGTGATGGGATGAATTTGATTCAACCTATCCCGGTTGCTTTAACAGCGCGTTAAGGGCAACGCTTCGTTAACCCCTAACCCGTCTCCAGCAACGCGTGCGGCGCGATGCCGACGCGCTCCAGCGCCGATCGCCGCACCAGGGGGCCGGCAATCGGCGCTGCGATGAGCGATGAGCTAAGTGCCGGCTCAGTCGTCCAGCTTCTCGTTGGTGATGGCGCCGGTCTTCGGATCGGCGTGGAAGTCCATCTTCTTGCCGTTCTTGACGCCTTCGCCTTCCCAGCGGCCGTCGTCGGCCTTCAAGTCGGTGATTTGCGTATAGCCGGACTGCATCAGCTTCTGCTTGACCTGTTCGGCCGGCATCCAGTCCGCGCCGGGCTGCTCGGCCCGCGCCGCCGTGGCCGATCCGGCTGCGATCAGTCCTGCTAGCGTCGCCGCGACGATCCAGTTCATGTCGGTCTCCCTGTTGTTATTCGGGACATGATGTCCATGGCTGACAGCCACGGGTGAAAACCGGGCCCGGACGGCAACGTTCCGGAGAACGGGGCCGGGCGGGCGCGGCGAATCCACGCAACCGAGGCGTGCGACGACCGGTTGGTGTTAAGACGCCATTAACCATGCCTGTTCTTAATGACCGTGCGCCGGCCAAATCACCAGGAAAGGGCGCGGAAAGAACTGACATGGGCACGATCATTGCATTTCCAGCGGAAGCGACATCGCGACGGCTGGGTTCAACCATGGCCGTGGCTCCGCGCGACACAGAAGCGACGGTGCTGATCCTTCCGGTGGTCCGGATCGAGCGTCACAGCGAGACCACGGACGGCGGCGGGCCGGAACAGGGAGCGGCGCCGGGACGGCGCCGGCGGCGCCGCGCACGTTCGTGATTCGAGCGGATGCGATGTTCAGGCCGCGATCCGCGATGGCTGTGAGTTCCAAAGGCGTGGCGTTACGGTTGCTGACGGGAGCGTTGTTGACGGCGACGTTGTGCGGCTGCAGCGGCGGCGATTTCGGCCGCACCCGCGAAGACATGCGCAGCGACGATATGCATCGTTGGCTTGGCACCGAAGTCACCGGCAGCGTCGGGCTGCGCGCCTCCGAATTCCAATTGACCGACAACGAACGGTCGCTGCGCGACTTCGCCTATCCGTTGATCGAGCCGCCGCATTCGCGCCCGGCCTGGAAGAGCGTGTTCGGCGACTACAGTGCGATCGCCTCGCCGTGGCGGCAGACCCCGGTGTTCGACCGCACCGCCTATGGCCGGATGCTGATCGACGAGCCGCATCGTTCGCACACCTCGCGCTACGCCCAACTGATGGACGACGTGCGCAACGATCTGTTGCGGCTCGACCCGTTCCAATCCAGCGGCGCCAAGGTCGTCGAGCTCGACAAGAAGCGCAACGCCAGCCTGAAATTCATCTCCGACCTGTCGGCGCGCGAGCGCGCCGACGCGGTGGCGCGGATGGAAGAGAACGCGCTGATCGTGCAGTGGGTGCAGCAATCCCTGCATCGCCGGGTGGCGTCGTATCGCTGGGCGCTGGAGCGGCTGGTGCTGCAGGCCCCCGATGGTCTCGCCGCCGACGCCGATCGGCTGATCAACGAACTCGAGGCCAATGCCAACGCGCCGTCGGCGTGGGGGCCGCAGCAGCGCGGCGTCGGCGTGGCGCTCAGCGTGCGCGGCTGAACTCCAGATTGAGCGTGACCCGGTCCGGAAATCGCGAGCCGCTTTCGGGATCGCGGGTTATTTCCTCGGCCGTTGCGCGGTCGCCACCGGCTCGGTCTGCACCTTGCAGCTTGCTGCGGCGAGCGAGGCCTGCGCCTGCGGCATCAAGCCGGGCTCCGCGGCCAACGCCTTCAGCACAATCAACCCGGTGGCGCTCGGTGAATCGATGATCAGCCGGTCCGCCGAAGTGACGTCTTCTTCTTCCGGCAATTCGGCGTGCTGGGCTTCGGTCATCAGGTCGAGCTCGATCACCCGGCGCCCCGCCGAGCGGTCGTTGATCGCATAGTAGGCGATTTCGCCGCGGGTGTAGAACGACACCGAGGTATAGGACTGGCTGACCGGCACGGCGAGCTTGATCGGGCCGCTCGACAGGTCGTAGCGGCAGATCGCGGTGGCGAATGCCGGGTCGAGATAGGGCATCGGCGCGTTGTTCGGCTCCGGCGCCGGCAACGGCGTGACGGCGTTGAGCTTGGTCATCGGCGTCAGCCGCGAATAGGCGTCCTGGGTGGCGATCCGCGGCAGCGCCAACACGCTGACCAGATGCACGATCGCGCCCAGCACCACGCCGCCGACCAGGGTGAACAGGATCCGGATCATGGGCAGCCCACCGTCTTGATGGCGGGCATCGGCGCGTCGCGCTGGGTCCGCGTCGCCACGCCGACCGGGGTGTCGTACAGCCGCAGCATCAGGCTGTAGCGCTCGATCGCGCCGGTCGGCAGCCAGTTGCCGGCGCGGGCGCGCGAGGCGATCCGGACTTCGAAGGCCCCATCCGAACTGCGCACGATCTCCTGGCTGGTGAAGCCGTAGCGTTGTAGCGAATTCGCCACTAACCGGCCTTTGGTGTCGTACAGCGTCAGCGTCCAAAACCGCGCCGCAGGCGTAACCCCGCTCACCACCACGTCGCAACGGCCGTCAAGCAGACGCTTGGCGTCGTCGGCGGTCGCGGTGAAGGCGATGCCGTCGCCGGTGCCGATCGGCAATTCGCCGCTGCGCGCGATCGAGGCGCGGGCGTACGGATCGATGTCGGCGGTGCCGGTGCGCGGCCGCGCGGTCCAGGCGCCGATGGTCAAGGTGTTGAGATCGGTGCCGCGGGTCGCGGTCATCCACGTCGTGCCGACGCCGATGGCGGCCGCGATGATCAGCGCGATCAGGATGGAAAATGTCAGCCGCACGTTCGGACCGTTTCTTGCCGCTTCACCGCAACACTCAATTCTTGCGCGGCGCAGCACCCGCGGGGTCGCTGCGCGTTGCTGAGGCGAAGCTGTCCGGGAACGCGACGGAGGTGGAGGACACCGGCTTGACCGGTTCGCCCGGCGGAAGCTTGTTGAGCGTCTTGCTGACCTCGTCAAACATCTTTTCGACCCGCACCAGGATATCGGCGCCGCGCCGGGTCAGGATCGGCGGCGGGCCTTGCCGGGTGTCGGGGGTCTTCGAGGCGAGGTTGGCGGCGGCGTTGGCGGCGGTCGGCGGCAGCTTGGTGCCGGCGCCGATGCCGGCAATTTCGCGGATCTCGACGCCCTGATGCGCCGCCAGCATGATGTCGTGCCAAGTCTGCGCCGGCAGCGAGCCGCCGGTCAGCCGGTTGGTCGGCGAGTAGTCGTCGTTGCCGTACCACACCGCGCAGCTGAAGTTGCCGGTGTAGCCGACGAACCAGGCGTCGCGATACGCATTGGTGGTGCCGGTCTTGCCGGCGGTCGGAATGCCGTCGAGCGCGGCGCGCCGCGCGGTGCCTTCACTGACGACGTGGCTCATCATCCCCGCCATGTCGGCGGCGACCGAGGCGGGGATCGCCTGCAGCGGCTTCTTGCCGTCGCGGTCGAACCGCCACACCAGATCGCCGGCGCCGGTGCGGACTTCCAGCACCGCATGCGGCGTCACCGAGCGGCCTTTGTTGGGGAAGGTGGCGTAGGCCACCGCGTGCTCCAGCACGGTGACTTCGTCGGCGCCGATCGGCAGCGACGGCGTATCCGGCAGCGGCGCCTTGATGCCGAAGCGCCGCGCCACTTCGACGATCTTGGCGCGGCCGGCCTTGGCCGGGTTCGGCGACTTGCCGCCGAGCGCGATCGACAACTTCACCGGCACCACGTTGATCGAATGGGTGATCGCCTGGGTCAGCGTCACCGCGCCGGAATAAGAGTGGCCGTAGTTCTGCGGGCACCAATTGCCAATGCACACCGGGCCGTCGACCACGATCGAGGTCGGCTTGAAGCCGTTCAGCAGCGCGGTGGTGTAGACATAAGGCTTGAACGACGAACCCGGCTGCCGATAGGCGTCGACGGCGCGGTTGAACTGGCTGGCGCCGTAATCGCGGCCGCCGACCATGGCGCGGATGCCGCCGTCGAGATCGGACACCACGGTGGCGGCTTGCGTCGCGTGATAGTCGCGACCGAATTGCCGCAGCTGGTCTTCGATCGCGGCTTCGGCGGCGCGCTGCACGTTCATGTCGATCGCGGTGCGCACCACGAACACCCGCTCGACATAGGATTTCGGAAAGGTGTCGACCAGCTTGCGCATCTCGTCGAACGCCCAGTCGAGATACCAGTTCGGCGAATTCTCGTCGCGGCGATCGACCGCGGTGGCGGGGTTGCGCCGGGCGCCGAACACTTGGCCTTCGGTCATGAAGCCGGCCTCGACCATGTTGTCGAGCACCACGTTGGCGCGGGCGCGCGCCGCCGGCAGGTTGATGTGCGGGGCGTATTTAGTCGGCGCCTTGAACAGCCCGGCCAGCATCGCGGACTCCGCGAGATTGACGTCGCGCGCCGACTTGTTGAAGTAGAAATGCGCCGCGCCGTCGACGCCGAAAGTGCCGCCGCCCATATAGGCGCGGTCGAGATAGAGCTTGAGGATTTCGTTCTTGGTCAGCCGGGTCTCCAGCCAGATCGCCAGGAACGCCTCGTTGACCTTGCGCTCGATGGTGCGCTCGTTCGACAGGAACAGGTTCTTGGCGAGTTGCTGGGTGATCGAGGAGCCGCCCTGGCGCACGCCGCCGGCCTGCGCGTTGGTAACCAGCGCGCGCGCGGTGCCGGCGATGTCGATGCCGAAATGATCGTAGAAGCGGCGGTCTTCGGTGGCGAGCGTCGCCTTGATCAGATTGTCCGGGAAGTCTTCCAGCGGGATCGAGTCGTTGTGCTTGATGCCGCGATTGCCGATCGGATTGCCGTAGCGATCGAGGAAGCTCACCGCCAGATCGGATTTCTTCAGCCAGTCGTCGTCGGCGGTCTCGCGGAACGCCGGCACTGCAAGCGCCAGCATCAGGATCAGTCCGCACAGCCCGATGGTGGCGGCCTCCGACAACGGCTCGATGAACACCCAGCGCTTCCAGCGGCCGACATGGAAGCGGTCCATGAAGGTGGAGAACCGCTCGTACAGTTCGCGCAACCCGACCAGCGAAGAAAACAGCGTGGAATCAATGCGCGCATCGAAATCCAGCAAGAAATGCCGGATCTTGGTCTTCCACTGGGGTGGCACGATCTGACGCACCGGGAACCTAACTTGCAGCGTTTGAGGCGCGAAACGGCGCCGGCAAGACGTCTTGCTGGAATGTTGCGGCAAACCCAAGGCCGATGTGGTGGCCCGGGGACTCAACGACCTTTGTAACGGACCGCCTAGGTCTGACCAAGAGGGACACTCGGCTCAGCCGGCTAAACTCGCAACAGGCACTCCGGTACCGTGATATTATTTAAAATAGGATATTTTCAAAAATGAACTTATTCGGCATTGAATAAATGCAATGTTGCCTTGTGCGTCGGGTCGATCGGTCGGTCGGTCAGTCGGTCGATCGGTCGGTCGATCGGTCGGTCAGTCGGTCAGTCAGTCGGTCAGTCGGTCAGTCGGTCGGTCGGGGGCGGGGGCAGTCACTCACTCACTCAGTTGGGCGGGCGGGCATGGTAGAAGGAAGAGGGGGGGATGGCGCATCGTGAATCGGAGACCCAAGAACTTCTGCGGCTGTTGGAGGCTGGCCACAGCGCCCAAATGCTGGCGCCGCGTCGCGTCGGCAAGACCTGGTTGATGCACGACGTGGAAAGGCGGCTGACCGCGCAAGGTTGGCTGACGATCTTTTGCGATGTCGAGGGCATGAGCGCCGAAGACAAATTTCTTCGCGACCTCCGCAAGAAGATCGAAGAGGCCGGAACACTTGCGCAACGCGCCAAGGGGCAGCTTGCACACTGCCTGCGGCAACTAATCGCCGGAGATTTCGACGGCTATCCCATCAAGGCAACGCCGGGTTTTCTTGATCACTTGTGCAAGTTGCGGTTTCGCTCAGGTCTGTTACGCCGCTACTGGCAGAAGTACATCTGCTCATGACGACGCTCGGCATGGCGATCTACGATCCGCGCCGTCTCGACGACGAGACGTTCCTGGCCGGCTTCGTCGCGCGCGGCGATTTCGTCGCGTTCCTGCTCGACAAGCTGCGCGATATGCCGGAGCTGGCCGAGCATCACATCATCGTCGGACCGCGCGGCATGGGCAAGACCAGCCTACTGCGGCGTTTGGCGATCGGCATTTCCAGCGAGCCCGCGCTGCGGCAGCGCTTCATCCCGCTGACGTTTCGCGAGGAGCAATACAATGTCCGCTCGCTGGATGCGTTCTGGCGCAATTGCGCGGAGTCGCTCGCCGAATGGTGCGAGAGCGAAGCCAAGGCGGATGTCGCGGCCGAGATCGATCGCAGCCTGCTGACGCCGCAGTGGCGCGACTCGAACTCCGCCATGGAGGCGTTCCTGGCGCTGTCGAAGCGGCTCGGCGGCCGGCCGGTGCTGTTCGTGGATAATCTCGATCTGATCCTCGATGCTTTGTCGGCCGAACAGAACTGGGAGTTGCGGCGGATTCTGCAAGCGCCCGGCGGCCCGGTGCTGTTCGGCGCGGCCACGCAGCTGCTGCGCCAGTCGGGCGAGCGGGATGCCGCGTTCTACGAATTCTTTCATCCGCACATGCTGGATCCGCTCTCGGAAGCCGAACTGCTGCAGTGCATGAACCGGCTGGCCCAAGCCCGCGGCGAAGCCGGCAAGGCGGTCAGCGAAATTCTTGCGCGGGAGCCCGAACGAATCCGCACGCTGCACACGTTGACCGGGGGCAACCCGCGGGTGCTGACTCTGGTCTATCAATTGCTCGAGCGCAGCGAAAGCGACACGGTGTTTTCCGATCTCGAAGTGCTGCTCGATCAATTGACGCCGTTCTACAAGGCGCGCGTCGAGGAGTATCAGACCGATCTGCAACGCGCGGTGATCGACGCCATCGCGCTGCACTGGCACCCGATCACCTCGCACGATCTCAGCCTGGCGACCGCGGTCGACGTTACGACCATTTCGCCGCAGCTCAACAGGCTGAAGCGCGACGGCCTGGTCGAAGAGGTGGAGACGTCGGGCGCGCGCGCCGGCTATCAGCTGGTCGAGCGGTTCTTCAACATCTGGTACCTGATGCGCCACGGCACGAGGCGCACGCGGCAGAAGATCTATTGGCTGACGGCGTTCCTGAGCAGCTTCTGCGCGGCGGCCGAACTCGCGAAAATGAAATCGCAGGCGATGTCCGAGGGCCGCGCAAATTGGCATCCGCTGTATCTGGAAGCGCTCGAGGCGGTGGGCGAGGGCCGGATGGCGGAACTCGCGCCGCTCCGTGCTGCGCTTGGCGAACTCCCTCCGGTCGGACGGGAACTGCTGGACGCCGCCGTTGAAATCTCCAGCGACAATTTCGGCGCCGCCATGCTACATCTTCAAGAAGCGCTCGCCGGCGATCAAGACCAGCTCCGGTCGACGTTTTTCGAGGATCTTCTGCGCCTTCTGCGCATTGCCGAAGCCCGCGGCTATGGCGAAAAGCTGATCGGCTGGTTCGTCGAGTCCGGTCAGGCGGAACGCCAGGCGCCGCTCTATGCGGCTTTTGTCGGCTATGTGCGCGGCCAGCAGTTTCTGCTGGACTTCAGCCCGGAGATTCGTAAACCGGCCGAGCCGATCTTGCGCTGGCTGAGCAGCCGCCGGAACAGCCAGCCGGTGCAGAACCCGCCCAAACCCAAACGTCGTCGTGGGCGCCCACCTCGGAAACATTCAACGGCATGACCGCACCCGCCAAAAAGCCCTCCGCGCAGGAGGGATTGTTCTGGAAAACCAAGACATTGGAACAGATGTCGGGGCCCGAATGGGAGAGCCTGTGCGACGGCTGCGCGCGCTGCTGCCTGGAAAAGCTCGAGGACGAGGACTCCGGCAAGATCTATTTCACCCATGTGTCGTGCCGGCTGCTCGACGCCGGGCTGTGCGGCTGCAAGGATTATGCGAACCGCTCCGACCAGGTGCCGGACTGCGTGCGGCTCGACCCGGCCAATGTCCGCACCCTGAACTGGCTGCCGCCGAGCTGCGCCTACAAGCTGGTGGCCGAAGGCCGCGATCTGTATTGGTGGCACCCGCTGATTTCCGGCGATCCCAACACCGTGCATGAGGCGGGCGTCTCGGTGCGCGGCCGGGTGCAGGGCACCGAACTCGACGTCAACGACGAGCACCTCGAACAGCACATCGTGCAGTGGCCGGGGCTGCTGCCGAAGCGTGCCCGGCTGAAGAAGCGGCCGGCGTAGCGGCTGGTAGCAGGCTGCCTGCCGCCGCGTAGCACGAAACCGTGGACGGAAATCGCTCCGAACTATCATCGTTGGTGTATCCGCTTCCCTTTGCAAGCATCACGCGCTAGTCTGCCCGTCGTCAGTTCTTAGCAACGCGCCCGCGATCGCACGGGCGCTGCACCGAGGGCCGTCGCATGAGCGACATTCCTGTCCGACTGATTCCCGGCGATTCCGAATCCGAGCAGCCCGAAAACGCGCCGGCCTTGTGCCTGTCCGGCGGCGGCTATCGCGCCATGGTGTTTCACATCGGCGCGCTGTGGCGGCTGTATGAGAGCGGCTGGCTCAGCAAGCTTAAGCGGATCTCCAGCGTCTCCGGCGGTTCGATCACCGCCGGCTTCCTCGGGCTGCAATGGTCGCAGCTCAGCTTTGCCCCCGGCACCGTGCAAAGCGAGTTCGTGCCCAAAGTGGTGACGCCGCTGCGGGCGCTGGCATCCACCACCATCGACATCCCGGCGGTGATCCTCGGCCTGCTGCTGCCCGGCGGCGTCGCCGGCCGGATCGCCAAGGCCTACGATTCGGCGCTGTTCAACGGCAAGACGCTGCAGGATCTGCCGGACGCGCCGCGCTTCGTCATCAACGCCACCAACATGCAGTCCACCGTGCTGTGGCGGTTTTCCAAGCCGTATATGTGGGACTACCGGGTCGGCGAAGTGAAATCGCCGACGCTGGCGTTGGCGCAGGCGGTGGCGGCCTCCTCGGCGTTTCCGCCGGTGTTGTCGCCGGCGCGGCTGTCGCTCAGCAACGCCGATTTCGTGCCGAAAACCGGCGACGACCTGCAGCGGCCGCCATTCACCACCGACGTCATCCTCACCGACGGCGGGGTCTACGACAATCTCGGGCTGGAAACCGCCTGGAAGCGCTACAAGACCATCCTGGTCTCCGACGCCGGCGGCAAGACCGCCGCGGAGGAATCGCCGCCGACCGATTGGCTGCGGCAGGCCTATCGGGTGCTCAACCTGATCAACAGCCAGGTCCGCGCGCTGCGGGTCCGCCAGCTGATCGATTCCTATCAGCGCGGCGCCGACAATCCGGACGATCCGACCGGGCGCAACGGCACCTATTGGGGGATTCGCGCCGACATCGCCGAGTATCATCTGCACGACGCGCTGGATTGCCCGCTGCCGCGCACCACCGAACTGGCCAACATCGCGACCCGGCTGGCCCGGCTCGACGATCTGACCCAGCAACGGCTGATCAATTGGGGTTATGCGATCGCCGACGCGGCGTTGCGCAAATATGTCGATCCAGACCTGCAGCCCAAGCCGGCGTTTCCCTATCCGAAGGCAGGGGTCTGATCGCCGCGGCAGGACCGCCGCTGATTGTGTTGCCGACCGCGCCTGTTGCCATGTGGGTGATCTCGTCTGACTGCCGTCGCCGCGCTGCACGATGGAGCTGCCAATGGCGAAGAAGAGTGCCGGACGCAAGAGCCAAAGCCCGCGGCCGCCGCGACGCCGGCGACCCGCCGCCGCGACCGACGATGCAACAGTGCAGCCCTCCGCCTCGGGGGCAGAAGCCGCCGCAACGCCCACGCCGCGGCAGTTCTCGATTCCGCCGGAATTGGTCGAGACCATCCTGCTCGGTCCCGCCGACGACCGCCGCGTGCTGCAGGATTCGCCGCTGCTCGGCGACGTCTGGGCGGCCTATGCGGCCGATCCCGGACGGCCGCAGGATCTACTGATCACCCCGCACAAGGATGCCACCGCCGCCGACGTCGCGTTGCGGGTCTCGAAGGCGGTGAAGGACATCCATCCGAAGGCGCGGCCGAAGATCGCCTATCTGCAGGGCCTGGTCGCCGCCAAGCTGACCTTCGAGGAGGTGTTGCGGGTGGTGGTGCCGCTGACGCAATGGTGGTTTCAGCCGCAGGTGCAGGGCCGGATCGGCGGCACCGCGCCCGAGGTGCTCACGCAACTGCTCGACCTCGACGCCGGCAAACCGCGCGGCGATGCGGCGGCCCTGACCATCACTTCGCTCGACCGCTACATCGCGCTCGCTGGACTGATCTATTGGACCGAGCGGCAGCCGCGGCCGCAGGATTTCGACGACCCGGCGACGCCGCTGGACAAACGGCCGAAGCTGGAGATCGCGCAGGCGTTGCGTCTCTATAAAAATCATATCCCCGAGATCATCAGCGGCATGGTCGAACTCTACGAAACGGTGCAGGCCGCAAGCCAGGCGACCGCGGCGAAAGCGCCCAGCGACCCGGAGGATGATCCCGACAGCAATCCGGGTCTGATCTTTCAGGTCTCGCTCAATCGCAAGGCGGAGTTGGCGCTGGATCGCTCGGTTCCGTCGGTCAAGGCCGATGCGGTGCACGCGTTGTTTCGGGTGAAGTGCAAGTCGATCATCTGGGCGGTGCTGGATTCCGGGATCGATGGTACCCACCCGGCGTTCCAGGTGGCGCTGAACAAACCGAAACCCGGCGAGCCGCCGATCCCGTCATCGCGGGTGCGCAAGACCTTCGACTTCAGCAAGATCCGCGAGATCGTCAGCAACGACATCGACGATCTCGACGATGTCGAATGCCAGGAGCTTGCCGCGGCGACCGGACGGCCGAAAGCTGAGGTGGTCAAATATCTGAAGAAGGTGGCAACCGACGCCGGCGCCGGCAAGCCGATCGACTGGGGCATCGTCGAGAAGCTGATCACGCTGAAGCAGCCTGCGCCGCCGCCGGCCAGTTCGCACGGCACCCACGTTGCCGGCATTCTCGGCGCCGACAAGACCGGCGGCGAACTGCCGGAGGGCGGCGGCCTCGCCGACGGCATGTGCCCGGATATCCGGCTGTATGATTTCCGCGTGCTCGGCAAGAGTTTGGAAGACACCGAATTCGCCATCATCGCGGCGCTGCAATACATCCGCTACGTCAACGAGCGGCACAACTACATCATCATCCACGGCGCCAATCTCAGCCTGTCGATCCCGCACAACGTCCGCAACTACGCCTGCGGGCGCACCCCGGTGTGCAACGAATGCGAACGGCTGGTCGACAGCGGCGTGGTGGTGGTCGCCGCCGCCGGCAACCGCGGCTTCCAGAAATTCGAAACCAACGAGGGCATCTTCGAGAATTACGCGGCGTTCAGCATCACCGATCCCGGCAATGGCGACGGCGTCATCACCGTCGGCTCGACCCACGGCAACTGGCCGCAGACCTACGGCGTCAGCTTCTTCTCCAGCCGCGGGCCGACCGGCGACGGCCGGCTGAAGCCGGATCTGGTGGCCCCCGGCGAGCGGGTGCAGTCCACGGTGCTCGACCACGGCTGGGGCGCCGAATCCGGCACCAGCATGGCGGCGCCGCACGTCTCCGGCGCCGCGGCGATGTTGCTGGCGCGCTACGAGGAATTGATCGGACAACCGCGCCGGGTCAAGCGCATCCTGTGCGACAGCGCCACCGATCTCGGGCGGGAAAAGACCTTTCAGGGCCACGGCATGCTCGACGTGCTGCGGGCCTTTCAATCGATTTGAGGGAGGGAGCGATGCATTTCAGTCTCGACGTATTGCCGGCGCGCAAGGGCGATTGTCTGATGCTGCATTACGGCTCCGACGACGACCCGCATCTGATCCTGATCGATGGCGGCCCGTCCGATGTCTACGCCCCGCAATTGAAGCCGCGGCTGGAATTGGTGCGCGGCGCGCGCGGCATCGACGAGACCGAGCCGTTGCCGCTCGACGTGGTGATGGTCAGCCATATCGACGACGATCACATCCGGGGCATCATCGAATTGTCCGAGGAGCAACTGCACCAGACCGCGGATCTCAAGCTCAAGGTGAAAACCCTGTGGCATAACAGCTTCGACGATCTGCTCGGCACCAAGCCCGGCGCCTTGACCGCGGGGTTCGGCACCGCGTCGGTGCTGGCCGGGCTCGACAGCCCGGCGGTGCTGCAAGAACTCGATCCGGAACGCGAGGTGGAGCAGCAGACCATCGAACTGCTCGCCAGCATTCCGCAGGAACGCACCCTGCGCGACAACGCCGATAAGCTGAAGTGGAAGCCGAACGACAAATTCAAGGGCGACCTGATCCTGGCCAAACCGGCCGCCAAGCCGGTGGCGCTCGCCGGCGGCCTCAAGGTGGCGGTGATCGGGCCGATGCAGCAGGAGCTGCAGGCGCTGCAGGCCGCGCACGACAAATGGCTGCGCGCCCAGAAGGCCGGCAAGAAGAAGACCCCGGAGGCGGCGCTGGCGGCCTATGTCGACCAATCGGTGCCCAACCTCTCCAGCATCGTGGTGCTCGCCGAACTGCAGAACAAGCGCATCCTTTTGACCGGCGACGCCCGCGGCGACAAGATCATCGAAGGCATGGAATTGGTCGGGCTGCTCAAGAAAGGCGGCAAGCTGCATCTCGAGATCCTCAAGGTGCCGCATCACGGCAGCGACAACAATATGGAAACCGGATTCTTCAAGCGCGTCACCGCCGATCACTACGTATTTTCCGGCGATGGCGAGCACGGCAATCCGGAACGCAACACGCTGCAGATGCTGCTCGACGCCCGCGGCACCGACGATGATTACACCATCCACCTGACCTATCCGATCGACGACATCGACGTCGCGCGCAAGGCCGACTGGACCAAGGAGCAGTCCAAGGAGAAGAACCGCCACAAGAAGAATCCCGCCAAGCCGGTGCGCGAGAACTGGTCGCCGGCCAAGCACGGGCTGGCGGCGTTCTTCAAGGCCCATCCAGACTTCGCCGCCAAGGTGGTGACGGTCGAGCCGCAACAGCCGCATCTGATCGACCTGCTGGACCCGGTGGCGCTGTAGCTGGTGCGCTCGCCCCGCTTGCGGCGGGGGCAATTGCCATGACGATCTCGGCGTGGCGCGGGCCTCTGCTTCGCGCGGGCCTTCGCAGGGCTTCGTGAGCAGTCAGGCGCTGCGGTCGCGCAGCGAACAGTCACGCGGCCGTGAACGATCCGCGCGGGCGCGGGACACACCTATGCGCGCCCTCGGCTGGGCCGTTAATCGTTAGCAGGTTACGTTCGCAATATGCGGCGCCGCAGGCCGTGATTCCATCCCGCCCTTTCATTTCAGCCTGAAGTTTGCGCCACCGTATGTCCACGTCCGAGAGCCAGGGCCGCGAATCGGCCCAGCAGCGCGCCTTGCCGGCGCCGATCGCGCCGCCGGCGGCGCCCGGCGATATCGATGTGGCGATGATCGCCGCGCCGCCGCTGGCGCCCGCCGCGCCGCTGACCCGCGCCGAAGTCCGCGGCATCCTGCTCAGCCTGTTGCTGGCGATGTTCCTGGCCGCGCTCGACCAGACCATCGTCGCCACCGCGCTGCCGACCATCGGGCGCCAGTTCCACGACGTCGACAATCTGTCCTGGGTGATCACCGCGTATCTGCTGGCGTCCACCGCGATGGCCCCGGTGTTCGGCACGCTGAGCGACATCTTCGGCCGCCGCGCCACCATCATCAGCGCGATGGGTCTGTTCATCGCCGGCTCGGTGCTGTGCGCGGTGGCGCCGAACATGAGCGTGCTGATCGTCGCGCGCGTGCTGCAGGGGCTCGGCGGCGGCGGCATCCTGCCGATCGTGCAGACCGTGATCTCCGACGTGGTCACCCCGCGCGAACGCGGCCAGTACCAGGCGTATTTCTCCGGAGTCTGGGTCGCCGCCTCGATCGGCGGACCGGTGATCGGCGGGGTGTTCGCCGAACATCTGCACTGGTCGCTGATTTTCTGGATCAACCTGCCGCTCGGGGTCGGCGCGCTGGCGCTGCTGCTGCCGAAGATGGGCAAGATCCCGGTGTTTCATCGCCGCCGCAAGGTCGACTGGATGGGCGGGCTGTTGCTGATGGCCGCGGCGGTGGCGGTGATGCTGGTGCTGACCTGGGGCGGCACGCGGCTGGCCTGGGCGTCGCCGACGATTCTGGCGATGGCCGGCGCCGCGGCGTTGCTGGCGCTGCTGTTCGTTTGGCATGCGTTGCACACCGCAGAGCCGTTTTTGCCGCTGCAACTGATGTCCGGCTCGGTGGTGCCCTTTGCGATGGCCGCCGGCGGCTGCGGCATGGGCGTGCTGATCGGTCTCACCGTGAACATGCCGCTGTATTACGAAGTGGTCTATGGGCTGAGCGCCAGCGCCTCCGGACTGGCGCTGATTCCCATCGTCGCGGTGTCGGTGCTCGGCGCCGCCTTCGCCGGCCGCGCGACCACGCATTGGACGCATTACAAGCGGGTGGCGATCGCCGGCAACTCCTTCTCGGCGGCGATGGCCTGCGGTTTGGCGTTGGCGACGCCGCTGCCGCTGTGGGCGCTGCTGATCGGGCTGGGATTGCTGGCGATCGGGCTCGGCACGGTGTTCTCGATCAGCCTGGTGTCGATCCAGAACGCGGTGCCGCGGCCGCAGGTCGGCACCGCCACCGGGGCGATGAATTTCTTTCGCGCGCTGATGGCGTCGTTCACGGTGGCGGCGTTCACCACGATCCTGCTCGGTTCGCTCGGCGGCGGAATTTCCTTCGGTGCCGAACACCGCCACGCGGTGGGCGGGATCCCTGCCGCCGACATGGTGGCGGCGTTCCGCTACGTGTTCGCCGCCTCCGCCGCGCTGATGGCCACCGCGGCGCTGTGCATGGTGGTGATGGAAGAGCTGCCGCTGGCCGGACCAGCCGTCACGCCGGATCTCGCCGAATAGCGACACAGCCGCGGCAGCGTTTGCGATCGACCATGATTAGTTCTGGTGTCTCCGATCGCGTGCGGCGAATGCGCGCAGCAAGCCTCGAAGTGATGGTGCCGATCCGGCGATCCGGGGCGCAATATTGGTAGTCGGGGCACTCAGTGAGCGCTCGATTCACGAAACTGACATTCTCGGAAGATTGTTGCGTTCGAACTACCAAAAGCAGCGCGAGGCAGGCGTTTTCCGGTTCGAACCGCGGCTCGTGGTTTTACGAAGTTGGAACGATTGATCACGCCTAATAGCGAGTGATCAAGAGGGCATGCTTGGTCGGCGTCATCAACAGAGCGCGCTCCGACTCAACGGGCCGAACCAGCATCATAACGAAATCCGGCTCCGCAGCTTGCTGCGCGCGAGCCGCCGCAATGGGAATCACAATGAAGCTCTCGAATGTGAAAATCCTCTACAAGATTCTGGCCTGTCTCCTGCTGCTCAGCGTCGTGGTCGGTTGCGGCCTGTGGTACGCCACCGCGAAGATGACGGAGATCGATCGGCTGTACGCCGAGATGCTCGACAAGGACGTGCAGGGCATGAAGGCGAATTTCCGCGCCAACGCCCGGGCCTACAATTTCGGCCGGCTGTCATGGGAGATCATCGCCGAGACCGAAGCGGCGGACATGCAGAAGACCAGCCGCGAGATCGCGGCGAACCAAAAGGAGTTCGTCGACTACATCGCCGTCGCCAAGAAGGCCCTGCCGGCCTATGCCGCGGACTTCGACCAGGTGTCGCGGATGTTCGAGGACATCATGACCAGGAAGTATCCGCCGATCGAGAAGGCCGCGTTGGCCAACAACAATGAGGAAGCCGCACGACTTGCCAAGGCCGCGGGCGCCGACAACCAGGCGTTGCGCGATCGCATGGCGCAGATCACCGTCGCGCTCGACAAGGATCTGAACGCGCGCTCCGATGCGGCGTCGGCCGACGTCGTCAGCACGATCCGCACCACCTTCTTGACGGTCGGCGGCGCGTTCCTCGCGGTGTTGGCGCTGGCCTTTGCGATCGTGCAATTCGGCATCGCCCGTCCGCTCGGCCAGCTGGTCACCGATCTGCAGGGTCTCGCCCGCGGCGAGGCGATCGAGATCGCCGGCACCGATCGCGGTGACGAAGTCGGCGAGACCGCCAACGCCGTCAACGGCATCAAGCTGATGCTGGACGAGAAGGCCAAGCGCGAAGCCGCCGAAAAGGCCGACGCCGATCGCAAGCTCGAGGCCGAGCGCAAGGCGGCGATGCACCAACTCGCCGATGCGTTCGAATCCGCCGTGGGCGAGATCGTCCATACGGTGTCGTCGGCCGCGACCGAACTGGAAGCCTCGGCGACGACGTTGACGGCCACCTCGGCGCGCTCGCAGGAACGCACCACCGCGGTGGCCGCGGCTTCCGAGCAAGCCTCGACCAATGTGCAATCGGTGGCCTCGGCGACCGAGGAGATGGCGTCGTCGGTGCACGAGATCAGCCGGCAGGTGCAGGAATCCGCACGGATCGCCAATGACGCGGTCGAGCAGGCGCGCAAGACCAACGCCAGCGTCAGCGACCTGACCAACGCCGCGGCGCGGATCGGCGACGTCGTCGAACTGATCAACACCATCGCCGGGCAAACCAACCTGTTGGCGCTCAACGCTACGATCGAGGCCGCCCGCGCCGGCGAAGCCGGCCGCGGCTTCGCGGTGGTTGCCTCTGAGGTCAAGGCGTTGGCCGAGCAGACCGCCAAAGCCACCGGCGAGATCAGCCAGCAGATCGCCGGGATCCAGGCCGCCACCGGCGAGTCGGTGACGGCGATCAAGGAGATCGGCGGCACCATCGCCAAGATGTCGGAGATTTCCTCCACTATCGCCTCGGCGGTCGAAGAGCAGGGCGCGGCGACGCAGGAAATCTCCCGCAACGTGCAGCAGGCGGCGCTCGGCACCCAGCAGGTGTCGTCGAACATCGTCGACGTGCAACACGGCGTCAGCGAAACCGGCTCGGCCTCCAGCCAAGTGCTGTCGGCCGCGCAATCGCTGTCGCGCGACAGCAACCGCTTGCGGCTCGAGGTCGGCCGCTTCCTCGAAACCGTGCGGGCGGCATAATCCGACGGCGCGGCGCGCTCCGGCGCGTCGCTCGCCGGCACCAGCAAGCCCGACGCCCGCCGCGCCGACCGCGCGGCGGGCGTCGCGATGTTAAGAGTCCGTTGAGGCTAGCGCGCAAATCCATGGTGCCGCCGCGCCACACAGCAACCGCGAGCCGGCGGTTGAAGGTTCCGGCAACCATTGCTGGCTAGGCTTTCCGCACCCGCGCGGCCGAAGCCGCGAACCATCGACAGGAGTGTGCGGTGCGGCGTTTGCTTTGCAAGTTTCTCGGCGATCGGTCCGGGGCCACCTCGCTGGAATACGCGCTGATCGCGGCGGGCCTCAGCATCGTCATTCTGGGCGCGGTGCAGACGATCGGCACCGCCGTCACGGCCAAATACACCTCGGTCGGATCGGCGATCCACTAAGCGCTTCGCCGCGTCGCGGTGGCGGATCGCCGCTTGGCCGCCGGCATTAATCATCACTAACGGCCGTGCCCGAATCCGAGCCACTTTCCGGCAAGGTTTTTAGCGCGTGCGATGTATCAACGCCCGCAACGGCAAGATCACGCGGGGGCGCAATGCGACGACATCGTCTTCAAACCGAAATTCTGCTGGGAACGCCGGATCTGGCGTTTCGCAAGCGGCTGGCTTCTCTGACCGCGCTGGTGGCGCTCGGCATGGTGTTGGCGCCGGCCATCGGCTTCGTCATGCTGCTGGTGGACTGACGCGACGCGGCGGGTCGGCAGACTCCGCCGCCTGAGTTGGTCGTGCGAGCGACGCATCGCCGTGTTGGGCGATCGCCGCGGGCCTGCTAGGCTGCGGCATGGTGTATTTCATCGTCAAATGCCTGCTGTCGGGGGTGATCGTCGGCGTGGTCTCCGAAGTCGCCCGGCGCAGTCCGGGTTTCGGGGCGCTGATCGTGTCGCTGCCGCTGGTCTCGCTGCTCGGCATCCTGTGGCTGTGGCGCGACACCGGCGACGCGGCGCGGATCGCCGCGCACGCCGAATCGACGTTCTGGTACGTGCTGCCGTCGTTGCCGATGTTCCTACTGATGCCGGCGATGCTGCGCGCCGGCATCGGCTTCTGGCCGACGCTGGCGGCAAGCTGCGTGCTGACCATGCTGTCGTATCTGGCGATGGTCTGGATGCTGGCGCGGTTCGGGATGCGACTGTGACCGCGCCGCTCCGTTCTAGGAAAATATCCCTTGACAGCGTGACGCTGCCGGGCTAGGGTTTCGCCATGCTCCAGAATTGGGTGTTGCGGCGGGGCGGCTGGGCCGATCGCCCCCGCGATCGCCGCTAAGCATTTGCCGGAACATCAGTCTTGATGCCGCGTTGGTTGTCAGCTCCGCACGACGGGGTCACTCCAGCGATGAGGGCAGCAATGGCAAACAAGCAACAAGGCCGGATCGTTGAAACTCCGACCGAGGCTCGCCAGGCCGAACCCGGCCCGTCGGTGCTGGCGCTGCTGACGATCTCGCTCGGATTGGCGGTGCTGATTCTGGGTGTGGTGTGGTTCGTGTTCTTCCGCACCTGAGGATCTGACCCAGCGGCGAGAGCCACACAACTCGCACAGGCTTGAGCGATGACCGTGATCCGAAAGACCGCGCCGGCGAAGCCGTCGGCGCGGCGCACAGCTGCGTCTGCCACGCGAGGCAGCCGTTCCGGCAAGTCGACGACGTCCGCCGCGGCAGCCAAGCTGCGCGCCAGCGTGGCGGCGCGGCGGCAAACCCTGGCGAAGACCTGCAAGCGGGCCGACGCGACGTTGGTCGTCGACGACCACGACGAGGTCGGCGTCAGGCTCGCCAAGCGGGCGCAGGCGCTGGCTGCAGCCGCCGAGGCGAGCGCGGAGCCGGCCGCAGAGCAACTCGTCGCCAAGCCGGCGAAGAAGCCTGCGAACAAGGTCGCCACACCGGCGCGCAAGACGGCGCGCAAGACAGTCAGCAAGACAGTCAGCAAGACAGCGACCAAGACGGCCGCCGAGACAGCCGCCGAGACGCCCGCGCCGAGCGCTGCGGAAGACGAAGCCGTCGCCGCACCGGCCGCGCCGGCCGCGCCGCGCAAGACCCGCGGGCCAAGCGGCGTCAGCCGCACCGCGGTCGACCGGGTCGACGATCCGGAGCCGGCCAGCGGCTTGAAACTGCTCGATCGGGTGTCCCGTTCGATCGAGCGCGAGATCACCCAGATCGAGGCGATCGTCGGCGGCAGCCATCTCAAACCCGAACAGCGCAGCGAAGCCGAGCGCCGCGCCCGCACGCTGGCCAGCCTGACCAAGACCTTGGGCGAGTTGCGCCGGATGCGCGCCGCCGAGCAATCGAGAGCCGCCGATGACGACGCCATCCCCCGCGACCTCGACGAGTTCCGGCGCGCGCTTTCGCGACGACTGGAGCAATTGGTCGCCGTCGCAGCGGAATTTCCTGCTGCAAGGGATGAGTGAGGCCGAACTCGGCTTCCTCAACGCGCAATGGGACGTCTTCGCGCATGATCACCAGCGCCCGCCGCCGCTCGCGCCGAACGGCGCGCCGTGGCTGAGCTGGCTGTTGATCGGCGGCCGCGGCGCCGGCAAGACCCGCGCCGGCGCCGAATGGATCCGCGCGCAGGCGCTCGGTCTTGCGCCGTTCGCCGAGCGGGCGGTGTCGCGGATCGCGCTGGTCGGCGAGACCGAGCACGACGTCCGCGAGGTGATGATCGAAGGCGTCTCCGGGCTGCTCGCGGTGCATCCGCGGCATGAGCGGCCGAGCTGGATGCCGTCGCGCAAGCGGCTGGAATGGAGCAACGGCGCGGTGGCGCAGGCGTTCTCCGCCGACGATCCGGAGAGCCTGCGCGGGCCGCAATTCGCCTGCGCCTGGTCCGACGAGATGGCGAAATGGCGCTACGCCGAAGCCGCGTTCGACATGCTGCAATTCGGGCTGCGGCTGGGGCCGCAGCCGCGCCAGCTGATCACCACGACGCCGCGGCCGACCGCGCTGTTGAAACGGCTGCTGGGCGATCCGGCCTGCGTCACCACCCGGGCGCCGACCCGCGCCAACGCCTTCAACCTGGCGCCGACCTTTCTGCAAGGCGTGATGGCGCGCTATCAGGGGACTAGGCTCGGGCGTCAGGAGCTCGACGGCGAGATCATCGAGGACCGCGCCGACGCGCTGTGGTCGCGCGCGCTGCTGGAGAGTTGTCGGGTCGACGACGCGCCGGCGCTGACCCGGATCGTGGTCGCGATCGATCCGCCGGCGTCCTCCGGCAAGCGCGCCGACGCCTGCGGCATCGTCGCGGCGGGGATTTGCGCGGCCGGCACGGTCTATGTGTTGGCCGACGACACCGTGGCGGCGGCGACGCCGACGCTGTGGGCCAGCAAGGCGATCGCATTGTGGCGCAGGCTCGAGGCCGACGCGCTGGTCGCCGAGGTCAACCAGGGCGGCGAGATGGTGCGCGCGGTGATCGGCGAGGTCGACGCCACGGTGCCGGTGAGATCGGTCCGAGCGTCGCGCGGAAAGTGGCTGCGCGCCGAGCCGGTGGCGGCGCTGTACGAGCAGGGCCGGGTGAAACACGCCGGCTGCTTCGCCGCGCTGGAAGACGAGATGTGCGACTTCGCCGCCTCCGGGCTGTCGTCCGGCCGCTCGCCGGACCGGCTCGACGCGCTGGTCTGGGCGGTCGCCTCGCTGACCCACGCCGCCGCGAGCCCCGGTCCGCGGGTGCGGGTGCTGTGAGGGGGAGCGATGGGTCGCTCGCGCGCCCCTTTTCGCATCCCGCGCGCGGCGCAACGTATACCGTGTCCCGGACCAGCCACGGCGCGTAGCGCCGTGGCGCAGAGCCGGGACCGTTACGAAGTGAGCGTTCGCCACGCTCTCGCCAAGCCCGGATCGGCGCGCGGCGCCGGGCTAGCTCAGCATCCGTAACGGCCCCGGCTCACGACGCGGCCCTGCGGGCCGCGCCGCGTCCGGGGCACGGGACTTATCATACTGGAACAACGATCATGCTCAATCGGCTGAAACATCTGCTCGCCACGCCCGAGATCAAAGCGTCGCGCACCGCGAAGCTGCTGGCGTTCGAGACCGGCGGGCGGGCGCGGTGGACGCCGCGGGATTATGCGGGGCTGGCGCGCGAGGGTTATCTCGGCAATGCCATCGTGCATCGCTGCGTGCGGCTGATCGCCGAGAACGCCGCGGCCTGCCGCTATCTGATCTTCGACGGCGCGCAGGAGCGCGACGGCCATCCGTTGGCGCAGCTGCTGGCGCGGCCCAATCCGCGGCAGGACGGCGCTGCCTTGTTGGAAACGCTGGTGGCGCATCTGTTGCTCGCCGGCAATGGCTATCTTGAAGCGGTGACGCTCGACGACGCGGTGCGCGAACTCCACGCGCTGCGGCCGGACCGCATGAAAGTGGTGCCCGGGCCGGACGGCTGGGCCGAGGCCTACGACTATTCTGTCGGTGGCCGCAGCCTGCGGTTCGATCAGCAAGCCGGCGGGGTGCCGCCGATCCTGCATCTGACGTTCTTCCATCCGCTCGACGATCACTATGGTCTGGCACCGATCGAAGCCGCCGCAGTCGCGGTCGACACCCACAACGCCGCGGCGCGCTGGAACAAGGCGCTGCTCGACAATTCGGCGCGGCCCTCCGGCGCGCTGGTCTATGCCGCCGCGGAAGGCGCGGTGCTGTCGGATGCGCAATTCGACCGGCTGAAGCGCGAGTTGGAAGGCACCTATCAGGGCGCACTCAATGCCGGCCGGCCGCTGCTGCTGGAAGGCGGGCTGGATTGGAAGCCGATGTCGCTGTCGCCGAAGGATATGGATTTTCTCGAAGCCAAGCACGCCGCTGCCCGCGAGATCGCGCTCGCCTTCGGCGTGCCGCCGATGCTGCTTGGCATTCCGGGCGACAACACCTTCGCCAACTACCAGGAAGCCAACCGCAATTTCTGGCGGCAGACCGTGCTGCCGCTGGCCGACCGGATCGGCGCTGCGTTGGCGCAATGGCTGGCGCCGCAATTCGGCGATCAGTTGCGCGTGGTGATCGACACCGACCGCATCGAGGCGCTGGCGTCGGATCGCGCCGCGCTGTGGGAACGGGTCAGCGCCGCCGAGTTCCTGACGTTGAACGAAAAGCGCGAGGCGGTCGGCTACGCGCCGATCGCGGGCGGCGATCGGCTGAGTTAGCGACTTCGTCTACGGTCTGCCGAACCGACGTCGCGGCGTGCTTTGTGTCGGCGTCCCCAATAACCGTGCCCCGGACGCGGCGCGGCCGGTAGGCCGCGTCGTGAGCCGGGGCCGTTACGGATGCTGAGCGGGCCCGGCGCCGCGCGCGGATGCTGGCTTGGCGAGTGGCCAACGCTTACTCCGTAACGGTCCCGGCTCTGCGCCGCGGCGCTTGCGCGCCGCGGCTTGTCCGGGACACGGTGGTGGTGGACGCGGGCATTCGAGAGGGCGTGTTTCGTCTACGGTCTGGCGTGCCGACGGCGCGGCGTACTTTGTGTCGGCGTCCCCAACAACCGTGCCCCGGACGCGGCGCGGCCCGCAGGGCCGCGTCGTGAGCCGGGGCCGTTACGGATGCTGAGCTAGCCCGGCGCCGCGCGCGGATGCCGACTTGGCGAGTGCGTGGCGAATGCCGCATCCGTAACGGTCCCGGCTCTGCGCCGCGGCGCTACGCGCCGTGGCTGGTCCGGGACACGGTGGTGGTGGACGCAGGCATTCGCGATGACGTATTTCGTCAACGTTCTGACGAACCGACGTCGCGGCGTGCTCCGGCCGCCGGAGCCCGATTTGATCGCTCTTGAGGCGACCGGTGAAGGATTTGATAACTGCAATCCGGCAAATCCGACTGCCGGAACGAACCTGGTAATAGGACTAGGGTTATGTTGCGGTCGACGCAGAAAAGGGGGGCGGCGTGTCGGTTGAAAAGTTCCTCAAGCAGCGCGCCGTCAACCTGGTGGTCGGCGGCCATTACACGCTGGCGAATTGGTACGACATGCAGGGCAAGCCGCGCAATTTCGCCTGCCGTACCAGCCGGGTGTCGCCGTTCCGGATGATCATGGCGGTGCCGGTGGTGGGCCGGATCGGCGATCATATCACCTCGTATTTCAGCGAATTCGGCCGGCTCGAGGGGCGCATCAGCGACACCATGCCGGGCGGCTTCCTGCTCGAACTGGCGATGCCGCATGCGCTGCGGCGCAAGCTGGCCGATCAGCTCGCCTGGCTGGAAGCCAGGCAGCGCGATCCCAGCGTGCGCGACGCCAGGCGGCAGGCGCGTATCATCCCGGCGACGCCGCATTCGACGCTGACTTTCGCCGACGGCAGCATCCACGGCTGCTTCGTCATCGACATGTCGGTGTCGGGGGTGGCGATCTCGGCCGACGTGCAGCCGGAGGTCGGCACGCCGCTGGCGGTCGGCGCCTGCGTCGGACGCGTGGTGCGGCATCTCAACGGCGGCTTCGCCGTCAAATTCGTCGAGCAGGTCAACCGCGACGATCTGGAAAGCCGCATCGTGCGGCCGCCGCCGGCGACGCAGCCGCAGCCGCAGCCGACGGCACCAAGCGGTGCTGCGCGGCCGCAACCCGCGCCGACCGACGACAACTACATCTATCTCAACGCCTAAGGCGTGAGCGGATCGATGCGCGGCTGGCAGCACCGGCTGCGCGGGCGCCGCGAGACCTCAGAGCTGAACCTCGGTTGACGACGACGGCGCATCGACGCGGTTGACGTCCGTGGAGGCGGCGCGGTGCGCGGGGCGGCGCCGTGAGCCCGGCGTGACGAGCGCCGAATGCGTAACGGTCCCGGCTCTGCGCCGCGGCGCTGGCGCGCCACGGCTGGTCCGGGACACGGTGGTGGTGGGCGCGGGCATTCGAGAGGGCGCGTTTCGTCAACATTCTGACGAACCGACGGCGCGGCGTGCTTTGTGTCGGCGTCAGCAAGAACCGTGCCCCGGACGCGGCGCGGCCGGTAGGCCGCGTCGTGAGCCGGGGCCGTTACGGATGCTGAGCGAGCCCCGCGCCATAGCGGATGCTGACTTGGCGAGCGCGTGGCGAATGCCGCATCCGTAACGGTCCCGGCTCTGCGCCGCGGCGCTGGCGCGCCACGGCTGGTCCGGGACACACACATCCTGACGCCTGCAATTCGTGCGCAACCACCCACTCCGAATAGGAGAGGGAGAAAACCATGTCCGACCTGATCGACACCTTCATCGCCCGCGGCGATCTGGCCCACTTGGCGCTGCTGCTATGGGCCGGCGCGGCGAGCTTCGCGCTGTGGTTCGCGTTGCGCGAACTGGCCGCGGCGGCGCGCCGCTTCGACGATTTCGTCCGCGAACTCGAAGCGTTCAACCGCCGCGCCGGACCGCCCTGGCGCGCCTGCGACCCGGCGCGCCACACATCGAACCGCACGATCCGATAGTCGCACAGGAGAGACCGCGATGGATACGTTGCACACTGTGCTGCGCGCGCTGCGCAGCGAGACCAAATCCAACACCGATCATCTGGCCGCGTTCCGCGAATTCCTCGCACACCTCAACCCGCCGCCGCGCCTGCCGATCGCTCCTGCCAAGCCGGCGACGCGGCGGATCCGGCGCCGCCCGCGCGCGAAGTAGTTATCGAGACAGCGTGCCGCCAAGAGCAGTTTCGGGTGGGATTGGTGCATCCAACCCAAATGCCGTCGTCATTCCGGATTGCGAGTTCGAACAACGAGCAAGTCCGGAATCTATAGCCCCTGCAGGGGTTATAGATTCCGGGCTCGCTCGCCGCTGACGCGGCTCGCGCCCCGAAATGACGACCTCGGAATCGTGAAGCGCATCAATCCAGCCCGAAAAGTCGCTGGTCCGTGCCGCCCGGGCGTCATCGCCATCGAATCAAATCCCGACCCTCAGTCCGTTCCCCTCAGTTTGCGAGGATGCCGATGCACGCCCCATTGCTTACGCCATCGCGCCTCGCGCTGTCGGAAGACGGCAGCATCGAAGGCTATGCCAGCCTGTTCGGTGCGGTGGATCAGGCCCGCGACATGGTGATGCCCGGCGCCTTTGCGCAGACGCTGCGAAGCCGCGGCCTGCGCAAGATCCCGATGCTGTTTCAGCACGACCCCGCCGAGCCGGTCGGGATCTGGCTCGAACTGATCGAGGATTTTCGCGGGCTGCGGGCGCGCGGAAAACTGATCCCCGACGTGGCGCGCGGCCGCGAATTGCTGGCGCTGCTCCGCGAAGGCGCGATCGACGGGCTGTCGATCGGCTATCGCACGGTGCGCGGCGCGATCGATCCGAAGACCCGGATCCGCCGGCTGCATCAGGTCGACCTCTGGGAGATTTCCATCGTCACCTTTCCGCTGTTGGCGGGCGCCCGGGTCAACGCGGTGAAGGACGTCGCGCGGCCATCGCCGGCGCGCGACGCCGCCGAGCGGCAATGGCAATTACTGCAGGGGCAGCAACCAGGCGGCGCCGCGGACGCACCGGCGCGGCCGGCGCGGCGCGGGCGCGTGGCGGGACTCTCGCTGCGCGCCCGCGCCGATCGCAAACAGGCGCTGCGCGGCGTGGCGCGCGCACCGATCGCTCTCAGTCGGCTGCGGTAGCGACTTCAACTCACCGGACGTCGAGATCTTCAAACGCCAAAAAATCCCATCCCACCGAAAGGACGCTTGCATGAGCATCTACGCCGACGATCACGCCCCGGAAACCAAGGCCGGCATCGCCGTCGACGCGCAGGACGAGCTGCGCGCCACCTTCGAGGATTTCAAATCCGCCAATGACGAGCGGCTGGCGGAGCTGGAGCGCCGCCGCGGCGACGTGCTGTTGGAGGAGAAAGTCGACCGCATCAACGCCGCGCTCGACGCCCAGCAACGCAAGCTCGACGAGCTCGTGCTGCGCCAGGCCCGGCCGCAGCTCGAGGGCCGCGGCAAGAACGCCGGCGATGTCGCCGGCCGCGAGCACAAGAGCGCGTTCGAGGCCTACGTCCGTGGCGGCGACGCCGCGCCGCTGCGCGCGCTGGAAAGCAAGGCGATGTCGGTCGGCTCCAATCCGGACGGCGGCTATCTGGTGCCGGTGGAGCTGGAAACCGCGATCGGCGAGCGGCTGGCGGTGATTTCGCCGGTGCGCGGGCTGTCCGCGGTGCGGACGATTTCCGGCAGCGTCTACAAGAAGCCGTTCATGACCGCGGGCCCGGCCACCGGCTGGGTCGGCGAGACCGACGCCCGCACCCAGACCGCCTCGCCGACGCTCGATGCGCTGTCGTTTCCGGCGATGGAGCTCTACGCCATGCCGGCGGCGACCGCGACGCTGCTGGAGGACTCGGCCATCAATCTCGACGAGTGGCTGGCCTCCGAGATCGACCAGGTGTTCGCCGAGCAGGAGAGCACCGCCTTCGTCAACGGCGACGGCATCAACAAGCCGAAGGGTTTTCTGGCCTATCCGACGGTGGTCAACGCGACCTGGAGCTGGGGCAACATCGGCAGCATCCTGTCCGGCGCCGCCGGCGGCTTTGCGGCGCAAAATCCCTCCGACGTGCTGGTCGACCTGATCTACGCGCTGAAGGCCGGCTATCGGCAGAATGCCAGCTTCGTGATGAACCGCCGCACCCAGGCCGCGATCCGCAAGTTCAAGGACTCCACCGGGGTCTATCTGTGGCAGCCGCCGGCGCAGCCCGGCGGCCGCGCCAGCCTGATCGGCTTTCCGCTGGCCGACGCCGAGGACATGCCGGATATCGCGGCGAACTCGCTGTCGATCGCGTTCGGCGATTTCCGCCGCGGCTACCTGATCGTCGACCGCCAGGGCGTCCGCGTGCTGCGCGATCCGTATTCCGCCAAGCCCTACGTGCTGTTCTATACCACCAAGCGGGTCGGCGGCGGCGTGCAGGACTTCGACGCCATCAAGCTGCTGAAGTTCGCGGCGGGGTGAGCGCGAAACGTCGAAGGCTGGGTGAGGCGGGCTTCGCCGTCACCCGGCCTTTCGCGATCCTTACGATCACGGTGCTGGGTGACGCGCCTCGCGCGCCCACCCGACCGCCGGGACAGGCGGATCGCGGGATTGTGAATCCTGGATGACGTCCTTTGTCGGCGATGGAAAGACTCACGGGGGATGGAGCGTCTTCACCATCCAACCCGAAGGAGAGACATCATGCGTTCAATCATGATCGCGGCGCTGGCTGCCGCATCGGCGATCGCCGTGACGGCGTCGTCGCCCGCGCAGGCGATGGACTATCAGTACTGCCTGCAGGGCGAAAACATGGGCTATCCGGGCGACTGCCAATACTTCAGTTTCGCGCAATGCAAGGCGGCGGCCTCCGGCACCAATTCGGATTGCGGCCTCAATCCGCTGGCGGCGTTCGGCGCCGAGCGACCCTACGGCGCCTATGCCTATGCGCCGCTCGAGGACAGCCGCAGCAGCGCCTACGGTTATGCGCCACTGGAGCAGCGCCGCGGCTACCGTTAGCAATCAGCCAGCAGTCTGTAGGGTGGGTGAGGCGCGCTTGCGCCGTAACCACCGGCGAGGTCCCGACTCGCGGTCGGTGGGTGACGCGCTTCGCGCTGACCCACCCTACTGACTCAACCCTCCCGCCTCGCTCGCAATCCAGGGTTAGCGGCGGATATTTTTGTCGGCGCGATGAATAATGTGGAATGGCTCCGCGACCGTCAGGACTTGATCCGGGCGGCGCGCGACTCGGCCAAGACCTATCAAGAATTGCAGGACGGCGTCGGCAAAAAGCGACCTGGTTACGACGATCACCACGTCGTCGAGAAAACCTGGGCCGAGCGCGTCGGTATCGAGCGCAGCCAGATTGATGACCCGTCCAACCTTGTCAGCATCCCCAGGTTGAAGAATTATCAGATCACGGGATGGTATTCCCAGCCTAACGATGATTTTGGTGGTCGGTCACCTCGTGAATACTTGAGATATAAGACTTGGGAGGAGAGGCGACGGGTCGGCCTCTACGCCTTGGTTTTTTTCGGGGTCTTGAAACCATGAAGCGAACCAACTTGGTGGAAATGTCGACACCAGCTCTTGTCATGCGGTTCGCCCATATGGGAATCGCGCAGGACGAAGCAATGCTGCAGGGGGATACAGCCAAATTCAGTCGGCTGTTCGTCCAAATGGACCTAATTTCCAAGGAGTTGAAGCGCCGCGACGGTGATCAGCGGCGGGCACTAATGACGTTATATGATCATCCAAACATGCAGGTCCGGCTGAAGGCGGCCAAACACACGCTTGCAGTGGCCTCGGCGGAGGCGCGCCAGCAGCTGGAGGCGATCGCTGAATCGAAATGGTTTCCGCAGGCGGGCGATGCCGGAATGTCGCTATGGAATTTGGAGCGCGGAGTGTTCAAGCCGACCTGAGTGACAAAGTGACAAAGGGGAGGGGCTGTCCGTTGCCCGGCGAAGACCTGCAGCAGATGAGCGTTGAAGGACTCGTCAAGCGGTTAGTCGAAATCGGCGTGGCGCAGGATGCGGCGCTGCTCGGTGCCGAATATGCGAAGTTTAACCGGCTGTTCGATCGAATGCAGCAGGTGTCGGCCGAACTGAAGCGTCGTGACGGCGATCAGCGCCGCGCCTTGCTGGCGCTGTATGATCATCCCAACATGCAGGTCCGGCTGAAGGCGGCAAAACACACGCTTGCGGTCGCGCCGGTGGAGGCACGCCAGCAGTTGGAGGCGATCGCCGGGTCGAAATGGTTTCCGCAGGCGGGCGATGCCGGAATGTCGCTGTGGAATCTGGATCGCGGGGTGTTCAAGCCGACGTGAGCGCTTGTAGGGGGGTAGGCGCGCTTGCGCCGTAACTCACCAGCGAAGAGGTCGCGACTCGTGGTTGGTGGGTTACGCGCTTCGCGCTAACTCACCCTACGAGAGCGACGAGAGCCGACGACGAGTCCGCCGCTCAGCAGTAGCCGACGAGCCCGCAGCTGTAGGGCAGCCGGCCGTAGATATCGATCAGCGAGGTGCCGTAGTAATTGTTGTACTGGAACGAGTTGAGTTTGCCGTAATAGCCCGGCAGCGACAGCGCGATGCCGAGCTGCGGGTCGCGGGCTTCGACCACGACCGGTTCGGCATGGCGTCGCGGCCTCACCGGTTCGGCGAACACCGCGCCGAGCCGGCTGTGGCCGGCGAGATCGGCGGCGGGCGCGGGCTGCGCCAGCGGCATCGCCAGCGCGAGCAGCAGGACGAGGCGCGGCAGCATGAATTGCGGCATGGCAAGGCGCAGCATCAAAGCCTCCGGTTGATCGGGGCATGTTGCCGCAACATGGTTAACAAAGCTTAACGATTGGGCGGCGTAACAACGAAATGGCGCGGGCCCGAGAGTGCCCGCGCCGTCGATGACAGGCCGAGATTAGCGGGAGTCCCGATCGCCCTGCCGGTCGCCCTGGTACAGGATTTCGGTAAAGCGGCGCTTCTGCTGCTGGTCGAGGCTGTCAAACAGCGGCCGCGCCGCCTCGGTGAGTTTCTTCCAGTCGTTGGCGCGTTCGATGCGGCGGTCGGCGTCGCGGTTGATGGCGTCGAGCACGTTGGTCTCGTCGCCGCTGGGGCGAGCGGCGCTGCCGGTGGTGCGGTCGTCATTGGTGGCGCGGCGATCGTCATTCGTCGCACGGCGCTCGTCATTCTGGTTTCGGCGCTCGTCGCGGGCCTCCCTGCGATCATCGCCGGCGGCTTTGCGCTCGGCGCGCATCGCCATCGCGCGATCGATCCGCCGCTTGTTGAGATCGGCCAACGCGCTTTCGAAGCCGGGCCAGTTCTTTTCCTGGTCGGCGGTCAAATGCAGATCGACCTTGATGCGTGCGGTGTGCGCGGCGGCCTCGTTGATCAATTGGTTGGTGGTCTGCTCGGCGCGATCGTCGCGGTCGCGATAACGGTCGCGGGCGTCGGCCGACATCGTGGATCCGGTTATCACGGCGGCGCTCGCCAACAGAAGCAAAGCTTTTCGCACGGCGTCCTCCTTTCGAGGATGATGGGAAGTGAAAAGGGGGAAGCATGAGCGCACGGCTCGCATCGGCCCGATCTTCACGCCAGACGAAGTCGCGGCCGCCGCAAAGGTTCCACGCGGAGGGGAATTTCGCGGCGTCGCCGCGCATCGCGCCGCGATGCGGCTGCGGGTCAGGCTTGCGCCGCTACAGCGCGGCGCCCCAGCTCTTCGCGGTGCGCAGCAGCCAGTCGCGGTACAGCGACAGCGGCGTCGCGCCGGTGAGGCCGCCGCAGCCGGCGGCGTTGTTGGCGGCGGTCGACCACGACACCACGCCCACGATCACCGCGTGGCCGTTCTGTTGTTGAAATACCGGCGCGCCGGAATCGCCGGTGCAGGCGCCTTGGCCGGCGTGAGCGTTATTGCTCACCGGATCGACCAGGCGGATCTGCAGCCGGCCGGGATGCGAGGTCGCAACCAGCTGCGCGGCGCGCACCACGCCGCCGCTCTTGCCGTCGCCGCGTTGCGCGACGCCGACGCCGGCGACGATGAAGCTCTGCCCGGCGAGGATCGGCTCCAGCGGCGCCGCGGTGAGGGCGGGCGGTTTGTCGCGCAGCGGTTCGGCGAGCTGCAGCAGCGCGACGTCGGCGCTGGCGCGATGCGCGGCGATGCCCTGCGCATTGAAGCCGGGGTGCCGCGCCACGCGCCGCACATCGCGCAGCATCGGCTGCTTGGCTGCGTCGTACAACACGATCTTGAATTCGGCGCCGGGCGGCACGCAATGCGCCGCGCTCAAGATCAGATCCGGCGCGATCAGCGCGCCGGAGCAGAAATTGCCGCGCGAGCCGACGATGGTGACGACGCTGCGGCCGACGCCGTCCTCGCTCGGCGTCGCGCCGCCGACCATTGCCGCGGCGGGGGGCGCGAAAGCGAGCGCGAGCGCGAGCAGTTGAAACAACAAGCGGGTCATCGGCGACGATCAAGCCGTCCCGGCCCGCGCTGTCAACCACGAGGATGCAGCATGTCGGCGATTTTGCTGGTCGGTCCCGCGAGCGAGCCGTGGACGCTCGCCGAGGTGAAGAGCTTTTTGCGGGTCGAGCACGACGCCGACGACGCGGTGATCACCGCGCTGCTGGCCGCGGCGCGCGGCCAAGTCGAGGCGCTGACCCGCCGCGCGCTGCTGTTGCAGAGCTGGCGGCTGGCGCTCGACCGTTGGCCGGCGGACGGCCGGCTGGTGTTGCGGATCGCGCCGCTGCGCGCGGTCACCGCGGCGCGGGTGTTCGACGCAGCCGGCGTCGCGCATCCGATCGATCCCTCCGGTTTCGTGGTCGACGCCGCGGCCAATGCGATCGCCGCGCCGCGCTGCTCGCTGCCGCAGCCCGGCCGCGCTCACGCCGGCATCGAGCTCGATCTGCAGCTCGGCTTCGGCGCGGCGGCCGGCGACGTGCCGGAGCAGCTGCGCCACGCCATCCGCACGCTGGTGGCGCATTGGTACGACAACCGCGGGCTCGCCGCGATCGGCCAGAGCGTGGCGCTGCTGCCGGGCAGCGTCAGCGCGATGATCGCTTCCTATCGGGTGCTGTCGTTATGATCGATCCGGGACGCCTGAAGACGCGGCTGACCATCCTCGCCCCGGTGGAGACGCCGGACGGGCAGGGCGGCGTGGCGCGTGATTATGCGACGCAGGCCACCGTGTGGGCGGCGGTGACGCCGCTGTCGGCGCGCGGCGAGGTCGCAGCCGACGCCGCCGGCGCCGTGGTCCGCGTCCGCATCACGCTGCGCAGCAATGTCGAGCTCGGCTTGCAGCATCGGCTGCGCGACCGCGGCCGCGACTATCGCGTCGTCTCGATCCGCGCGATCGAGGACGGCCGCTTCAACGAAATCGACGCGGAACAGCGCGTCGAGTGATTGGGTCCGAAGTCGGGGAGCTTGCCGATGCCCACAGCCGCCGTGGCGCTGCGCGCCGCGATTCACCACGCGCTGTCCGCCGACAGCGGCCTCACCGCCGCGCTCGGCGGCGCCCATGTCTACGACGAGCCGCCGCGCAACGCCGGGTTTCCCTATGTCACGCTCGGCGAGGCGCGGGTCAGCAACGCCGCGGTCGACGGCGGCGCTACGCTCGAGCATCAACTGACGCTGCACGCCTGGTCGCGGCAGGGCGGCCACAAGCAAGCCCACGTCATCACCGGCGCGCTGCTCGCCGCGCTCGACGACGCGCCGCTGCCGCTCAGCGGTCACCGGCTGGTCAACCTGCGCTTTGCGCTGGCCGACATCCGCCGCGAGGCCGATGGCCGCAGTTATCACGCCGTGGTGCGGTTTCGTGCCGTCACCGAATCCACCCCCTGATCCGGAGAGACTTTCATGGGCGCGCAAAAGGGCAAGGACCTGTTGTTGAAGATTCACGACGGCACGGGCTTCGTGTCAGTGGCCGGCCTGCGCAGCCGCAAGATCGCCTTCAACGCCGAATTGGTCGATATCACCCACGCCGAATCCGCCGATCGCTGGCGCGAATTGCTGGCCGGCGCCGGCGTTCGCCGCGCCGCGATCTCCGGGCGCGGACTGTTCAAGGACACAGCCTCCGACGCCTTGGTGCGGCAGGCGTTCTTCGACGGTGCCGTCAAGCCGTGCCAACTGGTGGTGCCGGATTTCGGCATCATCGAAGGCGCGTTCCAGATCGCCAGCCTGGAATTCGCCGGCGAGCACAACGGCGAAGTGACGTTCGACCTTGCGCTCGAAAGCGCCGGCGCGCTGACCTTTGTCGCGGCGTGAGCGTTGTACGCCGGACGTAGCGCAGCGCGTGCACCGCTTCCGGGACACGGCTCACGGCGTCTTGACGCGCGCCACCAGCTTCCACAGCCCGACCGCGGCCAGCGCGGTGATGAGGCCGGCCAGCGCGCACAGCGTCACCACGCCGTTGTCGATTTCCACCAGCGGATAGACGTTCTGGAACAGCACGCCGTAGCCGACCGCGAGCAGCGTCGAAACCAGCAGGAAGGCGGCGCCGAACTTCATTTCGCACCGGGATTGCGGGCGTCGGCGGTGACGGAATGCACGATGTCGCCGATCGCCTTCTGCACCGGGCTGATCCAGTCGGAGGCTTTCAGCGCGATTTGCAGCACCTGCAGCCGCAGCGTCCTGATCCGCGCTTCGTCGCTGATGTCGTCGCGCTTCACCTGAGCCTTGAACGCCGCCAACAATTCGGCGAAGGCGTCTTCATGGACGTCGCTGAGATCGACGAACAGGAACGGCGGCGGCACCGAGTCCATCTGGCTCGCGGGCGCGGCGTAGGTGAAAAGATAGGGGCCGCGCGACAGATCGCCGTCGCAGAGTTTGCGGATGCTATCGGCCGGCGGATTGCAGACGTGGTTGAGCAGCGCGCGCGCCGTGCGGTAGTCGTAGAACAAGGTGGCGTATTCGGCGGCCATCTTGTCCGGCGTGTCGCCGAGGCGCCGCTGCAGATCGGCAAAGTCCGTCGTCTTGTCCTTGCGCAACGGCACGTAGAGGATGTTGACCTGCGCGGGAATGGCGGCGGTGGCTTCGATCGACGGCACCTCGGTGAAGATATGCGTCAGGAACGCCGCCGACCGGGCCGAGGCCTGCGGCAGGATGGCGTAGGAATACAGCCCATAGCCCGGCACTTCTCCGCCGGGTTCGACCAGCCGGCCATAGCCGGTCTCGAGAATGCGCAGCCGCGGCGCCGGCGCGGCGGTGACGGCAATGCCGTCGCCCGCAGCAGACGGGCGCACCGGCCTGGCCGGGGGCCCGGGCGCGGCGCCTCTCATCTGGATATTGGGCACAGCAATTGGCCGCGCCTGAGCGGGCGCCGCCACCGTCGCCGGAGTTCGAGGCGGCGGAGGCGCCCCGGCCGGCGGTGGCGGACGGGGCGCGTCGGTGACGGCGCCGGCATCCGGCGCCGCGCCACCGTGGCCGGTCCCGGCTCGAATTGAAGAGGCCGGAGCTTGCGGCGGTCCGGGCGGGGCGGCCTCGCCCGGCATCTGCGGCGGAGCGGCCCGCGCCGGCCGCTCCCGCGTGCCGACCGACCTCGCGGTCGACTTCCGCATCTCGTCGGGGTCGCTCCGATTCTGTTGCTGCAACCGCCGCAATCGCTCGCGCAGCCGCGCTTCGCACTCCTCGTCGGGAACGCAGACACCGGACGGGGTCATCTTGCAGGGGCATTCGCTGACGGCAAAAGCGGGCGGCGGAAATGGCCCCGGCGCTTGAAAACCAACTAATGCAAAACCGAAAATCAAAAACCTGCTGTGCAGACGCATGGCGACGCCTCACGTGCAAAGGCAATAGCGCCATTCTAAGGCGAGTAGCAGAACGCACGCAACCAAAATCATGCGCTTCGCGGAGCAATAGGAGCCTGATCGATGTCCAACAGATATCGCGGTGAGATCGAGGCCGAACTCGGCGGCCGGCGTCGCACGCTGGTGCTGACGCTGGGCGCGCTGGCGGAGCTTGAAGCGGCGTTCGGCGCGGCCGACCTGGTGGCGCTGGCGGAACGGTTCGGCTCAGGCCGCCTGAGCGCGCGCGACCTGGTGCGGATCATCGGCGCCGGCTTGCGCGGCGCCGGTGAGCCGATCAGCGACGACGAGGTCGCGGCGATGACGGCGCAGCGCGGCGCCGCCGGCTTCGTACGGATCGCCGCCGAACTGATTGCCGCGACCTTCGAGGACGCCGACGTGAACGCGGGCGCCGCGCGATGACGGCGTTGCCGAGCAAACCGTTTCCCTGGGCGGAAGCGATGCGGTTCGGCTTCGGCGTGCTGCATCTTGCGCCGCGGGATTTCTGGGCGATGACGCCGCGTGAATTGGCGCAGGCGATTTTGGCGGTGCGCGGCGTCGCCACAGCGCCGCTCGACCGCGCCGGGCTCGATGATCTGCTGCGGCGCTATCCGGATCGTGCCGACATGCCAGGAGCGACGCCATGACCGACACCACTGATAACAGTCTGCTCGACACCGCGACCACGCTGGACAGCCTCGCGCTGAAGACCCGCGACCTTTCGAGTTCCGCCGACGGCTTTGCCCGGGCGATGACGGCGGCGTTTTCCAGCTCGGTCACCGGCGGCAAGCAGTTCGACGAGGTCTTGAAGTCGCTCGGGCTGCGGATCTCCAACCTAGCGGTGCGGATGGCGTTCAAGCCGCTCGAAGGCGCGCTCTCGAACGGGCTGCAGAGCTTGATATCCGGGTTGAGCAACATCGGCGCGGCTCCGTCGGCGCAGGCCAACGCGGTCGGGGCGATCAAACCGTTCGCCGCGGGCGGGGTGATCGGCACGCCGAGCTACTTCCCGATGCTGGGCGGCGGCATTGGCCTCGCCGGCGAGGCCGGGCCCGAAGCGATCATGCCGCTGGCGCGCGGGCCGGACGGCCGGCTCGGCGTGGCGAGCCAAGGTGGCGGCAACAGCATCACCGTGCAGATCGCGACGCCCGACGTCGACAGCTTCCGCCGCTCGGAAAGCTACATCACCGGGCAGATCGCCCGCGCGGTGTCGCGCGGCCAGCGCGGGCTGTGAGCGGCCCATCATCGCTGTGCCCCGGACGCACTGCGCCGCGGCGCGGTGCAGTGTGAGCCGGGGCCGTCTCAAACCCAGCATCCGTAACGGTCCCGGCTCACGACGTAGCGCCAAGGCGCTACGCCGCGTCCGGGACACGGCGCATGAATTTTCGTGATCGAAGCAGAGCGCTCCATGACCGGCTTTCACGAAATCCTGTTTCCGCTCGACGTCGCGCTGAAAAGCGCCGGCGGGCCGGAGCGGCGCACCGACATCGTCTCGTTCGGCTCCGGCCGCGAGCAGCGCAACGCGCGCTGGGCGCAGTCGCGGCGGCGCTACGACGCCGGCTACGGCGTCAAGACGCTGCAGGCGTTGCAGGCGGTGGTGGCGTTCTTCGAGGAGCGCCGCGGCCAGCTCTACGGCTTTCGCTGGCGCGACCGGCTGGATCATTCGTCGAATGCGCAAGGTGGGCCGCCGTCGCCGCTCGACCAGGGCATCGGCATCGGCGACGGCGCAACGGCGACGTTTCAACTGCTGAAGACCTATGGCGCGGGCTTTGCGCCGTATTCCCGGCCGATCCAGAAACCTGTGGCGGCAACGGTGCGGGTCGCGGTCGGCGGCAGCGAACTCGCCGCCGGCGCGTTCAATTGCGACACCACGACCGGCATTGTGAGATTCGTCGCTGGACACGTTCCGCCGCCGGGCGCGGCGATCACCGCGGGATTTTCCTTCGACGTGCCGGTGCGGTTCGACACCGATTATCTCGAGGTCGATCTGTCGGCGTTCGCCGCCGGCGCGATCCCGAAGATTCCGCTGGTCGAGATCAGGGTGTAACGACGATGCGCGCCATTCCCGCGGCCTTGCAGGCCAAGCTCGATAGCGGCGTCACCACGCTGGCGCGGTGCTGGATGGTGACGCGGCGCGACGGCGTCGTGCTCGGCTTCACCGATCATGATCGCGATCTTCCGGTCGATGGCGTGGTGTGCCGTGCCGGCACCGGCTTCACCGCGTCGGAAGCCTCGCAGCGCTTCGATCTGTCGGTCGACGGCGGCGAAATCTCCGGCGCGCTCAGCGACGACGCGTTGCGCGACGCCGATCTCGCCGCCGGGCGCTATGACGCGGCGTTCGTCGCGAGCTACCTGGTCGATTGGTCGGAGCCGGCGTTGCGCGTACTTACCGCGCGCGGCACGCTCGGCGAGGTCAAGCGCGAGGGCCAAGCGTTCACCGCCGAATTGCGCGGGCTGGCGGATCTGTTGTCGCAGGAGAGCGGGCGGCTCTACACGGCGAGTTGCGGCGCCGATCTCGGCGATGCGCGATGCCGGGTGAACCTCGCCGCCTGGCGCGGCAGCGGCGTCGTCACCGCGATCCCGGGCGCGTCGCTGATCGCCGTTGCCGGTCTCGATGGCTTTGCCGACGGCCTGTTCAGCGCCGGCCGATTGAGCTGGATGAGCGGCGGCAACGCCGGCGGCGGCGTCGAGATCAAGCTGCATCGCCGGCTGGCCGGCGCGGTGCAACTCAGCCTGTGGCAAGCCAGCGCCGAACCGATCGCGATCGGCGACGGCTTCACCGTCTCCGCCGGCTGCGACAAGCGCTTTGCGAGCTGCCGCGACCGCTTCGGCAATGCCGATAATTTCCGCGGCTTTCCGCAGATCCCGGGCAACGACTTCGTCATCAGCTATCCGGTGGCCGGCTCCGCCGGCGGCCATAGCGGCCCGGGCGGCGGCGCCTAGGCCGCGCCGCCTGCGATCGGATGCCGTGCCCCGGACCCGTCGCAACACGTCAGCGTTGCGGCGTGAGCCGGGGCCGTCGCAACGGCAACGCTTGGAACGGTCCCGGCTCGCGCAGCAGCGTGAACGACGCTGCTGCGCGTCCGGGACACGCGCGCATTGGATCATGCTCATGGACTCACCAGGATTGACCCGCGGGGCGATCGTCGCCGAGGCGCGCAGCTGGATCGGCACGCGCTATCGGCATCAGGCCTCGTGCAAGGGCGTCGGCTGCGATTGCTTGGGGCTGGTGCGGGGGGTGTGGCGGGGCTGCCTCGGCGACGAGCCGGAACAGCCTCCGGCCTACGCGCCGGACTGGGCCGAGGCCGGCGGCGAGGACACCCTCGCCGCGGCGGCGCTGCGGCATCTCACTCCGATTGCGCGTGAAAAATTCGCCGCCGGCGACGTGCTGCTGTTTCGCTGGCGCGACGATTGCGTCGCCAAGCATCTGGCGATCGCCAGCTCCGCGCACGCCATGATCCACGCCCATGACGGCGCCGCGGTCTGCGAGGTGGCGATCGCGCCGTGGTGGCGGCGACGTCTGGCGTTTGCGTTCTCGTTTCCCGGAGTGATGTGATGGCCGCGCTCGTGCTCTCGATCGCCGGCGGCGCCGGCGGCGCGCTGTTCGGCCCGGTCGGCGCCATCGCCGGCCGGATCGCCGGCGCGCTGGTCGGCAATGCCATCGATCAATCGGTGTTCGGCAGCGACCGCCGGGTCGAAGGGCCTCGGCTCGCCGATCTCGAGGTGATGGCCTCGACCGAGGGCGCGCCGATCCCGCGGGTCTACGGCCGGGCGCGGTTGTCGGGCCAGGTGATCTGGGCCACCGACCTCGAGGAGGTGGTCTCCAGCGACACCAGTTCCTCCAGCGGCAAGGGGATGAGCGGCCCGAGCACGACGACCACGACTTACAGTTACTTCGCCAATTTCGCGGTCGGGCTGTGCGAGGGGGTGATCGGCCGGGTGGCGCGGATCTGGGCCGACGGCAAGCCGCTCGACCTCGCCCACCTCAACGTCCGGGTGCATCGCGGCACCGAGCAGCAGGGCCCGGACGAACTGATCGTCGCCAAAGAGGGCGCCGCCAACGCGCCGGCCTATCGCGGGCTGGCCTATGTGGTGTTCGAGCGGCTGCCGCTGAAGGATTTCGGCAACCGGATTCCGCAATTGTCGTTCGAGATCGTCCGGCCGATCGGCGCGCTCGAACAGATGGTCCGCGCCATGACGCTGATCCCGGGCACCACCGAATTCGGTTACGAGCCCTCGGCGATGGTGCGCAGCGCCGGGCTCGGCGCCTCGGCGCAGGAAAATCGCCACGTCAGCCATGCGGTCTGCGACGTCGCCGCCGCGCTCGACGATCTGCAGGGCATCTGCCCGAACCTCGAGCGCGTGGCGCTGGTGGTGGCGTGGTTCGGCTCCGATCTGCGCGCCGGGCAATGTCTGGTGCGGCCTGGCGTCGAGAATGCCAGCAAACGCACCAGCCCGATGATCTGGTCGGTCGATGGCGTGAGCCGCGCCGCCGCGCCGGTGGTGTCGCAGGTCAACGGCCGTCCGGCCTATGGCGGCACGCCGTCCGACGACAGCGTGGTGCACCTGATCCGCGAATTGAAAGCGCGCGGCTTGAAGGTGACGTTCTATCCGTTCGTGATGATGGACATCCCGGCCGGCAACGGCTTGCCGGATCCGTGGAGCGGGGCGGCGTCGCAGCCGCCTTATCCGTGGCGCGGCCGCATCACCTGCGATCCGGCGCCGGGCCGGCCGGGCTCGCCGCAGGGCACCGCCGCGGCGGCCAGCCAGGTGCAGCATTTCTTCACCGGAGGGACCTGGAATTATCGCCGCATGGTGCTGCACTACGCGCGTCTCGCCGCCTCGGCGGGCGGCGTCGACGCGTTCCTGATCGGCTCGGAATTGAAGGCGCTGACCCGGGTGCGCTCCGGCGCCGGGGTCTATCCCGCGGTGCAGGCGCTGCTGTCGCTCGCCGCCGAGGTCAAGGCGATCGTCGGCGGAACGCTGGTGACCTACGGCGCCGACTGGACCGAATACGGCGCCGACGCGGTGACGCCCGACGCCTCCGAATTGCGGTTTCCGCTCGATCCCTTATGGGCGAGCCCGGCGATCGGCGCGGTGGGGATCGATTACTACGCGCCGTTGTCGGACTGGCGCGACGGCGCCGCGCATCGCGACGCCGCGTTCGCGGCGTCGATCTACGACCGCTCCTATCTCGCCGGCAATGTCCGGGGCGGCGAGGGCTACGACTGGTACTACGCGGATGACGCCGCGCGTGCTGCACAAGCGAGGGCGCCGATCACCGACGGCCGCGGCAAGCCGTGGGCGTTTCGGGTCAAGGACCTGTGGGCGTGGTGGAGCAATGCGCATTACGAGCGCACCGGCGGCGGCGAAGTGTCGGCGCCGACGGCGTGGGTTCCGCGCAGCAAGCCGATCTGGATCACCGAGGTCGGCTGCCCCGCGGTCGACAAGGGCGCCAACCAGCCGAGCGTGTTTCCGGACCCGAAATCCAGCGAGAATTTCGTGCCGTATTTTTCCTCGGGCGAGCGCGACGACCTGATGCAGCGCCGCTATCTGGAAGCGCTGATCGCCGCGTTCGATCCGGCGTTCGGCGCCGGCGAGGCGCAGAACCCGGTGTCGCCGATCTATGGCGGGCGGATGGTCGAGGTCTCGGCGATCCATCTGTGGACCTGGGATGCGCGGCCCTATCCGGTGTTTCCGGCGGCCGACGATGTGTGGGGCGACGCCGCGAACTGGTCGACCGGGCATTGGCTGTCCGGCCGGCTCGGCGGCGCGCCGCTCGACGCGCTGCTGGCGGCGTTGCTGCGCGATGCCGGGGTGACCGGGGTCGATAGTTCGGCGCTGCGCGAGATCTGCGACGGCTATGTGGTCGACCGGCCGATGTCGCCGCGGGCGATGATCGAGCCGCTCGCCGCGGCTTACGCATTCGATGCCCATGCCGCAGAGGGCGTATTGCGCTTCGTGCCGCGCGGCGGGTTGCCGGTCGCCGAACTCGGCGAGGACGATCTGGTGCTGCCCGACAACGGCGCGCCGAGCCGGCTGACCCGGGCGCAGGAAACCGAACTGCCGCGCGAGGTGGCGCTCGGTTTCAGCGACGCGCTGGCGGATTACCGCCGCTCCGCGGTGACCTCGCGGCGGCTGGCCGGCGGCGCCAACCGCATGGTGCAGTCCGACCTCGCGGTGATCAGCAACGCCGCCGCCGCGAAACGCCGCGCCGAAATCTTTCTGCAGGATCTGTGGGCCGGGCGGGAGACCGCGCAGTTTGCGCTCGGGCTCGACCGGCTGGCGCTGGCGCCCGGCGATGTCGTGGCGCTGACGCTCGCAGGACGCCGTAGGCTGTTCGAGATCGACGAATTGGTTGATACCACGGCGCGGCAGATCAAGGCCCGCAGCATCGATCCCGAGGTGTTCGCCGCACCGCTGCCGGCGGTTTCGCCGCGGCGGCCGACGATTCCGCCGGCGCTGGGGCCGGTGCTGGCGCTGCCGCTCGATCTGCCCTCGCTCGACGCCGCGACGCCGGCGACGCTGACCCGGCTCGCGGTGTGCGCCAATCCGTGGCCGGGGGCGGTGACGGTGTGGTCGTCGTCGGACGGCGCGAGCTACACGCCGATCGCGGTCGCGGCGGCGCCGGCGACCGTCGGCGAAACGCTCGACCCGCTGCCGGCGGCGGTGCCGGCCCGCTGGGATCGCGCCGGCCGCTTCCGGGTGCGGCTCGCCAGCGGCTCGCTGAGTTCGGCGAGCGACGCCCGGGTGCTGGAGGGCGCCAATGCGGCCGCGCTGCAGACCCCGAGCGGCGATTGGGAGATCGTGCAATTCGCCAACGCCGAACTGGTCGACGGCAACACCTATCTGTTGTCGCGGCTGTTGCGCGGCCAGCTCGGCAGCGAACACGCGATCGCCGATCCGCTGCCGGCGGGGGCGGCCTTCGTGCTGTTGAACGAGCATCTGGTGCCGATCGCGCGCGGGCTCGATGCGCTCGGTCGGCCGATGCAACTGCGGCTCGCCGCCAGCGGCCGCAGCCATGACGACGCGATGGCGGTGGCGCTGACGGTGACGCCCGGCGCCACCGCGCTGCGGCCGTTGGCGCCGGTGCAATTGCGCGCGTCGCGCAAGGCCGACGGCATCCACATTTCCTGGATCCGGCGCACAAGGCTCGACGGCGACGGCTGGAACAACGAGGTGCCGCTCGGCGAGGAGATCGAGGCCTACCGGCTGGAGATTCTGTCCGCTGCCGCGGTGCTTCGCACGATCCCCTGCAACACGCCGCAGGCGATCTATCCCACAGCCTCCGAGCTCGCCGATTTCGGCGCGGCGCAATCCTCGTTGCAGATCCGCGTCGCGCAACTCTCCAGCACCGTCGGCGCCGGCTTTGCCACCGAGCGCAGGCTCGCCGTGTAAGGGGACGTGTCGCGGGCGCGCGATGCGGCACGCAGTGCCGCTTCGCAGAACCGGGACCGTTACGTATGCCGCGTTCCGTAACGGCCCCGGCTCTGCGGCGCACCACCACGCCGCATGCGCGGCGTGGTGCGCCGCGTCCGTGGCACGCCGGATGAAAGGCCAGCAGTCAGCAGCGCCGCGAGGAGAATGCCATGACCGACACCGCCAATTTGCATCTGCCGCTGATCGAGGCCAGCCAGGCGCAGAAGCACGTCACCCACAACGAGGCGCTGCAAATCCTCGACGCTGCGATCCAGATCGCGGTGCAGGATCGCGACCGTAGCGCGCCGCCGCCCGGCCCGGCGGAGGGCCAGCGCCACCTCGTCGCGGCCGGCGCCGTCGGCGCCTGGGCCGGCCGGGCGGGCGCCATCGCCAGCTATCAGGGCGGCGCCTGGAGCTTTCTCGCGCCCAATGCCGGCTGGTGCGTCTGGTCGGTGGCGGACGCCGCGCAGCTGGTGTTCGACGGCACCGCCTGGCGCTCTCTGCAGAGCCTCGACAACGTCGCGCGGTTCGGCGTCAACACCACCGCCGACAACGCCAACCGCCTCAGCGTCAAATCCAACGCCGCGTTGTTCGCCGCGGTCGACGCCGCCGACGGCGGCAGCGGCGACGTCCGGATCCAAGTGTCGAAACAGAGCGCCGCCAACACCGCCTCCGTGGTGTTCTCCGACGCCTATTCCGGGCGCGCCGAATTCGGCCTGGTCGGCTCCGACGCGTTCAAGCTCAAGGTGTCCGGCGACGGCTCAAGCTGGACCGAGGCGCTCGCCATCGACGCCGCCAGCGGCAACGCCGTTCTGCCGCGCGCGCTATCGCTTTCCGGCATCATCGCGCCGGTCGAGATCACCGCCAATCAGAACGACTACGCGCCGGCCGGGCTGGCGTCGGCCGCGGTGCTGCGAGTGTCGGCGGACGCCGCGCGCAGCATCAGCGGGCTGGCCGGCGGCGCCGAGGGCCGCGTCATCGTCGTCGGCAATGTCGGCGGCCAGGCCATCACGCTGCTCGACGACAGCGCGGCGTCGGCGGCGGCCAATCGTTTTTCGTTCGGCGGCAATTTGACGATCGCCGCCAAACAGGCCGCGGTGCTGCGCTACGACGGCACCGCGGCGCGCTGGCAGGCGATCGCGGGCGGCCTCGGCCTGCGCGCCGACGCCGCGCAGGCGCTGACCTCGGCGCAGCAGGACCAGGCGCGGGCCAATGCCGGCATCGCCGCGGCCAACGTGCTGCTCAACGGCGAGTTTCGCATCAATCAGCGGTGGTACGCTTCGGCCGCGGCGTTGCCGGCCGGAGTCTACGGTCACGATCGCTGGAAGGCCGGCGCCGGCGGCGGCGACTATTCCTTCGTGCAGTCGGCCGGCAGCACCCAAATCAACATCGCGGTCGGCAAGACGCTGTTGCAGATCGTCGAGGCCAAGAACGTCGTCGGCGGCTCGTATGTGCTGAGCTGGAGCGGAACCGCGCAAGGACGGCTCGGCATCAACTCCGCCACGCCGTCCGGCGCCTACGCGAACAGCCCGATCGTGATCGCCGGGCAGGCCGCCGGCGCGGTGATGTCGGTCGAGTTCAACGCCGGAACGCTGGCGACGGTCAAGCTGGAATCCGGCACCGTCGCAACCCCGTTCGCGATGCGCTCGTTCGCCGCGGAGTTCGCCGACTGCAAGCGCTACTGCGAACGGATCAGCAGCGTCGACGACAACTTCAAACAGTTCGGCACCGCGGCGGATGTCGGAGCGACAACTTCGTACGTGTTTGTGCAGTGCTCAGAGAAACGAGGAGTCGTCAGTGTGACTTCGTCAGCCGCCAGTACGTTCACGATTCATGATGGCCCTGTAGTACCGACCGCCATCGCCTTCAGCCAACCAACGAGATACGGCGCGCGGGCCAATCTCTCCCTTGCGAGCGGCGGGGTTGCCGGCTATGCGAGCCTGTTTCAGGCCAATGCTACGACGGTTGCCTACATTCAGTTTGATGCCGAATTGTAAAGGCGCATCGCAGTGGGTGCGGATCAATTATCTTGCACATCTACGGTACTATCGGTAACGGCGCCCTTCTCTTCGGCCATGGATCAAATAGTGATCCCCGGGGTTCATCCCCGCCTGCTTCACGTCCGGATGCAGGCGGAGATACAGTTCACCATCGAAGTCGCTAGGTAGCAGACCAAAAGCGACGTCGTTCGAAGGCGAGGTTGCTCGTGCCAGTATCGCCGCGTCCTGCCCGAAATGTGCGCCATCGGTGATGCCGGACCAGAATCCGCGAAGATAAGGCCGGGCATTCGTCAACCCGGCGCGGCCAATCATACGGGTCATCGCTTCATCGGTGATGGCAACGGCGGCGGTTTCGATTTCGGGGCTGTCGATAAAAAAGCCGTCGCTGTACGGGTGCCTGAATTTCAGCCCCGTCGGCTGCTTGGCGGCGTGCGCGACTGCGACGGGCTCGTAAAGAAAGAAGCTGGCGTATACCAGTCCGTCCGGTTTAAGCACGCGCGCGAATTCCTTTAGATAGTGCGTGATCTCCTCTTCGAACAAATGGGTGAACACCGACGTCAGAAAGATTCGATCGACCGAATTGTCTTCGGCCGGCAGAACGAAATCCAGCGACGAGCATTTCCCCAGAGGGTTGTACATCTCGTGCTTTGAATCGAAGTGATGAAACTCGAAATTCGGATGTCGCGAAGTGATGTTGCGACGACACCACTCGATCGAATCGCGCGTGATATCAACGCCAATATAGCGTCCGTCGGAATTGAGATAGTCGATGAATTCGAATGCGTCCCTTCCGATACCGCTTCCGACCTCCAGCACCGTCATGTCAGGTCTGAGCCCAAGATAGGTATGATAAATAGAAAGGTGCATCTGGGCGATCTGAGCAAAATTGCCCATGCCGCCGCCGGTCAATTCAACGAGGTCTTCGAGTAAAGAGAAACCCTTGTATTCTGCAATGATGTATCGACGTGGGATTCGGTAGGCCTGACCGTCGACATAGACATGCCTCGCTCCAAATTCAGTCAGTGGCCACTTCGACGCCTCGCTCTCGGGAAGGAGCGAAATTTCGTCACCGTCCTCGAATTGAAACGTCGGCAGTTCGTTCATCGGAACTTGAACGGTCTTGCCATCCCGCAAGATTTCGAGATGGAGTCCATCGACCGCGTTCGACGCGGAATAACTCTCGCTAGCCATATCCATCTCGCCTCGTTTTCAGAGAGCCCAGCCCGCACTCTATCAAGAGTGACTCGTAACATTTTTCGAGGCAAACACAACCCGGGGCGCCCGAGAGCCGATGGTCCCGCTTTGGAGCCAGGTTGTCTCGGGCGTGGTTAGGTAACATCAATCATCCGCAGCTTCTGCAGAGACCTATCGATAATGGCGTCCTTCGCCTCTGCCATGGGTGAGGTAATGCACGCGAGGATCCACGCTGGCTTCCTTCACGTCCGGATGAAGACGCAAATACAGCTCCCCATCGAAATCTTTCGGAAACAGCTCCCAATTGGCGTCTTCGGGCATCGCGACCACATATGCGTCCTGCTGCTCCCACCAAAAGGCCGTTCGCAGCACGGTGATCGGCGCCTTTAGCCGTCGATAGATCTGACGTGTGACGTAGATGGGAAGCGAAAACGTCGTGCCGTATTCGGCGGTGTCAAGATCCTTTTGCTCGCTGTTGGCGCCGAACCAGAATCCGTCCTTGGTGGCGACGCTCTGAACTCCTTCGTTTCTCATCGAAGTTTCACCATGGGTGGTGAAGATCAGAAAGCCGCCCGGCTTGACATGGCGAAACAGTTCCTCGAGCCACGGACCGAAAGTACGATCAGGCATATGAGAGAAGAATGACAGCGCAAATACCACGTCAAACTGCCTGCCGATGTTGAACAAGCTGGGCTTGGTCTGGGAAAGCGCGGTGTCGATCTTCATTTCCCGGCTGATGAAATCCATCGCCTCCTGATGGATGTCGCAAGCGGTTATTTCCGCATTCGGCAACTCGGTTGGTAAGTGCCTGGTGACGCAGCCGTAGCCGGAGGCGAACTCGAGCAGACTGAAACGGCAGTCCGGATCGATGGTGGTGTCGGCCTCGAGGACGGCGCGCAGATTATTGGCCGATTTCCGGCCGGAGCCGAAGTAATATTCGAACGCCTCTTTCTCCGGCGTGATGGCCCTCTGCACAAAATCGAAGATGAAATCCTGCTGGTGAATGGCTGGCGTCAGTCCGAGCGGTGCGCGTAGGCCTTGAGGCGCCTCAATGGACATGGACGTTCCTTGTTAAGCAGCACGGATTGACCGCGCGTTATAGGCAAAGCAGAGAACGGTAAGGTTCACGATATTAGCAGCCCGCTAGCACGTCGTGCAATACGCACGATCATGCACGGCGAATATTGAACTCTGCAGGGCCAGCCAGGGCAAGTCGTGCAGCTTATCGAAGGCAGTGCCGGTCTGCCGAATATTGACCTATCGACGAATGGGCGACGCCTAAGCCCGTCTCCGCTGCTCAACGCACTCGGTCATCGAGTCCTCCAGTCGGAAGCGTCGTCGTTGGCGCGGGGTATCAGCACTGACTGAGGGGGGGCGGTGTCGATCGGGCCGCGCGTCACTCCGGTCGCGGGCCTCATAGTACCGGCTTCATCCATCATCGGGAGGAATTGCATGGCACAATCGTCCTTCGGCGAAGCTTTGACGCGTCTGTGGCCCGGCGGCGACGACAAGATCGCCGGGCTGCGTGCCGGGATCGTCGCATCGGCGCCGTCGGTGTTCGACAAATACGGTATCACTACGCCGCAGCTCGTCGCGCATGTGATGGCGCAGATCTCCCACGAATGCGGCGCCGGCCACGACGTGGTTGAAAACCTCAACTACACCGCCGGCCGGATGATGCAGGTGTGGCCGTCGCGGTTTCCCACGACGGCGAGCGCGCGGCGCTACGCGCACGACCCGAAGGCGCTGGCCAACAAGGTCTACAACGGCCGGATGGGCAATGCCGCGGGCTCCGATGATGGCTGGAATTTCCGCGGTCGCGGGGCTGCGCAGACCACCGGCCGCGAGGGCTACGCACGGCTCGCCGCGGCCACCGGGCTCGACCTCGTCAACCATCCCGACCTGCTGCTGTCGCCAGAACATTTTCTGCAATGCGGCGTCGCCGATTTCATCGCTTGCGGCTGCCTGCCGTTCGCCAAGGCCGACGACATCGTCGGCGTCACCAGAAGGCTGAACGGCGGCAGCATCGGGCTGTCGCAGCGCAAGGCCTGGCTGGCGAAATGGAAGGCGGCGCTCGCCGCGGCCCCGGTGCCCGGGACCGCGGCGAGGCTTCCGGCGGTCGACAGTCCGTCGATCGCGCCCGAGCCGCCGGCGTCGGTGCCGGGGCCGCGCGATCTTGCGGCGCCGCCGGCCGCCGCGTCGGCACCATCGATCGTTGCAAGATTCGTCGCCGCGCTGGCCGCGGCCTGCAAGAGGAGCTGAGCATGGACTGGAACGATCTCGGCAAACAGGTGATCGCGGCGGGCGCGCCTTTGCTCGGCACCGCGCTGGGCGGCCCGCTCGGCGGCGCCGCCGGCAATATTCTGGCGCAGGCGCTGGGGTCGGCGGCGCCGACGCCGGCCGCTGTGCAGGCGGCGCTGCCGGCGGCCGATCCGCAAAAGCTCGCCGAGGCCGAAGCGCAATGGATCGAGACGATCCGCGCCGAGGCGGAGACCCAGCGCACCGCGATCAGTGAGACCCAGGCCACCATCCGCGCCGAGATCGGCAGCGACGACGTGGTGCAGCGCTGGTGGCGGCCGGCCTATGCCTGGGAGCTGACGCTGGAATGCGCCGCCTTGTGGGCGGTGCTGATCCACGAATTCTGGACCGGCGACGTCGCCACCATCAACGCGCTGGTCGGCGCCACCGCGCTGCTGGTGACCTATTGGGGCTTCCGATTCGGCGTGCTAGGCGTCTATATCGGCGGCCGGACCCGGGAAAAGGTTTCGGCCGCGACCGGGCAGGACGCGCCCGGCGCGATCGAAAAGCTGGTCAAGGCGGTCGTGAAGAAAAAGTAATTGTTTCGCACCGCGGCGTTCATCGGTCGTTCACGCCGCCGAGCCTCATCTGCACGGCGGCGATCGCGCCCAAATAACTGGACTACGGAGACGGTCTTGCGTCTGCTCGTCGTTGAAGATGATCCCGATCTCAATCGTCAGCTCACCACCGCGCTGACCGACGCCGGCTATGTGGTCGACCGCGCCTTCGACGGCGAGGAAGGCCACTTCCTCGGCGACACCGAGCCTTACGACGCGGTGGTGCTGGATATCGGCCTGCCGAAGATGGACGGCATCTCGGTGCTGGAAGCCTGGCGGCGCAATCACCGCGCGATGCCGGTCTTGATCCTGACCGCGCGCGACCGCTGGAGCGACAAGGTGCAGGGCTTCGACGCCGGCGCCGACGACTATGTCGCCAAGCCGTTTCATCTGGAAGAGGTGCTGGCGCGGCTGCGCGCGCTGCTGCGCCGCTCCGCCGGTCACGCGCAGTCCGAACTGACCTGCGGCCCGGTGGTGCTCGATACCCGCACCGGACGGGTCAGCGTCAACGGCAACCCGGTGAAGATGACCTCGCACGAATATCGGCTGTTGGCCTATCTGATGCACCATTCCGGACGCGTGGTGTCGCGCACCGAACTGGTCGAGCATCTGTACGACCAAGACTTCGATCGCGATTCCAACACCATCGAGGTGTTCGTCGGCCGCATCCGCAAGAAGCTCGACGTCGACATCATCCAGACCGTGCGCGGGCTCGGCTATCTGCTGACGCCGCCGCCGGCTGCGCCCGCGGCCCATCAACGGCCTTGATCCGGCCGGCGGCTTGGTCTGTTGTGAGGGCATGACGCGCCGTCCCATCATCTGCCTCAGGATCCTGCGCTGATGCGCGGCAGTTCGCTCGCCACCCGGCTGTTCCTGTCGGCGACCGCCTGGGTGGTGGTGATCCTGGCGATCACCGGCATCGTGCTGTCGTCGGTGTATCGGCAGGCCTCCGAGCGCGCCTTCGACCGCCGGCTGAACCTCTATCTGCGCACCTTGGTGGCCGAGGTGGCGACGCCCGACGAGCCGCCGGAGCGCCAATTCCAATCGCTCGGCGAGCCGTTGTTCGATCTGCCGCTGTCCGGTTGGTACTGGCAGATCGCGCGCACCGATTCCGAAAAACCCGAATTGCGCGGCTCGCGTTCGCTGTGGGATCGCAAGCTGTCGCACCTACAGGATCAGGGCGTCGAACTCACCGCCGCGGGCGTTCGCCAGGGCTATGTCGACGGCCCCGAAGGCCAGAACCTGCGGATGGTGGAGCGGCCGGTCGATCTCGGCGCCGACGGCAAGTTCCTGGTCACGGTGGCGGGCGACGCCACCGAGATCTTCGAGGAGACCAGGACTTTCGATTACTATCTGGCCAGCACCTTCCTGGCGCTGTCGATCGGGCTGCTGCTGACCACGATTTTCCAGGTCCGCTTCGGCTTAGCGCCGCTGAAGCGGATTTCGGATTCCATTGCCGACATCCGCTCCGGCCGCGCCGAGCGGCTGGAGGGCGAATTCCCGGTCGAGATCGCGCCCTTGGCGCGGGAAACTAACGCGCTGATCGACGCCAACCGCCAGATCGTCGAGCGGGCGCGCACCCATGTCGGCAATCTGGCGCATGCGATCAAGACGCCGTTGTCGGTGATCATCAACGAAGCGGCGGCGCACCCCGGCGACGCCTTCGCCGCCAAGGTGTTGGAGCAGGCCGACGTGATGCGCGACCAGGTCACCCACCATCTGCAGCGGGCGCGGATCGCGGCGCGGCTGACCGTGGTCGGCACCGTCACCGAGGTCGCGCCGGTGATCGAGGCGTTGCGCCGGACCATGGAAAAGATCCACCGCGAGCGCTGCATCGCGATCGACGTCGAGGCCGCCGCCGCGGCGAAATTCCGCGGCGAGCGCCAGGATTTGGAGGAAATGGTCGGCAATCTGATCGACAACGCCTGCAAATGGGCGGAAGCGCGGGTGTTCATCGAGGTCGCCCTGCAGCGCGCCGGCAGCGCCGATCCGGCGGCGGTGCTGCGCATCGTGGTCGACGACGACGGCCGCGGGCTGTCGGCCGCCGAGCGCGCCCAGGTGCTGCGCCGCGGCCAAAGGCTCGACGAGTCGAAGCCCGGCTCCGGGCTCGGGCTGTCGATCGTCACCGACCTCGCGGCGCTGTACGGCGGCAGCCTTAAGCTCAGCGAAGCCCCGATCGGCGGGCTGCGGGCGGAGCTGTTGTTGCCGGGGGGGTGAGGGGGCGCCCCTGAGAGCACGCAATCGCTGGGCGAGGCTTGCCCAGCAGAGGCTTGCCCCCGCACAGGAGTTAACCCTATCTTGGCCGAACCGCGACACCATCGCCAAGTCGGCCTGCTTGCGTTGCGATCGGCCGAGTGTATCTTTGGCGTGAACGAATCCGGCGTCCATGGGTTTTAGGGTGACGGGAGAAGGATATGCTTGTCACCATGAAGAATTCCGAGCTGATCGATCAATTGGTCGTTGTCGCCGAAGGCAACATCGATTTGGTCAGCGAGGCCATCCGCGAATGCGCGGGCGGACCGGAAAGCAAGGCCGACCTGGAGAAGGTCGTCGATTATATCGTCCGCCACCGCCGCGCCCCGGCGGCAGCTTAGCGAACTGCGTTGTCCGTCATTTGGACAACGATTGCGATCATCGCGTTTCTTTTCCCCGGCGTGTTTTTCTTCATCGGCCAGCACGGTCCGAAGTCCTCCTCGACCCCGCCGCCAGCCTGATGGCGACGGTGCAACCGCCGCTGCGGATTTCGCCGGAACGCGCCTCCCTTTCGATTTCCGCCGCTTTCCTGCCCAGATTCTCAGTTGGATATGGGTTCCCTGTCCGGCGACCGGCTGGGCAAGAAGTCATTGGGCCCTCATGAACCGCACCCACGCCGCTTTGGTCTTGCTCGCCGGGCTTTTGCTCGGCGGCTGCGACGTCACCAGCGGCGGGCTGGGCACCGGCGGCCTCAGCCGGGCGTTCAGCGCCGCACCGCCGGCCAATGCCCGGGCGGCCGAGCGCGATGCGGCGGCGGCAGTCACCGAGGCCGCGCTCGGCGGCATGATCGGGTCCAAGATCGGCACCAGGCTCGATGACGACGACCGCCGGCTGGCCTATAAGGCGCAGATCGAGGCGCTGGACAATGGCGCCCCCGGCGCCCCGGTGCCGTGGCGCAATCCGGCCTCTGGACGCTACGGTAATATCGTGCCGGGCCCGGCCTATGCCCGGCAAGGTGCAACCTGCCGCGGCTATTCCCACACCGTGACCATCGCGGGCCAGATCGAGATCGCGCGCGGCACCGCCTGTCATGGTCCGGATGGGCCCTGGACCGTCGCCAGCTAGCCTTGGCTGCGCGGCCCTTCGCCGGCCGTCCACCCCCGGCCTCGGCCGCCCCGTCATCCCCACAAGATTGCGCGCGCACGTTGACTTCGGGCGAGTTATGGGGTCCTCAAGACCTTCTTAACGACGATCCTGTTAGAACCAGCGGTGACGCCGCGGGGCGTCGATCACAATGGAAACGTGCGGACCGGCGCGCGCCGATGGGTGCGCGGATCCTGAGCCTGCAGATTTGGGCGCATGAGCCAGACATCGACCGAGCGTCTCAGAGACTATCTCGCGCAGCTGCCGCCGCAGGCCCAGGCGCTGCTGATCCGGGAATTTGAGCGCTCCATCGAACGCGGCGAAGACGCCACCGTCGCCAATTTCGTGCTCGGCCAGTTGCGCCAGATCGTCCGCGGCACCGACGAAGAGGCGCCGGCACGCACCGACGACCCGGCACGGCTGCTGTTCCGACCGCTCGAGCCGTTCCTGGTCGAACATTCCGGCGCGGTTCGGCCCGGTCAGATCCGCCGCGCCTCGCTGCTGCCGGTTTGGCAATGGCTCGGGCGCGACGGCGCACCGCAGGCGGTGGCCGAATTCGAGGCGACGCTGGCGCGGCTGCGTGGCGGCGGGACATCCTCGGAGATCGCTCACGCCGCGCGGAAGCTACAGATGGCCGCCGCCGACGCGATCGCCCAGGCGACCTCGGTGGCCCCCGGCGGCGACAATCAGCGCATGCTGGCTCGGATCGGTTCGGCTGCGGTGGTGGAAGACCTGCGCGCGGTCGGCGCGGTGTTGAAGAATCGAGACGCGCTCGACGCATTGTCCGACAAGTTGCCCGGCGGCCTCGGGGCATTCGGCGATGCCCAGGTCAATTCGGTGATCGCCACGCTCAACGTTCCCTCGCTGCAGACGCCGCTGGTGTTGCCGTTCGCGCTGTCGTTGGTGATGCAGCGGCTGTCGGCGCCCTGGCAGATCATCCGGATCGCGGTGCGGATCGCCAGTTCCGACGACGAGGTCAGGGTCGCGGCAATTCCTCTTGGCGTCGCCGTCACCATGGCGCTGCACGATCTGGCGCATCTGGTCGCCGACCTGCGCGCGCAGATCAAGCGCGGCCACTTCGAGAACTTCGCCGAACGCCTGAAGCTGGTGCACGATGGCTTGCGCGGCGTGCGCACCGAACTCGATCTGCGCAACGACTCGGTGTGGGGTCGGCAAATGGCCGCGATCAGGGTCGACATCTCCAATTCGCTGCAATCGGAGATCGAGAGCGTGCCGGGCCGGGTTCGCCGGCTGCTGCGGCAGCGCCCCGACAAGGACATCGCGGCGACCACCAAGATCGATCCCAGCGAAATCGACGAGGTGCTGGCGCTGATCGCCTTCGTGGCGGTCTGCCGCACCTATGCCAGCGAACTGGCGATCAACGAGGTGACGCTGCGCACCTATTCCGACCTGCAGCAATATGTCGAAAAATCCACCGAGGCGCTGGTGCAGGCGTTGCGCGGCGCCGATGCGAAAGTGCGCGGGTTCCGGCAGATGCAGGTCAAGGCGGCGATCCGGTTCTGCGAGGCGCTGTTCGGCCAGGACTACGCCTCGCTGATGAGCCGGGCGGCGGACAACGCCATGGTGGTGGTGGAGCGCAAGCCGAGCCGGGCGGGCTGATCTAAACGCCTTCATTCACAAGTATTTTCACCAGCGCCGGGACGCAAAAGTCAATTGCGCCGGCGGCTCGGGCATGGTGTAACCCGGGTCCGGCGCCGGACCGGCGTGGCGGCTTTCACGGGAACTCGTTTGCATGACGTTGTGGTTCGTGTTCGCGATGATGACCGCCGCGGCGATCTTCGCGGTGGTGTGGCCGCTCGGCCGCAGGCCGCAGACCGCGCGCGAAGGCAGCGAAACCAACGTCTACAAGGATCAACTCGCGGAAATCGAGCGCGATGCCGAGGTCGGCCTGATCGGCGGGGCTGAGGCGGATGCCGCCCGGGTCGAGATCAGCCGCCGCCTGCTGGGGGCCGCCGACGCCGAGCGGACGCCGCCGGCTGCTGCCCGTACCGGCGCGCGGCGCGCGGTGTCGGTGATCGCGCTGGTCGGATTGCCGCTCTTGGCGGTGGCGTTCTATCTGCCGCTCGGCTCGCCGCAGATAGCCGATTTTCCGCTGGCGCAGCGCACCCGCATGCCCAGCGCCACCGAACCGCTCGACAATCTGGTGACCAAGGTCGAGGCGCATCTGGAGAAGAACCCGACCGACGCCCGCGGCTGGACCGTGCTGGCGCCGGTGTTGTCGCGGCTGGGACGCTTCGACGACGCCGTGCAGGCCTATCGCAAAGCGCTGACCTATGGCCCGGACAGCGCCGAGCGCCGCGCCGATCTCGGCGAGACCATCGCCGCGGCCGCCGGCGGGGTGATCACCGCCGAAGCCAAGGTGGAATTCGAACGCGCGGTGGCGCTCGATGCCGACGAGGTCAAGGCGCGTTACTTCCTGGGGCTGTCCGCCGAGCAGGACGGCCGCCCGAATGACGCAGCCGCAATCTGGCGCGCGATGCTGGACAAGGCGCCGGCGGAGGCGCCGTGGCGGCCTTTGGTGCAAAGCGCGCTGGCGCGGGTGACCGGCGCCAAGATGCCGGCGCCGCCCGATGAGGCGGTGGCGGCGGCGCAAGGCATGAGCGAAGCCGACCGCGGCGCCATGATCCAGGTCATGGTGGACCGCCTCGCAACGCGCTTGAAACAGAACGGTGATGACGTCGAGGGATGGTTGCGGCTGCTGCGTGCCTATATGGTGCTGGGCGATCGCGACAAGGCCAAGAGCGCGATCGTCGAGGCGCGTCAGGCGCTTGCCGGCAAGACCGAGCGGCTCAAGCAACTCGACGCCGGCGTAAAAACACTCGGACTGGATGGGTAAACCATGACGCGCAAGCAGCGGCGGTTGACGATGATCGGCGGAGCGGCGGCGGTTCTGGTGGTCGCCGCGGCCCTGGTGCTGAACGCGTTGCGCGATTCCATCGTGTTCTTCTCGACGCCGCAGATGGTCGCCGAACAGCATATCGCCGCCGGCAAGCGGTTCCGGCTCGGCGGGTTGGTGGAACCCGGCACACTGGTGCGCGGCGACAATCTGGCGGTGTCCTTCAAAGTGTCCGACGGCAGCGCCATGGTGCCGGTGACCTACAAAGGCATCCTGCCGGATCTGTTCCGCGAAGGGCAGGGCGTGGTGACCGAAGGCGCGCTGGATACAGCCGGCGTGTTCAAGGCCGATACCGTGCTCGCCAAGCACGACGAAAACTACATGCCGAAGGAAGTCGCCGACGCGCTCAAGAAACAGGGCCGCTGGCAGGAACAGTCCGGCGCCAAGCCCGACGTGCGGTCCGACGCGACACCGACCAACGCACAGGGGGCCGTGCGATGATCGCCGAGGCCGGGCACTATGCGCTGGTGCTGGCGCTCGGGCTGGCGCTGATCCAGGCCAGCGTGCCGGTGCTCGGCGCGCGGCTGCGCGATCCCGCCTTGATGAACGTCGCGCGTTCCGCGGCGCTGGCGCAACTGCTGTTCGTCGGCCTCTCGTTCACCGCGCTGGTGTACCTGTACGTCATCTCGGATTTCTCCGTCGCCAACGTGTTCGAGAATTCGCATTCCGCCAAGCCGCTGCTCTACAAGATCACCGGCGTGTGGGGCAATCACGAAGGCTCGATGCTGCTGTGGGTGTCGATCCTGGCCTTGTTCGGCGGCCTGGTCGCCGCCTTCGGCAACAACCTGCCGCTGAGCTTGCGCGCCCACGTGCTGGCGGTGCAGGCCTGGATCGCCACCGCGTTCTATCTGTTCATCCTGATTACTTCCAACCCGTTCCTGCGTCTCGACGACCCGCCGATCGAGGGCCGCGATCTCAATCCGGTGCTGCAGGACATCGGGCTCGCGATCCATCCGCCGATGCTCTATCTCGGCTATGTCGGGTTCTCGATCTCGTTCTCCTTCGCCATCGCCGCCTTGATCGAAGGCCGCGTCGACGCCGCCTGGGCGCGCTGGGTGCGGCCGTGGACGCTGATGGCGTGGATCTTCCTCACCCTCGGCATCGCGATGGGCTCGTATTGGGCCTATTACGAACTCGGCTGGGGCGGCTGGTGGTTCTGGGACCCGGTCGAGAACGCCTCGCTGATGCCATGGCTGGCCGGCACCGCGCTGTTGCATTCCGCCGTGGTGATGGAGAAGCGCAACGCGCTGAAGGTCTGGACCATCCTGCTGTCGATCCTGACCTTCTCGCTGTCGCTGCTCGGCACCTTCCTGGTGCGCTCCGGCGTGTTGACCTCGGTGCACGCCTTCGCCACCGATCCGACCCGCGGCGTGTTCATCCTGCTGATCCTGTGCGTGTTCATCGGCGGCAGCCTGTCGCTGTATGCCTCGCGCGCCTCCAGTCTGAAGCAGGGCGGGCTGTTCGCGCCGATCTCGCGCGAAGGCGCGCTGGTACTCAACAATCTGTTCCTCACCACCGCCTGCGCCACGGTGTTCATCGGCACGCTGTATCCGCTGGCGCTGGAAGTGCTGACCGGCGACAAGATCTCGGTTGGCGCGCCGTTCTTCAATCTCACCTTCGGGCCGCTGTTCGTGCCGCTGCTGCTGGCGGTGCCGTTCGGCCCCTTGCTGGCGTGGAAACGCGGCGATCTGATCGGCGCGGCGCAGCGGCTGATTGCCGCCGGCGTTGCCGCCTTGATCGCGATCGCGCTGCTGTGGTCCTTCGTGCATGGCGGCAGCACGCTGGCGCCGCTGGCGATCGGGCTGGCCGTGTTCGTGATCGCCGGAGCCTTGGTCGATCTGGTCGAGCGCATCGGCCTGTTCCGCAATCCGCTCGGCATCGTGTGGCGCCGCGCGCGAGGCCTGCCGCGCTCGACCTGGGGCACCGCCTTCGCCCATGCCGGTGTCGGCGTGGCGCTGATCGGGATCGTCTGCGAGACCACCTGGAATAGCGAATATATCGGCACCATGAGCGCCGGGCAGAGCGCCAAGCTCGCCGGCTACGAGTTGAAGCTCGACGGCCTGCAGTCGCGGCAGGGACCGAATTTCCGTGAGCTGCTGGCGCAGTTCACCGTCACCGAGGCGGGTCTGCCGATCGGGGTGATGAACCCGTCGAAGCGCGCCTTCGCCGCGCGCGGCTCCTCCACCTCGGAGGCAGCGCTGCTGACCCGCGGCGTCAGCCAGCTCTACGTCTCGCTCGGCGAGCCCACCGCCGACGGCGGCATCGCGGTGCGGATCTATCACAAGCCGATGGTGCTGTTGATCTGGTTCGGGCCGCTGTTGATGGCGTTCGGCGGGTTGCTGTCGCTTTCGGACCGGCGGCTGCGGGTCGGTGCGCCGAAGCCGGCGCGACAAGCGCGCGGCTTGCAGGCGGCGGAGTGATCAAGTGAAGAAGTTTCGCGCAGCCTTGGTGATTGCGGCGTTGGTGATCGGCGGCTCGACCGCCCATGCGGTGCAGCCCGACGAGATCATGGCCGATCCGGTCAAGGAGAGCCGGGCGCGGGATCTGTCGCGCGAATTGCGCTGCATGGTCTGCCAGAACCAATCGATCGATGATTCCGACGCGCCGCTCGCCAAGGATCTGCGCGTGCTGGTGCGCGAGCGGATCGGCGCCGGCGACAGCGATTCCCAGGTGATCAATTTTCTGGTGGCGCGCTACGGCGAGTTCGTGCTGCTGAAGCCGCGGTTCGAACTGCACACGCTGCTGCTGTGGCTGCTGCCGCCGTTGTTGCTCGGCGGCGGCGTGCTGGCGCTGTGGCTCAATAGCCGGCGGAAGACCCGCGTCGCGGTGGGCGATACTGACTCTCTGATGCAGCTCTCGCCCGAAGAGCAGGCGCGGGTGGAGCGGCTGATCGACGAGCAACCGTCGCCGCGCGAGCCGGCTTAAGTTCGGCCCGCGCCGGCTTGCAACACCCCATCAACGCGACGCGCTGAGAACGGCGCGTTCGTAGCACGCGCTACTCCACCCGCTGCGCAGCCTTGCTGTGATGGCGGCCGTAGAAGGCGTAGATCGCCAGCCCGATCGCCAGCCAGGCGCCCAGCCGAAGCCAGGTGTCGAGCGGAAGCCCCAGCATCAGCACGAACGACACCCCGGCGCCCGCCGGCGCCACCAGCCAGATCGCCGGCACTCTGAACGGGCGTTGATACTCCGGATGCCTGATCCGCATCACCAGCACGGCGACGCACACCACCGCAAACGCGAACAGCGTGCCGATGCTGACCATCTCGCCGACCAGGCCGATCGGCAGCACGCCCGCCAGCCCGGCGACGAGAATGCCGATGACGATAGTGGCGATGTGCGGGGTGTGAAACCGCGGATGCGTCGCCGCCGCACTCTTCGGCATCAAGCCGTCATGCGCCATCGCGCGCAGCACGCGGGTCTGGCCAAGCAGCAGAATAAGGATCACCGAGGTCAATCCGGTCACGATCCCGATCTTGACGATCGGCGAAATCCAGCCGATGCCGGCCGCGTCGATCCCGACCGCAATCGGATCGGGCACGTTGAGCTGGTCGTACGGCACGATGCCGGTCAGCACGAAGGCGACCGCGACGTAGAGCAGGGTGCAGATCGCCAGCGAGCCAAGGATGCCGATCGGCAAGTCGCGCTGCGGATTTTTGGCTTCCTGCGCGGTGGTCGAAATGGCGTCGAAGCCGATGAAGGCGAAGAACACCACCGCGGCGCCGCGCAGCACCCCGGACCAGCCAAAAATCCCTGTGCCGGCATTCGGCGGAATGAACGCGCCCTCGGGATTGCCCGCCGTCACCCAGTTCGCCGTGCTGACCATCGGGGCGGCGCAGACCAGGAAAATGGCGATCACCGTGAGCTTGATCGCCACGATCACGGTATTGAACCGGGCCGACTCCTGAATGCCGACCACCAACAGCGCGGAGATCGCCGCGACGATCGCCATCGCAGGCAGGTTGACGATCGCGCCGGTGGTCGACCAGGTCCGCAACGCCGCGTCGTAGGCGAGCGGCGCCGCCGTCAGTTGCGGCGGCAGATGGATGCCGAGATTGGCGAGCAGGCTGACGAAATAACCCGACCAGCCGATCGCAACCGTGACGGCGCCGACGGCGTATTCCAGGATCAGATCCCAGCCGATGATCCAGGCGGGCAGTTCGCCGATGGTGGCGTAGGCGTAGGTGTAGGCGCTGCCGGAGATCGGGACGGTGGAGGCCATCTCCGCATAGCACAGGCCGGCGAAGGCGCAGGCGAAGGCGCCGAGCACGAAAGACAGCAACACCGCGGGACCCGCATTGGCGGCGGCGGCGTGGCCGGTCAGGACGAAAATGCCTGCCCCGACGATGCCGCCGACCCCGAGCGCAACGAGATTGAACGCCGAGAGCGAGCGCTTGAGGTGGCCGCCGCCGTGCTCCTCCGACTCGGCGACAGCCGCTTCCGCGCGAAGATCGCTCAGTGACTTACGAACCCAAATATCCGCCATCGACGCCTGCTTGTCTGGAAACCGAGTTGCCGGACGAGAAGCGCCGCGACGACAGTTCAGTTCCATAGACCAGCGGCAAGCGATTCGTCAGGGCGTGGCGCGACGATCGTAAGCTCGCGGGACGGGCAATGTCCGCCAGCTTGCTGGCGGCAAATGACGCGAACGCCCGTCTGGTTCCTGATCCGCTGAGATTGCGAAGGTCAGAACGGCACGATTTCCTGCGGCAGCGCTTCGCCCGCCTTGTGGATGGCGATCCAGCGGTGCAGCTCGGCGACGTGGCCGGCTTCCTCGGCGACGAACTCCTTGGCCAACGCCTTGATCTCGGGATTGGTGGTGGTGTCGAGCACGTTCTTGTACCAGTCGAACGCGCTGGTCTCGGCTTCCAGCGCGATCTCCAGCCCGAGGTCACGGCTGATGAACGGGTCGGTGCCCCAGATTGCCGCGGTCTCCGGGCTTTCCAGACCGGGCCACTCGAACTCGTCGAGCTTGATCTGCGGAATGTCGCGGAAGCCGGCGCGGGCCTGGGCGTCGGCCTGATGCATCCGGGAATAGTCCGATAGTTGCCGAAACAGCTTCGAGACCTCCCGGTTGCCGCAGGACTCCATCGCGTCGGCGAGTTGTCCGAACCGAAGTGCTGCTTCCTGTTCGAGCTTGATCGAGTGGGCCAGAAATTCTTCAACGGTGTCCATTGTAGTCCCTCCGCGGTTCATTCCCTCTTAGCTTAGGTTGCGCCAAGCGGGGTAGCGGTTAGCAAAGGCATCCTGCACAAAAATTAGCGCGAGCGCGAAAAGCACGTCTGCGTGCTAATCGCGCTCAGGACTCTCATCGTGCACGGCTGCGTCGAAACGTCGCCGCTCAGGCGTTTTCGTGCGTCTTGGCGTTCTTGAGTGCCCATTCCTCTTGGGTGATCCAGGCTTCGAGAATCTTGACGTGATCGGCCTCTTCGCCGACGAACTCCTTGGCCGCCGCGGCGACGTCGGGATTCTTCGAGGTCGCTTCGATGGCGCGATAGAATTCGTAGCCGCGACGCTCGCCCTGCAGCGCCACCTTCAAGCCGCCGAGCCGCGACATCGACGGATCGGCCGCCCACGCCGCAGTGCTTTCCGGGGTGGCGTGGTTGGGCCAAGCGTAGTCCGGCGGTACGTTCTTGCTGAGATCGATCGAACCGGCGCGGGACTTCACCTCGGCCAGATGCAGCCGCGAGAAGTCGGCGAGTTGCTTGAACAGTTTTGCGACTTCGGTGTTGCCGACGCCGTCCATCGCCGCGGCGAGCTGATCGTAGTTGTTGGCGGCGTCTTCCTCGACCTTGGCGGCGTAGCCGAAGAATTCGTCCAGCGTGTTGATCTCGGTGCCGCCCTTGTAGCTCTTGGCGACGCTGGTGACGTGCATGCGTTGCGCCGGCAGCGTCTTGTCGCCCTCGAAGCTGACCAGGATGTCTTCGTTGCGCACGAAGCACTGGCAGGCCAGCCGGTAGCGCGGCGGAATATCATTCACCTCGGCGTTGGTGATTTCGTCCTTGGTGATCTTGCCGAGCTGCTTGAGTACCTCTTTTTCTTTTTCGGTCAGCGCCACCGCGGACTTGGCGTGTGGATTGAAATGCTCGACCTGCACCAGGCAGGAGCCGCATTCGCCGTCCTGGCAATCGAACGGGATCGGAATCTTGTGCGACTTGGCGACCGCCAGAATGGTGCCGCGGTCGCCGGCAACCGCATAAACTGTAACGTCTCTCGCCATCACCGGCGATGAGAAGGTAATATTGGCCACGACGCTCTCCGTTTCTTGATGACGATTACGATGACGCGGACCGCCTCGGGGGCGTCCCTCGATCGTTGCTTGGCAAAAACCAGGCCAAGCGCAAAGCGAGCGCAATCAATGACTTACTCGATTGTCGGAAATCGGTGATGCGACAATGCGGCTGCGATTCCCGACACGATTTGTACGAACGTGGACAAACCCGGGGCGCTGAACGCGGTCTCGCCGCTAAATTACAAAAGTTTAATTCCCCCGCCAGCGCGCGGTAAGGCGCGCGCCCCCATCTTCAGAGCCACAAGGTGCGCTGCCCCTGCGCCGTCGATTTCAAGTTCTGGAGAGATTTCGAATGACTGATCGCCCCACCGAATTGTCCTCGCTGCCGTCCTATCGGCCGTTGCGCCGCTCGCTGTTCTCGGCGCGCAAGTTTGCGCTGATGGCGTCGGTGGTCGCAGGCCTCGGCGCCGGCCTCTATGGCCTCAGCCCCGCGCCAGACCATTTCAATGTGCTCAGCACCGCCGCCCACGCCCAGGTCAACAACGAGGTGCGCAAGGTGGCGCAGCCGGTCGGCTTCGCCGACATTGTCGAGCGGGTGAAGCCCTCGGTGATTTCGGTCAAGGTCAACATCAACGAGAAGGTCGCCAAGAACGACGACAGCGCCGAGGATTCGCCGTTCCAGCCAGGCTCGCCGATGGAGCGCTTCTTCCGTCGCTTCGGCGGCCCGGATGGCATGCCCCCTGGATTGCGCGGCGGTCGTGGCGGCCGCGGCGCGGTGACCGGGCAAGGCTCCGGCTTCTTCATCTCGGATGACGGCTATGCGGTCACCAACAACCACGTGGTCGATGGCGCCGATAAGGTCGAAGTCACCACCGACGACGGCCGTACCTTCAAGGCCAAGGTGATCGGCACCGATCCGCGCACCGATCTGGCGCTGATCAAGGTCGAAGGCGGCAACAATTTCCCGTTCGCCAAATTGGCCGAAGGCAAGCCGCGGATTGGCGACTGGGTGCTCGCCGTCGGTAACCCGTTCGGGCTCGGCGGCACCGTGACCGCCGGCATCGTCTCGGCCTCTGGCCGCGACATCGGCAACGGCCCCTATGACGATTTCATCCAGATCGATGCCCCGGTGAACAAGGGCAACTCGGGTGGACCGGCGTTCGACACCTCCGGCGAGGTGATGGGCGTCAACACCGCGATCTATTCGCCGTCCGGCGGTAGCGTCGGCATCGCGTTCTCGATCCCCGCTTCGACCGTGAAGACGGTGGTCGCCCAGCTCAAGGACAAGGGCTCGGTCAGCCGCGGCTGGATCGGCGTGCAGATTCAACCCGTGACCCAGGAGATCGCCGACAGCCTCGGCTTGAAGAAGGCCGACGGCGCGCTGGTCGCCGAGCCGCAGGCTGACGGTCCGGCCGCCAAAGCCGGCATCCAATCCGGCGACGTCATCACCGCGGTGAACGACACCCCGGTCAAGGATGCCCGTGAACTCGCCCGCACCATCGGCGGCTTTGCGCCGGGCAACTCGGTGAAGCTCAACGTCATCCACAAGGGCCAGGACAAGGTGGTCAACCTCACTCTCGGGCAGTTGCCGAACACGATCGAAGCCAAGGCCGATGTCGACCGCGGCGATCACGGCGACGCCAAGCGGGGCTCCGACATTCCGCGGCTCGGCCTGACGCTGGCGCCCGCCGGCACCGTAGCCGGCGCCGGCAAGGATGGCGTTGTCGTCACCGAGGTCGACCCGAAGAGTGCGGCCGCCGAGCGCGGCTTCAAGGAAGGCGACGTCATTCTGGAAGTGGCCGGCAAGAGCGTCGCCAGCCCGACCGAGGTGCGCGAAGCCCTGGCGTCGGCGAAGACCGAGAACAAGAACAGCGTGCTGATCAGGGTTCGCAGCGGTGGCTCGTCGCGTTTCGTGGCGGTGCCGTTGGCAAAGGGCTGATCGGTTCGGGATTTTTCGAATGGAGTGCGTCGTCGGCATGTCGCCCCCGCCGATGGCGCGCTCCGGGGGACGGGCTTAGGCCCGTCCCCACGGATACCTTCCGGTGGAGAATGCCCCCCTCCGTTGGAAGGCGCGGCGGGCGGTGAGGTTCCCCCAGCCTCACCGCCCGTTTCTCCGACTCCCCCAGCGCCGCCTTGCATGGCGCCTCGGGCCGCGCCATGGTGACAGAAAGCAATACCGCCTTGCCCCAATCCGAAACCGAAATGCGCCTGCTGATCATCGAGGATGACCGCGAGTCCGCCGACTATCTGGTCAAGGCGTTTCGTGAAGTCGGCCACGTCGCCGACCACGCCGCCGATGGCGAGGAGGGGCTGGCGCTGGCGGATTCCGGCGACTACGACGTGCTGGTGATCGACCGCATGCTGCCGAAGCGCGATGGTCTGTCGGTGATCGGCACGCTGCGCGACAACGGCAACCGCACCCCGGCGCTGATCCTCTCCGCGCTCGGCCAGGTCGACGACCGCATCAAGGGGCTGCGCGCCGGCGGCGACGACTACTTGCCGAAACCGTATGCCTTCGCCGAGCTGCTGGCGCGGGTCGAGGTGCTGTCGCGCCGCCATGGCGGCCCGGCGGAAGAAACCAGCTACAAGGTCGGCGATCTCGAACTCGATCGGCTGTCGCATCGCGTCGCCCGCGGCGACGAGGAACTGACGCTGCAGCCGCGCGAATTCCGGCTGCTCGAATATCTGATGAAACACGCCGGGCAGGTGGTGACGCGCACCATGCTGTTGGAGAACGTCTGGGACTATCATTTCGATCCGCAGACCAACGTGATCGACGTCCACATCTCGCGGCTGCGTTCGAAAATCGACAAGGGTTTCGAGCGGCCGCTGCTGCATACCATTCGCGGCGCCGGCTACATGATCCGGGACGGCGGCTAACGTCCGCTGCCACGCTCGGCTGCTTGCCTGTTGCTCGCAATCGCACCTAGCCTTGTGCGTAGCCACTGCGTTTTCCGCTGCCTCGCTTTCCGCACGTCCGCATTCCGACATAGCCCGCTGATAAATCGGCGCGGCTCGCGCCAGATGACGCGCCATAAACATCTTCGAAAGACATTACGGCGCATTTCATCGCCGGAAAACGCGTCCTATCGGACAAGCGAAGCGATGATCCCCATCCTCCATCGATGCACCCAAACGGCCTTGGCGGCAGACTCAAGTGCGAGTCTGAACAATCCTCTGACCGGGTTCTCGTCGATTATGGAATTCACAGAGGCTAGACATGACACCGACCGCTCCCCGTCGCCGTATTTCGGTTTCCACCTCGATCGTGCTGTTCGGGCTGGTGACGGCTTTCGGGCTCGCCACGATTCTGTCCGTCAGTGAGTACGGCAACAAGCAGGTTCGCGTCGGTGGGCCGTTGTATTCCCAGATCAAGCTCGGCAACGATCTGGTCGCCGATATTCTGCCGCCGCCGGAATACGTCATCGAATCATTTCTCGAGGCGACGCTGGCGCTGCACGATCCCGCCAACCTGCCGGCGCATCGGCGGCGGCTCGCCAAGCTGCACAACGAATATGACGAGCGCCACGCCTTTTGGGTCGGCTCCGAGCTCGATCCCGCGCTGAAGACCAAGCTGACGCAGAAATCCGACGCCGAGGTTCGCAGCTTCTGGGCCGTGCTGGAAAACCAATTGCTGCCCGCCTTGCAGAACCAGGATCGCGCCGCGGCCGACAAGGCCTATGGGCAGCTGGCTTCGGCTTACACCGCGCACCGCGCGATCGTCGACGAGATCGTCAAGGCGGCCAATGACGGCAATGCTGCTCTGGAAGCCACGGCCGTCGAAGAGGTGACGACCGTGGCGACCTGGGTGTGGAGCGTGTCGGCGCTCGTGGTGCTGATCATCGCGCTGGGGATTATCGGGATTGCGCTCGGCGTGATTCGCCCGGTGGTGCGGATGACCGCGGCGATGCAGAAGATCGCCGGCGGTGCGTGCGACGTCAGCATTCCCGGCACCGCGCGCGGCGACGAGATCGGCAGCATGGCCAACGCGATCGGCATGATCCGCGACAACGCCGAGCGCAAGGCGCGCGACGAGGTCGAGGCGCGGGGCCAACTCGACCAAGCCGCCGCGGCGCGGCGCAAGCAGGACCTCGATAGGCTTGCCGATCATTTCGAGGGCGCCATCGGCAACATCATCGAGACGGTGTCGGCGGCCTCGACGCAGCTCGAAGCCGAGGCCAAACGACTGACCCAGACCGCCGAGACGACGCAGCAGCTTTCGGTCGAGGTCGCGGCGGCCTCCGGTGAGGCCTCCGCCAACGTCCAGTCCGTCGCTTCCGCCACCAATCAGATGGCGTCGTCGGTGACCGAGATCAGCCGCGAGGTGCAGGAATCCGCGCGGATCGCCGGCGAAGCGGTCGATCAGGCGCGCAAGACCAACGACCGGGTCGGCGAATTGGCCAGCGCCGCGGCCCGCATCGGCGACGTCGTCGAGCTGATCAACACCATCGCCGGCCAAACCAATCTGCTGGCGCTCAACGCCACCATCGAGGCGGCGCGCGCCGGCGACGCCGGACGAGGCTTCGCAGTGGTGGCCTCCGAGGTCAAAGCCTTGGCCGAGCAGACCGCCAAGGCCACCGGCGAAATCGGCCAGCAGGTCACCGGGATCCAGGCGGCGACCCAGGAGTCGGTGAACGCCATCAACGAGATCAGCGACACCATCGGGCGGATGTCGGAAATCTCCTCGATGATCGCCTCGGCGGTGGAAGAGCAGGGCGCCGCGACCCAGGAAATTTCCCGCAACGTGCAACATGCCGCCGACGGCACCAGCAAGGTGAGCTCCAACCTCACCGACATGCAGCGCGGCGCCGCGGAAACCGGATCGGTGTCGTCGCAGGTGCTCGCCGCGGCGCAATCGCTGTCGCGCGACAGCGGCCAGCTCAAGGCCGAGGTCAGCAAGTTCTTGGAGACGGTGCGGGCGGCGTGAGAGGCGCGAGCAGGATGATCCGAATTCGTCATCCGGCTCTGGCCTTTCGTTGGGCGTGATCTTGTTCGGAAGACCGCTAATCCAGTTTTCTGGATCAGCGCCAGGAGCATTCGGCAGCCGCGGCAGATGACGTTCTGCCGCGGTGCGAAACCTTGGCGCAGGAGCCCGGCCCGCGAGATGCGCTCAGGTCATGCCGCGCTCGACAGGTCGGGCTCGGATGGCAAAGCCAGCTCCACCCGATTGCGCCCGTTCAGCTTGGCCTGGTACAGCGCGCCATCGGCGCGGGCGACCATCAGTTCCGGGATGTCGCCATCGCGATATTCGGTGACGCCAAAGCTGCAGCTGACGCGCCCGACTTGATCGAAGGCGACATGTGCGATCGCGGTACGCAGCTTCTCTGCGACCACGTAGGCTTCCATGCGGCTGGAGCCGGTCACCAGGAGAGCGAATTCCTCTCCTCCCCACCGCGCCAGCATGTCGGTCTCGCGGAGATGGCTCGACGCCAGATCGGATAGTCCGACCAAGACGCGATCGCCGATCGGATGGCCGTAGCGATCATTCACGGTCTTGAACAGATCGACGTCGAACATGATCAACGAGAACGGCATCTTGTAGCGCTTGGCCCGCGCGATTTCGCTCGCCAACGTCTCATCGAATTTCAGCCTGTTGTACAGTCCGGTTAGGCGATCGGTGGTGGCCAGCACCGCCAGGCGTTTTGCGCGATCGCGCAGTTCCGCGGCCATGGCGTCGTCGTCCGCTTTCTTCGCGATCAGCTCCTGCTTGAAAAACTGTAGCGCATCCGCCATCGCTCCAATTTCATTGCGCTCACCTTGATGCGGCACAGCCACGCCGAGGTGTCCGGCAGCCAGTTCGCGCATCGGCGTAATGATCGACGCCATGGCGCTGCCGACATGGCGGATGAAATAGCCGCCGACGGTGATGCCGATGACGACCGTGAGCGAGAGAACAGCCGCCAGCGACGTCAGCGCCGACTGATAGGTCTCGGCGGCCTCCCTGCCGGCTGCGTCAGCCCCCTGGTTGTTAAGGGCGATGCTCGCCTTCAGAATCTCATCGGCGCGCTTGCCGATGGGATTGACCGTGTCCAAGTTGAGTTCGCGCGTTGCCAGAGATGCGATGTCGCCGCCGTCGCGGGACAAGGCCAACACCTGTCGCACGCCGTGGAGGTAGGCTTCCCAGAGTTGCACCCATTCGGCATAGAGCGCACGCTCTGTAGGGGATTTGATGAGCCTTTCGTAGCTGCTCCGGATCTCGATGTTGCTCTTGACGTTGTCTTCGAGCAACGCTTCCATCGCCTGCTTGGCTTGGGCGGTGTCCGACAGCAGATGTTCTCGGATGATATTGCGGCAAGTGATGACGCTGGCGCGCAGTTCGCCCAGCGCACGAACGCTTGGCAACCAGCCGTTTTGAATAGCCGCCGCGTCGTTGTTGATCGACCGCATATTGACGACCCCGAGCAGGCCGACGCCGCTCACGGCCATGATCAGGAACGCGATCACGGCGGTGATCTTGGTGCGGATGGAGAGTTGACTGAGGCGCATCGCGGTTGTTCTCGACTTTCGGTAAGACCCGGAGGAGGGGAGAGCAATCTGGATCGCGACAGCGAGTGGCGCGGACCAATCCGTGAACGCCGGCTGAGTGCCATCGTCCATTCGTCGCTACGGAAATCCAGTGCCCGCGCGCGCATCGGCGTTTACACAGATACTTGACCAATTACGCGACGCGGGCCTTACAAGCGGTTAATCTGTGGTCAGGTTGCAATACGAGGGTGTCACCCCATTAGCGGCTGCGCGATCCCTGCCAGCCCGCGATGAGCCGGTGAACAATTTGTCACTGTAGGCCGCGGCGGAAAGCGGCTAGAACCGGCCGTCGGAATGACCGTAACGTTCTCAATGGCTTGTAAGATCTGACCGTGACCGCATTCAGCAAACTGATCCGCACCACGGCGTTTCGGCTGACGCTGGTCTATCTGTTTCTGTTCGCGCTGTTCGCGGCCTCGCTGCTGGCGTATTTCGCCTGGAACACGCATCGGCTGATCACCGACCAGATCACCACCACGGTGAACGGCGAGATGGAGGAGATCAGCGACATCTTCTCCCGCCGCGGCCTGCGCGGGCTGGTGTTCACCATCGAGAACCGCGCGCTGCGGCCGGGCGCCAACCTCTATCTCATCACCACCCCGAACGGGCAGGCGGTGGCCGGCAATGTTGGCCAGCTCGCGCCCGGCGTGATGGCGACCACCGGCTGGGCGGAAACCTTCTATCGCAGGCTCGACGATTCCGACGCGCCGCATCATCGCGCGCTGGTGCGGGTTGCGGAACTGAGCGGCGGCTTCCGGCTGTTGATCGGGCGCGATCTTGAGGAGCGCCGCCGGCTGTTCGGCGTGGTGCGCTCCGCGGCGCAATGGAGCGTGCTGATCGTCGTGGTGCTTGGGCTCGGCGGCGGCATCTTCGTGGCGCGCCGGGTGCTGCGCCGGATCGACGCCATGACCGGCACCACGCAGCGGATCATGGCCGGCGACTTGTCGGGCCGGTTGCCGGTCGGGCGCAGCGGCGACGAACTCGACCGGCTGGCGGAGAACCTCAACGCCATGCTGGAGCGGATCGAGGCGCTGATGATGGGGCTGAAGGAAGTCTCCGACAACATCGCCCACGATCTGAAGACGCCGCTGACCCGGCTGCGCAACCGCGCCGAGGAGGCGCTGGCGAAGTCGCACAACGAGGCCGAATATCGCACCGCGCTGGAGCGCACCATCGAGGAATCCGACGCGCTGATCCGCACCTTCAACGCGCTGCTGATGATCGCCCGCGCGGAGTCCGGCCAGGCGCGCGGCGACATGGCCGATTTCGACGCCGCCGAAATTGCCAAAGGCATCCACGAATTGTACGAGCCGTTGGCCGAGGACAATGGCCTCTCGCTCAAGGTCGAGACGACGCCGGCGCCGCTGCATGGCAACCGGGAGTTGATCAGTCAGGCGTTGGCCAACCTCGTGGAGAACGCCATCAAATACGGCCGGCCGCAGGCCGAGGCGCAGCCGCTGGGTGCCGATGCGGCGCCGTCGAGCGGGGAGATCCTCATCGAAGCCCGCCGCGACGGCGACCAAGTGCTGCTCGGCGTCATCGATGGTGGCCCCGGCATCCCGACGTCCGATCGCAAACACGCGGTGCAGCGTTTCGTGCGGCTCGAGGCCAGCCGCACCCAGCCCGGCTCAGGATTGGGCCTGAGCCTCGCCGCGGCGGTTGCCACGCTGCATGGCGGCGAGCTTCGGTTGAGCGATGCCGACCCGGGATTGCGCGCAACGCTTGCAATTCCCGCGCGCGCGGGTGATGGACTTGCCGTTCCAACCCAGAATCCAGAACAGACAACGGCATGACTCTTTCCGCGACCGACGCGGACCAAATCGAGCTGGCGGGGCGTTTTGCAGCGGGGCCGCGCCTGTACGCGCCCGAGGACGCTGCGCGTCGGCTGGCCGGTTGGTTCGGCGACATCGATGCGGCGCAGGCCTCGGCGATCACGGCGATCGCCGAGCGCTTTCCCAACGCCGAACGCCTTCTGCAATCGATCGCCGAGGCCTCGCCCTATCTGTTCGATCTGATCCGCGCCGATGCGGCGCGGCTGGTGCGGCTGCTGCGCTGCGATCCGGACCGCAGGCTCGCCGAATTGATCGAAAGCAGCAGCCACGCCGTGGCTGCCGCCGCAAGCGAGACCGAGGCGATGCAGGCGCTGCGCCGGATGAAGGCGGAAGCGGCGCTGCTGATCGCGCTGTGCGACATCGGCGACGTCTGGCCGGTGATGCGGGTGACCGAGGCCCTGACCGATCTCGCGGTGGCCTCGGTGCAATGCGCGCTGCGGTTTCTGCTGCGCCAGGAGGCTGCCCGCGGCCGGCTCAAGCCACCCTGCGCCGACCGCCCCGAAGAGCGCAGCGGCATGGTGGTGCTGGCGATGGGCAAGATGGGCGCCGGCGAGCTGAACTATTCCAGCGACATCGATCTGATCGTGTTCTTCGATCTTGCCGCGCCGACGGTGGCGCCGGACATCGAGCCGCAGCCGTTTTTCGTCCGAGTGACTCAAGGCTTGGCGCGGCTGTTGAACCAGCGCACCGCCGACGGCTACGTGTTCCGCGTCGACCTGCGGCTGCGTCCGGATCCGGCCTCGACGGCGGTGGCGATCTCGACGGCATCGGCGCTCGACTATTACGAGCGCGAGGGCCGCACCTGGGAGCGCGCCGCGATGATCAAGGCGCGGCCCTGCGCCGGCGACGCCGCGGCCGGCGAGGCGCTGCTCGCCGACATCGCGCCGTTCGTCTGGCGCAAGCATCTGGATTTCGCAGCGCTTGCCGACGTCCACGACATGAAGCGGCAGATGCAGACTTTTCGCGGGCAGACCGCCATCGCGGTCGAGGGGCACAACGTCAAGGTCGGCCGCGGCGGCATTCGCGAGATCGAGTTCTTCGCGCAGACCCAGCAATTGATCGCCGGCGGCCGGCACCGCGAATTGCGGGTGCGGCCGACCCTGGCCGCGCTTGAGATCCTGGCGACCAGCAACTGGATCACCTATCAGGCGCGCGACGAATTGACCGTTGCCTATCAGTTTCTGCGCCGCGTCGAGCATCGGCTGCAGATGATCGCCGATGAACAGACCCACACGCTGCCCGAGGATGTCGCGGCGGTGGAGCGCTTCGCGCGCTTTCTCGGCTTCGACAGCCGCGCCGCTTTCGCCGAGCAATTGCTATTCCATCTGAATTGCGTGCAGGGCCATTACAGCAAGCTGTTCGAGGCGGGTGATCCGACCGACGCCACGACGCTGCCGCCGGTCGACTACGGTGCCGGCCCCGACGATCAGCGGCTCGCCGAACACCTGGTCGCGCTCGGCTTCAAGAAGCCGGCGATGGTCGCCGAAACGCTGCGGCAATGGATGGCGGCGGAGTATCGCGTGCTGCGCGTCGACTCGACGCGGCGCGCCTTCCTGGAATTCGTCCCCACTCTCATTGTCGGGCTTTCCCGCGCCGAGGAGCCGGACAACGCCGTCATCGCGTTCGACCGGCTGCTGCAGGCGCTGCATCGCGGCGGACGGCTGGTGTCGCTGCTCAGCCAGAACAAGGAACTGGTGGCGCTCGTCGCGCTGGTGCTCGGCGCTGCGCCCCGGCTCGGCGACATGGTGGCGCGGCAGCCGCAGATCATGGACGGGCTGATCGACCCGCGGTTCTTCGGCGCGATGCCGGACCAGCGCGAATTGTCGATGCGGCTTCAGGCGACGCTGGCCGACGCCGGCTCCTACGAAGAGTTTCTCGATCGCTTAAGGATGTTCGGCCAGGAAAGCCTGTTCCTGATCGGGACGCGGATTCTCTCCGGCACGGTGTCGACGCAGCAGGCCTCGATCGCCTTTGCCGACGTTGCAGAGGGCATCGTCGCCACGGTGCACGGCTTGGTCAGCGATCAGTTCGCCATGCAATACGGCCGCGTCAAAGGCCAGGAAACCGCGATCCTGGCGATGGGCCGGCTCGGCAGCCGAGAGATGACGGCGTCGTCGGATCTCGACCTGATCCTGATCTACGATTTCGATGCCGATGAACCGGATTCCGACGGCGCGCGCTCGCTGCACGGCACGCAATATTTCGCCCGCTTCACCCAGCGGCTGATCAGCGCCTTTACGACCCGGACCAATTACGGTGTGCTGTACGACGTCGACATGCGGCTGCGGCCGTCGGGCCGCGCCGGCCCGGTGGCCTCGCGGCTGGATTCCTTCGCCGACTATCAGCAGCACGAAGCCTGGACCTGGGAGCACATGGCGCTGACCCGGGCCCGGGTGATATCAGCCTCGCCGGCGTTTCGCGACAAGATCGAAGGCATCATCCGCGAGGTGCTGACGCGGCCCCGCGACGCCGCGGTGATTGCCAACGACGTCGCCGAGATGCGCCGCGCCATCGCCCAGGAAAAGGGCGAGGACGACATCTGGGATCTGAAATACGCTTCCGGCGGCCTGGTCGATATCGATTTCATCGCGCAGTATCTGCAGCTGGTTCATGCCGCGCAACATCCCGATATCCTCAACGTCGGCACGCTGCAGGTGCTGGAAAATGCGGCGCGGCTCGGGCTGCTGCCGCAATCCGAAGCCGAAGTGCTGCGTAGCGCGGCGCGGCTGTATCACGACCTCACGCAGATCGTGCGGCTGTGCGTCAGCGAGAAGTTCGTGCCGGCCACCGCCGGCGAAGATCTGTTGCGGGTGCTGGTGCGGGCCGGCGACGCGCCGGACTTCTCGTCGCTGGAGGCGCGGGTGAAAGAGACCCAGGCCGAGGTGCGGGCGGTGTTCTTGAAGCTGCTGCAGGGGCAAGGCTAGCAGATTTGTTTGTTGGAAGCGTCCAACAAGCAGCGTGCGTCATTCCGGGGTGCGAGCACTTGCGAGCGACCCCGGAATCTGCAGCTCGCTGATGAGTCCGCCGCGTGTTGCGAGATTCCGGGTTCGCGCGAGCTATCGCTCTCGCGCCCCGGAATGACGGCTCGGTCTTGCGATTTACTCAATCTGAGTTGAAGAGACGTCAGGCGGCCGCGGAGATCTTATCGCCGGCCTTGGCGGCGTCGCGCGGCAGGGCGACGCGGACCACGGTGCCGACGCCGAGCTGCGAGCGCAGCCGCATCGAACCGCCATGCAGGTTGGTCAGCGACTTGGCGATCGCGAGTCCCAGTCCGGAGCCGTGATAGGTCTTGGTCAACTGGCTTTCGACCTGTTCGAACGGCTGGCCGAGCCGGCGCAGCGATTGCTTCGCGATGCCGATGCCGGTGTCGGCAATCAGCAGCACGATCTGCTCCTCGAACACCCGGCCGCGCACCGTGACGCGGCCGCCGTCGGGGGTGAACTTCACCGCGTTGGACAACAGGTTGACCAGGATCTGCTTGATGGCGCGGCGGTCGGCGAGCACCGGAATGTCGTTGTCGATATCGGCGCGCAGCATCAATTGCTTGTTGTCGGCGCGGCCCGACACCACCCGCAGCGATTCCGACAGCGTGGTGGCGAGGTCGAACGGTTCGAGATCGAGCTTCATGCGTCCTGCCTCGATCTTCGACATGTCGAGGATGTCGTTGATCACTTCGAGCAGATAGTGCCCGCTGGTCAGGATGTCGTGGCAATATTCCTGGTACTTCTCCGAGCCGAGCGAGCCGAACATGCCGCTGCCCATGATCTCGGAAAAGCCGATGATGGCGTTGAGCGGCGTGCGCAATTCGTGGCTCATATTGGCGAGAAATTTGGACTTGGTCTGGTTGGCGTCTTCGGCGCGGTTCTTTTCTTCGGAGTATTTCTGCGCCAGATCGACCAGTTCGACGGCCTGACGCTCCAGCGTCGCCTGCGATCGCTTCAGGTCGACCACCGTGGCGCGCAGCCGCAGATCGTTCTCGACCAGCTTCTGCTCATGCTCCTTGATCCGGGTGATGTCGGTGCCGACCGCGACGTAGCCGCCGTCCTTGGTGCGGCGCTCGCTGATATGCAGCCATTTGCCGTTGTCGAGTTGCGCCTCGAAGGTGCGGGCGCCGGGCGGGTGGTGGCCGGCTTCGGGCAGCCGGGTGCGCGCTTCCGGCATGGTGCCGACCTCGACCACCGTCTCGTAGGAGGTGCCGGGCGTCACCGCGGAATCCGGCAGTTTATGCAGGCGCTGGAAGTGCGAATTGCACAGCACCAGCCGGTTCTCCGCGTCCCACAGCACGAAGGCTTCGGGGATGGTCTCGATGGCGTCGCGCAGCCGCAGATCGGCTTCCACGGTGCGCTCGGCGAGGCTCTTGTGTTCGGTGATGTCGACCGCGATCCCGATCAGATGCGTCCCCGCATCGCCGGCGCCCTGGCTCAGTTCGCAGCGCACCCGCAGCCAGATCCAATGGCCGTTGGCGTGCTGCATGCGAAAGGTGTGGTCGATTTGGCTGATGGTGCCGGTGATCAGTTGGTTGGCGATCGCGAACAGGTCGATGTCGTCGGATTTCACCAGCGCGTTGACTTCGCCGAAGGTCAACAGATCGCTGCGGCTTTCCAAGCCGAGCATGGTGAACATCGATTGCGACCAGAAAATCCGCCCGCGCGACAGATCCCAGTCCCACAGCCCGCAGCGGCCGCGGTTCAGTGCGGTGTCGATGCGGCCGCGCACCGCGTCGTTGATCAGGTCGCCCTCGCGCGCCCTCGTCGATTGCCAGTGAAACGCGAAGCCGAGGATCAGCACCACGAAGCCGGTGGTGGCGGACAGCGTGATCGACAGCGCGGTGTCGGATCGCCAGATCGGTTCGACATTTTCTTGAATGATGACCACCTGGCCCGGCAGCGAGCGGATGACGCGTTGGGTAGCGATCGCGGTGCGGCCGTCGGGCAGGGCGATGTCGGTGATGCCGGATTGCGGCGCGGATGCGGTGAGCGGTTGCGTCGCGCTCAGCACTTCGAGGATGCGGGTGGCGTCGCCGACCGGAACATCGACCGGAAGCCGCGCCAGGATGCTCTGATCGGCGCCGACCACGATGATGTAACGGCCAACGGCAATTCCCCAGGCCGGAACCAGTCCCGGAAGCAGGCCTTGCAGACGGCCGATGCTCGCCGCGCGGTCCTGTTGTCGCGGCGATCCGGCGCGATCGATCCGCTCGGCGAGCAGATCGGCCAGCGCCGCGAGATCGCGGTTGGTCGCGGTGCGTTTCTGCCGGGTCTGATCGATGATCTGCACCGAAGCCCCGAAGCAGATGGTGATCAGGAAGGCGATGATCAGCGTGGGCACGGCACGGCGGAGCGCGGGCTCCGCGGTCAGCAGCCGGTGATAGGCCGGTTTTGCGATCGACTGCGCCAATCCCTTGATCGAATCGGATTGCGCGCAGGCGCTCGCAGCTTGTGCGCGCGCCATGCTTTTGGCCCCCAGCGTAATGTCTGACTTTACCCGTTTCGAAGGGCACCCGGCCGCTTCGAATCGAGCCGATTTGAATCCAGTTTGAGGGGGCTGTCGAGAGTCAACAAATCGTTAATCGAAATAAATCTTCTCCAACGCAAAATTTCCGCCCGGGAAACGACGGCGCGTGAGTCCGAAACAAGAACGCGAGGTGACGTGGCGATGTCTCGCCCTCAATCGGCGTTCGGCGGCTCGGCGTGGCTGATCACGCGCTTCACGCTGGGGAACGCTCGGCGCAGTTTGCGTTCGATCTCGTCAACGTGTTCGTGCACCGCGATCACGCTCATCGCCGCGGCGGCATGGCAGTGGAAATTCACCACCTCGCCCGCGTCGGTGTCGCGCACCCGCACGCTATGGATGTCGTTGATCACCCCGTCGGAGGCGAAACCTGCCAGCGCTGCACGGATTTCTTCGACCCGGGCGGCCGAGGAATCGGCGCCATGCGGCAATTCCGGCTCCAGCGGCTCGATATGGGTGTCGACCTCGACGTCGGTGCCGAATTCGTCGACGATATGGTGCTCGAGCTGATGGGCGATGTCGTGGGCCTCGATCAGCGGCATGTTGCCGTCGACTTCGAGATCGATGCTCACCGTGAGCTTCTCGCCGAGGTCGTGCACCGTGACGTGGTGGATCGCCAGCCCGGAATTGCGCGCGATCACCATGATGCGCTCGCGCACGCTCTCGTTGTCGCGCGCCACCGGCACCGCGGTGAAGGTGAGGTCGGCATCGTCGAGCGCCCCGCTGACGGCGGCCTGCGCCTTGCGCTTGATGTCTTCGATGCGGTCGATCGGGTAGGTGCGCGGCACCTGGACGATGGCGTCGATGAAATAGGTCGGCCCGACCATCCGAACACGCAGCCGTTCGATGCCGACCACGCCGGCGACGCCGCTGATCGCCTCGCTGGCCTTGTCGGAGACGCCGTCCGGCGCGCGGTCGAGCAGGGTCTGGATGGTGGAGCGACCCAGCCGCACCCCGAGCAACGAAATCATCACCGCGACCCCGATGGCGGCACCGGCATCGCCCCAGGGGAAGCCCAATCCCGACAGCGCCAGCCCGACGATCACCGCGAACGAGCCGAGTACGTCGGAGGCGAAATGCAGCGCGTCGGCGGCCAGCGCCTGGCTCTTGGTCGCCACTGCGGTCTTGTGCAGGGCCCTGGCGCGCCACAGATTGACCACGATATCGGCCAGCAGCACCACGAACGGCAACGCCGACAGCACCGGGGGCGGCGCGCCCTCGCGTAAGCGGCTGTAGGCCTCGACCACGATGCCGCCGGCCAGCACGTAAAGCATCGCAATGACGCCGAGCGCCGACAGGCTCTCGATCTTGCCGTGCCCGTAATGATGAGCATCGTCGGCGGGGCGATCCGACATCCGGACAACCACCCAGGTAATCAGCGTGGCGACCAGATCGACCGAGCTGTGCAGCGCTTCGGATATCAGGGCGAGGCTGCCGATCGCGATGCCGACGGTGAATTTGGCCGCAGCCATGGTGGCGCTGGCCAACACCGAGATGGCGGCGACACGGGCTTTCACATTGGCGACTGACTGGCTCATGCGGCGCGGTTTAGCAGGACGGACCCGACTATAAAAGCCGTGGCGAGATCTCCGGCGCGCGGTGCGGGCACTGGCTGAGAATCGTTCCGAGTTGAAACTCGCGGCCTGACATCAACGTGTCATGAGGTCGGGTTGCGCGAATGACGGTTAGCGGCGGAATTCGTTGCTGAGTTCGCCGATCCCCTCGATCGCGACGATCACGGTATTGACCGGCTCTTTCATCACGCCGACGCCGACCGAGGTGCCGCAGCAGATCAGATCGCCGGGCAATAGCGTCATGTCATGGGAGATCAGGCTGACCAATTGCTGCGGGCTGAAGATCATATCGGACACCGGATAGTTCTGCCGCTCGGTGCCGTTCAGGATGGTCCGCACGTTGAGGCCGGCGGGATCGATGCCGGTCTTGATCGCAGGTCCGAACGGACCGAAGCCGTCGAAGCTCTTGGCGCGGGACCATTGCGTGAAGCTGGGGTCGCGGTTGAGGACGTCGGCGGCGGTGATGTCGTTGACGCAGCAATAGCCGAAAATATGCTCGTCGGCCTCGGCGACGGAAATTGCGCCGCAGCGCTTGCCGATCACCACGCCGAGCTCGCCTTCATACACCACCTTGCCGTCGTAGCATTTCGGTCGCGGCACTTGCGCGCCCGGCGCGGCGACGCTCGACGGCGCTTTCAAGAAATACAGCGGCTCGGCCGGCTCCGGCTGGCTCAGTTTGGCGGCGAGCGCGTGAAAATTGTTCCACAGCCCGATGATCTTCGATGGTTCACAAGGCGCCAGCAGTTCGACATCGGCGTGCCCCAGCGTCTCGCCGGTCGGCATCGCCTCGCCGAACATCTCGCCGGTGTGAACGCTAATGACGGAGTGCGCGATCGTTCCGAAGCCGATCGTGTCGTTGTGGCGATAGCGAACCCATTTGGTCACGGCGAAGTCCTCCTACCGACTAATCATTGTATGGAACCAGCCTCTTCCACGTCATTGCGTGGAGCGAGGCTAAGCAATCCAGGAGCTACGCGCTCCGAAGCCTTGGATTGCTTCGTGTCGCTCGCAATGACGCGGCGGGCGCTTCCACCGCAATGAGATGAGAGCGCCTAGTACAGCCCCGCCACCCTGGCGCGCTGAATCACCAAGCCTAGCACGGCGTCGATCGCTGGCGTGGGAATTTTGGTCAGCCGCCCCATCTCCTGCACCACGGTCACCAACGGGTCGATCTCCATCGGCCGGCCGCGCTCCAGATCCTGCAGCATCGAGGTCTTGTGCGCGCCGACCTTGCGAGCGCCTTCGATGCGGCGCTCGACGTCGACGCGGAACTTGACGCCGAAGCTCTCGGCGATGGCCTGGGTCTCCAGCATCATCGCCTTCGCCAGCGCCCGCGTCGCCGGATCGGAGCAGATCACGTCGAGCGTGGCGTGGGTCAGCGCGCTGATCGGATTGAAGCAGACATTGCCCCATAGCTTCAGCCAAATCTCGTCGCGGATGCGGTCGAGCACCGGGGCTTTGAGGCCGGCGGCTTCGAAAACTTTCGACAGCCGTTCGCAGTCCGCGGAGATTTCGCCGGACGGCTCGCCGATCGGGAACTTGTCGCCGTAGACGTGCTTGATCACCCCCGGCGCCTCGATCTCGGTCGCCGGATAGACGATGCAGCCGATCGCGCGCTCCGGGCCGAGTTCGCGCCACTGCCGGCCGCCGGGATCGATGCTCTCCAGCATCGTGCCCTCGAGCTGATTGCCGTGCTTGTAGAAGTACCAGTACGGCACGCCATTGACCGCGGTGACGATCCGGGTGTTCGGCCCGAGCAGCGGCTTCATCTGCTCGAGCACGCCGGTGATCGAATGCGCCTTCAGACAAATGATGACGAAATCCTGCACGCCGAGCTCGGCCGGATTGTCGGTGCAGCGCGGCTGCGCCACGCGCTCCTCGCCGCCGATCAACAACTTGAGGCCGTTGGCCTTCATCGCCGCCAGATGCGCGCCACGGGCCACCAGGCTGACGTCGGCGCCGGACAGCGCCAGTTGCACGCCGAGATAGCCGCCGATTGCCCCGGCGCCGTAGATGCAGACTTTCATTGATCGTTCCAGTGCAAGGGCCGGGCAGATCCCGGCCACCGTGGGTTGACGAGGCTCGCGGCGGCGCCGGCGTTGGCGCTCTGCCATCGGCAGTTATCGATCAGATCAAGGCCGTGTTCAAGCGGTCGCCGCGTGCATGACGGAGGTCTCATGCGGCTGCGGTCCGCAGCCGATTGAAGCCGTCGTGGATCACCGACCAGAACAGCGCGATGAGGCCGAGGACCATGATCGAGCCGACCAGGCCGTTGGAAAAGAATACGCCGAGCGAACCCTGCGAGCCGAGCAGGGACTGCCGGAACGCTTCCTCCGCCTTGTCGCCGAGCACGATGGCGAGCACCAGCGGCGCCAGCGGATAATTGCATTTCTTCAAAAGATAGCCGGCGACGCCGAACACCAGCATCAGCATCACGTCGACGGTGCTGCTGTGGACCGAGTAGGCGCCGATCGCACACAACACCAGGATCAGCGGCGCGATGATGCTGAACGGCACCCGCAGGATCGCGGCGAACAGCGGCACGCAAGTCAGCACCACCAGAAGCCCGACCAAATTGCCGAGATACATCGAGGCGATCAGTCCCCAGACGAATTCCTTCTGTTCGACGAACAGCATCGGGCCAGGCTGCAGTCCCCAGATCAGCAGGCCACCGAGCAGCACCGCAGCGGTCGGCGACCCCGGCACGCCGAGCGCCAGCATCGGCAGCAGCGCCGCGGTGCCGGCGGCATGCGCCGCGGTCTCCGGCGCGATCACGCCCTCGATTTCACCGTTGCCGAAATTCTTGCCCCGCTTCGATACCCGCTTGGCGATGCCGTAGCTCATGAACGACGCCGGCGTTGCGCCCGCCGGCGTGATCCCCATCCAGCAGCCGATCACGCAGGAGCGCAGCGAGGTCATCCAATAGCCGGGCAATACCTTCCAGGTGTGCAGCACGACGCGCAGATTGATCTTGGCCCGGCCGCCGCGAAAGCTCAGCCCGTCTTCCATGGTCAGCAGGATTTCACCGATTCCGAACAGCCCGATGACCGCGATCAGGAAGTCGAAGCCGTTCAGCATCGGCGTGAAGCCGAAGGTCAGCCGCAATTGTCCGGTCATCGAATCCAGCCCCACCGCGGCGAGCGCGAAGCCGATCATCATCGACGCCAAGGTCTTGAACGGCGGCTCCTTGCTGAGACCGACGAAACTGCAGAACGCCAGAAAGTACACCGCGAATTTTTCCGCTGGACCGAATTGCAACGCAAAGCTCGCCACCAGCGGCGCCACCAGCGTGATCATGACGACGGCGAACAGCGCGCCGACGAAGGAGGAGGTGAAGGCCGCGGTGAGCGCTTCGCCGGCCTTGCCCTGCTGCGCCATCGGATAGCCGTCGAAAGTGGTCGCCACCGACCACGGTTCGCCCGGGATGTTGAACAGCACCGAGGTGATCGCGCCGCCGAACAGCGCCCCCCAGTAGATGCAGGACAGCATGATGATCGCCGAGGTCGGCGGCATGCTGAAGGTCAGCGGCAACAGAATCGCCACGCCGTTGGCGCCGCCCAAGCCCGGAAGGACGCCGATGATGACGCCGAGCACAATTCCGATCAGCATCACCGCGATGTTGAACGGCTGCAGGGCCACGGCGAAGCCGTGAAACAGATTGACGAGTTCTTCCATGCGGGCAGGTCCTGACGGTGAGGGGCCGCGTTACAGGCCGAGCCAGTCTTCGAGTGGCCCCTTCGGCAACGGCACCAGGAACCAGCGTTCGAACACGATGTAGGTGATCAGCGGCATGGCGAGCGCGACCGCCAACGCGGTCAGCCATCGATATCGGCCGAGCCGGCGCATGAAATAGGCGATGAATGCCGCGGAGGCGACGTAGAGCCCGACGAACGGCATCGATCCGACGTAGAGCGCGGTCGGGATCGCCACGCTGAAGACGTGGCGGATCTGGCCCCATTCGGCGAACAGCAGCTTCGGATCGCTGCGCAACGCACTCAACAGATTGATCGCGCTGGCGATGACGATGAAGATCCCGACATAGAACGGAAAGAACCCGGCGCGCGGGCCTTCGGCGCCCCAGCTGATTCCGGCCAGCAGGCTGCCGATGATCACCACGCCGCCGAATGCGGCAATCAGCGCCGCAACCACGGCCTCGACGCCGCGTTGGGTGGGGGCGGACGTTTCTGTCTCGATGACGGCCATGAAATCTCCGCGACGGAACCGGATGGCGGGCGTCGGCGTCCGGCGCTGTGGTCGATCAGGTCGTTTCGATCGGCTGCTGTCGGGTCATTGCAGTCGATCGGTTGCAGTTCCTCAATTCGCCGTCCGTCAATTGCCTTGGGCGAGGAAGCCGGCGTCTTTCATTAGCTTCTCGTGGCGTTTGTCTTCGCCATCGACCCATTTGGCGTAGTCGGCGCCGGCCATGAAGGTGGTGTTGAAGGCGCCGCTCTTCATGAAATCCTGCCACTCCGCGGTGTCGCGGACCTTCTTGAACAGCTCCACATAATAGGCGACCTGATCCGGAGTGGCCCTTGGCGCCATGAAGATGCCGCGCAGCATCAGATACTCGATGTCGAGCCCCTGCGACTTGCAGGTGGGGATGTCCCTCCAGGTCTGGCCATCGGCAATGGGGTCGTCATAGGCCATCGGCTTGGCGTCGAATACGCAGAGCGGCCGTAGCTTGCCGCCCCGCCATTGCGCCACCGCCTCGATCGGATTGTTGACGGTGGAATCGATGTGGTTGCCGACCAACTGAACCGCGACCTCGCCGCCGCCCTTGTAGGGAATGTAGGTGAGCTTGGCGCCGGTGGCTTTTTCCAGCGCCACGGTGATGATCTGGTCTTCCTGTTTCGATCCGGTGCCGCCCATCTTGATGCTGCCGGTCGGCGCGGCCTTGACCGCCGCGATATAGTCCGCGGCGCTCTTCAGCGGCTTGTCGGCATTGACCCAGAGCACGAATTCGTCGAGCGCCAGCATCGCCACCGGAGTGAGGTCTTTCCAATTGAACGGAATCCCGGTGGCGAGCGGCGTGGTGAACAGGTTCGACAGCGTGATGATGATCTTGTGCGGATTTCCGGCGGCGCTCTTGACGTCGAGAAAGCCCTCGCCGCCGGCGCCGCCGGATTTGTTGACGACCACCAAGGGCTGCTTCATCAGACTGTGTTTGGTCACGATGCCTTGGATGGTGCGCGCCATTTGGTCGGCGCCGCCGCCGGTCCCCGCCGGGACGATGAACTCCACCGGCCGTGTCGGCTCCCACTCCGCCGTGGCGGATGTCGCGAACCCGGCAACGCTTAGCGTTGCCACGATAACGGACGCAAGACCTGAAGCAGAACGGATCATCTGGCTTCTCTCCCGGTGGAATTGCTCAGCCGATCTTCGCCGGCGTGGTTGCTAACAATGTTCCATCAACCGCGGCGCCTTGCAAACAAAAAAGCCCCGAGAAACGGGGCTCATTGCAAAAAGAATCCCGCGGCATCGGAACGAAACGTAACACCGCCAAAAACCGGGGGAGCCCGGCCGGCGCGGCGCGAATCCGATAGCGGCGCGGAGAATGTTATTCCGCCGCAGCCGCCTTGCGCGGTGGTTCCAGCGCGCCGGAATCATGCACCTCGGCGACCTGCTGATCGCTGAAGCCGAGCACCTGCCGCAGGATCTCGTCGGTGTGCTCGCCGAGCAAGGGCGAGCGCATCACCTCGGTCGGGCTATCCGACATCTTGATCGGGTTGCCGACCGACAGATACTTGCCGCGGGTCGGATGATCGACCTCGACCACCGTGCCGGTGGCGCGCAGCGATTGATCCTCGGCGAGTTCCTTCATCGACAGGATCGGCCCGCAGGGAATGTCGTCCTTGTTGAGAATGTCCATCGCCTCGAACTTGGTCTTGGTCATGGTCCATTGTTCGATGCGCGCGAAGATGTCGTTGAGGTGCTTGAGCCGCGCCGCCGGCTTGGCGTAGTCGGGATGGGTTTTCCAATCCGGCTCGCCGATCACGTCGCAAATCTTCTCCCACACCGGCGCTTGCGTAATGAAGTAGATGTAGGCGTTGGGATCGGTCTCCCAGCCCTTGCACTTCAGAATCCGTCCCGGCTGGCCGCCGCCGGAATCGTTTCCCGCGCGAGGAACGGCATCTCCAAACGGAATGCCTTCGCCGAACTGGCTGTATTCCTTCAGCGGGCCATGGGCGAGGCGCTGCTGGTCGCGCAATTTCACCCGCGACAAATTCAACACGCCGTCCTGCATCGCCGCGGTCACCTTCTGGCCGCGGCCGGTCACCGTGCGTTGATACAAGGCGGTGACGATGCCGAGCGCGAGATGCAGGCCGGTGCCGCTATCGCCGATCTGCGCGCCGGTGACCAGCGGTAGGCCGTCGCGGAAGCCGGTGGTCGACGCCGCGCCGCCGGTGCATTGCGCGACGTTCTCGTAGACCTTGCAATCCTCATAGGGGCCGGGGCCGAATCCCTTGATCGAGGCGACGATCATCTTCGGATTGAGGCTCTGGATCTTCTCCCAGGAAAATCCCATGCGGTCGAGCACGCCGGGGCCGAAATTCTCCACCAGCACGTCGCAGCTCTTGATCAGCGCGGTGAGCACTTCCTTGCCCTTGGGGTTCTTGGTGTCGAGCGTGATCGAGCGCTTGTTGTGGTTCAGCATGGTGAAATACAGGCTGTCGACGTTCGGGATGTCTTGCAATTGCCCCCGCGTAATGTCGCCGACACCGGGGCGCTCGACCTTGATCACGTCGGCGCCGAACCAGGCCAGCAGTTGCGTGCAGGTCGGGCCGGACTGGACGTGGGTGAAGTCCAGAATGCGAACGCCGTTCAGCGCCTTGGTCATCGTCGTGCTCCGTGGTCGGTCGAGCCCAGCGTGTGGGCGGAAGCGGGGCGGCGCGGCGGCCCCATCAGCGAAACAGCTCCTGCCCCTGTGTCTCGACATAGGTAGCAAGTCGCAGCGTATGGTCGCGCGAGAGTTTCTCGGCGCGCTCGGTGTCGCGATCCTCGAGCGCCTCGATGATCGCCAGATGCTCGGGTAGCGAGGCGGCGATGCGATCGGCGCGACCGATCGTCAATTGCCGATAGCCGCGGACATGCAGCAGGATGTCGGTGGTCATATCGACCAGCGTCGGCGACTCGCCGAGCGAGATCAGCGCCTGATGAAACGCGATATTGGCCGTGGAATATTCCTCGATGTGATCCTGCGGCAGCCGATACTGGCTGAATTCCTTGAAGTAGTCGCGCAGCCCTGAGATGTCTTTCTTGCGGGCGGTGGTGGTGATCAGCCGTGCCGCCATGCTCTCCAGCGCCGCCCAGGCCCGGATCATGTCGACGATCTCGGCCTTGGTTTTGCGCACCACGACGATGCCCCGCCGCGGCACGATCTTGACGAAGCCATCCTGCTCCAGCATCGCGACGGCTTCGCGGATCGGGGTGCGGCTGACGCCGAGCTTGTCTGACAACGCCCGCTCGTCAAGCATGATCGGCTCCGGCGTGGCGTAGATATCCATCTTAAGGATGGCTTCCTTCAAGGCATCGTAGGCCTTGGTCTTGAAGCTGGTCTCCGGGGCGATCCGGACGATCGCAAGCTCTGGCTCTGCCATTCCGTCCGCCGTTCGAGCAGTCGCGTACGCGCGTCATTTTGTGGCATACCAGATGCCACGGCGTCAAGGCGCGCCCGGGGGTGTGGGCGAAGGTCGCGTTGGCAAGTCGCGGATTGGTGATCTAAATCAACTGCGACACCGAGCGGCCGTGGAAAGCACTGCGAGACCATGATCGTCGGGTTATGAGACTGGCATCAAAGCGAAACGAAGGCTCAAATTTTCCGATGTAGAGCGTGTCGGGATATTCGATTTTCAGATTCAGCCCAGCCACGCATTCGAAATTTTAGCCGGGGACACGCGATGAGCCAGAACACCAAGGGCGCCGGATTGCTGATCAGCGCGATCGGCGTCGTCTATGGCGACATCGGCACCAGCCCGCTTTACGCGTTGAAGGAAACCTTTGCCGGCCACCATCCGATCGCGGTGACCCCCGACAACGTATTCGGCGTGCTGTCGCTGGTGTTCTGGACGGTGATGCTGCTGGTCACGGTGAAATACGTCATCGTCATCATGCGCGCCGACAACCACGGCGAGGGCGGCAGCCTGGCATTGCTGGCGTTGGTCACCGAACTGACCCGGGGTTATCGCGTCTACTATCCGTTGATGCTGCTCGGCGTGATCGCGGCGGCGCTGTTCTACGGCGACAGCATGATCACGCCGGCGATCTCGGTGCTCAGCGCGGTCGAGGGCCTCGAAGTGGTGACGCCGAGGCTGACGCCCTACGTGGTGCCGATCACCGCGGTGGTGCTGACCGGCCTGTTCATGATCCAGAAGCGCGGCACCGGGCTGGTCGGCAAGCTGTTCGGCCCGGTGATGTGCCTTTGGTTCTTGGTGCTGGCCTTGCTCGGCATCGTCAATATCGTCGCAGCCCCGCACGTGCTGGGCGCGATCAATCCGATTTACGCGGCAGACTTCATCGTCAAGCATCCGATGATGAGCTTTTTTGCGCTGGGCTCGATCGTGCTGGCGGTCACCGGCGGCGAGGCGCTGTACACCGACATGGGCCATTTCGGCCGCTTCCCGATCCGGGTGGCGTGGTTCGCGCTGGTGCTGCCGGCGCTGCTGTTGAACTATTTCGGCCAGGGCGCGCTGTTGCTCAGCGATCCCAGCGCGATCCAGAATCCGTTCTTCCGGCAAGTTCCGGAATGGATGGTGGTGCCGATGGTCGGGCTTGCCACCTGCGCCACGGTGATCGCCTCGCAGGCGGTGATCTCCGGCGCCTACTCGGTGGCGCGCCAGGCGATTCAATTGGGATTGCTACCGCGGATGACCATCGTCCACACCTCCGGCGAGGAGGAGGGGCAAATCTATATTCCGTTCACCAACTGGACGCTGTACATCGCGGTGATGGCGCTGGTGATCGGCTTCCAGTCGTCGAGCAATCTCGCCGCCGCCTACGGCATCGCCGTCACCGGCACCATGATGATCGACACCATCCTGGTCGCCTTCGTGATGGCGCTGATGTGGCGCTGGCATTGGATCGCCGTGGCGGCGGTGGCGGGCACGCTGCTGTTGGTCGATCTCGCCTTCTTCTTCGCCAACATCATCAAGGTGGCGCAGGGCGGCTGGTTTCCGCTGTTCATCGGCGTGCTGTCGTTCACGGTGTTGACCACGTGGCGGCGCGGCCGCGAATTGGTGCGCAATCAGGTCAAGAAACTGGCGGTGCCGCTCGACGTGGTGATGCGCGCGCTCGGCCCCAACGTGTCGCGGGCGCGCGGCACCGCGGTGTTTCTCACCGCCGCGACCGACGGCGTGCCGCCGGCGCTATTGCACAATCTGAAGCACAACCAGACCGTTCACCAGCGCGTCGTGTTGGCGACGGTGATGACCGCGGACACGCCTTACGTTCCCGACAGCGAGCGCGTCACCATGACCGATCTCGGCGACGGCTTCCATCGGCTGATCATCCGCTACGGCTTCATGCAGACCCCCGACGTGCCGGCGGCGCTGGAATTGTGCAAGGCGTTCGGTCAGGAGTTCAACATGATGGCGACGTCGTTCTTCCTCAGTCGCGAGACTTACGTGCCGAGCCTCAATCCCGGCATGGCGCATTGGCGGGAGCGGCTGTTCACTTTCATGACGCTGAACGCCACGCGGGCCACCATCTTTTTCAAGATCCCCACCGACCGGGTGGTCGAATTGGGCACCCAGCTGGAAATCTGAGACGGCGCTCCGCAATCGGCGATGTGAACAGCGCCCTCAATCCGATCTGATACACTCCACCTCGAACGCATTCAGTGGAGGTTTGAGTCGATGAAGATCGGTGTGATCGGGCTGGGGCAGATGGGCGTCGGCATGGCGGCGTCGCTGTTGAAGGCGGGGCACGAGGTGACCGTCTACAACCGCAGCCGTGCCAAGGCCGATGCGCTGGCCGAGCAGGGCGCCCATGTGGCTGGCAGCGTCGCCGAGGCGTGCCGCGGCGACGCGGTGCTCACCATGCTGGCCAACGACGCCGCCGTCGAAGCCGTGCTCGGCGGCGAGCAGGGTGTGCTGGCGGCTCTTGCCAACACCGCGGTGCATATCTCCTCGAGTACGATCAGCGTCAAATTGGCCGAACGGCTGACCGCCGACCACCAGGCGGCCGGCCAGCTTTTCCTGGCGGCGCCGGTGTTCGGGCGGCCCGAGGTCGCCGCCGTCGGCGAGTTGGCGGTGGTGGCCGCCGGCAGCGAAGCCGCGCTCGCCGCCGCAAAGCCGGCGCTGGATGCGATCGGCAAACGCACCTTCGTGATCTCGCCGACGCCGAAGGCCGCGAGCTTGGTGAAGCTCAGCGGCAATTTTCTGATCGCCTCGGTGATCGAATCGCTCGGCGAGGCGATGGCGCTGGTCGCCAAGGACGGCATCGATCGCCAACAATATCTCGAGATCCTCACCTCGACGCTATTCGGCGCGCCGGTCTACAAGACCTACGGCAAGCTGATCGCCGATGGAAAATTCGAGCCGGCCGGATTTGCGGCGCCGCTGGGCTACAAGGATGTCAGTCTGGTGCTGGCCGCCGCCGGCGATTTGCAGGTGCCGATGCCGGTAGCCAGCCTGTTGCGCGACCGCTTTCTTGCGCTGCTGGCGCAAGGTGGCGAACACCTCGATTGGTCGGCGATCGGCGGGTTGGCCGCGCGCGATTCAGGCGCAACCGAACGATGATGGCTGCGCTCGCCGCGAGGTCAGTACGCTGATCACCAAGGCCGCGGATCGCACGGCAACCATGCCGCCGTCGCGATCCGCCGACCCGCGACGGCGAAGCTGCCGCGCAGCAACGGCAGCAGCTCCGCAAACGGCAGATCGTTTCGCCTCGGCTGCGCACAGAAACGACCGCTTGGTAAGTCGAAGCGAAGGGCGACGTCGCAAAAATCCAGGAACTGGCGCGCGAGCGGATAGTAGCATTTGTAGACGCTCTCCTTGGCCGAAAGACTGAGGGCGTCCCAATGCTCTGCACCGCACGATTGTCAGCGAGGCCAGCATTGTCGTTCCTCCGCAGAACAGACGTGGTCCTGCAGCGCGACTTCCAACGCCCGGTTCTGCTCCACGTCGATTCCGATCGATCGCAGATGTCGCGCTTGCGCGACGGCGACCGCGCAATAGTCCGCGTCATGGCTGATGCTGCCGCAGACGCCGGCCGGCCAGGACGAAAGACGATCCGGACGCGCGGGGATCGGAGTTGCTGGATGTCCCATGATCCGCAACGCGGCGCGGGCACAATTGCGTCCGGCCGTGAATTCACGGACTCGGCAGGGCGCGGTCTGATCGTGTCGATCATTGCTTCCGCCGCCAGCACCGCCGAGGCTGCGGTGCGCACCGCGCTGATGATCGAAGCTTCCAGAATCGCAAACGGAAATCCGGTATCGCGCCGATTGAGGATCAGCACGGCGGAGGCCCGCGGCATGCCCGCGGCAACGGTTTCGGGCCAACTCGCGATCCATTTCAGTCCGGCCACCGGCTGCTCGTCGTGCAGATCGGCGGCAAGCGCGATGATGCGGTCGGTGGGCCGATCATCGAACCGCAGGAAGTGGCTGCGCGGATTGCTGGCGCGCCCTTCGGCGTGCGCCAGATAGGCGTCGCGCACCACGTCGACCATTTCCGGCAGCGCCTCGGCCAGGATCGCCGAGACGGCGCTTCCGGGCACCACGCCGAAGGCAAAGCGATCGCTAGGTACCAAACAGGTCATCGTGGATATCCAGTTGGTTGGCGTCGGTGGGCTCCAGCGGGCAATTGCTTTCCAACAAGCCGGGGAAGCGCTCTCGCACCCAATCGTCGTCGTAAATCGTATCGACGTAGTGGTCGCCGAGATCGGGTGAAACCGCGACCACGCAGGCGCTGCTCGGAATCCGGCGTCCGCGCTTCGCAACAGCAGCCAGAACGGTGCCGGTCGAACCGCCGACCAGCAGGCCGCGCGCCGCGATCCGGCGGCACATTGCGATGGTGTCGCGCTCAGACACGTACACCAGTTCGTCCATCGCGCTAGCGTCGGCGATCTCTGGACGTCGGCTGGTTCCCAAACCGGGAATGTGACGTTTGCTCGGCTTGCTGCCGAAGGTGATCGAGCCCACCGCGTCGAACCGCGACGATCCGGGTGGTCGGCGACGCCCGTCGCAAATAGCGTGAGACGCCGCCGAGCGTCCCGGTGGTGCCAGCGCCCAGAAAGACGTAGTCGGGCCGGGGGAAGGCCTGCAGGATCTCGGGACCGGTGAATCGCTCATGCGCCCCGGGATTGTCGGGGTTGGCGTATTGGTTGAGCCAGATCAGATCGGGGTCCTGCTGCAGTCGGCTCCTGATGTAGGCGATCCGGCTGGCCAGATAGCCGCCATTGTCGTCGGGCCAGGTGACCATCGCGACCTCCGCCCCATAGGCCCGCATCAGTTTGTAGGTTTGCGGCGACAGGTTCGGCTCGCTCACGCAGGTGAAATGGTAGTTGCGCTCCGCCGCAATAGCGCTGAGCGCGAGGCCCAAATTGCCCGACGAACTCTCGATCAAGCGCGAACCGGCTTGCAACTGCCCGGACCATTCCATCTGTTCGATCATGTGGCGGGCCGTCTTGGTCTTGATCGACGTCCCGAGACTGAAGCCCTCGATCTTCAAATGCACATTGATACCGAGGCCGGGGACCAAGAACGGAATACTAACGAACACATCCCCGAGAATTAGTTCACTTGGGCGTTTGGCGAGCATGGACTCCCCCCGCGATATGCGTTAAGTATACTCAACTCCAGATAGTAGTTAGATAGAGGTGCTACCTCGAAGTGGAGCTGGCGCAATCTTGCGAACCGCTCCGCATCACCAATGCGATCGAGGAACTGGTGCGGCAACATGGAGTCGAACTGCTGCGCAATCAATATGGGCCGACCGAAACCCATGTCGTCACCGATCGGCTGCTTGGCGGCGATCCCGCTGGCTGGCCGCGTTCCCCACCGATCGGCCGCCCGATCGATGGCGCGCAAGCCTTGATCCTGGACCATGGTCTCGACCTGGTGCCGTTCGGAGTGCCGGGCGAGTTGTATATCGGCGGTAGCTGTCTTGCCCGCGGTTACGCCGCGCATTCGGATTGGACCGCCGAGCGATTTCTGCCCAACCCGTATTCTGCCATTCCCGGCGCGCGGATGTATCGAACAGGTGATATCGCGCAATGGCGCAGCGATGGCGAGATCGCGTTTCTCGGTCGCGCCGACAATCAGGTGAAGATCCGCGGCTATCGCGTCGAAATCGGCGAGGTCTCGACCGTGCTCGCCAACCATCCCGCAGTGCGACAGGCCGCTGTGTGGGTCGCGATCGATCCGATCGGCAGCCGCAGCCTGGTGGCCGGCGTCACCGCCGAACCGGGCCCACCTGCCGCCGACGCCGATGAGCTGCGCAATTACTGCCGCTCGCGGCTGCCAGACTACATGGTGCCGGCGCGTTTTGTCGTCGTCGATCACCTGCCGCTGACGCATAGCGGCAAGCTCGATCGGGCGCGGCTGCCGGCTCTGCAGCGCGTCGCGGCGGTTTCGGCCCGCGCGACGACGGCGCCGCAAACGCCGAACGAAAAACTGCTGGCGACGATCTGGAGCGACATCCTGCCGCCCGGCGAGTTCGGCGTTCAGGACAATTTCTTCGATCTCGGCGGTCACTCGCTGATGGCGACGCAGATGGTGTCGCGGATTCGCGCCGAGTTCGGTCTGGAATTGCCGCTGCGCGCGGTGTTCGAGCGGCCGACGATCGCGGCATTGGCACAGCACCTGTTCGAACTGCAGGCGAAACGTCTCGATCAGACGCAATTGGAGACGTTGCTCGCCGAAATCGGCGATTGACTTTGGCGACTGAAACAGAGGGCAGGCGATGAGGCAGGACGAGGACGACAACCGGCAATATGCCGCGGTGAAGAACCCGGAAGAGCAATATTCGATCTGGCCGATCGATCAGCCGGTCCCGGCGGGCTGGACAGCCGCGGGGTGCACCGGCAGCAAGCAGCACTGCTTGTCCTTCATCAAGGAGGTCTGGACCGACATGCGTCCGCTCAGCCTGCGCGGGCAGCTTGGTCGAAGCGCAGGAGGCTGAGGTGCAGCGAAATTCCTCGGGCTGGATTCGCCGCAGCGGGCGCGATGCGCCGGCGCGGCTGATCTGCTTTCCCTACGCGGGCGGCAGTTGCAGTGCCTTTGGCGGATTGCAGCAACATCTGCCGTCGATCGAGATCTGCGGCGTCCAACTGCCCGGACGGCAGGACCGCTTGGCGGAGCCGCCGCTCGACGATCTCGTGCCTTTGGTCGAGGCCCTGCTGATTGCGATGCGGCCGCTGCTGGATAAGCCGTTCGCTCTGTTCGGCTACAGCAGCGGTGCCATTCTCGCCTTCGAACTCGCCCACGCTCTGCGCGATGTCGCGGGTCCGGCGATGCGTCATTTGTTCGTCGCAGCAGCCGGGGCTCCGCAACTCGGGCTCGATCATCCGCGCATCGCCGAACTGCCGGTGCCGCAATTTCTCGCCGAATTGATCGCGCTCGGAGGTCTCCCGCCAGAGCTGGGCTCAGACCCTCATCTCGCGGACCTGGTGCTGCCGATGTTGCGGGCGGATGTCCGCTGGCACGAGAACTACGTCTTTCGGCAGCGACCGTCGTTGACCATTCCGATCACCGCGCTCGGCGGCCACGACGATCGCTTCGTCGATGTCGCGCGGTTGGCCCGGTGGCGGGATCTGACCGCCGGCCCATTCGGACTGGACCTGTTGCCCGGCGGGCATCTGTTCATCGCCGATCAGCACAAGACGGTCGCCGAACTGATCACACGGCGCTTCCGATGCATTCAGCCGGCGAGCAATGTCTCGCGTAACGAGGTCGTCAACCGCTGAGGGGCCGCATGTCCGTCCAACCGAGGCTGAAGATCGTCTTTCTCAGTTCCGACGACGCCCATCAGCGCTATCTGGCGGCGCAATTGCACCGCCGTTTCACGTTGCGCGGGGTGGTGGTCGAACCCGCACGCAGTCAGCGGCGGCGGATTGCCGCGCGCGGCAAATATCTCGATTGGAGCCATGTCGATCAGGCGGTGCCGGATCGATAACGCCTGCGATGGTCGGAGACGAGTGCAAGTACGTCAGCGCCTCACGTTGGAGACTAAGTCGAAGTAGGTCAATATGTTGAGAGCGGGAGCCAGATTCAAATTCAGCGGACGCATTGCGGACGACGACATTCGCCATCGCTTGCTCGGCGAAGCCAAGGACATGATCGCGCCGAGCTATGTCACCGTGCCCGGAGGACAGAAGGTGCCGCAATACGCGCCGACCGTGATCGGAACCAGCACCGCCTATGATCCGGCCACCGACTGCGACGGCAACTTCATGTCGTACAAGTTCCAGCCGAACAACAATTGCTACAACTACTCGTGCAATATCGCGACCAATTCCTTCGCGCAGCCGGGTCGGATGCACGGCTTTTCTCTCCGGGCCGATGAACGGCGCCGATGTGGTGAAAGGCGCGCAGTTGGACGGGCTGGTGCTGCTGTCGGCCACCAGCATCGCCGAGGCGACGCAACAGGCGGCCGGAAAACCGGGGCACGTCGTGGGGCTGCTGATCTCGCCGACCGACAATTCGGTGGACTGTCCGGGGGACTACCATTGGGTTCGCTGCGACGCCTTCGGCCCGCCGATCTCGTGGTCGCAGAAGGACGGCGGCGATCAGGTCACCAATTTCGACTTTGCCGGGGCGGCGATCAGCGACCCGGCCACGGCGAATTGGACGGTCAACCAAGGCCCGATGATCTCCGGAAGCATCGACGACGTGGTCGTCGCGTATTCGTTCTACGCCGACATGCTGGTCGGCCAGGGCGTGTCGATCATCTGAATCGAAACTGCCACGCGGCGATCGCCGCAATCACCGGCTCTGGTCGGAGCCGGGCATCATGAGGAGGACAATATGGCAACTGTCGTGACAATGGATGTGTATTCCGGACGCCCCAATCCGGTATGGCGGCTCAGCGATCAGGAGGAGTCCGCGCTGAACGAGCGGCTGTCGTCGCTGTCGCGGTTGACCGATCAGCGACCCTCCGGCATCGTCGGTGGACTCGGCTATCGCGGCTTCACGGTGGCCAGGCACGATCCGACTTCGGATGCCATCGGACAATTTCGGATCCATGAATCGATCGTGGATCGCGGCGTCGGTCTGCCGAACTTGGTCGACAACGCCGAGGCGGAGAGCTTTCTGCTCAACGCGTTTCGCGGCCAGTTGCCGGCCGACGTCTACGAGCACGCCGTCGCCAGTCTGACGGGGACCCGGAATTTCCGGTTGAGCGAGCTGGCGGCGCCGTGCCCGACGTGCCACGCGGCCGATGCTCCGGCGTACAATCCATCGGCTTGGAATATCCCGTCGGTTCAGCCCAACAACAATTGCTACAATTATGCCAACGACAACGCCACCAACACCTTTGCGCAGCCGGGCAGGGCGCATGGCAAGCAGGCGAGCGTGCTCGATTGCGCCCACGTTGAACCGGCGGCGGCGGCCGACGGCCTGGTGGCCGCGGCGAATTTCACCGCCAATCTGGCGGCCGGCGCGGGGTGGTACGTCGCCCTCGTGATCTGGCCGGGCACGGATTATCATTGGTATCGGCAAGACAAGGTCGGCTGCTGGTCACACAAGCCGGGCCAAACCGCGGTCAGGGACATCGACAATGCGGGCAACAAAATCGTCGATCCGAAGACGTGTAATCGTGGCCCCTATACTGTGTTCTGTGATTATATGGTCACCAAGCGCGGGCTTACGATCTCTTGACGTTGTCAGCGCCGGCGCCGCCGAGTTGCCGGCGGCGTCGGCGGTCCATCGAAGCGAAAGGGTGCCAACCGTGCCGCCGGTCGCTCAGGTCGAGATTGATGTGTTCTCCGGCAGGCCCAATCCGCGGTTCGAACTCGACGACGGGAAGGCTGCCCGGCTGAAAAGCCTGCTGGAGCGACCGCGCCGACCGTTCTCGGGCGACCCACCGGACCCAGGACTCGGCTTTCGCGGCTTCGTGGTCGAGCTGGATGCGGCCGAGAGCTACCGAGTGGTGGGCGGCATCGTGATCCATGGAACGATGGCGTTCGTCGATCCGCAGCGCGACGTTCACGATTATATCGTCGCCAACCTTCCACCGGAGATGAAGGCTCTGTTGCAGCCGTTCTTGCCCTAAGCCGACTGCAGCGACATCTCAGTGGCGCCCTGTTCGGGCGCCGGTTTGTCGCTGGACGCTTCGGCGATGCAGATCGCCGTGGCGTCGCGCAACGTCGCCGCGACGAAATCCGCATTGGCGCCGTCGCGCAACGCCTCGAGTTCTGTGCCGTCTTTGTCGCTGTTCCAGCAGCCCAGCATGATCTTCGCCCCCGGCATTTTACGGCGCAGCCGGCGAACCGCGTATCGCAGATGGGCCGAGCTGCTGGTGTCGAGATACGACAGACAGACCAGCGCGACTCCGGCCGGATCGAGGCGGAAGATGTTCTTGGTCGAGAGCGAATCGGCGCTCTCCACCCGGGCGCCGAGGCCATGGGCGGTACACAATTGCGCCAGCAGGGTTGCGGCGGATTCATCCAACGCGGTGCGGCCGGCGATGCACAGCAGCGGCTGTTCGCCGCGCCACGCCGGCAGACGATCGGCTTCCGACAACGACGGCAGATCCTCGTCGCGCGTGCCCTCGGCCTGCTCGACCGCCGCGATGGCCTCGGCGTCCTCGGTCGAACCGCTGGTCGGTTCGCGGTCTTTTTGATCGGCCAGATCGTTGGCCAATTCGATCACCGCATCGCGGATTTTCACCATCCGGGCCTGGTCCAAGGCTTCGCGATCGAGATCGATCTGCGCGAGTTTCAGCCCCTTGATGGCGACCTCGTCGAAATACGACGCCAGCGATCGCTCCTTGAGAAATTCTTCGGCCTTCTCGGTCGCCTCGGTCGGATCGCCGGCCAGCATCCGCTGATAGAAGATTTCGGGCGGCGACAGCGCGGGCCGGTCGCCGAACATGATGTCGAGAAACGCCAGCCGCTCGACGTGCCGGCCCAGCACGACCAGACAGACCGTCAGCGGCGTCGCCAGCACCAGGCCGATCGGCCCCCACAGTGCGGTCCAGAACGTCGCCGCCACCACCACCGCCACCGCGGACAGCCCGGTGCTGCGGCCGTACAACAGCGGCTCGACCACCTGGGCGATGGCCGGCTCGATGACGAAGAACAGCGCGGCGGTCCAGGCCAGCATGCTCCAGCCCGGATCGACGGCTGCGGCTAGCGCCAGCGGAAACGCCGCGGCGATCACCGAGCCGATGTAGGGCACGAAACGCAGCACCATCGCCAGAATGCCCCACAGGATGGCCGAGGGGATTCCGATCAGCCACAAGCCGGTGCCGATCAAAACGCCGAACCCGGCGTTGACCAGCAGCTGATTGAGAAACAAGCGGCTGAGCCGCGCCGCGGCGTCGTCGAGCGCCGCCGTGGTGCGCTGCAGATCGTGCGAGCCGGCGAGCCGGATCAGCCGATTTCGCAGATCCTCGCGTTGGATCAGAATGAAAATCACGAAGATGACGATGATGCCGGTGGTCGCCAGCGGCGACACCAACGGTGCGATCAACGAGCGGATGCTCTCCAGGGCCCCCGGATCGGGCTGCCGGACTTCGACGGGCACCGGCGCCACCGCCGGGCGCTGCGTGTCGCCCCCCAGCCTTGGCGACGGCGCGGCGCGCGTGCCGTTCGGTCGATCGAGTTCCTTGCTGAGATCCTGCAGCATGTCGGCGGCGCGTTCCAGCGTGCCGCCGCCGACGGTGGCACCGCGCAGCGACTGGATCTTGGATTGAATGGTGGTCTCGTAACGCGGCAGCTCCTCCGCGAGGTGGGCCAGTTGGGTCGCAACGAGGCTGCCGATGCCGAAAATGATCGCGAAGGCCAACAGCACCACGCCGACCACGGCGCCGCCGCGCGGCACATGGGCCCGCTGCAGCCACGCCACAGGCGGGGCCAGCACGAAGCTCAACAGAATGGCCAGGGCCACTGGGACGAAGATTTCTCGCCCGAGATACAACGCCATCACGATGATGACCGCAAGGATCGCCAGCGCCACGGCGCCGACCAACGGCACCACGTCTTCCAGCGTTTTCGCTTTCGCCAATTTTGCGACCATGGTCAGATTCTTCTCGCGTGGCCGCTCGGGTCGAGGCGCGCGATGCCATGGCACGTCTGCCGGATTGCGCCGCGCGATTGCTCGCTGCATTCCAGCCATCGGCGCCGCGGATCGAACGTCTCATACCGAAAGCGCTCAGATAGGCTACGGCAGACAATAAGAACGGCGCGGATTTGTTCCGGCGGTCTTGAAATCGCGCGAGGCGGCTCAGTCGCGCGACAAAGCCGCCAAAGGATCGAGGAACGAGGCTTGGCGGGCCGGCAGATAGCCGAACACCACGCCGATGCCGGTCGAGCAGATGAATGCGGCGATGATCGAGCCGGCCGACAGGCCGAGCTGAAACATCGGCACCAGCGCGTTGAAGGTGGCGGCGAGGCCATAGGCGACGGCGACGCCGAGGCCGCCGCCGATCAGGCACACCATCACCGCTTCGATCAGGAATTGCTGCAGGATGTCGCTGCGCCGCGCGCCGACCGCCATCCGTACCCCGATTTCGCCGACCCGCTCGGACACCGACACCAGCATGATGTTCATGACGCCGATGCCGCCGACCACCAGCGAGATCACCGCGATCGCGGCGATCATCAGCGTCAACGTCTCGGTGGTGTTGGTGATGGTCTTGCGAATGTCGTCGGTGTTGAGAATCACGAAATCCTTCACGCGATGCCGCAACGTCAGAAACCGGGTGACATCCAGTTCGGCGGCTTTGGTGGTGACCTCGTCGTTGACCTTGACCAAAATGCTGCGCAGCGACGAGTTGCCGAGAAAGCGCGCCTGCACCGTAGTGTAGGGCAGATACACCGAGAGATTCTGGCTGGAGCCGAAGCCGCCCTGCTGCTGTTGCGTCACGCCGATGATTCGGCACGGCACCCGGCCGACCAGCAGCACCTTGCCGATCGGGCCATCCGGATCGTCGCTGAAGAACGTTTGCCTTGTCTTTTCGTCGATCACCACGTCCTGGCTGACATCGCGCAGGCCGTCTGCGTCGAAAAACCGGCCGGCCGACAATTTGGTGCCTTTCACCGCGAAATACTGATCGCCGACGCCGTTGACCAGCGCGTTGGCCTCGAGCGGGCCGTGGCGCAACGTGCTGCTGGTCGAGACCGTCGGCGTCACGCCGTCGATGTAAGGTTGCAGCCGCAGCGCGCGCGCGTCCGCCACCACCAGCGTCTTGATCTTGGAAGAGCGCACGTCGCCGAGGTCCTTGCCCGGAAAAATCTCGATCGTATTGGTGCCGAGGCTCGAGATGTCCGCCAGCACCTTGCGCTTGGCCGCGTCGCCGACCGCGACGATGAACACCACCGAGGCGATGCCGATGATGATGCCGAGCATGGTCAGGAAGGTGCGCAGCCGGTGCGCGGCCATCGCCAGCATCGCCATCCGGAACGCTTCGCCGATGCGGTCGAGCCGGCTTTGCCACGGCCATCGCGATCGGGGCTGGGCTTGTGCCGCAGCGGCCGTCGGGGCTGCGACCGCGGGGGACACGGTCGACGTGGCGCGGTCGGCGATCACGACGCCGTCGCTGAGTTCGATCACTCGTTTGGCCCGCGCCGCCACCGACGCATCGTGGGTGACGATGATCACGGTCTTGCCGTCGGCGTGCAGCTCGTCGAGAATCCGCAGCACCTCGTCGCCGCTGCGGCGGTCGAGCGCGCCGGTCGGCTCGTCGGCCAGAATGACGTCGGCGCCGTTCATCAGCGCGCGGGCGATCGACACCCGCTGCTGCTGACCGCCGGACAGCTGGTTCGGCCGGTGGCTGGCGCGGTCGGTGATGCCGAGCCGTGCCAATAGGCCATTGGCGCGGTCGCGCCGCTCATCGCGGCTCTGCCCGGCGTAGATCGCCGGGATTTCGACGTTGCTGAGGGCGCTCAATTCCGGCAGCAGATGGTAGCGCTGGAAGATGAAGCCGAAATGTTCGCGGCGCAGCGCCGCCAATTCGTCGGCGTCGAGCGACGCGGTTTCGCGGCCGGCGATCTGGTAGCTCCCCGAACTCGGTCGGTCCAGGCAGCCCAAAATGTTCATCAGCGTCGATTTGCCGGAGCCCGACGCGCCCATCACCGCGACCATCTCGCCGGGCTCGATGGTCAGATCGAGGTCGCGCAGCGCCACCACGGTGGCTTCGCCGGAGGGATATTCCCGGCGCAGGCCGCGCAGCACGATGGTCGAACGCGCCATGGCTCACATTCCCGGCGGCGGCGGCCGCCGCGGCGGCGATGACGGCTGAGTGTCGCCCGCGGTCTTTCGGATCACCACTTGATCTCCGGCGGCGAGGCCGGCGGTGACTTCCGCGTTCAGCTTGTTGTTGATGCCGATCCGCACCGCGCGCGACGCCACCGCGCCGCCGGGCTCCACGACGTCCACCTGATAGCTGCCGTCGGGGTTGCGCTGCGCCAGCGCCGCCGACGGAATGGTCGGTACCTGATGGGCCTGCGCCACCACGACGTGAACTTCAGCGGTCATGTAGGTACGCAGCCGACCATCGGAGTTCGGCGCAGTGAAGATGCCGTTGTAGTAGATCGCCGAGGTCGAGGTCGATGACGACGTCGATGAGCTGGTGGTCACGCTGCTCGAACTGAAACTGCTGTCGTTCTTGATCGATTCCGGGGCCGGTTCGATGAAGTCCAGCCGCGCGCTGTAGCGATGATCGGGGTCGCCGAGGATGTTGAAGTAAACCTCCTGACCGGGGCGGACCTTGATGACGTCGACCTCGGATATCTCGGCGCGGATCGTCATCAGTTCGACCTGGCCGAGGATGACGATGGTCGGCGCCGACTGCACCGCGTTGACGGTCTGGCCCTCCTGGGTCACCACCGACAGCACGGTGCCGTCGATCGGCGCGATGATCCTGGTGTAATCGAGATTGACGCGGGCGTTTTCCACCGACACCTGGGCTTCGGTGATCTGGGCGTCGAGTGCGGCGATCTGCGCGCGGGTCTGTTTCACGGTGGCGTCGGCGGTGTCGAAATCGGCGCGCGAGGTGGCCTTCTGCGCAAAGGTCAGCTGGTGGCGGGCGAGCGAGGCCTCGGCCAGCGCCAGCGTGGCTTCCTTCTCGGCGCGCTGCGCGTGCATGTTCTGCAGCGCGGCTTCCGAGGTGCGCAGATCGTTCTGCCGGGTCACCGGATCGATCTGCGCGATCAGGTCGCCCTGTTTGACCTTGTCGCCGATCTTGACCTTGAGCGAGAGCACACGTCCGGACACCTGGGCGCCGACCGCGACCATCTTGATCGGCTTCAGCGTGCCGCTGGCCAGCACGGTTTCTTCGATATCGGCAACTTTCACGGCCGCCGTCACCAAGTTCTCCGCCGGCTTCGGAAATAAGCTATTCTTGATCAGCCACCCCGCGACGGCTGCGACGATCAATACGACAACGATCGCCACGCGACGAGCCTTGAACATTCTTGCTGATTCCTCGGTGCCACGACGGCTCGGCTGTTACAGTTCGATATTCACGTCCACGACTCCGCCGCGGAGTCAACCAGATGTCGGCCCGGAAGCCATTAACAGTCGGATATGAAAGGGCAAAGTGATCAGTCTTGGGCGTGATGATGTACGAGGACTGCGCTACATTGCCGAATGTGTCAGCGCGGCCGGACACCGTTGAGAAAAACCGCGATGCAGCGCCGGATATGCGCGTTGCGGTCTTCGTCGCCGGGCCAACTTAGATTGTCGATGGCCTTGAACGCAATGGCGCCAAAAATCATGTCCATCAAGATCCGCGCAGCGCTGTCCGGATCATCGATGACGAGCACTCCGCTCTTGGCCTGCAAGGCCAGCCAGTTGGCAAGTTCGGCGCGCGACTTGTCGGCGCCGTGTCGGCGGATGATCTCGCCGAGTTCGGGGGATTGATGGGCTTCCAGCATCACCAGGCGCAACAACGCCACACGCTGTTTGTCGGCTTGCGGATCGATGTCGATCATGAAGATCCGTTCCAGCGCGCGATCGAGCGGCAGGCCGTCATAATCGCCGGGCAGCGCCAGCATGGCCTGCCGATGCAGCTCGACGATGGCGGCGAACAGCGCCGGTTTGCCCGGAAACAGCCGATACAGCGTGTGCTTGGAGATCCGGCACCGCGCCGCCACCTCGTCCGTTGTGGTTCGCCCGTAGCCTTTTTCCAGGAACAGCTCTTGCGCGCAATCGGCGATCAGCCGGCGCTGCGCGTCGTCCGGCATCAGTTTCGGCCGCCCGCGCTGTCGCGGCTTGTCCAAGGCATGCGGTGGAGAGCGCACGTTCAAACCCCGTCGGTTTCGCTGAAGGTTTCAGAATTAATGTTTGTACACGCCGGCCGCGATTGACATTGCCGGTGGATCGAGAATAACGGTACTTAATCGTACTGTAAATAAGAGCGACACCCGTGATCCAACTTATCTCAACGTGCCGGCGTGCCCCGCACTGGCGCGCCGCGGCCGGCGCCAGCCTGTTGCTGGGTTTGATGCTCACCGGATGCGGCGGGCAGGAGCAGGGGGCGGCGCAGAAGGCCGCTCCGCCGCGGCCGGAGGTCAGCGTGGTGACGCTGCATCCGCAATCGGTGGCGATCACCACGGAGCTGTCGGGGCGCACCACGGCGTCATTGACGGCCGAAGTGCGGCCGCAGGTCAACGGCATCATCCAGTCGCGACTGTTCCAGGAAGGCAGCGAAGTGGCGGCGGGCGCGGCGCTGTATCAGATCGATCCGGCGAGCTATCAGGCGGCGTATGACAGCGCCGTGGCGGCGCAGCAGAAGGCCGAGGCGTCGGTGCCGAGCGCCGCCGCCAAGGTCGAGCGCTATCAGGGCCTGGTCAAGCAGAACGCGGTCAGCAAGCAGGATTATGACGACGCGGTGGCGACGCTGGCACAGACCAAGGCCGACGTTGCCTCCGCCAAGGCCAGCGTCGAGACCGCCCGCATCAACCTGGACTACACCAAGATCGTGGCGCCGATCGGCGGCCGCATCGACAAGTCGTCGCTCACTCCCGGCGCGCTGGTGACGGCGAGCCAGACCACCGCGCTGACCACGATCCGCAAGCTCGATCCGATCAATGTCGACGTCACCGAATCCAGCACCAATCTGTTGAACTGGCGGCAAGCGGTCAAAGAAGGTCGGATCAAATACACCGGCCCCGACGTCAGCATCAAACTGAAGCTCGACAACGGCACGATCTACGCGCAGACCGGCAAGCTGGCGTTCTTCGAATCCAACGTCAGCGAGACCACCGGCACCTTCGCCTTGCGTGCCGAGTTTCCCAATCCCGACCGTCTGCTGTTGCCCGGCATGTATGTGCGCGCGCTGATCGAGGAGGGCGTCGCCGACAACAGCTTCGTGGTGCCGCAACGCGGCGTCACCCGCAACACCAAGGGCGAAGCCACCGCGCTGATCGTCACCGCCGAGGGCAAAGTCGAGCAGCGGGTGCTGACGGTCGGCAAAAGCGTCGGCAACAACTGGCTGGCCAGTGCCGGCGTCAAGGACGGCGATCGCGTCATCGTCGAGGGCACCCAACTGGTGCGGCCGGGGCAGGACGTCACCGCCGTCGAAGTCACCATCGACGAGAACACCGGCGAGGTGCGGGCTCACAAGCAGGGCTCGTTGTCGCCATCCGCGCCGCTGCGGTTCGCGGGCGGCGACGATGAGCCGAACGGCGTCGCCGCGGTCGGAAGCCGCTGATGTCGCGTTTTTTCATCGACCGGCCGATCTTCGCCTGGGTGATCGCCATCACCATCATGCTCGGCGGTCTGCTGGCGCTGCGCAGCCTGCCGGTGGCGCAATATCCGCAGATCGCGCCGACCACGGTACGGATCACCGGCAGCTATCCCGGCGCCGACGCCCAGACCGTGGAGAACTCGGTCACCAAGGTGATCGAACAGGGCATGACCGGGATCGACAATCTCGACTACATGACCTCGACCTCGACCTCCACCGGCCAGTCGCAGATCACGCTCACTTTCACCAGCGCCGCCAATCCCGACGTCGCGCAGATGCAGGTGCAGAACAAGCTGCAGCTGGTCACCGCGCTGTTGCCGCAGATCGTGCAGAGCACCGGGCTGTCGGTCACCAAATCCTCCACCGGCTTCCTGATGGTGATCGGCTTCGTCTCCACCGACGGCAAGTTGTCGTCGATCGATCTCGCCGATTACGTCAACAGCACGCTGAACGACACCTTGAAGCGGATCGGCGGCGTCGGCGACACTCAACTGTTCGGCTCCGGTTACGCGATGCGGATCTGGCTCAACCCGGACAAGCTCGCCAAATACGCGCTGATGCCGAGCGACGTCGAGGCCGCGATCCAGGCGCAGAACACCCAGGTCTCGGCCGGTCAGCTCGGCGGCCTGCCGGCCCGCGCCGGCCAGCAGCTCAACGCCACCGTCACCGCGCGCAGCCGGCTGCAGACCGCCGAGCAGTTTCGCAACATCATCCTGAAGAGCGCCACCGACGGCTCGCTGGTGCGGCTCAACGACGTCGCCGAGGTCGAACTCGGCGCCGAAAGCTACACCACGAGCGCGGCCTATAACGGCATGCCGGCGGCCGGCCTCGCGGTCAATCTGGCGACCGGCGCCAACGCCATCAGCACCGCGGAAGCCGTGCAGTCCACCATCGCCCGGCTGTCCACCACCTTTCCGCAGGGGGTCACCGTGGTCTATCCCTACGACACCACGCCGTTCGTGCGGCTGTCGATCGAAGAGGTGGTGAAGACGCTGATCGAGGCGATCGTGCTGGTGTTCGTGGTGATGTTCGTGTTCCTGCAGAACATCCGCGCCACCATCATCCCGACCATCGCGGTGCCGGTGGTGCTGCTCGGCACCATCGGCATCCTGTCGATCTTCGGTTACTCGATCAATACGCTCACCATGTTCGCGATGGTGCTGGCGATCGGCCTGTTGGTCGACGACGCCATCGTCGTGGTGGAGAACGTCGAACGGGTGATGCAGGAGGAGGGGCTGTCGCCGAAGCAGGCGACCCGCAAATCGATGGACGAGATCACCGGGGCGCTGATCGGCATCGCCACCGTGCTGTCGGCGGTGTTCGTTCCGATGGCGTTTTTCGGCGGTTCGGTCGGGGTGATCTACCGGCAATTCTCCATCACCATCGTGTCGGCGATGGTGCTGTCGGTGATCGTCGCCTTGATCCTGACGCCGGCGCTGTGCGCCACCATCCTGCGCACGCCGGAGGCGCATGCCACCGGGACGGGGTTGTTCGGCTGGTTCAACCGCACCTTCGATCGCGGCGCGAGCGCTTATCGTCGCGGCGCCCAGGGCATCATCGCGCGCTCGCTGCGGTTCGGCCTGGTGTTCGTGGCGCTGACGGTGGCGATGGGCGTGATGTTCCTGCGGCTGCCGAATTCGTTCTTGCCGCAGGAGGACCAGGGCATCCTGATCACCAGCGTGCAGCTGCCGGTCGGCGCCACCCAGGACCGCACGCTGCGGGTGCTGGAGCAGGTCCGCGATTACTACGCGACGCAGGAGAAGGACGCCGTCGACAGCGTGTTCACCACCGCCGGCTTTGGCTTTTCCGGGCAGGGCCAGAATATCGGCATCGCGTTCATCAGGCTGAAGCCGTTCGCACAGCGCAAGGCCGCCGCGGTGTCGGCGCAGGCCGTCGCCGGCCGCGCCATGCGGGCGTTCAGCAAGTTCAAGGACGGCCGGATCTTCGCGCTGGCGCCGCCGGCGATCCAGGGCATGGGCACCTCGAACGGCTTCGACTTCTATCTGCAGGACATCAACGGCGCCGGCCATGCCAAGCTGATCGAGACCCGCAACGCCTTGCTGGCGAAGGCGGCGCAGAGCAAGCAACTGGCCAACACCCGTCCCAACGGCCAGGAGGACGAGCCGCAATTTTCCGTCGCCATCGATCAGGAGAAAGCCAGCGCGCTCGGCGTCGGGCTCGCCGATATCAACGCCACGCTGTCGACCGCCTGGGGCAGCGACTACGTCAACGACTTCATCGATCGCGGCCGTGTCAAGAAGGTCTATCTGCAATCGGGCAAGGATTTCCGGATGCAGCCGGATGATCTCGGCCGCTGGTACGTGCGCAATTCCGCGGGTCTGATGGTGCCGTTCTCGGCGTTCGCCTCCGGGCACTGGAGCTTCGGCTCGCCGCGGCTTGAGCGCTACAACGGCTCCTCCGCCGTCGAGATCCAGGGCGAGGCCGCCGCCGGCATCAGCTCCGGAACGGCGATGGACGAGATCGACACGCTGGTCAGCCAATTGCCGGCGGGCTACGGCCACGAATGGACCGGGCTGTCGGCGCAGGAGCGGCTGTCGAGCAACCAGGCCGCCTCGCTCTATGCGATCTCGGTGGTGGTGGTATTCCTCTGTCTGGCGGCGCTGTATGAAAGCTGGGCGATTCCGCTCGGCGTGATGCTGGCGGTGCCGATCGGCATCTTCGGCGCGTTGCTGGCGGCGCTGGTGTTCGGCCAGACCAACGACGTCTATTTCAAGGTCGGGCTGTTGACGACGATCGGTCTGGCGGCGAAGAACGCCATCCTGATCATCGAATTCGCGCTGGAGCGGCAGGCGTCGGGCTTGCCTCTGGTCGAGGCGACGCTGGATGCGGCCAGACAACGCTTGCGGCCGATCCTGATGACGTCGTTCGCCTTCATCCTCGGCGTCACGCCGCTGGCGATCGCCTCGGGCGCCGGCTCCGGCGCGCAGAATTCGATCGGCATCGGGGTGATGGGCGGCATGATCGCCGCGACCGTGCTCGGCATCTTCTTCGTGCCGCTGTTGTTCGTCACGGTGCGCCGGCTGTTCAAGGGCAAGGCGGCGAATGCGGCTTCGACCGGCGAGCCTGCCAATGAGCAGGCGTAAGATGGGGTTTCAAGTTCGATGATGACGCTGGCAAGGCCGCAAGGCGACCGGACCACGGGGCAGGCTCGCCGTCGATTTGCGAGGCCGCTGGCGACGCTGGTTGTGGCAGCCACGATGCTCGCCGGGTGCGCCGTCGGTCCGGATTACGGCCCACCCGGGATCGAGCTTCCGACCGCCTGGGCCAATGCCAAGCCGCCGCGCACGGCGCCGCCGGTCGCCGATCTGCGGCAATGGTGGCGGCGGCTGAACGACCCGCTGCTCAGCCGGCTGATCGAGGAGGCGGTGGAAAGCAACCTCAGCGTCGCCAGCGCCAAGGCGCGGATCCGCGAAGCGCGCGCCACCAGGCGCCAGGCGATCGGCGCGCTGTTTCCGTTGCTCAATGGCACCGGTTCGGCGACCCGCAACCAGGTCAGCGCCAGCAGCACCACGAGCGGCCAGGCGCTGACGTCCACCTACAATCAGTTTCAGGCCGGCTTCGATGCCAGCTGGGAGCTCGACATTTTCGGCGCCAACCGCCGCGGCGTCGAGGCCACCAGCTACGGCGTCGATGCGGCGGAGGACGATTTGCGCGCCACCTTGCTGACGTTGGTCGGCGACGTCGCGGCGTACTACGCCGAGGCGCGCGGCTATCAGGCCCGCATCGCCTTGGCGCGCCGCACCGCCGCCTCGCAGCGCGAAACCGCGGCGCTGACGCAACGCAAGTTCGACGCCGGCTCGTCGTCGGCGGTGGATGTCGCCAAGGCGTCCGCGCAGGCCGCCACCACCGAGGCCAATATCCCGACCTATCAGGTCGGCTATTCCGAGGCGGTGCATCGGCTCGGCGTGTTGCTGGGCCGCGAGCCGACCGCGTTGGAGCAGCAACTCGCGCGCGGCACCGCGATTCCGTCGCCGCGACTGCCGCTACCGAAGGGCATTCCGGCCGACGTGCTGGTGATGCGGCCGGACGTGCGCAAGGCCGAGCGGCAGCTCGCGCAATACACCGCCAAGATCGGCCAGGCCGAGGCCGCGCTGTATCCGAGCGTCAGCCTGACCGGCTCGGTTTCCACCTCGGCGCTGAAGATCGGCGACCTCGCCAAGAACTCGACGATCGGCTGGTCGGTCGGGCCGACGCTCAGCGTGCCGATCTTCAACGGCGGACAATTGCGCGCCGCGGTCGAGATCAGCGAAGCGCAGCGCGACCAATACTACGTCGCCTGGCGCAGCGCCGTGCTCACCGCGCTGGAAGACGTCGAGAACGCCATCGTCGCATTGGCGCAGGAGCAACTGCGAATTCGAAGTCTTGCGGAAGCCAGCCGCCGCTATCGCGATGCCGCGCGGTTGTCGCGATCGCTCTACGAGACCGGATCGTCGAGCTTCCTCGACGTGCTCGACGCCGAGCGCTCGTTGTACACCGCCGAGGATTCGCTGCTGCAGAGCCGCGTCACGGTCGCGACCAGCTTCATCGCGCTGGCCAAGGGGCTCGGCGGCGGCTGGGACGGCGCCATCGACAGCTCAAGGCCTGACGTGATCGACGTCAACACCGGGCCGCATCTGGCGGTCGCCCAATAGCTGACCAAGCGGCGGCGACGGCCGCGCGCCGCCGCCACGTCGGCTTGCCGGATCGCCGGAGTGGTCGGCCTTGTGGCCGGCTCCGCGACCCTGCTACAGTTGAGTACGTCGGCACCGGCCGATCCGCGGGACAGACGCGAGGCCCGACAAGTTGCCCGGCGATCTCCGCCGGTTGCGTCCGAGTAGGTGAACAATCGCCGATTTTGATGGAGGCGTTTTGGGACTCGTCGCGGTGTTCGCGCGTCCTTTGACGGCGCGCCTTGCGCACGGAGCAAGCGGAAGGGATCTGCGTGTTCAAACACTCGCTGGCAAAATTGGTCCTGGTGCTGCACTGGACCTCGATCCTGGCTTTGGTCACCATCACCTCGCTATTGGCTGCGCAGGAATGGTTCGCCTTCGTCGACGCCGACCGCATCGTGGTTTTGACCCGCGCCGATCGCGTGCTGTTCAATTCGATGACCGGGATACGTTTCGAAGTCGGTGTCGCCGGCGTCGCGGTGCTGTCGCGGGATCAGCCGGACGCGATGGTCGAGGCGTCGAACCGCAAGGTTGACGGCCTCTTTGCGGAAGCAATGGCGGCGATCGACGCTTCCAAGCTCGAGCGACGTGACGCGTTGTTGGCGGCGTCGCGCGACGCCTATGCCGACCTCGAACGCAGCCGGCCGCTGCTGTCGGCGATAACGGCGCAGCCTTTGCCGGCCCGCGACATGGCGACCGCCGATCCCTGGCTGATGGCGATGTACAACGTCGCTGAGCGGCTGCAGGAAGCCTCGATCGCGGTCGGCAACGACGCGCGCATGCTCGATTCCGAGATCGCCGAACTGGTGCAATTGCGGCAGGCGTCCTACGTCATCCGCGAACGTTATGGACGTCCGTGCTCGGCGTTGCGGGCCAATGTGCAACGCAGCCTGCCGCTCGACCGTGAAAAGCTCGCCAATTGGCGCGAAGGGGTCGGGGAGTACACCGCGCGCTGGCGCTATCTCGAATCCTATCTCAGCCGGCCCGGGGCGTCGCCACAGCTGGTCGAGGACGTGATCAACGGCCGCATCGCCACGGAAATCGTGCAGAAGCGCATGGACGAGGTGCTGTACGGCCTCGACGGCTCAGGCTTGCCGGCGATGCCGGCCGCCGAATGGTCGGAGCTGTGCGTCACCGCCTATGACCCGATTCTGAAACTCGGCAACGATGCGCTCGATCAGGCGATCGCCCACGCCGAAGACCGCAAGACCAGAGCTTCGCTGATGCTGCTGGCGATGGCGGTCGTCGCGGTGGCGGGCATTCTTTTGGTCGGCTTCTGGATTCAGACGGTGCGGCGCCGGCTGTCGACGCCGATGAAGATGCTGGTCGACACCATCGGCCGGCTGTCGCGTCAGGAGTTCGCATTGCCCGTTCCCGCCACCGGCTATCCGGACGAGATGGGGGCGATGGCCGGGGCGCTCGAGGAACTACGCGTCGGCGCGTTGAAGGCGCAGCATCTGCAGCGGCTGTTGGAGAAAGCCCAGGAGGTCGAGATCGAACGGGCCAACGAGGTCAGCCGCGCCAAGACCGACTTCCTCGCCACCATGAGCCACGAGATCCGCACCCCGTTGAACGGCATTCTCGGCATGGCGCAGTTGCTGGACGACAGCCCGCTGTCGGCGCAACAACGCCAATGGCTGGATGCCGTCGCACAATCCGGCTCGCTGCTGCTCGCGATCCTCAACGACATTCTCGACCTGTCCAAGATCGAGGCCGGCCGCATGGAACTGGAGTCGATCGCGTTCAGCCCCGACGAACTGCTGCGCACCATCGCCGCGGCGATGACGCCGCAGGCCGCCGGCAAGGGGCTGGCGTTCCTCACCGAATATCCGGCTTTGCCGGCACGGCTGATCGGCGACCCCGCGAAGATCAGCCAGGTGCTGCTCAATCTGGTGGGCAACGCCGTCAAGTTCACCCATTCGGGAGAGGTGGTGCTGAGCGTCAACTGGGCGCCCGACGAGCAACGGCCGGATCGGGGGCGAATGGAATTCCGAGTCACCGACACCGGCATTGGCATCGCCCGCCAGGCCGTGCCGCATGTGTTCGACCCGTTCTCGCAAAGCGACTCCTCGATCACCCGCCGGTTCGGCGGCAGCGGATTGGGGCTCGCGATCTGCAAGCGCATCATCGACGCGATGGGTGGCAAGATCACCGTCGAAAGCACGCTCGGCTGCGGCAGCGTCTTCACCGTGGTGTTGGATTTCGCAATAGCGCGGCCGTCGCTGCGCGGCGCGGCAACGACCGCCGCGTTCGAAGCGATGCCGCAATTGTCGATCCTCTTGGCGGAAGACAACGAGGTGAATGCCGCGGTGGCCCGCGCCATGTTGGAGAAGATGGGGCATACGGTCGACCATGCGTCGCACGGCCTCACCGCGGCGGCTCTGGCCGGCCAGCATGACTACGACATCGTGCTGACCGATCTGGCGATGCCCGGTCTCGACGGCATCGGATTGGCGAAGGCGATTCGTGGGCTGCCGCACGCCACCCGCCGCGAAGTGCCGATCATCGCGATCACCGCCAACGTGTCCGCAGGCCGTATCGAGCAGTGTTTCGCCGCCGGCATGACCGGCTACATCGAGAAGCCGTTCCGGCAGGAGACGTTGCGGCAGGCGCTGGCCGACGCCGTCGGCGCGCTGGAGGACGAAGGCGTGCCGCAGTCCGCCCGCACCGGATCGCTGCTGGAGCAGCGTTGCGACGATCTCGGCGAGGAAAAGACCGGTTACATCATCGACCTGTTCGTCTCCACCGCGCCGTCGCTGCTGGCAGAAACAAGCCGGGCGCTTCAGGCCGGCGATGCGAGGGCGTTCGGCGATGCCGCCCACCGGCTGAAGAGCGCGGCGGGAAACGTCGGGCTCAACCATCTGGCGCGGCTGGCGCAACTCGCCGAGCGCGCGGCGGCGGCGAACGACCACGGCGCGATGCGGCGCTGCGCGCGGGCGATGGCGGCGAAAGCCCCCGGCAAGATCGAAGGCTTGAAGCGTTCCTGGGCCGCCGTGCTCAGTGCACGGGCCCGACGAACCGATAACCCAAGCCGTGCTCGGTGATGATCAGGCGGGGAATTGCCGGATCGGTTTCGATCTTGCGGCGCAGGCGGGCGATCAGCACGTCGACCGTGCGATCGTTCGGCGCGCCGTCGCGATGGACGCTTTCGTCGAGCAGAGCGTCGCGGGACAGCACTTGCCCGGGGCGTCGGACCAGCGCCGCCAGGATGTCGAACTCGCCACGGGTGAGCCGGACATCCTCACCATGCGCATCCGTCAGGCAGCGTTGCGACAGATCGAGAGTCCAACCCGCAAAGTGCCGCGCGAGGTTGTTGTGTTCCAGTCGGTAGCTCTCCGAAGTGCGGCGCAGCAGGGTGCGGACCCGCGCCAGCAGTTCGCGGTGGCCGAACGGCTTGGTGACGTAATCGTCGGCGCCGAGTTCTAACCCGAGCACGCGATCGATTTCATCGACTCGGCCGGTGACGAAGATCACCGGCAGATTGGACCGCGAGCGTAGCTCACGCAAAAAGCTCAAGCCGTCCTGGCCCGGAAGACGAATGTCGAGCAGCACCAGATCGACTTTCTGGTGTTCGAGAACGCCGCGCAAGCCGCGGATGTCTTCGGCCATCGTGACGCGAAAGCCTTCGCGCTCCAGATAGGCCGCAAGGGATTCACGAGCCACCGGCTCATCATCGACAACGACGAGATGTGTTTGGTTGATCATACGTATCTTTACTTAGGGGACGAACACGAGGCTCTGTTAATATCTCATTCGCAAGTTAACGGAACGGCATTTACATCGCCACCATAACCCCTGCGCAGCCTTCCCCCTCGAGGGTGGCGCAGGAGAAACGACGATGGGTTTGCGGTTTACGCGGTTGAAGAATTGGCTGAAGAAGCCGGTGGGAATGAGCACCGTGGCTCTCGTGGCCGTCATCGCCGCCGGGGGCTCGCTGGCCGGATGGGGGGCCTTTTCCGTTCTGCTCGACAAGACCAATTCGCTTGAATTCTGCGTCTCCTGCCATTCGATGAAAGGCAATTACGAAGAATATCAGAAATCGCCGCATTATAAAAACGCCTCGGGCGTTCGTGCGGTGTGTTCCGACTGCCATGTGCCGAAGGCGCTCGGCCACAAATTGATCGCCAAGGTGATGGCGGCGAAGGACGTCTGGCACACCGTGCTCGGCACCATCGACACCCCGGAAAAATTCGAAGCGCACCGGCTGGAAATGGCCAAGCGGGTGTGGACCAAGATGGAAGCGACCGACTCGCGCGAATGTCGCAGCTGCCACTCGCAAGACGCGATGGACATCCACAAGCAGCGCCCGAAAGCTCAGACCTTGATGCAGAAGGGGCTCGAAAAGGGCGAAACCTGCATTTCCTGCCACAAGGGCATCGCGCACAAGTTGCCGGACATGTCGAGTGGCTACAAAACGCTGTTCGACGACCTCAAGGCGCAGGCCGTTGCCAAGAGCGGCAGCGCCGACACGCTCTATGCGCTGGAGTCGACCCCGTTCTATGCCGAGCGTCCCGATGGCGACGCCGGCAAGGGCGGCGGCAACGTCTATCCGCTGACCAAGGTCAAGGTGCTGGAGCGCAAGGGTGACTTCATCAAGGTGGAGATCAACGGCTGGGTCCAGGAAGGCGTCAAGCGCCTGATGGTCGCGGCGAAGGCGCGGCGGATCTTCGAACTCAACATGAACGACGCGATGGCCGCCACGGTCAAGCTCGGCGAGGCCGAAGTCGATCCCGACACCACGCTGTCCTGGCAGCAAGGCAGCATCGCCGGCTGGGTGAAGGCCACCGCGTTCACCGCCGACAGCGTCGGTCTCGGGCACTACGGCGCCGAGATGGCCAGCGCCGCCTGTGGTGCCTGCCATAGCCAGCCGCAGCCCGGTCATCTGCCGGCCAACCAGTGGATCGGCGTGATCAAGGAAATGAAGGACGGCACCGCGCTCGGCGCCGAGGACGTCCGTCTGCTGCAGACCTACTTCCAGTTGCGCGCCAAGGACATGCCGAACGCCGGACACTGATCCCCAGCGGTCTGGATAGCAAATGAGGCTCGATCATCATGACGACACTGACCTCTGCATCGTTGCCTGTGACCGCGTTTGCCGAAGCGATCAATACGATCGCCGCGTTGTTCGGCGCGCCACTGGAGCAAGCCGTTCTTGCGGAAATCCGCTTGCCGGTGATGGCCGGCGCGCTGGCGCCGCTGGCCAGAATTGACGCCTTGCGGCCGGGCGTCGAGACCGCCGCGGCAGTAGTTCGCGACCTCGATCCGGCGCAGGCGGAGTCGCTGCTCAACGTGGCGTTCTGCCGCTTGTTCTTGGGATCGGGCGGGCCGATGTCGGCGCCGCCTTATGAGTCCGCCTATCAGGGCAGCGGCCGGCTCTACCAGGAGCCCGCCGGCGAGATGGCCCTGCTGCTGCAGCGCCGCGGCCGGCGCACCGCGGAGGATTTTCCCGAGGCCCCCGATCATCTGGTGATCGAACTCGCCTTGCTTTCGGAAGCCCTGGAGTTCGCCGCGAGCTCCGGCAACGTCGACGACGGCGAGACCGTGACCATGCTGCTGACGCGGCTGCGCGGCTGGGTGCCGGACTTCGTCGCCGCCTGCCAGACCCACGACAGCAGCGGTTTCTATGCCGCGGTGGCCGGCGTGCTCGACTTGTTGTTGAACCTGCCGATTCCTGGAATCGCCTCCGCGGCCTGAACCGCGCCGATCCAGCCGCGAACGTTTCGAACGATGCGGAGATGGGACGCTCGAATGAGCCGGCCATGCTCCAGAACCTGAAGGAGAAGAAAATGTCGGAAGCCCATTCGTTGTCGAGGCGGCGCTTTCTCAGCGCGACGTCGTCGCTCACAGCCCTCGCCGCGGCGGACATGATGCTGCCGGGCGCGGTCGGGCGGGCGTTCGCGGCGGAGGCTCCGAAGGAGATCCTGACCGGGTCGCATTGGGGCGCGTTCTACGCCAAGGTCGACAACGGTCGCTTCGTCAGCCTGCGTCCGTGGGAGAAGGACTTCCATCCGAACAAGGCGCTCGATGGCGTGCAGGACGTGGTCTATTCGTCGAGCCGGATCCGCTATCCGATGGTGCGCCGCGCCTATCTCGAAAACGGCATCAAGGCCGACCGCGACAGCCGCGGCAATGGCGACTTCGTCCGCGTCAGCTGGGACAAGGCGCTCGATCTGGTCGCCGGCGAATTGAAGCGGTTGGAAGAGCAGGAGGGGCCGTGGTCGGTCTATGCCGGCAGCTACGGCTGGCGCAGTTCGGGCGAGATCGGCAATCCGCAGATCATGCTGACGCGGCTGATGAACCTCAACGGCGGCGCGGTCTATTCGTCGAGCAACTACTCGAAGGCGGCGCTCGAAGGCATCATGCCCTACGTCGTCGGTTCGATCGACGCCGCCGGCCCGCAGACCACCTACCAATCGGTGATCGAGAATACCAAGACCATCGTGTTCTGGGGCGCCGACCCGTTCAAGACCAATCAGATCGCCTTCGCGCTGCCCGACCACGAGGAGTACAAGTGGTTCGAGGACATGAAGAAGGCCGGCATCAAGGCGATCTTCATCAACCCGATCAACGTCGAGGCCAGCAAATACCTCAACGCCGAATGGCTGGCGATCCGCCCGCATTCCGACGTCGCGCTGGCGATCGCGATCTGCCACGTGCTTTTGACCGAGAATCTTTACGACAAGGAGTTCGTCGCCAACTGCACCTTCGGCTTCGACAAGTTCTCCGACTATCTGCTCGGCAAGGGCTGGGACAAGGTCGAGAAGACCCCGGAATGGGCGGCAGCGCTCACCGAGATTCCGGCCGACGTGATCCGCCGGCTGGCGCATCAGTTCGTCGAAAATCGCACCATGCTGGTCAGCGGCTGGAGCTGCCAGCGGCAGCATCACGGCGAGCAATGGCCGTGGGCGTTCGTCACCTTGGCCTCGATGATCGGTCAGGTCGGGCTTCCCGGCGGCGGCTTCTGCCAGAACTATCATCTCTACAGCCTTGGATCGCCGGCAACCCTGGCGCCGGCGCTGGCGCCCGGCATGTCGGGCGGCACCCGCAAGGAGAAGATGCCGTGGCCGAAGGAAAAGGGCGCAAAATCGATTCCCGTCGCCCGCGTCGTCGACATGCTGGAGAAGCCCGGCAAGACCTATGAGCACAACGGCGAGACCAAGATCTATCCCGACGTCAAGTTGACGTATTGGGTCGGCGGCAATCCGTTCCACCACCACCAGGACCGCAACCGGATGCGCAAGGCCTGGCGGAAGTTCGAAACGGTGATCGTGCAGGACTTCCAGTGGACCGCATCGGCCCGCTTCGCCGACATCGTGCTGCCCGCCACCACGACGACGGAACGCGACGACATCGAGATGGTCGGCGCCAATTCCAAGCGCGCCTACATCGCGATGAAGAAGGTGGTCGAGCCGGTGTTCGAATCCAAGACCGACTACGCGATCTTCACCGCGATCGCGGAGCGGCTCGGCGTCGGCCAGGAGTTCACCGAGGGCAAGAGCGAACTCGACATGGTTCGCGACGTCTACGCGGCGGCGAAGAAGACCGCCGACGCCAAGAAGTCGGTGACGTTGCCGAGCTTCGAGGAGTTCTGGGAAAAGGGCATCATCGAGTTCGAGACGCCGGCCAAGAACCTGCGTTGGGTGAAATACGCGGACTTCCGCGAGGACCCGATCGAGAACATGCTGCCGACCGGAACCGGCAAGATCGAGCTGTATTCGAAACCGATCGAGAAGATGGGTTACGACGACTGCCCGCCGCATGCCTCCTGGCTGGAGCCGTTGGAATGGCTTGGCCAAAAGGACAAGGCCTATCCGCTGCACATGAACTCCAACCATCCCTTGCACCGCATGCACTCGCAGCTCAACGGCACCCGCGTCCGCAAGATCTACGAGGTCGCCGATCGCGAACCTTGCATGATCAACACCAAGGACGCCGCAGCCCGCGGCATCAAGAATGGTGACGTGGTGCGGGTGTTCAACGGCCGCGGTCAGTGCCTCGCCGGCGCGGTGGTCACCGACGACATCCGCCCGAGCGTGGTGCAACTGCAGGAAGGCGCCTGGTACGATCCGGTCGACATCAAGGATCCGAACACGCTGTGCAAGCATGGCGACGTCAACGTGCTGACGCCGGACATCGGCAGCTCACGGCTGGCGCAGGCGACCTCGGCGCACACCTGCCTGGTCGACGTCGAGAAGTACACCGGTCCGCTGCAGAAGGTGACGGTGTTCGACGCCCCGGCCAACGCATGACCTAGGTCAAGCTACGAGGCCGCCGCCGGGTGCACAGTCCCGGCGGCGCCCGATCCTGATCTTGCGCAATCTCAAGGAGCCCAACGATGCTTCGTATTGCCCTCACTGTTTTGCTACTTAGTGTTGCATTTCCCGCCGCGGTCTCGGCGCAGACCGCTGCCCCGGCAACGGTCGATCTCTCCGGCCCACCGAAAATCAACGGCGGCCCGCTGGCCACCGGGACCAATACTCTGACTGAAAAACAGGTGCAGCGAAGGCTGATGCGCGCCGGGCTCTCCAATGCCAGCGATCTGGTGCTGGACGACAGCGGCATCTGGCGCGGTAAAGCCGAGCGCTCCGGCATCAATCTGCGAGTCGGCGTCGATCGGCTCGGCGACATTTCGACCCAATGACCTGCTCATCACCCTCCCTGGACCAGATCGGCCAGGCGCCGCGGCCGCTGTTGTTGGAGCGAGCCGCGTCGCGGGTGGTCGAACCGCTGGTCGATCCGTTCGGCCGCGCGGTGTCTTATCTGCGGGTGTCGCTGACCGACCGCTGCAATCTGCGCTGCCATTACTGCATGGCAGAGGACATGACCTTCCTGCCGAAGGCGGAAGTGCTGACGCTGGAAGAGATCGACCGGCTCTGTGCGAGTTTCATCGCGCTCGGTACCCGCAAGCTGCGGTTGACCGGCGGCGAACCGCTGGTGCGCTCCGGGGTGATGGATCTGGTCCGCGCGCTCGGTCGGCATTTGCAATCCGGCGCGCTCGATGAACTGACGCTGACCACCAACGGCACGCTGCTGGTCCGCTACGCCAAGGAGCTGGTGGCCGCTGGCGTGCGGCGCGTCAACGTCTCGCTGGATACGTTGGACCCCGACAAGTTCCGGGCGGTGACGCGGTTCGGCCAACTGGCCAAGGTGCTGGACGGCATTCAGGCCGGCTCCGACGCCGGGCTCGAGATCAAGATCAACGCGGTGGCGATGAAGGGCATCAATGACGGTGAGTTTCACCGCCTGGTGAGCTGGTGCGGCGAGCGCGGCTATGATCTCACCTTCATCGAGATCATGCCGCTCGGCGGCATCGAGCGCAGCGATCAGTATGTTCCGATGAGCGAGGTCCGCGCTGCACTGGAAGAACGCTGGACGCTGCAGCCGAGCTCGCATCGCTCCGGCGGCCCTGCGCGCTACATGACCGTGAAGGAAACCGGACAACGCATCGGCTTCATCACGCCGCTCACCCACAGCTTCTGCGAAAGCTGCAATCGCGTTCGCTTGACCTGCACCGGACAGCTTTGCATGTGTCTCGGCCAGGACGACGCGATCGATCTGCGGGCGCCGCTACGCCGGAGCAGCGACGACGGCCAACTGATCGACGCGATCCGCGCCGCGATCCTCCTGAAACCCAAGGGGCACGATTTCTCGATCGCGCGGCCCGGCGCGGTCAGTCGCTTCATCAACGTGACCGGCGGCTGAACGCCGCTGCGCTTGGGTTACGCCAGACCACGCCCGGCGCCGGCCAGTGCCTGTCCGTAAAGGATCAGGCACGGCCCCTGCGGTTTCTCGACGGCGAGCTGCGCGGCGATCTCGCTCAGCGTGCCGGCGAGTACATGCGTGTTCGGCGTGCCGAGGCTTTCCACCACCACCGTCGGCGTCTCGCCCGACAGCCCCTTTGCGATCAGCTTCTCCGCCAGCGCCGGGAAGGTCGCCTTGCCCATGAACACGCAGGTGGTGGCGCCGGGATCGGCCAATGCTGCGATGTCGAGGTCGATCGGCAGCGTGCCACCGACATCATGGCCGGTGACCATCTGCACCCGGCGCGCCACCAAGCGCTTGGTCAGCGAGGTGCCGAGAAACGCCGCCGCCGCCGTCGCGGTGGTGATGCCGGGCACGATCTCGATCGGCACGCCGGCGTCGCGCGCGGCGCAAATCTCCTCGTCGGCGCGGGCGAAGATCGCCGGATCGCCAGCCTTGACCCGCACCACGCGCTTGCCGAGCTTGGCATAGCTGATCATCAGCCGGTTCAATTCATCCTGCTTCGGTGAAGGATGCCCGGCGCGCTTGCCGACCGCGATCAATTCGGCATCCTCGCGCGCGAACGACAACAGCGCGTCGCCGGCGAGGTCGTCGTACAGGATCACGTCGGCGGCGCGCAGCCGTTCCACCGCGCGCAGCGTCAACAGGTCGATGTCGCCGGGGCCGGCGCCGACCAGCGCGATGCTGCCGATCGCAGCGCCATCGGAACGGGAAGCGGATGTCATGACGTCTCCTCGGCCACATCGACGATGTGGAAAAAACTACCGGTCGCATGGCCGCGCCGGCTGCCGGTCTCGGCGGTCGGCACGCCCGCCGCGTCGCGGATAGCGGCGAGCGGTGGGTCGGGCTGCGCGATCACCCGCGCATAATGAAACTCGTGGCCGCGGAGCACGCTGTGCGCCGCATGGCCCGGGATCGGCGCCAGCAGCGTCGCGCTGCGATAGCCGAGATGCAGCTTGCGCTGCGCGAAATCGGTTTCCAGGCCAAGCAACCCCAGCATCGCGTGACGCTGGCCCGCGGCGTCGATCATTCCGGCGCCCAGCGTCATGTAGCCGCCGCACTCGCCGTGCACCGGCTTGTTCTGCGCGAAGTCGCGCAGGCCATCGGCAAAGCGCGAAGCCGCGGCGAGTCGGCCTGCGTGCAGTTCCGGATAGCCGCCCGGCAACCAGGCGACGTCGCACGACGGATCGGGCGCCTGATCGGCGAGCGGCGAGAACGGCACGATCTCGGCGCCGGCGCAACGCCAGCCCGCCAGCAGATGCGGATAGACAAAGGAGAATGCGGCGTCTTGCGCCAACGCGATGCGTTGCCCGGGCGGCGAGGTGCGCGATGCAACGGATGCAGACCCGCGCATCGTGGGACGCGCCGCCGCTTCGAGCGCTGCGAGATCGACGTCGCGCGCGACCAGATCGGCGAGCGCCTCGAGCCGTGCGGAGAGTGCTGCATCTTCCTGCGCCTGCACCAGTCCGAGATGGCGTTCCGGCATGGTCAGCGAGGTGTCGCGCTTCACCGCGCCGAACACCGTGATGTTGTGCCTGGCAAAGCCGTCGCGCACCAAAGCGGCGTGGCGTTCGCTCGCCACCTTGTTGAGGATGACGCCTGCGATCGTCACGTCGGCGCGATATTGCGCAAAGCCGAGCGCCACCGCGGCGGCGGATTGCGCCTGTCCGGAGACGTCGAGCACCAGCACCACCGGCCAGCCGGTCGCCGCCGCGATGTCGGCGCTGCAGCCGTTGCCCCAGGCGCCAGGCGTGGCGACGCCGTCGAACAATCCCATCACGCCTTCGGCGAGACACAGATCGGCGTCGGCCGCGTGATCGAGCAGCGCCTCGAACTGACCGCGGCCGAGCGCCCAGGAATCCAGATTGAACGAGGCGCGTCCGGCCGCGACGCTGTGGAATGCCGGATCGATGTAATCCGGGCCGCATTTGTAGGGTTGCACCACGCGGCCGCGCCGCCGCAGCGCTGCGAGCAGCGCCAGCGTCAGCGTGGTCTTGCCGCTGCGCGTCGCCGGCGCGGCAATCAGCAGGCCAGGGGGATTACTCACGGATCAGTCCGGTCTGCGAATTGGGACGAAACCTGCGATCGTAATCCGTCGAATACAGCGCGCTCTCGGCGAAATCGGTGGTGGCGAGCGCCGGCCCGACCAGGATCAGCGCGGTGCGCTCGATCGCGGCGCTGCGTACTTTATCGGCGATGCTCGACAGCGTGCCGCGTAACACGATCTGTTCCGGCCAAGTCGCGCGTACCACCACCGCAATGGCGCCGTCCGCGCCGTAATGCGGCCGCAGCGTCGCTACCACCTCGTCGAGCACGTGGATCGACAGATGGATCGCCAGCGTCGCACCAGTGGCCGCATAGGCCGCGAGATTTTCCCGCGACGGCATCGCCGAGGCCCGCCCCGAGGTGCGGGTCAACACCACGGTCTGCGCCACGCCGGGCAGCGTCAGCTCGCGTCCGAGCACGGCGGCGGCGGCAGCGAACGCCGGCACGCCCGGCGTCACCGTGTAGGGAATGCCGAGCGCCTCAAGGCGACGGATCTGTTCGCCCATCGCGCTCCAGATCGACAGGTCGCCGGAATGCAGCCGCGCCACGTCGAGGCCCGCGTCATGCGCGGCGACGAATTCTGCGACGATGGCGTCGAGGTCGAGCGGCGCGGTGTCGATCACCCGCGCGCCGGGCGGACACAGTGCCACGATCTCGCGCGGCACCAGCGAGCCGGCGAACAGGCACACCTTGCAGCGCGCGACCAGGTTTTGTCCGCGCACCGTGATCAGGTCCGGCGCGCCGGGGCCGGCGCCGATGAAATGCACCGTCATGTTGGTTCCTTGCTAATTGCGGCGGCGGCGGTGGCGCTGCGATCGGCCGAGACGATGCGGCTCACCACGAGGCGGGCGCCGTCGCCGGCTGCTGCCAGCGCGGCAGCCTCGCAGACGCTGCCGACGCCGCGATGTTTTGCGCTTGCTGCCGAGCGCGTTGTGATGTCTGCGTCTGCATCCCACATCGCTTCGGCGGCGATCGGTTCGATCGGCAAGCCCGCGGCGAGGGCAGCATTCACTAGTCCTGCATGGACGGATTTGTCGTCCGGCACCGCAATGGTGTCGGCGGCGCCGCCGGCCTGCGCGCGTGCCGCTTCCAACACCTCGCCGATCGACGCCGCGGGGGCTTCGTTGCGAAACCCGAGCCCGATCACCAGCCGGCTCATTTCACCGCGCTCCATTGCACCACCGGCATCGCCGCGCGCCAGCCGGTCATGCCGCCGACGGCGCCGGCGCGTTCCACCGCAAGCCGCAGCAAGCTGCCGCCGTGCCGCGCCTGCTGCGCGATCAGCTCGGCCTCGGTTTCCAGCGTCACCGCGTTGACCACCAGCCGTCCGCCGCGGGGCAGCGCCTGCCATACCGCGTCGAGCACGCCGTCGCGGCTGGCGCCGCCGCCGACAAACACCGCGTCGGGCGTCGGCAAATCCTGCAACGCCTCGGGCGCCGAGCCGAGCCGCAGATCGAAATGCGGCACGCCGAGCGAAGCCGCGTTGGCTCGCGCATTGGCGAGGCGATCCTCGCGCGGCTCGATGCCGATCGCGCGATTAGTTGGGTGGGCCAGCAGCCATTCGATGCCGATCGATCCCGAGCCCGCGCCGATGTCCCACAGCAATTCGCCGCCGCGCGGCGCCAGCGTCGACAGCGTTATCGCGCGAATTTCCCTTTTAGTCAGTTGGCCGTCGTGCTGGAACAAGTCGTCGGGCAGGCCGGCGATGCGCGGCATGATGATCGCGCCGGGGGTGGCGATCGCTTCGATCGCAACGGCGACGGGCGACTGGATATCATCGAGCGCAAAGTCGTCGGCGGTGGTTGCGCGAACCCGCTCGCGCGCACCGCCGAGCGCTTCCAGCACGGTCAGCCGCGACGGACCGAATCCCAAGCCGGTCAGATAGGCCGCGATCTTGGCCGGCGCGGCACCGTCGCGCGCCAGCACGATCAAACGTGCGGCGTTATGCAAATGCGGCCGCAGCAAGTCGAGCGGCCGGGCGTGCAGGCCGAGCGTGGTGGTCTCTTCGAGCCGCCAGCGCAGCCGCGCCGCGGCGAAGGCGAAGCTCGATGGCGCCGGCAGCGCAAGTGTCTCGGCGGCCGGCACGCTGTCCGCGATCACCGAGCCCGCGCCGTACCAGAATGGATCGCCGGAGCACAGCGCGACCACGCGCTTGCCGCGCTGCGCCAACAGCTTCGGCAATGAGGCCGCGAAGGGAATTTCCCACGCCTGCGTGGGCTTCGCCAACGCCGCCACCAGCGCCAGATGCCGCGGGCCGCCGACGATCAACTCGGCCTTTGCGAGCAGCGCGCGCGCCGCCGTCGACAGCCCGTCGAGCCCGTCCTCGCCAATTCCGACAATGGACAGCCAGGGCGCCGCCGTGTCATCGCTTGCGGTCATGAACGCCTCCACGACCAAACTCCGCGTGCTGATCCTCGGCGGCACCGCCGACGCCAACCGGCTGGCCCAGGCATTGGCCAGCGCGCAGGGCATCGACGCAGTGCTGTCCTATGCCGGGCGCACCGACCATCCGACGCCGCCGCCGATTGCCTGGCGCGTCGGCGGCTTCGGCGGCGTCGACGGATTGGTCGACTACCTGCGCGCGGAAGACATCGCGCGGGTGGTCGATGCCACGCATCCGTTCGCGGCGCAAATGAGCGCGCATGCGGTGGCCGCTTGCGCGCAGGCCGGCGTTCCGTTGCTGGCGCTTGAGCGTAAGCCGTGGCAGCGGCAAAGCGGCGATCGCTGGATCGAGGTCGACGATCTGCAGGCCGCAGCGGTTGCCTTGGGCAAGGCCCCGCGCCGGGTGTTTCTCGGCATCGGCCGCATGCATCTGAAGATTTTCGCGGACTATCCGCAGCACGACTATCTGGTGCGGCTGGTCGATCCGCCGCGCGTGCCGCTGCCCTTGCCGGATGCGCAAGTGATCGTGGCGCGCGGGCCGTTCGATCGGGCCTCCGACCGCGCCATGCTGAGCGACTTCCATGCCGATTGCGTCGTCGCCAAGAACGCCGGCGGCGACGCCGCCTCCGCCAAGATCGAGGCGGCGCGAGATCTGGCGCTGCCGGTGGTGATGGTGCGGCGGCCGTTTGTTCCGGCGCGGCACAGCGTCGAAACCGTTGATGATGTGCTGCGCTGGCTCGGTCACGTCGCCGCTCCGACCGACCGCGGCGTATAGACGAACGGCTTGCCGTTGGCGCGCGCGATCAATTTAGTTTGCGTCGATCCGATCATCACCAGCGTACGCATGTCGGCGCGCTCCGCTATCGCCTCCGCGAGCGGCACGGTGTCGATCGCTTCGCGGGCGTCGCTGATCGCGCTGGCGAAGATCACCGGCACCTGGCCCGGCAATTCCTCGCGTAGCAGATCCAGCGCGCGGCCGAGCTGCCAGGGCCGCGCTTTCGACAACGGATTATACAGCGCGATGACGAAACCGGCCTGAGCTGCCAGCCGCAGCCGGCGCTCGACCAGATCCCACGGCTTCAGATTGTCCGACAGATTGATGGCGCAGAAATCATGGCCGAGCGGCGCGCCGATCCTTGCCGCCGCGGCGAACATCGCGCTGATGCCGGGCAGCACTTGGATGTCGAGTTCGCGCCAAGACGGATCGCCGGCATCGACTGCCTCGAACACCGCCGCCGCCATCGCGAACACCCCGGGATCGCCCGACGACACCACGACCACGCGGCGGCCCTGCGCGGCGAGCCGCAGCGCGTGGCTGGCGCGGTCGAGCTCTTCGCGGTTGTCGGAGCCGTGGCGCGTGAGGCCGTCGCGCTCGGTGACGCGCGCGACATAAGGTGCGTAGCCGATCAGATCGGTGGCCTCGTTCAGCGCCGCGGTGACTTCCGGGGTGATCAGTTGCGCGGCACCCGGGCCGAGGCCGGCGATGATCAGCGATCCGCTCATGGCCGCCGCCCCTGGCCGTGGATCAGGATCATCGAGAAGTAGGGCGCCTCGTCGTCAGTCTTCTCAGCAAGTCGCATCACTTTCTGCGCCGCCATGGTGCCGCGCTCGACATAGACCGCCCGCTCGATCAGCCCCGCGGCCTGGAGCGCACGGCGCACTTTCGGCAGATTGCGGCCGAGCTTCATCACCACCAGCGCGTCGATCGTCTGGAAGCGGTCGCGCAGGCTCGCTTCATCGAGCGTCGCCGGCACCACCGACAAAACGTCGTCGCCGAAGGTGATCGGTTGGCCGCTGGCGGTCCAGCAGCCGGACATCCCGGAAATGCCCGGCACCACCACGACGTTGGCCTTGCCTTTGAGCCGGCTGTGCAGATGCATGAACGAGCCGTAGAGGAACGGATCGCCCTCGCACAGCACCGCGACGTCGCGCCCCTCGGCGACGTGAATTAGCAGTCGTTGCACGCAGTCGTCGTAGAACTCGCGCAGGCTATCGTTATAGGCCGGGTCGTCGATCGCGATCTCGGTCGTCACCGGATATTCCATCGCGACTTCGATCGCGCCGGGGGCCAGCAGGCCTTCGACCAGCGTGCGGGCGTTGCCGGCGCGGCCGGGCTTGCGGAAATGCGCGATCACGGAAGCCTGGCCGATCAGCCGCGCGGCCTTGACGCTCATCAGATCGGGATCACCGGGGCCGAGCCCGACGCCGTAGATGGTCGCTGCGCTACTCATTCGATTTCACTCGCCAGCGCATTGACCGCGGCCGCCGCCATCGCGCTGCCGCCGCGCCGGCCGCGCACGATCAGGCTCGGCGCCACGCCGCTGTCGATCAGCGCTTGCTTGGATTCCGCGGCGCCGACGAAACCGACCGGGATGCCGATGATCGCCGCCGGCGGCGCTAAGCCCGGCTCCTGCAACATCTCCAGCAGGCGAAACAGCGCCGTCGGCGCGTTGCCGATCACCACGACGGAGCCTTTGAGCCTGTCGCGCCACAGCTCCATCGCCGCGGCGCTGCGGGTGGTGCCGAGTTCGGCGGCGAGCGCCGGCACGCCCGGATCGGAAAGCGTGCAGATCACCTCGTTATCGGCCGGCAGCCGCGCCCGGGTGATGCCGTTGGCGACCATCTGGGCGTCGCAGAAGATCGGGGCGCCGTCGCGCAGCGCCGCGCGCGCCGCGTTGCTGAAACCCGCGCTGAACACGATGTCGTCGGCGACCTCGACCATGCCGCTGGCGTGGATGATCCGCACCGCGACCTTCTCATCAGCTGGATCGAAGCGCGCGAGCTTGGCTTCGGCGCGGATGATCGCGAAGGATCGCGCGTAGATCGCGGCGCCGTCCTTTTCGTAAGCGTAGCTCATGAGGCAGCCTTGATCTCTGGGGAGGTCGCGATGATCTCGATCGCCGAGTTGCGCCGCGTCGTCCAATAGCCGGCGTCGAGCAGTTGCTGGAAGCGGCGGCGCATGGCCGCGGCGGCCTCGGGATTGGCCTGCTCGATGAAATCGCGCACCGCGTCGCAGCCCAGCGTCGCGTCGTAGTACAAGTCAAAGTGCGCGCTGGTAGCGGCGCCGGCGAGATGCGCGAACAGCGCCATCTGGTCCAGCGTCGAAGCGATTTCCGCCGCGCCGCGAAAACCATGGCGCATCTGGCCTTCGATCCAGCGCGGATTGGCGGCGCGGCCGCGCACCACGCGGGCGATTTCTTCGTTCAGCGTGCGCATCTTCGGCGCATCCAGCCTTGCGGAGTCGGCGTGATACATCGTCGGCGCAGCGCCGCCGAGCTTGCGCGCCGCCGCAGCAAAGCCGGCCTCGTGCGCGGCGTAGTCGGGTGCGGCGAGCAGGTCGGTCTCCGGCAGATCCTGGGTGTGCACGAAGGCCTCGACGGCGCGCGTGCGGCGTTCCAGTTCTGGACGCGCCGCGGCGCCGTCCTGCGTGCCGCCATAGGCAAAGCCGCTCGCCGCGAGCCAGGCCTCGCCGGCATCGTCAAGGCTCTGCGGCGCCAGATCGGTCACCGTTTCGACCACGCCGGCGCCGTAGCCGCCCGGCGCCGGGCCGAACACCCGCGGGCCTTCGCTGCGGCGGTAGGGATTGTCCTCGTCGGGCTCGTCACGTAGTGCCAGCGCTGCGACCGCCTGTTCGAACAACAGCGGCAGGTTCTGGAACACGTCGCGGAACAGCCCCGAGATCCGCAGCGTGACGTCGATGCGCGGGCGCCCCAGCAGCGGCAGCGGAATGATGTCGAAGCCGATGACGCGGGTCGAGGTCTGGTCCCATTCCGGCACCACGCCGATCAGCCGCAGCGCCATCGCGAATTCCTCGCCGGCGGTGCGCATCGTCGCCGAGCCCCAGAGGTCGAGCATGACGTTGCGCGGGTAGTCGCCGTGGTCCTGCAGATGCCGGGTCAGCAAGGCTTCGGCGAGCCGCTCGCCCTGGTCGGCGGCGATGCGGCTCGGCACCGCGCGCGGATCGACGGTGAACAGATTGCGCCCGGTCGGCAGCACGTCGCGGCGGCCGCGCCACGGCGAGCCGGACGGGCCCGGCGCGATACGGCGGCCATCCAGCGCGGCCAGCAGTGCCGCGCGTTCGCCGGCGGCGCAATGCGCGAACGGCATCGCTAACTGATCGCCGCCCTGCGGCGCGCGGCCGAAGATGTGCAGCCCGTCGGCGACCAGCGTGGTCTTGACGTCGCAGACGAACGAATCGAGCCGCACCACCGCTTCGCGCGGCGACATATCGGCGGTCAAGCCGCTGTCGCGATCGAGCCCGGTTTGCCGCGCGCTATCGATGATGCTGGAGGCCAGCCGCTCGCGGCGGCGCGGATCGAGGCCTTCGGCGAGCGAATATTCGTCAAGCAGCCGCTCGATCGCGTGCAGCCCCGGCGGCAGTTTGCCGGCGCTGATCGGCGGCGTCATATGGCCGATGGTGACGGCGCCGAGCCGGCGCTTTGCAGCCGCCGCTTCGCCCGGATCGTTGACGATGAACGGATAGATCAGCGGCGTGGCGCCGAGCAGCGCGTCGGACCAGCAGGCCCGCGACAGCGCCACCGATTTGCCGGGCAGCCATTCCAGCGTGCCATGCGCGCCGATGTGAATCAGCGCGTCGGATTCGGCGGCGTGGCGCAGCCACAGATAGAACGCGACGTAAGCATGGCGCGGTGCGCGGCGCGGATCGTGATACTCGGCGGCGCGATCCAGCCTCTGGCCGCGGTCGGGCTGCACCGCCACCAGCGCGTGGCCGCAACGCGCCAATCTGAAAACGAATGCGCCGTCGACGATGGCAGGATCGGATTCCGCAGGACCCCATTGCGCGTCGAGGTCGGCAATGAGCGCCGGATCGAGTCCGGCCAGCGCATCGCGATAATCCTGCAGCGGCCAGCGCACCGTCTCGGTCTTCAGCCGCGCGATCAGCTTGGCAGAGTCCTCCGGCTCATCCTCGATGGCAAACCCCTGCTGGCGCAACAGCCGCAGCAGCTCGACCGCGCTCGCCAAGGCGTCGAGGCCGACGGCGTGGGCGATCTGGTCGTCGCGGCCGGGATATGACGACAGCACCAGCGAAAGCCGCTTGTTGTCGTCGGCGCTGCGTCGCAGGTTGATCCAGCCGCAGGCCCGCGCCACGATGGCTTTGATGCGTTCGTCGTCGCCGCAATGCACGATGCGGGCGTAGCCGAGTTCGGGATCGGGCGCCTCGGCTTCCTTGAACGAGGCGACGCCGGCGAACACCCGGCCGTCGATTTCCGGCAGCACCACATGGATCGCCAGATCCGGCGGCGACAATCCGCGATCCGACTCGGCCCACACCGCGCGCGTCGAGCCGGCGAGCGCGACCTGCAGCACCGGGGCATCGACCACGTCGAACGGCGCGCCGTGCTCGCCGCGCGCCGAGAAGGCGGTGGCGTTGACGATCACGTCGGGCGCGAGCCGCGCGATCGAGGCGCGCAGCCAGGCATCGCTCTCCGGATCCTTCAGGCTCCCGGCAAACAGCCCGATGGCGCGGACGCCGCGTCGCGAGAACTCGCCGATCAGCCGGTCGACCGGATCGGTGTCGGCGGCGGCGAGAAACGCGCGATAGAACACCACCAGCGCCACCGGCGCGCCATCCGCTGCGCTATCGAGCACGTCGTCGCCGACCGGGCCGATACCCGGCGCGTAGCAGCCGTGCCGCGGCAGCGCCGCGCTATCGCATAGCGGCGGAGCGGGCAGGCCGGAGGCCAGCGCCAATTGCGCCAGCGCTGCCCGCGCCGCATCCGGGCCGCCCTTGTCGCACAGCGCGGCGAGCCGGCGCAGCGTCGAGGGCGGGAGGTTAGAGGCTGCGTCGAGCCGCGGATCGGGCCGGCCGTCGCCCGGAATGATCGCCAGCGCGATGCCTTTGGCCGCGGCGAGCGCCGAGACCTGCTCGATGCCGTAGCGCCAGTAATCGATGCCGCCGAGCAGCCGGATCAAAATCCCGCGCGCGCCGCAAAGCGTCTTCTCGATATAGAGATCGACCGATAGCGGATGGATCAGCCGGCGCAGATTGGCCAGCCGCAGGCTCGGCAGCGTGCCGCGCGAGCCGCGCCACGCCGCCGCGAAACCGCCGAGGTCGCTGTCGGAGAACGATAGCACCACGAGGTCGGCCGGCGTCTGGCCGAGATCTTCGGCGGTCGCGGTCTCCTCGAGTCCATGGCGTTCCCGCAGCAGGATATGCATCGCATCACCCGGCCAGCACGGCGGTGATGGCGTCGCGGTCGATGCCGCGCTCGCCGATCACCACGAGGTGCGAGGTCCGCGGTTCGTCGGCGCGCCACGGACGGTCGAATTGCGCCCGCACCCGGGAGCCGACGCCCTGCACCAGCAACCGCATCGGCTTGCCGGATATGGCGACGTAGCCCTTGGCGCGCAGCACGCCGTGCTCGCGGGCGATGGTCTCCACCCCGGCGATGACGGCCTCTGCGCTGGCATGGCTCGGCAGCGTGATCACCAGGGTTTCGAAATCGTCGTGATCATGGGCGTCGTGGCTGTCGTGGTGGGTCGGCCGCTGGTCCAGATCGTCTTCCGCAGCGGCGCCGATGCCGAGCACGATGCGCGGATCGACCCGACCTTCGATCACGTCCACGATCGGAATGTTGCGCGGCGATTCCGCCTGCACCGCTTCGCGCGCCGCGGCGAGCCGCGCCGCATCGACCAGGTCGGCCTTGTTGAGGATCACGATGTCGGCGCAGGCGATCTGATCCTCGAACACTTCGCCGAGCGGGGTGTCGTGATCGACGCTGGTATCTTCCTGTCGCTGCCGCGCGATCGCCGCAAGATCGTGGGCGAAGCGGCCGTCGGCGACGGCTTCAGCGTCGGTGACGGCGATCACGCCGTCGACGGTGATGCGCGAGCGCAGGTCGGGCCATTCGAACGCCTTCAACAGCGGCTTCGGCAGCGCCAGGCCGGAGGTTTCGATCAGGATGTGATCGGGCGGATTGGGACGCGCCAGCAGCGCGGTGATCGTCGGCACGAAATCGTCGGCCACGGTGCAGCACAGGCAGCCGTTGGTCAGTTCGACGATGGCGTCTTCCGGGCAATTGGCGTCGGCGCAGCCCTTCAAGATCTCGCCGTCGACGCCGATGTCGCCGAATTCGTTGACCAGGATGGCGAGGCGGCGGCCCTGCGGATTCTGCATCAGGTGCCGCACCAGCGTGGTCTTGCCGGAGCCTAAGAAGCCGGTGATGATGGTAACGGGAATCTTTTCGATCGACATCGGGTGCTCCTAGGCCGGCCGCGGCACGGGCGGAATTCGCGCGATCACGCCCTTGCGGAAGATCGTCGGCCGCTCGCGCCACGGCACCAGGCCGTCGGCGGTGGCGGCGTATTGGGCGGCACCGGCCAGCAGATCGTCGACCGCGGCCTCGGTGAGATCGCCATAGACGTAGCTCCAGCGCCCGGCGCCGCACAGCGCCGCGCTGCAGCCGCGATTGCAGTTCGACAGGCACTCGGCGGCGGCGATGTGCACCTCGGGCGGCTGATCCTGACGCTGCTGCGCTTCGAGCAGCGCCTGGTACAGCCGGGCACCGGCGCGCGGGTGAGAGTCGCGGTCCTCGCCGGCCAGGCAATTGACGCAGACGTGCAGCGTCACCATCGGATCGACGGAGTCACGGCTTGGTCGCTGGCCGGGCGCGTGTTCGGCGGCATGGTCCATAGGCAAGGCCCGTCGCTGGATGGGCTGCCGCGCAAAGCGTGGCACCCAGACATGCGGCGAGCGGACCTGCACTCCGTTCGACCAACGTCTTCACTCCGGAATTCCCCGCCCGGAATGGCGAAATCGCAGGCGACGGCAGGTTTCCTGGCTCGCGGGTCATGGCCGGCACCACCTTCCCAGGTCGAGACCCAGTGGTTTTCGGTGCAGGCTGTCCGCTCACAGTTGCGGGGGCAGCTCCGGCTTCACCGGCCTAAGGGACCATCCCTTAACCCGGCGCCCGGTATTCCCTCTTCGCCCTGTCCGAGGACAGGGCACCGTCGGCTATGGACTGCATCAGACGGAAACGCCGCGAAGTCAATCCTTGACGTGCGCCGGCCGACGGCAGGACCGGGACCGCCGGCGGCGGCCGGGCGGCGTCATTCGCCGCCATCCCGGCGCCGGCGCGGCGCCATACGGTCGATCGCGGCGCGCAGCAAGGCCAACGATCGGTATAGCCCGTGCACCGCCTTGCTGACCGGCAGCACCGCAAAGCAGCCGATCACCAGGCCGAGATGCAGGCTCAGCGTAAGCCCCATCGCCGCGGTGTCGCGCAGCGCCAGCACGGCGAGGCCGCTCGCCGCCAGCACAGCCAGCAGCAGCAGAAACACCACATTGAGCCGGACCTCGGCAGCGGCGGACGGGGCGCGGTCGGCGCGGCGTTCCAATCGTAAGAGACCGCCGATGCCGATCAGCATCATCACGCCGCCGATGCCGCCGGCCAACACCGGCAGGCTGCTCAGCGGGTAGGGGGCCGCGATCGCAAAGACGTGGTGATAGAGTGCCGCGATCAGCGTCGAGGCCACGCTGGCCGCAAAACCCGCCACCATGATGTGGTGCGACCAACGGCGCTGCTGCGAGAAGTGTTCGTTCACGTCGTTGCAGCCGGGACCGCCGCCGCCGAGATTGCGCAGCGTGACGATGTCGCGCAGCGCCGGATATATTGCGCGCATGATTGTCTTCGCGGAGGCGCGCGGCGCAATCGCCCGCCAATAGGTGGCGGCGCTGATGCCGATGGCGACCATCGCCCACAGCAGCGCGGCGGCCGCGGCGCCGGCCATGATCGGCCACGGCACCACGCGGTAGAAGGCGCCTTCGCCGCGGTGCGCGGCAAACAACACCTCGGCCGGCACCAACAGCCACGTCGCCAGCACCGTCAGCGCGGTGAGGCCGCCGACGATGCCGGCGACCACGGTGGCGTTATAAGCAAAGCCGGTGCGCAGCCAGCGCGGCCAGGCGTAGTCGGCATAGGAGCGCTGCCGCAACTCGGCGAGTGCGTTCGGCAGGTTCACCGCGAACGGATGCGGCGGCGCGTATTGGCAGGCATACCAGCAGCCGCGGCAGTTGTGGCAAAGGTTGGCGAGATAGTCCAAGTCGTTCGGCGCAAAATCGTGTTTGCCGGCGATCGCCGGAAACACCGCGCACAGTCCGTCGCAATACATGCAGGCGGTGCAGATCCGCAGCACGCGGTCGGCTTCGGCGGTGAGTTCATCGGCCATGGCGCGCAGCCTCCTCGCCTGCGAGGCGCCCGAACACCGCCGACAACGTGACGCCGAGCCCGGCCAGATAGCCGCGGCCGAGCACATTCGCCGCCATGATCATGCCGGCGGCAAAGATATTGTCGAGCCGGTCGCCGTCTTTGGTCTGCACCCGCATCCGCTCGTCCACCGCGACGCCGAAATGCGTGAAGGTCAGCCCCGGCCGCATCGGGTAGGCGGCGAACGGCGGCTCCGTGAGCGGCTTTGCGCCGTGGCTTTTCGGCGGCACCAAAGCCTCGGTGGCGCCGGTGCTGCGGACGGCGGCGTTGAATGCACCGAGCGTCGCGCTCAGCGCCGCCGCATCGAGTTCGAGTTTGCCGGCAAGCTCGTTGAGGCTGTCCGCCTCGATTGGCGGCAGTGCGGTCGGCAATGCCCGGGCCCGGCCGGCGGCGTCCATGATCAGATAGGCGATTTGCCCGTCGCATTGCGCGATCCGCGCCCCCCAGCGGGCGTAATGCGTCTTGCGGGCGTCTTCGCCTTCGTCATGGAATCGCTGCGCGTTGCGATCGACCACGATGCCGTAGGGGATCGCGGTGATTCGGGTGACGATGCCGCCGTCGACCGCGGGCCCACGGGCATCGACCGCGACGATGTGGGCTTGCGCCGGATCGCCGACCGGCTTGGCGCCGGCCTCGAGCAGCAGGCGCAGCACGCGTCCGGTGACATAGGGCGTGCCGCGGATCACCAACCCGTCGGCGACGTCGCCAAAACTCTCGCGCAACCAGGCGCGGTCGGCCTGATGGCCGCCGCAAGCTAGCACCACGCTCTTTGCGGCGACCGTTTCGGCAATGCCGGCGCGCGCGATCACCGCCTTGCTGCAATGTTCATCGTCGAGATGCAGCGCCACCACCTCGCTGTCATAGCCGATCTCGACGCCGACCGCGGCCGCGGTGGCATAGAGCGCGTTGACCATCGCCTTGCCGCCGCCGAGAAAGAACGCGGTGCGCTTGGAATGCGGCATCACCCCGCTGCGCGGATCCTGCAGCGCGACGCCGTTCTCTTGCAGCCAGGGCGCGATGCTCGCCGAGCCGCGAATCAACAGCCGCGCCAAAACCTCGTCGGTGGCCCCCGCGGTGACGCGGCGAAGATCGCCGAGGAACGCCGCCTCGCCGTAGCTGTCCGGCACGTACCAATGCGCTTCGTCATGCATCAGGCGAAAGTTGCGCGCGTGGCGGCTGTTGCCGCCGCGCAAGCTCGAAGGCGCCTGCTCGACCAGCCGCACCTTTGCGCCGAGGCGTCGCGCCGCGATCGCCGCGCACAGCGCCGCGCTGCCGCCGCCGACCACCAAGACATCGATCGTCGTCGCGGGGGATGCGCCGGTCATGATCGCACTTTATCGATCATGTCAGCACCGCGGTCCAAGGGCACTCGGGGGACGATCGCCGCACTCATAGGAACGCCGGCCTCGCCTTGTCAACCGTGCAGCGGCGCGCCGTGCTTGCGTGCGGCGAGCGGTCATGCTTTTTTGCCGGCGTCTTCGGTGCCTCGCAACGGTCCTGCAATCCACATTGAGACGGCACCATGGTGAATGACAATCCGGCCTCTAAATCAGCGCAACTCGGCGAATGGTTGGTCGATCTGCGCGTCGCGATGGCGCTGTTGACGCGGGTGCCGATGCCGCATCCGGAAGGCGCGGTGCCGCCGGATATCGCGCGCGCGCAACGCGTGTTCCCGATCGTCGGTGCGCTGATCGGCGGCGTGGTCGGGCTGATCGACGTGGCGTTGATGGGCATGGGCGTTCCGGCGCTCGCCGCAGCCGCGTTGGCGCTTGGCGCCAGCGCCGCGTTGACCGGCGCGCTGCACGAGGACGGGCTCGCCGACGTCGGCGACGGCTTCGGCGGCGGGCGCGACCGCGCAGCCAAACTGCTGATCATGCGCGACAGCCGACTCGGCACCTATGGCACGCTGGTGCTGCTGGTGGGATTCGCGACGCGGCTGTCGGCGCTGGCAAGTCTGCCCGCGGCGATGGCGATTCCGGCGCTGATCGTCGCCCACGCGCTCGGCCGCGCGGCGATTCCGGTGTTGGCGGCGAACATGCCGTTCGCCCGCGCCGACGGCTTGGGCAAGACCGCGGGCCGCCCGGCCGCGGCAGGCGCGCTCACCGCCGTGGTGCTCGCAGTGATAGTGGCGCTGCTGTGTCTGCCGCTGAAGGCCGCGATTCTGGCGCTGCTGCTGACTGCGGCCGGTGCTGCCGCGGTCGCCCTCCTGGCATGGCGGCAGATCGGCGGCGTCACCGGCGACGTGTTCGGCGCCGCCGAGCAGGTCGCCGAAACCGCGGTGCTGGTGATGCTCGCCGCGCGATTCGGGTGAGGGCGGGATGACAGAGACGCGGCTGTGGCTGGTGCGGCACGCGCCGGTGGCGGGACCCCGGGGCGTCATTCACGATGCCGATGCGCCCGCCGACATCGGCGATGCCGCAGCGTTCGCCGCGCTGCGCGCGAGACTGCCGGCGGACGCCGCCTGCTTTGCCAGCTCCAGCCGCCGCACGATGGAGACTGCGGCGGCGCTGGCGCTGCAGCCGATCGCCGAGCCAAAATTTCGCGAGCAGCATTTCGGCGCCTGGACCGGCCGCCGGCACGAGGAGCTCGCCCGTGAACTCGGCGACGCTTACACCGCGTTCTGGCGGGCGCCGGCCGACAACCGGCCGCCCGGCGGCGAAAGCTTCGCCGATCAGATTCTTCGCGTGCGCGACGGTTTCGATCGTTTGCCCGCCGGCGACGTGGTGCTGGTGGTGCATTCCGGCACGGTGCGCGCCGCCTTGGCGATTGCGCTCGAGATCGCGCCGGAGCCAGCGCTGCGCTTCGTGATCGATCCGTTGTCGCTGACCAGGATCGATCGGCTCGATGCCGGCTGGCGCGTGGTCTACGTCAATCGATGAGCGGTGTGGGGGACGGATGCGTACAATTCTGGTGATCGGCATCGGCGCCGGCGATCCCGACTATCTGACGCTGCAGGCGATCAAGGCGCTGAATCGCGTCGACGTGTTCTTCGTGCCCGACAAGGGCGCCGAGAAGGCGGCGCTGAAACACCTGCGCACCACGATCTGCGAGCGCTTCGTCGAGCGCCAGGAGCTTCGCATGGTGGCGATCGAGGTGCCGCAGCGGGCATCGTCGGGCTGCTATCAGCACAATGTCGATCATTGGCACGCCGAGCTCGCCGATCGGTACGGCCATCAATTCGAGCAGCATCTCGCCGAAGGCGAAGTCGGCGGATTGTTGGTGTGGGGCGATCCGGCGCTGTACGACAGCACGCTGCGGATCATCGAACGGCTGCGCGCCAAGGGGCTGGCGCTCGACTACGAGGTGATCCCCGGCATCAGCAGCGTGCAGGTGCTGGCGGCCAAGCATCGCATCACGCTGAACCAGATCGGCGAGCCGGTGCTGCTGACCACCGGGCGCAAGCTTGCCAAAGGCTTTCCCAGCGACGCCGGCAGCGTCGTGGTGATGCTGGACGGCACCCAGACGTTTGCCCAACTCAGCGATCCTCACCTGGAGATCTTCTGGGGCGCCTATCTCGGCACGCCGGACGAGATTTTGATCGCGGGTCACCTCGCCGCGGTGAAGGACGAGATCGTAACGGTTCGCCAAGAGGCCCGCGAACGCCACGGCTGGATCATGGATATCTACCTGCTGCGACGGTGCGATCCGAGGTGATACGTGCGGCGACGAATGCCGCTTGGTCGAATGCCTGTGAGCGCGAGCCGTTCGGAACCAAATCGCCCACCTGACGTTCGCCGTCCGACATCACGTCCGGGCGACGACACAGGAATCGATTGCCATGAGCCGCGTCACCTACCCGCCATTGAACGTGCCGAAGCCGGTCGCCGATAGCCTTTGGATCGTCGACAGCGGGCCGATGCGGCCGATGGGCCTCTCCATCCCGGTCCGCATGACCATCGTCCGCCTGGCCAATGGCGACGTCTGGCTGCATTCGCCGACGCCATGGTCTTCCGAACTCGCGCGCGCGATCCAGCAGATCGGGCCGATCCGCCATCTGGTGGCGCCGAACATCGCGCATTGGACGTTTGTGAAGGAGTGGCAGGACCGCTTCCCGGCGGCGGTCACCTGGGCGGCGCCGGGGCTGCGGCGGCGCGGTGCGGTGAAGACGTCGGGTCTGCGCATCGACCATGATCTTGGCGCACAGCCGCCCGCGGACTGGAGCGAGGATCTCGATCAGCGATTGCTGACCGGCGGCTTTGGGCTCACGGAAGTGGTGTTTCTGCACAAGCCGAGCAACACGCTGATCGCGGTCGATCTGGTGCAGAACTTCGAAGCAGAGAAAATATCGCCGGCGCTGCGGCCGCTGGCCCGGCTCGGTGGCGTGGTGGCGCCGGACGGCGAGGCGCCGCCGCATTATCGCTTTGCGGTGAATCGCAAACGCAGCGAAGCCCAGCGGATCGCCCGCGAACTGGTGGATCAGTTCCGTCCCGAACGGGTGATCTTCGAGCACGGGCAATGGTTCGAGCGCGACGGAACCGAACAATTGCGCACCTCGCTACGCTGGTTGTTGACCTGACGCATGGTGCCGCGACGGCCCAGCGGCCACGCTTGGAACATGTCCACGCTGCGCGCGTTCGTCCGCCATGGCAGAAGATGATATCGACAGCAAGCGAACCGGCAATGAGCCCGCGCCTTTGCTCCTGGTCGCGATCGCGGTGGTGCCGTTGCTCGCGGTCGCGGGCTGGGCTTTCGGTCTGTTCGGGTAGTCCAGTTCGTCGCGTGGCCTGTAAGCGCGCTTCCGATCGCCGTCACCGCGGCGTGATCAGTTGCCGCAGCCGCAGCGCGTCGCTCGGCGCAGCACTCTTCTGGTCGTTATCGAAGTACACATAGGCGTCGTAGCCCCGCCGTTTCCACGCGCCGATCCGTGCCGACCATTGCTGCAGGGTTGCGGCCGGATAGCGGCCCTTGTAGCGGCCGCCCGGTCCGTGACCTCTCACATAGACAAAATCCGCCGTGCGCTTCCAAGGCGCCGGTGCGTCGTGGTGATCGGACAGACACAGCGCCACATTGGCCTCGCGCAACAACCGCAGCACGGCGGGCGTGTACCAGCTCGGATGCCGGAACTCGAAGCTGTAGCGGCGCCGCTTCGACAGCATGCGCAGGAAGTCGGCCAACCGATCCGGATCTGCGGCAAATTGCGGCGGCAGTTGAAACAGGATCGGCCCGGCCTTGGCGCCGAGCAGCGCCAGCCGATCCTCCATCAGCTCCAGACTGTTCGCCGAAGCCGCCGACAGCCGCTTCCAATGCGTGATGAACTTCGAGGCCTTCCAGGCGAATACGAAGTCGTTGCCGGTCAGGTTGTGCCAAGCCTGCACCGCCTCGCGGGTCGGCGTGCGATAGAACACGCCGTTGAGTTCGGCGGTCGAGAACTGGCTGGCGTAATACTGCAGCTGGTGGGCGATCGGCAGTCGCTCGGGAAAGAACGGGCCGCGCCAGGACGCGTAGTGCCACCCCGAGGTGCCGATCAAAATCCGCGCCATCCTCTCCATCGTCTCCCGGCATTCACGTTTACACACAAGTGCCGCAACGGAGCGCTTGTTCCGAGGCGCTTCGCAAGCCGCCTGCAGGAACGGGCCGCGCATGAGCTGGTTGTGGGGTTAACCAAGGGAGCTTGCCATGATCCAAGATCGTCGAGTTGCCGTCGTCACCGGGGCCTCCACCGGCATCGGATATGAGCTTGCGAAGTGCTGTGGCAAAGCAGGATACGACCTGCTGATCGCCGCGGACGAAAGCGTTACGCAACATGTTTGCGGACAACGTCAACCCATCGGCCGCAGGCGAGCGTTGAACGTCAGGGAACAAGTCGGCGCGCTCCGGGTTCCTCAGCACGGCAACTGGCATTGGAGCATCGATGGCGATCGACGATTTTAAGGGCACCACTCCGGTCTTCCTCCCGGAGGACTTCTTCAACGGCCGTCTGGAAGGCTGGGGCGTGATCGAAAGCCTGATCGGCGGCCTGCAAAAGCGCGCCACGATCATTGCCGAAGGACGATGGGACGATCTGCAGCAGGCGGTGCATTTCACCGAAACCTATCGCTTCGACGATGGTCACGAGGACACCTTGCGCTGGACCATCCGCAAGCTGGGTGTCGGCAAGTATTCCGGTTCGGAGACGCGGCTCGACGGCGAGGCCCAGGGCGAGCAGCAAGGCTGCGCGTTCAATTGGCGCTACACGCGCGAGACGCCGCAAAACGACGGCAGCACCACCAAGCTGAATTTCGACGACTGGTTCTATCGGATCGACGATCGCGCCTGCATCGTCCGCGGCAGCGCCGGGCGGGCTGGCGTTCCGTTCGGGACGGCGCACGTCACCTATCGGAAGCTGTAGAGCCGATACCGATCGACGCTCTGCTCAATTATCTCGCGCGGCCGGTCCGCGTACTTCAGCCGCTGGGAGGCGGCGACCCGGCCGGCGAACTGTTCGAACTCTGGCGACCGTGCGCGACGCCGATTGCGGGGAACGCTTAGCGCAATGCCACGTTGGTGAACGAATCTTTCTCAACAAGGACAGCACATGGCACAGGACGCACGTGAGATCTTCGTCGTCGGGCTGCGGAATGCCCACGCAATGGAAATCCAGGCCCGCGAAATGATGGAACGCCAGTCGGAACGGCTCGGCGACTATCCGGAGGTGAAAGCGCGGGTGACGCAGCATCTGCGCGAAACCGAAGGTCAGATCAAGCGGCTCGACGAGTGTCTCGCCGCCTGCGGCGAAACGTCCTCCAGCTTGAAGGACGCGGCGCAGTCGTTCATGGGCAACATGGCGGCGATGGCGCACACCGTGATGCCCGACGAAATCCTGAAAAACACCTTCGCCAATAACGCCTTCGAGCACTTCGAGATCGCCGCTTACAAATCGCTGCTGTCGCTTGCCGATCTCACCGGCATGAGTTCGGCCAAGCCGTTGCTCGAAGCCTCGCTGAAGGAAGAGCAGTCGATGGCGGCCTGGATCGATCAAAATATCGACAGCGTGACCCGCTCCTACGTGCGGGTGGCGCAGGCCGCCTGACCCGTCGTCGATAGTCGATGAGCGAGGGAGGAGGCGCGGCTTTGCTGCGCCTCTTTGCGCAACGCCCGATCTGCAAACATTAGGCCCGCGCCGTGCCACGCCAGCATGGCGCGGACGGCGTTCGGCCTGCGCTAGCTGACTGTCGCGGCCTGCTGCTCGAACGCCTTCAGCGACAGGCTGGCGATCTCGCGCAGCTCCTCGCGCCCGGCGCCGGACGACGCCATCACGCCCATGCCCACGGTGACCGCCGAAAGATAGCGCGCCAGCGCGCAGGGGTCGGCGGTGGCGGTGAGATCGCCCTCGGCCTTGGCCTGTTCAAAGCGTTGCCGCAGCCGGTCCTCGGTTTCGGCGCGGCGCGACGCCAGCTCGAACGGCACGTTCTCCGAGCCGCTGCCGCAGGCGAGCCCGCCTTGCACCAGCAGGCAGCCCGGCGGATGCGAGGGGTCGGTCTGAACGTCGGCGATCCCCATCAACAGCTTTTCGGCCACCGCGCGGGCGGTCGGCGCTTGTAAAATTTCCGTCAGAAAGGCCGCCCGTTTGGCGGTGTAACGGTCCAGCGCGGCCCGCAACAGGCCTTCTTTGCTGCCGAACGCCGCATACAGGCTCGGCGGATTTATGCCCATGACGTCAGTGAGTTGCGCGATCGTCGCGCCCTCGTAACCGTGCCGCCAGAAGATCTCCATCGCTTCGTCCAACGCCTTGTCGGCGTTGAAGGCGCGGGGTCGACCCATCGCCATATTAGGGTACCTCGACTTTTCTTAGTGTCCGATACATAATCCTCTTGACGGCGGGCGTCCAGCTCTACATCTGTAGCGAGCACTACAGTTATGGAGCGCTACATGACGCCGTCCGCCACCGTCCCGCCATCGCATCGTATTCGCAGAACCATCGCAGGCCTGGCGATTGCCGGCGCCGCCATCCTCGGCGGCTCGGTGATCGCCGACCGCTATTTCCATGTTGAGCAGGCCACCGCGAGCTCACCGCCCCCTGAGCAAGCCGTCCCCGTGACGGTCGCGGTGGTGCAGCCTCGCCAGGCCACGCTGTGGGACGATTTCTCCGGGCGGCTCGAAGCGGTGAACCGCGTCGAGCTGCGACCGCGGGTCGCCGGCGCTATTCTGACGACGCATTTCACCGAGGGCGCGCTGGTCAAGGCCGGCGACGTGCTGTTCCAGATCGATCCGGCGCCCTATGCGGCCGAGGTCGACAAGGCGCAGGCCCAGCTCGAGGCGGCGAAAGCCCGCGCGCTGTTCGCCGCAGGCGAACTCGAGCGCGGCCGCCAGCTGGTCGGCAACAATATCGTGACCCGGCGCGACTTCGAGCAGCGCGACAATGCCAGCCGCGAAGCCATCGCCAATGTGGCCGCCGCCGAGGCGACGCTGCAATCGGCCAGGCTCAATCTGGATTACACCAGGGTCCGCGCGCCGGTCGCCGGCCGGGTCGGCAAGATCGAAGTCACCGTCGGCAACCTGGTCGCCGCCGGCACCTCGTCTCCGGTACTGACCTCGCTGGTCTCGGTCAATCCGATCTATGCCAGTTTCGACGCCGACGAGGACGTGGTGATCCGCGCGCTGAACTCGGTCGGCGGCGCCTCCGGCAAGCTCGACCGTATTCCGGTCGAGATGTCGACGTCGACTTCCGCCAGCGAGACCGCGAAGGGCCACATCCAGCTGATCGACAATCAGGTCAACGGCCAGAGCGGCACCATCCGGGTCCGCGCCGCGTTCGACAACGCCGACGGTCGATTGATCCCCGGCCAGTTCGCGCGGCTGCGGATGGGGCATCCGCAACAGCAGACGCTGGTGATGCTGGAGGAGCGCGCGATCGGCACCGACCAGGACAAGAAGTTCGTGATGGTGGTCGGCAACGACAACCGCGCGCTGTACCGCGCGATCACGCTCGGCGGCAATGTCGAGGGGCTGCGGATCGTCACCTCGGGCCTGCAGTCCGGCGATCGGGTGGTGGTCAACGGCCTGCAACGGGTGCGCCCCGGCGCGCTGGTGAAGACCGAAGTCGCCGACGCCGGCGGCTCGCAAGCCGCCGACAGCGCCCGCCATCTCGCGCAGCGCTGACAAAAACCTTCGTACCGGAGCCCGGCCATGAACTTGTCGAAATTTTTCATCGATCGTCCGATCTTCGCCGGCGTGTTGTCGGTGCTGATCTTCCTGGCCGGGCTGATCTCGCTGTTGTCGATGCCGATCTCGGAATATCCCGACGTGGTGCCGCCCTCGGTGGTGGTGCGCGCCACCTATCCGGGCGCCAACCCGAAAGTGATCGCCGAGACGGTGGCAACCCCGATCGAGGAGCAGATCAACGGCGTCGAAGGCATGCTCTATATGGCGAGCCAGGCCACCACCGACGGCGCGATGACGCTGACGGTGACCTTCCGGCTCGGCACCGACCCCGACAAGGCGCAGCAACTGGTGCAGAATCGCGTGGCGCAAGCCGAGCCGCGGCTGCCCGCGGTGGTGCGCCAGCTCGGCATCATCACCAAGAAGAGTTCGCCCGACCTCACTATGGTGGTGCATCTGTTGTCGCCGAACAACCGCTACGACATGACGTATTTGCGTAACTACGCGGTGCTCAACGTCAAGGATCGGCTGGCGCGGCTCGATGGCGTCGGCGACGTGCAGCTGTACGGCGCCGGCGACTATTCGATGCGGATCTGGGTCGATCCGCAGAAGGCGGCGGAGCACGCGCTGACCGCCAGCGACATCGTCAAGGCGATCCAGGCGCAGAACGTCGAAGCCGCCGCCGGCGTGGTCGGCGCCTCGCCGAGCGTCAAGGGGCTCGACCTGCAGCTCTCGGTCAACGCCGAGGGCCGGCTCTCCACCGAAGAGCAATTCCGCGACATCGTGGTCAAGAGCGGCGCGCACGGCGAGGTGACCCGGCTGCGCGACGTGGCGCGGATCGAACTCGGCGCCTCCGAATACGGCCTGCGCTCGCTGCTCGACAACAAGCAGGCGGTGGCGATTCCGATCTTCCAGGCGCCGGGCTCCAACGCGTTGCAGATTTCCGACAGCGTTCGCGCCACGATGGCCGAGATCCAAAAGACGATGCCGGAGGGCGTGGCGTACAAGATCGTCTATGACCCGACGCAATTCGTCCGCTTTTCCATCGAAGCCGTGATCCACACGCTGCTGGAAGCCATCGCGCTGGTGGTGGTGGTGGTGATCCTGTTCCTGCAGACTTGGCGGGCGTCGATCATCCCGCTGTTGGCGGTGCCGGTGTCGATCGTCGGCACCTTCGCGGTGATGCACATGTTCGGCTTTTCCATCAACGCGCTCAGCCTGTTCGGTCTGGTGCTGGCGATCGGCATCGTGGTCGACGACGCCATCGTGGTGGTGGAGAACGTCGAACGCAACATCGAGGCCGGCCGCTCGCCGCGCGACGCCACCTACCAGGCGATGAAGGAAGTCTCGGGGCCGATCATCGCCATCGCCTTGGTGCTGATCGCGGTATTCGTGCCGCTGGCTTTCATCAGCGGCCTCACCGGCCAATTCTACAAGCAGTTCGCGCTGACGATTGCGATCTCCACGGTGATCTCGGCGATCAATTCGCTGACGCTGTCGCCGGCGCTGGCGGCACTGTTGCTGAAGGGCCATAACGATCCGAAGGATCGGCTGACGCGGATTCTCGACCGCGCGCTCGGCTGGTTCTTCCGCGGCTTCAACCGCGCCTTCGCGCGCTCGGCGCACGGCTACAGCCGCGGCGTCGGCGGCGTGATCTCCGGCAAGGCGCTGGTGATCGGCGTCTATGTGGTGCTGGTGATCGCCACTGCCGGCCTGTTCAAGCTGGTGCCGAGCGGCTTCGTGCCCGGTCAGGACAAGCAGTACCTGGTCGGCTTTGCGCGGCTTCCCGACGGCGCCACGCTGGACCGCAGCGAAGCCGTCATTCGCCAGATGAGCGACATCGCGGCGACCCAGCCCGGCGTGGAAAGCTCGGTGGCATTCCCCGGACTGTCGATCAGCGGCTTCACCAACTCGTCCAACGCCGGCATCGTGTTCTCGACGCTGAAGCCGTTCGAGGAGCGCAAGGACGCCTCGCTCAGCGGCGGCGCGATCGCCATGGAGCTGAACAAGAAATACGCCGGCATCCAGGAGGCGTTCATCGCGATGTTTCCGCCGCCGCCGGTCAACGGCCTCGGCACCATCGGCGGCTTCAAGCTGCAGATCGAGGACCGCGCCGGGCTCGGCTACGACGCGCTCAACGAGGCCACCAAGGCGTTCCTGGCGGCGATGGCCAAGGCGCCGGAGATCGCCGGAACGTTCTCCAGCTTCCAGGTCAACGTGCCGCAATTGTTCGCCGACATCGACCGCACCAAGGCGTTGCAGCTCGGCGTGCCGGTGACCGAGGTGTTCAACACGCTGCAGATCTATCTCGGCTCCTACTACGTCAACGACTTCAACAAATTCGGCCGCACCTATTCGGTCTATGTGCAGGCCGACGCGCCGTTCCGGGCGCGGGCCGACGACATCCGCCAGCTCAAGGTGCGCTCGGCGTCGGGCGACATGGTGCCGCTGGCGGCGCTGTTGAAGATCCACCAGAGCGCCGGCCCGGAACGCGCGATCCGCTACAACGGGTTTCTGTCGTCGGACGTCAACGCCGCGGCGGCGCCGGGCTATTCCTCGGGCCAGGCGCAGGACGCCGCGACCCGGATCGCGGCTGAGACTCTGCCGCCGGGCTTCGCCTTCGAATGGACCGATCTGACCTATCAGCAGTTCATCGCCGGCAATTCCGGGCTGTGGGTGTTTCCTTTGGCGATCCTGTTGGTGTTCCTGGTGCTGGCCGCGTTGTACGAAAGCCTGACGCTGCCGTTGTCGATCATCATGATCGTGCCGATGGGGCTATTGGCGGCGATGTTCGGGGTCTGGCTGTCGAAGGGCGACAACAACGTGTTCACCCAGATCGGGCTGATCGTGCTGGTCGGACTGTCGGCGAAGAACGCCATTCTGATCGTCGAATTCGCCCGCGAACTGGAATTCGCCGGCCGCACCCCGATCAAGGCGGCGATCGAGGCCAGCCGGCTGCGGTTGCGCCCGATCCTGATGACCTCGATGGCGTTCATCATGGGCGTGCTGCCGCTGGTGCTGTCGACCGGCGCCGGCGCGGAAATGCGCCGCGCCATGGGGGTGGCGGTGTTCTCCGGCATGATCGGGGTGACGCTGTTCGGTCTGTTCCTGACCCCGGTGTTCTATGTGCTGCTGCGCACCGTCACCGGCTCGAAGCCGCTGACCCAGCACGGCAGCGGCGGAACGCTGGCGGCGGAGAGCGAGGCGGTCGAGCCCGCGACCGTCTAGAGCATTTGGATTAGGATTGATGCGGTTCAAGAGTCCCGGGCCGTCATTCCGGGGCACGAGCAGCTTCGCTGCGAGTGAGCCCGGAATCCATAACCACCGCAGGGGTTATGGATTCCGGACTTGCTCGTTCTTCGAACTCGCAATCCGGAATGACGACGACATTTTGGTTGGATGATTCAATCCTAACCGAAAATGCTCTAGCGTCTGGGCGCTGCGGTGGTTTCGATCGAGGGCAGTTGGTCGATGGCGATGCGCATCAGTTCCGGCAGCGTGCGGACGCCGAGCTTGTTCTTGATCAGCGCCACCGAGTTGGCCACCGTCTTGTAACTGACGTTGAGTTCTTCGGCGATCAAGCCATAGGGCTTGCCTTCGGCCAGGATGCTCAACAGCTCGAGTTCGCGCAGCGTCATGGTTTGCAGGCGGTGCTTCTGGCCGCGGGTTTCCATCAGCACGATGTCGGCCGCGAGCTCATCGCTGATGAAGGGGCGGCCGTCGCTGACCCGTTTGATCGCCTTCAACAGGTCTTCGGCGGCGGAATCCTTCAGCACATAGCCGGAGGCGCCAGCCTGCAACGCGCGGCTGACGATCACCGGGTCGCGATGCATGCTGAGCACCAGGATCGGAATCCGCCGGTTGACGACCCGCATCCTGCGAATGAACGACAGTCCGCTGAGCAGGCCGGTGTGCATCGTCAGATCGACGATGATGACGTCCGGGTCATGTTGCCGGTACAGCCGGAAACCGTCGACCATGCTGACCGCGGTCAGCACCTTGGTCGGTCCATTGGCCTCCAGGATCCGCGCGCAGCCCTGCAGCACGATCGGATGGTCGTCGATGATCAGCACTGTCGTCATCAGAGTCTCCGGTTTGCGGCGGTCGGGCGCGGCCACGACAGCGGCAGCGTTGCGGTGATGGTGACGCCGCAGGGCCAGTTCTGCGACAGCTCCCAGACCCCGCCCAGCGACTGCACCCGCTCGCGCATCACCGCGAGGCCGAAGCCCGGGGTCGCGGCCGCGGCGATGCCCTGGCCGTCGTCGCGCAGCACCAGCAGCAGGGCGGTCGGCGCCGCGTCCGCTGACGGGGCAACGTCGCTGAGTTCGACGTTGACGCAGCGCGCTTTGCCGTGCCGCAGCGCGTTGACGATGCCCTCCTGGATGCAGCGATAGATGGTGAGATCGACCACGTCGCCATAGCTGCGTGGCGCGATATTGAGGTCGTTCAAAAAGCGGACATCGCGGTAGCGGCGGGCAAAGTCCGCGACCAGGTCGCCGATCAACTCGCCGAGCGTCACCTTGCCGAGCGCGATCGGCTGCAGCCGCTTCATGATCTGCCGATTGAGCGCAGTCAGGCGCCCGGCGATGCTGGCGATTTCCGCCAATTGCCGACTGATTTCCGCCGCCTCGTCGTGGTGACCGCGCGAGATCCGCGCCTCGATCGCCGCGGCGGTGGTGGTGATGCCGAACAGGCAGGGGCCGGCCTCGTCGTGCAACTCGCTGGCGATCTGCCGCCGCTCGTCCTCCTGCACCGTGATCAGTTCGCGATACAGCCGACCGTTTTCCGCGCGGGCGGCGCTCAACGCCGAGGCCAGCCCGTTGAAGCTGCCGATGATGGCGTCGAATTCGGGCCCCCGCGGCGGATCGATCTGGACCTGATAGTTCCCCTTGCCGAGATCGGCCATGCCGCGCGACACCGTGACCAGGGGCTGCAGGATCCGCCCCAAGATGAAGTAGAAGGCCGCGATCATCACCGCGTTGGCGGCAAGCCAGACCACCCCCTGATGCTGGGCTTCCTGCCACACCTCCGCCAACTCGTCGGAGGCGTCGGAATTCAGGATCACCGTCCCGATCCGGCGGGCGCCGGCGGTGAGCGGAATTTCGCGGTGTTCGGCAACGTTTCCAGCGAGTGCCGCGAACCAGCGTGGCACCTCGCTCGCCGAGGGCTGCGGCTCGTCGATGCTGCGCTGCAGCGCGACGCTGTTGCCCTCGGCATCGAGCACGTTGACCTTGAGGTGGCGGATATGCCGTAGCTGCATCGCCAACGCGATCGGCAGGGTCTTGAGCAGTTGCTCGTCGGCGGCGAAATTCCGGTTGGTCTGGATGATGTACTGTTCGGCGAGCGCGGTCGGCGAGATGAACTCAGCCTCGATCCTATTTCGGATGCCGAATAGCGTGGCCGCGCCGCCGAGCACGGAAATCAAAGCGCTCAGCGCCACCAGCGCGACCAGAATCCGGGTGCGTACCGGCCGTTCGTACCATAACACCTGGGCGAGCCGCCGTGACCAAACGCGGAGGCCGATCTCGTGGACGCTGGATGTCACGCTGGCGGCCACTTGCATCAATCCCTGTGGTTCGAGGCTCTGAGCGCGGACAAGGCTTGCTGCTTGGATGGGGATCGAATCCGCAGCAGATAGTATTGCTGGCAACGCGCGCCGAAGCCTTCGGCGCGCCGTCCCGCCGGAGCGGCGAACGACAGGTCGCCGAGCAGCTCCAAGGCATTCTCTGCGATGCCTTGCTGCGCCAGCATCGCCTCGAGCTGCACCACGCGGTTGGCGATCATCCGCGGAGAATCGGCGAAGTTTCGCGCCGCATTGGCCAGGCTGTCGCGGATTTGCGCGACCGACGGCGCGGCGGCATTGGCCCTGCGTTGGTGCTCAAGAAGCCAATGTTCCGGCGTTACGCCATCGCTTTGCGCCAGCCAGCGCTGCGGCCCTGCCTCGGTGGCGCGCTCGTTGCTCTCCGGCGGCAGCTCCGGCGCGGTCTCATTGCTGCACCCGCTCGCCAGCACCTGGGCGACCACCGTGAGATGACGAAAACGCCTGGCATTGCGATCGCCGATGATCACCCTTGTCCTCCCTCCCAGGCGCCGTTCGTTGAACGTGCGTTAGCTTCAGGGGGCAGGCTACATCAAAAATATCCCTGGGTGCATGGAAATACTTCCCGGACGTTATTGGAAGTCGGACTAAAGACGCCGTGCGATGCTTGGCTCTATGGTCAATTCTGGCCATAGGCTGCACGGGATACCCCGGACGTCAGCAAGCTCCAGTTCCGCGGGGCGCGAGTCCGATGCTGGCGATAACAACAAGAGCAACAACAAGAGCAACGAGAGCTGGGAGTATCGACGAAACCACATCCTAAACAGACCACAGGAAGACGGCGCCCCAGCAGAGGGACATAACAAACGCCGCCTTGAATCCGGGAAACGACAAAGGGAGGCTGTTGATGAAACGCGCACGGTTTGCGTTGCTGCTTGCTGCGTCTGCGTTGACGCTGTCCGTTCCATCTGGGAACGCGGCGTTCGCCAATGACAAGCTGGTTGAATTGGCGAAAAGCAACCAGAATTGGGTGATGCCGGGGAAGAACTACAACTCCGACAATTTCAGCCCGATGACCCAGATCGACGACAAGAACGTCAAGCAATTGAAGGCGGCCTGGAGCTTCTCGACCGGCCTGCTGCACGGCCATGAAGGTGCGCCGTTGGTGGTCGACGGCGTGATGTACGTCCACACCTCGTTTCCCAACTATACGTTTGCACTCGACCTGAAGGACCCGGGCCACATCTTGTGGCAGCATAAGCCGAAGCAGGACCCCGCGGCGCGCTCGGTGGCGTGTTGCGATCTGGTCAATCGCGGCCTGGCCTATTGGCCGGGCGATGGCTCCACCCCGCCGCTGATCCTCAAGACCCAGCTCGACGGCAATGTGTTGGCGCTCAACGCCAAGACCGGCGACGAATTCTGGAAAGTGGAGAACTCCGACATCAAGGTCGGCTCGACGCTGACCATCGCGCCTTATGTGGTGAAGGATCTGGTGCTGATCGGATCGTCGGGCGCCGAGCTCGGCGTGCGCGGCTACGTCACCGCCTATGACGTCAAGACCGGCGCGCAGAAATGGCGCTATTACGCCACCGGGCCGGACGAGGACATCGGCCTGGCCGACGACTTCAACAAAGCCAATCCGCATTACGGCCAGAAGGGCCTCGGCACCGCGACCTGGGAAGGCGACGCCTGGAAGATCGGCGGCGGCACCAATTGGGGTTGGTACGCTTACGATCCCGGCACCGACCTGTTCTATTACGGCTCGGGCAACCCGGCGCCGTGGAACGAGACCATGCGGCCCGGCGACAACAAATGGACCATGACGATCTGGGGCCGCGACGCCGAAACCGGCAAGGCCAAGTTCGGCTACCAGAAGACCCCGCACGACGAGTGGGACTATGCCGGCGTCAACGTCATGATGCTGTCGGATCAGAAGGACAAGAACGGCAAAGCGCGCAAGCTGTTGACCCATCCGGATCGCAACGGCATCGTCTATACGCTCGACCGCGAGAACGGCGAGCTGGTCTCGGCCGATAAGATCGACGACACCGTGAACGTCTTCACCCAGGTCGATCTGAAGAGCGGCGTCCCGATCCGGGTGCCGGAGAAGGCCACAAGGATGGATCACGTCGCTCGCGACGTCTGCCCGTCGGCGATGGGCTATCACAATCAGGGCCACGACAGCTACGACCCGGATCGCCAGCTGTTTTTCATGGGCATCAACCACATCTGCATGGATTGGGAGCCGTTCATGCTGCCCTATCGGGCCGGCCAGTTCTTCGTCGGCGCCACCTTGTCGATGTATCCGGGGCCGAAGGGCGATCGCCAGAACTCGCTCGGGCTCGGCCAGATCAAGGCCTACAACGCCATCAGCGGCAAATACAAATGGGAGAAGATGGAGAAGTTCGCGGTCTGGGGTGGCACGCTCGCGACCAAGGGCAATCTGGTCTTCTACACCACGCTCGACGGCTTCCTGAAGGCGCGGCACGCCGACACCGGCGAGTTGCTGTGGAAGTTCAAGCTGCCGTCCGGCGGCATCGGCTATCCGATGACCTACGAGCACGACGGCGTGCAATACGTCGCGGTGATGTACGGCGTCGGCGGCTGGCCGGGCGTCGGCCTGGTGTTCGATCTGCAGGATCCGACCGCCGGTCTCGGCGCGGTCGGCGCGTTCAAGGAACTGCAGAACTACACCCAGATGGGCGGCGGCGTGATGGTGTTCTCGCTCGACGGCAAGGGCCCCTATGACGACGTCAAGGTCGGCGAGTTCGAGGCCAACTGATCCTGATTGAGCCGCGGCGGTCGGCTTCGACCGCCGCGGAACTCGCGGCCACGGCTCGCGACAGCGTCGATGAACTCAGAGAATTCAAAACTCAGAGAATTCAAAAAAGAAGACTGCTTCAGGGAAGGGACCGATCGATGGATCGATGTGGTGGACAAATCCGCGAAGGACGAACCACGCGCCGCGCGCAAGGCGTGGCTTGGCGGTGCGGCGCGCTGCTGGTCGCATTGGGGCTCGGCTTTGTGCCGGCCTTGGCCTCGGACGAAGACCCCTATGCGGACGACAAGACCGTACTGCGGGTCTGTGCGGCGTCGGAGGAGGAGCCGTATTCGGTCAAGGACGGCAGCGGCTTCGAAAACAAGGTCGCCGAAGCCTTGGCCGCCGCGATGGGCCGCAAGGCGGTGTTCAAATGGTACAACAAGCCGGCGATCTATCTGGTGCGCGATCAGCTGTCGCTGAAGCTGTGCGACGTCGTCGTCGGCCTGGATACCGGGGACCAGCGGGTGCTGACCAGCGCGCCGTATTATCGGGCGCCCTATGTCTTCATTCAGCGCAAGGATTCCAAGCTCTCGATCAAGGACTGGAACAGTCCGGATCTGGCCAAGGCCGACAAGATCGGCTTCGTGCCGGGATCGCCGGCGCAGACCATGATGGAGAAGATCGGGCTGTTCAACGTGCATTTCAACTACATGCATTCGCTGACCGACTTCCAGGATCGCCGCAACAAATACACCCGGATCTCGCCGCGCCGCGTGGTCGGCGAGGTGGCCAACGGCACCGCCAATGCCGCGGTGATGTTCGCGCCGGAAGTCGCGCGCTACGTCAAGGCCAATGCCGAGTTGGCGATGACGGTGATCCCCGACGACAATGTCGGCGCCGATGGCGCGAAGATCCCGCATCATTTCGACCAGTCGTTCGGCGTGCGCGAGGACGATCGCGAGCTGCGCGACGCCATCGACGCGGCGCTGCCCAAGGCGCGGCCGAAGATCGAGGCGATCTTGGCCGCGGAGGGCATTCCGCTGCTGCCGATGCCGAAGCCGCAGCCGCCACGGGGGCCGCGATCGTGAGCCGCCAGCGGATCCGGACAACCACAAGCATCAGAATTACGATTGGGGCCTCACTGAGCCAGGAGTTGCGATGAGAATGCCGTCATTCAACCGATCGATCGCGATCTCCGCCACCCTTGCGGTCGGCCTGCTGGCGCCGGTCGTGGCGTTGGGGCAGGAGGTGTTCCGCCACACCGTCACCGGCGAAGATCTGAAGATCATGGAGACCAGTCAGCCGAGCGGGCGCGATACCGAAGCGGTCCGCAACTTTCTCAACACCGGCGTCAATCCGTATACCGAGGTCAAGGAGCATCTGGCGAAAGGCGAGGAGACCTTTCTGTCGGCCTGCTCGGGCTGCCACGGTCATTTCGGCGAAGGCAAGATCGGTCCCGGTCTCAACGATTCCTATTGGACCTATCCGAAGAACAAGACCGACAAGGGCCTGTTCGAGACCATCTACGGCGGCGCGCAGGGCATGATGGGGCCGCATCACGATCTCGAACTCGACGAGATCCTGACGGTGATGGCCTGGGTCCGGCATCTCTACACCGGACCGGTCGACGAGGCGGATTGGCTGACTGCCGAGCAGAAGCGCACGTTCACGCGGTTCGCACAGAAGCACAAGGACGACGACACGGCCTGCTCCGGCCAGACATTCGAGCACGCCGATGCCGCAAATCACGACGTCAAACCGGAGAAAACAGCATGTTGAAGCCAACGGGTCTTGGTATTGCAGCCGCATTCCTCGTGGGATCGCTTTCCGCGAGCGGTGCGCTCGCCTATGACGGCACCAAATGCAAGGCGCCCGGCAATTGCTGGGAGCCGAAGCCGGGCTACCCGGAAAAGGTCGCCGGCTCGAAATACGATCCCAAGCACAATGTCGCGGAGCTCAACAAGCAGTCTGACTCCATCAAGGCGATGGAGCAGCGCAATGAATTGCGCGTCGCCAATTTCAAGAAGACCGGAAAATGGGTCTACGAGGTCAACAAACTGCCGAAATGACCGACCTGCAATGATCGGTTAGATCGCGACCAAATTATCAGCTCCCATGGGGGCGCGGTTCGCCCCCCTTTTTTATTGCCTGGGTCATCCGATGATCGCAAGACCAGCAAAGGCGTTCGGCATGGCTGGCGAGGAGCGGGTTGACGAGGACACCGTCGACCTTGCGGCATGGCGCGACGCCGCGCTGCAATTCGAAGCCGAACTCGGCAAGGCAATTCTCGGCCAGCGGCGCGTGATCCATCTTTTGACCGTGGCGATCTTCGCCCGCGGTCACGTGCTGTTGGAAGGCGATGTCGGCGTCGGCAAGACCACCTTGCTGCGAGCCGCGGCGCGTTGCCTCGGCGGCAGTTACCAACGCATCGAGGGCACCATCGATCTGATGCCGGCCGATTTGGTGTACTACACGTTTCTCGGCGAGGACGGCCGGCCGCGCGTCGAGCCGGGTCCGGTGCTGCGCAGCGGCGAAGATCTGGCGATCTTCTTCTTCAACGAGATCAACCGCGCCCGCCCGCAGGTGCATTCCTTGTTGTTGCGGCTGATGGCCGAGCGGACGCTGAGCGCCTTCAACCGCGACTATGCGTTTCCGCACCTGTTGGTGTTCGCCGACCGCAACCGGGTCGAGCGCGAGGAGACGTTCGAACTCCCCGCCGCCGCGCGCGACCGTTTCCTGATGGAGATCGCGATCGACACTCCGGCCGATGCCGAGGTCCGCCGCTGCCTGATGTTTGACACAAGATTTCACGACGCCGATCGGCTGGTTGGCGAGCTGCGCCAGACGGTACCCGATCACCGGGCGCTGGACGGCGTCGGCCGTTCGATCCAGCGTCGGGTCGGCGCCAGCGAGGCGTTGCAGCTCTATGCACTCAAGCTGTGGGATGCGGTGCGCTATCCGGGACGCCACGGCATCAAGCTCGCCGGGCTCGACAGCGAGCGTTTGGTCGAAGCAGGCGCGAGCCCGCGCGGCATGAGCTTTCTGCTCCGCGCCGCCCGCGTCGTGGCCTGGCTCGACGGCCGCGACATGGTGGTGCCGGAAGATCTGCGCGAGGTGTTCTTCGAGGTGATGGCGCACCGGATCTTTCTCGATCCGATCCACGAGATGCGCCGCGCGGAGATCATGCCGGCGCTGATCCGTCAATTGTTCGAGACGGTGCCGGCGCCGTAACGTGGAGTGTGATGATGGCAGATCCTGCGTCCCTGCGATCGGGATCCTCGCGCGATCTGCCTTACCGCGTGGCGTGGCGGGCCCGCGGCGTCCATGCCGGTGCGCATCGCGGTCGTTCCTCCGGAGCCGGCGGCTTGTTTCGCGACCTTGCCACGCTGTTGGAGGCACCCGATCCGCGACGGCTCGATTTGCGCGCCAGCGTGCGCGATCCGTTCGAGCAGCTTTATGTGCGGCGCTTCGAGAAAAGCACGGCGATCACCCTGTACGCGCTGGTCGACGTCTCGGCGTCGATGGGTTTTGTCGGCAACATGCGCAAGCTCGAGGTGGCGGCGGCGATCTGCGCGGCGCTGGCGTTGTCGGCGCGGCGGATCGGCGACAGTTTCGGCGTGATCGGCTGCGACCGCGAGATCGTGCCGGAGCTGCATTTTCCCGCCACGCGTTCGCGCGCCGGGGCAGCCGCCGCGGCGCTGTCGGCGTTCCGGCCAAAGCGGCGCGGCGCCGGCGGGTTGATCGACGCGGCGGCGCGGATTGCGGGACGGCGCAAATTGGTGCTGCTGATCTCGGACTTCCAGATCGAAGCCGACGAATTGAGCGCCGTGTTCGAAGCCTGTGCCGCGCACGACACCGTTCCGGTGCAGCTGATCGACAGCGCGGAATTGGTGAGCCTGCCACGCTGGGGATTGCTGCCGCTGGCCGATCTGGAGACGGGGCAGCGTCGATTGGTGCTGTTGCGCCCTTCGCTCAAAGCCGCCTGGGAGCGGGCGCGCGCCGAGCATGACGCCCGGCTCGAAGCGCTGGCCGCACGCTACGCCCGGGCGCCGTTGCGGATCGTCGACCGGCTGGACTGGGAGCGGCTCGCCGCGCATCTGATGGAGGCGCGCGGATGAGGACGCGCGGCCTTGTCGGATTTCTGCTGATGCTGTTGCTGATGTCGGTGCCGGCGAACGCCGCCGTGCATTGGCTGCGCATGGAGGAGCCGCGCAATTTCGGCTATTTCGTCGGCGATACGCTGCAGCGGCAGGCTTACATTCTGGTCGATCCCGAGGATACGCTGCAGGCCGCATCGTTGCCGAAACCCGGCCCGATCAGCTACTGGCTCGATCTCACCGGCGTCGCGGTCCGCGAAAGCCGCGCGCAGGGTGGCAAGCTCTACCGCGTCACGCTGGTCTATCAGAACTTCTACGTGCCGCTGGATCCGCGCAAGCTGACGATCCCCGAATGGCCGCTGCAGCTCAGCGATGGCGGCGGGGTGATCCCGGCCTTCGCCTTCACTGCCTCTCCGATCCGCGAATTGTTTCCCGAGAAGAGCGGCGAGACCGTTGCGACTTTCCTCAAGCCTGACGCCAGAGCCACGCCGGTCAGCGCGGGATGGGCACCGCATGGGCTGGCGCTCAGCGCCGCGATCGCGCTGCTCACACTGGTGCTGCTGGCGTGGCACTATGCGTGGTGGCCGTTCGTGGCCCGGCCGGACCGGCCGTTTACCCGCGCCGCCCGCGTCATCGCCGGGCTGGCCGGCGATGCCGTCGCCGCGGTGGATTATCGCGCCGCCTTGCTGGCGCTGCACCGCGCCTTCGACGCCACCGCAAAGCGCCGGTTGCTCGCCGACGACGTCGACGGTTTCCTGGCCCAGCATCCGGAATTCGCCGCCTGTCGTGCCGAGGTCGTGCGATTCTTTCAAAGTTCCCGGGACAGCTTCTTCGGAGGCCGCGCCACCGCATCGATGCCACTGCAGGCGGTGAAGACCCTCGCCGCACAGCTCGCGGCGGCGGAGCGGGCACGTTGAAGGCGCTGGCGCTCAGCACGCCGGAGGTGCTCTGGCTTGCGCCGCTGGCGCTGCTGCCGCTCGCGGTCCGGCTTCATGTGCCGCAGGCCTTTCCGTCGCTGGCCGCATTCGCCGGCGATCCGCTGTCCGCGGCGCTCGACGTTGGCCTGCGGCTCGCCGGATCGCTGGCGATCCTGGCGCTGCTGCTCGGCGCCGGCGGCCTGCATCTGGCGGGGCAGAGCAGTCAGCAGATCGGCAGCGGCGCCCATATCGTGCTGGTGATCGACCGTTCCAGCAGCATGGACGACAGTTTCGCCGGCAGCCGTCCGACCGCGGAGCAGGCGTCGAAATCGGCCGAGGCGCGGCGCTTCCTCCGATCGTTTGTTTCGATCGGCGAGCACGACATGTTCGGCGTCGCGATCTTCTCGACGGCGCCGCTGCAGGCGCTGCCATTGACCAGCCACCGCGAGGCGGTGCTGGCCGCGATCGATGCGATCGATCGCCCCGGCCTCAGCGAGACCGACATCGCGCGCGGCATCGCCATGGCGCTGGCGATGCACGACGACGATCCGTCGGCGGCGTCGCGCGCCATCGTTCTGGTGTCGGACGGTGCCGGCGTGATCGATCGGCGGGTGCAGGAGAAACTACGCGCCGCATTCCGCAAACGCCCGATCAACCTGTATTGGGTGTTCCTGCGCACCGCCAATGCTCGCGGAATTTTCGAGCCGCCGGGCGCGGGGGAGCGGGACGTCCCGCAAGTGGCGCCGGAGCGGCATCTGCATCGGTTCTTCCAGAGTCTGAAAATTCCCTACCGCGCCTTCGAGGCGGAGCGCCCGGAATCGATCGGCGACGCGATTGCCGAGATCGCCCGGTTGGAACGCCATCCGATCGTCTACGCCGAGCGCAGCCCGGCGCGGAGCTTGAGTCGGCTGGCCTATGCGGTCGCGGCGCTGGCGCTGGCGCTGTTGGTCGCAGCGCGCTTCGCCGAGGTGCGTATCACCGCGGGACGGCTACCATGAGCATGCTGCGTCGTCGCCTGCAGCAGATTTGGCGCGCGACGTGGACCGCGCTGCGGGCGGCGCGGGGAGGGGCGCTCGTCGTGGTGCTGATCGCCGCGTTGGCCGGCACGGCGGCCGTGATCGCGGCGATGATGGAGACCAACCGACAGAACGCGGTGGTTGCGCAATTGGCCGACGGCCGCGACGTGGCCGTCGATCCCGCCACCGCGCCCGATGCGCTGTTGCTGGCGCGGCATCATTTTCTCATTGTCCACGACCAGTTGGATGAGGCGCAGATCTTCGCCGAGATCGCGATCCCACGTGCCGCGCCGCATGTTCGCGCGCTGCTGCTGTACAATCTCGGCAATGCCCGGGTGCGGCAGGCGTTCGGCTATATCGAAAACGCCGATCTCGACCGCGCCGCCTCGTCGATCGGCCTTGCCAAGGCGAACTACCGGCAGGCGCTCGGCATCGAGCCGCAAGACTGGAATCTCAAACACAACCTCGACGTCGCGCAGCGCCTGGTGCGCGACCTGCCGCGCGGTTCGGCGTCGGAGGAGGACGAGCCGCCCCCAACCGACAAGGCCAAGCCGCTGTGGAGCGATCTGCCCGGTCTGCCGCGTGGCCTGCCATGACGCCCGCGCGGGATATCAAAGCCTGGCTGTTGGTCGCCGCGCTGATCGCGGCCTTGGCCGCAGCGTTGATGCCGCCGCTCGGGCTACGACAGGAGGTCTATGACGTCGTCGCGGTGGTCGATATCACCGGCAGCATGAACAGCCGCGACATGGGAGACGTGGCGCGACCGTTCAGCCGGCTTGCCGCCGCCCGCGATGGTCTGGAGCGACTTGCCGGGCTGCTGCCCTGCAGGTCGCGCCTCGGGCTCGGAGTGTTCACCGAACGGCGCGCCTTGCTGCTGTTCGAGCCGGTGCCGGTGTGCGCGAATTTCGACGCGATCACCGGCGCGATCAGGCAGCTCGATTGGCGGATGGCGTGGGAGGGCGACAGCTACATCGCCAAGGGCCTGTATTCGGCGATCGATTTGGGCGCCAGCCTCGATGCTGATCTGCTGTTTTTCACCGACGGCCACGAGGCGCCGCCATTGTCGGGGGGGCGCGTGCCGGAGTTTGAGGGCAAGCCCGGCGCGATCAAAGGGCTGATCGTCGGCGTCGGCGGCGATGCGAAATCTCCGATCCCGAAATTCGACGACAGTGGCCGCGAGATCGGAGCCTATGGTCCGCACGACGTTGCGCAGGACAACCGCCACGGCCTGCCTCCCGCGGGCGTGGAGGCGGCCGCCGGTTGGCACCCGCGCAACGCGCCGTTCGGCGCCACGGCGGCGAGCGGCGACGAACATCTGTCATCGTTACGCGAGCCGCATTTGCGGGCACTCGCCGAGGCCACTGGGCTCGGCTATCTGCGGCTCGGCTCCGACCGCGCCTTGCTCGATGCTGCGCATCGGACCCTGCGCAAGCGCAACCTGGTCGAGCCGACCGAGATCGGCGTCTATCCCGCTGCCGGCGCGCTCCTCCTCCTTGCCGTGCTCTACGGCCTGTGGCCGCTCGTGGCCGCCGGCCGGTCGCTGCGTTCAGAACCGAGATGAAAGGAATCTTCGATGCCGAAATTACTTGTACTCATCGTCGCGCTGCTGTTGGCGCCCGGCCTGGCCTTCGCCCATGGGCCGACGCCGCAGAAGATCGTGGAGACCATCGTGATCCAGGCGTCGCCCGCCGCGGTATGGCGTACGGTGAAGGACTTTGCCGGATTGGCGGGCTGGCATGCATCGGTTGCCGCCTGCGAGGGCCAAGGCGGCAATGCCAACGGGGCCACGCGCACCGTCACGCTCAAATCCGGCGGCAAGCTGGTCGACAGCCTCGACGAGTACAACGAAACCGAGAAATCCTATGGCTACCGGTTGGCGCAGGAAAACCTCGAAGCGTTTCCGGTCAGTTTCTACTCTGCCACCTTGACGGTGAACGCCAAGGGCGAGGGCAGCGAAGTCGAATGGAGCGGCCGATACTACCGCGGCGACACCGGAAACTATCCGCCCGAGACGCAGGACGATGCGGCGGCGACCGCGGCGATGAGCAAGTTCTTTCGCGACGGTCTGGAAAGTCTCAAGGCCAAGATCGAAGCATCGCGATGACGGCGGCGGGCTATGATGCCTCGTCGCGCGGAGCTATCACCGCAAGCCATGATGTTGCGTCTTGTCCGGCTCTTGGTCGCCTCGGGACACACGGACTCACACGCGGCAACTTGCATCATGGCGTGGAGTCTTTCGCTGCCGTATTGTCGCGGACGAAGCCCCGACGCCGGGTTTGTCGATATGCGGGGAGGAGAATCACCGAGCATGCAGATGCGCCAGACAACGCCCATCGTCCTCACGTCCGGCATGACCGAGCGTAGCGACGTCCAATTCTGGGACCGGGTCGCAGACAGATATGCAGCAAGGCCGATCAAGGACGTTGCGGCTTACGAAGCCATGCTGGCGGATGTCGCGTCCCGGCTTTCGGCGTCGGACCGGGTGTTGGAGATCGGCTGCGGCACCGGCGGGACAGCGATTCGCCTTGCCCCCGGCGTCTTGCAATGGAAGGCGACTGACCTGTCACCTGAAATGCTGCGGATCGCGCAGGCCAAACCCGCGCCGGCCAATCTGAGCTTCGCCATGGCAGGTGCAGAGCTGGCGGCCGGCGAGGCGCCTTATGACGCGGTTTGCGCCTTTCTGATTTTGCATCTGGTCAGGGACCTCCGCACATCGCTTGCCGCGATACGCGATCAGCTGAAACCCGGCGGTCTGTTGCTGAGCAAGACGTTCTGCTTCGGTGACATGAATATCGTGATGCGCCGTGCCGTCCTTCCCGCCCTTCAGGCATTCGGCATGGTGCCTCCGGTCAGCGTTCTGACATTGAGCGAGTTGCGCCAAGCCATCGTTGACACCGGCTTTGCAATCGAAGCCGAGCGCAGCTTCGGGCGCAATCGTCACAGCCATTATATCGTCGCACGCCGATCGTCCTAGGCGCGACGATATCCTACCGGAGTCAGGATGGCCGCGCCCACAATGCGTGGCCTGAACGATACAGCACATAGCCGGCCACGGTGAAGACGACGACCGCGAAGATGCGGCTGAGCGTGTTCTTGCGGGCGCCGAGCCGGGCTGCCAGCAACGTGCCGGCCAGCCCGCCGACCAGGCCGCCGGCCAGAAATTCCCCGGCGATGCGCCAATCGATCAGGCCCGTCAGCGAATAATTGAGTGCGGTGGCCAGTCCAAATGTCCCCACCGCCAGCAGCGAAGTGCCGACCGCATTGAGAGTTGTCATGCCGGTGGAAAGGATCAACGCCGGAACGATCAGGAAGCCGCCGCCGATGCCGAACAAGCCGGAGGCCGCGCCGGTGGCGAGCGCGGCGATCCCGGCTTTGACGCACAGCTTCAGGTCGATCGGCGGCGCGTCGGCGGCGGTGATCCGCCGTGGCCGCAGCATCAGGCCGGCGATAATCGCCATCACGATCCCGAACAGGAATAGCAACAGCTGTCCGTCGATGATCTTCCCCAGGCTGGAGCCGATCAGCGCTCCCACCGTTCCGACCAGTGCGAACACCATCGCGCAGCGCCACACCACGTGCTTTCGCAGCGCGTGGCCGATCAAATTCGCATAGGCGTTGACCGAAACCGCCAATGCGCCGGTGCCCAACGCGACGTGAGGCTCGCCCACACCGACGACATAGAGCAATAGCGGCGTCGCCAGGACCGAGCCGCCGCCGCCGATCAGGCCGAGGATGAAGCCCGACAACGCGCCGGACAGCACGCTGGAGATACTCTGGAATAGCATGGTTGCTTGTTTCCGGACCGCAGCGATGATTTTCGCTGCGGTCGCATCAGGCCTGTCGAACGCCGCCAAAGCTGTTTGGCGGAGCGGGCGAGAGAGTGGTTACAGCGCCCGCTTGGAGAAATACCAGTCCACGGTTTCAAGCCCCTCGGACATCCGCGTGGCGACTTCCGCGACGGTCATCGGCGGACCGACGATGATCTTCTCGCCGGGCTGCCAGCCCTCGGGCGTGGCGACGCCTTGGCTGAGGCTGGTCTGCAGAGCCTGCACCAGGCGCAGGATCTCCGCCACGCTGCGGCCGTTGGTCATGGGGTAGTAAACCATCGCGCGCAGAATGCCGTCTGGGTCGATGATGAAGGTGGCGCGCACCGCCGAAGTGTCGGAGGCGCCGGGATGGATCATCCCGTAGGCTTTCGCCACATTCATCGACAGGTCCTCGATGATCGGGAACGGAATCTCGACGCCGAATTTTTCCTTGATGTTGCCGACCCAGGCCAAATGCGAAAACACGCTGTCGATCGACAGGCCGAGCAGATCGCAATTCGCCGCTTTGAAGCTGTCGGCGGCTTTGGCGAAGGCGATGAATTCGGTGGTGCAGACCGGGGTGAAGTCGGCCGGATGCGAGAACAACACCAGCCAGCGGCCGCGATAATCGGCGAGCGTGCGGTCGCCGAAGGTGGTCTTGGCGGCAAAATGCGGCGCCGGCGCATTGATGCGCGGCAGCGAAGAGGTCATCGGTGCGGAAACCGGCGCGGGCGCCAAAGCGGCCGCCGGCACCGGCGTTTCAGGGATCGCAGGGACGGCAATGGCGGTGGTGGTGCAACTCATGTGAGTGGTCCGTTCTGTTGGAGGGGAGGGGAATTACAGGCCGTTCAGCGGCACTTTCAGGAAGCGCTTGCCGCTGGCGTCGGGCTGCGGCAATTGTCCGGCTTTCATGTTGACCTGCAGCGAGGGAATGATCAGCCGCGGCATTTCGAGGCCGGCATCGCGGGCGTTGCGCATCGAGACGAATTGGTCTTCGCTGATCGCCTCCTGAACGTGGATGTTGGTGGCGCGCTCCTCCGCGACCGTGGCTTCCCAGCGGATGTCGCGGCCGTTCGGCGCGTAATCGTGGCACATGAACAGCCGGGTTTCGCCGGGCAGCGCCAGGATCCGCTGGATCGAACGGTAGAGCTTTCGCGCATCGCCGCCGGGAAAATCCGCCCGCGCGGTGCCGGCGTCCGGCATGAACAGCGTGTCGCCGACGAATGCCGCGTCGCCGATCACATGGGTCATGCAGGCCGGGGTGTGGCCGGGGGTGAGCAGGGCGCGCGCTGCGAGCCCGCCGATCGCGTAAGCCTCGTTGTCGGCGAACAAATGATCGAACTGGCTGCCGTCGCGCTGAAAGCCGCGGTCTTCGTTGAAGACCTTGCCGAAGGTGTCCTGCACCACGGCGATGCGGTCGCCGATGGCGATCTTGCCACCCAGATGCTGCTGCAGATAGGGGGCGGCGGACAGATGGTCGGCGTGAACATGGGTCTCGATCAGCCATTCGACGCGCAAGCCGGCGCCGCGGACATGGTCGATGATGGTGTCCGCGGAGCGGTAGCTGATCCGGCCGGCGGCGTAGTCGAAGTCGAGCACGCTGTCGAGAATCGCGCAGGCCGGGGAGCGCGGGTCCTTCACGACGTAACTGATGGTGTTGGTGACTTCGTCGAACAAGGCTTTCACCTCGGGGCGCAGTGCCGGATCGGCGAGTGGTTCGGATCTGGTCATTTTGGCGGTCCTGAAATTCAAGCGTTGTCGTGTGGTAGACCTGGCGATATATTCACAAAAGCGAATTAAACTTGTTTCTGTAATCGGAGGAGGCGATCACCGTGCGCCCGCTGCCGAACCTGCGTCAGTTGCGTTATCTGGTCGCGCTGGCTGATCAGCTGCATTTCGGCCGGGCCGCGGAAAGCTGCGCGGTGACGCAGTCCACGCTGAGCGCCGGCATTCATGAACTCGAGGTTCTGCTGCGGGTTGCAGTCGCGGAGCGCACCAAGCGGTCGGTCATTCTCACCCCGATCGGGCATCGGCTGGTGGAGCGCGCGCGCCTGTTGCTGCGCGACGCCGAAGGTTTGATGGATTTGGCGGCCGATGCATCGGAGCCGATGTCCGGCATGATCGAACTCGGCGTGATTCCGACCATCAGCCCGTTCCTGCTGCCGCGGCTAGTCCCCCACATCAATCGGCAATATCCGCTGCTGCGATTGACGTTGCGGGAAGACAAGACGCTGGCACTGCTCGACTGGCTTGGCGCCGGTCGTCTCGATCTGGTGTTGATGGCCTTTCCCTACGATACGCCGGGCTGCGAGACGTTCATGCTGTTCGACGACGCCTATCGCTTCGCCTGTTCGACCCGGCATCCGCTGGCCAAGGCCGAGTTGGTGAACGTCCATACGCTGGATGGCGAGGCGCTGATGTTTCTGGAGAAAGAGCAGTGCCTGCACAGCCACGCGCTGCCGCTGTTCGAAATCGCTCCCGAACAGGCCGTCACCAGTTTCGCGGCCACCAGTCTGCACACCCTTGTCGCCATGGTGGCGGAAAATCTCGGCACCACGTTGCTGCCTGACCTCGCCATCAACGGCGGCATCCTGCAAGGCAGCGCGGTGGCGATCCGGCCGCTGGCCGGCGACGCCAACAACCGACAAATCGGCCTCGCCTGGCGCAAGCAATCGGCGCGCTCGGACGCCTTCATCCGACTGGGCCATTTGTTGCGGGATTGGGCCGCGGTGAATGTGAGAGCGTTCAAAGAGCGTTAGTTCGCGCCCTCTCGAATAGAACATCGCCCGTTGCCGGCCGACCTGTTTATGCAAGGCCACGCTCGCGCAGAGCAACGGTCAAGGATGCGACAAGTCGCGAGCCGTTTCCGCATCCGCAACCTCCCGCTTCCGGCCCAAAGCCTCCGACCCAAGGGGACTTGCAGCGTAGCTGCGGCCCATAGTCGCCGAGAATCGCTCAAAAAGATATGTTTTTGCTGAATGAAAGATATATCTTTACAGTTCAGGCCTTGAGATATAAGTTCGGCCTTGACAAAAAAGATATATCTTTGACGGCTCGAGCGAGCCGGATCGGAAAGCTCTCACCCTTGTCGCCAACGCTCCGACGAATTTCTATGGGAGCATCGATTGATCGCTCAGACCTCAAGGCAACCAGCAGGAGAACGACATGACCTCCGCAACAATTCCCGACCAACCCACCCGGCGTGACGTGCTTTTTGTCGCGACCGGCGCCGTCGCTGCACTAGGTGCCGCCGCCGTGGCCTGGCCATTGGTGGCGCAGCTCAATCCGAATGCCTCCACGGTTGCTGCGGGTTTTCCGCTCGAAGTCGATCTGGCGCCGCTTGCGGTCGGGCAGGTGATCAAGGTGTTTTGGCGCGGCCAGCCGATCTTCATCAGCCATCGCACGCCGCAAGAAATCCAATCGGCACAGAACGCCGATTGGAAGAGCTTTCGCGATCCGCAACCTGATTCCGAACGCGTCAAGGCCGGCCACGAGCAATGGCTGGTGGTCTCGGCGATCTGCACCCATCTCGGCTGCATCCCGACCGAGCACCAGGGCAACTACGACGGCTGGTTCTGCCAGTGCCACGGCTCACAATATGATTCCTCCGGTCGCGCCCGGTTGGGCCCGGCGCCGCTCAATCTTGCGCTGGTGCCGTATGAGTTTCTCTCCGACAGCAAGATCCGCATCGGCACGAGCTGAATTCCGGGCGCCCGACGTGTGATCGCCGGCTGCAACGTCTCGCGCCGCGTAGGGCGGCGCGGTTTGCTTGCGCTTTCTGCGTTGGTTGGAATCCCTGTGATGGACGGCTGGTCGGCCGCAAGCCAGACGTTGCGCGTTGTCGGGTTCGACGGGGCGCACGGCATCGACCTGCCGAAGCCGACGACGAGCACGCCATCGTAACGATCGACGTCGAGCCCGAGCACAAGGCCAAGCATGGCAGAGCAGCACCAGCGCTCCGGCGAGCTCCACGACTTCACGTCGAGACCGGCAGGCCAGAACCTCGCCCGCCGGCAGAACCGCAATCCCATGCGTCGGATCCCCACCCAATGGCAGACCGTCACTCGATCACAGGCCACCAAGACCCGATCCGCCGGCTGTTGCGGAACGCCACGCTTCCGCCGGCCGCCGGGACAGCACAATCTCGCGCCGCGTGCGTCCGCGCGGCGTGTCCACTTACTCGCGCCCCATGGGGCTCAACTGGATCGAAGACAATGAACGCGTCATGGCCCGGTCGAAAAATGCCACGCTTTATGATGTTCGATGGAGCCCACGGCATCGATTTGCCAAAGCCTCACGTCGCGTCGACACCGGCCGCGCCATCTCACGCCCATCTCGATGGCGAGATTTGCGATGGCGGCCATCGCATGCTGGTCCGGGTCTATTATGAGGACACCGATTTTTCCGGCATCGTCTACCACGCCAACTATCTTCGCTTCCTGGAACGCGGCCGCAGCAACTATCTGCGCCTGCTCGGCGCCGATCAGCGCGCGCTGTTTTCGGACGGCGTCGGCGAAGCGCCAGGATACGCGTTCGTGGTGCGGGCGATGCAGCTCGAATTTCTCAGATCCGCAAGGATGGACGACCTGCTCGAAGTCGAGACCCGGCCGCTCGAGGTGAAGGGCGCTTCGATCACGATGGGGCAGCGAATTCTCCGCGATGGAACCGTGCTGTTCGAAGCCAAGGTCAAGGTGGCGTTCGTATCCGGCGGGCGGCCGCGCCCGATCCCGAAAGCGATCCGGACCGCGATGTCGGCGGACGGTGCCGGCCCGGATTTCGCAAGCTCAAACGTCATGGCGTCGAAATCGATCTCTGGAGACGAGCCATGCTGATCGCCGTCGCCAGCCAGAATTTTTGGACGGTCACCGCTCATGCCGGCAAGAGCTGTCGCTTCCTGGTGTTCAAGGTCGCACCCTGCCGCGCGCCTCTCGAGGTCGAGCGGTTGGATCTGCCGAAGCAGCTGTCGATCCACGCATTCAAGGGCGACGGACCGCATCCGCTTGACGCGGTGGATGTGGTGATCGCCGGCAGCGTCGGAACAGGATTCGCCAGCCGGATGGCGGCGCGCGGCGTTCGTGCCGTTGCGACTGCCGAGATCAATCCGGCACTCGCGGTCGCGCGCTTCATGGCCGGAACACTCGCTCCGCCGACGCGGCCAGCGTCTGTCGGGAAAGACAGATGCGAATGCGAGTGCCTGACCGACGCCTCGCTCGCGTCGGACCACCTCACGACACAGCCGGGCTTCACCCGGTGCCCCCTTCCTGAAAGCAAAATCGATCATGACTAAACCCTTCGCCTCCCGCATTGCTCTCGTCACCGGCGCCTCGCGCGGCATCGGCTATGCCGCCGCGCTCGCGCTGGCCGAAGCCGGCGCGCATATCGTCGCGGTGGCGCGCACCCAAGGCGGCCTCGAAGAGCTCGACGACGCCATCCGCGGCATCGGCGGCAGCGCCACGCTGGTGCCGCTCGATCTCACCGATTTCGAAGCCATCGCGCGGCTCGGCGCCGCGCTGAACGAGCGCCACGGCAGACTCGACGTTATGGTCGCGTCAGCCGGCATCGCCGGGCCGTCGTCGCCGCTCGGCCACATTCCGATGAAGCCGTGGAGCGACGTGATCGCGATCAACCTCACCGCGAATTTTCAATTGATCCGCTGCATGGAGCCGCTGCTGCGCAATTCGGACGCCGGCCGCGCCGTGTTCCTGACCTCCGCCGCGGCTGCGGGGGCTCCTGCCTATCGCGGCCCTTACGCGGCGTCCCACGCGGCGCTGCAGACCTTGGCGCGGGTGTGGGCGCGCGAGACCGCGATTACCAAGATCAAGATCAACCTGTTCGATCCCGGCCCGACCCGCACCAAACTGCGCGCCACGGTGATGCCCGGAGAAGACCCGCAGACCTTGCCGACGCCGCAGCAGGTTGCCGAGCAGATCGTGCCGCTGTGTGCCGCCGACTTTGCCGAAAGCGGCAAGCTTTATGACTACACGAGCCGCACGGTGAAGGATTTTGCCGTGCTGTGAATCGCAGCGCGATAGGTTTATCTGGATCGATGCAGACCTCGGACAAGCGATCGATCAGGGAACGGCTCGGCGCGCTGCGGAACCTGAAGCCGTTTATCGCGATGGTCTGGCGCACCAGCCCATCGCTGACCCTGACCTCGCTGCTGCTGCGGCTGTTGCGCGCCGTGCTTCCGGTGGCGACGCTGTTTGTCGGCAAATTGATTATCGACGACGTCGTGCTGCTGGTGCAGCTGCCGGACAAGCCGTCGACTTTCGCGCAGTGGCTGGACAGCGGCCGGCTGAATTGGCTGGGCCTGTTGCTCGCCGCCGAGTTGGCGCTGGCGATCGTGGCGGATCTGCTCGGGCGCGTGGTGGCGCTGGTCGACAGCTTGTTGTCGGAGCGCGTGACCAACGCCTCCAGCGTGCGGCTGATGCAGCATGCCGCGACGCTGGATCTGGAAGATTTCGAGGACGCCGATTTCCAGGATCAGCTGGAGCGGGCGCGCCGGCAGACCAGCGGCCGGATGACGCTGATGGCGCAATTGTTCGGTCAGGCGCAGGACATCGTGACCGTGGTCAGCTTCGCCGGCGGGCTGATCTTCTACGCGCCGTGGCTGATCGCGCTGTTGCTGCTGGCGCTGGTGCCGTCGTTTCTCGGCGAGGCGCACTTCAGCGCCAAGAGCTATTCGCTGGATTTCGTGCGCACGCCGGAGCGGCGCGGGCTGGACTATGTCCGGCAGACCGCCGCCAGCGTCGAGACCGCCAAGGAAGTGAAGATCTTCGGGCTCAGCGGCTTTCTGATCGACCGTTACGTGCGCCTCGCCACCGAGTTCTACGCCGCCAACCGCAATCTGGCGCTGCGCCGCGCCGGCTGGGGAAGCCTGTTCACCGCGCTCGGCACCACCGGCTATTATCTGGCCTATGGCTATATCGTGTGGCGCACGCTGGCCGGCGAATTTTCGGTCGGCGATCTCACCTTTCTGGCGGGCTCGTTCCGCCGGCTCAGCACGCTGCTCGAAGGGCTGTTGAGCAGTTTTTCGAGCACCGCAAGCCAGGCGCTGTATCTCAACGACCTGTTTGCGTTCTTCGAGGTCAAGCCGGAGATCCTGTCGCCGTCCGATCCGCGGCCGTTCCCGCAGCCGATCCGCGAGGGCTTCGTGTTCGAGGATGTCGGCTTCATCTATCCCGGCGCCGAACGGTGGGCGGTCCGCCATCTCAGCTTCGCGCTGCGCGCCGGCGAGATGCTCGCCCTGGTCGGCGAGAACGGCGCCGGCAAGACCACCTTGGTGAAGCTGCTTGCGCGGCTCTATGACCCGGACGAAGGCCGGGTGCTGCTCGATGGCCACGATCTGCGAGACTATGACCTCGACGCGTTGCGCGGCCATATGGGCGTGATCTTTCAGGACTTCTTCCGCTACAACCTCACCGCCGCCGACAATATCGCGGTCGGCAAGATCGACGCGCGCGACGATCGTGACCGCATCGAACGGGCCGCCCGCAGCAGCCAGGCCGACGAGGTGATTGCGCGATTGCCGGGCGGCTACGAGCAGATGATCGGCAAGCGGTTTCGCAACGGCGTCGAATTGTCCGGCGGAGAATGGCAGAAGATCGCGATCGCGCGCGCCTATATGCGCGAGGCACCGGTACTGATCCTGGACGAGCCGACCGCGGCGCTGGACGCGCGATCCGAGTTCGAGGTGTTCCAGCGCTTCAAGGCGCTCAGTGCCGGCAAGACCGGCATTCTGATCTCGCACCGCTTTTCCAGCGTACGGATGGCCGATCGGATTCTCGTGCTCGCCGACGGCAAGGTGGAATCCGCCGGCACGCACGACGAACTGATGACGCAGGGCGGCCGCTATTCCGATCTGTTCGAGCTGCAGGCCGCCGGCTATCGCTAGCGGCTGGCCCGCGCTCCGTATGCGCCTGGTGCGAGAACCGTAAATTTCAGGATGAGAGCCGGTTTCTCGAAACCGGCTACCGCAACTCCAGCTTGTTGCCGCGCCACACCTGGCATAGCCTCCGCAACAGCCCCGCGAGTTGGATGATCTCCATGATGATCGTCGTCAAACGCAAGATGCGCAGAACTCGGATCGGGCTGCTGAGCGCGCTCGCCCTGTTAGGGGGCGTGGTGGGCGCGGCAGCGGCGGGGCCGTGGCGAGCGGGTGAGGGCAACACTCGCGGCTGGCAATTGATGAGCCCGCAAGAACGCATCGAGCACCAGGCGCGGGTGCGTGGTTTCACCGATTATGAGACCTGCCAAGCCTACCGGAGCCGACATCACGACCTGATGGTGCAGCGTGCCCAACAACGCGGCTTAGTATTGCCGGGCTCCCACTGGGATTTCTGCGACCGTCTCAAGTCGATGCCGTCCTCGCCGCCGGCTTCGGAGTGAGCCGATGACCGGCTTGGCATCGACGCTGCGGTTGCTGTCCATCCCGCTGCTCTCCGTCGCCGTGCCGTTCGGCTTTGTGCTGTGGGCTTTTCCCGAGGACCTGGCGCCGGCGCGGATGATCGGGATCGTCGTCGGCTGGATCGGCTGCGGGTTGCTGCTGGTCAGCCTGCTGTTGATGCTGCGCGAACCCCGGCTGGCGCGCTGGCTCGGCGGGTTGGAGCGCATGTATCGTTGGCACCACGTCACCGGCATCCTGGCCTATGTGGCGCTGCTGCTGCATCCGCTGGCGCTGGCGGCGAATGGACTCTCGACGTCGCCGGCATTCGCCTGGGAGACGTTATCGGCGTTCGACGAGGGATGGGCGGTCTGGTCTGGCTGGCTTGGGCTGCTGGTGCTGATGCTGGGATTGATCGTCACGTTCAGTCCGACGTTGAACCAACGGCTGTCATACGGCACCTGGCGCTGGCTGCACGCTGCGCTGGCCCTCGGGGTATTGCTCGGACTGGTTCATCTTGTGCTGCTCGGCATCGACGAACCAGTGCTGCCGATCATCGCCGTGGTGGCGCTGATCCTGGCTTGGCGTGCGCTGCGCGGCGATCTCGGGTTGGCGGCGCATCCCTACATCGTGAGCTCGGTGCAGCCGATTGCAGAAGGCGCCGTCGAGATTGGCTTGCGCCCGCTCGGCGATCCGCTCGCCATCGCCGCGGGACAGTTCGTATTGGTGGCGTTCTTTGCCGGCCCGACCTATCGCGGTTGCGGCGAATTTCATCCCTTCACGGTTAGTTCGATCGATCCTGACCGGGTGCTACATGTCGGCGTGAAGGCCCTCGGCGACTGCACCCGGCGGATGCTGTCGATTGAGCAGGGCGTCGCGGCGCGGGTGATGGGCGGGTTCGGCAATTTTCTCGCTGACCGTAAAGCCGCTCCGCAATTTTGGGTGGCGGGTGGCATTGGCGTGGCACCGTTCGTCGCTCTGCTGCGGGCCGGTCATCTCAGCGACGCAACGAGGCTGCTGTACCTCTATCGCAGCGAGGCCGACGCGGTGTTTCTGTCGGAATTGCGCACGATCGCGGCATCCGACCCGCGGCTGTCGCTGCAGGCCGTGGCGACCGGCGATACTTTGCCGGACCTGACGCAGATTCTCCCCGATGCCTCGCAGTTATCCGGCTGCGATTGCTATTTCTGCGGACCGCCGGGCTTGATCGCGGCGCTGGAGCCGTTGCTGCGCGCCAAGGGCGTCACCGCCCGCCATATCCATTACGAAAACTTCGAGTTCAGATGATGCGCAAACTGTTCATCGCAACGACTGCGACGTTCTGGGCCATGGTGCTCGCATTCTGGGGCGGCAGCCTGTGGTCGCCCGACGCCGAGCAGCCGCTCGCCGCAGCCCCTGACCGCGCGATTGCCGCCGCCGAACTGGCCAAGCACACCACACCCGAAACCTGCTGGATGGCGATCCGCGGCGACGTCTACGATCTCGCCGCCTATCTGCCGGACCATCCGTCACGGCCGCAGATCATCGAACCATGGTGCGGCAAAGACGCCACCGAGGCCTACAACACCAAGACCAAGAACCGGCCGCATTCCAAGGAAGCCGACGAGATGCTACCTAAATACCGGATTGGCCGGCTTTTGCCGGAGCGTTAGTCCCACGGCAAAATGCCGAACCCGGGGCACGATCGGATCAGCACGGCGGCGTGGGGCTGATTTGCGCGACCTTATGATGCGTTATATAGATTGGCTATATGACGATTATTGAGGGGTCGTTTCGATCGCCCCGCACGCCGCCGCCATCCGATCAATCCGTGGAGATTATCATGCCTGCCGTTGCGACACGCCGCTCACTCATGGTCGGACTAGGCTCCTTGGCGCTGGCCGGCTTGGCGCCGCGTCGCGCATTGTCCACGCCGTCCCGCGGGCTGCAGATTTTGGGAGCACCGAACGGCTCGACCGTCGTGCTGGTCGATCTGATCGAATCCGGGGCGCTGGCGGCGGCGGCGCCGGACGTGAGCTTCCGGCTGTGGCGAACCACCGACGATCTGCGCGCCGGCATCGTCTCCGGCAATACCAAGATCTTTTCGACGCCGAGCCATGTGCCCGCCAACCTCGCGAGCCGCGGCATGCCGCTGAAGATGCTTTGCCTGCTCGGCATGGGGCATCTGTCGGTGATCACCAGCGACGACAGCATCCGGGATTTTCATGACCTGGCCGGCAAGCCGATGCTCGGCTTCTTCCGCAACGACATGCCGGATTTGACCTTCCGGGCGATCGCAAAAATGGAAGGGCTCGATCCCGACAAGGACATTCAGCTGAGCTACGTGCAAACCGCGATGGAAGCCGCGCAGATGCTCGCCGCCGGCCGCGCCACCACCGCGATCCTGTCCGAGCCGCCGGCCACCGCCGCCATGGTGATGGCCGCGCAGCAGGAGCGCAAATTGCGTCGCGCCTTCGAACTCACCACGATCTGGGGCCGACACAAGCCGAAGCCGCGGATTCCGATGGCGGGGATCGCGCTGCATGCCAGCCTGCTCGACGACGCGCCGGATTTGGTTGCAGCATTGCGTGCCGGGCTGTTGCCGGCCAAGCAGCGCGTGCTGGCCGATCCCGCGGCGGCGGCGAAGCTCGCCGAACGCCGCATGGAGATGCGGCCGCAGATTTTTGAGAAGGCGTTTCCCTATATGCATATCGACGTGGTGTCGGCGAAGGAGGCCAAGGCCGAACTGATCGACTTCTACACCACGCTGCTCGCGCTCGAGCCGGAAGCGCTCGGCGGCAAGCTGCCGCCCGACGATTTCTATCTCGACCTCTGACATGAGGCGCGGCGAGGGCGCCAGCGATCTAATGTGGGGCGCCCTCGGTGTGGCGCTGCTGGCCGGCGGCTGGAGCTGGATCAATCGGGCGTCCGGCCCGTTCGTGCTGCCGAGTCTCGGCGACACCGGACTGGCGCTCGTGCGTATCATCAGATCGGCCGACACCTTGCCGACGGTCGCCGCCACGCTCGAACACGCCCTGGGCGGCGTGGCGATCGGCGCCGGCATCGGCTTCATGGTCGGGTTAGCCGGTGGTTTCGCCCGACCGATCGGCGCCACCATAGCTCCGATCGCCACTGCGATCCTCGGCGTGCCACCGATCGCCTGGGTGGTGTTGGCGCTGTTGTGGTTCGGGCCGGGCGGCTTGGGGCCGCTGTTCACCGTGGCGATCACCGCGATGCCGATCGTGTTCGCCGCCAGCTTGCAGGGCGTGCGCTCCCGCGATCCGCAGCTCGCGGAAATGGCGCGGGTGTTTCGGCTGCCGATGCGTAGCCGGTTATTCCGGATCATGTTGCCGGAGCTCGCCACCATACTGGCGCCGGCGCTCGCCACCACTTTCGCGATGGCCTGGAAGGTCGCGCTGATGGCCGAGGTGCTCGGCGACGGCAGCGGCATCGGCGGCCGCTTCGCCACCGCGCGGGCCCACCTCGATCTGCCGGAGGCGATGGCCTGGATCGTCATCGTGGTCAGCTTCGTGCTGATCAGCGACGTGCTGCTGCTCGGTCGGCTGCGGCGCTGGGTTGGCCGCTGCCGCGCGCCGGCGCTCGCGCAGCAGAGCCGCGGGGCCGCAAGCGGCGGCGGCGGCGCGATGCGGGACAAGTCATGCTGAGATTCTCCGACGTCGGCTTCGTCATCGACGGCGGGCTTCTGCTCGCGTCGCTGAACCTGGTGATCGCGCCGCATGACATCGTGGTGATGGTCGGGCGTTCCGGCATCGGCAAGACCACCGCGCTGCGGCTGGCGGCCGGCTTGGAACGGGTCAGCAGCGGCGCGCTCGACAATTCATTCGCGCGAACCGCGATGGTGTTTCAGGAGCCGCGATTACTGCCCTGGGCGAGCGCGCTCGACAATGTCGCGCTGGCGCTGGAGGGCGGCGATCGATCACGGCTGCAACGTCGCGAGCTGGCCGCGCAATGGCTGCGTCGGCTCGGATTCGACGCCGCCGACTTAAGCAAGCATCCGCTGCAGCTCTCCGGCGGCATGCAGGCCCGCGTCGCCATCGCGCGGGCACTGGTGACCAAGCCGGACCTGATCCTGATGGATGAACCTTTCGCTGCGCTGGATTTGGCGCTGCGGCGCGATCTGCAGGCGCTGACCCGCGCGCTCTGCAGCGAGACCGGCGCGGCCGTGCTGTTCGTGACGCATGATCTGGCGGAAGCCGTGTGCCTCGCCGACCGCATCGTAGTGATCAGCGGCGCGCCGGGGACGATCACCGCCGAACTGCCGCAACGCCCGGCGTCGAGCCTCAGCGAGATGTGGTCGGCGGTCGCCGAGTTGTCGCGACGCGCGGAGATCACCGCTGCCTTCGAGCCGGCCTGACCCAGACGGCCTTGGCCAGACTAGGCCGTGAGCCATTTGGCGATGTCGTCCGCCTTGGGCAGACCGCCGGCATGCACCACCTTGCCGTCGATGACGATGCCCGGCGTCGAGACCACGCCGTAGCCGGCGATCGCCGCATAGTCGCTGACCTTCTCGATTTGGATCTCGGTGCCGAGCCGGTCGGCTTCCTTTTGCACCATCTCGGCGGTGGTGGTGCAGCGGGCGCAGCCGGGGCCGAGGATCTTAATGTCTTTCATGGCGATTGCTCCAGGACGTCGTGATACGAGGATTCATTGAAACAGGGCATTGAACAGAAACCCGACCGCGAGGATGCCGCCGCCGACCACGCCGACGAACACCGCGATCAGCTTCATGGTGAGCACCTTGCGCAGGATGATCATCTCGGGCAGCGACAGCGCGATCACCGACATCATGAAGGCCAGTACGGTTCCCAGCGCGGCGCCCTTGCTGAGCAGCGCTTCGACCACCGGAATGATGCCGGCGGCGTTGGAATACATCGGAATGCCGATCAGCACCGCCGCCGGCACCGACCACCAGGCGCCGCGTCCCATGATCGACGCCAGCAGATCGGCGGGCGCATAGCCGTGGATCAGCGCGCCGGCGGCGATGCCGGCGATCACCCAGGGCCACACCTTTCCGACGATGTCGCGCACCGCGTCCAGCCCGGCCTTGATGCGGTCGATAGCGGAGAGCTCTTGCGTAGGTAACTCGACCGTGCCGGAGCGAAGATTGCGCACCCATTGTTCGAGCCAGCGTTCGAGATGCAGGCGGCCGATGATCCAGCCGCTGACGATCGCAACGCCGAGCCCGAACACCAAATAGGTCGCGGCGATCTTCCAGCCGACCAGCCCGAACAGCAGGCCGAGCGCCACCTCGTTGACCATCGGCGCCGCAATCAGGAACGAGAAGGTGACGCCGAGCGGCACCCCGGCGCTGACCATGCCGATGAACAGCGGCACGGCGGAGCACGAGCAGAACGGCGTGACGATGCCAAGGCCGGCCGCCATCACGTGGCCGACGCCCTCGCGCTTGCCGACCAGCAGCGCGCGGGTCTTCTCCGCCGAAAAGAAGCTGCGCACCACGCCCATGGCGAACACCACCAGCGCCAGCAGCATCAACACCTTCGGCGTATCGTAGACGAAGAAGCCGATAGCTTCGCCAAGGTGGCTGTTGGGATCGACCGGGGTCAAGCCGACCAGCCAAGTCGCCATCGCAGCGAGCTGACTGTAGAGCAGGCCCCAGAGCATCAGCGCCGCTGTGGTCGATGCGATCCATTTGCGCGTGGCGGGGCGGGGAGGCGGCGTCGTGCCGGCGAGGGAATCGAGGCTCATGCGACCTGCCTTTCGCGGGCGGTGGGCAGCGCCAGCGCGGCATCGACCAGCTTGATCAGTGCGCGGGGCAGATGCTGCGCGCGACGATAGCGCACCCATTGGGCGTCGCGGCGATCGACCACCAGGCCTGCGGCCTTCAACACCGCCATGTGGCGCGACATCCGCGACTGCGTGGCGCCGAGTCTTTGCATCAGCTCACAGACGCAATGCTCGCGTCCGTCCCACACCAGCCGCAAGGCTTGCAGCCTGGTCGGTTCCGCCAGCGCCGACAATACCGTGATCGCGTCCATCTGATATCCATCTTGGCGCATATGCGCATGAACGCATATAAAGCATTGCTGACGGAACGCAATAGCACTGCGGGCGCAGGGACGACGCGATATCGCCGAGCGGGGGGGGCGATGGAGATCCACGCTTCGGCCGCGACTTGCGCCACGGGCACGGTCGGGGCGGATTATTTGCTGCCGAACAATCTGGCGAGCAGTCCGGGCGGCCGCGGACCCAGCGAGGTCTTCAGACCGGCCTTGCGCCAGGCGACGATGCCGCCACTGAGCACATAGCCTTCGCCGATGCCCTGCAGCCTGGCGGCGAGCTTTGCGGCATACAGCCTGGTGCGGCCGCCGGAATGGCAGAAGAAGATCACCTTGCGGCCGCGGAACGGTTCGAGGTCGGCCTCGGCGAAGCGCGACAGCGGCACCGCAACCGCGCCCTCGATCTGCTCGCGGTCGATCTCGTGACGCTCGCGAACATCGAGTAGCGCGGCGCCGCCGGCGACCAGACGATCGGCCTCCTTGGCATCAATAGTTTTCAATTTCATGTCGCTCTCCTGTGATCCGGCACGTTGTGGCGGCGAACCGCGCCAAGTCAGCGGAATGTGGTCAGGTAGTGGCGTTCGAAGATCCGCTTCAGCCAGTGGAAGATCTTCAGCTTCGGTCCGACGAAGCTGAAGCGCTCGTTGCGGAACACCAGCATCCCCGCGTCCAGCGTATCGACGATGCACACCAATTCGGGTTTGAAGCGGTAGGACGGCTCGCCTCCGGCTTCGATCGCGGCGATGTTGGCGGCCACCGCGATGGCCTGAAGATCCGCCTGATGGGCCTGTTTGGGCATCCAGTCCGGCCCCGGAAACGACCCGGCGTCGCCGGCGACCCAGACGTTGGCCATCCCCTCGACGCGGCACATCGCGTCGGCCTTGACCATGCCGCCGGCGGATAGCGGCAGGCCTGAATCCGCCAGCCATGCCGGCCCGGTGAGCCCGGGCATGAACAGGATCAGGTCGGCATCGATCTCGTCGCTTTCCGTCACCACCTTGCGTGGTTCGAAGCGCAGGATCTTGCGGCCGAGCTTAGTGGCGATGCCGCGGCGCTTCATCTCTGCCAGCAGGCCATCGACGGCGCGCTCGCCGAGCCGCGCACCGGGCCGCACGGCAGGGCTGAAAAACACGATCTGGAAGCCGGGACGCCGGCCGCGCTTCCGTAACAGCGTGTCGATGATGAACAAGAATTCGAACATCGGGCCGCCGCGCATCGCGCCGGGCTCTTCCGGATTGCTGGCGAAGCCCACCGCGATGCTGCCGCCCTTCAACGCATCGAGCCGTCTGGCGATGTCCTCGCCCGCGGCGATGCCGTCGCATGGGATCAAGGCGTGCTCGATCCCGGGCAGTTTGCGGATGAACTTGCCGCCGCTCGCCACGATCAAGTGGTCGTTGCTGAATTCGCCACGGTCGGTGACCACCGTACGGCCGTTGTCTCTCAACCCAGTGACCGAAGCCTGAACGAAATCGATCCGATACTTCCGGAAGAAATGCGCCAATGGAACCTTGAGCCGGTCGCCGCTGCGCAACCGCGCCGGGATCCAGATCACGCTGGGCAGAAAGTGCAAATCCTGCCGCGGCGAGATCATCGTGATGCTGACGTCGACCTTGCGCCGGCGCAATTGTCGCGCCGCGGTCAGCGCGGCGAAACCCGAGCCGATGATGGTGATGTTTGTCATGCGACCACGCCTCCGTTATCGGTCCGTTCCGACCAATGAGACGACTGATCCCACGGCGGCGGCGCGTCGTCTGTGACGATGTCACTGCACCAGCCGTCCGCAATGAGGTAGATCAGCCTGGCGTTTGCCGACCGGAGCAGACCGCGGCATGCTGCCGCACAGCGAACAGAGATGAGAATTGTCATGACGTCGGACGAATTCGATCGCTGGGAAACCAGATTTTCCAATCCGGATTTCGTGTTCGGCACCGCGCCGAATGCGTTCCTGGCCTCGTGCCGCGATATCTTGCCGGCCCAAGGACGCGCGCTGGCGATCGCCGATGGCGAAGGCCGCAACGGGGTGTTTCTGGCGCAATGCGGATTGTCAGTGCTGTCGGTGGATTTCTCGCCGGCCGCACAACGCAAGGCGCAGAGCCTCGCCGCAGCAAACGGCGTGTCGATCGAGGTGCTGACCGCCGATATCCTGAGCTGGGATTGGCCGTCGGGCTTCGACGTCGTCGCCGGGATTTTCTTTCAGTTCGTCGATCCGGAGCAGCGCCGCTTGGTGTTCGCGAAGATCCGCGCGGCGCTCAATCCCGGCGGGCTGTTGCTGCTGCACGGCTATCGACCGAAGCAACTGGACTACAAGACCGGCGGGCCAAGCCGGGCTGAAAACCTCTACACCCGAGAAATCCTCGAACAGGCGTTCGGCGATTTCGACCGCCTGTGCATCAGCGAGCATGACAGCGTGATCAACGAGGGCGCAGGCCACCATGGCCTCTCGGCGCTGATCGACCTGATCGGGCGCAAGCCGGGCTGAGCGGCGGCAACGGATCTCAACTTGTTGTCGCAAGCGTCTGGCGCGCGGCAGTCGGCTCCTCCCAACTTGGTTGTCCAGCCGTGAACTTCAAATGCCACGCTGAGGAGCAGCTTGCGGCTTGAGCAGATTTTCCTCAGCCTCCGGCGGCCGGCCTTGGGATGAGCGCTCACAGATCTCACTGGTTTCGTTACGCAGGTCGCCCTCGGCGGGCGTAGACGGACTTCGCTCCTCGTCGGCGGCAGATTTGCCGACCGCGTGCCGAGATCGAACGTCGTCGCCGTCGGCATCGACAACCGGTTCGCCTTTCGCCGCCGCGGCAGCGGATTCCGTAAGCGCGATCCCGCCGCTCAGCAGCGCATCTTTGACAAGGCGCAACAGCGCTGAATTGATCTTGGCCGGCGAATAGGTCGCGCTGGCGAACCAGTAATACACCCGCAGGTTGATGGTCGTGGCGCCGAGCTCCTCGACGAGCACCAGCGGCTCCGGCGTGCGCAGCACGGCGGGATGTTGCGCGAGCACCTCCGCGATCAGCGTCTGCGCCTTGCTGGTGGAGGCGGCGTAGCTGATTCCTATGGCGAAGGTCGCGCGCCGGCTCGGCGTGCTGCTGTAATTGGTGATCGTGCTCTTGAACACGATGGCATTCGGGATCTGGACGTAGTTGCCGGCCAGCGTCAGCAGCACCGTGCTCCGCGCATTGAGATTTTGCACGATCCCGGTGTTGCCGGCGACTTCGATCAGGTCGCCGGTGCTGAAGGGGTTGCGGACGCTGAGCAGGATGCTGGCGAGAAAATTTTCGGCGATCTCGCGAAACGCGAAACCGACGATGATGCCGAACAGCCCGGTGCCGCCGAGCACCGTGATGGCGAGGCGCGTCAGGCCGGCGACCTGGAGCACGAAATACACCCCGAGCAGAAACACCGGAATCGAAAACGCCTGGACAATCACGGCGCGCAGCAGCGATGACGTCACCCGCCGCGCGACGAAGCGGTTCGCCAGAAATCCGACCAGACGCGCCACCAGCCAGGTGACGAGGATGATGACGACGGCGAGCAGGATCCACGGCCAAGCTTGCTCTGCCTGCCGATACAGCCTGACGAACTCGTCGCCGGCGCGTCCGAAGGTCGATCCGACGTCGGCCTCGACGGCGATCCGGTTGACCACCGCGACGGTGCCCTGGGTATTCTGCGCCAGGGTGCCGGCCCAACGCCGGTGTTCCTGGGTTTGCGTCTTGCCGTCGATGAAGACCACGCCGTCCCGCACCGCGACCTTGGGCCCATCAAACCAGTTGGTGGACTGCAGGATGCGTTCGATGCGGTTGGCGATCGCACGATCGCCGGCGGTCGGATCGACCTCGACGGACTTGGAGACGGCGTTGTCCTCAGACCCACCGGGCGGCGGCGGCGTTTGGGCGGAAGCGGGGGGCGCGCAGACGGCAAACAAGATCAGTAGGCCCGCCAGCGGCGAAACTGCCCGGGACGCCATCATCCTGAGCCGACCGCAGCCGCCGATTCCGCTCGCGAAAAATCTCACCGCGTGGCGCAACGGCGAAGGAATCATCAAGGTCCTTTGGTACGCGAGACATGAGATGCTTCCGAAGCCAACCGAGTTGCCAACGTATGGTTCCAGGCTGCCGGGCCCGCCTCCGAGTAACCGGAGCGAAGCACCGTTTCTCACAAGGAGCCTGTCGATCGCTCTCGTCGAGCGGCTCAGCGCAACGGCAGCTTTGGTTCGCCAACGCCAAGTCTTTGCACGAACCAGCCGAGGCTGAGGCCTTGCACGATGATGGTGAACACGGCCACCGTGTAGGTGGCCGCGGTCAGGGCCGGCTTGAATTCGTTGGCTGCGATCGCGAGCACGAGCGCCACCGAAATGCCGCCACGCACGCCGCCCCAGGTCAGGATCGCCACGGTACCGTGCTCGAATTTGTAACCCAGCCGAAGCAGCCCGACGGGGGCCGCAACCGAGACCAACCGTGCGACCATCACGATTGGAATCGCCGCGAGCGCCAGCGGCGCCAGCGCGAGATTGAATCCGAGTACCAGAACCTCGATTCCGATCAGCAGAAACAGCACTGAATTCAACATCTCGTCGATCAGGGTCCAGAAGCCGAACAAATAACGCCGGGTTTGGTCGCTCATTGCCAGTTCCGCGCCGCGGTTGCCGATCAGCACGCCGGAGACGACGACGGCGATCGGACCGCTGAGGTGTAGTCGCAGCGCCAGCGCGTAGGTCCCGGTCGCCAATGCAATCGAGATCAGCACCTCGATGGGATAATCGTCCAACGCCCGCATCGCGCGATAGGCGATATAGCCGGTGGCAAAGCCGAGCAGCGCGCCGCCGCCGGCCTCGAGCGCAAACATCTGGGCGAATTGTAATGCTGCGAATTCGTGGCTCGCGGTGGTCGCGGCCGTCAGCAGCAGGGTGAACAGCACCACGCCGACGCCGTCGTTGAACAGCGCCTCACCGGAGATGTCCATTTCCAGAGTTTCCGGGATCTTGATCGTCTTGAGCGTCGATAGCACGGCGATCGGATCGGTCGGGCTGATCAGCGCACCAAACACCAGCGCCCAGGTGAACGGCATCGGCACGTTGAAAAGCTCGGCGGCGTACCAGAATCCGATGCCGATCAGCGCTGTGGAAATGAATACGCCGACCGTGGCCATCGTTGCGACGATCCATTTGCGGTTGCGTAGCCGCGACAGATCGATCTGCAACGCGCCGGCGAACAACAGGAAACCGAGCATGCCGTTGAGCAGCGTATCGGAGAAGTCGATGCGGCGCAGCAGGTCCGAAATGTTGTGGAAGATCGGTGCGCGCGGAAACATCAGTTCGCAGCCGACCAGCACCAGCGAGGCGATGAGCGCCATCATCAGGAGGCCGATCTGATTCGGCAGGCCCAATACGACGTGATTAAGCCAGGCGAACGCGGCTGTGAGCACCAGCAGGACGGTAAAGATCTCGAACAGCGAAAGCATCAACGCTCCGGCAGACGTGACGACGAGCACTCAAGCCTGGCGCCACGGGGTGACACCGAATCGATCTGCAGAACGAGGTCGTCTCCGCTAGGCCGGTTCGCTGCAATCACCAGTGTACCGGGTTACGGATCAAAAAGCCAAACGGGCATCACGCTCCGGAATCCAAGGCTGCAATCCCCTTGGTGCGAGGCCGGCGTCGGGTGCGCCAATCGGCCGCAGAAAATGCTCTCGAAGGGAGCCATTGGATTCAAACCTGAGTGTTCAAACCTGGCTCACGAACTGCCCCCGATCGGGACCCACGAGCGTCACACCGCTTCGGTCGAGTCGAGGCCCCGTCCGGACGACGAAAGAGTCCGTCCGTTGCCGGACGGACTCTCTGTCTGCCGAGTCGTCTTGTCTGCTAAGTCGTCAATTACGGGCAGGGGTGTCGTTGGCCATCGTAGCCCAGATAGGTGCCGGAGCCGGGATCGTAGGATTTGAATCGTTGTGAACAATAGGCGTCCGCGTCGGCTCCGCGCGCCTGACTATTGGCGATCGCGCCGCCAATCAGAGCGCCCGCCGCGAGTCCCCCGACGACCCCCGGCCCATAACCACGCCGGTCGTAGCCACGCCGCCAGCCGCCATGTCGCGAGCCGCCGTGCCGGTTGTGCCAGCCGTGCCGATATTGGACGGTCTGCAACTCCATCGGTGCTTTCACCAAGCTCTGCGGCATCGTCGGTGCCGCGGTCGCAGGTTGCATCGAGAAACTCAGCGAACCGAGAATCAGTGCCATGGTCGGAAGTGATGTTGCAATTTTCATTGAAAGATCCTCTCTCGTTGACAGTAACGAGCAACGCGAGGCATTGCGTAGCGTTCCATGAATCGCCGCGAATTCGAGCGCTTGATGCGCGCCGCGAAACAGTCGGATCGCGGCGAGCGGCCCGTCCGCTCGTTTCGATGAAACAGATCTGACGCGCTGTATAGGACGCCGTCCGCAGCGATCCCGCAATATGCAACGTCACATCAGTGCCGAACATGCACGTTGCCTCAAGCGACCTCTGCCGAGAGGTTGCAACGCGAATGCGTGCATGACGACGCAGTGGCAACGTCGGCATCTCAGGCAGTTTGCCAGGGCATGGGGAAAACCACCTGACGTGGTCGGCTCGGTGGTGTAGAGAGACATTCCGCCCAGGAGGTTCCCGATGTCGTACCGATACAAGACAGCCGCGAGGTATCTTGGAGTTGGAGTGGCTTTGACGCTGTTACTCGGCGTCGCAATTGCCCCGTTTTCAAAGCGGCTGGTTGAACAGTGGTCGAGGAGCGACGTCGAGGCGCGATCGCGACTGGTCTACAATGCCATCCAGGACCAAGTCATGCGCGCAATGGCTGACAATGATAACGTGCAGCTTTCGGTTATCTTTGAAGCGATCGCGCTGGATCAACGGATCTTGGCGGTTGGACTCTGCAACGACGCGGGCCGGTTGACGGCGCCGACCAAACTGATGCCGGCGACGTTCTCGTGTGAAAAAGTCGCGCGGTCGGAAGCCGAGAGCTTCTCCAGCATCGCCAGCGACGGCCGCCGCATCTTGGTCAGCTCGTTTCCGATCGTCGATCGAAACCACAAATCCTATCTGGTCGTTCTTCATGATCTGAGCTTTATCGATCAACGTTCGAGCCAGGCGCAAGGGCTGATGATCGCCGGCTTGATCGGTATGACCATCGCCATCGCCGGCGGCGCGGCGCTGTTCGTGGTCATGATGCTTCGGGGCTGGATGCATTCGCTGCGACGCGCGATCGAGGACCTGCGATCGGGGGCGACATCGCCGACGGGAAGCGACCAAACCGCGATCGGCCTGCAGATCAAGAAGCTGCTCGGCGAGGTTGAGGTTGGGCAGAATTCAATTCGTTCGGCGCAGATCGATTGGTCGCCGGCAACGTTGCAGGAGTTGCTGCGCACCACGCTGCCCGGCGCCGAAGTGTTGATCGTCTCGAATCGCGAGCCCTACATCCACAACCACGTCAGCGGTGGAACGCACATCGCCGTCCAAATCCCGGCGAGCGGCCTCGTCTCGGCGCTGGAGCCGGTGATCCGGGCGTGCGGCGGCACCTGGATCGCGCATGGCAGCGGCGACGCCGACCGCGAAACCGTCGATCACGACGACCGGGTCAGGGTGCCGCCCGATCATCCAAGTTACACCTTGCGTCGGATCTGGATCTCCGACGAAGAGCAGGATGGTTTTTATTACGGGTTTTCCAACGAGGGGCTCTGGCCGCTGTGCCACATCGCCTTCATCAGACCGTCGTTTCGAGTATCGGATTGGGAACAGTACCAGGCGATCAATGAACGGTTCGCGATGGCTGTCGTCGAGGAGGCAAAGTCGGACGATCCGATCGTTCTGGTGCAGGACTATCACTTCGCGTTAGCGCCACAGATGATTCGCCGACGGTTGCCGAAGGCGACCATCGTCACCTTCTGGCATATCCCGTGGCCCAACGCCGAGACCTTCAGTATCTGTCCTTGGAAGGAGCAAATCATCGAGGGTCTGCTCGGGAGCACGATTCTCGGCTTTCACACCCAGTTTCACTGCAACAACTTCTTCGAAACGGTCGACCGGTTTGTCGAAAGCCGGATCGACCGCGAACATGCGACCGTCTCGCTCGGGGGCCACGAGACGATGGTGCGCGCCTATCCGATTTCGATCGAATGGCCGCCCGCGGCGTTGCAAGGCCAGCCCGCGATGGCGACTTGCCGCGAAGAGGTCAGGCAGTCGCTCAACATCGCTGCCGACATGAAGCTGGCGGTCGGCATCGAGCGCTTCGATTATACCAAGGGCATCCTGGATCGCATGAATGCCATCGACGATCTATTGTCGCGCTACCCGGAGTGGAAGGGGCGGCTGGTCTTTGTTCAGGTTGCCGCCCCGACCCGCAGCAAACTCGCCGCCTACAGCACGCTGCAAGCCGATGCGGTGTCGCTCGCCGAATCGATCAACCGTCGGCACGGCTCGGCTTCCTACACACCGATCCGGTTGTTGATCCGGCATCATGGGGCAGATGAGGTGTTCAAATTGTTCCGGGCGGCCGATGTCTGTATCGTGAGCAGTCTGCACGATGGCATGAACCTGGTCGCCAAGGAATTCGTTGCCGCCCGCGAAGATGAAAGTGGGGTGTTGTTGCTGTCGAGTTTCACCGGAGCGTCGCGGGAGTTGTCCGAGGCGTTGATCGTCAATCCCTACCACGTCCACGAGATGTCTGGCGCGCTTGATGCCGCGCTCCGAATGCCGCTGCTCGAGCAACAGGAGCGTATGCGGGTGATGCGACAGCAAATCAAGGAATGGAACGTCTATCGTTGGGCCGGCCGGATGCTGATCGACGCCGCCAACAAGAGGCGGCAGCAACGCATCATGAACCTCGCCAATCTCGGCCGGCTGCCATCGGCGGACGCTCTCCGCTAAATTGGAAGCGGCGTCGTTGCGCGTGTCCGAACGGCGCGGCGGCGGGCCGCGCGGCGCTGAGATCGCCGCCGCGTCGCGCCGAGCAGACGGCTCATCCTCCACTTTCACAGTCACATGCACGTCATGGCAGTGACGTCTGGAGCGGATTTGTTGCCGGTGCAGTCGCGAGTAGCAACCTGCCTGAGGTGGAACGCGTGGATCGCTGCGGGGTGGGAGCACGAGCCCTCGTAACGCAGATAGTGTCATCCGCGGCTATTTGACGCTCGACGTAGATTTCCATCGGTCGCTTCGGTTCAACGGTATTGCGATGATGTTTGCGCCGGAGGCGGAATCCATTTGAGAAGTCATCTATTAGCAAGCGATATTGCGCCGCACTATGATGGCAGATCGTCGCCGCAGCTCTGCGCGTCATTGGCAACCTAGACAAACGTAGCGGTTGACCGGGCGGGCGCGTACTTCCAACGATCAGTCGGACAAGAAGAAAAACATCTGAATGCCGCGTACCGACACCTTCGGTCGGCGGCGAACAGGTTGAAAATAATCCGTCGCAATGGGACGCCAAGGAGGAAACATGGTCGACAATAAGCTCATCATCACTCGCAGAACCGCGCTCAAGACCGGGCTTGCCGGCGCAGCCGCGCTGGCGACACCGACGTTCTTCATTCGCGACGCCTGGGCGGATGAATTCTGCAATATGCCGAAGGGCAAGGAAGTCACGTTCGGCTTCAACGTGCCGCAGTCCGGTGCGTATGCAGACGAAGGCATGGACGAACTCAAGGCCTACCAGCTAGCGGTCAAGCATCTCAATGGTGAGGGCGACGGCGGCATGCTCAAGACCATGAAGCCGCTGGCGCTGAAGGGCAACGGCGTGCTCGGCAAGAAGGTCGCCTACGTCTCCGGCGACACCCAGACCAAGGCGGACCAGGCGCGCGCCACCGCCAAGCGCATGATCGAGAAAGACGGCGCGATCATGATCACCGGCGGCTCGTCGTCTGCCGAGGCGGTCGCGGTGCAGTCGCTGTGTCAGGACGTCGGCGTGATCTTCATGGCCGGCCTGACCCATTCCAACGACACCACCGGCAAGGACAAGCGCGCCTACGGCTTCCGCCATTTCTTCAACGCCTACATGTCGGGCGTGGCACTCGGCCCGGTGCTCTCGGAAGCCTATGGCAAGGATCGCGCCGCTTATCATCTGACCGCCGACTACACCTGGGGCTGGACCCAAGAAGAGTCGATGAAGGACGCCACCGAGAAGCAGGGCTGGAAGACCGTCAAGGCCGTTCGCACGCCGCTCGGCGCAGCCGACTTCTCGCAATACATCACGCCGGTGCTGAATTCGGGCGCCGACGTGCTGATCTTGAACCACTACGGCAAGGACATGATCAATTCCTTGACCCAGGCGGTGCAGTTCGGTCTTCGCGACAAGATGGCAAACGGCAAGAAGTTCGAGATCGTCGTGCCGCTGTTCTCCGAACTGATGGCGCAGGGCGCCGGCGATGCGATCAAGGGCATCTACGGCACCGCGAACTGGGACTGGAAGCTGGAAGACCCGGCGACCAATGCCTTCACCAAGTCGTTCGGTGCGGCCTACGGCACGCCGCCGTCGCAGGCGGCGCAGACCTGCTACGTTCAGGCGATCCTCTACGCCGACGCCTGCGAGCGCGCCGGCAGCTTCAACCCGTCCGCCGTGATCAAGGCGCTGGAGGGCTTCGAGTTCGACGGCATGGGCAACGGCAAGACGCTGTACCGCGCCGCCGACCATCAGTGCTTCAAGGACGTGCTGGTCGTGCAGGGCAAGGACAAGCCCAAGGACAAGTTCGACCTGCTCGAGGTCCGGAAGATCGTGCCTGCATCGCAGGTCACCTACGATCCGAGCATCTTCGGCGGCGAACTCGGCTCCAAGGACGCCAAGAAGTGCGGATAATCTGACCTTGTCGGATTTTCCGCAGGCCATTCGTTAGGCCTCACTCCTATGACGGTCGGTTGCGTCCTTGCGGCGCAGCCGGCCGGCTGTGTCTTGCGGGCGTTGCCGTCGTCTCGACATCACCGCGCTCGTACGACCGATACTTCGTTCAGGGTGACGATCTCGTCGCCGGTGATTTCGTGGGCACGCGCCCCGCGCGTGGCTCGATGGGAGATTGACGACGCATGGACGCCATTTTTCTGCAGATCCTGAACGGCCTCGACAAAGGAGGGGCCTATGCGCTGATCGCGCTCGGGTTGACGCTCGCTTTCGGCACGCTCGGCGTGGTGAATTTCGCGCACGGCGCGCTGTTCATGCTCGGCGCGTTCTGCGCCGTGGTGTTCAACAAGCTGCTCACGCTGGAGATCATCCGTGTCGATCCGACCAAGTTGACCCCGTGGGGATCGCCGCTGGAGGTCAAGACGCCTTACGTGCAGGCGATGCTTGGCGACTGGGGAAAAATCTTCATCGACTACTCGGTGCCGATGTCGATCCTGATGGCGATCCCGGTGATGCTGCTGATCGGCATCATCATCGAGCGCGGCCTGATCCGGTTCTTCTACAAGCGCCCGCACGCGGACCAGATCCTCGTCACCTTCGGCCTCGCCATTGTGCTGCAAGAGATCGTCAAGCATTTCTTCGGTGCCAATCCGATCGCCCAATCCGCGCCGCAGATCTTCTCGGGCAGTCTGCAATTGACCGAGGCGATCGTCTATCCGTACTGGCGTATCGTCTATCTGGCGTTCTCGTTGGCGGTGATCGCGGCGGTGTTCGCCTTCCTGCAGCTCACCACCTTCGGCATGGTGGTGCGCGCCGGGATGCAGGACCGCGAGACCGTCGGTCTGCTCGGCATCAATATCGAGCGCCGCTTCACCATCGTGTTCGGGCTTGCGACGGTCGTCGCGGGGCTGGCCGGGGTGATGTACACGCCGATCGTGCCGCCTGATTACCATATGGGAATGGATTTTCTGGTGCTGTCATTCGTCGTCGTCGTGGTCGGCGGCATGGGATCACTGCCCGGCGCGGTGCTGGCCGGTTTCATGCTCGGAATTTTGCAGTCCTTCGCCTCGATGAACGAGGTCAAGAGCCTGGTGCCGGGCATCGACCAGATCATCATCTATCTGGTCGCCGTCGTGATCTTGCTGGTGCGCCCGCGCGGTTTGCTGGGGCGCAAAGGCGTGATGGAAAGCTGATCCGATGAAGCACACGTCGAAATTCGCCGATATCGCCCTCTTGATCGGCTTCGCAATCGTGGTGGCGCTCGGGCCGGTGATCTTCACCCCGATCGGCGCCGGCTATCCCGACCTGCTGCAGAAGTTCGCGATCTACGGCGTCTTCGCGATCGGCTTTAACATCCTGTTCGGTCTCACCGGCTATCTGTCGTTCGGCCACGCCGCGTTTCTCGGGGTCGGCTCCTACGCCGCGGTGTGGTCGTTCAAGCTGGTGTCGATGGACCTGTTGCCGGCGGTGGCGTTCTCGGTCGTCCTCGCGGGCGTGCTGGCGCTGGCGATCGGATTCATCAGCCTGCGGCGCTCCGGCATCTACTTCTCGATCCTGACGCTGGCGTTTGCGCAGATGTGCTACAACATGGCGTATTCGGTGCTGACGCCGATCACCAATGGCGAGACCGGATTGCGCGTGCTGCGTCAGGATCCACGCCATCTCGACGCCATGTTCGGTTACGTGTCGCCGACGCCGTCGCTGCTCGGCCTGCCGATCACCGGCTGGACCGGCTTCTACATTTGCGGCGCGGTGCTGGTCGCGGCGTTCGGCCTGTCGATCGCAATCTTCCGTTCGCCGTTCGGCATGACGCTGCGCGCCATCAAGTCGAACCAGAACCGAATGGGCTACACCGGCTATCATACGCGGCCGTATCTGCTGTCCGCCTTCGTGATCTCGGGCATGTTCGCCGGCCTGGCCGGCTCCTTGCTGGCGGCGACCGATCCGTTGGTCGGCGCCGAGCGCATGCAATGGACCGCCTCGGGCGAAGTGGTGCTGATGACGATTCTCGGCGGCGCCGGAACGCTGCTCGGCCCGGTGCTCGGCACCGGCCTGATCAAGTATTTCGAGAACATCTTCTCGGCCTACAACGAGCCGCAACTCACAGCCGTGTTTGCCTTCTTGCCGGACGGAGTCCGCGAGTTGGTGGTCAAGACGGCCGGGCTGTTCGTGGGCGAAGGCTGGCAGCTCACGTTGGGCCTGTTGTTCATGGCGGTGGTGATCTTCCTGCCCGGCGGCATCATGGAAGGCATCAACCGGCTGCTCGGCTTCAAGCATACGCCGAGGGTCAAGTCGCTCGGCGACTCGCCGCAGCGCGATGCCCTCGGTGAGAGCGTGATCGAGGAGATGCCGTCGAGCCACGGCGCGGCGGCGGCGGAAAAGAAGGTCGCCGAGCACGAGACTGCCGAGAAGAAGAGGGCCGTTGCGCCATGACTGCGACCAACAATATCGTCCTGCACATCGATCACGTGCACAAGAGCTTCGCGGGCTTGCACGCGCTAGCCGATGTAAATCTGGACATCCGCGAGGGCGAAACCCACGCCATCATCGGGCCGAACGGCGCCGGAAAGTCGACGCTGCTCAACGTCTGCGTCGGCGTGCTGCCGCCAACCCAGGGCAAGGTGATGTTCCACGGCACCGAGCTGACCGGACTCCAGCCTTACGAGATCAACCAGCTCGGCGTGGCGCGGGTGTTCCAGACCCCGGAGATCTTCGGCGATCTCACCGTACTCGAGAACGTGATGATGGCGATGCTGTCGCATCGCGACGGCGCGTTCCGGCTGAAGCTGGTGTCGCGCTTCGACGAGCAGGGCGAAATCGGTCAGCGCGCCATCCAGGCGCTGCGCGAGCGCGGGCTTGGCGAGCATCTGTATCATCTCGGCGGCGCGCTGTCGCGCGGCGACAAGCGGCGGCTCGAGATGGTGATCGGGCTGGTGCAGAAGCCGAAATTGCTGTTGCTCGACGAGCCGACCGCCGGCATGGCGCGCGCCGACACCAACGCCACCATCGGGATCCTGCGGCAGATCAAGCAGTCGGGGATGACCATCGTGATCATCGAGCACGACATGCACGTGGTGTTCTCGCTCGCCGACCGCATCACCGTGCTGGCCGGCGGACGGGTGATAGCGCAGGGCGTTCCCGACGAGATCAAGGGCAATCCGAAGGTGATCGAAGCCTATCTTGGCGAGGAGCAGGTATGAGCACGAAGACCGTCGAACGCGCCCGCGCGGACCACGCCGAGGCCGCGCCGTTCTTTTCTTGCCGAGGCCTCAACGCCTATTACGGCGACAGCTACATCGTGCAGAACGTCTCGTTCTCGCTCAACAAGGGTGAGATCCTGGCGCTGCTCGGCCGCAACGGCGCCGGCAAGACCTCGACGTTGCGGGCGATCGCCCGCGCCTCGACACCGGAGCTGCATTCCGGCGAAGTCGTCCTCGACGGCATCAAGCTGCACGGCAAGCCGAACTACTATGCGGCAGAGGCGGGCGTGCAACTCGTCCAGGAGGATCGCCGCATCATTCCCGGCATGACGGTAGAGCAGAACCTGCAGCTGGCGGTGATCTCCGGCAGTGTCGGCTGGCCGTTCGAGCGGATCTACGCGCTGTTTCCGCGGCTCGCCGAACGGCGCAAACAGGAAGGCGTGACGATGTCGGGCGGCGAGCAGCAAATGCTGGCGATCGCCCGCGCGCTGGCGCGCGATCTCAAATTACTGCTGCTGGACGAGCCCTACGAAGGCCTCGCCCCGGTGGTGCGTCAAGACATCGCCAAAGCGCTCAGGGAAGTGCGTGCCGCCGGCATCACCAGCATCATCGTCGAGCAGAACGCGGTGGCGGCGCTCGAATTGTCGGATCGTGCGGTGATACTCGATACCGGTGAGGTCGCGTTCGACGGCACCGCCCGCGATGTGCTCGACAGCGAGGAACTGCGTCACAAATTTCTGGCGATTTGAGGCCGAGTCGCGGTCTGCCGCAGGTGTCGGCGCAACCGTTCAGCCGAAGTCGAGACGACAACGGCGTCACGGCAAGTCGTGCGACCGTAGCCCGCGATGCTGAGCGGGCAGGGTCCGGTCGGTGTGCTCGGGAAGCGGTGGTCGATCCCCGCTCGCCGACGGGCATCCACGCGCCGGCTTCGTCACAGACTGGCGATCACCATGAGCAACGCGATGCCGGCGGTCGAGACGAGGGCAAATACAGCGTCGGGCTTGCGGAAAGCGGAGTCGTCCTGCATCGGCCACAGACGACCGTCGAAACCGCGGCAGCGCATCGCCGCGGTGATGCGTTCGGCGCGCTCGATCGAGCGGACCATCAGCATGCCGAACAGCCAGCCGATGCTGCGCCAGGTGTGGCGGTCGCTGCGCAGCCGAAACGCGCGCGCCTTCATCGCGGTGCGCAGCCGCTGGTATTCACGGTGCAGCACGTCGAGATAGCGAATGGTGAACGCATAGAGATGCACCAGCTTGTGCGGCGCTCCCAGCCGCGCTAGCGCGCGGCCGAGCAGCACGCTGTCCATGCTGCCGAGCAGAGCCAACATGGCGATCACGACGGCGTTTCCCTTCAGCAGGATCAGCACTGCGCGCTCGACACCCGACCAACTCGCCGACATCCCGCCGACCGAGAGCCACGGCTCCCCGGGGACGGTTAAGGGGAGCGAAATCAGCGCCATCACCATGAAGCCGTCGAGCGTCGCCAGCTTGTGCAACGTCGCTTGTAGCGGGAGTCGCGCCGCGATGCCGAGCGCGGCGGCGAGGCCGAGCGCAACCGCCGCTGCGGCGGGCGCGTTCAGGACGACAACGACCAAGGCGAACACGATTGCGGCGAGCAGCCGCGTGCGCGGATCGAGACAATCGATCGGACCTGCATCGGCTGCGAGGTCGAGAGGCGCGTCGCAGATGCAAGCGTCGCCTGCGACGACCGTGTTGGCATCGAGCACGCTCATTGTGCCGCTTCCTTCTCGCCATCGGCGAGGCGTCGGCGCAGCTTGTGGCCCGACCGTGACGCGAAGCCATAGGCCAGCCCGCCCAGCCCAATGATGTAGCCGATGCCGCCCAGCACGTCGTGCCAACGCACGACTTCCTGGTAGCTGTCGAGTTGTTCGCGCAGCGGCCGGATTTGTCGCGCCACGCTCTGCTCGACCAACGCGGCCAGATCAGGAACGGGGGCCGCCGTCGCGACGGCAACCGCTGGCGGCATGGTGGCGCTTGGCGTCGGTGCGGTGGCGTTTCCCGCGGTCAGGTCGCCGGGCAGGCTCTCCGGCAATTCGGCCGCCTTGATGGTGAAGCCTGCCTCGTGGCCGTCGCCACCATCCGCAGCGATACGGTAATCGACCCGGCGCTGGGCTTCGAAGTGGAATCCACCTTGCGGGTCGGTTCGCCCTTGGAACACGGTCGCCCCATCGGGCGCGGTGGCGGTGATCTGGGCATCCTGCGCCCGTCCGCCGGGACTGAAATAGACATAGCCTGATACGATGGCGCCCTCCACCGTCGCGAACAGCTTCATCTTATGGGCAAGCGCCTGGTTTGCAGGGCCGAGCAGCGCCGCAGCCAACGCCAGCGAGAAGACGACCATCCTCATGACGCGATCTCCTCGGCAAGGCAGGCGGGCGTGCGATCCAGGAATTCCGGTTTGACGCGCAGCAGCAGACCGATGGCGGCGGCGGTGAAGAATCCTTCGATGATCATCACCGGGACGTGGGCGACCAGCACCAGCTTGGCGGCCGGGACGAATTCGCGTCCGCTCAGCGCCAGCACCAGCGCCACTGACAATGCGGTCAACAGCACGCCCAACACGCCGGCGGCTCCGGCGGCCGGCACCGCCCAGCGCTCGCCGGCATGGGCGCGCACGGCGTCGAACAGCAAGCCGCACAGCACCGCGGGGACCGCCATGTTCATCACGTTGACGCCGAGCACCACCAAGCCACCGAAACCGAACATCACGGCCTGTAGCAATAGCGCGATCAGAATCGCCGGAAATGCCGCCCAACCGAGCGCCACGCCGACCAGTCCGTTGAGGATCAAATGGACGCTCGAGGGGCCGACCGGGAAATGCACCAGCGAGGCGACGAAGAACACCGCCGACAGCACCGCGACCTGCGGGATGCGCTCGGCATCCAGCCGCTTCAGCCCGTAAGCACAACCCGCAGCCGCCACAGCGGCACCGACGGCGAGCACCGGGAGGGAGAGAACGCCGTCGGGAATGTGGGCCATTTGCGCGTTCCGCTGCCGATCACTTCATATCGACGGCCTTGACCCAAATGGTCCCGCCGATCTCGACGCGGGCCGGCTTGCCGTCCGGCCCTTTGATCGGCTTGTCGGCATCGGTCAGCGCGTTGAAGGCCCACCAGCCCGCGCGCGGCATCGCATAGGCAAACACGCCCTGCGCATCGGTCTTGACCACCTGGGTGATGAACGGATCAGCCGGCGCCTTGACCGAGCCGTCGTTGACCCATTCGATTTCAACGTCGGCGAAGGCGAGCGGCTTGCCGTTCTTCTTCACCACACCGCGGAACAGGTTGCCGGTCCAGACGCCGTAGGGACGGGTCAGCGGTTGAATCTCGATCGGAAAGCCGACCAGTGCATCCCAGTCTTCGCCAGATCCGAAATCGACCACCGCCTTGGCGTAATGCAGAATGTACTTCTTCTCTGCCGGCTCCCAGAACGGTGCGGGCTCGATATAGAACACATAGTCGCCGGGCTCGGTGAAGCGGTAGGTCGATCCGAATGCGGCCTTGCCGTTGACGTCCTTCTTGGTCAAGGCGCCGCGTAGGTCGGTCTTTTTGCCCTTGGTCAGAACGCCGAACTGCGCCGGTTGCCCCATGTCCATGGTGGGGCCGCGCTCCATCGGATGGGTGAACACGATGTCGAGCGCCACGGTGCGCTCGCCTTCCACGGCCACGATGTCGGCCGAGGGAATGATCTCCTGGAAATGCGCAGCAGCGCTGCGGGCGCCGAGCGCCAGCCCGATCACAGCCGCGGTGGAAAGAAATTTCCCCAATTTATTCATGGTGGTGCAACTCTCATGCGACGTTACGACGTTTTCGTAATTCTTCATACTCGGCGTCGGTTTTAAGCGCAATGGGCCGCTTAGCGCCTCTTCGTGTTTTCGCTTGCGGTGGTGCCTTAGGTTTTCGGGCTGGTATGGAAGTGCGGAGCGGGCTTGGCTGTCTCGTCGCCGTGGTCATGATGATGACCGCGATGGCCATGAGTATGCGACGTCACCGTCACATCGACGGGGACCACATTGACCCGGCCGTGACGAACACCGGTTTGTGCCATCAGGGCGTCGGCGAGTTCGCGCACCGCGATCGTCGGTCCCTCCATCATCGACACTTCCAGACAGCTGTCGTGGTCGAGATGAACGTGCATGGTCGAGCGGATCAGGTCGTGGTGGGCGTGCTGGATCTCAGCGATCCGCCGCGCCAGTTCGCGTTCGTGGTGGTTGTAGACATAGCTGAGGCAGGCCACGCACAGCGGGGCGTTGTTTTCCGACAGCCGGTCTTCCTGCAGCCGGTCGCGCAACACGTCGCGCACCGCCTCGGATCGGTTCATATAGCCCTTGCGGCGAATGAACCCGTCGAACTGCTCCAGCAGATCGTCGTCGAGCGAAACCGTTACCCGTTCCATGTGTCGCCACCGGTAAGATGAAAATGTGACCAGGATCTAGCACAGGCAGACAAATCCGGCATGTCTGATTTGCCTGCCGCCGAAACGTCGCGTCAACCCGTTGCGGCTGGTGCGCAGGCTTCATGACGAACCGAGCGGCTTCGACCTGGCCTGGTGGCCACGGCCCAACGTCCAACGGGAAGATCTGGAAATCACACGAAGCGCTCGAACTACTCGGAAGAGTCGTGAGCGAGGTTAGAGCGATTATAATCTGAATAAATTAGAATGACTCCAGGTCGCGCAATCTCGTTGACGCGCATTTTATCCTCGATTACTTCCGCAGCCTGCGCATGCGTCGCAATAGCGTGATCGCGCCGGTCGAGGGCCATGCAAACCATCCTCACAGCTATCGGCTCAGCGATCCGGGCGGCCATCGGGGCTGCCGCGCAATCGAGCCATCTGATTGCGCAAGTGCGCTCGGCCTTTCGGTTAGAGCTGGCGGTGATCGGTCAGCGACTGGGCGTTCGCGAGCCGATGCAATGCCCTGACGCCGGCATGCCGTTTGTTGAAACGTTCGATCGGCTGCAAACGCGCGAGGATCTCTGATGCTGGTGCCGTTTCTCATCATGCTGCGCGAAGGCGTCGAGGCGGCGCTGATCGTCGGGATCGTTGCCGGCTATCTGCGCCAGACCGGGCGCGGTGCCGCGATGCATCTGGTGTGGATCGGGGTCGCGGCGGCTGTGCTGCTGAGCCTAGCGTTGGGGATCGCGCTGGAATCGATGTCGGCGGAATTGCCGCAGAAGTTGCAGGAACTGTTCGAGGCCGGCGTCGGGATCTTCGCGGTGGTTGTGCTCACCGCGATGGTGTTCTGGATGCGGCGGGCGGCGCGCTCGATCAAGACGGAGCTGCACAACAGTATCGACCATGCGCTGGCGGGCGACGGCCGGCAAAGCCTGGCGCTGGTGGCGCTGGCGTTCTTCGCAGTGGCCCGCGAAGGTCTGGAATCTGTGCTGTTCCTGCTCGCCGCGTTTCAGCAGCGCGACGAGGTCGGCATCGAGGCGTTGGCCGGCGCGCTGTTGGGTCTCGCCGCCGCGGTCGGGATCGGCGTGGCGATCTATCGCGGCGGTCGCCGGCTCAACCTCGCGCGGTTCTTCCGCTGGACCGGCGTGCTGATCCTGTTCGTCGCAGCCGGCCTGCTCGCAGGGTCGGTACGCTCGCTGCACGAGGCGGGGATCTGGAACGGCCTGCAGACGACCGCCTTCAATTGGTCGGAGGTGCTGCCGACAGACGGCGTGCTCGGCACGCTGCTGTCCGGGCTGTTCGGCTATCACGATACGCCCGCGATCGGCGAGGTGCTGGCTTACTTGGTCTTCCTGATCCCCACGCTGGTGCTGTTTCTGCGCGGTGAATCCAGGCCGGTCGTGCCGCTGGCCGCGCAGGCAGACGCGCCTTCGTCGCAACCGATTTCGAGGTGAGATGATGTCGTTGAAGCCGATCCCCGAACCGAAGCATCTGGCTGGATCGCTTGGCATGGTGCTCGCCCTGTTGATCGTTGCGACGCCAAGCCTCGCGGCCGAGGCGCCATTCGGCCCGGTCGCCGTCGTGGTCACCGCCAAGGCCTGTGAGCCCAACGAGCTCAAGGTGCCGGCGGGCCTCGTCACCTTTCAGATCACCAACCGCTCCAGCCGCGCGCTGGAATGGGAGATCCTGAAGGGCGTCATGGTGATCGACGAGCGCGAGAACATCGCGCCGGGCTTTCGCCAGAAGATGACCACGCGGCTCGAGCCCGGCGAATATGAAATCACCTGCGGGCTGCTCGACAATCCGCGCGGACGGCTGATCGTGGTCAATGCCGCCGGCACCACCGCCGCCAATGTGCAGAAGCCCAGCGCGACCGAGCTGATCGGCCCGGTCGCGGAGTATCGGGTGTGGCTGGCGGGCGAATTGAGTGCTCTCGATGCGGCGGCGCGGTCATTCGGTGTGGCCGTCTCGGCGGGCGATGTTGCCGCCGCCAAGGCGCGCTGGCGCGAGGTTCGTGCCGGAGTCCTGCGGGTCGCGCCGATTGAGCCGTTGATCGCGGCCGAGGCGAAGGCGGTCGATGTCGATCTCACCGCACTGGGGGCCGCGATCTTCGACCGCAACACCATCGAGGGACTGGCGCAGCCGGCGACGACGCTGATCACCGACGTCGAGGCTTTCCGCCGCGCGGCGCGCGCGCTGACGCCGACCCCGGAGCGCTTGATCGCCGGCGCCATCAGCGTGGCGAAGACGCTTGCGGACCGTCTCGGCGAAGCGGCGCCACAACGGCCGCTGGATCTTGCCGAGGCCGAGGCTCGCCTGCGCGGCGCGATCCGCGTCGTCGAGCTGTTCGGCCCGCTGACGGAGCGCGCCGACAGCGCCGCCGCAGCCGAGCTGAGGGCCGCTGCCGCGGGCTTGCGTGAGGCGTTGGCCAAGGCGGGCAGGGCAGCCGGCGTCGAAACCCGCCCGGCGGGCGACGACGATCGCCGCGTCGTGGCTGCGGCCGCCGACAGTTTCGCCCGCAGCAGCGCGCGATTGCCCGCGATCCTGGGGCTGTGATGAGGATAATGCCATGAAAGCTCACGATCAAGACGCGGCCGGCTCATCAAGCGACGCGCCGGCGTCGCCGCAACGCCGCGGCCTGCTGCTCGGATTGGCTGCGGGCAGCCTCGGTCTGATGCCGTCGGCTGCGCCGGCGGCCGTTACTACACCCGCCGCGGTGTCATCGCTGGTGATCCCGTTTCACGGTCCGCATCAGGCCGGGATCACAACGCCGCAACCCTATGCCGGCCTCGTCGCCGCGTTCGATGTGCTCGCGGAGAACCGCGAGGAGTTGCGCCAGCTCTTCATCACACTGACGACCCGCGCGGAATTTCTCATGCATGGCGGCACGCCGCCCGAGCTCGACGAGGCGCTGCCGCCGGCCGACAGCGGCGTGTTGGGGCCCACCATCAAACCCGAACACCTCACCATGACGGTCGCGGTCGGCGCTTCGTTGTTCGACGGCCGGTTCGGCCTCGCACCGCTGAAGCCGAAGCAGCTCGCCGAGATGGAGGACTTTCCCAACGACGCGCTCGACGCCGAGCTGTGCCACGGCGACCTGATGATCCAGTTCTGCGCCGAGACCCCCGAAGAGGTGATTCATGCGCTGCGCGACATCGTCAAGGCGACGCCGGACCTGCTCGCGATCAAGTGGAAGCAGGAGGGCTTCGCCGCCACCCATGGCGCGCGCAGTGGGCCGATCGGCACCGGACGCAATCTGCTCGGCTTCAAGGACGGCACCGCCAACGCCGACATCCGCGACGATGCGATGATGAACGCCTACGTCTGGGTGCAGCCGGATGCCGGCGAGCCGGCCTGGAGCGTCGGCGGCAGCTATCAGGTGGTGCGGCTGGTGCGCAATTTCGTCGAGCGCTGGGATCGCACGCCGCTCAGCGAGCAGGAGGCGATCTTCGGACGCGCGCGCAATTCCGGCGCGCCGCTCGGCAAGGCCGACGAATTCGACGAGCCCGGCTACCCAGCCGACCCGAACGGCGAGAAGATCCCGCTGACCTCGCATATCCGCCTCGCCAACCCGCGGACTCCGGAAGCAACGGCGCGACTGATCCGGCGCGGCTTCAACTATTCCAACGGCGTCAGCAAATCGGGCCAGCTCGACATGGGCCTGTTGTTCGTCTCGTTCCAATCGGATCTGGCGCAGGGCTTCATCGCCACGCAGAACCGGCTGAACGGCGAGCCGCTCGAGGAATACATCAAGCCGTTCGGCGGCGGTTATTACTTCGTGCTTCCGGGCGTTGCCGCGCCGGGCGGTCATCTCGGCCAAGGCCTGTTCGCCGACGCCGCATCCCTTCCCACTCCCTCGCAACAGGCGCCCGCAAAAGCGCCCTCGAACAAAGGCTGACACTATGAAGCGACTGAAGCTGCCGTTGATCATGATCGCCAGTGTCGCCGTCGCGACGCTGGCTCACGCCGCAACGAAAATCGCGCCGGGTGAATTGGTCACGCCGATCTCCGAGTACAAGATCTGGGTCGGCGAGGAGGTCGAGGCGCTGGTCAGCACGTCGAAGGCCTTCACCGACGCGGTCCGCGCCGGCGATCTTGCCAAGGCGCAGGCGCTGTATGCGCCGGCGCGGGTGCACTACGAGCGGATCGAACCGATCGCCGAACTGTTCTCCGATCTCGACAAGGCGATCGACGTCCGCGCCGACGACTTTGCCAAGAAGGAAGCCGATCCGAAATTCACCGGCTTTCACCGCATCGAATACGGCCTGTTCGCCAAGAAGTCGGTCGACGGCCTGGCGCCGCTGGCCGACAAGCTGGATGCCGACATCAAGGAGTTGCAGAGCCGCATCAAGGGGCTGACCGTGCCGCCGGAGAAGGTGGTTGGCGGCGCCGCGGTGCTGCTGGAAGAAGTCGCGAAGACCAAGATTTCCGGCGAAGAAGACCGCTACAGCCGCACCGATCTGTGGGATTTCAACTCGAATGTCGAGGGCGCAAAGAAGATCCACGATCTGCTGCGGCCGCTCACAGAGAAGGCCAATCCCAAGCTGGTGACGCGGATCGACGCCAATTTCGTCAAGGTCGAAACCGTGCTGGCCAAATACGCGGTGCCGGGCGGTGGCTACAAGAGCTACGACGAATTGACCAAGAAGGACCGCAATACGGTGCGCGGTCCGGTGACCGCGCTGGCCGAGGATCTCTCCAGGCTGCGGGGCGAACTCGGTCTGAAGTAGCATTTGGCGATCGCAGGCGCGCAGCGGCGCCTGCGGTCGAAACCAAAGCGATGGCATCGCGGCTTGGGGGCGGATCAGCCCCCGGGCTGCGCCAAGGCGCGGCTTGACATACTCCCGGCAATTCAATCGGCCATCGCGACGGTCATGCGCGTCATCGCTGGAGGCGGATCGTCGTCGATGCCGAGCGCATGATCCCGAAAAGTGGATGCCGGTTTTCGCAAAAGATCATGCTCAATCAAAAAGCTAGAGCAGAATGATCCGACGCTTTCCATCCCGGGCCATGTAATGGCCGGAGGCGATCGGCGCCTAGGCGCTCTCGCAGTGCCGCAAGCCGTGACGAAAGCCTGATCAAGGTCACGGCGGACCCGATCCCATGTAAGGGCAGAGTGCTGGATCTTTTCAATGAGGAGCGGCGCGAATCCGCTGATCCGATTCAGGATCGGATCGACCGGCCGCGTTGTGCCGGCTGTTGCCTCGGATGGATGCAGGTACCGTCAGTGGACCATCCAGTAGGACCATTTACAGCAGTCTTCTTACTTGATACGCATCACCCGTGGTTCTCGCCCGGCGGTGCCGGACGAGATAATAGGGAACACGGTGCACCGCGTCCGCGCGGTTATTCCGAGGCTGCCCCCGCAACTGTAAGCGGCGAATCTCGCCGACGAACACCACTGGCCCGCAACGGCTGGGAAGGTTCGGCGAGATGATGACCCGTGAGCCAGGAGACCTGCCACACCCGTTCGCACCTGCGAGCGGCTCGTTCGTCTGACGCCGGGGTGAGCGTTGTGCAACACCACGGACTGACTCCGCCCGTGTGAGCACTGGGTCCTCGCGCGTCTCCTTATGGAACCGCAGCCGCAATTCGGCTCGCGTTGGGAGACCCGATCTTGAAACTCTTCAAATCAACCTTAGCCGCCGGTGTGTTCGCCTGCTTCGCGGCGGCACCCGCCGAATCCCACTTCCAGCTGATCTATACGCCCGAAGTGAATCTGGAGAAGCCGGCGGAGATCCCGCTGTTGCTGGTGTTCTGGCATCCGTTCGAAAATGGCCACGTCATGGACATGGCCAAGCCGGAGCAGTTCTTCGTCGTCAACAAGGACAAGAAGACCGACCTGCTGGGCAAACTTTCGCCTACCACCTTCAAGGGCGCGGAGAATTCCGCCGCCGCCTTCGAGAGCAAATTCGCCGCCAAGGGCCTCGGCGACTACGTATTCGGTCTGGTGCCCGCGCCATACCTGGAAAAGTCCGAGGACAAGTACATCCAGCAGGTCACCAAGGCCTTCGTGAACCAGGGCGGCGCGCCGACCGACTGGGACAAGCCGCTGGGACTCCCCACCGAGATCGTGCCGCTCAACAAGCCGACCGCGATCGTCGTCGGCTCGACCTTCTCCGGCCGCGTGCTGTCCAAAGGCAAGCCGGTTGCCGACGCCGAGATCGAGATCGAATACATCGCAGCCGAGCCGGACCTAACGACTCGCACCGCCGGCAAGCCGAGCGTCACGCCGCCGCCCGGCGGCACGCTGATCGCCAAGACCGACGCCAACGGCCTCTTCACCTTCGGCATTCCCAAGGCGGGCTTCTGGGGCTTCGCCGCGCTCGGTGTCGGACCGTCGAAGAAATTCGACGGCAAGGAACTGTCGCAGGACGCGGTGATCTGGATCCGCGCCAACGACCTCAAGTGAGGAGGGCGGGACATGCACATCGTTGACGGAGCACTCTCCATGCCGGTCCTGGTGGCCGGATCCGCGCTCGCCGTTGCGGGGATCGGCATCGGCGTCCGCCAGATGCCGATCGATAAGATTCCGGCAGCCGGCGTGCTGAGCGCGACGTTCTTCGTCGCCTCGTTGGTGCATGTCCCGATCGGACCATCGAGTGTCCACCTGATCGTCAACGGTCTGGCCGGGCTGGTGCTCGGCTGGGCTGCCTTTCCGGCGCTGTTCGTCGCGCTGTTGCTGCAGGCGGTGTTCTTCGGTTTCGGCGGCCTCACGGTGCTGGGGGTGAACACCGTCGATATCGCTCTGCCGGCGGTGATCGTCTACTACGTCTGCCGGCCCGGCATCGTCCACGCGCAGCCAGCGGTGGCGGCGATCTGGGGCGCGATCGGCGGCGCGCTGGCGATCGCTCTGACGACCGTCTGTGTCGGCATCGCGCTGGCTTTCTCCGGCGACGAGTTCGTGCCCGCCGCGAAGCTTGTCTTCATCGCTCATATCCCGGTCATGGCGATCGAGGCCGTGCTCACCGCGGCCGCCGTCTATCTCGTCCGCCGGGTCAAACCGGAGCTCTTCAACGCCTTCGCCGCGCCTGTGCTCAAGGGAGCGTGATGCCATGAACAAGACTATTGCTTCGTTGCTGCTTGCGCTGGTCGTCGCCGGCGGCGCCTCCGGTTCAGCCTTCGCACACAAGGTCGTCGCCGGTGCCTTCGCCAGTGGGGACCGGATCGAAGGTGAAATCGGCTTTTCCGACGGTTCGATGGCCAAGAACGTGGTGGTCGAGGTGCTCGCCGAAGACGGCAGCAAACTCGGCGAGGCCCGCACCGGTGAGGACGGCAGCTTCGTCTTCGTGCCGACCAAGCGGGTCGTCCACATCTTCCACGCCGATCTCAGCGGCGGCCACGTCGCCAACATCCGCCTGGATGTCTCCGATCTGCCCGCCAGCCTTGCTGCGGTCGCGGCTGATGGGGACGCGGCGGTGGCCGTGGCTCCGGTGCCGACGGGCGCAACGCCGTCCGCCGCCGCGCCGCCCGCCGGCGCTCCGGGGCCTTCTGCGATCAGCGACGCGCAGCGCGCCGCTTTCGCCGAGGCGGTGCGCAACGAGATCAAGCCGCTGCGGCGCGAGATCATCGCGCTGAAGGAGAAGAACGATCTGCAGTCGATCCTCGGCGGCCTCGGCTACATCGTGGGCCTGTTCGGCCTGTGGCTGTTCTTGGCCGCGCGACGTCAGAAGCCGCTGGCCGGTTGATGGTGCAACTCATGCCCGACGAGGTGGCCGGCGTTCTGGTGACCGCGGCGCCCCGTCGGAGCTTGCTCGGCGGTCTCGACGGACGCGTCCGCATCGTCGCGGTCTCCGGGTTCGCCGTCACCGTCGTGTCGCTGCAGAATTTGGCGCCGCTGCTGTTGGCCTTGAGCGGCGCCATGGGCATCATGCTGCTCGCGCAGCTTCCGATCGCCCGTACCCTTCGCCGCGTCGTGGCGATGGATTCCTTCATCGTATTCATGATCGCGATGCTGCCCTTTACGGTGCCGGGTGATCCGGTGTTCACCGTCCTCGGTTGGCCGGCGAGCCGGGAAGGCATCATCGAGGCGACGACGATCGCGCTCAAGGCCAATACCGTGGTTCTCGCCGCGATGGCGCTATTGTCCTCTCTCGACCCGGTGGCGTTCGGTCGGGCACTGGCGCGACTCGGGATGCCCGAACGTCTGGTCCATCTCATCATGTTCAATATCCGCTACATCGACGTGCTCGATCGGGAGCAGCAGCGGCTGCGCGTCGCGATGCGGGCGCGCGGTTTTCGGCCGGCGAATTCGCGCCATACCTATGTGAGTTACGGTTATTTGATCGGGATGATGCTGATCCGCGCGCTGGAGCGGTCGGAGCGAATCCTGCAGGCGATGAAGTGCCGGGGATTCTCCGGCCGGCTTTTCCTTGATACCGAGGAACGCGTCGGAACCATTGACATCGTCTTCGGTTCGCTGTTCACCGCATTTGTCGGCGGCCTGATCCTGTGGGAGATGATGATCCTTGCCACCTCTCATTGAAGTCAGCGGGATCGTCTTCGCCTATCCCGGGCAGTCCAGGGTTCTCGACGGCGTCGACCTGTCGCTGTATCCCGGCGAACGACTCTGTCTGGTCGGCCCCAACGGCGCCGGCAAAAGTACGCTGCTGCAAATTCTGGTCGGCCTCTTGGTGCCGAGCGCCGGAGCGGTGACGGCGTTCGGCCGCGCCCGACGGACCGAGCGCGACTTCCACGAAGTCCGCCAGCGCGCCGGCTTCGTGTTCCAGGACCCCGACGACCAGCTGTTCTGTCCGACCGTCGCCGAAGACGTCGCGTTCGGCCCGCTCAACCTCGGCAAGAGTCGCCAGGAGGTTGCGACGATCGTGAACGATACGCTCGAACGGCTCGACCTCAAGCATTTGCGCGATCGCGTCACCCACAAACTCTCCGGCGGCGAAAAGCGGCTGGTCACATTGGCTGCCGTATTGGCGATGCAGCCCGAGGTCCTGCTGCTCGACGAGCCGACCAACGCCCTCGACGAGCGCTTCTACAACCGGTTGATCGATATTCTGACCGGCCTTCCGCAGGCGATGATCGTGGTGTCACACGACCCACACTTTCGACACGCCATCGGCTCGCGCAGCGTCGGTCTCAAGGAGGGACGGCTATCGACGCTCGACGAGGCGTCTCGTGTCGATTCTCGGATCTTGCCGCGGCCGGTCTGACCGAAACCGCCGGGCGGGGATCGCGAGCTAGCAGCCAATAGTCCAAATAACCTTGCTGATCATGCGCGAGAGCGGTGCTTTTGATGAGAACGCGCCATCCGATCTCGTCATGCCCGAGTTGCATCGCAGCGGAAACGCCGCGCCGCGGCCACTAGCCGAACTCTCGATCCGGCCAACGGCAAATCCGATATCAATATGTGCATCGACGGAGTTCTTGCCGCGTCCGAGGCGTTGAAAGGGCCGAACAAGCGGGTGGAAAGGAAGAAGTTCGGCTCTCCCTCACGGCACCTCACGGCTGACCCTGACGCTGCGGCGGTGGTCGCCGCCGATGCGGCGATAGAGCGTGGTGCGGCTGATGCCGAGCCGGCGGGCGGCTTCGGAGAGGTTGCCGGCGCTGTTGTGCAGCGCGCGCTCGATCAGCGAATCCGAGGCCGCCCGCAGCGACGGCAAGCCCGCGCAGTTGTCCGGCCGCGCCCGCTGTGGTCGCCGCAGCTCGTCGACCAGATCCTCCGGCAGATGCTGCCAGCCGATCACCGTCTCGCCGGGGTCCAGCAGCGCCGAGGCGAAGCGCAGCACGTTGGCCAGCTCGCGCAAATTGCCGGGCCAGGAATACTCCGCCAGCGCCGCTACGACGCTCGGCTCGACCAGCAATCCGGCGCCGGGCTCGAAGCGCTCGAGCAGGCGGCTCATCAGAACGGGAAAGTCGCTACGCGTTCGCAGCGAGGGCAGCGTCAGGGTGATGCCGTTGAGGCGGTAGTAGAGATCGGCGCGAAACCGGCCATGCTCGACTTCGAGCTTCAAAGGCCGGTGGCTGGCGGCGATCAGCGCGAAATCGACCGTGGTCGGCTTGCCGCCGCCGAGCGGCACCACTTGGCGCTCCTGCAGCACGCGCAACAGCCGGCTCTGCAGCGACAGCGGCATGTCGCCGATTTCGTCGAGAAACAGCGTGCCGCCATCGGCCTCGCGGATCCGCCCCGGAGAGCCCTCGCGGCGGGCTCCGGTGAAGGCGCCGGGGGCATAGCCGAACAGCTCGGCTTCGATCAGATGCTCCGGCAGCGCCGCGCAATTGACCGCCACCATGGCTCGTTTCTGCCGCGGGCCGGAGGCGTGGATCGCGGCGGCCACCAGCTCCTTGCCGACCCCGGATTCGCCCTGCAGCAGTATCGGGATCGGCTTGCCCACCACCTTGCGGGCGCGCTCCAGGCATTGCCGCATCCGCTCGTCGCCGGTGTCCAGTTCGGCTAGCGCGTCGCGCGCCGGGGCTGTCCGGCGGGGCAGGGCGCTGGGCGCGAGCGATCGTCCCGGTTCGGCCCTGACGAACAGCCGCCGGCCAGAGCGCGTCTCGGCGTTGAGCACGGCTCCGGGGTGCCGCCGGGCCTGTTGCAGCAGCCCGTCCGAGGCCAACGCGAGTACGCCGTCGATGCCGACATGGCCGATCTCGATGTCCGCCAGCCCCAGCAGGTTGAGCGCGGTCCGATTGGCGCCGACGATGCGGCCGTCCTCATCGAGGGCCAGCAACCCATCGGCCAAGGTGCCGATGCCCTCGGCCTGCGGATGCAGTCGCAACCGCGTCGCCCCTTCGTGCCACAGCTCGAACACCCGGCTCTCGATCATGTGACTGGCGATCTGCACCAGCCCCAGCGTGTGCGGGTGGCGGGCGCTGTGGTGGCCGGAAATGTCGATCACGCCTAGCAGCTTGCCGTCGCTGCCCATCACCGGGGCGGCGGTGCAGGTGAGGAAGCGGTTGCAGTCGAGGAAGTGCTCGCTGCCGTGCACCGCCACCGGCGCCCGCTCGGCCAGCGCCGTACCGATGGCGTTGGTGCCGCGGTCCTGCTCGTGCCAGCAGGCGCCCGGCTGCAGCGCTACCCGCTCGGCCCGCTTGAGAAACTCCGCATCGCCGAGCGCTTCGATCAGCAGGCCCTGGTCGTCGGCCAGGATCACCATGCTGCCCGAGCCACTGACTTGGCTGTAAAGGTATTCGACAATAGGTCGGGCTTGGCGCAGCCATTCGCGCCGCTGTTCCAGCGCCTGTTTGAGCTGCGGCGGCGACACCGGGTCGGGCGTCGCCGGTCCGGCCAGCGGTTCGAGGCCGGACTTCAGACAGCGCTCCCAGGAGCGGCTGACGGTGGTGTTGAGCAGACCCGGCGGCGGGATTTCGCCCCGGTTCAGCAGACGTCGCGCATGGCGACCCGCGGCGTCTCCCGGATTCCGGGCGTCAGTCATCTCGTTGCCCTCCCATCGGGTGGGGCGTCCTGCCAAGGGCGGTCGCCTCCAAATTATTATCGATCAGTGTCACTACCGAGCTGCCGGCCCGGGTGCAAGTAGAACCATTGAACAACCGCGCGTTGTTCAGTTTCGCTACAGCCGTGGCGAAACGGTGCAGTGCCGCCGGCCGGCACGGCCGCGACGGTTTGCTGTGCGATCAAGAGGTTAGTTGCTTGGCACGCGACGTGCTGAGGACGCTGCGGCCGCCGGAAACAAGGCGGTACGGACCTACAGCTAATCATGTGGAGGGACACCATGAAGTACGCCGCTCCCGGCACCGCCGGAGCCCCAGTCGATTTCAAGTCGCGCTACGACAATTTCATCGGCGGCCGCTGGTCGGCGCCGGTGAACGGCCGCTATTTCGACAGCGTCACCCCGATCACCGGGCAAGCCTTTACCCAGGCTGCACGTTCGGATGAAGTTGATATCACGCTCGCGCTCGACGCCGCTCACGCCGCCGCCGATGCCTGGGGCCGCACCAGCGTCGCCGAACGCGCGCTGGTGCTGAACCGCATCGCCGACCGCATGGAAGAGAATCTCGAACGGCTCGCTTATGCGGAGTCCGTCGACAACGGCAAGCCGATCCGCGAGACGCTGGCCGCCGACATTCCGTTGGCGATCGATCATTTCCGTTACTTCGCCTCGTGCGTCCGCTCGCAAGAAGGCACGCTGGCGCAGCTCGACGAACACACCGTCGCCTATCACTTCCACGAGCCGCTCGGCGTGGTCGGCCAGATCATTCCGTGGAATTTCTCGATCCTGATGGCGGCGTGGAAATTGGCGCCGGCGTTGGCCTCCGGCAACTGCATCGTGCTGAAGCCCGCCGAGCAGACTCCGATCAGCATCCTGGTGCTGGTGGAGCTGATCGCCGATCTGCTGCCGCCGGGCGTGCTCAACGTGGTCAACGGCTTCGGCCTGGAGGCGGGCAAGCCGCTGGCGTCTTCGAACCGCATCTCCAAGATCGCTTTCACCGGCGAGACCAGCACCGGCCGGCTGATCATGCAATACGCCAGCGCCAATCTGATCCCGGTGTCGCTCGAGCTGGGCGGCAAGTCGCCGAACATCTTCTTCGACGACGTCGCCGCTTCGGACGACGCTTACTTCGACAAGGCGATCGAGGGCTTCGTGATGTTCGCGCTCAACCAGGGCGAGGTCTGCACCTGTCCGTCGCGCGCGCTGATTCAGGAGTCGCTGTACGACCGCTTCATCGATCGGGCGCTGGCGCGGGTGACGGCGATCCGTCAGGGCAATCCGCTCGACACCGAGACCATGATCGGAGCTCAAGCCTCCTCCGAGCAGATGGAGAAGATCCTGTCTTACTTCACCATCGGCCGCGACGAGGGCGCCAAGGTGCTGACCGGCGGCGCGCGCGCCGAGCTCGGCGGCGATCTCGCCGAGGGCTACTACGTCCAGCCGACCGTGCTGAAGGGGCACAACCGGATGCGGGTGTTCCAGGAAGAGATCTTCGGGCCGGTCGTCGCGGTCACCACCTTCAAGGATGAGGACGAGGCGCTGCATCTGGCCAACGACACCCATTATGGCCTCGGTGCCGGCGTCTGGACCCGCGATGGCAACCGGGCCTACCGCTTCGGCCGCGGCATCAAAGCGGGCCGGGTGTGGACCAACTGCTACCACCTCTATCCGGCGCATGCGGCGTTCGGCGGCTACAAGCAATCCGGGATCGGCCGTGAAAACCATCACATGATGCTAGACCATTATCAGCAGACCAAGAACCTGCTGGTCAGCTACAGCCCCGACGCGCTGGGCTTCTTCTAAGCCCCGCGTCTCTGCCGCTTCGTCCTTGAAACCTTCGTCCCCCTGCGCGCCTGCACGCCGCTACGGGGAACGGCCGGAGTCTGTCCGGTCGGCTAACCAGAAGAGAGATCATCCGATGACCGAGACCACCTTTTTCATTCCCTCGCTGAATATGATGGGCGCCGGCTGCCTCACCGGCGCCGTCTCCAGCGTGAGCCGCTACGGCTTCAAGCGGGCGCTGATCGTCACCGACCAGATGCTGTTCAAGCTCGGCATGGCCGACAAGCTCGCCTCACAGCTCGAGCAGCAGGGCATCGCCGCCTCGATCTTTCCGGGCGCGCAACCCAACCCCACCGTCGGCAATGTCGAGAGCGGTCTGGCTCAACTCCAGGCCGACGGCTGCGACTGCGTGATCTCGCTCGGTGGCGGGTCGTCGCACGACTGCGCCAAGGGCATCGCGCTCACCGCCACCAACGGCGGCAACATCCGCGATTACGAAGGCGTCGACCGCTCGGCCAAACCGCAGCTGCCGCTGATCGCCATCAACACCACCGCCGGCACCGCCAGCGAGATGACGCGGTTCTGTATCATCACGGACGAGAAGCGGCTGGTGAAGATGGCGATCGTCGATCGCAACGTCACGCCACTTCTCTCGGTCAACGACCCCGAACTGATGTTGGGCAAGCCGCAGATGCTGACCGCGGCCACCGGCATGGACGCACTGACTCATGCGATCGAGGCTTATGTCTCGGTCGCGGCGACGCCGATCACCGACGCCTGCGCGCTGAAGGCGATCGCGATCATCGCCAACAACCTGCGTACCGCGGTCGCCGAAGGCAGCAATCTGGCGGCACGCGAAGCCATGGCCTATGCCGGCTTCATGGCCGGCATGGCCTTCAACAATGCCTCGCTCGGCTACGTTCACGCCATGGCGCATCAATTGGGCGGCTTCTACGACCTGCCGCACGGGGTCTGCAATGCGGTGCTGCTGCCGCATGTCGAAGCCTTCAATGCGGAGGTCTCGGCCGCCCGCTTGCGCGACGTCGCCCACGCGCTCGGCGTGGACACCAACGGCATGAGCGACCAGCAGGGCGCGGAGGCTTGCATCCATGCGATCCAGCGGCTGTCGACCGACATCGGCATTCCGACCGGGCTCGCGCAGCTCGGGGTCAAGGAAGAAGACATTCCGACCCTGGCGGCCAACGCGTTGAAAGACGCCTGCGGCCTGACCAATCCGCGCCGCGCCAGCCAGGCCGACATCGAAGCCATCTTCCGCGTCGCCGCGTGAGCCGACGCGCTGTGAGCGAGTTCGAGGCACGCCACCCTCCGCCCGGTTGCCGAGCGGCAGGCTAGAGCAAAGGGGCGCAATCTTTCCAGATTGCGCCCCGGCGGTGGCGTGTGGAGTGCGACTGCGGTCGTCGAGGCGAGTTACCAAAGGCTCACTGATGCGGTCGAGCATTTCGGTTGGGATTGAATCATCCAACCAAAATGTGGTCGTCATTCCGGATTGCGAGTTCGAACAACGAGCAAGTCCGGAATCCATAACTCCCGCGGTGGTTATGATGGTGTGGACGGCCCCCTACGGCATCGCTTTGTGCCAGAATGAGGTTGTCGCAAACTCAAACATGGGAGCCGTCCATGGAGCAGATTATCCGCATTGGGATGGATACGTCGAAGCATTTTTTCCAGCTGCACGGGGTCGATGCCGCCGAGAAGCCGGTGCTGCGCAAGAAGCTGCGGCGCAAGGAGATGCTGGCGTTCTTCGCCAAGCTGCCGCCGACGCCGATCGGGATCGAGGCCTGCGGTGCGGCGCACTACCTGGCGCGGGAGCTGGGCAAACTCGGCCACGTGGTGAAGCTGTTGGCGCCGCAGCACGTCAAGCCTTACGTCAAGCGCAACAAGAACGACGGGCGCGACGCCGAGGCGTTGTGCGAGGCGATGAGCCGGCCGACGATGGAGTTCGTGCCGGTGAAGACCGCGGAGCAGCAGGCGGCGCTGATGCTGATGGGACTGCGGCAGCAGCTGATCGCAAGGCGTACCCAGCTGAGCAATGCGATTCGCGGTTATGCCGCGGAATTCGGCCTGATCTCGCCGAGAGGTCTCGACAAGATCGAGCCGCTGCTGTTGCGGATCGCGCAGGACGACACCGTGCCGACGCTGGCGCGCGAGCTGTTCGCGCTGCAGGGCCAGGACTACGCGCGACTGCAGAATGAGCTGAAGGTGATCGACGCCAAGCTGTTGGCCTGGCATCGCGCCGACGCCTGCAGCCGGCGGCTGGCGCAGATTCCCGGAGTAGGACCGATCGGCGCCAGTGCGCTGGTGATGAAAACGCCGGTGCCGCAGACCTTCGCCTCGGCCAGGGCCTTTGCGGCCTGGCTCGGCTTGACGCCGAAGGATCATTCCACCGCCGGCAAGCTTCGGCTCGGCACCATCACCCGCGCCGGCGATGAACTGCTACGCAGCCTGTTGGTGGCGGGAGCGACCGCGGTGATCCAGCAGGTGCGCCGTGGCCGCGGCCGGGCGTCGCCGTGGTTGCTGGCGCTGCTGGCGCGCAAGCCGCCCAAGCTCGCGGCGGTAGCGCTCGCCAACAAGATCGCCCGGATCGCCTGGAAGCTGATGCTGACCGGAGAAAATTACGACGGCGCGCGGATGCTGAACGCATCGCCGCACGCCGCCTGAGAGATCGGCCGGCAGGCATTCGCCCGCCGGCCGGGCCGGAGCTGCAAGAGGAGACAGATGGCGCGATCGATCGATCCGAGAGGCGAGACAGTCCGTGGAATCCATTGGCACGTAAAGGTCGTGACTATGTGTGGAGCTCGCGTCGCGGAAACCATCTTGGCCAGCGGTCCAAAGCGACCGCATCAACAGGCCGGACATATGGATGCAAGCGATCCGATCCGACATCAAAAACTCTTGTGGCTCGGGGGCCGTCCACATATGGATTCCGGGCTCACTCGCAGCTGAAGCTGCTCGTGCCCCGGAATGACGGCCTGAGACTCTTGAAGGTATCGATCCCAACTTGAAAAGTCTCTAGCCTTCGCTTTGCGGCCGGGCCGCGTCGATCATCTGAGGCAGCAAGAACGGCACGCCGTCCTCGGCGGTCCGCACCACGAGCGCGATGTCGAATACCCGCCGGATCAGCGAGTTCTCGATCACCTGGCTCGGTGCGCCGTCCGCGGCGAGCCGGCCCTGGTGCAAGACGACGATCCGGTCGGCGAAGCGGGCGGCGAGGTTGATGTCGTGCAGGATCGCGATCACGGTGGTGCCGTTGCGCGCGCAGCGGCGCGCGGTGCCGGCCAAATCGATCTGGTGACGCAGGTCGAGGCTTGAAGTCGGCTCGTCCAGCAGCAGCAGGCCGGGGCCGTGCTCGACCTCGCCGCAGCGCAGCTGCACCAGCACGCGGGCGAAATGCGCGCGCTGCTGCTCGCCGCCGGACAGCGTCGGAAGCTGGCGATCGCGAAACGCGTCGAGGCCGACCTCGTGCAAGGCGGCGTCCACTAGCGATTGGGACGTGCCGCGGCCGCGGTCGCCGGCTCCCATCCAGACCACTTCCTCGACCGTGAACGGGAAGCTGACATTGACGTGCTGCGACAGCATCGCGCGCCGCGATGCCAATTCGCGCGGCGCGTAGCTGTGGATCGCGCGCTGTTGCAGGCTCACCGCGCCGCGTGTCGGGCGCAGGTCGCCGGACAGCAGCCGCAGTAGCGTCGACTTGCCGGCGCCGTTCGGCCCGACGATGGCGATCAGTTCGCCTCGGTCGATGCGCAGGTCGATGCGGTCGAGCAGCGTCGCTCCACCGATCGCGAACGAGGCGGCCTCGGCGTCGAGAAATCCGCTCACAGTCCGATCAGCCCGCGCTGGCGCAACAACATCGCCAGGAAGAACGGCGCGCCGATCGCGGCGGTGAGGATGCCGATCGGCATTTCGGCCGGCGCCACCAGCGTGCGCGCCAGCGTGTCGGCGCCGACCAGCAGAACGGCGCCGAGCAAGGCGGAGGCCGGCAGCAACAGCCGATGCGAAGGACCGATCACCAGGCGCAACAGATGCGGCACGATGATGCCGATGAATCCGACCACGCCGCATATCGCCACCGCGACGCCGGTCATCGCGGAAATCAGCACGATCGACAACCGTTTCAACCGCTCGACGTCGACGCCGCTGTGAAACGCCTCGGATTCGCCCAGTACCAGCAGGTCGAGCCGTCGTGCGATCACGGCGCAGACCAACAGCGCGATCGCCAGCACCGGCGCGATCGTCGCGGTCTTGGCCCAGGTGGCGCCGCTGAGCGAGCCCAACATCCAGAATGTGATGTCGCGCAGCTGCCGATCGTCGGCGACATAGACCAGCACGCCGATGCCGGCATTGGCGATCGCGGCGATCGCCAGGCCCGCGAGTAGGAACATCGCGATCGAGGTGCGGCCTTGGCGGCTTGCGATCGAATACAGGATCATAGTGGTCGCCAGCGATCCGACGAAGGCGGCGATCGGCAGCAATTCGTTCTGCATGAACCGAAGCTGCGCGCCGAGCGCACTGTCGGTGATCACGATCGCGGTGGCCGCGGCAAACGCGCCGCCGCTCGACACGCCGACCAGGGCGGGGTCGGCCAGCGGATTGCGAAACAGGCCCTGCATCAGTGCGCCAGCCACCGCCAGCAAACTTCCGACCATCGCCGCGGCGACGATGCGCGGCACGCGGATCGACCACAGCACCAGTTGATCGCGCACCGCCAGCGTGTTGCCGGAGCCCGGTTCGGCGATTCCGAGTGCGGCGGGAAGCCGCGACAGCGGAATGCCGGCGGCACCGACGGTCAGCGCGATCAGCGCGGTTGCGAGCAGCGCCGCCAGCAGGGTGGATAAAATCAAGATCGCCGACGGCCGCAACGCGCGGGTGCTGCGCTCGCTGCGTTGCTCGTGGATCGCCTCCGCCACGGTCATTGGCGACAGTTCGCCGTCAACGCCGCGGATTGGAATTTCGCAGCTTCGTCCGCGAGCTCCGGATATAGTTTCGCCGCGACGTCACGGGCGGCAGCCGCGGTGCGCGGGCCGAAGCCCAGCAGATAGAGGCCCTCCATCGAGATGAAGGCCTTGTTCGCGGCCACCGGTGTCAGCGCGAAGGCGGGATGATGGTAGATCGCCTCGGCCTCGAGCGAATCCTTGCTGCGCTGGATCGACAGCACTACCTCCGGCCGCAACGCGACGATGGCTTCGTCGTTGATCAGCTTGTAGCCGTCATAGCCGTCGACCGCATTGATGCCGCCGGCCAGCTTGATGATCTCGTCGGCCGCGGTGTTGTGGCCGGCGGCCATCGCCTGGCCATTGACCAGCGCCATCACGAACATGACCCGCACCGGCTTCGTCACCCTGGCGCGCAGCTCGCGCAGTTTCGCCAGATCGCCGGACACCGCGGCGGTGAGGCAGGCGGCGCCGCGATCGGCGCCCATGGCGTGGCCGACCAGGCTGATCTTGTCGAGCAGGCCTTGCTCGGAGAAATCCTCCGGAACCACGACCAGCGGAATTCGTGCGGCTTCGATCACCTGCATGGTTTCCTTCGGGCCTGCGCCCTGCATGGCGAGGATCAGCGTCGGGTTCAACCCGATCACGCCTTCCGGGGACAGCTGCCGCAGATAGCCGACATTGGGCTTTTCTTGCAGCGCAGTCGGCGGATACAGGCTGGTGGAATCCACTCCCGCGATCCGGCCGTCAAGACCGAGCGCGAACAGAACCTCGGTGATCGAACCTCCGATGGCGATGATGCGCGAGGGATCTTCGATCTCCACATCGCGATCTCGCGCGTCGCGGACCACGACGCCGCCGGCGTGGACGGCCGCGAGGGGCGCGGCCACGCCGCAGATCATCGTCGCCACGAACGCGAAGTGGCGTCCCGCGGACCATGAAAACGGTTTGAAAGCGCGGCGGCTCATTTGGTCAGGATCAGCTTGTTTTGCGAGGTCAGCCGCAAGCGATAGGTCTCCTCGCCGTGTGCGATGAGGATCTCGCGATCGGAGCTGAAGAGCTGTCGGCTATCGAGACGATTGCCGCTGACGGTGATCGAGCGTCCGGCAACCGATGCCGCGCTTCCCGAAGTTGCAGGGTCGATGTCATCGTTTCCAGATCTGAAGATCATTGATTTCATTCGCCTTTGAGGATGGCAATTAGTAGCCTTATACGCCATCCGGGCCAGTTGCGGTTTACAATCGTTATAAAATGGTTTGTCGTCCGCTTGACGATGGCCGCGTGCTACGCGACGTTGGCATTCGCGGCGATGGAACTATCCCTTGCCGCCAGACATTCGGCAGCCAGCAAGCTACCTGCATTTCCTGCATCGCCCGCCAGCCACGCCCAGATAATAGATCAGTGGAGCTGCGATGGTTGACGGGGGCGGGGAGTGGCATGTCTTGGCGTTGCATGTCTTGGCGTTGCGCGTCTTGGCGTTGCGCGGCGATGCCGGGAAAACCGCGTGTGATTTGTTGGGTAATTGCGCGATCCACAGCCGGTCGTGCGACCGATGACGGCGATCGCCGCGGCGTCGGCGTTGGCCGCACCCCCGCACGCCGTGATGGGGCGCGGCCATCCGCATGGCGGGCCGAAGCCGGTCAGTGCCTTCCTTGTCGAGCCCGGTCGCGATGCCTTGACGCAGGCGTTCAGCGGTCGAGAGTTCTCGCCGCCATGGCACGGCAGCATCGAGGTTGCGGCGAGCGAGGCCGCGGCCGCCTTCGAGCGATTGTTCGCGACGCCGCGTAGCGCGCCTGCGATCGCCTATATCCATATGCCTTACTGTCAGAACCACTGCCTGTTCTGCGGCTTCTTTCAGAATGTCTGGCGACCGGAGGTCGCAGAGCCCTTTGTCGACGACGTGATTGCCGAAATCGCCGCCAAGGCGGCGACGCCGTTGGTGGCGTCGGCGCCGATCGAGGCGGTCTATATCGGCGGCGGCACGCCCTCGGCGCTGCCGGACCAACAGCTCGTTCGGCTGATCGGCAGCCTGCGGCAATTGTTGCCGTTGACGCCGGATTGCGAGATCACGCTGGAGGGCCGCTCGCACGGTTTCGGCGTGGCCAAGGCGGCTGCGGTGCTGGAGGCCGGAGCGACCCGGATCTCGCTCGGCGTGCAAACCTTCTCCACCGCTGTCCGCCGCCGGCTCGGACGCAAACAGTCCGGGCCGGAGGTGGCGTCGTTTCTCGAGGATCTGGTCGGGCTCGGTCGTGCCAGTATCGTGTGCGATCTGATCTATGGCCTGCCCGGACAGGATCACGACGGCTGGCTGCGCGACATCGACATCGCCAACGCCGTCGGGCTCGATGGCGTGACCTTGTATGCGCTCAACCTGTTTCCCGGCGGCCCGCTCGCCACCGCGATCGAGCATGGCAAGTTGCCGCCCGCGGCCAACATCGCCGCGCAGGCGCGGGACTACGCCGCTGGCGTCGATCGGTTGCTGGGGTTCGGCTGGCGGCAGGCCTATCAGTCGCATCTGATCCGCTCGCCGCACGAGCAGAACCGTTACAACGCCCTGATCAAGCAGGGATCGGCCTGCCTGCCGTTCGGTCCGGGCGCCGGCGGGCAGGCGCACGGTTATCGTTGGCGCAATGTGATCGACGTCGAGCAGCGCCGCGCCATGCTGGCGCAGGGCGTGGCCCCGGTGGAGGGGCTGTCGCGGGTGCCGCTGCAATATGCCGCGCAAGCGGTGATCACCGCGGGCCTCGAGGCCGGGCGGCTCGATCTCGCCGCGGTGGAGAGCTTGCATCCGGGGTTTCGCGTCGCGGCGGCACCGTTGCTGGCGAACTGGACCGAGGTCGGGCTCGGCGAGATCGTCAAAGACCATTTCCAGCCGAGCCGCGCCGGCGCATTCTGGATCACCAAACTGACCGGCGGCTTCTATGCCGCGCTACGATCGGCGCCGTCGGCAAAGGGCGAAGGAGGCTAATCATGATGAAGCGCCGCGCGAGATGCGCTAGCTCACATCTCTCAAACGCCGGAACATCCGCATGCGAGTTTTGATTTTCGGCGCCACCGGTCGCACCGGGCGCCATCTGGTCGATCTGGCAGAGAGCTTCGGCTGGCTGGCGCATGCCAGTGGACGCGACCCCTTGCAGTTGCCGGCTCTGTCGGCGCCCAACGGCTGGAGCGTGGCGGAACTGGCGGACGCCGGCGATGTGGCGCGGGTGGTTCGGGCGGTGGCGCCTGATGCCGTCATCTCAGCGATCGGCGGCATGTCGCCGGTCGGCCCCTTGGTCGACGAGGTCGGCAATATCGCGATTTCCAACGCGGCGCAGGCGGCCGGCGTGCGCCGCGTGATCCAGATCTCGTCGCTCGGCTGCGGCGACAGTCGTCGCTATGCATCCGAGCGCATCGTCGCGGCGATCGGGCCGGTGCTCGATGCCAAGACCCGTGCGGAGGATCATCTGCGCGGCCTCGATCTCGATTGGACCATCATCCGGCCAGGAGGCTTGACCGACGCGGAGGCCACCGCCACCGGCGCGCTGTACGACGATCCGCGGGTGCACGGCCGGATCGGCCGCGCCGCCCTCGCCCAGCTGGTGCTGACGGCGTTGTCCACGCCCGCCACGATCGGTCGCATTCTGTCGGCCGTCGACCGCGGCAGCCTGCCGGCCGAGCCGAGCGACATCCAGGAATTTTTGCTGACCTCGGCGGCGATCTGACCGCCGAACGATGGGCAAGGTCGCGGCACCCCGTCGTGATTAACAATTGCTTTAAACTGAGCGGCGGCTTGGTTGACCGGGTCCCACGCTACCGTTACCAAATGACAACCGTTGGCAAAAGCCAGCGTTGCCACTGCCAGCCAGCTGCCCGAAAGGGCGACGCCCGCCAGCCGTAACTCACAGGAATTCGGGGCTGTCATGCTGGGGCTGAGCACGCGCGCCTGCGCGTTACTTCTATCTGTATCTGTTGTTTCGCTGGCCACCGCGCCAAGCTACGCACAATCGGCGGCGCCGGAAGCGCAGGCGCCGCAACCGGCAAAACCCAAGCCGGCCAAGCGCAAGCGTGCGGTGGTCGAGCCGGCACCTGCGGCGCTTCAGGCGCGCGCGCAGATCGGCCAGCCGACCTATCAGTCGCTCGACGTCATCACCGTCGCCGCCAGCAAGACTGAAGAGAGGGCGATCGACGCGCTGGCCCCGGTCAGCGTGGTGACGCTGGAGCAAATCCAGGGCATTCAGCCGAACCGGCTGGCCGACGTGTTCCGCGCCGTGCCCGGGGTGTCGTTCCAGGATCGCGGCGACGATCCGGCGACCGCGATCAATATCCGCGGCCTGCAGGATTTCGGCCGGGTCGCGGTGGTGGTCGACGGCGCGCGGCAGAACTATCAGCGCACCGGCCATAACGCCAACGGCTCGTTCTTCCTCGACCCGGAACTGATCGGCAGCATCGACGTGGTGCGCGGGCCGACCGCGAACATCTACGGCTCAGGCGCGATCGGCGGCGTGGCGTCGTTTCGGACCAAGGACATCAACGACGTGCTGCGGCCGGGCGAGCGTTGGGGCGTCGACCTCAACGGCGCGGTCGGCTCCAACAACGGTCGCGGGCTCGGCTCGGTGTTCGGCGGTGTCCGCGTCGATCCCACCGTCGACGTGTTCGGCGGCGCGGTCTACCGCACCCAGGGCAACTACAAGGACGGCGCGGGCACCGAAATCGGCAACACCGGCAACGAGATCGCCGCGGGGCTGCTCAAGCTCACGGTGCGGCCCGCCGACGGCCACGAGATCAAATTCGGCGGCGTGTTCCAGGACTATCAATACAGCATCGGCCAGTTCAACCGCGGCGCGACCACTACGGCGGCGCCGGCGAGTGCGATCGCCGGGTCCTCGGTTTACGATTCCGACGCCAAGAACTACACCGGCACGCTGAACTGGAAATACTCCAAGCCAGACGACATGTGGTTCGACTGGAATATCAGCCTGTACGGCAATCGCACCGACAACGATCAGGTCAAGACCTACAACAACCGGATCTCAGCCGGCAGCGGCGTCTGCACGATTGCCAATCCCGGCAACAACATCTCCGGCTGCGTCGGCGACAGGCGCGGCTATCTGCTGGACACCATCGGGTTCGACGTCAACAACACCAGCCGTTTCGATCTCGGCGACTGGCGCAACGCCGTCACCTACGGCGTCGATGCCTTCCAGGACGACGTTTCAACCTGGGACAGCCGCGGCAATTCCAACATCACCACGCCGAGCGGAACGCGCACCGTATCCGGCGGCTTCGTGCAGCTGAAGAACAACTATTCCTCGTGGCTCGAGGTGGTCAGCGCGCTGCGCTACGATCATTATGAACTCGCCTCGGGCGCGACGAGCGCCAGCGGCGAACGCCTGTCGCCAAAGATCTCCGTCGGCGTCACGCCGCTGCAGGGTTTCACGCCCTATGTCAGCTACGCCGAGGGCTATCGCGCCCCCTCGATCACCGAGACGCTGATCTCGGGCGGGCACGCCACCGGCGGCGGCCCGGTGTTGTTCAACTGTCCGGATGGCACCTCGGGGCTGTTCTGCTTTCTGCCCAACGCCGCCTTGCGGCCGGAAGTCGGCAAGAACAAAGAGGTCGGCGTCAACCTGAAATACGACAGCGTGTTCACGGCGGGCGACAGCTTCCGCGGCAAGTTCAATCTGTTCCGCAACGATATCGACGACTACATCGATCTCGTCGCATCGACCCCGGAACGATATACGTCGATCTTCATGGGCTTCCCGATTTCCGGAACGTCGAGCAAATATTATCAGTACCAAAACACGCCGCACGCCCGGATCGAGGGCTTCGAGGCCGAAACCATGTACGACGCCGGACAATGGTTCGCTGGCGTGTCGGCGACCGTGCAGCACGGCAAGAACACGCAGACCAATATCGGCCTGGCCACCGTGCAGCCGCGCAAGGTGACGACCAGCGGGGGAGTGCGGTTCCTGGAACGAAAGCTGACGATTGCGGCGCTATGGTCGGCGGTCGCCGCCAATACCGATATCCCGGTTGGATATCTGCCGTCGACCGCGTACGATCTGGTCAACCTCTATGTGACCTACCAACCGACCGCCGACATCACGTTGAGCTTTTCGGTCGACAACGTTCTGAACGAGTACTATCGGCCGTATGCAATTCCTAGCTCGGCAAGCGACGGGACCACGCAAAACGATGCCATTTGGAGCAGCCCCGGTCCCGGCATCGTCTACAAGGGAGGATTGAAAGTCCATTTCGGAGGCGCTTAGCTCGCATCATCTGTCTCTGAACCTCCGAGCCGCGTCGGTGCCCCGACGCGGCTCATCCAGCGAAATGCCACCCAGCCATCTTGCGCCCGGCAGTCAATTTCACAGGAGAGAACAATGTTCATCGCAATGAATCGGTTTCAGGTGAAGACCGGGTCTGAGGCAACGTTCGAAGAAATTTGGGCGAGGCGGGAATCCTATCTCGACCAAATGCCAGGTTTCGTCGAGTTTCATCTGCTCAAAGGACCGCAAGCCGAGGATCACACGCTGTATTCGACCCACACCACCTGGATCGACAAGGCCGCGTTCGAAGCCTGGACGACGTCTGAACAGTTCCGCCGCTCGCATGCCCGCGCCGGCAACGACAGCGCGGGCCCGAGCATCTACCTGGGCCATCCGAAATTCGAGGGCTTCGAGGTGATCCGCTCGGAACGCAAATCCAGCGCGGCGGCATGAGCGGCGCGCGGTGCCAATCCATTGAAGGAAATTGCCATGCTGAGGACCGATCTCGTCGCGCTCGCGACCTACCTTGCTGAAAATCCCGGTGCGGTGATCGAGGAGGTCGCGCGCGAGCGCAACGTCTCGCCGCGAACCGTGCTTGAGGCCCTTCCGGACCGAATGGTGCGGATCGGGCCGGGCGATGCCTTCGTGCCGGCGATGCGGGACATCGCGCAGTGGGGCGAGGTCACGCTAATCGTGCACACCGTGGACGCAATCTTCGAGTTCACCGGCGCGATCCCCCAAGGCGAGATCGCTCGCGGCTATTTCAACCTGATGCAACCCAAGGGCCTGCACGGCCATCTGCGGCACGAGCGCTGCGCCGCGGTGGCCTTCGTCGAGCGCCCATTCATGGGCAAGGCCACCGCCTTCCTCGCGTTTCTGAACGCCGAGGGCGGCATCATGTTCAAGGTGTTCGTCGGCCGCGACGAGACTGGGGCGCTGCGCGCCGATCAATTGCAGCGCTTCCAAGCGCTCGCCGATCGGGTCGGTGGCAGCGGCGTCGCATGAGGCTTGGCTGGGCGACGCCGGTCATCGCGCGTGAAATCCCTGGCAGGCTGACCACGCGGCGCGCGAGGCCGCGTGGTCGGAGCGGTCATCTCACCATCGGTAGGCCAGCTTGCCCATGATAGTTCGCGACGAGCCGTAATTGCAGGCGTTGACGGTGAAGCACGCCGGCACGTAGTATTTGTCGAACAAGTTGGTGACGTTGACGCTGGCGGTGAATCCCTTCATCGCCAGGAATTTCTTGCCGAGATCATAGCGCAGCGCGGCGTCGACCAGGGTGAATTCCGGAACCCTGAAGCTGTTGGCGTCGTCGCCCCAGGTTTCGCCGATGTAGCGGACGCCGCCGCCGACCGCGAAGCCGGCAAGCGCGGCGGTCTGGAATTCGTAATTCAACCAGAGCGACGCCGAATGCGCCGGCACGCGGTAGGGCGTGTTGCCGATCTGGCCGGCGGTATTGGTCTTGGTGATCTCCGCGTCGGTGTAAGTGTAAGCCGCGGTGAGGCTCCAGCCGCTATCGAGGCTGGCGACCGCCTCGATTTCAACGCCCTGAACCCGAACCTCTCCGGTCTGCACCGAGTAGTTGGTGTTGACCGGGTCGATGGTCTGGACGTTCTGACGGCGAAGGTCGAAGGCGCTCAGGGTCACGAAGCTGTTGTAGCCGGTCGGCTGGTACTTCACGCCGACCTCATATTGCTGTCCGGTCTCCGGCAGGTAGGAATTGCCAAGCCGATCGGTGCCGACCACCGGCGTGAATGATTCGGCATAGCTGATGTAGGGCGCAAGCCCGAACTTCGACAGATAGGTCAGCCCCGCCCGCTTGGTGAAGTCCCCGTCGTCCTGCGATCGGGAGCTGTTGGCGATCAGATTGTCGGTGTCGCGCCAGGCCCAGTCCTGGCGGACGCCCAGCGTCAGCAACCACTTGTCGAGCTTCAGCTGGTCCTGCAGATAGAGCCCGGCCTGCGAAGCGGTGATGTCCTGCAGCGACCTGCTGGTGTAGGCGTTGGTGTTGACGACCGCGCCGTAGACCGGATTGAAGATATCGATCGAAGCAGCGGCGCCGCTCTGTTCCAGCCAATGCGACGTTCCCCACAGATAGTCCAATCCGACGATCGCCTTGTGCTCGATCGGACCGGTGTCGAAATTGAATCTCAGGCGGTTGTCGACGGTGACGGCGTCGCTGTCGATGTCGCGAAGCGTGTAGCGGCGATTGAGGGTTCGCTCGTTCACCAGGGCGCCCGACGCTTGGAGATATTGCCGATGATTGGTCATGTGGGTGTAACGGAAATTCTGCTCGAATTTCACCGTCTCGTTGAAGCGATGTTCCAGCTCGTAGCCGAGCGCCGTGCGCTCGGAGGTCTCGCCCTCCCAGCTCGGTTCGCCAAGGAACCGGCTGAACGGGATATGGCCGTATCGGTTCGGCAGCAGCACCGCCGCCGCCGGAACCTGGGCGTAGAAATCGCCTTCGTTGCGCTGGTAGGAGGTCAGCACGGTGAGGTTGGTGTCCGGGTTGGGGAGCCAGGTGACGCTGGGTGCGAAATACACCCGATCGTTCTTGACGTAGTCGACCTGGGTGTCGGCGTTGCGGCCGAGGCCGACGAAGCGATACAGCAGCGACTTGTCGGGACTGGCCCCGCCGATGTCGAACGCGGTCTGGGCGTGGTTGAAGCTGCCATAGGTCAGCTCGATTTCGTTGACCGGATTGGCGGTCGGCCGCTTGGAGACGGCGTTGATCAGGCCGCCGGGGGTCTGTTGTCCAAACAGCACCGAGGTCGGCCCTTTCAGCACCTCGACGCGCTCCAGGCCGTAGGGATCGGTGGCGAAGAAGCCGAAATAGCCCGGGGTGACGCTGCGCAGCCCGTCCTGATAGGTGTCGAGACTGCTCTGCAAGAAGCCGCGGACGTACAGCGGATTGTCGAGCGCCTGCGATCCGCTGGCCTCGGTGCGGACGCCGGCGGTGTAGCGCAGCGCTTCGTTGATGCTCTGGGCGCCCTGGTCCTTGATTTGATCGGAGGTGACGACCGAGATCGCCTGCGGGGTCTGCAGGATCGGGATGTCGCCCTTCATGCCGGTCGACGCGTTCTGCGCGACGTAGCCGTCGACATGTTCGAACGCCGACTGTCCGTCGACGTTGATCGTATCGATCGCGATGACGCCGTCGCCGGCGATGGCGTCGATCGCGGTCATCCTGGGATCGACCAGAGCGACGGTGGTCGGGCCGGTGGCACGAACGCGAAGCCCGGTGCCGGCCAGCAGCGTCTGCAGCGCGCGTTGCGGCGGCATCACGCCGGACACCGCCGAGGAGGTCTTGCCGCCGACGATCTGCGAGGAATAGCCGACCTCCCACCCGGTCGTTCGAATGAAGGCGGCGATTGCCGAGGCCAGCGGCTGTGCGGGGATGGCGAGGGTCACCAGCTGAGCGGCCGGCGGCTGGGCTTGCTGCGCGGTGGCCGCGGTCGCGGCGAACAGACTGGCGCTGCCCAGCATCGTGGTGGAGATCAGGGTGGGCAGCAGCCGACGCGCGCGTTTTGTCACTCTGTCGTTATTAATCGCATTTGAGGCGCCCACGCCGAAACCGAACTCCATTGGAAAAATCCCTCTTCGTCATGAATTGCGAGCCGGTCCGCGCGCGCATAGGGCGGCTCCTGTCAAACTCGACGAATGGGCGAAGCAAATCTCACAACGGAAGTTGCGAATTTAACGCAGAATTAGGAGGCCTCCAGGAATGCGCGTCACCGTTGCGCCCGCCGCCATTGCAAGCGATCGGATGGTGCCTTCCGGATTCGCCAGACGGTAGCTGCCGCTGACGGTGACGTCGCCGATCCGACGATCAGCAATCAGAACCGGCCGCGGATAGTAACGCTTGACCTCGTCCAACACCTGCCGGAGCGGACGATCGTTGAACACGATGCGGCCGTCTAGCCAGGCCAGCGAGCTGGCGATGTCGATGTGGCTGGCGCCGGACAGCGCCGTTGCCGAAGCGGAAACAGAATAGCCCGGCTCGAGCCGCGCGGTCTCGGCCCGGTCCGGCAGCCGGGCCACCTCGACGGAGCCGCGTGCGAGAACGACGACGTCTTGCTGGTCGTCGGTTCGCACCGAAAACGCCGTCCCCTTGACCCCGACCTCCGCGAAACGACCCGCCACGGTGAATGGATGCGTCGCGTCCGGCACGACGTCGAAAAATGCTTCGCCCTGCAGCAGCCGCACCGATCGCTCGCCGTTGCTGAAGCGCAACGCGACGGCCGACGCGGTGTTCAGGGTCATGCGCGAGCCATCGGGAAGGATCACCTGCTGCCGGTCGCCGGTCGCCGTCATGTAATCGGCCTGCCGTTGGATGATCAACGCCGGGACCCACTGCAGCCCGATCGCGATCAGCGCGGCCGCGGCGATCGCGGTGATCGACCGCGTCCAGCGCCTGCGAGGCGGAGACCTCCGCCGTATCGGCAGCGGGTGGACGCTACGCTGCGCGAGGCGCTGGGTGGCGAGTTCGATTTCGGGGGAGGTCCAGATCTGCGTGAGCTTCGCGAAGGCTTCGGCGTGGTTTGGGCTCTGGTTTCGCCATCGCGCGAAATCGTCGCTGACCGCCGCGTCCTCGGGGCTCGCCTGCAAGCGGACAAACCAGTCCAGCGCCGCGTCCGTCACCGGATCGGGATGGACATAATGCGTTTCTGGCGCGGGGCGTTTGGCCCGATCATGTTCCACTCAGGTCATCCGAAACAAAGCTGGTGTATCGCGCGGTGTTATAGCTGAGACGTTCGGCAGATTGAAATCTCACAAAAGGAGGTGTTCTTCGTCGGCGAACCGCGCGTCCATTCGTTGCATTCCATTGCGATCCGCGACGCTGGGCCTGCGCCGTCATCTGCGGTCGATCCGTGCCAGCGCATCGTGGCAATGTCCGACCGCAAGTTTGAGATCATTGAAAACCGTGTTTTGCGACACTCCGAGATGTTCGGCGATCCTTGGATAAGGCCATTTTCTGACCCGACTGAGAATCCAAACGCTCTGCGCCCGCTTGGGAAGCTGGGCCAACGCCTGATCCAGCAATTTCAGCCGCTCGCGCTGGATCAGCGCGTCCTCCGGCGACGGCACATTGGCCGGCACGTTCATCACCGTGGTGTCTGGATGATCGTTTCGTTCAAACGATCCGCGCAATTTCTTGCGCCGCAAGTGATCGATCGCCAGGTTGCGCGCGGTTTGGTGAAGGAATGCCTCGATGTGATCGATCGGTCCGGCTTCGATCGCCTTGCGGGCCCGCAGATAGGTTTCGTGGGCGACATCCTCGGCCGCCTGCGCATCGCGGACGATCCGCATGGCGCTCCACATCAGCGATTTGCGATGATGCAAGAAGACGTTGTTCAAGACCGCAAGCATGCCGCGGCCCCTGCCAACGCGGCGCCATCCGCCGGCACGATGATGGTCCGGACCGGCCGCGGAATCCGCAGTTGGCTGCGATTGATGACCATCGGTCCGTCGGCCTGGCCTGTTCCCACGATCGATGCGTACCCGTCTCCTGAGCGTCCGGCGTCGTGCCCAGATTGAGAAGGGCTATTAGCAGAAGCGGATTCGCATTCAACGACAATCAATTAGAACGAATACAAACTGCAAGCGGGTTCTGCCCGGGACCGCAAGACGGCGGTGCCGTAGTTGAGCTTGGTCGTTGGCTTTCCAGCAGGAGAGGCCGTGGGCATTGCGGCCACCGCCGTTGCTCGACTTGTCTGAACTTTGCAGCACGCGCTCCACACGGGTCAATGCTTGGTGGCAACTAATTGTGGCCTTGCGCTCGTTGCAAGCGGCGATCGGCGCAACGTGAAGCCGATAGCTTAGATTGATTGTAAGCGCGCAAGATTGCGGGGCGTGGCGAACAACCTTAATCCTACTCACATCGAGCTGCGCTTTAGAACTGTTCAACGTGTGCTGCGGCGTCGTGTTGTCGGCGAAGTGCGGTTGACGACGGCGATTGTGTCGGCGGGCGATGCCGGCGGTGACGACGTCCACTGCGGCGGGTACCGCCGGCCGCAGGTCAGAGCGCTCCGCAAGTGACCGCGTGGCAAGTTGTGCGCATCACGTTGGCGAGGATCGTTGCCCGCTCGGATGATCGGAGTGGGCCGAATGAGTCGGATAGAAAAGGCGGAATGTAATGAAGAATCTGACGCGCCGACTGACTCTGGGGTTGCTGCTCGCGCTGGTTCAGCTGCCGGCCTCGGCGCAGGACGCCGCATCGCCCGGCGATGCGACATTGCCGCCGCCGCCGACGCCGCTCGCGGTCCCCACCGGGCTGCCGCATGATCTGTCGCCCTGGGCGATGTTCCTCGCCGCCGACAACATCGTCAAGGCGGTGATCGTCGGGCTGGCGCTTGCCTCGCTGGCGACCTGGACGGTGTGGCTGGTGAAGATCGTCGAACTCACCAGCGCCAAGCGCAGGGCGCGCAGCGCGGTGCGCAAACTGCAGCGCGCTGACAGCCTGGTACAGGCCAGGCAGCAGATCGATGCGGACTGGACCCGCGATGGTCCGGTCGCCGATCTGGCGCAGGCGGCGTTGCGCGAGACCGAGCGCTCGAACGATCTGTCTGCGGAGGGCGTCAAGGAGCGGCTCGCCATCGCGTTGTCGCGGATCGAGGCCGAGGCCGGCCGCGACATGGCGCGCGGCACCGGGCTGCTGGCGACGATCGGGGCGACCGCGCCGTTCATCGGCCTGTTCGGCACGGTGTGGGGCATCATGAATTCGTTCGTCGGCATCGCGCAGACCAAGACCACCAACCTCGCGGTGGTGGCGCCCGGCATCGCCGAGGCGCTGCTCGCCACCGCGATCGGGCTCGTCGCAGCGATCCCCGCGGTGATCATCTACAATGTGTTCGCCCGCGCCATCGCCGGCTATCGTGCGCTGTTGTCGGATGCTTCCGGCGAGGTACTGCAGCATCTGTCGCGCGATCTCGAGCGGCAACAGAAGGCTGCGCCCGCCGGGCGGGCCGCACCGGCGCGCTCGCGCTGGCTGGCGGCGGAGTAGCCGATCATGGCGGTGACGTTGAAAGACCCGCACGACGGCGACCTTGCCGAACTGTCCGAAATCAACGTCACGCCGTTCATCGACGTGATGCTGGTGCTGCTGATCATCTTCATGGTGGCGGCGCCGTTGTCGACGGTGGATGTCGGCGTCGATCTGCCGACCTCCACCGCGCAGCCGCAGCCGCGGCCCGACAAGCCGGTGTATCTCACCGTCAAGCCGGACCTGTCGCTGGCGCTCGGCAACCAGGATATCGCCCGCGAGGCGTTGCAGGCCGCGCTCGACGGCCAGACGGCGAGCGATCGCGAGCAACGCGTGTTCCTGCGCGCCGACGGGGTGGTGCCGTATCGCGAACTGATGGCGGTGATGAACCTGCTGCGCGGTGCCGGCTATCTCAAGGTGGCGCTGGTTGCGCTGGAAGACCTTGGGGCGGGCGGTGCCATTGCCGCCACGCCGGCGATGCCGCAAGCGCCGCGGCCATGATATTCGGCTGGCACGATCCCGACGCCGGGCCTGACCGCGTGTCGCCGCGCGCCGGAGTGCGCTGGCTGCTTGCGGCCGTGACGGTCGCGGGACTTCATGTCGCGGCGGTGATGGCCGGGTTGAACTGGAAGCCGGCGGAGGCCGCGGGCGATCCGCCGGCCGCGCTGATGATGGAGCTGGCGCCGCTCGCGGTGGCACCGGAGTCGACGGAGCAGGTGGCGCCGGGGCCGCAGCTCACAGAGGCGCAACCCGAAGCCGAGCCCGAGCCGGAGGTCCCAGTCGAGGACAAGCCGCCGGACATCAAGCTTCCGGACACCGCCAAGCTGGAGGCCGCCGCCGTGCTGCCGCCGCCGCCGAAGCCGGAGAAGAAACCGCCGCCGAAGAAAAAACGCGAGGCCGAGCGCACGAAGCCGATCAACCCCGACCGCTCCAAAGCGACGCAGACCTCGGCGCCGCCGGCCGCGCAGGCGCAGAGCGCCGATCGCATGGCCGCGCCGGCGGCGGGGGCTTCGACGTCGTCGGCTTCAGCGGCGTCGTGGCGTGGCGCATTGATGGCACATCTCAACCGACACAAGCGGTTTCCTCCCGGCGGCGGTGCCGGCATGGCACAGGTCGCCTTCACGATCGATCGGTCCGGGGAGGTGCGCGCGGCCAGGTTGGTTGGATCGTCCGGCGACGCCGCGCTCGATGCCGAGGCGGTCGGCCTGGTTCGCCGTGCCAGCCCGGTGCCGCCGCCGCCCGCCAATGTCGGCGGCTCGTCGATCTCGCTGTCGGTCCCGGTCAGGTTCAACCGCTGAGGCGTGATGTCAGCCCGCCTCTGTAGACTTTTCTCTTTCGTTCTTTAGAGGTTTTCAGCAACCGCCGGCACGACTGCCAACTCTGCGCGCATTGCTCGGAAGACTCGACCAGCTGTGAGGGGCAAACAGCTACAGCGAACCGCGCGCGCTGAACGCCCCGCTCGAAAGCGGGGCGCCGAGATTGATCCGGCGCGGTCCAAGCTTGCGTTATGTCCTGGCCCCGCCGGAAGCGGCGGTCGCAAGTCCCGACGGCTCAGAACGTCGCCTTCATGCCGACATAGAAGGTTCGCCCGGCTTCCGGATAGCCCCAGGCGAGGGCGTAGTACTGATCGAAGATGTTCTTCACCCCGCCGGACCAGGTGAGGTTGTCGCGCATCCGGTATTCGGCGGCGAAATTGGCCGACAGATAGGCGCCGGTCTTGACGTAGCTGTTGACCGATTTGTTGGCGATCACCTGGTTCTTCTGCGACCAGCGCTCGTCGGCATATTGCAGGCTCGGCGTCAGGGTCACCGACTCGATCGGGCTGTAGCTCGCATACAGCATGCCCTTCACGGTCGGAATGCCGGTCTGCTGCACCGTCGGATCGCTCGGGTTGGTGAGCTGGTTGTGGATGTAGGAGACGTTGCCGCCCAGCATCAGCGTGGCGTTGACGGCGTAGTCGACGGCGAAGTCGACGCCGTAGCGGTAGCCGTCGCCGACGTTTTGGTTCTGGGTGATCGCCGACACCTTCTTGGAGATCGGGTCGGTATAGGATTTCCCCGTCGCGACCGACTGGATCATGTCGGTGACGGTCGCGTAGTAGCCGAGAACCGACACCTGGCTGTTCGGCGCGAAGGCATTGGTCCAGCCGATCTGATAATTCACCGCGCGTTCCGGGGCCAATTCCGGATTCGACGCCGCGGTGCCGAATTTCGAGCTGAACCGCTCCGACAACGTCGGAAAGCGGGTGCGGTCGGAGATGTTCAGAAACAGCTTCGCCGTGTCCGAATAGCGCCAGATCGCCGCGGTCTGCCAGTTGAACGCCGAATCGTCGGTCAGCCGGTAGTTGATCCAGTACGGCGCGTAATAGACCGGCGACTTGTATTGTCCGAGGGAATAGTCCTCGGCCTTGCTGAGATGCCGCCAGTCATAGCCGATGCCCTGCACCCAGTCGAAGTCGCGGGTGATGTGGACGGTGTTTTCCGACCCGACCGAATAGGTGTCCTCGGTGGAGACCTGGGTCGGCTCGACGAAACAGCTGTGGCTCGAGGCCTTGCTGGTGCTGCAGGTCGCGCTCTTCGGCGTCGTCGTGGCGTTCAAGCCGTATTGGTCGGTGAACGTCTCGTTCCATTCGGAATGGTTGTCGCGCCGGATATGCGTCGCCAGCTTGAGGGTGTCGAGGGTGCCGAAATCCTTGCCGATCTCGATGGAGTTGCCGACCGCCCAGTCCTGATAGATCGACCGCGCCGCGCTGGACGAATAGCGCTGGGTCTGCGCGGGGTCGTCCCACATGTCGATGGCGTTGTCGAAGGTCTCCCAGAACGTCCGGGTCTTGACGTAGGCGTCATCGCCGACTGCCGTCTTGGTCGCCGCCGACAGGATCTGCACGTTCCAATACGGCCACGACCAGTATTTTGGCGACGCGGTCGGCTCGACATTGTACGGCGCGTCCTTCTTGCCGTTCTGCCGGATGAAATTGATCGAATATTCGTCCTCCGGATTCGGCGTCCAGCCGGCCTTCAGGTTGACGCTCCAATCGTTGGAGGCGGAATAATCGCGACGTCCGCCGTTTTCGATCGCGGTCGGCGAGAAGCTCGACGGCAGCTCCCAGCCCTCGAGCTTGCGCCACGCCGCGCTGGCCTGGAAATAGTAGTTGTCCTGCTTGCTGCCGACGCGACCGTAGTTCTTGAAGCCGTCGAAGGCGCCGTCGTTGCCGAATTCAGCTTGGCTGCGCCATTCGCCTTCGAACGCCTTGACCGGCTTTTTGGTGACCAGATTGATCGCGCCGCCGAGCCCGCCCGGGCCATCCAGCACCGAGACGTAGCCCTTGGCGATCTGGATCTGCGAAATGTCGTCGGTCAGAAACCGCGAGAAGTCGAGGCGGTTGTCGGCCGGCAGATAGATCCGGACGCCGTCGATCGACAGCGGCACCTGCAGACGATCGAAGCCGTGAACGTAGATGTTGGTCTCGTTGCGTTGCGTGCCGGTGGTGGCGGCGCTGACCCCGGGCACCAGGTCGATCGCCTTGTCGAGCGAGCCCTTGTTGAAGCGCTCGGTCTGCGCGTTGCTAATCGTGCTGCCGCCGAAGGCGCCGAATTCCGAGCCTTGCTCGGGCGCCGCGGTGACGTTGATCTGGCCGAGTTCGTAGACGCCGTCATTGCCCGCCCACGCCGCATCGACGGCCGAGACCGTCGCCGCGCCCGCGAGCAGGATGGTGATCCGTTTCATGGTTTTCATTGCGCCCCCCAAGGCTGTTTTCCGCGTCGAAGTGAGAGGCACCACAGCGCGCGCGGCCGGCTGGGAGTGCGATGTTTGGGTTGGCGAGGAGCCGCCGGGTCGCCACGCGGAGCGCGACGCTGTCGGGCTGATGCAGTGCGGACCGATCTCGGTCCGGAATGGCTGCGATTGCAGCCGCCGCCGGGGAGGCGGCTGGCTGACAGCCCTCCGAGAATATTCGCGCGCAACGGCATCGGACCCACGAGTTTATAGAAAATAATTACATGAAGGATCTGTTGGAGGGTTTTACGGGGGTGGCAATCGTCGGAAACGCGTCCGGAACCACGATGCACGCCAGGCGTGCGCGCAAGGTAATTTAGTAGCGAAAATCGGTCTGGGAGAGCGGAAGTTCCAGATTTTGCGGCCGAAATGCGTCAAAAATGCAACATGTGCTCGGCACGCAGGGCAAGTTTGATTGCAGAAAACGATCCGATGTTGCGCGTCGACAGCAAATACCGCTGGATTCGCCGCCGGTTCCGTTTATGTAAATAGAATATACAAGTCAGGTTGCCGGCTCTGGTGCACTCAAAGAGTGGGCGGGGGCCGGCCGAGTGGAACGAGGCGGCGAATGCAAGCGGATAACCAAATCAGACCCGGGGAATTGGCGGCGGACTGGTCCGGCGCCGATGCCGACGTGGTTTTCATCGGCCGGATTCATACGCCGTGGTCGGAACTCGCCGACTGTCCGCGGCATGGCCGCGCCGACGGACCGCTTTGCCGGATCGAGATCTTCGAGACCTGGGGGCCGGCGCTCGCGGGCCTCGACGAAGGCGCGCTGCTCGAAGTGTTCTATTGGCTGCACCGGTCACGGCGCGATCTGTTGCAGCAGTGCCCGCGCAACGACGGCGTCCCGCACGGCACCTTTTCGATCCGCTCCCCGATCCGACCCAACCCGATCGGGACCTCGGTGGTCCGCCTGGAAAGCCGCGACGGCAACAACCTGTTCGTCCGCGGGCTGGATTGTCTGAACGGCACCCCGCTGGTCGATCTGAAGCCCGATCGCAAGGTATTCGTGCCGCTGGCGCCGCCGAAACCCGGAGACTTTCTGGTCGGCGACGCATGACCATGTTTCGCACGGCGTCGCGGGCGGCCGTCCTGATCGCCCTGACTCTCGCGGCCCTGATTGTCGGCGCAGCGGCGCCCGCGCAGGCGCGCAGCGTGGTGGATTCCGCCGGCCGCCGCGTCGAGGTGCCGGACAGCATCCGGCGGGTGTTCGCCTCGGGCCCGCCGGCGGGAATCCTGCTCTATGTCGTTGCGCCGGAAAAGATGATCGGCTGGGGCCGCGCGCCCCGCGACGAGGACAAGCCTTTTCTGCTGCCGAGCACCCGGGAGATGGCCGAACTCGGACGGCTCACCGGACGCGGCGACACCATCAGCACCGAGCGGCTGATGGCGAGCCGGCCGGACCTCATCGTGGATTTCGGCTCGACCAACGAAACCTACGGATCGCTGGCCGACCGCATCCAGGCCCAGACCGGCATTCCTTACGTGCTGATCGACGGACGCTTCCAGAACACGGCCGCAGCCTTGCGGCTGTTCGCCGAGATCCTGGGCGTCAGCGAACGCGGCGAGGCGCTGGCGCGGGCCGCGGAGGCGATTTTCGCGCGTGTCGACCGCGTGGTGGCGACGGTCCCCGCGGCGGACCGTCCTCGCGTCTATCTCGCCCGCGGCAATGACGGCTTCGAAACCGGATCGCGCGGTTCGATCAACACCGAGATCATCGAGCGGGTCGGCGGCGTCAACGTCGTCGAGGGCGTGCGCGACGCCGGCGGCATCGCGCGGGTGTCGCCGGAGCAGGTGATCGGTTGGGCGCCGGACACCATCATCACCACCGATCCCGCCGTGCGGCGCTTGATCCTGGAGCGCCCGGAGTGGCGAGGGATTCCTGCGGTGCAGAAGCGGCGGGTGTTTCTCGCGCCGAACCAACCGTTCGGCACTATCGATCTGCCGCCGTCGGTCAATCGCCTGATCGGGCTGTCGATCCTGGTCCACGCGTTCTATCCCGACCGCGTCGCGTCGGATCTCAACGCCGAACTGCGCGAGTTCTACCGGCTGTTCTATCAGGTCGATGTGCCCGACGCCGAGATCGCGCGGCTGCTGCAGGGGCTTGGTCACTGAGGTGGCAAACCTGCGGGTGACGCCGGTGGTGATCGGGCTTTCGGCTCTGCTCGTCGTCGTGGTGATCCTCGCCGCCGGCATCGGGCCCTATTCGATTCCGCCGCGCGACGTCGTCGCCGCCATTGTCGACCGGCTTGCCGGTCGTCCTGACGAGGGGCAGGTTGCGGTGGTGCTGTTTCAGGTGCGGCTGCCGCGCATCGCCGCCGCGATCTGCGTCGGCGCGGCGCTGTCGGCCGCCGGCGCGGCCTATCAGTGCCTGTTTCGCAATCCCTTGGTGTCGCCGGATATTCTCGGCGTCTCGCACGGCGCAGGCTTCGGCGCGGTGATCGGCATCCTGTTCGGCTTGCCGGTCGCGATCATCGAACTGATGGGCTTCATCACCGGATCGCTGACGGTGATCATCGTCGCCACCATCGCCTGGTCGCTGCGCCAGCGCGGCGACGTGCTGATGCTGGTGTTGGCCGGCATCGTCGTCGGCTCGCTCGCCGCCGCGGCGATCTCGCTGGTGAAGATCGTCGCCGATCCCTATTCGCAACTGCCGATGATCACCTATTGGCTGCTCGGCAGCCTTGCCAGCGTCCGCCCCGACGACATCGCCATCGTCGCGCCCACCGTCGCCGTCGGGCTGATCCCGCTGTTTCTGCTGCGCTGGCGCATCACCGTGATGTCGTGCGGCGACGACGACGCGCGCACGCTCGGCATCGATGTCCGGCGCACCCGACAGGTGGTGATCGCCGCGGCGACGCTGATCACCGCCAGCGTCGTTGCGGTGTCGGGGGTGATCGGCTGGGTCGGGCTGATGGTGCCGCACATGGCCAGGCTTCTGGTCGGACCACGTTTCGACCGTTTGCTGCCGACCTCGATCCTGATCGGCGCGGCCTTCATGGTGCTGGTCGACACGCTGGCGCGTACCGCGGCGCGCATCGAAATCCCGATCGGCGTATTGACCGCGCTGATCGGCGGCGGGCTGTTCGTCTGGCTGATGACCCGCCGCGGCGCCCGCGACGTCTGGAGGCGCGAGTGACCGCCCGCCTCACATTGCAGGATGTGGCGATCGGTTACGACGATCGAGCGCTGGTCGAGGGCATCGATCTCGAACTTCGCGGCGGCAGCACCACCTGCCTGATGGGGCCGAACGGCGTCGGCAAGACCACGCTGTTCAAAACCCTCCTCGGCCTGCAGCCGGCTTTGCAGGGGCGCGTGCTGATCGGCGGCGACGACGTCGCGACGCTGAGCCGAGAGCAGATCGCGCGCCGCATCGCCCACGTCCCGCAAGCCTACCTCGGCGATCCGAGCCATACGGTGATCGACATCGTCGTCATGGGTCGCACCGCGCGGCTCGGCCTGTTCAGCGCGCCGGGTCGCGACGACGTCGCGGCGGCATGGCGCGCGCTGGAGGCACTCGGCATCGCCGACATCGCCGAGCGATCCGCCGATCGGATCTCCGGCGGCCAACGGCAACTGATGTTGATCGCCCGCGCGCTGGTGCAGGACACCGAGCTCATCGTGATGGACGAGCCGACCGCCAGCCTCGACCTCGGCAACCGCCTGGCCTTGCTCGACCAGATCCGCACGCTAGCGGCACAAGGCCTGTCGCTGCTGGTGTCGACGCACGAGCCGGAACATGCTTTCGCGATCGCCGACCGCGTCGCCATGATCGGCCGCGGTCAGCGCTTCGAGGTCGGCTCCGTGGAGGAGATTCTGACCTCGGCCCGGCTCAGCGATCTTTACGGCCTTGCGCTTGGCCTCGAGACCACCCCGTCGGGCCGTCGCGTGGTGACGCGCGCCGCCCCGTTCCCCATCTGATCAAGGAGATCGCCATCATGGCCCCGCATCCGCTCGCCGTCGTCGTGCACAGCAAAGGCGATCCGCTCGAACAGACATTGGCCGCGGCGCGCGATCGGCTGGCTGGCCGTCCCGGAATCCGGATCGCCGGCCTGGTGCCGCGGTTCGGGGCGCAGCATTCCAACGGCCGCGCTTCGCTGTGGCTCGACGACATCGGGCGCGGCGATGCCATCGCCTTGTCGCAGGATCTCGGCGCCGGATCGACCTCGTGCATTCTTAGCGCCGATGGCCTTGCCACGGCGCGGCTCCGGCTGGCCGAGGCGATCGCAACGCGGCCGGATCTGATGTTTTTCGGACGCTTCGCCAAGGAGGAGCTCGCAGGTCGCGGCATTCGCGAGGAGATCGGGCTGGCGCTCGTCGAAGGCATTCCGGCGCTGGTTGCGGTGGAGCAATCGATGCTGCCCGGCTGGAGCGAATTCGCCGGCGAAGACTGGACCGCGCTCAGCCTCGATGTCGAGGCGATCGTCGGCTGGTTCGCCGCGCTCGAACAAGAGGCTGCGGCGAGCGCCTGATGGCGAGACAGTCGGCATAGTGCGCCGCGCTTTCCCGTCGTCCGCGGATGGCCTAGGGTCGTGGCCCGACACAGGTGGCGCGACTCCGGCGATGGCAGACGACAAGATTGATGCATTCCTGGTGCTGCGCAGCGGCGGTCGCTTGCTGCTCGGTCGCGACCGCATCCGCCTGCTCGAGGCGGTCGCCGAACACGGCAGCATCACCAAGGCCGCCAAGGCGATGGAGCTCAGCTACAAGACCGCCTGGGAAGCCGTCGATGCCATCAACAACCTGTTGCCGACGCCGGCGTTCGTGACGCGGACCAGCGGTCGCGTTGGCGGCGCCGCCGAGGTGACCGCGGAAGGCCGCCGGCTGATCGCCGTCTTCCATCGTCTCGAGGACCATCTGACCAAGATCTCATCGCTGATCGCGGAAGAAGGGCTCGAGGAAATCGACGACGCGGCGCTGCTGTGGGCCGGATTCAAAGTCTCGGCGCGCAACGTCTTCCGTGCCGAGGTGGTGAACCTTCGACGTTGGCCGGTCGATGTCGAGGTGGTCCTCAAGGTTTCCGAAGAACATCTGATCCACGCCACCGTCACCAATGCGGCCGCCGAACAGCTTGGGCTGGCGACCGGTCGCAAGGCGTTGGCCCTGGTCAAAGCCCCGTTCGTGCGCCTGGTAGCACTGGCTGAAGCGTCGAAGGTGCGATGTAATCTGTTCCGGGGCCTGGTGAAGCGACGCGTCGACGCCGAGGTTCACTCCGAGATTCATCTCGATATCGGCAATGGCAAGACCATCATCGCGGTGGTGCAGCGTCATCATGCCGAGGATCTCGCGATCGCCGAAGGTGCCGAGGCCGCCGTGACGTTCGAACCGGATCACGTCATCATCGCCGTGGATTGACTAGCCGGCCTCGAAGCGGATCGTCGATCGCTGTCGCAGCACCGTTGCCGTCGCGCCGGCAGCGTTCTGGCCTTCGTCCGCTGGGCGTCGAACGACGTTGGCACGGTCGTGTCCTGGCAGCTCGGCCGGAAGCGGGGGCTGGGATCGTAATGCCGCGCGCCGAGCGTCGAGACCTACGGCTCAGCCCGCGGGGCCTCCGAATGGGATATCCGGAACGCCGGGTTGCTCGTCCCGACGGCGTCATCCTCGGTTGCTACGGCGAGCACTATTTGCGTCATGACGGACCGGAAACATATGCTGTGCTTTGCACCGACAAGGTCGGGAGAAGGCGTCGGCCTCGTTGTCGCGACGTTGTTGACCTGGCCTGGAACCACGATCGTTTACGACATCAAGGGAGAAAATTGGACGCTGACGGCTGGTTTCCGGTCACGGTTCGGTCGTGTGCTCAAATTCGATTCGACCGACGCGATCTCCGCCGCCTCATCAAGAGCAGGTCAGGTCCCGGTTTTCCCCACATCGACGACGGGGCTGGTCGTCGAGCTGGCGGGGATGATCTCGACCGTTGCCGTTCTGCCCACGATCAGCCTGATGCCCATCGGCCTCGGGTCGATGCGGATCCGGACCGGGATGCGCTGTGCTAACCTGACCCAAGAGAAAGTTGGCACGACTTTCGGGAGAAGATTGCGCGTGTCGTCCCGCTGATCGTCAGCGATGGCGGCAGCGATGCTCTCGACGCGGCCGGTGATCTCCGCATCCTCGCCCATCAGCCGGATTTTGGCGCGGTCGCCAATCGAGACCCGCCGCAGCTTCGTCTCCTCGAAGTATCCCTCCATACGCAGCGAGGCGGTGTCGACGAGCGCCACCGCCTGCGCCCCCGCCGCCAAGTAGTCGCCTGGATGGATGCTCAGATTGGTCACGATACCATCAACGGGCGCCTTGACCGAAGAACGCTCCAGATTGAGTGCGGCGAGATCCCGGTCGAGTTGCGCCTGCCGGTAGGTCGCCTCTGTCTGCTGCATGGTGGTATCCACCTGTTCCAGTTTCTGCCTGGTAACGGTGGTGTCGCTGAGCTGGCGATAACGGACGAGATCGTGATTGGCCATGTCCAGCGCGGCCTTGCTGCTGTCGGCTTTGGCTTCAGCCGTTTTCATGGCAAGCCGATAGCGCGCCTGATCGATGCGGAAGATAACGTCGCCGGCGTGGACCTCTTCATTGTCATGCACGAGCACCTGGCTGACGAGGCCGGACACGTCGGGCGCGAGACGCACCACGTCGGCGCGCACGCGGCCGTCCCGTGTCCAGGGGCTTTGCTCGTAGCGCCCCCACAATTGCGCCGCGAAGAGCGCGGCGATCGCGACAAGGCCGAAGGTCAGGGTGTAGCGGCCGAAGACGGTTAGAAGAGGCGTCATTTGAACAGTCCGATGAATGGCATGTGCTCCACGAGTAGGCCGTAGACGATTGAAAAAATGGCGAGCTCGACAAGCGACGGGTAGACGAAGGCGCGATAGATCCCCGCGACCGCGAGGAAACGGATCAGAGCGACGGTTGCGACCAGCGCGACGAGCGCAATCACCAGCAGGCTGGGGATCAGGACGCCGCCGATGTCGAAATCGACGATCATAGGTCGCGCTCCGCATCCGCCGATCCAATCGGCCCCAGGGCAAAGCGGAGGTCGATTAGCAGGTCGAGGAGTGAAGAACGATCCGCGAGCGCGGTGTCAGCGATCAGCGCCATCAAGGCGTCGATTCGCCGGACCAAATCGACGGTTTCGGCAGCTTCCGTGCCGGGCCGGGCGCCCACGCTTGCGGCGATCGCCGCAAGAAGATCGCGCGCTTCGTCCCCGACCTCGCCGTCGAGGTGCTGCATCTTCTGGCGTAGATGGCCGACGGCACGGCCGATGCGAAGATGGTGCAGCGTGTCGTCGAGGACGCCGCAATAGGACTTCTTGGACTGCTGGAGCCTTGGGAACAGCAACGCAGTACGATCGACCATCAGGTTGGTCCAGTGCGCTTCATCAGGCGCGTGACCGTGGGCTCGCCGCATGACGTCCTTCCGGCTCAAGCGGAGCAGCCGGTTGATCGCCGCGTCGACCGGAACGGTCTGGAACAGCGTCATGCTCACCACCCCGAATATCACGCCCGCAAACAGCGCGATGACCGTGTTGAGAGCCTGGGCGAAGTCGCCGGTGTAGCTGGGGCCCAAGCCAGCCAGGATCGGAACGGTGAGGGTGATACCGAACGCCATGAGCGTGGTCTGCGGACGCGCCTGCAGCGAACCGGCAAACAGGAAGACCGGCGCGAGCACGGCGACAAGTACGCTGAAGTCGGTGACCCGGGGGAGGATGACGAAGCCGTAGGCGAGGCTGATGGCCACCCCGTAGATCGAGCCGACAATATTCTTGACGACGTTTGGCGCTGGCGCGTCAACATTCCCGAACAGCGTGCAGCAGACGCCAAAAATTGAAACCGCCATCCCGCCATCCGGCCAAGCCGACCAGATCCAGAACGCGCAGCTGGTGAGGATTCCGATGACCGCGCCCAGCGCAGCGCGTCCGGCCATCCATGGGTCGCGGTGATAGACGTAGCCCTCGGTGCGCCTCGGCCAGTGGAGAGAGGAGATATCACGCGATCGGTCAGCCGTCGTGAGATGCCGCCCCAGACGATCGCAGTCGTGCAGCAGGCCGATCATTTCGGCAAGATGGCCGGCGAGATTGACGGCGAGCCGATCGCCAGCCGTCACGGCGTTCGTGCCGATGTGGCCCTGGAGCGATCGCGTGCGGTTGATCAGTTCGATTGCGGCGCCAGGACGCTCGGCGGCATCGACTGCGGCGATCCAGCTTTCGACGTCACCCAGCAACGTGGTCAGTTCATCGGACCGATCGCGGTGTTCCGTCCCAAGCGCATTGATCCGGTCCTCGATCTCCATCGCGAGCGGAAGCAGTCGCGCCAGCCGGTCATGGAGCTGCTGGAGCTTCCCGTGACTTGGCGTAACAGGAGCCGGGTCGTACGGCAGGTGGATCGCTAGCCCCTGCAGCGCCAGCAGATCCACCGCGAGCCGGCTGCGATCGCCACGGGTCTTTTCGCCCGGCGTTCCGTTCAGCGCGTCACCCGCCAGACGGCGAGCGTCCCGCAGGGTAGCTGACAGCTTACCGATGAACTGGTCGGTCACCAGCTTCGGCAGGACGAAGCGATGCATCAGGACAGTGCAGAGAATTCCGATCGATATCTCTTGGACCCGCAGCGATGCCGTGTCGAAGACCGCACCGGGATCGAGCACGCTGGGGAAGCCGATCAGGCTCGTGGTATAGCCGGCAAGAACGAAGCCGTAGGCTCGTGGGGTGCGATCCATCAGCGAGAAATACAGGCACAGACCGATCCAGCAGGAGAGGACCACGCTGCACGCAATGGGATTGTTCACGAAGTGCGGCACAATCGCCACCGTCGCAACGGCACCGGCGATCGTCCCCGCGAGCCGATAGACGCCCCGACTGAGCGACGCGCCCGCGGAGCCCTGTGAGACGATGTACACGGTGACGATCGCCCAATAAGGCTTTGGAAGCCCGACGCGCAGCGAAATGTAGTAGGCCAACATCGCCGCGGCGAAGCTCTTTGCCGAAAATAGCAGTGCGTCCGAATCTAGCTTCGCGGAGGGCGAACGAAGGAAGTTCGCACACGCGCGCACCATCCCGACGCTCGATTTTTTGGTGGCGCTGTTCGAGGTGTCCATCGGGGATGTTATTGCTGCGTTGCATTCGCAAATAAATTCGGTATCCTGTCATGAAATATCTAAATTCGGACAATCCCATGCTGGTTTCGGGTTCCGCAGCTTCTGTTTTCGACCCCGATCTGGCGAAACTGCCGGCGGTTGCAAGCCAGCTCGACTTCGCACGTCATCAAGCGGAGGTGCCGGTCCACGTCCACCGCAAGGGCCAGCTGATTGTCTCGCTGCGTGGAGCAGTAACCTGCACGGCGGACGACCGGATCTGGATCGTGCCGCCCGATTGTGGAGTCTGGATTCCGGGCGGTGTCCGGCATAGCGCAAGGGCGACAGGGAATGCCCGGCTGATCTACCTGTTCGTGGAGCCGGGGGCCGCGCGATTGCCTGAGGACTGTTGCACCTTGTCGATCTCTCCGATGATCCGCGAGATGGTCTATCGGCTGGCGCGTGAGGGCGCCGACTATCTTCCCGACAGCCATGCGGCTCGGCTCGCGAGGGTGGTGCTTGATGAATTGGTTGAGATGCCGCGAGAGCGTTTCAGTCTGCCGATTTCCAACAACTCAAAAATCCGCGCGATAGCAGACGCTCTGACCCTCGAACCTTCCGACCGCAGTACAATGGGCGAATGGGCCAAGCGCGTGGCGATGAGCGAGAGGTCGCTGGCGCGTTTGATGATCCGCGACACCGGTCTGACGTTCGGCCGTTGGCGCCAGAAGCTGCAGCTTGTCGTTGCGCTTCGGGAACTGGCCAGTGGTGCGACGGTGCAGAACGTGGCCGCCGAGCTGGGCTACGACTCGGTCAACGCCTTCATCACGATGTTTAAGAAGGCGCTCGGGAGCACGCCCGCGCAGTACTTTGCGCAACGAAGAGCGACAATGGTGCAGTCCCAAGAGGCGCGCTCAGCAACTCATTAATGTCCCGGGCACCAGCGCCTCCTCGTCGCTATCCTATTTCGTCTTTCGCCATTCCTTGATGAAACGCAGGAACACCAGCAACGGCATTGGTACTTGACGGCGGCTGGGGTGGTACAGATAAATTCCTTGAAGGGTGTGGCCCCAGCCGGGCAACACGCGGATCAATTTGCGGTCGGCGAGGGCGCCCTGAATCAACGGCTCTGACAGGTACGCCACCCCCACTCCGTCGAGCGCCGCGCCCATCATCAGGTCGAAGTCGTTGACGATGAGCGAGCCTTCGACGGCGATTTCGGTCTGCCGCCCGCTCCGCTCGACGATCCAACGTTGGATCGAACCATCGTGTGGCAGCCGATACCGGATGCAATTGTGGCCGCGAAGGTCTTCCGGGCGCACCGGAGCCGGCTTGCCTGCGAGATAGACCGGCGAGGCGACCACGATCAGCCGGAACGGATCGAAGACGCTGATGACCTTCATGTCCCGTTCGACCATATCGCCAACGCGAATGCCCGCGTCAAAGCGGTGCCTGACAATGTCAATGTTGGTGTCGTCGATTTCCAGATCGAGTCGGATCTCGGGATATTCGTCGAGGAACGGCTTAATCAGTTGGGCGAGCACGCGGGTTGCGAATGTCCGTGACACTGCAAGCCGCAGCGTTCCAATCGGCTTATCGCGATAGCGATTGACGCTCTCGATCGCATCGTCGACGCCTTGCAGAAGCGGCTGGATCTCCGCCAGCAGTCGCTCGCCGGCCTCGGTGAGAGCCACGCTACGGGTGGTCCGGTTGAAAAGCCGGACGTCCAACCGGTCTTCGAGGGCCTTTACCGTCAGGCTCACGGTGGGCAGCGACAGTCCAAGTTGGTGCGCCGCCCTGGTGAAGCTCAGGTGATCTGCGACCGCGACGAACGCGGCCAATTCGGCCAATTCGACCCGCGCCATTGTTTGCCGTCTCCAAAGACCCAATTCGGTTTCTTCATTCTTATCAAACTGAGTTGGAATGCTCAAATTGCCCGAAGAGACCACGAACGACCGGTTGCCGTGATCGTGCGCGAGACGGCGAGCATCAAATCCGGCACCACGCCGGTCTGCCGGCGAACACGGAGGAACGAGCTGTGGACCAACAACAATCTTCGAGCCGGTCTCACCATGTCGCGTCGGCCGCGAGGCGCCACGATGCCGCATCCACAGCCGTGTCAACGCGAAACCGCCCGCAACGGCGCGGTTATTGGCCGGCGATTTGCGTCGGGCTGCTGATCGGGCTCGCTCTGGCGGCGAACTGGGTCTTCGAATATTTGACGGTCGATCAATATCTCGTCTCCACGGACGACGCCGTTGTAAAGACGCAGGATGTCGGGATCGTCACGCCCCAATCCGGCACCGTGCGGGATGTTCTTGTGGTGGACGATCAGCAGGTCGCGGCTGGGCAAGCGGTCGCCAAACTCGAGCTGGCCGACGACGCGCTGGAGCGTCTCCGCGTCCAAACCGCATGTCATGATGTGGGCACGGCACCGTCACGCGCGCTGGCCAACAGCGAGCCACGTCGGGTCATCACCATCGTCGCGCGCTCTGCCGGGACCGTCAACATCAATGGTCTTCACATTGGTCAGGCCGTAGCGGCGGGTGCTCCCCTGATGTCGCTCGTCCTGCCGGGACCTCCCTACGTCATCGCTCGCCTTGCCGTGTCGCAGATGACCTATGTTGCCAAAGGGCAGCCCGTCTGGATCGAAATCGCAGCGTTGCCGAATCTGCAGCTCACCGGACATGTCGTCGGCCTGGCTCTGCGCGACGGCGACGACCCTGGGATGTTTCAGAATGGCGACGTTGCATCTCGAAGCGGTGACGATGGGGTCGTCATCAAAATCGTCCTCGACAACAACCGCGGTGCCGCCAAACTTCGATCCGGCATGTCGGTCCGCTCGACGATCCATACCGGCTTAATCGGAACCGGGCCGCCCTTGGCAACGCTGCTTAATCGCAGCGCAGCAGCCGCTCACATTCAGCAGGGTATCTAGCCAAACAACCATTCTCCAGCGTCAATTCGCCGATCTTTGGCATGCAGCGATTTGACGTCCACGGCCGGCTCAATCGGAGCCGTCCGTCATGGCCCGAAGACCGCGGAAGCCGCCCTCGAGCTGCGCCTTCCACGTCGTGATCTGGCTCGGGTGAACACCGACATGTTCACCAGATGAACCAGCGTTCGATCGCCCTTGATAGCCGCCAACGCAACCTTTGAAAGCCGGTGTGTGGTTCCGGCGCAGTCGTCTGCTCATCCCCGGGTCGCGACGCTCATCGCCACCGTCAGGCAGACCTCTCACTTATCGTCGATGCAGATTTCCGGACCACCTCTCTTACCCCTGGTTGCATTGGTCAAGTTTGCAGTCCGGCTCAGCCGGAGCGCCGCAGCAAGCCAACGTCAGAATTCCAGACAGGCAGCTGTCAACAATCGGCGCACCGCGTTGGCTGCAGATTCTGCGATATCGGCGCCGGGCGGCGCCGCCACTGTGCGGGATCGCGGACACGATCTCCCCTCCGGCTTCGCCTTATCCTACTAATCCCTTGTTATACATCGATTAGTTCGTTTGGCACGGTGCTTGCTGAACTGTTTGCCGGAAAGGCTGTGCGCAATCCCTGAGCGGTTGCGCTCACCCACTGGAAGACGTTGCTAGGACAGATCATGAAGAACAGAAATGCACTTGTCACCGGCTCCACAAGTGGAATCGGTCTGGCGACCGCGCGCGAACTGGCCAATCGTGGCTGCCACGTCATGCTCAACGGCTTCGGTGACGCCGGGGAGATCGATCGGCTGTGCGCCGAGATCGCCGCGCGCAGCGGGACCAAGGTCGTCCACTCCGGCGCCGACCTCAGCCGGCCGGAAGAAATCCGCACTATGCTGGCGCAGGCGGACGAAGCCTTGGGCCCGCTCGACATCGTGGTGAACAACGCCGGCACGCAGCATGTCTCGCCGGTGCAGAACTTTCCCGACGAGAAATGGGATCTGTTGCTCGCGGTGAATCTGAGCGCTGCATTCCACATCATCAAGGCCGTGGTGCCCGGGATGATGCAGCGGGGCTGGGGGCGGATCGTCAACACCTCGTCGGTGCTCGGGATGGTGGGCGCGCCGCACAAGCCGGCCTACGTCGCCTCGAAGCACGGCCTGATCGGCCTGACCAAATCGGTGGCGATCGAAGTCGCCGAGCACGGCGTCACCTGCAACGCGGTGTGTCCGGGCACGGTGCTGACCGCGATCATCGAAAAGCAGATCGCTCAGCAAGCGCTGGCCACCGGCCTGCGTGAGGATCAGGTGATGAAGGAAGTCTTCCTCCGCGAAATCCCGACGAAAAAGATCATCCCGCCCGAACACCTCGCCGCCACCATCGCCTTCCTGTGCTCGGAGGAGGCCGGCTCCATCACCGGCGCCGCCATCGCCGTGGACGGCGGCTACACCGCGCACTGACGCGCAGCCAACGGCAGGTCGAGGATCTGCCCCAGCGGAGCGCGTTGCCTGCGGACGTGGAGCGCGCGTTGCCAATCATCCGGCCACCGTCGCGCTCTGCTCAAATACTTGCACTTTAGGAACGACTATCATGGACACTCTTCTCAAAGACACCGTAAAGCCGACGCTGATCGAGAACGTCACCTATGACGAGTTGGATATTGGTAGTTCGGCGGGCTTCATCCGCACGGTGACGCGAAACGACATCGCCATCTTCGCGGCACTCTCCGGCGACGTGAACCCGGCGCATCTTGACGAGGAATATGCCGCCGCCTCGATGTTTAACGGCGTCGTCGCCCACGGCATGCTCACCGCGGGGTTCATCTCGACGATCCTCGGAACCATGCTGCCTGGGCCTGGCGCGATCTATTTGAGCCAGAGCCTGCGGTTCTGTTGCCCGGTCAAGCCCGGCGACCGGATCACCGTCACGGTGACGGTGACCGCCAAGGACGACGAGAAGAAGCGGGTTACGCTGGACTGCCGCTGCTTGAACCAGGACGGCACCGATGTGGTTGTCGGAACCGCTCTTGTGATCGCGCCGGTCGAACGGATTGTGCGGCAGCGCCCCGATTTGCCGGAACTGCAAGTGCTCCACCATGAGAGACACCAGGCACTGCCCCGGCAGTCCCACACCGTCACGGCCTAGCTGCCGTCGCGTTGCTACGCGGCGTCAGACCCCAAACGATCGTTCGCCCGATACTCTTTGATCGGTCCGATCGCGATCCTTCCACTTCATGGACCTCAGTTGAGAACCGGAGCTATCACAATGGACGACAAATCTTTTTCCACCCTGTCCCCCGATCAGGGGCTGTTCAACCTGTCGGGCAAGAAAATCCTTGTCGTCGGCATCGCCAACGATAGCTCGATCGCGTGGGGATGCGCCAAGGCTTACCGCGCCATGGGGGCTGACCTTGCGATCACGTATTTGAACGACAAATCCGAGCGGTTCGTCCGTCCGTTGGCCGAGCAGCTCGAGGCCTCGATCATTTTGAAGGCCGACGTGACGCGGGAAGGTGAACTCGAGGCCGTCTTCGACACGATTAGCAGCAAATGGGGCCGGTTGGATGGCCTGCTGCATTCGATTGCCTTTGCCCCGATGGCGGACCTGCACGGGCGCGTCGTCGATTGCTCCCGCGAAGGCTTCATGATGGCAATGGACGTGTCGTGCCATTCCTACATTCGCATGAGCAAGCTGGCCGAACCGCTGATGCCCGAAGGAGGATCGATCCAAACCCTGAGTTATCTCGGCGCCGACAAGGTGGTTGATCACTACAATATCATGGGGCCGGTGAAGGCGGCGCTGGAAAGCGTGACGCGATATTTGGCGGCCGAACTTGGTCTGAAGGGCATTCGGGTCAATACGCTCTCGCCAGGCCCGCTGAAGACCCGCGCCGCCAGCGGTATCGGTCACTTCGACGAGTTGATCGCCAAAGCGACGGAACGCGCGCATACGCATCAGCTCACCACGATCGAGGAGGTCGGCGCGTATTCCGGCTTTCTCATGACTGACCAGGCGCGCTCGGTCACCGGTGAACTGCACTACATTGATGGCGGCTACAACACCGTCGGCTGAACCGAGCAAGGAGCGGGTTGGAAGACACGATAGACGCCAGCCCAAACCGTACCATTAGAAGTTGATCAACGTTTGATCGGCCGCGATATCCGCGGCCGGTCAAGCGGGTTTTGCCGTTCCGGGTGTTTCGCGCGGCAGCCCGAATCCCGTCGACGAAGCGCAGCGCGTTTCTGGCCGTACAGGCCGGCGAATTGTGGCCGGTGCCGGCTATGTAGCCCGAGTTGCATTGACTCAGCAGGGCCAGCCTTGCCCGCCTTCTTCCGAACTGACCTCTTGATCGGACGCGAAAGCCGTCGGTCCGCCGCGCAGCGATGCGTTGCCGCCGGCGGCATGCCACGCGTCGGTCGTTGTTGCTCCGGTGCCGGTTTAGTTAGTCGATGCCGCCGCTCGGACCGAGTCAGAATTCAGGACAAAGCCGCGTCAAGAATTACTGCACGGCGGCGCCGCCGGGATCGTTGAAATCCGCAAATTGCGCCGAAATCCGCTGTGCCGGATCGAGTTACATGACGATTTTTCGTTGGCATGACGCTTGCTGAGCAGTTGTCGACAAGAAACGTGCGGAATGCAAAGCGGACCTCAACGTCGGCCTTCGGGACTATCGCAGAGATAGTTGTCGAAGGCAGGTCGGTCGGGCTGATGGATAGCAGAAGGCGCGGCTTGCCAAAGCACCGGCATCATCGACGCATCACGTGCGTCTTGACGCGGTTGCTCTCACCCACCCGAAGACGTTGCTAGGACAAATCATGAAAAACAGAAATGCACTTGTCACCGGCTCCACAAGTGGAATCGGTTTGGCGACCGCGCGCGAACTCGCCAATCGTGGCTGCCACGTCATGCTCAACGGCTTCGGTGACGCCGGGGAGATCGATCGGCTGTGCGCCGAGATCGCCGCGCGCAGCGGGACCAAGGTCGTCCACTCCGGCGCCGACCTCAGCCGGCCGGAAGAAATCCGCACTATGCTGGCGCAGGCGGACGAAGCCTTGGGCCCGCTCGACATCGTGGTGAACAACGCCGGCACGCAGCATGTCTCGCCGGTGCAGAACTTTCCCGACGAGAAATGGGATCTGTTGCTCGCGGTGAATCTGAGCGCTGCGTTCCACATCATCAAGGCCGTGGTGCCCGGGATGATGCAGCGGGGCTGGGGGCGGATCGTCAACACCTCGTCGGTGCTCGGGATGGTGGGCGCGCCGCACAAGCCGGCCTACGTCGCCTCGAAGCACGGCCTGATCGGCCTGACCAAATCGGTGGCGATCGAAGTCGCCGAGCACGGCGTCACCTGCAACGCGGTGTGTCCGGGCACGGTGCTGACCGCGATCATCGAAAAGCAGATCGCTCAGCAAGCGCTGGCCACCGGCCTGCGTGAGGATCAGGTGATGAAGGAAGTCTTCCTCCGCGAAATCCCGACGAAGAAGATCATCCCGCCCGAACACCTCGCCGCCACCATCGCCTTCCTGTGCTCGGAGGAGGCCGGCTCCATCACCGGCGCCGCCATCGCCGTGGACGGCGGCTACACCGCTCACTGACGCGCAGCCAACGGCAGGTCGAGGATCTGCCGTAACCCCCTTTCATGGAGGAAGTCATGGACTTTCTAATCTGCCTCCTATCGCTCGCCTTCCTGATGTTCGTGGCTTATCGGGGCTTCAGCGTCATCTTGTTCGCACCGATCGCCGCCATTGGCGCCGTCATGCTGACCGACCCAGGCAACATTCTGCCGGTCTACAGCGGCCTGTTCATGAGCAAGATGGTGACGTTCATCGAGAACTACTTCCCGCTGTTCTTGCTGGGCGCCTTGTTCGGTAAGCTCATCGAGATGTCGGGCTTTGCGCAGTCGATCGTGACCACGGTGCTGCGCATGATCGGCCGCAATCAAACTCTGCTGGCGATTTGCATCGTATCAGCCGTGCTGACCTACGGCGGAGTTTCGCTATTCGTCGTCGCGTTCGCCGTCTATCCGTTCGCCGCGGAAATGTGCCGATCCACTGACGTTCCCAAAAATCTGATTCCCGCCACCATCATTTTCGGTGGTGCGACCTTCACGATGGACTGCCTGCCGGGGACGCCGGCGATCGTCAACATCATTCCGACCTCGTTCTTCCACACCAACATCTACGCAGCGCCGGTGCTTGGGATGATCGGTGCGACTTTGATCTTCTGTAGCGGCTACGCTTACCTTGAGTGGTCTCGCCGCCGCATGATGGCCAAGGGCGGAGGCTATGCGGCGACCTGCGAACTGCGCTCGGAACCCGAAGTCCTCGCCGACGCAAGCCTGCCGAATCCCTGGGTGGCGATCAGCCCCTTGGTCATGGTCGGCGTGCTCAACCTGTTCTTCACCAAGATGCTGCCGGTCTGGTACCCGGCCAAGATCGTGGTGGAGATGAACGCGATTACCAAGCCGATCACGGTGAATCTCCCTGCACTTCAGGGCATCTGGGCGGTCGAGATCTCGCTGGCGATCGCCTGTCTGTTCGTGGTCTGCACCTCCTTCAAGACATTGAAGGCAAAGTTTGCGGCGGCCAGTCAAACCGCTGTGGGTGGCGCCATGCTGGCGACCATGAACACGGCGACGGAGTACGGCTACGGTTCGGTGATCGCCGCGCTGCCGGGTTTCCTCGTCATTCGCGACGCGTTGACGTCGATCCCCAATCCCTTGCTGAACGAGGCCATCACCATCAATGCGCTGGCCGGAATCGTCGGCTCGGCGTCGGGCGGCATGAGCATTGCGCTGGCGGCGATGGCCGACAGCTTCGTGGCCAGCGCCAACGCAGCCGGCATCCCGCTCGAGGTGTTGCACCGTGTCGCCGCCATGGCGAGCGGCGGCATGGACTCGCTTCCGCACAACGGCGCGGTCATCACCATCATGGCCGTTTGCGGCCTCAACCACAGAGAAGCCTACCCCTACATTTTCGGAATTGTCATCTGCAAGACCTTCGCCGCTTTCGCGGTGATCGGGATCTACTACCTGACCGGGTGGGTCTGAGCCTTCATCTGCAAATCAACCATGGAGAAAGACTATGAGTAAGCTGGTCATCACTGCAGCGATCACGGGCGGCGTCCACGTCCCCAGCCTGTCGCCTTATTTCCCCCACACCCCGGCAACGGTCATCGAACAGGCGGTCGGCGCCGCCGCCGCCGGCGCGGCGGTGGTTCACATCCACGCCCGCGATCCCAAGGACAGTCGCCCAAGCAGCGACGTCCAGGTGTTCGAGGACATCGTCAGCGCTATCGATCAGCAATGCGATGCCGCGATCTGCATCACCACCGGCGGCGGACTCGGCATGTCTTCGGAAGAACGGTTGAAGCCGGTCAACATCCTGCGACCGGAATTGGCGTCGCTCAATGCGGGCTCGATGAACTTCGCGATCCACCCGCTGGCCGACAAGATCAAGCAGCCGAAATTCGACTGGGAGATCCCTTACCTGAAATCCACCGAAGACCTGGTGTTTCCGAACACGTTCAAGAGCCTCAAGGTGTTCTCTGCCGGCATGCAGGCGGTCGGCACCAAACCGGAGCTCGAAGTCTATGACGTCGGCATGATCAATAACATTAAGTACCTGATCGACACCGGCGCGCTGAAGACTCCGGTCTATCTGCAGTTCGTGATGGGCATCCTGGGCGGCATGCCGGCGACGCCTGCGAATCTGCTGTTCCTGGTCGATACCGCGCAGAAGCTGATCGGTGCGGAAAACTTCGTGTGGTCGTGCTGCGCCGCCGGCCGGAATCAAATGCCGCTGCTCACTTTGGCCATGACGCTGGGCGGCAACGTCCGTGTCGGGCTGGAGGACAATCTCTACATCGGACCCGGCCAGCTGGCGAAGAGTAGCGCCGAGCAGGTCGAGAAGATCATCCGCATCGCCAAGGAATTGAACTTCGAGATCGCGAGCCCCGCGGAAGCCCGTCAGATCCTTGGTCTGAAGGGGCAGGCGGAAGTGGGCTGGGCGGCCCGCTCCAACGCGCAGCGCAAGGTCGCCGGCGGCAAAGGGGGGCAGCTATGAGAAAAGTCATCGCGTTATCCGATGCGGTCGAACGCATTCCGGAAGGCGCCGTGCTGATGATCGGCGGCTTCACCGGCATCGGCGCGCCGCTGCGGCTGATCGACGAGTTGGTGCGGCAGCGCAAGAGTGAGCTGACCATCATCACCAACGACACCGGGCGGCCCAATGTTGGCATCGGGAAGCTGGTCAGCGAGCGACTTGTCTCGCGTGTCATCGCCAGCCACATCGGCCTCAACCCGGACACCCAGAAGCAGATGATCGCCGGCGAGATCGAGGTCGAACTGGTGCCGCAGGGAACGCTGGCCGAACGCATCCGCGCCGGCGGCTTTGGCCTCGGCGGCATCCTCACCCTCACCGGCCTCGGCACCTTGGTCGAGGAGGGCAAGGCGACCGTCGATGTCGACGGCCAGACCTTCCTGCTGGAAAGGCCGCTCAGGGCCGATTTCGCCCTCGTCGCGGCCAAGCGTGCGGACTACGGCGGCAACCTCGAATACGCGTTCACCGCGCGTAACTTCAACCCGCTGATGGCGATGGCGGCCACGACCGTCATCGCCGAGGCCGATGAGATCGTGCCGGTCGGGGTTATCTCGCCCGACGCGGTCGTCACGCCGAACGTCGTCGTGGACCACCTGGTAGCCAAGGAGCGTCGTCATGGATGAGAAAACCATCATCGCCAAGCGTGTGGCGCTGGAACTACACGACGGCGAGCTCGTCAATCTGGGCATCGGCCTGCCCACGCTGGTGGCGCGCTATCTGCCCGATGACGTTGAGGTGTTCCTGCAGTCGGAGAATGGCCTGATCGGCGTCCAGGCATTGCCGGAGGAGGGACTGGAGGACGACAACCTCACCGACGCCGGCGGCGGCCCGATCGGCGCGGTGCCGGGGGCGGCCGCCTTCGACAGCGCGATGTCGTTCGGGCTGGTTCGCGGCGGGCATCTCGACGTCACCGTCCTCGGCGGGCTGCAAGTGGACCAGCAGGGTCAGCTCGCCAACTGGATGGTGCCGGGCAAGATGGTGCCGGGCATGGGCGGCGCGATGGATCTGGTGTCGGGCGCCAAGCGGGTGATCGTCGCCATGCAGCACTCCGCCAAGGGTCAGTCGAAGATCCTGAAGCGCTGCACGCTGCCGGTCACCTCGGTGCGTCGGGTCGATCTGATCGTCACCGACCTCGCCGTTATCGAGCCGACCCCGGACGGCCTGCTGCTCCGCGAGGTCGCCCCCGGCGTCACCGTCGAACAGGTCATCGTTGCCACCGAGGCTGAGCTGATCATTCCGGTCTATGTGCCAACGATGCCGATCGATGTGGAGACCGGCGGCAAGGTTGCCGACGTCGCGCCATTGTCGAGCCCACTGCCAGAGCAAGTCCGTTGACCGTTGATATCATTGTTGCCGGTGCCGACCGGACGGCCGGCGCGGTGGCAATGGCGGCTGGGCACGGCCGCTACGTTGCCGGTGTTCTTCATCGGCCACTGCTTCTTCTGAATCGCCCTCAAGGACCACATCATGAGTAACATCGTCATCGCCGCTGCCGCCCGCACCGCGGTCGGATCCTTCAACGGCAGCCTCGCCAGCATTCCCGCCCACGATCTCGGCGCCGCCGTGATCCGCGAGGTGCTGCTTCGCGCCAACACCGAACCGGCCGACGTGAGCGAGGTCATCCTCGGCCACGTGCTCACCGCGGGGCAGGGGCAGAACCCGGCGCGACAGGCGGCGATCGCCGCCGGGATTCCCGCCGAATCCAGCGCGTTCTGCATCAACCAGGTCTGCGGCTCCGGGTTGCGCAGCGTCGCGCTCGGCGCCCAGGCCATCCAGGCCGGCGACGCCGAGATCATGGTGGTCGGCGGTCAGGAAAGCATGAGCCTGTCGCCGCATTTCGTGCAGCTGCGCGGCGGCATCAAGATGGGCAACGCCGAACTGCAAGACACCATGATCAAGGACGGGTTGTGGGAGGCCTTCAACAACTATCACATGGGCACCACCGCAGAGAACGTCGCGCGGGCGTTTAACCTCACCCGCGAGGCGCAGGACGCGTTCGCCTTGAAGTCGCAGCAGAAGGCGGCCGCCGCCCAGCAGGGCGGCCGGTTCCGCGATGAACTGGTTGCCATCACCGTCAAGACCCGCAAGGGCGACGTGGTGGTCGACAGCGACGAACATCCGAAGCCTGGTACCACGGCGGAGACCCTGGCCAAGTTGCGCCCGGCTTTCGCCAAGGACGGCACGGTGACCGCCGGCAACGCCTCCGGTCTCAATGACGGCGCCGCCGCGCTGGTGCTGATGCGGGAACAGGATGCGGTGCGTCGCGGTCTGGTGCCGCTGGCTCGCATCGCGTCCTGGGCCACGGCCGGCGTCGATCCCGCCATCATGGGCACCGGCCCGATCCCGGCCAGCCGCCTCGCGCTGCGCAAGGCCGGCTGGAGCGTCGATGCGCTGGATCTCATCGAAGCCAACGAGGCCTTCGCCGCGCAGGCGCTGGCGGTGAACAAGGAGATGGGCTGGGATCCGGAGCGGGTCAACGTCAATGGCGGGGCGATCGCGCTCGGCCATCCGATCGGCGCATCCGGCGCCCGCATCCTGGTCACGCTGCTGCACGAAATGCAAAAGCGCGATGCCAAGAAGGGGCTTGCCACGCTTTGCATCGGCGGCGGCATGGGCGTCGCGCTCTGCGTCGAACGCTAGAGCGGCCGCAATTGCTCGGCAGGCCGCGGCCTGCCGAGCAATTACTCCGCCCGCGCCGGTCACAGACCGGCTCCGCGTCGCCACCTGCGGACGCCAAAATCGCGGGATTTTGGATCGATTAGTCACGCGGAACGACCAGTAGTCCGCGATCGCTTTGTCGCGCCTGGTTTCGGCCGTCGGCCGACGTCGTTTGTCGCTATCAGCAACATGGAATCCACATGTCCTATACGTCGCAACTCGTCCTGGTGATCAATTGCGGATCCTCGTCGCTCAAATTCGCGGTGATTCCCGCGCTCGGCGGCGCGCCGCTGGCGAGCGGTTTGGCGGAATGTCTCGGGCTTGCCGAGGCGAGGCTGGTGATCAAGTCCGGCGAGACCAAGACCAGCAATTCGCTGCACGGCGGCGCCCATGACGCGGCGCTGGCGGCGATCCTGCGTTATCTCGACGAGCAAAGCCTGCTCGATCGCATCGTCGTGGTCGGGCATCGCGTCGTGCACGGCGGCGAGCGCTTCACCGCGTCCGCTTTGGTGACGCCGGAAGTTCTCGCCGACATCGAGGCGGTGTCGGCGCTGGCGCCGCTGCACGGCCCGGCCAATCTGCTCGGCATCCGCGCCTGCTCGCAAGGGTTGCCGTCGGTGCCGCAGGTGGTGGTGTTCGACACCGCGTTCCATCAGACCATGCCGTGCGCGGCATTCACCTACGCGATCCCGCAGCACCTCTATCGCGACTTCGGCGTGCGGCGTTACGGCTTCCACGGCACCTCGCATCGCTACGTCGCCCGCCAGGCGGTCGAGCTGCTGCGGCTCGATCCGCAGGATCATGGCATCGTCATCGCGCATCTCGGCAACGGCGCCTCGGCGACCGCGGTCAGCAACGGCGAGAGCGTCGACACCACCATGGGGATGACCCCGATCGAGGGCCTGGTGATGGGCACCCGCTGCGGCGACATCGACTTCGGCGCGGTGGCGCATATCGCCCGCACCGCGCGGCTGAGCCTCGACGAGGTCGACGCCATGCTCAATAAAGAAAGCGGGCTGCTCGGCATTTCCGAACTGTCGAGCGACTGCCGCACGCTGGAGCAGGCCGCCAAATCCGGCCACGCCGGCGCCATCCTGGCGCTCGACGTGTTCGTGCACCGGCTGGCGCGCCACATCGGCGGGCTCGCCGCCTCGCTGGATAATTTCGACGCCTTGGTGTTCACCGGCGGCATCGGCGAGAACTCGGCGCTGATCCGCGCCAAGACCATCGAGAGCCTGCGAGTGTTCGGCTTCACGCTGAACCGCGAGGCCAACGAGCGGATGTTCGGCGGCCGTTCCGGCCGGATCAGCCGCAGCCGGCGGCCGACCGCCGTGGTCATCCCCACCGATGAAGAAGGCCTGATCGCCAACGACGCCGCGACCCTGGTCGGCATCTTTCCCTCGGCAAGCGCTCCGGCGCAGCCCCACGACCTTCACTTCGCCTGATCCACCATCGCCGGAAGAACCTCATGAATACGCCGTCGCGCCATCGTACTTTCTATCTTGTCCCGGTGTCCCGCGATGCCGGGCTCACCTCCGTGACGCTCGGTCTGGTCAGGGCCCTGCACCTCACCGGCCTACGGGTCGGGTTCGTCAAGCCGATCGTGCAGCCCGAGGTCCGCTCCGGTGATCTGGACCTTGCGGCGCATTTTGCCCGCACCTTGTGCGGGGCCTCCGCGCCGGATCCAATTTCGATCGATCACGCCGCCGAGATGGTGCGCTCCGGCCAGCTCGGCGGGCTGATGGAAGAAGTGGTGTCGATGGTCGACACGGTGCGCGCCGACTGCGACGTGGTGATCGTCGAGGGTCTCATTCCCAACGTCGATTTCCAGATCGCGACGAGGTTGAACATCGAGATCATCCGCTCGCTCGGCGCCGATCTCATTCCGGTGTTGGCCGGCGGCGCGCACAGTGCGGCGGCGCTGGCCGCGAAGGCCGCCGCCGCCGCCGAGCAATATGGCGACGATGGCCGTCGGCCGATCGCGGGCCTGTTGATCAACCGCTGCGCCGATGCCGCGGCGGCGACGGCGTTGTCCGCGCTCGGCGCGCTGACGCTGAAGGGCTACTCCACGCCGGTTCGAATCCTCGCCGCGGTGCCGAACGCCGCGCATCTGCGGGCGCCGCGATTGATCGACATCGCCGATGATCTTGGGCTGAGCATCCTCAACCGCGGCGACATCGAGAGCTCGCGGGTGCAGACCGTGGTAGTCGCCGCGCGCTCGGCGGAAAAGCTGTTCGGCGATCTGCGGCCCGGAACTCTGGTGGTGACGCCGGCCGATCGCAGCGACGCAATCCTTGCGGCCGCGTTGGTGGCGCAACGCGGCATGCCGCTGGCCGGCTTCGTGTTCACCTGCGGCGGGCGTCCGGCGCCCGAGGTGGCGGCGGTGCTGGCGGCGGCGCCGCTCGATCGGCTGGCGCTGCTCTGCACCGAAGATGATACGTTTATCACCGCCTCGAAGCTCGCCAACCTGTCGGCGCACGTCAACCGCGCCGATGCCGACCGCATGGAGCGGGTGATCTCGTTCATCGCCGAGCAGGTCGACACCGCGCCGCTGGCGGATCGTCTCAACCTGCCGGTCGACGGCTTGATGCCGCCGCCGGTGTTCCGGCATCGTCTCGTCGAGCGGGCCCGCGCCGCCATCCGTCGGATCGTGCTGCCCGAAGGCGAGGAGCCGCGCACCATTCGCGCCGCCGCGATCTGCGCGGAGAAACGCATCGCCCACTGCATCCTGCTCGGCGCGCCGGAGCGCATCCGCGAGGTCGCGGCGGCGCACGGCATCGACCTGCCGGACAGCGTCGAGATTGTCGATGCCGAACAGCAACGCAGCCGCTACGTCGCGCCGCTGGTCGAGCTTCGCAAAGCCAAGGGCCTGACCAAACTGCAGGCCGAGATCATGCTGGAAGATGCCGTGGTGCTCGGCACCATGATGCTGGCGCAAAACGATGTCGACGGACTGGTGTCCGGCGCCATTCACACCACCGCCTCGACGGTGCGTCCGGCGCTGCAGCTGATCAAGACCGCGCCGGGCTCCAGCATCGTCTCCAGCGTGTTCTTCATGCTGATGCCGGATCAGGTGCTGGTCTATGGCGATTGCGCGATCAACCCGGATCCGACCGCCGACGAACTCGCCGAGATCGCGATTCAGTCGGCCGACTCCGCCGCCGCGTTCGGCATCGAGCCGCGGGTGGCCATGATCTCCTACTCGACCGGCGCGTCCGGCGCCGGCGAGGACGTCGACAAGGTGCGCCGCGCCACCGACAAGGTGCGGGCGCTGCGCCCGGATCTGATCGTCGACGGCCCGATCCAATACGACGCCGCCACGGTGGAAAGCGTCGGCCGGCAGAAGGCGCCGGGCGGCCCGCTCGACGGCCGCGCCAACGTCTTCATCTTCCCCGACCTCAACACCGGCAACACCACCTACAAGGCGGTGCAGCGCTCGGCCAACGTCATCTCGGTCGGCCCGATGCTGCAGGGGCTGCGCAAGCCGGTCAACGACCTGTCGCGCGGCGCCCTGGTCGACGACATCGTCTACACCATCGCGCTCACCGCGATCCAAGCCGCCGCCCGCGACGCCGGCGGCAAGTTGGCCGCGGCGGCAGAGTGAGGAGCGAGCCGATGCGCGACGGCGCCGGATCGCGAGGAGGTCAAGGCAAGCTCGGCTCGTGGATGGACGCAGATGCCAAGCTCCAGCTCAGCCTGCGCGATCCGTACTTGCCCGATAGTGACGTGGACGTGCGCTCGAAAATGGCGCTGCACGACCAAGGTGATCCCCGCCCGCGGTTGCGGCGCTGCATGGAGTGACGAAGATGCTTGCTCGTGATGTGATGACGGCCGGAGTTTCCGTCGTGGGACTAAGTTCATCCTCAGCCGATGTTGCGCGCGTACTGCTCGCGTCGCGCGTCAGTGCCGTGCCTGTCGTCGACGGCGACGGCGCTCCGATCGGCGTCGTCAGCGAATGGGATCTCGTCGGCCAGCGCACCAGCGACCGCATCGCCAAACGCGATCAATGGCTGTCGCGACTGGCGGAAGGACAACCTCTGGCGGCCGAGTACCTGCAATCCGTCGATCCAGCCAACCGAAGCGCCGCTGAGATCATGCATCGGCCGCTGATCGCCGTCCCGGAGGCGACGCCCATCGCCGAAGTCGCGCGCCTGATTACCGAACATCGGATCAAACGGGTCTTCGTCACCCGTGACGGTCGCCTGGTCGGCGTGGTGTCGCGGAGCGACCTGGTGCGGGCGTATTTCGCCGCGACCGTTCCGTCCGCGCCGCCGCCGCGCGTGCCGTTCGAACAGACATCCTCGATCGCCCCGCCGGCCCGCGCCGCCGCGCCGCTGCCGGCGCCAAATCCTTCGGCCTCCGAAGTTGCAGAGCGGCCCAGCGCCCACGAATTCGACCTTCTTGTCGCAACCGCGGAGGACTCCGAACGCGCGCAACGCGCCGCCGCCGAGCGACTGGCGGGCGAGACGCGGCGCGCGCTGGTATCAGAGCTGCAGCAGAAGACGCTCAGCGAGGCGGCCTGGCACACCGCGATCGAGGGGGCGCGGCGCGCGGCCAAGCTCGGGCTGCGCGAATTCCTGCTGATCCGGTTTCCGTCCGAGCTGTGCAGCGATCGCGGGCGCGCCATCAATGCCATGGATCCGAGCTGGCCCGAGACCTTGATCGGGGAGGCGGCCGACGTGTTCGCACGCTGGCAGCAGGACTTGAAGCCACAGGGATTCGGGCTCACCGCCCAGATCCTCGACTTCCCCAACGGCTTTCCCGGCGATGCGGGTCTCACCCTGCGATGGGGTCGCTGATCGGGATCGCCCGCCGTCCTATCGCGGCTTCCGGCCTGAAGACGCGGTAGCAGTCCGGCACTAGGCCAGTCGAACTAAGCAGGGGGAGTCAGGCCCCCAGCTCTCGCTGTTCAGCTTCCGCGGCAACACCATATTGCGTATCGAGCGAGATGTTGTGCCTGCTCATCTTCGCATACAGATTGGTGCGTGCCAGTCCGAGCTTCCGCGCAGTTTCCAGCTTGTTGCCTTTCGCCTCGGTGAGCGCGGTCAGGATGAGCGAGCGCTCGTACTCATCGACCGCTTCGGCCAGCGGGCGTTTCCGGCTCGGCGCAGCGAGACGGGGGGCGATTTGCGGAAGAATCTCGGCGAAGTCGTCGGCCGTAATTTGATCCCCATCGGTGCGCGCATAGACTTGCTCGATGACATTGGCCAATTCGCGCACGTTTCCGGGCCAGTCGTGGGCGTGCAGCAACTCCAACGCTTGCGGCGTGACGTTGCGCATCGGCTGGTCGAAAGTGGCTGCGGTCCGTTCTGAAAACAGCGAGGCGAGGATCTCCAGATCCTCCTTACGGTCCCGCAGCGGAGGCAGGTGAACCGGAAAGACGTTGAGACGGTAGAACAGATCGGCGCGGAATTTGCCTTCCTTGATCATTTCCGGGAGCGCCCGACTTGTTGCCGCGATAATACGGACGTCGACCTTCACCACCTGATTGGACCCGAGCGGCTCGACCTCGCGCTCCTGCAGCACGCGCAGCAGCTTGACCTGCAAGGACAACGGCATGTCGCCGATCTCGTCAAGGAACAGCGTGCCGCCATGCGCCAACTGGAATTTGCCGGGACGCGGCTGATGGCTGGCACCCGTATAGGCTCCGGGCGCGACGCCGAAGCATTCCGCCTCGAGCAGGTTCTCGGGAATGGCAGCAACGTTGAGGCCGACGAAGGGGCCATTCACCCGATCCGAAGCCGCATGGATGGCATGCGCCGCCAGCTCCTTACCAGTCCCGGTTTCGCCCAACAGAAGGGCGGACGAGTTGATCTGGCCGCCTTTTCGGATCAGCCGTTTCAACCGGAGCATGGCGGGACTGAAGCCCACAAGATTCTCCACCGTGTATTTCGATGTGCGGGCGGCCGCGAGCTTCTTCTCCATAAGGACCAGACGCGATTGCAGCTTGTTGAAGCGATCCGCGATCGGCCGAAGCAGTGTGACGCTGTTCTTGAGAGAGAAAGAAATCGCGCCGATGACGGCCCCGGTTTGATCCCGTAACGGCAGCCGGCTCACCAGAAGCGTGTGCTCGCCATACTTTATGACATCGAGTGGAATAGAGCGCCCGGTTTCCACAACTTCGCGCATGCGGCTGTGCGGGATGAGGCTCTCCACAGGCTTGCCGACCGCCTTGGCGCAGGCGTCGGGTCCGAGCCCCAACAAGGTCATCTGCTTTGGGCTGAACCAGACGTGCTTCTCGTTAAGCCAGACGATGCGGGAGTCCTGGTCTATCAGGAGGGCCCCATCGATCATTTCGTCGATCATCTCCAACAGATCGCGTGCCGCGGCGAATTGTTCGTTCCGTGCGCATAGCATGCCTGAATCCCCTTCAAAGCCCGCCGCAGTTCTGTCCTGAATTGGTCTGGACGCCTTGCGTTGGATCAACGCCGCGAGCGAGCGGCAGAACTCATATCGTGCGCCCTGAGGCTACGCCCCGGCTGGCCGAGACCGCGGCAGCGCAAATCGCCCGCGTTCCTTGGGGGGCCGTCGACGTAAATGTTGTAGGACGACGATCGCGCTGATCGCCTCTTTGCCGACAAATCCCAGGCGCCCGCGCGCAATGCGGGCGAGATCTATCTGTTTAGTTGAAACGATGGCGCCATGCACGGCGACCGCATGGGATGGGATCGTCTTGATGTATCCTAGATCGATGCCAACGGTGACGGGGCCTGCACCGTCAAGCGCGCGTTCTTTTCCAAACTTGATAAGGCGGTCTCGCTCTAGAGCATTTTCGGTTCGGATTGATGCGGTTCAAGAGTCCGGGCCGTCATTCCGGGGCACGAGCAGCGTCAGCTGCGAGTGAGCCCGGAATCCATATGTGGACGGCCCCCGAGCCACAAGAGTTTTTGATGTCGGATCGGATCGCTTGCATCCATATGTCCGGCCTGTTGATGCGGTCGCTTTGGACCGCTGGCCAAGATGGTTTCCGCGACGCGAGCTCCACACATAGTCACGACCTTTACGTGCCAATGGATTCCACGGACTGTCTCGCCTCTCGGATCGATCGATCGCGCCATCTGTCTCCTCTTGCAGCTCCGGCCCGGCCGGCGGGCGAATGCCTGCCGGCCGATCTCTCAGGCGGCGTGCGGCGATGCGTTCAGCATCCGCGCGCCGTCGTAATTTTCTCCGGTCAGCATCAGCTTCCAGGCGATCCGGGCGATCTTGTTGGCGAGCGCTACCGCCGCGAGCTTGGGCGGCTTGCGCGCCAGCAGCGCCAGCAACCACGGCGACGCCCGGCCGCGGCCACGGCGCACCTGCTGGATCACCGCGGTCGCTCCCGCCACCAACAGGCTGCGTAGCAGTTCATCGCCGGCGCGGGTGATGGTGCCGAGCCGAAGCTTGCCGGCGGTGGAATGATCCTTCGGCGTCAAGCCGAGCCAGGCCGCAAAGGCCCTGGCCGAGGCGAAGGTCTGCGGCACCGGCGTTTTCATCACCAGCGCACTGGCGCCGATCGGTCCTACTCCGGGAATCTGCGCCAGCCGCCGGCTGCAGGCGTCGGCGCGATGCCAGGCCAACAGCTTGGCGTCGATCACCTTCAGCTCATTCTGCAGTCGCGCGTAGTCCTGGCCCTGCAGCGCGAACAGCTCGCGCGCCAGCGTCGGCACGGTGTCGTCCTGCGCGATCCGCAACAGCAGCGGCTCGATCTTGTCGAGACCTCTCGGCGAGATCAGGCCGAATTCCGCGGCATAACCGCGAATCGCATTGCTCAGCTGGGTACGCCTTGCGATCAGCTGCTGCCGCAGTCCCATCAGCATCAGCGCCGCCTGCTGCTCCGCGGTCTTCACCGGCACGAACTCCATCGTCGGCCGGCTCATCGCCTCGCACAACGCCTCGGCGTCGCGCCCGTCGTTCTTGTTGCGCTTGACGTAAGGCTTGACGTGCTGCGGCGCCAACAGCTTCACCACGTGGCCGAGTTTGCCCAGCTCCCGCGCCAGGTAGTGCGCCGCACCGCAGGCCTCGATCCCGATCGGCGTCGGCGGCAGCTTGGCGAAGAACGCCAGCATCTCCTTGCGCCGCAGCTTCTTGCGCAGCACCGGCTTCTCGGCGGCATCGACCCCGTGCAGCTGGAAAAAATGCTTCGACGTATCCATCCCAATGCGGATAATCTGCTCCATGGACGGCTCCCATGTTTGAGTTTGCGACAACCTCATTCTGGCACAAAGCGATGCCGTAGGGGGCCGTCCACACCATCATAACCACCGCAGGGAGTAGAGATTCCGGACTTGTTCGTTCTTCGAACTCGCAATCCGGAATGACGCCGACATTGGTTGGATGATTCAATCCTCACCGAAAATGCTCTAATTCTGGAAGACGAAGCTGCCCAAGTCTCGTCGAGGAAGTTCAGACTGGCGCTCTTCGATCGCCCGATGGTCGTGCCCACTTCCCCATCGGTCGAACTGGACGCCTCACCGCCGAGGCATGACCCTGATCGAGCGCCGCAACGCCATGGAGCTGTTCCGCGACCAGGCCGCCGACCAGTTCCTCCGCCACTCCGGATCGCATTGGCTCCCGCGCGCCGGCGCGCTGGTCAACCACCGCGTGCTGACCGCGGCTGTGATCGACAGTCACGACAAAGAATAGATCGAGAAAATGAAGGGGGCGGGCAAGTAATATATATGGCGTGAACGTTCTAGTACGCAAAGTACCATATTCAGGACGAATAGTCCCATCATTCAACTGTAGAACAGTCAATGGTTTCCATGCGTTAAACTCTATCGGACGTAGCCTTCTACTTGTCGCATCATGAATGCGATGAGAACCAGAAGGAATCTCGTCTATGCCCTCCGACATCACCTTGTCCTCCGCCACACGCCAGAATCTGCTCTCGCTGCAGGATACGGCGGAATTGCTGGCAACCACGCAGAGCCGGCTCTCGACCCAAAAGAAGGTCAATTCGGCGCTCGACAACCCGGTCAACTACTTTGCCGCGCAAGGCCTCAGCGCGCGCTCGGCCGACCTTCTCAACCTGATGGACGGCATCGCCAATGGCGTTCAGACCGTCCAGGCCGCCAACCAAGGCATCACCCGAATCCAGGGCCTGATCGACGCCGCCAAGAGCGCCGCGCAGCAGGCGCTCGCTGTGCAGAACACATCGGCCGGATCGACGGCGACAGGAGCCGTGGTGGCTGCCGCCAATGGAAAGTCGCTGCTTGCGACGGGCTCGAGCGGCACCGGGGCCGCGGCCGACGGTACCCACGACTACAGCGGCGCCAACGGCACCGCGGCCGCTTCGATCTTCAGTGTCACGGACGGCTTTGGAAATGCCGCGACCGTAACGCTGGATCGCAACCGCCTGGCTCAGAATGTCAAGGACCTCTCGAAGGTCACCTCGACCGAGATCGTGTCCCAGATCAATCAGCAGCTTAGCCAGGCCGGTGGTTTTGCGGCCGCCTCGCTGACGACCGACGGCCGGCTGACCTTCACATCGACGATGACTGGGACCGATGCGGCGCTGAAGGTCGCCACCCTGACCGGGAACACGGTCGATGTCGGCTTTGGCGCCAACGTCGGTACAACCGTCACCGCGACCGGCATCGACTCGACGGACGGCTCGGCCAAGGCGAGTGTCTCGGGGGCGACCATCACCGCGCTTGGTGCGGCAAGTAACTTCGATCTCACGAGCGGCGACGCCTCCATCTCCGTGCAGCTCGGAAACGGGCTTACCAAGACCATCAACCTCAACAAGACCGCTGATGCGAGTCTCGGCGTGGCCACGCTGAAGGCGCAGGATATCGCGACCGCCATCAACAACCAGCTCAAATCCGACACCGGAATTTCGGGCAAGGTCGTGGCCACCTACGACAACGTCGCCGGCACGGTCTCGCTACGCACCACGGCGGCGGGCGGTGATCAGAAGATCACGGTCACCTCGGCCTCGACCAGCACCAAGGATATCGGCTTCGGTATTGGCGGTGACACCACCAAGGCCAGAACAGCGGCCGGCGCAGGCGCGACGGCTGCCAACGGCAACAATCAACGCGCCGTGTTGGCGCAGCAGTTCAACGACCTGCTGACGCAGATCTCGCAGACCGCACAGGATGCCCGCTATCAGGGCATGAACCTTCTGTATCGCACGGGCAGCGATCCGAAGGAGAACACTCTGCACCTGCAATTCAACGAGAAGGATTCGAGCTTCCTCGAAATCAAGGGTGTGAAGTTCGACGCCATGGGTCTCGGGATCACGCAGGTGACCGGCAATTTTGCGTCGAACGAGGAAATCAAGACAGCAACCAGTCAGTTGACGAATGCTGCCTCGACGCTGCGAAGCCAGGCCTCGACGTTCGGCTCGAATCTGACGGTGGTGCAGAACCGGCAGAACTTCACCAAGCACATGATGAACATCCTCGACAAGGGTGCATCCGATCTCACCAGGGCCGATCTGAACGAGGAGACAGCGAACCAGCAGGCGCTGTCGCTACGCAACTCGCTCTCGATCTCCGCGCTGTCGCTCGCCAACCAATCGCAGCAGAGCATCCTGCAGCTGCTGCGAGGCTAGTACGTCTTCAGAAGTAGTTCGAGGAGGGAGCGGGCAGCTCGGCCTCTGCGGCCCCAGAACGGGGCATCGCAGAAGTCCATTTGGAGCCACTGGCGCGGCGAGCTTTGTGCCGCGCCAGCGATTCCTCCGAATGGGAGTAGCTCCGTCAAGTCCCAACCCGCGTCACCACGAGACGGCATTGCGCAGGCACGCGAACCAATTCATCCCCCCTACGACAAGGCAAGACAATGAGCATCACCGCCGCAATCAACACGGCAATCAGTGGAATGGCCGCGCAGTCCTATGCCATCGGCAACATCTCAGGGAACATAGCGAACGCGCATACACCAGGGTTCAAGCGGATCGATACCAGCTTCGCGGATCTCGTCTCCAATCAGGGTCCCAAGCGTACCCTGGCGGGACCTGTCCTTGCAGAGGCAAGGTTCACAACGTCCGTGCAAGGCCCTCTGACCGCCACTGGCGTCGGCACCAACATGGCGATCAATGGCTCGGGCTTCTTCACCGTCATGCAGCGGGAGTCCGGCTCCGCACAATCCGTGTACACCCGCCGCGGTGACTTCGCGGTCGATAAACAAGGGTATCTGGTCAACGGAACTGGCGGTTATCTACTCGGCAACAATCTCGATCCCGTGTCAGGCCGAGTAACGTCTTCCGGTCTGATCAAGATCGCCAATACCACCTTGCCCGGGCGGCAGACCACGCGGATCGACTACGCAGCCAACCTGCCGAAGGTGCCGACGACGACGGCTTCGGTCGGCGGCGATTCATCGCCTTACACGGTCGCGAGCGCTGTTGTCATTGACCCGACACTGACAGCACCGGACCTCACCAAGAAGGTGGTCGGGGCAGCGCAGGTGCCGGCCTTCCTCGATAAGTCGCTGATGGGCCCGTCGCTGACGATGTATATGGCCGGAGGAAGCCCGGCGTCGCTGTCGACGCGCTGGGCCAAGGTGCAGGACGCCGCAGCCACGGCGACGCCGCCGAAGAACGCGATCTGGAATCTGTTCTATGCGTCGAGCTCGACTGCCGCCAAGGACAGCGACTGGGTCAATGTCGGATCGGCCTTCTCGTTCGACTCCGCCGGAAAGCTCGTACCGCCGGCCCATGCAACCGTATCAAGCAGCGGAGCCGTCTCTCTCAAGATCCCGCAAGTCGCCGTCGATGGTGTGAGCGTCGGCGACATCACGATGAATCTCGGCAGCAGCGGGCTCACTCAAAATGCCGCCTCCGCCGGCACCGTGACGACCAACGCGCTGGCACAGGACGGCTACGCGTCGGGAAGCCTGAAAAGCCTTTCCGTCAGCGGGGATGGCACGATCGTCGGCTCGTTCTCCAATGAGATGACAGCCTCCGTCGCAACGGCAGGCGTCGTCAACTTCATGAATCCCAATGGCCTGCGACCGACGTCCGGCGGCAACTACGAGCAGTCTCGCGATTCCGGCGCGCCGCTCGCGGGCCTCAACGGTGGAACCATCGTTGGAGGCAACATCGAGGGCTCCAATTCAGACGTCGCGGGGCAGTTCTCGAAACTGGTGGCAACGCAGCAGGCTTACTCCGCGAACGTGAAGGTCATGACGACCGCGAACCAGATGATGGCGGATCTGCTCAATGCAGTTCGCTGATGGCCCGGGCACATGAGCCAGGAGAGATAGCATGCTGACGACCGCCTTCAGCACCGCGGTGGCCGGTCTTGAGGCCGCGCAGAAAGCTATCCGAGTCGTCTCGCAAAACGTGGGGAATGCCGGCACGGCCGGCTACGTCAGACGCACCGTGACAACGGTCGCGTCCGGACCAGGCAATTCCAGCGTTGCTGTCGGGACGGTGAATCGCGTCTTTGAAGACGCGGCGTTGAAGCAGTTGCGACTGGAAGCCTCGGGCGCTGCCTACAGCTCGACAAAGTCGAATGTTCTCTCGCAGCTCGACAAGCTGTTCGGCAAGCCGGGCGATGCCACGGCGCTCGATGGCCGCATGAACGCGTTCACACAGTCGCTGCAAGGGCTCGCAACGGACCCAAGCTCGGTGGCGAGCCGAAGCACGGTGCTTAACAAAGCCGCCGCTCTCACCGAACGGATCCGCAGCCTTGCGGGTAACGTGCAGGAGCTGCGCAGTGGCATCGAAAATCGGCTCGGCTCGGATGTCGGGGCCGCAAACAATCTGTTGAAGTCGATCGCGAGCCTGAACGCCAAGCTGGCCGCGACGTCCGATGATTCCGCCCAGGCCGGACTCCTCGATCAACGGGACCAGCAGATAACGCAGCTGTCGTCCTATCTCGACGTGAAATCGATGCAGCAGCGCGACGGCGCCATGACGCTGATGACGACGTCCGGCGTCGTCTTGGTCGATCGCGACGCAGCGGCAACGCTCTCTTTCGACGGCCGCGGCAATTTGGGGCCGACGTCGGCGTATTCAACAGATCCGTCCGCGCGTGGGGTCGGGACCATCACCGCGACCTTGCCTGGGGGCGCTGTCATCGACCTTGGTGTTCGTGGCGCGCTGAGTTCGGGCTCGATCGCAGCACAATTGGAACTGCGTGACGTCGCTCTTCCGCTGGCCCAGAGACGGCTCGACGATCTTGCGTTCGGTTTGGCCCAGTCACTCACCGACAAGAGCGCGGTCGGAACGCAGAGCGCGGCCGGAGTCGACCTCAACCTCGCCGATCTCGCCAGTCTCAAGCCCGGCAATACCATCACCATTCCGATCAGCGCGGGCGGCGCGATCCGCAACGTGATCCTGGTGGCGTCGTCACTTGCTTCGCGGCCGGTCGACGCAAACCAGACGATCGACGCCAATGCGCAAGTCCAAACCTTCACGATCCCGGCTGCGCCGGCGACCGCGCGGGATTATGCGACTGCCATTTCGGCTGCGCTCTCGGTCGTTGCTCCGGGCCTCACCGCGGCCAGCACCACGTCCGGCAAGCTGACCTTGTCTGGCGCAGGCATTCAGGGCGTCGTTGCGATTAGCACGCAGCCGAAATCGGCGGGCGATGTTTCTGGGGCTCATCCTTGGATAGCCATGTTCGTGGACGGCTTGGGCAATGCACTCGTCACCGGGTCGCTCGACGGCGCGCCCCAACGCACCGGCCTAGCTCAGCGCCTGTCGGTTAACGCGGCGCTGATCGGCGACTCTTCGGTTCTCGTTGCAGCCAGCAGAACGAGTAGCTCGCCCAATCCGTCCCGTCCGCAGTTTGTTTACGACGCGCTGACGAGCAGCAAGCTGGCCTTCTCATCGGTAAACGGGATTGGCGGCACTCAAGCCCCCCATGTCGCGACGGTCGCCGCCTTCGCTCAAGAGATTGTGGCCGCCCAGGGCTCCGCTGCGGCGGCTGCGAAGCAAATCGATGACGGGCAGACGGTTGCCCTTGGCGTTGCACAAGGTCGGTTCTCGAAAAGTGCGGGCGTCAATATCGATGAGGAAATGTCACGCCTCATGTCGCTGCAGACCGCCTACGCCGCAAATGCCCGTGTGCTGTCAGCCGTGCGCGAGATGCTCGACGTTCTGATGAAGATCTGAGGTCACGATGACGTCCATAACAGCCTTCAGCGCCGGCGCATATTCGACCAGCCGCCAGACCGCGGATCTGCTGGCCCTCAAAGAACAGGTCAATACGCTGACCAGGCAGTTGAGCTCGGGGCGTGTTGCGGAAACCTATGCAGAGCTTGGCGTGCGACGGTCCGAGAGCCTCAGTGCGCGTGGTATGCTGAGCGCGCTTGACGGCTACGACGCCGCCATTTCATCGGTTCGGCCACGTGTCGAGCTTGCGTCTGCGAGCCTCGGCCGAATTTCGAAAATGACCACGACGCTGCGTAACGGTCTCACCACTAATCGGAGCGACGCCGACGCGAATAGGGCGATGGCGCGCGATAGCCTAAACGGCGCGATCGACGCGCTCAATCAACAGCTCGGGGGACAATATCTGTTCGGTGGTCGGGAGGTGACCCAAGCACCAGTCCTCTCAGGCATTATTCTCCTCAACGGTGACACGAGCGATCCAGTGAAGCCGCTCGCGGGCGTCAAGACCCTGGTCAACGAGCAAATCAGGGCTGATCTCGGGACGGGTTTGGGCCGCTTGACGTTGTCGACCCCGTCATCCACGAGCATCGAGGTGCGGGAAGACGCGGACGCCAGCGCCAGGGCGAATCTTGGTTTCTCGATCTCCGCCCAACCAACGTCTTCAGGCAGTTTCGCGACGATCAGCTATGCTGCCAGTCCCCCCGAAGGCGCGACGCTAAGTTTTGCGAAGCCACCGGCAGCTGATGATCACTTCCGAGTCGTCGTCAATCAGGCCGGTGGAGGGCAGAAGACCTACGACCTGACGGGCGCCGACCTCGCGGACGTAAGCTCGGCCGCGAACGCAGCGTCGTCTTTGAAAGCGCTGATCGGCAACGACAAGATCGCCAGCGTTCAGAGCGCGTCGCCTCCCGGTCTCTCTGCATCCTTTGCGAACACGACCGCGCCGGCGTCGTTCACGATCAACGTCGTCGCGCAACCTGCAAACGGGGATCAGATCCGGATCACGCTTGGGCTTCGCGACGGCACCACGACCGCGCTGACCCTCTACGCGCGAACCAATGCCGACCCGATGTCGCGCACCGATTTCGTGATCGGCGCGACACCTGCCGAGACCGCGCAGAATTTATCAAATACGCTTGGGCGAAGTCTGAAGCAGGCTGCGGAGACGTCGCTTGCTGCAAGTTCGACAATCCGCGCAACGCAGGACTTCTTCGCAGGGTCGAACGTAGCGGGCCTTGCACCGCGACGGATCGATTTCACAGGAGCCGTGCCGGCTTACGCTTCGACCTCCTCGGAGACAACCGTGATCTGGTACAGAGGCGAGACATCGCCCACGGATCCACGCACGTCGTTTGCTGTACGTACCGGCGCGACAAGCACGGTTGGAATCGGCGCGCGGGCCAACGAGGAGGCGATCCGCACCATTCTGTCGGGGTTCGCGGCCGTCGCGGTAGGTAGCGCAGCAAGTGCTTTCACACAGGCCGCAGATCGCTGGAAAGCACTGGCCGAGCGATCGGCTTCACTGCTCCCGCAGGAAGAACCGCTGAAGGCCATTTCCACGGAATTCGGCATCGCGTCCAGCTCTCTGTCGGAGGCGCAAGCGCGGAATAAGGCGGCCCGGGGGATTGTTCAGTCGCAAGTGGATGGCATCGAATCGGTTTCCTCGCAGGAGATCGCAGTCAAACTGCTTGATGTGCAGAATAGATTACAGACGAGTTACCAGGTGACCGCGATGCTCCTGAAATTGTCTTTGGTGAACTACCTTCGGTAGATCGCGTCGTGTACGGGCCAACCTCACAGGAGAAAAGAGTCGCGGAAACGCGGATGCCGAACCTTGACGTAATTCGACTGCAAGCTTCCAGGCGATCATGGGTCTCGATCGGAGGTTCGGACCCAAACACCCCCATGGCGCTCAAACTCATAGAACCAAGATTTTCGGAAGTTGACGATGATCAAATGAGGTTTGAGAAATGGCAGCAGCTCACGTCAAGCCTGTTCGTGGCGAGCAAGAAGAGCCCGATGGTCGGCTCTCGCGATCTTTCCTTTCGTTGCTACAATCTGGATCGGTTGCTGTTTTTCGACCACAGCGCCGGCGCATATGGCGCCGAGCGGACGCCGTCTCAGATCGTGACGCAGGGAGTCGATCATATCCTTCTCGGCTTGCAAACCGTCGGAACGACGCTGCTGATGCGCTCGGACGGCGTTGCAATGGCCGGGGTTGGCGACCTTGTGGTCCTCGATCTCTCCCAACGATTCCAATTCGCAACCGAAGGGATGTCGGCGATCCATATTTGCCTGCCGCGAAGGCGATTCGAGAACCATGCAAGAAAAATGGGTGCTCGGCACATGCAAATCCTTCGCTCCGAGGGTGAACCGCTTCTGAAGTTGATGGCGGATCATCTGCTGAACATGCGAACATGCCTGCATCACGCCGTTGCTGAGCAACTGCATCTTCTGACCTCGGCGGCGATTGCGATTTGCAACGCGGCGTTCACGCCACCTGAAGACAGTTCTTACAATGAACCGGCCGTTGCCGCGATCGAAGTCCGCCAATTCATCGAGGAGAATATTCAGCACCAGGATCTCGGAATCGAATTGCTCTGCGCGCGGTTTGGCCTCTCCCGGACCCCACTCTATAAGCTATTTGAGGTTGACGGCGGGATCGTGAGTTACATTAGAAGCCGGCGGCTCGCTCGAGCCATGCTGATGCTTTCCGGAGTCGAAGGGCGATCGCACCAGCGCGTGTCGTCGGTCGCCTATGCCTGCGGATACCAATCGGCGAAGATGTTCAGCCGCGCTTTCCATCGCCGGTATGGCGTCAATCCGCGCGAGGTGAATAGAACGTACCAGACGGTGGCGATCCAGGAAAAGGGTGCTCTTTTGGCGTCCTGGATACAGAACCTATGACGTGCTCGCATCTTGCTTGGGTTGAAGACGTGCTCTGCTGATCGATCGACGATAGCAACGGCTTCTCTCCGATCGGTGATGCGCGATATCGTTGCGCAGAGGCTTGATCCGACGAATCTCAAAGATAAGCAGTGCCCCCCGACGAATTCCACGGACCGGGCCTCGGCGTTGTCCGCTGTGCGTACGACATCCTCGATAGGTGCCGGTCGCGGCCTTCGAAGAAGGCGGTCCGATTAACCGGCGAGGTATGAGCGGTGGGGGGCTCCCGGTGTCGCGTTGATCTTTTCGAGAAACCAACGCGGTCCGACGTCCGACGGTCATCAAAGTGAGATCCGAACTTGACGCCGATCGCCAAGTCGGGCGCCCGGGAAGCGCTTGCGATGTCAAATTGATCGGGCTGCGACGCGCGATTGGCCTTTTCGAGGCTCCGTGTTGCGTTCGTAACCAGCGGTTGCGTTCGAAGAAGAAACATCAGGAGGCCCAGCAGGTGCGGGTCAGGCTTGGCGCCGTAATGTTACTGCAATCTTTTGGTAATCAAAGGAATGGTCTGACGCGGGTGGTCAGGCAGTTCAGGAAAATGCGGTGCGAGTTTTGATCGTTGAGGACGACCCCCAATTGGGGCCATGGCTTCGCGATACGCTTGCTGTCGCGTTCGGCGCGTCTGATTTGGTGACAACGCTGGACGAAGCGCGGGCTGCGGTTGCTGTCCGGAGTTTCGATCTTGTCGTGATCGACCGCGGGCTCCCTGATGGTGACGGTGTGCAGCTCCTGCTCGACCTCAGAGGTCAGCAGCCGTGCCCCGCCACCATCATATTGACGGCGCTTGACGATCCGCTGGATATCGCGCGGGCGCTGGACAATGGAGCCGACGATTACGTCGCCAAGCCATTCGAACCGATCGAACTGGTTGCACGGGCCAAAGCCGTGTTGCGGCGCTTATTTCTCGACAAAGGTGCCGTGGTTTCGATCGGCAATTTGAGCTACGACATCATCAATCGCGCCGTCTATGTCGGGCAAGATCCCATTGTCGTCCCGCGGCGCGAGCTTGCGATCCTCGAAGCCATGGTGCGGCGTGTCGGCCGGGTGGTGTTGCGCGAAACCCTCGAGGTTGCCGCTTATGGCTTTGATGACGATATCCAGTCGAACGCGGTCGAATCCCATGTTTCCCGGCTACGCCGCCGGTTTCGTGAGGCCAACTGTAAGGTTACGATCCGGCCGGTTCGTGGTCTGGGCTACTTATTGAGTAGCGAATGATGCCGAAGTCGCCGTTCCTGCCGACCGTGGCAGCCTTAAGGTGGCTGGCCTTTAAGCGCATTCATCGATCCATTGCGGTGTTGGCGGCGACGCTCATTGGAGTCGTTACCACAATCATGTTGATCTGCGCCGCTGTGCTGGTGATCAGGCTCGGGGGCGATGATGACGGGACGTGGGGCGCCGCCGACGTGGGCGACGCTCTGAAAGAGGCTGTCGCGCGCGATGATCAAGGTCAATTGGTGGTCAGGAAGACGGCGCGATTGGAGGTGTTTGCGCGGCAGTTTCCGTCTTTTTGGTACATCGTATCTGACAAGATGGGGGAGGTTCGCTACGGGCCGATACCTGATTGGCGCCCGCCCAAAAATGCACAGCATCAAAGCGGGACGAGCTTTCTAGCTTACGCGATCGACGGCGAGTCGAAAACTCTCAAGAAAATGACCGCGCTCAGAAACACGCCGGTTGGTGAGATCTGGATCGAGACCGGCGGCGTGGCTTACACCGCATCACAGCTGATGGTGGGAACGCTCACCGATTCAGCTTTCATTGCGCTTCCGGTCCTGCTCGTCCTGCTGGCGACCGCTCTGACCGCCCTGGTTTTCGTACCCTGGGTGATCGCGCGGCCGGTTCTTGTTGTTGCAAGGAACGCCGAGATGATCGACGGGGTTCCTGACGGCCGCCGCCTGCCGGAGGACGGCGCGCCGGCCGAGCTGTTGCCACTGGTCGCGGCGTTCAATCGGGCGCTGTCGCGCATCGATGTCGCGGCAAAGGCGCAACGGAGTTTTCTGTCCAATGCGGCGCATGAACTGCGAACCCCTTTGACGAATGCTCGCACCACGATCGAACAGGTACAGGATCCCAGGCTTCGCGCCAGGCTCATTGCCGAGAACCAGAAACTCTCGTCGATTGTCACCATGCTCCTTCAACTTGCTCGGATTTCCGCAGAGGCTGCAGCCCTGACCGGGATCGATCTTGTCGCGCTTGCCCGTAGGGTTGCGGCCGAACACGTGCCGATGGCCCTGAAGCACGGCAGCGAGATCGCCTTTGTAGGACCAGGCTGTCCCGTGTGGGTGCAGGGCTCAGACCCTGCCATCGCTGTGGCGCTTTCGAACCTAATCCGCAATGCGGTGCAACATTCGGGGGCAATTCACCCCATCCTGGTCAGCGTCGATACGCCGGCTAGCTTGAGCGTGGTTGATCGTGGGTCCGGTCTGCGCTGCGGCGAACCGGAGGCCTTGTGGGAGCCTTTCAAGCGCGGGAATGCTGCCACCGAAGGCACGGGACTTGGTCTCTCGATAGTCTCGCAAGTCATGTCCACACACAATGGTAGCGTCGCAATCTGTGAGACGCCAGGAGGCGGAACGACGGTAGAATTGAGCTTCCAGGTTGCGCATCAGGCGAAGCCGCCCCCGAGCAAATCGAGGCAGGTCGTGCCGGTTTTGTCCGGAGCCTCCACAAAGATCCTGTAGTTGCTGTTAGTCTAGCTTGACGCCGAAGCTCGCAAAGCGAAGGCGGCAGGCGTAACCGCGCCGAGCCGCAGCGCTCGATGACATGACGGGTGACGCTGATGCGCATCCGCCATGCGGGCTGCCGCTCATCCGCCCGACGAACTGATCGAACACCGATCCCCACCATTTCGCGATTGTCTTTCGGGCCCGCCCCTTTGCGAGAGTCCGGGTTCGTGATCGTGGGCCTCGCGCCGCCCGATCCGCTCGGAGTCGGAATTCAATCGGAAAATGCCTTCTGCATTGATGTGAGCTAATCGGCGTACCAAGCATTTTGCGAAAATCTCGAAGAAGCCGAGCGTTCGGGCGTGGGGCTGGACCCAAATAGTTATTTGAATTCATCGACACTTTTCACGCGTAGCAACATTACGTTCGTAATCGCAAGCTAGTGGATCGCGGTAGTTGTTGAAGGATTTCTCAATACGGCGGAGAGAATGCGAAATCCTTCACTGATGGCAGCGTCGGTCTTTTCAGCGCTGCTAACGCTAGCCCGCAGAAATTGGACGGTGCGGTCACGGTCCACGGCGAATGCCTCCGCAGGCGCAACGAGACAGTTCTTCTGCCTTAACTCGCTTGCAATCTCTGAGGCGCGCCAAGGGCTTGGAACTTCGATCCAGAAGTGCGGACTCCTTGGATGGGTTTTGACGACGAAGCCGTCCAGAAGCGGTTGAACGAGGGTTTTGCGTCGAACGATTTCCTCGATCTGGTCTTCGAGGAAGCGCAGCGCGCTGCCGTCCTCGATCCAGAGACTGACCATCTCGAAGGCCAGAGGGTTCGCCATCCAGCAATTGGTTCGCACCATGGTGCCGATGCGTCCGACCAATGGCAACGGCGCATGGACGTAGCCGACCCTCAGGCCGGCCGCGATCGCTTTTGACAGGCTTGAAATCAGAATGCTTCGTTCCGGTACGAAATGTCCGATATGCGGGTGACGATCCTTGACCAAGACGCCGTGCGCGTCATCTTCGATGACCAATAGATTATGCGCGCGACAAAGCCGGGCGATCTCGGCGCGCCGTTCCAGGCCAAGCACCGCCGTGGTGGGATTCTGCAGCGTCGGCGTGCAGAACAGCGCTCTGACCGTTGCAGTCCGGCAGACTGCATCGAGCGATTTCGGAATCAGCCCTTCGTCATCCATCTTGAGGCCGACCAGATTGATGCCAAGAATTCGGCAGGCCGATATCAATCCCGGATAGGTGAACTGTTCGGAGACCAGGGTGTCACCACGTTCGAGCAGCGCCATGAGCACGCAGAACAAGCCGTGCTGGCCGCCGTTGACGCAGACGATCTGTTCGGCGTTGGCGTCGGAATGATGGTTGCTGAGCCACCGGGCTCCCGCCGCGCGGTGGCGATTCAATCCAAGCTCCGGCCCATATTGCAGCAGTTCTTCGAGAGCCTCCGGCTGCAGCGCCAGACGCCGCAACGTTTCGCTGACCGATGTTAGCATGCGGCCGGGGATCGCCGTATTCCGACTGAGGTCGTAGCGACCCGGTTCGCCGCCCCCGTAAGGCTTGAAGTCGGTTTCCTTGCGCTTCTTCTTTGCCAATTCCAGCACGAAGGTGCCGTCGCCCACGCGGGACGAAATCAGCCCGATCTTCCGCAACTCGCCGTAAGCCCGACTAATCGTTCCTGCCGTCACGCCCAGGAGCGCAGCCAGGTCGCGGTGAGCCGGTAACTTTTCGCCGGTCCGTAACCCGCGGCTCAGGATTAGTGCCTCGAGCCGTCGCGCCAGCCGCCGGTACTTCGGTCCCATGCCTTCGCGCAACGCGCTATGAAGGATTGAAACGGTGTCATTATTCAAATTGACAGCCATTTTGTATTGCGTACCATATCTCAAAAGGTGCAATTTTCTAAATTGCACCCATTCAATGAACGTTAAAGGGGGCGGCGACGCCCATGCAGATCAGGCACGGCGATGACAACATTGAGCGCGGCAAGAGAACGATGGCACTCCTCCTGGGGCTCCGCAGCCGTAACGACCATGCTGTTTCTGATCGTCTGCCTGAGTTGGGGGACCACCTGGCTCGGCATCAAGATCGCGGTCGAAACCGTTCCGCCGATCACATCGGCGGGGCTGCGCTTTCTCATCGCCTTCCCGTTGTTTCTGAGTTTCGCATGGTTGCGCGGCGATCCTATTCTTTTCCCCAAAGGTATGTCGTCGTTCTTCATCTTCGTCACGCTCTTTTATTTCTGCGTTCCGTATTGGCTGTTGAACTACGGCGAACAATACGTCTCGTCCGGGCTGACGGCGCTGTTATTCAGTACGATGCCTGTCTTCATTCTAGTGCTGTCCGCGTTCCTGCTTGAGGAACGCGTGCTCGTCTCGCAACTGATAGGAATGATCGTCGGATGCATGGGGCTTGCACTGATCATCAATTCTCAAGGCCAGGAGCTGGACTATACGAGATTCCTCGGCGTGCTCGCCATTTTGGTCGCAGCCGGCATGCACGCCTTGGCATATGTAATTACGAAACGCGTGGGTGGCAACATCGGCGTGGTCACCTTCAATGCGCTCCCGATCGCCATTGCCGGTGTATTCATGACCGCCGCCGGCGTGGTGATTGAGCACCCGCAGCTGACGGCGATTTCATCCCGTTCCTTGCTCGCCTTGATCTATCTTGGGCTGGTGGCCTCGGTCGGCGGCTTCATCGTGTACTTCTTCCTGCTTAAACGGATGAGTCCGATCATTCTGTCGTTCGTCTTCATCATTTTCCCGGTCTTCGCCGTGGTGATCGGCGCCTGGTACGAAGGATTGCCGATGGCGTCCGACTTTCTGCTGAATATGGCGGTCGTGCTGGGAGGCTTTGCAATCACCAAATTTCCGATTGAGCCGCTGTTGCGAAAGGCAACAAAAGGGATGCGCCATGACCGCGCTGAATGACATGGCAACGCTGAATGAAGAGACCCTGGCGCTCATCGTCAGGCATGCGGAGCAGGCATACCCCAAGGAATGCTGCGGCTTTGTCTACGCTGACGGCGAGGTCCGCGCGTGCGTCAACATCCAAGACGACCTGAAGTCAATCGATCCCGCACGCTACCGCCACGGGGCGACGGCCGGCTATACCCTGTCGGTTGCCGACACTCTAGCCCTGAACGGGAGCTTCGAGACCGCAAATCCGGCGTCAGTGATCTATCACTCGCATCCCGACGTCGGCGCGTATTTCAGTCAGGAGGACAGCGACGAGGCGCTCTTCCTCGGAACGCCAGTTTACCCCGTCGACTATTTGGTGGTCGACGTCCGCCGGGCAAAAGCATTGGAAGCCAAGCTTTTCGTGTGGCGGAAAGCCGGCTTTTTCTGCGCCAGAGTGTTTCCCATTGATCAGTCCTATCGCGAGGCCCATGCAAGGAGACGTCGATGATCCGCGTTAAATTCCCTGACGCGGTTGCCCGCGTTGCAAGTCTGCCATGCTCCGAACTCGGCGGGGATGGCGAGACTCTCAAGGCAGCAATCGAGAACATCTGTGAGGAGCACGGCCCGCTCCAACAACATCTGTTTTATGCCAACGGCAATCTCAAAGAACATTTTCTTTTGACTTGCCGAGGCGAGGTGATCCGGCCGGATCAGAAATTGCCGGCCAATTCCCGTGTGGAGATCATGCTTGCAACCTCGGGTGGGAGCGATGGCGGGCTCAGCAACGAGGAGGTGAGGCGCTATGCTCGCCACATCACGCTGCCAGGGGTCGGCCGCGAAGGCCAGGCGAAATTGAAGAACGCTAAGGTGCTGATTATTGGCACCGGCGGGTTAGGTTCGCCGATCAGCCTCTACCTCGCCGCGGCAGGCGTCGGCGTGATCGGACTGGTTGATTTCGATGTCGTGGAGATGAGCAACTTGCAGCGGCAGGTCGTGCACGGCACAAACACCATCGGGATGCCGAAAGTCAATTCGGCCAAGGCGCGGCTAAACGAGCTCAACCCTGCGATCACGGTCGAGACTTACGACACAGCCTTCAGCGTTGAAAATGCCCTCGACCTGGTCGGCCGATATGACGTCGTGGTCGACGGAAGCGACAATTTCAACTGTCGCTATATCGTCAACGATGCCTGCACGATCCTGAAGAGGCCGCTGGTCTATGGCGCGATCTATCGGTTCGAGGGCCAGGTTAGCGTATTCAACCACGACGGCGGGCCGTGTTACCGTTGTCTTTTCCCGCAACGCCCGCCCGCCGAATTGTCGCCGAGCTGCAATGCCGGTGGCGTCTTCGGCGTGCTGCCGGGGGTGATCGGGGCGATCCAAGCGACGGAGGCGGTCAAGCTGATCTTGGGGCTTGGCCATTCGCTCTCGGGTCGGCTGGTGCGCTACGACGCCCTGGAAATGAAGTTTGACGAGATTCGGTTTTCCAACAGGGCGAACTGCCCGGATTGCGGCAGCCGGCGCAGTCAGATGCATCCGCCGGATCGATCCGTGGATAGCATGCTCGCGGCGCCTCGTGCGGCCGAACTGCCGCAGGCAATGTTCATCTCGCCGACAGAGCTGGCCGAGAACCTCGATCGATATGTGCTGCTCGATGTGCGCGATCCGAACGAACTCGAGATCTGTGCTATCCCGGGGTCCCTGAACGTCCCGCTGGCCGATTTGGTGAGCCGCTTCGACGAACTGCCGCGCGATCGCGCGCATTGCATCATCTGTCATTCCGGAGCGCGGGCAAAGTCGGCCGCGGCGAGGTTTCTCGATGCCGGAGTTTACGATTTCCGCATCCTGGAAGGCGGCATCAAGCGTTGGGTGAGGGACGTCGAACCGACGATGCCGATCTACTGACTATGTTGTGGATGGGGACTAAGGGGCATGATCAATGACAGCGTTCTCGATCTCATCGGTAACACGCCGGTCGTGCGTCTCTGCGCGCTGTCGAAGGAGTTCGGAATCGATGCTCTGATCAAGCTCGAATCGTTTAACCCCGGCGGCAGCCATAAGGTCCGTGTGGCCAAGGCGATGATCGAGGATGCCGAAGCCCGCGGCATCCTGACGCGCGGCAGCGGACAGACCATCATCGAACCCAGCGGAGGCAATACCGGCATCGGGTTGGCGTTGGTTGGCTGCCAGCTCGGCTACAAGCTGATTCTCGTGATCCCGGACAATTATAGCCAGGAGAAGCAAGAATTGTTGCGCTTACATGGCGCGGAGGTCGTTCTGTCCGATAGTCGTCGCGGCAACAATTCGCACGGCGAGATGGCCATGGAAATACAGCTGATGCATCCGGAATACGTGATGCTGAACCAGCAACGCAATCCGGCCAATCCAGAGGTGCATCGCCGGACGACGGCACGGGAAATTCTGGCTGACTTCGGCGAGCAACGGATCGACGTATTTGTCGGCGGGATTGGGACCGGCGGCCACATCACCGGCATCTCGGAGACGCTGAAAGCACGCTGGCCGGAGATGAAAGCCTACGGGGTAGAGCCCGAGCAATGCGATTTATTGAACGATCGCCACGCTCCGCACGACATCCAGGGCTTGTCGGTCGGGATCGTTCCAGCCGTGCTCAACCTCGGCATTCTCGACGGCATGATCAAGGTCGCGAAAGCCGACTGCATCGAAATGGCGAAGACGACCCTGCGTCGGGAGTCCATCAGCCTCGGCATTTCGTCGGCCGCTAATTTGGTGGCGATCAGCAAGATCGCGGGGGATTTGGACCGTGGATCCACGGTTCTCACTTTGTCATACGACACGATCGACTCGTATCTTTCGTATTTTCGCTAGAGGAGCAGTGCCTCATGACGCAAGATGGTCGTTTGAACCTCGATATTCACGCCTCCATTCGTGAGCATCTCGCCGTCAGTCTAAGCTCGCGTGAACTCGGCGCACTTCTGCCATTCTTGGCCGACATCCTGATCAAGGATGGTGCGCTGCTGCAGGGAGATCTGCTGGCCTTTGCCCATCGCGATCCGGCCTCGAACGGCAATACCAGACTGATCCTAGATAGCTACGTCTCTTTTGAAGCGGTGCTATATTTCCGGGTGGCGAGCAGGCTGTGGCGGATGGACGGACTCGACCGCTCGCTCAGAGAGGTGATGGCTCATAAGTTGACCGGGGCAGGCAAGGTAGCGTCCGGCGCCGACATTCATCCGGCCGCGCAGATTGGGGAGCGCTTCGTGTTGGATCACGGGTACGGCACCGTGATCGGTGAAACCTGCATCATCGGAGGCGATTGCTACATCTTGAACGGAGTGGTGCTCGGCTCCAGTGGGATCGCCGACAATCCTGCAGGACGCCGCCGCCACCCCCGGATCGGCAACAACGTTCAGATTGGAGCCAATGTCAGGGTGTTTGGTGCCGTCGAGATCGGCGACAACGCATTCATCAGCCCCTCATGCGTGGTGACGCGGAATATCCCGTCCAACACCCGCGTTACCATCGTCAATCAGCTGCAGATTGCCCGACCGTCCGGCGTGCGTCGCGACAATTGCGTGAGCGCCTACGCACAGGACGACCGACTGCACCTGGTGGGCACGAATGCGATGGAATTCTCGGTTTCGATCGTCGATTCGGACTTCATGCCGGCTGATTGGCTATCTCTGCAAAAGTTGCAGGCCTCGCGAGATCACGTGCAATACGCCGTCAGCGGTCGATCGATGGTTCCCATCGGCGTTAGGCGGCCGCTCAATTTGGAGCTCAGCTCGCCGAAGGAAACGTCGTTTCTGATTGAGCCGCCCGGCTTGGCCAGTTTGGCCGAGAGCGCGTCATTGGCATCCCAACAGGTGAGTTTGGTCTCATGAATTTCCACAACCTGCGAACCAGCGATCTGTTCGACGACGCGCCTTACATGCGGGAGTTTTCGGCAAACGTGCTGGCTGCAACTGAGACCGCATTGGCGCTCGATCGCACGTGTTTCTATCCGCAGGGCGGTGGCCAGCCCGGCGATACCGGCCAGATCGTCGCCGCTGACCGGGTGCTCAAAGTCACCAACACGTACCGAGATCGGGACAATCCAGCACTGATCTGGCACGACTGCGAGCCGGGGCCGGACGGCCTGTTGCGGGGCGAGTCGGTACAGGGCGTGATCGATTGGGAACGACGCTATGGCCATATGCGGATGCACACTTGCCTTCATCTTCTGTGCAGCCTGATCGACGCGCCGGTCACCGGGTGCAGTATCGCAGCCGACAAGGGACGGCTGGATTTCGACTTGCCGGAAATGACGCTGGATAAGGACGAGATCTCCCGCAGGCTCAATGAGCTCATTGAAGTTGATCATCCGGTGAGGCGGGTGCGGGCAACCGAAAATCTCGAACAGGTCATGCGGCTGACACGGACCAAATTAGTCGAGGCGCCGGTGCGGGATGGCAAAATCAATCTTGTGCAGATCGCCGATGTCGATCTGCAGCCATGCGGCGGAACCCACGTTGCTAGCTCCAGGGAGATTGGCCGCGTGGTTTGCGCGAAGATCGAGAAGAAGAGCCGGCATAATCGCCGGGTCAGTGTCCGGTTCACGTGATGCTCGACACCAGAGGGAGCGGCGCCACGAGAGGCTGTGCGGGGTAGGTCGGGCCCGGTCCGATGCGGCGTCGCAATGCTCGTCTAAATGCGCCAAGGGCAGCGGGCACGCCGATGATCGCCCTCGCCCGGCCGACGATCCCGCGACTTAGAGGTCAATGGCATTCGCTAGCAAGCGTCAGTGGCGGTTGCGAGCTAACGCCCGCAGTTCATCGGAGGGCGACAAGGCGAGGCGCGTTTCGCCGAGGAGACGCCGGCGCCAGGGATGTGGCATCGGAGGTCGCGCGACGGTACGGACCATTGCCGCAACAGTTGGCCACGTCGCGGTGCCAAATGCCGACGCGCCGCTTCTCGCGGGACGGTCCTATCGCGCGACCGACGCCCGTCGGGTCGCAGCGGACGCTGGCCGTAATCCGGTCTGGGTCCCCGCGAAGGCCCGCCAGCTTCAGTGCAACAATTGACCGAGCCATGTTCGCAAGCTGCGCATGGCAGGCGGTCGTTCGGTCGGCAGATACTCAGAGCCCGGGAGCGGCAGCGGATCGCGCTTCATCTCCCACACCAGTTGCGCGTGACCATCGCCTCGTCCGGGGCCGTCCGATCCCGGATCGGACGAAGCAGGCGGTGAATACCTCGACCTCACCGAAAACCCCTCAGGAAATTGCGCAGGTATGGGGTCGCAGCCGGTAGTGCGTTTCGATCTGGGATTGCGTTCGGCCAACCGGCCGAGCGGACATTGCAAGGCGTCGAACGCCCCGAGGCCGAAATGCGGCGGGATCTTGCCGATGTCGAATGTCGAACCCCAGTCGAACTCGGCGGGCTTGTTGGTTCGAGACTTCGCGGAACTGACAATCGCCGGACCGCCGGGATCGACCGGCACCACGGCCGAGGTCTGGTTCGGGCTCGCCGCCGGTGTGGCGACGGCTGGTACCGCAGAGACCGCGCCAAATCCTGATGAGGAAGCGTCGTCGACGATGATCGAGACCTCCATCGCAACCTCGTCGATCAAAAGCAACGGGGTCGGCTTCAACAGCACGACGACAGACACCCCCGCAGCATGCGCCAGCACGGACAGGGTGATCGCCAGCCGCTTCCACGCAGCGCCGGTACGATCAGCCTCCCAGGCTCCCACCTCCATCATCGGCGCAAGCCGTGCCGACAGAGCTCCGGTGGTTGGATCGATCAGCACCGCCGCTGCGGTTCGGTGTTGAGGGACCGGAGGCACCACTCGCGACCCGTTTGTGTTCAGCGTGAAGTTCCTATGAATTACCGCAAATTGTGTCTACCTGATGAACCGCCGACGTGATGATTTATTGGTTTCGGCGTGCGTTGGCACGATGCGACGCGGTGACGCAGACCAGCCACGCTGTCGCATCGTCGATGCGTAGCTGGCTCAGTCGACGAGATGCGACGGTCGGATGGCGTAGCAGCTAATCGCAGTGCATCATGCTGGATCGCCGCGAATGATCGTCGGCGCAGACTTGCGATCGACGTAGCGCGCGACGAGACGCATTGATCCACATCAATGACCAATGCGATCATTGAATGCAATTTAAAGTTGCAACGGTGCCGACTTCTCGCCACGTCGCTATGTCCAGCTGATCAGCAGACCCCTGCGAACCGCTTGGTAACGACATTCGAGACGGGCATGCATCGATCCGACGAATGTCTGGCGAAAACCTTAGGGGGGGCGCTTGTTTAGGGATCGAGCCATCCGGCAGCAGTCGCGGCACCGTTGGTTAGTTCGCGCGAACTCATTGTGGACTGCAGCAAAACAACTGGCCCGGCCGGCAAGGCGGTGCTCACTGGTGTTGGCGGTCCGTCGGGCCGGCGCGCGAACCGCGTCGCCGCGCGGACGTATGGGATGCAGACGTATGGAATGCAGCGGCGATCGCTGCCCTTGCCATTGGCCTCCGCAGCATGGCTGACGGCGTAGGGCGGAGCGCCGTGATGACGAGTGGTGCGATCCTATGGTGTCTGGAGAAGATCCGCGTTGCGGCCACGGCCGACGATCTCCATCACGTACTCCGCCATATCTGCGAGGCCTATCAATTGGCACATGCGGTGTTCCATGCCACCGACACGCCAGCGGTCAGGGCGGAGCGACCACTGCTGATTCTGACTTACCCGGCTGAATGGGTCGAGAACTACACCCGGCGTGATTACTTCAAGATCGACCCCGTCGTTGCCATCGGGCGCGTCGGATTTCTCTCGCTTGATTGGTCCACGATCGATCAGAAGACCGCGTCGTCCGCGAAATTCTTTCGCGAAGCCGATGAGTTCGGCGTCGGGCGGCACGGCCTGACGACGACCGTCCGTGGACCGAGCGGAGAGCGCTCCCTCTTCACCGTGACGTCGAACGCCAATGCCGCCCAATGGACCCGGCAGCGCGACGCCTGCATCCATGAGTTTCAGATCATCGCCAATCATTTCCATCAGCGGGCGATGATCAGCACAGGTCTGCGCGGGGGGGACGGGCCGCTGCCGCTATCGAAGCGCGAGAAGCAGTGTATCGAGCTGCTCGCCAAGGGATTCCTCCCGAAGCAGATTGCTGCGCTGTTGGATCTCTCCGAAAGTGCGATCCGCCTCTATCTCTGTTCGGCGCGCCGCAAGCTTCAGGCGTCGACGACCAGCCAGGCGATAGCGATCGCCCTTTCGCTTGAACTGATCACGGCGTGAGCCCGCCCAGCGCCGGCCGATCATCCGGGACCGGCCGATTAGACAGCGCATCGCCCCGAGCGAGCTGTGCCTTGCGGACCCGTTGCTGGAGATCGTGGGACACCTGCGGGCTGACCATCCATCGCCCAGCATAGAGATGTCCGACCTCCGCCCGAGATCGCGCCAGCACGACCGGCGACCATCCGATGCGGCGATAGACCCTGCTCATCGCGGCGTCGTAGACGCCGACAATGCGGTCGATCCGGGAGCGCAGCGCCAGGTCGCAGAGCCCTGCGAGAAGTTCGACCGCGACGGCATGGGCGGCGCCGGGCGGAACGGTCGGATGCACGCAGAACCGCGTGCATTCCCACGCCAGCGGGCTCTGGATCTCGACCGGCGGATCGAAGAAGTCACGGAACTCGTTGTCCAGCATGCACTGGCCGTTGGCGCGCAGCAGCCGCAATGAGCCGGTCGAAAAACCGCAATCATCCAGCGTCACCAGATAGATCGGATCGGCCTGCGTGTCGTAATAGTCGATCTCCATGCCGTCGACGACATTCAGGGACCAGCCCAGCCGGTCGCGCAGCACGATGGCGCGGGCCCTGAACATTTGGTCGAAGAGCGGATTGGTCGCATCGCGCCGTGTCAAGACTTTCAGCATCGGGTGGTCCTCTGAAGACGCCGATTCAGAGGGATCGAAACGCGGTCCGCAATCTATCGAAATCGATAGGTTTACAGGCGCTGTGCAGCTGCCACCCTCGGGGGCTGGTTGGTCGTCGACAGAAGCGGGGCCGGTCGATGTCGAACGGTCGCAGCGTGCCGGAACGGATATATCGATTTAGTCATATTGAGCGGCCGCGCGCGGAAGGCAACACTGCGCGCGCTCGGCCATAACCGATGGCGAGTTGGACATGGTACCAGACGACATGGTGCCAGACATCGTTTACTCAAGGAGAACGAAATGGACGCAGCTATTACTTCCACCGGCACATCGGACAACGCCAAGCTTGTTCGTGTCATTCGGTCCGGTCCCGACGGCAAACTCAACGTGGTCCGGCTGAGCGCTTCGGCCAGCCCGCTCGAAGGTCCGACCGCCGCGGCAAGCTGGACCAAGGCGACCTGCAGCTGGACCAAGGCCACCTGTAGCTGGACTAAGGCGACCTGCTGACGCGAGGGCCCGGAAGGCAATCGCCTTTCGGGCCTTTGCGTTGACCGTCGAACGTGCGGGAACACCGATGTCGTCTGAATCTGATGAAGCGTCGCCAATCATTCACATCGTTCCGTTGGGAGATCCACGGCGTGCCGCCGCGATCCATCCCGGCAGTGGGGCCTGGGTTCTGATCGAAGATGCGGACATGCCGGGGCTCGGACTTCGGGGTGATACGGTGAATCCGGTCGAACTAGCACCGACGCATCCGCTCTATGCGGGCGTGCTTGACGCCACCCTGGGCTATCGCTCCGCCGCGTTGCAGCGCTGCGAGCCGAAGTTGGACACCCTGATCCTGAAGGTGACCAACCGTTGCAACGAGGCCTGCAGACATTGCTACGACGCCGGCGGGCGGGCCGAGATGGACGCCGCGATCGACACGTTGTTCGACGCGACGGACGAGGCGCTGGTGCTATGCGGACCGACGTTGAACCTTTTGTTCCACGGCGGCGAGCCGTTTCTCCGGATCGATGTTCTCGATCGCGTCGCCGCTCACGCGCGCGATCAGGCTGCCGGTCTCGGCAAGCAGGTCGGCGTGTTCGTGCAGACCAACGCCTCGATCCTGAATGACAGGATCATCGGCATTCTGCAGAAGCATCACTTCGGCGTCGGCGTGTCGCTCGACGGCTGGGCCGAGCTGCACGATCAGATGCGGGTGATGGCCGACGGCACCGGCACCTACCGATTGTTCGAACGCTCCTACCGCCGCTACGCGCATTACCTGACGGCCCATGCGGGAATCATGACGACGGTGATGGCCTGCAATGTCGGGGCGTTGCCGGAAATCGTTCGGCATGTCCGTGACCTCGGCTTCCGGACATGGGACGCCACGCTGTTCGATCTCAGCGGAAAAGGCGCGCTGTATCCGCAGCTCGCCGTGGGCGGCGAGGCGTATAGCGCGGCGCTGGAGCCGATCCTCGACCTGATCGAAGCCGGGGAGTGCGACGAGATTGCGATCAAGCCGGTGCTGCGCCGACTCGACAATCTGCTGTCGCCGCGTCGCGACGATATGTGCCTGCCTGGAAACGGTCCCTGCGGCGCCGGCGGCCGGCTGTTGTCGCTGTCGGCCGAAAACATCGTGCATGGCTGCGACATCATCGACCGTGCCTCGCTGCGCCTGGGGGTGTTTCCGGCCACCACGTTCGGCGCGGCCCTGGCGTCACCTCAGGCGGCTATCATGCGAAGCAGGCCGTCGCGACTTGCGGCCTGCCACCGATGCACCTGGTTCGGCCTGTGCGGCGGCACCTGCCTTGCCAGAGGCTCGCTGAACGCACCGGATTCCACAGAGTGCCTGGTGTCGAAGCGGATCAACCACAGCCTACTGCGGCGCATCGCACGGAGCGACCGGCTGCTCGACTGGTATGAACGTTACCCGCCGGATCGCCGCCGCGCGTCGATCATCTCCGAAACCGCAAACCGTGCGGCCGCATCGCATCCGGTCAACACGGCCCAACGACCCAGGAGCGTCAGTTGATCAACTACTACGACTTCCTTGAGCGGCGGTCGGCGCGGCTGCTGCATCGATTGCCGCGCAGTCTGGTGGCGGCGACACTGACGGCCGCGGGCCGGTCCGGACTGTTGTCCGACGCCGGTTTCATTCCGCAAGTGGTCGAACAATCCGGTGTGGCCCAGGGCACCGACGCCAAGCGCATCGCCAGCGAAGTGCTCGGCGGGCTCGGCGGCTATTTCTCGGACGTCGGCGTGCTCATGCATGGTAGCCGGCAGCAGATCAATACGGCGTTCGAGGGCCGTGTGCGGGTCGATCACCCCGAACGCTGGCGCGACCTTGCCGACGGCCGCTACATCATCTTCGGTGCCCACTTCGCGTGTTTCTATCTAGCCGCGTTCGCCGGCAAAGACATCTTCCCGAGCGTCTCGATCATTCGCCGCTTTCAAAGCAAGGGCCGCGATGCGCTGATCGAGCGGCTGTGCGCGATCACCGGCAAGCAGATCGAGGTGCTGGCGCTGAGCGATCCGCAGATCGGCCTCAAGATCGTCAAGCGGCTGAAGAGCGGGCGTCCGATCTGGGCGATGATGGATTTCTTCTATTCTGACATCTCCATGTTCGTCACGCCGTTCATGGGCAAGGACTGCGCCACCCCTGCCGGGCTGCCGATGATCGCCGCGAAGATGCGCATCCCGCTGCTGCCGGTCTTTGTGCTGCGCGACACGCCCGGTTCCTATGTCGTGAAGATCGGCGAAGCGATCCGGCCGGTCGAAGCGGCGGACGACATCGAGTCCGCGTTCGATCTGGCATGCCAGATGAATGCCTGCATCGAACAGGCGATTCGCGCGGCGCCGACGCAATGGACGTTCTGGCCGACGCTGCCCTCGCGCTGGTCGTTCGCCGATCGGACCGCGGCCGAACCTCTCGCCGAGACCGTGCTATGACCGCATCCTTTGCCGCATTCGAAACCCGCCAGACCGCGATCCGGCGCGGCGATCGCTGCGCGCTGATCCGCTGCGGCCGCAGCACGGATATCGGCTCGATCGCCCGCCTGCTGGAGCGGATCTTCTTTCCGGGCAGGCCGCAAAGCGCCGGCCAGCGCCGGGCGCGACGAGCGCGAATCCGAAGCGTCGCCGTTTTGCTGCGCCGGCCACGGACCGTGTTCCATGTCGCCGAACTGGACGGCCGGATCTGCGCCGCGAGCTGCTACCAGATCAGGAGCGGCTTTCGCGTCACCTCGTCCAATATCGCGGTCTCGGCGCTCGGCAGGTCGTTCGATCCGCGGCTGGTGCTGCGGCTGGCGGAACATTTCGTCGGCTGCTGCCGTGCCGAACAATGGCCGCGGTTGCGGCTGTTCGCCAATTTCGAAAATGAACGTGCGGCGATGATCTTCGCGCTGCACTTCCGGCGCCAGGGCATCGATGCGGCGGCGCCGGAGCTGCGCATGCGCTGGCGCGAGCGGCTGCTGCTCGGTAGCCACCGGCATCTCATCGACATCGATTTACGGGAGCGGGCGTCATGATGCTGCGCCGGCAACGACCCGCGGCGGGACCGCAACAGAAGCCGGTGGCCGTGCTGCGGCTGCGGGGCGAGATCGCGGTGTCGTCGGCGATGATCCAGGACCTGCTCAATGTGCTGCCACAGCTGACGCCGCAGGAACACGCCGCGCTGATCATCACGCTAGAAACCGCCGGCGGCACTTTGACCTGCGCCGAGAACATCATGGGCTGGGTCGACCACCTCTATCGCAGGTTGAGCTGCCCGGTGATCGCCGTCATAGAGGAAAGATGCCTGTCGGCCGGGCTGGCGATCGCCGCCTGCTGCGATCACGTCATCGCGCAACCGAGCGCCATGATCGGCGCGTTCGGCGTGATGATGACATGGCCCGGGGAGAACCGGCTGCGGGCGCAACTCGGGTTGCTCGCCACCGTCTACAAGACCACTGCGCTGAAGGATTTTGGCTCGCCGCATCGGGCTCCCACGGCGGAGGACGATGCCGCGATCCATTCGGTGCTGCAGGACATCCACGGCCAGTTTGCCGAACTGATCCGCGACCGGCGTGGGATCGGCGGCGGCGAGATCGACGAGATCTTCGATGGCCGATTGATCACCGGCCGCCGCGCGCTGGAGATCGGGCTGGTCGACCAATTGGGAGGATTCGAAACGGCCCTGCAATGGCTGAACGCGAATGGCGTCAGCGTGGGCGAGCCGCCCCACATGCTGATATTTCTCGGCAACGCCAGCCCGAGCGGCCAGTCCTCGGGTGGGGTGCTGGAGTTGCTCAGGACGCTGGTGCATACCTCATGACGCCTCGCACCAAGCTGCGACGCGGTTCAGCGCGGTTCGCAGCGATGATGGTCGCGATGTCGCTGGTGCTGTCCGGCTGCGCGGCGCGCTACGCGTCCTTCGTCTCCGACGCCGCATTGAACCCGCCCGGCGTGGAAGCCATTGGTTCGCCACGCGGCGACACGATCGATCTGTATTCGATCGAGATCGGACCGCCGCCGAGGTCGGCGATCTTCTTCGTGTCGGGCTCGGGCTGCGCCTCGTTGTCCTACTTCCTGCGATCCTATCTGACCGGCCTGACCGGCTCCTGGCAGGTCTATGCGGCGCAAAAGGCCGGCGTCCCGCGGTCCAGTCCCGGACTGTCCTGCAGCGACGAGTTCAATGACAACTACAATTTCGAAACGTTGAAAGAGAGAAACGCCGTTGCTCTCGACGAGGTGATCCGGCGGCATGGCGAGGTCGCCGGCATCCTCGGCGTTTCCGAAGGCGGACAGATCGCAGCCGAACTGGCCCAGGCCAATCCGGCCGTCCGCCATCTCGCGGTGATCGGCTCCGGCGGCCTCTCGTTCCGCGAACTTGCCCGCGTCCTCGACGCGCGGAAGGGGACGGATACGTTCCAGCAGGCCTTCGCCGAGGTCGATGCCGACCCTGCCAACACCCGCAAATCGGTGCTCGGCTATCCCCATCGCTATTGGTCCTCGGTGCTCGATCGATCACCCGCGCCGACCTATCTCGCGCTCAAGATCCCGGTGCTGATGATCTTCGGCGAGCGCGACGAGAACGTGCCGGTCGAATCGGCGCGGATGCTGGAAGAACGGTTCCGGGCGACGCGCGCCAAGAACTTCAGGCTGGTGGTGGTCCCGGGCGCGGATCACGTGCTGTTGCAGGACGGTGTCGATCGCAAGCCGGACATCATGACGTTAATCTCCGCTTTCTTTCGGGACAGGCCGGCATGAGGATCGCAGACGCGCGGCTTTGGCTGGTGGCTGTCTGCGTCGCGGCGCTGGCAACGGCGGAAAGCGGCTTCACGATGTTTGTCGTAGCAGCCGTCACCGGCCTGCGGGGCGTTGCGGGGCTGCCGCAACTGGGGTTCGAAGCTGTGCCGTATCCGGCAACGGCCGGCGCGCTCGCCCTGATCGTGATCGCGGGGCTGCGGATCATTCTGGGTCGGGCGATTGTGTCCGAGGCCGGACGAGTCCGGCGGCGGCTGGAAGGCATCACCGCCGATCGCACCCTCGGCAGCTCACTGCGCGATGTCGAGCGCTCGTTCAACGCCGAAACGGAATCGATCGTGGCCGACATCGAGAAGATCTCGGCGTTGGTGCTGGATCTGCGCGTGCTGGTGCCGTCGCTGGTATCGGTCGTGGTTCTGCTGGCAGCGCTGGTCTGGCTGTCGCCGCTCGTGACCGTGCTGTTGGCGGCGGTCATTGCCGCATTCGTCGGCTCGATGCGATGGCGCTTCCACACGGTGGTCGAGCGTGATCGTAGGATGGCGCGGCATCGTGATTGTTATCTGAAAGCGCAGAAGGAAGCGGTGGCGTCGGCGCGCGAATTGCGGCTGGGGACGCTGATCCGCCGCTCGCTGCTGGAGCGCTTTCACGCGGTGGCGCGGACCGACGGCGAATGCGAGCGGCGTGAGGCGCTGCACCTTTCGCTCAGCGAGACCCTTGGCTTCGCCATCGTCGCCGGCTTCGCGCTCGGTCTGGCGTGGTCCGCGGCGGCCGGGTTGGTCGAAGCCGGGCTTGCCAGCGGTTATGCCGTCCTGATCCTGCTGCTGCTGCCAGCGCTGATGACGTCCTCGGCATTCTACGCCCGGCTGGCGGAAGTCGGCACCGCGCGGCATCGTCTGCGCGCATTCTGGGACGGCCTGCCGGTGCTACCGGAGCCGGCGGACCGCGAGCCGGCCGCGGTGGCCTGCCTGCAATTCCGGGGCCTCGTCCCGGAGCCGGCCGGCGGCGGATGGTCCGGCGGCGCTTTCACTTTCGATCTGCGGCCGGGCGACGTCATCTTCGTCGTCGGTCCGAATGGCGCGGGCAAGACAACCTTGTTGAAGTCGCTCGCCGGGCTTTACCCGGTGGCCTCAGGGCAGGCGATCATGGTGCCGCGCTCCGGGCCCCCGACGATCGCCGACGACGCCATGCGCCGGCAGTTGTTTTCCGGATTGTTCGCCGAAGCGAACGTGCCGCTGCCGATGCGGTGCAGCGCAGCGTTGCAAGCGGCGATCGACATGGTCGGCCTCTCGAACAAGCTCCGGTTCGACGGCGCGTGGAGCGATCTGACGGAGCTGTCCTACGGCGAGCGCCGCCGCGTCGACCTGGCGCTGGTGCTGGCCGAGCAGCGGGCATTCGTCATTCTCGACGAATCGACGGCGAACCAGAGCGGCGAATTCAAGAGCTGTTTCTTCAACGCCATCGTTCCCGCGCTGCGTCGCGCGGGACGGGCGCTGGTGATTGCGACCCATGATGAAGCCCTTCTACCGCCGGATGCGCAGGTCGTTCGTTTGCGCGGCAGGGATGCCCTCGGCGTCGCCGGGCAGCATCGGTGGGTTGGCGCAGTGGAGGAACAAGGTGAGGCTATCGCGAAATAGACTGCTATATGGGGTGGCGTTGATCGTCGCGGCGACCAGCAGCGCCTACGTGCTCTTGATCACCCGAAGCAACGGCGTCGGGATCAATGGCGCGATCCACTATCGCACCGCGTCGGTCGAGCGCCGGCCGTTTGTCGCGGTGGTTCGCGCCAGCGGATCGCTGCAGCCGATCTCCCAAGTCCTGGTCGGCTCGCAAGTGTCGGGGCAGGTGGTGGAGATTCTGGTCAAGCCGAACGACCATGTCGAGCGAGATCAGGTGATTGCCCGGATCTCGTCCGATCAGATCGGCAAGCGCTACCAGGGCCTGCTGGCGCAGCTGGCAAGCGCACGGGCCGACGTGTCGTTGCGGGAGGCGAGAGTGGAACTGTCGGCCGTGCAGGTGGAGCGGGCGCGATCGGAGGTGGCCGATCGGGAAGCCAAACTGCGCAATGCCGGCTTGGCCGAAGACATCGCCGGACGGCAGCTGGCGCGGCGGCGGGAATTGTCGAAGACCGGCGCGATCAGCGTCGCCGATCTCGACTCGGTCACCGTGCAGTCGCGCCAGGCCGAGACGACGACCGCGTCGGCGGAAGCCCAACTCGCCACCGCGCGGATCGCGGTGGATGCCGCGCGGCAGGAGCACGAGATTGCCAGACGCGAGTTGGTGCTCGCAACCGCCACGGTCGATATCCAGCAGTTGAAGGCCGAGGAGGCCGCGGTCGAACTGGAGCACACCAATATCGTCGCTCCGGTCCGCGGTGTGATCCTCCAGCGAACCGTAGAACTGGGCCAGACCGTCGCGGCCTCGTTCGCGACGCCGACGCTGTTCACCCTCGCCGAGAGCCTGGAACGCATGGAGCTGCATCTGGTGATCGACGAATCCGCGGTGAAGCGCGTCCGCCGCGGACAGCAGGTGATTTTCTCGGTGCCGGCGCAGCCGCTACGCGAGCTGAAGGGGACGATCTTGGCAATCCGTGTGGCGCCGCAGATCAACCAGAACGTCGTCTCCTACACCGCGCTGGTCAGCGTCGAGAATCCGGACGGGGAGCTGTTTCCCGGCATGACCGCGACGGCTCGCATTCTAACCGACGAAATTCCCGAAGCGCTGGTGGTTCCGAACGCGGGGCTGCGCTGGCGACCGCCGAACGCCAAACCCGAGGAGCGTTCGACGCAGACGGTTTACGTGCTGGACCGCCCCGACGCGCCTCGCCCGGTGCCGGTGGAGATCGGTGTCTCCGACGGCAGCGTGACGACCGTGCTGGCGGGGGCCATCCACGCCGGCGATCGCGTCATCCTGGGAACCGGCGCGGCCAACGGCGGTCCCCGGATCAGCCTGCAATGACCGTCCATATCTCGCTCGAGAAGGTGTCGCGAATCTACCGCATGCCGGAGACCGAGGTGGTAGCCGTCAGCGATGTCGAGCTGTTGATCGACGAGGGGGAGTACGTCGCGATCACCGGGGCCTCGGGATCCGGCAAGTCGACGCTGATGGCGGTGATTGGCTGCCTCGATCGCGCGACCAGCGGAAACTACCTGTTGGCCGGGCGTCCCACCCAGCGGCTCGGTGACAACGAACTGGCTGCGCTGCGCAATCGCGAGATCGGCTTCGTGTTTCAGCAATTTCATCTGTTGCAGCGCGAAACCGCGCTTGAGAATGTCGCGCTGCCGCTGATCTATGCCGATTGCCCGCTTGCCGAGCGGCTCCGTCGCAGCAGGGAGATGCTCGAACGAGTCGGCCTCGGAGAACGCCTGTTGCACAAGCCGCCGGAACTGTCCGGCGGCCAGCAGCAGCGGGTCGCGATCGCGCGCGCATTGGTGATGCGGCCAAGACTGTTGCTGGCGGACGAGCCCACCGGCGCGCTCGACAGCGCCACATCGGAAGAAATCCTGCAACTGCTGGCGGACGTCAATCGAGCGTCGTCGACTGTGATCATCGTCACCCACGATCGGTCGGTGGCAGCGCATGCCGGTCGAACCATCCGGCTGCATGATGGCCGGGTCGTCGACGACGCGCGCGCTCCGCGGATCGCCGTCCGATGATGATCCAGGACCTCGGCCGGATGGCTTTGCGATCGCTGAGCGCCAACCGGCTGCGCTCGGCGCTGACGATGGTCGGCATCGTCGTCGGCGTCGCGGCGGTGATCGCGGTAATGGCGGTGGGCGAGGGCGCACGGGCGGCGGTCGCGCAACAAATTCGCGCGCTCGGTGCTAGCCTGATCATCGTGACCTCCGGCGCCGGCTTCCAGAGCGGCCTGCGCCTCGGTGCGGGCACCACGTCTAACCTGTCGGAAGCCGATGCCGATGCCATTCAGAACGAGATTCCTGAGGCCGTCACCGCCTCGCCGTTCCTGCGCACTCAGGCGCAAGTCCTCGGCAATGGAACCAACACCGCGACCTCGGTGTTCGGCGCGGACAACCGCTTCCTGACCGCTAGAGAATGGGATGTGGAAATCGGCCGGCGGTTCGATGCCGAGGAAAGCCGCAGCGGGGAAACCGTCGCGCTGATCGGGCGGACCGTGGCCGGCTTGCTGTTCCCCGAGCAGAATCCGATCGACGAACAGATCATCATCCGCGGCGTTCCGCTGCGGATCATCGGCGTGCTCGCGGTCAAAGGCCAGTCGATGGTGGCGCAGGATCAGGACGACCTGGTGATCGTGCCGATCGACGTCGTGCGGCGGCGCATCATTGGCGGCAACCCGACTGGCGACGGCAGCGTCGGAGCGATCCTGGTCAAGGCCGAAGACGGCGCGGTGCTGTCCGAAACCAGCCAATCGGTCCGCGCCTTGCTGCGGCAACGCCACCGGCTGGTCTCCGATCAGGAGGACGATTTCCAGCTTCGAAATCTCACCGAAATCATGAATGCGGTGGCCTCCAGCGCCAACGCGGTGTCGTTGCTGCTGGCCGCCGTTGCGGCGATTTCGCTGTTCGTCGGCGGGGTTGGAATCATGAACATGATGCTGGTCGCGGTGACCGAACGGATCCCGGAAATAGGACTGCGACTGGCGATCGGGGCGACACGAGCCAACATCCTGGCGCAGTTTCTCGCCGAGGCCGGCCTGCTGGCTGCGACCGGCGGCGCGGTCGGCGTGGCCATCGGCTGGGGATTGGCGGCGGCGATCGCGGCGATCGCCGCGTGGCCGACACTGATCGCTGCGCATCATGTGCTGGGCGCGCTGTTGTTCTCCGCCCTGGTTGGCCTGGTGTTCGGGTTCGTGCCGGCGCTGCGGGCCTCCCGGCTCGATCCGATCGTCGCGCTGAGAAGCCTGTCATGACCACGGGCGCGATCCAGCCGGTTCCGCCATTGATGACCGAACGGCTGCGGCTGGCGCGACGGCGGATCGCGGATCTCGAAGACTGCCTCGCCATGGACATGGATCCGCGCGTCGCGGCCTACGCCTTCGACCAGATCGAGCCGCATCAGCACCGCGCCCGGATTCGCGCCGCGATCGCGGCCGACCAAGACCCGCAACTCGGATTCTGGACCGTGCGCGATCGCAGCTCCGACCAATTTGTCGGCTGGGTCTATGTCAAGCCGTTCCAGCAGTCTGCGCTGCTCGAGGTCGGCTTTAGGTTCTGCCATCAGCATTGGGGACGAGGACTGGCCGGCGAGGCAATGTGGCGATTGATCAGCCACGCCTTCGTCGCGTTGGACGCGCAGGCGGTCTGCGCCATCACCAATCCCAAGAACAGCCGGGCGATCGCTCTTTTACATCGGCTCGGCTTCAACCAGCACGGATATGTCGAGGCTTATGGCTCGGCCGGTCCGTTCTTCGTATGTCTCAGAGATCCATGAGGTGCCGCGTTGCCGACGTCGATGGCGTCACGCTCGACGTCAGCGGTCTGGCAAGCGGACCGATAGCGCGTTCATCGAAGCCTTCAACGGAGGCTTCGGCGCGGTGGGCACCAGGCGCGTCACGAGAAGGCGCAACCGCTGCGCGCTCCGAGTTTCTTGAACACTATTGCGGCGAGACAGAAGCCGGTGAACGATGCCTGAATCATGTTCACCTCGGCAAAAGCCGGCAGCAGCAGCCAATACGGGGTGACGAACCAGCCGAACCCAAGTCCGATAAGGACGATAGCGCCAGCGAAGCCGAGCACAGCCTGATCGATATTCATCCGGCATTGAGATTGACCGACATGAGCGCAGTCTCGCATCCCGATTGAAGTGATTGTGTCGGGTTGCGCGACGAGTCTTTGCCACGCTTCGCAGGCGGTATCGACAATGGCGTCGTAGCTTTCGAACACGCGGTTTGAGAGCCAGTTGGCCCGCATGTACTGCCAGATGTTCTCGACCGGGTTCAGTTCAGGTGCACGCGATGGCAGGAAGATCGGCGTGATGTTGTTGGGCATGTCGAGGTTCGTCGTGGTGTGCCATCCGGCGCGGTCCATCAGCAGCACGGCCTGCGCGCCTTTGGCGACGTGACGGGATGTCTCGTTGAGATGAAGCTGCATGGCCTCGGTGTCGGCTTGCGGCAGCGCGAGCGCGGCGCCGGTGCCGCGCGCCGGACAGATCGCGCCGAACAGGTAGGCGTCTTCGTAGCGCTGGTCGGCGGGCTGTCGCGGCCGCGATCCGCGCCTGGCCCATTGCCGGACCACGCCGTTCTTCTGGCCGATCCTGGCCTCGTCCTGGAACCAGATTACGATCGGGGTGCCTTCGGGCACCTCCGCCAGATGCACGCTCAATGCGCGCGTGGAGTTTTTTTGAAAGCCTCGACGATCTCGGCATCCTGCCCGGGATGACGCGGCCGCGCGCTGATGTGCAAGAAGCCGAGCTTCTTCAACAGCGTCCCGACATGCCGCTCATGATATTCGACGCCGAAGCGCTCGAAGATCACTCGCTTCAGATCGACGCGCCGCCAGCGGACCACGCCGTCTGCCTCCCAATCGGGGCCGGCCTCCACGATCGCCGCGAGTTCGGCCTGCTGATCTGGCGACAGCCGTGAAGCCGGTCCACTGGCCCAGTTGTCCAGCAGCCCCTCGGGTCCAGCTTCGCTGAAGCGATGAACCCAGTCCCGCAGCGTCTGTCGATCCATCCCGCCGATCCGGGCTGCGTCGGTCCGGTTCATCCCGTCTACAATCGCCGCCAACGACAACAGCCGCCGGCTTTGGTTGTTGTCCTTCGATCGCTTCGCCAAAAGCCGAAGCTCGCCGGCCGAAAAATCCGTTCGCAATGGCACTGCTGATGGCATGGCGCGAATCCTCCCCACGCCATCGAATCAGATCCGCGCCCACCGAGGGGATCACAAATGAGTCAGAGAGCGGCGCCTTTGGTATAAGTCCGCTTCACTAGCGTTTGGAGCGTCTTGGCAGCCGATCGGAGCTACGCCGTCGAGTGAAAATCTCGCCGGCACCACAACACAAAGCAACAAGGGCAAAGGGACAGTTGGAATAGCCGAAGCGGCGGCGTTCATGGGCGATCGCCTTCATCCGCAGACGAAGGCCTGCCTCGTCCGAACGGGTGGTCTTGTATCTCATGGTCATGCGGCAGCAGCCGACGGCTTTACACGCCCGCCGTTCGCTCATCTCGAATCCCGATTGAAGATGAGCGACAGCTTTCCGCTTCCGCGCGGGCGCCACCACTTCTTTCCCAGGAGATCCTTCAACGCCGCGTTGTCCAGCATGGCGTCGGCTAGCAGCCGCTTCAGCCGGGTGTTCTCGTCCTCCAGCGACCGCAGCCGCTTGGCCTCCGAGACGTCCATCCCGCCGAACTTCGCCTTCCACTTGTAGATGCTGGCATCGCTGACGCTGTGCTTGCGGCACAGATCGGCGACGGTAACGCCGGCCTCGTGCTCCTTCAAAATCCCGATGATCTGCTCTTCCGAAAATCCACTGCGCTTCATGTTCTGGTCCTCGTCTTGGGCCAGAACGAACTTCAACCTGGATTAGGCCGCGGGGGCAACGTCAGCAGCCCTGGGGCACGGATGTTGCGAACGCGGCGATCGCAATGCCGCGCAACGCTGTGACCGGGCGTCGATATTCCGAACCGAGGAGTGAAAACATGTTGACCCAAACGGGGCGAGTTCATTGGCGCAGCGCCAGCGCGGCGGTGTACCCGTTGGTCGGCTCGAAGCACATCAATGAGAGTCTCGAGGATCTTGGAGCGCGTCGCACCGTCGGTGCGGCCAGATCCACGATGCCGATGTCCACGGCTCGCGGGTCCAGGTGGAAGCCGGTCCCGATTGCTTTGAGGCACGCTTCCTTGCAGGTCCAAATTCGGTAGAACGCTTCGCTTGAGAGATCATACCGCCTCAATTCGCTCTGCTCGTGCGTGGTGAATGCGATCTCTGCAATCTGCTCTTGATCCGGTATCGCCACCACCGCTTCTATGTCAACGCCGATCCGCCCGCAGCCGCTCGTAACGGTAATCAGCGCGACGTCGCGCGAATGGCTCATGCTGAAGTCAAATTCCGCACCCGCGACGAATGGACGTCCCATGGAAGAAGACTGCAGGTCGACCTCATCGGGCTGACAGCCAAGACGCGTGGCAATGACTGTTCTCAGAAGGATCCGTCGCCACATGAAGCGGCAGCGCAGGAACGGGAGCTCGAACACCTCTGCACGTGTCCGTTCCCCGATGCTCAGAATGCTCGCTTCAGCGAGCGACGGCGCGGAAGGCCCGATCTGCGCGAGGTACACCCGCGCATCGCCGGGGAAATTGGCAGTCACCTCGGTGAGACGTTCCCACATCGCAGCTGTGATCCACACCGGAAGTCGCGGCTTAGTCGTTCAGTGATTTTCTCACTGCTACATCCTGCTACATACTGCTACATCTTGCTACAGGCAGACCTTCGACGGGAATCTACAATTAGCAGTTGCCAAAACGATGCGATATGTTATTTTTTGATCAGGTCGTCGTTCAAGACGCGAGACGTTCGTGGCATCGCATTCGTAGCAGCCTGGGTCGTTCCATTTCCCGGAAGCTGTCTTCCAGCGGTGCTCAACGGAAACGTCGACATTATCAAGCTTTCGGGCGGTATTTTTCGTCCGCAATAACAAAGACCACGCACGGATCGACATTCAAAAGCGCGCACAGCGCGTAGGTAATCTGTTCCGCGAAAGAGTTCGCGGGTGCCTGCGCAGCGTTAGGCTCGTCAGTACGCTCTCCGCTTCCGTCGCTCCGACAAACAACTCCCCTATCAGGCGCCCGACGTTTTGGGGCGGGGCGCATACGACGCTTGGGTCCGCAACGAGAGGTCACTCAGAGGAGCGCAAAATGACCGTCGATCACTTGGCAGCCGCACTTCAGTCAGCAGCAAGGCCGGCGTCGACAACCGACACCAAGGCAGGCGCGGCACCAGCCGATGTTCTGATCGTCGCGACGGTGTTGACGAGCACCGAGGCCATTCACCTCGTCGATCTCAACGGGGCGCAGTACGAGATTGCCGCCGGGGATGTAATCGACATTGAGTATCCGGCGCTCGGTCCGGTCGCCGCGGAGGCGCCGCCTGCCGAGGGCGAGCAGCCGGCTGCGAAGGAGCAGGCCGACGTCAAGCCGACGGAGGAGGGCACCGACAAGGCGGCGCCGACGCAGGAGCCGCGACTGGCGTTCATCAAGATCAATCCGAATGCGGTTCTCACGCGGCGGATCGAGGTCCCGGCCGTTCTGGTCGCGGCGGCCGGCACTTGGCTCACCGTCGTTCCCAGCACGGGTCAGGCGGCCTGAGCGGCCCGGACGTGCACTAAACCTATCCCCTGATTCAACGCGCGCAGGCGGACCGATCTGGTCACGCCTGCTGCTGAGAACGGCTGCGCCTGCGAATGATGCGCCGGGCCTGTCGCCACTGCGCGGCGTTCCGGCCGCAGGTCGAGAGAGATTGGGTCGAGAGAGACGAGAGAGAGACTGTCGTGAGCAAAATGGTCGAGAGTTGAATATTCGTCAGTAGTTGAAGTCTCGCGAGCGAAAGTGTCGAAAGTTGAACTGCCCAGAGTAACCGAGCAAGCGCCAGCGCCCGAGGAAATGCCGATGAGCATTCGCGATTCGATCGTCGTCTATATCGAAGAGATTTCATCCGAGCGCGGATTCGACCATGCCAGCAACCTATTTGAAAGCGGCGTGCTGACATCGCTCGACGTGCTGTCGTTGGTGGCGTTTATCGAAGAGACGTTCGGTCTGGAAATTACAGGCGATGAGATCGACATGGCTAGTTTCGGCACCGTCGATGGTCTGGTGAACCTGGTCCTGACTCTTCAGGCGAACACCGCTCACGCCGCCGCCGCGCGTTCACATGGGTAGCCCACCTGGAATGATCCCGGTTCATGACATGTTGCGCCGAACGGCGCGCGACCGCCCCGACAAGGAGGCGATTGCCTGGCATGGCGGGCGCATCAACTATGCGACGCTCGACGAGATGTCGAGCCAAATCGCAACATTCCTTAAAGACGCCGGCGTTGAGCGCGGCATGCGCGTCGCGATCTACTCCGCGAAATGCGTCGAGGAGGTCGCGGTGATCTTCGCCATCATGAAGCTCGGCGCGGTCCTGGTCCATGTCAACCCTGCGTTCCGCGACGACAAGCTCCTTCACGTGCTGGCGGAGTGCGAGCCCGCTGCCTTGTTTTTTCATCCGAGCAAGCGCGGAGCGGTCGCGCGCGCCGCCCGCGCCTCGGCGCTGCCGCCGCTGCTGATCCGGTTCGGCGCCGACGGCCCGGTGGTCGCCGCCGACCCGGATGCGGGTTGCGTCGCGGCGATCGAACTCTCGACAATCCTGCACGATCTGGCTGCGGCCGGCGAGACTTTCGCCGACGTTTTCAGCGTCGCTGACGATCTTGCGGCGATCATCTACACCTCCGGCACCACGGCGTCCGCAAAGGGCATCATGGTCACCCACGGGATCCTGTCACAGGCGACGCTGGTCTCTGCGCAACTGCTCGGCAACGTCGCCGATGACCGCCTGATCAGCTTGACGCCGTTCTCGTTCGACGGCGCGTTGAGCCAGCTCTTCACCATGACGTTGGTCGGCGGGACGCTGGTTCTACAGGACTCGCTGTTTCCGAAGGATGTGCTGGCGACGCTCACCGCCGAGCGGATCACCGGCGTTCATGCGGTTCCCTCGTTCTGGCGCATGATGCAAGACCGCTACCCCGTCTTCGCCGACGCGGCGCTGCCTTGCCTGCGCTACCTGTCATTGATCGGGGAGAGTTTTCCCGAGGCCGACCTGCTTCGGCTCAAGCGCACGCTGGCGTCGACGGATTTCTACATGATGTACGGAACCACCGAGGCGTTCCGATCGACCTGTCTTGCTCCGGCGGAGTTCTTTACCAAGCGCGGCTCGGCCGGCCGGCCGCTGTCCGGCGTGACCATCGGCATCGTTGACGAGCACGGACAGCCCTGTCCCCCAGGCACCGTCGGAGAGATCGTGCATGCGGGCGCGTTCGTGTCGCCCGGGTATTGGAAGCGTGCGACATCCACGACCTTTCGCGACGGTCGCATCTACACCGGAGATCTCGGCACGCTTGATGCAGACGGCTATCTCCGCTTCGTCGGCCGCAAGGACACCATGGTCAAGCGGCTCGGCTATCAGCTCTATCCCGAGGACGTCGAGGCCTGCCTGCAAACGCTCGACGGGGTCGCGCTGGCCGCGGTGACCTGCCGACCGGACCCCAGCGGCGCGCAAGCGTTGCGCGCCTTCATCGTGTGCCGACGCGGCGCGACACTCGGCGAGACCGCGGTTGCGCAACACTGCCGGCGGCATTTGCCTTACTACATGGTCCCGGACGACGTCGTCTTTGTCGACAGCCTGCCTACGACGGGCAACAGCAAGATCGACCGCGGCCGCCTGAGGATGGAGCAGGTGTGATGCGCCGGTGCAGCGTATGCGTGCTTCCCGAGAGCTTCCCCGGAATCACCATCGACCAGGACGGCGTGTGCTCGCTGTGCCGCGAGTTTTCCACCGGAGATCCGTCGGGTCCCTCCGCACGCCTCACCGAGGCGCTGTCGGCCGTCATCGCGGACGCCAAGCGACAGAGCCATCGCTACGACGCCGTGGTGGCGTTCAGCGGCGGCAAGGACAGCTCCTATCTTCTGCATCTGCTGGCGTCGCGGTTCGGCCTCAGGCTGCTGGCGGTGACGTTCGACAATGGTTTTGTGTCGGCGGCCTGCCTCACCAACATGCGCAACGTGGTCTCCGCGCTGGCGATCGACCACATCATCGTGCGGCACCGCCAGGATCATATGAATGCGCTGTTCCTGGAGAGCGCGCTGGCGCGGGTCTATCCGGACCACCTGACCAAGTTCGGCAGCAGCGTCTGCATCTCGTGCATCCGCATCGTCATCACCACGATGCTGCGCGTCGCGATCGAGAAGAATGTCCCGTTGGTGATGCTCGGCAACACGCCAGGTCAGGTGCTCGCCTCGGATCAGGAGCTGATCTTCAAGGACAACGTCATTCCCCATCCGCTGCGGCGGCAGTTGTTCGCGCGGCTGGCGGAGCGCACCGGATCGTGGGCGTATGATTATCTGATGCTGTCCGCCGACGAGTACAAAACCCGCCCGTTTCCGACGATTGTCAGTCCGCTGCCGATCGTCGGCTACGACGAGGACGAGATCTACCGCGTTCTCGCCGAGCTCGGCTGGTCGAAGCCCACCGACGTCGATCCAAGTTCGACCAATTGCCGGCTGAACGCGTTCGGCATCATCCGGCACAAGAACCTGTATCAATTCCATCCCTATGATTACGAGATGAGCCGGCTGGTCAGGCTCGGCATCCTGTCCCGCGAGGCGGCGCTCGACAAGCTGAACGATCCGAGCGGCACCGTCATCGATCTGGCTTCGGAAATCGAAAGGGATCTGCTGTGCCGCTCCTGCGATAATTGCCGGCCGAGGGCTTAGCGATGTGCGGGATCTGCGGCGTCCTCGACTTGCGCGACGCGGCGGTTTCGCCGGAGGCGCTGGCATCGATGACGGCGCAGCTCTCGCACCGTGGTCCCGACGAGTCCGGCGTCCACATCGACGGCGCCGTGGGCTTCGGCCATCGGCGGCTCTCGGTGATCGATCTCGCCGGCGGGCGTCAGCCGCTCGGCAACGAGGACGGCACCGTCTGGGTCACCTACAACGGTGAAATCTACAATTACCGCGAATTGCGGCCGTCGCTGCAGCGCCGGGGCCATCGCTTCGCCACCGATTGCGATACGGAGATCATCGTCCACGCCTACGAGGAAGACGGGATCGACTGCGTCACGCAATTCAACGGCATGTTCGCATTCGCGCTCTGGGACCACACCAAGCGGCTGCTGGTGCTGGCGCGCGACAGGCTCGGCATCAAGCCGCTCTATTACGGCGTGTTCGGCAACGTTTTCCTGTTCGCCTCCGAGATCAAGGCGATCCTGGCGCACCCGGCGGCCCGCAGCGAGGTCGATCACGACGGTGTCGCGGACTATCTGCTCTGTACGTCGCTGCTCGACGGCAGAACGATGTTCCGGGGAATCCGCTCGCTGCCGCCCGGCGGGATCCTCGCGCTGCAGGGCGGCGAACTGCGGCTTCACATCTATTGGTCGATGCCGCGCGCGGCCGTGCGCCACGCCGGCACCTCGCTCGAGGACAGCCGGGACGTGGTGCGCGGAATGCTCGACGCGGCGGTCGGGGCGCAAGTGGTGAGCGACGTTCCGCTCGGCACGCTTCTGAGCGGCGGCCTCGATTCCAGCGTGGTCTCGGCGCTCGCCGCCGGACATGTCGGCGGGCGGCTCAAGACATTCGCGATGGGCTACGACCACGGCGACACGCTCCGGCACGACGACATCGATGCCCCCTACGCCGAGCTGGTAGCGCGCGCCTATCACACCGACCACACCGAATTTCTGTTTCGGTCGGACGAATATCGCGACGTCATGAGCCGCGTCACCTGGCACGTCGAGAAGCCGGTCGACCTGACCGCGCCGTCATTGTTCCTGCTCTATCGCGAGGTCAAGCCGAACGTGACCGTGGTGATGTCGGGGGAGGGTGCCGACGAGCTGTTTGCCGGCTACCATTTCTTTCTCGATGGATGCGGCGCGGGCACACCGGCCGAATTCCCGTGGGCGCCCTATCTCGACGAGGTCGCAGCACTTCTCGATCCCGCCTTCGTGGCGAGAACGCGGTGCCGCGACCGGATCCGGACCACCTTGTCGGCCGAGATGGCGAGCTTCGAGAGCCACGATCCGCTCAACAAGCTGCTCTACCTGTTCCTGAAGTACTATCTGGTCGAGATGCTCGAACGTCTCGACAAGACCAGCATGGCGTGGGGCGTGGAATCCCGGGTGCCGTTCCTGGATCACCGCCTGGTCGAATACGTCCTCGACCTGCCGGCGGCGTACAAGGCAAAGCCGGACGGCAACAAGGTGGTGCTGCGGACCCTCGCTGCCGATCTGCTGCCCGCCGCCGTGGTCGCGCGGCGGAAGCGGCCTGTTCCCATCCCGGTCGATCCGAAATCGATCTGGACCGAGCGCAATCGCGCCAACGCGCTGGTGCAGGCGCCGGAGTCCCGCATCGCCGGTTATTTCGACAGGAAGAAGGTCGACGACTTCTTTCACAAGAAGAACCAGTTCGCCCGCACCGACAATCTTGCGATCTTCAGGACCGCGCACGCTTTGGTCGCGCTCGATGCGTGGCACAGGGCCTTCGGGGTGGCGGCATGACAAGCGCAGAGTCCGAAATCCTCAGCAATGGCAGAGCCTTCGTCCAGCGCGTGGTGGCGCCGGGCGCGGCGACCGCCGACGAGCGCGAAGAGTTTCCGATCGATGTGTTTCGGGCGGTCGGGCGCTTCGGTGTGTTCGGCGCGGGCTTTCCGAGCGACTATAACGGCCTCGCGCTCGGCTTCGCCGTCTATGCCGGGCTGATCCGGGAGATCGCGCAGGCCTGTGCCTCGACCGCGATGAGCGCCGTGGCGCATGCCACGCTGGCGGCGCTGCCGATTTTCCTCGGCGGCTCCGAGCGGCTCAAGCGACGGTTGCTCCCGGCTTTGATCGGCGGCGACGCCATCGGTGCCTTCGCCATGACCGAAGCCGGTAGTGGCTCCGACATCGCCGCGACCGCGACCACTGCGAAGGAGGCCGGCGACCATTATCTTCTCAACGGCGCGAAGGTTTTCATCACCAACGCCAATGTCGCCGACGTGGCCGTGGTGGTGGCTAAGACGTCACCGGCCGCCGGCATCCTCGGACTGAGCCTGTTTGCGGTCGAGAAAGGGATGCCGGGATTCCAGACGTCGGGGCGGCGCGAGCGAAAGCTCGGCATGCGGGCCTCCGACACCGGCGAACTCGCGTTTACCGATGTCCGGGTTCCCAAGGACAATTTGATCGGACGCCGGAACGGCGGCTTCGCGATCCTGCAGCAGACATTGCCGGCGGCCCGGCTCGACATGGCTGCGATCGCCATCGGAATTTCCGAGCGGGCCCGGGATCTTTGCGTCGACCATGCGGTCGGCCGGCGGCAATTCGGCAAGCCGATCGGCCGCTTCCAACTGGTGCAGCGGATGCTCGCCGACATGGAGACCAGTATCGACGCCGCCAATCTGCTGCTGGCGCACGGCCTCGAACTACGCGATCGCGGGCTGCCGCTGGCCAAGGTGGCGTCGGAGGCGAAGTTGTTCGCCTCCGAGATGGCGGTCGAGATCACCCGCAACGCGATCCAGATTCACGGCGCCGCCGGCTATTCCAGGGACCTGCCGCTGGAGCGGCTGTATCGCGACGCCAAGCTGACCGAGATCGGCGACGGCACATCGGAAATCCAGCGTCTGATCATCGCCGACGAGATGATCAAGGCGCGTTCGCCCCGGATTCCGGGTCGGTGAAGGGAGACGGGGATGCCCACCATCAATATCGCGAACCGGAATCTCGCGCAGGCGTCGGACACGGCGCTGTATCCGCTGTCGTTTCAGCAGGAACGCATCTTCTATCTGGACGAGATCTCGCCGCAGAAATCGATCTGGACCCGGGCATCGTGCCGGCGGCTGTCCGGCGTGCTCGACATCGATGCCCTGAAAGATGCGGTCGCGGCGCTGATCGATCGCCACGCCGCGCTTCGCACCCGGATCACCCTCGTCGACGGCACGCTGTTCCAATCACGGCTCGACGGCGCCGACGGCAGCTTCGCGTTCGTCGATCGTTCTGCCGGCCCGGACCGCGGCGGCGCCGACCGCTTTGCGGCCTTTGAAGCCGAAGCGCAGAGCCTGCTGAACCAGGAGTACGGGCGTTGCTTCACGCTCGACGGCGGCCGGCTTTTCAAGGTTGTGCTGGTGCGCTGGTCGGACCAGGAGTGGCAACTCATCCTGAAGCTGCATCACGTCATTTCCGACGCCATCACGATACGCATTCTGTGGAATGACCTGAAACGTCTCTACAATGCGCGGCGGGTCGGCGCCGGCGACCCGGCGCCGCTCGACCTCGATTATGTCGACTACGCGAGTTGGCTGAGAGACCGCTTCTCCGAGCGCAACACCCACGAATTGGAGGCCTATTGGCTGTCACAGTTCGCCGACAAGCCGCCGGAGCTCGATCTTCCCACCGACCTTCCGACGCCGCCGCAGCTGTCATTTCGCGGCGCCGTGGAATCGCGCCCGCTGTCGCCCGATTTCGTCGCCCGGCTGCAGTCGTTCAGCCTGAAGCATCGCGTCGTCCCGTTCTCGACGATGCTCGGCGCGCAGGCTCTGCTGCTGTGCAAATATTGCCGGCAGGACGACATCATCATCGGGACGGTGTTCTCCGGGCGGCACCATGATCCCAGGCTGAAGGCGCTCGCCGGCTTCTTCGCCAGCAGCGTCGCGCTGCGGCTGCGGGTCGACCCGCAGGCCTGCGTCAGCGACTTCGTGCGCCAGGTCCACGACCGCGTGACCGGCGCCCATCGCATGCAGGATTATCCGCTCGAACGTCTCGTCGACCGCCTCGCGCTGGATCGCGAACATCGCCGCAATCCGCTGTTCCGGGCGATGTTCAACATGGTCACCGACTTCGAGCCGACCCACGCGTTCAGCGGCATTCGCAGCGAGCGCGCGCTGGAGCCTGAGATCACCGCGACGCAGGTCGACCTGCTGCTCGATTTCCACACGGGTCCGGATGCCGCCGAGCTGCGCCTCGAATACAATACCGAGCTGTTCGAGCCGCGCAGCATCCGGCGCATTCTCCACCACTACGAGGTGCTGCTCACCGCGATGATCGAGCGCCCGGACGCAATCCTGCGCGATCTGTCGATGCTCGACGCGGACGAGCGGCAACTGGTCCGTTCGTTTGCCGAAGGCAAGGTGGTCCCGGCGGCGCCCGGCCGCGGCATCGTCGGCCTGTTGGAACACCGCGCGGCGCGCAGCCCCGACCAGCCGGCATTGCTCTGGTCCGCCGGCACGCTCAGCTGCGGCGAGGTCAATCGCAAGGCCAACCAGCTGGCCGCCACGCTGGTCGAGGCCGGTGTCGCCGAAGGCGACATCGTTGCGGTCTTGCTCGAACGCTCGCCCGAGATGGTCGTGGCGATCCTGGCGGTGCTGAAGGCCGGCGCGGCCTACCTGCCGATCGATCCGAGCTTTCCGCCGCAGCGGATCGATTTCATCCTGAAGGATGGCGGCGTCCGCTGCCTGCTGGCGGCGAGCGAGTCGCCATCCGATCCGCAGGGCCAGCGAGGCCCGCTGCCGGTGATCCGCGTCGACGATGCGGCGTCCTACGCCGGACCCGGCATCGATCCGGACCACAGCTTCGACCCTGAACGGGCAGCCTATGTGATCTACACCTCGGGCTCGACCGGCCATCCGAAAGGGGTGGTGGTCAGCCATCGCGCCTTGATGAATACGCTCGAATTCCTGGAGGCGAGCTATCCGCTGGCCGGCAAGACGATCCTGTTCAAGACCAACTTTACATTCGACGTGTCGGCCGCCGAACTGTTCGGCTGGCTGTTCGACAACGGCCGGCTCGCGGTGCTCGACCTTGGCGCCGAGCGCGACAGCCGCGCTCTGCTCGAGGCCATCGAAAAATTTGCGGTGACGCACGTCAATTTCGTGCCTTCGATGCTGGACGTGCTGTTGGAGAGCCAGCCGGCGGGCGCCGCGTCGCCGTTGGATCGGCTTCGCTACGTCTTCGCCGCCGGCGAGGCGCTGAAGCCCGACCTGGTGAATCGCTTCCATCGCCTGGTTCCCAAGGTCCGGCTCGAAAACCTGTACGGTCCAACCGAGGCCGCGATCTACGCCACCTATCATTCCCTGCCGCGCGGGGCGGAGGCGACCTCGGTCCCGATCGGCAGGCCGATTTCCAACACCGGCGCGCATATTCTTGACGAGGCGCTTCGTCCGGTTCCGGTTGGTGTGATCGGCGAATTGTGCCTGTCCGGCGTCGGGCTCGCGACGGAATACCTGACCCGGCCAGACCTGACGGCAGAGCGATTCTGCCCGAGCCCCGATTTGGCGGGGCGCCGCCTGTACCGCACCGGCGACCTCGCGAAATGGGGCGACGACGGGCTGATCTACTACCTCGGCCGCGCCGACAGGCAAGTCAAAATCCGCGGCTTCCGTGTCGAGGTCGCGGAGGTCGAGCAGAAATTGCGAGCCTGCGACGGCATAGCCGAGGCCGCCGTGACCGTCAGGAGCGACGCGTTTGGCCAGAACAGCCTGGTCGCCTATCTCGCCTTCGACAAAGATCGTCCGACCTCGATCGAGCGGATTTCGAGCGACCTGGTCGGATGGCTGCCAGGTTTCATGATTCCCGAAGCGTTTGTGCCGCTCGACCGCCTGCCACGGCTGCCGAGCGGCAAGATCGACATCCGACGCCTGCCGGCCCCGACCCTGACCGGCGCGCCGGCGACCCCGGCGCAACGCGCGGCGACCGAGCTCGAACGCAAGATCATCGCAATCGCCGAAGACTTGCTCGACCTTCGCGGCCTGACCCCCGCCAGCAATTTCTTCCACCTCGGAGGCAACTCGCTGCTGACGCTGCGTTTCATCGCCGCCCTCGACAAGGCGCTTGGCACTCGGCTGAGGGCGATGGACTTTCTCCGGCTGCCGACCATCGCCGAGATCGCCGTGCTGATCGAGCCGATGCTTCAGCGGCCATCGCCGATCAAGGATCGCATCGTCATCGTGCAGATTCCGGCGCGACCGGCGCCGGCCGGCGATATGTCCTGCCGGGACGGCTCGCCATGACCGCGATCGGGATTCGCAGATATCCGCCGATCCCGGCCGGCGACCGGACCATTCCCTGTCCGCTGACCTTTCAGCAGGAGCGGGTTCTGCATTTCTGCGAGCTCGATCCCGGCAGCTCGATTTGGGACATCAACACCTGCAAACGGCTGGTCGGCCAGTTCGACCTGCGGCGGCTGCGCCGGGCGGTCGACCTGTTGGCCGTTGCGCATGCCGTGCTGCGTACCCGGGTGTCACGGCGCGGCGAGCGCCCGGTGCAGAGCTTCGATCAGGATCTCAAACGCGCTGTCCGGCACATCGACGCGGCGGCGGCGGCCGGCCCCGACCGCGATGCCGCACTGGCCAGTGAGATCGCCGCGATCTGCCGGAATCCGATCACGCGATGGAGACCCGACGATGCGTTGTTCGAGGTGGTGCTGCTGACGCTCGGCCCGGACGATCAGGCGTTGCTGCTGCGGGTCCACCACATCATCGCGGACGCCGCCTCGGTGCTGATCCTGTGGCGGGACCTGACGTCGATCTACAACGCGCTGACCCGCGATGCGCCGGTCGCGGCATCGCCGACGACGCTGACTTATTCGGACTACGCGCGTTGGCAGCGCCGTCATTTCGATGCCGAGCGGACCTGCGAGCAGGAGGCCTATTGGCTGGCACGGTTCGAAAGCGAACCGCCGGCGCTCGATCTGCCCACCGATGCGGCGCCGTCGCCGGCGATGTCCTTGAACGGCGGATTGGAGATCGTTGCGATTCCGCTCCACCTGATCGAGGCGTTCCAGCGGCAGAGCTGGGAACAGCGCGTTCTGTTGTTTTCCAGCCTGTTCGCCGCTTACCTCGTGCTCTTGCAGAAGATCTGCCAGCAGCAGGACATCACCTCCGGCGTGCTGTTCTCGGGCCGGCACTACAGCGCTGAGCTTGCCAACACCGTCGGATTCTTCGTCAACATGGTGGCGGTGCGCGCCGACGTCCGCTTCGACGACACCTTCGAGCGGTTGGTGCAGGCGGTGCACGAACGGGTCGAAGAAGCCTATTTCATGCAGGACTATCCGTTCGAGCGGCTGATCCAGAGGCTGGCCCCGGCCCGCGGCAATGGCCGAATTCCGTTGGTTCAAACCATGTTCAACCTGGTGCCTGACCCCGAGGATACCACGGAATTCGATGGCGTTGCGCAGGCTCGCTGGGTCGATGTCGCCACCCAGACCCAAGCGGTTCAGGTCGATCTGATCTTCGACATCCATTGGGGATCGGCGGGGGCGGAGATCCGGATCGAGCACAACACCGATATTTTCGAACGCGGCACGGTCGCCCGGTTGGGGCGCCACTACGTCACCTTGCTCGATCGGCTGGCGGGTGGCTGGGACATTGCTCTCGACCGTCTCGCCGTGGTCGGCGACGCCGAGGCGCGCCAATTGCTCGAAGGATGCAACCCGCCGCCGTCGCCTTTCGCCGCGCAGAGCTGCATCCACGAGCTGTTCGAGCAGCAGGTTCGTCTGCGGCCGGCGGCGATCGCGCTGGCCGATAGCAACGACCGGATCAGCTATGGCGACGCCGACCGAAAATCCAATCGGCTCGCCCGGTTGTTGCGGGCCCGCGGGGTCGGGCCGGACAGCATCGTCGCCGTCATCGGTCGCCGTTCGGTGGAGATGGTGCTCGGCGAACTCGCCGTCCTCAAGGCGGGCGGCGCCTACCTGCCGCTCGGCCGGGACAGCCCGAGCCGCCTTCTGGACGACATTCTGCGCGACGCGCGGCCGCAGGTCGTGATCATGCCGAACGATGATCGGCGCGACCTCGATCTCGACGTCCCGGTGCTGCGTCTGCGCGACGCCGAGGCTCCGGGCATCGATGATGGGCCGCTGGCACATGTGACCGGGCCGTCGAATCTCGCTTACGTCGTCTACACCTCGGGTTCGACGGGCAAACCCAAAGGCGTCATGGTCGAGCATCGCAGCGTCGTCAATCTCGTGACCAATGTCGATTATCTCGCATTCCGCCCGGACGACCGGATGCTTCAGACCGGGGCGCCCGCCTTCGATGCGACAACATTCGAGATCTGGGGCGCCTTGCTCAACGGGCTGCCGCTCTACCAGATCGACGACGAGACCCTGCTGGACCACGCCGCGCTTGGCGAGCAGCTCGCCCGGCACGACATTACGATCCTGTTTCTGGTTCCGGCGCTGCTCAACCAGTTCGCGGATGCCGACCCCGCGGTGTTCCGTCCGCTGCGCTATCTCATCACCGGCGGCGACGTGGCGTCGACCCGGCACATCGAGCGGATTCGCAGCGCCAACCCCCGGCTGACGCTGATCAACGCCTACGGTCCGAGCGAGAACACCACCTATTCGACTTGTCACGTGGTCGGTGGGGTCGAGCCGCGGACGATACCGATCGGCAAGCCGATCCCGAACGCGACGGCCTATGTCTTCGACCACGACATGCTGCTGACCCCGATCGGCGTGGTCGGCGAGCTTTACGTCGGGGGCGTCGGCCTTGCGCGGGGCTATCTTCATCGTTCCGCACTCACCGCCGAGCGCTTCGTCATGAATCCCCACGTGGCGGGGGAGCGGCTCTACCGCACCGGCGACCTGGTCCGCCGCCGTGCCGACGGGGTGCTGGAGTTCGTGGGCCGGGCCGACCGGCAGATCAAGATCCGGGGCTTCCGTATCGAGCCCGGCGAGATCGAGAACCGGCTTCTCGAGGACGGCCGGCTACGCGAGGCCTGCGTCGTCCCGGCCAAGGCCGACGACGGCGGCGTCTTCCTGTGCGCCTATTACATCGCCGCCGCCGACGTCGGCGCGCAGGAGTTGCGGCAGCGACTGGCGGCCCGGCTTCCGGCCTATATGCTGCCGTCCGCGTTTTGCCGCATCGATTTCATGCCGATGACCGAGAACGGCAAGATCGATTACGGCGCGCTGCCCGAGCCGCGGCTTTGGATGGCCGAGCCGCGGTCCGTCCGCGCCCCCGAGAGCGCGGCGGAAATCGCCATTGCGCGGGTCTGGGAAGAGTTGCTTGAGACCCGGAATGTCGGCGCGACCGCAAATTTTTTCGAGATCGGAGGCCATTCCCTGAAAGCCAGCGCCCTGGCCTCGCGCCTGAGCAGGATGTTCGGACTGAAGATCACGCTCAGGAACGTGTTCGATGCGCCAACCGTAGCGGAATTGGCGCGGCTGGTCGGCTCACTGGCGCAAATGGAGCACCGAGATGGCGTCGCCGGTTGAGCAGGGCAACTATCCTGCGTCCGCGAACCAGAGGCGGATGTATGTCCTCAACCGGCTGTCGCCGGACAGTATCGCCTACAACGTGCCGGTCGCGATCCGGCTGAACGGCAAGCTCGATACGGCCCGACTGCAGGACGCGCTCACGGCGCTGGTGACGCGCCACGACAGCTTGAGGACGTCGTTCGGGATCGCTGACGAGACGATCATCCAGACGCGTCAGGCGCCGCTCCGCCTCCCGCTCGATGTCGAGAGGGCGCGCGGCAAGAGCGAGGTCGAAGCGATCAAGCGACGCTTCGTCCGGCCGTTCGATCTCAATCGCCCGCCGCTGCTGCGGGCCTGTCTGATCAGGCTGGGCTCGCTCAAGCACGTCCTCTTGCTCGATTTGCACCACATCATCTGCGACGGCGTGTCGATCGACATCCTGAGCGACGAACTGGGCCGGCTGTATGACGGCCAGACGCTGCCTCCGCTGCCGGCCGACTACAAGGACTTCGCGCTGTGGCAGCGCGAGTTCGCCGGCAGCGAGGAAGCCGAGCAGCAGCAGAACTATTGGCTCCGCCTGCTCGAGGGCGAGCGGCCGGCGCTGAATCTGCCGACCGACTTCCCGCGGCCGAGCACGCAGTCGTTCGACGGCGACCGGGTGACGCTTCGCCCCAACCAGCGGCTCACCGCCGCGTTGCGCGAACTCGCAGCGCGCCACCGCGTGTCGATGTACATGTTGCTGCTCGCTACCTACTACGTCGTGCTCTCGAAATATACCGGCCAGGACGACCTGGTGGTCGGCACGCTCGCAGCCGGGCGCAACGCCGAACGGTTCCGAGGCGTGGTCGGCCTGTTCGTCAATACCCTTGCGCTGCGCAGCCGGCCTCGCGGCGAGCTCGCTTTCAGCGACTATCTGCAGCAGGTTCGCGACGAGTGCCTCGACGCATTCGAGAACCAGGACAGTCAGTTCGAAGATCTCGTCGATCGCATCGCGCCGCCGCGCGATCTCGGCCGCGGCCCGCTGTTCGACACGATGTTCACCGCGCTGTCCTCGAATGCAACGCCGACGGCCTATGGCGGCATCGAATTCAGCCCCTACGAGCTCGACTATGCGATCGCCAAGTTCGACCTCACCTTGACCGTGATCGAGCAACAGCACGGCGAGCTGAAATTCGATTTCGAGTATTGCACCGACCTGTTCCGTCGCGACACGATCGAACGCCTGTCTGCCCACTACGTCACGGCGCTCGAGGCCGTTGTGGCCGATCCCGCGATGCGGCTGCGCGACATCGACGTGTCGAGCGTCGACGAAAGGCGGGCCGTTGTCACGGGTTTGCCGCAGCCGACGGAGGCGGCGCAGAGCGTGGTGGAGCTGTTCGAAATCCAGGTTCGCACGAGCCCGGCGGCGCCCGCGATCGCCTGCGACGGCAAGACGGTCGACTACGCGACGCTCGACCGCCTCTCGAACGCGGTCGCGGCGCGGCTGCAGGCGGCCGGAGCGGGACGGGGGGCGATCGTCGGCCTCGTCGCCGCGCCGTCGATGGAAGCGGTCGCGGCGATCCTCGGCATCCTCAAGCTCGGCGCCGCATTCCTTCCGCTCGACCCGAGCACGCCGGCAGACCGCTTCCGGGCGATCGCGGCGGGGTCGGGGATGGCGGTGGTGCTGCTGCCGACCGACGCCCATCCGCTCGCGGGCCTCGGTCCAGTGGATCTCACCCTCGACCGCGTCGCCAGCGACGTGGATGGCGACCTGTCGGACCGCGCGGCGGTGACCGGCGACGACCTTGCTTACGTGATCTACACCTCCGGCTCGACCGGCATGCCGAAGGGCGTGATGATCTCGCACCGCGCGCTCGCCAACTACGTCAGCTGGGCGGTGCGGACCTATATCGGCGACGCGCCGGCCGCCTTCGCGCTGCATTCGCCGCTTTCGGTCGATCTCACCATTACATCTATTTTCGCGCCGCTGGTCTCGGGAAACCGGATCGTCGTTTACCGGAACGACGACGCCATGGGATTGATGCGGGATATTCTTCGCGACGATCAGATCGAGGTGCTCAAGCTGACTCCGACGCATCTGGCGTTGCTCGCCGAGACAATGCGCGATGGTGCTCCCGCCAACCGCCGGCTGCGCGCGCTGATCGTCGGCGGTGAGGATTTCAAGACCGGCCTGGCGAGGAAAGTCGATAGCGGCTTCGACGGTCGTGTCGAGCTCTACAACGAGTACGGACCGACCGAGGCGACGGTCGGCTGCATGATCTACAAATTCGACCCGGCGCTCGACAAGGCGGCGTCGGTACCGATCGGAACGGCGATCGATAATGTCGCGGTCCTGGTGCTCGACCGCTACGGGCTGCCGGTGCCGAGGGGAGCGATCGGCGAATTGCATATCGCCGGGGCCTGTCTGGCCGACGGCTACCTGAACAATCCGGAGATGACGGCCGAGCGGTTTGGCATGCAGCGTCTCGGCGGCCGCGAGATCCGTCTCTACAAGACCGGCGATCTTGCGCGCCTGCTGCCAAGCGGTGCGCTGGAATTCCTCGGGCGCAACGACGACCAGGTCAAGCTGCGCGGCTTCCGGATCGAACTCGGAGAGATCGAGACGGCGTTGCTGCGCTGCCCCGGGGTGATCGATGCCGTAGTGTCGCCACGGACCGACGCCGCCGGCGATGGCTATCTATGCGCCTATGTCGTCGCGGCCGGCGCGATCGAGACCGCCGACCTCCATCGTCGTCTGGCGCAGCGCCTGCCGGCGCACATGGTGCCGTCACGCGTGGTGATCGTCGATCGCCTTCCGATCGGGCGCAGCGGCAAGGTCGACCGCACAGCGCTGCCCGACCCGGGCGAGCCGACCGGAAGCCGCAGTTCAGCCGCGCCCGGCACCGCGGTGGAATGCGCGATTGCCGCCATTTGGGAGCAGGTGCTGGGCGTTCAGCGGATCGGGCTCGACGATGACTTCTTCGATCTCGGCGGGCAATCGCTGAAGGCGACCCTGATGATTGCCCGCGTCAACCGCGAGCTGCACGCCGGTGTCACGTTGCGCGACGCCTTTGTGCACCGGACCATCCGCGGCCTCGCCGGCCTGGTCGGTGAAGCCGGGGAGGACCCGCGCGCAGAAATAGCAGCCGTCGCTCCGCGGGACGATTACCCGGTCTCGGCGGCGCAGAAGCGGCTGTTCATCATCCATCAGCTCGCGCCACAGGATGTTCAATACAACGTGCCGTTCGCTTTGAACGTGACCGGGCCGTTCGATCGGGCGCGCTGGCAAGGCGCTTTCCGCGCGCTGCTGGCGCGGCACGAGTCGCTGCGGACCTCGTTCCTGCTGATCGACGACCAGATCGTTCAGAAGGTGCATGCCAAGATCGATTTCGCCTTCGAAGGCCAGCCTTCCGGCGCCTCCGCATCGCTTGCGCAGGCGATCGAGGGGTTTGTCCGCCCGTTCGACCTCGAGCGGGCGCCGCTGCTCCGAGCGACCATCCTGGAGGCCGGCCCGGTCGAGCACAGGATTCTCGTCGACCTCCACCACATCGTCGCCGACGGGCTTTCGATCGACATCATCATTGACGATCTGCGCGCGCTCTACGAAGGCCGGACGCTGGAGGGCGCGGCTGTCCAGTACAAGGACTACGCCGCCTGGCAGCAGCTCCGTTCCGCGGGCGCGGAGGTTCGGGACCAGGAGACGTATTGGCGAGCGGTGTTCGAGGGGGGAGCGCCGGCCCTTGCGCTTCCCACCGACTTTCCGCGCGGGGCCATCCGCTCGTTCGATGGGGACCTCGTGCGCTTCACGATCGATGCGGCGCTCGCCGAACGGCTGCGCGTGATCGGACGGGCGGCCGGCGCGACCCCGTTCATGACGCTGCTGGCCGCCTACACGGTTCTGCTGTCGAAGTACACCGGCCAGGAGGACATCGTCGTCGGCATCCCGGTGGCGGGGCGGAGGATGGCCTCGCTGCAGCGGGTGGTCGGAATGTTCGTCAACACCTTGGCGACGCGGAACCGGCCGCGCGGCGAGCTTCGCTTCGTCGACTATCTCGACACCGTGAAGGCGCACGGGCTCGACGCCTACAGCAACCAGGACTACCAGTTCGAAGAGTTGGTGGACAGGCTCGAGATCGAACGCGACCTCGACCGGAATCCGCTGTTCGACACGGTGTTTGCGACACTCGAGGGCGGACGCAGGGCGTTCCAGGCCGATGGCGTCACCGTTCGGCTCGAGGACGTGCCCTGGAAGATCTCGAAGTTCGACCTGACGCTGCTGGCCGAAGAGCGCGCCGACGGCATTGTTTTCGAACTGGAGTACTGCACCGGCCTGTTCCGGCGCGACACCATCGAGCGCATGGCGGACCACTTCGTGCATCTGCTGCAGCAGATCGCATCCGACCCGGCGCGGCTGCTCCGCGATCTCGATCCGCTGACTGAGCAGGAGCGCCGGCAAGTCCTGGTGGAGTTCAACCGCTCCGAGGCCAGCTATCCGGAAAGCCGCACCGTTCACGAACTCATCGAGGAGCAGGCGGACCGGACGCCGGATGCAGCGGCGGTCGTGGCCGGCACGCAGACGCTCTCTTACGGGGAATTGAACCGACGCGCCAACCAGCTCGCGCGCCAGCTGGTTAGCACCGGCATCGCCGTCGAGGATGTGGTCGGCATCGTGGCGGAGCCGTCGCTGGAGATGATGATCGGCATCCTGTCGATCCTCAAAGCCGGTGCGGCCTATCTGCCGATCGACGCCGACTGCCCTGCCGATCGCGCCGCGATGATGCTTGAGGATAGCAAGGCCAAGCTGGTCGTTTTCGCCGGCGTCGAGCCGTGGGGCGAGGCGGGGCGGCCATCGCTCGACCTGAGCCAGCCGGCGCTCTACCAGGGCGACGACAACAATCTTGGGGTCACCGCATCGAGTCGAAACCTCGCCTATGTCATCTATACCTCCGGAACCACCGGGGTGCCGAAAGGCGTCATGGTCGAGCATTCCGCGGTCAACAATCTGTGCGCCTGGCACATCCGCAGCTTCGCGCTGTCCAGCGCCGACCGGACCACCAAATACGCCCGCTTCAGTTTCGATGCCTCGGTGTGGGAGATCCTTCCCTCGCTGCAGGCCGGCGCCGCGCTGCACATTGTCCCGCAAGAGATCCGGCTCGACCTCGCCCGGCTGGCGCGCTATTTCGACGACGCCGGCATCACCGTCAGCTTTCTGCCGACGCAGATTTGCGAACTCTTCATGCAGTTCGACAATCGGTCGCTGCGGCTGTTGCTGACCGGCGGCGACCGGCTGCGCCGCGGCGGCCGCGGCCGCTACCAGCTCGTCAACAATTACGGGCCGACCGAGAGCACCGTGGTGACCACCAGCGGCCTGGTCGTTGCGGCCGACGGTCCGATATCGATCGGCAAGCCGATCGGCAATATCCGCGTCTACTTGCTCGACAAGGCCGACAAGCCGGTTCCGATCGGCGTTCCGGGCGAACTGTGCATCGCCGGAGCAGGGCTCGCGCGCGGCTATCTCGGCGATCCGGTGCGGACCGCCGAGAAGTTCGTCGCCAACCCGTTCGAGCCGGGCGAACGGATGTACCGGACCGGGGATGTGGCGCGGTGGCGGCCGGATGGATCGATCGACTATCTCGGACGCAGCGACGGCCAAGTGAAGATTCGCGGTTGCCGCATCGAGCCGCGCGAGGTCGAAACCGCGATCCTCGCCCATGAGGCGGTGCAGGATGCCGTCGTCGTCGCTCGCGAAGATCGCACGGGCGACAACCAGCTCTACGCCTATATCGCCTGGCGCGCCGCCGCGCGCCTCGCCGATCTGCGCGGCTCTCTCGGCCAGCGGCTTCCTAACTACATGCAGCCGGCATTTTTCGTGACGCTGGACGAAATCCCGCTGAATGCACGCGGCAAGGTCGATCTGGCGGCGCTGCCGCCCGCGGACAACGACGCCCCGGACACCGGCGAGGCTCCCCGCACCTCCACCGAAGCTCGGCTGGCCGCGATCTGGCAACAGGTTCTGGACCGGCAGCATGTCGGCATTCACGATAATTTTTTCGCGATCGGCGGCGATTCGCTGCGCGCCACCATCATGATCGCCAAGGCCAACAAGGCGTTCGGCACCGCCGTCGGGCTCGGCGCGGTATTCGACCGGCCGACCGTCGCCAGGTTGGCGGAGGACTTCGCGGCTGGCTCGGAGAGCGCGACGCCGCATTTGGTGCCGGTGGAGAACCGCCTGCACTACGCCACGACGCCGACCCAGGCGCTGCTCTATGCGGTCTGCACGGCCCGCGGCGGCGTCGAATACAACCTTCCGATGGCGTTCGAGATCGGCGGCGACCTCGACATTGCCCGGCTCGAAGCCGCGTTCCGCGAGGTCATCGACCGGAATGAAGCGCTGCGCACCGGCTTCATCAGCGTGGACGGCGGCGCTGTTCAATACGTCGTGCCGAAGGTGGATTTCTCGATCGCCCGTCTGCCCGGCTGCGGCAACGCGGAGATCGGGGAGGTCACGCGCGACTTCATCCGGCCGTTCCAGCTGTCGGCGCCGCCGCTGATCCGCGCGGCGGTGGTGCCGCGCGGCCCCGGCCGCCATGTTCTCCTGATCGACATGCACCATTTGGTTAGCGACGGCACCTCGATGGGCTTGCTGTTCAAGGAGATCGCGGCGCTCTACGCCGGTTCGCATCCGCCGTGTCCCGCCATCACCTACAAGGATTTCGCGGAGTGGCTTCAAGGCCATCTGCGCAGCGATCGGATGCGCGCCCATGAGGCCTATTGGCGCGGGGTCCTGGATTCGCCTCCCGCCACCATCCGGATCGACTCGGATTTTCCGCGCAAGGAGGCATTCGCATTCGCCGGAAGCCGGATCAATTGCACCGCCGATGCGGCGCTGCACGACGGCCTCAAGGCGCTTTGCACGCGTGAGGGCGTCACGGTCTACGTGCTGCTGCTCGCCGCCTACAACGTGCTGCTCTCCAAATACAGCGGCAGCGAGGATATCATCGTCGGCGTGCCGACGGTCGGCCGCTATCTCGCCGACGTTCACGACGTGGTCGGGATGTTCGTCAGCACCCACGTCATCCGCAGCCGGCCGCGCGCCGAGCGGCGCTTCGACGAATTCCTTCAGGAGGTCAAGGCCGGGGTGCGTGGCGCCGTCGAGCACCAGGAGTATCAGCTCTGGGACATCATGGTGCAGCACAACGCCGCCACCGGGAAATTGTTGTTCAGCGCGGTGTTCGTCGTTCAGGATCAAGCCTTCACCAGCATCGAGATTCCGGGCCTCGAGATCGAAGAGATCGACCCGCATTACAACGTGGCGAAGTTCGACCTGACGATGGGCGCGGTCGAGCGTCCGGGGCGCCTCGATATCGAAATCGAATACAACACGGATCTGTTCCGCCGCAGTACGGCGGCGCGGATTGTCGGCCAATATCTGCACATTCTCGGCCAGGTCGTTGCGGATCCCAGCCGGACGCTGCGGCAAATCGAGATCGTGACGCCGGCCGAAAAGGCGGCCTTGCTAACCGGCATCGGGGACGCCGCTCCGGCCGGCGACGACGACGCTTGGGCGGCGGCAACCGTGGCCACCCTGTTCGAGCGGCGGGCCCGCGCCGCTCCGGATCGCGTCGCCGTGGCCTTTGACGGCGGCACCGTGACCTACCGCGCCCTCCACCAACGCACGCGGCGGCTCGGAAGGCGGTTGGCGGCGGAAGGTGTCGGGCCGGGAATGATTGTGGCGCTCCTCGCTCGTCCCTCGGTGGAGATGGTCGCCGCGGTCCTTGCAATCTGGGCGACCGGCGCAGTCTGCACTCCGCTCGCAGCCGACGATCCGCCGCGGCGGGTCGCGGCCCGGCTCGCCGAGACCGGCGCGGCGCTGCTGGTCTGCGACCACGATTCCAAACCTGACGAACTCGGCATCCCGGTGCTGCTGCTCGACGGCGCGAGCGAACCGGAAACGGTCGCGGCTCTCCCCGATGGTCCGGCTGATCCGAATGCGCTTGCCGTCGTCGGCGTGGCGACGGACCGCAGCGGCGTTCGGAAGCACGTCATGATCGAGCACCGATCACTGCTCGACCGCGCCCGATGGTTTGTCGCCAGGTTCGCGATCGTCGAGGCTGATTGTACTGTGATGTGCGGCGACCTGAGCTCGGGCGCTGCCTTGCTCACGCTGATCTCGACGTTGTGCGCGGGCGCCTCGGTCTGGATCGCACCGGAGGAGGCGCGCCGGTCTGCCACGACGCTGGTGAAGGGCGTGAGCGACCACGGCGTGACGGTCGGTTGGCTGCCGGCGACGCTGTGCGAACGGCTCGCCGGGACCGTGGATCTGCCGTTGCGGACGCTGATCACAACCGGCGGCGCCATCACCCCGTTGCGGCGCGGCAATTACGAACTCGTCAGCTGTTTCGGGCTGCCGGAGCACAGCGAGGTGACGACGTGCAAGCCGGTGACGGCCGAGACCGCCGGAAGCCTCGTCGGCGCGCCTATCGCCGGTTCGCAGATCTATATCCTCGGTCACGACGACAGCCTTCTGCCGATCGGGGTCACCGGCGAACTCTGCCTCGGCGGGACCGGCCTGGCGCGCGGATATCTCGGCGAGGAGCCTTCGACCTCGCGGCGTTTCACGGCAAACCCGCACGTCCCCGACGGTCGCATCTTTCGCTCCGGTCTTCGCGCAAAACGGCTCGCGGACGGCGGCATCGAACTGATGGACCGCGTCGGTGATGTGGAGATCGACGGCCATCGCGTCTATCTGGCCGAGATCGAACATTGCTTGCGCGGGCATGCAAACGTTGCGGACGCGGCCATCGTGCAGGGCGATGCGGATCAGCTCCAGCCGACGCTGTGCGCGCTCATCGTCACGACCGGCGTGCTGCCGGAATCGGCCTCGGCCTTGGTCCGCGACCTGAAGCGACATCTCGCCGAGTGGCTGCCGGGCTACATGATCCCGGAGGCCTATGTCCAGGTCGCCGCCATCCCGCGCGACCAGACGGATCGGGTCGAAGTCGAGGCTCTGCCGATACCGGAGCAGCCATCGCCGCCGATGCCGGCGGAAGATGCCGCGGAGCCGAGCCTCGTTCCCGAGATCCGGACCATCGTCGAGGAGCTTGTCGGCGCGTCCGCAGTCGACCCCGCGGCCGACCTGCGCAGTGTCGGCCTGACCTCGCTTGCGGCGATGACGTTGCAGGCGCGCCTCGCGGCCCGGTTCGGCGTCGCCCCGGACCTGTGCCGATGGCTGCAGGCGCCGTCGGTCGCGAACCTTTCCCGCCATCTCTCGGAGGCTTTGCGCGGCGAACGCCGGGTCATCACGCCAACAGAGGAAACGACGCCGCCATGACGCGACCGGATTCCATCGCTGCCGCGGTGCAGGATGTCCTCGACCTGCACCGCGATCGCCTCGCGCTCCTCGCCGGGATCGACCGGCCGAAGATCGGTTACCTGTCGATTCAGACCCCCGAGGAAATCCTGCTGGCCGCGGGCGCGATCCCGTTCCGGCTGACCGGCGAGTACAGCACCGAGACCGATAGGGCGAGCGTGCATCTTGGCAGCAACTACTGTTCCTACGTGCTAAGCTGCTTCGGCGAGGGACTCGCCGGCGTCTATGGCTTCGCGGATGCGGTCGTGTTCGTCGATGCCTGCGATATGCGCAAGCGGCTGTGGGAGACCTGGGCTCGGACCGTTCCCGGTTGTGAAAGCTGGTTCCTCGAACTTCCCAACGACGCGAGTCCATTGTCGAAATCGTTCTTCGCCGGTCAGCTTCGCAAGCTGATCCGCCGGCTGGAGCAACGCTACGGCCGGCCGATCGGCGAGGGCGCGCTGCGCGACGGCATCGCGCGGTGCAACCGCACGCGCGAGCTGATGCAGCGGCTCTACGACGGCAACAAGCGCGGCGGCCCGCTGCTGACGGGCCAGCAGTCGATCGAACTCGTGAAGGCGGCAACAACGGGGCTGAAGGACGAATTCAACGATCGCCTGGCGGCGCTGCTCGACGCCGCGGCTTCGCAGCAACCCCGGGCCGGTCGGCAGCGGCACCGGGTGTTGATCTGCGGCAGCTATTTCGACCAACCGGCGATCGTGGAGGTCATCGAGGCCACCGGCGCCGACATCGTCTGCGGGGATATCAGCAACGGGGTCAAGTATTTCGAAGGCAGGATCGATGCCGACGCGGAGCCGGTTGCCGCCATCGCCGACTACTATCTCGAAAAGCACACCAGCGCGCGCTGCATCGATACCGACATCCGGCTGCGGCACCTGTTCGACTTGGTGCGGGACTATCGCGTGGAATCGGTGATCTACTTCGCCCTGAAATTCTGTGACACCAATCTGCACGACTACCCCTACATCAAGGAAAAATTGCGCGAGCAGAAGATCCCCGTTCTGTTCATCGAAGGCGAGCACAACGGCAGCAATATCGCCAGCATCAAGACGCGCATCGAGACGTTCCTGGAGCCGCGGTTTTTCTGAGGAGGCGAGATGGACCTCGACAACATCGCGCAGCAGCGCGCCACTCAATACGAGAACATGCTGCGTCTGATCGGGCGCCAGCGGGCGCCATCGGAAGAGGCCGCGCCGGCGCTCGCCGCGACCCGGATGCGCTCGGTCGTGAACTGCGACCGGATCGCCGAGGCCTACAGGGCCGATGCGAAGGTCGCGTACGTTTCCGAGCAATTCCCGACCGAGATCGTGTTCGCCGCCGGTGTTCTGCCGTGGAACATCGAGTCGATGTCGAACATGCTGGCCCAGTCGCTCGATATCGACCAGGTGTTCCGGCTCACCCAGGAACGCGAGCTGTCCCGCGATATCTGCTCGTTCCTTCGCGGGCCGTTCGGGATGATGCTCGCCGAATGCTATCCGCGGCCCGACTTCGTGCTCACCAACGACCAGCCCTGCGAGGGGCTTCTCAAGACCATCTTCATGTCCGGCAAGCGCTACGGGGTGCCGACCTTCGCGCTGCACACGCCGAACCTGCTGGATCAGGATGTGCTGGACTATCTCGTCCAGCAGATCGAGATCATGCTGACCCGGATCGCCGGGGTGTTTCAGTCAGATCCGGATCCGGAGTTCTTGCGCAGCAGCATCGTGAATTCGAATCGCGCCCGCGAGTACTACCGGAAAGCGGCTCTGCTGCTCGAACGCCACGCTTTGCCCGGCGTGGCGCGCGAGCTCCTGGAAATTTTCGGGATGAACTATTTCGGCGCCCCGGAGAACATCGATCTCTGCAAGACCTTGTATGAGGAGGCGGTGGTGCTGGCCGAGACCGGGGCGCCGAAGCGCCCGCGGGTGATGTGGATCGGCCAGACACCTGGGGAATCCGACGAATTGCTTCGGCATCTCGGTCGGTCCGTCGACGTGCTGTACTGGGCGCCGCTGTGGGAAGCGAACCTGGTGGCGCTCGACGAGGAGCAACCGCTGCGCAGCATCGCCGAGCGTGCGATCCGCTATCACTGGAACGCGGAACGAATGGAACGCGACCTCGATCACATCAGCGACGCGTACCAGGTCGAGGGATATATCATCGCCAACACCTGGGGATGCCGCAACATGATGGCCATCGGTCCGACGTTTCGATCATTGGCGGCGCGCAAGCGAATCAAGAACCTGACGATCAGCATCGATCCCGTCGATCGCAACAATTACGCCTTCCCCCATATCAAGAACCGCGTCGACGCGTTTCTGGAAACATTGCAGTGAATGAGAGGATGCGATGATTACGCTCGGCATTGATATCGGTTCGCTTTCGACCAAGTCGGTCCTGATGGAGAACGACGAGGTGGTGGCTTTCGACGTGGTCCTGACCGGCGGCACCAACCGCAAAGCCGCCGAGACGACGTTTGAAAACGTCCTCGCGGCGTCCGGGTTGACGCGGGGCGACGTGAAGTTCGTCGTCTCGACGGGCTACGGGCGGGAGAATCTGCCGTTCGCCGACAAGCACGTTTCGGAGATCACCTGCCATGGCATCGGCATGCATCTCAGGAACCCGGACATCCGGACCATCCTGGAGATCGGCGGCCAGGACAGCAAGGCAATCCGGATCGACGACGGCGGGCGCGTCGAACAGTTCGTCATGAACGACAAATGCGCCGCCGGCTGCGGACGCTTTCTCGAGGTGACGGCGCGCGCGATGGGGATCGGACTCTCCGAACTCGGCGAAGCCTCGGCGCTGGCGCGCAACCCGCTTCGGATCAGCAGCACCTGCGCGGTCTTCGCCGAGACCGAAATCGTCTCGCTCGTCGCCGTCGGAACGCCGGTGCCTGACATCGTCCGCGCCGTTCATGACTCGATCGCCCAGCGCGCGGTGGTGCTGCTGCGCCAGGTCGGAATCAGCGGGCCGGTCGGGATGAGCGGCGGCGTGGCGCTCAACAGCGGCGTGGTCCGTGCCCTCGAAGATAAACTGCAGACCAGCATCTACATCGTCGACAATCCGCAGGTGCGCGGCGCGATCGGTGCCGCTTACATCGCCCAGAGACTGGCCTGAGGCGGTCCGCAAAATCAGCGCCGACCGTCCGATCGAAGATCGATATGAAATGGGAACCGAGAGCATGATCCCGCGAACCAAGCACCGATCCTCGGATAAGGCCAGGTTGAAGCGGCAGGGGCGGAGCGGGGGGACGGCTCCGAGAATTGTTGCCATGCGGCGGTTGGCGCGACGGCGACGCGACGGCTTGTTCGGGGGGCTACCATGACGATTGTGCCGATGTCCGGTTCGACAGAGCCGACCCGCTACCACGCGATCGGCCGCGGCAACCTTTCCGAACTGCCAGAGTGGCAGAGACTCGACGCGCAGCTTCGTCGCGAGATCGACATCGTGGCGCGGGTGCTGCCGTTCCGGACCAACCGCTACGTGGTGGAAAACCTGATCGATTGGTCGCGGGTGCCGGACGATCCGATCTTTCAGCTGGTGTTTCCGCAGCGTGGCATGCTGTCGGAGGTTGATTTCGACGACGTTCGAACCTTGGTGGAAAGCTCCGACGATAGCGAGGCGCTGGCGCGCGCCGTCGAACGGATTCGCCGCCGCCTCAACCCGCATCCCGGCGGCCAGCTCACCCACAACACGGCGACGCTCGCCGGCCGTCCGCTCCCTGGCGTGCAGCACAAATATCGCGAGACCGTGGTGTTCTTTCCGGCCCAGGGCCAGACCTGCCACGCCTACTGCACCTATTGTTTTCGCTGGGCGCAGTTCGTCGGCATGCAAGGCATGCGGATCGAAACCAGGAGCACGTCCGAGCTCGTCGCCTATCTCCGTGCGCACCCGGAAATCACCGACGTCCTGATCACCGGGGGCGATCCGATGATCATGGCAACCCGAACGCTCCGGCGCTACATCGAGCCGCTGCTGGTTCCCGAGCTGTCGCACATCCAGAACATCCGGATCGGCACCAAATCGGTCGCCTACTGGCCGCACAGGTTCGTGTCGGATGCCGACGCCGACGACTGCCTCAGACTGTTCGAGGAGGTTGCTGCGGCAAACCGCCATCTCGCCATCATGGGGCACTACACTCATCCGGTCGAACTGCACCCCGCGCTTGCCCGCGAGGCGATCCGGCGCATCCGCGACACCGGCGCCCAGATCAGAATGCAGGCGCCGCTGATCCGTCACGTCAACGATGCCCCCGAGCTGTGGTCGGAACTGTGGCGCACCGGCGTGCGGCTCGGACTGATCCCGTACTACATGTTCATCGAGCGAGACACCGGCCCCCGCGACTATTTCTCGGTGCCGCTGGTCCGCGCCCACGAGATCTTCCGGCGTGCCGCCGCGAACGTCTCCGGCCTGGCGCGCGCGGCGCAAGGGCCGACGATGTCGGTGCTTCCCGGAAAGATCAGAATCCTGGGGGTCGTCGCGCGCAGCGAATTGCTGGATAGTCAGCAGCCCGCGGTGTTGCACAACGGCGGCGGCGCCATGCCATCGGCCGATCCGCAGGAGCAGATTCTGGTCTGCGATTTCCTTCAGGCACGGGACGCGAGACTGAACCAGACGGTGTTCTTCGCCGCCTTCGATCCCGGCGCGACCTGGCTCGATCAGATGCGGCCGGCATTCGGGGGCGAGCGGTTTGCCTTCGAGCAGGCCGGCGACCGCGATCGAACAGCTCCGCTGCACGCGCTCACCGAATGCCTGCTGGACTGATGCCCTGCGGAGGAAGGCGAGCCGTAGTCCGGGATGGTGTTGACCCGACGACGGTCGGACCCGGCCTTCCGAAGGATGATGTTGATGGCGATCGATTTCCCCGAGATCGGCGGGACCCAGGATGTGTTCTACGCCCGGCCGCAGGTGGTGCCGCTCCCGATGATGGCACGGGCCGAGGGGATTCGTTTCTGGGACGAGGACGGCAAGGAATACATCGACGCATCGTCCGGCCCCATGGTGAGCGTGCTCGGGCACGGCAATCGCAACGTCGTCGCCGCAATGGCGCGCCAGACTTTGCAGCTCGATTACGCCTACACCCAGGTCGCCCGAAGCCGGACCAACCTCGATTAAGCCGCGCAGCTGTGCGGGATGGCCGGCGTCGGGGTCGAACGTATCAGTTTCGCGTCGGGCGGCAGCGAGGCGATCGACAATGCGCTGAAGTTTGCGCGCCAATATGCGCTTGCGACCAATCAGGCATCGCCCTGCCGGATCATTTCTCTCAATCCCTCCTATCATGGGGCGACGATCGCGTCGCTGGCAGCTGGCGGAAACGATCTGCTGCAGCCTTTCTTCGAAGGATTCGCCGAAGCGGTGCACGCGGTGCCGGCGCCGTTCACGATCGGCGGGGTCTCCACCGGCGCCGTGGCGCCGCCAGCGGGTTTCTTCAAAGCCATTCGCGCCACCTGCAGCCGTCACGGCGTATTCCTGATATTCGACGAGGCGGTCTGCGGCGCCGGCCGAACCGGCAAGTTCTTCGCAGCGCATCACTGGCCCGCCAGCCGGCCCGACATCATCGTGCAGGCCAAGGGTCTGGGGGCCGGCTACGCGCCGCTCGCAGCGATGTTCGTGTCAGCAACTCATGCCGATACGCTGGCGCGCCTGAGTGGGTTCAATTTCAGCTATTTCTACAATGCGAACCCGGTGTCGTGCGCAGCAGGACTGGCGGTGCTCGACGAGTTCGACAGGCTCGATCTTTGCGCCAACGCCACAAGGCGGGGAACGGAGCTGCGGATCGGTCTTGAGGCGCTGAAGGAATCTTGCCCTCTGGTCGGCGATGTGCGTGGATTGGGCTTGCTGCTCGCGGTCGAACTGGTCGCCGACAAATCGACCAAAGCTCCCTTTGTCGCGCAGTTCCAAGCCCTTATATTAGTCGGCTGCGCCGCCACGCGCTCGACCTCGGCCTCCTGGTTTACGCCTGCGAGACGGCGGGCGGCCGGTTCGGGCAATGGTTCATCGTTGCGCCGCCCCTGGTGGTGACCCGCGCGGATATCGACCTCATCCGGGAACGGATCGCCCGTTCGCTCGACAAGTTGGCAGCGGATGCAGCGGCCGCTCGGCTCTTTTAGATTCGTTTCGGGAACGTGAGAACGAGCGACCGAGCGTAGTCGCCATTCTGACTGCGAAAAAATCTATAGCGAACTCAATGATCCGCTGAGGCGTCGAAAAGCCGGTTCAGACGTCGCATCATGGCGTACAATAGTGTCCACAAGCCCCGCTCTGACAGTCGGAATTCAATCGGAAAATGCCGATAGATCAATCATTTAGGTTTTCCGTCGCGCCGATGATGGATTGGACCGACCGGCACTGCCGGGTGTTCCACCGGCGGTTGTCGCGCCGCGCCCGGTTGTACAGCGAGATGCTGACCACCGGCGCGGTGATCCATGGCGATCGGCAGCGGCTGCTCGGCTTCGACGCCAGCGAGCATCCGCTGGCGCTGCAGCTCGGCGGATCGGATTCGGCCGATCTCGCCACTGCCGCGAAGATCGGCGAGGATTTCGGCTACGACGAGATCAATCTCAACGTCGGCTGCCCGTCGGATCGGGTGAAGGACGGCCGGTTCGGCGCCTGCCTGATGGCTGAGCCGGCGCTGGTCGCCGAAGGCATTGCCGCGATGAAGCGCGCGGTCAGCGTTCCGGTTACGGTGAAGTGCCGCATCGGCATCGACGACCAGGATCCGGAATTGGCGCTGGATAGTTTGGCGCGCGCGGTGGTCGCCGCCGGCGCCGACCTGCTGGTGGTGCACGCGCGCAAGGCCTGGCTGAACGGGCTGTCGCCGAAGGAGAACCGCGACGTGCCGCCGCTCGATTACGACCGGGTGTATCGGCTGAAGGCGGCGTTGCCCGCCGTGCCGATCGTGATCAATGGCGGCATCGCCGGCATCGCCGAAGCCAAGCCGCATCTCGGCCATGTCGATGGCGTGATGCTCGGCCGCGCCGCCTATCAGGAGCCGTGGCGATTGTTGGCGGTCGATCCGGAATTGTTCGGCGAGCCGGCGCCGTATCCGAGCATGACCGCGGCGCTGCAAGCCATGACGCCCTATATCGAAGCGCAACTGGCGCAGGGCACGCGGCTGCATTCGATCACCCGGCATTTCGTCGGCGCCTATCACGGCGTGCCCGGCGCCCGCGCGTTCCGCCGCCATCTCGCCGAGCAGGGCGTCAAGCCCGACGCCGGAATCGACGTGTTGCGCGAGGCGATCGCGCGGGTCGAGGATCGCGTCGTCGAAGTCGCGTGAGTTAATGATTTTTCGAGTTAGATTGATGCGCTTCAAAAATCCCAGGCCGTCATTCCGGGGCGCGAGCAGCGTCAGCTGCGAACGAGCCCGGAATCTATAACCCCTGCAGGGGTTATGATGGTGTGGACGGCCCCCTACGGCATCGCTTTGTGCCAGAATGAGGTTGTCGCAAACTCAAACATGGGAGCCGTCCATGGAGCAGATTATCCGCATTGGGATGGATACGTCGAAGCATTTTTTCCAGCTGCACGGGGTCGATGCCGCCGAGAAGCCGGTGCTGCGCAAGAAGCTGCGGCGCAAGGAGATGCTGGCGTTCTTCGCCAAGCTGCCGCCGACGCCGATCGGGATCGAGGCCTGCGGTGCGGCGCACTACCTGGCGCGGGAGCTGGGCAAACTCGGCCACGTGGTGAAGCTGTTGGCGCCGCAGCACGTCAAGCCTTACGTCAAGCGCAACAAGAACGACGGGCGCGACGCCGAGGCGTTGTGCGAGGCGATGAGCCGGCCGACGATGGAGTTCGTGCCGGTGAAGACCGCGGAGCAGCAGGCGGCGCTGATGCTGATGGGACTGCGGCAGCAGCTGATCGCAAGGCGTACCCAGCTGAGCAATGCGATTCGCGGTTATGCCGCGGAATTCGGCCTGATCTCGCCGAGAGGTCTCGACAAGATCGAGCCGCTGCTGTTGCGGATCGCGCAGGACGACACCGTGCCGACGCTGGCGCGCGAGCTGTTCGCGCTGCAGGGCCAGGACTACGCGCGACTGCAGAATGAGCTGAAGGTGATCGACGCCAAGCTGTTGGCCTGGCATCGCGCCGACGCCTGCAGCCGGCGGCTGGCGCAGATTCCCGGAGTAGGACCGATCGGCGCCAGTGCGCTGGTGATGAAAACGCCGGTGCCGCAGACCTTCGCCTCGGCCAGGGCCTTTGCGGCCTGGCTCGGCTTGACGCCGAAGGATCATTCCACCGCCGGCAAGCTTCGGCTCGGCACCATCACCCGCGCCGGCGATGAACTGCTACGCAGCCTGTTGGTGGCGGGAGCGACCGCGGTGATCCAGCAGGTGCGCCGTGGCCGCGGCCGGGCGTCGCCGTGGTTGCTGGCGCTGCTGGCGCGCAAGCCGCCCAAGCTCGCGGCGGTAGCGCTCGCCAACAAGATCGCCCGGATCGCCTGGAAGCTGATGCTGACCGGAGAAAATTACGACGGCGCGCGGATGCTGAACGCATCGCCGCACGCCGCCTGAGAGATCGGCCGGCAGGCATTCGCCCGCCGGCCGGGCCGGAGCTGCAAGAGGAGACAGATGGCGCGATCGATCGATCCGAGAGGCGAGACAGTCCGTGGAATCCATTGGCACGTAAAGGTCGTGACTATGTGTGGAGCTCGCGTCGCGGAAACCATCTTGGCCAGCGGTCCAAAGCGACCGCATCAACAGGCCGGACATATGGATGCAAGCGATCCGATCCGACATCAAAAACTCTTGTGGCTCGGGGGCCGTCCACATATGGATTCCGGACTTGCTCGTTCTTCGAACTCGCAATCCGGAATGACGGGTGCATTTGGGTTGGATGCTTCAATCCAACTAAATGCGATGACGGCGCGAACTTACGCGCCTCAGTCCGTCGCGCGCGTTTTACTTTTGCTACGGATATCCGTGCAGCCGCAGCCGGTCGGCGCTGACTTCCCAGCGCTCCAGCCGGTCGAGGAAGCTCATGCCGAGCAGGTTGGTCTTCATCTGGCCGCGCGGCACCACCAGGGCCGGCACCGAGCGCTCCACCAGCTTGCCGATCGCCAGGCTGTCGAGCGACAGCCGCGCCGCCTTGGTGTGGCCGCCGGCGGTTTCGACGTCGACGTTGAAGTCCAGCACTTCCAGCGGCAGGCCGGCGGCCTTGGCGGTCTCGTAGGTCAGCACCACCGAGGTGGCACCGGTGTCGATCACCATCGGCGTCGAGACGCCGTTGACCTTGGCGCGCAGCACGAAGTCGCCGCTCTGGCCGCGATCGATCTGCACCACGCGCGGCTTCGGCGCGGCGCGTTGGTGCAGCATGCGCGAGACGACGTCGCGGGCGGAGGCGATCCGTTCCGGATCGCCATAGGCCACCACCGCGCCGGCGGTCGCCACCAGCACGATCACGACAAGCAGAATGCGGCTCACCTCGCGCCTCTCATCGGTTGGTTTCCGTGGGCAGTTCCGGTTCGGCAGCAGGCCGCGGCCGCAGCCCGGCCTCGATCATCCGGTCCGGCAGCGCCGCCATGATGGCGTGGCGCGCGTCGCTTGCAAGGTGGCGCCAGCCGGTGATCTCCGAAACCGTGCGGCCGCACCCTATGCAGAGCGCGCTGTCGGGATCGACGATGCAGACGGCGATGCAGGGCGATGCTTCACTCATTGGAAATCGCTCGGCAGTGGGGGCGACGGGCGCGACACCGGATCACAATCCGGTCCCCGCGCTCATGATCGGTTTGTTGCGAACCCTGCGGTTTTCATCCGACAGGCTGATGTCGTAGGACGGCTGCAGCGGCGGCGCCTCGTCGGCCATCGGGGCCAGCGCCGACATCACCCGCTCCGGCGGGAAGGTGACGATCACTTCGGTGCCGATCCGCAGCTTCGATTTCAGCGTGAAAGTGCCGCCGTGCATGTCGATCAGGCTCTTGGCGATCGGCAACCCGAGCCCGGCGCCCTGTTCGGCGGATTTGATCGAGTTGGAGCCCTGGCCGAACGAGGCCAGCACGATCGGAATTTCGTCCTCGGCGATGCCCGAGCCGGTGTCCTTGACGCTGAGATATTGCCCGCCGGATGCGGTCCAGCCGACCTTGAGCCAGATCTCGCCGCCTTGCGGGGTGAACTTGATGGCGTTCGACAATAGGTTGAGCACGATCTGCCGCGCCGCGCGTTCGTCGCCCCAGATCCGCGGCATGCCCTGTTCGAACACCTCGTGGATGGTGATGCCGCGGCTCGAGGCGCGCAGCTTCAACAGATGATGGCAGTCGGCGACGACGTGGACCAGCGACACCGCTTCCTCGTTGAGCTCGTAGCGGCCGGCCTCGATCCGCGACAGATCCAGGATCTCGTTGATCAGGTTCAACAGATGCACGCCGGAATTATGGATGTCGGCGGAGTAGTCCTTGTACACCGCGACCGCGTGGGCGCCGAAGATCTCGCTCTTCATCACTTCGGAAAAGCCCAGGATGGCGTTCAGCGGGGTGCGCAGTTCGTGGCTCATCTGCGCCAGGAACCGCGACTTGGCGACGTTGGCGGCTTCGGCGCGATGCCGCGCCTCGTCGGAGATCGCCTTGGCCTGTTCGAGTTCGCCGATCAGCGCGTCCTTTTCGGCGCGGGCTTCCAGCGTCGCCAGCGTGGTGGAATGCAGCCGGTGCGCGAGCAGCGCGAAATAACCTTCCGCCGCCACCGTCAGCAGCGCCAGAATGTAGTTGTCGAACGTGCCGCTCAACAGGAAGTTGGCCGCGATCGCCGCGGTCACCGGCGCGGTCGCCGCCAGCGCGGCGATCGGCAGATTGGCCGCCAGCATGCTCGACACCGCCACCACCAGCAGCATCAGGAACATCAACAGCGTGTTGGACACCACCTCGACGCCCGGCGGGTGCACCAGGATCGCGGTCCAGCACACGCCATACAACAGGTCGAGCAGCACGAAGCGGGTTCGCCATTTGCGGGTCCGCAACGGCGACTGCTGTTCGCCGAGGAAGCGGCCGCAATTGCGGATCATCACGGCATGGATGCACAGCATGCCGCAGGTCCAGGCCGCCGCCGACAGCGGCTGGATCCAGATCGCGAACAACAGCCCGGTCGCCACCACCAGCAGGATCACCACGATCGAAGCCGATTGCCGCATCTGGGCGTATTGCCGCAGCAGTTCGTGATCGAATGCCGGGCGGGTGCCGCTGGTCGAGGTCAGCCGATCGCGGGCCTCACGGACCCGCTGCGCCGCCGCGCGTCGGTTGCGCGCCGGTGTCACGACCGGTGGTTCAGCCGGAAGCTGAACCACCTCAGGCCTATCGGCGGGGATACTCATCGACCAACACAAATCCTGCGCAAAAACGCGCGCGGTTACCTTCGGCTATTTTTCGTCCGAAATCGTTAAGAGTAACCTTAGAGGGGAGGCCAATCCGGTTAACAAATAGCTAACAACCGCCGGTTTCCAGCCACAGTGGCCGCCGTGCATCAGGTAGCTGCTGTCCCGGGCGCGGTGCAGCGCTCTTCGCGCTGCGCCGCAGAACCGGGACCGTTACGAAGGCGGCGTTCCGTAACGGCCCCGGCTCTCAGCGCACCACGCCGCAAACGCGGCGTGGTGCGCTTTCGTCCGGGGCGCGCTGGTCGGAGCCGAACTCACGAACGCAAACGCCGGGAAGCACGGAAGGCCTTGTGACGCCGATCAGCGCTCCAGCCGTGCCAACAGGCTCGAGGTGTCCCAGCGGCGGCCGCCGAGCTTCTCGACCTCGGCGTAGAACGCATCGACCAGCGCCGTCACCGGCAGGCTGGCGCCGTTGCGGCGGGCCTCGCTGAGGCAGATCGCCAGATCCTTGCGCATCCATTCCACCGCGAAGCCGAAATCGAATTTGCCCTCGGTCATGGTCTTGTGGCGGTTCTCCATCTGCCAGGACTGCGCCGCGCCCTTGGAGATGGTGTCGATCACCGCATTGACGTCAAGCCCGGCCTTCTTGGCGAAGTGGATGCCCTCCGACAGCCCCTCGACCAGGCCGGCGATGCAGATCTGGTTGACCATCTTGGTGAGCTGTCCTGAGCCCGCCGGTCCCATCAGCTTGCACATCCGCGCATAGGCGGCGATCACCGGCTCGGCCCGGGCGTAGGCCTCGGCGCTGCCGCCGCACATCACCGTCAGCACGCCGTTCTCGGCGCCGGCCTGACCGCCCGACACCGGCGCGTCGACGAAGGCGAAGCCGCGCTTGGTCGCCTCGGCGTCGAGCTCGCGGGCGACCTCGGCGGAGGCGGTGGTGTGGTCGACGAAGATCGCCCCGGCGTCGAGCCCGGCAAAGGCGCCGTCGTCGCCGATCGTCACGCTGCGCAGATCGTCGTCATTGCCGACGCAGGCCATCACGAAATCCTGGCCTTCGGCGGCTTCGCGGGGCGTCGGCGCGGTGCGGCCGGCGAATTTCTCGGCCCAGATGTTGGCCTTGGCTTGGGTGCGGTTGAACACCGTGACCTCATGGCCGCCCTTGGCGACCAGATGTCCCGCCATGGGAAAGCCCATGACGCCGAGACCGAGAAAAGCGACTTTGGCCATGTCTTCAATCCTGAGTTTGCTCGGCGCGCGCAACGCCGAAATTCTGAAGGGGAGGATCGTTGCGGGAGAGGGCGGTCGATGCGGAGCGCCAGCATAAACCGCGCTGCTACAGCGTCAAAGCCCCTGGCCCCCCGGGGGGCGACCGATCCGGAACCGGAGCGACGCTTCGGCTTGTCTTGCGACCTATTCGGCCTAAAAGGGGCGTCGTGCGGCGCGAGCCGAGGAACTGCCGCCCGGCAACGTCCTTGCGCCAGAGCAACGAGCCCGGCCGAGCCCGGCGGCATCAGATGTTTGACCCCTGCGAAGACCGCGCCGTTGTGGTTGGCGAACTTCGGATTCGGGACACTAGCGGTGACAGGAGAGTCTCATGAGCGTGACGCAGCAGCAAATTCTCGATGGTTTGGCGAAGGTGGCGTCGCCGCGCGGCGTCGCCCTGACCAAGGCCAACGTGTTGTCGGAGATCTCCGTCAACGACGGCAAGGTGTATTTCGCCATCAACGTTGAAGCCGCCGAGGTGCGGGCCTGGGAAGCTGTTCGCAACGCGGCGGAAGCCGCGGTGACGGCGATCCCCGGCGTCAAGTCGGCGATGATCGCGCTGACCGCCGAACGCAAGCCGGGATCGAGCCCGGCCGCTCCGCGCGCCGGCGTCGCGCCCGCTGCCGCGCATCGGCCGCCGCCGGGACCGGGTCCGGCTTCGCCGATGTCGAAGCAAGCGGAAATTCCCGGCATCACCTCGATCATCGCGGTGGCCTCCGGCAAAGGCGGCGTCGGCAAGTCGACCACCGCGCTGAACCTGGCGCTCAGCCTGCGCGATCTCGGCCTCAAGGTCGGTCTGCTCGACGCCGACATCTACGGCCCGTCGGTTCCCAAGCTGACCGGGATCAACGAACGGCCACAGCTCGACGACGCCCGCAAGATGATTCCGATCATGCGGTTCGGGCTGTCGATCATGTCGATCGGCTTTCTGGTCGAAGAAAACAGCGCGATGATCTGGCGCGGGCCGATGGTGATGTCGGCGATCACCCAGATGCTGCGCGACGTCGTCTGGGGCACGCTCGACGTGCTGGTGGTCGACATGCCGCCCGGCACCGGCGACGCCCAACTGACGCTGGCGCAGAACGTGCCGTTGAAGGGGGCGGTGATCGTGTCGACGCCGCAGGATCTGGCGCTGATCGACGCGCGGCGCGGGCTGGCGATGTTCACTAAGGTCGGCGTGCCGGTGCTCGGTATCGTCGAGAACATGAGCTACTTCCAATGCCCGGAATGCGGCGCGCGGTCGGACATCTTCGGCCATGGCGGCGCGCGGCAGGAAGCGGAGCGGCTCGGCGTGCCGTTCCTCGGCGAGGTGCCGCTGCACATGTCGATCCGCAGCAACTCCGATGCCGGCACCCCGGTGGTGGAGAGCGAACCGAGCGGCGTCCATGCCGCGATCTACCGCGCGATCGCCGAAAAGGTGCGGCTCCAGCTCGACGCCGTGGTCGCCGCCTGAGTTGTTCCGCACTGCACTTGCGGCGGCATTCGACTTTGGTTGCATGCTGCTGATCGGCGACCTCGCGGCGTTTTCCCGTCGCCCTACATCGTGGTACAGACCACACACCAGAGCGTCTTCGGCGAGGGCATTGGCCTCGCCGTCGAACACGCCCGAGGGAAATTCCGGGAAACGCCGGCAACAAGGAGAAGGCTTGATGAAACGTCGTGACTTTTTGAAAGTATCCGCAACCGGCGCTGCGGTCGCCGCGGTGGCGTCGCCGGCGATTGCGCAGTCCTCGCCGGAAATCAAGTGGCGGCTGACCTCGAGTTTCCCGAAGTCGCTCGACACCATCTATGGCGGCGCGGAATATCTCGCCAAGCAAGTCGCCGAGATGACCGACAACAAGTTCCAGATCCAGGTGTTCGCGGCCGGCGAAATCGTGCCCGGCCTGCAGGCGCTCGACGCCACTTCGAACAACACCGTCGAGATGAGCCACACCGTGTCCTATTACTACGTCGGCAAGGACCCGACCTTCGCGGTCTATGCGTCGGTGCCGTTCGGGCTGAACGCGCGGCAGCAGAATTCCTGGTGGTATCAGGGCGGCGGCATGGAGCTCGGCAACGAGTTCTACAAGAAATACGGCGTGATCGGATTTCCCTGCGGCAACACCGGGACCCAGATGGGCGGCTGGTTCCGCAAGGAGATCAAGACCGTGGCCGATCTGTCCGGGCTGAAATTCCGCATCGGCGGCATCGCCGGCCAGGTGCTGCAGAAGCTCGGCGTGGTGCCGCAGCAGATCGCCGGCGGCGACATCTATCCGGCGCTGGAAAAGGGCACCATCGACGCGGCCGAGTGGGTCGGCCCCTATGACGACGAGAAGCTCGGCTTCCAGAAGGTCGCGAAGTACTACTACTATCCGGGCTTCTGGGAAGGCGGTCCGACCGTGCACGCCTTCGCCAATCTGGAAAAGTACAACTCGCTGCCGAAGAGCTATCAGTCGATCCTGGCCAACGCCGCGCAGGCCACCAACAGCTGGATGGCGGCGCGCTACGACATGCAGAATCCGCCGGCGCTGAAGCGCCTGGTGGCAGGCGGCACGCAGCTGCGGCCGTTCTCCAACGAGGTGCTGGACGCCTGCCTGAAGGCGACCAACGAATTGTGGGGCGAAATCTCCGCCAAGAACGCCGACTTCAAGAAGGGCATCGACGCGATGCAGGCCTACCGCTCCGATCAGTATCTGTGGTGGCAGGTCGCCGAATACACCTTCGACAGCTTCATGATCCGCTCGCGCACCCGCGGCTGATTTTTCGTCGCATCATCGACAATGAAACGCCCGGCCGAAAGGTCGGGCGTTTTTTGTGGGCGCGGGATGACGCGAGGGTGGGGCAGGGCAGGATGAGCGTGCCCGTCACGTCGCAGCGCGGGCGGTCCGGGTGCCGAGAAGAACCAGCGGAATCGCGATTGCATAAATGACGACCACCAAGAGCCAGATGGCTCCGGGCCAGTCGTTTTGAACGACAAAGTAGAACGTCGAGAAGGCGAGCGGCGCTGCGATCGACGCCAGGCTGACGGCCGAGGCCAGCACGCCTTGCAATTGACCTTGACGGTCCGGATCAACCTGCCGGGTGGCCAGGGCTTGAAACGCCGGCGTGCCGATTCCGGCGAGAGCGAACAACGGCATGATGGCGAATACCATCCAGCCTTGATTGGCGAAGGCCAGCGCGACAAGAGCGATACAGGCGCAGGCGATGCCCACCACAACGGCCATGCGCTCGCCAAGCAGTTTGGTCGCGGGGCCGGGCAGCAAGGCCTGCACCAGCGTTTGGCAGATACCGAAAGCGCCGAGCGAAAGCCCGATCCACAGGCCGCTCCATTGAAACGTGTCGAAACCCCACAACGCCCAGCAGACGCCGTAGGCCTCCCCGGTTGCGCTCAAGATGAAGTACACAAACACGACGGGCAAAAGCCCCTTGATGGCGAACACCCAACGCAGCGGCCGAAGCGGGTTGAGCGCGACCAGATCGATCTTCTCACGGGCCGCCGTGCGGGATTCCGGCAGCACGAACAACGCCAGCAGGAGATTGCCGGCGTTCAGCGCGGCGGCGGCGATGAAAGGCAGCCGCAGCCAGGTGTCGCCGAGCAGGCCGCCGAGAACCGGCCCGATGATAAAGCCGATGCCGAACATGGCGTTGGACAGGCCGAATCTGCGGGCGCGCTGGTCCTCGGATGAAATGTCGGTGATGTAGGCCGTTGCCACGGAGACATTGGCGCTGGTCAGGCCGGCAACTGCGCGGCCGAGCATCAGCATCCAAAGCTGCGGTGCGAACGCCATGATGACGTAGTTGATGGCCGCTCCCGCGAGCGAAATCAGCAGCACGGGACGCCGGCCGAGGTTGTCGCTCAAAGCACCGAGCACGGGGGCGAAGACAAACTGCATCACCGCATAGAGCGCGGTCATGATCCCGATATAGGGCGCGATGTTCGGGCTGTGCGTGACATCCTCAAGAAGCCGCGGCAGAACAGGGAAGACGAGGCCGATGCCGACGGCGTCCAGGCAGATGGTGGCAAAAATAACGACAAGCGGCCTGTTCATCATGAGACCAGAGAGCAAGCGCCCGGCCAGGCGGAGGTCAGGGGTTCGATCGCCCTACCTCTCATATCGCCTTGTTGATGCGACCAATTTTTCATATACTTGATCCCGATATATACTCAGTATAGTTTTTTTAAGCCATCAGGAGCGCCATGTCAATTCCATCCGACCGCCGATCCCGGAAGCGTCTCGCCACGCGCGAAGGCATCTCCGACGCTGCCACGCGCCTCTTCATCGAGCGGGGGTTCGATCATGTGACGGTGGACGACATTGCGGCCGCCGCTGACGTCGGGCGAATGACGGTGTTCAACCATTTCCCCCGCAAGGAGGACATGTTCTTTGATCGCGACGAAGAGGGCCGCCAGATGCTGCGCGAAGCCTTGCTGCAGCGTGATCCCGGCGTCGGTCTGATCGAGGCGTATGGTCTGCTCGCCCATCGGCTGATTGCGGAACACAGCCCAGTCGTCGAATTTTCTGCGAGGAGCCAAAGCTTCATAGAGGCGATCGAGGCCAGCGAAACCCTCAAGGCGAGGGCCCGGGCGATCCGTGACGAGTTCGCGCAAGTGGTAGCGCTGGCGCTTTCCGAATGCGCAGGGCGAGAACCGAGCGATCCCGACGCCCAATTGGCCGCCGGTCTGTTGTTGGCGGTGTGGACCGTGGCCTTCATCGAGGCGCATCGGACCTTTCGTCAGACGCACGATACCAAGCGAGCGAACGCCGCCTTTCTCGCACTTGTCGATAAGGGAGGCCGCGCTCTCAAAGCTGCCATGGCAGGCACGCCCTACGCCTGAGCCGTCTGCTCCTTGCGGCCGCGGCAGCACATGTCTTTCCCGAGAGTTGGGAGGGAGCGCGCTGCCGGCGCGAATTTTGCGCGTTAGTTAAGTGCGTCATCCTGGGGCGAAGCGTGTTCTCGCGCTGCGTCTCGAAGACGAGCCTCATATCTCGTCACCGCAACCTTTCCCCTCAACTGTCTCTTGCTACAGCAATGAGCGCCTCTGCTCCCCTCCCCGCAAGGGCAGGGCTATCGCATGTGTTGGATGAGTTCGAAGAGGAACGTATCGTTCCATCCTGCACGTTTCAGCTTTCCACGCAGCGATGTGGTGTTGTCTGGATGTGCCCTTGCGACGTTGAGGGCCAGGCGTCTGAGCACGGCGAGGTTGGCGGGGGCGTTGTCCTTGCGATTGCGCGCCAAGTCCTCGTCGAGCACGACGTCGAGCGGCCAATGCAGGCTGTTTTCGATGGTCCAGTGGGTCCGGACGATGCGCAGGACGTCTTTGGGGGGATAGGCCTGGCTCATCAGAAAGTAACGCTCGACGGTCTTGTCGGTGCCGCGCTTGCTGGTGATCCTGGCCACCGCTTTGAGCCCGGCAAAGTCGTGGTCTTGCGCCATCTGCGGGACAGCGGCGACGACAGCACGGCGCTTTTCCTTGCGTCCATGACCGGCATCGACGGTGATCGTCGATGGCTTGCCCTGGCGCGTGGCGGCGCGGATTGCCGCCTTCGCATCCCGCATCAGCGCTGGCTGGTTGTCCTTCACGGCCAGCACATAATCGCCGCCCCGGGCCTTGATCGCTTCGGCCATGCCACGATGGCAATGCAGCGCATCGGCCGTCACGACGCAGCCTTTGAGCTGCAGAAGTTCGATCAGTTGCAAGGCACCGGCGGCTTCGTTGTTGTTCGGGGCCTGCACATTGGCCAGCGCCATGCGGGTCTGCGCCGCCCAGGCCGTCACCATCACGGGCGGCATGTGGCTTCTGCCGCTTTCGTAGCCGCGCCGCAGCGCCTTGCCGTCGAGGGCGATCACCCCTTTCGGCGGCTTGATCTTGGCGCCTTTGGCAAAGGCTTTCATGAAGCGTTGGAACGCCTTCTCGAACGCCTCCGGGTCCAGCATGCGGAACACCCGACTGAACGTGTCGTGGCTCGGAAGGCCGTTCTTCAGGACCAGCACATCCCGCCAAAGATAGGCCTTCATCCGCGCAAACAGCGCCATGTCGGTGCAACTGGTCGCCCCGCACAGCGTCGCCATCAGGGCAATGAACAAGATCTCGGTCAGATCGTGCAACGCATTGCCCGCCCGCGGGTCGGGCAGGTCTTCGAAGCACTCCGCAAATCGATCCATCGGCTGCTCCATCCGAATCGGGAGCCTCCTTCAGAATCAATTTCCCTCCGCTTCGCAACAGCTTACAAATTCCCACATGCGATTCCCCTGCCCGCAAGGGGGAGGGGAGCGCGCTGCCGATGTGGTGAGGCCGATAGCAGGTCAAGCCCTGTGTCCCGGACGCAGAGCGGCGCAATTGCGCCGCTTTGCGAGCCGGGACCGTTCCAAGCGCCGCGCTTCGCAACGGCCCGGCTCGGCAACGCATCACGCCGCAAGGACGACGCGCCGCGCTGCGTCCGGGGCACGCTCATGGCGCCCGCCCGCTACTTCGACGGCCCGAAATCCAGCGGCGCCTGGTCCATCGGCGGCAGGTCGAATTCGATCTTGGAGGGATCGACGGTGGAGGCGACGCCCTTGTAGTGCATCACCATCGCCGGGAAGGTGATCACCAGGGCGACCATGATCACCTGGATGATCACGAACGGCACCGCGCCCCAATAGATCTGCCCGGTGGTGACCGGCTCCATCCGCTTGCCGCTGATCCGGTCGAGATAGGATTCCTTCGGCGCCACCGAGCGCAGGTAGAACAGCGCAAAGCCGAACGGCGGATGCATGAACGAGGTCTGCATGTTGACGCCGAGCATCACCCCGAACCAGATCAGATCGATGCCGAGCTTTTCGGCGGCGGGTCCCAACAGCGGAATCACGATGAAGGCGAGTTCGAAGAAATCCAGGAAGAACGCCAGGATGAACACGAAGGCGTTGACGAAGATCAGGAAGCCGACCTGGCCGCCGGGCAGCCCGACCAGCAGCTCCTCGACCCAGCGGTGGCCGTCGACGCCGTAGAAGGTCAGCGAGAACACCCGCGCGCCGACCAGGATGAACACCACGAAGGCGGAGAGTTTCGCGGTGGCCTCGGTGGCCTGCTTGGTGAGATCGAAGGTCAGCCGGCCCTTCATCAGCGCCAGCAGGATGGCGCCGGCGGCGCCCATCGCGCCGCCCTCGGTCGGGGTGGCGACGCCGATGAAAATCGTGCCGAGCACCAGGAAGATCAGCCCGAGCGGCGGCACCATCACGAACACCACCTGCTCGGCGAGCTTGGAGAGCAGTTTGAGGCGGGTGACGTGGTTGATCACCGCCAGCACGAACGACAGCGCCACGGTGACCGACATCGTCAGCACCACATAGTCGGCGCCGGATTTCACGTCGGTGAAGCTCATCGCGACGATGCCGATCGCGGTCGAGCCGGCTACCACCAGGAACAGCGACATCGTCATGGTGCGGATGATGCCGATGAAGGGACGCGTCAGGATTCCCAGCAGAATGACGAACCAGAAGCCCTGCAGCGCCAGCTTGCCGAGACCGATCATGTCGAAGGCCGGCTGCGTCCAGTCGAACAGCCCGACATGCACCGTGAAGAAATACGCCGATGCCGCCGCCGACAGCGCCGCCAACGGCAGGATCAACGGATGCTTCGCGGTCTCCAATTCGCGCAGCGTTTGCGCTTCCAACGGCAGGCCCGGCACCGCTTTCGGGGCGATCAGCGTGACCAGGAAGATATAGCCGGCATACATCAGCGCCAGCACGATGCCGGGAATGAACGCGCCTTCGTACATGTCGCCGACCGAACGGCCGAGCTGGTCGGCCATCACGATCAGCACCAGCGACGGCGGAATGATCTGCGCCAGCGTTCCCGACGCGGCGATCACGCCGGTGGCGACGCGGCGGTCGTAACCGTAGCGCAGCATGATCGGCAGCGAGATCAGCCCCATCGAGATCACCGAGGCGGCGACCACGCCGGTGGTGGCGGCGAGCAATGCTCCGACGAACACCACGGCGTAGGCGATGCCGCCGCGGATCGAGCCGAACAATTGCCCGATGGTTTCCAGTAGATCCTCGGCCATGCCGGATCGCTCCAGCACCAGCCCCATGAAGGTGAAGAATGGGATCGCCAACAGCGTGTCGTTGTTCATTACGCCGTAGACGCGTTCTGGCAGCGCCTGCATGAAGTCCGGGCGGAACAGGCCGAGTTCGATGCCGATGAAGGCGAACAACAAGCCGTTGGCCGCCAGCGAGAACGCCACCGGGTAACCTAGCAGCAGAAACAGCACCAGCGAGGCGAACATGATCGGCGCCATGTAGTGAATGAACATCGCGGTCATTCGGTTTTGCCCTTCAATTCGATGACCAGGATGAATTCAATGCTTGTCGCCGGCGATCACCGCCGCCAGCCGTTCGGCTTCCAGTTCGGCGGCGCGGTGCGCGCTGATCGCCGAGGCGTTGGAATCCGGGATGATCCCCAGCATCATCGCGGCGCGTTTGATGATCTCGGAGATGCCCTGCAGCAACAAAAGCACGCAGGCGATCATGATCAGCGACTTCGCCGGCCATTGCGGCAGCCCGCCGGCGCTGAACGATTGCTCGTTCTGACTCAGCGAAGTCAGGAAGAACGGGATCGACCACCACAGCATGATCAGCGTGAACGGCAGCAGGAACAGCACGTGGCCGATCATGTCGATCCAGCCGCGCAGTTTCAGCGGCAGCGAGTGATTGATGATGTCGATGCGGATGTGTTCGTTGTTGAGTAGCGTCCATGGCGAGCACAGCAGGAACACCACGCTGAACAACACCCACTGCAATTCCAGGTACGAATTCGACGACACGTCGAAGATCTTGCGGATGATCGCGTTGGTCGCGGATATCACCACCGCGACCACGATCAGCCACGACACCCATCGACCAATCAGCGTGTTGAACGCGTCGATCGCCCGGCTCACTCCCAGCATCGCCCGCACTGTGCGACCTCCCGTTTTGCCTCCCCGATTGAGCAACGGGGAATGCGAAGCGTCGGCACCATTTCAGCGCGGTTACGGGTCGTCAATTGGAAATTCGACAAATTAACGTAACATCAAGCCGTTATGCCGCGATGAATCGCGCTGCGACGGGGCGGCGGGCAGCGGTCCGGCGGCGATGCGGCGCTTAGCCGCCGGTGACGCTCATATGCCGGCTGACGCTGGGCCGGTTATGCTGGCGGTCGATGATGAAGTCGTGGCCCTTCGGCTTCAGGGCGATGGCGCGGTCGATCGCTTCGCCGAGCAATTCGTCGCTCTGCGAGCCGCGCAGCGGCCGGCGCAGATCCGAGGCGTCTTCATGGCCGAGGCAGGTGTGCAGCGTGCCGGTGCAGGTGACCCGGACGCGATTGCAGGATTCGCAGAAATTATGCGTCATCGGCGTGATGAAGCCGAGCTTGCCGCCGGTCTCGCTGACCCGGACGTAGCGGGCAGGGCCGCCGGTGTTGTCGTCGAGATCGATCAACGTGTAGTGGCCGGCGAGCCGGGCGCGCAGCAGTGACAGCGGCACGTACTGATCGATGCGGCCTTCGCCGATCTCGCCCATCGGCATCACCTCGATCAAGGTGAGCGCCATGCCCTTGCCATGCGCCCATTCCATCAGCGAGGGGATCTCGTCCTCGTTGACGTCCTTCAGCGCCACCGCGTTGATCTTCACCGCGAGCCCGGCGTCGCGGGCGGCGTCGATGCCGGCCAAGACCTTGCCGAGATCGCCCCACCGGGTGATGGCGCGGAATTTGTCAGGGTCGAGGGTGTCGAGCGAGACGTTGATGCGCCGGACGCCGCAGTCGGCGAGTTCGGCGGCGTAGCGCGCAAGCTGCGAGCCGTTGGTGGTGAGCGTCAGCTCGTCCAGCGCGCCGGTGTGCAGGTGGCGCGACAGCGAGCGCACCAGCGACATCATGTTGCGGCGCACCAGCGGCTCGCCACCGGTTAGCCGCAACTTTTTCACGCCCTTTGCGATGAACGCCGAGCACAGCCGGTCGAGCTCTTCCAGCGTCAACAGGTCGGCCCGCGGCAGGAAGGTCATGTCCTCGGACATGCAATAGACGCAGCGCAGATCGCAGCGGTCGGTGATCGAGACCCGCAAATAGCTGATGGTGCGGCCAAACGGATCGGTCATCGCCGAGCCGCCGGGTGCCATTGGAGTCAGCGTCGATCCGATCATCCGCCATGCCCTTACGCTCGCCGCCGGTGCGGCGGTGTTTTCGTAATGTAGGCACGACGGCGGCTCCGCACAATCACGCAACTATGTTGCGTTGCGGCGCGGAACCGGTCGGCTGGCTGGTTATTCCGGCTGCGGGAACGGAGATTCGGCAGGGGCCGCCTCGGCGGGCTTCGGCTTCCGCTTGCGCACCATCTTCGACTTCTTGGTCGGCGCCAATGGCTGCAGCTCCGCCACCACCGGGTTTGGATCGATCGTGGTGGTCGGCGGCGAGGTGAAGTCGCCCGGCGTCCGCGTCACGGTGACCGGGACCGTCGCGGTCTGGAATTTGTTCAGCGTGAAGGTCACGCTCAAATTCTCGCTGGGCGGAATCTCGACGGAGCAGGGCGTCTTGCAGCTTGGTCCGGCCGAGGTGCGGGCTTCCGCGCCCGGTGGCACCGAGTCCAATTGCACTGTGACGGGAGGCGGAGCCGATTTGAAGGCATCCAACGAAAACGAAGAACAGCCAGCCAAGCCAAGGCCCGCTGCCGCAATCACAATGACACGACGCATGATACAATCCACTAATTTGCGACTTACAGCCACAGTCCCAACTTGACCATAGGAGCGTCCCGCCCCCCTGGCAACCGCGCGGAGCGGACCCGTTAATTATTGGTTAACGACTGTGGCCGATCGACACTGCACTGTTGAATCAAGGATTTAGCGAGGCGCCTGGACGGCGGACAGGCTCTCGACGGCGGCCGGCAGGTCGCGCATATGTCCGATCAGCCGATCCGGCTTCAGCTCGGCGATCGGAACGTCGGTATAACCGAACTCCACTCCGATCACCGGGATCCCGGCGCGGCGGGCAACGCCGACGTCGGGGCCGGCGTCGCCGACCATGATCGCGCCGGCCATCTGGGCTCCTGCCATGGCCACCGTCTGTCGCAGGATCACCGGGTCCGGCTTCGCCACGCCGAAGGTGTCGCCGCCGCAGATGGCTGAAAAGCGTTTGGTCATATCCAGCTTGTCCAGCAGCAGTTTCGCCAGCCACTCCAGCTTGTTGGTGCAGACCGCGAAGCGATATCCATCGGCCGCCAGCTGATCGAGGGCCTCATCCAAGCCTTCGAACGGGCGCGAGGCGTCGGCGATATGCTCGGCGTAATAATCGATGAAGTCGTTGGTCAGCCGGGTGATGTCGGCCGCGCTGGTGACCCGGCCGTCGATCTCCAGGCCGCGCTCGATCAGTTTGCGGACGCCGGCGCCGATCATGTTGCGGGCGGCGGGGAATTCGACCGGAGGCATGCCTTCGCGAACCAGCATGTGGTTGAGGGCGCTGATCAGGTCGGGCGCGGTATCGACCAGGGTGCCGTCGAGATCGAAGACGATGATGCGAGATGATGTCATATCTTTTCGCTACAGCCCCTGGGGCGATTGCGCAACCGTCTGTGGCCGGCAAGGTGAATTCCGCGCTGTTCGCGGTCGGGAAACGACGCTAGATATGCCCGCCGCCATCGGGCGGAGGGCGCGGTCAAAAGGGACAATCGTTCATGAGCTCGGATGAATTGAAGAGGCAGGCGGCCGCGGCTGCGCTCGAGCACGTTCGCGACGGCATGAAGCTCGGCCTCGGCACCGGTTCGACCGCCAAACACTTCGTCGAGCTGCTCGGCGAACGGGTGCGCGGCGGTCTGAACGTGGTGGGCGTGCCGACCTCCGAGGTCACGCGCGCCGACGCGCTGCGTTGCGGCATCGCCCTGACCACGCTGGACGAGGTCGACCGGCTCGACCTCACGGTGGACGGCGCCGACGAAATCAATGCCGCGCTCAACCTGATCAAGGGCGGCGGCGGCGCCTTGCTACGCGAGAAGATCGTCGCTGCGGCCTCCGACCGCATGATCGTGATCGCCGACGAAAGCAAACTGGTCGCCAATCTCGGCCGCTTTCCGCTGCCCATTGAAGTCAATTCCTTCGGTCTGGCCGCGACGCTGCGCGCGATCGAAGAGGCCTGCGCCGAATGTGGCGTTTTCGGACCGCTTTCGTTGCGAAAAGGCAGCGACGGCCATGCTTTCGTCACCGATGGGGGCCACTGGATCGTGGACGCCCAATTGGGGCGGATCCCCGATGCTCCCAGCCTGGCGGACCAGCTCAACGCGATCCCGGGCGTTGTCGAGAACGGGTTGTTTATTGGTCTGGCAAGCATGGCGGTGCTGGCGGGCCCCAACGGAATCCGCATCATTGAACGGCCGTGAGCGCCGCAATTCTGGAGAAATCGTCATGAGATATTTTGTCAACGCGCTGCTTGCGGCCGGCCTTGCGTTCGGGTTGTCGCTGTCGGGCGCTTCCGCTCAGGCGCCGGCGCCGGCACCGCTGAAGCCGGCCTCGCCGGCGGCGGTCGCCGCGGCCAAGGAAATTCTGACGATGAAGAACGTCAGCGCGATGTACGCCGCCGCGGTGCCGAACATCGTTCAGCGCACCAAGGAAACCCTGCTGCAGAACAACCTCAACTATCAGAAAGACCTGAACGAGGTTGCGCTGGTGGTGGCGAAGGCGATGGCGGGTCGCGAGAAGGACATCGGCGAGCAGATGGCCAAGATCTACGCCAGCGATTTCACCGAGCAGGAGCTGAAGGATCTCGTCACCTTCTACAAGTCCCCGCTCGGCCAGAAGCTGTTGGCGCAGGAGCCGAAGACCATTTCGGCCAGCATGCAGTACATGAATCAGTGGGCGCAGAGCTTTGCCGAAGAGGTCAACGGCCAATTCCGCGCCGAGATGCGCAAGCGCGGCAAGGAAATCTGAGTCGCGACATCCGACTCGAACACTCGATCAGGCGCGAGGCGACATGAGCGATTTCGACGTCGATCTATTTGTGGTGGGCGGTGGCTCGGGCGGCGTACGCGCCGCGCGGATAGCCGCCGGCCACGGCGCCCGGGTGATGATCGCCGAAGAATATCGATTCGGCGGCACCTGTGTGATTCGCGGCTGCGTGCCGAAGAAGCTCTTGGTCTACGCCTCTCATGTTCAGCATGAGCTCGCCGATGCCGCCGGCTTCGGCTGGACCATCCCACAGGCCAGCTTCGATTGGCCGACGCTGATCGCCAACAAGGACCGCGAGATCGACCGGCTGGAATCGATCTACGCCGCGAACGTGGAAAAATCCGGCGCCCAAACCGTGAAGTCGCGGGCGGTGTTCGAGGATCCGCACACGCTGCGGCTCGCCACCGGCGAGACGGTTCGCGCCCGCTACGTCTTGATCGCCACCGGCGGCGCCCCCAACCACGGCACCATCATTCCGGGCATCGAGCACGTCATTTCATCCAATGAAGTGTTTCATCTGCCGGAATTGCCGAAGCGCATCCTGATCCAGGGCGGCGGCTACATCGCGCTTGAATTCGCCTGCATCTTTGCCGGGCTCGGCTGCGACGTCACCGTGGTCTATCGCGGCGACAACATTTTGCGCGGTTTCGACGAGGATGTGCGCGCCCATGTTCGTGCCGAGATGGAGAAGCAGGGCATCACCATCCTGACCGGCTGCACGGTGACCGCGGTCGACAAGCACGGCACCGAATACACCTCGCATCTGTCGAACGGCTCCAGCGTCGGATCGGACCAGGTGATGTTCGCGATCGGACGCCACCCCAACGTCGCCAATCTCGGGTTGGAAAAGGCCGGCGTCGCCATCGACCCGGTGATCGGCGGAATCGCCGTCGACGGCTTCTCGCAGACCTCGGTGCCGCATATTTACGCCATCGGCGACGTCACCCACCGCATCAATCTGACCCCGGTGGCGATCCGCGAGGGCCACGCCTTCGCCGACACGGTGTTCGGCAATCGGCCGGTGCAGGTCGATTACAACGAGATCCCGACCGCGGTGTTCTCGCAGCCCGAAGTCGGCACCGTGGGGCTGACCGAGGCGCAGGCGCGGGCGGCCTTCACCCATGTCGACATCTACAAGGCGAGCTTTCGGCCGATGAAAGCGACGTTGTCCGGCCGCGACACCCGGGTGCTGATGAAGCTGGTGGTGGACGGCAACAGCAATCGCGTGCTGGGCTGTCACATCGTCGGCGACGAGGCCGCCGAACTGGTGCAGGTGATCGCGATCGCGGTGAAGATGAAAGCCACCAAGGCGGATTTCGACGCCACCATGGCGCTGCATCCGACCGCCGCCGAAGAACTCGTCACCATGCGCACGCCCTTCGCGCGCTACGTGCGCGAAGCGGCGGAATAACAGCAGTTTGTCATCCCGGGGCACGAGCAGCGTCAGCTGCGAGTGAGCCCGGGATCCATAATCCCTGGCAGCAATGATTAAGCGCGTCGCACCCCTTCGGTGGCTGCGGCGTATGGATTCCGGACTTGCTCGTTCTTGCGAACTCGCAATCCGGAATGACGGCTTTGCTTTCAGTTGAAGGCGTCACGCCGAGGGGCTCGTTATTCGCTTTCTTCCTCCAATAGCCACTCCGCCGCGTCGCGCCACAGCGTGTCGCGATGCTCCGGCCGGAAGAATCCGAAATGGCCGATCTTGGCGACGCCCGAATCGGCGGGACTGACGTCGACGATCTCCGGGACGATCGAACTAAAGCCTTCGCACAACAGTTCAACCGCCTCGCGCGTCGCCCACGGATCGTCGGTGATGCACAGCGCCCGCAACGCGCCGCGGTAGAACGGGAAATTCGCCAGCGCGATCAGCCCTGCGTCGTCGAACATGTAACGCTCCCGCATCACCCAATCGACCCACTGCAGGAATACGCCCTTCGGCAGATCTTCGCCCAGCCCGAGGCGGCCCGGCGCATAGCCCATTAGATAAGTCAGCGGCACGCCGACCAGATTGAGCAGCAGCAGCACGCGATAGCGCTCCGGCGCCGTCATCAGTTTCCAGGATCCGGCTTGTGCGGCGATCAACAGCGCGCGCGACACCTCGTGGTTGTTCGGCAACAATCCCAGCGCCTGGCCGCCGAACGAATGGCCGACATAACGCAGCGGCATCGCGTCGTAGCGCTGCCGCATCCAGGCCACCGCGGCGCTGACGTCGCGCTCGGCCCAGTCCGCCATGGTGGCCTGAAAGCCGACCAGCGAGCAGGGCTGGCCGCCGCTGCGCAACGACGGTTGCCGGGAGCCGCCGGTGCCGCGATAATCGTAGGTCAAGACTGCGCTGCCGCGCCGCGCCAGATAGCTGGCAAAGCCCCGGTAGATCTTGCGCGGCACCGCGGTGGCGGAATTGATCAGCACCGCATGCTTTTTGGCGCCGCGTGGCAAATACAGTGTCGCCGCCAGCACAAATCCATCGGTTGCAGGAAAGGTGATGTCGTCGGAGAACACATCGTCGGGCGCGGCCATAACCAAGGCGAATTCCGGAAAGCCTGTTGGAAAGCCCCCAACAGAGGCGAATTCGGCTTTGACTGCAAGGGGTTGTGTTCTGCGCATGAATTCCAACTGGCGGTGCGGCACAAGCCTGTGTATAACCCGCCCGCCGCCGGGTACCCTAACTCGCGGTTTTTCCTCAGGAGTTGATCTCATGTCCGAGCGGTGGACACTCGACAGTTGGCGCAGCAAGCCGGTGCAGCAAATGCCGGATTATCCGGATGCCAAGGCGCTTGGCGAGGTCGAGGCGCAGCTGGCCACGTTTCCGCCGCTGGTTTTTGCAGGTGAGGCGCGCAATCTGAAGCGGGCACTGGCGCGGGTTTGCGCCGGCGAAGCCTTCCTGTTGCAGGGCGGCGACTGCGCCGAGAGCTTCGCCGAGCACGGCGCCAACAATATCCGGGATTTCTTCCGCGTGCTGCTGCAGATGTCGGTGGTCTTGACCTATGCCGGCGCGCTGCCGGTGGTGAAGGTCGGCCGCATCGCCGGGCAATTCGCCAAGCCGCGGTCCTCGCCGATGGAAAAGCGCGGCGACGTCGAATTGCCGAGCTATCGCGGCGACATCGTCAACGACATCGGCTTCACTGCGGCGTCGCGGGTGCCCGATCCGCAGCGCCAGCTGATGGCCTATCGGCAGTCGGCGGCGACGCTGAACCTGCTGCGGGCGTTTGCCACTGGCGGCTTCGCCAATCTCGGCAGCGTGCACCAGTGGATGCTTGGTTTCCTGAAGGACTCCCACCAGTCGCGGCGTTACAAAGAGTTGGCCGACCGGATCTCCGACGCGCTGAACTTCATGCGCGCCTGCGGCCTCAACCTGGAAAGCCATCCGGAGTTGCGCGCCACCGAGATCTACACCAGCCATGAGGCGCTGCTGCTCGGCTACGAGCAGGCCTTCACCCGGGTGGATTCCACCACCGGCGATTGGTACGCCACCTCCGGCCACATGTTGTGGATCGGCGACCGCACCCGCCAGCTCGATCACGCCCATATCGAATATTTCCGCGGCATCAAGAATCCGATCGGGTTGAAGTGCGGCCCGTCGCTCAAGACCGATGAATTGCTGAAGCTGATCGACGTGCTCAATCCGGACAACGAGCCGGGTCGCCTCACGCTGATCGGCCGGTTCGGCGCCGACAAGATCGGCGACAGCCTGCCGGGGATGATCCGCGCCGTGCAGCGCGAGGGCCGCGCCGTGGTGTGGTCGTGCGATCCGATGCACGGCAACACCATCACCTCGACCTCGGGCTACAAGACCCGGCCGTTCGACCGCATCCTGTCGGAGGTGAAATCGTTCTTCACCATCCACGCCGCGGAAGGCACCCACGCCGGCGGCGTGCACCTCGAGATGACCGGCCAGGACGTCACCGAATGCATCGGCGGGGCGCGGGCGATCACCGACGAGGACCTCAACAACCGCTATCACACCGCCTGCGATCCGCGGCTCAATGCCGAGCAGTCGATCGACATGGCGTTCCTGATCGCGGAACTGTTGAAGCAGGATCGGGTCGGCAAGGCCAGCCCGTTGCCGGTCGCCGCTGGACTGTGATGTGCTGCGGTTCTGGCGGGCGACCATCAATACCCGGAACGGGCTCGCCTTCGCGATCCGTTCCGAAGCCGCGATCCGCGAGGAGCTGATCGCGCTGGCGCTGGCGTTGCCGCTGGCGTTTCTGGTCGGATCGACCGCGATGCGCCGGGTCGAGCTGATTGCGGTGGTGGTGCTGGTGCTGGTGGTGGAACTGCTCAACACCGCGATCGAGAAGCTGGCCGACCGGCTCACCACCGAGCACGATCCGCAGATCGGCCGGGTCAAGGATATGGGCTCCGCCGCGGTCGGCGTCGCTTTGGTGATGGCCGGGCTGTTCTGGCTGTTCGCTTTGGCCGAACGGATCGGCATGGTCTAGCCCGACATTGCGCCGCCGCGCGGTCGCGGCTAGATGTTTTTCATGACCGAACAAGCTGACTTCAAGATCACGCTGGCGCAATTGAACCCGACGGTCGGCGATATCGCCGGCAACGCCGGCCTGGCCCGCGCGGCGCGGGCGAGGGCGGCCGCAGACGGCGCCCAGTTGATCGTATTTCCCGAGCTGTTCATCTCCGGCTATCCGCCGGAGGATTTGGTGTTGAAGCCGGCATTCCAGGCGGCCTGCCGCGCCGCGGTCGAGGACCTGGCGCGCGACACCGCCGATGGCGGCCCCGCGATGCTGGTCGGCTCGCCTTGGGTCGACGGCGGCAAGCTGTACAACGCCTGCGCGCTGCTCGACGCAGGCGCGATCGCCGCGATCCGCTTCAAGGTCAATCTGCCGAATTACGGCGTGTTCGATGAAAAGCGGGTGTTTTGCCGCGGCCCGGTGTCCGGGCCGGTGACGATCCGCGGCGTCCGCGTCGGCGTGCCGATCTGCGAAGACACCTGGATGGAGGAATCCGCCGACTACGAGAACGTGGTCGAGTGCCTGGCCGAGACCGGCGCCGAAATCCTGATCGTGCCGAACGGCTCGCCTTACGCCCGCGGCAAGGCCGATCTGCGGCTGTCGGTGCAGGTGGCGCGGGTCACCGAGAGCGATCTGCCGCTGATCTATGTCAATCAGGTCGGCGGCCAGGACGAATTGGTGTTCGACGGCGCCTCGTTCGCGCTGAACGCCGATCGCACGCTGGCGGCGCAATTGCCGGCGTTCGAACAAAGCCTCACCACGCTGCGCTGGGTCAACGGCGATTCCGGCTGGCGCTGCGACGGCGCGATCGCGCCGGTGATCGAGGACGACGAGGCCGATTACGCCGCCTGCGTGCTGGGCCTGCGCGACTACGTCAACAAGAACGGCTTTCCCGGCGTGCTGCTCGGCATTTCCGGCGGCATCGATTCCGCGCTGTGCGCGGCGATCGCGGTCGACGCGCTGGGGGTGGAGCGGGTGCGCGGCGTGATGCTGCCGTTCCGCTTCACCGCGCAGGTCTCGCTCGACGACGCGGCGAAACTCGCGGGCGCGCTCGGATTTAAGTACGAAGTGCTGCCGATCGCCCAAGCGGTCAACGGCTTCGAGGAGATTCTCGCCGGCACCTTCAGGGGCCTGCCGCGCGACATCACCGAAGAGAATTTGCAGGCGCGCACCCGTGGCACGCTGCTGATGGCGATCTCCAACAAGACCGGCGCCATGGTGGTGACCACCGGCAACAAGTCGGAAATGTCGGTCGGCTACGCCACGCTGTACGGCGACATGAATGGCGGCTTCAACCCGATCAAGGACATCTACAAGACCGAAGTGTTCCGGCTCTGCACCTTGCGCAACGCCTGGAAGCCCGACGGCGCGTTGGGCCCGTCCGGCGAAGTGATCCCGGTCAACATCATCACCCGCCCGCCGACCGCCGAATTGCGCGAAAACCAGACCGACCAGGATTCGCTGCCGCCTTATGACATCCTCGACGGCATTCTGGAGCGGCTGGTGGAGCGCGAACAGCCGCTGGCGGAGATCGTCGCCGCCGGCTTCGATCGCGACACCGTGGTGCGGATCGACCGATTGCTCAACATCGCCGAATACAAACGCCGGCAGGCCGCGCCGGGCGTGAAAGTCACGCGAAAGAACTTCGGTCGCGATCGCCGCTACCCGATCACCAACCGGTTTCGCGATTCCGGCGCGCCGCTGCGTCAACCTGACGAGGCGTTGGTCGCTCGCGCCAGCCGCGCCACCAGCGATGCGTTCGAGGGGTGATGGCGCGCGGCGTCGCGGCAAGACAAGCCATCGTCGATCGATGACCTGACAGGATCCCGTATGCGACGTTCCATTGAGGACAAGTCCTTCCTGCTGTTGGTGGTGGTGATCTCGCTGGCGTTCGGCTGGATCCTGTGGCCGTTCTACGGCGCCATCCTGTGGGGCGTCGTCATCGCGGTGGTGTTCGCGCCGCTGTCGCGTCGGCTCGCCGCGCTGATGCCGCAGCGGCCGACCCTTGCGGCGCTGATCACGCTGTTGATCATCGTCTTCATCGTCATCCTGCCGTTGACGCTGGTGGTGGCGTCCTTGGCGCAGGAGGCCGCCAGCGTCTACGAGAAGATCCAGTCGAAGGATCTCGACTTGGTGCGGTCGTTTCAGGAAGTGCTGAACGTGCTGCCGAGCTGGGCGACCTCGCTGCTCGAGCGCTATGGCCTCGCCAGCCTCGGCGCGGTGCAGGACAAGTTGTCTGCGGGGCTGTTGAAGGGCAGCCAGTTCATTGCCACCCAGGCGCTCAACGTCGGTCAGAGCACTTTCGACTTCGTGCTCGAACTCTTCATCATGATCTATCTGCTGTTCTTCCTGCTGCGCGACGAGGCCGCGCTGTCGCGGCGGATCCGGACCGCGATTCCGCTGCGACCCGAGCAACAGAAGGCGCTGCTGAACAAATTCACCGTCGTGGTCCGCGCCATGATCAAGGGCAACATGCTGGTGGCGCTGCTGCAGGGCGCGCTCGGCGGGCTGATGTTCTGGTTTCTCGGCATCAGCGCCTCGCTGCTGTGGGCGGTGCTGATGGCGTTCCTGTCGCTGCTGCCGGCGGTCGGCGCCGGGCTGATCTGGGGGCCGGTGGCGATCTATCTCTTGGCGATCGGCTCGATCTGGAAGGGCGTGCTGCTGATCGCTTACGGCGCGTTGGTGATCGGCCTGGTCGATAACATCTTGCGGCCGATCCTGGTCGGCAAGGACACCAAGATGCCGGATTACATCGTGCTGATCTCGACCCTGGGCGGCATCGAGGTGTTCGGCATCAACGGCTTCGTCATCGGGCCGGTGATCGCGGCCTTGTTCATCGCGGTGTGGGACATTTTTTCGGCGTCACGGCAACAGGATGCGCAGCCGGCGCTGGAGCCGTGATCACGACGCAGGGCATCGCTTGATAGCTATGGCGAGGATCTGAGCCCCGAGACTGCCCCGGGGGCTGATCAGACCTTTGTGTCCCGGGCGCGGCGCAGCGCGAAGCGCTGCTTCGCAGACCCGGGACCGTTCCAAGCGCTGCGTTCCGTAACGGCCCCGGCTCTGCAGCGCACAACGCCGCTTGCGCGGCGCATTGCGCTGCGTCCGGGGCACGCTGCCGTCAATTCTCTATCGCGCCGGGATGAAGGTCGGGCCGACCGAGCGGATCTTGTTGCCGCTGGCATCGGTGGTTGCATCCGCCGCCGGCGCCGGGGCCGCGCTGGGTGCAGCCGCGGGGGTGGCGGCGCCTTTCTTCTGCGCGGCCGATGCCGGCTTCGCCAGCGGCTGCGACATCTTCTTGGCGCGCTCCTCGGTGACGAAGATATCGCCTTGTTCGACCGAGCCCTTGTCGTCGATGCTCTTCAAGGCGTCGGCCCAGGTCTGGCCGGCGGCCTTGCAGGCGCAAGACGGGTTGAATTCCTGGCGATAGCGGAACGCGTTCGGCGACGAGGCATAGGGCTGGCCGTTGATCGACACCGCCTGGTTCATGTCCTCGCCGGGATTGCGATAGGTGAACAGCGTGGCTTCCGCGGCCGGGCAGAGGTTCTTGCAGGACCTTTCGTCGTCGGGAAACCGGCCCGGCACGGTGGCGAACGAGATCGGAAAATAGAAGCCGTCGCAGCTGCGCACGCAGACGGTGCGATAGGTGCCGGATTGCGGCCCGAGATCGGCCGGGACGGGGACGCCGCCGGGATTGTCGTTACCGCCCGGGTTGTTGTTGTTGCCGAACAGATTGTCGAGGAAATTGCCGCCGTTGCGCGCCGCGGCGGCGTATTGCGGGCCGCAATTGTTCTGCGCCAGCGCCAGCAGCACCGAACGGCGCTGATTGTCGCGCTCCGAAGTGCCGGCGCCGCCCATCCGCAGCCGCTCCAGGCTGATGGTGATCTGGTCCAGATTGCCGCGCATCTGCTGGATCTGGTTGTTGATCGGGCCGCATTGCGCGGATTGGTTGTTGAACAGCGAGAAGAATCCCGAGCTGTCGCAGCCCATCCGCTTGGCCTGGGTGGTGACGCGGTCGAGTTCGCCTTGCTGCCTGGCGGCGGAATCCTCGAAGCGGCGAATCTGCTCGGCCTTGGCCTGATCGCCGTTGCCGCCGCGGTCGACGTTGGCCAATTGCGCTTCCAGCCGCTGGCACATCGGATTGGTCGCGGCGCCGCCCTGCGGGTTTTGCCCGGGCGGATAGCTCTGCGGATAGCCCTGTTGGGGAGGCGGCGCGGATGCAGGCGGATAGCCCTGCGCCGCGGCTTCGAAGCTGAGGGCACCAAGGCCCAACAACGCGGCGCCGGCCAAAATCCGGCGGATCGGGGATCGCATCAAGGTCTCAACCATTTTTCAGCGGCAGGCGCGACCCGTCTAGCCGCTTCTGGCGGCACCGTCACGTCGTTTCCGAGGCGCCGGTGTGGCAAGTGGAAGCATCGGCAAATCTCGGTCGGACGCTGCGTCACCGGGTGCAGGTGATGGCGAGGAATTCGTTGCAGGCGCCGTGCGCGCAGCTGTTGCCGACCGAGGCGGGCACGGTGCCGGTGATTTCGTCGGCTTCGATCTGCCGATACGACGTCGCGGCGGCGAAATCCCGCGACTGGCAATACGACTGCGCGGCGGAAGCGCCGCATTTCTCGCCCTTGGCGAGGCATTGGTCGATGCCGTAGCCGTCGGAATGGTTGGGGACGATGAAGACGCGGCTGTCGGCGAGAGCGGCGGAGGCCGACAGCAGCGAGGCCGCCACCAGCAATGCGGAAATCGATTTCATAACGCACCAATGAATGAGAGAAAAACTCCCATTCTCGTTAGACCCGAAGGGTTAAGAATCATTAACCATGGCCGTTCGGTCAGGCGACAGCGGGTTAGGACCCGATCATGGCCGAAATCGGTCGGTTCCGGGAAGTTGGCGCCGCCTCCGACGCTCGGCGGGCTTGACGCGATTCGCCGGCTGTTCCATGGTGCCGAAATGAACGGTCTTTTCTCGATTTGTGGCCTTTGCCGCGAGATTATTAGCTAGCTCACCGCTGGCTGAGGCCGTCTTTTCTCACATGAGATCACTGGACGCCCGGCCGCAAGGGACGGGATATCCATGGCTTTGCGCCTTTACGATACGCTGACCAAGGAGAAGCGCGACTTCGCGCCGCTCGATCCGTCGAACGTGCGGATGTATGTCTGCGGCCCGACGGTCTACGACTTCGCCCATATCGGCAATGCCCGGCCGGTGATCGTGTTCGACGTGCTGTTCCGGCTGCTGCGGCATCTCTACGGGCCGGATCACGTCAAATACGTCCGCAACATCACCGACGTCGACGACAAGATCAACGACCGCGCCACGCGCGACTTCCCCGGCCTGCCGCTGAACGAGGCGATCCGCAAGGTCACCGAACAGACCGAAAAGCAATTCCACGACGACGTCGACGCGCTGGGCTGCCTGCGGCCGACGATCGAACCCCGCGCGACCGAGCATATCGGCGAGATGCGCAGCATCATCGACCGGCTGGTCGAGGGCGGCTTCGCCTACGTCGCCGAGGACCACGTGCTGTTCTCGCCGCAGGCGATGAACGCCGCGGACGGCATTCTGCCGCGCTACGGGTCGCTCGCCAATCGCTCGCTCGACGAGATGATCGCCGGCGCCCGGGTCGATGTCGCGCCGTATAAGCGCGACGTCACCGATTTCGTGCTGTGGAAGCCGTCGAAGCCGGGCGAGCCGTCCTGGCCGTCGCCGGCCGGCATCGCCACGCAGGGAAGGCCCGGCTGGCACATCGAATGCTCGGCGATGGCTTGGAAGCACCTCGGCGAGAAATTCGACATCCATGGCGGCGGCATCGATCTGGTGTTTCCGCATCACGAGAACGAGGTCGCGCAAAGCTGCTGCGCCTTCCACACCGACCGCATGGCGACCACCTGGATGCACAACGGCTTCCTGCAGGTCGAAGGCGAGAAGATGTCGAAGAGCCTCGGGAATTTTTTGACTATCTCAGATCAGCGGGATCAGTGGGGACCGGCGGTGCTTCGGCTCAACATGCTGAAGACCCATTACCGGCAGCCGATAGACTGGACCCAGCACAATCTGAGTGAGACTGGCCGCGAGCTTGACCGTTGGTTCGAATTTCTGGAGTCGGCTTCGGGCGGCGATCCGAACGATGCGAACGACGTTATGTCTGCATTGGCCGACGACCTGAATACTTCGGCTGCTATCACCGCGCTGCGCGTTCAATTCAAGAACAAGAATTCCGCAGCTTTGCGGTCCGGCCTTGATTTGCTAGGAATTCCCATCGGTCGAGAGTTTATTCAAGGGCGTAAACACGTTCGATTGTACGCTGAGGGTGCCTTCGTTGCGGCTGGTGGCGGGACAGCGACGTTTAGCACCGCCTCCAGTTCTGTGGAGCGATCAGATATTCAGCAGTTGATTGACGCCCGCGCCGCCGCCCGTGCGCGCAAAGACTTCAAGGAATCCGACCGCATCCGCGACCAACTCGCCGCGATGGGCGTCGTGCTGAAGGACGGCAAGGACGCCGACGGCAAACCCACCACCACCTGGGAGATCGCGCGATGACTCGCCCCGAGCACATCGTCATTCCGGGGCGCGAGCGCGCTCGCGCGAGCGAGCCCGGAATCCATAACCCCCGCCGGGAGTATGGATTCCGGGCCTGCGCAACCCGGCGTCGGCTGACGCCGACTGGGGCCGCGCATCCCGGAATGACGCCGGGTGGATTCTCCGCACCGACAAGATCAGCATGGGAGACCCTGCGATGAGCAAGCCCGACACGCCGTTTCCAAAGCACTGGCTGTACTACATCGCCATCAAGGTCGGATTGCTCGCCGGCGCCATCGCGCTGGTGCTGAAACTCTACGGATTCTGGTGAGCGAGATGGGACAAGCCATGCCACGGCCGGCGCTACGGCCGTTCCTGCCGGCCGACACCGCCGTGCTCTCCGCGATCTTCGCCGCCAGCGTCGAGGAATTGACCGCCGAGGACTACAACGAGGCGCAGCAGCAGGCCTGGATCGCTGCCGTCGACGACGAAGCGGCGTTCGGCGAACGTTTGGGCTCGCAGCTGACGCTGATCGCGACGCTGCAGAGTTCGCCGGTCGGCTTCGCCTCGCTGAAGGGCGCCGACCTGATCGACCTGTTGTACGTGCATCCCAGCGCCGCCTTGCAGGGCGTAGCGTCGCTGTTGTGCGAGGCGCTGGAAAAGCTCGCCGCCGCCCGCGGCGCCAAGCTTCTCACCGTCGAGGCCAGCGACAATGCCGAGCCGTTCTTCGCCAAGCGCGGCTATGTCGCGACGCAACGCAACACCGTGACGCTGAACGGCGAATGGCTCGCCAACACCACCATGCAGAAAAATCTGGCCGACGCCGCGGCCGCAGGAGCCAAGTCATGAGCCGCGAACGCCTCTATCTGTTCGATACCACGCTGCGCGACGGCGCGCAGACCAACGGCGTCGATTTCACCCTGCACGACAAGCGGCTGATCGCCGCGATGCTCGACGATCTCGGCATCGATTACGTCGAGGGTGGCTATCCGGGCGCCAATCCGAGCGACACCGAGTTTTTCGCGACCGATCCGGCCCTGAAATCCGCGACCTTCACCGCCTTCGGCATGACGCGGCGGCCCGGCCGTTCGGCGTCCAACGATCCCGGCATCGCGGCGCTGCTCGAAGCCAAGGCCGACGCGATCTGCTTCGTGGCAAAGTCCTCGGCCTATCAGGTCCGCGTCGCGCTCGGCACCACCAACGAGGAAAACCTCGCCTCGATCCGCGACAGCGTCGGCGCCGCCAAGGCCCGTGGCCGCGAGGTGCTGGTCGATTGCGAACACTTCTTCGATGGTTACAAAGAGGATCCGCAATTCGCGCTGTCCTGCGCCAAGGCCGCCTATGACGCCGGCGCGCGCTGGGTGGTGTTGTGCGACACCAATGGCGGCACCATGCCGCACGAGATCGAGGCGATCGTCGGCCAAGTGGTCAAACAGATCCCCGGCAGCCATGTCGGCATCCACGCCCATAACGACACCGAGCAGGCGGTGGCCTGTTCGCTGGCCGCGGTGCGCGCCGGCGCGCGGCAGATCCAGGGCACCTTGAACGGGCTCGGCGAGCGCTGCGGCAACGCCAATCTGTGCTCGATGATCCCGACCTTGAAGCTGAAGCCGGAATTCGCCGAGGCCTTCGACATCGGGGTGTCGGAGGACAAACTCGCCACGCTGGTGCAGGTGTCGCGCGCGCTCGACAATATCCTCAATCGTCCGAGCAATCCGCACGCGGCTTATGTCGGCGGCAGCGCCTTCGTCACCAAGACCGGGATCCACGCCTCGGCGGTGATGAAGGATCCGCACACTTATGAGCACGTTTCGCCCGAGACCGTCGGCAATCACCGCAAGGTGCTGGTGTCCGATCAGGCCGGCCGCTCCAACGTGCTGGCGGCGCTGTCGCGCACCACCATTCCGTTCGACAAGGACGATCCGAAGCTGAACCGCTTGGTCGAGGAATTGAAGGAGCGCGAGGCCGCCGGCTATGCCTATGAATCCGCCAACGCCTCGTTCGATCTGTTGGCGCGGCGCACGCTGGGCAAGGTGCCGGAGTTTTTCCGGGTCGAGCAGTTCGACGTCAATGTCGAGCAGCGCTACAATTCGCACGGCAATCGCGTCACCATGGCGATGGCGGTGGTCAAGGTGAATGTCGACGGCGAGGTGCTGATCTCGGCCGCCGACGGCAACGGCCCGGTCAACGCGCTCGATGTTGCGCTGCGCAAGGACCTCGGCAAGTTCCAGAAGTACATCGAGAACCTCAAGCTGATCGATTACCGCGTCCGTATCCTCAATGGCGGAACCGAGGCGGTGACCCGGGTGCTGATCGAGAGCGAGGACGAGCAGGGCGAACGCTGGACCACCATCGGGGTGTCGCCGAATATCATCGACGCCTCGTTCCAGGCGCTGATGGATTCGGTGGTCTACAAGCTGGTGAAGTGCAACGCCCAGGCGTGATGCTTCGCCGACCTTGCCCTGACCGCGCCTTCTCGCAGGTGCGATAAGCGATTTCGTCGCGAGAAATTTACGCCGCGGCCTGCGTTGACTTGAATCAATGCGGTGCGCGTGGCTACACTCTCACACTGCCCGATAACGGCGCTGCGGCTCGAAGTGGCGGCGCGGCTGGGCTTTTGCTCGGCCGCCCGGCTTTCGATCGCTGCGCCGCTTGCCGACTACGACCCCGCCGACTGCTGGACACAGTGTCCGCAACAAAGAGCCGGGGCGATACCATGAGGAGACGTCAGTTTGGGCCACGCCATGAACGGCGCACATTCGGTTGTGCAGACCCTGGTCAATTGCGGCGTTGAAGTCTGCTTCGCCAATCCCGGCACCTCGGAAATGCATTTTGTCGCAGCGCTCGATGCGGTCGGCGGCATGCGGCCGGTGCTGTGCCTGTTCGAAGGCGTGGCGACCGGCGCCGCCGACGGCTACGGCCGGATCGCCGGCAAGCCGGCGGCGACGCTGCTGCACCTCGGCCCCGGCCTCGCCAACGGCCTCGCCAATCTGCACAACGCGCGGCGCGCGGCGAGCCCGATCGTCAATGTGGTCGGCGATCACGCCACCTATCACCTGCAATACGATGCGTTGCTGACCTCGGACATCGCCGGCTTCGCCCGGCCGGTGTCGTCGTGGATTCATCAATCGACCAGCGCCGGCAGTGTCGGCGCAGACGCCACGCGCGCGGTGCAGGCGGCGCGCTCAGCGCCGGGCGGCATCGCCACTTTGATCATGCCGGCCGACGTGGCGTGGAACGAAGCCGCGCTCGCGGCGCACAAGCTCGACGATATTGGCCCCTCGCGGGTTGCCGCTGACAGCATCGAGGCCGTCGCGGCGCTGCTCGGCAACGGCAAGAAATCCGCGCTGCTGATCCGCGGCGATGGCTTGCGCGGCGCCGGCCTCGAGGCCGCCGGGCGCATTCAAGCCAAAACCGGCGCGAGGCTGTTGTGCGACACCTTCGCGCCGCATGGCGAATTCGGCGCCGGCCGGGTGCCGGTCGAGCGCATTCCGTATTTCGCCGAACAGATCGTGATGTTCCTAAAGGATGTCGAGCAACTGATCCTGGTCGGCGCTAAGCCGCCGGTGTCGTTCTTCGCCTATCCCGGCAAGCCGAGCTGGGGCGCGGCGGAGGGCTGCGTCTTCAGTTACTTGGCACAGCCGACCGAGGACTGCGCCCGCGCGCTGCAAGATCTCGCCGACGCGCTGGATGCGCCGGCCGAACCCGCGACGCGCACCCCGCTGGTGCTGCCGGAATTGCCGAAGGGCAAGCTGAACTCGCTCGGCGTGGCGCAAGTGATCGCGCATTACACCCCCGACAACGCGATCTACGCCGACGAATCCGCCACCTCCGGGCTGGCGCTGATGATCCATCTGGCGCGGGCGCGGCCCTATACGCATCTGCCGCTGGCCGGCGGTTCGATCGGGCAGGGACTGCCGCTCGCGGTCGGCGCGGCACTCGCCGCCCCGGACCGCAAGGTGGTGTGCCCCTCCGGCGACGGCGGCGCCGCCTACACGCTGCAGGCGCTGTGGACCATGGCGCGGGAAAATCTCGACGTCACCGTGGTGATCTTCGCCAACCATTCCTACGCGATTTTGAACATCGAGCTGCAGCGGGTCGGCGTCGGCAGCGCCGGTGCCAAGGCGCTGTCGATGCTCGATCTGCACAATCCGGAAATCAACTGGGTGCAGATCGCCTCCGGCCTCGGGGTCGCGGCCAGCCGCGCCACCACGGCAGAAGAATTCACCGCGCAATACGCCGACGCGATGGCGCAGCGCGGACCCCGCCTGATCGAAGCGATGATTTAGGGAGGATCCAATGACCGCGGCCATCGTCACTGCGCTTCGCCACATCGTGGGCGACACCGGCGTGCTGGAGCCCGCCGAACTCGGCAAGCGCTCCGCCGGCGCCTACCGCTTCGACAATCTGCGCGCCGCCGCGCTGGTGCGGCCGGCCAGCACCAAGGAGGTCTCCGACGTGCTGCGCTGGTGCCACGCCCACAACGTCGCCGTCATCACCCAGGGAGGCCTCACCGGGCTGGTGCATGGCGCCGACGCCGGTCCCAACGACGTCATCCTGTCGCTGGAGCGGATGCGCGCCATCGAGGCGATCGATCCGGTGCAGCGCACCGCGACGGTGCAGGCCGGGGTGGTGCTGCAGACTTTGCAGGAGGCGGTCGAGCAGTACGATCTGGCATTTCCGCTCGATCTCGGCGCGCGCGGCAGCGCCACGATCGGCGGCAACGCCGCCACCAATGCCGGCGGCAATCGGGTGATCCGCTACGGCATGACCCGCGACATGGTGCTCGGGCTTGAAGTGGTGCTGGCCGACGGCAGCGTCGTGTCCTCGATGAACCAGCTGATCAAGAACAATGCCGGCTACGATTTGAAGCAATTGTTCATCGGCTCGGAAGGCACGCTCGGCGTCATCACCAAGCTGGTGCTGCGGTTGCGGGAAAAGCCGCTCGCCACCAACATGGCGTTCGTCGGGCTGGACAGTTTCGACGCGGTCGCCAAATTCCTCAAGCATAGCGACCGCGCGCTCGGCGGCACGCTGTCGGCGTTCGAGGTGATGTGGCAGTCGTTCTATCAATTGGTCACCACCGCGCCCGCCAAGGGCCAGCCGCCGATTGCGCAGAATTATCCCTATTATGTGCTGATCGAGAGCCAGGGCGCCGACCATGAACTCGACACCCCGCGGTTCCATGCGGCGATGGAGCAGGCGCTGGAGGCTGGGCTGATCGCCGACGCGGCGATCGCGCAGTCCGAGGCCGATTGCCAGGCGTTCTGGGCGCTGCGCGACGACGTCGGCCAGGTGGTGCAGGGCGGCTTGCCGGTGGTGTTCGACGTCTCGCTGCCGATCGCCGCGATGGAAGCCTATGCGGAGGGCTTGCGCGCGACGCTTGAGGCGGAGATCGGCGATCACCGGCTGTGGATCTTCGGCCATCTCGGCGACGGCAATCTGCACGTCGTGGTGCAGGTCAAGCCGCAGAACTACCTGGCGCTGCGGCCGAAGATCGAGGCTTTGGTGTATCGGCCGCTCGCCGCCTGCCGCGGCTCGGTGTCGGCCGAACACGGCATTGGTCTGGAGAAGAAGCCGTATCTGCATATCAGCCGCAACGCCGCCGAGATCGCGCTGATGCGCACGCTGAAGTCGGCGCTCGATCCCAAGGGCATCCTCAACCCCGGCAAGATTTTCGAGATCGCCCCGGCGGCGCAGCGCGCGTCGGCTTAGACAATTCCAGCCAAGTTAGTGCGCTTGATAAAATGCACGTCGTCATTCCGGGGCGCGAGCAGCTTCGCTGCGAGCGAGCCCGGAATCCATAACCCCTGCAGGGGATATGATGGTGTGGACGGCCCCCTACGGCATCGCTTTGTGCCAGAATGAGGTTGTCGCAAACTCAAACATGGGAGCCGTCCATGGAGCAGATTATCCGCATTGGGATGGATACGTCGAAGCATTTTTTCCAGCTGCACGGGGTCGATGCCGCCGAGAAGCCGGTGCTGCGCAAGAAGCTGCGGCGCAAGGAGATGCTGGCGTTCTTCGCCAAGCTGCCGCCGACGCCGATCGGGATCGAGGCCTGCGGTGCGGCGCACTACCTGGCGCGGGAGCTGGGCAAACTCGGCCACGTGGTGAAGCTGTTGGCGCCGCAGCACGTCAAGCCTTACGTCAAGCGCAACAAGAACGACGGGCGCGACGCCGAGGCGTTGTGCGAGGCGATGAGCCGGCCGACGATGGAGTTCGTGCCGGTGAAGACCGCGGAGCAGCAGGCGGCGCTGATGCTGATGGGACTGCGGCAGCAGCTGATCGCAAGGCGTACCCAGCTGAGCAATGCGATTCGCGGTTATGCCGCGGAATTCGGCCTGATCTCGCCGAGAGGTCTCGACAAAATCGAGCCGCTGCTGTTGCGGATCGCGCAGGACGACACCGTGCCGACGCTGGCGCGCGAGCTGTTCGCGCTGCAGGGCCAGGACTACGCGCGACTGCAGAATGAGCTGAAGGTGATCGACGCCAAGCTGTTGGCCTGGCATCGCGCCGACGCCTGCAGCCGGCGGCTGGCGCAGATTCCCGGAGTAGGACCGATCGGCGCCAGTGCGCTGGTGATGAAAACGCCGGTGCCGCAGACCTTCGCCTCGGCCAGGGCCTTTGCGGCCTGGCTCGGCTTGACGCCGAAGGATCATTCCACCGCCGGCAAGCTTCGGCTCGGCACCATCACCCGCGCCGGCGATGAACTGCTACGCAGCCTGTTGGTGGCGGGAGCGACCGCGGTGATCCAGCAGGTGCGCCGTGGCCGCGGCCGGGCGTCGCCGTGGTTGCTGGCGCTGCTGGCGCGCAAGCCGCCCAAGCTCGCGGCGGTAGCGCTCGCCAACAAGATCGCCCGGATCGCCTGGAAGCTGATGCTGACCGGAGAAAATTACGACGGCGCGCGGATGCTGAACGCATCGCCGCACGCCGCCTGAGAGATCGGCCGGCAGGCATTCGCCCGCCGGCCGGGCCGGAGCTGCAAGAGGAGACAGATGGCGCGATCGATCGATCCGAGAGGCGAGACAGTCCGTGGAATCCATTGGCACGTAAAGGTCGTGACTATGTGTGGAGCTCGCGTCGCGGAAACCATCTTGGCCAGCGGTCCAAAGCGACCGCATCAACAGGCCGGACATATGGATGCAAGCGATCCGATCCGACATCAAAAACTCTTGTGGCTCGGGGGCCGTCCACATATGGATTCCGGACTTGCTCGTTCTTACGAACTCGCAATCCGGAATGACGGCTTGGTTTTGGTCGGACGCCTCCAACCAGCGAACAGTGTCCTAAAACCGCTCGGCGATTTCCGGCACCACGGCTTCGGCCTCGGCCGGCGTTGCGGCGGCGGCAGCGTGCAGCATCGGCAGGATCCGCTCCACGGCATCGGCCTGCAGCAGCTCGACGGAGAGATTCTTCCGGATGAAGGCGGTGTCGCGCATATGGTCGAGCAGCGCCAGCAGCGGCTCCCAGAAGCCGTCGATATTGGCGATCAGGATCGGTTTCTTGTGGCGGCCGAGCTGCTGCCAGGTCAATTGCTCGACCAGTTCCTCCAGCGTGCCGATGCCGCCCGGCAGCGCCACGAAGGCGTCGGAGCGTTCGAACATCAGCCGCTTGCGCTCGTGCATGTCGTCGGTGACGATCAGTTCCTGCACGCGCTCGAGCATGTGCTCCTTCTTGGTCAGGAAGCTTGGAATGATGCCGGTGACGGTTCCGCCGTGGTCGAGCGCGGCCTTCGCCACCGCGCCCATCAGGCCGATCGAGCCGCCGCCATAGACCAGGCCGACGTTGTTCAGCGCCAGCTGTCGGCCGAACGCGATGGCCGCCTCGATGAACCGCGGATTGCTGCCGGCCCCGGAGCCGCAATAGACACAGACCGTTTTGATGTCGCCCATGCGGGCGATGTGGCACCGCAAGACCACATCGTCAAGACATCGACCGGCCGTGTCGCGCCGCGAAATGCGAATCGCAGCGCGGCGCAGCGGCAACTGGTGGTTCTGCGAGGCCGAAAAGAATCGCCTTCAAGGGTGCATGGCGGGCGCAAAGCTCCTATATGACGGGCTGACCAAAACTCCGATCCGCGCGATGCGGCGGCTTTGCCGTCGCGCCTCGTTGCAGGCATTTCTCAGGCATTCTCGATGACTCCTCACCACGCGCGGCCGGCTGAGCAGGCGACGCAAAGTCCCGACGATTCGGCGCCAAAGGCGACCATGCTGGGCACGCTGGTGCACCTGTGGCCGTATATCTGGCCCGGCGAGCGCTTCGATCTGAAGATGCGGGTGGTCTGGGCGATGGTGCTGCTGCTGATCGCCAAGCTCGCCACCATGGTGGTGCCGTTCACCTTCAAATGGGCGATCGACGCCTTGACCGGAGCCGACACCGCGCCGGTGGAGCCGTCGAACTGGACGCTGTGGCTGATCGCCTCGCCGCTGATCATGACCGCGAGCTACGGCGCGGTGCGGATCATCATGGCGGTGCTGACGCAGTGGCGCGACGGCATGTTCGCCCAGGTGGCGATGCATGCGGTGCGCAAGCTCGCCTACATGACCTTCGTGCATATGCACGAATTGTCGCTGCGGTTTCACCTCGAGCGCAAGACCGGCGGGCTGACCCGCGTGCTGGAGCGCGGCCGCAACGGAATCGAAGTCATCGTGCGGATGGTGATCCTGCAGCTAGTGCCGACCATCGTCGAGGTGACGCTGCTGATGGGCGTGCTGCTGTGGCAGTTCGACTGGCGCTACGTGGTGGTGACGCTGATCACGGTGGTGATCTACATGTACTACACCTATCTCGCCACCGAATGGCGGATCGGTATCCGCCGCAACATGAACGAGTCCGACAGCGAGGCCAACACCAAGGCGATCGATTCGCTGTTGAACTACGAGACCGTGAAATATTTCAGCGCCGAGACCCGCGAAGCCGAGCGCTACGACCGCTCGATGGCGCGTTACGAGCACGCCAGCGTCAAGACCTACACCTCGCTCGCCGTGCTCAACGCCGGCCAAGCGGTGATCTTCACCTGCGGCCTGACCGCCACCATGCTGATGTGCGCGATCGGCGTGCGCAACGGCACCAATACCGTCGGCGATTTCGTGATGGTCAACGCGATGATGATCCAGCTGTACCAGCCGCTGAATTTCATGGGCATGGTGTATCGCGAGATCAAGCAGGCGATCGTCGACATCGAGAAGATGTTCGGCGTTTTGACCAAGAACCCCGAGGTCAAGGATCTGCCGGGCGCCAAGCCGCTGGTCGTTTCCAGCGGCAACGTCCGCTTCGACGATGTGCGGTTTGCCTACGATCCGGAGCGGCCGATTCTGAAAGGGCTCAGCTTCGAGGTGCCGGCCGGCAAGACCGTGGCGATCGTCGGGCCCTCCGGCGCCGGCAAGTCGACGATCTCGCGGCTGTTGTTCCGGCTGTACGACGTCTCCGGCGGCAAGATCCTGATCGACGGCCAGGACATCCGCAAAGTGACGCAAGGCTCGCTGCGGGCCTCGATCGGCATGGTGCCGCAGGACACCGTGCTGTTCAACGACACCATCCGCTACAACATCCGCTACGGCCGCTGGGACGCCAGCGACGCCGAGGTGGAGGAGGCGGCGAAGACCGCGCAGATCGACGCCTTCATCCAGGCCTCGCCGAAGGGCTACGAGACCGAGGTCGGCGAGCGCGGCCTGAAATTGTCCGGCGGCGAAAAGCAACGCGTGGCGATCGCCCGCACCGTGCTGAAGGCGCCGCCGATCCTGTTGCTGGATGAGGCCACCTCGGCGCTCGACAGCCATACCGAACAGGAGATCCAGGATGCGCTGGAGCGGGTATCCCGCAACCGTACGTCGCTGGTGATCGCGCACAGGCTTTCCACCATCGTCGGCGCCGACGAGATCATCGTGCTGGACCAGGGTCGCATTGTGGAGCGCGGCAAGCACGGTCAGCTTCTCGCCGCAAACGGGCTTTACGCCAGTATGTGGAACAGGCAGCGCGAGGCGCAGGAGGCCCGTGAAAAGCTGGCGCTGATCGGCGATGACGCAGCGCCGTCCCCGGCCCGCGCGCCGGCGATCGACGATGTGGTGCCGGCGCGGGAGCCGGTGCACGACACCCTGGCTACGCCCGACGCTGCGGAGTGAGTGAGGCCTCGCGCAATACCGCCGCCGTCGGCGCAGCGAATCATGGCGGCGACGCAGGTTTTTTCATATAACGCGGTTTCCGGCCCGTCGCCGCGCGACGCGCCACCCTCGCCCACAAGGGGAGAGGGGACAACAGAAGCAGTGAGCTGATGTCGATCGTCAATTCCATTCGTGCGCAAATTCCGCCGATCCATCGCGAAGGCTATCCGTTCATCGGCGGCTTCGCTTTGATCAGTCTGTTGTTGTTCTGGCTGTGGACGCCGCTGGGTTGGATCGGCGTAGTGCTGACGATCTGGTGTGCGCTGTTCTTCCGCGATCCGGTGCGGGTGACGCCGGTGCGCGACGACCTGGTGGTGGCACCGGCCGACGGTCGGGTGTCGATGGTGGTGTCGATGGTGCCGCCGGCCGAGCTCGGCCTCGGCGACAAGCCGCTGTTGCGGATCTCGATCTTCATGAGCGTGTTCAACTGCCACGTGAACCGCGCCCCGGTGGCCGGACGGGTCGAGCGCATCGTCTACAGCCCCGGCAAGTTCATCAACGCCGATCTCGACAAGGCCAGCGAAGACAACGAGCGCAATTCGATGGTGATCTCGACCCCGGGCGGCCAGATCGGCGTGATCCAGATCGCCGGCCTGGTGGCGCGGCGGATCGTATCGTTCGTGCGGGTCGGGCAGGTGCTCGGCGCCGGCGAACGCTTCGGCTTGATCCGGTTCGGTTCGCGGCTCGACGTCTATCTGCCGGACGGCGCCAAGGCGCTGGTGTCGCCGGGACAGACCTCGATCGCCGGCGAAACCGTGCTGGCGGATTTTCGCCAGGGCGACGGCGGCCGAAGCTATCGCGCCGCCTGAGGATCGTTAAGGGTGACGCCATCGGCCGCAGCCGCGGCGATGGCGAAGCCGCTTCGGGAGGTCTATATCAGGCTTGTCAGCGGTCGGTGTCAGGCTCGCTGAAGACGTGCTCTTGAAGGCATGTCGATCTCTTGAAGGCCATGTCGATGCCCTTTGATCCGAAATTCAACGACCCGCCGCGGCGCCGGTTCGGCCCGATCCCGGTGCGGATGTTGGTCCCCAACTTCATCACGCTGCTGGCGATCTGCGCCGGCTTGACCGCGATCCGGCTCTCCACCGAGGGGCGGATGGAGCTGGCGGTGGCGGCGATCGTGTTCGCCGCGGTGCTCGACGGCCTCGACGGCCGGGTCGCCCGGATGATCAAAGGCCAGTCGAAATTCGGCGCCGAGCTCGACAGCCTGGCCGACTTCGTCAATTTCGGCGTGGCGCCCGGCCTGATCCTGTATTTCTGGCAGCTGCACGAGCTGCACAATGTCGGCTGGATCGCCTCGATGATCTTCGCGATCAGCGGCGGGCTGCGGCTGGCGCGCTTCAACTCGACGATGGACGATCCCAACAAACCGGCGTTCGCGGCGAATTTCTTCACCGGCGTGCCGGCCCCGGCCGGCGCCATCGCGGTGCTGCTGCCGGTCTATATGTCGTTTCTTGGCGCGCCGTCGCTGCCGGCCGTGGTGACGACGCTGTACACGCTGGTGATCGCCGGGCTGATGGTGTCGCGACTGCCGGTATTCTCCGGCAAGACGGTGCGGATGCGGGTGCCGCCGGAGATGGTGCTGCCGGTGTTCGTCTCGGTGGTGTTCATCATCGCGCTGCTGATCGGCTATCCGTGGTACATGCTGTCGGTCGGCACGCTGCTGTATCTGATCAGCCTGCCGCTCGGGGTGCGGTCGTATCGCGCCCGCAGCGCCGCCGCCGCGCAACCGGCGCACGGCCCGGCGACCGGCCACCACGGCGCGCATCCGAACTCCACGGTGGCGCCGACCGCAGATCCCGCCCATGACGAGCGGCCGCCGCGGCTGAACTGAGCCTGCGGCGCAGCTCTACGCGGCCCGCGTCACCACATCCGCGGCTTCGCCGATCGCCGCATAGATCTCGTCGAGATCGGCGGCCGAGACGCAATACGGCGGCATCACATAGATGGTGTTGCCGAGCGGGCGCAGCAGCAGATCCCGGCCGGCAAAGAACCTCAACAGCTTCGGCCCGATGCCGGCGAGATAGCCGCCGTCCGGGGATTTCAGATCGAGCGCCGTGATGGTGCCGATCCGCCGCACGTTCTCGAACCGCGGATCGTTCGCGAACGGCTCGAGCCGCTGCGCTTGCATCGCCGCGACCGCGTCGACGCGCGCCATGCATTGCGGGTCCTGCCACAGATCGAGATTGGCCTTCGCGGCCGCGCAGGCCACCGAATTCGCGGTGTAGGAACTGGAATGGAAGAAGGTGCGGGTGCGGTCCGGCGAGTAATGCGCCTCGTAGATCTCGCCGCGGCACAGCGTCACCGCCAGCGGCAGCGAGCCGCCGGTGAGGCCCTTCGAATAGCAGGCGATGTCCGGTGAGATGTCGGCCTGCTCGCAGGCGAACAGCGTGCCGGTGCGACCCCAGCCGGTCATCACCTCATCGGCGATGAACAGCACGCCCGCCGCCTCGCAGATCCGCTTCATCTCGCGCAGCACCGCCGGCGGATAGATCAGCATCCCGCCCGAGCCGAGCAGCAGCGGCTCGACGATGAACGCCGCGGGCTTGGCGCGGCAGGCAGATTCCAGCGCGTCCAGCGTCGCCTGCTCCTGGCCGGCGTATGGGAACGGGATCACCGTGACGTCGAACAGCAGCGGCTCATAGGCGGCGTTGAACACGCCGCGGGCGCCGACCGACATCGTGCCGATGGTGTCGCCATGATAAGAGTGCTGCATCACCACGATCCGCGAGCGCGGCTCGCCGATATTGCGCCAATAGCCGAGCGCCATCTTCAGCGCCACTTCGACCGCGGTCGAGCCACTGTCGGAGAAGAACACGTAGTCCAGCCCGTTGGGCGTCAGCTTCAGCAGCGCCTTGGCGACGTCCTCGGCGGGCTGGTGAGTGTAGCCGGCGAAGATGATCTGGTTGAGCTCAGCGGCCTGCCGCTGGATCGCCTGCACGATATGCGGATGGCAATGGCCGTGCGTCACCACCCACCACGACGCGATGGCGTCGATGATCCGCGCGCCATCCTCGGTGTAGAGGTAGGCGCCTTCGCCGCGCACCACCTTGGTCATGGCGCCGTGCAGCGCGTGCTGAGTGAACGGATGCCAGATCGGCGAGTGGGTGGTGGTCACGACGTGAAATCTTCCCGGTTGAACGACGTTTTGAAAGCCGCTTGCAGCGTATGGCGATCAAGCGGATCGAGCCGCGGCAAGCGGCCGAGCCGTCGCACTTGGCCGATCGCGCAGATGATGTCCTCGCTGTCGCGATGGTCGTCGCCGATGAAGGCGATGCCGCAGATCGGAATGCCGCGGCGCCGCAACGCCTCGACCGAGAGCAGCGCATGGTTGATGGTGCCGAGCGCGGTGCGCGCGCATAGCACCACCGGCAAATTCCAGCGCGCGAACACGTCGATATACAGCGTGTCGGAATTCAGCGGCACCATCAGCCCGCCGGCGCCTTCGATCACCAGGGAGCCTGCAATCTGCGGCACGTCGAGCGCGTCCAGCTCAATCCGGACGCCGTCGATTTGCGCCGCCAGATGCGGCGAGGCCGGGGTGTTGAGGCGAAAGCGTTCCGGCAGGATGCGCTGCGGGGGCAGGCCGCTGAGCGCCGCGACACGGCTGGAATCGGTGCCGCCGTCGAGCCCGGCCTGCACCGGCTTCCAATAGCTGGCCTGCAGAAATCCGGCGAGCCCGGCGGAAAACACCGTCTTGCCGATGTCGGTGTCGGTGCCGGTGACGACGATGCGCGGGGTCATCGCGCGGCCCCCTTGGTCTCTTCGTCGAGCGCATCGAGCATCGCCAGCACTTCGGCCTCGCCGACGTTCAGCGTCAACGAAATCCGCAGCCGCGCGGTGCCGGCCGGCACCGTCGGCGGCCGGATCCCGCGGATGTCGAAGCCGCGCGCCTGCATCGCCGCGGCGAGCGTCATCGCCCGCGCGTTGTCGCCGACGATATAGGGCAGAATCTGCGAGTTCGACAGCCTTCGCCCGAAGCGGGCTTCGAATTCGCGATGGGTGAACTGGATCAGATCGAGCAGCCGCTGTGGCCGTTCCGGCTCGTCGTGCAACAGCATCAGCGCCTGCTGCACCGCCAACGCGACCAATGGCGACGGCGCGGTGGAAAAGATGAACGGCCGGCAGCGATTGACCATGAAATCGCGCAACACCCGCGTCATGGTGACCAGCGCGCCGGCGGCGCCGAGCGCCTTGCCGCAGGTGTGGATGACGATCAGATTCTCGCGGCCCTCGAACGGCGCGGTGAGGCCGCGGCCCTGCGGGCCATAGATCCCGGTGGCATGGGCCTCGTCGACCATCAGGAAGGCGTCGTGTCGCTCGGCCAGCGCGATCAGTTGCTCGAGCGGCGCGAAATCGCCGTCCATGCTGTACAGGCTTTCGACCACGAGCCAGACCCGGCCGGTGCCGCCCTCGGCGCGCCAGGTCTTGATGGTGTCGTCCATCGCCTGGGCGTCGTTGTGGCCGCCATCGCGATGCTCGGCGCGGCCGGCTCTGGCGCCCTCGTGAATGCTGGCGTGGACCAGCGTATCCAGCACCAAAAGATCGCCGCGCTGCGGCAGCGTGGTCAGCACGGCGAAATTCGCCACATAGCCGGCGGCGAAAAACAGCGCGGCGTCGGCGCCGAAAAACTGCGCGGCGTAGCTTTCGAGGCGCTCATGTTCGGCGCAATTGCCGCGCAGGCTGCGCGAGCCGCCGGAGCCGATCGGGGTGCCGGCTTCCAGCGCGGCGATCACCGCGTCTCTGATCTGCGGCGCGTTGGCCAAGGCCAGATAATCGTTGGAGACGAAATCGATGCCGCTACGCGGCTTCAGCAGCCGCAGCCGGCCGTCGTCGTTCAATGTCTGCAATGCCTCCGCATAGCGGAACAGCTTGTTGTTCGGTGCTGGGGTCATGGTTTCTTCGTCGGCAACGCGGTCGCGTCGGCGCCTCAGAGGACCGGCGGCTCGTTGCCAGGAGGGTTTCGTTGCGCGATGCGCGGTCGAGTCGATCGGGCCGATCTATAGCGGCTTTGCCGCGCCAAGGCGACCCGACCTCGACCGCCAAGGCCGCAACGCAAGCCCGCCGCTCTGGTTCTGACTGGCGCTGCCTCGCTCTGCACCGCAGGCAGCGAACGCAGCAGCGCATCGCTGCGTCGCTTTGTAGCGATTAGGCTGTTGTTAATAATTACTTATCCGGTAACGGGTCTTTAATCGCGGCGACGCTACGGTGGTTGCGCGCTGCTCAGAAGGGTCGCGCGCCGCCAATGCTGGTTGGCGGCTGAGTGCGTGCGTACCGGAGTTCAAAATGGATATCGCAACTCTCCTTGGCCTGGTCGCGGGCGGCATCGTCTTGACGACGCTCATCCTGATGGGTGGCGATTTCCGGATGTTCTACGATATTCATGCCGTCATCATCATTTTCGGCGGCTCCTTCGCCGCAACGTTGATCCGCTTTCCGCTGTCGACAATGATGCATGGCCTGCCGCTCGGCGCCAAATTCGCATTCACGCTAAGTAGCCTTTCGGCTCGAGACCTGGTGGAAGAACTGGCGCGGATCGCCGAGATCGCGCGTAAATCCGGCCCGGTCGGGCTGGAAAAGGTCGAGACCGACGAGCCGTTCCTGGCCAAGGGCATTCGCTACGTGGCTGACGGCTACGATCTGGAATTCATCCGCGACAACATGGAGCGCGACCGCGACAACTTCCTGCTGCATCTCAACGAGGGCAGCAAGATCTACCGCGCGATCGGCGACTGCGCGCCGGCGTTCGGCATGATCGGCACGCTGCTCGGCATGGTGCAGATGTTCTCCAACATGTCCGATCCGTCGAAGCTCGGGCCATTTATGGCGGTGGCACTGCTGGCGACGCTGTACGGCGCGCTGGTGGCAAACCTGATCTGTCTGCCGATCGCCGACAAGCTGCACGGCAAGCTGATCGACGAGGAGACCAACCGCACGCTGATCATCGACGGCATTCTGATGATCCGCGACTCCAAGAGCCCGACTTTGGTGCGCGAAATGCTGCTGGCCTATCTGCCCGAGAAGCACCGCCATGAAGAAGGCGAAATGGTTCCAGCGTAGCACACGGCATAGGATCGCGGATCAGGGCAAATGGCCAAAAAGAAACGCGAGGAAGCACACGGCGGTCACGGCTGGTTCGTGACATTTGCCGACCTGATGGCGCTGCTGCTCGCGTTCTTTGTGATGCTGGTGGCGTTCTCGACGCAGGATACCAAGAAGCTGAAGATCGTCGCGGGTTCGATGCGGGAGGCGTTCGGCGTGCAGAGCGATTCCCGCTATTCCGGCGTGTTGGAAACCGACGGCATCCCGACTCGCGGCAAGGTCAAGAACAAGGCGCACGTCGCGATCGACGACGCGAGCAACACCCCCAATCCCGACGAGGCCGGCGACTCGAAGGCCGCCGGCGCCCAGACCCAGGCCGAGCGAGAATTCGCGCTGGCCTCGGCGTCGTTGCGCCAAGCGCTGCAGGACCTGCCGGAACTGACCGAACTGTCGAAGAACATCATGTTCGAGGAGACCAAAGAGGGCCTCAACCTCGAGATCATCGACCAGGACGGCCGCTCGATGTTCGCCGACGGCTCCAAGGTGCCGTTCGAGCGCACCCGGCTGTTGATTCAGAAATTGGCGGCGCCGCTGCGCGCCACCCCGCTGCGGGTGTCGATCGTCGGCCATACCTCGGCCGGGCTGATGCCGGGACGCACCGATTACAACGCCTTCGATCTGTCGTCGGACCGTGCCAATGCGGTGCGCCAAATTCTGGAGCGCGAAGGCCTGCCGACCAGCCACGTGTTCGCGGTGTCCGGCAAGGCCGACAGCCAGCCGCTGTTTCCCGACGATCCGATGTTGGCGGCCAATCGCCGCGTCACCATTACCTTGATGCGGGAAAGCCCGCCGCTGCCCCCCGGCCTCAAACCGTAGCTCCGGCGCGGTATTCGGCGACCTGTAGCATGGTCTTATTGTGTTGGCTTTCAACGGCTTAGAGCGCAATACTGGGCGTGGGCCCGCAACCTGATTGCCGCCTGGCAGGTTCTCACTGTTTTGGCCTCGTGCCGCCATTCTCCTGTTGCGGGCGACGCGCGGGGGGTGACATCGAACCAACGGTGTTATAATCCGCGTCACCTCATGGCACTCTCCCGGCCGGCTCGGTCGGGATCAAAAACTATCATCAGAGCGTTCCAGCATCATGGCCCTCACCAGCGCCGCGTCCACCGACGCACCTCCGACAACAGGCTTCTGGGCTTTGACGCTCGGCGGCGTCGGCGTGGTGTTCGGCGATATCGGAACCTCGCCGCTTTATGCCTTTCGCGAGGCGGTGCATGTCGCCGCGGAAGGCGCCCAGGTCACCCGGGTCATCGTGCTCGGCGTGCTGTCGTTGATCCTGTGGTCGCTGTTCATCGTGGTCACGGCGAAATACGTGCTGCTGCTGCTGCGCGCCGACAACAACGGCGAGGGCGGCACGCTGTCGTTGATGGCGCTGGGGCAGCGCGCGATCGGGCGCCGCAGCGTTTTCCTGATGAGCCTCGGGGTGATCGGCGCCTCGATGTTCATCGGCGATTCCATGATCACGCCGGCGATTTCGGTGCTGTCGGCCGTCGAAGGCTTGAAGATCGCCGCGCCGGCGCTCGAACATTACGTGGTGCCGCTGACGGTCGGCATTCTGGTGGTGCTGTTCGCATTTCAGCGCTGGGGCACCGCGCGGGTCGCCTCGGCGTTCGGCCCGGTGATGATCGTCTGGTTCAGCACGCTGGCGGTGATGGGGCTGATCCACATCAACGACGATCCGTCGGTGCTGGCGGCGATCAATCCTTGGCACGCGGTGCACTTCATGTTGTCGCACGGCATGGTCGGGCTGGTGACGATCGGAGCGGTGTTTCTCGCGGTCACCGGCGGCGAGGCGCTGTATGCCGACCTCGGCCATTTCGGCCGCAAGCCGATCCAGACCGGCTGGCTGTTTTTCGTGCTGCCGTCGCTGCTGATCAACTACTTCGGCCAAGGCGCGCTGGTGCTGTCGCATCCTGAGGCCGTCGAGAACACCTTCTATCGCATGGTGCCGGAGAGTTTTCTGGTGCCGTTGATCGTGCTCGCCACCGCCGCCACCGTGATCGCCAGCCAGGCGGTGATCACCGGGGCGTTTTCCTTGATCAGCCAGGCGGTGCAGCTCGGATTGTTGCCGCGCTTCGAGGTCCGCTACACCTCGGAGACCCACGCCGGCCAGATCTATCTGCCGCGGGTCAACATGCTGCTGTTGATCGGCGTCTTGATGCTGGTGCTGCTGTTCCGCAATTCCAGCGGACTGGCCTCGGCCTATGGCATCGCGGTGTCCACCACCATGGTGGCGGACGGCGTGATGGGCTTCGTGGTGATCTGGAAATTGTGGGGCTGGCGCCCGGCCGCCGCCGCCGCGTTGATCTTTCCGTTCGTCGCCGTCGACGCGATCTTCTTCAGCGCCAATCTGCTGAAGCTTCTGGAAGGCGCCTGGGTGCCGCTGCTGTTCGGCCTGTTGATGGCGACGCTGATCTGGGTCTGGCGTCGCGGCTCGGCGATGCTGATCCTGAAGACCCGTCGCACCGAGGTGCCTTTGAACGACCTGATCCAGAGTCTGGAGAAGCGTCCGCCGCACATCGTCAAGGGCACCGCGGTGTTTCTCACCAGCGATCCGGAATATGTGCCGACGGCGCTGCTGCACAATCTCAAGCACAACAAGGTGCTGCACGAGCACAACGTGATCCTGACGATCCAGACCGCGCAGACCCCGCGGGTCGACCCGGCCGAGCGGGTCACGATGGAGAACATCAGCGACAAATTCTCCAAGGTCCGGCTGCGGTTCGGCTACATGGAATCCCCCAATGTGCCGAAGGCGCTGGTGATCGCCCGCAAGCTCGGCTGGCAATTCGACATCATGTCGACGTCGTTCTTCGTGTCGCGGCGCTCGCTGAAGCCTGCCGCGCAATCCGGCCTGCCGCGCTGGCAGAACCACCTGTTCATCGCGCTCAGTCGCTCGGCCAACGACGCCACCGACTATTTCCAAATCCCCACCGGCCGCGTGGTCGAGGTCGGCACCCAGGTGACGATCTGAGCGGACCGGTCCGAAGCGCGATGCCGCGATCGCAGGTCTGCATCTCGGATTCGATCGGACAACGCAGATCAATGAAACTCGGATGATTTTGCCTCACAACGGCATCTCGCAAAGAATATCCGAACCGCCACGCCGAGGATTCCGGTCATGACCTATTGGCTCAAGCGCTTGATTTTCATCGCGCAAGGCGCGACTTTGATGCTGCCCTTGCCGAGCGTCGCCGTGCTCGTTGCGGCGCAATTCAGTTCCATCGATGCGACGGCGGGGGAGATAAGCGTGGGAGCTCAGGTTCACGATTTGACGCCGCAGCAGGTTTCGGCGGGGATTGCGGAGGGCCGCTATCTGCTGGTCGACGTCCGCGAATCGAACGAGGTCGCCGCCGAGGCCTATCCCAATGCGGTGGTGGTGCCGTTGTCGAGCTTCGATCCGAAAAACATCCCCGATCCGCAGGGCAAACAGGTGGTGTTCGCCTGTCGCTCCGGCAAGCGCTCGGTGACGGCGTCGCTGGCCGCGCAGGCCGCGGGGCTGGCTTACGACAAGCATCTGGCCGGCGGCATTCTCGGCTGGAAGGCGTCGGGACTGCCGACCAAGCCGGGCCACTGATCCGCCGATGAATCCTGTCTTTGCCGATCTGCCGGTCACGGTGTTCGAGGCGATGTCGCAGCTGGCGCGCGACAACAACGCCATCAATCTCGGCCAGGGCTTTCCCGACGATCCGGGTCCGGAAGACATCCGCCGCGCTGCGGCGGACGCCGTGCTGCACGGCAACAACCAATACCCGTCGATGATGGGGATTCCGGAACTGCGGCAGGCGATCGCCACGCATTATGCGCATTGGCACGGCCTCGCGCTCGATCCGATGACCGAGGTGATGGTGACCTCGGGCGGCACCGAGGCGCTGACCGCCTCGATCCTCGCGGTGGTCGAGCCCGGCGACGAAGTCATCGTGTTCCAGCCGGTGTACGACTCCTATCTGCCGATCATCCGCCAGGCCGGCGGCATTCCCAAGCTGGTGCGGCTGGAGCCGCCGTATTGGCGGCTCACCGAAGAGGCGCTGCGCGCGGTGTTCACGCCCAAGACCCGCGCGGTGCTGTTCAACAATCCGCTGAACCCGGCCGCGGTGGTCTATCCGCGCGAAGACCTCGAATTGCTGGCGCGGTTTTGCCAGGAGTTCGACGCCATCGCGATCTGCGACGAGGTCTGGGAACACGTGGTGTTCGACGGCCGCGCGCATATTCCGCTGATCTCGATTCCGGGGATGCGCGACCGCACCATCAAGATCGGCTCGGCCGGCAAGATCTTCTCGCTGACCGGCTGGAAGATCGGCTTTGTCTGCGCGGCGCCGCCGCTGCTGCGCGTCGCCGCCAAGGTGCATCAGTTCCTGACCTTCACGACCGCGCCGAACCTGCAGGTTGCGGTGGCTTACGGGCTCGGCAAGGCCGACGATTACTTCCTGCAGATGCGCAAGGAGCTCGCGGTCAGCCGCGACCGGCTGGCCAGCGGCCTCAAGAGCATCGGCTTTCCGGTGATCCAGTCGCAGGGCACCTATTTTCTCACCGTCGATCTGGCGCCGCTCGGGCTCAACGAGACTGACGAGGCGTTCTGCAAGCGGATCGTCACCGACTACAAGGTCGCCGCGATTCCGGTCTCGGCGTTTTACGAAGAGGACGCGGTGACCTCGGTGGTGCGGTTCTGTTTCGCCAAGAAGGACGCCACCATCGACACCGCGCTGGAGCGGCTGTCGGACGCGGTGCACCGACGCTAGGACCATACGATGCGCTGTTCGACCGGCTTGCAAAAATTGCGCTTTGTCGCAGCCATGATCGGTTGCGCGGTCCTACTGCTGTCGCCCGCCCGCGCCGAACAGCGCGTCGTCAACTTCTACAACTGGTCGAACTACATCGCCCCCGGCGTGCTCGACGAGTTCAGCCGCGAGACCGGCATCAAGGTGATCTACGACACCTTCGACGGCAACGAGACGCTGGAAACGCGGCTGTTGGCGGGAAAATCCGGCTACGACGTGGTGGTTCCGACCGCGTATTTCCTGCAGCGGCAGATCGCCGCCAATATTTTCCAGAAGCTCGACAAGGCGAAGCTGCCGAACCTCGGCAACGCCTGGGACGTCGTGACCAAGCGGCTGGCGACCTACGATCCCGGCAACCGCTTTGCCGCGAACTACATGTGGGGCACCACCGGGATCGGCTACAACGTCGCCGCAGTGCGCAAGATCCTCGGCGAGGGCGCTGTGATCGACAGCTGGGCCACGGTGTTCAAGCCGGAGAATCTGGCGAAATTCACCGAGTGCGGCGTGCACATGCTGGACTCGCCCGATGATATTTTGCCGGCTGCGCTGACCTATCTCGGCCTCGATCCGAACTCCACCAAGCCGGCCGATCTGGAAAAAGCCGCCGATCTGGTCGGCAAGATCCGACCCTATGTCCGCAAGTTTCATTCCTCGGAATATCTCAACGCGCTAGCGACCGGCGAAATCTGCCTGGTGGTCGCCTGGTCGGGCGACATCATGCAGGCGCGCAGCCGCACCGCCGAGGCCAACAATGGCGTCGAGATCGGCTATTCGATTCCGAAGGAAGGCGCGCAGATGTTCTTCGACAATCTGGCGATCCCGGCCGACGCCAAGAACGTCGCCGAGGCGCACGAACTGATCAACTATCTGTACCGCCCCGACGTCGCGGCGAAGAATTCCGGCTTCCTGTCCTACGCCAACGGCAATCTGGCCAGCCAGAAGCTGATCGATCCGAAGGTGATCGGCAACAAGATGGTGTTTCCGGATTCGGCGACCGAGAAGCGGCTGTTCGTCATCACCGCGCGCGACGCCGCCACCCAGCGGGTGATCAACCGGCTGTGGACCAAGGTGAAGACCGGGATGTAGCGGATCGTCGGAATTTGAATCGCGGCGCTCGACATCACAACAAACCGTCATCCCGGGGCACGAGCAGCGATAGCTGCGAGTGAGCCCGGGATCCATAACCCCTGCAGGGAGTATGGATTCCGGGCTCGCTCGGCCTGCGGCCTCGCGCCCCGGAATGACGGTCCTGATTGGGGAGGCCGCCGTGCTTCCGATGTGGAAACCTCGCGGGATTACACCAGCGCCGCTACCGCCAGCGCCGGTGCAGCCACAGCCACTGATCGGGATATTCGCGGACCCAGGTCTCGATCGTCGAAGTGATCACCTGCATGGTGCCCTGGATGTCGATCTCGCCCTTGGCGTTGCGGACCGGCGGAATTTCTTCGGTGAGTTCGGCGCGGAAGCGGTGGTTCGGCAGCCTTATGATGCGCACGCCATGGATCGGGCAGTCGATCTGCCGCAACAGCCGCGCCAACAGCGGATTGGCGCGGGTCTTGCGGCCGAAAAACGTCACCTCGACGCCTTTGGAAAACCACTGGTCGACCAGCATCGCGGTGTGCTTGCCGTCCTGCAGCGCCTGCGCCAGCTTGAACGGCGCGGTGGCGCCGGATGCCACCAGCGTGCCCATCTTCACCGCGCGCAATTGCTGCACGATGCGGTCGGCGGCGGCGATGTTGGGCGGGCGATACAGCACCGCGGTGTCGAGCCCGTGGGCTGCGGCGGCGACCGCCGGCAATTCCCAATTGCCGAGGTGGCTGGCGAAGATCAGCGCCGGCTTGCCGTCGTCCCTGAGCTTCTCGAACAATTCCAGCGTGCGCGGCGTGATCTCGATGCGGCCGCGCTCCGGATGCTCGGGATCGAGCTGCCAGACGTGGTCGAGATGGGCGAATTCGGCGGCGAGCCGACCGAGATTGTCCCACACGCCGTCAAGAATCTTGTCGATCTCGTCCGGCGATTTGTCCGGGAACGCCGCGACCAGATTGGCGCGGCCGATTTTTTGCTCCGACAGATGCGGGCCGATCTTGCGCGTGATGCGGCCGAAGAAATCCGCGGTGGCGATCGGATCGAAATGCCGCGTGGTTCGCAACAGCCCGACCGCCAGCGCGCCGACCACGGCGCCAATCGCCGACTTGGCGGCGGTGCGGGCGATCGCCGCGGATCGGAGCAACAGCCGGTTCATCACAGTTTGACGATGATTTTGCCGAACACCTGCCGGCTTTCCATGCGCTTCAGCGCCACTTCGACGTCCTCGATCGGAACTTCGGTGTCGATCACCGGATGCATGCCGGAGGCCATCTTCTCCAGGCTCTGTTCGATGTTGCGGATGCTGGCGCCGAACGAGCCGAAGATGCGGTATTGCTGCTGAAACAGCTGCATCAGGTTGATCGTCGCGGTCGGCCCGGAGGTCGAGCCGCAGGTGACGAGGCGGCCGCCGCGCTTCATCACCAGCAGCGAGCCGTTGAAGGTGTCGGCGCCGACGTGTTCGAACACCACGTCGACGCCCTTCTTCTTGGTGATCTTGCGGGTCTCGTGCTCGAAGCGGTCGTTGCGGTAGTTGATGACGTGGTCGGCCCCCAGCGCTTTCACGCCTTCGATCTTGGAGTCGTCGCCGACCGTGGTGATCACGGTGCAGCCGATCGCCTTCGCCATCATGATCGCGACGGTGCCGATGCCGGAGCCGCCGGCGTGCACCAGAATGGTTTCGCCAGGCTGCAGCTTGGCGTTGTCGAACAGCATGTGCTGCACGGTGGAGAACGCGATCGGCGCGCAGGCGGCGTCGCGCACGCTGACATTGTCGGGGACCGGGATCACCAGCCGTTCCGGCATGTTGAGCAATTCGCGGGCGAAGCCGTCGACGTGAAAGCCGATCAGCCCGCCGACGTTCTCGCAGAAATTGTCGCGGCCCTCAACGCAGGGCTTGCAGTGGCCGCAAGTCAGCGCGCCATACATCGCGACCTTCTGCCCGACCTTGAACCGGCTTACGCCGTCGCCGACCGCGGCGATGACGCCTGCGGCTTCGGCGCCGACCACGATCGGCAGCTTGCGCTTGACGAACGCCATGCCGCGAAAGCCCCAGACGTCGATGTGGTTCAGCGCCACCGCGCCGACGCGGATCTGCACTTCGCCTACGGCCGGCGGCGGCGGATCGGGAAGTTCTGCAACCACCAATTGGCGGTCGGCGACGAGGGTGAGCGCGCGCATAAGATGGTGTTCCGGAAGAAAAGGCGGGATTTCCGCTGGTTGCGTATCGCCCCTTGAAGCCGAGGCGTCAACCGCCCGGCGCATTAACTCAAGGGCGGATGGGCGGAGGCGGGCGCAGCGCGCCGAACCGCGCGGTGTCGGCAACGCGCCGACCTCTCCCGAAGGGAGAGGGGAAGCCGCGCTCCTCGGCGCACGGTTGCCGGACGGCGCTAGCCCGGTTCGCCGGTCAGGATCAGCGAGGCGTTCTGGCCGCCGAAGCCGAACGAGTTCGACATCACCGCGGTGACGCGGGCGTCGCGCGCCACGTTCGGCACCACGTCGAACGGAATCGCCGGGTCGGGCACGTCGTAATTGATGGTCGGCGGGATCCGCTGATGCTCCAGCGTCAGCAGCGAGAAGATCGCCTCGACGGCGCCGGCGGCGGACAGCGTGTGGCCGACCATCGACTTGTTCGACGACACCGGAATGGTGGTGGCGCGTTCGCCGAACACCGTGGAGATGCCGAGATATTCCATCTTGTCGTTTTCCGGCGTGCCGGTGCCGTGGGCGTTGATGTAGTCGATCTGCTCCGGCACCAGGCCGGCGTCCGACAACGCATTGCGCACGCAGCCGACGATCGGCTTGCCGTCGGGGCTGGAGCGGGTGCGGTGAAAGGAATCCGCGAGCTCGCCGCAGCCGGCGACGATGCCGAGGATCTTGGCGCCGCGCGCGGTCGCCGACTCGTAGCTTTCCAGCACCAGCGCGCCGGCGCCTTCGGCCATCACGAAGCCGTCGCGGTTCTTGGCGAACGGCTTCACCGCGGCCTGCGGCGGATCGTTCTGGGTCGACAGCGCCGACAGCAGCGAAAACCGGATCAGCGCCTCGGGATTGACCGACCCGTCGGTGCCGACGCACAGCGCGGCGTCGACGTCGCCGCGGCGGATCGCCTCGACGCCGAGCTGGATCGCGGTGGTGCCCGATGCGCAGGCGGTGGACAGCGAAATCGGCGAGCCTTTGGTGCCGTAGGTGTCGGCGAGATGGTCGGCCACCGAGGCGAACATGAAGCGGCGGTGGTAATGCGCAAACTTGCCACCGCCGGAGACCCGCAGCAGTGAGTCATAGTTGATCTCGGTGTCGCGCTCGACCGCAGCCGCAAGATCGCGCCGCGCCGCCCATTCCAGCTCGACCGGAGCCACCGCGAGAAACAGCGGGCCGGGGAAGTCACCCTTGCGGCCGATGCCGGCCTGCGCGATCGCCTCTTCGGTGGCGATGTCGGCGAGCCGCTCCGACAGCACGGTCGAAGAAAACGGCTCGACCGGCACGAAGTCGATCGATCCGGCCATCGTGGTCTTCAGACCGTCGGTCGGGAATCGGGTGATGGTGCGGATGCCGGATTCACCGGCGATCAGCTTGGCCCAGTTGTCGGTCTTGCCGGCGCCGAGCGAGGTCACCACGCCCATGCCGGTGATGACGACGATCGGTCGGCCGAACTTGTCGCGCGTTGCTGTCATGACAACTCCGTCGGGTACGGGTTCAACTGATCGACTCCACCAGCGCCATGCCTTCGCCGCGGCAGTGGCCGGTGCCGATCACCACGATCTGGTTCGGCGCGCCGGACATCTCGCGCTCGAACCCGGTCGGGTCGTTCGGCGCAAACAACGCGCCGCGCGAAATCGACAACGCGGCGAGCGCGATGCCGAGCGGAAACTGCGCTTCCATGATGTGGCCGAAGCTGCTGCCGCTGGCGCGCACCGGCAGTTCGGCGTGCTGGCGCAGAAACGCGCGCTCCTCGGAGGTGACCGGTTCGGCGCCGGTGGCGCCGGTGATGATCGCGGCGGCGCCGGCTTGCACCGGACCGAGCCTGGACCATAGCTTCTGCAAGGTCGCCGTCACTTCGCCCGGCTGCTTGCGCGGGGCCAGATCGGCGACCACGCTGCCCAGCCGCGCGAACGGCTTGGCGCCGCGGGCCTCGGCATGGGCGCGCGATTCGATCACCAGGAAGGCGCCGCCGGAGCCGAGCGCGAAGCCGCCCTTGGGTTCGCGCTGCCACACCGGCGTGTAGGCGTCCTTCAGACTGAAGTCGCCGAATTCGTAGAGCATCAACAGATCTTTGCGCTCGCCGTTTTGCGCAGCACCGATCAGCGCGATGTCGCTCTGGCCGGCGGCGATCCGCGCCAGCGCGATCCGCGCGGCGTCGATGCCGGCGGGCTCTTCGCCCATGAAGGTGCGCGACGATCCGGTGACGCCATGCACGATGGCGATGTTGCCGGCGAGCAGGTTGGACAATTGCGCGAGAAACAGCGTCGGCCGCAGATCGTTCATCAGCCGTTCGTTGAGGAAGCCCGGCGGCGTATTGCCCTGCGCCTCGGCGTTGAGGATCGCCGAATCGACCGCCAGATCGCGTTCGCCGCCGCCGGCGGCGACGATCATGTCCATCTTCGACAGGATGTCCTTGTTGCCCTTGAGGCCGGCGGATTCCAGCGCCAGACCGGCGGCGTAGGTGCCGATCCGCTGCCAGGCTTCCATCTGCCGCTGGTCGCCCTTTTTCGGGATCTGCCGGTCGAAGCTGATCGGCGCCAAGGGATGCACCACATAGGGCGCGAGGCTCTGGGTATCGACATTGACGCGGCGCGCGTTCAGCGCCTCCCAATGCGCGTCGAGGCCTTCGGTCAGCGAACTGGCGAGGCCGATCCCGGTGATCCAGGCTTCTACCGGTTGCGTTGCATTCGTGCGCGTCTCAGCCATGGGCGATCGCCTGTTGCGGGAAACCAATGCGTTCAGCCATCACGGCCATGTGTCCGCGCAGGTCCGCGTTGGGGAACGGCACGTGACGGAAGGTGAGGGTGGCGTTGCAGGCCAGCTTGTCGCCGCTCGAGATCTTGGCGGAGGTCATGCTGTAGCCGGATCCTTCGTGGATGATGCTGGCCTCGATGGTCAGCAATTCTCCCGGGGTGACGAAGCTGCGCATCTTGGCTTCCTTCACCGCGGCGAGGAACGGCATCCGTTCGAATTTCATCAGCCCGAGCAGCAGCCAGCCCGAGGTCTGCGCCATCGTCTCGATCAACAGCACGCCCGGCATCAACGGATAGCCGGGAAAATGCCCCTCGAAGATGGTGCTTTCTTGCGGAACCTGGGCCTCGACCATGATGCTGCGCTTGTCGACGTCGAGCGCGACGATCCGGTCGATCAGGTGGAAATAAGCAAGGTTCATGGGCTTGGGCGCTACGCGCCCTTGGCCGCGACCAGTTCGTCGATCCGGGCGCTGAGATTGCTGAGCACGAAATACTGCTCGGTGGTCGCCTTGCCGTCGTTGACCTCCTGGGTCCACTTTTCCAGCGGCAGCTTGATGCCGAACGCCTTGTCGATGGCGAAGGCGATGTCGAGGAAGTCCAGGCTGTCGATCCCCAGATCGTCGATCGCGTGGCTTTCCGGCGTGATCGTGTCGCGCGGGATGTCGCAGGTTTCCGCAATGATTGTGGCGACCCGATCAAATGTGGAAGTCATCATGAAGCCTTTGATATTGTGAAGAGAATTTGCCCGCTGCAGGAACCAAAACCAAGCGTCCCCCGGACGGCTCCGCGCGGCAAGGAAGCGATCGTTTGCCCGTATAACGGAGCGCTGGCCGGAGTTCAATGGCGCGGAAACATCAGAACGGTATCATGTTCCGAGGGGCTCAGCCTTGCGGACTGGCGATGTGGGCGCAGTCCCGCCGTCCCATCAACGCGCAGTCCTGGGTCTTGCGCAGATCGGCGATATTGACCGCGAGCCAGATCCCGATCGCGGTCAGCGCGATGGTGAAGCCGAAGGCGGCGAGATTGGCCAGCATGCGATGCCGGAACTCGTCGGACTGGTGGGCGCTGGGCTGGTGCTGCGCGGAGTCGGCGGCGGAGGGCGTCGGCGCGGTTCCCTTGCGCCGCGGCGCGGCGTGTTGGTCGGGCGGCAGCGCCGCGGCGGCGCGCGGCCGGAACTGCAGCACGCGGTGATCATCGTCGGCAATGATAGGTCGCTGAGCCTTCATGGCTGCTAATCCGCCACGCGATGCAGTACTCACAGCGCGTCGGCGTAGTTTGGAGAAAAATCTCGCGGACCACAACCGGAAACCGTCAGCCGATTTGCATATTAGCTTCGTGGCTCCGGATGGCGCGGATCGAGGTCCGGTTCAGTGTCGTGGAACCGGCTATAGTCGATCCGGACCCGGCCATTGTCGGACACGCTGACGATGTCGGCATAATGTTCGCCGAAACGGACGTCGTCGAGGAAGTAGGTTTGCCGCGAGCGGACGGTCTGCGCCGCCGTCTCGTCGTAGCCCGAAACCAGCACCACGAAGTGCGCGTTGACGGCCTTGAGATCGTCCGGGCCGAGGCCATGCAGCGGACTGTGCGCGTCGATCACGTGGTACAGCATCCAGCTCAGCGCCAACACCGGGCTGTCGCCGCGGGTCAGCGCCAAGTCTGTAAAATGACCGTAGCGATGGCCCTCTTTGCTGATGCCGGTCCTGAACAGCGAGATCTGCGCGGTGGCATGGCTGACGATGTTGTGGCGCTCGTTGGCAAACCGCGCCATCAAGGTCGGTTGGCCGTCATGGGTCGACACCACAAGACGCTTGGCGAACATCACCCGCGCGTTGGGGCGGGAGAACCGCGCGAAGATTAGCCCGGTCATCAGCGACATCGAAAAGATGCCGGTGAACAGTTCGACGGTGGCGACGAAATGCCCGTAATGGGTCTGCGGGTGCATGTCGCCGTAGCCGGCGGTCGATAGCGTTTCGATGCTGAAATAGAAGAAATCGATATAGGCGCCGCCCGGCACGTTGGCGATCGGCTGGTCGCCGATCCAGTAAAACAGCGCGAACACCGCATTGAAGATCAGAAACACCGCGGCCGCGCCGGCGATGAAGCTCGGCCACGAGGCGGTCATGCAGCGATGGCTGATGTCGGCCCAGAAGCCGAGTTCGAGTCCTTCGGTGACGATCTCGTGGCCACCGAAGTGAACGATGCGCCGTTTGGTGGTTGTTGGCTGGGGACGCTTGGTCATCACTCTGGCTTGGTTGTTCGATCAGGTCCGGCGGCGTCGACGGCGCCTGCATCGCCCGGCGCTGTCCCGGCGGGCGGCTTTTCCGCTTGCTCGTCCTTGCCGCCGAGCAGCCGATGCAGCGTGCGCTCCAACGGGCCGCCGATCAGCAGGATGACGAAGGCGATCGCCAGCGCCACGCCGACGATGCGCCATTGCCCGGCGCCGCAAACGATGCCGACGCAGGCGGTGAGCCAGGTGCAGGCGGCACTGGTCAGGCCGCGGACCCTGGCGCGGTGCGGCGAGCGCATGATCACGCCGGCGCCGAGAAACCCGATGCCGGTCAGGATGCCCTGAATTACCCGGCTGGTGGCGTCGGTGATGCGGCCGACGCTGTCGCCGGGATCGGCCAACATCACCACCACCGCGGAGGCGAGGCTGACGAGCCCCAGCGTGCGGACGCCGATCGGCTTGCCGTGCAGGTCGCGATTGAGTCCGATCGCGCCACCGGCCAGGGTAGCGACGCCAAGGCGCAGGACGATCTCCGACCACTCGATCAACGTACAGCCTCGCTTCGCCGCCGTTATTTCGGCAGTCGGCCCATCAGGTAGAATTCGTCGTTCGGCCGCATCGCGGTGACGTTGGCCAGCCGGTTCGACAGCGCGAAGAACGCGGCGATCGCGGTGATGTCCCAGATCTCGTCGTCGGAAAAGCCGTGGCGGCTGAGCTCGTCGATATCCTGCGCGGATACGGTCTCGGCGGCGCGCGACACCTTCATGGCGAAGTCCAGCATCGCGCGTTGCCGCGCGGTGATGTCGGCCTTGCGATAATTCACCGCGATCTGATCGGCGATCTGCGGGTTCTTGGCGCGGATCCGCAGGATGGCGCCGTGGGCGATCACGCAGTAGTGGCATTGATTGGCAGCCGAGGTCGCCACCACGATCATCTCGCGCTCCGCCTTGGTCAGGCCGCCGTCCTTCTCCATCAGCGCGTCGTGATAGGCGAAGAAGGCGCGGAATTCGTCCGGCCGATAGGCTAGCGTCAGGAACACGTTGGGCACGAAGCCGGACTTTTCCTGCACCGCCAAAATCCGCTGGCGGATGTCGTCGGGCAGCTGGTCGAGGGCGGGCACGGGAAATCGCGGGGCGATCGGCGACGGCATGGCGAAGGATCCGGCGAACTGAGAAGGCGCAGTGTCGGTCGCGGCCGCGGCGAAAGCAAGCCGGCGGCGCCGCGCCGATCAGCGCAGCGGCTTTTTCAACAGCGAGAAGCGGTCCGGGTCGAGCCCGAGCGAGGGCTGCAGCAGCGGCGCCTCGATGCTGCGGGCGATCGGTCGCTCGGTCGGGCCGGGATCGTTCGGCACCTCGCGGTGCGAGGTGGCGCCGCGCCAGCGCTCCAAGACCGCGCTGACGAAGTGCATGTCATGGCCGGCGGCCACCGAGGGCACGGTGGCGATGGTGGCCTCGGAACGCGGCAATTGATGCGGCGGCACTTCCTTGAAACGCAGCCGGGTCGGCAACGCCACGCCTTCGCCGAACGCCAGCACCTCGCGGGTGCCGAGCGAGGGAATGAACGACAACAGATTGGCGGCGGCGTCCGACACCGCCGAGCGCAGCAGCGCCTGGTCGCGCTCGTTGGCGAGCCGCATCGCGAACAGCGTGTTGCATTGCGAGATGATGGTCGGATCGAGCTCCGCCGGCCGCTGCGTCACCAGGCCGAGATAGACGCCGTATTTGCGGCCTTCCTTGGCGATCCGCGACACCGCCTTGCGGGTCGGGCCGAAACCGATGTTGCGGTCGGCGGAGGCGTAGCGATGCGCTTCTTCGCAGACGAACAGCAACGGCGAGACGCCGTCGCTCCATAGCCCGAAATCGAACGCCATCCGGCACAGCACCGAGACCACCGAGTCGACGACTTCGGCGGGGAAGCCGGCGAGCTGCATGATGGTCATCGGCCGGCCGTTGGCGGGCAGCCGGAACAGATGGCTGATCACTTCCGCCATGGTGTCGCCGCCGACATTGGCGTTGTCGAACATGAAGGCGTAGCGCGGGTCGTTGCGCACGGTTTCGATCCGCGAGATCAGCTTGTGATAGATGATGCGCGAGGAGCGGTTCTCCAATTTGCCCATCCGCTCGTCGATCAGCGAGATCAGGTCGACCAGCCGATACGGAACGGGCGTGTCCGCGGTGTAGCCGATGGTCTTCGGATCGACCCGCTTCAGTCCGATGCGGTCGGAGTTCTGATATTGCGTGTAGACGCCCTTGGCGATCGGCAGCACCTCGGCCAGAATATCCAGTTCTTCCGGCACGCCGGGGCGGCCGGCGAACAAGACGTCGACGATCTCTTCGAAATTGAACAGCCAGAACGGCAGCTTCAGATTGCGCGGATTGAGCACCAGCGCGTGGTCGCCGAAGCAGCGGCCGTATTCGTTGTGGACGTCGAGCAGGAAGATCCGCAGATGCGGACGCGATTTCAGGATTTCATTGAGCAGCAGCGACACGCCCGAGGATTTGCCGACGCCGGTGGAGCCCAGCACCGCGAAATGCTTCGACAGCATTTCTTCGACGTCGACATAGGCGATCACCGACTGGTCCTGCTGCAGCGTGCCGACGTTGATCTGGTCGGAGCCGGTGGGCGCATAGACGGCGCGCAATTCCTCTCTGGTGATCAGTTCGGCGGCGTCGCCGATGGTCGGATAGTTGGTGACGCCGCGCTGGAATTTGGGGCGGACCGACGCGTTGACGATTTCGCCGAGCAGGTCGACCGAGGCGATCGCGATATAATCGTCGGCGGGCGACATGTTCTCGCAGGTCACCTCGGTGATCATCGCCACGATGGTCGAATTGGCGCAGCGGATCGAGATGAAGCGGCCGACGGTGGCGCGCACCTCGGCGCGTTCCAGCTTGCTGGCCGCCAATAGCCCAATCCGGGCCAGCGATCCGCGGACCGAAATGACCGTGCCGAAGCCGGCGGAAAGTGTTTCGTGTTGCATCAATCGACCGCGTTGTCGCGCCTCTGAATTGGGCAAATATGCAAGATGTTGTTGGACAAAGCGTTAAGCATGGCCCGGCGCGGCCAGGCCGGGATCGTTCGGGTTGCGGCGCGCAGCGCGCCGCGACCGCGCTGCGCGGCTGTCGCGCGTTGTTTTCGCTGGGATAACGACGATCGGCGGAGGTGACGCCGCTGCGCCGGCCGTGGTCGGCGCCGGCGCATTGATTGTTTGTTAATTATCCGCGGTGGAAAGCCGCGGCGCCGCCGCGGACTTTCCACGAACTATCCGGCGATTGTTCGCAAAGCGAACTACGCCGGGCCGCGGCACACGCGGATCACATTCCTTGCATTGCCGCGTCGTCGCTCGGCGCAAACGGTTGCATCGCGGCGGCGCGGCTTGCAAAGCTGGCGCGCCCGAACATCCTTGGAGGACTCCCGATGCCTTGGCTGCAACCGATCACGCTCAGCGGCCCGCACGCCACGCTGGAGCCCTTGGCGCCCGCGCATCGCGACGGGCTGATCACGGCGGTTCAGGACGGCGAGTTGTGGAAGCTGTGGTACACGTTGATTCCCGCGCCGGAGGCGATGGAGGCCGAGATCGCCCGCCGGCTGGCGCTGCACAGCACTGGCGCGATGCTGCCCTTCACCGTCAAGGACGGCCAGGGCGCGATCGCCGGCATGACCAGCTATATGCACGTCGACGCTGCCAATCGCCGGGTCGAGATCGGCTCGACCTGGTACGCCAGGCGGGTGCAACGCAGCGGCGTCAACACCCAATGCAAACTCTTGCTGCTCGCCCATGCTTTCGAGGCAATGGGTTGCATCGCGGTCGAGTTTCGTACGCATTTCTTCAACCACGCGTCGCGACGCGGGATCGAACGACTTGGTGCCAAGCAGGACGGTATCCTGCGCAGTCATCAGCTCGCGCCCAACGGGACGCTGCGTGACACCGTGGTCTACAGCATCGTCGCCGCCGAATGGCCGACGGTGAAGGCGCACCTCGACTTTCAACTCAATGGCCGGTTGCGCTAGGCGAACAACGTACCGGTCGGCGTCGCGATCAAAACTGGAAGTTTTCTGGGATTTGGTGGTCGTTCCCGCACCCCGCCAGGGTTCCGATTTGACATACATCATTTCGTTTTCAAGCCGACCGGGCAAAGTGGGGTCATGCCGTTTTATCGATTTCACATTTGCGATCCGATCAACCGCGTCGATGGCCCGGGCCACGACGGGGCCGCGCTCGACGATGACATCGATGCGACGCTGTTCGCCGCTGGCGTGATCCGACGTCTGGTGCAGCAGCATCCGGACGCCTCGAAGAACTGGTCGGTCGAGATCGTCCGCGACGAACGCACCGTCGGCGTGCTGCCGTTCGAGAAGGGCTGCCAGGTGATGGTGCGGCCGCAGTGGAACTTCGAACCGTTGTTCGATCTCGGCGAAGAGCTGCGCTAGGCGCACACCCCACGCGCCGCAAGCTGGGTGCAAAAAGTCATCCGATACTTGTCAATGAGCTGCGGTGGCGCGCCGCGAAAGCGAAGCTGTGACACCAGGTAGCTCGGGATCGCTTGGTCGCAAGAGACTCCTTGCAATGATGTCGCGTCGCGTCGACGGCCCGCTCAGCGTCCTTGCGGCAGCGAGTGAAGACGCGCGAGCAAAGCGTGGCAATAGTCCGGCGTGATCTCGCGATCATCGTAGAGGATATGATAGAGGATCGGTGCCACCACGTGGTCGATCAGCTCATCGACCGCGAACGGCTGTTCGCCGCGCGCCTTCGCCCGTGCCGCGATGATGGTGAGATGATTCTGGATGAAGCCGGCGCATTGCAGCGGGAAGCTCTCCGCGGATGCGAACACGTCGCGCAGCAAAGCGCGGCCGACCGGCGATGACATCTCTTCGGCGTATTGGTCGACGAAGGCCTGCAGGTCGGTTTCGACTGCCCCGGTGTCCTCCGGATCGGCGATCGGCCGTAACCGCTCCACCGCGACGTCGGCGAGCAGGGCGCCGAGATCGCCCCAGCGCCGATAGATCGTCGACGGCGTGACCCCGGCCTCGGCGGCGATCTGCGGCACCGTGAGCTCGTCGCGCGGCGTCGTCGTGCTGAGGTCTTTCACGGCCTGATGCACGGCGGCCTGGATCCGCGCGCTACGCCCGCCGACCCGGATCTGTTCCCTGACCGCCATGATGAATGCCTTGCAACGGGGCTATGCGCCCAAGGACGACGATTTTAACGCAAAACATTTGCGTTAAGCCTCCTTTGCCCCTAGTCTAAGACAATCATTTAGCTTTAAGGAGGCCGTGATGCAAGCCAGCCCGCAGATCTGCGCCGCGCCGGTGCCGGCATGTCCACCCGCCCGCCATCGGCTGCCGCCCGCCGCCATGACCGCGTTCAGTTTCCTCGCTGCCGTTCTGGTGACGGCGAGCAGCACCGCGGCGACGCCGTTGTACCCGCTCTATCAGCAGTCGATGCAGCTTTCGCCGCTGGTCGTCACCGTGGTGTTCGCGGTCTATGCCTTCAGCCTGCTCGCGGCGTTGCTCACCGTCGGCGGCTTGTCCGACTATGTCGGCCGGCGGCCGGTGATCTTCGGGGCGTTGCTGTTGAACGCCGCGGCGATGATCTTGTTCGCCGGCGCGGAAAATGTCGGGCAGTTGATCCTGGCGCGCGCGGTATCGGGACTCTGCGTCGGCACCGCGATGACGGCGCTGGGCGCGGCAATCCTCGACACCAATCGGACGCAGGGGCCGTTGCTCAACAGCGTGACGGCCTTTATCGGCATGATGATCGGCGCGCTCGGCACCGCCGCGCTGATCAGTCTGGCGCCGGATCCGCTGCATCTGGTCTATAATGTGCTGCTCGGCTGCTCCGCGCTGATGATCGGGCTGTTGTGGCTGATGCCGGAAAGCGCCAGCCGCAAGCCCGGCGCGCTGGCCTCGTTGCGACCGCAGGTCAGTGTGCCCCGGCAATCGCGGGCGGTGCTGCTGCGGATCATGCCGGCCGGCGTGGCGACCTGGGCGCTCGGCGGATTCCATCTGTCGCTGATGCCGACGGTGGTGGCGACGACGATGGGCACCAGTTCGCCCTGGATCGGCGGCAGCGTCGTCGCGACGCTGATGCTGACCGCGGCGATCTCGGTCGGGCTATTGCGGTTTGTGCCGGCGGAGCGGCTGATGGCGATCGGCACCAGCACGCTGGCGCTCGGCGTCGCGATCTCGCTGTTCGGCATTCAGCAGCACAGTGTAGCTGAATTGTTCGCCGGCACCGTGGTGGCCGGGGTCGGCTTCGGCTCGAGTTTTTCCGCAACCTTGCGCGCATTGCTGCCGACCGCCGAATTGCACCAGCGCGCTGGCCTGCTGGCGGCGTTCTACGTGCAGTCCTACCTGTCGTTCAGCCTGCCGGCGATCGCCGCGGGGCTCGGCGTGCCGTGGCTCGGGCTTGCCACCGTTGCCTACATCTATGGCGGGGTGATCATCGCGCTTGCGGTGATCGCGCTGATCGCGTCGCTTTGGGCGGCGAGGGTTAAACCTCGCGCCGGCTCAGAAACGCCAGCCGCTCGAACAGATGCACGTCCTGCTCGTTCTTCAACAGCGCGCCGTGCAGCGGCGGAATGAGCTTGCGCGGGTCGCGTTCGCGCAACGTCTCCGGCGTCATGTCCTCGTTCAATAATAGCTTCAGCCAGTCGAGCAATTCCGAGGTCGATGGCTTCTTCTTCAACCCCGGCACCTCCCGGACCTCGAAGAAGATCCGCATCGCCTCGGCGACCAGCCGCGGCTTGATGCCGGGGAAGTGCACCTCGACGATCTGGTTCATGGTGTCGATGTCGGGAAACTTGATGTAGTGGAAGAAGCAGCGACGCAGGAACGCGTCCGGCAGTTCCTTCTCGTTGTTCGAGGTGATCATCACGATCGGACGCTTCGCCGCCTTGATGGTTTCGCCGGTCTCGTAAACGTGGAATTCCATGCGGTCGAGTTCGAGCAACAGGTCGTTGGGAAATTCGATGTCGGCCTTGTCGATCTCGTCGATCAACAGCACCGGGCGCTGCGGATGGGTGAAGGCCTCCCACAATTTGCCGCGCTTGATGTAGTTGGAGATGTCGGAGACCCGGGCGTCGCCGAGCTGGCTGTCGCGCAGCCGCGACACCGCGTCGTACTCATACAAGCCCTGCTGCGCCTTGGTGGTCGACTTGATGTGCCAGGTCAACAGCGGCGCGCCGAGCGCTTTCGCGACTTCCTCGGCCAGTACCGTCTTGCCGGTGCCGGGTTCGCCTTTCACCAGCAGCGGGCGTTCCAAGACGATCGCGGCGTTGACGGCGATCTTGAGGTCATCGGTCGCGACGTAGTCCTTGGTGCCGGTGAATTTCATCCGTGGTCTGCCCTGTGGTTTTTCATGGCGTGTGCGGTGAACCACACTAGTTGAAAAACCGCCGAGGTCCAGGGCAGGCGGGCATCGACGGGGCAGCTTCCCATCGCCACGGCGGTTCATCCCGCGGAGATCAGCCGATTGAGCGGCACGACTCCGCTCTCATCGTCGGGTAGCGACGAACTGGCGACGCTGCGATTGCGGCCGCCTCGTTTCGCCGCGTACATCGCCAGATCGGCGGCGCGCACCAGGTCCTCTTCGCTGGCGGTGGCCTTGGTCTTGCTGGCGATGCCGATGCTCACCGTGACCGTGGTGGCGGCGCCGTTTGGATGTGCAATCGCCAGGGCCGCGATGGTGAGGCGGACCGCTTCGGCTATACGAATCGCGTGCGGTTCGGCGACGCCGGGCAGGATGATGGCGAACTCCTCGCCGCCGTAGCGCGCCGCGAGCCCGGGCGCCGGCGCGGCCTCCGCCAACACCTTGGCGATGCGCGTGAGACAAGCGTCGCCGGCCTGGTGGCCAAACCTATCATTGAAGCGCTTGAAGTGGTCGACGTCGATCAACAGCAGCGAGAGCTGATCCTGTGCCGCAAAGTGCAGCCGCAGGAAGTCGTCCATGCTGCGCCGGTTGGCGAGCTCGGTGAGGCCGTCCGTGGTGGCCAGTTCCGCGAGCCGGAAATTCAACGCCTTGAGTTCGTCTTCCATCTTGTGGCGCTCGGTGACGTCGCGCAGCACCGCCACCACCTCATGGCCGTCCGGGTCGCCGGAGGCGGCGAGCTTGAAATTGACTTCCACCCAGGCCTGCGCGCGGTCGCCGCGCACAATGCGAAACAACGCGGTGCGGGTTTCCGTGGCATCGGTCAACCGTGCTGCGGCACGCCGCACCGATCGGATGTCGGCCGGCAGAATGAAGTCGAAGCAGCATCGTCCGAGCGGTCGCCGGGGCTCGATACCGAGCACCGCTTGCGACGACGGCGACACGTAGAGAAACTTGGCGTCGCGGTCGAGCAGCATCACCACGTCGGCGATGTTGTCGGCGAGCAGCCGGTAGCGGGTCTCGCGCTCGCGCAACGCGCGCTCGATCGAGAGCCGCAGCCGGAATTGCGAGGTGAGCAAGGCCGCCAGCAGCACGACGCAGCACAACAGCAGCGCCGCGACGGCGATATCGGAGCGCAGTCCGTCGCGCCAACCCTGCAGGATATCGTCGTCGTGCTGCGACACCGCGACGACGATCGGGTAGCGCGGCGCGTGCGCATAGCCGTAGTGGCGCCACCCGCCGTCGCGGGCCACGACTTTGCGCGTTCCGGTGAACGGCGCCGGCAACGGTTGCGGCGCCAGATCGTGGCGCGACGCGGTCGCGGACAGCGCCGGCTTCGACTGCATCAGCACCACGCCGTCGGCGCGCAGAATGCTGACGCTGCCGCGCTTGCCGAGCTGAAAGCTCTGGTACAGCGCACTGAAATGCTCGGTGTTGATGATCGCCACCACGACACCGGCGAAGCTGCCGTCGGCGTGGGACAATCGCTTCGACAGCCCGACGCCGGATTGACCGGCGAGCCGCAGCGCGAAGATGTGCAGCGCACGGTCGGCGCGATCGCGGTGATAAGCAAGGTCGGACGCCAGCGCGTCGCCCGGAAGAACCGGGTCGGCGAGCGAGGAGGTGCCGGTTTTGCCGTCGGCATCGAGGATGGCGATGGCGTGGATCTGCGGCAGCCGCTCGACGATCTCGCTCAGACGGCGCCTGCTGCGCTCCGAATCCGCAGCCTGCAGCGGTCGCGTGTCGGCGATGTTGCTCATCGCGACGTCGACCGACTGGATCGCGTGCGAGGCCTGTTCGGCCAGCGAATGCGCCAGGTTCTCGTTCGCGGCGGAACGCTGGGCGAGTTCGCTTTGCCGCGCCGTCGCGGCCTTCCACGCCACCAATCCGATCACGGCGCCGCTCATCGCCGCAACGAACAGCGCGATCACGATGGCGGCGGACACGGGGCGGCTGAGCAGTCGGGCCATTCGGGGGGTGTGTTGGGGCATTCGGAAAGCGCTCGGAGGCAGACGGGAGCACAGCTTAGCGCCGGTTTACTTTACCGAGGGCTAAGAGCCGGGCGCCGCTGCGCCGCCGCCGTCGCCGCGTCGAGACGAGCGCTGCGGGCGCCGGCTTTGCTGTTGCAGGGCTTTCGTCGGTCACGGCCCTTGACGCACGCGGGCGGTCAGGCAATCTGTCAACCATGTTCCTGCAATTTTTCACATCGCTGCGCGACGCGCAGGTCCCGGTGACGCTGCGCGAGTACCTCACGCTGATGGAGGCGCTCGACGCCGACCTCGCCGGGCAGAGCGTGGAGAATTTCTACTATCTGTCGCGCGCCACCTTGGTGAAGGACGAGCGCAATCTCGACAAGTTCGACCGGGTGTTCGGCACCGTGTTCAAGGGGCTGGAGAACCTGCTGGACGCCATGGAGAAGGCGGAGATTCCCGCCGAATGGCTGAAGAAGCTGGCGGAGAAATATCTCACCGAAGACGAGAAGAAACAGATCGAGGCGTTGGGCTGGGACAAGCTGATGGAGACCCTTCGCGAGCGCCTGAAGGAACAGAAGGAACGCCACCAAGGCGGCAACAAATGGATCGGCACCGCCGGGACCTCGCCGTTCGGCGCCGAGGGCTACAATCCGGAAGGCGTGCGGATCGGCCAGGACAAGAGCCGCCATCAGCGCGCGGTCAAGGTGTGGGACAAGCGCGAGTTCAAGGATCTCGACGGCAATGTCGAGCTCGGCATCCGCAACATCAAGGTGGCGCTGCGCCGTCTGCGCAAATTCGCCCGCACCGGCGCGCCCGACGAACTCGATCTCGACACCACCATCAAGCAGACCGCCAACCACGGCTATCTCGACGTGCATATGCGCCCGGAGCGGCGCAACGCCGTCAAGGTGCTGGTGTTCTTCGACATCGGCGGCTCGATGGATTCCCACGTCTCGCAGGTCGAGGAATTGTTCTCGGCGGCGAAGGCCGAATTCAAGCACATGGAATATTTCTACTTCCACAATTGCCTCTACGAAGGCGTCTGGAAAGAGAACCGCCGCCGCTTCACCGACCGCACGCCCACCTGGGACGTGCTGCACAAATATCCGCACGACTACAAGGTGGTGTTCGTCGGCGACGCCGCGATGTCGAGTTATGAGCTGATGATGCCGGGCGGTTCGGTCGAGCACATCAACGAGGAGCCCGGCGCGCTCTGGCTGGAGCGCGTCACCCGCACCTATCCGCATGCGGTGTGGCTCAATCCGGTGGCGCAGCGGCATTGGGACTATTCGGAATCCACCAAGCAGATCCGTCGGCTGTTCTCCGAGCGGATGTATCCCTTGACGCTGGAGGGCTTGGAGGCCGCGATGAAGGAATTGGTGCGGTGAGGTGGAGTTCTGTGCCCCGGACGCAGCGCAGCGCGCCGCTGTTGCGGCGTGGTGCGCTGCAGATCCGGGGCCGTCACGGATCGCAGTCGGGTCATGTCGAATAGCTCATCATCCGTAACGGTCTCGGCTCTGCGGAGCAGCGCTACGCGCTGCACCGCGTCCGGGACACGGGACCGAAAATGGTAGGATCTAAATGCCCCAGCACATCACCCGCGGCATCAAGGCGCTGCTCGAAGAAGCCAACGCGCAGATCGAAACGCTGAGCGCTCAGCAGGCGATCGCGGCCTATCAGGTCGGCGCCGACAACGACGTGGTGATCGTCGACATCCGCGATCCGCGCGAGATCGAGCGCGAGGGGCGGATTCCCGGCGCCTTTGCCTGCACTCGCGGCATGCTGGAGTTCTGGATCGATCCGGACAGCCCCTATGCCAAGCCGGTGTTTCAGGGCGACAAGAAGTTCGTGTTCTACTGCGCCGGCGGGATGCGTTCGGCGCTGGCGGCGAAGACCGCGCAGGACATGGGTCTGCATCCGGTGGCGCATATCGAAGGCGGCTTTGCGGCCTGGCGCGACGCCGGCGGCGCGGTGGAAAAGGTCGAGCCGCGCAAGGCGAAGGCGTGAGGGCATCGGAGAAAGCCTGCGCCGTCATCCTGAGGCGCCCGAGCGTAGCGAGGGCCTCGAAGGATGCGGCTGCGGTCCGTGGCGGCTCCGACCTCGCAACCCATCCTTCGAGACACCCGGCTTCGCTCTTCGAGCTTCGCCGGATTCCTCAGGATGACGCCGTCTTCGTCGACAAGCGCGAAGCTGCCACGCGTCGTCTCGACGCCGCGCACATGCCCTGGACAACGCCCTCGATTCCGGCTCACTAAGTGCACCCAACACGGACCTATCCCATGACATCGACTCACGATCCGCTGGTCTCGCCGCAATGGCTCGCCGACCACATCGCCGATCCGAAACTTCGCCTGATCGACGCCTCCTACAAGATGCCGGCGGCGCGGCCGCCGAGTGCGCGCGAGGATTATCTGGCGCGGCATCTCCCGGGCGCGGCGTTCTATGACGTCGACGCCGTCGCCGATCCGGGCAATTCGCTGCCGCATATGGTGCCGTCGCCGGAGCAATTCGCTCGCTATGTCGGCGCGCTCGGGGTCGGCGCCGACAGCCAGGTGGTGGTGTACGACTCCGGCAGCTATCTCGGTGCGCCGCGCGCCTGGTGGAGCTTCAAGCTGTACGGCTTCGACAATGTGCGGGTGCTGGAAGGCGGGCTGAAGGCCTGGGTCGCGGACGGCCACGCCACCGAGATCGGCGAGGTCGTGCCGCGCGCGCAAGACTTTGCGCCGCGGTTCGATGCCGCGCGGTTGCGGCGGATCGATCAGATGGTCGGCAATCTGACATCGAAAGCCGAGCAGGTGGTCGATGCGCGTTCGCGCGAGCGCTACCAGGGCGCGGTGGTCGAGCCTTGGCCGGGCCGCCGTCCGGGCCGGATTCCCGGCAGCCTCAACGTGCCGTTCACCGATCTGCTCAATCCCGACGGCACGATGAAATCGCCCGGCGCGTTGCGCGAGGTGTTTGCCGCTGCCGGTGTCGATCTCGAGCAGCCGATCGTCACCAGCTGCGGCTCCGGCGTCACCGCGGCGGTGATCACGCTGGCGCTTACGCGGCTCGGCGTCGATCGTACCGCGCTGTATGACGGCTCATGGGCGGAATGGGGCCTGCCGGACGGGCCGCCGGTGGCGACCGGCGTAAGCTGATCGGCGGCTAATTTCCGAACGGCGAGGGAATCGCCGGCGCGGCTGCGGCTCGGCGCGGGCTCCGCGCCCGGCCGACGACGCGGCGCTTCGCCGGTTTGCGCGCCTGCGCGCGCTTCTTTTTCTTCTTGACGGCGACCTTCGGCGGCGCGGCGAGCTCGGTCGCTGAAACCGTCTGCGGCAGCGCCGCGATCCTGGCCTCGTCGAGGCTTGGGCGGTCGACCAGCGTGTCGGCCGGCGGCTCGGCGACACTGGCATCGCGCGGGGCGGGCGGTGTCGGCTCCGCGGGCGTAATGAATTGGGCCGGTGCCGCCGCAGCGGTCGGTGCCGCCGCAGCGGTCGTCGGCGGATCGGCGAGCGCGGCAACAACGTTGGCGGCTTCGCCGTTGTCCTGTTCCGAGGGCACCGCCTCGGTGTTCACGGCTTCAGTGGCAGCCGTCGGGTCGCTGACCGTCGAAACCGGAGCGGCGGATGCGCCGGCTTGCGGGCTTGCCGCTGGCGGCGCCGAGGCGGGGTCGTCGGCCGCGTCGGCGGAGGACGCGACCGGCTGTGGCACCACCGGCTCGGTTGCCGCCGGCTGCGCGGCGGCGGCCGCTGCCGTCAGGCCGACCTGCTGCTGCAGCGAACGATCCGGCACAGCATCGACCCGCAACATGGTCAACATCGGCGGCGGCGCCTGTTGGCTCCGGGCGACGAGCGACGAGGGCAAGCGGAGGGTCGGCGTGGACACGAATTGTTCGTGCGACGCGCGCAGCAACGCCGCCGCGCCGAGGCCGAAAACCAGCAGCGATATCGACAACATCACCGCCGCGAACAAAAAACGGAATCCGGGGAGCATTCGTCTTGTTCCGCCTTCGCCGCGGCGAAGAGCTTCGAGCAATCGGGAACGCGGTGACAACACAACACAGCCGAATCGCAGCGGACGGCGCCGCGAATCAGCGTGAATCAGAATAGCGTAAGGGCCGGCGCGACTCGCAGAAAAAACCGCTGCGCTGCGGATCACCGTTGCCCGCACAACACGATCGGCGAAGATCGATCACAAATCTCTCAAGTTCCGGAGAATATGCTCGATTTCGGCGGCAATGCGGGGTTTTGTCTTGAATGTGCCGTGATCGTCCGCCATCCCCGTTAATGATCCGGTGTGGCTTGAGGTTTATACAAAAGTAATGACGATCAAACGCATTTTGACGATTCTCGCGACCGTGGCGGCGAGCGCTGCGGCGATGCCGCTCGCCATCGCGCAGAGCAATCTTCCTGCGGACGGTTCGTATACGCGGCCGCCTGGGGCCTATACGCCGGAATATCGGCGCGGCTCCGACGCGACGCCGGATTTCGACGCCTTCGACGAGGAAGACGGCGGCCGCGGACCAGGTTCGGTGGCGCTACCCGCGCCGGGGCCGGTGCTGTCGCCCGATGATCCGCGCTATGGCCGCCCCGCCGGCGCGCCGGTGTATTCCGATCGCGGTGCGCCGTCGCAGAGCCAGGTGCCGCTCGGTCCGGTGTTGTCGCCCGACGATCCGCGCTACGGCCGTCCGGCCGGTCCGCCGCCGGTGATCTATTCCGATCGTCCCGCCGGCACCCAGCCGACTTATTCGGATCGCGGCAATGACTCCGGCCGCGGCCCCGGAGCCGGCTTCATCTATCCGGGCGATGACACCCGTCCGGTCCGCCCGCCGGAAGGCGTGGGCGCACCGTCGCAGGCTGGTGCTGCGCCAAATGGCGCGGTCGGCAATGACGGGCGGCCGGTGACGCTGTCGGCGTTGCCGCCGGAAGAACAGCCGGAGGCCGACACCAATTTCGAGTTGCCGCCGAATCTGCGTCGCCAGGAAGTCGCTTTCCCGACCAAGGAGCCGCCGGGCACGCTGGTGGTCGATACCCCGAACACCCACCTTTATTACGTGCTGGGCGGCGGTCGGGCGATCCGTTATGGCGTCCGTGTCGGCCGTGACGGTTTCACCTGGAACGGCGTGCAAAAGGTTTCCCGCAAGGCTGAATGGCCGGATTGGCATCCGCCGACCGAGATGATCGAGCGCCAACCCTATCTGCCGCGCTTCATGGCCGGCGGTCCGGGCAATCCGATGGGCGCGCGGGCGATGTATCTCGGCTCCACCGTGTACCGCATCCACGGCACCAACCAGCCCTCGACGATCGGCAAGTTCGTGTCGTCGGGCTGCATCGGCATGCTCAACGACGACGTTTCCGACCTGTTCGATCGCGTCAAGGTCGGCACCCGCGTGGTGGTGTTGCCGGCCGGTCCGCGGCCGGCGGTCGCCACCACCACCGCGCAGGCGCAGCCGATCGGTGGCCCGGGCGCCGCGGTGCAGGTCTCGCCGGTCCCCGGCACCGCGCCAACCGTGGTCCCGCCGCTGCCGGCGCCGGTGACGGTGCGCTGATTGCACTCACCTCAAGACTTCCAGGCTTTCTGACGTTTAGGCCAAAATGACGAGCGCCTCTGCTCCCCTCCCCCTTGCGGGGAGGGGGCGGGGTGGGGGTCAACAAGCACCGATTCCGATCGCTTCATGGTGCGCGTGACCCTATTGCACCGGGCTCGTTCGACTTGAACGAGCGCTGGCTCTCGCTCTACCCCCACCCCCACCCCCAACCCCTCCCCGCAAGGGGGAGGGGGAGCGCGCTGCCGCAGTGGGGCGCGTGAGTGATTCAGCCGGACAGGTTGCTCGAAGAACGGTGAGTGCAATAAAACGTCGGGTGCGGCGCGCGCTCAGTCCGAATGTGAATTCCGCCGGCGGCCGTGCTTGGCTTCCCAGGCGGGTCCCGGTCCACGCATGTAATGCAGTTCCGGCCGATACGGGCTGAACGCCGCGACGAAGAATTGCCGCCAGAATTCGCGGATTTCCTCGAACGGCCGCGCCGGCGGCTCGAGGGCCTGCTGCGGAGAGGGTGACGACGTCGTGCTGACGTGGGCCATGGCATATGCCGTTGTTGGGTGCCCCGCCTCGATCGCCAGTGCTCGCAGGGCTTGCAGCAAGTGTTTGCCGAACTGATTAAAAACTGGTTCGAATTGCCGCGATCGGACCTTATCGGACCGCCATCCTTAATGAAATCTGAACGCGGCGTTCACTCGGGTTGCCCTTTGCAAGGCGCACCGCTACATCAGCGGCAACCCTTTTCCACACATCCGACGGCTTTTCAGGGATCACGATGGCTCGCCAGTTCGTCTATTTCATGCAGGGTCTGTCCAAGACCTATCCGAGCCGCAAGGTGCTCGATAACGTCAACCTGTCGTTCTATCCGGACGCCAAGATCGGCGTGCTCGGCGTCAACGGCTCCGGCAAATCGACGCTGCTCAAGATCATGGCCGGGATCGACAAGGAATTCACCGGCGAGGCCTGGGTCGCGCAGGGCGCCCGGGTCGGTTATCTGGAACAGGAACCGCAGCTCGATCCCGCGCTGAGCGTGCGCGACAACGTCATGCTCGGCGTCGCCAAGCAGAAGGCGATCCTCGATCGCTACAACGAGCTGGCGATGAACTATTCGGAAGAAACCGCCGACGAGATGACCAATCTGCAGGACCAGATCGAGGCCGCGGGGCTGTGGGATCTCGACAGCAAGGTCGACCAGGCGATGGACGCGCTGCGCTGCCCGGCCGACGACGCCGACGTCACCAAATTGTCCGGCGGCGAACGCCGCCGCGTCGCGCTGTGCAAGCTGCTGCTCGACGAGCCCGAACTGCTGCTGCTCGACGAGCCGACCAACCATCTCGACGCCGAATCGGTGTCGTGGCTGGAAGGCCATCTGCGCAACTACCCGGGCGCGATCCTGATCGTCACCCATGACCGCTACTTCCTCGACAACGTCACCAGCTGGATTCTCGAACTCGACCGCGCCAAGGGGATTCCCTACGAGGGCAACTACTCGTCCTGGCTGAAGCAGAAGCAGAAGCGGCTGGAGCAGGAGGGCCGCGAGGACGCCGCCCATCAGCGCACCCTGCTGCGCGAGCAGGAATGGATCTCGGCCTCGCCGAAGGCCCGCCAAGCCAAATCCAAGGCGCGCTACCAGCGCTATGAGGAGCTGCTCAACAAGGCCAGCGAGAAGCAAAGCCAGACCGCGCAGATCGTCATCCCGGTGGCGGAGCGGCTCGGCCAGAACGTGGTCGACGTCGAAGGCCTCAGCAAGAGCTTCGGCGATCGCGTGCTGATCGACAATCTGACCTTCAAGCTGCCGCCCGGCGGCATCGTCGGCGTGATCGGCCCGAACGGCGTCGGCAAGACCACGCTGTTCCGGATGATCACCGGGCAGGAGAAGCCCGACGCCGGCTCCATCACGGTCGGCGAATCCGTGCATCTCGGCTACGTCGACCAGTCGCGCGACAGCCTCGACGGCAACAAGAACGTCTGGGAGGAAATCTCCGGCGGCAACGAACTGATCCTGCTCGGCAAGCGCGAGGTCAATTCGCGCGGCTATTGTTCGTCGTTCAACTTCAAGGGCGGCGACCAGCAGAAGAAGGTCGGCTCACTGTCCGGCGGCGAACGCAACCGCGTGCATCTCGCCAAGATGCTGAAATCCGGCGCCAACGTCCTTTTGCTCGACGAACCGACCAACGACCTCGACGTCGATACGCTGCGGGCCTTGGAAGAAGCGCTGGAAGACTTCGCCGGCTGCGCCGTGATCATCAGCCATGACCGCTGGTTCCTCGACCGCATCGCCACGCATATCCTGGCGTTCGAAGACGACAGCCACGTCGAATGGTTCGAAGGCAACTTCCAGGACTACGAGAAGGACAAGATGCGAAGGCTCGGCCAGGACTCGGTGATCCCGCATCGCGCGAAGTACAAGAAGCTGACGCGGTAGGTCACGCGTCAGCGCGGCGCGATCAGTTCGACGTCGGGGAAGTAGCTGCGGTATCGCCCGGTGTCTCGTGTCAGGATTGGAATTCTCGCCACGACAGCGTGAGCTCCGATGAAGAAATCGGCGAGGATGGCGGTTCGGACGCCGCCGGAACGCCGATAGGCGCTGAAGGTCTGACCGGCGATATAGAGGGCTGACTTGGGGAGCCATTCGAAGCGAAGTCCGAGCTCGTCGATCACGGCATCCAGCATCTGCTGGCTGGCATAGCGGCCGGAAAGCTCAGCGTAGACGATCTCGTTGATCAGAAGAACGCCGTGCTGCGATTGCTGTCGCAGCGCCGCGGCCGACCAAGGCTGCCAGTTCTGATCGCTCGACAAAATGTCGATCAGAATATTGGTATCGATCAGCGTCACGTCTTGTAGTCGTCCGCCGGGTCACCTCGCAGTTCGAGCATGATCTCGTCCGTTGTGCTACCGTGGATCGGATAACGTTTCGCGATCGCCTGCAATTTCTTGAGATAATCCGCCTCGGAGCCGGATTTTCCTATGAAGATCCCCCCCGACGCTGTGTTGCGAATCTCGACCTTGTCGCCCGGCTTGATGCCGGCGGCGTCGCGGACCTTCTTGGGCAGCGTGATCTGGCCCTTGATTGTTACGGTGGTCGACATGATAGGCTCCGTAATACTTATCAAAAAGGCGACTAGCAGGGTGTTGCAGCGTCAATCATGCGCTTCCCGGCCGAGCCTACCCCACCTTCTCCGCCAGCCAGATCTTGATCAGCGACTGGTACGGCACGTCGCGTTTGTTGGCGGCGATCTTGATCTGCTCCAGCAGGCCGACCGGCAGCCGCAGCGAGATCGCCGTGGTCGACGGTTTGAGGTTGGGGAAGCGGACGCGTTGCGCCGTGCTCCAGTCGACATAATCGGTGGAATCTTCGGATTCCCAAAATTCCCGTTCCTCGGCTTCGGTTTTGAAGGTGGGAATTGGCTTAAGCTTTTTCATAGAGCGTCCGCTCCTTCCGGTTCATAGCGCGAGCCGAGATCACCCGGATCAGTGTGCTGCTTTGCCGCAAGGTAAAAGTCACATGCAGCAGTCGTCCCTCGCTCGTTTTGCCGAGAGCGTTGAATCGCGGCTCGGCAGTGGAGTGTTTGACATCGTCGGCCACAATGAGCGGGTCGTTGAAAAACACCTGCTCCGCCTCCGCCTGGCTGATGCCATGCTTGTCGGTGCTTTTCCGGCTGTTGCCCGGGTCCCAATCGAACCCGGTCATTTGGTTCAGATCGACCATTGCTGTATATTGTCATCATATACAGAAAGGTCAAGCCGCAGCACCCGCCGGCCGCGCGCCCGCTGCTGATTGCGGCGATGCTGAATCCCGTCGCCGCGATTTGAGGTCGTCGGGCCCAACCGGTCAAACTTTCTCCGCGCAATTTCGTATCTTGCCCGTCTGGGCGTGCTGGCATAATGGCAGGGCGCGGTGGGGCGGGGTGTACGGGGATTCGACGGATGGCCGACTGGGACGCCGAGCAGTATCTGAAGTTCGAGGACGAGCGCACCCGCCCGGCGCGCGACCTGCTGGCGCAAATCCCGCTCGACGATCCGCGCAGGGTGGCGGACATCGGCTGCGGTCCGGGCAATTCCACCGAGCTGCTGGTGAGGCGCTGGCCGCAGGCCAGGGTCACCGGGGTGGACACCTCCGCCGACATGCTGCGGCAGGCCCGCGAGCGGCTGCCCGGCCACAATTTCATCGAGGCCAATATCGCGCATTGGGCGCCGCCGGTCGGCACCGACGTGGTGTTCGCCAACGCCGTGTTCCAATGGGTGCCGAACCATCTCAAGCACATGCAGCGGCTGGTGGGCGCGCTGGAGCCGGGCGGCGTGCTGGCGGTGCAGATGCCGGACAATCTCGACGAGCCGTCGCACATCATGATGCGCGAGGTGGCGTTCCAGGAGCCGTGGCGGCATCAGCTCGCCGAGGCGGCGCAGCTGCGCGACAACTTGCCGAAGCCGGGGGCCTATTACGACGCGCTGCGGCCGTTGTGCAGCCGGCTGGAGATCTGGCACACCGTGTATAATCACGTGCTCGACGATGCGATGGCGATCGTCGAATGGGTCAAGGGCACCGGGCTGCGGCCGTTCATCGATCCTTTGGAACTGCCGGAACGCAAGGCCTATCTCGCGGCCTACACCGCGCGGATCGCCGCCGCTTATCCGCCGCAGGCCGACGGCAAGGTGCTGCTGCGGTTTCCGCGGCTGTTCGTCGTCGCGATCAAGTAGCGCGGCGGGCCATCCGGCTGCGGCCAGTTGCCGCGCTAATCGCACGCGTGGCCTCGGATATAACCGCGGCGCGCGGGCTGTCCGCGATTCTCCGACTGCAGTGAGACCCCAACGATGTCCATGACGCCCGAAACGCCGTTGCCGCCGAAAGGGATGCGGCTGCGACCGATCCCGATGCTGATCTTCGGCTCGCGCTGGCTGCAGCTGCCGCTCTATGTCGGGCTGATCGTGGCGCAGGGCGTCTATGTCGTGCTGTTCTTGAAGGAATTGTGGCATCTGTTCGCGCACGCCTTCGATTTCAGCGAACAGCAGATCATGCTGGCGGTGCTCGGGCTGATCGACGTGGTGATGATCTCCAACCTCTTGGTGATGGTGATCGTCGGCGGCTACGAGACCTTCGTGTCGCGGCTCAACCTGGCGGGCCATCCGGACGAGCCGGAATGGCTCAGCCACGTCAACGCCAGCGTCTTGAAGATCAAGTTGGCGATGGCGATCATCGGCATCTCCTCGATCCATCTGCTGCGCACCTTCATCGAAGCCGGCGCGCTGGGCTCGGCGCGCACCGGCAACTACACCGAGACCGGGGTGATGTGGCAGACCATCATCCACACCGTGTTCATCCTGTCGGCGATCGGCATCGCCTATGTCGACAAATTGTCCAACGACGCCACCGAAGCCGCCAAGCACGCCGCGCATTGAGGCTTGAGCATCAGCGCGCGGCGGGTTGCGGGACGTCGCGCGCGTGGTAGGCTGTCAGTCGAGCAGTTGAACACAGAGCAGGCCATGGGCGACGCCGATAACCTGGTGCTCGAGCATTTGCGCCACATCCGCGGCGCGGTCTACGGACTGCGCGACGACATGCGCGAGGTGAAGCAGCGCATCGGCAACCTGGAAAGCCAATATGCCAGCCTGTCGAACCGGCTGGACCGCATGGACCTGCGCATCGAGCGGATCGAGCACCGCCTCGATCTGACCGAAGCATGAGCCGGGCGCCGCATCAGCGATAGGCGGCTGGAGCCGGGTTGCCGGCGGCCGGGCGCGTGGTAGTCTTCCGGCGGACACGCGGAGCCAAGAGCAAACAAGGATGGCCGACGTCGACAACCTCGTGCTCGAACATTTGCGCCACATCCGCGGCGGGGTCGATGGGCTGCGCGAGGATATGCGCGAGGTGAAGCAGCGCATCGGTGCGGTGGAGCGGGAAGTCGCCTTGATTCACGTCGAATTGGCCCAGGTCCATGTCAAGGTAGCCGAGCTGTCCGACCGGGTTGACCGCATGTCGGACCGCATCGAGCGTATCGAACACCGTCTCGACCTGACCGAAGCATGAGCCGCTTGCTGGGTTTCAACGGCCGCCTCGCGGTCCTGCTGTCGCTCTTGCTCACGCTGCTCGCGCCGGCCGTGGCGTGTGCCGCCGCCGACGCCGGCTTCACCGCCTTTATAGCATCGTTATGGCCGGAGGCGCGCGACGCCGGGGTGCCGCGCGCCACTTTCGAGGCGGAAACCGCCGGGCTCGAGCCGGACTACAAGCTGCCCGACCTGCTGCTGCCGGGCCGGCCGGCCACCGGCGCGCCGTCGCAGGCCGAGTTCGTCCAGGTGCCGGCGGACTACGTCAAGGAAGCCTCGATCGCTCGCCTGGCCCAAGAAGGCCAGCGCCTGCTCAAGCAGCATCGCGCCACGCTGGCAGCGATCGAGCAGCGCTTCGGCGTGCCGGCCACCGTGGTGTTGGCGATCTGGGGCCGCGAGACCGATTTCGGCCGCTACCGGCTGCCCTATGACGCGCTGCGGGTGCTGGCGACGCAGGCCTATGTCGGCCGCCGCAAGGAGCAGTACCGCACCGAATTCATCATGGCGCTGAAGATCATCGGCGAGGGCCACGTGCCGCGAAAAGACATGCGTTCGTCATGGGCCGGCGCCACCGGGCTGACGCAGTTTCTGCCTTCGGAATTCTACAACCACGGCGTCGATTTCGATGGTGACGGCCGCATCGACATCTGGCGCTCGATCCCCGACGCGCTGGCCTCGGCCGCGCAGCAGCTCGCCAACAAAGGCTGGCAGCCGGGCTTGCGCTGGGCCTATGAGGTCCGCGCCCCCAAAGACGTCGATTGCAGCCAGGGCGTGCCGGAGATCACCAAGCCGATCGGCGAGTGGATCCGCTCAGGCTTCGTGCCGGTGCGTGGCCAGAAACTCAGCGCCGCGGAGCGCGCCGAGCCGGCCTCGCTGCTGCAGCCCGAGGGAATTTATGGTCCGGCGTTCCTCACCACCAAGAACTACTTCGTGATCAAGCAGTACAATTTCTCCGACCTCTACGTGCTGTTCGTCGGCCATCTCGCCGACCGCATCCTCGATCCGCAGCCGTTCGCGACGCCGTGGTCGGCGACCACGCAGCTGCGCAGCACGGACGTCGAGGCGATGCAGCGGCAGCTGACGAAGCTTGGGCTCTACGCCGACAAGATCGACGGCAAGGCCGGGATGCAGACCCGCGCGGCGCTCGGCGCCTACCAGAAATCCGCCGGGCTCAAGCTGGATTGCTGGCCGAGCGACGCGGTGCTGCGCTCGCTGGCGAGGCGATAGCGAGATGGTTGCTTGGCGAGGCTTCTCACCGCTGACGGAAAACCGACGGCTTAGCTCGGGCTATTTGTCCGCCGCGCTCCGCGGCCTGACGCGCGGCATCGTCTCGATAGGCGTGGCGCGCCACTGCCGGATGCGTGGTCTGCCCCGCAGCGGCGTAGCGCCGTGGTTCTCGGCCGGCTTGCCGGCCGGAGTGTTCGTTTGCCGAGGGTGCTTGCGATCAATCCAACCCAGCATCCACCAACCGAACAGGCCCATCGAGATCACGCCGATAATGGGCCAGGCTATCACCGCGATTTCATTGGCCGGCATCTGAGTGTTCCAGCTCGAGCAGCGCCCATTGCCCGAAGAAATGTAGGGCTGCCGAGCAGAAGATGCAAACGAATGGAAATGCCTGGAATAGGATCCAGTTCCGCCGCGGCTCGCCGATGCCGTAGATCCAAGAAGCCAGTGGAGCGAAAACACCGACGGTGATCAAGGCGCCGAGACGGTATTGAACCAAGCCGCGATTAGTTTGACGCTCTCAGTACGGGCAGGGCTCATGACGGGTTTCACAAGGCGATGACTGCTCAATTAGTCATTTCGCTGGAAGCCGATGCCGAGAACCCGCGCCACATACCTTCGGCACCAGTTCATCGGGCAGCAAAAAGCCCGGCCGAGAAATCCCGGCCGGGCTTAACCATTTCAGCGCGGCGCAGCGATGCGCCGGCGCTTTAACTCAGGCGTTGCATCAATCGCAGATGCGGACCGGGCGGCTGCGCCAGACGCCGCGGTAGTCGTCCCAGAACCGTTCGCGAACCACGCGGCAGGCCGGCTCTTCGATATAGACCGGCGCGGGTTCGGCATAACCATAGGCCGGACGGCTCGACGCGATCGCACCACCGAGCAGGGCGCCGCCGATCAGACCGCCGGCAACGCCGGCGGCGATGCGGCCGCCATCGGCCTTGGCCGGCACAACCGCCGCCAGCGAACCGGCAACCGTGGCGACCGCGAGCAGGGCGGAAATTGTCTTCTTCATGTCTGGGGCTCTCCTGAGGGTGCGCCGCATCCGGCGCGGGGTTGAGGGGCTACTCGCACGCCCGGTTCACAAAGCAATGCGTCATGAAAAACGCATGACCGTCAACTTGGAGTAAACGCTTGCCGTTCATTGACGGGGAAAAAAGGTCTTTTTCGGGCTGCTTTCCAATTAGTTCCCAAAAACCGGCCTTTTCCGCGCGGATCCGTCGAGGGGTGGGCGTCGGGCTAGTCGCAAACCCGAACCCGGCGCAGCCGCCAGCCGTAGCCGTCCCAGAACCGCTGCCGCTGCCAATAACAGTCGGGCACCCCGAGATAGGCCGGCCCGCCGTAGTAGCCATAGCCGCCGCCATAATAGGCCGGCGCATAATAGCCCGGTCCGTAATAGTACCCCGGGCCGGCCAAAGCGCTGCCGACGATCGCGCCACCGAGCAGGCCGGCTGCAATCCCCACGCCGAGACCGCGCTGGGCCTGGGCCGGGGCAGGGAGCGCCACCGCCGAAACAGTCAGGGCGGCCACCGCGCCGAGCGCCATCAATCTCTTATTCATGGCTTCACCTTTGCATCGTTCGTTGCCTGGATCCGACCGCGTGTCGGTCCGGCTTGGGGGAGAATTTCACAGCAGAGTTGAACACTCCATGAACGCCTGGGCCGCGGACCGGCCGATTTCGACGCCGTCCAATTTACTGGGCAAGTTGAGGCCAGGGCGCCGACCTTGAGCCATATCAAAACACCGCCGGCAGATTGGAATAGCTTGAAAACACGGCTTTTCCTTTTGCATCACGAGCCCAAGTTGCATATCGGTCTTAATAGCGCTTAGCCACTCACTCTCGGGAATGACGTGACCTATGATTGTGTGTTCTTGCAATGTCCTCAGCGACAACGAAATCCGCGGCGCTATTCTGGCTTCCGAAGCCCCGCTCACGACGGGTGAAGTCTATGGCTGCCTCGGCTGCAGCCGGCAGTGCGGTCGCTGCGCCCGGACCATCAAGAAGATCATGCATGAGGCCCTGACCGACGTTTGTTCCGCGGTGTGCACGATCGAGCAATGCCATGACGGTCATCAGCATTCCCATCCCGAAAAGCACGCCCACGCCCACGACCACTCCCATGGCCATTCCCATGGGCATCGGCATGAGCATGACCACGGGCATCCGCATCCGCACCCCCATCAACCCGCTCCCGCGCACCCGCATCCGGCTGCCCATCAGCACGGCGAGCCATACCATCATACCCACGAGCACGCCCGCGCGCCCGCCGAAGCCGAACGGGAACTGATCGTGGAAGCCGCCTGACGCCGCCGGTTCGGTCCGCAATGCGGGCGCTTGCGAACGCGTCGTATTCTGTGTTGTCGTTTTGATGCACTGCTCCTAGAAGAGTTCGAGACATGATTTGTCTCGGATTCCGACGTGCAACAGCCGCCGACGGCTTGGCGGCCATAGGAGAGCGACCACATGAAGGGCGATGCCAAGGTCATCGAATATCTCAACAAGGGTCTGCGCAGCGAGTTGACCGCGATCAGCCAATATTGGCTGCACTATCGGCTGCTGGACAATTGGGGTCTGAAGGCCATGGCCAAGCAGTGGCGCAAGGAATCCATCGAGGAGATGGAGCACGCCGACAAATTGACCGACCGCATCATCTTCCTCGACGGCTTCCCGAACATGCAGGTGCTGGATCCGTTGCACATCGGCCAGAACGTCAAGGAAGTGCTCGACGCCGACCTCGCCGCCGAGATCGGCGCCCGCACGCTGTATCAGGAAGCCGCGACCTACTGCCACGGCGTCAAGGACTACGTGTCGCGCGACCTGTTCGAGCAGCTGATGAAGGACGAGGAACACCACATCGACTTTCTCGAGACTCAGCTCGATCTGGTCGGCCGCATCGGCATCGAGCTCTACCAGTCGACCCGGGTCGGCGAACTCGAGCACGATTGATCCAAGCTCCCGCAGCGATCGCGTCGCACGACGCGATCGCTCGACGATGAGTGGGTATTAGCTCCCGAACGAGGCGTGTGTCCCGGGCGCGGGGCAGCGCGTAGCGCGGCTCCGCAGACCCGGGACCGTTACGACGGCAGCGATCCGTAACGGCCCCGGATCTGCAACGCACCACGCCGCAAGTGCGGGGCGTAGCATTGCGTCCGGGGCACGAATCTCGGGGCGGGCTGCCTGCCTGCCTAGGTAATTGCCGGCGCTGGTCGGGACACTGGCAGCGTTGACCTAGGGATCGGCGCCGCATCGGCCGAGCAGCGCAGCCATCCTCAACCCCAGCAAACTCCACAGCCCCGCACGCACGCCGCCGCAGTCGGCGACCAAAGAGCGAGTGGTGCATGGGCGGCGACGATCCGCGCCGATCGGCGGCGGCCGGCACACTTATGAGATTGCTATATCCGCACGCCGCGCGCCGTCTCGTTTTCATATCGCAGTTCTCCCATCTTGCCGGTGCGGTCGAAATCGTCCGCGCAACCTGCGAGATGATCCATGTCGCTGCTGATCAACCTTCTGAACCTGAACCGCGCCGCCCGGCGGCCGATTGCGATCCGGCGGCGCTTCGCCGCCGCCCAACGATCCGCATCACCGCGCGGCCGAACACGCGCGGCATCGCAAGGCGATCGTGACCAGCCGCCGTGCCGCGCTGCTCTCGCCTGATCGATCGCTCGGCCTTGCCACGAATACGCCATGTCACGGTCCGATCACACCACCGCTGAACGCCGCAATCTGCAGGTGGTGATCCGCTTCGTCCTGCACGTTGCCATCGTCGGCGCGGTTGCGTCGTTCGGCGACATCGGCTTCGCCCGCAGCCTGGTCGCCTTGCTGTGGCTGTCGGCGATGCTGTGCGTCGGCGCCGCGGTGCTGTTGCGCGAGACGATCGGGGAGCACGTTCTGACTTACTGGGACGAGGCCGCCGCGTTCGGATCGCTGTTCTGTCTGGCCAACGTCGTACATGCAGCGCTGGCCGCTTAGCCCGCCACTGGAACTCCATCCATGAGATTGCGCGAGTCTGATTTCGTCGTTGTGGGCGCGGCGAACTGGCACGCCACGTGCAACTCACAACCTTGTCGCCACAGGAGACTTGACGTGGACCTTGTTACGGAACCTGCCTCGCGGACCTGCCGCGTGCTGCCCCTTGCCGCCATCGTGCTGATCGGCCGCAACAGCCGCGGCCAATGGGTGGTGCGGGAAAACAATGGCTTGTTCGGCGGCCTGTTCGTCGATCGCGAGGCGGCGCTGCGCTATGCGACGGCCGGCAACGGCCGCCGCGGCGGCGCCATGATCTGGCCGGTGAGCGAGTTGGAACTGGCGTTCGCGGCGTCACCGCCGCGCCAAACCGCGATGCCGGCGCGCCGCGCCGCCTGAGCGATCGATCGAGGATCACCGACATGGACGCTTACGCGCCGACACCTGACCTCAGCCGCCTCTCTTCGATGGCGTGGCTCGACGGCTGCATCGCCGATCTGCCGACCCCGTTCGACGCCCACGACGGCCTCGATTTCGCAGGCGTAGCCCGGTTGTGCGAGCGGCAGATTGCGGCCGGCTGTCCGGCGATCCTGATCGGCGACAATGCCGGGGAGGCGGCGACGCTGTGCCACGCCGAACACGCCGCGCTGATCCGCACCGCGGTGGCGATCGCGCGCGGCCGCGTACGGGTGATTGCGGGGGCCGGCAGCAATGCCACCGCGCAGGCGATCGCGCTGACCCGCCAAGCCGAGGCGGCGGGGGCGGCCGCCGTGCTGTCGGTGGTGCCTTACTACAACAGGCCGATGCAACAGGGCATCGTTGCGCATTTCGAGGCGATCGCCGGCGCCACCGCGCTGCCGGTGATCCTGTATGACAATCCGTCGCGTTGCGCCCGCGGCCTGACCGACGACACCGTGGCGCGGCTGGCGCGGCTGCCGAATGTCGTCGGGCTGGTCGACGCCGGCGGCGATCTCGGACGTCCGCAGCGGCTGCGCGCACGCTTGCCGGCGGGCTTTCGGCTGCTGTCGGGCGATGACGCCAGCGCGCCGGCCTTCTTGGCGTTGGGGGGCGACGGCGCCATCTCGGCGACCGCGAATCTGTGCTCTGCGCACCCGGCTATGCGCGATCATTGGATGCGATTGACCGCGGCTCTCGCCGAGGACGGCACCGCGGCCGGGTTGAAATACGCGCTGAGCCTGCTCGGGGCGATCGCGCCGCATGTGCGGCCGCCGATGGTCGAGCCCGGCGAGGCCGCCAAGGCCGCCATCGCACGAGCGCTGATGGCGGGGGTGGACGACGCCCGCTAGCGACGCTTGGATCCGGATGGGCGCTGCAACATTGCCACGCCGTCATTCCGGGTTCGCTCGTTCTTGCGAACGCGCAAGCCGGAATGACCACGGCATTTCGGTTCGATGCTTCAATCCAATCGAACATGCTCAAGCAAATGATCGTTATCGGAAAAGCGCGCGCTTGCCGTCAGGCGCTCGCGCGGCTGATGCCGAAAAACCGGTCATCGGCCGAGCCGCGGCGCAGCCGATGATCGGCGCCCCCACCAAAGATCGAACTAACTCGGGCGGTGCGGCGGATCGCAATCGTAATAGCCTTCGTCGAGCTTCGCGCGGGACTTCGGCCCCGGTCCGCGCATGTAGTGCGCGCCGGGGTGATAACGGTCCGGCCCGCGCCAGTTGCGAAAAAGCCCTTTCAGCAGAGCGCCTATCACCTTGGCATGGCCGCTGATGCGTTCGAACATCGCGTCGGAACCGGTTCGGCTCATCGGCGGCTCCTGCTGGCGGCAACGGCGATCGGCGCGCGGTCGTAGCGCACGCCGCGCAGCGCCAGTTCGCGGCTGAGCCGGTGCAGCTTGGCGCCGGCGGTCGCCGCCAGAATGCTTGCGATGAGACGATTGAGCCGGCTCGCCGCGCGGCGCGGCGCCGGCACGAGTTGTCCGGCGCGGGCTCGGGCGCGGCGCTCGGCGCGCGCCTTGATGCGTGCATGATAGCCGGCGATCTGCGCCAGCCCGGCGTGCAGGCCGTGCCGAGAGATCAAGATCTGAGAAATCGAATGCGTCATCGCAGGTCTCCACATCACGTTGGTGAGGCGAAGATGCGCAGCGCGGCGTAGGAAATCGAGACGACGCCAGAGGCCGCGTCATAGCCGCGGCATAAGTGGTTGGCTCAAAGTGCTCCAACAACGTCAGGCGTTTGCGCCTGACGACGTCCATCCATGGGGAGAAGCGTGCCCCGGGCGCAGCGCAGCGCGCCGCCCTTGCGGCGTAGTGCGCGGCAGAGCAGGGGCCGTTACGGAACACAGCGTTTGGAACGGTCCCGGCTCGCGTCGCAGCGCAACAGCGCTGCTCCGCGTCCGGGACACGGCGAATTCGCGGGCAGCGTGGCCTCACGCCGCGCGGACGGAATCCAAGAACCGCGAGACCTCGCGCTTCAGATCGTCGCTGTCGCGCGACAGTGATTGCGCGGCGACCAGCACCTGCGACGAGGCGGAGCCGGTTTCGCTGGCGCCGCGCTGCACGTCGGCGATGTTGGAGGACACCTCGGTGGTCCCAAGCGCCGCCTGCTGCACGTTGCGGGAGATTTCCTGGGTCGCCGCGCCCTGCTGTTCCACCGCGGAGGCGATCGCCGAGGAAATTTCCGACATCTGCGAAATCGTCGTGCCGATCTCGTGGATCGCCGCCACCGATTCCTTGGTGGCCGATTGCATGCCGGTGATCTGCTGGCTGATTTCGCCGGTGGCCTTGGCGGTCTGCTCGGCCAACGCCTTGACCTCGGAGGCAACCACCGCGAAGCCGCGGCCGGCCTCGCCGGCGCGGGCGGCCTCGATCGTCGCATTCAGCGCCAACAGGTTGGTTTGCCCGGCGATGGTGTTGATCAGTTCGACGACGTCGCCGATCCGGCTCGCCGCCTGCGCCAGCTGATTGATCCGTTGGTTGGTGTTCTGCGCCTGCTGCACCGCGGAGCCGGCGATCCGTGCGGAGTCCTGCACTTGGCGGCTGATCTCGTTGATCGAGGAGGCCATCTCTTCGGTCGCCGAAGCCACCGTCTGCACGTTGGTCGAAGCCTGCTCGGAGGCGGCGGCCACCACCGTGGTCAGCCGTTCGGTCTGTTCGGCGGTGGCGGTGAGGGTGCCGGCATTGGCTTCCAGTTCGGCGGAAGCCGAGGACACCGTCTGCACGATCTTGCCGACCGCGCCTTCGAATTCGTCGGCGAGCCGGTGCATGTCCTGCTTGCGCCGTTCGGTTGCGGCGTGCTCCTGGTCGGCCATTGCTTCGGCCTCCTGCTGCGCGCGATGCGCGGCGTTCTCGCGGATCACCACCACGGTCTTGGCGATGTCGCCGACCTCGTCGCCGCGTTGGGCGCCGGGAATTTCCACGTTGAGCTCGCCGCTCGCCATTTGGCCGAGCGCGCCGTTGAGCTTCATCAGCGGCCGCGACACGCTGGCGAAGCCGAACACCACCGACACCACCGACGACAGCATCACCAAGATGCCGAGTCCGAAATTGACCTGGTTGGCGGAGGAGAGGTCGGCCTTGGCGCGGCTCTTGGCTTCGTCGGCCAGCGTCTCGCTGGCGTCGACCGCGGTGCGCATCAGGTCCAGCGCGCGGTTGCCGAGCGGCATGGCCTTGACGTCGACCAGGTTCTTGCGCGCCACTTCGGCGGCGACGCCCTCGGCCGAGGCATCGTAATAGCCGGTCAGGATCGAATTCATGAAGTCGACGTCGCCGATGAATTCCGGGTCGCTGTTCAGCCGGCGCAGCCGCATCAGCTGGGCGTTCAGATCGCCGGGCAGCTTTTCGATGATCTCTTTCTGCTCGGGCTCGTCGGTGGCGCCGAACCGCCAGGTCGCCGCTTCCAGCATGTTGAAGGTGGCGTCGGTGGCGTACAGCACCTTCTCGATGTCGGAGCGGCGGGTGGCATCAAGGGTTCCCAGCTGCGACTGCGCCGATTCCATGGCGCGGCGCCATTCGCCGATGATCACCGTGCGCATCTCGACGACTTCCAGCGACTTCAGCTGGGTCTTGGCGATCTCTTCGGCGAGCCGGTAGTACTCCGCCGCGACCGTCTTGACGGTTTCGAGCCGACCTTTGTTCTCGGAGGCCGCGGTCTGGCTGATTGCGGCGTCGAGCTCGCGGCCGCTGAGCGCATTGGCCTCGCGCAGGTTGGCGATGCCCTTTTCGGCCTCCGCCGCAGTTTTCGCCAGCCGGATATCGCGCACCGAAAGCTGCATCCGGCGCAGCCCGACGTCGGCTTCCAGTGCGTGGCGGGCGATGCTCTGTTGGGCATCGGCGCGGTCGTTGCCGAGATTGACCGCGGTTTCGGAGATCATCTGATTGCCGGACATCGTCAACGACAGCGCGATACCGACCAGACCGGCGAATCCGAGCTTGTAGGCGATGCGATTGAGTTTCATGCCCCATGCCTTTTGTTGCGCCGGACAATCGAAGCCGCCACAGCTGGCGTGTGCATGTCGACCGGTACGGCGGAGATTGCTCCGTGTCGAAAATAAGACGGAACGATAGTCTGCCGCGAAGTACGCTGGAGGGGATGAAGTTCGGATTAATTTCTGGTCGGGAACTGAGTAAAGATTGCCGGAATTGAGCGGAAAGGTAACAAGATGGGCTCGTAGTTGTCCGCAAGAGCCCGTCGCGCTCCCGAACCGTCCGTCGTCGCGACCGGCCGCCTCAATTCAGTTCGGTGGCGCGGTCGGAGCGGCGATCACCCGGCGGGGCCGCCGTTGACGCGCCGCCACGGCCAGTCGATCACCTCGGCGCAATACAGCGCCCACCAGATGATGACCGGCTGCAACGCCAGCCGTGGCCCGTGATACCACCAGCTACTCGGCAGCCCGGGTAGGTCGATGCCGGCGACGGCGTGCTTGATGTTGGCCGGCCACACCAACAGCGCATAGGCCGCGAACGCCACCCCGGCCCACCAGCGCAGCGAGCGGGTCAGCAGCGCGATGGCGCCGGCGATCTCGCACAAGCCGGTGACGAAGATCACCTGCGGGGCGAACGGCACCAAGGACGGCGTGATCGCCAACAGCTTGTCGGGCGCGGCAAGGTGCAGCACACCGGCGGCGGCGAACAGCACCGCCATGATCCAGCGCATCGCCAAGCGCGCGGTGGCGGACCAGGCGCGGAGGCGCGCCGCCGTCTTCATCGTTATGATTTGTCGATGATGTCGGTGCGCGGGCGGTCATTGCCGCGGGCGGTTTCCTCGTGCCAATGGCCGTGCTCGTCCTCGTACTGGATCACTTCGGTGCGGCCCGGCACGCGCTGTTCGGCGGCCGCCCGGCGGGCTGCCGCGGCGGCGGATTTGTGGTCCGGAAAGGCCTCCGAAAACACGTCGCCGACCCGGTAGGCCCAGCCGCCGTCATGTTCGACGATCTTGTAAACGACCTCTGTCATGGGACCTCGCTGTGATCGGTGCAGGCGCATAATAACCGGCTGCGCGGCTGCGGTGGGGGCAACGCACCCGCTCCGCCCGGGTTCCGCGTTGGCTCAACATATCATACTACCATTTGTATGATTCGCTTGCACGCAGCCCGTGCAGCCGGTCATGATCACCTCAAATCATAACAGGGAGGGCGTCATGGTGATCGCGACACGCGTGCTGAAGCTGCGCGGCGACAACGCTGAAATACCAATCCGGATCTTCGCGCCGGTCGAGGCCGAACGGAGCTGGGAATGCACCTTCGAAATCGGCTGGCCGCAGGGCGTGCAGCGCAAGCGCGCCGCCGGCGCCGATGCGGTGCAGGCGCTGGAATTTGCGCTGCGGCTGATCGGCACCTTGCTCTACAGCAGCGATCTGCACGAAGCCGGCCGCCTGATGTGGGATCAGCCCGGCCGCGGCTACGGCTTTCCGGTGCCGAACACGATTCGCGACCGGCTGATCGGCGACGACGCCCGCTTGCTGTGAGCGGGTGGTCTAGGCTGCGCTGCGGCCGGGGCCGCGGGCGTCCTGATTGGCCGGCAGCACCACCAGCGCATCGTCCTTGCGGCAGATGCCGAAGGTACCTTGATTGTTGGCGGTGAGCAGGATGGTGGGTTCGCCGCAATGCTCGCAGATGAAGATGCCGGCGTCGTCGAAGCGGCCGCGCAGTTTGTCGGTCTTGGCGATCAGCGTGCATTCGTGGCTGACCGGGTCGATGCCGACCTTGGCGCCGCAGGAGAAGCAGAACCGCACTTCGCTCTCGGTCTGGCCTTCGTCGATATTGGCCGGAATCCGCGACGCGCAGACCGGGCAGGCGGCGGTGACCGCGACGGTGGCGTGCGAGGCGCCGCGCGCCCGCACGAACACCGCGCCATTGGTGGCGCGATGCGCATGGAAGCGCTGCTTGCAACTCTCGCAGGTCGGCGTGGCGCTGTCGCCGGGATGCACGCCGATCGGAAACGACACCGGCTTCTTACAGTTCGGGCAATTCTCCGTCACGGTGGCGGGCGAGGCGGTCGGCGCCGCAGCCGGCGTTGCGCCCGAGCCTAGGGTCGGCTCGGTCTTCGGCTCCGAGCTTGGCGCGCGCTCCGGCGCGGCGTGGCCATCGAGCCGCTGCAACAGCTCCTGAACGTTGTCCTTCATCGAGGAGACCAGCGGCTGGTACTGCGCGATCGCGCTGACCGGCTGAGCATCCAATAGCTTGCTGAATTCTTCGAGCAGGCCGCGCACCCGGGCGGTCTCGCAGCCGTCGAGCGGCACCTCGCCGGTGAGCTTGCCGAGTTCGTGGATCACGCCCGAGACATTGGCGATGCTCTGTTCGATCTGGCCGAAATACACTGCCGGGTGCTGCGCGTCGGCGAGCCCGAGCTTGACCGATTTGCGGATCTGTCCGGTGGAGAGTTCGAGCTGCCGCGCCAACACGCCGAGATGGCCGCTGACGCGGGTCTCCGAGGCGTCGTGGCCAAACGTCCAGGCGATCGCGATCGCCGCCAATGCTGCGCCGGAGATCGCCAGGATCTGGCCGGAGAACCACACCCAGCCGGTCTGCGAACCGAGCAGCACGCCGATCGCGATGATGAAGATCCCGATCGCCGCAGCAATGGTTTCGACCGGGTGAGCCAAAAAGAAATCGTCAAGTTTTTTGCTGAGCACCACACACCCGCCCATAGGATCAGTTGTGGATAACCTACCAAGGATTCTGTGCGCCTGATAGGCGTACCTTCGATCGGGACGGCATTTTCGCGAGCAACGTTAAATTGCGCGAAACATGCCGCAACGCCCACGCATTGCCTATACTCTGCTACTTCCAACCCACCAGACTTTGGTCGAACGCACGCCGCCGATCGGCCGATTGCCACAAGGTCCGATTGCGCTAGGTTGGCACCACCGCCGCGCCCCTCTGCCGATCCAGGTTTTGCCGTGACCCAAGCCGCTCCGACTCAAGCCGCTCCGACTGAAGCCGCTCCGACCGAACAGCCCAAGCAGGCCGAGCCCGAACCGGTGGCCTCCGAAGTGATCGTCGGCAGCCACGCCTTTCGCCGCGGCGTCGTCGAAGTGCGCACCGGGCGCAGCCCGCGATTCGATGATGATGCGCTGGCGCAGGACGGCATGCAATGGGCCTATGAGTGGGGTCGGCAGTTCGCGTTGTTGGCGCCGCCCGACCTGCCGCTGATCTCGCCCGACGAAGGCACCCTGAACCCCAAGGCGGTGTACCTGTTCAACGTCTATCTGCAGCGCGGACAATTGTGCAGGTAGCTGAGGATCGACGTAGGATGGGTTGAGCGCAGCGAACCCCATCGGAGGCGTCGCCGTGGCGGCGATAGGTTTCGCAAGGGCTCGACCCATCCTACGGACATCGACGGGCGCCGCGCCGGATTGCACCGCGCGGCGGTCCGGATATCATCGCCGGGTGGGCCAAGGAGGATGGGATGACCCTCGACACCGACAAGATCGACCGCGCCGCGCTGGCGCTTTTGTATCTCACGCTGCACGACGGCTGCCGCGCCTGGAAGGGCTTCGATTGGGGCGTGCTGGGCCGGCTGCACGAGGCCGGCATGATCGACGATCCGGTCGGCAAGGTGAAATCGGTGGTGTTCACCGAACAGGGCCTGCAGCGCGCCCGGCAATTGTTCGAAGAGTTGTTCGTGAAGGAGGAGGTCTAGCAGCAGCGCGGCGAGGTGAACTTCATCGCGGCTTAGCGCAGAGGTCGCATGGGCTGAGCTGTTGTCAGCCCATCGCAGCCATCATGGATGAGCCGGCGCGGCATCGCTGGGGTTTTTACGGGGGTCTTAACTTACCGTAAAGCGAAGTCTGCTAACCCGCTGCGGCGAATCGCAGGGATGAAAACAACAAAATGGTCCCGTTTCAATGGAATGCGCTGTTCGAAACCGGCAATGCCCGGATCGATCGCCAGCATCGCACGCTGTTCGAACTCACCAACGATCTCGCCCGCGCCGTGCAGAACGGCGAGAAACTTCCGGAAATCTCCGCGCTCGTCCTCAAGCTGCGTGACTACGCCGCGACGCATTTCTGCGACGAGGAGCAACTGATGCGCTGCTCGGCGCTGGCGATCCAGGAAAAGACCCGCCACGCCTGCGCGCATCGCTCGTTCATCAAGAAGGTCGAAGATCTCGCGGCGCGCCGCGACCTGTCGAATGTGGAAGCGGTCAGCGAATTTCTGCAGTTTCTGGTCACCTGGCTGGTGACCCATATTCTCAAGCTCGATCATCGGATGACCAAGGCGCTGTTGCGGCAGCCCGCGCTCGACGCCGACAAGCGGATCACCGTCGAACAGGTTCTGATCTCCGCCTTGATGGAGACCGAGCGGCGGTTTCGGGTGATCTCCGACGAAGCGCCGACGCTGATCTGGATCTGCGGCATCGACGGCGTGCGCGACTTCGCCAACAAAGCGTGGTTCGACCTCGTCGGCGCGACGCCGAGCGCGGATGCGCCGATCGATTGGACCAGCTATCTGCATCCCGACGACAAGGATCGCTATCTGGCGCTGATCGCCGGGCTGATGGTGTCGCCGCTGCAGGCCGAGGCCGAATTCCGGGTCAGGACCGCATCCGGAAGCTGGCGCTGGATCTTGGAGAAGATCACGCCGCGGATGGACGGCGAACGGTCGATCGGCCTGATCGCGTCGGGCATCGACGTCACCGACGTCAAGCTGTCCGAGGGGCTGTTGAGCGAGGCCAACAGCCGGGTCGAACAGCAGGTCGAGGAGCGCACCCGCGAATTCCAGCGGCTCGCCCACGCCGATCCGCTGACCGGAATCGCCAATCGCCGGCTGCTGATCGAGCGGCTGGACGGCGAAGTGGCGCGCGCCGCCAAAGCCGGCGGCGAACTGTCGGTGCTGTATGTCGATATCGATCACTTCAAGAGCATCAACGACAATTTCGGACATGCCGCCGGCGATCGCGTGCTGGTGCAGCTCGCCGCCACCATGAAGAGCCTGCTGCGGCAGACCGACCTGGTCGGGCGGATGGGCGGCGAGGAATTCGTGGTGCTGCTGCTGAACACCGACCAGGCCGCCGCGCTGCGCGTTGCCGACCAGTTGCGCGAGGCGATCTCGCGCTGCGAATTCGAGCTTATCACCAGGCCGGTGACGATCAGCGTCGGGGTCGCCGGTTACGAAGCCGCCGAGGACGCGGCGAGCCTGCTCGCCCGCGCCGATCACGCGCTGCTGCAAGCCAAGCGCTGCGGCCGCAATCAGTGCCGATTGGCGCCCGCCCAAGGCGATGCGCTGATTTCGCTGTCGGCGTAGCTGCGTCGCCTCATCCGATCCGCGACGCGCCAGCCGCCGTCATTTCGCGCCGGGCTCGGTGACCGGCGTCATGTCCTTGACGCCGACCGCGCCGATATAGACGCCGAGCAGGCGCATCGGCGTGGTGCCGGTGTTGACGCTGAAATGCGGCACGTCCATCGCCTCGACGAGGGAGTCGCCCTTGCGATACACCCGCTGGCCATAGCTGCCGTAGTCGACGGTCAATTCGCCCTCGAGGATATAGGCGAACAGCGGCACGTCATGCTTGTGCAGCATGGCGCGTTGCCCTGGTGCCAGCGTGACGATCGCCGCATCGACATGGGGATCGCCCGCGGGATAGCGGATCTTCTGGCCGAGAATGGTGGTGCCGGTCGAGAGCAGCGGCACCGCGGGGTAGCCGAGCTGCGCGTCCTGCGCGGCGACCGGAGCGGCGATAGCGCAGGCCAGCAGGACGAGTGCAGTTGCGAAACAGCGGCGGTGCATCGGCGATCCTTAGCGAGAGGGGTTGCGTCGCCGATCAATCAAGATCAGCGCGCCGACAGGATGTCAATCGCCGCTGCGGATGTCGCTTCGCTGATCCGGGCTATCCTTGCTACCCGGGCTCGCCTGCTACGCGGGCTCGCCGCGGCTGTTGGCTTGAGCGGTCTCGCCGGCCGCTGCGGGGGCCGTCGCCGTCTCCGCCACGATGCGCTGCCGGCTGTTCAACCGAAACAGCGTGTGCACCGTGTTGCCGACCGTCGCGACGCCGCCGCGCATGTTGGGCAAGATCAAAACCGCTTCGCTCATCGTCCGCTCCTGATGAATTCCGCGGGGACAATGGGATGGTTAAACTTTAGTTCATTGTCGATAAGTTCATGGTTAGTATTCGGTTAAGGCGCCGGCCGTGGCCGCCGGCGCCGACGATGCGAGATGACGTGAGCGATACCGAGGGCCGCGCAACAGTAGCCCGCATGAGCGCAGCGACATGCGGGGCAGCGTCACCTCGCGCAACACCCCGGATGTCGCTGCGCTCATCCGGGCTACGCTTGCCGCCCTTGGTGTTCATTCCGGCGGAATAGCAAGCCCGGGCGGCTTGTCGAGGCGGGCTGGTGGTTCGGCCAGGCAATGTCAGCGCGTAGGGTGGGCAAAGCGAAGCGTGCCCACCGAGCCTGGGCGTGACGTTGAACGTGGGCACGGCGCAAGGGCGCCTTTGCCCACGCTGCGGTTGCTGCCTTGTGGGCGTCCTTCAGCGGCCATCCCCCCACGCCGATTCCCCTACATCTCCGACAACACCTCCCTGATCGCGTCGTCGAGCGGTTCGTCGTTGTCGTCGGGCTGGTTTTGCCGCTTGTCGTCCGGCATCGTGCCATGGCAGGCCGCCAGCACGTCTTTGAGGACGGGGTCGTCGGGCTCCCAGCGGAAGCCGGCGTCGTGCATCTCGAACACCGAGCGCGACACCCGCACCTGCAGCGTGGTCGAGGCGCGCAATTCGGCGAGGAAGGCGGTCGCGGTCGGCTGATAATCGATCACCACGATGTTGCGGCGCAGGCCGCGGACCAGCACGGTCCCGGTCTGCTCGGCGGCGTCGTTGAAATGATACGCCACCGAAATCGGCCCGCTGCGCAGCCCGACGTCGTAGGCCAGCCGAATGCGCGGCTTGCCGCGATAACAACTCGCCTCCACCGCGGCGCGGCGCGGGGCGAGGATGACCGTGGTCTCGGCGCGGCCGAGCAGGATGGCGATCGGGCGCGTCTCATGGGCCTTGCGCCACTTGCCGTCGAGCGGCGTGGCGAACGCCGACTGGCGTTGCGACAGAATGACCTTCTGCTGCTGCGCCGTGACGCAACCGGCGAGCAGGCTCAAACTCATCGCTGCGACGACGCGATACGCCACACGCATCGGAAGCCCCCTTGCACGCAAGGGTAGTGAATCCCGCCGCGGCAGACAAGATGCTGTGGTGGTAATCGCGTCGGGCCGGCGCGGGCAAGTGATCGGCGTCGGCTTGCAAGGAAGCCGGGGCGACTGTGCCGCAGCGCGTAGGCTGCGTTGAACGTAGGATGGGTTGAGCGCAGCGAAGCCTATCAGACACAGCCGATTCGTAGCGATGGGTTTCGCAAGGGCTCAACCCATCCTACAGGCTTCGGAATCGTTGCGCTTAAGAAAGCTACGCAGTCGCTCGACGTCCGCGACGGCGTCGGGCGAAAGCAGGATCATCCGATCTTGCGCGGCCGAGGGGGGGGAGTTCGTCCGCCGATCCCCAACTTGCGACCCATGCCTTGACGTCACCGAGCGGCACAGCGAGCCCCGTCCGATTGAACGCATCAAGGCGACGGCGGTCTTCGCCGATATCAGGGCCCGCCAGGTCGACAACCGAATCCAGCGAGGCCACGGCCTCTGCCAGCACCGCTGCCACATCCTGCCCACGCTCGGCGGCCATCTCGCTCAGACGAGCGTCGGTGGCGGCATCGATCTCAAGGGTGCGGCGGATCAGGTTCATGGCAAGAGACTAATTGCGGAGGGGGCGAATGTCGAGACGCCGGGAGCAGGGCGATTGGCGAAGCCGTAGCCCGCGTGAGCGTAGCGACACGCGGGGGAGGGGCACTTCACGCAAGACCCCGGATATCGCTTCGCTCATCCGGGCTACGCTTGCTTGCTTAACCAATCCGAAGCGCTACGATTGCGATCGACACGAAAAAAGGCATTCGAAGAATGGAGAACTATTTCGTTGGCATCCCTCCTGGAGGGAAAATTGGCGGGGCGACGATCTGGACAATCTCAGACGAATTTCTTCAACGAGTAGGGCAGGCTCAATGTTGCCGAATTCTCTCTGAGGAGCCTTTGGCCATAGAACATCACGTTGATTGGGAGTTCGTGCGGCTTTCTCTTCGACCAGGACAGTACTTTCCGCGAATGGCAAGGCCGGCTGATCATAAGGTAACGGCGTCACCAGGGTTCAATCCTGGTACGAGTGCCGCGTGGTCGTATATACAAATGAACAATGGGCAGCTCTTTGCGCTGGTTGAGCAGATCGAGAAGGTGTTCCGGGTGGTGCATCCAGATCCATTTCAGACGATGAATGTATTTGGTCACGAGATTCGTAACCTTTTGATGCTTGCGGCAATGGAGGTTGAGACGAGTTGGCGAGCCATACTTACCGCAAACGGAAGTACTGGAAATTCAACTAACGATTACGTTAAGTTGTTGGAGCCAATGAAGCTGGATGAGTACGAGTTATCGTTGCAATTCTACCCATGGGTTGGGCCAATACGGCCGTTTGCCGGTTGGAGGACTTCGCACCCCACCAAGAGCTTGCCATGGTATCATGCATATAACCAAGTCAAACACGACCGTGAGACGCACTTCTCAAGTGCAACGCTTCGCAACGCTTTGGAGGCCCTATGTGGGTGCTTTGTAATGATGTGCGCGCAATTCGGTCAGCCGAAATACTGGTCAAGAAGTGAGCTGAGAACGTTTTTCAATTTGAGTAAAGTGCCGAGTTGGAAACCGTCAGACTTCTATTGTAGGCCATTCGAAGGCGAGGAGTTTGTCGCAGTCAATCACACGTTCTGACGATTGGCGATATGTCGAGAATCGGTTTTGATGGCACGGCTCGCTTTTCGTGATCGCGGACGCCGATTCCCCGCTACTATTGCGATGATAGCACCGATTCTCGCACGACTCTCGTTGTGGAGATGGATGCCCGGGTCAAACCCGGGCATAACTTTATAAGCGACAGTGCGCGCCCTACGACAGCGCCTTGTTGCTTTCCTTCACCTTCTCGGCGTCGAGATAGAGTTGCTCGCCCATAGTCCGAAACTTCTCGCTCATCTCCGCCATGCCCGCCTTGGCAAAAGCGTCGGCGGGCAGGCCGTCTTCCAGCTTGCCGGAGATCGACATCCCGACGCTGCCCAATGAGCTGCCGCCGGCCAGATTGAGCGCCGCCTTCTCGTTGTCGCCAAGCCCCGCCGCGTAGTCGCGCACGTCCTGTGTGATCTTCATCGAGCAGAATTTCGGTCCGCACATCGAGCAGAAATGCGCCACCTTGTGGGCGTCCTTCGGCAGCGTCTCGTCGTGGAACGCCTGCGCGGTGTCGGGATCGAGGCCTAAGTTGAACTGATCCTGCCAGCGGAAGTCGAAGCGGGCGCGCGACAGCGCGTCGTCGCGCAATTGCGCCGCCGGATGGCCCTTGGCGAGATCGGAGGCATGGGCGGCGATCTTGTAAGTAATCACCCCGACCTTGACGTCGTTGCGATCGGGCAGGCCAAGGTGTTCCTTCGGCGTGACGTAGCACAGCATCGCGCAGCCGAACCAGCCGATCATCGCCGCCCCAATGCCCGAGGTGATGTGGTCGTAGCCAGGCGCAATGTCTGTTGTCAAAGGCCCGAGCGTATAGAACGGCGCCTCGCCGCATTCTTTCAGCTGCTTGTCCATGTTGATCTTGATCTTGTGCAGCGGCACATGGCCGGGGCCTTCGATCATCACCTGGCAGCCCTTATCCCAGGCGATCTTGGTGAGCTCGCCGAGCGTCTCCAATTCGGCGAATTGCGCGCGGTCGTTGGCATCCGCGATCGAGCCCGGCCGCAGGCCGTCGCCGAGCGAGAACGACACGTCGTATTTGCGCATCAGGTCGCAGATCTCGTCGAAATGCGTGTAGAGGAAGCTCTCCTGGTGATGCGCCAGGCACCACTTCGCCATGATCGAGCCGCCGCGCGACACGATGCCGGTGGTGCGGTTGGCGGTGAGGTGGATGTAAGCCAGCCGCACGCCGGCGTGGATCGTGAAGTAATCGACGCCCTGTTCGCATTGCTCGACCAGCGTGTCGCGATATAGCTCCCAAGTGAGCTTGACCGGATCGCCTTCGCACTTCTCCAGCGCCTGATAGATCGGCACGGTGCCGATCGGGATCGGCGCGTTGCGCAGAATCCATTCCCGCGTGGTGTGGATGTTGCGGCCGGTGGAGAGGTCCATCACGGTGTCGGCGCCCCAGCGGATCGCCCACACCATCTTGTCGACTTCTTCCTCGACCGAGGAGGTGACAGCGCTGTTGCCGATATTGGCGTTGATCTTGGTGAGAAAATTGCGGCCGATGATCATCGGCTCCAACTCGCCGTGGTTGATGTTGGCGGGGATGATCGCGCGGCCGCGCGCGATCTCGCTGCGGACGAATTCCGGGGTGACGAAGGCCGGCACCGACGCGCCGAACGATTCGCCGTCGGCCAGCGCTGCCTCGGCGCGCGCGAGCTGCTGTTTGCGGCCGAGGTTTTCCCGGGTGGCGACGTAGATCATCTCCTTGGTGATGATGCCTGCGCGGGCAAATTCCAGCTGCGTCACCATCGGCGGCAGGTGTGGGCCGCACGCATAGGCGATGCCTTGCTCCCTCCCCCCTTGCGGGGGAGGGGTGGGGAGGGGGGTAGAGGAGGGCACAGTGTTTGTTGCTCCCCCCACCCCCGACCCCTCCCCGCGAGGGGGAGGGGAGTTCGCCGTGCCTGCGGCGGGCGCATCCAGTCCGCGCAGCGGCTTGTGATAGGCGGTGAAGGATTTTGCGGCGTGGGCGGCGCCGACATTGCCGTTGTCCTCCGGCTTGACGTCGCGGCCTTGATATTCCTCGACGCCGCCGCGCTCTTTCACCCAGGCGGTGCGGATCCGCGACAGCCCGGCATTGACGTCGATGGTGACGCTGGGATCGGTGTAGGGGCCGGTGGTGTCGTACACCGGCAGGTTCGGTTCGCCGGCGCCGTCGCTGAGGATGATCTCGCGCAACGGCACGCGCAGCTCCGGCGCTTCGTCGGGCGTCGCGAAGATCTTGCGCGAGGAGGGCAGCGGGCCGGTGGTCACAGCGGGCAGCGTGGTGTCGGGATTGGACCGGATGTTCATGCTATCCTCCTGTTTGTGTTTTTATCGACGGCGTAGCGTTTCGGTGTCGGCATCGGGTGCAATCCCCCCGTCATTGCGAGCCAAGTCGGCGCGGAGCAAGAAATCGGTTCCGCCGAACAGGCTTGGTGTCCCGGGCGCAAAGCAGCGCGCTTCGCGCGGCTTTGCAGAACCGGGACCGTTACGAAGACTGCCTCCGTAACGGCCCCGGCTCTGCAGCGCACCACGCCGCAAGGGCGGCGCGTTGCGCTGCGTCCGGGGCACGCTTTTCGGTTCGGTCGTTCATCATCCCGCCGCCGCGACATAATCCAGCCAGGCCCGCACCCTTGCGTCGGGGTCGGGGTTTTGCGTCACGTCGCTGACCACGGCGATGGAGTCCGCGCCGGCTGCAAAAATCTCGTCGGCCTGTTCCAGCTTGATGCCGCCGATCGCCACCAGCGGAATGTTGCCGACGCGCTTTTTCCAGTCGCGGAGCTTCGGCACGCCCTGCGGCGCAAAGCGCATCGACTTCAGCGTGGTCGGAAAGATCGGCCCGAGCGCGATGTAGTCCGGCTCTGCCTTAAGCGCGGTTTCGAGTTCGGCGTCGTCATGGGTCGAGAGCCCGAGCGTCAGCCCGGCCTTGCGGATTTCGCCAAGGTCGGCGTCGGCGAGGTCTTCCTGGCCGAGATGCAGATGCTGCGCGCCGGCGACGATCGCGGCGCGCCAGTAATCGTTGATCACCAGCCGGGTCGTGGTGTTTTTCACCAGCGCCAGCGCGTCGGTGACCAGCTGCAGCGATTGCGCGTCGTCGAGCTCCTTGACCCGCAGCTGCAGCGTGCCGACGCCCTGCGCGGTCAGCCGCGCCACCCAGGCGAGGCTGTCGACCACCGGATAGAAGCGATCAGGATACGGCATGCCAGAAGGGTGTCCCGATCACTGGAGTGGAGGGGGAAGCGAAGTCGCGGGCGTCCATCAGCCCGGACTCGTAGGCGATACGTCCGGCCTCGACCGCGAGCTTGAAGGCGCCGGCCATCGCCACCGAATCCGCCGCCTTGGCGATCGCGGTGTTGAGCAGCACGGCGTCGAAACCGAGTTCCAGCGCGGCCGCGGCGTGGCTCGGCGCGCCCAGCCCCGCATCGACGACCAGCGTGATGTCGGGCAGCCGGTCGCGCAGCAGCCGCAAGGCGTCGCGGTTGGTGATGCCGCGCGCGCTGCCGATCGGCGCCGCCCAAGGCATCACCACTTTGCAGCCGGCGTCGACCAGCCGCATCGCGACGCTGAGATCCTCGGTGCAATAGGGAAACACCTCGAAGCCGTCATTGACTAGCTCGGTGGCGGCTTCGACTAAGCCAACCACATCGGGCTGCAGCGTGTCGTTATCGCCGATCACTTCGAGCTTGATCCAGGAGGTGCCGAACAATTCGCGCGCCAGCCTGGCGGTGGTCACCGCCTCGCGCACGGTGCGGCAGCCCGCGGTGTTCGGCAGCACGGTGACGCCGAGTTCGCGGATCAGCGACCAGAACACGTCGCCGGCCTTGCCGCCGGCGGTCTCGCGACGCAGCGACACCGTAACGATCTCGGCGCCCGCGGCGCGGATCGCGTCCTGCATGATCGCCGGCGATTCATACAGCGCGCTGCCGATCAACAGCCGCGATGAGAATTCCTTGCCGCAGAAATTGACCATCTCAGCCTCCCTGGCGCGGGGTGATGATCTCGATCTCGTCGCCGCTGTTCAGCGGCGTCTCGGCCCATTTGGTGCGCGGCACCACTTCGAAATTCACCGCCACCGCGACGTGGCTGCCGGCGTAGTCGAGTTCGCTCAGCAGCGCGTCGACGCGGGCAGCGGCAACCTCGGCGTGCTCGCCATTGACGATCACACGCATTGCATCACCTCGTTGTTGATGACCCCGCGCTGCACATAGGCCAGCGTCATCTCGGCGAGCGCCGGCGACAGCAGGAAGCCGTGGCGATACAGGCCATTGACCGCGATGCGGCCGTTGCCGAGCGAGATCCGCGGCAGATTGTCCGGGAACGCCGGGCGCAGACCGGAACCGAATTCCAGAATCCGCGCCTCACCGAACGCCGGATGCAGCGCGTAGGCCGCGGTCAACAGTTCCAGCGCCGAGCGGACGCTGACGCCCTCGTCCTCGCTCTCGATGGTGGTGGCGCCGACCATGAACACGTTGTCGGGGCGCGGAATCACATAGACCGGCCAGCGCGGATGCATCAGCCGCACCGGGCGCGACAATTGCACGTCCTTGGACTCGATAACGATCATCTCGCCCTTGACGCCGCGCAGTTCGGGGGCGGCATCGCGCGCGGACAGTCCGCGGCAATCGATCACCACGCCGTCGAGCTCGTCGGGATTCTGCGCCGACATGAAGTGAATAGTTCCGCCGGCCTCGATCAGCCGTTCGTGCAATTTGGCGAGCACCACGCGCGGCTCGACATGGCCTTCGTCGGCGAAGAACAGGCCTTCGCGGAAGCGGCCTTCCAGCGCCGGCTCCAGTTCGGCGACGCCCTTGGCGTCGAGCCGCTGATGCCCGGTGGTCAATTTGGCGAAGCGCTCGTAGTCGGCGCGGTCGCGCGGATGCGACACCACCAAGGAGCCGTTGAACGGCGTCTCGGGGAATTCCTCGCGCCAGATATCGAGCGAGCGCATGCCGATCCGGCTGATCACCGGCTCGGCCGATTCGGCCTCGCACCACGGCGCCAGCATGCCGCCGGCCCAATGGCTGGTGGCCTGGGTCATTTCGGAATCGCCGCTCTCGTAGAGCGTCACGTCGCGTCCGGCGCGGGCCAGCATCAAGGCCTGCCAGGCCCCGGCAATGCCGGCGCCGATCACCGAAATCGGCGCATTTGTGCGGAGATCAACGGGCAACGGCCCGCGTTTAGACTGCGTGGTCTGGTACATCCCTGTCCCTTCGCCGGCATGACCCGGATCAGGTTCAAAGGGTCACCGCGCCCTGGTGATTCGCTCCATGCGAATGCCAGCAAGCGGTATCTCAGCTCCTCGTCGGAGCCCCCCTCGGAACAGCCCGCAATGTAGGCCGATAGCGCGCGGTGTCAACGCGCCTTTGCCGAGGACGAGGGGATCGCGCGACGCTCCGCCGTGGAACCGGGCTGGCGCGAGTCAAAATTGTCGCACGTCCGGAACATGCGCGCGCGGTGGTCGTTTCGATTGGACCGTTCCAACAGGGAGAGACACATGTTCGCGAAATCCATCACCGCCGGCCTGCTCGGCACCGCTTTGCTGGCGTCCGCCGCGGTCGCGCAGACGCCGAGCGCCACCACCACCGCGCCCAGCGCGTCTGCGACGTCGGCCTCCAGCATGTCGCATCAGGGCCAATGGCGCAGCTCGAAGCTGATCGGTATCAACGTCTACAACAGCAACAACGAGAGCCTCGGCGAAATCAGCGAATTGCTGGTCGATCAGTCCGGCAAGATCCAGGCCGCGGTGATCGGCGTCGGCGGCTTCCTCGGCATGGGCGAGCGCAACATCGCGATCCCGTTCGAGAAGATCAAGTGGGTGAATGAGCCGCTGCGCAGCGCCGCCGCCAACCGCCCGGCCGGCAGCGCCGCTACCGGCGACGCCGCGAGCGGCACGGCCGCCAGCGGCACCGGCACGGCGTCGTCCACCACCACCGGCTCCTCGGCTTCCGGCTCGTCGGCGTCCAGCACGAGCGACAAGCAGTGGTATCCCGATCATGCGGTGTTCAACGCCAGCAAGGACGAACTGAAGGCGATGCCGGAGTTCAAGTACTCGACCTGATCGCGCGCTATCAGTAATGTTACCAGGCCGGGCGGCTATGCTGCCCGGCCTTTTTCGTGCATGCGTTAAGCAGAACGAAGCGACAGCATGTCAGCTTCGCAGGAAACGCAAAAGGGCAGCGGCATGACGGAACTGGCGACGGCGGCCGAACGGCCGCACCGCATCGTGGTGGCCGGCGGCGGTGCCGGCGGGCTCGAGCTGGTCACCAAGCTCGGCGATACGCTGGGCAAGCAGGGCCTCGCCAAGGTGACCCTGGTGGAGCGCTCGCGCACCCATCTGTGGAAGCCGCTGCTGCATTCGGTGGCGGCCGGCAGCCTGCGTCGCTCGCAGCACGAGTTGAACTATCTGGCGCAGGCGCATTGGCACAATTTCGTCTATCGCTACGGCGAGGTGGTCGGGCTCGACCGCGCCGAGAAGCAATTGAAGCTGGCGGCGATGTTCGACGAGGAGGGCCGCGAGATCACGCCGGCCTCGTCGGTGCCCTACGACACGCTGATCATGGCGATCGGCAGCGTCACCAATGATTTCGGCACCCCGGGCGCCGCCGAATTCGCGGTGCCGCTGGAAACCCCCGAGCAGGCCAGCCGCTTCAACCGCCGCATCGTCAACGCCTGCCTGCGCGCCAATGCGCAGCCGGATGGGCCGCGGCCCGGGCAGTTGCACATCGCCATCATCGGCGCCGGCGCCACCGGCACCGAGCTTGCCGCCGAACTGCACCACACCGTGCGCGACGTGGTCGGCTACGGCATGGACCGCATCGATCCGTCGCGCGACATCCACATCGTGCTGATCGAGGCGGGTCCGCGCATTCTGCCGGCGCTGCCGGAGCGGATCTCGATCGCCACCAAGGATCTGTTGAGCGAACTCGGCGTCGAGGTGCGCGCCAACGCCCGCGTCGCCGAGGTGCGCGCCGACGGCGTGGTGCTGTCGAGCGGCGAGATGATCCCGTCCGAACTGGTGGTGTGGTCGGCCGGGGTCAAGGCGCCGGATTTTCTCGCCGACCTCGACGGGCTGGAGACCAACCGGATCAATCAACTCGTCGTCAATCCGACGCTGCAGACCACCCGCGATCCGCAGATCTTCGCGATCGGCGATTGCGCCTCATGCCCGCGCCCGGGCCATGACGCGCCGGTGCCGCCGCGGGCGCAAGCGGCGCACCAGATGGCGACCCACATCATCCGCAACATCGCGCCGATCATGGCGGGGCAGCCGGTCCCGCCGTTCGAGTATCGCGATTTCGGCTCGCTGGTGTCGCTCGGCAAGTACTCCGCGGTCGGCAATCTGATGGGCTATGCGATCGGCCGCAGCATGTTCATCGAGGGCATGTTCGCACGCCTGATGTATCGCTCGCTGTACAAGATGCACGAAGCGGCGCTGCACGGCCGCTCCACGGTGTTCTGGCGGGCGATGCTGTCGACCATCTCGCAGCGCCCGACGCCGAGCGTCAAGCTGCATTGAGGGCTGCTTAGTCGTGTCCCGGACGCTGAGCAGCGCTCTTGCGCTGCGATGCGAGCCGGGACCGTCTCAAGCGCGTCGTTCCGCGACGGCCCCGGCTCTGCAGCGCAACACGCCGCAAGCGCGGCGCGCTGCGCTTTCGTCCGGGGCACGCTTGCGATATTGCGCTTCGCAATATCGTAGCATCGTGGAATGAGTTGAGCTGTTCGCGAAACCCATTCGACCACCGGCCGCAAGTGCCACGTGAGTAGTCCGGCACGTCGCTCACCCCGGTCATGGCCGGGCTTGTCCCGGCCATCCACGGAAATAGGCATGGCGTCGCTGGTGGGCGTGGATGGCCGCGACGAGCGCGGCCATGACGCGGAGAGGGCGGCGCAGCCTCCGAGACGCCACCCGCGCGGAACGACCGATTAGCTCACAGCTTCGGCAGCGCGGTCACGGTGACGTTCAAAAAGCCGTCGGCGGCGGCGGTGACGCGCAGCGTGGTGGAGTCGAAGGAAAGCGCGGTCAGCCGCAGGCTGTCGATCTCCGAGGCCACCCGGACGCCTTCCTCGTTGAGATGGTAGTCGGCGATCATCGCGGCGATCCGGCGCTGCAGATTGCTGGCGAACGGCTTCAGATCGAGCACCGCGCGATCGGCCAGCGCCTGCTGCAACAACGGCATCGCGGCGCGGGTGGCGCCGCCGAGCAGCCCGAACGCCGCCTCGGATTCCACCGCGAGTTCGAGATCGGCAAGCCGCAGCGTCTGCTTCTCGGAATCGAGCACCGGCTTGCCCCAGATGTACACCGTGGCGTCGCCGCCGAAGCCGAAGAAACTCCTCTTCTCCTTGGCGTTGACCAGGAGGGCGATCAGCAGCCGATCGCCCGAGGCCTTGACCGAGGCGTGCTTGACGGTGACTTCGACGGCGCCGGAGCCGTCTTCGGGGAAGGTCTTGTTGGTGAGCTGGGTCTCCAGGATGCGGTCGATCTCGGTGAACGGCGTGTCGATCGGCACCGCGATCGAGACGCCCGCGGCCTCCGCCGGCACGATGCCGAGCGCCGCCGGAAACGGGCAGTCCGGCTTGGTCTGCGCCGCGGTCACCCGGGTCTCGGCTTCGATGCCGAGCGTCAGCGTCACCGCGCTGCCGTCGACTTTGGGCTGCGCCGCCAGCGCGCGAGTGGGGCGCAATTCCAGCCACAGTCCCTGCACCGCGATGCCCTGCAGCGGGATCGAGCGGCACATCCGGCCCCATTCGCGCCGCGCGTTCTGCTCCAGCGTCGAATCGTTGCGGATCCGCTGCTGCAACGAGGCGAGCTGCTCGTTGACCGCCTTGTCGATCATCGGCTTGACCTGCGCCGGCACGTTGACGCGCATCCCGGCGACCGCGACCGAGCTGTCGCCGAGCGAGACTTGCGCGGTGAGGTTCGGCTCGACCCGCCAGTTCGGCGTGATGGTCGGCCGCGCCGCCATCATGATGGCGCCCTTGATGTCGGCGTTGGCGTGGAAGTTCTTGATGTTGACGCCGATCTGCGCCGCGGCCTTGCCGCCGAGCAGCTTGCCGAGCACGTCGTTGACCGCGCCCTTGGCGTTGCCGTTGAGCGCGCCCTTCACCGCCAGCGAGCCGTTGATCGGCGCCGCCAGCCCGAGCTGGTTCTGCGAACCGGCGGCGGTGATCGCGCCGCGCGCCGCGGTCCAGTTGATGTCGGCGTCCTGCAGCAGCTGCGGCATCGGGTTGGGGGCCTTGCCGGCGAAGTTGCGCGGCGCGGCGCGCTCGGCGACGTCGCGGATCGCGCTCAGCGTGATCGACATCGGCACCACGATGCTCGAGGTCCGCGCCGCGGGCAGTGCCGGCAGCGGCGCCAGCGGCGGCGCCTTGGTCGCCACCACGCGCGGCGACAGCATGTCGAATGCCTTCAGGCCGACGACGAACGACACGGCCAGCACGGCGACCGTGAGCAGGATAGGTTTCAGACGCATGGGGACCCCGGGGATTGAGCTTGGCGAGTCTACAGCCGGAGGGCGAGACACGCCAGCGGCGCGGGGCTAAGGCAGTGCCGCGTCAAAGTGAAGAGAAAGCCATGACGCGGTCGCATGATCAACGATTACGTCGCCAATGTGGCGACGCGGCGTCGCGCTCGGTTCGAGGCTCGGTCCAACACCAGGGCGGCCGGCGCGCGATTACAACTGGATCAGTTGATCCGGGACGCAGCCGATGCGACCGCCACCCCTGATCGCCCACAGCTCGCACACGCTGTCGGCGTTGGTCCGGCCCTCGACCACGATGCACTGATCGGGCGACAGGAACATCCGGCAGGTTTCGCACCTCTTGAAGGAATTGACCCTCGCCACGTGGTGGACGTCGTGTTTGGCCGCCTTCTTCGGGATCAGCTGCGAGCAGCCGATTTGACCCGCGCCCGGCTGCGCCGCCGCGGCGCTCACAGCAAGGCCGAGACAGGCCGCGCCGGCGGCGAAGCCGGCGCCCGTCAAGATCTTGCGGCGCGACAATTGCGTTGCCGATTGTTGCTTGTGATGATCCATCGGACCGCTCCTTCGCTTCGCGCCGGAGTACGACGTCGCGCGACAACTCGGCCGGTCATTAGCAGAGTTCAGCTGACAGTTAGCTGACAGGCGTGGCGATGGATGCAAACGCGCGATGGCCGGGCGAGCCGGCCATCGAAGTCTGGTATCAGCTCGGCGCCAGGCGCGGCGCCGCCGGCGTGCGATCAGCCGCGGCTGCGGTCGGCGCTGTCGGCGCGGCGATCGATCGGCAGCACCACCACCTTGGTGCCGACATTGACCCGCGAATACAGATCGGCGACGTCCGCATTGGTCAGCCGGATGCAGCCGGAGGACACCCGCGTGCCGATGGTCGCCGGCGCGTTGGTTCCGTGGATGCGATAGATCGAGCCGCCGAGATACATTGCGCGGGCGCCGAGCGGGTTGCCGGGGCCGCCGGCCATGAAGCGCGGCAGATAGGGCTGCCGCGCGATCATCTCGGCGGGCGGCGTCCAGTTCGGCCATTCGGCCTTCCTGGTGATCGGCTGCACGCCGGACCAGGTGAAGCCGTCGCGGCCGACCCCGATGCCGTAGCGCATCGCCCGACCATTGCCGAGCACCAGATAGAGATAGGTGTTGGCGGTGTCGATCACGATGGTGCCTTGCGCCTCGCGGGTGGTGTAGTTCACCACCTGGCGTTTCAGCCGGGCCGGCAGTTCGCTGCGAACCACGGCGTCGTCGTCCTGCGGCGCGATCTGGGCCTGCGGTGCCGGCGGCATCGGTTGCTGCAGCATCGGCAGCGGCAGGAACGGGAACAGCGGCAGCGGCGCAGCCTGCGCCGGGCCGGCAAAGGCCACGACGCCGATCGTCAAGACCGCGAGCGAGGCAAGGTAGCGGCGGGACCTATCAGCGAGCTTGAAACCAGCGAAATTGATCATGACCTGTCTCCGATTTGAGCGCCCTGTGAGCGCCATTGCGGCGCTTCGTTGGCTGCAGAGATAGGCGGCAATGGTTTCTGGAAGTTGTCGTCGATGCCGGCAAATGGTTTCGTCGCAGGCGGAATTGTTTCATCGGCGGCGCCGGTTGCTATCAGCCTTGCTGATCTGCTGCGCCAGCCGTGCGATTCAACGCCGGCGATTAGTCATTCCTTCATCACGCGCGGCAGGCGATCGCCCCGCCGCGAACCAGCCCGGTTCCGGCGTTCGCGGCTTGCAGGTGTCGTCAAGCCGGCGGCGAATCGACAGTTCCGCGCGCCGCGGATGCCGCGCAGCGCCGCTGCGGTGTGCCGGCCGGGCCCAGTTCGATGATGCATTAATGCAACGAACGGTTGAGGAGTTCGCGGCGCGGGGAACAATCGCACCGGCTTCGAGCCCTTCTGTCTGCGCTATCCCTCTGCTTATGTTGAGTGATTTTCCACGGCCCGGCGGCGCCTCCGGCCGCGCCAGATGGTGGCCTGGTACTGGTACGAGTTGTTGCGTTCGCGCTTTCCCGTCAACGAATTGGTCACGTCTGCCGTTCTCGGCGGCGTGAAGGTGTCGGCCGCGATCGCGTCGCGGTGTGTTGCACGGCGGCCTGCGCGTCATCGGACGCCGGGAACAAGTCTTCAGACGGCAGGCCCGAAATGACGACTGCTGACACCATCCGAGGCCGGTCCGGCCCGTGCGGACGCGTCCTGCGCGGCCTGCTGACCTCGCTGTTGTCACTCGGGTGTGTGCTCTGCCTGTTCGGCACCGCTGCCCGCGCGATCGATGTCGGCAGTCGTGGCGATTGGGATAACGCCGTCGTAGCGGTCGGCGCGGCCGCCGCGGGGGCCACGGTCACCATCAACATCACCGCCGGCTTCACGCTGACGAGTTCGCTGCCGCAGCTGTTGGCCGTCCAACTCAACGTCACCGTCAACGTCAACGGCAACGGCCTGGTGATCGACGGCGGCTCGACCTATCAGGGCATCCAGGTCAACGGCGCCAATGCCTTGACCGTCAACATTTCCAATCTGTCGGTGATCAACACCAAGGCGACCGGCGGCAGCGGCTTGGCCGGGGAGAACGGCTATTACAGCGGCGGGCTGTCCTACGGCTCGGGCGGCGGTGGCGGCGGCGGGCTCGGCGGCGGCGGCGGCCTCTTGGTCGGCAGCGGCGCCATCGTGACGCTGAGCGCGGTGACCTTCACCGGCAACATCGCGCAAGGCGGCGCCGGCGGCGTGGGCGGTTCGGCACAGAATACGGTTTCGGATCCGGTCAATGGCGGCAATGGCGGTGCCGGCGGCGTCGCCAATAATTCCGGAGCGACCGGCGGCGGCGGCGCCGGCGGCACCGGCGGCCACACCGGCACCCAGGGAACCGCCGGGTCGCCGGGAGCGGCGTTCGGCGATGGCGGCGGCGGCGGCGGCGGCTCCGGCACCACCGCGAGCATCAACTACACCTCGAATAATCCCGGCGGCAGCGGCAATGCTAACGGCGGCGCCGGCGGGCAGGGCGGCGACGGTGCCACCAACGCCAGCGGCGCCGGTGGACCGGGGCCGGGCGCGGACGGCGGCAACGGCGGCGTCGGCGGCGGTGCCCGCGGCGGCGCGATCTATGTCGCCACCGGCGGCAGCCTGACCATTCTCGACACCCCGGTCAACGGCGCCACTGCTATCGGCGGCGCCGGCGGCACCGGCGGCACCGGCACCGGTCCGAGTGCGATCCCCGGCGGCGCCGGCAGCACCGGCAGCACCGCCGGCGCCGGCATCTTTCTCAGCGGCGTGATGGCCAATATCGGAGTGTCGGCGGGCAACGTCACCTATGCCAACAGCATCGGCGGCACCGGCCTGACCACCGGCGGCGTCAACACCGCGATCACCAAGCTCGGCGCCGGCACGCTGGCGCTGTCGGCGACCAATGATTTCACCGGCAATGTCGCGATCGCCGCCGGCACGCTGTCGATCGCCGCCACGGCCAATCTCGGCAACGTCGCCAATGACGTGGTGATCTCGGACGGCGCCGGCCTGGCCGTCACCGCGACGACGACGCTGGCCGCTGCCCGTGCCTTCTTCATCGCAGGCACGTCCACCATCGACGTCGCCAGCGCCACCACCACGACGCTGCAGGGCGTCGTCGGCAACGGCACCTCGGCCGGCTCGCTGGTCAAGAGCGGCGACGGCACGCTGTTGCTGTCGGCGACCAACACCTACAGCGGCGCCACCACGGTTTCCGGCGGCACGCTGCGCGCCGGGGCGTCGAATGCGATCCCGAGCGGCACCGCGATGACCGTCGCCAATGCCGCGACCTTCGACCTCAACGGCTTTGCGCGCGGGCTCGGCTCGCTGGCCGGCGCCGGCACCGTCAGCAATGGCGGCGGCAGCGCCGTCACGCTGACCACCGGCAGCAACGGCACCGACACCGTGTTCTCCGGCGTCGTGCAGAACGGCGTCAATGCGGTGTCGCTGACCAAGACCGGCGCCGGCCAGCTGACGCTCGACGGCGCCAACGCCTATTCGGGCGCCACCACGGTCAACGCCGGCACGCTTTCGGTGAACGGTTCGATCGCGAGCTCGGCGCTGACCAGCGTCAATGCCGGCGCCACGCTCGCCGGCACCGGCAGCGTCGGCAACACCACGATCAATGGCGGTACACTCGCCCCGGGCAATTCGATCGGCACGCTGAGCGTGACCGGCAACCTCACCCTCACGGCCGCCGCGAGCTACATGGTCGAAATCTCGCCGACCGCCTCCGACCGCACCAACGTCAGCGGCACAGCGACGCTCGGCGGCGCCACGGTGAATGCCAGTTTCGCGGCCGGCAGCTATGCCAACAAGCAATACACCCTGGTCAATGCCACCGGCGGCATCATCGGCACCTTCGGGGCGCTCTCGAACAGCAACCTGCCGTCCGGCTTCAAATCCAGCCTCGGCTACGACGCCAATAACGCCTATCTCGATCTGGTGCTCGACCTGGCGCCGACGCCTTCCCCGACCGGAGACACGCCTGCGGTCGGCCTCAACGTCAACCAGGCCCGGGTCGCCAGCGCGCTGAGCAATTACTTCGCCAGGGCCGGCAGCATTCCGATGGTGTTCGGCGCGCTGACGCCGGCCGGGCTGAGCATCGCGGCGGGCGAGCCGGCCACCGGCATGCAGCAGTCCACATTCACTGCGATGACGCTGTTCATGGGCGTGCTGACCGATCCGTTCGCCGCCGGACGCGGCGTCGATCCGTCGAGCGGCGCTGCGGCCTTCGCCGACGCGGCCGGCGAGCGCGGCGCGCCGCGTGGCGCCTTTGCGATGGTCGGCAAGGCGGTGCCGCATCCGCTGCCGCGCCCGATCGTCGAGCCGCGCTGGAACGTCTGGGCCGCGGGCTTCGGCGGCTCGCAGACCACCGACGGCAACGCGTCGCAGGGATCCAACCGCGCCACCTCGCGGCTGGCCGGCACCGCGGTCGGCGCCGACTATTGGCTGTCGCCGATGACCGTCGCTGGCGTGGCACTGGCGGGCGGCGGCAGCAGTTTCGGCGTCGATGGATTGGGCAGCGGCCGTTCCGACCTGTTCCAGGCCGGCGCCTTCATCCGGCATCAGCGCGGCGCGGCTTACGTCACCGCCGCCGCCGCTTACGGCTGGCAGGACGTCACCACCGACCGCACCGTCGCGCTCGGCGGGCTGGCGCAGTTGCACGGCAGCTTCAACGCCAACGCCTATTCCGGCCGCGTCGAAGCCGGCAACCGCTATCTGCTGCCGAGCTTCGGCGGATTTGGCAGCTTCGGCCTGACGCCCTACGCCGCGGCGCAAGTCACCGCGTTCGATCTGCCGGCCTATGCCGAGCAGGCCAATGCCGGCCCCAACACCTTCGCGCTGGCCTATGGCGCCAAGACCGCCACCGCGACCCGCAGCGAACTGGGCCTGCGCAGCGACAAGGCGTTCGCGCTCAACGCGGCGCTGTTGACGCTGCGCGGCCGCGTCGCCTGGGCGCATGATTTCGATACCGACCGCAGCCTCGCCGCGACCTTCCAGACGCTGCCGGGGGCGTCCTTCGTGGTCGGCGGCGCCAGGGTGGCGCGCGATGCCGCGCTGACCACGGCGCAGGCGGAACTGAGCTTCGCCGGCGGCATCTCGCTGCTGGCGAGCTTCGAGGGCGAGTTCTCCGACGTCAGCCGCTCCTATGCCGGCAAGGGCGTGGTGCGCTACGCTTGGTGAGGCGCGGCCGGACGCCGGCCGCAAACGTTCCTTTACCTTCTTGCGCCAGGGTGGTTGCAGCAGCCCTCCGACGCGAGAGAACGCCCGTGAACAAGCTCCAGTATTGCGTCACAGCCATCGCGGCGCTGGCCTCGACCTCGGCACTCGCCGCCGATTACATGGCCGCGCCGGTTCAGCCGCGTTACGTGCGCCGCGCTCCGCCGCCGATGTATTACGCCGCCCCGATGCCGCGGATTCCGCAGGCGCCGCCGGTGATCTGGGTGCAGGCGCCGCCGAACTACGTCCGGCATCTGGTCCCGGTGCAGGGCTGCGGCGGCTGCGGCCCCGGCTATGCTTCGGTGGGCGAATGGCAGCAGACCCTGCCGCCGGGGCCGTTCGATCGCTATATCGACGACTACGGCTATTAGCGCGCCGCGGCGTCACACTTCGCGCGCGGCGAGACAAAAAATCTCTCGCCGCCGCGACGCGGAGTGACATCATGCTACGCGAGGCGGTGTGATCTGTCGGCGCTGACGATGCGAGACGAACCGTCCTTGCGCCGCAACAATCGGCGCATCAACCCGCTGCCTCCCGCATATCGCTTCGCTCATGCGGGCTACCGGCTCGATGCGACGTAGTGAGCTGAGTTAACTGTGACCCGTAGATCCGTAGCCCGGATGAGCGCAGCGAAATCCGGGACTCTTCGTCGCGGCGTCTCGCCGCTAAGAGCCGTCATTCCGGGGCGCGAGCGGCGCAAGCCGCGCGCGAACCCGGAATCTTGCAACAGGTGGCGGCGGTTTGCTCCGGCAGCGAGAGTCCGGGTTCGCTCGTTCTGACGAACGCGCGCCCCGGAATGACAGCCGTTTTTCTATGAAGCCTAACGGTCAGTCCGTTTCAGGACCGCCGAGCCGCGCACGCTCCAGGAAGCCGGGATCATCAAATACCGATGTCTGCATCGCAGCGCTACGATCGGGCCGCGCTCCTCCGCAACGCGTCGCTGCGCACGCAGCGACCCATCACCCTGGCTTGCGAGAGAACTGCCTGCGCAGCGACGACGCGGATGCAGCGGCTCCATCGCGGTCGCGTTGTTGCGCTGCGGAAGGCGATCGCCGGACGCGTTGGTATCGAGGCTCACACTCCGCGTCGCAGCGGAACGGCTCCTATGTGTATTTTGGTGGTCCGAACTGTTGGCTGCCTGACAGACAGACAGGGCGCCGGACCCCTAGACTACCAGCGTCTGAGGCAATCAAGCCGACGCCCTCAAGAAGGCTAGCGCCATGCAGCGACGCCGTTCCAAGCCGCATTCGTTTGAAGACCAGATCGCCCGGCATCGCGGTCGGCTCGAAGCCCAAGCCAGCCAACTTCCGGAGGGGCCGGAACGCGAAGCGGTCAATCAGAAGATCGGTCAGCTACAAGTGGCGTCACGCATGAATAGTTGGCTGTCGAGGACGGCGGAGCAGACCGATCAGCGGCTCGATGCGGAGTTGCTGCCGATGCAGCGGCCGCGGTGCCCCAAATGCCAGGTCCGCATGGTATCGGTGGCGGTCGCGCCCGAACCCAACGGAGCGGAAGAGCGGGTTTTCAAATGCTTGAAGTGCAACGAGAGCCGGGCGCGCCGGAGCGAAGATCCGCTGCGGTCTGGCGCGGTCGGTTGGCTCGCGGGCGAACTGAGGAAACCGGGATAGTCGACGATGCCAGGATATTGCGCCTCTACGGTTGGCCCGGATGGCTATGTCATCACCTCGCGGGCCTTCGTTGCCGCCGATGACGACGACGCCATCGTCTGGGTCAAGCAGTTCATCGACGGCTACGACATGGCGCTTTGGACCCAAGCGCGGTTGGTCGCGCGCGTGAAGGCGGCGCCCGCGCTTGGCTCGCCGCACGGGGCGGCCTCCCGAGCTTGCGTTCGGACGTAATTCGATCTCAGCTCTGTCGTCGTTTTCGGCTCCCTCGCTCAATGCCGGGTCTTGTTGCCGACGTTGAGAAACGGCCGCCGCGCCGATTCGTGTTTTTCGAAGAGTTCGAGCCAGCGGCGGTCTTCCGGCAGCGCCCAGTCGTCGTCGGCGTGCTGCGAGCGCGGGCAGGAATTGGCGATCGCGTCCTCGAGCTCGAAGAACTCCGCGGTCTCTTCGACCGTGAGCCCGATCAGCACGCGGTTGCCCTGCGCGTCGAGCTGATAGCGATCGTCGTCGTCGATCATCATGCCGTGCTGTGCGCCGTCGGCGGCGCGTCGTCAACGCCAAGCTGCACTTAACCTAACCGCTCAACCTTAACGGCGCGGCCGCCATGGTTAATGCTTGCTGAACCCGACGCACGAACAGATCGTTAAAGAAATTGTTCGATTGTGCGCGCATGACGCGCGGAGTTCGTTTGTATCTCGTCGGCTCCTTCGTCCTCGTCGCGATGGCTGGTTGCGGTCGGTATCAAGCCGAACGAGAACCCTGGCGCGCCGAGGCCGAGATCGCTTGCCTGAAATCCGGCGCGGTGAAAGAGACCCAAGACCTGGTGCGGATCGATCCGATCTCCGGCCCCGGGGTCTGCGGTGCCGAGTTTCCGTTGAAGGTCACGGCCTTGGGCGAAAGCGCCGGCCTCGGCTTTGCCGACGATCTGCGACCGCCGGGCTCGATCGGTGGCGACCAGCCGCGCTGGCCGGTCAATCAGGCACGGTCAGCGCCCAGCTCCTATCCGGTGACCAGCGCGCCGCAGTCGCAATACCCGTCCTCGGCCGGACCGATGACGCTGAACCCGCCGGGCTTAGCGCAGCCCGCCGAAGACATCGATCTACCCCCGGATGGCGCGCCGCAGGGGGCCTACCAGGCCACGGAACCGCCGCGTTATCGCCCGGTGGGCGCCGCAAGCTCCGGCTATTCGGCCGATCGCAACGCTGCCCCAGCTTTGCCGCAGGATTATTCGCAGCCGCGGCTCGGCCCCGGGCCGGGCGATCTCACCGGCGCGGTCGGCCCGGTGGCGCTGAAGCCGGTCGCCACCTTGGCCTGTCCGATCGTCTCGGCGCTCGACAAATGGCTGGCGGAGGCGGTGCAGCCGGCGGCGCAGCGCTGGTTCGGCGTCCGCGTCGTCGAGATCAAGCAGATCTCGGCATATTCCTGCCGCGGCATGAACGGCAATTCGCGCGCGCATATTTCCGAACACGCCTTCGGCAACGCGCTCGACATCGCCGCCTTCACGCTGGCCGACGGCCGGCGCATCTCGGTCAAGGACGGCTGGAAGGGCTTGCCGGAAGAACAGGGCTTCTTGCGCGACGTCCATGCCTCGGCCTGCCAGGTGTTCAACACCGTGCTGTCGCCGGGCTCCAACGTCTTCCACTACGATCACATCCACGTCGATCTGATGCGCCGCTCGAGCCGCCGCATCATCTGCCAGCCGGCCGCGGTGTCCGGCGAAGAGGTCGCCGCGCGGGTCCAGCAGCGCAACCCCTATGCGACGAATTCGCCGGCCATCACCGGCTCTTTGGGCGCGCACAAGGTGCCGCCGCGGCACAAGCCCGCCGGCGACGACGATTACGAAGACGAGTAGTCGCCTCGCTTAACCTGATAGGTGGCAAGAAACATCCGGATCGCGCTATCGACGACCCGCACGATCTCCTCGGCAGAGGGGGACGGCTTGGCGTTAAAAAGAAACGGCATGAACAAGGTGGCCTGGCAGCACTTCATGAATTGCGATGCCGCCAGATGGAAGTCGTCGATGGCGAGCTCGCCGAGGCCGGCGCGCTGCTCGAGATAGTTCGCCAACCGATCGATCACCAGAGCGATGACATTGTGGTAGTAGCGCTTCCCGACCTCCGGCATGCGCTCGGCGATGGCCATGACGGTGCGGATCGATGAACCGCCGCCCGGTCGGCACAGCAACTGAATATAGGCAATTCCGAAATCCCGCAGCGTCGAGGGGGTGTCGCGGGTGACATCGAAGTTGAACGCGATCTTAGCCTGTTCGAGCACTTCCCGGGCGACGATGGCTTCGAACAACGCGCTCTTGTCGGTGAAATAGACGTATAGCGTGCCCTTCGACACCCCGGCCGCCCGCGCGATCTCTCCCATGCTGGCGCCGTCGAAGCCGAGCTCGAGAAACACCGCGCGGGCGCCGTCGAGAATCTGGCGGCGCTTGGCGCTGTCTTCATCGGCCGGCGCGCCCGCGCTTGAGCTGGAAAATGCAACCACTGGTTTAGACCGTATGAGGAAAGGCCGTCCGCTGCACCAATTCGAAAGGGGAGCCTGCAAGCATTCTAAGTACGATCTACGTTGACCGAACCGTTCGGTCAATGGTAATTTAGGTACTCCAAACAGGCTGAAGCCGACGGCGTCTGGCCCACTAACTCGTCCAAGGAGCCCGCGATGGCCGGAAGCCGCGACCAGACTGCCCGCATTCTGCCGGTCGAAACGGATGTCGACAGCGTGCCGGCGCGCGTCGCAGCGCCTGCCCATGATCCGGTGCGCCCGCAGCCGGAGCAGACGGCGTCGCCGCGCGCCGAGGCGCCGATGCAGGACCAGCCGCAGGCCACCGACAAGGTCCCGCCCCGCACCGCCAACAAGTCCAACAAGCGCAAGCTGATCGGGCTCGGCGTCGCGGCATTGTTGGCGCTCGCCGCGATCTATTTCGGCGTCAACTACATGCTGGTCGGCCGCTTCCTGGTCGGCACCGACGACGCCTATGTGCGGGCCAACAACACCACGCTCGGCGCTCGGGTGTCGGGACATCTCGCCGCGATCCTGCCCGGCGACAACGTCCAGGTTCGCGCCGGCGACGTCGTGTTCCGGATCGACGATGGCGACTACCGGATCGCGGTCGACTCCGCACGCGCCAAGATCGCCACGCAACAGGCGACCATCGAGCGGATCGGCCGCCAGGTCACCGCGCAGCTCAGCGCCGTCGAGCAGGCCAAGGCGCAGCTCGCCTCTGCCGACGCCGCCTCGAAGCGCGCCGGGCTGGATTTCGATCGCCAGCAGGCGCTCAGCACCAAGGGCTTCGCGTCGCGCGCCACCTTCGAAGTGTCGCAGGCCGGCCGCGATCAGGGGGCGGCGGCGGTGCAGGCCGCCCAGGCGGCCTATGCGGCGGCGAGCGACAATGTCGAAGTCACCAAGGCGCAGCAGCTTGAGGCCCGCGCGCAACTCGTCGAACTGCAGGCGGCACTGGCCAAGGCCCTGCGCGATCTGGATTTCACCATCGTGCGCGCGCCGGTCGACGGCATCTTCTCCAACCGCCTGGTCAACACCGGCGACTTCATCCAGGCCGGGCAGCGGCTCGGCAATGTGGTGCCGCTCGACGACGTCTATATCGACGCCAACTTCAAGGAGACCCAGCTGCGCCGGCTGAAGCCCGGCCAGAAGGTCGACATCTCGGTCGACGCCTTCAGCAATCGGCACATCGAAGGAACGCTCGACAGCCTGTCGCCGGCCGCCGGCGCGGTGTTCACGCTGCTGCCGCCGGACAACGCCACCGGCAATTTCACCAAGATCGTGCAGCGCGTGCCGGTGCGGGTGAAGGTGCCGGCCGCTGTGGCGCGCGAGAACATGCTGCGCGCCGGCATGTCGGTCTACGTCAGCGTCAACACCAAGGACTAATCGCGTCGGCGCCGCGCTCGGCGCCATCATCAACCCGGACAGCTTCATGTCGGATACCACCGCATCCCCGGCCGCCGCCGGCGCGCCGCCGGCCCCGCCGGTGGCGTCGGACCACATCGCGCCGATGCGGCTGTTGGCGTTCCTGATCATGGTGTTCGGGATGTTCATGGCGATCCTGGACATCCAGATCGTCTCGGCCTCGCTGTCGGACATCCAGGCCGGCTTGTCGGCGAGCTCCAGCGAAATCTCCTGGGTGCAAACCGCCTATCTGATCGCCGAAGTGATCGCGATTCCGCTGTCGGGGTTTCTGTCGCGGGCGCTCGGCACCCGCTATCTGTTCGCGATCTCGGCGGCGGGCTTCACCGGCGCCAGCCTGATGTGCGGCTTCACCTCGTCGATCGAGCAGATGATCCTGTGGCGGGCGATCCAAGGCTTCGTCGGCGCCGGCATGATCCCCACGGTGTTCGCCTCGGCCTACACGGTGTTTCCGCGCAGCAAGTTCCACATCGTTGGACCCATCATCGGGCTGGTGGCGACGCTGGCGCCGACGGTGGGGCCGACCATCGGCGGCTACATCACCGACCTGATGTCGTGGCATTGGCTGTTCTTCATCAACGTGGTTCCCGGCATCGGCATCACTATCGGCGTATTGCTGCTGGTCGATTTCGACGAGCCGCATTTCGCACTGCTCGATCATTTCGACTGGTGGGGGCTGGCCTTCATGGGCGGCTTCCTCGGCTCGCTGGAATACGTGCTGGAGGAGGGGCCGCGCAACGACTGGTTCCACGACGATTCGATCGCGACCTTCGCGGTGATCTGCGTGCTGTCGGCGGTGGCGTTTTTCTGGCGGGTGCTGACCGCGCACGAGCCGATCGTCGACATCAAGACCTTCACCAACCGCAATTTCGGCCTCGGCTGCATGTTCGCCTTCGTGGTCGGCATCGGGCTGTACGGCCTGACCTATATCTATCCGCGCTATCTCGCCGAGGTGCGCGGTTACAGCGCGCTGATGATCGGCGAGACCATGTTCATTTCCGGCGTGGCGATGTTCGTGTCGGCGCCGATCGTCGGCCGGCTGATGCAGAAGGTCGACATGCGGCTGATGATCGCGGTGGGCATGCTGCTGTTCGCCTTCGGCACCTGGCAGATGACTTGGATGACGCGGGACTACGATTTCAATGAATTGCTGTGGCCGCAGATCTTTCGCGGCGTCGGCATGATGCTGGCGATGGTGCCGGTCAATACCGTGGCGCTGGGCACGCTGGCGCCGGCGCGGCTGAAGAACGCCTCCGGGCTGTTCAACCTGATGCGCAATCTCGGCGGCGCGGTCGGGCTCGCCGCGCTCAACACCGCGCTCGACGACCGCACCGATTTTCACATCTCGCGGCTGCACGACAAGGTGACCTGGGGCAACGCCCAGGCGGTCGATCTGCTCCACAGCTTCACCCAGCGCTTCCAGGGGCTCGGCGACGCCTCGATGATGGCGATGAAGCAGCTCAACCAGATCGTGCACCGCCAGGCCGTGGTGATGAGCTTCGCCGATGCGTTCCTGCTGATGACGGTGCTCTATGTCGGGCTCAGCACGCTGGTGGTGCTGTTGGCGAAGCCAGGCAATCCGATGGACACGCCGGACGCGCATTGAGATCCGGCGTGGGATGTTGCGAAGGTGTCGCGATCGGGTTATAAGGCGGCATGTCGCTCGAACCGGGGAGATTTGCATGATCACAGTGCTTTCGCAGATCGCCCCCTCGCGTCCGATGCCAAAGCCGGATGCCAGTTTCGCCCGTTAGGGGCGATTTTCGCCAGCGTCGATCGGGCTGAATTCCCGATCCCATGACTCCCAAACCAGTTCCGTATTTTTAACGACGCTTGCGCGCGCCACGGCCGCCCCGCGTCACCCCGTTGGAGCCGCTCTGTGCGTGAGCACGGGTGGATGATGATGTCATGACCACACAATCCAAGACCAGACCAACCGCGATCCGCGTGGTGCTGCCCTTCGTGTTTCGGCACTGGCTGAAGCAGCCGATGCGCGCGATCGCGGTCGCCTTCGGCCTGCTCGGCGCCACCGTCGCCGACCTGTTCATGCCGCTGTTCTCCGGGCGTCTGGTCGACGCCGTCACGGCCGGCGCGACCGATCCGACGGCGCGCCGCGCCGCCTTCATAGCCTTCGGCGCGATCGTCGCGCTCGGGGTGGTCTCGGTGGTGATGCGTTTCGCCGGGATGCAGGCGATCGTGCCGTTCACGTTGCGGATCATGTCCGACGTGGCGCGCGAGGCGTTCGCGCGGGTGCAGCGCTTCTCCACCGACTGGCACGCCAACAGCTTCGCCGGTTCCACCGTGCGCAAGGTGACGCGCGGAATGTGGGCCCTCGATCTGCTCAACGACACCCTGCTGATGGCGCTGCTGCCGTCGATCGTCGTGCTGGTCGGATCGATGATCCTGCTCGGCCTGCATTGGCCGTCGCTCGGCCTGGTGATCGGGATCGGCTCGCTGGTCTATATCGCGATGACCGTGATTTTATCGATCCGCGTCGTCGCGCCCGCCGCCCGGCTCTCCAACGCCTGGGACACCAGGGTCGGCGGCACCCTGGCGGATGCCTTGACCTGCAATGCGGTGGTGAAGTCGTTCGGGGCGGAGAGCCGCGAGGACGGACGGCTGGCGCGCGTTATCACGCGTTGGCGGGCGCGGGTGCTGCGCACCTGGATGCGCTACAACTACACCTCGACCGCGCAGCTGGCGGTGCTGCTCTGCGTCCGCGCCGCGGTGATCGGCGGCGCCTTGCTGTTGTGGATGGCCGGCCGCGCCACGCCGGGCGACGTCACTTTTGTCCTGACCAGCTACTACATCATCCACGCCTATCTGAGCGATGTCGGCATGCACATCAACAATCTGCAGCGCTCGGTCAACGACATGGAGGAACTGGTTGCGATCCACGACGAGGCGATCGGCATCGACGACGCGGCCGACGCCCTGCCGATCGCCATCCACGGCGGCCGGATCGTATTCGACGAGGTCACGTTCCATTACCGCGGCCATCCGACGCCGCTGTATGACCGGCTGTCGGTGGAGATCCGCGCCGGCGAGCGGATCGGCCTGGTCGGCCGCTCCGGTTCCGGCAAGACCACCTTCGTCAAGCTGGTGCAGCGGCTCTACGACGTCAGCGATGGTCGCATCCTGATCGACGGTCAGGATATCGCCAAGGCGACGCAGCAATCGCTGCGCAGCCAGATCGCGATCGTGCAGCAGGATCCGATCCTGTTTCACCGCTCATTGGCGGAGAACATCGCCTATGGCCGGCCCGGCGCCGGGATGGCGGCGATCCAGCATGCGGCGCAGCTTGCCAATGCGCATGATTTCGTCATGCGGCTGCCGAAGGGCTACGGCACGCTGGTCGGCGAGCGTGGCGTCAAACTGTCCGGCGGCGAGCGGCAGCGCGTCGCGCTGGCGCGGGCGTTTCTGGCGGACGCGCCGGTGCTGATCCTGGACGAGGCGACCTCGAGCCTGGATTCGGAATCCGAGGCGCTGATCCAGCAGGCGATGGAGCGGCTGATGAAGGGCCGCACCGCGATCGTGATCGCGCACCGGCTCTCCACGGTGCGCAGCCTGGATCGGATCCTGGTGTTCGATCACGGCCGGATCGCCGAGCAGGGCACCCATGCCACGCTCGCCGCCCGCGCCGGCGGGATTTACCGCGGCCTGTTCGAGCGGCAGGCCCAGCAGGCCGATCGGGTTGCGGCTGCGGAGTGAGGTGGAACGGGCGAGGGGGCGGCGCAGTCCGCCGCCCCCTCATTCGATAAGATCACTGCGAGCAATGTTTGGGTGGGCAAAGCGAAGCGTGCCCACCAGATTTGTCGCATCGCTCGGTTGCTGGGCGCGGCACAAGCGCGGCTTTTGCCCACCCTCGGCGAGTTCATTCCGATCGTCGTCATTCCGGGGCGCGAGAGCGAAGCTCGCGCGAACCCGGAATCTCGCGACAAGGCCTGACGCTTTCACATGCAGCAAGATTCCGGGTTCGCTTGGCCTTGCGGCCTCGCGCCCCGGAATGACCGCCGCAGGGTCGGAGCTTCGTTGTGGTTACGCTTCCGCGCCGATGAACGACGCGATCGCCTTGTTCTGACGCAGGACGGCGAGTTCGTCCGGGCGCGGCAGTTGCGGGCGGTCGCGGTCGGCGTTGACCAGGCACAGGAAGCCGAGCACGTCGCCGGCGTTGGCGCGGAACTGATGCCAAGTCATCGGCGGGATGAACACCAGGTCGCCGACCGCGACGTCGCTGATCACGTCGCCGACCAGGCATTGGCCACGGCCGCGATGGATCATCGTGGCATGAACGTGCTGGTGCCGTTCCAGCGTGGAATAGCCGCCCTCGGCGACTTCGAAGTAGCGCCACTCGCAGCCCAGTCGCAGATCGGAGAACAGCACCTGCCGGGTGACCGAGCGGAACGGCGCGGCGTCGTCCGGCTTGTAGGCCATCAACTCGACGTCGTGCCATCGGCCGGGACCGGCCGCAGCGCGGATCCCCGGTTGTTCGCTCCGTGGCTCGGTTTCGCCGTGCGTCGTCGTTCTATCGTTGACCATAGTCCGCAACCTTATTGACAAATCGTGACGCTTGTTCGGTCAATCGCTCGCGCGAGGCGAGCAGGCTGCCGCCGATCAGCAGCATGACATCCTGCCCGTAGAACCGCAGCAGTTCGTTGACGCGCTGCAGCATGATGCCTCCTGCCGGCGTCGGGATGCAAGCGTTCAGTTTGCCAAACGGATCGCGCGCCGCCTGCGCCAGCGCCAGGCAGGAGGCGGTGGAATAGGCAAAACGGCCGCCGTAGTTCGGAAACACCGTGGCATCGGCGCCGAACAGCCGGAACAGCCTGCCGAGCAGCAGCGGCGCAGCAATCTTGGCTGCGCCCGCCATCGCCGGATGCGCCACCACGACCAGGCCTGCGGCTTCTTTGACGATGGCATGAAAGTTCGAAACGCCGACGATCATCGGCGCCACCAGCACGGCGCCGATTCCTTCGTCGCGGATCACGCCGAGCTGGCGGCGCATGTCGTCGAGCGTGCCGGAGATATTGGGAGCGTAGAGGGTTCGGCCGCCGCGGGCGGCATTGGCCTCGCGCACCGCCTTGCCGACCGCAGCCGCACGTTCAGCGAACGGGCTGAAAGCCTGGTCGGCGAGGCCGTGATCGTCCTTGATCAGGTCGACCCCGCCCAATGCCAGCTGGTGAGCAATGCTGGCCAGCGCCGCGGGCGACAGGCCTTGCGGCTTCAGCGCCGAGGCGGTGAGGGCGCGGCTCTGCGCGCCGGTCAGAGTCCGGATCCCGGCAAGGCCCACCCGTGGCCCACCGAAGGCGGTCAGGTAGTGTGCCGGAAGTTCAACGTCGGCGAGCGCGATGTCGGGCTGGATCGAACTGTTGCCGAACAGCATGTTGAGCAACTGCCCAGGCTCGGCCGGCGCGGTCGCCGCAGCTAGACCGATCCGCACCGCATAGCGGCCCGGCTGCAGCTCGGCGACGTCCTCGACCCGGCCGACGATATTGGCGACGATCGCCGGATCGCCGATCGCCTCCAGCGGACATTCGACGCTCTGCTCGATCGCCAGCGCCAAGGCCCGCTGCTCGATGCGCTCCGCGTCGCTGGCGATGTGATAGGTGGCGACGATGCGCGGCTCGGTCATCGGCGGATCAGTCTCTCGATGCGTGATTGAGCATGATCTCTTCCGACAGCCGGATCCAGTTCGCGCGCAGGGCACGAACTGGCGAGGGGCCCGGCGTGTTGCGCCGAACCCCTCGTTCGTAAATATCAGCCGGCCTGTAAGCCGGGTTCTGGAGGGCACCGCCCGCTTGCACGAGCGATACGCGACGGCCATTCCTCTGGGACAACGTTTGCACGCTGCCTCTAGCAACCTACCCGGACGGCGAGCTTGACATCGCCCTGCAGTGTTATCGCTTGCGCGAACGCTCTGCGTTGCCGCCCCTATTCGGTTTTGCTCCCGGTGGGGTTTACCCTGCCGTTTCCGTTGCCGGAAACGCGGTGCGCTCTTACCGCACCTTTTCACCCTTACTCCGCTTCGTCCTTGCGGACTTCGCCGAGCGGTTCGTTCTCTGTGGCACTTTCCCTGGGGTCGCCCCCGCCGGACGTTATCCGGCACCGTATGTCGATGGAGCCCGGACTTTCCTCCCTCGCAGCCTTTCGACCGTAGCGAGAGCGGCCGTCCGGCCGACTGACCCGAGAAGCCATGCGGGCTTCGCGCCGCCGCGTCAAGGCTTGCCGTTACGGCCGCGCCGCGGCGGCCGCCGCCGCCGCGCCGCGGCGGCTCTCCAGCAGCATATGCAGCGTCGTCAGCGTCGAGGCGTCCGCGATGCCGTCGACCCGCTGCGGGCGAAAATGTCGCTGGAACGCGGTCACCACGTCGGCGGTGGCGGGGTCGTAGCAGCCGTTCGGCGTCAGGCCGTAGCCGTAGTCGGCCAGTGCCCGCTGCAGCGCCATCACCTCGTCGCCGTCGGCGCCGAGCTTCAGCACCTCGCTGCGCACGATCGGCGCCGGCGGCACCCAATGTCCGACCGCGGAATCCGACAGCGACTGCCAGGGGAACTTCTCTCCCGGGTCCTTCTTACGCGACGGCGCCACGTCGGAATGCGCCAGCACCCGATGGCCCTGCACGCCGCGCCGAATGATAATGCCGCGGCACAGCGCAATGGTCGCTGCGATCTGCCGCAGCGGAAAATCCGGATAGCCCCAGTCGTGGCCGCGGTTGACGATCTCGATGCCGATCGAGCAGGAATTGATGTCTTCCTCGCCGGCCCAGGAGGCGACGCCGGCGTGCCAGGCGCGCCGCGATTCCGGCACGCACTGGATCACCCGGCCGTCTTCCAGCACGACATAATGCGCCGAGACCTCGGTGCCGGCCTGGCACAACCGGGCCAGCGCGCCCTCGACGTCGGGCATGCCGGTATAGTGCAGCACGATCATGTCGGGCAGCCGAGACTTGTTGCGCTCGCCATGGTTCGGCGACGGAATCACGTCGGAAACCACCGAGGAATCCGGGGTAAATGTCTTCATCTCGGCGACGCCCTTGGGAACGGGGAGGGTAGGTCGACGCTTTGGATCGACTCGTGCGGCCGCGAACGAACCTGAGAGCATGGGACAACCTAATCCAGGCGGGAGGACGGCAGCGATGCCCTGCAGCCCACCGGCTGCTTGGTCGCACTATCCGGAGCGAGGAGTCGGCGCGCAATAAGTGTGTGACGCCGGCTTGCCATTTTCTGTGGAGTGTGGACGCCGTGCATCACCTGCTTACCGTTCCGCCTCGGCCGGGCCAGGTCGGGACGCCACGACCCCACCTTGGCACCGCCAATCCGATCGATCCCGTCAACGGTTTCTTAACGCTGAATGACGTTACTCAATGCTGAAGAGCCGAGCCCGGTTGGGCAAGGCCGAGGCCCTTTTGACGCCCGAGCCATGGCAACCTGTCCAATTCCATGCGGCGCGCCGGGTTTGCCTGCACGTCGCACCGGCCGGAGGCTTGTGGCGCGCGCGGGATTGGTCGGTCGCGCGACCTTGCCACCGGTCGCCGGGACGGCGGCGAGGTTTGGATCAAGGCTTGGAAATCCCTGGTGGAATGGGCTGGTTGATGTCGGATTGGGGCAGCTGCCGCGGGCGCGGCACAACGCATATTTCGGGGCGACCCGGATTGCGCGCCCGCGCGGCCGCAGGCAGCCGCCGATGACCGAGCCGTCCCGCCATATTCCGGTGTTGGGCCAGGAGGCCGTCGGCCTTCTCGCGCCGCGCGACGGCGGCGTCTATGTCGACGCCACCTTCGGCGCCGGCGGCTATTCCGGACTGATCCTCGCGGCTGCCGACACCCGGGTGATCGGCATCGACCGCGACCGCACCGCGATCGCCGGCGGCTTCGATCTGGTCGAGCGATCGGGCGGCCGGCTGACGCTGGTCGAGGATCGCTTCTCCAATCTCGCCGAGGTCTGTGCCGCGCAGGGCGCGGGCCTGGTCGACGGCGTGGTGATGGACGTCGGCGTCTCCTCGATGCAGCTTGACCAGAGCGAGCGCGGATTTTCGTTCCGGCTCGCCGGTCCGCTCGACATGCGGATGGGGCAGAGTGGCCCCTCCGCCGCCGACGTGATCGCGGTGGCCTCGGAAGCCGAGCTTGCCAACATCATCTACATCTTCGGCGAGGAGCGGCATTCCCGCGCCGTCGCCCGCGCCATCGTGGCGGCCCGCGCCATTGAGCCGATCACCACCACCCGCGCGCTCGCCGATATCGTCGGCAAGGTGGTGCACGCCAAGCCAGGCGAGATCCATCCGGCGACGCGGACGTTTCAGGGCCTGCGGATCTTCGTCAACGGCGAACTCGACGAGCTGCATCTGGCGCTGAGTGCCGCCGAGCGGGTGCTGAAGCCGGGCGGCCGTCTCGTGGTGGTCTCGTTCCATTCGCTGGAAGACCGCATCGTCAAGAATTTCTTCAACGCCCGCGGCAAGACCGGCGGCGGCTCGCGGCATCTGCCGGAACTCGACCAAGAGGCGCCGAGCTTCGCGATCCTGACCAAGCGGCCGATCACCGCCGGCCCCGACGAACTCGCCGGCAATCCGCGCGCGCGCTCCGCCAAGCTGCGCGCCGGCGAACGCACCGCGGCGCTGGCCCATCCTGGTGAGGATTTGCCGGCCTGGCCGACGCTCGATGCCGTGATGGGGAGGCGCTGATGCGGCTGCTCCATCTCCTCGTCATCGGCGCGCTGGTGTTCGCGGCGGCCTATGTCTACCAGATCAAGATGGAATCCACCGCGCGCACCGAGCGGGTGCTGCGGCTGCACGCCGAAGTGCGCGAGCAGCGCGAAGCCATCGCGGCGTTGCGCGCCGAATGGGCCAAGCTCGACGCGCCGCTGCGGCTGCAGGGCCTCGCCGAACGGCATCTGAAGCTGAAGCCGGTGTCGGCGCCGCAATTCGATTCCTTGAAGAACCTGCCGGAGCGGCCGCTGAATCTCGCCAATCCGAATGAATCCGACTCGATCGGGGCGATGATCGACACCATCGATCCCGACATCATCACCGGCTCGTTGCCGGCACCGGAGGTCGGGCGGTGAGCATGCAAGCCAATTCCAAGCCGCAGCCCACCGAGCCCTGGCGGCAGCGGCTGATCCGCGGCTTGCTGTACGGCCGCAACGTCGACCGCTCGATCAAGGCGCGGGCGCGGGTCGGCTTTGCGATGCTGGCCTTCGCCGCGATCTACTCGGTGATCGGCTTCCGACTGGTGACCATCGCGGTGGTCGGCGACAGCCACGGCGGGCGCCGCGCCGCAGCGCAGGACGCGGTGGCGACCGCGCGGCCGGACATCGTCGACCGCAACGGCGAGGTGCTGGCCACCGACGTCAAGACGCCGTCGCTGTTCGGCGAGCCGCGCCGCATCATCGACCAGGACGAGGCGGTCGAATTGTTGACCGCGACCTTGCCCGACCTCGATACCGCCGAAGTCCGCGAGCGGCTGTCGTCGAAGAAGGGCTTCGTCTGGCTGAAGCGTGAGATCACCCCGCTGCAGCAGCAGGAGATCCGCAAGCTCGGCATTCCCGGCATCGGTTTCCTGCGCGAGAACAAGCGGGTGTATCCGTCGGGCCCTGCGGTCTCGCATCTGATCGGGCTGGTCAACATCGACAACCAGGGCATCGCCGGCATCGAGAAATGGCTCGACACCAACGGGCTCGCCGACCTGCATCGCGCCGGCTTTGCCTCCGACCGGCTGCAGAAGCCGGTCGAACTCGCGGTCGACCTGCGGGTCGAGCACGCCTTGCGCGACGAACTGATGAAGGCCAAGGAGAAATACAGCGCCAAGGCGGCGTCCGGGCTGGTGTCGAACGTGCGTACCGGCGAGATCGTCGCCATGGTGTCGCTGCCGGATTTCGATCCGAACAATCCGCGCGAGGCGCACGACCCCGATCGCATCAACCGGCTGACCACCGGCGTCTATGAGATGGGCTCGACCTTCAAGACCCTGACGCTGGCGATGGCGCTGGATTCCGGCAAGGCCAACCTCAACACGCTGTATGACGCGCGCGGCGCGCTGCACTTCGGCAAATTCGCCATCCACGACTCCCACAGTCTCGGCCGCGCCATCACCCTGACTGAGGTATTCACCTACTCGTCGAACATCGGCGCGGCGCGGGTGGCGCTGGCGCAGGGCGTCGAGGCGCACAAGGCGTTCTTGAAGAAGGTCGGCCAGATGGATCGGCTGCGCACCGAATTGCCGGAAAGCGCCGCGCCGATCCTGCCGAAGCGTTGGAGCGAGCTCAACACCATCACCATCTCGTTCGGCCACGGCATCGCGGTGGCGCCGCTGCAGGCGGTGATGGGCATCAATGCGATGGTCAATGGCGGCTATCTGATTCCGCCGACCTTCCTGAAGCGCACCGAGCAGCAGGCGCTGGAGATCGGCAAGCGCGTGGTGCGCAAGGACACCAGCGACAAGATCCGCTATTTGATGCGGCTGAACGCCGAAATCGGCACCGCCAAATCGGCCGAGGCGATCGCCAAGGGCTATTATATCGGCGGCAAGACCGGCACCGCCGAGAAAGTGGTCGGCGGCCGCTATTCGAAGAAGCAGGTGCTGAATTCCTTCACCGCGATTCTGCCGGCGGACAATCCGCAGTTTCAGGTGCTGGTGATGCTGGACGAGCCGAAGGCGCTGCCGGAAACCCACGGCTTTATCACCTCGGGCTGGAATGCAGTACCGGCCGGCGGCAAGGTGATCGCCCGCATCGCGCCGCTGTTGGGAATCGCGCCGCGTTTCGATCTGCCGCCGTCCGACCGCCTCATTCTTGCGGCATCGAAGGCGACTCAATAGGCGATTCCGCCGGTTGAAGAGGTCGGCGGGGACGGCGCAATCGGTTGCGCCGGGGTCTGGTTGCGCTAAAAGCTCCGGGACCGTTGGACGTCGGTTGTTCGAATGCGCCGGACTGGATCAATATGAAGCTCCGCGAGCTTTTCAGCGATGATGTTGCGATCGCGGCCGAGGCCTCGGAAATCGAGGTCCGCGGCGTCGCGTCGGACAGTCGCGCGGTGCTGTCCGGCGAGGTGTTCTTCGCGCTCGCCGGCGCCAACACCGATGGCGCGCGCTATATCGACCAGGCGATTGCCAATGGCGCGGTCGCGGTCGTCGGCGAGCAGTTTCCTGACTCCGACCATCGCGTCGCACTGGTGCGCGTGGCCAATCCGCGGCGCGCGTTGGCTTTGGCCGCGGCGCGCATGTTTCCGCGGCAGCCGGCGACGATTGCCGCGGTCACCGGCACCAGCGGCAAGACCTCGGTGGCGGCGTTCACAAGGCAGATCTGGCAGCGGCTCGGCTTTGCCGCCGCCAGCATCGGCACCATCGGCCTGGTCACCCCGCAACGCAGCGTCTATGGCTCGCTGACCACGCCGGACCCGATCGCGCTGCATCGGGAGATCGACCAGATCGCCGGCGAGGGCGTCACGCATTTGGCGCTGGAAGCTTCGTCGCACGGGCTCGATCAGTTCCGGCTCGATGGCGTCAGAGTCTCCGCCGCGGGCTTCACCAATCTGTCGCGCGACCATATGGATTACCATCCCGACGTCGCGCATTACCTCGCGGCCAAGCTGCGGCTGTTCACCGATCTGGTGATCGACGGCGGCGCCGCGGTGATTTCCGCCGATCACGAACATTCCGAAGCGGTGATCGCCGCGGCGCGCGCGCGCGGTCTGCGGCTGATCACGGTGGGCCGCAACGGCAATCGCCAGGACGGCATCCGGCTGATCGGGGCGACCATCGACGGTTTCGCGCAGCGGCTGACCGTCGAATTCCGCGGCCGCGAGCGTGGCCTGCGGCTGCCGCTGGTCGGCGAATTCCAGATCGAGAACGCGCTGGTCGCGGCCGGGCTGGCGATCGGCACCGGCGGCGATGCCGAGCAGGTGTTCGCGGCACTCCAGCATCTCGAAGGCGCCAAGGGCCGGCTCGAACTGGTCGGCGACAGAAACGGCGCGCCGATCTTCGTCGACTACGCGCACAAGCCGGACGCGTTGGCGAAAGCCTTGCAGGCGCTGCGACCCTACGCCAAGCGCAAGCTGATCGTGGTGTTCGGCGCCGGCGGCGACCGCGACGCCGGCAAGCGGCCGCTGATGGGCGCGATTGCCACGGGACTGGCCGACAGCGTCATCGTCACCGACGACAATCCGCGCAGCGAGGATCCGGCGGCGATCCGCGCCGCGATCATGGCGGCGGCGGGCGGCGCGGTGGAAATCGGCGACCGCGCCGAGGCGATCCGCACCGCGATCGGCGCGCTGCAGAGCGGCGACGCGCTGCTGATCGCCGGCAAGGGCCACGAGACCGGACAAATCATCGGCGGCCGGGTGCTGCCGTTCAGCGATCACGAGGCCGCCGCGGCGGCCCTTTCATCGAGCGCCGCATGAGCAAATTGCCCCTATGGACCGCTTCGGCGATGGCGGAGGCGATGCGCGCGACGCCGAGCGGCGCGCTGCCCGACGCGATCTTCGGCATCTCGATCGACAGCCGCACGCTGATCCCGGGCGACGCTTACTTCGCGATTCGCGGCGAGGTTCATGACGGTCATGCGTTCGTCGCCGCGGCCTTGAACGCCGGCGCCGGCCTCGCGGTGGTGGAGCGCGCGCAGCGCGACAAATTCCCCGCCGACGCGCCGCTGCTGCTGGTCGACGACGTGCTCGCCGCCCTGGTCGATCTTTCGCGCGCGTCGCGGGCGCGGCTCGGCGCCAAGGTGATCGCGATCACCGGCTCGGTCGGCAAGACCTCGACCAAGGAGGCGCTGCGGGCGGTGTTCGGCGCGCAGGGCGAGACCCACGCCTCGGTAGCGTCGTTCAACAATCACTGGGGCGTGCCGCTGTCCTTGGCGCGCTGCCCGGCGTCGGCGAAATTCGCGGTGTTCGAAATCGGCATGAATCATCCGGGCGAGATCCAACCCTTGGTGGCGCTGGTGCGCCCCCATGTGGCGATCATCACCACGGTGGAGCCGGTGCATCTGGAATTCTTCGACAGCGTCGAGGCGATCGCCGACGCCAAGGCGGAGATCTTCACCGGGCTCGAGCCGAACGGCGCCGTGGTGCTGAACCGCGACAATCCGCAATTCGCGCGGCTGCGCAAACGCGCCAAGGCGCACGGCATCAGCCGCATCGTCTCGTTCGGCGCCGACGAGAAGGCCGACGCGCGATTGTTAGACATCGCGCTGCAGCCCGAGTGCTCGGCGGTGCGCGCGGCGGTGTTCGGCGAGGACGTCACCTACAAGCTCGGCATTCCCGGCCGCCACATGGCGATCAATTCGCTGGCGGTGCTGGCGGCTGCCGAACTGGTCGGCGCCGACCTGGCGCTGGCGGCGTTGACGCTGTCGCAGGTTCAGCCCGCCGCCGGTCGCGGCGTCCGCCACACGCTGCTGGTCGCCCATGGCGAGGCCACGCTGATCGACGAGAGCTACAACGCCAATCCGGCCTCGATGGCGGCGGCGATCAACGTGCTCGGCCAAGCGGCGGTCGGGCCGCAGGGCCGCCGCATCGCGGTGCTCGGCGACATGCTCGAACTCGGGCCGCGCGGCCCGCAACTGCATCGCGGGCTGGTCGAAGCCATCAAGGCCAACGCCATCGACACGGTATTCTGCTGCGGGCCGCTGATGCGGCAGTTGTGGGACGCCCTTTCCACCGGAAAGCGAGGCGGCTATGCAGAGGATGCGGCCGCTCTCGAATCGCAGGTCATCGCCGCGATCCGCGGCGGCGACGTCATCATGGTGAAGGGCTCGCTCGGCTCGCGCATGAAAACCATCGTCACCGCGCTGGAGCGGCGCTATCCCGACAATGCCGCGCTCAGCGACGCTGCGGTGTAAGGGCGGCTTGCATGCTTTATTGGCTGATCGATTTCGCCAGCACGATTCCGGCGTTCAACGTATTTCGCTACATCACCTTCCGCACCGGCGGCGCGATGGTGACCGGGGCGCTGTTCGTGTTCCTGTGCGGCCCCTGGATCATCGACAATCTGCGGCTGCGCCAGGGCAAGGGCCAGCCGATCCGTAGCGACGGTCCGCAATCCCATCTCAGCAAGAAGGGCACGCCCACCATGGGCGGGCTGATGGTGCTGTCCGGCCTGGTGGTCGGCACCGTGCTGTGGGCCAATCCGCTCAACCCCTATGTCTGGATCGTGCTGGCGGTGACGCTCGGCTTCGGCTTCGTCGGCTTCTATGACGATTACCTCAAGGTGACCAAGCAGAGCAGCCAGAACGGCTTCGCCGGCCGCTGGCGGCTGTTGATCGAGGCGGTGATCGCCGCGGCGGCCTGCTACGCACTGGTGCGGCTCGGCCGCGACCCGTTGTCGAGTTCGCTGGTGATCCCGTTCTTCAAGGACGTGGCGATCAATCTCGGCTGGTTCTTCGTGGGGTTCGGCGCCTTCATCGTGGTCGGCGCCGGCAACGCGGTCAACCTCACCGACGGCCTCGACGGGCTCGCCATCGTGCCGGTGATGATCGCCGCGGCGAGCTTCGGGCTGATCTCCTATCTCGCCGGCAATGCGGTATTCGCCGATTATCTGCAGATCAATTACGTCGCCGGCACCGGCGAGTTGTCGGTGCTGTGCGGCGCGCTGCTCGGCGCAGGGCTCGGCTTTCTGTGGTTCAACGCGCCGCCGGCCTCGATCTTCATGGGCGATACCGGATCGCTCGCGCTCGGCGGCATGTTGGGTTCGATCGCGGTGGCGGTGAAGCACGAGATCGTGCTGGCGGTGATCGGCGGGCTGTTCGTGCTGGAAGCGGTGTCGGTGATCGTGCAGGTGGCGTCGTTCAAGCTGACCGGCAAGCGGGTGTTCAAGATGGCGCCGATCCACCACCATTTCGAACAGAAAGGCTGGACCGAGCCGCAGATCGTGATCCGGTTCTGGATCATCGCGGTGATGCTGGCGCTCGCCGGCCTCTCGACGCTGAAGCTGCGGTGATGGCGCCGCGTGATTTTGCCGTCATCCTGAGGTGCGAGCTCTTGCGCGCCTCGAAGCACGACGGCAATCCAATGGCGCGCCTCCTTCGCGGCGCGCCGCAGTTGCGGCGCGCACCTCAGGATGACGCGCTCCCTGTTGCGGGAAAGGTTCTTTCGTGATCCCCATTACATCCTTCGCCGGCAAGACGGTTGCCGTATTCGGTCTCGGCGGCTCCGGCTTGGCGAGCTGTCAGGCCCTGAAAGCCGGCGGCGCCGACGTCGTCGCCAGTGACGACAACATCGACCGGCTGGTCGAGGCGGCGCAGGCCGGCTTCATCACCGCCGATCTGCACAGCGTCGCCTGGAGCAATATCGCAGCCCTGGTGCTCACCCCCGGCGTGCCGCTGACCCATCCGGCGCCGCATTGGGCCGTGCTGGCGGCGCAGGCCGCGGGCGTCGAAGTGATCGGCGATATCGAACTGTTCTGCCGCGAGCGGAGATTGCTGGCGCCCGATGCGCCGTTCGTCGCCATCACCGGCACCAACGGCAAATCCACCACCACGGCGCTGATCGCGCATCTGTTGCGGCAGGCCGGTTTCGACACCCAGATGGGCGGCAATATCGGCACCGCGATCCTGTCGCTCGAGCCGCCCGCGGCGGGCCGGGTCCACGTCGTCGAGATGTCATCCTACCAGATCGATCTGACGCCGTCGCTCGATCCCAGCGTCGGCATTCTGCTCAACGTCACCGAGGATCATCTCGACCGCCACGGTTCGATCGAGCACTACGCCGCGGTCAAGCAGCGGCTGGTCGCCGGCGTGCCGGACGGCGGCACCGCGATCGTCGGCGTCGACGACGATTTCAGCGCCACCGCCGCCGAGCGCGTCGCCTTGGACGGCAAGACCGTGCTGCGGCTGTCGGTGAAGCGGCCGCTGGCCAATGGCATCGTCGTCGAAAACAACGCGATCTATCGCGTCACCGACGGCGAGCGCGAGGCGATCGCGCGGATCGATGGCATCGGCTCGCTGCGCGGCCTGCACAACGCCCAGAACGCCGCCGCGGCCGCCGCGGCGGTGCTGGCGCTCGGCGTCGATCGCGAGGCGCTGCAGCGCGGGCTGCGCAGCTTCCCCGGCCTGGCGCATCGCATGGAGCAGGTCGGCCGCCAGGGCGAAACCCTGTTCGTCAACGACTCCAAGGCCACCAATGCCGACGCCGCCGCCAAGGCGCTGTCGTCGTTCGAGGAGATCTTCTGGATCGCCGGCGGCAAGCCGAAGACCGGCGGCATCGACAGCCTCGCTGGATTCTTTCCGAAGATCCGCAAGGCCTATCTGATCGGCGAAGCCGCGCAGGAATTTGCCGCCACGCTGGACGGCAAGGTCGACTACGAGATCTGCGAGACGCTGGAAGTCGCGGTACCGCACGCCGCGCGCGACGCCGCAGCCTCCGAGCTGGTCGACCCGGTGGTGCTGTTGTCGCCGGCCTGCGCCTCGTTCGACCAGTTCCGCAATTTCGAAATCCGCGGCAACCGGTTCCGCGAACTGGTCACCGCGCTGCCGCACGTCGAGCCGGTGGTGTGAGCGGCGCTTGATCTTCAGCGTCGTCATCCTGAGGTGCCCGAGCGCAGCGAGGGCCTCGAAGGATGCGGCCGCGAGCGATGCGGCCAGCTCCGAGCCTGCAGCCCATCCTTCGAGACACCCGGCTTCGCGCTGCGGGCTCCGCCGGGCTCCTCAGGATGACGCTGATTGTGTGGCTAATTCTGCGCGTATTGCCGACCACGGCGTCGTCATCCTGAGGTCCCGAGCGCAGCGAGGGCCTCGAAGGATGCGGCCGCGAGCGACGCGGCCAGCTCCGAGCCCGCGGCCCATCCTTCGAGACACCCGGCTTCGCGCTGCGCGCTGCGCCGGGCTCCTCAGGATGACGCTTCGTAGAGTAGCGAAACCGCCGCGCAAGTCTCATGCCGCCGCGCTCTGCTTCGGCCAGTAGCGGTCTTTGAGGTGCCGCTTCACCAGCTTGCCGGTCGGGGTGCGCGGCAGTTCGGCTTCGAAGTCGATGCTCTTCGGGCATTTGATCGGCGACAGTTTCTGCCGGCAGAACGCGATCAGCTCGGCCGCGAAGGCCGGCCCCGCCAGCGCCATGTCGCGCGGCTGCACCACCGCCTTGACCTCTTCGCCCATCTCCTCGTTGGGCACGCCGAACACCGCGACGTCGGCGATCTCGGGATGGGTCAGCAGCACGTCTTCGGTCTCCTGCGGATAGACGTTCACGCCGCCGGAGATGATCATGTAGCTCTTGCGGTCGGTGAGATAGAGAAAGCCCTCGGCGTCGAGATAGCCGACGTCGCCGAGCGTCGACCAGCCGCGGGCGTTGAAGGCGCGGCTCGTCTTCTCCGGATCGTTGTGATAGCTGAACGAAGGTCCGCCGGCGAAATATACCGTGCCGATCTCGCCCGCCGGCAATTCCTCGTCGTTGTCGTCCAAAATCTTGATTTGGCCGACCACCGGACGGCCGACGGTGCCGCGATGGCCGAGCCATTGCTGCGAGTTCGACACCGTGACGCCGTTGCCCTCGGAGCCCGCGTAATACTCGATCAGGATCGGCCCCCACCAGTCGATCATCTTCGCCTTGACGTCGATCGGGCAGGGCGCCGCGGCGTGGATCGCGCCTTTCAGCGAGGCGACGTCGTAGCGCGTACGGACCTCGTCGGGCAGCTTCAGCATCCGCACGAACATCGTCGGCACCAGCTGCGACTGGGTGATCTTGTGCGTCTCCACCAGCGCCAAGAACTCCTCGGGGTCGAAATTCTCCATGATGATCGAAGTGCCGCCGAGCGTGATCGCCATCATGTTGAAGCGCAACGGAGCGGCGTGATACAAGGGCGCCGGCGACAGATAGATGCTGTCGGCGCCCATGCCGCACATCCCGGCGCAGAGAATTCTCAGGAACGGGTTGGGTAGCTCGATCGGATTGTTGTCGAAGGCGCGCTTGATGCCCTTCGGCCGCCCGGTGGTGCCCGACGAATACAGCATGTCGCTGCCTGCCACCTCGTCGGCGATCGGCGTGGTGGGCTGCGCGGCCCGCGCCTCGTGCCAGGAGCGGAACCCCGGCGGCGCGGCATCGACGCTGAAGAAGGCGACCTCCGGCATCTCGGCGATCAAGGGCGCGAGCGTGTCGGCGCCCTTCGCCGAGGCGATCACGACGCGGGCGCCGCAGTCTTTGACGATGTAGCGGATTTCGTCCTCGGTGAGGTAGCGGCTGATCGCGGTGTAGTACAGCCCGCAGCGCTGCGCCGCCCAGCAGATTTCCATGAATTCGAGCCTGTTCTCCAACAGCAGCGCGATATGACCGCCGGCTGGCAAGCCGAGCGCGCGAAACAGCTGCGCGCCCTGGTTGGAGCGTTCGTCCAGCTGGCGATAAGTGATCGATTGGCCCGAGCCGGCCATCTGGTAGGCGATCTTGTCGGGCTGGGTCTTGGCGTGGATCGACGGATGGCTCATCGGCGTGTTCTCCTTGGAGACGGCGAGGGGCGAGTAGCGAATAGCGAATAGCGAATAGCGAATAGCGAATAGGGAGTAGGGAGTAGGGAGTAGGGATTCACGCGCTGCGGCAATCTGCATCCGCTGCGATGCTGCGTAGCCTCGCCAAACCCAGGCCCCGCACCCCGGTTCAACGTTCGCCGCGCTTCGCGCCGCCGCGTGTCCGGACCACGCATCGGCTCGCATTGCCTCGTCCCTACTCCCTATTCCCTACTCGCCATTCGCCACTCGCCATTCGCCACTCGCCATTCGCCACTCGCTATTCGCCACTCGCTATTCGCCCGCTCTATTCGCTCCTCGTCCCTACAACCTCTCCACGATCGTCACATTGGCCATGCCGCCGCCCTCGCACATGGTCTGCAATCCGTAGCGTTTGTTGTGCTGTTGCAGCGCGTGGATCAGCGTGGTCATCAGCTTGGTGCCGCTGGCGCCGAGCGGATGGCCGAGCGCGATCGCGCCGCCGTTGACGTTGAGCTTTTGCGGATCGGCGTGCAGCGTCTTCAGCCAGGCGGTCGGCACCGAGGCGAACGCTTCGTTGACTTCGTAGAGGTCGATGTCGTCGATCGCCATGCCGGCCTTCCGCAGCGCGCGTTCGGTGGCGGGCAACGGCGCCTCCAGCATGATCACCGGATCGCCGCCCATCATGGTCATGTGATGGATCCGCGCCAACGGCTGAACGCCGAGCGATTTCAACCCGGCCTCGCTGACCACCATCACGCCGGAGGCGCCGTCGCAGATCTGGCTGGCCGAAGCCGCGGTGAGCTTGCCGCCGTCTTGAATGAGCTTGACGCCGCGGATGCCGTCGAGCGTGGCGTCGAAGCGGATGCCTTCGTCGATCGTGTGGCTGTCGGTCGAGCCGTCGGCGCGGGTGATGGTGAGCGGGATGATCTCGTCCTTGAAGCGGCCGCCTTGCGTCGCGGCGATCGCGCGCTGATGGCTCTGGTAGGCGAATTCGTCGAGCTCGTCTTTCGACAGGCCGTATTTCTCCGCCATCATCTCGGCGCCGGTGAACTGGCTGAACTGGATGTCGGGATAGCGCGCCTCGATCGCCGGGCTCTTGTAGTGGCCGAAGCCGTCTTTCGCCGGCAGCGCGGAGGGCAGCCCCATCGGCACCCGTGTCATCGACTCCACCCCGGCGGCGATCACCATGTCCATGGCGCCGGACATCACCGCTTGGGCGGCGAAATGCAGCGCCTGCTGCGACGAGCCGCACTGCCGGTCGATCGAGGTGCCGGGCACGCTCTCCGGCAGCTTCGACGCCATGATCGCGATGCGTGCGATGTTGTTGGATTGCTCGCCGGCCTGCATCACGCAGCCCATGATGACGTCGTCGATCTGCTCCGGCGAAGCGCCGCAGCGCTCCACCAGCGCATCGAGCACCGCGGCCGCGAGATCGGCCGGATGAATGCCCGCGAGCCGGCCGCCTTTGCGGCCGCCGGCGGTGCGCGCCGCGGCGACGATATAGGCCTCGGCCATGGCGTCTCTCCCTGCTTTTTATTGTGCTGCCTGGATGCGAGGCAAATTTAATGGGCCAATTAGCTTTTAGTCAATCAGTCAATTAAATGCTTGAGCTTCGCTGCGGCATCGGGTTATGTGCGCATCACGTTGTTGATTTGGAATTGGAATGCCGCACCTCAGTACCAACGTTTCGCATCGGTTGCCCGCGAGCAAGAACACCACCGCCGATCGGCTGTTGGTGGCGGCGGGCGAGTTGATGACCGAGCGCAATTCCATCGACGTGTCGCTGCACGACATCGCGGTGAAGGCCGGCGTCAACGCCGCGCTGGTAAAATATCACTTCGGCAACAAGGACGGCTTGATGCTGGCGCTGCTCGAGCGCGACGCCGTCACCGAGATGGCCAATCTGGAATATCTGCTGGCGCAGCCGATCTCGCCCGCCGCCAAGATGCGGCTGCACATCGCCGGCATCATCAAGACCTATCACCAGTTTCCCTACATGAACCGGCTGATCCATTACATGCTGCACGAGAGCAGCGCCGAAGCCGCCGACGAAGTGTCGAAGTTCTTCGTCGGCCCGCTGCTCGACTTTCAGCGCCGGCTGTTGGCGCAAGGCGTCGCCGCCGGACAATTCCGCAACGTCGATCCGGTGCTGTTCTACACCAGCCTGGTCGGCGCCTGCGATCACCTGTTCTTCAGCCGGCATTCGATCACCCGCGCGACCGGCGTCGGCCCGATCACCGATCAGGTGTGCCGCGACTACATCGTGCATATGGAGACGCTGATTCTCGACGGCCTGCTGGGGTCGCCTCGGGGCGCCGTCAGCTAGCCGCGCCGACTCCTCAACGACAATAAGAAACGCCCAAGGACAGACTTCAAACGACAAGCTTCAAGACAATAAGAAACGTCCAAGGACAACGCTGATAAGAAACCACGGAAACGCCCAAGGATAGAAATTCGAGCAGCAAGACTCAAACCAGAACAAAAACAAGACTGATACCAATCAACAAGAACACCATTCGGAAACGCCCAAGGACTTTTGTTTCGCGACGCGCTGACCCCGACGCCAGATTGGGGGAGCGCCCAAGGAGCTCGCAACACCACGGCCAACAAGAAAACACGGAAACGCCCAAGGACCCAGGGAGACTTCGAAGCAGACGTTGAAACGGTCGTTTCAGCAGACGCCAAACAGACTGCGGCAAGCAGCGATACGCGTGATCCCGGCTATCAGATCAGGACGCGCCCAAGGACGGAGCAGACGACACACCAACAAAGATACGGAAACGCCCAAGGACTTGTCTTTCTGACAACCTGACTCACACTGCGATCAACGAAGTCGGGGCATTCAACGTCATCAGGGGGCAATCTTGATGACGCGGCTTGTTGCGACGCGGCAATCCAGGGCATCGCGCGATGCCTCTGGATTGCTACGCGTGTCGGGCGCCGCCTTGCAGCCGGTCTCGATGGACAAGTCGGAAACGCCCAAGAATAGCTAAGAATAGCTAAGGGTAGCCAAGGCTAGCCAAGGGTAGCCAAGGGTAGGTAGGGACAGATCGAGGAAAGGTTCGTTACGATGCAGTTGAAAGACGTCTCCGTCCTGATCACCGGCGGCGGCTCTGGACTGGGGGCCGCGACCGCGCGGGCGATGGCCGCCAAGGGCGCCAAGGTCGCGGTGCTCGACATGAACAAGGACAATGCCGAGAAGGTCGCCGCCGAGATCGGCGGCACGGCTTGCGTCGGCGACGTCTCCGAAGAAGCCCAGGTGCAGGAAGCGATCGCCAAGGCCGAAGCCGCCCATGGCGTGATCCGGGTGCTGGTGAATTGCGCCGGCATCGGCAACGCGGCAAAGACCGTCGGCAAGAACGGCGCGCTGCCGCTCGATCAGTTCTCCCGCGTCATCAAGGTCAATCTGATCGGCTCGTTCAATTGCATTCGCCTGGTCGCCGAGCGGATGCAGAGCGCGCCGCCGATCGGCGAGGAGCGCGGCGTCGTCATCAGCACCGCGAGCGTGGCGGCGTTCGACGGCCAGATCGGGCAGGCGGCGTATTCCGCCTCCAAGGGCGGCATCGTCGGCATGACGCTGCCGGTGGCGCGCGATCTTGCCTCCTTGAACATCCGCGTCATGACGATCGCGCCCGGCCTGTTCCTGACGCCGCTGCTGCAGGGATTGCCGGAGGAGGCGCAGAAGAGCCTCGGCGCCCAGGTGCCGCATCCGGCGCGGCTCGGCGATCCTAGCGAATATGCCATGCTGGCCGTCCACATCGTCGAGAACCCGATGCTGAACGGCGAGACCATCCGGCTCGACGGCGCGATCCGCATGGCGCCGCGCTAGCAGCGGCGATCCGGAGACGATGCGCCGCGCGGTGCGTGCGGCAAAAAAACATGGGACCAACGCCATGAATTTCGATTTCTCCGACGAACAGAAGCAGTTGCGCGAGCAGGCGAGGCGCTTTCTCGCCGAGAAGTGCCCGCCGAAAGCGGTGCGCGAGGTGCTCGACGGCAAGGCGCCCTACGATCGCGCGCTGTGGCAGGGTTTTGCCGAGATGGGATTCCTCGGCGTGGCGATCCCCGAACAATATGGCGGCGCCGGCGCCGGCCAGCTCGAACTCTGCGTGCTCGCCGAAGAGGTCGGCCGCGCGCTGGCCCCGGTGCCGTTCTCCTCCACGGTGTACCTCGCCGCCGAAGCGCTGCTGATGGCGGGCTCCGAAGCGCAGAAAAAGAAATGGCTGCCGTTGATCGCCGCGGGCGACGCGATCGGTACGCTGGCGCTGTTCGAGGGCCGCGGCCAGCCGTCGCCGCGGGCGATCCAGCTCAGCGCGACCGACGGCATGCTCAGCGGTACAAAGTCGCCGGTCCCGGACGGCGCGATCGCCAATTTCGCCGTCGTCGCCGCGCGCACTGCAGCGAGCGGCCGCGACAGCGACATCGCGCTGTTTCTGGTGGATCTGTCCGCCGATGGCGTCGAGACGAAGGCGCTCGCCAATCTCGATCCGTCGCGCGGTCAGGCCGAGATTCGTTTCGCCAACGTCAAGGCCGAACCGCTCGGCGAAGCCTCTGAGGGCTGGAGCCTGGTCACCCGGCTGCTCGACCGCGCCGCGGTGCTGATCGGCTTCGAGCAGGTCGGCGGCGCCGACCGCGCGCTGGAGATGGGCCGCGACTACGCGCTCGACCGCATCGCCTTCGGCCGCCCGATCGGCTCGTTCCAGGCGATCAAGCACATGCTCGCCGACATGTATGTCGCCGCGACTTTGGCGCGCTCGAATTGCTACTACGGCGCCTGGGCGCTGTCGACCAACGCCGCCGAATTGCCGGAGGCCGCGGCCGCGGCGCGGATCAGCGCCACGCAGGCCTATCAGCATTGCGCCAAGAACAACATCCAGGTGCATGGCGGCATGGGCTTCACCTGGGAGTTCGACTGCCATCTGTACTATCGCCGCGCCAACGCGCTGGCGCTGGCGCTCGGCAGCCAATCCTATTGGGAAGACCAGCTGATCGAGCGGATGCGGCAGAAGAATGCGGCGTAACGCGCGTGTCCCGGACGCGGCGCAGCGCGAAGCGCTGCTCCGCAGAGCCGGGACCGTAACGAGGGCAGCATCTGGTACGGTCCCGGGTCAGCGGCGCGGCGTGAAGATCGCCGCACCGCGGCCGGGACACGCGGAGCGAGAGTGAGGGCCATGAACTTCGACGACACCCCGCAAGAAGCCGCGTTTCGCGCCGAGGCGAAGGCCTGGATCGCCGCCAACGCGCCGACGCAATACGAAGCGCAATTGCGCAAAGCCTCGCTCGGCCGGCTGGTGCTCGACGGCACCACCGCGCTGGAGGTCGCCAAGGCCTGGCAGAAGAAAAAAGCCGAGGCCGGCTGGGCCTGCCTGCATTGGCCGAAGGAGTGCGGCGGTCGCGGCGCCACGCCGATCGAGCGGGTGATCTGGCAGCAGGAGGAGGGCGCCTTCGGCAAGCTCAGCTTCCTGTTCATCATCGGCCATGGCATGTGCGGCCCGACCATGATGGCCTACGCCTCGGAGGAGCAGAAGCGGCACTATCTGCCGGCCTTGGCCTCCGGCGAACAGATCTGGTGCCAGCTGTTTTCCGAGCCGGCCGGCGGCTCCGACGTCGCCGGTCTGCGCACCCGCGCCGAGCGCGACGGCTCCGACTGGATCATCAACGGCCAGAAGATCTGGACCTCGGGCGCGCATTACTCGGATTACGGCATCCTGATCACCCGCACCGATCCCAGCGTGCCCAAGCACAAGGGGCTCACCATGTTCTTCCTCGACATGAAAAGCCAAGGCGTCGAGGTGCGGCCGATCAAGCAGGCCAACGGCCAGTCGGAGTTCAACGAGGTGTATTTCACCGACGTGCGGATTCCCGACGCGCAGCGGCTGGGCGCGGTCAACGACGGCTGGACCGTGTCGCTGACCACGCTGATGAACGAGCGGCTGTCGATCGGCGCGCAGATCACCACCGGCGTTCCTGAATTGTTCGACTACTGCAACGGCCTGATGCTGGACGATGGCCCGGCGATCGACGACCGTGCGGTGCGCGCCAAACTGGCGAACTGGGCGGTGAAGGCGTCGGGGCTGAAATACACCAGCCTGCGGGCGATCTCGGCGCTGTCCAAGGGCGAGCGGCCGGGGCCGGAGAATTCGATCGGCAAATTGGTCGCCGCCTCGATGATCCAGGAAGTCGCGATGTATGCGCTGGACCTGCAGGGCGCCGCCGGCGTGCTCTCCGGGCCGGAAGCCGACGCCGCGGGAAAATTCCAGGCGATGCTGCTGCGCGCGCCGGGCACCCGCGTCGAAGGCGGCACCGACGAGATCATGCGCAACATCATCGCCGAGCGGGTGCTCGGGCTGCCCGGCGACATCCGCGTCGACAAAGACGTGCCGTTCAACCAAATTCCCACGCGAGGGCGCTAGAGTTCAGGTATGCCTCTCGAGCCGTCACCCTGAGGTGCTCGCCGTCTTCGGCGAGCCTCGAAGGGCGACGGCGTCGCGGCGCGGGCTTCGCAGAACAGCATCCTTCGAGGCTCGCCCCGTCAGCGCTTAGCGCTGCCGGGCCGAGCACCTCAGGATGACGCCGAGAATTGGAGAGATTGCGCATGACGTCCACTATCGCCGACACCGCCCCGATCGACGTGCTGGAATCCTTGCTGGCGCAGCGCTATTCGTGCCGCGCCTACAAGACGGACCAAGTGCCGCGCGAGATCATCGAGCGGATTCTCGGCGCCGCGCAGCGCACCGCGTCGTGGTGCAACAGCCAGCCCTGGCAGGTGGTGATCACCTGCGGCGAGGAAACCGAGAAATTCCGCGACGCGCTGTATCCGGTGGCGGCGTCCGGGGCGGCGTCGAGCAGCGACTTTGAATTTCCGCGGGAATATCGCGGGGTCTATCGGCAGCGCCGCCGCGAGAGCGGCTTCCAGCTCTACAACACGATCGGCATTCCGAGGGGCGACAGGCTGGCCTACGCCCAACAGGCGCTGGAGAATTTCCGGTTGTTCGGCGCGCCGCACGTCGCCATCGTCACCACCGACGAGGCGCTGGGCGTCTATGGCGCGGTGGATTGCGGCGGCTATGTCGGCAATTTCATGCTGGCGGCGCAGGCGCTCGGCATCGCCACCGTGCCGCAGGCCGCATTGGCGTTTCACTCGGCGGTGGTGCGCCAGCATTTCGGGCTCGGCGAGGATCGCCGCGTGGTGTGCGGCATCTCGTTTGGATTTGCCGACACCGCGCACAAGATCAACTCCTACCGCACCAGCCGGGCGCCGATCAGCGAGGTGGCGACCTTCGTGGGGTGATCGCGACGTCAGCGGGCGGGTTGCTTGGGATCTTGATCCGCTGCGGCCGGGCTGCCGCGCAGCCGCGCCATGTAGCGGCCGGGCGAACTGCCGAGCGTCTTGCGAAACATCGTGACGAAGCTCGCCGCACTCTCATAGCCGAGCTCGACCGCAAGGCGTTGGATCGGCGCGCCCTCGGCCATCCGCTGCAGCGCCAGCATGATCGTCAGTTGCTGGCGCCAGCGGCCGAAGCTCATGCCGGTCTCGCGCGCCAAGAGCCGGGCGAGCGTGCGTTCGCTCAGTCCGGCGCGTTTCGCCCAGCTCGCCATGGTGCCGCGATCGGTGGGGTCGGCCATCATCAGCTCGACGATCCGCCGCAGCCGAACGTCGGCCGGCATCGGCAGGTACAGACGCTGCACCGAGGCCGTCGCGACCTCGTCGAGCAGCAGCGTGAACAGGTGGGATTCCGCGCCGCCTTCGGGATACAGCAGCGGAAATCCGGCGGCGCGGACCAGAAGTTCGCGCAGCAACGGCGTCACCGACATCGTGCAGCAGCTTGCGGGCATGCCGAGCGTCAAGGCCGGCTCGACGAAAATGTCGTAACCCTCGATCGTCCCCGTGGCCCTGATGGCGTGCAGCGCCCCGCCGGGAATCCAGATCGCGTGCTGCGGCGGCACCAGCCACAGCCCGCTCTGCGCTTCGCAGGTGAGCACGCCGCGCAAGCTCAGCAGCAATTGCGCCTTGCGATGCCGATGCGGAGCAAGCTCCAGGCCGGGACCCGCCAAGGTCACGCCGAACGCCACCACCGGCCGGGGGATGTCGTCGGGGTCGGACCATTCGGCCGGATCAGGCGGCTCCTTCAGAATCGGCACGCTGGTTCTCGTCCAAGGCTCATTGGCAGGATTTCGAAATAATATGGCATATTTGCCAGATGTAGCCAATCCCACGGGCGCATAGGTATGTCGCTGCCCCGGGCCGCGGTTCGTGAGGCCCTCTCGCAAGCGGAGACTGCAATGAATGACACCATCGGTTCGGTCGCCGAACTGGAAGCCATCGTCGGCAAGACGCCGCAGATGATGAACCTCAAGGTGATCGATCACCTCGATGCCGGTGCGTTGCGCTGGATCGCGGCCTCGCCGCTGATGTTCGCCGGATTCGCGCAAGGCGGCGCGATGGCGCTGACGCTCGGCGGCGGCGAGCCGGGTTTTGCCGGCGGCGACGCGCATCGGCTGCGGTTGCCGCTCGATCGGCTCGACGATCCGGCGCTGGCGCGGCCGGGGCTGGGCTTCGGCTCGCTGTTCCTGCTGCCCGGGACCGTCGAGATGTTGCGCATCAACGGCACCGTCGCGGCAGTGGATGAGCATGAGGTCAGCATTGCGGTGGAGCAATGCTACGGCCATTGCGGCAAGGCGCTGCTGCGTTCGGAGTTCTGGGCGGCGATGCCGCAGGTCGCAGCGCCGCAGGATGTCGCCAGCTTCGTTGCCGATAGCCGGCTGATGGCGCTGGCGAGCAGCGACGCGCAGGGCCACGCCGATCTCAGCCCGAAGGGCGATCCCGCCGGCGGCCTGCTGCGGCTTGAGGACGACACCGCCTGGTTCGCGGATCGACCGGGCAACCGCCGTACCGACAGCTTCCGCAACATTCTCGTCCAGCCGCGCGTCGCCGCGGCGCTGCTGATCCCCGGCTCGAGCTACGTCGTCCACTTGTCAGGCCGCGCCCGGATCAGCTCTGACGCGGCAAGGCGCGCCGCGTTCGCCGTGCAGGACAAGACGCCGGCGCTGGTCGCTGCGATCGACGATTTGACGATTGAGCTCCGCGACAGTGCTGCGCTGCGGCGCGCCAGGCTGTGGCCGCTGCAGCCGCCGACCCACGGCATCGAAGCGGCGAAGCTGTTCGTCGAACATATCAAGCTGAACCGCGACAGCGGCTTCGCCGCTCGGCTGACCGGCGCCGCGCTGTCGGTGCCCGGGGTGTCCGGGTTGCTGAAGACGGCGTTGGACAAGGAATACAAGAACAACCTGTACTAACGCGCCGCGGAGAAACGGCGCCGCGGCCCGGCAGCCGCGCTCAAAACCGCGGCGCGCGCTTCTCCTTGAAGGCGGCGATGCCTTCGTTGATTTCGGCGCTCTGCATGCTGTCCTGGGCGCGTTGATCGGCGGCCGCCTCGTCGAGCTGATCGCGGGCGAATTCGTTGATCGCCCGCTTCATGCCGGCCATCGCCAGCGGTGCGTTGCCGGCCAGGATGGTCGCCAGCGCGTCGACCTCGGCGTCGAGCCGCTTCATCGGCACCAAGGCGGTGAGATAGCCGATCCGCAGCATCTCGCGGGCGTCGATCTTCTGTGCGGTGAGGAACAGCTTCTTGGCGTTGTCGACGCCGAGCCGCGACACGTAGCGGCGAATCCCGCTCTTGTAGTAGTGCAGCCCGAGCCGTGCCGCCGGCATGAACATTTCGCAGCCCTCGGCGCCGATGCGGAAATCGCAGGCCAGCGCCAGATCGGTGGAGCCGCCATAGACCCCGCCATTGAGCCGGCAGATGGTCGGCAGCGCAAGATCCTCGAGCCGGTTGGCGACCACCTCGAACGCCGCCCCGGCGCTGGGCTGCGCGGCCTCCGCGGCGGCGCGCTCCGCAACCTTGCCGAGATCGAAGCCGGCGGAAAACGCCCGCCCGGTGCCGGTCAAGACCAGCACCCGCAGCGCCGGATCGCCTTCGATTTGCTCGAACTGCCGCATCAGCGCGTCGAGGTCGTCCGGCAATAGCCGGTTGAGATGCCGCGGCCGGTTCAGCCGGATCTCGGCGCGCGCGCCGGCGATGGTCAGGATCGGCGTGCTGTCGGTGGGTTCGTCGCTCGCGGTGGTGGCGGTTATCGTCGTCGTCTCCGACATCTCGGTCTCCTAGCTGTCGGCCGAGCCTGCCCTGCGCCGATGGGGGCCGTCAACGCCGCCGGCACAAACCGTGATCCAAGGCATGGTTTTGCGGGGCGGCAATTGCGGACGGATCGGCTATATTCGCAGCCCAAGGATCGATGCCCCGGGGAGCAACGTTTCCGGGGCCACGTGATTCCGTTTCAGGGAATGGTTCGCCCATGGATTCGCCCCATATCGCCGTTCAGGCGGGTACGTTTTTCGCCTCGATCTTCGTCGTCGCCACCACCACGATGCGCACGATGATCCCGCTGCGGGTGTTCGGCATCATCACCAACGTGATCCTGATCACCACCTCGATCTTCAGCCACGCCTATCCGACGCTGCTGCTGCACGCCGTGCTGCTGCCGCTGAACGGCTACCGGCTGCACCAGATGCTGCAGCTGGTGCGCGACGTGAAAAAATCGGTCAACAGCGACCTGTCGATGGAATGGCTGAAGCCGTTCATGACCGAGCGTTGCTGCGAGGCCGGGGAGGTGCTGTTCTACAAAGACGAGAAGGCCGAGGACATGTTCTACATCGTCAGCGGCCGTTACCGGCTGGTGGAATCCGGCATCGAATTGCCGGTCGGCGCCATCGTCGGCGAGCTCGGCATGCTGTCGCCGCTGAACGAGCGGACCCAGACGCTGGAGTGCATCGAACGCGGCACCGTGCTCGGCGTCAGCTATCGGCAGGTCGAGGAATTGTACGTGCAGAACCCGGAATTCGGCTTCTACTTCTTGCGGCTGGCCAGCGCCCGGCTGTTCCAGAACATCGGCCGGCTGGAGCAGCGGTTGGCCGAGTATACGGTGCAAACGCCGGCGCCCGCTGCAGCGCCAGCGCCAGCCGCACAGGGTTCGGCCTAGCGAAGGCCGCCGCGGTGGCCGGCTTCATCGAGGCGATCCGCGCCACGCTCGCCGAATGGATGGGCGAGGACGGCCGCGCCGCGCCGTTTCTGCCCGAGGGGCTGCCGGAGGCGGTGCGGGCGACCGCCAGCGACGCCGTGTTCATGCTGATCGACTATCAGGGACCGAGCTACGCGCAGCTCTATCTCGACCGGCTGCGCCGCTTCATCGGCCGCCGCGGCGTTGGCGATGAGCTGTTCATCGACATCGCGCGGCTGTTGGCGCAGCGAATGTGCTACGAGGACGTGATCCGGCTGGCGCAGCTCGCCTTGCAACAGCCGCCGGGGCCCGGCGAGGTGAAGACGTTTCGGCTCGACGAATTGGTGTCGACGCTGCCGGAGGTGATCTCCGGACAGGCGCTGGAATTGGTCGGCTGGGCCGGGCTGTCACGCCGCAAGGTGCGACTGCGCTTCAGCACCACGAGCTGGTTCGCGGTGCGCCGGCTCAAGCTCGAGGCGTCGTTGCGGCGCTGGCGGCTGTTGTCGCCGCGCTATGCCAAGGAGCGCGCGCTGGTCGAGCGCTGGCTGCACATGATCGATCGCGCGCTGACCAAGCAGCCGGCGGCCGCGGCCGCCATCGTGCAAACCGCGACGATGATTCACGGCTGCGGCGAGCCGTTGCGGCAGCGGCAGGCCGACTGGTGCCTGATCATCGATAGCCTCGCCAAGCCCTGCTTCGACGGCGTGCTCGAATTGCCCGACCTTGCCGCCGCGATCGCGCAAGCGCGCGCCGCGGTGACGCCGGATCCGCAGCGGCGCGCGCTGCAGCGCTGCGTCGCGGAGATTCTAGCAACGGCCGCCGCCGCGCGGTGACTGCAGCCAGACGGGCTGATCGCGCCGGGTGCGGCTACCTTGTTACCGTTCGTCGGCAAATTCCGTCGCGCCAAGCGCCGCGGCCGGCCGGCGGCCCGGTATCCTTGGGGGGGCAAAAACGCCGCTCCGGGCGTGCATTTGCGGCGACGAAGTGTCATAAATCGGCGGTCCGCGCGCATGATCCGGGGAGCGTTTGGCTCCGCGCGAGTTGCGGGCCATGAACGACCGGCATTCTGCATTTCGCTGCCGGTCGTGCCGCCGTTCAGGGCCCGCCATCCAGCAAAGGGCGCTCGCTTGGTGTTTCCATCATTGTCGTCGTCGGTCGCCGTAGGCGCGCTGATCGGATGGATGCTGGTGCTCACCGCCAAGCATGTGGTGGCGGATTTCTTTCTGCAGACCCATTGGATGGCTATCGGCAAGGACCAGAAGATCGGTTGGGCCTGGCCGCTCTTGCTGCATTGTTCGATTCATCTCGGGCTGACCACCGCCTTGATGCTGATCATCGCGCCGCGGTTCTGGTTCATCGGGCTGATCGATTTTGCGATTCACATCCTGATCGACCGCGCCAAGGGATTCTGCGTCGCCACCTTCGACGTCACCCGCGACCATCAATGGTTCTGGTGGCTGATCGGCACCGATCAGGCGCTGCATCATCTCACCGGCTTTGCGCTGTCGATCTGGCTCGCCGCGCAGGGCTGAGCCGGACGGCGCCAAAACCAGGCGACCGCCCGAAAACCAAGTTCGTCATTCCGCGGCGGGCGCAGCGCAGCTGCGCGCCAACCCGGAATCTGCCGCTCGTGCAACAGTCCGTCCATGTTGCGAGATTCCGGGTTCGCTCGAGCTGTCGCTCGCGCGCCCCGGAATGACGGCGCGGATTTGCGAAGCGCATCAGCGCTCCGCGCCGCTTGACCTGGATCCTTGGGTTTGTCGGCCGCGATAGTTCTGCTATTCAGGGCCCAGGACAGGGGGGACGGGTTGGAATGCAGGCCGCGATCATCGCCGTTTTCGTCGTCGCTTACGCGGCGATCGCGCTGGAACATCCGCTCGGCATCAACAAATCCGCCACCGCGCTGCTCGGCGCCGGGGTGCTCTGGATCTTGTATTCGATGTCGAGCCCCGATCATGCCGGGGTGATGCATCAGCTCGACGAATCGGTGGCGTCGTCCGCGGAGATCATCTTTTTCCTGATGGGCGCCATGACCATCGTCGAGGTGATCGACGCGCACAACGGCTTCGAGATCATCACCTCGCAGATCCGCACCAACCGGCTCGCCACGCTGATGTGGCTGGTCGGGCTGGTGACGTTCTTCCTCAGCGCGGTGCTGGACAATTTGACCACCACCATCGTGATGACATCGTTGACCAAGAAGCTGCTCGACGACCGCGACGACCGGCTGTTCTTCGCCGCGATGGTGGTGATCGCCGCCAACGCCGGCGGCGCCTGGTCGCCGATGGGCGACGTCACCACGACGATGCTGTGGATCGGCGGACAGCTCTCGGCCGTCGCGATCGTCAGGGACGTGGTGCTGGCGTCGATGGTCAGCCTGCTGGTGCCGCTGGTGATGGTGACCTGGCGGCTGCGCGGGCGGGCCTTCGTCCCGAAGCCGATCGATGCCGACCCCGCGGCCGCTACCAACAACGTGTTCGAGCGCAATCTGATCTTCTTCCTGGGGCTCGGCATTCTGGTGCTGGTGCCGGCCTTCAAGGCCGTCACCGGGTTGCCGCCGTTCATGGGCATGCTGTTTGGGCTGGGAATTCTCTGGTTGGGTGCTGAGATCATCCACCGCCACAAGCCGCCCGAGCAGTTCGAACACCTGACCTTGGCTCACGCGCTGACCCGGATCGATCTCAGTTCGGTGGTGTTCTTCCTCGGCATCCTGCTGGCGGTTGCCACGCTCGAGCATTCCCACATCCTGACCGCGCTGGCGGCATGGCTGGATCAGACCGTGGGACGCCAGGATCTGATCGTCCTGATTCTCGGATTGGTCAGCGCCATCGTCGACAACGTGCCGCTGGTTGCCGCGTCGATCGGCATGTACAGCCTGGCGCAATATCCGCCCGACAGTTTTCTGTGGCAGTTCATCGCCTATTGCGCCGGCACCGGCGGATCGATCCTGATCATCGGCTCGGCCGCCGGCGTCGCCGCGATGGGGATCGAAAAGATCGAATTCTTCTGGTACCTGCGCCGCGTCAGCGTGCTGGCGCTGCTGGGCTATTTTGCCGGCGCGGCGGTTTATGTGATGCAGTACAACCTGATGCACTGAGACGCTCGCTGCGGACCTCGTAAATCTACCTGGTGCGAAATTAACGGGATGGCGTGAGCTGGATTGTACCCTGTCGACGCGGCAGCAACCGTCGACGAAGCGGTGTTCGCGACAGGCGGCCGGATCGTAACGCGCGTGAACCATGGCCTCTTTCCTGCAGTCCCAGCTGGATTTCATCTACTTCTTCTACGGCATGGTCTTCATCCTGCTCGGCGCCGCCTTTCTGGCGATTGCGCGCGCCGGGCTCGGGGGCACGGTCGGGCTTTGGCCGTTCGGATTTTTTGCGCTGGTTCACGGTTTCGCCGAATGGTTCGACCTTGCTGCCCTGATCCTCGGCGACAATGCGCCGTTCCAGGCGGTGCGCCTGGCGCTGTTGACGACGTCGTATCTGTTCTTGATCGAATACGCCCGCAGGGGAGCCATCGGTCTGGGCTTCAAACAGCCGGACAGCTGGGTGTATTTTTCACTGGTTGGGCTGATTATCGCGGCCGGGGTGCTCGGCGGATTGCCCACGGCGAATGTCGCGGCGCGCTACGGCCTGGGACTATGTGGCACCCTCGGCGCAAGCCTGGTGGTGGCGTTACGCGCCAGGCAGCATCCGCCGTTCAGTCGACGTCTGCTCACGGCGTTTGCGGTGGTGCTGGCAATCTATGGGGTGACGAGCGTTCTGATGGTGGCGCCGGCGCCGTTCTGGCCGGCCAGCGTCTACAATTGGGAATGGTTCGTCGAGCTGACGGGAACGCCCATTCAACTGGTGCGCGGCGTGCTCGGCGGCGCACTGACCGTGCTGTGTTGGGCGTTCTGGGGACAAATCCTGGTCGAGACGGTGGCGTCGGCGCGCTACACGGCGTATCTGCGCCGGCAATTCGTCTGGACCATGATCGTGCTGGTCTTGATCTTTGCCGGCGGGTGGGGGCTGACCAGTTATCTTGGCGGCATCTACCAACGGAACGTCGAGTCGGAAGCACGGGGCGACAGCGAATTGCTGGTCAGCCGTCTGACCGGGGAAGCCGCGGTGCTCGACGCCATGGTGAAAGCGCTGGCGAGGTCGCCGGTGCTGCTGCCGATGCTGAATGGTGGTGGCGGCGCGCAGGATCAACACATCGACGAGGTGCTGCAGCGCGATGTCGAAGCCGCCGGAGCCCTGGTCGGCATGGTGCTCAACCGATCCGGCACGGTGATCGCTTCGTCCGATCGGCGCCAAGCGGCGACGCTCGCTCTGCCGAACGAAAGTGCGGCGCCGTATTTTCAGAGCGCGATCGCCGGGCTGGCCAGCAGTCATGTCGAGTTCGATCCGGTTAGCGGGATGCGAAGCTACACCTCCAGTACGCCGATTCGCGATCGCGACGGCAGCGTCGTCGGTGTTGCGATGCTGAAGAAATCGCTCGACCGGCTCGAAGCCAGCCTGCTGTCGTTCGATGGGGAGTTCTACTTCGTCAACGACGACGGCGTGGTGATGCTGTCCAATCGCGCCGAGATGTTGGGGCGCGCGCTGTGGCCGCGCGCGGTGGACGAACTGCGGCTGGCGAAGCCGAGTCCGGCGGCCAAGACCATGATGTCGCGCGCGATCGTCGACTCGGTCTGGACCACGGCCGACGGGGTCCCGGCCTATGTGCTGCGACACACCGCCGACGAAGGCGGCTGGTCGTTGCTGATGGTGTTTCCAGTCACCGGAATCTTTCCGACCCGGTTTCTCGGCATCGTCATCACGCTGCAATTCTCGATCATGGCGTTGTTCTACTTCTACGGCCGCGAGCACGGCATCCGCGACAGCATCCACACCGAAAAACGCATCGAGCTGCAGGAGCTGGCGCGCGGGCTGCAAGTTCAAGCCACCACCGATCCATTGACCGGGATGTTCAACCGGCGGGTGTTCAACGAGGGACTGGCCGCCGAACTCGTCCGCTTCAATCGGCAGCAGACGCCGTTCTCATCGTTGTTGTGCGACATCGATCATTTCAAGGAGATCAACGACGTGCATGGTCACCTGATGGGCGATCAGGTGCTGGTACATCTGTCGCGGATTTTGTCGCGCAGCGTCCGCCAGACCGATTTCCTGGCGCGCTGGGGCGGCGAAGAATTCGGCATCCTGCTGGTCGGGGCCGACCAGACCGCGGCGGTCGAGTTCGCCGAAAAGCTGCGAACCACCATCGCCTACACCGTGTTCGACGATGTCGGCAATCTGACCTGCAGCTTCGGCGTCGCCGAATGCGTATTGGGCGACACCCCGGAGAGCCTGCTCGCCCGGGTCGACAATGCGCTTTATCGGGCCAAGATGAACGGCCGCAACCGGGTCGAACTGGCGCCGCCGCCGCTGACCGAGGCGCCGGCCTTGGCGCCCACCGGCTGACCCGGCGGAGTCAGGTTCCCGCGGCTGTCTGATTCGCCCGAAAATTTCAATATCCTAGTAACGGTAACAGGGGGTTCGGTTAACCTCTCGTTAACGATTTCCACTGCATTCTATGGTTGTGGAGAAAGCTCATGTGGTCCAGCCGAGAAGCGTTTGAGAACGATTTCTGCCCGGTCCGCGAGGATCTGCTGGGCGAGATGTATCGCGCCAGCGAAAGCGGGCTTCCGCAACTCGTAGAAAGCGTCTCGTCCGAGGTTCGGGCGATGCTGGCGCTGTTCTGCTACCGAAGAAGCCATCTGCATTCGCTGGCACTGTCGATCGCCTCGAGTTGCGAGGAGCGCGATCTGATCCAGCTCGGCGGCCGCGTCGGCTCGACGCTGTACGCGCTGTCGCGCGACGCCAAGGCGTTTCGTCCGACGCCTGCGGCCTATTCCGCGCACCGCAAGCCGATCACCCTGTCGACCAAGCCGTTGTCGAGCGTCCCGCGCATCGTGCACGATCTCGACGACGATCTCGGCCACGCCGCCACCGCCTGATCGGCTGCAAGATTAGAGCATTTTCGGTTAGGATTGATGCGGTTCAAGAGTCCTGGCCGTCATTCCGGGGCGCGAGCAGCGTTAGCTGCGAGCGAGCCCGGAATCCATAACCACCGCCGTAAGTATGGATTGCGGACTTGCTCGTTCTTCGAACTCGCAATCCGGCATGACGACATCTTGGTTGGATGATTCAATCCTAACCGAAAATGCTCTAGCTCGCGCTGAGCGGCGCCAGGCCGTGGCGCCGTCGCGCCATGGCGCATTCCGGATCGCCAGGCTGGCAGGTCCGGCACACCTCCGGCCGCAGCTGATAGATCCCGCACGCCGTCGAAACCCCGATCTGCCCGATGAGCGCGCTGCAGCGGTCGCCGTCGCAGCGCATTCCCGACAGTTTGGCGTTGACGAATTGCTCCGGAATGAGATCCAGCGCGGCGTCGTCCTCGGTGGTGAAGCGCGGCCAGTTTTCCGAATAGCCGCAGCAGGCCCCGCAGGGCTGGCACGGGCTTTCGGCGGCGGCGGGCAGGGTGTCGCTGGTCATGCCAGCGCTTTAGCGCGAAGCGGCGGCGGGCGATAGCCGTGCGCCCACGCGCAAGTCGGATTGCGTTCCGCACCTCTGGCGATAGATTTGCGCGGGGGAACACCGCATGGACATCGAGCAGGCGCTGAGCACCATCGACCGCGCCAACAGCGTGGATGACTTGGCCCGGACGCTTGTCGATTGGCGCAACGAAAGCGGCGTCGCGCATCTCGTCTACCACGCCACCCATGTTCCCGGCTGCGAACAGCCCAATCCGGTGCTGCTGCTGACCTATGATGACGCCTGGGTGAAGCGCTACGTCGAGCAGGACTATTTCGGCATCGATCCGGTCGTCGTCGCCGGCCGCGACGCCGTGCTGCCGATCGATTGGATGTCGGTCGAACATGCTACCCCGCAGGCGCGACAGTTCTTCGCCGAGGCGGAGAGTTATGGCGTCGGCCGCCATGGCTTTACCTTGCCGATCCGCGGTCCGGCTGCCGAGCGCGCCTTGTTCACCATCACCACCAACGCGACGGACGACCACTGGCACCGCTGGCGGTTCAGCTATCTGAAGGATTTTCACCTGCTGGCGCACTACCTGCATGATCGGGCGATGCGGCTCGCCGGCCTGCGGCTCGACCATGCGATGCGGCCATTGTCGCGCCGCGAGCAACAATGTTTGCAAGGCCTGGTCCACGGTCGGACGCCGGGCCAGATCGCCGGCGACCTGGAGTTGTCGGCCAGCGCCGTCCACGGCTATCTGCGCACGGCGCGCCGCAAGCTTAACTGCGCGACGCACGAGCAGGCCATCGCCAAGGCAGTTCGGCTGGAGCTGCTGCAAAATTCGTAGCCCGGATGAGCGAAGCGACATCCGGGACTGACGCAAGCCCCGCATGTCGCCTCGCTCATGCGGGCTACTGCTATCTGCAACTCAGTCACCGAATTTAACCAATCCTTCACACAATCGGCCAAGATCGTTGTGTTTCAACAGATTGCTGAACCTCGGCGATTTGTTACTTTGACGCGAGATGCCGTCGCCGGCATTCGACCGAGAAGGAAGCGGACCATGAGCGCGATTGCCGCCGTCAATTCCTCCGCCAGCAGTGCCGTGGCGTCGCTGCTGAGCGATGCGGCGTCGGCGGGGACCGCCGGCGGCACGTCCGCCTCAGCGACCACGAAGTCAGACCAGGCCTCGGCCAGCCGCAACCCAGTCGATATCGTCGATCTCTCCGACCACGCGAAGCAGACGTTCGCGCGTGCCAAGACAGAGCAGGTCGCTGCAGAAAAGCTTATTCAATTGGTGCGAGAGCTAAAGTCGCAGGGGTCAAAGGGCAAAGCCGCCACCTATACAGATCTGGCGAAGATCTCCGCACAAAGTGACGCGGCGGCGACCGGGGACGAGACGGTCGATGCGATCAAGGCGATGGCCAAGATGCCAGAATTTGGTTCAGCGGCGAACGGTCGGGCTGACGATGCCGTTCGATCGCTGGTACGTGACGGCAAGGTCCCGCAATTGCCCCTTCATCTGACTGATGGACAGGTAGCCCAACTCAGCGATAAGGAAAAAACGCTCTTTGCGATCGTTCAGGGCGTACAGGGTCTTTACGACGCGATGCCAAAAACTCTTGATGAAGCGCTTTCGCAGCACGTGAATCAGGTGATCGATGGGTATCCGAACATGATCAACCAGATGAAATCTGACATCGTCGATGGAAAGCTCCCGGGCGAGTACTGGGAGAAGCAAGTAACCCGTTATGAATCTGAGCTCACCGCCGCGCGGGAAGGCACAATGAAGATTACTTCCGAGACTGATACAAGGCTGGTCGGGGCGAAATCCGAGTTCACGATGCAGCGCGACGCTATCGGGTATAGCGGTCGTGGGCAGACGACGACAACTTCAGACTGGAACTCGATCATCAACAAGTATGGGACGGAAAATATTCAGATAGGTTCGAGTCCTTACACGACCGGATGGGTGATTACCTGGTGACGCGCGTAGCCGTCATGTGGTCCCACCCTATTTTGGGCCTGCCACGGTAGGGCTTAACTCATTCCTAACACAAATGACGCGGCCTCCATTTCAACTTATTGCTGAATATTGCTGATTTGCAGCCTTCGGCGGGGGCCGTGAAGGAATCGGACCATGAGCGCAATTGCTTCCGTCAACTCATCCGCTACGAGTGCCGTTGCCTCGCTCTTGAGCAATTCGGTGTCGGCCGCGACCGTTGACGGCACGTCCGCCTCAGCGACCACGAAGTCAGACCAGGCCTCGGCCAGCCGCAACCCGGTCGATATCGTCGATCTTTCCGACCACGCCAAGGTAACGCTGGCACGCGCCAAGACAGAACAGCAAGCGTAGCCCGGATGAGCGAAGCGACATCCGGGACTGACGCAAGCCCCGCATGTCGCCGCGCTCATGCGGGCTACTGCTATCTGCAACGAAGTCACCGATCTTAACCAATCCTTCACACAATCGGCCAAGATCGTTGTGTTTCAACAGATTGCTGAACCTCGGCGATTTGTTACTTTGAGGCGAGATGCCGTCGCCGGCATTCGACCGAGAAGGAAGCGGACCATGAGCGCGATTGCCGCCGTCAATTCCTCCGCCAGCAGTGCCGTGGCGTCGCTGCTGAGCGATGCGGCGTCGGCGGGGACCGCTGGTGGCACATCGGCCGCCACAGCAACGAAGTCAGATCAGGCAGCGTCATCGGCGGGCGGCAATCCCGCCGTGCGGATTGACCTCTCGGACCGGGCCAAAACAATCCTGGAACGCAACAAGGTCGAACAAGTCGTCGCCGGTCGGTTGCAAGCCTTGGTGCAGACCTTGCGAGCGCAGAACGGCGGCAAGGCAGCGAGCCAGGTGAGCAACGCCAGCTCTCAAGATCAATCGCCGACGTCGTCGGCCGGAGCAACGCCACGCACGACCGCGATCACGTTCGGGAGCGACCAAGCCCTGTCCGATCATTTTCAATCGCTGACCGACGCCCAGCGACAGCCGGATGGCTCGTTGCCGAGTTTCACAAAGACCGAAAGCGATGTTCTCAATGTCCCATCGACGGGCGAATGGTACAAGACAGTCGGTCAGGGATACATTGAAGCGGCCGCTGCATTCAATGATCCGAGCTACAATGCCTTCGCCCAGGCGATCCAGAACCGGCAAGTCACGGTGCAGAATGCACAGGACATTGCCGAGCTGAATTTCCACAACACCTGGACGATTCAGGGCGGAGAGGGCGGCGTCTCCATCAACGGCGCCTCGTCGTACAATCACGACGCAGCGATATTCAAGGATCCGACCACCAATTATGTCGTGAGCGGCAGCGGAACTGTCATTTCCTGGCCGAAGGCGAACGCGGCCTCTTGACGTCGATCCGAGATGCCGCTGCGCTCATTCGGGCTACTTGCTAAAGGTCTTCCGCCATGACGGCAATCAGCACCAGCAACACATCCGCCAACGCCGCCATTGCATCGCTGATCAAGGATGCGGCCTCGTCAGGATCGCCCCTCGCTTCGCAACGGAGTTCGTCGTCGTCGCCGAGCGCTTCGGCGGCGGGGGCAGGCAACCCAGTCGATATCGTCGATCTCTCCGACCACGCGAAGCAAATTCTGGCCCGCGCCAAGACGGAGCAGGTCGCCGCCGGCAAACTCTCCGATCTGGTGCAATCGCTGCAGCGCCCTGGCGGCAAGACCGCTACCGCGAAGCCGAAATCCGACGATGCAACGTCGCTGTTCGACAAGCTCAGCGGCCGCTCGCAGACGCAAGCCAGCAGCACAACGCAATGGGAAGCCGGATCGAAATACGGCGATCCGACGATCTCCGACGCCGGGTTTATCGACAAGATCAAGGACGCGCTCTTGACCTCGCTGTCCGGGGCTCCAGCCGAGAAAGTCGCGGCGCTGCAGACGGCCATCGACAGCGGCACACTTCAGGTTCAGAAAGCCTCCGACGTCGCCGGCCTCAACTATCAGTCGACGGTGAGCTATACCGGAAGCCCGGGCGGTTTGCAGGGCATGAGCGTCACGCATCAATCCAATCCGACGGGAGCGGCGAAAGACTCGCTTGATCAGGGTCGCGCCCTGGCGTTCTGGACGGCGGATCGCGGCGACGTTTACGTCAGCTGGTGATGCTGCTCGGAAATATGCACATCCCTACGTTCATCCGGACGTCGCACGACCGCGCTTGAGCGCGAAGCGCGCTGATGCGATCGCACGTTGTTACAACGGCGCCGCGCAGCAGCGCGCAGCGCGTAACCCGCCGGCTCCGGATCGCGGCTGACGATGGTGGGGCACGGCGCAACGGCGCCTGACAACCACGCTACGCTTGGTGTTGGGCCGATATGGAGTTGGTTGTGTCAGGCCACCCCTGAACGGCCTGTATAACGCAATCCAAGGTTGTGGCAAAGATTGCTAATGTCTGTGGTCGGCGTATAATTCCGGCACGGAGGCGCCAGCCATGAATATGAACGTGTCACTGACCGACGAACTCGGTGAATTCGTCAAATCCAGGGTCTCGTCCGGACGTTACACGTCCGCGAGCGAGGTGGTGCGCGAAGCTCTGCGGCTGATGGAGCGCCACGAACAGACGGAGGCCGCCAAACTGCAATGGTTGCAGCAGGCCTACCGCGAGGGTTCGGCGAGCGGCGATGCCGGCGAGATTGATTTTGCCGCCGTGAAGGCGGAAGCCCGCGCCAGCATGAGCGAGAAAGCCAAATAGCTTGGGCGCGGTCCGTTACACTCGGAAAGCGCGGCAGGATCTCATTGATATTTGGAGGCACATTGCCGCGGAAAGCCCGGCAACCGCCGATCAATGCCTCGACCGCATCGAGGCCCGCTGCAAGCAACTTGCGGCGTTTCCCGAGATCGGCCGGGAGCGCCGCGACATCGCCCCCGACGCCAGGATGCTTGTGGTCGAGCGCTGGATAGCGATCTACCGCGTAGTGGAGCAAGGCGTGCAGATCGTCCGCATTGTGGACGGCGCCCGCGACTTGTCGCGCCTTGCGCTACCACAGAAATAGCGGCCAGCGCGCAGGGTGGGGTAGCGCTCAGCGCGTCACCCGCCGGCTCGGGTCGCGGCTCACGGTGAGGCCGCAAGGGCGCCTAACGAACTCAACCTACGCTTGCTGTTGGGTCGATATCGGCTGCGCCGCGGCCAGCGCCGCCTCGAGTTCGGCGATCCTGGCATCGCGCGCCGCCAAGGCCGCGGCGACGTCCGCGGCGTCGAATTTCTGCGGGATGTGCTGCGGGCAATTGCTGTCCCAGGCCTTGATCGAAAACACGATCACCTGTTCGGGCCGCGCCCGGTAGCCCTGCGGCATCAGCGCCTGCAGCAGCGCGGGATCGTCCTCGACAACGCGGGCCTCGCCCCAGATCTTGATGCGGCGGCGATGCGCGTAGTCCATCAGAAAGATATGCGCTTTCGGATTCTCCGACAGGTTGCCCTGGGTGATGTATTGCCGGTTGCCGCTGAAATCGGCGAACGCCAGGGTGTGCGGATCGAGCACGTGGATGAAGCCTTCGGGGCCGCCGCGATGCTGGATATAGGGCTGGCCGTCGGCCGAGGCGGTGGCGAGAAAGAAGCTGGTCTGCGCCGCGAGAAAGTGCGCCAGCTGATCATCGACCTCGCTGCGCCAGCCGCCGTTGCGTTCGACCTGCGCATAGCCGTCGCGCGAGCCCTTGCGGGTCTGGATCGCCTTCACCGCGGGCGTGAAGGCGACGTCGCTGGAAGCAGTCAAAACCTCGCTCATCGGATGTCCTCCCGAACAACCGCGCCGTCCGGCGCGTGCTGCCGCCAATATGGCCCGCCGAGCGGCTGACGCAATCGACGCCATTGACACTTCATTGTTGCATAATGTGAAATAGCGCCATGGACCGCCTCGACGCCATGACCGCCTTTGTGGCGGTCGCCGACCTGCAGGGTTTCGCGCCGGCGGCGTGCAAGCTCGGGCTGTCGCCGTCGGCGGTGACGCGGCTGGTGGCGGCGCTGGAAGAACGCGTCGGCGCCCGGCTGCTGCAGCGGACCACGCGCTCGGTGACGCTGACCGATGTCGGCGCCCGCTATCTGGAGCGGGCGCGGCGGATTCTCGCCGACGTCGAGGAGGCCGAGGGCTCGGCGCAGGCCGAGCGCACCCAGCCCGCCGGGCGGCTGGTGGTGTCGGCGCCGGTCGGGTTCGGCCGGCTGCACGTCACGCCGCTGATCTCGGCCTGGCTGAAGCGCTATCCGGAGGTCGCCGGCGAATTGCGGCTGACCGACCGCGTGGTCAATCTGGTCGAAGACGGCGTCGATTGCGCGATCCGGATCGGGCAATTGCCGGATTCCAGCCTGGTGGCGCGCGCGGTCGGCGACATGCGCCGCATCGTGGTGGCGTCGCCGGACTATCTGGCGGCGCGCGGCGTGCCGAAGACGCCGGCCGCGCTCGCCAAGCACGACACCATCCAGTTCGGTGCGTTGGCGGCGGCGCCGGACTGGCGCTTCCAAGACGCCGGCCGCGAGATCCGCGTCGCCTGCACGCCGCGCTTCACCACCAACGTCGCCGACGCTGCGATCTGGCACGCCGAGCAGGGCGGCGGGTTGACCCGGGTGCTGGCCTATCAGGCCGCCGAAGGGCTCGCCGCCGGGCGCTTGAAAGTGGTGCTGCGCAAATTCGAACCGCCGCCTTTGCCGATCCACATCGTCTATCCGACCTCGCGGCTGCTGTCGGCCAAGGTGCGCAGCTTCATCGATCTGCTGATCGAGACCGCCGATTGGCGTTTCGCGCGCTGAGCGGGCCTGCATCGCACCGCGAAAGATTTTGCGGATCGCGCTACCGTTTTGGACCGCATTGACCAGGATCTGCTGCTGCATCGCAACGCAAACGATGCGTAGTAACGCTGAGTTGTTAGCAGCTGCGGTGGTGATCGGCGCCAACCAGCGCGTCGAATCGTCGCGATCGCCGCGCGCCGCGCAATCTGCGCTTTATCGGTCGCGCGGAACTCCGCACAATTTGCCGATCACCCTCTGCAATGGCGGCAATCCTTGAAGCTCAGCACGACGATGACAACAATCGGCGTCGCGCTGGCGACGGTGGCGTGGCTCTGCGGCGGCGCCGTCGTCAAGGCGCAGGACGAACCGGAGGGCACCGAACGCAAGACCGCGTTCAAACTGTATCGCTGGCAGGAGGATTACTCCACTCTCGCCGGCAAGCAATTATCTGGCTGGGAGAGCTTGAAATACATTCCCCTCGGCGAAGGGACCGGCGCCTTTCTGTCGCTCGGCGGCGAGCTGCGCTATCGGCTCGACGGCTACGATCGCTATTTGTTCGGGCTTGGCCGCAGCGGCACCGCCTGGGCCTCGAGCCAGGAGCGGGTGCTTCAGCACGTCGATCTGCACTGGAGTGCGTTTCGCGCTTTCGTGCAATTCGATGCGGCCACCGAAGACGGCCGGCCGGTGCAGCGCGCCTTCGATCGCAGCAGCCCGGATCTGCGCAACGGCTTTGTCGATTGGGCGCTGCCGGCCGGCAATGGCAAGCTGACGCTGCGCGGCGGCCGGCAGGAGCTGTGGCTCGGCCCGTCGCGCTGGCTGGCGGTGCGCGACCCAACCAATCTGCGCCGCAGCTTCGACGGCGGGCTCGCCGAATACGACGACGCCGCGCTGACGCTGCGCGGCTTCGCGGCGCGGCCGGTCGACATCACGCCGGGGCTGTTCGATGACGCCGGCAACGGTGCGGAGTCGTTTCGCGGCGGCTATATGACTTTGAAGTCGCCGCTCGGCCTGCCGGGCACGCTGGACCTCTACGGCTATACCAAGCAACAGGACAGCGCCAGCTATCGCCGCGGCACCGCGCGCGAGGACCGCTGGACCGCGGGCGGCCGGCTGGCGATGAAATGGCGCGGCTTCGAGATCGCCGCCGAGGCGGCCAAGCAGGGCGGCAGCTTCGGCGGCGCCGCCATCGATGCCGTCGGCGCCTTCGCCGATATCGGAAAGCGCCTGACGCCGATCGCGCTCGGCGGACCGCCGATCACGCCGAAGCTGGGGCTGCGCGGGCATTACGGCTCCGGCGATTCCAACTTGAAGGATGCCACCTTCCGCACCTTCGTGGCAGCCTATCCTGCGGCCAGCATCGTGTCGGAAATGTCGCTGATCTCGGCGTCCAACCTGATCAACCTGCAGCCCTATCTGCAGCTGTTCGTCGGACCGAAACTGACGCTGGGGGCGAGCTGGAACGTGCTGCGCAAGGCGACAATCGCGGATTCGGTCTATGGCCCGAGCAATACGCTGATCACTGCGAAGACCTCCACCTCGCGCGATGTCGCGCAGATCGCGCAACTCGACATGGTCTGGGACGCCTCGGCATTGCTGCAGCTCCACGCGCTGTATTCCCACGTCTATGCCGGCGGCTACGTGGTCGCGGCGGGCGGCCGCGACTTCGACTATTATCGGCTGCAGCTGATGGCGCGGTGGTGACGCGGGGGGCGGAAAGGCCTGGGGCAGAGGGGTTTCCGGGGGTGTCGCTCGGCGTCTCGTCGGGTGGCAAAGAGGACGAGATACACGCGTGGCAGTGTCGAATAAGTCGGCTGATAATCGATGAGTGATGATAAGTAGTGATCCTAACAAGTAGTCGTACTCACTATACTTGTTCATCAGACTGACGCATCGTCGAATTGTTGCTGATTCGGGCAGCGCGATCGTGCCAAAGACCGCAGGTCGACCCCGAAAAGTCCAAGCCAAGAATTGGTTGGAATGCCGCGTCAATCGCGTATTTCGCAATCACCAATTCAAAAGGGCACATCATGCATACCATCGTTCTGGCCACCCAAAAGGGCGGCAGCGGCAAGAGCACGCTCGCCATCGGGCTGGCGCTCGCCGCAATGCAGCACGGCCACGCGGTCCGGCTGATCGAGACCGACCCGCAGGGCACGCTGTCGAACTGGCGCCGTCGCCGCGCCAACGCCCAGCCGGTGGTGGAGGCGCTGGCCTCCGCCGACGACGTCGCGCAGCGCCTGGCCACCTTCGACCGCGCCGGGGTGACGCTGACCATCATCGACACCGCCGGCGGCATCCACGCGCTGACCGAGGCGGCGCTGGCCTGCGCCGATCTCTGCCTGATCCCGGTGCGGCCGAGCGTCGCCGACATCGAGGCCACCGTGCCGACGCTGGCGGCGATCCGCGGCTGCAACCGGCCGTTCGCCTATGTGCTGAACCAGACCCCGTACCGCGGTCAGCGCATCGGCCATGCCGCCACCACGCTGACCGACGAGGCGGCGCTGGATGCCGCGGGGGTGTTGGCGCTGCCCTACATCATGATGCGCAACGACCATCAGGATGCGCTCGGGGCAGGCCTCGCCGTGTCGGAATACGCGCCGAACGGCAAATCCGCCGACGAGATCCGCGGGTTGTGGCAGTGGATCGAGGCTCGGCTCGGCGTCGAAGCGCCGGCGCTGACGCAGGACATTCTGATCGAATTCCAGCCCTCGCCGGAGATCACCCCGGCGCTGTATCAGCTGGACGCGGCGGCCGACGAGGTTGTCGCCAGCGCCGACTAGAGCATGATCCCGAAAGATCGATCCCGGCTTTCGGAAGCGATCATGCTCAAACCAGCTAGAGCAGGATGACGGTTCGAAGAAACGTCGTCCTGCTCTGGGACTTCACTGCGGTTTGGGGGCAGACCCAGTGACGAATGGCCGGACCGGGCAAGCGGTCCGGCCATTTTTTTTGATGCACGCAGAGCGGCGCTAGAATCGGCCGCGGCCGCGGATCAACCGGACGATCAACAACAGCAGCACCGCGCCGATCGCCGAATAGATGATCGCCGAGACCAGCCCGCTGCCGAGCTGCAGGCCGAGCCGCGGAAACAGCAGGCTGGCGAGCAGCGCGCCGCCGACGCCGATGATCAGATCGCCGATCAACCCGAAGCCGGTGCCGCGGACGATCAGGCCGGCCAGCCAGCCGGCGACGATGCCGACGAAGACGATAACCAGAAGGCTCTCATTGGACAGATGCATGGCGGCGTTCCTTGGGGAGGGGCTCGCGCCGTCGGGGGTGACGGATCGCAGAGCTTGGTCACCGCAGCACAGCATATGTGCGGTGCACGACAAGTCGGCGCGCCGAGCAGAGTTCCGTGTCCCCGCACAGGGCCGTCATTCCGGGGCGCGAGGGTGATAGCCCGAGCGAACCCGGAATCTTCCGACGCCGCCGGCCAGTTGCCCGGCGGCGGCGAACAGGATCACCGGGCCGGGCGCACGATTTTCTTGAGGTCGATCTCCAGCCCGATCATGAACAACATGAAGATCAGGCCGAGCTCGGAGATGATCGCGATCGACTCCTGCGACTTCACCCACTTTAAGCCGAATGGACCAATCAGGAAGCCGGCGATAAGATAGGCGAGGATCAGCGGCTGCCGGAAGAAATGCGCCAGAAGTCCGAGCATCCATGCAAACAGGATGCACAGGGTGATATCGCGAATGAGTTCGTGCATGCGGTGGCGGCCATTGAGCTATCCTCGGACTCTCACAGTAAGGGCGCAGCCATGACGGTCAAAGCACGAATTCCAGGCGCGCGCCGCGCGGCGACGCGGCACGGACAGCTGGCCGCGCTGGCGCTGTGCGCGCTGGCGCTGCTGCCGATGGCAGGCGCGGCGGCGCAGAGCGCGCCGCCGATCGAGCGGAGCTTTGCCGGTTCGCTGACCGCGCTGCCGGCGGAGCCGCTCGGCGTCGCGGGCGCATTCTACGTGCCGGCCTATTCCAGCGTGTCGATGAGCCACGGCCGGTTGCGCGGCGATTTCTCGGTGACGCTGAGCATCCACAACGCGTCGGAGACCAAGCCGTTGGTGATCCGGCGGATCGGTTATTTCGACACCGCCGGCAAGTTGGTGGAAAGCTATCTGAAGGCCCCGGTGGCGCTGAAGCCGTTCTCCACCATCGAGGCGTTCGTCGCCAACACCGACGTGCGCGGCGGCACCGGCGCCAATTTCGTGGTCGACTGGGCGGCGGCCGGCGAGATCGCCGAGCCGGTGGTGGAAGCCTTGATGATCGGCTCGATCGCCAACGGCCACTACGCCTTCATCACCCAGGGCCGGCCGATCCGGCAGGTGGGGAAGAACTAGCGGATTTTCTTGCGGTTGATGGACTTTACAACGACGAGGCCGTCATTCCGGGGCGCGAGCAGCGTGAGCTGCGCGCGAACCCGGAATCTCGCTGTGTGGCACAATTCCTCATGTGTTGCGCAATTCCCGGTTCGCTCGTTCTGACGAACGCGCGCCGCGGAATGACGCCGTCGTCTTCAATCGGGCGTGGCGCGCGCCGGCGTGACGCGCCGGCTACTCAGTGCAACGAGGTCGGCTGCAGCGGCACCTGCTGGCCGGCCAGCAGCGCCTGGATCTGGTCGACCAATTCGATGCCGGTGACCGGCTTGCGCAACAGCGCATGCGGGCCGCGAATGGCTTTGCGCAGCGCATCGGCGACCCCGGCGCCGGCGTAGCCGGTCAGCAGGATGGTGGGCAGCCCGGGAAGCCGCAGCTGCGCCGCCTGGATCAACGCCACGCCATCCATCGCCGGCATCGACAGATCGCTGACCAGCAATTGCACCGGTTCGCAGTTGTCGAGCAGTTCGAGCGCCGCGGCGCCGCCCGCGGCGGTCAGCGTGTCATAACCGGCGTCGCGCAGCTGTTCGCCGATCAGCTCGCGGATCATTTCCTCGTCGTCGACCACCAGCACCCGGGCGCGGCCGTGCGCCAGCGCGGCGGGGGCCTCGTGGGCCGCGGCGTGCGGCTGCAGCACCACGCCGGCGGCGTCGGCGGTGGCGGCCCGTGCGGCCGGCAGCCACAGCGTCACCGTGGTGCCCTGGCCGGGAGCGCTGTGGATCGCCATCGCGCCGTCCGACTTCTCCGCGAACTCCCGGGCCAGCGACAATCCCAGCCCGGTGCCGTCGCCGTTCTTCTTGGTGGTGAAGAATGGTTCGCCGACCCGCGCCAGGGTCGCTGCCGCCATGCCGGCGCCGGTGTCGGTGACGGAGATGCGGATGTAGCGTCCCGGCCGCAGGTTGCTGGGAGCCGGGACACCTTCGGCGGCGTCGGCTTCCGCTTCGGCGCGAAACAGCAGCTGGCCGCCCTTCGGCATCGCGTCGCGGGCGTTGGTGGCGAGGTTGACCAGCACGGTCTCGAGCTGGCGGTGATCGGCAAGGATCGCCAGCCGCGGCTCGGTCTGCACGCTGACGCCGATCGCCGCCCCGAGGGTGTGGCTGAGAATTTCGCGCAGGCCGCCCAACAGCGGGGCGACATCCAGGCTTTCGGCGCGCAGCTCGGTCTTGTGATTGAACGATAACAGCCGGCTGGTGATCGCTTCGCCGCGCTCGGCGGCGCTGATCGCCAGCCGCGCCAGCCGACGGTTGGCCGCTTCGTCGCCGGGCCGGTTCTCGATCAGGTGGGTGGCGCCGACGATGGTCTGCAGCACGTTGTTGAAGTCGTGGGCGATGCCGCCGGCCAACAGGCCGAGCGCCTGGGTGCGTTCGGCCTGGGTGGCGCGCGCCTGCGCGGTGTTGCGGGCGGCGACCTCCTGGGTGACGCGGGCTTCGAGATTGTCGCGCAGCAAACGCAAGGCGCGATCCCGATGCTCCAAGGTTTCCGCCATCTGGTCAAACGCGGCGGCGAGGCGGCCGAACTCGCCGAGCTCGGCGCCCATCCCGGTGCGGGTGGCGAGGTTGCCGGCGCGCCAGGCCTGCGCGGCGGCCAGCAGCCGGTTGAACGGGCGGCGGATCAAGCGCGATCCGATCAGAATTGTCAGCAACAGCCCGAGCAGCGCGCCGCCGACCAGCAGCACCTCGCCGACCCGGTTGGTCCTCGTCATCGAAACGAATGCGACCTCACGGTCCAGCGAGACGTCGATGAACACGCCCTTCGGTTCGAGGCCGAGCGGCGCGTACACCGCCAGCCGGGAATGCCCATCGGCGCCGGCGATCGAGACCAGCCGTAATGCGTCGCCCCGCAGAATCCAGCGGCTGTCCGCCGGGATCGAGGCTCCGGCAAACCCCGCCGCCTCGGCGGTGCGCGCCAGGATGATGCCGTTGCGGTCGGCGATCATCGCCTCGGCGCCCGGCGGCAGCGGCGTACGCTTGAATCTATCCTGCAGCCAAGCGACATCGAGCGACAGCGCCGCCACGCCGGCGATCGCGCCGTCGGCGTCGTGGAAGCGCTTGGCAAAGCCGATGGTCGCGGGCTGCAAGGCGGTGGCCGCGATGTACTCGCCGATGAACAGCCCGTCGTCCTGCAGCGCCAGCCGATAGGCGGGTTCGAAGGCCGCCATCGTGGTGCTCGATCGGGCGGCGCGACAGCCGATCTGGCCGTCCGGCCCGATCACCGCGACCGCGGCATAGCGCGGTTGGATATGCACGATATCGGCCGCCAGCCTGTCGCACGCGCTGGAGCGTGTGCCCTGCGGCGAGGCGATCACCAGGTCGAGAATCTGTTCGGCACTTTCGAAGATGCGCAACTGCTCGGCGTTGACCAGCGCGGTCAGCCGGAGCGCCTCGTCTTCCATGAACTGCTGCCGGATCAGCGCGCCCTCGTGTTCCGAATACACCAGGAATCCGAACGCCGGCAGCAGCGCGACGCCCACCACCAGCAGGATCCGGGCATACAGCGACTGGAATCCACGGACGAAACGTGCCGCCGAGGGTATGCTGTCCATCATTGCGTGCATTCGACGGCGGACTTGGTTCGCACGCCCGATGTACATATGCGACAACCGCGGGCTTGGAAGCTTGCTACCAGCTTATGATTCGCAACTAGAGGTAGCAACTACGTATGTTTACCGGGTGGCCTCGCCCGGCAGGCGGCGATCGCAGCCTGGAAAGCCGTCAAAGCAGGCGCCGGCTGCTATCTGGTCCCCTCGACCACGCGCGCACCTTTGCCTCCCGGTTTGGTTTTGTTGTTGTCGGTCTTTCGCGGCGGCGGCGCGGCCTTGCCGCCGAGCGCGGCTTCGATGTTGCGGACCATCGCCACCAGCCGCGGCCCGATGTCGTTGATCAGGCGATCTTCCGTGAAACGGAATGCCGGCGCGCCGCAATTGAACGCGTAGGGCCCGGTGCCGTCGTTGAGCTTCAACGACACGCCGGCGGCGTGCACGTCGTCCTGCCATTCGCCGGCCGAGATCGCAAAGCCGCGCTTGGCGACCAGTTCGCCGGAGCGCTCGATGCCGTCCTTCAATTTGCTCCAGCGGCTGCCGTAATGCTCGCGCAGGTCGCGCAACAGCGCGGCGCGTTCGTCGTCGGCCAGCGCCCAGAGATAGGCCCGCCCCATCGCCGTGGTGGCGATCGGAACCCTGGAGCCGACGTCGAGCTGCACGCCGACGGTGAGGCTGGAGCGGGCTTGGCCGAAATAGATCATGCTGTGGCGGTCGCGGCCGCCGATCGCCACCGCCCCGCCGGTCTGCCGCATCAGTTCCTCGCGGAACGGCTCCGACAAATGCCGTATGCCGAGATTGGCCAGCGCCGCATAGCCGATCGCCAGCGCCGCCGGCGCCAATTGGTACTTTTCGAAGCGGGGAACTTGAGTGAGGTAGCCGAGCTTGCACAGCGTGTAGGTCAGCCGCGAAATCGTCGGCTTGGGTAAATTGGTGCGCGCCGCAATCTCCTGATTGCCAAGCAGCCCGTCATTGGGATGAAATGCGCGCAGCACGTCGAGGCCGCGGGACAGCGCGACAACGAAGTTGCGATCGGTCGCCACCTTCTTGCCTGGACGTTTCATGCCCGCCATATCGATCGTATCGATCTCGTTGACAAGCGACGCTCTTCAAAATAACCCTCCGTGTCAAGATGTGGAATTAAATTTCGCAGTGCGAAATAAGTAAAAAACGGAAACAGAAACCACAAGGAGAGTTGCGTGACCGACGTCGTCAAGCTGGAACGCCATGATGCGATCGCCATCGTCACGGTGGATAGTCCGCCGGTCAACGCGCTGAGCGCGGCGGTGCGTCGCGGCATCTCCGAAACCGTCAAGCAGGCGATCGCCGATCCCGCGGTGCAGGCGATCGTGCTGACCTGCGCCGGCCGCACCTTCATCGCCGGCGCCGACATCACCGAATTCGGCAAGCCGCCGCAGTCGCCGGGCCTCGGCGAAGTCATCACCGAGTTGGAGAATTCGCCGAAACCGATCGTCGCGGCGATCCACGGCACCGCGCTCGGCGGCGGGCTCGAAGTGGCGCTCGGCTGCCATTTCCGCGTCGCGGTAAAAGACGCCAGGCTCGGTCTGCCGGAGGTGAAGCTTGGACTGTTACCAGGGGCGGGCGGCACGCAGCGGCTGCCGCGCGCGGTCGGCCCGGAGTTGGCCGTGAAGATGATCGTCGGCGGCGATCCGATCGGCGCCGCCGAGGCGCTGCAGCACGGCCTGATCGATGAAATCGTCGAGGCGACCGCTGCCGGCGGCGAGGCCTTCGCGCGCAAGGTGCTGGCGGAGCAACGCGGCCTGCGCAGACTGCGCGACGACGACTCCAAATTGCAGGCGGCGAAGACCGACCGCTCGATCTTCACGCAAGCCGTGGCTTCGATGACCAAGAAGGCGAGGGGGCTGGAAGCGCCGTTCGCCGCCGCCGACGCGGTCGGCGCCGCGATCGATCTGCCGTTCGACGAGGGGCTGAAGCAGGAGCGCGACGGCTTCATGAAGCTGGTCACCGGCGAGCAGTCGAAGGCGCAGCGCTACGCGTTCTTCGCCGAGCGCGAGGCCGCCAAGGTCTCCGTGCCGGACGGCACCAAGCCGCGGCCGGTGGCGCGCGTCGCCATCATCGGCGCCGGCACCATGGGCGGCGGCATCGCGATGTCGTTCGCCAACGCCGGAATTCCGGTGACGCTGATCGAGACCGGCGAGCAGCAATTGAAACGCGGCCTCGGCGTGATGCAGAAGAACTACGACGCCACCGCCGCGCGGGGAGGAATCCCCGCCGACGCGCCGGCCAAGCGGATGGCGCTGATCAACGGCGTGGTCGGTCTGGAGCACGTCAAGGACGCCGATCTGGTCATCGAAGCGGTGTTCGAAACCATGGCGGTGAAGAAAGAAGTCTTCACCGCGATCGACGCCTACGCCAAGCCCGGCGCGGTGTTGGCGTCGAACACGTCTTATCTCAACATCGACGAGATCGCCCAGGTCACCAAGCGGCCGGAGGACGTGCTCGGCATGCACTTCTTCTCGCCGGCCAATGTGATGAAGCTGTGCGAGATCGTCCGCGCCGACAAGACCGCGCCGGACGCGCTGCTGACGGCTGTGGCGATCGCGCGAAAAATCGCCAAGGTGCCGGCGGTGGTGGGCGTCTGCGACGGCTTCGTCGGCAACCGCATGCTGGCGGCGCGCGGCAAGCAGGCGGAAAGACTGTTGTTCGAAGGCGCGCTGCCGCAGCAGGTCGACGCCGTGGTGACCAAGTTCGGCATGCCGATGGGGCCGTTCGCGATGGGCGATCTCGCCGGCCTCGATATCGGCTGGCGCTCGCGGAAGGATCGCGGCATCAAATCGGAAATCGCCGACGCATTGTGCGAGGCCGGCCGGTTCGGCCAGAAGACCGGCAAGGGCTACTACAAGTACGAGGCGGGCTCGCGCGCGCCATTGCCCGATCCGGAGGTCGAGGCGCTGATCAACGACACGCTGAGCAAGCTCGGGCTGAAGCGCCGCGAGGTCTCCGACGAGGAGATCCTCGAGCGGATGATGTATCCGATGATCAACGAGGGGGCGCGGATTCTCGAAGAGGGCATCGCGGCGCGTCCCTCCGACATCGACGTGATCTGGCTGTACGGCTACGGCTGGCCGATCTATCGCGGCGGACCGATGTACTATGCCGACCAGGTCGGCTTGAAGCACGTCGCCGAGCGGCTGAGCTACTACGCCAAGGCGACCAACGATCCCACGCTTGAGCCGGCGCCGCTGCTGGCGCGGCTCGCCGCCGAGGGCGGCTCATTCGCCACGCTGACGCAGCGGGCGAAAGCCGCGTGATGGTGTCGCTGCAGTCGATCCAGATTCACCCATCGATGCGTGGCTCTGCTCCCCTCCCCCTTGCGGGGAGGGGTCGGGGGTGGGGGTCTTCGAGTCGCAGTGCTTGTGGCTTACCCCCCTCCCTGACCCTCCCCCGCAAGGGGGGAGGGAACGGAGAGGCTCTGCTCGGATCAGGGTTAAGCTGCGGATGTCGCCCATGACCCATCCCGGCGAACAGTTCTATCCCGCGGGCCTCACCTGGGACGCGCCGGTTGCGCGCGGCACGCTGCCCGATCTGCTATCAACCTCGGCTACCCGCTACGGCGCGCGGCCGGCGATCGAGTTTCGCGACCGCGCGATCAGCTTCACCGAGTTGGAAGCGCTGGTCGAAACCGCGGCGGCGGCGTTGCTGCGCGCCGGCTATGGCAAGGACTGTTCGGTCGGGCTGTATCTCGGCAATCTGCCGGATCATCCGATCAATTTCTTCGGCGCGCTGAAGGCCGGCGCCCGCGTCGTGCATCTGTCGCCGCTCGACGGCGAGCGCGCGCTGTCGCACAAGCTCAGCGATTCCGGCGCGCGGATCCTGATCACCAGCGATCTCGCCGGGCTGCTGCCGATGGCGCTGAAATTTCTGGAGAAGGGGCTGCTCGACCGGCTGATCGTCTGCGACGACGAGCATTGGGGCGCGGTCGGCAATCCGCACACCCCGATCCCCGACGATCCGCGCATCGTCCGCTACGCCGATTTCACCAAAGATGCGACGCCGCCGGCGCAATGGCCGGCGCTTAAGCCCGACGACGTCGCCGTGCTGCAATACACCGGCGGCACCACGGGCTTGCCGAAAGGCGCGATGCTGAGCCACGGCAATCTGACATCGGCAGTGTCGATCTACGATCTGTGGGGTGCCAGGGACCGCGCCGAACGCAACACGGTGGAACGGGTGATCTGCGTGCTGCCGCTGTTCCACATCTACGCGCTCACCGTGATCCTGTTGCGCTCGCTCAATAACGGCGACCTGATCTCGCTGCATCAGCGCTTCGACGTCGCGGCGATCTTCCGCGACATCGAAGAGAAGCGCGCCACGGTGTTTCCCGGGGTGCCGACGATGTGGATCGCGCTGGCCAACGATCCGTCGTTGGAGAGCCGCGACCTGTCGTCGCTGGCGACTTGCGGCTCCGGCGGCGCGCCGCTGCCGGTCGAGGTCGCCAAAGTGTTCGAGCGCAAGACCGGGCTGCAATTGAAGAGCGGCTGGGGCATGACCGAAACCTGCTCGCCCGGCACCTCGCATCCGCTCGAAGGCCCGGACAAGCCGGGCTCGATCGGGCTGATGCTGCCCGGCATCGAGCTCGACGTGGTGTCGCTCGATGATACTTCGAAGCCGCTGCCGCCGGGCGAAGTCGGCGAGCTGCGGATCCGCGGCCCCAACGTCACGCGCGGTTACTGGAACCGGGCGCAGGAGACCGCCGAAGCCTTCGTCGGCGACCGCTTTCTCACCGGCGATATCGGCACCATGGACCGCGACGGTTACTTCTTTCTGGTCGACCGCAAGAAGGACATGATCATCTGCGGCGGCTTCAACGTCTATCCGCAGATGATCGAGCAGGCGATCTATGAACACCCGAGCGTGCAGGAAGTGATCGTGATCGGCATTCCCGATCAATATCGCGGCGAGGCGGCCAAGGCCTTCGTCAAGCTGCGTAGCGGCGCCGCGCCGTTCAGCGTCGACGCGCTGCGGGAATTTCTTAAAGGCAAGCTCGGCAAGCACGAACTGCCGGCGGCGCTGGAATTGGTCGACGAATTGCCGCGCACCAGCGTCGGCAAATTGTCGCGCCACGAGTTGCGCGCCAAGCAACCCAACCACCAAACTCAACAACAACAAATCACAACAGGAGGTCGCCCATGACCGAGGCCGTTATCGTTTCCACCGCGCGCACCCCGATCGGCAAGGCCTATCGCGGCGCGCTCAATGCCACCGAGGGCGCGACCTTGCTCGGCCACGCCATCGAGCACGCGGTGAAGCGCGCCGGCATCGACCCCAAGGAGGTCGAGGACGTGGTGATGGGCGCCGCCTTGCAGCAGGGCTCAACCGGCGGCAACATCGCCCGCAAGGCGCTGCTGCGCGCCGGGCTGCCGGTGTCGGTCGCCGGCACCACCATCGATCGGCAGTGCGCCTCCGGCCTGCAAGCGATCGCGCTGGCGGCGCGTTCGGTGCTGTTCGATGGCGTCGAGATCGCGGTCGCCGGCGGCGGCGAGTCGATCAGCCTGGTGCAGAACGACAAAATGAATACTTTCCACGCCGTCGATCCGGCGCTGCAGGCGATCAAGGGCGACGTCTATATGGCGATGCTCGACACCGCCGAGGTGGTGGCGAAGCGCTACGGCATTTCGCGCGAACGCCAGGACGAGTACTCGCTGGAGAGCCAGCGCCGCACCGCGGCGGCGCAGCAGGGCGGCAAGTTCGCCGACGAGATCGCTGCGATCTCGACCAAGATGGGCGTGGTCGACAAGGCCAGCGGCGCGGTGTCGTTCAAGGACATCACGCTGTCGCAGGACGAAGGCCCGCGGCCGGACACCTCGGCGGAAGGCTTGGCGGCGTTGAAGGCGGTGCGCGGCGAGGGCTTCACCATCACCGCCGGCAACGCCTCGCAGCTCTCCGACGGCGCCAGCGCCACCGTGGTGATGAGCGACACGCTCGCCGCCAAGAAGGGCCTAAAGCCGCTCGGCATCTTCCGCGGCTTCGTCTCGGCGGGCTGCGAGCCGGACGAGATGGGGATCGGCCCGGTCTATGCGGTGCCGCGGCTGCTCAAGCGCCACGGCTTGAAGATCGAGGACATCGACCTGTGGGAGCTCAACGAAGCCTTTGCGGTGCAGGTGCTGTATTGTCGCGACAAGCTCGGCATCGATCCGGAGAAGATCAACGTCGATGGCGGCGCCATCGCGGTCGGCCATCCCTACGGCATGTCGGGCGCCCGGCTCACCGGCCACGCGCTGATCGAAGGCCGCCGCCGCAAGGCGAAATACGCCGTCGTCACCATGTGCGTCGGCGGCGGCATGGGCTCGGCCGGCCTGTTCGAGATCGTGCAGTAAGGACGACCAATAGAATGCGTCATTCCGGGGCGCGAGCGCTTTGCGAGCGAGCCCGGAATCCATAACCACCACAGGGGATATGGATTCCGGGCCTGCACCCCAGCCGGCTTCGCCGCCTGGAGTGCATCCCGGAATGACAGAGAACTTCAACTGGCATCTGTAGTCCGACCAAGGAGGACAACATGGATCTGAGCTTCAGCAAGGACGAACTGGCGTTTCGCGACGAGGTCCGCGCCTTCTTCAAGGACAACGTGCCGGCGGCGTTGCGGCAGAAACTGATGGAAGGCCGCCACCCGACCAAGCAGGAAATGGTCGACTGGTGGCGCGTGCTCAACGCCAAAGGCTGGGGCGTGCCGCATTGGCCGAAGCAATATGGTGGCACCGGCTGGACCTCGGTGCAGGACTACATCTTCAACGAAGAACTGCAGATGGCGCCGGCGCCGGCGCCCTTGGCGTTCGGCGTCTCGATGGTCGGCCCGGTGATCTACACCTTCGGCAACGAGGCGCAGAAAGCGCGCTTCCTGCCGCGGATCGCTAATGTCGACGACTGGTGGTGCCAGGGCTTCTCCGAGCCCGGCTCCGGCTCCGATCTGGCCTCGCTGAAGACCAAGGCCGAGAAGAAGGGCGACACCTACATCGTCAACGGCCAGAAGACCTGGACCACGCTGGCGCAACACGCCGACTGGATCTTTTGTCTCTGCCGCACCGATCCCACCGCCAAGAAGCAGTCCGGCATCTCCTTCATCCTGGTCGACATGAAGTCGAAGGGCATCACGGTGCGGCCGATCCAGACCATCGACGGCTCCAGCGAAGTCAACGAGGTGTTCTTCGACGATGTCGAGGTGCCGGTGGAGAATCTGGTCGGCGAGGAAAACAAGGGCTGGGACTACGCCAAATTCCTGCTCGGCAATGAACGCACCGGGATCGCCCGGGTCGGCGTCTCCAAGGAGCGCATCAAGCGCATCAAGGAGCTCGCCGCCAAGGTGCAGGCCGGCGGCAAGCCGGTGCTCGAGGATCAGAAATTCCGCGAGAAGCTGGCGCTGGTCGAGATCGAGCTGAAGGCTTTGGAATTGACCCAGCTCCGCGTCGTCGCCAACGAGGGCAAGCACGGCAAGGGCAAGCCCGATCCGGCGTCCTCGGTGTTGAAGATCAAGGGCTCGGAGATCCAGCAGGCCACCACCGAATTGCTGATGAACGTGATCGGCCCGTTCGCCGCACCTTACGACATCCACGGCGACGACGGCTCCAACGAGGCGATGGACTGGACCGCGCAGATCGCGCCTTCGTATTTCAACAACCGCAAGGTCTCGATCTACGGCGGCAGCAACGAGATCCAGCGCAACATCATCAGCAAGGCGGTGCTGGGGTTGTGATCCCTGCGTCGTTCATTGCTGTCATTCCGGGGCGCGAGAGCGCCAGCTCGAGCGAGCCCGGAATCCATAACCACCGCAGGGGATATGGAGTCCGGGCCTACGCCCCAGCCGGCTTCGCCGACTGCGGCGTATCCCGGAATGACCAGAGACTTTCGCCCGAACGGGCATCGCTTTCGGAATATGGGGAAATACCAAGATGGATTTTGATCTCTCGGAGGAGCAGCGGCTCCTGAAGGACAGCGTCGAGGGCCTGTTGAAGACCTCGTATGATTTCGACGCCCGCAAGAAGTATCAGGCCGAGCCCGGCGGCTGGAGCAAGACGGTGTGGAGCAAGCTCGCCGAGCAGGGCCTCTTGGGCCTGCCGTTTTCCGAAGCCGACGGCGGCTTCGGCGCGGGCTCCGTGGAAACCATGATCGTGATGGAAGCGCTCGGCAAGGCGCTGGTGGTCGAGCCTTATCTCGCCACCGTGGTGCTCGGCGGCGGCTTCCTGCGCCACGGCGGCTCGGCCGAGCAGAAGGCCGCGCATCTGCCCGGGCTGATCGACGGCTCCAAGACCTTCGCGTTTGCGCAACTGGAGAAGAATTCGCGCTACGATCTCGGCGACGTCACCACCACCGCCAAGAAGACCGGCGCGATGTGGGTGCTCGACGGCGAGAAATTCGTCGTGCTGCATGGCGAGACCGCCGACACCCTGATCGTCACCGCGCGCAGCAAGGGCGCGCGGCGCGACCGCGACGGCATCGGCGTGTTCCTGGTGCCGGCGGGCGCCAAGGGCGTCAGCATCAAGGGCTATCCGACCCAGGACGGGCTGCAGGCCGCCGACATCAGCCTGTCCGGCGTGGTGATCGATGCCGATTGCGCGATCGGCGATCCGGAGAACGGCCTGCCGCTGGTCGAGCGGGTGGTCGACGACGCCCGCGCCGCGCTGTGCGCCGAGGCGGTCGGCGCGATGGATGAATCGCTGAAGTCCACCGTGGACTACATGAAGACCCGCACCCAGTTCGGGGTGCCGATCGGCTCGTTCCAGGTGCTGCAGCATCGCGCCGCCGACATGTTCGTCGCGGTCGAGCAGGCCCGCTCGATGGCGCTGTTCGCCACCATGGCGAGCGATTTCGACGACGCCCGCGAGCGCGCCAACGCCATCGCCGCAGCCAAGGTCCAAGTTGGTCAGTCGCTGAAATTCGTCGGCGAACAGGCGATCCAGCTGCACGGCGGCGTCGGCATGACCATGGAGTACAAGATCGGCCACTACTTCAAGCGGCTGACCATGATCGAGCACGCGTTCGGCGACAGCGACTTCCACCTCAGCCGCGTCAGCGCCGCCGGCGGGCTGATCTAGACTCCGGGCTCCAGACTCTCGACGCTGCCTGCAGAGGCCCTGAGGCGAAGAGGCGCCGCGCGAACCTTCCCTCTCCCGCTTGCGGGGGAGGGGGGCCGGCGGCAGGCCGGACGGGTGGGGGCGCGCCGCGCACGAACGCGCAGTCATCACGCCGTGCGGCCCTTCGCGCCGTGCCCGCGATTTCCCCCACCCCGACCCTCCCCCGCAAGCGGGGGAGGGAGAGCGCCGCGGTGCGTTGCGACTCTCTTTTGCCCATCTTGACCTCTTGCGCGCAATCGGCTGCTGTTGACGCACCATCCCTCGCGTCACGGAAGAACGCCATGTCCTATGTGCTGGCCATCGATCAGGGCACCACCTCGTCGCGCGCCATCGTGTTTCGTCAGGACATCTCGATCGCAGCACAAGCGCAGCAGGAATTCCCGCAGCATTTTCCGGCCTCCGGCTGGGTCGAACACGAGCCCGAGGACATTTGGGTGTCGACGCTGACCACCTGCCGCGCCGCGCTCGCCCAGGCCGGGCTCAGCGCCTCCGACATCGCGGCGATCGGCATCACCAACCAGCGCGAGACCACCGTGGTGTGGGACCGCGCCACCGGGCAGGCGGTGCACCGCGCCATCGTCTGGCAGGATCGCCGCACCGCAGCCGCCTGCGCGCAGCTCAAGGCCGACGGCCACGAGCCGATGGTGGCGGCCAAGACCGGGCTGATCGTCGATCCGTATTTCTCCGGCACCAAGGTGGCGTGGATCCTCGACCACGTCCCCGGCGCCCGCGCCCGCGCCGAGCGCGGCGAATTGTTGTTCGGCACCGTCGATTGCTATCTGTTGTGGCGGCTGACCGGCGGCAAAATCCACGCCACCGACGCCACCAACGCCTCGCGCACGCTGCTGTTCAACATCCACACCGGGCAATGGGACGACGAGCTGCTGGCGCTGCTGGGCGTGCCGCGCTCGATGCTGCCGGAGGTGAGAGACTCTTCGCATCATTTCGGCGACAGCGAGCCGGACTTGTTCGGCGGCGCCATTGCCATTCGCGGCATCGCCGGCGATCAGCAGGCCGCCACCATCGGCCAGGCCTGCTTTGCGCCCGGCATGATGAAATCGACCTACGGCACCGGCTGCTTCGCGCTGCTCAACACCGGCGCGGTGGCGGTGAAATCCCAGCACCAGCTGCTCACCACCATCGCCTATCAGCTGAACGGCGTGCGCACCTACGCGCTGGAAGGCTCGATCTTTGTCGCAGGGAGCGCCGTGCAATGGCTGCGCGACGGGCTGCATATCATCGATCATGCCTCTGAGACCGGGCCGCTCGCCGACAAATCGGATTCGCTGCAGAGCGTCTATCTGGTGCCGGCCTTCGTCGGGCTCGGCGCGCCGTATTGGAATCCGCGGGTCCGCGGCGCGTTGTTCGGGCTGACCCGCAACACCGGCCCGGCGGAGCTCGCGCATGCAGCTCTCGAGAGCGTGTGCTACCAGACCTACGACCTGTGGGCGGCGATGCGCGCCGATTGGCCGGACGCCGACGAGGCGTCGATCGTGCTGCGGGTCGACGGCGGCATGACCGCATCGGACTGGACCATGCAGCGGCTCGCCGATCTGCTCGACGCCCCGGTCGACCGGCCGATGATCGCCGAGACCACCGCGCTCGGCGCCGGCTATCTCGCCGGCCTCAGTGCCGGGATCTTTCCGGAGCCGCAGCAATTCGCCGACAATTGGCGGCTGCAACATCGCTTCCGTCCGGTGATGAGCAAGGCGACCCGCGCGCGCAAGCTGAAAGGCTGGGCCGCCGCGGTGCGCGGGCTGCTCGCCAGCGACGACGAGTAACGACAAAGTCAAAGCGTAGCCCGGATGCAGCGAAGCGCAATCCGGGACCACGGGCACGGAGCACCCGGATTTCGCTGCGCTTCATCCGGGCTACAGGACGACGGGACGACGCGGCAAACGACAAAGGCCGACCTTTCGGCCGACCTTCGTCGTTGAGCCGTGGCCCGGATGGAGCGAAGCGCAATCCGGGACCACGGGCGCGAAGCACCCCGGATTTCGCTGCGCTTCATCCGGGCTACAGGACGACGGGACGACGCGGCAAACGACAAAGGCCGACCTTTCGGCCGGCCTTCGTCGTTGAGCTGTAGCCCGGATGGAGCGAAGCGCAATCCGGGACCACGGGCGCGGTGCCAACCCGGATTTCGCTGCGCTGCATCCGGGCTACAGGACGACGGGACGACGCGGCAAACGACGAAGGCCGACCTTTCGGCCGGCCTTCGTTGTTGAGCTGTAGCCCGGATGCAGCGCAGCGCAATCCGGGACCACGGGCGCGGTGCCACCCGGATTTCGCTGCGCTTCATCCGGGCTACAGGACGACGGGACGACGCGGCAAACGACGAAGGCCGACCTTTCGGCCGGCCTTCGTTGTTGAGCTGTAGCCCGGATGCAGCGCAGCGCAATCCGGGACCACGGGCACGGAGCACCCCGGATTTCGCTGCGCTTCATCCGGGCTACAGGACGACGGGACGACGCGGCAAACGACAAAGGCCGACCTTTCGGCCGGCCTTCGTTGTTGAGCCGTAGCCCGGATGCAGCGCAGCGCAATCCGGGACCACGGGCGCGAAGCACCCCGGATTTCGCTGCGCTTCATCCGGGCTACAGGACGACGGGACGACGCGGCAAACGACAAAGGCCGACCTTTCGGCCGGCCTTCGTCGTTGAGCCGTAGCCCGGATGCAGCGCAGCGCAATCCGGGACCACGGGCTCGAAGCACCCGGATTTCGCTGCGCTTCATCCGGGCTACAGGACGACGGGACGACGCGGCAAACGACAAAGGCCGACCTTTCGGCCGGCCTTCGTTGTTGAGCTGTAGCCCGGATGGAGCGAAGCGCAATCCGGGACCACGGGCACGGAGCACCCCGGATTTCGCTGCGCTTCATCCGGGCTACAGGACGACGGGACGACGCGGCAAACGACAAAGGCCGACCTTTCGGCCGACCTTCGTTGTTGAGCTGTAGCCCGGATGCAGCGCAGCGCAATCCGGGACCACGGGCGCGAAGCACCCCGGATTTCGCTGCGCTTCATCCGGGCTACAGGACGACGGGACGACGCGGCAAACGACAAAGGCCGACCTTTCGGCCGGCCTTCGTTGTTGAGCCGTAGCCCGGATGCAGCGCAGCGCAATCCGGGACCACGGGCACGGAGCAACCCGGATTTCGCTGCGCTGCATCCGGGCTACAGGACGACGGGACGACGCGGCAAACGACAAAGGCCGACCTTTCGGCCGGCCTTCGTTGTTGAGCCGTAGCCCGGATGGAGCGCAGCGCAATCCGGGACCACGGGCACGGAGCAACCCGGATTTCGCTGCGCTTCATCCGGGCTACAGGACGACGGGACGACGCGGCAAACGACAAAGGCCGACCTTTCGGCCGGCCTTCGTTGTTGAGCTGTAGCCCGGATGGAGCGAAGCGCAATCCGGGACCACGGGCGCGGTGCCAACCCGGATTTCGCTGCGCTTCATCCGGGCTACAGGACGACGGGACGACGCGGCAAACGACAAAGGCCGACCTTTCGGCCGGCCTTCGTTGTTGAGCTGTAGCCCGGATGGAGCGAAGCGCAATCCGGGACCACGGGCGCGGTGCCAACCCGGATTTCGCTGCGCTTCATCCGGGCTACAGGACGACGGGACGACGCGGCAAACGACAAAGGCCGACCTTTCGGCCGGCCTTCGTCGTTGAGCCGTAGCCCGGATGGAGCGAAGCGCAATCCGGAAGCAAGACGCTTACCAGCGACCGCCGCCGCCGCCGAAGCCAAAGCCGATGCTCGGGCCGCCGCCGCCGTAATAGCCTTGGCGATGGCCGTAGCCGCGGCGCTCATAGCCGCCGCGATAGCCGCCGCGATAGCCGTAGCGCGGCTCGACGTAGCGCGGGCGGCTGCGGAAGCAGCGGCCGTATTCGTCGCACACCAGCCGGACCTGTTCGGTGCCGCTGGCGGTGGTGCCGAGCGATGGCGCCGCGAGCGGCGCCGCGGAGGCCGCGGAGGCGAACAGCGCGGTGGCCGTAGCCGCCGCCAGAACGAGGCTTTTCATGATCTGTCCTTTGACTGTCAGAGCGAGCGTTTAGCGCCAGCCGCGATGGCGGCCGCGCGACCAGCCGTAATTCGGGCCGCGATGGCCGCGATACATGCCGGGACGCGGGCCATAGGCGCGACGCATGCCGGGGCGCGGGCCATAGTAGCCGCGACGCACGACGTGGCGACGGCGATACTGCGCTTCGACGACGTTGGTGGCTGCGGTGGTGGTCGCGGCGGCGGCGGCAAGGCCGCTGGCCGGCATGGCGGCGGCCGGCAACATCAGGCCGAGACCGAGAAAGCCCGCGGCAGCAGCCGCGATGAGCATACGTTTCATTGAATTCTCCTGGAAGGCGCCACAAGGCGCCCCCAACAAGCGGTGAGGCGGGGGATTGTTCCGAGGGAGGAGCAAATGAATGGCGCGTGGCGTTGAGATGTTGCGCGACGTGAGTCTGCGCGAGCGTCTGCGATCAGCGCATCCGCGATCTCCGAAAGCCTTCCTGTTTCCAGACAATCGAGAAAAGACTGTTTGGTCATTGGATGCGATGGTCCGAATCATGTGGGAGGCGGCTGAGTAGAGCAAACTGCGATTAGCCGACGTAGCACGGATGGAGCGAAGCGTAATCCGGGAGCAAATAGCGCTCGCCTCTCGACGGGATATCACGCCGACAACTCCAGCGTGGAGACGCTGTCCCGGATTTCGCTGCGCTCCATCCGGGCTACAGCGCCGACCCCATTGACAATTTCACGCGCGTGATTATATTCCTAGTCGTCCTGTCCGTGAGGGGCGCTTTCGCGAGGCGTCACGTTAGCGGGACAGAGCGAGACGTGGGGCAACCCACCGATCGCTGCCGAGGCGGAGCTTGCTCTCCTTCGGTCGACGCGGCGTCCCGCGCTCGCGCCTCGCAAGCGTGACCCGGGAGGCCCCAGGCCACCGTCCGGGCCCACTACGAGGCTCTGCCACTTGCTGGTTGGCTGGACGCGGGACAGGTGAACGGCGAGAGATCGCCGGGATCAGTGGTGCGGAGTGCATCGCGCCTGTCCCCGGAAGCACGGTCCCGGGGCCCAGAATCGCCGCAGGAGGGCGCGCCGCAAGGCGACGCGCGGTCGCGGCTGGCCTTGCGAGGCGAGCCGCAGCACCGCGAAACTCCACCCCCGCGCCCTGCGGCGCGCCTCCCCCCTCATTGCAGTGAGGGGCACTTCGCAAAGCTCGGGCGCATCGCGCCGCGAGATCGCGAGCGCACATCCAGAGCTTCTTGATCGTGGCTGTTTGACATTTTGGACGCAACGGCGGGCGATCGCCGCCCATTTCAGCGTCATCCTGAGGAGCCCGGCGCAGCGCGCAGCCGGGCGTCTCGAAGGATGGCCGCAAGCGTGACGCTGCCCCAGGCTGGGGCGAGCGCATCGATACGCAGCCGCATCCTTCGAGGCCCTCGCTACGCTCGGGCACCTCAGGATGACGACGCTGGGCTTGGATCATCAGCAACCCAATCAGCGTCATCCTGAGGAGCCCGGCAAAGCGCGCAGCGCGCAGCCGGGCGTCTCGAAGGATGGCCGCGGGCGTGGCGCAGCCCCAGAGCGGGGCGACCGCATCGTCGCGCAGCCGCATCCTTCGAGGCCCTCGCTACGCTCGGGCACCTCAGGATGACGACGCTGGGCTTGGATCATCAGCAACCCAATCAGCGTCATCCTGAGGAGCCCGGCAAAGCGCGCAGCGCGCAGCCGGGCGTCTCGAAGGATGGCCGCGGGCGTGGCGCCGCCCCAGAGCGGGGCGACCGCATCGTCGCGTAGCCGCATCCTTCGAGGCCCTCGCTACGCTCGGGCACCTCAGGATGACGACGCTGGGCTTGGATCATCAGCAACCCAATCAGCGTCATCCTGAGGAGCCCGGCAAAGCGCGCAGCGCGCAGCCGGGCGTCTCGAAGGATGGCCGCGGGCGTGGCGCCGCCCCAGAGCGGGGCGACCGCATCGTCGCGTAGCCGCATCCTTCGAGGCCCTCGCTGCGCTCGGGCGCCTCAGGATGACGACTCTGGGGGGGATCATCAACTCGCAATCCGCCTCATCCTGTGAGGAGCCGGCTCACTGCGCAGCGCCAAGGCGCTGCTCCGTGTCCGGGACACGGGGTTTTCTTTTGGACAGGTTCTCTTTTGGATAGGCCGCAACAAAAACGGGGCCGCAAGGCCCCGTTGAAATCCGCAAGCGCGCTGAAACAGCTTACTTGATCTTGGATTCCTTGAACTCGACGTGCTTGCGCGCCACCGGATCGTACTTCTTCTTGACCATCTTGTCGGTCATGGTGCGCGAGTTCTTCTTCGCCACGTAATAGAAGCCGGTATCCGCGGTCGAGACGAGCTTGATCTTGATGGTGACCGCCTTGGCCATGGTAAAAAACCTCGAAATGTCTGGAATCGGGCGCGGGCCAACGCTGCCGGCCTGCATTCGCCGCGCAACCTAGCTTCCGACGCGGCAAAGTCAAGGTTGGCGCCGGAAATAACCGGGCGAGGGCGGCTTTGCCAGGCCGACAGCCCGGTTGCGGCGCTCGATCGGCCAGCGCGCTCAGGCGGTGCCGCTCAACAGATCCATCTGCATCCGGCCGCGTGCGACATGGAAAAACGGCAGCTGGGCGTCGTGCCGCAGCGGCCCCGAGGCCAGCCGCCGTTCCAGCTCGCCCAGCACCTGCCGGGTCATCTGGTGCAGCCCGGCCAGCGGTTCGGAACCGATTTCCACCCAGACCAGCTCGACCAGCTCGGCGCCCGGGTGGATCACGCCCTCGACGCGGTGCGCGATCATCGAGGCGTCGGCGGTGAAGAAACGGGTGTCGAACCGGCGCACCCGGCCGGGCGGGGTGATGGCGCGGGCGACCAGGAACAGCCCGGAGGGGTCCGGCAGCAGCCCGGCCTGCGCGAACGGCGCCCACGGCCCGTCGAGCGCCGCGGCGCCATGGACTTTGCGGCCGAGGCACAGCCCGGTCTCCTCGCAGGCCTCGCGAATCGCGCAGACCGCCAGCGCCCGGGCCCGGGCGCGGCTGATCAGCGGGCGGCCCTGCAGCAGATTGGCCTCGAGTCCGGCGGGAAGCGGCGCCGCCACCGGGATGCGGCAATCGGTCTTGTCAACCCGGCCGCCGGGAAACACGAATTTGCCCGGCATGAACACCACATTGTCGTGGCGGCGGCCGACCAGCACTTTCGGGACCCGCCCGGTGCGATCGATCAACAGCAGCGTCGCTGCGTCTTTCGGGCGGAAATACGGATGATGCTCGGCTTCGATGTCGACGTTGGCCGTGTCGCTCATGCCATCCCCGCTGCGGTCGCAGCGTTTTAGCTAGACCGCGGGGATATCGCCAGGGGGATTGTCGTCGAAGCCGTGCATCCGGAACGCCCATTGCAGCCCGACCACGGCGCCCTTCACCGGCTGCAGCAATCCCAGCGACAGCAGCAGCGTGATCGGCAGATAGATCGCCAGCTGCAGCGGCACCGCCGGCGAATAATTGGTCTCGATCCACAGCACGATCGGCACCACCAGATGACCGACGATGACGATCACCAGATAGGCCGGCAGGTCGTCGGCGCGATGCGGGGTGAAGTCGAGCTGGCACTTGGCGCAGTGATCGTCGACCTTGAGGAACGCGCGGAACAGCTTGCCCTCGCCGCAGCGCGGGCAGCGGCCGAACAAGCCGCGCTTGATCGCGGTGACGGCGTTGCGCTTCTCCGGCGCAATGACCTCCGCGCTCCAGCTGCGGGCGGGCCGCGCTGCGCTGTCGTCGACGCTCATGGATCAGCCCTTCTTCGGCTTGCCGGGTGTTCCGCCTTTGGCCTTGTTGGCTTTCTTGATCTTGCTCTTGCGGTCGCGCTTCGGCGGCTTGGACTTCTTGTCTTTCTTGGCTTTGCTCGGATTGCGTCCGGGGTGGGCCTTGCTGCGGGGCTCCGACGACGCCGCCCCACGGCTACGAATATGGGGACGCGGACGGCCGCCCGCAACAACGCCGCCGTCGCCCAACAGTTCAAAGCGCAGCGCGCCGGCCACGGGAGTGGCCTCCACCAGCCGCACGTCGACCACGTCGCCGAGCCGATAGATGGTACCGGAACGGGTTCCGATCAGCGCGTGGCGGGTTTCGTCGTAGTTGAAGTACTCGCTGCCGATGGTGCGGATCGGGATCAGTCCGTCGGCGCCGGTGTCGGCGAGTTTGACGAACAGCCCGGCGCGGGTGACGCCGGAAATCCGCCCCTGGAACGAGGCGCCGATGCGGTCGGCGAGGAAATGCGCGATCAGCCGGTCGGTGGTTTCGCGCTCGGCCTTCATGGCGCGGCGTTCGGTGACCGAGATCTGCGCCGCGACTTCGGCGAGCGTCTCCACGGTCTCGGTGTCGGGCAGCGCGCCGTCGCCGAGATTGAGCGCGCGGATCAAGGCGCGATGCACCACGAGGTCGGCGTAGCGGCGGATCGGCGAGGTGAAATGCGCGTAGCGGCGCAGGTTCAAGCCGAAATGGCCGTAATTCTGCGAGGCGTATTCGGCCTGCGCCTGCGAGCGCAGCACCACTTCGTTGACCAAGGGTTCGGCGTCGTGGCCTTTGACCTGTGCCAGCACGCGGTTGAACAGCGAGGGCCGCAGCGCGCCCTGCTTGGCGAACGACAGATCCAGCGTCTTGAGGAATTCGACCAGGTTGTGCACCTTTTCGACGCTGGGCTCGTCGTGCACGCGATAGATCAGCGGCAGCGCCTTCTTCTCCAGCATCTCGGCGGCGGCGACGTTGGCGAGGATCATGAATTCCTCGATCAACTTATGCGCGTCGAGCCGCTCCGGGACGATGACGCGGTCGACGGTGCCGTCGGGCTTCAACAGGATCTTGCGCTCCGGCAGGTCGAGATCGAGCGGATCGCGCTCGTCGCGGCCGCGCTTCACCACCGCGTAGGCGTCGTACAGCGGCTGCAGGATCGGCTTGAGCAACGGGCCGGTCGTATCGTCGGGATGTCCGTCGATCGCGGCCTGCGCCTGCGCGTAGCTCAGTTTCGCCGCCGAGCGCATCAGGATGCGGTGGAACGAGTGCGAGTGCTTGCGGCCGTCCGGGCCGATCACGATGCGGACGGCGAGGGCGCCGCGCGCTTCGCCCGGCTTCAGCGAACACAGATCGTTGGAGATCCGCTCCGGCAGCATCGGCACCACGCGGTCGGGGAAGTACACCGAATTGCCGCGGGTGAGCGCGTCGCGATCGAGCGCCGATTGCGGCCGCACGTAGTAGGCGACGTCGGCGATCGCGACGTGGAGGATGTAGCCGCCCTTGTTGTTCGGATCGGGGTCGGGCTCGGCGTGCACCGCGTCGTCGTGATCCTTGGCGTCGGGCGGATCGATGGTGACGAGCGGCAATTCGCGCCAGTCCTCGCGGCCTTTCAGGCTCGCGGGCTTGGCGGCGTCGGCCTCGCGAATGGCTTCAGCGGAGAATTCCTGCGGGATTTCGTGGGAGTGGATCGCGATCAGGCTGACCGCCTTTTCGGTGGCGAGCGATCCCAAGCGCTCTTTCACCTTGCCGGACGCAAGACCATAGCCGCGGGTGCGGATCGGATCGACGCTGACCAGATCGCCGTCCTGCGCGCCGCCGGCGTCCGTGGCGGCGATGTTGAATTCGCGGCCGACCTGTTTCTTGTCGACAGGAATCAGCCGTCCGCCGCCGCCGGGCAGCGCGCGGAAGATCCCAAGGATGCGCGTCTTGGTCTGATCGACGACTTTGATGACGCGGGCGCGATAGGCCTCCGCACCCGGCTCGACGCGCAGCAACGCACGGTCGCCGATGCCGGCCGCGGTGCCGGGCGCCGCGCGGCGCGGCACATGGATGCGGATCTTCGGTGGCTCGCCGCTCTGCTCGTCCCACTCGGTCGGCGTGGCGATCAGTTCGCCATCATCGTCGCGCGCGGTGATATCGGCCATCAACGTCGGCGGCAGCGCCTCGGGTTCGGCCACGATCTTGCCGCGGCGCTTGATGGTGCCGGCGTCGGCGAGGTCGCGCAGCACCCGCTTCAGTTCGACGCGATCCTCGTTCTTGAGGCCGAACGCGCGGGCGATTTCGCGAGTGCCGACCTTGCCCGGCTGGGCGCGGATGAAGGCGACGAGCGCGTCGCGATCGGGAAAGCTGGTGTCGCGCTTTTTCGTGCTCACATGATCAGCCGTTGGCTTTGCCCGCGGATTTTTTCGCCGCCGGCTTTGCAGGCTTCTTGGCTGCGGCGGTCTTGGTCGAGGATTTGGCTTTCGCCGGCGCGCGCGCGGCACTTACGGCGACGCCGTCGGCCTTCGGCTTGGCGACCGACTTCTTCGCCGCGGCTTTCTTCGCGGGTTTTTTCGTCTCTGCCGCTGCGTCGGTATCGGACTTCGCGGCCTTCTTGGCCGGCGCTTTCTTCGCGGCTTTCTTCGGCTTGCCGCCGCCCTTCGCCGCGCGCTCGTCGATCAGCGCGATGGCCTCGGGCAGGGTGATGCTCTCTTGAGTTTTGTCGCTCGGAATCGTGGCGTTGACGCCGCCGGCGGTGACGTAAGCGCCGTAACGTCCGCTCTTCACCGCCACGGTGCCGAGCGAGGGATGCTCGCCGAGCGGTTTGCCGGGGTCCGAACCAAACCGTCGCTTGCTCGGGCCTTTGAGGATCTTCTCGGCGATCAGCGTCACCGCGCGGTTCAGCCCGATGTCGAACACCTCGTCGCCAGCTTCCAGGCTGGCATAGGTCTTCTCATGCTGCACATAGGGACCGAAGCGGCCGATGCCGGCCTTGATCGGCTCGCCGGTCTCCGGATGTTTGCCGACTTCGCGCGGCAGCGACAACAGCTTCAGCGCGAGCTCGAGCTCCATGTCGCCGGGCGAGGAGTTTTTCGGAATGCCGGCGCGTTTCGGCTTCTCGCCCTCGGCGTAGTCCTTGGCGTCACCGAGCTGGATATAGGGACCGAACCGGCCGGCCTTGACCGCGACTTCGAGGCCGGACACCGGGTCCTTGCCGAGAATGCGGTCGCCGTCGCCGCCGCCGTCAGCCGCCAACGGGCGGGTGTAGCGGCATTCCGGATAGTTGCTGCAGCCGACGAAGGCGCCGAACTTGCCGGCCTTGAGGTTGAGCTTGCCGGTGCCGCAGCTCGGGCATTGCCGCGGATCGCCGCCGTCGTCGCGTGGCGCATAGATGTGCGAGCCGAGCATGTCGTCGAGCGCGTCCAGCACCTGCGCGACGCGCAGATCCTTGATGTCGTTGACCGCGCCGATGAAGTCGGTCCAGAAATCGCGCAGCACCTGTTGCCAGGAGATTTCGTTGTTGGAAATCCGGTCGAGGTTTTCCTCCAGCGCCGCGGTGAAGTCGTATTCGACGTAGCGGGCGAAGAAGTTCTCCAGGAACGCGACCACGACGCGGCCCTTGTCCTCGGCGTGCAGCCGCTTCTTGTCGAGCTTGACGTAGCCGCGGTCCTTCAACACCTGCAGGATCGAGGCGTAGGTCGAGGGCCGGCCGATGCCGAGCTCTTCCATCCGCTTGACCAGCGAGGCTTCGGAGAAGCGCGGCGGCGGCTCGGTGAAATGCTGGGTGACGGCGAGGTCCTTGCGAGCCAAGGCTTCGCCTTGGCTCATTGCCGGCAGTCGGCGGGAATCCTCGTCGTCACCGTCGTCGTCGCGGCCTTCCTGATACACCGCCAGGAAGCCGTCGAACTTCACCACCTGGCCGGTGGCGCGCAGTTCCAGCACCCGCGAGCCCGCCTTGGCGGCGATCTCGACGGTGGTGCGCTCCAATTCGGCGGATTCCATCTGGCTGGCGATGGTGCGGATCCAGATCAGCTCGTAGAGCCGGATCTGATCGTGGTCGAGCCGGGCGCGCAAGCTGGCGGGGCGGCGGCTGAGGTCGGTCGGCCGGATCGCTTCATGGGCTTCCTGGGCGTTCTTGGCCTTGGCGGTGTATTGCCGCGGCGCCTCCGGAACGTATTGCTTGCCGTAGTCCTCGCCGATCACCTGGCGCGCCTGGGTGATGGCGGAGGAATCAATCTGCACGCCGTCGGTACGCATATAAGTAATGAGACCGGTGGTCTCGCCGCCGATGTCGATGCCTTCATACAACCGCTGCGCGATCCGCATGGTGTGCGCCGGGGCGAAGCCGAGCTTGCGGCTGGCCTCCTGCTGCAGCGTCGAGGTGGTGAACGGCGCGTAGGGGTTGCGCCGCGCCGGCTTGGCTTCGACGCTGGCGACATTGAACAGCGCCGCTTCGATCGCCTGCTTGAAATCCTCGGCCTCGGCGCCGGTGCCGATGTCGAGCCGCTGGATCTTCTTGCCATCGGCGCCGGTGAGCCGGGCCTCGAACATCTCGCCGCGCGGCGTGGTCAGGGTCGCCACCAGCGACCAGTATTCCCGCGGCACGAATTTCTCGATCTCGAGCTCGCGGTCGCAGACCAGCCGCAGCGCCACCGATTGGACGCGGCCGGCGGAGCGGGCGCCGGGCAGTTTGCGCCACAATACGGGAGAGAGTGTAAAGCCGACCAGATAGTCCAGCGCGCGGCGCGCCATATAGGCGTCGACCAGCGCGCCGTCGATCTGGCGCGGGTTCTTCATCGCATCGGTGACCGCCTGCTTGGTGATGGCGTTGAACACCACGCGTTCGATCTTGTGATCCTTGATCGCGCGCTTCTCTTTCAACACCTCCAGCACGTGCCAGGAGATCGCTTCCCCCTCGCGATCAGGGTCGGTTGCGAGGATCAGCTTGTCGGCGCCCTTCAGCGCCTTGGCGATGTCGTTGAGCCGGCCGGCGGCCTTGGGATCGATTTCCCAGATCATCTGGAAATTGGCGTCGGGATCGACCGAGCCGTTCTTCGCCGGAAGGTCGCGGACATGGCCGAACGAGGCCAGAACCTCGTAGGAACTGCCCAGATATTTGTTGATCGTCTTGGCCTTCGCAGGCGACTCGACAATGACGATATTCATGTCATTCCAGGTGTTTACAGGGATTTATGCGGTCTTTTTCCGCGAGAGTCGCGACGACCGGTTGGGGGCGAACATGGGTGCAGCGGACGGCGCTGTCAAATCGTCCGGTTGCAGGAGGTGAACTTTTGGGAGAATTTTCAAATATTATACACTCTAGGTTGCACACGTATAAGTAGTAGAGCTATAAGTGACTCGCGGAACCGGAGGGCTCCGCGGCAAGAGGGATGAGTCATGGGATCCAGCGGCGGGAGCGATGGTCTGCCATCTCCGCCGCGCAGCGGCGACGGCGGCCCGGACGAAGCCGCACATTACCTCGCCACGACTGTCGCGGAACTGGCGCGGCTGGCGCGCCGTCACCGGCTCGACATGCTGGGTTATCTGTTGGAAATGGCGCATCTGGAGGCGACCGAACTGGTGCGGCAACGCCGCCGTCACAACGGCAACGAACCGCGCAGATAGCGGGGCGGGGCGGGTGTTGCCAATGCCACTTCGCCGGTCCGACGCCGGCCTTGCGGGCGCTCTCGCTGCACTGCGAAATCGGAGTTCAGCCGTGCTGCGCGCGCATATCCTAGTGCCTTGCGCTTGGCAAGCACCGGCGTTACCTGCGGTATTATCAGCAATCAGCCATCGAGCTGAAGCAAGCGGCCGAAGCGCCGCGGATTTCCATTGGGCGGAAGCGCGACAAGGCCGCATAATGGAGACTGCTATGTCCTACCCCGCTCGTCCCGCTTTGACCCGTAGCGTTGCCAAGGCGATCACGTATGACCGCGACGAATTGCTGCCGCTCGCGCTGTTCTGCGGCAGCGGCCTGTTGATTTCGGTGATGCTGCTGATCGCCGAAAAGCTGATGTTCGCCGCCGGCTAGATCGAACCCAGCCGCCGCTCGGTTTCGGCGGCGGCCCTGCTGTTTTTCGCCCGCGCGCGTCGCCGCCGCTTGGTCGCGGAGGCGACGGCTGGGCGTGCTGCTCAGGCCGCGCGCAGGGCGGTGACGGCCGACAGCGCCGATGCGATCGCCTTTTCGCGATGTTCCGGGCTGAATTTGATGCCGTCCGCCGCGATGATGTCCGGCTCGGTAATTCCGATAAATCCGAACACGAAGCGCAGATAGCTTTCCAGGTGTTCGCCGACCGCCATCGGCGTATCGGGGCCGTAAAACCCGCCGCGCGATATCGCGATGATCACCCGCTTGCCGGCCGCCAGGCCCTGCACCGTGCCGCCGCTGTAACTGAAAGTCTTGCCGGCCACCAGGATGCGGTCGATCCAGGCCTTGAGCTGGGTCGGGATGGTGAAGTTGTACATCGGCGCGCCGATCACCACGGTATCGGCGGCCAGGAATTCCTCCAGCACGGCCGCTCCAGCGGCGAGATCGTCCTGCAGCTCCGGCGCGGGCACCGCACCTTGGGCGACCGCCAGATGCGCGCCGGACAGGTGCGCAAGCGGGCTGGCGCCAAGGTCGCGATAGGTGACCGCCGCGCCAGGATTGACCTCGCGCAGCCGGGCGACGATGGCGGCGGAGACCTGGCGGCTGACCGAATGCGGCCCGAGCACGCTGGAGTCGATATGGAGCAGTTTCATTGGCGTCATCCTTGGTATAGGTTTGTAACTGACGCACTATGAGTGACTGCAAAAACCGCACAAGAAGGCACTGTTTTGAAACTCGAGCACAGCGATTTGCCTGGGCACAGCGATGTAACCGCCCCGCAAGCGTCGATTCACAACGATTGTCGCGGCGTTGCCACGGTGCTGTCGCGGGTCGGCGACAAATGGAGCGTGCTGGTGATCATGATGCTGGGCGAGCGGCCGCTGCGCTTCAACGAACTCAAGCGCATGATTGGCGGCATCTCGCAACGGATGCTGACGCTGACCTTGCGCGGGCTGGAGCGCGATGGCCTCGTGACCCGCACGGTGTTTCCGACCGTGCCGCCGCGCGTCGACTACGAACTCACCGAGCTCGGCCGCGGCCTCAGCGCGCCGGTGAAGGAACTCGGGCAATGGGCCAAGCAGCATCTGCCCGACATCGAAGGCGCGCGGGAGAGCTTCGATCGCCGCCGTTCGGCCGAGCAGGCGTAGTCAGAGCAGTGACACCAGCCCGCCGCCGTGTCGCTCCAGCCGGCCGGCAAGCTCCAGTTCGAGTAGCACGGTGCGCGCCACTGCCGGCGACACGCCGGCCAGCCGCACCAGATCGTCGAGGCCGATCGGGCTGGGGCCGAGCAGGGAGGTGACGCGGGCGCGGTCGCCGCTGCCCGGCTCATCGATCGGCGCGGCCTCGTCGGGCTCCCGGCTCGGCAATTCGATCGGCCGCTCCAGGATCGGCGCCACCGCGGTGACGATGTCGGCGGCCTCGGTGATCAGCTGCGCGCCCTGCTTGATCAGATCGTTGGTGCCGGCGGCACGCGGATCGAGCGGCGAGCCCGGCACCGCGAACACGTCGCGGCCCTGTTCGGCGGCGATTCTTGCCGTGATCAGCGAGCCCGATCGATACGCCGCCTCGATCACCGCGACGCCGAGCGCGACGCCCGAGATCAGCCGGTTGCGGCGGGGAAAATCCCGCGCCCGCGGCACATGGCCGAGCGGCATTTCCGAAATCGCGGCGCCGCCTTCGCCGAGGATCGCCGCCAGCAGCTCATCGTGCTCCGGCGGATAGATTTTGTCGTGGCCGCCGGCCAACACCGCCACCGTGCCGCTGCCGAGACTGGCACGATGCGCCGCCTGATCGATGCCGCGCGCCAGCCCGGAGGCGATCACGAAGCCGGCGACGCCCAAGTCGCGGGCGAGAGCGCCGGCGAATTTCAGGCCGACGCCGGAGGCGTTGCGCGAGCCGACGATGGCGATCATCGGCCGCATCAGGGCGTCGGGTGCGCCGCGGATGCCGAGCAGCGGCGGCGCGTCCTCGATCAGCGCCAGCCGCGGCGGATAGCCGAGTTCGCCCGGCGCGATCAGGCTGACGCCGAGCCGTTTGCTGGCGGTGAGTTCGAGGTGCGCCTCATGCTCGCTGACGATGCGGCCGGGGCGGGCGGCGCCGCCGCGCCGCGCCAGGTCGGGCAGCCGCTCCAGCGCCGCGCGCGCGCTGCCGAAGTGATTGACCAGCGAGCGAAACGTGCGCGGTCCGACATTGTCGGAACGGATCAGCCGCAGCCAATCGAGCCGCTGCGCGTCGGAAAGATGGCTGGTACGTTGCTCGTTGTCCACGCTCGCGCCCCCAGCGAAGTGTCGCGCAAGTTTTGCGTGTGGACAAGAGACGGGATAGCCAACGACGCGACGGTTGTCGCCGCGAAGCCGGTGGTGCAGCAGTGCAGGACGCCGAGGAATACCGCCAGAAACGCGGTCGCTACTTCTTCTCTCCGATCTTTCCTTCGGTACCGGCCATCAGCCGCTTGATATTTTCGCTGTGCATCCAGACCAGTAGCAGGGTGAGGATCGCGAACAGCGAGGCCAGCGCAAGATGGCCGAACCACCACAGAAAGATCGGCGTGATGAAGGCGGCGACCAGCGCCGACAGCGACGAGTAGCGCGCGGTCAAAGCGGTGGCGAGCCATAGCACGCAGAACACGATCGCGCCCGGCCAAAATAGCCCGAGCAGCACGCCGATATAGACCGCGACGCCCTTGCCGCCTTTGAATTTCAGCCACACCGGAAACAGGTGGCCGAGGAAGGCGCCGAGCGCGGCCAGCATCGCCGCCTCCGGACCGCCGAGTGACGCCGCGATCAGCACCGCGGCGGTGCCTTTCAAGGCGTCGCCGAGCAGGGTGGCGGCGGCGAGGCCCTTGCGGCCGGTGCGCAGCACGTTGGTGGCGCCGATATTGCCGGAGCCGATCGAACGCAGATCCTGGGTGCCGGCGAGCCGGGTGAGGATCAGTCCGAACGGGATCGAGCCGAGCAGATAGCCGACGATCAGCGAGGCGGTATCAATCAGGATCATCGGTCTTCACCTATGGTGTGCGGCGCGCTCAGACGTGTTCGTACACGGTGCGGCCTGCGACGATGGTGCGGGCGACGCGTCCGGCGAATTTGGCCTCGTCGAACGGCGTGTTCTTGCACTTCGACTTTAGTTCGTTGGGGTCGACCACCCAGGGCACGTCGGCGTCGATCACAATCAGGTCGGCGGGGGAGCCGGCACGCAGCGTGCCGCCGGGCAGGCCGAGCAATTCGGCAGGCTTGGTCGACATCGCCCGGATCAGCGTCAGGAAATCCAACTCGCCGGAGTGGATCAGCCGCAGGCCGGCCGGCAGCATGGTCTCAAGGCCGATGGCGCCGGCGGCGGCCTCGGCGAACGGCAGCCGCTTCACCTCGACGTCCTGTGGATTGTGGTCGGACATGATGACGTCGATAAGACCCGCGGCGACCGCGGCGACCAGCGCCTGGCGGTCGTCCTCGGTGCGCAGCGGCGGCGACAGCTTCAGGAACGAGCGGTAGGGGCCGATGTCGTTCTCGTTCAGCGTCAGATGGTTGATCGAGGCGGAGGCGGTGACCTTGAGCCCGGCCTCGCGGGCCCGGCGCAGGATCTCGATCGACTCCACACAGGTGATCGAGGCGGCGTGGTAACGGCCGCCGGTCAGCGCGACGAGCCGCATGTCGCGCTCCAGCACCACAGCTTCGGCGATGTTCGGCACCCCGATCAACCCGAGCCGTGAAGCGAGTTCGCCCTCGTTCATCACGCCTTCGCCGACCAGATTGGGATCTTCGGTGTGATGCACGATCAAGGCGTCGAAGTCGCGCGCATAGGTCAGCGCGCGGCGCATCACTTGGGCGTCCATAACGCTTCTGACGCCATCGGTGAAGGCGACCGCGCCGGCGGCTTTCAGTAGCCCGATCTCGGTCATCTCGTGGCCGGCAAGATCCTTGGTCAGCGCCGCCATCGGATGGATATTGACGATCGCGGTATCGCGGGCGCGGCGCAACACGAAGTCGACGGTCGCCGAATTGTCGATAGTGGGCGAGGTGTCGGGCTGGCAGATAATGGTGGTGATGCCGCCGGCGGCGGCGGCCTGGCTCGCCGAGGCGAAGGTCTCGCGGTGACCGGCGCCGGGCTCGCCGACGAAGGCGCGCATGTCGATCAGGCCGGGCGCCACGATCTTGCCGGCGCAGTTGATGATGTCGGTGCCTTCCGGCACGCCGGCGGCGCCGATGCCGCGGCGCGCTTCGCGAATGGTGCCGTCGGCGATCAGCACGTCGCCGATGCCGTCGACGTCGCGCGAGGGATCGATCAGGCGGGCGTTGGCGAGCAGGATCGGGCGGCGGTCTGTCAGCATGTTACTACGCATTGGGCAAATTGCGCGCGAGCGCTTCCAGTACGGCCATGCGGACCGCTACGCCCATCTCGACCTGTTCACGAATGAGGGATTGCGCGCCGTCGGCGACGATGGAGTCGATTTCGACGCCGCGGTTCATCGGGCCCGGATGCATCACCAGCGCGTCCGGCTTGGCATAGCCGAGCTTCTTCTGGTCGAGGCCGAAATATTGGAAATATTCCTGCGAGGAGGGCACGAACGAGCCGTTCATGCGCTCGCGCTGCAGCCGCAGCATCATCACGATGTCGGCGCCGTTGAGGCCTTCGCGCATGTCGCGGGCGACTTCGACGCCCATCCGCTCGATGCCCGGCGGCAGCAGCGTCGATGGCGCCACCACGCGGACCCGGGCGCCCATGATGTTCAGCAACAGGATGTTGGAGCGGGCGACGCGGGAATGCATCACGTCGCCGCAGATCGCGATGGTGAGGCCTTCCAGCCGGCCCTTGTTGCGGCGGATGGTGAGGGCGTCGAGCAGCGCCTGCGTCGGATGTTCGTGGGCGCCGTCGCCGGCGTTGACCACCGAGCCGTCAACCTTGCGCGCCAGCAGTTCCACCGCGCCGGAGGCGTGATGCCGCACCACCAGGAGGTCGGGATGCATGGCGTTCAGCGTCACCGCGGTGTCGATCAGGGTCTCGCCCTTGCGCATCGAGGACGACGACACCGACATGTTCATGACGTCGGCGCCGAGCCGCTTGCCGGCGATCTCGAACGAGGACTGCGTCCGGGTCGAGGCCTCGAAGAACAGATTGACCTGGGTGCGGCCGCGCAGACTGGTGCGCTTTTTGTCGATCTGGCGGTTCAGCTCGACATATTCTTCGGACAGGTCGAGCAGGCCGGTGATATCGGCGGCGGAAAGGCCCTCGATGCCCAGCAGATGCCGGTGAGCAAGGACGAAACTGGATTTCGGTGCAGGGGTCATTAAAGCGAGAGCTATAGGCAGAGACCCGAGAGGGGGCAAGCGGGATTTGCCGGAGCATGAGTTTTCCCCCGGTCGTTCGGACAGCGGCGGATCGGGCTGCCGGGTCGGGCGGAAGCGATGGAAAGGCGTGTCGTGAGCAAGTTTGCAGCGTTCGGAATTGGGCTGTTGGCGCTGGCGCTCGGGGTTCCGGCGGCCGCGCAGCCGCTGCCCGACGATTTGGTGTTTTTGCACGACGTCGATCCCAGCATTCAGCAGGACATCCGCTATGCCGGGGCGAACAATTTCATCGGCCGCAGGCTCGACGGCTATGACGGCGCCGAGTGCATCGTCAGGCGCCCGGTCGGGCTGGCGCTGCGCGCGGTTCAGCGCGGCCTGCGCGGGCAAAACCTGTCGCTGAAGATGCTGGATTGCTTCCGTCCGGGACGCGCCTCGCGGGACATGGTGGCGTGGGCGCAGGACGGCCGCGAGACCGCCGCGGAGCGGCGCTACAACCCGGGCTTCTCCAAGCGCGAACTGTTCCGGCTGGGCTACATCGCCGAACGCTCCGGGCATTCCACCGGCGCCGCGGTCGATCTGACGCTGGTCGACCTGCGGGCGCCGCGCGGGCCGGCGTTCGATCCCGGCAAAGCCTATGCCGACTGTACCGCGCCGGAAGCGTTGCGCGCGCCGGAGGCCTCCGTCGACATGGGCACCGGTTATGATTGTTCCGACGCCAAGGCGCACACCGCGGCGCGGTCGATCACGCCGGCGCAGCGCAAGTGGCGCGAGACCCTGAATGCGGCGATGCGCCGGCACGGCTTCGTCAACTACGCCAAGGAATGGTGGCATTTTTCGCAGGCCGGGATGAGCGGTTTGCAGGCTTACGATTTTCCGGTGCCGCAGTATCGCAAAGACTAGACGGCCGTGCCGGGAGTGAATTTGTCTTGATAAAAGTCTAGATCAAGGCCATCCTCTGTCATGCAGTTTGACTGGAATCCGGCCAAGCGCAGCAAGACGCTCACGGAGCGCGGCATCGACTTTGCCGATGTGCCGGTGGGTTTCCTCGATCCTGACAGAAAAGGTAGTCCGGGATCCGCGCAAGGACTACGGCGAGGTGCGCTACAACATGCTCGCCAAGATCAACGGCCGGCTGTTCCACGTCACCTATACCGAACGCGGCGAGATCACCTGGATCATCTCGGCGCGCAAAGCCAATCAACGGGAGCAACGTCGCTATGACCAAGGCTAAAGTCCGCGCCGTGCTGGTCGATGGCCGGGCCTACCAGAAGAAGCCGGATGGCAGTCTAGTGCCCTTGAAAGGCAAGACCGATTGGGCGCGGCTCGATCGGCAAAGCGCAGCGCAGGTCGAGGCGGTCGCGGCGCGCGACCGCGATAGCGCCCCGATGACCGACGTGGAATGGGCGGCGGCCGCGGTCGTGCAGCCGCAGAAGGTGTCCGTCGGCATCAAACTCGATGACGACGTGCTCGGCTGGTTCAAGTCGCAAGGCAAGGGTTATCAGACGAGGATCAACTCCGTGTTGCGGCGCTACTACGAAGCGCATCGCAAGGTGGCTCGTTAAGCGGCCCCACCTAAATTCGTTCCGAGGTCGAATTATTCCGCCCCGTGGGAGAACGTGGCTCGGTCAACGCATTTTTCGGTGCCGCGGTATCATGGGGAGTAGACGGCTTTCGGTGAGCCAGAAAGGCCAGCCTTGCGGGGCTCTGCGTCTGGCGATAGCTAACCGTTCAAATTCGAAGGCCATGACCAAGGACCGCTGCGACCAAGAGGATTAAGTAGATGACAGGTGACGCCGCACAATGTCGACCACGGCTGGGCTGTGGAGCCGTGGTCATTCGAACCGACGGAAAGCTGCTGCTTGGCAAACGGCGACGCGCACCTGAAGCTGGTTGCTGGGGATGGCTGGGCGGCAAAGTTGAATGGATGGAAGCCGTTCAAGACGCCGTTGCGCGGGAAATTCGCGAAGAGGCCGATGTCGAGATCCGGATCGTGCGGTTGTTATGCGTGGTGGACCAGTTCGAGACCGAACTGACGCCGCCGCAGCATTGGGTGTCTCCGGTGTATCTCGCCGACCACATTGCGGGCGACGCCCGGGTCATGGAACCGGGTGCCATCGAGGCGCTTGGCTGGTTCGACGCCAGCAGCCTGCCGCAGCCGATCACCCATGCGGTCCGCGTCGCACTGCCGTTTCTCGCCGGCGGGAAGCCGGCGGATCAGTCCCGTTCCTACGAAGCGCATCGCAAGGCGGCGCTGTAGATCGCATCGCCGGGGCGCATGCGCTGACCCTGGCTGGCATTGTTATTCCGCTGCGTGGATGGCCGTTCCGACTGCTGATGATTTTCCGCTGCCGCGGTATCGCAAAGACTAGACGGCCGTGTCGGGGGCGTGACAAATCAGCGTCGCGGCAACCAAGAAACGCCAAGGCAGGAAACCATGACAAGGACCAGCTTCGCCACCCATGAGGTATGGAACCAGTCGCCGCCGTTCGAGGACGTCGATCTGTTCGCGCTCGACCGGCCGCTGGCCGATGCGGTGGCGGCGTATGGCGGGGCGTCGGCGGCGGCTGAATTGTCCGAATTCGGCCGCGAATGGGGCTCGGCTGAGATGGCGGAGCGCGGTCGGCTCGCCAACGAGAACACGCCGAAGCTGAAGAGTTTCGATGCTCGCGGCCTGCGCCGCGACGAGGTCGAGTTTCATCCGGCCTATCACGAGGTGATGGCGGCGAGCATGCGCGCCGGGCTGCACAACTCGACCTGGGATGCGCAGGGCAAGCCCGCCGGCGGCGCCGCGGAAGTGATCCGCGCGGCAAAATTCTACATGGCTGCGCCGGTGGAGTCCGGGCATCTGTGCCCGATTACTATGACCCGCGCCGCGGTCGGCGCGCTATCGGCGCAGCCGGATCTGTTGCAGCAACTGATGCCGGTGATCGCCACGCGTAGTTACGATGCGAGCTTCAAGCCGTGGCAGCAGAAGCGCGGCATGACGCTCGGCATGGGCATGACCGAGAAGCAGGGCGGCACCGACGTGCGTTCCAACTCCACCCGCGCCGTGCGCGATGGCGACGCCTATCGGCTGATCGGCCACAAATGGTTCATGTCGGCGCCGATGAGCGACGCTTTCCTGGTGCTGGCGCAGGCCGAGGGCGGACTGACCTGTTTCTTCACCCCGCGTTTTGCGCCGGACGGTTCGGTCAACGCGCTGCAATTCCAGCGGCTGAAGGATAAGCTCGGCAACCGCTCCAACGCGTCCTCGGAGGTCGAGTTCACCGGCGCCTATGCGCAGCGCGTCGGCGGCGAGGGCCGCGGCATCCGCACCATCATCGAGATGGTGCAATTGACGCGGCAGGATTGCGCGATCTCCTCGGTCGGCTTCATGCGCGCCGGATTGGCGCAGGCGCTGCATCACGCGCGGCATCGCAGCGTATTTCAGAAGCGGCTCGCCGATCAGCCGTTGATGCAGGCGGTGCTCGCCGACATGGCGCTGCAGGTCGAGGCGTCGGTCGCGCTGGTGATGCGGCTGTGCGCCGCGTTCGATCGTGCCGGCAGCGACGAGGTCGCGGCCGCCTGGATGCGCTTACTGACGCCGGCGGTGAAATACTGGATCTGCAAGAGCGCGCCGCCGTTTCTCTACGAGGCGATGGAGTGTCTCGGCGGCAACGGTTACGTCGAAGAGGGCGTGTTGGCGCGGCTGTATCGCGAGGCTCCGGTCAACGCGATCTGGGAAGGCTCCGGCAACGTGATGTGCCTCGACGTGCTGCGCGCGCTGTCGCGCGAGCCGGATCTGGCCGCAGCCGTGCTGCAGAACCTGGTTGCGGAAACCAAAGGCCTGCCTGGTGCGGCGGAGGCGGCGGCGTTGGTCGGCAAGACCTTTCAACGCCCGGACAGCGAGCGCGTGGCGCGGCTCTCGGTCGAGACCTTGGCCAAGCTCGCAGCCGCGGCGGCGTTGAACGGCGTGCATCCGGAGCACGCAGAGCTGTTTGCCGCGACGAGACTGGTGCCGTCATTGGGCGACATGTACGGCGCTATCGACTTGGACACCGCGCAGACGCGCCGGCTGTTGGAGCGCACGCTGCCGTTGCCATAGGCGGTGACCGGTCGCAGCCGGGGAACCAAACGAGGAGTGATCGATTGGTCTGGTGCCTGACTGACGGGCCACCTTCCGACATATGGAGAGTTTGATGCTGCTTCCTCAGGGAACAATCGTGGCTGTGGCCGACGGCGAGAAGTTCAATCTGTTTCAGAACACCGGCGACGAGGCCAACCCGGCGCTGACCGCGCTGCCCGAGGCGGATATCGAGAGCGCCAACAAGGGATCAGGCTCAAGCCATCAAAACAGCTCGTCCAATCCGGACGAGAGCCAGGCCGCCGAAGACGGCTTCGCCGGCGGCATCGCCGATCTCTTGAACAAGCGGGTGCTCGACGGCAAGATCGCCGACCTGGTGATCATCGCCGCGCCGCGAACGCTCGGCGAATTGCGCAAAAGCTACCACAAGAAATTGGCCGACGTGCTGCGCGGCGAGATCTCCAAGGATCTCACCGGTCACCCGCTGCACGACATCGAGAAGACCATCGCGGCGGCGTAACCTCACGCCACCAGCGTGATGAACAACGGCATGGTGAGCGCCGCGAGGCTGGTTTGCAGGGTCAAGATCTGTGCCAGCAGCGGTGCGTCGCCGCCCATTTGCCGAGCCAGGATATAACCGTTCGAGGCGCTCGGCACCGAGGCGCAGCACGCCACCACCGCGAGGTTGGTGCCCGACAGGCCGAAAGCGAGGCCGAAACCGGTGCCGAGCAGCGGCATCACGGCAAGCTTCAGTCCAACGGTGATGAGCGCGGCGGGCTTCGGCTTGCGGAGCCCTTCGAGATGCAGTCCGGCGCCGACCACCAAGAGCCCCAGCGCCAGCGAGCAGCGTCCCAGTGCGTCGGCAAATTCATGCAGTGGCCGCGGCACAGATATCTGCGACAGATTGATCGCCAGCCCCAGCAGGCAGGCCCAGATCAGCGGGTTGCGGGCGATCGCGAGCAGAATGCTCGGCCAAGACAGCCGCATTGGCGCGGCGTAGCGCGCCAACACGCCGACGCTGAACACGTTGAGCAGCGGGATCATCGCCACCATGGCCACCGAGGCGAGCGTAATGCCGATGTCGTCATAGAGATTGCCGGCGACCGACAGCGCCACGAAGCTCTGCCAGCGGGTGGCGCCCTGAAACACCGAGGTGAAGGCCGGGCCATCGAGGCCGAGCCGCGCAGCCAGCAACGGCCGCAACGCCAGGCACAGCGCCGACATCGCCACCACCGCCAGCAGCAAGGCGCCGCCGACCCCGGCGACCGGCACCGCTGCCAAGTTGGCGCGCGACAGCGTATCGATCAGCAGCGCCGGAAACAGCACGTAATAGACCAGTTGCTCAATGCCGCTCCACGACTTGTCCTCGGTGAGCAACATCCGCCGCAGCACATGGCCGAGCACGATCAACAGGAACACCGGCACCAGCGCGCCAAACACAGTCAGCATGTCAGTCAGTCCGGGGTGCGGCGTTGAGCACGGTGAGCCGGTCGAGCGCGCCTTGCAGGATGAAGATCGCAGCGTGCTCGTCGATCACCTTGGCGCGCTTGGCGCGGCTGACGTCGTTGGCGATCAATTCGCGCTCCACCGCCGAGGTCGAGAGCCGCTCGTCCCACAGCCCGATCGGCAAATCGGTGAGTCTCGCGAAATTGCGCGCGAAGGCGCGGGTCGATTGCGCGCGCGGGCCTTCACTGCCGTCCATGTTGATCGGCAGGCCGAGCACGAAGCCGACCGCGTTGCGTTGCCCGGCGAGCAGCAATAGCCGCGCCGCGTTGGCCTTGAAGGCGGTGTGAATGATGGTCTCGACGCCGGTGGCGAGCCGGCGATCGGGGTCCGACACCGCAACCCCGATGGTCTTGGTGCCGAGGTCGAGGCCGATCAGCGCACCGCGCGCGGGCCACTGCGCGGCGGCTTCGATCAATGGGAGGATAGGAGCGGGCATCGCCTCGCATAGCAGCCCGGGGTCGTGGCGGAAAGCTGATCCCGCAAAGCAGCCAGCCGGACGCGATTCCGAGCGATGCCACTGCATTGACCACCACGGGGATTGATTTAATCCGCGTGCCGCCTTCTTTTGGGCGATATCATATGTCATCTGGATAACAGTTGATATTTCGATTGCATCTGCCTCCGGATGCTGATCGATGGAAGGAAACCTCATGACCGAATCCACCTCTAGGCCGATCCCGTCGGTTCCCGGCACGCCCCCGATTGAGGCCGACGCTGGCGCCGCCTTCTGGCGCAAAGGGCCGAACGACACGCTGCCACCGCCCGACATGGTCGGTCCCTACATGCGCAACCGTCCGGTTCCGTTGGAGCCGGTGGATGGGCGCAAGGCCTGGATCATCGGCAGCGGCATCGCTGGGCTGTCCGCCGCGTTCTACTTGATGCGCGACGGCGGCATGAAAGGCGAGGACATCACCATCCTCGATACGATGACGATCGCCGGCGGCTCGCTCGACGGCGCCGGCAATGCCGACCAAGGCTACATCATTCGCGGCGGCCGCGAGATGAATTTCAACTACGACAATTTCTGGGACGTGTTTCAGGACGTGCCGGCGCTGGAATTGCCCAATGGCTTTAGCGTTCTCGACGAATACCGGCTGGTGAACGACAACGATCCAAACTGGTCGAAGGCGCGGCTGATGCACAAGCAGGGCCAGATCCGCGACTTCTCGACGCTGGGCCTGAGCAAGCTGCACCAGTGGGAAATCGTCAAACTGCTGCTCAAGCGCAAGGAAGAGCTCGACGACATCACCATCGAGCAATATTTCAGCGAGAGCTTTCTCGAAACGAACTTCTGGTATCTGTGGCGCTCGATGTTCGCCTTCGAGAATTGGCAGAGCCTTCTGGAGATGAAGCTCTACATGCATCGCTTCCTCGATGCGATCGACGGGCTGACCGACATGTCGGCCTTGGTGTTCCCGAAATACAATCAGTACGATAGTTTCGTGGTGCCGCTGACGCGGCTTCTCAAGGAGAAGGGCGTCAAGGTGCAGTTCGGCACAAGGGCCTATGACCTCGCCATGGTCGAGGAGGGCGGCCGTCGCACCGTGACCGCGATCCGCTGCAAGAAGGACGGCAAGGACGACAGCATCGCCATAGGTCCGAAGGATGTGGTGTTCGCACTGACCGGCTCGATGACCGAAGGCACCGCTTACGGCGACATGGACACCGCCCCGGTGCTGGCCCGCGGCAACGCCGAGCCCGGCGAGGACAGCGACTGGGTGCTTTGGAAGAACCTGGCGAAGACCTCGCCGGTGTTCGGCAAGCCGGAAAAATTCTACGGCAATGTGGCCGGCTCGATGTGGGAATCGGCGACGCTGACCTGCAGGCCGTCGCCCTTGGTCGACAAGCTGAAGGAATTGTCGGTCAACGATCCGTTCTCCGGCAAGACGGTGACCGGCGGAATCATCACCTTCACCGATTCCAACTGGGTGCTGAGCTTCACCTGCAACCGCCAACCGCATTTCCCGACCCAGCCCAACGACGTGCTGGTGCTGTGGGTCTATGCGCTGCTGATGGACAAGGACGGCAACTACGTCAAAAAGCCGATGCCGGCTTGCACCGGCCGGGAAATTCTGGCGGAGCTCTGCTATCATCTCGGCATCGTCGACCAGCTCGATGCGGTTGCCGCCAAGACCAAGGTTCGGCTGGCGCTGATGCCCTACATCACCGCGCAATTCATGCCGCGGGCTGCCGGCGACCGGCCCCGCGTCGTCCCCGAGGGGTGCACCAACCTGGCTTTGCTGGGGCAATTCGTGGAGACCAGCAACGACATCATCTTCACCATGGAGGCCTCGGTGCGCACCGCGCGGATCGGTGTCTACACGCTGCTCGGCCTGCCCAAGCAGGTCGCCGATATCAGCCCGACGCAATACGACATCCGCAACCTGATGAAGGGCGCGCGCGCGTTGAACAACAACGAGCCGTTCCCCGGCGAGCGGTTGCTGCATCGGCTGCTCGACAACACCTATTACGCCCACATTCTTCCGCCGTTGCCCGAGCAGGACGACACGCTGCGAGAACGGGCCGAAGCCGAATTGTCCACTCTGCTCGGCAAAGGAAGTCAGGCGCTCGGCGCGGTGTATGGCTGGCTCGACCGATTGCGGGATGGCAGCAGCAACACATCGAAATAACCAAACGGCGGAAGCGGGCGGCGCGCCGCCTGCTTCCGCTCACGACTTTTCACTGGGACACACCACATGCGCAAGACGCGGGAACAAAGCCGGCTGGAGACCCGGGAGCGCCTGATCGCTTCGGCCCATGCGGCGATCAGGCGGGATGGCATCGGCGGCCTGTCGCTGCGTCGGCTGTGCGAGGAGGCCGGTTATTCGCAAGGCGCGTTCTATTCGAATTTTGCCAGCCGCGACGATCTGCTGCTGGCGTTGATGGAGCGCCATGTGCTCGCCGAAGTGGAAACGCTGCGGCGCCTTGTCCAAGTGACCCATGGTAAGGTGTTGGACGACGTGTTGGCAACGGTCGCGGCGCGCCTTGCCGATCTGGCGAAGCAAACCGAATGGTCGCTGCTGGCGATCGAACTGCAACTGCATGCCCAGCGCGATGCCGATTTCGCCGACGCCTACAACGCGGCAAAGATCAGCTATCATGCCGAATTCGCCTTGCTGGTCGACGAGATTTTGCGGCGGCATAAGCTTCTGCCGGCGCTGCCGCCGCTGCAGATCGCCATCGGGCTTTACGCGCTTTGGTCGGGGCTCGCCGTTCAGGGGACCGTGCCCGGCGCTGGACCGCGAGATGAGATCTTCCTTGCCTTTCTGCGTGCGATTATCGGCGGATCGCCATCGAACCGCTGACGCTGCGGCTTAAGGCGCCGAACCAGGGTGTCCGTCGGCATCGTCGCATGGGCACGCCGCTGCCCTTGGCTATCCGGGCCATCGACGGAATTGGGAATGGCCGGCAAATATAGCTAGTGTGGGTCAGCCGAGACCGATTCCGTTCGCAATCATCCTGAAAGACACGCCATGGACGCGCTGACGCTGTTCGGATTGCTCGCGGTGACCGCGATGCTGATCTGCTATGCGATGGAAGAGCGCAGCCATTGGTATGTGCTGGGCTTCGCAGTTGCCTGCGGGTTGGGCTCGATCTACGGTTTTATGCAGGGCGCCTGGCCGTTCGGGCTGGTCGAGGCGATCTGGGCCGGGGTGGCGCTGCGGCGCTGGATGCTGAAGCCGCGAGCATTGCAGGCCGATCGCGGATAGCAGTGGCCGTTTGGGCCATGTTAGACTGCCGGACCGGCAACGACGCCTAAGGCAGACCTCCCTCCGTTTTCTATCAGCAAGCGAGCAGACCCGTGATGTGGCCGAACCGCCGACTTCTCGAACTCTTCAACATCGAACTGCCGATCGTGCAGGCGCCGATGGCCGCGGCGCAGGACGCCGACATCATGATCGGTGCCGCGACCGCGGGCGCGTTGCCGTCGCTGCCCTGTGCGATGCTGTCGGCGGAGACAATCCGCGAGCAGGTTGGCATCGTCCGGCAGCGGCTGCGCACGCCGGTCAATCTGAATTTCTTCTGCCACACCGCGGTCGACGCCGATCCACAGCGCGAGGTGGGCTGGAAGCGGCGCCTGGGCGCTTATTACAATGAGTACGGCGTCGATCCCGCGGCGCCGCTTGCCGCCGCCAACCGCGCGCCGTTCGACGCCGCGATGTGCGACCTCGTCGAGGAGCTGAAGCCGGAAGTGGTCAGCTTCCATTTCGGACTGCCGCAGCCTTCATTGCTCGACCGGGTCAAAGCCGCGGGCGCCAAGGTGATCGCGTCGGCGACCATCGTGCGTGAGGCGATCTGGCTCGAGGAACGCGGCGTCGACGCGATCATCGCGCAGGGCGCTGAGGCCGGCGGCCATCGCGGCATGTTTCTCACCGAGGCCATTGCGGAGCAGCCCGGGCTGTTCGCACTGTTGCCGCAAGTGGTCGACGCGGTGCATGTGCCGGTGATCGCCGCCGGCGGCATCGCCGATGGCCGCGGCATCGCCGCAGCCTTCGCGCTGGGCGCATCGGGGGTGCAGATCGGCAGCGCCTATCTGCGCTGCCCGGAGTCCAAATTGAGCGGGTTGGCGCGCGCCGCGCTCGGGCAGGCGCGCGACGACTCCACCGTGATCACCAATGTGATGACCGGGCGACCGGCTCGCGGCATCGTCAACCGGCTGATGCGCGAGGTCGGACCGCTCTCGGCGGACGCGCCGGCCTTTCCACATGCCGCCACCGCCTTGGCGCCGCTGAAGGCCGCCGCGGAAAAACACGGCAGGGCCGATTTCAGCAATCTGTGGGCCGGGCAGGCGGTACGGCTCGGCCACGACTTGCCGGCGGCGGAACTGACCCGCGCGCTGGCTGGCGCGGCTCTGCTGCGGCTCAGCCAGCTCAACGGCCACGCCGCCCCGGTTGCGGCGCAAAACCTCCCTCTGCTATAGGGCGGCTGCAGATCTTCCGGGAAGGCTCTCACAATGTCCGTCGATGCCACCACCGTCCGCCGTATCGCGCATCTGGCTCGGATCGCGGTGACCGATGCCGAGGTCCCGCATTTGCAGGGCGAACTGAATGCGATGCTGGCTTTCGTCGAGCAGTTGGGTGAGGTCGACGTCGACGGGGTCGAGCCGATGACCTCGGTGACGCCGATGCAGATGAAGAAGCGCGTCGACGCAGTTAACGACGGCGAGATCGCCGACCAGGTGGTGGCCAACGCGCCGGCGACCGAGGACCATTTCTTTCTGGTGCCCAAGGTCGTCGAATAGCGCGGCAACAGGAGACCGGAAATCCGATGTGCCTGCTCTGCAACGATGAAGCGGCCTATCTGGCCTATATGAACTACCTCGACGCGATGCAGCGCCAGGGCGAGGCCGCCGATCCCGAAAAGGCGATGGGCGCGGTGCTCGACCAGCTGCAGAAGGCGGCCGTGGCGAAGCCCGTGGCGCCGGAAGACGACAAGACGCTGTCGCCGTTCTTCTGCAGCCCGGTCAACAAATAATCCGCGTCGCCTTGCGGAGCTGCAGCCGCGCTTGCGGCTCACGCCTTCTTCAGCTTGCGGACGCGGCGCAGGTCGGCGTTGATCTGCGACTGCCAGCCGGCGCCGAGCGCGCGATAGGCTTCCAGAACGTCGGCATCGAGCCGCAGCGTCACCGAGCTTTTCGGCCTGGCGCCGAGCGGCGGCCGGCCGCGGCGGACCACCTTGTCGCCGTCGCGGAACACGGCGCGATCGAGCATGGCGTCGGTCAATTCCGGTCCGTCGTCCGGATCGACCCATGGCTTACGTTTGCTTGAAGCGATCGAGGAGCTTTTTTTCCTCTCGGGCATGAAAGTACCTCGTCGAAATGACGTGGCGGTGCTCGCCACGTTGGGTCCAGACCATCATCACCATGCGACGGTCCAGCCACCCGACGGTGATTTCGCGTTTCTCGCCGTGACCGATCTGGTCGCTGGTAAAGGTTGCGGTCTTGCCGGCGAACACCTTTGCGGCGTCGGTGGCGAAATCGATGCCGCGTTCCTTCAGGGTGATCTTGCGTTTGGCCGGATCGAAGGTGATCGCCATGCGGAGCCATTAACCAATAAGTAGTTACGCAATTCGGTCCCGTCAACACATATGTCACTACGGAAATCTCGCCGGCACAATTGCTTCATTTTCGACCAGCGCTGTGCTAGCCAGCCGGCTTGGTCGACACCCGGTTGGGTCACTGCGCTTGCGGGTATCGGTCCAATGAAATCAATCACCTAGGTTGTAACCTCGCAATGACCGACCTGACATCGCTGACGCTCGCCGAGGCCCGTGACGGGCTGGCGGCCAAATCCTTCAGCTCGCTGCAACTGACCGACGCCCATCTTGCGGCGATCGAAGCCGCGCGGGTGCTGAACGCCTTTGTGCTGGAGACGCCGGACCAGGCGCGTAGCATGGCGAAAGCCGCCGATGCCAAGATAGCCAAAGGCGAGGGCGGGCCGCTCGAAGGCCTGCCGCTCGGCATCAAGGATTTGTTCGCAACCTCGGGCGTGCGCACCACCGCCTGCTCGAAGATCCTCGACGACTTCACGCCGCCGTATGAGTCGACCGTGACCTCGCAGCTGTGGCGCGACGGCGCGGTGCTGCTCGGCAAGTTGAACAACGACGAATTCGCGATGGGCTCCTCGAACGAGACCTCCTGCTTCGGCCCGGTGGTCAATCCGTGGCGGCGCGAAGGCTCCGACGCCAAGCTGGTGCCCGGCGGCTCGTCGGGCGGCTCGGCTTCGGCGGTTGCGGCCGGGCTGTGCCTCGGCGCCACCGCGACCGACACCGGCGGCTCGATCCGGCAGCCGGCGGCCTTCACCGGCACGGTCGGCATCAAGCCGACCTATGGCCGCTGCTCGCGCTGGGGCATCGTGGCGTTCGCCTCCTCGCTCGACCAGGCCGGGCCGATCGCCCGCACGGTGCGCGACAGCGCGATCCTGTTGCGCTCGATGGCCGGCTACGATGCCAAGGACACCACCTCGGTGGATCGGGCGGTGCCGGACTACGAGGCCGCGGTCGGCCGCTCGGTGAAGGGCATGAAGATCGGCATTCCGAAGGAGTACCGCATCGGCGGCATGCCGGCCGAGATCGAGGCGCTGTGGAAGCAGGGCGCCGACTGGCTGAAGGCCGCCGGCGCGGAACTGGTCGAGGTGTCGCTGCCGCACACCAAATACGCGCTGCCGGCCTATTATATCGTGGCACCCGCGGAAGCCTCCTCAAATCTCGCACGCTATGACGGCGTGCGCTACGGCGCCCGGGTCAATGGCCGCAACATCACCGAGATGTATGAAAACACCCGCGCGCAGGGCTTCGGCGCCGAAGTCATACGTCGCATCATGATCGGCACCTATGTGCTGTCGGCGGGCTATTACGACGCCTATTATCTGCGCGCGCAGAAGGTCCGCACGCTGATCAAGCGTGATTTCGAAGAGTGCTTTGCCAAGGGGGTCTCGGCGATCCTGACTCCCGCGACGCCGTCGGCGGCGTTTGGGATCGGCGAGAAGGGCGGAGCCGATCCGGTGGAAATGTACCTCAACGACATCTTCACGGTGACGGTGAACATGGCCGGGCTGCCCGGCATCGCGGTTCCCGCCGGCCGCGACTCGCAGGGCCTGCCGCTCGGGTTGCAACTGATCGGCCGTCCGTTCGACGAGGAAACGCTGTTCTCGCTGGGCGAGGTGATCGAGCAGGCCGCGGGCCGTTTCACCGCGGCAAAATGGTGGATTTGACCGTCAGGCATGGTTCTTGCGTTGCGTTTTGCAATGTGATTGGTCATGATTTGTCGATGAGAATGGGTCGCGGATGAGCGCTGACGAGGGACTGCCAGCTTCCGAACAGGTCGATCAGATTCTGGGCTCGTCGAAGCTCGTCTCGGCGATCGAGAACGACAAATACAAGCATCTGCTGGACGCCGTCCCGGTGGCGGTCGCGGTGTCGCGCGGCACCGGCGACGAGCAGAGCATGGTCTACGCCAACCGGGCCTTCGAGCAGCTGCTGTCGCTGCCGCCGTCCGAGGTCGAGGGCCAACGCTGGGTGTTTCTCGACGGCTTTCGCGACGAAGACAACCCCTCGCGCACGCTGGGCGAGGCGATCCGCGACAGCGAGGATTTCATCGGAGTGTTTCGCCCGGTGGCGCCGGCCGACCGCTTGGTGATCGTGCAGGCCTATGCCTCGGTGATCGAGAGCGACGACGGCGTGGAGAATTTCCGCATCGCAGCTCTGGTCGATGTCGCCGGCCGCGAGCGGGCGCAGATCGAGCAGTTCGAAAACCAGATTCGCGATCGCGACATGCTGATGCGCGAATTGCAGCACCGGGTGAAGAACAATCTGCAGCTGATCACCGCGCTGGTGCGCCTTGAGGCGCGCTCGGCGGCGGAAGGGGAATCGGTGGCGCTGGCGCGGTTGGCGAGCCGGATCGATGCTCTGACCGTGCTATACCGCATCCTGTCGGCGGAAAACGCCGTCGGCGATATCGATCTTGGCCAGTATCTGGCGGACGTCGCCGACGCGGTGATGCAGGCGAACGCCATGCCGTCGATCGAAATCAACGTGCAGGCCAGTTATTGCCCGCTGTCGATCAACATCGCGATGCCGGCCGGATTGCTTGTCAACGAGATGCTGACCAACGCGCTGAAATATGCTTTCGTCGGGCGCAGCAGCGGCAAGATCAAGCTGATCTGCAGCTCGGACGCCGGCCGCGTCACCGTGATCGTCTCCGACGACGGCGTCGGGCTCGGCGACAATGTGGAATGGCCGTCGCCGCGCAAGCTCGGCGCCCTGATCCTGCAGACGCTGAAGGAGAACGCCAAGAACGTCACGTTCCGCGCTGAGAGCATTCGCGGCCAGGGGACGTTCTTCACTTTCGGTTTCGACCTCGTCGCGGCGCCGGCCCCGAATTGAGCGCATCGGTCCGCCTTGCTCGAGCCTTGTTGGAGGCGTCGATCATCGGCCGGCCACACGGTTCATTAAGGTGAACTGAACCTTTCGTCCGCACAGTCCCGGCTTCGCCAGGCTGCAGAGCGGCTCAACTCATATGCGATGCTTCGCCTGAAGCCACGCCCCGGATAGGAACGCGCGAGCGTTGGATCCTCGATGAACTGGCTGCGCTCCCCCTCGATGTTGGCTGCGCTCTGCGTGGCGCTTGCCGGCTGTGCTTCGGTCCACAATCTCCCGGTGAACGTGCCGCTCGGCGCCGGCGCCGCGGAGAATTCGCCGGTTTCCTTCGAAACCGGCAGAGAGATCGACGATGTCGTGGTCGGGCTGTCGTTCTCCGGCGGCGGCACGCGTGCCGCTGCATTTTCCTTCGGCGTGCTGCAGGAGATGGATCGCACGCCACTGCGCGGCGCCGGCGGCTCGATGCTGGAGCGGATCGACTTCGTCTCCGGCGTCTCGGGCGGCTCGGTCACGGCGGCCTATTTCGGCTTGAAGAAGCGCTCGGCGCTGGCGGATTTCCGCGAACGCTTCCTGCTCCGCAACGCCGAAGAGGGACTGCAGACTTCGCTGACGCTCGACACTCTCGGCCGCGCTTTCTCCGGCGGCGTCAACGACTCGGTCGGCTTCACCAAGTGGCTCGACGCCAACCTGTTTGACGGCGCCACATTCGGCCGGTTCCGCGAGTCCCGACCGCAAGTCTGGATCAATGCGTCCGACATTTACAATCGGGTGCCGTTCGTGTTCGGCGCGGTGGCGTTCACCGCGATCTGCAGCGATCTGTCGCGCTACCCGATTTCCAGCGCGGTGGCCGCCTCGGCCGCGGTGCCGATCGCATTCGCGCCCGCAGTGGTGCAGGCGTTTCCCGGCACCTGCAACGACCCGCTACCGCCGTGGATCATCCGCGCCGCCGCCGACCGCAACGCGGCGCCGATGTTGGGCTCGTATGCCAAGGCGATCGTGCGGTATCGCGAGGGCGCGGTGCCTTTCATCAAGCTGCTCGACGGTGGGCTGGTGGACAATTACGGCATCTCCGGCTTCACCATCGAACGGCAATCGTCAGTGACGCCCTACGGACCATTGACCCCGCAACAGGCGGTCAAGCTGCGGCGCGGCATGTTCCTGGTCGTCGATGCCAAGGCTGGGATTGCCGGTGACTGGGTCCGCAACGTCGAGGGCCCGAGCGGCGTCGAACTGATCAAGGCCGCGGTCAACACCACGATGGATGCCAGTGTCGGCGCCAGCTATTCGGCCTTCGACCGCACCATGGCGGACTGGCAGGATTCGTTGGTGCGTTGGCGCTGCGGGCTGTCGGCGGCGGAGCGCGCGCGCTACGGCGTGCGGCCGGGCTGGAATTGCAAAGATCTGAAATTCTTCATTGGCCGGCTCGGCTTCGATCAGCTGGAGCCGGCTCGCGCGACCCAGCTCGAGGCGGTGCCGACGCGGTTTCAGCTGCCGCCGCAGCAGGTCGACGACGTGATCGCCGCCGGCCGCGACGTGCTGCGCAGCAGCCCGACCTTCCGGGCATTTGCCGCGAGCCTGTGATGTCGATATTTGACAGCTTAACTCACTTTACTTAAGTTAAAGTCCGCAAGGAGCGTTTTGCCATGAGCAAATATGCCGCTTTGGGCGATTTTTTGAGCAAACAGCGGGCCGGCCGCGTTCAAGTGAGCTTTGCCGAGATCGAGAAAATCATTGGCGGAAAACTGCCCGGTTCCCAACGCTATCCGGCGTGGTGGAGCAACAACCCCATGAACAATACGATGACCAGGGTGTGGCTCGATGCCGGTTTTCAAACCGAGCAGGTCGATATCGCCGGGCGCAAATTGGTTTTTCGCAGAGTTTCCGCTTCATCCGCGAACGAGGGCGATCTTTCCGCGACCAAGACTAAAAAGTCGGGGCAGCATCCGCTGATCGGATGCATGAAAGGCACGGTTTATATCCCTGAGGGAGTCGATCTGACCGAGCCTGCCGATCCCGAATGGGGCGAGATCGCTTACGGTCGCGACGCCTCGAAATGCTCGCGGTGACATGGCTCTGCTGCTGGACACCTGTGCTCTTATTTTTCTGACGGCGAACGTGGCGGAGGCTGGCAAAGCCACGGCAGCGTTGCAGCGCGCCTACGAGACCGACGAAATGGTTTTCGTCTCCCCGATTTCGGCCTGGGAGATCGGTCTTTTGGTGTCGCTTGGCCGGCTCAATCTTTCGATAGCGCCAAAGCGATGGTTCGACAGCGTCCTGCAAAAGCCCGGCATCGCTTTGGCCGAATTGTCGTCGGACGTCCTGATCTCATCATCGTTCCTTCCGGATTTGCCGTTGCGCGATCCTGCCGACCGCATCATTGTCGCCACCGCCCGCGAATACGGTTTCACTTTATTGACGCGGGATAAGCAGCTATTGGCGTATTCCGATCGAGGGCATATTCGCGCTTTGGCCTGCTGAGGTCATCAGTCAACATATTAGCCGCAGCGCATTGGGACATCCGCCATGAACGCACCTGTCAAACCATCGAAGCTGATCAAGGGCGCCACCGGCGATTGGGAGATCGTGATCGGGCTGGAGGTTCATGCCCAGGTCAGCTCGAAGTCGAAGCTGTTTTCCGGCGCCTCGACCGAATTCGGCGGCGACCCCAACGCCCACGTCTCGCTGGTCGACGCGGCGATGCCGGGGATGCTGCCGGTGATCAACGAGGAATGCGTCAAGCAGGCGGTGCGCAGCGGGCTCGGCCTCAACGCCCAGATCAACCTGCGCTCGACCTTCGACCGCAAGAACTATTTCTATCCCGACCTGCCGCAGGGCTACCAGATCAGCCAGTTCAAATCTCCGATCGTCGGCGAGGGCGAAGTGCAAGTCGACGTCGCGGACGGCGACGGCGTCACTGTCGGCATCGAGCGGCTGCATCTGGAACAGGACGCCGGCAAGCTGCTGCACGACCAGAACCCGACGATGTCGCTGGTCGATCTCAACCGCTCCGGCGTGGCGCTGATGGAGATCGTCTCCAAGCCGGACATCCGCTCTGCGGACCAGGCCAAGGCTTACGTCACCAAGCTGCGCACCATCCTGCGTTATCTCGGCACCTGCGACGGCGACATGGAGAAGGGCAGTCTGCGCGCCGACGTCAACGTCTCGGTGCGCAAGCCCGGTGCGCCGCTCGGCACCCGCTGCGAGATCAAGAACGTCAATTCGATCCGTTTCATCGGCCAGGCGATCGACTATGAAGCGCGCCGCCAGATCGGCATTCTGGAAGACGGCGGCTCGATCGATCAGGAGACCCGGCTGTTCGACGCCGGCAAGGGCGAGACCCGCTCGATGCGGTCGAAGGAAGAGGCGCACGACTATCGCTACTTCCCCGATCCCGACCTGTTGCCGCTGCAGTTCGACCAGGCCTTCGTCGACGCGCTGAAAGCGGAACTGCCGGAACTGCCGGACGCCAAGAAGGCGCGCTTCATCGCCGATTTCGGCTTGTCGGCGGACGACGCTGGCGTGCTGGTCAGCGAGCGCGAGAGCGCGGAGTTCTACGAGACGGTGCTGTCGAAGCTCGCCGATGCAGGCCGCGATGGCAAGCTCGCCGCCAATTGGGTGATCAACGAATTGTTCGGCCGGCTCAACAAGGAGGGCGTGGCGATCGAAGCCTCACCGGTGTCCACCGCGCAACTGGCGGCGATCGTCGACCTGATCGGCGAGGCAACCATCTCCGGCAAGATCGCCAAGGAACTGTTCGAGATCGTCTGGCAGGAGGGCGGTGATCCGCGGGCGACCGTCGAAGCGCGCGGCATGAGGCAGGTCACCGACACGGGCGCGATCGAGAAGGTGGTCGACGACATCGTCAACGCCAACCCCGACAAGGTCGCGCAGGCGCAGGCCAAGCCGGCACTGATCGGCTGGTTCGTCGGGCAGGTGATGAAATCGTCGGGCGGCAAGGCCAATCCGCAGACCGTCAACGACCTGTTGAAGAGCAAGCTCGGCCTCTGAAAGCTGCCGCGCGGTCGGCCGATGCCGACGTTTCGGCGCGACGACGACGCGTCGATCGCGCCGCGATGACGCGACGCGGCGACGCCGAAGCGCGAATCCGCGTCGCGAATCACCTTGGCCGTTCCGCCGAAAACGCCCGGTTTTGCGAGCCCGTCGGCGACACGAAGGTGGAAGACCGAAAAATTTTTTCGTTGCCAAAGTTCCCGACTCAGAGTCTGCGCGCGGCAATTTGGGCGCGTCGCGGCGACTCGCGATGTTGTGCATTGTTATTACTTAGATCAACTTGAGAATTACGAAAATACCCGTGGCGCAAGGACTTTCTGCAATCTTGACATTCGTCGACGTAGCTTTTCCGCGCACTATTTGCATCGCGCAGCGCTGCCGCAGCATCGATGCGCAACAACGCAAGGCGCGCGTGGCGACATAGCGCCATCAACACTTCCTTAAGCGGACCACTGTTTTTTCTAATGTGTTGGTGTATTCGGGTTGTAGTGCATTTCGATTCCCGAGTGCACGCAGCGTTTAAGCCATCTCACTTATCGGAGGGCAACATGGCCAAGAAAGCTAAGAAGGCAGCGAAGAAGACCGTGAAGAAGACGGCGAAGAGCGCGGTGAAGAAGACCGCGAAGAAGACCAAGAAGGTCGCCAAGAAGAAGTAACCTCGCCGCAGATAATTGCCGGCGGCTTTGACGCCGGCGACGTCACACGAGCCGGCGGACCAGTTCGCTTCAGCTACGACATCTTGAAGAGAGCGAACTTCAACCACGGCTCTGGTCGACGAAAGAGGGTGTCGGCGAGACATCAGGTCAAACGGCCGGATCGAGATGATCACCGGGGTGTCCCGGGTCGAGAACCGGTTCGGCGGAAGAAACAGTTTCTTCATGCGGTGCGGATCCTTGCGTCCGCGGTTTCACCGGCGGGTCACCGCAGCAGTGAAATTTGACTCTGACGTGTTCGCCGACGCCCTCGTCTTTGTTCCGCCGCGGATCGCCGCCCGGCGTTTGAACCAGCTTTCTCCCCATACGCCAATGTGATCCTCCGCCGCCGCGCCGCTCGGCTGCCCCGGCGCGGTCCGCGGCGATCCCGCGTGATCGCCGCGATGGTTATCGATGTCGCAACGCCGAAGGTAAACCAAACCTGGGCGGTCGGCACAAAGCGCTGCGCCGCAATGGTTTTTTGAATCGCAGCAAATTCGAAACCATGCCGCGTTCAGATTCCGTTCATCGCGATACTTAAACTGCTCTTCAAATGTGATCGGCATGCTGTTCCCAACGCGCCGGACTACGGCGGGGAATGGGTTGGACGATTGGACAGGACGCCGCGCTCGTGGGGTGGGCCGGCGCAGATGGAGAGACAGATGTTTCAGGGCAATTTCGATCTGGATCACGCCACGCCCGTCGAAGCGGGCGGCAATCCCGACGTGCTGTTCGAGCTCGGCTTGCTATACGCCTGCGGACGCTCGGTCGGCATCGACCTGATCACCGCGCATAAATGGTTCAACCTCGCTGCGCTGAAGGGCCGGGTCGATGCCATCGCGTTGCGGCGCGAAGTCGCCGAACTGATGACCGAGGCGGAAATCGCCCGGGCGCAGCGCGAAGCGCGGGCCTGGATGGCCGCGCATTGAACGGTTGCCGCTGCGGAGCATGGCTGTCGGCCTTTGGCGCGGGCAGTCGAGGCGACCGTGCGGTTTCGGCCGGCGTCGCGGCGCGCGATGGCGGTTTGATCAACGACATCCGGGAATGCCGAACCGCAACAGCGGGGCGTGACAGCTCGCGACCGACTACCTGCCGCGATAGCCGGCTGTGCGAACCGACGTGTGACGAGGTCGTGCCCCCAGGGCCCGGGGCTAGCTCCGGTGCCGTGGTTCCTCAAAGCTCCCCCTGAAATCTCCAGCGCGTCGCACGCGGCGCGGCTTGCCGCGACCAGCGGCAGTCCGAACGCAACCGGGGCGAGGTGGTGGGCCGTTTCGTCGCAGCGCACACCAAATGGTATTTGCGTCGCCGGAATTAGTCCTAAGTCGCGCAGACCGCGCCGCCGCGGCAAATGTAGTCTTCGCGTAGCTCCGAAACAGGAGCCTTCAAGGAGGAATGTGCCATGACAAGGAAGACACTGTTTTGCCTCGTCGCCATGGTTGGCGCGCTCACCGTCTCCGCCGCATCGGCCGGCGAATTCGGCACCGCGGACGAAGCCAAGGCGATGCTCAACAAAGCCGCCGCTGCGGTGAAGGCCGACAAGACCACCGCACTCGCGCAGTTCGCCAAGGGCGAAGGCGGCTTCAAGGACCGCGACCTCTATCCGTTCTGCGGCGGTCCCGACGGCCTGTTCACCGCGCACCCGACGCTGACCGGCAAGAGTCTCAAGGAACTCAAGGACAAGACCGGCAAGGCGCTCGGCCAAGAGATCTACGCGACCGCCAAGGAAGGCGACGTCAAGGAGGTCAGCTACATGTGGCCGCGTCCCGGCCAGACCGATCCGGTGCAGAAGGTTTCCTTCGTCACCAAGGTCGGCGACCAAACCTGCGCCGTCGGCTACTACAAGTAGGCCGGCGCGGCCGGCGGCGAGGCAACCTCGCCGCCAGTTCGGCAGCTGCGGACGCCATTCCGAGGCTGCGTCTCTGATGTGGCGCGATCGCCCTGGGCTGATCGCCACAGGCTCGTTGGCGGAAGCCTTGATCGCTTGAGGCGTCGTTGTCATCTCTCAGGGTAGCGGCGCCACGAGGAACTGCATGATGCGGCGTTGGTTCATTGTGGCTGTGCTGATGGCGGCCGCCGGGCTCGGCGCCGGGGCCGGCGAGGCGCGGGCGCGTCACCGGATCGACGCGGCGCCGTTTGCGCATTCGCCCTGTAGCGTGCTGGACGGCCAGCCGTGCACGCCGTCCTATTGCAACGTCTTCAATCATGGTCCCTGCGTTCCCGAAATCGACTACCCGCTCGGCGAGAACCTGCAGCTTACCATCCTCAGCGTACCAGCCGCCGGCGACGCCGTCCGCTATCAAAAACCCGACCACGATCTGAACACGATCGGCGATCTGTTCGCCGCCTTGCGGGCCTGCTGGTCGCCGCCCGACCTGGCGGCCGCACGCGCAGGCATGCAGATGTCGGTGCTGTTCAGCTTTCGCAAGTCCGGCGAGATGATTGCCCCGCCGCGGCTGACCTTTGCCACGAGGGACGCGCCGTCCGAAGTGCGCAGCGCCTATCTGGATGCGATCAATGGCTCGCTCGGTCATTGCCTGCCGCTGCGCTTCACCGCCGCGTTGGGCGGCGCCATCGCCGGCCGACCGATCATGATCCGCTACGTCGATAACCGCACGTTGCAGCAGCCGTACCGCCAGAATTGACGGACGACCACGCAAGGCGCGAACCGCGGGCGAGCTTGCGGGGCCGGTTCACGGCGTGCCACCGAGGCCGGAATTCGACAGCCGGCATGCGTCCGCGCAGCATTGCGTCGTTCCCATAAAGAATGATACCCGGAACAGCTTGCGCGCGGCGGCGGCGACCTGCCGAGGGCGCGGATCAGAGTTGAAATTGGCCGGCGCGAACGGGGTGCGCCAGGGGGAGAGCCATGGGACTTGCGATCATGATCCTTGGGTTGGCGCTGTTCGTCGGCGTCCACGCCGTGACCACGCAGCGCGATCTGCGGGCCCGCCTGATCGGCTTCGGCGGCGATGCGGTCTACAAGATCGGATATGCGATCCTGGCCATCGTCGGCATCGCGCTGATCTCCTACGGCTTCGGCAGCTACCGCGCCGCCGGCATGATCGACATCTGGCACCCGCCGCTCTGGACCAAGCATCTGGCCGCGGCCCTGATGCTGCCGGCCGTGATCATGGTGGTATCGGCCTATCTGCGCGGCCGGATCTACACCACGCTGAAACATCCGATGCTGACCGGCGTGAAGACCTGGGCGGTGGCGCATCTGATCGCCAACGGCGATCTCGGCTCCATCATCCTGTTCGGCACGCTGCTGGGCTGGGCGGTGTTCGACCGGATTTCGCTGAAACGTCGCAGCGACCCCGGCAGTCCGCCGATCCCGGTGGGCGGGCCGAAGAACGATCTGATCGCGATCGCGGTCGGCATCATCGCCTATCTGGCGCTTGCCTTCGCCTTCCATCCGGTGGTGATCGGCGTTCCCGTGTTCGGAGCTTAAGATGTCGGTTCAATCTGCAATCAAACGCAAGACCGCGCCGGAAATTCGTGCCCGCAAGGGCGGCGATCCGGTGGTGATGCTGACCTCGTATCACGCCCACACCGCCGCTTTGGTCGATCGCTATTGCGACGTCATCCTTGTTGGCGACTCGCTCGGCAATGTGATGCACGGCTTCGAGACCACGGTCCCGGTGACGCTGGACATGATGATCCTGCAGGGACGCGCGGTGATGCGCGGCTCCAAGGAAGCGCTGGTGGTGGTCGACATGCCGTTCGGCTCCTACGAGGCCTCGAAGGAGCAGGCGTTTCACTCCGCGGTGCGGATCATGAAGGAAAGCTTGTGCGGCGCCGTGAAGCTGGAAGGCGGAGTGAAGATGGCCGAGACCATCCGCTTTCTTTCCGAGCGTGGCGTTCCGGTGATGGGCCATATCGGGCTGACACCGCAGTCGATCAACACGCTGGGCTCGTTCCGCGCCCAGGGCCGCGAGGAAAGCAACTGGGCCCCGATCGAGGCCGACGCCCGCGCGGTCGCTGAGGCGGGAGCGTTTTCCGTGGTGATCGAAGCGGTGGCCGAGCCGTTGGCGCGCAAGATCACCGCCGACATCGCGATTCCGACCATCGGGATCGGCGCCAGCGCGGCCTGCGACGGCCAGGTGCTGGTGCTCGAGGACATGCTCGGGTTGTCGCCCTGGGCGCCGAAATTCGTCAAACGGTTCGGCGATCTTGGCCCCGGCATCGAGGCCGCGATCAAGGACTACGCCGACGAGGTGCGCTCCCGCGCGTTTCCGGGGCCGGAGCACGTCTACGGCATGAAAGCGAAGAGCTAAAACCGCGACAGCGCGCCGCGGCGCGCGGTTAACACTTTGATCGGGCTTACTTTGCCTTGCGGTCGCCATATCGCTAGGGTATCGCCCGCCGCGGGATCGCGGCGGGTCGCCCGCCGGCGCTCCGCTGCGGCGCCTGCCACTCGGGATGGGATACATTTAAGTGTCTGAATTATTTAACGAAGTCGACGAAGAGCTGCGCCGCGAACAGCTCAAGCGGCTGTGGGACCGTTACTCGCTGCTGATCATCGTCGGGGCGATCCTGATCATCGCCGGAGTCGGCGGTTGGCGCGGGTATCAGTATTTCGAGGCCAAGAAGGCGGCCGAAGCGGGGGCTGCGTTCAACCAAGCCTCCGAACTGTCCGAACAGAACAAACACGCCGAGGCCGAGGCGGTGTTCGCCAAGCTCGCCACCACGGCGCCGGCCGGCTATCGCACGCTGGCGCGACTGCGCAACGCGGCGGAAATCGCAACCCGCGATCCGCAGGCCGCCGCCAAGGCCTATGACGAGATCGCCGCCGATCGCGCGGTGCCGGCGGTGGATCGCGATCTGGCAAAAGTCCGCGCTGCTGGCCTACTTCTGGAGACCGCCAGCTACAGCGACCTGCTGCAGCGGCTGGAGCCGGCGACCACCGCGGACGGCACCTATCGCCACACCGCGCGCGAATTGCTGGCGCTGTCGGCCTGGCGTGGCGGCGACGCGACCGCAGCGCGGAAATGGCTGGAGCTGATTTCGACCGATGCCGAGACGCCGTCGAGCCTGCGCAGCCGCGCCGACGTGCTGCAGGCGTTGCTGCCGCCGGCCGCCAAAAGCTGACGCAAAAGGCTTGTGGCAAACCCAAGGCACGCGAAACGACACCGATAAGTCGCCCCGAGTTGAGTGAGACCCCCATGCGCCGTACCTCTCGTCTGATTTCTGCCGCCGTGCTGATCGCGCTGGGCAGCGCGTTGACCGGCTGCGGCAGCACCACCGGCTGGGACCCGACCGACATGCTGGACTTCCTCGACACCAAGAAGAAGCTGCCGGGCGATCGCAAGCCGGTGTTCCCGGAAGGCGTCCCCGGGCTCGAGCAGGGCGTGCCGAAGCATCTTTATCGCGGCGCGGTCGAAGAGCCGCAGCCGGATGCCGCGGCAGCGCCGGCGCCGGTCGAGGAGCCGAAACAGCGCGGCTCGAAGTCCAGGACCCGCAGCAAGCCCGCGGTGGCCCGTGCCCCGGCCGAGCCGGCCCCCGAGGAGGACGGCAGCACCGCCGCGGCCCCGCCGGCGCCGAGGCCCGCCAAGCAATCGCGCCGCCGCACCACGGCGCCGCCGCCGGACGAGCCCGCGGCGACCACCACCACGGCGCCGGCGCAACAATCGTCGCAGCCGTTCCCGGCGCCGCTGCCGGGCGGCAGTTTCCAGCGCTGAGCGAACGGCTTCGTGCACCCCCGACATTGACATGTCGCCGGGAATGAGTGCACGCATCAGCGATGTCGTTCACCTTTGCTATTATCGGCCGGCCCAACGTCGGCAAATCCACGCTGTTCAACCGTTTGGTTGGGCAGAAGCTCGCGCTGGTCGATGACACGCCGGGGGTGACCCGCGATCGACGCGAGGGCCAGGGCAAGCTCGGCGATCTCGAATTCACCATCATCGACACCGCCGGCCTCGACGAGGGCGCCAAGGGTTCGCTGGTGGCGCGGATGCAGGAGCAGACCGAGGCGGCGATCGCCTTGGCCGATGCGCTGATGTTCGTGATCGACGCTCGCGCCGGGCTCACGCCGAACGACCGCGCCTTCGCCGACTTCGCCCGCCGCGCCAACAAGCCGGTGATCCTGGTCGCCAACAAGAGCGAGGGCCGGCACGGCGAGATCGGCGCGATGGAATCCTACGCGCTCGGGCTCGGCGATCCGATCCAGATTTCCGCCGAGCACGGCGAGGGCCTCAGCGATCTCTACGACGCGTTGCGCGCGGTGATGCCGGAGCCCGACGTGTTGTTCGACGAGGACGACGACGTCGAGGGCGTCAGCGAGGAAGACTTTTCCACCCGCCCAATTCGCGTCGCGATCGTCGGCCGACCCAACGCCGGCAAGTCGACCATGATCAACCATCTGCTCGGCGAGGAGCGGCTGTTGACCAGCGCCGAGGCCGGCACCACGCGGGATTCGATTTCCGTCGAGGTCGACTACAAGGGCCGCCAGTTCCGGATCTTCGACACCGCGGGGCTGCGCCGCCGCTCGCGGATCGAGGAGAAGCTGGAAAAGCTCTCGGTCGCCGACGCGCTGCGCGCGATCCGCTTCGCCGAAGTCGTCGTGCTGATGATGGATTCGCAGAACAAGTTCGAGGAACAGGATCTGCGGATCGCCGACCTGATCGAGCGCGAGGGCCGCGCGCTGGTGATCGCGGTCAACAAATGGGATCTGATGGGCAAGCAGGCCAGCCTGGTGGCGGGGCTGCGCGCCGACGTCGATCACCTGTTGCCGCAGGTCAAGGGCGTGCCGATCGTCGCGGTCTCCGGGCTGATGGGCGAGGGCATCGACCGGCTGATGAAGGCGATCGAGGATTCTTACGCGGTGTGGAACCGGCGGGTGCCGACCGCCTCGCTGAATCGCTGGTTCGAACAGGCGGTCGAGACCAATCCGCCGCCGGCAGTGTCGGGACGGCGGCTGAAGCTGAACTACGTGACCCAGGCCAAGGCGCGGCCGCCGAGCTTCATCGTATTCTGTTCGCGCGCCGACGCCGTGCCGGAATCCTACCTGCGCTATCTGGTCAACAGCCTGCGCGCGTTCTTCGATCTGCCCGGGACCCCGGTGCGCATCACGTTGCGCGAAAAAGCCAACCCGTTTGCACATAAACGGCGGCGGCCGAACTGACGTCGCGACCGTCGTAACGCTGCGCATCTCTGGTTTCTCGCGGCCTCCAACTCACACTGCCGTCATCCTGAGGTGCCCGAGCAACGCGAGGGCCTCGAAGGATGTGCCGCTGGCGCGGCGCCGCTCCGCGCCCGCGGCCATCCTTCGAGACACCCGGCGTCGCGCTTCGCGCTGCGCCGGGCTCCTCAGGATGACGGCGATGCAAGTGGAAGTTCGCAGCGCATAGCTCTTGCGATCCTGTGCCCCGGACGCGGTGCAACGCGCCGCGCTTGCGGCGTGGTGCGCCGCAGAGCCGGGGCCGTTACGACGGCAGCGCTTGGAACGGTCCCGGCTCGCCTCGCAGCGCAAGCGCGCTGCTCGGCGTCCGGGACACGATGCCCGGGATGACGGCGGCGTGAGTGGAAAGCCGGAGGCTTGGGCGTCGCGATCAGCTGCGAATGACCGCCATTTTGCGAATTGTCGCCCCAGCCCGGAGGCGTTAGCTTGCGAAGGACGCGCCGACCCATGGCGCAGAGGCGCAGCGCAATCCCATGACTGTCGAACAGCCTGTCGCGGAGGCCATCGCGACGCCTCCCATAGAAGGGCCGCGCCGCGCCGCGGTCGGCTTCATCTTCATCACTATCCTGCTCGACATGCTGTCGATCGGCATGATCCTGCCGATCCTGCCGAAGCTGGTGGAGAGCTTCGCCGACAACAACACCGCGGACGCCGCAACAATCTACGGCCTGTTCGGCACCGCCTGGGCGTTGATGCAGTTCTTCGCCTCGCCGGTGCTCGGCGCGCTGAGCGACCGGTTCGGCCGCCGCCCGGTGATCCTGTTGTCGAATTTCGGGCTCGGGCTCGACTACATCATGATGGCGCTGGCGCCGTCGCTGATCTGGCTGTTCGTCGGCCGGATGATTTCCGGCGTCACCTCGGCGAGCATTTCGACCTCGTTCGCCTATATCGCCGACGTCACGGCGCCGGAGAAACGCGCCGCGGTGTTCGGCAAGATCGGGGCGGCGTTCGGGCTCGGCTTCATCTTCGGCCCGGCGATCGGCGGACTGCTCGGCGGCGTCGATCCGCGGCTGCCGTTCTGGGTCGCCGCCGGGCTCAGCCTCGCCAACGCGATGTACGGCTACTTCGTATTGCCGGAATCGCTGCCGAAAGAGCGCCGCTCGCCGTTCAAATGGCGCAGCGCCAACCCGCTCGGCGCGCTGCGGCTGCTGCGCTCCAACGCCACGCTGGCGGCGCTCGCCGTGGTGACGTTCTGCGCCGAGGTGGCGCATGTCGCGCTGCCGGCGACCTTCGTGCTCTACACCACCTATCGTTACGGATGGGACCAGACCACGGTCGGGCTGGCGCTGGCCTTCGTCGGACTATGCACCACCATCGTGCAGGGCGGGCTGGTCGGGCCGTCGCTGAAGCTGCTCGGCGAGCGCTGGGCGATGATTCTTGGCTATGGCGGCGGCGCGCTCGGCTTTGCGATCTACGCGTTCGCGCCGAACGGGCCGCTGTTCTGGATCGGCATCCCGGTGATGACGATCTGGGGCATCGCCGGACCCGCGACCTCGAGCCTGATGACGCGGCTGGTGCCGGCGGACCAGCAGGGCCAGTTGCAGGGCGCCAACACCAGCGTCAACAGCGTCGCCGAACTGGTCGGCCCGTCGCTGTTCACGCTGATCTTCGCGTTCTTCATCGCCGATGGCACGCCGCTGCATCTGCCCGGCGCGCCGTTCATTGTGGCGGGTGCGCTGTTGCTGGTGTCGATGCTGATCGCAGGCAGCGCGGTGGCGGCGATGAACAGGTAGCAGGCGGCGCAAGAGCGCTGAGCGGCTAGCCAAAAGCACGGCTGTCATCCCCGCGAAAGCGGGGATCCAGTACGCCGGAGCTTTTCCGTTCCGTCACGAGCTCCCTGGGATACTGGGTCGCCCGCTTTCGCGGGCGATGACCGCAGTATAGTTGGCGGGCGCTACACCGCAGCGGCAAAGTCCCGCAGCGTGCGGCTCGCGTAGTCGTAGAGCTTGCCGTTGTCGTCGCACGACGGCAGGCACAGCGGCAGCAGCGCTTCGGCGACCTCGGCCGCGGTGGGCAGGGTCTCCGGATCTTCGCCCGGCATGATGGTGGCGCGCAGCCGGGTGCGCACCGGGCCGGGATCGAACAGGTTGACGCGCAGCGCCGTGGTGGCGTTTTCCGCCGCCCACACCCGGGTCAAGGTTTCCAGCGCGGCTTTCGAGGCCGCGGCGGGGCCGCGATAGGCCGGCGCGCGGCGCGCCTCGTCGCAGCTGATCATCACCGCGCGGCCGGCGTCGGAAACCCGCAGCAGCGGCTCCATGCAGCGGATCAGCTGGAAATTGGCGTTGAGGTTGATCGCCATCACGTCGCCCCACGGCTTCGGCGCGATATGGCCGAGCGGCGACGACGGCCCGGCGATGCCGGCGTTGCCCACGAAAATATCGAGCTTGCCGTGGCGCTCGTGCAGCGCGCCGCCGAGCCTTGCGATGGCTTCGAGATCGGTGAGGTCGAGCGGCACCAGCGTGGCGCCTTCGCCGCTGGCTTTGCGAATCTCGTCGTCGAGCTCTTCCAGCCCGCCCTGGGTGCGCGCCACCGCGACGACATGGGCGCCGGCCTTGGCCAGGGCGCGGGCGGTGGCGTAGCCGAGGCCGCGCGAGGCGCCGGTGACGAGAGCGATACGGGAGGCGAGGGGCAGGGTCATGGCGCGTTGTGATCCGTCACGGCCGGGCACAGGCCGGCGATTCACAGCGTCTTTTAAAGACCTTGAGCCCCGGCACAAGGCCGGGCGTGACGAACTTTCGCTTGATGCGGCCGGGCGTGGCGTCCGATCAATTGAAGATCCGCCGGACGATGGCAAGCGCCAGGTACGGCCCGACGCCGGCGCCGATGATCATCAGAGCGGCCGCCGCGAGCGCGCTTGTGACCACGTCGTTGCCATGCTGCATCGGCACCACATAGCCGGCCGCAATGCAGCCGAGCCAGACGGCGACAAATATCGCGGCCTTCGCCATTGTGGCGGCGTCAGCTGGCTTCCGCCAGCAGCGACAATTGCCGCGGCTGCGCTTCGGTCTGGTTGAGGTCGGTCAGCGCGGTCGGATAGTCGCCGGTGAAGCAATGGTCGGTGAACTTCGGATGCGCCGGATCGCGGCCGGGTTCGCCCATCGCGCGGTAGATGCCGTCGACCGACAGGAACGCCAGCGAATCGGCGCCGATCAGTTCGCGCATCTCTTCCAGATTATGCGTGGCCGCCAACAGGCCGGCGCGGTCCGGGGTGTCGATGCCGTAGTAATCCGGATGGGTGATCGGCGGCGAGGCGATGCGGAAATGCACTTCGCTGGCGCCGGCGTCGCGCATCATCTTGACGATCTTCTTCGAGGTGGTGCCGCGCACCAGCGAATCGTCGATCAGCACGATGCGCTTGCCTTCGATCGCGGCGCGGTTGGCGGAATGCTTCATGCGGACGCCGAGCTCGCGCACGCTCTGGGTCGGCTGAATGAAGGTGCGGCCGACATAGTGATTGCGGATGATGCCGAGTTCGAACGGCACGCCGGACTGCCGCGAATAGCCGATCGCGGCCGGCACGCCGGAATCCGGCACCGGCACCACGACGTCGGCGTCGACATGGCTTTCGCGCGCCAATTGCTGGCCGAACGCCTTGCGCACGTCATAGACCGAACGGCCGCCGACCACGGAATCCGGCCTGGCGAAGTAGATGTATTCGAAGATGCAGGGCCGCGCCGGCATCGGCGGAAACGGCTTGTGGCTGGTGACGCCGTGGCGGTCGAACACGATGACTTCGCCGGGCTCGATGTCGCGGACGTATTTGGCGCCGATGATGTCGAGCGCGCAGGTCTCCGAGGCGAGAATCGGACAATCGTCGAGTTCGCCGAGCACCAAGGGGCGAATCCCCAGCGGATCGCGGGCGCCGATCAGCTTCTTGTTGGTCAGCGACACCAGCGAATAGGCGCCCTCGATGGCGCGCAGTGCCTCGATGAAACGATCGACGAAGCGGGCGCGCTTGGAATGCGCCACCAGATGCAGGATCACCTCGGTATCGGTGGTCGACTGCATCATCGCGCCGTTGCGCACCAGTTCGCGGCGTAGCGTCAGGCCGTTGGTGAGATTGCCGTTGTGGCCGATCGCGAAGCCGCCGGCGTTGAGTTCGGCAAACAGCGGCTGCACGTTGCGCAAAATGGTTTCGCCGGTGGTGGAATAGCGCACATGGCCGACCGCGGCGGTGCCGGGCAGCCGCGCGATCACGTCGGCGCGGGAGAAGGTGTCGCCGACCAGGCCGAGCCTACGCTCGGAATGAAACCGGCCGCCCTCGAACGAGACGATGCCGGCGGCCTCCTGACCGCGATGTTGCAGGGCGTGCAGCCCGAGCGCGGTGATCGCCGCGGCATCGGGATGACCGAAGATGCCGAATACGCCGCACTCTTCGCGCAGCGTGTCGCCGTCCATGTCGAAATCCTGCATCTGCGGATCCATGTCGGGCGACTTCGCTGCTTCGGGCGGGCTCTGCATATCGTTCATCACGCCTCTATCCTCGCTCAAACTAGCGTTTGGCCGGCTTGCCTTCGATCAGCTTCTTCAAATCGTCCCGGGCGTTCTTCGGATAGCCCTCGGAGCCCTCGGCAGCCGGCGGTGTCGCCTGATCGGCGTCGGTTTGATCATCTTCCGGCTTGTTCTTCTTGAACCTCTTCAAGATGGTATTTTCAGGGTCGTCCGGCAAGAGCGCCATCAGCCAATCCCCGGTTCCCTGCAACACCGTGCGCGATTTCGCAGCCGTGACCCAATCCGGACGCTGCTTGTCGGGGACCAGCCAGATGAAGAATTGATAGGCGACCACCACGATTAACAACCCACGCGCGAGCCCGAACAGGAAGCCCAGCGTGCGATCGAGCGCGCCGATTCGCGAATCCAGGATCATGTCGGAGATTCGCACGGTGATGATCGAGACGATCACCAGCGTGCCGATGAAGACGCCGGCGATCACCACCGCGGAGGCGACGGTGTCGCTGCTGAAATAGGTTTTCGCGGTCGGCAGCAGCTTTTGATAGGCGTACAGCGTCACCAGCGCGGCGGCGCCCCAGGCGGCGATCGACAGGATTTCGCGCATGAAGCCGCGGACCATCGCCAGCAGGCCCGATATCAACATCACCGCGAGCAGGACGAGATCGAGAATGGTAATCGGCATCGGCTGGTCAGGTCCGCTCGTGAATCGAAACCGCGAATCGGCGTGGCGCCGGGTGGTCTTCAGTGAGTGTCATATCGCACGGCTTGCAACACCGGAAAATCGCCAACGGAACCGTCAGGACACCATTGGTCCGATGGCTTAATAGTCCGTGTCACAACTTGCTCGGATGCCGCGCCGCCGGGTTATAGCGGCGGCGCCGGCCGAGGTCACGCGGGCATTAGCCTTCCTGACGACGGAATCGCGCCGGCGCGGCGTTTTTCTCCGGCGCTGTGCTTTTACCGTTGTCGCGGCCGGGCTTCGGGCTGCCTCGCGCGGCGATATCGGCGACGAGGCCGGACAGCCCGCCGACGGTGTTGAGGGTGAGCCCGGCATCGCCGCCGGCGTCGCCGCGCGCGGTCTCCGGCAGGATGGCGCGGGCAAAGCCCAGTTTGGCGGCTTCCTTCAGCCGCGCCGAGCTCTGCGCCACCGGCCGCACCGCGCCGGACAGCGAGATTTCGCCGAAATACACAGCATCGGTCGGCAACGGCGCATTGGCCAGCGACGACACCAAAGCGGCGGCGGCGGCCAGATCAGCCGCGGGCTCGTTGATTCGCAGGCCGCCGGCGACGTTGAAATAGACGTCGTAGCCGGAGAGCTTGACGCCGCAATGCGCCTCCAGCACCGCCAGCACCATCGACAGCCGGGAAGAGTCCCAGCCGACCACCGCGCGCCGCGGCGTGCCGAGCGTGGTTGGCACCACCAAAGCCTGCAATTCCACCAGCACTGGGCGGGTGCCTTCCATGCCGGCGAACACCGCGGTGCCGGGGCTGCCGAGATCGCGCTCCGACAAAAACAGCTCGGACGGATTGGCGACTTCGCGAAGCCCCAAGCCGGTCATCTCGAACACGCCGATCTCGTCGGTCGGGCCGAAGCGGTTCTTCACCGCGCGCAAAATCCGGAACTGCTGCGAGCCTTCGCCCTCGAACGACAGCACCGCGTCGACCATGTGTTCGACCACGCGCGGGCCGGCGATCTGGCCGTCCTTGGTGACGTGGCCGACCAGGATGATCGCAGCACCGGATTTCTTGGCAAACCTGATCAGCGCCTGCGCCGAGGCGCGGACCTGGGTCACCGTGCCGGGCGCGGATTCCACGGTGTCGGTCCACATGGTTTGAATCGAATCGATCACGATCAGCCGCGGCACCGCGCCTTCCGACAGCGTGGTGATGATGTCCTCGACCGAGGTCTCGGCGGCGAGCTGCACCGCGGCGTCGGCGAGCCCCAGCCGCGTCGCCCGCAGCCGCACCTGCGCCACCGCCTCTTCGCCGGAGATATAGACGATGCGGTGGCCTTCGCGCGCCATCAGGCTGGTGGCTTGCGTCAGCAGCGTCGACTTGCCGATCCCGGGATCGCCGCCGACCAGCAGCACCGAGCCGCGGACGAAGCCGCCGCCGGTGACGCGGTCGAGTTCGCCTAAGCCCGACGATAGCCGCGGCGCTTGTTCGCTGGTGCCGGTGAGGCTCTCCAGCTTGAAGGCGCGGCCGCGGCGCTTGGAGCGGATCGAGGCCGGCATCGAGGCCGCCCCGGTCAGATCCTCCTCGGCCAGCGTGTTCCACTCGCCGCAGGATTCGCACTTGCCCTGCCAGCGGTTATAGGCGGCGCCACAGTTCTGGCAGACGAAGGAGAGGGTGGCTTTGGCCATGGGCGTGGGAATCGCTGGTCGGAGAACGGAGAGATTATTGTTCGCCATTTGTTCTAGGCTTTAGCGCAAAGTCAAGCCGTGACAGAATACGCGTCCGCAGATCGCTGGGAGGATTCCGATGGCCGCTTACGTCATTTTCGGCGTCGATGTTCGTGACCCCGAGCAATATCAAGAGTTCATCTCGGGCGTGAAGCCGGCCTTGGAAACCGCTGGTGCCAAATATCTGGCGCGCGGCGGAGCGCACAAGGTTTACGAGGGAGATTGGGAGCCTCGACGGCTTGTCTTGTTCGAATTTCCGTCAGTCGCGGCTTATGAGTCGTTTTATCATGGTGCCACCTACCAAGGACTGAAAAGCATTCGAGATGCTTGCAGTTCAGCCCGTATGATCATCGTCGAGGGGATCGAATAATCGGTAGTAGCGCGCACGCGAGTAACGAGTAGCCCGCATGAGCGCAGCGATATGCGGGGGCAATGACAAGACCCGGATGTCGCTTCGCTTATCCGGGCTACAGGTTGAAGGGAGATGGCCATGCCGTCCGTGCGGATCGTCACCGGAGAATGGGCCCGTGATCGCTGCACCGAACTGATCGAGGCGGTGCAAGCCGCGATGGTGAGCACGATCAAGATCCCGGACTGGGATCGCGACATCACCGTCGATGTCTACGACGCGACGCGGCGGGCGGTGCCGACCGGCAAGTCGGACCGCTTCACCCGGGTCGAGATCAAGCTGTTTTCCGGCCGATCGATCGAGGCCAAGCGGGCCTTGTATCGCGCGATCGTCGACAATCTCGCGGCGTTGGGCGTCCCCGAACTGGAAACCAAGATCATTCTGGTGGAAGTGCCGACGCCAAACTGGGGGCTGAGGGGCGGCATCGCCGGATCGGAGATCGAGATCGGTTTCAAGCTGGACGTGTAGCGCACACTTGGCGGCGGCCCGGTTTTGGTGGCAGACTGCCGGGCAGGGCCGCAGCAGCAGAGCACCCCACCATGCCGTCGAAGCCGTACAAGCACAAAGAGCAGTACATCCTGCGGCAGATCGCCTTGCAATTCGGCTTCGGCGCGGCGCTCGGCGCGGCCTTCGCGCTGGTGTTGTTGTTCAAGAACATGTTCGGTCTGCACGACATGATCGCCGATAGCGTCGCGCCGCGCACGCTGGAAGCCTGGTTCGTGATCGGCGTGTCGGTGCATCTCGGGCTCGGCGCGGCGCTCACCGCGTTCCTGATGCTCGCCGCCGACGACGGCTGAAGGCGCCTTCGAGCGCGGCGCCGCCGACGGCCGAGGCCGCGCGCAACCTCAACGGTCGGGAAGAATCGGCAGCTCGAGCACGAAGCGGGCGCCGCCGCCGGCGCCGCTTTCGACCTTGAGCTGACCGTTTAACTGGCGAACCAGCCCTTTGATTACCTTGAAGCCGAGGCTGGCGCGCGGTTGCTCGATGTCGAAATCCGGCGGCAGCCCGACGCCCTGATCGGCGACGGCGAGCTGCAGATGGCCGTCGATCTCGCGCGCGCTGACCTCGATCCCGCCTCGGCGGCCTGGGTAGGCGTATTTGACCGCGTTGGTCACCAGCTCGTTGATCATTAGGCCGAGCGGGATGGCATGGTCGGCCAAGATCAACATCGGGTCGGCCTGGCAGCGCAGGGTATGGCCCCCGGCGTTGGCCTGCAGGTTGCGGCACAGCTCGGCCAGGAAGTCGGTGAGTTCGACGAAGCCGATCTTGTTGCCGCGCCACAGGTGGTCGTGGACCTGCGCGATGGTGGCGACCCGCGAACTGGCGTCGTCGAGCGCGTCCTTGACGTCCTGGGACACCGCGCCGCGGGATTGCACCCGCAACAGCCCGACCACCGAGGTCAGGCTGTTCTTGACGCGGTGGCTCATCTCCCGGGTCAACAGCGCCTGGTGTTCCAGCGCGCGCTGCAGTTCGGCGTCGGCTTGCTGACGCTCGATGGCGATCCCGAGCAGGCCGGCGAAAGCATCCAGATAATAGCCGTCGCCGCGGTCGAACTGGCCGGGCTCGGCGCTGTCGACCTCGAGCACGCCGAACGGCGCGTTGCCTTCGCCGCCTTGCGGGATCAGCACGTTGATCGCGCGCCTGATGCCGTGCTCGGCCAGCAGCCGCGGCGTGCGGAACAGGGTTTCGCTCTCCAGATGGTTGGAGATCACCGCCTCGCCGGACTGATAGGCGAAGCCGGCCGGCGATTCGACGTCGGCGCCGAGCGACACCTTGCCGATGGTTCCCGGCGCCCAGCCGACGCCGGCGCGCACCAGCAGCCGATTCTCCTCCGGGATGTATTCCAGCACCTTGGCGAATGTGGTCTCCAGTCCCTCCGCGGCGAGCTCGGTGGCGCGCTGCAGGATCTGGCGGAAATCCCGGGTCTGCATGGCGTGGCGGCCGAACTCGACCAGCAAAGACTGCTGCCGCAGCCGATAGCGCACTTCGTCGCAGCGCAGCGCCGATGAAGGAGCGACCTCTGATGCGTCGCCGAAATTGGTGCCCATAGCGTCATGTCCCGTCGCCGATCCATCCAATGCGGGACGAGATCGGGCTGCCTATTTCGCCTCCGGCGCGGCGGCAGGGAGGTCAGCGGGGTCTGCCCGCGCCGTCTTGTACTGCCGCGCGTAGCGTTTGCCGAGGCTGGTCAGCACCTCGTAGCCGATGGTGCCGAAATGATGCGCCAGCTCGTCGACGGTGATGCCGTCGCCGATCAGCGTCGCCATGTGGCCGCGCCGCGCGGCGTTCGGCGGCAGATCGGTGACGTCGACCGCCAAAAGATCCATCGAGATCCGCCCGGCCACCGGGCAGCGCTGCCCGGCAATGATCACGTCGGCGCCGCGGGTGCCGTCGCTGGAGCCGGCGGCGCGGAAATAGCCGTCGGCGTAGCCGGCCGCGACCACCGCGATCCTTGTCGGCCGCCGCGCCGTCCAGGTCGCGCCGTACCCCACGGTGTCGCCGCGCGCGACCTCGCGCACCTGCAGGATCCGCGACTGCAACGTCACCACCGGCTGCATCGGATTGTCGGCCTCCGGCGTCGGGTTGATGCCGTACAAAGCCGCGCCCGGCCGCACCAGGTCGAAGTGGAATTGCTGGCCGAGATAGATCCCCGACGACGCCGACAGCGACGCCGGCACCCCGGAAAACGCGCTGGCGATGCCGCGGAAATGGCTCGCCTGTTTGGCGTTGAGCGGGTGGTTCAGGGTCTCGGCGCAGGCCAGATGGCTGAGCACCAGGGTGATGCCGTGATCGCCCGCGGTGATCCTGGGCACGATGCCTTCGGCCTCGGCGATGCCGAGCCCGAGCCGGTTCATGCCGGTGTCGATATGGATCGCGGCGCCGCCCTTCCAGAAGCTGCGGCGGCAGAACGAATCCCATTCGGCGAGTTCGTCGAGGCTGCCGATCACCGGCTGGCAGTCGAGTTCGGCATAGGCGTCGCCGCAGTTCGGCAGGAAGCCGTCGAGCACATAGACGACGGCCGCGGGCGCCGCAGCGCGCAGCTCGCGGGCTTCATCGAGCGTGGCGACGAAAAAGGTCTTGCAGCCGGCGGCCAATAGCGCGCGCGCCACCGGGCCGGCCCCGCAGCCATAGGCGTCGGCCTTCACCACGCCGGCGCATTCCGAAGGCACCGCGGTCTTTTCCAGCTTGCGCCAGTTCGCCACGATGGCGTCGAGGTCGATGCTGAGCACCCCGGTGGCGGCGGCCAGCGCCGCCGGGCGTGCGGATTCTGCCGCGCGTGATGACTCAGGGGCGATCGACTTCGGACTGGGGACGACGTTCATGCTGTAACGGATTCCTGGCGCTGGCATCGCACGGCCGCGAGAGCCGCGGCAGCATGGCTGGCGAACGCGGCAACATTACGCACGCCGCTAGCGCGGTTCAACACCGCGCGCGGAAGGGCTCACATGCGGTCGGGCAGGTGACTGTCCTGCACCAGATCGCTGAACCTGGTGAACTGGCCCTCGAACTGCAAGTCGACGGTGCCGGTGGGGCCGTGGCGCTGCTTGCCGATGATGACTTCGGCCTTGCCGTGCACCAGATCCATGTCGGTGGTCCATTTTTCGTGCTCCGGCGTGCCGGGGCGCGGCTCCTTGTTCTGCAGATAGTATTCTTCGCGATACACGAACATCACCACGTCGGCGTCCTGCTCGATCGAGCCGGATTCGCGCAAGTCGGACAATTGCGGCCGCTTGTCGTCGCGGCTTTCGACCTGACGCGACAGCTGCGACAGCCCGATCACCGGGACGTTGAGTTCTTTCGCCAAAGCCTTCAGGCTGGTGGTGATCTCGGTGACTTCCTGGACGCGGTTGTCGGAGCGTTTGCCGCTGCCCTGCAACAGCTGGATATAGTCGACGATGATCAGGTCGAGGCCCTTCTGCCGCTTCAAGCGCCGCGCCCGCGCGGTGAGCTGCGAGATCGACAGGCCGCCGGTCTCGTCGACGAACAGCGGCAGCGACTGCAATTCGATCGAGTAATCGCGGATCTTGTCGAAATCCGCCTCGCTGATGCCGCCGCGGCGGATCATGCTCGATGAAATCCCGGTCTGCTCGGCGAGAATACGGGTGGCGAGCTGTTCGGCCGACATTTCGCAGGAGAAGAACCCGACGATGCCGCCATTGACGGTCTTGTTGGTGCCGTCGGCCTGGATCTCGCCGCGATAGGCGCGGGCGACGTTGTAGGCGATGTTGGTGGCGAGCGCGGTCTTGCCCATGCCGGGGCGGCCGGCGACGATGATCAAGTCGGAGTGCTGCAAGCCGCCCATCTTGTTATCGAGGTCGCGCAGCCCGGTGGCGATGCCGGACAAGCGGCCGTCGCGCTGGAACGCCGCCGCCGCCATGTCGACCGCGGTGGTCAGCGCCTGGGAGAATTTCTGGAAGCCGCCGTCATAGCGGCCGGATTCCGCAAGCTCGTACAGCCGCCGCTCGGCGTCCTCGATCTGCGCCTTCGGGGCGAAATCCACCGGCGCGTCATAGGCGACGTTGACCATGTCGGTGCCGATGCCGATCAGGTCGCGGCGCAGCGCCAGTTCGTAGATGGTGCGGCCGTAATCATGGGCGTTGATGATGGTGGTGGCTTCGGCGGCGAGCCGCGCCAGATATTGCCCCACGGTGATGCCGCCGAGGTCGGTGTCGGCGGGGAGAAACGTCTTCAGCGTCACCGGGGTGGCGACCTTGCCGGCGCGAATCAGGCTGGCGGCGGTGTCGTAGATGGTCTGGTGGATCGGCTCAAAGAAGTGTTCCAGCTTGAGGAAATCCGAGACCCGGTAGAACGCGTCGTTGTTGATCAGGATGGCGCCGAGGACGCTCTGTTCCGCCTCGATATTATGCGGCGCCATGCGGTAGGCCGGGGTGCCCGGTTCCGGCGCGAGTTTGAGAACGTTCGAATCGGTTGCGGCCATGGTCTCTATAGGTCTAGCGGAATTTGTCGTGAGCGGGGCGGGACTAAAGCGCCATTCCCGGCTCGGGCGGAAGCCTCATGCAGGCTTATGCCCGATTCACACACGTCGCGGGACAAAAGCTGTCGATGCTCCGCACGTCGGGATTGACGCGGATTTGCGCGATCGCCGCAGCGGTTCAGCCAGATGAACCCTGCGCGTCGTTGCGCCGACTCATTGTTGCCGCATCACCGCGATCCATTTCGCGCAGATCGATGGTTGAAGACAATTGGACCCGTCGGCTTAAGCGTTCCGACAAGCGGTTCAGCTACATAATTCAGGCGAGCGGCCGGGCATTCGGGAACCGATTTCCTAAGATCGGGTTAATGTCCGGAAAACCGAGGGTAGACCATGACCCAGCAGGTGCGAATGCAAGATCGTCGTGACGGCGCCTGGCTGACGGGCCTGGTCGATGCGATCGAATCGGTCTCGACCCCCGCCGTGCACGCGCAGCCTTGCGATCCGGCATTGCTCGCCGCCGCGGAACAATACTTGGCGCGAGAGCAATCGGCGCGAGAATATCTGGCGCGGCCCTGCGCCATTGATGGGGCGGCGTCCCGCGCATCCGTCATTCGCCCGCGAGTTGAAATTGCGGACGCTGACGGCGTTCGATCTCGCGCAGCCGACCTTCTTCACGCGTGATGTAATCCCGGGTGATCGGGACGACGCCCTGACGCTTGGCGAGCTGGATCTGGAACACCATGGTGTTCTGCTTGCGGAAGGTCATTTCCGAGGCCGCCAGATAGAACTCCCACATCCGCACGAATCGCTCGTCGTACAGCCGCGCCGCTTCCTCGCGCCGCGCCAGGAAGCGCTCGCGCCAGGCCTTCAGGGTGTCGGCATAATGCAGCCGCAGGATTTCGATGTCGCACACCAATAGACCGGCGCGCTCAATCGCGGGCAGCACCTCGGATAGCGCCGGCAGATAGCCGCCGGGAAAGATGTACTTGGCAATCCAGGGGTTGGTGATTCCCGGCTGCTCGGAGCGGCCGATCGAATGCAGCAGCATCACGCCGTCCGGGGCCAGCAACTCGGCGCAGCGTTGGAAGTAGGTGGCGAAATGCGCCACCCCGACGTGTTCGAACATCCCGACCGAAACGATGCGATCGAACGGGCCTGGGACGTCGCGATAATCCTGCAGCAGAAACCGCGCCTTTTCGGCAAGATTCTTCTCCGCGGCGCGGGCATTCGAGAGTTGCAATTGCTCTCGAGACAACGTCACGCCGGTGACGTCGGCGCCCAAGGTTCCGGCCAAGTACAGTCCCAGCCCGCCCCATCCCGAGCCGATGTCGAGCAGCCGCTGGCCGGGCCGGATCATCAGCTTGGCGGCGATATGGCGTTTCTTGGCGCGTTGCGCATCGTCCAGCGTGGCCTTGGGGTCTTCGAAATAACCGCAGCTGTATTGCCGGTCGGCGTCGAGGAAAAGCGAATACAGCCGGCGATCGAGATCGTAGTGATGCGCGACGTTGCGGCGGGCGCGGCGCCGCGGATTGAACTGCTGCAAGCTGCGCAGCAGATAGCGCACCCACCACAGCGGCTTGCCCCAGCGCGGCGACAGATCGGGCTGGTCCATCACGATCGCCAGCACGTCGGCAATGCTGCCGCGCTCGACTACGAAGCTGCCGTCCATGTAGATTTCGCCGAACGCCAATTCGGGATCGAGCAACAACCGACGTTGCGCCTTGGCGGTCAGAAACCTCGCTGCTACTGGTTGTCCCGTGCCGTCGCCGCAGGTGAAGCGGGTGCCGGCGGCGGTGGCAAACGTGATGTTGCCGCGACGGATGAAGCGCGACAGGAAAAAGCGCAGTAGGCTGTCCATCGGTTACGTCCCATGAAACGCATGGTGAGAACCCGCGGGTGACCTCCCAGGAATCGAAATAGGCGCGGCGTTGCGCGGCGCCAAGAGTTTGGACACGTGCAAAAAAATACCAGCTGTTATGTTCACAGGGATGCGTCATCTGGGTGCTTCCATTCACGGCCCAATCGGCTAAAAGGTGACCGCCGCGCTGCCGGCGCTACCCACATCTGGAGGATTCGAATGTCGAGCCGAGCGCTCAGTTTAGCGACGGTCGTGCTGCTGATCGGTGGCGCCATGGCGCAGCCGGCACAGGCTCAGAACCTCGAAGCCGGAAAGAGCCCATCGCAGATTTTCGCCGGCGCCTGTACGGTGTGTCACAAGAGTCCGCGCGGGCTGCTGCGGACCGTGGCGCCGGGCGCGCTGCCGGGCTATCTGCGCCAGCACTACACCACCAGCAGCGACATGGCGGCGCTGTTGAGCGCCTATCTGATCTCCAACGGCGCCACTGATACGCGCTATGGCGTCGCGCCGGCCAAGCCGGGCCGCGACGGCAAGCCGGAAGCCGCGCCCGGTGCGGCACCCGATCAGGCGGAAGGCCGCCCCAGCCGCCGCCAGCGCCAGGAAGCGCAGCCGCGGGAGGCCGCACCGCCCAACGCCGACGGTTTGCCGCCGCAGGAGGCCACCCCCGGCCGGCGCCATCGCAATGCCAAGCGCCAGGCCAAGCCCGAAGCGGAGAAGCCCGCGATCGCGGCGCCGGCCGTCGAAGGCGAGCCGCCCGCGGTGGTCGAGGAGAAGCCGGCGCCCCGGCAAAAGAAGAGCAAGAAGGGCAAGCATCGTCGCGAGGCCAAGCCGGAGCCGGCTGATGCGGTGAAGACCGCTCCCGCCGCCACCGAGCCGGCGAAGAGCGAACCGGCCAAAACCGCGCCTGCGAAAGACGACGCCGCGAAATCTGATGCGCCGAAGTCTGAAGCTCCCAAGGTCGAGGCCCCCAAAGTCGAGGCCCCCAAGGCCGAGGTCCCCAAGGCCGAGCCGATCAGGTCCGAACCCGCCAAGCCGGTGGAGCCGGCAGCATCCGAGCCGGCGAAATCCGAACCGGTGCCGCTGCGGTCCGATCCGGTGCCCGCGGTGACTCCGGCGCCGAAGGCCAGTGACGGCGAGTCTTCGCCGAACCCGCGTCCCTCGGCCTCAGAGGGGGCGGCGTCGCCGGCCACGCCGGCGCCTGCCGACGAGATGGTGCCGCCGCTGAAATAGCGGCACATCGCGGCGGACCGGCAACGTCAAGCCGGCCCCGCCGCAACTTGCTCGCTCTGTCGATACAGAAAAGCCCGACCTGATGAGATCAGGCCGGGCTTTTTGTTGCGAGTTCGGCTCCGGCCTGAGCGCCGAGCCGGATGGATGAAACGCCGAGATCGCCAGACAAGCGCGCCCCGGACGCAGCGCAACGCGCCGCGCTCGCGGCGTGGTGCGCTGCAGAGCCGGGGCCGTTACGGAACGCAGCGCTCGTAACTGTGCCGGTTCTGCGGAGCAGCGCGAAGGGCGCTGCCCCGCGCCCGGGACGCGATCCCGGTGAGTAGCGCCGGCTTACTTGTCGCCGGCTTCTTCTTCCTGCTCGCCGTCGTTATGCGCTTCCGGATCGAAGAACTCGCCGGCGGCGGCCAGCGCCTCGGCGGCGGCGTCCTGGTCTTCCTGGCGGGTCGAGATGTCTTCGCCGCGGTTGATGCGCTCGGCCTCCAGCGCGCTGCGCGCCACCGTCACCGACACCGAGACTTCGACTTCCGGATGCACGGCGATCGAGATGCTGTGCTTGCCGATGGTCTTGACCGGGTGGTCGAGCAGCACCTGGCTGCGTTCGATGTGAACGCCGTCGGCGGTGAACTGGGAGATGATGTCACGCACCGTGACCGAGCCGAACAGCTGGCCGGTTTCGGAGGCCTGGCGCAGCACCACCACGTTGCGACCGTCGATCTTCTCGGCGACCTTGATGGCCTCGGCCTTGGCTTCGATGTTGCGGGCCTCGAGGTCGGCCTTCATGTGCTCGTACTTGGCGCGGTTGTCGGTGGTGGCGCGCAGCGCCTTGCCGCGCGGCAACAGGAAGTTGCGCGCAAAGCCGTGCTTGACCTTGACGACTTCGCCCATCTGACCAAGCTTGGCGACGCGCTCCAGCAAAATGACTTCCATGGTGTTCTCCTTGTGGGTTGAATAGCAATCTGTTGCGGATGTGGTGGCGGATCAGGACAGCGGGACCGGCGGCTTGCTGCGTTGCAGGTAGCGCTGTCGAAAATTGAAAATCGCGTCGGCGAGCCCGAGCACGACCAGCAGCAGCACCGGCCAGCCGAACACCATCACCAGCGCGTAGCTCGAACTCAGCCAGAAGCCGCGATGCTTGATCGCCCGCGTCAGGGTGTGCAGCGTCGCAAGGCCGTTCAGCGCGTAAGCCATCATCAATGCGGTGGTGGTGGTCTGCGCGATCATGCCGACGAGGCCGCCGAGGAAGCTCAAGCCGATCGCCAGCGACAGCACCGCCAGCGTCATCGGCGGCAGCGTCGCGGCATTGAGGTCGGGCCACGGCCGTTGCAGCCGCCCCGATAGCGCGGTGACCTTGCCGGCGAGCCAAAGGTTCAGCGTCAGCGTCATCATCGCCACGATCGCCGCCGCCGCCGGCGCGATCTTGACCAGCGCGTCGACCAGCTGCTCGGCTTCGCCCGGGGTGGCGTTGTCGCGGGTGCCGATCACGCGCAGCATGCCGCGGCGCAGCGCGTCGTTGATGCTGTCGCTGTCGGTGCCCAGCGTGAACAGCGCCGCCATCGTGGTCAGCACCGCGAGGCCTGCGGTCCAGGCGACGACGCGGCCGACCGGATACCATTCCATTGCGGGCGGCTCGCCGGCCGGCGAGGGACCGGGCGACGCTGGACGGCCGAGCAGCGCGAGGTGGCCGAGCCAGCAGGCCGGCAGCACCACGGTGATCATAAAGGCTGCGAAATACGGAAAGCCGACCAGCAGGCCGAGTCCGGCCCCGGCGATCAGGCCGCCCGCGGCGGCGCCCGCGGCGCTCCAGCCCAATGCTGCGACCATCAGCGGCAGCGGGGCGAGGTAGAACAACAGCAGCGAGATCACCGCGCCCGAAATGATCGAGGCGAACATCAGCGCCGACGCAGAGCCGGCCGCAAGCGTGATCAGGGCGGTGAAGATCATCAGCTGTCCCGCTCCTTTCGAGCGGTTAGAGGCCGTATCGACCCCAACCATCGGCGCGCGGAACGACCCGACGCCTTATGAAAAATGGCATGTAGCAGCGGCAAGGAGCAAGGACCCGCGGCGCGAACGCCGCGGGTCGTAACAGGTTTAGCGAATCACGTAGGGCAGCAGACCGAGGAAACGCGAGCGCTTGATGGCGCGGGCGAGTTCACGCTGCTTCTTGGCGGAGACGGCGGTGATGCGGCTCGGCACGATCTTGCCGCGCTCGGAAACGTAACGCATCAACAGCTTGGAATCCTTGTAGTCGATCTTCGGCGCGTTCGGACCCGTAAACGGGCAGGTCTTGCGGCGGCGGAAAAACGGACGGCGGGCACCTGCTTCAGCCATGATTCTTACTCCTCAGTCGCTGCGGCGGGGGCGGGGGCGGCGTCGTCGCGCGGACGGCGCGGACCACGGTCACCACGGAAACCGCCGCCTTCACGGTCGCCGCCACGGAAACCACCTTCACGATCGCCACGGAAGCCGCCTTCGCGGTCGCCACGGAAACCGCCGCGGTCGTCGCGATCGCGATCGCGGTCGGCCTTGCGCATCATCGCCGACGGGCCTTCTTCGAGTTCATCGACGCGCACGGTCAGATAACGGATGACGTCTTCGTTGATGCGCTCCTGGCGCTCGACTTCGGCGACCACCGCGGAGGGGCCGTCGATGTTCAACAGCACGAAATGCGCCTTGCGGTTCTTGTGCATGCGGTAGGTAAGCGAGCGCACGCCCCAGGATTCCATCTTGACGACTTTGCCGCCGAGACCTTCGATCACGCTGGTGATCTGGGTCGTCAGTTCTTCCACCTGCTGGGTGCTCGCATCCTGACGCGCGAGAAAAACATGCTCATAAAGAGGCATGGCTGTCCTTTCCAAGGTTAGCGCGGGTCCCGGCGGCAAGCCCTTCGAACCCTTCGGAAAGGACTCGAGAATGCTCAGAAGGCGGAAGCACGGGACGACGGACCTACTGGCCCTGCCGCATCAAGATCGCCTGAAAGGTGAAATTGCTGAGACCGTCCGTTCAGCTCCCGGCCGGGATCTGCGGATGCGCGGTTATACGGATTTTGCGGGGAATGGCAAGCGACGCTGGCCGGGAACCCGACCCATGCGAATGGCTGAGGCCGGCCGCCGGCGGTCCGCTTGACAGAACCGCCCGCCGCAGTGTCTTACGGCCCGGCTTGCCGCGCGGTCCGGCAAATCCAGCCGATTTGCAGGGATAACGCGCAGAATTTGATCGGAACAGCTCGTTTGGCGCGTGGCTCGGGCTCATGGCTCGTCCGGCCGCTGGAGCGACAGCTTCCCAGCATCGGGGAATAAAATGACCGCAGCATTCACCTTTCCGGGCCAGGGGTCGCAGGCGGTCGGCATGGGCAAGGCCTTGGCCGAGGCGTTTCCGGCGGCGCGCGCGGTGTTCGACGAGGTCGATTCGGCGCTCGGCGAAAAGCTCACCGCGACGATCTGGGACGGCCCGGCCGAGACCCTGCAACTCACCGAGAACGCCCAGCCGGCACTGATGGCGGTGTCGCTGGCCACCTTGCGGGTGCTGGAAACCGAAGCCGGATTTTCGGTGGCGCGGCACGCCGCCTTCGTCGCCGGCCATTCGCTCGGGGAATATTCCGCGCTGGCCGCGGCCGGCAGCCTGACGATCAGCGACACCGCGCGGCTGCTGCGGACCCGCGGCCTCGCGATGCAGAAGGCGGTTCCGGTCGGAGTCGGCGCGATGGCGGCGCTGCTCGGGCTCGATTTCGACACCGCGGTGGCGGTGGCGCAGGAGGCGGCGCAGGGCGAGGTCTGCCAGGCAGCCAATGATAACGGCGGCGGTCAGGTGGTGGTGTCGGGCGCCAAGGCCGCGGTCGAACGCGCGCTCGAGATCGCCAAGGCCAAGGGCGCCAAGCGCGCGCTGCTGCTGCCGGTATCCGCGCCGTTCCATTGCACGCTGATGCAGCCCGCCGCCGAGGCGATGGCGCAGGCGCTGGCGGATGTGACGATTCTGCCGCCGGCGGCGCCGCTGGTCGCCAACGTGCTGGCGAGCCCGGTCACCGCGCCGGACGAGATCCGTCGCCTCTTGGTCGAGCAGGTCACCGGCACGGTGCGCTGGCGCGAATCGGTGGCCTTCATGGCCAGCCAGGGCGTGACGCATTTCTTCGAGATCGGCGCCGGCAAGGTGTTGAGCGGCCTGGTCAAGCGCATCGCCGACGGCGCGGTGGGGATCGCGGTCGGCGGTCCCAACGATATCGAACCGGCGAAGCAGGCGCTGGCGGCCTCCGGCGCCGCGTGAGCCCGCGGCTCACGCGGCCGTTGCTTAGAGCTCAGACCGTCGCCAGCATGTCGTCGGGGGCGGCGCTGTGGCGCTGATGCGCGGTGAAGCGGAAGTAACCGTAGGCCAGCCCCATCAGCACCACGAACAGCAGCGTTAGCATCCCATTGAACCACACCATGGCGCCGAGGCAGACCAGCGCCAGCGCGAAGGCGATCGCCGGAAAAACCGGATAGAACGGCGCGCGGAACGGCCGCGGCATCGACGGCTCGCTGCGCCGCAGTTTGAACAGCGCCGCCATCGACGTCAGATACATCACGATGGCGCCGAGCACCGACATCGTCACGATGTTGGCGGTCAGCGTCTGGCCGCCGAACTGCACCCATTCGTCGCTGAAGATCGCCACGATGCCGATCACGCCGCCGGCCAACAGCGCGCGGTGCGGGGTGTTGAAGCGCGGACTGAGCGCTGCGAACATCGCCGGCAGATAGCCCGCCCGCGACAGCGCGAAGATCTGCCGCGAATAGCCCATGATGATGCCGTGGAACGAGGCGACCAGGCCGAACAGCCCGATCCACACCAGCATGTGCAGCCATCCCGAGTTGTCGCCGACCACCACCTTCATCGCCTGCGGCAACGGATCGTTGATGTTGGACAGCTTGCTCCAGTCGCCGACGCCGCCGGCGAAGATCATCACGCCGAATGCCAGCAGCACCAAAGTGAGAATGCCGCCGATATAGGCGCGCGGAATGGTGCGCTGCGGGTGGTGGGCCTCTTCGGCGGCCATCGCGGCGCCTTCGATGGCGAGGAAGAACCAGATCGCAAACGGGATCGAGGCGAAGATTCCGGAGATCGCCGCGCCGTTGAACGCGTTGCTCCCGGCCCAGCCATTGGCGACGAAGTTCGATAGCGACCAGCCCGGCAGCACCACGCCCATGAACACCAGCAATTCGAAGATCGCCAGCACGGTGACGAACAGTTCAAAGGCGGCGGCGATGCCGATGCCGATCCAGTTCAGCCCGATGAAGATCACATAGGCGCCGAGCGCGAACCATTTCGGGTTGATGCCGGGGAATTGCACATTGAGGTAAGCGCCGATCGCCAGGGCGATGGCCGGCGGCGCGAACACGAATTCCACCAGCGTGGCAAAGCCGGCGATGAAGCCGCCGGTCGGCCCGAAGGCGCGTCGCGCATAGGCGAACGGACCGCCGGCGTGCGGGATTGCGGTGGAGAGTTCGGTGAAGCTGAAAATGAAAGTCGTGTACATCGTTGCCACCAGCACGGTGGCGACCAGGAAGCCCAAGGTGCCGGCGCTGGCCCAGCCGAAGCTCCAGCCGAAATATTCGCCTGATATCACCAGTCCGACGGCGATTCCCCAGAGCTGGACGGGACCGAGCACCTTCTTCAGGCCCGGGGATGGTGGCGTGCTCGTGCTGATCGACATAAAGGCCTCCTGTTGCCAGTCGCTTGGCCAGCGCGTTCGCGCCGTGTTGTACAAATGTCATGCAAGACAGGTGCCATGGCCGCGCGGGCCGATCCGCGCTTTCCGCCGCGCGAAATGAATCGAAGTGTCAAGCGCGTGGATCATTGACGGCGGCGGCTTTGTCGCGGCATTTCGCGCTGATCTTCGGCCGGGCCGAGACGGCGGCCTGGCCCGCCGATGCTGCAAGGAGACTGGGATGTTCGATTTATCAGGCAGGACCGCGTTGGTGACCGGCGCGACCGGAGGCATCGGCGGTGCGATCGCGCAAGCGCTGCACGCTCAGGGCGCCACGGTGGCGATCTCCGGGACGCGACGCGAGGCGCTGGAGGCACTCGCCGCCAAGCTCGGCGAGCGGGTTCATGTGCTGCCCTGCAATCTGTCCGACACAGCCGAGGTCGAGGCGCTGGTGCCGGCCGCCGAGAAGGCGATGGGGCAGCTCGACATCCTGGTCAGCAACGCCGGTATCACCCGCGACAATCTGTTCGTGCAGCTGCGCGACGAGGACTGGGACGAGGTGATCAAAGTCAATCTGACCGCGACGTTTCGGCTGGCGCGCGCCGCCACCAAATTGATGATGCGCAAGCGGTTCGGCCGCATCATCGCGATCACTTCGGTGGTCGGCGTCACCGGAAATGCCGGGCAGGGCAATTACGCCGCGTCGAAAGCCGGCCTGATCGGCATGATCAAGACGCTCGGCGCGGAATATGCCAAGCGCAACGTCACCGCCAACTGCATCGCACCCGGATTCATCGCCACGTCGATGACCGAGGTGCTCAACGACAAGCAGCGCGAAGCGATTCTCACCAAGGTGCCGGCGGGGCGGCTCGGCACCCCGGAAGATATCGCCGCGGCGGCGGTGTATTTGGCCTCCAACGAAGCCGCCTACGTCACCGGCCAGACAATTCACGTCAACGGCGGGATGGCGATGATCTAACCAGAGTTTTCCACCGCCGCGGGTCGGCAGCAGCCTACGGCGGAGGCTTGTAGTCAAGACATACGAAGTATGATAACCGAACGACGAACGGATGGGCAAAGAACGCCATTGCGGGAGAGCAAAACCCTGTATATTGGCGGTGCGGAGCCTGCGGTCGATTGCCGGGCTTTCCCTGGGGACGGGGATAATCAAGACTTACGCGATTGCGACGGGAACTTAACGAGTTAACGCACCACGATGGCTCGTATCCTAGCGGTCGGGTCCAATGGAACAGCACGAGGTTTGAACGATGAGTGAGATTGGCGAGCGGGTTAAGAAGATCGTGGTGGAGCACCTTGGTGTCGAGCCCGAGAAAGTGGTCGACGGCGCGAGCTTCATTGACGACCTCGGTGCGGACAGCCTCGACACCGTCGAGCTCGTGATGGCGTTCGAAGAAGAATTCGGCTGCGAAATTCCCGACGATGCCGCAGAAACCATTCTGACGGTTGGCGACGCCACCAAGTTTCTCGAAAAGAACGCAAAGAGCTGACGCTCTGGCGCGGGACTAACGAAGCCGGGCGGGCCGCCACCACGCGGTCCACCGGCTTCTTGTTATGCACCGCGAATCCCGGGCCGGAGTGCTGCATATGAGGCGGGTTGTCGTCACGGGCCTTGGCATGGTCTCGCCGCTTGGCTGCGGCGTCGAGCAGACCTGGAACCGGATCCTCAACGGCGAGAGCGGGGCGCGGCAGATCGAGACCTTTGACGTCTCCGATCTGACCAGCCGAATCGCCTGCGTGGTGCCACGCGGCGACGGCACCGACGGCACCTTCAATCCCGACCAGTGGATGGAGCCGAAGGACCAGCGCAAGGTCGACGATTTCATCATCTATGCGATGTGCGCGGCGCGTCAGGCGCTCGACGATGCTAACTGGCATCCTGCTACCGAAGAACAGCGTTGCGCGACCGGCACCATGATCGGCTCCGGTATCGGCGGGCTGTCCGGCATTGCCGATGGCGCGGTGCTGCTCAAGGAACGCGGGCCGCGGCGGCTGTCGCCGTTTTTCATTCCCGGACGGCTGATCAATCTGGCCTCCGGCTACGTCTCGATCGAGCACGGCCTGAAAGGCCCGAATCACGCGGTGGTCACCGCCTGTTCGACCGGCGCGCACGCGATCGGCGACGCTTCGCGCTTGATCATGCTCGGCGATGCCGACGTCATGGTGGCGGGCGGCTCCGAGGCGCCGATCAGCCGGCTGGCGATGGCCGGCTTCTGCGCGATGCGCGCGCTATCGACCAATTTCAACGACACCCCGCACAAGGCCTCGCGGCCCTACGACCGCGATCGCGACGGTTTTGTGATGGGCGAGGGCGCCGGCATCGTGGTGCTCGAGGAATACGAACACGCCAAGGCCCGCGGCGCGCGGATCTACGCCGAGATCGTCGGCTACGGCATGTCGGGAGACGCCTATCATATCAGCGCGCCGACCCCGGACGGCGACGGCGCCTATCGCTGCATGAGTGCTGCGTTGAAACGCGCCGGGCTGTCGCCCTCCGATCTCGACTACATCAACGCCCACGGCACCTCGACGCCGCTCGGCGACGAGATCGAACTCGCCGCGGCGCAGCGGCTGCTCGGCAACGCCGCGTCCACCGCGTCGATGTCCTCGACGAAATCCTCGATCGGCCATCTGCTCGGCGCCGCAGGTGCGGTGGAAACGATCTTCTGCATCCTGGCGATTCGCGACAACGTCGCGCCGCCGACCATCAATCTCGACCATCCGTCGGTGGAAACCGCGATCGACCTGGTGCCGCTGAAGGCCCGGCCGCGCGCCATCAACGTCGCGCTGTCGAACTCGTTCGGGTTCGGTGGCACCAACGCCTCGGTGATCGTCCAGCGTGTAACCAATTAGCGCTGAATGGTGCTATGGGTCCTCCGTTTCGCCGCAATCGCTGAACCCTATGGGGGCGGTGGTTCGCGCAATGCCGATTGCGGAGCCCGCCACTGCCTCGGGGGCACTTTCCGAAGCTCAGCTACGATCGTCGTTTTCGCCGGCCCCGATTGAACGACAGGAATCAGGTTGCACCGATGAGTGAAAGGCCGCCGATTTCGCCAAAGAGCCCGCGTGCCGCGCTGGAGCCTGAGCAGGTGCCGCCGCCGCCGAAGCGGTCCGACCGCGCCCGCAATCCGCTGGTGGTGATCGGCAATGCGATCATCACCGTGGTGCTGGTGGTGATGATCGGCACCGGCGGCATCTACGTCTACGGCAAGCAGAAGATCGAAGCTCCCGGTCCCTTGCAGGACGACAAGATCGTCAACATTCCGCAGCGCGCCGGGATGGGCGACATCGGCGACATTCTGCAGCGCGAAGGCGTGATCGATAATAATCGTTGGGCCTTCATCGGCAGCGTGTTCGCGCTGAAGGCGCGCGCCGATCTGAAGCCCGGCGAATACTCGTTTCAGAAGAACGCCAGCCTGCGCGACGTGATCGCCACCATCGTCGAAGGCAAGGTGGTGCAGCACGCGGTGACGATCCCCGAAGGTTTGACCTCGGAACAGATCCTGGCGCGGCTGACGGAGAACGACATCTTCTCCGGCAATGTGCGGGAGATGCCGCGCGAGGGCACCTTGCTGCCGGAGACCTACAAATTCCCGCGCGGCACCACCCGCGAATCGGTGATCGTGCGGATGCAGCAGGCGCAGAAGCGGGTGCTCGCCGAGATCTGGGAGCGCCGCAATCCCGACGTGCCGGTGAAGACCCCGGAGCAATTGGTGACGCTGGCCTCCATCGTCGAGAAGGAGACCGGCAAGGCCGACGAGCGCAGCCGGGTCGCCGCGGTCTACGTCAATCGGCTGCGCCAGAAGATGAAGCTGCAGTCCGATCCGACCATCATCTACGGCCTGGTCGGCGGCAAGGGCACGCTGGGCCGCCCGATCAAGCGCAGCGAGATCATCCAGCCGTCGCCCTACAACACCTATGTGGTCGAGGGCCTGCCGCCGGGGCCGATCGCCAATCCGGGCCGCGCCTCGCTGGAAGCCGCCGCCAATCCGGCGCGCACCCGCGATCTGTTCTTCGTCGCCGACGGCAGCGGCGGACACAGCTTCACCGAGACCTACGATCAGCACCAGAAGAACGTCGCCAGGCTGCGCACCCTGGAACGCCAGATCCAGAACGACACCGTCGAGCCGCCGGACGACGCCGCGCCGGCGGCGTCGCCGGCCGCGCCGGATGCCAACGCCGCGGTGCCGGCCACCGCTGCGCCGTCGAAATCGCAGAAACGGACGCGTGCCGCCGCGCCGGCGCGGCAAGGTGCTGCGCAGCCGGCGGCGCCGACCGCGCCGGCCAGCCAAGAATAGCGGCGAACAGCCGGCGAAAGCGGTCCCCCTTTGGCGCCGGACGCGCTAAGTTCCGCGCACCTTGTTTTTCGAATCTGAATCCCTGAAATCCGTGGAGATCTTTTGGCGATGTCGTTGTCGAGTATGACCGGGTTTGCCCGCAGCCATGGAAACAGTGGTCCCTATGCGTTCGAATGGGAATTGAAGTCGGTCAACGCCAAGGGCTTCGATTTCCGGATGCGGCTGCCGCCCGGCTGGGACGACATCGAGCAGATCGTGCGCAAGCGCGCCGCCGAACTGCTGTCGCGCGGCACCGTGTACGCCAATCTCACCGTGAAGCGCGCCAACGCGCTGTCCACGATTCGCATCAATCAGGACGTGCTGAACTCGGTGCTGAAGGTCGCCGGCGAATTGACCGGCCGGATCGACGCGGTGGCGCCGAGCGTCGACGGTCTGTTGGCGATCAAGGGCGTGATCGAAGTGGTCGAGCCGGAGAGCGACGAGGCCGAGGACAAGGCCGCGCGGACCGCGGTGGAGGCCGCTTTCGCGCAAGCGCTCGACAGCCTGGTCGAGATGCGCAAGCGCGAAGGCGACACGCTCGGCGAGATTTTGTTGCAGCGGATGGACGAAATCGAGCGCCTGGCGAAGCAGGCCGAGCAGGCGCCAGGGCGTAAACCGGAGGCGATCCGGGCGCGGCTCGCCGAGCAGATCGCGGCGCTGCTCGAGGCGTCGGATCGCTTTGATTCTGATCGGCTCAATCAGGAAGCGATCATGATCGCCACCAAGGCCGACATCCGCGAAGAGCTCGATCGCATCGCCTCGCACATCGCGCAGGCCCGCGACATGATCAAGAAGGGTGGCGCGGTCGGACGAAGGCTGGATTTCCTGGCGCAGGAGTTCAACCGCGAGGTCAACACCTGCTGCTCGAAATCCAACGATCTGGAATTGACCAACACCGGGCTTGCGATGAAGAACGTGGTCGAGCAGTTCCGCGAACAGGTTCAGAATCTGGAGTGAGCATGACGGCCCCTGGTCACGGCTTGGAAAGCCTCGAACGACGCGGATTGATGTTCGTGCTGTCGTCGCCGTCGGGCGCCGGCAAGACGACGTTGTCGCGGCTGTTGATCGAGCGCGTCGCCGGATTGAAGATGTCGGTGTCGGCGACCACGCGGACCAAACGTCCGGGCGAGGAGGACGGCCGCGACTACTACTTCGTCGATCACGCGCGCTTCCAGGCGATGACCGAAAACGCTGAATTGCTGGAATGGGCCAACGTGTTCGACAATTGCTACGGCACGCCGCGCGCGCCGGTCGAGGCGGCGTTGGCGGTCGGGCAGGACGTGCTGTTCGACATCGATTGGCAGGGCACCCAGCAACTGCGCGAGAAGGCCCGAGATGACGTCGTCAGCGTGTTCATCCTGCCGCCGTCGGCGGCGGATCTGGAAAAGCGACTGCACACCCGGGCGCAGGATTCCGACGAGGTGATCCGCGGCCGGATGAGCCGCGCCAGCCACGAGCTCAGTCACTTCGCCGAATACGATTACATCGTCGTCAATCACGACATCGACGAGGCCTTCGCCGAAGTGCACTCGATCCTGAAGGCGGAACGCTTGAAGCGCGAACGCCGCACCGGCCTGACGGCCTTCGTGCGCGATCTGCAGAAGCAGCTGGAGCGGTAGCTGTCATTCCGGGGCTCGAGCGGCGTAAGCCGCGAGAGAACCCGGAATCCAGTATTCCAGGGCAGTGAGTACTGGATTCCGGGTTCGCTCGGCCTGCGGCCTCGCGCCCCGGAATGACAGCCTCGTTTACGCTGGAGCGCGTCCGTCAGCCGACGCAGATGCGATCCCCCAAGGCGTCTCGCTTCGACGTCAGCTCGGTCGCGACGCCTTCGCCAGGAGTTGCGCGATCGCGGCGTCGCTCGGCGCCGACTTGCCGCGGTCGCGCGCGATGCGCAGCCAGTTCATCGGCGGCGGCTCGTCTTCCAACTCATCGGCTGTCGCGTGCGCGGCATGGACGGGGGCCGCCGGCTCGATCCACGGCGCTTCGGAGGGCGGCTCGGGGATTGCAACGTCATAGATCGCGTCGTGATACAGCGCCTCGTCGCGGCGGATGATCGGCCGCGGCGCGCCGAACCGCATCACCAGATGCGCGATCAGTCCGGCCAATCCCAGCGCGGCGGCGAGTCCCGCGATCAGCAGCCAGAGCGATTTGTCGGCGGCGGCCGGCGCCGGCGCGGCGGCCGTGGGCGCGTGGGTCGCGGGCTCGGTCGTAGCGGCGGCGGTCTCGCCGCTCGTAGCGGTCGCGTCGCTCTGCGCGGCCTGGCGCTCCAGCCAGCGATTGGCGAAGGCGACGCGCTGGCTTTGCAGATCGGGTGATGCGGCGGCGGCCACCGCGCCGGCCGCGGCGAAGGGCTCGGCCGGCTGCGGCGGAGGCGCGACGTTGCCGCGGTTGCTGTCGGTCAATTCGCGGGTCGGCAGATATTCGGCGCGGGCGTCGGACAAGTCGCGTGGCGCCGGTGTCGACGACGGAGCAGGCGCCGGCGTTTCGGCGGCGGCGGGTTCCGGCGTCGCCGCGTCGGCGACCGCGGTGGGCGGCGCGGCGCTCTTGGCTCTCGTGTACCAGCACTGCCGCTTGGTCTCGCGCTCCAGCCGGTAGTACCAATGCGAGCCCTTCGGCGCGGCGCCGTTCGGCGCGGTCAGGCAGTCCGCGGCCTGCAATGAACCGAGCGGCAGCATCGCGGCGCCGCTGCCGAGCATCCATGCGGCGACCGCCGCGGAAGACAATGTCCGGTTGCGCTGTCGCATGCGCGTTCCCCTTGTTACTCAACGATGCGGTGTTGGCCGGAGTTTTTCGGCCGGTAACTTTTCGTTGAGAAATGGGGTGGCAATGCGCCGTAATTCTGAACAGCTGTGGGCAATATTCAGGCCCGCACCGACAGCCGGGCGAGCCTTATCTTCAGAGCTTATGATGGCGGCTTAGTTGGTCAGCACGATGCGGCCGACGACGTGGCCGGCGCGCAATTCGTCGATCCATGTCTGCACCTCGGCCATCGGCTGTTCCTGCATCGGCGTCGGCGCGATGTTGCCGGCGCGCGCCAGCTCCAGCAATTCCTTGGCTTCGGTCAGCGTCCCGGTCATGAAGCCTTCGATGGTCATCCGCTTGTAGATCCAGTTCACCATCGGCATCGTAAAGCTGCCGCCCATCAGTCCGGACACCACGATCTTGCCGCCGCGCGCCACCACGCTGGTCGCAAAGCCCATCGATCTGTCGTTGCCGGCGAAATCGACGATGGCGTCGAAGCCGCCGGTCTCTTTCATGATGCGCTTGATTAGATCGGGCTCGGTGGGATCGTAGGCGGTGGCGGCGCCGTTCTTCAGTGCGGTTTCCCGCGCCGCCGGATTGATGTCGGCCACGCTGATGTCCTGCTTGAACATCGACTTCGCCAGCGACAATCCCATCATGCCGACGCCGCCCAGCCCGATCAGCAACAGGTTGCGCTGCCGCTTGCGATCGACGAGGCGCTTCAGCGCGCCGTAGGCGGTGGCGCCCGAGCACATCAGCGTCGCCGCCTGGTTGATCGGCAACGGATCGTAGTCGAGCAGATATTTGGCGTCCGGCACCAGCACGTGGGTGGAGAACCCGCCATCGATCGCAACGCCGAGAAAGCGGTTGCGCGTGCAGAGATTTTCGTCGTCGTTGAGGCAGTCGCGGCACTGGCCGCAGCCGATCCAGGGAAACACCGCCTTGTTGCGGCCGATCAGTTCGGCCGGGGCGTCGGGGCCGACCTCTTCGACCACGCCGGCGATCTCGTGGCCGAGCGTAAAGGGCAGCGTCATGCCCTTGGTGGTGTCGAGCCGCTTGCCGGAGCCGAGATCGGCGTAGCCGTCCTGGATATGCAGATCGGAATGGCACAGCCCGCAGCGCTCGATCCGGACCAACACTTCGCGGCCCTGCGGCTGCGGCGTGGGCACGATGGTCTCGCACAGCGGTGCGTCGAACTTGACGAGCGATTGCCGACGCATCAGCGCCATGGTGGTGTTCTCCCTAGACCGATTTTATCGCTCGTATATCGGTCAATTCCCTGGCCATGGCAACAAAGCCCGAGACCGCAATGGTCTCGGCGCGCCGGGTCGGATCGACGCCGGCGGCGGCCGCGAGCCGGGCCGGATCGACGCCGAGCGGCTTCAGGCTTTGCCGCAGCATCTTGCGGCGCTGGCCGAACGCGGCGGCTGCGACCTGCTCCAGCATCCGGCGATCGCAGGGCTCGGGGGTTTCGCGCGGCACCAGGCGCACCACGGAGGAGGTGACCTTGGGCTGCGGCACGAAGGCGGCGGGCGAGATGTCGAACAACAGTTTGGTCTCGGCGCGCCAATTGGCCAGCACGGCGAGCCGGCCATAGGCCTCGTCGTCTTCGCGCGCCACGATGCGTTCGGCGACCTCGCGCTGAAACATCAGCACCATGGTGTCGTACCAGGGCGGCCACGGCTCGATGCTGAGCCAGCCGATCAACAACGGGGTCGCGATGTTGTAGGGCAGGTTGGCGACGATTTTCGCGCGCGCGCCGCCGAGCAGCGGGCGAGGATCGTAGATCGTGGCATCCGCGCAGACGATTTCGAGGCGTCCGGGATAATGCGCGGCGATTTCCTGCAGCGCGCCGAGCGCGCGTTCGTCGCGCTCGATCGCGATCACCTTGGCGGCGCCGAGCGCCAACAGGGCGCGGGTCAATCCGCCGGGGCCGGGACCGATCTCGATCACGGTGGCGCCGTCCAGCGGTCCCGCGGCCCGCGCGATCCGGGTCAGCAAGTTCAGATCGAGCAGGAAATTCTGGCCGAGCGATTTGCGCGCTGACAAATCGTGGCGCTTGATCACATCGCGTAGCGGCGGCAGATCGTCGATGCCGCTCATGCCGGCGTCGTCGGCGTGGCCATCCGCGCCGCCAGCCGCAGCGCTTCGATCAGGCTGGACGGATCGGCGCGGCCGCTGCCGGCGATGTCGAAGGCGGTGCCGTGATCCGGCGAGGTGCGCACGAACGGCAACCCCAGCGTGACGTTGACGGCGCGATCGAACGCCAGCGTCTTCACCGGGATCAGCGCCTGGTCGTGATACATGCACAGCGCGCAGTCGTAGGTCTTGCGTGCCGCTTCATGGAACATGGTGTCGGCGGGGAGCGGGCCGCGGGCGTCGATGCCGTCGCGGCGCAGGATCTCGACCGCGGGCGCAATGATGCTCTGGTCCTCGCGGCCGAGGCCGCCGTCTTCGCCGGCGTGCGGGTTGAGTCCGGAGACCGCCAGCCGCGGCGCGGCGATCCGCATGTGGCGCCGCAAGGCGCTCGCGACGATCCGCGCCGTCGACACGATCAGTCCGGTGGTGAGCTGCGCGATGGCGTCGCGCAGCGGCAGGTGGATCGTCACCGGCACCACGGCGAGCGCCTCCGACCACAGCATCATCACCGGTTGCGGTGGCGCGCCTTCGCCCCGCGCCAGTTCGGCGAGAAATTCGGTATGGCCGGGATGTTTGAAGCCGGCCTGGTACAACACGCTCTTGGCGATCGGATTGGTCACCACCGCCGCGGCGCGTCCGGCGATCACGTCCTGCACCGCCTGGCGGATCGCGCCGATCGCCGCAGCCGCGCTGCTGCCGTCCGGCCGACCGGGCATGGCGGTGACGGGGTGGCCGGTTCCGACCACCGGCAGGGCATCGGCAAATGTCGCGGCGGCCTGATCGGGCCGCACTTCTGCGAACGGCACGTTGAGGCCGAGCGTGGCGGCGCGGGCCTGTAGAAACGCCCGATCACCGAGCAGATAGAAGGCCGGGATCGGCGACGTGCCGCGCCCGAGCCAGGCCGCGAGCGCTACGTCCGGACCGATGCCGGCCGGCTCGCCGAGGGTGAGCGCCAGCGGCTTGTTCGACACGGCGGTCATCCGACGCTCGTCATAACCGGCCGCGCCCCGTCATGCCAACGCCGGCTGCGCGACACTAGCGGTACTCGATCATCGCCGCCTTGCGGACGTCGCGCAGATAGGATTTCGATTTGGCTTCGAACTTGTCGGCGAACATCTTGTCGCGAATCTCGCGCTTCTTTGGCGTATCCGCGGTGGTCGGCTTGCGGGAACACAGCGCCACCATCTCGACGCCTTGCTTGGTGACTTCGGGCGCGGTCAGATGCCCGATCGGCGTCTTGTCCAGCACCTCGCGAAGCACCCCCGGGATGTCGGCGGAGGTCTTGGTGACGGTGTCGCGAATCGCGGCGTTCTGCATCGATTTGAACAGGTCGTCGGCCTCGGCGCAGCTCTGCACCCTGCTGCGCAACGCCTCGGCCTCCTTCATGCGCAACTCCCGCGCGGAGGGGGCGGCGTTGCGCGGCACGATCAGCACGATCGGCCGCATTTGATATTCGAAGCTCTCGCCCGACGACTTGTCGTCGCCGCCGAGCGCCGCCCGAACTTCCTTCTCGCCGACCAGCAGGCTGTCCTTGAACCGGCCGCGAACCAGGCTGGTCCACACCATTTCGGCGCGCATCCGCTGCTTCAGCGTCTCCGGTCGGATGCCTTGGCCCTCGAGCGATTTGGTCAATTGTTCGGCCGACATCCGCATCCGAGACCCCATGCCGGCAAACGAGCCGTCGATGTCTGCGACGCTGGGGTCGATGCCGAACTTCTTGCCTTCCCGGATCTTCACCTTCTCGTTGATCAGTTCGTCGATCACTTGCTGCCGGCTCGGGCTCTTGTGCGTCGACAGCGCCATCAGCTTGGAGCGCTGCTCGATATCGTAATTGGTGATCGGCTCGCCATTGACCATCACCGCGACGGATTGCGCGTGCAGGTCCGGGCCGAGACAGATCGCCAGCATCGCGACGGCACAGCAAAGCGCCACGCGGATCAGACGGAGGGGAGGGGTTGCGGTCATGTCAGGTCTGCCATGGGGCGGATCGAGATCCATATTTCTCCAAACACGAGGCCGGACTCACGGGGGAGATGCGGCGTCGATGTTATTGGCCGATCAGGCCGTTCGAGGCACCGGACACGCTCTGCGCGAGCGCGAAGGTGCCGATCGTTCGCAACCCGATCTGAAACATGACGGAGTGGCTAAGTGTGGGCGCAACCAGCGCACTGTTCGAATAAGAATAGGCGGTCACATAATTGAGCGCCATCACGAAGCAGTCGTCCACATAGCCGGCGCCGATGATGTATTGATCGATCTTGTTGGCTTCGAGATCCCAGCGTGCGCCGCCGGTCACCACCCAGTTCGAGGCGAGCTTGATCGAGCCGGTTCCCAGGATGCCCTCACGGCGGTCCAGCAGGCCCAGATCCGGCTGCGCGGCATAGTTTCCGTAGATCATCGACACCGACCAGCGATTGAAGCTGGCGCTGCCCTCGGCTTCGAAGCGCTGCACGCTGGCCGTGGCCTCGTCGAACCGCGCACGCGTGGTGAATTTGAAGGTGCTGTTCGGCGAATAGGAGGCCCGCGCCACATAATCCGAGCGCGGCTTATCCAGTCCGGAATCCAGTCCGGTATTGATCAGGTCGGCGACGGCGTAGGAGTTCATGCCGAACAGCTGATAGGACTGACCGAACAGCACGTTGACCGAGCCGCCCTTGTCGAATTGGGTGGTGGCCTGCACGCCGACATTGGCGCGGCCGCCGCCCTCGACGCGGTCGTAGCCGGAGAACTTGTCGACGCTGAACAGGTTGTCGGCGCCGAACACCATGCTCTGGGCGTCTTCGTTGGGCAGCTTGCCGGCGTAGGTTTCGTTCGGGCGAACGATGATCTGCGCGATCGGCTCCACCGTGGTGGTGCCCCACGGCTGCACGTTGATGAAGGGATAGCGATATTCCAGACCCACCGTCGGCATCACCCGCAGCGCCTGGGTGTCGCTGGTGTAATTGGACACGCCGGGCTGGTTGGAGATCGAGGCGTCGATGGCGTCGGCGCGCAGCGAGGCGAACGGCGTCCAGATCTGGCCGTAGGGATCGGTATAGGAGCGCCGCCACTGCGCCTCGGCGCTGAACCGGGTGTAGGTGCCGGGGATGCCGCGCAGCAGGCAGTTGTTCCTGAGGTTCGCTAATTTGTCGGCGGACATCTGCGCGATCGAGCTGGTGCTGCACAGGTCCTGTTGACTTGCCGCGCTCGTCAGCGCGTCAAAATCGGCGCTCTGTCGGTTGATGCTGGTCAGGTTAGTCTTGTAGCTGACTTCGCCGCCGAGGATCGGCCGGTTGAAGACGTTGGCATAGTCGATGACCGGCAGCACCACCGGGATCTGGCTCTGCACGTCATAGCCGGTGAAGCCCTGGAAGTAGAACGCCCGCGCGTCGAAATAGCTGCGGTTGCCGACACCGGTCAGATAGAGGTCCGAGGTCGCCTCGTTGGACTGGCTGAGGAAGGTGCCCAGCGTGTCCTTGTACTGCGCCAGCCGGTAATCGACGAAGAAGGTCTTGTCGGACATCAGGACGCCGTCCCAACCCCAGACCCATTTGTCGTTCAGCGCGAACTGGCCCTTGGTGTCGATGGCGCCGCGGAACTCGCGTTGCGCGGTGGTGGCCAGATTCGAATTGTCCGGATCGAGCTGGTTGATGCCATAGGCGCGAATTTGATAGGCGCCGTCCAGCAGACGCTGGCGGAATTCGCCCTGCATCAACACGCCCTGGGTGGTGGTGTAGCGCGGCGAGATGGTGAAGTCGTAATCCGGCGCCAGCGCCCAGTAGAACGGCACTTCGAAGCCCGAGCCGAACGCCGTGCTCGAGAGATAGATCGGCATCAGAAAGCCGGTCTTGCGCTGGACGGTGGGGTCCGGCGTCGAGAAATACGGCAGATAGGCCAACGGGACGCCGAAGAATTCGAGCTGGGCGTTCTCGAAATACAGCATCTTCTCGTTTTGATCGTGGATGATGCGGGCGCCCTTGACCTGCCACAGCGGCGGCTTCTTGGGATTGTCCCGGCACGGCGCGCAGGCGGTGTAGACGCCGTTCTGGAACACGTTATAGGCGCCTTCGGTGCGCTCCGCCCGCGACGCCGCGATGCGGGTCTGGTTGGCGGTGTCGACCCGCAGCGAATCGACGAAACCGTCGCGGTAGTCGTCGCTCAGATCCAACTGGTTGGCGTAGGTGATCTTGCCGTCCGCATCGGTCATGCGGACGTTGCCCTCGGCCTGCAGCCGCTTGGTCTTCTGGTCGTAGACGACCCGGTCGGCCTCGACGGTGGTGCCGCCATAGAACATCTGCACGTTGCCGACCGCCGACACCCGCGAGTTGTTGTAATCGTAATCGACCTCGGTGGCCTGAACCAGCATCTGCCCGCTATCGGGCGCAGGCGGCGCTTTCGGACGAACCGGCGGCTGATTGAAGGTGAAACTCTGGGCAGCCACGGGCGTTGCCGCGGGGACACCAAGCGCCGCCGCCAACACCACCGCGCCGAGCGCGCTCAGAACGGAAGACGTGACAAAGCGAGACATGACAAAGCGAGACGCGCCAAAACGGCCGCGCCGCGAAATCAAATGCCTCTCCGGAAGGGCGGCGACCACTATCCGTCCTCCTGGTGCAGCAAGGCTAAAAAACCAGCGAGACTTCCCACACACACAGGGAGCCACGCGGCAGCAAGCGGATGCATTAACTCGGCCTTGCTCAAATCTTCGGTTACTTTCGACAGGATATAGAGCAGAAAGCCTGCGCCCACGCCACTCAAAACCATCTTTTGAACACCGCCAAAACGGAAGAATCGCAAGCTAACAGAAGCGGCTAGCATAACCATAGCAGCAAGCAGAAAGGGCCGTGCCAGAAGCTTATGAAACTGTAATCGGTAACCGGCCGTGGCAAATCCAGAGCTTTCCGACGAGCGGATATAACCCGGGAGTTGCCAAAATGACACAGTCTCGGGGGTGGAAAAGCTGTTGCGGACCTGCGCGAGGGTCAGGGTGGTCGGCAGCAGAAAAACGTCCTGGTCGACCGGCGGGCCGTCGAGGGTGTAGCGGCGCAGGTTCTTGAACCGCCAGAACCCCGGCTCCAGCGTCGCTTCGCGGGCCTCGATTCGCTCGCTGAACGAGAAGTCCGGCTCGAACCGGAACACGCTCAGCCCGGTCAGCAGCGCGCCTTGCTGCTGGCTGCGGGCGGCGTTGATGATGGCCTGTCCCTCGGTGGTGACCTGGTTGATCCAGAAACCGCTGGCGTCCTGCAGGCTGCCGGAGGAATCCCCGAACATCTCGGCCTCCATCTGCTTGGCACGCTCCTGCATGTTGGCCGACATCGGATTGAACACCACGGTGGCGAACACGCCGAGCGCCAGGGCGCTCCACAGCGCCGGCGCCATGAATTGCCAAGCCGAGATTCCGGCGGCGCGGGCCACCACAAGCTCGAGTCGCCGCGACAACGCAAGGTAACAGGTCATCGCGCCGATCAGGATGCAGAACGGCATCAGCCGCTCGAGCAGCTGCGGCACCCGATAGACCGAGGTCTGCACGATCAGCAGCGCCGAAATCGACGGCCGTCCGCCGGCGCGGCGCAGCAAATCGATGTAATCGACGAACACCAGCAGCACGAACAGGCCGGCGAACACCGCCAGCGCCGCGGTGACGAAACGGCCGGCAAAGTAGCGGCTGAGCGTGTTGGCGATCATGCGCGGGGTCCGGTCATGACGGCATCGGACGCAGTCGGAGGCGGGCGATCGACGCCGACAGCGCGTTGAGGAGCTCCATCAACCGGGCCGGCGGCTCGATGACGATGTTGCGCGCGATCACCCACAGACTTCCCGCCAGCGCCGCCGCCAGCAGCAGATACTGGGCGATGGCGACCGCCGGCGTGCTGCTGGCCACGATCGAGCAGGCGAATCCGGCCAGCCGCACCACGAACACCGCCGCAATCGCGCCGGCCATGGAAAAATTCCGGCTCTGCCGCGTGGTGCGCGGCAAGCCCAGGAACGCGAAAGTCAGCGCTGCGAACACGAACGGATAGATCGGCGCCAGCACGCGGTCGTGCATCTCGGCGCGGAACTGGTTGGGCAAGCGGGCGTACAGCGCATCATCGGGCTCCGGCCACAGCAATTCCCACAGATAGCGCTCGCGGATGCCGTAGGAGACGTCGCGGGCCCGGGAAAACTTCGACATGTCGAAGGCGTAGCGGCCGAACGCCACCAGCGCGGGGTCGCGTTTGCCCGATTCGAAGCGCTGCAGCGTGCCGTCTTCGAGCACCAGGAACGAGCCGTCGTTGTTCTTCAGCACCGTGCCATGGTCGGCGATGATGCTGATCCGCTCGTTCGGATCACGGCGATCGTCGATGAACACCCCGACCAGCACGCCGCCGGGCTGCCGCTCCCGCACCCTGATCGTCAGATTGGTTTCGAGTTGCGAGAACCGGCCAGGCTGCAGGATATTGGCCAGGATGTCGGCGGTGATCTCGCTGTCCCAGCGGTTGATCCGGCGCAGCCCCTCGGGCGCGACATAGGCCGAGATGAAGCCGACCAGAATCGCCACCACCACCGAAGCAAACATGAAGGGGCGCACCAGCCGCAGCGGCGACAGCCCCGCGGCATTCATCACGATGATTTCCGAATCATTGGCCAGCCGGTTCAGGGTGTGGGCCACCGCGATCATCAGCGCGATCGGGGCGATCACCAGCACCAGAACCGGAACCGCCATGCCGGTGAGGCCGAGAAAGGTCAGGATGGTCTGACCTTGGCTCGTCATCAGGTCGATTCCGCGCAACGCTTGGGTAATCCAGATCACGCCGGTGAGGCTGGCCAGGATCACCGCAAACGACGTCAGCGTCGTGCGGAAAATGTAGCTGTCGATTGACCCCATCGCTCCGCACGATCCCCAATTCCAGTCCGGTGCTGCTGGCGCACCGCCCGAATCCCCGCCAACGAATCTCCCGTCGCCGCCAGGCTCTTCCCCATCCTGACAGGACCATTACCATCTGTCTGATCCGTCAACAAAATGGCTGTGGCATGGCGCCTTGCCCGGATGGTTAATGTTTCCCGGATGTCACCCGAAAGCCACGCTTCTCGCTGCCGGCTCCGGCTTGCCAGGTGGATATCCGAGGCAGCCGGTGTTCAAATTCGGCCAACGGCGAGGCCGCCAGTAGCTCTTGGCAGCATGGGGAATGAAGCGTCATAGTGTGCCTCATCCCGCGCCGGATCCGAAACCGACGATTCCGCGAGTCACCTCGTGCGGATCTTCGCCTGGTCCGTCGTTTTTTGCCCAAGTTTGGAGGATTGCCCATGCCCGACGTCGTCAACGTTGGCTTCGTTCCGATGGCCACGAGTGCGCGCGGCGTGCTGTTCGTATTCTGCGACGACGCGCTGAAATTCGGACCCGACACCGTCAAGGCACTCGGGACCGCCGCCAATGCGGTCAAGCGCGCCGCGGCGACCAGCCAGTTCAAGGGCAAGAGCGGGTCGACGCTGGATATCCTGGCGCCGGAGGGCCTGAAGGCTGTGCGGCTGGTGGTAATCGGGGCTGGCAAGCTCGCCGCCATCAAGGACCACGACTTTCTCAAACTCGGCGGCGTGCTGGCCGGCAAGATCGGCGGCGGCAAGGAAGCCGTCACGGTGATCGCCGAACTGCCGACCGGCGCGATGACGCCGGCGCAGGGCGCGGCGGTCGCGGCCGGGGTGCGGATGCGGGCCTACAAATTCGATCGCTACAAGACCAAGAAGAAGGACGGCGAGGACACGCCGTTGAACGCCAGCGTGGCGATCGCGGTGCGCGACGTCGCCGCGGCCAAGAAGGCGTTCGCGCCGCAGAATCACGTGGTCGATGGCGTGATCATGGCGCGCGAACTGGTCAACGAGCCGCCGAACGTGCTGTTTCCGGTGGAATTCGCCCGTCGCGCCAGCCAACTGCGCAAGCTCGGCGTCGGCGTCGAGGTGCTCGACGTGCCGGCGATGAAGCGGCTGAAGATGGGCGCGCTGCTCGGCGTGTCGCAAGGCTCGACGCAGCCCGGCCGCACCGTGATCATGCGCTGGAACGGCGGCAAGAAGGGCGAGCAGCCGGTCGCCTTCGTCGGCAAGGGCGTCTGTTTCGACACCGGCGGCATTTCGATCAAACCGTCGGGCAGCATGGAAGACATGAAGGGCGACATGGGCGGCGCCGCCTGCGTGGTCGGGCTGATGCATGCGCTGGCGGCACGCAAGGCCAAGATCAACGTGGTCGGCGCGATCGGCCTGGTCGAGAACATGCCGGACGGCAACGCGCAGCGGCCGGGCGATATCGTCACCTCGATGTCGGGTCAGACCATCGAGATCATCAACACCGACGCCGAAGGCCGCTTGGTGCTTGCCGACGTGCTCTGGTACGTGGCGAAGAAGCACAAGCCGAAATTCATGGTCGACCTCGCCACGCTGACCGGCGCGATCCTGGTCGCGCTCGGCACCGAATATGCTGGGCTGTTCTCCAACAACGATCAGTTGTCCGAACGGCTGACCGAAGCCGGGCAGGCCACCGGCGAGCGGGTGTGGCGGCTGCCGATGGGGCCGGAATACGACAAGATGATGGACTCGCAATTTGCCGACATGAAAAATGCCGGCGCCCGCCATGGCGGCTCGATCACCGCGGCGCAGTTCCTGCAGCGCTTCGTCGACGATACGCCGTGGGCGCATCTGGATATCGCCGGCACCGCGATGGGGGCGCCGAAGACCGACATCAACCAGAGCTGGGGCTCCGGCTACGGGGTGCGGCTGCTGGATCGGTTGGTTGCGGATTACTACGAGTCCAAATGACCGAAGTATTGTTCTACCATTTGCAGAACATGACGGTGGAAAAGGTGCTGCCGTCATTACTGGAAAAATCGCTGCAGCGCGGCTGGCGGGTGGTGGTGCAAGCCACCACCGAGGAGCGCGCCGACGCGCTCGATACGCATTTGTGGACCTATCGTGACGATTCGTTTCTGCCGCACGCCACCTGGCGGGTAGCCGACGCCTCGCAGCAGCCGATCGTGCTGACTGCGGACGAGGCCAACCCGAACGGCGCCAAGGTCCGGTTTCTGATCGACAATGCGGCCTTGCCGACGGACGTCGCGTTGTACGATCGGCTGGTGCTGGTGTTCAACGGCGACGACGAAGACTCGGTGGTGATGGCGCGCGCGGCCTGGACCGATAGCAAGTCGCGCGGTTTTGCGGTGATCTACCGCCAGGCCGATGGCTCAGGCGGTTGGCAAAGCCGGGAATAGCGCGCGCCGCCGATAGCGACGGCCGGCAATCGATGCTACCTTGACGCGCTGTGCTGGACTCGTCAAACGGTCACGGTCGTGCCGTAAATTGATGTTTTTACAACCGCCAAGCTGCGAAATGGGACCAACGTGACCGTGCGACAGATGATTTCTCCTCGCCATGCCGTGCTGTTGCTGTGTCTGGGCGCCCCGCTGCTCGGCGGCTGCTCGGCGACCTCGGATATGTTTTCCTCGGATCTGCTGTCGCGCGACGCCGAATGGTTTTCGCGGCCGGGCCGGGTGTTCATCAAGAACGTCTCGATCGAAACCCCGCCGCTGACGCCGGACAAGCCGGTCGCGCAGGAGGATCTGATCAGCGCCGACGGCATGTGCCCCGGCATGTCGCCGCCGGCCGATGCCAACGCCTTGACCGACGCCGGAGCCGCGGCGCCGTCCCGGATCGGCGTGGTGGCGCTGGGACACACCGAATGCGACGTCGCGCGTGGCGCCGGCTCCCCCGACAATGTCAGCCTCTCGACCAATCCGCGCGGCGATCGCGTGGCGCTGTTGACCTATTCGCGCGGTCCGCGCGCCGGCATCTACACCTTCACCGCCGGTCGGCTGACCTCGATCGAGCGCTTGCCGGAGGCGGCGGCGCAGCCGAAGGCCGCCAAGCCGAAGGCGAAGAAGCACACGGCGGGCTGAGTCGTTTCGACTCGTCCGCGCGCTTTCAGGTCGTTGCGCCTAACTAACAAATGTCTGTCATTCCGGGGCACGAGCCGCGTGAGCGGCGAGAGAACCCGGAATCTCGCAACAGGTGGCGGACTCTTGCACGCGCAGCAAGATTCCGGGTTCGCTCGTTCTGACGAACTCGCGCCCCGGAATGACGACTTTGTCGTGTGGCGAATTCAGAATGATGAAGCGGACTTGCGGTCCGAAGCCTTGGAAGCCTTGCGGGACTCATAATCACCGCCGGGAGTATGGATCCCGGACTTGCTCGTTCTACGAACTCGCAATCCGGGATGACGGCCTCGTTTTAGGTCGGCGGAATCCGAATAAACCAAGGGACGGTCTGCACCGCGCCCGGGACACGGCCCGTTCGTTCCTGCGCCTGGTTCGTAAGATGTTGTCATTCCGGGCACGAGCCGCGTGAGCGGCGAGTGAACCCGGAATCTCGCAACAGGGGGCGGACTCTTGCACGCGTAGCAAGATTCCGGGTTCGCTCGTTCTGACGAACTCGCGCCCCGGAATGGCGACTTTGTCGTGTGGCGAATTCACAATGATGAAGCGGACTTGCGGTCCGAGGTTTTGAAGGACTCATCAGTCCTCGAGCCGAACGCCGTTCACCCCTGCGCCTGGTCGTAGGACGCGCTCGCCGCCAGCCAGGTTTCTTCGGCCTTCTGCAACGCGGCTTCGGCACCGGCGCGGGCCTTGCTGAGTTGCGCCGCCTGTTTCGGATCTTTCTTGAACAGATCGGGCAGCGCCAGCGCGGTGTCGAGCTTGGCGATGATGCCGGTGATGCGCTCCATCTCGGCCTCGGCCGCGGCGATCTGTGCCTTCAACGACGGTTTCTTCTCGCCCTTGGCACGCGCGACCTTGCCGTTGCCGCGATCATTGCCGCCGTCCTGGCCGCCGCGATCGCGCGGGCTGGCGCGCATGCCGCGGCTCGACAGCACCGAGCGGCGATAATCGTCGAGGTCGCCGTCGTACGGCGTCACCTTGTGGTCGGCAACCACCCACAACTGATCGGCGCAGGCCTCGATCAGGTAGCGATCATGCGACACCATGATCACCGCGCCGGGATAATCGTTGATCGCTTCTGCCAACGCAGCGCGGCTGTCGATGTCGAGATGGTTGGTCGGCTCGTCGAGGATGATCATGTTGGGACCGAAGAAGGTGGCTAGCCCCAGCAATAGCCGCGCCTTCTCGCCGCCCGAGAGCGACTTCACGATGGTGTCGCCGGCCTTGCCGGAGAAGCCGAGCGCGCCGGTGCGGCCGCGGATCTTGGTTTCGGTGGCGTCCGGCATCAGCTTGCGGACGTGGTCGTAGGGCGAGCCGTCCTCGTTGAGTTCGTCGAGCTGATGCTGCGCGAAGTAAGCGATCGCCAATTTGTCGGCGCGGATCACCGAGCCGGAGAACGGCGCCAAGCGGTTGGCCAACAGCTTCACCAAGGTGGACTTGCCGTTGCCGTTGGAACCGAGCAGCGCGATGCGGTCTTCGGTATCGATCCGCAGCGTGACGTTCTTCAGCACCGGGTGCTTCTTGTCGTAGCCGACGGTGACGTTGTCGACGGCGATGATCGGCGGCGACAGGATCTTTTCCGGCGCCGGGAAGTGGAATTCCTTGACGTCCTGCGTCACCAGCGCCGACACCGGCTTCATCCGCTCCAGCATTTTCACGCGCGACTGCGCCTGACGAGCCTTGGAGGCAGTGGCCTTGAAGCGGTCGACGAACGACTGCAGATGCTTGCGCTGCGCCTCCTGGCGCTTGAAGTTCTTGGCGTCGAGCGCTTCCTTGTTGGCGCGGAATTCCTCATAGGCGGAATACGTGCCGCGGTAATGCACCAGCTTGCCGCGATCCAGATGCAGGATCTCGTTGACCGAGGTGTCGAGCAGATCGCGGTCATGGCTGATCACGATCACGGTGCGCGGATAGTTGGCGAGATGGTCCTCCAGCCAAAGCGTGCCTTCGAGATCGAGATAGTTGGTCGGCTCGTCGAGCAGCAACAGATCGGGCGCCGAGAACAGCGTGGCGGCGAGCGCCACCCGCATCCGCCAGCCGCCGGAGAATTCCGAACAGGAGCGCGCTTGGTCGGCGGTGGAGAAGCCGAGGCCCGAGAGGATGGCGGCGGCGCGGGCGGGGGCGGAATGGGCGTCGATGTCGACCAGCCGGGTCTGGATCTCGGCGATGCGGTGCGGATCGTGCGCGGTTTCGGCTTCGATCAGCAGCGCATCGCGTTCCAGATCGGCCTTCAGCACAACTTCGAGCAACGTCTCCGGGCCGTTCGGGGCTTCCTGGGCGAGGCTGCCGATCCGCCAGCGCGGCGGCAGCGAAATGCTGCCGGTTTCGGTCGGCAGGTCGCCGCGAATGGCGTGGAACAGGGTGGATTTGCCGGCGCCGTTGCGGCCGATGAAGCCGACCCGGGCGCCCGGCGCGATCTGCGCGGTGCCGTGATCGATCAACAGCCGTCCGGCAAGCCGGATCGAGATTTCATTGAGTGAGAGCATGGCGCGTTGTGACCGGCTCCCCGGTCAAACGCAACCCCGCATGCGGGCCAGGTCTTCCGGGGCGCTAGTCTTTGGCCTCCCGGCGTCGCATTTCGGCGACCAGGTGCGCAAGCTGGTCCGGCAGTTTGGGGGGCTCCGGTGGCATGCTTTGCTGCAGCTTTTCACCGATCGCCCGGCAGATCGAGCGGCTGGTTCGCCCGTCGAGTGGTTCGCTGTCGCTTGCAATCGGCATCGCCTGTTCCAGTGTCATGTTGTCTTCACAGTACTAAGTCCACGGCCCTGCAATGGTTTCGCTGCCCCGGGATTGCCCGCGGTTTCGGTAAAAATAGAATAAATAGCCGCCGCTTTTGGGTGGCAAGTCGGGAGAATCCTGACACGGCGGGGCTCGGTCGGGCTCGCGGCGTTAAGTTTTTCTTGCGATGGCCGAGAGACCGAGGGGTTTGGCGCGCCGGGCGGGACGCGGCGGCCGAGTGGGCGCGCCGGTGCCGCGGCTTGCCGTTCAGGAACGGCGTCGATATAAGCGCCGCAACTCTCCGAAACTCCCAATCTTCCGCATCTCAAGGACAAAACATGGCCATTGAACGCACCTTTTCGATTCTCAAGCCCGATGCCACGAAGCGCAATCTGACGGGCGCGATCAATGCGCTGATCGAGCAGGCGGGGCTTCGCATCGTCGCGCAGAAGCGCATTCGCATGACCCGCGACCAGGCCGAGACCTTCTACGCCGTGCACAAGGCGCGGCCGTTCTTCGGCGAGCTGGTCGACTTCATGGTGTCCGGCCCGGTGGTGGTGCAGGTGCTGGAAGGCGAGGGTGCCGTGCTGAAGTATCGCGACGTGATGGGCGCCACCGATCCGTCGAAGGCCGCCGACGGCACCATCCGCAAGGCGCATGCGCAGTCGATCGGCGAGAACTCGGTGCACGGCTCCGACGCCCCGGAAACCGCGGCGATCGAAATCGCGCAGTTCTTCTCCGGCAACGAAATCGTCGGCTGATCGGTTCTCAATCTCGACATCACGCCAGGCATTGATCGACACTCGCCTGGCGTGATGCTATGCCACACACCGTGAGGTCGCTGTGGACTGGGTGCTGCAAATCTTCGATTCCGTAAGTCTCGGGACGCTCGCCGGCCAGTTCCATAGCGAAATGCAGCAGCCGACGTTCTGGCTCGCAGTCGGCAAAATCATCTGGATCAACGTCCTTCTGTCCGGCGACAACGCACTGGTGATCGCGCTGGCCTGCCGGGCGCTCGATCCGCGACAGCGGCTGTGGGGCATGATCCTCGGCGCCGGCATCGCGGTGGTGCTGCGGATCATCTTCACCGGCATCGTCGCGACGCTGATGGAGCTGCCCTATCTGAAGCTGATCGGCGGTCTGATCCTGATCGTGATCGCAGCCAAACTGCTGGTTCCAGACGAAGACGACGAGAACAGCATCAAGGCCGCCTCGCATCTTTGGCGCGCGGTGCAGATCGTGGTCGTCGCCGACATCGTGATGAGTCTCGACAATGTGATCGCGGTGGCCGCGGCGGCCAATGGCAGCGTTCCGTTGCTGGTCCTTGGCCTCGCCATCAGCATCCCGCTGATCGTCGCCGGGGCGGCGCTGATCATGCTGGTGTTGAATCGGCTGCCGATCCTGGTGTGGGCCGGCGCCGCGTTGCTGGGCTGGATCGCCGGCGACATCATGGCGACCGATCCCGCGGTGCATCCCTGGTTGCAGCGGCTGCTGGATGGCCAGATCGGCATCGATCTCGATCTGACATCGCCGCTGTTCGGCGTCGCCAAGCATCTCGCCGGCTTCGAAAATCTCGGTGAATTCACGCTGTCGCTGGCAGGAGCGATTGTGGTGCTGAGCGTCGGAACGCTGTGGCGGCGCTCGAAACTGCGCGAGGTCGCGGCGGACGCCGCCCGGATCGATCCGGCCTGATCAGCGAAAAGGACCGCCGCACCGAGCCGGCTGGCTTCGCACGGAGGCTTGCGAATACCGCCGTTTCGTGTTGCAATCGCTTCACAATCGGAGTTAGGCCGTTCGACTGTGCGTTTCACCACAAGAAAACAAACAGACATCGGGAAGCCGGTTTGTGGCGCGGCACGCATGAAGCGTGGCGCGTCTTTTTCGTCGTGGGTGTTTTGCGGCAAGGTGGATCCGGCTTGCCGTCGGAAATGCTCTCAACTCGACCATAAGGATGCGCGCCGACTGATCGCAACGCCGGAATCCACTTTTGCGAGCAAGCGCGCTGGAGGAGACAGACGATGCAGAAAGGCACCGTCAAATGGTTCAACCCGACCAAGGGCTATGGGTTCATCCGGCCGACCACCGGGGACAAGGACGTGTTCGTCCATATCTCGGCGGTCGAACGCGCGGGACTTAGCACCCTCAATGAAAACCAGACCATCGAATACGAGCTGGTCGAAAATCGCGGCAAGACCTCCGCGGAAAACCTGAAGATCTCGTAACCCGCCATCGCGCAGTTGTCGTGACGACGGCCCCCGGCGCGCAGCCGGGGGTTTTTGCTAGCGGGTGGATGTCGCGATCAGGTCGATGTCGACGCCGACCGCAAAGCCCACATAGGCGTCGCTGTTCCAGGCGTTTTGTCCGACCCCAAAGGCGTTGCGCAACAGCTCGACATGGCCTTTGGCGTGGGCGGTGCCGTTCTCGACGTCGAGCGTGAACGGCAGCACCAGGTCGCGGCTGATGCCGTGCAGCGACAGCGTCCCCTGCGCCTCATAAGCGTTGCCGCCCTTGCCGACGAAACGCTTGGCCTCGAAGGTCGCGGTGGGGAAGCGGGCGACGTCGAACCAGTCTTCGCCGGGCAGTGCCTGGTCGCGCTGCTTGTCGCCGGTGTTGGCGCTGCCGAGCTCGACGAGGATCAGGGCGTGGCCGCTGTCGGGTTGGGCGGGATCGAAGTCGATCGTCGCCTGATAGCGGCTGAACTTGCCCTGAAAGTGTTCGCCGGTTTGCGTCCCGGAAAACCCGATCTGGCTTCGCGCCGGGTCGACCTTCCAGCTCGCCGCCTCGGCGGCGTCGGTGACAGCTGCGCCGAGCGCGACAACGGCCAGGATCCGCGCAGCTTTGGCAAAGCCGGTCATGTCGGCGTCCTTTCCGAATGTGCGCCGTCCGACGCGGTCTTGCCCGAGGGTTTCACGACGGGCAGCATCCGATGCAGCACATCGTCACCGACGACAAAATGATGTCGCAGCGCCGCGGCGCTGTGTAGCCCGATCAGCGCGATCAGCACGAAGGCGCCATAGGCGTGGATATTGTCGACCACGGCGGACCAGCGCGCCTTGTCGGCCAATTGCGGCAGCCATGGCAGATCTGGCCAGCTCAATACCCCGAACAGCACGGTCGGAATCCGCAGCGGCGAGACCGAGACCAGCGCCCAGCCGGTTAACGGCAGTCCGATCATCAGGAGATAGAGCAGCCAATGGCTGCCGGCCGCGGCCTTGCGTTCGAGTTGCGGCATGGTGTCGGGCAAGGCCGGCGGCCGATGCGTCAGCCGCCACAACATCCGCAGCACGGCGAGGCCGAGGACGCTGATGCCGATCGATTTGTGCAGCTGATAGAGCTGAAACTTGGTCGCCATTGCGATCGGCGCGTGCGCCATCGTCAGGCCGATGATGATCAGCGCGACGATCAGCGCTGCGATCAGCCAATGCAGGCCGATCGCAACGCCGGTATAGCGGGAGCGGGTCATCTCGCGACCGCGGTTCTCAGGTGTAAGCTCTACTTTTCAAACGCGGCGCTGATGGTGATCTCGACATCGTCGCCGATCAGCGGCACGTAGGTCTTGACGCCGAAATCGCTACGCTTGAGCGAGCCGGTGAGATCGAAGCCGACGGTGACCTTCTTGTTCAGCGGATTGACGCCGGCGCCGTGCAGCTTGGCATTGAGCGTCAGCGGTTTGGTGACGCCGTGCAGGGTGAAGTTGCCGGTCACCTTGGCCTCATTCGGGCCGGTGGGGGTGACGCTGGTGGCCTTGAAGGTGATCTGCGGGAAGGCCTTGGCGTCGAGCCATTGGTCGCTCTTCAGCTCGTCATTGAGCTTGGCGACCGGCGTATTCACCGAGATGGTCGGCACGGTGACGTCGAAGGTGCTCTTCGCCGGCGCCTTCGGATCGAGCTGCAGCGTGCCCGAGACGTCGCTGAACCGGCCGCGGAAATTGGTGAAGCCCATATGGGAGACGCCGAACTCCACCTGGGTGTGGCCGGGGTCGACGGCGTAGGTGCCGGCTTCGACCTGCGGGGCCGCGGCGGTTTGCGCCAGCGCCGGGACGGTGAAGGCCAAAGTGGCGGCCAGGACGGGCAACAGCAGAGATCGCGCCATGAAAATAGCTCCTTTTTGCAAGTTGATAGCGTTTACCGCAGGAATTTGGCCGAAAATAGAGAAAGAGTTTAGCTCGGGATGATCTATTATTTAGATCATGTCTGATGCTCTCACCCTGGATCAAATCCAGCTGCTGCTCGCCGTGGTTGATCACGGCAGCTTTTCCGGCGCTGCGCGAAAACTCAACCGCGCGCAATCGGCGGTCACCTACGGCATCCAGAAGCTGGAGGCGCAGCTTGGCGTGGCGCTGTTCGATCGCTCGAGCTATCGGCCGTCATTGACCGAAGCCGGACGCGCGCTGTTGCCGCGGGCGCGGCGCATCGTCGATGAAACCGCGGCGCTGCGCGACCAGGCGCAGGGGCTGGCCGGCGGGCTGGAAGCCGAACTGACCTTGGTGATCGACGCGATGTTTCCGATGCCGCGGCTGGTCGAGGCGCTGCGCGCCTTCACGGCGAAATTCCCGACGGTGCCGCCGCGGATTTACGTGCAGTCGATGGGGGCGGGGACGGAATTTGTGCTCAACGGCACCTGCATGATCGGCCTGCTCTCAATGGTGTTCAGCGACACGGCGGGGCTGCAGCACGTGCCGCTGCTCACCGTGCAGCTGTTGCCGGTGGTGGCGCAGGACCACCCGCTGGCGCAGCTCGACGGACCGATTCCGACCGACGTCATCCGGCGCCATCTGCAGCTGGTGCTGACCGATCGCTCGGCGCTGACCGAGGGGCGCGATTACGGCGTGCTGTCGTCGCAGACCTGGCGGGTGGCGGATCTCGGCACCAAGCACGCCATGCTGCTGGCCGGGCTCGGCTGGGGCAGTATGCCGACGCATCTGGTGGCTGATGACGTGCGCGACGGCCGCCTCAAGGTGATCCATCCCGCCGAGTTCGACGCTCGCACCGCGCATCTGGTGATGGGCGCCGCGCATCTGGCGTCGCGGCCGCTCGGGCCTGCCGCGCTATGGATGATGCGGCATTTTTTTGAAACCGCGGCCGAGGAGGCCGGCGGCGCCACGCAATGAAGCAGCCGAGGGTCGGCGGCGGTCGCGGCCGAGGTCAATGCGGCGGCGGCACGATCAGGCTGTCGTCGCAGCTCTGCAACGTCACCAGCCGGCAATAGTCGCCGTCGAGCCGGGCGGCGTCCGAGGCCACCAGCCGCAGCGCTTCCGGATAGATCTTGTGTTCGACGCTCAGCACCCGCGCGGCGAGGCTGTCGGCGTCGTCGTCGTCGCGCACCGCCACCGCTCCCTGCATCACGATCGGGCCGGCGTCGGTCTCCGGAATGACGAAATGCACCGTGGCGCCGGAAATCTTGACGCCGGCGCGCAGCGCCTGGCCGTGCGGGTCGAGCCCGGGAAACGACGGCAGCAGCGAGGGGTGGATGTTCAGCATCTTGCCGTGCCAGCGCTGCACGAAATCGGCGGTGAACAGCCGCATGAAGCCGCCGAGGCAGATCAGCTCGACGCGGGCGTCGTCGAGCACCGCCTGCAGCTTGGCCTCGAAGCCGGCGCGGTCCTTGCCGAACGGCTTGCTCTCCACCACCACGGTCGCAATCCCGCTCTGCGCGGCGATCGCCAGCCCCCCGGCAGAGGGCGTATTGGAGATCACCGCGACAATCTCGGCGGGAAAATCCGCGTCGGCCAATGCGGCGTCGATCAGCGCGGCCATGTTGGAGCCGCGCCCGGAAATCAGGATGGCGGTGCGGCGCTTCACGGAAATCACCACGCCAGATCGAGATGGCCGCTATAGACCACGCGGTGCTCGCCCTTGGCTTCGATCACTTCGCCAAGCAGGCAGACCGTTTCGCCGGCCTCGGTGAGGATGTCGCTGACTTGTTCGACCGCGTCGGCCCTGACGATCGCGATCATGCCGATGCCGCAATTGAAGGTGCGCAACAGTTCGAGTTCGGCGATCTCGCCTTGCTCGGCCAGCCATTTGAACACCGGCAGCACCGGCAGTCGCGGCAGGTCGATGCCGACGCCGAGATGCGGCGGCAGCACGCGCGGGATGTTGTCGGTGAAGCCGCCGCCGGTGATGTGGGCGAGGCCCTTCACCGCGCCGGTTTCGCGGATCGCGCGCAAGCAGGATTTTACGTAGAGCTTGGTCGGCGCCAGCAACGCGCCGCCGAGCGTCATCACCGGCGAGAACGGCGCGTTGGCGTCGTAGCCGAGGCCTGAGCGTTCGACGATCTTGCGCACCAGCGAGAAGCCGTTGGAATGCACGCCGGAGGAGGCGAGCCCGATCACCGCGTCGCCGGCGGCGATATCCTTGCCGGGCAGCAGGGTGCCGCGTTCCGCCGCGCCGACCGCAAAGCCGGCGAGATCGTAATCGCCGTCCGTGTAGAGCCCGGGCATCTCCGCGGTCTCGCCGCCGATCAGCGCGCAGCCGGAGTCGCGGCAACCCTCGGCGATCCCTGCGACAATCGCCGCGGTGGCCACCGGATCGAGCTTGCCGCAGGCAAAGTAGTCGAGAAAGAACAAGGGCTCGGCGCCCTGGACCACCAAATCGTTGACCGACATTGCCACGAGATCGATGCCGATCCCGGCGTGCAATCCGGCCTCGATGGCGATCTTGACCTTGGTGCCGACGCCGTCGGTGGCGGCGACCAGCACCGGATCCTTGAAGCCGGCGGCCTTCAGATCGAACAATCCGCCGAATCCGCCGATTTCGGCATCGGCGCCGGGCCGGGCGGTGGCCCGGACCATCGGCTTGATCAGATCGACGAGACGGTTGCCGGCGTCGATATCGACACCGGCGTCGGCATAGGTGAGGCCGTTCTTGCGGTCGGTCATAGCCGTTTCCTGGGGCATGTGCGGCGAGCGAATTGCGCCGGTGCGCGAAACAGCTCGACTGGATTAACCATAGCGTCACGCCAGACCGGACGGGAACCCCGCCCGGCTGCGGGCCTTGTAATGCCGGGCTGGTTACGTCGGATTACGCCAACGTGCAATGGCTCGCGTGCCGGCGTTATATTATGTAGACAGGATGCAGACCCCGGTCGCCAGAGTTCAGTCGCGTGTTGGCAGTGAGGCCGGGAGCCGGAATCGTCGCGTGAGCATTCCCAATATCATTACGCTCGGCCGCATTCTGCTGGTGCCGGTGATCGTCTGGGCGATCGCGTCCAACCAAATGGAAATCGCCTTCGCGTTGTTCATCGTCGCCGGCGTCAGCGACGCGGTCGACGGTTTCCTCGCCAAGCGGTTCAATATGGCGAGCGAACTCGGCGCGCTGCTCGATCCGTTGGCCGACAAGGCGCTGTTGGTGTCGATCTATGTGGCGCTGGGGATCGAGAGTGCGATCCCGCGCTGGCTGGTGATCCTGGTGGTGTCGCGCGACATCATGATCGTCGGCGCGGTGATCGTGTCGTGGGTGTTCGGCAAGCCGATACCGATGAAGCCGCTGATGGTCTCGAAGCTCAACACCGTGGCGCAGGTCGGATTCGCCGCCCTGATCCTGGCGGCGCTGGGATTCGGGTTCTCGCCGCAGCCTTATGATCTTATTCTAATGGGCACGGTGGCCGTCTTGACCTTGCTTTCGGTGTCCTTCTATCTCGTCGAGTGGACCAAACACATGGGCACGATCGAGCGCAGCCACTAGCGCAGGCTCCCGGAAGCGCTCCCGGTTTTCGGAAAAGGTCATGCGCAAACAATCATCTGGAGCAGAATGACATTTCCGATCGGTCATCTGCTCCGGAGTGAACGAGAACGCCGGGGGTCCGCCGGCATGGAGTCATCCGCGTGGTAGCCCGCGTTCAACCTCGTCAACTTGCATTGGCTTTGCCGCACGCCGAGAGCCTGTCGCGCGACGATTTCCTTGAGGGACCGAGCAACAGCGAAGCGCTGAAGCTGATCGACCATTGGCCCGACTGGCCGAACCGGGTGATGCTGCTGACCGGTCCGGAAGGCTCCGGCAAGAGCCATCTGTCGTCGATCTGGGCGGAGCAGGCCGGCGCCCGCGCCATCACCGCGCACGCGCTGACGTCTTCGGCGGTCCCGGGCGCGCTGGCCACCGGCGCCTTGGTGGTCGAGGACCTCTGCCCGCCCTGCATCGACGAGCGGGCGTTGTTCCACCTGTTGAATCTGGCGCGTGAGGATCAAGCCTATGTGCTGATCACCTCGCGGCTGCCGCCCTCGGCGCTGGAAGTCGACTTGCGCGATCTGCGCTCGCGGCTGCGCGCGGTCCCCGCGGTGACGCTGCTGCCGCCCGACGATCAGCTGTTTCGCGCGCTGATCGTCAAATTCTGCGCGGATCGGCAGATGAGCGTCGACGAAAGCCTGGTGAGCTTTGTGGCGAACCGGATCGATCGGTCGTTCATTGCCGCCCGCCAAGCGGTGGAGCGGCTCGACACCGAGGCGCTGCGGCTCGGCCGGCCGGTGACCCGGGCGCTGGCCGCGGAACTATTCCGCGACCTCTGAGTCGTCGCCCGGATAGCGGCATCTTGCCCGCGCCGCGCCGCTTGACGCGGTGCGTCGCAGGCCCCCCAATGTCAGAAAACTGTCACGACAATCAGCGAAGGTCCGCGGCCGATCGTCGGCAGCCCCGCGTCTTCGATTGCAAATGGATTGATGAACCTGATGAGCTTGTCGCAAGCAATTGCTATTGAAGAGAAAAATGGCGAAACCGAACCGGCTTCGGTGATTGCGACGGGGCCCGAGCGGTTCATCAATCGCGAACTGTCCTGGCTGCATTTCAATCGCCGCGTGCTGGAGGAAGCCGTCAATCCCAGCCATCCGGCGCTGGAGCGGGTCCGGTTTCTCTCGATCTCCGCCAACAACCTTGATGAATTCTTCATGGTCCGGGTCGCCGGCATCAAGGCGCAGGTGCGCGAAGGCATCACCGAACGCAGCCCGGACGGCCTGTCGCCCTCCGAGCAGCTGGTGCTGATCAACGAAGCGGTGTCGCGGTTGGGCAGCGACCAGCAGGCGATCTGGCGCGGCCTGCGCGGCATATTGGGCGCGGTCGGCATTGCGCTGCTCGATGGCCGCGACGCCACCAAGTCGGAGCGGGCCTGGATCGAGGATCACTTCCTCCACAACATCTTTCCGCTGTTGACCCCGCTGGCGATCGATCCGGCGCATCCGTTCCCGTTCATTCCCAGCCTCGGCTTCACCATCGCGCTGCAATTGGCGCGGGTGAAAGACGGCAAGCCGATGAATGCGCTGATCCGCATGCCCGGCAGGATCGATCGGTTCATCCGACTGCCGTCGTCCAGCAAGGACGCCGCGGTGCGGTTGATCACGCTGGAGCAGGCGACCTCGCTGTTCATCGGCCGGCTGTTTCCGGGCTACGTGGTCAAGGGCCAGGGCGCGTTCCGGGTGATCCGGGATTCCGAATTGGAAATCGAGGAAGAAGCCGAGGATCTGGTCCGGCTGTTCGAGACCGCGCTGAAGCGGCGCCGGCGCGGATCGGTGATCCGACTCGAGATCGAAGCCACCATGCCCGACGAGCTGCGCGCCTTCGTGCAGCACGCGCTGTCGACCACCGATGACGAAGTGCTGCTGGTCGACGGCGTGCTGGCGATGAACGAACTGTCGCAACTCACCAGGCTCGATCGTCCCGATCTGGAATTCCCGCCCTACGTGCCGCGGCATCCGGAGCGGGTGCGCGATCACGGCGGCGATATTTTCGCGGCGATCCGGCAGAAGGATCTGATCGTCCACCACCCTTATGAATCGTTCGACGTCGTGGTGCAGTTCCTGCAGCAGGCGGCGCGCGACCCCGACGTGGTCGCGATCAAGCAGACGCTGTACCGCACCTCGAACAATTCGCCGATCGTGCGCACCCTGGCCGAGGCCGCCGAGGCCGGCAAATCGGTCACGGCGCTGGTCGAACTGCGGGCGCGGTTCGATGAAGAAGCCAATATCCGCTGGGCGCGCGATCTGGAGCGCGCCGGCGTGCAGGTGGTGTACGGCTTTCTCGAACTGAAGACCCACGCCAAGCTGTCGCTGGTGGTGCGCCGCGAGGGCGGGGGGCTGACCACTTACGTTCACACCGGCACCGGCAACTATCATCCGGTCACCGCGCGGATCTACACCGATCTGTCCTACTTCACCTCCGATCCGACGATCGGCCGCGACGCCGCACGGGTGTTCAACTACATCACCGGCTATGCCGAGCCGAGCGACATCGAGAAGATGGCGGTGTCGCCGCTGACTTTGCGCCAATGCATGCTGGCGCACATTCACGGCGAGACCGGCTACGCCAAAAGCGGCAAGCCGGCGGCGATCTGGCTGAAGATGAACTCGCTGGTCGATCCCGACATCATCGACGCGCTGTACGAGGCGTCGAAGGCCGGCGTCGCGGTGGAATTGGTGGTGCGCGGGATCTGCTGCCTGCGGCCCGGCGTTCCGGGGCTGTCGGAAAACATCCGGGTCAAGTCGATCATCGGCCGCTTCCTCGAGCACGGCCGGATTTACTGCTTCGGCATGGGGCACGGCCTGCCGTCCGCCAAGGCGGCGGTGTATATTTCATCGGCGGATATGATGCCGCGCAACCTCGACCGCCGCGTCGAGGTGCTCTGTCCGTTGCAAAATCCCACGGTACACCAACAGGTTCTCGAACAGATCATGGTGGCGAACCTGAAGGACACCGAGCAGAGCTGGCAGTTATTGCCGGATGGATCGTCAACGCGTATGAAGGCCGCGAAGGGCGAAGAGCCTTTCAACGTGCACAATTATTTCATGACCAATCCGAGTCTGTCAGGCCGTGGAAAGTCGCTCAAGGAATCGTCGCCGCGCAGGCTCACCCGCAAGGCGGAGCGGCAGCAGTCGTCCTAGGACCGTTACGCGGTGACCAGACGGACGCGCAAACCCGACGCCAGCGTGGCCGTCATCGACATCGGATCGAACTCGGTCCGTCTCGTCGTCTATCAATCGACGGCGCGCAGCCTGGTGACGCTGTTCAACGAAAAGACGCTGTGCGGTCTTGGACGCGAGGTGCAGTCGACCGGACTGTTGGCGGCCGACGCGGTCGACAAGGCGCTGACCTCGCTGCGGCGTTTCCGGGCCCTGATCAAGGTGATGCGGGTCGGCCGGGTCCATGCGATCGCCACCGCGGCGTGCCGCGATGCCAGCAACGGCGCTGAATTCATCGCCAATGCCGAGCGGATCTGCGGCGTCGACATCGAAATCCTGTCCGGTCCGCGCGAAGCCAAATTGTCGGCGCTGGGCGTGATCTCCGGCGTGCACAAGCCGGACGGCATCGTTGGCGATCTCGGCGGCGGCTCGCTGGAATTGATCGACGTGCGCGGCAATCGGGTCCGCACCGGCGTGACGCTGCCGCTCGGCAGCCTGGCGTTGCAGGACGCCTCGCAAAAATCGCCGAAGCGCGCCGAACGCCTTGTGCAGGCAGCGCTGGCCGATGCCGGGCCGCTGCAGGCCGGGCGCGGGCGCACCTTCTACGCCGTCGGCGGCACCTGGCGTGCGCTCGCACGCATCCACATCCTGCAAAGCGGATATCCGCTGCGGGTGATGCACGGCTATTCGATTCCCGCGACCGAGGCGCTGAGCTTCGCCCGTCGGCTGCGCCGGCTGGCTGCGGCCAACACTTTGGCCGATATCGATTCCGTCGCCGAGGCACGGCGCCCGCTGCTGGTCTATGCGGCGCTGGTTCTGGAATACATCATCCGCGTGGCGCAACCGACCACCATCGTGTTCTCGACCTTCGGCGTGCGCGAGGGGCTGCTCTACGAACAGTTGCCCGCGGTGGAGCGCGCCAAGGACGGACTGATTTGCGCCGCCGGCAATCTGAACGAGTTGCTGTCGCGCTCGGCGCTGCACGCCAAGGAGCTGATCGGCTGGACCGACCGTTTCGTCCGCATGGCCAAGCTGGCGGAGACGCCCGACGACCGCAGGTTGCGGCACGCCGCCTGCCTGTTGTCCGACGTCGGCTGGCGCGCGCATCCCGATTACCGCGGCGAGCAGACCCTCAACCTGATCATCAACGGCAATTTCGGCGACGTCACCCATCAGGGCAGGGCGTTCGTGGCGCTTTCGGTTTACTACCGCTATGCCGGTTTCGGCGAACAGAACGAGCCGCCGCCGCTGGCCCGCCAGATGGTGACGCCGGCGATGGACGAGCGCGCCCGCCTGCTCGGCGCCGCGTTCCGGGTCGCCCATCTGATCAGCGCCGCGCGTCCCGGGGTATTGCCGGCCACGCATTTCAGCAAGAAGGGCCGCAAGCTGACGCTGGTGTTCGAGCATCGCATGGTCGACCTGGTGGCCGACCGGGTCGGCAGCCGCTTCAAGCAGCTGGCGCGGCTGGTCGGCTGCTCCGGCAACATCGTGCGACGCTAAGCGGTAAGCGGGATGACGCTTCGCTGAAGCTATTTGGGATTCCCAAAACTGCTTGTCCCATTCGCTCCGGTAGTAACCATATTTAGCGGTTTCGATCGACTCTTTGGCGGGGCGATACTGAAATCTCGCGCGTGGCGAGAGAAGCGCTCTTTCCGACGCGCTGGAAGCATGATCGGCCGCCCTCGGTCGAGGCGTTCATGGATGAATTCCATGACGACTAGGCTTGCGCCGATCTCCTGGCCCGCAAGCGTTGGCCCAGCGGCTTCGGAATCGTCGTTGCCGCTTCGATCGACGCTGGATACCCTCCTCGGGATCGGACAGAGGCTGCCGCGGACCACCTATCCCGACATCGTCGGCGACACCAGTGAGGGGCGGAAGACCATAAGAAGCGGATTCTCGCGGTGGTCTCCCCGGAACGACGGGAGGCAGCTAGGCGGCTCGCTCAGGACAAGAAGATCGACATTCTCGACGCGCTCGAGCTTCTCGGTTCGACCGGATCGGCGGAAACATTCAAGAGGCGTTCGCCAGGACGGTCCGTGTTGGCATCGTCGCCCCGGCGAGGAGTGGTTCACTGCTCGATAGCGCCATCCGCCGCGACAGCAGGGGCTCGCGCTTAAGTCTCGTCGAAGAGTTGCAGCTCGCTCAAAAATGTAATACGGTGTGTTACAAACTCGGGAGAATTGGATGAGCAAGAGCCCCCTGTCCGAACCTTTGACGATTCGACTTCCTCTCGACGTCCTGGCCGACATCGAGAAGATTGCAGCGGCGTCTGATCGCAAGAGAAGCTGGGTGATTGTGCGCGCATTGAAGGCTTATCTCGCAGGTGAAGGTGCAGATATTCTCGCCATCGCAAAGGGGCGCGAACAGATCGCGGCCGGTGACGTCCACGACATGGACGACGTAATCAAGGAAATCGAAGCCATCGTGAATTCGAAGGCGGCTTGATGAAGGTCCGACTTTCCGGCGACGCGCGAACCTATCTTTTGCGCGAAGCCAAATACCTAGCCGAAAGAAGCCCCGCAGCGGCAACCGCGTTTCTTGAAGATATCCGGTCTGCTCGACGACGCATCGGGAAATATCCAGAGATCGGGTTCCAACTCGTCCCGACCAAGGGGAGTAGGCGCGTGGTCATCGGTAACTACTTGATCGACTACGATTCAGGACTGGACGGCATCGAAATCACGGCCATTCGTCATGGTCGTCAGTCCGACGTCTCTCTCGGCTTGGACGAGGATTTCGACTACGAATCCGACGACGACACGCCTATTCCCAAGCCTTGACAAGCATTCCAACGGCCGCTTCTAGGCCCATTCTCCGCGCGGCCGCTCTCATCGCCTTGTTGTGCATAAGCGTTCGACCGCGTCTTCCGCTGGGCGCGATGCCCATCACGAATCTTACAATCTTCGCTGCGGCTTTCGCCGCTCGGGGAGGGGTGCCCGTGCACAGGCTAGAGCGGGATGATGCTTGGCTGAATCGATGGGGGATTCCCAAATCAGGCGGTTTCTGATTCAAGCTTGATGCTGGAATTGGGAGGCCAGCAGGGATGACGCGACCCCTGTCGATGGATTTGCGCGAGCGGGCGATGGCGCGGCTTGCGGCTGGCGAGAGCATCCGCGCGGTGGCGGCGGCACTGAGTATCAGCCCTTCGAGTGTGGTGAAGTGGTCGCAACGGCTTCGCGCCACGGGCAGTGCGGCACCGGGACGGATCGGCGGTTACGTGCCGCCGAAGATCGCCGGAGCGCATCGGGATTGGCTGATTGAGCGGATCCGCGCGTCGGCCTTCACGTTGCGCGGGCTGGTGGCGGAACTGGCCGAACGCGGGCTGTCGGTGGATTATCGGACGGTGTGGAAGTTCGTGCACCGCGAGGGGCTGAGCTTCAAAAAAAACCGTGCTGGCCAGCGAGCAGGATCGGCCCGACGTCGCCCGCAGGCGGGCGCGGTGGCAGGCCTACCAGAACAGGATTGATCCCTCCCGATTGGTGTTCATCGACGAGACCTGGGCCAAGACCAACATGGCGCCGCTGCGCGGATGGGCGGCCAAAGGCCAGCGGCTGCGCGCCAAAGTCCCGTTCGGCCACTGGAAGACCATGACGTTCCTGGCTGCGCTGCGCCATGACCGGATCACGGCGCCCTGGGTATTCGATGGACCGATCAACGCCGAAAGCTTCCTGGTCTATGTCGAGCAGGTGCTGGTTCCGACATTACAGCAGGGCGACGTCGTGGTGATGGACAATCTCGGCAGCCACAAGGGCAAAGCGGTGCGCGCCGCGATCCGGGCCGCCGGCGCTCATCTGATCTTCCTGCCGCCCTATAGCCCCGACCTCAACCCGATCGAACAGGTCTTCGCAAAGCTCAAACACCTGCTGCGCAAGGCCGCGGAACGCAGCGTCGAAGCCACCTGGAAACGGATTGGCGCACTCCTCAGCAAATTCTCACCCGCCGAATGCGCCAACTACTTCGTCAATTCCGGATATGCGTCAACGTAGAATCATCATGCTCTAGACTAAACCTCGGTTCGCTCGACCCGCACCACTTTGCCTTTTTCGATCGCCAATGCGAGCCGGCCCTGCTTGAGGGCGAGGGCGGCCTCGCCGAACAGTTCGCGGCGCCAGCCCTGCAGCGCGCCGACGTCGGCATGGTCGTCGGCGGCGATCTGCTCGAGATCGTCCACCGTGGCGATCACCTTGCTGGCGACGGCGTGGCGCTCCGAGGTCATCCGCAGCAGCACCTTCAACAATTCGACGATTGCCGCACCATTGCCGTTGCCGCGCGGCTTCTCGATCTTCGGCAGGGTGGCGGGATCGCGGGCGAGGCCGCGCTGCACCGCCGCGACGATATCGGCGCCCCATTTCGAGCGATCGAATCCCTTCGGCAGCGAGCGCAGCCCGGCCAGCCGCTCCAGGCTGGTCGGCGCATGGGTGGCGATGTCGCCGACGGTGTCGTCCTTCAGCACGCGCGAGCGCGGCACGTCGCGGCTCTGCGCTTCCTGCTCGCGCCAGGCCGCGACTTCCATCAGCACCGCCAGCTCTTTCGGCTTGCGCACCCGGGTCTTCAGCCGCTCCCAGGCGCGTTCGGGGTGGAAGTCGTAGGTCTTGGGCGAGGTGAGGACTTCCATCTCCTCGCTGACCCAGTCGCTGCGGCCGCGCTTCTTCAGGTCGGCGTCGAGGGCGGCGAACACGTCGCGCAGATGGGTGACGTCGGACACCGCGTAATGCAGCTGCTCATCGGTCAAAGGCCGGCGCGCCCAATCGGTAAAACGGTGGGTCTTGTCGGGGCGGTGGCCGGTGATGCGCTCGACCAGCTGGTCGTAGGCGATGGAGTCGCCATAGCCCAGCACCATCGCGGCGACCTGGGTGTCGAAGATCGGATGCGGCACGATGCCGGCGCGGTGCCAGACGATTTCGATGTCCTGCCGGGCGGCATGAAACACCTTCAGCACGTCGTCATTCGCCATCAGATCGAAGAACGGCTTGAGGTCGATGCCCGGCGCCAGGGTATCGACCACCACGGCGTCCTCGGCGCTCGCCATCTGCACCACGCAGAGCAGCGGATAGTAGGTGGTCTCGCGGAGAAACTCGGTGTCGACGGTAATCGCCGGGTGCTTGGCAAGGCGGTCGCAAACCGCGGCGAGTTGGTCGGTGGTGGTGATCAGATCCATGGATTGTCCATAACGCTTCTTGACCGGCGTTCTGCCCAAAGCGCTGATATGTCAAGCGGCTTTCAGAGAAAGTGGCGGGCGAATCCAGCCACTAGACACGCTCCATCCGCCGCGATCAAGTTCCGCAGAAGGTCTGCAGGACCTGCTCATGCGGCTGCGGCGGCTGCGCATAGCCGGCAAAGCCGGGCTGATCCCGGTAGGGATGCGCCAGCACCGCCAGCAGCTCCTCGAACGGCGCGAAGTCGTCGCGCTCGACCGCGGCCTCGATCACCGCCTGGATGCGGTGGTTGCGCGGAATGAATGCCGGATTGACCGCCTGCATCGCCGCCCGGCGGGTGGCCGCGTCCTGCGGCTCGGCGGCGGTGCGCTGCCGCCAACGGCCCAGCCAGCCGTCGAACGCGGCCGGTTCGGCGAACAAGTTTCGCACCGAATCCGTCTCAGCATTTCCGGCTAAGTCACTCAATCCACGGAAGGTCAGGGTGAAATCGGCGGCTTGCTCGATCATCGCTCCGAGCAGGTCGCCGATCAATTCGCGGTCGCCGTCCTGCGCGGTGAACAGCCCGAGCTTGGCGCGCAGGCCGGCGTGATAGGCTTGCCCGAATTGCTCGGAGAATTGGCCGAGCGCCGCCTCGGCGTCGGCGATCGCCGCGTCCTGGTCGTCGGAAATCAGCGGCACCAGGCACTCCGCCAGCCGGGTCAGATTCCACAGCGCGATCCGCGGCTGGTTGCCATAGGCATAGCGCCCGGTGTGGTCGATCGAGCTGAACACCTTGGTGGGATCATAGCCGTCCATGAAGGCGCAGGGGCCGTAATCGATGGTCTCGCCGGCGACCGAGCAGTTGTCGGTGTTCATCACGCCATGGATGAAGCCGACCAGCAGCCAGCGCGCCACCAGCTCGGCCTGTCGCCGGATCACCTCTTGCAGCAAGGTAAGATATGGCTGTTTTGTATTGATCGCATTAGGATAATGCCGGGCGATGACGTGGTCGGCGAGGGCCTTGACCGCGTCCTGGTTGCGCCGCGCGGCGAAGAACTGGAAGGTGCCGACCCGGATATGGCTGGTGGCGATGCGGGTCAGCACCGCGCCGGGCAGCAGGGTTTCGCGGGCCACGGTTTCGCCGGTGATGACGGCTGCGAGCGAACGGGTGGTCGGGATGTCGAGCGCCGCCATCGCCTCGCTGACGATATATTCGCGGAGCACCGGTCCGAGAGCGGCGCGGCCGTCGCCGCGGCGGGAATAGGGTGTCGGACCGGAGCCTTTCAGCTGGATGTCGCGGCGCACGCCGTTCTGGTCGATCACCTCGCCGAGCAGGATGGCGCGGCCGTCGCCGAGCTGCGGCACGAAATTCCCGAACTGGTGCCCGGCATAGGCCATGGCGATCGGGTCGGCGCCTTCCGGGATGCGTTTGCCGGCGAGAATTTCGGCGCCTTCGGGACTGTCGAGCCGGTCCGGATCGAGCCCGAGTTCGCGCGCCAGCGGCCGGTTCAGCTTGATCAGCCGCGGCGTCGCGACCGGGGTCGGCGCGACCCGGGCGAAGAAGCCTTCGGGCAGCGCGGCGTAGCTGTTGTCGAACGGAAAATGCACGGCCATCACACACCCAGGTGGGGATCGATCGAAGCTCAGACAATCATCCAAGCGTTGCATCTGCAAGTCGTTCCGGTTTGTTGCAATGCCGGCCGATCCCTGCCATTGCACGCCGGACCGTTGCGCCGCACGCGGTTGCCCGGTCCCGTTGGCTCGGCTAAACCCTGACCCGTTCCGCAGCCGCTGCGGAGCCGATTGATTCTGCCCTCTGACGGCTTTCCAGGATTTCCATGCACCGTTACCGATCCCACACCTGCGGCGCGCTCCGCGAAAGCGACATCGACCAGACCGTCCGCGTCTCCGGCTGGTGCCATCGAATCCGCGACCATGGCGGGCTTTTGTTCATCGACCTGCGCGACCATTACGGGCTGACGCAATGCGTCGCCGATCCGGATTCGCCGGCGTTCAAGGATGCCGAGAAGCTGCGCGCCGAATGGGTGGTGCGGATCGACGGCAAGGTCCGGCGACGGCCGGAGGGTACCGACAACAACGACCTGCCGACCGGCCAGGTCGAGATTTTCATCACCGAAATCGAAGTGCTGGGGCCCGCCGGCGAGTTGCCGCTGCCGGTGTTCGGCGAGCAGGAATATCCTGAGGACATCAGGCTTAAGTACCGCTTCCTCGACCTGCGTCGGGAGAAGCTGCACCAGAACATCATGACCCGCGGCGCGATCGTCGATTCGATGCGCAAGCGGATGAAGGAGCAGGGCTTCTTCGAATTCCAGACGCCGATTCTGACGGCCTCGTCGCCGGAAGGCGCGCGCGACTTCCTGGTGCCGAGCCGGATTCATCCGGGCAGGTTCTACGCGCTGCCGCAGGCGCCGCAGCAGTACAAGCAGCTGTTGATGATGTCGGGCTTCGACCGCTATTTCCAGATCGCGCCGTGCTTCCGCGACGAGGACCCGCGCGCCGACCGGCTGCCCGGCGAATTCTACCAGCTCGACGTCGAGATGAGCTTCATCACCCAGGACGACGTGTTCGCGGCGATGGAGCCGGTGATCACCGGCGTGTTCGAGGATTTCGCCAAGGGCAAACCTGTGACCAAATCTTGGCCGCGGATTGCCTATGCGGACAGCCTGAAAAAGTACGGCACCGACAAGCCCGACCTGCGCAACCCGATCGAGATGCAAAACGTCTCCGAGCATTTCCGCGGCTCCGGCTTCAAGGTGTTTGCCAGGATGCTCGAGGAAGAGCGCAACCAGGTCTGGGCGATCCCGGGACCGGGCGGCGGCTCCCGCGCGTTCTGCGACCGGATGAATTCCTGGGCGCAAGGCGAAGGCCAGCCGGGGCTCGGCTACATCATGTGGCGCGAGGGCGGCGAGGGCGCTGGACCGCTCGCGAATAACATCGGACCGGAGCGCACCGCGGCGATCCGCGAGCAGCTTGGGCTGAAGGCAGGCGATGCCGCGTTCTTTGTCGCCGGCGATCCGTCGAAGTTCGTCCGCTTCGCAGGACTTGCGCGCACACGACTCGGCGAGGAGTTGAACCTGGTCGACAAGGAGCGCTTCGAGCTCGCCTGGATCGTCGATTTCCCGATGTACGAATACAACGAGGACGACAAGAAGGTCGACTTCTCGCACAACCCGTTCTCGATGCCGCAGGGCGGCATGGATGCGCTGCTCAATCAGGATCCGCTGACCATCAAGGCGTTCCAGTACGACATCACCTGCAACGGCTTTGAGATCGCCTCGGGCGGCATCCGCAACCATCGCCCCGAGGCGATGGTGAAGGCGTTCGAGATCGCCGGCTATGGCGAGCAGGAAGTGGTCGACCGCTTCGGTGGCATGTACCGTGCATTCCAATACGGCGCACCGCCGCATGGCGGCATGGCGGCCGGCGTCGACCGCATCGTCATGCTGCTGTGCGGCACCAACAACTTGCGCGAAATCTCGCTGTTTCCGATGAACCAGCGCGCCGAGGATCTGTTGATGGGCGCGCCAAGCGACGTCACGCCCAAGCAGTTGCGCGAGCTACACATCCGGCTCAATCTGCCGGAAAACTAATAACGGCCGCAGCTGTGATCTGAGGCCGACACGTTGCCGGGGGGACGCATGGCCACCAATTCCGAAGAGCTGCAGGCTGCGGCGCTGGCGTATCACCGCTTGCCGCGGCCCGGGAAGCTCGAGATCAAGGCGATCAAGCCGCTCGCCAACCAGCTCGATCTGGCGCTGGCCTATACGCCCGGCGTCGCCGCCGCCTGCAACGCCATCGCCGCCGATCCGACGCAAGCCGCCTCGCTGACCATCCGCGGCAATCTGGTCGCGGTGGTCACCAACGGCACCGCGGTGTTGGGGCTCGGCAATATCGGGCCGTTGGCGTCGAAGCCGGTGATGGAAGGCAAGGCGGTTCTGTTCAAGAAATTCGCCGACATCGACGTGTTCGACATCGAGATCGCCGCCGACACCGTGGAGCGGGTGGTGGAGACGGTGGCGGCGCTGGAGCCGACCTTCGGCGGCATCAACCTGGAAGACATCAAGGGTCCGGAGTGCTTCGAAATCGAAGCCCAGCTCAAGGACCGGATGAAGATCCCGGTGTTTCACGACGATCAGCACGGCACCGCGATCATCGTCGGCGCCGCGGTGAAGAACGCGCTGCAGCTCACCGGCAAGAAGCTGGACGAGGTCAAGATCGTCGCCGCCGGCGCCGGCGCCGCGGCATTGGCCTGCCTCAACCTGTTGGTGTTGCTCGGCGCGCAGCGCAAGAACATCTGGGTCTGCGATCTCGAGGGCTTGGTGTATGAGGGCCGCGAAAAGCTGATGGACCGCTGGAAGGCGGTCTACGCGCAGCCCACCGACAAGCGGGTGCTGGCCGAAGTGATCGGCGGCGCCGACATCTTCCTCGGCCTGTCCGGCCCGAAAGTGCTGACGCCCGAGATGGTGGCGCAGATGGCCGAGCGGCCGCTGGTGATGGCGCTCGCCAATCCGACCCCGGAGATCATGCCGGACGAGGTCCGCAAGGTTCGCCCCGACGCGATGATCTGCACCGGACGCTCCGACTTCCCTAACCAGGTCAACAACGTCCTGTGCTTTCCCTACATCTTCCGCGGCGCGCTCGACGTCGGCGCCACCGCGATCAACGAAGAGATGAAGGCCGCCGCGGTCGATGCGATCGCGCTGCTGGCGCGGGATCCGCCGTCGGAGGCAATGACGATCGGCTTTGACGGCGACGAGGAGCTGGGCTTCGGCCCCGGCTCGCTGATCCCGAGCCCGTTCGATCCGCGGCTGATCCTGCGGATCGCGCCGGCGGTGGCCAAGGCGGCGATGGACTCCGGCGTCGCCACAAGGCCGATCACCGATTTCGACGAGTACAGCGCGCAGCTCGAGCGCTTCGCGTTCCGCTCCGGTCTGGTGATGAAGCCGCTGTTCACCAAGGCCAAGGCGCAGCCGGTGCGGGTGATCTACGCCGAAGGCGAAGACGAACGGGTGCTGCACGCCACGCAAACCATCCTGGAGGAGAAGCTGGCGCGGCCGATCCTGGTCGGCCGTCCCGCGGTGGTGGCGGCACGGATCAAGCGCTACGGCCTGTCGATCCGCGCCGGCCAGGACTTCGACCTGATCAACCCGGAGGACGATCCGCGCTATCGCTCCTACGTGCAGTCCTACATCGACGTCGCCGGCCGCCGCGGCGTGACGCCGGAGACCGCGCGCACCATGGTGCGCACCAACGCCACCGTGATCGCGGCGCTGGCGGTGGCGCGCGGCGAGGCCGACGCCATGATCTGCGGCGTCGACGGCCGCTACATGAGCCATCTGCGCCACGTCCGCGAAATCATCGGCTCGCTGCCCGGGATCACCGATTTCGCGGCGCTGTCGCTGATGATCACCTCGAAGGGCGCGATCTTCATCGCCGACACCCAGGTGCGGCCGAACCCCAGCGCGGAAGAACTCGCCGAGATCGCAGCGCTCGCCGCGATCCACGTGCAGCGCTTCAACATGAAGCCGCGGATCGCCTTCGTGTCGCATTCGGATTTCGGCAGCTACGACACCGAGTCCTCGCGCAAGATGCGCCGCGCCACCGCGATCCTGGCGGAGAATCATCCGGAGATCGAAGCGGACGGCGAAATGCATGGCGACACCGCGCTGTCGGAAGCGGCGCGGAAATTCATCCTGCCGCATTCGCGGCTGGAAGGTCAGGCCAATGTGCTGATCATGCCGAACCTCGACACCGCCAACGTCGCCTATCAGATGATCAAGGTGCTGGCGGATGCGCTGCCGGTGGGGCCGATCCTGATCGGCCCGGCGCGGCCGGCGCATATTCTCACGCCGTCGGTGACCTCGCGCGGCATTCTCAACATGACCGCGGTCGCCGCCGTCGAAGCCCAGGAACGCGCCGGACGGCAGCAGCCGACGTTGTTTGCGTGACGTAACGCCGGAGTTCATGCGTCACGTCTTGATCTCGTCCTTGAGCCAATCGACGAAACGGCGAAGATAGCGGGAATCCGCCCGCGACGTCGGGTGAGCGAAGTATTTCTCGCCCTTCACGACAAGGTCCGGAAAAGGACAGGTCAGGCGCCATTCCGGTTGGCCGGGGAAGAATTCCTTGGGCGCCACGATCGAGCCGAAGCCTTCGCGCACCGCATGCATCGCGACGAACATGTGATCGAAACGGTGGCCGCCTTCGAAGACATGGTCGCGCAGACCTGCTTTCTGCAGCCAGGATTCCCAGTGTCCCGGCCGCGTCGCCGAGGTGATCAAGGGGAATTCCAGAAGATCCGCCGGCGTCCTGATGGCACTGTTCTGCAGAAGCGCCGTGCTGCAAACCGGCGTCAGGGTTTCTTCGAACAACGCCGTGGATGCTTTCGAATGTCCGCCGATCCTCTCGCTGCTGCCGCGCGTGATCAAGAGATCATGTGAGGACACGTCCGGGGTTTGTCCGGTCATGCGCGTCGAAATCCAGACCGCCAGATCCGGATTGGCTTGCTCGAACCGTTTGAGCCGCGGCATCAGAAAGTACATCGCGAATGTCGACGGCGCCTCGACCGCCAGCACCGCCTTGCTGCGTCGGCGTCGGACGTAGTGGCAGGCGGCTTCGATATCGCGGAACGACTGGCTCAGCTGTTCGGCCAGCACGCGGCCGTAGGGCGTCAGCGCGACGCCGCGGCCCTCGCGGGTGAACACCTGCTGTCCCAGCCAGTCCTCCAGTAATCGCACCTGCTTGCTGACGGCGCCGTGGGTGACGCCGAGTTCTGCGGCCGCCGCACTCAAGCTGTCGCTGCGCGCCGCGACCGCAAACGCCCGAAGCGCGATCAGCGGCAGTTCTCGTTCTTTCACCATGACCTCCGTGTGACAGCAGCGCCCATGAACGTCGCTTTTGTTACGACTTTTTCTCACAGCTCGGTGTGTTTTATTCGATCGATTCTCACATCTCAACAGCCTACCAGGGGCCATCAGCCGACACGACGGGCGGCCTTCAGCACCGGGACCACACCATGACGACGCTTTCTCCATCCGACCGCTCGCAGACTCTGATCGAGGTCAACGGGCGCAGCTACGCCATGCCGCAACGGCCCGTCGTGGTGATCTGTCTCGACGGTTTCGACCCCGACTATCTGGAGCGCGGCATTGCCGATGGCGTGCTGCCGACCATCGCGGCATTCAAGTCGGGCGGCTATATCGGCACCGCGCTGGCCACGGTGCCGACCACTACGAACACCAACAACACCTCGATCGTCACCGGCGTGTCGCCCGCCGTCCACGGCATCAACGGCAATTACTATCTCGATGCCGACACCGGCGAAGAGATCATGGTGACCGACGCCCGGCGACTGCGCTGCGGCACCATTCTCGGGGCGATGAGCAAGGCGGGCGTTAAGACCGCGGTGGTCACCGCCAAGGACAAGCTGCTCAAGGTGCTGGCCTTTGAGATGGACGGGATCGCCTTCTCATCCGAACACCCGAACTCAGCCGATCTCACTGCGCTCGGCTTCAAGAGCGGCGAAGACATGGTGGGCCGCGCCAAGCCGGATCAATATTCCGCCGACCTGTCGCTGTTCGCGCTGGACGCCGGCATCAAGCTCATGGAGACGGCCAGGCCGCAACTGATCTATCTGTCGACGTCGGACTATGTGCAGCACAAATACAAGCCCGGAGATGCGGAGTCGAATGCCTTCCACGCCGCGGTCGACAGCCGCATGGCGCGCCTGATCGAACTCGGCGCCACCGTCGCGCTGACCGCCGATCACGGCATGGCCGACAAAACGGACGCGGATGGCCGGCCGAACGTCGTCTATCTCGAGGACGCCCTGAACGACAAATTCGGTGCCGGCACCGCGCGGGTGATCTGTCCGATCGCCGATCCGTTCGTGCGGCATCACGGCGCGCTCGGCGGCTTCGTCCGCGTCCACCTGCTGAAGCCCTGCGACATCAAAGCGATGATGACCTATGCGCGGTCGCTGCCCGGCGTCGAGCTGGTGCTGGATCGCGCCACGGTGTGCGAACGCTACCAGTTGCCGCCGGATCGCGAGGGCGACTTCGCGGTGTTCAGCGATCGTGGCACGGTGGTGGGCGCGCGGCGTGAAGACCACGACCTGTCGGCGCTCGGCAGCCATAGCTTGCGCTCGCATGGCGGGCTTGGCGAGCAGCGGGTGCCCTTCGTGGTGTCGCGCCCGCTCACGCGTGACTACCGCGAGCGCGCGGCAGCCGGCGTGCTGCGCAACTACGACATCTTCGACTTCGCCCTCAACGGCGTCGAATAATCCCTTCCTCCGCAGCTCAAAGGACAACAGACATGCGTGCACTTCGCATTGCCATGATAGCGCTTAGCCTCGCCGCGGCCGGTCCGGGCGCCGGCCACGCCGAGACCTCGGTGATGGGTACCGGGTCGGCCTTCGCCGCTCCGATCTACCTCAAATGGGCAGAGGGACAGCGGTCGACCACGGGGCTTGCGATCAACTATCAACCGTCGGGATCTTCCGTCGGGCAGCTCCAGGTCCTGAAAGGCCTGACGGATTTCGGCGCCTCGGACGTGCCGATGGACGATGCCAAGCTGAAGGAGGGGGACATCCTGCAGTTTCCCACCATCGCCGGCGGCTATGCGGTCGTGGTGAACATTCCGGGTGTTGCGCCCGGCAAACTGCGGCTCACGGCGCCGGTGCTTGCCGACGTCTTCATGGGGCGCATTGCGTCGTGGGATGACGAGCGGATCGTGGCGCTCAATCCCGGTCTCAGCTTGCCGAAGCTTGCGATTTCGCTGCTCTATCATGCGGGCGGATCTGGCGGCACCTACGCGATCTCCCGATACCTGTCCAAGACCAGCGACGCCTGGCGCGACAGGATGGGGATCGGCATGACGCTGAATTGGCCGGTCGGCGCCGGCGTCAAAGGCAGCTATGGCGCGGCCTCGACCGTGCCGATGACCACCGGCGGCATCGGCTATGCCGAACTCTCCTATGTGCTCGCCAACCATCTTGCGACCGTGCAGCTGCAGAACAAGGCCGGCCGGTTCGTGCTGCCGAACGGCGAGACCTTCGCGGCCGCCGCCGAGCATGGCGACTGGTCGGTGCCGAACTTCGCCGTGGATCTGACCGATATGCCGGGTGACCAAGCCTGGCCGATCGTCACGGCCAGCTTTGTGCTGGTGCCGAAAAGCCCGGCCAAGGCCGTCACCTCGGCTGCGGCGATCAAATTCTTCAAATGGGCCTTTGCGCATGGCGACGGCACGGCGCGGTCGATGCAATTCGTCCCGCTGCCCAGCAAGGTCAAAGCCGAGATCAGCAGGAAGATCGGCAAATGAACGGCAAAGCGCGGCGGGGCCAGAGGTCGCATTCGCCGCGCGCACGCCTTTGGTCGCGTGAACAACGCGATATCACCGTTTGAAAACCGCCGACCGACCCCGCATACTCCGCGCGCCATCGCCAACCGTCTCTGCTGCCTTCAGTGAGGTCGACCATGCCCGCGTTCATCAGCTTCGGCCGCTTTCTGTTCGCCGTGTTGTTCATCTTTTCCGGAGCCGCCAAGCTGCTCGATCTCGCGGCGACCACCGAGGTGGTGTCGAAGATCGCGATCCCGGCGCTGCTGACGCCCTATACCACCGACCTCGAAGCCATGGCCGGGATGACCATGCCGAAGCTGCTGGCGATCACCGCCGGCGTCACCGAATTGCTGTGCGGGGTGATGATCGCCTTCAACTTCGCCGCCCGCTACTTCGCGCTGCTGTTGATCGTGTTCGTGATCGTGGCGACCTATACCCAGCATGATTTCTGGAATCAGACCGGCGCGGAGGCCACCAACAACATGATGCACGCGCTGAAGAACCTGTCGCTGATCGGCGCGCTGTTGATCATCGCCGGGATCGGACGCGGCCCGCGCGCCGCCGTGGCTGCGGAGCCGAGCTATACCGAGGTGTAGCGGCGACGGTTAGCAACGTTGCGCCTTCGAGACGCGGCTTCAAAGGGAGCCGTCATTCCGGGGCGCGAGCGGCGCAAGCCGCAAGCGAACCCGGAATCTCGCAGCGCGTGGCGGATGCTTGCCTCCGCGGCAGGATTCCGGGTTCGCTCGTTCTGACGAACTCGCGCCCCGGAATGACAGCCGCTTTGAATTGCGCGAAGCACATCAAACGCTAGCGGCGTTCAAGCCTGCGATCACGCCTCGCGCCGCCAAGCGGTAACGCTGACCCCGGCGGCATGGTCGAGCATCTCGACCTCGCACGCCCGCAGGCCGTGCGCGGCGAGGATCTGTTCGGGCGAGCGCGCCGGCACGCCGGGAAAGCACGGTTCGCCGTCGGGCAGCCGGACCTGCGGCGCTTGCGACAGCCAGAACGTATCGAAGCGATCGAAGAACAGCGCGAACACCTCGGGGCCGCCGATGATCGCCGCGGTGCCGGTATCGACGCCGGCCTGCGCACAGGCCTGGTCGAACGGGGCGCCGGCCGGATTCCACAGCGTCGCGTTCGGATTGGCCGGGTCGGAAGCGACACCCGCGACCTTGCGGGTCACCACGATGCGGCGGCGTTGCGGCGAATTCGGCTGATCCTCGAATGAATTGCGGCCGTGCACGATCAGCTCGGCGCGGTCCAGTGCCGACGCGAAGAAGCGCTGGTCGCCGGGAAATTTCAACGCCTCGGGCATCACGTGGCGGGCATCGGCGAGCATGCCGTCGGCCGAGACGATGACGTAACCCTCGATGCGAAGCCTGAATTGCAGCGTGATCACCAACTCAACACGACGCCATTTCGACCGCTGCTCACCTATTCGGAAATCGTCTGCACCACGCTGTTCAGCGGGCGCGAACTCACCGTCGGCAGCTTGGTTTCCTTGGCGAGCGCCTCGTCATACTCCGCAATGGTCGCGACCGGCGCCTTGGCCTTCATCTGCACCACCTTGTAGCCGCCGGCCTTCAGGCGGCGCAACAGCGTCGGCAGCGCTTCGGCGGTGTGCTTCTGGAAATCGTGCATCAGGATGATGCCCTTGCCGAGCTTGTCGACCTTGCTCATCACCGTCTCGACGATCTTCTCCGGCTTGCCGGCCTTGAAGTCGAAGGAGTCGAGATCGCAGGAGAACATCGCGACGTTGCGGGTGCCGAGATAGGTCACCATGGCCGGCGGATGCTGCAGCGCCGGGAAGCGGAAGAATGGCGAGGGCGCGCTGCCGAGCGCCCATTTCACTGCGGAAAAGCCCTTCTCGATCTCGTCTTTCTGTTGCTGCTCGGTCAGCTTCTTGTTGTTGAGATTGGCGTGCGACCAGGTATGCGACCCGATGCTGTGGCCGGCGGCGGCCACCGCCTTGAGGATTTCCGGATGGTAGGTGGCGTGCTTGCCGATCGGAAAGAAGATCGCCTTGGTGCATTCGTCGGCCAGGGTCTTCAACACCGATGGCGTGTTGACCGGCCAGGGGCCGTCGTCGAAGGTCAGCACCACTTCCTTGTCGCGCAGGAAATCCAGCTGCTTGAAGTGCTCGAAGCCGAAGCCGGGGCCGCCGGTGGTGTCGATCTCGACGACGCGGCCGACGCCGAGCGCGTCGGGATTGGCGCAGGCCGCTTTGGCCGGGGCAGGCGGCGGCAGCGGGGCCGCAGCGGCAGCGGCGGGGGCCGCGGCCTGCGGGGCGGCGGCGATGGCTTGCGGGGCTTTGGCAGAACGCGGTGGGCTCTGCGCGAAGGCGGTCACCGCCACGCCGACCGAAACTACACCAGCAACCAGCAATCCTGTCGCTATGCGCATCGCGTTTCCCTTCGCTCGCGTGCTCCGGCTCACGGGCCGGCTTGTCATCCCGCCTGATTCACCAGCCTAGAGGCAGCCGCGCCGAAACAGCAATGGTTTTATGCGCCGCCTCGCTGATCGGAGGGCGGGCCGGGACTCATCCGAGGGCGGTCGCGAGCGCGAGCGGCCCGCGACGTTGTTAGCGCAGCGGCACGATGAAATCGGTGCCTTCGCCGGTTTCGCCGGAGGCGACGCCCTGATCGGAGACGATGATCGAGCTGCCGGTCGACAGCGATTCGGCGATCCGCGCCAGCGTGTCGGGCGGGATCGTCAGCCGGTCCAGCGCCTCGGCGGCGCTGTTCGGCAGCGGCGCCGGCTTCACCTCGATCGCGCCGACGCTCTTGCGGCGTCGTGTGGCGCCGTCGTCAGCGACCGTGTCGGCGCGCCGAGACACGCTCGGCAACGACACCACCGACCAGGTGATGGCGTTGGCGTCGGCCTTGTCGAGCCGCGCGGTGAAGATGTGAGTGCCGAGCGGGCGATCACCGGCGGCGATTTCGATCGGCGCGTCGAACAGCGGCGCAAAATTCTGCCGCACATAGAGCTTGCCGTCCTTGCGGCTGACGAACACCGCGATCGGACCGCTGCGCTTCGCAGGCTGCGCCTGTTCGGGCTTTGCGGCGCCGGCGTCGGGCGCGCGGCCCTGATCCTTGGGCAGATCGTTGGAAGCATCGTCTTTCGACACATCGGGCGCGGCGGCGGGCACCGCCACCGACTCGGTGGTCTCGATCGGTTTGTCGGCGGGTTTGTCCGCCGCCGGCACGACGGCAGCCTGCGGCGCCGCCGCATCGCTCGCGGCGGGCGACGCCAGCACGCGGCTCGCGTCGGCGGTGCGGCGCTGACCGAGCGGCGGCACCGCCGACGGCGACGTCACGGCCGGCTTGTCGGTGGCCAGCGTGCTGCGCAATTCCGCCATCGACAGCGCCGGCGTCGAAACCGGGGCCGCAGCCGAGGCTTCCTTATCGGATTTTCCCACCGTGACCAGCGCCGGCAACGCCGCCGCGGGCGCGGGGGCCGGCTTCTGCGCAATCAACAGCGGATGCGCGAAGTGCTCCGGCGCGAGCTCGCCGGGGGCGATCACCACCCGCGCGCCCATCCGGGTCCAGCCCCATATCTTGGTGGCGAAATTGGCCGGCATGCGGATGCAGCCGTGCGACGCCGGATAGCCCGGCAGTGCGCCGGCATGCATCGCGATGCCGGACCAGGTGATGCGCTGCATGTAGGGCATCGGCGCGCCGCTATAAATATTGGAGCGGTGCCATTTGTTTTTCTGGATGACGCTGAACACGCCCATCGGCGTGGCGTGACCGCGCATCCCGGTGGATACCGGAGACTCCGCGAACAGGCCGTTGGCGTCGTACAGCTTCAGCTGTTGCTTCTCGATCGAGATGGCGATCATCAGCGGCCCCTGCGGCTTGCGGGTCTCGGTCTCGAGCTTCTCGCGCTTGAATTCGGCAGGGCGATGCGCCTTCAGCCGCCGCTTCGGCGGCGGCGGTGGCGGCGGCGCGGGGTCGCTATAGCCGTAATCGGCGGAATCGCTGTCCGGCCAGAACAGCGCGGTGGCGTCGGCGCTGCCGCCGACCAGCAGTCCAGCAGTCACCAAGGCGCCAACGCGCCACCACGACCGGGATCGAAGCGAAGGGTTGAGCGGGGCAGTCGCGCGATGCGGACCGGTTCGATGAAATGCCTGTTGTCGGTCCACGTGTTACCCTCGAATACCGTCGTCACGCCCGAAATTTATAAGATTCTCGCACGGCCTTGCGCGCGCATCGTCGCCGCGCGCGACATCATCCTAAAATCCGTTTCAAACAATAACAGAAATGCCTCACAACTGGTTAAAGCCGCGGTGCGGCACCTTATCAGCGTTGCCGCGTCATCCTACATAGGGGGAACCTTTGCTGACGGAGACACCAATGACTGTTCGAGCCCCTCGCATTTCCCATTTGAAGACCTGGACACTCGCTGCGCTCGCCTTTGCGTTGCTGTCGGGGTCGGTGGCCAGCGCCGCAGAAGAACCCGACCTGATCTTCCGGCGCTCCACCGTCTTCAAATGGCTGAGCCCGAACGACAAGCTCGCCACCTATGCGCTCGACGATCCGGAAGTGGAGGGCGTCGCCTGCCATTTCACGGTGCCGGAGCGCGGCGGGTTCAAGGGATGGCTGGGATTGGCCGAAGAGGTGTCGGACATCTCGTTGGCCTGCCGTCAGGTCGGCCCGATCCGCTTTAAAGACAAGATGGAGCAGGGCGAAGACATGTTCCAGAAGAAACGCTCGTTGTTCTTCAAGAAGATGCAGATCGTGCGGGGTTGCGACATCAAGCGAAACGTGCTGGTCTACATGGTGTATTCGGACCGCATCATCGAAGGCTCGCCGAAAAATTCGACCTCGTCGGTGCCGGTGATGCCGTGGGGCGCGGGCGACGCGGCCGTTCAGAAATGCGCCGACTTCTTCAAGTAACGCGCATATCAACGATTGCACACATGATGACGGGCTGGCCTCGGTAGGCCAGCCCGTCATCACGTTTGATCAAGCTGTTTTATGCCACGATGCCCGTGACGACACGATGCGGGATGCGATGCCGTGATGCGCGGGATGCCATGATGCGCGCGGCCGCGGCGCGCGCCTCGATAAGTGCTGCTAGGGCGCGCTAACGTGCGGCTTTGCCTGCGCGTAATTTTCCGCTGGGGTCGCGATAGCCGACCAGCTGCACGAAGCCTTGCGGCGCACAGTAGCTGGAATGGTGATTGTTGTTGGATTGCAGCGCCATTTCGCCCGGCGTGTCGCCGAGCATCATCCTGTCTTGCGCCAAGCTGCGGCGGCTGCTCAGCCGCGCGGCCATCTGAGATGATCCAACGTTTGACGAAGCGTCGCCGATGCGCGTGCTTCTGTTCACGATCGTCATCCTTTCCCTACCTGATGTTGGGTAACCGGCGAGGGTCGAAAAAGTTCCATCCCGGGCGATTGCCACTTACACGATAGTTCATTTGGACCGGCAAAGCACGGTCTGTTTCGTCGCATTTGTAGCGATGAAACAATTCAAATCCGTGACGAAACCGTTTTGCGGGCCGACGCAAACATCCGGAAACATGAGTTGGTTATCAAACCGCCAAGGGACGCGGCGGCAGACCGCGGCCCGGAGACAGCCAGATGCGGAGTTTGCGTGCGATCCTCTAAAGCGCTGCGCCGATGTTGACGAGGCGCCGCAGCTCGCCGAGGCGGCAATCCGCTGATCACCGTGGTGGCACAGTGGGTCGGCGCCCGATGGGTCGAAATGTTGCGTTTGCCGCGTTCGCCGTTGCGAGTCTTTGGACCGCGGCTGCCGCGGCGCAAGCGCCGCTGCCGTTTCGGAGCGAGGTTAAGGCCAAACTGCCCGCGCCGCCGCCGATCTGGACGGCGCTGAAGTCGTCGGATCGGCGGGCCGAATTCATCCGGCTTTGCACCACTCACATGGCGGGACGTTGGGCGCACCCGCAGGCGGTGTGCGGGTGCCTGCACGATCACGCGGTCGCTTCGGTGCAGGATCCCGATCTGCGCGAGGCGTTGCTGCGCGGCATCGGCGAAACCGGGGTGCCGAGCATCGAGAACGAGTGGGTGCCGGCCGCCAAGCAATCCCGGATCGACGAGACCTTTACGCAGATCGCCAAACCGGCGTTGCAGTGCATGTTCGAACCGCTGCCGTGAAGTGCAAGCCTTGCCGGGTCGCGCGATGCCGCGCCGACTACGCCGCCATCGGAGCGACCATCTCGAAGCTGATCCCCAGAGGGCCGCTCGACCAATGATGGCTACCGCGCGAGCGCTCGCTCAGCGACTTGATCAGCCGCATCCCGACATGGCCATCCCGCCCGACGTCGAAGTTCTCAGGAAACCCCACGCCATCATCCTGATACCGATAGGTGAGCGAGTCGCGCGTCGCGCGGCGACAGCTGATCGTGATTCGCGCCGGAAGACCCGCAGGATGCGAGTACTTCACCGAATTGGACAACAACTCCGCGGTGATCAGCCCGAGCGGTAACGCCAGCCGGAATGGCACGACGTGCTCCGGCGCACAGGTCACGGTGTATGACGTGGACACCGAACACAGCGCGCGCACTGAGCGCTCGCAGATGTCTTCCAAATACTTGCTGAGCTGGATGGTCCCGGTCCTCGAACAGGCGAGCAGGTTGTGGAGACCGGCCACGGCGTCAATGCGGTTGGCGGTTTCCAGCAGCACGATCTGCGGGTCGGCGGGCGCTCCCTTGAAGGCCTGCAACCGCGCGATGCTGCTGATCATCGTCAGACTCTTCGCGATCCGGTAATCGGCTTCGCCGTGAAAGTCGAGCTCGGTGGAGTCCTGGGAATTGGCCGGGGAAGATTGCCTGGTCATGATGAATAACCTCCGCAGAAATCTGCGCCTCCATTATCGATCTGACAACAAATACTTCCTGTTCAATTGGGGTCACTTTTGCAGAATGCCGTAGCTGAAGTAACTACGTAGTCTCCCGCACTGTGGACATCTGCGCCGATAGCGTTGTTGGCGCCAACCGCCAAGTTGGAGTAAAATGAGCCGGATGAGTAAAATTACGAGGAGGGCGTCATGGTCAGCAGTCCTCGCGGCGAACGTCTGCAACTCATGCTCACGGAAGAGGAATATGAAGCGCTGGATAGCTGGCGCTTCAGCCGCCATATGCCGAGCCGAGCGGCCGCGGTGCGCGAGTTGCTGCGGCGCGGACTAACAGCCGAAGGCTTTGCGGTCTGCGACAGCGGTACGAAATCTGCGGATTTCGGGGTGGTCAGCGGCGGCACCAAGAAACGCTAGCCGCGCTACGTCACCCGGGGATGCGTCAGCGGGTCGCGGTGGGTGCACCGGCCGCAGGGCCGCCCGCAGCCGCACCGGCCGCAGGCGGATCGCAAATGCCTCGATGGCTCGTTCGTTTCGAACCCAGATGCGTTCGACGTCGGGCGTGCCGCGCGTGTTGCGACGGCTCCCGCCGGAGCGCCGCGCAGGCGGCGTCTCGCGATGGGCTTCGATCTGCAGCACGCCACACCGACGTAACGCAACCGAGTGCCGCGGCGTCGTGACGCTATCTCTTCTTGCCGAACCGCGGCACGCATGAGCGCGTGCGCGTGATGCCGGTCGACGACAGCGTCGCGCCCAGCACCTCCTTGATCTGGCCGACGGGGCACGATCCGTCGTCGACCAGAATGCGTTGGCCCAGCCGCAAATCGACAATGTCCTGCTCGCGCGGAACCTGCTCGGCGGCGGCCGGGGTGGCCTGCAGCAACGCCGCGATCCCGACGGTCGCGGCGAATAGCGCAGGATTGCGCAGCATCGCTTTGGGGGGCGGGATCGTCATCACTTGTTCTGCACCTTGAGGCCGTCCGGGCCGATGTTGATCTGCACGCCGTTGGGTTCCTTCTTCTCTTGATAGAGATTGTAACCGACGACGCCGAGCACGACGACCAGCGCCCCGATGATCAGATATAAAACATTGCGATTGTTCGGCACGATGTTCTCCACTCGGTTGCGTTGCTGCAACTGGAGCCGCAATTGTAATTGCCGGTCGGCGATTCTCAAAGCTTGCAGAAACCGCTTCAAATCTCCGCCAAACATGATTTGATCACATTCGCATGGCGCGCCGACGACGCCTGAGAAGAACACAACAGGAGAAATCAACTTGAACGACGATCACCGCCGCATTCTTGATGCCGTCGACGCGGGCTTCGACGCCCAGCTCGCCACCACGCGCGATTTCGTCGCGATCCCGAGCACGCGAGGCGCCGAAGCGCCGTGCCAGGACATGATGGCGGATCTGTTGCGGCAGCGCGGCTACGAGGTCGACGACTGGCACATCGACGTCGAGGATCTGAAGGAGATGCGCGGCTTCGGCCCGATCGAGCACGATTTCTCCAAAGCCCGCAGCGTGGTCGGGACCTATCGGCCGGCGCGCCATGCCGGGCAGTCGCTGATTCTGCAGGGCCATTGCGACGTGGTGCCGGCGGGGCCGGTGGAGATGTGGGACACCCCGCCATTCGACCCGGTGGTGAAGGACGGCAAGCTGTTCGGCCGCGGCGCCTGCGACATGAAGTCGGGCACCATCGGCGCGCTCTATGCGCTCGATGCGATCAAGGCCGCGGGCTTGAAACCCACCGCGCGGATTCACTTTCAATCGGTGATCGAGGAGGAGAGCACCGGGCTCGGTGCGCTCTCCACGCTGCAACGCGGCTACCGCGCCGACGCCTGCTTCATTCCGGAGCCCACCTTCGGCAAGATGGTGCGCTCGCAGGTCGGCGTGATCTGGTTTCGATTGAAAGTGCGCGGCCTGCCGGTGCACGTCTACGAGGCCGGCGCCGGCGCCAATGCGATCAATGCGGCGTATCATCTGATTCAGGCGTTGGAGAAACTGGAGGCGGCGTGGAACGAACGCGCCGCGTCCGATCGGCATTTCGGCAACGTCGCCCATCCGATCAATTTCAATCCCGGCATCATCAAGGGCGGCGACTGGGCGTCCAGCGTGCCGGCGTGGTGCGACGTCGATTGCCGGATCGCGATCCTGCCGGGCTGGTCGGTGGCCGAGCATCAGGCCGAGATCGTGGCCTGCGTGGCGGCGGCGGCGCGCGACCATCGCTTCCTGTCGAACAATCCGCCGGTCGTGCAATGGACCGGCTTCCTCTCCGAAGGTTACGAGCTGAAAGACTCCGCGGCGCCGGAAGCGGCGTTCGGCAAGGCTTACGCCGCGGTCTATGGCGGCAGCGTGCCGGACATGTCGTTCACCGCGCTGACCGACACCCGCTTCTATGGGTTGAACTACGACATCCCGAGCCTGTGCTTCGGCGCCAGCGGCGGCGCGATGCACGGCTTCAACGAATTCGTCGATCTGGATTCGTTGCGGCAATCCACCAAGGCCACCGCGCTGTTCATCGCCGAATGGTGCGGCGTGGAAGCCGTCTAGACGGAGCGCGGCGGCGGCTTGCGCGACGGATCATAGCAACGGGAGGGACGATGACGCCGCTCGAGATGATCCGGTCGCGGCCGCTGCCGTTCGCCGCGCTGATCGGGGTGCAGTTCACCGAAGCGATGCCGGAGCGGGTGACCGCGATCATAACGGTGCGCGACGATCTCTGCACGCTTGGCGGCGTGATCCATGGCGGGGCGGTGATGGCGCTGGCCGACACCATCGGCGCCGCTGCCACCTTCATCAATCTGCCGGAGGGCGCGCAGGGCACCACCACGATCGAGAGCAAGACCAATTTCATCGGTCCGGCCAAGGCCGGCGTCACCGTGCGCGCGGTGGCGGAGCCGGTGCATCGCGGCCGCCGCACTCAGGTATGGCAAACTCGCATCGAGACCGAAGAGGGGCGGCTGGTGGCGGTGGTCACGCAGACCCAGTTGGTACTGTGAGGCCTGCGGCGCCGAGCGCGGTGTTGCGCAGAAGCCGCAACCGCTGGCTGATACTAGGGCTGACCACAGTCCAGGGTGGTTTGATTTATCTTAAGTTCTCTTTAACTACAGTCGTTTAGGTTTGCTTAACACTTGCTCCGCATGGGATCCGATGAATCTCTGTGGCGCACGCATAGCATATGCTCTTGAAATGCATGGTGCGATGCACAATATTGTCGGTCTAGGGAATCGAACGCCTCCTCGAGGGCCTTCTTCCAAGAGGAGCAAGGCAATGAACGACGCTGCGATAGCTGGCCAGACGGCTGCCAAGTGCAGAGTCCGATCGCTGATCAATCAGGAACTTCCGTTGCTGAAGGATCATCTGATGCGGCTCGATCCGGAGAGCCGCCGGGATCGCTTCAACGGCTATGCCGATGAAGGGTTCATCGAGCGCTATTCCGCGAAATGTGCCGGCGACGGCACCATCATCTTGGCCTATTTCGCCGAAGACGGCGCGGTCCATGCCGCGGCGGAACTGCACCAGCCGGATCTGTCTTCCGACTCGTTGCCCGAGATCGCCTTCAGCGTCGAGGCCAACTTGCGGCGCAAGGGGGTTGGTAGCACGCTGTTCAAGCAACTGATCGCGGTGGCGAGTTCGCTGGGTTACGAGCGGCTGCGGATCACCACCGGCTCGCAGAACCAGGCGATGCGCGCGTTGGCCAACAAGTTCGGCGCCCATCTGACGTTCCGGCGCGGCGAATCCACCGGCACCATCGACCTCAATCCGAACGTCGACGCGCCCAACCTGGCCGCGGACGGCCGCGAATTGGATGTTAAGGAAGAGGTCCCCGCCGATGCGGCGAAGGCGCTGATCGATTTCAATCAGGCGTGCTGGAAACTGTTTTTGAGAATGTCGGGCTTCGGCAAGGCCGCCTAGCCAATTTGGCGATTTCGGCGCCGACGCTTTGGTCGGCGCGGCTGCGCGGTTGTATTGTTCGCGCGCGATCCTAAAACCAACTGCTCTCAGCCTGCGTAGCGCAGGCTGCATCGCCGGCGCGTCCGGCTGTTACGAGCCGATCCGCTTGTCGTTGCCGAATTTGCGGGTGACGCGGCGCTCCACCACGATCGAGCGCTGGAAACCCTGCTCGCCGGTGATCACGCGCGTGGTGCGGGCGGCGGCGCGGCTGGCCTTGCGCACCTCGGTCTGCACCGACTCGACCGGCATGCCCATCAGCGAGGCGGCGATCTCGGCCTGGGATTCCAGGTCGTCGGTGATGCCCATCGCGGCGAAAATCGCTTCATCCAGCGTCGGCGGGTCGCGACGCACGCGCCTCACGCCATATTTCGTATTCCAATCTTCGCTCATTGGTCGGCCTGTGCTGAATTGATGAAGTGATTGACCGCATGCTGCGACGTAGAAATGAAGATTACGTGGCAGACTCGACGCGATCTCTTTGCCTTGATCGATTACCGGGCGCGTTGCGCCAGATCAATAAAGCAAAGCCGCGCATGCGCGCAAATGCCGCTGCGCGGCTAGTTATGCGCGGTCAGGGTTGAAGGAAGATCGTCCTGCAATCCGTGCGGTGCGCCCGACGTCAGGCCCTGAAGATCGTCAACCCCAAGATCAGCAGCACCAGGAAAATCACCAGGAAGATGTAGAACAGGATGCGCGCGACGTCCGCTGAGGCGGCCGAGATTCCGGTGAAACCCAGCACGCCGACGATCACCGATACCACGAAGAAAATCAGCGCCCATTTCAGAATCGTCATCGCCGTCTCCGTCTCGTCACGCGGAGTTTGAACGAGCAGCACAGGTGTTGGTTCCGCTTGGCCGCGGTGAGGTCGTTTGGTGCGATGCAGACGACACCTCGCGGCCAGCGCTTGCTGCGAACACGCCGCGCGCCGCGCGGTTCAGGCTGATCGGGCTGTTTCCGCGGTGGCGGCGCTCAGGCCGTCGAGCGCGAGCGCCGGACCCGGGCGATGACGCCGGCTGCGACCTGCATGATGCTGCCGATCAGCCAAGCTAATCCGATCAGCAGCACCACGGCCAGATGCAGCCGTTCGTCGACCACGATCACATAGACCGAGATCACCGCCGCGAGCGCGCTCAGAAACGTGCCGGTGGCGCTGAACAGTTCGACGGAATCGGTTCTGGCGAGGTGGCCGGGCGGCGGCGGCGCGTCCGGATCGTGCAGCGGCGGCGGCAGGTCGATGCCGAGATAGAAGCCGATGGCGCCAAACAGCAGCATCGCCAGTGCGGCGGCACCGGAGCCCATCTCGACATTGGTGCGAATCATATTGGCGGCGACGAACAGCCCGCACGACGCGCCAGCCATCGCCAGCCCGATGCGCTCCATGACATGGGCCCATTTGCTCGCGGGAGAGCGGGTGTCCCAATTGGCGTGTCGTTTGCTCATTGCCGACGTGTAGCAGAAAGCCGCGCTGCTTTCACGCACCTTCGGACCCCGGGGACATGCCGTGCAGAGCATCGGGGTAGGGACGCGTGCGCGAGCTTGCTGGCGCCGCCGCGGCGCCGTAGGTTCGCGCGTGGCCGACCAACCGGCAGGGGACCATGATCAAGCCAATTCTTGCAACTTCGCTCGCTTCTGTCTTCGGCGTTAGTCTGCTGGCGCTCGGTGCCGGTTTCGCCGGCTCCGCCGCGCAGGCGCAATCCGCCGATCTGGTGCTGTGCGACCGGCTCGCCGCCGATCCCGCCGATCCGGACAAGCCGGCCGACGTCAAGGGCGTCGCCGAGATCGCGCCCGGCGACGTCGCCACCGCGATCAAGTTCTGCCGCACCGCCGCTTCATCGTCGCGCCGCGCGCTGTATGGGCTCGGCCGCGCCTATGCGGCCAACCGGCAAACCAACGAGGCGATCGCGGCGTTCCGCAAAGCCGCCGACAAGGGCTCCAGCTCGGCGATGGTCGAACTCGGCGTGCTCTATGCCACCGGCTCCGGCGTCGGCAAGGACGACGCCGCGGCGCGCAAACTGTTCGAACGCGCCGCCGAGGCCGGCAATCCGCGCGGCGTCAGCAATCTCGCGGCGCTGTCGGGGTCTGGTGCACCAGCCGATCCGGCGCGCGCCCGCGCGCTGCTGGCGAAGGCGGCCGACACCAATGCCGAAGCGCAGTATCAACTCGGCATGATGCTGGCCGAGGGGCAGGGCGGCGCCAAGGATGACGCGGGCGCCCGCAATCTGTTCGAGAAGGCGGCGGCGCAGGGCCATGCCGCCGCCATGGAGCGGATGGGCGCGTTCGCGCAGAGCGGGCGCGGCGGGCCGCGGGATGCCACAGCGGCGAAGGACTACTATCAACGCGCCGCGGCGCTCGGCAATGACGACGCCAAGGCGGCGCTGAAGCGCGCCGACTGCCCTTACGTGCTCAAGGACAAGCAGGGCGGCGTCGTCACCAATCTGTGCTTCTGAGCGCGCAACTGATCCGGCAATAACGGGCGTGCCCGCACAGGATGACGCCGTCGTCATCAAGTGCCGGCCGCCCAGCCTCGATCAGCGCCGAGCCGCCGCCGGTTGTGCTGACGCCTCATGGCCGATCGAACAGCCGCAGCATTGGCCGGCCTGATCGGCCTCGTCGCTTGATTTGATCTCCGCCAGCAGGCGGGCTTGCTGGTCGTCCAATTCGGCGGCGCGTTGCCGCGCCTCGGCGCCGTAGCGTTGTCTCAGGCGTTCGAAAACCCGCATGTTGCTCTCCCTTGCCGCTGATGCGCGTGACCTTGCCCGATCGCCAAGGCCGATCGTTGCGCCGGAGCAACCAAGGAGCGCAATGCGCGCGCGACGCCGCAGGACGAACCTGCGAGAAATCCACCGGCGCCCGAACTTAAACCGGGGCTGCGCGTTAAGTGGTTCCATTCCTCGGAGAACAAACCATGGCTGGCGTAAGCGGCATCAAAGAACACATGGAAGTCATCGGCGCCGACGGCGTTCATATCGGCACGGTCGACCGGGTCGATGGCGATCGCATCAAGCTGACCAAAGCCGACAGCGGCCAAGGCAGCCACAAGGGCCATCACCATTTCATCGAAGGCAGCCTGGTCGCCGAGATCGAAGGCAGCAAGGTGCGGCTGTCGGCCAATGGCGACGTCGCGGTGACGATGGAAGAAGAAGAAAAGTAGTCTCGCCGCGGCGGCGCAGCTATAGGAGTCCGCGACCGCGGCCCGCCGAATGACCCGAGCAGGATGATCCCAAATCGTCATTCTGCTCGAACTCCTGAAAGCCTGACCGAAAACAGCCACCCACAATCAGTAGTTCATGGATTGCGCCGAGACGGCGTGGAGGCGAGCGAGCCGCCAAGCCGGCTATCGCTCCAGATAGCGCGCCTCGAGCTCGGCACGTTGCGCGCGGCCAACGCCGAGCCCATCGGCAAAGTAGGTTTCGAGATCGCCATAATCGGCGCGCACGGCCTCGAACGCCGCGGCCAGGAACGAGTCCTCCACCGACACCAGAACAGCGGTGATCTCGGCCGGCAACGCAAGGGTCTTCGCCGTCGCGTCATCGAGCCGGTAGTGCCGGTTGGTCAGCAGATAGTCTTCGACGATGGTGGGCTCGGCGACGCCGAGCGCGTGCAGGATCAGCGCGCAGGCGAATCCGGTGCGGTCCTTGCCGGCGGTGCAGTGAATCACCAGCGGCGCGTGATCTTCCAGCAGATGCGCGAACAACGCATGGAACGCCTTGGTGTTGTTGCGCACGAAATCGCGATAGGAGTCGCGCATCAACTCCGCGGTCTCTGCGGCGGACAGCGGCACGCGGCTGAGGATGCGCTCGCGCAGCGCCAGCATGATCGCGGGCTCGATCGGCAGCGAATGTACGGTGATATCGTCGACGCAGCACATCGTGCTGAGCCGCTCCTCGACGCCGCGCAGATCGAACGCGTTCTTCAGGCCGAGGCTGCGCAGCAGCGCGATGTCGTCGCAGCTCAGGTGCGCCAGATGATTGGAGCGAAACAGCTGCCGCCAGCGCACGCCGCGGCCGTCCTTGCCCGGATAGCCGCCGAGATCGCGGAAATTGCAGGCGCCGGTCAGCGCGAGATGTCGCGGATAAGAATCAAGCATGGTGCCAGTGTAGCCGATCGGCAATGGCGAGGGGATGACAGAGTGCGCGTGCCGACGCAGCGTCAGGCGATGCCGAGTGAGAACGCCAGCGTGCCGACCGCGGCGTGCGACAGGATCAACGGCCAGATGTTGCGCATCTTCAGATAGGCGAAGCCCCAGATCACCCCGACCAGGAAGGTGTTCAGCAGCAGCATGGCGTCGCCATAGGCGAGGTGGATCAGCGAGAACATCGCCGAGGAATACAGCACATAGGTCCAGTTGCTGGTCTGCAGTTTGTCGGTCATCAGCTTGGGGATCGCGCGGCACACCACCTCCTGGCAGGGGCTGGACACCAGGATGTAGAACGGTGCGAAGCTGAGCCAGTTCGGCGGCTGCCGGGTGAAGCTGAAGATCTGCGCCTCGATCACCATGATGGCGGCGAGCCCGATGGTGACGGCGCCGCAGCCGATCCAATGCGACATCAGGATCGGCCGGCTCAGCCCGAGTTCGGCGAAGGAAAAGCCGCTGTAGAAGCACAGCGCGATGCACAGCGCCGACACCGCGAGCAGCGCATGCAGCCGATATTCGAACGACAGCGCTCCCCAATGGATGGCTAATCCGGGGATCGAGATCAGCGCGGCAAAGCCCGCTAGCGGCGCCAGGGCCCGCCATTGACGCAAAAATGTCATATACCCTTATACCAGGAGACTTAAAAATGTCATGCAGCGATATGCCGGTAAGCTTCCTAGGGTTCCGGGGAAGCGAAAGTCTTTGCGATGTGTTCCGTGGCTGACAACGCCGATGCGGTTCAGGCGTTCAAACACCGTGCCGCCGTCATGCCCACTCGGCTCGCCGCCATGGCGGCCGCCGCGGCGGGCGCGGCCTGGATGATTCAATTCCAACCGAGAATGCGCTAGCGCGACATCCGGCCGCCGCCGCGGACGCTGATCGCGCCGCCGAGCTTGACGCAGGTGGAGGAGCCCTCGACCATCACGAAGCCGGGGCCGAACTGCGCGCAGGGATTGGATTTCGCCGCATGCGGAATTGGCCGCGGCGTATCGCGCGGCGTCGGTGTGCCGGCGGTCACGGGCGTCTGTTCCGCGCAGGCCACAGTCGGTAGCGCGGCGACGATGAGAGCCGCGAAAATCAGTTTCATCGGCCTTGATAACGCAGTCTCGGCCGGGTGGCCAGCGCCGCATGGCCAGGCGCCGCGATGCCGCTCATTGAACGACGTTGGCGCCGATGCGACAGCCGCCAACTGAAACGGGCTTCGACTGAGAATCGAAGCCCGCAGAAGACTCTCCAGCCACGGAGAAAATAGAGTAGTTATCTTGCGAGGTCCTCCTTTACTTTTTGGGCTCGGGGGTGGTCAGCGCGGCTCCAACTTCGCCTAGCTTGGTACTCAGATTGCTGCCGATGGTGGTGAGCGCGGTGATAATGGCGAGGGCGATGAGCGAGGCGATCAGGCCGTATTCGATCGCGGTTGCGCCCGACTCGTCCTTCAGAAATTTCATGACGATGTTGTTCATGTGTCTCTCCTGTTAGTTCAGCTATTTTGCCCGGGCGGTGAGTGTTTCCTTCAACGCCGCGAACTTGCCGTGAAAAACTTAACTCGGGTTGAATCGGATTGACGAACAACCAATAGTAGTGGTACAAAAATACCGATGATACGAAGATTCTTTGCAAAATATGTCGAGACGTATCCAGAGCGCAGTAACTGAAATGATAGGTGAGAGGTAGTTGCCGGGGTGGCTTGCCGCGACAGGTAGTAAATTAGTACCACGGGTGATTGTTGTAGCGACAAGGTGTCGCATATTAGGGTCTGACAACTACGCGCTCGCTGCGGGGGGGGGCGGCGGCCGAATTATCCGCGAACGATGTCGCCGTGGCCGAGGCGGGCGGTCGCCGCGGCGTCGGGGGCGCTTGCCGGACTGCCGTATCGGAGCGTGAGCAGGACGACGCCTCGCCATGGGCAAGTGAGGCGCGGCGACGGGGTGAGAGGCTGCAGCCTGGCAAGAATGGTCGCCTTGGATGACCGCGGCGACATCCGGCCTCAATGTCGCGGCGGCCGGCGGCCGACGGCATGCTGCGGCTGCCGGACCGAAAGCCGCGGGCCGCGAAGCCCGGGCCGCAACGATTTGTTTGAACTTGGCCCTTATGGCTTGCGGCTATCGCCCCCGATGCGCGGAGCCGCCGCTTTGAACGAGACCCTGATCTCCACCTGCCAGATGTTTCTGGTGCCGCTGACCATCCTGTTCGCGGCGGTGGGCGTCGCCAATTCGCGCTTCGTCAAGCTGCTGGTCTGTCTGCTCGGGGTCGGCATCGCCGCGCTGTGGATCTGGCGGGTCTGGCTGTGGACCGGGCTGTCGCTGATCGACAAGCGCACCGGCATCGGCCTGGCCGGCGGCTTCGCGCTGTGCTGGGTGCTGACGCTGCTGGCCCAGATCAAGAGCAGTTTTCAGCGCTAGGCCGCGTGGCGCTGCGCACCGCCGACCCGGAGCCGGCCGCCCGGCGCACGCGCCGTCATAAGATTTTTTCGCTTCGCCGCACCGGGCCGGGTTTGCTAGCATGGCCGCGTTGGTTCGAGGACATGCCATGAAGCGTCTGCTGTTGCCCCTTGTAGTGTTGTATTCCGCCGCGGCGTCGGCGCAGACCGTGCCGCCCACGGTCGGCGACCGGCCGCTGCTGCAGATCAAGCCGAAGGTGGCTGCCGCCAAGCCCGGCAAGCCGTCGCTGCCCTCGCAGCTGCAGGCCTGCCTGGAGATCGAGGACGGCTCCAAGGAGCGGCTGGACTGCTACGACGCGCTGATCGCGCCGCAGCCCAAGCCGAAACCGCCCAAGGTCAAGGCGGTCACCGACTGCCGCTTCACCAAGGAGCAGGACGAGCGGCTGAGCTGTTTCAACGGCTTCGTGGAAAAGCAGCAAAAGCCGCAAGGCTGAGGGCTGAGGGCTGGGGCCGGCGGCCGCCGTGCCTTGGATGATTGGCCGAGCGCCATACGTCCTTGATTCGAATGTCAAACAGCCCAACGAATTCCGGATAGCCGCCCGCGATCTCGCGGCGCTAAGCGCCCGAGCTTTGCAAGAGGCCCCCTCGAACCAATGAGGGGGGAGGCGCGCCGCAGGGCGCGGGGGTAGATGTTTCGCGGTCTGCGGCTTGCCTCGCAAGGCCAGTCGCAAAGACCGCGCGTCGCCTTGCGGCGCGCCGTCCTGCGGCGATTATGGGCCCCGGGACCGTGCTTCCGGGGACAGGCGCGATGCACTCCGCACCACTGATCCCGGCGATCTCTCGCCGTTCACCTGTCCCGCGTCCAGCCAACCAGCAAGTGGCAGAGCCTCGTAGTGGGCCCGGACGGTGGCCTGGGGCCTCCCGGGTGATGCTTGCGAGGCACCAGCGCGGGACGCCGCGTCGACCGAATTGGAGTTGCCTCCGCATCGGCAGCGATGAGTGAGTTGCCCCACCGCTCGCTCTGTCCCGCTAACGTGACGCCTCGCGAAAGCGCCCCTCACGGACAGGACGACTAGGAATATAATCAATAATACGAAGCCTGTCAACGCGGTCGGTGCGCAGCGCTATGCGCGGCGTCGCTGTGGCCAGCCCCGTGTCTGTGGCGCGGCAGCCCGATGGCGATTATCGCGAGCCAAGCGACCTCGCTGGCGATCACCTCAGCTTGAATTTCGTCTGGTCGCTTCGGACGTCGCGTGCTGATCATGCGCGGCGCGTGATCACTATCAGGACACCGCTTACTAATTGATTTTTCGGTTCGTCGCGCGGCGAGGCTTGCAATCGCGGTCGCGCGCTACACATCCCCACAACAACATCAGCGGAGGAAACGGCCATGAAGTTGGGATGGATCGCAGGACTTGGATTGGCGCTGAGCACGCCGGCCTATGCCGGCGGCGGCGCGTCGTTCATCGACGGGGTGTGGGTCGGCAAGGGCACCTTCCAAATGGGCGACAAGGTGCATAGCTGCGGCGACATCAAGATGAAGTTCGTCGGCAGCGAGACCAGCTACCAGGTGCACGAGGCGCATATGGTGTGCGAGGAACTCGGCAAGCAGACCTTCACCGAGGTCGACAAATTCACTATCGACAACGACGGCACCATCACCTTCGTGGAAGGGACCGCCACCAATCTGAAGCCCAACACCAAGGTGGGCTCGGTGAAGGGACAATCATTGGTGACGCTGAATCCGATCGACGACGTCAAGATCGACGATATCAAGATGCGGCTGGACGGCGACGTGCTGATCTACGACCAGATCGCCAGCGCGCCGGGACAAACCCCAGACTACAGCCTGGTGGCGATCCTGACCAAGGAGCCGCCGGCGAAACAGGCCACCGGGGGAAACAAGTAGTGGAACTACGCGGCCAGCTGCGGGTTGGCCCTCGGTAGCGTACGGAGGTGCCAGCGGCGTCGGCGAGGAGTACCTTGCTGACGCTGCGGCCCGATAATCAAACAACCAGGCGCAGCCGCCGGATCCAGATTGGACCAACCATCGGAACCGGGAAGGGTAGTCAGCATGATCTGCAGCGAACGCTCGACCCGGGTGTTGCCGGGACTGTCTCAAGCCCTGTCATGGTTGCGGAGCGGCCTGCCGCCGACCGTTGGCGCGCCGCAGCCGCCCCGGACCTCCACCACGATCACACCGCGACCGCCGCGGCATCGGCCGACCGGAGCCGCGCAAAAGCCGGTCGTTAGGTAGGCGCTTTGGCGCTTGGGCCCGCGTAGCTTCCGATCACAACATCGTCATCGCGAGGCGTGTTCGCTCACTGGATCTTGCGGCGGAACATCCAGGCGGCAGCCGAGATCGTCACCACCGCGATTGCGGCCATTGGCCACAGCCGCTCCGCGACCGCGCCGAACGCCATGTCGCGCAGGAACACGCCGCGGATCACCACCACGATATGCGTCAGCGGGTTGATCTGCGCGACCGGCTGTAGCCAGTCCGGCATGTTCTGCACCGGCGAGCTGAATCCCGACAGCATCATCAGCGGCATCATCGTCACCATGATGCCCATCATCGCCTGCTGCTGGTTCGACACCAGCGAGGAGATGAACAGCGCGATGCCGATGATCGAGACCAGGAAGATCGCAAGCCCGGTGAACAGCACCAGCGCCGACCCGGTCAAGCTGATGCCGAAGCCGAAGATCACGATCAAGGTGATGATGGTGCATTGCGCGAAGCCGACGATCAGCCCGGGAACGGCCTTGCCGACCACGATCTCCAACGGCTGCAGCGGCGACACCAGGAGTTGCTCGAAGGTGCCGAGTTCGCGCTCGCGCGCCACCGACATGCCGACGATCATCAGCACCATGGTCATCGGCAGCGTGGCGATCAGCACCGGCACCATGGATTCGCGATAGCCGCGATTGGGATTGTACCAGCTGCGGTCGACGATCTCGCTTTCCGGCGGCACGGCCGCGCCGCCCATCCGATAGGCGGCGCTGTATTGCGCGATGATGGTGTTGAGATAGTTACTCAAGATCTGCGCGCTGTTGGATTTGCGGCCGTCGAGCAACAGCTGCACCGTCGGCTTTTCGTTGCCGGCGAGCTTGCGGGAAAAATCCTGGCCGATCTGGATCACCACCATGACGTCCTGGCGGTCGATCGCGGCGCGTGCCTCGGCCTCGCTGCCGTAGCGCCGCACTTCGGAAAACGCCGAGGCGCGCTCGAAGCGGCTAATCAATTGTTCGGACTGCGCGCCCCAATCCTGGTTCAACACGCCGACCGGCACGTTAGAGACCTCCAAAGTGGCGGCGAAGGCGAACAGGAAGAATTGGATCAGCGGCGGCAGCACCAGCGCCATCCGCGCCTTCGGATCGCGGAACGCCGCCAGCATCTCCTTGACGATCAGCGCGAGCAGCCTGGTCCAGATCATCGCGCCCTCAATCCAGCCGTTGCCGGGTGTTGCGCGCGGTCAGCGCGAACAGCACCGTGCTCATGAAGACGAGGATCAGCGTGCAGGGCACCAGCACCGAGGCGATGTTGCCGGCGAGGAAGATGGTCTGCAGCCCCTGCACATAGTATTTCGCCGGCACGATCACCGAGAACGCCCGCAGCGGCGCCGGCATGCTGGCGATCTCGAACAGGAAGCCGGAGAAATACAAGCCGGGCAGGAACGCCACCAGCATCGCCATTTGGCTGGCGACGAACTGGGTCTTCGCCACCGTGGAGATCAACAGCCCGATGCTGAGCGCGACGCTCATGAACACCGCGGTGAAGCCGATCAGGATCAAGAGCGAGCCGCGCAGCGGAATGTCGAACACGAACAGCGCTGCCAGCACGCAGACCGCCATCGCGCACAGCCCGAGCATGAAATTCGGCACCAGCTTGCCGATCAGGAATTCCAGCGTCCCGATCGGGGTTGCCAGCAGCGCCTCGATGGTGCCGCGCTCCCATTCCCGCGAAACCACCAGCGCGGTGAGCAGCGCGCCGATCATCATCATGATCAGCGATATCGAGCCGGGCACCAACAGCCGGCGACTCTCCAGCTCCGGGTTGAACCAGAACCGCGCTTGGACGTCGATCTGGCCCGGCATCGACGTGGTCTTGGCAAAGCCGCGCTGGTTCTGCCAGCTCTGCCAGGCGCCTTGCACATAGCCGGTGACGAGGCCGGCGGTGTTGGGGTCGCTGCCGTCGGTGATGACCTGGACGCCGGCGGTGTCGCCGCGCTCCAACCGTTCGGCGAAATCGCCGGACAACACGATCACGCCGCTGATCTTGCCGGCGGCGAGGTCGTCGATGAAGGCGAGCCGGCTCTGCGCCTGACGGACGTCGAAGTAGCGGGTGTTGGACAGCGACATCGCGAATTCGGCGCTTTCCGGCGTCGGCTCCTCGATCACCAGGCCGACCTTCACGCGCGTGGCGTCGAAGGTGATGCCGAAGCCGAACAGAAACAACAGTAGCGCCGGCAGTACGAAGGCGACCACGATGCTGGACGGATCGCGCACCACCTGCAGCGTCTCCTTGACGATCAGCGCGCGGATCCGGCGCCAGCGCCCGGATTTCAGCGAGGCGGCGCTCATGCCGCGGCCTGCTGCGCGCGATCGTGCTGCTCGACCAGCGCGATGAAGGCGTCTTCCAGCGTCGGCTCCGGGATCTCCTTGGATTTCACCGCGTGCTGCAACGCCTCGGGGGTGTCGACCGCGATGCATTTGCCGCGATAGATCAAGGCGACGCGATCGCAATATTCGGCTTCGTCCATGAAATGTGTGGTCACCATGATGGTGACGCCGCGTCCGACCATGCCGTTGATGAAGCTCCAGAACTCGCGCCGGGTCAGCGGGTCGACGCCCGACGTCGGCTCGTCGAGAAACAGCACCGGCGGCTCGTGCATGATGGCGCAGGACAGCGCGAGGCGCTGCTTGAAGCCGAGCGGCAAGCCGCCGGAGTTCTCGTTCAGGAACGGCTTCAGATCGAACGCTTCGATCACCCGGCCGACCGCTTCGCGGCGGCGCGCGCCGGACAGCCCATAGGCGCCGGCGAAGAAATCCAGATTCTGCGCGACGCTGAGATCGCCATACAGCGAAAACTTCTGCGCCATGTAGCCGAGCCGGGCGCGCGCGGCGGAGGGGGCCTTGTAGAGATCGAGGCCGTCGACCAGCGCCGAGCCTTCGGTCGGGCGCAGCAGCCCGCACATCATCTTGAAGGTGGTGGATTTGCCGGCGCCGTTCGGCCCGAGCAGGCCGAAGATCTCGCCGCGCGCGATCTCGAACGAGATGTGGTCGGCGGCGGTGAAATTGCCGAACCTGCGGGTCAGCGCCTTGGCCTGAACCGGGGCCTGGCCGGCTTCGTCGCTGCGTTGTCGTGTGGCCTGCGCCAGCGTGCGCTTCGGCTGGCCGCCGAGCATCGCCACGAAGGCGTCCTCGAAACGCGGCGGCGTCGGCGCGATGGTCACAGAGGCGGCGCCGATGCTTTGTGCCGTCGGCGCGGCGGCGCCCTCGGCGATCACCAGGCGGATCGCTTCGCCCTGCATCACGCCATCGATCACGTCGTCGGAGGTCAGCGTGCGCGCCAGCAGCGCGCGACGCTCGGAGCCGGCGCCATGCAGCTTGAACACCCGGCCGGCCATCTTGGCGGTCATGTCCTTGGGGTCGCCTTGAAATAGCACGCGGCCCTGATTGAGCACGATCACTTCGGCGCAGTTCTCGGCCTCGTCGAGATAGGCGGTGCTCCACACCACGCCGACGCCCTGGTCGATCAGGGTGTAGACCATCTTCCACAGGTCGCGCCGCGAGATCGGGTCGACGCCGACGCTGGGCTCGTCGAGCAGCAACAGTTTTGGCGATTTCAGCATCGCGCAAGCGAGCCCCAGCTTCTGCTTCATGCCGCCGCTCAATGCGCCGGCCAGCCGGTCGGTGAAGCGCGCCAGATCGGTGAAGGCCAGCAGCTTTTCGAACGTCGCGGTGCGCTCGTCGCCGACCACGCCGCGCAGGTCGGCGTACAGCGTGAGGTTCTCCATCACCGAGAGGTCTTCATAGAGCCCGAAGCGCTGCGGCATGTAGCCGATCTCGTCGTGGATCGCGGCGCCCTCGGTGCGGGTGTCGCGGCCCTGCACGTCGATGCGGCCTGCACTCGGCTCCAGCAACGCCGCGATCAGCCGCATCAAGGTGGTCTTGCCGGCGCCGTCCGGGCCGACCAGCCCGGTAACCTGGCCGGCCTTGATTGTCGTCGTTAGCGCCTGGATCGCCGGGGCGGCGTTCGGCGCAAAGGATTTTGCCAGGCCCTCGGTGGAGACCAGCGCCGCCATGGCTATTTCGCCTCGGCGGAGGGGATGCCCGCTGCGGGCTTGGTGGCGGCGTCGGGGTGGGCGATGATCGTCATCGGCATGCCCTGGCGCAGCACGTTGTCGGGATCGTCGGTGACGACGCGGATCCGGTACACCAGCGCGGTGCGCAGCTCGCGGGTTTCCACCGTCTTCGGGGTGAATTCCGCGGTGGTGGAGATGAAGCCGACGGTGCCCTTCAAGGGCTTGATCTGCGTCGTGTCGGAGTGCAGCTCGACCGCCATGCCGGGCTTGATGCGGCCGAGCTCCTGCTCGGAGACGTAGCTGCGCACCCACACCGGGGTGGTGAGGCTGAGCACGAACACCGTCTCGCCGGCGTTGACGATGGCGCCGAGTTCGCGCACCCGGCTCAACACCACGCCCGCGGTCGGCGCCAGCAGGTCGGCGTCGATCCGCTGCCGCTCGGCGATCCGGAGCGCGGCGTCCTTGTCGGCGAGCTGGGCGCGGGCGAGGTCGATATCCTCCTCGCGGAAGCCGGCCTTCATCAGCCGCAGTGCTTCGTTGGCCGACGCCAGCTGCGCCGTGGTCTGGCGGTTCAGCGCCGCGGCGTCGTCATAGGTCTTTTGCGTGCCGGCGGCGGATTTCAGCAATTGGGTGGCGCGGTCGAGACTGACCTTGGCATTGGCGCTGGCGGCTTCGCGCTCGCTGACCAAAGCTTCGGCCTGGGCGATTTCCTGCGGCCGGTTGCCGGCGATCATCTTGGCCAAATTGGCGGCGGCCTGATCGCGTTGCGCCCGCATCTGCCGCAGATTGTCTTCGAAATACACCGCATCCAGCGAGGCGAGTTTGTCGCCGGCTTCGACCCGGGCGCCTTCGTCGACGTTGAGCGCGGCGATCCGGCCGGACACCTTGAAGCCGAGATTGACCTGGCGGACCTCGACGTTGCCCTGCAAGGTGAGCACGTCGTCGTCGCCACGGTGGCTCGTCCACCACCACGCGCCGGCGGCGCCGGCGAGCGCGATCACGACGATCGGGATGATGATCTTGAGGCGGGGAGTCATGGCTTGGCGCTCCCGTCATGCGGCACGCCGAGCAACAGATCGCGATGCGCCGCCAGCATGCCCTCGACGTCGAGCGGCTCGTGCTGGGTGAACACGCAGCTCCAGATGATGCTGATCAGCATCGGCGCGAACAGCAATTGCGGAAACCGCACCAGCGCGTCGGACGGCAATTCGCCGTTGTCCTGCGCGCGTTGCGCGGCCTTGCGGATGATCGACAGGCCGCGAGAAATCACCTCGCGGTGATAGAATTCGGCGATCCCGGGAAACCGCGCGCCCTCGGCGATCACCAAGCGCACGATCTCGCGGCGCTTGGTTTCCAGGATCTCGCGCCGGAACAGATCGGAGAGCTGCCCCAGCAGTTGCGGGAACGGCAGGTCGGCGCGCGCCACCACGCTGTCGAGATTGCTCAAGGTCGGGCCGATCGCCGCCAGCACGGTCTTCTCGAACAGATCTTCCTTGTCCTTGAAGAACAGATAGATCGTGCCCTTGGCGACGCCGGCGGCGTCCGCCACCGCGTCGAGCCTGGTCGCCGCAAAGCCTTCGCTGGTGAACTGCACGAAGGCGGCGTCGAGGATCGCCTGGCGGCGCCGCTCCTGCTCGCGGACCCGCTTGCCGGCGACGCGTTTGGGGGTGTCGAGGGTCGACAAGGCGGCTTCTCCTGCGCAAGACCAGGGAACGAATCCTATCATGACTGACTGATTAGTCAATTATTCGAAAGTCGCGGCGAAGCGCGGAAGGACCCCGACATAGCTGCTAAGTTACGGAAACTATTCTGGAAACAGGCGTTATCCCGCGAACACGAAAAGTTTCGTTGACTAATTGGTCAGTCAAAAATACTTGAGCCGCAGTGCAGCAAGCGGGCGGAGCCGAGATGACCGGGACGATCAAGCGATGTGACGCCGGCGCGATGATGGCGCTGTGGCAGGGCCGCGGCGAGCCGACCCCGGCGCCTTGCGGCGAGCAGGTCGATCCGGCGGCGCGTCAGCCGGCCGAGCTGGCGCTCGGCGCGCGGGTGCAGATGAGCGCGCTCGGTCGGCAGCGGCATCCGCGCTATGGCGCGCGGCAGGGCGTGATCGTCGGGCGCGGCGGGCCGAGCAGCTGGCGGGTCAAGTTCGACGACGTCAAGACCGTGCAGTCGATCCACAAGGCCTATCTGGAAGTGGTCGGCGCCGCGGCCGCCGAGGCCGCGGCGCCGCCTGCCGCGCGCAGCTGACCGGCGCCGCGGCGCGGCGGCGAGTTGAATTTTTTCGGATTTCGGATTGAGATGGGCGCCCACCGCCAGGATCGCCGCGGGAGGTGCCATGTCGTTTCGCAAGCACAATGCCGCCTATGAGGCCTGGCTCGGCCGCCAATGCGACGTGGTCGCCCGCGACGTCGCCAAGAAACACAAGCGGATGAAGAAGAGCGCGTTCCTGTTCTTGCGCGCGACCTACTTCCGCTTTGCCAAGACCGTCCCGAAATTGTTGCCGGAGCTGATGGACGCGCCGCAGGTGCTGGCGGTCGGCGATCTGCATCTGGAGAATTTCGGCACCTGGCGCGACGCCGAGGGGCGCCTGGTGTGGGGCGTCAACGATTTCGACGAGGCCGCGGTGATGCCGTATCCGTTGGATCTGGTGCGGCTCGCCACCAGCATCCGGCTGGCGCCGCCGGGGCCGCTCGGCAAGCAGGCCGCGGCCGACGCGGTGCTGAAGGGCTATCGCGCCGGCCTTGCCGAGCCGCGCCCGGCGCTGCTCGACCAGAGCGATCTCTGGATGCTGCGCTACGCGCTCGGCGCCGACGGCAAATCGAAAAAATTCTGGCACGACGTCGCCGAATGGCCGACCGCCGAGCCGCCGCACAAAGTGATCCGCGCGCTGACCAAGAGCCTGCCCGAGGACGCCAAAGACATCCAGTTTCGCTGCCGCAGCGCCGGCGGCGGCAGCCTGGGGCGGCCGCGCTATGTGGCGATCGCGCAATGGCGCGGCGGCACCGTGTTGCGCGAGGCCAAGGCGCTGGTGCCCTCGGCCTGGGTCTGGGCGCACGGCGGCAAGGCGGCGCATCTGCTCGATCTTGCGACCGCCGACTATCGCGCGCCCGATCCGTTTCTCGACACCCGCGCGCATTGCATCATCCGGCGGCTGGCGCCGGATTCCCGCAAGATCGAGCTCGGCGACAAAGCCGGCTCCGCGGTGAACGCCAATCTGATGTGGACGATGGGCTACGATCTCGGCGCGATCCACGCCGCCGGCGAGCCCGGCGCGGACAAGCTGCTGGACGATCTGAACCAGCGCCGGCGCGGCTGGCTCAACGCCGCGGCCAAGCTGGCCGCCGCCGCGGTCACGCGCGATTATCGGCAATGGGCGGGGTGAGGCGAGGGGCTCGGCGGGGCGACGACGCGTCGTCGCGTCGTCGGGCGCAAGAGCGAAGCGTATTGCGCCGCCTTTCGCGCCGCCTTTCGCCCGGGCGGATCACGCCTCGCTGATCCGCCCTACGCGGCGCGCCTGCCGAGGCAGCGCTTCACTCGGCCGCGCCAAGCACCATCCGCTCGGCGCGCCGGACCCGGCGCGGCTTCGCCACCGGCTCGGGCGTTTGCGCGGTTCGCTTAACGAACGCATCGGAGCCGATCAGATAGACCAGGAAGGTCAGCGCGGCGGCGGTCGCGAACAGCGCCAGCGAGATCACGAAGGCATAGCCGAACTGGTAGGTCAGCCCGACCAGCACCGCCGCCACACCGGCCAGCCCGGCAAGCTGGGCGCGCCCGAGCCGATCGTTTCGCACGGGTGTGGAGGGGCTCTGGGAGGTCTGCATGGGGCGCCTTGCTGTCACAAGAGGGAACCCGGGCCGCCGTGCTGACGGCCGGATCAGATGAGAATGAGTTTGGTTATCATCTGGAGCTTTCCGAGGCGTCAAGAAATTTCCTTGGATTTCGCGGGGGAGAGGGGTTTCCGCGGCGTGGCGGCGTGGCGGCGTGGCGGCGTGGCGGCGTGGCGGCGTGGCGGCGTGGCGGGCGTGGCGGCTTTGGCCCGGGAGGGGCGGGACCCACGAGATCATGACGGGCGCCGCCAGTCCGTAGGGTGGGCAAAGCGCAGCGTGCCCATCATCCGGCTCACCGATCGCGGCTTGCGGGGGGCACGGCGCAAGCGCGCCTTTGCCCACCCTACGGGCCGCGCTTGATGCCTAACCGCCGCGTCCGGCGAGCAAGCCCGCGATGGAAATATCCTCGTCGAGCGCGTCCCAATGCAGGCCAAGGCGGCTCAACCCGACCGTCGCGCGTTGCTCCGGCGTTGCGTGCGCCAGCTTCGGAAACCACGCCAGAGGTGCGCCGAGCGTCCGTCCGTCGGAGAGTTCGACCCAGAGCGTGTGATCGTCAAAGCGGACGCTGATTGGGGAAACGGGCATGGTACGAATTGTAGCATGTAGCCCGGATAAGCGTAGCGCCATCCGGGAACGGCATTTCCGCGGCGGCGATGCCCCGGATTTCGCTTCGCTCATCCGGGCTACGCTTGCTAATCTCTCGGCGGGGAGCGGATGAGTCTAGGCTGGGTTGTAAGAAGTGATTTCCGGTAACAATGAAGAAATGCGGCGACGGGTTTCGCAGGCCTGGGCGATGGAGGGGGGATTGAAGAAGAAATTAACGCTCTATGCGACGGACGGCGAGGAGCCGAAGAGTATCGATTGGGAAATCTTCGCATCGATAGCGTCAGTGGTGGTAGCCATTTGCGCGATCTGGTTCACCTACCAACAGAATCGGAATGCGGAGCAAGACCGTAAGACCGTGGCGGCGATAGATATCACAAGATCTTATCTATCGGACCCCAAGTGGGCCAAAGACTACGCCGATATTAGATCGCAAAAATACAAACAACCGAGCCGGGAGTGGCTGATTCAGAGAGCCTTTGTCGATCAGCTCAATTATGTGGCCGGCTTAGCAAATGACAACCTCATTGACAATCGGTACCTTTCTTGGCGCATCAAGTGTGATATTTTCTATCTAGAGAAACATGTCCATCATTGCCGGTGCGATCTCGGCAGCGCATTCGACAAGATCAAGATTTATGTCGAGGAGGGGCGGGCGGAGGCGTGTCCCGAGAAGGAGCCAAAGCCGGAGAGTTGTCCGGATGCCCAAGCGGTAAAGTGTCCAGACCCAATTCAGCCATGCGCAAGTAGCCCGGATAAGCGCTAGCGCCATCCGGGAGCGGTCTAGCCAGCAATGCTGGCGTCCCGGGTATCGCTGCGCTCACCCGGGCTACGCTTGCTATGCTTGTTAGATACATGAATCGAAGGTTTGGCCGATTGAACCGATTAGCTGGAGCAAAATGCCGAACCCAGTCCAAAGCAGCCCGTAAAATATCAAACGCTTGCTTTGATTGAGGCTGACCTGACGTCCGTTAATGCTCTCGATCAAGTTCCCGAGTCGACCGCCTTCGACAAACATTCCGGCGGTGTCTCCAACACCATCGCGCCAAATTACACATTCAGCGTCCGACGTCTCTCGGCGAAATTCATTGTTCTCGGTGATCGCTGATGTGTTTGCCTTCTTCAACTCCCAGGCAAGAAAGCCAAACCCAATTACCTCCACGCCGGTGCCTATAGATGACAGTATGTTAGGCCAGCCCATACAAGCTCCTTCCGTGGCGCCTTGGACGCTTGCTCCGCCTATTCTGCAGCCGGGTCCGTAGGGTGGGTTGAACGTAGTGAAGCCCACCGCAAGGATCAAGAATGGGGCAATGGAGTTCGCAAGGGCTCAACCCATCCTACGGGCTCCGTTCTTCGGTCGTAGCTCCCGAAAAAGCGGCTTCAACTGCGAGCTGGATGGATTGAAGATATTCGCGATCCTCTGAAGCGATTTTCTGAACATCGCTGCTGGAGGTCTTGAGCACCAAAGTGAAGATATGCTTTGGCCAAAATTTCTGGACGATGAACGCGCCGATGCCGAGCACAGCCGCGATCGCTACTACCATCGACGTCTGGTCGGATTGCTGATTTGCCTGACTGGTGGCGAACGCTCCGATAACGACGGCGGCAACGAGCATCAGCACGGCGATCGGGTTCATCTTGCGGGCTGTATAGATTGCAATGCTACCGATGTTGCAGATTTGGTAAGAGATCCCGCCGAAACGTGCGATCTTGGTGGTAATCTCGATATCACCGATCTTCAATAACGTCTGTTCCGACATCTCAGACCCCCTCGCGCTCCAGCAAAGGTAGCGAAAAGCGTGTCATGCACTATTGGCCGAAAGCCGTAGGGCCAGCGTCTTGTCCGCTTTAACACGAAGAGTGGGGAAACCTGCACATGGTCGCGGCCTCATCAATCATGCGGCAATCGGTGGGCACGGCGCAAGCGCGCCTTTGCCCACCCTACGGGCTAATTGCGATCCGCCCCCTAAAATAAAGTCGCGTGCCGCAGCATGTAGCCCGGCGTAGCGCCATCCGGGAACGGCATTTCCGCGGCGGCGATGCCCCGGGTATCGCTGCGCTCACCCGGGCTACGCTTGCTTCATTGGCCGCGAAATTTGGCGAAGGCGGCATCGACCTGCGCGTCGCTGGCGAAGCGACCTTCGGCCGCGTCGCGCAAGCCGCGGTCGATCCCCGCTAGTTGCTCGGGCGTCGGCTGATAGTCACGACCATTGGCGCCAGCGTCGAGCTCGCGCGCAAAGGCGGCCAGTTCGTCCTGTAGATGGGACGGCCAGCTTTCGACGCGCTCGAGAATGTCAGCCAAGGGTTTGGTTTTCATGGGGCGCTTTTAGCACGGCGCCGATGCTCGGAAAAGCACAGTCGCAAGAGCGCGGTGCATTGCGTCCTGTGGACGAGACGACGGATGACGCTTTGCTCATCCGCCCTACAGACTGGATAGCCAAACGGTCATGCGGGAATTGTAGCCCGGATGGAGCGTAGCGCAATCCGGGAGCGATATCTCCACGGCGGCGATGCCCCGGATTTCGCTGCGCTCATCCGGGCTACGCTCGCTGATAGTCGGGACCATTGGCACCAGCGTCGAGCTCGCGCGCAAAGGCCGCCAGCTCGTCCTGCAGATCGGGCGGCCAGCTTTCGACGCGTTCGAGAATGTCAGCCAAGGGTTTGGTTTTCATGGGGCGCTTTTAGCACGGCGCCGACGCTCGGAAAAGCATCGTCGCAAGAGCGCGGCGCATTGCGTCCTGTGGGCGAGAGGGCAGATGACGCTTCGCGCATCCGCCCTACAGACTGGATAGCGAAACGGTCATGCGGCAATTGTAGCCCGGATGGAGCGTAGCGCAATCCGGGAGCGATATCTTTGCGGCGGCGATGCCCCGGATTCCGCTGCGCTCATCCGGGCTACGCTCGCTGATCCGGACGACGTTTGCCGAGCCGCCGCGTCCGTAGGGTGGGTTGAACGAAGTGAAACCCACCGAGACGTTGCGAATGCGGCGATGGGTTTCGCAAGGGCTCAACCCATCCTACTGGGTACTACGGGCTACGGGCTTGCTCGCAATCAAATTGGTGGCAGGACGCGGTAGCGCAAATCCAGCATATCGTCCCAGCCTCCCATAAGTCGGTGCCATTGTTTGTCGGATCTAAGTTGCAACCTCACGTCCAGTTGTTGACCCACGTGGCATAACGCAATTGTCAGATCGACTGGGTAAGATTTCGCAAGGTCGCCCTTGAATGTCATCCATTCGACTGTGTAATTCTCGAAACTCGGATCGACATCTACTTCGATAGTCAGCCGATCGCCAACATTCAACTCACCGCGACCGTTGGAAATGACGTCAATGAATCTCATTCCATTTATGTCAGGGGTTAGATGAAAGTCGTTGCCAAGATTATCCCACACGCGAATGAATGTTGGTACATTAAACGTTCGCTCCATACCCACGTCTTTCAGGTGTTCCATTATTGATTCAACTAAGTCGTTCGAATAGCAAACGGCTTTTTCGTAGTCACGGGTGCTACACACGCCGCCGTGTGCCAACTTATTGCGGATGTCGCGCATTCGACGAAGAAAGGACCGTGCCAAGTCGCGACTGCCAGAGTACGCGCTATCCAGAGCTTCTTCGAAATGAGCCCAATAGAGATCGTCGTACAGCAGAATTTTTATGACGTCGTCGAAATTGGCGGTGTCGATTCTGCGTGCATATCTGCCTGGTTCTGCCGCGAAGAGTGAAGCCATCCTCTTTCGCATTCCCTCGCCTATGAAGGTGCAGCCGCTTGGGCCCGGCTCGAGGTAAGTCCCGCCGTAAGACTGCCTCAATTTGAGGTCGATTAGCCGCCTAACCCAAGCCTCAGCGGCGTCAAGATGAGACCTGGCGATTGCTTTGCGGGTAGCCTCGTCCATGGAACTCCTCGCAGCCGATATGAAGATGCCTTATGATGGTTTCGACGCTATTGATGTGATTTGTGGACTGTCTGCGTCAATCTGTCGTGCGTCGAGTTAGCTCGGCGAGCCACGACTGTAGGGAGGTCCCATTCATGAGTTCCAGCCTTGTCGGCAGCATGGGGGCAATCGAGGGGTCATTGATGATTTTTGGTGCGAAATCAGATGTCGTAGTTATGATTCCTTTGGAAGCTTGTCGGTCGGCGGTGATGACTCCAATGAGAGATCTAACTGCGTCAGCATCGACGAGGTGGTCCTTCTTGTATGCTTTTACCGAGCCGAGTATTCGGACCGATCCAATGCCTGTGGTTGTTGCGATAATGTCGCGCCCATAGTCTCCCGAGGACGGTGTCAGGATCACGTTGTAGCCAGCTTGTTCATATGCGCCTGCGACTAACTCTTCCCATTGCCGAGGTGACAGATCCATCGCCCTCGACCAATCCGTCGCAAATTCTTTGGCAACCTCGAACCAAATGGCGGACGTCGATTTGACGAGTAAGCCCTCGGCTTGCCTTTCCTCGGGGACGATGAGTCCAGAAACGATGAGTGTGGGACGAGAGTCGTTCGCCCGGGTCGAGAACGAGCTTGAACCGAATGCGTGAGAACCAAAAGGTCCGCGACCAAACATGGTTTCAACCCAGGAAAGACCGCTCCATTTTTGGAGCGGCCATTTCTATTCCGTTTGGATTAGTAGCTCAACTACACCCCGTGGTCGCCCCACAGGTGTCGCACTTCATGCAGGTGCCGTTGCGGACCAGCGAGAAGTGGCCGCATTCGCCGCACATTTCGCCCTCGTAGCCTTTGGCCTTGGCTTCGGCGCGGCGTTCGGATTTCGACGGCTTGGCCTGTTCGCGCGCGGTGTTGGCCTTGCTCCACTGCAGTGCTTCCAGCTTTTCGGTCGGCGACAGGTCGTGGTCGGCTTCCGCCTTCAGTGCGGTGACGCCTTCCAGCGTGTCGGCGACGCGGGCGCCGTGCGCGGCTTGGGTGCCGCCAAGCGCGGTGACCGAGTGCACTCCCGCCGTCGACGTGCTGCGCGCAGTCTCGCCGCCGGTGGCGGGCGGCGTCGCGGCCGGCGCCTGCCGCATCACCACCAGATTGTCGGTGCGCGAGCGGGTCAGGCCCTTCGACAGGTACTTGTTGGCCTGCGCCGGCTCCGGCGATTTGCCCTCGGCGATGCCCTTGCCGAGCGCGTCGAAATGCGATTCGCGGGGGTCGACATGGGCGAGGTCGAAGCGGCCCATGTAGCTCACCGCGAGTTCGCGGAACACGTAGTCGAGGATCGAGGTGGCGTACTTGATCGAGTCGTTGCCCTGCACCGGGCCCGCGGGCTCGAAGCGGGTGAAGGTGAAGGCGTCGACATATTCTTCCAGCGGCACGCCATACTGAAGGCCCAAGGACACCGCGATCGCAAAATTGTTGATGAACGACCGGAGGGCGGCGCCCTCCTTGTGCATGTCGATGAAGATTTCGCCGATCCGGCCATCGTCATATTCGCCGGTGCGCAGATAGACCTTGTGGCCGCCGACCACCGCCTTCTGGGTGTAGCCCTTGCGGCGGTCCGGCATCTTCTCGCGTTCGCGCATCACCACGATGCGCTCGACCAGCCGCTCCACCACCTTCTCGGAGAGCGCGGCGGTGCGCGCCGCCATCGGCTTCTCCATGAAGGCGTCGATGCCGTCGTCCTCGTCGTCCTCGTCGGCGATCAGCTGCGAGTTCAAGGGCTGCGACAGTTTCGAGCCGTCGCGGTACAGCGCGTTGGCCTTCAAGGCGAGCTTCCACGACAGCAGATAGGCCGACTTGCAGTCGTCCACCGTGGCGTCGTTCGGCATGTTGATGGTCTTGGAGATCGCGCCGGAGATGAACGGCTGCGTCGCCGCCATCATGCGGATGTGGCTTTCCACCGACAGATAGCGCTTGCCGACCTTGCCGCAGGGATTGGCGCAATCGAACACCGCGTAGTGCTCGGCCTTCAGATGCGGCGCGCCTTCGATGGTCATGGCGCCGCAGATGTGGATGTTGGCGGCCTCGATCTCGCGCTTGGAAAAGCCGATCGCGGCCAACAGGTCGAAATTCGGCGCCGCGATCAGGTCCGGCGCGAGCTTCAGCGTGTCGTGCAGGAACTCCTCGCCAAAAGTCCATTTGTTGAAGGCGAATTTGATGTCGAAGGCGGTCGGCAGCGCGGCCTCGACCTTCTTCAAGGCCTCGTCGGTGAAGCCCTTGGCCTTCAGCGTGGCGACGTTGATCGCCGGGGCGTTGGAGAGCGAGCCGTGGCCGACCGCGTAGGCCTCGATCTCGGCGATCTGGTGTTCCGGATAGCCGAGGATGCGCAAGGCGGCGGGCACCGCGCGGTTGATGATCTTCCAATAGCCGCCGCCGGCGAGCTTCTTGAATTTCACCAGCGCGAAGTCGGGCTCGATGCCGGTGGTGTCGCAATCCATCACCAGGCCGATGGTGCCGGTCGGCGCCACCACGGTGGTCTGGGCGTTGCGATAGCCGTGGGCTTCGCCGAGTTCGAGCGCCTTGTCCCAGGCCGCCTTGGCGTGGGTGACGACGTCCTCCTGCGGGCAGGAGGCGTGATCGAGCGGCACCGGATTGACCGCAAGGCCCTCATAGCCGCGGGATTCGCCGTGCGCGGCGCGGCGATGGTTGCGGATCACCCGCAGCATGTGGCCGGCGTTCTTCTTGTAGCCGGGGAACGGCCCGAGTTTCTGCGCCATCTCCGCCGAAGTGGAATAGGCGGTGCCGGTCATGATCGCGCTGAGCGCGCCGCACAAAGCGCGGCCTTCTTTGGAGTCGTAGCTGAGCCCCATGGTCATCAACAGCCCGCCGATATTGGCGAAGCCGAGCCCCAGCGTGCGGAATTCGTAGGACAATTCCGCGATCTGCTTTGACGGAAACTGCGCCATCATCACGGAGACTTCCAGCACCACGGTCCACAGCCGGCACAGATGCTCATAGGCATCGACGTCGAAGCGGTTGGTGGTGGTGTCGTACATCGTCAAGAGGTTGGCCGAGGCCAGGTTGCAGGCGGTGTCGTCGAGGAACATGTATTCCGAGCAGGGGTTCGAGGCGCGGATGTCGCCCGAGGCCTTGCAGGTGTGCCAGTCGTTCATCGTGGTGTTGAAGTGCAGCCCGGGATCGGCCGAGGCCCAAGCGGCGTAGCCGATCTTCTCCCACAGGTCGCGGGCCTTCAGCGTCTTCATCACCTTCTTGTTGGTGCGGCCGATCAGATTCCAGTCGCCATCGGTCTCCACCGCGCGCAGAAAATCGTCCTTCAGCGAGACGGAGTTGTTGGAGTTCTGCCCCGACACGGTGAGGTAGGCCTCGGAATCCCAGTCGGTGTCGTAGGTCGGGAAGTCGATCTCCTTGTAGCCTTGCTTGGCGTATTGGATGACGCGCTTGATCATGGCGTCCTGCACCAGCGCGCGGCGGGCGAGCTTGATCTCGCGGCGCAGCGCCGGGTTCTTCTCCGGGTCGAAGCAGTCGTCGCCGGAGCCTTCGCAATTCACGCAGGCCTTCAGCACGGCCTTCAGATGCTTCTGGTTCAGCTTGGAGCCGGTGACGAGGGCGGCGACCTTCTGCTCCTCTTTCACCTTCCAGTCGATATAGGTCTCGATATCCGGATGGTCGGCGTCGACCACCACCATCTTGGCGGCGCGGCGCGTGGTGCCACCCGACTTGATGGCGCCGGCGGCGCGGTCGCCGATCTTCAAGAAGCTCATCAGGCCGGAGGAGCGGCCGCCGCCGGAGAGTTTTTCGCCTTCGCCGCGCAGCCGCGAGAAGTTGGAACCGGTGCCGGAGCCATACTTGAACAGCCGTGCTTCACGCACCCACAGGTCCATGATGCCGCCCTCGTTGACGAGGTCGTCCTGGATGCCCTGGATGAAGCAGGCGTGCGGCTGCGGATGCTCATAGGCCGACTTCGACTTGGTCAGCTTGCCGGTCTTCCAGTCGACGTAGAAATGGCCCTGGCCGGGGCCGTCGACGCCGTAGGCCCAATGCAGCCCGGTGTTGAACCATTGCGGCGAATTCGGCGCCACCATCTGCTTGGCCAGCATGTAGCGCAGTTCGTCGTTGAAGGCGCGGGCGTCGTCTTCCGAGGAGAAGTAGTCGCCCTTCCAGCCCCAATAGGTCCAGCAGCCGGCGAGCCGGTCGAACACCTGCTTGGACGACAATTCGCTGACGAAGCGCTCGTTCTCCGGCAGCAGCGCCAAAGCCTCGGTGTCGGGCACCGAGCGCCACAGCCACGACGGCACGGTCTCTTCTTCGACCTTCTTCAAGCGCGCGGCGACGCCGGCCTTGCGGAAATACTTCTGCGCCAGCACGTCGGAGGCGACCTGCGACCAGAACTCCGGCACCTCGACATTCTCGAGGCGGAACACCACCGACCCGTCGGGATTGCGAATCTCACTGGTGGTCAACCGAAACGCGATTTCGGCATAGGGAGACTGGCCGTCCTGGGTGTAGCGCCGTTCGATCTTCATATCGTGCCCCGTTCTGAGCCGAAGCCGCCAATGCGGTCCGGCGATTATAGTTCGTCACGGGCGGCTTCGCCCGCGGGTTGGCCGGGTGGTCCCGGTCCTGGTTCTCTGCGACACCACCGGTTCCCGTGTACCGGGAAGACGGTCATGCCTATTCAACGCCTCAGTCGCTTGCGCGAGCCATTTCGCTCGTTTGTTCCGCTCGTGTTTTGCCGCCCGAAGCCCATGGCCGCGGGCACAGACGAGCCCAGACCCCGCTACCTCGACCGGTGACGGAGTTGGCTCGTTTGACCCAATTGGGAGCGCCCGGCGGGGACTGAAAAACAACGGCGCCGAACGAGGTCAAAACTAGGCCGACTCCCTCTCGCCCGTCAAGGACTAGTGCGGGTTCCTGAATGAAATACTAAATATGGTGGAAAATACGGGAAAACAGGGGGAGGCCAGATCCCTGATGCCGGCCAAGTATCGGTGAGTCCTCAGGGAATCGGAAGGCAAAAAAATCTTGCCGGCGAACTGCACCCGCTGTTCACAGGCAGGTATTTTTTTGCCGCAACGGGTTGCCATCGGGCGACTCAGGCGGCAGGCCCGCCGACCTTGAAACGAGCGTCGCCGGAGCGGCTTTTCGGCAGGCGGCGCCCTCGAGTCTGACCGGCCGGGTATCGGCCTGCGGCACAAGAATCGGCGGCAGGCTGCAGGCGGCGCCGCCGCGGCGAGGGCTTCACCGCGCTGGGGCGAGCGGCGCAAGCCATTCGCGGCGCCAGCCCTGGTTGTGGGCCATCCGTGAAAGCCGGCGATGTTGGAGGCATTCCAATCTGCCGGAAGTCGCGATGTTTCGCGGCGATCACGCGGCGGGCGGGCTGCGCTGCTGCACCCTAAAGCTATTCTAACCCGCCCTCGCTGTACTCCGCGAAGCGCTGACGCCATCACAGGTATTCGCCGCCGCTGAACGTCCGGCATCAACAGGCGCCGCCGGCCAAGGTGCCGGCGCCGGCCATTTCGCGTGATTGAAGCGACAATGAACAGGGGCGCTGCGCCATGAGATCGATGTTCGGGCGACTGCATCGCTGGGCGGGGTTGCTCACCGCCGGCTTCCTGTTCTTCTCCGGCATCACCGGGGCGATCATCTCGTGGGATCACGAGCTCGACGACCTGTTGAACAAGCAGTTCTTCGAGGTCACCACCAACGGTCCGGCGAAGCCGTCGGTCGAACTGGCGGCGCTGATCGAACAGCGCGATCCGCGGGCCCAGGTCAACTATCTGCTGACCGCCGCCGAGCCGGGGGAGTCGCTTTCGTTCTTCGTGCAGCCGCGGATCGATCCCGCCACCGGCAAGCGCTTCACGCTCGATTACAACCAGGTGTTCCTCGATCCCAACACCGGCGCCGAACTCGGGCGCCGCTATTGGGGCGCGGTGTGGCCGGTCAGCCGCGAGAACTTCGTGTCGTTTCTCTACAAGCTGCACTACACCATGCAGATCCCGGAATTCTGGGGCAGCGATCGTTGGGGCACGCGCATCCTCGGCGTCATCGCCATCATCTGGACCATCGATTGCTTCGTCGGCTTCTATCTGACGCTGCCGCAGCGCCGCCGCGCCAAACCGGGGCGGGCGGCTGTGGTGGAGCGCGAGCTTGGCCGCGGCTTCCTGGCGCGCTGGGCACCGGCTTGGAGCATCAAGACCACCGGCAGCGCTTATCGGATCAATTTCGACATCCACCGCGCCTTCAGCCTGTGGACCTGGGCGCTGTTGTTCGTGATCGCCTTCACGGCGTTCTCGCTCAATCTGTATTTCGAGGTGTTTTCGCCGATCATGAAGACGGTCTCGGACTACACGCCGACCCCTTACGAGCAGCGCGAATTTCGCGACCTCGACCATCCGATCGCGCCGAAGCTGAACTTCGCGGACATTTTGGCGCGCGCGACGGCCGACGGCAAAGCGCGCGGCTGGGAGACACCGGTCGGCTCGCTGTTCTACGGCTCGGCGCACGGCGTCTATGCGGCGGCGTTCTTCCATCCCGGCGAGGACCACGGCGCCGGCGGCGTCGGCCCGGCGCAGCTTTACTACGACAGCGAGGACGGTCGCCCAATCGGCCAACGGCTGCCCTGGGTCGGCACCGCCGCCGACATTTTCGTGCAGGCCCAGTTCCCGACCCATTCCGGGCGCATCCTGGGCTTGCCCGGCCGCATCCTGATCTCGTTCATGGGACTGGTAGTGGCCGCGCTCTCGGTCACCGGCGTGGTGATCTGGTGGCGCAAGCGCCGCGCCCGGGTGCGGATCCGCAGCCGCGCCGACGATCGGCCACGGCGGCTCGCAGCGGCGGAATAGGCATCGCCATCCGCCGCGGGTTTCGGGTGGCAAGAAGCGCGGAATACCGCCATTCTGGCGGTCCCTTCACCTCACGGGCCGATCCTGCATGACCGAACTGAAGATCTCTGGCGCCGCCGCGCGGGCTGCGCCGACCGGGCTGTTGTTCCTCGCCATCACCTCGGTCGGTTGGGGACTGAACTGGCCGGTGATGAAGCTGATCCTCAGCGAATGGCCGCCGCTGTCGGCGCGCGGCCTGACCGGCGTCGTGGGTGCGGCCTTGCTGGCAGTGCTGGCGTTGGCGCGGGGCCACAGCCTGGCCGTGCCGCGCGCGATGTGGCCGCGGCTGTTGCTGTCGGCGTTTCTCAACGTCACCGTCTGGATGACGCTGATGGGCCTGGCGCTGCTGTGGCTGCCGGCCAGCGAGGCCGCGGTGATCGCCTATACCATGCCGGTGTGGGCCGCGCTGTTGGCCTGGCTGATGCTCGGCGAGCGAATGTCGTGGACCCGGATGGCGGCGCTGCTGATGGCGTTCGCCGGCATCGCCGCGCTGATGGGCGGCAACGGCCTCAATGCCAGCATGGAGAAACTGCCGGGGGTCGTCATGGTGCTGGTCGGCGCGTTTGCCTTTGCGCTCGGCACCGTGGCAGCGAAGCGTCTGCCGCTGGCGTTGCCGCTGCTCAGTTCGGCGGCGTTGCAGATCGGGCTTGGCTGCGTGCCGGTGGCGCTGGCCGGCCTGCTGGTCGAACATCCCGACGTCCGCGCGCTGTCGGGCGTCGGCTGGGGCCTGATGGCCTACATGACCGTGGTGCAATTCTGCATCGCCTATGTCTGCTGGTTCGCTGCCCTGCAACGGCTGCCGGCTTCGGTGGCGGCGATCGGCACGTTGGCGGTGCCGGTGATCGGCGTGGTGGCCTCGGCGGTGGCGCTGCACGAGCCGCTCGGCTGGGGCCAGATCGGCGCGCTGATTTTCACGCTGGCCGGCGTGGTGTTGGCGACACGGTCGTAGCGCCGCGCCGCCGGATTCGTGATGGACCCCGCCGATGCCGCCCTGCTAAGGGGACCGCGGCGGCGGCGTGCCGGACCAGCAATCGCCGATCGGCCATGCGCTGTTCGAACTGCCCAACGTGATCATCGCGCCGCACGTCGCCGGCGTCACCTTCGAGGCGCTCGACCGCATGGGTGAGCAGACCGCGCGCAACATGCTGAGCGCGCTCGATGGCGCGCCGATCCGGCAGAACGTCGTCAATCAGGACGTGCTGGCCGGGGCTGTCGCTGCCGTGATCGAGCGGTAACGATCTGCCGATCGGCATGGCGTCGACGAGGAAATTTGGCGACCCAAGGTCGCGAAGCGCCTCGCCACTTGCGCGAGGCGGCGTGGAAACCTCGCCGTTCGTGGCGCTGCGCCTAAAAAAGCCACAGGGATTTCGGAACAAGCCTGCAATGTCGGCGTTGCAGCGCCGATCCGGACAGTCAAATTTCGTCGGGGGACGAGCCAGTGAGTCATAACGATCCGACCGATAGCGCGCTTGCCGCGATCGCCAGCATTTTCGAAAGGCCCGCGGCCAAGCCGGCCGAGGCCGAGCCCGCGCAAGCGCACGACGATGATCGTGCCGACGCCGCCGATCGAACCGAACCGAGCGCGGCCGAGGCGGCCGTGATCGAACCTGAGATCGACGGCTATTCGCGTTGCGGCCCGGGTCCGCTCGAGGCGCTGCGCTTCAGATGGACCGCGCGGCGCGATGCCGACGACAACTACTACGTCGACGAGACCATCGGCTATGCGTCGCGGCCGATCAGCACCGGGCCGATGCGCAAGGACCAGGTGGTGGCGTATATCGACCAGCGCGAAGGCGAGGCGCAGCGCAAGTTCGATCGGCTTCGCGAGGAGATGGCGGCGGGCGCGCGCGCCGCGCAACGGCAGCAAGACCGCGATTACCAGCGCGGTCGCGAGGCCGGTGACGAGACCGCAAGCGCGGCCGGCCCGGCCGACGAAACCTAGCGCGCTTCGGTCCCGCGGTCGCTGCCGAATTCACCACGGCGTCGCACCGCGTCGCAACGAAAAAGGCGCCCCTCGCGGAGCGCCTTTCCGATTCCAGGTGAGGCGCCGCGGGAAAAACCCGCGGCAAAATCTCACTGCGAGTAGTACATGTCGAATTCCACCGGGTGCGGCGTCATTTCGAAACGCATCACTTCGGTCATCTTCAGTTCGATATAGGCGTCGATGAAGTCGTCGTCGAACACCCCGCCGGCCTTCAGGAAGCCGCGGTCCTTGTCGAGGTTTTCCAGCGCTTCGCGGAGCGAACCGCACACCGTCGGGATCGACTTCAGCTCTTCCTTCGGCAGGTCGTACAAGTCCTTGTCCATCGCCGGACCCGGATCGATCTTGTTCTTGATGCCGTCGAGGCCGGCCATCAGCATCGCGGCGAAGCCGAGATACGGGTTGGCCATCGGGTCCGGGAAGCGGACTTCGACGCGCTTGGCCTTCGGCGAGGTGGTGTAGGGGATGCGGCAGGAGGCCGACCGGTTGCGGGCCGAATAGGCCAGCAACACCGGGGCTTCATAGCCCGGGACCAGACGCTTGTAGGAGTTGGTCGACGGGTTGGTGAAGGCGTTGATCGCCTTGGCGTGGGTGATGATGCCGCCGATGTAGTGCAGGCAGGTTTCCGAGAGGTCGGCGTACTTGTTACCGGCGAACACCGGCTTGCCGTCCTTCCAGATCGACTGATGCACGTGCATGCCCGAGCCGTTGTCGCCGAACACCGGCTTCGGCATGAAGGTGGCGGTCTTGCCGTAGATGTGCGCGACCTGGTGGATGCAGTACTTGTAGATCTGCATCTGGTCGGCCATGTGGGTCAGGGTGTCGAACTTCATGCCGAGCTCGTGCTGGGCGGACGCGACTTCGTGGTGATGCTTTTCGACCTTGACGCCCATCTTGGCCATCGCGCCGAGCATTTCCGAGCGCATGTCCTGCACCGAGTCCTGCGGCGGCACCGGGAAGTAGCCAGCCTTGGTGCGGATGCGGTGGCCGAGATTGCCGCCCTCATATTCGGTGTCGGAATTGATCGGCAGTTCCGAGGAGTCGAGCTTGAAGCCGGTGTTGTAGGGGGTGGTCTGGTAGCGCACGTCGTCGAACACGAAGAATTCGGCTTCCGGGCCGACCATCACGGTGTCGCCGATGCCCATCGACTTGACCATGGCTTCGGCCTTCTTGGCGATGCCGCGGGGGTCGCGGTTGTAGGGCTCGCCGGTCGAGGGCTCGAGAATGTCGCAGGTGATCACCATGGTGGTCTCTGCGAAGAACGGGTCGATCGTCGCGGTCGACGGATCGAGCATCAGCATCATGTCGGATTCGTTGATCGCCTTCCAGCCGGCGATCGAGGAACCGTCGAACATGGTGCCTTCGGCGAAAATGTCCTCGTCGATCATCGAGACGTCGAAGGTGACGTGCTGCCACTTGCCGCGCGGATCGGTGAAACGCAGATCGACGTATTTCACGTCGTTGTCCTTGATCGATTGCAGGACTTCTTTAGCGGTGGTCATGATTACCCCTTATATGTCTACGGTCGTCGTGATTATGGCCGCGCCAGCAGCCAATGGGTGATGCTCGATGGCTGAGGTCAGTCTTTAGATGGCGTCCAACCCGGATTCGCCGGTTCGAATGCGAATTGCCTCTTCGATGCTGGATACGAAGATCTTGCCGTCGCCGATGCGGCCGGTCTGGGCGGCACGTCGTATCGCGTCAATGGCCTTCTCGACCAGATCGTCGGAGATCACAATCTCGATTTTGACCTTGGGCAGGAAGTCGACGATGTATTCGGCGCCGCGATAAAGCTCGGCGTGACCTTTCTGCCGTCCAAAGCCCTTGGCCTCGGTGACGGTGATTCCCTGCAGTCCAACCTCCTGAAGGGCCTCCTTCACCTCGTCGAGCTTGAATGGCTTGATGATCGCTTCAATTTTCTTCACCTAAACGTCCTCCCGGCACTTCCGACTTCGTGTGTAAGCTGCCGTTCCATACGGCTGTTGAAGATGGCGCTGCGCTGCGCTTTTGATCGATGACTCTGCTGGTCGGTCGGTCGAACGGCAACGCCGCGCCGTTCGCGGTGCCCAGGCGGACAGCCGAAAACGGTCGGGCGCACCAATTGCTTTTGCCGGTGAGCACGAAGGATCGAAACATGACTTCCGTAAAAGCAGGGTCCGTGCCAATTTCGCTCGTCGACCGATCCTGGAGCATTATCAGATCATTAAGGCCCTTGGCGCGTAGACTTTGGTGGGCTCACCAAGGCCCGAATGATCAACAATGATGCGATAAGCCCAAATTGTATGCAGATGATCGCGATCAAAGCGCAGCGCGCTGCCTCTTGATAAGGCGATAGTGACGAGACTGATATGGAAATTCTCAGCACGACTGAAATGGAACGCGCCGACCTGTTGACGATCTCCAGCGGGTCGTCCGGCTTTGCGTTGATGCTGGCGGCCGGCCGGGCGGTGGCCAATGCGGCGAGCGACCTCGTGGAAGAGGGGCCGATCCTGGTGGTGGCGGGCGCCGGCAACAACGGCGGCGATGGCCTGATCGCCGCCACCGAATTGCTGGCGAAGGGCCGCGAGGTCTCGGTGATCCTGCTCGGCGAGCGCGACGCGCTGAAAGGCGACGCGGCGCTGGCGGCGCGGGAATGGAAGGGCCCGGTGTTCCCGTTCCACCCGCAGGCGATCAAAACACCCGCCTTGATCATCGACGCGCTGTTCGGCGCAGGCCTCAACCGGCCGGTGAAGGGCGATGCGCAGGCGGTGATCGAGGCGATCAACGACAGCGGCGCGCCGGTGCTCAGCATCGACCTGCCGAGCGGCATCAGCGGCAATACCGGGGCGATCATGGGCGTGGCGATCCGCGCCCGCGAGACCGTGACGTTTTTCCGCCGCAAGCCGGGACACCTGCTGCTGCCGGGCCGGCTCAATTGCGGCCGGGTCCGCGTCGTCGACATCGGCATCGACGACGAGGTGCTGCAGGAGATCCACCCGGCCACCTTCGAGAACTGTCCGGAGTGGTGGCAGCGCGCGTTTCCGGTGCCGCGAATCGACGGCCACAAATATGGCCGCGGTCACGCGGTGATCGTCTCCGGCGGGCTCGGAGCCTCCGGTGCGGCGCGGCTGGCCGGGCGAGGCGCGTTGCGCGCCGGCGCCGGCCTGGTGACGTTGGCGTCGCCGCGCGACGCGCTTGCGGTCAATGCCGCGGCGCTGACCGCGATCATGCTGCGCACCATCGACACCCCGGCCGAATTTGCGACGCTGTTGACCGACCGCCGCTTCAACGCCTGCGTGATCGGTCCCGGCGCCGGGGTCGGGCACCGCACCCGCGAACTGGTTCATGCCGCGCTCGGAGCCGGCTGCAGCAGCGTGCTCGACGCCGACGCGCTGACCAGCTTCGCCGATGCCCCGGACCGGCTGTTCGAGGCGATCAAATCCGCGGAGAATTCACAGGTTGTGCTGACCCCGCACGAGGGCGAATTCCCACGGCTGTTCAGCGACATGAGCAACAAAAATCCACTTCGCTCGAAACTTGAACGGGTGCGGGTGGCAGCGGAGCGCTCCGGCGCCGTGGTGCTGCTCAAGGGGCCCGATACCGTGGTGGCATCGCCGGACGGCCGCGCCACCATCGCCGCCAACGCGCCGCCCTGGCTCGCCACCGCCGGCGCCGGCGACGTGCTGTCCGGGTTCATCGCCGGGCTGTTGGCGCAGCGGGTGCCGGCGTTCGAAGCGACCTGCATCGCGGTCTGGCTGCATGGCGAAGCCGGCAGCGAGGCCGGCCCCGGGCTGATCGCCGAGGATCTGCCCGAAGTGCTGCCGGCGGTGTTCCGCAGGCTTTATGACGAGTTCGGGATCGAGTACTGAGTCGACGCCCCCGAAAAGGCCCGGGGGCCGACAAGGCATCGACACGATGCAGTCGGCGAAGCCGGCTTGCTCTCGGCCGATGCCGAAAGCGATAAGGGATTATGCTCCGGCGGCCTTCTGCCGGTCCAACTCAAGCTCTTGCTGGGCGATGGCGGGCAGCAAGTCGTTGTGTTCTTCGATCCGAAGCATCCGAATATCGCGGACGGCCTTGCCGAACCATGGATGCAGTTTCTGGGCTTCCTGGACGGCCAATACGCAATTGACCGGCGTGACGTGCTCGTTGCCGAAATACACGCTGCCTTGCTGGCGGGAGAAGCCGTGGGCTTCGAAGACCTTGCGCAGGTCTTCGTAGGCATTGTTCCAGCTTTGGTTGTGATAGTGGGTGTTCAGCGCCTCGACATCGAGATCAAACGCAATCGCATACATCCTGCCCCCCGGCGGTCTGGTCTGCTCTGGCCAGAAGCCATGGTGACCGACGCCTGGAACAACCGCAAGTTTAGTGCGGCGCGGCTTTTGCTGAAGCTTTGTCATTTGCACCTCACCATCCGACCTTGCACCTGGACCGAGGCCTATTAGTCGCCTCGTTACGATATAGGCCGCGCCGGCCAATACAACCCGGGCGACCAAGAAGGCGGTTCACACCGCGGCAGCCGATTGGGGTCAGTCCACGAGATAGGTTGAGACCATCCGCGGCGCCGACCAATCGGCGGCCATCGCCTCCAGCAGCCAGGGGCCCGCGGTCTCGGCGGCGAAGGCGACCCGCTGGGTCTGGCCGGGGCCGACCACCAGCGTGTCCAGCCAGAACGGCTTCCAGCCGTCGTCGAGCCGGTCGAGCAGCCGAAAATGATGGCCGTGCAGATGGAACACCATCGGGCCGGCGGCGCGATGGCTGAGCGCCAGCACCACGGTGCGGCCGCGCTTGGTCCGAAACGCCGGGGCAGCCGCCGGATTGAAGGCGGCGGGCCGTTGCCACGCCGCTCCATCCAGCGCGAGGTCGACCCGCTGCGCCGCCTTCAGATCGAGCTGCGCCGGCAGGCCGTTGCTGGGCAGCGGGGCTGCCGGCGGCAGGGAGCCGGCACGCACAGGCGGTTCTTCTGAATACACCAGCCGGGCGATCGGGCGGGCGGTCGCGCCGTCGTGCAGCAGGATCGCGGCGCTCGAACCCGGCGGGCGCTGCGCGTCGACAAAGCCGTCGACCCGCGTTCCGGGCGCCAGCAGCAATTGCCCGCCGCGGGCCGGAAACGGCTCGCAGGGCTGCCCGTCGATGGCCATTACCTGGCATTCGTGATCTGCAATTTTGACTGCTGCAACAGAGCGTTGACATCCATTTATGAAGCGGAGTCTCAGTCGCTGGCCGGCGCGGATTTTCAACTCGAAGGCAGTCGCGCCGTTGACCGTGTAGACCGTCGCGGCGTCCTTGGCGTCACGGCCGGGGGCGAGCGCGCGGCCATCCGGCGCAACTCGCCAATCCTCGATCAGCAGCACTTCGTCGCGATCGACCGCCACCGGCTCGGCTTCCTCGACGATCACGGCGCGGGCCGGCAATGGCTGCGCGCCGCCGTCGCCGAGCAGCCGCAGATCGCACAGTGCGGTGCCGGCGTGGCGCAGCGTCAGCGCTACCGAGTCGCTGCCGCCGCCGGTGACCGCGCGGCGCGCCAGCAGCGGTTCGATGGCGGCGTCGGCGATGCCGCGCCAGCCGAGCAGCGCGGGCGCGGCGAGGGCGTTCTCGAACCGCACCGCGAGTTCGTCGCCGCGGCGGAACCGCAGCGCGTTCTGCGGCGGCTGCGCCGTCAAGGTGGCGATCGCGGTTTCGGGCTGCCCGGCGCGCAGCGCGGCGAGCCCGGTCGTAGCCCGCAGCAGCACCGCGCGCGACGGCGCCGCGAGGAGGCGTCGCGGCAGTGCTGCGGCCAGCGACGCGGCACCGAGACCTTCGATCAGGCGGCGGCGGTTGAGCGGGATTCCGCAGGCATTCGAGGTTGCGTTCATGCTATGATTCGGACCATGTCCCTGCGATCCTGTCCAGTCGCGGACGGGGCAGCGCTGCGCCGCGGCGGCTGGGTTTTTTTGTTGCTGCGATATACGTCAGCCATGTTATAAGCCCGCCGCCCGCGGCATCGCGGCCGGACATGATGCTCCTCGCGGGCGTGGCGGAATTGGTAGACGCGCTGGATTTAGGTTCCAGTGACGAAAGTTGTGGGGGTTCGAGTCCCTCCGCCCGCACCAAGCGCCGTTGGCGTTTGCGCATGACGATTTTCCGGAGGACGTATTCGCAAGGGTATGCCGCCAAACCACCGATGCAGGCTGTTTGGCCGCGCATCGATCAGATTGACAATGCCGGTCGTTGTACCGGACCAAGCGGGAAGAAGATTTACGCCATGCAGGTCAAGGAAACCGTCGCAGACGGATTGAAGCGCGAATTCGAAGTCACTCTCCAGGCTGCGGACATCGGCGCCAAGGTCGCTGCGCGGCTGGACGACATGAAGGACAAGGTTCGCCTCAATGGCTTCCGCCCCGGCAAGGTTCCGATCGGCCACCTGAAGCGGATCTATGGCCGCTCGGTCACCGCCGAGACCGTCGAGAAGCTGATTCGCGAAACCAACGACCAGATCTTCACCGAGCGTGGCTTCCGGCTCGCCACCGAGCCGAAGATCACCATGCCGTCGAAGGAAAACGAGGTCGAGGAGATCTTGGCCGGCAAGTCGGACCTCAACTACACCGTGGCGGTGGAAGTGGTGCCGACCATCGAACTCGCCGACTTCAAGAGCTTCAGCGTCGAGAAGCCGGTCGCCGAGGTCGCCGACAGCGACGTCGACGAGGCTATCAACCGCATCGCGATGGGCAACCGCAGCTATGCCGACAAGGGCGAGGGCGCCAAGGCGGAGTCGGGCGACCGGGTGACGATCTCGTTCAAGGGCACCATCGACGGCACGCCGTTCGACGGCGGTACCGGCGAGGGCATCCAGGTGGTGATCGGCTCGGCGACCTTCATCCCGGGCTTCGAAGACCAGTTGATCGGCATCGGCGCCGGCGAGACCCGCACGCTCAAGGTGGAATTCCCGAAGAATTATACCAATGCCGAACTGGCCGGAAAGCCGGCCGAGTTCGAGACCACCGCGACCGTGCTGGAAGCACCGCAGGAGTCGGTGATCGACGACGAGTTCGCCAAGACGCTCGGCTTCGAATCGCTCGACAAACTGAAGGAAGCCGCGCGCGGCCGCCTGACCGCGGAATATGCCGGCGCCACCCGGCAGCGCGTCAAGCGGGTGCTGCTCGACCGGCTCGACGAGACCCATCGCTTCGAAGCCCCGCCGTCGCTGGTGGAGCAGGAGTTCGACCTGATGTGGCGCTCGATCAAGGCCGAGATGGAATCCGGCGGCAAGACCTTCGAGAGCGAGAACACCACCGAAGAGGCCGCCAAGGAGGAATACCGCAAGATCGCCGATCGCCGGGTGCGGCTCGGGCTGGTGCTGTCGGAGATCGGCGAAAAGAACAAGATCACGGTCACCGACGACGAAGTCAGCCGGGCGGTGATCGAGCGGGCGCGTCAGATGCCCGGCCACGAGAAGGAAGTCTGGGAGTATTATCGCAACAACGCCGAGGCGTTAGCCCAGCTTCGTGCTCCGATCTATGAAGACAAGGTGGTCGACTTCATCCTCGAGCTTGCCAACGTCACCGAGAAGACGGTGAGCCGCGAGGAGCTCTATAAGGACGACGACGCCGAGAAGACCGCGGCCTGATTTCAGTCACGCGATCAGTCACACGAATTGCCGATCGGGCGCCGCACCGCAAGGGTGCGGCGCCCGATGTCGTTTCGGACCTCGGCCGTGTGGAGTCGGCGTTAACGATAAAGCCAGCATCGGCGGTGCCGCGGTCCGCATTGCTTTGCCGTGGTGCCGCGAATCAGCTTGAACTTGGACGTGAGCCGAGTTTCGCCCTTGTCGCCGCCGATCCGGCGCCTATCTGTGAACTCGCTTCAAGTCCTGCATCACGGGACGTTCGTTCGCCGCAACCCCGCCGCCGTGGGCTCTGCCGATGGACGCTCGCCTCCGGCAACCTTCAGGTGATTTATGCGCGATCCGGTGGAAACCTACATGAACCTCGTGCCGATGGTGGTCGAACAGACCAACCGCGGCGAGCGGGCCTACGACATCTTCTCGCGCCTGCTGAAGGAGCGCATCATCTTCGTCACCGGGCCGGTCGAGGACGGCATGTCGACGCTGACCGTGGCGCAGCTGCTGTTTCTGGAAGCCGAGAATCCGAAGAAGGAAATCTCGATGTACATCAACTCGCCCGGCGGGGTGGTGACCTCGGGCCTGGCGATCTACGACACCATGCAGTTCATCCGCCCGCCGGTGTCGACGCTGTGCACCGGGCAGGCCGCCTCGATGGGCTCGCTGCTGTTGGCCGCCGGCCATCCCGACATGCGGTTTTCGCTGCCGAACTCCCGGATCATGGTGCATCAGCCGTCCGGCGGATTCCAGGGTCAGGCCACCGACATCATGCTGCACGCCCAGGAGATCCTCAACCTGAAGAAGCGGCTCAACGAGATCTACGTCAAGCACACCGGGCAGACCTACAAGGCGATCGAGGACGCGCTGGAGCGCGACAAGTTCCTCACCGCCGACATGGCCCGCGACTTCGGCATCGTCGACAAGGTGATCGACAAGCGCTCCGAGGAACCGACGCCGAAGGCGCCGTAAGCACCGGGCAGGCCCCCCGGTCGATTACGGAGGTAGGACTTAAAAGATCCCGGAAAACCGCCTTTGTTGCTTGATTGTTCCGCATTCGTGCTCGGCGAAAGTGGTAATCTCGCAACTCTGCTCTGTTTTCCGTCAATGAGGGTCGCGTGACCGCCCCAAATCACGCTATGGTTACGTCGTCATGCCTTCATTCGATTAGCGAATTCTTGATAGTCGGATGACAGCATGATTGGCTTAACGGATCGACTGAGTGGTTGGGGGATTCGAAATGGCCGCAATTCGTGCGGCAGCTGAGCGCGGGGATCTTTTCTGGTACGGATTTTGCTCTATTTCTACTTTAAGTCCCGGAGTTCCGGGTGGAGCGATCGGCAGATGAGATCGAACGGCGGACGGAGATATAAATGAGTAAGGTCGGCACGAGCGACTCCAAGAACACGCTGTATTGCTCGTTCTGTGGAAAGAGCCAGCACGAAGTCCGCAAGCTGATTGCGGGACCCACCGTATTCATCTGCGACGAATGCGTTGAGCTGTGCATGGACATCATCCGCGAGGAGAACAAATCCTCACTGGTGAAATCGCGCGACGGAATTCCGACCCCGAAGGAAATCTGCAAGGTTCTCGACGATTACGTGATCGGCCAGAGCCATGCCAAGAAGGTTCTCTCGGTCGCGGTGCATAACCACTACAAGCGCCTCAACCACCAGACCAAGCACAACGACGTCGAATTGGCGAAGTCGAACATCCTGTTGATCGGCCCGACCGGGTCCGGCAAGACGCTGCTCGCGCAGACGCTCGCCCGCATCCTCGACGTGCCGTTCACGATGGCCGATGCGACGACGCTGACCGAAGCCGGCTATGTCGGCGAGGACGTCGAGAACATCATCCTGAAGCTGCTGCAGTCGGCCGACTACAACGTCGAGCGGGCGCAGCGCGGCATCGTCTACATCGACGAAATCGACAAGATCTCGCGCAAGTCCGACAACCCCTCGATCACCCGCGACGTCTCGGGCGAGGGCGTGCAGCAGGCCTTGCTGAAGATCATGGAAGGCACCGTCGCGTCGGTGCCGCCGCAGGGCGGCCGCAAGCATCCGCAGCAGGAATTCCTGCAGGTCGACACCACCAACATCCTGTTCATCTGCGGCGGCGCGTTCTCGGGTCTCGAGAAGATCATCTCCGCACGCGGTCGGTCGACCTCGATCGGCTTCGCGGCGCAGGTGCTGGCGCCGGAAGATCGCCGCACCGGCGAAATCTTCCGCCACGTCGAGCCCGAGGATCTGCTGAAGTACGGCCTGATCCCGGAATTCGTCGGTCGTTTGCCGGTGGTGGCGACGCTCGAGGATCTCGACGAGGCTTCGCTGAAGAAGATCCTCACCGATCCGAAGAACGCGCTGGTCAAGCAGTACCAGCGGTTGTTCGAAATGGAGAACATCGAGCTGACCTTCGCCGACGAGGCGCTTGGCGCGGTGGCCCGCAAGGCGATCGAGCGCAAGACCGGCGCGCGCGGCTTGCGCTCCATCCTGGAGAGCATCCTGCTCGAGACCATGTTCGATCTTCCGGGCCTGGAAGGCGTCGAAGAGGTGGTGATCTCGCGCGAGGTCGTCGAAGGTACGGCGCGGCCGCTGTACATCTACGCCGACCGCTCCGATCGGACCGCCGAAAGCAGCGCCAGCGCCTGATCAGTTGCAGCGCAATTGCTGCCGTCAAAGTCCTGCGAACACCGCGCCAGCGTCGCGGTGTTCGCTGTGCGCGCACGCGCATTCAGCCCTTTCGTACCAGTGTTTGCAGCGGCTTGACACCTTGTGGGTCGATAGCCACCTAATGCAGCGGCGATGACGAACTGACTTGGATTCGCCGTCATCTGATCCGGACAAGTGGAGCCCTTCGGCCGAACGAGTCGGACCACCTCTGCACCTTGTGGCGACGGCGCCGATGAAGCGGGTCGCGTGCAAGGGGGCGCAACAAAAGGAATGGGCCATGACCGCCACCAAACCCCGGCCATCGATCGTTCACGGCGAGAGCCACTCCTATCCGGTGCTGCCGCTTCGCGATATCGTGGTTTTCCCGCACATGATCGTGCCGCTGTTCGTCGGCCGCGAAAAATCGATCCGTGCACTCGAAGAAGTTATGAAGAACGACGCGCTGATCATGCTGGCGACGCAGAAGAACGCGTCGGACGATGATCCTGCGCCGGACTCGATCTATGAGATCGGCACGCTGGCCAGCGTGCTGCAGCTCCTGAAATTGCCCGACGGCACCGTCAAGGTGCTGGTCGAAGGGCTGGAGCGCGCCAAGGTCGAGAAATACACCGACCGCACCGAATATTACGAAGCCACCGCGGTGGCGCTCGCCGACACCGACGCCGACAGCGTCGAGGCCGAGGCGTTGTCGCGCTCGGTGGTCTCGGACTTCGAGAGCTACGTCAAACTCAACAAGAAGATCTCCGCCGAAGTCGTCGGCGTGGTGCAGGCGATCACCGATTTCGCCAAGCTCGGTGACACCGTGGCCTCGCATCTGGCGGTGAAGATCGCCGATCGGCAGGGCATCCTGGAGACGCTGTCCGTGACCTCGCGCCTGGAGAAGGTGCTGGGGCTGATGGAGAGCGAGATCTCGGTGCTGCAGGTCGAAAAGCGCATCCGCAGCCGCGTCAAGCGGCAGATGGAGAAGACCCAGCGCGAGTACTACCTCAACGAGCAGATGAAGGCGATCCAGAAGGAGCTCGGCGACGACGAAGGTCGCGACGAATTGGCCGATCTGGAAGAGAAGATCGTCAAGACCAAGCTCTCCAAGGAAGCCCGCGACAAGGCCCAGCACGAGCTGAAGAAGCTGCGGCAGATGTCGCCGATGTCGGCGGAAGCCACCGTCGTGCGCAACTACCTCGACTGGCTGCTGTCGATCCCGTGGAACAAGAAGTCCAAGGTCAAGAAGGACCTCGCGGCCGCGCAAGCGACGCTGGACAACGACCACTACGGGCTGGAGAAGGTCAAGGACCGCATCGTCGAGTATCTCGCGGTGCAGAGCCGCGCCAACAAGCTGACCGGCCCGATCCTGTGCCTGGTCGGCCCGCCCGGCGTCGGCAAGACCTCGCTCGGCAAGTCGATCGCCAAGGCCACGGGACGTGAATTCGTCCGGGTGTCGCTCGGCGGCGTGCGCGACGAGGCGGAGATCCGCGGCCATCGCCGGACCTATATCGGTTCGATGCCCGGCAAGATCATCCAGTCGATGCGCAAGGCCAAGACCTCGAACCCGCTGTTCCTCTTGGACGAGATCGACAAGATGGGCGCCGATTTCCGCGGCGATCCGTCGTCGGCTCTGCTCGAGGTGCTCGACCCCGAACAGAACGGCAGCTTCGCCGACCACTATCTCGAGGTGGACTACGATCTGTCCCACGTGATGTTCATCACCACGGCGAACACCCTGAATATCCCGGGGCCGCTGATGGACCGTATGGAGATCATCCGGATCGCCGGCTACACCGAAAACGAGAAGGTGGAAATCGCGCGAAAACATCTGATCCCGAACGCTTTGACCAAGCACGGGTTGAACTCCAAGGAATGGTCGATCGACGACGATGCGCTTCTGCTGATGATCCGGCGCTACACCCGCGAAGCGGGCGTGCGTAACCTTGAGCGCGAGCTGTCGACGCTCGCCCGCAAGGCGGTCAAGGAGCTGATGCTGTCGAAGAAGAAGGTGGTCAAGGTCACCGAGAAGTCGCTGGAAGACTTCCTCGGCATTCCGAAGTACCGCTACGGCGAGATCGAAAGCGACGATCAGGTCGGCGTGGTCACCGGATTGGCATGGACCGACGTGGGCGGCGAGTTGCTGACCATCGAAGGCGTGATGATGCCCGGCAAGGGCCGCATGACGGTGACCGGCAATCTGCGCGACGTGATGAAGGAATCGATCTCGGCGGCGGCGTCCTACGTCCGCTCGCGCGCGATCACCTTCGGGATCGAGCCGCCGCTGTTCGAACGGCGCGACATCCACGTTCACGTTCCGGAGGGCGCGACGCCGAAGGACGGTCCGTCCGCCGGCGTGGCGATGGCCACCACCATCGTCTCGGTGTTGACCGGCATTCCGATCCGGCACGACGTCGCGATGACCGGCGAGATCACGCTGCGCGGCAGGATCCTGCCGATCGGCGGCTTGAAGGAGAAGCTGTTGGCGGCGGCCAGAGGCGGCATCAAGACGGTGCTGATCCCCGAGGACAACGCCAAGGATCTCACCGAGATTTCCGACGCCATCAAGGGCGGCATGAACATCATCCCGGTGGCGCGGATGGACGACGTGATCGGCAACGCGCTGGTGCGCAGGCCGATCCCGATCGTCTGGGAAGAGCCGAGCCCGTTGCCGGCCAAGCCGGATGCGGCCGATGAGGCGGCCGGCGGTCTGACCGCGCACTGAGCCTCCTGAGGCCCAGCAAACGACATCAGCGGCGTCCTTCGGGGCGCCGCTTTTTTGTGCGCGCCGGAGTATGGCCGGAGCAGGCTGATGTCCGAGGGAAGGGGGCTGGGAATTGGGGGGAGGTGGTAGGCGGTGACGGGATCGAACCGCCGACCTGTCCCGTGTAAAGGGAATGCTCTACCGCTGAGCTAACCGCCCGGAGCCCTCATCTAGCGCGGCAGCGGTGCTGCGCGCAAGGCGGCCGGCGGCGCGCTGCGCTATCCCATTGGCGACAGTGCGAGGGGGATGATAAGCAGGGGTATTCAGCCTGGAGCTTCCGCAATGAGAGTTTTCTGCGCCATCGCGATGATCGCATTGCTTGCCGGACCTGCCGCTGCGCAACAGCCGGTGCAGAAATACGGCGAACCGGATCCCGACAAAACCCCCGCCCAGATCGAGTCCGAAAAGCGGGCTGAAAGAGCCTATCAAAAATCGCTCGGCAACGTTCCCAACGCCGCTCCGACCGACCCTTGGGGCACCGTGCGCCAGGACGGACCGGCGAAGACCGCAGCAACCCCGGCCAATCGAAACAAACCCGGCAGTTCCGCGAAGGCGACCGGGGCGGCGAAATAGGAGCGCTTAGGATCGCTCTTCAAAGATCATCGCCAGGTGGACGATGGTCTCCGCGGCCTTTTCCATGTCCTGCCGGCTGACCCACTCCAGCCGGGAATGGAAGGCGTGTTCGCCGGCGAAGATGTTGGGGCAGGGCAGCCCCATGAACGACAACCGCGAGCCGTCGGTGCCGCCGCGGATGCTGGTGCGGACCGGGGTGAGCCCGGCACGCCTGATCGCCTCGATCGCGAAGTCGACGATCTGCGGGTGGCGATCGATCACCTCTTTCATGTTGCGGTATTGCGGCTTGACCTCGAGCTTCGCCGTCGAGCGCGGATAATCCTGCATCACCTCGTCGATGATGCGCTGCAGCAGGGCTGCCTTGTCGTGCAGACCGGCTTCGGTGAAGTCGCGCACGATCAGCACCAGCGTGACCTTTTCCAGCGCGCCGCTGATCCCGATCGGATGCACAAAGCCCTCGCGGCCCTCGGTGGTCTCCGGCGAACAGCCGTGCTTGGGCAGCCGCTCGACGATCGCCGCGGCGATCTTGATGGCGTGCTCCATCTTGCCCTTGGCGAAACCGGGGTGGGCGCTGACGCCTTCGATGGTGATCACCGCGGAATCTGCCGAGAAAGTCTCGTCCTCGAGATGGCCGGCGGTCTCGCCGTCGATGGTGTAGGCGACGTCGGCGCCGAGTCGTTTCAGGTCGACCTTGTCGACGCCGCGGCCGATTTCCTCGTCCGGGGTGAACAGAATCTTGATGGCGCCGTGCTTGATCTGTGGATGGCTGACCAGAAACGCGGCCGCATCCATGATCTCGGCGATGCCGGCCTTGTTGTCGGCGCCGAGCAGCGTGGTGCCGTCGGTGGTGATGATGTCGTGGCCGATCTGATCGGCCAGCGCCGGATGCTCGGCGGCGCGAATCACCTGGGTCGGATCGCCGGGCAGGACGATGTCGCCGCCTTGATAATTCCTCACGATCTGCGGTTTGACGCCGGCGCCGGAGCAATCCGGCGAGGTGTCCATATGCGAGCAGAAGCAGACCACCGGCACCGGTTTGTCGGTGGTCGCCGGGATCGTCGCATAGACATAGCCGTGGGCGTCGAGTTCGGCATCGGCCAGGCCGATGGCGCGCAGCTCCTGGACCAGCAGCGCGCCGAGATCCTTCTGCTTTTCAGTAGACGGGCAACTCGCCGAACTCGGGTCCGACTGGGTGTCGATCGCGACGTAGCGCAAGAATCGCTCGGTGACGGTGTGGGGAAAACTGATTCGGGACGACACCGTCACCTCGTGCATCTTCACATCGGCCATTCCGGCGCTGCCGCGGCGCGGCGGTCCGGAATGACCACGTTAGACCGGTCGAACTCAGACCGCTTCTTTCAGTTCCTTGGCGGCGCGGAAGGCGACTTTCTTGCTGGCCTTGATCTGAATCGCTTCGCCGGTCGCGGGATTGCGGCCCATGCGGGCGGCGCGCTTGCGAACCTGCAGGATGCCGAGGCCGACGATTCGGATCCGTTCGCCCTTCTTCAGGTGCTTGGTGATGCGGCCGACCAGGTCGCCGAGGATGGTTTCGGTCTGCTTCTTCGACAATTCATGCTCTTCGGCCAATGCGGCCGCCAGATGCTTGAGCGTCACGGTGGTCGGTGTCGCGGCTTTCGCGGTCGCTGCTTTCTTCGCCATTTTTGGCCCTCCAGGTTGTTGTCGGCTTAGGAAACTAAGACGTATCAGGCCTTAAACGATTCGGGTGCGTTCTGCCTACGCCGTTTGGCCCGTAAATAGCCCATTATTTGCATCACCCTCGCAAAAGCGGCCGGCAGAAAAAGGGTTTCGCGATAGCCTTGACTTGCATCCATCCGCCCTTTAAGTCCCGTCACCTGCGCGATGCACATCACGCGGGAGTAGCTCAGTTGGTTAGAGCGCCGGCCTGTCACGCCGGAGGTCGCGGGTTCGAGCCCCGTCTCTCGCGCCATCATTTCGATGGCCCTTTCGAGCCGCGCCACCGACCTTCCATTGAATTCCGACGCTTCCAAGCGGGCCTCACGCAAGTCAAACGCTGCGCTGCGTTTGCACGAGGATCTTCTGCTGCCGCATGGATTGCCGCGTTCTGCCGTCGAGAGCATAAAAAGTGGCGCTACGGCTCGCCCGACGCTCTCAGCCCTTGCGCCGCCGCGGCGATCTCCCATCTGAGCCGCGATCGTCAGGGACGGCGTCGGCGCGGCGCGGGCAATGTTCAGGATTGCTTGCCCGCGACGGGCGCCTGATCGCGTCGCGGCGCGATCGCGGACTGGACGTGGCGGCTGCCCCGGCGAATCGCCGGAGCCATCATCGCGAGGACGATCATCGCGAGCGCCGACCATCGCGCGGCCGAATCATCGGTGCGGGAAGGGCGTTGCTGGTGATGAACTGCGAGCGAAAAGCGGAGGCGTTTGAGATTCACTGTATGACTTGAAGATGAACCCGCATTGTTGCAAGTTCCCGCTCGCCGCCGCCCGGCGGCCCGAGACCAGCCTCCTAAGACCGTGTCTTGCCACCCCTATTGCGCTGCGCTAAGCCAGAGCAATTCTAAAACTCAACGAATCCGCAGCAGCGCACGCCGCGGGAACAGGGACGGCCGATGAGCGGCATTTTGCCGAATTATCTTCCCATTGTGATCTTTATCATGGTCGCGGCGGGCTTGAGCGTGGCGATGCTCGTGGCGCCTTTCGTGGTCGCCTACCAGCAGCCGGACCCCGAAAAATTGTCCGCTTATGAATGCGGGTTCACTGCTTTCGGGGACGCCCGGATGAAATTCGACGTCAGGTTCTACCTGGTGGCGATCCTGTTCATCATTTTCGATCTCGAAGTTGCATTTCTGTTTCCCTGGGCGGTGGCGTTCGGGAAACTCGGGGCCACCGGATTCTGGTCGATGATGGTGTTTCTCGGTGTGCTGACCGTCGGATTTGCCTACGAATGGAAGAAGGGCGCGTTGGAATGGGATTGAGCCCGAACGCCACGACTGCCGGGCCGCGATTGCCGCGGCCCCTGGTCGCGCCGGCCGCGACCGGCATTCTCGATCCGCGCACCGGCCGTCCGGTCGGCGCCGACGACCGGTTTTTCCTCGAGGTCAACAACGAGCTCGCCGACAAGGGCTTCTTCGTCGCCGCGACTGATGATCTGATCACCTGGGCGCGCACCGGCTCGCTGATGTGGATGACCTTCGGTCTGGCCTGCTGCGCGGTCGAGATGATGCAGATGTCGATGCCGCGCTACGACGCCGAACGGTTCGGCTTTGCGCCGCGCGCGTCTCCGCGGCAGTCCGACGTGATGATCGTCGCCGGCACGCTGACCAACAAGATGGCGCCGGCGCTGCGCAAGGTCTACGACCAGATGCCGGAGCCGCGCTACGTGATCTCGATGGGATCCTGCGCCAATGGCGGCGGTTATTATCACTACTCCTACGCCGTGGTGCGGGGCTGCGATCGCATCGTGCCGATCGATATCTACGTGCCGGGCTGCCCTCCCACCGCGGAAGCGCTGCTGTACGGCGTGATGCTGCTGCAAAAGAAGATCCGGCGCACCGGAACGATCGAACGCTGAGGTCCTGAGCCATGGCCGAACCTGAGGACATGATCATTCCGCTGCTGCGGGAAATGCGGAGCGAAGTGGCGGCGTTGCGCGATCATATGGATGCGCGGTTCGACGTTATGGAGAGCGCGCAGAAGAGCTTCAAGCACGCGCTCACGGCCGATACGCTCATGAGCAAGCTGATTACCGGCGAATTCGAGGAACGCATCGTGGCGCTGGAAAAGAAGGTTCGGGACTTGGAGAGCCAGAAGTGACAGACCTCGCGGAACTCGGCGAAACCATCAAGGCGGCGCTGCCGGCAGCGGTCAGCAACGCATCGATCGCGTTCGGCGAACTGACGCTGACCGTCGATGCCGCCAAGATCGTCGAGGTGGTGCGGTTTCTGCGCGACGATCCGCGCTGCCGTTTCATCAGCCCGATCGACGTCACCGCGGTCGACTATCCCGGCCGCGCCAATCGCTTCGACGTGGTCTGGCATTTCCTGTCGCCGTCGCTGAACACCCGGATCCGGCTGCGCGCCGAAGCCAGCGAAACCACCCAGGTGCCCTCGCTGATCGACCTGTTCCCCGGCGTCGACTGGTTCGAACGCGAGGCCTACGATCTTTACGGCGTGATCTTCACCGGCCACCCCGACATGCGGCGGATCCTCACCGACTACGGCTTCGACGGCCATCCGCTGCGCAAGGACTTTCCGCTCTCCGGCTTCGTCGAGGTGCGTTACGACGACGACGAGAAGCGGGTGGTGTACGAGCCGGTGCGGCTCAACCAGGAATTCCGCAAATTCGATTTCCTCTCGCCCTGGGAAGGCGCGGACTATCCGCTGCCCGGCGACGAGAAAAGAAGCGAATAGCGAGTGGCGAATAGCGAATAGCAATAGCAGGGCATGATCGGAAAGCGGGACGAGTGGCGGATAGCGAGCGGCGAGCGGGAATGACGATTGAGCGATCCATCGATCAATTCATATCGGGACCTCAGGGTATGGCAGGACGCCATGACCTTGGCCGAGGCTTGCTATCGATTGACCAGGCAGTTTCCGCGCGACGAACTGTTCGGCCTGACATCGCAGATCCGACGTGCGGCGGGCTCGGTGCCGGCCAATATCGCGGAAGGTCATGGTCGGGAGCACACCGGCAGCTTCGTGCAGCATTTGCGCATCGCGCAGGGCTCCTTGAAGGAACTCGAAACCCATCTGCTGCTGGCGCAGCGGGTTTCAATTGCGCAGGCCGATGTGCAGCCGGTTCTCCTTCAATGCGAAAGCCTGGGCAAAATGATCCGCGCCTTGATCCGGTCGCTTCAGCAGAGGGCGTCGCCGCAGTGATTCCATTCGCCATTCGCCATTCGCTACTCGCTCGCGCGCCGTCGGCGCCTGCGGAGGTCGCACACCATGCCTGAAGGCGCGCTTCGCAACTTCACCATCAATTTCGGACCGCAGCATCCGGCGGCGCATGGCGTGCTGCGGCTGGTGCTGGAGCTCGACGGCGAGATCGTCGAGCGGGTCGATCCGCATATCGGGCTGTTGCATCGCGGCACCGAGAAGCTGATCGAGGCCAAGACCTATCTGCAGGCGATCCCGTATTTCGATCGGCTCGATTACGTCGCGCCGATGAATCAGGAGCACGCCTTCTGCCTCGCCGCCGAGAAGCTGTTGGACATCGCGGTGCCGCGCCGCGCCCAATTGATCCGGGTGCTGTATTGCGAGATCGGCCGCATCCTGTCGCATCTGCTCAACGTCACCACGCAGGCGATGGACGTCGGCGCGCTGACCCCGCCGCTGTGGGGCTTTGAAGAGCGCGAAAAGCTGATGATGTTTTACGAGCGCGCCTCCGGCAGCCGGATGCACGCGGCGTATTTCCGCGTCGGCGGCGTGCACCAGGACCTGCCGCCGAAGCTGGTCGACGACATCGAGGCGTGGTGCGTCGCGTTTCCGCAAGTCATCGACGATCTCGATCGGCTGCTCACCGGCAACCGGATCTTCAAGCAGCGCAACGTCGATATCGGCGTGGTGACGCTGGCGCAGGCCTGGGAGTGGGGCTTTTCCGGCGTCATGGTGCGCGGCTCCGGCGCCGCCTGGGATTTGCGCAAGTCGCAGCCCTATGAGTGCTACGCCGAGCTGGAATTCGACATTCCGATCGGCAAGAACGGCGACTGCTACGACCGTTATTGCATCCGCATGGAGGAGATGCGGCAGTCGGTGCGGATCATGCAGCAGTGCATCGCCAAGCTGCGCGCGCCGGACGGCGGCGGCCCGGTCGCGGTCCAGGACAACAAGATTTTCCCGCCGCGTCGCGGCGAGATGAAGCGCTCGATGGAATCGCTGATCCATCACTTCAAGCTTTATACCGAGGGCTTCCGCGTGCCCGCCGGCGAAGTCTACGTCGCGGTCGAGGCGCCGAAAGGCGAATTCGGCGTGTTCCTGGTCTCCGACGGTAGCAACAAACCCTATAAGTGCAAGATCCGCGCGCCGGGCTTCGCGCATCTGCAGGCGATGGACTTTATCTCGCGCGGCCATCTGTTGGCCGACGTCTCGGCGATCCTGGGCTCGCTCGACATCGTGTTCGGCGAGGTCGATCGGTGATCGCGCAGCCGCCCATCCAGTTCGACCGCGCAACCGGAGTTCTCGAAGGCGCCAACGCCTGGGAACGGCTGGCCGCAGGCGCGCTGTGGGCCGGCACCAAGGTGTCCTCGACCTTCTCGTATCGCGGCTACAATCGCTGCGCCAATCTGTTGCGCAAGGCGTTGCCGCAGCGCGACATCGCGATCCGGCTCAATCCGGATGCGGTGTTCGCGTTTCCTTACGGCGACGGTTATTGGAGCAAGCTGCTCGATCGCTCGTTCCACTACGAAAACGAGATCGAACTGCTGTTTCGCGGCTGCGTCGATGTCGACTACGTCATGGTCGATTGCGGCGCCAATTACGGCTACTGGTCGGTGCTGGCCTCCAGCGCGCCGTTCGGGGCGCACCAGGTGATCGCGATCGAGCCGTCGTCGGTGAATTTCGCCAGGCTCGCCGACAACGCGCGCCTCAACGGCGATCGCTTCGCGATTCTCAATTGCGCGATCGGCGCGGTGCCGGGCACCGCGTGGCTGTCCGGCACCAAGCACGAGGCGTTCAGCATCGTTGGTGATTCCGCTGCCGGCGGCGAGCAGGTTCAGGTGGTGTCGCTCGACAGCCTGCTCGAGCAGGGCAAGCTGCCCGCGGGCGGCAAGTACATCGTCAAGCTCGACGTCGAAGGCGTCGAGATCGAAGCCATCAAGGGCGGTCGGAGCTTGCTGCAAGGCGACGCCATGATCCTGTGCGAGGAACACGGCAGCGACGCCAACCACACGGTGTCGCGCTTTATTCTGACCCAGACCGCCCTGAAGCTGTATGTCTACGATCCGACCACGGGACGTTTCGAAGCCGTCGACAGTTTCGCGATCCTCGACCGGATCAAGGTCGCATCGAATGTCGGATACAACGTGTTCGGCACCGCCAGCCCGTTCTGGGACGAGCGCATCAACAGCCTGAATGCCAACGCCTCGCGGCGGGTTCAATGAGAGACTTAAGATAATGGCCGTCCGTCGTTTGGCACCCAAGGAATTGCAGCCCGAGAGCTTCGCCTTCACCGAGGAGAATCTCGCATGGGCGCAGCGCGAGATCGCGAAATACCCGCCGGGCCGGCAGGCCTCCGCGGTGATCGCGATCATGTGGCGGGCGCACGAACAACTCGGCGGCTGGATCACCGAAGCCGCGATCCGCGCGGTCGCCGATCTGTTGCAGATGCCGCATATCCGCGCGCTGGAGATCGCCACCTTCTACACGATGTTTCAGCTGCAGCCGGTCGGCAAGAAGGCCCACGTCCAGGTCTGCGGCACCACGCCGTGCCGATTGCGCGGCGCCGAGGACATCATCAAGGTCTGCAAGAACCGGATCCACCACGAGCCGTTTCATCTGTCGGCCGACGGCAATTTCAGCTGGGAAGAGGTCGAGTGCCTCGGCTCCTGCGTCAACGCCCCGATGGTGATGATCACCAAGGACACCTACGAGGATCTGACGCCGGAAAGTTTCGGTAAGGTGCTGGATGGTTTTGCCAGCGGCAACTTCCCGACCCCGGGTCCGCAGAATGGCCGACAGTTCGCCGCGCCCGAAGGCGGCCCGCGCGTGCTGAAGTCGGTCGGCGCGCCGGACACTGACCCGGACCACGGCGCGGTGCCGCACCCGGTGCTGACCGACGCCGAGGCCAAGAAACCGGGCGAGGCGGCCAACGTTCAGGAACGTCCGTCGCCGAAGCCGCCGGCGGACGACGCCACCCGGAAGGATCGATGATGACCGACCGCGGCGTTCCGGGTTCGGCGGTATCCAAGGGAGTTGGGCCGATGCAACATCTGCGTTATATAATGCTGCACGCGGTGACCGCTGCGGTGTTCATCTTCCTGCTGCAGCACTACGCGCTGAGCGCGTCGCTGGAATCCAGCCTGGTGTGGGCGTTGACCTTCGGCGGCTGCGCCGCGGGCCTCGCTTACATGCAAGCCAATCGTTGATCGGGGAAGCGCCTAGCCATGCTCGATGACAAGGACCGCATCTTCCGCAATCTGTACGGCCAGGGCGACTGGGGCCTCGAAGGCGCGCGCCGCCGCGGCAGCTGGGACGGCACCAAGGCGATCATCGAAAAAGGTCGCGACTGGATCATCAACGAGATGAAGACCTCCGGGCTGCGCGGCCGCGGCGGCGCCGGCTTCCCCACCGGAATGAAATGGTCGTTCATGCCGAAGGAGTCGACCGACGGCCGACCGAGCTACCTCGTGGTCAACGCCGACGAGTCCGAGCCCGGCACCTGCAAGGATCGCGAGATCATGCGGCACGACCCGCACGTGCTGGTCGAGGGCTGCCTGCTCGCCAGCTTCGCGATGGGCGCCAAGGTCTGCTACATCTATGTCCGCGGCGAATTCATCCGCGAGCGCGAGCATCTGCAGGCGGCGGTCGATCAGGCCTATGAGGCCAAGCTGATCGGCCAGGACAATATTCACGGCTGGCCGTTCGAGCTCTATGTCACGCACGGCGCCGGCGCTTATATCTGCGGCGAGGAAACCGCACTGCTGGAAAGCCTGGAAGGCAAGAAGGGCCAGCCGCGGCTGAAGCCGCCGTTCCCGGCCAACGTCGGTCTCTATGGCTGCCCGACCACGGTCAACAACGTCGAGTCGATCGCGGTGGCGCCCGACATCCTGCGCCGCGGCGCGGCCTGGTTCTCCTCGATCGGCCGACCGAACAATGTCGGCACCAAGCTGTTCGGCATCTCCGGCCACGTCAACACGCCCTGCGTCGTCGAAGAGGCGATGGGCATTCCGTTCCGCGAACTGATCGAAAAGCACGGCGGCGGGATTCGCGGCGGCTGGGACAATCTGTTGGCGATCATTCCCGGCGGCGCGTCGTGCCCGTTGATTCCGGCCGCCGATTGCGGCGAGCTGATCATGGATTTCGACGGCACCCGCGCGGTGAAGTCCAGCCTCGGCACCGCCGGCGTCATCGTGATGGACAAGTCGACCGACGTGGTCGCGGCGATCGCGCGCATCAGCTACTTCTTCAAGCACGAGAGCTGCGGCCAGTGCACGCCGTGCCGCGAGGGCACCGGCTGGATGTGGCGGGTGCTGTCGCGCATGGTCGAGGGCCGCGCCCACAAGCGCGAGATCGACATGCTGCTCGAGGTCACCAAGCAGGTCGAGGGTCACACCATCTGCGCGCTGGGCGACGCCGCGGCGTGGCCGATCCAGGGCCTGATCCGCGCGTTCCGGCCGGAGATCGAGCGCCGCATCGACGACTTCTCGCGCCGCGCCGCGCTCGACGACCAGGGCATCCTCGATCCCGCGCATCTGGCCGCGGCGGAGTAGGGCGATGGCCGACGAACCCGACAATCTTGTGCTGGTCTATCTGCGGCGGCTCGATGAAAAGCTCGATCGCGTTTTAGATGACGCGCATGACCTTAAAGTCCGCATGACGGCGGTCGAGGAAAGCATTGCAGGCGTCAATCGCCGGCTCGACCGTCTGGAATGGCGCGTGGACCGGATCGAGCGACGGCTCGAACTGACGGATCAGGCGCACTGACGAGTTTTTGGCGAATATTGAGAGCGACCGTAACCAAATGATCAAGCTCATCGTCGACGGCAAGGAAATCGAGGTCCCGCCGGAGTACACGCTGATGCAGGCCTGCGAGGCCGCCGGCGCGGAAATTCCGCGGTTCTGCTATCACGAGCGGCTGTCGATCGCCGGCAATTGCCGGATGTGTCTGGTCGAGGTGAAGGGCACGCCGAAGCCGGTGGCGAGCTGCGCCTGGGGCGTGCGCGACTGCCGGCCGGGTCCCAAGGGCGAGCCGCCGGAAATCTCCACCCGCTCGCCGATGGTGAAGAAGGCCCGCGAAGGCGTGATGGAATTCCTGCTGATCAACCATCCGTTGGATTGTCCGATCTGCGACCAGGGCGGCGAGTGCGACCTGCAGGACCAGGCGATGGGCTACGGCGTCGACACCAGCCGGTTCGCCGAGAACAAGCGCGCGGTCGAGGACAAGTATCTCGGCGTGCTGGTCAAGACCTCGATGAACCGCTGCATCCAGTGCACCCGCTGCGTGCGTTTCGCCGCCGAAGTCTGCGGCCTGCCGGAGATGGGCGCGATCGGCCGCGGCGAGGACGTCGAGATCACCACCTATCTGGAAAGCGCGCTGACCTCGGAGCTGCAGGGCAATCTGGTCGACATCTGCCCGGTCGGTGCCTTGACGTCGAAGCCCTATGCGTTCGCGGCGCGACCCTGGGAACTCGGCAAGACCCAGTCGATCGACGTGATGGACGCGGTCGGCTCGGCGATCCGGGTCGATACGAGGGGCCGCGAAGTGATGCGGATCCTGCCGCGCGTCAACGAGGCGGTGAACGAGGAGTGGATCTCCGACAAGACCCGCCACATCGTCGATGGCCTGCGCGCCCAGCGGCTCGACCGGCCCTATGTGAGGGAGAATGGCAAGCTGCGCGCGGCGAGCTGGTCGGAAGCGTTTGCGGCGATCGCCGCCAAGCTCAAGGACGTCAAGGGCAAGCGGATCGGCGCGATCGCCGGCGACCTCGCCGCGGTCGAAGAGATGTTCGCGCTGAAGGACCTGCTGACCCGGCTCGGCTCGGCCAATCTCGCAACCGAGGCCACCCACGCCTTCGACCCGAGCCTTGGTCGCGCCTCCTACATCTTCAACCCGACCATCGCCGGCATCGAGCAGGCCGATGCGCTGTTGATCATCGGCTGCAACCCGCGCAGGGAAGCCGCGGTGCTGAACGCCCGGATCCGCAAGCGCTGGCGCACCGGCCAGTTGAAGATCGCCGTGATCGGCGATCACGCCGAGCTGACCTACAAATACGACTACCTCGGAGCCGGCGTGGATACGTTGAGCGAGTTGGCCGCCGGCAAACAGTCGTTCGCCGAGGTGCTGAAGGGCGCCAACAACCCGATCGTGCTGGTCGGCGCCGGCGTCACCGCGCGCTCCGACGGCGCGGCGCTGCTGGCGATGGCCGCGAAGCTTGCGAACGATATCGGTGCGGTCAAGGACGGCTGGAACGGCTTTGCGGTCTTGCACAGTGCGGCCTCCAGCGTCGGCGCGCTCGACATCGGCTTTGCGCCGGGCGAGGGCGGGCTGACTGCGGCGCAGATGGCCGCAGAAGGCGCGCTCGACGTGGTGTTTTCGCTCGGCGCCGACGAGATCAAGCTGCCGGCCGATGCCTTCGTGGTCTATATCGGCACCCACGGCGACCGCGGCGCGCATCGCGCCGACGTCATCCTGCCGGGTGCCGCCTACACCGAGAAGTCTGCGATCTACGTCAACACCGAAGGCCGAGTGCAGATCACCGGCCGCGCGGCGTTTCCGCCGGGTGAGGCGCGCGAGGACTGGGCGATCGTTCGTGCCTTGTCCGACGCGCTCGGCGCCACGCTGCCGTATGATTCCCTTGGCGCGCTGCGCAAGGCGCTGACTGAAAAGGTGCCGCATCTGTTGCGGATCGATCAGATCGCCCCGGCGGATCCGGCGGCGCTCGCCGTGCTCGCGCGGCGCGGCGGCGGCGCGGTCGGCAAGGCGCCGCTGCTGTCGCCGATCGGCGACTTCTACCTGACCAACCCGATCGCCCGCGCTTCGGCGGTGATGGCGGAATGTTCGCGCGTGGCCTCCGGCCAGATCTTGACCGCGGCGGAGTGAGCGACTGATGGCCGAATTCTGGACCAGTTATCTGTGGCCGCTGTTGGTGGTGATCGGGCAGAGCCTGTTGCTGCTCATCCTGCTGCTGATCACCATTGCCTATATCCTTCTGGCCGATCGCAAGATCTGGGCGGCGGTGCAAATCCGCCGCGGCCCCAACGTGGTCGGGCCGTGGGGATTGCTGCAATCCTTCGCCGACCTGCTGAAATTCGTGTTCAAGGAGCCGATGATCCCGTCGGGCGCCAACAAGGGCGTGTTCCTGCTGGCACCATTGGTCTCCTGCGTGCTGGCGCTGGCAGCCTGGGCGGTGATCCCGGTCAATGCCGGCTGGGTGATCGCCGACATCAACGTCGGCGTGCTGTACATCCTCGCGGTGTCGTCGCTCTCGGTCTACGGCATCATCATGGCCGGCTGGTCGTCGAACTCGAAATACCCGTTCCTGGCTGCGCTGCGCTCGGCGGCGCAGATGGTGTCCTACGAGGTCTCGATCGGCTTCGTGATCATCGCGGTGCTGCTCTGCGTCGGCTCGCTCAACCTCACCGCGATCGTGGAGGCGCAAAACACCAAATGGGGGCTGCTCGGCTGGTACTGGCTACCGCTGTTCCCGGTGTTCGTGATCTTCTACGTCTCGGCGCTGGCGGAAACCAACCGCCCGCCGTTCGATCTGGTGGAAGCCGAATCCGAACTGGTCGCCGGCTTCATGGTGGAATACGCCTCGACGCCGTATCTTTTGTTCATGCTTGGCGAATACGTCGCCATCACCACGATGTGCGCGATGGGCGCGATCCTGTTCTTGGGCGGCTGGCTGCCGCCGGTGCCCTACGCGCCGTTCACTTGGGTCCCGGGCATCATCTGGTTCATGCTCAAGGGCTTCTTCATGTTCTTCCTGTTCGCGATGGCGAAGGCGATCGTGCCGCGCTACCGCTATGACCAGCTGATGCGGCTGGGCTGGAAGGTCTTCCTACCGCTCTCGCTGGTGATGGTGGTGATCGTCGCAGGCGTGCTGCAATTCGCGGGGCTCGCGCCGCAATGAGGTCGTCATGAGGGTTACCGCTGCTGCACGTTCGCTGCTGTTGACGGAGTTCGTTTCGGCGTTCTTTCTCGCCATGCGCTACTTCTTCAAGCCGAAGCCGACGATCAATTATCCGTTCGAGAAGAACCCGATCTCGCCGCGGTTCCGCGGCGAACACGCGCTGCGTCGTTATCCCAACGGCGAGGAACGCTGCATCGCCTGCAAATTGTGCGAAGCGGTATGTCCCGCCCAGGCGATCACCATCGAGGCCGGGCCGCGCCGCAACGACGGCACGCGGCGCACCGTGCGCTACGACATCGACATGGTGAAGTGCATCTATTGCGGGCTGTGCCAGGAGGCCTGTCCGGTCGACGCCATCGTCGAGGGGCCGAATTTCGAATTCGCCACCGAGACCCGCGAGGAGCTGTATTATGACAAGGCGAAATTGCTCGCCAATGGCGACCGCTGGGAACGTGAAATCGCGAAGAGCATCGAACTCGATGCGCCATACCGGTGAGATGAGCGCATGACCCTTCCTGATCTGTTCTTCTATCTCTACTCCGGCGTCTGCGTGGCGGCCGCCACCATGGTGATCGTGTCGCGCAACCCGGTGCACGCGGTGCTGTTCCTGATCCTGGTGTTCGTCAACGCCGCAGGCCTGTTCATGCTGATGGGCGCCGAGTTCTTGGCGATGATCCTGATCATCGTCTATGTCGGCGCCGTCGCGGTGTTGTTCCTGTTCGTCATCATGATGCTGGACATCGACTTCAAGCAGCTGCGCGAAGGGTTTTTCGAATATCTGCCGTTCGGCCTCTTGATCGGCGTGATCTTCCTCGCCGAATTGCTGCTGTTGGCCGGCGGTTGGGTGATCCATCCGACCCTGACCAAAGCCATCACCGCGCCGATCCCGGACAATATCAGCAACACCGAAGCGCTCGGCATGGTGCTGTACACCCGCTACATCCATTACTTCCAGATCTCGGGCTTGATCCTGCTGGTGGCGATGATCGGCGCGATCGTGCTGACGATGCGGCACCGGGTCAGCGTCAAGCGGCAGAACATTTCCGCTCAGAACGCGCGCAACCCGGAGACCGCGATGGACGTGCGCAAGGTGGCGTCGGGGCAGGGGCTGCAGGACGCGGACGCGGCGGAGTGGGTGCAATGATCACGGTCGGTCTCGGACATTTCCTCTCGGTCGCGGCGATCCTGTTCACGATCGGCACGCTCGGCATCTTTCTCAACCGCAAGAACGTCATCGTCATCCTGATGTCGATCGAGCTGATGCTGCTGGCGGTGAATATCAACCTGGTGGCGTTCTCGGCGTTCCTGCACGACATCGTCGGCCAGGTATTCGCGTTGCTGGTGCTGACGGTCGCCGCCGCGGAAGCGGCGATCGGACTGGCGGTGCTGGTGGTGTATTTCCGCAATCGCGGCTCGATCGCGGTTAAAGACATCAATCTGATGAAGGGCTGAGCGGCTGATGATCCAGGCCATCGTATTCCTGCCGCTGATCGGCGCGCTGCTCGCAGCCGCGATCGCGCTGTTCGGCGCCCACGCCCGCAACCCGAGTGGCGACACCGTCGAGCACGACGCCGCGCATGGCCATGCGGCGCCGACCGGCGACGCCGCTGTGATCCATGCCGCGCATGACGACCACGGCCACGATCATCCGGTCGAAACGCCGGCCGTGGGCTCCCGCGCCGCCGAGCTGATCACCACTGGTCTCTTGCTGGTTGCGGCCGGGCTGTCCTGGCTGGCGCTGGTGGACGTCGGCTTCATGCATCACGACGCCCGGATTCCGCTGTTTCCCTGGATCAACTCCGGCGACCTGCAGGTGGCGTGGTCGCTGCGGGTCGACACCCTGACCGCGGTGATGCTGGTGGTGGTCAACACCGTGTCGTCGCTGGTTCACCTATATTCGATCGGCTACATGAACGAGGACCCGCATCGGCCGCGGTTCTTCGCCTATCTGTCGCTGTTCACCTTCGCGATGCTGATGCTGGTGACCGCCGACAATCTGGTGCAGATGTTCTTCGGTTGGGAGGGCGTCGGTCTCGCCAGCTATCTGCTGATCGGATTCTGGTACCAAAAGCCCGAGGCCAATGCCGCCGCGATCAAGGCCTTCGTGGTCAATCGGATCGGCGATTTCGGCTTCCTGCTCGGCATCTTCGCGATCTTTATGCTGGTGGGCTCGATCGATTTCGAGACCATCTTCGCCGCGGCGCCGGGGCTCACCGGCAAGACAATTAACTTCTTCGGCTGGCACGCCGACGCGCTGACGCTGACCTGCCTGTTCCTGTTCATGGGCGCGATGGGCAAATCCGCCCAGTTCCTGCTGCACACCTGGCTGCCGGACGCGATGGAGGGCCCGACCCCGGTGTCGGCGCTGATCCACGCCGCCACCATGGTGACCGCGGGCGTGTTCATGGTGGCCCGGCTGTCGCCGCTGTTCGAACTGGCACCGGACGCGCAGAACGTGGTGATCTTCTTCGGCGCCACCACCGCGTTCTTCGCCGCGACCATCGGCCTGGTGCAGAACGACATCAAACGCATCGTCGCCTATTCGACCTGCTCGCAGCTCGGCTACATGTTCGTGGCGATGGGGACGGGGGCCTATTCGGTCGGCATGTTCCACCTGTTCACCCACGCCTTCTTCAAGGCGCTGCTGTTCTTGGGCTCGGGTTCGGTGATCCACGCGATGCACCACGAGCAGGACATCCGCAAGATGGGCGGGCTGAAGGACAAGATCCCCTTCACCTACATCGTGATGGTGATCGGCACCCTGGCTTTGACCGGCTTCCCGCTCACCGCCGGCTATTTCTCCAAGGATGCCATCATCGAGGCGGCGTTCGCCTCGCACAAATCCGTGGCGTTTTACGGCTTCCTGATGACGGTGATCGCCGCCGGCCTGACCTCTTTCTATTCTTGGCGGCTGATCTTCAAGACCTTCCACGGCACGCCGCACGACCAGAAGAATTACGACGCCGCGCATGAGAGCCCGTATTGGATGCTGATCCCGCTGGTGGTGCTGGCCGCCGGGTCGATCCTCGCGGGCTTTCCGTTCAAGGAAGTGTTCGCCGGCCACGGCGTCGGCGAGTTCTTCCGCGAGTCGCTGAAGATGAACCCGCACATCATCGACGAGATGCACCACATTCCGGTGGCGGTGGCCTATTTGCCGACCGCGATGATGGCGCTGGGCTTCGTGGTGTCGTGGATGTTCTACATCCGCAAGCCCTATCTGCCGGTCGAGCTCGCCAACCAGCACCAGCTGCTGTACAAATTCCTGCTCAACAAATGGTACTTCGACGAATTGTACGACCTGATCTTCGTGCGGCCGGCGAAGTGGATCGGCCGCTTCCTGTGGAAGGCCGGCGATGGCACCATCATCGACGGGCTGGGACCGGACGGCATCTCCGCCCGGGTGCTCGATATCACCCGCGGCGCGGTGCGGCTGCAGACCGGTTATCTCTACCACTACGCCTTCGCGATGCTGGTCGGTGTCGCCGGGCTGATTACGTGGTTCATGCTCGGCGGGGGGGGCCGGTAATGTCGGCTTCCATCATGACCTGGCCCATTCTTTCCGTCGTCACCTTCCTGCCGTTGGTCGGCGCGCTGCTGCTGTTGGTGATCCGCGGCTCCGATCCGGCGGCGCAGCGCAACGCGCGCTGGATCGCGCTGTGGACCACGCTGATCACCTTCGCGGTGTCGCTGATCCTGGTGGCGCGGTTCGATTCCAGCGTGGCGGATTTCCAGTTCGTCGAAAAGGCGCCCTGGCTCGCCGCCGGCATCGGCTATCATATGGGGGTCGACGGCATTTCGCTGCCGTTCGTGATCCTGACCACGGCGCTGATGCCGTTCTGCATCATCGCCAGCTGGAAATCGATCACCCGCCGCGTCGGCGAATACATGATGGCGTTCCTGGTGCTGGAAACGCTGATGATCGGCACCTTCTCGGCGCTCGATTTGGTGCTGTTCTATCTGTTCTTCGAAGGCGGCCTGATCCCGATGTTCCTGATCATCGGGGTGTGGGGCGGCCCGCGCCGGGTCTACGCCTCGTTCAAGTTCTTCCTCTACACGCTGCTCGGCTCGGTGTTGATGCTGCTGGCGATCATGGCGCTGTATCTCAACGCCGGCACCACCGACATTCCGACGCTGATGCACACCGCGGTGCCGCGCAGCCTGCAGACCTGGGCCTGGCTCGCCTTCTTCGCCTCATTCGCGGTGAAGATGCCGATGTGGCCGGTGCACACCTGGTTGCCCGACGCCCACGTCGAGGCGCCGACCGCGGGCTCGGTGGTGTTGGCCGCGATCATGCTGAAGATGGGCGGCTACGGCTTCCTGCGGTTCTCGCTGCCGATGTTCCCCGACGCCTCGCACGACTTCGCGCCGCTGATCTTCGCGCTGTCGGTGATCGCCATCGTCTACACCTCGCTGGTGGCGCTGATGCAGGAAGACATCAAGAAGCTGATCGCCTACTCCTCGGTGGCGCATATGGGCTTCGTCACCATGGGGATCTTCGCCGGCACCACCCAGGGCGTCGCCGGCGGCGTATTCCAGATGGTGTCGCACGGCATCGTCTCCGGTGCGCTGTTCCTCTGCGTCGGCATCGTCTACGACCGCATGCACACCCGCGAGATTTCGGCCTATGGCGGCCTCGTGAACCGGATGCCGATCTATGCCGTGGTGTTCATGGTGTTCACCATGGCCAATGTGGGTCTGCCTGGCACCTCGGGCTTCGTCGGCGAATTCCTGACGCTGCTCGGCACCTTCAAGGTCAACATCCCGACCGCGACCGTCGCCACGCTCGGCGTGATCTTGTCTGCGGCCTATGCGCTGTGGCTGTACCGCAAGGTGGTGTTCGGCGCGCTGGTCAAGCCGTCGCTCGCCTCGATCAAGGATCTCACCTGGCGCGAGAGCCTGACGCTGGTGCCGCTGCTCATCCTCACGCTGCTGTTCGGAGTCTATCCGAAGCCGGTGCTCGACATGTCGGCCGCCTCGGTGCAGCACCTCGTCACCACTTACGCCGCCGCAGCCTCTGCCGTGAAGGCAGCTGCGCTCGTGCCATGATTGCGGCAGCTCAGGAAGCGACACCATGACTTTTGATGCGGCCGGCTACCAATTGCTTCCCGTGCTGCCGGAGCTGATGCTCACGGTCGGCGGCATGGTGCTGTTGATGATCGGCGCCTATGGCGGGCCGAAGACCACCGGCGTCGTCACTGGCCTCGCGATCTGCCTGCTGGTGGCGACCGGGGCAGCCGAGTTGTTGTTGCCGGCGGGGCGGCTGGAGACCTTCGGCGGCAGCTTCATCGTCGACGACTACGCCCGCTTCCTGAAGGTGCTGGCGCTGATCGGCTCGACCGCGACGCTGATCCTGTCGCGGCAGTTTCTCGCCGATCCATCGAGCAAGATCTTCGAATATTCGATCCTGGTGGTGCTGGCCTCGGTCGGCATGATGGTGCTGATCTCGGCCGGCGATCTGATCATGATCTATCTCGGCCTCGAACTGATGAGTCTGGCGCTCTACGTGGTGGCGGCGATCAATCGCGACGACGCCAAATCCAACGAGGCCGGCCTGAAGTATTTTGTGCTCGGCGCGCTGTCGTCGGGCTTGCTGTTGTACGGCGCCTCGCTGATCTACGGGTTCACCGGAACGGTGAATTTCGCCGGCATCGCCGCGGCCGCCAAGGAGAACAATATCGGGCTGGTGTTCGGCCTGGTGTTCCTGCTGGCCGGGCTGTGCTTCAAGGTCTCGGCGGTACCGTTCCACATGTGGACGCCCGACGTCTATGAAGGCGCGCCGACCCCGGTCACCGCGTTCTTCGCCTCGGCGCCGAAGGTTGCGGGGCTTGCGGTGTTCGTCCGCGTGGTGCTGACGGCGTTTCCGAGCGTGCTCGGGCAGTGGCAGCAGATCGTGGTGTTCGTCGCGATCGCCTCGATGGTGCTGGGCTCGTTCGCCGCGATCGGCCAGAAGAACATCAAGCGGCTGATGGCCTATTCGGCGATCGGCCATATCGGCTTCGCGCTGGTCGGGCTCGCCGCCGGCACGGTGGAAGGCGCGCAGGGCGTGCTGGTTTACATCTCGATCTATGTGGCGATGACGCTGGGTGCGTTCGCGGTGATCCTGGCGATGAAGCGCAACGGCTTTGCGGTCGAGCAGATCAGCGATTTCTCCGGGCTGTCGCGGACCAATCCGCAACTCGCCTTCTTCTTCGCGGTGCTGCTGTTCTCGCTCGCCGGAATTCCGCCGCTGGCCGGGTTCTTCGCGAAATTCTACGTCTTCGTCGCCGCGATCAAGGCCGGGCTGTTCACGCTGGCCATCATCGGCGTCGTCGCCAGCGTGATCGGCGCCTATTACTATCTCAGCATCGTCAAGGTGATGTATTTCGACGAGCCGAAGCCGGCGGTCGATCCGGTGCGGTTCGAATTGCGCGCGGTGCTAGCGGTCGCGGGTCTGTTCAACTTGCTGTTCTTCGTCTACCCGGCGCCGCTGGTCAGCGCCGCGACGGTCGCGGCGAAGTCGCTGTTCTAGATGACGTTGACGCTCGGCGCAGAGGCTGTCGCGGCGGGCTACCGGGTCGCCGCGTTCGACAGCATCGGCTCGACCAATGCCGAGGCGATGGCGCGTGCCCGCCAGGGCGAGGCGGGGCCGATCTGGCTGGTCACCACCGAACAGACCGCGGGCCGCGGCCGGCGGCAGCGCTCGTGGATCGCGCCGCGCGGCAATCTGGCGAGCAGCGTTCTCGAAGTGATGGAGGTGGCGCCGGGCACAGCCGCTACGCTCGGCTTTGCAGCCGGACTGGCGTTGCAGGCGGCGCTGCGCACGCTGACCGCGCAGGCGGTTGGGGAAGGCCCTGCGATCGACTATCGGCTGAAATGGCCGAACGACGTGTTGGCCGGATCGCACAAGCTCGCCGGCATTCTGCTCGAGGCCGAGGAGGTCGCCGACGGAAGGCTCGCGGTGGTGGTCGGGATCGGCACCAATGTGGTGGCGGCCCCCGGCGACACCCCTTATCCCGCCGCCTCGCTCAAGGCGCTCGGCCTGGATGTCACTGCGGAACAGCTGTTTGCGGCGCTGTCGGATCACTGGGCGAGCTATCGGGCGATCTGGGACCTCGGTCGGGGATTCGCCGAAATCCGCCGGCAATGGCTGCAGCACGCCGCAGGTCTTGGCGGGACTGTCTCGATCCGGTCTGGCGCAACCACCGTAGAAGGCCTATTCGACAGCATCGACGACACCGGCTGCCTGATTGTCAGGACGCCTGAAGGCCGACAGATCCCGATCGCCGCGGGCGACGTTTATTTCAGTTCGACGGCTTCGGCGGGAGCAGCTTGATTATGACACGACCAGATGAACTCACCTTCGCACCATTGGGGGGCGTCGGTGAGATCGGCATGAACCTTTACCTTTACGGCATCGGCAAAGGTTCGCAGCGCAAGTGGCTCGCGGTCGATCTCGGCGTGTCGTTCGGCGACGAAGAGCATCTGCCCGGCATCGACCTGATCATGCCGGACATCCGCTTCCTGGAGAAGGAGCGCAAGAACCTGGTCGGGCTAGTGCTGACCCACGTCCATGAGGACCATTTCGGCGCCATCCTGGATCTGTGGCCGAAATTGAAATGCCCGATCTACGCCACCCAGTTCAGCGCGGCGCTGTTCCGGGCGAAATGCGAGGCCGAACGCAATCCGCCGAAGATCCCGGTCACCGTGGTGCCGTCCGGCGGCAAGGTCGACCTCGGCCCGTTCAACGTCGAATTCATTCCGGTGGCGCATTCGATTCCGGAAGCTCATGCGCTGGCGATCCGCACCTCGGTCGGCGTGGTGCTGCACACTGGCGACTGGAAGATCGACAAGACCCCGATCATCGGCAAGCCGACCGACGAGCGCCGCTTGCGCGAGCTCGGCGACGAGGGCGTGCTGGCGCTGATCGGCGATTCCACCAACGCGGTGCGCGAGGGCACTTCGCCGTCGGAGACCGAGGTCGCCAAGACCCTCGCCGAACTGGTGAAGAACGCCAAGGGCCGGGTGGCGGTCACCACCTTTGCCTCCAACGTCTCACGGCTGCGCGCGGTGGCCGATGCCGCCCGCGCGGTCGGTCGCGAAGTGGTGGTGGTTGGCCGCGCCATGGAGCGCGTGGTGCAGGTGGCGCGCGAGTCCGGCTATCTCGACGGCGTGCAGAATTTCCGCGGCGCCGATCTGTATGGGCATTTTCCGCCGGACAAGGTGCTGGCGCTGTGCACCGGCAGCCAGGGCGAGCCGCGCGCCGCATTGGCGCGGATCGCCAACGACGACCACCCGCAGGTCACGCTGAACAAGGGCGACTGCGTGATCTTTTCGTCGCGCACCATCCCCGGCAACGAGAAGTCGGTCGGCGGCATCATCAACGGGCTGATCAAGCAGGGCATCGAGGTGATCACCGACCGCACCCATCTGGTGCACGTCTCCGGCCATCCGCGGCGCGACGAATTGCGCGAGATGATCTCCTGGGTGCGGCCGCAGCTGCTGATCCCGGTGCACGGCGAAGCGCTGCATCTGTTCGAACACGCCAAGCTGGCGCGGGCCTGCGGCGTGCCCAAGGTGCTGACCTGCGTCAACGGCGATCTGGTGCGGCTCGGGCCGGGCGATCCGGCGATCATCGAACAGATCCCGTCGGGGCGGCTGTACAAGGACGGCAACATTCTCGAAGACGCCAAGTCGCGCGCCGTGGTCGAGCGCCGCAAGATCGCTTTCGCCGGCTGCGCCTTCGTGGCGATCGCGCTCGACGCCAAGGGCGAACTGGCCGACGACCCCGAGGTCGAACTCGTCGGCATCCCGGAGAAAAACACGGCGGGCGAGCCGCTCGACGATCTGGTGTTCGAGCTGGTGATCTCGACGGTGGAGACGCTGCCCAAGGCGAAGCGGCGCGATCCCGATGCGGTCGGTGAATCGGTGCGGCGCGCGGTGCGTTCGGCGCTCAACGAGCAGTGGGGCAAGAAGCCTTTGTGCTACGTTCACGTGCTGACGGTTTGACGCTAGAGACCGGGTTTGAACCGAACACGGAGGGGATCATGCTGGGACGGCTCAACCATGTGGCGATCGCGGTGAAGGACGCCGAGAAGGCCGCGAAAATCTATGGCGCGGCGTTCGGCGCGGAGATTTCCGCGGCGGTGCCGCTGCCCGACCACGGCGTCATCACCGTGTTCGTGAGCTTGCCGAACACCAAGGTCGAATTCCTGCAGCCGCTCGGCGAGAGCTCGCCGATCGCCAAGTTCCTCGAGCGCAACGCCGACGGCGGCATTCATCACCTCTGCTACGAGGTCGCCGACATCATCGCCACGCGCGACCTATTGATCGGCGAAGGCGCCCGCGTGCTCGGCGACGGCACCCCGAAGATCGGCGCGCACGGCAAGCCGGTGCTGTTCCTGCATCCGAAGGATTTCTCCGGCGCGCTGGTCGAGATCGAGCAGGCCTGAGCGATGGCGACCAGCATCTCCACCGCACTCGCGATCTACTTCGTGCTGTGGTGGGTGGTGCTGTTCGCCACCTTGCCGTTCGGCGTGCGTAACCAGGCCGAAAGCGGCGAGGGCGCCGAGCCGCAGAGTCCCGGCAATGACCCAGGCGCGCCGGTGCAAGCCTTGATGCTGCGCAAGGTGCTGTGGACGACGGTGATTTCCGCAGTGATCTACGGCGTCGCGATGCTGGCCTACAGAGCCGGCTATTTCAACGTCGAGCGGTTGACCAAGCTGATGGGCATTCCGCTGTGATGCGTGCGGCGCGCAAGCGGAGGATCAGCCGACAACTACGCGCGCGCTGATCGTTTCGAAAAAACAGTCGCTCTCAAAAAAATGAGCAGGGGTTGCGCCCTGCTCGAAAACTGTGTCGACCCTATTTCCCGTCCTACGTTGAGGTCTATCGTTGATTTGACGGGTGACGCTGCTTGTGCGCGTCGGGCTCCTCCCGAGACTTGGACCACCAGACTAAGACCGTGCGGTTAGCCTGCAACTAATTCGTAACCGATCTGTTTTGACTTGTCATCATTCGCGGCAACAACCGTCCAAAATTCAGGCTTGCAGGGAACGAAACAGCAGGCCCCGAATTCTCGTAGTGGTCTGGTCTGCCCAGCAGTGGGGCAGTGCTGTCAAGACAGCTTTACAATCGGCGCGCGCAGAGCCGCCGGAGGGCACTGCTCGACAGCGGTATTTTTGCATGATACCGAATCGATCAGAGAGGTGGCAGCGATCATGCGCCGACGGCTGGGATATCTTCCCCTCGTTGCGATGGCCTTGTTGGTGCAGTTGATCGCGCCGATCGGGGCGGTTCGTGCCGTGGCCCAGGCGATCTCCGATCCGCTGTCGCTGAGCGCGATCTGCAGCGGTCTGCACGACTCCGACCAGCCCTCGGCTCCGGCCGGTCCGGCCGAGCCTGACAGCAAATGCTGCGGTTTCTGCGCCGCGGCGCAGGCCGGCGGCGCCGCCCTCAATCCCCCGGCGCCGAGCTTCGTCGCCTTGCAGCGGCAGTATCAGCGCGTGCTCTGGCTGCAGGCGACTCCGGCGCCGACGCCGCTGCGCGCCGGCTCCAATGCCCAGGCGCGGGCGCCCCCGCTTTTCTCCTGATCTGACACGTCGCAGTGCACGAAGCCGGCGCGCGCCGGCTTCATTGACGCCTCAGTGAGCTGGTGCGTACCGGCATCGGGGAACTCTCCATGGGACGCCTACCACCCGTCGACGGCCGCGGCACGCTGCTGCTGGGCGCGCTGCTCATTTTCCCGCCAGTGCCCTATGTGCCGGACTGGCGCGCCACGTTAGGGGCCACCTACCGGCCCGACGCCTATTGGGCGCTGACCGCAGCGATGCGCTGCAGCGGCAAGCAATACTCGACGCCGGACAACACCGATATCATCTCCAACGTCTATGGCGCGTTCGACAGCTTCACCGTCGTCGGACCTGCGCGCGCAGTACAAATTTTGCGAAACCGCGACCGCGGATTTCGGCGTCGATAATGTCGGGAATGCCAAATACACGCTGTTCCATCCGTTTCCCGGGCGAACCTATGTCGCCGACGTCAAGATCAAGTTCTGAAGTGACCTCTGTCAAAAGAAGGAGCTACCCATGAAGATATCCCGCGTAATGGCCTCTGCGGCGCTGATCCTGGTGTCGACAATCGCCGCGCAAGCCGAGGACGCCAAGGTCGGCGATCTGCTGATCACGCAGCCCTGGAGCCGGGCCACGCCGGGCGGTGCCAAGGTGGCCGGCGGTTATCTCACCATCGAGAATAAGGGCACCGCGCCGGACCGTCTGCTGAGCGGCACCGCTGCGATTGCCGGCAAGGTCGAACTGCATGAGATGAGCATGGATAACGGCGTGATGACGATGCGGCCGCTCGACAAGGGATTGGCGATTGCGCCGGGCCAAAGCATCAAGCTGGCACCGGGCGGTTATCACCTGATGCTGATGGACCTCAAGGGTGGCCTGATCCAGGGCGCGCGGGTGCCGGTGACGCTGACCTTCGAGAAGGCCGGCAAGGTCGACGTCAATCTCGACGTGCAGGGCGTCGGCGCGCAGGCACCGGCCGCCAGCAGCGGCGACGCCCACAAGATGGCGCCCGATCACTCCGGCATGAAGATGTCGAAGTGAGCGGCGCGATGACGGGGATGCGCTGCGCGCGCGTTGCGCTGGTGGCGGTTGTGGTGGGCGTCGGATCGACCGCGGCCGACGCCCACGTGACCATCCGCCCCAATGAGGCCGCCGCCGGCAGCTATGTCGAGGCCGCGCTGAACGTCCCCCACGGCTGCGACGGCAGCGCCACGGTCGCGGTGCGGGTGAAGATCCCGAACGGCGTGATGTCGGTGAAGCCGCAGATGAAGCCGGGCTGGAGCGTCGAGATCAAGAAACGCAAACTCGACGCCCCGGTCGCCGGGCTGCACGGCAAGACCATCACCGAAGTGGTCGACGAAGTGTCGTGGCGCGGCGGCCCGTTGCCGGACCATCTCTACGACAGCTTCGGCCTGCAGATGAAGACGCCCGACGGCGCGGGGCAGACGCTGTACTTTCCGGTGGTGCAGGAATGCGAGCAGGGGGTGAACCGCTGGATCGAGATTCCTGCGGCCGGTCAATCGGCCGACAAGCTGCACGAACCGGCGCCGGTGCTGCGATTGAAGCCGAAGGCGCCTTGAGCGGGCAGACCGCGACGCCCATTGCCAAAGCGCGAAGCGTCGCGCTTTGGCTGTCGCGGGCGCTCTTGTGGATCGGACTGGCGCTGGCGCAGCCCGGCCTGGCGCTCGCACATGCCAGTCTGGTCGCAACCGATCCGGTCGCCGACGCGGTGCTCGTCACCGCGCCGGCCACCCTGACGCTGACCTTCAGCGACGAGGTCACGCCGCTCCTGGTGCGGATCATCGCCGCCGATGGCCGGGCGATCGAGATCGCCGACATCGCGCGGCGCGGGCCGATGCTGATCCTGACGCCGCCGTCGCCGTTGCGGACCGGCAGCTATCTCGTCAGTTGGCGGGTGATGTCGGAGGACGGCCACCCGGTCGGCGGCTCGTTCGGCTTTTCGATCGGCGCGCAGGCCGCCGCCGCGCCGCAACTCGCGCGCGCCAATTCCTTCACGCTGCAGGCGGCGATCTGGACCGCGCAGCTGGTCATCGACATCGGACTGTTCGTCGGCATCGGCGGCGCGTTCTTCGTGGCCTGGCTGCGACCGCCGGGCCGCCGCCGCGTTGTCGCGATCTGCGCGGCAAGCGGCGTGGCGGCGCTGCTCGCGGTTGGCTTGGCCATCGGACTGCAGGGACTGGACGCGCTCGAGGCGCCGGCTTCGGGCTTGGCGACGGCCGCCGTCTGGAGCGCCGGGCTGCGGGGCTCGTTCGGCTGGTCGGCCGCCGCCGCCGCGCTTGGGCTCGGTCTCGGGCTTGTCTCGCTGCGCTGGCCGCGCGGCGCGGCGAGGGCGGCGTCAGCCGCGGCGATGCTCTGCGTCGGAGCCGCGCTCGCGTCGAGCGGCCACGCCGCCAGTGCCACGCCGCGGCTGCTGGCCTCAGCCGCAGTCTTCTTGCACGGCGTCAGCCTGGCGTTCTGGATCGGCGCGCTGCTGCCGCTCTACGCGGCGTTGCGGGCGCCGGGCGAGGTGGCGCTGCCGGCGCTGCGGCGGTTTTCCCGCGTCATTCCCTGGGCGGTGGCGGTGCTGCTCGGCAGCGGTGTCGCGTTGATGTTGATCGAGTTGCCGCGCCTTGATGCGCTGTGGCGCAGCGGCTACGGCCGCGTGCTGATCGCCAAGCTGGCGCTGGTTCTGATCCTGCTGGCGCTCGCGGCGGGCAACCGGCTGTGGCTGACGCCGCGGATCGAAGCAGGCGACACAGCGCGGCGGTGGCTGCGGCGCTCGATCGTGGTCGAACTGGCGGTGGTCGCGGCGATCCTCGGCGTGGTCGGTCTGTGGCGGTTCACGCCGCCGCCAGCGGCGACTGCCGCTGCGCGGCAACCGCCAATCACCACCGAGATCCGCAGCGACCGCCTGCTGGCGCAGGTCAGCGTCGCCGCGGCGGCCGGCGGCGTCGAGATCACGGTCGCGCTTGCCACGCCTGCCCATCTGCCGTTCGCCGCGCAGGCGGTCACCGTGACCCTGGCGCGGCCGGAGCTGCAGATCGAGCCGATCACGGCCCAAGCGAGGCGCGGCGACGACGGCCGCTGGCGGGCGACGCTGACCGCGCCCTTGCCGGGCCGCTGGGGGCTCGGGCTCGGCATTCTGGTCGATGATTTCGACAAACTGTCGCTCGAGGCGCCGCTCGAGCTGCCTTGACCGCAGCGCAGCACCGGCGATGGCATGGTTTTCCGCCTTGCTGCGGCCCCGCCCTTGTGTTTTGGCATTCAATCCGGTTTCACTGCCGTCCGCCCTTGTCCCACCGATTCTTGAGTATCCCCATGCGATTGTCGCGGTTCTTTTTGCCGATCCTGAAGGAAACCCCGAAGGAGGCGGAAATCGTCTCGCATCGGCTGATGCTGCGCGCCGGCATGATGCGGCAGGAAGCTGCCGGCATCTACGCCTGGCTGCCGCTCGGCCTGCGGGTGCTGAAGAAGATCGAGCAGATCGTCAGGGAAGAACAGAACCGCGCCGGCGCGATCGAATGCCTGATGCCGACGCTGCAATTGGCCGACCTGTGGCGCGAGAGCGGCCGCTACGACGCCTACGGCCCGGAGATGCTGCGCATCACCGACCGGCATAAGCGCGAATTGCTGTATGGGCCGACCAACGAGGAAATGATCACCGAGATCTTCCGCGCCTATGTCCGCTCCTACAAGAACCTGCCGCTCAACCTCTACCACATCCAGTGGAAATTCCGCGACGAGCAGCGCCCGCGGTTCGGCGTGATGCGCGGCCGCGAATTCCTGATGAAGGACGCCTATTCGTTCGACATCGACGAGGCGGCGGCGCGCAAATCCTACAACCGGATGTTCGTCGCCTATCTGCGCACCTTCGCCCGGATGGGCCTGAAGGCGATCCCGATGCGTGCCGAGACCGGCCCGATCGGCGGCGACTTGTCCCACGAATTCATCGTGCTGGCCGAGACCGGCGAGTCCGGGGTGTTCTGCGACAGCGACGTGCTGAACCTGCCGGTGCCCGGTGACGACGTCGATTACGACGGCGATCTGACCCCGATCATCAAGCAGTGGACCTCGGTCTATGCGGCGACCGAGGACGTCCACGACGCCGAGCGCTTCGAGCGCGAGGTGCCGGCCGACAAGAAGCTCAACACCCGCGGCATCGAGGTCGGGCAAATCTTCTATTTCGGCACCAAATATTCCGACAAGATGAAGGCGCTGGTCGCCGGCCCCGACGGCGTCGACGTGCCGGTTCATGGCGGCTCCTACGGCGTCGGCGTGTCGCGGCTGGTCGGCGCGATCATCGAGGCCTGCCACGACGAGAACGGCATCAAATGGCCGGAAGAGGTGGCGCCGTTCCGCGCCGCGATCCTCAACCTGAAGCAGGGCTCAGCCGACACCGACGCCGCCTGCGAGGCGCTCTACAAGGAGCTCTCCGCCAAGGGCGTCGACGTGCTCTATGACGACACTGACCAGCGCGCCGGCGGCAAATTCGCCACCGCCGACCTGATCGGAATTCCGTGGCAGATCCTGGTCGGCCCGAAGGGACTGGCCGAGGGCAAGGTCGAGTTGAAGCGCCGCGCCGACGGCTCGCGTGAGAATGTGACCCCGGCGGAGGCCGTCGCACGGCTGACCACATAACGACTTATCCACCGTGCGCTCGCGATGGCGCGGACGGCGAGGCTAGAATAAGCCCGAATCGTGTGAGATTCGGACTATGGATGAAGCCATGAGCGAGCCAGTTCGAACCCCACCTTTCGCGCCATTCGAATGGCTGCTGTCCGGACGCTATTTGCGCGCGCGTCGCAAGGAGGGATTCATCTCGGTGATCGCCGGGTTTTCCTTCCTCGGCATCATGCTGGGCGTCGCCACTTTGATCATCGTGATGGCGGTGATGAACGGCTTCCGCAAGGAACTGCTGGACAAGATTTTGGGCCTCAACGGCCATCTGCTGGTGCAGCCGTTGGAAAGCCCGCTGACCGACTGGAAGGACGTCGCCGAACGCATCAACGGCGTCGCCGGCATCAGGCTGGCCGCGCCCGTGGTCGACGGCCAGGCGTTGGCGTCGTCGCCGTTCAACGCCTCCGGCGTGCTGGTGCGCGGCATGCGCGCCGACGACCTCAACAACCTCACCTCGATCGCCAAGAACATCAAGCAAGGCACGCTGGAAGGCTTCGACGAGGGGCAGGGCGTCGCAATTGGCCGCCGCCTTGCCGACCAATTGTCGCTGCATGCCGGGGACAGCATCACGCTGGTGGCGCCGCGCGGCGCCGTGACCCCGATGGGGACCACGCCGCGGATCAAGCCCTATAAGGTCACCGCGGTGTTCGAGATCGGCATGTCGGAATACGACAGTGGTTTCGTGTTCATGCCGCTGCCGGAAGCCCAGGCCTATTTCAACCGCGCCTCCGACGTCACCGCGATCGAAGTGTTCACCAACAATCCCGACAAGATCGACGCCTTCCGCAAGAGCGTCACCGAGGCGGCGGGCCGACCGGTGTTCCTGGTCGACTGGCGGCAGCGCAATTCCACCTTCTTCAACGCGCTGCAGGTCGAACGCAACGTGATGTTTCTGATCCTGACGCTGATCGTGCTGGTGGCGGCGCTCAACATCGTCTCCGGGCTGATCATGCTGGTGAAGGACAAGGGCAGCGACATCGCCATCCTGCGCACCATGGGCGCCTCGCAAGGCTCGATCATGCGGATCTTCCTGATCACCGGCGCCGCCATCGGCGTGGTCGGCACCTTGACCGGGTTTCTGGTCGGCCTCCTGGTGTGTTTGAACATCGAGACCATCCGCCAATTCCTGTCCTGGCTGACCAACACCGAGCTGTTCTCGCCGGAACTGTATTTCCTGTCGCGGCTGCCGGCCGAAATCGACGTCGGCGAAACCGCCGCGGTGGTGATCATGGCGTTGACGTTGTCATTCCTGGCGACGCTGTATCCGTCGTGGCGCGCGGCCAAGCTCGATCCCGTCGAAGCGTTGAGGTACGAGTGAGCACGACGATGGAGGAGGTCGCTGAAGAAGTCCCGGTCGTCTATCTGCACGACGTCAAGCGGCAGTACGTTCAGGGCGAGTCGATCCTGACCATCCTCAACGGCGCCAAGCTGGCGCTGTGGGCTGGCCAGTCGGTGGCACTGGTGGCGCCGTCGGGCGCCGGCAAATCGACGCTGCTGCACATCGCAGGCCTGCTCGAGCATCCGGACGAAGGCGAGGTCTATGTCGGCGGCACCGCCACTTCGGGCTTGAGCGATGCCGAGCGGACCCAGATCCGTCGCACCGATATCGGCTTCGTCTACCAGTCGCATCGGCTGCTGCCGGAATTCTCCGCGCTGGAGAACGTCATGCTGCCGCAGATGATCCGCGGCTTGAAGCGATCCGAGACCACCGAGCGGGCCAAGGAAATCCTTGCCTATCTCGGGCTCGGCGACCGCATCACCCATCGTCCGGCGGAACTGTCCGGCGGTGAGCAGCAGCGGGTGGCGATCGCGCGTGCGGTGGCCAATGCGCCCCGGGTGCTGCTCGCCGACGAGCCGACCGGCAATCTCGATGTCCACACCGCCGACCATGTATTTCAGGCGCTGATGCAGCTGGTCCGCGCCACCCAGGTGGCGATGCTGATCGCCACCCACAATATGGAATTGGCCGGCCGGATGGACCGCCGGGTCTCGATCCAGGACGGCCTCGTGGTCGAGCTCGATTAAGGTATCAGCACGATCGCAAAGATCGATCGGTGGGGCGGCTCCGGTTCGATGGTCGCCGGTTCAACGATGGCGATGACGTTGATGCGGCCGCTGACGCGGCGCCCGAGGGCGCTCCACCGGAGCGGCGTACCACGGGTTCTCCAGGCACTGCGCGGCACGGCCGGAGGCTGACGCCTGGCATTGCGGGATCGAGGTATAGGCGCACTCGTCGTAATAATCGACGTAGCCGTGGTAGACCCGCAGACAGACCGGATAGTCCCTTGCCAGCAGCGTCGAGGGATAGGCGAGCACGCCCAGAACGATCAGACCTGCGATACGCATCGATACCTCCATTCGAGCCCTTGCGCGGCGGGCCCCGACCGACATGGTTCGAGCGAGGGCCCGACCGCCTGGCGCCGACTCGCGGCCACCCCTGAGGGATTACTCGCGATAATGACGACGGCTGTGGCGGGTCCGCGGCTGCGGTTCGAGCGTGGCCTGGAAATACGGATTGGTGTCGCAATAGGCGTAACGGCCGGAGGCCGTGGCCTGGCATTGCTGATAGGTCATGAAGCTGCAGTCGCCCAGCACCTGATCGTAGTCGTATCCCTTGATGCAGAACGGATAGTCCCTGGCTTCGGCGGGCGTGGTGTCGATCGCCGAAACCGCGCCGAGCGCCAGCAAAGCCCAAAGTGCAGCACGCATTTTATCCTCCAACCGGCCGCGGCCGTCTGTGATTCCACGGCCAGAGCAAGCCGTTCCTTGCGGGCGGCGTCAACTCACTTCGCCGCGCAGGTGCTATCCGGCCAGCGCCTGCGGCGTCAAACCCGGACATTTACGCTTTATCAGCCATCTCCGTGCGTCGCCGGGGCGACGGCTTGACTCTGGAACGGATCAAGAACAATGTTCTGGTTATGTTCCAGCCAAGGAGGCAGAGATGTTGAAGACCTTCGTTGAAGAGGCCGCGGCGCTGACGTCCATCGTGCTGTTCGTCGGGATGATCGCGGTGTGGGCGCAAGTCATTCCGCAGCTGTAATCCGCAGTTCTGAACCGCGGCTGGGGACAGCGGGGAAGGGACCTACGGTGCCGGTTTACAGGTGGGGCGTGGCGACGCACCATGAGGTCCGAGTCGAGTGTGGCGACCCCGGTCGCCGCCGTCCTCAGTTCCCTGGATTGACACCGCGCCCATGACCAATGCCGGCTTCGTTCATCTGCACGTGCATTCGGCGTATTCGCTGCTGCGGGGCTCGATCAAGGTCGCCAAGCTGTGTGAGCTCGCCAAGGCCGACCATCAGCCGGCGCTGGCGCTGACCGACACCGACAACATGTTCGGGGCGCTGGAATTCTCCGAGAAGATGGCGGGCTACGGCATCCAGCCGATCGTCGGCTGCGAATTGGCGGTCGATTTCGGCGATCAGGATCCCAACGCCCGCAACGCGCTTTCGGCGGCGCCGTCGCGGATCGTGCTGCTGGCGGCGCGCGAGCGCGGCTACCGCAGTCTGATCAAACTGAATTCGCGGGCGTTCCTGGAAACCCCGGTGAACCAGACGCCGCACATCAAGCTGGATTGGCTGAACGGCGAGGCCGAGGATCTGATCGCGCTGAGCGGCGGCCCGGAGGGGCCGATCTCGCTGGCCTTCACCGCCGACCAGGCGGGCTTGGCGGAAGCCCGCTGCGACCGTTTGGCGGCGCTGTTCGGCGACCGGCTGTATATCGAATTGCAGCGTCACGGCGTCGACGCCGAGCGCCGCGCCGAGGCGGCGCTGATCGATCTGGCCTACGCCAAGGGGCTGCCGCTGGTGGCGACCAACGAGCCGTATTTCGCCACCAATGACGATTACGAGGCCCATGACGCGCTATTGTGCATCGCCGGCGGCCGGCTGGTGGCGGAGACCGACCGTCCGCAGCTCACCCCGGATCACCGCTTCAAGACCCGGGCCGAAATGGCGGTGCTGTTCGCCGACCTGCCGGAGGCGCTGGCCTCCACCGTGGAAATCGCCGAGCGCTGCGCGTTCCGGCCGCGCACCCGCAAGCCGATTCTGCCGCATTTCACCCTTGGCGCCGGCACCGGCAGCCATGCCGCGGCTGCCTCCAGCAACGAAGCCGACGAGGTGCGGGCGCAGGCCGAGCAGGGGCTGATCAAGCGGCTGCAGGTGCATGGCGTGGCGAAAGGCGCCACCGAGGAGGAGTACCGCGCGCGGCTGGAATTCGAACTCGGCATCATCACCCGGATGCAATATGCCGGCTACTTTCTGATCGTCGGCGACTTCATCAAATGGGCCAAGGAAAACGGCATTCCGGTCGGTCCGGGCCGCGGCTCCGGCGCAGGCTCGCTGGTGGCCTATGCGCTCACCATCACCGACCTCGATCCGATCCGCTTCGGTCTGCTGTTCGAGCGCTTCCTCAATCCCGAGCGCGTGTCGATGCCCGACTTCGACATCGACTTCTGCCAGGACCGCCGCGGCGAAGTGATCGAATATGTGCAGCGCCGCTACGGCCGCGATCAGGTGGCGCAGATCATCACCTTCGGCACGCTGCAGGCGCGCGGCGTGCTGCGCGACGTCGGCCGGGTGCTGCAGATGCCCTACGGCCAGGTCGACAAGCTGACCAAGCTGGTGCCGCAAAATCCGGCGGCGCCGGTGACGCTGAAGCAGGCGATCGAAAGCGAGCCGAAGCTGCAGGCGTTCCGCGACGAAGACCCGGTGGTGGCGCGCGCCTTCAACATCGCGCAGCGGCTCGAGGGCTTGACCCGCCACGCCTCGACCCACGCCGCCGGCATCGTGATCGGCGACCGCCCGCTCTCCGAGCTGGTGCCGATGTATCGCGATCCGAAATCCGACATGCCGGTCACCCAGTTCAACATGAAATGGGTGGAGCCGGCGGGGTTGGTCAAGTTCGACTTCCTCGGCCTGAAGACGCTGACCACGCTCGACGTCGCGGTGAAGCTGTTGAAGCAGCGCGGCGTCGTGGTGTCGCTGCCGACGGTGCCGCTCGACGATCCCGACACCTTCGCGATGCTCGGGCGCGGCGACGTGGTCGGCGTGTTCCAGCTGGAAAGTCAGGGCATGCGGCGCGCGCTGATCGACATGCGGCCCGACCGCTTCGAGGACATCATTGCCCTCGTGGCGCTGTATCGGCCGGGCCCGATGGCCAACATCCCGACCTATTGCGCCCGCAAGCACGGCGACGAGGAGCCGGAATATCTGCACCCGATTCTGGAGTCGATCCTGAAGGAGACCTTCGGCGTCATCATCTATCAGGAACAGGTGATGCAGATCGCCCAGGTGATGGCCGGCTACTCGCTCGGCCAAGCCGACCTGTTGCGCCGCGCGATGGGCAAGAAGATCCGCGCCGAGATGGAGAAGCAGCGCGCCGGCTTCATCGCCGGGTCGGTCGAGCACGGCGTGCCCAAGGCGCAGGCCGACGCCATCTTCGAACTGCTCGCGAAGTTCGCCGACTACGGCTTCAACAAGAGCCACGCCGCGGCCTACGCGCTGGTGTCGTACCACACCGCCTATATGAAGGCGCATTACCCGGTGGAGTTTCTGGCGGCGTCGATGACGCTGGAAATCCACAACACCGACAAGCTGTCGGAATTCCGCGCCGAGGCGCAGCGGCTCGGCATCAAGCTCGAGGCGCCGAGCGTCAACCGCTCCGGCGCCACCTTCGAGGTCGCCGACGGCGTGATCTACTACGCGCTCGCCGCGCTGAAAGGCGTCGGGGCGCAGGCGGTCGAGCTGATCGTCGAGGGACGCAAGGGCGGTCTGTTCAGCTCGCTGGCGGACTTCGCCGCCAAGGTGAGCCCGAAGGCGATCAACAAGCGGGTGATCGAGAGTCTCGCCGCCGCCGGCGCGTTCGACGGGCTCAATCCGAACCGCGCCGCGGTGTTCGGCGGCGCCGACGCCATCATGGCGGCCTGCCAACGCCACCATGAGGCGGCGGCGATGGGGCAGAACGACATGTTCGGCGGCATGGCCGATGCACCGACGATCATGCTGCCGCAGCTCGAGGCCTGGCTGCCGGCGGAGCGGCTGCGCCGCGAATACGACGCCATCGGCTTCTTCCTGTCCGGGCATCCGCTCGACGACTACGCCACCGCGCTGAAGCGGCTGCGGGTGCAGTCCTGGGCCGAGTTCTGCCGCGCGGTGAAGTCTGGCGCCACCGCCGGCAAGGTCGCCGCCACCGTGGTGTCGCGGATGGAGCGGCGCACCAAGACCGGCAACAAGATGGGCATCCTCGGGCTGTCGGATCCCACCGGGCATTTCGAGGCGGTGCTGTTCTCCGAAGGCCTCGCGCAATATCGCGAGGTGCTGGAGCCCGGCGGCGCGGTCTTGCTGCAGCTCGGCGCCGAACTGCAGGGCGAGGACGTCCGCGCCCGCATCCTGCACGCCGAACCGCTCGATGACGCCGCCGCCAAGACCCAGAAGGGGCTGCGGATCTTCCTGCGCGACACCAAGCCGCTGGAGTCCATCGCCAAACGGCTGCAGATGCCGGAGGCGGGTGGCGGCGGATCGGCGACGCCGGCCAGCGAACCGAAGCGGCCGGGCGGCGACGGCGAGGTGACGCTGGTGATGATGCTGGACCTCGAGACCGAGGTGGAAATGAAGCTGCCCGGCCGGTTCCGGGTGTCGCCGCAGATCGCCGGCGCGATCAAGGCGGTGCAGGGCGTGGTCGACGTGCAGACCGTGTAGCCTCTTTTTCCGCCACGCGTGTGTATGCTATCATTCAACCGTACACATCGTCGCGAGATGACCAGCGATGCGCACCAATATCGACATTGACGACACGCTGATGGCGGAAGCTCAGGAAGCGGCCGGCAAAGCCACCAAGAAGGACACGGTGGAGCAGGCGCTTCGCTTGATGATCCGCTTGAAAAAGCAGCGCGAGGTGGGCCAGGCTTTTGGTCAATACCGCTGGCGTGGCAATCTGGCCCGCAGCCGGAGCGGGCGAGGCGCGCGCTGATGGTGGTCGACAGCAGCGTCTGGATCGACTTCCTCAATGGCCGCAAGGCCGCTCACGTCGAACGTCTACGGGCGGCGCTCGGCGTCGAAGAGGTCATCCTCGGCGATCTCATGCTGTGCGAGGTGCTGCAGGGTTTGTCCAGCGAGCGGGACGCGAGCCGGGTCGAAGCGCTTTTGCGTCGGTTCGAGATCGCGCCGATGGCGGGCGATGCGATCGCGGTCTCCGCAGCCCGCAATTTCCGCGCCCTGCGCCGGCGCGGCATCACCATTCGCAAGACGATCGATCTCTTGATCGGGACATGGTGCATCGAGAACCGCATGATTTTGTTACACAATGACAGCGATTTTAGGCCGATGGCGAGGTATCTCGGGCTGCTGGAAGCGCCGATGCCGGCGTGACCGTGACGCTCGGTTCCTGGCTCCAAAACTCGGTTGGCGCCTGACAGGGTTCCGGCTTGTCAGACGCCCCGCGGGGGCGGCCAATCCAGGTCCGGCCGGAGCCGGCCACAGGCCCCAACCCGCCCATTTGCCTTGCTTCTGCGCAGAATCCGGCTATATACCGCGCCATCTCACACGGAAGCATGGCTTAACCGCCGTCCGGTGGCAGCCGGGCCGCGAGGCAGGATCGTCCTGCTCGCACGCTCGTTTGCTCACACGCTTCCGGAGGAACCAACCGGAGAATATCACGATGGCACTTCCCGAATTCTCGATGCGTCAGCTGCTCGAAGCTGGCGTCCATTTCGGCCACCAATCGCACCGCTGGAACCCCAAGATGGCCGAGTACATCTTTGGGGCCCGCAACAACATCCACATCATCGATCTGGCGCAGACCGTGCCGTTGCTGCATCGCGCGCTTCAGGCGGTCAGCGACACCGTCGCCAAGGGCGGCCGCGTGCTGTTCGTCGGCACCAAGCGCCAGGCCCAGGACGGCGTGGCGGAAGCCGCCAAGCGTTCGGCGCAGTATTTCGTCAATTCGCGCTGGCTCGGCGGCACGCTGACCAACTGGAAGACCATTTCCGGTTCGATCAAGCGGCTGCGCCACCTCGACGAGGTGCTGAATTCCGGCGACGCCAACGCCTACACCAAGAAGGAGCGCCTGACGCTGCAGCGCGAGCGCGACAAGCTCGACCGCTCGCTCGGCGGCATCAAGGACATGGGCGGCTTGCCCGACCTGATCTTCGTGATCGACACCAACAAGGAAGACATCGCGATCCAGGAAGCCCAGCGGCTCAACATCCCGGTGGCGGCGATCGTCGACACCAATTGCGACCCCAAGGGCATCACCTATCTGGTCCCCGGCAATGACGACGCCGGCCGCGCCATCACGCTGTATTGCGATCTGATCGCGCGCGCGGTGATCGACGGCATCTCCCGCGCCCAGGGCGATTCCGGCTTCGACATCGGCGCTTCGGTTGCGCCGGTGCGCGAAGAGCTGCCGGCCGCAGCGGCGCCGACCGCCACCGCTTTCCAGGGCCTGGCCGGGCCGCGCGGCACCGCCGACGACCTCAAGAAGCTCACCGGCGTGTCCGGCGCGATCGAGAAGAAGTTCAACGATCTCGGCATCTTCCACTTCTGGCAGCTGGCCGAACTGGATCGCGACACCGCGCACAAGATCGGCGAAGAAGTCGGTCTGCCGAGCCGCGCCGATGGCTGGGTTGCCCAGGCCAAGGCGATGACCGCGGAAGCGGAATAACGCACACGCATTGCGGCCGGGACATCCGGCCGCAATGTTTTGCCGGCAACAATCAATTTTCGGAGTCCTGACGGCGAATTCGCGGGCAGCACCATGGCTGCTCCGTGCGCGCCCTGACAGGCAGAAGGACGTTCAAAGATGGCAACGATTACAGCGGCGATGGTCAAGGACCTGCGCGAGACCACCGGCGTGGGCATGATGGATTGCAAGCAGGCACTGACCGAGAACGACGGCGACATGCAGGCCGCGATCGACTGGCTGCGCAAGAAGGGCCTGTCGAAGGCCGCCAAGAAGGCCGGCCGCGTCGCCGCCGAAGGCTTGATCGGCGCTTTGACCGACAAGACCAAGGGCGTGCTGGTCGAAGTCAACTCCGAGACCGATTTCGTCGCCCGTAATGAGCAGTTCCAGGGCCTGGTCAAGATGATCGCCCAGGTCGCGCTCAAGGTCGGCGCCGATCTCGACAAGATCAATGCCGCGCCGGTCGGCTCCTCGACCGTCGCCACCGCGATCGCCGACGCGATCGCCACCATCGGCGAAAACATGACGCTGCGCCGCGCCGCCGTGCTCGAAGTCGGGCAGGGCCTGGTCGCCAGCTACGTGCATAACGCCGTCACCGACGGTGCCGGTAAGCTCGGCGTCATCGTGGCGCTGGAATCCGCCGGCAAGACCGACGAACTGGCGGCGCTCGGCAAGCAGCTGTCGATGCACGTCGCCTCCGCCAATCCGCAGGCGCTGGAGCCCGCCGGGCTCGACCCGGACGTGGTGCGCCGCGAGAAGGACGTGATGGCCGACAAGTATCGCCAGCAGGGCAAGCCCGAGGCGATGATCGAGAAGATCGTCGAGAACGGCCTCAAGACCTACTACAAGGAAGTCTGCCTCTTGGAGCAGGCCTTCATCTTCGACGAGAAGGGCAAGTCGGTCGCGCAGGCGGTCAAGGAAGCCGAGGGCCGGGTCGGCGCGCCGATCAAGGTCACGGGTTTCGTGCGCTACGCGCTCGGCGAAGGCATCGAAAAGCAGACCTCGGACTTCGCCGCCGAAGTCGCCGCAGCCAGCGGCCAGAAGTAACTGTCGACGCTAGCTCCCGGCCGCAACGGCCGGGAGCCGCGCTCCGAGGGGAAGCGATCGTATCATGGGTGAGCCGGTCTATCGTCGGGTCGTGATCAAGCTGTCCGGCGAATATTTCGCCGGCGACCAGTCATTCGGCATCGACCAGCCGACCATCGATCGGATCGCCGGCGACCTGATCGCGGCGCAGAAGCTCGGCGTCGAGATCGCGGTTGTGGTCGGCGGCGGCAATATCTTTCGCGGCGTCGAAGTGTCGTCGCGCGGGGTGTCGCGACCGACCGGCGACACCATGGGCATGCTGGCGACGGTGATGAACTGCCTGGCGCTGGAGGCGGCGATCGAGCGCCGCGCGGTGGCGGCGCGGACCTTGTCGGCCTTCGTGATGCCGCAGGTCTGCGAATTGTTCACCCGCGGTGCGGCGCATCGCTACTTGGCCGAAGGCAAGATCGTGCTGCTCGCCGGCGGCACCGGCAATCCGTTCTTTACCACCGATACCACGGCGGTATTGCGGGCCGGCGAGATCGGCGCGCAGGCGGTGTTGAAGGCCACCAATGTCGACGGCGTCTACAGCGCCGATCCGAAAAAAGATCCATCGGCGCAGCGTTTCGAGCGGCTGTCGCACTCACAGGCGCTGGAAGGCGGCTATAAGGTCATGGACGCCACCGCATTCGCGCTTGCCCGTGAGACCTCGCTGCCTATCATCGTGTTTTCGATCGCCGAAGCCGGTTCGATCGGTGCGATCCTGAGCGGCACCGGGCGCGGCACGGTGGTGGCGGGCTGATCGCGGCCAAGGTCGCAGGCGACGGCCGCGAATATCGAGTAAGCGTTTGCAAGGAGAGGCGGCAATGCCAACGGGCGGTTTTGACATCAACGAATTGAAGCGTCGCATGCAGGGCGCCACTCAGTCGCTCAAGCACGAGCTGGGCGGTCTGCGGACCGGGCGCGCGGCGGCTTCGATGCTGGAGCCGGTGCAAGTCGAGGCCTATGGCAGCCACATGCCGCTGAACCAACTGGCCACCGTCAGCGTCCCGGAGCCGCGGCTGTTGTCGGTCCAGGTGTGGGACAGGTCGATGGTCAAGGCGGTCGAAAAAGCCATCGTCGATTCCAATCTCGGCCTCAGCCCAGCCACCGAAGGACAGGTGCTGCGGCTGCGGATTCCGGAGCTCAACGAGGAGCGCCGTAAGGAACTGGTCAAGGTCGCGCACAAATATGCTGAGGCCACCCGCGTCGCGGTCCGCCACGTCCGCCGCGACGGCCTCGACACGCTGAAGAAGCTCGAGAAGAACAGCGAGATCTCCGAGGACGATCAGGAGCGTCTGGCGCACGAGGTGCAGAAGGCCACCGACGCGACGATTCTCGAGGTTGATCAGCTGTTGGCGGCCAAGGAAAAGGAAATCCTCACCGTCTGATGTCGATCCCGGCTGTGGTCTTGCGGTCGGAATCTGCGCAGCCTACTGATGGACAGGTTACTGCGGCAAACGGGAAGCCTCTTCGCGGATTACGCATTGGGAATTGACCTATGTCGAACGTCGCCGCGCCCGCGCCTGACCGATCGGATTCGTCCGAGGTGCCTGTGCACGTCGCCATCATCATGGACGGTAACGGCCGCTGGGCGGCGGCGCGCGGATTGCCGCGCGCCGAAGGCCACCGCCGCGGGGTCGACGCGCTGCGCCGCGTGGTCCGCGCCGCCAACGAACTCGGCATCGCCTATCTGACGATCTTTTCGTTCAGCTCGGAGAACTGGTCGCGGCCGGCCAGCGAAATCGGCGATCTGTTCGGCCTGCTGCGACGCTTCATCCGCAACGATCTGGCGACGCTGCACCGCGACGGCGTCCGGGTCCGGGTGATCGGCGAGCGGGACGGCCTGGAGTCGGACCTTTGCGCGCTGTTGACCGAAGCCGAAGAGCTGACCCGCAACAATACCCGGCTCAATCTGGTGGTCGCGTTCAACTACGGCTCGCGGCAGGAGATCGCCAATGCGGCGCAGCGGCTGGCCCGCGAAGTCGCCGAGGGCAAGCGCGATCCCGCCAGCATCGACCCCGACAGCCTCAGCCAGTATCTCGACGCCCCGGACATTCCCGATCCCGATCTGATCATCCGCACCAGCGGCGAGCAGCGGCTCTCCAACTTTTTGATGTGGCAGGCGGCTTACAGCGAACTTGTGTTCGTGCCGATTCACTGGCCTGATTTTGACAAGGCGGCGCTTGAGGGCGCGATCGCCGAATACGCCCGCCGTGAACGCCGGTTCGGCGGTTTGGCGGCGAAAACAGGATCGTGACCGAGGTGAATCAGGAACAGGCGGCGCCGACACCGGTGGCCGACACCGGCTCGCGCAATCTGGTGATGCGCGCAGCGACCGCGCTGGTTTTGGCGCCGCTGGCGATCGGCATTGCCTATGCGGGCGGATGGGCCTGGGCCGTACTGGCCACCGCGGTGGCGGTCGGCCTCTACATCGAATGGCTCAGCGTAGTCGGCGCGGTCGGCGACAAGCGCGTGGTCGCGGCCGGTAGCGTCGCGCTGGCGCTCGGCGGCGGCGCGCTGGCGCTCGGGCAGGGCGCGCTCTGCGTGTTTCTGATCGTGGCCGGACTGGTTGCGGTGGCGGCGCTGAATGCGGAGCGGCGCGGCTGGAGCGTGCTGGGCTATGGCTACGCCGCCGCGGCGCTGATCGCCTCGGTGCTGGTGCGGCTCGATCCCAACGAAGGCTTTGCCGCGCTGATCCTGGTGCTGCTGGTGGTGTGGGTGACCGACATCGGCGGCTACTTCGCCGGCCGCGGCATTGGCGGGCCGAAGCTGTGGCCGCGGGTCAGCCCGAAGAAGACCTGGGCCGGCGCGCTCGGCGGATTTTTCGGCAGCCTGATCGTGGCCTCCGGCTTTGCCGCGCTCGGCTATGGCAAATGGCTGCCGCTGTTGGCGCTGGCGGCGCTGTTGTCGGTGGTGTCGCAACTCGGCGACCTGTTCGAATCGGCGGTGAAGCGGCGGTTCGGCGTCAAGGATTCCAGTCACATCATCCCCGGCCATGGCGGTCTGCTCGACCGCCTCGACGGCTATGTTGCGGCAATTGTCGTTGCGGCCCTTTTCGGGGTGATGCGGGGCGCTTTGGATGGCGCAGGCCGCGGTCTTATGGTTTGGTGAAAAAATGAGTGCAGTTCCATTGCGAAACGCCAAAGTCGCGGCGTCGGGTGTCCGTAGCGTCAGCGTGCTCGGGGCCACCGGGTCGATCGGCGACAGCACGATGGACCTGCTGCGGGCCTCGCCCGAGCGCTACCAGGTCGAGGCGCTGACCGCGAACACCAACGTCGCCGGCCTCGCCAAGCTGGCCCGCGAATTCAACGCCCGCTTCGTCGCGGTGGCCGATCCCGCGCGCTTGAGCGAATTGCGCGCGGCGCTGGCCGGAACCGGCATCGCCTGCGGAGCAGGGGACAGCGCCATCGTCGAAGCCGCCGAGCGGCCGGCGGATTGGGTGATGGCGGCGGTCGCTGGCGCCGCCGGGTTGAAGCCGACGCTGGCCGCGGTCGACCGCGGCGCTCACGTCGCGCTCGCCAACAAGGAATGCCTGGTTTGCGCCGGGGAATTCTTCATGGACCGCGCGGCGAAAGCCGGCGCCACCATCCTGCCGGCGGATTCCGAACACAACGCGCTGTTCCAAGCGCTCGCCTCCGGCAACCGCGACGAACTCACCAAGGTGATCATCACCGCCTCGGGCGGCCCGTTCCGCACCTGGGCCGCCGCCGATATCGAGCAGGCGACGCTGGCGCAGGCCTTGAAGCATCCGAACTGGAGCATGGGGCAGAAGATCACCATCGATTCGGCGTCGATGATGAACAAGGGCCTCGAAGTGATCGAGGCGTCCTGGCTGTTCGCGCTGTCGCCCGACGAGATCGACGTGGTGGTGCATCCGCAGTCGATCATCCACGGCATGGTGGAGTTTTCCGACCGCTCGGTGGTGGCGCAACTGGGGTCGCCCGACATGCGCACCCCGATCGCGCATTGCCTCGGCTGGCCCGACCGCATCGTCGGCCGTGCCGCGCCGCTCGACCTCGCCAAGATCGGAACCCTGACCTTCGAGGCGCCGGATTATGCCCGGTTCCCTGGTTTGAAGCTGGCCTATGAGGCGTTGCGCGCCGGCAACGGCGCCACCACGGTGTACAATGCCGCCAACGAGGTCGCGGTGGCCGCGTTCATCGCGCAGCGGATCCGGTTCGGCGCGATCGCACGCCTGGTCGAGGAAACCATGAGTTCCTGGATCCGCGCCGGCAATCAGGCGCCGTTGAGCTGCGCCGACGACGCCATCGCGGTCGACCACAGCGCGCGAAATATGGCTGCCGCGCTATTGCCTCAAATTGCCGCAAAGGCATCCTAGAGCATTAAACACAGGGCCTTCGGCCCTGCTGAGGGGAATCGGATGCCGGACGTTTTTCTAAATAGTTTCAACGTATTGAGCCATGGCGTGATCGGTTACGTCATTCCCTTTCTGTTTGTTTTGACGATCGTGGTTTTCTTCCATGAACTGGGGCATTTCCTGGTCGCCCGTTGGGCCGGGGTGAAAGTGCTGACGTTCTCGCTCGGCTTCGGTCCGGAATTGGTCGGCTTCAACGACAAGCACGGCACCCGCTGGAAGATCTCCGCGGTGCCGCTCGGCGGCTACGTCAAATTCTTCGGCGACGAGAGCGAAGCGTCGACGCCCTCCAGCGCCGCGTTGTCGGCGATGTCCGCGGCGGAACGCGAAGGCAGCTTTCACCACAAGAAAGTCGGCCCGCGGGCGGCGATCGTCGCCGCCGGGCCGATCGCCAATTTCCTGCTCTCGATCGCGATTTTCGCCGCGCTGTTCACGATTTCAGGCCGGCCGATCACCAGTGCCAGGGTCGACACCGTGCAGGCCGACAGTGCGGCCGCCGCCGCCGGCTTTAAGCCCGGCGACGTCGTGCTGCAGATCGGCGGCAAGAAGATCGACAGTTTCACCGAGATGCAGCGCACCGTCGGCAGCGAGGCGGGCCAAGAGCTGAGCTTCACCATCAAGCGCGGCGACGCCACGCTGGAACTTCGCGCCACTCCGGTGCTGAAGGAAATCAAGGACAGCTTCGGCAACGCGCACCGGGTCGGCATTCTCGGCATCAGCCGCGCCACCAATCCGGGCGACGTGGTGACCGAGCGGGTGGACCCGGCGACCGCGCTGCTGCTTGGCGTCAAGGAAACCTGGTTCGTGGTCGATCGCACGCTGGCCTATATCGGCGGCATCTTCACCGGCCGCGAGGCCGCCGATCAGCTCGGCGGGCCGCTGCGAATCGCCCAGATCTCCGGGCAGGTCGCGACCTTCGGCATCTCGCCGCTGCTGCATCTGGCGGCGGTGCTGTCGGTGTCGATCGGACTGCTCAACCTGTTTCCGGTGCCGCTGCTCGATGGCGGACACCTTTTGTTCTATGCGGTCGAGGCGGCGCGCGGCCGGCCGTTGTCGGAACGCGCCCAGGAAATGGGCTTTCGCATCGGTTTAGGGCTGGTTTTGATGCTGATGGTGTTCGCCACCTACAATGATATCTTGCATCTGGCGGCGTCATGAGCCGCGATTCGGAGCCCGTGGCCGATAGGCAACGTCTTGGAATGAAATTGAAATTGCACCGCGAATGGCCGTTTGCCCAATCGACAAAATTGTCTACAAGCGATGCAGCGAATGGGAATCTGCCGGTGCGCTGGGGTGCAATCCGGCACTGGAATGACAAGGGCGCGTTGCGCATGAACGTTGGAATGCGAGTGTTGCGGGGAGGCCTGACGGCAGCCTTGGTATTTTTCGCCGTGCCTGTCGCCGCTACGGTGACTGCAGCGCTGCTGACGTCGCCTGCGTCTGCCCAAACGGCAGACTCCATCGCCGTCGAGGGGAATCGGCGCGTCGAAGTGGAAACCATCCGCTCCTATTTCAAGGCGGGTCCCGGTGGTCGGCTCGACCAGGGGCGGATCGATGACGGCCTCAAGGCCCTGATCGAGACCGGCCTGTTCCAGGACGTGCGCATCAACCAGGCCGGCGGCCGGTTGGTGGTCACCGTGGTGGAAAACCCGGTGATCGGCCGCGTTGCCTTCGAGGGCAACAAGAAGGTCAAGGACGAACAGCTCAGCGCGGAACTCCAATCGAAGCCGCGCGGCACGCTGTCGCGCCCGATGGTGCAATCCGACGCGCTGCGTATCGCCGAAATCTATCGCCGCTCCGGCCGCTACGACGTCCGCGTCACGCCGGAAATCATCGAGCAGCCGAACAACCGCGTCGACCTGGTGTTCACCGTCGAGGAGGGCGCCAAGACCGGCGTCCGCTCGATCGAATTCATCGGCAACAACGCGTTCTCGTCCTATCGCCTCAAGGACATCATCAAGACCCACGAGTCCAATTTCCTGAGCTTCCTGGCCTCGGGCGATCTGTACGATCCGGATCGGGTCGAAGCCGACCGCGACCTGATTCGCCGCTATTACCTGAAGCACGGCTACGCCGACGTGCAGGTGGTGGCCGCGCTGACCGAATACGATCCCGAGAAGAAGGGCTTCCTGGTCACTTTCAAGATCGAGGAAGGCCAGCAGTATCGCGTCGGTTCGGTCGAATTCCAGTCCACCATTCCGACGCTCGATGCCAATTCGTTCCGCAGCTATTCGCGGGTGTCGGTTGGCTCGCTGTACAACGCCGAAGCGCTGGAGAAGTCGGTCGAGGAGATGTCGATCGAGGCGTCGCGGCGCGGCTATTCCTTCGCCACCGTGCGTCCGCGCGGCGACCGCAACTACGACAACCACACCGTGTCGATCGTGTTCGCGATCGATGAAGGTCCGCGCACCTATATCGAGCGCATCGACGTGCGCGGCAACACCCGCACCCGGGATTACGTGATCCGCCGCGAGTTCGATCTGTCCGAAGGCGACGCCTACAACCGCGCCTTGGTCGATCGCGCCGAGCGCCGGCTGAAGAACCTCGACTTCTTCAAGAGCGTGAAGGTCGTCACCGAGCCCGGCTCGTCGAGCGACCGCATTATCCTGGTGGTCGATCTCGAAGAGAAATCCACCGGCGACTTCTCGGTGTCGGGCGGCTATTCCACCAGCGACGGCGCGTTGGCCGAAGTCTCGGTGTCGGAACGCAACTTCCTCGGCCGCGGCCTGTTCGCCAAGGCTTCGGTGAGCTACGGCCAGTATTCCCGCGGCTATTCGCTGTCCCTGGTCGAGCCCTATCTGCTCGACTACCGGGTGGCGCTCGGCCTCGACCTCTATCAGCGCCAGCAGCTCGCCAACAGCTACGTCTCCTACACCACCAAGACGCTCGGCTTCAGCCCGCGGCTCGGCTTCGGTCTGCGGGAAGATTTGTCGCTGCAGGTGCGCTATTCGATCTATCAGCAGGAAATCTCGCTGCCGGACGCGCTGAACAATTGTAACAACAACTTCGGGTCGTCCTATTTCCCGACCCCGGGCTTCATCAATGCCGGCAACCCGAACAACACGTCGTATGGTTCATATGGCTGTCTCGGCGACGGCGAAGCCGCGCTTCCGGTCCGCATCGAGCTGCAGGACGGCAAGGCGCTGACCTCGGCGATCGGCTACACGCTGACCTACAACACCCTCGACAACAACAAGAACCCGACCGACGGTCTGCTGATCGATCTGCGGCAGGACTACGCCGGCGTCGGCGGCGACGTCAGCTATCTGAAGTCGGCCTTCGATGCGAAGTACTACACTCCGCTGGTCGCCGATATCGTCGGGTTGATCCACGTGCAGGGCGGTATCCTGAACGAAGCCGGCGGCAAGGACATCCGCATGCTGGATCATTTCCAGATGGGTCCGAACCTGGTGCGCGGCTTTGCGCCGAACGGCATCGGTGCGCGCGACATCTCGAACTACGGTCTGACCGGCTACGGCGATGCGCTGGGCGGCACCAAATATTGGGGTGCGTCGGCTGAATTGCAGATGCCGTTCTGGTTCCTGCCGAAGGAAGTCGGCGTCAAGGGCGCGATCTATGCCGATGCCGGTTCGCTGTGGGACTACAAGGGCCCGACCTCGTGGGCGCTCACCAACCAGGTCAACACCGCGACCTGCGTCCCCGCCACCAAGAACGATGTCGGTACCTGTGCCGGCATGACCTACGACGACAGCAATCTGGTCCGCACCTCGGTCGGTGTCGGCTTGATCTGGGCCTCGCCGTTCGGTCCGCTGCGCTTCGACTACGCGATCCCGCTCACCAAAGGTCAGTTCGACCGCGTGCAGCAGTTCAAGTTCGGTGGCGGCACCTCGTTCTGAGCCCCACCGGGGCCAGACAGCGACGGGCGTAATGGCGCAACCATCGTTCTTCAAGCAAGGCCCTTCGTCGACGCTGGCTGAAATCGCGGCGTTGACGAAGGCGGAATTGGTCGACGCGTCGCGCGCCGACCATCGCATCACCGGGGTGGCCTCGCTCGACGAAGCGGGGCCGATGCATCTCGGCTTCTTCGAAAACATCAAATACGCCGGGCAGTTGGCGCAGACCCGCGCCGGCGCCGTTCTGGTCAGCCCGCGGTTCGAGGCCAGCGTGCCGCCGCACGTCGCGGTGCTGCGGGCCAAGAGCCCGTTTCGCGCCTTCGTCGCCTATGCGCGCCTCATCCACCAGGACGCGATGCGGCCACAGTCCGGCTTCGATCTCACCGGCATCGCGGCCTCCGCGGTGATCCATCCGACCGCGCGGCTCGAGGACGGCGTCACCGTCGATCCGTTGGCGGTGATCGGTCCGCAGGTGGAAATCGGCGCCGGTTCGGTGATCGGCTCCGGCGCGGTGCTTTCGCCGGGTGTCCGGATCGGGCGGGACTGCAATGTCGGCGCCGGCACGGTGATTCAATTCGCGCTGATCGGCAACAACGTGCTGATCCATCCCGGCTGCCAGATCGGCCAGGACGGCTACGGTTTCATCTTCGCCGAGACTCACCAGAAGGTGCCGCAGACCGGCCGCGTCATCATCCAGAACGACGTCGAGATCGGCGCCGGCACCACCATCGACCGCGGCAGCCTGCGCGACACCGTGATCGGCGAGGGCAGCAAGATCGATAATCAGGTGCAGATCGGCCACAATGTAACAATTGGTCGACATTGCCTGATTGCCGCGCAATGCGGACTTGCCGGAAGCCTGACGCTCGGCGACAACGTCGCGCTGGGCGCCAAGGTCGGGATCAACAATCATCTCCACATCGGCGATGGCGCCCAGGTGACCGCGATGAGCGCGGTCAAGGACGACGTGCCGGCCAATGGCCGCTGGGGCGGCTACTTCGCAAAGCCGACCAAGCAATGGTTCCGCGAAATTCTCGCGGTGGAGCGCTTGCCGAAGAGCGGCGCGCCGGGCGCGGATTCAAAAGATGCGAAGGGCGAGAGGCAAGGTTGATGGAGTCACCGATCAGAATTGAGACCGTGGACATCAACACGATTCTCAAGACCTTGCCGCACCGTTATCCGTTTCTGCTGATCGACCGGGTCGTCAACATCCGCCAGGACTACAGCGGCATCGGCATCAAGAACGTCAGCTTCAACGAGCCGGCGTTTCTCGGGCACTTCCCCGAGCGGCCGGTGTTTCCCGGCGTGCTGATGATCGAGGGCATGGCGCAGACCGCCGGCGTGATCGGCATTATGTCGGTCGAAGGCACCGAGAAGCCGCGCGCGGTATATTTCCTCACCATCGACAAGTGCAAGTTTCGCAAGCCGGTGCTGCCCGGCGACACCATCGAATATCACATGAAGAGCATTGGCCGGCGCAAGTCGATGTGGTGGTTTCACGGCGACGCCAAGGTCAACGGCGTGGTGGTGGCGGAAGCCGACGTCGGCGCGATGCTGACCGACTGAGCTGGCTGCGCCGTCGATCCCGCGCGTTGTCGCGCGCGCCGGATGAGCCGTCCGCGCCCGCCAGGCGCGTTGTCATATTGCGTGATCCAACGTTAGTGGACAGCTTTGGCGGCAGGGGCTAACCACACGAAATCAACGCCAAGACGCATGATCCCGAGAACCGGATCCGGTTGTCGGCCGGATCATGCGCGAGACTGACCTAGACTGGAGCTCCATGAGCACGATTGATTCCACCGCGCGGGTTGAAGACGGCGCCGTGATCGGCGACGGCACCTCGATCGGTCCGTTTTGCATCGTCGGCCGCGACGTCGTGATCGGCGCCAACTGCCGGTTGATCTCGCACGTCAACATCGACGGCCACACCACGATCGGCGACGGCACCACGATTTATCCGTTCGCCTCGCTCGGCACGCCGCCGCAATCGACCGGCTACAAGGGCGAACCGACCAAGCTCGACGTTGGCAGCGGCTGCACGATTCGCGAATCGGTGACGATGAATCGCGGCACGGTGTCGGGCGGCGGCATCACCCGGGTCGGCGACCGCGGCTTCTTTATGACCGCCAGCCATATCGGCCACGATTGCCACGTCGGCAACGACGTGATCTTCGCCAACACCGCAACGCTCGGCGGACATTGCGAGATCGGCGACTTCACCTTCATCGGCGGCATGACCGTGTTTCAGCAGTTTACCCGGGTCGGCGCCCAGGTGATGATCGGCGGTGCCAGCGGGGTGCGCGACGACGTGATTCCCTACGGCCTCGCCAACGGCATCTACGCGCATCTGTCGGGCCTCAACATCGTCGGCATGCGGCGGCGCAAATTCACCAAGCAGCGGCTCGTCGTGGTGCGCTCGTTCTTCGACGAACTGTTTCATAGCGCGGGCCTGTTCGCCGATCGGCTCGAGCAGGTGCGCCGGCGTGCCGGCGAGGATCCGGCGATCGCCGAGATCATTGCGTTCATCGACGAGGGCAAGGCGCGGGGCGGCCGACATCGCTCGCTGTGCATGCCCGCAGACGGCGGCAGCGTCGTCGATTAGCGGAGTCGCTCGAGGGCCATGGCCGAGGTTGCGCAGATCTCCTCACCGATCGGCCTGGTCGCGGGCGGCGGCGTGTTGCCGTTCGCGGTCGCCGACTCGCTCTTGGCGCGCGGCATCACCCCGATCATCTTTGCGCTGAACGGCTTTTGCGATGCCGCCGCGCTGCACCGTTATCGCCACCACTGGATTTCGATCGGCCGGTTCGGCCGGCTGCAGAAGCTGTTGCGCGCCGAGCATTGCCGCGAACTGGTGTTCATCGGCGCGGTGGTGCGGCCGTCCTTGTCCGAGGTCCGGCTGGATTGGGGCGCCGTCAAAGTGATCCGCGCGGTGATGGCGGCGTATCGCGGCGGCGATGATCATCTGTTGTCCGGCATCGGCCAGATCTTCGAGAAGGACGGCTTTCGGCTGCTCGGCATCCGCGACGTCGCGCCGGATCTGTTGATGCCGGCGGGCTGCCTGACCCGCGCCACGCCCGATGGCAGCACCGTAGCGGACATCGCCAAGGGCCGCGCCGTGCTGGCGGCGCTGAGCCCGTTCGACATCGGGCAGGGCTGCGTGGTGATCGACGGCCACGTCGTGGCGGTCGAGGATATCGGCGGCACCGACGCCTTGCTGGCGAGTGTGGCGCGGCTGCGCGCGCAGCGGCTGATCCGCGCCAAGCCCAGGCGCGGCGTGCTGGTGAAGGCGCCGAAGGTCGGCCAGAACCTGCGGTTCGATCTGCCGGCGCTGGGGCCGCGCACCATCGCCGGCGTCGCCGCCGCCGAATTGGCCGGCATCGCCGTGGTGGCCGGCCATACCGTGGTCGCCGAACCGCAGCCGATGATCGACGCCGCCGACCGCGCCGGACTGTTCATCACCGGGATGCCGGCGTGATGACCGCCGTTGCAACCCACGCCGTGCGAAAGATCTTCCTGATCGCCACCGAGGAATCCGGCGACCGGCTCGGCGCCAGCCTGATGCGCGAGCTGCGCGATCGGCTCGGTGCAGCCGTGCGCTTCGAAGGCGTCGGCGGCCGGGCGATGGCGCGCGAGGGCCTCACATCGCTGTTTCCGATCGAGGAATTGTCGATCATCGGGCTGTCGGCGGTGGCGCGGCGGCTGCCGACCATCCTGCGCCACATCCGCACCGCGGCGCACGCCGCGTTGCAGGCCGCGCCGGACGTGCTGGTGATCATCGACAGTCCGGATTTCACCCACCGCGTGGCGCGCCGGGTGCGGGCGCGCGACCCGTCGATCCCGATCGTCAACTACGTCTCGCCGACGGTGTGGGCGTGGCGGCCGGGGCGGGCGAAGGTGATGCGCAAATATGTCGACCACGTGCTGGCGCTGCTGCCGTTCGAGCCGGACGAGTATCGCCGGCTGCAGGGGCCGCCTTGCAGCTATGTCGGCCATCCGCTGACCGAGCAGATTGCCACGCTGCGGCCGAACCCTGAGGAGCAATTGCGCCGCGACGCCGCGCCGCCGGTGCTGTTGGTGCTGCCGGGCAGCCGGCGCAGCGAGATCCGACACCACATGGCGGTGTTCGGCGAAGCGCTCGGCCTGTTGCAGGCGCAGGGCGTGGCGTTCGAGTTGATCCTGCCGACTATGCCGCACCTCGAAGCCTTGATCGCCGAGGCGCTCAAGCACTGGCCGCTGCAGCCGCGCGTCGTGGTCGGCGAAAACGACAAGCGCGCGGCGTTTCGCATCGCCCGCGCGGCGCTCGCCAAGTCCGGCACGGTGACGTTGGAACTGGCGGTTGCCGGGGTGCCGATGGTCACGGCCTATCGCGCCGGCCAGCTCGAGGCCTGGATCGTGCGGCGACGGATCACCTCGGCGTCGGTGATCCTGGCCAATCTGGTGGTCGGCGAGAACGTCGCCCCGGAATATCTGCAGGAGGAGTGCACGGCGCCGACGTTGGCCGCGGCATTGCGCGACGTGCTCGCCGATTCGCCGCTGCGGCAGCGCCAGCTCGCAGCGTTCGGCCGGATCGACGCCATCATGTCGACCGGCGCGCAGTCGCCGAGCGCCTGCGCCGCCGACATCGTGCTGGGACTGTTACCCGCCGCCGCGCCCGCGCTGCGCTAAAACGCACCGCTTCATCACATCGCCGAATCAAAACGGCCCGCGCGAGGCGGGCCGTTGATCGAAGTCGTCGGCGCGCGCGTTACTTGCGCGCGTCGATCTCGACGTAGTCGCGGTGGGTGGCGCCGGTGTAGAGCTGCCGCGGACGGCCGATCTTCTGCTGCGGATCCTCGATCATCTCGCTCCACTGGCTGATCCAGCCGACGGTGCGGGCCACCGCGAACAGCACGGTGAACATGTCGGTCGGGAAGCCCATCGCCTTCAGCGTGATGCCGGAATAGAAGTCGACGTTCGGGTACAGCTTGCGCTCGATGAAGTACTCGTCGCTGAGCGCGATCTTCTCCAGCTCCATCGCCACCCTGAGCAGCGGATCGCCGCCGTGGCCGGTCTCCGCCAGCACCTCGTGGCAGGTCTGCTGCATGATCTTGGCGCGCGGATCGTAGTTCTTGTAGACGCGGTGACCGAAGCCCATCAGCCGCACCGAGGAGTTCTTGTCCTTCACCCGCTTGATGAAGTCGGGAATGTTCTCGACCGAACCGATCTCCTTGAGCATCGCCAAGGCGGCTTCGTTGGCGCCGCCATGCGCCGGTCCCCACAGGCAGGCGATGCCGGCGGCGATACAGGCGAACGGGTTGGCGCCCGACGAGCCGGCGATCCGCACCGTCGAGGTCGAGGCGTTCTGCTCGTGGTCGGCGTGCAGCGTGAAGATCTTGTCGAGCGCGCGCGCCAGCACCGGGTTGACGACGTATTCCTCGCACGGCGTGGCGAAGCACATCCGCAGGAAGTTGGCGGCGTAGCTCAGCGAGTTCTTCGGATAGACGAAGGGTTGGCCGACCGAATATTTGTAGGCCATCGCGGCCAGGGTCGGAATTTTTGCGATCATGCGGATCGAGGCGATCATCCGCTGGGTCGGATCGGTGATGTCGGTGGAGTCGTGATAGAACGCCGCCATCGCGCCGACCGAGGCCACCATCACCGCCATCGGGTGGGCGTCGCGGCGGAAGCCCTGGAAGAACCGCGCCATCTGCTCGTGCACCATGTTGTGGTGCGTGACCCGGGTGTCGAAGTCTTCCTTCGCGGCCTTGTCGGGCAATTCGCCGTACAGCAACAGATAGCAGGTCTCGAGGAAATCGCCCTTTTCGGCGAGCTGCTCGATCGGATAGCCGCGATATTGCAGGATGCCGGCGTCGCCGTCGATGTAGGTGATTTTGGATTGGCAGCTGCCGGTCGAGGTAAAGCCCGGATCGTAGGTAAACATCCCGGCCTGGGCGTACAGCTTGCTGATGTCGACGACATCAGGCCCGACAGTCCCGCTGAGAATCGGGAAATCATAGGTCTTGTTGCCGACCGTGAGCGTGGCGTTCTTGGTGTTTGTTGTTGCGTCCATCGTGTGGTCCCCGATGAGATCGTTGCCGAGCGGCCAACTCCAACCACCATCTGAAACAGACGGCGCCGGAAGCCGGACGTTCTATTTGTGCAGGTTGAATGCGTAGCTCATTGCCGTGTGCACTGCAAGGCGCACCGACCCGTCGCGCGAAGACGGGATCCTGGGCCTATTCCGAGGCCTGGTCGGCGAGCCGCGAGAGGCATTCCTGCCGTCCCAACACCGCCAGCACGTCGAAAATCCCCGGCGAGGTGGTGCGCCCGGTCAGCGCCACGCGCAGCGGCTGCGCCACCGCGCCGAGCTTGAGCCCGTGCTGCTCGGCGAATGCCCGCATCGCCGCTTCGGTGGTCGCAGCCGACCACGACGTCACCGTCTCAAGCGCCGCGCGCAGCTGAGCTATCAATTTTCGGGTATCAGGCGTCAGCACGGCCTGGGCTTTCGGCTCGATCGGCAGCGGACGGTCGGCCAGGATGAAGTCGGCGCTGTGAATCAGTTCCAGCAGCGTCTTGGCGCGCTCTTTCAGGCCCGGCATCGCCTGCAGCAATTGCGCCCGGGTGGTGTCGTTGATCTTGGCGGCGATCTCGTCACCATGCGGAATATACCGCAATACGTCTTCCAGCATGGTCACGAGCGATTGATCGTCGGCGTGGCGAATGTAGTGGCCGTTGAGGTTTTCCAGCTTGGCGAAATCGAAACGCGCCGCCGAGCGACCGATCGCCGGCAAGTCGAACGCCTCGATCATTTCCTCAGTGGAGAAAATTTCCTGGTCGCCGTGGCTCCAGCCCAGCCGCACCAGATAATTGCGCAGCGCGGCCGGCAAATAGCCCATCGCGCGATAGGCGTCGACGCCGAGCGCGCCGTGGCGCTTCGACAGTTTCGAGCCGTCCGGACCGTGGATCAGCGGAATGTGCGACATGCTGGGAATCTCCCAGCCGAGCGCGTCGTAGATCTGCTTCTGCCGCGCGGCATTGATCAGGTGGTCGTCGCCGCGAATGACGTGGGTGACGCCCATGTCGTGGTCGTCGACCACCACCGCCAGCATGTAGGTCGGGCTGCCGTCGCCGCGCAGCAGCACGAGGTCGTCGAGATTGTCGTTCTGCCACACCACGCGGCCCTGGACCTGATCCTCGATCACGGTCTCGCCGGTGAGCGGCGCCTTCAGCCGCACCGTCGGCTTGACCCCGGCGGGGGCGTCGGACGGGTCGCGATCGCGCCACAGCCCGTTGTAGAACCGGGTGCGGCCTTCGGCCTTGGCGGATTCCCGCATCTGCGCCAATTCCTCGGCGCTGGCATAGCAGCGATACGCGGTGCCGGCGGCCAGCATCTCGTCCACCACCTCGCGGTGCCGGGCGGCGTTGGCATATTGGTAGACCACGTCGCCGTCCCAACCCAGTTCCAGCCATTTCAGGCCGTCGAGGATGGCGTCGATCGCCGCCTGGGTGGAGCGTTCGCGGTCGGTGTCCTCGATCCGCAGCAGCATCTTGCCGCCGCGCTTCTTGGCGTAAAGCCAATTGAACAGCGCGGTGCGGGCGCCGCCGATGTGGAGGAAGCCGGTGGGCGAGGGGGCGAAGCGGGTGACGACGGGAAGGGTCATTCAGGTCTGCAATGATTGGCACGCCGGAGCAGCGCGCAGGGTGTATAGCAGGAACGATGCATAAACAAAGCTCTCGATCGGACAACCGGGGTTGGCGGGGCGCTCCGGATTTGGCACATACGCCTAAAGGTCCCGACACGCAGGAATTCACAGCAATGACGGCAGAGGCAGCGACGGCTGAGGCAGGGCGCGATTTCATTCGCGATATCGTTCAGGCCGATCTCGACTCCAAGAAACACGCGCAGATCGTGACGCGCTTCCCACCGGAGCCGAACGGCTACCTGCACATCGGCCACGCCAAGTCGATCGCTTTGAATTTCGGTATTGCGCAGGAGTTCGGCGGCCGCTGCCACCTGCGGTTCGACGATACCAACCCGACCAAGGAAGAGCAAGAATACATCGATTCGATTCAGGCCGACGTGCACTGGCTCGGCTACGACTGGGGAACCGATCTGTTTTACGCCTCGGATTATTTCGAGCGGCTGTACGGCTGGGCGGAAGCCCTGATCGAAGCCGGGCACGCCTATGTGGACGACCAGTCGCAGGAGGAGATTCGCGTCAGCCGCGGCACGCTGACCGAGCCCGGCAAGAACTCGCCGTTTCGCGAGCGCAGCGTCGAAGAAAATCTCGAGCTGTTTCGCCGCATGAAGGCCGGCGAATTTCCCAACGGCGCGCGGGTGCTGCGCGCCAAGATCGACATGGCGGCGGGCAACATCAACCTGCGCGACCCGGTGCTGTATCGCATCCTGCACGCCACCCATCCGCGCACCGGCGACGCCTGGTCGATCTATCCGAGCTACGATTACGCCCACGGCCAGTCCGACGCGATCGAAGGCATCACCCATTCGATCTGCACGCTGGAATTCGAGGACCATCGGCCGCTGTACGAGTGGCTGCTCGACAAGCTGCCGGTGCCGTCGAAGCCGCGGCAGTATGAATTCGCCCGGCTCAATCTGACCTACACGCTGTTGTCGAAACGGGTGCTCACCGAGCTGGTGCGCCAGGGCCACGTCAACGGCTGGGACGATCCGCGGATGCCGACCATCGCCGGCCTGAAGCGGCGCGGCGTGCCGCCGGCGGCGATCCGTGAATTCATCAAGCGCATCGGCGTGGCGAAAGCCAACAGCGTGGTCGATGTCGGCATGCTGGAGTTCTGCATCCGCGAAGAGCTCAACAAGAGCTCGCTGCGGCGGATGGCGGTGCTGCGGCCGCTCAAGGTGGTGATCGAGAATTATCCCGAAGGCGAGAGCGAAACGCTGGAGGCCATCAACCATCCTGATGATCCGGCCGCGGGAAGCCGCAAGATCACATTCGGCCGCGAATTGTGGATCGAACAGGACGACTTCATGGAGACCCCGGCGAAGAAGTTCTTCCGGCTATCGCCCGGCAAAGAGGTGCGGCTGCGCTACGCCTATTTCATCAAATGCACCGACGTGGTGAAGAACGCCGCCGGCGAAATCGTCGAGCTGCGCTGCAGCTATGATCCGGCGACCCGCGGCGGCAACGCGCCGGACGGCCGCAAGGTCAAAGCCACCATGCACTGGCTGTCCGCGGCCGACGCCGTGCCGGCGGAAATCCGGGTCTACAACCCGCTGTTCGTCAACCCGTCGCCGGATGCGGCCAACTTTGCCGCCGATCTCAATCCGCAGTCGCTGGAAGTTCTGAGCGACGCGCGGGTCGAGCCGGCAGCCTTGCAGGCCGCGGCGGGCGAGGTGATGCAGTTCGAGCGGCAGGGCTATTTCGTGCCCGATCGGGAGTCCACGCCGGACAAGCCGGTGTTCAACCGCACCATCGGGCTGCGCGATACGTTTGCCAAAGAGGTCGCCAAGGGCTGACGGCCTCAACCTGATGCTCCGCAGTCCGCGGTTGCGGGCTGCAACCTTTTGTTTCATTTTGACCGCACGGCTCGTCAGGGGCGTGCGGGGTGAGCGAAGCGGGCAACAGCAGGCCCAAGACGGGGGCGCGAGCAGGGGCGCGCACCTGGCCGTTGGGCGAAGCCGCGCGGGCTGCTGGCCTGGTGCCGTTCGGCGTTCGCGCTTGGCAGGCGTTGATCGAACGGTTGCGCGGCTGGGCTCACGCCGAGGCCGGGGCCGGGCGATTGCTGCCCTGGGTGCCGGTTTCGTTCGGCGCCGGCATTGCGCTGTATTTCGCCGCCGACCATGAGCCGATCGCCTGGGTGGCGGCACTCGCCGCCGCCGGCTTCGGCGCCGCCGCGGTGGCGCTGCGTCGGCAGCGGGTGTTCGCGCTGGCGGTGCTGATCGCGGCGCTGGCCGCGGGCTTTGCCACCGTGGCGCTGAAAGCCAACCGCATCGCGCATGGCGTGCTGGCGCGGCCGATGCATTCGGTCGGCCTGCAAGGTTTCGTCGAAACCCACGAAGAGCGCGACAAGACCGACCGCTTCGTGCTGCGCATCACGCAGATGGATGTTTCACGCGATCCGATCAAGTTCGAACGGGTGCGGCTGTCGGTGAAAAAGGGCACGGCGCCGCAAGTCGGCAGCTTCGTCGAATTGAAGGCGCGGCTGACCCCGCCGCTGCAGCCGCTGCGGCCCGGCGCTTACGATTTCGGACGCGACTTGTATTTCCAGAACATCGCCGCCACCGGCTTCGTGATGGGCGCGATCAAGCCGCGGCCGCCGCCCGGCGAGATTGGCTTCGCGTTGCGCTATGCCGCGACCATGCAGGGCTTGCGCGACGCCATCGACGCGCGCATTCGGCTGACGCTGAGCGGCGACAATCGCGCCATCGCCACAGCACTTCTGACCGGACGGCGCGACGCGATCTCGGTCCCGGTCAACGACGCGATGTTCGTCTCTGGATTGGGCCATGTGCTGTCGATCTCCGGCTATCACATGGCGGTGGTGGCAGGCGTGGTGTTCTTTGCGGTGCGCGCGCTGTTGGCGCTGATCCCGGCTTTGACCGTGACCTTTCCGATCAAGAAATGCGCGGCGGCCGCGGCGCTCGCCGCGGCGCTGTTCTATCTGTTGCTGTCCGGTGCCGAGGTCGCAACCCAGCGCTCGTTCCTGATGACCGCGGTGGTGCTGATCGCCGTGATGGTCGACCGTCAAGCCATCACCTTTCGCACCCTCGCGGTGGCGGCGATGGTGGTGTTGACGCTTTCGCCGGAAGCCTTGGTGCATCCGAGTTTCCAGATGTCGTTCGCCGCGACGCTGGGATTGGTTGCGCTGGTGCAGATCGGCATGCCGAAGCTGCTTGCGTCGCCGGACAATTCCGCGACCGCGCGTGCCGCGCTATGGGGCGCCCGTGAAATCATGGTGCTGGGCTTAGCCTCGCTGGTCGCGGGTCTCGCCACCACGCCCTATGCGGCGTTTCATTTTCATCGGGTGACGCCCTATGGCGTGCTGGCCAATCTGTTGGCGATGCCGGTGGTGTCGGCCTTGGTGATGCCGGCGGGGTTGTTGGGGCTTGCGGCGATGCCGTTCGGTTTCGACGGCGTGTTCTGGCGGCTGATGGACATCGGCATCGACTGGATGATCGTGGTGGCTGAGGGCGTCGCGGCCTTGCCCGGCGCGGTCGGCCGCGTCGCGGCGTTCGGCAGCGGGCCGCTGTTAGCATCGACGCTTGGCCTGATCCTGCTCGGGCTGTTGCGCACGCCGCTGCGGCTCAGCGGCGCGGCGGTGCTTGGTCTTGCGATCGGATGGGCCTTGCTGACCCCGCAGCCGGATATCCTGGTCGCGGCCGATGGCCGCCACGTCGCGGTGCGCGGTGCGGATGGCCGGCTCCGCGTGATGCAGGACGGCAAGGATGCGTTTTTGCTAAAGGAATGGCTCGCCGCCGACGCCGATGGCCGCGCGGTCACCGATTCCTCATTGGCCGAGGGCGTGTCTTGCGATGCTGCGGGTTGCGTGGCGCCGCTGCCCGATGGCGGTCTCGTCGCGTTGGCGCGGCGGCCGGAGGCAGTGGCGGAGGATTGCGAGCGGGTGCGGTTGATCGTGACGCTGCGGCAGCCGCCGGCCGACTGTGCGGCGCCGGTGATCGACCAGGACAGCCTGCGGCGACAGGGCGCGCAAATCTTGTGGCAAACCGGTGGCAGGTTCGCCGCGATCGCGGTCCGGCCGCGCGGCGTCGATCGGCCGTGGTCGCCGGCGGTTCCGGAGGACCGCGATACCGCCGGAGGCGGAACTTCGGGAGCTGGAGCTTCGGCCGGCGCCGACATCACTCCGCAGCGCCGCGCGCCGACCTCGGCCGATGCCACGCCGCCGGAGTCGGAGCGGAGCGACCAGGACTGAAGCTCGACCCACGGGATCGGTCCGAGCCAAGCCGAGCCAATCTGATTAGTTCAGTCGACCAACTACGGCTGTCCTGAACACGGCGGCGCTGTGGCTCAGTACTTCCGATACAGCCCGATCAGCTTGCCTTGGATGCGGACCCGGTTCGGCGGCAGGATGCGGACCTCGTAGGCGGCGTTGGCAGGCTCCAGCGCGATCGAGGCGCCGCGGCGGCGGAAGCGCTTCAGCGTGGCTTCCTCTTCGTCGATCAGCGCCACCACGATGTCGCCGGTGTCGGCGCTGTCGTTCTTCTGGATCAGCGCCATGTCGCCGTCGAGGATGCCGGCGTCGACCATCGAATCGCCGCGCACTTCCAAGGCGTAGTGCTCGCCGGAGCCGAGCATGTCGGCCGGCATGCTGATGGTGTGGCTGCGGGTCTGCAGCGCCTCGATCGGGGTGCCGGCGGCGATCCGGCCCATCACCGGCACCGCGACGGTGCGGCCGCTGTCGTCGTCGCCGCCAAGGCTGGCGGCGGGCCGCACCCGGCCGAGATTGCCTTCGATCACGCTCGGCGTGAAGCCGCGGCGGCCGTTGCCGCCGCCGGGATTGACGCCGAGTTCCGGCAGCTTGATCACCTCGATGGCGCGGGCGCGGTTCGGCAGCCTGCGGATGAAGCCGCGCTCTTCCAACGCAGTGATCAACCGGTGGATGCCGCTCTTGGATCGCAGGTCGAGCGCGTCCTTCATTTCGTCGAAGGAGGGCGGTACGCCAGCTTCCTTCAACCGTTCATTGATGAAGCGCAGCAGTTCGTATTGTTTGCGGGTGAGCATTTCACCGGTCCTTGAGGCTTGGCGAACGGCCTCGCGTCGGGCCCCGCCGCGTTCTCAGGAGCCCGCGCGCAGGCGAATTCCCGAAAACAAATCATGAACGAACACTATCTGTTCCATATGTGTTCCGCAACCGGTTAATTTGCGGTCAAGACATTCGGCGATCGTTACAACGGGAGCTTAAGGATGAGACAGGGCGAGCCGGCCGTCGCAGCCGGCGCCAAGGGCGGGCGAATCAGCAGCGCCTGCGCCTTCGACAGATAGCCGAGCAGCGAAGAATCCTGCCGCTGCACCGGGGTCGCCACCAGCCGGCCGGTGTCATCGAACGACAGCGCGGCGCGCAGATAGTCCTCGCGGCCGTCATTGGCGGGAAGGTCCTGGCCGAGCACCGCGACCTCGCGGCAATGGGCGACGTCGCTGCGGCCGCCGAGCGCGCGGATCAACGGCACCATGAACAGATAGGCGCAGACATAGGACGACACCGGATTGCCGGGCAGGCCGATCACCCGCATCGCGCCGAGCCGGCCGTGCATCATCGGCTTGCCGGGCCGCATCGCGATCTTCCAGAACGCCATCTCGACGCCCTCGGCCTGCAGCGAGCGCAGCACCATGTCGTGGTCGCCGGCCGAAGCGCCGCCGGTGGTGACCAGGATGTCGGCGTTCTCGGCGCGGGCGCGGCGGATCGCGGCGGTGGTGGAATCGAGCGTGTCGGCGGCGATGCCGAGGTCGAAGGTTTCGGCGCCTTCCTCGCGGGCCAGCGCGTGCAGCGCATAGCCATTGGAGTAGAGAATCTGTCCGGGCCCGGGCGTCGCCCCCGGCATCAACAGTTCGTCGCCGGTGGCGAGCAATGCGACGCGCGGGCGGCGCCGCAGCGGCAGCAGCGGATGGTTCATCGACGCCGCCAGCGCCAGATCGCGGTCGCTCAAGCGCACGCCCTGGCGCAGCAGCACGTCGCCTTCGTTGAAATCGATTCCGGCGGGCCGGATGTGGCGGCCGAACTTCGCCGGCGCGTCGAGAATCACGACGTCGCCGTCGCGCGAGCAATCCTCCTGGATCACCACGGTGTCGGCGCCCTCGGGCACCACGCCGCCGGTGAAGATCCGGATCGCTTCGCCTTGGCCGAGCGCGCGCTCGATCGGCCGTCCGGCGGCGACTTCGCCGACCACCCGCAGCCGGGTGCCCGGGGCGGTGGCGTCGCCGCCGCGGATCGCATAGCCGTCCATCGCCGACATCGCCTGCGGCGGCTGGGTGCGGCGCGCCGCGAGGTCGCGCGCCAGCACCCGGTGATGCGCCTGATCGAGCGCGACCGGCTGTTCGGGCAGCGGATCGGCGCCGGACAGAATCGCAGCCAATGCATCGGCAACCGGCATCAAGGCCATGGGAAGATCTCCGAGGGGGCGGGCGGCGCGAAGGCGCGGGGGGAAGCGTCGGCCCAACTGTACACCGATCCGGCGCGGGAAGTCAGGCACCGCAGCGGGCAGTCCGCCGCGGCTTCGCGCAAACCGATGGTGCGCCGGGCTGTGCTGCGGCGATTACGGCTGCGGCAGCCGCCTGCAGTCCATCGAATAGACCAGTTCGCCTTTTTCGGTGCGGCCGATCGGCTGGCACTGCGGGAAGGCCGGCGCAGCAGCGGGCTGCGCGGCGGCGGGCGTTCGGGCAAGCACGTTTGCGCTCGGCGCGCTGGGGGACGTGGTCGTGGCCGGCGCGGTCGGGGGACTGGCTGCGGCAGTCGCCGCGCTGTCGCTCGCGGCGGGCGCTCTGGCGTCCCACACCGTCGGCATCTCGGCGATGGTCCAGCCGTTGCGGCTGACATAGACGTAGAGAAACCCGGCGCCGAACACCACGATCACGCCGCGCAAAATCCACTTTGCCATATCCTGCATCGGCCACTCCTATTACCGCCGCGATCCGCCAAGACGCGGCCGCGCGTCTCCTGCTATTAGCCGCAGCGCCGGGCATTCGACAAGGTGGAAGCGGACAGGCTGAGCGCGAGGCGCCGTGCTGAGCGAGTCCCCGTCGCGGAGCACCGCGCTTGCGCGGCGCCGCGAGCCGGTGCGGAGGCTGCCGTCGTAACGGCCCCGGATCTGCAGCGCACCACGCCGCAAGTGCGGCGCGTTGCGCTTTCGTCCGGGGCACGGACTTTAATTGCCCCGGCGCAGCGGCGCCGCGCCGCTGCTGATCATCGTCACGCCGCTCGCACCGAGCCCAGGAATTTCCCGACCTCGGCCTTCAGCCGCGCGCTTTCGCTCGACAACGACCGCGCCTCGGAAAACACCTGCGAGGACGCAGCCCCGGTGGCGGTGGCGCCGCGCTGCACGTCGGTGACGCTGGCGCCGACGTTCTGGGTGTCTTGCGCGGCTTGCTGAACGTTGCGTGAGATTTGCGCGGTCGCGCTGCCTTGCTGCTCGACCGCGCGCGCGATGGTTGTCGAAATCGCCGACATCTGCCCGATGGTGTCGCTGATCTCCTTGATCGAATCCGACGATTGCGTGGTGGCCGCCTGGATGCCGCCGACGTGCTCGTTGATTTCGTCGGTCGCCCGCGCGGTCTGCGCTGCCAGCGCCTTGACCTCCAAAGCCACCACCGAAAAGCCGCGGCCGGCTTCGCCCGCGCGCGCCGCTTCTATCGTGGCGTTCAGGGCCAACAGGTTGGTCTGCTTGGCGATGGTGGTGATCAGTTCGACGATGTGGCCGATCCGGCTGCCGGCCTTGGCCAGTTCGCCGACATGGTCGTTGGTCCGGCGGGTCTGCTCGGCGGCTTTCGCTGCAATCGCCGCCGACTGGCGAATCTGCCGGCCGATCTCGTCGACCGACGACGCCATCTGTTCGGCCGACGCCGCCACCGATTGCACCTTGGTGGTGACTTCACCGGACGCCGCCGCCACCGCTGAGGCGAGCTCTTGCGAGCGTTCCGCGGTCGCGGTCAGCGAACCGGCGGATTGCTCCAATCGAATCGACGCCGAGGAGACGCCTTCGATGATCTCGCCGATCGCCACTTCGAAACCGTCGGCCAGCCGGTTCATGTCGGCGCGGCGCCGCTGCGCGAGGATCGCGTCGTGCTGGATCTTGGCGTCGACTTCGTCGCGGGCCCGCTGCTGCGAGACCGCCTTGAAGTGCTCGACCGCCCGCGCCATCTCGCCGAGTTCGTCGTGGCGGCCCAAGCCGGGCAGCACCAGTTCGAAGTCTCCGGCGGCGAGCTTTTGCATCGCGCCGGTCATCCGCGCGATCATCCCGGCGATGCGTTGGCCGAACAACAGCGCCAGGATGCCGATGCAGAGCGTCGCGCCGCCGATCGCCCAGGCCAGCGCCTTGCGCAATTCGACGGCGTTGGCTTCGGAGGCCTGATAGCGATCTTCCGCGGCCTTGATCAGCGCGTCCAGCGCCGGGCGGTTGCGCTGATACACCGTGACGAAATCGGCGGCTTCGTCGTTCAGCGTGCTTTGGCTGACCGAGAAGGCGAGGAAGCTCGCATTGTAGGACTTGATCAGCGTCGCCAGCTCCGCCTTCACGGCGGCGGACATGTCCGACGCCGCCAGCATCTCGCCGAATTCGTCGATCCGCTTGTCGAACTGGACGGTGTATTTTTCGTCGCCGCGCAGCATGAAATCCTTTTCATGGCGGCGCATCATCAACATCAGATTGGACAGCCGCGGCTGATCGAATTCGGCGAGCCGGCTTTCCACCTGGTGCACGGTGGCGCGCAGTTTGCCTTGCAGCCCCTGATTTTCGTTGAACCCCAGCACCTGCTGTGCCGAGACTAGGTTTTGGAAGCGGGTGAGGTAGAGATTGAACCCCGAACGCAACGCGCTGGTCTGCTTCAACGGGTCGCCGTCGTCGAACGGCTCGACCATCTTTTCGATGGCGTCGAGGTGAAGGTGGGCCGAACTGACGACCGCCTTGTGATCGGCGATCAGCTTGTCGTCCGGCTTGCGCAGAAACGCGGTGCCGATCAGGCCGGCCTCGAGATAATTCGCCGACAGCTCGACGACGTGCGCGCGCAGCGCGATCCGTTGCGCGGATTGTTGCTGGGCGGTGTCCGCGAGTTTCAGTCCGAACAGGCAGATGGCGCCGGTCAGTAGAACGCCAACTATTCCCAACAAGGCGATCTGAACGCGCAGACCGAGGCGGATATGACGAGCCAATTTGCCGGACAGTCCGGCAAGCCGACCGCGAAGTGTGAACATGTGAGACAGCTTTCCGGGCACGCGTTGATTTGATCGTGCTGATCTAAGCGATCAGCATGATCGCTTCGTGATGGCGCCGGTCGTAAGAACCCAATCGAGAAGATTTGGTAAAGCGCCACGGGGTTTCTCGACATGCAAGAATCCCACGCTGCCTAAGCCGAATTTTTGTGCAGCGGCTGTCACATTTGTTACGTGAAACTATGCGTCGCGATCACGCGACATGGCTACACGCCGAGCGCATCCAATGCGTGGGCCACGTCGGCGCTGCTTCGAACATGCACGGCGATCAGGCCGCGGGCGCGGGCGGCTTCGACATTCTCGATCAGGTCGTCGAAGAACACGATGCGCTCAGCCTTCGCGCCGATCTCGGCGATGACGTGGTCGTAGGCGGCGGGATCGGGTTTGCGCGCTCCGATCGCCGACGACGCGAACACGCGGCGGAAATGTCCGAGCAGGTCGGCATAGGCTTGCGAGAAATGCGCGACATGCGCCGGGTTGGTGTTGCTGAGCGCATAGAGCGGCAGCCGCGCGGCGGCGCGCGCCAGCAGTGGCGCGATGCCCGGCATCGCACCGACGAAGGTGGCGTTCCAACCGGCGAGAAACTGGGCGTCGGTGAGCGCGAGGCCGAGCCGGTCACGCAGGATGGCGAAGAACGCGGCGTCGTCGATCTCGCCGCGTTCGTGGCGGTGATGGGCGTCGTCGGGCGTCCAGCGGGCGCGCAGATCGGCCGGCGTGCAGCCGACGTCGCGGGCCCAGGCGGCGACGGTGCGGTCGAAATCGAAATCGATCACCACCCGGCCGAGATCGAACAACAGCGCGTCGGCGGCGTCGGGGGCAAGCGTGTCGAGCATGGCCGGGCATCTCCAAGAACTGGGCGGGGCAAGGCCGCGCTCCGTTATAGATTTGCTAACGCTATCGCGGCGTTCTGTCTCGCATCTGCCGACAGCCACACAGCGTTAGCAATTCGCTGCGGTCGCAGGGGTATATTCGTTGCTTCTGGCGTGGATGCGCGGCGTTGCCGCGCGAATTGCGGCGTAGGCGACGGCTGATGGCATTAGGGCGGCAGGGCGGCAACAAGAAAAAGCCCGAAGAGGCCGGCGGCCACGTCGGCGCTTGGTTCGTCACCTTCGCCGATCTGATGGGGTTGTTGACCGGCTTCTTCGTGATGCTGGTGTCATTTTCGCATCAGGATCAGTACAAGCTGCAGATCGTCGCCGGTTCGATGCGCGAAGCCTTCGGCGTGCAGATGGACGCCCGTTACTCCGGCGTGATCGAAAAAGACGGTCTGCCGACTCGCGGCAAGGTCAAGAACGTCGAGCATATCGCCCCCGACCAGGCCACCAACAGGCCGAGCCCGGACGAGGGCGGCGGCATGGCCAAGCTCGGCACCCAGTTGAAGGCCGACCGTGAATTCGCGCTGGCCTCGGCCTCGCTGCGGCAAGCTCTGCAGGAGATGCCGGAGATCACCGAAATCTCCAAGAACGTGATGTTCGAGGAAACCCCGCAGGGGCTCAATCTGCAGATCGTCGATCAGGAGGGGCGGCCGATGTTTCCGGACGGCTCGCCGCTGCCCTATGAGCGGACCATGCTGCTGGTGCGCAAACTGGCGGCGCCGCTGCGCGCCACCGCGTTGCGAATCTCGATCGTCGGCCACACCTCGTCTACGGGGGCGCCGGGGCGCGACGATGACGACGCCTTCGTGCTGTCGTGGCAGCGCGCCAACACGGTGCGGCAGATCCTGAAGGGCGAGGGGCTGCCGAGCAGCCACGTATTCGCGGTGACCGGCAAGGCCGACAGCGAGCCGTTGTTTCCGGACGCGCCGTTGCTCGCCGCCAACCGCCGCGTCACCATCACGCTGATGCGCGAGAGCCCGCCGATGCCGCCGGGCTTGCAGCCGTAACCGGCGATGGATGGTCCGATGCGGCGACGGCGCGCGCAAATGCTCGGCGCGGCCCAATGTCGGCTTGCGAAAACCTGCGGCGGTGCTACTGCGCTCGCGATGACCAGCGGCGGAGGGCGGCAATGACGCGAGTGCGAGTGGCGCTGATGGCGGCGGGACTGGTGGCCAGCGCATCCTGCGGCGCGGCCAAGGCCGAGATTTCCGATGACGTGGTGCGGATCGGCGTGCTCAACGACATTTCCGGCGTGTTCCAGGACACCAACGGCATGGGCTCGGTGGAGGCCGCGCGGATGGCGGCGGAAGATTTTGTCGCCGCCGGCGGCAAGGCCACCAAGGTCGAGATCGTCTACGCCGATCACCAGAACAAGCCCGATGTCGGCGCCGCGATCGCTCGCCGCTGGCTGGATATCGAGAAAGTCGACGCCATCGTCGACGTGCCGAATTCCTCGGTCGGCCTCGCGCTCAACGCGCTATTGCGCGGCAGCCGGATGACGTTTCTCGCCTCGACCACCGGGACCTCGGAACTGACCGGCAAAGAATGTTCGCCCAACACCATCCAATGGACCAACGATACCTGGGCCAGCGGCCACGCCACCGCGGCGGCGGCCATGGTCCGCGGCGGCCGCGACTGGTACTTCATCACGGTGAACTACGCGCTGGGGCAGGGTATCGAGGCCGAAGCCAGCCGTTACATCGAAGGCCATGGCGGCCGGGTGCTGGGCTCCGCCAGGCATCCGCTCGGTACCTCGGACTACGCCTCGCTGCTGTTGCAGGCGCAGGGCTCCGGGGCAAAGGTGATCGGTCTCGCCAATGCCGGCCCCGACACCATCAATGCGGTGAAGCAGGCCGGCGAATTCGGCCTGCGGCAACACGGCCAGACGCTGGTGGCGTTCATGATGGCGATCAACGACGTCCATGCCATGGGCTTGCCGGTGGCGCAGGGGCTGTTGCTGACCGAGAGCTTTTACTGGGATCTGAGCGACGACACCCGTGCCTTCGCCAGGCGCTTTGCGCAGCGGCCCGGGATCGGCGGCAAGATGCCGAGCGGCAATCAGGCGGGGGTCTATGCCGCGACCTTGGCCTATCTCAACGCGGTGGCGGCGACCGGCAGCGACAATGCACAGGACGTGGTGCCGCAGCTGAAGACGCTGAAGGGGCACGACAAGTTATTCGGCGAGATCGCGATCCGCCCGGACGGCCGGGTGATCCATCCGATCTATCTGTTCGAGATCAAGACGCCGTCGGAATCGAAATATCCTTACGACTACTACAAGCTGGTTTCGACGATTGCGCCCGCGCAGGCCTATCGGCCGCTGGCCGAGGGCGGCTGCCCGCTGGTGAAGTAGTTATCCACAATGAAGCTGTCATTCCGGGGAGCGAGTTCGAAGAACGAGCAAGTCCGGACTCCATATCCCCTGCAGGGGTTATGGATTCCGGGCTCGCTCGCAGCGAAGCTGCTCGCGCCCCGGAATGACGGCTCGTATTTGCGAAGCGCCTCCGACTAATTGGAGACGTGTTATCGCACGCCGCCATGGATCCGGTCGCGCCACAAAGGCTTGATCAGCTCGAGCCCGATCAGCATGGTGACCGCGGCGCCGAGCGTCAGCGCCAGATCGTCGGGATGCAGCGGGCCGAACTTGAACAGCTCGCGCGCCGCCGGCCACAGCAGCGACAGGCTGAGCACGCTGACCACCAGCACCAGCACCGCGACCAGCGTCAGGCTCGGCCGCCGCAGCGCCTCCCACAGCGAGGAACTGAACGAGCGGTTGACCAGGATCAGCCCGACGATCGACAGCACCAGCGCGAAGAAGGTCAGCGCGCGGATCTCGGTCTCCGGCATTCCCCGCGACTGCCCGATCGCGAACACGCCGATCACCAAGGCCAGCGCGAGGGCGCCCTGCAACAGCCCCCAGCCGATCAGCGCGCCGGAGAACAGCGGCTGCTCGGGATCGCGCGGCGGCCGCTGCATCACGTCCTTCTCCTCGGTCTCGGCCTCGAACACCAAAGAGCACACCGGATCGATGATCATTTCCAGAAACGCGATGTGGATCGGTCCGAGCAGGATCGGATAGCCGAACAGCAGGGGGAACAGCGCGAGCCCCGCGATCGGCACGTGCACCGCGAAGATGAAGCCCATTGCCTTGCGCAGATTGTCGTAGATCCGCCGCCCCAGCCGCACCGCGCGCACGATCGAGGCGAAGTCGTCGTCGAGCAGCACGATCGAAGAGGCCTCGCGCGCAACGTCGGTGCCGCGGCCGCCCATCGCGATGCCGATATGCGCGGCCTTCAGCGACGGCGCGTCGTTGACGCCGTCGCCGGTCATCGCCACGATCTCGCCATCGGCCTTCAGCGCCTCGACGATGCGCAGCTTCTGCTCCGGCATGATCCGCGCGAACACGGTGGCGCTGCGCACCCGGGCGGCGAGCGCTGCGTCGTCCATCCGCGCCAGCGCGTCGCCGCTGACGCAATCGTCGGCCGCGAGCCCGGCGCTGCGCGCGATCGCCCTTGCGGTCGCCGGATAATCGCCGGTGATCATCACCACGCGGATGCCGGCACTGCGGCAATCCTTCACCGCGGCGGGCACCGCGTCGCGCAGCGGATCGGCGAGCCCGACCAGGCCCAGGAATTCAAAATCGAAGTCGCGTTGCGACGCCGGCCATTGTTCGCCGGTGAACGCGGCGCGGGCGACGCCGAGCACGCGCAATCCGGCTTCGGCCATCGCGTCGATCTGCGGCGCCAAGCGCGCGCGTTGTGCGTCGTCGAGCCGGCATAGCGTGGCGATGGCCTCCGGCGCGCCCTTGGCGGCGACCACGGAATGGCCGTCGCCGCCGTCCCAGCCTTGCGACATCGCCAACAGATCGGGGCGCAGGCCATAGCTCTGCACCGGCTTGCGGCCGATCTGGCGCTGCGTGAAGGAGGCGGGCAGCGTCGCCTTGCCGAGCTCGTGAAACGCCACATCCATCGGATCGAACGGATCGGGCGCCGCCGCCAGCACACCGGCCTGCAACAACCCGCTGAACGCCGCAGGCAATGCGACTGTCGTCGCCGATGCGTCGGGGCGTAGCGCCGCGCCGTCCGGCAGCCGCAATTCCACGATCGACATCTTGTTCTTGGTCAGCGTGCCGGTCTTGTCGGTGCACAGCACGGTGGCGGAGCCGAGCGTTTCGATCGACGCCGCGCGCCTGGTCAGCACCCGGGCCTGCGAGATCCGCCAGGCGCCCATCGCCATGAACACGGTGAGCACCACGGGAAACTCTTCCGGCAGCATCGACATGCCGATGGTGATGCCGGCCAGCACCGCGTCGAGCCAGCTGCCGCGCAGCGTGCCGTACAGCACCACGGCGAGCAGGCTGACCGCGCCGCCGACGATGCCGAACACCCGCACCAGCCGCCTGGTCTGCGCCTGCAGCCGTGGCGCCTCGGTCTTCAATGCGCCGAGCGATTGGCCGATCTTGCCGATCTCGCTGTGCGCGCCGATCGCCACCACCTCGGCGACGCCGGCGCCACGCACCACCAAGGATCCGGAGAAGACGTAAGGCAGGTCGTCGCCGCCCGGACGGTGGATCTCGGACGACGCGCCATCGGCCGTGGCGAGCTTGCGCACCGGCACCGATTCGCCGGTCAACAGCGACTCGTCGGTCTGCATGTCCTGGCTTTGCAACAGCGCCGCGTCGGCCGGCACCCGGTCGCCCTCGGACAACACGATCAGATCGCCGCGTACCACCTCGCGGCCGGCGATGCGTTGCCGCGCGCCGCCGCGGATCACCAGCGCGCGCGGGCTGGTGAGGTCGCGCAACGCTTCCAGCACGCGCTCGGTGCGGGTTTCCTGCACCACGGTGATCACCACCGAGAGGCTGGCGAAGCACAACAGGATCAGCGCCTCTTTCAGATCGCCGAGCGCCAGATAGACCACGCCGCCGCCGATCAACAGCGCCAGCATCGGCTCGCGCAGCACCTCGAGCACGATGCGAAACGGGGTGCGGCGATCGGGGCGGGGCAGTTCGTTGAAGCCCTCGGCGGCCTGGCGGGCGCGCACCGCGGCGGCGTCGAGACCGCGCAGCGCGGCGGGAGGCGGGGAGGCGGTGTCGGACATCGGGCGTCCTTTGCGGCGATCGCGCCCTCGGGTATCGGCGGATCGCCGCGCCGACGCAATGGCGGCGTTTGGTCGCGCTCGAGCGCGACGCGGCTGCCGCGCACCGTCGGCCCGACTGGATGAGCAAAGCGTGGTGGTAGGGGGCGACCTGATCGGCCAGGACTGATCGCCGAGGCCTTGCGGCGCGTGAAGGGGGCGCCACCGGGAGCGCGGACGCTTCCGGTGGCTTGGTCGCTTGTGGCTCAGGCCTGGCTGGTGATCGCGATCTTTTTCGACTTGGTGACGGCGCGTTCGGTCTTCGGCAGCGTTACCGTCAATACGCCGTTCTTGAACGCCGCGGTGACCTTGTCCTCGGCAACCTCGTAGTCCAGCGGGATCCGGCGCTCGAAGCGGCCGTAGAACCGCTCGGTGAATTGCCGGTCCTTGTCGTTGGTCTCCGAGGTCTTCTCGCCGCGCAGCGTCAGCGTGCCGTCGTCGAGCAGCACCTCGATGTCCTTCTCCTCGAGACCGGGCACGTCGGCGGTGATCTTCAGCTCCTTCTCGGTGTCGCTGATGTCCAGCTTCGGCCAGGCGCCGCCGAGCGGGGCGAGCCGGCCGAATGACGTCGGTACGTCGAAGCCGCGAAATGCGTCGTCGAACAGACGGTTCATCTCCCGATGCAGCGAGAGAAACGGATTGGCCTCGTCGTCGAAGCGGGCGAGCGGCTGCGCGTTGCCGCGGCTCCAGGGAATGATGTCGCGCATGTTCATGGAAGCCTCCATTCGTCTAGTGCGAACTCGGGTAACACTTGTTACCTCGGATAGTTACGCTCCCCGCGCCATGCGGGGCGCTGCCGTTGAGTTGGGATGCGCTGGCGGGGTGTCAATGGCGGCTGCCGCAACTACGCGAAAAAAATTTCAGCGGCGGTCTTGAAGGCTGCGATCGGCCGTCTAATTCTTGCGGCGTCCCGTTTGAAAGGAGCAGTTCGGGAGGATATCATGAGCCTGACAAACTTTGAGACCCCTACGCCGGCAGCCCCGGCTACCGTTCTGGCGTTCCCGGATCCGGCCGCCGGTATCAGCGATCCCGAAGCGGTGCTACGCGCGCCGTCATTGTCGCGGTCCGAGAAGCGCGCCACGCTGTCGTCCTGGGCCTCCGACGCCCACGCGGTGGACTCCAAGCCGTGGCTGCGGCTTATTCCCGGCCGCGACCAGCCGGTGGCGCTGGCGTCGATCCTCGAGGCACTGCGGCGTCTCGACGACGATCCCGATCCGCCGCCGAAGGGCGGCATGGCGATCCGGCTGGAGGACGTGCGGCGCCGCACTCAGGTGGCGGCCGACGCCTGCAACCGGCAGCGATTGGCACGTCGATCGATCGGGAGGCGGCATGATTTGGCAGGACGCTACGTTTGATCCATCGCGCTGCCCTAATTGCGGCATGCGGATGCGGCTGTCGCGGGTCGAACCGCGGCCGGTCGGGTTCGCCCACGAATTCGACCGCCACATCTATCGCTGCTTCAATTGCGACAATGTCAGCCGGTTCGTGGTCGATCGCCGCGCCCAGCCCGAGCAAATGACCGCCTGAGCAATGACCGCCTGAGCGGCGTCGTCAGGACGCCGCCTGGTCGGGCTGATCCACGCCGGTTGCGTCGGAGGAGGGCGCTGCGGCCTCTGCAGACGCCGCCGTGCGGCCGTCATGGTCGCGGGCGGCGAGCTGCCGCAGCGCCACCACTTCGCGCATCCATTGCCGCTTCGATTGCGCCGGGAAGCCGCCCCACACCGCGCCGGCCGGCACGTTGCTGTACACCGTGGAGCGCGACGCCAGCATCGCGCCCTTGCCGATGGTGATGTGCGGGATGACGCCGGTGCGGGCGCCCAGCACGGCGAAGTCTTCCACCGTGACGCTGCCGCTGAGGCCGGATTGCGCGACGATGATGCAGTGCCGGCCGATCACGCAATTGTGCCCGATCTGGCAGAGATTATCGATCTTGGTGCCCTGGCCGATCACGGTGTCGCGCATGCCGCCGCGATCGATATTGCTGCCGGCGCCGATCTCGACGTCGTCGTGGATCACCACACGGCCGATCTGCGGCACTTTGGTATGGCCGTTCGCGCTGGAGATATAGCCGAAGCCGTCCTGCCCGATCTGGCTGCCGGGATGCACGATGACGCGGTCGCCGATTTCACTGTGGGTCACGGTGCAGCCGGCGCCGATCGCGCAGTCGGCGCCGATTTTGACATGCGGGCCGATCACCGCATTGGCGCCGATCAGCGAGCCTTTGCCGATCTCGGCGCGCGGCCCGATCACCGCGCCGGGGTCGACGGTGACGCCCGCCGCCAGCTTCGCGGAAGGGTGCACGACGGCGCCCGGCGCAACGCCGAGCGTGCCGAACAGCGACGTCGGGCGCAGCGCGCTGGGGTAGAGCCGCCGCGCCACCGCGACGAAGGCCTCGTAGGGTTTCGCGATCCGCAGCACCGCGACGCTCTCCGGGGCGAGGTGGGCGAAGCGCTCGGTGGTCAGCACCGCGCCGGCCTGGGTGGCCGCCAGCACGCCGGCATATTTGGTTTCCGCGATGAAGCTGAGATCGGCGATGCCGGCGCGGTCGAGCGGCGCGAGATCGCTGATCGCGCGCGACAGGTCGGCGCCGTCGCGCGGCGTCGCCCCGGTCAGCGCGACGATGTCGCCGACGCTGAGGCCGACCGCGTCGAGGAAGAAACCGCTTTCGCTCATGTCGTTTCCTCGCGCCTGTTCGCCGCCGCGAGGCCCCGCGGTCATGACGTGGCCGACGTTGCCTTGCCGCGGCTTGCCTTGCCGCGTTGGCTCTTATCGCGGTCGTTCGTGACCAAGTAGTGTCCGGACTTGCCGCCCTTTTTCTCGACCAGGTGAATATCCTGGATCGAGACGCCGCGCTCGACCGCCTTGATCATATCGTAGATCGTCAGGCACGTCACCGATACGGCGGTCAGCGCCTCCATTTCGACCCCGGTCGGGCCGGTCACGGTGACGCTGGCGCGCACCCGGCAGCCCGGCAGTTTGGTGTCCGGCTCGATCTCCACCGTCACCTTCGACAGCGCCAGCGGGTGGCACAACGGAATCAGATCCGCGGTGCGCTTCGCCGCCATGATGCCGGCGATCCGTGCGGTGCCGAGCACGTCGCCCTTCTTGGCGTTGCCGCTGCGGATCAAAGCCAGCGTCGCCTTGCTCATCACCACGCTGCCCGCGGCCACCGCGGTGCGTTCGGTGTCGGGCTTTGCCGAGACGTCGACCATCCAGGCCTCGCCGCTTTCGCCGATATGGGTGAGGGCGGGCTGTTCGGCGGGAGTCTGTTTGTTTTTCTTGGCCATGACTGTTCCTTAACCCTCCCCCTCAGGGGAGGGTGGCGGGGCGACGTTGTATGTCACTACCGCGTTCCGGTGGTACGAAGCGAGTCCCGCGCCAGCAGCGTCCGCGTCGCCGCGGCGACGTCGTGCTGCCGCATCAGGCTTTCGCCGACCAGGAAGGTCGCAATGCCGACCCGTTCAAGCCGGGCGATGTCGGCGGGCGCAAAGATGCCGCTTTCGCCGACCATCAGCCGGTCGGCGGGAATCAGCGGCGCCAAGGCTTCGCTGGTCGCCAGCGTGACCTCGAAGCTGCGCAGATTGCGGTTGTTGACGCCGATCATCGGCGAGCGAAGTTTCAACGCGCGCTCGAGTTCGTCGCGGTTGTGGATCTCGATCAGCACGTCCATGCCAAGCGCGATCGCGGCATCCTCGATGTCTTGCGCCGCGGCATCGTCGAGTGCCGCCATGATGATCAGGATGCAGTCGGCGCCATGGGCGCGGGCTTCCACCACCTGATAGGTGTCGAACATGAAATCCTTGCGCAGCACCGGCAGCGTCACCGCGGCGCGCGCCGCGACGAGATAATCGAGGCTGCCCTGGAACGACGGCGTGTCGGTCAACACCGACAGGCAGGCGGCGCCGCCTTGCTGATAGGCCTTGGCGAGCGCCGGCGGATCGAAATCGGCGCGGATCAGGCCTTTCGACGGCGAGGCCTTCTTGATCTCGGCGATCAGCGCGGTGTCGCCGCCGGCGAGTTTTTCGCGGATCGCTGCGACGAAGCCGCGCGGCGGCGAGGCGGTCTTCGCCGCGGCCGCCAGTTCGGCGAGCGGCCGCGCGCGCTTGGCGGCCGCGATTTCCTCGCGCTTATAGGCTTCGATCTTGGTCAGGATGTCGGACATGCCAATCCTTACGCGGCGGCGTTGGAGACGGCGATCAGCTGTTTGAGCTTCGCCGCGGCGGCGCCGCTGTCGAGCGCTTGGGCGCCCTGCGCCACGCCGTCCTTCAGCGTGTTGGCCCGGCCGCCGACGATCAGCGCCGCGGCGGCGTTGAGCAATGCCACGTCGCGATAGGCGCTGGGCTTGCCGTCGAGCACGCCCTGCAGCGCCACGGCGTTGGCCTCGGCGTCGCCGCCCTTCAGGACGTCGGCGCCGGCGCGCGGCAGGCCGGCGTCCTCCGGCGTGATCTCGAAGGTGGTGATCTTGCCGTCGGCCAGCGCCGCCACGAAGGTCGGGCCGGAGATGGTGATCTCGTCGAGCCCGTCGGAGCCGTGCACCACCCAGGCCGACTCGGAGCCGAGGTTCTTCAAGACCTGCGCCAGCGGCTGCACCCATTGCCGCGAGAACACCCCGACCATCTGCCGGGTGACGCCGGCGGGGTTGGACAATGGCCCGAGCAGGTTGAAGATGGTGCGGGTGGCGAGTTCGACCCTTGTCGGGCCGACGTTCTTCATCGCCGGATGATGGGTCGGTGCGAACATGAAGCCGATCCCGGCCTCCTTGATGCAGCGGCCGACCTCAGCCGGGGTGATGTCGATCTTGACGCCGAGCGCCGCCAACACGTCGGCGGCGCCGGATTTCGACGACAGCGCGCGGTTGCCGTGCTTGGCGACCGGGACGCCGGCGCCCGCGACGATGAACGACGCGCAGGTCGAGACGTTGACCGAGCCGGAGCCGTCGCCGCCGGTGCCGACCACGTCGACGGCGTCCGCCGGCGCGGTCACCCGCAGCATTTTCGAGCGCATCGCCGCCACCGCGCCGGTGATCTCCTCGACGGTTTCGCCGCGCACCCGCAACGCCATCAGCAAGGCCCCCATCTGCGAGGGCGTGGCTTCGCCGGACATCATGGCGTCGAACGCGCCGGCCGACTCCTCGCGCGACAGCGTGACGCCGGTCGCAAGCTTTCCGATAATGGACTTGAAATCGTTCATCGATGACTTTCAGACACGCAGCACTTGGACACGCAGCACAGGGGCGGGGACTATCAGTTTGTCGCCGCCCCCGTTGCCTGTGCAACAGCACTTTCGTTGATCTTGGTGCCGATCTCGGTTTCCAGCCTGGCGACGTATTGCGCCAGCAATTCGTCGGCGAGCCTTCGCTGCAGGGTGTCCTTCAGCTTGGCGGCGTCCTCGGACGCCAGATCGACCGGCGGCACGCTCACGTCGGTGACGCGAAACACGATCCACTCGCCGCCGCTCAGGCCCGGGGCCTGCCCGACGCCGTCCTTGGCGGTGCGGAACGCCGCCTCGACCACGCTGCTCGGCAGTCCGGCCACGCTGCCGTCGCGCTTGAACGCCGTGGCGGTCTCGGTCTTCAGGCCGGCCGCCGCGGCGACATCCGCGAGCTTGCCGCCGGCTTCGACCTTCTGCACCATGTCGGTGGCCTGGTCGCGCAACCTGGTGCTGATCTGCTCGTCGCGCCAGCGCGCTTCGACCTGCGGCTTGACCTCTTCGAGACTGCGCTCGCGCGACGGTGTCACGCCGAGCACGTCGAACCAGACATAGCCGCCGCCGAACGCCAGCGCGTCATTGTCGACGCCGACGTCGCTGGAAAACGCCGCCGAGGCGAGGTCGAGCCCCTGCGGAATCGCGGTCGGATTGCCGTCCGGGGCGCGGCCGGAGCGGTCCAGCGCCTCGATGGTCACCGCGGCAAGGCCGAGCTTCTGCGCCGCCTCGACGACGCTGGCGCCGCCGCCGCGGGCGTCTTCCATTTTGTTGTGCAGGTCGGCGATCGACGCCCGCGCCTTGTCGATCGCGATGTCGCGCTTCAGCGCCGGCGCCACGCTTTCGAAGCTCTGCTGGCTGCCGGGCTCGATCTTGCCGACCTTGAGCAGCGTCACGCCGAACCGGCCCGGGATCGGCTGGCTGACGTCGTTCGCCGGCAGCGCGAAGGCGGCGTCGGCCACCGCGGGATCGAGAATCTCAGCCTTGGAGACCAGGCCGAGATCGGCGTCGGCGGGGGAGAGCCCGCGTTCCTTGGCGAGATCGTCGAACGACAGCCCGCCGGTGATCTTGGCGCGCGCGGCCTGCGCCTCTTCGGCATTTGGGAACACGATCTGCGTGATCTGCCGGCGTTCCGGCGTGGAAAATTTGTCGCGGCGCGCTTCATAGACCTTCTTGGCGTCCTCGTCAGACACCGTGGTCCATTTCGCCACCGCCTCCGGGGTCAGCGCGACGAACGAAATCTTGCGATACTCCGGGGCCCGGAACTGGGTCTTGTGGTCGGCATAATAGGCCGCGAGCACTTCGGGCGACGGCGGGGCGATGGTGCCGGCATGGTTGGCGTCGAGCTTCACATAGTCGATCGAGCGCTGCTCGTTCTGAAACCGGGTCAGCGCATCGAGCAGGGTTTTCGGCGGCTCGAGTTCGGCGGTGAGGGTGCCGGCGATCTGCCGGCGCAACGACACCTTGCGCTGCTCGGCGATGTAACGCTGCTCGGTGTAGCCGAACTGGCGGATCGCCTGGGCGAAGCGGGCGCGGTCGAACCCGCCATTGGTGCCGCGGAAATTCGGATCGCTGACGATGGTGCGCATGGTCTCGGCGTCGGACTGGCCGAGCCCGATGCGGCGGGCGTCCTCGTCGAGCGCGGCCTCGGCGACGGCCTGTTGCAGCACTTGGCGGTCGATGCCGAAGGCGCGGGCCTGGTCCTGGGTCAGCGGGCGGCCGAACTGGCGGCCGATCTGCTGTAGCCGCTCGGTGTAGAGCTGGCGGAATTGCTCGGTGGAAATTTCGGTCGAGCCGATCTTGGCCAGCGTCGATTGACCGAAGCCTTTGAAAATGTCGGCGATGCCCCAGACCGCGAAACTCAGGATCAGCACGCTCATGACGATGATCATGATGGTCTTGCCGACCCAATTCGATGAGGCCTTACGAATTCCTCGAAGCATAGGTTCACTTTGTTGGCAGGAGGGAACCGGACGCCGCCGGCTTAAGCGGCTGCACCAATGGGCGACGCCGGCTTGATAATCCACCATAAAGTGGCGGTCACGTCGTCGCAACCGCGCAGCAGCCGCCCAGATGCCGGTCGTGCAGGCTCCAACCCCCGGAACCCTTTGCGGGCCTCGCGGTTTTTCTCGCGATTGCGGCCGGTTGGGGCGGAAGCACATGCGGATCATCGTCGCAATGGCATCGGCGGTATTTTCGGGTTCGCTGCTGGCGCAGGCCGCAGCGCAGCCGGCGCCGGCGGCGCGCGATCCGCAACCCGCGGCGCAGTCGCTCGCCCCGGGCGCCAACAGTTTCGTCGAGAGCCAAGCCAGGGCCGCGATTGCGGCGAAAGGGTTCGAGAACGTCTCGCCTTTGGTCAACGACAGCCAGGGCATCTGGCGCGGCACCGCCACCCGGCACGGCGAACAGGTGCAGGTCAGCGTCGACTATAAGGGCCACGTCGATGCGCGCTAAGTGCTCGCGATCGCCGGCGGCCAGGGAGGCATGGGCATGACGGTGACGATCTCCCGACTTTATGACGACGCGAGCGTGGCGCAGGCGGCGATCGCGCGGCTGCAAGAAGCGGGCGTTCGCGACGACGACATCAGCCTGCTGGCCAATAATTCGGAAAAATGGTTCGCGCCGGATCTGGCGAGCGCGGCCGGCAAGGGCGCCGCGGTGGGCGCCGGGTTTGGCGGCGTCGGCGGGTTGTTGGCCGGGCTTGGACTTCTGGTGGTGCCGGGGCTTGGGCCGGTGGTGGCCGTCGGATGGTTGGCCGCGGCCTTGACCTGCGCCGCGGCGGTGGGCGCTGCCGGCGGCATTGTCGGCATGCTGGCCGAGGCCGGGGTCGCCACCAACGAGGCGGAAATCTATGCCGAGAGCATTCGCCGCGGCGGCAGCCTGGTCAGTGCCCGGGTGCCGGAACCGGACAAGGCACGGCTCGAGGCGCTGCTGGATCCGTCGTCGGTCGATATTTCGCAGCGGCGCACCGAATGGCAATCGTCCGGCTGGGCGGCGTTCGATCCGGCTGCGCCTGGGCCGACCGACGAGGAGATCGCGCGCCGGCGCGAGCAGCCGGCCGGCTGAGCGGGCCCGGCGCTCTTGAGGAACTCGGGCGGCTCTGCTAGCGCAGGCCATCCTTAGCCCTTACCGCCCGCGAGTGCCCAAAAATGTCAGCTGCGATTCGACCGTTGATTGCCGGAAACTGGAAAATGAACGGGTTGCGGGCGTCGCTGTCCGAACTGAAGCTGATGCTGGAAGGCGCCGGCAAGCTGTCGGCCACCGCCGACTTGCTGATCTGTCCGCCGGCGACGCTGGTTGCGGCATTCGCCCAGAAGCTCGCCGCCGACACCGGATCGCGATCGAATTCCTTCGCCATCGGCGCACAGGATTGCCATCCGAGAGCTTCCGGCGCCCACACCGGCGACATCTCGGCGGAAATGCTGGCGGACGCCGGCGCCAGCGCGGTGATCGTCGGGCATTCCGAGCGCCGCGCCGACCATGGCGAGAGCGACGCCTTGGTGCGGGAGAAGGCCGAGGCGGCCTGGCGCGCCGGGCTGGTCGCGATCATCTGCGTCGGCGAGACGCAGGGCCAGCGCGACGCCGGCCAGACCCTCGATGTGGTCGGCACCCAGCTCGCCGGCTCGCTGCCCGATGGCGCCACCGCCGCCAACACGGTGGTGGCTTACGAGCCGGTCTGGGCGATCGGCACCGGGCGCACGCCCACGGTTGCGGATGTCGAGCAGGTTCATGGCTTTATCCGCAAGTCGCTCACCCAACGGATGAGCGGCGAGGGGAGCAAGGTTCGGATCCTCTATGGCGGCTCGGTGAAGCCGTCGAACGCCCAGGAATTGATGGCGGTGGCCGACGTCAACGGCGCGCTGGTCGGCGGCGCCAGCCTGAAAGCCGGCGATTTTCTTGCGATTGCGGCCGGCTGTCCCTAACTAACGCTACGACGGACGAAAAGACCGCCGGCGGGGTCGCTCCGGTATTGGCAATTCATCGTCCGATCGTGTAGACACCGCGCGACTTCAATACCCCGCAAGCCTGTCGAGGAGCCGTTCGCCGGTTCGAACGTCGGCCTTGGGCTTGCGATGGAAGGTACCGATGCAAACTGTCATTATCGTTCTCCACCTCATGATCGTTGCGACCCTGATCGCAACGGTGCTGCTGCAGAAATCCGAGGGCGGTGCGCTCGGCATGGGCGGTGGCGGCGGCGGTGGTGGCGGCTTCATGTCGAGTCGCGGCACCGCGAACCTTTTGACCCGGACGACAGCCGTGCTGGCCGTCGGCTTCTTCATCACCAGCCTGTTGCTGTCCTGGATCGCCAGCTACGATCGCAAGCCGACCACGGTGATCGATACCCCCGCCACCCAATCGCAGCCGGCGCCGCCGGTGTCGCAAGGCGGCGGCGTTCTCGACACCCTGAAACAGCAGGACCAGCGCGACAATCAGCAGGCGCCGTCGGCGCCGCAGCCCCCGCGATCGCAATAAAGCATCGCGGCTATGCTTTGAGCGGCCTGTGGTGAACTCTGAGAAGTTCACCACAGGCGTTTGATCTTTTAGAATTTTTTCAGTCACCCACAGCGCACCCGGCGACCGGATAGCGGTTGCGATTCGTTTTGGCGAATCGGTGCGGGAGCCTTAAAGGTTAAGTCCCATGGCGCGGTACATTTTCATCACCGGCGGCGTGGTCTCCTCGCTTGGCAAGGGTTTGGCTTCAGCCGCGCTCGGCGCGCTGCTGCAGTCGCGCGGCTACAAGGTGCGGTTGCGCAAGCTCGATCCCTATCTCAACCTCGATCCCGGGACGATGTCGCCGTATCAGCACGGCGAGGTGTTCGTCACCGACGACGGCGCCGAGACCGATCTCGACCTCGGGCATTACGAGCGCTTCACCGGGCGGCCGGCCACCAAGGCCGACAACATCACCACCGGGCGGATCTACCAGGACATCCTCACCAAGGAGCGGCGCGGCGACTATCTCGGCGCCACCATCCAGGTGATCCCGCACGTCACCAACGCCATCAAGGAATTCATCCTCGACAGCAACGACGCCTATGATTTCGTGCTGTGCGAGATCGGCGGCACCGTCGGCGACATCGAGGGGCTGCCGTTCTTCGAGGCGATCCGCCAGATCAAGAACGACCTGCCGCGCGGCGAGGCGATCTACGTCCACCTCACGCTGCTGCCCTATATCCCGAGCGCCGGCGAATTGAAGACCAAGCCGACCCAGCATTCGGTCAAGGAGCTGCGCTCGATCGGCATCCAGCCGGACATCCTGCTGTGCCGCACCGACCGCGAGATCCCGAAGGAAGAACGCCGCAAGCTCGGGCTGTTCTGCAACGTCCGCGAAAGTGCCGTGATCGAGGCCCGCGACGTCGACAACATCTACGCGGTGCCGGAGGCCTATCACGCCGCCGGGCTCGACGACGAGGTGCTGGCGGCGTTCGGGATTGCTCCGAAGGCGGAGCCCGACATGATCAGCTGGAACGTGATCAACGAACGGATCCGCAATCCCGAGGGTCAGGTCACCATCGCCATCGTCGGCAAATATACCGGGATGAAGGACGCCTATAAGTCGCTCAGCGAGGCGCTGAGCCATGGCGGCATCGCCAACAAGGTGAAGGTCAATCTCGACTGGATCGAGAGCGAGGTGTTCGAGAACGAGGACCCGGCGCCGTTCCTCGAACACGTCAACGGCATTCTGGTGCCCGGCGGCTTCGGCCAGCGCGGCGCCGAGGGCAAGATCCGCGCGGCGCAATTCGCCCGCGAGCGCAACGTGCCGTATTTCGGCATCTGCTTCGGCATGCAGATGGCGGTGATCGAGGCGGCGCGCAATCTCGCCGGCATCGCCGCGGCCAACTCCACCGAATTCGGCCCGACCAAGGAGCCGCTGGTCGGTCTGATGACCGAATGGCTGCGCGGCAACGAACGCGAGCAGCGCTCGCACGCCGGCGATCTCGGCGGCACGATGCGGCTCGGCGCCTATCCGGCGATGCTGCAGCGCGGCAGCCGGGTCTCCGAGGTCTATGGCGGAGCGCTGGAAATCTCCGAGCGGCACCGCCACCGCTACGAGGTCAACACCGCCTACAAGGATCGCCTCGAGCAACACGGCTTGCGGTTCTCGGGACTATCGCCGGATGGCGTGCTGCCGGAAATCGTCGAATACGAAGACCATCCCTGGTTCATTGGCGTCCAGTTCCACCCCGAGCTGAAGTCGCGGCCGTTCGAGCCGCACCCGCTGTTTGCCTCCTTCGTCCAGGCGGCGGTGGTGCAGAGCCGGCTGGTGTAGCCGCCTCCACCGAGCGACGGACCACCCGAGGACGTGTCAGGGCCGCATTCGTGCGGCCGGTCAGCGGCACTGCGCGGCGGTCACCGGTCTTCCAGCTTCAGGCAACCCAGCAGGGGCAGTATTGCGGCGCAAGTTGCAAAGGACGCCCCGATGGTTTCGACATATCTCAGCTACGACCTGGTCGCGCGCAACCTGAAGCAGTCGCTGACGCGCGTCGCCAAACAGACCGACGTGACGCGGGAGGCCGCCTATTACAAAGACAACATCGGCAAGGTGAAGACCGTCGATGACCTGCTCAAGAACGATCGTCTCTACCGATATGCCATGAAGGCCTACGGGTTGGAGGACATGACCTTCGCCAAGGCGTTCATGAGAAAGGTGTTGGAAAGCGATCTGTCGGACACCAAGAGCTTCGCCAACAAATTGACCGATAAGCGCTATCGGGAGTTCGCGTCGGCGTTTTCATTCACCGGCGGCACAACGGCGGCTGCGCAGTCGTCCTACCAGACCGACGAGATGGTCGGCCTCTACACGGCCACGCTGCAGCGGCAGGCCGACGCGGTGGGCGAGGATACGCGTTACTACAACGCCAAGATCGGCAGCGTCACGACCGTCGATCAACTGCTGAACGACGATCGGTTGCGCGGCTACGTCTTTTCGGCGTTCGGAATTGACGAGGATCATTGGTCGCGCGACACCTTGAGGAAGGTTCTGAGCAGCGATTCCTCCGACCCGAACAGCTACGTCAACGCCGTCTGGGGCCCGCCGCTGGACGACTTGATCGCCAAGCTGGATCAGGCGCAGCTCGACTCCAGCGACGCCAAATCCAAGATCGTGGATTACACCACGCAGCTCACCCAACCGGGCGCCGATCTGGCCGATCTCAATGCGAAGATCGCGGAGCAAAGAACCCGCCTGGGCAAGACCGCCGCCGACATCTCCAGTTACACCGGCTCGATCACCGCCATCAGCCATTATTTCGATCTGGCGGGGGCTTTTGAATTTTCGCCGGACGGGACGCTGGCCGCCGGCGTCTCTGCTCAAACCGATGCAAGCCGCAAGACCACGAACGAGAGGTTCATTACCAGCCAGCCGCGGACCTCGCCATCGACGGCGCTGTTGGAAAAGCAGTTCTTTCAGCAGAAAATTGCCGGCGCGCGCACCGTCGATCAGCTGCTTGCGGCGCCCGATGCCGCTCGGGTGGCGAGTTTTATCGGCACGGCGTTCGGCCTCGGCACCTTGCCGCTCTCGACCATCAAGAGCATCCTCACCAGCGATCGCGACCCGAACAATCCGAACAGTTATGTCAATTCCGCCGGTTCCAAGAAGGACGCCTACACCCGGCTGATGAAGGCGTTCAATTTCAATCAGGACGGAACGCTGGACGCCGGGGTCGACGCGCAGTCCGAAACCCAGACGGCGACCACCGTCGGCTATTACATGGTGGCCTACAACGACGCCGATGAGGCGAGCGACAAGCTGGCGATCCAGAGGTTCAGGAACGGCGTCTACAGTATCACGTCGATCGAGAAATTCGTGTCGACGCCCGCGGTGTATAATTTCGCGCTCAAATCCGTCGGGCTCGACCCGGATAGCGTGTCCGCGATCACGGTGAAGGCCGCGCTGGAAAGCGATTTGAGCAATCCCAGAAGCTACGTCTATACGCTGAAGGACGAAAGATACGTGCAGCTCGCACGCTCCTTCAATTTCGACAGCAAGGGCCACCTGACGACGCCGCTGGTGGCGCAAGACACCGCCGAAGTCGGCAATATTGCGAAGGACTACGTCATCGCCAAGACGAAATTCGCAACTGCGGCAGACAAAGCTACGTTGCAGAAGACGGCTGAGAACGACGCGGTGGAGTACCGCAGCAAGATCGCCGGCGTCGACAGTGTCGCCGAACTGCTTTCGGACAAGAAATTGGTGAATTTCATCTTGGTGGCGAAAGGCCTGGATCCCAAGAAGGTGACCCCCGACACGCTGAAGAAGATCCTCAGTTCCGATCTGAGCGATCCGAAGAGCTTCGCCAACACCGCGAGCGACACCCGCTTCGCCGAGCTCGCGGCGTCGTTCAATTTCGATAAGACCGGCAAGGTCGCCCGCTTCGTCGTCGCCGGACCGCAGAACCGCGAGCAGCTGCTGGAGACGCAGACCAAATATCTGCAGCAAAGCCTGGAAGCGCAACAGGGCGGCGCCAACCCCGGCGTTCGTCTGGCGCTGTATTTCCAGCGCAAGGCGCCGGACATTACATCGGCCTATGACATCCTGGCGGACAAGGCGCTCTCGGAGGTGGTTCGCACCACCTACAATCTGCCGGACTCGATGGCCAACGCGCCGATCGAACAGCAAGCCAAGATCGTGGAGAAATATCTCAAGCTGAAGGATCTCAGCGACCCGGCGCAGCTCGCAAAAATCCTGAGCCGGTTCTCTGTGATGTATGACGTGAAGAACGCCAGCCAAAACCAGTCGCCGGCGCTCGCCATTTTGACCGGGTCCGGCGCTAGCATCAGTCAGGATACGTTCCTGGCGATTGCTCGGTTGGGAGGACGGCGCTGAGGGCAGGAGCGGGCGGCGGTCGCACCGTCCTGGCCGCCGCCGCGGATCGTGCCGGCGCGGAGATCAGCCGGCCTTCTTGACGATCTTGCGCAAGGCGTCGTCGATCCGGCCCTGCCATCCGGCGCCGGTGGCCTTGAAATGTGAGACCACTTCGGGGCTCAGACGGATCGACACCGCGATCTTGGTCGGGGCTTTTTGCGGGCCGCGCTGGCCGCGAATGCGGGCCAGCATCTCAGGGGTGAGATCCTTCGCCTTGATGCCATCGAACCTCGTGGCCCTGGCGAAATCCGCCTTGGTCCATTCCGGATTATCGTCGTCGAACACCGGCTGTTTGACCTTACGGGGCATAGCGCGTCCTTGGCCGGATCGAAATCAGCCAAGCATTGTATATACGATTTGCTTTGGCCGCGTTCGAGGCGCGGCTCGTTGCCGAGCGCCTTGGACATCAAGACAGCCCCACAACCAGTCGCTATAACGCCTCGGTAGAATCCAGCCGGAGCACATTATGATTTGCCAATTGCGCCTCTCGCGCTGCGAGCCGGGCCGGCGTCAGGGCCGTCGCTGATGCCGCGCGGCCTCGACCACATCGTTCATGCCGTGCATGATCTCGACGCCGCCGCGGCGCTCTACCAGCGCGCGGGCTTCCAGGTCGGCGGGCGCAACGTCCATCCCTGGGGCACTCACAACCGCATCGTGCAGCTGAAGGATTTCTTCATCGAGATTCTCAGCGTGGCGGAGCCCGAGAAGATCGTGCCGCATCGCCCGCGTGCGTTCTCGTTCGGCGCGTTCCAGCGCGATTTTCTCGCCGATCGGCAGGGCCTGTCGATGCTGCTCTTGCAAAGCCACGACGCCGCTGCCGACGCCCGCGATTTCGCCGCTGCAGGGTTCGGCGATTTCGACGTGTTCGATTTCGCGCGCGACGGACGCCGCCCCGACGGCAGCGTGGCGAAGCTGGCGTTCTCGCTGGCGTTTGCGGTCGATCCGGCGTCGCCGGAGGCGGGCTTCGCGGTCTGCCAGCATCACTTCCCGGAGAACTTCTGGAACGCGGCGTTTCAGCGCCATGACAATGGCGCGCGGTCGGTGCGCGCCGCGGTGCTGGTCGCCGACAATCCCAGCGACCACCATATCTTCCTGTCGACGCTGACCGGGGTTCGCGACCTGTCCTCGAGCTCGATCGGGGTGGCGGCGCGCTCGCCGCACGGCGACATCGAGATCATGGAGCCGGTGTCGTTCCGCGACCAGTTCGGGCTCGCGCCGGCTGCGCCGGGCGAGGGCGCGCGGTTTGCCGGCCTGCGCATCGCGGTCGACGATCTCGATGCGGTCGAGCGGCTGTGGCAGGACCATGGGCTTGCGTTCAGCCGCCGCGGCGACCGGCTGGTGCTGCCGCCGCAAGTTGCATTCGGCGCCTCGCTGATCCTCGAGCCGCATGGCCCGATGTGAGCGGCGAGGGTTGACGCTGCCCGCGCTGCATGATCCGTCAGATATTCAGGTTTGACGAAGCAAAGGACGCCGCTTTGACCGCTCCCATCGCCGCCGCGCCGATCGTCACCGCGGGCTCCGTCCGCTTCGGCAACGCGCTGCCGCTCGCCGTGATCGCAGGTCCCTGCCAATTGGAAAGCCGCGCCCACGCGCTGGAAACCGCCAGCGCGCTGAAAGAGATCGCGCAGAAGCTCGGCATCGGCCTCGTCTACAAAACCTCGTTCGACAAGGCCAACCGCACCAGCGCCACGAGCCAGCGCGGTCTCGGGCTCGAGCAGGCGCTGCCGATCTTCGCCGAAATCCGCGAGAGTTTTGGCCTGCCGGTTCTGACCGACGTGCATGAGAGCGAGCAATGCGCGCGGGCCGCGGAAGCGGTGGATATCCTGCAGATCCCGGCGTTCCTGTGCCGGCAGACCGACCTGTTGCTGGCGGCGGCGGCGACCGGCAAAGTCGTCAACGTCAAGAAGGGCCAGTTCCTGGCGCCCTGGGACATGGCTAATGTGGTGCAGAAGCTGACCAGCGCCGGCAATGCCAATGTGCTGGTGACCGAGCGCGGGGTGTCGTTCGGCTACAACACGCTGGTCTCCGATATGCGGGCGCTGCCGATATTGGCGCGCACCACCGGCGCGCCGGTGATTTTTGATGCCACCCATTCGGTGCAGCAGCCCGGTGGCAAGGGGACTTCCTCGGGCGGCGAGCGCGAGTTCGTCCCGGTGCTGGCGCGTGCCGCGGTGGCGGTCGGCGTTGCCGGGGTGTTCATCGAGACCCATCCGGATCCCGATCACGCGCCGTCCGACGGCCCCAACATGGTGCCGTTGCGCGAGTTCGAAGCGCTGATGCAGAGACTGATGCAGTTCGACGCGCTGGCGAAGGCGCGCTGATGCCGCAGGCAGCCCGCGCCGGACTGCCGCCGCTGTTGAACATCATCGCGCTGTCGGCGTTCGCCGCCAGCCTGTCGTCGCGCGCGCTCGACCCGGTGCTGCCGCATATCGCCGAGGATTTTGCCGTCGGCATCGCCACCGCGGCTTCTCTGGCCGCGGTGTTCGCCTTCACCTTCGCGATCGTGCAGCCGGCGCTCGGCGCCGCTGCGGATCTGTTCGGCAAAGGCCGGCTGGTGATCGTCTGCCTGGTGCTGCTCGGGCTCTCCAGCCTGTTCGGGGCGTTTGCGACCTCGTTCCCGATGCTGTTCGCAAGCCGCATCCTCTCAGGCATCGGCGCCGGCGGCATCTTTCCGATCGCGATGGGGCTGGCCAGCGACATGGTGGCCCCCGACAAGCGCCAAGTCGCGATCGGCCGGCTGCTCGCCGGTGCGATGACCGGCAACCTGCTCGGCGCCTCGGCCTCCGGGCTGATCGGCGATCTCTTAGGCTGGCGCGGCGTGCTGGCGGCGCTCGGCATCTTGGTGATCGCGGCGTCGCTGGCGGTGGCGATCGGGCTGCGCGGCGCCTCGCTGGCGCGGCCGCCGTCGAAGATGAATCTTTCGGTGCTGCGGCGGGGCTACGCCACCATCTTCGCCAATCCCAATGCCAAGATCTGCTTTGCCGCGGTGTTCATCGAGGGCTGCTGCGTGCTCGGGGTGTTTCCGTTCGTCGCCGCGTTCCTGTTCGAGCTCGGCGAGCAGCGGCTGGCCATCGCCGGCCTGGTGATCGCCGGCTTCGCGGTCGGCGGGCTGTTCTACACGCTCACCGTGTCGCGGCTGCTGCCGCTTCTCAAGGTCCGCGGCATGATGATCGTCGGTGCCGTCTTGGTCGGCTCGCAATTGGCGGTGGTGGCGCTGGGGCCGCGCTGGCAGCTGCAGGGTTTAAGCCTGATCGCGATGGGCTGGGGCTTCTACATGCTGCACGGCTGCCTGCAGGTGTTCGCCAGCGAATTGTCGGAAGCCGCGCGCGCGACCGCGCTGTCGCTGCATTCGTTCTTCTTCTTCATGGGCCAGACCGTGGGCCCGATCGTCTACGGCTTCGGCCTCGCCCATCTCGGCAAGCTGCCGACGATGCTGGTCGCCGCCGCGATCGTGCTGGCGCTGGGGCCGCTCTGCGCGCTGTGGATGCGGCAGCTCAAGCCGGCGGATGCGACCTAGCGCTGCGGCGCGCGGTGCTGTCGGGCGAACTCAATGTTTGCGGGCGCGGCTGAGTTCGTTCTGAGCCCAACGAAGCTCGCGATCATTGGCCCGCAGACGAACCTGATCGGAGGCCAGCGCCGCCAGCGCACGCAGCGACTCGGTCTGGTCTCGATCGAGCCGGCGCGGCTCGTAGTCGATCACGCACACCGATCCCAGCGCGAATCCGTTGGGATCGAGTACCGGCGCGCCGGCATAAAATCGAAAATGAGGATCGCCGGCGACCGCCGGGTTATCGGCGAAACGTCGATCGAGCGCCAAATTTTCCACGGCGAACACGTCGCGCTGCAGGATCGTCTGATTGCAGAACGCCCAGCTCCGCGGCGTCTCCACCATGTCGAGGCCCTGACGCGACTTGAACCATTGGCGGCTCGGCGTGAGTAGCGTCATCAGCGAGATCGGCGTTCCCAAAACATGGCTGGCGAGCCACGTCACCCGATCGAAGGATTTCTCCGCAGCGGTGTCGACCAGACCTGACCGTTGCAACGCGATCAACCGCTGAGCTTCATTGGCGGCGATCGGAAACGGCAGGGGGCCGTCGATCGCGCTGGACTTCGTCGCGCACGCCAACACAGCGCGGAGCGCATCCGGCACCAATTGCGGTGAGGGGATTCGCTTTGGCCCGGCGGCGCCATCCGACGCATCATCATCGCCGCCCACCACGATGACCCGCGCATGCCCGATCGCCGGATCGGACTCCAGGCTGCGCACGAAGGCAAGCCGCTCGCCGCCGTCCTCGTTCAGATCGACGATCACGGCCGCCGGAAGCCGCGCGCCGATCGCGAACGACGCCTGATAGACCTCACTGTGCAACTCGGCGGAGCATTCCCTCACGGTTGAGAGAATATCCTCATAGAGCGGCAGCCGATCCGGCGCAGCGAGCACGACGACGGCAGAGGAAACCGCCGGTGGCTGGTTGGGCTGTTTCATCAGCGCCATCACGTCGGCGCGGTACACCCGCCGGTGGCCGCCTGGGGTTTTCCACGAGGTCAGCGCGCCGCTTTCCACCAACAGCTGCGCCGTGCGCACGGAAATGCCGAGCAGCTTGGCCGCTTGCGAGGTGGTCACAACGTCTCGTTCCATTTGTCGATGTCCATCGCCGGCGTCCGCGCCCGCCTAAAAGATCTTTATGCCGCGCCGGCTAGGCGAAATCTAAGCGTCACACGCGTCGAAATCAAGTATATGTGATGTAATTGCTAAATTTGATAGATTTGATAGATTGCCCGCTGACGATCCAATCGGAGGTGCTTGAATGATCCTTTCCCCCATCGATTTTGCGTCTGCCGACCGGGCGATGCGCGCTGCGGTTCAATTGCTGCATTCGACCTCGATTTCGCTCGGCCAGACCTTGGGGCCAATCGGTTCCAGCATCGGGCAATTGCAGCTCGGCACCGCCCCGACCTTGCTGGCCGGCGGCGTCATCGGCATCGCGCTCTGCATTCTCTGCGTGAAGGCCTTGCGGGAGGCCGTGCCGACCGAGGCCGCGATGCGCTCCGTCCCGCAGCGATAGCGCGAGCGCATCGGCGCTGCCGCTTCATCCTCGACCTCAATCATCCTGGCGTTCAACCAAATGGAGATTCCGATGACCGATGATCCCGTCGTCAACGATAAGCCTGTCGATTTGACCGCGGCGCGCGAAGCGCAACATCGCAACGACCATTACGACTTCATCGTCTGCGGAGCCGGTCCCGCGGGTTCGGTGGTCGCCGCGCGGCTGGCCGAAAATCCCTCCGTGCGGGTGCTCCTGATTGAAGCCGGCGGCAGCGACGACGTTGCCGACGTCGTGAACCCCGCGCACTGGCCGCTGAATCTCGGCTCGGAGCGGGACTGGGGTTTCAGCGCGCAACCCAATCCGCATCTCAATGGCCGCTCGATCCCGCTCAGCATGGGCAAGCTGCTGGGCGGCAGTTCGAGCATCAATGTCGGGGTGTGGGCGCGCGGCCACAAGAACGATTGGGAGCATTTCGCCGCGGAGGCGGGCGATCCGGCGTGGGGATATCAGTCGATCCTTGCGATCTACCGGCGCATCGAGGACTGGCAGGGCGCCGACGATCCCTTGCGCCGCGGTCGCGGCGGCCCGGTTCACGTCCAGTCGGCCAGCGATCCGCAGCCGGTCGCCTGCGCCATGGTGGAGGCCGCCAAATCGCTCGGGCTACCGACCTTCGACAGCCCCAACGGCGAGATGATGGAAGGTCGCGGCGGCGTCGCCATCAACGACCTGTTGGTTCGCGACCGGCTGCGCTCCTCGATCTATCGCTCGTATGTTCATCCGCGCCTCACGCAACCCAACCTGACGGTGCTGACGCGCGCGATCGTCAGCAAGTTGTTATTCGAAGGCACCGCGGTGGTCGGCGTCGAGACGGTCGAGCGATCGGGGCGGCGTCGTTATCTGTCGGATCACGAAGTGGTGCTCTCGCTCGGCGCGATCAATACGCCAAAGCTGCTGATGCAGTCCGGGATCGGACCGCAAGAACAACTTCGGCGCCATGGCATTGCGGTGGTTCAGCATCTGCCCGGCGTCGGTCAGAACCATCAGGACCATGTGTCGTTCAATTGCATTTTCGAATGCAACGAGCCGCAGCCGGTCGGCCATGGCGGCTCCGAAGCGACCTTGTATTGGACCAGCGAAACCGGCCTCGCGCTGCCAGACCTGTTTCAGTGCCAAGTCGAATTTCCCGTGCCCAGCGCCGAAACCGCGGCGTTGGGCGTGCCGGAGCAGGGCTGGACGATGTTTGCGGGATTGGCGCATCCCAAGAGCCGCGGTGAACTGCGGCTGTCCGGCGCGGATGTGTTCGATCCGATCCTGATCGAGGCCAACACGCTGTCGCACCCGGATGATCTCGTGAACGCGCGGACCACCATCGAACTATGCCGCGAGCTCGGCAACAGCTCCGCCTTTTCCGGACTGGTGCGGCGCGAGGCCCTGCCGGGCAAGCTCGGCCCCGGCGCGATGGAGGAGTTTGCCCGCAATGCCGCCGTCACTTTCTGGCATCAGTCATGCACCGCCAAGATGGGACGCGACCCGATGGCCGTGGTCGACCACCGCCTGAAGGTCTATGGGATCGACCGGCTGCGCATCGCCGACGCCTCGATCATGCCTGACGTCACCAGCGGCAACACCATGGCGCCCTGCGTGGTGATCGGCGAAAGAGCGGCCGAGATGATCAAGGCCGCGCACCGGATCTAGCGGCTGCCGCCGCGCCCGGTCGGGCCGCGAATGGTTGGAGCATGATCCAGAAACCGGGATCCGCTTTTGCGATCCCGGTTCAGCCGCGGCCGCGATAGGTGGCGACGCCTTGCTCGGGCACCCAGACGCCCTTCGGCAGTTTTCCGGTCTGCCAGAACACGTCGATCGGGATGCCGCCGCGCGGATACCAATAGCCGCCGATCCGCAGCCATTTCGGCTTGATCTCTTGGGCGATGCGCTTGCCGATCGCCACCGTGCAATCCTCGTGGAACGCGCCATGCGAGCGGAAGCTCGCCAGATAAAGTTTCAGTGACTTCGATTCGACCAGCCAGGCTCCCGGCGCGTAATCGATCATCAGATGGGCGAAATCCGGCTGCCCGGTCACCGGGCACAGCGAAGTGAATTCCGGCGCGGTGAAGCGCACCAGATAATCGGTGTCGGCTTGCGGATTCGGCACCCGGTCGAGCTTGGCCTCGTCGGGCGTCTGCGGCCAATCGACGGCGCGGCCGAGCTGCAGGGCAGGGGATTGTGACGGTTTGCGGGGCGTTTTCGACATCGAGATCTCCGTTGCTCGCGTCTTAGCCAATCGGACCGCGGCGGTCACGCGGCCTTTTCCCTCAGCCCCGCATGTTGTAGAAGCACCGCCATCTGTTCCACCCTCCCATCTGTAAATTCCGAAGGACCGCCATGACCGCCATCGTCGACATTATCGGCCGCGAAATTCTCGACAGCCGCGGCAACCCCACCGTTGAAGTCGATGTCGTGCTGGAGGACGGCGCGGTCGGTCGCGCCGCGGTGCCGTCCGGCGCCTCCACCGGCGCCCACGAGGCGGTGGAATTGCGCGATGGCGACAAGGAGCGCTATTTCGGCAAGGGCGTGTTGAAGGCGGTGGAAGCCGTCAACGGCGAGATCTTCGACGCGCTGGGCGGCATGGATGCCGAGCAGCAGGTGCAGATCGACGAAATCATGATCGGCCTCGACGGCACTCCGAACAAGAGCCGGCTCGGCGCCAACGCCATTCTCGGCGTCTCGCTCGCGGTCGCCAAGGCGGCGGCGGAATCCTTCGACATGCCGCTGTATCGCTACGTCGGCGGCACTTCGGCGCGCACTCTGCCGGTGCCGATGATGAACATCATCAATGGCGGCGTGCACGCCGACAACCCGATCGACTTCCAGGAATTCATGATCATGCCGATCGGCGCGCCGAGCTTCTCGGAAGCGCTGCGGATGGGCGCCGAGGTGTTCCACACCCTGAAGAAGTCGCTGCACGACGAAGGCCACAACACCAATGTCGGCGACGAGGGCGGCTTCGCGCCGAACCTGAAGTCGGCCGACGAAGCGCTGACCTACATCATGCGGGCGATCGAGAAGGCCGGCTACAAGCCCGGCGAGGACATCGCTCTGGCGCTCGACCCGGCGTCCAGCGAGTTCTTCAAGAACGGCTCCTACGTCTATGAAGGCGAAAAGAAAGCCCGCAACATCGACGCCCAGGCGAAGTATCTCGCCGAGCTGGTCGGCCGCTATCCGATCGTGTCGATCGAAGACGGCATGGCGGAAGACGATTTCGAAGGCTGGAAGCAGGTCACCGAGCTGATCGGCGACAAGTGCCAGCTGGTCGGCGACGACCTGTTCGTCACCAATGTCGAGCGGCTGTCCGACGGCATCAAGAACGGCCGCGCCAATTCGATCCTGATCAAGGTCAACCAGATCGGCACCCTGACCGAGACGCTGGCGGCGATCGAGATGGCCTACAAGGCCGGCTACACCGCGGTGATGTCGCATCGCTCCGGCGAGACCGAGGACTCCACCATCGCCGACCTCGCGGTCGCCAGCAATTGCGGGCAGATCAAGACCGGCTCGCTGGCTCGCGCCGACCGTACCGCGAAGTACAACCAGCTGTTGCGGATCGAGCAGGAACTCGGCGGCCAGGCTAAGTTCGCCGGCCGCGCGGCGCTGAAGGCGTTCCGCTACCTCGACTAAACCGGCCTTCGCCGGTCCGGCCGACTTGAACCCGGCTCGTCCATGCACCAAGGTGCCGCGCAAGCAAATGGACGAGCAGGGAGGTTGGCGTGGCCGACGATAAGACGAAGACGACCGGACTTGAGCTGCGCTCGCTGATCAAGGCCAGCGGCGAACTCGAAGTCTCGCTGCAAGAAGTTTCGATCCCGGAGCCCGGCGCCGACGAGGTGCTGGTCCGGGTCGAGGCCACCCCGCTCAACCCCTCCGACCTCGGCCTGCTGTTCGGCGCCGCCGACCTCGCCACCTTGCAGGCGGCGGGCAGCACAGAGCGTCCGATCATCACCGGCACGGTGCCGCCTGCGGCGATGAAGGCGATGGCCGGGCGGCTCGATCAATCGATGCCGGTCGGCAATGAGGGCGCCGGCACCGTGATCAAGGCCGGCAATGCGGTCGCGGCGCAGACCCTGCTCGGCAAGACCGTGGCGATGATCGGCGGCGCGATGTACGCGCAATACCGGCTGATCAAGGCGGCGGACTGCCTGCTGCTGCCGATCGGCACCACCGCGGCGGAAGGCGCCTCCTGCTTCGTCAATCCGCTGACCGCGCTCGGCATGGTCGAGACCATGCGCCGCGAGGGCCACACCGCGCTGGTGCACACCGCCGCGGCCTCCAATCTCGGCCAGATGCTGAACCGGATCTGCCTGAAGGACGGCATCGAACTCGTCAACATCGTGCGCAGCGCGCAACAGGCAAAGCTCCTGCGCGACCTCGGCGCCAAGCATATCTGCGATTCCAGCGCGCCGGATTTCCTCGAGCAGTTGACGCAGGCGCTGAGCGACACCGGCGCGACGATCGCTTTCGACGCCATCGGCGGTGGCCCGTTGGCCGGCCAGATCCTGACCTGCATGGAAGCGGTGGCCAATAGATCCGCCAAGGTTTACAGCCGCTACGGCTCTAGCGTCCACAAACAGGTCTACATCTATGGCAGCCTCGATCCGCGTCCGATCGAGTTGACCCGGGCCGCCGGGATGTCCTGGGGCGCCGGCGGCTGGTTGCTGTTCAATTTTCTGCAGAAGATCGGCCCGGCCGACGCCGCGAAATTGCGCCAGCGCGTCGCGTCCGAATTGAAGACCACCTTCGCCAGCCACTACACGCGGGTGGTGTCGCTGCAACAGACGCTGCAGCCCGACGTCATCGCGGTCTACGCCAAGCGGGCGACCGGCGAGAAGTTTTTGATCGATCCGAGCTTGGGGTGAGGGCTAAGCAGCGCTCGATGCGAGCGTGCCCCGGACGCAGCGCAACGCGCCGCGCTTGCGGCGTGGTGCGCTGCAGATCCGGGGCCGTTACGGAACGCAGCGCTTGGAACGGTCCCGGTTCTGCGGAGCAGCGCTTCGCGCTGCGCCGCGCCCGGGACACGATACCTTGGGAGCGAGAGGTTATTACCGCTCCGCGGTGGCGAGTTTGGCGCCGAGTGCCACGAAGGCCGCGGCGAAGCTGCGGCGCATCCAAGTCAGCACCTTCGGCCGTGCGATGACGTGATCGCGCACCGCGGCGGCGAACAGCCCGTAGCCGACGAACACCGCGAAGGTCAGCGCCATGAACACCGCGCTCAGCTCCAGCATCTGCGGCAGCGGCTGGGCTTCGTCGGTGGGGATGAATTGCGGCAGGAACGCCAGGAAGAAGATCGACAGCTTCGGATTGAGGATGTTGATCAGGATGCCGGTGACGGTGACCTGAACCACCGACTGCGCGCCGACCTGCTTGTCGTCGACGCTGAGCGCGCCGCGCTGCTGCAGCGTGGTCCACGCCATGTACAACAGGTAAGCGACGCCGAGATATTTGAAGGTCTGGAATGCCAGCGCGCTGGTGTGCAGCAAGGCGGCCAGCCCGAGGATCGCCGCCGCCATATGCGGCACGATGCCGATGGTGCAGCCGAACGCCGCAACCACGCTGGCGCGTGAACCGCGCGAAAGCCCCGCGGCCAGCGTGTACAGCACGCCGGTGCCGGGCGAGGCGATGACGATCAGCGAGGTCACCAGGAATTCGATGCTCAAGACGGTTCTCCTGCGGGACGGCGCGTCGCATGCATGGCCCACCCGCGTCGGGCAAGCGCGCTCAACCGATCGAATTCATCGAATATTAGAGCATCACCTTGAAAAGTGAATACCGGTGCTCGGAAAAGATCATGCGCACCGTCGGCAAAGCGGAGTGTCGCGGCGACGGGTGAACTTAGTGCGGGATCAACTGCGACTAAGTCGCAGAACTACCTGCCTTCGAGGGGCCGCGCCGCCGATCATCGCCCTAGGGCGACGAGCGCCGGCAAACAGGGGAGCGAGCTATGACCAGGTTGTCGCGACGTGACTTCGGAGTAAGCGCTGCGGCGCTGGTGCTCACCGGCGCTGCCGCGGGGAAGCTTGGTGCCGCCAACGCCTTGCCGCTGCGCTATCCGATCGACGCCGATGTCGTGACCACGCTGCAGCGGACGGTGCTGCCGAAGCCGGCCCCGGCCATCAACATCCGCCCCGACGAGGTTTCGAAATACCAGCAATACGGCTACGGCGGTTGGTCCTTTGGGGCGCCGCTGAGCTACGACAAGCGGCTCGATCTCGTCGCGGCCGGCTACCAACCCGCCTCGGTCTACAATGCCGAAAAGCTGCTGCGCTTCTTCACCATCACCGACGTTCACATCTGCGATAAGGAGTCGCCGTCGTCGGCGATCTATCTCGGCCTCAAGCACGGCATTTCGTCGGGCTATTCGGCGGTGATGTTGGAATCCACCCACGTGCTCGACGCCGCGGTGCAGACCATCAACGTGCTACACCGCAACGATCGGTTCGATTTCGGCATTTCGCTGGGCGACGTCTGCAACGACACCCAGTACAACGAACTGCGCTGGTACATCGACGTGCTCGACGGCAAGCCGATCACGCCGAGCTCGGGCGCTCATGCCGGGGCCGATACGATCGGTTACCAGAAGCCCTATCAGGCCGCGGGCCTCGACAAGTCCATCAACTGGTATCAGGCCCTCGGTAATCACGACCATTTCTGGATGGGCACCAATCCGGTCAGCGACTATATCCGCCAGGCGTTCGTCGGCGACGAGGTGCTGGCGCTCGGCGACATCTTCGCCGATCCCGACGGCATCAATCACCGCGATTACTACATGGGCACGCTCGATGGATCGACGCCCTATGGCGACGTCGTCTGGGCGGGGCCGGTGGCGGAATTTCCGGCGCCGCCGAAGCTGGTCGCCGATCCGGACCGCCGCTCGCTGTTGCGCCGGCAATGGATGCAGGAATTCTTCTCGACCAGTTCGCAGCCGATCGGGCACGGCTTTTCGCCGGCGAACGTCGAACAGGATTTCGCCTGCTACAGCTTTCATCCCAATCCGGCGGTGCCGCTGAAGGTGATCGTGCTCGACGACACCCAGAACGAGCACGATGCCAATCCACCGCATTCCGCAACGTCGTCGCCCGGCTATGGCCACGGTTCGCTCGATAAGAAGCGTTACGACTGGCTGCTGAAGGAACTCGCAGACGGCCAGGCGGCCGGCGAGTTGATGATCATCGCCGCGCACATCCCGATCGGCGTCGAGCCGCCGAGCTCGTTCGTCGGCTGGAATTCCGCGGCCGAGGTGTCCGAGCCGCAACTGATCGCCACGCTGCAGCAATATCCCAACCTGATCCTGCTGGTCGCCGGGCATCGCCATTACAATACGGTGACGGCGTTCAAGTCGCCGGACCCGGCGCGGCCCGAACTCGGGTTCTGGCAGGTCGAGACCGCGTCGTTGCGGGATTTCCCGCAGCAGTTCCGGCTGTTCGACATCGTCCGCAACAGCGACGACACGCTGTCGATCTTCGCCACCGACGTCGATCCCGCGGTGAAGGAGGGCACGCCGGCGGCGGCGTCGCGCAGCCATGCGGTCGCGGCGCTGCAGATCTATGCGTCAAGCAAGTTGACCCAGGCGCCGCCGCCGCTGCGGCCGACCGGCGCGTACAATGCCGAACTGGTGATGCCGTTGAGTGCTGCGATGCAGGCCAAACTGCGTCGCGTCGCGGCGGTGGAGCAGCCGCACGGCGCCGCCGCACCAGAGAAATGACGGCGATCCCGGCCGCGCGCGGCGCGCCGCACCCGATCGGGGCGGCGTGGCGTTGTGGGGCGGGTGGGGCTGGGCTATCCTCGGAGACTTCCCCGCAGAAGGATTCACTTATGGCCACACCCTACACCGTCGCCGTCGTCGTCGGCAGCCTGCGCAAGCAGGCCTATTCGCTGCGTCTGGCCCAGGCGCTGGTCAAGCTCGCGCCGGATACGCTGAAGCTCGACGTCGTCACGTTGCACGATCTGTCGTTCTACAACCAGGATCTCGAAGCCACGCCGCCGGCCGACTGGGTGGCGTTCCGTCAGCGCATCAAGGCCGCCGACGCGGTGCTGTTCGTCACCCCGGAATACAACCGCTCGATCCCGGGCGTGTTGAAGAACGCCATCGACGTCGGGTCGCGGCCCTACGGCCACAGCGCGTTCGACGGCAAGCCGGGCGGGGTGATCAGCAATTCGCCGGGCGCGATCGGCGGCTTCGGCGCCAACCACCATCTGCGGCAGTGCCTGACCTTCCTCAACATCGCGGTGCTGCAGCAGCCGGAGGCCTATGTCGGCGGCATCGCAGATGCTTTCGACGAGCAGGGCGAGCTGACCAAGGCGCCGCTGCGCGACTTCATGCAGAAATACATCGACGCCTTCGCGGCCTGGGTGGCGCAGCAGAAGAAGTGAAGAAGCCGCAATGATGGCAGCCGCGGTTATCGTTCGTTAGCGTTACGTTAACCGCGCTGTCGCATCTTCAAAAAATGGTTTCCCGCACTCGCCTCAAATCCTTGCTCACCGGCGTCGCTCTTTATGCGATCGCCGCGGCGATGGTTGGCTATTTCGGCACCAATGCCTACACGGGAAAATACGGGCTCAACGCGCGTCAGGAGCTCGACCAGGAGATCATCGCGCTGACCTCGGAGCTGCAGCGCCTGAAGCAGGAGCGCGCCGCCGGCGAGCAGCGGGTGTCGCTGTTGCGCTCCGACCGAGTCGATCCCGACATGCTCGACGAGCGGGTGCGCTACCAGCTCGATTACGCGCACCCCGCCGATCTGGTGCGGATGCTGCCGGCGAAGTGAGATCGTTGCGGTATTCGCTGACTTCGATCTCTTAAGTTCCAAAAATCCCGTCATTCCATCGCGAAAGTTTCGTCGTCTCGCTGCACTGCGAGATGCGAATGAGATCGTGACGCAATCCTTTTGCTGCGGCCGCAGTTAGGCTAGACAGTGACGCAAATAACAACATCGGATTTGCCATGGCCGCATCGAAGAAGCGCGACACCGCAGCAGGGGACGAGATTCAGCCGCGATCCGGCAATGGATCGCAGCATCCGGCGGTTCTCGAGTTCAGCAAGGACCAGGAGCTGCGCGCGCTGCGCGACATGCTGCTGATCCGCCGCTTCGAGGAGAAGGCCGGCCAGCTCTACGGCATGGGCGCGATCGGCGGGTTCTGCCATCTCTATATCGGCCAGGAAGCCATCGTGGTCGGCATGCAGATGACGCTGAAACTGGGCGACCAGGTCATCACCGGCTATCGCGACCACGGCCACATGTTGGCCTGCGGAATGGATGCCAAAGGCGTGATGGCCGAATTGACCGGACGCCAGGGCGGCTATTCCAAGGGCAAGGGCGGCTCCATGCATATGTTCAGCAAGGAGAAGCATTTCTACGGCGGCCACGGCATCGTCGGCGCCCAGGTCTCGCTCGGCACTGGCTTGGCGTTCGCCAACCGCTACCGCGGCAACGACAATGTCAGCCTGGCCTATTTCGGCGACGGCGCCTCCAATCAGGGCCAGGTTTACGAGAGCTTCAACATGGCGCAGCTGTGGAAGCTGCCGGTGGTCTACGTCATCGAGAACAACCGCTATGCGATGGGCACCTCGGTCAAGCGCTCCTCGGCGCAGACCGATTTCTCCAAGCGCGGCGTGTCGTTCAACATTCCCGGTGAGCAGGTCGACGGCATGGACGTCCGCGCGGTGAAGGCCGCCGGCGACAAGGCGGTGGCGCATTGCCGCGCCGGCAACGGCCCCTACATCCTGGAGATGCAAACCTATCGCTATCGCGGCCACTCGATGTCGGACCCGGCGAAGTATCGCACCCGCGAGGAAGTCGACAAGGTGCGCAGCGATCAGGATCCGATCGAGCAGGTACGCCAGCGTCTGCTCGGGCTCAAGGTCAGCGAGCAGGAATTGAAGGCGATCGATGCCGAGGTCCGCGAGATCGTCAACGGCGCGGCGGAGTTCGCCCAGCACGATCCCGAGCCGGAGCCCGCCGAGCTCTATACCGACGTCTACCGCTAGATGCGCCGCGTTGTGCCGCGCGACCGCGCAAGTTTGAACTGATCCGGAGCGACCATGGCCATTCAAGTTCTGATGCCCGCGCTATCGCCGACCATGGAGAGGGGCAACCTTTCGAAATGGCTGAAGAAGGAAGGCGAGGCGATCAAATCCGGCGACGTCATCGCCGAGATCGAAACCGACAAGGCGACGATGGAAGTCGAAGCCACCGACGAAGGCACGCTCGGCAAGATCCTGGTGCCGGAAGGCACCCATGACGTCGCGGTGAATACCCCGATCGCCACTATCCTCAGCGAGGGCGAGAGCGCGTCGGACGCCGACAACGCCGCGGCCCCGGCGGCGCAGCAGAAGGCCGCGGAATCCGCGCCGCCTGCCGAGGCCAAGTCGGGCGAGGCGCCGCGTGAGCCGTCGCCCGCCGCCGCGGCGCCGCACGTCGCGGTCGCCGACGATCCGGAGATTCCCGAAGGCACCGAGATGGTGACGGTGACGATCCGAGAAGCGTTGCGCGACGCCATGGCCGAGGAGATGCGGCGTGATCCCGACGTCTTCATCATGGGCGAGGAAGTCGCCGAATATCAGGGCGCTTACAAGGTGACGCAGGGGCTGTTGCAGGAATTCGGCGAAGGCCGGGTGATCGACACCCCGATCACCGAGCACGGCTTTGCCGGCGTCGGCGTCGGCGCGGCGATGGCCGGCCTCAAGCCGGTGGTCGAATTCATGACCTTCAACTTCGCCATGCAGGCGATCGACCAGATCATCAACTCCGCCGCCAAGACGCTGTACATGTCCGGCGGCCAGATGGGCTGCGGGATCGTGTTCCGCGGCCCGAACGGCGCCGCCGCGCGGGTCGGCGCGCAGCACAGCCAGGATTACTCGGCCTGGTACTCGCAGATCCCCGGGCTGAAAGTGATCGCGCCGTATTCCGCCGCCGACTACAAGGGGCTGTTGAAGGCGGCGATCCGCGATCCCAATCCGGTGATCTTCCTCGAAAACGAAATGCTGTACGGCCACTCCGGCGAAGTGCCGAAGCTCGACGACTACGTGGTCCCGATCGGCAAGGCCAAGGTGGCGCGCGCAGGCTCCCACGTCACGCTGATCGCCTGGTCGAACGGCATGAGCTACGCGCTGAAGGCCGCCGACGAACTCGCCAAAGAGGGCATCGAGGCCGAAGTGATCGACCTGCGCACGCTGCGCCCGCTTGATACAGAGACCATCATAGCCTCGGTGAAGAAGACCGGCCGTGCGGTGACGGTCGAGGAGGGCTGGCAGCAGAACGGCGTCGGCGCCGAGATCGCGGCAAGGATCATGGAGCACGCGTTTGATTACTTGGATGCGCCGGTGAAGCGGGTGTCGGGCAAGGACGTGCCGATGCCGTATGCGGCGAACCTGGAAAAGCTGGCGCTGCCCAGCGTCGCCGAGGTGGTCGAGGCCGCCAAAGCCGTCTGCTATCGGTGAGCCATGGCTGATCCGAAGCAACAGCCGCTGCCGCCCGATGTGGTCGGCCGCGAGGACGCCGTCGAAGTCTTGCGCGCCTTCGTGCTCGACGGCGGCTTGTCGATCGCCTTCATGCGCGCGTTTGAAGATCCCGAAATGTGGGGCCTGCTGCTGGTCGACATCGCCCGCCACGCCGCGCGCGCCTATGGCCGCGAGAGCGACTACACCGAGGACGAGGCGCTGAGCCGCATCGTCGATATGTTTGAAGCTGAAATCGCGCGGCCGACCGACACAGGCCAAACCTCGCCGCGGTCGCAACAAGGTCACTGACAATGCCGATCAACATCCTGATGCCCGCGCTGTCGCCGACGATGGAGAAGGGCAACCTCTCCAAGTGGCTGAAGAAAGAGGGCGACGCGGTGAAATCCGGCGACGTGCTCGCCGAGATCGAGACCGACAAGGCGACCATGGAGGTCGAGGCGGTCGACGACGGCACGCTGGCCAAGATCGTGGTGCCGGAAGGCACCCAAGACGTCCCGGTCAACGATATCATCGCGGTGATGGCGTCCGAGGGCGAGGACGTCAAGGCGGCGGGGGCGGGAGCTTCCGCATCGAAGCCCGCCGCGGCGCCGGCCGAAAAATCTCCCGAGAAGGCCGCGGCGTCGGTTGCTCAGGATAAGACGGCCGCGCCTGGCGCAGCCAAGGATGCCGCGCCTCACGCTGAGGAAGGCGCGAAAGCGCCCGTTGCGAAGGGCGATGCGGCGCACAGCAACGGCCGGGTATTCTCCTCGCCGTTGGCACGGCGGCTGGCGAAGGACGCCGGCATTGAACTGACGCGCATCGAAGGCTCCGGACCACACGGCCGCGTCATCGCCCGCGACGTCGAGGAGGCCAAATCTGGCAAGGGCCTGAAGGCGCCGGCCGCGGCACCCTCGGCCGCGCCGCAGAGCGCGCCATCGATGTCGGATCAGCAGATCCGCGGCTTCTATCCCGAGGGCAGCTACGACGAGGTGCCGCACGACAGCATGCGCAGGATTATCGCGCAACGTTTGGTGCAGGCGAAGCAGACCATTCCGCATTTCTACCTGACGATGGACTGCAACCTCGATCGGCTGATGGCCGCGCGCGAAACGATCAATGCGCAGGCGCCGAAGGACAAGGACGGTAAGCCGGCCTACAAGCTCTCGGTCAATGATTTCATCATCAAGGCGCTGGCGCTGGCGCTGCAGCGGGTGCCCGACGCCAACGTCACCTGGACCGAAGGCACCATGCTGAAGCATCGCGCCTCCGACGTCGGCGTCGCGGTGTCGATCCCGGGCGGGCTGATCACCCCGGTGGTGCGCGACGCGCATCTGAAATCGGTGTCGACGATCTCGCGCGAGATGAAGGATTTTGCCGCGCGCGCCCGCAACCGGCGGCTGAAGCCGGAGGAATATCAGGGCGGCACCACCGCGGTGTCGAATCTCGGCATGTTCGGCATCAAGGACTTTGCCGCGGTGATCAATCCGCCGCACGTCACCATCCTGGCGGTCGGCGCCGGCGAACAGCGCGCCGTGGTGATCGACGGCAAGGTCGAGGTCGCCACCGTGATGAGCGCCACGCTCTCCACCGACCACCGCGCCGTCGACGGCGCGCTCGGCGCCGAGTTCTTGGCCGCGTTCAAGCTGCTGATCGAAAATCCCGTGATGATGGTGGTGTGATTCTCCTCTCCCTGGTGGGAGAGGGACGCCGTCGAAAAACACCCGGCGAGCTTCGCTCGCCACCCTCTTCCACAAGGGGAGAGGGAAGAAAGTAAGCGAGCCGATTGAAATGTCCGACACCTCCTTCGACGTCATCATCATCGGCTCCGGCCCCGGCGGCTATGTGGCGGCGATCCGCGCCGCGCAGCTCGGCCTCAAGACCGCGATCGTGGAGAAATCCTATCTCGGCGGCATCTGCCTGAACTGGGGCTGCATCCCGACTAAGGCGCTCTTACGCTCGGCGGAAATCTATCACTACATGCAGCACGCCAAGGACTTTGGGCTGTCGGCGGACAATATCAGCTACGATCCGAAGGCCGTGGTGCAGCGCTCGCGCGGCGTCTCCAAGCGGCTCGCCGACGGCGTCGGCTTCCTGATGAAGAAGAACAAGATTTCGATCATCTGGGGTGCCGCGACCATCGACGCGCCCGGCAAGATCACCGTGAAGGCCGCGAAGTCTGAGCCGCCGAAGGGCGCGCTGGGCGAGGGCGCCTATCAGGCCAAGCACATCATCATCGCCACCGGCGCGCGGCCGCGTGTGCTGCCCGGGCTCGAGCCCGACAAGAAGCTGGTCTGGACCTATTTCGAGGCGATGGTGCCGGACGCCATTCCGAAATCGCTGCTGGTGGTCGGCTCCGGCGCGATCGGCATCGAATTCGCGTCATTCTTCCACACCATGGGCAGCAAAGTCACCGTGGTCGAGGTGCTGCCGCAGGTGCTTCCGGTCGAGGACGCCGAGATCGCAGGTCTCGCCCGCAAACGCTTCGAGAAGCAGGGCATCAAGATCTTGACCGGCACCAAGGTCAGCAAGTTGGAGAAGAAGGCCGACAGCGTCATCGCCACCATCGACGACGGCAAAACCACCGAGGCGATCGAGTTCGACCGGGTGATCTCGGCGGTGGGCGTGGTCGGCAATATCGAAAACCTCGGGCTGGAAAAGCTCGGGGTAAAGACCGAGCGCGGCTGCGTGGTGATCGACGGCTATGGCAAGACCAACATCCCCGGCATCTATGCGATCGGCGACGTCGCAGGTCCGCCGATGCTGGCGCACAAGGCCGAGCATGAGGGCGTGATCTGCGTCGAGGCGATCAAGGGCCTGCACCCGCATCCGATGGACAAGCTGCTGATTCCCGGCTGCACCTATTGCAATCCGCAGATCGCCTCGGTCGGGCTCACCGAGGCCAAGGCGAAGGAGGGCGGCCGCGAGATCCGGGTCGGCCGCTTCCCGTTCGCCGGCAACGGCAAGGCGATCGCGCTCGGCGAGGACCAGGGCCTGGTCAAGGTGATCTTCGACAAGACCACCGGCCAGCTGCTCGGCGCGCATATGATCGGCGCCGAGGTCACCGAGCTGATCCAGGGCTATGTGGTGGCGATGAATCTCGAAACCACCGAGGCCGAGTTGATGCACACCGTCTTCCCGCATCCGACGCTGTCGGAGATGATGAAGGAAGCCGTGCTCGACGCCTACGGCCAGGTGCTGAACGCCTGAGCCAGCAGCGCGCGTGTCCGGCCGTGACAGGCGCTGATGATGGTGGCCGGCGAGCAACGAATGTTGCTTCGCCGCCACAGTTCCTTAAGATTTAACCCTGACCGCAGGTGCTCCTTGCCTGCGCCGCTATTTAGCCACACCCCTCCACGAAATCATTTCCGGTAGAGCAAATTGGCCGCTCGTGTTGCGAAGGCGATGGAAAACCTCTCGGGTTTTCCGGGCTGACAACAACAAATGGCCGAGGAAACAGATTCGTGGACGCCAACTCCAACATCAAGGCGAGGTTGCCCAGCCGTCACGTGACGGAAGGCCCGGAGCGTGCGCCGCACCGCTCCTACCTCTATGCGATGGGGTTGACCACGCAGCAGATCCACCAGCCGTTCGTCGGCGTGGCATCGTGCTGGAATGAAGCCGCGCCCTGCAACATCTCGCTGATGCGCCAGGCCCAGGCGGTGAAGAAGGGCGTCGCCGCCGCGGGTGGTACGCCACGCGAATTCTGCACCATCACCGTCACCGACGGCATCGCCATGGGCCATGACGGCATGCGCTCGTCGCTGCCGTCGCGCGAATGCATCGCCGACTCGGTCGAGCTGACCATCCGCGGCCACTCCTACGACGCGCTGGTCGGGCTTGCCGGCTGCGACAAGTCGCTGCCCGGAATGATGATGGCGATGGTCCGGCTCAACGTGCCGTCGATCTTCATCTATGGCGGCTCGATCCTGCCCGGCACCTTCCGCGGCCAGCAGGTCACCGTGCAGGACATGTTCGAGGCGGTCGGCAAGCATTCGGTCGGCGCGATGTCGGACGCCGACCTCGACGAAATCGAACGGGTGGCGTGCCCCTCGGCCGGCGCCTGCGGCGCCCAGTTCACCGCCAACACCATGGCGACGGTGTCGGAGGCGATCGGCCTGGCGCTGCCTTATTCGGCCGGAGCACCTGCGCCCTATGAGATCCGCGACGCCTTCTGCATGACCGCCGGCGAGCAGATCATGACGCTGATCGCCAAGAATATCCGGCCGCGCGACATCGTCACCTTGAAGGCGCTGCAGAACGCCGCGGCGGTGGTGGCGGCCTCCGGCGGCTCGACCAATGCGGCGCTGCACCTGCCGGCGATCGCGCATGAATGCGGCATCAAATTCGACCTGTTCGACGTCGCCGAAATCTTCAAAAAGACACCCTATGTCGCGGATTTGAAACCCGGCGGCCGTTATGTCGCCAAAGACATGTACGAAGTTGGTGGCATACCGCTTCTGATGAAAACATTGCTCGATCATGGCTACCTGCACGGCGACTGCCTGACGGTCACCGGCCGGACGATTGCGGAAAATTTGGCAACCGTGAAATGGAATCCCGACCAGGACGTGGTGCGCGCAGCGGATAACCCGATCACCGTGACCGGTGGGGTGGTCGGGCTGCAAGGCAACCTCGCCCCCGAGGGGGCGATCGTGAAGGTCGCCGGGATGTCCAACTTGAAATTCTCCGGCCCGGCGCGCTGCTTCGATCGCGAAGAGGACGCCTTCGAGGCGGTGCAGCACAAGACCTATCGCGAAGGCGAAGTGATCGTGATCCGCTACGAAGGGCCGCGCGGCGGCCCCGGCATGCGCGAGATGCTGTCGACCACCGCGGCGCTGACCGGGCAGGGCATGGGCGGCAAGATCGCGCTGATCACCGACGGCCGGTTCTCCGGCGCCACCCGCGGCTTCTGCATCGGCCATGTCGGACCGGAAGCCGCGCTCGGCGGCCCGATCGCGCTGTTGCAGGACGGCGACATCATCGAGATCGACGCGGTGGCCGGCACGCTTAACGTAAAATTGACCGAAGCCGAACTCTCCGCGCGCAAGACCAATTGGCAGCCGCGTGAGACCAACCATTCGTCAGGCGCGTTGTGGAAGTATGCCCAACAGGTCGGCCCCGCGCTCGGTGGCGCGGTGACCCATCCGGGTGGTTCGCACGAGAAACAGTGTTATGCGGATGTTTAAGCGTAGCTTTTCAGTGGTGATGGTGCTCGGCGCTCTGGCGGCGGCACCGGCGTTGGCCTTCGAGGGCACGCCGGTCGCTGGCGACGAAACCGCCATTCCGGTGGCGGCGGCGCAGCCCGGCACGGTGGCGACGATCAAGAAGGCTGCGCCGCCGATCACCTCGCTGACCGCGCTGCAATATGCCGCCGAGGGTGGTCACCCGGTGGCGCAATGGAAACTCGGCCGGATGTACGCGATCGGCGACGGCGTTGCCCAGGACGACGTGGTGGCGTTCGAGTACTTCAGCCGAATCGCCAACGCCCATGCCGAGGACAGCCCGTCGGCGCCGCAGGCGGCGATCGTCGCCAACGCCTTCGTGGCGCTCGGGCGTTACTATCTCGGCGGCATCCCGAACTCCAAGATCAAGGCCGACGCCGAGCGGGCGCGGGAAATGTTCTCCTACGCGGCGTCGTATTTCGGCAATGCCGACGCGCAATATGACCTGGCCCGGCTGTATCTCAACGGCGTCGGCACGCCGCGCGATTCGCGCTACGGCGCGCGCTGGCTCGGCCTCGCCGCGCAGAAGGGCCAGCACCAGGCCCAGGCGCTGCTCGGCCAGATGCTGTTCAACGGCGAGCAATTGCCGAAGCAGGCGGCGCGCGGCCTGATGTGGCTGACGCTGGCCCGCGACGCGGCGGCGCCCGACGAAACCTGGATCAAGGACAGCTACAACAAGGCGATCACCAAGGCCTCCGAAGACGACCGCGCCATGGCGCTGCAGATGCTCGAGCACTGGGTCCAAGGCCGCAAGGACTGAGCTGCTTTTCGACGCGCACGCGCGGCATCTCTTGTACTGAACTTATCGACGCTTTTGCTTGACCTAATTGTGACGTGTCCCGGGCGAGATGCGGCACGCAGTGCCGCTTCGCAGAACCGGGACCGTTCGATCGGGATTCTCTCAACCGCCTCGTTCCGTAACGGCCCCGGCTCACATCCCAGCGCGCGGCGCGCTGCGCTGTGTCCGGGGCACGCAGAACGAGGCCGCCGCGAAGCCGTCACCCTGAGGCGGCGAGCGCAGCGAGCCCTCGAAGGGCGACGGCGGTCAGTTGTGCTCGCGGCCCATCCTTCGAGGCCCTCGCGTTGCTCGGGCACCTCAGGATGACGTCGTGCTTGGGGCGTTAGGCGGTTGGGTCGTCAGGTCGCTTGCGGCCTCACGCCGCCGCAAGATCGAGGTCAATCCACACCGGCACGTGATCGGAGGGTTTTTCCCAACTGCGGACGTGCTTATCGATACCGACGCCGGTGAGCCGATCGGCGGCCTGCGGCGACAGCAGCAGGTGGTCGATGCGGATGCCCCAGTTCTTCTGCCAGGCGCCGGCCTGATAGTCCCAGAACGTGTATTGCGAGGGGGCGTCGGTGACGGCGCGCAGCGCGTCGCTGAGGCCGAGCCCGAGCAGCGCCTGGAAACTCTCGCGGGTCTGCGGCTTGAACAGCGCGTCGCCCACCCAGGCGGCCGGATTGTAGACGTCGCCGGGCGCCGGGATGACGTTGAAATCGCCCGCCAGAATCAGCGGCTCCTCGGTCTTCAGCCGCTCCTTCGCGTAGTCAAGAAGCCGCGACATCCATTTGAGCTTGTAGGCGTATTTCTCGGTCTCCGGCGGGTTGCCGTTGGGCAGATAGAGGCAGGCGACGCGCACCACGCCGCTCTTCAGCGACACCACGCCTTCGATGAAGCGGGCGTGCAGGTCGTCGTCGTCGCCGGCCAGCCGCGGGGTGGCTTCTTCCAGCGGATATTTCGACAACAGCGCCACGCCGTTGAAGGTCTTCTGGCCGTGCGTCACCACGTTGTAGCCCAGCGCTTCGATGGCTTCGCGCGGGAACGCCTCGTCGACGCATTTGATCTCCTGCAGGCAGACGATGTCGGGCGCGCAGTCCTTCAGCCAGACCAGCAGATGGTCGAGCCGTTGCCGCACAGAATTCACGTTCCAAGTTGCGATGCGCATCGGGACTTTCATTACCGCAAATTTAGCCGCAGTGGCATACCATGGGCCGGTGCCCTGTGATAAGTCATTGTTTCAAGCGCAAAAGTCGCTTGGCGCGGCGAGGCCAAGGGAATCAGAGGTCGCGGTCCAAGGTGGACCGGACCACGCAGGATGTCATGAACAAGCGTAATCGGATCGTCGTCGCAGCTCTGCTCGGCATCGTCGTGGTCGGCTCCTATCTGACGCGGTCGTCCTGGCTGGCGGCCAGCGTCAATGCCCAGGCGCCGCAACGCGCCCGGGTGGTGGCGGTCGAACTCGCCCGCGCCGAACGTCGACAAGTGCCGATCGACGTCGACGCCATCGGCATGGTGACGCCGATTTCCAGCGTGGCGCTGAAATCGCGGTTAGAGACCACCATCGTGGCGGTGCATTTCCAGGACGGCGCCAGGGTCGAAGAGGGCCAGCTGCTGTTCACGTTGGATTCACGGCAGCTCGACGCCCAGATCGAGCAGGCCGAAGGCAATCTGGCGCGCGACCGCGCGCAGCTCGCCGGCGCCGACCGCGACCTCAAGCGCTATGGCGAGCTGATCGGCAAGGGCGCCACCACCCAGGTCAACCTCGATAACGCCAAGACCCAGTCCGACATCCTCAAAGGCACCATCCAGGCCGACCAGTCGGCGCTGGACAATCTGCAGGTCCAAAAAAGCTTCACCACGATCCGCGCGCCGTTCGCCGGCCGCATCAGCGCCGCCAACGTCAAGATCGGCAATTTCGTCCGGCCGGCCGACACCGTGCCGCTCGCCACCATCAACCAGATGGCGCCGGTCTACGTCTCGTTCGCGGTTCCGCAGCGGGTGCTGGCCGATCTGCGCGACGCCATCGCCGCCGACACCACCAAGCTCATCGCGACCATTCCGGGCAGCGGGCGCTCCGAGACCGGCAAGGTGGCGATGGTGGAGAATGCGGTGGATTCCACCACCGGCATGGTCACGGTCCGCGGCATCATGGACAACGGCAACGAGACGCTGTGGCCGGGCACGCTGGTCACCACCAAGCTGATCGTGCGCAGCGAGACCGCGGTGGTGGTGCCGACCGTGGCGGTGCAGCGCAGCCAGACCGGCAATTTCGTGTTCGTGGTCAAGGACGGCACCGCGCATGTGCAGCCGGTCAAGGTCGATCGCACCTCACAAGGGCTGTCGGTGATCGCCGAGGGGCTCCGCGGCGGCGAAGAGGTGGTGACTGACGGTCAATTGCTGCTGTCGGACGGCACCAAGGTCGAGGCGCGCGCCCGCAAAGCCGGGGCCTGAGCCATGACGCTCTCCGAAGTCTGCATCCGCCGCCCGGTGATGACGACGCTGATCACCGCGTCGATCATCGCCTTCGGCATTTTCGGCTTCCGGCTGCTGCCGGTCTCGGCGCTGCCCAAGGTCGACTTCCCCACCATCGCAGTGACCGCGACGCTGCCCGGCGCCAGCGCCGACACCATGGCGGCGTCGGTCGCCGGCGTGATCGAGCGGCAGCTCTCGACCATCGCCGGGATCTCGTCGATGTCGTCGAGTTCGTCGCAGGGCACCAGCGCGATCACCATCCAGTTCGACCTCAACCGCAACATCGACGCCGCGGCGCTCGACGTGCAGACCGCGCTGACCATCGCGCAGCGCCGGCTGCCGATCGAGATGACGACGCCGCCGAGCTTCCGCAAGGTGAACCCGGCCGACTTTCCGGTGCTGTTCGTGTCGCTGAGTTCGGCGACGCTGCCGCTGTCCGCGGTCAACGAATATGGCGACATCACCATCGGCCAGGCATTGTCGCAGGTGCCCGGCGTGGCGCAGGTGATGATCTTCGGCGCGCAGAAATTCGCCATCCGCGTGCAAGCCGATCCGGAAGCCGCGGCGGCTCGGGGGCTGTCGCTGGAAGACATCCGCACCGCGGTGGCGCGGGCCAATTCCTCGACCCCGGTCGGCACCCTGAACGGGCCGAAGCAGGACATCTCGCTGCAGGCCTCCGGCCAGATGGACAAGGCGGTCGACTATCGCCACATCGTGGTGGCGTGGCGCAACGGCTCGCCGGTCAAGCTCGACGAGGTGGCGCGGATCTACGACAGCGTCGAGAACGACAAGATCGCCACCTGGCTGAACGACACCCGCGCCATTGTGCTGGCGATCCAGAAACAGCCCGACGCCAATACGGTGGCGGTGGTCGACGGCGTCCGCGCCAAGCTGCCGGGGCTGCGCGCGCAGATCCCGCCCTCGATCAACGTCAGCGTGATGATGGACCGTTCGGTATCGGTGCGCCAGGCGGTCGCCGACGTCGAGGAGACGCTGCTGATCGCCGTGGTGCTGGTGATCCTGGTGATCTTTTTGTTCCTGCGCTCGGCCTGGGCGACCTTCATCCCCGCGCTGGCGGTGCCGATCTCGCTGCTCGGCACCTGCGCGGTGATGTACATGCTGGACTTCTCCATCAACAACATGACGCTGCTGGCGCTGACGCTGTCGGTCGGCTTCGTGGTCGACGACGCCATCGTGATGCTGGAGAACATCGTCCGCCACATCGAACACGGCATGCGGCCGTTCGAGGCGGCGCTGAAGGGCGCCCGCGAGATCGGCTTCACCATCATTTCGATCACCTTCTCGCTGATCGCGGTGTTCATCCCGGTGCTGCTGATGGGCGGCATCGTCGGCCGCGTGTTCCGCGAATTCGCCGTGACCATCGCCGCCGCGATCGTGGTGTCTGGCTTCGTGTCGCTGACGCTGACGCCGATGCTGTGCGCGCGGGTCTTGAAGGCGCACGATCCCGCCAAGAAGGAGAACGTCGTCCTGCGGGTGTTCGAGGCGATGTTCGCCGCCTGGCTGCGCGGCTACGAATGGGCGCTCGACCACGTCTTGAAGCGCAAGGCGCTGATGCTGCTGGCAACGCTGGCGACGCTCGGCGGCACCGTCTATCTCTACATGATCGTGCCGAAGGGCTTCTTTCCGCAGGAGGACACCGGCTTTCTGACCGGCGTCACCGAGGCCGCCACCGACACCTCGTTCGAGGCGATGGCGGTGCGGCAGCAGGCGCTGGTCAAGATCCTGAAATCCGATCCGGCGGTCGACTACATCAACTCAACGGTCGGCTCCGGCGGCCCCAATCCGACCGGCAATTACGGCAGGCTGTTCATCGCGCTGAAGCCGCAGGGCGAGCGCGAGAGCGCGCCGGTGGTGATGGCGCGGCTGCGCGAGACCGCGATGCAGGTCCCTGGATTGCAGGCGTTCTTCCAGAGCATCCAGAATCTGAACATCGGCGGTCGGCCGTCGAAGAGTCAGTATCAATACGTCTTGCAGAGCGGCGATACCGAGGCGCTGTATCGGCTGGCGCCGGAGATGCGCGACAAGATCGCCAAGGTGCCGGGGCTCTTGGATGTCACCACCGACCTCTACATCAAGAATCCGCAGATGACGGTGGAGATCGACCGCGAGAAGGCCGCGGTCTACGGCATCACCGTCGATCAGGTGCGCAACCAGCTCTACAACGCCTACGGCTCGCGCCAGGTCGGCACCATCTACATGCCGTCGAACGACTACCAGATCATCCTGGAAGCGCAGCCGCAGTTCCGGGTCGATCCGTCCGATCTGTCGAAGCTCTACATGAAGACGGCGAACAACCAGACCATTCCGATGGACGTGGTGGCGAAGCTGGTGCCGACGGTCGGGCCGCTGCAGATCAACCACCAGGGCCAGCAGCCGGCGGTGACGATCTCGTTCAACCTCGCGCCCGGCCATTCGCTGGGCTACGCGGTCGATGAAATCACCAAGATCGAGGCGCAGTCCAATCTGCCGGTGACCATCGCCACCGGCTTCTCCGGCACCGCGCAGGTGTTTCAGGATAGCTTGCGCGGGCAGGGCGTGCTGATCCTGGCCGCGGTGTTCGCCGCCTTCGTGATCCTCGGGATTCTCTATGAGAGCTTCATCCACCCGATCACCATCATCTCCGGCCTGCCGTCGGCCGGCATCGGGGCGATCCTGACGCTGATGTTGTTCAACATGGAGTTGTCGGTGATCGCGATGATCGGCATCGTCATGCTGGTCGGCATCGTCAAGAAGAACGCCATCATGATGGTCGACTTCGCGCTGGAGCGGCGGCGGTTCGGGTTGTCCGCCGAACAGGCGATCCGCGAGGCGGCGCTGCTGCGGTTTCGCCCGATCATGATGACCACCTTCGCGGCGATCTTCGGCACGCTGCCGATCGCGCTGGGCGCCGGCGCCGGCGCCGAACTGCGCCAGCCGCTCGGCGTCGCGGTGGTCGGCGGGCTGTGCGTCTCGCAGCTGTTGACGCTGTTCATCACGCCGGTGATCTACATCTATCTCGACAAGTTCGACAGGAGGCTGAAGCGCAAGCTGGAGCCGCAGCTCGATGCGCTGAACGAGGACCGCCCGCGGATCGCGGCGGCGGAATAGGGGAGGCGCTCAGCGATGACACTGGCGCAAGATCGCATCGTGATCGATCCGGCCGTGCTGGGCGGCCAGCCGGTCATTCGCGGGACCACGATCACCGTGGAGTCCGTCATCGGTCTGATGGCGGATGGCTGGAAGGAGCCTGATATTCTGGCCAAGCATCCGGCGCTCGCGCCAGCCGACATCGCGGCGTGCCTGAGCTACGCCCGCGATCTGGTTCATGCCAAGAAAGTATTTCCGGAGGCGTGACCGCCTCGCAATCCAGGGCCACGCATGAGGCCCCGGGGTTGCTTCGCTCGTCGACGGTCGCTGCGCGCCGGCCTCGGCTCGCAATGGCGATGTTTCTCTGAGGCGTCTCGACGCCGTTTCAAACCGGCATGGCGCGGATCACCGCGGCGGCGCAGACGATGGTCATGATCGCCGGCAGCGCCCATTTGGTGTGGCCGCGGACTTCGCAGGCCAGCACGTGGAAGCGCGAGGCCGGATCCTTGCACGAGCCCGCCACCACGCCGTCGATCAGCACCACCAGCACCAGATAGAGGTAGCCGAGCGAGATGATTTTGGCGATCGGCGTGTTCAGCGAGATCGAGCCGGGAAAGCTCGCCTCGAAGGTGAAACTGATCGCAGCCAGCGCCAACAGCGCCGAGAACACCAGGCCGCCGCTGTCCTTGGGCGAGGCGCCGGGCAGCCACAGCACGAAGATCGAAACCGCCAGCGTCGAGATGATCGGAATGAACAGCCGCAGCAGATAGCGCTCGGACATCCGTTCGAGTCCGACCGTGGCATTGAGCTGCGAATAGCTGCGCGCGTTCCAGCCGGTGGATTCGTCATAGGCAAAGCTGAGTGCCAGCGGCCGCCAGTCGATCACGGTGAGCCGGTTTTCCACGCGCGAGAACAGCCGGTCGGTCTCGGTGGTCACCAGCACGGCGTCCTGCTTGGGGTAACGCGGCAGCGAGAACGATAGCGCGATCTGCTGGCGGTCGAACGGAAACGCCTGCATGTCCATCGCGACGCGGAAATCGGCCTCGTAACGATCCACCAGCACGACGTCGCCGTCCGCATAGGCGGAGACCGCCTGGCTGCGCGATTGCGGCTCGCTCAGCTGATTGCTGATCACCAGCCCCGGGGTCCAGATCGAACCGACGAACTGCTGCGCCTCGTCGCCGACCCGATCGATCCGCGGCGCGCCGGTTTCCAGCGGATCGAACCGGCGGCGCGGGTCGTTCCAGCGCTGCGTGACTTCGACGAACAACCGGGCGCGGCCGCCGACTTCCTTGATCTCGGTGATGTCGATGACGCGCAGCCCGACGCGGACCCGCACCGGCAATTCGACGCCGCTCGGCAGTTCGTCCTTCTCGGCGGCGAAGCCGGGGCCGGCGATGCCGGCGAGAATGCAGGCGAAGCACAGCGTCAAGAGCGCTCTGATCATCGCTCTCATGGGCGCCAACCGGCGCGGATCGCGATCATCCGCGCGAGGATGGAAAACACCACGAAGGCCAAGATGGCGCCGATCAAGGCGGCCGCGATTAGTTCGGTTTGGGTCCGGCGCAGCTCGGCGCCGTGATAGGCGAAGCTTTTCGCCGCGACGACGTTGCCGATCATCCGGCCGCTGAAGTCGATCAAGGGTTGCACCAGCACCGCGCCGCTCTGGCCTTGAATCTGTCGCTCGGCGACTTCGCGGCTGCGCACCAGCCGGATCGCGCCGTCGCGCAACAACGCGGCGAACAGCGGCGAATCGGTCGACGCGAACAGGTTCAGATCGCCGAAGACTTCGCCGACGCCCTTGTCGTTGGGGCCGCGCGCCGGCAGCCCGGCGAAAGATTGGCTGAGCACGATGGCGATGTCGGCGTTGCTGATCGATTTGACCTGTTCGAGGATCGGCTGGAGATTGAGGCCGGCCTCGACGGTGCCGACGAAGTCGGCGCCGTTCTCGACGATCGCGATGCCGCGCACGAAAGTGCCGGCGATGCCGATCTCCAGCCCGACCTGGGAGCGGCGGCTCTTGTTCGCGGCCAGCACCATCGGCCGGATCCGCGTCAGGTCGTCGCCGAAATTCTCCGGCAGATGCAGCCGCAGCAGATACTTCATGTCGGCGCTGTGGAAGCCGAACACCGGCACGCTTTGGGTCTTGAGATAGCCGTAGGTGCCGGCGGTCAATGCCAGCAATTCGGCGCGGTTGCCGGCCGCCAGCGCGCGCCCGACCGAGGCCCGCCGGGCCGTGGTCTCGGCCTGGGTCAGAGCGAACTTGCCGGCCTGGTCGAGTGCTGCGGTGATCGCCTCGCTGACCGCGGCCATCTGGTTGTCGCGATCGCGCGCGATCATTTCGGTCTGCATCGAAAAGGTGATGGCGATCATGGCGCCGAATCCGATCGCCAGCACCAGCGCGGTAGCAATTCCAACCCAGAGCCAGGGCAGCGTTGGCGCTTTGCTCGGCCGCAGCGTCCCGTCAGTGACAAAGTCCATTGCATCTCCTGCGCGCAGAGTCCCGCCTCGGGCGTGGTTCGCGAGTCAGGCAATCCGGATGACGTCGTGAGGGGACGTTGGTGAGGCGGGGTCGATGACTTGCGATTAGTGGAAACGCGAAGCGTTTTCAAGCGCAATGGAACCCGCCGAGTTGGCCTGGCGGGCGCCAGCAAAATGTTACCGCCGCCGGCGTCCCGCGCGGAGCGCCAGCGCGATGCCGCCGAACGCGGCCAGCGCCAGACTACCTAACGCCGCAAGGCTCGGCAGATGGCCGGGCATCTCGGACCAGTGCGGCAGCACGACGTCGGCGGTGTCGAAGGTCTCGGCGCTGAAGCTGCACAGCACCAGCGTGCCGTTCAGCAGCAATTCGCGGTCGACCTTGGCGGCGAGTGCTTGCGCTTCGCGTGACGGCGCCGCCGTCTCGTTGATCGCGGTCAGCAACGCCCTCGTCGCTGCGAGGTAAGCGTGGGCGCATTCGTTGAACGGGCTGTCGTCATTGTCGATCGCCCCCGGCATCAGTCCCCACAGGCAGATCGTATATTGGATCCGAGCGTAGTTCAGGATCCGCGAAAAGCGCTGCTGGGGAACAGGCTGGCGCTCGGCCAGTGCCAGGATCGCGGCGCGGTTGGCGTCATAGACGGCCATCTGGCCATGCGATAGGCTGGGAATCGCGATGCCGCTGGTCGGGCCGGGGCTGCGGTGATGCGCCTTGGCCGGCGCCAGCACCGTCGCGACGACGAGCAGCATCGCGGCGGCACGTAGGAGGCTTGCGGTCAGGCCGGGGCGCTTCATCATGGAGTCCCGGGGGCGAAGGTGCGCTCCCGGAGGAGCGCACCGGTTTACGGGTCGCGAAGGCGCTAACGGATGCGGCCGGCGGCGAACTGCCGCTCGGTCAGCAGACCGAAGGCCACCCCGAGCGTCGCCCACAGCACCGCGCCGATTCCGAACGAGGCGGCGCGGAATTTCCACAACAGCTCGGTGGAAAAATCCGCCGGCACCTCGTTGATCGACGGCAGCGCCAGCATCACGCAAGCCATCGCGATCGCATAGATCGCGATTCCGGTCAGCGCGGCACCCCAGCGCCCCAGCCGCGCGACCAACTGCCGCCCGGTGCCGAGCGCTGCGATGGCGACCGCGACCGACAGGCCGAGCAGCAGGAAATAGAACCCGGTGCGGGTGGCGATGGTGTCGGCGCTGCCGACCGCGGGCGGATTGGCCGGGTACTTCAGTTGTGGCACCACCACAAGCACGACGAAGCCGGTCGCAGCGAGCAGCGCGGCGGTGACTGACGGCGACCAGCGTCCGAGCCGGCCGTGGACATAGGCGAACGCCAGCCCGAAGATGCCGCCGAGCGCGCAGCCCACCACGACGATGCCGGTGAACAGCCCGAACGTGCTCTGTACCGCGCGGCTGACCAATTCGGGTTCGGCTTCGGCGGCGGCACCGGCGGCATGTTCTTCGAAGGCGATGGCGAGATCGACCTGCGGCTCGCCGAACAGGTAAGCGAAGCCACCCGCCAGCAGTCCGGCGAGAATGCCAACCAGCATTCCCCGGATCAGGAGAGTTCTAACCATGATGTGTCGGCCTTATGCTCAGTGGCAGGGGAAGCCGAGCAGATGGCGGCCGTCATGCACGAATTCGTGGATGTACATGCCGTCGAACAGCGCGACCGCGCCCTGTTCGGCGCCGACGAAATAGATCGCGAGCAGCGCGAGAAGGCCGCCGAAGATCGCCCAGGGCAGGATCTCGCGGACCGGAATGACGGCCGGAATCGTGGGCTGAATAGCCGACGCGGATGCGACGTATGGCATGAGGACTCCTCTGGGATTGCGCGTCCCGTTCGAGATATGACTGCTTCCGAAGGGGTCTGACTTCCGATCCAAGCTTGATGCAGCAGGACTGGTTACAGTGGCGCGACCGTGCCGGGTTCTCACCGGCTTCCGATCGATAGCAGACGGCGAATGATGCCCCTTCACATGCACAGTGTCAACGTAGCCAATCGTGAGGCGACGTGTGGTAGCAGCAGCTGATCCGACGCCGCCGACCGCACGGGGCCGACATGACTCTCCATCTCACCTTACTTTGCCATCCGCCGACCGCCGCGACCCGCGCTGCGGCCTTTGCCGACGACGAGCCGCTCGACGACCAGGGCGCAACCGCAGCAGCAGCCTTGTCGGGCAAGCTGCCGCGGTTCGATCGCGTGCTGAGCAGTCCGGCGCGCGCGGCGTTGCAGACCGCAGCCGCGCTGCGCCTGGAAGCCGAAACCATCCCGCAGCTACGCGATGCCGATCACGGCCGCTGGCGCGGTCGTCCGCTCGGCGATGTCGGAGCCGCCGAGCCGGACGCGCTGGCGCTGTGGATGTCGTCACCCGAGGCGGCGCCGCATGGCGGCGAATCGATCGCGGCGCTGATCGCGCGCGTCGGATTGTGGCTCGATGAATTGCCGTTCTCGGGCAGGGTGCTGGCGGTCAGCCACGCTGCGATCCTGCGTGGCGCGGCGATCCACGTGCTGCAGGCGCCGGCGGCAAGTTTCTGGCGCGTCGATGCCGGACCGCTGTCGTCGATCGAGCTCAGCCGCAACGAGCGCCGTTGGGCGTTGCGCGCGGTCTCAGCGCGGCGCGGCCTCAGCGATTGAGAGGCCACCCGGATTGCGTGGGGGTCAGATCGAAAAGCTGGTGCCGCAGCCGCAGGACGCGGTGGCGTTGGGATTGTTGACCCGGAACGAGGCGCCGATCAGGTCGTCGACGAAATCCAGCTCCGCGCCCTCCAGGAACGGCACCGAGGCGGAGTCGACCAGCACCACGGCGCTGTCGCGCGCGATCACCGTATCGTCGTTGTTCTGGTTGCGCTCGACGTCGAATTTGTACTGAAAGCCCGAGCAGCCGCCGCCCTCGACGCTGATCCGCAGCATCGCGCCGGTCCCCTCTTTGGAGAGGATTTCGCCGATTCGGCGGGCGGCGCGTTCGCTGATGGTGACGCTGGCGGTCATGAGCTGTCTCCGAAACCGTGAACGGCGTTGCAAATCATTGGAATAAGCCGCCCGCCATAGTTAAGTGCGGCGGGTTACGGAATCAATCGCAGAAGGGACAAGGCATCGTGTCGGTCGGAATGGCAGCTCCTCGCGCGGCGTTCGCCTGCGATCCCGACGCCAGCCGCGGCCGGCTGTTCGACGAACTGCCGAGCAAGACCCGCAGTCCGTTCCGGCGCGATTGCGACCGGGTGATCCATTCCACCGGGTTTCGCCGGCTGAAGCACAAGACCCAGGTGTTCGTCTATCACGAGGGCGACCACTATCGCACCCGGCTGACGCATTCGCTGGAGGTGGCGCAGATCGCCCGCGCCATCGCCCGCCAACTCGGGCTCGACGAAGACCTTACCGAAGCGCTGGCGCTGGCGCACGACCTCGGCCATCCGCCGTTCGGCCACGCCGGCGAACGCGCGCTCGACGCCTGCCTGCAGCGCTATGGCGGCTTCGACCACAACGCCCAGAGCCTGCGCGTGGTGACGGCGCTGGAGCATCGCTATCCGGAGTTCAACGGCCTCAATCTGACTTGGGAAACGTTGGAGGGCATCGTCAAGCACAACGGCCCGCTGACCGACCGCAGCGGCGCGCCGCTCGGCCGCTATCAGGCGCATGGCGTGCCGACCGGCATCGTCGAATTCAACCGCTGTTTCGACCTGGAATTGTGGAGCCACGCCTCGCTCGAGGCGCAGGTCGCCGGCATCGCCGACGATATCGCCTATGACGCCCACGACATCGACGACGGGCTGCGCGCCGGGCTGTTCGGCGTCGACGATCTCGGCGAGATGCCGCTGACCGCGCAGATGACCGCCGCGATCGACGTCCGCTATCCCGGGCTCGACCCGGCACGGCGCGGCGCCGAACTGGTGCGCGAGCTGATTTCGTTCTTGATCGGCGCCGCGGTGGCCGAAGCCGAGCGGCGGTTGATCGCGGCGCAGCCCGCCTCGGTGCAGGCGGTGCGCGAGGCCGGCCAGGATCTGATCATGTTCGCGCCGGACGCCGCCGAAGCCGAAGCGCTGATCAAGGCGTTCCTGAAGCGCCACATGTATCGCCATCCGCGGGTGATGCGGGTGATGGACGACGCCGAGACCGTGGTGTTCGAGCTGTTCGCCCGCTACCGCGACCATCCGGCGGATCTGCCGGCGGAATGGCTGCCGGCGAACGCCGGGCAGGGCGAAACCGAGGCGGATCGGCTGCGCCGAATCTGCAATTTCATCGCCGGCATGACCGACCGCTACGCGCTGACCGAGCACCAACGGCTCTTTGACTTAACGCCGGAATTGCGTTAGGCGGCGGCGTTAAGTGCTTCCCGGGTCAGTCAAATCCGGTCTTCTCCGACGGCGCAGACGGTGCCGCCCGGAAAGTTTTGCGGCACGCCGCCGGCAAACCGGCTATCCCACGGGCAAACGCCCCTCAGCCGGAATGACCCGGCGCAAGTTTTGGTTTCAAGTCCCATGCTCGAGTCCGTTTCGCCGCCGCATCTGTTCGCCGTCATGCTGTCCCGCGTCCACGCGGTCTGCGAAGCGCTGGCCGCCGAGGGCGCGCTGCCTGCAGGAATCGATCTCGCGCGGATCGTGGTCGAGCCGCCGAAAGATGCCAGCCATGGCGACATGGCGACCAACGCCGCGATGGTGCTGGCGAAGGAAGCCAAGGCCAAGCCGCGCGATCTCGCCGAAAAGATCGCCGAGAAGCTGCGCGCCGACGATCTGGTGGCCGCGGTGGAGGTCGCCGGACCGGGCTTCATCAATCTCACGCTGCAGCCGAAGGTGTGGTCGGAGGCGCTGCGCACCGTGCTGGCTGACGGCGCCGGCTATGGCCGCAGCGCGGTTGGGGCCGGTGAAAAGGTCAACGTCGAATACGTCTCGGCCAATCCGACCGGGCCGATGCATGTCGGGCATTGCCGCGGCGCGGTGTTCGGCGACGCGCTGGCCAGCCTGCTGGACTTCGCCGGCTACGACGTCACCCGCGAATACTACATCAACGACGCCGGCGCCCAGGTCGACGTGCTGGCCCGCTCGGCGCTGCTGCGCACCCGCGAGGCGCTCGGCGAAGAGATCGGCGAAATCCCGGAGGGGCTGTATCCCGGCGATTACCTGAAGCCGGTCGGCGAGGCGCTGGCCGCGGAGTATGGCGACAAGCTGCTCGCCATGGACGAGGCCGAATGGCTGCCGATCGCCCGCGCCAAGTCGATCGCGATGATGATGCAGATGATCCGCGGCGATCTCGCGGCGCTCAACATCACCCATGAGGAGTTCTTTTCCGAGCGTTCGCTGATCGCCGGCGACACCGATCGCGTCGCCGCCACGATCGATTTCCTGCGCGGCAAGGGCGACGTCTATGAGGGCCGGCTGCCGCCGCCGAAGGGCGCGCCGATCGAGGACTACGAGGATCGCGAGCAGACCCTGTTCCGCGCCACCGCCTATGGCGACGACGTCGACCGCCCGCTGTTGAAGTCGGACGGCTCCTACACCTATTTCGCCTCCGACATCGCCTATCACAAGACCAAGTTCGATCGCGGCTTCCGCAACATGATCGACGTCTGGGGCTCCGACCACGGCGGCTACATCAAGCGGGTGCAGGCGGCGATCAAGGCGGTGACCGGCGGGCAGGGCGCGCTCGACGTCAAAATCGTGCAGCTCGTCAAGCTGTTGCGCAATGGCGAGCCGGTGAAAATGTCGAAGCGCTCCGGCGACTTCGTCACCTTGCGCGAAGTGGTGGATGAAGTCGGCTCCGACGCCGTGCGGTTCATGATGCTGTTCCGCAAGAACGACGCGGTGCTGGATTTCGACCTCGCCAAGGTGATCGAGCAGTCGAAAGACAACGCGGTGTTCTACGTGCAATACGGCCACGCCCGCGGCCATTCGGTGTTCCGCAACGCCCGCGAGGTAGTTCCGGATTTGCCGGAGGAGACGGTGGCCCGCGCGGCGTTCCTCGCCGATGCGGCGGTGGAGCGGCTGACCGACACCGCGGAGCTCGGCCTGCTGCGGCAGCTCGCGCTCTATCCGCGCATCGTCGAAGCTGCGGCTTTGGCCCACGAGCCGCACCGCATCGCGTTCTATCTCTATGAACTCGCCAGCGAATTCCACGCGCTGTGGACCCGCGGGCGCGATTTGCCTCATTTACGCTTCATTATCAATAATGATGCAGAGATAACAAAGGCACGGCTGGCCTTGGTTCAGGGTGCCGTCTCGGTTCTGGCTTCAGGTCTCGCCGTGCTCGGCGTCCATGCACCAGACGAGATGCGTTAGGCGGGGACGGCTGTCACGTCGGGATCGTGACGGCTCTTAACAGCGGCTGTTTCGTTTGTAACGGCGGGTTGGCGGCTTTCCCGAAGGGGATGCGACATCACGATGGCTGAACGATACCAGGACAGACCTTTTCCTGCGGACGACGATTACCGCAACGGTCAGAACGCTGCCGCCAAGGCTGATGGCGATCCGTTGGCCGAATTGGCGCGACTGATCGGCCAGACCGATCCGTTCGCAAATTTCGGTCGCGCCAATCAACCGGCGCCGCCCGCTCCGAGCGAGCCCGCGCGCGATCCGTTGCGCGAGCAGTTTCGTCTGCCGTCGCAGTCTCCCGAAGTCGAAGACGACGCGCCGATGGCGCCGTTGCCCTCGTGGATGCAGAACCGCGCCGGGCGAGACACCGGATTTCGCCAGGAGCCGTCGAGTTCACCGCACCCGGCGCAGCGCTACGCGACCCCGCAACCCGCAGCCGAGCCGGATTACCGCGACCAGCAACTCTATGCCGCGGCTACGGCGGCGCAGCCGGCCGACCCGGAGCGCTACGATGATGCGCTGTATGGCGCGATCGAGCCGACGCAGGGCTACCTGCATCCGCAGCAGGACGGCTATTCGGATCAGCCCTACGATTACGCCGACAGCTATGCCGACGACGGCGGAGAGGTTCTGAAGCCGCGCCGAAGCGGCATGATGACCGTTGTGGCGGTGCTGACCCTGGCGGTGGTCGGGACTGGCGCAGCGTTCGGTTACCGCACCTATGTCGGATCGCCGCGCAGCGGCGAGCCGCCGGTGATCAGGGCAGAGGCCGGCCCGATCAAGGTGGTTCCGCCATCGGGCGACGCCGCCAGCAAGCCGATTCAAGATCGGCTGGCCGCGGGAAACGCCGTCGAAACCCTGATTTCGCGGGAAGAACAGCCGCAGGACCCGAGCAAAGCGGCGCCGCGCGTGGTGTTGCCGCCGCTGGCGCCGAACGGCAATCCGCCGTCCCCCGCCAGCGTGGCGCCGGGCGGTAAACAGCTCTCCGCCAGCAGCACCGGCGCGCTCGGCGAAGAACCGCGCAAGATCAAGACCCTCAGCGTCCGGCCGGATCAGGCCGATCCGTCAGCGGCGCCGTATGGACGGCCCGCGGCCAAGCCGGCCGCGCCGGCGCCGGCTGCCGCGCGCACCCCGCCGGCCCCGGTGGCCAACGCCAATGCCTCGACCGCCAATGCGCCGCTGTCGCTGTCGCCGCAGAGCCAGCCCGCCGAGCCGCGGGCGCGGGTCGCCTCGACCCAGCCCACCGCGCAGCCCGCCACCAGCGGCGGCTATGTGGTGCAGGTCTCGTCGCAGCGCAGCGAGGCCGACGCCCAGGCCTCGTTTCGCGCGCTGCAGAGCAAGTTCGGATCGGTGCTCGGATCGCATCGGCCGCTGATCAAGCGCGCCGATCTCGGCGAAAAGGGCGTGTATTATCGCGCCATGGTCGGGCCGTTCGGCTCGCCCGACGAGGCCTCGCAGTTCTGCGGCAACCTGAAAAGTGCCGGCGGACAGTGCGTCGTCCAAAGAAATTAACGGCGGTTTCCTTGACCCCGGAGCGCCACGCGGGCTAATCGGCCCATGATGAACAGGCGCGCATTTATTACCGGTGTGTCCGGCACCGTTTTGACCGCCGAGGAACGCGCGTTCATTCGCACGACCCGGCCGTGGGGTTTTATCCTCTTCAAGCGCAATATCGATACGCCTCAGCAAGTCTCGAAACTTGTTGCGGAATTGCGCGCGGAGGCGGACTTCCCCGAGGCCCCGGTGCTGATCGACCAGGAGGGCGGACGGGTGCAGCGGCTCGGCCCGCCGCACTGGCCGGTGTATCCGCCGGGGGCGATCTTCTCCACGCTCTACGATATCGATTCGCAGCTCGGCCTCGCCGCGGCGCGGCTCAGCGCGCGGCTGATCGCGGCCGATCTGATCGATCTCGGCATCACGGTGGACTGCCTGCCGCTGGCCGACGTGCCGGTTGCGGGCGCCGACGCGGTGATCGGCAATCGCGCCTATGGCAACGAGCCGGGCAAGGTCGCGGCGATCGCCCGCGCCGTCACCGACGGCCTGGCGCAGGGCGGCGTGCTGCCGGTCCTGAAGCACATTCCCGGCCATGGCCGCGCCACCGCCGACACCCACCATGCGCTGCCGGTGGTCGACACCCCGCTGGCCGAGCTGCAGCGCACCGACTTCGCCGCCTTCCAGCCGCTGGCCGATCTTGCGATGGCGATGACCGCACATGTTGTGTTTAGCGACCTCGATGCCGCCCAACCCGCGACCACTTCTGCGACAATCATCGAACGTGTGATTCGCGGGACGATCGGGTTCCAGGGGCTATTGATGAGCGACGACGTCTCGATGAATGCGCTGGCCGGAACGATCGCCGAGCGCAGCCGCGCCATCGTTGCGGCCGGCTGCGACATGCTGCTGCACTGCAACGGCAAGCTCGACGAAATGCAGGCGGTGGCCGCCGAGGCGCCGTGGCTTGTCGACGAAGCCAAGGCGCGCGCCGACCGCGCGCTGGCTCAGCGTCAGCAACCGCAGCCGTTCGACCGCATCGCGGCACGCAATGAACTCGACGCCCTGATCGGCCGAGCTGGAGTGGGCGCATGAGCGCGGAGATCTTGTCGTTCGAAACCGGCCGTCCTGCCGCCGAACTGGTGCCTGCCGACGACGAACCGGCGCTGCTGGTCGATGTCGAGGGCTATGAAGGCCCGCTCGACCTGCTGCTGGCGTTGGCGCGGCAGCAGAAGGTCGACCTGCACAAGATTTCGATCCTGGCCTTGGCCGACCAGTATCTGGTGTTCATCGAGGCCGCCCGCAAAATCCGGCTCGAGCTCGCCGCCGACTATCTGGTGATGGCGGCGTGGCTGGCGTTTCTGAAATCGCGGCTGCTGTTGCCGGAACCGCCGACGCCCGATGGCCCGAGCGCCGAGGACATGGCGACCGCGCTGGCCAACCGGCTGCGCCGGCTGGAGGCGATCCGCGAGGCCTCGAACCGGCTGATGACCAGGCCGCAGCTGCAGCGCGACATCTTTCCGCGCGGACTGCCGGAGGGCATCGCCGAGATCAAGCATCCGCGCTTCACCGCGACGCTGTACGACCTGTTGTCGGCCTATGCGGCGCAGCGCCAGCAGAGCGTCATCGCCAAGGTGCATCTGGCGCGCCGCACGGTTTGGTCCTTGGCGGAGGCGCGGGCGTCGCTGGAGCGGCTGGTCGGCATCGCCGACGAGTGGGCCAAGCTCGACGACTACCTGATCGAATACGTCATCGATCCCTCGCAAAAGGCCACCGTGTTCGCCTCCAGCTTCGCCGCGGCGCTGGAACTGGTGCGCGAAGGCAAACTCGAACTGCATCAGTCGGAGGCGTTCGCGCCGTTGTATTTTCGTAAGCGGGCGCCGCATCCGGTGGATGCGGCGGCCGCGCCGGACGTTCCGGCCGAGTAGTGGAAGAAGGAGATCAAGCCATGGCCAGTCTGGCGGAAATGCGTGTGATCGAAGCCGACGACGTCGCCGAGGATGGCGCTGCCGAGGTCTTCGGACCGACCCGCGAAGAGGTCTCTGAACATCCGCAGGCGCGGCCGGAAGAACTGCGGCTGTTGGAAGCGCTGCTGTTCGCCTCCGCCGAGCCGCTAGATACGGCCGCGCTCGCCAAGCGGATGCCGGAGGGCGTCGACGTCAAGGCGGCGCTGCTGCAGCTGCAGGCCGATTACGCGCATCGCGGCGTCAATCTGGTGCGGGTCGCCAACAAATGGACATTCCGCACCGCCGGCGATCTGGCCTGGCTGATGACCCGCGAGAGCACGGAAACGCGACGGCTGTCGCGCGCGGCGATCGAGATGCTGGCGATCATCGCTTATCATCAGCCGGTGACCCGTGCCGAGATCGAAGACATTCGCGGCGTGGTCACCTCCAAGGGCACGCTGGATGTGCTGCTGGAGACCGGTTGGGTCAAGCCGCGCGGCCGTCGCAAGACCCCGGGCCGGCCGCTGACTTTCGGCACCACCGAGGCGTTCCTGTCGCAGTTCAGCCTGGAATCGCTCGGCGATCTGCCCGGCCTCGAGGAACTGAAGGGCACCGGGCTGCTCGACTCGCGGCTGCCGGTGGGCTTCAGCGTGCCGATGCCGTCGGATGACCCGGCGTTGCGCGACGACGAAGACCCGCTGGAGATCGGCGATCTGGAACTGGCGCTGGCGCCGGTGGCGGACGCCGAGGACGGCAACGGCAGCGCCGATTGACGCGCGTCTGCGGCGCGCAATACACGGCTTAAGTTCTTGTTTTTGACACCTCCTGCGCCTAGCTTCAAATTCAGATGAGGCTGGTGCGCCGGCCGCGTGTTTGGAGGAATCAGGATGGGCTCACTCAGCATTTGGCACTGGATCGTCGTCATCGGCGTGGTCTTGTTGCTGTTCGGTCGCGGCAAGATCTCCGACCTGATGGGCGACGTCGCCCAGGGCATCAAGTCCTTCAAGAAGGGCTTGCAGGACGATGAAAAGACTGCGGAAAAGCCCGAACCCGTAAAGTCGATCGACCACACCGCGCCGCCCGCTGCGGCGCCCCGCACCGACGTCGGCAGCAAGGTCGTTTAAGGCCGCAAAGCTTGCGGCAAAGCTGTGGCGCGCCGGGGGCGGCTCGTCACAGGGTTTTTCCGACCAGGGGGAGACGTGGGGGCGGCTGACTTCGGGCCAATTCCTCGCGTGAGCGGAAGCTTTCATGTTCGACATCGGCTGGAGTGAACTGCTTGTGATCGGCGTCGTCGCGCTGATCGCAATCGGCCCGAAGGAATTGCCCGGCGTGCTGCGCATGGTCGGGCAGTGGATGGGCAAGGCGCGCAAGATGGCGTCCGAGTTCCAGGGGCAGTTCAACGAGGCGATGCGCGAGGCCGAAATGGCCGACCTCAAGAAGAGCTTCGACGACATCAAGGCCACCGCCAACACTTTCAGCCGCGACAACATCATGACCTCGCTGCAGAAGGACGTCGATGCGGCGATGACCATCGACAAGATCGAGCATATCGACACCTCGCCGGTGGAGCCGACCACGCCGGAGCCGCCGACCGCGGAGACCTTGCTCGAAGCCGAGACTCACGCCGCCAGCATCAGCGCCGCGACGGCCGTGACCGAAGTCGGCGAGCCGCTGGCGATCACCCAGGAAATCCATCCGGCGCTGCCATCCCCCGAACCGGCTGCCGCCATCGCCATTGCGCCGATCAAGGACGCCAAAGCCTCATGAGCGCCGAGGACATCGAGGCCAGCAAGGCGCCGCTGATGGATCATCTGATCGAGCTGCGCTCGCGGCTGATCAAGGCGCTGCTGGCGTTCGGCATCGCTTTCATCTTCTGCTTCTTCTTCGCCAAGCAGATCTACAACGTGCTGGTGTGGCCGTTCGTCTGGATCGCCGGGCCGGAGAATTCGAAATTCATCTACACCGCGCTGCTGGAATATTTCCTCACCCAGCTCAAGCTGGCGATGTTCGGCGCCGGCTTCATCTCGTTCCCGATCATCGCAGCGCAGATCTACATGTTCGTGGCGCCCGGCCTCTACAAGCACGAGCGCGGCGCGTTCCTGCCGTATCTGATCGCCACGCCGTTCTTCTTCGCGCTCGGCTCGCTGTTGGTGTATTTCGTCGTGCTGCCGATGCTGGTGCGGTTCTCGCTCGGCATGCAGCAGATCGGCGGCGCCGAAACCGCGCAGATCCAGCTGTTGCCCAAGGTCGGCGAATATCTGTCGCTGATGATGTCGTTGATCTTCGCCTTTGGCCTCGCGTTCCAATTGCCGGTGATCCTGACGCTGCTCGGCCGCATCGGCATCATCACCGCCAAGCAGCTGCGCGAGAAGCGGCGCTATTTCATCGTCGTCGCCTTCGTCATCGCCGCGGTGCTGACGCCGCCCGACGTGATCAGCCAGGCCTCGCTGGCGATCCCGCTGCTGCTGCTCTACGAGGGCTCGATCATCGCCGTCGTGGTGGTGGAAAAGAAGGCCGCCAAGACCGCGGCCGCGGCCGGGGCCGCTACCCCGCCGCCGGACGTCACGCCGGCGGCGTAGGGCGTTCACGGCTCCAGCTTTGCCGCGATGATCTTGCGGTGGCCCCCGGAGTCAATCTATCCTGGGTTGCAGTTTCTGGCGTCGGGGCATCGCGGTGGCGTTCGCATTTGATACGTTGGGTTACGCCAAGCGTCTTCGGAATGCGGGCGTGTCGAACGAACAGGCCGAGGCTCATGCCGAGGCGGCGCGCGAGTTCATCATGACCGAGCTTGTGACCAAACCCGATTTGCAGGCCGTCAGATCCGATCTGCTGCTGGTGAAGTCGGAATTGCAGGCGGCGATCGACACCCAGACCCTGCGGCTGACCGTGCGTCTGGGCGGCATCGTCGCCGTGGGCGTCGGAGTCCTTGCGGCGGCGATCGCGGTGTTGGCGCTGGTGCTGCGTCAGCATTGATTCCGGTCGCTGCTGTGATCGGTTATCTCGCAGCGTCCTGAAGCGCCCCAGATTCCGCCGTCATCCTGAGGAACCCGGCGCAGCCCGCAGCGCGAAGCCGGGTGTCTCGAAGGATGGGCTGCGCGGTCGGAGCCCGCCACGCGTCTCGCGACCGCATCCTTCGAGGCCCTCGCTTCGCTCGGGCGCCTCAGGATGACGACTCAGCAGCGGATGCGGCTTCAGGATGAAGCGCGCGCGATACCAGCGCAGTCCCCTTTGATGTTCCAAATGTCGTGTATTCGGGGTACTGAGCCGCGGTGAGATTTTGCGTTGCTGCGAAGCGTCAACGCCACCCGCCAGGACCCGACCCATGCACGACATCAAAGCGATCCGCGACAATCCGACCGCCTTCGACGACGCCTATACCCGGCGCGGGCTGGCGCCGATCGCGCAATCGCTGATCGACAAGGACGACGCGCGGCGCAAGGCGATCCTGGCCTCCGAACAGGCGCAGGCGCGGCGCAACGCGGCGTCGAAAGAAATCGGCGACGCCAAGAAGGCCAAGGACAATGTCCGCGCCGAGGCGCTGATGGCTGAGGTCGCCGAACTGAAAACCACCATGCCGGCGCTCGACGCCGCGGTGAAGGACGCCGACGCCGCGTTGAAAAAAGCGCTGTCGGAAATCCCCAATCTGCCACTCGCCGACGTGCCGGAGGGCAAGGACGAACACGACAACGAGGTGCGCAGCCATTACGGGGTGAAGCGCAGCTACGCATTCACGCCGAAGCCGCATTACGAGCTCGGCGAAGCGTTGAAGCAGATGGATTTTGAAGCCGCCGCGAAACTTAGCGGCGCGCGCTTCGTGGTGCTGAAGAAGGGGCTGGCGCGGCTGGAGCGCGCGATCGGGCAGTTCTTCCTCGACGTCCACACCGAGGAGCACGGCTACACCGAGGTGAATCCGCCGCTGCTAGTGCGGGACGAGGCGATGTTCGGAACGGCGCAACTGCCGAAATTTGAGGATGATCAATTCTTCGTCGGCAATGGCAACAACGTTCGAAGGTTGCAACAAGAGATGCGTGCGACTATCGAAGCCGACGATGTTAAAAATATTCCCGATATGTTTGTTCCAAAAAGCAAATACGATCGACTTCTCGAGAATTATTTAAGGCTGGAGACAGAGCAGATCGCTCTTGAATTGACTCGTCGCTGGCTCATCCCCACCGCCGAAGTCCCGCTCACCAATCTCGTCCGCGAAAGCATCCTCGACGAGAAAGAACTGCCGCTGCGGATGACCGCGCTGACGCAGTGCTTTCGCGCTGAGGCCGGCGCCGCAGGGCGCGATACCCGCGGCATGATCCGGCAGCATCAGTTCACCAAGGTCGAGCTGGTTTCGGTGACCACGCCCGAGCAATCCAAGGACGAGCACGAGCGGATGCTGTCCTGCGCCGAGGAAGTGCTGCGCCGGCTCGAGCTGCATTACCGGGTGATGACGCTGTGCACCGGCGACATGGGCTTTGCCTCGCAGAAGACCTACGACATCGAAGTGTGGATGCCGGGGCAGGGCGAGGGCGGGGCGTATCGCGAAATCTCGTCGTGCTCGGTGTGCGGCGATTTCCAGGCCCGCCGGATGGACGCGCGCTCGCGCGGCCCCGACGGCAAGCCGCGCTTCGTGCATACGCTGAACGGCTCCGGCACGGCGGTCGGCCGCGCGCTGATCGCGGTGATCGAGAACTACCAGCAAGAAGACGGCTCGATCGCGGTGCCGACCGTGCTGCAGCGCTATATGGGCGGGCTGAAAGTGATCAGCAACGGCTGAGCGCATCGTCGCCGGAAAGACGGATCGACGGGCGCGCCGGACGAACCGGGGCCGTTACGGACCGCAGCGCTTGGAACGGTCCCGGCTCACGGCTTCGCGCCGACGGCGCTGCGCCGCGTCCGGGACACGGTGCTGGAAGCGCTGCAACGGTGCTTTCAGCGCTGCAAGCAGCAAGCACCGAGCAGCAAGCAGCAAGCAGTAAGCAGCAAGCGTGCCCCGGACGCGTGCAACGCGCAGCGTTGCACGGCGAGCCGGGGCCGTTACGAGCCGGAGCGCTTGCTTCGATCGCTGGGGTGATCGCCGGCGCTGCCGCTGGAACGGTCCCGGCTCACGGCTCCGCGCCGACGGCGCTACGCCGCGTCCGGGACACGGTGCTTTCGGCGCTGCAAGCAGCAAGCACCGAGCAGCAAGCAGCAAGCAGCAAGCAGCAAGCAGCAAGCAGCAAGCGTGCCCCGGACGTCTGCAACGCGCAGCGTTGCACGGCGAGCCGGGGCCGTTACGAGCCGGAGCGCTTGCTTCGATCGCTTGGTGATCGCCGGCGCTGCCGTTGGAACGGTCCCGGCTCACGGCTTCGCGCCAAAAGGCGCTGCGCCGCGTCCGGGACACGCGCGTCTCGCGCTCACGCCCGGCTGGCGCCGAGCAGGCGGCATTTGGCGTAGGTGGCGTTGAGGTTGACGTGGCCGATCAGGGTGTCGGTGAAGGTCTTGCGGCTGCGGGTCTTCACGGTCTCGTGCAGCACGCGGCGGCGCTGCGTGGCGTAGCTGCCGTCGTCGCTGCGGAACGCGCAGAGGATCTCCAGATCCTTGATCGGGAAGCCGTTGCGGTTGCGCACCGTGAAGCTCGCCAGCGCCTTGGAGCCCATGCCGCCGCGCTTCCAGGATTGCCGGACGAGGCTGATTCGCTTCAGCGGCGCCGCGGCGGCGGGCAGCATCGCCTGGGCCTCGCGCGGGGCGCGGCCGGGTGCGACAGCGGGCGGCGGGGTTTGCGGATTGGAGCCATCGTCTTCGGCGGCGGCGGGGGCGGCTTCGGCGAGGCCGACCGGCTCGCGCAGGTGCTGCGGCGCCAGCAGCAGCCAGCCGCCGATGCCACTCAGCAGCAGCCCTCCCGTAACGATCGCCAATCCAGAGCGCATCGCCATATTGCCACCCGGCCAAGCCCGCCATCTCGGTGCGGCGGTGTTGATCGCCAGGAAACGGTTTCCGGCGGCGAATGTTCCGCGAACCGGCGCCGCGATGCCCGAGCGCGCCGGCTCCATGCCAAAAAACCGGTTGGTAAAACCGCCGCAGGCTGGCAAAAGTTCGCTCCGCCCCTCAACCCGTTCGGCAGTGACAAAGGCATTTCAGCGCATGCGGATTCTGTGCACCAATGACGACGGCATCCACGCGCCGGGGCTGAAGATCGTCGAACAGATCGCGCGTCAATTGTCCGACGACGTCTGGGTGGTGGCGCCGGAGCTCGATCAATCCGGGGTGTCGCATTCGCTGTCCTTGAACGATCCCTTGCGGCTGCGCGAAATCGGGCCGCGGCATTTCGCGGTGCGCGGCACGCCGACCGACTGCGTGATCATGGGCGCGCGGCACATTCTCGGCGACAAGGGACCCGACCTGGTGCTGTCCGGCGTCAACAAGGGCCGCAACGTCGCCGAGGACGTGGTCTATTCCGGCACCATCGCCGGCGCCCTGGAAGGCAGCATCTTGGGCTTTCCGTCGTTCGCGCTGTCGCAGGAATTCTCGATGGACAACAAGGGCACCCCGCTGTGGGAGACCGCGCTGGCGCATGGCCCGGCGATCCTGCGCAAGATCATCGACCAGGGCGTGCCGAAGAACACCGTGATCAACATCAATTTCCCGGCCTGCGCGCCGGGCGACGTGGTGGGCGTCCGGGTGACCCGGCAGGGCAAGCGCAACCAGGGCTTCCTGCGGGTCGACGAGCGCCGCGACGGCCGCGGCAATCCGTATTTCTGGATCGGCTTCGAACGCATCGCGGTGGTCGACACCCCGGCCGAGGGCACCGACCTCGCGGCCTTGGCGGCGGGCTACGTCTCGGTGACGCCGCTGCGTCTCGACCGCACCGACGACGTGTTCTCGCAGGTGCTGAATACGACGCTGGGGTAACGGGGGCGGCGCTCGGCGCTTCACATCCGCGCCGCATCACGCGCCGTCATCCTGAGGAACCCGGCGAAGCGCGTAGCGCGAAGCCGGGTGTCTCGAAGGATGGCCGCGGGCTTGGCGGACCCGCACGGACTCGCGGCCGCATCCTTCGAGGCCCTCGCGATGCTCGGGCACCTCAGGATGACGATTCAGTGCAGGATGGATTTTGGTGACAGCGGCGAAGTTAAACCGTGGCGCCCTTCAGCGTGCTGGCCAGTAGCTGCGCCAAAGTTTCGATCTGGAACGGCTTCTGCAGCGCCGGGCGGTCGCGGTAGTCCTCCGGCACGCCCTGGGCGCCGTAGCCGGTGGCGAAGATGAACGGGCAGTTGCGCGCCTTCAACAGGTCGGCGACCGGCGAAATCACCTTGCCGTTGACGTTGACGTCGAGAATCGCGATGTCGAACGCGGTGGAGCCGGCGAGCCGGATCGCCTCGTTGATCTCGCCGGCCTCGGCGACGACGCGATAGCCAAGCTCCTCGAGCATATCGGCGACCATCATGCGGATCATCGCTTCGTCCTCGACCAGGAACACGGAGCCGGCCGGAGCAGTCGTCGTCATCATGGAATTCCTTGCCCACCTCGCTCGGCCTGCGCCGAGCCCAACGGCCGAGTGTCCGACACATTTGGAACACCGACCAAAGTCGCAAATAAGGCCCGGCAGCGCAATGTCAACTTTCTTCTCGGCGCAGGCTTAGTGAGAGTTTCCGCAGTGCCCCGGAAAAGCTTGCTAAGTTCCTGGCGCGGAACAAGATGTGCCGCCGATTCAGCCCGAGAGACCGTCATGCCCATCGGACCGCCGCCGCCTGAAAAGATGATGTTCCAGCTCAGTCTGCGGCGTCGCGGCATCAGCGATCAAGCGGTACTGCGGGCGATGGACGAGGTGCCGCGCGACGCCTTCGTCGAGCCGGGGCAGCGCGCCGAGGCCTGGCTGGACACCGCGCTGCCGATCGCCTGCGGCCAGACCATCAGCCAGCCGTTCGTGGTCGCCTATATGACCGAGCAGATGCAGCTGCGCCCCGAGCACCGGGTGCTCGAGATCGGCACCGGGTCGGGCTACCAGGCGGCGATCCTGTCGCGGCTCAGCCGCGCGGTGCTGACGCTGGAGCGCTTCAAGACGCTGGCCGATCAGGCGCGGGCCCGGCTTGCGGCGCTGCATTGCGATAATGTCGAGGTGCGGATCGGCGACGGCTTCGCGGTGCCGGCCGACGCCGGGCTGTTCGACCGCATCATCGTCACCGCCGCGATGGAAGAGGTCCCGGCGTCGCTGCTCGACAGGCTCGACCTCGACGGCGTGCTGATCGCCCCGGTCGGTCCGCACAACGCCACCCAGACCTTGCTGCGGATTCGCAAATCCAAAAGCGGCATCGAGCGCAAGGAGCTGGTCGCGGTCCGCTTCGTGCCGGCGCTGCCGGGGCTGGCGCGCGAACTGTAGCCGGGCGCCGAAACCTCGTTCGCCGTTAACGGTTGCGCCGCCGCGGCGATGTTTTCGAGGGCACGGTTAAACGGTTGGTAACTGAACGGGTGGTTTACTCAAAAGGTAAAGTTCTGTTGCGTAAAGAGTGAGTAACCATGTCCCGCGTCCTCGAGTTGCTTTGCTCGCGCCGCGCTCCGCAAGTTGCGGCGCTGGCGTTGATGTCCGTCGGTTTCAGTGGCTGCAGCGCGGACATGCAGACGCGTCTGTCGCAGGATCCGTTCGCGCAGCGCGAGGCGACCGGGTCGGTGGCCCAGCAGGCGCCGCGGGATCTGCCGCAATATTCCAGGCCGCAGTACCAGCAACAGCAGCCGCAATACCAGTCGCAGGCGCTGCCGCCGCCGGTTGCCGCGCCGCAATCCTATCCCAGTGCGCCGGCTCCGCGCAGCTATCCCAGCGCCGATGCCGGGGTGTCTGGAGGCGGGCGCGGCGTGGCGTCCTATGCGCCGCCGAGCGCCGCCGCTTCGGATGTCGTCACCGGCTCGACGGCGCCGCGTTCGGTCGCCGCGAAGCCCGCGGTGCGCGGCACCACCATCATCGTCGGCACCAGCGATTCGCTCGAGACGCTGGCGCGGCGCTACAACGTCTCCACCGCGGAAATCCTGCAGGCCAATGGCTACAAGGGCCCGCGGGCGCTGCAGCCCGGCCAGCAGTTGATCATTCCGACCCGCGCCGCCGCGGCGCTGGCGGCTCCGGTCGCGGCACCCGCGATGGTTGCGCCCGCCGCCCGGCCGGCGGTGCTCGCCGCCGCGGCGCCCAGCGTCCATGTGGTCAATCGCGGCGACAGCCTGATGAGCATCGCGCGGCGCAACCGCGTGCCGGTCGCCGAACTGGCGCGGGCCAATGGTCTGCCGCCGAACGCGCAGTTGAAGATCGGCACCAAGCTCATGGTGCCGAGCACGCGGACCGCCGAGGCGGCTGTTCCGGCCGCCGCGCCTGCGGTTGCCGCCGCGGCGCCGGCTGCGGTGCCCGCTGCCGCGCCGCCGATCCGGATGGCCGCGGCCACGCCGGCCGAACCCGCGCAAAAAGTCCGGCTCGCCAGCGCTACCGCGACGCCGGCCGAGACCGCCGCCCCCGAAGCCCCGGTGAAAGCCGCGGAGGCCACCGGCGCGCTGCCGACCTTCCGTTGGCCGGTGCGCGGCCGGGTGATCACCAGCTACGGCGCCAAGACCAACGGCAAACAAAACGACGGCATCAACGTCGCAGTGCCCGAGGGCACGCCGATCAAGGCCGCCGAAGACGGCGTTGTCGCTTATTCCGGCAACGAGCTGAAGGGCTACGGCAATCTGGTGCTGGTGCGGCACTCCAACGGCTACGTCACCGCCTATGCGCATGCCAGCGAGCTGATGGTGAAGCGCGGCGAAACCATCAAGCGCGGCCAGACCATCGCCAAGTCCGGGCAGTCCGGCGAGGTCGGCTCGCCGCAGCTGCACTTCGAGATCCGCAAGGGCTCGGCGCCGGTCGATCCGCTGCAGTTCCTCAACGGCGCGTAAGCGCGCCTCAGCATGTGATGACGCATCATCGCATGCTGGCCGACGGCGCGTTCTATGATGATGACGCGCGTCCCACATCAACGAGGCTGTCATTTCGGGGCGCGAGGCCGCAGGCCGAGCGAACCCGGAATCCAGTACTCACCGCCCTGGAATACTGGATTGCGGGTTCACTCGCAGCTGAAGCTGCTGGTGCCCCGGAATGACAGCGTTTATGGGCTGGGCTGAACTAACAACGAGACTTTCATCGCCCGCTATTCGTCGGCGACGTCCTCGCCGCGATCGAGCCCGCGGGCCATCGCGGCGCGGGCGGCGGCGCGGTGTTCCGGGGTGATGTGGCTCGCCACCATGCGGATCGCGGTGGCCAGGATCGCGGCGTCGTCGGTGAAGCCGAGCAGCGGCAGCATGTCGGGCACGAAATCGAACGGCAGCACGAAATAGGCGATGGCGCCGAGCAGCGCCGCCTGGACGTGGCGCGGGGTGTGGCGGTCGAACGCGCAGTAATACGCCGCCAGCAGCTCCTCGGCGAACGGCAGCTTCACCGCGAGGCGCTTCAGCTTCTGCCAGAACCGCCGGCGCACGCTGTCGGGGTCCTGCGCCAGCCGGTCGGCCGGCTCATAGCCCACGCTGTGTTCTGAACTCATCGTTCCACCTCAAGCCGCCCGCGCGGTCCTGTTCCACCCTGGATGTAGGGAGGCCGCCGCGGGATTGCATCAGCGCGGCGACAATTGTGCGGCGATGGCGTTCATGGCGCGGGCGAGATCGATGTCGCGCGCGGTGACGCCGCCGGCGTCGTGGGTGGTCAGCACCACCTCGACGGTCTTGTAGACGTTGCGCCATTCCGGATGATGATCGTGCTTCTCGGCGATCAACGCGACCCGCGCCATGAAGCCGAAGGCCTCGTTGAAATCCTTGAACACAAACGTGCGGGCGATCGCCTCGCGGCCCTCCGCCGCGCTCCAGCCGGGCAGCTCGCGCAGCGCCGCGTGGCGGTCCTCGTCGGTTAGTCGTTTCACCATCCTCGCCTCCCACTCACAGCATGTTGACCCTGAACCGCCGCGAAGCAAAGCTGATCCATGCCACAATAAGGCGGCAAAGCCGGTTCACTGACCACAGTAACCATGTGCAGCTCACCCCACCAGGCGCGCAAGGAAATCGCTACGATCTTGATTTAATCGGGAGCACAATGGGTTCCAGCCTCGAACGATTGTTTTCCAGACAGATCGTGGATGGCCCTGACCCGGTGGGACCCACGGTGCAATCGGTATCGCGTTCTCGACGACAAAAAGCCGCCTTCGTGGTGCTGGCCGCGGTGCTCGCCGTGGTCGGCGCGGTGGCCGGCGCCTATTACTTTGCGATGCGGCCGGAGACGCTGCGCATTGCGGTGGGACCGCAGAATTCCGACGACGTCCGGGTGGTGCAGGCGCTGACCCAGGCGTTCGCCCGCGACCACAATTCGGTGCGGCTGCGCCCGGTGTTGACCGACGGCGCGCTCGGCAGCGCCACCGCGCTGGCCGACGGCAAGGCCGACCTGGCGGTGATCCGCGGCGACCTCGAAGTGCCGAAGAACGCCCAGGCGGTGGCGGTGCTGCGCAAGAACGTCGCGGTGCTGTGGGTGCCGGCCAAGCCGAAGTCCGCGTCCAAGGCCAAGAAGGCCGCGGCCAAGATCAGCAAGATCGCGCAGCTCGACGGCAAGCGGATCGGCATCATCGGCCGCACCCAGGCCAATGTGAACCTTTTGAAAGTGGTGCTGCAGCAATACGGCGTCGATCCGGCCAAGGTCGACATCGTGCAGTTCTCCACCAGCGAGGTCGCCGAGGCGATCAAGGACCAGAAGGTCGACGCCTTCCTGGCGGCCGGCCCGGTCAACAGCAAGATTACCGCCGACGCCATCGCCGCCTCGATCCGGGAGGGCGGCGCGCCGACTTTCCTGCCGATCGATTCCGCCGAGGCGATCGCGCAGAACCATCCGATGTACGAGGCCGCGGAAATTCCCGCCGGGGTGTTCGGCGGCGCGCCGGCGCGGCCGGAGGACGAGGTCAAGACCATCAGCTTCGCGCACCACATCGTGGCGCGGAAGGGGCTGCCGGACCCCACCGTCTCGGCGTTCACCCGGCAATTGTTCGCGATCCGCCAGACCGTGATGAACGAATTCCCGCTGGCGGCGAAGATCGAGACCCCGGATACCGACAAGGACGCCGCGATCCCGGTGCATCCGGGTGCTGCGGCGTATGTTGACGGCGAGGAGAAGACCTTCCTCGACCGCTACAGCGATTACATCTGGTGGTCGCTGATGGGCGCCTCGGCGCTGGGCTCGATCGGCGCCTGGTTCGCCGGCTATCTGCGCAAGGACGAGCGCACCAACAACTCCTGGCTGCGCGAGCGGCTGCTCGACATGATCGCGATGGCCAGGAAGAGCGATTCGACCGACGAACTCGACGCCATGCAGGCCGAGGCCGACAACATCCTGCGCGATACGCTGACCTGCTTCGAGAACGGCGCGATCGAGGAGGGCACCCTGACCGCGTTCAACATCGCGCTGGAGCAGTTCCACAACGCGGTGGCCGACCGCAAGGCGCTGCTGGCGCTGGCGCCGCAAAGCCCGCCGCGCGCCAACGTGCAGTTGCTGGCGGGCAGCGGCCTGTAGGGCGTCGGCGAGCGCAACGACGCCGCCGGGCGCGGCGATGCGCGGCGAAATTCCGCCGGAGACTGCGAAAACATCGCAGCCACGCATTGTTTTTTGTCGATTTTCAACTATATTGCGTCGCAACGCGTGCGAGTGCCCGGCCCCTTTTGGCCGGGCTTGCTTTTTAGGGATTGCCCTGATCTGGGATGTCCTTGCGCGTTTCAGGCAAAGCGGGTGCGGGCGGGCAAATTTGTGCGTCCGAAGCCATCCGCCGATTGCGCTGATTGGGCATCCAGGCCGCTTTAACCTAAAAGAAGAACCATGAAACTTCGCAACATTGCCATCATCGCCCACGTCGACCACGGCAAGACCACGCTGGTGGACAAGCTCTTGCAGCAGTCCGGCACCTATCGCGACAACCAGCGCCAGGTCGAGCGCGCGATGGATTCCAACGATCTGGAAAAAGAGCGCGGCATCACCATTCTGGCCAAGTGCACCTCGGTGCAGTGGAAGGACGTCCGCATCAACATCGTCGACACCCCGGGCCATGCCGATTTCGGCGGCGAGGTGGAGCGCATCCTGTCGATGGTCGACGGCGTGATCGTCTTGGTCGACGCCGCCGAGGGCCCGATGCCGCAGACCAAATTCGTGGTCGGCAAGGCGTTGAAGCTCGGCCTCAAGCCGATCGTGGCGATCAACAAGGTCGACCGCCCCGACGCCCGCATCACCGAAGTGGTCAACGAAGTGTTCGACCTGTTCGCAGCGCTCGACGCCACCGACGACCAATTGGATTTCCCGATCCTGTACGGCTCCGGCAAGAACGGCTGGATGTCCGACAAGCCCGACGGCAGCCAGGACGAGGGCATGAAGCCGTTGTTCGAACTGGTGGTGAAGCACGTCCACGCCCCGGTGGTGGAAGACGGCCCGTTCCGGCTGCTCGGTACCATCCTGGAGGCCAACCCCTATCTCGGCCGCATCATCACCGGCCGCATCGCCTCGGGCTCGGTGAAGCCGAACCAGAGCGTCAAGGTGATGTCGCGCGACGGCAAGCTGGTGGAAACCGGCCGCATCACCAAGATCCTGGCGTTCCGCGGCCTCGAGCGCACCCCGATCGACGAAGCCGAAGCCGGCGACATCGTCGCCATCGCCGGGCTGCCGAAGGGCACCGTGGCCGATACCTTCTGCGATCCCAGCGTCGAGACCCCGATCCAGGCCCAGCCGATCGATCCGCCGACGGTGTCGATGTCGTTCATCGTCAACAACTCGCCGCTCGCCGGCACCGAAGGCGACAAGGTGACAAGCCGGCTGATCCGCGACCGCTTGATGCGCGAGGCCGAAGGCAACGTCGCGCTGAAGGTGGTGGAATCCGCCGACAAGGACGCCATCGAAGTCTCCGGCCGCGGCGAATTGCAGCTGGCGATCCTGATCGAACAGATGCGCCGCGAAGGTTTCGAGCTCTCGGTGTCGCGTCCGCGCGTGGTGCTCAGCAAGGACGAAGAAGGTACCGTGCTGGAGCCGGTCGAAGAGGTCGTGATCGACGTCGACGAGGAATTCTCCGGCGTGGTCGTGCAGAAGATGAGCGAACGCAAGGCCGAGATGATCGAGATGCGGCCGTCCGGCGGCCATCGGTTGCGGCTGGTGTTCTACGCGCCGACCCGCGGCCTGATCGGTTACCAGGGCGAGTTGATGACCGACACCAAGGGCACCGCGGTGATGAACCGGCTGTTCCACAACTACCTGCCGTACAAGGGCGAGATCCAGGGCCGCCGCAACGGCGTGCTGATCTCCAACGACCAGGGCGAGGCGGTGGCCTACGCGATGTTCAAGTTGGAAGATCGCGGCCCGATGATGATCGAGCCGGGCTGCAAGGTCTACAAGGGCATGATCGTCGGTGAGCACACCCGCGACAACGACCTCGAGATCAACGTGCTGAAGGGCAAGCAGCTCAACAACATCCGCACCACCTCGAAGGACGAAGCGGTGCGCTTGACCCCGCCGATCCGGATGACGCTGGAAAAGGCGTTGGCCTATATCGAGGAGGACGAGTTGGTCGAGATCACCCCGAAGTCGATCCGGCTGCGCAAGCGTCACCTCGACGCCAACGAGCGCAAGCGCGCCGAAAAGAGCAAGGTGGCGGTGGCGTAACCGCCGCTTTCACCGGCACTCCTCCGGTTTACGAATGAAGCCTGTCCTCGGGATCACTCCTGAGGCAGGCTTTTTCGTTGCGGCTTAGGCGTTGATAGTTGTGCATCGAACTCCGCGCCGCCGCCGCAACACGGGCGCCGTCATCCTGAGGTGCTCGCCCGACAGCGCTCTTTGTGCGGTCGGGCGAGCCTCGAAGGATGCGGCTGCGAGACGCGCGGCCCACCAGATCCGTGCGGCCCATCCTTCGAGACGCCCGGCTTCGCTGCGCTCCGCCGGGCTCCTCAGGATGACGGCGGAATGTGTGGCGCGGCCGAAGAAAGGTTATCACCGCACGCTTTCCGGTCCCATCACCAGATCGGGGAAGCCGGTGGCGATTTGCGGCACGAAGCACAGCAGCAGCACGGCGAACATCATCAGCAGCACGAACGGCAGCGTGCCCCAGATCACCTCCGAGAGCGGGATGTCGGGCGCGACATTGCGGATCACGAAGATGTTCAGCCCGACGGGGGGATGGATCAGCCCCATCTCCATCACGATGGTCATGACGATGCCGAACCAGATGATGTCGAAATTGGCGGCGCGCAGCGGCGGCAGGATGATCGGCGCGGTCATCAGGATGATCGACACCGGCGGCAGAAAGAAGCCCAGCACCACGACCATCACGAGAATAGCCGCAAGCAATTCCCAGCGCGGCAGCTGCATCGCCACGATGGATTCGGCGACCGACTGCGAGATGTGCAGATAGCTCATCACGTAGGAGTACAACAGCGACATCCCGATGATCATCATCAGCATGGTGGATTCGCGAATCGTCGCCTGCAGAATCGGCGCCAGATCAGTCGGCCGCCACACCCCGTAGATCAGCGCGATCAGCGCCAGCGCCAGCAAGCCGCCGAGGCCGGCGGTTTCCGACGGCGTGGCGTAGCCGCCATACAGCGCGATCATCACCCCAGTGAGCAGGATCACGAACGGCGCCACCCGCGGCAGCGCGTTGAAGCGTTGCGCCATGGTGAATTTGTCGCGCGCCAAGATCGGCGCATCGACGCCGGTCTGTTCGTAAAGCCGGCTCGCCGCGGCGTATTCCTTGCGGAAGCGGAACACCGCGTAGCTGCCGAACAGCAGCACAAGCAACAGGCCCGGGCCGATCCCGGCCAGGAACAGCCGGCCGAGCGATTTTTCCGCGGCGACTGCGAACAGGATCATGGTGATCGATGGCGGCAGCAGAATCCCGAGCGTGCCGCCGGCGGCGATGATGCCGGCGGCGAACCCGCCGGAATAGCCGCGCTTGCGCATCTCCGGAATGCCGGCCGAGCCGATCGCCGAGCAGGTCGCGGGCGAGGAGCCGGCCATCGCGGCGAACAGCGCGCAGGCGAATACGTTGGCGACGCCGAGCCCACCCGGCACCCGATTGAGCCAGGCGTGCAGCGCCGAATACAGGTCCTGCCCGGCGCGGGATTTGCCGATCGCCGCGCCCTTCAAAATGAAGAGAGGAATCGACAACAGCGTGATCGAGGCCATCTCCTCATAGACGTTCTGCGTCACGGTATCGAGCGAGGCCGCCGGCATGTAGATCGCCATGAACAGAACCGCGACGGCGCCGAGCGCGAACGCGATCGGCATCCCGGAGAACATCGCCAGCAGCGTCGCCACGCCGTAGCTGATGCCGATCCCGAGCACGCTCATTGCTGCGGCTTCCGCGCCGCCGGCGCCAGCACTTGCACCAGTAGTTGCAAACAGAGCAGCGTCATGCCGGCCGCCATCAATCCGTAAGGGATCGCCAAAGGCGGCGACCACATCGAATTGGAGACCTGGCCGTCGACATAGGCCTCATGGGTGAGGGTCCAGGATTTCCAGGCGAAGAAGCCGCAGAAGGCGAGGCTGGCGACATCGACCAGCCAGCGCCGGATCCGGTTGACGATCGGCGGCAACAATCCGACGAAGGCTTCGATGCCGATATGGCCGCGCTGCTGCTGCACATAGGCCGCGGTGAGGAAGGTGGCGCCGACCAGCAGGAACACCGCGGCCTCGTCCTGCCAATAGGTGGCGCTGTGCCACAGGCTGCGGCTCAGCACGCTGAAGCTGAGAATGCCGCAGGCGGCGATCAGGGCAATGGCGGCGAGCACCACGATCGCGGTGTTGCAGAGCGCCAGCCCGCGCGCCAACGCCGCGATCACGCCGCGTTGCGGAACGGCCTGCGGATGATGGTGGCCGTCCGGCAACGGACCGTGCATCACGCGGCGACGTCGGTGGCGAGCTTCAGCAGATTGGCGCAGGTCGCGGTCTTCGCCGCGTAGTCCTTCCACGCGGTGTCGCGGGCGATGTCGCGCCATCTGCCGACGATGGCGGCGTCGAGCGGGGCGACCTTGGCGCCGGCTTTCTCGTAGACCTTGGCGACCTCGACATCGTCGTCCTGCGCGCCCTTGCGGCCGAACGCTTCGAGTTCGCTGCCGACGGCGAGGATGATGTCCTGCTGGTTCTTCGGCAGCTTGTCGAAGATCGCCTTCGACATCATCAACGGCTCCAGCATGAACCAATAGGAGGCGCCGGCGCCGGAGGTGAGATGCTTGGCGACCTCTTCCAGCCGGAACGAGATCAGGCTGGTGGAGGAGGTGATGCCGGCGTCGCAGGCGCCGGTCTGCATCGCGGCGTAGATTTCGTTCGACGGCACCGACAGCACCGCGGCGCCGGCGGTCTGCAGCACCATGTCCATTTCGCGCGAGCCGCCGCGCACCTTGAGACCCTTGGCGTCTTCCGGCGCCACCAACGGCCGCGTGCGGCTGGCGACGCCGCCGGCCTGCCACACCCAGCTGATCAGCACGATGCCCTTGTCGGCGAGGAAATCGGTCAGCGCCTTGCCGATCGGCTGGGTCTTCCAACGCAGCCCCTGATCATAGGTCGACACCAGCCCCGGCATCAGCCCGATATTGGTCTCCGGCACTTCGCCGCCCGCATAGGGCATCGGATACAGACTGAGATCGAGCGCGCCCTTGCGCAAGGCCGAGAATTGCGCGGTGGTCTTGATCAGCGAGGAGTTCGGATAGACTTCGCCGATCAGTTCGCCGCCGCTACGCTTGGCGATCTCGTCGGCGAATTTGCGGGTCAGCCGGTCGCGGAAGTCGCCCTTGTCGATGGTGCCGCCGGGAAACTGGTGGGAGATTTTCAAGGTGGTGGCGGCGTGCGCCGGGCCGAAGCGCAGGATCGCGGGGGCTGCGAGCGCGGAAGCAAGAACGTGGCGGCGCGTGATCATCAAAACCTCCCTGAACTTGTTATGACCGCGTGCCGGATCGTGCCGTGCCGCGGTGTTTGGGCAAGTTTGCCCGCAAATTCTCCTGGAGGATAGTGGTTGCGGTCGACTTCGCATGTTGCGCCGCACAGCGGCGGCAGGCGAGGTGCCGATCGGCGCGCGGCAGCGCTCTTCAAACGCAGCGGCGGCGGGTCCGCACCGCAGCGGCAGAATATTTGCGCGCGGCAGGTAACATTCCGGCGTCGGCCATCGTCCCTGATGGCGACGGCGGCATTCGTCGCGCGTCGCCCCATGACACAGGATCACACAGCATGACGATCAATCGCCGTTACGTCGCCGCCGTTCTCACCGCAGCGGTTTCACTCAGCCTGGCGCTCGCGCCGGCTGCGTTCGCTCAGGACAAGATGAGCAAGGACGACGCCATGAAGCACGACACCATGTCGAAAGACGCGATGTCCAAGGACGCGATGTCCAAGGACGCGATGTCAAAGGATGCGATGTCGAAAGGCGCCATGTCCAAGGACGGCATGAGCAAGGACGGCATGGCCAAGGACGGCATGGCCAAGGACCACGGCATGGCCAAGGACTCGATGAAGAAATAGCGCTTCGCCACGCGCGGGGGCGGAGCCCCCGATTCGGCAGCCCAGAGCATCGCGGCGCGACAAGGCGCGCCGCGATTGATGGCGCGTTACTTGCGCTTCTTGCGGGCGGCGTAGCGGGCGTCGCGCGCCGCCTTGCGTTCGGCCTCCAGCGCTTCTTCGCGCTTGGCGGCTTCTTCCTTTTCGCGCGCGGCCAACGCCAAGGCTTCGGCGGCGGCTTCCTCGTCGCGGCGCTTCTTCTCGGCCTTTTCGGCGTCGCGGGCGATCTTCGCGGCGGCCCTGGCTGCGGCCTGCGCCTCGCGCTCGGCGGCGCGCTGCTGCACCGCCGGATCGTCCGGGCCGGGTTGGGCCTTGAACTTTTCCAGGATGCTCTTGCGGGCCTGTTGCGCGGCCTTCTGGCGGTCGGCGAAGCTTGGTTCCTTGAATCCGCTCATGTGACGGCCCTTGTTGGTTTCGTTGCGTTGTTGTGGCGAGCCGAAAGTCTGCGCGCACTCGGAAAGAGGCAGCGCCATCTTGAACTCGACGCCGGTTTACAGGCCGCGAGGCTTTCGCGCATCAATTATCTGCGAATTCTGCGCTTTGGCAGCAGAAACCGCGGTCACCGCCGGCGCTGGTCGGCTCGACAGCGCGGCGCCGTCGCGGCATGGTCTTTGAAACCAGGTTGACCGCAGCGCGGCGATGGTTTTTGTCGGCGACGGCCGTCGGGTTCCCGCGGCTTCGCAGCATCGGACTCAAATTCTCGACGAGGAGTGACCATGCCGACCACACACCGGGCTCGCGTCGCGATGGCGATCGCGGTCGCCGCAATGCTCACCGCCGGCGCGACGCTCGCGCCGGTTTCACCCGCCACGGCGCAGACCGCAGGAAAAACCATGACCACAGCTTCAGGCCTGAAAATCGAAGACACCGAAGTCGGCACCGGCGCCACGCCGAAGCCGGGACAGATCTGCGTCATGCACTACACCGGCTGGCTCTACGAGAACGGCGTCAAGGGCAAGAAATTCGACTCCTCGGTGGACCGCAACGAGCCGTTCGAATTTCCGATCGGCAAGGGCCGGGTGATCGCCGGCTGGGACGAGGGCGTCTCCACCATGCAGGTCGGCGGCAAGCGCACGCTGATCATCCCGCCGCAGCTCGGCTACGGCGCGCGCGGCGCCGGCGGGGTGATCCCGCCGAACGCCACGCTGATGTTCGACGTCGAACTGCTCGGCGTGAAGGGCTAGGCGCGGATCGCGCCCAACGATCGGTGCCGGCTCGGTTGCGGCCGGCACCGAAGACGACTAATGTACGGTTTCGGACATTCTCTCCGGTGCCGCGCGCGATGCCTGGAACGGACGCTCGAACCGACACCATCAGCAAACCGCCGTCGCAGCGTGTCGTCGTGGTGCGGAGTTCGCAAGACCGCGCTGTTCAGAGTGGCGAGCGTCAATGCGGCATCAGGCTGTCGCGGTCCAGGAGGACCCGATGATCCAGTCGCGGCGAAACAGACTGCTCGAAATGTTGCCGCGGGACGACCTGAACCGGTTGCGGCCGCATCTGCACAGCGTCGTGCTCGACTACAAGATGCCGCTCTACGAAGCCTTCGCGCCGATCAACGACGTGTACTTTCCGGTCGACGGCGTGGCCTCGCTGGTGTCGACCATGGCCGACGGCTCATCAGCCGAGATCGGCACCATCGGCAATGAAGGCATCGTCGGCACCCCGATCATTCTCGGCGACACTGTCGCGCCGACCAATGTCTACGTCCAGGTGCCGGGCCACGGACTGAAGCTGAAGGCCGAGATCCTGCGGCAGGCGCTGCAGCAAAGCGTCGCCACCCGCACCCTGATGCTGCACTACGTCCATGCGTTCTTCAATCAGGTGGCGCAGTCGGCGGTGTGCAATCATTTCCATTCGATCGAGCAGCGCTGCTGCCGGTGGCTGCTGATGACCCACGACCGGGTGCAGGCGGAGGATTTCTTGCTGACCCAGGAGTTCCTGGCGATGATGCTCGGCGCGCGACGCTCCAGCGTCACCGAGGCGGCGAAGCGACTGAAGAATCGCGGACTGATTAGTTACGTGCGCGGCCACGTCACCATGCTCGACCGCGCCGGGATCGAACGCACCTCGTGCGAATGCTACGCGGTGAGCAAGGCGGAATTCGACCGGCTGCTGGGCGCGCCGAAAGGCCTCGGTGCGACGCTGGAATCGGCCAACGGCTGAGCCAAGGCAAGCTGTATCTGAAATCGCCGTCCACCGGCGACCGGGTGCCGCCGTCGGCCTTCGCGAAATGGAGCACCGTGCCGGTGCGGCCGCTGTCGATCAGCCATCAGGGCCAGTTTCCGGCGACCACCATCGGCTTCAACCTGGCGCAAGGCGTGGCGTTGGGGCAGCCGCGGCCGGTTCTGCCGGCTTGATACAGGTCAACGACCACCCCGCAGACCGCGGGCATCGTCACGCATCACGTCTGGCAACAGGATGCCTTGTCATGGCCCAAACGGATATTCTGGTGATCGCCGCGGCCGCGCTGTCGACCCTGGTGATCTGGTTCGGCGTGGTGCTGCAGGGACGCATCGCGGCGGCGCTGGCGAAGATCTGAGGCGGCGCAGTCGGTGGCTTGCTGTTTGCAAGTGCGGCGATTGCTTGGACGCGCGCGCCGCGATAGCTGGGCGGCTCGGCGCGCGTCGCCCATCAGGGGGACGGATGATCGCTATCGGGCAGGGCGTTGAGGTGCTGGGCTGGCGGCTGGAACCAGGCCCGTGTGTCTGTGTTGACGCTTGCGAAGTCCGTAGCCTATAGGCTACGTTGATGAAGCCGACCCATCGGACCGATGAGTTCGCGGCTTGGCTGAGACGGCTGAGCGATCCCGACGCCATCGCCAAGGTAACCGCGCGGATCGACCGCCTCCGGCTTGGAAATCCGGGAGACGCCGAGCCGGTCGGCGCGGGGGTCAGCGAACTGCGGATCCATTACGGCCCCGGCTATCGGGTCTATTACGCCGAGCACCGATCCGAGATTATCATTCTCCTGGCGGGCGGAACGAAGAAGACCCAGAACACCGATATCAAACAGGCGAAACGACTGTTCAAGGAGTGGACAAAGCGATGAAAACCGCGCCTTACGACACCGCCGAATTCCTCACCTCGCCGGAGGCGATGCGGGCCTACATGGCGGAGGCTCTCGAGACCAACGATGCCGCCTTCATCGCGCACGCGCTCGGCACCGTCGCGCGCGCCAAAAGCATGACCGACATCGCGCGCAAGACCGGCCTGTCCCGCGAGAGCCTGTACCGGGCGCTTTCCGCCGCGGGCCGCCCCGAACTCGCCACCGTCATGAAGGTGCTCGGCGCGCTCGATCTGCAGCTCAGCATCAAGAACGCGCGGCCTGCGGTGAAAGCGATGAAGGTCGTGAAGGTGGCGAGGGGCGCGAAGGTCGGCAAGCTCTCCAAGCCGCGGGCTGGGACAATCGCGAAAGCGAAGGTCACGGCGATTGCGAAACAGCGGACAGCCAAGATGCCGGCGCACCCCGGCGCGCGGCAGGGTGGAAGTAAGCGACGTCAATTAGCGCAAGCGTGAACCACCGCCCCGGGCATCTGACGCCAGGTTTCCGACACCAGGCCGAAGCAAGACGTGCCCCTGACCCGCCACCCAGGCGACGCCGGGTTAATATTTGGCGATCCCAGCAGGATTCCCACGGAGTAGAAAACCGGCGTCAGGCAAGCAATGGCAATGGTTTGCGGGCGGCGTGTTGCGGTGGTGTTGCTGACAGTGTTACGTCCCGTCAGCCGGTCTCCGGTGTGGAATCCAGCGCTCCCGGCCGTAACCCACTCCTGTTTGCGGACCCACCCTGCTGCTGACCCATTGCCGAACGTAAGAGGGTTCTTCCGCATATCTAAAAAACGTGGCCAGTTCCGAGGGTGAGCGTGCTGGGTGCTTGCCTGCAAGATACGGGGGCGTTTTGAAGCCCGTTCTACCTGAGTCCCCAGTCGGAAGGTGCCAGCGGGCAATTCGTTAGTCTGCACGATTGTTCTTATTGCCGGTTGAAGCTCAGATACCTCAGAACCGCAGAGTTCCTCCGGCCAGGTTGCGGCGTTTGGTGCCTATTTTTGAATTCTCAAGACGTAGTGCAAGGCTTGAAGCCCGGAAACGCAGTCCGTTACCTCAGTTGGTCGATCTGACAGTGTTGTACGTGCCACAGCATTAGATGCGTGGTTGTCGATATGAACGACAGCCTCAATGCAAAGAGACGGAATGCCGTTCTGCGACAATCCACTCCAGAGCTCTGCAAGGGCGCTCTTAATTGCGGCCTTTGCGTATCCTTGATTGCGATACTTTTCTGACACTGCGTAGCCGATCTGAAAACAAACGATGCCATCGTCGATGGGATCCACGAGGATCAGATTGACAAACGCGATTACGTCCCCGCCATCGAGGCTCACGTAAGTGAATCTCGGCGAATCGTTAGCTTGATCGCAGAAGACAAAGATGTCGCAATCCAGCTTTCCTCGTTGAAGGTGAATCTCGTTAGTTGCCAGGGCATGCTGAAAAGAAAGCATTGCGGCAGTTGGGTCAGTAAATTCTGGCAATCTCTGATTCCGAAATGAATGCTGTGCACTATCGAAGTTCGTGTGCGAGAGAATAGGCCTCTGGTCGCGCCGGGGTGATCTAGTCTTGAATTGTTGCGCTAATGAAGTTCGGTGATGTCACGTTGATAATTTCGCCGTGCAAGGTCTTTGCTTTGAGAAGCTCGTTTACTGCCTTTGATTCGACGTCAGCGAACTTCACCATAGGGTGCTGATATTGAGCGATGGTCCGCCAAAACCTAGTTTCCTCCCCATCAATGATCATTCTAAATTCATACCGTTTTCCAACCTCAAACAGAGGGGAGATCACGTTTCGATCTTCATCAAGATCTTGATCGCCGTCAGGCTCCTCGAAGAGATTCGGACTCAGCTGTACGGTAAGACCGACGAGCCCCTTAATCTTCGCCATGATGGCCGGCGGATTTCCTTCGGAAAAGGTGATGTAATAGTAGTAAATTATGCCGTCCTCAGAGGCGCTTTCCCCCTCAACGTATTTCAGTTGGGCCAGTTCGTCGGGGTCGATGCCAAGCTCCTCGGCGATCAAGTCCTCATTTCCATCTACAATCATGGTTTTCCTCCCGATTTGCTGCGTTCGGCTCCGGTGAACAATCGTCTAATGCTCACGCAGCGTGCCTTTTCTCTATGTTGCCGGAATTGCCGGCTTGGGCTGCGCAGGTTTCGTGCGCTTAGCCGGTGGTGGCGGTGCGACCGCAGGAACCTCTAGGCTCTGCTTGATGTCGGACAGAGTCGCTTGTGTCCTGTCGACACCCTCACCAGCATTGATAGGCGTGACCTGCTCGAATGCTGAGCCGGGATTGGTGACGTACATCAGCGACGCAACAACGCGAACATTCTCCCCAAGCGGAGCGAACGTGAAGACAATCCGCTCGGCTGGAGTACTGTCGTATTTCGATCCGAGCAGGACGCTCGCTGCGATGTTGTCTGTAGGCTTCTCAACCTGAAGAAGATATTCCGTGTCCTTGGACACGTTGAAGCGCCGGTCCATGGCGAGTGAAAGCAGACGCGCTTTGATTGCGCCGGGGGCAGCCCGAATTGTCACCTCGGGCTTTCCGCTGGCGGTCGTCGGCGCTTGAGCCGTCTGGCAGCCCGCGACCAGCAGTGAGGCCAGCACGGCCGCAATTATTGAAATACGCATGGTGAAATCCCCGAAAATCTAATGGAACATCCAACCGCAACCCGTAGTCGCGCGCAAGATCGAATACCCGGCGGACGCCCATCCCTTCGAAGGGTAGGCACACACTGGCCATCCTCGACGCGGCGGCAGATTGTGCGTATCCTTGGCGATCGCTGCCACTGACAGTCGTCCGGCAATGGCGGCGGCACCTGTTCAGGGAGCGCGCAGTTCGATGCCTTCCGCGGCGGCGATCGCGTCGATGCGCAAAAAAAGGGTGTCGATCTCGGGCCGATGGGTATGAAAGAGAACTCCGGCCATCTCCGACATCGTTGGGATATTCGAGTGCGTTCTACGGTGATCACCCTTTGCAAGCGACTTCTTTTTGGGTGTGGGATAGCGACCCTGCCAGACTAAAGCTTGCTCGAGGTGCCACACAATCGTTTCTGCACCGTGATCGCTATCGTGCATGGTGCTGTCAATTTCTCGAAGGATTGACCTCAGCTGATGTCCGCGCGACTCCGCATAGTCGTAGTTAGATCGTTGGGCCAAGATGGATTTTAAGCAAAGCTCCAGGGCAACGGCTTCCTGAAAAATCGCTATTTGGATGAGGCGCCAATCCCCGTTAACGCGGTCAACAATCTCAGTGATTTCGCTCCTCGAAAGTCCTCTATTGAAGGCGCCGTTCACTTCCTGGTTCGCAGCCCAAGAAACATCCCATATGAGGCCTGCAGCGCGTCTGAAGAGGTGTGAACGAGTGCGCAGATCGTGCGGCGTCCTGGCCTCGATCAGCGTCTCGTCTAAAATCTTAGCGTCGAAAGGCGGTTCGTAGGCCATCAGCGACTTTGCTATTCGGACGGTTGCGCAGTGCGCCGAGAGCCGAGCGGGCGCAGTGTTGGCAACCGAGTGTCATCGGCTGGACTATAGACGCGTCGAAGCGCCCTGTGAGGGGTGGATTTTGTTTAGCAAATCAGGGCTGCGTCTCCCTGGGCTTGGGAAACCCGGATCTGGAACACCCTCAATCCATCGAAGGATCTGTGCCCTAGATTGGCATCGACGACCGCGGGCGTGAAATTACTTACTCCGCTTTGGGATCTGCGGATAATCCAGTGAGCTGGCCTCACTACCCGCACGGTTGGGTGAGACCGCTGTTTTCAAGAACGAATGATGAATCGCGGTGTTGCGTCCGTGTTGCGTGGACTCATCGGGAAAGCCTCAAATCAAAGCGTTTTTCCCGATACACAACGCAACACGAAAATCATGAGAACGAAATGCATAAGTTCTTGAAATCGTTGGCGATCCCAGCAGGATTCGAACCTGCAACCCACGGAGTAGAAATCCGTTACTCTATCCAGTTGAGCTATGGGACCGTCGGGCCGGTCGGCCGCCCGCGCTCTTAGCACCGGTGGCCGGCAACCATCCAGCACCGGGCGGCGGAAAAATCCATCCCCCGCCCCAATGCCTGCGAACCATTTAGCGCGAGCTTGCGTCAAAGCAAAGCGGCTGCGCCGTTGTATTCGGCGTGGCCGCACGCAATGATGCCCGCGTGGGGCAGCGAGCGCGCCGCCGGGGCGGCGGGCGAGCCGGGGCCCCCAGCCGGCGACATCACGGCGTCAGCTTTCGCGCTTTTGTTTTCGACACGCGGCGTTCGACCGCGCAGGGAGTGCCATCGATGAGGGGTTTGCTTCGCGCCGTCATGCTGTGCGCCACGCTGGCGCTCGGGCTGTTGTCCGCCGCGGCCGCCGACAAGGCGTTCAAACGCGACGACCTGGCGGATTCCGCGATCAAGCTGGAGGCCCAGATCAAGTCGGAAGCCGGCGCGGTCAGTAAGCCGGTGGCGGCGCTGCGGGCCGACGCCGACGCCGCCGTGAAGCGGGGCGACAGCCGCGCCGCGCTGCAGATCATGGGCCAGATCGCCACCGTTTCGCCGGACGACAGCGGCAACTGGCTGCGGCTGGCGCGCGCCGTGTTCCGGATCTGGACGCCGACCGGGAGCGACCAGGCCTTGCTGCTGGAGCGCGCCTCGACCGCAGCCTATATCGCCTATCAGCGCGCCGGCAATGCCGGCGAGGAGGCCGAGGCGCTGGCCTTGCTCGGCCGCGCCTTCGCCGAGCGCAAGCTGTGGCGGCCGGCGCTGGACACGCTGCGGCTGTCGCTCGATCTGCGCGAGGTCGCCGAGGTGCGCGGCCAATACGAGAAGCTGCGCGACGACCACGGCTTCCGGCTGTTGGACTACACCGTGGATTCCGATTCGGCGTCGCCGCGGGCCTGTTTCCAGTTCTCCGAGGACCTCGCCAAGCGCGTCGATTTCGCGCCGTTCCTGGCGCAGGCCGGCACCGACAAGCCGGCGCTGACCAGCGAGGACAAGCAGCTCTGCGTCGAGGGCCTCAAGCACGGCGAGCGCTACACCGTCCATCTGCGCGCCGGGCTGCCGTCGGCGGTGAAGGAGACGCTGCCGAAATCCGCCGAGTTCAACATCTATGTGCGCGACCGCAAGCCGTTGGTGCGCTTCACCGGGCGGGCCTATGTGCTGCCGCGCAGCGGCCAGCGCGGCATTCCGCTGGTCAGCGTCAACACCAAGACGGTGTCGGTTGAGGTGTTCCGGATCGGCGACCGCAATTTGATCAACACCGTGGTCGGCAGCGACTTCCAGCGCGCGCTGAGCGCCTATGAGTTGACCGAGCTCGGCGGCGAGCGCGGCATCAAGGTGTGGAGCGGCGAACTCGACACCGAGAGCACGCTGAACGCCGACGTCACCACCGCGTTTCCGGTCGGCGAAGTGCTGGGCGAATTGCAACCCGGCGTCTATGTGATGGCCGCGGCGGCCAAAGGGCCGGCTGCGTCCGGCGACGAGGACGGCGGCTCGCTGGCGACGCAATGGTTCATCGTCTCGGATCTCGGGCTGACCGCGTTCTCCGGCAATGACGGCATCCACGTCTTCGTCAACTCGCTGGCCTCGACCGAGCCGGTCGGCAAGGCGGAGGTGCGGCTGCTCGCCCGCAACAACGAGATTCTGGCCACCCGCAAGACCGACGATTCCGGCCACGTGCTGTTCGAGTCCGGGCTTTCGCGCGGCGAGGGCGGGTCGTCGCCGGCGCTGCTCACGGTGTCGGGCGCATCCGCCGACTACGCCTTCCTCAGCCTGAAATCCAACGCCTTCGACCTCTCCGACCGCGGCGTCTCTGGCCGCGCGGTGCCGGCCGGCGCCGACGCCTTCGTCTATGCCGAGCGCGGCGTCTATCGCTCCGGCGAGACGGTCTATCTCACCGCATTATTGCGCGACGGCCAGGGCAATGCGCTCGCAGGCGCGCCGCTGACCCTGGTGGTGGAGCGGCCGGACGGCGTCGAATTCCGCCGCGCCGTGCTGCCGGACCAGGGCGCCGGCGGCCGCAGCCTGACGCTGCCGTTGAATTCCGCGGTGCCGACCGGTACCTGGCGGGTTCGCGCCTTCACCGATCCGAAGGGAGGAAGCGTCGGCGAAACCACCTTCATGGTCGAGGACTACGTTCCGGACCGTATCGAATTCGATATTTCCAGCAAGGACAAGCTGATCAAAGCTGATGTTCCTGTGGAACTGAAGGTCGATGGCCATTTCCTCTATGGCGCGCCGGCCTCGGGCCTGCAGCTGGAGGGCGACCTGTTGGTGGCGCCAGCGGCTGATCGGCCCGGCTTTGCCGGCTATCGCTTCGGCATTGCCGACGAGGAGACCGAAAGCCACGAGCGCACCCCGCTCGAGAACCTGCCGGAGGCCGACGCCAACGGCGTGGCGACTTTCCCGTTGGTGCTGCCCAAGCCGCCGGCGTCGACCCGGCCGCAGGAGGCGCAGATCTTCATCCGCATGGCGGAAGCCGGCGGCCGCGCCGTGGAGCGCAAATTGGTGCTGCCGGTGGTGCCGGCCGCGGCGGCGATCGGCGTCAAGCCGTTGTTTGCGGACAAGACCGTCACCGAGGGCGACAACGCCAATTTCGACGTGGTGCTGGTGTCGCCGGAGGGCAAGCCGCTGGCCCGCGGCGGGTTGCGCTATGAATTGCTCAAGATCGAGACCCGCTATCAATGGTACCGGCAGAATTCCTCCTGGGATTACGAGCCGGTGAAATCGACCAGGCGGGTCGCCGACGGCGATCTCAGCCTTGCGGCCGACAAGCCGGCGCGGCTGACGTTCCAGCCGCAGCCCGGCCGCTACCGGCTCGACGTCAAATCCGCCGACGCCGACGGCCCGCTGACGCAAGTGCAGTTCGACGTCGGCTGGTATTCCGACGGCTCCGCCGACACGCCCGACCTTCTGGAAACTTCGATCGACAAGCCCGACTACGCCGCCGGCGACACGCTGGTGGTCACGGTCAATGCCCGCAGCGCCGGCAAGCTCACCGTCAACGTGCTCGGCGACCGGCTGCTGACCACGCAGAGCGTCGACGTCCAGCAAGGCCAGTCCCAGGTTAGGCTCGCGGTCGGCAAGGATTGGGGCACCGGCGCCTATGTGGTGACCACGCTGCGCCGGCCGCTCGACGCCGCAGCGCAGCGGATGCCCGGCCGCGCCATCGGCCTCAAATGGTTCGGCATCGACAAGACCGCGCGGACGCTCTCGGTCGCGCTGTCGCCGCCGGCGCTGATCCGGCCGTCCACCACCTTGACGCTGCCGGTGAAAATCGGCGGGCTCACCCCCGGCGAGGACGCCAAGATCGTGGTCGCCGCGGTCGACGTCGGCATTCTCAACCTCACCAATTACAAGCCGCCGGCGCCGGACGATTACTATCTCGGCCAGCGCCGCCTGAGCGCGGAAATCCGCGACCTCTATGGGCAATTGATCGACGGCATGCAGGGTTCGCGTGGCCAAATCAGAAGCGGCGGCGATTCGGCCGGCGCCGAGCTGCAGGGCAGCCCGCCGACGCAGAAGCCGCTGGCGCTGTATTCCGGCATCGTCACCGTGGCGGCCGACGGCACCGCCAGGATCGATTTCGAGATCCCGGAATTCGCCGGCACCGCACGGCTGATGGCGGTGGCCTGGACCGCCACCAAGGTCGGCCGCGCTACGATCGACGTCACCGTGCGCGATCCCGTGGTGCTGACCGCGACGCTGCCGCGCTTTCTGCTGGGCGGCGACCGCGGCACGCTGAGCTTCGATCTCGACAATGTCGAAGGCGCTCCCGGCGACTACGCCATCAGCGTCGCCGCCTCGGGGCCGGTGAAACTCGCCGGCAACCCGACCACCACGCTGAAGCTCGCCGCCAAGCAGCGGAGCACGATGGCGCTGGCGCTGGAGGCCGGCGGCGCCGGCACCGCGGCGTTCGACGTCTCGATCAAAGGGCCGAACGGGCTGACCTTGGCGCGGCACTACGCGATCGAGGTGAAGCCCGCGACGCAGATTTTGGCGCGACGTTCGATCAGGACGCTGGCGAAGGGCGAGAGCCTGACGTTGACCTCGGACATGTTCGCCGATCTCGTCCCCGGCACCGGCGGCGTGTCGCTGTCGGTGGGGCTGTCCACCGCGCTCGACGCCGCCACCATCCTGAAGGCGCTGGATCGCTATCCGTTCGGCTGCACCGAACAGATCGCCAGCCGGGCGCTGCCGCTGCTCTATGTCAACGAGCTCGCGGCCGGCGCGTATCTGGCGATGGACGGAACGGTGGACCAGCGCATCAAGGACGCGATCGATCGGCTCTCGGCCCGGCAGGGCTCCAACGGCTCGTTCGGGCTGTGGTCGGCCGGCGGCGACGATGCCTGGCTCGACGCTTACGTCACCGACTTCCTAACCCGCGCCCGCGAGAAGGGATTCGTGGTGCCGGACGTGGTGTTCAAGTCGGCGCTCGACCGGGTCCGCAATGCGGTGGTCAACGCCGCCGAGCCGGAGAAGGACGGCGGCCGCGATCTCGCTTACGGGCTTTACGTGCTGGCGCGCAACGGCGCGGCACCAATCGGCGATCTGCGCTATCTCGCCGATACCAAGCTCGACAATCTGGCCACCCCGATCGCCAAGGCGCAGCTCGCCGCGGCGCTGGCGTTGGTCGGCGATCGCGGACGCGCCGAGCGGGTCTATGCCGACGCGCTGCAGAGTCTCACGCCGAAGCCCGTGATCGCGTTCGGCCGGGTCGACTACGGCTCGGCGCTGCGCGACGCCGCGGCTCTGGTGTCGCTCGCCAGCGAGGGCAACGCGCCGCGCGCCACGCTGACCCAGGCGGTGCAGCGGGTCGAGGCGGCGAGGGGGCTGACGCCTTATACGTCGACGCAGGAGAACGCCTGGCTGGTGCTGGCGGCGCGTGCGCTCGCCAAGGAAACGCTGGCGCTCGAGGTCGACGGCAGTCCGGTGAAGACCGCGCTGTATCGCAGCTATAAGGCCAGCGAGATGGCGGGCCGGCCGATCAAGATCGTCAACACCGGCGACGCCCCGGCGCAGGCGGTGGTGTCGGTCAGCGGCGCGCCAATGACGCCGGAGCCGGCCGCATCGAACGGCTTCAAGATCGAGCGCAACTACTTCGCGCTCGACGGCACCCCGGCGCATATTCTTAAGGCCAAGCAGAACGACCGCTTCGCGGTGGTGCTGAAGATCACCGAGGCCAAGCCGGAATACGGTCACATCATGGTGGCGGACTATTTGCCGGCCGGCTTCGAGATCGACAACCCGCATCTGGTGTCGTCGGGCGACAGCGGCACGCTGGGCTGGATCGAGGACGGCGTCGAGCCGGTCCACAGCGAATTCCGCGACGACCGCTTCAGCGCCGCGATCGACCGCAAGAGCGACGACAAGGCGGTGTTCACGGTGGCCTATGTGGTGCGCGCGGTGTCGCCGGGCAAATACGTGCTGCCGCAGGCTTACGTCGAGGACATGTACAATCCCTCGCGCTATGGCCGCAGCTCCACCGGCAGCGTCGAGGTGCGGCCGGCGAAATGAGGGGCTTGGAGTTGGAGATCTCGACATGCGTGTCCCGGACGCTAAGCAGCGCGCTTGCGCTGCGCAGCGAGCCGGGACCGTTACGAAGGCAGCATCCGTAACGGCCCCGGCTCTGCAGCGCACCACGCCGCAAGAGCGGCGCGTTGCACTGCGTCCGGGGCACGATGCTGTAACGACAAAGAGGAACTTCGACGGCAGATGATGTTGAACCGATCATGAGTGAGACCCCGAGCAGGTGGCGGCAGATCAGAACCGCGGCGATTGTCGTCGCGGTGCTCGGCGTCATCGCCGCCGGCGCAATGTCGGCGTGGGTCTGGTCGCTCGGGCCGCTGCCGCTCGAGGCTGCGCGGCAGGTCTCGACTTCGGTGGTCGACCGCAACGGCAAATTGCTACGCGCCTATGCGATGGCGGACGGCCGCTGGCGGCTGCCGGTGCATGGGGCGACCGACGTCGACCGGCGCTATCTCGATCTGTTGCTGGCCTATGAGGACAAGCGGTTTTACAGCCATCACGGCGTCGATCCGCTGGCGCTCGGCCGCGCTGCTTGGCAGCTGCTCACGCACGGCCGCATCGTCTCCGGCGGCTCCACCATAACCATGCAACTGGCGCGGCTGCTCGAGCCGCGCCGCGAGCGCTCGGTCCACGCCAAGCTGCGCCAGATGGTGCGCGCTCTGCAACTGGAGCGGCAGCTCAGCAAGAACCAGATCCTCGATCTCTATCTGACGCTGGCGCCCTACGGCGGCAACCTCGAAGGAATCCGCGCGGCGTCGATCGGTTATCTCGGCAAGGAGCCGAAGCGGCTGTCGCTCGCCGAATCCGCGCTGTTGGTGGCGCTGCCGCAATCCCCCGAAACCCGCCGGCTGGACCGCCATCCGGCGGCGGCGCGGGCCGCCCGCGACCGCGTGCTCGACCGCATGGTAGAGGACGGCGTGCTCAGCGGCGACGACGCGGCGCAGGCCAAGGCGGTGGCGTTGGCGCGGCAGCGCACGCCGATGCCGATGCTGGCGCCGCATTCCGCCGATCAGGCGATGGCGGCCGGGAAAGGCGCGGCGACGATCCGGCTGACGCTGGACGCTGCCATCCAGCGCGCGCTGGAAGCGCTGGCGCGCGACCGCGCCGCAGCGCTCGGACCCGATATCTCGATCGCGCTGCTCGCGGTCGACAATGCCAGCGGCGAGATTCTCGCTCGGGTCGGTTCGCCGGACTACTTCGACAACCGCCGCGCCGGCCAGGTCGACATGAGCCGCGCGGTGCGCTCGCCGGGTTCGACCCTGAAGCCGTTCATCTACGGGCTCGCCTTCGAGGACGGCTTCGTGCATCCGGAGAGCCTGATCGACGACCGCCCGATCCGGTTCGGCGCCTACGCGCCGGAGAATTTCGACATGACCTTCCAAGGCACGGTGCCGGTGCGCAAGGCGCTGCAATTGTCGCTCAACGTGCCGGCGATCGCGTTGCTGGACCGCGTCGGATCGAGTCGCCTCGCGGCGCGGCTGAAACAGGCCGGCGCGGCCTTGGTGCTGCCGAAGGACGAGGCGCCGGGGCTGGCGATGGGGCTCGGCGGCGTCGGCATCCGGCTGCAGGATCTGGTGCAGCTCTATTCGGGCATCGCCCGGCTCGGCGCCACGGTGCCGCTGCGCGAGATCGCGCTGGGGGAGGCGACGCCGGCGGAGCCGCTGCGGCTGCTCGATCCGGTGGCAGCCTGGCAGGTCGGCAGCGTGCTGCTCGGCACCCCGCCGCCCGACAACGCCGCGGCCAATCGGATCGCCTTCAAGACCGGCACCTCCTACGGCTATCGCGACGCCTGGTCGGTCGGTTTCGACGGCCGCATCACCATCGGGGTCTGGGTCGGCCGGCCGGACGGTGCCGCGGTGCCCGGCCTGGTCGGCCGCACCGCCGCAGCGCCGATCCTGTTCGACGCCTTCGCCCGCACCGGCCGGCTGCCGGCGGCGCTGGCGAAAGCCCCGCGCGGCACGCTGATGGCGAGCAACGCCAAATTGCCGTTGCCGCTGCGGCGCTTCCGTCCGGTCGGCGAATTGCTGCGCAATGGCGCAGAGCAGCCGCTGCGGATCCAGTTTCCGCTGAACGGCTCGCGGATCGACGGCTCCGGCGACATCTCGACGCCGTCGCTGCCGGTCAAGGTGGCGGGCGGGGTACTGCCGCTGACCATGCTGGTGAACGGTGTGGCGGTAGGGCAGATCGACGGCCGCCGGCAACGGCTGCTCGACCAGCCCGGGCCGGGCTTCGTCCGGCTCACCGTGATGGACGCCATGGGCGCCGCGGACACAGTCGTCGTCCGAATTCAGTAGAGGCCCGCCAACTGGTTGTCCGCGTAGCGGTTTCAGCGTATGCGAAACCGATGAGCGAGACCTTTGCAAGACCCCGATTTGGCATGCCGCCGGAGCCGAAGAACCGGATCAATCCGGGCCAGCGGCTGGTCGGCGTGATCGATTACGTCGCCGCCAGCCATGGCCGCGCGGTGGCCTTTCTGGCGCTGTGCGGGTTGTTGTTCACGCTGTCGGGATTTTTCACGATTCCGCCGATCGACCGCGACGAAGCGCGCTTCGCACAGGCCACCAAGCAGATGGTCGAGACCAGCGATTTCGTCGATATCCGGTTTCAGGGCGAGGTTCGCTATAAGAAGCCGGTCGGGATCTATTGGCTGCAGGCGACCGTGGTCGAAGCCGCCTCGGCGCTCGGCCTGCCGCGCGCCGAGGTGCGGATCTGGCTGTACCGGGTGCCCTCGATGCTGGGCGCGATCGGCGCGGTGTTGCTGACCTATTGGACCGCCTTGGCGTTCGTGACGCGGCGCGGCGCGGTGCTCGCCGGCTTGATCCTTTGCAGTTCGATTTTGCTCGGCGTCGAAGCCCGGCTCGCCAAGACCGACGCGGTGCTGCTGTTGACCGTGATCGCCGCGATGGGGGCGATGGCGCGGGTCTATCTCGCCTGGCAGCGCGGCGAGGATTCCGCGCGCGGCTCGTGGACCACGCCGGCGATCTTCTGGACCGCGCTGGCCGGCGGCATCCTGCTGAAGGGGCCGCTGATCCTGATGTTCGTCGGCCTCACCATCGTCACCCTGGCGATCTGCGACCGCTCGCTGGCCTGGCTGCGGCGGCTGCGGCCGTTGTGGGGCGCGCTGTGGATGCTGGCATTGGTGCTGCCGTGGTTCATCGCCATCTTCCAGCGCGCCGGCGAGAGCTTCTTTTCCGACTCGGTCGGCGGCGACATGCTGAGCAAGATCACCAGCGCCAAGGAATCCCACGGCGCGCCGCCCGGAGTGTATTTCCTGCTGTTCTGGGTGACGTTCTGGCCCGGCGCGCCGCTCGCCGCGATGGCGGCGCCGGCGGTGTGGCGGGCGCGGCGCGAGCCCGGCGCGCAATATCTGTTGGCTTGGCTGGTGCCGTCCTGGATCGTGTTCGAACTGGTGATGACCAAGCTGCCGCATTACGTGCTGCCGCTGTATCCGGCGATCGCCATCCTGCTGGTCGGGGCATTGGAGCGGCGCGTGCTGTCGCGCGGCTGGCTGACCCGTGGGGCGGCGTGGTGGTTCGCGATTCCCGCCGCGGTGCTGACCATCGCGGTGGTCGGCGCGGTGTGGCTGACACGGCAGCCGGCGTTCCTGGCCTGGCCGTTCGTCGCGGTGTCGATGATCTTCGGGCTGTTGGCCTGGCGGCTCTATGACGACATCCGCTCCGAGCACGCCATGCTCAACGCGGTGGCGTCGTCGCTGTTTCTCAGCGTTGCCGTGTACGGCATCGTGGTGCCGTCGCTGACGCCGCTGTTTCCCAGCGTCGAGATCGCCCGTGCGCTGCGCAACGTGGTCTGCGTCGGCCCGAAGGCGGCGGCGGCGGGCTATCAGGAGCCCAGCCTGGTGTTCATGACCGGGACCTCGACGCTGCTCACCGACGGCTCCGGCGCCGCGGATTTCTTAGGCCAAGGCAGTTGCCGCTTCGCGCTGGTGGAATCCCGTACCGAACGGGCGTTCGCGGCGCGCGCCGAAGCCATCGGCCTGCGCTACGACGTCGCCGCACGGATCGACGGCTATAATTTCTCGCAGGGCCGGGCGATCTCGGTGGCGGTGTTCCGCTCCGAGGGCACCCAGTAAATGGCAGCGCATCGCCGGGCCGACACGCCGCCGAGCTATGTGGTGCGGGTGCTGCAGCTGCTCGGCGCCTCGCTTCTGCAATTGGCGCGCCGGCCGTCGCATTCGCGGCGCGCCGAAGCGGCACGCAGCGGCGCGCGGCGCGTGCTGATCCTGACGGCGCTGGTCGCGGTGGCGGTCGCGGTGCTGATGGTGGCGCTCGACGTCCACGAGATCGGCTGGATGCCGGCGCGCGGCACCGCCTGGCTGTGGCCGGTCAAGATCGTCACCGATTTCGGCAAGGCCACCTATGTGCTGTGGACCTTGCTGGCCGCGTTGCTGGCGCTGCTGCTGATCACGCCGCGGCTCGCCGGCTGGTCGCGCGCGGTGCTGCTCGCCTTCGGCACAAGGCTGCAGTTCATCTTCTTTGCGGTGCTGGTACCGGTGTTGGCCGGCGAGGTGTTGAAGGGCGCGATCGGCCGCGGCCGGCCGTTCGTCGGCGGCGAGGCCAACGCCTTCAACTTCTCCTATTGGTCGTGGAACGAGGCCTATTCCAGCCTGCCGTCGGGCCACGCCACCACCAGTTTCGCGCTGGCCTTCGCGGTCGCCGCGGTGTGGCCGCGGGCGCGCGGCGTCATGATCGCCTATGCGCTGGCGATCGCGGTCAGCCGGCTGGTGCTGTTGGCGCATCATCCGAGCGACGTGGTGGCCGGCGCGCTGACCGGGGTGGTCGGCGCGATGGCGGTGCGCTACTGGTTCGCCGCGCGTCATCTGGCATTTACGATCGCGCGCGACGGCAGCGTTGCTGCCCTTCCGGGGCCGTCCTGGTCCCACCTCAAAAGGGTTGCCCGCGAGGCCTTCGCCCCATAAAAGCGGGCTTCCGCGAACCGCACCCCGGCGTGAGTTCCAAGGCTGCGGGCCGATCCGACCATGAGCGTGCATTTGACCAGTTCCGGCACCACCCCTGCCGTGTCCATCGTTGTTCCGGTGCGTAACGAGGCCGACAATGTCGCGCCGCTGATCGCCGAGATCGCCGCCGCGTTGGACGGCCGTTGGGCCTATGAGATCGTCTATGTCGACGACGGCTCCACCGACGCCACGCCGCAACGCATCGCCGCGATCCGGCAGAGCCGCGAAAATCTGCGCCAGATCCGCCATACCGCCTCGTCCGGGCAATCCGCCGCGGTGCGCAGCGGGGTGCGCGCGGCGCGCGGCGCCATCGTCGCCACGCTCGATGGCGACGGCCAAAACAATCCGGCATTCCTGCCCGACCTGATCGCCGCGGTGGAGCAGGGCGGCGCCCGCGTCGGGCTTGCCGCGGGCCAGCGGCTCGGCCGCAAGGACACCGGCTTCAAGAAGATTCAGTCGCGGATCGCCAACAAAGTGCGCGACGCCATCCTGCGCGACGGCACCCGCGATAGCGGTTGCGGCCTGAAGGCGTTCCGCCGCGACGTGTATCTGTCGCTGCCTTACTTCGACGGTCTGCACCGCTTCATGCCGGCGCTGGTGCGCCGCGAGGGCTTCGAGATCGCCTTTGTCGACGTCACCGACCGGCCGCGGCTGTCGGGGGTGTCGAATTACGGCTTCTTCGACCGGCTGTGGATCGGGATCATGGATCTGGTCGGGGTGTGGTGGCTGATCCGGCGCAAGAAATCCACCCCCATCGCAACCGAGATCGCCTCATGATCATTCATTACGGCCAGGTGCTTGGCGACTACCTGTTCGACGTGTTCGTCGCCAAGTTCGATTTCTGGCTGGCGTTCGGCCTGGTGGCGCAATTGTTGTTCACCGCCCGATTCCTGGTGCAGTGGATTTCCAGCGAGCGTCTCGGCCAGAGCGTGGTGCCGATGTCGTTCTGGTTCTTCTCGATCGCCGGCGGCCTGATGACGTTGGTCTATGGCATCGTCAAACGCGAGCCGGTGATCATCATTGGCCAGGCGGCGGCGACCTTCGTCTACGTCCGCAACATCATGCTGATCGTGAAGAACCACGCCAGCGGCTCGAAGACCCTGGATAGCTGACGCGCGACCCCGTCAGCTTGTCGCGGCGTTGAACGCCGCGAAGCCGCGCTCCAGATCGGCCTTGAGATCCTCGACGCTCTCCAGCCCGATATGCAGCCGCAACGCCGGTCCGCCCGGCGCCCATGTGGTCGCGCTGCGGTAGCTGGCGCAATCGAACGGAATCACCAGGCTCTCGAAGCCGCCCCAGGAATAGCCCATGCCGAACAGTTTCACGGTGTCGAGCAGCGCGTCGACCGCCTTTTGTGAGGCCGGCTTCAGCACGATGCTGAACAGCCCGGAGGCGCCGGTGAAGTCCCGCTTCCAGATCGCGTGGCCGGGATCGGTTTCCAATGCCGGATGCAGCACCCTTGCGACCTCGGGGCGCTGTTGCAGCCAGCGCGCGATCTCCAGCCCGGCGGCTTGGTGATGCTTGAGCCGCACCGCCAGCGTGCGCAAGCCGCGCAGCGCCAGGAACACGTCGTCGGGGCCGGCGCAGACGCCGAGCGCGCGGACCGCGTCCTCGACCCGCGGCCACGCTTTGGCGTTGGCCGAGATGGTGCCGAACATGATGTCGGAATGGCCGCCGATATATTTGGTCGCGGCCTGGATCGAGATGTCGACGCCGTGGTCGAGCGAACGGTGAAACAGCGGCGTCGCCCAGGTATTGTCGTCGAGCACCAGCGCGCCATGGGCGTGCGCCACCGCGGCGATCGCCGGAATGTCCGGCATTTCGAAGGATTGCGAGCCGGGCGCCTCGACCATGACGGCGGCGGTGTTCGGCCTGAACAGCGCTTCGATGCCTGAGCCGATCGATGGATCGAAATAGCCGGTGGTGACGCCGTAGCGCTGCAACAGCCCGTCGCAGAACAGCCGGGTCGGACGGTAGGCGTTGTCACACACCAACAGATGATCGCCAGCCTTCAGCACGCCGAGCAGGGCGGTGGAAATCGCCGCCACCCCGGACGGCGCCAGCGCCACGCCGGCGCAATTCGGACCTTCCAGCGCCGCCAATGCCTGTTGCAGGGCTTTGGTGGTCGGGGTGCCGTGGCGGCCATAGGAGAACTCGCCGCGATGGGCGTGCAGATCGGCCGCGGTCGGATACAGCACGGTGGAGCCGCGCACCACGGGCGGATTGACGAATCCTTTTTGCGCTGCAGTGTCACGGCCGGCGGTGACCAGATGGGTGTCGGTGCGAAGCGGCAGATCGCCGTTATCGGAGGAGTTCATGCGTTATGACCAAAAAAGCATCTGCTGATGCAGCAGTTTGCCCCTTACGGGTGCAAAGCGGCTGCGGCGGGCTGGACTTCCTACTAGCAGGACACAGAAGACGGCCGTCAACCCCTTGACCCGGACTTCAACTCGTTCTGTGATGCAGCCGCACTGTCTGATTGCCGCACGTTCGAGGGGCACGCTGCGAAATCGACCAACGCCTATCCCATCTGTCGAGGGAAGCTGATATCGCTTCGCCGGCCGGGACGACGATGGCACCGATCGGCCGTTCTCCTCTGCGGTGATATGACGACCACGAATACTGACGAATGCGTCCAGGACGACGTTCCTTGAAAGGCTTGGCTATGAAACGCGTATCTCTCGCTCTCTCTGTTGCCGTCGCCGCCGGGTTTCTGACCCAGGCGGCCGGCGCGCAAACCCTGAAGACGGTCCAGGACCGGGGCGTTTTGTCCTGCGGCGTCAGCCAGGGCCTGCCGGGGTTCTCCGCCCCCGACGACAAGGGCAACTGGACCGGCATCGACGTCGACGTCTGCCGCGCCATCGCCGCCGCGGTGTTCAACGATCCGACCAAGGTGAAGTTCGTGCCGCTGTCGGCCAAGGATCGCTTCACCGCGCTGCAGTCCGGCGAGATCGACGTGTTGTCGCGCAACACCACCTGGACGGTGTCGCGCGATACCTCGCTCGGCGTCAATTTCACCGGCGTCACCTATTATGACGGCCAGGGCTTCCTGGTCCGCAAGGCGCTGAAGGTGAATTCCGCGCTCGAACTCAACTCGGCGTCGATCTGCGTGCAGACCGGCACCACCAACGAGCAGAACGTTGCCGACTATTTCAAGGGCAACAACATGAAGTACGAGGTGATCGCCTTCGGCACCGCCGACGAAGCCGTCAAGGCCTATGAATCCGGCCGTTGCGACGTGTTCACCTCCGACGTTTCGCAGCTTTATGCGCTGCGGCTGAAGCTCGCCACCCCGGCCGACCACGCCGTGCTGCCGGAAGTGATCTCCAAGGAGCCGCTCGGCCCGTTGGTGCGCCACGGCGACGACCAGTGGTTCGACATCGTGAAATGGACGCTGTTCGCGCTGCTCAACGCCGAAGAACTCGGCGTCAACCAGAAGAACGTCGACGACCAGGCCAAGCTCGACAAGCCGGAGCTGAAGCGGGTGTTCGGCACCGACGGCAACCTCGGCGAACAGCTCGGCCTGACCAAGGATTGGGTGATCCGCATCGTCAAGGCGACCGGCAATTACGGCGAAATCTTCGATCGCAACGTCGGCGCCGGCTCCAAGCTCGGCATCGCCCGCGGCCTCAACCAGTTGTGGAACAAGGGCGGCATCCAGTACGCGCCGCCGATCCGCTAACCACAACGAATCGATACTCGCGATGGCCATCGAGGCCCGCCCCCCGCCGACGCAGTTCGTTGCAAGACTGCGTCGGCTGCTGGGCGGACGCGCCGGTTGGGGCGGACTGCTGCTGCAAGTGCTTTTCGTCGCCGCCCTGGTCTGGGTGGCCTACGAGATCGTCGACAACGCCCGCGGCAATCTCGCCAATCAGCGCATTGCCTCGGGCTTCGGCTTCATGTCGCAGACCGCCGGATTCGGCGTCAGCCAGGCGCTGATTCCGTATTCCGAAGCCGACTCCTATACGCGGGTGTTTCTGGTCGGGCTGGTCAACACGCTGGTGGTGTCGATCATCGGCATCATCTTCGCCACCATCATCGGCTTCATGGTGGCGCTGGGCCGGCTGTCGCCGAACTGGCTGTTGTCGAAGATTTCCGGCGGTTACGTCGAATTGGTGCGCAACCTGCCGCTGTTGTTCCAGATCCTGTTCTGGTACCTCGCGGTGCTCGGCACCTTGCCGAGTCCGCGGCAAAGCGTGTCGGTGTTCGACGCGTTTTTCCTCAGCAACCGCGGCATCGTAGTGCCGAAACCGGTCGGCGAAGCCGGGCTCGACGCCTTCCTGATCGCCGTTGCGGTCGCCATCGCGATTGCGATGATGCTGCCGGCCTATGCCCGCCGCCGCCTGTTCCAGACCGGCAAGCCGATGAAGGTGTGGCCGTTCGCGCTCAGCCTGCTGATCGGATTGCCGCTGTTGGCGACGCTGATCTTCGGCAAGCCGTTCAGCTTCGAGATTCCGGCGCTGAAGGGCTTCAACTTTGCCGGCGGCTCCCGCGTGGCGCCGGAATTCGTCGCGCTGACGCTGGCGCTGTCGACCTATACGGCGGCGTTCATCGCCGAGATCGTGCGCGCCGGCATTCAGTCGGTGCACAAGGGACAGATGGAAGCCGGCGCCTCGCTCGGGCTGTCGCGCGGCTCGACGCTGCGCCTGGTGGTGGTGCCGCAGGCGCTGCGGGTGATCCTGCCGCCGCTGACCAACCAGTATCTCAACCTGACCAAGAACTCGTCGCTGGCGGTGGCGATCGGCTATCCGGATCTGTTCTCGGTGTTCGCCGGCACCACGCTGAGCCAGACCGGGCAGGCCATCGAAATCATCGCCATCACCATGAGCGTGTATTTGTTGATCTCGATCGTCACCAGCGCATTGATGAGTTTCTACGGTTGGCGGCTCGGGCGGAGTCTCGGCTCATGACCGGCGTTCCCGCCTCGTTCGTCCGCCAGGATCTGGTCGACAGCCGTCCGGCGCCGGTGAAGACCACCGGCTTCACCGGCTTCATCCGCACCCGGCTGTTCAATACGCCGACCAACGCCATCCTCACCATCGTCGGGGCGGCGCTGCTGTGGCTGACCATCGTGCCGACGGTCAAATTCCTGCTGATCGACGCGGTCTGGCAGGGCACCAGCCGCACCGACTGCCTGGCCGCCGGTGCCGGGCACGAGGTCGGCGCCTGCTGGCCGTTCGTGCAGGCGAAATTCGCGCAGTTCGTTTACGGGTTCTATCCGGAGCAGGAGCGCTGGCGGGTCAATCTGACCTTCGGCCTCGCGGCGCTATTGCTGCTGCCGTTGCTGATTCCGCGGGTGCCGGCCAAGAGCCTGAACGCCGGGCTGTTCTTCGTCGCCTTCCCGGTGGTGGCGTTCTTCCTGCTGCATGGCGGCGGGCTGCACGGCTTCGCGCTGAGCTGGACCGCGGACTTGCTGTCGGGTTTCTCCGCCAGCGTCAGCGAGGCGGGCAGCAAGCTCGCCGCCGGCGGCGGCGTGTCCTCGTTGTTGGGCTCGCTGATCTACGGCTTCGGAACCGCGGTCTGGGTTCTGATCTGGCCGCTGAGCTGGCTGCGCGATGCGATCCAGGCTTCGGCGCGGCCGCTGTGGTTCGACTTCGTCTGCACCGCTGCGGTGGTCTCCGGCCTGTTGTTCGTGCTGAACGGCGGCTTCCGCAACGGCTGGCGGGCGCTGCTGCGCAGCCTGGCGATGTTCGCCGGCATCGCCGTGGTGATCTTCGTGATGCGGCTCGACCGCGGCGGGCTGCCGATCGTCGACACACGGATGTGGGGCGGCCTGCTGGTGACGCTGGTGGTTTCGGTCACCGGCATCGTCACCTCGATGCCAGTCGGCATCGCGCTGGCGCTGGGGCGACGCTCGACGATTCCGCTGATCCGGATCTTCTCGGTCTTGTTCATCGAGTTCTGGCGCGGCGTGCCGCTGATCACCGTATTGTTCTTCGCCACCTACATGCTGCCGCTGTTCCTGCCCGGCAACTTCACCGTCGACGGCTTGGTGCGGGTGCTGATCGGCATCGCGCTGTTCGCCGGTGCCTATAACGCCGAGGTGATCCGCGGCGGCCTGCAGGCGATCCCGCGCGGCCAAGCCGAGGCGGCGAGCGCGCTCGGGCTGTCGTATTGGAAGATCACCGGCCTCGTGGTGATGCCGCAGGCGCTGCGCCACGTCATTCCGGGTCTGGTCAACTCGTTCATCGCGCTGTTCAAGGACACCTCGCTGGTGTCGATCGTGGCGTTGTTCGATCTGCTCGGCAGCCTGCGGGCGTCGTTCGCCGATCCGACCTGGTCGACGCCGACCACGCTGTTCACCGGCTTTGCCTTTACCGGCATCGTGTATTTCGTGTTCTGCTTCGGGATGTCGCGGTATTCGTTGTTCGTCGAACACCGTCTCAATGCCCACCGGCGCAGTTGAGAATCATCGGATAGGATTGCAATGGCAGAACCGATCGTCACCGTCGCGGCCCTCAACAAGTGGTACGGCGATTTCCACGTGTTGCGCGACATCTCGCTCGACGTCGCGCGCGGCGAGCGCATCGTGATCTGCGGTCCGTCGGGCTCCGGCAAATCGACGCTGATCCGCTGCATCAACGCGCTGGAGGAATTTCAGGAAGGCAGCATCATCGTCGATGGCATCGAGCTCGGGCCGAGCCTGCGCACCGTGGACGAAGTCCGCCGCGAGGTCGGCATGGTGTTCCAGAGCTTCAACCTGTTCCCGCATCTCACCGTGCTGGAGAACTGCACGCTGGCGCCGATCTGGGTGCGCAACATCCCGAAGAAGGACGCCGAAGCCACCGCGATGAAATATCTCGAGCGGGTGCGGATCCCCGACAAGGCGCACAAATTCCCCGGGCAGATCTCCGGCGGCCAGCAGCAGCGCGTCGCCATTGCACGGGCGCTGTCGATGAACCCCAAGGTGATGCTGTTTGACGAGCCGACCTCGGCGCTCGATCCGGAGATGGTCAAGGAGGTGCTCGACACCATGGTCGACCTCGCCGAAGAGGGCATGACCATGATGGTGGTGACCCACGAAATGGGCTTCGCCAAGCAGGTCGCCGACCGCGTGGTGTTCATGGATGCCGGGCAGGTGATCGAGGCCAATACGCCGGCGGAATTCTTCGCCAACCCGCAGCACGCCCGCACCAAGCTGTTCCTCGGGCAGATTTTGCGCTGAGGGCTGCTGCTTTCCGGCAGCGACGGGAGCCTTGCTACACGCACTGAATCGTCATCCTGAGGAGCGCGCCCGCAAGGGCGCCGCGTCTCGAAGGATGACGGCGACGGGTGGGGCGCGCGCGGCGGTCACTCGCGGCCATCCTTCGAGACGCCCGGCTTCGCGCTACGCGCTCAGCCTGGCTCCTCAGGATGACGGCAGGGGATGTGGAGCGCGAGTTTGATGAGTGCCTGCCTCGGAAGAAATGAGTGCGTGCCCCGGACGCTGCGCCGCGCGCCGCGCTTGCGGCGTGGTGCGCCGCAGAGCCGGGGCCGTTACGACGGCAGCGCTTGGAACGGTCCCGGCTCGCGTCGCAGCGCAAGCGCGCTGCTCGGCGTCCGGGACACGGTGTCTTGCAATTCGGACGGCGTCTGCTAACTCAGCGAGCCGTCTCGGTGGCGCCGCTCATGCCGTCTCGAACGGCACCGCGATGGCGCTGCGCTGCTCCAGCCACTGCGGCACCGGCAAATTCTTCCCGCGCATGAAATCCGGGTTGAACAGTTTCGACTGATAGCGCCCGCCATGGTCGCACAGGATGGTCACGATGGTATGGCCGGGGCCGAGCTCGCGGGCCAGCCGAATGGCGCCGGCGACGTTGATGCCGCTGGAGCCGCCGAGGCACAGCCCCTCGTGCTGCAACAGATCATAGATGATCGGCACCGCCTCATTGTCGGCGATCTGATAGGCGGCGTCGATCACCGCGCCTTGGAGGTTGGCGGTGATGCGGCCCTGGCCGATGCCCTCGGTGATCGAGGAGCCCTCGGACTTCAGCACCCCGGAGGTGTAGTAGCTGTACATCGCAGATCCCAGCGGATCGGCCAGCGCGATGCGGATATTGGCGTTCTTGGCTTTCAGCCCGAGCGAAACGCCGGCCAGCGTGCCGCCGGTGCCGATCGCGCAGACGAAGCCGTCGACCCGGCCGTCGGTCTGCTGCCAGATCTCCGGCGCGGTGGTCTCGATATGGGCCTGGCGGTTGGCGATGTTGTCGAACTGGTTGGCCCAGATCGCGCCGTTCGGCTCGCTTTGGGCAAGCTGCGCGGCCAGCCGGCCGGAAACCTTCACGTAGTTGTTGGGGTTGGAGTACGGCACGGCGGGGACTTCGATCAGCTCGGCGCCGTTGAGCCGCAGCATGTCCTTCTTTTCCTGGCTCTGGGTCTCCGGGATCACGATCACGGTGCGGAAGCCGAGCGCGTTGGCGACCAAAGCCAGGCCGATGCCGGTGTTGCCGGCGGTGCCTTCGACCACCACGCCGCCGGGCCGCAGCGCGCCGCGCGCGATGGCGTCCTTGATGATGAACAGCGCGGCGCGGTCTTTCACCGACTGGCCCGGATTCATGAATTCGGCCTTGCCGAGGATCGTGCAGCCGGTCAATTCCGAGCCGCGCTGCAGCTTGATCAGCGGCGTGCGGCCGATCGCGTCGACGACATGGTTATCAATGGTCATGGTTTGGAGGATCTTGTGGGTTGGAGTGACCCACAACCTAGTCAACCGGGCGCGGTCATACAAGGCGCCGCGCCGCGCGCGCGGAACGCCGCGGCGAGGCTGTTGCTACTTGGCCTTGGCGAACACCACCTGGCGCACGTCGATGTTGCCGGACAGGAACCCGGCCTCGCAATATGCCAGATAATATTCCCAGAGCCTGCGGAAGCGTTCGTCGAAACCGAGCGGCGTCAGGTTCGGCCAGGCGGCGCGGAAATTATCTCTCCAGGCCGCCAGCGTCTTGGCATAATCTTGCCCGAAAATCCGCTCGCGGATGACAGGGACACCGAACTTGTCGCCGAGCGCCTTCAGCACCTGCGGCGACGGCAGCATCCCGCCGGGAAACACATAGCGCTGGATGAAGTCGACCTCGCGGCGATAGGCTTGGAAGAACTTGTCCTGGATGGTGATGGCCTGGATCCCGACCAGCCCGCCCGGCAGCAGCCGGTCGCGCAACTGTGAGAAATATTTCGGCCAGAACTCCTCGCCGACCGCCTCGATCATCTCGATCGAGGCGATGCGGTCGTATTGGCCGCGCTCGTCGCGATAGTCCTGCAACCGGATCTCGACCTGCTCGGACAGCCCGGCGTCCTTGATCCGCTGGGTGGCGAAATCGCGCTGTTCGCGGCTGATGGTGAGGCCGACCACGTTGACGCCGAAATGTTTCGCCGCGTATTCGGCGAAGCCGCCCCAGCCACAACCGATCTCCAGCAGCTTTTGTCCGGGCTTCAGATCGATCGCCTCGGCGAGCCTTTGATATTTGTTGTGCTGCGCGGCGGTGAGGTCGGTGGTGTGCTCCTCGTACAGCGCCGACGAATAGGTCATGCTGGGGTCGAGCCAGGCCGAGTAGAAATCGTTGCCGATGTCGTAATGCGCGTAGATGTTGCGCCGCGCCTGCCGCTTGGTGTTGCGGTTGAACCAGTGCCGCACCACCTGCACCAGCCGCATCATCGGATTGTCGCCGAGCATCGCCTGGATCAACTCGTGGTTGACGCAGAACAGATACAGGAACTGGGTGAGGTCCGGGGTGTCCCATTCGCGGTGCAGATAGGCCTCTGCGATGCCGATGTCGCCGCCGTTCAATAGCCGCGAGGCGAAGCCGTAGCCGTACAGCGTCATCGAAGCCTGTGGGCCGGGCTCCAGCCCGCCGAGCCGGACGGTGCGGCCGTCGGGCAGGGTGACGTCGAGCGTGCCGCGGCGCAATTTTGCGCCGAAGCCGAATGCCAGTCTGACCATGCGGGGGAGATCGGAGAGTTCGTTGTCGACGTTTTCCGGGGTCAGAACGATCAACTCAGACATTGCAGTTCCGTCGATTGCCGCTCTCGGGTCAGATGTGTCAGTGCCGACTCTCGCATCGAGCGATCGAATAACCTCAGTATCGATCTTCATCTGGACCAGAGCACTTCCCACTATCCGGATGTCCGTCCGGTCGGACTATTTTCGCCGAGTATAATCGCCGGCCGGCGTGGCCGCCAAGCCGGGTTTTGCGGCAACGGACGCCGGCCGGGGCACCAATCGCGCACCTTTGATCCATAGCAGCAGCGCCTGCCAGTGGATCGCGCCGAAAATCTTCCAGGTCACCGCCGGCAAGCCGACGAAGGCTTTCAGCAAGCGGCGGCTGCTGAGCGGCGCGCGGTGGCCGTTGAAGGTCGCGGCGAGCACCGCGCCTTCGGCGTCGGTTTCCAGAATCCGCAATTTGACCCGTTGGCCGGGCGGCGCGATGCGGAAATGGTAGCGCATCGCCATCTCGATGAACGGCGAGACGTAGAACAATTTATCCTGCTGTTGGCGGATGCCGGCGGCGCTGACCTGATCCGGCGTCACCGGCAGCACATAGGCGTGGATGTCGCCGAAAGTGTTGCGGACTTCGTAGATCACCAGCGCCAATTCGCCGTCGGCGCGATAGCAGAAATACGCCGACAGCGGGTTGAAGGTGAAGCCGAACAGCCGCGGATAGCACAGCAGCAGCACCCGGCCGCCTTCGAGGTCGACGCCGTGCTCGTCGGCGCAGCGCTGCGCGTAGTTGCGCAGCGACGAACCGTCGCGCGGGCCGTGGTCGGATTCGTGGAAGCTGTACAGCCCCCGGCGGTTGACGCCGAACAGCGCCGACAGGTGATCGGCCTCATCGAGCCGGCCAACATCGATCAGCAGGCTCATCACCCGGTAGTTGAAGCGATGCGCCACCGGCTTGATGCGGGCGTGCATCACCTCGCCGAAATACAGCGCGGCGGGCGGTTCGGCGGCGGCGTTCGGAGGATTCGACATGGTCTATTCCGCGGCCTCGGCCAGTTCGGCCGGCGGCTTGTGCCAGGGCACCGACGCCCCCAGCGTTTTTGCGATCGCCAGACCCGAGCGCAGGCCGTCTTCGTGGAAACCGTAGCCGGTCCAGGCGCCGCAGAACCAGGTATGGCGCTGGCCCTGGATCTCGCCGAGCCGTTGTTGCGCCGCGAATGCGGCGGCATTGTAGTGCGGATGTTCGCAAACGTAGCGGCCGAAGGTCAACGCCGGATCGGGCGCGAACGGCGGATTGAGGCTGACGAACAGCGGCTTGTCGTCGGGAATGCTCTGCAGCCGGTTCATCCAATAGGTCACCGAGATGTCGTTGACGCATTCGATCTGACGCGGCCAGCGCAGCACGTTCCACGCCGCCCAGGCGTGCCTGCGTTTCGGCATCAAGCGCGGGTCGCGATGCAGATAGATGACGTTGCTGGAATAGCCGATGGCGCCGAGGATGCCGCGCTCGTCGTCGCTTGGGTCTTTGAGCATCGCCAACGCCTGGTCGCTGTGCGCGGCGATCACCACATGGTCGTAGGTTTCGCGGCCGCCGTGGCTGTCGTCGACGATCACCCCCTGCGCGGTGCGCTCGATCGAGGTCACCGCGCAGCCGAGCCGGATCCGGTCCTTGAACGTGGCGGTCAGCTTGTCGACATAGCTCTGGCTGCCGCCTTTGACCGACCGCCACACCGGCCGGTCGTATTGCAACAGCCGATGCTCGCTGAAGAACGCCACGAAGTTTTCGGCCGGGAAATTCATGATCTGCGCCGCCGGAGCCGACCAGATCGCGGCGCCCATCGGCGCCAAGTAATCGGTCAACAGCCGCGGTGCGAATTTGCGCAGCGCGAAGTAGTCCGCCAGCGTCAGCCCTTTCAGCGCGCCGGCTGCGAGATCGGCGACGCTGCGCTCGTTGAAGCTGAGGATATCCCTGAGCATCCGCAAGTAAGACGGCGACAGCAGGTTCGACGGCTGCGCGAACAGACCCCGTGCGGTCTCCGACCAGTTGGTGCCGCCGCCCATCCATTCGAACCGCCCAGAGTCCGCGGAAACCGCGAAGCTCATGTCGCTGGCCTCGGTCTCGACCCCCAGATGCGCGAACAGCGCGGTCAGATCCGGATAATTCAGCTCGTTATAGACGATGAAGCCGATGTCGACGGCCATCGACTTGCCATCATAGTCGACGCTGATGGTGTGGCTGTGGCCGCCGGCCCTGATTTCGCGATCATAGACAGTGACGGGATATCGCTGCGACAAGGCCCAAGCGGCGGCGTTGCCAGCGATTCCCGTTCCAACAATAGCGACGCGCATTCCTAGCCCCTGTCCCCCGGTAATGCGCCAGTTACGGCGCATCGCCACTTGAGTTTCAACAATTTGCGTTGCTGGGTAACCGGGCCGGGCAGCTGCGAATCCTCGAGCGACGATGCGGAGATGAAATCTTGGTAAGATTTGCCACAACCGGCAAGCGCGTCAAGGTCGTAACAACCCCAGCAAATCCGCGGTTTTGCGACCGTGGCGATGTCGAAACAGCGGTTATCCGGTGGGTCATGACGTGCAACAAGCCCTGTGCGCGCGGCAATCCGGCGGCTACAATAGTCCGAAGATAAAAGAGGCGGGCCGAAGTCACGTGTCGCAAACTGCACATCGAAGCGAATTGATCCGTCGGCCGCCGATCGCTGCGACGCGGGCGGGCGCTGCGTGCGACGTGAGGTCGCGGTACGCATGACCGGGGCTGCTTCCTTGATTCGACGGCTTGCCGGGACGGCGGCCACGCTGGCCTTGGCCGCGACCGTCGGCGGCTGCATCCTGACCCAGGACCTGCCGGATCCCGCGCTGGAGATTCCAACCGGTTATAAGGCCGCGCGCGCCACCACGGTGGAGGCTGTGCCGGCGCTCGACTGGTGGCGCGGCTTCCGCTCCACCGAGCTGACCCAGTTGATGGAGGAGGCGCAGACCGTCAACCTCGACATTGCCGCGGCCACGGCGCGAATCATCCAGGCCGACGCCCAGGCAAGGATCACCGGCACGGCGTTGCTCCCCAGCCTCACCGCCGGCGGCAGCGCGACGCGCTCGAAGAGTTCGACCGCGAGCAGCAGCGGGACCGGCGTCGGTCTCGGCGGCCGCGAGATCACCACCTATTCGTCTTCGCTCAGTGCGTCGTATGAGATCGATTTCTGGAGCAAGAATCGCGACGCCACGCTCGCCGCCGAAGAAATCGCCAACGCCAACCGGTTCGACCGCGACGTGGTCGCGCTGACCACCGCCGCCGGCGTCGCTAACGCGTATTTCCAGGTGCTGGCATCGCAGGACCGGATCCGCACCGCCGAACGCAACATCGCCTCCGCGCAGCGCATCCTCGACGCCATCAAGCTGCGGCTCAGCGTCGGCACCGGCAGCGATCTCGACGTCGCCCAGCAGGAGAGCGTGCTCGCCAATCAGCGCGCCGCGGTGCCGCCGCTGCGGCTGACGCTGGCGCAGAACGTCAACGCGCTGGCGACCTTGGTGGCGCGGCCGCCGGAGGCGGTGCGGGTCGGCGGCGGTTCGCTCGACCGTATCGCCGCGCCGCGGGTGACGCCGGGGCTGCCGTCGGAATTGCTGACGCAACGCCCCGACATCCGCCGCCAGGAAGCCCAGCTCGCCTCCGCCACCGCCAATGTCGGCAGCGCGCGGGCGCAGTTTTTTCCAAGCATTCAACTGACCGGGCAGGGCGGCTATCAGAGCGCGGCGCTGGCCTCGTTGTTCACCCCGCATGCGGCGTTTTACAACGTCGCCGCGGGACTGACCCAGCCGATTTTCGACGGCGGCCGAATCCTCGCCAATTTCGAATATAATCAGGCGCGGCAGGACGAATTGCTGCAGACCTATCGCAAGACCGTGGTGTCGGCGTTCGCCGACGTTGACAACGCGCTGGAATCGATCCGGCAGAACACCGAGCGGCTGCGGCTGCAACGGGTGGTGTTGGAATCCTCGCGCCGCGCCTTCAATCTCGCCGAACAGCAGTTGCGCGCCGGCACCGCCGACATCGTCACCGTGCTCAACACCCAATTGACGCTGTTTCAGGCCGAAGACGCGCTGTCGCAGGCGCAATTGGCGCGGCTTTTGGCGATCGTCAGCCTGTATCAGGCGTTGGGCGGCGGCTGGCAGCCGCGGCTGGAGAGGCCGGTCAATGCTCTTTAAGCCGGAGCCCAAGTCTGCCCCCGGAGTCATCGGGCCCGGCGTGGCTGCGCCGCCGCCGCGCAAGCGGCGCCGGCTGTTGTCGCTCTTGATCACCGCACTGATCCTGTGCGTGCTCGGTTATATCGCCTGGAGCTCGTTCCAGCAGAAGCAGACCGCCAACCGGGTGCGGCCGGATCTGGCAGTGCCGGTGCTGGCGGCGACGCCGCGGGTGCAGGACGTGCCGGTGTATCTTGACGGCGTCGGCTCGGTGCGCGCGCTCAACAACGTCACGGTGCGGGCGCAGGTCGACGGCAAGCTGATCTCGATCAACTTCAAGGAGGGCCAGGACGTCAAGCAGGGCGACGTGCTGGCGGAGATCGATCCGGCGATCTATCAGGCGCAATACGACCAGGCGGTGGCCAAGAAGGCGCAGGACGAAGCCCAGCTCGCCAATGCGCGGATCGACCTTTCCCGCTATCAGCAGCTCGCCGCCTCCAACGCCGGCTCCAAGCAGCAGGCCGACACCCAGCGCGCCACCGTGGCGCAGTTGGAAGCCTTGGTGCGCTCCGACCAGGCGGCGATCGACAACGCCGCGGCGACGCTCAGCTACACCAAGGTGATCGCGCCGTTGTCCGGCCGCGCCGGGCTCAGGCTGGTCGACCAGGGCAACATCATCCGCGCCTCGGATGCCACCGGCCTCGTGGTGATCACCCAATTGCAGCCGATCGCGGTGCAGTTCAGCCTGCCGCAGCAGCAGATCGTCCGGGTCAACGCCGCGCAGGGCAAGGCGCCGCTTAGCGTCGACGTGTTCGGCAATGACGGCGTCACCGTGGTCGACAGCGGCACGCTGCGCGGCATCGACAACCAGGTCGATTCCACCACCGGCACGGTGAAGCTGAAGGCGGAATTCCCCAACGCGCGTTTCCAGCTATGGCCGGGGCAGTTCGTCAATGTGCGGCTGAAGGTCGAGACGCTGCCGCAGGCTTTGGTGATCCCGAGCTCGGCGGTGCAGCGCGGCCCGGCCGGTACCTTCTCCTATGTGATCGGCGAGGGCGACGTCGTGTCAGCACGGCCGGTCACGGTGACGCAGCAGAACGAGACCGAGGCGGTGATCGCCAAGGGTCTTTCGGCCGGCGAGCGCGTCGTCACCACCGGCTTTGCCAACCTGTCCGACGGCGCCAAGGTCAGCGTCGGCGCTGGCGATCAGACGCTGACGCCGGATCTGGCGCCGCGCAAACGCCAAAGCAAGGGCGGCGCGCCGGGCGAGCGAGGCAAGGGGGCTTCGAGCGAAGGCGATCAGAAGGGCCAGACCGGACCGGCGCCGGCACCGTCGAGCGCGCCGGCCGGTGGGGCGAAGCAGCCATGATGCGATCTGACCATCGTGCCCCGGACGCGGCGCAGCGCGCCGCCCTTGCGGCGTGGTGCGCTGCAGAGCCGGGGCCGTTACGCAACGCAGTGCTTGGAATGGTCCCGGTTCTGCGGAGCAGCGCGAAGAGCGCTGCACCGTGCCCGGGACACGGTGTAGCAGGTTGACGATTTCTCCAACCGCGAGCGCGCAGCCATGAGCGTCTCGGAGCCGTTCATCCGCCGTCCGATCGCCACCTCGTTGTTGGGGGTGGCGCTGCTGCTCGGCGGCTTGCTGGGCTATCTGGCGCTGCCGGTGTCGGCATTGCCGCAGGTCGATTTCCCGACCGTGCAGGTCACCACGCAATTGCCGGGCGCGAGCCCCGACGTGATCGCCTCGCTGATCACCGCGCCGCTGGAACGCCAGCTCGGCCAGATCCCGTCGCTGTCGGCGATGACCTCGACGAGTTCGTTCGGCGTCAGCCAGGTGTCGCTGCAGTTCGACCTCAACCGCGATATCGATGGTGCTACGCAAGACGTGCAGGCGGCGATCAACGCCGCAGCCGGCGTGCTGCCGAAGAACCTGCCGTATCCGCCGACCTACGCCAAAGTGAATCCCGCCGACGCCGCGGTGCTGACGCTGGCGCTCACCTCCGAGACCAGTTCGATGCGGGCGATGAGCGACATTGCCGACACGCTGCTGGCGCAGCGGCTCAGCCAAATCTCCGGCGTCGGCCGCGTCACCGTGCTCGGCGGGCTGAAGCCCGCTGTGCGGGTGCAGGCCGATCTGGCGCGGCTCGCCGCCTACGGCATCGCGATGGAAGACCTTCGCACCGCGATTGCGGGCGCCAACGTCTCCGGGCCGAAGGGCTCGCTCGACGGCGCGCAGCAGGCCTACACCATCGCCGCCAACGACCAGATCGCCGCCGCCGACGCCTACCGGCCGATCATCATCGCCTACCGCAACGGCTCGCCGGTGACGATCGGCGACGTCGCCTCGATCGTCGATGGGCTGGAGAACGACCGCACCGGCGGCTGGTTCAACGGCACCCCCGCGGTGATCCTCGACATCCAGCGCCAGCCCGGCGCCAATGTCATCGAGGTGGTGCGGCAGATCCGCGAGGAGATCCCCAAGGTGCAGCGGGCGATCCCGGCCGGGGTCAAGCTGACCGTGGTGTCGGACCGCACCGTCACCATCCGCGCCTCGGTGCACGACGTGCAGTTCACGCTGCTGCTCAGCGTGATCCTGGTGACGCTGGTGGTGCTGTTGTTCCTGCGCTCAATGCGCGCCACCATCATCGCTGGCGTAGCGCTGCCGCTGTCGCTGATCACCTCGTTCGGCGTGATGTATTTCGCCGGCTTCAGCCTCGACAATCTGTCGCTGATGGCGCTGACCATCGGCACCGGCTTCGTGGTCGACGACGCCATCGTGATGATCGAGAACATCGTCCGCCACATGGAAGACGGCGAAACCCCGATGCAGGCGGCGCTCGACGGCGCCAGCGAGATCGGCTTCACGGTGATTTCGCTCACCGTGTCGCTGATCGCGGTGTTCATCCCGCTATTGTTCATGTCCGGGCTGGTCGGCCGCATGTTCCGCGAATTCGCGCTGACCCTGACCATCGCGGTGGTGACCTCCGCGGTGGTGTCGCTGACGCTGACGCCGATGATGTGCTCGCGGCTGTTGAAGCATCCCGGCGAGGAGCGGCAGATCCCCGGGCTCGCCACCATCTCGGGCTGGATCGACCGCTCCGCCGAGGCCTATCACCGCTCGCTGTTGTGGGTGCTGCAGCGGCAGCGCGCCACGCTGGTTTTGACCTTCGTCACCGTGGCGGCGACGCTGGCGCTTTATGTGATCGCGCCGAAGGGCTTTTTGCCTTTGCAGGACACCGCCTCGATCACCGCGGTGACCGAAGCCGGACCCGACGTGTCGTTCGCCGAGATGCAGGCGCGGCAGGCGGCGACCGCCGACGCCATCAAGGCCGATCCCGACGTCACCGGCGTGGTCTCGGTGATCGGCGCGGGCTCGGTCAATCCGACCACCAATGTCGGCCGCCTGGTGATGAACCTGAAGCCGCGCGGCGAACGCAAGGCTGACGTCGCGCAGGTGATCGAGCGGCTCAAGCAACGCGTCGCCGGCATCCCCGGCATGACGGTGTATTTCCAGGCGGTGCAGGACGTCCAGATTTCCACGCAGGCCAGCCGCTCGCAATATCAGTACACCTTGACCGGCACCGACGCCGCCGCGGTGTCGCTGTGGTCGAACAAACTGGTCGCCGAAATGCGCCGCGATCCCTTGTTCCGCGACGTGTCGTCGGAGGCCCAGGAAGGCGGCTTGCGCGCCGCGCTTGATATCAACCGGCAGCGCGCCGGCCAGCTCGGCGTCAGCATCCAGGCGATCAACGACACCTTGAACGACGCGTTTGCGCAGCGGCAGATTTCCACCATCTACGGCCAGGCCAATCAGTACCGCGTGGTGCTGGAGGCGATGCCGCAGTATCAGCGCGATCCCTCGATCCTGTCCAAGCTCTACGTGCCCGGCACCGGCGGCGCTCAGGTGCCGATCTCGGCGGTGGCGGAGATGACGCGCACCACCGCGCCCTTGGCGATCTCGCATCAGGCGCAGTTTCCGGCGGTGTCGCTCAGCTTCAACCTGGCGCCGGGCGAAGCGCTCGGCGACGCGGTCGACGCGGTGAAGAGCATCGAGACACGGATCGGCATGCCGGGCTCGATCGTCGGGCTGTATTCCGGCGACGCCGCGGAGTTCTCCAAGTCGCTGGCCGGGCAGCCCTGGCTGATCCTCGCCGCATTGGTGACGATCTACATCGTGCTCGGCGTGCTGTACGAGAGCTACATCCACCCGATCACCATTCTGTCGACGCTGCCCTCGGCCGGCGTCGGCGCGATCCTGGCCTTGATGCTGTTCGGACAGGATCTCTCGGTGATCGGGCTGATCGGCATCATCCTGCTGATGGGCATCGTCAAGAAGAACGCCATCATGATGATCGACTTCGCGCTGGAGGCGGAGCGGCACAAGGGGCTGTCGTCCTACGACGCGATCGTGCAGGCCTGCCTGCTGCGCTTCCGGCCGATCATGATGACGACGCTGGCGGCGCTGTTCGGCGCGCTGCCGCTGGCGATCGAAAGCGGCACCGGCGCCGAATTGCGGTTTCCGCTCGGCGTCTCGATCGTCGGCGGCCTGCTGCTCAGCCAGCTGCTGACGCTCTACACCACGCCGGTGATTTATCTCGCGCTCGATCGGCTCAACCGCCGCATCGAAGGCGCGCTGCCGCCGGCGCCGGCGTCACCTCCGCCGGTCGCCCGAGCTGCCGGGGAGGCGCCGTAGATGGCGTCGCTGTCCGAACCGTTCATCAGACGGCCGGTCGGCACCACGCTGCTGGCGATCGGGTTGTTTCTGCTCGGGCTCGTGGCCTACAAGTTTCTGCCGGTGGCGGCGGTGCCGAACGTCGATTTCCCGATGATCTTCGTGCAGGCCTCGCGGCCCGGCGCCGACCCCTCGGTGATGGCGGCGACGGTGGCGGCCCCGCTGGAGCGCCGGCTCGGCGAGATCGCCGGCATCGACCAGATCACGTCGACCAGTTCGCTGGGCTCGACCCGGATCCAGCTGCAATTTGCGATCGGCCGCGACGTCGACCGCGCCGCGCGCGACGTTCAGGCTGCGATCAACGCTTCGCTGAGTGATTTGCCGACCGACCTGCCGACGCTGCCGAAATTCCGCAAGGCCAATTCCGCGGCGTCGCCGGTGTTTATTCTGGCGCTGACTTCGAAGACGATTCAGCCGAGCGCGATCTACGACGTCGCCGACACCGTGATCGCGCAGCGCATCTCGCAGGTGCCGGGCGTCGGCGAGGTGACGGTGTCCGGCGCCGATCAGCCGGCGGTGCGCATCGCGCTCAACCCGGTGGCGCTGTCGACCGCCAACATCTCCACCGACGACGTCCGCACCGCGATCGTCAACGCCAATCCGCTGGGGCCGGTCGGCATTTTCAACGGCGCGCGGCAGAGCGAGACGCTGTCGACCAACAAGCAGATGCGCACCGCCGCCGAATTCCGCGACATCGTGATCAAGAGCAGCGGCGGCAATGTGCTGCGGCTGTCTGACGTCGCCACCGTCGAGGACGCCACCCGCTCGAGCCGATCGATCGCCTGGTTCAACAAGCAGCCGGCGGTGCTGATCCAGATCACCAAGCAGGGCGACGCCAACGTCATCGACACCGTCGACCGGGTCAAGGCGCTGCTGCCGGAACTGAAGCAGTGGATTCCGGCCGGCGTCGAAATCTCCACGCTGACCGACCGCACCGGCACCATCCGCGCCAGCGTCGCCGACATGCAATGGACGCTGCTCGCCACCGCGGTGCTGGTGATGGGGGTGGTGTTCGTGTTCCTGCGAAGGCTGACGCCGACCATCGCCGCCGGCGTCTCGGTGCCGCTGGCGCTGGCCGGCACCTGCGCCGGAATGTGGCTGGCCGGCTTCTCGATCAACAACCTGTCGCTGATGGCTTTGGCGATCTCGGTCGGTTTCGTGGTCGACGACGCCATCGTGATGATCGAGAACATGTACCGCAATCTCGAGCGCGGCATGGCGCCGCTGCAGGCGGCGCTCGATGGCGCCAAACAGATCGGCTTCACCGTGCTGTCGATCAGCCTGTCGCTGGTGGCGGCGTTTACGCCGCTGATCTTCATGGACGGCATGGTCGGCCGGCTGCTGCGCGAATTCTCGCTGACGCTCACCTTTGCGATTGCGGTGTCGACCGTGGTGTCGCTGACGGTGACGCCGATGATCTGCGCGCATTACATCCGTGGCGCGGTGTCGCACAACGAGACCTGGTTCGATCGCTTGATCGAGGGCGGGCTGTCGCGGCTGGTGAGTTTCTACGCCACCACGCTGCGCGCCGTGCTCGGCTATCCCGGGCTGACCATGCTGGTGTTCTTCGCCACCATCGCGCTGACGGTGACGCTCTATATCAAGACCCCGAAGGGCTATTTCCCGACCGACGATTCCGGCTTCGTGATCGGCTCGACCCGCGCCTCGGCCGACGTCTCGTTCCAGGCGATGAAGCAGATGCAGCAGCAACTTGCCGACATCGTGATGGCCGATCCGGCGGTCGAAGGCATCGGCTCGGCGCTCGGCGGCGGCGGCGGGCCGGGCGGCGGCGGCTCCAATCGTGGCATGATGTTCATCAGCCTGAAGCCGATCGAGCAGCGCGACGGCCTTTCAACCGAAATGGTGATCAACCGGCTGCGCAAGAATCTCGGCGCGGTGGCCGGAATCCGGCTGTTCATGTTCGCAGCCCAAGACCTGCGCACCGGCGGTAGGCAGAGCGATTCCGACTATCAGTACACGCTGACCTCGACCGACCTCAGCCTGCTGCAGACCTGGGCGCCGCTGGTCGGCAAGCGCATGGAGAGCGTCGAGGGCATCACCGACGTCTCCAGCGATCGCGATCCCGGCGGCTTGCAGCTGACGCTGGCGATCGACCGCAATGTCGCCTCGAGCTTAGGCGTCCGCGTCCAGGACATCGACAACGCGCTCAACAACGCGTTTTCGCAGCGGCAGATTTCCACCATCTACACCCAGCGCAACCAGTATCAGGTGGTGCTGGAGATCGACGCCAAATTCCAGAACGATCCCTCCGACCTCGAACGCATCTTCGTCGCGGGCGCCGGCGGCGCGCAGATTCCGTTGTCTGCGCTGGTGCATACCAAGCGCGATCTGTCGCCGCTGGCGGTGTATCACTCGCAGTCGTTCCCCTCGACCACGGTGTCGTTCAACCTGCAGCCCGACGTGCCGCTGCAGACCGCCACCGCCAACATCCAGCGCGCGGTCGACGAATTGCACATGCCGGAGGGCATTCGCGGCTCGTTCGACGGCAATGCCGGCGACTTCGCCAAGACCTCGTCGAAGCAGCCGCTGCTGATCCTCGCAGCATTGGTGGCGATGTATATCGTGCTCGGCGTGCTCTATGAGAGTTTGGCGCATCCGTTGACCATCATCTCGACGCTGCCGTCGGCCGGGCTCGGCGCGCTGCTGGCGTTGCAGGTCACCAACACGCCGCTGACCATCATCGCCTTCGTCGGCATCATTCTGTTGATCGGCATCGTCAAGAAGAACGGCATCATGATGGTCGATTTCGCGCTGGAGGCCGAGCGCAGCCGCGGGCTGTCCTCGGCGGATGCGATCTTCGAGGCCTGCGTGGTCCGGTTCCGGCCGATCCTGATGACCACGATGGCGGCGCTGTTCGCCGGCATTCCGCTGGTGGTGGCGATCGGGCCCGGCACCGAGCTGCGCCGCCCGCTCGGCATCACCATCATCGGCGGGTTGTTCGTCTCGCAGATCCTGACGCTGTACACCACGCCGGTGATCTATCTGTTGATCGACCGGCTGCGGCGGCGCTGGAGCGGGGTGCCGGCGGCGGTGCCCGCAGAATAGCCGGCCGCGCGTCGCCGCGGTTGTGGCGGCAGGCCGCGCGGCGTATAGGGGCCGATGACCAAGATTTCAGACCTGAACGCGGCCGAGGCGGCCGAGCCGATCCCGGAATGCCCGCGCTGCCAGAAGCCGGTGCCGCTGTGCATCTGCGACAGCATCGTGCCGCTGGAGAACCGCACCAAGCTGTTGATCCTGCAGCATCCGCAGGAGCAGGACCGGGCGCTCGCCACCGCGCGGCTGACCGCGCTGCATTTCCCCAACGCCGTGGTGCGGGTCGGGCTGTCCTGGCCGAGCCTGTCGAAAGCCTGGGGCCAGCCGGTGCACGATCCGTCGCGCTGGGCGGTGCTGTATCTTGGCTCCGCCAAGGTCGCCGAGCTCGACACCGACCGCGACATCGTGGCGATCGGCCGCAAGGGCGAGGTCGAGGAGAATCAGCGCGCCATCCTCAAGGACATCGAAGGCGTGGTGCTGCTCGACGGCACCTGGAGCCAGGCCAAGGCGTTGTGGTGGCGCAACGCCTGGATGCTGAAATGCCAGCGGGTGATTCTCGGCCCCAAGGCGCCGTCGCGCTACGGCAAGCTGCGCAAGGAGCCGCGCCGCGACGGGCTGTCGACGCTGGAAGCCGCCGCGATGCTGATCTCCGGGCTGGAGAAGCGCCCGGACATCGAGGCGACGCTGCTGGGTGCCTTCGACCGCATGCTGGCGCGCTTCCGCGAAGTGCAGGCGACGCTGCCGGAATTGGCCCCGAAGCCGAAAAAGCGCGACTACCGGCGCAAGAAGCACGCCTGAGCACTTTCCGGCGGCGGGCTTGGTTGATTATCGGCAACAGGCCGTATATTGATCCGCCGATGGGGCCACGTGGCGGAGTGGTTACGCGCCGGTCTGCAAAACCGTTTACTCGGGTTCGAGTCCCGACGTGGCCTCCATCTTTGTTTGTGAATCGCTGCAAGCGCTTATCGCAACTTCTTCCATCTTGAACTGAACTGATTTGGGCTCGTCCGCGCGGCTGCGTTAAAGCAATGGTGGCGTGGCGCCGACGGCTGACGCCCTCCAAGAGCGAGACGTGTGATGTCGATGATCCAGCTGATTTACGCGTCGCGGCCGTTCGGCTTCGACGAGGCGATGCTGAACGGCATCCTGATGGATGCGCGGCGCTGCAACGCGCGCGACGACATCACCGGCGCGCTGATCTGCCGGGCCGACGTCTATCTGCAATTGCTGGAAGGCCCGCAGGCAGCGGTCGACGCCACCTTCGCCCGAATCGCGGCCGACCACCGCCATCTCGAATTGCGGCTGTTGAGCCGGCGCAGCGTGACGCAGCGGCTGTTTCCGGATTGGGCGATGCGGGATGATCCGGCGCGGTCGTGGATGTGGACCCAGCAGGAGGTCGCGGGCGGCGCGATCGAGCGGGCCACCGACGCCGAAGCGGTAGCGATCTTCGAGCGGCTCGCCGGCGAACCGACCGGCTGATCCGCCGATCGCCGGATCAGCAGCAGGCGGTCCAGTCTTCGGGGAACGGCAGCAACGGCCATTCGATCTGGTTGTCGTTGGCGGCGCGTAGCGGCATGGGCAGGATGGCCGCGCTCGGGACGTTGTCCTGCGCGTTGTCCTCCATCGCCCAGGCGATATCGTCCAACATCCGATTGTACTCGTACTCGTTCATGACCCATTCCCCCGATGACCAGGGGAATGTCCCAGAAAGGCTTTGTTCGGCCGTTGCAGATTTTGTTCAAATTCTATCGATCGCCGACAAATCGGTCGCCGGACCCGAACCCGGGGTTCACCAACGGCTCGCAAAAAAATGCCGCCCGGTCGGGGCGGCATTGCGATTGGCGTGACGGCATCGGTTATTGGCAGGGATGCATCCGACCGTCGCTGCCGCGGAACAAGGTTCCGGGCTGACAGACGAACCCGTTCCGCTTGGCGTAGGACTCATCGTAGGCGAACTGATCAGGACCGCCGAACGGCGCCGCGGCAATGGCGCCGGCCGTGCCGAGGGCTCCGCCGACCACCCCGGCGGCAACATCGGCCGGCCAGAACGCGTTGCTTTCGAAGCCACGGTCGTGACGCGGGCCGCGCTCGTGCCGATAGTCGCGGCTATAGCTGCGGTCAGGACCGTTCCATCCCGGGTTCGACATCTGCTGCGCCGTCACCGGGGTGGCGAGCGCGGTGGTCAGCACGGCTGCGGCGGCAAAAAGTGTCAAACGAGTCATGAAATTCTCCTGCGTGATCGATCGTGACCAACGATCCGCAGGCGTGCGCGTTCCGCCAAATTATGGTGCGGTGCAATTCAAACCGAGGTGAGGGGGGCGACGCGTTCGATCCGGCGCGGGTGCCAGCGCCACGCTTGTCGCGGGGCGCTCAGCCCTGTTGGTCGCCCGAGGCCAATTCGCCGGCGATGGCGCGGTCGATGGCGTCGATCAAGACCTGGGTCTCGACGAATTTGTTGCGCGAGCGCTCCGCGGTGCTGCGATCGAACGGCGCTGCCAGAATCTTGGCGAACGCATCGCGATCCTCGATCATGCGCTGACGTGCCCGTTTGAGGGTTTCCAAACGCTCGGTCATCCTTGTGTCCCCGATCGCGCATCGAAAGGTGATGCGTACGCAACAGATTTGCCGGCGAGCGCCGCGGACGTCTTCAGAGCCATGTGGTTGACGGCTTGCTGATTGAGAATGTTGGCTCCCCGGGCCGGATTCGAACCAGCGACCAACCGGTTAACAGCCGGTTGCTCTACCACTGAGCTACCAGGGAACAGAGCGAAGCGAAGCTCGCGAGGCAGCCTATAGCAAGGCCTCCGCGGCTTGCAAAGCGGGAAATTGCCGAACCGGCCCGGATTGTCCCGCGACGGCCCATGTTTTTCAGGAACTTGTCCGCGACGCTGTCGTTGACGCGCGATCCCGCCCGTTTGGAGACATCAGATGTCCGATCTTCAGCATGATTCGGCGCCCCGCAATCCGCGGCGCGATTCGGTGTCGCAGGGCCGCGACGATGTGGTGCTTGCGGATGCCGCTGGCGATTCGATCAGCGACGACGAATGCCTGCGGCGCCTCGAGGCCGCGGTCGAGCGACAGGATGCCGAGCGGCTCGATGAAGTGGCTTCGCTGATCGGGCGGCTCGCGGTGCCGTTGGAATGTTGATCGCGCGCTGATCGATCTCATCCGGGGCGCTCCATTGAGAGGGCGGCTGATCGCCTCGGTGTCGCGCGGTGTTGCGTTTTGACAGTCCTTGCATCAAACATGGCGCGCTCCGCGAATGTATCGATTGCAAGGATAGCCGATGCCCGATTTCTCGACCGCCCGACGGTTCATGGTGGATGGTCAGATCCGGCCGAGCAGCGTCACCGACTGGAGAATCATCGACGCGATGCGCGCGGTGCCGCGCGAAGCCTTTGTGCCGGAGAGCCAGAGCGCACTGGCCTATCTCGACCTCGACCTCGACGTCAGCGAAGCCGGTCCGGTCAAACGCTACCTGCTGAAACCCGCGGTCACCGCGCGACTGCTGCAATCGGCCAATCTGCAGCCGACCGATCGTGTGTTGGTGGTCGGCTGTGCCACCGGCTATCTGCCGGCGATCGTCGCCCGGCTTGTGGACCAGGTTGTCGCCACCGAGAGCGAAGCCAGCATGGCGGCCGAAGCCAGCCAGATTCTCGGAACGCTCGGCGTCAGCAACGTCCGGGTGCAGCAGGCCGGCTCGGCCGAGGGCTTTCCGGCCACCGCCCCTTACGACGCCATCATTCTGAACGGCGCCACCGAACTCGTGCCGCTTGAATTATACCGGCAACTCCAGGACGGCGGACGGCTGGTTGGGGTGTTCGCGCTCGGCCGCACGCCGCGCGCGGAAATCGTGACGCGGTCCGACGACGACTTCGGCAGCCGGCCGTTGTTCGATACCTCGGTTCCGGTTCTGCCTGGGCTGGAACGCCCCAAGGGCTTCGTTTTCTAACGTTTCTCCCGCAATTGTTGTTCAAAATCAGAAGTGTGACCTGGATGCCCCAGATCGAGAGTTTCGACCGGGAGCGGGGCGCGGGGGTTCCGTCGGGCGGCGGCGTGCCTTATGGTGCGGCGGGACTTCGACTGTAAAAACAGGGCGGATCGACGCGGGTTGCGTGGGTGGCGCTATTGGTTGGAATGGATTGCCGCGGATGGGTGAGTTTCGAAGACAAGCTGCCGGCACTGCAATCGCCGGACTGATTCTGGCTCATCTCGGTGCGACGCCGGTTCTGGCCGACACGATCGAAGCGGCGCTGGTTCGCGCCTATCAGAGCAATCCGCAGCTCAACGCGCAGCGCGCCTCGGTGCGCTCCACCGACGAAAACGTGCCGCAGGCGCTGTCCGGCTATCGGCCGCGCGTCTCGGTGACCGCGAGCGGTGGCTATCAATACACCGACGTGATCGCCACCCAGGGCGGCCAGACCAACCGCATCCACGGTGATACGGCGCCGCGCGCGGTCGGCGTCACCGCCACCCAGACATTGTTCAACGGCAACCAGACCGCGAATCGCACCCGTGCGGCGGAAAGTCAGGTGTCGTCGGCCCGCGAAGGACTGCGCGTGCTGGAGCAGAGCGTGATGCTCTCGGCGGCGACGATCTACATGGACTATCTGCGCGATTCGGCGATCGTCGAAGTGCAGCGCAGCAACGTGCGGGTGCTCGAGCAGACCCTGAAACAGACCCGCGACCGCTTCAACGTCGGCGAGGTGACCCGCACCGACGTGGCGCAGTCCGAGGCGCAACTCGCCGCCGGCCGCACCCAGCAGCTCACCGCCGAATCCAACCTGACTACGACGCGGTCGAACTTCCGCCGCATCATCGGCAACGAACCCCAGGCGCTGGCGCCGGGCTCGCCGGTGGATCGTTTCCTGCCGGCGACGCTGCCCACCGCCATCGAACTCGGCCTGACCGAAAATCCCAACGTCACCGCCTCGATGTTCGGCATCGACGTCAGCTTCCTCAACGTCAAGGTCAACGAGGGCGCGCTGTTTCCGACGCTGACGCTGCAGGGCAACGCGCAGCAGGGCTACGAACAGACCATCAGCACGCCGCGCCAGTTCGTCGCCTCCGCGGTGGCGCAGCTCACGGTTCCGATCTATCAGGGCGGCGCCGAATACGCGCTGATCCGGCAGTCCAAGGAATCCTTGGCGCAGCAGCGGCTCAATCTCGAGCAGGTCCGCGACCAGACCCGCGCCAGCGTGGTGCAGGCCTGGGGTCAGCTGTTGGCCGGCCGCGCCCAGGTGTCCTCGGCGCAGGCCCAGGTCGCGGCCTCGGAGATCGCGCTGAACGGCGTCCGCGAGGAAGCCCGCGCCGGCCAGCGCACCACGCTCGACGTGTTGAACGCGCAGCAGGCGCTGGTCAACGCCCGGGTGGCGCTGGTCACCGCGCAGCACGACCGCGTGGTGGCGTCCTACGCCGTGCTCAACGCCGTCGGCCGGCTGTCGCCGCAGGTCTTGAAGCTCAGCACCACGGTGTATGACCCGAGCGTGCACTACCAGCAGGTCCGCGACAGCTGGTTCGGTGTTCGCACCCCGGACGGTCGCTGATCGTCGCCAATACAGCCGCGCCAATAATACAGCCGCGCCAATGCAAATGGCGCGGCGTCGACAGCCCGCCTTGCTTGCAATCGATTATTGCCGTGCCATACCTCTTGTTGAGCGGGCAGGTCGATTCGTGCGTTTTTGCTCGGCATATGACGGGTGCTGATCAGCGCGGTGTCGATGCGGGGCGGCATCGGAAATCTGCCTTCTTTTGAGCTGGGGACAAGTCGCGCTCGCTGGCCGGAAACCGGCGTTCGGTTTGTGGAACGGGCCATTCTTGCACCGCTTTGGTGTAACACTGCGACGAGCGCGTGATGATGTGGAGTCGGGGATGACGCAACCTGCAAAGGCCCAAGAGCCCTCGATGGAGGAGATCCTGGCCTCGATCCGGCGCATCATCGCCGACGACGAAGCGAAGCCAGCGGCTGCCGCGCCGGCGCCCGTCGCTGCAGCTGCGAAGCCGGAACCTGCAAAGCCGGCAGCCGCCGTGGCAAAGCCTGCGGTGACCACCCCGCCGCCAGCGCCGCAGCCGGCGCCGCAGCCCGCGGCAACCGAATCCAACAACCAGGACGATATCGACGCCTTGCTGGCCGGGCTGGATGCCTCGACCACGCCGGCCGAGGTGCGCCCCGCCGCGGTTCCCGAACCCGATCCGAACGAGGACGTGTTCGAGCTCACCGACGAGATGGCGCTGCCGGATCCGGCGCCGCCGGCGTTCCAGAAGGTGGAGAGCGAGGCCGACCTGGAATTCGCCGAGGCGATCCGCGCCGAGCGGGAGCAGGCCCAGGCGCCGTCCTGGTCGATGCCGGCGCCGGCGCCCGTGATGGAGCGGCCGGCACCGCCGTCCTACCAGCCGCAGGCCTATCAGCCGTCGCAACAGCCGGAGATGCTGTCCCGCTCCACCGCATCGGCGGTGGAATCCGCGTTCAATTCGCTGGCCAATACGGTGCTCAGCAACAATGCCCGCACCCTGGAGGATCTCGTCAAGGAGATGCTGCGGCCGATGCTGAAATCCTGGCTCGACGACAATCTGCCGCAATTGGTCGAGCGGATCGTCAAGGCGGAAATCGAGCGGGTGTCGCGCGGCCGCTGACCGCCGGCGGGTGCGGCGGTCCGCAGGTCGGGTCGCCGACATTGCAGCCATTCCCTAGCTGAGCGGCATTTGCCCGGCGAAATCCCGATTGAATCGGCTGGGCGTGTTGACTTGCGCCGCGCCGGCGGCTTTCTAGCGCGCGACCGGCGCAATTGCAGCCTGCCGGCGAGACCTCAGAATCGACCCCGCCATGATCGAAAAAACCTATCAGCCCGCCGACATCGAAGGCCGTATCGCACAAGCCTGGGACGCCGAAGGCGCCTTCAAAGCCGGCCGCCCGGAGCGCCGCGACGCCATTCCGTTCTCGATCGTGATCCCGCCGCCGAACGTCACCGGCTCGCTGCATATGGGCCACGCGCTCAACAACACGCTGCAGGACATCCTGTGCCGGTTCGAGCGGATGCGCGGCCGCGACGTGCTGTGGCAGCCCGGCACCGACCACGCCGGCATCGCCACCCAGATGGTGGTCGAGCGGCAGCTGATGGAGCGCCAGGAGCCGAGCCGCCGCGACATGGGCCGCGAAAAGTTTCTCGAGCGGGTGTGGCAGTGGAAGGCCGAAAGCGGCGGCGTCATCGTCAACCAGCTGAAGCGGCTCGGGGCCTCCTGCGACTGGTCGCGCGAGCGCTTCACCATGGACGAGGGGCTGTCGCGCGCGGTCGCCAAGGTGTTCGTCGAGCTGCACCGCCAAGGCCTGATCTACAAGGACAAGCGGCTGGTCAATTGGGACCCCAAGCTGCTCACCGCGATCTCCGATCTCGAAGTGCAGCAGGTCGAAGTCAAGGGCAACCTGTGGCACCTGCGCTATCCGCTGGACGGCGTCGAATTCAATCCGGACGATCCGGAGACCTTCATCGTGGTCGCCACCACGCGGCCGGAGACCATGCTCGGCGACACCGCGGTTGCGGTCAATCCGGACGACGTGCGCTATTCGCATGTGGTCGGCCGCAATGTCATCCTGCCGCTGGTCGGGCGCAAGATTCCGATCATCGCCGACGATTACTCCGATCCCGAAAAGGGCTCCGGCGCGGTGAAGATCACGCCGGCGCACGACTTCAACGACTTCGAGGTCGGCCGAAGGCACAACCTGCCGCAGATCAACGTGCTCGACATCGAAGGCCGCATCGACCTCGTCGACAACGAAGCCTATCTGCACGGACTGCCGGATGACGCCGCGCAGTTTGCCGAAGAACTGCATGGGCTGGAACGCTTCGCCGCGCGCAAGAGCATCGTGGCGCGGCTCGAAGAGCTCGGCTACCTGGAGAAGATCGAGCCCAACGTCCACATGGTGCCGCACGGCGACCGCTCCGGCGTGGTGATCGAGCCGTATCTGACCGACCAGTGGTACGTCGACGCCAAGACGCTGGCGCAGCCGGCGATCGCCGCGGTGCGCTCGGGCGCGACGACCTTCGTGCCGAAGAACTGGGAAAAGACCTATTTCGAATGGATGGACAACATCCAGCCCTGGTGCATCTCGCGGCAATTGTGGTGGGGCCATCAGATCCCGGCCTGGTACGGCCCGGACGGCAAGGTGTTCGTCGCCGAGACCGAGGACGAAGCGGTCGGCAACGCGCTCGGCTACTACGTCGAGCAGGAAGTCATCACCCCGGCGCAGGCGCATGCGATGACCCAGGACGCTTCGCTTCGCGACGGCTTCATCACCCGCGACGAGGACGTGCTCGACACCTGGTTCTCCTCGGCGCTGTGGCCGTTCTCGACGCTGGGCTGGCCGGACGACGACACCGATTGCAAGCGCTACTACCCGACCAACGTGCTGGTCACCGGCTTCGACATCATCTTCTTCTGGGTCGCCCGGATGATGATGATGGGGCTGCACTTCATGGACGACGTGCCGTTCCCGACCGTCTACATCCACGCCCTCGTCCGCGACGAGAAGGGCGCCAAGATGTCGAAGTCGAAGGGCAACGTGATCGATCCGTTGCACCTGATCGACGATTACGGCGCCGACGCGCTGCGCTTCACGCTTGCCGCGATGGCGGCGCAGGGCCGCGACATCAAGCTCGCCTCCAGCCGCGTCGAGGGCTACCGCAATTTCGCGACCAAGCTGTGGAATTCGAGCCGCTTCGCCGAGATGAACGCCTGCGCGCTGCCCGCGGATTTCGATCCGACCGCGGCGAAGCAGACGCTGAACCGCTGGATCGCGCACGAGACCGTGCGCGCGGTGCGCGAGGTCACCGAGGCGATCGAGGCCTATCGCTTCAACGACGCGGCGGGCGCCGCTTATCGTTTCGTCTGGAACGTGTATTGCGACTGGTATCTCGAACTCGCCAAGCCGGTGCTGCTCGGCGAGGACAGCCCGGCCAAGGCCGAGACCCGCGCCATGGTGGCCTGGGCGCGCGATGAAATCCTCAAGCTGCTGCATCCGTTCATGCCGTTCATCACCGAAGAGCTGTGGGCGGTGACCGCGGAGCGCGACACGCTGCTGACGCTGACGCCGTGGTCGCGCAAGGCCGAGACCGCGGTCGAGGTGTTCGACGCCCCGGCGCTGACCGACCCGATGGTGCCGCCGGTGATCCTGCCGGCGCCGCACGTCGCCGACTTCAGCGATCCCGCGGCCGAGGCCGAAATCGGCTGGGTGGTCGACCTGGTCACCGCGATCCGTTCGGTGCGCGCCGAGATGAACATCACGCCGTCGACGCTGACGCCGCTGGTGCTGGCCGGCGCTTCGGCGGAGACCCGCGACCGCGCGCAGCGCTGGAGCGATGTGGTGAAGCGGATGGCCCGGCTCGGCGAGATTTCGTTTGCCGACAGCGCACCGCAGGGCGCGGTGCAACTGTTGATCCGCGGCGAGGTCGCAGCATTGCCGCTGAAGGGCGTGATCGACGTCGCCGCCGAGCAGGCCCGGCTCGACAAGGAACTGGCGAAGGCCGAGGCCGACATCAAGCGGGTCGACGCCAAGCTCTCCAACGAGAAATTCGTCGCCAACGCGCCGGAAGAGATCGTCGAGGAAGAGAAGGAAAAGCGCGAGGCCGCGGTCGCGCGCAAGGCCAAGATTTTGGAAGCGCTGGAGCGGCTGAAGAACGCCACCTGAGCGCCACGTGCCCCGGACGTGCGCCACGCGCAGCGTGGCGTGCGAGCCGGGGCCGTTACGAGTGGGGCGCAAACCGCAACAACAACGTCGGCTCAGGCACCGAGCCGGCGTTTCCGGCGTAACGGTCCCGGCTCACGGCTTCGCGCCAAGGCGCTTCGCCGCGTCCGGGACACGTGAGTTGGGCTCACTCCGCAAACGGCTTGCTGACGAACTTCGAGCCGCGCAGCCCATAGCGCCACGGCAGCTCGGCCGCCTTGCTGATGCCGATCCGCGGTCCGGCGACGATCTCGGGCGCGGCCAGGCGGCCATGCAGCGCGAACGGCGGGGCGTCGAGCTTCAGCCCGTTATGCGCGATGGTGACGCCGAGCGCCTGCGCCAGCTTGCCAGGCCCGGAACACAGCGCGCGCTCATCCTCGACGCCGCGACGTCGCCGCATCAAAGCCAATCCATCGGTCGGGACCAGCGCCCGGATCAGCACCGCGCTGGCGGAACCGGCTTCCTCGCAGACCACGTTGAGGCACCAGTGGATGCCGTAGGAGCGGTAGACGTAAGCCACCCCGGGCGGGCCGAACATCACGGCGTTGCGCGGCGTCTGGCCGCCAAAGGAATGCGCCGCCGGGTCGGTGTGGTGATAGGCTTCGACCTCGACAATGACGCCGCCGCTGCCCTCGACCAGCAGCGTGGCGCCGATCAGGTCCGGCGCCACCTCGTGCACGCTGCGGGCGAAGAACGATCGCTTCAGCTTGGGGCCGAGCTTCAAGGCTGCGGGGATGCGCAAATCGACCATCGACACCCAAAATCGGGGAGGAGCCAGCCGGGCTGGCGAATGATACAGTTTGAGCATTATTCCAATGGACAATCCCCAGCAACCCGGCCGGGTTGCGGGACGCTGTCCGGCGGATTAGGTAAAGCCTTCGCAGAACGGACATTTCATGGTCGTCGTCGTCGATACCGTCTCCGCCACTCCAATTCGCCCGCGCCATCCTGAAAAGGCGGCGCGGCCGGATTCGCTGTCGCCGAAGAAACCGGAGTGGATCCGGGTCCGCGCGCCGACCTCGCGCGGCTATGCCGACACCCGCGCCATCGTCAAAGAGAACGGGCTGGTCACGGTCTGCGAGGAGGCCGGCTGCCCGAATATCGGCGAGTGCTGGGACAAGAAGCACGCCACCTTCATGATCATGGGCGACACCTGCACCCGGGCTTGCGCGTTCTGCAACGTCAAGACCGGAATGCCCGAGGCGCTCGACCAAGCCGAGCCCGAGCACGTCGCCGAGGCCACCTTCAAGCTCGGCCTCAAGCATATCGTGATCACCTCGGTCGACCGCGACGATCTCGCCGACGGCGGTGCCGCGCATATCGCCGCCACCATCCGCGCGGTGCGGGCGCGCTGCCCCTCGACCACGATCGAGATTCTCACCCCGGATTTTCTGCGCAAGGACGGCGCGCTGGAAACCGTGGTCGCCGCCAAGCCCGACGTGTTCAATCACAATCTGGAAACCGTGCCGTCGCGCTATCTCACGGTGCGGCCGGGCGCGCGCTACTTCCATTCGATCCGGCTGTTGCAGCGGGTCAAGGAAATCGATCCGACGATGTTCACCAAGTCCGGCATCATGGTCGGGCTCGGCGAGGAGCGCCACGAGGTGCTGCAGGTGATGGACGATCTGCGCTCGGCCGACGTCGATTTTCTCACCATCGGGCAGTATCTGCAGCCCAGCCTGAAGCACCACGCGGTGATGCGTTTCGTTACGCCAGAGGAATTCGCCGGCTACGAGTCGGTGGCTTATTCCAAGGGCTTCCTGATGGTGTCGTCGAGCCCGATGACCCGCTCGTCGCATCACGCCGGCGACAATTTCACCAAACTGCAGGCGGCGCGCGCCGCGCTGTCGCGCTGAGTTGTTTCGATGCCGCAATTTCAAAGCAAGCGCCGGGTCCGTCACAGCGCGCTGAAAATGTTCGATCTGGTCGCCGACATCGAGCGCTATCCGGAGTTCGTGCCGCTGTGCAGCGCGCTTAAGATCAAGCATCGCGCGCAGCGCCCCGACGGCACCGAAGTGCTGACCGCCGACATGACGGTGTCGTTCAAGCTGGTGCGCGAGACCTTCACCAGCCGGGTGACGCTCGACCGCGCCAATCTGAAGATTTTGGTGGAGTATCTGCAGGGCCCGTTCTCCAATCTGGAGAACCGCTGGAGCTTCGAATCGCGCGGCGACGACGCTTGCGACGTCGGCTTCTTCCTCAGCTACGAGTTCAGAAACAAGATGCTGGCGCTGCTGATGGGGACGATGTTCGACACCGCGTTCCACCGCTTCGCCGCGGCGTTCGAGCAACGCGCCGACGCGATTTACGGCCGCGCCGTACTGCGCAAGCTGACGGTATAGCTCACAGCCGTCATTCGGAGCGCGAGCGCCGCAAGCTGATGGTGAAACCTTACGCGGTCATTCCGGGGCGGGAGGCCGTCAGGCCAAGCGAACCCGGAATCTCGCTGCGGATGCTAGCCCACGCCCATTGCAAGATTCCGGGTTCGCTCGAGCTACGCTCTCGCGCCCCGGAATGACGTGGTTGTTCTTGTTTGACGCCGGTCCTTCATTCAAAGCAGCGACGACCCCTTGCTACGCCGTGCTTAGCGACGCGCCGCTCAACTCTTCTTCGGCTTCAGCGGCGGGGTGACGCGGCGCTTCACCGCGCTGCGTCGCGGGCTACGCGCCACGCGGGCGCGCGATACGCTGACCGGGCGCGGCTTGGCCGGCTTCGGCCCGCGCGCGAGTTCCAACAACATGCGCAACGCTTCCACCACCGAGCGCTGCCGCACCAAACTGCGGCCGATCGCGCCGAAGCGATGCTCGCGATGCGCGATGCGGCCGTCGCGCGAAGCGACCGCGATGTGCACCAGGCCAACCGGCTTGCCGGGCGTCGCGCCGCCGGGGCCGGCGATCCCGGTGATCGCCACCGTGAGATCGACCTCGGCGTGCTCCAGCGCGCCGATCGCCATCGCGATCGCGGTTTCCTTGCTGACCGCGCCGAAGGTCAACAGCGTCGCGGTCTCGACGCCGAGCATGGCGTGCTTGGCGTCGTTGGAATAGGTGACGAAGCCGCGGTCGATCACGTCGGAGGAGCCGGGGATTTCGGTCAAGGCGCCGGCGACCAGCCCGCCGGTGCAGGATTCAGCCGTGGCAATGGTCAGCTTGCGCGAGCGGCACAGATCAAGCAGCGCGCGGGCGAGGGCACGCGGGTCGCTGCCAGCCATCTCAGTCCGCCAGTCCGTTGGTGCCCCAGGGCAGCCGGAGCGTTGCCGAGGCGGTGGCGGCGATGCCTTCCTCGCGGCCGGTGAAGCCGAGCCGTTCGCTGGTGGTGGCCTTCACCGCGATCCGCGCCACCGGCAGCCCGGTGATCTCGGCGATGCGTTGCCGCATCGGTTCGCGCAACGGGCCGATCTTCGGCCGCTCGCAGATCATGGTGACTTCGAGATTGGCGATCCGGCCGCCGCGCGCGGTGACGCGATCGACGGCGTATTTCAGGAATTTGTCGGACGCAGCACCCTTCCACTGCGGATCGGTCGGCGGGAAGTGCGAGCCGATGTCGCCGTCGGCCAGCGCGCCGAGAATCGCGTCGACCAGCGCATGTAGCCCGACGTCGCCGTCGGAATGCGCCAGGAAGCCGCGATTGTGCGGCACTTTGAGTCCGCACAGCCAGACGTGGTCGCCGTCGCCGAAGGCGTGGACGTCGTAACCGGTGCCGGTGCGGATGTCGCCGAGCAGCGCGCCGAGGCGGGATTCTTCGCGGACGAAATCTTCCGGAGTGGTGAGCTTCATGTTCGCAACATCGCCTTCAAAGGTCGCCACCGTCAATCCCGCCCATTCGGCGATCGCCGCATCATCGGTGAAATCGTCGCGGCCCTCGCGGGCGGCGCGGCGATGCGCCTCCAGAATCACGTCGAAGCGGAACGCCTGCGGGGTCTGCGCGATGCGCAGCCGCGCGCGATCCGGCGTTGCCACCACGTCGCCCTGGGCGTTGATCTGTTTGATGGTATCGGTGACCGCAATCGTTGGCACCGCGGCGCCGGTGATCTGGGCCGCTACGATCGCCCGCGAAATCAGCGCGGCGTCGACGAACGGCCGCGCCGCGTCATGGATCAGCACGATGTCCGGCGCGTCGGCGGCGAGCGCTTCCAGACCGGCGCGCACCGAGCCTTGCCGGGTGGCGCCGCCAGGGGCGGGGGGCTGGTAGTTCAATCCGGCAACTGCCAGTTTGAACATCTCCGCATCATCCGGACTGGTGACCGGCTGCACGGCGAAAATCTCGGCATGCGTGCAAAACGGCTGCATTGCCCGAAAAATGACCGGTTGCCCGGCCAATGAGCGATATTGCTTCGGTCCACCGGCGCCGGCACGCAAGCCGCGGCCGCCGGCGACGATAATTGCGGCAGTTCGTTTCGAGTTGGACATGGGGTCAACAGTCAAGCGGATCGAGGGGTGGGCGGTGAGGCGAAGCACTTACCACGGCCGGGAACAATAACATCACGATTCCCCGGCTAAGCGGTGAATTCGTTGATGGATTGCTGCAATGCACTTGCAAGTCTGTGGAAAATGGCTAAACTGTAGGCAGTTGAAATTTTTGCTCAAGATTTGAGCGAAGGACGATGCATTGTTGCGATCGCCGAACCACGAGAAGGCTGTGACCGCCTCTCCTTTAACATGTCCTCGCGCGCTGCAAATTGGCGTTGTTGAGGTGGTGAACAGGGCGTTCCTGGCCCCTATGTCCGGCATCACCGATGCGCCGTTCCGGCGGCTCACCGCGGCGCTCGGCGCCGGCCTGGTGGTATCGGAAATGACCGCCAGCGACGATCTGGCGCGCGGCCGGCCGATGTCGGTGCGGCGTTGCGATACCGCGGGGATCGGGCCGCATGTGGTGCAGCTCGCCGGCTGCCAGGCGCGCTGGATGGCGGAGGGCGCGCGGATTGCGGAAGCCGGCGGCGCCGACCTGATCGATATCAACATGGGCTGTCCGGCCCGCCACGTCACCGGCGGCAGCGGGCAGTCCGGCTCGGCCTTGATGCGCGACCTCGACCACGCGCTGACGCTGATCGAAGCCACGGTCGGCGCGGTGCGGGTGCCGGTGACCCTGAAAATGCGGCTCGGCTGGGATCGCGATTGCCTTAACGCGCCGGAATTGGCGCGCCGCGCCGAGGCCGCCGGCGTGCAGCTGATCACCGTGCACGGCCGCACCCGCAATCAGTTCTACAAGGGCACGGCGGATTGGGCCGCGGTGCGCGCAGTGCGCGAGGCGACCTCGCTGCCGCTGGTGGTCAACGGCGATATCACCTCGGTCGAAGCCGCGCGCGAAGCGCTGCGGCAGTCCGGCGCCGATGCGGTGATGATCGGCCGCGGCGCGCAGGGCCAGCCCTGGCTGCCGGGGCAGATCGGCCGGCAATTGCAGACCGGCATCGCCGAAGCGCCGCCGTCGCTCGCCGAACAGCTGAGCTATCTGCAGACGCTGTATGACGAACTGTTGGAGCTTTACGGCCTGCACGTCGGCTTGCGTCACGCCCGCAAGCATCTCGGCTGGTCGCTCGAAGTCGCCGCCAGCGCAACCGACGCCGAGCCCGCGACGCTGAAATCCTGGCGCGAACGGATCCTGCGGTCGGAGGATCCCGCCGCGGTCCGTCGCGCGCTGGTCGAGGCGTTTGACGATTTTGCCTGGAGGGCCGCCGCATGAGTAGCGCCGCTGAATCGCGCCGCACCGCGCATACCGATGGCGATGCCATTCTCAACGCGCTGCCGAATCCGGTGATGCTGGTGGCACCCGACGGCAAGATCGTCGACGCCAACATGGCCGCGGAATCGTTCTTCGAAATATCAACGCAGCTGTTGCGCCGCCAATCGCTCACCGAGCTGGTGCCGTTCGGCAGTCCGCTGCTGGCGCTGATCGATCAGGTCCGCGAGTCCGGTTCGCCGGTCAACGAATACAAGGTCGATCTCGGCACGCCGCGGATCGGCGCCGATCGCCAGGTCGATCTGCACGTGGCGCCGTTCGCCGAGCGCCCCGGCCATATCGTGGTGATGCTGCAGGAGCGCACCATCGCCGACAAGATGGACCGTCAATTGACCCATCGCAGCGCCGCGCGCTCGGTGATCGCGCTGGCGGCGATGCTGGCGCATGAGATCAAGAACCCGCTGTCCGGGATCCGCGGCGCGGCGCAGCTGCTGGAGCAGGCGGCGTCATCCGAAGACCGTATGCTGACGCGGCTGATCTGCGACGAGGCCGACCGCATCGTCACGTTGGTCGACCGCATGGAGGTGTTCGGCGACGAGCGCCCGGTGGCGCGCGGCCCGGTCAACATCCATTCGGTGCTCGATCACGTGAAGCGGCTGGCGCAGTCCGGCTTCGCCCGCAACATCAAATTCAGCGAAGATTACGATCCCTCGCTGCCGCCGGTGCTGGCCAATCAGGATCAGCTGATCCAGGTGTTTCTCAACCTGGTGAAGAACGCCGCCGAAGCCGTGGTCGATCTCGGCACCGACGGCGAGATCCAGCTCACCACCGCGTTCCGCCCCGGGGTGCGATTGTCGGTGCCCGGCAAAAAATCGCGGGTATCGCTGCCGTTGGAGTTCTGCGTCAAGGACAACGGCCCCGGCGTGCCGGAAGATCTGCTGCCGAATCTGTTCGATCCGTTCGTCACCACCAAGCCGTCGGGCTCCGGGCTCGGGCTTGCACTGGTGGCCAAGATCGTCGGCGACCATGGCGGCATCATCGAATGCGAGTCGCAGCCGCGCAAGACCACGTTCCGCGTGCTGCTGCCGATGTTCAACACCGCAAAGAATTACAATCAAGGCCTTGGCGACGACGCGCCGGCGTCGTCCCGCGCCGCCCAGGATGCAAGATGAGGACTGACAATGCCCGCAGGTAGTATTCTTGTCGCCGATGACGACACCGCCATTCGCACGGTTCTCAATCAGGCGCTGTCGCGTGCCGGATACGAGGTGCGGCTGACCGGCAACGCCGCGACGCTGTGGCGCTGGGTCAGCCAGGGCGAGGGCGATCTCGTCATCACCGACGTGGTGATGCCGGACGAGAACGCCTTCGACCTGCTGCCGCGGATCAAGAAGATGCGGCCCAACCTGCCGGTCATCGTGATGAGCGCGCAGAACACCTTCATGACCGCGATCCGCGCCTCCGAGCGCGGCGCCTATGAGTATCTGCCGAAGCCGTTCGACTTGAAGGAACTGATCGCCATCGTCGGCCGCGCTTTGGCCGAACCGAAGGACCGCGCCGCCAGCCACGCCGACGATTCCGAATTCGATTCGATCCCGCTGGTCGGCCGCTCGCCGGCGATGCAGGAAATCTACCGGGTGCTGGCGCGGCTGATGCAGACCGACCTCACGGTGATGATCTCCGGCGAGAGCGGCACCGGCAAGGAGCTGGTAGCACGCGCGCTGCACGACTACGGCAAGCGCCGCAACGGTCCGTTCGTCGCGGTCAACATGGCGGCGATTCCGCGCGACCTGATCGAGTCCGAACTGTTCGGCCACGAGCGCGGCGCCTTCACCGGCGCCAACACCCGCGCCTCTGGCCGCTTCGAACAGGCCGAGGGCGGCACGCTGTTTCTCGACGAGATCGGCGACATGCCGATGGAAGCGCAGACCCGGTTGCTGCGCGTGCTGCAGCAGGGCGAATACACCACGGTCGGCGGCCGCACCCCGATCAAGACCGACGTCCGCATCGTCGCGGCCTCCAACAAGGATCTGCGGATCTTGATCCAGCAGGGCCTGTTCCGAGAAGATTTATTCTTCCGGCTCAACGTGGTGCCGCTGCGGTTGCCGCCGCTGCGCGAACACATCGAGGATCTGCCGGACCTGGTGCGGCATTTCTTCGCGCTGGCGGAGAAGGACGGCTTGCCGGCCAAGAAGCTCGACGCCCAGGCGTTGGAGCGGTTGAAGCAGCACCGCTGGCCCGGCAACGTCCGCGAGTTGGAAAATCTGGCTCGGCGGCTCGCGGCGCTGTACCCGCAGGACGTTATCACCGGCTCGGTGATCGACGGCGAACTGGCGCCGCCCGCGGTGGTGTCCGGCGGCAGCATCTCCAACACCGTCGACAATCTCGGCGGCGCGGTCGAGACCTACCTGTCCTCGCACTTCTCCAGCTTCCCGAACGGCGTGCCGCCGCCCGGCCTCTACCATCGGATTCTGCGCGAGATCGAAGTTCCGCTGCTGACCGCGGCTTTGGCTGCGACCCGCGGCAACCAGATTCGCGCCGCCGACCTGCTCGGCCTCAACCGCAACACGCTGCGCAAGAAGATCCGCGACCTCGATATCCAGGTCTATCGCAGCGGCGGTTGAACCTTTCGCGGTTGGATTGCGTCTAAATCGGCGCAATCCACAGCGAATGCCCGGATGAAGAGCAATTTCGCGTCCACAGCGCGCCGCGGAATTGTCGCAATTGAGCAACATTGTTGTAGGAATGCATCAGTCGGCTCGTGTTCTCGCACGGCAGCCCGGCCACGTTCCACGCTCACCCCAGTCCCGGTATGACCAGCGCAGATACGGCGGCCCCATCTTCCGAACCGCACAAGGCAGAACCGCGCAGGCGCCGGCTGCACAAGCTGTTGGCGCCGTTCGCGGTTGCCCTGGCGCTGCTGTCGGCGTTCCTGACCTTCGTGGTGTTGACCGGCCTGACCCCGATCACGCCGACTCGGCAGGTGGTGGTCACCTTCCTGCTGATCAACGCCGCCACCGTGCTGCTGCTGGTGATGATCATCGCCCGCGAGTTGTGGCAGGTGGTGCAGGCGCGGCGGCGCGGACGCGCCGCGGCCAGACTCCACGTGCAGATCGTCAGCCTGTTCTCGGTGATCGCGGTGCTGCCGGCGGTGCTGGTGTCGATCGTCGCCAATGTCACCATCGACCGCGGGCTGGACCGGCTGTTCTCCGGGCCGACCCGGGCGGTGATCCAGAACTCGCTGATCGTCGCCAACGCCTATCTGCACGAACACGCCCAGCTGATTCGCGGCGACATCATCGGCATGGCCAACGACGTCAATCATGCCCGGCCGCTGTTCGACCAGGACCGCCAGAGTTTCCGGCAGGTTCTCACCGCCGGCGCCGCCTCGCGCAATCTGCCCGGCGCGATGTTGATCGACAAGGATCGCAACATCCTGGAATCGGCGCAGACCGGCATCCGGCAGGACTTCGACACCCCGGCGCCGGAATTCCTCAGCAACGTCGACGACACCGAGCCGCAGATCGCGGTGTTCATCGAGGCCAACTACGTCGCCGCGGTGATCCGGCTCAGCGCGTTCAGCGACACCTTCCTTTATGTCGCGCGACTGCTCGATCCGCGGGTGGTGGCGCAGCTGCGCCAGACCCAGGCCAGCGTCGCCGAATATGCCGAGATCGAAGCCAGCCGGCTCGGCTTCCAGGTGACCTTGGCGCTGTTGTTCACGGTGATCGCGCTCACCGTGCTGATGTCGTCGGTGCTGATCGGGCTGAATTTCGCCAATTGGCTGGTGGGGCCGATCCGCCGGCTGATGGGCGCCGCCAATCTGGTGTCGACCGGCGACCTCGACGTCCAGGTGCCGGTGATCAAATCCGAAGGCGATCTGGCGCATCTCGGCGAGACCTTCAACAAGATGACGCAGGAATTGCGCAGCCAGCGCGACGAGTTGGTCAGCGCCAGCGAGGTGATCGACAGCCGCCGCCGCTTCATCGAGGCTGTGCTGTCGTCGGCCTCCGCCGGCATCATCGGCGTCGATGCCTCGGGCTCGATCGGCATCCTCAACCGCTCGGCCGAGAAGCTGATAGGCCACTCCGAATCCGAAACGCTCGGCCATCCGTTGACCGAGATCATTCCCGAACTTGACGAGATGATGAAGACCGCGCGCGAGAGCGCGCAGCGCCTGCTGCAGGGCCAGGTCACCATCAATCGCGAAGGCCACGAGCGCAATCTGTCGGTGCGGATCAGCGCCGAGCAGACCAGTCACTCGCAGGACAGCTATATCATCACGCTGGACGACATCACCGAGCTGGTGTCGGCGCAGCGCACCTCGGCCTGGGCCGACGTCGCCCGCCGCATCGCCCATGAGATCAAGAACCCGCTGACCCCGATCCAGCTGTCGGCCGAGCGCATCAAACGCAAATTCGGCAAGCTGATCGTCGAGGACAAGGGCATCTTCGAGCAATGCACCGACACCATCATCCGCCAGGTCGACGACATCCGGCGCATGGTCGACGAGTTCTCGCGCTTCGCGCGGATGCCGAAGCCGGTGATTGAGGGCGAGGACGTCGCCGATACGGTGCGGCAGGCGGTGTTCCTGATGCGGGTCGGACATCCCGACATCGACATCGCCGCCGAAATCAAGGACGAACCGCTGCGGGCGCGGTTCGATCGCCGGCTGATCTCGCAGGCGTTGACCAACATCATCAAGAACGCCACCGAGGCGATCGAAGCGGTGCCGCCGGAAGAACTCGGCAAGGGCCGCATCGAAGTGGTGGCGGGGCGCGAGGGCGAGGACATCGTGATCGACGTCATCGACAACGGCATCGGTCTGCCGAAGACCAGCCGCTCGCGGTTGCTCGAGCCCTACGTCACCACCCGCGAGAAGGGCACCGGGCTCGGGCTGGCGATCGTCGGCCGGGTGCTGGCGGATCACGGCGGCGCCATCGAACTCAACGACGCATCGCTGCTGCGGCCCGGGCAGCGCGGCGCCTGGATGCGGCTGCGCTTCTCGATCTCCGGCCAGCCGCCGCAAGAACAGCCCGGCCCGCCGGCGATCTCGATCCCGGGCGAACCGAAAATTCCAGTCACAAGCGGCAACTAAGATGACAGGCGCGACCCATGGCCAATGACATTCTGATTGTCGACGACGAAGCCGATATTCGCGACCTCGTCGCCGGCATCCTCGAGGACGAGGGCTTCACCACCCGCACCGCGCGCGACAGCGATTCCGCGCTGGCCGAGGTGTCGAACCGCCGTCCCAACCTGGTGTTCCTGGACATCTGGCTGCAGGGCTCGAAGCTCGACGGCCTGCAGTTGCTGGAGCAGATCAAGCGCGAGCACGCCGACGTGCCGGTGGTGATGATCTCCGGCCACGGCAACATCGAAACCGCGGTGGCGGCGATCAAGCGCGGCGCCTACGACTTCATCGAAAAGCCGTTCAAGTCGGACCGGCTGATCCTGGTGGCGACGCGGGCGCTGGAGACCTCGCGGTTGAAACGCGAAGTCAAGGAATTGAAGCAGCAGGCGCCGATCGCCTCGACGCTGATGGGGCATTCCGCCTGCATGAATCAGCTGCGCCAGACCATCGAGCGCGCGGCGAAAGCCAATAGCCGGATCCTGATCGTCGGCCCAAGCGGCGCCGGCAAGGAGCTCGCGGCGCGGACGTTGCACAACGCCTCCGGCCGCTCCGAGGGCCCGTTCGTGGTGATCAACGCCGCGGCGATCACCCCGGAGCGCATGGAGGTCGAGCTGTTCGGCGTCGAGCAGAGCAACGGCGAGCAGCCGCGCAAGGCCGGCGCGCTGGAAGAGGCGCATGGCGGCACGCTGTTCATCGACGAAATCGGCGACATGCCGCGCGAGACCCAGAACAAGATTCTGCGGGTGCTGGTCGATCAGACCTTCCAGCGCGCCGGCGGCACCATCAAGGTCAATGTCGACGTCCGCATCGTCTCCTCGACGGCGCGAAATCTCGAGGAGGAGATCGCCGAAGGCCGCTTCCGCGAGGATCTCTATCACCGGCTCTCGGTGGTGCCGATCCGGGTGCCGCCCTTGTCGGAGCGCCGCGAGGACATTCCCGAACTGATCGAATATTTCATGGATCAGATCTCGCTCGCCACCGGGCTGCCGAAACGCCAGATCGGCGCCGACGCCATGGCGGTGCTGCAGTCGCACGTCTGGCCGGGCAACGTCCGGCAGTTGCGCAACAACGTCGAGCGGGTGATGATTCTGGCCGGCGGCGGCCCGGAGGTGATCATCACCGCCGACATGCTGCCGCAGGACGTCGGCTCGATGGTGCCGACCATGCCGACCGGCACCAATGGCGAGCACATCATGGGGCTGCCGCTGCGCGAGGCCCGCGAGGTGTTCGAACGCGACTATCTGATCGCGCAGATCAGCCGGTTTTCCGGCAACATCTCCCGCACCGCCGAATTCGTCGGCATGGAGCGCTCGGCGCTGCATCGCAAGCTCAAGGCGCTCGGCGTCGGCTGAGCGTTCGCTGAATTTTCAATTGGAATGGAACATGGCTCGCATCGCCTATGTCAACGGCCACTATCAGGATCTGCGTGACGCCTGCGTCAACATCGAGGATCGCGGTTATCAATTCGCCGACGGCGTCTATGAGGTCTGCGAAATCCGTGGCGGCCAGATCGTCGACTATCCCCGGCACATGGCGCGGCTGCAGCGCTCTTTAGGCGAATTGCGGATCGCGATGCCGATGCCGCTGGCGGCGCTGCAGATCGTGCTGCGCGAGGTGGTCCGGCGCAACCGGGTCGGCTACGGCATCGTCTATCTGCAGGTCACCCGCGGCGTGGCGCGGCGCGACCACGGCTTTCCGCCGGCCTCGGTGAAGCCCAGCATCGTGGTCACCGCGCGGCCGCTGAATTTTGCCAAGAATCAGGACACCGCGGCGCACGGCATCAAGGTGATCACTTATCCGGAGAATCGCTGGCCGCGGGTCGACATCAAGTCGGTGGCGCTGTTGCCCAACGTGCTGGCGAAGCAGGCGGCGCGCGAGCAGGGCGCCTATGAGGCCTGGTATGTCGACGGCGACGGCCACGTCACCGAGGGTGCCTCCAGCAATGCCTGGATCGTCACCAAGGAGGGCCGGGTGGTGACCCGCTCCGCCGACAGCGGCATCCTGCCGGGCATCACCCGGGCGGTGCTGATCGAGGCGCTGGCGGCGCTGCAGCTGCGATTCGAGGAGCGGCCGTTCACCCCGCAGGAGGCGTTTGGCGCCGCCGAAGCCTTCGTCACCGCCTCCAGCCAGATCGTGATGCCTGTGGTGGCGATCGATGGACAACTTATCGGCGACGGTAAACCTGGTAAAATTACCAGGCGGCTGCGGGAGCAATTCCACCGCTTTTCGAGTTTTTCATGAACTTTCTGTCCGTCGCTGCACCACCACCGCGCGAACTGGCTTGCCTTCAAACCACCCGTGCCGTCTAATCGTCTTGACATCTAGCCGGAGGGGGATCTCAGGGCTGGGTGGCAACCGAGGCAATTCTCCCTGCAGGGAGCGGCGTCTGGTTTAAAAAAAGAAACAAAACGACACTCGGGATAAAAAAAATGGCGGCCGACCGCGCACAGAATCTACAGGATACTTTTCTCAACCACGTACGTAAGACCAAAACGCCACTCACGATCTTTCTGGTCAACGGGGTCAAGCTGCAAGGCATTGTCACCTGGTTCGACAATTTCTGCCTGCTGCTGCGGCGCGACGGACATTCGCAGCTGGTCTACAAGCATGCGATCTCCACCATCATGCCGGGTGCTCCGATCCAGCTGTTCGAAGGTGGCGAGGACGCCCCAGCTTGAGCACAACCTAATTGGAACCCCGGAGCTTCGAAGGGGACGCTGACCGGCCTCGGCCGTCAGGCAACCAGCCGACCGGGCGAGCCGTCGTCATCGGTCCGTATCTGCGTGCGCGTCGGGGCGATCCCGACCCGCAAGCGGAGATTCATGCCCAACGCAGTTCACAGGCCCGGCTCGAGGAAGCCGCCGGCCTTGCGCTGGCGATCGACCTCACCGTGGCGGAAGCCATCCTGGCGCCGATCGGCCAGATCCGTCCGGCGACCTATCTGGGCAAGGGCAAGGTCGAAGAGATCTTAGGCGCCATCAAGGCCCACGAGGCCGATCTGGTGGTGATGGACTGCGCGCTGTCGCCGATCCAGCAGCGCAATCTGGAGAAGGCCTGGAGCGCCAAGGTGCTGGACCGCACCGGGCTGATCCTGGAGATTTTCGGCCGCAGGGCCAAGACCAAGGAAGGCGCGCTGCAGGTCGAACTCGCGCATCTCAACTATCAGCGCTCGCGGTTGGTGCGCTCCTGGACCCATTTGGAGCGGCAGCGCGGCGGCTTCGGCTTCATGGGCGGCCCCGGCGAAACCCAGATCGAGGCCGACCGCCGACTGATCGGCGACCGCATCAGCAAGATCGAAAACGAGATCAAGAAGGTCCAGGGCACCAGGCGGCTGCATCGCGCCGGCCGGCAGCGTGTGCCGTACCGCGTGGTGGCGCTGGTCGGCTACACCAATGCCGGCAAGTCGACGCTGTTCAACCGGCTGACCCGCGCCGAGGTGCAAGCCGCCGACATGCTGTTCGCCACGCTCGATCCGACGCTGCGCGCGCTGACGCTGCCGCACGGCGGCAAGGCGATGCTGTCGGACACCGTGGGCTTCATCTCCAATTTGCCGACCCAGCTGGTGGCGGCGTTCCGCGCCACGCTGGAAGAGGTGTTGGAAGCCGATCTCATTCTCCACGTCCGCGACATCGCGCACGAAGACGCCGACGCCCAGCAGGACGACGTCGCCGCCGTGCTGCGCCAGCTCGGCATCGATCCGGAGGCCGGCGGCGGCGGCCGCATCATCGAGGTCTGGAACAAGATCGACCGCTTCGCCGCCGACGAACTGGCCAACCTGCGCAACATCGCGGCCAGGCGCGATCCGGAGCATCCCTGCCTGTTGGTGTCGGCCGTCACCGGCGAGGGCATCGACGCGCTGTTGCTGGCGATCGAGGATCGGCTGGCAGCGGCCAGGATCACGCTCGATCTTTCCATCGACGCCGCCGACGGCGCCGGCGTCAGCTGGCTGCATCGCAACGCCGAGGTGTTGGAGAAAGAACTTGAGGACGGCCGCTTCGTCATGACGGTGCGGGTCGACCCGACCAAGCGCGACACCGTGATCAGCCGGTTCGGCGCGGTTCAGCATCCGGAGTAAGGGCGGCCTCAACGCCCAGCTTTGCGGCCTGGTGTCCCGGGCGCGGCGCAGCGCGAAGCGCTGCTCCGCAGAACCGGGACCATTCCAGAAACCGCGTATCGTAATGGCCCCGGATCTGCAGCGCACGAGTGGTAGGCGTACGCGTGTCGTCCTCCGCGCCGACGCCGTCATTCCGGGGCGCGAGCAGCGAAGCTGCGAGCGAACCCGGAATCTTGCGACGGGTGCCGCGCCATTGTCCGTGCTTGCGGCAGGATTCCGGGTTCGCTCGGCCTGCGGCCTCGCGCCCCGGAATGACCCGTTGAGTAAGCCGCAGCTGCCGCGTAAGTAATTGGAAAAATTAACGGAAAAACCCTCGGCCGGAACCGTTTAAGGGTGGTTCGGCAGCCCCGGATCGGCTATAAAATGCGAAACAGATTCTGACCGGAAATCACCTTTGGCCGACACCGACGACAACAAACCTGGGGAGCCGCCGGCGCCCTCGGATATCCGCCCCGTTTCAATTCTCGACGAGATGAAACGCAGCTACCTCGATTACGCGATGAGCGTGATCGTGGCCCGCGCGTTGCCGGACGCCCGCGACGGCTTGAAGCCGGTGCACCGGCGCATTCTCTACGCGATGTACGAGAACGGCTTCGAGTGGAACAAGCCGTATCGCAAGTCGGCGCGTACCGTCGGCGACGTCATCGGTAAGTATCACCCGCACGGCGACCAGTCTGTCTATGACGCCATGGTCCGGATGGCGCAGGACTTCTCGATGCGCGTGCCGCTGATCGACGGCCAGGGCAATTTCGGTTCGGTCGACGGCGATTCCGCGGCCGCGATGCGGTACACCGAGTCCCGGCTGACCAAGATCGCGCAGCTGTTGCTCGACGATCTCGACAAGGACACCGTCGACTATCAGGACAACTATGACGGCTCGTTCCGCGAGCCCCGGGTGCTGCCTGCGAAATTCCCCAATCTGTTGGTCAACGGCGCCGGCGGCATCGCCGTCGGCATGGCGACCAACATCCCGCCGCACAATCTCGGCGAGGTGATCGACGCCTGCGTAGCGCTGATCGACGATCCTGCGCTCAGCATCGACGATCTCACCAAGATCGTGCCGGGTCCGGATTTCCCGACCGGCGGCATCATTTTGGGCCGCGCCGGCATCCGGCTGGCCTATCACACCGGCCGCGGCTCGATCGTGATGCGCGGCAAGGTCGCCATTGAACCGACCCGCAAGGATCGCGAAGCGATCATCATCTCGGAAATTCCCTACCAGGTGAACAAGGCCACCATGGTGGAGCGCATCGCCGAACTGGTGCGCGAGAAGAAGATCGAAGGTATCTCCGATCTGCGCGACGAATCCGACCGCGACGGTTTTCGCGTGGTGATCGAATTGCGGCGGGATGCGGTGCCCGACGTGGTGCTGAATCAGCTGTATCGCTTCACGCCGCTGCAGACCAATTTCGGCGCCAACATGGTGGCGCTCGATGCCGGCCGTCCGCAGCTGATGAACCTGAAGGATCTATTGCGGCTGTTCGTGGCGTTCCGCGAACAGGTGGTGACCCGCCGCACCAAATTCCTGCTCAACAAGGCGCGCGACCGCGCCCATGTGCTGGTCGGCCTCGCCATCGCGGTCGCCAATATCGACGAGATCATCCGGGTGATCCGCACCTCGCCCGATCCCGCCACCGCGCGCGACACCTTGATGGCGCGCGATTGGGAGGCCAAGGACGTCGCGGCGATGATCACGCTGATCGACGATCCGCGGCATCGGCTGAATGCCGACGGCACCGCGCGGCTGTCGTTCGAGCAGGCCAAGGCGATCCTCGATCTGCGGCTGGCGCGCCTGACCGCGTTGGGCCGCGAGGAAATTTCCGAAGAGCTCGACAAGCTGGCGATCGAGATCGCCGACTACCTGGAGATCTTGCGGTCCCGTGCTCGGGTGCAGACCATCATCAAGGAAGAACTTGCGGCGGTGAAGGCGGAATTCGCCACGCCGCGCAAGACCACCATCATCGAGCAGGAAGGCGAGGTCGAAGACGAAGACCTGATCCAGCGCGAGGACATGGTGGTGACGGTGTCGCACGCCGGCTACGTCAAGCGGGTGCCGCTGTCGACCTATCGGGCGCAGCGCCGCGGCGGCAAGGGCCGCTCCGGCATGCAGACCCGCGAGGAGGACTTTGTCAGCCGGCTGTTCGTCGCCTCGACGCATACGCCGGTGCTGTTCTTCTCGTCGCGCGGCCAGGTCTACAAGGAAAAGGTCTGGCGGTTGCCGATCGCGCCGCCGAACGGCCGCGGCAAGGCCTTGATCAACATCCTGCCGCTGGAGCAGGGCGAGCGCATCACCACCATCATGCCGCTGCCGGAGGATGAATCCTCCTGGGCCGAGCTCGACGTGATGTTCGCCACCACTCGCGGCACCGTCCGCCGCAACAAGCTGTCGGACTTCGTCGATGTGCGCCGTTCCGGCATCATCGCGATGAAGCTGGACGAGGGCGAGGCGATCGTCGACGTTCAGATCTGCACCGATCGCGACGACGTGCTGCTGACCGCCGCCGGCGGCCAGTGCATCCGTTTCGCGGTGACCGACGTCCGCGTGTTCCAGAGCCGCGCCTCGATGGGCGTGCGCGGCATGGCGCTCGCCAATGGCGATCAGGTGATCTCGCTGACCATCCTGCGGCATTTCGATGCCAACCCGGCCGAACGCTCCACCTATCTGAAGCAATCCGGCGCGATTCGCCGCGCCGCCACCGGCGAAGAGGCCGAGGCGGTCGAGGGCAGCGAATTGGCGGCGGAAGTCGCCGACGCCGAGCCGGAGGAGGTCGACGCGATCGCCTCGCTCAGTCCGGATCGCTACGCCGAGATGTCGGCTAACGAGCAGTTCGTGCTGACGCTGAGCGAGAACGGTTTCGGCAAGCGGACCTCGTCGTTCGAGTACCGCACCACCGGCCGCGGCGGCAAAGGCATCGTCGCGATGGCGGTGAACGCGCGCAACGGCAAGCTGGTGGCCTCGTTCCCGGTGGAGGAGGAAGATCAGATCATGCTGGTGACCGACAAGGGGCAATTGATCCGCTGCCCGGTCGGCGGCATCCGCATCGTCGGCCGCTCCACCCAGGGCGTCACGGTGTTCAACACCGCCGAGGACGAGCACGTGGTCTCGGTCGAGCGCATCGGTGAAGACACCGAGAACGGCAACGGCAACGGCCATGACAACGGGCAGGACGGCGGCTGAGGCTGTCGTCCGCTGGCTGGCGGGTCAATTGTTGGCGGCGCGGTCAGCCTGACGGCTCCGCCGCTTGCGCGCTCACCGTCATCCACCATTGCTGCACCACGGCCGGGTTGGTGAGCTTGATCGTCGACGAGGCTTCGAGCTGCGACTTGCGATAGGCGCTGGCGGTCATCTCGAAGCGGCCGCGAAACGCGCGGCTGAAATGCGCTTCGCTCTTGAAGCCGAGATCGGCGGCGAGGCGGGACAGACGCCGGGTTTCCAAGGGATCGCTGAGCGCCGCCTGCACCGCCAGCAACCGGCGTTCCTGAACATAGCGCATGATGCCGCCGCGGCTGGCAAACAGCCGGTACAGCGACGCGCGGGAGACCTCGAGCTGCAGCGCCAGCCAATCCGGCGACAATTCCGCCAGCGCGAGATTGTCGCGGATCAGCGCTTCGGCGAGCGTGAGCACGGTTTCGTCGGAGCCGCGCTGCGCCAACGATTGGTCCGGTTCAGCTGCCAGCAGCCGTTGGAGAAAATCCACGGTCTCGGCCACCGTCGCCGCGACATCGGCGCTGGTGAGTTGAGCGCTGCGCTCCAGCAACGACAGCATATGCGCCGCGAGCAGGTCGTTGCGGAATGAGTCGAGCCGCGGCTTGAGTGACTGCAACGGCAGCTCGCCGAGCAATCTGCGCGGAACGATCAGGCACACCGTGTTGGATGCGAAGGCCCGGGTGGCGATTGGGCAGGCCAGATCGATCAGGGCAACCTTGCCCGGGCCGATCGTCGTCGGTTGCCGGGTGACCACGCCGTTGAAGCCGCCGCTGACGTAGAGGTGCAACAACAAATGGTCCGGCGTGGCCGCGATCAGCTCGCCGTCGCGCAGAAAATTCTGCGCGTTGAATGCCACCTTGGCGATGATCAGGTCGCCGATGATGATGCCGTAGGCCGATCCGGTGGGCGTCTTCTTGAACGGCCCGCAGGGGTGCGGCTCGAACAGCGGCGATATCACCGCGCGCCAGGTCGCGAAGGCGTTGGCAGGGTCCAATCCGGAGGTGACGTAAAACAGTCGGGGCAGCGGCGACATGACGGGCCGGTCGGAATGACGGTTGTAGTTCGGTCGGATCGTGCGGTGTCGCGGCGGGGCGGTAGCGCCAGTGTAGCGGCGTTACCGGCAGCTTACGACATTATGTTGGTTGTGGCTTGCGAGATTCACTCGCGGGGTGAACCGGCCGGGGCTTTCGCTGCGGTCGATGGCCGGCGCGGCGGGTCCCGGCGGCGGTTGAGACGCTCGGTCAAAGGAAAACGCCACGTACCCCGCAAACCGGCGCATCGCGCGCTGTTCGAGTCCGCCGCCGTCGTCCTAGAAGGGAACAAGGGTCGAGCGCACTGAACTACGTTCCGCGTAGCGACCGCAACGAAGGCGGGCGCGGCTGCGCCGACTATCAAGGGGGTGTTTCGTGGGGGCTGGGTTCTTTCGTGATGTCTCGAAGCTGTTGTTGTGCACGACGTTTCTCGTTGCCGCTCCGGTTTCGGCTGTGCTGCAGGCGGCGGAAATCCCCGCCAAGCCGAACTCGGCTGCACGCTCCGTATTGCCCTCGGACTTGAAAGAGCGGCTCGCCCAAGCACTGCGCCAGGGCGAACGCGAACTGATCGCCCAGGTCTATGACAGCACGTATCGCGATCCGCGGCTGCGGGACGCCGTCGTTCAGCACGCGGGGAGCCTGTCGTCGCGCGCCTTGCGCGACGTCACCACGGCCGCCGATCTCGGCGTGCTGACGTCGGGTCAGCCGATGATGCTGGCGCCGAATGCCGCGCCGGCGACGAGAACCGCGGCCGTTTCGGGGCTCAGCGCGACCTCCTATCAAAACGTCGCGATGGCCAGCAACACCTCGCCGAACCTGCCGAACCCGCTGCCGGACCCGGTGTTGCAGACCTGGAATCTCGATCTGATCCACGCCCAGGCAGCCTATAGTCGCAACTTCACCGGCGCCGGCGTCGTCGTCACCGTCGCCGACACCGGCTTCGATCTGACCAATGCGGCGCTGTCGAACAAGCTGTTGACCAATCTCGGCAAGAACTACGTGGTCCGCGACGGCGAGACCTACGACCCCAACGATCTGACGCCGCAGAGCGCGCTGAAGAACGACATCCACGGCTCGCACGTCTCCGGCCTCGTGGCGGCGGAAAAGTTCGACAACGTCGATGCCCACGGCGTGGCCTATGACGCGAAGGTCATTCCGCTGCGCGCGATCGCCGAGGAGGGGTATTCCACTGTCGGCGGCGACTCCTCTGTATTGGCGCTGAACTACTTCGCCGGCCTGTCCGGCACCATGGTCTACAACGCCAGCTACGGCCCGAATTTCGACGCCTACACCGGGCTGAAGAAATGGACCATCAACGACGTCACCGACGAGGGCAACGCGGCGATGAACGTGCTGCAGGCCGGCAAGATCATCGTCGCCGCCAACGGCAACGACCGCGGCAAGAATCCCGTCGCCGCCAACAATCCCTCGGGCCTCGCGCTGTTGCCGTTCCTCAACCCGGCGCATGCCGGGCTCGGCGTCTACGACGATCAGGGCCAGCTGTTCGACGGCACGCCGCTGCAAAGCCAGAACGGGCAGATCGTCGCCGTGATGTCGGTCGGCATCACCAAGGCGGCGGCCTGGTACTCCAACTATTGCGGCGTCACCGCGAGCTGGTGCGTGGCGGCGCCGGGCGGCGACGACAAGACCAAGGCGCCGGTCTATTCGACGATTCCGCAGAACACTTACGGCTTCGCGCAGGGCACCTCGATGGCGGCGCCGACCGTCTCCGGCGCGATCGCCGTGCTGATCCAGGCCAATCCGAACTACAATGCGCAGGATCTCGCGCATCTGCTGTTCTCGACGACCGAGGATCTCGGCGCGGCCGGCGTCGACGCCGTGTTCGGTTACGGCCTGATCCGGCTCGATCGCGCCACCGACGGCCCGACCACGCTGGCCGCCAATGCCATCGTCTCGGTCGCCGACAATCAAACCGCGTATTGGAGTCAGTTGCTCACCACCCAGGGCGACCTCGCCAACACCGGCGCGGGCATCCTGACGATCTCCGGACGCACCAATGCCGGCGGCAACGTGCTGGCGCAACTCGGCACGCTCGCGGTCGACGGCACGCTCACGGTGGCTTCGGGTAAGAAGCTCGAGGTGGCGCAGCCGGCCACGCTGGCGGGTTTTGGCACCGTGGTCGGCAACACGGTCGTCGCCGGCACGCTGTCGCCCGGCAAGATGGCCAATGTCGGCGATTTCTTCTCGAACAATGTGGTCCCGGCCGGCACCGTGCTGAACGGCAACTCGGTCGGCACGCTGACCTTCAACGGCAATGTCACGTTGACCTCGACGGCGAATACCAGGATCGACGTCGACGGCTCGCTGATCGTTCCAGGCGGCCCCGGCACCTATGACAAGATCTACGTCACCGGCGCTGGCAACGTGTTCTATGCCGCCGGCACGCTGACGCCGGTGCTGCGCGGCAGCGTCGGCACCGTCAGCAACTACACGCCGCCGATCGGCAGCGAATACGCCTTCGTGCAGGCGCAGAACGGCGCCTCGACCGCGGGCGCGTTCTCGACGCTGGTGCAGCCGAGCTCCGGACTGCCGGCCAACGGCCGCTTCGACCTGATTTACAATTCGACCTCGATCGCCCTGGTGGTGACGCCGGCAAGCTACGGCGCGCTGGCGAGCACCGACAAGCTCGGCGCCTCGCAGCGGTCGGTCGCCAAAATTCTCGACGGCGAACGCGCCGCCTCCGGCACCATGCCGCAGGCCGACGGAAAGGCGCTGTACGACGCGCTGTACAAGCTCGACACCGTCGCGGAATTGGACAAGGCGCTGACCCAATTGGGCGGCCCCGGTCAGCCGGCGATCGCCAGCGCGCCGTTGCAGGCGTTCTCCGGCTTCCTGGGCTCGATCGGCGATCGTCAGGACGCCCTGGCCGCGGGCGGCGAGCAGGGCCACACCGGCACCGCGCAAGCCTTCGAGATGTCCTATGCCGGTCGCAACACCATGACGGCCGGGACCAATTCGGCGGTCAACGCATTGGCCAGCATCGCCCCGGCGCAGCGCGTCCAGGACGGCTGGTCGCTGTGGGGGCAAGGCTTCGGCCGCAGCAGCCGGATCGGCGACTCTGGCGATCTGGCCGGCTCCAAGGCGGTCAGCGGCGGCTTCACGCTCGGCGCCGACCGCTGGTTCTCCAACAATCTGCTTGCCGGTGCTGCGTTCGGCTACGCCCGGACCACGGCCACCAGCACCGACATTCGCGGCACGTCGGATACTTACGCCGGCGCCGCCTATGCGAGCTGGACGCCGGGCGCCGCGGTGGTCGACCTGCGGGTCGCCGCCGGTCCGAGCCAGAGCTCGACCACCCGCCAGATCCTGCTGGCGCCTTCAGGCCTGCAAGGCAACGCCAACGGCATCGGCGTCGGCACCACGCTGGAGGCCGGCTACCGCTTTGCGCTGACGCCGGATCTGACCGTGAAGCCGTTTGCCGGCCTGAGCTGGCAGGGCTTTCGCCGCGACGGCTACAGCGAAAGCCAGCTGCCGATCGGTCTGGTCTATGCCGCACAGACCTATGAGAAGCTGACCAGCACAGCGGGCGCCGCGTTCAGCGCGCGGCTGCGCACGCTCGACGGCACCACCTTGATGCCGGAGCTGAAGCTCGGCTGGGGCTATGACCTGCGCGACACCACGCTGGTCAGCCAGGCGGCGCTGCTCGACGAAGCCTTCCTGGTCGACGCCGCCAAGCCCGGCCGCAACGCCGCGCTGGTCGGCGCCAAGCTGTCCGGCTGGCGCACCGAATCGTTCCGGCTGTTCGCCGCCTACAACGGCGAATTCCGCAGCAACGCCACCAGCCATCAGATCTCCGCCGGCGCGCGGATGAATTGGTGAGGCCGGGAGATTCGGCAGGTTCGCTCCCCGGAGGGCCGCCCCGTCTTGGCATACTCCGAATCGAAAAGGCCCCCGGCGGGCACTCCGGGGGCCTTCGAAGAGCGCTACTTGGAGGAAGCGCTTTGGTAAACTCGAATTCGGTTAGCGGCGCTCGGTGGTGACCAGCCGGGCTTCGCGGATCGTCAGGGTCTTGGCGCCGGCGGTGCGCAGGCAGGAGGCCTCGAAATTCGGCCAGGCCTGCTCGGAGCAGTCGCGGCCGACCGGGCGGATGTCGAGCCGGTCGCTCTTGGCCAGCGCCACCGGCACGCTGGCTTCGACCTGCGGCGCAAAGCCCGGCAAAAGCGTCAGGGCGGCTGCAACGAACGCGGCGACGGCGATTGCTGAAAGAGCCTTGATCATGACGAACCCCTGTCGGATGGACCTTTGCGGTCCGGTTAGTTTGTCGCTTCCCTATGCTGGCGGTTTACCCAGCTCCGGTTTCAGGAGCTTTTCGTCCGTCCTGGAATAAGGCTTCGTCGCAGCACCGAATTGTTTCATCGCTTCGGCGTTACGAAACAATGCGAGAAAACCCGCAATGTTTTCAGAGTTTTCGCGTGTCGCACCCGGATGACGCGCGAGCCCCCAAATGGTTCACGGCGAGGTCGAAAATAAACCTTGACGCAGCCGCGGGGCGCGCCGGAGCCGGACCGGCTTGCGAGCCCGCGGTCGGCAGGCTAGAGGGGGGGGATGCCCCGTATTGCTCTCTATCCAGGCTCGTTCGACCCCGTCACCAACGGCCATCTCGATGTCGTCAGCCGCGCCGTGGCGCTGTGCGACCGGCTGATCGTGGCGATCGGGGTGCATCCCGGCAAAAAGCCGCTGTTTTCCACCCAGGAACGGCTGGAGATGGTGGAGACGGTGTTCGCGCCGGTCGCAGCCGCCGCGCATTGCGCCTTCGACTGCACCACGTACGACAATCTGACCGTCACCGCGGCGCAGCGGGTCGGCGCGACCATCATGATCCGCGGCCTGCGCGACGGCACCGATCTCGACTACGAGATGCAGATCGCCGGCATGAACGAGACCATGGCGCCCGACGTCCATACGGTGTTCATCCCGGCCGGGGTGAGCGTCCGCCCGATCACCGCCACACTGGTGCGGCAGATCGCTCAGATGGGCGGCGATGTTTCGGCCTTCGTGCCGCCGCAGGTCGCCCACAGCCTGACCACCAAATTCGCCGGCTGACCGGCTTTTCTCTCTGATCCGGAGTTACCATGATCCGAATTCTAGGCCTCATCGCCGCGCTGCTCTGCGCGGCTCCCGCCATCGCCCAACCGCTGCCGGCCAATCTCGACAAGGCCAATGCGATCGTGATCGATTCCACCAAGGGTCGCATCGTGATCAAGCTGCGCACCGATTTGGCGCCGCAGCACGCCGAGCGCATCAAGCAGCTGACCCGCGAAGGCTTCTACAACAACGTGCCGTTCCACAGGGTGATGGACGGCTTCATGGCGCAGACCGGCGACGGCCAGAACTTCAACGGCACCGGCGGCTCGAAATATCCCAACCTGAAGCAGGAATTCTCCCAGGTGCCGTTCAAGCGCGGCATCGTCGGCATGGCGCGGCGCGGCGACAGCGTCGACACCGCCAATGCGCAGTTCTTCATCATGTTCGCCGACGGCTCCGGGCTCAACGGCCAATATACCGTGATCGGCGAAGTGGTGACCGGCATGGACGTCGTCGACAAGCTGAAGAAGGCACCTGCCGGCTCCGCCAGCGGCGCGGTCAGCGACCCCGACAAGATGGTCAAAGTCCAGGTCGCCTCCGACATCAAGTAATCATCGAAAAGTAATCGTCAAATAATTCAGCCAATAGGAATCCCCATCATGGCCGTTACCGAAAACACATTGATCCTCGACACCACCCAGGGCCCGGTCACCATCGAGATGCGCCCGGATCTGGCGCCGAACCACGTCGCCCGGATCAAGGAATTGGTCCGCGAAGGCTTCTACGACGGCGTCGTGTTCCACCGCGTCATCGAAGGCTTCATGGCGCAGACCGGCTGTCCGCAGGGCACCGGCACCGGCGGCTCGGGCCAGAAGCTGAAGGCCGAGTTCAACAAGGAGCCGCACGTCCGCGGCACCACCTCGATGGCCCGCGCCGCCAGCCCGGACTCCGGCGACAGCCAGTTCTTCATCTGCTTCGACGACGCCTCGTTCCTCAACAACCAGTACACGGTGTGGGGCAAGGTGGTCGACGGCATGGAGAACGTCGACAAGATCAAGCGCGGCGAGCCGGTGAAGGACCCCGACAAGATCGTCAAGGCCCGGATGGCCGCCGACGACGCCGCGGCCTGATTGCCGCTGAGCCTTCATGGTGAGGGGCGCGCCCGAGCGCGTCTCGAACCATGAGGAGCATCGTCCTTCGAGATCCGGTGAGGACGCGGTTTCTCAGGCGCGGACCGCAAATGGTGCGTCGACAATTAGGCACTTCGCCCAACACGTCATGGCCGGGCTTGTCCCGGCCATCCACGCCCACAAGCATGGCTGTCGACGTTTCCGTGGATGGCCGGGACAAGCCCGGCCATGACGCGGAGAGGCGGTCCATTTTCGAAACGTCTCGGATGTGGATGCGTCTGGTAGAATTCCGCCCAGGGTCCGAGGATCCGGGCGCCGCAGGGGCGGCTTGATGCGCACCGATCTATTCGACTTTGAGCTGCCGGCCACGGCGATCGCGCTGCGGCCGGCGCAGCCGCGCGATGCCGCGCGCCTCCTCGTGGTCAGGCCCGGCGCGGCGCTGCATGACGGCGTGGTGCGCGATCTGCCGGACTGGCTCGCCCCCGGCGACGCGCTGGTGGTCAACGACACCCGCGTCATTGCCGCGCAGCTCAGTGGCCGCCGCATCGGCCGCGACAGCGAGGCCAAGATCGAGGCGACGCTGATCAAGCGGCTCGACGGCTCGCGCTGGCAGGCGCTGGTCAAGGGCGCCAAGAAACTCAACGAAGGCGACGTTGTCCGCTTCGGCCATGACGGCCGGGTCTGCCTGCTCGGGCAATTGGACGCCACGGTGGAGCACAAGGGCGAAGCCGGCGAGATCACGCTTTCGTTCTCGTTTCACGGCCCCACGCTCGACCAGGCGATCGCCGAGCTCGGCGCGCCGCCGCTGCCGCCCTATATCGCTTCGAAGCGCGCGCCGGACGACCGCGACGCCGCCGACTATCAAACCATGTTCGCGGCCCATGAAGGCGCCGTGGCGGCGCCGACCGCCGGGCTGCATTTCACGCCCGAACTGGAAGCGGCGCTGGCCGCACGCGGCGTCAGCATCCACCGCGTCACGCTGCATGTCGGCGCCGGCACCTTCCTGCCGGTGAAAGTCGACGACACCGAAGATCACAAGATGCACGCCGAATGGGGCACCATTTCGCGTGCCACCGCGGATGCGCTGAATGCGGTGCACGCCAAGGGCTGCCGCATCGTCGCGGTCGGCAGCACCTCGCTGCGGCTCTTGGAAAGTGCGGCGGCCGACGACGGCAGCATCCAGCCGTTCGCCGACGACACCGCGATCTTCATCACCCCGGGCTATCGCTTCAAGGCGGTCGACCTGATGATGACCAACTTCCATCTGCCGCGCTCGACGCTGTTCATGCTGGTGTCGGCGTTCGCCGGCCGCGAGACCATGCAGCGGGCCTATGCGCACGCCATTGCCACCGGCTATCGGTTCTATTCCTATGGCGACGCCTGCCTGCTGTTTCCGGAACGCTCATGACGCTCGCCAATCACTTCGAACTCATCGGCCAAAGCGACGCGGCACGGCTCGGCCGGCTGACCACGCCGCATGGCGTGGTGCGTACGCCGGCCTTCATGCCGGTCGGCACGCTCGGCGCCATGAAGGGGCTGCATTGGCGCGAGGTGCGTGACGCCGGCGCCGACATCGTGCTCGGCAACACCTATCATTTGATGCTGCGGCCCGGCGCCGAGCGGATCGCAGCGCTCGGCGGCCTGCAGAAATTCACCACCTGGAACGGGCCGATGCTGACCGATTCCGGCGGCTTCCAGGTGATGTCGCTGGCGCAGCTGCGCAAGGTCACCGAGAAGGCGGTGAATTTTCGCTCGCATATCGATGGCGCGGCGATCGAGCTATCGCCGGAGCGTGCCATCGAAGTGCAGCTGTTGCTCGGCTCCGACATCGCGATGCAGCTCGACGAATGCGTGCGGCTGCCGGCGGAGCGCGACGACATCGACCGCGCGATGCGGTTGTCGCTGCGCTGGGCGGAACGCTGCAAGCGCGCCTTCGAGCACGCGCCGCAGGGTCACATGCTGTTCGGTATCGTGCAGGGCGGCGACGTGCCGGAGCTACGCCAGCAAAGCGCGCGCGGGCTGATCGAGATCGGGTTCCACGGCTATGCGATCGGCGGGCTGGCGGTCGGCGAGCCGCAACAAGTGATGCTGGCGATGATCGAGGAGACCGCGCCGGTGCTGCCGCAGGACCGGCCGCGCTATCTGATGGGCGTCGGCACGCCGGAGGATATTCTGGAGGCGGTGGCGCGCGGCATCGACATGTTCGATTGCGTGATGCCGACAAGGAACGGACGCCACGGTGTGGCGTTTACCCGCTTTGGTTCGGTGAACCTGCGCAACGCGCGCCATGCCGACGACCCGCGTCCGCTCGACGCGGAGAGTAATTGGCCGTCGACGCGCAATTGCTCGCGGGCTTATCTGCATCATCTGGTGAAGTCGGGCGAGACGCTCGGCGCCATGCTGTTGTCGGAGATCAACATCGCTTACTACCAGAGCCTGATGAGCGGCATCCGCGAGGCGATCGGCAACGGCACGTTCGAGGCGTTTCGGCAGCAGACCCGCGAAGACTGGGCGCGCGGCGATATCCCGGCGCTGTAGGCCTCAGCTGTCATCCCGCCGATTGCGCCATTGCACCCATCGATCAGATTGGATGGCGATTCCATCGATTGCGATCGTCAGAAACCAAAAGTGGCGCTCAACGCGCCACGATCAGATGAGCAACTAACGATTTGTAAACCAATGCGATGCGCGTGACGTGCACCGCGTCAATTGCAGCTGAATCGCTTCACCGCATGCTTGGTGACGAAACCATAGCCGCAAGTATCGCAGCTCCACAGATAGCTGATGACGTTGTCGGCCACAAAAGCCGAAGCCTCCGCGGCGACCATGGAATCGGCGCAGACCGGGCAGGTGGGCAGATCACTTCCACGCGGAGCGGGACGAGGCGCATTGGTCGACAGGACTTCAGCAAGTGCTGGCATCGGGGACCTCCTCAACGGATCAGTTGCGCAAATCATACACCGGAAACTCTGACGATGTCGCAACACAAATGCGTTTGTTATGTGATTTATTTTGCCGTCGACAATTCCGGTTGCAGTGCAGCGTTGATGATCGCGGTTTGTCGCTTGCAACCGTGCGTAACAGTGGCAATAATTTGTGCTACTTGCTTGTTTTCAGGCCCTCTTGCCGCGTGGGAGATCTTCATCATGACGACATCCGATCCGACTGCAGTGCACACGCGCGCGCCTGGCCGAGGCCAGGTTTTCGACAGCATCGTCGAGGCGATCGGCGATACGCCGATTGTGCGGCTGCGAAGACTGCCGGAACTCAACGGCGTCAAAGCGACGATTCTCGCCAAGCTGGAATACTTCAATCCTGCGACCAGCGTGAAGGATCGCATCGGCGCGGCGATGATCATCGCCATGGAACAGGCCGGCGTGGTCAACGCCGACACCGTGCTGATCGAGCCGACCTCCGGCAACACCGGCATCGCTCTCGCTTACGTCGCCGCCTCGCGCGGCTATCGGCTGAAGCTGGTGATGCCGGACTCGATGTCGATCGAGCGCCGCAAGATGCTGGCGTTTCTCGGCGCCGAACTGGTGTTGACGCCGGCCGCGCAAGGGATGAAGGGCGCGATCGCCACCGCCGAGGAATTGGTGCGCAGCACGCCCAATGCGGTGATGCCGCAACAGTTCAAGAACCTCGCCAATCCCGAAGTGCACCGCCGCACCACCGCGGAGGAAATCTGGAACGACACCGGCGGCAAGCTGGATTACTTCGTCGCCGGCGTCGGCACCGGCGGCACCATCACCGGCGTCGGCCAGGTGTTGAAGCCGCGGATTCCGTCGCTCAAGGTGGTCGCGGTGGAGCCGGCGGAGAGTCCGGTGCTGTCCGGCGGCACCCATACGCCGCACAAGATCCAGGGCATCGGCGCGGGCTTCGTGCCGGAGATTCTCGATCGTTCGGTGATCGACGAGATCATCCAGATTTCCAGCGCTACCGCGCTCGCGACCTCGCGGGCGCTGGCGCGCAACGAAGGCATTCCCGGCGGCATCTCGTCGGGGGCTGCGATCGCCGCGGCGCTGGAGATCGGCAAGCGGCCGGACGCCGAAGGCAAGGTGATCCTGGCGATTGTGCCGTCGTTCGCCGAGCGCTATCTGTCGACCGCGCTGTTCGAGGGAGTTTGAAGTCGTCCGGCGTGCCAGCCATCGGGACGTCGAGTGAGTAGTGTTCCAAGATAATCACGATCGAGAAAGTCAGTCGATGTCACAGCCTCCACGACGCCCGCGCACCCTGGCCGATGCGCGGACCGAAGCCGAAGCGGCCTTCAAGAAAACCACCACCAAGGTCGCCGAACTGCCGCCGAAGCCGGTCGCCATTCCCGGCGTCAAGGAGATGGTCTCGCTGCGCATCGATCAGGACGTGCTGGAATATTTCCAGGATGGCGGTCCGGGCTGGCAGGACCGCATCAACGAGGCGCTGCGCAAGGCGGCGGGGAAGTAGTTCAGGCTGCCGTCATCCTGAGGTGCTCGCTGACAGCGCTTCTTGCGCTGTCAGCGAGCCTCGAAGGATGACACCAATGGTGCTCGTGGCCCATCCTTCGAGGCCCTCGCGTTGCTCGGGCACCTCAGGATGACGGCGCGTGGTGTGGTAACCGTCGTGGCTGCGAGCATCAGATGTTCACCATCACCACCGTCATCCTGAGGAGCCCGGCGAAGCGCGCAGCTATTCAACATCACCACCGTCATCCTGAGGAACCCGGGGAACCCGGCGAAGCGCGCAGCGCGCAGCCGGGTGTCTCGAAGGATGGGCCGCGGGCCCGCGCCAGATCCAGCGGTCGCGCGCCGCTGGTCCGATCGGGCCGCGGTCGATCCACACGCCCGGGCGTCCGCTTGTGTTGATCGGCGCGGCGGAGTATCTCCGCCGCCGGTGGAGGAGCGACGCGCGCGTGCCGTCCACTCGCCGCAACGCGCTCAGAGGACCAAGCAGATGACCCAGCGTTCCACCTCGGCCGACTTCGTGACCGGCTTTGCCACCGGTTGGCCGGAGCACCAGCCCGACCTGATGATCCTGTCGCTGACCACCGCCAAGGGCGTGCAGGATTTCGCCGTCAGCAAGGACCAGGCGCTGCTGATCGCCAAGACGATCAAGAAGACCGCCGAGGCGCTGGCGGTTCCGACCAAGACCGCCTGATCCGAGCGGATCGGCCGCGGTCTGCGGCGATTTCGATCGGCCTGAACGAATTATTAGCCACTCGCTGTCTCAGATCGGCGTTTCGCTGATGGGGATGCAGATGGCGGGCGAACGACCGAGCCGTGCACCGCGCCGGCCGCGGGATGCGGTGCGGTCGGTCGTCGCGCTCTGCACGCTGCTGCTGCTGGTTGCGCTGATCGCGGCCGGGCTACGGCCCGGCCCGGCGGCCCCGTTGCCGCCGACCAACGGCAACGGCGATCTGGCGCTGTACAACCGCGTGGTCGAGCAGCTGCGTCACGGCGAGGCCTATTACAGCGCAATCGTCGACGAGTTGCGCGCCAACAACTATCCGCTGCGCCCGTTCGTCACGGTGCGGCCGCCGGGGCTCAGCCTGGCGATGGCGGTCACCACCGACGGCGTGATCCGGTTGGCGCTCGGGACGCTCGCGGCCGTCACCTTCGCGGCCTGGGCGTGGCGTTGGCGCAGCCTGCGCGGCGAGCCGCTGCGCACCACGGCGTTTCTCGTGTTGCTCGGCAGCGGCATGATCCCGGCGCTGGCGCCGAACGCCTATCCGCTGCACGAGGTCTGGGCCGGGCTGTTGATCGCGCTGTCGCTGGCACTGCGCCGCCGCAACGGCTGGTGGCTCAGCGTGGCGGTGGCGACGCTGGCGGCGCTGCTGCGCGAATTGGCGGCGCCCTATCTCGTGGTGATGGCGGTGATGGCCTTGAAGGACGGTTGCCGCAAGGAAGCCGCCGGTTGGCTGGCCGGCTTGGCGGTGTTTGCGCTGGCGCTTGGCTGGCACGCCTACGAGGTCGGTGCCGTCGTGACCGCCGCCGACCCCGGGTCGCCGCCCTGGCTGCGGTTCGGCGGCTGGGGCTTCGTGCTGCAGACCGCCAGTTGGAATCTGCTGCTGGAGGCGGGGCCGAACTGGCTCGGCGCGGTGCTGCTGCCGTTGGCACTGCTCGGGCTGTCGACGCTGCGCAGCGCGCTCGGCGTCAGATTGGCGCTGACCGTCGCGGGCTACACCTTGGCCTTTATGATCGTCGGCCGGCCGAACAACTCGTACTGGGGTCTGATGATTGCGCCGTTGTGGCCGCTGGGATTGCTGCAGGCTTGGCCGGCGTTGCGGCGGCTCGGGCGTGACGCCCGCGGCCTATTGGGACGGCGGGCCGAGATGCCGGCAGCCGGCCTCGAACGCGGTGATCGGGCGGCTTGGTAGCTTCGACAGATCCGCTGCTGCGACTCAGGTGTCGCGCTTGGCGGCGCCGGTGACCAGGCTGGTCTGGCTGGTGACCGGGTCGGTGACCGCGGTCTTCACAGTTGCCTTGCCATTGCCGGTCAGCGTGAACTTGCTGTCGCCGACGCGGAACGCGTTGTCCTTGATCAACACCGACTGAAACTTGAGGCTGCCTTCGCCTTCATATTTCACCTGGGCGCGAAAGCCGCTGACGTCGGTGACCGTGATCTTGAATTTCTTGGTGTTGCTGTAGGTGCCTTGCCAAGTGCCTTCATAGGCCTTGGCGTCGACGTTCTTGTAAGGCGTGGAGGTGCCCGGATTCAATCCGACGGCGGTGTAGTTCGCCGCGAGAATGCTCAATAAGTCGGCCATGCCGATGCTCCGCGCCAATGTCCAGCAGCGCGCAGCGCTGCGACGCGCACATTAGACCCGGCTGCGGTTAACGGGACGTAAATTGAAACAGGGTCGGGCGTCCGGGAGCTTTGACCGGCCGCGCGGCGCGGCCCGGCGTCGCGAGCTGCGCAGCGAACGCGACCGAGCCGATCAGCCCTTGGACCCGGGATCGCCCTGCGGACCCGCGTCGCCCTTGCCTCCCGGCTCGCCCTTGCCTCCCGGCTCGCCCTTGGCACCGGGCTCGCCCTTGGGGCCGGGCTCGCCTTTCGGCCCGGTGTCACCCTTGGGGCCTGGCTCGCCGCGCAGACCCGCGTCACCCTTCGGTCCGGGCTCGCCGCTGGGACCGGCTTCGCCGCGCGCTCCGCTGTCGCCTTTGGGGCCGGGGGCACCCTGCGCTCCGGCTTCGCCCTGTGCCCCGGCTTCGCCGCGTGCTCCGGTGTCGCCTTTGGGGCCGGCTTCGCCGCGTGGACCGGCTTCGCCGCGCGGCCCGGTGTCGCCCTTGGCGCCGGGCTCGCCCTTCGGCCCGCGCGGGCCGCAATTGGCGACCAGCAGATCCTTCAGCACCTCGTCACCGACCTTGAGATCGAGCTTGCAGTTCTCCGGCAGATAGGACAGCGACATCCGGAAACGACGGGACGACGAACTCTGCACCTTGTCGCCGCTGCCGACCACGACCACCGGCTGATTCGGTCTTGTGGTGCGGCCGGTGATCACCAGCTTGCCGCTCTCGATCGCCACCTCATTGATGTCGAGCGCGGACGCGGCGCTCGCCGACAGCAGCAGCGCGACCGAGCCAAGCAGCAGAGTACGTGTCAGCATGTGCAGGTTCCCTTCGTTTCCCCGATGTCCCGATGTGCGACCGCTACCACGCGGGTGCAATCCGGATCGCGGCTTGCCGTTCCGCGTGGCGCGGTTCGAACTTGCCGAACCGGCATCCTAGGCGGCAAGGATAACAGTTTCCCCGGGGCGAGGCACTCGCCGATGCTGCATGTTGTCGCGTCCGCGGAGGCCGGGTTCCAGCGCGGGCGATGGGGTGCGGCGCACGGCGACAACGCGCGGCCAGCACTGCTGATCGCCATCGCTTGGCCGCATGGTTTTCGAATGAGGAGAATGGTGAGCGCGGAGGGACTCGAACCCTCGACCCCATGATTAAAAGTCACGTGCTCTACCGTCTGAGCTACGCGCTCACGTGACGCGCTGTGTAGGGGGCGGGACGAAGCGGGTCAAGTCCGGGGCGGAATCAATTGGAGCGCTGCGGACGCTGAAACGACGTGCGGGGCCATGGATTTAGGCCCCGGCTTTCGTTCGTTGCCTGAACTTCGCGGGCGAGATTACACGGTATCGCGGTGGATTTCCGACACCACCGGCTGCGGCGCCGGCATCGCCGCCGGCACGGTCTTGGGCAACGCCACCGGCCGCAGCCCGATCAATTCGGCGGTGCGCACCCCGGTGTTCTTCCAGAACGCAAACGAATTGATCCGCGAGTTCTCCAGGATCGCGATCGCCACCGCGGCCAGGAACGGCAGGCTCTGCAGCACCAAGACCGCGGCGAAGATGTAGATCTCGTGGACTTCCTTATAGGCGTTGGAGGCCACCAGCACGGCGGCGCCGACCAGCAGCAGCACGCCGATCACCGCCTCCCAGAACGCCTGGAACTCGACCGACATCAGCGAAAAGCCGCCCTTGGAGGTGCGGGCGAAGGCGAGGTGCTCGGTGATCAGGCCCTGCGCCACCGCGCGCGACACCGTCCACTGCACCGACATCGCCGCGATCATCGCGCCCAGCATCCGCGGCACGGTGATCTTCACCCGCAGCCGGTACAGCACCAGGAAGTGCGCCAGCGTCACCACGAACGAGGCGATGATCGGCAGCGTCAGGATCTTGTCGGGGATCGCGATGTCGGCGAAGGCGACGATCGGAACCCAGATCAGATTGAGGATCGCCACCACCACGCCGAGGCTCTCGGCGCCGAGCCAGTTCAGCCAGCCCAGCGCGAATTCCCGCCGTTGATCCGGCGTCAGCCGGCTGGCGCCCGGCAGGAAGCGCCGCCAATGCTTCTTGATGATCTGGAAGCCGCCATAGGCCCAGCGATGCCGCTGCTTCTTGAAGGCCTCATAGGTGTCCGGCAACAGGCCATAGCCGTAGCGATGGTTGGTGTAATGGGTCAGCCAGCCATGCTCGATGATTTCCAGGCCGAGGTCGCTATCCTCGCAGATGGTGTCGCCGGCCCAGCCGCCGACCATCTCCATCGCGGCGCGGCGGATCAGGCACATCGTGCCGTGCACGATGATGGCATTGAGCTCGTTGCGCTGCACCATGCCGATGTCGAAGAACCCGGCATATTCGCCGTTCATGATGTAGTGCATCAGCGAACGGTCGCCGTCGCGATGGTCCTGCGGTGCCTGCACCAACCCGACCCGCGGGTCATCGAACGCCGGCACCAGATCCTTCAGCCAGTCCGGCTCGACCATATAGTCGGCGTCGATGATGCCGATGATCTCGGCGTCGGCGGCGGTGCGCTCCATGGCGATGCGCAGCGCGCCGGCCTTGAAGCCCTCGACCTTCTCGGCGTTGATGAATTTGAAGCGCTCGCCGAGCTCGCGACAGTGATCCTGGATCGGCTGAGTGAATTCCGGATCCGGGGTGTTGTTGATGATCACCACGCATTCGAAGTTCGGATAATCCAGCCGCGCCACCGCATCCAGCGTCTGCTTCAACATATCCGGCGGCTCGAAATAGGCCGGGATATGGATCGACACCTTCGGCATCTTGGGGGCTTCGGCGACGACGTCGCCGACTTGGTCTGCATCGGCGCGGACCGCCTCTGCGGAGGACGCGGCCAGCGCCAGCGGCGGCGACGCCACGGTCGCCGGCGGCGGCTTCTTCAACAGCCGGACCGGCGCGCGGCCGAACGCAACCGCGGCGATTTCCTCGATCCGCGCCATCGCGATACACACCAGCGGCACCAGCAGGATCAAGCCCAGCGTTAGCGCCAGCGCCGAGCCGAACACGAAATAATGCCCGTTCCAGTAGGCGAATACGGTGGCGACCCAGGCGCCGACGCCGTGCGCGGCCGCCGACAGCATGAACGACTGCATCGCGCTGGGCTGGGCCAGCCGCAGGATCGGCGTCGACAGCAGGATGCCGATCAGCAGCGCGATGCCGGCGAGCTTCCAATAGGCCGGATCGACCACCGGGCCGCTCCAGGCGAATTTCGGTTCGCGCGCCGCGTTCAGGATCCCCCAATACGGACCGACGCCGCCTTCGAAGAATTTCCAGGGCTGATCGATCGCCTCGACGATGTTGTATTCCATGCCGATGGCTTCGGCGCGGTTGACGAAATTGCGCAGCGTCACCGCCTGCTCGAACGGGCCGGGCACCGCGTCCTTCAGATTGTAGCCGGCGGAGGGCCAGCCGAATTCGGCGATCACGATGCGCTTGCCGGGAAACGCGTCGCGCAGCTTCTGATAGATGATCAGCGCCTGGTCGACCGCCTTGGTGTCGGAAAAACCTTCCCAATAGGGCAGGATGTGCGCGGCGATGAAGTCGACCGAGGAGGCGAGTTCCGGATGCTCGAGCCAGATGTTCCAGATCTCGCCGGTGGTCACCGGGACGTTGACTTGGCCCTTGACGCGCTGGATCAGCTTGATGAGGTCTTCGACCTTCTGCTCGCCGCGGTAGATGGTTTCGTTGCCGACCACGATGCCGTTGACGTTGCTGTTGTGCTTGACGAGGTCGATCGCCGACAGCATCTCGCGCTCGTTGCGATCGACGTTCTTGTCGATCCAGGCGCCCACGGTGACCTTGAGGCCGACCTCGCCGGCGATCGGCGGCACCAGTTCGACGCCGCCGGTCGAGGAGTACAACCGGATGGCGCGGCTGAGTGGCGCCAGCGTCTTCAGGTCGGAGCGGATGCGCTCGGCATTGGGAATGTTGTCGACGTCCGGATGCCCGGTGCCGTCAAACGGTGCGTAGGAAACGCTGGGAAGGATGCCTCGGAAATCCGGTGCCTGCTGCTGTTCCCTGAAGATCCCCCAGATGGCAGCATGAGCAGCGGTGACCAAGAGCAGAACGGCGACGACGGCGCGCATCGCGACTCAACCATACGGGGCCAACATGGCAGGGAAACGGACCCGTCCCCGAGGTCCGACCAAGGCTGCGGCAAACCAAGCATAGCTCTGCCACGTCAACAAACAACTCTTATGGTGCCGTGGCGATTTGAGGGCGGCGGCGTTTTCAACCGCCGAATTCTCGCATCGTTCCGGCGCTTAACTCATTTCGCGGCGGGCGGCGCCGGCGGTGCCGCCGGGGCTGCGGCCGGAGCCGGCGCGCTGGCGGCGGACGCTGCCGCCTGCGGCTGCGCATTCGGATTGATCCAGCAGGCATGAACCCGGCCGCTCAGGCTGTCCGGCGCCTTCGGGTCGATCGCGCCGAACCGCACCAGGCAGCGGAAGGTCGCCTGCACGTGGCCGCCGGGGCAGCCGAACCGATCGTAGAGATCGAGATGGCGGAACGCGGTGTCGAGATCGTCGCGCCACATCAGGCCGACGACGCGGCGTCCGAGCCAAACGCATTCCGGATTGCCGGCCGGGCCGTTGATCGCCTGCGCAGCCTCGACGAACTCGTCGGTCTTGCGCTGGCTGTCCTTCACCGGATCGGCGGGGGCAGCGGGGGTGGTATTGGCTGGGGCGGGTTTGCCGGACTGATCCTGGGCGCGCAGGTCGCCGCTCTGGGCGATCGCTCCTCCGACCCCGATCAACAGGGCCAATCCACTTACAGCAAGGCAACGCACCGCAGCGTTCTGAAGCTCGATCAGCAGTCCACGCATAAAATCCCCGATATTGCTCCGGCCCGACCGGTCAGACGTCACCGTCTGTTTGGTGGTCAATCTGGTCCCGAATACGGCGCAGGCCTCGACGAATTCCCATGACGGACATTTTTGAATTTGTCCAGCAATGGCGCAATACATCTTCGCGGATGACTGCCGGGTGAACAAAGCCGTTGACGCCTCGAAGTTTCGATTTGGAGCAATCCGGTCTTGGCAGATCGGCGATGACCGGCTAATCGACGGGTCCTTCGTGGAGGATGGAACCGATTTCACTTCGCACGCCGCTGGCGCTTCTCCTGGTCTCGTTGGGTCTGATTGTCGCGGCGTGGTGGTGGCTGGCCACGCCGGTCGCGCTGGTGCGCGCGCCGATCGATCCGTCCGACAAGTTGGAATGCGTTTCATATGCGCCGTTCCGCGGCAGCCAGACGCCGCTGATCGCCTCGACCCAGATTGCGCCGGAGCAGATCGCCCAGGACCTCGCGCAGCTCGCGACGATCTCCAAATGCGTGCGGACCTATTCGGTGCAGAACGGCCTCGATCAGGTCCCGGCGCTGGCGGAAAAGGTCGGCTTGAAGGTCATTCAGGGGATCTGGCTCGGCAGCAACCGCTATAAAAACCTGGCCGAGATCGCCACCGTGGTCGGCCTGACTAAAGAATATCCCGGCGTGATCAGCTCCGTGGTGGTCGGCAACGAAGTGCTGCTGCGCGGCGAGATGACCGCGGCCGACCTCGCCGCCACGATTCGGATGGTGAAGCCGCAGGTCAAGGTTCCGGTGACCTATGCCGATGTCTGGGAATACTGGCTGCGCAATCGTGAGGTGTACGAGGCGGTCGATTTCGTCACCATCCATATTCTCCCATACTGGGAGGATTTCCCGGTCCGCGCCAAATACGCCGCCAGCCATGTCGACTCGATCCGCAAACGGATCGGCGTGGCGTTCCCCGGCAAGGAAATCCTGATCGGCGAAACCGGCTGGCCGAGCGCCGGCCGGATGCGCGAAGGCGCATTGCCGTCGCGGACCAATCAGGCGCGGGTGGTGTCGGAGATTCTCGATCTGGCGAAGAAAGAGAAATTCCGCGTCAACCTGATCGAGGCCTACGACCAGCCCTGGAAGCGCCAGCTCGAGGGCACTGTCGGCGGCTTCTGGGGGCTGATCGACGCCGATCAGCGGGCGCTGAAATATCCCGCCGGCCAGAGCGTCAACAATTACCCATTGTGGAAGATCTATCTGGGCTGCGGGCTCGGCTTGAGCATTCTGGTATTCGGCGCGGCGATGCTGACGATGCGGCGTCGGCCATGGTCGCCGCGGCTGTTGTCGTGGTTCGCGGTCACCGCATCGGCGACCTCGGCGGGTATTCTGTTTGGCGTGGCCGCCGACAAGATGCTGTATGAGAGCCTGGGCGTCGGCGGTTGGCTGTGCTGGGGAGCGCTGCTCGGCGCGGCGACGCTGGCGCCGATTCTATCCGCCAGTGCGCTGATCTCCGGCCGCGCGCTGCCGAGCTTCCTGGAACTGGTCGGCCCGCGCGAGGGCCGCACGCCCTCATGGCTGGCGCGCGGACTTGGGCTGACGCTGCTGATCACCACGGTGATCGCCGCGATGACCGCGCTGGGCTTCCTGTTCGATCCGCGCTACCGCGATTTCCCGTTCGCCGCGCTGACCATGGCGGTGGTGCCGTTCTTCGCCCTGATGCTGCTGAACCGGCCGAAGACCGGTACGCGGCCGATCGCGGAGGCGGTGTTCGCCGGGGTGTTCGTGGTCACCGCGCTCTATACCGGCTTCAACGAAGGTCCCAACAACTGGCAGTCGCTGTGGACCTGCGCCGGTTACGTTCTGCTCGGCCTTACGCTGTGGCAGGCGCGGGGCGAGCAAACCCCAAAATAAGCAGGCCGATCGCCAGCCCCGACAGCCCGATATTGTAAAGCACGATGCCGAAGCCGGCGGCCACCAGACCCGCGGTCAACAGCACGATCGAGGGCCGGATCACGTGCAGCACCGCGATCACCAGCGCGGCGATCCCGAACACCGAATTGCGAAACAGATAGGTCATCAGGATCCGGGTCTTGCACAGCATCGTCGGCAGGCCGGCGTCGCAGGCCAGCGCCACGGTGGACAGTTCGATCGCCAGATAGCGAAGATACAGCGCGTAACCAACGGTGAGAAAGCCGACGATCAGCAGCCACTGCACCTGATATGGGGTCAGTCGGAAGGGTTGTTTTTTCATGGCGGCGATTATGCTGCGCTTCGCGCCTCAGGACAACCCGATCCAGCCATAGCAAGTCGTCGGAGCGTCAGCGCACGCCGAGCAGCGTCAATAGCGGCGAGGAGGGGGGCGGCGGCGGCGGCGGCACCGCCGGCGCAACCGGCTCGGGTTCGGCAACCGGGATCCGCGCGCTGACGCGTTTGCGGCTTGGCCGTGCGGTGGCGGGTTGCGCGGCGCCGGTCGACAGCCGCTGCCCGTCATAGATCGCGGTCTCGCAAAACCGCTCGGAGGAAGCCAATCCGGCGCACAGTTTGGCGGCGGTCGACGCGTCGCTGATCGGTCCGGCGACCAGCCGCAACTGCATGCCGGCCCCCGAATTGCGCTCCTTCACCACCAGCAGCGGCCGCAGCGCCGTCAGCGAGGCGTTGGATTTGAGCAGCCGCTGCCAGAGGATCCGCAGCCCCTCCACAGAATTCGCGCCGCCGAGGTCGATGCCGAATTCGGTGCGCTGCGCTGTGACCGGCTCAGCATCGGATCCGGTCGGCTCCGCATCGACGGCGGCGATCACCACAGGAGGCGACCCAGCCGCCGGCCGGGCCTCCGGCTCGGTCAGTTTCGCTGCGGAGGGGTCTGGCGGGCCGAGGATGGACTTGGCGGGCACCAGCGGGGCTGGCGGTTTTTGCGTCACCGGTTGCAGTTCAAGCAGCGGACGGCGCGGGGCGGCATCGACGACGGCCGGCGGCGCGATCACCGCGACGGGCGGCGGGGCTGCGGCCGCGACCGTCGACGCTGCCACGTGCGGGGTCGGCGAAGCCGCGGCGGCGGGGACGGGGATCAGCGAGGCCGCCTGGGCGGCACGGACCGGGCCAGACTCGCGCATCGCTTGCGGGAGGTCTGCGGGCTCTGCCGCCACGGTTGCGGGCGGAGGTGCCGCCTTGGACGGAGCCTGGGCGGGTGTCGGGGCTGCAGCGGCTTGGGCGGCCGGCCGTGATTCGGTCGCGGCGGGGGCGGGCGAGGGCGCAACGTGCGTGGTCTGGCGCTTGATCGAGCCGGTCACCGATTCGACATTCTGCTCGAGCATGGTGACGCGCGAATACAGCCGGTCGCGGTCGCCGTTCAGGGTCTCGATCGCCGACGCCAGCCGGTTGGTTTCGGTCTGCGCCTCCTTGGCGATGCGCTGGATCTGCTGCGATTGCCGCGCCAGATCGGCGGCCGCGGCCTGTTCCTGGCGGACCTGGATCGAGGACTGGCTGGCCAGAATGGCCAGCACCAGCGCGCCGATCGAACCGACCGCCCAGGAGCCCAGCCGCCACAGCGCGCGGCGGTCCAAATTCTCCTCCTCGGCCAGCAAGCCCATCAGGCTGCCCTCCGATTCGGTGTTCAGGCTTTCCGCCAGCTCATCGCGATTTCTTGCCATACGACGTCTGCTGCCCCCCGCAGCCACGCGAATCACACGCCCAACATTATCAGGGAAAGCTTGCCCGAACGTCGCTCGTACGACTCCGCGGTCGCCGGTGTTTCCAGCTCGGCGAAAAACCCATATGAACGCCGCAGCACCGCAGACCACCATGGGATTCCGAATCGAATGTTGCGTCGAACCAGCCTGACTATCGTCCTCGCCGCGGGCGAGGGGACGCGGATGCGCTCCGCGACGCCCAAGGTTCTGCACCAGGTCGCCGGAGAATCCCTGCTCGCCCACGTGTTGAACGCAGCACCCAGGGGCGATGGCGCCTCGCTCGCCGTGGTGGTCGGTCCGGACCATGCCGCGGTGTCCAACGAGGCCAAGCGGGTGCGCCCCGACGCGGCGACCTTCGTGCAGCGCGAGCGCCTCGGCACCGCGCATGCCGTGTTGGCGGCGCGCGAGGCGATCGCCGCCGGCGCCGATGACCTGTTGATCGCGTTCGGCGACACCCCGCTGATTTCGGCGGCGACCTTCGAGCGGCTGCGGCAGCCGTTGCGGGACGGCGCGACGCTGGCGGTGCTCGGGTTTCGGCCGGCCGATCCGACCGGCTACGGCCGGCTGTTGGTCGAGGGCGGCCGGCTGGTGGCGATCCGCGAACAGGCCGACGCCAGCGCCGAAGAGCGCGAAATCACGCTGTGCAACGCCGGGGTGATGGCATTCGACGGCCGCACCGCGCTCGCCATCCTGGAGCGGATCGGCAACGCCAACAGCAAGGGCGAATATTATCTCACCGACGCGGTCGCAATCGTGCGCGACCTTGGACTGGAGGCCACCGTGATCGAGACCAGCGCGGACGAGGTGCGCGGCATCAACACCAAGGCGCAGCTCGCCGAGGCCGAAGCGGTGATGCAGGCGCGGCTGCGCCGCGCGGCGCTCGACGCCGGGGTGACGATGATCGCGCCGGACACCGTGTTCCTCGCCGCCGACACCACGTTCGGCGTCGACGTCACCATCGAACCGTTCGTGGTGATCGGCCCCGGCGTCAGCATCGCCGACGGCGCGGTGATCCATGCGTTTTCGCATCTCGTACAGGCCGTGATCGGCAAGAACGCCTCGGTCGGTCCTTACGCCCGGCTGCGGCCCGGCACGTCGCTCGGCGATGGCGCCAAGATCGGCAACTTCGTCGAGACCAAGGCCGCGATCATCGACGCCGGCGCCAAGGTCAACCATCTGACCTATATCGGCGATAGCCATATCGGCGCAGGCGCCAATATCGGCGCCGGCACCATCACCTGCAATTACGACGGCTTCGGCAAGCACAAGACAAAGATCGGCGCCGGCGCTTTCATCGGCTCGAACTCCTCGCTGGTGGCGCCGGTGACGATCGGGGCGGGGGCCTACATCGGCTCTGGATCTGTGATCAGCCGCGACGTCCCCGACGACGCGCTGGCGGTGGCGCGCGGCCAGCAGGCGATCCGCGAGGGCTGGGCGAAACGGTTTCGCGAGGCGAAATCGCGCGGCAAGGCCAAGGACACCGGCCATGCCAAGGACGCCAAGTAGTTAACGACTCGGGCGGCCGATTTACCGTCAGAATTAACGTTGTCTTACTCCGAAATGATTATTGATTAGCTTCGCTTTCGCAGAAGCTCATAAGACCATTTCGGGCGTCCGCCTCTGTCAACGTGGAGTGATTGAACCGCATGTGCGGCATTGTCGGCATATTGGGACATGGTCCGGTCGCGGATCAACTGGTCGATTCCTTGAAGCGTCTTGAGTATCGCGGCTATGATTCCGCCGGCGTCGCCACGCTGGAGGGCACGCATCTGGTGCGTCGCCGCGCCGAAGGAAAACTGCGCAACCTGGAAAAACTGCTCAAGACCTCGCCGCTGCAAGGTCATTCAGGCATCGGCCATACCCGGTGGGCGACGCACGGCAAGCCGACCGTAGGCAACGCCCATCCGCACGCCACCGAACGCGTCGCCGTGGTGCATAACGGCATCATCGAGAATTTCCGCGAGTTGCGGCAGCAGCTGGAGAAGCACGGCGCGATCTTCAGCAGCGAGACCGACACCGAGGTGGTGGCGCATCTGGTCGATTCCTATCTCGCCGCCGGCGCGTCGCCGGAAGAAGCCGTCCGGCAGGCCTTGCCGCAACTGCGCGGCGCCTTCGCGCTGGCCTTCATCTTCAGCGGTCACGACAACCTGCTGATCGGCGCCCGAAAGGGCTCGCCGCTGGCGATCGGCTATGGCGACGGCGAAATGTATCTCGGCTCGGACGCCATCGCGCTGGCGCCGTTCACCGACACCATCAGCTATCTCGAAGACGGCGACTGGGTGGTGCTGACCCGCAGCAGCGCGGTGGTGCGCGACGAACTTGGCGTCGTCACCGACCGCGACACGCTGAAATCCGGCGCCTCGTCGCTGGTGGTCGACAAGGCGAACTACCGACATTTCATGGCCAAGGAAATTCACGAGCAGCCGGAAGTGGTCGGCCATACGCTGGCGCGCTACGTCGACATGGCGAACGACTGCACCGCGTTGCCGGTGACGCTGCCGTTCGATTTCAAGGACATTCAGCGGGTCTCGATCACCGCCTGCGGCACCGCGAGCTACGCGGGATTCATCGCCAAATACTGGTTCGAACGCTTCGCCCGGGTGCCGGTCGAGGTCGACGTCGCCTCCGAGTTCCGCTACCGCGAGGCGCCGTTGCGCAAAGGCGATCTGGCGATCTTCATCTCGCAATCCGGCGAAACCGCCGATACGCTGGCGGCGTTGCGCTACGCCAAATCGCAGGGTCTGCACACGCTGTCGGTGGTCAACGTGCCGACCTCGACCATCGCCCGCGAGAGTGAAATCGTATTGCCGACGCTGGCCGGCCCGGAGATCGGCGTCGCCTCGACCAAGGCGTTCACCTGCCAGTTGATGGTGCTGGCGGCGCTTGCGGTGGCGGCCGGCAAGGCACGCGGCGAATTGTCCGCCGACGACGAAGCCCGGCTGGTACACGGGCTGGTGGAAATTCCCCGACTGATGGCGGCGGCGCTGGCCACCGAACCGCAGATCGAGAAACTGGCGCGCGACATCGCCAAGCGGCAGGACGTGCTCTATCTCGGCCGCGGCACCAGCTATCCGCTGGCGCTGGAAGGCGCGCTGAAGCTGAAGGAAATCTCCTACATCCACGCCGAGGGCTATGCCGCGGGCGAACTCAAGCACGGCCCGATCGCGCTGATCGACGAGAACATGCCGGTGGTGGTGATCGCACCTTATGACCGGGTGTTCGAGAAGACGGTGTCGAACATGCAGGAGGTGGCCGCGCGGGGCGGCAACATCATCCTGATGACCGACGCCAAGGGGGCGGCGGAGGCCACCATCCAGTCGACGGTCACCATCGTGCTGCCGGATATGGCGGCGGCGTTCACCGCGATGGTTTATGCCATCCCGGTGCAGCTTCTGGCCTACCACACCGCCGTGGTGATGGGCACCGACGTCGACCAGCCGCGAAACCTGGCGAAGTCGGTGACCGTCGAATAGGCAAACCGTCGCAGGCGGTCGCACTGGTTTTTTGCCGCAGCGCCGATACATAGAAACAATTATGCGATTACAACGGGTTATGATTGTCATGGGGATAAATTTTATCCCCATGGAAAGCCGTTGGCTGGCACCGGACGTGCAATAGTCTGCTAGATGGTCTGCTAGAATGATTCATTCGCAGCGGCCTCGGCTCGAACGGCGTTGACGATTCGTGGTCCAGCCACGATGTTCTTTCAAATGACCTGGATCCATGATGACCCGTAACGACCAATCCTCGACCGACAGTCCCATCGAGCTTCCGCACGATCCGCCGCGCGGCTTCATGGCGCGGATCCGAAACTATTTTCTCACCGGGCTGATCGTCGCCGGCCCGATCGCCATTACGTTCTATCTGACCTGGTCGTTCGTCACCTGGGTCGATGCCTTCGTGCGGCCGTTCGTCCCGGCGGATTATCGCCCCGAGACCTATATCCAGCATTATCTGCCGTTCGGCGTGCCGGGGTCCGGTCTGATCGTGGCTTTCTTGGCGCTGACGCTGCTCGGCTTTCTCACCGCCAACTTGATCGGCCGCACCCTAGTCGATCTCGGCGAGCGGCTGCTCGGCCGGATGCCGGTGGTGCGCGCGATCTATCGCGGGTTGAAGCAGGTGTTCGAGACGCTGTTCTCCGCCACCGGCTCCAGCTTCCGCAAAGTCGGGCTGGTGGAGTTTCCGGCGCCGGGGATGTGGTCCTTGGTGCTGATCTCGCAGCCGCCTGGCGAAGAGATCGCCGGCAAACTGCCGGGCCAGGATGAGCACATGTCGGTGTTCCTGCCCTGCGCGCCGAACCCGACCACCGGGTTTTTCTTCTACGTGCCGAAGAGCAAGGTGATCGAGGTCGACATGACCGCCGAGGCCGCGGCGACGCTGATCATGTCGGCGGGCGTGGTGCAACCGGGCTCCGATCCGCAGAAGAAGATCGCCGCCTTGGCCGGCACGGTGATGGCCGCGCGAACCGCCAGCGACGCGCCGGAATCGGCGTTCTCGCGGCGACGTGCGAAAGTGGATTAGAGCTTTCAGCTGACTTTGGAGTCATTCCGGGGCGCGAGCAGCTTTAGCTGCGAGCGAACCCGGAATCTCGCTCCACGCTCTGTCTGCCGCAAGATTCCGGGTTCGCTTGGCCTTTCGGCCTCGCGCCCCGGAATGACGCCATGCGACGATGATTACCCCGCGCCGATCAGCGGCAGCGCCTCGTCGCGTTCGAACAGATAGAGCAGGCAGCGCAGCGCCTCGCCACGCTCGCCCTTGAGCTTCGGATTGTCCTTGAGGATCTGCAGCGCCTCGTCGCGCGCTTGCGAGATCAGCTGCGCGTGCACCTCGGGCCGCGCGATGCGATAGCCGGGCAGGCCGCTCTGCCGGGTGCCGAGCACGTCGCCTTCGCCGCGCAGCTTGAGGTCTTCCTCGGCGATCCGGAAGCCGTCGGTGGTCTCGCGGATCACCCGCAGCCGCGCCGCCGACATCTCGCCGAGCGGCTCCTTGTAGAGCAGCAGGCAGGTCGAGGATTCCGAACCGCGGCCGATCCGGCCGCGCAGCTGATGCAATTGCGCAAGCCCAAAACGCTCGGCATTCTCGATCACCATGATGGTGGCGTCCGGCACGTCGACGCCGACCTCGACCACGGTGGTGGCGACCAACAGGCCGATCTCGTGGGCAGCGAATTGCGCCATCACCCGGTCCTTGTCGGGGCCGCGCATCTTGCCGTGCACCAGACCGACGCGGTCGCCATAGCGGAATTTCAGGCTCTCGAAGCGCTGCTCGGCGTCGGTGAGATGGACGGTTTCGGATTCCTCGACCAGCGGGCAGATCCAGTACACCAGCTTGCCGGCGGCGAGCGCGCGGCCGACCGCGTCCATCACCTCGTTGAGCCGGCTGTTGGGCACCGCGCGGGTGTCGATCGGCTGCCGGCCGGCCGGCTTCTCGCGCAATTCCGACAGGTCCATGTCGCCGAAATAGCTCAACACCAGCGTGCGCGGGATCGGCGTGGCGCTGAGCACCAGCACGTCGACCGCAGCGCCCTTGTTGGTGAGAGCGAGGCGTTCGCGCACGCCGAAGCGATGCTGCTCGTCGACCACCGCCAACGCCAGATCGTTGAACACCACGTCGTCCTGGATCAGCGCGTGGGTGCCGACCAGACAATGAATCTCGCCGCTGGCGAGCGCGGCCAGAATCTCGCGGCGCTCCTTGCCTTTCTCGCGGCCGGTGAGAATCGCCACGCGCAACCCGGCCTGCGCGGCGAGCGGCGCGACGGTCTTGAAATGCTGGCGGGCGAGAATTTCGGTCGGCGCCATCAGCGCCGCCTGTTTGCCGACCTCGGCGACGGCAGCCGCGGCGAGCAACGCCACCACGGTCTTGCCGGAGCCGACATCGCCCTGCAGCAGCCGCAGCATCCGCACCGGCTGCCGCAGATCCTCGGCGATCGCGGCGGCGGCAGCCTGCTGCGAGGCCGTCAGCGCGTAGGGCAGCGCGTCGATGATCTTGGCCCGCAATCCGCCATCGCCGGCATTGCGGGTGCCGGCCGGCCTGCGCAACTGCGCGCGCACCAGCGCCAGCGCGAGTTGCCCGGCGAGCAGTTCGTCATAGGCCAGCCGCGACCAGAACGGCCCGTCGGGCAGGATGTCGGTGAGCTCGACCGGGCGATGCACCCGCTGCAGCGCCTCGGCGAACGGCGCAAAGCCGCAACGTCGCATCACCTCCGGCGCGGTCCATTCCGGCAGCGTCGGCAATTTCAGCAACGCCTGCGCGACGGCGCGGCGCAATGATCCGACGGCGAGTCCCTCGGTGAGCGGATAGACCGGATCGATGCCGGAGAGCAAAGCGAGGCCGGCCTCGTCGACCACGCGATCGGGATGCACGATCTGCAGCGTGCCGTCGAACATCTGCGCGGTGCCGGAGACGTAACGCTTTTCGCCGACCGGCAGCAGTTTCTCGACATAGCCCGGCTGGGCGCGGAAATAGGTCAGCACCACGTCGCCGGTGTCGTCGCTGGCATAGACCAGATGCGGCGCGCGCGAGCGGCCGCCGGGCGCCGGGCGATGCCGATCGACGGTGACTTCCAGCGTCACCATCGAGCCCGGCACCGCGTCGCGGATCTTCGGCCGTGCCCTGCGATCGATCACGCTGACCGGCAGATGCAGCAACAGATCGACCAGCCGCGGCGTCTCGCTGCGGTCGAGCAGATAACGGAACAATTTGTCCTGCTTCGGCCCGACGCCGGGCAGGCTGGTCACGGGCGCGAATAATGGATTGAGCAGCGGAGGGCGCATCGAACGACTCTGGGCACATGGCGTTGCCTGCAATCGACGACGATTGGATGCATTTTGCGCCGAATGCAATGCGCGATCAGAGGCTGACAGCGCCGCCGCCGACCGCTATAGCAGGCGCGCCCGGCACGTCCGGGCTTTCGGCGTTCAGACAGGTTGAGACAATGACAGGAACGACACGATCCAGCGGCGGCCTCGACGTCCGGCGCAAGCGGCTACTGTTCCAATGCTGGCACCGGGGCACCCGCGAGATGGATCTGATCCTCGGCCAGTTTGCCGACGCCGAGATCGGCAGCTTGACCGACGGCGAAGTCGACGAATTGGAGCGGCTGATCGAACTCACCGATCACGATCTCTACGCCGCGGTGACCGGCGACGCAGCGCTGCCGGCGCCATTCCAAGGCGGGCTGTTCGAGCGCGTCAAGACCTACGGCAATATGGACCGCGACGCATGAAATCACCGACCCGCTCGCCCGCGGAGCTGCTCGCCCCCGGACAGGCTCTGACCTTCGCCAACGTCGCCGAGAGCGCCGAAGGGCTGATCGTGTCGGATCTGGCGCGCGCGGTCGCGGCGCGGCCGAAGCCGCCGGCGGTGTCGCTCGCGGTGATCTGCCGCGACGGCCCGCGGATGCAGCAGCTGGCGCGCTCGCTGGAATTCTTCGCGCCGGATCTTGCGGTGATGCAATTCCCGGCCTGGGATTGTCAGCCCTATGACCGGGTATCGCCGCACGGCGGCGTGCTGGCGCAGCGGCTGACCACGCTGGCGCGGCTGTCGCGGCTGAAGGGCAGCGACAAGCCGCTGATCGTGTTGACCACGGTCAACGCCATCGTGCAGCGGGTGCCGGCGCGCGAAGTGATCGCCGCGCAGGCGCTGTCGGTGGCGCCCGGCCACGCGGTGTCGATGGAGTCGATCGTCGCCTGGCTCGAGCACAACGGCTACAACCGTTCCTCGACGGTGCGCGAGCCCGGCGAATACGCGGTGCGCGGCGGCATCCTCGATCTGTTTCCGGCCGGCCTCGACCAGCCGGTGCGATTCGACTTCTTCGGCGACACGCTGGAATCGATCCGCACCTTCGACGCCGAGACCCAGCGCACGCTGCTCGACATGCGCGCGCTCGATCTGGTGCCGATCTCGGAATTCCAACTGGTCACCGACACCATCCGCAAATTCCGCATGGGCTATGTCGCCGAATTCGGCGCGCCGCTGCGCGACGATCAGCTCTACGAAGCGGTCAGCGAAGGCCGCCGCTATCCCGGCATGGAGCACTGGCTGCCCTTGTTCCAGGAGCGGATGGACACGTTGTTCGACTATCTCGACCGCACGCCGATCGCGATCGAACCGCAGGGCGAGGATGCCGCGCGCGAACGCTTCAAGCAGATCGGCGACTACTATCTGGCGCGGCGCGAGGCGCGGGACATCCCCGGCGGCGGCGCGATCTACAATCCGTTGCCGCCTGACCGGCTGTATCTGGCCGAACCCGAATGGGAGAAGTGCCTGCAAGGCGTGGCGCTGGCGCGGCTGACGCCGTTCGCGGTGCCGGCCGACGACGGCCACGTCATCGATGCCGCAGCAAGGGCCGGCCGCAACTTCGCGCCGGAGCGCGCCGACGCCGCGGTCAACGTGTTCGAAGCCGTGGTCGCGCATGTGCTGGCGTTGCAGGGCCAGCGCAAGAAGGTGGTGGTAGCGCTGTGGAGCGAAGGCTCGCGCGACCGCATGGCGAGCATGCTGAGGGACCACAAGCTGCTCAACCTCACCTCGGTGAATTCCTGGCGCACGGTGCAGGCGACGCCGCGCAACGAGGCGATGCTGGCGGTGGTCGGCATGGAAGCCGGCTTCGAGACCGACAGCGTCGCGGTGATCAGCGAGCAGGACATTCTCGGCGACCGCCTGGTGCGGCCGCGCAAGGCCAGCCGCAAGCTCGACAATTTCATTTCCGAAGTGACGAGTCTCGCCGCCGGCGACCTCGTGGTCCATGTCGAGCACGGCATCGGTCGCTTCGTCGGGCTGCAGACGCTGGAGGTCGGCGGCGCGCCGCATGACTGCCTCGAGCTGCACTACGCCGCCGATACCAAGCTGTTTCTGCCGGTCGAAAATATCGAACTGCTGTCGCGCTATGGCTCCGACCACGCCCATGTGGAATTGGATCGGCTCGGCGGTTCGGGTTGGCAGGCTCGCAAGGCCAAGCTGAAAAACCGCATCCGCGAAATGGCCGGCGAGCTGATCAAGATCGCCGCCGAACGGCATTTGCGCGAAGCGCCGAAATTGGTCGTGCAGCCGCATCTGTATGACGAGTTCTGCGCACGCTTCCCTTACGACGAGACCGAGGATCAGCTCGGCGCGATCCAGGCCTCGCTGCACGATCTGGAAAGTGGCAAGCCGATGGACCGGCTGGTCTGCGGCGACGTCGGCTTCGGCAAGACCGAGGTGGCGCTGCGCGCCACCTTTGCGGTGGCGATGGAAGGCAAGCAGGTCGCCGTGGTGGTGCCGACCACGCTGCTGGCGCGGCAACACGCGCGCAATTTCACCGAGCGTTTCCGCGGCTTTCCGGTCAATGTCGGGCAGGCCTCGCGGCTGGTGCCGCCGAAAGAACTCGCAAAGGTCAAGAAGGGCATCGCCGAAGGCGCCATCGACATCGTGGTCGGCACCCACGCGCTGCTCGGCAAGTCGATCAAGTTCAGGGACCTCGGGCTGATCGTGGTCGACGAGGAACAGCATTTCGGCGTCAGCCACAAGGAACGGCTGAAGCAGCTGCGCGCCGAGGTGCACGTGCTGACGCTGAGCGCCACGCCGATCCCGCGCACGCTGCAGTTGGCGCTGACCGGGGTGCGCGATCTGTCGATCATCGCCTCGCCGCCGGTCGATCGTCTGGCGGTGCGCACCTTCGTCGCGCCGCACGATCCGTTGATGATCCGCGAGGCGCTGCTGCGCGAGCGCTACCGCGGCGGCCAGGCGTTCTATGTCTGCCCGCGCATCGAAGACCTCGCCGGTGTGAAGGATTTCCTCGACAAGCACGTCCCGGAGATGAAGGTCGCGGTGGCCCACGGCCAGATGCCGCCGACGGTGATCGAGGACATCATGTCGGCGTTCTACGACGGCAAATACGACATCCTGCTGTCGACCACGATCGTCGAGAGTGGCCTCGACATCCCCAACGCCAACACGCTGATCGTGCACCGCGCCGACATGTTCGGCCTGGCGCAGCTCTATCAGCTGCGCGGCCGGGTCGGGCGTTCCAAGCTGCGCGCCTATGCGTTGTTCACGCTGCCGTCGCAGCATCAGATCACCGCGCAGGCGGAGCGCCGGCTCAAAGTGCTGCAATCGCTGGAGACGCTCGGCGCCGGCTTCCAGCTCGCCTCGCACGATCTCGACATCCGCGGCGCCGGCAATCTCTTGGGCGAAGAACAGTCCGGCCACATCAAGGAGGTCGGCTTCGAGCTCTACCAATCGATGCTGGAAGAGGCGATCGTCAACCTCAAGGCCGGCGTGGTCGAGCCGGTCGCCGACCGCTGGTCGCCGCAGATCACCATCGGCATGCCGGTGCTGATCCCCGAAGAGTTCGTCGCCGACCTGTCGGTGCGGCTGTCGCTGTATCGCCGGCTCGCCGATCTCGACACCGACGAGGAGATCGACGCCTTCGCCGCCGAACTACGCGACCGCTTTGGTCTATTGCCCGACGAGGTGCGCTATCTGTTCAAGGTCGCCGCGATCAAGGCGTATTGCCGCCGGGCCAATGTCGAGAAGGTCGATGCCGGCCCGAAGGGCGTGGTGATCTCGTTCCGCGACAACTCGTTCGCGCAGCCGGACCGGCTGGTGTTCTTCATCAAGCAGCACGGCAAGGCCGCCAAGGTGCGCCCGGATATGAAGGTGGTGTTCCTGCAGGACTGGGAAACCCCGGAGGAGCGGCTGATCGGCACCACCGAAATCCTGCGCCAGCTCGCCAATTTGGCGGAAGACCGCAAGGCGGCGTAGGTCACAAGTTTGCCGCAACGAAAACGGCCACCGGCAAGGCTGCCGATGGCGGCGTGCGGCGCGCTCAGGATGCCGCGCGCCGGCCGTCCTGCGACAAGCGTCCAAGCACCGCACGTGCGGAGTCGTTCGGCAGCAGCGTCGCCACGGTCACGGTGGGATCGATGCGGGATTCCCGACGCGCGCTGTGCGAGGTCTGCCGCATCACGCTGGACAGCCGCCGCGCGATGGCGTGCGCGTTGCGCAGATCGGTTTCGGCGAACACCACGATGATCGAACCGTCGTCCTGCAGCGTGCCGAAATCCATCTTGCGCATCAGCCGGCTGACGATCCGCGCGGCGTCCATCAGCACGCGATCGTCGTTCTGATCGAAGGCGAACTTCGCCACCGAAAGCCCGCTGCCGCGGTCGTGCGAGTGGTACACCGCCGTGGCGAAGTCGCGATCGAAGGCAGCGACCGTCAACAGGCCGGTGCGCGGATCGAGCAGGCCGCCGGCATCGATGGATTGCAGCGTTCGACCGAGTCTGGCCTCGAAGGCATGTTGCCGGATCAGCGGCAGCGCGTCGTCCACCGCGCGCAGCGGATCGCCCGAGGCGAGTTCGAGATTGGGCAGGTCGTAGCCCGCGGTCACCCCGGGGACGGTGACCAGGATCGGAAAATTGCGGAAGCGGGCGTCCTCGGACAGCACGGTGAGGAAGGCGTCGACCACGCGCGGGCTGAAGCCTTCGCCGAGGATGATGCCGTTGAGGTCGCGTGCATTGAGATGCCTGGCGGCGCCTTCGATGCTCAGGGTCCCGACCACGCCGAGCCGTTCGCCGAGTGCCACCGACAGCGCCGGATAGCCGGAGCCGCGTCCGATCAGCAGCACCGTCGCTTCATCCAGAGGATCGGTTCGCGCCAGCGAGCCGCGGAGTTCGGGATCGGCGGCAATCCGGCGCAGCACGGTGGCATGCAGCGTCCGCACCCGCAACGCCGCGCGCAGTCGCGGCACCAGCCGATCGAACTGGCCTTCGAGCGATGCAAAGCTGATCGCATTGCGCGGCAGCGGTCCGCTCGGGTCGGTGACGATCAGCGGAATGTAGGGTTGTTTGGCGGAGATCTGCCCGGCCAGCGCGGCCATGGCGCGTTCTTCATAGTCGCCGGACACCACCACGGCCGCCGGCTGCAAGCGCTCGACCGCTTCGGCGACCTCTGACCAGGCCGCGTCAATGACTGGAAACAAGTTCGCATCCGACAGCGCCGCGGTCAGCGCCGCCGGGGTCGGGGAGGAGACAAGGATGATCGGGCCTTGATGGGACATGGACAACCGGGCACTCTGTTTGGAAGCCCCGAACCTAGCCCCGTTGCGCTTAATGCCCCGTCAACGTCGCCTGTCGATTTGAATCACTCTGTGAGGAACTGTCCCGAAACGCTTCAACCATGAGCGGATTCAGCCCCAGTTCGGCGAGCGCTTCGCGCGCCCTTGCATTGTCCTTGGCGCGTCCGGCCAGGCGATAGCCGCTGAGCCGATCCGGCAAGGCGGTCAACAGCGCGCCTTGTCCGAGCCGTTTCGCCCATTCCAACAGGTCCTGCGACAGGAATCGATAACCGCCGACGGCCATAATTCCGGCCGGCGGCGCGGTCACGCACAGGGCCCCGGTGGTACGATCGGTCCGCGCCGCATAGCCGGTGTCGACGTAGTCGGGCGGCGCGCTATCGATCTCGATCCGGTTCGAGGGGTCCGGGGCATAGGCCGCGACCGGTACCATCGGGCCCCGCAGCGCCAGCGTGCTGTTCGGCGTCAGCAAGAGTTCGCCGGCATTCGACGACCCCGCAGCACCGCGCGGGGCGCCGTGAACGCCGAGCTTGATCGGCAACGGCATGCCATCCTCGGGACGGTGGGCGGCGAGCAATCCGGCCTCGCCGAACAGATAGACGTCGGTCAGTGCGGAGGCTCCGGCGGGCCACGCCGGGCTGGACATCACCTGTTCGGGCGCGCGCCACAGCGCCATGACGTTGCGCAGCTTCGGTGCGCTCGCCAGTACGCCGTTCTCCGCCAGGCGCAGCGCCAATCCCGCCGGCGCGCTGAGGGCATCGCATTCCAGCTCAACGATCTGTTGCTCGAAACTCTCGGCGTCGAAAGGATGGTGCAGCGCCAAGCTGCCGCCGGTGAGCAGCCACACCACCAGCGACGAGGTCAGGCCGGCAAACGACGAGGGGACCATCGCCGACAGGATGGAGGCGCCCTGGGTCAGCCGGCTTTCCAGCGACAGCACCAATCCGCCCGCGATCAGGTTCAAATGGGTTCGCGGCACCGGGCGGAATCCGTTGGCGGTGACGTCGAACGAGATGATCGCGGCGCGCCGGGCGTCCTGGCGGACCGGGGCGGGTTCGGCAGGTTGGGTCATGGCCGCATCGAGCGAGGCCATGCCCTCCGGAAGATCGCTGCCGAAGCCGCAGACATGGCGGATCGAAAACGCCTCGGCGGCGGCGTCCATCGCCAGATTTGCGTGGCTGACGCCGTCGATCCGGCTGGTGGTGACGATCGCGCGTGCGCCGGTGCGGTTCAGCGCAACGGTCAATTCCGCCTGCCGCCAGAGTTGCGGCAACAGCGCCACGACCAGGCCGGCGCGGTGCGCGGCCAGGACCGTCAGGAAGAACTCGACGCAGTTCGGCATTTGAACGGCGATCACCGCGTTGGCCGGCAGCCCGGCGGCAATGAAATGCGCCGCCAGCGAGGAAATCGCCTGGTCGGCCTGCGCAAATGTGAGCCGCTGCGGCGGCTGGCCGGTGATCCTCAGCTTGTTGTCGGGATCGATCAGCGCCACGGCGTGGGGCTGGCGGGCAAGGATCCGGCGAAACAGCCCGTCGAGCGTCGGTGACGCGTTGCTCTGATTCACAGGATCACCTTTGCAACGTCGGTGGCGCGTGCCACCAGGTTTCGGGCAGATAGCCGGACAAGGCGTTGGCCCTAGGCCGTTCTATCCGATTCCAGCGGGCGATCCATTGTTCTTGCACGTTATACGCTGGAATTGCGTAGAACCTCGCCATCAGGACGCGGTCTAAGGCCCGCACTGCGGACACGAAGTCGGGGCGATCGCGCGCTTCCAGCAAGGCCGCGATCATCGCGTCGATCGCCGGGTCCTTGGCGCCCATGTAATTGCGGGTGCCCTGATTGTCCGCCGCCGCACTCCCCCAGTAGAACGACTGTTCATTACCCGGCGACAGCGATTGGTCCCAGCGGTTCTGGATCATGTCGAAATCGAAGGCCAGGCGGCGCTGGTCGAACTGCACGCCGTCGACCGCGCGGACGTTGGCTTGAATACCCGCGCGCTTGAGATCGCGGACGAAAGCCAGCGCGATGCGCTCTTGATCGCGGGTCGTCACCAGCATCTCGAAGCTCAGTTGCTGGCCGGTCGAGCGCTGCCGCAAGGCGGTGCCGTCGAGCTCAAAGCCGGCTTGCGCCAGCAGCGCCAGCGCTTGTCGCAGCGCTTCGCGGTCGCGGCCGGAGCCGTCGCCGGCGGGCAGCCGATAGCTGCCGTCGATGATCGCCGCAGGCAGCCGGTCAAGCAGCGGCCCAAGCAATTCGCGCTCGCGGGGACCGGCGGGGCGGGCATAGGCCGACAGTTCGGAGCCGGCGAAGTAGCCGGCGGAACGGGCATACAGGCCATAGAAGTAGTTGCGATTGATCCACTGGAAATCGAACAGCAGCGTCAGCGCCTCGCGGACCCTGATATCGGCGAACACCGGGCGCCGGGTGTTGAACACCAGATATTCCGAAGGCTGCGGCAGTCCGGTCTTGATCGTGTCGCGGATCACCTCGCCATGGCGCGCCGCCGGGAAGTCATAGCCCTCGTGCCAGCGCAGCGGCTCGTTCTCCACCCGGGCATCGTACAGCCCGCGCTTGAAGGCTTCGAATAGCCCGTTGGCCTCGCGATAGTAGTCGAGCCGGACCTCGTCGAAATTCCACAGCCCGCGATTGACCGGCAGATCGCGGCCCCAATAGTTCGGATTGCGGGTCAACGTCACGCTGGCGCCCGGTCGAACCGCGCTGACGCGATAGGGACCGGAGCCGAGCGGGGCGGCGAGCGAGGTTTCTTCGAAGGTCTCGACATTGACCGCGTGCTTCGGCAGCACCGGCATCAGCCCGAGAATCAACGGCAGTTCGCGGTCGCTGCTGCCGCCGAAATCGAATCGCACGGTGAGGGAATCGAGCGCTTCCGCCTTGGCGACCTTGGCGTAGTACATCCGGTGATTGGGCCGGCCCTTGTCGCGCAGCAATTGCCAGGAGAAGATCACGTCGTCGGCGCGCAGCGGATGGTCGTCGGCGAACCGCGCCCGCGGGTCGATTCGAAAGGTGACGTAGCTGCGGGCGTCGTCGGTCTCGACGCTCTGCGCCAACAGGCCGTACAGCGTGAAGGCCTCGTCATTGCCCCGTGCCATCAGGCTTTCGATGACGTAGCCGCGGATCTGCTGCACGGCGAGACCTTTGACGATCAGCGGATTGAGACTGTCGAAGGCGCCGAGCAGGCCCAGGATCAGCCTGCCGCCCTTCGGAGCCTGCGGATTGACGTAGGGCATCTGGACGTAATCGGCGGGCAGCGCCGGCGCGCCGTGCATGGCGATGCCATGGCTAGAAACTGCAGGGGCAGGATCGGCGGCCGAAGCCGCCACGGATCCGATGATCACGGCCGTGCCAGCCGCCGCGAGCCGGCTCATCAGCCGGCCGGCGGCCTGCAGCAGCGGATGACGATGTGATTCGCTGACTCCCACGGCGAAATTTTACCACAGCCGGCGGGGAGGGATCCGCCATGTCACCAGAGAGTTGTAGCCGGCATTGATCTTTTCGCCCGCCGTTGTATTGAATGCGGGCCATTGACCACGCCGCAGGTCCTGTCACGTATCCGCCCCAATTGGCACCGAGACAGCCGCCGACCGGTGAGATGTCAGCGCTCGCAATCATTTGCGGGTGCGTTACCGCTTCAGAAAGGGTCTCCGCAATGAATTTCCGTCTCTTGGCCGCGTCGGCCTTGCCGCGCGGGCGGGCTATCGCTCTGCTGGCGGCAACAATGACCGCCATGACCGTGATTCCTGCGGCGCAGGCGCAGCAGCCGCCCGCCGCTCCGAAGGCGGCTCAGAAAGCCGCGCCAGCACCGAAGGCGGCGCCCAAGGCAGCGCCCGGAGCCCAGGCGCCGGCCGTTCCGCCGGCCGACCAGCAGGTGCAGCTGATCTACGCACCGTGGACTAAGTTCTGCCTGAAGGGGCAGGATGCCAACGCCAAGCAGGTCTGCTTCACCGGCAAAGACGGCCGAATCGAATCCGGCCAGCCGGTGATCGCCGCGGTGATCATCGAGCCGGAAGGCGAGCCGAAAAAGATCCTGCGGGTCACGCTGCCGCTCGGCATGCAGCTGGTGCATGGAACGCGGGTCATCGTCGATAACAACCCGCCGGCGCAGAGCCCTTATGTGATCTGCTTCGCCAACGGCTGCATGTCGGACTACGAAGTCACGCCGGAACTGCTCGCCAACCTCAAGAAGGGCCAGAACCTGATCGTCCAGGCGATCAATTCGAACGGCGCGCCGCTGACGTTGCCGTTGCCGCTGGCGGAATTCGCCAAAGCCTATGACGGCCCGCCGACCGACCCGAAGCAGTTCGAAGAGACCCAGAAGAAGCTGCAGGAAGAGCTGCAGAAGCGCGCCGAAGAGCAGCGCAAGAAGCTCGAGGCGCAGCAGCCCGCTGCGGCCAACCCGGCGGCGAAGTAAGCCGGCCGGGGCTTGTGAGATCGCAAGAAGGGGAGCCTCGCGCTCCCCTTTGTTGTATGCGGGCGGAGTTTGTGCGGGCGGCGATGGCTGGGCAAGCGGCCGACGAAAGCGGAGCGATGCAGGATGCTATGCCGCCGCCAGGGCCGCGATCCGGCTGGCAATCCGTTCGCCAAGCCGCGCCGCCGGCAATCAGTTCAGTGACGGATTGCGCGGCCGATAGCTGCCCGATTTGTCCTTGACGAATATCTCGGCCACTTGCGAGTGGCGGATCGGCTCGCCGGATTCATCCGGCAGCAGGTTCTGCTCGGAGACATAGGCGACGTATTCGGAGTCCGAATTTTCGGCGAGCAGGTGATAGAACGGCTGATCCTTGTGCGGCCGCACCTCTTCGGGGATCGACAGCCACCATTCCTCGGTGTTGTTGAATTCCGGGTCGATATCAAAAATCACGCCGCGGAATGAGAAAATCCGGTGGCGCACGATCTGTCCAATCTGAAACCTGGCGGTTCTGGTCTTGATCATCCTTCGTCGAATAAACCAGGATTGTGGCCGATGCTAGGGGAAACCGATGAATCGTATGTCGTGTCCGCCGCGCCGAACCGCCCGCCCTGGCGCCGATAATCACGAATAACGTCGATTCATCAATGCTCGACATTCTGAACCTGGCGCTTCCCTATTTCGGCCTGATCTTTGTCGGCTTTGCCTGCGGCCGCTGGAAGCGGCTGCCGGAAAACGGCCTGGCCTGGATGAATTTCTTCCTGCTGTACGTCTCGCTGCCGGCGCTGTTCTTCCGGATCATGTCGCGGACGCCGTTCGAGGAACTCAACAACCTGCCGTTCGTGGTGGCGACCACGCTCGGCACCAGCTGCGCCTTTCTGCTGTCGGGCGCGGCGGCGCGCTGGACCGGCCGGCTGTCGCTGCGCGAAACCACGATGGCGGCATTGGCTGGGGGGTACGGCAATATCGGTTATATGGGACCCGGGTTGGCGCTGGCGGTGCTCGGCCCCAAGGCCGCGGTGCCGACCGCGCTGATCTTCTGTTTCGACAGCATCCTGCTATTCTCATTGGTCCCGCTGCTGATGGCGCTGACCGGCGACCGCGGGTCGCTGCTGTCGACGATCGGCATGGTGTCGCGCGCCATCATCTTTCATCCGTTGATCGTCGCGGCCTATTGCGGGGCGCTGGCCGCGGCCTTGCACCTGCAAGTTCCGGTCGCGGTCGACAACACCCTGCAGTTCCTGCAGAACGCCGCCGCGCCGGTGGCGTTGTTCGTGCTCGGTGTCACCGTGGCGCTGCGGCCGTTCGGGCGGGTCCCGTGGGAGATCCCGGCCGTCGTGATGATCAAGCTGGTGCTGCATCCGCTGATCATCGCCGGGCTGATGATGGCGATGGGGCCGTTCACGCCGGAATGGGCGGCGACGGCGGTGCTGATGGCCTCGCTGCCGCCGGCGCTGAATGTGTTCGTGATCGCCCGGCAATACAACAGCTGGGTCGAGCCGGCTTCGGTCGCGGTGCTGACCGGCACCTTCGTCTCGGTGCTGACGCTGACCAGCGTGATGTGGCTGATCAGGACCGGTCAGATCGCGTTTTAGTCGGCGGCTTCAATGCCGGCCGGGACGCCAGGCCAGCGCCAGACCTTCGCGCATCGCCAAGCGCCGCAGCAGGCCGACGCCGCCGAGCAGATGCATGCCGAGCGCGCGCGCCGCCTGCACCGGCAACAGGTCGCTCAGCAGCGAGCGGTTGGCGACGTCGATCGCCAAGGTGCGGCTGGCGACGTCGAGCCGGCGGGCGCTTTCGAACCGCGACAGCACCGCCGGTGCGCCGAGATCTTCGCCGGCGACGAGCGCGGCGCGCACGATTTCCGCAATGTCGGCGGCATCGCGCAGACCCATGTTCAGTCCCTGTGCGCCGATCGGCGGGATGACGTGGGCGGCTTCGCCGACCAGCGCGATGCGCTGCGCGGCGAAATGATCGGGCCGTTCGATCGCCAGCGGAAACAGGTTGCGTCCCGGCTCGACGCTCATGGTGCCGAGGATCGAATGCGATTGCCCTTCGGCGGCGGCCGACAGATCGGCGTCGCTCAGCGACATTAAACGTTCGGCGTCGTTCGGATCCGCGACCCAGACCACGCTGCAGCGTTTGCCGGGCAAGGGCACGAATACGCAGGGGCCATGCCCGGTATGAAACTCGGTGGAGATGTTCTGATGCGGCCGGGCGTGGCTGACGTTGAAGGTCAGCGCCGACTGGTTCAGCGCGCGGCTCTTCACCTTGATGCCGGCAGCCTCTCGGCAGGCCGATTTGCGCCCGTCGGCGCCGATCGCCAACGGCGCCGAGATGGTCTCGCCGGCGCGGGTGGTGACCACCGCGGTGGTTTCCTCCGGAATGATGCTTGCCGCCTCATCGTCGAACCTGGTGAGGGTGGGCAGTTCGGCGGCGCGTTCTTCCAGCGCCAGCATCAGCGTGCGGTTTTCGATGTTGTAGCCGAACGCGTCGAGGCCGATTTCATTGGCGGCGAACCGCACCTCCGGGGCGCGGATCAGCCGGCCGGTATCGTCGACCAGCCGCATCATGCGCAACGCCGCCGACTTGCCGGCGCAGCGCCGCCAGACATCCAATCGTTCCAACAGGTCGACCGAATCGCCGAGCAGGGCGGTGGTGCGATTGTCGGCATAGGGCAGCCGGCGGGCGACCAAGGCGGTGCTCGCGCCGGTCACGGCGATGGCGATGGCGGCCGCTACGCCGGCGGGGCCGCCGCCGATCACGACGACGTCGAAATGGTTCGGCTTTGCGAGAATATCATCCATGGCTCACAATTGACGCTCGCCGGGGCTTTTTCAAGCCCGCGCCGGTGCAGAATCGTCGCGTTCTGATTCGCGCGGCCGACCGCCGCGGCCCTGGATATGCAAAACTGCGGATTTCCTGATAAGCAGCCGAATAATGACCTCGCCCGGCCAGCCCGAGTTGCCGACTTCCTCGCCTGCGCGGCGCGCCGCCGCGTTCGGCGTGCATCTGTTGACGGCGCTCGGCGCCGGAATTGCGCTGATCGCGCTGTTGGAAGCGGTGCGCGAGCATTGGGCGGCGATGTTCGGCTGGCTCGGCGTGGCGCTGTTGGTCGACGGGCTCGACGGGCCGCTGGCGCGGCGGCTCGACGTGGCGCGGCTGCAGCCGGACTGGTCCGGCGATACGCTCGACCTGGTGGTCGATTTCGTCACCTACGTGTTCGTGCCGGCCTATGCGATCACCGCCAGCGGCATGCTGCTGCCGCTCGCCGCACCACTGCTCGGCATCGGCATCGTGATGAGCAGTGCGTTGTACTTCGCCGATCGTCGCATGAAGACCGCAGACAATCACTTCCGCGGCTTTCCGGCGCTGTGGAATGCGGCGGCGTTCTACCTGTTCCTGCTGCATCCCTCGCCATGGCTGGCCAGCCTCGGCATCGCGGCGCTGATCGTGCTGACCTTCATTCCTTTGCACGTGATTCATCCGGTGCGGGTGCAACGGCTGCGAATCCTCAACCTGGCGCTGATCGCGATCTGGGCGGTGCTCGCGATCTTCGTGCTGGTCGAGGATTTCAGAGTGCACCTGGCGGTGTCCGCGTCGCTGTGCGCGATCGCGCTTTACATCGGCTGCGGCGACGCGGTCATTCGCCTAGTGCGGCGCGCCCGTCGATGATCGCGATCCGCCCGTTACGGCAAGCGATTCAGTTGACAATGCTGCGACGATAGCCTTCGTTTGGCGCGACGATTTCGAGGAGGACTGGATGACGAAGGCGGTACGGGTGCACAAGGTCGGAGGACCGGAAGCCCTGGTCTATGAGGCGATCGATCTGCCGGAGCCGGGGACCGGCGAGGTCCGGATTCGCCAGCACGCCGTCGGCCTGAACTTCATCGACGTCTATTTCCGCACCGGGCTCTACAAGGCGCCGGGCCTGCCGTTCATTCCCGGCAACGAGGCCGCCGGCGAAGTGGTCGCGGTCGGCCCCGGCGTGACCAATTTTCATCCCGGCGACCGCGTCGCCTATTATTACAACCTCGGCGCCTATGCCACCGAGCGCAACATCCCCGCCGACAAACTGGTCAAGCTGCCCGATCACATCACCTACGAGCAGGGCGCGGTGCTGATGCTGAAGGGGCTGACGGTGTGGTATCTGCTGCACAAGACCTTCAAGGTCGAGCCCGGGCACCGCGTGCTGATACACGCCGCCGCCGGCGGCATCGGGCTGCTCGCATGTCAGTGGGCCAAGGCGCTCGGCGCCAACGTCATCGGCACGGTGGGCTCGAAAGCCAAGGCCGACATCGCGCTGGCGGCCGGCTGCGACCACGTCATCATCTACACCCAGGAAGACTTCGTCGCGCGGATCAAGCAGATCAGCCGCAACGAACTCTGCGACGTGGTCTATGACGGCGTCGGCAAGACCACGTTTCCGGGTTCGCTGTCCTGCATCAAGCCGCGCGGCCTGTTCGTCAGCTTCGGCAACGCCTCCGGTCCGGTGCCGCCGTTCGCGCTCAGCGAGCTCAACAACCACGGCTCGCTGTTCGCTACGCGACCGAAGCTCAATGATTATATCAGCAAGCGCTCAGAGCTGATCGAAGGCGCCGATGCGCTGTTCTCGGCGATCATCGAGGGCACGCTGCACATCCAGATCAACCACGCCTACGCACTGAAGGACGTCGCCAAGGCGCATATCGATCTGGAAAGCCGCGCCACGACGGGGGCGTCGATTCTGAAGCCGTAGAAGAAGATCGTCGTTCATCCCGGCTACACTCTTCGAGATCAGGAAACGTGCCCCGGACAAAGCACGCCACGCCCATGGGCGTGGCGTGCTGCAGAGCCGGGGCCGTTACGGAACGCGGCGCGCGTAACGGTCCCGGTTCTGCGGAGCAGCGCCAAGGCCCTGCGCCGCGCCCGGGACACGACGCCTTTCAGTTTGCTCTAAAACCCCGCGACGCTGCCGTGCAGATCGTAGGCGTCGGCGCGTTCGATCTTGGCGGTAACGATTTCGCCGACCCGCAGCGGCCGGCGGCTCGTCAGATACACGCTGCCGTCGATCTGCGGCGCGTCGGCTTTGGAGCGGCCCTTCGAGACGGTCGGCCCCACCTCATCGATGATCACCTGCTGCCGTGTGCCGACCTTGCGCTTCAGCCGCCGCGCCGAGATCTTCTGCTGCCGCGCCATCAACGCGTTCCAGCGCTCGGTCTTGACCTCGTCGCTGACCTGATCCGGTAGCGCGTTCGAGGTGGCGCCGCGCACCGCCTCGTATTTGAATGCGCCGACGCGGTCGATCTCGGCCTGCTCCAGCCAATCGAGGAGATAGGCGAAGTCGCTGTCGGTCTCGCCGGGAAAGCCGACGATGAAGGTCGAGCGCAGCGTCAGTTCTGGGCAGATCTCGCGCCACTGCTTGATACGCGCCAGCGTCTTGTCCTGCGCCGCCGGGCGCTTCATCTGCTTCAAGACTTCGGGACTGGCGTGCTGGAACGGGATGTCGAGATAGGGCAGCACCTTGCCCTGCGCCATCAGCCCGATCACCTCGTCGACATGCGGGTAGGGGTAGACATATTGTAGCCGCACCCAGGCGCCGAGTTCGCCGAGCTCTTTCGCGAGATCGTAGAACCGGGCGCGCACGTTGCGATCCTGCCACGGGCTCTCGGCGTATTTCAGGTCGACGCCGTAGGCCGAGGTATCTTGCGACACCACCAGCAATTCCTTGACCCCGGCCTTCACCAGTTTCTCGGCCTCGCGCAACACCTCGCCGGCCGGCCGTGATACCAGATCGCCGCGCAGCTTCGGAATGATGCAGAAGCTGCAGCGGTTGTTGCAGCCCTCGGAAATCTTCAAGTAAGCGTAGTGCCGCGGCGTCAGCTTGATGCCCTGCGCCGGCACCAGATCGAGATGCGGATTGTGCAACGGCGGCAGCGCGCGATGCACCGCGTCGAGCACGCTCTCATATTGCTGCGGGCCGGTGATCGACAACAGGTTGGGGTAGGCGGCTTCGATCTGCTCGGGTTCCGCGCCCATGCAGCCGGTGACGATCACCTTGCCGTTGGCGGCCATGGCTTCGCCGATGGCGCCGAGCGATTCCTTCTTGGCGCTGTCGAGAAAACCGCAGGTGTTGACGATCACCAGATCGGCGCCGTCGTGCTTGCGCGCGAGTTCGTAGCCCTCGGCGCGCAGCCTGGTGATGATGCGTTCGGAATCCACCAGCGCCTTCGGGCACCCGAGCGAAACGAAGCTGACTTTGGGCGCAGCCGCCTGGTTCATGATCTGATCTGTCCGGTTGAATGGCAGCAGCTAACCCCGATCCGGACACAATACAAGGCTGACGGGGCGGTCCGGACGGCGAAAGAAACCCCTGTGGCAAACCCGGGGCAGAGAAAAATCGCCTGGTTTTGCGCTCCGGCACGGCGTGCGCATCGCTATTTTCCCGCGCCACTTGTCTGCGGCCGGTTGGTCGTTTCCTATGCCGGAGCAGATGGAGAGCGAAGATGAGCGAGTCATCATTGGACGGCAGGTTCGATCTGCCTGGGAGTTCGGTTCCGGCGCGGCTGCGCCGGCAGATCCTCGCGCTCGTGCCTTACGCCGCGCTGGCGTTGATCGCCGCGGTGATCTTCGGCACGCTGTCGAACCATCCGTTCTGAAGAGTTAGCCGCCGGCGAACGGTGCCACCGCGATCCCGGCGGCTTTCAGCGCTTGCCGCACGCCGCGCGCGATCTCGACCGCGCCCGGGGTATCGCCGTGGATGCACACCGTGTCGGTGCGCATCTTGATCGCCTTGCCGGTGACCGAGACCACCGCGCCGTCTTGAACCATCCGCACCACGCGCGCGGCGATCTGTGCCGGATCGTGCAGCACCGCGCCGGGCTTCTTGCGCGACACCAGCGTGGCGTCGTCCTCATAGGCGCGGTCGGCGAAAACTTCATGCGCCAGCGGCAATCCGGCGGCCTCGCCGGCCTTCAGCAGCCGCGAATTCGCCAGCACCACGAAGATCAGGTTGCGATCCACCGCCTTGATCGCGGCGGCGATGGCGTTCGCGGTCATGTCGTCCTCGCAGGCGACGTTGGACAACGCACCGTGCGCCTTGACGTGGGTGACCTTGTGGCCGGCGAGCGAGGCAACCGCCTGCAGCGCACCGATCTGATACGCCACCAAATTCTCGATCTCGGCGGCGCTGAGGCCGGCGACCGGGCGGCGGCCGAAGCCGTGCAGGTCGCGGTAGCCGGGATGGGCGCCGATGCTGACGCCGCCGGCCTTCGCCAGCGCCACGGTGTTGCGCATGATGTCGGCGTCGCCGGCATGAAATCCGCAGGCGATGTTGACGCTGCTGGCGAGTTCGATCATCGCCGCGTCGTTGCCCATCTGCCAGGCGCCGAAGCCCTCGCCGAGATCGCAATTCAGATCGATCGTGGTCATGTTAGTTGTGCATTCCGCTGGATTTGAAGGGGTGTTTGCGCACGATCCGGCGGGATCGCGCGATCATGCGCTAGCCGTCGAACGCGCTGACGGCGGTGCCGGCGACATTGGCGCGGTGCAAAGCGTCGAGGTCGAGCCATGAACTGCGCGCATCGTGCACCAGGCCGGGCAGGCCGCGCAACCGCTTTGCCATGGTGCGGTACTCGGCCTGCGCCTCGGCCATGCTGACGGCCTTGAAGCGGAAACCGCGGCCGGCCTGGGTCTGTGCCAAGCGGCCGAGATCGGCGGTGATCACGGTGGCGATTTTCGGATAACCGCCGGTGGTGCCGCGGTCGGGCATCAGCACGATCGGCAGGCCGTTGCCGGGAATCTGGATGCTGCCGTTCACGGTGCCGTCGGACACCACGTTGTGGCCGTGCAGATGCGGGATGCTCTCGCCTTCGAGCCGGTAGCCCATCCGGTCGCTCGCCGCCGACACTCGCCACTCGGCATCGAGAAAAGACTGCGTGGCGTCGCCGAACTCGTCGTGTTGCGGTCCCAGCACGACGCGGATCGGCCGCTCCGATGCGGCGGGCAGCTCGATGCTTCGATCGGGCGCGTCACTGGCGAAGGGGGCGGAGATTTCGTCGCCTTGCTGCAGCGGTCGCGGATAGGGGCTGCCGAGCCCGGCGCGGGCGTTGACCGCGAGGCTGCCGAACATCGGTTCGCCTTGAATGCCGCCGTCGATCGCCAGATAGCTGAACACCCCGCCGCGCGCCACGCCGAGCGTCAGCACGTCGCCGTCCTGCAGCGTGGCAGAGCTGTTATTCGCCAACGGGCGGTCTGAAATATCGGCGGGACGCGGCGCGCCGCTGAGCGCGATGCGAACCGCACCGCGCGCCCGGAACGCCGCGCCGAGCGGGCCGATCTCGATCGCGGCGGCGAACAACGGGTTGCCGACCAGCGCGTTGGCCGCGGCGAGTGCGAGCGGGTCCATCGCGCCGCTCGGCGGCAGGCCGTAGCGTTGCGTGCCGTGCCGTCCGGCATCCTGTACCGAGGTCGCAGGCCCAACGCGGTCGACGATCAGTTTGCTCATGACGCCACCAACTCGGCGACGATGGCGCCATGTTCGGCGGCGGCGTCCTGCTCGGCGAATTGTTTGGCGTCGATCGCAAAGAATCTCACGATGTCTCCTGGCTCCAAGAGAAAGATCGGTTCGCGATGCAACTGATAGGTTCGCACCGGAGTGCGCCCCAGCAGATGCCAGCCGCTCGGGCCGGGCAGGCACTGCACGCCGGCCTGTACCCCGCCGATCGAGATGGTGCCGGCGGGCGTCAGCAGCCGCGGGCTTTGCCGCCGCGGCATGGTCAACGAAGGATCGAGCCCGCTGAGATAAGACCAGCCCGGCGTAAAGCCGATCATCGCCACCCGGTAATCACCGGCGACGTGGCGCCTGACGACCTCGTCCGGCGAAAGTCCGAGCGAGCCGGCCACGTCGTCGAGATCGACGCCGTAGTCGCCACCGTAGCACACCGGAATCCGCCAGTGTCGGATCGTCGCCGGGGAAGGTTGCGAGGACGCTTGCGCCAGCGCGGTGAGTTGTCCCCCGAGCGCGTCGAATCCGATCTGTTCGGGATCGTAGTGCACCAGCAACGAGCGATAGGTCGGCACGGTTTCAATGACACCGGCGATTGGCGTATTGGCCAACGCGCGATCGAGTTCAAGCACGCGTTCACTGGCACGCTGATCGATCTCGCGGCCGAACTCGACGGTGATCGCGGCGTCGCCACTCGGCAGGATGCGGGGCGGGGAAAGGGGTGTGACCATAGCCTCCAAGCTCATAGGTATGAACGTCTCATAGCGGGTTTCATCGCCGAGTAAAATTCACATCGCGCGGAGCGTTGCTGGGCATAAACTCGCCCGCGACACCGCGATAAACTCCGCTGATGGGTGGTTGGTTTCACAGCGCAGTTGCCTGTTTGCGTGGCTTGACGCCGCATCTCTCAGCAGCAAGATGCGGTTACAGTTCATCTCATCGGAAGCTCATTCATGTCGTTGACCGCCGAAGCCAAAGCCGTTCTTGCTCGCGTCTCCACCGCGACCATCACCACCGTGCTGTTGAAGAAGGGACTGCGCAACGTCTGGATGCGCGGCGCGCGTCCGCTGCGTCCCGGGCAGGCGCGTTTGGTGGGTGAAGCGTTCACGCTGCGCTTCGTGCCGGCGCGCGAGGATCTGGCGACGCCGGCGTCGTGGTCGTCGCCGATCTCCACCCGCACCGCGATCGAAGCGATGCCGGAGGGCTGCATCGCCGTGGTTGACGCGATGGGCGTCAGCGACGCCGGCATCTTTGGCGACATCCTGTGCGCGCGGATGGCCAAGCGTAACGTCGCCGCATTGATCACCGACGGCGTGGTGCGCGATCTCGAAGGCGTGCTCGGCACCGGGCTGCCGGTGTGGTGCAATGGCGCAGCGGCGCCGCCCTCGGTCGCGGGCCTGACCTTCGTCGGCTGGGGCGAGCCGATCGGCTGCGGCGGCGTCGCGGTGTTTCCGGGCGATATCGTGGTTGCCGATCAGGACGGCGCGGTGCTGATCCCGCAGGCGATGCTCGAGCACGTGCTCGCCGAAGGCGAAGAGCAGGAACGGATGGAAGGCTGGATCGTCAACGAGGTCAACGCCGGCGCGCTGCTGCCGGGCCTGTATCCGATGAACGACGCCACCAAGGCGCGCTACGCCGCCTGGAAGGCCAAGGGTTAAACAAAGGCTGACCGGGCGCGTCAGCGCTCGATTCAATCAAAAACAAGCGCGGCCAATCATGGCCGCGCACCGGGAGGGCACCATGGAGATCTATCAGGCCGGTTCGCGGCCGACGCGCCGCGCGCCGCCGGAGTATTTCACCGGGACCGTGTGGCAGGATGCGATCGTGGCGGCGCCCGCGCCGGCCCGTTTGATGGCGACGAGGGTGGCGTTCGAGCCCGGCGCCCGCACCAATTGGCACACCCATCCGCTCGGCCAGACGCTCTATGTGGTCGAGGGCGTCGGCCGGGTGCAGCTCGACGGCGGGCCACTGCGCGAGATCCGTGCCGGCGATACGGTGTGGATCCCGCCCGGTGAAAAGCACTGGCATGGTGCGGCGCCCGGCAACAGCATGACCCATATCGCCATGCAGGAGGCGCTCGACGGCAGCTTCGCCACCTGGCTGGAGCAGGTGTCCGACGCGGAATATAACGCTAACGCTGAAGCTTAGCCGAAACTGCTGATCGGCATTGTGATCCGGGTTGCGCCCCCCGGGTGGGGGCGCTTGCTAGCGTCGGCGCGCGGTCGCGATCAGCGCCGTCGAGGGAATGGGCAGCACGTCACCGACGCGGTCCTGCTCGGCACGGGAGCGCATTTCACCGAGCACTGCGACGCGCTGCTCGGGGGCGAGCGTATTCCAGGCCGGTATCAGCTCGAACAGCCGGTCGGCGTCATCGAGCGCGGCAAGCTTCAATTGGGAATCATGCGTGATCTCCTCGATCGACGGTTCGGCAAAACCGGCGTCGATCATCGCCGCGGACAAGCGCTGCGGATCGGACAATTCGATCATGCCCGGAAACGGTCGCGGCGGCGCCAGATCGGGATAGAGCGCCTTGCGGAGCTGCGACAACAGCAGGTTCGTCGCGGCGCCATCCTCATCCTTCCAGACCGCCACCACCGCCGATCCTCCGGGTCGCGTCACCCGCGCCATCTCGCGCAAGCCGGCGCGCCAATCGGGAAACAGCATCACGCCGAATACCGACAGCACCGCGTCGAACGAGGCATCGGGCAGCTCCAGCGCCTGACCGTCCATCTGCCTGGCCTCGATGTTCGGCACGCCGTGCGACAGAACCCGCTGCACCATTCCGGCCGAGAAATCGATCGCCATCACCTGCGCACCGGTCCGGGCCGCCGCCAGCGCCACCGCGCCGGTTCCGGTGGCAATGTCGAGAAGCCGGGTGGATCGATCCAGCTGAAGCGTCCGCAGCGCGGCCTCGGCGAAATAGGAGGTGAAGGGCTGCGCCTGCGCTTCGTAATCAGCGACGAGCTTGTCCCAGTAGCTCGGATCGACCGGCTTCATGTTGGTGGATTCATCATGCCGCATGGATTTGGTCCTCGAGGGTCTGGCCGTATTTGGCGAGCCGCTGTTTGAAATCCTTGGCGAGAACCGCGAGCGTGACATCGCCGAGCTTCGCCATGAAGGCGGTCTCGACCTCGCGAAAGGCGCCGTCGAGGGCGTGATTGACCGCTTGTTCGACAAGACAGCCGGGGCTTTCCGTCCGGTGGCCCATGGCGAGGATGGCGGGGGCGCCGACGGCGCGATAGATGTCGGCCAATGTGATCGCGGCGGGATCGCATGCGATCGTCCAGCCGCCGCCATGCCCCTTTTCGGACCGCACGAAGCCGGCATCGCGCAGCCCCGCCATGATCCGGCGGACGACGACGGGATTCGTCATCATCGCCTTGGCGAGGTGCTCCGACGTGGTCGGCTGTTCCAAGCCGATCATGTGCAGCAGCACGTGGAGCACGCCGGACAATCGACCATCTCGTTTCATGTAACTTCATATATTGCATGAAATGATGGATGTCCAGACCGCGGCGAGACGGTGATCGCCCCGACTTGTCCTCAAAAGCCTGCTGATCGATCGCAGCGGTTCATTCCGCTATCCGAGCCATCGCAGCTCGGGGTGCCGTCAGAACCGCTCGCGGCCCCTCGAACGGATCGCCGGGAGGCCGCCGCGGCCCTTTCGCGCAAGCTCCGGACCCGGTATGAATTGCTTTGAAAATAGTCAGGCGCGGCGTGTTCTTTCGAGGCCGCGCCGAGTCAGGAGAACAGCTTTGGCCACCACCACCGCATTTCGGGGCTCTTTCACCGCCCTGGTCACGCCTTTCAAGAATGGTTCGCTCGACGAAGAGGCGTTTCGCAAGCTGGTGGACTGGCAGATTTCCGAAGGAACCGCCGGCCTGGTGCCGGTCGGCACCACCGGCGAAAGCCCGACGCTCAGCCATGCCGAGCACCACAAGGTGGTGGAATGGTGCGTCCAGGAGGCCAAGGGCCGGGTCCCGGTGATCGCCGGAGCCGGCTCGAATTCCACCAAGGAAGCCGTCGAACTGGCCCAGCACGCCGAAGCCGCGGGCGCCGACGCGGTGCTGGTGGTGACGCCGTATTACAACAAGCCGACCCAGGAGGGCATGTATCTGCACTTCAAGGCGGTGAACGATGCGATCGGCATTCCGATCATCATCTACAACATCCCGCCGCGCTCGGTGGTCGACATGTCGGTCGACACCATGACCAGGCTTTACGAATTGAAGAACATCGCCGGCGTCAAGGACGCCACCGCCAATCTTAGCCGGGTGTCGCAGCAGCGCCACGCCATGGGGCCGGATTTCATCCAGCTTTCCGGCGAGGACATGACCGCGCTGGCCTATATGGCGGCGGGCGGCCATGGCTGCATTTCGGTGGTGTCGAACGTGGCGCCGAAGCCCTGCTCGGACCTGATGATCGCCGTCGCCAAGGGCGACTATGCCGCCGCGCTGAAGATCCAGGACCGGCTGGTGCCGCTGCACGACGCGGTGTTCAAGGAGCCGGGCGTCTCCGGCGCCAAGCACGGGCTGGCGCTGCTCGGCCGCATCCAGGAAGAGGTGCGGCTGCCGCTGATCCCGGTCACCGAGCCGACCCGTGCGGTGATCCGCAGCGCCATGATCCACGCCGGGCTGATCAACTAGGGCGTCCGATTGGCGAATGTCGCGACGGCCGGGCTTCTGAGCAAGGATTGCGGATGCTGAAAGAATTCCGCGAATTCGCGATGAAGGGCAACGTCGTCGATCTCGCGGTCGGCATCATCATCGGCGCGGCGTTCGGCGCGATCGTGTCGTCGCTGGTCGGCGACATCATTATGCCGCTGATCGGCGCGATCACCGGCGGGCTCGACTTCTCGAACTACTTCACCGGGCTGTCGAGCGCGGTGACCGCCACCAACCTCGCCGATGCCAAGAAGCAAGGCGCGGTGCTGGCCTGGGGCAATTTCCTGACGCTGACGCTCAACTTCCTGATCGTCGCCTTCGTGCTGTTCGTGGTGATCCGCTTCATGAACAGGTTGAAGCGCAACGACGCCGAGAAACCGGCGCCGAAGCCGAACCCGGAACAGGAATTGCTGACCGAGATCCGCGACATCCTGAAAACCATGCGGCGCTGATTGGAATTTTATGGCCGAGAAGAACGAACGTCCGATCAAGGTGATCGCGGAAAACCGCAAGGCGCGGTTCAATTACGCCATCGAGGACACGCTGGAGGCCGGCATCGCGCTGACCGGCACCGAGGTCAAATCGATCCGCAACGGCAAGTCGACGATCGCGGAATCCTATGCCGATCCGAAGGACGGCGAGATCTGGCTGATCAACGCCAACATCCCGGAATATCTGCAAGCCAACCGGTTCAACCACGAGCCGAAGCGGCCGCGCAAACTGCTGCTGCACAGGAAGCAGATCAACAAGCTGATGGGCGCGGTGGAGCGCCAGGGCATGACCCTGGTGCCGCTGAAGATGTACTTCAACGAGCGCGGCCGGGTGAAGCTGCAACTGGCTTTGGCCAAGGGCAAGCAGCTGCACGACAAGCGCGACACCGAGAAGAAGCGCGATTGGAGCCGGGAAAAAGGCCGCATCATGCGGGCGCGGGGCTGAGCCGGTTTCTGGGCCGGCGTCGGGAGCCCGCGGCCATCCTTCGAGACGCCCGGCTTCGCGCTACGCGCTCAGCCGGGCTCCTCAGGATGACGTTTTGCTCATGGCGCGCTTTGGTTTGTCGCCATCGAGATCAGCGCGCACTTTTGCAAACACCTCGCGGAACATCTGTGGCGTCAGCACCCGGGTGTTGGTGTTGTAGCGCGAGCAATGATAGCTGTCGTACAGCGTGCGGGCGCCGGCCGTATGCACCGCGCCGTGGCCGAACGGCGCGGCGGAGGCGCGCAGGCCGAGCGCTTTGACCGTCGAGTCGTGCGCCACCCGGCCGAGCGCCACGATGGCGGTGAGCCGCGGCATGGTCTCTAACACCGCCGAGAGAAACTGCCGGCAGGTGTTGATTTCGACCGGCCGCGGCTTGTTCTGCGGCGGCACGCAGCGCACCGCGTTGGCGATCCGGCAGTCGACCAGCCGCAAGCCGTCATCGGGTCGCGCCTGATAGACACCTTTCGCAAAGCCATGCTCGATCAGCGTGGCGTAGAGCAGGTCGCCGGCAAAGTCGCCGGTGAACGGCCGGCCGGTGCGGTTGGCGCCCTGCACGCCGGGGGCGAGCCCGACGATCAGCAATGCCGCGTCGGGATCGCCGAAGGTCGGCACCGGGGCATTGAACCAGTCCGGCGCGCGGGCCCGCACCGCCAGTCGATAGTCGACCAGCCGCGGGCACAGCGGGCAGTTCCGGTCGGGTTCGCTTCGCGCGATGGCCATCATCGGCCGCCGGCCGAGCCGGCTCGCTCAGTCCTCGAACTCGTCGTCCTCGACGCGCGGCGCCGTAGTGGTGGCGCGCTGCAGGAACTGCGGGGTGTGCCGCGGCTCGCGCGGGGCAGGGCGTTCCGCCGGGTCGCGGCCGAGCTTGGACTGCAATTCGACCAGATCGGTGAACACGTCGGCCTGGCGGCGCAATTCGTCGGCGATCATCGGCGGCTGGCTGGAAATCGTCGAAATCACCGTGACACGGACGCCGCGGCGCTGCACCGCCTCGACCAGCGAGCGGAAGTCGCCGTCGCCGGAGAACAGCACCATCTGGTCGATGTGCTCGGCCAATTCCATGGCGTCGACCGCGAGCTCGATATCCATGTTGCCCTTGACCTTGCGCCGGCCCGAAGCATCGATGAATTCCTTGGTCGCCTTGGTGACGACGGTATAGCCGTTGTAGTCGAGCCAATCGATCAGCGGCCGGATCGACGAGTACTCCTGGTCCTCGATGATGGCGGTGTAATAGAACGCCCGCACCAGGGTGCCGCGGCTCTGAAATTCCTTGAGCAATCGCTTGTAATCTATGTCGAAGCCAAGCGTCTTCGCGGTGGCATAAAGGTTGGCTCCATCAATGAAGAGCGCGATTTTGCTGCTAGCAGAGGACATCAAGTTTTCTCACGGTGCGTTTGTTGTTAAGGGTTTTTGGCGCGGCAAAGTCCGCGACGCATTTCAAAGTCGCGTTTGTGGGCATAAAATTCCCGGCCGGCCGACACAGTCACCACCGTCGGCCAAACAACGCAAGCCAGGTGAGTGTATACTTTTGCGCGGCCAATACAGGCGTTTTGTTGTCCTCTGCAAAACCAAAGTACTTTTTGTCGCAGCCGTGGGTTGAGGGGGCCGGCGGCCTTGCAGAAGACCCAAATGGCAAATTGGTTCTTGCGGAAACCCCTAACCCCCTATACCTAGCGGTCATAACCCGCATATTCGTCCCATTTAACGGAGCGACAGTCGATGGCGCGCGTCACCGTGGAAGATTGTATTGATAAGGTCGACAACCGGTTCGACCTGGTCCTTCTGGCTGCGCACCGCGCCCGGATGATCTCGTCCGGCTCGCAACTGACCATCGATCGCGATAATGACAAAAATCCGGTCGTTTCGTTGCGGGAGATTGCCGAGGAGACCATCTCGCCCGAGGATTTGCGTGAAGAACTGGTGCATTCGCTGCAGAAATTCGTCGAAGTCGACGAACCCGAGCCGGATACCGTGCCGCTGATCGGCTCCGCCGGGGCCAGCGTCGACGCCGACGACACCGAGGTGGCGCCCGAGCGGATGACCGAGGAAGAGCTGTTGAAGGGTCTGGAAGGCTTGGCGCCTCCCGAGGAGCAGCCCGAGGAAGACGAATAGCCGAGCCGCTGTTCTCTCGTGCCAATGGATTTGACGGCCCGGACGGTTTCCGGGCCGTTTTCTATTCGGCAGGTGCAGAGCTGGCGTGCTGCGCCATATACGATTTCGGGGTGTACGGGGCGCGGACTCGGACCTAAGACAGACGGCAATCCGGGGGCCGGCGAAACGGCTTCACTTCATCACAAAACACTCTAAAGTCGTGAACTTGTCCTTCGTTCTGTTGCACGAATCCGGGATCGGAAGACGCCGGCTCCGAGCACCGAAGGCGATGAATATGCTCTCATTTTGGATGAGGCCGGCGGTCCGACGAGCGCGCTCGAACCGGACCAAGGGGTGAATCGGACGGTCGGCATTCGCGGTATCTGAAGGCTGCGCGCGGCAAAGGGGTTGCGATTGGATGGCGCATTGGAGCCGTAATTCACGGCAGATGGAGGCTGCGGGCGGGACCGTCGCGGTGTTGAAGCCGGCTGCGGTGAAGCCGGCGCGGCCGCGCTCGCGCATGATGCGGCAATACGACCTGGTCGAGCGGGTCCGATCCTACAATCCGGATACCGACGAGGACCTGCTGAACCGCGCCTATGTGTACGCCATGATGGCGCATGGCGAGCAGACCAGGGCGTCGGGCGACCCGTATTTTTCGCATCCGCTCGAAGTCGCGGCGATTCTCACCCACCTCAAGCTCGACGATGCTACCATCGTCGCGGCGCTGCTTCATGATACGATTGAGGATACCGAGGCAACCCGCACCGAGATCGACAATATCTTCGGTCACGAAATCGGAGCGCTGGTCGAGGGGCTGACCAAGCTGAAGCGCCTGGAGCTGGTTTCGCGGGAGGCCAAGCAGGCGGAAAACCTGCGCAAGCTGTTGCTGGCGGTGTCCAACGACGTCCGGGTGCTGCTGATCAAGCTGGCCGACCGGCTGCACAATATGCGCACGCTCGAATTCGTGCCGCCGGCGTCGCGGCAGCGCATCGCCGAGGAGACGCTGGACATCTATGCGCCGCTGGCCGGCCGCATGGGCATGCAGGAGATGCGCGAAGAGCTGGAAGACCTCTCGTTCCAGAGCCTCGATCCCGATGCCTTCGCGGTGGTGATGCAGCGGCTGGATTCGCTGGCCGAGCGTAACCGAAATTTGATCGGCGAGATCGAGACCCAGCTGTCCGCCAACCTCGCCAAGAACGGGCTCTCCGCCGAGGTGACCGGCCGGCGCAAGCGGCCGTTTTCGATCTGGACCAAGATGGAGCGCAAATCGGTCGGCTTCGAGCAATTGTCCGACATCTACGGCTTCCGCGTGGTGCTGAAGGATGTCGAGGCCTGCTACCGCGCGCTCGGCGTGGTCCATACCACCTGGCCGGTGGTGCCGGGCCGCTTCAAGGACTACATCTCGACCCCGAAGCAGAACGACTACAAGTCGATCCACACCACGGTGATCGGCCCCGGCCAGCAGCGCGTCGAGCTGCAGATCCGCACCGAAGAGATGGACCAGATCGCCGAGATCGGCATCGCCGCGCACTCCTTCTACAAGGACGGCGTCGGCTCGCCGACCGAAATGTTGAAGCGCGAGAGCAACGCCTTCGCCTGGCTGCGCCACACTATCGAAGTGCTTTCGGAAAGCGCCAATCCTGAAGAGTTTTTGGAGCACACCAAGCTCGAACTGTTCCACGACCAGGTGTTCTGCTTCACCCCCAAGGGCAAGCTGATCGCGCTGCCGCGCGCCGCCAATGTGATCGATTTCGCCTATGCGGTGCACACCGATGTCGGCAATTCCGCGGTGGGCTGCAAGATCAACGGCAAGTTCGCGCCGTTGTCCTCGGAATTGCAGAACGGCGACGAGGTCGAGGTGCTGACCTCGGCGGCCCAAGAGGCGCCGCCGTCGGCCTGGGAATCGCTGGCGGTCACCGGCAAGGCCCGCGCCGCGATCCGCCGCGCCACCCGCACCGCGGTGCGCGATCAATATGCCGGGCTCGGCCGCCGCATCGTCGAGCGGTTGTTCGTCCGCGCCAAGATCGACTACGCCGACGACAAGCTGAAGGGGGCGCTGCCGCGGCTGGCGCGGCCGTCGATCGACGAGGTGATGGCCTCGGTCGGGCGCGGCGAACTGCGCGCCTCCGACGTCGCCCGCGCGATGTATCCGGACTACAAGGAGGAGCGGCTCGGCCGCTTCGCCGGCAAGCGCGATCCGGCCGACGTCACCAAGCTGAAAGCGCCGGGCTCCGCGGCGCGCGTCACCTCGGTGATTCCGATCCGCGGCCTCAATTCCGACCTGCCGGTGAAGTTCGCGCCGAACGGCGGCGCGGTGCCGGGCGATCGCATCGTCGGCATCGTTTCGCCGGGCGAGGGCATCACCATCTATCCGATCCAGTCGCCGGCCTTGAAGGATTTCGAGGAAGAGCCGGAGCGCTGGCTGGACGTCAAATGGGACGTCGACGAAACCACGCCGCAGCGCTTTCCGGCGCGGCTGTTCGTGCAGAACGTCAACGAGCCCGGCAGTCTGGCGCAAATCGCCACCGTGATCGCCGAGCACGACGGCAACATCGACAATATCAACATGAGCCGGCGTTCGCCGGACTTCACCGAACTCACCATCGATCTCGAGGTCTATGACCTCAAGCATCTCAGCGCCATCATCGCGCAGTTGCGCGCCAAGGCGGTGGTCGCCAAGGTCGAGCGGGTGAATGGCTGACCCTTTCTGCTATTTCCTGGAAACACGTGAGTTGCCGCAATGGGCAGCGAACAGCTGGAGGGGAAATTGCAGACTGTGATCAGCGCCCCAACGTGGACCTGGGCAATCCCCCTGGTTGCTTCGTTGTTGGCTCTGGCCGGCGTATTGATTACCGTCGCGCTTCAGTGGCGAAGCATCGATAAGCAATTGAAGTCGGCGCACGCGCTAAAGATTGCTGAAATGAGGCAGGCTTGGATTAATGACCTTAGGCAAGCGATGGCAGCATTTCAATCTTATGCCGGTACGCCGAGCATCGAGCATCACATGCAGCGAGAATTCTACGAGTACGGGACAAAGATCGAACTGTTCATGAATCCGGGCGATGAAGATTTCCCCGATCTGCAGATGTGTATGCATAGATATTTGGACGCTAGATCGCCTGAAGAGAAATACGCCGCCAACCTTCAATACGTGGGGGTCTGTCAGCGAATACTAAAAAGAGAGTGGGAGGTACTTAAGGCCGAGGTTGATTCTGCAGACCGCGGCAAGAACTAACAGACACTCTCTTGAGGTGCGTTCAGCCACTTCCTATCCATATCTCGCGAGTTCTCCATGTCCAAAGCCCTTCCGCTGCGCCTCGGCGTCAATGTCGACCACGTCGCCACGCTGCGTAACGCCCGCGGCGGCAAGCATCCCGATCCGGTGCGCGCGGCGCTGGCCGCGATCGAGGCCGGCGCCGACGGCATCACCGCGCATCTGCGCGAGGATCGACGGCATATCCGCGACGCCGACATGGCGCGATTGAAGGCGGAAATCTCCAAGCCGCTGAATTTCGAAATGGCGGCCACCCCCGACATGGTGCAGATCGCGCTCGCCACCAAGCCGCACGCGGTGTGCCTGGTGCCAGAGCGTCGCGAGGAGGTCACCACCGAGGGCGGCCTCGACGTCATCGGCCACCACAACACGCTGGCGCCGTTCATTGCCCGGTTCAACGACGCCGGCATCCGCACCTCGTTGTTCATCGCCGCCGACCCGGCGCAGATCGAGATGGCGGCGGAGCTGCACGCCCCGGTGATCGAGATTCACACCGGCGCCTGGTGCGACGCGGTCGAGGCCGGCAACGCCGTCAAGGCCGAGGCCGAATGGCAGCGCATCGTGGCCGGCGCCAAGCTGGCGCAGTCGGTCGGTCTCGAGGTTCACGGCGGCCACGGGCTGGATTACGCGACCGCGCAGACCATCTCGGCGCTGCCGCAGATCGCCGAGCTCAACATCGGCTTCCACCTGATGGGCGAGGCGCTGTTCGTCGGCCTCACCGAATCGATCCGCAGGATGCGCGCCGCGATGGCGCGCGGCCGCCAGGCCCTGGAGGCCACCGCATGATCCTCGGCATCGGCTCCGACCTGATCGACATCCGCCGTGTCGGCAAGGTGATCGAGCGGCACGGCGATCGGTTTCTCGACCGGGTGTTCACCGATGCCGAGCGCGCCAAGGCGGCGCGCCGCGCCAAGAGCGAGAAGATGGTGGTGGCGACCTACGCCAAGCGGTTCGCCGCCAAGGAAGCCTGCGCCAAGGCGCTCGGCACCGGGATCCGCGACGGCGTGTGGTGGCGGGATATGGGCGTGGTGAACCTGCCCGGCGGCCGGCCGACCATGGCGCTGACCGGCGGCGCCAAGGCGCGGCTCGACGCCATGACCCCGCCGGGCTATGAGGCCAGGATCGACCTGTCGATCACCGACGACTGGCCGCTGGCGCAGGCCTTTGTCGTGATTTCGGCGGTCAGCAGCGCCAAGGCGTAGCCCGAGGGCGGCCCCGGCGTTTTTCCACCGAAACTAAAAATCGCTGTTAGATCATGTGATTAGAAAGTTTTCGGAGAGCCGTTGATTGCGCCGATGGAAACAACGGTCTAAAACCCGCGCGGAGTCTCCATCGGCTCGTGGCGTCCGCGCGCCGCGACGGCCGGGGGAAATCGCCCACCACATCACGTCTCATCGCGAAGCGGCCTCGCTTTGGTTGAGAACACTGCCGCTGCGCGGCTACGCGACGGGAACGAGAAAGCGATGAGCGTGACCTCAGGGACCAAATCCGAAAGCGGAATCGGCGAGACCATTCGCGTCGTCATCCACGCCCTGATCATCGCGCTGGTGATCCGAACCGTGCTGTTCCAACCGTTCAACATTCCCTCCGGCTCGATGAAGGCGACGCTTTTGGTCGGCGACTATCTGTTCGTCTCGAAATACTCCTACGGCTACAGCCACTATTCGCTGCCGCTGTCGCCGCCGATCTTCTCCGGCCGGATCTTCGGCGCCGAGCCGGCGCGTGGCGACGTCGTGGTGTTCCGGCTGCCGAAGGACGATTCCACCGACTACATCAAGCGGGTGATCGGATTGCCGGGCGACCGCATCCAGATGAAAGAGGGCCTGCTCTACATCAACGAGGTGCCGGTGCAGCGCGAGCGTCTGAGCGATTTCGTCGGCGAGGATCCCTGCGGTTCCGACGCCACAGCAAGGGTCAAACGCTGGAAAGAGACGCTACCGAACGGCGTCAGCTATGAATCGCTGGATTGCGTCGACAACGGCTTCTACGACAACACCAACGTCTACAACGTGCCGCCCGGCCACTTCTTCATGATGGGCGACAACCGCGACAACTCCACCGACAGCCGGGTGCTGTCGGCGGTCGGCTACGTGCCGTTCGAGAACATCATCGGCCGCGCCCAGATGATCTTCTTCTCGATCGCGGAAGGCGAACACGCCTGGCAGATCTGGCGCTGGCCGACCGCGGTGCGCTGGCATCGTATCTTCAACATCGTGCGATGAAGCAGGACACCACCAGCATCGAGGTTTCGCCGACACCGGACGCCGCGGCCGCTGCGCCCGACCCCGGTCGCGAAACCGCGGCCGCGCGCAAGCGGCGCAGCAAGGCCGACGCCAAGGCCGCCGCCGCCGCGATCGAAGCGCGGATCGGGCACGCCTTCGCCGATCCGGCGCTGCTGGCTACCGCCTTCACCCACGTCTCGGCGCTGAAATCGGCGCGCAACCGCGCCGACAGCTATCAGCGGCTGGAGTTTCTCGGCGATCACGTGCTGGGCCTCGTGGTCTCCGACATGCTGTATCGGGCGTTTCCCAATGCCGACGAGGGCGAACTGTCGAAGCGGCTGGCCGATCTGGTGCGCAAGGAAGCCTGCGCGGACGTGGCGCGCAGCCTCGACCTGTTGGACGGCATCAAGCTCGGCACGGTCGGCGCCGGCGCCGGCGCCAGGTTGCGCAAATCCGTGCTCGGCGACATCTGCGAAGCGGTGATCGGCGCGATCTTCCTCGACGGCGGCTATCCGGCGGCCGAGAGTTTCGTGCAACGCAACTGGCTGGAGCGGATGCGCAAGCCGGTGCGGCCGTTGCGCGACGCCAAGACGATTCTGCAGGAATGGGCGCAGGGCAAGGGTCTGCCGACCCCGGTCTATCGCGAAGTCGAACGCACCGGGCCGCATCACGATCCGCAATTCCGCGTCGCGGTGGACCTGCCGGGCCTGGCGCCCGCGGAAGGCATTGGCGGCAGCAAGCGCGCCGCAGAAAAAGTCGCAGCCTCGGTGATGCTGGCCCGCGAGGGCGTCAGCTCCGGCGGCAATGAAGGATGATGTTTTGAACGATCACGTTGAGTCCGAGCAAGACGCCGAATCCGCTGCCGGGCCGGTTGAAACCCGCTGCGGTTTCGTCGCGCTGATCGGCGCGCCGAATGTCGGCAAATCGACGCTGGTCAACGCGCTGGTCGGCTCCAAGGTCACCATCGTGTCGCGCAAGGTACAGACCACGCGCGCCCTGATCCGCGGCATCGTGATCGAGGACCACGCCCAGATCATCCTGGTCGACACCCCCGGCATCTTCCTGCCGAAGCGCAGGCTCGACCGCGCCATGGTCAAGACCGCGTGGAGCGGGGCGCACGACGCCGATCTGGTCTGCGTGCTGCTCGACGCCCGCGAAGGCATCGACGAGGAGGCCGACGCGATCCTGACCAAACTGTCGCAGGTCAATCATCCGAAGATCCTGGTGATCAACAAGGTCGACATCGTCTCCAAGGAAAAGCTGTTGAAGCTGGCGCAATCCGCCAACGAGCGGCTGAAATTCGACGAGACCTTCATGGTGTCGGCGCTGTCCGGCGACGGCGTCGAGGACCTGCGCAAGTCGCTGGCCTCCAAGGTGCCGCCGGGCCCCTATCACTATCCGGAAGACCAGATGTCGGACGCGCCGATGCGGCATCTGGCGGCGGAAATCACCCGGGAAAAAATCTTCCGCCAGCTGCACCAGGAATTGCCCTATCAGTCCACGGTGGAGACCGACACCTGGACCGAGCGCAAGGACAAGTCGGTGCGGATCGAGCAAACGATCTTCGTCGAGCGCGAAAGCCAGCGCAAGATCGTGCTCGGCAAGGGCGGCGCCACCATCAAGTCGATCGGCGCGGATTCCCGCAAGGAGATCGCCGAGATTTTGGGCCAGCCGGTCCACCTGTTCCTGTTCGTCAAAGTGCGCGAGAACTGGGGCGACGATCCCAATCGCTATCACGAGATGGGCCTCGAGTTCCCGAAGGATTAACGCGGACATGGCGACGCCCAGGAATGTTCAATTGTTCGAGGCGCTGCTCTATGCCTCGCTGGGGCTCGACGCGCTGTCGGTGGCGTTTCAGGACCGCACCCCGACGGCCGAGATCAGCGACGGCATCATCATGGCGGCGAACCTGATCGCGGCCGGCCTGATCGTCGCCCTGGTGTATCTGGTCTGGCTCGCCGCGCAGCAGCGCAAGAACTGGCCGCGCTGGGTGCTGACAGGTTCGCTGGCGCTGTCGGCGGTGTCGTTGGCGCAGATCATCGGCGATTCTGGGCTGCAGTTCGACAGCTGGCTCGAGATCGTCTCCACGATGCTCACCGCCACTGGGCTGTATCTGTCGTTCACCGGCGACGCCAAGGACTGGTTCAACCAGTAGCGGCTGCGAACACTCGTCCCGTCCTGTATAGTCGACCGATGGAATGGACCGATGAAGGCATCGTGCTGGGGGTGCGGCGGCATGGCGAGAGTAGCGCCATCGTCGAATTGTTGACCCGCGGCCACGGCCGCCATCTCGGCCTGGTGCGCGGCGGCGCCGGCTCCAAGCTGCGGCCGCTGCTGCAGCCCGGCAACAGCGTGAGCGCGGTGTGGCGGGCGCGGCTCGACGAACATCTCGGCTATTACGTGCTGGAGGGCACGCGGATGCGCGCGGCGATGCTGCTGGCGTCGAGCCACGCGGTTTATGGCGTGACCCATCTGGCGTCGTTGGCGCGGCTGTTGCCAGAGCGCGACCCGCAGCCGGAGATCTATGAGCGGCTGGAGCGCACGCTGGACGACTTCGACGACGTCGGCGAGGCCGCGGTGCATGTGATCCGCTTCGAACTGACGATGCTGGCCGAACTCGGCTTCGGGCTCGATCTGGCCAATTGCGCAGCGACCGGGGTGACCTCCGACCTGATCTATGTGTCGCCGAAATCCGGCGGCGCGGTGTCGCGGGCCGCCGGCGAGCCGTGGCGCGACAAGCTGCTGCGGCTGCCGCCGTTCCTGCGCGAGGGCAGCGCGCAACGCAACGACTGGTCCGACCAGGACCTGCAGGACGGCTTCCTTTTGACCGGCCGGTTCCTGCTGCGCAACGTGCTGGAGCCGCGCGGCCAGGGCCATTCCGACGCCCGCGACGGATTTATCAACGCGGTTGTGCGGCTGCGGACCCGGGAACTGGCGGAAACCGCGCCGCCGAAATAGCGCATGGTGATTCGCGGCTTGTCCGGCGCGGCGCCAGCGGTTAACCCGTTGCCATGGGAAAACGACTGATTCCGCCGGAGCCGGCGGAGATTCACGACGTGCAGCTGCGCGAGGCGCTGGAAGAGCGCTACCTCGCCTATGCGCTGTCGACCATCATGCACCGCGCGCTGCCGGACGCCCGCGACGGGCTGAAGCCGGTGCATCGGCGCATCCTCTACGGCATGCGGCTCTTGCGGCTCGACCCCGGCACGCCGTTCAAGAAATCCGCCAAAATCGTCGGCGACGTGATGGGTTCGTTCCATCCGCACGGCGACCAGTCGATCTACGACGCCTTGGTGCGTCTGGCGCAGGATTTCTCCTCGCGCTATCCGTTGGTCGACGGCCAGGGCAATTTCGGCAATATCGACGGCGATAACGCCGCCGCCTACCGCTACACCGAAGCGCGGATGACCGACGTCGCGCGGTTGCTGCTCGACGGCATCGACGAGGACGGCGTCGCGTTCCGCGCCAATTACGACGGCCAGTCGAAAGAGCCGATCGTGCTGCCCGGCGGCTTTCCCAACCTGCTCGCCAACGGCGCGCAGGGCATCGCGGTCGGCATGGCCACCGCGATTCCGCCGCACAACGCCGCCGAACTCTGCGACGCAGCACTGCATCTGATCGAGAAGCCCGACGCCAAGTCCAAGACGCTGTTGAAGTGGGTCAAGGGTCCGGATTTTCCGACCGGCGGCGTCATCATCGATTCCCGCGAGAGCATCGCCGAAGCCTACACCACCGGCCGCGGCTCGTTCCGCACCCGCGCCAAATGGCATCAGGAAGACGGCGCTCGCGGCACCTGGGTCGTCGCCATCACCGAAATTCCCTGGCTGGTGCAGAAGTCGCGGCTGATCGAGAAGATCGCCGAACTGTTGAACGAGAAGAAGCTGCCGCTGGTCGGCGACGTTCGCGACGAATCCGCCGAGGACATCCGCGTGGTGATCGAGCCGAAGTCGCGCGCCGTCGATCCCGAACTGCTGATGGAATCGCTGTTCCGGCTGACCGAGCTGGAAAGCAAGATCCCGCTCAACCTCAACGTGCTGGTGAAGGGCCGTATCCCAAAAGTGCTGGGCCTCGCCGAGTGCCTGCGGGAATGGCTCGACCATCTGCGCGACGTGCTGCTGCGCCGCTGCAGCTATCGCAAGGGCCAGATCGAGCATCGCCTGGAAGTGCTCGGCGGCTACCTGATCGCTTACTTGAACATCGACAAGGTGATCAAGATCATCCGCACCGAGGATGAGCCGAAGCCTGTCTTGATGAAGGCGTTCAACCTCACCGACATCCAGGCCGAGGCGATCCTCAACATGCGGCTGCGCAGTTTGCGCAAGCTGGAAGAATTCGAGATCCGCACCGAGGACAAGAATCTGCGCGCCGAGCTGAAAGGCATCAACGCGATTCTGAAGTCCGAGACCGAGCAATGGGCCAAGGTCGCCGAACAGGTGCGCAAGGTGCGCGAGATGTTCGGGCCGAAGACCGCGCTCGGCAAGCGCCGCACCATGTTCGCGGATGCGCCGGAGCATGATCTCGCCGCGATCGAGGAAGCCTTCGTCGAGCGCGAACCGGTCACCGTGGTGATCTCCGACAAGGGCTGGGTGCGCACGCTGAAGGGCCACGTCGCCGATCTGTCGGGGCTCACCTTCAAGACCGACGACAAGCTCGGACAAGCGTTCTTCGCCGAGACTACATCGAAGCTGTTGCTGTTCGCCACCAACGGCCGGTTCTACGCGCTCGACGTCGCCAAATTGCCCGGCGGCCGCGGCCATGGCGAGCCGATCCGGATGTTCATCGACCTCGATCAGGACGCCGCGATCGTGGCGCTGTTCGTGCACACCGGCGGCCGCAAATTTTTGGTGGCGAGCCATGACGGCCAGGGCTTTATCGTCAACGAGGACGATTGCGTCGGCAACACCCGCAAGGGCAAGCAGATCCTCAACGTCGAAATGCCGAACGAGGCGAGGGCGGTGTGCACGGTCTCCGGCGACAGCGTCGCGGTGATCGGCGAGAACCGCAAGCTGTTGATCTTTGCGCTCGACCAGGTGCCGGAAATGGCGCGCGGCCGCGGCGTGCGGCTGCAAAAGTACAAGGACGGCGGATTGTCCGACATCGCCACCTTCACCGCCAAGGACGGCTTCTCCTGGCGGGATTCCGCCGGCCGCGAGTTCAGCGCCTCGATCAAGGAACTGGCGGAATGGCGCGGCAACCGCGCCGATGCCGGCCGGATGCCGCCGAAGGGCTTCCCGAAGTCGAACAAATTCGGCCGCGGCATAGAATAGCGCGGCGGCGCAACGGCTGCGTCGCCGCTTAGTTCTGCGGCGGCGCCGGATGCTGCAGCGATTGCGGCGGCACCAGGCTCTTCTTGTTCTGCTTCAGCGAGCCGGCATAGAACGACGCCCCGCCGATCAGTAGCACGGCGATAAAATACGCCAGATAGGCTTGCGGCGGCGTCATCAGCCAGCGCAGGCGCTGTTGCAAGGTGGCGGGCGGCTCGTTCTGTTCGCTCATGCTGCGGTTTTGCGTGAAAATCTCGACGATGGGAAGCCGGATTCCATCCTGGCCGCACCCGGCCTGTATGTATGCGCGGTGACAGGCCGAGGCGGTGGCGTTGGCTGTCCCGCGACTGTCCGCTCTGGCGCAATCTCAACAGGTAGCCCCAATTGGGACAGGTAATATAGAACCGGCGCCCGGGCTTGTTCTCTCTGAATGATTATGAATCAGCATTGACGACGGTTCTCATATAGAGAATATATTGATCGACAATTTCGCGTTTGGAGAATAGTCGTGGATCTCGCAGCGCTGGCGGTGTTTCGTACTGTGGCAACCGAGCAGAGCGTGACCCGGGCGGCCGAGTTGCTGGGGCGGGTGCCCTCCAACGTCACCACGCGGATCCAGCAGCTGGAAGCCGAAATCGGGGTGGCGTTGTTCCAAAGGGACCGCAGGGGCATGGCGCTCACGGCGGAGGGGAAAATCTATCTCGACTACGCGGACCGCATCCTCAACCTGGCTGATGAGGCGCAGCAGGTTGTGCACCCCACCGCGCCGCGCGGCGTTTTGCGGATCGGTTCGATGGAATCCACCGCCGCTGCGCGCTTGATGCAGCCTTTGGCAAAATTCAATGCGACCTGGCCCGACGTCACCATCGACCTGTCGACAGGCCCGACCCGGCCACTGGTCGAGGCCTTGTTGGCGCGGCGGATCGACTGCGCCCTCGTCGCGATTCCCGACGACATCGGCTGGCTCGGGGAGGGTGAACTTGAGACCGTCAGCGTGTATCAGGAACAACTGATCCTGCTATTGCCGCCCGGACATCCCGAAGTCGAGCAGATCGACGATATCAAGCCGCGTTCGCTGGCTGCCTTCGCGCCCGGTTGCACCTACCGGATGCTTGCTGAGCAGTGGCTGACCGGTCTCGGCACCAGGCCGGCACAGATCCACTTTCAAGAGGTGAAGTCGTATCACGCCATGGTGGCGTGCACCGCGGCCGGCTCCTGCTTTGCGATCCTGCCCCGAAGTGTCCTCGATCTCATTCCTGATGCCGGGCGCTTTACCATCAAGCCGCTGATGACGGTTGACACCGTCCTCGCCAGCCGGCCTGGATTCAAGACGCCGGCCTTTGTTGAATTCCGTAACATGCTTGCCGCGTTCTCGTAGCGTGGCAACGCCTGCCATGCGCCGGACCAATCAGCTTGCGGCGGCAGCCGCTGCCTTGATGCTGGTGGTCGCGATGGGGTTCGGCCGCTTCGCGTTCACCGGCCTCTATCCGCTGATGGTGGCGGACGGTCAGATCTCGCTCGACGGCGGCGCCTATGCCGCCTCGGCCAATTATGCCGGCTATCTGATCGGTGCGTTGCTGGCCGCGGTGTGGACGGCGATCTCCAGTCGAAAACTCTGCGCCTTAGCGACCGCAACAACCCTTGTGATGCTCGGCCTGCTCGCCGTGGCAATGCCCGAATGGCTGATCATCGCGGTGCGCGGCGTAGCCGGTGCGGCGAGCGCGGTTGCGATGGTGGCTGCCTCGCATTGGCTGATCCACGATCGCGGCCATCATCATGGCGCGCCGACGTTGTTCGCCGGCGTCGGACTTGGAATCTTGGTGTCGGCGGAAATCATCGCGGCGGGCCATGGTGCGGCGCTGTCGAGCCGCGCCATCTGGTTGACGGTTGCGATGGCGGCGTCGGTTATCGGCGTGATCGCGGTCGCGATGCAGTGCCGCATCGATCGCATCAAGCCGCAGGTCGAACCTGCTGTGCGGCGGCTGCGCGAGGAGCGGCCGCCGCCCTTTGGGCCGACCCGGCTGGTCGTGATCTATGGTCTCGCCGGTTTTGGCTACATCATCACCGCGACCTATCTGCCCCTGTTCGTTCGCAGCGCAATGGCATCGGTCGATCCCGTGCATGTCTGGGCGATCTTTGGCCTCGGCGGCGCGCCGTCCTGCTTCATCTGGCACGCGCTCCACCAGCGCTGGGGTACCCGCCATAGCCTGATGGTCAATCTGGCACTGCAGGCGATCGGTGTGGCGCTGCCGGTACTGCACAGCTCGGCAGCCTATGTCGGTTCGGCGCTGTTGGTCGGTGGGACATTCATGGGGACCGTCACCATCGTGATGCCGGCGGCGCGGCGTATGGCTGCGACAACCCGCTTCAATATGCTTGCCATCCTGACCGCCGCCTATGGCGTCGGACAGATCATCGGCCCGCTGATCGCCTCCGCACTGTTTAGCCGGACGCAATCCTTCGACGCATCGCTTGTCGCAGCCGCCGTCGCACTCATCATTGCCGCCGGCTTCTGTTTTGGGACCGCGCGGCCGGTCCGGCCGGTGCGCTAGAGGAGGCGAGGGCGCCCGCTGGGCGCCTGCCGGCATCGATCTATCGCCTTTTGTTGCCTCGCCGCTAAGATGAAACTGATGAGGGAACCGGGTTCCCGATTCTGCGTTGTTCTTGGAACCGTTCTAAATTCAAAGGAAGAATGGTGGGAACCAGGCCACTTGCACATGCAAATTAGTTGCATCAACGTCCAATCCGAGTCAGGTTCTCGGAATGGACGCTAAAACCCCGCTGCTATCCCGCGATCCCGCCGGTCTGCCGGTCGCGAAGTCAGTGAACCATCCGCCGGGCGGCTGGCGGGATGAACGCGGCGAGCCGTCGCTGGCCGATATGTTCGGCTCGATTCGGGTCGCCAAGAGCGGCTCGTTCTGGCGCAAGCTGGTGGCGTTCCTCGGCCCCGGCTATCTGGTCGCGGTCGGCTATATGGACCCCGGCAACTGGGCGACCTCGCTCGCCGGCGGTTCGAAATTCGGCTACGCGCTGCTCGCGGTGGCGCTGGTCTCCAACATCATGGCGATCGTGCTGCAGTCGCTATGCGCGCGGCTCGGCGTCGGCGCCGGGCGCGATCTGGCGCAGGCCTGCCGCGACGCCTATCCGCGCTGGGCGTCGTGGCCGCTGTGGATCTCGGCGGAAATCGCCATCACCGCCACCGACCTCGCCGAAGTGATCGGCACCGCGATCGGGCTCAATCTGCTGTTCGGCATTCCGCTCGAGATCGGCGTGATCATCACCGCCGCCGACGTGTTTCTGATCCTGGCGCTGCAGGCGTTCGGCTTCCGCTGGATCGAGGCTTTCGTGGTGGCGCTGCTCGGGGTGATCGCGGCGTGCTTTGCGGTGCAGATCGCGATGGCCGATCCGGATTGGGGCGCGGTGATCCGCGGCTTCGCGCCGACCACGCAGATCCTGACCAATCCCGGCATGCTGTATCTGGCGCTCGGCATCCTCGGCGCCACCGTGATGCCGCACAATCTCTATCTGCATTCCGGTCTGGTGCAGACCCGCGGCTATGGCGACAGCGTGCCGGAAAAGCGCGAGGCGATCCGGCTCGCCACCATCGATTCGACGCTGGCGCTGTGCCTGGCGCTGACCATCAACGCCTCGATCCTGATCCTCGCCGCCGCCACCTTCCACCACGTCGGCAAGACCGACGTCGCCGAGCTCGATCAGGCCCACGCCTTTCTGGCGCCGCTGCTCGGCTCGGCGCTGGCGCCGACGCTGTTCGGCATCGCGCTACTGTGCTGCGGCCTCAACTCCACCATCACCGCGACGCTGGCCGGCCAGGTGGTGATGGAAGGCTTCATCCAGCTCAAGATCGCGCCGTGGCTGCGCCGCATGGTGACGCGGATGATCGCGATCGTGCCGGCCGTCGGCGTCACGATCTGGGCCGGCGAGAAGGCCACCGGGCAATTGCTGATTCTGAGCCAGGTGGTGCTCAGCCTGCAATTGCCGTTCGCCGTGGTGCCCTTGGTGCTGTTCACTGCCAGCCGCGCCAAGATGGGCGTGTTCGTCGCGCCGCGCTGGCTCACCGCCGCCGCTGTGCTGATCGCGGTGATCATCATCGCGCTCAACGCCAAGCTGGTGTTCGATTTCGTGACGGGGTGAGTAGGAGAATTGTAGCCCGGATGAGCGCAGCGAAATCCGGGGACACCGTGAGCGTTGCTTCCCGGATTTCGCTGCGCTCATCCGGGCTACGCTCTACTCATCTTCGCTATTCGCTATTCGCTATTCGCTGTTCGCCTTCTAATCCTGCGGCTCGACCGCGCTTTCGCCTGAGGCGTCGACGCGGATCCAGCCGCTGGGCGCCAGGCGCTGCTGCGGCAGGTAACGGCCCTTGTAGTCCATCTTCTTGGAGCCTTCGATCCAGTAGCCCAGATAAACGTAAGGCAGGCCGAGCCGGCGGGCGCGGGCGATGTGGTCGAGGATCATGAAGGTGCCGAGCGAGCGGCTGTCCTCGCCGGGCTCGAAGAACGAGTACACCATCGACAGCCCGTCATTGAGGATGTCGGTCAAAGCCACCGCCAACAGATCCTCGCCGCGGCCGGTGATGCCGCTGTCCGGGCCGCGGCGACGATATTCGATGATCCTGGTTTTGACGTGGCTGTCCTCGACCATCATGGCGTAGTCCAAGACGGTCATGTCGGCCATGCCGCCGTGGCGGTGGCGGCGGTCGAGATAGGCGCGGAACACCGAGTATTGCTCCGAGGTCGGCACCGCGCTGCGCAGTTCGCCGATCACGTCGGCGTTGCGGGCCAGGATCTTGCGCTGGCCGCGCGAGGCGCGAAACTCGTTGGCCACCACCCGCACCGAGACGCAGGCGCGGCACTGGTCGCAGGCCGGCCGGTAGGCGATCGATTGGCTGCGCCGGAAGCCGCCATGGGTCAAAAGGTCGTTGAGCTCGCCGGCCTTGCCGCCCACCAAATGGGTGAACACCTTGCGTTCGTGCCGCCCCGGCAGATAGGGGCAGGGCGACGGCGCCGTCAGGTAGAACTGCGGGGTGTCACGCGAGTGTTGAGTCACGGAATCCGGTCAACCTCCATCTGCCAGCAAAGCTACGCGGTTACTTGTCAGCTGTGGTGCGCGTCGCCAGCATCGCGCTCTCGGCCCCGCCGGTCAATGCGGTTTGTTCGCAATTAGAACGATCGCAGCGGTTCGGCGCCGTGGCCCAGCGCCGAGCTGTTGACGATCACGGTTCCGAGCACGATGTCGTGCAGCAGCCGGCGGCGGCCGTTGAACAGCCCGACCAACAGCACGAACGGCGACAGCATGGTGATCGACACCCAGAACAGGATCGCGTGCACCGCGCCCATCACGAAATAGCTCGGCTCGCCGTACCAGGTGCGCATTTCCAGATCCATCACCCGCATCCCGACCGTGGCCGAATACGGCCCGCCCAGCGTGGCGCCGTAATAGATCAGCGCCCAGATCACCGAGGCCGGCGACACCAGCCAGAACAGCGCCCAGCCGAGCCCCAGGGTGAACACCCCGAACACGCTGATGAACACCACGGCCAGAATGATCGGGATCGCCAGCAGCACCAGGTCGATCAGGAATGCCAGCACCCGGCGGGTCAGCACGCCGCGAAACAGTTCCGGCTGCAGCCAGGGATCGAACGCCGGCTCTCGCGGATCAATGCCGTCGTCGTGCCAGCCAGAGTTGTCGCGAGAACCATTGTCAGACATCGTCGGGCGCTCAGACATCGGTCGGTGCTCCTGGCCCAGGTTGGTTGACCTGGTACGTCGCAGGACATGGAGACGGCCGCGCGCGGTTACAAGTCCCGGCGCGCCGGGCAAGCCCGCAACCTGGTTCCCGGCGCCATTTCGCGCGCCACCGCGGCAGTCGCGTCCTCGTTCAGCGGCGGCTCCGGCGTGCGGCCGACACCGGCCGCACGCGATGTTTTGGCGCAGCGCGCAGCCGGTTCAGCCGTGCTTCTTCAGCTTCTCGGCGGCGGCGGGTGCGAAATAGGTCAGCACCCCGTCGGCGCCGGCGCGCTTGAAGCCGAGCAGGCTTTCCATCATCGCCCGCTCGCCGTCGATCCAGCCGTTCGCAGCGGCGGCGGCGATCATCGCGTATTCGCCGGACACCTGATAGGCGAAGGTCGGCACCGCGAAGGTCTCCTTCACCCGGCGCACGATGTCGAGATAGGGCATGCCGGGCTTCACCATCACCATGTCGGCGCCTTCGGCGAGGTCGAGTTCGACCTCGCGCAAGGCTTCGTCGGAATTGGCGGCGTCCATCTGGTAGGTGCGCTTGTCGCCGGTCAACGCCTTGGCCGAGCCGATCGCGTCGCGGAACGGGCCGTAGAAGGCGGAAGCGTATTTCGCCGCATAGGCCATGATCTGCACGTCGAGGAAGCCGTTGGCATCCAGCGCCTCGCGGATCGCGCCGATCCGGCCGTCCATCATGTCGGAGGGCGCGATGATGTCGCAGCCGGCCTGCGCCTGCACCAGCGACTGCTGCACCAAAACCTCGACGGTCTCGTCGTTGAGGATCTTGCCGTCGCGCAGCAGGCCGTCATGGCCGTGGCTGGTGAACGGGTCGAGCGCCACGTCGCACAACACCCCGAGATCCGGGAATTCCTGCTTCAAGGCGCGCACCGCCTTGCACACCAGATTGTCGGCGTTGGTGGCTTCGGTGCCCAACTCGTCGCGCAACGACGGCTCGGTGAACGGGAACAGGGCGATGCAGGGAATCTCGAGTTTCATGGCGCGCTCGGCGGCGCGCACCACCTGGTCGACGCTGAGCCGCTCGACGCCGGGCATCGAGCCGACCGGCGCGCGCTTGTTGTCGCCGTCGATCACGAACATCGGCCAGATCAGGTCGTCGGTGGTCAGCACGTTTTCGCGCACCAGCCGCCGCGCCCATTCGGACTTGCGGTTGCGGCGCGGTCGGACCACCAGATCGAGCGCCGGGGCGGCGGAGGCCTCGTGCCGCGGGGTATCGCGCATCTCGATCGGACGGCCAAATTTGATCGCCATTGTAACGTCACTCCTGGGGATGATTTGACGGACTATAGCCTGCCAGTTTGGCATTATCTGGTCATAGTGCTCTTGATTTGCCGCAACTGCGATTGATTTTGCGGGATCGAGGTTGCATGACTCGCGCCCGGAGGGCCATCCCACGATGAGCAGCGACCCGCATGTCTGACACGTCCAACCGCGACCAGAGCCGAGATAGCGCGATATCCGTCGCCGCGATGTCGCACGAACGCCCGCAGTCCGACGACAACGTCTGGACGAGGCGGCTTGTGCTGTTCCTGCGGGTGATGGCGGTGCTCGCGGTCGCCAAGGGGCTGTATCACTGGGCCCAGGTCACCGGCTTCGTCGGCGGCGAGGACGACGCCTTCGAATATCAGCCGATGGCCTGGCAGACCGCCACGGTCTATTTCGCGGTGATCGAACTGGTCGCCGCGGTCGGGCTGTGGCTGGCGACGCCGTGGGGCGCGGTGGTCTGGCTCACCACCGTGGTGTCGATGGCGGTGATCGAGCTGATGTTTCCGGCGATCTACGGCGGCAGCCTGCTGGTGGTGGCGATCGAAGCGCTGTTGCTGTCGGCCTATCTGGCGCTGGCCTGGATGGCGGCGCGCGAACGTCCGCCATAGCCTCGCCGCGCCTTGAGTTGCGGCCTCGATTTTTTCCCGCCTCTGCATCACGCGCCGCGGCTTTGCGCGGCGCTCCTCGCGCATCGTCGCTCGCATCGTTTCGCTCGCCGGATGCGCGCGCCACATTGGTAAAGCCCGGCAGTGCGGCGACGGGCGAATTTGTTTTACTGTTTTTCGCCGTCAAGAATTCGGTCACCCTAACAGCGTGGTCATCTGTGTTACGCGAACCTTTCGAATTTGAACGATGCTGTCTTCGAATGCGACACCGCGGCAGACGAAGCGTGAACGAAGGGCTTCAAACGTCAAGGAAAGGTTGCGAAAAGTCCTTGATTTGCAAGCTTAATGCGCGATTCACTGTCTTAAATTCATGATCTCTTTATTGTCTTATTTAAGCGGATCTTCAAACGCCCCGCTTAAGTTGTGGCTATCAGACGGGACACAAGTTTCGTCGAAAAAGTCGACAAAAAAGACAACAGGGGTATGTCATGATCAAAGCCGTTGCCACGGCGGTGGAAACCGCTTCGACCGCGTCCGGCGTCACGCCGGTGCAGCCACTCTATCTCGAAGCGCTGACCTTGGTGGAACGGCTGCATCGCCGGCTGCTCGACGTGATCAAGGACGAGTTCGACCGCCGCGGACGCTCTGATATCAACTCGGTGCAGGCGCTGTTGCTGTACAACATCGGCGACAAGGAATTGACCGCCGGCGAGCTGCGCACCCGCGGCTACTACCTCGGCTCCAACGTCTCCTACAATTTGAAGAAGCTGGTCGAACTCGGCTTCCTCGATCATCAGCGTTCGCGGGTGGATCGCCGCTCGGTGCGCATCCGGCTCACCACGCAGGGCCAGGAGATCCGCCACATCGTCGATGCGCTGTATCAGAAGCACGTCAAGACCGTCGAGCAGGTCGGCGGCATCTCCAACGACGAGTTCGCCACGCTGAACAAGTCGCTGCATCGGCTGGAGCGGTTCTGGACCGACCAGATCCTGTATCGGCTTTGAGCCTCTGAGCCTTTCCAGGATGGCGCCAAGGATCGCCGGTGGGTTCTCCAGCCACCCGGCCTGCCAATCAAAGGCAGCCACGCGCCATCCTGACTTGCCTCGTCGACGCGGCCCTCCCATGGAGGGCCGTTTTGCTTTGCAGAGCCCGGCAGGCCGCTTTGGAAAAAGTTCCCGAGTCGGGGAACCTTCTCCCGCACCGCAGCTTAATGATCCGAAGTCACGGGGAGTTCGAGCCATGCTGGTTGAGCGCGGCCTGCACGTCATGACTGTCGACGTGATCGGCAAAGCCTACGACATCGCCGCTTTTTATCTGCGCCGGACCGGGACAATCCCGGACGACGCCGCAACCCATGACGCGCTGCGCGAAACCATCGTCAAGATGTTCGAGCGCGGCGACACCCATCAACTGAGCCTCGCCAACCGGGCGATCGCCAAATTCGAAGCCGCGCAGCGCGCGCCCACGCCAGGAGCCTCATGAAACCCGCGATCGACCGCATCGTCCAGACTTACGGCCTGCTGACCAACCGCGAGGCCGCCATCGCGGCGCAGCCGCGGGTGGAAAATTACATCCGCACCCTGGTCGAGGGCGGCGAAACCGACGTCGACCGGCTGACGGTCTGCGGACTGGTCTATCTGCGCGAGCAGGACGGCAGCAACGTCTCCCGGCAAGGCGGACTGTAGCCGGGATCTGAGGGCAGGGCGGCCGCGCGACGTGCCCCGCTCTGGGGCTGCGCCAGGCCCGCGGCCATCCTTCGAGACGCCCGGCGTCGCGCTGCGCGCTTTGCCGGGCTCCTCAGGATGACGCTGATTGGGTTGCTGACGATCCAAAGCCCAGCGTCGTCATCCTGAGCGTCGTCATCCTGAGGCGCCCGAGCGCAGCGAGGGCCTCGAAGGATGCGGCTGCGCATCGATGCGGTCGCCCCGGCCTGTGGCTGCGCTACGCCCGCGGCCATCCTTCGAGACGCCCGGCGTCGCGCTGCGCGCTGCGCCGGGCTCCTCAGGATGACGCTGAAATGGGCGGCGATCGGCCCGCCGATGCGTCCAAAATGTCAAACAGCCACGATCAGTTACGGATAGCCGCTCGCGATCTCGCGGCGCCACGCGCCCGAGCTTTGCGAAGTGCCCCTCACCGCGATGAGGGGGGAGGCGCGCCGCATGGCGCGGGGGTAGATGTTTCGCGGTGCTGCGGCTCGCCTCGCAAGGCCAGCCGCGACCGCGCGTCGCCTTGCGGCGCGCCCACCTGCGGCGATTATGGGCCCCGGGACCGTGCTTCCGGGGACAGGCGCGATGCACTCCGCACCACTGATCCCGGCGATCTCTCGCCGTTCACCTGTCCCGCGTCCAGCCAACCAGCAAGTGGCAGAGCCTCGTAGTGGGCCCGGACGGTGACCTGGGGCCTCCCGAGTGATGCTTGCGAGGCACCAGCGCGGGACGCCGCGTCGACCGAAGGAGAGCAAGCTCCCTTTCGGTAGCGATCGGTGGGTCGCCCCACCGCTCGCTCTGTCCCGCTAACGTGACGCCTCGCGAAAGCGCCCCTCACGGACAGGACGACTAGGAATTTAATCCAATTTGCCGTTTGGGTCAATCGAATTGTTGGCGCCGGCGGCATTGCGGGATAAGAGGTCGGCATTCGGTGAGGGGTTGTGAGTCATGGATAAGGCGGCGATGCGCGCGGAGGCCGAGCGGCTGATGCGCGAGGCGATGGAACGCAAGGCCGTCGTGGTCAAGCAGGGCGACACCCGGATCATGGCGACCTGCGGCAAGTGCGGCGCCGCCAACAAGATCTCCGCGCCGAAGGGCGAGACCCGGGTGAAATACGCCTGCAAGGAATGCGGCCACAGCCAGATCGCGATGTGAGGTTTTCGGGGGGCAGGCAAGGCGCGTGTTTTGGTTGGCGCCTGACGTCGATCGGCACCGCGTCAGCTTCAATACAGACGCCGTCATCCTGAGGTGCCCGAGCAACGCGAGGGCCTCGAAGGATGCGGACACGGGCACTCGTCGCCGGATCCTTCGAGGCCCGCCCGACAGCGCAAGCGCGCTGTCCGGCGAACACCTCAGGATGACGCTGCAAAGTGTTGCTACCGCAACATAAGTCTCAAAGGCGAGCGCCGGCCTCATGGTCCGGCTGGCACGATTTTGCGGCGCGTATCAATCCATTTTGAAGCTGCGCCCGGACCAACGCAGTTTGATGCCGGCTTCCGAACCAGATCATCCCGGCCGCGTCGCAGGCTGCCTTGCGCAACGCCGACAGCCGCGATCAATGCTCCGCGAACAGCTGCAGCTTTTCCGCCGGCACCGCCTGGACCAAAGTATCAGCCACGCTTTCCAGCGAGCGACGATCAACGTCGAGTAGCAGCAGGCCGGCGAGGTCGGTCGGCAGCTCGGTGGCGCCGGCGTCGCGCGAAGGCGGCAGCACCGCAAGCACCGGTTTGCCGAGCGCCTTGGCGGCGCCGGCCTCGAACCAGATGGTGTTACGGTTTGGTGCGTTTTGCGATGGAATCAGCAACACCAGCGCGGCGGCGTCCTCGATCCGCCGACGCAACCCGTCGGCCCAATCGCCTCCGAAAGCGGTGTCGAGGTCCCCAGCGACCGAGACCCCGCGCTGCTTCAACAGGTCACCGAGCTGATGCGCGAAGTCGCGATCTTCCTGCGCGCAGGAAATGAAAACCCGCTTGTCGCCTTCAGACATCGACGGCACCCTTCACGCGTTCGGCTAGTTCGCCAATATAGGTTCGATCGGCCGACCAGGACGTCAACAGAGACACCAATTCCGTACAGCCGATCGGGCCGGCATGGACGCGTTGTTCGATCCGATCGCCGCTCTTGATGTCGAAGATGTCGATGAAGACCTCCGCCCCGGTCCTCTCGACGATCATTCTTGCCATCTGTCGCGCGATCCAGCGGTCGTGCCAGCCATGCGATACGAACACGTTGTGGGACATCGCTTTCCCCTGAGGCGACCACTCGCCAAGTAGAGCACTAGCCTCTTTGGCTTGGTCGCCAACAGAGTTCCTGAAAGCCCCCGCCGCCCTGGCGCATCCACCATATCTTGCTTAAATATCCCGCGGCAGACGCAAAACCTTGGCCATTTTGGCCGGATATGATATTGCCCTGCCAGCTTCCGACCGCACCAGACAGCCGCCCGCACTCATGCCGCCTGATCGGCTAAGGGGTTGCGGCGATGGAGATATTTCACTCATGAGCGCATCCGCCAAGCCCGCCGCTAAGTCCGCCGCCACCGCCTCCGCCCCCGACTCGTTCTTTTCCGCCACGATTGCCGATGCCGATCCGGAGATCGCCGCGGCGATTGCGGGCGAACTCGGCCGGCAGCGCCACGAGATCGAACTGATCGCCTCGGAGAACATCGTCAGCCGCGCGGTGATGGAAGCCCAGGGCTCGGTGATGACCAATAAATACGCCGAGGGCTATCCCGGCCACCGCTATTACGGCGGCTGCGAATTCGTCGACGTCGCCGAGAATCTGGCGATCGAGCGCGCCAAAAAGCTGTTCGGCGCCGGTTTTGCCAATGTGCAGCCGAATTCCGGCAGCCAGATGAACCAGGCGGTATTCCTGGCCCTGCTGCAGCCAGGCGACACCTTCATGGGGCTTGATCTCGCCGCCGGCGGCCATCTCACCCATGGCTCTTCGGTCAACATGTCCGGCAAATGGTTCAAGCCGGTGCATTACGGCGTGCGCCGCGAAGACGGCATCATCGACATGGACGAGGTCGCCAAGATCGCCGAGGCCAACAAGCCGAAGCTGATCATCGCTGGTGGGTCGGCCTATTCGCGGGCCTGGGACTTCAAGCGGTTCCGCGAGATTGCCGACAGTGTCGGGGCCTATTTCATGGTCGATATGGCGCATTTCGCTGGCCTCGTCGCCGGCGGCGTCCATGCCAACCCGGTGCCGCACGCCCATGTCGTCACCACCACCACGCACAAATCGCTGCGCGGCCCGCGCGGCGGGTTGATCCTCACCAATGACGAGGCGCTGGCCAAGAAGTTCAATTCGGCGATCTTCCCCGGGCTGCAGGGCGGCCCGCTGATGCATGTCATCGCCGCGAAGGCCGTGGCGTTCAAGGAAGCGCTGCAGCCGGACTTCAAGGTCTACGCGAAGAACGTCGTCGAAAATGCCAAGGCGCTTGCGGAAACCCTGCGCGGCCACGGCTTCGATATCGTCTCCGGCGGCACCGACAACCATCTGATGCTGGTCGATCTGCGGCCGAAGAGCCTGAAGGGCAATGTGTCCGAGAAGGCGCTGGTCCGCGCCGGCATCACCTGCAACAAGAACGGCATTCCCTACGATCCGGAAAAGCCGTTCGTCACCTCGGGCATTCGCTTGGGAACTCCGGCGGCCACCACCCGCGGCTTCGGCGTCGCCGAATTCCAGCAGGTCGGCGGCATGATCGCCGAGGTGCTGAACGCCATCGCGCAGTCCGAAGACGGCACCGCGCCGTTGGTCGAAGCCGCGGTCAAGGCACGGGTCAAGGAGCTCACCGATCGCTTCCCGATCTATCAGTAAGGGTCTCTGATCCTTTAAGGACTCCGCATGCGCTGTCCGAGTTGCAGTAGCCTCGATACCCAGGTTAAGGACTCCCGTCCCACTGAGGACTCCGCCGTCATTCGCAGGCGGCGGGTCTGCATGGCCTGCAACTTCCGCTTCACCACCTTCGAGCGGGTGCAGCTGCGCGAGCTGACGGTGATCAAGCGCAACGGCCGCCGGGTGCCGTTCGACCGCGACAAGCTGGTGCGCTCGGTGCAGATCAGCCTGCGCAAGCGCCCGGTGGAGCCGGAAAAGGTCGAGAAGATGGTCTCGGCGATCGTGCGCGAATTGGAAAGCGCCGGCGAGGCGGAGATTTCCTCGGAGGCGATCGGCGAGATCGTGATGGAGCATCTGCGCAAGCTCGACGACGTCGCCTATGTGCGGTTCGCCTCGGTGTATCGCAATTTTCGCGAGGCGAAGGATTTCGAGGCGGTGCTCGGCGAATTGTCCGGCGACGAGATGGCGCGGCTGGCCGCGTTGCGGCTGAAATGATCTTCCGCATCCTGGAAGATCAATACGCCGACAAGATCCATCAGGCGAAGGCCGCCGACCTGCGCTTCATGCAGCTGGCGCTGTCGCTGGGGCGTCGCGGGCAGGGCCGCACCGCGCCCAATCCGGCGGTCGGCGCGGTGATCGTCAAAGACGGCGTGATCGTCGGCCGCGGCTGGACCCAGCCCGGCGGACGGCCGCATGCCGAAATCGAGGCGCTGAACCGCGCCGGCCTCGCCGCGCGGGGGGCAACTCTCTACGTCACGCTGGAACCGTGCTCGCATCACGGCAAGACGCCGCCCTGCGCCGACGCGGTGATCGCCGCCGGCCTGGCCCGGGTGGTGTCGGCGATCGAAGACCCCAATCCGCAAGTGGCCGGGCAGGGCCATGCCAGGCTGCGCGCCGCCGGCATCCGGGTCGATGTCGGGCTCGGCGCCGCCGAGGCCGCGCACGACCACGCCGGGCATTTTCGCCGGGTGCGCGACGGCCGGCCGCATGTGATCCTGAAGCTCGCGGTTTCCTCCGATGACAAGATCGCCGCCACGCCCGGCCAGCCGACCGCGATCACCGGCGAGGCGGCGCGGGCGCGGGTGCATCTGCTGCGCGCGCAATGCGACGCCATCCTGATCGGCATCCGCACCGCGCTGGCCGACGACCCGCTGTTGACCTGCCGGTTGCCCGGCATGGAGAAGCGCTCGCCGGTGCGGGTGGTGCTGGACCGCGCGCTGCGGCTGCCCGGCGACAGCCGCCTGGTGCATTCGGCGCGGAGCACGCCGCTTTGGCTGCTAGCGTCTGAAATCGCCGAAGCCGCGGCCGCCGCCAAGCTCGGCGCCGCCGGCGCGCAGATCATCCACGTCGCCGATTGCGACGCCATGCCGGGGCTCGATCTGCCCGCGGTGCTGCAGGCGCTGGCCGGCAACGGGATCACGCGGCTTCTGGTCGAGGGCGGCGCCCGGGTCGCTTCGTCGTTGGTCGCGGCCGATTTGGTCGACGAGGTCTGGTTGCTGCGCGGCGCAATGACGATCGGCGAGGGCGGCGTGGCCGCGCTCGACGGCCTGCCGCTCAGCGTCATCACCGCCGCCGCCGCTTTCAAGATCCGCACCAGCGAAACGCTGGGCCCCGATTCCCTCACCATCTACGAGCGCAGCTAAAATGTTCACCGGCATCATCACCGACCAGGGCGAGATCACAGCCCTGACCCCCACCGCGCAGGGCAGCCTGCACCGGCTGCGGATCGCCTGCGGCTACGATCGCGCGGGCATCGCCGACGGCGCCTCGATCGCCGCCAACGGCATCTGCCTCACCGTGGTCGGCAGCGGCCTGGACAACGGCAAGACCTGGTACGAGGTCGACGCCGGCGCTGAGACGCTGGCCGTCACCTCCGCCAAGCACTGGCGGGTCGGCACCCGGCTGAACCTGGAGCGCGCGCTGAAGATCGGCGACGAACTCGGCGGCCATATCGTCACCGGCCATGTCGACGGCATCGCCACCGTGGTCTCGCGCGAAGAGCTGCCCGAGATGGCGCGGTTCGAATTGACCACATCGCGCGACCTGGCGCGGTTTATCGCCGCCAAGGGCTCGGTGACGCTGGACGGCGTGTCGCTGACCGTCAACACTGCGGTCGACACCACGTTTTCGGTCTTGATCATCCCGCACACGCTGGAGGTCACCACGCTGTCAAACTGGCAGCCCGGCAGCGCGATCAACCTCGAAATCGACCTGATGGCGCGTTACGCAGCGCGGCTCGCGGAAATGAAATAGCGCGCGCTTTGCTGTTGGCTTTGGCCGGCGGCACGCCTAAAACCCGTGCGCAATTCACATTCATGACGGATCCACGATGGCGGACGCGCGACGCGCTCAGTTGCAGGACCAGACCGACGTTTCCGGCGCCCGCGCGCTGATCGTCGAGGCGCGGTTCTACGATGATATTCAGGACGCGCTGCTGGAAGGCGCGCTGGCCGAACTCGAGGCTGCCGGCGTCGGCCACGACATCCTCACCGTGCCGGGCGCGCTGGAAATTCCCGCCGCGATCGCGATCGCGCTGGATGCCGCGGAAGCAGACGGCCAACCCTATGACGCGGCGATTGCGCTGGGCTGCGTGGTGCGCGGCGACACCATCCATTTCGAGATCGTCTCGATGGAATCGTCGCGGGCGCTGATGGACCTTGCGGTGACGCGGAAATTTCCGCTCGGCAACGGCATCATCACGGTGAACACCGACGAACAGGCCTGGGCGCGCGCGCGGGCCTCCGAACTCAACAAGGGCGGCGACGCGGCGCGGGCGGCGCTGGCGATGCTGCGGATCAAACGCCGTCTGACGCGGAGCAGAACGGCATCATGGCCGAGATGAAAAAGACCATCGACAACAAGCCCGCGCCGAAGGGCGAGAAGAAAGCCAACCGCCGCGGCGCGGCGCGGCTCGCCGCGGTGCAGGCGCTGTACCAGATGGACGTCGGCGGCGCCGGCCTCAACGACATCTTCGCCGAGTTCGAAAGCCATTGGCTCGGCAACGAGGTCGAGGGCGATCAGTATCTGCCGGCCGAGCAGGCGTTCTTCCAGGACGTGGTGTCCGGCGTGGTGCGCGACCAGGCCAAGCTCGATCCGTTGATCGACGTCGCACTCGCCAAGGGCTGGCCGCTGGCGCGGATCGACGCGATTTTGCGCGCGGTGATGCGGGCCGGCGCCTACGAGCTCGAACACCGCAAGGACGTGCCGGCGCGCGTCGTGGTGTCGGAATATGTCGACGTCGCCAACGCCTTCGTCGAGGGCGAGGAAACCGGCATGGTCAACGCGGTGCTCGACCAGATCGCGCGGCAGTTTCGCGCCGATGAGTTTTCGCGGGGCTAGCTGCGTTGATCGGAGCGGCCGTCTTTCGCGCAGGCCGAAATGAGGCTTCATCGCGGGCAACCTCTTCGAATGATCACCGCACTCTCCGCGTCTTGGCCGGGCTCGTCCCGGCCATCCACGGAAACATCGAAAGTCTCGCTTGCGGGCGTGGATGGCCGCGACAAGCGCGGCCATGACGGGTTGAGCGAAATCCCGGATCGCCATCGCGGCGGTTCTGGTCAGGCTGTCGGCAGAGGATGTGCTGCTGCGGCCGTCGGTGCGATGGATGGCAAGGCATGGCTTCCGCTGAAGACAACCTGATCGCGCGCTACTTCAAGCCGCTGGCGAACCACGCCGGCGCGTTCGGGCTCAGCGACGACTGCGCGATCCTGACGTCGTCGGGCGACGATCTGGTGCTGACCACCGACGCCATCGTCGAGGGCGTGCATTTCCTGCCCGACGATCCGCCCGAGAGCATCGCCCGCAAGGCGCTGCGGGTGAACCTGTCGGACTTGGCCGCCAAGGGCGCTTCGCCCGCGGGCTTCCTGCTCACCCTGGCGCTGCGCAGCGCCGAGGAGTCCTGGCTGGCGCCATTTGCAAAAGCGCTCGGCGAGGATGCCGCGGCGTTCGGCTGCCCGCTGCTCGGCGGCGACACCGTGTCGACGCCGGGGCCGCTGATGATCTCGGTCACCGCGTTCGGCCGGGTGCCGGCGGGCCGCATGGTGCGCCGTGCCGGCGCCAGGCCGGGCGACCATGTCGTGGTCTCCGGTACCATCGGCGACGCCGCGCTCGGGCTGGATATCCTCAAGGGTGGGCCGGCGGCTGGCGCGGTCTCGGGCGAGGCCCGCGCCGCTTTGGTGCAACGCTACCGCGAGCCGCAGCCGCGCAGCGCATTGGCGCAAGCGGTCCGCGACCATGCCTCGGCCGCGATGGACGTCTCCGACGGTCTGGCCGGCGACCTCGCCAAGCTGTGCGCCGTCTCCGCGGTCTCGGCCGCGATCGACGCCGCGGCTGTTCCGCTGTCGGAGGCCGCTCGCGCGGTGTTGGCGGCGGGGGCCGGACGAATCGCGCAATTGATCGCCGGGGGCGACGACTACGAGATTCTCTGCACGGTGCCACAGGCTCGGCTGGACGCATTTCAGGCCGATGCGCGCCGGGCCGGGGTCATGGTGACGGTGATCGGCCGGATCACGGACGGCGCCGCCACGCCGCAATTCAGCGACGCCGAAGGTCGCCCGATCGCGTTGTCAGCCTTGTCGTACAGCCACTTCTAGCGGCACGGCGCCGCCGAAGCCGATCGAGCGTTGCCGAAATCATTCCAAAAATAAACATTTATGACCTTCGCAGCGTTGCACCGCGGTTGCGATTTTGGCATGGTCCCCGCCGATTTGAGGCCGCCCTTTAAGCAGAGCGAGCCTTGTTTTTGTGCGTCCTCCGCTGCCGCGGTTCTGGACGCGGGGCAAGTCCAAGGACCTGAGGCAAAATCAATGACAGCATTATGGGTGATTGTGCTCTGCGGGGCGCTTTCCATTGTCTACGCCATCTGGGCGACGTCGTCGGTATTGAGCGCGGATGCGGGCAATCCGCGGATGCAGGAAATCGCCGCCGCGGTGCGTGAAGGCGCGCAGGCCTATCTGAAGCGGCAATACATGACCATCGGCCTGGTCGGCATCGTGATCTTCGCGCTGCTGTACTACTTCCTCGGCGTGTTGGTGGCGGTCGGCTTCCTGATCGGCGCCATCCTGTCGGGCGCCGCGGGCTTCATCGGCATGAACGTCTCGGTGCGCGCCAACGTCCGCACCGCGCAGGCCGCGACGGTGTCGCTGGCCGGCGGGCTTGAGCTCGCCTTCAAGGCCGGCGCCATCACCGGCATGCTGGTCGCCGGTCTGGCGCTGCTCGGCGTCACCATCTACTTCGCCTTCCTGACGCACTATCTCGGGCTGACCGCCAACAGCCGCACCGTGGTCGACGCGCTGGTCGCGCTCGGCTTCGGCGCCTCGCTGATCTCGATCTTCGCCCGGCTCGGCGGCGGCATCTTCACCAAGGGTGCGGACGTCGGCGGCGATCTGGTCGGCAAGGTCGAAGCCGGCATTCCGGAAGACGATCCGCGCAACCCGGCCACCATCGCCGACAACGTCGGCGACAACGTCGGCGACTGCGCCGGCATGGCCGCCGACTTGTTCGAGACCTATGCGGTGACCGCGGTCGCCACCATGGTGCTGGCGGCGATCTTCTTCGCCAGCGCCCCCGACCTGCTGGTCAACATGATGACCTTGCCGCTGGCCATCGGCGGCGCCTGCATCCTGACCTCGATCGCCGGCACCTTCTTCGTCAAGCTCGGTGCCTCGCAGTCGATCATGGGCGCCTTGTACAAGGGCCTGATCGCCACCGGCGTGCTGTCGCTGTTCGCGGTGGCCGGCGTGATCTACGGGCTGGTTGGCTTCGGTCCGCTGACCGGCGTCAGCTACACCGGCTTTGCGCTGTTCGAATGCGGCGTGGTCGGCCTGGTGGTCACCGGTCTGATCATCGTCATCACCGAATACTACACCGGCACCGATTTCCGCCCGGTCAAGTCGATCGCGCATTCCTCGGTCACCGGCCACGGCACCAACGTGATCCAGGGCCTCGCCATCTCGATGGAATCCACCGCCGGCCCGGCGATGGTGATCATCGCCGGCATTCTGGTCACCCACAGCCTCGCCGGCCTGTTCGGCATCGCCATTGCCACCACCACGATGCTGGCCTTGGCCGGCATGATCGTGGCGCTCGACGCCTTCGGTCCGGTCACCGACAATGCCGGCGGCATTGCCGAAATGGCCGGCCTTCCCAAGGAAGTCCGCAAGGCCACCGACGCGCTCGACGCCGTCGGCAACACCACCAAGGCGGTCACCAAGGGCTACGCGATCGGCTCCGCCGGTCTCGGCGCGCTGGTGCTGTTCGCCGCCTATAACGAAGACCTCAAGTTCTTCATCGCCAACGGCGCGCAGTATCCCTACTTCCAGGGCGTGCTGCCGGACTTCTCGCTGAACAACCCCTACGTCGTGGTCGGCCTGTTGTTCGGCGGCCTGCTGCCCTACCTGTTCGGTGCGATGGGCATGACCGCGGTCGGCCGCGCCGCCGGCGCGATCGTCGAGGAAGTGCGTCGTCAGTTCCGCGAGAAGCCGGGCATCATGAAGGGCACCGACAAGCCGGATTACGGCCGCGCGGTCGACCTTCTGACCAAGGCGGCGATCAAGGAAATGATCATCCCGTCGCTGCTGCCGGTGCTGTCGCCGATCTTCGTCTACTTCGCGATCTACTTCATTGCCGGCGGCGGTGCCGACGGCAAGTCGGCGGCGTTCTCCGCGGTCGGCGCCATGCTGCTCGGCGTGATCGTCACCGGGCTGTTCGTCGCGATCTCGATGACCTCGGGCGGCGGCGCCTGGGACAACGCCAAGAAGTACATCGAAGACGGCCACTTCGGCGGCAAGGGCTCCGACGCCCATAAGGCCGCGGTGACCGGCGACACCGTCGGCGATCCCTACAAGGATACGGCCGGCCCGGCCGTCAACCCGATGATCAAGATCACCAACATCGTGGCCTTGCTGCTGCTGGCGATCCTGGCGCACTGAGCTGTCACGACTTGAAGCCAAAACCCCGCGGTGCGAACCGCGGGGTTTTCTGTTGCCGGTAGATCACAAGCCTGCTTTCAATCGAACTTGCGGGGCCGCCTCCTGTTGGCACCTAAAGTCGGCAATGCTGCCTGAACTTAAGTCCTATGCAGTCCTTGGTTCATCGCAATTTGGAGGCATCAATTGACCTTCATCGTCTTGACTGGATCTCACGGGGTCGGAAAAACGACTCTGGCAGAACACTTGACTTCCGAGTTGGGGGCGTCACGGAGCGTGCGTCTCATTCCAGAAACGGCAAGGGAACTTGTCCGACGAGGGTTCAAGGTCAACGACGAAATGACCGAAGAAGGATTCATAGCATATATCCAGACCTATCTGAAGACAGTTAGGGAGTGTCAATCCGAATTGGTCCTGGCAGACCGCTCTCTCTTCGATCTCTACTTGTACACACACAACTCGTCTGAGCACATCCGGCCTCACTTTGTGGAGATGCTGCATGAGTTGGTCTTCGCGGAAGCTAAGACTGTGGACCTTTACGTCTATCTTCCTGTCGAATTTCCACTGCCGCAGGACGAGGTGCGCCCCCCCGATGAGAAATACCAACGTCATATTGATTCAGAAGCAGAGCGGCTTTTATCATATTTTGGAGGGAGAACTGTCGTCGCTCGTGGGACCATCATTCAGCGGGCAGCGACGGTGATCGAAAGCCTGGATCATGTCTGAATCGAGGCGTCTGAATGGTCTACGAGCCCTGCGTTCATTTGGTTTACCGACCCCGAATTGGGAAGAAGTGCGAAACCACGGAGAAATCGCAAAACTATGTCTTTCTGAGCGCCCTTTCGGGTGGACAATTAGAACTTGTCGTACAGACGGCCAGCGCGAAACGGGCGGCTTCTTTGCGAACAATCTTCCGGTCGAGGAAATTTTGCGAGTTCTCAATGAGAGGTCGAATATGTTCGGCAAGGGGGAATTCTACATAGTCTATCCCTCTTGGAAGTTCATCATGTCCTTCAATGTTGTTTTTGACGCCGACGCCTTTACTGTCGAAGGCAAACATGGGTCACAAAAAGGAATCTCGGACGGCACTGAAATGCCAGAGGTCTCGCTTCGCGTCTCAGGCAATCGACGCTGTGATGCAGTTGTATACATTGGCGACTATGCACCATCTACCGAAAGGCTTGTACGACGGGTTCTTTCCTATCTCAGGCGGGTTCCTCTTCCGCGCTTCTATTCCGAGGTCGCAATAACAACAGATCAGCAGATTTTCTTCTACGAACTATTTCCCGTCGGGGGGTAGTCGATGCGCATTCCGGAACATCATCATGGTCACTTCAAACCCTCCCAATCCATCCGGCGTACTGATTAAGAGCGAAATTCAAGGTCTTAAACTAATTGAATTTCCTGATGGAGAGGACAAGGACAACGCTGATTGTTTTAAGCCGGCGAGCTACGATATGCGGCTGGGGGCCGAATACGTGTCGCCGGGTATAGTAGAACGGGGGACACGAAATTTCAGGATATTGGACTGCAAGAACGCAGGCGAGTTGATTGTCGAACCATTTTCAAGCGTAGTGGTTTCGACGTACGAGATAGTCAGGCTTCCGCCGGTTGTAGTTGGAAAGTTCAACCTTCGAATTAGGCAGGCGCTCCGAGGTCTGTTTGTACAAATGGGTACTCAGGTCGAGCCTGGTTACTATGGACGATTGTTTGCCTTACTGCAGAACATCACTGGCGAGCCGGTCAAAATCAAATACAAAGATCTTGAGTACCGACTTTTCACCATTGAGTTCTACTATACTAGTAAAGAGGCGATTGTTCCATCGCGCGACAAGCCTGTTGAGATGAAAGATTTTGTGCGGTCGATCGCGGTGAAGAGCACTCTCGATCAAATGCTGACACATATCAAGGAGAGTAATGCCAAGATTGAAGAAGAAATTCGCGAAGCGCGCCCTCGCAACATCGCATTTTATACGATCCTACTGACCGTGTTGGTGACGGGCGTCATAACGGTGCTAGCCCCCTTTGCATTTAACCTCGCTCCATATGTCTTTAAGCGGATGTTTCCGGCCGCACACCCTCAACCGACCGCAGTGATTGAGGAAGCCAAGGCGCTATCGGAGTCCGTGCGAAGCGAGAATTCACGGTTGAAAGAAAGTGTGAAAGAAGTCCGCGAGAAGTCTACAGAGAACGAGGAATCATTGAAGCATGCGATCCAGAGGATTTCCGACCTAGAGAAAAGGATTACTCGGACGGCATCGCCGGGCGGGACTTCAGATCGCGCTTCTGGGAACAAGCCTACAAATGGCGAAGGCAGAGATCGATGAACTGGGATTATGTTTTTATCGGTGCAGGTCCGGCCTCATTGATTGCCGCAGGTCTGCTTTCGAAAAGCCAGCCGGGGGCGTGTATCCTAATATTGGAGGCAGGCGGCACGCTAAAGCATCGAGGATGTCCAGGAATGCGGCGTCGCACCTGCACAGATTGCAGCAAGAGCGGGTGCCGGGTGACGATGGGCGTCGGCGGCTCAAGCGCTGGATTCGGGAACAAGATGTGCCGTTTTCCGGCCAGTTCGGAGACATTGTCCTTAGTTCCGCAGGAAGTGCGTTTGCAGGTGGAGGATATCATAGCTCAACTGTTGGGCCGCGATCCCGGGCCGCCCGAGGTGTCGGAGTTTCCTGTTGGGACAGTTCGTCGCAAATTCTACTCAGCCGATGTGTTGTTCCGATCGGAGTATGGGGCTCTTATCGCCAAGTTGTTGGCCGAGCTATCCCATTCTGTTGAATTGCGCTCGGATGCGGCAGTTGCGTCCGTTCAAAAAGGGGCTGAGGGCTTTGAACTTCAACTCGCCTCAGGGGAAAAGGTCAAAACGTCAAAGCTGGTATTGGGAACAGGGCGATCGGGGCACAAATTTATCCGACGGACGCTTGATTCTCTTGGCGTGTCATATGTCGAGGCGGAGACCGATGTGGGAATTCGACTGGAAGCACGCACCGGCTTATTTAGCGAATCTTTCTTCTATCAAAACGATCCAAAGTTTAAAGTCGATCACGGGGAATTGGGAACTTCCCGAACATTCTGCGCCTGTCGGGGCGGACACATAGTGCCAGTAAAGTTTGGGAATGGCTTCTTCGCCGACGGGGCGTTTGTGAGTGGTCTCAGTGACGTTACGAATGTTGCTCTGATGGTTCGATCATCTCAACTGCTAACCTCAGAGCAACTCGACGAGTGGTGCCGGTTTGTGAACGTTCGTTCTGGGCAGAGCCTTCTCCTCGGCGAGGTCAGCGCTGAAGGCGGTCCCTCCGCGGCGACTATACTTGCGAGCGTTCCCGTTTGGCCATCCGATCGGCACAAATCGTTGATGGCGGAACTCTTGGACGCGGTAGTCGCCGGAAAGCAGGTGGACATGTTCGGAACATCAATTCCCGGAGAAGCTGTAAAGATTTATGGCCCAGCGGTGGATCGTTATTGGCCCTTGCCTAGTCTATCCACAGGTTTTCAGACCAATGTCGAAGGGCTGTCCATTATAGGGGATGCTGCGGGGCTATCCAGGGGTATCGTACAGGCTCTGGCGTCCGGGGTCGGTTGGGCCTTGGTAGAATCAGTCGCAACTGGCATGCTTATTGATGAAGTGTTGACACACCCCAATTCATCGAAAGCGGCTTGATGATCCGATTTGGAGTTGCAGGCTTCCCCCCTGCATTCAAGGAGTCGAAGTATAGAAAGAACAGGTTCGATGTCCTGCATTGGCTCGTCGATCTGCAACTCGATGCGTTCGAGTTGCAGATGACGTATGGTCCGCGAATGACTGCCGAGAATTGCGTCCTCTTTCGTCAGATGTCTGAGGCCACTGGGGTGCGGCTGTCTGTTCACGCTTCGTACTTCATTGTCTTTACAAGCGACGATCCGGCGAAGATTCTGCAATCCGAGGATACGCTAAAGCGCACGTATGAGGCAGCTGAACGTCTTGGGGCAAGGACGATCGTGCTGCATCCTGGTCCGCTATACGGGGCGAGCGGTAGTGAGCCTCTCGAACGATTCGTGGAGAATACTGGAAATTGCTTGAATTCAATAGGTCGGACCGACATTGGGCTCTTTGTGGAAACAGCCGGCAAAGTCGGGCAGCTCGGTTCGGTTGACGAGATCCTGGAAATTTGTACCCGGCTTGACGGCACATTCCCCTGCATCGACTTTGGCCACGTGCATGCTCGCACACTAGGGACGCTCGAAGATCCCGCAGCTGTTGATGCCATTGCGTCACAACTAGAATTGTATCTGCAATCAAGAGACAATTTACGAATCCATTTTCATTATACGCCGATCCATTTTGGTCAGCGTGGCGAAATTCAACACCGAGCCATTCATGATCGGTATCCGCCGTTAGCTCAACAATCGCTTTTCGGGACTTCCACGCCGGGAGAGCAATCTCGGGATGGGCTGTTTCATCCGCGAGTGGAACCCGTAGCTGCTGCCCTTGCTCGCCTATGTGTTGCTTCGCGGATGGACTTCACTGTCATCTCAGAAACGCACGACAGTCAGGAGGAGGGCGCCGCCGCTCTGAGAGATGCCGTCATTTGCCATAATTTGGGTACTAGGTTGGATGCGGCTTAATTGATCGTTTCATCGATCCGAATGCCTTTTTCTCTGCAGAGGTATGCAGGTCTTGCCGAAATGGCCGGCCTTCCCAAGGAAGTCCGCAAGGCCACCGACGCGCTCGACGCCGTCGGCAACACCACCAAGGCGGTCACCAAGGGCTACGCGATCGGCTCCGCCGGTCTCGGCGCGCTGGTGCTGTTCGCCGCCTATAACGAAGACCTCAAGTTCTTCATCGCCAACGGCGCGCAGTATCCCTACTTCCAGGGCGTGCTGCCGGACTTCTCGCTGAACAACCCCTACGTCGTGGTCGGCCTGTTGTTCGGCGGCCTGCTGCCCTACCTGTTCGGTGCGATGGGCATGACCGCGGTCGGCCGCGCCGCCGGCGCGATCGTCGAGGAAGTGCGTCGTCAGTTCCGCGAGAAGCCGGGCATCATGAAGGGCACCGACAAGCCGGATTACGGCCGCGCGGTCGACCTTCTGACCAAGGCGGCGATCAAGGAAATGATCATCCCGTCGCTGCTGCCGGTGCTGTCGCCGATCTTCGTCTACTTCGCGATCTACTTCATTGCCGGCGGCGGTGCCGACGGCAAGTCGGCGGCGTTCTCCGCAGTCGGCGCCATGCTGCTCGGCGTCATCGTCACCGGCCTGTTCGTCGCGATCTCGATGACCTCGGGCGGCGGCGCCTGGGACAACGCCAAGAAGTACATCGAAGACGGCCATTTCGGCGGCAAGGGCTCCGACGCCCATAAGGCCGCGGTGACCGGCGACACCGTCGGCGATCCCTACAAGGATACCGCGGGTCCCGCGGTGAACCCGATGATCAAGATCACCAACATCGTGGCCTTGCTGCTGCTGGCGATCCTGGCGCACTGAGAATCGATTTTCTGATCGACACGAAAGCCCCGCGGTGCAAGCCGCGGGGTTTTTCTTTGGGCGCTGATCAGCCATTGTTAGAGTTGGCCGCAAATGCCGCGACGGAGTTGAACGCTTCGCTCGCCCCGTCATGACCGGGCTTGCCCCGGCCACCCACGCCCACAGCCATGGCTTTCGACGTTTCCGTGGCTGGCCGGGACCAAGCCCGGCCATGACCTGGAGAGGGCGGTGCTGTTCGAGACGGCGCTGATGTGGAGGGCCGGATTGCGCGTCGCATGATCCGGGCTTTATCTGTCTGCGCCCCAGATCAAGGAACGAATCGATGTCGCTGTCGTCCGCCAAGAACTACGCGCTGCGCGCCGCCAAATCGCAGGATCACAAGGAGGCGGCCGAGCTGCTCTCCAAAGCGATCCTGGAACTGGCCGGCGCGATCGAGGCCACCGACGCCAAGATCAAGAGCCTCAACAAGGCGAAGGGATAAGGCGAGGGCGCGGCGGACGAAGCCAACAGGAGGTTGAGCGACGCACAATGAAAAACCCCGCGGCGGGCGCCGCGGGGCTTTCAACGATGCAATCAGGCGGCCGGCGCTTAGTGGAAGCTGATCAGCTTGAACAGCGGCGCCAGGTAGCTCATTTCCTGGCCCGAGGTCGGCGTGGTGCGGCTGATGAAGTCGAAGATCTTGCCGTCCTGCAGGCCGTAATTGGCGATCCGCCGAACTTGGCGGTTCTGGTCGAAATAGATCGCGATCACCCGCTGGTCGATCAGCTTCTGCGGCATGAACGCCACCGGCCGCTCGGCGCGCTGCGAGATGTAGTAGAACACCTCGCCGCTCAATGTGGCGACGGTGGAGGGGGTGCCCATCACGATCAGCACCTGGTCCTGGCTGGCGCCGATCGGAATCTGCTCGAGCGCGCCGGTGGGTAGGATATAGCCCTTCTGAAACTGCTCGGAGGTGCAGCCGGGCAGCGCGACGCACAGCATCGCCACCGCGACCAGCGGTCGCAACCCTTGCCGGAGCGCAGCAAAAACCCGCGGAAACGCGCGGCTTGCGCGTTGGTCAATCGAAAGTGTCATTCGGGAGCGGGCCCCATCCCCTTGCATCGAACACGGTGTTGCCGTACCCGGCTGCAATCCCCTTGGCAATAGGTGCGGCCGTCGCGGGCTCGCAGTAGGAACCCATCATGATTTGGCCGTTTGATCAATTCACCAGTCCCCGGTCGCCGTCGCGCGGCACCATTGAAGCCATCTATGGCATGATCGTGGCGCAAGCGCGAGAACCGGCATTTTATAAGACCTTGGGTGTGCAGGACTCGGTCAACGGCCGTTTCGAGATGATCGTGTTGCACCTGTGGCTGGTGCTGCGGCAGGCCCGCGCGCAGTCCGACAACGTGGCGTTCGGCCAGGCGTTGTTCGACTATTTCTGTAGCGATCTGGACGCCAATCTGCGCGAAATGGGCGTCGGCGACTTGACGGTGCCGAAGCGGATGCAGAAGTTCGGCGAGGCGTTCTACGGCCGCGCGGCGGCCTATGACAACGCCCTGGCCGACGAAGACAATCCCAGCGAAGCGATGGCCAAGGCGTTGTGCCGTAACGTGCTGAACGGCTTCGGGCTGGACAAGGCGCGGCTGCTGGCGGCCTATGTCGATAACGCCGCGGCGACCCTGGCACGGGTCGACGCGGCCGCGCTGCGCAGCGGTCGCTGGCGATTCCCGCCGGCGCTGGCCGTGGCCTGATTGCCGAACGCAGGATGATCCGATGACCGACATGGCCAATCCATGGAGCCTTCCGGTGGTGGTGGCGCAGATCCCCGAAACCGGCCTGCACCGCGAGCTCGCGGCCAACGCCCATGAGCGCACCGCGATGGCCGCGCTGGGCGGCTTGCGCGAAATCCTGTCGGCGTCGGCATCGTTCGATCTGGTGCCGATCGTCGAGGGCAGGGTGCGGGTGGTCGGCCGGGTCCGCGCCAGGGTCGGGCAGACCTGCGTGGTGACGCTGGAGCCGATCGAGAACGACGTCGACGAGGCGATCGACCTGATCTTCGCGCCGGCCTCGCAAATTCCGGAAATGGCCGACCTGGTCGACGACGACGCCGAGGGCGGCGCCGACGTTCCGGACCCGCCGGAGCCAATCGAGCACGGTTTGATCGACGTCGGCCGCGTCGCCACCGACGCGCTGTTTCTCGGCCTCGACCCCTATCCGCGCAAGCCCGACGCCACGTTCGAGCCGTTGATCACCCCGGACGATCCCGAGGAGCATCCGTTCGCCGCGTTAAAAGCGTTGAAAACCGCCCCGGCGCCGGCAAAATCCAAGAAATAGCCCAGCGGTTCGCTTCGCCCGACGCAGTAGAAAACTACCGGTGGGATGCTGGCGGCGGGCCGCACCGGACCGATTTTCGAGATTCGTGCGGGTTTCGGCGGCAAATACCGGCTCCAGGGCCGTGATGTTCGACTTAAAACGGGCAGGTCGGGATGTTGTATCGGGGCGGAGAAACGTTATTGTCCCCGCCCGATAGGAGCGCGGCGCTGCGCTCCGGCCATCGCCCCTGACCGGCGAAATTCATTCGTCTGCGGCCAAGCGCTTTGGGGCCGCGACTTGTTAGGTTTCCGGAACGTTCATGTCCCAAAAGGTTCGAATCGCGCTTGACGCCATGGGCGGCGATTTCGGCGCTTCGGTCGTCGTTCCCGGCGCGGCTATTTCGCTTACCCGGCACCCCGACTCCGAATTCCTGCTGTTCGGCGACAGCGCCCTGATCAACAAGCAGCTCGATCTGCATCCGGCACTGCAGAAAGTGTCGCGTGTGTTCCACACCGACATAGCCGTCAGCATGCACGACAAGCCGAGCCAGGCGCTGCGCCGCGGCCGCAAGGTGTCGTCGATGTGGCTGGCGATCGAGGCGGTGAAGAAGGGCGAGGCCGATGTTGCGGTCTCCGCCGGCAACACCGGCGCCTTGATGGCAATGGCGCGTTTCTGTCTGCGCACGCTGCCCGGCATCGACCGGCCGGCGATCGCGGCGATCTGGCCGACGATCCGCGGCGATTCGGTGGTGCTGGATCTCGGCGCCACCATTGGCGGCGATGCCGAACATCTGAAAGCGCTGGCGGTGATGGGCAGCGCGATGGCCAGCGTATTGTTCGATCTGGAACGGCCGACCGTGGGCCTGTTGAACATCGGCGTCGAGGAAATCAAAGGCGGCGAGGAAATCCGCGCCGCCGCCGAATTGCTGCGCGAGATGAATTCGCCGCAATTCGAATTCATCGGCTTCGTCGAGGGCGACGGCATCGGCAAGGGCGCCGCGGACGTCATCGTGTCGGAAGGTTTCAGCGGCAACATCGCGCTGAAGGCGGCCGAGGGCACCGCGCGGCAGATCAGCGAATATCTCAAGGCGGCGATGTCGCGGACCTGGCGCTCCAAGATCGGCTATCTGTTCGCCCGCGAGGCGTTCCGCTCGCTGCGCGACAAGATGGACCCGAACAAATCCAACGGCGGCGTGTTCCTCGGCCTCAACGGCGTGGTGGTCAAGAGCCACGGCGGAACCAGCGCCGACGGCTTTGCCTATGCGGTCGACGTTGGCTATGACATGGTCCGCTACGATCTCCTGAACAAGATCAACCAAACGCTCAATCGCGGTGGCGGCGCCCTTGGCGGTACGCCCACCGCTCGGGAGGCTGTCTCGTGACTGTCACACGCTCGGTAGTGCTCGGCTGCGGTTCCTATCTGCCGGAGCGGATTCTGACCAACGCCGAACTCGCCGCCAAGGTTGATACCTCGGACGAGTGGATCGTGCAGCGCACCGGCATCAAGCAGCGCCACATCGCCGCCGAGGGCGAGTTCACCTCGCATCTGGCGATCAAGGCGGCGCAGGCGGCGCTCGACGACGCCGGCATCGACGCGCAATCGATCGACCTCATCGTGCTCGCCACCTCGACCCCCGACAACACCTTTCCCGCCACCGCGGTCGCGGTGCAGGCGGCGCTCGGCATCCACCATGGCGCGGCGTTCGACTTGCAGGCGGTGTGCTCGGGCTTCGTCTTCGCGGTCGCCACCGCCGACAATTTTTTGCGCGGGGGGTCCTTCAAGCGGGCGCTGGTGATCGGCGCCGAAACCTTTTCGCGGATTCTCGACTGGAACGATCGCGGCACCTGCGTGCTGTTCGGCGACGGCGCCGGCGCCATCGTGCTGGAGGCGCAGCAGGGTTGGGGCACCAGCGTCGATCACGGCGTGCTGACCACGCATCTGCGCTCCGACGGTCGCCACAAGTCCAAGCTCTATGTCGACGGCGGACCGTCCTCGACCGGCACCGTCGGGCATCTGCGCATGGAAGGCCGCGAAGTGTTCAAGCACGCGGTCGGCATGATCACCGGGGTGATCATCGACGCGTTCGAGGCCAGCGGCACCACGCCGAAGGACATCGACTGGTTCGTGCCGCATCAGGCCAACAAGCGGATCATCGACGCCTCGGCGCACAAGCTGCATCTGGCGCCGGAGAAGGTGGTGCTCACCGTCGATCGCCACGGCAACACTTCGGCGGCGTCGATTCCGTTGGCGCTCGACACCGCGGTGAAGGACGGCCGCATCAAGAAGGGCAACCTGGTGCTGCTGGAAGCGATGGGCGGCGGCTTCACCTGGGGCTCGGCTTTGGTGCGTTGGTAAGCGTTTACGTCAAGTTTTAACGACAGCACTTTGTATTTCCATGCGTTTGCATTGATGAGCGCTGTTGACCCAGCGTCGCTAACCTCTTAATTTCGATCGATGAATTTGTTCGCCGTGAGTTGGGGCAGGCGATGACCGGAACCGGAAAGACAGTGACACGCGTCGATCTGTGCGAAGCCGTCTACCAAAAGGTGGGGCTGTCGCGCACGGAGTCGTCTGCGTTCGTCGAGCTCGTATTGAAAGAGATCACCGACTGCCTGGAGAAAGGCGAGACGGTGAAGCTGTCGTCGTTCGGCTCGTTCATGGTTCGCAAGAAAGGCCAGCGAATCGGGCGTAATCCGAAGACCGGCACCGAGGTGCCGATCTCGCCGCGCCGGGTGATGGTGTTCAAACCATCGGCGATCCTGAAGCAGCGGATCAACGCCAACGGCGCCGCTGCCCCCACCAAGACCGACTGATCGGGAGCATGCATTTGGACAAAGCGCCCGATGCATTCCGAACCATCAGCGAGGTCGCCGACGACCTCGACATCCCGCAGCACGTGCTGCGTTTCTGGGAAACCCGATTCGCCCAGATCAAGCCGATGAAGCGCAGCGGCGGCCGCCGCTATTATCGCCCCGACGACGTCGACCTGCTGCGCGGCATTCGCCGGCTGTTGTACGGCGAGGGCTACACCATCCGCGGCGTGCAGCGCATCCTGAAAGAGCAGGGCATCAAATCGGTGCAAGGCCTCGCCAACGGCCTGGCCCGGCCGGCGGCGCCGGATCCGCGTGATGTCGAATCGCCGTCCGGCGGGTTCGACGAGGCCAACCTGCCGTCGCCGGAGCTTGACGCGGACACCGACGACGAGGCCGAGGATCACCGCACGGCGCCGGTCGTGGTGCGGCGTGAACCGGCGCTGGGTGCGCTGGGCGCGGCGCGGCGCGAACCTACGCTTCGATCTGCAGTTGGATCTACCCTTGGTTCTCCGCTTGGATCTCCGCTCGGCGCTTCCTTGGGGCCGGCACGGCGCGAGCCGGATCTTGGGCCGGATCTTGGGCCGCCGCATGGGCCGGCGATGCTGCGGCACGCCGAGGACGGTCGCCCCTCCGCCCATTCGGTCTCGGCTGCGAATCGGCGGGAACTCGATCTCGAGCGGTTGGAAACCGCGTTGCAGGATCTGGTCGCCTGCAAGCAGATGCTGGACAGCGCCTTCGAGGACGGCTCGCCGTCGGCCGCGCTGTGAGTGCCGAAGCGGTTCGCCCACGAGCCGCGGCAGCCCAATCGCCACGATCGGTGGCAATTCGCCTCCGCGGTTCTTGCGCCCGGGCCTGAACGAAGCTACAGGAACGGAGCCAGTTGGCATCGGAGCGTAGCGCAGCCCGGTTAGCGCACTAGTCTGGGAGACTAGGGGTCGAAGGTTCAAATCCTTTCGCTCCGACCACCTCTACCAAGCTGTTTCAATAGCTTGTGTCTTTGTGCTGCGAAAACCCATTCAGCAGTTCGACAATCCCCTCGTGGTTCGCCGTGGCGGCGGAAATCGCATCCGATCCGCGAAAAATTGACGCCGGTCAGGGTGCCTCGGTCGCCAAGCTGGCATCGCTGGTCAAGTCATTTGCGGTCTCGCGGAGGATTCGATGATCTTCGCAATCAGCTTGCTGTTGAGCTACCTGTTCATCGGCCTGACCCGCGCCGCCAACGGCATCACCGCGGCGCCGGGGCAAAAGCCGGCTTGGGCATCGGACGGGCCGCCGAGCTTGGGCGTGGTGTTCGGCGTGATTGCGACTTGGCCGGCCGCGCGAATCGCCGAGGCGCGGCGCGGCAACCCCGCCAATCCGCGCCGCGACGTCGCTTTTTCCGTGATGAACGCGATGGTCGAGTTCACGCTGCTCGCGGTGCTGACCTGGGGCGCGTTGGAACTGGCGGTCGCGGTGTCGGACAATGTCCTGGTCGAAGTTCTGGTGTCGATCGGCTTGATATTCCTGGTGCTGCGCTTCGTGCTGCCGATCGTCACGGTGAAGAGTGCGCCGGCGATCGCGGTGCTCGGCCTCATGCTGGACCGGATGTTTCCTTCGAGCGGGCAGAACGCGACCGAACGCAGCGATGCGAGTAGCGAAGGCGATAAGTCGGCATAACCGGACAGCAACGGCATTGCGACGTCGCGAGTATTGCAATCGCCGGGCTGGGTTTGGCCGCCATCGACCAACAGCCAACACCCCGCGGCCTTGCGGCAGCGCGTGGCGAGAACTGCGCATCCGCAGTTCAGGCACAGCTCTGCCGCTTGGCCCGGTGGATCGGACTGGCGTCAGGTTGATGGCATCGAACGAACGGGCGGTTAGCCGTTGCTCTGCTCCTGATAGGCACGCGAGGCGGATTTCGCGGCGGTTTCGACCTCGGCGGACAATCCCGCGGTGGCCTGCGTTCCGGCGCTAAGCACATGCCGCTGGAAGTCGGTGCCGTCCTCGATCAGCCGGCGGACCGCGCCGTTCAACCAATCCTGATACTCCCGGAGCGCGTCGACCGGTGTGGCGGCTTCGCCCATGCGCTTGGCGGCCTCGATCGCTTCACGCGTTCCTTGCTGGCGGCGCGCCAACCAGCCGTCGGAGTATTGCTTGATGCCGGAGAGCACGACTTCCTGGCTCTCCCAGAATTTGACGCTGACCGGCGCGATGGTCTTCAAAGCTGCTGCCGGCTGCAGGATCTGCGGAAATAACACCACGCTATCGCTATCGTTTCTATCGCTCATGACCTTTCTCCGTCCGGGATTGGTGATTGAGGACACCTAACATAACGCCGGTCGCGACGATCGGATGAGCAGAATTGGACAGTCGCAGCAAATTGAGCGGACGCGTAGTTGGCCGGCATCCACGAAAAAGCCGCCCGTGTTTGCGGGCGGCTGATGAGGATCCGAACTAACAAACCGCCGTAACTATCGGGTGATACACGGCTCGTCAGAGCAGCCGGCGACGGCGGCTAAGCTCCGCTTCGGAGCGCGTTCAGCTCCGCTTGAACAGGCCGGTCACGGCGGCGGGGCTGGGCAGCTTGGCGGCCAGACCCGGCACGAAGATCAGCGCCGCGACGGCGGCGGCGAGCAATGTCGGCAACAGGTCGTACTGAGCGATGCCGGAGACGATCCACAGCGCACAGAACAGCGCCGCCAGTTCCGCCAGCAGATAGGCCAGCACGGTGAGAAAGCCCTGCTGCGTCGACTTGATCGTCGGCGCGAAAGTCGCAACCAGCAGGCTGAACAGGATCACCACGATGGCGGCGAGAAAAAGGGACGACAGCGCGTCCACAACGGTTACCAGCATGACGATCTCCTCAACTGTCCACTCGGCTTGACAGCGCAGCATAGGTTGATTCTGACGCTCGGGAAAGTGCCATGCTGGCTCCTGCGCGCGGTCGCGGCCCGGGGGCGCCCGTGCAACATGTTACCGTCGGGCCGGGTCGACAGCCGCCTGCGATGACGGGTGAAGGGGCGCCGGCAGCCCTCGAAGGTCCGCGGGGCAGCAGAGCCCACCTCAATAGGCGTTCTCGCCCTTGAGCAGCGCCAGCGGCGTCTTCAACAGGATGAACAGGTCGAACAGCACCGACCAGTTTTCGATGTAGTACAGGTCGTATTCGACCCGCTTCTGGATCTTCTCGTCGCTGTCGATCTCGCCGCGCCAGCCGTTGATCTGCGCCCAGCCGGTAATGCCGGGCTTGACGCGGTGGCGGGCGAAGTAGCCGTCGACCGCCTCGTCGAACAACCGGCTCTGCAGCTTGCCCTGCACGGCGTGCGGACGCGGCCCGACCAGCGACAGATTGCCCTTGAACACCACGTTGAACAGCTGCGGCAGCTCATCCAGGCTGGTGCGCCGGATGAAGCGGCCGACCTTGGTGACGCGCGGATCGTTCTTGGTCACCACCTTGGCGGCCAGCGGGTCGGCCTGGTGATGATACAGCGAGCGGAATTTGTAGACGTCGATGCGCTCGTTGTTGAAGCCGAACCGCTTCTGGCGAAACAGCACCGGGCCGGGGCTGTCCAGCCTGATCGCGAGCGCCACCAGCGCCATCACCGGGGAAACCAGCACCAGGATCAGCCCGCCGACCAGCCGGTCGAACAGGTGCTTCATCACCAGATCCCAGTCGGTGATCGGCGCCTCGAACACGTCGAGCGTCGGCACCTTGCCGAGGTAGGAGTAGGAGCGCGGCCGAAACCGCAGCTTGTTGGTGTGCGCCGACAGCCGGATGTCGACCGGCAGCACCCAGAGCTTCTTCAGCATCTCCAGGATCCGGGTCTCGGCCGAGATCGGCAGTGCGAACAGCACCAGGTCGACCCGGGTGCGGCGGGCGAATTCGACGATGTCGTCGACCTTGCCGAGTTTGGGACTGCCGCCGCAGCTATCCAGCGCGCGGGCGTCGTTGCGGTCGTCGAACACGCCGAGAATGTCGAGGTCGGAATCCTCCTGCGCCTTCAGCGCGGCAATCAGTCGTTCGCCGTTGTCGTCGGAACCGACCACGACGGTGCGGCGATCGAGCCGGCCGTCGCGGGCCCAGCGCCGCACCCATTCGCGCAACGCCAGCCGCTCGGCAAATAACGCGCTCAACCCGACGACGAAGAACCCCGACAGCCAGACCCGCGACACCTCGCCGCCGAGCTTGGCGAAGAACGAGGCGCCGATGAACAACAGGAACACCACCGACCAGGCCGAGATCATCCGGGTGAATTGCTGGAGCAGGCCGCGAAACGCCTGCACCTGGTAGATATCGACCGCCTGGAACGCCACCACCGCGGCCAGCGACATCGCGAAGATCGCCGCCATATACTCCCAGCTCGGAGTGTCGCCGTGCGCCACATAGCCGAAATACAGCGCGGTTCCGACCAGGTTGATCAGCAGCAGATCCACCATGCGCACCAGGCCGGCGATCACCACCGGCGAGTAAGCCGGGCGCACTTTCTGGTTGGCGACCGCCAGCGCCGAGGCCGATAGCCGGCGGCGGCGCTCGGTCGGCGGCGCGCCGCTGGTCGCGGCTGCCGCTACGGCTGCGGCGCTGATCATGGAGCGTGCGTTGATTGGTTCCACGTCACAACGTCCGTTGTTATCCGCCGCGCGGCAGACTGCGTCGGCGGGCGAAAGCCCCGATCGACGCTTAACGGAAATGTCAGAACAATTAGTTATCGGCCAGGCGACGGGGTGGCCGCGGCGAACGCCTCGCGGTAGCCGGCGAGCACGCCTTCCACCATGGCGCCCTGCGAGAAATGCTGGAAGATCCGTTGCCGCAACGCCTGCGCGCGAGCCATCGCGGCGGCCGGATCGTCGAGCGCGGCGGCGATCGCCGCGGCCATCGCCGCCGGATCGTTGGGGGCAAACAGCGCCTGGCGATGCGGGCCGAAGATTTCCGGGATACCGCCGACATCGGCGGCTAGCATCGGCACGCCGGCGGCCGCCGCCTCGATCACCACATAGGGCATGGAATCGCCGCGCGACGGCACCACCAGCAGCCGGCCCTTGGCAAAGCCGTCGCGCGCTTTGACGTGGCCGAGCCGTCGCACCGCGCCGCCGAGATCGAGCGCTGCGATCTGCGCCTGCAGAGCCTGGCTTTCCTCGCCGTCGCCGCCGAGCGACAGCGTTACCGTGCGGCCGGCGCCGCGCAGCTGCGCCACCGCGTCGATCAACAGGTCGGCGCCCTTGATCTTGCGGAACTCGCCCACATAAGCCAGGTCGGCGGCATCGTCGGCGACTTCGATCGGGTCGAATTCGCCGGCTCCGACGCCGTTGAAGACGCAGCGCACCAGGCCGTGCGGCGTGCCGATGACGCGCCGATAGGTGTCGCGGGCGAACGCGCTTTCGAACAGGAACAGCTCGGTGCGGTTCATCAGCGCGCGTTCCAGCCGGCTGTAGAACGCGCCCTGCAGCGTGTTCGGCGCATAATGCAGCGAGCCGCCATGCGGGGTGTAGACCCGGATGGTGTTGGGCTTGCGCGGCAGCATCCGCAGAAAGGCACCGGCCTTGGCGCCGTGGCCGTGCAGCACGTCCGGCCGCAACCGGCCGAGCAGCTGCGCGAAGCGAAGCCAGAGCAACGCGTCGCTCGGGCTCGGCGCGCGGCGGATCGGCAAGCGATGCACGCCGAGCGCCAGCCGCGGCGCGATCTCCGCCAGCGCCGCCTCGGCCCGCGCGCCGCCGGTCAGGCTGTCGGCGATCAGCCCGATCTGGTGGCCGCGATCGGCCTGGCCGTTGGCGAGGTCGAGAATGTGCCGGATGATGCCGCCGACCGGGGCGCGCACGGCGTGAACGATACGAAGCGGCTGATCGGTGATGGTGGCGGCCATCGCGCTCAGAACCAACGTTCGCCGACCAGCACGGTCGCAGCCAGCGGGACGGAATCGTGCACCCGACCCGGCAAGGCCAGCGCACAGACAAGCAAGGGGAGCACGGCGCGCGCGCGTTGCATGGGAACGTTCCAGGACGATGTCGAGACCGATTAACTACTTCCATGGTTAACAAAACATGATCGCTGCGGTTGAATCGCAAATCCGCGCAGGCTGCGTAAATTAACCGGGCGGCAACCTTAATGGAGTGTAATCACGGGTAGTTGGACCAGTGGTCGCGTTAAGCGGGAGTGAACAATGCGGTTCGTGTTCTGGCGTAAGGGCGGCAAGCAGATTGCGGCCGCCACGGTCGCCCCCGAAGCCTCGCCGACTCCCGCAAAGCCCGCGGCGCCGGCCGCGCTCGCGGCAGAGCCGGCGGCCCCGCTCGGCGACATCGACGTCCGCGCCATTCTGCAGGCGCTGGGCCGCAAGAAGCATCTGATCATCGCGCCGACGCTGCTTGCGCTGGTGGTGTCGCTGGCGATCGTCAACATGATCACCCCGCGCTACAAATCCGAAGCCCGCATCCTGATCGACGGCCGCGAGAACGTGTTCCTGCGGCCGAGCGGCGAGCGCAACGAGGAACGCACCGCGCTCGATCCCGAAGCGGTCACCAGCCAGGTGCAGCTGTTGCTGTCGCGCGATCTGGCGCGCGAGATCATCAAGAAGAACAAGCTCGCCGAGCGCCCGGAATTCGATCCGGTGCTGCAAGGGCTGTCGCCGTTGAAGTCGCTGCTGGCGCTGATCGGGATCGGCCGCGACCCGTTCTCGATGACGCCGGAAGAGCGCGTGCTGGACGCCTATTTCGAACGGCTGACCGCCTATGCGGTGGATAAATCCCGCGTCGTGGTGATCGAATTCCAGTCGCGCGATCCGGAGCTCGCCGCACGGGTCGCCAATTCGATCGCCGAGGGCTATCTGGTGCTGCAGCAGGGCGCGCGCCAGGAGCAGGCCAAGTCGGCCGGGCAGTGGCTGTCCGGCGAAATCGAAAACCTGCGCAAGAAGGTGGCGGAAGCGGAATCCAAGGTCGAGGATTTCCGCTCCAAGTCCAGCCTGTTCATCGGCACCAACAACACCTCGCTGTCGAATCAGCAGATGGGCGAACTCAACACCCAGCTCAACAACGCCCGCGCCTTGAAGTCGGATGCCGAATCCAAGGCCCGACTGATCCGCGAGATGTTGCAGAGCGGCAAGCCGATCGAAGCCTCCGAAGTGTTGAACTCCGAACTGACCCGGCGGTTGTCGGAGCAGCGCGTCACGCTGCGCGCGCAGCTCGCCGAGCAATCCTCGACGCTGCTCGACGGCCATCCGCGGATCAAGGAATTGCGGGCGCAGCTCGGCGATCTCGACCGGCAGCTGCGCGAGGAGGCCAGCAAGATCTCGCGCTCGCTCGACAATGACGCCCGCATCGCCGGCGGCCGCGTCGAAGGCCTGATCGCCAGCCTCGATCAGCTCAAGAAGCAGGCGTCGTCGTCGAACGGCCAGGACGTGCAGCTGCGTGCGCTGGAGCGCGAAGCCAAGGCGCAGCGCGACCTGCTGGAATCCTACCTGGCCAAGTTCCGCGAAGCCACCACGCGCGAGAGCATCGATTCGGCGCCGGCCGACGGCCGGATCATTTCCCGCGCCATCGTCTCCAACACGCCGGCTTATCCGAAGAAATTGCCGGTCGTGCTGATCGCCACGCTGGCGACGCTGCTCCTCACCTCGGGCAGCATCGTGACCGGCGAATTGCTGCGACTGAGCGCGCCGCGCGCCAGCGCCGCGGCGCTCGACCCGGCGACGTCGCCGGCGCGGCGCATCGAACCGGTCGCACCGATGGCGGCGCCGGCCGCGCCGCCGCCGCTGGCGCCGTCGTTGCCCGACACCCATCCCGAACTGTCGGCCGCGGTCGGCGAGCTGGAAACGCTCGCCGAGGAATTGCGAAGTGCCGGCGAAGCGGCGCGCAAGGTCACCGTGCTCGGCACCGGGCAAAGCGAAAGCGTGACGCTGACCGCGCTGACTCTGGCGCGGCTGTTGGCGCGCAGCGCCAAGGTGGTGCTGGTGGATCTGTCGGCGTCCTCGCCGACGCTGGCCGCGGTGTCGGCCGATCCCGAGGCGCCGGGGCTTGCCGAGCTGATGCTGGGCGAGGCGTCGTTCGGCGAGATCATCAGCAAGGATCGGTTGTCGCGGCTGCATCTGGTCAGCGCCGGCAAGCCGGGCTTCGATCGCGCGCTGCTGTTGTCGCCGCGGCTGAACCTCGCGCTCGACGCGTTGCTGCGGGTCTACGACCACGTGCTGCTCGACGCCGGCACCGCCACCGACCTGCCGGCGGAATTGCTCACCGCGCAGGCCCGCGCGCTGCTGGTGCCGGCGCCGTCGATGAGCCCCGCGGCCCGCATCGAAATGTGCCAGCAGCTGGAAAGCGTCGGCTTCGCCAAGGTCACGCTGCTGCAGCGCGCCTCGCCGCAGGACAATGAGGCCGAGCGATCCGGGACCGTGGCGGCGTAGTCCGGACGCCGGTTCACGCCGGCTTTCGTTCAGCGGTCTTCATCGAACCAAAAATCGGCCGTCATTCCGGATTGCGAGTTCGAAGAACGAGCAAGTCCGGAATCCATACTCCCGGCGGTGGTTATGAATTCCGGGCTCGCTCGCAGCTATCGCTGCTCACGCCGCGGAATGACGTCTCGATAATTCGCAAGAGAACTGCGCAATTTCGCTATCGTCGCAGCGCGCCGCGCGCCAGCTGCACCAACCGCATCAGCGCCGCGTTGTGCTTGACCACGCGCTTGGCGCGCGACGTCGCCGCCAGCGCTGCGGCGCCGAATCGGCCGCGCGCGGTGAGCGCGATGTAGCCGTCGAAGATCGGCTCGTCGGATTTGCAGAACAGCCGCTTGTAGTCGTCGGAGCCGATGCCGAGATCGAGCGCGTTGTAGCCCAGTGCGGCGTAGTGATCGATGATGTTGCGCATCAGGATCAGGCCGGGGCTGTAGCGCGCGCTGTCCGACAGCGTGTAGGTGTTGAACATCATCGAGAAGCGCTGGCCGTCGGCGACGCCGGCGAAGATCGCGATCGGTTCGTCGTCGCATTGCAGCGCGTGGATGTCGATGGCGCGGCCGCCATCGGCAAGCTTCGCCAAACAAGCCTCGCGGATGAAGCCGGCGATGCCCGGCTCGGCGAACACGTCGGGCAGTTTCTGCGCCGCCATCCGCAGCGGCTTGACGGCGAAAAACCAATCCAGCAGCGCGGTGATCTCGGCGTCGGTGGTGGCGATGCCGTAGCGATAGCCGGCAAGCGGCTGCAGCTTCTTCTCCTTGCTCTTCAGCCGGCGGCGGAACGAATTGCTGATCAGGCTGACTGGCGTCGCGCCCGGCGCGATGCAGAGCAGCGGGCAGTCGTTGGCGGACGGTTGCTGCGGCACGAGCGACAGCGGATTGACGACGCCGCGCCAGCTCGCCGGCTGCTGCAGCAAGGCCAGCACGTCGACCTTGTCGGCATGACGGCGCAACCCGGCGATCAGCGCGGCGAGATCGGCGGCGCCGGCGCGCTGCGCGAAGTCCTGCTGCCACAGCGCCATGTTGAAGGTGGTGTGCTTGCCGCCGAGAAATTTCGCGATGCGCAAGCCGTGGGCGCGTTGCAGCCCGAGCGGCAGCAGTACGAGCGGCTGCTGCTCGGCGTCGCGGGCGACCACGATGAATGGCGAGATCTGCTGGCCGGCGCCGACATTGCGCTGCCAGGCCGCGAGCAGTTCGAAACGCTGATAGGGGGTGGAAAGATGCGGCGGCTGTTGCAGCGCCCGCCAGATCGGTTCGGCCGAAGCCAGATCCTGCAACACCTCGACGTCGGCGATCCTGCTGACCGCGCCGGTGGGCGTGGCCTGCGCAGCCGAACCGTCGATCACCGCTGTCATCATCGCCATCGCTACACCCGTGACTGAATTGTCAGTTTTGGCGGCGCGAAGCTTTGCAAACAAATATCAACAAACCATGAGGACAATGCCGCGGCGGCGCCTCAGGCGAGGTCGGGACGCGACATCCAGCTGACGATCGGCATCGCCGGCAGCACCCAGCCCATGCCGACCACCACATAGAACGCCGCCTGCAGCCACTTCGAGGTCTCGAAGATCGGCAGCTGCGCCAGCGACATCCCCACCAGCGACCACACAATCGCCAGAACCAGCAGGAAGATGGCGCCAAGGAATTTTCGGGTGCGGATTTTCATGGCGATGCGGGTCCGGAACAAAATACCGCGCGGCTTGCGCGCAAAAGCCGCGCGACTATAAAGTTTGGCGCAATTCAATCAAGGTGCTGCATCATGCCAGCCGTCCCTGCCGACCGCCCGATGCACGCCGTCCGGATTTGGCTGGCGATCATCGCCGGCCTGATCGCGGTGATGGTGCTGGTCGGCGGCGCCACCCGGCTCACCGAATCCGGGCTGTCGATCGTCGAGTGGAAGCCGATCACCGGCACGTTGCCGCCGCTCAGCGTCGAGCAATGGACGCAGGCGTTCGACGCCTACAAGACCATCCCGCAATATCGCGAGCTCAACGCCGGGATGACGCTCGCCCAATTCAAAACCATCTTCTGGTGGGAATGGAGCCACCGGCTGCTCGGCCGGGTGATCGGCGCAGCCTTCCTGCTGCCGTTCCTCTGGTTCCTGTGGCGCGGCGACCTCGGCGGCGGGCTGAAGCGCCGGCTGTGGATCATCTTCGGGCTCGGCGCGCTGCAGGGCGCGGTCGGCTGGTGGATGGTGGCTTCCGGGCTGTCGCAGCGGGTCGAGGTCTCGCAGGTGCGCCTTGCCACGCATCTGGTGCTGGCGCTGCTGATCTTTGCCGGGATCGTCTGGACGCTGCGCCAGCTGACGCCGCGGCCGGCGATCGTGGCGCCGTTGCGGCTGAGGCTCACCGCGGCGGTGCTGCTCGGGCTCACCTTCGTGCAACTCTATCTCGGCGCGCTGGTCGCGGGGCTGCGCGCCGGGCGGATCTACAACACCTGGCCGCAGATCGACGGCGCGTTGATTCCATCGGCGGCGCGGCTGTGGTTCGAGCAGCCGTGGTGGAAGAACCTGTTCGACAACCATCTCACCGTGCAGTTCGACCATCGCATGCTGGCCTATGCGCTGTGGGCGCTGGCAGTGCTGCACGCGATCGACGCCTGGCGGGCGCGGGCAGCGGCCGGCGGCGCGCTGGCGCTGGCTGTGGCGATCACCCTGCAGGCCGCGCTCGGCATCGTGACGCTGCTCTACGCGGTGCCGATCGGGCTTGGCCTCGCGCATCAGGCGATGGCGATCCTGGTGCTGACGCTTGCGGTGCTGCAGCTCGCGCGGTTCAGCCCGGGCGTGGTGCAAACCGCGCAGCACGCGGCCGCGCCGAGCCTCGGCCAGCCGGCGCAAGGTCGCGGCTGAGGCGCGCTCAGGCGGAATCCGCGGCCCGGCCGTATTGCAGCACCTGCATTTTCTCCAGCGTCACCAGTCCGCTGGCGCCGCTCATCATGTCGTTGAGCACCGGCAGGAAGCCGTTGATGGTGTCCTCGCTGTCGACGATCTCGATGATCAGCGGCAGGTCTTCCGACAGCCGCAGGATCTTCGAGGTGTGCAACCGGCTCGAGGCGCCGAACCCGACCGCGCCGCGCAGCACGGTGGCGCCGGCCAGATGCATTTCGCGCGCTTTCAGCACGATCGCCTCGTGCAGCGGCTGGTGTTCGTAGCGGTCGTCCTCGCCGATGAAAATCCGCAGCAGTACCGCTTGTTTGGGAATCTGCATGATCACGTTCCTTTCAGGCGATTGAGCCTCGTGGCGACGAGGTGGCCGAGCCACACCGCAACTAACCAGGACATCGGCGAAACACCGAGATTGATCAGCGCCGCCAGCGCGTGGCCGGTGCGCAGCAGTTGAAAGGTCTCGAGGCTGAAGCCGGAGAACGTGGTGTAGCCGCCGCAGATCCCGGTCATCACGAATTGCCGCTGCCGGCTGGAGGCGAACAGCCGGCCGTCGGGGCCGGCGATCGCGGCGTAGAAGCCGATCACGAACGAGCCGGTGACGTTGACGAACAACGTCGCCCAGGGAAAATCGGTGCCGAGCAGGCTGAGCTGCGCCACTCCGACCAGATAGCGCGCGCAGCCGCCGATCACGCTACCGGCCGCGATCAGCGCGTAGAGCGCGGCGCGGTCGCGCAACTCGTCCAGCGACATCATGCCAGTACCCGTGCGGCGGCGAACCCCAGCGCTACCGCGATCAGGCAGAACACCAGCGAGAACGTCACATTGCTGATCGCGCGAAGACTCTCGCCGTCGCGCGCCAGCGCCAAGGTCTGCAGGGCGAACGACGACACCGTGGTGTAGCAGCCGAGAAAGCCGGTGACCGCGAACAGCCACGGCCCCGGGGTTGAGAATACGCCGTGGCCGCTGGCGGCCAGCGCACCGAACACGCCGATCGCAAAGGCGCCGCTGACGTTCACCGTCAGCGTGCCCCAGGGAAAGGTCTCGCCGATCCGCCGCGCCACCATGCCGGACAGCCAGAACCGCGCCATGCCGCCGAACACGCTGCCCAGCGCCACGAACAGCAGCCCTTGGATGATCTCCCGCATCGCCACGGCGTTGCCGCGTCAGGTGGTGCCGAGCGCCTGCGCCAGATCGGCAATCAGGTCTTCTTTGTCCTCGATGCCGATCGACAGCCGCACCACGTCGGGCCCAGCCCCCGCGGCGGTCTTCTGGGCGTCGTCGAGCTGGCTGTGGGTGGTGGAGGCCGGATGGATCACCAGCGAACGGGTATCGCCGACATTGGCCAGATGCGAGAACAGCTTCAGGTTGGAGACCAGGCTGACGCCGGCGTCGTAGCCGCCCTTCAGGCTGAACGTGTACACCGCGCCGGCGCCCTTCGGCGCGTATTTGCGGGCGAATTTGTGGTAGGGGTCGCCGGGCAGGCCGGCGTAGTTCACCGCAGCGACAGCCGGATGGGTCGACAGATATTCGGCGATCGCCTTGGCGTTCTCGCAGTGCTTTTGCATTCGCAGCGGCAGCGTCTCGATGCCGGTCAAGATCATAAAGGCGTTGAACGGCGACAGCGCCGGGCCGAGGTCGCGCAGGCCGAGCACCCGGCAGGCGATCGCAAAGGCGAAGTTGCCGAAGGTCTCCTGCAGCTTGATGCCGTGATATTCCGGCCTGGGCTCGCTTAGCATCGGATATTTGCCGTCGCGCGACCAGTCGAAGGTGCCGGCGTCGACGATGATGCCGCCCAGCGAATTGCCGTGGCCGCCGAGAAATTTGGTCAGCGAATGCACCACGATGTCGGCGCCGTGGTCGATCGGCCGGATCAGGTACGGCGTCGCCAGCGTGTTGTCGACGATCAGCGGCACCCCGGCGTTGCGCGCCACCGCAGCGATCGCCTCGATGTCGGTGACGCTGCCCGACGGATTGGCGATCGATTCGATGAAGATCGCCTTGGTCTTCGGCGTCACCGCGCGTTCGAAGCTGCCGACGTCGTCCGGATCGGCCCACACCACGTTCCAGCCGAAGCTCTGGAACGCGTGTTTGAACTGGTTGATCGAGCCGCCATAGAGTTTTCGCGCGGCGATGAATTCGTCGCCGGGGCGCATCAATTGCTGCATCACCACGAGCTGCGCGGCGTGACCGGACGCGGTGGCGAGCGCCGCGGTGCCGCCCTCCAGCGCTGCGACGCGCTCTTCCAGCACCGCCGTGGTCGGGTTGGTGATGCGGGTATAGATGTTGCCGAACGCCTGCAGCCCGAACAGCGAGGCGGCGTGGTCGGCGTCGTTGAACACGAACGAGGTGGTTTGATAGATCGGGGTGGCGCGGGCACCGGTGGTCGGATCGGGATGGGCGCCGGCATGAACGGCGAGCGTGGCGAACCCCGGAGTGCGATCTGTCATAATTGATCCCTGATGCTTGTGAGACAGGCGTGGCGCGTATCTGAGCGCATCGGGCAGGGGCGTCAAGCCGCGGCCGGTGCCGGCATGCGCCGCCCTGGGCTTCGCCGCGCGTCGCAGATTTGAACGATTCTGATCGTCGTGATCCCCGCCTGCGAGCAATGTTCTCAGCGGTTTATCCCTTGGTCGTGCGGCGCCATTTGCGGCAAGCGCTTTACATGGCCGCGGCAGCGAATAAAAACCCCGGCAACCAAGGGTCCTTCATGTCCGCCACCTTCCTGCAAGCCGCCGTCATTCTGCTCCGCGAGGGGCTCGAAGCCATGCTGGTGATCGCCGCACTCGCCGCCTATCTCACCAAGGCGGGATCGTCGCATCGCATCCATGCGCTGTATGGCGGCGCACTGGCCGCGGTCGCCGCCAGCATCGTCGCGGCCTGGCTGCTTGCCACGCTGAATGCCGGCAACCACAGCGACCTGGTGGAAGCCTGCGTGATCCTGCTGGCGGCGGCGCTGATGCTCTATGTCAGCGGCTGGATGATGGTGAAGCAGCATCCGCGCGACTGGCAGGCCTATCTGGCCCGCAAGGCCGACCGGGCGCTGTCGCAGGACAGCGCCTTCACGGTGGCGGCGCTGGCGTTTCTCGCGGTGTTCCGCGAGGGCGCCGAGACGGTGCTGCTGGTCAATGCGCTGGCCACTACCGCGGGCGGCTGGACCGCGCCGCTACTGTCGGGGCTGGCGGCGGCGACCGCCGGGCTGTTCGTATTGTTCTTCCTGATCAAGCGGGTGGCGCAGCAGATTCCGCTGCGCGCGCTGTTCGTGGCGACCTCGGCGTTCCTGTTCGCGATGGCGATCAAGTTCATCGGCGAGGCGGCGCTGGAATTCCAGGAACAGAATCTTTTGGGCTACACGCCGGTGCCGGGCGGCGAATGGCTTAGCGCGATCGGCTTGAACCCCACCGCAGAGGCGCTCGGCGCGCAGCTGGTGGTGATCGTGTTGGCGTTGGCGAGCTACCTGCTTGTGGTCCAGCGCAACAACCGGCTGGCGCGGCAGTCCGCGGCGGCGGCGTTACGCGCCTCGAAGTCCTAGTCGGCTCAGTCGCCGCGCCGGTTGCGCGGCGCCGAGCCGAGCGACAATTGCATGCCCTTGGTGGGCGGCGCGGCGCGCTTCGAGCTCAGCACTTTCGAATTGACGCCGAGCCAGGAGATTTCCGCCGACAGCCGGCCGAATTCGATCTTTGGGCAGCGGTTCATCACCACCTTGAGCCCGGCGGCTTCGGCCTTCGCCGCGGCCTCGTCGTTGCGCAGGCCGAGTTGCATCCAGATCACCTTCGGCAAGGGCGACAGCGCCAGCGCCTCCTCGACCAGCGGCATCACGTGCTCGGGGCTGCGGAAGATGTCGACCATGTCGATCGGCCGGCCGATCTCGCGCAACGACGCGACGAACGGAATGCCGATCAGGCTCTTGCCGAGATGCGCCGGGTTCACCGGAATCATGTCGTAGTCGCGCCCGGCGAGATATTTGAACGCAAAATAGCTCGGCCGCACATTGACCGGCGAGGCGCCGACCATGGCGATGGTTTTCACGCTGTTGAGAATCTCGCGGATGTCATCGTCGGAGTAAGCGTCATGATTCATGCGTGCACCCAAAATGCGGCAGTGTGCCCCGGACGCAGTGCACCGCGCCGCGCTTGCGGCGTGGTGCGTTGCGAGCCGGGGCCGTTACGGACCGCAGCGCTTGGAACGGTCCCGGTTCTGCGGCGCAGCGCCAAGGGCGCTGCTCCGCGCCCGGGACACGAGGCCTCGGTCAAAATCGAACGCCGTAGTTCGATGCGTTGCCGTCTGCTGACCTGCCTCACCGGTCCTTCCAGACCGGGGGGCGCTTGTCGATGAAGGCGCGGATGCCCTCGTCGGCGTCTTCCGACATCAGGTTCTCGGTCATCACCTGCGCCGCAAATTGGTAGGCGTCGGCCAGGCTCATCTCGGCCTGGCGATAGAACGCCGCCTTGCCGATTTTGAGGGTGTGGGCGGATTTGCGGGCGATGCTGCGGCCGAGTGCGATCGCGGCGTCGCGCTCTTGCCCGACCGCCACCACGCGATTGATCAAGCCCATCTCGCGGGCCGCCTGCGCGGGGACCATCTCGCCGGTCAGCAGCATTTCCATCGCGTGCTTGGGCGCCACGTTGCGCGACAGCGCCACCATCGGGGTCGAACAGAACAGCCCGATGTCGACGCCGGGGGTGGCGAATGCCGCCTTCTCGGATGCCACCGCGAGGTCGCAGCTCGCCACCAATTGGCAGCCGGCGGCGGTCGCGACGCCTTGCACCGCGGCGATCACCGGCTTCGGCAGGGTGACGATCGACTGCATCATCGCGCTGCAGGCGGTCATCAGCCGGGCGAAGCAAGCCTGGCCCTGGTCGGGATCGGCGCGATGCCCGGTGATTTCCTTAAGGTCGTGTCCAGCGCAGAACGCCGGGCCGTTGGCGGCGATCACCACCACGCGCACGCCATCGTCACGCGCGATCGAGTCGAGCGCCGCCTGCAATTCGACGATCAGGTCTTTCGACAGGCTGTTGCGTTGCGCCGGCCGATTGAGCGTCAGCACGGCGAGTCCGCCGTCGATGGTCTCTCGCAACAGGATCGGCGGGTGCGGCGGCGCGACGTAGGCGTGCTGTGCTGTCATCGAAAATCCGGGGCTGGGAACGAGCGTCACGTTAATGTAACAGACCAGGGAGCGCGTGAGCAGGGCGGGGACGGCATGGCTAAGGCGAAGATGAACGTAACGGAACTCGAGAGCTTCTTGCATCTCGAATTTCCACAAGCCTTCAACAACGACGATATCAGCATCGAAAGCGCCGACGGCGCAACCAGCCTGCTGCGGCAGCGCTACAGCGAGCGGATGCTGCGGCCCGGCGGAACGGTGTCGGGGCCGACGCTGATGGCGCTGGCCGACTTCGCCATGTATGTCGTGCTGCTGTCGGCGATCGGGCCGGTCGGTCTCGCCGTCACCACCAATCTCAACATCAATTTTCTCCGCAAGGGGCTGCCCGGGCAAGACGTGCTGGCACAAGCGCGGCTGTTGAAGCTCGGCAAGCGGCTGGCGGTCGGCGAGGTGGTGCTGCTGTCGGGCACCTCGCCCGATCCGATCGCCCACGTCACATCCACCTATTCCATTCCGATCACTGACTGATTTCGAAGGTAATATAGAACCATAATTATAACGCCTTGTTTCACAAGGATAAAACGACCGTCGCGGGGATTGACGGGGGCGGGGCGGTTCATCTAAAAGCACCGCAGTCCGGTGCGATTGCGCGCCGAATGTCCCCTTTTCACGGAAATTCTCACATGAAGACGTTTTCGGCTAAGCCGGCCGAGGTCACCAAGAAGTGGATCGTGATCGATGCCACGGGCCTGGTGGTTGGCCGGCTCGCGACGCTGGTGGCCAATCGGCTGCGCGGCAAGCACCTTCCGACCTACACCCCGCACGTCGATTGCGGCGACCATGTCATTATCGTCAACGCCGCCAAGGTGGTGCTGACCGGCCGCAAGCGCGAGAACAAGGTGTATTATCACCACACCGGGTTCATCGGCGGCATCAAGGAACGCACCGCGAAGTCGATCCTTGAGGGTCGGTTCCCGGAGCGCGTCGTCGAGAAGGCGATCGAGCGCATGATTCCGCGCGGCCCGCTCGGCCGCATGCAGATGGGCAATCTGCGGGTCTATGGCGGTCCCGACCATCCGCACGAAGCCCAGCAACCCGAACCGCTCAACGTCGCCGTGATGAACCGCAAGAACATGAGGGCCGCATAAGATGTCCGATACCATGCAGTCCCTGCAGTCCCTCGAAGAGTTGGGCTCGCTGAAGGTCGCGGCACCCGACGCGCCGAAATACGAGAAGAAGGTCGACAAGTTCGGTCGCGCCTACGCCACCGGCAAGCGCAAGGACGCGGTCGCCCGCGTCTGGATCAAGCCCGGCGCCGGCAAGATCATGGTCAATGCCCGCGAGGTCGAAGTGTATTTCGCCCGCCCGGTGCTGCGGATGTTGATCCAGCAGCCGCTGTTGGCCGCGGCCCGTGCCGGCCAATACGACGTGATCTGCACCGTCGCCGGCGGCGGCCTGTCCGGCCAGGCCGGCGCAGTTCGCCACGGCCTCTCCAAGGCGCTGACCTATTTCGAGCCGGATCTGCGCGGCGTGCTGAAGAAGGGCGGCTTCCTGACCCGCGACTCGCGCGTCGTCGAGCGCAAGAAGTACGGCCGCGCCAAAGCGCGTCGTTCGTTCCAGTTCTCGAAGCGCTGATCGCATTCGACCGCCTTCGCAGTTGGCGAAGTTGCAATCTCAAAAGGCGCCTTCGGGCGCCTTTTTTTCTGCCAATTGGGTCGCCGGGATCGGTTGCGAACCATTGGCGGGGGTTGTTCACAAAACGCCGTTGAACTGCGTCGATTTTTCGTGAAACTTTGCCCCCGCGTCCAAACGCGATTTCAACTTCGGCTTCTTACCGTCAAGCCACGCGCAATTCCGGTGGCCCCATGTCTCTCGATATTTCCACGCTTTATCTCGTCGCGACGCTGCTCGCCGCGTTGCTCGGCGGAATGCTGATGTATTTCGGCAAGCAGGAGAATATCGCCGCGCTGGATTGGTGGGGTTATGCCTATCTGCTCGGCGCCACCGACGTCGCGTTGTGGGCGCTGGCCAGTCCGGCGCTGCCGGAGACTTTTGCGCAGGCGATCCATGCGCTGGGCTTCATCGCTTGCGGCATGGTGTGGAATGCGGCTCGCGTGTTCCACGGCGCCAAGCCGAATTGGCCCGGCCTGTTGCTCGGCGCGCTGGCCTGGGTGGCGGCGACCGTCAGCTTGCCGCCTGACGCGGTCGCGCTGCGCATGACGCTCGGCGCCGGCATCGTTGCGATCTATGCCGGGCTGACCGCGGCGCAACTCGGCAGCGAGCGTCGCAAGGCGGTGCAGCGTCGCTGGCCGGCGATCCTCGTGCCGCTGCTGCATGGCGGCGTGCTGATGGCGCCGATCCTGTTGGCCGACCTGCTGACGCCGGCGGGGCGCCCGATCACCAGCAACGTCTGGGTGACGATCTTCGCCATCGAGCTGGTGCTGTATGCGGTCGGCACGGTGTTCGTGATCTTCATGCTGGTGTCGGAGCGCACCGTGCGGGCGCACAAGACCGCGGCCGCGATCGACCCGTTGACCGGGATGTTCAATCGCCGCGGCTTTTCCGAGGCCACCACGCGGATGATCGCACGCGAGGCCGACGCCGGACGGCCGGTCACGGTGATGATTTTCGACATCGACTTTTTCAAGTCGATCAACGACCGCTTCGGCCATCCCGCCGGCGACGAATTGCTGAAACTGTTTGCCACCCTGGTCACCAACACGCTGCGCATCAGCGACCTCTCGGGCCGGATCGGCGGCGAAGAGTTCGCAGCTCTGCTGCCGTGCTCGATGGACGAAGCGCTGGTCGCCGCCGAGCGGGTCCGCGAGGCGTTCGAAACCTGCGGCATCGTGGTCGACGACGCGCCGGTCGAAACCACCGTCAGCATCGGCGTCGCCGGCGGACCGCCGCGCACCGAGCTCGAGGTGCTGCTGGCGGCGGCCGATACTGCGCTGTATCAGGCCAAGCGCGGCGGCCGTAACCGCGTCGAGGCGGCGATGGAACAGCCGCTGGTGCCGGAGCTGGGGCGGCGCAAGTCGGTCGTCGCCGTCAAATCCCCGGCGCTGCCGCGTCAGGTCGGGCTGGCCGGCGCCGCGTAAGGCGCGGGCCGCGCGGCAAGCACAGCCGCCGCGCCGCGGGCGGGCTTCAACCCCAGCCAAGGTTGGGCTAGAGAGGTTCAGCCTCACTCAGCTTTGGAGCCCACATGATCACCGAAATCGCCCAGCTCGACATCAAGCCCGGTTCGGAAGCCGATTTCGAAGCCGCGGTGGCCAAGGCGCGCGCCGCGTTCGGCCGCTCCAAGGGGTTTCACGGCTTCGAACTGCATCGCTCGGTGGAGAAGCCGCAGCGCTATCGGCTGATGGTGAAGTGGCAAACGCTGGAGAACCACACCGTGGATTTCCGCGGCTCGGAGAGCTTTGCCGAATGGCGCGGCCTGGTCGGGCCGTTTTTCGCCTCGCCCCCCGAAGTCGAACACACCGAGACGGTGCTGAGCTCGGCCGTCTGATCAGCCGACGACGGCCGCGCCGTGCTCGGCGCTGTCGTCGCTCAGGTGATTCATCACCACCTTGGCGATCGCCATCAGCGGCAGCGCCAGCGCCAGACCCCACAGCCCGAACACGATGCCGAGCAGGATCTGCGTCGCGAACAGCGTGCCGGGCGGAATGTCGATCGCCTGCTGCTGGATCAGCGGCGTCAGCAAGTAGCTTTCCATGGCATGGACGGCGAGGAACAGCGCAAAGGCGCTGGCCACCGCGACCCAGCCCGACGCCAGCGACGCCAGCACGATGATCAGCCCGCCGAGCAGCGCGCCGATGGTCGGGATGAAGGCCAGCAATCCGGCCTGGATGCCGAGAATGAAGGCGCCGGGAATGCCGATGATGGTGAGGCCGATCGAGGTCACCGCGAACACCGCCGCCATGGTGATCATCTGCGCCAGCAGCCAGCGCTTCAGCATCTCGCCGATGGCCGTGACGATCTCGGTCGCCTTCAGCCGGTAGCGCGCCGGCACGCTGCGCAATAGGCCCTTGCGATAGATCGCCGGCTGCGCGCCGAAACACAGGCCTAAGAAGATCACGATGAAGAAGTTGCCGACCGCGCCGATGGTGCCGAGAATGAGCTTCAAGGTCTGACTGACGATCGCGCCACCGCCCGAGGCGATGGCGCCGGCGCTCGGCAGATTGCGCGGCTGCGCCGCGGTGCCCGGGGGCTCCGGCGTGCCGAGGTCGAGGAAGCTGGTGTCGACGCCGTGCTCGTCGAGGAAGCTCTTCACATTGACGATTTGCGATTTGATGGTGTTGCTGAGCGACGCGGCCTGATCGGCGATGGTGCTGCCGCCCAGCACCAGCACGCCGGCGAACAGCCCGGTCAGCAGCACGCAGACCAGGGTCATCCGCAGCCCGTGGCCGCCGCCGACCAGGCGGCCGAGCAATTCGCTGACGGCGTTGAGAAACACCCCGAACAGAATGCCGGCGAAGATCAGGAACAGCGTGGCGGCAAAATACCAGGCGAAGAACAGCAGACCGGCGAACACCACCGTCGTGCCGCCGCCGACGGCAATCGCCCACGCCAGATCATTGCGGGCCTGAACACGGTCTTCGGCGGAAGTTGTCACGGGCCATCCTTGTTTGAACGCGTCGTCTGAACGCGCAGTTGGCGGCACTCTTTCGTCTATTTCGCGCCAGAGCAAGCCGCCGGCGGCTCATTGCGGAGGGCGGCGCTGCTGGCAAGCACACATCGGCTGTTAACCATTCGCACACCACCCGGGGCTTCACCCCATTTTCGCCGCGATCGCGCTGCGGTATGGTCTTCGCCGGTGTGATGTGGGTCGCATCATGTTCGTGGCCGGAGGGGCGCCCAATAGGCGACCGGGCACAGGAATGGTATTTGGGGACTATGGGGAATCGCGAGTCAGATTCGATCGGCCGCGCGGCGCGTGCCGTTGCCACCGTAGGCGCGTGCCTGATCCTGGCCAATTGTGCGTCGTCGGGCAAATTCGCCAGCAAGGTCGATCCGAAATACGGCGTCTCGGCGAGCCCGCGCGTGGTCGAGCCGGGCGAACCGGTGCCGAAGGGCGGCGGCACCTACCGGGTCGGCAAGCCCTATGTGGTCGGCGGCAAGATGTACGTGCCGGAAGAGAACCTGGCCTATCGCGAAGAGGGGCTGGCGTCCTGGTACGGTGACGATTTCCACGGCCGGCTGACCGCCAATGGCGAAGTGTTCGACATGGCGTCGTTGTCCGCGGCGCATCCGACGCTGCCGATGCCGTGCTACGCCCGCGTCACCAATCTGAAGAACGGCAAATCGTTGATCGTCCGCGTCAACGACCGCGGCCCGTATCACAGCAACCGGCTGATGGACGTCTCCAACCGCGCCGCCGAATTGTTGGAATTCAAGAATCACGGCACCGCCCGGGTCCGGGTGGAATACGTCGCCCGCGCCCCGCTCGAGGGCTCCGACGACCGCCAATTGATGGCGACGCTGCGCACCGGCGAGCCGGCGCCGTCGCCAGCCACCGTCCGGGTGGCGTCGGCGCGCGGCTTCGTGCCGGAAATGGCCGCGCCGAATCGCGCCTTGCGCGGCGACGTGCCGCTGCCGGAAGGCCGGCCCTATACGCTCGGCAACACTTCGGTCGACATGGCGTCGATCAGCGCGACCTCGGAGATGTCGGCGTCGCGCAGCCTGCGGTCGGGCCGCACGGTCGACAATCGCCACCAGGTGTCCTACCAGGTGCAAAGCAGCGAGCTGCCGCCCGCCGCCGCGCCGGTTGCGGCCTACGCGCCGACGGGCCGCGACGAGATCGGCAACATGATCTCGGGCCGGGGACTTTATTGATTTCTTTCAAAGACTAAGCCAACATCGCTGATCTCGTCTGGCAAGATAGTCGCAAGCCTGCGGGCGGCCTTGTTCGGTGCATGCGATCGCCAGGCAGCTTGTGTTGTTCGGGCGGTTTGCAACTGTTAGAACGGCGCATTCAGGACATCCGCATGGCCGTCTCGACCCCATCCTCTGGCAGCGTCCGGCCCGGCCTTGGGCGGCTTTGCCGTGTGTTGAGCGCCGCCGCCTTGGCGTTGGCCGTCGCGCTCGGCGGCATGGCGTTCGCCGCCAACAACAGCGTGCAGGGGGCCAAGAAGGACGACGGCGGCTATGATGTCGACGCGCCGACCGCGATCCTGGTCGAGGCCTCCACCGGCAGCGTGCTGTACGAGAAGAACGCCGACGAGCTGCGTGCGCCGTCCAGCATGATGAAGCTGATGACCGTGGAACTGGTGTTCCGCGCGCTGCAGCAGGGCGACATCAAGCTCACCGATCAATATCAGGTCAGCGAAAACGCCTGGCGCAAGGGCGGCGCACCGGCCGGCAATTCGACCATGTTCGCCGAAATCCACAGCCGAATCGCGGTCGAAGATCTGCTGCGCGGCGCCATCGTGCAGAGCGGCAACGACGCCTGCATGGTGTTCGCCGAAGCGCTCGGCGGCGGCGAACGCGGCTTCGCCGAGCTTCTGACCAAGCGCGCCCGCGAATTGGGCCTGGCCAAATCGACCTTCGCCAATTCCAACGGACTGCCGGACCCCGGCAACAAGATGAGCGTGCGCGAGCTGGCGCGGCTCGCCCGTCACCTGATCCAGACCTATCCGGAGTTCTACAAGATCTTCGGCGAGCGCGAATTCACCTGGAACAAGATCCGCCAGACCAACCGCAATCCGCTTCTGACCATGCTGGACGGCGCCGACGGGCTGAAGACCGGCTACACCAAGGAGGGCGGCTACGGCATGGTCGGCTCCGCGGTGCAGAACGGCATGCGTCTGATCGTGGTGATCAACGGCGTCGAGGACATCGACGATCGCGCCAGCGAAGCCAAGAAGCTGCTGGAATGGGGGTTCCGGAACTTCGAATCGCGCGCGCTGTTCAATCCGCAGGATGCGGTCGGCTACGCCAAGGTGTTCGGCGGCGAGAGCCGATCGGTCAAACTCACCAGCACCGAGCCGGTGCGGGTGATGGTGCAGAAGAACGGCAGCGACAAGCTGATCGCGCGGATCGTCTACAGCGGCCCGGTGCGGGCGCCGATCGGGCCCGGTCAGCCGATCGGCGTCATCAAGGTCTGGCGCGGCGGCAATCTCGCCGTGGAAATGCCGTTGCAGGCGGCGGAGGCTGTCGCCACCGGGACCACCATGCAGCGCGCGGTCGATGGCGCCAGCGAGTTGGTGATCGGACTGATCCGCGCCGGCGTAGAGAAGCTCTGAGATGGCTAAGGACACCCCGAACGGCGCCGCGACCCGCGGCCGGTTCATCACTTTCGAAGGCGGCGAGGGCGCCGGCAAGTCGACCCAGATCAAGCTGCTCGCCGAACGGCTCAACGCCGGCCGGATCCGCTGCGTGCTGACCCGCGAACCCGGCGGCTCGCCGGGCGCCGAGATCATCCGGCACATGATCCTCTCGGGGATAGGGTCGCTGATCGGCGGCACCGAGGCCGAGACGCTGCTGTTTGCCGCCGCGCGCGACGATCACGTCCACACCGTGATCGAGCCGGCGCTGGCGCAGGGGTCTTGGGTGCTGTGCGATCGCTTCACCGATTCCACTCGCGCCTATCAGGGCCAGATGGGCGCGGTGGCGCCGGCGCTGCTCAACGCGATGCAGCGGGTGACGATCGGCGATCTGAAGCCGGACCTGACGATCATTCTCGACGTGCCGGTGGAGATCGGCGTCAAGCGCGCCAGGCTGCGCCGCGGCGCTGCAGAGCCGGACCGTTTCGAAGCCGAGAGTCTGGAATTTCATCGCAAGCTGCGCGAGGCCTACCGGCAGATCGCCGCCGACGAGCCGCAGCGCTGCGTGCTGATCGACGCCAATGCCAAGGTCAAGCCGGTCGCCGCCAAGGTGTGGGCCGCGGTACAGAAACGGCTGTTGTATTCCAAGGTCAGCGCAGTGCAGCACGCATGAGCACCCGTCGCACCGAGCCCCAGATCGCGGCGCGGCGGCCGCGCGAGACCACCGCGCTGTTCGGCCATCGCGACGCCGAGCAGGCGCTGCTCGCCGCCTATCGCAGCGGACGGATTCCGCACGCCTGGCTGATCGGCGGCGCCCAGGGCATCGGCAAGGCGACGCTGGCCTACCGGATGGCGCGGTTCGTGCTGGCGCATCCCGATCCGGAGGCTCCCGCGGTGCGCGACGCCGCGACGCTTCAGGTCGACGCTTCCGATCCGGTGGCGCGGCATATCGCGGCCGGCGCCCATGGCGGCTTGCTGACGCTGGAGCGCACGCTGAACGACAAGGGCGTACTGCGCACCATGATCAGCGTCGACGAGGCGCGCGAGACCATCGGCTTCTTCGGCTCGACCGCGGCGATCGACGGCTGGCGGGTCTGCGTCGTCGATACCGTCGACGAACTGAACGCCAACGCCGCCAACGCGCTGTTGAAGGTGGTCGAGGAGCCGCCGCGGCGCTCGCTGTTTCTGCTGATCAGTCACGCCCCGGCGCGGGTGCTGCCGACCATCCAGTCGCGTTGCCGCAAGCTGCTGCTGCGCCCGCTCGCCACCACCGACGTGATCGCCGCCGCCGCGCTCGCCACCGACAGCGACGCCGCCGATCCGTTGCTGGCCGAGGCCGCGGCGGCATCGGAGGGCAGCGTCGCCCGCACCCTGACGCTGCTCGGCGGCGACGCCTTGAACCTGCATCAGCGCACCACCGCGTTGCTGGATACCTTGCCCAATGTCGATCCGCGCGCGCTGCATGCGCTCGGCGACGCGCTCGGCGGCGTCGACCGCGTGGCGCTGGCGAGCTTCATGGACGGCGTCGACCGTTGGGTGGCCGAGCGGCTGCGGGTCGACGATCCGAACGCCAATCTGCCCCGCCTTGCGCGGCTGGCGGAGGTATGGGAAAAGATCAACCGCGCCGCGCGCGACACCGAAGCCTTCAACCTTGAGCGCAAACCGCTGGTGTTTTCGGTGTTCGGACTGCTCGCGGAGGCGATCCGCTGATCGATGCGACGTTGCTGTCCGGCCATCCTCGATCCCGCCGCAACCGTTTTGAGTCAAGGTTTCAAGTACCCCCATGGCGTCCGCATCCGCTTCAGCCCGTCCGGCCTATTTCCTCTCCACGCCGATCTTCTATCCGAACGGCGTGCCGCATATCGGCCACGCCTATACGGCGATGGTCAGCGACGCGATCGCCCGGTTTCAGCGGCTCGACGGCTATGACGTCCGCTTCCTGACCGGCACCGACGAGCACGGCCTGAAGATGCAGCAGACCGCGATCGCCGAAGGGCTGACGCCGCTGCAGCTCGCCGACCGCAATTCGGCCCGGTTCCGCGACATGATGGCGGCGCTGAACATCTCCTACGACGACTACATCCGCACCACGGAGCCGCGCCACGAGCGCTCCTGCCAGGCGCTGTGGACCGCGATTGAAAACAACGGCGATATCTATCTCGACAAATATGCCGGCTGGTACTCGGTGCGCCAGGAAGCCTATTTCGACGAGGCCGAGACCACGGTCGGCGAGGACGGCGTGCGCCGCGAGCCGCTCGGCTCGCCGGTGGAATGGACCGAGGAGGAGACCTACTTCTTCCGGCTCTCGGCCTATCAGGACAAATTGCTCGAGCTCTACGCCAAGGTGCCGGACTTCGTGCTGCCGCGCGAACGGCTCAACGAGGTGGCGAGTTTCGTCAAGGGCGGGCTGCAGGACCTGTCGATCTCGCGCACCACGTTTGATTGGGGCATCAAGGTGCCGGGCGCGCCGCGCCATGTGATGTATGTCTGGATCGACGCGCTCACCAACTACATCACCGGCGCCGGCTATCCGGACGTCGACAGCGACAGCTTCAAGCGCTACTGGCCGGCCAGCCTGCACGTCATCGGCAAGGACATCGTGCGGTTTCATGCGGTGTATTGGCCGGCGTTCCTGATGTCGGCCGGCGTCGCGGTGCCGCAGCGGGTGTTCAGCCACGGCTTTCTGCTCAACCGCGGTGAGAAGATGTCGAAGTCGGTCGGCAACGTGGTCGACCCTTTCGAGATGGCCAAGCAATACGGCGTCGACCAGATGCGCTACTTCTTCATGCGCGAGGTGTCGTTCGGCCAGGACGGCAGCTACAATCACGAGGCGATCGTCAACCGCACCAATGCCGACCTCGCCAACGACCTCGGCAATCTGGCGCAGCGCTCGCTGACCATGATCGGCAAGCAGCTCGGCGGCGTGCTGCCGGAGCCGGGCGATTTCAGCGACAATGACAAGGCGATCCTGGCGCAGGCCGACGCGATGATTGAGCTCGCCCGCACGGCGATGGCGACCCAGCAGATCCATCACATGCTGAATGCGGTGTGGGCGGTGGTCGCCGAAGCCAACCGTTACTTCGCCGGCGAAGCGCCGTGGGCGCTGGCCAAGACCGATCCTGCGCGGCAGAAGACCGTGCTCTACGTCACCGCCGAAGTGCTGCGGCAGGTCGCGATTTTGGCGCAGCCGGTGATGCCCGCGTCCGCCGCGAAGCTGCTCGACAGCCTCGGCATTGCCGAGGAGGAGCGCGACTTCACCCATCTCGGCGGCCACGAGCGGATCCGGCCGGGCACGCCGCTGCCGGCGCCGGCGCCGATCTTTCCGCGCTACGTCGAGCCGACGCCTTCGTGAGCGCGCCGCAGCCGATGTTGATCGATAGCCACTGCCATCTGGATTTTCCGGATTTCGCCGACGACCTCGACGGCATCGTCGCGCGGGCGCGGGCCGCCGGCGTGGCGCGGATGGTGACGATCTCGACGCGGGTGCGGCGATTGCCGGAGCTGATCAAGATCGCCGAACGGTTTGACGACGTGTATTGTTCGGTCGGCACCCATCCGCATCACGTCGACGAGGAAGACGGCATTTCGGTCGACGAACTGATCGAACACACCAAGCATCCGAAGCTGGTGGCGCTGGGGGAGGCGGGGCTCGATTACTTCTACGAGCTCGGCTCGCGCGAGGCGCAGCACCGCGGATTTCGGGTCCATATCGCGGCGGCGCGGGCCACCGGCCTGCCGCTGGTGATTCACACCCGCGAGGCCGACGACGATTGCGCCAAGATTCTTCGCGAAGAGATGGCCAACGGACCTTTCAAGGCGGTGCTGCATTGCTACACCGGCGGGCGGGAGTTGGCGATGACGGCGATCGAACTGGGACTGTTCATCGGCTTCACCGGGATTCTCACGTTCAAGAAGACCCAGGCGCTGCGCGACCTCGCCGCCGAATTGCCGGCCGAGCGCATCCTGGTGGAAACCGACTCGCCGTATCTGGCGCCCGGAAAATTTCGCGGCAAGCGCAACGAACCCTCTTATGTCGTGGAGACCGCGAAGCTGCTGGCGGAGCTGCGCGGCGTATCGCTCGACGCAATCGCGCGGCAGACCACCGAGAATTTCTTCGCGCTGTTCAACAAAGTGCCACGACCTGCGGAGGTCGCATGACGCTGACCCTGACGATCCTCGGCTGCGGATCGTCCGCCGGGGTGCCACGACCGGCATTGGGCTGGGGCGCCTGCGATCCGACCAATCCGCTCAATCGCCGCCGCCGCTGCTCGCTGATGGCCGAGTTAGTATCGGGGCAGGGCACCACGCGGGTGGTGATCGACACCTCGCCGGATCTGCGCGAGCAACTGATCGACGCCGCCGTCGATCACATCGACGCGGTGTTTCTCACCCATGAGCACGCCGACCAGACCCACGGCATCGACGATCTGCGCTCGGTGGTGATGGCGCAACGCCGCCGCATTCCTGTCTATCTCAACAAGGTCACCGCGGCGCATATCCTGCTGCGGTTCACCTATTGCTTCGAACAGGCGCCGGAAAGCAACTATCCGGCGATCCTGGAAGCGCACGACGTGGAGGCCGGCGAAAGCCGCACCATCGACGGCCCGGGCGGCGCGCTGACGCTGACGGCGTTCCTGGTGCAGCACGGTAGCATTCCGGCGCTGGGCTATCGGATCGGCAATGCCGCTTACACCCCCGACGTCAACGACATCCCGGAGCAAAGCTGGCCGCTGCTCGAAGGACTCGATCTGTGGATCATCGACGGGCTGCGCTTCAAGCACCACGGCAGCCACTTCAACGTCGAGGCGGCGCTGAGCTGGATCGCGCGCTTCAAGCCGAAGCGCGCGGTGATCACCAATATGAGCGCCGACGTCGACTACGAGGTGCTGCGTGGACAACTGCCGCCGCACGTCGTTCCGGCGATCGACGGCATGCAGCTCACGCTCGATGCTGTCGCGACGTCGTAGCGACGTCGATCGTCGTTACCAGGAGTAGCGCACCCGTCCGGTGCCGCCGTATCGGGTGGCGCGTTCGGCGAACTCGCCGTCCAATTGCGCCGCGACCGAGAAGCCGTTGCGGAAGCGCAATTCCGAAGCGACCGTGGCCAGCAGCAGATCGCCGGCCGGGGTCGCGCCGTACACCGTGAAGTTGGAGCCGGGCAGCGCCAGGAACGCGGCATTCATGGTCGGCGTCGAGGTTCTGTCGTGCGCCCAGGCTGCGCGACTGCGCAGGATCAGCACATTGCCGTCGTCCAGCAGGTTGGCCTGATCGAACCAGGCGCCGAGTTCGGTGCGGACCGCGGTTTCGGTGCGCGCGGCGAAGCTGCGCGCGAAGTCCGAATTGATGTTTTCGGCGTAGGACGGGGTCCGGAACGCCTGCGCCTGCAGCGCGCCGTAAGGTGTGATGCCGAACTCCGGCACCATCCACACGCCGGGCACCGCGAAGCGATAGCCCGCCTCGATCCGCGCGCCGAGATTGTTGGCGTTGAAATGCGCGGTGAGGTGATCGGCGGTGGCGACCGAGAGGAATTGATCGGTGGTCACGTCATGCCATGCATAGGCCACCGCGGCGGACACATAGGCGGCGTGGATGCGGGTGGAGCTGTACAGCGCGGTCTGGAACATGTCGCTGTGGCCGCTGCCGAGACCGTTGCCCAGCGCGTAGTTGGTGGTGCCGCCGCCGACGGCGACGCCGACGATGGTGTCGGGCAGCAACCGATAGTCCAGCCCGGCGGAAACGCCGAAGCCGCGGCTCGAACGATCGCTGGTGTCCAGCGCGGTGAGGCCCCGGGTCTCGGTCTTGCCGCCATACACGGCGCCCCAGCTGCCCCAGCGTTGGTCCGAGCCTCCCAGCAGGCCGCGGTCGATCGCCGCGGCGGCCGGCGCCTTGGTGGCCATCCGGCTGTCGGGCGCATAGCCGAGCGTCCGCACCACCGGCTGCGCCGGGCCGAACCCGGCGCGGCCGTCCGACATCATGCCGTTGGCATAAGGATTGAGCACCATCGACAGGAACGAGTTCATCGCCAGGATGCCGCCCTGCGCGATCCCGGTGCCGCCTTCGCCGAACAACTGCCGCAGCACGATCGCCAGCATCTCGGGCGTCAAAGCCGACAGATTGAGGAAGCCTTGCGGCAGATTGTTGCCGTTGCCGATGGCGTTGGCGAAGGCATTGTTGACCAGACCGGCCATCCCGGACTGCGCCGGGGTCACACCTGAATCGGTCGGCAACAGCGCGGCCTGGACGCAGGATGAAAACGCCCGGGCCGCGATGGTGTTGGTATCGAGCGTCACCGCGCCGTTGCGCGCCAGCGCGCTGCCGCAGCTGATGTTGGCGCCGGTGTTCAGCGTGATGCTGCTGAGCGCCAGAATGTCTCCGACGAACGCCGTGGTGGTGCCGAGTGTCGCCGAGCTGCCGACCCGCCAATACACGTTGCTGCCGAGACCGCCGCCGATCACCGTGACGCTGGCGGCGCTGCCGGTGGTCAGCGAGCTGCCGATATTGAAGATGAAGATCGCATTCGGATTGCCCAACGCATTGAGCGTCAGCGCGCCGGTCAGTTGCGCCGTCGAGGCGAAGTTATAGACGCCGGGGGTGAGGGTGAGTCCGCCCAGATTCTGTCCGGTCAGGTCCGCGGTGGTCGGACGGCTGGCGATCGCGTTGTAGCCGGAGGCCAGATCGATCTGAGCCTGGATCGCGATGGCGTCGCCGATGTAGATACCGCCCGGCGCGGTTACCATGCCCGGCGGAAATCCGCTCACCGAGCTGCCGGGACTGAGCCCGAGGCTGCCGATCAGGGTGGTCGGGCCGGTGTTGCTCACCGCGGATCCCGCCAGCACCGCAAAATTCGCGGCGCTGCCGAGGTTGGGCGTCTGCGCCCACGCCGCGGATGGGACGCAGAGTGCGGTCAAGCATGCCAGCGGCCAACCCAATCGGCGCGCGCGCGTGACGGCGCGACGGATGGATCGACCGTCACGACAGGACGAACGAACGGACAAGCAATCGGCACCAAACGCAAACATGGGCTTTCCTTGTGGGACAAAGGAAACTCCTCACGCTTGATTGAATGCGCGGATCGCATTGTGAGATTGAGTGAGCTCACGCTGGCGGCTTGTGGTTAACGAAACGTTAATTTACCGCCAGGTGACACTACCAGGGTAGCTCCTACTCCGATATCGCCTTCGCCGATTTGACCTGATCGCGCAGCATGAACTTCTGGATCTTGCCGGTCGAGGTTTTCGGGATCGTCGCAAACGTCACCACCTTCGGGGTCTTGAAGCCCGGCATGTGCTCGCGGCAAAATGCGATGATCTCGGCCTCGGTGGCTTGCGCGCCGTCTTTCAATTCGACGAAGGCGCAGGGCACTTCGCCCCATTTCGGATCGGGCTTGGCGACCACCGCGGCGAACAGGATCGCCGGGTGTTTGTAGAGAATGTCTTCGACTTCGACGGAGGAGACGTTCTCGCCGCCGGAGATGATGATGTCCTTGGAGCGGTCCTTGATGATGACGTAGCCGAATTCGTCGAGCACGCCGAGATCGCCGGTGTGAAACCAGCCGCCGGCGAAGGCTTCCTGGGTGGCCTTCTCGTTCTTGAGGTAACCCTTCATCACGATATTGCCGCGGAACATCACCTCGCCGATGGTCTCGCCGTCGCGCGGCACTTCTTCCATGGTGTCGGGATCGCGCACCGTGACGGCTTCCTGCAGCGGGTAGGGGACGCCCTGCCGGCGCTTCAGCTGGGCGCGCTCGGCGACCGGCAGATCGTCCCAGCCGGGTTGCTCGGCGCAGACCGAGGCGGGGCCGTAGACTTCGGTCAGGCCGTAGACATGCGTCAGCTTGATGCCGATGGTTTCGGCGCCGGCCAGCACCGCGACCGGCGGTGCGGCGCCGGCGATCAGCCCGACCACCGGCTTGTTGCGCGGCGTCTTCGGCGCGCTGGGGGCGTTGATCAGCGTGTTGTAGACGATCGGCGCGCCGGACATGTGGGTGACGCCGTGCTGTTCGATCAGTTCGAAGATCTTGGCGGGGTCGACCTTGCGCAGGCAGACGTTGACGCCGGCGGCGGCCGCGATGGTCCAGGGGAAGCACCAGCCGTTGCAGTGAAACATCGGCAGCGTCCACAGATACACCGGGTGAGGGCCGAAATTGGCGGCCAGGATGTTGCTCACCGCATTGAGATAGGCGCCGCGGTGATGCGTCACCACGCCCTTCGGATTGCCGGTGGTGCCCGACGTATAGCCGAGTGAAATGGCGTCCCATTCATCATCAGGCCGCACGCCGACGAAATCCGGATCGCCGGCGGCGAGGGCGGCCTCGTATTCGATCTCGCCGATCCGCTGTCCGCCGCTAAAGCTCGCATCGTCGACGTCGATCACCAGCGGCCGCGGCCCGGCCATCAGCGCCAGCGCGTCGGAAATCACCGCGGCGAATTCCGGATCGACCAGGATTACCTTGGCGCCGCCATGGTCGAGTTGGAACGCGATCGACGAGGGCTCCAGCCGGATGTTGAGCGCGTTCAGCACCGCGCCCAGCATCGGCACCGCGAAATGCACCTCGTTCATCGCTGGAACGTTCGGCAGCATTGCCGCCACGGTGTCGCCGCGTGCGACGCCGCGGCTGGCGAGATAGCAGGCGAAGCGGTGGCAGCGCGCGCGGGTCTGGCTCCAGGTGAAATGCCGCCCCTCATAGACCGTGCTGGTGAGTTCCGGATAGACCGTGGCGCTGCGTTCGAGGAAGCTCAGCGGCGACAGCGGCACGTAATTCGCCGGGGTCTGATCCAATCCGATGCGGTACTGATTAGTCGCGGACGTCATGGGCACGAAACCTCACTCTATCAATTCGTTGTCAGCATTTCCTTGCTCGATGCGACAGCTTACGCTTGGGCTCGCTCTCGCCCGCGAATCCGGTCGCGAGCATCGGGAACCCAGCTACCATAATCGAACCCGGCCTCCGCGCCAGTGCCAACCTGCACCGATCGATCCGGCGAAAGTCGGCCGCCGCGCTACGCCAATTTGCCGGCGGATTTCTCCAGCAGCGACCAAGTCTGCTCGCCGAATTTGGCTTTCCATTCGGCGTAGAAACCGGCCTTGCGCAGCTTGTCGCGAAACGGAGCAGGGCTCGGCTGGTTGAACACCAGCCCTTTGGCGGCGAGGTCGTCGTGCAGCGTCTGGTTCAGCTTGGCGATGTCGGCCCGCTCATTGGCCGCCGCGGCGTTGATGGTGTTGGCGACGATGGCGCGCAGATCTTCCGGCAGTTTCTCCCAGGCCCGGCGGTTGGCCAAAAACCAGAAGCCGTCCCACATGTGGTTGGTCAGCGCGCAGTATTTCTGCACTTCGTAGAGCTTCGCGGTGGCGATCAGCACCAGCGGATTTTCCTGGCCTTCGACCACCTTGGTCTGCAGCGCGGAATACACTTCGCTGAAATTGATCGCGGCGGGCGCGGCATCGAACGCCTTGAACATCGAGGTCCACAGCGGCGAAACCGGCACCCGGATCTTGAAGCCTTTGAAGTCGTCGGGGCCGTTGATCGGCCGGTTCGCGGAGGTGGTTTGGCGGAAGCCGTTGTCCCAGATCTTGTCCATCACCACGAGGTTGGCCTTGGTGATTTCGCCGCGGATATGCCCGCCGAGTTCGCCGTCCATTGCCTTCCACACCGTGTCGTAGTCCGGGAAAGCAAAGCCGATACCGTTGATCGCCGCCGCCGGCACCAGCGTCGCCAGGATCAGGCCCGACAGCGTGAAAAACTCGACGCCGCCGGAGCGGATCTGGTTCAGCATGTCGGTGTCCGCACCGAGTTGGTTGTTCGGAAAAATCCGGATCTCGAGCCGACCGCCGGTCTCGGCCTTGATCGCCGCCGCCATCTCGCGGGCGCGCCGGTTCAACGGGTGGGTGTCGGGAAGATTGTTGGCGTATTTGTAGCTGAACTCGGCCTGCTGCGCGCGGGCCAGCCCCGGTGCCGCAGCGCCGCCCAGCAAGCCCACGGCTGCCGAAGCCTTCAACAATGTCCGCCGCGACACGCTCATCCGCTTTCTCCCTGCCGGCGTTGTTGTAAGCCAACCCTGCAAAACCAAATTGTCATCTGGTCATCATCCAAACCCCATCCGGTCAAGTCCTTTCCGCCGCAGCCCCCAAGGCGTTGTGCCATCTTGCGGCGATGCGCTCGGCCGGTCGCGGCCTCGCGGCTGACGAAGATCGTGGTGGGGCCTTGCGTGCAGCTTGCGGTCGCGAGCCGCAGCTTCGGCGATGCGGTGGCGGACGATGGCGCGGGCGTCGCGAACGCGCGATGCCGCAGTTCGCCGAGTGAGCCGGTCCGTCGACCGGCGTTCGACCGCCACGCGCGCTGCCGTGTCAACGAAACGCCGTAACCGGCTGACGACGCTCAAACATTCCCTTTGAATTTATATTCCATAATATACCTTATGCGAATTACCGATGCCGGGGGGCGCAGACTTGCGCCGCTGCCGCTTGTTGCGCACCCCATAAGTCTGCACTTCATCCCAAATGAACGTCGCGGCGCATCCCATAAGACCGTTGTGCTTTCGGCGGGACGAAGTTGAGCTGCCTTGCCCTAGCCGTCCCCGACCTTCAATTCCGGCTCTTCGGCGCAAATCGAAGCGAGAAAATCGATGAACTGCCGCACTCGCGAAGGCATGCGTCGTCCGGCAGCGGTCACTGCGTTGATCGGAAAGGACGGCGGAGCATGCTGATCCAGAATTCGTACAACCTCGCCAGAGGCCACCACATCCGTGAACAACCAACTCGCATGGTGGGCGATGCCGAGGCCCGCGAGGACTGCGCCGCGGACATGCTCGGCGTCGTTGGTGCGGAACGCTCCCCCACCGTCGAGCGTGACCGGTCGGCCGGCAACCTGGAAACCCCACCCGATGATATCCCCTTGGTAGATGTAGCTGACACGCTGGTGGTCACGCAGTTCGTTGACCGTTTGCGGCGTGCCATGTTGGGCAAGATAGCCGGCGGAGGCCACGGTAATCATCCGCATGTCGCCGATATGCCGGGCGACGAGCGCTGAATCGGAGAGCCGACCGATACGGATTGCGACATCCATTCCCTCCTCGATCAGATCGACGTGTCGCCCGGAGATTTCCATCTCGATCGCGACGTTAGGGAAACGGCGCCTGAAGTCCGGCAGCCGGGGGATGACGAACATTCTCCCGAACGCCGGCGAGAGCGTCACGCGGACCAGCCCCGAAGGGGCCGCCTGCCCCTCGAGGATTCTCTCTTCGACGACGTCGATATCCTGAAGGATCCGGACGGTGGCCTCGTAATAGTCCTGTCCTGCGGGCGTCACGGCGAGAGCACGGGAGTTTCTCGAAAGCAGTTGCGTCCCGAGCCGCAATTCAAGCGCGGCAAGCTGTTTGCTGACGGTTGGTTGGCTGACGTTCAAGTCACGCGCCGCTTGCGAAAAGCTTCCGCTTTCGACAACGCGCACGAACATCCTCATCGCATCCAGCCTATCCATCGCTGATCCCGATCAATTCCTGAAGAGAATAGATGGAATTCTAATGGACTCAATTTCATTCGTAAATAGAATATGAGAACCTTCGTTAAGCCGCCCTCCCCGGGCCGCGAACCGAAGGCAAAAGTCATGGCGATGAAGATTTATGGTGACGCGGGCTCAGGAAGTCTGCGTCGCGTGAGCGCGGCGGCGAAGATCATGGGCATCGAACTCGAACGCGTTAATGTGGACCTCTTCAAAGGCGAGAGCCAAACCGACGAGTTCAAATCACGCCTCAATCCCCATGGCCTGACGCCGGTTCTTGAGGATGGAGACACCATTCTCTGGGAAGCTTCGGCGATCAATCTGTATCTTGCCGAGAAGGTGAATTCGCCGTTGGTCGGTGTCACCGCAGAGGAGCGCTTCCAGGTTCTTCAGTGGATGTTTTGGTCGGGCGAACAGTGGCGCACCTTCACCACCACTATCTTCGACGAGCGCGTGGCGAAGACGGTTATGGGCTTACCGAAGGAAGAGTCTCTCGTCGCGTTTGCTGAGGGCAAAATCCGCGCCGCGGCAAAGGTGCTCGACCGGCATCTTGAAGGCCGCAAGTTCATGGTCGGCAATGCATTGACCTTTGCCGACATCGATATTGCGGCGCCCTTTTCCCAGGCCGGTCGCGCGAAGTTTCCGTTCAAAGAGTTTCCGAATCTGGTCGCTTGGCACGACAACCTTCTCCGTTCGTTCCCAGCGTGGGCGGAGACGAAGGCTGAGGTCGATAACCGGATGGAGCGCTTCCTGGCGAGCGTCGGCATCAAGCTGTAGTTCCAAAGCCTGCCTGCGTTGTTCGGAGTTAAATGCCCCCGGCGCTGGAGAACCTGTTCGGTAGACTGCCGGGCGTTCCTAAAGCGCGTCTAGGGTGGCCAAGGCGCTGGCCATTATCCCAGCCGCCCCTTGCCCCCTAGATCACGGGTCCGGTCGGCTGCAGGTGGGCGCCCATACTTCCAACGAACGTTCTGAGGCATTCCGTACGGGCTATCTGGAGAGCACGAACCTCCTCGACCCACAGCCCGCCAATCGGCTCTCGGCTAGCCAGGCGCTTCCTCTCGATAAACGCATCACCAATGCCGCCCGGATTCAATTGTAGTCGACGCTTGGCCGTGGAGCCAATCGCATCCGCCTCAGCCTGTCCGTCATTGATCGGGCAAAGGACTCTCACCCAGCGTTCATCGTCGTGTTCCGGTTGCGAGCAGATGGCGAACTCCAGTCTGCTTATCTTAAGGCGAAGCTTACAAGTTTGGCCTGTTAGTGGAGGCCCCTTTCGGACACGCGGGTTTCGAATTGAGTAGCACAAAATCGAATTGCGAATTGGCTTGCCTGCAATAGATCGCATCATTGCCAGTTGAATTCCCGCGTTCTTGCCAAAATGAAACGACGTTCTATAAATTTAAAACTCATGGGAGATGAGCGGATGGCCGCAGGGTTCAGGATACTGAAACGACAACGCAAGGTCGATGCCGACGTTGTCGCGCGCTTTGCGCGTCTGCCGGTCGCAAATGTGAGCGACAGCATGTCCCGTCTGACGGCGGCCGGCGCCCGACTTCGTCCGATGCATCAGGGCGGTGGACTTGCGGGCCCGGCGCTGACGGTGAAGGCACCTCCCGGCGACAATCTGATGGTGCACAAGGCGATCGCGTTTGCTGAGCCCGGCGATATCATTGTGGTGGACGTTGGCGGCGACCTGACCAACGCCATCATCGGCGAAATGATGCTCATGCAGATGGTCAAGCGAGGGGTCGCCGGCGTGGTCATCAATGGCGCGATCCGCGACGCCGGTCATATTCGCGGCCAGAAGATTCCGGTTTTCGCGGCAGGCGTCACGCACCGCGGCCCTTACAAGAACGGGCCCGGAGAGATCAATGTTCCGATCGCCATCGACGGAATGGTGATCGAGTCCGGCGACCTCATCATCGGCGATGATGACGGCCTGCTCTGCGTGCCGTTCGATCAGACCGACGCGGTATTTGCGGCGGCCACCGCAAAGTTCGAAGCAGAGCAAAAGCAGATCGCCAACATCGAAGCCGGCACCCATGATGCCTCGTGGGTGGACAAGCAGTTGCGCGCGATGAAGTGCGAAGGCATCGACTGAGATGCCTTCGCTTGGCGGCTAGACGCCGAATAGTTCGGCTGGATTTTCAACCAGGATGCGCCGGCGCGTATGTTCGGGTGGCGATCTGATCGCCGGTCATCAGGATCTGCAGGTGCCAGCCGAGCGGGGCTACCCGCCTTGCCAGTGTGGTCAGCATCTCCGGTGTCGTCGTCCCCCAGGTCTGGGGAGACACGAATTCACCCGGATGGCGCGCTCGCCGGCTTCCGTCAGCGCGCGCAATTCCTTGTCGCCGACGTCGGTGTCGACGACGGTAACGCCGCGCGACCCAGGTCCGAGCGGACCCAGCGCGTCCACGAGACAGCGGTTGTCGATGCCATAGGTCGACGGCTGCACCACCACGCTTCTGGACGTACCCAGCCGGCGCTGCAGCAGTCGATAATCGGCGACGGTCGCACCCGCTGCAATGCCCTGGCGCCAATGCGGCGAGGCGGGAAACCGCTCATCATAGATTTGGTGATGGCTGTCGCAGCTCCCTGCCGGCACATCCAGGCGCGGCGGCGCCGCGCCCGTGCTGTTGTTGCGCACGGCCTGCTCGACCGCCGCCGCCCAGGCGCCGGTGCTGCAAGCCATCATGCCTGCAAGAATGCCACGTCGCGTGATGGCCTGTGCCCGCTGCCTGCTGCGCGTTCTCATGATTTGACCGCCGCCACTGCGGCCGCGCGCTCGGCGTTGCGCCCAAGCAGAAGGGCGCAAACCGCGGCCACGGCACAAAGTAGCGCCACCGGCAACATCCCGAGTACGAAACTGCCGGTTCGATCTTTGACAATTCCAACCACGTTGATCATCAGTCCACCACCAATCAAGTTTGAAATCGCGTTGATTCCGGCGAGTCCGGCAGCCAGGGTGCCTGGTGAAAGCCAGCTCGCCGAAAGCGCCCAGAATGGCCCCTTGAAAGCATAGGCGCCGACCAGACAGCACGTCACCATCATGACCGTCGGCACGACCGCAGTTCCGGTCATCCCCAATGCTGTAAAGCCACACGCGGCAAGCAACAGCGGGATGGCCGTATGCCAGCGGCGCTCACCCGACTTGTCCGAATGGCGTCCCCACAGGACCATCAGCAGGGTTGCGATACCGTAGGGAATTGCATTGACGAAGCCGGTCTGCAGATTCGACAGGCCGAACGACTTCAGCAGCTGCGGTTGCCAGACCGACAGGACACTGCCGGTGGCGGAGGCGCCGGAGCAAACCAGGCCCATGACAAGAAAATACTTGTTGGTGGCAAGCTGCCAGAGCGAGAGATGCCCGACCGGCTTGCGGGCAGCCGCTTCCGACTCCATGCGTCCGACCAGCCAGTTGCGCTGCTCCGCGGTCAGCCAGGACGCCTGCGCCGGCTTGTCGGTCAGAACGAACAGGCATACGACACCGAGCAGGACGGTGGGGATCCCTTCCAGGATGAACAGCCACTGCCAGCCGCGCAGGCCAAGGATTCCGTCAAGCTCCAGCAGGCCGACCGAAAGCGGCGACCCCAGGAACGTGGCGAGCGGAATCGAGACCGTGAACGTCGCCAGGATGCGCGCCCGGTACTGCGACGGCAGCCAGTAGGTCAGATAGAGGATGGCGCCGGGAAAAAACCCGGCCTCGGCGGCGCCGAGGATGAAGCGCATCGTGTAGAGCGAGTACGGCCCGATGACAAAGGCCATGAGCGCCGTCACCAATCCCCAGGTGATCATGATGCGCGCGATCCAGCGCCGGGCCCCGAACTTCTGTAGGGCGAGGTTGCTCGGCACTTCGACGAGGAAGTACGAGACGAAAAACAGGCTGGCGGCAAAGCCGAACATCGCGGGTGTCAGCCCGAGATCCTTGTTCATCTGCAATGCCGCAAAGCCGACATTCACGCGGTCGAGCAGTGCGAAAAAGTAGCAGATCATCAGGAAGGGCACGAGACGCAGGATGACCCTGCGCATTGTCACTTTCTCAATCTGATCGATGTCTGTCCGAATGGTCGTCACGGCCTCCCCCTGTTCGTGCCCCTATTCGGCTGCTTTTGCCTTGGCCTGCATCTTGGCGACCATCGCGTCGATGGCGATCTTGTAATTTGCCGGCAGCACGCCGTTGAAATGCTCCTTGAGGCCGAGGCTCTCCTTCCAGCGGAGCCGCGCCACCGTCGCGCGCGCCATCAGCGGCTCGATTCCGGCGTCCTCCACGGCCTCGGCAGCCATTTCGACCTCTTCGGTCCGCCGCTTGGCGTGAATGACACCCGAGGGCGTGAGGCTTTCGACCGTATCCATGAACGGTCGGGTCAGGCTCTTCGACGCGGAAGCCAGCACCGTCTCGTCCAGACCATAGGATCGGGCCGCCAACAGCGTTTCATCGATCAGCGCCTCGATCCCCTTGATCAAGACGGAGCGAAGAATCTTGATGCCTGAAGCCGTGCCGAGCTTCTCGCCTGCGAATTCGATGCTCATGCCCCAGGGCACAAGCAGATCGACGACGTACTGTCCGGCCGCGCCGCTCGACAGCATGGGCATGGCGTAGCCGTTCTTGGGCGTCCCCATGATCGAGCCGTCGCCGAGCGTGGCGCCGGTCTTGGCGAGCCGTTCGGCCACGCCGTACTTCACCTTGGGGGTGGCGGAAGCGAAATCGAGGAACGTGTGGCGGCCATCAAGCACCGGCGCGAACGCCGCCGCGCTTTCAAGCGACGCGGAGCCCGGCGTGACGCTGAAAATCAGCTCAGCGGCATCCGCCAGTTCCTGGTTGGACTTAACCAGAGTGACGCCTGCCGCCTGGGCACGGCTCTGGATCAGATCGGCATATGGACCGTCGAAGGCGTATTTGTCGTAGCAGAAGATCTGCTGCAGGCCGGCCTCGCGCAGCCCTTTGCCCAACGTGCTGCCAATCTCGCCATAACCAACCAGACCTAACCGCAACTGCTTCTTTTCGCTCATGTCAAACTCCTTTTGGGAGGCTTGCAATTGGGGTGGAGCGGCCGCCGGTTGCCCCATCCTGTCGCTGCAGGCTGATACCAACCACCCGGATCAGGATGGCGGCCAAGGTGAGAAATGCGGCCACCGAAAACAGGGCCCATGAAAAGCTGTCCGTCGACTGCTTGATCAGGCCAATCAGATAAGGGCCGACGAAGCCGCCCAAATTGCCGATCGATACGATCATCGCAAGGCCGCCGGCAGCAGCGCTGCCGGTGAGAAAGCTCGACGGGATCGGCCAGAAGGTGGACTGGTAGCACATGATCCCGATCACCGCGCCGCTGAGCGCGACAATCGAGACTAGCGGCGACGACGTCGCGTAGCTGCAAGCAACCAATGACACCGCACCCAGCAGCAACCCGCTGGCAACGAACCAGCTGCGTTCGCCGCGTTTATCCGACAGGCGCGCCCACAGCATCATCGTGATGGCGCCGCAGATATAGGGGACGGCCGCGATGAAGCCGACGGCAACGACACCAAAGCCGAGGCCCTTGATGATTTGCGGCATCCAAAGGCCGAGGCCGACCGAACCGATGATGGCGCAGAAATTGACGGCGGCGCACGTCAGGACGCGCCAGTTGAGGAAGGCGTCCCGGAGCCGCGATGAGTGTTTGGCGGCAATGGCCTGACGCTCCGCCGCCAGCACCCCGTTGAGCCAGGTCCGCTCCTCGGGGCTCAACCATTTTGCTTGTTCGGGCTTGTCGGTGAGCGTGAAGAAACACACGACACCAAGCACCGTTGCGGGCAGACCTTCAAGGATCAGGAGCCACTGCCAACCGTGCAGGCCGGCCACGCCGTCGATGGTGAGCAGCAAACTCGAGATCGGCGCGCCAATGATGTTCGCGATCGGGATGCCGAGCAGGAAAGCAGCGGTTGCGGTGCCCCGGGCGCGCGCAGGAAACCAGTACGTAAAATAGAGAAACACGCCGGGGGTGAAGCCGGCTTCGCCGAGTCCGAGCAGAAAGCGCATGACGCCGAAACTGACAGGGCCGACCACGAATGCCGTTGCCGCCGAGATCACCCCCCAGGTGATCAAGATGCGGGCGATCCACTTGCGGGCGCCGATGGCCTGCAAGGCCAGATTGCTCGGCACCTCGGCGAGGAAATAACCCAGGAAGAACAGCCCTGCGCTCCAGCCGAACTCGTAAGGCGAGATGCCGAGGTCGCCGTTCATCGTCAGACTGGCGATGCCGACGTTCACCCTGTCGAGATAGGCGATGATGTAGCAGAGCAGAAGAAAGGGCACGATCCGCCACATCACCTTCGATAGGATCTTTTCCTGCTCGCGTGTGAAGCCGGCGTCGGCCGAAGCGGTGGCGACATTTGCCATGTGATTTCCTCCTCGATCAGCCGTTATTCCCTCGGCCATGACGCTTCCTAACAAAAATAGAACGTCGTTGCAATTCATTATGAAACGATGTTTCGTTTTGAAAGACCACACCCAGGCGGTTGCGGGCCCGACACAGGGTGCTCGCACAAAAAAGAACAACCGCCCATTGCGATGCCGGGAGGCAGGAGGACAGCATGCTGGTGCGCCTTGCGAATTCACGGGCCCCTGCCCCGCGGCACGCCGAACTAGCCGCCGAGCTGCGGGCGCGCGGATTCGAGGGAGATCTGGCGCACGCCTATGGCGAACGTATCGTCGCGGCGACCGATAACTCGATTTACCAGCTCCTGCCGGAGCTCGTCGTCTTCCCGCGGAGCGTGGAAGACCTGGTGCGGGTCGCCCGTGTAACGGCCGAGCCGCGCTTTGCAAATATCGTGCTCGCACCTCGCGGTGGCGGAACGGGCACCAACGGCCAGTCGCTGACCGAAGGCGTTGTGGTCGATGTCTCGCGCCACATGAACGGAATTCTCGAGATCAACCCGGAGGAGCGCTGGGTTCGGGTACAGGCCGGCGTAGTTAAGGACCAGCTCAATGCCGCGTTGGCCGAACACGGCCTGTTCTTCCCGCCCGAACTCTCAACCTCCAACCGCGCCACGATCGGGGGCATGATCAGCACCGATGCCAGCGGCCAGGGCTCCTGCCTCTACGGCAAGACGCGTGACCACGTGCTGGAGCTGACCACCGTCTTGCTGGATGGCACGGCCTGGACATCGCGGGCGCTGGAAGATGATGAGCTGCAGCAGATCCAACAGCGCAGCGACCTCGTCGGCACCGTCCACCGACTGATCGACACGGTCCAGCGCGAGCAAGCGGACGCGATCGCCGCCCATTTCCCGAAGCTGAACCGGTGCCTGACCGGCTATGACCTCGCGCACATCCGTGATGATCGCGGCCGCTTCAACCTGAACGCGATCCTTTGCGGCAGCGAGGGCACGCTCGGGCTGATCGCGGAAGCCAAACTGAACGTGGTGCCGATCCCGAAATACAGCGCATTGGTCAATGTGCGCTATGGCAGTTTCGATGCGGCGTTGCGTGACGCGCAGGACCTGATGCGGTTTGGCGCCGCTTCGATCGAGACCGTCGATTCCAAGGTGCTCGGCCTTGCGCAGGACGATGTGGTCTGGGACTCGGTCCGGCAATACTTCCCGCAGGACGATCGGCAGCGCGCCATGGGCGCGAACCTCGTCGAGTTCGTTGGCGACAGCAATGAGAAGGTCGAGGCGGCGATCGGCCGGATCGCGGAGGCGCTTGGCTCGGCTGTGCCGTCGCGCGGTCGCCTCGGCTTTACGGTGGCCCGCGGCGCAAGCGAGGTGAACGCAATCTGGGCCATGCGCAAGAAATCGGTCGGTCTGCTCGGCAATATGCACGGCGACAAGCGGCCGATTCCCTTCGTGGAGGACACCGCCGTTCCACCCGAGAATCTGGCCGATTACATCGCCGAGTTCCGAGCCCTGCTCGACGCCCACGGGCTGGTCTACGGCATGTTCGGCCATGTCGATGCCGGCGTGCTGCATGTGCGTCCGGCCATCGACATGAAGGACCCGGCCCAGGAGCCGCTGATCCGAGAAATCACCGAACAGGTTGTCCAGCTTACCGAGAAATATGGCGGGCTGCTCTGGGGTGAGCATGGCAAGGGCGTGCGCTCCGAGTTCTCGCCACGCTTTTTCGGACCGCTCTATCCGACGTTACAGTCGATCAAGGCCGCCTTCGACCCCCGCAACCAGCTCAATCCGGGAAAGATTGCGGCGCCCGCTGATGGCGTCCTGTTGACCATTGATGGGCTGACCACGCGCGGTCAGATCGACCGGGTGATCCCTGCTCCCACCCGCGCCGCTTACGACGGGGCGCTCCACTGCAACGGCAACGGGGCCTGCTTTACCTGGGATCCGGACGAAGCGATGTGCCCCTCCTACAAGGCCACGCGCGACCGCCGGCATTCGCCGAAGGGCCGCGCCTCGCTCACTCGCGAATGGTTGAGGCAGTTGGCGACACTCGGCATCGATCCGATCGCCGAGGCTGCGGCGCTTCGGCAACGCTCCGGTTGGCGGCATTTTCCCGCGCGGCTGCGCAATAGCTGGGCGCGCGAGCCGGACTTCTCCCATGCCGTGAAAGAAGCGATGGACGGTTGCCTCGCGTGCAAGTCCTGCAGCGGGCAGTGTCCGATCAAGGTTGACGTGCCAGCCTTGCGAGCGAAATTCCTGGAAATCTACCACGGCCGCTATCTGCGGCCGCTGCGCGACCACATGGTCGGTTCACTGGAGACGATGTTGCCCCTGCTCGGGAGGATGGGGTGGCTGTATAACGCCGCCATCGCCAGTCCGCCCGGCCGTGCCGCGCTACGCGCGATCGGCATGGTGCATACGCCGCGGCTTTCCGGCATTTCGATGCGACGGGAACTGACCGCGCGCGGAATTGCGATGGCAACCCCGCAGGCGCTTGCCGCGCTCCCGGTTGAGCAACGCGCGCGTAGCGTGGTGCTGGTGCAGGACGCCTTCACGAGCTGGCATGAGTCGCATGTCGTGCTCGCAGTACTCGATCTCATGCAGGCGATCGGATTCAGGCCATTCATCGCGCCGCTCCGCCCCAATGGAAAGCCGCTGCATGTGCAAGGCTTTCTCGGCGCCTTCATCCGCACCGCCTCCAGCAACGCCGCCATGCTGCGCGACCTGGCAGCGACCGGCATCGAGCTGGTTGGCGTGGATGCTTCCATGACGCTGACCTACCGCTCGGAATACGACATGCTGGCTGAAGCAGACCGGCCGCCGCCCGTGCTATTGCTCCAGGAATGGCTGGCTCGACACCGCGACGCCATCCCGAGGATGGTCGGCGCCGGTGGTGAATACCTGCTGCTGCCGCATTGCTCGGAGCGCTCGCTCGCCCTCACGAGTCTGCGGGACTGGCAAACGGCATTCGCGGCCGCGGGCACCAGTCTGCGCGTGCTGCCGTCGGGCTGCTGCGGCATGGCCGGAACCTATGGCCACGAGACGGAACACCGGGCCTCGTCCGAGCAAATCTACGGCATGAGCTGGGGACGTCAGGTCAAAAGATGGGCGCAGAGCGGCCGCTTGCTGGCGACCGGCTACTCCTGCCGATCGCAGGTCAAGATCATCGACGGGCAGATGCTCGCGCACCCCGCGCAGGCCTTGCTCGCGTGTCTCGGGAAACGCTGAGCTAGAGGGCGTGCGAGAACATCGGCAGGCCCGGTGTTTCGAGCTCGGCGCGGAGCAGCGTCCCGCTGCGGCTTTCGGTGATGAAGAGGCTCTTTCGCTCCGGTCCGCCAAAAGCAAGGTTCGTCGTGCCGACGCCCGCACAGGAGACGATGCGATCGAGCGGCTCTGCCAGCGGTGACAGCCGCCATATGGAGCCGAAGCCGGTGTGGCAGACTAGCAGGTTGCCTGCATTGTCCAGCGCCAGTCCATCGGGGCCGCCGGGGCCGCCGTGCAGATGAGAGAATATGCCGACCTTGGTGGTCAGGCCGCTGGTCGGCAGTGGCACGCGCCAGATCTGGTTGGCCCGCGTCACCGCCACCAGCAGAAAACTCTCCGCTGGATCGACGACGATGCCGTTCGGACTCGGGATCGTGTTGATCAGGCAGCTGAGACGGCCATCGGGCGTGAGCTTCCAGACCCGGCCGGTGGGATCGTGCATCCCGGTCTGGCCCTGATCGGTGAAGTACAAATTGCCCGACGGCGCGAAGACGAGATCGTTCACGCCCTTGAAACTCTCGCTTGCCGCCGTCTCCAGGACCGGCGTGACGCTGCCGCTGGCGGGATCCAGCAGCATGATCCCGCGCTTGTAGTCGGTGATGAACACGCGGCCGTCGCGGTGAATCTTCAGCCCGTTCGGCCAGCCGTCATATTCCGAGACGAGCTCCCATTCGCCGTCCGCACTGACGCGAAAGATGCGGCCATACGGAATATCCGTGATGTACAGCCGGCCCTGCCGATCGAAGGATGGCCCCTCGAGGAAGCCGTCGATCTCGCGGCCGCCCTGGTTGGCATCCGCCCAGGCGGTGCGGCGCGGCTTGCGGAAACGGTCCGGAAGCGCTGTGAAAACGCTCGTTTCGATCCGGCGCGGCGGACTGAAGAACGTCATTGAGCGACTTCGGGCAGCAGCGTCGCGCCCTTTGCGGCCGGATAGGTCTTGTCATAGGTGTGGAAATGGCAATCCGTGGCGCCCGGCGGCGGAACGAAGCGCGGCTTCTCCGAGCCGCTCGACCACCGAACCTCCGCCGCCTTCGCAAGTCCGGCGACAGCGGATACAGCGAGTCCGGCCAAAACCGTCCCCCGCGTGAATGCAGTTGATGCCACGACGTTCATCCTCCCATTTTTATTATGGGGAGGCTTATAAGCCGGGCCGATTAGTCGGGCAAGAAAAATGAAACGACGTTGCGTTCTACGCGTTGGTCTTTCGCCGGCTGCGCTTTGCGTCTGCAGATGACACGGTGCCCCCGCAGGCCATTGTGAGCTTGTGGGCAGCCTCGACCAGTGGTGCCTTGGCCTGCTCCGCCCGCGCCGTGGTAAGCCGGCTGATAGGCCCGGAGATGGCCAGCGCGCCGACCAGCGATTCACCGATGCCGAACACGGGCATGGCGAGCGCGGCCGCATGAGGATCCGTCACGCCCGAAGTGAACAGCGGCAGCTCGTCGTCAGGTCCAGGCGGCCCGGATTCGTATCGGCGCAGCGTCTGCGCAATGGCGGACTTGTCCATCGGACGGGTATCGCCCGGCTGCACGGCCATGCGGATCCGGTTGGTGGTCTCCACCCGAAACAGACACAGCCGCTCGTCGCCGTTCCGAACATAGAAGGACGTCGTTTCTCCGGTCTTCGCGGCGAGCTGTTCGAGCACGGGCATGACATGGTCGGACAGACGAAACGCCTGCTGATAGGCTGTCCCGAGGCGCAAGGTCTCCGCATCAAGCCGGTAGCTGCCGTCGGGAAGGCGTGCGATTAGCCGATATCGCTGCAGCGACAATGCAAGCCGCAGGATCGTGCTCTTGACCAGACCGGTCCGCTCGGCCAACTCGGCGAGGCTCAAGGCGCCGTCGCCCCGGCGGAACGCGGTCAAAACCGCCAATGCGCGTTCGGCGGCCGATACGCCCTTGAGTACGGGTGGCTTCTTAACGGTCTGCTTGGCCATCTCAAATCCTCGTTTCGGCCACCTCCTACGGCATTCTTAACGTAGGCAGAAGGACTATGATGCCATCGCAGGGGGCCGGTGACGAAGTCGCCCTCGAGAAGAGGCCGCAATTGAACCACTTCAGTCGACGAAGCGTAAACCGGAAATGTCCACGTCAGAGCCGAATATTGGACCGCAACCGCCAAACCGACCGCTGACGGTGCTCAGTTCAAGCAATCAGCGTATGCGCCAGTCCGCGACTCACGCAAGGCCGCTCGCAGCGATAAGAACTCCGTGTGTTTCGGCTCCGAATATTGCCCCCTTTCGGCGTCCAACGTTGACCCCAGGCCAGGCCATAATTTGGAATGAATCGCGCAACTTATGGCGCGTCGGGTGGGCGCTGTCTTGGCGCCTATTGGAGTCAAATGCGACGCAGATTTACAGTTAGGCCGCGCGGCCTGGATGACATACTTTGACGCACGTCAATATGGCTGCCGGCATTTGATCCACACGTGCGTCACCGATGCGGCCCCCCCCCCCCCCCGGACCGGTGCAAGACGCTCAGGCCGGATTAAGATCTAGGGAACTGCCTTCCATGTCACACGACATCGTCGTTTTTTCGGTGACGACGTCTCTGACCAAGACGATCAAGCGGGTCCTGGCCGACATGGGCGAGTCGTTTCGGGTCTATGAGGAAGATCTGTTCAACGTCCTGCCCCTGGTCGAGGCGGAGGTGAAGGCTGGCGCCCGTGTCATCATCAGCCGAGGCGGGACTGCGGACCTGATCCGGAAGCACTTCACCCCGCCCGTCGTGGAGATCCATCACGACTATTTCGGCGTCCATAAGGTCGTTCAGCAGGCGCTCGAAGTCTCCGACAAAATTGCGACCGTGGCATTCCCGCTCTATGCGGAAATCATGCAAAACTACTCGGAGATGTGCGGGATACCCATTTTCACGCGGGTGATCCGCGAGAGTGGGGAGATCGAGGAGGCGCTTGAGGAACTGCAGGCGCGCGGAATTCGCGTGGTGATCGGCGGCCTGAGCGTCGCGCGCATGGCCAAGCGGTTCGGCATTGCCGCAATTATGGGCGACGCCGACGAAATGGCAATTCGACTGGCCGTCGAGCAGGCGCGCCACACGCTGAAATATGTTCTCAACCTCGATCGCCAGTACAACATCGTTTCAGCGATATTGAACTGCGCCAATGAAGGCATTCTTGGCGTCGACGGGTCAGGCACGATTTTCGAGTTGAACCACCATGCCCATCGCCTGCTCGGATGCGGACGTGGCGACAATATCAATACTATACTGCCGGAGAGCGATTCCCGGATCGCCATCACCAACGGTGAGCCTATTCGAAGCCGCATCGTCAATTCAGGCAAGGCGACATTGATTTTCAATGCGTCGCCGATCGACTATGGCGAGAACGGCGGCGGGACGGTGCTAACCGTTCAGGAAGGCGACTACATCCAGGGCATCAGCCAGAAAATCCGGCAACAACATATCGCGAAAGGTCACGTTGCTCGCATTCGCTTCGAAGACATCGTCGGCAAGGGCGAAGCGATCCACCACACCATCGAACGCGCCAAGAAATTCGCGTTGTCTGAAAGTTCAGTGCTGATCATCGGCGAAACCGGCACCGGAAAGGAGCTGTTCGCCCAAAGCATCCACAATCACAGCCGCCGGCACAGTAAGCCCTTCGTCGCAATCAATTGCGCGGCACTGCCGAACAACGTTCTGGAAAGCGAGCTCTTCGGCTACGTCCGGGGGGCATTCACGGGCGCGAAAGACGCAGGCAAGTCCGGCATCTTCGAACTCGCACATGGCGGCTCCGTATTCCTCGACGAGATCGGCGAGATCCCCATCGAAATGCAAGCGAAGCTTCTGCGCGTCATCCAGGAACGCCAAGTGCAGCGGATCGGCGATGATAAGTTGGTTCCTGTGGATGTCCGTGTGATTTCCGCAACGAACAAGAACGTCGACAACGAAGTCAAGCTCGGACGATTTCGGGAGGATCTCTATTTCCGCCTCAACACACTGGAATTGGAGCTTCCGCCACTGCGAGAACGCACCGGCGACGTGCCGACACTCATACGCCACTTCATGGGCAGGGCGGGCCGCAGGGAGGTGTCGTTCACACCAGACGCCCAAAGATTTCTGAACGTATATTCCTGGCCCGGCAACGTCCGCCAGCTTGGCAACTTCATCGAGCGCCTGAACGTTCTGTACGACCAGCCCTCAATGTCCTTGTCCGAGGTCTGCGACTTGCTCGGGACAGCTGCAGGCGCATCCGTTCAGGGGGCCGCGCAGCAGCGACCATCGACCTTGGCCCCGGACGACGAAAACGTGCTGGAGAAGATGGAGCGGGACCTGATCGCGGAAGCCCTAGACATCACGACCGGCAATCGAGAGAAAGCCAGCATCATTCTCGGCATCAGCCCGAGCACGCTGGGACGGAAAAAGAAGCAATACGGGCTCTGATCGTCAGCACGGATGCGCGCAACGATGCGATCGTCGCTGCCCGCCGAGGAAGCATAACCGGAGTGAACAACTCCGCAGGCTCCGGAATGTAGTCGATATTGTCGATCAGCGCTTCAACAGCGCTGATCGACAATGACGCCGTACTCACCATTTTCTCTGATAGCGCAGTTCCTCCGCAGCGCAGGAGAGCGCACTGCCGATACAAAGCCGACGCGGCGATCGCCGTGCCGTGCTCAAGCGCTATGCGAGTACATCTGAAGGCCGGGTATATCGAGTTCAGCGCGCAAGATGGTGCCCGTGCGGCTCTCGGTGATGAAGGCGAACTTTCTCTCCGGGCCGCCGAAGGCAATATTCGTCGTGCCGACGCCTGCGCAGGACACGATGCGATCAAGCGGCTCGGCAACCGGTGACAGCCGCCACACCGAGCCGAACCCGGTGTGACAAACGAGCAGATTTCCGGCTTCGTCGAGCGCGAGGCCGTCCGGACCACCCGGACCACCGTGCAGATGGGCAAAGATGCCAACCTTGGCGACAATGCCGCTGGCCAGCAACGGAATGCGCCAAATCTGATTTGCCCGGGTCACCGCCAATAAGAGCACCGACTCATGGGCATCAACCACGATTCCGTTTGGGCTGGGCACCGTATCGATGAGGCAAGTGAGCCGGTGTTCCGGCGTCAGACACCAGACCCGGCCGGTCGGATCCTGCATCCCCGTCTGGCCCTGATCGGTGAAATAGAGATTTCCTGAAGGCGCGAAGACGAGATCATTGACGCCCTTAAATCCCTCTGACCCCGCTGTCTCCAAGATGGGTTCGACGTTTCCTTTGTCGGGATCGAGCAGCAAGATCCCGCGCTTATAGTCAGCGATGAAGATGCGGCCATCGCGATGGATCTTCAATCCGTTCGGCCAGCCATCATATTCGGCGACCTGTTCCCAGTTTCCCTCGGCATCGACCCGGAAAACGCGACCATAGGGAATGTCGGTGACGTATAGGCGGCCCTGCTGGTCGAAGGACGGCCCCTCAAGGAACGAATCGATCGGTCGTCCCCCCTGGTTCGCGTCGGCCCACGTGGTGCGGCGCGGCTTGCGGAAGCGGTCTGGAAGCCGCGAGAACACGGTGGTTTCCAACCGACGTGGCGGCGAAAAATAAGTCATTGTGCGAACCTCGGATCACGAAAGCGGGGGAAAGCCGTAGAGGACGGCAGGATTGTCGACGAGAATGCGGCTGAACATCTCCGGGCTTCCGGCCCAGTCCGCCAGGCGGTCGAACAGCACGGCGTCGTCCGGCTTGGCGTCGTTCGACTTGGTCGGGTGCGGCCAATCGCTACCCCAGACGATGCGCTGCGGTGCTGCCGCAACGAACGCCGCGGCGATGCGGCCGGAGTCGGCGTAGCCAGGAGCACCGTCGATACTGCGGAGGTAGGCGCCAGAGAGCTTGACCCAGGTATTACCTCGGTCCAGGAGGCGCCGGATGATTGCGTAGGACTGACTCCCAGTACCGGCAGGTTGCGGGATCTGTCCGAAATGGTCGAACACCAGTTGCCCCGGCAGCTCCGACAACAGCGCCTGCTCGTCTTCCATCTGCTTCGGAGTCATGTTGATCTGGCAGTGCCACCCGAGTGCGGCAAGCCGAGGGGCGAGCACCTTCAGCGAGCTCACTGTGAGCGGCCCAGGAAGTGATAGGTTGAAGCGCACGCCACGCACGCCGAGCCCGTCCAGGCGCTTGAGTTCGGCGTTCGGGACATCCTCCGCAACCACTGCGACCATACGGAAACGGTCGCGGCCCAGGGCCTCCATCGACGCCAGTTGCAGCGAATTGTCCGTTCCATATGTCGAGGGTTGGACGATCACGCCGCGACTGGTCCCAAGACGGCGCTGCAAGCCACGATAGTCATCCGGCAGCGCGTCCGCCGGCAGCAGCGATGCGCCACCAGCGGCCGGATAGCGCCGGTCATAGGTGTGGAAGTGGCAGTCGGTGGCGCCGTGCGGAGCCTTCGCGACGGGTCCATCGGTTCCAGCGGACGCTCGCACAACCTCGGCCGCGCTGCTCCGTCCGAGACTGAGCGACGGAAGAATTCCGAGGCAGCCGGCGAGCATGGCGCGACGATCGATCGAATACGTGGCCAAGTGATGTTCCTTTCGGTTTGCGGAGAGGAGTCTGAAGAAGCGAGGTCGGGATCAGCTCGTGGCGGGCGATTAGGCGGCTTCGAGTGATGGCAACGGGGCAGTCAGTGCTGTCTGCTTTAGGCGACGCGCCTGGACAGCGCGTCGCCCACGCGAAAGCATCGGACTCAGATCAGCCCGATCAGTTTCCAATAGGGAACGCCGATGACGTAGTAGACAATGGCACTAATGAGAGCCATCGCAGTCCCCAGTCCCCAGAACGTTTTCTGAGGGACATAGCCCGCGGCGAACGTGATCACGCCCGCACCATTGCCGTAGTGCGTCAGCAACGAGCCGTAGCCCGCCGAGAAGCCCAGCGACAGCGCGATGAGCATGGGGCTCGCCTGCGTCGAAAGACCGAGGGTGAACAGGACGGGATAGAACGACACGACGAACGCGCTGTTGGACACGAAGAAGTACCGTGCCAGCATGCTGATCCCCACGAGCGTGACGATGGCGACGTTCGGCCCGATGTCCGAGAGTGTGACGTAGGCCTGGACGATCGTGACCAACCACTTGTAGAAGCCGCCAGCCGCCAGCACGGTCGCACAGCCAAAGAAGCCGCCGTACCAGACGAACGTCGCCCAGGCGCTCTTCTCCTGGATCAGGTCATCCCAGGTCATCACCTTCGTGAGCAATTGAGCGGCCAGGAAGGCAAGACCAACGGCCTGCATGCTGATGTCGGTGTACGCCCCGGTCATCCAACCCAACACCGCGAACAGGAACAAGATCAGCAGAATCTTCTCGGAGCGCTTCATCGGTCCAAGTTCGGCCAGCCCGGCTTCAGCTATTTCCTTGATCCCTTTGAGGATGCGGAGTTCGGGGGGATAGAGCTTGTAGATGATCAGGGGCGCCGCGAGTAGCAACAGGCCGCTCGGCACGACCGAGGCGACGAACCATGTCATCCACGTCAGGTTCACGTCGAGGACCTGCTTGGCGAGTGAGGCCGTGATCGAGTTGGTTGCCATTCCCGTCAGGAAGAACGTCGATGTGCCCATCGAGATGACATACATCAGGATCGAGAGATAAGCGCCGATCTTGCGCGCCGACGGGCCGGGTTGCGAGCCCAGAGTCTCGGCGATGTTCCTGAATATCGGAAAAGTGATCCCCCCAGTCCGGGACATGTTGGACGCGGTCGCCGGCGCGAGTGCGAGGTCCGTCAGTAGCATCAAGTAACCGAGCCCCAACGACGAACGCCCGTACTTCTTAAGCAGGAGATAGGCGATGCGCTTGCCAAGTCCGGTGATCGCGAAGGCCCGGCAGATCAGGAAGGCCACCAGGATGAACCACACCATGGAATTGCCGTAACCCTTCAGCAGGATTTCCGGCCCGTAGAACAACGAGCCGAAGCCCAGGATGATCAGCACGATCACCGCATCGGTGAACGGCCGGAACACGATGCCACTCAGCAGAGCCAGGTAGACTCCCACCATCCGCCAGGTCTCGACACTCAGTCCGACCGGATGCGGCGAAACCCAGAAGAACAGCGGACAGCCCACCACCAAGAGCATCGGCCAATAGCGGCCGATGGCGCTCATTCCTCCTTGTGCTTGTTGCAGTTGAGTTGCCGGGATGGCGATAGATGACAGGGGAGCCACGGTGTTTTCCTCTTTTTTGTGCTTCAGAGCCCTAAGCGGACTGGGCAAACCACGACCGGCCAGCGATGCGGAGTCATGTGGTCGGGAGCGAAGACGCAGCACCCGCCGAACGCGGACGCCACGCCTCACATTTCGGCCGTGACCTCGACTAGGCGCGATAGACGTCGTCGATAAAGTCGGCGCCGCTTTTGAGCAGGGATTCTTTCACCCACGCCCGCTTTGCCGTGCCGTTCTTGGCGGCGACCACCTTGGCCTGGTCGGCGGCCGAATAAGGTTTGGCCAACGCGAGTACGGCCTCGGCGTCCCGACACGGCACCACGATCACACCGTCGGCGTCGCCGACCACGAGATCGCCCGGATGCACGGCGATGCCGCCGATCGCGATCGGCACATTGACCTCGCCCGGGCCCGCCTTGAAGGGACCGCCCGGCGTGGTGCCGGCGGCGTAGAGATGAAAGTTCATCTTGGAGATCGCATCGAGATCGCGGATATTGCCGTCCAGCACGATCCCGGCGACCTTGCGGTCGTGGAGGGCGTAAGCCGCCATGATCTCGCCCAGCAAGGACTGGCTACGATCGCCTTCGTTGGCAACCACGATGACATCGCCGGGCTCGGCCATGTCGAGGGCCATGTGCAGCATGAGATTGTCGCCCGGACGCACCTTCACCGTGAGGGCCGGGCCAGCCATGATCGGGGCTTCCGGCCGGGAGACGAGGCGGATCTGTGAACTGAGAGCACACAGGCGGTTCATGGTGTCCGCAATATTCGACGCGGGCAGTTCCTTGAACTGCTCGACGATGTGCTTCGGGGTATTATTTCGCTTCAGGAAAACTCGGTTTCCGACGGGCATCTTTTTTCTCCTTTTTGATGATTTCAGAAGCCCGGAACGGGCCAGGACGGCTTTTGTCCCGAGAGCACCTCGTGAATTCCGATCGCCGAATGCAGGGATGCACGGTGCGTCGCTTCCCGCGTCGCGGCGCCGATGTGCGGGGCGACGACAACGTTGTCCAACTTGAGCATCCTGTGGTCGGGCTTGAACGGCTCGACCGCCAGGACATCGAGCGCGGCGCCGGCAATCTTGCGGTTGGTGAGAGCGCCGTAGAGATCGTCCTCGTTCACGATGGTGCCGCGCGCCGTATTAATCAGGACCGCACTGCCTTTCATGAGCCCGAGCTGCCTGGCGTTAACGAATCCCTTTGTCTCGGGCGTGGACGGGCAGTGCAGCGAAACGAAATCGCAGTCGGTGAAGATGCGATCGAAGTCTTGCGTGAGCTCGACGCCTTCCGGCATATCCGCCTGCGTCTTGTACGGATCGAACCCGATCACCTGCATGTCGAAACCCCGCGCCATCTTGGCGACGCGCGAGCCGATGTTGCCGACGCCGATCAGGCCGAGCTTCTTGCAGGCGATCTCGGATTTCGGCGTATCCAGCTTGGCCTTGTAGTAGTCGACCAACATCGTTTGCTGCACCAAGCGGAAATTTCTCGAGCAGTGAAGCATGTAGAACAGCGCCAGTTCCGCGACAGAGGTGCTGTTGGCCAGCGGCGCGTTGAGGACGGTGACGCCGTGCTTCTTGGCGGCCGCCAGATCGACCGTGTCGTAGCCCGAGCCATGCCGCACCAGGACCTTCAGTTTCTTGGCGGCATCAAAGACGCGCGCTGACATCGGCGATAGGCGCACGATGATCCCGTCGCATTCCGGGATGTCGTGGATGACATGGTCCTCATCCATTCCGGACCCGGTCACCAATTGATAGCCGCGGCTTTCGAGATACTCGCGCCCTTCGGGCATCAGTTCTTGTGGAAGCAGTATTCGTTTGGACATCGCATTGCCGTTCATCTGAAACGCTGCGGCGGAGATGGCCAGCAGCCGTGACATCGTCATCGCAAGGCGCGTGCCATTCGTGATCGGAACCCGATCCGCAGGTCATATGTCTGATTTTGCTGGGATATATTATCGACCGGGGGGGTGGTCCGGCAGCGAGCACATCCCGCATGGATGGAGCGCGTCAATCTGACCGTCAAAATGCCGGCTGATTTCAAATTGACCTCGGCGGGAAGGCTTGTCACCAAAAGCGGCTGCCGGATCTTTCCTTTGCCTTCGCTTAGCTTCGGACGATTTGATCCAAACGGAGAATGCGCCCGCGCCGCCAGCAAACGCTGCGAACCGCAACAGGCACGTTCGTCACGTCCGGCAGCAACGTGCGATCGGCTCCGCAACCCCGACCATCTCCGCCGATCGCACGTTGTTCAGCCCGCGCCGAACGGCGTAACATTCGACGAGACTCTAATAGCAAATGGATGTAAATTCAGGGGCAGGTCAGTTGCGAGACGCTCCGGCACTTTTCTGGAAGCTTCGCAATAAGCATGTCATTGCGCGGCGGCATACCGACGGGGAGATACCTGCAGGAGATCCTATGTACACACGACGCCACTTCACCGAACGCTCTTTGGCAACAGTGCTGGGGGCCTGTCTGGCGTTGCGGCCGGGATCGTCTGTCGCGTCCGATGGCGCAGATGGTTTCGCGGCGTTGGCGGCGAGCTTTGCCAAGATCGAAGCAACAAGCGGCGGCCGACTTGGCGTTGCGGTTCTCGATACCAAATCTGCCGCCCTCGTCGGCTATCGGCTCGATGAGCGTTTCCCGATGTGCAGCACGTTCAAGCTCATCGCTGCAGCGGCCATATTGGCCAGAGTCGACGCCGGAACTGAACGGCTCGATCGACGCCTACGCATCGCCCCCGAGGATATCCTTTCGTACGCGCCGACAACGAAACAGCATGTCGGAAAAGACCTGTCGGTTGCCGAACTCTGCGAAGCGGCGATCGTGCTCAGCGACAACACGGCAGCCAATCTGCTGCTGACCAGGCTCGGTGGCCCCGCCGCCTTGACCCGATACGCCCGCTCCCTCGGTGACGAGGCGACACGCCTCGATCGCATGGAGCCGGATCTCAACGAAGCCACGCCGGGCGATCCCCGCGATACGACGACACCCGCCGCGATGGCCCGCGCCGTCCAGGCGGTTGCCGTCGGGACCGCGCTCTCGCCAGGCTCGCGGGATCGTCTGATCACCTGGCTAATCGACTGCAAGACCGGCGGCGCCAGGTTGCGAGCCGGACTGCCGTCGTCTTGGCGCGTTGGCGACAAGACCGGAAGCGGCAGCCACGGGTCGAGCAACGACGTGGCGGTGATCTGGCCGCAAGATCGGGCGCCTCTGATCATTGCCGCCTATCTTACCGAAACGGCCGGCTCCGACGACCAGCGCAACGCCACCCATGCTTCCGTTGCCCGCTCCATCGCGGCAAGCCTGACGCGATAAGCCGCAGAATCTGAAATTTGGAGAAAGCCGCTCCAAGCGACGGCCGGAGTGGCCAACCGCGGCTATGTCGAGCGAGCCACGCCGTTGCTCTTGCGCGAGCCGAAGCGTTTCATCACGACGACGTAGAACACCGGCACGAACAGCACCGCCAGCACGGTGGCGGATAGCATGCCGCCGAACACCCCGGTTCCGATCGCGTGCTGGGTCTCGGCGCTGGCTCCCCGCGCCACCATCAGCGGGACGACGCCGAGCGCGAAGGCAAACGATGTCATCAGGATCGGCCGCAAGCGCAGCCGAGCGGCTTCGATGACGGCATCGCCGAATTCCCGTCCCTCGGCACGCAGGCTCCTGGCGAATTCGACGATGAGGATCGCGTTCTTGGCCGACAGCCCGATGATGGTGATCAGTCCGACCTTGAAGAACACATCGTTCTCCAGCCCGCGAATCTGCACGGCGAGCACGGCGCCGAGAATGCCGAGCGGCACCACCAGCATCACCGAAAGCGGGATCGACCAGCTTTCATACAGCGCCGCCAACACCAGAAACACCACCAGCATCGACAGCGCGAGCAGGATCGGGGCCTGCGACGCGGAGTCCTTCTCCTGCAGCGACTGACCGGTCCATTCCACCATGAAGCCGGCCGGCAGCTGCGCGGCGAGCCGCTCCATCTCCGCCATGGCGTCGCCGCTTGAGACCCCTGCTGCGGCGTTGCCGGCAATGCGCGCGGTGGGGTAGCCGTTGTAACGCACGAGTTGCAGCGGCTCCTCGCCCCACTCCGGGGTGACCACCTCCGACAACGACACCATGCCGCCGGCATTGTTGCGGACGTAGAGCTTCAGAACATCGTCGATCTGCATGCGGTTCGGCGCGTCGGCCTGCACGATCACCTGCTGCAGTCGTCCGGCATTCGGAAAGTCGTTCACATAGGTCGACCCCATCGCCGCGGTCAGCGTATCGCTGAGCATGGTGAAAGGCACGCCGAGGGCTTCGGCCTTCTGGCGGTCGATCTTCAGCCGCACGCTCGGTCCGTTCGGCAGGCCTTCAGGATAGACGCCGCTGACCAGCCTGCTTTGCGCGGCCAGCTCAAGCAGTCTGGCTTGGGCCGCCATCAAGGCGGGATGGTCGCGATTGGCGCGGTCTTCCAGGCGCATCGCGAAGCCGTTGGTGGTGCCCAGCGATTCAATCGCCGGCGGCTTCATGCTCATGACCGTGCCCTCGGGGACCTTGGCCATCGCCGCGGTGGCGGCGGCGACCTCGTCGCCGACGGTCGAGGTCCGTTCGCCCCAATCCTTCAGGCTGGTGAACGCCAACGCCGCGTTCGATCCGGAGCCGGAGAAGCCAAAGCCGATGATCGAGGTGTTGCTCGCCACCGCGGCTCGCGTCGCGACATAGGCATCGTATTGCTTGACGATACTGAGGGTCCGTTCGGCCGTCGCGTCGGCGGGCAGCGTGAAGCTGGTCATGAAGTTGCCCTGATCCTCCGCCGGGACGAACGACGACGGCAGCCGCGTGTAGCAGTAGGCCAGCGCGGCGACGATGACGGCGTAAACGACCATCATGCGCCCAGTCCTGCGCAGCAACGCCGCGACGAAGCCGGCATAGCCTTCCGTCAGCCGGTTGAAACTGCGGTTGAACCAGCCGAAGAAACCTTTCTTCTCGTGATGGCCGGCGGCGATCGGCTTCAGTAGCGTGGCGCAAAGCGCGGGCGTGAGCGAGAGCGCCAGGAACGCCGAGAACAGGATCGACACCGCCATCGACAGCGTGAACTGCCGATAGATCGCGCCGACCGAACCGCTCGCCAGTCCCATCGGAATGAACACTGCGGACAGCACCAGGGTGATCCCGATGATCGCGCCGGTGATCTCCTTCATGGCCTTCTGGGTGGCTTGTTTGGGCGGCAGGCCCTCGGAGGCCATGATCCGTTCGACATTTTCGACCACGACGATGGCGTCGTCGACGATGATCCCGATCGCCAGCACCATGCCGAACATCGTCAACACGTTGATCGAATATCCGGCGATCCACATCACCGCGAAGGTGCCGAGCAGCGCGATCGGCGCCACGATCGCCGGGATCAGCGTGTATCGGATGTTCTGTAGGAACAGCAGCATCACCAGAACGACGAGCACCATGGCCTCGATCAGCGTATGGACGACCTTCTCGATCGAGATCTTCACAAACGGCGCGGTGTCGAAGCCGACGGCATAGCTCATGCCTTCCGGCATCGCCGGCGCGAGTTCGGCAAGGCGCGCATAAACAGCGGCGGCGGCGCGCACCGCGTTGGCACCCGGCGCCAACTGGATGCCCGCGGCGGTGGCCGGCTTGCCATTTTCGAGCGTCGCGAAGCTAAGGCTCTGAGCGCCAAGTTCGACGCGCGCGACATCGCCCAACACCAGCTTGGAGCCATCGCTTTCGGCGCGCAGAACGATCGCCCTGAACTCCTCGGGGGTCTGCAACTGTCCGTAGACAGTGAGCGGAATACTGACTTTCTGGCCCAAGACCGTCGGCTCCGCCCCCACCCTGCCCGGTGCGATCTGGGCGTTCTGCGCCTGGATTGCAGCCGTGATCTGGGCCAGCGACAGCGAATAGGACACCAGCTTGGCGGGATCGACCCATATGCGCATCGCCTTTTCTGAACCGAAGGTCTGCACTCGGCCGACGCCGTCCACGCGCTTCAGCTCCTGCACGATGTGTCGTGTCATATAGTCGCCGAGCGCGAGTTCGTCGTACGCGCCGTTGGGCGAGTTGAGCGTCACGATCATCAGGAAGTCCGAGGCCGCGGATTCCACGGTGACGCCGATACGCCGAACCGCCTCGGGAAGACGCGGTTCAACCGCCTTCAGACGGTTCTGCACGTCCACCTGGGCCAGGTCGGGCGCGGTGCCCGGCTTGAACGTCGCGGTGATGCTGGCGCTGCCGGACGTATCCACGGTCGATTCGAAATACAGCAGGTTCTTGACGCTCGACAATTCCCTTTCGATCAGCGTGACGACGCTGTCGTTGATGGTCTGCGGCGTCGCGCCCGTATACGTCGCATAGATGCTGACGCTGGGGGGCGCAATCGTCGGAAAGCGCGACACCGGAAGCTGCGTCATGGCGATTACGCCGATCAGCGCGATGAAGATCGCGATGACCCAGGCGAACACCGGCCGGTTGATGAAGAACTGAGCCATGCTGCTGTCGCTCTGCGCTCAGTCAATCGCTTGCGCGGCGGCAGCGGCGAACGGCACCGTTTCGACGACCGCATCATTCTTCGCGCGTTCCTGGCCCTGCACCACCACCGTCTCGCCGGCCTGCAGGCCGGAGGTCACGATGTAACGGCGGTCGACAATCTCGCCGAGACCGACCACGCGGCGCGCCGCCCGCTTGTGCTCGTCGACGATAACGAGTTGCGGCGCTCCGGCCGGATCTCGGACCACCGCCTGCTGCGGCACCAACAACGCATTGTGTTTGACGCCGCGGGGCATCCGAGCGCGGACATACATGCCCGGCAGCAGAATCCGATCCGGATTCTGCACCTCGACACGAACCGTGACGTTGCCGGTGCCGGGATCGACGCTGATATCGGAGAACAGCGCGCGTCCCGTCACCGGATAGGCCTTGCCGCTGGCGGCAAATATCGTCACCGGCACCTTGGAAGCATCGTCGAGCTGCCCCGACCGCGCAGCCTCGCGGATCACGTCGATCTGGGTGGCCGGCTGACGCACGTCGACATAGACTTGATCGATCTGCTGGATGATCGCCAGAGGGTTGGTCGACGACACTGATGCCAGCGCCCCCTCGCTGACCAGCGCCGGCCCGGTACGTCCCGCGATCGGCGCCCGCACCGTTGCAAACTCGAGATCAAGTGTCTTGCGCTGCAGCGTCGCCTGGGCTTCCGCGACATTGGCCTTGGCCTGAGCGAGATCCGCCACGGTGTCGTCATAGGCCTCGCGGCTGATCGCATTGCTCGGCAACAGCTGCTTCGCGCGGTCGAACTTGCCTTGGGCGCGGGCAACACCCGCTTCGACTCGCTGCAGTACCGCGGCCGCGCTGCCAACCTCTGCTTTGAAAACGTCCGAATTGATCTGAAACATCGCCTGGCCGGCCTTCACCTCGGCCCCCTGCTCGAACAGCCGCTTTTCAAGAATCCCGCCGACCTGCGGCCTGATCTCCGCGGTCCGGAATGCCGCCACCCGCCCCGGCAATTCATCGGCTAGGATCACCGTTTCGGGCTTGACCGACAGCACCGTGACGATGGCTGGCGGTGCTCCAACCTGCGCGCCGGTTGCGTCGGATTGCCCGCGGTCGCAGCCCGCCACGCCGAGCGCTGCCAGAACCGCGAGCAAAATGTTCGGGGTACGAAATTGATACGTCATTCATGATCCAGATCGGCGGCGGTGCGGCCAACACACCACCGTCTGCCGCGGATTGCCGCGTGCGTGTTGGCGCATTGTCGAGATTGTGTGGAGATTTGGTGGATGCGTCTTCCGATGGTCGAAACCGGAGCGGTTTGTCAGCCATGGTAGCTGCTCACCGCTGTGTTTTGCAGCAGGCTGCGCAGATGTGATCTCCGACCGCGGGTTGCGCTACTTAATGACGGCCATTAAAAGAGCGCTTCGCCGCGGACCGGCGGGCGCGTGTTGTTGATACGCATTTTAGGTCCTTCGAAAAAAGAATGCAAAGCGTGATCCACAACGTTCACCCGACGATCGACAAATATCCGGCAACGCTGCGGATCCTGCATTGGGTGCGGGCGGTTCTGATCCTCGGCCTGATCGCGGCGGGCTTTACCATGACGGAGCTGAACGACGAGATCACGGCGAAGTTCGATCTGCTTTATCCGTGGCACAAATCGTTCGGCGTGCTGGTGTTCCTGATCGTTCTCGCGCAGCTTGCGATCCGCGCGGTATCGCGTTTGCCGGCACCGGCGCCGCTGCCCGCCCACGAGAAAATCCTGTCGCACGTGGTGCACGTCACGATCTACGCGCTGCTGCTGATCGTCCCGCTGATGGGCTACGCGATGTCCAGCTCCTACGCCGAGAGCGACGGGGTGTTCTTCTTCGGCATCCACGTTCCCGAGCTGCTGCCGAAGAATAACGATAATTTCAAACTGTTCCAGCTGCTGCACAAGACGCTGGCCTACAGCCTGCTGGCGTTGATCACATTGCATGTCGCCGGGGCGTTGAAGCACCGCTTTCTCGACAAGGACCCGCGCACCGACGTTCTGCCGCGGATGATCTGAGCAGGCTGCCGACGACGCGCGGGATCGTGCCCTACATGTCGTCGAAGCCGCGCCCGTTCTCGTCGTGCAGCATCGCTGCGTAGATACTCTCTTCCGAGCCAGGGATATCGATCGCATCGAGGTGCTTGCGATAGAATGCGACCGGCCCGACGCCGCCGATGATCGCATAGGCATATTCGGCTTCGCGCATGCCGCGCAACGTGGCGAACAACAGCGCCTCGCCGATGCCCTGGCCGCGAGCCGCCTTCGCCACGCCGGTCGGACCGAAGAAGCCGCGCATCGAGCAGTCGGCGCAGGCGAAGCCGAGCAGTTCGTTCTGCCGCACGGCGATCCAGATCATCACCGGGGAGCGCGTGAAGGCGCGTGTCGCTTCGCTCACCCAGGGACTGTCGAAGTGCTTTTCAATCCAGGGCAGCACGACATGCGCCTCGGCCGCCATTGCGCGACGAACCGTGATGCCGTGGGATGCGATTGTTTCCGCCGTGCGAACCTCGGGAAGATCATAGAGACGGACGAGAAGGTCACTCATGGACTGGCTCTCTCTTGGAGGAACGACGAAATCGGTTGCACGCCGATGACGGAAACGGATCGGTCATCGCCGACCTAACGTCGGCGATGACCGATCGTTTTGATGCGGGCCACGCTCGCTGCGGCTGCCGCACGACGCCATCTGCAGGTATCGAACCCTATTCGTGGTCCGGCGGAGGCTCGTCGTCGGGGCGGAACGAAGGGTCGGGACCGGGCTCATGGTCGAAAGCCGCCTCATTTTCCGGCGCGGAATGGTCGTCGTCCCAGTTGTCGCGCCAGCCCGGCGGGTTGCCGTCGTCCTCCCAGTGATGGGCATTCCAGCGGTCGATGTCCCCGTAGAAGCCATAGTCGCGATAGTTGTCCCGCCAGTAACTGCCGATGTTGAACGTCACCACCGGGATTTGTGATTGCGCGGCGTAGGCGGGGACATACACCCGGCGCGCGTCGTGAACGAACTGAACGTGCGCTCCCGACACCCAGCCGCGGACCCCGGACGCGCTCACGTCGCACCATTTGTAGTTTGCCACGCAGCCGTGAATCGTCAGAGCCGATCCTGCCGCCAGCCTCCGCACCGCCGGAAATCGCGTACTCGGCCCGGAGCGGATGTTGAGATTGGCGCCGGAATATCCGTCGCGCGTTGCAGCTTGGCTTTCGCCGGCCAAGGCGATCAGCAAAAGCAGCGTGGCTGTATAGATAACGGCAGGATTTCTCATGGTTTATCCAATGGAGGCTGTCGGCGCGACGGGCTTGGCGAGATGTTGGCGGCGCACCGAGCCGCTCGCTCCGCATTGCCGCTCGATTGTCAATTCCACGTCGAGGATGCGTGGAGGTTTCGCGAAACGCCTCCCATCGCAACGTCTTCTCGAAGCGGTCGCCCGCAAGGATTCGCCTCCTCGCGGCTCGCAGCTCACCGCGTGGCCCGGGTCCAAATCTCGCTGCCGCACAGTGCGCCGGCGCAGCCCCGCACTTCGAGACGTCCCGCATCAAGCAGAGCAACCGTGCTGGCATAGCTGTTGCCGTCATCGGCGTTGTAGACTCGTCCCGACCACGAGCTCGATGTCGCGGGCAGCATGTCGAGGAACAGCTGCAGTCCCACGATGCGGCGGGTTCTGAGCGACGGATCCGGGTTCTTGTCGTCGGTCTGAGGTTTTCCGGTCGCGGCATCGATCGACTGCTTCAGCCACACCACCTTGCCGCAGATGGCCGAGCCGCAGGGCTTCACCAACACCTTGGCGTCGCCGGCCTGGGTCAACCAGGTTCCGAAAGGATCGGTTTTCGGCTTGTTGCGCTCCGATGTAACGTCGCGTGCGAGAGCAAGCGACACAGCCATCACCAGCGGCAGCGCGTAAACAGCGGTACGAACGGGGTCGATGCGCATTCGAGAAAGTCCTTACAAGGATCGCGGCGATCAAGCGGGCGGCTTCGCGCGCACCGGCCTGCCGGAAGGGCCGGTATTCCGCCTGATTGCCGGCGATGGTCCATCGACCATGGAGGTTGTATGGAGATATGGTGGAGAGGCACCATATTGGATCGACGGGGCGCTTTCCCCCGTGTCATGAGATCCTGATGATGCTTGGCCTTGTGTTCCAATGAACGCCCTTATCCTCATCGCCGAAGACGAACCGCAAATCAGCGAGATCCTCGACGCTTACCTGACGCGCGAGGGCTTCCGCACGGTCCGCGCCGGCGACGGTCGAACCGCACTGGACCTGCACCTTGCGCTGAAACCCGACCTCGTGCTTCTCGACGTGACCATGCCGCGCCTCGACGGATGGGAGGTGCTGGCCGAGATCCGCCGCCGGGGCGATACGGCGGTGATCATGATCACGGCGCTCGACCAGGACATCGACCGCCTGCAGGGGCTGCGCATCGGGGCCGACGACTATGTCGTCAAGCCGTTCAACCCGGTCGAAGTCGTCGCCCGCAGCAAGGCGGTGTTGCGGCGGGTCGGCCAGTCGAGCGCTGGCCGTATGCTGCGGGTCAACTGCGTTGCGATTGATCTCGACAGTCACATGGTCAAGATCGAGGCGGGCGGAACAGCGCAACCACTGCCGCTCACGCTCACCGAATTTCGTCTCCTGGCGCACATGGCGCGAACGCCGACCAAGGCCTTCACGCGAAGCGAACTCGTCGATGCCTGCCTTCCCGGCAGCGACGCCCTGGAGCGCACGGTCGACAGCCATATCAGCAATCTGCGCAAGAAACTCGACGAGGCCGGCGCGCCTGGCATGCTGTCCGGTGTTCGCGGCATCGGCTATCGATTGGCCTCGGTATGAAGCGGTATCGCCTGAGCAGGCAGATCATCGTCTCGATGAGCGTCGTGGCGACGATCGCGATGCTGATCGTCTTCGTCGGCTCGTTCATCTTCTATGGAATTTATCTCAGTTACTTCCCGCCGCCTCCCGGACCGATCCCGCTGCTTCCGGAAGCGTCGGATGTGGTGATGATCGCGTTCTTTCTGCTGATCGGTTTGGCGCTCGCCATCGTCGTGGCACTTCGGCTGGCGAAACGAATCCTGGCTCCGCTGAATTCGCTGGCGGAAAGCGCGCGCAAGATTGCTGCGGGAGACCTGTCGGCCCGCGCATTTCCCGGCGACCGGTCGCTCGGCGAAACCGCCCAATTGGTCGACGATTTCAATTCGATGGCGCAAAGGCTTCAGGATATCGCCGAAGACATGACCGCCTGGAACGCGACCATCGCCCACGAACTGAGAACGCCCCTCACCGTCTTGAAGGGCCGCCTGCAAGGTATCGCCGACGGCGTGTTCTCGCCCGACGAGGCATTGATCCGCAATCTGCTGCTGCAAGTTGACGGGCTCTCGCGGCTCGTGGAAGACTTGCGCACGGTGACGCTGGCCGACGGCGGGCACCTGGATCTCAGGATCGAGGAGATCGGACTCGCCGCGGAAATTCGCAGCGTCGCCGAGTTGCTGGAGCCGTCATTGGTGAAAGCCGGATTCTCGCTCGACGTCACGCTGGTCGATGTGGTGGTTCGCGGCGATGGAATTCGCATTCGTCAAGCGCTGCTCGCCCTGCTCGACAACGCACAGCGTTATGCGCGGCCCGGCGCCATCGAACTCACGACGCTGAAATCGGGCAACTCCGCCGTGATCCGGGTCGAGGACGAAGGTCCCGGGTTGTCGCCGGCATTCGCCAGGCGCGCATTCGAGCCGTTCGCGCGGAGCGAGCCGTCGCGCTCGCGGCGCCTCAGCGGATCGGGACTGGGACTGTCCGTCGTTCGCGCCATTGCCGAGGCGCATGGCGGACGCGCCGCGTACCGAAGATCCTCGCGCGGCGGCGCGGTTTTTGAAATCGAACTTCCGCTGATGCAGGACCACGGGCCCGACGCTGCGCCGGATGCGGCGACGAGTCCCTCGTGAACGACCATGGCTGCCGTTTCGACGCGAGAAGATCGCCGCATGGCTGATTCCGACGTCTTCCGCCTGACCTCCGATGACCAGCAGGCGCGGCGCGCCGCCGAACGGCTGTTCGGCGAGGTGACGCGCGAGCTTGGCTCGATGCTGCCGGCGTCAGCCGAGGTCCTGCACGTCGGCGCGACCGCGGTCCCGGGATGCCTCACCAAGGGCGACCTCGATATCGTGGTCAGGGTCGAACGCGGCGACTTTCTGGCGGTGGAGTCCCGCTTCGCGAAGTTCTTCCCGCGTAACGCCGGGTCGATCCGCAGCGATGAGTTCGCCGCCTTCGCGGACGCAGCGCGGACGCCGCATCTGGGCATCCAACTGACGACGAAGGGCGGGGCCTTCGACCACTTCCACCGCTTCATTGCCGCCTTGCGGGCCGATCCCGAATTGGTCCGGCGCTACAACGCCCTCAAACTGGCCCACCACAATCAGCCGATGGATCGCTACAGGGCGGCGAAGCACGCCTTCATCGCCGAAGTGCTCCGGTCAGATGCGGCCTCCTCGGAGTCCGATCACCGACCGCGCTGAACGGTCGGGTCCCTCGCGGGCCGTGAGACAAGGCGGTGTGCCGAGATCAATCCGGCAGAGCCGGCGCGCCCGATCGCGCGAGAGCATCGCGAAGAGCGACGAGCGCAGCCTCGTTGTCCGCGAGCATTCGATCGAAGCTCCCGGCGCGGCGCCACTCGTCGATGCTGGAAAGGTCCCAGAACCGCGTCGGTTGTACCAGCCGGTTGTGCGACGCCATCCACGCCAGGTCGAGCAGCGGGTAGCGGCCGGCATGAACCTGCATCCAGCCGGTGAGACGCAAGTATTCTTTGTGTTGGCGGTTGAGGCGCTCGATGCGGCGCGCGCCGCCGGCCGCCGTCGCGGGTTGCCCCGCCATGACCTCGGTCAGGACGCGTCCCGAGGCTCCGTCGGCGTTCGGCGGCTCGACACCCATCATGGCGGCGATGGTCGGCGCCACGTCGATATTCTCGGCATAGCCGATCACACGCCGTTTCGCGATTCCCGGACCGCGTAGTGCGAAGGGCAAGCGCCAGCTCTCTTCCTGCTGCGGGCCGTGCCAGCCGCCGCGGGCGGCGCCATCGGGCATCAGCACCAGCAGCGTGTCCTCGTACTTGTCCATCCGCTTCAACTCGTCGACGAAGCGGCCGAGCAGCGCGTCTGCCCGCCGCAGCGATGCAAAGTAGGGCGAGCCCTCCCCGTAGGCGTCGCCGCGCCAGGGCACATTCTCCCGGGTGAAGCCGACACGCTGCAACACGGCGTTGGCGTCCTGCAGTATCAGGCGCATGAAGCTCAGGTCGGGGTGCTCGCGCAATTGCCGCAGCCCCTCCTCGACAACCCGCTCGTCGGTGAGTGCCTGAGACAGATTGGTGTAAGTGAATCCTTCGCCGATCGACCGGTAGGCCGTCGAGCCGGCGATCAAGGCGGTGTGGCCTTTGAAGCGATGCTGGAGATAGGTCTGTTCGATGGCTGGCTCGAGGAAGAGCGTGCCGGCGGCCGTCGTCGGGTTGGGAAACGAGGTCGTGCTGAGCACGAAGTAGCCGGAATCCGTCGGATGGTACGGAATCACGGTGGTCATCTCGCTCGCGCGGGTGCCCTCGGCCGCGACCGCGAGCCAGTTGCTCAGGCTGAGGCGCTCCGGCGCGTCGGCGAGCATGCTGTCCATGTGGAAGATGATGACACGCGCCGGACGGGGATCGGGGCGCGCCTGCGCCGCAACGTTCGGGACAGCCATCAGCGTGGCGAGCGCGACGGCAACACCGAGGGTGATGATCGATCTGAGCGACATCTGGTTCTCTGCTTCGATGGGCCGCGAGGCGTGCTGCTGCAGAAGGCTGGCCAGCTGAGCGGACACGGCCTCGCCGCTGTGCTGCCTCAGCGCGCCGCCTGTATGCCGGCGGGCTGCGCCAGCGTGCGGATGACCTCGGCGAGAAAGCCGCTGCGTCCCCGCTCCGCCCGGTCGAGGTGGACGTAGTGCGTGGCGTCGGGAATCGTGACCGCGGCCACGCTCTCCGCCTGCCTCAGATCCTGCTGCAGCGTGGTCAGGTCCTCGGGCCGGCTCCAGAAGTCGCGGCCGGATCGGATCAGCAGCACGTGCGCGGTGATCGAGCCGGCGTCCCATAGCTTGCGGCCTGAGGCGAGTTCGAAGGAATCCGCCATGGCGCCCGATGGCGCGCGGAACGACGGCGGGGTGCGACTGGCCGATGCCGGATCGGACGCGAGCGCCGCGGCCTGATAGGCCTCCGCCAGCTTCGGGTCGCGCCAAGCCGCTTTGTCCTCGATCGGAATCGAGCGGTCCCAGGACGGAAGCAGCGAGGCCGCCGTGTTGAGGCGGTAGGCGCCGAAGCGTTGCACATTGAAGCGACCGGGGTCGTTCGGATCGGCCGTATCGGACCCCGGGCCGAGCGTCTTGTGCCCGGCATGTGCCCCGTAAAGGCTGTTGTAGATCACGAGGTGGCTCACCTTGCCCGGATTCTGGCTGGCATACATGCCGGCCCAATGCCCGCCCGTCGCCCAGCCGAGCAGCGCGACCTTGAGGGTCCTCGTCCTCGCCTGGACGGCATCGACCACCGCCCCGAGGTCTCGGACCACGGCGGCGGAGCGCACCAGCGGATCGCCGTCCTGGTTGCCATCCTGACCCGGCCGCGAAGAACCGCCATAGCCGCGTGCATCCATGATGAAGACGCGATGGCCGGCACGAGCCAGATCCGCCGCGAGCGATCCGCCCTCCGCGGGCAGGTCGAAGGAAGGCACGCCGGAGACGCGAGCACCGTGCAGCAGAATAACCGGCGGCTTGCCCCCGACAGCGCTGCGGTCGCTGACCTCGCGGACGAAAAGCCGGATGCCTGGATCACTTGAAACCGTGAACTCCTGGCGCGTGATCTCGGCGCGCGCCGAGCCGCCGAACAGAATGCTTGCCGCGGCAGCCGCCGCAGCCAGGCTGCAACGCAGGACGCGCGAGCGCATGATGACCTCCAGAGGATGTTTGATCTCGCCACCAGGATGGGGATCAGATAAGCCAGCATTCCAATATCAATTGTCGGTTTATTGAGACCGGAGCGATATGGCCATCGACCTCCACCACATGCGCCACTTGGTGGCGGTCGCCGAGGAGCTTCACTTCGGCCGGGCCGCCGCCCGGTTGAACATGGCCCAGCCGCCGCTCTCGCAGTCGATCAAGCGCCTGGAGCTGGCGTTGGGGTTTGCGCTGTTCTCGCGCACGCAACGCCGGGTCGAACTCACCCCAGCCGGACAAGTATTCCTGGCCGAGGCGCGGCGCACCTTGCAGCAGGCCGACGAAACGGTGCGGCTTGCGCGCCGGGCGGCTGCTGAGAACCTGGCGGAACTGGCGGTCACATTCACCAGCGCGGCGCTTTATCGCGTCTTGCCGACGGCGTTGCGCGCGCATCGCGATCGGTTCCCATCCGTCGAGATTCGCCTCGATGAGCGCCCCACGGATGCGCAGATTGCCGGGCTTCAGGACGGATCGGTCGATGTCGGCTTCGTGACGCCGCCGCTCAAAGCATTCTCCGGCCTTGAACTCGAGGTGATCAGCCGCGACCGCTTCGCGCTGGCGGTGCCGATTTCAAGTCCTTTCGCACAACGCGACGCGGTGGCCCTCCACGAATTGGCGACGGAGGCTTTCGTGCTTTTTCCCTACGTTCAGGGCCCTGCTCTGCACGGCCGGTTGATGAGCGCGTGCCGCCAAGCCGGCTTTCTGCCGCGGGTTCGTCAGGAGGCCCGGCAGATGCACACGATCTTCAGCCTGGTCGCGGCCGAGATGGGCGTCTCGCTGGTGCCCGAGGGCGCCCGCTCGATGCGCGTCGAAGGGGTGACCATGGTTGCCCTGTCCGACTTTCCCGTCGATTTGACTTGGGACTTGTCGATCGCATGGAAGCCGAAGGGGGCCGGCCGTCCGTTGAGGGCATTCATCGAGATCGTCCGGTCGCTGAGCTGACCGGTCTCACCAACCGCCTTCGTCCGGGCTCAACCGGTTGTCCGCGAAGCCGGCGGGCCTGGTGTCGCCAAAACTCCCCAAAGACCTGAGCTTGCAGCCACAATGTGGATCTCAGCGGCTGCGAATTCGTCAAATCGTTGAGGAATTGACTACCCTCGTACCGGATATTGGGCTAAGTGGCCGGTTTACCGGGTTTGTGCCCCCGCGGGATGCGGGCAAACCGCATCTGACGGATCTGGATCATCATGGACGCAACAAATTTCGGGCCGGCGGGCACCGCCGCCGGGCGCGGCAAACCGTTGAATTCTCCTGCGCAGGTATTGCTGGCGAGCCTGATCGGCACCACCGTCGAGTTCTTCGATTTCTACGTCTACGCCACCGCGGCCGTGCTGGTGTTTCCGACGCTGTTCTTCCCCAACAGCGATCCGATGACCGCGCTGTTGGCGTCGTTCGCCACCTTCTCGATCGCGTTTTTTGCGCGTCCGTTCGGCGCCATCATCTTCGGCCATTTCGGCGACCGCGTCGGACGCAAAACCACCTTGGTGGCAGCCTTGCTGACGATGGGAATTTCCACCGTGGTGATCGGGTTGCTGCCGACCTATCACCAGATCGGCGTGATTGCGCCGCTGCTGCTGGCGCTATGCCGGTTCGGCCAGGGCTTCGGGCTCGGCGGCGAATGGGGCGGCGCGGTGCTGCTGGCCACCGAGAACGCGCCGGAGGGCAAGCGCAGCTGGTACGGAATGTTTCCGCAGCTCGGCGCGCCGGTCGGGCTGTTCCTCGCCTCCGGCGTGTTCTGGTTGCTGCTCCACTTCATGTCGCAGGAGGCGCTGCTGGCCTGGGGCTGGCGCATCCCCTTCATCGTCTCGATCGTGCTGATCGCGATCGGTCTGTGGGTCCGTCTCTCGATCACCGAAACCCCGGAATTTCAGCAGGCCATCGACAAGGCCGAGCGGGTCGCGGTGCCGGTGCTGGAGGTCTTCCGGCATCACAAGCTCAGCCTGCTGATCGGCACCTTCATGGCGCTGGTGACGTTCGTGGCGTTCTACATCTGCACGGCCTATCTATTGTCCTACAACGTCAAGGTCGCCGGGGTGTCGTTTCGCGACGCGCTGCTGGTGCAGATCTACGGCTCGATGCTGTTCGGCATCAGCACGATCGCGGCCGGCAAGCTCGGCGACCGCTTCGGACGCCGCACCTTGCTGCTCGGAAGCACCATCGTGCTCGGGCTGTTTTCGTTCGCGCTGGCGCCGCTGCTCGGCGCCGGGCTGGTCGGCATCTACGCTTTCACCACCGTCGGCATGCTGCTGTTCGGGATGAATTACGGCGTGATCGGCGCCGCCTTGGCGGCCCCGTTCCCGACCCGGGTGCGCTACACCGGGTCGTCGATCACCTTCAACATGGCCGGCATCTTCGGCGCGTCGCTGGCGCCCTATATCGCCACCTGGCTGCAGGCCAATTACGGCATGAGCTATGTCGGCTACTATCAGTTGGCGGCCGCGCTGGTCTCGCTGCTGTGCATCCTGGCCTCGCGCAAGATCTGAGCATCGCGCCGGCATCGCTACGAGCCTCGTCGCAGCCCTTCAGGGCCGCCACGAGGTGCCGGCGCGGTCAGGCCGCGCGCACCGTGCTGAGGAATTTGCCGACTTCGGTCTTCAACCGGTTGCTGTCGCGCGACAGCGACTTCGCCGCCGACAACACCTGCGAGGACGCCGAGCCGGTCTCGGCGGCGCCGTGCTGCACGTTGGTGATGTTGGCGGAGACCTCGTGGGTGCCCATCGCCGCCTGCTGCACGTTGCGGGAGATTTCCTGGGTGGCGGCGCCCTGCTCTTCCACCGCCGAGGCGATGGTCGAGGAAATTTCCGACATCTTGCCGATGATCGCGCCGATCTCCCTGATCGCGCCGACCGACTGCTGCGTCGCCGACTGAATGCCGGTGATCTGCTGGCCGATCTCGCCGGTGGCCTTGGCGGTCTGCTCCGCCAGCGCCTTCACCTCGGAAGCCACCACGGCGAAGCCGCGGCCGGCTTCGCCCGCGCGGGCGGCTTCGATGGTGGCATTGAGTGCCAACAGATTGGTCTGCCCTGCAATGTTGTTGATGAGCTCGACGACGTCGCCGATCCGGCTCGCCGCCATCGCCAGTTCGCTGACGCGATCGTTGGTGTGACGGGCTTGGTCGACGGCCTCGCCGGCGATCCTGGCGGAATCCTGCACCTGGCGGCTGATCTCGGTGATCGACGAACTCATTTCTTCGGTGGCCGAGGCGACCGACTGCACGTTGGTGGAGGCTTCTTCGGAGGCCGCCGCGACCACGGTGGCGAGGCTCTGCGCCCGCTCCGCGGTGGCGGCCAGCGTGGTGGCGGAGGCTTCCAACTCGGTGGAGGCCGACGACACCGTCTCGATGATCTCGCCGACCGCGCCTTCGAAATCATCCGCCATGCGGTACATCTCCTGTTTGCGCTGCTCGGCGGCTTGGCGGTCGCGCTCCGCCTTGGCTTCGGCATCCGCGCGCGCGGCGTTCTCGGAATTCTGCCGGATGGTCACCACGTTCTTGGCCATGTCGCCGATCTCGTCGGCACGGCCGGCGCCGGGAATATCGATGTCGAGTTGACCGCCGGCCATCTTGGCCAGCGCGCCGTTCAAACCGGTGAGCCCGGCGGCGACGCGGAAGATCACGAACAGCACCGCGGCGATGCCGATCACCACCGCGAGCGCACCGACCACGATGGTGGTCAGCCAGGCGGAGTTGTACGAGTTGCGCGCGTCCGCCGTGGCGTCGGCGGCGCCCTTGTCGTTGAGCTCGACGTCGGCGTCGAGCAGCTTGAGCACCTCATCGAACATCGGCCGCGCCGCGGCGTCATCGGCTTTCAACAGATCGCCGCCCTTCCCGGACAGCGCCAGTTCCGACATCTGCAGCTGCAATTTCAGGTAAGCCGCCCACTTCTCCTTGACATGGTTCCAAACCTTGAGTTCATCCGGGCTGCTGATCAGCTGCTCGTAGCGTTTCGCCAGTTCGGCCACGCTCCCTGCCCGCATCGCCTGATTGGCGACCAATTCTCGCCGGTAGTCAGCGTCGCTGGCGAGCAACACCCGCAGGCTCGCGACCCGGTAGCGCACGGTGGCGTATTTCAGTTCGCCGAGCTGCTTGACCGACGGCAGCCAATTCGATGCGATGTCTTCGGTCTTCAGATTGACCGCCTGGATCTTCGACAGCGACGTCCAGGCCTGCCCGACCAGAACCAGCAACAGCAGCGAGACGATTGCTATCAACGACGTCTTCAGCGAAATGCGCACCTTGTGGCCTCTCTATTACGGCGGTGCCGCGGCGAATCAGCCGGCGCAGTCGCGAACGGCATCTGCCGTTCGAAACGCCGGAGAACTCGGCGGCTACCCAGACCCGCGATTCAAGCAAGGCCGAGGATGCGCTCGAATCATTGCGAAGAAGTTGAAAGTTTTATGGGTGTAACTACCAGTTGAATACGGCGCCGTTGGCGACCGTCGCCGTCGGCGCGCCCTGATACCTCTCGATGGGAGCGGGAGCGGTGGATCCGTCCCCGCTCGATTTGGCGCCGGGGCCATCTGCCCCTTGGCCGCGAGCCCGCGTTGCACGGCGGCGGCGGCCGATCCGGTCTCGGTGGCGCGACGCTGTACTCACGCTGTACTTGGCGACGTTCGAACTCACCGCCTGGGTCAGAAGCGCCGATGCGCCTCTGCAGGTCCGACGTCAGGCCGCGCGCACCATCGCGAGAAAGCGCTGGACCTCGTCGGCGAGCAACTTGCTCTGTTGCGCCAGCGAGTTCGTCGAGCTCAGGATCCTGGATGATGCCTGTCCGGTTTCGGTGGCCCCGACTTTGACGTCATTGATGTCGGTCACGACCTTTCCGGTCCCGGCGGCGGCCTGCTGCACATTGCGGGAGATCTCGCGCGTCGCGTTTCCTTGCTTCTCGATCGCGGAGGCTATCGCGGCGACGATCTGCGAGGTCCGGGCGATGGTCTCGCCGATCTGTCTGTTGCCCTCGACCGACTCCTTGGTCGCGGCCTGGATTCCCAGAATCTGCTGCGCGATCGTGTCGGTCGCTCGCGCGGTTTGCGTCGACAGTTGTTTGACCTCGTGGGCGACCACGGTGAAGCCTCTGCCGGCTTCGCCGGCTCGCGCGGCTTCGATCGTGGCGTTCAGGGCGAGCAGATTGGTCTGGTCGGCGATCGATGCGATCAGGCTGACCACCTCATCGATCTGAATGGTCGCGCTCGCCAGCTCTCCGATATGGCTTGCGACTTGCGCGGCCTGCGACACCGCCTCGCTGGTGATCCGCGTCGACTCCGCGATCTGGCGGCCGATCTCGCTGACAGCGGATTCCAGCGCGATCGCCGCCGCCGCCACCGATTGCACATTCGTGGCGGCATCTTGCGACGTCGAGGCGACCACGCTCGACAGCCGTTGCGTGGTGTCGGCATTGCTCTGCAACAGCTTCGCGGAGTCCTCGAGTTCGCTGGTTCCGGATGCGAAGGTCAGGATGATCCGACCGACCGCGTTCTCGAACGTGTCGGCCAACTGCATCATCTCGATCTTGCGTTGCCGGGTATTCGAATCCTCCGCCGCCTCCTTTTGCTCGGCCTCCAGAAGCTGCATCCGAATGGCGTTATCTCTGAACACCTCGACCGCGCGGCTCATGGCGCCGATCTCGTCATGTCTGGCAAGGCCGGGAATCGACACGTCGGTCTTGCCGCCGGCCAGCGCCCGCATGATCTCGGCCATGCTGTGCAACGCCCTGCTGACGCTGAAATGCGTCACGGCGAAGATTCCCAGGGCCAACAGCAGCGATGCCACCCCGATCACCGACAAGACGTCCGACAACGAGCGCAACTGAGCGATCGCGCCGCCGGTTTCCGCGGCAATTTGATCCTGACCTTGCTTGCTGAGGCCCTGCGAAATGGCGATCAAGGATTCCACCGTGCCCGACAAGGCTTCGCACCGCGCGTCGAACTCTGACATCATCTTGTTGCCGGCGGCCGGACCATCCGACACATAGGCTTTCGCCATGATCTGCCCGATTTCGTAATAGGGACCGAACGCAGCGGTGATCTGGTCGAGCGCGTCGACGACCTTCTCGGATTTGATGCTGATCGCCTGTTCGCGCGTGGCGGCGACCAGTTCGCCGAAGCTCTTGGCGTTCTCGGCGGCTTTCGCGAAGCCGTCTCCGAGTCCGTCTTGGGCGCGGGTCGCCGACACGTCCTGGAGGAACTGCTGAACTTGGATGATGCTGATCTGGATGTTCTTGATGTTGATCATCAGCTCCGGAAGCCGGCCGGCGGTCAGATCGGCCAATGCATCGATCCGGTTCGCCGTGGCGATCTGCTGGCGATTGAAGGCGATCGATGTGCCGACGGCGCCCAAGATGAGCAGCGCCATCATCGCATTGGACAGGGCGGTCTTTCCGCTCAGGGAGAGTTTGATCAGCGACATCGCGCGCGAGCTTTCAATAGCGGCTCCGCGGACGCGTTCGGAGGCCGTGTTCCGTGATCGACGGGTCCGCCGCGCCGCAGCTCGTTCAAACGCTCCCCGCAAAGAACGAAGCCGGCTTTGTCGGTTGCCGGCGTAGTTGGAACAACGGTGTCGTCGACGGAGAGTACTGAACTCGCGGAGCCTATTCGTTAAGATCGAGCCGCGTAGCAATACGGGCTGATTGAGCCCTCTACGCCCCGCGTACCGAGTGCAAGAACTTACCGACCTCCTGCTTCAGGCGGGTGCTTTCGGCCGAGAGCGACTGCGCCGCGCTGTGCACTTGCGCGGAAGCCAGCCCGGTCTCGGATGCGCCGCGCTGCACGTCGGCGATGTTGGAGCTGACCTCCTGGGTTCCGATCGCCGCCTGCTGGACGTTGCGGGAAATCTCTTGGGTCGCGGCGCCCTGCTCTTCCACCGCCGAGGCGATGGTCGAGGCGATCTCCGACATCTGGCTGATGGTCGTGCTGATCTGTCCGATGGCGCCGACCGACCGCTGGGTGGCGCTCTGAATCCCGGAGATCTGCTGACCGATCTCGCCGGTGGCCTTGGCGGTCTGCTCGGCCAGCGCTTTGACTTCGGAGGCGACCACCGCAAAGCCGCGGCCGGCGTCGCCGGCGCGCGCCGCTTCGATGGTGGCGTTGAGCGCCAACAGATTGGTCTGCCCGGCGATGCTGCTGATCAGTTCGACGACGTCGCCGATCCGCGCCGCCATCCGGGACAATTCGCCGACGTCGTCGTTGGTCTTGACCGCCTGCGCCACCGCCTCGCCGGCGATCCGCGCGGAATCCTGCACCCGGCGGCTGATCTCGTTGACCGAGGAGGACATCTGTTCGGTGGCCGAGGCCACCGCCTGCACATTGGTGGAGGCCTCTTCAGAGGCCGCCGCCACCACCGTGGCCAATTTTTCCGAGCGATCGGCGTTCACCGACAGGCTGCCGGCGGAGGCCTCGAGTTGGCTCGATGCCGAGGAGACGGTCTCGATAATCTGGCCGACCGCGCCTTCGAAGTCGTCGGCAAGGCGTTGCATATCGTGCTTGCGCTGCGCGACGCTGCGGGCCTCCGCCTCCTGTTGTTCGCGCTTCATGCGCTCGATTTGCAATCCGTTGCTCTTGAACACCGCCAGCGCCGCCATGATGTCGCCGATCTCGTCGCCGCGATGCGGTGCCGGCGTGTCGACCGTGAGATCGCCTTCGGCGAGCCGGTTCATCGTGGCGATCGACGATTTCAGCGGTCGAACCACGCTGCCGCGCGCCACCCAAAAGCTGACGATCATCGCCAGCACCGCCACTCCGAGCGTCGCGTAGATGATGGTCCAGAAGGTTTCCTTGGCCGGTTTGAGGAATTCGGCCTTCTTGATCCCGACATAGAGGATGCCGAGCACCTCGCCGTTGGCGCCGAGGATCGGATCATAGGCGGTCATATACGGCTCGTTGAGGATCTCGACTTCGCCGCGATACGAGGCTTTGCGGTCGAAGATCGCCGCAGAGGCCTCGCTGCGCGCCAACGACGTCCCCACCGCGCGCAAGCCGTCCGGCTTCATCACATTGGTGGCGACCCGCTGGTCCTTCATGAAGATCGTGCAGGTGCCGCCGACCAGCGCCTTGACCTTGTCCACGGCCGCGACGTCGTCGTTCAGGACGTGGCCGCCCACCTTCAATTTGCCGTCGCTGATGCTGTAGTTGCCGCCATGGGCGTGCAGCACGTCCCAGGCCACCCGCATATTGGTCTCGACCCGCTCCAGCGCGGCGTCGCTGGCGCCTCGCTCCAGGACGTATTTGGCGACGCTGGTGACGCAGACACCCAATGCCAGAATTCCCGACACCGAGAGCAGCACGATCCGAGCCGCAAGACCGAGGGTTTTTGCGCGTGGCGCGGGGGACCCGGCAGCGGCAGTGGGAAGCGAGGACATGGCACTCTCCGATACGTCAAGGTTATCGCCCAAGTGCAAGCATTTATTGCACTTTTCGTCGGCGGAACGAGCGTTTGACGGGTTGGCCTACGCCTCAGAAACTATCCGAAGAGTTAATATTTTACCTCGTAGAGGAACTAACTTCGCGCCCGACCTGCAGGCGCGAGCACGATTGCGAACAAAGCAGGAATCTGGGAGTCTCGGGTTTTCCAAAAGGACGATTCGTGCCCCACGGCTATCTCGACGGCCTCAATCCGGAGCAAAGGCTCGCGGTCGAGCATGGCATCGGCGCCAACACCGCCTCGCCGGCCCCGGCGCTGCTGGTGATCGCCGGCGCCGGCTCCGGCAAGACCAACACGCTGGCGCACCGGGTGGCGCATCTTTTGGTCGACGGCGCCGATCCGCGGCGGCTGTTGCTGATGACGTTTTCGCGCCGCGCCGCGGCTGAGATGAGCCGCCGGGTCGAGCGGATCGTGCGCAAGGCGCTCGGCGCGCAGGCCGGTGTGGTCAGCGATGCGCTGACCTGGGCCGGCACCTTCCACGGCATCGGCGCGCGGCTGTTGCGCGAGCACGCCGAGCAACTCGGGCTCGATCCCGCCTTCACCATCCACGACCGCGAGGATTCCGCCGATCTGATCAACCTGGTGCGGCACGAACTCGGCTTCTCCAAGATGGAGAGCCGGTTTCCCACCAAAGGCACCTGCCTTTCGATCTATTCGCGCTGCGTCAACGCCGAGGCCGCGCTCGATGCCGTATTGGGCGGCTCGTTTCCGTGGTGCGCCGGCTGGTCCGCCGAGTTGAAGCAGTTGTTCGCGGCGTACGTCGAAGCCAAGCAGCGGCACTGCGTGCTCGATTACGACGACCTGTTGCTGTACTGGGCGCAGGCGATGGCCGACGCGGGCTTTGCCGCCGATGTGGCGAGCCGGTTCGATCACGTGCTGGTCGACGAATATCAAGACACCAACGCCCTGCAATCCTCGATCCTGCTGGCGCTGAAGCCGAGCGGCGCCGGCCTCACCGTGGTCGGCGACGACGCGCAGTCGATCTATTCGTTTCGCGCCGCCTCGGTGCGCAACATTCTGGATTTCCCGAACCAGTTCAGCCCGCGCGCCACCGTGGTGACGCTCGACCGCAACTATCGCTCGACGCAAGCCATCCTGTCCGCCGCCAATGGGGTGATCGATCTGGCGAAAGAGCGCTTCACCAAGAACCTGTGGACCGATCGCGCCGCAGGCGCAGCCCCGCAGCTGGTCGGGGTGCGCGACGAGGCCGATCAGGCGCGCTACATCGTCGAGCGCGTGCTCGACAACCGCGAGGCCGGGGCGTTGTTGAAGCAGCAGGCGGTGCTGTTTCGCACCTCGTCGCATTCCGGTCCGCTGGAAATCGAGCTGACGCGGCGCAACATCCCGTTCGTCAAATTCGGCGGGCTGAAATTCCTCGACGCCGCGCACATCAAGGATCTGCTGGCGCTGTTGCGCTTCGTGCAGAATCCGCGCGACCGCGTCGCCGGCTTCCGGCTGATGCAGATCATCCAGGGCGTGGGCCCGACCTCGGCGCAGCGCGTGCTCGACCACATCGCCGAAGCCGCCGATCCGATCGCGGCGCTCAGCGAGGCGCCCGCCCCGCCGCGGGCCGCCGCCGACTGGCGCGACCTGGTTTCGACGCTACTCGATCTGAATCGCGGCGCCGGCTGGCCGGCGGAACTGGAACGCGCGCGGCTGTGGTACGAGCCGCATCTCGACCGCATCCACGAAGACGCGATCACCCGCCGCGCCGATCTGATCCAGCTCGAACAGATCGCCGGCGGCTATCCGTCGCGCGAGCGCTTTCTCACCGAACTGACGCTGGATCCGCCCGATGCCACCTCCGACCAGGCCGGGGTGCCGATGCTCGACGAGGACTATCTGATCCTGTCGACGATTCATTCCGCCAAGGGTCAGGAATGGAAATCGGTGTATGTGCTCAACGTCGTCGACGGCTGCATGCCGTCCGACCTCGGCACCGGCAGCTCGGCCGAACTCGAGGAAGAGCGCCGGCTGCTCTATGTGGCGATGACGCGGGCCAAGGACGATCTGCATCTGGTGGTGCCGCAACGCTTCTTCACCCACGGCCAGAACGCGCAGGGCGACCGCCACGTCTACGCGTCGCGCAGCCGCTTCATTCCGGATCGGCTGCTCGGGCTGTTCGAACGCGTCAGCTGGCCGCGCGTGACGGCGGCGGCTGCCGCCGCGCAACGGCAAGGCCCGCGGCTCGACATCGGCGCGCGGATGCGCGGGATGTGGCGATAGCAATGACAGTGATGGCGGACCCGCGCGTCACGCCCGTTTGACGCGACGCGCGATTTATCCACGCACCGACAACAGCAGTCCGGCCGAGCGATGCGGTTTCACAGCGCTTGGCGACGCGACGTCAGGCGCCGACGCCCCGCGTGCTGAAGTCGTACTTGTGCGATGCCTCGAACGCCGAGAAGATCACGATCACCGGCACCGTGACGCTCTGGCTGCCGTTCAGGATGGTGACGTCGGAATAGTGCCCTTTGTAGGGGCTGTCCTCGTAATGCGCCGGCGTCGTCGCGGGAATCTGGATCTCCGGCTGGTCCGGCGGTGTCACCACCAGATTGAGCAGCAGGATCGACGGATTGAAGCCCTGCGGGCTCGCCTTTTCCAGTTTGGCCTTGTAGCCCGGCGTCGGCGTCGATACCAGGCAGCTCACGCTCAGCTCGGCGGGACCGACCAGTCCGGAATGCACGACCGCCGAAACGCTGTCCGGAATAATCAAACAACCCGGCACCGGCTTGCTGGGCACCGCCTTCAAGGCCTCGATCTGCGGGAACGACACCGCGGCATGGCCGACGTCCTTGCCGTCGACCATGCTGAACACCAGCACCGAATCGTGCCCCTGACCGGCGCGAAGCCCGGCCAATGTCGCCGACACATAATGGACGGACTGCGTGCAAATGTCTTCATGGTGGATGATTTCGAAATTATAGGCCTGTATCTCGGGAATCTGGATTCCCTCTTTCCGCTTGGTAATCGCTCCCGCGATGTAGCAGGAGTTCGGCACCAACGCCTGGACCAGCAGCGTGAAGCTGCCGTCGGGTTGTGGAATGAGTGAGAGTCTTGGCTGGAACATGGTAGCCTCCAACGAAATGAATTTGAAATTCGCGAGAGCTAGCTTCCGTACAATGCATAGTTGCACATACTAAGCGTCAAGTAAATCTTTAGCCGCGTGACATCCAGGCGAAATCAACTTCGCATTGCGGCGCATCCCTTCGCAGTCGCGAAGGTCACCTAGCGCGAGCGCGCAGCGGCGCGAGGCGGTGTCTCGTCGATGAGGTTGTCGACGATCACCGGGCTTTCGAACCAACTGATCACCGGTTCGGCGCCGTAGAGCTGTGTCACCCGCGCCGTCCACTCGCTATTATAGGAATTCTCGGCTGCGGCGCGGGATTCCCACAGATAGACGCCGCCGGCGGTGCAACCATCTTCCGAGCGGATGTAGTACTTGCGGATCAGGCCCGCCAGTTTGCGGTATTTCGGCGCGCTGCTTTCGAACCAGCGTGTCGCTTCCTTGAGCGTGATCGGCGCGGGCAGATGAAATTGTACGACCGTGGTGATCATCTCGCTGTCTCCCTTTGCTCATCTTTGGCGGCCCGCATCCGCCGGTCCCCGCTAGGGCCCCGTCGTGAACGTCTGAGCCGCTCCTGCAACGTAGTGCGACGCAGGCATCATGCAAGCCGGCCGCTCGGTTCCTGGTTGTCGCGCTGCAACATCGTTGACGACAGCGTGCGGTCGTTGCGCCTCGACAGCGCGGCGATTTCCCGCCTATCCTGCGACCCATGAGCAGCAGCGAGCAGCAGCAACATTCCCACGATCATTCCGAGCTGTCCGAGACCGAATTGCGGGTCCGGGCGCTGGAGACCATTCTGATCGAGAAAGGCTATGTCGATCCAAAAGCGCTCGATCTGTTGATCGAGACCTACGAGACCAAGGTCGGTCCGCGCAACGGCGCGCGCGTCGTTGCCCGGGCCTGGAGCGATCCGGCCTATCACGCCCGGCTGATGGAGAACGCCAGCGCGGCGATCGCGGAACTCGGTTATCAGGGCCGCCAGGGCGAACATCTCGTCGTCGTCGAGAACACGCCGACGCTGCACAACATGGTGGTCTGCACGCTGTGCTCCTGCTACCCGTGGCCGGTGCTCGGTCTGCCGCCGGTGTGGTACAAGTCAGCTCCCTATCGCTCGCGCGCGGTGAAAGAGCCGCGCGCGGTGTTGCGCGAATTCGGCGTCACGCTGCCGGCACACAGCGAAATCCGGGTGTGGGATTCCACCGCGGAGATCCGCTATCTGGTGTTGCCAATGCGGCCCGCCGGCACCGAGGGCTGGAGCGAGCAGCAACTGGCGGATCTTGTCACCCGCGATAGCATGATCGGCACCGGTCTGGCGAAATCGCCGCAGGACCTAAGCTGATGGATGGCGCACACGACATGGGCGGCCTGAAAGGCTTCGGTGCGGTCAAGCCGGAGCCGAACGAACCGCTGTTTCATGCGGCGTGGGAGCGCCGCGCCTTCGCGCTGACGCTGGCGATGGCAAGGCCGGGCGGCTGGACCATCGACATGGCGCGCTACGCCCGCGAGAACCGGTCGCCGCGGGATTATCTCAGCAAGAGTTACTACGAGATCTGGTTGGCTGGGCTGGAGCAACTGATGAGCGAGCGCGGCCTGGTCACGGCCGACGAGATCGCCGCCGGCCGGCCGCTGCATCCGGCAAAAGCAGTGCCGGTGCTGCGGGCCGACGAGGTGGCGGCCATGCTGCAACGCGGCGCGCCGACGCTCCGCGACGCGCCGCGCCCTGCCCGGTTCGCGATCGGCGCGCGGGTGCGGGCGAAGACCATCGCGACGGCGGGTCATACGCGGCTGCCGCGTTACGTCCGCGGCCATCTCGGTGTGATCTGGTGCGTTCACGGCTGTCACGTGTTCGCCGACGCCAATGCCCGCGGCATCGAAGACCCGCAATGGCTCTACACCGTCTCTTTCGACGGCTCGGAATTGTGGGGCGCCGAGGCCGAGCCGGACACCAAGATTTCCGTCGAGGCCTGGGAATCCTATCTGGAGCCGGCGTCATGACCCACGCGGCGGCGCAGACGACGGAGGTCATCGGCCTGCCCGGCCTGCCGCGCGATGACGATGGCCCGGTGTTCGCCGAGCCGTGGCAGGCGCAGGCCTTTGCGATGGCGCTGGCGTTGCATCAGCGCGGGCTGTTTACGTGGCGCGAATGGGCTGCGACGCTGGCCGATGAGATCACGCGCGCGCAGGCCGCCGGTGATCCCGACAACGGCGAGCGCTACTACCAACATTGGTTGGCGACGCTGGAGCGGCTGATCGCCGAGAAGGGCGTCGCCAGCAGCGAGACTTTGCATCGCACCCGCGACGCCTGGGACCGCGCCGCCGACCGCACCCCGCACGGCGCGCCGATCGTGCTGCAGCCGGGGGATTTTGCAGGCTGATCGCGTGAGAAATTCGACGCCCGGCGAGACGCCGTGTCCCGGGCAAGGTGCAGCGCTCTTGGCGCTGCGCCGCTGACCCGGGACCGTTCCAAGCGCAGAGCCCGTAACGGCCCCGGCTCTGCAGCGCACCACGCCGCTAGGGCGGCGCGGTGCGCTGCGTCCGGGGCACGCTTTCTGCAGCAGAATTGCTTGGGCCTGGGCCGCCTGCTCTTGCTCAGGCTTAGGTCGCCGTGCCCGCCTCGCGATATTCCCGCCAGCCCTTGGCGCGGAGCTGGCAGGCCGGGCATTCGCCGCAGCCATAGCCCCAGTCGTGCCGCGCGCCGCGTTCGCCGAGATAGCAGGTGTGCGAGTGCTCGCGGATCAGGTCGACCAGCGCGTCGCCGCCGAGGTCCTGCGCCAGTGCCCAGGTGGCGGCCTTGTCGCGCCACATCAGCGGGGTGTGCAGCTCGAAATCGGTCGCCATGCCGAGATTGAGCGCTGTGGTAAGCGCCTTCAGCGTGGCGTCGCGGCAATCCGGATAGCCGGAGTAATCGGTCTCGCACATCCCGCCGACCAAGCCGCCGATGCCGCGGCGATACGCCAGCGCGGCGGCGAAGGTCAGGAACAGCAGATTGCGTCCGGGCACGAAGGTGTTGGGCAAGCCGTCGGCGCCCATGGCGATCGCCACGTCGCGGGTCAGCGCGGTGTCGGAGATCGTCGCCAGCGTCGGGATCGAAAGCGTGTGGGCGTCGCCGAGTTTGTTGGCCCAGTCCGGATGGATCTGCTTGAGGCCATCGATCAGCCGGTCGCGGCAGTCGAGTTCGACGGCGTGACGCTGGCCGTAATCAAAGCCGAGCGTTTCCACCCGGGCAAAGCGCGACAGCGTCCAGGCGAGACAAGTGGCGGAATCCTGGCCGCCGGAAAACAGCACCAGGGCGGCGTCGTGTTGCAAGATCTGGCTCATCGCCTGCCCTTAGCATCGCAGATCGCTTACGCCAAACCCGCCGGGCGCGCGCGCCGGTTTTTGCTGGGCTGTGGGCGAAGCCTGCGGCATAGAAGACACGTTTGTCCTAAAGCCTCGGTGTGCCATGACTCCTTCCCGCGATATCGCCCGTCTCCTCGAAATCATGGCCGCGCTGCGCACGCCGGGCTCCGGCTGCCCCTGGGACCTGGAGCAGGATTTCGCCAGCATCGCGCCCTTCACCATCGAAGAAGCCTATGAGGTCGCCGAGGCGATTACCCGCCACGACCTCGACGATCTGCGCGACGAACTCGGTGACTTGTTGCTGCAGGTGGTGTTCCACGCCCGCATGGCCGAGGAACAGGGCGCGTTCGACTTCGGCGCGGTGGTCGAGGCGATCACCCGCAAGATGATCCGCCGGCACCCGCACGTGTTCGCCGACGGCGCCGGCCGCTTGACGCCATCGGACGTCGAAGGCGCCTGGGACCGCATTAAGGCCGAGGAGAAGGCCGAGCGCGCCGCGCGCCGGCCTGCGCAACCGGCACAGCCGCCGTCGCTGCTGGCCGACGTCAAACCCGGCCAGCCGGCGCTGACGCGGGCGATGGAGTTGCAGCGCAAGGCCTCGACGGTGGGATTCGACTGGAACGATCCGCGCGCGGTGCTGGCCAAAATCCGCGAGGAAGCCGACGAGATCGAAGCTGCGCTCGATGCCGGCAACAGCGCCGAGATCGCCGCAGAGACCGGCGACCTGATGTTCGCGCTGGTCAATCTGGCGCGCCATGTCGGCGCCGATCCGGAGAATGCGCTGCGCGGCACCAACGCCAAATTTGAGCGCCGCTTCGGCTCGATCGAACAGGCGCTGGCGGCGCAGGGCCGCAGCTGCGCCGAGGCCTCGCTGGCCGAGATGGACGCGCTGTGGAACGCCGCCAAGGCGGTCGAGTCGCAAGGTTGAGCCGCCGAAACTCCACGACCGCGCTCTCGCGGCTGATGTAATGCATCAAAAACTCCACCTAAACGGCATCACAGCAAGAATTTTCGCGGTGCTTGCGCTGCGGCGCCGCGGGCCCGGCTGGGGAAATGCCGTCGCAGCGCTTATGTTGGGGATCCCACTCACGACCGGATCGGCCCCGTCCCCATGCTCGCTGCTGAACTTGCAATCGTCGTCGTCCTGATCGTCGTCAACGGCCTGCTGTCGATGTCCGAACTGGCGATCGTGTCGTCGCGGCCGGCGCGGCTGGCGCTGTTGGCGCAAAAGAAGATCAAAGGCGCCGACAAGGCGCTGACGCTGGCGTCCGACCCCGGCAAATTCCTCTCCACCGTGCAGATCGGCATTACGCTCGTCGGCGTGCTGTCGGGCGCATTCTCCGGCGCCACCCTGGGTCAACGGCTGAGCGCCTGGCTGCTGGAGGCCGGCGTCGGCCCCGGCGCCGCGGAGATCCTCGGCTTCGGCCTGGTGGTGACGCTGATCACCTACGCGACGCTGATCGTTGGCGAACTGGTGCCGAAGCAGGTGGCGCTGCGCGATCCCGAAGCGGTGGCGGTCAAGGTGGCGCCGGCGATGGCGGTGCTGGCGATGGTGTCGCTGCCGCTGGTGTTCGTGCTGGATCTGTCCGGCAAGGCGATCCTGGCGCTGCTCGGCCAGAGCGGCGCCATGGAGGACAAGGTGTCGGAAGACGAGATCCACAGCCTGGTGCTGGAAGCCGAAACCGCCGGCGTGCTGGAGCCCGGCGAGAAGGAAATGATCGCCGGCGTGATGCGGCTCGGCGACCGTCCGGTCGGCGCGGTGATGACGCCACGCCCCGAGGTCGACGTGATCGACCTCAACGACGATCCCGACACCATCCGCGAAATCTTCGCCGCCAGCCCGCATTCGCGGCTTCCGGTGTCCGACGGCGATCGCGATAACCCGATCGGCATCCTGCAGGCCAAGGACGTTCTGGTGGTCTATATGCGCGGCGACAAGCCCAACGTCCGGGCGCTGGTGCGCGACGCGCCGGTGATTCCGTCGACCGCCGACGCCCGCGACGTGCTGGCGGTGCTGCGCCGCTCCGCGGTGCATATGGGGCTGGTCTACGACGAATACGGCGCCTTTGAAGGCGTGGTCACCACCGCGGACATTCTGGAATCCATCGTCGGCTCGTTCAGTTCAGAGACCGGCCCCGCGGAGCCGGCCTTCGTGCGCCGCGCCGACGACTCGTTGCTGGTGTCGGGCTGGATGCCGGTCGACGAATTCGGCGATCTTCTGGCGATTCCGATCCCCGAGCATCGCGACTATCACACCGTGGCCGGGCTGGTGCTGCAGCATTTCGGCGCGCTGCCGCAGGTCGGCGACCATTTCGAGGATCATGGCTGGCGGTTCGAGATCGTCGACCTCGACGGCCGCCGCATCGACAAAATTCTCGCCAGCAAGCTCAGCGAAGCCGAGCCGTCGTCGTGACGCACCACCACCACCGGGCCAACGCGCCCTCGCCGGCTCAGGCGCTGACCGCCATCAAGGCGTTGCACACCACGGTGTGGGCGGTGTTCGCGCTGTCGATCCTGGCGATTCCGTTGCTCACCCTGTCGGGCCAGCTGGCGATCGCGCTGTGGACCAGCCTGTTCGTCTGGATCGAAGTGATCGTGCTGGCGGGCAATCGAATGCGGTGCCCGCTGACCGCGATCGCGGCGCGTTACACGCCCGATCGCGCCGCCAATTTCGACATCTACCTGCCGCTCTGGCTCGCCAGCTCCAACAAGCTGATCTTCGGCACGCTGTTTGCCGCCAGCCAGGTGCTGCTGCTGTGGCAGTTCACCCGGCCGGCGTAAACCATCGCTTAGAACGGAATATCGTCGTCCATGTCGCTGGAGCGACCGCCGCCGCCACCGCTGCTGGCCGCCGCCGGGGCGCGGCGCGGCGGCGCGCTGGACGGCCCGCTGGAGCCGAAATCGCCGCCCGGAGCATCATCCCCGCCGAAGCCGCCACCGCCGCCGCTGCGGCCGTCGAGCATCGTCAGCGTCGAATTGAAGTTCTGCAGCACCACTTCGGTGGAGTACTTCTCGACGCCGCTCTGGTCGGTCCATTTGCGGGTCTGCAGTTGCCCTTCAATGTAAACCTTGGCACCCTTCTTGAGGTATTGCTCGGCAATCCGGCACAATCCCTCGCTGAAGATCACCACGCGGTGCCATTCGGTCTTTTCCTTGCGCTCGCCGGAATTCTTGTCGCGCCAGGTTTCCGACGTCGCGATCCGCAGATTGGCGATCGGCCGCCCATCCTGCGTCCGCTTGATTTCCGGATCGGCGCCGAGATTGCCGATCAGAATCACCTTGTTCACGCTTCCCGCCATCGCCGCTCTCCACTGTCGCTAGAACTCTGCACATCGGCCGCGCCCGCAACTCGGGGACGGCCACCTCAAAACTGACGCCACACGCCGCCACCTTGACGCCAGGCTATACCCTCTCGAACGGCTCGCGCGGGCGCCGTCGCGGCGTTATCCACATCACGGCATTATGTTCTAGTTTTGTTCCGATGAGAAGTCGGAAAACAAAATTAGGTGTATTTTCATCGGGTTCCCGCGGGTTTACGGGAATGCGCCGCGATCCGCCCGGTATTTCGGTTCGCCAGAATCTGGAAAGCCCAAGCAAATCACCAGCTTCCGCCCGCTTCACTTGGCTCGCCAGTGTTGCTTTTCGGTGACTGCGTTTTACGCGAAACCGCGTATAACTACTCGCGCAATAAGGGCGCTCGCGCTTCGAATGCCACTGCCGGACGACGAAGCCGACCAAGATTGGGGAAACTGAAATGAAGAAATTTTTGCTCGGGACGGTTGGGGTTGTTGCTTTGGGTCTGGCCGCTCCGGCGGTCGCAGCTGATCTTCCGGCCCGCACCTACACCAAGGCCCCGGCCTACGTCGCCGCGGTGTACGACTGGAGCGGCTTCTACATCGGCGCCAACGCCGGTTGGGGCAACAGCCGCGACAGCCGCTTCGACGAAACCTTCGGCCTCGACCTCGGCGCGCACGACGCCGACGGCGCGGTGGCCGGCGGTCAGATCGGCTATCGTTGGCAGACCGGCACCTGGGTGTTCGGCCTGGAAGCTCAGGGCGATTGGGCTGACCTGAGCGGCAACCATCTCAACCCGTTGGTGTTCGACAATCGGCTGAGCTCGAAGACCGATGCTTTCGGCCTGTTCACCGGTCAGATCGGTTACGCCTGGAACAACGCCCTGCTCTACGTCAAGGGCGGTGCCGCGGTCACCGACCGCAAGTACGATTTCACGGTCGACAGCACCGGCGCGCCGATCTCGTCGACCGGCTACAAGACCCGCTGGAGCGGCACGGTCGGCGTCGGCCTTGAATACGGCTTCGCCCCGAACTGGTCGTTCGGCGTCGAATACGACCATATCTTCGAGAGCCGCTACACCGTTGCCTTCACCACCCCGGGCGGCCTGCCGGCGGCGGATAGCTTCCGCACCGGTGGCGACACCGATCTGGTCACCGCCCGCATCAACTATCGCTGGGGCGGCCCGCTGATCCCGCGGTTCTGAGCTTCGCCTGACCGCAACGGTCAGAAAATCTGACGAAAGGCCGGCACCGCGCCGGCCTTTTTATTTTGGCGCATCGTCTGCGAGAAATTCGGCTGGATCGTCCGCAAACGTGACCGCGACCGGCAACCCGCCCGGCAACAAACCGTTGATGGCCGCCACGCGGCACTGGAAATCCCGCCCCGTTCTTCCTATGTTCCAAAGCAACCCATTGGCGTCAGATCCGGTCATTCCGGGACTGCGCGCCCTTCAACGTGGCGCGCTGGCGTCCAGGAATGCTCGATGGATGAAGTGATCAAGGCCAAGCGCCAGCCGGCGGGCTCCCAGCAGCGCTCAATTACCATTCGCGGCGCCCGCGAACATAACCTCAAAAACGTCGACCTCGAGATCCCGCGCGACCAGCTCGTGGTGTTCACCGGGCTGTCCGGCTCCGGCAAATCCTCGCTGGCGTTCGACACCATCTATGCCGAGGGCCAGCGCCGTTACGTCGAATCGCTGTCGGCCTATGCCCGGCAGTTTCTGGAGATGATGCAGAAGCCCGACGTCGACCAGATCGACGGGCTGTCGCCGGCGATCTCGATCGAGCAGAAGACCACCTCGAAGAACCCGCGCTCGACGGTCGGCACGGTGACCGAGATCTACGACTACATGCGGCTGTTGTGGGCGCGGGCCGGCATTCCTTATTCGCCGGCCACCGGGCTGCCGATCGAAAGCCAGATCGTCTCGCAGATGGTCGACAAGGTTTTGGCGCTGCCGGAAGGCACCAGGCTGTACCTGCTGGCGCCGGTGGTGCGCGGCCGCAAGGGCGAATACCGCAAGGAATTGGCGGACTATCTCAAGAAGGGCTTTCAGCGCGTCAAGATCGACGGCGCATTCCACGAACTCGCCGAAGCGCCGACGCTGGACAAGAAATTCCCGCACGACATCGACGTGGTGGTCGACCGCATCGTGGTGCGCCCGGACATCGGCCAGCGGCTCGCCGAAAGCTTTGAGACCGCGCTGAAGCTCGCCGATGGCCTCGCGGTGATCGAATATGCCGACGCGCCGGCCACGTCGCCGGCGGCGACCGCAGCCGCGGAGCCCGAAAAGAAAAAGGCCGACAAGAAGGTCGCGAAAATTCACGACAAGACCGGCGCCGAACGCATCATGTTTTCGGAAAAATTCGCCTGCCCGGTGTCTGGCTTCACCATTCCGGAGATCGAGCCGCGGCTGTTCTCGTTCAACAACCCCTATGGCGCCTGCCCGGCCTGCGGCGGGCTCGGCATCGAGCAGCACATCGACGCCGATCTGGTGATCCCCGACAAGGAGCTGAGCTTGCGCAAGGGCGCGATCGCGCCGTGGGCGAAGTCGTCGTCGCCGTACTACATCCAGACCCTCACCGCGCTGGGAAAATTCTACAAGTTCACGCTCGACACCAAGTGGAAGGATCTGCCGAAGAAGACCCAGAACGCGCTGCTGCACGGCAGCGGCGACGACGAGATCAAGTTCTCCTACGAAGACGGCGTGCGCTCTTACGACACCAAGAAGCCGTTCGAGGGCGTCGTCACCAACATCCAGCGCCGCTTCCGCGAGACCGAAAGCGAATGGGCGCGCGAGGAACTCGGCAAGTATTTCTCCGACGTGCCCTGCGCCGCCTGCCACGGCTTCCGGCTGAAGCCCGAGGCGCTGTGCGTCAAGATCGGCGGCAAGCATATCGGCGAGGTCTCTGAGCTGTCGGTGCGCCGCGCCGGCGAATGGTTCGAGACCGTGCCGAAACTGCTCAACAAGCAGCAGAACGAGATCGCGGTCCGGATCCTGAAGGAGATCCGTGAGCGGCTCTCCTTCCTGCTCGACGTCGGCCTGAATTATCTGACGCTGGCGCGCGCCTCCGGCACGCTGTCCGGCGGCGAGAGCCAGCGCATCCGCCTCGCCTCGCAGATCGGAAGCGGCCTCACCGGCGTGCTCTATGTGCTGGACGAGCCGTCGATCGGGCTGCACCAGCGCGACAACGCGCGCCTCTTGGATACGCTGCGGCGGCTGCGCGACCTCGGCAACACCGTGATCGTGGTCGAGCACGACGAGGACGCGGTGCTCGCCGCCGACTACGTCGTCGATGTCGGCCCCGGCGCCGGCACCCATGGCGGCCATATCGTCGCGCAGGGCACGCCCGCCGAGGTGATGAAGAATCCGAAATCGCTGACCGGCAAATATCTCACCGGCGAATTGTTCGTGCCGGTGCCGGAGCGGCGGCCGCCGAACCATCGCCGCACCCTGAAAGTGATCAACGCCCGCGGCAACAATCTGAAGAATGTTTCCGCGGAAATTCCGCTCGGGCTGTTCACCTGCGTCACCGGCGTCTCCGGCGGCGGCAAGTCGACGCTGCTGATCGACACTTTGTACAAAGCCATCGCGCGAAAACTCAACAACGCCTCTGAAGGCGCCGCACCGCATGACCGCATCGAGGGGCTGGAGCACATCGACAAGATCATCGACATCGATCAGTCGCCGATCGGCCGCACCCCGCGCTCCAACCCCGCGACCTACACCGGCGCCTTCACGCCGATCCGCGAATGGTTCGCCGGCCTGCCGGAATCCAAGGCGCGCGGCTACGAGCCGGGCCGCTTCTCGTTCAACGTCAAGGGCGGCCGCTGCGAGGCCTGCCAGGGCGACGGCGTAATCAAGATCGAGATGCACTTCCTGCCCGACGTCTACGTCACCTGCGACGTCTGCAAGGGCAAGCGCTACAACCGCGAGACGCTCGAGGTCTTGTTCAAGGGCAAGTCGATCGCCGACGTGCTCGACATGACGGTGGAAGAAGCCGCCGAGTTCTTCAAGGCGGTGCCGCGGGTGCGCGAGACCTTCAAGACGCTGAAGCGCGTCGGGCTCGACTACATCCATGTCGGCCAGCAGGCCACCACGCTGTCCGGCGGCGAGGCGCAGCGCGTCAAGCTGGCGAAGGAGCTGAGCAAGCGCGCCACCGGCCGCACGCTGTACATCCTCGACGAGCCGACCACCGGTCTGCACTTCCACGACGTCGCCAAGCTCTTGGAAGTGCTGCACGAGCTGGTGTCGCAGGGCAACAGCGTGGTGGTGATCGAGCACAATCTCGAAGTGATCAAGACCGCCGACTGGGTGATCGACCTCGGCCCCGAAGGCGGCGACGGCGGCGGCGAAATCGTCGCCTGGGGCCCGCCGGAGGATATCGTCAAGGCGCCGCGCAGCTACACCGGAAAATTCCTGAAGCCGGTGCTGGAAAAGGCGGCAGGCATCGCGAAGAAGAAGCGCAAGACGGGCGAAGCGGCGGAGTAAAGGCTTGTGAGTGAGACTACGTGGCTTTCATCAATCAAAAGTCTAGTTCGATGCTTCAGGGATTGACCGATCCCTAACCTTGAATTCGATGTATGATAGAATCTGACTCCTCGTCCATACTCGAACTTGCCACTCTCCGGCGAGTTCGAGCGTCGTACCTAACGGCACCGCAAAGTGAGCCATCCCATGAATGCACTGCGCAGGGTCGAAAATAAGCGGAGCCCTGGACGTTTCACGCCCGGCCGGATCGAATAAAGAAAGAAATATCACCGTGGGGACGTCTTTTAATAAGCTGTCAAATCGGCATGAAACGATCACATTAAAGATTGTATCTACGGGAATACATGGCGGATCAAAGAAACGCCAGTCTGCACCAAGGACATAAAAATTTCCTGCGTGCATTTCTAAGGCTGACGCCATCATAAGAGAAGTGACTCGGAATCGAGTTGCCCGTAAATGGTCCCGCTGGGGCTCGCTCCATCCGTCCAGGTAGGCTGCTAAGCTTGGGGTTGCTGAGAGGCCGCCCTCCGCCCTGACCTCTTTCAATAACGACCCGTCCTTTTTCATAAATCGTAGAATGGTATCTTCGCCAGCTTTGGGAAGTTGATTTGGCAATAATGGTCTTCCGCCTTTGCCAATAACAATTTCAATCTGGCCAGAAAATCCGTCTCGACGCATTGCCTCGATATCGTAGGTCCCAATGACCTGATTTCCGCCGTTCCCTCCATCTCCACCAATGGCATCATCGCCTATTGCTCCAGCGCCACCGCCTCCAGCTCCTGGCGTAACGCTCGAAGTATCCGGATCCCATTCGGACAGTTTGATGTCTTCAAAATGCGTACTGGGCGTCGGAACAGTGTAGCCCGAATCGTCAACCCTGACGGAGCCGCCATCACCCCCTTTGCCTGCTCTCGCGTTCTTGCCGATTGCGCCGCCGCCACCACCGCCTGCGCTGGGAGCCAGACCTCCTTGCCCCCCAAGATGAAAAGTATTTCCGTGACCGAATTCGTAAGCAGCGCTAAACGATTGCTGCATTGTTTCTTCTACCATCTTGTCAGTGAGAACCCAGCCTTGTCTGATTTGGTCGAACTTGTCCAACTGCGCTCGCTTGAGGGCGATCAGTCGCTCGGTTGTATAAGCACCCACTAACGCGGGATCGTCTATGGCTGCCGCATGCTCGGTGCACATCAGTATCAAATTTTCTTCACTACGATTCTGCTCTGACGACTGCGACGGATTCCACCGAGGCCCACCTTCGCTTCGTGCGCAAATGTGCGCAACGCGTGACGCTAAGGTTCTACGACCAGTCTGAGGGTCCATGGTATAGAGTGGTCTTTTGCAGCCGTCGAACGCGCAACTGAAAGCGTGAGCATAAAGGTACTTAATCGTGCTTGGCGTGGGGAGCGGGTGGACTATGGGCACAATATTGCTACCATAAGATGGAATTCAGCTAAGGCGTGGATTTCATATATATAATCCACGAAACAAGCAAGCGTAGCCCGGATGAGCGAAGCGAAATCCGGGACTCATTGGCCGGGGTGCCCCGCATTTCGCTTCGCTCATGACGGGCTACACGCCGCCTGCTAGCATGGATGCAACAGAGAATTATTGACGAGGCTGATCGCAATGCCCCGAACACGAAACGAACTCATCCGTGAAGGCCGCTACGCGGCCGAGGTGACGGTCGAGCGCGGCGAGGAAGGCGCGTGGGAGCCTACTCTCTCGCCCGACGATGTGCGCCGGGTCGAAGCGGTGCGGGCGGCGCTGCGCCGCGGCGATGTTGCCGAGGCAGCCAAGTATGGCCGCGTGTTCGAACTGAAGCCGATCTCTATTTGATCAACGTCGAGCCGACACCTCGATCACCGCCTCCCCCCGTGCGAGCAAGCGTAGCCCGCATGAGCGCAGCGACTGCGGGATTCTCCATGACCGCTGGATGCCCCGCATATCGCTGCGCTCATGCGGGCTACAGATTTTCTTAGGCCGCGATGACCGGGTGATCCGCCTGCTTTGCTGCGAAGGCCAGAGCCGCGTCAATGTCGGCGTTTTCCAGATACGGATAGTCGCGCAAAATGTCGTCGCGCGAAGCTCCCGCCGAGAGTTGACCGAGAATATCGGCGACGCTGATCCGTAGGCCGCGAATGCAGGGGCGGCCGTGCAGCACGTCCGGATCGATGGTGATACGCGTAAGCAGGTCCGACATCGAACACCTCTGCGGGGAGAATAGCGTTCACCAAGTTTGTCAGCAAGCGCGCCGAACGTGTCCGCGCATGCTCAGCCATAGATGACGTCTTCATCAGCGAGATAGTCGGCAGCGAAGGCCTGCGCCGCCAAAATATCGTCCTGCGTCAGCCGCGGGTGGTCGGCGAGGATCGCGGCGGCCGGCAGCCCGGCGCCGAGTTTGCGCAGGATCAGTTCAACCGGAACCCGAGTGCCGCGGATCACCGGCTTGCCGCCCATCACGTCCGGATTGAATTCGATGCGTTCGTGGGGCATGGCAGCCTCTGAAGTCGCAGTCCAAATATCTTGGATTGATACCATGAACTGGCCGCCGGCGTCATCCGTTCAGCGAGCTGAACCGTAATGGTGGCGCGGCGGCGAGCTCTGCGTGCAAGATGGGTCGAGCGCTTGCGACATCCATCGCCTGACGTCCACGAGCTTGACCGCTTCCCCCCACGCGCAAAATCGCAGTCGTGTGCAATAAGAGACAGGTTGGCCGTGCAGGACGCCTATAAGCGCCGAAGACACGCTGATGGCCGGCTTCAGCCGGAAGACATGCGCGTTGCTGATTTCACCGATTGGATCGACGCGCATGCAGTTCACACGACTGACCACCACATTTGCCTTCGCCGTGGTCGGGCTGGCGGGGCTCTGGCTGCTCAGCCTGGCGCCGGACGCGCTGTCGCAGGGATTCTGGGCGACGCGCACCACCCTGGTCTATGGCAGCGGCGTGCTGGCGCTCGGCCTGATGTCGGTCGGCGTGATCCTGGCGGCCCGGCCGCTGTGGTTCGAGACTGCGCTCGGCGGTCTCGACAAGTTCTATCGGCTGCACAAATGGCTGGGGCTGGCGGCGCTCGGATTTGCCATCGCGCATTTTGTGTTGCGCAAGGGGCCGTCGTGGCTCAGCGAGCTCGGGCTGTTCGCCGTGCCGCCGAAGCCGCCGCATGCGAAAGAAGTCGCGACCGGTTTCGACCTGTTTCGCGAGCTCAAGCATCCGGCCGCCGAGATCGGTGAATGGGCGTTCTATCTGCTCCTCGCGCTGGTGGCGTTGGCGCTGTGGAAGCGGTTTCCGTACAAATACTTTTTCAAGACCCATCGCTTGATGCCGGCGATCTATCTGGTGCTGGTGTTTCACGCCGTCATCCTGATCGATCGCAGTTACTGGCTTAGGCCGCTCGGTCCGGTGCTGGCGCTGTTGCTGATGGCCGGAACGCTGGCCGCCCTGATTGCGCTGTTCCGCAAGATCGGGCTGTCGCGCCGGGCTTCCGGATCGATTGCCAAGCTGGCGCTCTATGACGGCAATCAGGTGCTCGACGTCGAGATCCGGCTGGAAACCACCTGGCCCGGACATCAGGCCGGCCAGTTTGCATTCGTGAATTTCGACGATGTCGAGGATGCTCACCCCTTCACGATTTCCTCGGCATGGCATGATGACGGGCTGCTGCTGTTCTCGATCAAGGGGCTCGGCGACTACACCCGAACCCTGGCGGGCAATCTGCATCTGGGTCAGGGCGTCGTCGTTGAAGGCCCTTACGGCCGGTTCAACTTTGAAGGCGCCAGCCATCGCCAGATCTGGATCGGCGGCGGGGTCGGCGTCACGCCATTCATCGCGCGGCTACGGCAGCTTGCCCGTGTCGGCCGAACGGATCCGGTCGATCTGTTCTACGCCACCAATGCGCCGGACCCCGCGTTCCTGGCTCCGATCCGGCAATTGGCCGAACAGACCGGGGTCGCCTTTCATCTGGTGGATGGATCACAGGCCGGTCGGCTGACGCTGGAGAGCCTGACGGTGATGGTTCCGGATTGGAAACAGGCCGACGTCTGGTTTTGCGGTCCGCGCGGCTTTGGCGTCGCCATGCGTAGCGCGATGCTGGCGCAAGGCCTGCCGACCTCGCGTTTCCACCAGGAATTATTCGAGATGCGCTGATCGGCACGCGATCGACATCGATCGCCGCGCTCACCCTCAGCAACGCTCGTCGATGCATGACTAAGCGGTCGAGCCGCCCTGCGCCGCGCGATACTTCCGCACTGTCCCATTTAAGAGACAAGATTTTCGCCGCGCAACCTTAGGCTGCTGGGAGAGATTGATTCGCTCAGCCCAGAGGAAACGCGATGATCCGGTTCATGCTCGCCTCTTTTGCCGCCCTTGCGATGGTGAGTTCCGCGTCCGCCGCCGACGTCGCCGCCGCGCCCTATGCCAAGGCGATCAGCGCGCCGGTCTACGGCTGGAGCGGGTTCTATCTCGGCGGCAATGGCGGCTGGGGCTCCAGCCGCAAATGCTGGGATTTCGTCAATGCGGCGGGCAGTTTTCTCAGCTCGGAAGGCTGCCACGACGCCACCGGCGGCACCGCCGGCGGCCAGGTCGGCTATCGCTGGCAGGCCGCCAATATGGTGTTCGGCGTCGAGGCGCAGGGCAACTGGGCGGATTTCAACGGCAGCAATATCAGCGTCGCCTTCCCGACCGTGGTCAACGCCACCAAGGTCGACTCCTTCGGGCTGTTCACCGGCCAGATCGGCAATGCCTGGGGCAACACCCTGGTCTATCTCAAGGCCGGCGGCGCGGTGACCTCGGATCGCTACACCGGCTACCTCACCTCCAACGGCGTGCAGATCAGCGACGCCGTGAAGGACACCCGCTGGGGCGCGGTGGTCGGGCTCGGCGTGGAGTATGGCTTCGGCGGCGCCTGGTCGGTCGGCGTCGAATACGATCACATGTTCATGCAGGACAAGCTGATCCGGTTCACCAATATCGGCACGGTGGCGCCGGCCGGCACCGCCTATGCCAGCGACCGCATCCATCAGGACGTCGATCTGGTGACGCTGCGGCTGAATTATCGCTGGGGCGGCCACGCCGCCGCGGCCTATTGAGCGGTGTCGCAGCCGCGAACGCGCGTGCCCGCGACCTCTGATTTCAATCGCCTTCCAGCCGCCCGGCGGCTATGCTGCGGCGATGTCCCGCCTCGCCTCTCTGACGATGGTCGTCGCGCTGGCGCTGCTGCCGGTCGCAGCGTCGTCGGCTCCGGCGAAGAAGCCGTCGCAACGCTGGCACGGCTACGGCTTTCTGCCCGGTTATCATCAGCCGCCGAACAACAGTCTGCCGCCGTTCGCCGACAACACTCCGGCGTCGCGGAAGGCGCTGCGCAAACGGCGGCCTTGGTACATCGATCCGGTGCCGCAATATTACGGCTACGACGGCGAGCTGCATTATCTCGGGCGGCCGGGCTTCTACCGCGGGCGCTACAATGGCGGCAGCTTCGGCCCGTGTTGGACCCGGACGCCGATCGGGCCGATCTGGAATTGCGGCTGATCGGATCTTCGTCCAAGCCCGCTAAATCATCGCCGGCCGGACCTCGGCCGGCCGCCGCCATCCTCGTGGCTTTTGCCGGTTGCGGTCGCGCCGCGAAGCAGGCCTAGTGTGGCGATGACCTACCAGGACCTCAAGGCCAGCGTCCGCGAACTCTACGAAGGCACCACGCCGCGCGGCGTCGCCTTTCGCTATGCGCTGCTGGCGTTCGACATCGTCGCGGTGACGTTCATCATCGCCACCTCGTTTCTGCCGTCCAACGAGCTGGTCGAAACGCTCGACCTGGTGTTCGGCGTGTTGATCCTGATCGATTTCGCCGCGCGGCTGGCGATCAGCCGGCGCCCGCTGCGCGAGTTCACCCGGCTGGCGACCTGGACCGATATTGTGGCGATCGTGTCGTTTCTGGCGCCGCTCGCCGGCGAAGGCGGCGGCTTCCTGCGGATCCTGCGCACGCTGCGGCTATTGCGCAACTATCAGATGCTGGCGCGGCTGCGCAGCGACAGCCGCTTTTTCCGCCGCAACGAAGAAGTCATCATCGCGGTCACCAACCTCGCGGTGTTCATTTTCGTGATGACCTCGGTGGTCTATGAAACCCAGAAATTCCGCAACCCCGAAATCGGCAACTATGCGGACGCGCTGTATTTCACCGTCACCGCGCTTACTACGACCGGCTTCGGCGACATCACGCTGCAGGGCACCGCCGGCCGGCTGATCAGCGTCGTCATCATGATCTTCGGCGTCACGCTGTTCTTCAATCTCGCGCGCGCTTTGCTCAGCCCCGACAAGGTGCGGTTTCCCTGCCCCACCTGCGGCCTGCAGCGGCACGACCGCGACGCGGTGTGCTGCAAGGCCTGCGGCACCGTGCTGAAAATTCCCGACGAAGGAATGGTGTGAGCGCGATCACCGCGCACCGCCGTCGCTCTTCGCGCTGCGCGTGTCGCTGCGATAAATCGCATCGACGCGCGCGATAAGCCGCAGCCATCGATAGGACCGCTGTGCGAACGGCGGCGGCTTCGCCTCCGTATCATTCCTGATGAGCGCCATGCGTTCCACGCACGCAGCACTGCGTTTGAAAATACCGCGTGCTAACTAACAGCCGTGACGCTAGACCGCGCGCACCCGCTGGCAGTGACTGATACGGGCCTTTGCTCCCGCCTCGAACGCCGCCTCGCTGCGCACCTTCGAGGCCTCCCCATGAAACATCTGGTTCTGCCCCGCCCGGTTCCGACTGCGGTCGTCGTCTGTCTGACGCTGATCATCTGGTTCGCGATTCCGGTGCCGGCCGGCGTCGCGCCGAATGCCTGGCATCTGTTCGCGCTGTTCGTCGGCACCATCGTGGCGATCATCGGCAAGGCGATGCCGCTCGGCGCGCTGTCGATCCTCGCCATCGCGCTGGTGGCGATCACCGGCGTCACCAACCCGACCAAGCCCGCCGCGGCGTTGGCCGACGCGCTGTCCGGCTTCGCCAATCCGCTGATCTGGCTGATCGTCAGCGCGGTGATGGTGGCGCTGGCGGTGACCAAGACCGGGCTCGGCCGCCGCATCGGCTTCTACTTCGTCAAGCTGTTCGGCAAGAAGACGCTCGGCGTGGCCTACGGCTTGGTGTTTTCCGAATTGGTGATCGCGCCGGTGACGCCGAGCAACACCGCGCGCGGCGGCGCCATCATCCATCCGATCATGCGCTCGATCGCCGACAGCTACGGGTCGAGCCCCGAGCTCGGCACCCAGAACAGCATCGGCCGTTATCTGGCGCTGGTGAACTACAACACCAACCCGATCACCTCGGCGATGTTCATCACCGCCACCGCGCCCAATCCGCTGTGCGTGGCGCTGATCGCGGCGGCCACCGCCGGGGCGGTCTCGATCAGCTGGGGGCAATGGGCGCTGGCGGCGCTGTTGCCCTGCCTGGTGATGCTGCTGGTGATGCCGCTGGTGCTCTACCTGCTGTATCCGCCGCAGATCACCCACACCCCGGGCGCCAAGGAGATGGCCAGCGCCGAACTGGCCAAGCTCGGACCGATGCGGACTCCCGAAGCAATCACGCTGTGCGTGCTGATCATGATGCTGGCGGTGTGGGCCGGCGTGCCGGTCTGGTTGTTCGGTCCGGCGTTCGCGCTCGACCCCACCACCACCGCCTTCGTCGGCCTGGCGCTGCTGCTGGTCACCGGCGTGTTGGAGTGGGACGACATCCTCAAGGCCAAGAGCGCTTGGGACACCTTGATCTGGTTCGCCGCGCTGGTGATGATGGCGACCTTCCTCGGCAATCTCGGCCTCACCAAATGGTTCTCGCTGACCATCCAGGGCGGCATCACCCATTTGGGGCTGGACTGGAAGGCGTCGGCGGCGATCCTGGTGGTGGTGTATTTCTACGCGCACTACTTTTTCGCCTCGACCACCGCGCACGTCACCGCGATGTTCGCCGCGTTCTTTGCCGCCGGCATCGCGCTCGGCACCCCGCCGATGCTGCTCGGCCTGTTGCTGGCGTTCTCGTCGTCGCTCAACATGTCGCTGACGCATTACGCCACCGGCACCGCGCCGATCATCTTCGGCTCCGGCTACATCACCTTGAACGAGTGGTGGATCGCGGGGCTGGTGATGAGCGTGGTCAACCTGTTGATCCTGGTCGGCGTCGGCGGCGTGTGGTGGAGCGTGCTGGGCTATATCTGAGCCCGGGCGCTTACCTGACGCCGCTGCCCTTGCAGCGCTGGCAGGTCACCACCTTGTCGCCCTTCTTCAACGTGCCCTTGCCTTCGCAGTTCTTGCACTTCTGTTTCTTCTTGATGTTGGGGCCTTTGTCGTTGGCCATGAGGCGCTCCTGATTCGGGCGCGGCGGCAAGCGCCGCGCGATCACCGCTCATAGCACCGTTGCGGGGACTGCGGCGCAATATCGCGATCACCACCGGCTCGATCCGCGCTATAATGGCCTCGGTCGATCCGCGCCGAGCTCTGCAAGCTGAGCCAGGCAGCCAAGCGCGGGCGGCGAAATGAGAATGAAACCACCTACCCCATCGCGCGTTAGGCTGCGCGCGATGGCGGAGACTGACAACGGTGGCGACATCCACCGCGATGGCGCCGTCGCTGCAAAGCTGGGACCGTGGCCCGGGGTTAACCCGCACTTGAAAAATGCTGCAATCATGCCGATGTGCGTGCTGCGCGAGACATACAGGGGAACGCCGTGAATAAGATCGACATCACCGTCACCGTTCGTGACAACAAGCCTTGCCATCGTTTCGAGCTGGACGCCCAGGGCTCGCTCGCCTTTGCCAGCTACCGTCGCGCCGACGGCAAGGTGATCATCACCCACACCGAAACCCCGGCGGCGCTGCGCGGCCGCGGCATCGCTTCGCGACTGGTGAGGGGCGCGCTGGAATTGATTCGCGCCGAGGGATTGAAAGTGGTCGCCGGTTGCGGGTTCGTCGCCGATTATCTCGACGCCCATCCGGAATATGCTGACCTGAAGGGCTGAGCTTCCTTCCGCGGCGCGCCTATGCGCCGAGCAAACAGCAATCGCAATTGAAAAAAGGCCCGCACAGTGCGGGCCTTTTTGATTGTCGTCGGCCGCGTGGCGTCGCCGGAGTGGCGTCAGCCGGTCGGCGGTCAGTGTTTGATATCGGCCGGCAGCTTGCCGCCATTGGCGGCGAGCTTGCTCATCACCTGCTTGTGCAGCCAGATGTTCATGGTCGCGGACTCGTTCATGTCGCCGCTGAAGCCGAGTTCCTTCGCCAGCTCCTTGCGCGCGCTCAGGCTGGAGTCGATATCCAGCGCCTTCATCAGATCGACGATCGAGGTGCGCCATTCGAGCTTTTCGTGCTTGTCGGCCACGGCCTTGTCGAGGATCGGCGCGACCTCGACACTCTGCCCCGGCGCCCCGGCAGTCGAACTGCCCGGTGCGCTCGACGGTCCACCCGCGGTGGTGCCGCCCGGCGCGGCCTCGGCGTGGGTGCCGAAGATCGCGCTGATAATCTTTCCGAAAATGCTCATGGGGTGCTCCAGGTGGAAAACTGATCGGGAACCGATCGGGCCGCAGTCGATTGCCGGCAATCCGGCCTGCGGGACGCTGACTAACTGGCGGGTTGCGGCGTTGTTCCCGCCGCGCGCGGCAGCGTTGACGACGGGGCTCTGCGGCATCGCGCGCGGCGGCATCACCCAAGCGTGAGCAACCGCCGGTGGCGATCGGCGTTAGGCTCCATCAACAGGTCGCGGCAAGATCAGGTCTTTGCTCTCGCGTCTGGTCAGCTCGTGATCACCAAGCACGACGTCGCCGGTTCGGCGGCGATCCCGTGCGCAGAGGGAGGCACGAGCATGGCCACGCCATATTCCGACGAATTTGCCGACGATCCCCGCTTTACCGAGCATGCGGACGCCGAGTCCGGCGACGCGCGACAAGCGGCGCCGCAAGCCCGGCGCGCCGTGCCGCCGACGATCCGCAAGATCTCGCTGTCCGACCTGCACGCCGCGTTGCGACTCGGCTGGGAGGATTTCAAGGCGGTGCCGAGCCACGCCATCATGCTGTGCGTGATCTATCCGGTGCTCGGCTTGGTGCTGGCCCGCGCCGTGCTCGGCTATTCGGTGCTGCCGCTGTTGTTTCCGATGGCGGCCGGCTTCGCGCTGATCGGCCCGTTCGCAGCCCTTGGGCTCTATGAACTCAGCCGCCGCCGCGAACTCGGCCAGCAAGCCTCGGCCTGGCACGCCACCGCGGTGCTGCGCTCGCCCTCGTTCGGCGCCATGCTCGGGCTCGGCGCGCTGCTGCTGGCGATCTTCGTCACCTGGATCGCCACCGCGCAAGCGATCTATGTCTCCACCTTCGGCAATGCGCCGGCGGCGGCGATCCCGGACTTCATCCGGCTGGTGCTGACCACGCCGGAGGGCTGGCGGTTGATCCTGATCGGTTGCGGCGCCGGCTTCCTGTTCGCCGTGGTGACGCTGTGTCTGAGCGTGGTGGCGTTCCCGATCATGCTCGACCGCCAAGCCGGCTTTGTCGACGCCGTCGCCACCTCGCTGCGCGCGGTGTGGCGCAATCCACTCGCCATGGCCGCCTGGGGCTTAATCGTCGCCGCGCTGCTGGTGCTGGGCTCGCTGCCGGCCTTCCTGGGCCTCGCCGTGGTGATCCCGCTGCTCGGCCACGCCACCTGGCATCTCTATCGCAAGGTGGTGGAACCCAACCCGTTTCCACCGGTGATCCCGCCCGCCAACCCGATCAAGCGATCGGCCGCCGATTTCCCGGTCGCGCTGTTCCAATGGAAGCGCGATTCCCGCTAGGCGAAACCTCGCCGGCAGGGCTTTCGCGGTTGCGAAAGGACCTGTCGGCGACCGCTCCGAAAGAGCCTCCGTAATCCTACTGAATTGCGCTTCAACCGGTGTTTTCGCATGCGACGTGCAGCGGAAACCCGGAATCATTTCGCCTTTAGTCGCAATCGGAGCGATCGATCAACGCGAATCAAAAAATGCAGGTTCCTCGCACAAGGTCTTGCAAATAATCGATTTGGTAGCATACTGACGGCGCTTCTTAGGCTCCGGCGACGTCGCCATGCAGGCGATTTGTAACTGACCCCGGAGACGGAATTGGTTACTCATTCCTTGCCCGGGCCATGCGCCCCCGGCTTAGCTGCATCGCAGCATTTACACTGTTTGGCGCCGCGATATTCCCCTATATTTCCGTTCCGCGATGAGGCTTCCCTCCAAGGGCTGAATCACGAATATCGAGGAGACTACCATGTTACTTTCGCTCATCCGCATGATCCGCGAATTTCGGGACTATCAGCGCAATGTGAGCGAATTGTCCCAGCTCAGCGACCGAGAATTGGCCGATATCGGCCTCGATCGCTCGGACATTCCCCGCGTTGCGTCGGGTCACTATCACGGCTGATCCCATTGCCTAGTTCGGTGTTCCGATTACGCCCGCTTGATGCGGGCGTTGTCGTATCTGCGGCTGCGAGTTCCCGGCTCGTTGCGATTTCCCTTTGCGGCGAAACGCGCTAGCTGTGGCGCATGATCACCGATCCTTTGAAAACCGTTCACGTCGTCGGCGGCGGCCTCGCCGGCTCCGAAGCCGCCTGGCAGATCGCGCAAGCCGGCGTCCGCGTGGTGCTGCATGAGATGCGCCCGGCGCGGATGACCGAAGCGCATCGCACCGAGGGGCTGGCCGAACTGGTCTGCTCCAACTCGTTTCGCTCCGACGACGCTGCCAACAACGCGGTCGGGCTGCTGCATGCCGAAATGCGCAAGCTCGGCTCGCTGGTGATGCGCGCGGCCGATGCCAACCAGGTGCCGGCCGGCGGCGCGCTGGCGGTCGATCGCGACGGCTTCTCCGCCGCGGTGACCAAGGCGCTCGCCGAACATCCTTTGATCGAATTGCAGCGCGGCGAGCTCGACGGCCTGCCGCCATCGGACTGGGGCCATGTGGTGATCGCGACCGGTCCCTTGACCTCGGCGCCGCTGGCGTCGGCGATCCAGGCTTTGACCGGGGAAGATTCGCTGGCGTTCTTCGACGCCATCGCGCCGATCGTGCACCGCGACTCCATCGACATGTCGGTGGCCTGGTTCCAGTCGCGCTACGACAAGGTCGGCCCCGGCGGCAACGGCGCCGACTACATCAATTGCCCGATGACCCGCGAACAGTATGAGGGCTTCGTCGCCGCATTGATCTCCGGCGACAAGGTCGACTTCAAGGACTGGGAGACCAATACGCCTTACTTCGACGGCTGCCTGCCGATCGAAGTGATGGCGGAGCGCGGCGCTGAAACGCTGCGGTTCGGCCCGATGAAGCCGGTCGGCCTGACCAATCCCAAAGATCCCACCGTGAAGCCCTACGCCATCGTGCAGCTGCGTCAGGACAACAAGCTCGGCACGCTGTACAATCTGGTCGGCTTCCAGACCAAGCTGAAGCATGGCGAGCAGAGCCGCATTTTCCGCAGCATTCCGGGATTGGAAAACGCCGAGTTTGCAAGGCTTGGCGGGCTGCATCGCAACACGTTTCTTAACTCGCCGAAGCTATTGGATCAGCAGCTCCGGCTGCGCGCCGAGCCGCGGCTGCGCTTCGCAGGGCAAATGACCGGCTGCGAGGGCTATGTGGAATCCGCCTCGATCGGGCTGATCGCCGGGCTGTACGCCGCCGCAGAGGCGCGCGACATCGCATTGGCGCCGCCGCCATCAACCACGGCGCTCGGCGCCCTGCTCGGCCACATCACCGGCGGCCACATCGAGACCATCGACGCCGGGCCGCGCTCGTTCCAGCCGATGAACGTCAATTTCGGCCTGTTCCCGCCGCTGGAAAGCCCACCGACCCACGGCGCCGACGGCAAGAAGCTGCGCGGCCCCGACAAGACCGTCGCCAAGAAACAGGCGCTCAGCGCCCGCGCGCTGGCCGACCTCGACGGCTGGATTGCGGAGAATTTGCCGGGCGCTGCGGCGGCGGCTTGATTTCCGGAAAATGCAGAAGAGTTCATCGTGCCCCGGATGCAGTGCAGCGCGCTGCGCCGGCGATGCGAAGCATCGTCCGGTGCGGCGTGATGCAGTGCTAAGCCGGGGCCATTACGAAACGCGGCGTCCGTAACGGTCCCGGTTCTGCGAAGCGGCACTTCGTGCCGCATCGCGCCCGGGACACAGGCACCGGGTAATCAGCCCCGGAACGCCCGCGACCGGCTCGCCCGCCACAGCGTCCACAGCGTCGCCAGCCGCGAGCGCGGCTGCGGCTGCATGACATCCCACTCCGGGCGCGCCATTTGCGCCAGATCGCGCTGCGCCAGCGCCAGCGGCAGCAACGCCGGCCGGATCTCACGCGGCGCCTCGGACAATAACGTCAGCGCCTGATCGAGATGCGCCCTCGCCTCGGCAGCCAGTTGCTCCAGCGCGGCGCGCAGCTCAGGCGTGAGCTTGCCGGCGAAGGCGTCTTCCAACGTCGCACCGGAGCGCTGCAACAGATCCGCCGGCACGAACAGCTGCCGACGCGCCGCGTCGCGCGGGAACGCCGCGAGCAGCCGCGAACCGCCGACCGCAAGGCCGGCGTGATGCGCCAGATGCGCGATGTCGTCGGAAGCCGGCCCGAGCAGCTGCGCCGCATGCGCCAACAGCGCCGCCGAGGTCTCGTCGAGATAAACCTCGAACGTGGTCTGGTCCGGCATCGGGTCGTTGTAGAGATCGAAAATATGCGCCTCGATCAGCCTCGACAGCGGCGCCACCGGCAGCGCGTAACGCCCGATCGCCCGCTGCAATTCGGCGGCGACCGGGTTGCCCTCGACGCCGCCATGGCCCTGGCCCGCCAGCATGTCGGTCCACCATTGCAGCCGGATTTCGCCGGGCAACGGCTGGCTGACCTGGTCGCGCACCCGCACGATCTCGACGTTGAAGGCGGCGAGCGCCAGCGCCGCGCGGCGATGCTCGGCGTCGAGGAACAGCGTTGCGGCATAGCGGTCGAAATCGTGATTGCGCACCAAGTCAGCGCAGAACGCCGCGTTGCCGTCGTCGGCGGTCGCGGCGGCGCTCATGCCACCGCGATCAGCGCCGCGGCGACCCGGCGCCGCTCGCCGATCATGATGTTGTAGGTGCGGATCGCCGGCCCGGTCTGCATCGGATCGAGCACGATGCCGATCCGGCGCATCGCGTTGCGCAAACTCGCCGAAGGCTGCCAGACCTGGTTGGCAGTGCCGATGATCAGCGTGTCGATGGCGTTGGCATTCTCGATCACCCGGCGCAGCGAATACTCATCGATCTGCGCCGGATCGCTGACCGGCCATGCCCAGATCGCATCCGGCAGGCACAGCAGCGAGCCCTGGTGCGACATCTCGGCGAAATAGAACCCGCCCTTGCCGTAGGAGTCGATCGGCGCCGATCTCGGAAGATGCAGGCTGTCCGACGGATCCTCCGCCATCAGGGCTTCGACGCCGGCTCCTTGGCGTCGTGCCGGTTCATGCCGACGCCAAGGTAGATCAGGATCGGAGCCGCGATGAAGATCGACGTGTAGGTGCCGACCAGCACCACGCCGAACATCATCACCGCGGTGAAGCTATGGATGGCGTGACCGCCGAACAGCAGCAGCGCCAACAGCGCCAGCGTCACCGTGACGTGGGTGATGATCGAGCGCGACAGCGTCGAATTGATCGATTCGTTCAGGAGTTGCGGCATCGGCATTTTCTTGTAACGCCGCAGCATTTCGCGAATCCGGTCGTAGATCACCACGGTGTCGTTCAACGAGTAGCCGAGAATCGTCAACAGCGCCGCGATCGAGGTGAGATCGAAATCGACCTGGGTGATCGACATGAAGCCGATGGTCAGCACGATGTCGTGGACGTTGGCGATCATCGCGCCGAGCGCGAACTGCCATTCGAAGCGGAACCAGAGGTAGATCAGGATCGAGAAGATCGCCAGCATCAGCCCGAGCATGCCGTAGGCCAACAGTTCGCTGGACACCCGCGGCCCGACCACTTCGACGCGGCGGTACTCGACATTGTCGCCGAGCGCGGCGCGCACCTTCTGCACCGCTTCCTGCTGCGCGGCGTCGCCGCCGGGTTGTTCAGCGACCCGGATCAGCACGTCGGCGGGACCGCCGAACTGCTGCAACTGCACGTCACCGAGACCGAGCGCGCTCAGCGTCGCGCGCATCGCCGGGATATCGGCGGCGCCGGTCTTGGCCTGCACCTCGAGCAGCGTACCGCCCTTGAAGTCGATGCCGAAGTTCAAGCCGTGGGTGAAGAACAGCGTGATCGCGGCGATCGACAGCAGCGCCGAGATCGGAAAACTGATCCGGCGAAACTGGGTGAAGTCGAAATGGGTGTCGTCGGGGACGATGCGCAGCGACGGCAGCCAGCCCATGATGCTGACAACCGTCAGCACCGCGATCACGGCGCCAAGCCCAATCAAGATCCAGTGTGTCACAGCGAGCTCCGTAATCTCAAATCGGCACGCTGTGCGGCCGCTTCCACCGCACCCAAGCCGCGACGATCAGGCGGGTCAGCGTGAAGGCGGTGAACACCGTGGTGAGGATGCCGATGCCGAGCGTCACGGCGAAGCCGCGCACCGGTCCGGTGCCGATGTAGAACAGCACCGCCGCGGCGATGAAGGTGGTGATGTTGGAATCCAGAATCGTCGACAGCGCGCGCTTGAAGCCGGCGTCGATCGCCGAGATCGCGGTGCGGCCGCCGCGGATTTCCTCGCGGATACGCTCGTAGATCAGCACGTTGGAGTCGACCGCGATGCCGACGGTCAGCACGATGCCGGCGATGCCGGGCAGCGTCAGCGTCGCATTCAAAAGCGACAGCACGCCGAAGATCATCGCCACGTTGATGGCGACTGCGATGTTGGCGAACACGCCGAACAGCCGGTAGGTCAAGAGCATGAACACGATGACGAGGATCGAGCCGACATAGGCGGCGAGTTCGCCCTTCTCGATCGAGTCCTGACCGAGCCCGGGGCCGACGGTGCGCTCCTCGATGATGGTGAGCGGCGCGGGCAAGGCGCCGGCGCGCAGCAGGATGGCGAGGTCGTTGGCCTGCTGCACGGTGAAGCTGCCGGAAATCTGCCCGGAGCCGCCGGTGATCGGCTCGCGGATCACCGGCGCCGAGATCACCTCGTTGTCGAGCACGATCGCGAACGGTTGCCCGACATTGTCGGTGGTGGCCTGGGCGAATTTGCGCGCGCCGGAGGTGTTGAAGCGGAACGAGACGATCGGCTCGCCGGAGCGCTGGTCGAAGCCGGGCTGCGCGTCGGTGAGGTCGCCGCCCGACACCAGCACCTGCTTTTTGATGACGTAGGGCTGTTTCGGGGCCTGCGCGCCCATCAACAGGTCGGAATCCGGCGGCACGCCGCCGCCCTGCCGCACCTGATCCGCCGGCACCGTGGGATCCACCATGCGGAAATCCAGCTTGGCGGTCTTGCCGAGCAGTTCCTTCAGCCGGGTCGGATCTTGCAGGCCGGGCACCTGCACCAGAATACGGTCGATGCCCTGGCGCTGGATCAACGGCTCGACGGTGCCGAGTTCATTGACGCGGCGCTCGACGATCTGGATCGACTGTTCGACCGACTGCCGGATCCGCTCGGTGATCGCCGCCTGGGTGACCGCGAGCCGGATCAACCCGGAGCCGGCGTCGGAGACCTCAAGGTTGCGCTGGCCGCTCTGCCCCATCAGGCCGCCGAGCGGTTGCGACAGCTCACGCAGCTTGCTGAGCGCGGTCGCAACGTCGCTGTCCTTGGAAATCCGTACTTCGACGGCGTCGTTGCGCACCGCAAGGCCGGTGTAGGGGATCTTGGCATCGCGCAGGGTGCGGCGGGTGTCGTCGCGGACCTGGTCGAGCTTGTCCTTGCGCACCGAGTTGGAATCGACCTCGAGCAGGATGTGCGAGCCGCCCTGCAGATCGAGCCCCAGCACCAGATGGCGCTGCGCCCATTTCGGCCAGGTCTTGACGGTGGCTTCCGGGAAGAAATTCGGAACCGCGCATAGGCAGACCGCCAGCGCGGTCAGAATGATCGCCAGCGCCTTCCACCGCGTGAAATACAGCATCGAGTTGACCCGTCAGACCTTGAAAAGGGGCGCGCCGCGGCTGCGAAACGCCGTGACCGCCATGGGCGGCCGGTTACTTGGTGGCCGAATCGTCCTTGGACTCCGCCACGTCTTTGGCGTCCTTGGCGTCCTGGGTTTCCTTGGGCTGCTTGCTGCCCTTGGCTTCCTTGACGTCCTTTTCCTTCAGCGGCTCGCCCTTGGCGCGCACCCCGGTGATCATCTGGCGCATCTGGCGCACCCGGACGCCGTCGGCGACTTCGAACTCCAGGCTGTCGTCATCGACCACCTTGGTGACCTTGCCGACCAAACCGCCCGAGGTGATGATGGTGTCGCCGCGGCGCACGTTCTTCACCAGTTCGGCATGTTCCTTCACCTTCTTCTGCTGCGGGCGCAGGATCAGGAAGTACATGATGACAAAGATCAACGCGAACGGCAGCAGCGACATCAACATGCTGCTGGTGTCGCCGGCTGAGCCGGCGGCCTGAGCAAACGCAGGAGTAATCAGCATCACAATCCCCGTGAAATGAAACGAGCCGGCGCTGGGCTTGCAAGCCGGCCGGTCCTGGCAAATTCGCGCGGACTATAGCGGCCGCGGTCCCAATTGCAACGCTGCCCAGCCGTTCATTTCGGGCGCTTGCCGGCCGTGATCCGGCCCGATATGGCTGCGCGGTCAGGAATGGGGAAGATGCCGAAAAAACCCGGAAAAACCGCGGCGCGCGCCGCCAAAGCCAGCGTCGCGGCGAAATCCCGCAAAGCCGCGACAAAACGTCCGAAGCCCGCCATCGATACCGCCGAGCAGCGGATCGCGCGCGCGCTGGAGGCGATCGCGGCAAGTTTGGCGGCCGCCGCGCCGAAACTTAAGAATCAGGGCGAGCAGCTTTCGGCGGCCGAGGCCTTCATCTGGCATCCCGAGGGCCGGCTGGCGCCGGTGCCGCGGGTGTCGCGGGTCGATCTCGAACTGTTGCAGGGCATCGAGCGGATGCGCGACATTCTGATCGAGAACACCGAACGCTTCGCCGCCGGCCTGCCCGCCAACAACGCGCTGCTGTGGGGCGCCCGCGGCATGGGCAAATCGAGCCTGGTCAAAGCGGCGCATGCCAGCGTCAACGCCAAGCCGGAGGTCGCAGGCCTCCTGAAGCTGATCGAGATCCACCGCGAGGACATCGAGAGCCTGCCGGCGTTGATGACGATTCTGCGGGCCTCGCAATTCCGTTTCATCGTGTTCTGCGACGACCTGTCGTTCGACGGCAACGACGCCTCCTACAAGTCGCTGAAGGCGGTGCTGGAAGGCGGCATTGAGGGCCGCCCCGACAATGTGATCCTGTACGCCACCTCGAACCGCCGGCATCTGTTGGCCCGCGAGATGGTCGAGAACGAGCGCTCCACCGCGATCAATCCGGGCGAAGCGGTCGAGGAGAAGGTCTCGCTGTCCGACCGCTTCGGGCTGTGGCTCGGCTTTCACAAATGCAGCCAGGACGAATTCTTGGCGATGGTGCGCGGCTATTGCGCGCATTTCGGCATCGCGCTCGACGACACCGAATTGCAGCGCGAGGCGCTGGAATGGGCGACCACCCGCGGCTCGCGCTCCGGCCGCGTCGCCTGGCAGTTCACCCAGGATTTGGCGGGTCGGCTCGGGCTGCGGACGGCGATGAAGTAACCAACCCGGAAGCGATAGCGGCGTCCGGGGACGCTCGACAGTTCGCCAGTTGCTACGGCATAGTGAGTTCCACCGGACCGGGGAACTTGCATGAACAAGACTTCCCATAACGAGCGCCGCAAGCTCACCGCCACTTTCGTGAACACGATTGGGGCAGCAGTGTTTTCGGTCGGCGGGCTCGGCCCAATCGTCAGCTTCGCAACCGGGCTGCCGACCATCCTGAACCTGGATCAGGTGATCTTGCTGGCAGCGGTTTGCTTCGTCATCGGGCTGGGACTACATTTGGGTGGCAGGATGCTGTTGGGAGGTCTGATCGAATGACTTTCTCCGTCGTTCTCGTCATTCTCGCCGTGATGACGGCGGCTTGTGTCGCGCTGCTCGTCTACGCCAGGATCGTCGACCCTACGCCGGAGATCAAATCCGGCGGCAACCGCAATGACCAAGCCGCTGCCAGGACAACCGCATCGGCCGCAAGCGATCGTGCGCCGTCAGCCGGCTACCAGGTTAGCCCTGCCATGGCGGCAGAGCTGAAGGGCACCGCGGATGACCTCCGCAAAGCAATAGAGAGCTTAACCCGGAGCATCGAGCGCACCGAGAGCAAGTAGAATTCAGTGGGCGGGCTGTGGGAGACGCTTACCTACGATGTTCGCCGCTGCTTCGCGCCGATCGCCGCCGCCACCCGGCTCGGCGGCGCGCGCCCGATGAGGGCACCGACCGCGTTGCTCGCCGTCACCAGCCGGTCGAGATCGACGCCGGTTCTGATTCCCAAACCTTCGAGCAGATAGACCACGTCCTCGGTGGCGACGTTGCCGGTGGCGCCCGGCGCATAGGGGCAGCCGCCGAGCCCGCCGGCGGCGGCGTCGATCACCCGCGCGCCCTCCTCCAGCCCGGCATAGAGATTCGCCAGTGCCTGGCCGTAGGTGTCGTGGAAATGCATCGCCAGACTTCGCATCGGCACCGCCTCGGCGCAGGCGCGCAGCAATTCGCGGACTTTCTTCGGGGTGCCGACGCCGATGGTGTCGCCGAGCGAGACCTCATAGCAGCCGAGGTCCCATAGCGTGGTCGCGACATCGACCACGGCTTGCGGATCGACCGCGCCGTCATAGGGGCAGCCGAGCACGCAAGACACATAACCGCGCACCTTGATGCCGTCTGCTGTCGCGCGCGCGATCACCGGCTTGAAACGCGCAATCGACTCTTCCACCGAGCAATTGATATTGGCGCGAGAGAATCCTTCCGAGGCCGAGGCGAACACCGCGATCACTTTGGCTCCGGCGGCACGCGCGGCGTCATAGCCCTTTTCGTTCGGCACCAGCACGTGGAATTCCCCGGCGAGATGCTGCACGCCGCGCAGCACTTCGGCGGAGCCCTGCATCTGCGGGATCGCCTTAGGCGAGACGAAGGCGCCGACCTCGATGGTGGTGAGCCCGGCGCCCAGCAGCGCCTCGATGAAGCCGATGCGGGCTTCGACGCCGATCGGCGTCTTTTCGTTCTGCAGCCCATCGCGCGGACCGACCTCGACGATGCGAACGGAGTCACTCATGCGCACCTCACGCGGCTGAAGGCTCGATCTCGGCGAGTTCGACGCCTTCCTGGACGATGTCGCCGACCTTGCATTTCAGATGGGTCAGCACGCCGGCAAACGGCGCGCGCAGCGTCTGCTCCATCTTCATCACTTCCAGCGTGAGGATCGCCGCGCCCTTCTCTAGGGTCGCGCCCTGCTCGGCCAACAGCGCCACCACGGTGCCCGGCAGCGGCGCCACGATGCGGTCCTCGCCGACATGCTCCTCGTCGTCGCCGCCGAACGGATCGACCCAATGCAGGTCGAAGCGGCCGTTGCGGCTGCGCAGATAGAGCTCGTGGCCCTCGATCACTGCAACGACATGGCTGCGCGCGCCGTCCAGCGTCAGGTCGAAGCCGCCGTCGTCACGCGCGGCGGTGCTGAAGTCAAAAGTCCGATCGCCGATCGCAAGCTCCGCCGGCCCGCTGCCGTAGCGCAGCGTCACCCGGTGCTCGGCGGCGCCGTGGCGGAACGCGAACACCCGGGCGCGGCGACCGACCGGCATCCAGCCCGCGGTCCGCCATGGCGAGGCCGGCTCGCGATGCACGGCCTTGTCTTCCTCAACCAGGATCGCCGCCACCGCCGCACACAGTTCGAGATCGCCGGGCTCCGCCGCCGCCGGCGTCAGCGCCGCCAACTCGCGCGCGATGAAGCCGGTATCGATCGCGTTGGCGCGCACGTCGGGATGCGTCAGCAGCGCGGCGAGGAAGGCCGTATTGGTGACCACGCCGCGGATGTCGGTGTCGTCGAGCCCGCGCGCGAGCCGGTCGAGCGCGGCGTCGCGGCTCGGCGCGAAGGCGATCACCTTGGCCAGCATCGCGTCGTAATAGGGCGACACGCTATCGCCCTGCCGATAGCCGGCGTCGATCCGCAAGCCGTGGGTCTGCGGCGGCGTGCGCCAGGTCTTGATGGTGCCGACCGAGGGCATGAAGTTCTTCTGCGGATTCTCCGCATAGACCCGCGCCTCGATGGCGTGGCCGTTCAGCTTGATCTCGTCCTGCGCGAGCGGCAACTTCTCGCCGAACGCGACACGGAGTTGCCATTCGACCAGGTCGATGCCGGTGATCAACTCGGTGACCGGATGCTCGACCTGCAGTCGCGTGTTCATCTCGATGAAGAAGACGTCGCGGCCGTCGGAGACGAATTCGATGGTGCCGGCGCCGACGTAGTTCACCGCGGCGGCGGCCTTGCGCGCCGCGGCGCAGACCGTCTCGCGCTGCGCCGGCGACAAGGTCGGCGACGGCGCCTCCTCGATCACCTTCTGGTGCCGCCGCTGCAAAGTGCATTCGCGCTCGAACAGCGACACCAGGTTGCCGTGGCTGTCGCCGACCACCTGCACCTCGATGTGCCGGGGGTTTGTAACGTATCTCTCGATCAGCATGCGGTCGTCGCCGAACGCGGCTTTCGCCTCGCGCTTGGCGCTGACGATCGCGGCGCTGAGTTCATTTGCGGTGTGCACTACCCGCATGCCGCGGCCGCCGCCGCCCGCCGAGGCTTTCACCAGCACCGGATAGCCGATGCTGTTAGCTGCGTCCGCCAGCGTGGCCTCGTCCTGGGCTTCGCCGTGAAAACCCGGCACCAGCGGTACACCGGCTTGTTCCATCAGCTGCTTCGAACCGGACTTGGAGCCCATCGCGGTGATCATCGCGGCGGTCGGGCCTACGAACACGATTCCAGCATCGGCGCAGGCCTGCGCGAACTCCGCGCTCTCCGACAGAAAGCCGTAGCCGGGATGGATCGCTTCGGCGCCGCTCTGCTTGGCGACAGCGATGACGCGCGCGATGTCGAGATAGCTGTCGCGCGCCCGCGCCTCGCCGATCAGCACCGCCTCGTCGGCCTCAGCCACATGCAATGCACCGCGGTCGGCTTCGGAATACACCGCCACGGTGCGCAGCCCCATGGCGCGCGCGGTTCGGATCACCCGGCAGGCGATCTCGCCGCGGTTGGCGATCAGCAGCGTGCGAAACCGACGGTACAGCGCGGACCTTGCCATCGTCACATCCTGAACAGGCCGAAGGTGGTGGGCGGAATCGGCGCATTGGCCGACGCCGACAAACCTAGGCCCAACACCAGCCGCGTGTCCGCGGGATCGATCACGCCGTCGTCCCACAGCCGCGCCGTGGCGTAATACGGACTGCCTTGGGTCTCGAACTGCGCCTTGGTCGGCGCGCGAAACGCCTCTTCGTCCTCGGCTGACCACGTGCCGCCCTTGGCCTCGATATTATCGCGGCGAAGTTGGCTCAGCACCATCGCCGCCTGATCGCCGCCCATCACCGAGATCCGCGCATTCGGCCACATCCAGAGAAACCGCGGCGAATAGGCCCGGCCGCACATGCCGTAATTGCCGGCACCGTAGGAGCCGCCGATCACGATGGTGAACTTCGGCACGTTGGCGGTGGCGACCGCCGTGACCAGCTTGGCGCCGTCGCGGGCGATGCCGCCGGCTTCATATTTCTTGCCGACCATGAAGCCGGTGATGTTCTGCAGAAACACCAAGGGAATGCCGCGCTGGCAGCACAGCTCGATGAAATGCGCGCCCTTCAGCGAAGACTCGCTGAACAGGATGCCGTTGTTGGCGATGATGCCGACCGGAAAGCCCCAGATATGCGCGAAGCCGCAGATCAAGGTCTGGCCGTACAGCTTCTTGAACTCGTCGAACTCCGAGCCGTCGACCACGCGCGCAATGATGTCGCGGACGTCGAACGGTTTTCGCGCGTCGGCGGGGACGATCCCGTAAAGCTGCTCGGCCGGATACAGCGGCTCGCGCGGCTCGCGCAAATTCAGCGCGGCACGCTGCGGCGGCTTCAGCGTGCCGACGATTTTGCGGGCGATGCCGATCGCGTGCGCGTCGTTCTGCGCGTAGTGATCGGTGACGCCGGATTGCCTGGAATGCACGTCGGCGCCGCCGAGTTCTTCCGCGGTGACCACCTCGCCGGTGGCGGCCTTCACCAAGGGGGGGCCGCCGAGAAAGATCGTGCCCTGATGGCGCACGATGATGCTCTCGTCCGACATCGCCGGCACGTAGGCGCCGCCGGCGGTGCAGGAGCCCATCACGATGGCGATCTGCGGAATCCCCAAAGCCGACATCTGCGCCTGGTTGTAGAAGATCCGGCCGAAATGCCGCTCGTCGGGAAAGATCTCGTCCTGCTGCGGCAGGAAGGCGCCGCCGGAATCCACCATGTAGATGCAAGGCAGATTATTTTGGCGGGCGATGTCCTGGGCGCGCAGATGCTTCTTCACCGTCATCGGGTAATAGGTGCCGCCCTTGATGGTGGCGTCGTTGGCGACGATCATGCATTCGCGCCCCGCCACCCGGCCGACCCCGGTGACGATCGAGGCGGAATGCACGTCGCCGCCATACAGGCCGTGCGCCGCCAGCGGCGACAATTCCAGGAACGCGGTGCCGGGGTCACACAACAGGTCGACGCGCTGCCGCGCCAGCATTTTGCCGCGCGACGTATGCTTCGCTCGCGAGGCCTCGCCGCCGCCGCCGGCGATCTGGTTCAGCTTGTCGCGCAGCTCGGCGACCGCTGCGCGCATCGCCTCGACGTTGCGGCCAAAATCCGAGGAAGCGGGATCGACGGACGATCGAAGCGGCATGCGTTTCCACAGAACGTGTTGTTACGCCGCCCTCTGCCGGGGCGGCTGATCATCGTGTCACCGCACGGCGGCGCAATGCAACCTCAATCGCATGGCGCGCCGCGGTGTCGCGGCGCGCGAACTTTGCCGAAGGCCGGGCGAACGTCCGCTCAGTGCGTCCAGGGCATGTCGCGGCGGAAGGCGAAATTGTCCGAATAGGCGGCGCGGCGCCGCGCCGGCGGCTTCGGCTCGATCACCTGGTAGGGAATGCCCTCGCACTCGCAATAGGCGATGGCGTCTTCGCGGCTATGGAAATGCAGCGTCAGCTGCTGGCGGGTATCGCCGGAACTGGTCCAGCCCATCAAGGGCTCGATCACGCGCGGCTGTTCCGGCTCATAGTCGAGCTGCCATTCCTTGGTCTTGGCGAGCCCGGATTGCATCGCGTTCTTGGCGGGCTTGTAAATGCGTGCGGTCATGGGTTGATACGGCCTGTTGGGCTGCGGCATTGCGCCTATTTGGTGAAAACCCCGGGTCTGGTGTACCGTCATCCGTTACGAGTTGGATTTTCTGATTCCGTCTTCGGACGGTCTGGCTTTTCGGTTTCGGTATATTCGGTCTGGTTCGTCGTGACAATCGCGGCCAGGGTCGGCCCCGCAAGGTCTGCACGACCGCTACAGCACGAACGGCTTTCATGGAAATCCGCGCCACCCTGCCCCCCAAAGGACGCGACCTGCGGCTCGACCTGTTTCGCGGCGTGGCCAATTGGGCGATTTTCCTCGATCACATTCCCAACAACGTGGTGAACTGGATCACCACGCGGAATTACGGGTTCAGCGACGCCGCCGACCTGTTCGTGTTCATCTCCGGCTACACCGCCTCGTTCGTCTACGCCAAGATGATGCTGGAACGCGGCTTCCTGGTCGGCGCCACCAGGCTGATGAAGCGGGTCTGGCAGCTCTACGTCGCCCACGTCATTCTGTTCGTGATCTACATCGCGGCGATCGGCTACGTCGCGCAACGCTACCACGACCCCGACATTATCAATGAGTTCAACGTCGCGGGCCTGGTCGACAACCCGATCCAGACCCTGACCCAGGGCCTGTTGCTGAAGTTCAAGCCGCTCAACCTCGACGTGCTGCCGCTCTACATCGTGCTGATGGGGTTCTTCCCGCCGGTGCTGTGGCTGATGCTGCGGCGGCCCAATCTGACCATGCTGGGGTCGGTCGCGCTGTATTTCGCCGCGCGGTATTTCGGCTGGAACCTGGTGGCCTATCCGGTCGGCAGCTGGTATTTCAACCCGTACACTTGGCAGCTGCTATTTGTTTTCGGCGCCTGGTTTGCGCTCGGCGGCGCCACTGCGTCGCGGCGGCTGATCAATTCGCCGATCACGCTGTACTTCTGCATTGCGTATCTGATCTTCGCGCTGGTGATGACCATGGCGGGGCGGTTTCCGGAATTCGGCGCGATGTTTCCGGCCTGGCTGTATGACGCCTTCAATCCCAACGACAAGACCTTCCTGGCGCCCTACCGGGTGCTGCATTTTGTGGTGCTGGCGTTCATGGTGGTGCGGTTCGTGCCGAAGGAATGGCCCGGGCTGGAATGGCCGATCTTCCAGCCGCTGATCAAATGCGGCCAGCAATCGCTGGCGGTGTTCTGCGTCGGCGTGTTCCTGTCGTTCGTCGCCCACTTCGAACTGATGATGAGCTCCGGCTCGCTGCTGGCGCAGATCTTCGTCAGTGTCACCGGGCTGGCGATCCTGTGTCTGGTCGCCTACTACATCGGCTGGTCGAAAAAGCAGGACAAGCCGCTGCCGCGCCCGGCCCCGGCGGCCGTGCCGGCCGTGCCGGCACCCGAAAAGGCGGCGGAGCCGGCTTCTGCGTCAGAGCCGGCGGCACAGGCAACCGCCTCCGCCAATTCTGCGGCCGCCGACCGCACCTGAGCGAAGAGCCTGACGAACGCCGCCAGACCATGATCCACCGCGGTGCCGAACTCGGCGCGGTGCGCCGGCCAAGTAGCAACGCGACCAAGGCAGAGACAGATTTTGTCATCAGAACTGCTCCCGCAGTCAAAGACAAATGTACTTTGCGACTTAAACTGGCGGCATCCCTCCGTCGCCCCCAGTTGCCGCTGACGACAAGGCGATCAGTGGCGTCTTGGATGGTTCTTGGCGCTCGACATTAGCAATCCGCACCGTGAGGTCGGTCAACTTCTCGTGGAAAGCCCCTTGGACTGCATTGAGCATCTGCTGGGTCTCTTTAACCGCCTCGAATTTCGTTTCTGCCTTCACGGCAACCAAGCCCGCCTCGATCTTGCTCAGGCGTCCATCCAATGATGCAACGGCATTCGCAAGATCTTTTTGAGCCTGCTGCAACGCCTTGACGTTCTCGACGATCATCAGGTGATCCGCGATCTCCCGCGCCGTCTTCCCGACCTTCTCACGGCTCCACATGGCCATGCTCGACTATCGGTGCAGTTCGCGTCCGGATGTAAGCCAAGTGTGACGCAGGCGAGTCCAACAATTCGACCTGAAGGAGCCTCATCGCCTCGGCTTTCACGTTCTGCCAATCTTCAGCGGTGCCATCCGCGGCTTCCGGAAGAGCGACAACACCAACTGGGGTAGTGGCTTCGTTTTCGCGTGCAGCCTGTGGCAACTCGCCAAGCCCGCTTCCGGTCTTGATCAAATGAGTCCGATAGGCCGCGCCGTCCTCCAGCAAACGAGCCACCGCGCCGCGGAGCCAATCCTGATATTCACGGACGATGTCGACCGGACTGTCCGCCTCGCCGATCCGTCGTGCAGCCTCCAGCGCCGCTAAAGCTGCCTGATCACGCCCAAGGATAGAGAGCCGAATCTTCTCGCCTTGCAACAACCAAGCGTCGATACTATTGGCAAACACCATCGCCCACTCGGTGTTGGCCTTACCCATATCGACCTCAGTCGCGGAATCCTCTTTGTTGATTTCCATGGGACAACCTCCGCATGGAAGCTATTAAACGCTTCAGCGGAAGCAGAATCAATTCACAGAACGGAAAGCGATAATTGGCGCCGTACTCGACATTAAGCGCCTGAAGAATAAGCAAAATTAGTCACGCAGCACGGATTTAAGCTGCAGTCCTGCAGTACCGATAACTGGCATTTTCGGCGCAGAATCTCGCTCCGGCGGAAACATCCGTGCCTCCCTCGCCGTAAGACCTGCTCCAACTCCGCCAACTGCGGAGTCGTGTCTCAGGTATGAGATGCTCGCTTCGCTGTGGATCCGCACCCGGGACCGTTCAAGATCCCGCGTTTCGTGACGGCCCGGCTATGCAACGCGCCACGCTGCGAGTGCGGCGCGCTACGCTTTCGTCCGGGGCACGCTATCAATCAAAGGCTGTCGCCGAAATCCTCGCGGAACTTGGCGACCAGCCGGTCCTGCCAGTCCGACACCGGCTTCAGCAGGCCATAGAAGAACCGCAGCACCTCGGGCTCCTCGATGAACGACAGCCCGCCGATCAGCTTGCGGTTGTCGTACAGCCAGCTGATGCGGTCGACCGCGTATTTCACCTGCGACAGCGTGAACACCCGCCGCGGCATCGCCAGCCGCACCAGCTCCATATTGGCGAAGACTTCGCTGCCGTCGGGCTCGCGCTGTTCCGACAGCGTGCCGCGCTCCATGCCGCGGATGCCCGAGGCGATGTACAGCGCCGAGGCCAAGGCGCCGGCAGGATATTGCGCCTGCGGAATATGGGCGACGAACTCCTTGGCGTTGATGTGGCAGCCGAGCCCGCCGGCCGGCGTAATCACCGGCACGCCGCGGTCCTGCAACTGGTCGACCATGTAGGCGATGAATTGCGGCCCCTGGTTGATCATCTCCTCGTCCATGGTCTCTTCGAGACCGACGGTGAGCGCTTCCATCTCGCGGACCGACATCCCGCCATAGGTGAGAAAGCCTTCGAACAGCGGCACCAACGGCCGCATCTTCTGGTAGATGCCCTGGTCGCGGATGCAGATGCCGCCGCCGCGGGCGCAGCCGAGCTTGCGTGCCGAGAAATAGATCACGTCGCAGAGGTCCGCGGTGCGCCGGGTGATCTCGCGGATCGAGAGCGCCTTGCAATGCGCCTCGCGGACCTTGTTGAAATACAAATTGTCGGCGAGCAGGCTGGCGTCCAGCACCAGCAAGATGCCGTTCTCCTTGCAGACGTTGCTGACGTCGGCGAGGTTGGCGAGCGAGAACGGCTGGCCGCCGATCAGATTGGTGCCGGATTCCATCCGCACGAAGGCGATGTTGTCGGCGCCGCGGGCCTTGATCAGCGCGCGCAGCTTGCCGATGTCCATGTTGCCCTTGAACGGGTTGACGCTGACCACTTCGAGCCCGGCGTCGGTCACCAGCTCTTCGACCGCGCCGCCCTGCAGCGTGATATGCGCCTTGGTGGTGGTGAAGTGATAGTTCATCGGCACCACCTTGCCCGGCGACACGAACGCCTTGGCCAGAATGTGCTCGCAGGCGCGGCCCTGATGCGCCGGCAGGAAATAGTGCATGCCGAACAGCTCGCGCAGCTTGTTCTCCAGCCGGGTGTAGGTGGCGCTGCCGGCGTAGGAATCGTCGGCCACCATCATCGCGGCCTGCTGTTGGTCGCTCATGGCGTTGACGCCGCTATCGGTCAGCATGTCGAGGAACACCTCGGCGTTCTTCAACAGGAAGGTGTTGTTGCCGGCCTCGGTGATCTTCTCCAGGCGGCGCTCGATCGGCGGCAGGCTGAGCTTCTGGACGATCCGTACCTTGTGCATTTCGAGCGGCACGGTCTCGTTGCCGTAAAACTTCACTGACGCCATATCTGTCTCCTCGACCCGCGCGACTGCGCACGCAGGCGGCTGCCTGGTTGCCGTGTTTCGAATGTCGGGAAAGGCGGTGGCGTCGGCGTCGATGACCGGGTCGCGGTCGCGCGCGCCCCCCGCCTGCGATCCGCAGGCAGCAGAGGCTTGATCGCTCGGCTTTCCTCTCAAGCGAGAGGCCAACACATATCGAGCCGCCGAATGATCTCAATTGCGCTGAATCAAACCGGATTCGCGCACGACGTCGTCGAACGGCCGGCAGTTAGTCTCGTGCGAGTTGGACGCAGGAGCCTCGCTGCACGGCACGGTTGCGCGCACTGGTGTGTTGCGCGCCTTCTCGTCAGTTGCTGGCCACGACGCCCCAATCGAGCTTGTAGTTCACGCCCATCTTGACCACGTGGAACGCCTGGTCGATGTCGACACTCGGCAGACCGAGCCTGGCATTGACCGGGAAGCTGACGCTTTGGCTGCCGAAATCCATGTAATCGTATTCGAGCTTCGCCGACCAATGACGATCGACGGCGTATTCGAGGCCGGCACCGACGGTCCAGCCGAGCCGCGTGCTGCGCACGTTGTCATGACAGCAGCCCTCGCCCTGCGATGGAATGAAAATACTGCTGGTGTCGAGGGTGTGGTCGGTGACCGCCCAGGCGCCGCCGGCCTTGACGTAGAGCAGGTTGCGCTCGACCGCGTAACCGACGCGCCCGGTGACGCTGCCCAGCGCCGTGGTGTGCGCCTCGGCCTGGCCGCCGCCGAGTCCGGAATAGATCGTATGCGAGCCCTTGAGATCGGCAAACGCCACGTCGGCCTCGACGCCGAGCACCGTTCGGCCGGTCTGGAAATTGTAGCCGAGTTGCGCCCCGCCAAGCCCGCCGGCCATCGGCGTCGATTTGCCGAAACCGCCGACGTTCAATCCGGGCGGCGTGCCCGCCGGGAAATCCGACCCCGGATTGACCAGCGACGTGGTCGAGCCGATTGAATCGGACCAGTGTTTCGGACCGAAGCCGGCGCCGAGCTGGCCGCCGACATAGACGCCGGTCCAGTTCACCGCCAGCGGCGGCGCCTTGGTGGCGAACCCGACGGCGGCCGACGGCGGCGTGGTGTCGCCCCACTTGTAGGACGATTGCAGGAACATGCCGTAGCGCTCGGCGGTGAAGGTGGTGCGTTGGGTGGAGGCGTCGGGCGCCCTCGGCAGCTGCTGAAAGCGCGCGCTGGTGTCGTTGCTCTTGAACGTCCAATAACGGCCGCCGAGACCGAGGCTCCAGCCGTCGGTGACGGCGTAAGACAGCACCGACTCGATCTGCGCGCCATTGCCGTTATCGCCGATCTCGTCGATCCGCAGGCTGCGCAGCACGTGGTCGTCGACGCCGCGGAACGAGACATAGGGCAGATAGGCCGCGTCGACGCTCAGCTTCAGCCGCTCGGACACCGCGAATTCGCCCGACAGACCGACCCGCAGCGACTGCCAATGGTTGGATTCCGTGATCGCGCGCGTATTGACGCCGCAGCCGTTGACGAACTGATTGGCGGCCTGCTGCACGCAGTCGTAGGCGTTCTCCTGGGTGAAGAAATGATTGTAGCCGACGAAGGCGCCGAGCTTGGCGCCCGGCGCAGTGACGAAGCTGTAGCCGACGTCGGCAGTGGCGTAAGACAGGTTGCCGTCGCGCAACGTGCTGAGGGTGTTGGAATAGCCCGAACCACCCATCGCCGATGGATCGAAGTCTTCGTCGTTCAACTTGCCGTGGCTGCCCATCGAGCCGAGCCCGGCATTGAATTTGAAGAACAGGCCTGTGGTGTGATCGACCCGTCCGAACAGCTCGCCGGAATGGCCGGTGAGATTGTCGTAGATCAGCCGCGACACCGCCAGCGACACGCCCGGCGTGTTGTTCGTGCCGAACAGATCCTTTTGCACCTTGCCGGACGAGTACCACCAGCGCGCGCCGATCTGGGTTTCCCAGGCCGACAGCTCAGGCGGCGGCGCCACCGCCTTGACCGGCAGATCGGCCGCGATCGCCCAGGACGATCCCAACACCACCGCCGTTGCGGTCATCCCCGACAGATGCAGACTGATCTTCATTGCGAGCCCCCAAAGCGCGACGTGACGCTGGTGGCTTGGCAGTACAAATCTGCTGCTGTCAATGCGACCTTTACCGAGGCGGCGGCGATGGCGGCGCGCGTAGCACGGCCGGCGCGCCGAGCACCCCGGCTGACCGGCGGGACGGCTTACAAGCAGAGGCCGAGCAGCTTCATCCGGCAGCTCTCGCGCGGCGGCTGCGATGCAGCTTTCGGCGCTGATGTCGCCGCGGTTTTCGCCGCGGTTTTTGGTGCGGTTTTTGGTGCCGGTTTCTTCGCCGATCGCGGCGGCTGGGTTTTTTCGTAGCCCCCGGCGATCACCATCGCCCAATAGGTGCGCCGGGTGGCTGCGCTGCGGGCGCTGGCGACTCCGACGCGCGACGCCCCGGGCATCAGCAGATTCTTGAGATGCCCCGGCGAGTGGATCCATTGCTCGAGCGTCTTCGGGAAACCGTCATTGCCGTAGGCGACATTCTCCGCGGCCTGGCCGGCGCGGGCCGGCGCCACGCGGTTGACGAACGGGCCGAGCACTTCGTGGCTGAGCACATCCTTGGCGGCCATCGCGGCGGCCTGGTCATGGGCGATTTGCGTGAGCTTGAGGTCCAGCGTCACCCGTCCCTCGCCATGGGCGAGGCGGAAGTTCGAAATCATCTCGGCAGGGCCGGCCGGAGCCGGTGCCGCCGGGGCCGCGGCGGGCTGCGCCAAGGCCGCCGCGGGCAACAGCAGCGCCAGCGCAACTCCCATCGAGCAAGCCAGTTTCATCGCACCCCTCTGCGCGCCGCCGCCGCGACAATCGGAACGCCGGATCAGCCGCGCCGAAGGCGCAGCGATCCCGGCTAAGCATTTGATTTGAATGGTCGGGGCACACGGATTCGAACCGTGGACCTGCAGTACCCAAAACTGCCGCGCTACCAGGCTGCGCTATACCCCGAGCTCTGCGAAGCGTTGTCGTTACACGCTTGCGGCCAAACCGGCAAGGCGGCGTTTTCAGCGGCCGTTGAACAACGGATGCGCCACCCGGTCGCCGGGCGCGATGCCGTATTTCTTGGCGGTGCCGGCGATCACCTCGAGCACGCCCTTGGCCGGCGGTCCCGACGGGATGATGCTGAGCGATTGCGGCACGGTGTTCTCGGCGATCCGCGAAATCCGGCCGTCGGCGCGGATGAAGATCATATCCAGCGGGATGAAGGTATTCTTCATCCACATCGACACCGGCTGCTCCGGCGAGAAGTCGAACAGCATGCCGCGGCCGTCCGCCAGCTCTTTGCGATACATCAGCCCGGTGGTCTTCTCCTGCTCGGTGGTCGCCACCTCGACGGCGAACACCTGGACGCCGGATTTGGTGACGATCTCCAGCGTCTGCATCTCCGCGGCGGAGGCCGCGCCGACCAGCCACGTCGCCAACATCATCAGCGCCGCGAGGCGCCCTGCCCCGACCCGCAACGCCGATCGAATTCTCTGCTCACTCATGCACAACGCCCGCTTGTCTGTCCGCTCAGGACTTGGCCATCGATATCGGCGCCGACGCTAGCAGATCGGCGGGCCTCCGAGGCAGCGCAATTTGTCCGACCCACGCCGCTGCCGCGCGCATAGAACACCCCGCACACGGCCAGGTGAGCGGGGATGCGGCGGCTGTTAGTGCGAGGACAGTCCGGGCGCGCCGCCTTCGGGCTGGATTTCGGCGGCCATCATGCCCTTGGAACCCGGCCCGAACCGCACCAGCACGTATTGCCCGGGGCGCAATTCGGTCATGCCGAAGCGGCGCAAGGTTTCCATATGCACGAAAATGTCCGGCGTGCCCTCGCCGCAGGTCAGGAAGCCGAAACCGCGCAGCCGGTTGAACCACTTGACCTGGGCGCGTTCCAGCCCGCTGGTCGGGGTGACGCTGACATGGGTGCGCGGCGGCAGCATCTGCGCCGGGTGGATCGCGGTCGACTCGTCCATCGAAACCACGCGGAACGCCTGATAGCCTTTGGCCCGCTGCACGCATTCGCAGATGATGCGGGCGCCCTCATAGGCGGTCTGATAGCCGTCGCGGCGCAGCACGGTGACGTGCAACAGCACGTCGGGCGATCCATTGTCCGGCACGATGAAGCCGTAGCCCTTTGATGCATCGAACCATTTGATGACGCCGCTGATCTCGACGAGGTTTGCGGAATCGCCCAGCGCGCCGATCGGATCGACCGCGTGATCGCGATCCAGGCCGGATGAAAATTCGCCCGCGGCGCGCTTCACCGTCGGTACCCCGCCTGCCAGCGTTGCACCCGGCCTCTTGGACTCAAAACCGTCCGACCCCATGACCCCGGACTCCACATCATCTTCTTCGGCTCGTCATCGGTGCGATAACGGCGGTTCGCCGGTTCCGATGTCAGACGACATGCAGCCCAAGCGAATCTTCTGATTCGAAGATAACATTCTGCCGAGGGTGGCAAAGACAAAAAACAGCGCGTTAGGGAACTATGAACATCTTGCTGATTGGCGAATCACCTGCGCATCAGTTTCCGACGAACGGACCTAGTATTTCCCCGATGTCGTAGCGGATCACCAGATCGGCCAAGTGGTCCTGATCGGTCGGCTCGTTGTTGATGATCACCAGCTTGGCGCCGCATTTCTTCGCCAGCACCGGAAATCCCGCGGCCGGCCACACCACCAGCGACGAGCCGATCGCCAGAAACAGGTCGCAGCTCTGCGCCAGGTCGCCGGCGCGGTGCATCTGCTGTTCCGGCATCGCCTGGCCGAACGAAATCGTCGCGGTCTTCACCGGCTCGTCGCAACTGGTGCAGCACGGCGCATGATGGGTGCGCTCCCAGCAGGCTTTGACCCATTCGAGTTCGTGGCGTTTGCCGCAGCCGATGCAGCGCGCATAGGTGGTGTTGCCATGCAGTTCGACGACGTCGTGCTCGGCGAAGCCGGACGCCTGGTGCAGGTTGTCGATGTTCTGGGTCACCACCGCGGGAATCTTGCCGGCGCGGTACAGCGAAGCCAGCGCGCGATGGCCGCGCGAGGGCCGCGCCGCGCCGAACGTCGACTGCATCGCGAAGCGCCGCCGCCAGGCTTCGTCGCGGGCGTCCTGCCTGGCCACGAAGGCCTCGAACGGGATCGGCTGGTTGCGGCTCCATAGCCCGCCGGGCGACCGGAAATCCGGAATGCCGGATTCCGTGGAGATGCCGGCGCCGGTAAAAGGCACGATGACCGATGCTTCCGCGATCATGTCACCGAGCCGCTCGACAGCGCCGCGAAGGTCGGTTGCGATCATGGCTCAAGACCCGATAATTTGCCGTGGCTTCGCAGGTTGCCGCGCGCCCGGCAAGGCCTACCAAAGCCCGGCGCAGCCCTGCCATTTACCCCACGTATATGTGAGTTGCGGAGCGGCACCGCAGCGCTATCGTGACGGCGAGTGCACAAGACTTCTTTGACCGGAAGAGCACCCATCGACCCAAAGAGCCCCGTTCCCTCCAAGGCGGGGCTCTTTTCGTTGCGCGCCGCCTTCGGGCCGCAAGACCGCACGCCGACTTGCCCGGCGCCGCGTTTTCAACGACAAATCCCGTTGACAAGGTCTCTTCCCATCGCGGGATTAAAGAAGGCCCTAAGGTCAGTGGCAGGAGCTTTAACGTGCCATGGAGGTGGCCAGCTTCTGTCCAGCCATACGACCATTCTGCCGTGAGATCATAGAGCAACGATTGAGACGATCTCGGCCCTCGACAATATCACACGCGTCTTTGAGACGGAGCGTGTTAAGCCCGAGCATGTGAGCGTGTTGGTGTAGCCATGGCCAGAAGAGAGCGTGACACCTACCCGACTTTTTCTACATCAATGTTTCGGGCATTCGTTATGACCCGAAGTGCTCGGTTGAAGAACTTGATCATATCACGCTTGATCGCCTCTAACTCGTCGGCAGCCTTTCTAACGTCCGGGATGCCCAACTCGTTCTTGCTGTTCCCGCCTTGTGAAGAAGCACTAATCACAACGCGCGAGCGCGTAGCGCCCTTCTCCGACTTGAAGTGGATGCTGGCATGCGCCGCAAGATTGCGCACCACTTTCTGCTGTTTGATCCGCTCACTCAGCTCAATCCAAGGCTTGTGCAGCTCTTTTTCAGCAGACCTCAACATGGCATAGTCGACCAGCCCCAATTTAGAGCTGAAGTTCTGCTTGCTGTAGAACATCCGGGAAGACTGCTCCTCGGCCATGGGCAAGCTGAACAACGCGAAGAAAGATTCCAGGTATTGTTCAATATCAGACAGAGCGACGATGGTGCGCCCGACCTGCAAGTGCATTTCGCTACGATCTTCCAACTCTTCCTTGAACCGACGCGACATCATCTGGACGAAATCGCTCGCGTCGTGATGCTGTCCCTTGGCCACCTTGAACGGCTTTTCCGCCATACCTCACCTTTTCAAGACGAACGCCCCACGACCGCGGCGACCGAGCCGATCACCCACTTCCACTCGCGCAAATAGAACGACACAGCCCATCGGGCCCGGTTCGCTGTCCAATGGCGCTTGTCCGTTCCGCCTACGAAGAAGACGGCTGAGTTCGGCTCGTTCTTGTGGGGAATGAATTCACCGTCCCACCACTTCCGGAAGAATTCTCGCATGGGTGCTCCTGATTCGCGAACAGGCCCATTTTAGCGTGCGATAGGTTGGAAAATCTGGATAAGCCCACTAGTCACAGGTCGCCCCGCCGAGGCGCTAATCAGAAAATCCACCCACCCGATGGCTGGGTCCGATTCCGGGCTTTCCGATTAGACACGGGCTCGAACAGGCTTTGTGCTTGAGGCCGTGACCCAGCGACCCATGAAAAAGGGCGCCCGAATGGACGCCCCCTTAAAATTGGTGTGGAGAAAGGGCTTTAGGCCCAACTTACGGCACTCCGCGCCGGTTCGTTTCTCAAGAGTCTCCGCTTGCTATGAGGCTGACCGTCTTAGGTTCTCCACAGTGCCGCAAGCTCCAGTCGCAAATCAGCAAAAACGTTCATGTGAACCTCCATAGTCAGATCGAAGTCGATGATCACGAATGCAGAGAACCCAATCACGGCTGCCAAATAGGCGGAAACATAAGGCTTGAACGAAACAAACCAGCAGAAGCTGATATCCGGAGCATATCCACTTTGCGCTGATATTCAAATTCTAAATCCGGAAATTTTCGAGAGTGTCCCCCTTGGCCTTGGCCCAAGCTGGAGGGGTACCAACGCCAGACCATTCGAGGTTGCCGTCTCGATATTTGACCGGACGCTTTGCGCGGACCTGTGGAGCGATTTGCAGTTCGGTTGACCCACCTGCAGCAAGGCGCTCAGACTTCACCAGAGAGCTCCAGCTGTCGGGACGTGACCCTATACGAGAGGGCTTGGTCTACCCGTTCACGCAATTCAGCGAGTTGCTCAATGGTCATTGATTCGATCTGCATGGTGCTCTCCTTGGGTGGAGAATCCAAAAAACTCCAGCAGAACGGAAGAAGCACAAAGGGCGGAAAGCCGCACGCAAAGCGCACGCAATCCCCCTGCACCTTGATGCATTTTGCTGATATTTGATGCCGCAAGGCGCCTAAGCCGAACCGAATTCCCGAAATGTTCCCATGGAGAGAAGAAGCATGCGTTATCTGCACACCATGCTGCGCGTCCGCAATCTCGACGCCGCGCTGAAATTCTACAGCGATGCGCTGGGCCTCAAGGAGGTTCGGCGGATCGACAACGACAAGGGGCGATTCAGCCTGGTGTTTTTGTGCGCGGCCGAGGACGAAGGACTGCTCGCGCAGAGTCCCGGCCGCGGCGCGCCGCTGGTCGAGCTGACCTACAATTGGGACGAAGAGACATACGGCGAAGACCGCTTCTTCGGCCACCTCGCTTATGAGGTCGACGACATCTACGCCACCTGCGATCGGCTGATGAAACTCGGCATCACCATCAACCGGCCGCCGCGCGACGGCGAGATGGCGTTCGTGCGTTCGCCCGATCTGCATTCGATCGAACTGCTGCAAAAGGGCAAAGCCTTGCCGCCGCAGGAGCCGTGGGCGTCGATGCCGAACACCGGGCATTGGTGAGCGCGGGCGATCCGCTGCTGCTTGCTCCGGGTTCGCCACGAGCACATTCCGGCAACTACGCACTTTCCGCGGGCGCGATGGCGTCGCGGAAATCCGGCGCGTCGGGAACCCGGCGGCGGCCGTGGCGTTCTCCCACCGATACTGATTTGTATGGAGGTGGACGATGGGACGCGGACTTTTGCTTTGGCTGATTGGCGTACCGATTCCGGTGATCATTCTGCTGTGGCTGTTTCTGGGCCGCTAGGCCGGCGCCACTGCGGGCACAACGACAGTTAGCAAAGGCAAGAGGCCTCGCATCGCGGTGCCTCTTGTTTTGCGTCAGGGCCTCGGCTTGCGACGCGCGCAGCTACGTGGTGAATTTGAGGCCCAGCGTGCTGCCGCGCCGCCACACCACTTCGCAGTCGCGGCCGTTGCGCGCATCGCGTGAAAACGCCAGCCGCAATTTCGAGTTCAGCGCCTGCGCCGATTGCAAAGTGATCTTGGCCCCCGAGGCGGAGAGGTCGAGCACCACGCAGGGCCGCGCGGCGAAGCCGCCCTCCAGGGTGATCCAGCCGGTCTGCTGCACGGCTTTGCGGCTGTCCCGCTTCTTGTTGATCGATGCCATCAGCATGCCTCCAAATCGAAGCAAGCTTTAACGGTCGAGGCTTGCGGAATGGTTGGCGCCGGCTGCGAAAAACCGCAGCATCGCGGAAAGGTTTTGGTTACAAGTGGCGCAACCTCGCGCAGAGCGCTTGCCCGTGTCGAAAAACGCCACTATACGTTCGCCCGCGCTTGCCAAATCAACCGCCAAACGGCGCGATTTCGGCGCCGGTCGGTGTCGATAAGGCATTGATTGATCGGCAAGACTCGTTTTATACAGCCGTGCGAAACGCGGCCCCGCACCGCCTCCGGAGGTGCCGGGACCAAGGTTTGCTCCCTTCGTCTATCGGTTAGGACGCCACCCTTTCACGGTGGAGAGAGCGGTTCGATTCCGCTAGGGAGCGCCAAAATCCCACCATTCAGAACAAAACCGCGGCGAACCAGGCGGCTCGGGCCTCCTGGGACCGTTCGCTTGCCGGGCTAGCGGTCCTGTTGGGAAGATCTCGGCGAAACCGTTCTCACTGTTTTGGCCCGAAGCGCTGACAATAAATCCCGCACCGATCCGGCGAAGTCGGCACGGCCGCTGTCGCGCAACGGGTGCAGGACTGCCGGCTCGAGCGAGCGGCGGTACCAGAACGCATAGAGCGCCGGCAGGAACAGCAGCGTCAATGCCGTCGCCACCAGCAGTCCCCCCATGATCGCGACCGCCATGGGTCCCCAGAAACTCGATCGGCTCAGTGGAATCATCGCCAGCACTGCGGTGAGCGCGGTCAACACCACCGGGCGGGCGCGCCGGACCGTGGCCTCGATGATCGCCTCGCCGCGTGCGCGGCCCGCGGCGACGTCCTGCTCGATCTGATCGACCAGGATCACCGCGTTGCGGATGATCATGCCGGCCAGCGCGATCAGACCGAGCAGAGCGACGAAGCCGAACGGCTTTCCGGACACCAGCAGACCGGCGGTCGCGCCGATCAGTCCCAACGGGGCCGTCAGGAGAACGATCAGAAGCCTGGAGAAGCTCTGCAGCTGGATCATCAGCACCATGAGCATGACGATCAGCATCGCCGGCATCACCGCGACCAGCGCGCCGTTGGCCTTTCCGGAATCCTCGATCGCGCCGCCGAGCTCGATTCGATAGCCCTCGGGAAGCCGGCTCCTCAGATCGGCCAGCGCCGTCCACACCACCGACGACACGTAAGGCGCCTGAACGCCGTCGCGCACGTCGCTTCTGACCGTGATCGCCATGTCGCGGTCGCGCCGCCACTGGATCGCTTCTTCGTGGCCTTGTTCGACGTGCGCGACTTGCGACAACGGCACCGGCACGCCGTTGCGCGACAGCACGGTCAGATCGTCGATGGCGCCGAGGTCGTTGCGTTGGGCGGCGATCGCCCGCGCCACCACGGCGACCTTCTCGGTGCGATCGCGCACCGTGGTCACCGTGGTTCCGGTCACCAGCATCTGCAGCGTCTGCGAGATCGCCTGCGGATCGAGGCCGAGCGCCCTCGCCCGGTCCTGATCGATCAGGAGCCGGATCGACGGCATCTGCTCGTTCCAGTCCAGCTGCGGCTCGACGGCGTCCGGATTGTTGCGCAGGACGTCGCGGACCTCGTAGGCGATCGAGCGCACCGTGTTCGGATCCTCGCCGATGATGCGAAATTGCACCGGGAATTTGATCGGCGGGCCATGGGCGAGCCGCTTCAGCCGCACCCGCGCGCCGACGATCGCACCGTCGCGGACGGCGAGTTCGATCCGACGCTTGACCCGCTCGCGTGCCGCGCTGTCCTTGGTGACGACGACGAGTTCGCCATAGGCCTCGTTGGGCAGTTCGGGATTGACGTTCAGCAGGAAGCGCGGCGGCCCCTTGCCGACATAGGTGCTCCAGGTGACGACGTCGTCGTCGGCGGCGACCAGAGCTTCCGCCTGTTGCGCGATCGCAAGGGTGGTTTCGAGCGCGCTGCCACCTGGCAGACGAAGCTCGACGAACAGTTCCGTCCGGTCCGAGGTCGGGAAGAACTGTCGCTGGATCTTGCCGAATCCCACGAGCGAAAATGCGAAGGCCGCGATCGTCACGCCGATCACCATGAGCCGATAGCGGACGCACCAAACCACCAACCTTCGAAATCGGCGATACACCGGCTTGTCGTAGATCGCCAGCGCCGAATCGCCGTGGTGAGATCGCGCCGGCAGCAACTTGAAGCCGAGATAGGGCGTCAGCACCACGGCGACGAGCCACGACGCCACCAGCGCGATGCCGACCACCCAGAAGATGCTGCCGGCGTATTCTCCGGTGCCGCTGGCCGCCATGCCGACCGGAAGGAAGCCGGCCGCCGTCACCAGCGTGCCGCTCAGCATCGGCCCCGCGCACGACTGCCAGGCGAAGGAGGCCGCGCGCGCCCGATCGAAGCCCTGCTCGATCTTCACCATCATCATCTCCACCGAGATGATGGCGTCGTCCACCAACAGGCCGAGCGCGATGATCAGCGCGCCGAGCGAGATTCGATGCAGGTCGATGCCGATCATCAGCATCGCCGCAAACACGATGCCGAGCACCAGCGGGACCGACGTCGCCACCACGATGCCGGTGCGCCATCCCAGCGACGCGAAACTGATCAGCAGGACGATCGCCAGCGCTTCCACGAACGACCGCATGAAGTCGCCGACCGCCTCGCGGACGATGGCGGGCTGATTGGCGACGCGCTCGAAGCCGAGGCCGGTCGGAATAGCCCGCTCGATGCCGGCCATCACCGCCTCGACGTCCTCGCCGAGTTTTAGGATGTTGGCGCCGCGCTGCATGGCGATGCCCATCGCCAGGGCCGGCACGCCGCGTTGCCGCACCAGCGATTGCGGTGGATCAATGTAACCGCGGGATACGGTGGCGATGTCGCCGAGCCGGATCACCGTGCCGGCGACCGCCACCGGCGTTTCCTCCACCGCGCTCACCCCGTCGAAGGCGCCGGTGACGCGCAACGGAATGCGGGTCGATCGGGTCTGCACCATCCCGACCGGCGCGAGATCGTTCTGCCGGGCCAGGCTGGCAAAAATCGTCTGCGGCGAGATGCCGAGATTGGCGAGCTTGACGTGGTCGAAGTCGACGAAGATGCGCTCGTCCTGCGTGCCGTAGATCGTCACCTTGGAGACGTTCGGCACTTTCAGCAGACGCTGTCGAACCTGCTCGGCGATGCGCTTCATCGTCGCGTAGTCGGCGCTGTCCGAACTCAACATATAGACGACGGAATCGACGTCGCCGTATTCATCGTTGACCTCGGGACCCGCCACCCCCTCCGGCAGATCCGGCTTCACGTCTGCCAGCTTTTTCCGGAGCAGATAGAACAGCCAGGGCACCTGGGCCGGCGGAGTGGTGTCGCGAAACTCGACCTGGGCCGCGGTGAAGCCCGGCTTCGAATAGGTCGTCACCTTGTCGAACCAGGGTAGTTCCTGCAGCTTCTTCTCGATCCGATCCGCGACCTGAAACTGCATTTCCTCAGCAGTGGCGCCCGGCCAACTTGCCGTCACCACCGCGACCTTGATGGTATAGGACGGGTCCTCGGCCCGGCCGAGCTTCTGATACGACAGAGTGCCGGTTAAGCCGATCACGAGGATCAGGAACAGCATCAATGTCGGGTGGGCGACCGCCCAGGCGGAAAGGTTGAATCGCGACATCGCTTCGGCCTCGCATCAAAACGACAGCGCGGAGACCGCCCGCACCGTCAGGCCCGCATCGAGCTTTTCGACCCCGAGCGCGACGACGCTCTCACCCTCGGTCACGCCCGAGACGATCAGCACGAAGCGCGCGTCGTAGCGGTCGATCACCACGGCGCGTTCGGCCAGTCTGCCGCCGGCATCGACGACCCAGACCGACGGCCCGCGACCGTGGTTGAACAGCGCCGTTAGCGGCAGGCGCGCTACCGGACGCCCGCCCTGCTCCCGCAGCATCAGCGTCGCGCTCATGCCGATGCGGACTGCTTCATCGGGATCAGCGATGCTGAAGCGCGCGGCATAGGTGCGCGTCGCCGGCTCGGCCGCGAGCGCCAGTTCACGCAATCGCACCACGTAGACCTGCTCCGGCAGCGACCACAGCGTCAGCGACGCCGCGGCCTGGCGCGCGTGCTCGACATAGCTTTCCGGCAGCGCCACCAGCGCCTCGAGTTCGGCGAGACGAGCGAGCCGCACGGCGGGCTGCGCCGCTGTGATCACCTGCCCTGGTTCGACCGGCGTCGCCGTGATGACGCCATCCTCCTCGGCGGCGAGCGTCGCGTAGTCGAGCGAATGCGCTGCGAGGTCGAGCCCGCGTTGCGCGCGGATCAATCGGCTGCGCGCCTCCTGCGCGGCGGCGAGCGCCTTCTCCACCGTGGTGTTGGCCGCCCAGCCCTTGCTCTGGAGTTCGATGGCGCGCCGTTCGTCGGCCGCGGCCTGGCTCAGGCTCGTGGTGGCGGCTTTCACCTCCGCCTCGGCCTGCTCGCGCTGCAGCTGCAGATCGTCGGGATCGAGCTCAAGCAGCGTCTGGCCTTTGCGCACGCGGTCGCCATTGCGCACCAACCGCCGCGCCACCTTGCCGTTCACCCGAAATCCGAGGTCGCTTTCGATCGCCGGCCTGATCGTGGCGGCGAAGGTCCGCGTTCTGCCGCCGTCCTGGTAGCGCACCGGTGCGACGATCACTGGGAGAGGAGCGGCGGCGACGTCCCGCTTGGCGGGCTCGCGAAGGGCCGAATCGCAGCCGCCGACCATGAGCGCCAAAGCGACGATGGCGGGTCCGAATAATGCGATCTCCCTCATCGTCATCGCCTTAACGTGAAACCGCGGAGCCGCCCGCCCGGGGAAAGCCGACGACACCCAATAAACGTACCGTACGTACGGTTATTATGAACCGGAGGGGCTGTCAATATGACCGTACGTACAGTATTTAAATCGGCGGAGTGTTCGTCGGCACCGACGATGAGCGTCAACGGCGAAACCGACGAGACGAGGCGAATGGCGAGAGTTCGGACCGAAACCAAGCGCGACGCGATTCTCGAGACGGCTGCTCAGGTGTTCCAGGAGCGCGGCCTCGAGGGGGCGTCGATGTCGGAGATCGCCAAGCGGCTCGGCGGCTCGAAAGCGACGCTGTACGGCTATTTTCCCTCCAAGGAAGAGCTGTTCGTCCACGTCGCCCTGCGGGTCGCCGGACAGCAGATCCTGGTGATGCTGAAAGGATTGCAGGACCGCGCTGCGGAGCATCCCCGCACGGTCCTGCTCGACGTCGGCAAGGAGTTGGTCGGGCGCGTGCTGGCAGAGGACGCCACGACCGCCTACCGCCTCGCCGTGTCGTACGGCCGGGTCGGCAATTTGGGCCGCATCTTCTACGAAGCGGGTCCGGGAAAGGCGATCGAGGCCTTCACCCGCTACTTCGAAGCCGCGACAGCCGCCGGACGGCTCGCGGTCGTCGACATTGACGCCGCTGCGCATCATCTGTTGGCTCTGCTTGAGTCCGAGATTACTTACCGCCGGACACTCCAGTTCGGCGACGAGATCACCCGTGACGCGATTGATAAGTCAGTCGGCAGAGCCGTGGATGTCTTTTTGGCCGCCTACGTCGCAGATTCGCGATTGACGCCGCAGAAGCCAAGCCGGCAGTCTCAAAGCGTCAAAAAAACCGCCTAGAAGGTGCGACGGTCGAACATGCCTTGCACCGCCTTCTTGGCAAGAATCACAGTGCAACCGTCTGCCACAAACGCCTGCTGATCTGCGGCGCTCTTCGCGGTCCGCGACGATTTTACGTGGCTTTAATCGAAAGCCGGCAGTGTTGCGGCATTCACCTGCCCGACCTGATCACCGAGCGATGAGTTCTCAAGATGTTGCAGAGCGGATTGCTGGCCGTGGCGTTGGCGGTTGCTGCCACCGGACCGGCCTGCGCCAACGACTGGCGCTATTGCCTCGCCTCCTCGGATGCCGAGCACAAAGCGTATGTGTCGGCGCCGTTCTCCACCAACGCGGACATCGCCGGCGCCGAAGCTTCGTTCAGGGCGCGGCTGAAGCGCTCACATCTGGAGAATTACACCGTGCAGTGCCCAAGGAGCCAAGATGAAGCCTCGCTGCTGGCGATGCAGCGACACGCCATCAGCTTCAACGCCCAATACGGCAACCGGACCACCGTGCTGGATTGGCACCCTTGAGAGTCTGACTGCAAAAAGCAGCAAGCAATCAGCGGGGCGTCATTGCGAGCCGTTGACGGCGCGGTGCGCCGGCTGAACAGCGAAACAATCTAGCGGCTGCCGATGGAGCCCTGAAATGCTTCGTCGCAACAGCTCGTCGCAATGACGGGTTTGATGCCTGATGTGATTGATCGCTCTTTCGGTCAGTCGCTGAGGCCCTCAGCGCTTGCGCACGAACACCGTGCCGGCCGAATAGCCCGCACCGAAGCTGCAGATCAGCCCGAGGTCGTCGGCCGCCATGTCGTCGGAGTGCTGGTGGAAGGCGATGATCGATCCCGCCGACGAGGTGTTGGCATAGCGGTCGAGGATGATGACGTTCTCTTGCTCGGTGGGGTCGCGGCCGAGCACCCGGCGGCCGATCATCACATTCATGTTGATGTTGGCCTGGTGCAGCCACAGCCGCTTCAAGGCCTGCGGAGCGAGCCCGAGCGAGCCGGCGTGATCGAGGATCATCTCCGACACCATCGGCACCACTTCCTTGAACACCTTGCGGCCCTGTTGCACGAACAGCTTGTCCGGCAGGTCGCGTCCCTCCGGCGCCGCGCGATTCAAGAACCCGGCATTGTTGCGGATGGCGTTGGAGAATTGGGTCTTCAACCGGGTGCCGAGGATGTCCCAGCCGCCCACCGCCTGGTCGGCGCGCTCGATGATCACCGCGGTGGCGACGTCGCCGAAGATGAAATGGCTATCGCGATCGCGGAAGTTGAGGTGGCCGGAGCAGATCTCCGGGTTGACCATCAGCACCGCGTCGACCGAGCCGGTCGCGACGAAGTCCGCCGCGGTCTTGATGCCGAAGGTCGCCGACGAACAGGCGACGTTGAGGTCGAAGGCGAAGCCGCCGAGACCGAGCGCGTCCTGCACCTCGACCGCCATCGCCGGATAGGCGCGCTGCATGTTGGAGGCCGCGCACAGCACCGCCCCGATCCGCGCGCGCGGTTTGCCCCAGCGCTGCAGCGCCTGCTCGGCGGCCTTCACCGCCATCTCCGCCAGGATCGAAATCTCTTCGTTGCAGCGCTCCGGGATCACCGGGCGCATCAGCTCGGGATCGAGGATGCCGGATTTCTGCATCACGTAGCGCGACTTGATGCCGGAGGCCTTTTCGATGAACTCGGCCGACGAAGGCTGCAGCGGGGCGATCTCACCGGCGCCGATCGCCGCGGCATGGTCGGCGTTGAACCGCGCCACATAGGCATTGAAGGCCTCCACCAGCTCGGCATTCGAAATGCTCTCGGGCGGGGTAAACAGGCCGGTCGCGGCAATGACTGCAGGGCGCACGGAAGGCTCCAGAACCAAAGGTGGGGCGTGGCACGACGGTCGATCGGTCGATCCGCCGCGGCTGGTTTTCAGCCCTATTGGTCTGGATGTCTAGCGATGCGAAGGTCGAGAACCCAGCGCCGGCGGGGTTTTCCGACATCATGTTGTGGCGGTCGCCGGACTTCGCGGCTGCGAGCCAAGATGCTGCAAAGCAGCAGAATCTGCGCCGGCACCCCGGCCGGCGCCGCCGGTACGATCTGACGATCCCGGTCCGCACCATTTCGCCACCGACGCCGAAGCGTGTCGGCGGCACTCGGATATCACCGGCTGCAGGCAAAACAATGCCGCCCCGTCCGATCGACGGGGCGGCGTAGTCGGCGGCTCGCCGCTTACCACTCGGCGCGGGAATCGTACGGACTGTAGGCCGGGTAGTAAGCCGGGCCACGTGACACGCCATAGGCGAATCGCGGATTGATGCTGCAATCGGCATCGGTGCCCGACGCCGCGGCCTTGCACTGCCCGAAGCTGGAGTAGTCACAAGCGCCGGGATAGCCTTGTTGCCGGCCCTGCAGACAATAGGCGTACTCCCGGGCTTCCGCCGGGGACGACGATGCCCCGGCGAGGGCGGCAACCGACGTCGCGGCCAAGGCGGCGAGAATGAGCAAGCGCATGTGGAAATCTCCTGTTGGTTGGACCATTGCAGAACCACGGCGCGGCGGCTGTGTTCCGAACGCCATGAACAAGCGCGCGTGAGCCGTTCGTGTGCGGTCGGTGATAAGTGCTCTGCGTCCAGCCGCCGGTCATTTCGCGTTCACCACGTTTTCCGCAATCAGTGATTTAGCTCAAGGAAGCGAAGCCGGCGCGGTGCTAGGATTGCCGTGATTGGGCGGCCTGCGACCGCCAGCTATTATGATTGGCGAACTATTCTGATTGGCGAACAATGTGGCCCTCGCCCCGCCCCGGTAAGGCGGTCAGGGGCGCAGCTCAGGTGGAACGGTAAGATGGATTATCTCTCGGCGATCGCCTCGTTGCTGGTGCTGTTGCTGCTCGGCGGCGGGTCGATCTTCATCGGCTACATGGCGTTGAGTGAAGCGACGCTGCCCGGGCTTCCGGTCTGGAAGCGCCCCGCCCTGCCGTCGTTTACCTGGGAGCAGATCCGCAACCAGGTGATGGTGGCCACCGTACTGATCGGCGCGATCGCGATCGTCGTCGTGGCCTTGAACAACCGCAGCCTGAAGGGCGAACAGGGCGACCCTGGCGCGCCCGGTCCGCAAGGCGCCGCAGGAACGCCGGCGACCGCGCTGCGAACGCTGGTCTCCTCCTCGTGCGCCAAGGACGGCTGTCCGCTGGCCTGTGAGGCGAGCGAAACCTTGATCACCGCACTCTGTGTCAACGGCAGCGGCACCCGGCTGACCGACACCTTGCTGGTCGACCACGGTCTGCTGACGGCGAAATGCGGCGCCAGCTCCAGCCGACTGATCGTCGCCTGCGCACCCAAGTAAGCAATCGCCCACCACGACGCGGGCCCGACCAGCCGTAGCGGTCTACCGCGGCACCCACCGGGTTCCAGTCATGGCAACTCTGTAGCCGGCCGCGAAGCTGCGCAGCGTCGCCGGCGGCGCACCGGGCGACGCCATTCAGCGATCCGCCCGGCGGCATTTGATCCGCATCAACGCCAATCCTCGTAATCGGGCGGAATAATTACAAATCTACAGAGGACGTGCAGCCATGATGACCGTCGATATTCTGCTGCTATCTGCCGCCGCGGTGTCCACCGTCGTAATCCTGTTCAGCGTGGTGATTTTGGGTGACATGCAGCATGCGCCGCATCGCGCCCATGTCGATCCGCGCCGCGGCAACAAACACTTGTCTGCCTGAACGCATCGTTCAGTCGCCAGGCCACGTCGGCCAATGTGACGGGCAACCGTGCACTGCCCGGCTCGCAAGTTGCGGGTGGCGTAAAGGCAGGGCTTGGTGACTTGGCCGCGGTGTGGCGCGGCGTCGGTCGAGGCGCCGAGATGCCGCTGTCGGGGTTTGACCGACAGCGTCGCTACCGATGGCGGCGGCGATACGTTCTGCGCGGCTCGGCGTACGCCCGCGGATTGACAATGCAGTCCGCGTAGCGGCCGGAGGCCGAGGCGGCGCATTGCCGATAGGTCGAATAGCTGCATTCTCCGGGATAGCCGAATCCGGGCGAGATCAGGCAGTAGCGATAATCGCGCGCCTGCGCGGGATCGCCCAGCGCCGCTGCGGCGACCAAAGCGGCCAAGCCAATCCAGATTTTGTGCATCACGGTTCCTCCTCGTAAAGCTGAACAGAGTCGACCGGAATGTGTTCCGATACGACTGCCGTCGCTAGCGCATTTTCGGTTAGGATTGATGCGGTTCAAGAGTCCCGGCCCGTCATTCCGGGGCACGAGCAGCGTCAGCTGCGAGTGAGTCCGGAATCCATAACCACCGCAGGAGTTATGGATTCCGGACTTGCTCGTTGTTCGAACTCGCAATCCGGAATGACGACGACATTTTGGTTGGACGATTCAATCCCAACCGACAATGCTCTATTTGCAGCCCAAGCTATAGTGCGTCGCCGACATGGCGACGACAGAGGAGATCTCGATGACCCTTCCCGAAGAAAATACCCGCCTTCAGGCCGAGTTGAATGCCGCCGTCCACGCGCATTGGAAAGCGCTGCTGATCGAGGGCGTGCTTTTCGTCATCTTTGGTCTTGCGGCGATCATCCTGCCGCCGTTCGCCAGTCTCGCCTTTACCATTCTGCTGGGTTGGATGTTGCTGATCAGCGGCGTCATCGGCTTGGCGTTGACGATTTGGGCGCGGCAATCGCCCGGTTTCTGGTGGTCGCTGGCGTCCGCCGTGGTGGCGTTGATCGCGGGCGTCATCCTGCTGGCCCGCCCGCTCGAAGCGACCTTGACCCTGACCATCGTGGTCGGCGCCTACTTCCTCGCCGAGGGCGTGGTGACCATCATGTACGCGCTGGAGCATCGCCGCGAACTGATCGAGCGCTGGGGCTGGCTGTTGGCCTCGGGCCTCGCCGACCTGCTGGTCGCAGCCGTCATCATCAGCGGCCTGCCGGGCACCGCGCTGTGGGCGATCGGCCTGTTGGTCGGAATCAATCTGTTGTTCGGCGGCGCCTCGATGATCGCGATGGCCTTGGCGGCGCGCAATCGCTGAGGCTGCTCAGCAGCCGCGGCAGATGCTGCGCAGCTGACGATCCAGCGCCACATCGGCAGGATCGCGCGTGGTGGGATCGGGCAACGACGGATCGAGCCTCGGCTGGCGGTGGCCGACCGGGGCTGTTCCGATCATCTTCTGATCCGACGACACGTTCGGCGTCCCGGACGGGGTGGTCGGCGCTGTGCGGGTGCCGGTCTGCGCGAACGCCGCGCTGCCGAGCAGCACGAGCACAGCCGCCGTGGATGTGATCAGTCTTCGCATCTCGCTTCTCCTCGGCCGGAAACAGCTATCGCTCCGGCCGTTCGATCGTCGCGCAATTGCGCCGGCCCTGCGCCGCGCAATCCTGGACCTTGCGCACGTCCGCCATGGTCCACAGCAGCCAGATTCCCGCCGCCACCACCACCCCGAACATGGCAAGCAGCGCCAAATTCTCCAGCCCCGAATAGTCGCGATCGCTGTCCGGGTCGGTCGGCCGCTGGTCGGACATTTGCACCGGCGATTACGAGGTCGGCGGATAGAGGTGAGCGTCGCCGCAATAGTCGGTGACACGATAGCGCAAATCCGCCGCCGGTTCATCGGCCGGCGTCAAATAATTCGGGCCGACCGGCGCCTTGCCGTAGCCGCCCGGGATGTCGAGCACGTAATCCGGCTGGCACAGCCCGGACACCCGGCCGCGCAACTGCCGCATCAAGGCCTGGCCTTCGGCCAGCGTGGTGCGCAGATGCGCGGTGCCCGGCGCCAGATCGCCGTGGTGCAGATAATACGGCTTGATCCGGCATTCCACGAAGCCGCGCATCAACGCCGCCAGGGTCGGCCCGTCGTCGTTGACGCCGCGCAGCAGCACCGACTGGCTGACCATCGGAATCCCGGCGTCGATGATTCGGGCGCAGGCGGCGCGCGCCGCGGCGCTCAATTCGCGCGGGTGATTGGCGTGCAGCGCCATCCACACGGTCGCGCCGGACACCTGCAATGCGCCGACCAACTCGCGGCTGATCCGCGACGGCTCCGCCACCGGCACGCGGCTGTGGATGCGGATGATCTTGACGTGATCGATGGCGGCGAGATCGCTCATCGCCTCGCCGAGCCGGCGCGGCGACAGCATCAACGGATCGCCGCCGGTCAGGATCACTTCCCAGATCTCCGGATGCGCGCGGATATAGTCCAGCGCCGCGCGATAAGCCTCGCCGGACAGCGTCGCGGCCTTGCCCGGGCCCACCGTCTCGCGGCGGAAGCAGAACCGGCAATACACCGCGCAGACATTGACCAGCTTGAACAGCACGCGATCGGTGTGGCGATGCACGATGCCGTCGAGCGGCGCGTGAGCGGCGTCGCCGATCGGATCGGCGCGCTCGACCGGATCGCGCACCAGCTCCGCGGCGCTCGGGATATATTGCCGGGCGATCGGATCGTCCGGGTCTGTCGGATCGATCAGGGCGGCGACCGCCTCGGTCACCGCCACGGCGTAGCGCTGCGCCACGGCGTCGAGCGTCGGCAGCTGGTCGGCCGCGACCAGCCCGCGCGCCGCCAGCTCCGCCGGCTGCCGCAGCGTCGTTGCATTCGGGATGCTGACAATCTTGCTCATGGCGTGCCCGCCGGCGGCGTCCACACCACCTCGTCGATCCGCCGCGCCCCGGCGGCCAGCATCACCAGCCGGTCGAAGCCGAGCGCCACGCCGCTGGCTTCGGGCATCTGCCCGACCGCTTCGAGAAACTCCTCGTCGAGCGGATAGCGCTCGCCGTAGCGGCGCTGTTTCTCGTCCATCGCCTTGGTGAAGCGCGCGCGCTGCTCCTGCGCGTCGGTCAATTCGCCGAAGCCGTTGGCCAGTTCGACGCCGCAGGCATAGACCTCGAAGCGCTCGGCGACCCGCGGATCGGACGGCAGCGTCCGCGCCAATGCGGCCTCCGGCGCCGGATATTCGCACAGCACGGTCAATTGCCCCTGCCCCAGATTGGGCTCGATATGTTCGACCAGGATCTTGCTGAAGATGTCCGACCAGTCGTCGTCGTCGCTGACCTTCACCCAGCGCTGCGCCATCGCGGCCAGCGCCGCGCGGTCGGGTTCGCCGCCGCCGATGCTGGCCAACAGATCGATGTCGGTGAAGCTGCGGAAGGCCTGCGCCACGCTGAGCAACTGCGGTGCGGCGAACGGATCGGCGATCCGGCCGCGAAACGCGAACAGCCTTGTGCCGGCCGCGCGCGCGGCTTCGCCGATCACCGCCACGCAATCGTCGACCACCGCTTGATACGGCGCGCCGGCACGGTACCATTCCAGCATGGTGAATTCCGGCAGATGCAGGTCGCCGCGTTCGCGGTCGCGGAACACGCGGGCGAATTCGACGATCTTTTGTTCGCCGGCGGCCAACAGCTTCTTGCAGGCGAACTCCGGCGAGGTCCGCAGATAGCGGCATAATCGCTCGCCGGACCCGGTGGTCAGTTCGGTGCGCGGCGCGTGCAGATGGGTCTCGTTGCCGGGCGAGGCCTGCAAAATCCCGGTTTCGACCTCGATAAAGCCCCGATCGGCGAACCATTGCCGGGTGGCGCGGGTGATTTCGGCCCGCGCCCGCAAGAACGGCGCGCGGTCGAGGTGGCGGGATGGCGTCCACCACGGCGAAATCGGGCTGGTCTCGTCCACTAAGGTTGTCCCGCCGCGAGCCGCAAAACACTGGCATCGCGATACGAAATCAGTATGTTGCAGGCCGAAACCGCTTCGCTGGCCACAGGACACCTTTGTCCGGATCGGTCCCGGGCCCGAAATTTAGGAAACAGTCCTTTGAAAGTCATCGCCAGTTCTATTCGCAAGGGCAACGTCATCGAGCAAGACGGCAAGCTTTACGTGGTTCTGACGGCCGAGAACATCCATCCCGGCAAGGGAACTCCGGTCAGCCAGATCGAAATGCGCCGAATCAGCGACGGTGTGAAGATCTCCGAGCGCTACAAGACCACGGATCAGGTCGAGAAGGCGACGATCGAGGATCACAATTTCAACTATCTGTATGAAGACCCCGACGGCTTCCACTTCATGAACACCGAGAATTTCGATCAGGTCCAGGTGCCGAAGGACGTGGTCGGCAATGCCGCGCCTTACTTGCAGGAAAACATGACGGTGAAGCTGTCGCTGCACGGCGTCGTTCCGGTGGCGATCCAGATGCCGCAGCGCGCCACCCTGGAAGTGGTCGACACCGAGCCGGTGACCAAGGGCCAGACCGCGTCGTCGTCCTACAAGCCGGCGATCCTGTCGAACGGCGTGCGCACCTTGGTGCCCCCGCATATCGGCACCGGAACCCGCATCGTGATCATGACCGAAGACGGCTCCTACGTCGAGCGCGCCAAGGACTGACCTCTGACTTCCGGAGCGACCTGCCAGTGCCTTTGACGGTTCTCGGCCAAATCTGCGACCGAGCCGTCAAGCTCATCGGCGTGGCGTGGCTCACGCTCGGCCTGGTCGCGACCGCCTCGCCCGCCGACGAATTCCGCACCGTTGCGGTTTCGGCGATGCGGGTGGATTGGCGCGCGGCAGTCGAGCAGCTGAAGGCCGAGATCGGCGCGCAGCCCGCGATCGGCGCGGCCTTCAGTTTCACCCAGCAGCGCCGGTTTCGCAGCTCCGATCCGCGCGCCTGGCCGGCCTTGCTGCAGTTGAACGCCGCGACCTCGCGGCTGTTTCCCGGCATCGCGCGCAGCCCGATCCCGGTGCTGCTGCCGTTCGACACCGCGGCGTTGCTCGCCGATCGCGAAAGCGGCGCGCCGGAGCGCCTGTCCGCCGCACACTATCAGTCCGGATTCCGTGCGGCCGAGCTGGTCGAGGCCGGCGCCGCCGGTTACGACGCGGTGTTCGTCTTGCCGCCCGGCGCCGGCGACGACCTGCCCGCGCGGCTGTTCGCCAAGCCGGTCGAGGTGCAGATCACCGGATCGCTCCTGACCTACGACATCAACGATCCGCAGGCCGGCAAGGGCGAGCCGGTGAAGGCGCTGGCCGCACTTTATCCCGACCTGCGCCGGACGATCCGCGAAGGCCACGTCCGCTACGCCTTCACCCGGTTCGGCGTGCCTTACGTGGTATCGATCCAGTGCCTCGACGCCTCCCCGCGCGCCAAGCGCTTGGGCTGCCGCGAGGCTTCGCCGATCGCCGAACGGTTCTTGAAGGCGCTGCGGATCGTCGGCGGTCGGCCGTCGCGGCCGCGCAATTATCTGCCGTCGCAACTCGCCGAACGCCCGGCCACGCCGTCGCCGGAGTTCAGCTATCGGCCGAGCGGCGAAATCATCGAGGGCAGCGGCTATCGCGGCCAGCCCGGGCACCCCGACCACACGGTGTATTCGCAGATCCGGTTTCCGCTCGAACGCGCGCCGGCCTACGCCAATTCGCAATCTTTCCTGAACTGGGGCGATTGCTTTCATCGCGGCCGGGTGCCGCCGCCGTCCGGCAAGGGGGCCAGCTATCGCTGCAAGGGCAGCACCAAGTCGCTGGTGTTCGACGAGGCCGCCGGCGAGAACTACGCCTATCCGTGGCAGGACAATTTCTGCGAGGCGCGCGACTTCGGCGTCGGGCAATGCGCCTCGGGCTTCGGCCACCAGGGCCAGGACATCCGGCCATCGGCCTGCGACCAGCGCAACGCCGGCGCCGAGCGCTGCGAGCCGAACAAATACAAGGTGCTGGCGGTGCGCGACGGCGTGCTGCTGCGTCAGCCCAAGCAGCAAGCGGCGACGCTGTTGGTCAACACCGGCCACGAGCACGTCCGCTTCCGCTACATGCATATGAGCCCGCCGCACATGGACCAGGACGGCGTGCGGAGCGGCCGCCGCGTCGACGAGGGCGAGCCGATCGGGCTGGTGTCGAACTATCAGGACCATGCCGGCGGCACCACCGCGCATCTGCATTTCGACGTCCAGGTGTTCACCCGTGAGGGCTGGCTGTGGGTCAATCCCTACGTCACCCTGATCTCGGCCTATGAGCGGCTGCTCGGCCAACGCGGCCGCGAGATCGCGCCGACTCCCGCCGTCCCCGCATCGGCCCGCACGGTGCCGCAGGACCCGGTGGATCCCGAGGCGCCGCAAGAGGGTGTCGGGGATTGAGCCGCGGCGCGCCGGCGGTCGATGGCGATCGGTTCCGCGACGCCATCACCCTTTGCCGCACCCGCCCCGACGCCGTTACACTGGCGGCATGACCAAGACCGATTCCCCTGCCTGCCTCACCCGCCGCGCCATGCTCGGCGCCGCCCTCGCCGCGCTGCCGGCCGTGGCCTTCGCGGCCCCCGCGGGCTTTGCGGAGTGGCGCGACGGCTTTCGCGCCAAGGCCCGCGCCAAGGGCATTTCCGACGAAACCTATTCCCGGGTGATGGGATCGCTCGAGCCCGACATGAGCGTGTTCCGGCAGATGCAGAAGCAGCCGGAATTCAACGAACAGCTCTGGCAATACATCAACCGCCGGGTGTCGGACTGGCGCATCATCAACGGCCGCGCGGCCTTGAAGCAGCACGCCGCGTTGTTTTCCCGGATCGAGCGCGATTTCGGCGTCGAGCGCGGCACGCTGTTGGCGCTGTGGGGCGTGGAAAGCGCCTATGGCGATCCTTTGGTGCAGCAGAACCACATGCGCCCGGTGTTTCCGTCGCTCGCAGCTCTCGCCTGGAAAGAGCCGCGCCGCCGCGTCTACTGGGAAGCCGAGTTGATCAATGCCTTGAAGATCGTCGATCGCGGCTGGTCGACGCCGCAGGAGATGCGCGGCTCCTGGGCCGGGGCGATGGGCCATACCCAATGGATGCCGGAAGTCTGGCTCAATGTCGGGATCGATTACGACGGCGACGGCAAGGTGTCGCCGTTCGGACGGCCCGACGACGCGCTCGGCTCCAGCGCCAAATTTCTGCTCAACCGCGGCAAGTATCATCGCGGCGAGCATTGGGGCTACGAGGTGCAGGGTCCCGGCCTCGCTGCCAGCGGCAGCCGGAGCTACGCCGCATGGTCGCGCTCGGGCGTCGCCAGGATCGACGGCGAGCCGTTTCCGCTGCCCGACGCCAACGCGCAGATGTGGCAACCGGTCGAGGGCGGCCCGAAATTCCTGCTGGGGCCGGATTTCTACGCGGTGAGAAGCTATAACCCGTCGATGAACTACGCGCTGGCGATCTGCCATCTCGGCGACCGCATTCTCGGCGCGCCGCCGTTCCGGCAGCCGTTCCCCGGCTCGGAACGGGCGCTGACTTTGGCCGAGGTGCAGGAGATGCAGACCCGCCTCACCCGCGCCGGGTTTGATACCGGCGGCACCGACGGCCGGGTCGGCAACGACACCATGAAGGCGATCCGCGACTATCAGAGCAAGATCGGGCTGTCGCCGGCCGACGGCTATGGCGGGTTGCAGGTTTTGGCGGCGTTGCGGCAGGGCCGCTGATGCGACGTTCGCTCTGGGACAAGCTCGTCGCGCTGCTCAAGCTCGAATGGCACCATCTGACCACCATCAACCCGAGCGACCGGCCCTGGCAGATGCCGTTCGCAGCGGCCCTGGCGTCGGGCGTGCCGCTGTTGATCGGCGCCTGGTTCGACCGCCTCGACTACGGGCTGATCTCGTCGCTCGGCGGGATGGCCTTCATCTATCTGCCGGCCACACCGCTGCATCACCGCATGGTATCGCTGATGGCGGTCGGCTTCGGCATGACCGCCTGCTACGCCTTCGGCATCATCGCGCACTTCTTTCCGTTGCTGCTGACGCCGGTGCTGGGGCTGGTCGCCATCCTGGTGTCGATGGTGTGCCGGTTCTATCGCGTCGGCGTGCCCGGCAGCCTGTTCTTCGTGATGGCGGCCTCGATCGCCGCCTATTCGCCGACCGAGGTGCTGCAGGTGCCGCTGAAGGTCGGGCTGCTGACCATGGGCTGCCTGCTGGCGGCGTTGATCGCTTTCATCTACAGCGTCGCGCTGCTGCGGCTGCGGGCGTCGCAGCCGGCGGCGCCGCTGCCGCCGGCGACCTTCGATTTCGTGGTGTTCGATTCGGTGGTGATCGGGGTAGCCGTCGGCATCTCGCTGGCGCTGGCGCAGCTGCTGCATCTCGAGCGGCCCTATTGGGTGCCGGTGAGTTGCCTCGCGGTGATCCAGGGATTGTCGCTGCGCGCGGTGTGGACGCGGCAATTGCATCGCGTGCTCGGCACTGCGCTGGGGCTGTTGCTGGCCTGGATGCTGTTGGCGCTGCCGCTGGAGAAATGGAGCATCGCGCTGCTGGTGATCGCGCTCAGCTTCGTCATCGAGAGCGCCGTGGTGCGGCACTACGGCTTTGCGGTGATCTTCATCACTCCGCTGACCATCTTCCTCGCCGACGCCGCCTCGCTCGGCCAAGGTAACCCCAATGCGGTGATCGAGGCGCGGTTGTTCGATACGCTGCTCGGCTGCGCGGTCGGGCTTGCCGGCGGCTTCTGCCTGCACAGCCCAAAATTTCGCGACGTGGTGGGCAAGCAATTGCGCCGGCTGATCCCGGCGCGATTCGGGGTGTGAGCATCTGAGAGAGGCATCGTGTCCCGGACGCGGTGCCGCGTGCTTCACGCGGCGCCGCGAGCCGGGACCGTTCCAAAGGCAGCATCCGTCACGGCCCCGGCTCGCAGCGCACCACGCCGCAAGTGCGGCGCGCTGCGCTGCGTCCGGGGCACGCTTCCGTTGCAGTTGCTCACCCGGTGGCAAAGTTTCGCCTTTTACCGGATCACCGCTGGCCCTGGATCCGGCACCGCGACGTCGGTGACGCGCAGCTGCACCCGCTCGTTGCCCTGCCAGCGATCCACCGTGAGGCAGCCGGCGACGTGCAGCGGCTGGCCGCGATTTTCCTGCAGCGCGTTGCCGAGCTTCTGGCCGACGCTTCGAAACGCGATGCCGTTGACGATCGCGCCGTCGCCGGATTTGAAGCGCAGCCGCAGATGCGCCTGGCCGACCTCGTCGGCATAGACCAATTGATGCGACGGCAGCGCCAGCACCGGCTCCGGATTGCCGGAGCCGAACGGCCCGGCGCGGTTCAGCGTCGCCACCAGATCCGGCGTCACCGCGCGCGCTGACACCGCGCCGTCGATGAACAGCTCGTTGGCGTGGCGCGACCGCGCGACGTCGGCGGCGAGCGCCGCCTCGATATAGGCGCGGAATTCGGCGAGCTTCTCCTTGCGCAGCGTGACCCCCGCCGCCATGGCGTGGCCGCCGCCTTTCAGCAGCAGCCCGTCGCTGACCGCCTGACGCACCGCTTTGCCGAGGTCGACGCCGGGAATCGAGCGGCCGCTTCCGGTGCCGATGCCGCCCGGCTCCAGCGCGATCGCAAAGGCGGGGCGTGAAAATTTCTCCTTCAGCCGCGAGGCGACGAGGCCGACCACGCCGGGGTGCCAGCCTTCCGAGGCGGTAACGATCACCGAGCCCTTGTCCTCGAAGCCGAGCGCCGCCAGCGCTTCAGCCTCGGCCTGGGCTTCGGCCATCTGTTCGATCACCCGGCGCTCGGCATTGAGCCGGTCGAGCTCGGCGGCGATCTTGGCGGCTTCGGAAATATCGCTCTCCAGCAGCAGCCGCACGCCGAGGTCGGCGCGGCCGATGCGGCCGCCGGCGTTGATCCGCGGCCCCAGCAGGAAACCCAAGTGAAACGCGTCGGGCGGGCCGTTCAGCCTTGCTATGTCCATCAGCGCGGTGTGGCCGACATGGTCGCGCCGCCGCATCGCGATCAGCCCCTTGGCGACGAAGGCGCGGTTCAGCCCGGTCAACGGCGCGACGTCGGCGACGGTGCCGAGCGCCACGTGATGCAGCATGTTCAGCAGCTCCGGCTGCGGCCGCTCCAACGTCCAGAAACCGCGCGCGCGCAATTCGCGATTGAGTGCCACCAGCGTGACGAACACCAGCCCGACCGCGGCGAGATGCCCCAGCCCGGACAGATCGTCCGGTCGGTTCGGATTGACCAGCGCGTCGACGACCGGCAGCTCATCGCCGCATTGGTGATGATCGATCACCACCACGCTCATGCCGAGCCGCTTGGCCTCCGCGAGCGGCTCCAGGCTGGTGGTGCCGCAATCCACCGTGATCAAGAGCGTAGCGCCCCTCGAAGCCAGCATCCGCACCGCGTCGACATTGGGGCCGTAGCCCTCGAAGATGCGGTCCGGAATGTGGATCAACGGATCGAGCCCGCAATGCCGCAAATGCCAGGCCAGCAGCGCCGCCGAGGTAGCGCCGTCGACGTCGTAATCGCCGAAGATCGCCACCGTCTCCGCTCCGAGCACGGCGTCGGCAAGCCGCTTGGCGGCGGCTTCCATCTGCGTCACGCTGTAGGGGTCGGGCAGCAGCCTGCGGATCGTCGGGTCGAGAAAGTCCTCCACCGCGTCGATCTCGACATTGCGGCCCGCCAGCACCCGGGCCAGCATTTCCGGCAGCTGATAGCGCTGCGCGATCGCCAGCGCCCGCGCGGCGCCACGCGGATCGAGCCGGTCGCGCCACACCCGGCCGGTCGCCGAGCGCGCCACGCCGAGAAAGGCCGGCGGTTGTTCGATCGGAATGGCGGTGGCGGGAGGCGTCATGGCGCGGAGATAAGCACGAAGCGCGCATCAGGCCAACGCCAGGCGACTGGCAGTCCCCGCTCAAATTCTTGCCGTGATGCCGCTGACCATCGCTGCTGATTCGTCATCCTGAAGAGCCCGAGCGAGAATCTCATCAGACCTTCCGCGGGCCCACGGTCTGGAGAGGCCCCCGCCCTCTCCGCGTCATGGCCGGGCTTATCCCGGCCATCCACGGAAACATACAAGACGTCGCAGGTGGGCGTGGATGGCCGCGACGGGCGCGGCCATGACGCGGTGGGCCCGAGGCTTAAACAACTTACCGTGCCTGCGTGGCGGCGCCGGACAAGGCGCTCATGTGCGCGTAGCGAGCGCTCAGCAGCCCAGTCGCTCGGCCAAGTCGCCGAAATCGCGCGCCACGATGTCCCAGGCGCGGTCCGGCTCGAAATCGCGCACCTGCAGCGGGCCGTATTCGGTGACGCGCGGCACGAAGCCGGTCTTCAGACCCAGCGCCTGCGCCGCGGCGAGATCGTTATTGTGTGCGGCGACCAGCATCACCTCGTCGGGCCGCAGGCACAACAGCTTGGCGGCGCCGAGATAGGTCTCAGTATCCGGCTTGTAGTGGCCGGAGATGTCGCCGCCGATGATCAGGTCGAACGGCAGCCCGGCGCTCTTCGCAAGATTGGTCAGCAGCGCGACGTTGCCGTTCGACAGCGGCGACAGGATGTAGTCGCGCTTCAGCCGGGTCAGTCCGGCGACGACGTCCGGCCACGGCTTCAGCCGCCGCCAGCCCATCGTCATGTCATGCAGGTCGTCGTCGGTGAGGCCGTTGATGCCGAGCTCCACCACCAGCCGCTCCAGCGACTGCCGGTGCAGCGTGTCGAGGATGATGAAGCCGCGCCCCGGATTTTTGCGCACCTCGTTCATCGACGGTACATAGGCCTGCCGCCAGGCGTCGACCAATGCTGTCCAGTCGCCGCTGACGCCGCGCTTGGCCGACCATTGCGTGAGGTCGGCGATCAGGCTGCCGCGCCAATCCACCACGGTGCCGAAGATGTCGAACAACAGCGCCTTGACCGCGGGAGTATCAGATTTCGTGGTCATGACGCTCTCCCGCGGATGGTTTTTTGAGTAGACTTGTTAGTTACGGCCCGCTCAATCGAGGTGGAATTTGTCGAGCTGGCGGTGATCGGCCTTGATGTAGCGCACCGTGCCGGTCACCGAGCGCATCACCACGGTCTCGGTCTGGATCACGTTGTCCTTGCGGAACTTGACGCCGGACAACAGCGAGCCGTCGGTGACGCCGGTGGCGGCGAACAGGCAGTCGCCCTGCGCCATGTCCTCGATCGCGTAGATCTTGTTCGGATCGCTGACGCCCATCGATTCCGCGCGGTTGCGCTTCTCGTGGGTGTCGAGAATGAGCCGGGTGTACATCTGGCCGCCGATGCAGCGCAGCGCCGCGGCCGCCAGCACGCCCTCGGGCGCGCCGCCGGTGCCGATATAGATATCGACGCCGGTGTTGTCCGGATCGGCGGTGTGGATCACGCCGGCGACGTCGCCGTCGGTGATCAGCCGCACCGAGGCGCCGGTCTTGCGGATCGCGGCGATCAGTTCGGCGTGGCGGGCACGGTCGAGCACCAGCGCGGTGATCGCCGAGGTCGGCACGCCCTTGGCCTGCGCGACGCGGCGGATGTTCTCTTCCGGCGTCGCGTCGATGTCGATCAGGTGCTTGTCGTAGCCGGGTCCGATCGCGATCTTCTGCATGTAGACGTCGGGGGCGTGCAGCAGCGTGCCGCCTTCCGCCATTGCCATGGTGGCGATCGCGCCCGGCATGTTCTTGGCGCACAGCGTGGTGCCTTCCAACGGATCGACCGCGATGTCGACCTTCGGCCCGGCGTTGATGCCGACCTTTTCGCCGATGAACAGCATCGGCGCTTCGTCGCGCTCGCCCTCGCCGATCACCACGGTGCCCTCGATCGGGATGCGGTTGAGTTCGCGCCGCATGGCGTCGACCGCGGCCTGGTCGGCGGCCTTCTCCTGGCCGTGACCGCGCAACCGCGCCGCCGAGACCGCGGCGCGTTCGGTCACCCGCACGATCTCCAGCGTCAGAATCCGCTCCAGCAACAGCTGCGGCGGAACGGAAATAATCGTCGACATCGGCTCAACTCCTCAAACGTCGGTCCGGTCCATGATCCTGAATGGAGATGGCCGCGAGAGACTAATTCTTCTCAATTCGGATCACCTGCGGCCGACCGCTGATCACCTTGTCGCGCTGCACCGCGGCGAGCGCGCGGCGCACCGCATCCTCGGTGGTGGCGTAAGTGATCAGGATCACCGGGACCGGCGACGATTTCTTAGCCGCGCCGGCGGCGTCGCGGTTGCCGTTGGGATGCCGCTGCACGATCGATTCGATCGAAATGCCCTGCTCGGCCAGCCGGGTGGCGATGGTCGCCGCGGTGCCGGTCAGGTCGCGCGCCATCAGCCGGATGTAGTAGCCGCCCTCGTGGCGCTCCATCGGCGCCTTGCGGGTGGTGCCGAGCTTGGCGATCGGCCGGCCGAACGGCAGCGCGCGGATGCCGCGGGCGACGTCGGCGATATCGGCGATCACCGCGGACGCGGTGGCCTCGGCGCCGGCGCCGGGTCCCACCAGCGTGATCGGGCTCAGCCCGTCGCCGTCGATGGTGACTGCGTTGGTGACGCCCATCACTTGGGCGATCGACGACGAGCGCGGCACCATGGTGGGGTGCACCCGCTGCTCGATGCCGGTCTTGGTGCGCACCGCGACGCCGAGCAGCTTGACCCGGTAGCCGAGTTCGGCGGCGGCGGCGAGATCTTCCGGCGCGATCGAGGAGATGCCTTCGACATAGACCGCGTTCTGCGCCACCTTGGTGCCGAAGGCGAGGCTCGCCAGGATCGATAGTTTCTGCGCGGTGTCGTGGCCGTCGACGTCGAACGACGGATTGGCTTCGGCATAGCCGAGCCGTTGCGCGTCCTTCAGGCAGGCGTCGAACGACAACCCCTCCTGCTCCATCCGGGTCAGGATGTAGTTGCAGGTGCCGTTGAGGATGCCGTAGATGCGGTTGATTTCGGTGCCGGCGAGGCCTTCGCGCAGCGTTTTGATCACTGGGATCGCGGCGCCGACCGCGGCCTCGTAATTCAGTGCGCCGCCGTGCTGCTCGGCGAGGCCGGCGAGCCGCAGCCCGTGCTTGGCGATCAAGGCCTTGTTGGCGGTGACCACCGATTTGCCGAGACCGAGGGCGGCTTCGATCGCCGACAGCGCCGGCTCGTCGGCACCGCCGATCAATTCGACGAAGCAATCGACCTCGGGGTCGGTGGCGAGCGCCAGCGGCGATTTGGCCCAAGCCACGCCGCGCAGGTCGAGGCCGCGCTTCTTGGCCTTCGATCGTGCGGTGACCGCAACCACGCGCACCGAACGGCCGCAGCGCGCCGCCAAGACCTTGTCTTGCCGCGCGATCAGGCGGAACAGCTCGGCACCGACGGTGCCGAGGCCCGCGATACCCAGTTTCAGGGGAGCGACCATAACGCGATCAACCTGCCGGAGCGTTTTTCATTGGCGTGACTGGTCCGAAACCGAGGCATCCCCGGGCAAAGCCCGCGGCGGTCGGTTTCGGGATCACGCCTATCGCCGGGTGGCGAGTGGAACGACGTTGTGCAACGTTTCAATGCCGGTTTCAAGGAAGCGGCGCACGCCGCGGGCGGCCTGGCGGATCCGCTGCTCGTTTTCCACCATGGCGATGCGCACGAAGCCCTCGCCGTGCTCGCCGAAGGCGACGCCAGGCGACACCACGACGCCGGATTTCTCCACCATCAAGGTGGCGAATTGCATCGAGCCGACCTCCTTGAAGGCCGGCGGCAGCCGCGCCCAGGCGAACATCGAGGCCTGCGGCGGCGGAATCTCCCAGCCGGCGCGGCCAAAACTCTCGACCAGCGCGTCGCGGCGCTTGCGGTAGGTGTCGCGCATCTCCTTGATGCAGTCGTCGGGGCCGTTCAGCGCCGCGGTGGCGGCGACCTGCACCGGGGTGAAGGCGCCGTAATCGAGATAGGACTTCACCCGCGCCAAAGCGGCGATGATGCGCTCGTTGCCGACCGCAAAGCCCATCCGCCAGCCAGCCATCGAGAAGGTCTTCGACATCGAGGTGAATTCGACGGTGACGTCCATCGCGCCCGGCACCTGCAGCACCGAGGGCGGCGGGTTGGCCTCGTCGAAATACACTTCGGCGTAGGCCAGATCCGACAGAATATAGATCTCGTGCTTCTTCGCGAACGCCACCAGATCCTTGTAGAAATCCAGGCTCGCCACATAGGCGGTCGGGTTCGACGGATAGCAGACGATCATCGCGATCGGCTTCGGAATCGAATGGATGATCGCGCGCTCGCAAGCCTCGAAGAATTGCGGCGTCGGCTCGGACGGCACCGAGCGGATCACACCGCCGGCCATCAGGAAGCCGAAGGCGTGGATCGGATAGCTCGGGTTCGGGCACAGCACGACGTCGCCAGGAGCGGTAATCGCTTGGGCGACGTTGGCAAAGCCTTCCTTGGAGCCGAGCGTCGCCACCACCTGGGTGTCGGGGTTCAGCTTGACGCCGAAGCGGCGCTCGTAATAGGCGGCCTGGGCCTTGCGCAAGCCGGTGATGCCGCGCGACGCCGAATACCGGTCGGTGCGCGGTTTGCCGAGGGTCTCTTTAAGCTTTTCAATGACATGCGCCGGCGCCGGCAGGTCGGGATTGCCCATCCCGAGGTCGATGATGTCCGCACCGGCGTTGCGCGCAGCAGCCTTGGCCCGATTGACCTGTTCGAACACATAGGGCGGCAAACGGCGGATGCGGTAAAATTCTTCCATAGTCGTGACTCCCGAACCTTGGCGGCAGGATCGTTAGCGCGTTCTTACCCGAAGGGGAATCCGATTCGCGTGAAGAATCGCTGGTTTTCGCGATTTGGCGCAAGATCGCCAGCCTAGCTGGCATGCGTCGCGGACGTGGCCCGGGCATTCCCCGGACGGCGCGATCTTATCATGGCGGCGGCTGGATGCCAGTTGGTCCGCAGGCCGGGGAGCTATTTGGCCGCCGAGGCCGAGGCTGTGGCTCCGGCGGCCGCCGCGGCGGCGGCGGTTTGCCGCTCGCGGGTGGCGATCAGTTCGCTTTCCAGCTTGGAGCGTTCGCCGGGTTCCATGGCCTTTTCTTCCCGCCCCGTCGGCAAGGCGTTCACCGCGAGGTAGCCGTTGGAATCCTTCTCCTGGTCGTCACTGACGCCGAGCAATGGCATATCGGAGACCGGTATCGAACAACCGCCGAGCGGCAGCCCGGTCACAAGCCCGACCAACAGCAGCGCCACGGCGGGCGCACCGCTGCGCAGGCGCCGGCGGGTGCTGGTCGGCTCTGAACTTGTCACATTCCCTCGCATGTCGCGGCAATAGCATTGAAGCGGCAAGAGTCCAGACCGAAATGATACGATCCGCGGTCCACATGACAAGCCGCGCAGCCGTCCGAGATGCCAAAGCCGTGCCGGCTTTTCAGCGTCCCGCGCTTGTCCTGAACCGCAACCATCCAACCTCCGGCCTGTTATTCCAGAGCCAGCAAAGCCCGACACTGGGTCGCCAATATGGCCTGAAACGAGCTTTTTGTCGCAGTGCAATACATAGAAACCCGCGACAGCAACCGAAATTGTGCCATCATCGCCGCAGGCGGTGTCAAACTGCGGTGGGATCGTGAGACGAACCTTAAGAGTGGCACGATGAGTGAGATGATCACCGAAACCAAGCCTGCCCCGGGCTTCGACCCCGAGGCTTTCGCGCTCAATCTGGCGCGCGCCATGGAGAACAGCGGCAAGGCGCTGGCAACTTATTTAAAGCCGCGTGACAGCGCCGAGCCGCTCGACAAGCCGCCGGCGGAACTCACCGAAGTGGTGAAGACGCTGTCGGCGGTGGCGAACTACTGGTTGTCCGACAAGGACCGCGCCACCGAGATCCAGACCAAGCTCGGCAAATCCTATCTCGATCTGTGGGGCGTCGCGATGCGGCGGATGGCCGGCGAAGACGCCGCCGCCGTCATCGAAGTGCCGCCGCGCGACAAGCGCTTCAGCGCCCCGGAATGGAAGTCCAGCCCGTTGTTCGATTTCCTGGTGCAGGCCTATCTGTTGACCACGCAATGGGCCTACCAGCTGGTGCGCGACGCCGAAGACATCGACCCGCATACCAAGAAGAAGGCCGAGTTCTACATCCAGCAGATCACCAACGCGCTGGCACCGTCGAATTTCGTGCTGACCAATCCGGAGGTGCTGCGCGAGACGCTGGCCTGCAACGCCGACAATCTGGTGCGCGGCATGACCATGCTGGCCGAGGACATCGCGGCGGGCAACGGCCAGTTGCGGATCCGGCAGTCCGACCCGGCCAATCTGGAGGTCGGCGTCAACATGGCGACGACGCCCGGCAAGGTGATCTTCCAGAACGAATTGATGCAGCTGATCCAATATCAGCCGACCACCGAGAACGTGCTGCGCACGCCGCTGTTGATCGTGCCGCCGTGGATCAACAAGTATTACATTCTCGACCTCAAGCCGGAAAAATCCTTCGTCAAATGGTGCGTCGACCAGGGCGTCACGGTGTTCGTGATCTCCTGGGTCAATCCCGACAAGAGCCTCGGCCACAAGACCTTCGACGACTACATGAAACAGGGTCCGCTGACCGCGATGGACGTCATCGAACAGGTCACCGGCGAGATGAAGGTGCACACCATCGGCTACTGCGTCGGCGGCACCCTGCTCGCCGCGACGCTGGCCTGGCTCGCCGAAAAGCGCCGGGTCCGCGTCACCTCGGCGACGCTGCTCACCACCCAGGTGGATTTCACCAATGCCGGCGATCTCTTGGTGTTCGTCGACGAGGATCAGATCGCCGCGTTGGAGCGCGAGATGCAGGCCAGCGGCGTGCTGGAAGGCTCGAAGATGGCGATGGCCTTCAACATGCTGCGCTCCAACGACCTGATCTGGTCCTATGTGGTCAATAACTATCTGAAGGGCCAGCCGCCGTCGGCGTTCGACCTGTTGCACTGGAACTCCGATTCGACGCGGATGCCGGCGGCGAACCATTCCTATTATTTGCGCAACTGCTATCTCGACAACCGGCTGTCGGCCGGCACCATGGTGCTGGACAACACCCTGCTCGACCTTTCCAAGGTCAAGGTGCCGATCTACAACCTCGCCACCCGCGAGGACCACATCGCGCCGGCGGACTCCGTGCTGTACGGCTCGCAATTCTTCGGCGGCCCGGTGAAATACGTGCTGTCCGGCTCCGGCCACATCGCCGGCGTGATCAACCCGCCGGCCGCGGGCAAGTATCAATATTGGACCAACGAGGCCAGCACGGCGTCGACCGTCGCCGAATGGATCAAGGGCGCGCAGGAGCACAAGGGCTCGTGGTGGCCGGACTGGCGGCAATGGCTGACCGGCATCGACCCCGAAGAAGTCCCGGCGCGCAGCGTCGGCACCGAGGCCCTGCCGCCGCTCGAGGATGCGCCGGGCAGCTACGTCCGGGTGCGGGCCTGAGCACCTCATCTCGTCATTCCGGGGCGCGAGGGCGAAAGCCCGAGCGAACCCGGAATCTCGCAACCGGTTTCGATCAGCCCCACGCGGAGCGAGATTCCGGGTTCGCTTGCCCTGCGGGCGCGCGCCCCGGAATGACTTCGAATTGACCACATCATATTGAAAACCATACGCCTATCTCTCTGAAAGGATTCTGCGATGACGCGCGAACTGTTCTGGCTGACGCTGACGGCGATGCTGACCGGGGTGATGTGGCTGCCCTACATCCTCAACAGGGTGCAGGTCCGCGGGCTGTCCGGCGCGATGGCCAACCCGTCGCGGACCGACAAGCCGCAGGCCCCGTGGGCCACCCGGATGATGTTCGCGCATGAAAACGCCGCGGAAAATCTCGTGGTGTTCGCCACCCTGGTGCTGATCCTCAACACCATCGACTATTCCAACAAGTGGACGGTGCTGGCGGCGGCGACCTATTTCTGGGCGCGGCTGGTTCACGCCATCGTCTACACGCTCGGCATTCCGGTGGCCCGCACCCTGGCCTTCGTGGTCGGCTTCGCGGCGCAGGCGGTGCTGGCGCTGGCGATCTTCCAGATCGTTTGACCTAGAGACTTCGGTTAGGATTGAACCATCCAACCAAAATGTCGCCGTCATTCCGGATTGCGAGTTCGAAGAACGAGCAAGTCCGGAATCCATACTCCCTGCGGTGGTTATGGATTCCGGGCTCACTCGCAGCGAAGCTGCTCGTGCCCCGGAATGACGGCCCGGGAGTCTTGAACCGCATCAATCCTAACCAAAAAATGCTCTAAATCGCCGACAGCGCGGCCAGCAACAGCGCGAAGCCGGCGAGGCCCACGCTGACGTGAGTGCCGAGCAAGACGTTCGCCGCCACCGGCGAGCGTCGCGCCAGCGCGGCGATGAAACCGGAAAACGCCGACACCGCGAACAATCCCGCGGCGATCTTGGCGAACGAGCCGGGCGCCGCCAGCGCGGTGCCGTCCGGCGCGCCGTGCAGCAGCATCACCAGCGTTTCCAGCCCGCCGAAGCCGAGCAGCAGATGCAGCGCCACCAGCCCCTGCCTGCGCTCGCCGCGCAGAACCAACAGCAGCAGATACAGCCCGAGCAGCGCGGAAGCGGTCAACAGCGCAACAACCGGCGTCGGGGTCATGCGTCATCCTATCGAGTGGCGGTTGCCGACATTCAAGAATGCATCGCGCCAACCGTCAATCGGATTGTCGGCGCGCCTGGCTTGTAGCACGGCCCTCGCCGATCACGCTTTGGCGAGTCTCCAGAACGCGCCGCTACGATTGCTTCTGCACCATGACGTGCAGGAAGCTCGCCAGCTCGCCGTCGAACCCTTTGCCTTGGTCGCGCGCGACGTCGATCGATGCCCAGCCGCCGGCCTCGGCATAGCGCGCGCGAAGCCACTCCTCCGACGGATAGTTGTAGTAGCGCGCAAGCTTGTCGCGACCCTCGCCCTCGCCGGATTTGAAGCTGGCATAAAACCAGCCGCCGGGCTTCAGCGCGCGCCAGACCCGCGACAACACGGACGCCAGCTCATCGCGCGGCACGTGCAACAGGCAGGCATAGGCCCACACCCCGTCATACGCAGCGTCCGCGTCGAGTTCGTGGAACAGCATGGTTCTGACCTCGCGGCCGAGTCTCTGCTGCGCTTGCGCGGCCATTTCCGCCGAGCCGTCGGTCGGATGCACATCGAAGCCGGCGGCCAGCATCTGCGCCGCCTGATAGCCGGCGCCGCAGCCGAGTTCGAGGATGGATCCGCCCGGCGGCAGCGCCGCCAGGAATCCCGTCATCTGCTCGGTGCCGCGCGGCTGACGCTGCGCATAGGTCTCCGCATTGGCGCGATAGAATTTCAGCGTGTCGTGATCGGCGGCGTCGCTCATGGGAACATCGCCGGCTGATCGATCCCGGTCGACTCCACGAAGCCCAGCATCAGGTTCATGTTCTGCACCGCCTGCCCCGAGGCGCCCTTGGTGAGATTGTCGAGCACCGCGACAATGATGGCGCGGCCCTCGATGCGGTCGGCGGCGACCCCGATCATGGTCATGTTGGAGCCGCGCACGTGTCGCGTATGCGGCGTCTGGCCGAACGGCAGCACGTGCACGAACGGCTCCTTGGCATAGGCCTCAACCAGGATCGCGTGCAGCTCCTGCGCGGTCTTGCCGCGCCGGCCGCGCACATAGATCGTCGACAGGATGCCGCGATTGATCGGCAACAGATGCGGCGTGAACGACACCACCACCGGCTTGCCGGCGGCCTTGGCGAATTCCTGGTCGAGCTCGGCCATGTGGCGATGATGACCGACGCCGTAAGCGTTGAATCCCTCGGAGACTTCCGAGAACAGCATGGCTTCCTTGGCGGCGCGGCCGGCGCCGGTCATGCCGGATTTGGCGTCGATCACGATCTCGTCGGGCTCGATCGCTTTCGCCTTCAACAGCGGCACCAGCGGCAATTGCGCACACGACGTGTAGCAGCCGGGATTGGCGACCAGCCGCGCCTTCTTGATGTCGCGGCGATAGACTTCCACCAGGCCGTACACCGCCTCCTGCTGCAGCTCCAGCGCCTGGTGCTCGTGGCCGTACCATTTGGCATAGGCCGCGGCATCGTCGAGCCGAAAATCGGCCGACAGGTCCACCACCTTGGTCTCCGGCGCTTTGGCCAGCAGATCCTTCAGCACCACTTGCGTGGTGGCGTGCGGCAGCGCGCAGAACACCAGATCGAGCGCCAATGCCGCCCAATCGACGCCGTCGATCGCCACCAGTTGCGGCAGCTCGTAGGGCGCAAATTGCGGGAACACGTCGCCCATCGCTTGGCCGGCGCGGCGGTCGGCGGTCAACAGCACCAACTCCACCTTGGGATGGCGCAGCAACAGCCGCACCAGTTCCGCGCCGGTGTAGCCGGAGGCGCCGAGGATGCCGATCTTCTTCTTACTCATCTGCTCTCTCCCGCGGCCATCGCCGCGTCGGTGGTCGGATTGGTCTGTGTGAATAGCTGCGGCCGCATCGCGCGCATCTGCGCCGCCACGTGTTGCGCGGAACAATCCTCGCGACGCGCCAGCGCCGTCGTCACCGCGAGGTGATCGGCGTCGGATTTGTGCTGGTTCAGCTTGAAGCTGCCCTCGACCTCGTCCACCCGCATCATCACGCCCATGATCGCCTGCTTCATCGCCTCGCGCCGCCCCGCCGCCATCTTGGCGAAACGCCACGGCGGCTTCGGCGCCAGCGAGCTTTCGAACGCCTCGGTCACGGCGTCAAGATGCTGGTCGAGTTCGCGATCCGACATCAGCGCCGCCGGTCCCGACAGATGCACGCTCTGATAGAGCCAGGTCGGCACCTGCTCCGGCGAGGCATACCAGTCGGCGGAGACATAAGCGTCGGCGCCGTTCACCGCCATCAGCCACGGCGTGCGGCCGTCGCCGAGCCGGGTCAGAGGGTTCTGCCTTGCGACGTGGAACGTCAACAGCGGCGTGCCATCGGAAGAAAATTCGATCACGAACGGCACCGCGGCGCCGATCGGCTTGCCACCGTCCCAGCCGCAGACGGTGCCGAAACCGCGCGCGGCGGCAAAGCCGAGCATGGCGGCGCGATCAGGCTGAAATCTAGGCGGGGTGTACATGGCAGGCTCCTGCTGCGTGAAGGAGCCGCCGGATCAGACCACGAGAGAGTTTTGCAAAACCTGCCGCGGAGAAAATCCGGCGGCAGGAAGGTCGATCGCTAAAGCGTCAGTTCAAGACGCGCAACATCGCTCCTGCCGCGAGATGCGGCGACGGACGGCGTGTTTGGCGGTCGACAGCGTGGTCATGCTCGTTTGATACGGGTGCGGCGGCGGGGCGTCAAGGGCAACGAGCCAGTTACTTGCAGCCTGTGTCCCGGACGCGACGCAGCGCGCAAGCGCTGCGCGCGAGCCGGGACCGTTCCAAGCCATGCGGTCCGTCACGGCCCCGGATCTGCAGCGCACCATGCCGCTCACGCGGCGCGCTGCGCTGCGTCCGGGGAACGGCACCGCCGCGCGTCGCCTGCGGATTGCTACTCACGAAGTCGTATCGAGAGACACTCACCTCTCCGCGTCATGGCCGCGCTTGTCGCGGCCATCCACGCCCACAAAGCGACGCCCTGCCCGTTTCGGTGGATGGCCGGAACGACGCCCGGCCATGACGTGTCGGGCGAAGTGCCGATCAGCGACGCAGCATTTTCGTCGGCCGCTGCAGGCGCGCTCAGATCGTCGGATTCCACAGCGCCGGGACCACGCGATAGCCGGCGCCGTCCTTCTCGATATTGCCGAGGCCGGGGAACGGATAGTGATAGCCCTGCACCTGCAGCCGCTCCGCCACCAGCATGTCGTAGACCTTGCGGCGGGTGGCTTCGGCCTGATCGGGGATCTGATCATAGGTGATATGCCAGCCCGGATTGCGCGCGAACAGATCCGGATTGTTGGTGACGTCGGACTGGATGAACACGCGGTCGTTGCCGGACGACAGCACGAACGAGGTGTGGCCCGGCGTATGCCCGGCGGTCTCCACCGCGAGCAGGCCGGGCGCGACATCCTTGCCCCATTCGTACGGCGTGACCTTGCGCTTCAAGGCGTCGAACACCCGGCGGTTGTCGGCGAACACCGCCTGCATCCGGCCGGCCGGCGCCCGGCTCATCTCGCCGTCGTCCATGAAGAACTTCCATTCCGCAGCCGGCACCAAAATCTCGGCGTTGGGAAACGCCGGCTGGTTGTCGGCGGTCAACAACCCGCCAACGTGGTCGCCGTGGAAATGCGAGATCACCACGGCATCGACCGCTTTCGGGTCGAATCCTGCGGCGGCGCTGTTGGCGGTGAACTGGCCGACCGCGCCCTTGCTCTTGTCGAACGCCGCAGCCCCGCTGCCGGTGTCGACCACCACGGTCTTGCCGCCGGTGGCGAGCACCAGAGGCCCGAAACTGATGGTGATCTTGTCCTTGGGCCGGAAGGCTTTTTGTAGCGCTTCGTTGACCTCGCTCTTGTCGGCGTTGAGCACGAATTTGTCGGCGAGCGGAAACGTCGCGGCGCCGTCGGAGACCACGGTGACCAGAATGTCGCCGACCTTGTAGCGATAGTAGCTCGGGGCCTGTTTGTCGGGGAGCGGCGCTGCGGCCAGCGCCGGCGCCCGCGATAGCAACAACGGCGAGGCGGCGAGCGCGGTGGCGCCGGCCAAAGCATGGCGTCGTGACAGCTTCATGGCAGATCTCCTTTGCGCGACGGCGGCCCGGCGGCCGTCGGATTCCGATGATGAACCTATCAGCGTTTGCATGACGCCGCGACGGCGCCCGGGGCGAGACCGCCGTCCCGCGCGGGGCTACAGCGCTTTCCAGAGCCACTCCACGATCAGACCGATGACGTCGCCGAACAGCAGCAACACCGCCGCCCACACCAGCGCGGAGAGAAAATTGGCGATCTGGAACGGCCAATACGGCATCTCGAAAATCCCCGCCGCCAGCGGCACCGCGGCACGCAACGGGCCGAAGAACCGGCCGAGGAAGATGCTCGGCACCCCCCATTTACGCACGAAGGCTTCGCCGCGCGGCAACAGCCCAGGATACAGCGACAGCGGCCAGATCTTCGCCACCTGATGCTTGTAGCGATGGCCGAACCAGTAGGACAGCCAGTCGCCCAGCGCCGCGCCGACCGCGCCGGCGAGACAAATCGGCCAGAACGACAAATCGCTCGGCCCGATCAGCGCGCCGATCGCCACCAGCGCGCCCCAGGCCGGAACCAGCAGGGAAATGAACGCCAGCGATTCGCCGAACGCCAGCAGCATCACGATCGGCGCGGCCCAGGCCTGGTGCAGTCGCACGAACTCGATCAGATCGCGCACCGCGCCTTCCATACTACCCTTGCCTCATCCTACCGCCGCAACCTCCGGCGTATCATCGAACCATTAAGACGGCGCCAAGCCGCCGGAACAGCTATGCTGTCGGCCGCGATCACATCAAGTCACAAACCCGGATGCGAAGGGCTCTCGTGTCCCGGACGCGGGGCAGCGCCCTGGCGCTGCGCCGTGAGCCGGGACCGTTCCAGATTCCGAACTCCGTAACGGCCCCGGATCTGCGGCGCACCACGCCGCCGAGGGCGGCGCGCTGCGCCGCGTCCGGGGCACGGCGGCCCCTCGGCGTCGCCCGGCGTCACATTTGCAACCCTTCCGTGGCATAGTCAGAGGCACCGATTCGCAGCTGATACTGCACGCAAGACATTAGGAACCATGGCCAAGGCATTGAAGGCGAACACCAAGTCGAAGGCGGCGGAGGACCTGTTCGGGGCCCCGCAGCCGAAACTCCCGGCTGCTGCAAAGGCGGCCCCGCGGGCGTCGAGCGCCGAGGGCGACTATACCGCCGCCGACATCGAGGTGCTGGAGGGGCTGGAACCGGTGCGTCGCCGGCCCGGCATGTATATCGGCGGCACCGACGAAAAGGCGCTGCACCATCTGTTCGCCGAGGTGATCGACAATTCGATGGACGAAGCCCTGGCCGGCCACGCCACCTTCATCGAGGTGACGCTGGCCGCCGACGGCTTCCTCACCGTGTCGGACAACGGACGCGGCATCCCGGTCGATCCGCACCCGAAATTCCCGAAAAAGAGCGCGCTCGAAGTCATCATGTGCACGCTGCATTCCGGCGGCAAGTTCGACTCCAAGGTTTACGAGACCTCGGGCGGCCTGCACGGCGTCGGCGTCAGCGTGGTCAACGCGCTGTCCTGCCTGCTCGAGGTCGAGGTGGCGCGCAGCCAGCAGCTCTACAAGATGACGTTCGAGCGCGGCCTGCCGATGGGGAAACTGGAAAGCCTCGGCAAGGTCCACAACCGCCGCGGCACCACCATCCGCTTCAAGCCGGATCCGCAGATTTTCGGGCCGAAGGCGGCGTTCAAGCCGCAGCGGCTGTTCAAGATGGCGCGCTCCAAGGCCTACCTGTTCGGCGGCGTCGAGATCCGCTGGCATTGCGATCCGGAACTGTTGAAGGGCCTGGAGGGCGTGCCGGCCGAAGACACTTTCCACTTCCCCGGCGGTCTGAAGGACTTTCTCGGCGCCGCGATCCACAACGACACTTTGGTGCATCCCGACATCTTCTCCGGCCGCTCCGGCCGGGTCGGCGCCCATGGCGGCTGCGAATGGGCGGTGGCCTGGACGGCGGACGCCGACGGCTTCCTGTCATCCTACTGCAACACCGTGCCGACCCCGGACGGCGGCACCCACGAAGCCGGCATGCGCTCCGCCCTGCTCCGCGGCCTCAAGGACCACGCCGAGCGCGCCGGCCAGGGCAAGCGCGCCTCATCGATCACCTCGGAAGACGTCATGGTCGGCGCCGCGGTGATGCTGAGCGTGTTCGTGCGCGAGCCCGAGTTCCAGGGCCAGACCAAGGATCGCCTCGCTACCGCCGAGGCGCAGAAGATCGTCGAACAGGCCATCAAAGACCCGTTCGACCATTGGCTGAGTGGCAATCCGCTGCAAGCCAACAAGCTGCTCGAATTCGTGCTTGAGCGCGCCGACGAACGGCTGCGCCGTCGCCAAGAGAAGGAAATCTCCCGCAAGACCGCGGTGAAGAAACTGCGGCTGCCCGGCAAGCTCGCCGACTGCACCAACACCGCGGCGGAAGGCTCCGAGCTGTTCATCGTCGAAGGCGATTCGGCGGGCGGCAGCGCCAAGCAGGGCCGCGACCGCAAGACCCAGGCCATCCTGCCGTTGCGCGGCAAGATCCTCAACGTGGCCTCGGCGACCCGCGACAAGCTCACTGCCAACGCGCAGCTCTCCGACCTGATGCAGGCGATCGGCTGCGGCAGTGGGGCGAATTATCGCGAGGACGATCTGCGCTATTCGCGGATCATCATCATGACCGACGCCGACGTCGACGGCGCGCATATCGCCTCGCTGCTGATCACTTTCTTCTACCGGCAGATGCCGAAGCTGATCGACGAAGGCCATCTCTATCTGGCTGTCCCGCCCCTGTACCGCCTGACCCACGGCGCCAAGACGGTGTACGCCCGCGACGACGCCCACAAAGAGCAACTGCTGAAATCCGAGTTCAACGCCAACGCCAAGGTCGACGTCGGCCGCTTCAAAGGCTTGGGCGAAATGATGCCGGCGCAGCTGAAAGAAACCACCATGGACCCGGCCAAGCGCACGCTGCTGCGCGTCGCGCTGGCGGACATCGACCGCGAAGGCACCGCGGATTCGGTGGAGCGGCTGATGGGCACCAAGGCCGAAGCCCGCTTCGCCTTCATCTCGGAAAAAGCCGAATTCGCCAGCGAGGATTTGTTGGACGTGTAGCGCGCCCTTCATTGTTATTTGCTGTGAAGCAACAGATTCGCCGAAGTCTAGGACGCCGATGGCTACCCCCAATTCACACGACCCGTCTTTTTGGGCAGCTGTCGAGATTATAAAAAAATCTCGAGAAACCAAACTCTGCATGGCCTCTTCCAGCAGCGATCCATGCACCGGTCCGATTATTGCGGCGCATACTATTCCAAGAAGCCAATTGCAGCACCTTGCCGAAGACGGTCATGTGTTCACGCTCTTTGGAAACCTTCAGACGTTTGCCAAAACGCAAGGAAAATTGGAGTTGGCAAGAAAGGGCATAAGGACCTTTTCCACCCTCAACTGCTTTTGTTCGCATCACGACGTAAGCGTATTCTCGCCGATTGAAAACGCCCCACTTACCTTCACGCCCCAACAAATTGCCTGCCTACATTATCGCGCGATTGCAGCTGAGATGTATCGGAAAATGACTGCATTGGCCGGCCTCGAAAAGACGCTATCCGACCTTCCAAAGAGTAAAAAAATGAAGCGCACGACCCGACAGGACTTTGCGCAGCGCGTCCTATGTGGAACGAAACTGGGACTCATAGATGTCGGCCGCACTTTCCAAAGGTGCGAGGACGCTCTGTTTTGCGGGCGGTTCGATGATGTAAGCGGTTTGATGATAAAATTTCGTCAACCACCCACTCTGATGAGTGTTGGCGGCTTTTCGCCGGCGTTCGACTACAGGGGGCGACGACTTCAGGACCTTAGCGATGAAACCGCTTCATGCGATCAAGTTTCGATCTCTGTTCTTTCATCTTTCGGAAAAGCGGCCGTAATCTTTGCATGGGTCAAGGGCGCCAACGCTCCGAAACTGTTTGCTGAATCGTTCCTCAGACAGCAGAGCAGTCACTACACGACCCTAATTATCCAAACTCTGTTCGAGCATCTCGAAAACACATGCATGAACATAACATGGTGGGATGGCTTGCGTTCTATTGAGCGAAAACTCCTAACGGAACGGATGCAGGCGGCGATTGAGCCAGAGCGGCGTCCCAGTGCGGCTTACACTTATTGCGGCGTCACTTTTGACGACTGGGGTTATGAAGATCACGAATACATAAATGCCTGAGGCGTCGGCTTTTTCAAATTTTAGTTAGGTGTTATCCGCGAGAACGTCATGCCAATCTTAGGCGGCGTTGCCCCTCGGGGTCGTAGCCTGTCTTGCCAAGCTCTCGGCCACCTCGGCCGGCCTCACCCGCTTGTTGATGTCCGCGCCCTTGTCGCGCTCGACGACGGCGATGTCGTATTGGCTTTGCAGATCGAGCCAGAATTGCGGAGCGTTGCCGAAGTAGCGCCCCAGCCGCACCGCGGTGTCGGCGGTGATCGACCGCCGTCCATTGAGAATATCGGTGATCCGACCGGAGGGCACGCCGAGATCGAGCGCCAGCCGGTTGGCGCTGAGCTTGCGGGCGCCGAGTTCACGCTTCAGAAGCCGGCCGGGGTGTGATGCGGGTGCCACGTCGTTTGGTTCCTAACCCTTGTGATAATCAACGATTTCCACGTCGAACGCATCGCCTTTGCGAAATTCGAAGCAGATCCGCCAGCGATCATTCACGGTCATCGCCCATTGCTTGCTGCGTTCGCCCTTCAGCTTGTGCAGACCAACGCTACGCAACGGACTGAGATCCTGCAGCGTCTTGGCCGCGTTCAGCGCCAACAACAGATCGATGGCGGCCTCCACGTCCAGCCCGCGGAACTGATTGGACGGATGGCCCTCCCAGAGTTTGCGGCTCGCGGCGTTTCGCCAGGACCGGATCATGGCATAAACGTACTACGGCAAACGGATTGAGACAATTTGCATTTTGCCGCTGCGAGGCTACTATTTTGCGATCATTTGCGGCCTTGGTCTCAACATTGCGAGCCTCCCATGCGCATTCTGCTGCTGATCGTCGGTATCCTGACGCTACTGATCGGCCTGATCTGGACCGGCCAAGGTGCCGGGATCATCAACTGGCCGGAGACCAGCTTCATGCTGAAGCAGACGCAGTGGATCTATTACGGCGGCGCCACTGCGCTCGGCGGCGCGGTGCTGATCTGGCTGTCGCGACGCTAGCGGCACTGCACGCCTGAGCTAGCCTGCGCCCTTTCCAGCCGGCCCCTCACGGAACGAAGCCCGCGCGATCGCATTGATGCCGCACACGCGCGGAGGATCACATGCGGCTGCGACATCTGTTGATCGGGATCGCCCTGTTCGGCGGCGTCGCTCCCGCCGCGGCGCAAGGTTGGCAGCGCTACCAAGTGCCGGCGAGCGGCGCCAGCGTCGAGATCCCGACCGATATCTTCAGCGAGGACGCCGGCAGCGTCGAGACCGGACACGGCCGCCGCTTCCTGACCGCCGATCACCGCGCCGACCTCATCGTGCAGTCGGTGCCGAACGCCTCGGGTGATACGCCCGCGACGTTTCTCGCCAAGAAAGGACCGCCGCCCGGTATCATCTACCGCAGGATCACGCCGCGGTTCTTCGTGGTCTCCAGCGTGCGCAACGGCAAGATCTGGTACAATCGCTGCAACCGCGGCCAAAGCGCGATGCACTGCGTGCTGATCAACTATCCCGCGGCGGAAAAGCGCCGATGGGACGGCGTGGTGACCAGGATCAGCCGCACGCTGCAGAGCGGCGCTTAGGACTCCTTGCAAAACGACGAGTTGGTCCAGCGGGGCCGTGCCGTGGGCCGCACAGGTGCCGCTAAAAGAGGCGCATTTATCCGGAAACATTAAGCTTTCGGGGCGTCGGGACAGATGGCGGATTGACTTTGGCCAATTCGCCCCTATGTTCCGGCTTGACGCGGCCCGGTATCGAAACGCGATAACTCGAGTAAGCCGCCTGTCAGCGTAGCTCATTCCCCGTGCAATATTGCGTGCCGTTCCGGGGTTGGACGCGACAGTGAACGTCCGAGAATCAAACGGCGGTTCGACCAGAGGCGTGATCCCGAAAAGTGGTTGTCCGGTTTTCGGAGCCGATCATGCCCAATAACAGAGGCTCAATGTCTTTTACCCATCTCGGCTTGTCCGACAAGGTGCTCGCCGCCGTCGCGGCCACCGGCTACACCACCCCGACCCCGATCCAGGACCAGGCCATCCCCCACGTGCTGGCCCGGCGCGACGTGCTCGGCATCGCCCAGACCGGCACCGGCAAGACCGCGGCCTTCGTGCTGCCGATGCTGACGCTGCTGGAAAAGGGCCGCGCCCGCGCCCGGATGCCGCGCACCCTGATCCTGGAGCCGACGCGAGAACTCGCCGCCCAGGTCAAGGAGCAGTTCGACAAATACGGCGCCGGCCAGAAGCTCAACGTCGCGCTGTTGATCGGCGGCGTCTCGTTCGGCGACCAGGACATCAAGCTGACCCGCGGCGTCGACGTCTTGATCGCCACCCCGGGCCGCTTGCTCGATCACACCGAGCGCGGCGGGCTGTTGCTCACCGGCGTGGAACTGCTGGTGATCGACGAAGCCGACCGCATGCTGGACATGGGTTTCATCCCCGACATCGAACGGATCTGCAAGCTAGTCCCGTTCACCCGGCAGACGCTGTTCTTCACCGCGACGATGCCGAACGAAATCCGCCGCATCACCGAGACCTTCCTGCACAATCCGGTCAAGATCGAAGTCTCCAAGCCGGCCTCTACCGCGGTCACCGTGACGCAGTCGCAGGTCGCGACCGGCCGCGAGCCGCATGAGAAGCGCGAGACGCTGCGCCGGCTGTTGCGCGACGCCAAGGACCTGCAGAACGCCATCATCTTCTGCAACAGGAAGCGCGAAGTCGCGCTGCTGGCGAAATCGCTGGAAAAACACGGCTTCAGCGTCGGCGCCTTGCACGGCGACATGGAGCAATCCGCCCGCACCGCGGCGCTGGATCAGTTCCGCAAGGGCGAATTGCCGATCCTGGTGGCCTCCGACGTCGCCGCCCGCGGCCTGGATATTCCCGAGGTCAGCCACGTCATCAATTTCGACGTGCCGCATCACCCCGACGACTACGTGCATCGGATCGGCCGCACCGGCCGCGCCGGACGCGCCGGCACCGCGATTTCGATCGTCTGCCCGTCTGATACCAAGTCGATCGCCGCGATCGAGAAACTGATCGGCCAGGACATTCCCAAGGCCGACCTCGGGGTCAGCGACTTCGTTGAAGCCTCCGTTGAAGAAGCCCCTGCAAGACGTTCGCGTAGTTCGCGGAAATCGTCCGAGTCGCGCGGCCGCGAGGAGCGCAGTTCGGAGCCTCGGGCGCAGGAGCAGGAGGAGCGCAAGCCGCGCCGCGAGCGCAGCCGCGGCGGTCAGGACCGACCCGAGCGCAGCCACGAACCGCGTCGCAATGACGAGGCCGTCAAGCCGTTTGTACCACCGGTGCCGTTGCCGCCATCGCAGACCCCATCGATCGGGCGTACTCCCGCACCGCGGCCGTCGCGCGAGCCCGATCTGGAACCGGCCGATCACTCGCATCTGCCGGCGTTTCTGCTGCGACCTGTTCGCGCACGCGGTTAAATCCTGGGGAATCCCTTGGGGGAATGTACGGATCGTTTACCCGACGTTCACCGCTGCGGACGTAGCCTCACCTCATATTAACGGCGTTATTGCCGCCGTCGAGGTTTCGGGCACCGTCGCCCGCAGCAGGGACGCGAAAAGTGATTGCACCCAGGGACGAGCACGAACGCACCATGGCCTATGCCGAGGTGGCGTTGCGTCAGATCAGATCGTTGCGGCAGGATGCGCTGCCGCGCAACTACGAGATCTGGTACGTCTATGCGACCGGGCACAATGCCCCGCTCAACAAGATCATCAACGAAACGCTGGCGCGCAGCGGCAAGCTGAGCGAGTCCGACCTCGAACAGATCTACGACACCTATTTGTCGCATGGTCGTACCACCGACCGCATCGACAAGATCGGCGCCCGCGTCGTCAGTGAAATCGAGGACGTGATGTCGCTGATCACCGACGCGCTCGGCTTGACCGCGAGTTTCGGCGACAATCTCAGCGGCGCCAATCAGAAGCTGTCGCTCGCCAAGGATCGCGCCCAGGTCAAGGCGGTGGTCGAACGGCTGGTGGCCTCGACCCGGGAAATGCAGCAGGCCAACAACGCGCTGGAGACCCGGCTGTCGACCTCGAAGCTCGAGATCAACAATTTGCAGCACAATCTCGAGGCGATCCGCGCCGAAAGCCTCACCGATCCCTTGACCGGTCTCGGCAACCGCAAGCACTTCGACCGCGCGGTCGACGACGCCGTGCGCTGCGCCTCGGCGAGCCGGCAACCGCTGGCGCTGCTGATGATCGACATCGATCACTTCAAGTCGTTCAACGACACCTATGGCCACCTCACCGGCGACCAGGTGCTGCGGCTGGTCGGCATGTCGCTGAAGCAGAGCATCAACGGCCAGGATATCATGGCCCGTTACGGCGGCGAGGAATTCGCCGTGGTGCTGCCCAACACCGGGCTGCGGCAGGCGATCGCGGTCGCGGAGAACATCCGCCAGACCGTGACCTCCAAGGAACTGAAGAAGAAGTCCACCGGGGAAATTCTCGGCCGCGTCACCATCTCGGTCGGAGTGTCGACGCTGCGAGCCGACGACGATACCGACTCGCTGATCGAGCGCGCCGACAGCTGCCTCTACGCCGCCAAGCGCAACGGCCGCAACCGAGTGATCTGCGAAATCGACCGCGACGACCTCGACCACGACCGCATCCAGGTGGCGTGAACTCGACATCGCCGCGCCTCGCCTGCAGCAACCTCAACGCCGTCATCCTGAGGTGCTCGCCGCGCCCCGATCACGGCCTCGCCCCGCGATCGCCACAGGCGAGCCTCGAAGGATGCGGACGCGGGTGCACGCGTCGCCGAGCCCGCGGCCCATCCTTCGAGACGCCCGGCTTGCGCTGCGCGCAGCCGGGCTCCTCAGGATGACGCTGAGGATGACGCTGAGGGTGGAGCCACGCTACGTATAGCGGCTATCAGCTGGCCGAGTTCGCTTCGCCGAACCAGCAAGCAACACCCGCTGCGCCGTCATCCTGAGGTGCTCGCCGCGCCCCGATCACGGCCTCGCCCCGCGATCGACATAGGCGAGCCTCGAAAGATGCGGACGCGGGCGCAGGCGTCGCAGTGCCCGGAGCCCATCCTTCGAGACGCCCGGCTTCGCTGCGCGCAGCCGGGCTCCTCAGGATGACGCTGAGTGGGTGTTGAGTTGTGGATTAGCTGCGCGCGTCCTGGTGTAGCAGCAAGCATAGCAGCGCAGTGGCGCCCGACGCGGGCGCCAGCCCGCGGCCCAGCTCAGCCGTCGATCTTGGCCGGCGAGAGTTGCACCGATTCGCCGCAGCCGCAGGCGCTGATCTGGTTCGGGTTGTTGAACACGAAGGTCGCCGACATCTTGTCGACTTTGTAGTCCATCTCGGTGCCGAGCAGGAACAGCACCGCCTTCGGCTCGACCAGGATCTTGACGCCCTTGTCCTCGACCACTTCGTCGGAGGGCCGCACGTCGTGGGCATAGTCCACGGTGTAGGATTGCCCGGCGCATCCGCCGTTCTTGATGCCGACCCGCAGCCCGATGATCTCGGAATCGGCGCGCTCTGTAAGTTCGCGGACCCGCGCAGCGGCGGCGTCGGTCAGCCGCATCACCTGCGGGCGCGGACGCGGCTTTGCGGCGGGAGTGGCGGAGGCTGTGGTCATATCGCTCATGTACGTCATCCTCGCAGCGGTTCAAGGCCGCCGGTGGTTATCTCGAGCTGGTCGTGCGCCGGGCCGGCGCCTCACCACATATTCAGCACAAGCCGCGCCTCGTCGGTCATCCGCTCCGGGGTCCACGGCGGCTCCCAGACGATGTTGACGGTGACGACGCCGACGCCGGGCACGCTGGCCACCGCGTTCTCCACGGTGATCGGCAGTTCGGCGGCAGCCGGGCAGTTCGGCGTGGTCAGCGTCATATCGACCTCGACGGTGCGGTCGTCCTTGATGTCGACTTTGTAGATCAGCCCGAGTTCGTAGATGTCGGCCGGAATTTCCGGATCGAACACCGTCTTCAGCGCCGCGACGATGTCGCTGCCGAGACGTTCGGTCTCCTCGGGCGGCAGCGCCGACGAGGTTTGCATGTTGCTGGTTCGGGCTTCGACAGTATCTGTCATGAGAACAAATCCCGCGCCTTGATCAGCGCCTGTACGAATTGGTCGACTTCCTCGCGGGTGTTATACATCCCAAACGAGGCCCGACACGTCGCGGTGACTTGGAATCGCTCCAAAAGCGGCATCACGCAGTGAGTTCCCGCGCGCACCGCGATGCCGGAGCGGTCGATCACCGTGGCGATGTCGTGCGGATGCGCGCCCTTCATCTCGAACGAGATCACCGGCCCCTTGTCGCGGGCGGTGCCGATGATGCGCACCGAATTGATCTCGCGCAGCTGCGCCTGGGCGTAGTCCAACAGATCGTGCTCGTGCGCCGCGATCCGCGCTTTGCCGATCGAATTGACGTAGTCGATCGCGGCGCCCAATCCCACCGCCTCGACGATCGCCGGCGTGCCGGCCTCGAATTTGTGCGGCGGATCGCCATAAGTCACGACGTCGCGCGACACTTCGCGGATCATTTCGCCGCCGCCGCAATACGGCCGCATCGCCACCAGGTGATCGTATTTGGCGTACAATACGCCGATCCCGGTCGGGCCATAAACCTTGTGGCCGGTCATGACGTAGAAGTCGCAGTCGATGTCCTGGACGTCGATCGCCATATGCACCGCGGCCTGGCTGCCGTCGACCAAGACCGGAATGCCGCGGGCGTGCGCGATCCGCACCACCTCCTTGACCGGCACCACGGTGCCGAGCGCGTTCGACATCTGGGTGATCGCGACCAGCTTGGTCTTCGCCGTCAGCTGCTTTTCGAATTCTTCCAGCAGGAAGTTGCCGTCGTCGTCGACCTCCGCCCATTTGATCACCGCGCCCTGGCGTTCGCGCAGGAAATGCCACGGCACGATGTTGGAATGGTGCTCCATGATCGAGAGCACGATCTCGTCGCCCTCGCCGATATTGGGCGCGCCCCACGACGACGCCACGAGGTTGATCGCCTCGGTGGCGTTGCGGGTGAAGATGATCTCTTCCGGCCGCCTGGCGTTGAGGAAGCTGGTGACCCGCGCGCGGCCGCCCTCATAGGCCTCGGTCGCCGCGTTGGCGAGATAATGCAGCCCGCGATGCACGTTGGCGTATTCGTTCTCATAGGCCTGCGTCATGCGATCCAGCACCACCCGCGGCTTCTGCGCCGAGGCGGCGTTGTCGAGATAGATCAGCGGTTTGCCATAGACCTTGAGCGCCAGCGCGGGGAAATCCTCGCGCACACGCGCGACGTCATAGCTTCCATTGGAAACCGCGGGATGTGTCGTCATGAACGTGCCTCCAACCAGCGCTCGCCGGCGGCGATCGCCAGCTCGCGCAGGCCGTCATCGGCGATCGATTCGATCGCCTCGCCGATGAAGGCCTGAATCAACAGCGATTGCGCGTCCTTTTCGCTCAGCCCGCGCGCCCGCAGATAAAACAACAACGATTCATCCAACGCGCCGGTGGTCGAACCATGGCCGCAGGTGACATCGTCGGCGAAAATTTCCAGCTCCGGCTTGTTGTCGGCCTCGGCCTCGTCGGACAACAGCAGCGCCCGCGTCATCATCTTGGCGTCGGTCTTCTGCGCCGGCTGATGCACGTTGATGCGGCCCTGGAACACCGAATGCGCCCGGCCATCGAGCACTGCGCGGAACACCTCGCGGCTGGTGCAATGCGGCACCACATGATTGAGCACCAGCGTGGTGTCGCCGTGCTGGGTGCCCTTCAAAAGATTGACGCCGTTGGTGGCGACGTGCGCGCCCTCGCCCGCGATGCTGACGAAGCCCTGGTAGCGGCTGACGCCGCCGCCCGAGGTCAGGTTCAAGGTGTTGAGCTTGGCCTTGGCGCCGACCGTGAATACCGCGGTGGAAATGTTGATCGCGTCGAGTGCGTCTTCCATCAACCGGACGTGTTCGAGTTCGGCACCGTCGCCGACCCAGATCACCACCGCGTCGTTGGCCTGGTAGCTCGCAGCTCCCGCAGCGCCGACGAAACTCTCCACGAAGGTCACGCGGGCACCGTTGCCGAGCTTCAGGAACGACCGGGTGTAGGACGCCGCCTTCGACTGCGTCGCCACGTGGACGATATGGATCGGCTTGCCGACGCTGGCGCCGTCGGCGACGGTGATCAACACGCCGTCGGTGGCCATCGCCGCGTTCAGCGAAATCATCGCATCGGCGCTGGCCTTGATGTTCAACAGATCGGCGCGGCTGGCGTTGCCGTCGTCGCCAAGCACGTCGGCGAGCGAACGGATCTCGATCGCAGCCTCGAGCCCGGCGTGGTCGGACAAGGACGGCGCGAACACGCCGTCGACCAGCACCAGCTTGGTGGTGTCGCGGGTTTCAAGCTGCGCCAGCGCCGCGGCGGCGCGCTGCAGCGCCGCCTCGTCCGGCGCCGCCGCCAGCGGCAGCACCTCGCGCATCAAGACGCGCAGATCGGTGTATTTCCAGTCCTCGATCCGGCGGTTCGGCAGGCCCTTGCTGGCATAGGCCTCGAACGAGGCCTGGCGCCGCTCGGTCACCGGCTCCGATCCCGGCAGCCGGGCGCGCACCGCGTCGAAGGCGCTGGCCGAAGCTACGGGTGCTATCTGTGTCGCTGCAACATTCATCACAAAATCCGTTTTGGTCGAGGCGACGTCAGGCCGCGGCTTCCGCATATTGCGCATAGCCGGTAGCTTCGAGTTCGAGCGCCAGTTCCTTGCCGCCGCTTTTCACCACCCGGCCCTTCGACATCACGTGCACCACGTCGGGCACGATGTAGTCGAGCAGCCGCTGATAGTGGGTGATCACCACCATGGCGCGATCCGGCGAGCGCAGCTTGTTGACGCCGTCGGCCGCGACCCGCAGCGCGTCGATGTCGAGCCCGGAATCCATCTCGTCGAGAATACACAGGCTCGGCTGGAACAGCGCCATCTGCAGCACTTCGTTACGCTTCTTCTCGCCGCCGGAAAACCCGACGTTGACGCCGCGGCGCAGCATCTCCTGCGGAATGCCGAGCGAGGCGGCGACTTCGCGCACTTTCTTCAGGAAATCCGGGGTGGAGAATTCGCCCTCGCCGCGCGCCTTGCGCTGGGCGTTCAGCGCGGTGCGCAGGAAGGTCATGGTGGCGACGCCGGGAATTTCCACCGGATACTGGAACGCCAGGAACACGCCCTTGGCGGCGCGCACGTCCGGCGCCATCTCCAACAGGTCCTCGCCCTTGAACAGGATCTCGCCGCCGGTGACTTGATAGCCCGGCTTGCCGGCGATGACGTGGCTCAGCGTCGATTTGCCGGAGCCGTTCGGCCCCATGATGGCATGCACCTCGCCGGCATTGACGGAGAGCGTCAGGCCATGAAGGATCTCGCGTTCCTCGACCCGGACCTGGAGATTTTTGACTTCAAGCAATGCCATGGTGTTGTCCGTCCTCTATCCTCGCCGCCATTCCGCGGTGCGCTTCGACGCCCCCCACGGGATGATCGTCAGTAATTCCGTCGCTCACTTAGTTGGTTAGTACGAGTACGTCTTAGTTCGAGTTCGTCTTGGTTCGAGTTCGTCCAAGTTGGTCGTTCATTGTCCGGGATGTCCGCTTTGCGACCATCCCGGGCGATGAGCTATGGTCATTTGTGGCCGTGCAAATTCCGCACCATCTTGCTAACGACCTTGCGGTTGGTTCTTCTCATTGCGCAGGGCCACCGTTCATTCCGTTATCTGATGACGCGAACTTCAACCGGCAGATCGACCCTCGCCCACGCCCGGTCCGCCGTGTAGGCCACCGCCCCTGTCTGCATCGCCAGAGCGAGGCAGGCCCGATCTCCCAACGACAATCCCAACGCTCGCGTCAGCGGCTGTAATTCCGCCGAAACCCTCGCCTGCTCGGCATCGAATGCGACGATCGCCATTTCGATCCCGGCCAGCACCTCGTCAATCGCCGTCGCCGAATTGCCTTTGTCCCACAATCGCGATCTCACCTCGGAAAGATTGACGGCAGAAACCAACACCGGACTTTCGAGCCCGAGCAGCGCCTGATGACCCGGCTCGTGCAACGCGACCGCAAGCACCGCGGACGCATCGAAGACGACGACTTTGCTACTCTGCGGCATCGTGTTGCGCGCTGGCCTTCTGTTCCTCCCTCAAAAATTCAAGTCGACGTTCCACGATCAGTCCGTCGACGCCAGGAAGAGCCTTCAAGACAGGGCCTGGGTCGATCCCCTTGTCGATCATCTGCTGAATTTCGATCGCAACGCTCATGTGCGACAGCAACTCGACGACGCCGTCAACCACGCGAACCATGACCCGTCCACCCGGCTCGATACGCGCGGCGGCGAGCAAAGCGGTCGGCAGCGTGACACTTCCGTCCTGACCAACATTGATCCAAACGTCGTGCCGGAGGCCATCGTCCGAACCACTCATCCCACGCTCCCCTCCAGCGAGATCGAGATCAGCTTCTGCGCCTCGACGGCGAACTCCATCGGCAATTGCTGCAGCACGTCCTTGACGAAGCCGTTGACGACCAGGCCGACCGCCTCTTCTTGGCTGAGCCCGCGCTGCACGCAGTAGAACAGCACGTCCTCGGAAATCTTCGAGGTGGTGGCTTCGTGCTCGAACAGCGCCGAGGAATTCTTCGCCTCGACGTAAGGCACGGTGTGGGCGCCGCACTGGTCGCCGATCAGCAGCGAATCGCAGGCGGTGAAGTTGCGCGCGCCGGTGGCCTTGCGATGCGCGGTGACGAGGCCGCGATAGGTGTTCTGCGATTTGCCGGCGGCGATGCCCTTGGAGATGATCCGGCTGGTGGTGTTCTTGCCGAGATGGATCATCTTGGTGCCGCTATCGACCTGCTGATAGCCGTTGGAGATCGCGATCGAATAGAACTCGCCGCGCGAGCCATCGCCGCGCAGAATGCAGCTCGGATATTTCCAGGTGATCGCCGAGCCGGTTTCGACCTGGGTCCAGGAGATCTTCGAGTTCTTGCCGCGGCAATCGCCGCGCTTGGTGACGAAATTGTAGATGCCGCCGATGCCTTCGGAATTTCCGGGGTACCAGTTCTGCACCGTCGAATATTTGATCTCGGCGTCGTCATGGGTGATGAGCTCGACCACCGCGGCGTGCAGCTGGTTCTCGTCGCGCTGCGGCGCGGTGCAGCCTTCGAGATACGACACATAGGCGCCCTGGTCGGCGATGATCAGGGTGCGTTCGAACTGCCCGGTGTTGCGCTCGTTGATGCGGAAATAGGTCGACAGCTCCATCGGGCAACGCACGCCCGGCGGCACATAGACGAAAGAGCCGTCGGAGAACACCGCGGAGTTCAGCGTCGCGAAGTAGTTGTCGGTGGTCGGCACCACGGTGCCGAGATATTTCTTCACCAGGTCAGGGTGTTCGCGGATCGCTTCCGAGATCGGCATGAAGATCACGCCGGCCGCCTTCAGCTCTTTCTGGAACGTGGTGGCGACCGACACCGAATCGAACACCGCATCGACCGCGACGCGACGCTCGCCCTCGGGCCGCACCACGCCTTCCAGCACCTCGACTTCGCGCAACGGAATGCCGAGCTTCTCGTAGGTCTTGAGAATCTCCGGATCGATCTCGTCGATCGAGGACAGCTGCGGCTTCTTCTTCGGCGCCGAGTAGTAATACAGATCCTGATAGTCGATCTTGGGATAGTCGACGCGCGCCCAGGTCGGCTCGGTCATGGTCAGCCAGCGGCGGTAGGCTTCCAGCCGCCACTGCAGCATCCAGTCCGGTTCGTTCTTCTTTGCTGAGATGAACCTGACGGTGTCTTCCGACAGCCCCTTCGGGGCCTTGTCGGATTCGATGTCGGTCTCGAAACCATACTTATACTGATCGACGTCGACACGGCGCACCCGTTCGACCGTCTCTTGTTCAGCCGGCATTCTATCCTCCGCTCGCGGTTTCAAGGACCACGGTGGAATGGTTGAATTATATTACGCAACTGCGAGCATGAAATCAGCTAGTTTGGAACCGTTCAAGCTCTGTTTCATCATCCCTTGTAATTAATGATCCCACCAGCTTTCGCCAGCCCTCCGCGCAGCGTTCGATGTCGGCGTCGGTGGTGGACCAGCCCAGGCTGATGCGAATCGCGCTGCGGGTCAGCGCGTCGTCGACCTGCATCGCCCGCAGTACATGCGAGGGTTGTACTTTCCCCGAAGAACACGCCGACCCTGACGACACCGCGATCCCGGCGAGGTCGAAACCGATCACCGCAGTCTCCGCCTTGAGCCCCGGCAGCCCGACCAGCGTGGTGTTGGGCAGCCGCGGCACGCCGTCGGCGAAAATCACGCTGCCTTGGGTTTGCCGCAAGATTTTTTCCAGCTTTTGCCGCAGCTTTTGCACCCGCTCGGCGTCCGCCGGAAGCGCCGCGATCGCCGCTTTCACCGCCGCACCGAAGCCGACAATGCCGGCGACGTTCTCGGTTCCGGCGCGCCGGCCCAGTTCCTGGCCGCCGCCGCGCAGCAGCGGCTCAGAAAGTGCGACGCCCTCCGCCAGGATCAGCGCGCCGACGCCCTTCGGGCCGCCCAGCTTGTGCGCCGAGACCGAGAGCAGATCGGCAGCCAAGGCCTTGATATCGAATGGTATCTTGCCGAGCGCCTGGACCGCGTCGACGTGCAGGAGGCCACCCGCTTGGTGCACCAGTTCCGCCACCGCCGCGATCGGCTGGATTGCGCCGGTCTCGTTATTGGCCAGCATCACCGAGACCAATGCGGGGCCTTCGGTCTCAAGCAGTTGCCGCAGATGCTCGAGATCGACGACCCCGGAGCGGTCGACCGCAATCGCGTTGATGCGATCGGCGGCGAACCGCCCGCCGGCCAGCACAGAGGCGTGCTCGATCGATGAAATGATCAATCGATCAAGCGACTTGCCGGAGTTCTTCAACCCGGGCGTGAGCGCCAGCGCGTTGGCTTCAGTACCGCCCGAGGTGAAAATCACCTCCTGTGGGCGAGCTCCGACCGCTGCCGCGACCGCCTCGCGGGCGCCCTCGACCGCGCCACGGGCCCTGCGGCCCTCGGCATGTACCGACGACGGATTGCCGAGCTCGAACGCCGCCGCCATGGCCGCGCGAGCTTCCTCGCGTAGCGGCGTGGTCGCGTTCCAATCCAGATAGACCCGTGCCGCCGTCAAATTGAACTCCGCTGCTGCCTGCACATCTAGGTGGCCGCAGCGCCAAATGCCAATGGAACCCGGTGCTTGACCGCCGTGCTGCTCAATATGCTTGCAATTGGCCCCTGGCCCTATGCTAGAACGCGACCTCCATTCAATCGCCGTTGGCCCGCTGCAATGGCACTGATCGCTCTCCATTTGCACGGCCTGGTCTGCGCAGAGCTCGAAAGCCCGCCCCACGTCGGCTGATTCTGCCAAGGAAAATCAATGCCTGAAGTTATTTTCACCGGTCCCGCAGGTCGATTGGAAGGCCGCTATCATCCGGCCAAGCAGAAGAATGCGCCGATCGCCATGGTGCTGCATCCGCATCCCCAGTTCCACGGCACCATGAATCACCAGATTATCTACCAGTGCTATTACGCTTTCGTGCATCGCGGCTTTTCGGTGCTGCGGTTCAATTTCCGCGGCGTCGGCCGCAGCCAGGGCTCGTTCGACCACGGCACCGGCGAATTGTCCGATGCCGCCTCGGCGCTGGATTGGGCGCAGACCATCAATCCGGAAGCCCGCGCCTGCTGGGTCGCCGGCTTCTCGTTCGGCGCCTGGATCGGCATGCAGCTTCTGATGCGCCGCCCCGAGGTCGAAGGCTTCATCTCGATCGCGCCGCCGGCCAACCTCTACGACTTCTCGTTCCTGGCGCCCTGCCCGTCCTCGGGCCTGATCGTACATGGCGAAAAGGACGCCGTGGTGCCGCCGAAGGACGTCAACACCCTGGTCGAAAAGCTGAAGACCCAGAAGGGCATCGTCATCGACCAGCACATCATCCCCGGCGCCAACCACTTCTTCGACGGCAAATTGCAGCCGTTGATGGAATCGGTCACCGGCTATCTCGACATGCGGCTCGCCAACGTGCGGTGACCAAAATCGTAGGGTGGGCAAAGGCGCTCTTGCGCCGTGCCCACCAGCCGCACCGCGGTGGGCACGCTGCGCTTTGCCCACCCTACGTCTACGCCTTTCAATCTACGGCCGCGCGATCCGCCCGCCGGTCATCGGGATCACCACCCCGGTGGTCTGCGGATAGGTCAGCGGCAGGCCCTTCAGACCGCGCGCGGCGAGAAAGCCGAACGCCTGCGCCTCCATGGCGTCGGCCGACCAGCCCAGCGCATCGGCGTTCTCGACGCTGGCCGGCGCCAGTTTTTCGCGCAACATCCGCAGTAACGAGAGATTGCGGGCACCACCGCCGGTGACGATCCAGCTCAGCGGCAGCTTCGGCAGCAGCGGCACGATCCCGGCGATCGCGCCCGCGGTGAATGCGGTCAGCGTGGCGGCGCCATCGGCCGGCGTCAGCTTCGGCAGAGCGAGCGCGGCAAATTCATTGCGATCCAATGATTTCGGCGGCGGCGCGGCGAAGAACGGATGCTGCAGGGCGGCCGCGACCCAGGCCTCGTCGACCTGCCCCTGCGCCGCCAGCCGGCCTTCGGCGTCGAACGGCTGACCGCTCACCCGCAGCACGAAATCGTCGAGCAACGCATTGCCGGGGCCGGTATCGCAGGCGATCAGCGTCTCATGACCATCGATATAGCTGATGTTGGAGACTCCGCCGATATTCACCACCGCAAGCGGACCGCTGCGGTCCAGCGACTGCGCCAGCGCGCGGTGATAGACCGGCACCAATGGCGCGCCCTGCCCGCCGGCGGCGACGTCCGCGGCGCGGAAATCATGCATCACCGGAACCCGGATCGCCTTAGCCAAGGCCGCGGCGTCGCCGATCTGCACCGTGAGTTTCTGCGCTGGGCGATGCAGCACGGTCTGGCCGTGAAACCCGACGATATCGACGTCCTCGCGGGCGATGCCGTGCTGCGCGGTGAAGTTGGCCGCCGCCTCGGCATGGGCCAGCGTTACCATGCGTTCGGCTTCGCCGAGACTGCCCGGCCGGTCGTCGCGCCGGGTCAGTTGCCCCGCCTCCGCCAGCGCCTGGCGCAGTAGGCTGCGTTCGGCATCGCTGTAGGGCCGATAGCCGGTCGGCCCGAGCGCGCTGACCCGCCGGCCGTCGGTCTTGATCAAGGCGACATCCACCCCGTCCAGCGAGGTGCCGCTCATCAACCCGATCGCGGTCATCAGCATGGGCACCTCCAGGGGGCGGCGCTCGTCCGCCAACGTCCAACTTGTGTCACGCAACCACTTCTTATAATGCCACAGGGCGCCGCCATTCGGCAGTCCCTTCCCGAAACGCGCCGCAACTCAATGCCGACAGCGTGAAATAACAATGAGCCGGATCCCACAGCGATGACTGCATTTAAATCAGATTTTCTGAATGTTCTGCAAAGCCGCGGCTTCATTCATCAAATTTCGGATCCGGACTCGCTGGACGCGCTGGCTACGCGCGGCGAAGTGGTGTCCTATGTCGGCTACGATTGCACCGCGGCATCGCTGCATGTCGGCCATCTGTTGTCGATCATGATGCTGCATTGGCTGCAGGCCACCGGCAACAAGCCGATCGCGCTGATGGGCGGCGGTACCACGCGGGTCGGCGACCCCTCCGGCCGCGACGAAACCCGCAAGATCCTCACTTACGAGCAGATCGACGCCAACAAGGACTCGATCAAGGGCACCTTCGCCAAGTTCATCAGATTCGGCGATGGCAAGAGCGATGCCGTGATGGCCGATAACGCCGAATGGCTGACCAAGCTGAACTACATCGAGATGCTGCGCGACGTCGGCCGGCATTTCTCGATCAACCGCATGCTGACCATGGATTCGGTCAAGATGCGGCTCGAGCGCGAGCAGGAATTGTCGTTCATCGAATTCAACTACATGATCCTGCAGTCCTACGACTTCGTAGAATTGGCGCGGCGCTACGGCTGCAATCTGCAGATGGGCGGCTCCGACCAATGGGGCAACATCGTCACCGGCGTCGATCTCGGCCGCCGCATGGGCACGCATCAGCTGCACGCCTTGACCTGCCCGCTGCTCACCACCTCGTCCGGCGCCAAGATGGGCAAGACCGCCGCCGGCGCGGTCTGGCTCAACGGCGACATGCTGTCGGCCTACGACTACTGGCAATACTGGCGCAACACCGAGGACGCCGACGTCGAGCGCTTCCTCAAGCTGTTCACGCTGCTGCCGCTCGACGAAGTGGCGCGGCTGGCGGCGCTGCAGGGCCAGGACATCAACGAGGCCAAGAAGATCTTGGCGACCGAGGCCACCGCGCTGATCCATGGCCGGGAGGCCGCCGACAAGGCCGAAGCCACCGCCCGCACCACCTTCGAACAGGGCGGCACAGCGAGCGATCTGCCGACCGTCGAACTGTCGCGCGCCGAACTCGACGCCGGTCTCGGCGTGCTGGTGGCGTTCGCCGAGAAGACCGGGCTGGTCGCCTCTAACGGCGAGGCGCGGCGCCAGATCAAGGCCGGCGGCCTCAAGGTCAACGACGTCGCGGTGACCGACGAGAAGATGGCGTTGACCGCGGCCGATCTCACCGCCGACGGCGTGATCAAGCTGTCGATGGGCAAGAAGAAGCACGTGCTGCTGCGCCCGAGCTAACAACCTCACGCTGCATTTCTCCAACTACACGCGCTGAATTGTCGACTGGCAATCACCACAGCCGCGGTTAGCGGCGCATTGTCTGCCTCGATTTGCACGTGATGCGTGAATAACCGCGCGCATTGCTCGCCTTACGTTCTCTTGGTGCTGGACGACCTCCGTAACATCCCGGAGGTTCGAAGGATTGCACCGGTAATTTCACTAATCGGAAGGAACTGAACGCGTAGTTTGTGACCCAGTTTCAGATCAGAGGTCGCCATGAACCTACTCAGCCGATTCACAATTCGCACCAAAATTTCCAGCATGGTGCTGCTATCGGCTGCGGCCGTTTGCGTCACCGTCGCGGTGGCCGCCTCGCTCAGCCAGAGCCGCATGATGCACGACCGCACTGCGGAATTGCGCTCGGTGGTGGATATCGTCACCGGCCTGGCGACATCGCTGCAGAACGAGGTGATCGCCGGCAAGCTCACTCAGGCGGAAGCGGAGCTGCAATTTCGCGCCCGCGCCGCGGGGATGAGGTTCAGCGCCGGACAGGGCTATCCGGCGGCTTACCGGGTGACGAACCTCAGCGTGATGATGAACGCGTCCGACGCCAAGCTGGAAGACAAGATCACCGGCACCAAAGATTCCAACGGCGTGGAAGTCACGAGATCGATCGTCGAAGCCGCTGTGGCCAACAGCGAGGGAGGCACCACCACCTACCTCTGGCCGCGGCCGGGACAGGTCACGCCGATCACCAAATTGGTGTTCGCGCGGGTGTTTAAACCGTGGAATATCGCCATCGCCGCCGGCATCTATGTCGACGATCTCGACGCCGACGTCCGCGCGCTGCTGATCAAGCTCAGTTCGATCGGCGCCGGCGTCCTGGCGCTGATGGGGCTGCTGTCGTGGCTGATCGCCCGCGACGTGCTGGGTGCCTTGCAGCGGCAACAGACCCGCATGCAGAACATCGCCACCGGATCGCTCGACGAGGTGGTCGGCGAGACCGACCGCGGCGACGAGATCGGCCGGATGGCCGAGACGCTGGAAATGCTGCGCAAGACCGCCCTCACCGCGCGCAACCTGGAGAGCGAACAGGCGGTGTTGAAGCAGCGCAGCGAAACCGAAAAGCGCGAGGCGCTGCTGGCGCTGGCCGATCGCTTCGATGCCTCGGTCGGCCATCTGGTCGGGCTGATGGCCTCGAGCTCGTCCGATCTGGAAACCACCGCGCGGTCGATGACCGGCACCGCGGATCGCACCAATCAGCAGGCCACCGTGGTGTCGTCGGCCGCCGAAGAAGCCAGCACGCGGGTGCAGACCGTGGCCTCGGCGGCGGAAGAACTCACCTCGTCGATCACCGAGATCAGCCGCCAGGTCGCGCAATCGGCAAAAATCAGCAGCCACGCGGTGGAGAGCGCAAGGCGCACCGACACCATCGTCCGCGCGCTGTCGGACGGCGCCCAGCAGATCGAACACGTCGCCGAATTGATCTCCAGCATCGCCGGCCAGACCAACCTGCTGGCGCTCAACGCCACCATCGAGGCGGCGCGTGCCGGCGACGCCGGCCGCGGCTTTGCGGTGGTCGCCTCCGAAGTCAAGAGCCTGGCCGGGCAGACCGCGGAAGCCACCAAGGAGATCGGCAACCGCATCGCGCAGATCCAGGCCGCCACCAAGGAGGCCGTCAGCGCGATCGAAGGCATCACCGCCACTATCGAAGAAGTCAGCGCGATCGCCACCACGATCGCCTCGGCGATCGAGGAGCAAGGCGCCGCCACCGCCGAGATCGCCCGCAACGTCACCCAGACCGCGCAGGCGACCCAGGCCGTCACCACCAATATCGGCGGCGTCAGCACCGCCGCCAACGAGACCGGCGGCGCCGCCAATCTGGTGCTCAGTTCGGCCGCCAACCTGTCGAAGCAGGCCGGACAGCTCTCCGGCGAGGTCAACACCTTCCTCGCCGGCGTCCGCGCCGCCTGAGCCCGATCGCTGACGCCCGGGCCGCGTCGGGCGTCAGTTGTTCGGCATCGGGAAATCGTTGTTGTTGTTCTGCTTGCCGGTGCCGAATTCGAAGATCTTGCGCAGCACGCCGGGCGCCATCGCTGAGATCGGGTTGATCCGCCACACCGGCTGGCCCGGCGAGCCGACGATCTCGTAGGTGATTCCGATCAGTCCCTCGTTGCCGCCGCCGAGAAACAGGCCGACGATCGGGATCTGGCCGAACATGTTGTTCAAGCCGTACATCGGCACGAAGGTGCCGCTCATCCGCACCTGGTTGGCGGGGTAGTCGATACTGCCTTCGATGGTGGCGCCGACCATCGGCCCTTTGACCACGCCCTCGCGGATCGTAAGTTGGCCGTTCTGCCGGGTGAACTCCGCGCGCATCCGCGAAAACACCACGTTGGATTGCGCGCCGTTGGTCCCGCTGGGGGCGACGCGCTCGAGCGCCGCCTCGCCCTTGATCGAGAAATCGCGGACGTTGAGCAGCCCTTCCCGTTCGCGCGGCTCGGCGGTCGGCGGATCCATCGCCAGCGTCAACTGGCCGCCGAACAGCTTGGCGTAGATGTCGGCGAAGCGGAAGAACGCGCCGGCGTCGTTGGTTTCCAGATAGAGCACTTCGCGGCCCTGGCCGCGGCCACGCAGATCGCCGGTCAGCGCGGTATCGCGCCCGAGCTTGCCGCCCAGCGAAAAAGTTCGGATCGCGCCGTTGCGTCGCGACAACTTGACGTCGACGCTGCGCACGGCTTCACCGAAATAGCCGGCAACCGCGCCGAGCTTGACGTCGATGTCGTAATCGATCGCCTTGGTCTTGCTCTTGGGATCGCTCTCCTTGCCGGACATCGCGGATTTGATGAAGCCGCGACCATCGAACACGTCGCCGCGCATCGTCACCTTCACCACCCCGTCCGCGCCGCGTTCGGCCTTCAGCGAGGCTTTGTCGCCATCGGACGGCGCGTAACTCGGAAAATTGGCATTCAGCAGATCGCCGTTCTGATCGATTTCAACCGAGCCCTTGATGCTGGAGCCGCTGCCGTCGACAACGATATCCTCCAGCCTCGTCGACTGCGGCTTCTGAACCAGATTGAACACCGCACGGCCGGACTTGCCCGAAAGCTTGACCCAGCCGGGCAGCAGGTTGTCGAGCTTCATCGCCGTCAGATCGGCATCGATCGCGAGCCGGTTTTCCTTGTCCGGATCGCCGATCTTGCCGCTGAGCTTGATCGGCATCGCGCCGGTCACCGCGGTGCCGAGATCGAAACCGAGCCGCGCCCGGCCGGCGTCGTCGAGCGTCGCCTGCAGCTTGATCTCCGCGTCGCCGTCATTGGGCTTGCGATAGTCGAGCGCCGCCGCTTGGCCGTTGATCTTGACGTCGCCCTTGACTTGGTAGCCTTGATTGTTGGCAATCACCTTCAGCGTGGCGGCCTCGAGCTTCTGGTTCATCACCAGCTTGTCGGCGGAGAAACCGTTGAGGTCTGCGGTGATATTGTAGCTAGTGTCGACCTTGGTGAGTTCGCGTTTGATCGGCATGCCGAGCGCGACTTGCGCCGAGACCGTCCCTTTGCTGGAATTCGGATCGATCGGCACGGCGCTGAACTCGCTGAGCCGATCGGAGGAGAGAATTTCCGCCACCGCGGCGACCGGTCCGTCGAGCCGGAACCTGACCCGCGCCGGCGCCGGCTTCGGCGCCAGATCCGGCACCTCGAACACGATATCGGACAGGTTGAGCCTGCGCCCCTGCGGGGTGTCGGCGACCGACTGGCCGATCGTGACCGTGGCGGTGCGACCGGTGACGCGCGCCTTGAGATCGCCGTCGCGAATCGACGGCATGTCGTCGACCGGATGAATCATCGCCCCGGTCGCCACGATGTTGACGGCGAGCCCGTCGTCGGGGATCGGCGGACCGCGGCGCGACAAGTTCTTCACCGGCGAGTTGACGCCGATGTCGATGCGCTGGATCGATCCCTTGTCGATCCGCTCGATCACCCATTCGCGTAGTTCGGGGACGATCAGAATCGGCCACATCCGCTTCAGCGCCGACAGCGACATCGGCGTTCCGGCAAATCCCAGTTTCAGCCGCGGCTCTCCGGAATAATCGATGCTGCCGGTGCCGGCGACGCCGATCTCGCCGTTGCTGATGTCCGCCTGGGTCAGAATGATCCGGCGATTGTCGGTATCGAAGCGCAGCCCGATCGCGATACGGTTGAAGATCAGCGGTGCCTCGCCCTCGCTGCCGGGCAGCACGATGGTGCCGCCGCTGAAGCCGAGCCGCCAATCCGGGATGTTGTCGTTTGGCGCTTCAAGGTGCGCCAGCAGCGTCACCCGATTGGCTCCAGAGATCACCTTGAACGGCGCGACCAGAACCCGTCGTCCGGAATCCCATTCCAGATTGATCTCGCCCTGGTCGATCGCCATCGGATAGTCCGGCGTGTCGCTGTCGGTGATATGGCCGGCGCCGGCGGTGATCTTGCCGCGGAAATAGGTCGGCAGCCCGTCGCGGCCGAGTTCGCCCTGCAGTTCGCCGCTGAGCGGCAGATCGGCGCTGTAGGTCACGTCCTTCAGCCGCAGCGCCAAAAGGATATTCTGGGTGGGGACGTTGTTGGCACGGATTTCCACCGACCGCACGCCATTCGACGGCGCGCCGACCGCGACCCGCAGCGACCAGGCGCGCGCGTTGTCCTCGCCGGCCACCGCCTCTTCGCCGACGCTCATGGCGACGCCGCCTTTGCTCGGGCGGCGCAGGCTGAGCGTGATGTTCTCGAAATTCCAGCGGTTGCCACGCTGCTGATCGTCGACCACCAGGTTGCCGTTCTTCAAACCGATCTCGTTGAGGTTCTGACCGTCGAGCCCGGTGAGGCTCAGGCTGTCGAGCCAATCGAGACCGGCGAGCAGTCCGGAGAAGGCCTCCTGGCTGTCGGCAGGAGCCGCGGGCTGCGGCACCGGCGTCCCGGCTGCCGACGTGGATGGCTCGGCCGATGCGCCCGGCACCCCGATGCGTCGCGGCGAAGCGACCCCGGTGGCCAACGGGCGGTTGGTGTCCCCGGTCGACACGGTCACCTGGCCGTCCGGCGTGATGCGGACCGCGAGCTCGGCGTCCACCAAATTGAGGCTTTCCGCGCGCAGCCGGCCGGTGAGCAGCGCCGAGCCGGACAGCCGCACCTCGGCCTTCGGCGCGGTCGCGACGATGACGTGATCACGGTCGCGCACCACGATGTTGCGCAGCCGCACCGCGACGCGAATCCGCCCGGCGCGCTCGATCTGGGTGCCGCCGACCTCGACGGTGTTGCCGTTGCCGATGTTGTCTTCGATCGCCGCGGCCAGCCACGGCGTCGCCATGTCCAGATTGATCGGTCCGGCGCCGAGCCGCAACCACAGCCCGCCGAAGCAGGCGGTGAAGATCACCCCGAGCACCACGACGGTGATCAGGACCCGCGTCACCCAGCGCTCGCCTATAATCCAATGCGCGATCGCCCCGAGGCGGTCGCCGACATAGTGAAACCCGAGCCGCGACCCGGACAGCAAGGCGCGCGCACGCTGCCAGCCGGCCTCGTCATGGTCATGATGCCAATGGTCATCACCACAATGCGGCGGCGGGTGACCAGCGCGCGACTCCGGAACCTGGGTCGAATGATTCTTGGCCATTGCCTCTCGGTGGGAGCGCGGAGTGGATGCCTGTTCGCCGCCGGACGGTCGCTCGCCGGTGAGCAGGCTGCGCTCCTTTGGCGGCATTGCTGCCAATCCTCGGTTGATAACCAAATTCCTCTTGCGGCCCTTGCGGACCATTCAACGCGCGGGGATGGCTGGCGTCTCGAATCCCTTGTAACCATACCCCGACGTCGGCGGACTTGCCCAGCAGCGGCAGCCTTGCCACGACATCCGCAATCCCACGATTATTGACCTACCGAAAGCGACGAAAGGAAGGCGTATGTCCAAGCAAACGCGCAAGAAATCCTCCAAACCAGCGATCACCAAGCGCGCTGCGGCAAAGCCCAAAGAAACCGCCAAGCCAAATGCCAAGCCAACTGCCAAGCCAACGGCCAAGCTATCCACAAAGGCATCTGCGAAGTCGGCAGCCAAGATGTCGGTGAAGCCGAATGCCAGCAAGACCCGCAAGTCCGCCGCCGAATCATCTCATAATGCACCGTCAAAAACATTAAAGCCGCTCCGCGCCAAGGCCGCTGCGACCAAAGCGCCCGCCACGGCGATTGCCAAACGCGCGGTCAAACCGGCGGCGGTCAAACCGGCGGCGGCCAAGCCTACCGCGGCCAAGCCAGCGGCGGCCAAGCCCGTCGCAGCTGACGTCGCAGCTAAGCCGGTCGCCGCCGTGGCAGCCAAGCCGGTCGCCGCCAAGCCGGCCGCGATCAAACCTGCCGTCGTCGCAAAACCGGCGGCGGCGCAAGCCGCCCAAGCCGTGGAGGCGGCGGGTGCCAAACCGGTTGTCGCTGCGCCGGTCGTCGAAGCGCCGCCGCGGAGTAGCAAGGGCGTCCTTGCAGAGGGGCACGCAGCACCGGCCTTCGAACTGCCGCGCGACGGCGGCGGCATGGTATCTTCGCACAGCTTTGCCGGACGCAAGTTGGTGGTTTTCTTTTATCCCCGCGCCAGCACCCCGGGCTGCACCAAAGAGGCGATCGACTTCACCCGATTGGCCGACGCCTTCGCGACCGCCGGGATCGGCGTGCTCGGCATCTCCGCCGACAATCTGAAGGCCCAGGATGCATTTCGCGACAAGTACCAACTGACCACGCCGCTGTTGTCCGACGAGACCCATCAGATCCTCGAAGCGTATGGCGTCTGGGGCGAAAAATCGATGTACGGCAAGATCTTTCAAGGCATTCTTCGCACCACGGTGCTGATCGGCAAGGACGGCCGCGTCGGCAAGATCTGGCGCAACGTCAAGGTTGACGGCCATGCCGACGAGGTGCTGGCGGCAGCGATCGAATTGGAGTGATAGCGTTCTCCAAATATTAACCATGAGGGGGTCAAATCCGCCCGCGAGTTGAGCCGATGGAAGCGGTTTTCCGGCCGGCGCGGGAGCCCCAATGTCCTACCGTACAGGTCCTTATTCCGAATCCCTGCAGCACCACGCCCACGATCACGGACGAGCCCAACCCCGGCGCCCCGCCCCCGCTCAGCAGCAGCCCCGTCCGCAACCGGCAAAGAACGGCTACGCCCTGGTGCATGCCGGCCGGCAGGTGCGGTTCGGGCCGGTGGTGTTCTGGATCGTGGTCGGCAGCGTGGTGGCGCTGGGCGCCTGGTCGGCGGCGACGGCGACCTATTTCGCATTCCGCGACGACGTGCTGACAAGGCTGATCGCCCGCCAGGCCGAGATGCAATACGCCTATGAGGACCGCATTGCCGAGCTACGCGCCAAGGTCGACCGCACCACTAGCCGGCAATTGCTCGACCAGGAACAGTTCGACCAGAAGCTCGACCAGGTGATGCGTCGCCAGAGCCTGCTGGAGTCGCGCGCCACCGCGCTCAGTGGCCTGCCCGACGTCGCGGTGACCGGCTCGATCAAGCCGCAACGCGGCGCCGCTTCAGACATCGGCACCTCCTCGGGGATTCCGAAGCCGTCGCCGATCAGCAACACCGTAATCTTCGTAGCGCCGCCGGACCGCGAAGCCCGGCTGGAATCCCGCACCCCGCAGATCGCCGCGCCGCCGCTCAACCAATATGCCAAGAACCAGGGCGTCGATAATGTGATCGGCAAGCTGGAGCGCTCGCTCGACCAGGTCGAGACCAAGCAGATCGCGGTGCTCGGCTTCGTCGAGGAAAGCTTCGATTCCCGCGCCCGCAGGATGCGTGGCGTGCTCAGCGATCTTGGGCTCGACGTCGCGCAGATGGAGGCCTCCGCGCCGCGCGGCGGCATGGGCGGGCCGTTCGTGCCGCTGAAACCGCCGGCGGCGGGCTCCGGCGCGTTCGAACGCCAGCTCTATCGGATCAACATCAGCCGCGCCCAGGTCGAACGGCTGAACCGCACGCTGTCGCTGGTGCCGTATCGCAAGCCGGTGATCGGCGAAGTGGAATTCACCTCGGGCTTCGGGGTGCGCACCGATCCGTTCCTCGGTCGCCCGGCGATGCATACCGGGTTGGATTTCCGCGCCGCGATGGGCGATCCGGTGCGCGCCACCGCCAACGGCAAGGTGACCTCGTCGGGCTGGGCCGGCGGCTACGGCCGCATGATCGAAGTCGACCATGGCAACGGCCTCGCCACCCGCTACGGCCATCTGTCGGAGATCAACGTGAAAGTCGGCGATGCGATCAAGATCGGGCAAGTCATCGGCGAGGTCGGCTCGACCGGCCGCTCCACCGGCCCGCATCTGCATTACGAAACCCGCATCGACGGCGAAGCGGTCGACCCGCAGAAATTTTTGCGCGCGGGGGTGAGGTTGGCGGGGGCGGGTTAGTACCGCGCCGGACGATCACGCGGTCGATGACTTCGGCCGCGACACCGTCTCGATGATCCGGCCCTCGTCGTCGTCGGGCGCGTGGGCTGTGGCCTTGCCGTAAGCTGCGACGGTCGCGCGAGACACCGGCAGATCCGGCAACAAGCTTTCCGCCAACACCACCGCATAGGCGGCGTCCTTGTGGCGAAGCGCCGCCGTAAACGTCGCGTTGGAAAAATCCCGCGCCACCATGCGCGGCGCATGCTTGATCACTTGCGGGCTCGCGGTGACGCCGCTCTTGATCGAGTCCAGCACCAGCTTCATGTCGAGCCCGGCCTGTTCGGCAATGGCGAGACCTTCGGCGAGACCGGCGATCTGGATCGCGCCCATCAGATTGTTGATCAGCTTGTAGACCGTGCCGGCGCCGACCGGACCGAAATGCCGGATGGTCTCGCCGAGCGGCGCGAGGAACGGCCGCGCGCGTTCGAGATCGGCGGGCTCGGCGCCGACCAGGAGAGTGAGTTTTCCGCTGGCCGCGGCATCCGGCAGCCCGGTGACCGGGCAATCAATATAGACGAGACCACGGCCGCGCAGCTCGCGGCCGAGATCGAGCGCATGCTGATAGGAGACGGTCGAACATTCGATCGCAACCGCGCCCGGTTTCGCCGTCCGCGCGGCGCCGTCCGCGCCGAGCCACACCGTTGTCGAAGCGGCATCGTCCGCCACCATGGTCACGATGGCGTCTGCGCCTTGCGCGGCTTCCGCCGGCGACGCGGCCAAGCGCGCGCCGCGTGCGATCAGTTCATTGGCCTTGGCCTTGCTGCGATTCCACAGCGCGACGCTGAAGCCGGCGTCGAGATAGCGGCCCGCCATGCCTTGCCCCATCCGTCCGAGACCGATGACGGCGACCTGCGGCAAGGCGGCGTGCGTCACTAATCCACGTCCTCGATCGAGGGCGGCGGGGTGCCGAAGGCGCGCTGCGCCAAGGTGGCGCCCATGAACTCGTCGAGATCGCCGTCGAGCACGCCCGCGGTGTCCGAGGTCTGCACGCCGGTGCGCAGGTCCTTCACCATCTGATAGGGCTGCAATACGTAGGAGCGGATCTGGTGGCCCCAGCCGATATCGGTCTTGGCGGCCTGGTCGGCGGCGGCCTGCTCTTCGCGCTTCTTCAATTCGATTTCGTAGAGCCGCGCGCGCAGCATGTCCCAGGCCTGCGCCTTGTTCTTGTGCTGTGAGCGGCCGGCCTGACAGACCACCGCCACGCCGGTCGGGATGTGGGTCAGCCGCACCGCGGATTCGGTCTTGTTGACGTGCTGACCGCCGGCGCCGCCCGAGCGCATGGTGTCGACGCGGACGTCGCTTTCGGCGATGTCGATCTTGATGGTGTTGTCGACCACCGGGAAGATCTGCACCGACGAAAACGAGGTGTGGCGTCGCGCGTTGGAGTCGAACGGCGAGATCCGCACCAGCCGGTGCACGCCGGCCTCGGTCTTCAGCCAGCCATAGGCGTTGTGGCCGGAGATCTGAATCGTCGCGGATTTGATGCCGGCTTCTTCGCCTTGCGTCTCTTCCAGATATTCGATCTTGAAGCCGTGCTTCTCCGCCCAGCGGGTGTACATCCGCAGCAGCATCGAGGCCCAGTCCTGGCTCTCGGTGCCGCCGGCACCGGCGTGGACCTCGAGATAGGAATCGAAGCGGTCGGCTTCGCCGGACAGCAGCGCTTCGAGCTCGCGGCGCGCGACCTCTTTCTTCAGCGCCTTCAGCGCGGCTTCGGCTTCGGCGACCACGCCTTCGTCGTTCTCGGCTTCGCCGAGTTCGATCATGTCGACGTTGTCGGTGAGCTCACGCTCGACCTTGCCGATGCCGCCGAGCGAATCCTCCAGCGAGGTCCGCTCCTGCATCAGTTTCTGGGCTTTCTGGGGATCGTTCCAGAGATTGGGGTCTTCGGCGAGCTTGTTCAGCTCTGCGAGGCGGGCCGTGGATGCATCGACGTCAAAGATGCCTCCTCAGCAGCCCGACTGACTGCTTGATCTCCTCGACGAGTCTTTCGATTTCAGCGCGCATGGAAGCCCTGATGTGCGGCTTGGCCGCAGTTGGAAATTGCGACAGCGGTGTAGCGGCGACTGCGGCAAAGCGCAATCGCCTGAACCACGAATATAGGCCCGCTAGTAGAGCCCGCCGGTGCCGGGGCGCAGGATCGAGCGGTCGGCGTCGGGCGATACGGTCAGCGAACGGCCTTCGGCATCGGCGACGCCGATCACCGAGTAATTGTCCGGCGGCGCGGTGCCGGGCTTGAAGGCTTCCAGGATGGTGCGGCCGCCGTCGCCGGGTCCGGCGCGGGTGCCGGTCTTGGAGTCGACCCGGATCAATTTGATTCCGGCCGGAATGCGGAACGGAATCGCCGGCTTGTCGGCCAGAGCGAGCTTCATGAACTCCTTGGCGACCGGCGCGGCGAGATGGCCGCCGGTACCGCCGCGGCCGAGGTTGCGCGGCTTGTCGTAGCCGACATAGATCCCGACCACGAGGTCCGGTGAGAAGCCGATGAACCAGGCGTCCTTCTCGTCGTTGGTGGTGCCGGTCTTGCCGGCGATCGGCTTGCCGACTTCGCGCATGATGGTCGCGGTGCCGCCCTGCACCACGCCTTCCATCATCGAGGTGATCTGGTAGGCGGTCATGGCGTCGAGCACCTGTTCGCGGCGATCGACCAGTTGCGGCTCGGGCTGGTTCTTCCATCCCTCGGGCGCGTCGCAACCGCGGCATTCGCGGGCGTCGTGCTTGAAGATGGTGCGGCCGTAGCGATCCTGGATGCGGTCGATCAGCGTCGACTTCACCCGGCGCCCGCCATTGGCGAACATCGAATAGGCCGTCACCATCCGCATCACCGTGGTTTCGCCGGCGCCGAGCGCATAGGACAGATAGTTCGGCAGTTCGTCGTAGACCCCGAACCGCTTGGCGTATTCGCCGATCAGCGGCATGCCGACGTCCTGCGCCAGCCGCACCGTCACGGTATTGAGCGAGTGCTTCAGCGCGTTGCGCAGCGTGGTCGGACCGTAATATTTGCCGGTCGAATAGTTCTCCGGACGCCACACCCCGGCGCCCTGGCCCTGGTCGATTTCGATCGGCGCGTCGACCACCACGGTGGACGGCGTATAGCCGTTGTCCATCGCCGCCGAATAGACCAGCGGCTTGAACGACGAGCCGGGCTGCCGATAGGCCTGCGTCGCGCGGTTGAACTGGCTCTGGTCGAACGAGAAGCCGCCGACCATCGCCAGTACCCGGCCGGTCCACGGGTCCATCGCCACCATGGCGCCGGACACTTCGGGCAATTGCCGCAGCCGGAACTGGCCTTCGACCAGGCTGCCGTCCTTGGCGATCAACGGGTCGGCATAGATGATGTCGCCCGGCGACAGCACCTGCGACACCGAGGTGGGCGTGCGACCGCGCTGCGGCCCGGAGGCCGCCCTCGCCCATTTCACCCCGTCGAGCGTGATGATGCCGATCTGGCGATCCTTCAGCACCGCGCCGCCGAGTTCGCGGCCCGGTTGGAATCCGATGCGCGCCGATTGATCGGAGGTCTCCAGCACCACCGCCATCCGCCACGGCGAAATATCCGACAGCGACTTGACGTCGGCGAGCTTGACGCCCCAGTCGCCCGAGATGTCGAGTTTGGCGGTGGCGCCGCGCCAGCCCTGCGCCTCGTCGAAGGTGACGAGGCCGGCGCTCATGGTCTTGCGCGCGATCACCTGCAGCTTCGGATCGAGCGTGGTGCGCACCGACAGCCCGCCTTCATAAAGCTTCTTCTCGCCGTAGCGCTCGAACACGTCGCGGCGGACCTCCTCGGCGAAATATTCGCCGGCGAAGATGTGCGCGGCGTTGGTGCGGTTGGTCACCGCCATCGGGTCCTTGCGCGCCTTGTCGGCATCGGCCTGCTTGATCCAGCCGTTCTCCAGCAGCCGATCGATCACGTAATTGCGCCGCTCGATGGCGCGGTCGCGGTTGCGGATCGGATGCAGCGCCGCCGGCGCCTTCGGCAGCGCCGCCAGATAGGCCGCCTCGGCCACCGTCAGTTCGTTGACCGACTTGTCGAAATACACCAGCGAAGCCGCGGCGACGCCGTAGGCGCCGAGCCCGAGATAGATTTCGTTGAGATACAGTTCGAGGATCTTGTCCTTGGAATAGGCGCGCTCGATGCGCATCGCCAGCAAGGCTTCCTTGATCTTGCGGGTGAACGACACCTCGTTGGTCAAAAGGAAGTTCTTGGCGACCTGCTGGGTGATAGTGGAGGCACCCTGCGGCCTGCGGTTGGAGCCGAAATTCTGCGCGTAGAGAATCGCCGCGCGCGCCATGCCGGAATAGTCGATGCCGCCGTGCTCGTAGAAGTTCTTGTCTTCGGCGGCGAGGAAGGCGTTGATCACCATTTTCGGCACCGCCTGTATCGGCAGATACAGCCGTCGTTCCTTGGAATATTCGCCGAGCAGCGCGCCGTCCGCGGCGTGCACCCTGGTCATCACCGGCGGCTCATAATCCTGCAGCTGCGAATAGTCCGGCAAGTCCTTGGAGTAATGCCAGATCAGCCCGGCGGCCGCGGCCACGCCGACCAGGAACACGATGGTTCCGGCCGCGAACAGGAAGCCCATAAACCGAAACAGCAGCCGCATCAGACGATGTCCGTTCAATCCAAAAGCCGCCTGACGCGGCCAAATCCCGGGATCAAGTCCCGTCAGCCGTTCCCGATCGTACGGCAGGCAATTTTAGACGATTTTGCAAATCGCACGCCGACTTTTTATAGGACAGGCTGTGTCCAAACTAGGGCTTCAGCGCGCTTTTCAGTCCGGTGCGCCGACCGAAACCACCCGCTTGGCGAAGAACGCGTCGACCGCCTGCGCCACCGAGCCGACCGTCCGCGTCCGCCAGTTCTCCGACACCAGCTGTTTCAGGTCGCCCTTGTTGGAGACGTAGCCCAATTCCAGCAACACCGAGGGCACGTCCGGCGCTTTCAACACCTTGAAGCCGGCGGATTTCAGCGGATGTTTGTGCATCCGCGCCGCACTCTTCATTTCGGTCATCAGGATTCGGGCGAATCGATTCGAAAAACCCTTGGTCTCGCGCTGCGCCAGGTCGATCAGAATGTCGGCGACGTCGGTCGGCTCCTCGGTCAGATTGACGCCGCCGATGGCGTCGGCCTTGTTCTCCGATTCGGCCAGCCGTTCGGCCTCGGCGTCGGAGGCACGGTCCGACAGCGTATAGATGGTGGCACCCTGGGCGTCGCCCTCGCCGCGCGGCAGCGCGTCGGCGTGGATCGAGACGAACAACGCCGCGGACTGCGCCCGCGCGATCCGCACCCGTTCACCGAGTGGAATGAAGGTGTCGTCGGTGCGGGTCATCACCACGCGGTATTTGCCGGCCTTTTCGATTCGATCGCGCAGTGCCAGCGCGAAATCCAGCACCAAGGTCTTTTCCGCCTCGCCGCTGGCGGCCTGGGTGCCGTTGTCGATGCCGCCATGGCCGGGGTCGAGCACCACCACCGGCCGGGAATCCAGCGGCGTCACAACTGCCGGTCGCGCCGCGGCCGTAACCGATGCGACAGCGTCGACGCTGCCGACGGCCGGCCGCAGCTCGGGCCGGCTCTCGGCGTCGAGCGATTGCACGAAGGCGGTGCGGTCCACCGCTGCGAGCTCGATCACCAGCCGCGGCGGCTGGCCATTGGCCGCGTCGAGCACATAAGTGGACTCGATCTTCGCCGGGCCGTTCAATTCCAGCACGATCCGCGAGCCGCCCGGCATCACCAAGCCGTAGCGAAACGCCTTGACCAAACCGCGCCCGCTGGTCCCGGCGCCGGCCGGCAGGCGAAAAATGACCTGCGGAATATCGACCACCACCCGGTACGGGTCGGCCAGAGTGAAGACGCGGTGCTGCAGCTTGCTGTCGAGATCGACGATGAACCGGGTCTGCTTGGCGTCGCCGGCCAGCCGGGCATCGGATACAACTGGAAACAGGCTGACGGCCGATGCTGGCGACTCAGCCGGGGCCGAACCGGCGGCGGCGGCGCCCAGGCACAGCAATGCTGCAGCGCACGCGACAAGCGCTCCCAACACAAATTTATGATTTGCGCTGCCCGGCAACGAATCTGGTCTCCCCGCATAGCTGTTTACGGCATTAGAACCGCACGGTTAACCGGAGCTTAATCCGCGACGGCCGATTCCGGTGCGGTGTTGCCGGCCTGCGACGCTTCGCTTGCCACCGTCGTCCATTCGACGTATGTAAAAAGGGCTGACGGTATAACTTACGGTTGTGTCGCGTCCAGCCTCCCGGTGCAACGCCGAATCCTCTCGGATAGTCTCAAGAGGATTCAGTGTCTTCTGCCCCTCCCAAGCCAGCGCAGCGCGCGGCTGAGCAAGAGCGGCGGTTTTCTGCCAGGCGGCTTCCGATCCCCGGTCATTTTCGCTCCAGGGGCGGTACCAGACACTTCACGACCGATTTTCGGCCGCAAGGCCGCGAGAACCCTAGCCGGCGAGCGCTTCGGCGCCGCGCTGGTCCTTCAGCGAAACCAGGCGGCGCCCTTGCCGCCAATCTGATCAGACGGGCCGACGCTTGATGCGCCAGACTGTGTTGCCGACAAGATCCCACGCAAAGGCCGCGCCGCTGCGAAGCAATAGCTTCGCGCGCTGCAACGCCCCGGGCTCAGCGTCGGCGCGGCGCTCCGGGTTGCGTTTCGGCCTTCCCCTCACCCCCGAATCAGGTGGACCATCGCGTCACCCGGCCGCGCTCCGCGCGCGTGTCGTCATGCGCGCAGGCCGCCGTCAAGAGTTCAGAAATGCCCAACAAAATGTTGATCGACGCCACCCATCCGGAAGAGACCCGGGTGGTCGTGGTTCGCGGCAATCGCGTCGAAGAGTTTGATTTCGAGACCGCCCAGCGCAAACAACTGCGCGGCAACATCTACCTCGCCAAGGTCACCCGGGTGGAGCCGTCGTTGCAGGCGGCATTCATCGAATACGGCGGCAACCGCCACGGCTTCCTGGCGTTCAGCGAAATCCACCCGGATTATTATCAGATCCCGGTCGCCGACCGGCTGGCGCTGATCGAGGCCGACGAACGCGCCCACCGCGAAGCCGAGGAAGAAAGCGAGAACCGCTCCAACCGCCGCCGCCCCCGGCATCGCAATTCGCGCCGCCGCGGCAATGGCGAGCGGGTGCAGAGCGACGTGATCGACGCCGTCGCGACCGATGGCGCGCAGTCCGAGGATCACGAGCACGGCCATCCCGATCAGCAGCAACCGGATCAGGCCGCCGCCGGAACCGAGCCGCCGCATGGCGAGGATCACGCCGAGCAGCCGTACGAGCATCACGAGGCCCCCGACAGCGCGAGCGGCGACGATCAGCCGCGCGCCGTCGACACCGCGGCGCACGACTTTGCGGCCGACGCTCCCGCGGCGGAATTCGATCCCGCCACGGCGATTGCGCCGGTGGTTCCAGATGCCGACGCCGAAGATGACGGCTACGTCGAGGACGCGCCGTTCCCGATCGAGCCGCCGCAGGCCGTCCGGGTCGACGGCGACCACGACCTCGTGGCCGATCTCGACGTCGCTCTGCCGGCCGCGCTGGACGAGCATCACGACGACGCCGACGAGGATGATGACGAAGACGACGGCGAAGAAGCCGAAGAAGACATCGTCGAGTCGGTCGGCGGCGACGACGTGCTGGAAGAAGTTCCGGAGCGCGCCTTCCGGCCGCGCCGGCAATACAAGATCCAAGAGGTCATCAAGCGCCGCCAGGTGATGCTGGTGCAGGTGGTCAAGGAAGAACGCGGCAACAAGGGCGCGGCACTCACCACCTATCTGTCGCTGGCCGGCCGCTATGCCGTATTGATGCCGAACACCGCGCGCGGCGGCGGCATCAGCCGCAAGATCACCTCGGCGCAGGATCGCTCCCGGCTGAAGGAAGTGGTGCAGGATCTCGACGTGCCGGAAGGCATGGGCATCATCCTGCGCACCGCCGGCGCCTCGCGCACCAAGCCGGAGATCAAGCGCGACTTCGAATATCTGATCCGGATGTGGGAAACCGTCCGCGACATGACGCTGAAGTCGCAGGCGCCGACGCTGGTTTACGAGGAAGGCTCGCTGATCAAGCGCTCGCTGCGCGACCTCTATAATAAGGAGATCGACGAGATCCAGGTCGCCGGCGAAGCCGGCTATCAGGAAGCCCGCGACTTCATGCAGATGCTGATGCCGTCCAACGTCCGGGCGGTGAAGCAGTATCGCGACGGCCAGCCGCTGTTCTCGCGGATGGGGGTCGAGAGCCAGCTCGATGCGATGTTCTCGCCGACCGTGCAACTGCGCTCCGGCGGCTACATCGTCATCAACCAGACCGAAGCGCTGGTCTCGATCGACGTCAACTCCGGGCGCTCGACCCGCGAGCACCATATCGAAGACACCGCGCTGAAGACCAACATCGAGGCCGCCGAGGAGGTCGCAAGGCAGCTTCGCTTGCGCGATCTCGCCGGCCTGATCGTGATCGACTTCATCGACATGGAGGAGAAGCGCAACAACCGCGCGGTCGAACGCAAGATCAGCGATTGCCTGCGGCAGGACCGCGCGCGGATCCAGATCGGCCGGATCTCGCATTTCGGCCTGTTGGAGATGTCGCGGCAGCGCATCCGCGCCAGCGTGCTGGAGAGCTCGACCGAGCCCTGCCCGCATTGCGGCGGAAGCGGCCACGTCCGTTCGGTGGCATCGGTGGCGCTGCAATTGCTGCGCGGCCTGGAAGAAATCCTGATGAAGGGCGCCACGCACAATCTGATCGTGCGCACCCGCAACGACGTCGCGCTCTACGTGCTGAACCACAAGCGCGGCCATCTGCGCGATCTGGAAGACAGTTTCCGGGTGTCGCTGACGGTGATCGCCGATCCGACCGTGACCGGGCAGCAGTCCTTCGTCATCGATCGCGGCGAGCAGGTGCACACGCTGGAAGCCGCCAAGGCGTTGCTGGCGGCGCAGGTCGCAGCCTTCCCGCCGCAGCCCGACGAACCGTATGACGACGACGACCAGTTCGAATTCGAAGCCGAAATCGAAACCGACGAGACCGTCGGTCTGGCCGACGATCAGCAAGGTGCCGAACCCGGCGAAACCGAAGCCGAAGCCGAGGTGCGCAAGCGCAAGCGGCGGCGGCGGCGGCGCGGCCGTGCCGGCGAGGCGCGCGAAGGCGCTCCGCTGCGCGACGAAGCCGATGCTGGTGCGGCGCCTGTCGGTGCCGTCGAGCAGATCGAAGGCGCCGAACTGGCTGAGAGCGATGAAGGCGACGAGGGTGCCGAGAGCGACGGCGAGGCTCGTCTCGAACAAGGCCCGGATGGCGAACGGCGGCCGCGGCGACGCGGTCGGCGCGGCGGTCGGCGTCGGCGCGGCGGTCCCGAGGACGGCTTGCCCGGCTCGATCACCGACGATCTGGGCTTCCCGGCGGACTCCGAATTGACGCTAGCGGTCGGCGATCTCGATGGCCCGGCGCCGGATCCGGTCGGCGAGCCGCAACCGCAGCAGTATTCCGCGCCCGAGCCCAGCGCCGAGCCGGAGCAACCGGCTGCGGTCAGTGAGGCCCCGGCTTCGGACGCGGTTCAGGAAACCCGTAGCGAGCCGGTGCCTGAAGCGCCTGCCGAGACCGAGCGATCGGTGCGGCGGCGCTCCACGGTCCGCGAAAAGGTCAGCTTCGGCCACGAGGCGCCGGCTGTCGCCGAAACTCAGACGGTGCCCGAGGCGGAGCCGCAAGCTGCCGCCCCGGCGCCCGTCGAAGCCGCCGGCAGTGAAGCCTCTCCGGCTGAGCAACCGACGCCCGACGCAAGCGCCGTCCCCGAAGCCGCGACGCAGCCGCGACGCGCCGGATGGTGGTCCCGCCGGTTCGGCGGCGGCGAATAAGCTCAGGCGCAACGCAAACGACACAGACCGCCCGGTAAACCCGGGCGGTTTTTGTTTGAGTCCCGTCGCGACAGAAACATCGAGGCCGCGCTTGCTGTGACGACCGTCTTCGGCGCGCCGCGGCCCGCGGCTTGACTAGCGGTGCGGCAACGAACGGTGATGAATTCTCGCATAGGCGATCAGTGCGCAATACGCGATGCCGGCAGCTAGACTGCTATGGCCGCTGAACATCACCAGGCCGTGGTCCCAGCCATGTCTGGCGATAAGGAGGCCGAGCGCAGCGATGAGAGCGCCAGCGCCGGCGGCACGAAACATGGACGTCGCGGCCAGCGGCAGCGCCCTGCCGACCAGGTCGCGCTGCTGTCGAAGCGTCGAAAATGCCAACGCAACAAATCCAGCCACGCATAACGCAGCCGCGACCAGATGACCCATCATGCTCCCGCCCCGGGCATCGCGCTGACGCCAGCCTTCGGATGGCTGTTGCACCGCGGCCCAACATTGCTCCGCCGCCGGGCCACGCCGATCGCGACCACCGCATGCAACGCCGCCAGCGCCCAGCACATCAGATCGATGCCGACGAACACCCGGTCGCCCGCCACCAGGCTGTGCCAGAGCGGACGCTGCGTGGTCAGCGCATTGAGCAGCGGCAAGAAGAACAACAGCACCGATGCGAGCCATAGCTGTTCGATCCACGCCGACCGGGCCGGCCGCAGCACGGCGTGTAGCAGCGCCAGCGCCCAAACCACGAAGAAGACGTCGATCTCCAGGCCGGCGCGGCCCTGCAACGCAACTGGCAGCAGGCGGTTGCCCCACAGAAATGCGGCCATCGCGATCGACAGACCCGCGATGCTCGCAATGTTCAGCCGCTCCACCAGCCGGAAACCAAAATGCGGGCGGTCCGGATCCGGCAGCTTTTGTCGCCGCTTGACCGTCCACATCACCAGCCCGGTGCCGACCATGGCCGTCCCCATGAAGCTGACGAGAAAATACAGCCAGCGCGTCGCGGTGTCGCCGAAGCGTGCCAGGTGCAGCGCGTAGAGCACGCCGCGCGTCTCGGCCGCCGCGCCGACCTGGTCGTGCACCGCAAGTAATCGGCCGCTGGCCCCGTCGAACTCGATGTATTGCGGGCTCATCGAGACGCGGCCGGCATCGCTTCGAGTCACCGCCACACGCGCAGCCGCATCTTTGGGATTGACGGCGTTGACGCGCCCGACGCTGCCGCGGCCCCAGCGTTGCTCGGCCTGCCGCACCATGTCTTCGACCGAGGCCAACGGCGCATTCTGCCCGCTCGGTTGGCCGGGCTGGATGAAAGCACTGAGCTGCGCGGTCAGTTGCTGGCGCTCGGCCGGGGTCGTGAATGCCGCGCGGTCGCCCCAGGGCATGTAGAGCGCCATCAAGGTCACCAGCCCGGTGTAGGTGATCATCAGATGGAACGGCAGCCCGAACACCGACAGCGCATTATGCGCATCGAGCCAGGAGCGCTGCCCCTTGCCCCAGCGGAAGGTGAAGAAATCGACGAAGATCTTCTTGTGAGTGATGACGCCGGCGATGATGGCCACCAGCATCACCATCGCCGCCGCTCCCGCAAGCCACCTGCCCCACAGCACCGGCATGTAGTGGAACTGGAAGTGGAAGCGATAGAAGAAGTCGCCGCCCTGGGTGTCGCGCGACGAAACGCGCTGACCGGTCGCGGGATCGAAGTGGGCTTCAGCGAAGCCGCGCCGGCCGCGATCGCGCGTCGGTTCGCGCCAGAACGCAAAGACGCTGTTGTTACGCGCGTCGGGCAGACGCAGACTCCATTGCGAGGTCCCGGCCGCAATCCTGCCGACCTCGTCGGCGACCCGCTGCGCCACCGCCGCCGGATCGGGAAGTTGCGACAGCCGCGGCAATTCCGGTCGCATCCATTGCGACAACTCGTCCTTGAAATAAGACACCGTGCCGGTCAGGAACATCGCATAGAGAATCCAGCCGAGCAGCAGGCCGGTCCAGGTGTGCAGGCTGGACATGCTCTGCCGGACGCCGGGGCGTCGCTGATCATGGTCCGCTGTCACGCGCCGGCCCTCATCAGGACACAGCCCAGGCCAGCGGCAACAGCGCCGCGGCGACGATGGCGAGACCGCTCCAGGCCTTCCATGCGCTACGCACGGCGAACACCCAGATCACGGCGCCGGCGTAGATTGCAAAGCTCGCCAGTTGTCCGGTCAGCACCGCCTGGGGCTTACTCATCGGCAGCGCCAGCACGGCGACGCTCAGAAGCGCGGCCAGCGCATAGCCGCCGAACAGCGCGGCGACGATCCGCGAGATCAGCGGGCCTTGCGAACGAACCCGATCGGCCAGCGTCTTCATTTGCCCGGAAGTGCCGGCTTGTCGCTTCGTCCGGCCCCGAGCAGGTCCGCCGCGGCAAAGCAGAACGTCGTCATGTCAGACACCCCTGATTAACCTCCGACCGAAAACGCCACCATGCCCGCGCCGCGCGCGGGCATGGCAAGCCGATGAGAGCCGACGGCTTCGATTAGAAATCGAAAGCCGCGGAGACGATGTAGGTGCGCGGGGCTCCCACCGTCACGTAGGTGCCGGTGGTCAGCCAGTAGTCCTTGTCGAACAGGTTCTCGATATTGGCGCGGAAGGTGACGGGCTTGCCGTTGATCGCGGTGGTGTAGCGCGCGCCGACGTCGACCCGGGTCCAATCCGGGAAGCGCACGGTGTTGGCGGTCGTGAGATAGGAACCCGACGTGTAGATCACGCGACCGTTCAGTGCGAGCCCGCTCACCCACGGCGTATCCCAGTCGAGCCCGGCGGAGAACGTCTTGTCGGCAACGCCGGCTGCGTCGTTGCCGCGTTGAGCCGGATTGCTCGGATTGGTCAGTTCGGGCTTCAGGAAGGTGGCGCTGGCCATGCCGCGCAGGTTCGGCAAAATCAGGCCATAGGCGGAGAATTCCACGCCGCGGTTGCGCTGTTCGCCATCGTAGGCCAGTTCGTTGGACGCCGTGGTGATCGAACTCGGCCGCTTGATCTGAAACACCGCCGCGGTGGTGGTTATGGTGCCCCAATCGACCTTTACGCCGGCTTCTTGCTGTTCGGATTTGTACGGCGCGAGCACGGCACCGGTGTTGGCATAGCCGGCGCCGACGATGGTGCCGCGGGTCAGCCCCTCGGCGTAGTTCGCATAGAGCGAGACGTTCCGCCAAGGCTTGACGACGATGCCGGCGAGCGGCGTTGTCGCGCTGGCGTCGTAGCCGCTGGTCAAGGCGCCGCTGCTGGTGCTGAAGCTATCCACCTTCACGTCTTGCTGGCGGACGCCGAGGGTCAGTAGCACCGCGTCGTTCAGAAGCGACATCGTGTCGACGATCGCCGCGCTGGTCAGCGTCGTGTCGGAGGAATGCCGTGGCGCGGTGCGCGTCGCGGCGATCGCCGCCAGCGGCGACGGATTGTAGATGTTGGAGGCCGTCGTGGTTGCACCTTGAATGTAGGCGTTGCCGGCTTCCTGGAAGAAACCGGTATAGGCGACGTTGAGCTTATGGCTGATGAAGCCGGTGTCGAATTGCGAGCGGAGTCCCACATTGCCGCTGACGGTCTTGGTGTAGGAGTCGTAATAAGTATTGCGGACGGTGAAATTGCCGAGCGCATCGACGGCGGTCGTGGACACCGGGAAGGTCTGATTGTTACTGCCTTCGCGATAGCCGACGCCGGCATAGGCGGTCAGCGCGTTGGTTAGATCGTATTCGAGGGCACTCGCGACCGTATTGTCCTTCTGCCGCAGCGTTGTTCCGGGGTACCAATTGCTTCGCGCATCGGGCGGCGCCGGGATGGCGGTGGCAAGCGCCGACAGGCTGATCTGCGGCCGGAAATTGTCGGTGTTGTCGTTCTGCGAAAACAAATCCAGCGTCCAGCGCAGGCGATCCCCGCGATAGTCGATCGCCAACGCTCCGAGACCGGACTGCACGTTGCCGTCGTCGATCGAGGCCTCGCCGTTGCGTCCGACGCCGTTGAAGCGAACGCCCCACTCCTTGCGGTCGCCGAACCGCTTGCTGGTCTCCAGATGCAGGCCGTAATTGGCGGTACTCATGAAGAACGGCGTCAGCCGCGCAAAGTCCTGGTCGGTCGCGCGCTTGGTGACGATGTTGATGCCGCCGCCGATGCTGCCGCTCGGCGCGATACCGTTGATCAGCGCGCCGGGCCCCTTCAACAGCTCAATCCGTTCGATGACCTCGGCCGGCACACGCTGCGAGGACACCAGCCCGTACAGACCGTTGAAACCGATGTCGGATGCGGAAACCGCGAACCCGCGAATGATGAAGGTGTCGTCGAACCCGTTGGCGCCGGTGGTGGTCCGCACCGACGAATCGTTGATCAGGGTGTCCGCCGCGGTGCGCGCCTGCTGATCCTCGATCAATTTCGACGTGTAGTTGACCGCGCTGAAAGGCACGTTCATCACGCTGGTCGAGCCGAGCAGGCCGAGCGTGCCGCCCTGCGCCACTTGGCCGCCCGCATAGGCGGGCGCCGGCGCGCCGATCGTCCGGGTGGTTCCCATCGTCGGTGGCGCCGTCTGTTCGCGCGCAGCTTCGGCAGCCGGCGGTGGCGCGACGCGGGCCGCGCGGCGAACCGCGGGCCGCGCGACGGGCTTTGCCTGTTTCGGCGCACGAACCGCGATCTGCGGCAAGTCCTGCGATGCTGCGGTCTGCGCTGAGCTCTGAGAAGCGCCCGCGCCGAACAAGCCCAACGATACAACGCTTGTCGTCACGCCAACATACCAACGGTTGTTATTGTTTTTGAAGTAACTCACCAAAGCCCCCAGTTCACCAGTTGGTGTCTGCGTAGGGAAACGACGATGCGGAAGCAACGGTGTCGATTTAGAATTGCTTGACGTTTGCAAGAGGGGTCGGTCTGCAACTCCTCGCGGCACGATGGATGAAGCTTCAGCATTCGTTGCCGACAACAACGGCACATCACGTCTCGGCTTGTTACTAACTGTTGCCGCACCACGTCCGCCATGCGAACACGCGCGCAGAGCGTGCACGGTGGCGCGAACGTCAGCTCGTGGACACGGGACGTCGCGGCGCCCGTAGACAAAAAAACCGCCCGGCACAGCTGGGCGGTTTTCGTTTGATGGAGGATTGCGCGGCCCGCGCTCCGGCGCGCGAGCCGTCGGCCGACTTAGCCGGTGGTGACCGCGGTCTCGATATCTGACGGATCGATGGTCTTGTTCAGCGCCGCCGCCAGCTTGTCGTGATCGAGTTCATTCTCCCACCACGACACGAACACCGTGGCTACGCCGTTGCCGGTGATGTTGGTGAGTGCGCGCACCTCGCTCATGAACTTGTCGACCGAGAACACGATCGCCATGCCGGGCACCAGCGCCGGGTTGACCACCGACAGCGTCGCGGCGAGCGTGATGAAGCCGGCGCCCGAGACGCCGCTGGCGCCCTTCGAGGTCAGCATCGCCACCAACAGGATGGTGAGCTGTTCGGTCCAGGTCAGGTCGACGCCGAGCGCTTGCGCGATGAACAGCGTCGCCAGCGTCATGTAGATGTTGGTGCCGTCCAGATTGAACGAATAGCCGGTCGGAACCACCAGGCCCACCACCGACTTCGAACAGCCGAGCCGCTCCAGCTTCTCCATCAGCTGCGGCAGCGCGCTTTCCGAGGAGCTGGTGCCGAGCACGATCAGCAATTCATCCTTGATGTACTTCAGGAACTTGAAGATGTTGAAGCCGACGATCTTGGCGATCAGGCCGAGCACCAGCACCACGAACAGCGCCGCGGTGATGTAGAACACCGCGATCAGGCCGATCAGGTTGCCGAGCGCCGCCGGGCCGAACTTGCCGATGGTGAACGCCATCGCGCCGAACGCGCCGACCGGCGCCGCCTTCATCACGATGGCGATCACGCCGAACACCGCATGCGAGGCGTCGTCGATGACGTCGCGCAGCCGATGGCCGCGCTCGCCCAGCGTCATCAGCGCGAAGCCGAACAGGATCGCGAACAGCAGCACCTGCAGGATGTCGCCTTTGGCGAAGGCGCCGACCACGCTGTCGGGAATGATATTGAGCACGAAGTCGACCGAATGCTGCGCCTCGGCCTGCTTGACGTATTTGGAAACCGCGGCGGCGTCGCCGGTCGCCCCCAGCCCATGGCCGATCTGCACGACGTTGCCGACGACCAGGCCGATCAGCAGCGCGAACGACGACACCACCTCGAAATACAGCAGCGCCTTGACGCCGACCCGGCCGACCTTGCGGGCGTCCTGGATGTGCGCGATGCCGGACACCACGGTGCAGAAGATGATCGGCGCGATCACCATCTTGATCAATTTGACGAAGCCGTCGCCGAGCGCCTTGACCCATTCGTTGGTCGCGATATGCGGCGACAACCAGCCGAGCAGCACGCCGAGCACGATGGCAACCAGCACTTGCAGATAGAGCAGCTTGTACCAGGGTTTTCTGGCCGCCGGCGGCTTTGACTTGGCCGATGGCACGGGCCCGAAACTCTCAGTCAACGCCGACATGGGCATTCTCTCCGGATTGATCCAAGGATGTGCCTGTCATTGTTGGACGCTTGCGCTCCGTCGACCCCAGGCAAGTTCGATCGGCAGAGCGTCACAGAGCGGCGACGACGCCGCGAACAATTCGGATGGCCGGATCAAAGTCGCCAGCGCAGCATCATTTCCTTTCGCGCCCGAGGGCGCGGCTGAAACGATCGGCATGGGAATTCTCCGGGAAGGAAATTATCGGTCTCGCTATAGCGGGCAAGCGGGACGCGGCGCAAGTATCCTATGGCCTAATTCAACCGAGCCGCGAGGCTTGCTGGCCGAGCCAACGGGTGATCCGCGCCACCGCCTCGTGCATGTCGGCGGCCGAGCGGGCATAGGAGAACCGCACGAAGCTGCGACCGCGAAGCGGATCGAAATCGACCCCGGGGGTCGCGGCAACATGGGCTTCCTGCAGCATGCGCTGGGCGAACGCAAAACTATCGTCGGTGAACTTCGAGACGTCCGCATAGAGATAGAAGGCGCCGTCGGCGGGCAGAAAATCGCTCAAGCCGGCTGCCGGCAGACCTGCGATCAGGATTTGCCGGTTTTCTTCATAGCCGCGCTTTACCAGTTCCATCTCGGCGCGGCCATCGAACGCCGCCGCCGCCGCGATCTGCGACAGCGTCGGCACCGAGATCGCGAGATTTTGCTGCAGCCGCTCGATCGGCCGCACCAAGGCGTCCGGAACCACCATCCAACCGACCCGCCAGCCTGTCATGCAGAAATATTTCGAGAACGAGTTGATCACGACGGCGTTCGGCGACAATTCCGCGGCGGTCACCGCCGGAAAGGCATAATCGAGCCCATGATAGATCTCGTCGGAGATGAAGCGGATGCCCTCGCGGTCGGCGACCGCGATCAGGTCGGTCAACGCCTCGCGACTCATCATGGTGCCGGTGGGATTGCCCGGGCTCGCCACCAGCACGCCCTGCAGCGGCGTCTTGCGGTGCGCTGCGAGCAACGCCTCGCCGGTCAGCGCGTGGCGGGTCTCGCTGTGGGTCTCGATCAGCACCGGCTCGCAGCCGAGCGCGGTGAGGATGTGGCGATACGGCGGATAGCCCGGCACCGTCACTGCGACACGGTCGCCGGGCTCGAACATCGAAAGGAACGCCAGAATAAAGGCGCCGGAGGAGCCGGTGGTGACGACGATGCGGGAGGCATCGATCGCACAACCATAGGCCTCGCGATAGTGTCGCGCGATTCGCTCGCGCAATGCGGGAATGCCGAGCGCCGAGGTGTAGTCGATGCGGCCCTGTTGCAGCGCGGCCTGCGCGGCTTCGATCGCGCTGCGCGGCGCCGCGGCGGCGGGCTGGCCGACCTCGAGATGGATCACCTGGCCGCCGGCGGCCTCAATCCGCTCCGCCGCCGCCATCACGTCCATCACCATGAACGGCGGCACGTCGCTGCGCGCGGACGGCGTCAAAACACCTTCGATAACCCGCCTCGCGCGGTCTGCCCCTGTCGCATCGTGCATCGAAATCTGCTATCTCCAGCTGTATTCAGCATCGGGGGTCAACCCGGCAGCGCCGCGCTGCTGCCCCATTCCGGGGCTTGTGAGGGCATATCCCGCAATCGAACCATGGCCAATGATTAAACCACAGCATCCGTCGGCCCGCGCGGCCCTTCATCGTTCAGGCGTTCGGCTGACCGCGTGGCTGGTCGCCGCGGCGCTGGCGTTGGCGCCGCAGCCATCGCTGGCCCAGCAGGGCAACAACGGCCCAAGGCTGTTGCGCGACACCGAGATCGAGCAGCTGCTGCGCGACTACACCCGGCCGATCCTGCGCACCGCGGGGCTGGAAAAGCAGAACATCCAGGTCGCGATCATCAACGACCCGACCTTCAACGCCTTCGTCGCCGACGGCCGGCGGATCTTCGTCAATTACGGCGCGCTGATGCAGTCGCAAACCCCGAACCAACTGATCGGCGTGCTGGCGCATGAAACCGGCCATCTCGCCGGCGGCCATCTGTCGAAGCTGCGCGAACAATTGGCGCAGGCGCAAACCCAGATGATCGTGGCGATGATGCTCGGCGTCGGCGCCATGGTGGCCGGCGCCAAGAGCGGCAGCGAAGGCGCCGCCGGCAATATCGGCATGGCCGCGTTGAGCGCGCCGCAGGAGATGATCCGCCGCAACCTGTTGTCGTACCAGCGCCAGCAGGAGGAAAACGCCGACCGCGCCGGGGTCAAATTCCTGACCGCCACCGGGCAATCGCCGAAGGGCATGTACGAGACCTTCAAGCGCTTCACCGACGACAGCCTGTTCGCGGCGCGCGGCGCCGACCCTTACGCGCAATCGCATCCGATGCCCGCGGAGCGGGTCCGCGCGCTGGAAGACCTGGCGCGCTCCAGCCCCTATTGGGACAAGAAGGACGACGCCGCGCTGCAATTGCGCCACGACATGATGCGCGCCAAGACCTCCGGCTTCATGGAGAAGGCCGACACCGTGTATCGGCGCTATCCGCCGTCCAACGACACCCTGCCGGCGCGCTACGCCCGCGCCATCGCCACCTATCTGCACGGCGACCTGCGCTCGGCGCTGAGCCAAATCGACGGCCTGATCCAGCAGCAGCCGGCCAATCCGTATTTCTACGAGCTGCGCGGCCAGGCGCTGCTGGAAGGCGGCCGGCCGGCGGAAGCGGTGGCGCCGCTGCGCAAGGCGGTGGCGATGACGAACGGTGCGCCGTTGATCGCGATGCTGCTCGGCCAGGCGCTGGTCGCCTCCGACAACAAGGCCACCACCGACGAGGCGATCGGCATCCTGCGCGTGGCGCTGGCGCGCGAAACCGAGGCGCCGCTCGGCTATTCGCAGCTGGCGATGGCCTATGGCCGCAAGGGCGACTACGCCCAGGCCGACCTCGCCGCCGCGCAGGCCGCGTTCCTGCGCGGCGACGGCAAGACTGCGCGCGAACTCGCCTCCCGCGCCAAGACCCGCTTCGCGGTCGGCTCGCCCGGCTGGGTCAAGGCCGACGACATCGTCGCCACCAAACCGATGCCGGGACAGAAGTAACGCCCCGCTCCACAAATTCCGCGTAATCCGGTCGCAGAATCGGCTCCGAGCATTTAAGAACCAGCATTCTCAAAAGGATTTGCCCATGCCGCCGTTTCGCCTGTTCGCCTCCGCCCTGTTCGGGCTCGCCCTCGCCGCGATGCCGAGCCTCGCATCGGCGCAGGCTTTTACCGACGACCAGCGCGGCCAGATCGAGACCATCGTGCGCAGCTATCTGTTGGCGCACCCTGAGGTGCTCGAGGAGGTCTCCGCCGAGCTGAGCAAGCGGCAGGCGATCGCCGAAGCCGAGAAGCACAAGGCGGCGATCGCGCAGAACGCCCAGACCATCTTCAATTCGCCGCGCGGCGTCACGCTCGGCAACAAGGACGGCGACGTCTCCTTCGTCGAGTTCTTCGATTACAATTGCGGCTACTGCAAGCGCGCGATGATCGACATGCTGGAGCTGATGAAGGACGATCCGAAGCTCAAGGTGGTGCTGAAGGAATTCCCGGTGCTCGGGCCGGGCTCGGTGGAAGCAGCGCAAGTCGCGGTGGCGGTGCGGATGCAGGACCCCACCGGCAAAAAATATCTCGACTTCCATCAGAAGCTGTTGAACGGCCGCGGCCAGGCCGACAAGGCGCGGTCGATGGCCGCCGCCAAGGACGCCGGGCTCGATATGGCGCGGCTGGAAAAGGACATCGCCAGCCCGGAAGTGCGCGCCACCATCGAGGAGAACTTCAAGCTCGCCGAAGCGATGGGCATGAACGGCACCCCGAGCTATGTGATCGGCAAGCAGGTGGTGGTCGGAGCGGTCGGCCTCGAGGCGCTGAAGGAAAAAATCGGCATCGCCCGCTGCGGCAAGGCGACCTGCTGAGCGTCTTATCGTCGGCCGGATAATTTCAGATCTGCCTTTCCCCACCCATGGCGTCGTCCTGAGAGTCTGACCGAAACAGCAGCGAGCAAAATCAGGATCTCGTCGTCATTGCGAACTGAGCGCGGCGCGGTGCGCCGACTGAGAAGCGAAGCAATCCAGGGCCGCATGCGTGGCGCTGGATTGCTTCGTCGCAAGAGCTCCTCGCAAGACGCGTTAGCACGTGATTTCATTGATCGCTTTGTCGGTCAGACCCTGAGGAGCCCGGCGCAGTGCGGAGCGCGAAGCCGGCGTCTCGAAGGATGGCCCGGAGCATCGCTGGGTCAGGAGTCCGCAGCGGGGTCGAGTAGGACGAGGCCGCACCGCGCGTTCGCCCAGACTGACGCCGGAGCTTTATCCGCTCGCTAGTGCGGGGCTTGTTGCTCTAACGGCCGCTCGCTCTCGGAAACCCGCAGACGATCGGCATGCAGCGACCAGTCCGACAGTCGTTCGATTTCGCAAAACTTACGTTTGGCCAGTTCGGTGGCGTCGCCACTGTTGGCGGCTTCGACCTCCAGCAGGTGTTGGCAGACTTCGGCGTGATGGCCGTTGTCGCCAAGAATGTCCTTGAAGAATGTCACCATGTAACGAGCCATGAAACCTCCAGCGTCGCCCCCATTGGTGAAGCAGGCAGATGATGCATTAGTCCGGGCCAAACACGAAGCTCGATTTTGACCTTCATCAATGATTCTTTAACACAGCGTCGTTTCCAGGGTTTGGCCTAGCGAGTCGCGTCCCGCACTGCAGCGCAAAGTGCGGTAGCTCGACTGCGAAACTAACCGCAGCGGAACCTGCGCGGCGGTAGGAACATGATGCGGCCGCTCCAGTTGTTGCTGGCAGATGCAAACAACGAGGAGGAACTAGATGAGTAAACGTCTTCTGATTTCCGTCGCCACCGCCGCACTGATCGTTGGAACCAGCGCCGTCAACGCGCAAAGCCCGAGTGGCACCCCTGGCAGCGCCGGGTCCTCGAGCACCACGGCGGCGCCCCGCGCGAGTTCCAGCAATCAGCCGAGTTCCCAGGGCACCGAGACCAGCCGCGGCGCGTCGAGCGGCACGGCGGCGTCGCAGCCAGGCGGCGCTATGGCGCCGAACAGCACGGGAGAAACTTCCGGCATGAGCAAAGACACGCCGAGCACCGGCAGCAAGAAGTAAGTTCAGTCAGTTCGCGAGCGCCGCGCGGCGTTACTGAAGTGATTGTCTCGCGGCGCGACACTGACCGACAGCTATCCGGGCGAACGGGGCGGCAGCGAGCCGCCCCGTTTTGCGTTGGAGCGGCACTCTGCGCGGTTTCTCTTCATTTCGTATTCACAAAACAAACCCGCCGGAAACTGCCGCGGGCCGGAACATCATTCAGCCGCTTCGGTTGATCGGCGGGCAGATGCAAACGCGAGGAGGAACTCGATGAGCAAACGTTTTCTAGTATCCGTCGCCACCGCCGCATTGATATTCGGAACCAGCGCCGCGAGCGCGCAGAGCCCGAACGCCAGCCCCGGCAGCGCCGCCGGCTCGAGCGGCGCCGCCGCACCGAGCGCGGCCGGCGGCTCCAGCGCCCAGCCAAGTTCGCAAGGCGCGGAGTCCAGCCGCGGCTCGCCCGACGGCATGAAGTCGACGCAGTCCAACGAGCGCGCCGCGCCCGGCGCATCGGGCGGCACCAGCCAGCGCGCCCAGGATTCCAGCCCGGGTCAGAAGTCAGGCACGAGCGCCGACAAGGCGGACAAAGCCGACAGGGGCGGCAAGGACGGCAACCGTAACGCCGAGAACAACAGCGGACGTTCCTCGGCCACCACCGGCCAGGCCGGCGCCGGCGCCAAGCTGTCCGGCGAACAGCGCAGCAAGATCACCACCGTGATCAAGCAGCAGCGGATCGAGCCCGCCACCAACATCAACTTCTCGATCTCGGTCGGCACGCGGGTGCCGCGCGAGGTCCGCTTCCACCCGCTTCCGGCGGAAATCATCTCGGTCTATCCGGATTGGCGCGGCTATCAATTCTTCCTGGTGCGCGATGAGATCGTGGTGGTCGACCCGCGCACCCTGGAGATCGTCGCGGTGCTCGACGCCTGACGGCGATCCGCCAAACAGCGATCAAGGGGCGGCACCAAGCCGCCCCTTTTTCATAGTTAGACCAAAGCAGGACCGGCTGGCCGGGCCGCTGCCGCGACCGTCTCCAGCGATGGTTAATCAGTCGTTTCCGCGGCTTGCCAAACGGTGCTGGCAAACCGATAGAGCTTCATCCGGCGGCTTTATCGGCTCTGGAGGCTTTCCCTTCGGCGGAAGGTTACATATAAACCGCCAGGAAACCGGTGCGTCGCTCGGATCGCAGGCTTTGCGCTCAGCAGCGGACCTCTAAAAAAGCCGCAAGACATCTGATTTCTCGTTGCCCCATCGAAGGAGAGGTCCGCCAGAGAGCCGCGCCGGTGGCGCGCCCTGACGGAGCTCGATCGTACATCGGTGCGTGCGACCGGTCGCAGACGAAACTAGGATTGTGATGCCTCAGACAGTCTATGTCCTCAATGGTCCGAACCTCAATCTGCTCGGCTTGCGCGAACCCGAGATTTACGGCCACGCGACGCTGGCGGATGTCGAGCGGCTGTGCGCCGAGACCGCGGCCCGCTTCGGGTTGGTGGCTGACTGCCGGCAATCCAACCGCGAGGGCGAGTTGATCGATTTCATCCACGACGCCCACGCCAGCAAGGCGGTCGGCATCATCCTCAACGCCGGCGGCTATTCCCACACCTCGGTGGCGCTGCACGACGCGCTGGTCGCGGTGCGGATCCCGACCGTCGAGGTCCACGTCAGCAACATCCACGCCCGCGAGAGCTTCCGCCACCATTCCTTCACCGCGAAAGCCGCGTTTGCCAGCCTGTGCGGCTTCGGCATCGACGGCTACCGCCTTGCCATCAGCGGCCTCGCCGCAAAAATCGGCGCCAGCGCGCAAGCCTGACGCACCCCATCACCACAAAAATTTGGATCGAGAATATGGCCCGCCCGCCTGAAGACAAAGCCGCCGCGACACCCAAGGCGGTTGACGACAACGCGCTGATCCGCGAACTCGCGCTGCTGCTCGACGAGACCAATCTCACCGAGATCGAGATCGAGCGCGCCGGGCTGCGGGTGCGGGTGGCGCGCACCGTGACGATTTCCGCCGCGGTGCCGACCGGCCACGCTCCGGCCGCTGCGGCCGCCGCCGCCGGTCCCGCGCCGGTCACCGACGTCGCCAAGCACCCCGGCATGGTGCCCTCGCCGATGGTCGGCACGGTATATTGGGCCTCGGAGCCCGGCGCCAAGCCGTTCGTCGAGGTCGGCAGCAAGGTCCGCGCCGGCGAGACGCTGTTCATCATCGAGGCGATGAAGACCATGAACCAGATTCCCTCGCCGCGCGCCGGCACCGTGACCCAGATCCTGGTCGAAGACGGCCAGCCGGTCGAGTTCGGCGAGCCGTTGGTCGTCATAGAGTAAGGGCGAATGGGGAGTAGCGACTAGCGAATAGGGACGACACCGACCAAGCCGGCGACGCCCCCCCTGCGCTTTCCATTCGCTATTCGCCACTCGCTATTCGCGTCTTTCGCCCTCACAGCTCGGTACAGCCATGTTCGACAAAATCCTGATAGCCAATCGCGGCGAGATCGCGCTGCGCGTGTTGCGGGCCTGCAAGGAGCTCGGCATCGCCACCGTCGCGGTGCACTCCACCGCCGATGCCGACGCCATGCATGTCCGGCTCGCCGACGAGAGCGTCTGCATCGGGCCGCCGCCGTCCAAGGACAGCTACCTCAACATCCCGGCGCTGCTCGCCGCCTGCGAGATCACCGGCGCCGACGCGGTGCATCCCGGCTACGGCTTTCTGTCGGAGAACGCCCGCTTCGCCGAGATCCTGGCCGAGCACAATCTGCATTTCATCGGCCCGAAATCCGAACACATCCGACTGATGGGCGACAAGATCGAGGCCAAGAAGACCGCGCGCCGGCTCGGCATTCCGGTGGTGCCGGGCTCCGAGGGCGCGGTCGGCCCCGAGGACGACGCCATGGCGATCGCCAAGGCGATCGGGTTTCCGGTGCTGGTCAAGGCCGCCTCGGGCGGCGGCGGCCGCGGCATGAAGGTGGCGCAGACCGAAGCCGACCTGATGCTGGCGCTGTCGACCGCCGGCAACGAGGCCAAGTCGGCGTTCGGCGACGCCTCGGTCTATCTGGAAAAATATCTGCAGAAGCCGCGCCACATCGAGATCCAGGTGCTCGGCGACGGCCGCGGCGGCGCCATTCATCTCGGCGAGCGCGACTGCTCGCTGCAGCGCCGCCACCAGAAGGTCTGGGAGGAAGGCCCCTCGCCGGTGCTCAGCGCCGAGGCCCGCGCCAAGATCGGCGCGACCTGCGCCAAGGCGATGCAGGACATGCAGTATCTCGGCGTCGGCACCATCGAATTCCTCTACGAAGACGGCGAGTTCTACTTCATCGAGATGAACACCCGAATCCAGGTCGAGCATCCGGTCACCGAGATGATCACCGGCATCGACCTCGTGCTGGAGCAAATCCGGGTCGCCGCCGGCGGCGACTTGCCCTGCACCCAGGACGAGATCGTGCTCAACGGCCACGCCATCGAATGCCGGGTCAATGCCGAGAACCCGGTGACCTTCCGGCCCTCGCCGGGCCGGATCGTGCGCTACCACCCGCCGGGCGGGCTCGGGGTGCGGATCGATTCCGCCGCCTACCAGGACTATGTGATTCCGCCCTATTACGATTCGATGGTCGGCAAGCTGATCGTGCACGGCAAGACCCGGGCGGAATGCCTGATGCGGCTGCGCCGCGCGCTCGACGAAATGGTGGTCGACGGCATCGAAACTACGCTGCCGTTGTTCCGCGCGCTGGTGCGGGAGCCCGGCATCATCGACGGCGATTACCATATCCATTGGCTGGAGCATTATCTGGCGGCGGGCGACACCAAAAAGCCCTGACAGCCGACGCGCGACGGAACTTTTGCCGGGGCGTAACGTTGTAGCTCGATTTTGTGCGGGTTCCGCCGGGGGATGGATTGAACGTCGGTTTTGATGGTTTGGGTGCCGCGTGGTGACACAGGCCCGCGCGCGGCAGCGCTCTTTGCTGCAGATTGTTCTGCTCGGCATCGCATTTGCGGTGCTGGTGGTGATCAGCATCGCCTCGGTGTATTGGCTGCAACGGGCGCGCGAGGACGCCGCCTGGGTGGCGCATACCCTGGAGGTCGAGAACCAGATTTCGCTGTCGCTGCTGCAGATGCGCCGCGCCGAGAGCGCCGAGCGCGGCTATCTGTTGACCCAGCAGCCCGGTTTCCTTGAGGATTACGAGGAATCGGCGGGTGGGATCCTGCCGCTGCTGCGCAAATTGCAGGAGCAGACCCGCGACAATCCCAGCCAGCAGCAGGCGGTGATCGAGATCATGGCGATGACCGAGGCCCGGCTGGCGCAATTCCGCCGGGTGCTGGAGCTCGGCCACGCCAACAAGCTCGACGAAGCCACCGAGATCCTCCGCGTCAATACCGGCCGCGACACCATGAACCGGATCCGGGTGCTGTCGGAGGAGATGAGCGCCGAGGAACACCGGCTGTTCCGCGAGCGCACCATCGCTGCCGACCGCAGCCAGGCGCTGGCGGCGATCGTCACCACCTCCGGCTCCGCGCTGGTGCTGCTACTGGCGGCGATCTCCATCTTCCTGGTGCGCCGCTCGGCCGCGGCACGCGATGAGGCGGAAACAAGGCTGCGCGACACCAATCTCAACCTGGAATCCACGGTGCTGGAGCGCACCGCCGACCTGCGCGAGGCCAACGACGAAATCCAGCGTTTCGCCTACATCGTCAGCCACGATCTGCGCTCGCCGCTGGTCAACATCATGGGCTTCACCAGCGAGCTCGAGGAGCTGCGCACCGACATCTTCCGCCGCATCGCCACGCTCGGCCGCGCCGCATCGCCGGACCCGATGCCGGAAAACGCCGACAACGACGCCGCGCCGAAACTCGACGCCGCCGACCAGCAATTGTCGCAGGACTTCACCGAAGCGCTCGGCTTCATCAAATCCTCGATCGCCAAAATGGACCGGCTGATCAGCGCCATCCTCAACCTGACCCGCGAGGGCCGCCGCGAATTCAAGCCGGTGCTGATCGACACCCGCGAGCTGATCGAGGGCATCGTCTCCACAGTGGCGCATCAGGCGGCAGAGGCCGAGGCCGAGATCCGCATCGAACCGTTGCCGCAGATCGTCAGCGACCGCCTGGCGCTGGAGCAGATCTTCTCCAATCTGATCGACAACGCATTGAAATATCTGAGAAAAGGCATTCCTGGCGACATCCGGATCCGGGGCCGCCAGAAGCTCGGTTTTGCAATATTCGAAGTCGCGGACAATGGCCGCGGCATCGACCCCAAAGATCACCAGAGGATCTTTGACCTTTTCCGCCGCGCAGGTACACAGGATCGTCCCGGACAGGGAATCGGGCTGGCCCACGTCCGCGCCCTGGTCCGACGGCTCGGCGGAACCATGACGGTGTCCTCCGAGCTCGGCACCGGCAGCACGTTTACGATCACCCTGCCGGCCAAATGGTCGGCGGCCAACCGGGATTCGCAAGCATGAGCAAGCCTGTTACCATCATCATGATCGAGGACGACGAGGGCCACGCCCGGCTGATCGAGCGCAACATCCGCCGCTCCGGCGTCAACAATGAAATTATTCCGTTCACCAACGGGACAGCCGCGCTGGATTACCTGTTCGGGGCCGACGGCAGCGGCATCGAGCACAAGGGCCGCGCGCTGTTGATCCTGCTCGACCTCAACCTGCCGGACACCTCCGGCATCGATATTCTGCGCCGGGTCAAGGAGAACGACCATCTCAAATGCACCCCGGTCGTGGTGCTGACCACCACCGACGACGCCCACGAAATCAAGCGCTGCTACGAACTTGGGTGTAATGTCTACATTACCAAACCGGTCAATTACGAGAGCTTCGCCAACGCCATCCGCCAGCTCGGGCTGTTCTTCTCCGTGATCCAGGTGCCTGAAACCATCGCATGACCACGCCCGCCCCCACGCTGCTGTATATCGACGACGACGACGCGCTCGGCCGGCTGGTGACCCGCGGGCTGCAGCGGCAGGGCTATTGCGTGGTGCACGCCTCCAGCGGCGAGGCCGGTTTGGCGCGGTTGCGGCAGGGCGGCATCGACGTCGTGGCGCTGGACCAATACATGCCGGGCCTGGACGGGTTGGAGACGCTGGAGCAGATCCAGAACATCCCGAATCCGCCGCCGGTGGTGTTCGTCACCGCTTCGCAAGATTCCAGCATCGCGGTCACCGCGCTGAAGGCCGGCGCCGCCGACTACCTGATGAAGGATACCCTCGGCGACTTCGTGCCGTTGCTGCACGTCGCCACCGAGCAGGCGCTGAAGCAGGCGAGGATCCGCAAAGCGCGCGACGACGCGGTCGCCGAAGTGCACGCCTCGCGCGACCGCTACGCGGCGCTGGCCGCCGAGCGCGAGGTGCTGCTGCGCGAGGTCAACCACCGGGTCGGCAACTCGCTGCAGATCATCGCCTCGTTGCTGCATCTGCAGGCCTCGTCGAGCAAACAGGCCGACGTCAAGGCGGCGCTGACCAACGCGATGGGCCGGGTCGCCGCGGTGGCGCAGGTGCACCGTCGGCTTTACACCTCGCACGACCTGAAAAGCGTGCTGCTCAATCAATATCTCGAGGCGCTGCTGGAGGATCTGCGGCGCTCGGCCGAAGGCAACCGGATGTCGCGGCTGACGCTGAAGTCGGAAGCCGTCGAGATCGACCCCGACCGCGCGGTGGCGATCGGCATCATCGTCAACGAGCTGGTGATGAACGCGGTGAAATACGCCTATCCGGACGGCGCCGGGCCGATCCATGTCGAGTTGCACGCCGCCGGCGACGCTCTCGAATTGTCGATCACCGACGATGGCGTCGGCCTCAACGTCAAGGTCAATCCGGACTCCACCGGGATGGGCCAACGCATCGTCAACGCCATGGCCAGCAAATTGGAGGCCGCGGTCGAGCGCGACCCGAACCATTCCGGCACCCGCATCGTGCTGCGCTTCCGCCCCACCAGCGCGCCGGCCGCCAGCCTCGCCTCTGCGACGCACTGAATTGGCGCGGCCCTTGTGATCCCCTGGTCTTTGCTCGACACCACGCGCGTCCCCGGCGGCGGCGAATTGCGGCTGCTGCGCCGCGGCGGCGAATTCTCGATCCGGCTCGACCAGACCGAACTGATGAACAGTCGGCAAGGCGGCTCCGAACAGGCGCTGGCGACGCTGGCTTTCGCCCGCCTCGCGCAGCGCACGACGACATCGCAAAGCGCGCCGCGGATCCTGATCGGCGGGCTCGGCATGGGCTTCACGCTGCGCGCCGCGCTCGCCGCGTCGGGCCCGGACGCCGCGATCGAAGTCGCCGAACTGGTGCCGGCGGTGGTCGCCTGGGCGCGCGGCGCGATGGCCGAAGTGTTCGGTGACAGCATGGCGGATCCACGGCTCGCCATTATCGATGGCGACGTCGGCGCGCCGATCCGCGCCGGCAAGGCGCGCTACGACGCCATCCTGCTCGACGTCGATAACGGCCCCGACGGGCTGTCGCGCGCCGGCAACGACGCGCTGTACGACGCAATCGGCCTGCGCGCCGCGCATCAGGCATTGCGCGCCGGCGGCGTGCTGGCGGTGTGGTCGTCGGGGCCAGATCCGTCGTTCAGCCGCCGGCTGCGGCAGGCCGGCTTTGCCGTCGAGGAGGTCCCGGTGCGGGCGATGGGCAAGCGCGGCGGCGCGCGGCATCTGATCTGGATCGCGCTGCGCGGATAGCGCGGCCCTAACCCGGTTTCTTATTGCTTCCATCTCAACTCTCGTGCCCGGACGCAGCGCAACGCGCCGCACTTCGCGGCGTGGTGCGCTGTAGATCCGGGGCCATTACGCAACGCTGCCTTTGAGACGGTCCCGGCTCGCGGAGCAACGCAAGCGCGCTGCACCGCGTCCGGGACACGGGCGCTCGGGCCATTTCAGCGTGCTGGCTACGACGCCCGCGCGATGCTGACCGGCACCGGCGCCGCTGCTTTGTCGCGGATCTCGTCGTCGCGGCGTTTGCGGGCCAGCGCGCCCTCGCCGCCGTTGGTCTCGTGATACAGATCGAGCGCCTCGAATTCGTCGTCGCGCGGCGGCGCGATCGCCAGATCCGTGTAGTCGTAGCGCTGCGGCGACCGCGCGATCTGTTTCACCATCGCCTTGGTCTTCAGATACAACGACAGATATTGCACGAGCTTCACCGCGGTGCCGCCGACATATTTCGGATAGAACAGCAGCGGGCTTTCCCGCGGCAGACCGAAGCGGCGGTCGCTGCGGAATTTCAGCCGGAACGCGCCGGCTTCCAAGGGATGCACGCCTTCGTACGAATAGGCCAGGGTGAACCATAGGATGGTGGTCAGCGTGGTGGAGAGCCGGCCGAGTTTGTTGGCGGCGGTGCGCTGCAGGATGGTGCGGATATGCTCCGGCGTGTAGTAAGTCTCCCACGCCGTCTTGTAGGCCTCCTCCCATTCTTTGTCGGACATCTTCGGATGATGCGCGACGCGGTGGTTGAGGTCGTATTTGTTCATGTCGCCGTCCATCCAGTCGCCTCTGGCGGAGGCCAGCTTGTGGTCCTCGGAGCCCGGCAGCGGCGTCAGGAAGAAAAACTCCAGAATGTCGAGCGGCAGTTCGCGCTTGATGATCTCGACGTCGCGCTTGATCGATTCCTTGGTGTCGCCGGGAAAGCCGATGATGTAGCCGGCATAGGTCAAAGCGCCGTGCGCGCGCCATTTCTGCAGCATCACCCGGTATTCGGTGATCTTGTTCTGCCGCTTGTTGGCGGCCAATAGATTATCCGGATTGATGTTCTCCAGCCCGATGAACACCCGGCGCACCCCGGCCCTTGCGGCCTTTTCGATGAAGTTCGGGATCTTGTGGCATAGCGTGTCCACCTGAATCGTGAAGCCGATGTTGAGCCCCTCACCTTCGCGGATCGCGATCAGCCGGTCGAGCAATTCTTCCCAATGCTTGTTGCGGGCGAAATTGTCGTCGGTGATGAAGAACCGCCCGATGCCCTGCGCGTAGTTGTCGCGCACCACGCGCTCCAGATCGTCGGCGGAGCGAAACCGGCTCTTGCGGCCCTGCACGTTGATGATGGTGCAGAACGAACATTGATACGGGCAGCCGCGGCCGAGATCGATCGACGACAGCGAGCCCGAGGTGCGCCGCACGTGCTCGCGCGGCAGGATCGCGGCCGGCTCGCCCTGCAACGACGGCAGGTCGTCCATGTAGTTGTACAAAGGCTTGAGTCGGCCGGCCCAGGCGTCGCGCACCACCTCGTCGAGCCGCTTGTCCTCGGCCTCGCCGGCGAACAGCGAAATGCCCATGGCCTGCGCGGCGCGGATGTCGGCCGGAAGCTCCGGCAACATCGCGATACAGCCGGACACATGGAAACCGCCGATACAGACTTGCAGACCGACGGCGAGAAACGGCCGCGCCAAATCCACCGCACGCGGAAACTGATTGGACTGCACCCCGACCAGGCCGATCATGGCGCGACCGCCGTCGCGGCGGATCATCGCGATGATCTGTTCGGGGCGGACGCGGCGGTTGGTCTCGTCATAGGTGTGGATGCGGAAATCGACGTCGGGTCCAAGCACGTTGCGGCGACGAACGTCCTCGGCGAGACCGTTGAGGCAGGCCAAGGTGTTGGAGGGAATCGCGGATCTGACCCACTGGATCGGATAGCCGTCATCGTCGTAATGCGTCGGCTTGATGGCGACGAAATGGAACACGGCCGGGTCGGGAAGCGCTGCTGCTGCCGCCATCGTAACCTCCGCCTGATTGTTAGCTGGACGCTAGCATCGATCGGTTCGATTCCAACGCCCGATATCTGGCACAATCCGCGCGGAACTCGGAGTCGCGGCGCTTGCCGGCAGTCGCGGCGGGCGCTTTGGCCTGCTAAGATGGCGCATGACCGGCCGCGACTCCGCATCATCCGACATCACGCCCGAAGTGCTGCTGCGCGCTTATGCCTGCGGCATCTTTCCGATGGCCGAAAGCGTCGACGATCCGACGCTGTTCTGGGTCGAACCGGAGCGGCGCGGCATCATCCCGCTCGACGGCTTCAAGGTGGCGTCGCGGCTGGCGCGCACGGTGCGCTCGGATGTGTTTACCGTCAGCGTCGATCGGGCTTTCAAACAGGTGATCGACGGCTGCGCGGCGCCGCAGCCCGGCCGCGAAGATACCTGGATCAACCGGCGGATCCGCGAGCTCTATATCGGGCTGTATCAGCTCGGACACTGCCATAGCGTCGAAGTCTGGCAGAACGACGATCTGGTCGGCGGGCTGTACGGGGTCAATCTCGGCCGCGCGTTCTTCGGCGAAAGCATGTTCCACCGCGCCCGCGACGCCTCCAAGGTGGCGCTGGTGCATCTGGTGGCGCGGCTGATCGAAGGCGGCTTCGTGCTGCTCGACACCCAATTCGTCACCGAGCATCTGCGCACGTTCGGCGCCACCGAGGTGCCGCGGCGACGCTACCGGGCGATGCTGGATGTCGCCATCACCGGCGCGGCGGATTTCGCCCGGCTGCCGACCGAACAGCCGATCGCCGGCACCCGGGCGCTGGCGATCATCTCCGGGCGCGAGGGCTTGGGGCGCGGATGACTGTCGATTTTACAAGACGCGCTGACTCTCGTCGAACACATGACCCGATCACTACTCTTAAGACGAAGCATGGAGCGCCACAAATATTGTAACCCGGCGATTTCGATCCCTTCCAGTCTCCGTTCTGTTGTCACCAACAGGTTCGCTCGACCCCTTACTTCTCATTCGTAATGGAAGTCGACCGCCCGTCATCTCTTTCAACCGCGAGGTGACTACTTTGGCCCTGGCTAGCGCAACCTCGTCCGCTTCATCGGAAGCCGAATGTCCGATGATATCCACCTGCCTCTGATTGAATTTCTGAAAGATCTTTCCGACAGCGATAAGCCTATTTGCAGATGTCGACGATAACCTGGCGTCCGCCCTTGAGAACAAAATCGGCTCCTCCATTTCGAGTATGCGCGCATCCTGCTGCACGTTCATCTTGACGCCCGCGACTTGCAATTCATTCAACAACTGCTGTTCATAAGCGTCGAGTTGAGCGCCAACGACGGCCCCTGCAACGCCACACACGACAGCGGCCTTCCCAGCCTCGGCGACCGAATCTCCACCGGAACGACCGCCCAACAGATTGCTGACAAATGACAATCCGCCGCACTGTGCCGCTGCAATCCCCCCCTGCTGAACCGTTTCCGAGACTTTCTGCTCCCGGGTATATGGATCGGCTGTACACCCCGCGGCAACAATCAAAGGCGCCATCCAAACCAGCCTGCCCATCCTCCACCCTCCCCACCTATAATGCGACGCATGTTCTCCACGGAATTTCGCGATCGTAGGATGGGTTGGAAATTCCGAAGACAGAGAACATCTGCTGTGTATTGGCATCATCTAATAGATCCTCACGGCCGGCAGCACAGACATTTCTCTTCCAACGCGCAAGCCACGGCTTCAAATCGCCACTGCGTGAGCCAAGAATCCAAATAAGTGCTTCGCGAAAACACTGGCGCTCCTCAAACTGAACCGCCAATTCGCGGCGGTCGCTATTCGGAAGCGAGCCAAGTGACTGTCGCGAGCATTCCGCTATATCAACCGGCCCCCTCGCTTGCGCGCACACACTCGCCGCGACTTGCCCGCAATCCATTCGGTCCAAGCACTTGATGAGATTCGACCGCGAAAAGTCGAGCGTTTTCCTATCCCCCGCGGGTCCGATGATCGGATCACTCTCGCAGGCGGATCGATCCAGCGGACCCCACCGCTCTCGCTGAATGATTTGAGGCGGATCGGAGCCGCCCAGATTCGGCTTGGTCGCCTGGGGCGATGGACTAGCCGCATCTCCGTTGCCCGTCATTTCTCGAAACCACCCAAGCGCGGCCGGAATCTTCCCCATCAATTCCAGACTTCCATTCAAGTTTGTACCAAACACCAGCAGTGGAGATACCAGAAATGCCGCGATACTCTTGCGGCGCTCACCCCATATATAAAACGCCGCTCCGATGGCGATCACAAATGCCGCTGCCAATGATACAACCCAGCTAATCACTTCGACATCCGTCTCCGCTTGAGCCACCTAAGGCGCGGCCAATTCGCCGGCAAATATCCGCGCGCTGCTGGCGCAGTCTCCGCTTTTGCAGCCCCATATCTGAAAGCGAGTCCGTCGTCTGGCACAATGACGTCAAGGCGCCAACCAAACCGACTATCTCGCGGTTTGTTGCTAGAATTCGCTGCCGCAACACCGAGGCGTTATCGCGACAATCTGGCGTTCCCACACGCACCAACGTGTCCAACGGGACGATAATCCGCGACATCGTTTCTGGACTGGTATAGTATCGAGCGGCGTCAATATTGCATTGATCGATCGTTCGCACTACCTCGTACCAGGAATTGGCGCCGGCTCTCGCATTATCGACGTACCGATCGAGCTGCCCGCCAGCTGTGCAAGCTGCGAGCGACATGCCCAGCCCTTCGTCCCGCGAGATCGAATGAAGTTCGACACCCAACTCGTTGACGCGCGGTTCCCGGGAAACTGACGCGCAACCGAGCAACGGCAGCAATGCGGCCGCGAAGGCCAGTGCTCGTTTTGGGAGAGTTACGGCCACCGCTTCACCGCGTATTGCGCTTTCACGAGAAGCGCCTCCAATTCACTTGATGAATTCGGCGTGCTTTGAAAGCTCGTCACCTCGAGATTCCGCTTCGGATCGAACAGCACGACGCGATTGTCCAGTGCCGATCTTTGCAGTCGCACCTGGCATTGCTGGCGAATTGCAGCCGTTTCTTCGGCTGTCGGCGACGTTCCGTCAGGATCAGGGCTCGTCTCCGCGCGTAACCGCTCCGCAATTCGTCCCGAACTTTCACGCCCCTCTTTGGCGCGATCCTCAAGCACTGATCGTCTCGTTCGCTCGATTACGGTTTCAACGCAGGCGTCCAAACGGGCAGAGCTGTCATCGAGAATAACGACAAGATTAGCGCGCTGAAGCTCGGAAATTCTGGAGAAAAGGCCTTTTCGTAATCGCTTTCCAAATGGCCCGACGTCGATATAGAGGGCAAGCTTGCCATCTTGTCGAGGAGGATAATCAGCGAAGTACGCTCTATCGGCGGTGCGTTTTAGCGAATCAAACGGAGCAGTGAAGGTCTTCAGCGACCAGCTGAGACCAGCGATCTCCGGTCGTGCATAAAGGTCAAGAACGCGAATGCCGCCTTCCGCAGTCTCGCCCAGAAACTGAACCAGGAGGATACCATCAAGCGGATCAGCTAGGGCTTTCAGATCCTTTCGTCCGGGTCTCGCGACCAACGGGTCAACGAAAGTGGAAAACACCCGCTCTCTGATGCTCATTACATCATTCAACGGTCCCGACTTCGCTTCGGTTTCTTCGAGCGTACGCAATGTCGACAGCAGATTGCTAAGATCTTGCAATGCGTCGGGATGGGGCGGGCTTCCCTCATTGACGAGCCGCCCGAAGGACGACTTGGCAATTTGATCGAGTGCTTGCGCAATCGTCTGACGGACATTCAACCCGGGAAACAGAGTTGACTCAGCCAAGAGTCCGTACGTACTCGCTAACTCTTTTAGCCTATCTTCGTAATAAGATCTGTCAGAACTGGAGAGGCGAACAGACTTGCTGAACGCCGCATCGAGCTCGCGAAAGTCAGAGGCAATCGCAGAAAGTGGAGTATTCACCACCAAAAACGCTGCGAATAACGTGATACGCAAGACAATGCGACGGCCAGTCACATACCAGAATGATAGACGGATCGATCGATATCGGCCTTGAAACATCATGATCACGACATCAGAAGCCTTTGAAATCCGGCATAGCTTTGGTAAATCCTGACATGCCCGGGAGCTTGTTAATTCCGTCTAATAATTGCTTCTCAGCTTCTTTCGCTTTCAGCGCGGCCTCGGACTTATCGTAGCTCTTCCCTGTGAAGCTGGAGATATTCTTCACATGCTGCACGTCTCGCCGAATGTACTCCAATGATTTCTCGTACTCCGAAATCAATGTGTCAGACTGATCGAGAACACCCTGGCATTCCCGAATGATCGCTGAAAAGCGCGCCACTTGGTTGGGATACGTTTTTTGGAATTCCTTCAATTCTTCTCTATATTCGCCACAACTTTTTTGGGCATGCGTTGCGGCCGCTTCGAACGCCTGGAACTGTTTTCGCATAACCTCCCAAAGGGCGACGACCGCATTGAAATCCGCGATGTCGTTCCGGTAGCTTTCTATCGCGGCCCTCAACTCGGTCATCGTCCTTTCGACAGCTCGGAGTTTGCTGGTCTTATCTTGAAACGGGGATGCCACGGCGGACGTGTCGGCATTAGCTGCAGCACCCGAGCCCGATTGCGCATCGTCAATCTCAACGATGCTCCAGACGACGATGCTGGTCATCAGTATTCTGGCCGTTCGAAACCTGCACGTCATGTCAATGGCAATCCCAATTCTTCGAATTTGAAATCGGCTGCCTGTCAACTAACTAATGGGAACACTCCGCCGACAGCGCGCTGCTCTGTTCCTTTAACTTCAGAACCTCGGCTTGAAGCATTGCTTCTTGGTTTGAGCAGAATGCCCGCGCTTGCGCCCCGTTCGCTGCACCGCCGCGGCAAGCTGCCGACGCGCGCGTTTGGAGCTCCTCCGCGTCCTTGATCCGAGCTTGCAGATCAGCCGTTTGCGTTGATACAGTCTTGCAATCGATTGGACGTGCACCGTCCTTCCGTTGGGCGAAAAACAACTCGATATCGAACAATCGTTCGCGGATTTCTTTTAGCATCCGCCTGACTTCGGCTTCGCGCGTTCCGCGCTCGGCATCTTGTTGCTCGCGCTCCCGTTGCTGTTGCTCGATTGCCTTGAATACATCTTCGCGGGATCGATCTCCGAGGTGGTCCTTTGCAAGCGGAAGCCTGTCCTTGGCATCTTCGGCAAAGGCCGCCCCGAGACTCATGCAAAAAAACAACATCCCAAGAAGAGCAGATACTAAAGATAGAGGATTGTTGCCGCGGCCCAGCGAAAAAGACTGGGACCTGACCTGAAATGCTGCGTCGAGTCCGTATCGCCTCACGACAAATGCCATCGTTCCAAATTGTTAGGGATTGCGGTTGAAGCAAAATAACAACAACTACTCGCGCCAAAGCTAACGACTAGTATCGTTTCACAACCCAGGATGGTTGAAAAGTGGAATCTTCTGTTCTCCAGCCGTTTGCGACGAACGTACTATTAAAATGAAAGCTGGTTGCGACCGACTAGCTTCTCCCCATGCCGTCGGCGCTTTGGTCTGCTAAGATGGCGCATGACCGGCCGCGACTCCGCATCATCCGACATCACGCCCGAAGTGCTGCTGCGCGCTTATGCCTGCGGCATCTTTCCGATGGCCGAAAGCGTCGACGATCCGACGCTGTTCTGGGTCGAACCGGAGCGGCGCGGCATCATCCCGCTCGACGGCTTCAAGGTGGCGTCGCGGCTGGCGCGCACGGTGCGCTCGGATGTGTTTACCGTCAGCGTCGATCGGGCTTTCAAACAGGTGATCGACGGCTGCGCGGCGCCGCAGCCCGGCCGCGAAGATACCTGGATCAACCGGCGGATCCGCGAGCTCTATATCGGGCTGTATCAGCTCGGACACTGCCATAGCGTCGAAGTCTGGCAGAACGACGATCTGGTCGGCGGGCTGTACGGGGTCAATCTCGGCCGCGCGTTCTTCGGCGAAAGCATGTTCCACCGCGCCCGCGACGCCTCCAAGGTGGCGCTGGTGCATCTGGTGGCGCGGCTGATCGAAGGCGGCTTCGTGCTGCTCGACACCCAGTTCGTCACCGAGCATCTGCGCACGTTCGGCGCCACCGAGGTGCCGCGGCGACGCTACCGGGCGATGCTGGATGTCGCCATCACCGGCGCGGCGGATTTCGCCCGGCTGCCGACCGAACAGCCGATCGCCGGCACCCGGGCGCTGGCGATCATCTCCGGGCGCGAGGGCTTGGGGCGCGGATGAGGTTAGATTTCCCCAACGCTCAAACTCGCTCGGCGTCATCCTGAGGAGCCCGGCAAAGCGCAGCGGAGCCGGGCGTCTCGAAGGATGGGCTGCGCACTTGGGGCGGCGCGACGCTTCGGAGCCGCATCCTTCGAGGCCCTCGCTGCGCTCGGGCACCTCAGGATGACGACTCAGAGTGCGATCGACCTTTGCGCCTACTGCCGGTACGGCGGCAGCGGGTTGTAGGGAAACACCTGCGGCGGCGGCAGCGGACGCGGCTGTCTCGGCGCGGCGCGTTTCTGCGCCGGCTGGGCCGCCACCGGCTTGGCGTCGGGCTGTGCCGCCACCACGGTGGTCTCCGGGCCTTTGCAGTCGGTCAGCCAGATATCGTAGATCGGGTGCTCGACGCCGTGCAGCCCCGGGCTCGCCGCGAACATCCAGCCGGAAAAGATCCGTTTCACCTCGCCCTGCAGCGTGATCTCGTCGACTTCGACGAAGGCGTCGGTGTTGGCGGCTTCGGTCGCCGGGCGGGTGTAGCAGGCGTCGGTCTTCACCCGCAGCGCGCCGAACTGCACCGTTTCGCCGATGTCGGCGTCGAAATTGATGATCCGCCCGGTGATCTTGTCGAGCCCGGAGAAGCTCGCCTTCTTGTTGACGATCTTCTGCGCCGGCGGCTCGGTGACCACCTCGTCGCCGGGCTGCAGCGTCGCCGGCGACGGCGGCGCGGTCTTGGGCGCAGGACGCTGTCCCGGCGCTTGCCCCGGCAACGGATTGGCGGCCGGAGGGGCCGCGGCAACACCCGGAGACGGCTGCGCAGGCGGCACCGCGGCGCTGGCCGGCGGGTTTTGCGGGATCACGGTGGTGCCGGGCGGCGGCGGCAGCGGCTGCGACTGCACCGGTCCGGGCGGCGGCGCGCCCTGCCCCGGCAGCGGCCGGTTCGGGGTCGGCAACAGCCGGCCCTGCTGCGGCAGGTCGGGCACCTCTTCCTCGTCGTCGTAGGGTCCGCCGCGCGGCACACTTCCGGGCGGCCGCGGCGGCGGATCGGAAAAGATGTTGCCGATCTGCGCCTGCGCCGGCGGCGCCACCGCGATCAACGGGGCGACCAACAACGCTGCAAGACCAGCCATGCCAAAGGTTCGAAACATATCGCGCGGCTCTAATCGACGAATCGGGCTCGCGACATTGTACAGCCAGGCACATACAGCCAGGCACGTGTACGAATGGGCCGCTCGCGGGACTTTCGGTTAACACGGCGAATACGGCGGGGAAAGGGCGGGACGAGCGCATTCCAGCGGAGGCCGCGACGCGGCGGAACAGAACATGGCGATCGACGTTGGCATGGGTCCTTGTCGAGGCCTCGCCATGCCCGCGTTGTTTGCTTACCTGGTCGCGCTGGCCCTGCTGATCGGCGGCGGCGCCAGCGGTCTGTACCTGCTGAGCCATCCGACGCCCGAGGTCAGCACCGCGCAGTCCCGGCCCGGCAAGAGCCCGTCGAACAAAAGCCCGTCGAAGAAGTCCGGCGAGTCGCGCACGGCGCAGGCCGTCCGTTCGGGCCCGAGCCCGTCCGACGACCTCGCAGCAAGCGCCGCGGCGTCGTCGGATGTGACCAAGCCGACCGCCACCGCCCCGCCTAACGCGGTGCCGCAGAGCGCCCCCGCTGCCGACGCCGTGGTGCCCTCCGCAGCCGCCATTACGGTCGCCCCCGCGATGGCCGAACGGCACCCCTCGGAGGCTGCGATGGCCGCCGCGGTGCCGCCGGAGCCAGCGGCCGAATCCGCTGCGGCGTCAGCCGCGATGCCGCCGCCAGCGCAGAACGCGGCGACCGGCGTCAAGCCGGCGAAGACCGCGGTGTCGCGCCGCAAGGCGCGGCAAGCCCGCAACGCGAACCGGCCGGTGCTGATGACGTTGCGCGTCATCGAATATGCCGACGGCCGCCGTGAGGAGCAGCTGATCCCGCTGAACCGCTCGCGCCGCGTCTACAGCCGGTCGGATTGGAACGATCCGTACGATTAGAGCATTTTCGGTTAGGATTGATGCGGTTCAAGAGTCCCGGGCCGTCATTCCGGGGCACGAGCAGCTTCGCTGCGAGTGAACCCGGAATCCATAACCACCGCAGGGAGTATGGATTCCGGACTTGCTCGTTCTTCGAACTCGCAATCCGGAATGACGACGACGTTGTGGTTGGATGATTCAATCCAAACCGTAAAGTCTCTAGACGACAGCGGGCGCTTGAAACGCTCGCTCACCTGTCCAACACCTCGCGGAGCTTTTCCGCGAGTTGATCGATGGTGAACGGCTTGCTGATCAATTGAACGCCGGGATCGACCACGCCATTATGCACCACCGCGTTGCGGGTGTAGCCGGTGGTGTACAGCACCTTCAAATCAGGCCGTCGACGGCAAGCCTCGTCGGCGAGTTGGCGGCCGTTGACGTCCGGCATGATGATGTCGGTGAACAACAGCGCAATGTCCGGGTGGGCATCGAGCAGCGCCAGCGCCGTCGCCGCGCCCTCGGCTTCGCACACCCGGTAACCGAGCGTGCCCAGCGCTTCGATGCTGAATTGCCGCATCGCCGGCTCGTCCTCGACCACCAGGATCAATTCGCCGAAGCTGCCGGCGGGATCCGCGGTGCTGGCGAGGCGCGGTACGAATTCGTCGATCGCGTTGAACATCCGCGGCAGGTAGATCTTGACCGTGGTGCCCTCGCCCGGCTCGGAATAGATCTTCACATGGCCGCTGGACTGCTTGATGAAGCCGTAGACCTGACTGAGGCCGAGCCCGGTTCCCTTGCCGACTTCCTTGGTGGTGAAGAACGGATCGAACGCCCGGGCGATCACCTCCGGCGCCATGCCGGTGCCGGTATCGGTCATCGCGATCATCACGTACTGACCTGCGCAGACGCCGAAATTCGCCTGCGCATAGGCGTCGTCGAGATGCGCGTTTTGGGTCTCGATGGTCAGCCGGCCGCCGCCGTCCATGGCGTCGCGGGCGTTGACCGCCAGATTGAGCAGCGCGCTGGCGAGCTGGTTGGGGTCGGCGTGCACCCGCCAGAGCCCGCCGGCCAGCACGGTTTCCAGCCGCACATTGCCGCCGATCGAATGCCGCAAAATCTCCGAGGTCTCGGCGACCAGCCGGTTGGCATCGAGGATCTCCGGTTTCAACGGCTGTCGCCGGGAGAACGCCAGCAGCCGCTGGGTCAGGGCTGCGGATCGCTTGGCGCCGTCCATCGCGGCGTCGATATAGCGGCGGACGGCGGCGCTGGGGTCGCCGATCTTGCGATCGAGCAGCTCCAGTGAGCCGATAACAACGGCCAGCATATTGTTGAAATCGTGAGCGATGCCCCCGGTCAACTGGCCGATGGCTTCCATTTTTTGGGATTGCCGAAGCTGGTCTTCGGCAACCAGCAGCGCGGCCGCCTGGGTCTTCTCCGCGGTGATATCGCGGCCATAGGCGTAGACGAATCGGCCTTCCAGCTTGGTGTTCCAAGAGACCCAGACCACCTCGCCGGTGTTGCTGAGCTGACGGATCTCGAACGCCGTCAGATCGATCGCCTGGGTGGCGGTCTCCAGTCCGCCGGTCGCCAATGCCAGGTCGTCGGGATGGATGAAGTGGCGAAAGCTGCGGCCGACCACCTCGTCCGGGGCGTAGCCGAGGATTCGCGTCCAGGACGGGCTGACCGATTGGAAGATGCCGTCGGCGTCCACCACCACCAGCAGATCGCGCGAATTGATCCAGATGCGGTCGGCGCGGCGGATCTCGGATTTCAGCGCTTCCACGTTGGCGAGGGCGCCGGAAATCTGCCCGGCCAACAGCTGGGCGAAGCCGACGATGTCCGGATCGTGCGGCCGATACGGATTGAGACCGAGCACCAAGGCCCCGAACGACTCGCCGGAGCCATGCGCGATCGGCAGCACCAGCGCGTCGCCGGGCGGCCGGTCCCAGGCGCCGCACGGCAGCGCCAATCCCAGCGGAGCCAGCGGCACCCGCCTGGCGCTGGCGCCGCCTTCGAAGCCGTGCAGCGGCCAGTCGACCGTCAGCAGCGCCCCCGCGTCGAGGCTGCACGGTTGTCCGCTCCAGCCTCCGGCGTGGTCGCGCAGATAGACCAGACCGAACGGAAAATCCTTGCGGTCGAGCAGCACCGCCGCCCGAATTTCGTTGATCACGCCTTCGGCGGTGCGGGTGTTGAGCAGGCCGTCGGCCAGCGCCCGCAGCGTATTCAGCCGGCGCTCGCTGATCACCCGCTCGGTTTCTTCGCTGACCACGCACATCAGCCCTTCGGTGACGCCGGTGTCGCCGCGCAGCGGGCTGTAGGAGAAGGTGTGATAGGTTTCTTCCGGGTAGCCGTTGCGCTCGAGCAGCAACAGCAGCGCCTTGTCCCAGGTCGCGACGTTGTCGACCATCACCGATCGTACGCGGTCCTTGACCGCCTCGAACACCTCGCGCCAGACCTCGCGCATCGGCCGGCCGAGCGCCGCCGGATGTTTGCTGCCGAGCGTCGGCACATAGGCGTCGTTGTAGAAGAACGCCAAGTCCGGTCCCCAGCCGAGCCACATCTCGAACCGCGACGTCAGCATCATCCGCAGCGGGATCTTCAGCCCCTGCGGCCATGTCTCCGGCGGGCCGAGCGGCGTTGCGGACCAGTCATGGCTCCGCATCAACCGGCTGAGTTCACCGTCGCCGGGGAAAATCTCGTCGAGCATCTGCGGTGACGTCAAACGGCGCTTCCGTTCATATCGGCTTTGGTCAGCGGTTTCGGCCGTCATAGCAGAGCGTCGCGGCGCCAGCCAGCCGCCGGCGCGGCGTTCATGTCGCAAGCTCGGCGCGCCGCGCATCGCCGGTGCCGCGCGCTGCCCGCCGCAACGCCTGCGGCGGCTGGCCGAAGGCGCGGACGAAGGCGCGCCGCATTCGCTCAGGATCGCCGAAGCCGGTGCCGCGCGCGACCTGCTCGATCGCCTCATGGGACTCCTGCACCCGGCTTCTGGCGACTTCGATCCGCAACCGCTCCACCGCCTTGGCGGGCGTCGATCCGGTTGCGGCGATGAAGGCCCGCGAAAAATGCCGCGCGCTCATCCCGGCGCGCTGCGCCAACAGCTCGACGGTGAGCGTCTGGTCGAGATGTTCGCGCACCCAACCGAGCAGCGCAGCGAACCGACCGTCCGGCGCCTGCAATTCCAGCAGCGAAGAGAACTGCGACTGGCCGCCGGCGCGGCGGTGATACACTACGAGCTGGCGCGCGGTGTCCTGCGCGACTTTGTCGCCGAACTGTTCGGCAATGATCGCCAACGCCAGATCGATCCCGGCGCTGATGCCGGCCGAACTCCAGATCTCGCCGTCGCGCACGAAAATCCGATCCGGCTGCAGTCTGACCTTGGGATAGCGGCGCAGGAAATCCTGAGTGCGGCCCCAATGCGTGGTGGCGCGGCGTCCGTCGAGCAATCCGGCTTCCGCCAACAGGTAGCTCGCAGAACACACGCTGGCGATCCGACAGCCGCGCCGCGCCGCGGCGCGCACGAACGCCTGCGTCCGCGGGCACAAGGCTGCGACGCCGACCCCCTCGCCGCCGGCGATGATCAGCGTCCGCATCGCGGAGGCGGCGCGCAGCCCGCGCGCCAGCATCTCGACGCCCGACGAACTCCGCACCGGGCCGGGTTCCGTCGCCAACAGCTTGATGCGGGCGGGCGCCTGGGCCAACCGGCCCGCGATCTCGAACGCCGCGATCGGCCCGGCGGCGTCGAGCAGTTGAAACCGCGGATAGATCAGGATCCCGATCATTGCGTGCCGCCGTCCGATGTCCGAAAATGAGGGAATTACGCCATTTCGGACATCAGCCGATCATGCCACGCTCGCCGGGTCAAGCGCCAAGGAGCCGGCCAATGCCTGTCCAGATCGGTCTGTTGCTGTTCCCTCACCTGACCCAGCTCGACCTCACCGGTCCGCTGCAGGTGTTTTCGCGCATCCCCGGCGCCACGGTGCATCTCGTCGCCAAGCGGATCGCGCCGGTGCCGAGCGACACCGTGCTGAGCCTGCTGCCGACCATCGCCTTCGTCGATTGCCCGCAGCTCGACGTGATCTGCGTGCCGGGCGGCACCGGGACCGACGCGTTGCTCGGCGACGACGAGACGCTGGCATTTTTGCGCAGCCAGTCCGCTGGCGCGCGCTTCGTCACCTCGGTGTGTACCGGATCGCTGGTGCTGGGCGCGGCCGGGCTGCTGCGCGGCTACCGCGCCACCACGCACTGGTCGGCGATGCCGCATCTGGCGGCGTTCGGCGCAATCCCCACCGCCTCACGGGTTTGCATCGATCGCGATCGCATCAGCGGCGGCGGGGGCACCGCCGGAATCGACTTCGCGCTGACGCTGACCGAGATGCTGACCGATCGGACCACCGCACAGGCAATTCAGTTGATGCTGGAATACGACCCGGCGCCGCCGTTCGACGCCGGCTCGCCCGCCTCCGCTCCGCCCGCGGTGCTGGCGCTGCTCGAGGACAGAATGGCCGCCGCGCGGCAGCGGCGAAGCGACGCAGTCAGCCGCGCCGCGGCGCGACTGATTGCCGGCGCCTCAACTCAGTTCTGAGGAGTCCAGGGCTGGTAATCGCCGGTGGCCTTGGGACGGCGGCCACTCGCCAGCGTCGAGCCGGACGGCCGATAGGCACCGGGGGTCCCGGTGAGATTGGGCTGATGAGGCTTCTGCCATTCGCGCGGCGTGTAGGTTTCGGCCGTCGGCGGCACGTCCACGGTGTGATGTAACCAGCCGTGCCAATCCGCCGGCACCGAACTTGGCTCGGCGTAGCCGTTATAAAGCACCCAGCGTCGCTCGAAGCCCAGCGCCGGGTCGATCACGCCGCCTTTGGTGCGGAAATAGCGGTTGCCGAACTCATCGCTTCCCACCACTTCGCCGAACCGCCAGGTCCACAGCTGGGTGCCCAACGTGTAGCCTGTCCACCACGTGAAAAATCGGAGCAGAAACAATTTCATAGCGAGCTTCCGTGTGACCAACCGACATCCTGATGCCACCGGTTGGCAGCAATGTCCAGTGTGCGCCGCGGCCGGCCAAAGCGCAAACCCCGTGGCTTCCCGCGCGCGCTATTCATTCCGCGTACATTTCCGCAGGTCCACATTGCGCGATGGGTGAAAAGCGCAACGTTTGGGAACGTCCGCGCCTGACGACGGTTGAACGATCCCATGATTAGGAGCCGACGATGATCAGTTTGAAGGTTTTGAGTTCTGCCGCATTTGCAGCCCTGCTGGCGATCTCTCTGCCGGTGGCAGGCGCGACCGATGGTTATGCACAAGGCTTTGGCGGCCCCGGCGGCGGCGCTGCGAGCGGGGGTGGTGGCGCCCGTGGGGGCGGCGGCGGCGGACCGGCATTCGGTGGTGGCGGCGGCGGCGGCCCGCGCATGGGGGGCGGTGGCGGCGGTGGACCGCGGTTTGGCGGCGGCGGTGGCGGCCCGCGGTTTAGCGGTGGCGGTGGCGGCCCGCGATTTGGCGGCGGCGGTCCGCGCTTTGGCGGTGGCGGTCCGCGCTTTGGTGGTGGCGGTTATCATGGCGGGCACCGCTATCGCGGCGGCGGCTTCTATCCGGGCTTTGCCACCGGAGCGTTTATCGGCGGCGCGCTGGCCTCGCCCTATTATTACGGCGACCCCTATTACTACGATGACGGACCGACCGTCGAGGTGATCCCCGATGTCGGCGGTGACAGCGTGGCCTATTGCAAGCGGCGCTATCGTTCCTACGATCCGGCGTCGGGAACCTATCTGGGCTATGACGGGTTGCGGCACCCCTGCCCCTAGTTGACGCGGGATATCTGATTTAGCAAAGAGCGGCGTAGCACTTACGCCGCTCTTTTTGTTCGTCGCTTGAACTAGCTCGGCCGTCGTTTGAGCCCGTCACGTCGGCTCGACTGCGCCATCGCTGCGGCGAGCTGACGCGTGCAGCCGCTCTCGCCGCCGAAAAACCATCGGTTCAACAATTTGGGCGTATTCTGATTCGATAACACACCGGCGAATCAACACACGGCGAAATGTTTCAGGACCGCTCCGATTGCATGATCATGCCTCACGAACCGCCGGGCTGCCGGCCACCTCGTCGCTGACGCTGCGAAGTTCCAGCGTCGCGCTGGCGTTGGTGATTGGGCTTGGCGCCTCGCTCGATGCCTTCGCGGCATCGCAGGTTCCGCTGCCCAAGCCGCGGCCGCTGGCCCGCGGCGTGGTGCCGAAAACGACTCCCGCCACGGCGGCGCCAGCGCCGATCCGCGGCTCGCTATCGGTTGCGGCCTCGCCGGCGCGGGCGCTGGAACCCGCAACCCGGAAGCACGCCGCGCTGCCGGCCAAACCGGAGCGCAAACCCACGGCACCGGCGGCGATGGCCGCGACCTCGTCGACGCCGCAGGCCGACGTCGAAGCGGTCGAGACCGTGATCGAGCTGATCCGCAACCACAAACCCGCCGACGCCACTCAGGTGGCGGCGGGCATTTCGGATTCGGTGGCACGCAAGCTCGCCGAATGGCTGATCCTGCGCAGCGACGACAACGGCGCCGCGGTCGAGCGCTACCGCGCCTTCCTCGCCGCCAATCCGAGCTGGCCGTCGCAGACCTTCCTGCGCCGGCGCGCCGAGGCAGCGTTGTGGGACGACCATCGCGACGATGGCGTCGTGCTCAGCTATTTTCAGAACGAAACGCCGTTGTCGGCGAAGGGCCGGCTGTCGCTGGCGCGCGCTTTGTTGGCGCGCGGCGATCGCCGCGAAGCCGAGCGCCTGGTCCGCGAGTCCTGGCGCGGCGACCAGATGACCGAAGCGCTGGAGACCATGGCGCTCGAAATGTTCGCGCCGCTGCTGACCCCCGGCGATCACAAGGCGCGGATGGACGTCTTGCTTTACGAACGCGACAGCGCCGCCGGATTGCGCGCCGCCAAGCGGCTCGGCACCGCGCAGCTGGCGCTCGCCAAAGCCCGAATCGCACTGGCGCGCAAGGCGCCGAACAGCAAGGCGCTGCTCGAAGAGGTGCCGAGAGAACTACACGGCGACCCCGGCTATATCCTGGCCAAGATCCAGCTGCTGCGCCGCGAGGACAAGTTCACCGAGGCCGCGCATCTGATGCTGAATGCGCCGCGCGATCCGGCCCGACTCTACGACCTCGACGAATGGTGGATCGAGCGACGACTGTTGTCGCGCAAGATGCTCGACGTCGGCGAGCACCGCTCCGCCTATCTGATCGCGCGCGACGCCGCGCTGCCGTCGCGCGACATCTACAAGACCGAGCAGGAATTCACCGCCGGCTGGATCGCGCTGCGGTTCCTCAAGGACCCGGCCACCGCCGCGCAGCACTTCGCCCGGATCGGCGTCGGCAGCGTCAACCCGACGGCGCTGGCGCGGGCCGGCTATTGGCAGGGCCGCGCCGCCGAGGCCGCCGGCCGCAGCCAGGAGGCGCGCAACGCCTATGCGGCGGCCGCCGAGCAATCCACCAGCTATTACGGCCAATTGGCGCGCGCCAAATTGGGGCTGCCGCAGATCGAGCTGAACGCCGCGCCGGCCAGTCGAACCCGCGGCGTCGAACGGCTGGAGGTCGTTCGCGCGGTGGCCCTGCTCTACGCGCTCGACGAGCGCGACATCGCGATTCCAATCTTCGGCGACATCGGCGAGAACGGCGATCCCGACGCGCTGGTCGGCCTCGCCGAACTCGCCTCGCGCAACGGCGACGCCCGCGGCATGTTGCTGCTCGGCAAGGCCGCGCTGAACCGCGGCCTGCCGTTCGAGCACTACGCCTACCCGGTCAACGGCATTCCGCCGTTCAAATCGATCGGCCCCGACGTCGACCGCGCCGTGGTCTATGCGATCGCCCGGCAGGAAAGCGCGTTCAATCCCGCGGTGGTGTCACCGGCCAACGCCTACGGCCTGATGCAGGTGACGCCGGGCGCCGCCAAATATGTCTGCAAGAGATATGGCGCGAGCTTCGATCTCGCCCGGCTGAAAAACGACTCGGCGTACAACGCCACGCTCGGCGCCGCCGAGCTCGGCAGCCTGATCGACGACTATCGCGGCTCCTACATCATGACTTTTGCCGGCTACAATGCCGGGCGTGGCAGCGTGCGGAAATGGATCGAGCGCTACGGCGATCCGCGCGATCCGCAGGTCGACGCGGTCGACTGGGTCGAGCAGATCCCGTTCGCCGAGACCCGCAACTACGTGCAGCGGATCATGGAAAACCTCCAGGTCTATCGCGCCCGCTTCGGCGGCGGCACGAAGCTGCAGATCGAAGCCGACCTGCATCGCGGCGCCAGCGTCGAATAACTATCGCGCGCCAATGGCGCCTGCTGCGTCCGGGCCGAGGCCGCAAGCGACGGGCGCCGCAACCCTTGCCGTTCTTTCGATCGACGTCGTTGCATTGCATCGCCAACCAGCCCGGCCGCGCAGCCGATCGAGCTCGCGCCCGCTCCGCGCACGACACACCACCTCAGCGCAGATACGACAGACAACGCAAGCAACGAAAATCCCCCGGCGGTGTCCCGCCGGGGGAAGATCGATCAGCTCGTCCGAAGACGATCAGAAGTTACGCTGAATGCGCAGGTTGCCGGTCCAGGTGTCCTGGTCCTTCAACTCGTAGCTCCGAGCCGGCTTGGTTCCGACAGCAGGAAGGGCAACGACACCGGAAAAGTTCTGGTCGAGATTGGTGTACAGAACTTCGCCGGACAGCGTCAGGTTCCTGACCGGGGTCCAGCGGGTGACGAGACCCACCTGCGCGATGTTGAAGTCGGGGTTGCAGCTATAGCCGGAGCCCGCGACCGGAGTGTAACCTGTGATATTCAACAGACCGAAGCCAGTGCCACCGCAGATCAGAGCGGTCGCGGTGCCGTTGTAGTTGATCGCGGTGTACGAACCGAACAGCGAGGACGACCAGTACGGGCTCCAGTTGTGGTTGAACGCGCCACGAAGCGCCCAGCCCGTCGTGGTCTGGATGCCGGTGCCGTTGGCCGACGAGGTGCCGGCGAACACGCCGTCCGACGACGCCGCGAAGGCTAAGCTCTGATAGGCGCCGGGAGCTCCGGTGCCGCCGAACATTGCGAAGCTGTTGCCCGTCACGCCGCCGATCAAATAGCGGCTGGCCCCATCCGCATAGCCGGCGCTCACGTTGATGCTGTCGCCGGGACCGGTCGGAATGTTCTTGATCGACAGGGCGGCCTGCACGGCGTAGCCCCACTTGTCGCCGGGGTGACCGGTGGTTTCATCACCCGGATTGTAGTAACTGGCGCGAATCTGGTGCGCCGCCGCCGAGAGTTGGAACAACCCCCAGGCCTGGTCGACACGCAATTGACCGACGATGTCGGGAATCTGAGTGCCGGCGTAGGAGTTTGCCCCGTAGAACGTGGCGGCTCCGGCCACACCACCGGCGAATCCGGTCGTACCGGACGCCGCAAAAGAGGTGTTATACAGCGCCGACTGCAAATAGGCGTAGGGATCTTCCAACGAGATCGCGGCCGACACGCCATTGCCGAACTGCGCGGTGTAGGAGATCTGGTTGATGCCGGTGACGTCGTCGTAGCCGCCGAGCAGGTAGGACGTGTTGTTGCCGGGATAGCCCGACCACGGCGCGTCGAACTGCGACACCGCCTTACCGAAGGTGAAGCCGGCGAACTGGACGAAGGCGTAGTACACGCCGAGCGAGCCACCGGCGATCGTATCGGTGCCGGTCGTCCACTGGAAGATCGCATCGAAGTAGGTGCGGACCACGCCGTATTCGGTCGCGGTGCGGGTGTCGATGTTGATGTCCTGGCGGGAGCGGAAGATGAAGTCGTTCTTCAGACGATTCTGCTGACCCGAATTGCCGTTCCAGGCGGGCGCGTCGAAGCCGGCTGAACCGTTGAGCGTGAGGTCGGCGCGCAGATAGCCGCCGAGCTTGATGCAGGTGTCAGTGCCGGGGATGTAATAGAAACCTGCGCCGTACAGCGAGCAGACCTTCACGTATTCGACCGCTTTGGCCTTCAACGGAAGATCGGCGGCCTGGGCTCCACTAATCGCGACCAGGGCCGCCGCTGAGCCGAGAATAAGGCTCTTAACCATCTTCATGTAAACCTCCAAGTTGCTTTTTTGGGGAAGGTTCCTGATCCGCTGGTGCGACAAGCACCCGAAGGTTGGTTCCTGATCCCATGACACACCGCCCAGCCGTTCGCGTCTTCGGACACACCCGCTCAACGCGAGGGACTAAAGCGAACCACCTAACGGGGCGACCTCGGGATGCCCCCCTCCGTCGCAGCTACGACAATTACTCAACACTGCCCTGCGCGCAACAATGCAACCGCTGGGAACAGGACAACTCGCATCATTTTTGACTCTGTGTTGCACAAATAACACGCAGATCGCTTCCTAACTAATCACTAAGTGACTGTTTCATTTCGGTTATTGGTTGCGTCCAGGCCTCGGACGGACCGCCTGTGCTTCGCAGGTGACGCGCCAGACCGTCGCATCAGCGTCCGATTGCGGCGAATCGGTCACATCGGCCGGTTGCAGAGGTGTTTTTTTCGGCGCCGTTCTGCGCGTCATGACGACGGAAACTGAGCGGCGGATCGCGGACCAAGCGTTTTTCGCAATGTCGGCGCCGCGCAGACCGCGAATTTCGGCCGAAAATGCCGTGCGCGGGCGCACCAGTTCGCGAATGAGTCAAAATGCGCAATTGGCCGCTTGCGGCCCGCCACCGCGTCAGGCATATCGGGCCGCACGGAGATGTGGCCGAGTGGCTGAAGGCGGCGGTTTGCTAAACCGTTATAGGGTTGTAAAGCCCTATCGAGGGTTCGAATCCCTCCGTCTCCGCCATTGCTGGATTCGCCGATCGATCCGTCGATCATCGTCGGCGTCCCGCGTGATGCGCCTCCCCCACCTCAGCAATCGCCGCACGCAGCACCACGCTGCCGCCTGGCGCAGAGCCACGGCGGCGGATTTCAGAACTCCCGACTGCGCAACAGATAGGCCGGGATGGTCAGGCCGGCGCCGATGGCGCCGACCGTCGAGATCACCCGGACAAAGGCCTGCACCGAGGTGACGATGGTCGGCACGGTGTGGTCGGAGGCGACCCCGGTCACCGACATGAAGCCGAGCAAGGCCTGTCCGAAGAACGCGCCCGGCACCATCGGGATGCAGCCGGCCAGCGCGATGGCGTGGCAGGCGACGCCGAGCCAGCGCCGCGACTGAATCGCCGCGCAGGAGGTGACCGCCGCGGCGACGAAGCTCGCGGCCTCGAGGCTGATCCCGGTCTGCTGGCCCAAGGTGCGTACCGCGAGCGCCAGCGCGCCGGCGACCGCGCACCAGACCAGCGCCCGGCCGCCGAAATTGAACAGCACGCCGAAGCCGGCGGCGGCGATCGCCCCGAACAAAGCCTGGTGCCCGAGATAGGGCAGCATCGCGACGGCGGCGGCGGCATCGATCACGGGTGGATCCTCAGCAGGAATTCGGCGATCCACAGCCCGGTCACCGCGAACACCATGATCATGATCACCCACACCGCGCGTGCGCTGCCCATCGTCGGATAGCCGTCCATGATGTCGGTCTGGGCGTTGGTCGACGGCACGCCGGGCACCAGCAGCAGGATCGACGCCATCATCGCCAGTTCGATGGTGGCGCTGCCGGCGAGCCGGGCGCCGAGCCCGCCGAGCGTCGCGGCGACGCAGCCGACGATCGCGGCGATGACGAAGACATTGAGGCGGCGGCCGATCAGCAGATGGCGCAGCCCCTGGCCGATCCCCGCCGCGGCGAGCATCGGCAGGAACGCCGGCCAGTCGGCGCCGAGCAGCCGGCCGAACGCCGCACACGCCGCCCCGGTCGCCACTGCGACCAACCAGGGCGGATGCCGCGGTGTCTCGCGCTGCAGCCTTGCCAGTTCGCTCTCGATCTCCTCCGGCGTCATGCCGCCGGCCGAGGCCCGGACCGCCAATTGGCGCACCGCGAAGTCCAGCCGGTGGTTAACGCCGTGCGGACCGACCTGGATCATCCGGGTGATGGTGTTGCGACCGGTACCCACCGTGATCTCGAACGAGGCATAGCCGGTGCGCGTGCCCAGCACTTCGACGCCCAGCCCCGCCGCGATCATCCGCGCGCCCTCATCCGTGATCCGCACCGACGCCCCGTTCTGGCTGAGGATGCGGCCGACCTCGAGCGCCACATGGGCGATGCGTTCCAGCATGCGGTGGCGGACCGGGACGGGATCATGCTCTGGGGTGTTGGGCGGAGACATCATCGGCGGCGGCGCGCAGCGTTACTTCACGGCCGCGCAGTGCAGCGCATGACGCTCGGCGACGGCAGCATCGCCACGCGGCCTATCGGGCAAACGACCTGTGGTTCGCTCATAATGATTCGCGTCCTCAATTTGCGGCAAGCTTACGCGATTTTTCAACGGTATTCTGGCCCGTATTCGCAGCTCAGACCCGCGCGCGGTCGAGCTCCGCGAGCAGCGCCAGATCCAGGTCGCGGCAGTCCGGCAGCACAACGGCCGCGCCGGACAGGTCGTCGTCGCTGGTGTAGAGGCTGCGCACCGCGATCACCCGCAAGCCCGCGGCGCCGGCGGAGGCCACGCCGTTGCGGGAATCCTCGATCGCCACGCAGGCCTCCGCTGGCAGGCCGAGCTTTGCCAGCGCCAGCCGATAGACGTCCGGCGCCGGCTTCTTGCGCGGCACCATGTCGCCGGCGGCGATCACCGGAAACAGCTGTTCCCAGCGCGCGCCGAACGCGCTGGCGAGCAGTGCGGCGATGTTCGGCAGGCTGGTGGTGGTGGCGATCGCCAGCGTCAGACCGGCTTCCGCCGCAGCCTCGACGAAAGCTTTGACGCCGGGGCGCAGCGGGATCGCGCCGGCGCTCACCGCTTCCGTATAGATCGCGGTCTTGGCAGCGTGCAGCCGCGGCGCCAGCGCCTGCGCCTCGGCTTGCGGCAGCGGCGCCCGTGAGGCGATGAAATGCAGAATCCGTTCCTTGCCGCCGGTGACCTGCAACAATTCGCGATACAACGCTTCGTCCCAGCGCCACGGCAGCCCGGCCTGTTCGAACGCGGTGTTGAACGCCAGCCGGTGCTGCTCCTCGGTCTCGGCGAGCGTGCCGTCGACGTCGAAAATGATCGCGGAAATCATCGGCCGAACCTCACGACGAGAGAGCTACGACACGACGATGGCCGCGCATCGCTGCGCGGCCATCGCCGAACCGTCCAAGATCGAACGCGTGATCAGGCGGCGGCGAGCCCGAGCTGGCCGCGCCAGTTCGGATAAAGCGCGTCGGCGTCGTGCGGGAAGCTCTCGAAGGCGCGGGCGAATTCGCGATGCTCCTTGGCGAAAGCCACCGGATCGGCGCCCTCCTTCCAGCACTGCTCGGCCTGCCGCAGCGACTTCGCACCGGCGGCACCGCCGTCGATATGGCCGAAGGCGCCGCCGCCCGCGGTCATGATCAGGTTGGAATGGCCGAGGTTCTTGAAGAAGCCCGGCATCCGCAGCGCGTTCATGCCGCCGGAGATGATCGGCGTGGTCGGGTTCATGCCGAGCCATTCCTGGTGGAAATACGGCCCGTCGGCGCTGTCCTCGGTGATCATATAGGCCATTGCGCGGTCGGCGGCTTCGCCTTCCATCTTGCCGAAGCCCATGGTGCCGGTGTGGATGCCGGAGGCGCCCTGCAGCCGCGCCATCTTCGACAGTACGAAGGCGGTGTAGCCGCGTTTGGCCTGCGGCGAGGTCACCGCACCATGGCCGGCGCGGTGGTAGTGCAGATACTGCTTCGGGAATCTGCGCCGCGCGGTGGTGACCGCGGCGGGGCCGGCGACGTAGCCGTCGACCAGGAACGCGATGTGGTCGGCGTTGTCGGCGAAGGTCTCCAGAATGTATTCGCCGCGCGCGACCATCTCGTGATGATCGTCGGCGGTGATGTTGAACGAGAACAGTTTTGGCTGCCCGGTCTTGTCCTGAGCCCGCCGCATCGCGTCATTGACCAGGCGCACGGTTTCCTTGAACGGCGCGAACACCTGGTTGCCCTGCGGCTCGTCGTTCTTGATGAAGTCGCCGCCGAGCCAGAAATCGTAGCAGGCATTGGCGAACGGCTGCGGCCGCAGCCCGAGCTTCGGCTTGATGATGGTGCCGACGATGAAGCCGCCGTCGACCACCGGGCGGCCGAGCACGCGCCACAGATCCTTGATCGTGGTCGACGGGCCGTCGAACAGCTTGAGATAGGCCGGCGGCACGTAGAAGTCGTACATCTTGGCGTATTCGACGTCGCCCATGCCCTGGTTGTTGCCGATCGTCAGCGTCAGGAACGAAGCGATCATGGCGCGGCCGTCGATGATGTTGCGGTCGAACAGATCGATCGGATAGGCGATCTTCATCAGCTGCTTGGCTTCGTCGATCTCATAGACCAGCGCATCGACGCCGCGGGTGAAATCGTCGGTGGTGGAGACCTCGACGTTAGTGCCGGTGGAGGATTCCGCGGCGAAATGCGCCGCGGTCTGCAGGAAGTTTCCGAACCCGGCCTTCGGCTTCATGATGTAGGCGCACAGCACGTGCCGTCCGCCCGCGATCAGGTCCTTCTCGGTCAGGTTGAGGTTGGCGTAACGGTTCGACTGATCCATCATCGTCTCCTAAGGTCGGGGGGACCGGCGCGCCGCAGCGCGCCGGACGGAATGACTTGCTGGTGATGCGGGGTGTTACTCGGCGGCGCGGGCGACCGAGCCGATCTGCGGGTCGAGCGCGCCCGACTTGTAGCGCTTGGCCATGTCCGAGATCGGAATCACCTTGATCTTGCCGGCGTTGCCGGCGGTGCCGAACTGCTCGAAGCGCAGCTTGCAGACGTCGCGCATCGCATCCATCGCAGGCTTCAGGAACTTGCGCGGGTCGAACTCGGCCTTGTTCTGGGTGGCGATCTTGCGGAACACGCCGGTCATCGCCAACCGGCAGTCGGTATCGATGTTGACCTTGCGAACGCCGTGCTTGATGCCGCGCACGATCTCTTCCACCGGCACGCCGAAGGTCTGCGGCATCGCGCCGCCATATTCGTTGAAGATGTCCTGCAGATCCTGCGGCACCGACGAGGAGCCGTGCATAACGAGATGGGTGTTGGGCAGCCGGCGGTGAATTTCCTCGACCACCTTCATGGCCAGCACGTCGCCGTCGGGCTTGCGGGAGAACTTGTAGGCGCCGTGCGAGGTGCCCATCGCGATCGCCAACGCGTCGACCTTGGTGGCGCGGACGAAATCGACCGCCTGATCGGGGTCGGTCAACAGCTGGTCGCGGCTGACCTTGCCCTCGACGCCGTGTCCGTCTTCCTGCTCGCCGCCGCCGTGCTCCAGCGAGCCGAGCACGCCGAGTTCGCCTTCCACCGAGGCGCCGACCCAATGCGCGAAATCGGTGACGCGGCGGGTGATGGCGACGTTGTAGTCATAGTCCGCGGCGGTCTTGGCGTCCGCCTTCAACGAGCCGTCCATCATCACCGAGGTGAAGCCGTAGCGGATCGCGGTGGCGCAGGTGGCTTCGTCGTTGCCGTGGTCCTGATGCATGCACAGCGGGATGTCGGGATACATTTCCGCCAGCCCGTCGATCAGCTTCGCCAGCACGATGTCGTTGGCGTAGGCCCGCGCACCGCGCGAGGCCTGGATGATCACCGGAGCGTCGACCGCAGCGGCCGCCTCCATGATCGCCAGCCCCTGCTCCATGTTGTTGATGTTGAAAGCCGGCACGCCGTAGCCATGCTCGGCCGCGTGATCCAGTAACTGCCTTAAAGTGATACGCGCCATAATGCCTCCTGGCTGTCCTGTGGACGCTGGTTCGATTTCAATGTTTCGCGCGCGCGATTGCGCGCTGCGCCGCCTTCGCCACCGCATCCGCGGTGATGCCGAACTCGCGGTATAGCACGCTGGCCGGCGCCGAGGCGCCGAACCCGGTCATGCCGACGAATTCACCCTTCTCGCCGATCCAGCGATACCAATCCGCTGCGATCGCCGCCTCCACGCCGACTCGCGGCGCGGTTCCGAGGATGGCGTCGCGGTAGGCCTCCGGCTGTTCCGCAAACAGCTCGAAGCACGGCGCAGAAACCACCGCGGCTTTGACCCCGGCTTCACCGAGCAGCTTGGCGGCGTCGGTGGCGATCGCGACTTCGGAGCCGGTGGCGATCAAGGTGATGTCGCGCTTGTCGCCGGGATCGACCACGAGGTAAGCGCCGCGCGCCACCTGGTTGGTTTCGCTGAGGCCCGAACGCGCGGTCGGCAGCGCCTGGCGCGACAGCGCCAGCAGCGAGGGCCGGTGCGCCTGTTTCAACGCGCAGTCCCAGGCTTCCGCGGTCTCCACCGCGTCGGCCGGACGGAACACCAACAGGTTGGGGATCGCGCGCAACGACGCGACCTGTTCCACCGGCTGGTGGGTCGGGCCGTCTTCGCCGAGCCCAATCGAGTCATGGGTCATGACGTGGATGACGCGGACGCCCATCAGGGCGCCGAGCCGGATCGCGCCGCGGCTATAGTCGGCGAACGACAGGAAGGTGCCGCCGAACGGGATGAAGCCGCCATGCAGCGCGATGCCGTTCATCGCCGCCGCCATGCCGTGCTCGCGGATGCCGTAGTGGATGTAGCTGCCGGCATAGTTATCGGGCGTCACCGACGCGGTGCCCTTGGCGTGGGTCAGGTTGGAATGCGTCAAATCCGCAGAACCGCCGAGGATGTTCGGCGACGCCGCCACGATGGTGTCGATGGTGAGCTGCGAGGCCTGCCGGGTCGCGATGTTCGGCCGCTCGGTGGAGAACTTCTGCACCAGGGCCTTGAGCGCGCCGTCGTATTCGGCGGACAATTTGCCCTGCAGCGCGTCGTCGAAGGCGGTGCGCAGGCCGGCGTCGCAGGCGGCGAAGCGCTCGCTCCAGGCGGTGTGCGCCGCCTCGCCGCGCTTGCCGATCTCGCGCCACGCCTTCAGGATCGGCTCGGGGATCTCGAACGGCGCGTACGGCCATTGCAGCGCGGCGCGGGTCTTTTCGATTTCTTCGGCGCCGAGCGGCGCGCCGTGGGCCTTTTCCGAGCCGGCGCGGCCGGGCGAGCCGAAGCCGATCACGGTGCGGCAGGCGATCAGCGTCGGCCGGTCGCTTTGCTTGGCCTGCTCGATCGCAGCCGCAACGGCTTCCGGATCATGCCCGTCGACGCGGCTGGCGGCCCAGCCCGAGGCGGCAAACCGCGCCACCTGATCGTCCGAGCACGACAGCGAGGTGGCGCCGTCGATCGAGATCTGGTTGTCGTCGAACAGCACGATCAGCTTGTTGAGCTTGAGATGTCCGGCGAGCGAGATCGCCTCATGGCTAATGCCCTCCATCAGGCAGCCGTCGCCGGCGATCACGTAAGTATAGTGATCGACCACGTCGTCGCCGAACCGGGCGTTGCTCATCCGCTCGGCGAGCGCCATGCCGACCGCGGTGGCGAGGCCCTGCCCCAGCGGCCCGGTGGTGGTCTCGACGCCCTTGGTGTGGCCGTATTCCGGATGCCCCGGGGTCTTCGATCCCCACTGCCGGAACGCCTTGATTTGGTCCAGCGTGACGTCCTCGTTGCCGGTCAGATACAGCAGCGCGTAGAGCAGCATCGAGCCGTGGCCGGCCGACAGCACGAAGCGGTCGCGGTCCGGCCAGGCCGGAGCGGCGGCGTCGAACTTCAGAAAGCGCGAGAACAGCACCGTTGCGACATCGGCCATGCCCATCGGCATGCCGGGGTGTCCCGACTTGGCCTTTTCGACCGCGTCGATCGCCAGAAAACGGATCGCATTGGCCATCTCGCGGTGCGGGACGGTTTGGTGGATCGGCGTGGCATGCGTCGCAATATTCAAGAAAGCCTCCGGAATGGGGTTGGCTACGGATGGGTGCGGACGCGCGGGCGTCCGCAGGCTGGATGACGTGACGTCGACCTGACGTCTATTTGGCGCCGCGCTTGCGTTCGATCAGCTGCATGATCAACGGCGTCAGGATCAGCTGCATCGCGAGGTCGAGCTTGGAGCCGTGGATCACGATCGAATTGGCGCGCGACATGAAGCTGCCCTGGATCATCGACAGCAGATAGGCGAAGTCGATGCCGCGCGGGCTTTTGAAGCGGATCACCACCATGGATTCGTCGGGCGTGGGAATCCAGCGCGCGATGAACGGGTTCGAGGTGTCGACGGTGGGCACGCGCTGGAAGTTGATGTCGGTCTCGCCGAATTGCGGCACGATGTAGTGCACGTAGTCGGGCATCCGGCGCAGGATGGTGTCGGTGACCGCCTCGGTGGAATAGCCGCGGTCGCTGCGGTCGCGGTGCAGCTTCTGGATCCATTCCAGATTGATCACCGGGACGACGCCGATCTTGAGGTCGGCGTGCTGGGCGACGTTGACCTTCTCGGTCATCACCGCGCCGTGCAGGCCTTCGTAGAACAGCAGGTCGGAGCCCTCGGGCAGCGTCTGCCAGTCGGTGAAATTGCCCGGCTCGACGCCGTGGATCGCGGCTTCCTTGTCGTCGTGGACGTAGTAGCGGGTCTTGCCGGTGCCGGTGGTGCTGTAGTCGCGGAACGTGGTCTCCAGTTCCTCGAACAGGTTGGTCTCGGGGCTGAAGTGGCTGAAATGCTTGTTGCCGAGCGCGGCCTCCTCGGCCATCCGGGTGCGCATGTCGACCCGGTTGTAGCGATGGAAGGCGTCGCCCTCGATATAGGCGGCGTTGACGTTCTCGCGGCGGAAGATCTGTTCGAAGGTACGCTTGACTGACGTCGTGCCGGCGCCGGAGGAGCCGGTGATGGAGATGATCGGATGCTTACGTGACATGTGTTTGTTTTATACTCCGGCTCTCTCAGACTCGGAACAGGCCGCGGTGCCCGAACAAGGGCGCGGTGATGGTCGCGGCCGCGGGGTCGTTATGCAGCAGTTCGATGCGCTGCACCTTGTCGACCGATCCCATGATCAGCGGCGCGCGCTGATGGATCGATTTGGCGGCGAGATCGAGCACGCGTTCGCGGCCGGTCGAGGCGCCGCCGCCGGCCTGTTCGATGATGAACGCCATCGGATGGCATTCGTAGAGCAGCCGCAGCCGGCCGTCGCCATAGCCCGGCCGGGAATCGCCCGGATACAGGAAGATGCCGCCGCGGGTCAGGATGCGATAGGCTTCGGCGACCAGCGAGCCGATCCAGCGCATGTTGAAGTCCTTGCTGCGCGGACCGTCGGCGCCGGCCAGGCACTCTTCGACGAAATCGCGCACCGGCTGTTCCCAGTGCCGATGGTTGGAGGCGTTGATGGCGAATTCGGCGGTGTGCTCGGGAATCTGCACCTGCTGGCGGATGCACTTGTAGGTGCGGTCGCGGCGATCCAGGGTGAAAATGTCGACGCCGTTGCCGAGCGTCAGCACCAGCGAGGTCTGCGGCCCGTACACCACGAAGCCGGCGGCGAGCTGGACGTTGCCCGGAGCGCTGAACGGCGCCTCGCCTTGCTTGTTCGGCACGATCGAAAAGATGGTGCCGACCGTCATGTTGGTATCGATGTTGGAGGAGCCGTCGAGCGGATCGAACGCCACCGAGATCGGCGCGCCGGGATCGCCCAGCACCAGCGTTTCGGATTCCTCGGAGGCCAATGCGGCGTAGGGGATTTTCTGCAACCCCGCCAAGATCATTTCGTCGCAGCGGACGTCGAGGTCTTTTTGCACGTCGCCGTCGGCGTTGCTCGAGCCCTGCGCTTCACCGGTGATGCCGGCGAGCGGACCGCGCCCGATCAGTTCCGAAATGTCGATCGACGCGGCGGCGATCGCGTCGATCGCGGCGGCAACAGCGAGTCGCAGCTTGTCGGTCCCTGCATACTCATTCGTGTGGCGCGACAGCGTCAGGCCTTGGTGCATGGTCATGTCCTCGGGATACGGCAGCGCAAGCGTCCGACCAACCAGGTCATTGTTGCTGGGGATGGATATGGACCGGATCGGTGAAATACCAGAATTTCATTATCTTCGTTACCGTCAAAGATTTTCTTATAGGAGGATGGGTTTCCGCGCCATCGGATTTGCAGCCGCCGGATCGACAAGTAACCGAAATTCGCGCGAAATAAGCCTATTGCCTGCCGATCGCAGCAATCTGCACGGTCGCAAGTAGCTGCCTTTGATCCAGCGCAAATCGCCGCGACGATCGCGGCGTTGCATACGAAACGCCACACCAAGACTCAGCAAGGCAGCTCGACAACGAAAAAGCCGCGCCGTCCGGTGAAGGACGACGCGGCCATGGCCGTTCTGTTGCTAGGTGGACCTACCCCGAACGGTTACGCCGCGAGGCGCACTTCGTTCATGCGAACGTTATCGTTTGCATTTAGGTTTTGACCCGATAACGGCGGTATCATGCCGGGAACAATTCAACACTTCTTCGCGGCCATCGATCCTGTTTCGCCCCCGCCGGAGCAGCTCGACAAAGTCCGTCGCACGGAATGAGAACTCGTAAAAACGAGATCTCGCATTGTCAGCTGCTCGGGTGGAGGCGCCGGGTACTGCCCCCGGGTCTGCCCGCAGTCCGCGTTGAGTTTCAGCGCCATCGTCTTGCGACCTGACCATTGTAGCCCAGATCGTCCGCGGTCACCACACAAAACCGTCCGGCGGCGCGCCGCCCTCGCCGACACCCGGTCGGCGGCAGATGACAGAACACATGGCCCGGACCGCCGAGGAAGATGATGCCGTGACCGGTGGGATTGCCGCTGTCCGATTTCAGCTTGTGGTTTGGAACCACGATCTTGGTGCCGATCTCCAGATGCGGGCGGCGCAGCGGGGCGTCCGGCCGCGGATTGGTGATGATGGCGACGTATTGGCCGTCGGCGATTTCATGGGAATCCGCCCAATAGGCGTCGGCCTCGCCGCAGCACGACACGGCGGGGAAATCCGGCTGCATCAGCGAACGGGACGACTCGCGAAGCTGCGGATCGCTGGCCTCCCATTGTCCGAGATCGCGCGCGGCCGCCGGGATCAGCCCGAAGGCGAGCCCGCCGGCACCGCGAGGCGCCTGCGCCAGCGCAGCACGCTGCGGCTCGGGCGCCCCGACCTCGAAGGCGCCACCAGCCCCTGCAGCCGCAGCGACATCCGCGTCAGCACCCCCCTGTCAGGCGTGGCGGCCCGCCTCGAAGCCGCCCGGCCCTGCTTGCACCGGCCATGCATAAGCCATTCCACGCCGGCCGCCGCAATTTAGCCAGCGTCATTGCGTCTGGTGCGCAATCCATTCGTGTGGAGGCGCACGAGCTCCCTTCATTCTTGCAGCACCGCTGCGAGTTGATCCGCCAACGACTGCAAAGTTCCACCATGACCAGGTCAGACACGATCTTTGCGGCAAGCATCGGCGCGGCCTTGCTTGCCGCCGGTCCTGCGGCGGCCGAAACCGGACGCGCCGCCTATTATCACGGCGGCCGCACCGCCAGCGGCGAGGTCAGCACCGCGCAAGCATTCACCGCGGCGCATCGCACGCTGCCGTTCGGCACCAAGGTCTTGGTCACCCACATCGGCAACGGCCGTTCGGTGGTGGTGCGGATCAATGACCGCGGGCCGTTCGGCCGCGGCCGGATCATCGATGTGTCGACCGCGGCGGCGCGCGAACTCGACATGATCGCCAGCGGCACCGCGATGGTGCGGATCGATCCGCAATAGCGCCCGGCCTCGCATGTGGAATTTACCCGACGCGTGGCCTCCTCGCCGCTTCAGCTCTGGTCATGGCGACGATCAGGGCTGAGATCACGGCACCCCAATGATCACCCTTTGGTCGAACTAGCGGGCGCGGCGCATCTCGTCCCGGCGCATGGGCATCGCGTCGACCTTCCCGAACAGATAGTCCGCGGACACTGGCTTATCGGACGAAATCGCCGTGTTGCCGTCCTTGCCGACGAGGAAGACCTGAAATCGCCTGCCGTCGGCATCGAGCCGGGACCGGATCTGGCGGGATCGCTCGCTCCCGTCCAGCGCTTCGCTAAGAACGATCGCACGCTCGGACATGCCCTTCGCGGCAGCGTTGTAGATCCGTCGTTGCTCCTCGGCCGCAGGGTCTCCGACGGGGGCGACGACGACCAACACCCGGCTCTTCCATAGAAACTGGTCGAGCGGCGCCGCCTTGCCTTCATTTGTCGTCATGATCGTCACCGTGAGAATCATCGTCGCAAGAGTTGGTAATGGCATTTTTACCTCTCACCACCTCCGGCCCGCGTGTCGTCAGCCTGGTTCTGGACGATAACCCCCGCGGACCACGAAGGATCCGTCGCCGCCGGCTTGCTCAGATTATCAAGCGATCGAAATCGGCAGGCAGCCGGCCCCGAGGCTGACCTCTTCGGACTCAGATGCTCTCCCCACGAAGGTTGACCGGAATCGTTTGCCGGCGAGATGGCGCCCGGCGCGCGCAGAACTTACCACCATCTCATCAGACAACTCAGGCGAGGCCTACCTCGCAACGAGTCAGGTATGCGCCGCACGCCGGTCGACCTGGCTTAGCTCAAAAGAACGAGGCCGCCGGGCAACGACGTGGCGCGGGCGCCGAACAACTGTTCGACCTGCGTGACGAACGAGTCGAGCTTGTTGATCTCGAAGTCGCCGTTGACAGCGCGCCATCTGAGCTCCGCGCCGACGATGACGATCTTGCCCGGCCGATAGCGGTTGACCTCCTCGACCACGGCGGCCAATGGACGATCGCGAAAGATCAGCAACCCGGATTGCCACGCGGTCACCTGGGCGGGGTCGACGTTCATCGATGGCCCAACCCCGGCGCTGGTATAGGAGAGCTGCTGGCCTTTGCCGATCCGGACGGACTGGCCGGAATGCTGAACGTCGACCGTTCCGTTCAGACAGGTCACCGAGACGGCCGCATCGAAGCAATGGGCGTTGAATTGGGCTTCGCTGGCTCCGATCTGTCCGCCGGCGGCGAGCACGACCAGCGGACCTGACGTTGGACGCAGCGCGTTGACGAGGACCTCGCCGGAAATCAGTTCGATGGTCGGCTGACCTTGCTGCGATCGCAGCGCGATGCTGGTCTGGGTGTTCAGTTCGAGCGATACCTCGGGCGTGACCTGGACCTTACGCTGCTCGCCTTTGGCGGTTCGGTAGTCGGCCGACAATTCCTGCAAAGACGGCCATAGGCCCAATGGCGGCTGGACGACCGCGTAGCCGGCGGCGGCCGCCACGGCGAGACCGCCCCCGAGGACGAAACGCCGACTTATCCGTCGGCGCCCTGCGGCGGCTTGCACGATGTGCGGCGCGGTCGAACGCGCCGTGAGCCGGCCAGCGACAATCCCCGCGTCCCGATGGATACGGGCGGCGCGCTTGAACGCGGCCTCGTGGGCGGCGCTCTGGCCCCGCCATTGTTCGAGTGCTTGCACGTCAGCCCGGGTCGGCTCGCCCGTCTTGAGACGGACGATCCACGCAATGGCCTCGTCGAGGAGCGGATCGGGCCCGGGCGTTTCAGGTGAGAGGGTCACAATTTTCGCTCATGAGCCGCGCAAGCCGCCGAAATCCCGCTCGGCGGCAGGGAGGCGTTCATCCCGTATAAGTGATTCTCGTCAACGGCGGTCACCGCTGCGGTTGGCCGTGAACTCCCCAAACCTCTGACGCGCTTCACGGCTATTCCCCTACGGCGGGCTGCAATGCCCTGCGCTATCCGGCCGCCGAGATCGCTTCCCGAAGTGCGCTGAGACAACCGATCGAACCCCGCGGCGGACGCGCCCTATTCAGTAGACAACTGGGGAGGGTCGATCACGAAAGAAAATATTGCAATCGTGGATATGGCCCCGAGAGCCGCGGTAATCGGCACGTGTCGAGTGTCTGTCCGTAGCGGCGATTGAAGCGGGCTGACCAGGGCGCAGGTACTGTCACACCCGCGGACGTGGACCTCCAAGGCGGGCAAGGAGCGGCCGGTTGAGGCTATGGGCGCAATGTTGTAGCGCTAGCTGATAGTCGGCAGCGATGGTGCGCACGCTGACCTCCAGGATCTCGGCGGTCTCTTGGGCGGTCTTGCCCTCCAGCGACATCAGACGGAGGACGTGACGCGGTCGCTCGGGAAGCTGCAGAAGTGCCCGCTCAAAGGCCTGAAAATCCGAGCGCGCCTCCGCGGTTCTTGCCGGATCCGGCATCTCGTCGGTCACATCGATCAGCGCCTCGATCTCGAACGGCGAGACGCGATAGCTCTGCGCCTTGCGGCGGTTCTTGGCGATATTGATGGCCGTGCGGAAAATATAGTCGGCAGGACTGCGGACCTCGGTGGTCTCCGGGACGCCGTCGAGCCGCACGAAGGTCTCGTGCAGGGCTTCATAGGCGAAATCCGACGATCCCAAGCGCCGCGTCAGGTGCTTGATCAGTTTATCGTAATTTTCGACAAGTTGCCGGCGCAGCTTGAGCCGATTGGTATCCGCCACGTTCGCGGGCCCCTACCTGGTACCACCTCGGGGCCTAGATTCCGAGGATCAACAGGTGGTAACGGCCCGGAACTACGGATTTATGACAATAGGAATGCGCCGCCATAGCTCCCCTGCCGCATTCGACCGTGCGGAGACGCGACTTTCCGGTCACGGCGGGTCGAAGCCGAGCGCCAATTCGATCTTGATCGGATCGGGCAAGGCCGAAGGAATAACCGGGAGCGGCTGGGCGCGGCGCAGCGTCTCAATCGCGGCCTGGTCGAGCACGACTTCGCCTGAGCTGGTCTTCACCCAGGCGCCCAGAAGCCTGCCGTCCCGGCTGACCGAGAACACCGCGCGAACCGTGCCTTGCAAGCGCTTGGGCTCGGCAGCCCTTGGGTATCGCTGAAACTGGGCGATGTGCCGCAGCAAGGCATTCCTGAATTCCAGCGTGGCAGGACTCGGCGCATGCGTGGTGGATGGCGGGCTCGTGCTTGGCACCGCCGGTTCGGAGACCGTTGGCGGCTCAGTCGGCAACGCGGCCAAGGTCTGGTTGGCCACGGCGGCTGGCGCTTCGGTCTGACCGCTGGTCGGACTTGGAACGCTGATGGCGGCCGATTGAGTGGCCGGAGTCACCGGGATCGGGATTGGATCCGGGCGCGGCAGCAGATGGACCTGGACGAGCGTGGTCGATTCCGGCGTGCCGCCGCCCGCTGCGACCTGGAGGCGAAGCCAGTAGACACCGCCGATAAACAACATCCCGACGATCGCCGGAAAGAGGATTAGCCGCAAAAGCTCGGTGGTCGGCGGCGGCTCAGGGTCATGGCCTTCCGGACCAATCGTCTCGGACGAGCGGTCGTGTCGCGCGGTGAACCTCATCGGGATGTTCTCACCACGATCACCGCGCGCACCGGCTGAGGGGCGTCCGCGGGAGTCGGTCGATTGATCGTCAGGCCTTGGATTGTGGAGGTGATGGCGGCGTCGCGCGCGGTATCATCCGTCGATTGCAACAGCGCGGCTCTTTTGACCATGCGGTCGGCATCGATCCACAGATCGAGGACCGCCCGATAATTGCCGGAGCTCGTTGTCGTGTTCTTCAGCAGCGCGCGCTGGATCTCGGCGCGGACGCTCTCGCTGTAGTCCTGGAATCGAGCGAGATCATTGGATTTGCCCGGTGCACGAACCCGCAGTTCACCGATCGACAGGTCGGCAGTCGCCAATGGATTAACCGGCGGCATATCCCTCGCGTCGGGCGCAACAAGCGTGATCGCGTCCGCCCGCGCGTGGCGGACTTCGAGGTCGGTGCCCGCCAGCAGGCGCTTGAGCGCCTCGTCCGGGGTGAACTGTCCCTGCACCGGCGCCGACTGCCGGCCGATCGCTGAGCGGCTTTCGTAAAGCACCTGAATGCCCACCTTTCGTCCATAGGCGTGCAAGGCGTTGGCGAGGGGCTGCGAAGCAATCGCAAACTCAATCGGCTGTGACGCCGATGGCTGTTCGGGCTCGGCCGCCTTGGCGACACAGATCAGCGCTCCGACCAAGGCGGCAACCGCCACCATCGCCCGCGTCCCGGTCGACCTCCGGGCCGCCGTGGGAAGAAGAGCCGCCATCGGCGCGCCAAGCTGCCGTTCCTGCGCTAGCATTCGTCAAATTCTCTTACACACACGTCGCGCGGGGTATCCGGACCGCATGGCTCGCCCGAAATGGCCTCGCCCGAAATGGCCATCGCGGAGCCACGGATTCATGCGAAGCCGGCCCATCACCGGTTCGAGCCAAGATCCTGTGATATAGTTTAATTGTAACAGATATCCATCCGCATCCCCGTGACCTCGCCCGTGGCCCGACCAAGGGCCCCCCAGACGACGACAAATGCCCCAAAAAAGATACCCGACCGGACCGCTTCGTGACCACTTAAGGCCGTGGTCTCGGCGGTTGTCTTGATCGGGCCGGCGCTTATCGTTGAGGGCCAAGCGGGGGCGTGTAAACGGGCGGCGGCGGTCGATACGGAATAACCGAGTGTCCGAAATTCTTGCCGTATTGCTGCTGCACGCCCGGTATGTTCACGACACCGGTCTTGGTGTCCGGCGAGCGCGCATCCAGCGGAGGGGTGTTTCCGATCGGATTGGTCTCATCGACTTTGCGTTTGAGCTGATCATTGAGACGTCCGAACGGGCTGCTATCCCCACCCTTGATATCAACGCCACTGCCTTTGGGGTCGGTGTTCTTCGGTGAGGGCGGGCGGACGGTGATTTGAGGCAGCAAAGTTTGCGCGTCGGCCCGCGCCGGCATCACGGCCAGCACTGCCACTGCGATCATGGCAAGGATCAGCGCGCGTATCAAACTCCCCGCTCCCGCCATTTGACTTGCAGCAGCTATCGTCACCGCGCCGCCCTCGCCTGCATCACGAGCGCGCCGAGCCGGGTGTTGAGTGCGGCAAGATCAACGCGGCCGACACGAGATTCCCCCAGGCACTTGCGTTTGCAACCGGTGCTTCCAGCCGCAGCCGCGCCGAAAGTCGCGACCGGAACAATTCCCGTCACCCGAAAGCCACGGGCAGCGAGTTTGCTGCGCACTGCGAGACAATAATTGACCGACAGAAACGAAAAGCGCGTCTCGCCGTGACCGGCGCGGTATTTCATCACGGCGGTACAGAGATCGCCGCCGGCCAGCCGCCAAGCCCGGGCAAGATAGGTCACGCCGTAATGAATGTTGGTGCTAGGCACCGCGAGATCGGCATTGCTTCCGGCAAAGCCGAGCATGCGGGCGGTGGACGGCAAGATCTGCATCAGGCCGATTTCGCCAACACCGCCGATCGCAGCAGGGTTGGAGCCGCTCTCCACCGCCATCACGGCTTCGGCGATCTCTGGTGCAAGCCCCGTTCCCGCGGTCTCCTTTTCGATCAGGGCGCGATAGCTCAGATGGCCGCCGAGGCCAGGCCGCGAAGCTGGCAGGTCTTTCGCGGTCTTGTCGTTGCTTTCGTCTTTTGTATTGGAAACGGCGTCGGCCGGGGCAGCTTTTGCTCGCTGCAGCGCATCGACCGTTGCGACGCGCCGATCGGATCGGGTCGAGGGCGGCAGCAGTTCGGCGAACGCCGGCCTTGGCAGGAGGATCGCCAGCGCAAGCAGGACGAACGTACAGATCGCATACCATCGATGACGCTTACTCATCGCCATCTCACTTGCCGCCTGCCGGCTGTTTTGGCCGAAGCGAAAGCCGCAAGCGCAAGGGCTGGAGCATGTCCGCTGGCGGGTTGCCGACATTGACACGGATCAGCAGCTGACGAAGCGAGACCGCGATCTCCTTGTCATCGAGGCCATCGAATTCGAGACGTTCGACTTTGCCGTCAGGTAGAACCCATGCCCGCGCCACGAACGTCAGCGGCGCTACATTCGGTCCGGCGTTACGCTTCGTCACGCCGTCTTGAAACGTGATGGCGTCCTTGTCGGCGTCGGCAAGCCGCTGTTCAAAGCGGCTTTGGAGTTGTTTGGCGAAGGCCTGCCACGCTACAGGTGCCGTTGCTGCGGAACGATAGCCGGCGTCCTGCGCGGCAGCGGACCATGTTCCTGCTGCGACGATGGCGACCGACCGAGTCAGCCAACCGAACGACCGGACGATCCGTTGCCACCAGGCTGTGCGACGACGGTTATTGTCCACGACGCCGGCGCTCCTCGTCGTCGTCCGTGCCTTGTGCCCCTCCGTAACCAATGATCTCGACGATCATGACCGAGCTTTGCCCGCTGCTGTTCGACTGCCCCGCCAGAGGGGGCTGCTGGGTGGCGCCGGCGATGTTGCCCGCGGCCGTCAACGCCGCGACGGGCGGCGCCTGCACGGTCTGGATGCCGGACGACGTGCCCTGCACCGCGATGTTGGCCGCATTGACGATCTGCAGCGCTGCGAGGTTGATGTTGCCGGAGACGCGGATGCCGGCCTCGCCCGCATCAATGGTACCGAGCGGCGCGATCAGGTCGATATCGCCGGCCTTGACTTCCGGGATCGGATTCAGCGTGGCGATGCCGGCACCGGCCGACGGCACCTGCGGCGACAAGGCAACGTTGCCGTAGATGTCGTAGACGCGCTTCGGCGGCGTATAGACCACCGTGGTCTTGGCGCCACGGCCGGCGTTGATATCGCCGGTGGCAGACCAGGCGACGATGTTGCCGCCGAAGGTGGTCATGATGCGCGACAGGCCGAGCAGCACGCTGCCCTGGCTGTAGATCTGGATATTGCCCGCCCCCTGCGTCACCAGGCCTGCGGTTGCCGGCGGCGCAAGACCTTCGACGCCGACCACCAGTTTGCCTGATGGCGTGAACATCTGGATGTCGCCACCGAACAAAGTCTGCACGCCGGATGCGCCGAACATGGTGATGCCGCCCGACGTCGCCGAAGCATCCGGGAACAACGCCGCGATCGCCTCGCGACCGCGCAGGTAGCTGCCGTAACGCGTGCTGGTGGCGTCGTTGTATTCGCGGCCGCCCGCCGTCAACTCGGCGAAATAGACCTTACGCAGGAAGATGGCCTGTTGCTCGGACGTCAGATCGGCGAACTTCGCGCGGGCCTCGCCGATAGTCTTGGCGACCTGCTCTGGCGACAGTTTGGCAAACTTCGCGCCGACCTCGTCAACGTCCTTATCGGTGAAGGCACGATCTTTGAGCCAGGCGACCAACTCCTTCTCGTAAGTCTTGGCGACCTTGCCGGAGCCGTCGAGCGGCGTCCCCTTCGGCAGCAGGTTGGCCGGATCGAGATAGCGTAGCAACGCCTGGTAGTTCGGCTCTGTCGCGCCGGTACCCGCCAGCATCGTGATGCTGGCGCCTGGACGGTGATCGCCGGCGACCACCGGGCCGACGGAGACGACGCCAGCCTTGTTGTCCATCTGGATGTTGCGGCCCGCGGTGATCTGCAGCGCGCCGGGACCGGCAACATTGAAGCTGCTGTAGATGATGTCGTGCCCGGCCTGCACCAGCGACAGATCGGTCTCGGCATTGTGCACGAACAGATTGCCGGTTGAGGAGAAGTAGGTATTGGAATTGGACCCCAGCCCGTCCTCGGTGGTCCCGATCGCGGTGCCGCTGCCGACGATGTCGCGGCCGGCCATCATGCGCACCGGGCCTGCGCCCTGATACCAGACCTGTCCGGCCCGCGTCGGATCATTCGCGGCGAAGCTGACGATGCGGCCGCTGCTGACGCCGACGAGATCGCCGTTGACGGCGTAGAACCGTGCCGGGTCGAGGGAGCCCCATTCCGTGCTGGCGGTGTTGGGCCCGAAGGCGAACAGCGGATAGATGCCCTGGCTCCAATCGGCCACGTTTCCGGCCGCAGACAGATTGCTGAATGCGCTGGCGCCTGTTGTCGGGTCGATCACGGTGAAAGCCGGATGGAACGGGGTCGCCAGCGACGCCGCCGAGGCGCTGGTCCGGGCCACGGTGTAGCCGCCCGCATAGATCGAGCCCGAGGCCAGGAATTCGAGCTTGGCGTTGGCCGAAGGCGCCAGCAGCAGCGGCGCGTAAACGTCCGAGATCAGGGCGGAGCGATCGGAGATCGCATTGCCGTAGTAGAAGCTGCCGCCGGCCGCGACGGCGGTGAGGATCGACGGATACATCATCGCCGAGTCGGTGGAAGGCACAAACGTGCCGAGGCTGATCGGCACCAGGTCGCCACCCGCCGAGAACAGGTGGATGGCGCTGTGGTCGGTCCAGAGCGAGAACCAGGTTTTGCCGCCGGCCGCGCCGTTGCGCCCATAGTCTGGCCCATAGGGTGCATCGATCATCGTGGTGACGCGGCCGGGATCGCTGGCGCCGGACACCACCAGATCGCTGCCGCTGTTCAGGGTGAAGGTGGAATCGCCGGGCGCCAGGAGCAAACCGCCGAAGGCCAAGCCCCGCGACGCATTGAATACGTCAAAGGCTCGGCTTTCGCGCGGCGACTGATCGATCGGCTGCACGCCATAGGTCGGGCTCACGATGCCCAGCGAGGCTGCGGCGATGCTGGTGTCGCCGCGCAAATTGGTGACGGTGCCGTTGAAGCTGGCGTCCTTGTACAGCGAGGCCGGATTGAGCTTGCCGCCGACCCGCAGATCGAGGTCGCCGCCGCCGGTCAGCGTCAGGCTGCCATCGGCGCCGACACGGCCGGTGCTGCCCACGGCCAGCACGAGACCTTGGGTGCGCTGGTTGCTGGTCTGATCCTGCGCGGATACACCATCCGATGCGACGACGTTCCTGCCCATCAGCGTGACGATGCCGGCATTGCCGCCGACATCGACGCGCAGATCACCGCCGCCCAGCGTGCCGAAACCGGTGAAGCCGATCAAGGTGTCGGCCCAGCCATTCCGCGCGACGTAACTGCCGAAATTGATCCACCAGGCGGTGGCCTGATCGGCGCCGCCGCCGAGCGTCGTGCCGGTGCCCTGCCGCCACAGCCAATTGCCGATGGAAGCACTGTTGTAACCGACGTCCTTAGGATTGGGCCGACCAACACCACTGGTGTAGACCGGCGGGGTCATCAGATTGCCGGTCAGATCGCCGCCCGCCTTGATGGTGAGATTGCCGCCGCCGGTCGGATACCAGGCGCGCGCCAGGCTGTCCGCCCCGCCATCGACGAATTTATCGTAGCCATGATTGGCGTCGCCAAGCACCGTGCCCGACGCGGTCTTGGCCCGCGGCAGATTGTAGGGATCGCTGCCGCTGGTCGTGGTCGATGACGTGCCGGCGGTGTAGACGCCGAACAGCGAGTTCATCTGCAGATTGCGCGCCGAGAGCAGATCGAGATCGGCGGCACCGGTGCGGACCACGCTGAAGCGCGTGCTGCCGGGAAGCAAGTCGAACGTGTCCTTGGCCGTGTTCAGGCAGTAGGAGGGCGTGCCGGCGCACAGGGAATCGACGGTGAGGCCGGGGATCAAACTGTCCAGAAACTTGTCGGTGATCACCGCGCCCACGACGATGCCGGGGATTCCTTGATTCGCGAGATCGTCGGCTGCGTACTGGGTCCAGGTAAAGACCGGCTTGACCACGCACCAGCCGGGATTGTCGGTGCACATGCCGATATAGCCGAGCGCGGCCTCGTCGACCGGCGCCCCCACAAAAATCGACGCGTTGTTGGGGTCACCCCAGCCGTCGACGCCTTCCTGCGTCCAGACCAGGGCGCCCCCCGGCTTGGACTTGCCGTAGAGGCCGTAGTGATGGTCGGCCAATCGCAGATCGCCATACGTCGCATGCGGATCGGTCAGGCGATTGTCGGCCGCCTGGGTATCGGCGCCGGCCACCAGCCGCATCGACCACGACTGCGAGCCCTCCGGCAGCATCGCCGCGACGCCATACATTTTGCCTGCGGCGCCGGGCCGCAACTCGACCGACGCCACGCCGTCCGGCAGTTTGATATCGGTCCCGGCCGGCAATACCGCCCCCATCGCAAGCGTGAGGTTGCCGTTCAGAAGGTACTGCGCAGTGGATACGCCCGGCAGCGGAACGCCTTTCGGCCAGACCATCGCCGCCAGGCTGGCGTTCACCGGCATCTTCCAGCCGGCATCGAACCGAGTCCCGACCGGCAGCTTCACGGCGGTCCCGATGATCGTGCCCGCAGCGTAGAGGATCGTGCCGCCGGCGTTGCGAATATTGGCGGTTATGACCATCCCCGGCGTCAAGTTCATCACGGCATTCAGCGCGCTGGCGACGGGGATCACCATGCCGGCGGAAAACAGACGCGCCCGGATCGGCAGATCGAAGTTCAGCGCCTTGGCGCCGAAGAAAACGGTGCCGGTGGCGAGCATCACGCCGGTGCGCGGAATGACGATATCGGCGCCGGTGAATTCCTTGCCGGGCAGCAGCAGCCAGCCAGTGTCATCCTGCGTCGCCGGCGGCGCGGCGAAGCCGTCGCTGATGCTGCCATAGATATTGAGATCGCCGCCGGCGCGCAGCGTCAGCGCGCCCGCTTCGCCAGATCCATCTCCGGCGATGCCGGTGAACTGGGAATGCGGATTGAGGCTGGCGTAGCGGTAGCCGGACAGATCGAGATCGCCCTGCACCACGAGATCGCCGTCCGCCGTCTTGCTGACCACCTCGACGCCCGGCCGCAGGTGGAAGACGTCGCGATAGGTCGCATTGTTGAGGCCGGCGAGCTTGCCGTTGACCAGCGTGGCGTTGACGCGCGCCGCATTGATGAAGTCGGTGCTTTCGTCGTGACGGTGTTTCAGCCAGGCCTGATCGATGTACTGATAGCGTCGGCCATTGGCCGCCGGATCCGCCGCGTATGGCGCGTCGTCGTAGCTGCGCATCGCATTGACGGCGATCGAGCGGGCACCCTGGATGTTCGGCATGCCGCCGACATCGATATCGATGTCGCCATAAGCCACGGCATCGAGGTCGGTGACGCTGCCGCTGCTGCCGATCCGCGGCGCGTTGAGCTCCAGCGTGCCGCGGGCGCGGCCGTCATTCTGTCCGGCGGCCGAACCAACGGACGCACTGGTGCCGTGCCGCAGATCGATCCGCGCGCCCTGCGCCAGCGTGAGCCGGCCATTGCCCGAACTGAGTTCGACGATCGCACGGTTCGGACTATCGATGATCTTGCCGTAGCTGTCGACGCGCAGCACGGTGCCGTGAGCATCGAGCACCGCCGATCCCGTCAGGGTCAGGCCGTTCTTCGCGGCAAGCCTGATAGTGCCGACGCTCTCGCCGCTGGCGTCGATGGTCCCGGCCACGGTGAGACGCCCGTTGTCGAGCGACACGTTGATCTCGCTGGCCTTCAGCTCGTTGCCGATGGTGAGGTCGCCCTGCTTGATCTGGAAGCTGCGCGCGCCAAACACGCCGCCGGCACTGAGCCGCGCATTGAGCGCGGCGAAATCGCCGAAGTTTTGCGCGCGCACGGTGGCGCTGCCGGCGCGATACGGCACCAGCGTGCCGCCGGCGTCATAGCGCCCGACGGTGGTGCCGAGGATCGCGCCCTGCAGATCGACCGTGCCCGCCGCGGCATCGAGCGCGATCGCGGTGAGGCTGCCGGCATTGTTGAAGCGCGCCGACAGGTCGATCACCGAGCCGGCCGCCTGGCGGATGTTGCCGTTGCTGCTGTCGAGCGTGACATCGCCGCCCCAGCTGTATTTCCTGACATCGTTGAACACCACCTCGCGGCCGCTCATATCGATCCGCGACGCCCCGGTCAGGGAAATGTCATTGGTCGCTTTCAGCGTCAGCTTGCCGCTCGGCAATACGATCGCGGTGTCGAGCGCGATGCTGTCGCCCTTCAACGTCAGCTGCGCGCCCAGCGTGTCGGTGGCGACCACGCCGGGCGTGCCCGCTCCGAGCAGCCGCAGCGCGCCGCCTGCGGTAATGCTGTTGACCGAGCCGCCCTCGCCGGTCACCAAAGGCGCCGCGATGGTGAGGTTGCCGCCGCTATAGCTGTAGCCCTGGCCGGCGACATAAGCGCCGCGCGACTGATAGACCGACAGGTTGCCCTGCTGGTTGGCGCTGACGCGGTCGGTCGCCGACAGATTGACATTGGCGAAGCCGAGCGCCAGCCGGCCATCGACATCATTTCCGGTCGGGCGCGAATTGGCGCCGTAACCGAACACGATGCGCTCGGCATCGATGTTCAACGTGCCGCTGCCGGTCCCGGCGCCGCCGGCGACGAGTTCGCCCGGCGCCAGCGTCGATCCGCGCCAGATGAAATTGCCGGTGCGGATGGTGGCGACATCGCCGGCGGCGCCGGCGCCGTAGATTGCCGGGGTGCCCAGCACCAGATTGGCCAGCGTCGATTTTCCGGTCGCGGGATCGACGGTGTCGAGCGTCACGCTGCCGAAGATGTTGACGGCATTGGACGCCGACAGCGTCAGCGTCTCGAGCCCGGGCGCGCCGTAGCGCGTATCGCCGCGCAGCAGGCGGTCGAGCAGCGCCTGGTTCATCGACAGCCCGCTCGGCAGGATGTTGCGCGCTGCCGCGTCAATCAGCACCGCGCTGTCGCCGAGATTGATCCGGCTGACCGACATCGTGAGATTGCGGGTGCCGTAGGCCACGGCATCGTTCATCTGGAACTGGTTCGGCGTGGCCAGCGCGATGGTGCCTTCGGAATAGATTTCGGTCTGGCCGCTGCAGTTGCCGCTGTCACAGACGCCGATGCGGACGCCGCTGGCCGTGACGGCATTCGCCGCAGCGGTGTTCGGCGCCAGAGTGAGCAGGCCGTTGGACACGATCACCTGGTTGCCGGTCGCGGCATAGACATAGCCGTCCCGCGAGTCATAGGCAGCAGCGCCTTTGCCGATGGTGTTGATACGTGCGCCCTGCTCGATGACGATGCCGCTTCCGGTTCGGGTGTTGTTGCTGTTGGCCATCAGAAAGACTTCGGGCGCCGCCAGCAGCGAGCCCGAACGCAGATAGATGAATTGCGTGGAGTCGGCGCTATCGACGAGCCGGCCGCCCTGCCCGTAAGTGACATATTGAATGCCGCCGACCACGATGCGCGACGCGCCGAGCGAATTGAGCATCGATGAATCGATCGACAATCCGGCGAAGCCGGCCGTCGCCGTACCGCCTTCCGCCACGATCTCGATATCGGAGCCGCCGCCGGAACTGGTCGCGACCATCACGGCGCCGCCATGGCCGCCCTTCGCCGCATCGAAACGCGCGCTGCCGTTGAAACGGAAGGCATTGATGCCGGCGCCGGGATTGAGATTCAGCAGCAGGCTGCGCGCATCGATCGGCAACATGGCCCGCGGCACGCCGCGCTTGACGGCATCGGCGACCACATAATTGGCGAAGCTGGTTTCGTTGTAGTTCGAATAGCTGCGCAGCACGGCGCCCGGCGTCACCACGATCCGGCTGAGGAGACTGTCTTTGATCGTCGTATTGGCAATGCCGAGCTGGCCCGAGGCGAGATAGGAACCGTTGCCGACAGCATGGGCGCCGGCGACAACAGCGCGCGATTGCTGCGCGCCGATCTCGATGCGGAACGCGCCGGGCAACAGCGCATAGGTCGCGGGCATCAACGTATAGGTGCCGGCCGGCAGCCCAGGCACGCTGCCGTCCAGGGTGATCTGGCGCCCGACAACCGGATCGTTCGCGCCGTTTTCCGACCCCACCGGGGCGTAGTTGCCCTTGAAGCCCGGCACGATCGCATAGACCGTATTGCCGGACGCGCTGAATCTGTTGCCGGGATTGGCGTTGGCGAATGCCGTCGTGCGAATATCGACCGAGCCACCGCGGCCGCTGATGAAGCCCGCGCCGGTGAGATCGCCACCGCCGGACAGATCCAGCACCGCGCCGGTTTCGACCACCGCGCTCTGTCCGCCCAAAGCAACACCGACTGTCAGCCCGCCGCTGCCGCCGACGAAGCTCGCACCGCCGGCGCCGATCAGCGTCACGTTCTTGCCGTTGTAGCTGTAGCTCAGACCGTCGATGGTGCCGCCATAGGGCATCACCAGCCCGCGACCGCTGACCGAGGTCAGGCTGCCCGCCAGCAGGGTGACACGGGTGGATTTGTTGTTGTCATAGCCGCCCGCTCCGATCGTCAGCTTGCCCAATGGCGCACGAACGACGCCGGCCTGCTCGACCACGGCCGCGGCCAGCGTCAGGTCGCCGAACACCGAATAGGGCACCGCCGGCGTCTCGGCCGAAATTGCCTCGATGCGCAGTGTCTGCGCCGGATCATAGCCGATCACAGCGTTCACGGTGTTTTGCCCGACCTGCACCTGCGCGACCGTGCCCGTCGTCGGATAGACCTGCGCCGCGCGCAGCGTGACGCTGCCGGGACTGAGCAGCGACGTGCTGATCAGACCGCCCATGGGCCGCACGCCCTGTACGAAGCGCAGATCGCCGGCGCTTGCCAGCCGCGTCTTGCCGAAGGTCAGATTGACGGTGTCGCGAATGTCGATCAGTTGCGCGGCGACGTCGAGCTGCACGTCGTAGCGTATCGGGTCGGCAGTGAAGACCGGTGTGCGCGATTTTTGGGGGTCCGGTTCCTTGTAGACGTAGTTGATCTGGCCGAGCCGGGCATAGGCGGCGGCCAGCGTGATCCGGGCATCCTGCGTACTGCCGGTCACCGGCATCATCATATCGCTGTAGAGGTTCAGGCTCTGCCCGACACGCAGGCTGACATTGCCGTCGAAACCGATGGCGCTGCTCATCACCGACAGATTGTCGAAGCCGCCACGCGCCACGGTGTCGGCACCGAGGCGCCCGTAACCATAGGCGAGGGCCGGATCGGCCGCACCGGCCTGCAGGTTGGCACCCAGCACCGAGCTACCCTGCCGATCGGCGAGAACGATCTGACGCAATGCCCGATAGGCCGGATCGGCCAGCGGAAGATTCACCAGGTCACCGCTGGTGATGCGGTATTCCGGCATCTGCAGCGCGACGTTCAGGCTGCCTCCTGCCGCCCCGGCTCCGCCGGCGCGGGCGATCATCGTACCGTCGAGGAACAATCCGTTATTGGAGACCAGCGAGATGCTGCCGCCATTGCTGGCGACGTCGACGCTGCCGAGACCGGCGACGTCCAGCGTCGCCGCGGTGCCGGAGGCGTCGAGCACCGCGCCGGGCCGCACCACGATGAAGTTGTTGGAGCTCGTCGCCTGCCCCAGCGCGCTATCGATCTCGCCACCGATCACGATGCTGCCGCCATTGGCGACAACGCCATAGCGTCCTCCGCCTGCATCGAGCGCGGTGGCGGCCTGTGCTGCCACATCGAGCCGGGCGCGCTCGCCGATCCAGATCGAACGGTTGTTGGTCGTGGCTGCAACCTTATCGACCTGGGACCCCACCAGATCGATGGTCTTGAGCGAGATGTTGCCGCCTGCCGCGTGCAGCGTGCCGTCGACCGTCAGTTGCCCGACACTGCTCAGGGCGATCGACTTGCCGGGATCGACACTGATCGCGGCCTTCGTGCCGACGGTGAGACCGACCGACGGCAACTCGCTTGCCGGCAACTGGCTGTTGCCGGCCTGCAGCGTCAGACTGGCCCCGCCGCGCTGCGTCAGCACGCCGGTCAGGCTGTCGGCCGTGTAAACCGGCGGCGTCCAGGCTTCGAGGCCCGCCGCCGTCGAATTCGCAAGGCGATAGACCGGCATCGTGACATCCACGATCGCACCGTCCGCCACCGTCACGCCGCGGTTGCCGATGATCGTGTAAGAGCCGAACCCCTTGGAAAAGAAATTCGCGGCCAGCGCCAGCGTACCCGCGCCGGTGATGTCGGACGCGGCCCCGATCGCGACGCGATCGGTCTGCAGAGTCAACGTGCCGCCGCCGTTCATGCCATAGCCGCGCACGTCGCCGGCAAGGGTCAGGTCACCCGTGGAATTCGTTCCGTTGAGATTGGCCTTGAGCGTGACGGAGCCGGCCCGGCCGCCCTGGATCTTGCCGGTGCTGAGCATTGCAGCGCCCGACGACACGTCGATCGCCGCGTTGTCTTCGACGACAACATCGCGGCTCGAACGCAGCGAGACCGAACCGCCATTGAGATAAGCCAGCACATTCGGATCCTGCCCCGGCGCGTCGAGGCCTTGCACGCCGCTGAGATCGAGCACGGCACCCGCGCGCACCGCGATCCGCGACATCCCGTTCGATGCAAGGTTGACAGTGCCCAGCAACGCGGACGTGAACACATTGGTCGCGTCGATCGAACCGCCCTGGGCCGTGATGTCGGCCTTGATCTCGACGATCGGCGCGATGAGACCGAGCGCGCCGCCCTTGGCGAGCGTGAGATCCCCGTCGATGGTAATGGTGCCGCGGGTGCCGATCTGCAGGCCGCCGAGCCCCTGTTCGGAAAGATGCCGGGCATCGAGCCACACGGTATTGGCGCGGCCGCTCGGCAGAACATCGGCAGCACCGAGCGCCGCCGTGACGAAGGAGACATCTCCGATCCGAACGTCGCTGTTATAGAGATCCGGCTGCCCGAGCGCGGTATATTGCCCGATCCCCACCGTACCGGCCACCGCTGCGGCGTTCTGCACCTGCTTGTAGCCGTCGGCGACATTGGCCGCGCGTGGGCTGTTCTGGCGCTCGCCGGCTATGACGTCGGCGATGATCTCGGCTTCGAACATCGCAGTCGGCGTGGACAGATTGAGGCGACCGGCGTCGCGGCCGACCGTGTAGCCCGGATCCCAATGCAAACTTTCCCGGCCACGCCCGAGTGGGCTCATCCACACCTCGGTAATGCCCCAGCGCTCGTGCTTGCGGATGAAGCCCTCGCCCAAGCCATAATACAGCATGTCGGCGGGGGCACTGGCGATGTTGTAGAGCCGGCCGTCGGCCCCGAGGAAGTTGCTGGTGCGGATGTTGCCGGCTTCATAGGTGATCGAGCCGCCAGAGACGTTGAACACCGATCCCCGCTGCGCCACCACCTCCGGGGCCGACAGCGTGATGGTGCCGCCAAGGGCGGTCCATTCGCCGATCTTATGCGCGGTGGTGTTGAGATAGCCGGAGACCTCCAGCAGCCCGCCCGGCGTGTAATAGCGGTCGCTGGCGTAGCCGCCGGTCTCCTTCGGCACCAAGACCAGGTCGCGCAAATCAATCCAGACGTTGGCATTCTTCAAATACGTGCTGTCGCGGTTGACCGGGCTGTCGCGCAGCTCATTGCCCTGGATGTTGACCTTGATGTTGTTGGCTGTCACCGGCAGCAGCACGCCGCGCACGCCAGAGACGTCGATGGTCGATCCACTCTCGGTGAAGATGCGTTGGCCCGCCGAGACCGCGACCTGGCCGCCCTGTGCGATGGTCAGCGAGCCGGACTTGAACAGCACATTCCCACCGGTGACGATCTCGATGCGCGACTGGTCGAGCCGGTCGGATAGCAGCGACAGGTTGTCGAACGGCGCGCTGCGCACCGGCAGATGCGCGACCTCACCGGAGGCCTTGATCAAGGCGTCGCGCTGCGCGTTCAGCGCGGTCTCGCTGCTGTCGAGTTCGGGGAGGATGTCGGTGAGGCTGGAAGCCCCCAAGGTGACGCTGCCCAGCCCATCTGTCGCGGAGTTCAGCAGATGGATAGTGCCTCGGGTGTTGACCGAGGTGGTCGATACCAGGACGCCGTGCTGCGCGATGGTGCGGCCGGCCAGCGTGATGTCGCCCTGCTGGGAGAAGATTAGGCCGTTATTGGTGACGCTGCCACTGAGGCTTCCAGCGCGGATAATCGGCGCGATCTCGCTGCCCTGGGTGGTGGAGGCCTGATTGCCATCGGTGCCGTAGCCGCGACGCAGGACAAAATCGTCGCCGGCCGCGAGCAGCGCCTGGCCCTTCGGCAGCAGCACCTGGCCGGCATTCTTCACCTCCTGGCCCAGCAGCATGACGAAGCCACCGCCCGCGGTGACCGATTTCGGTGCATGGGTCGCGATCCGCGCGCCCGCCTCGACGATCACCTTGCCGCCGGCGTCGGTGAAACTCGGCAGATAGCTGCCACCGGTCTGGGCCGAATAGAGGCCTCTGTTGCGGAACTGCTCGTCGGTGATCTTCGCTGCCGAGGCGACCAGCGCGCCGACATTGACCTGCGACGATCCGCCGAAAAGGATGCCGTTCTGGTTGATGACATAGACTTGGCCATCGGCATTGATCGAGCCCAGGATCTGGCTCGGGCCGGTGTCGCCCGTCACCCGGTTCAGCGCCACCCAGTCGCGGTTGCCCTGCTGGTTGAAAGTAAGCGCCGTCTCCTTGCCCACATTGAAGCTGCGCCAATTGAGAATAGCCCTGGACACCGTCTGCTCGACGGTGACCTGGACCTGACCGCCCGCTCGGGTCTCCGTCGGCAACCGCGCGCCCTGCCACAGCGAGGGGTCCTGCCTCACCCCCGGCGCCTCCTGCAGGCCACCGGGGGCAAGCCCGTTCGGCACCGCGCCCGGCGCAGCCTGGGCGGCGGCGCGGGCTGCGGCCTGGATTGACTGCATCGATTGCAGGGCTTGGGTGGCGCGCTCCAGCGATTGCTGTGCCTTCTGCGCCGCCTGCTGGGCCTGCTGCGCGGCCGCCCGCGCCGCATCCGTCGCGAGGTTGGGCGCCGAGACGATCGTGCCTTCGCCACTTCCCCCGCCGACCACAACGGCATGGGCGTTCGGCGCGGCCAGCATGATGGCAAGCGCGCTGCAGCCGGCCAGCAACATCTGGCGCGACACCGCCCGCGCCAGCACCGGCTTGCCGGGCGATACCGTCAAGCTTCGTTGGCGGCAACGACGCGACCGGGAGGCTTTGACATTCGCGGACATGGCTGGCGACTTTCGGAGCAAGTGGAGCAAACGGACGAGAGCGGATCGAGGAAGGACGCCGTTACGCCGCGCTGACAGACGACGCGGACTCGCCGGCGTCATCGCCTGGCGACGCGACCTTGGGCTGGTGGTTCAATGCGGCGCCAGGACTGGGCGTGTTGACGGGCGCTAGCTTGGGCAGTTCCTCGCGCAGATACGTGATCAGCTGCTGCACCAGGTGATCCCAGATCTCGATCTGGGCGCGCAGATGGTTGGGCGCGACGCCGCCGGCGACGCAGACGTCGAGCGAGAGCACGAGGAAAGGCTGGCTGAGCTGCAACCGTGCGAAGCGGCGGCTCGCATTCCAGCGGTTGACCAGATCGAGCGGCAGATCGCCCTGCACCTGAAGGATCGCGGTAAAAGCAATATCGACAAACTCCGCGCTGCCGTCAGCGAGCCGGTTGCCGGCACGGATATCGAATGCGAGCCCGTTGGTCGCCGAGCGCAGATACGCCACATTGGCGATCGGATCGGTCACCGTCTCGACCCGATAGCCGGCCTGTTGCAGCACCTCGCGCAAGCTGTCGAGGGATAGTTTGTCGATGTTGGTATCGGGCATGATGGTCTCCGAGCGATGCGTTATCGGGAGGGCTTGTCGAAGAGGTTCGACAGCGCGAGTTCGTTGAGAACCGGCGGATGCCTCTTGAGCAATTCTGTGAGGTAGGCTTGTCGCAGCATGGTCGCCCGCTCGGCGCGCATCTGCTGAATCAATTGATCGCGCACCTCCGGCAGGGTGCGGGTATAGGCCGCCTTGGTGTCGATGAGCTTGAGGATATGCCAGCCGTCGTCGAGCCGGACCGGATCGGAGATCGCGTTCTTGGCCATTCCCATCAGCTGGGCGCGGATTTCCGGACGGATCTGGTTTTCCGCAAGCCAGCCGAGATCGCCGCTATTCTTGCCGTCGTTTTCATTGGCGATCGCGGCAAAATCCGCACCGGGCGTTTTCAGCTGACGCTGGATCTCATTGAGGCTCTTATTGGCGTTGTCCTCGGTCGCCTTGTCGGCATCTTTGGGGGCGGCAACAAAAATCTGCGCCAGCTGGAACTGGCGCGGCACCAGCAGCGCACTGCGGTTGGCGTCGTAGACCTTTTGCAGCTCGTCCTCGCCCGGGAAGTTGGTCGGCGGCGTTGACGCGCTTTGCAGATAGAGTTCGACCAGCGCGCTCTCGCGCACCCGGTCGAGCTGCGCTGCGACGCTCTGTTGCTGGTCCCATTTTTTGGCGAGAAGCTCTTGCAACACTAGCCGATTGGCGAGCAGCATGCGCACGGCCTGGCTGAGCAAGGCCGGGTCCTGCGCGAGTGCGGCCTGGTCGCGCGGTCCCAGAGCTGCGACGTAGCTGCGAATGTCGTCTGCCGACACGTTGCTATTGCCGACCCGCGCGACGACGTCACCGCGGCCGGCCGCAGTTTTGCCCGTCGTCAGGTCCTGCGTGCCGGCAGCCGGTCCGGCTGGCGGCTGTGCGACCACGCCCGGATGCGCCGGCTTCGGCTTAGCGGGGGCCTGAGCCGGACGCAGCGACGTTGGCGGCGTCTGGCCGAGCGCGACTACCGGAACGCACAGCAGGGCCGCGGCAATCGCCGTGATGCGGCCAGGTCGCACCATCCGGGTGATGAGATCGTTCATGGTGTCACCTTCTGATCGAGCAATTTGTCACGACTCTCCTGGATCCGGTTCTGGATCTCGACACGCCGCAACCCAAGCACAGGCTCCCGGGCAACGATGGTGTCGCCGATGGTGACCTCTTGGTACTGCTGCAGCAATTCACCGCCGGCCTTGAACAGCTGGCCGTTCTTGGCGACGCAGTTCTTGGTGCTGGCCTTGTACGCCGCCGCCTGCCCCTCGAACTTCGCTCGCTCGGCGTCTTTGGTCCGCGCCACCGTCGCCGCCTCTTCGTAAGCCGCCTTCCATTTCTCAAGCGTTTCGTCGCGTTCGGCGAGGCGCTTGTTGAACTCCTCGATTGCCTCGCGGTGTTGTTTCTGAATGTCGCGAACCTCGGCCTTCGCAGCGTCGACCTGGGCTTTGGCAGCGGCTTTCTCGCGGTCGAACTCCGCGACCCTTGCTTGCAGCGCGGTGCGCTGGTCCTCCAGCTGGCGCGTCTGCGCGGTGGCGCTGCGCAACGCCTCGCGCAGCCGTTCGGTTTCGGTGTCGGCATAGGCCGTACTCGCCATCATGACGGCCGAGATCACGGCGAACGCCGCAAGATTGATATTGATACGTGGTGTCATGATCAGAACTTCGCGTTGAGGTCGACCTGGAGGACATCGACGGCGTAAGGCGAACCGCCGATGTTGGTGGCGCTCATCCAGCGCAAGGACGCCCAGACATTCTCGCTGAGGCCGAGATTGCCGCCGAGAAAGTAGCCCTTGAGGTTGGTGCCGCCGAGCCCGAAATCGGAATCGGCGAAGGCATCGATGGTCGCGTCCGATTCCAGGTATTTGTAACCGGCATGCACGTTCCAGTCCCACAGGTACTTGATCTGCCTGTTGCCGACCGTCACACGCCCCATCCAGCCCTGATTGCCGCCATCAAACTGCGGGCTGCTGGGGACGCCGTTGACCGTCGGCGCCTTGTTGTTGACGGCGGTCTGGTTCAGCAGATCGCGGTTGAACGCGGTATTCACCACATACTCGCCGTCGAGCACGACGTGGACGGGGTGGAAATGGCCGAGGTCAAGCTGACCGCTGGCGACCACCGGCCGGTACTCACTGGCGAGGCCAAAATACTGGAATTGGTTGGTCGCTCCGAAATTGTTGAACGCGTCCGGAATGATGTTACGCAATTCCCTGTAGGTGTTGCCCTTCTGCGCGAACAGCGACCGTCTGATATCGGTGTCGCAGACGTCGGAGGCGCTCCGCACCGTGCAGGGACTGGAGCGCTGTCCTTGAACGTTGCTGAAGTCGTAATAGGCGGCGCCGAAGCGCATGGCGTATTCCGGGCTGACCTCATAGCCGAAGCCAGCCTGGCCGCCGAACAGCCATTTGTCATTGCTGGGCAATTTGTGGGGCAGACCGGCGTTCGGATCGCCCGGACTGGCTCCGCTGCGGCCAAGATTGATGCCGGCGTTGAAGTCGGTGTTGTAGATCGGGAATGCGCCGGCGACGATGAACGGCGTGAAGCCTTCGAACACTTCGCGCTTGGCCTGCACGGCGACGCCATCGAACCCCAGATCTTTGTACCAAACGAGATCGGTCGGCGACCAGAACGGGTTGTCGAAGCGGCCGACCGATAGCGTGAGATCGTCGTTCCAGGTCTGATACTTCAGGAAGCCGCGGTCGAGCCACAACGCATATTTGGAGAAATTTCCGCCATTCGCGCCGAAGGTCTGGTTGGTCGAAACCGGTGAGTTGTTCTCGCCGGTGGCGATGCGCAGCCCCGCGGTGAAGCCGTTGGCCAAATCCGCGTCCATCCCGAGCCGGGCGCGGAAGCGGTACTGTTCACGGTTCTGCGCGGTGTTGAAAGTCGGCGCGTAATAGGGATTGCTGCAACCCAGGGCAAAGCAGTTATCGAACGGCGAACCGCTGTTGATCGCGCTGAAATTGACGGTGCCGCTGGGGTCGTTGCCGGTGGGAAAGAAGCTGCCCTGATAGCGCGCGCGCATGTCGCCGTGGAAACGGATGCGCTGCGCCCATTCCGGATAGGCGCCCGGTGAAGCCCAGTTTTCCTTGTGAGCCCTTGCCATCACCTCTTGTCTAATGTCATCGCGCAACTGCCGCTTGACGATCTCCGGCACATAGGTGACGTGCCGCGTGCCGGGCGGATTGGCGACTGACGCCGCCGCATTCGCCGCCTTTGCGGCCTCATCCGCCTTGACGGTTGCATCCTTGGCAGCCTGCCGCGATACATAAGCCTCGTCTTCGGCCTGCTTGATCAGCGCCTGTGCTTCCTCTTCGCTGAGAATCTTCCGCTTCACCATCAGGTTGAGGAGGTTGACGGTCGCATTCGGCGAAGTCGGTTTGGCCCGCGAAATCGCCGGCTTTTTCGAGTCGCCCTTCCGAGCGAGCGCCTCCCCCGGATCGCCGGCGCTCTGCGCCAAAGCCGTTGTGGCGCCAAGCAGCGCGCACAACGGCACGGCCCATGCAATCTCGCGCCAGCGAGCATTCATAGTCATCTTCAGCATCAGTCCCAATCCCCTTTACGCGTCGCTCGACGTGTGTTGAATCGCCCGGCAGTCATGATCGGCGGACAGCTGGGCGGTCACTTCCAGGTCTGTCGGCATGTCGTTTCGGAGTTCGCTCAGCATCAAGCTTTGCAGCACGTCATCGCGAATAACCGCATCGAGATCGGCATTGCCGGTCGCGCAGACCAGCCGCATGCGATAGACGCGACCTGAGTCATCGGCCCAGAACTGGATCCGCACCTGCCGGTTGCGAAACGCGGCTTCGATTTGCGCGCGCACCGCGGCGGATGATGACGTGTCGCTCCGGTCTTCATTCTGTTTGCCATCCGGCATCGATTGATCGAGCCGTTTCTCGGCCCAATCGTGCTCTTCGAAATTCATCGCGGCTGCCCTCAACTCGGCCGGCGCGCGGTGACGCGCGTGACCATCGGCATCGGCATGTCCCTAGGGGGTGGCGCGCTCAGCGTCAGCGAACCCAGCACGTCGTTGCGGATCACCGCGTCGAGTCCGGCGTCGCCGGTCGAGGACATCAGTTCCACCCGGCTGATGCGCCCCGAGCCGTCGGCCCACAGCCGGACTCGCACTTGCATGACCGCGTTGCGGGTCCGGCTGTTGCCGCGCAACGCGGCTTCGATTTGCGATTGCACGATCGAGGCGTACCAGCCCCAGCGGCTACCGCCGCCGCCGCCGCCATAGGGACTGCCACCCGGCTTGCCGCCAAGGTTGAACAGGTCGCCGGGACCGACCGCCTTGGCGTCGAGCGAGAGCGGACCGGGCGGCTCGCTGTTTTTGGCGTCCTTGATCGGCTCGTCCTGCGGCTTCTCCAGCGGCTTGTCTTCCTTGAACTCCGGCTCCGCCATCTTCGGCTGCTCGATCATCTTCTGCTCGGGCATTTTCTGCGGCGGCGGAGGCGGCGGCGGCGGCACGATGTTGACGATCGTGAGATCGCGCACCTGCCGCGGCGGCGGCATATCGTCGTGGCCGACGAACAGATACGCCGCACCGCCAAAGAGGACAGCGGTCATCGCCAGTGCCGCGCCGTAGCGCACATATGAATTGCCCTCGCCACGATTGTCGGCGCGGCTCGGTGCAACAGCGCGCATCAATCGATGCTTGATTTCGGTCGGAAAGCTCACGACGCGACCTCCAGCGCCGTCGAATCCGAAAGCCTGCCGTTGATGTACTGAACGACGAATTGGACAAGGGTGTCGAAGTCGGTGGTGTCGAGCATGACGGTCGTATCGAGCCCAGCCTCGACCACGAGATGATACATTGACCTGTGTGCGTGGAACTCGACGTAGCTGGCGTCATCGATTAGCAGCCGCGAGTGCGGCGTCCGCGATACGGTCAGCAGAAACCCATCGCGCGCCGACGCGCGATTGGCGACACGGTCCCGCAGCAGGTCCGCAAGCTTGACCAGCAATGCCTCGCCATGGATCGGGAATGGAAGCAGAATTGCCGATTTCGTGTCGTCGACACCAACGGTCTCCGGCACGACGCTCCGCGGCTCGACCTCGCGCGGTTCACCCGGCGCAACTTCGCAGGCGGGGATGCCTGCCGCAAACCACGCGCGCACGCGCCGCAGCAAGCGACCACCAGTAGTCGCATGATCGATGGAGTTGCGCATGGGTGCGAGCCGCATCATTGCCTCCGTCACTTCACCAGTGGTTTGGTTGCGAGACCGACCTGAGTGAGGCCGATGCGGCCGAGCAAATCGAGCACGTCCATTACGTTCTGGTATTGCGCGGCCGAATCGCCGCGCAGCACCACCGGGAACTCCGGGGTCAGCGCTTTTTGCTGCACCAGGCGCTGCTCGAGTTCCGGCAACGTCACCGGAATCGTGTCGAGAAAGATCTTGCCGTCGTTGGCGACGGTGATCGCCTTCGTGGTCTGCGTGGCCAGACTTGGCGCGGCGGAGGCTTTCGGCAAATTGACCTTCTGGCCCTGCACCGTCGCCGTCGTCATGATGATAAAGATCACCAGCAGCACGTAAGCGAGATCCAGCATCGGCGTAATATTGATGTCGTCGTATGGTTTGGCGTCGCTCTGGATCTGCATCGCCGTTACTCCGCGGCCATGCGTCGATCGATCTGATCGGACCGCTCGCGGTCGGCGGAATACAGCTCCGCCATCCTCGTGACGAACTCGTCGACGAAGACCTGCATGTCGGTGGTCAGATCCTTGATGCGCGAGATCAGGTAGTTGTAGGCGAACAGCGCCGGGATCGCGACGCCAAGGCCGGCGACGGTCGCCACCAGAGCCGCCGCGATGCCCGGAGCGATGGCGTTGACGTTGACGTCGCCCGACGCCGCAATCGCCGCGAATGTGATCATGACGCCGACCACGGTGCCGAGCAGGCCTAGGAACGGGCCGCCGGAGATCGCAATGGTCAATACCACCATGAGGCGGTTGAGCTTCTGCATCTCCTTGACGTAACCGCTGTCGAGCGTCGCGCGGATCGCCGCGATCGAAGTCGCCGAGAGGATCGGTGCGCGCGTTCCATTGCCGGCGAAGCGACCGCGGATTTCCAAGGCGCCGATGTGATAGATGCGATAGAGCGACGACGCGCGCATCATCGTCGCATCGTCTTCACTCAGCCGGCCCCCTAGCGTTGCGATCTCATCGGCATCGCCGCGGTCAAGCATCGTCAGGTCCGAAGACACCTCGCGGAAGCTCTTCGCGAAGCGGGCGTTGGCCCTGGTCTGCTTGTTCAGGTACGAGACCCGGTCAACCATCACCACCCAGCTCAGCGCCGCCATGATCGCCAGGATGCCGATCACGACCCAGCCATCGAGCGTCACCGATTTGAGGATCACCGCAAAATAACCCGACAGCCAGCTTGCGGTTTCTTCATCGACGCTGAACGACACCAGCTTGGCTGCGTCCGGTCCCTGCCCGGTCGCCGCAAACTTGATGAAGCCCGCGGGCCGCGCCACCTTGGCGATCTGCAACTCGTCGATGTCGCCGACAAAGCCGGCCAGCGCCGCCACCGGAGCCGGAGCGGCAGGAGCAGCCTCTGGTGTTGCGGTCGCGCCACCGTCCGCATCCGGCACAGCAGCGGAATCAGACTGTGAGGATGCGGACGGCGCCGCCCCGGGGGCGATCGGGGATGTATTGGAGGTGGGCGTGTCACCCCCGATCAGGGCGACTGTATTGAGTGCTGGCAGCGCCGCCGCAACCGACGCATAGAGCGCGCCATCCAGATAGAGCGCGACCTGACCGTTGTTGGCGATCGCCGCGAAATGATGCCAGCCACCCGGCGCGAGCGCCGCGCCAGCGCCGCTGCGCTGGATGGTGCCCGCATTGGTGACCTCCACAAAGGGGACGCCATTGTCGAGCCCGATGACGAGCCCGTTGGATGCCGCGGTGTCGCGGCGGCTATACAGCGCCGCGTTCGGCACCAGCGCGGCCGGCTTGATCCAGACCGACCAGGAAAACGGCGCATTGGCTGCCAAGCCGAGTGACGACGATGCCGGCAACGTCAGCGCCGAGTTGCCACCGAGGCGAAGCCCGGTGCCGACGATGGCGCCGTCCGCCGGCTGGGCAATGCTCTGCGCATTGTTGCTCCACACCGAGGAGTCCAGCGACGGGGTGCCGCGTTCGCTGAAGTGATAGACCAGAAGGGTGTCCGGGTCGTAGGTCCCCTTCGCGTCATTGGTCGCGGCCGCCTTCTTGTTGCCGGAGTAAAGCCAGATCTCGGTCTTGGCACCGGCCTGCACGTTCGGCACCGCCACCCAGACCAGGGCTTCGCCGAGCAACGAGTCGTACTTTTCGAGGTGGTGCTTGAGCGGTGTCTTGTCGTCTCCGGCGACGAAACGCAGATCGCTGCCGTCGTCTTTCGCCGCAGCAAACCGGAAGTTGCCGACATGCAGCCGGATCAGCACCGGCGTGGTGCCGATCGGATCCGTGATGCCGGCGCCCGAGGCACTGGCGTCGATGGTGATCTTCTTGCGCAACGACCAGTCGTCGTTCCACCACGCTTTTGCTGGCGAGGGCAACAGCGTCAAGGCGCCGACAAGCCCGAACAACGCAGCCGTCAAGACATTTGCGGTCGCCCGCCGAAACCCCGATTTGCGCACGCGCATGTCACCCAACCCCGTTGTCATCAGAACTCACCCCAAATGCGGAAATTCACACGCGGATCGTTCGCCTGCGTGAAGGCTTGGCTGACCATCGGCACCGAATAGGCGATCATGCCGTTGACGTAATTGAACACCTTGAAGCGGGTGCCGACGCCGTAGCTCCAGACATCGAATTGCGCCCGCTGTTCTGGAAGCGAGGTCAGCACGGTCGCGTGACCGCCATCGGCGAAGCCAAAGACCCGCCAATCGTTGAAGGTGGTGAAGCGCGACGGCCCCTGCCCGGTCTCGTCCTTGACGTGCTTCTGCAGCCATTCGCCGATATTTGGACTGCGCAATTCCAGATTGCCGACCACGCCGTTGTCGCCCAGCACCTCCGATTCGAGATAGCCGCGCACGGTATCGAGGCCGCCGATGCTGAGCTGCTCGGAGGAGACCAGCGGCCCATCGGAGATCTGGCCCTGCGCTTTGCCGTAAAGCTGAAACCCCTCACCCAGTTCATGGGTGTGCGACACATCGAGATTGTAGTGCGTGAAGCTCGGTGACGCCTTGTAGCGCTTTGCGTCGAACTCATCCCACGCGCTGCTGATCGGCCGCAGGTTGTAGGTCACCGACGCGTTGAGCTGGGTCGTGAAGTTCGCGTTCTGAAACGTCGCGCCATAGCTTGCGACCACTGGGTAATACGTCACCGGCGAGGAGAAACCGTCGCGGCCGAGCATCACGGTCTGGTCGAAGTGTTTGTAGTCGAGACCCGCCGACAGCGTATGGAAGAAGTTCTCCCGCGCCGGTAGCGTCATCACCGCGCGACCGCCGAAGATCTGTCCGGGGCCGACGACATTCATGCCGCCGACGGTCGCAACACTGCTGCTGGATTTCACCGCGTAGACGAGAACGTTCAACCAATCGACGTTCGGCACGCGCGCCAGATAGGAGCCGGAAAACACCTCGGCGTCCGTGTTCCGCTCCGGCGCGACTTGATAGCTGAAGCTCAGCGAATGGCCGAGCTGCCACAGATTGTCGTAATGGACCGTCGCGTTGAACCGCGTCGCCGTCGTGTTGGGTGATTGCCGGTTGTTGTATTCGGCGCTGGCGTGAATTGGCGCGGTGTCTTCCACATTGAGATCGACGTCAACGGTACCGGGCGTGACGCCCGCACGCAGCGCCGGCGTTACCCGCCGGTCCGACCACTGGTTCAACGCCACGACGTCTTTTGTCACGTCATTGAAATTCGGCAGCGCGCCCTCTTTCAGAGAGCCCGCGCGATTCTTGATCTTGTCGATGTCGAAGTAGCGCGAGTTCTTCACGCGCAGCCGCCCGACCTTCAGTTCGGTGACTTTCAGTGTGACGACCTTGCGCTGGGCGTTCTGCTCCGGCACCGAGACGCTGACAGTCTGATAGCCGCGGTCGTGATAGGCTTTCTCCAGCGCGGCGCGGGCCTTCTCGACATCCTCCACGCCCCTGTTTGGTCCCAGGAACGGATAGATCGCTTCTTCGATTTCGATTTGCGGAAGCTTGTCGGCGCCCTGGATGGCAAAATCATCGATATCGAAGCGCTGTGTGGATGCGGGTGTTTGCGGCAGCGTTTCGGTTCCGGCCTGCGCATTCGAGAGCGCTGCAGGCCGCGCAGCCTCGTTCGATGCAGCCGTGTTTGCCGCGGACGAGCGATCCGCGCGCGTCTGTTTTGCCGCGAATGCCGGCGATGACACCGCAGCGCTGGCCGCCAGCGTCACAACGGCCGTCTTCAGGCAAAGCAAAGCCCAGCACGCGGACGATGGCCCGCGATCCTTGTACCGACTACGATCTTGCACGAACGCCCGCCGCCTCCGAAAGAACCCCAAAACGCCAGCGCTGCGGAAACCGCAATCACTAACTCTCAGTTAAAAAGACAACCGGCCGGCACCTAACCTGCAAAACTTTTCTGGGGCCGCGTTGCGAGGCTCATTCGGCGCGTTTATCGATATAATGAGGGCCTGACCGTTGCAGCCGCTGTTGGCCTCGTCCTTGCCCGTCGGATTCACTATTGTTGTGATCGTGTCCCCTGAGGTGGTGTAGCTGGCGGCGGGTCACCGCGACTGCCGGGTTGGTCCGGGCCGGTCAGCTGGCGAAAGCCGGGAGGCTGACGGCGGGATCATCGCCGATCGGGGCGATGGTTTCCTGCGTCATGTAGCGGGCGCGCTGCACCGCCCATTCGTCGTTCTGTTCGAGCAGGATGACGCCGACCAGGCGGACGATGGCGTCCTCGTTGGGGAAGATCCCCCCACCTCGGTGCGCCGCTTGATCTCGCCGTTGAGGCGTTCGATCGGATTGGTCGAATGCAGCTTGGTGCGATGCGCTGAAGGGAAGCTTATATAGGCCAGCACGTCGACCTCGGCGTCGTCGAGGAAGGCCGCGAGCTTCGGTAGCTTCGGTAGCTTCGGCCGCAGTTGGTCGGCGACGCGGCGCCATTGGGTTCGCGCGGATTCAGCGTCATCCTGCGCAAACGCCGTGCCGATGAAGGCGGAGACGACGCGCCGCCCGCTCTTGCCGGCATGGGCGAGCACGTTGCGCATGAAGTGCACGCGGCAGCGTTGCCAGGTGGCGGCGGCCCGCCCTTCTCTTTCGTGGCGAAGGAGCGGATCTTTCGTGGCGAAGGAGCGGAGCTTGTCCGGCGTAGCCTCTTGGCGAAGCCGGGCACCGTTTGGCTTGACAATACTACCACTACAACTTTAGCGTTTATATCTGCGGTGACACGCTTGTCGGCCGGCGAAAAGTAGCATACAATCCAGCGTTGCTATTTCATCAAGTGCTACAATTACTGTTACGTGTTTTCGCCAAGGCGCGGCACCAGCCCTACACAACCCGCATGAGCAATGGATCGTTCGGCCTGTACGGCCGACGGCGACCTCAAGGGATAAGCGCAATGTCACATTCGACCGCAGAAACAATCGACAGAGAACTTGTACTCAAGTCAGCAACCATCGGGACGACATCGATCCTGGTCACCGACGTTTCCGGCAAGCAGATAAGCCTCGAATATTCGACCATTACAGGCAACAATCCCTCGGCGAACGGCAACAGCGTCTATCTCTGGCAAGCAGGCGACAGCACGATTCCGTGGACGCAAGACGCAAAGTCCTCGCAGGCGATCTCACTGAGCAATTCGCAGGGCGACCTCTCGTTCGATGGCCTGGAAATCGGCATCCAGAGCTACATCATCGGCTATGCGGTCGGTCCCGTGGTGACGAGCCCGCCTTTCTCTGCCTATGCCAATGTGGTCGCCTCGGCCTTCGTGCCGGCGACGGGTTCGGACTATGCCTATGCATCGCCGACGATCGCCACCAAGCGTATCGGCTCCAACTCGCTGACGTGCGATTACACCTTCCTCAACGGCTTCAACGGGGTGAAGGCGGGCGCCTGGGCCGGCCTGTGGGAAGGACCGACAATCCCCTGGAAGGATACCCAGCCGAAAGCTCGCACGCAGATCCTGGATGCAGGCAATGCCGGCGTCGCTACCTTCAACGGAATCAGCCTCCTGCGCGGCTATACCTACTCGATCGGTCTCTATCCGACGGGCTGGGCCGCAACAGGTAATTTGCCGCTGACCCGGCTCTGCGCCTTCGTCACCTTCAAGGTTTGATCGGCATCTCTCTTCCGGTTATCGCACAGATTCGCCTGCGACCTTCGGGGTCTCTCAGCTCACGGTCGGGTGCGGTCTGCCTCACCTGATCGGAGCCTGTCATGGCGTTTTTCGCGCAAGCCGCGTTCGCGTCGCTGTATCTCGGGCCGAAAACTGATGACGACTCCGGTTATGTCGCCTTTCTCCTGGCGGACGGCGTGCCGCCGCCGGGAGATTCGATCGAACTGGCCGCCGCACTTGCCGACCAGAGTCTTAGCGGATCATTCCTGTTTTCTCCCATCCCGCTGGACTTTGGCGGCAACCAGACCGCGCAGCAAACGTTCTGCCAGGCCATCTGGGAGTGGCTGAGGGCCAATTTCCCTCGCGGCCTCTTCTGGATCGCCGACCCCGAAGCCGTCGCTGCAGCGGTGTCGGTATCGCGATTCAATCCGCCATTCTTGGGGCTGTCGGCACAAGGCAACAGCGTTATCGCGGCGCTGGTTGCCCCGATCGTCGCACCGTCACTGGTGCTTGAAGTTGCCAACGGCGTGGCCATCGCGCTTGTCGAAACGACCCTCGAATTTGCAGGCACCCAGTCTGCCAACATCCGGTTCAACGGTGCCGCAAAGCCCGCCGCCGAGCCTGCCCTGAGCGGCACCTTGCCGTTCCGCGGGCCGAAGCGCGCCGCCATCTGCTTCTCCACCTTCATCAGGCGGCAATCGCTGAACGACGCCTGGCGTTGGGGATTTCAGACCGCCGCGAGCAAACCGGAAGCGCCCGGCGGCATGGTCTCGCAGTTGATGCCGTTTGCCGGCATTGCCGGCAGCACCGGCAACGATGATCTCGGCTTCGATGTCACGATCGATCCGTCCGATCCGACCAATGTGTCGGGAGCCGTCAAGTCGATCCTGCTGTTCACCGGCAGCAACCGGGACGAGGCGAGGACGGCGCTCGCTTCCTGCTTTCGCACCATCACCGGCGATGTCGTGACGCTGTATCCGATCGGTAGCGCGAACGTCCCGTCCGGATTCGAACCCGGCGGACTGGTGTTCACGGTCGGCCAGAAAGACGCGAACGATCAGGACAGTTTTCAGGTGTCGCCACAGGGCGACTTCAGCATCGATGCGCCGCTCGGCGCCGATCACGAAACCGCCCAACTGCTGCCTGGCCTGTCGGGAATCGAGCTGTTCAGCCTGAAGCCGGGCACCGAGCCGGAAAATGCCAGCCGGTTTCGCTTCACCTCGCGCCAGCCCGCTTTTGCACCCACCTATCCGCCGAAACCCTATTCGCCGGTCGCCAAACCGGTCGATCCGGACGCGCCGCTGCTCGACAAGACACTGATGACGTCCTGGGCGACGCTGCTGCCGTTGCCTTTACTGGGAAGCCACATCGCCTATGCCGCACAACCGGAGGGCTCGGCGCTGTTCGGCGACGATCCGATCATCGCACCGAGCTACAAGGCGCTGTTGGGCCCAAAGGATCCCGGCAGCCTTCTGCCGGACGACGGCACGCTGCCATTTCCGATCTTCCCCTATGCCAACGTGGTGACGCAAGGACCGGCGGGAGCCGACGCGCTGAAGAAGTTCGAGACGCTGGTGATCGCGCCGACGCGCCGTGCAATCATCGGCAAGGCGGCAGGCGCGGGTGTCGCGTCGGTGCGCGCAGTCTCCGCAAGGGGGTTGGCCGCCGCCGCCGATGCAAGCTTCAATGCGACAACGCCGTCCGGACTGATTGCGACCGTCACGACGGAAGCCCGCGAGACCCGCTGGTCGAAAATTCTGCTCGGCCAGACCGTCACGCCGGCCGCAACCGAAATGGCGTTCAACGAACCGACGCCGGCGTTGCAGCAGGCGTTCAACACCAACCAGCTTTTCCTCGTCGTCGCCAACAAGGACGTGCTCGTCGACGCGACCAAGGGCTCGTTCGCCAACCGGCTCAACATCGAGAACTGGCTGCTCGAGGCGAATATCGGCACCTCGCCCGGCTACGACGATTACAGCAACGTCATGATCGTCAAGAACATCAGCGGCCCGCTCTACGATCCGGATGGTCCGGCCGATGCCAATCTGGTGGCCAATCCGACGCTGTGGACCCAGCGCGACACATTTGCTTCGCCGTCCGTCGACGGCAACCCGCCCGATCGGGGCCAGATCAATCCGCTGTCGAGCTGGCTGCAGAGCTATTTCGCCACCGCGGCACGGCAGAAGGGCAACGCTTATTTCAGCAAATTCAACGCAATTGCCAAGTCGCCCGACTGGACCGGCATTCTGACCTTGCGGGCCCGCATCGCCGATGTACCCACCGATCTCGCAGGCATCATGGCGGGCATCGCCTATCCGACGCAGTTCTACGCCCATCATTTCGCGATCTCGATCAGCCAGGTGAAGAAGGACGGCGGCAGCATCGGCATCGATCAGCAAAGCTCGGTGTTCGGGCTCATCTACTACGTCGATCCCGGTTACGACGAGGCAAAGCCTGATCAACCGGTCGCGCCGACCGCCGGCCAAGACTATGATTACCGCGTGCTGACGCTGAAGGTGCTGTTTGAAAACACCGCAGTCACCAATTTCTCGAGCTTCACCCAAATCACGTTGAACAACCTGTTCGGCGCGTCCATCGACCATATGGGACCGGGCGGCAACGGCTACAATTCGATCATCATGGCGGGCACCTATCAGAACAATGAGGGCAAGCCCGTCTACAACATGAGCACCGACAAGGACTGGACCTTCTATTTCAACAGTTCGGTGCTGAACAAAGTCGAAATCACCGGTGCGCAGATGAACACGCTCAGCGCCGGTTCGTCGACGAGCGATGCGGCGATCTGGTTTGCGTTCGGCGGTTTCATGGACTTCTTCGAGTTGAGGACGCCTGCGGTCGAAGGCGTCAGCACGCCGTTCGATCTCTTCTCCTTCGGCAACAATGACGGGCAGGATTACCGCCGTAAGGGCCTGTCGTTCGGCAATCTCGGGCTGTTGATGAGCTATCCGGTCGCCACCCCCGCCAACCGCGCGATGACGTTCGACGCCACCAATATGCGCTTCGACATGCAAACCAGCACGCCGCGCAAGGACAGTCTGTACAGCCAGTTTGCGTTGACATTCGAGGGGTTGATCGGCGGCGATGCCGAGAATGGCCCGCGCCAGCTCGGCTATCTCGATCTGGTCACCGACCTCCGTCTGACCGGGGTTGCCGACAGCATCTGGTACGGCTTGCGCTATCGGCTCGATATGGGCTCGCCCGGCCAGCTTGCCGGCAATGTCGGGCTGGTCTCGACGCTGCTCACCGCATGGACCCCCGCGAGCGGAACGGACGCCATTCCGGCCTCGGCGAATCTGTCGCTTCCCGGCGCGGGCGCGGGCGCAAAACTCATCAGCCTGCAGACGGTCCTGAGCCTGTCGGTCGGCACGCTACGGCTGACATTCGATACGCGCTCGAACGCCTTCCTGCTGATGATGACGGAGATCGCGCTGAAATTCCTCGGTCTCCTGAAGATTCCGCCCAATGGCGCGACGTCGTTCTACCTGTTCGGCAACCCGGCGGCGCAAGGCAGCCCGAGCGGTCTCGGCTGGTACGCGATCTACAACAATATGCCTGCTCCGCCGAAAACTCTCTCGTCCGATCTCGATCGCCTTTGAGGCCTGGCCGTGCGCGGCACGCGCCAAGTCCGAACTCCGTCGACTGCAGGGTGACCAAGATGCCGCTGACCGACCTGATCAACGCCTTTCAGCAAAACGTCATCCAGCAGAATGGGGTGATGACGGGCGCCGACCTGGCCCGGCTTCGCACGCTGCTCACCGATGGCACGCTTGGTGAATTGCGGATCTTCATCGGGGCGTCGTCGGGGCTCGGGCATCAAGCCAGTTCGATCAATATCCTGAAGCGCATGATTGGGTTCGGCTGTGCGGGGCCGATCCGGGTTGTCTACGAAGTCGACGCGGACGATCCGAACCTGCCAAAACTGGCCGTCCTTCTGCCGGGCTTCAACCCGAACAACCCCGGCGCTCCCTATCAGCTCAACGGCGTCAATCTCGTCTTCACCGCATATCAGGCCGGTACCCCCCTCGGGCTCGCTGCCGCTAGGTTGGCAATCTGCGGCGGTTCCGAACTCAACGTCAACATGACGGCGGCGGATAGACTCAACGTCGATGCCTATCTGCAATTGCAGCCGTTCCAATGGCCGTTGCAGGACAATCTGCTCTGGCAGCGCCCGGCGGAAGGTCAGCAGGAGCGCATCGTCTTGAATGCCGTCCCGGCGTTGGGTCCGGGGTTTGTCGACCGCGCCTTTTACATGCCGGAACCGACGGTGTCGGACCAGGAATGGGACACGCTGTTCGACAGCTTTCCCAATCAGGAGCAGCTGCATATTGCCGAACTGATCGACGGTTTCATGCAGCCGGATACGGACAAGCAGATCAACTTCCTGCCGGTGTATGGAATTGGCGACACGGCAGGCGGCAGCATCTCGACCTTGACCGGACGCTCGTGGGGAATTCTCTACAGCCTCACGGCGGCGGTCGCCTATGCGCAGCAGCAAGGCGACGAAACCTTGCAGCGTCCGACAGTCATCGGCGTCGTCAGCCGGATGCAGGCCAGCTCGTGGGCGGACTTCACGCTCGCGGTCAACGGGCAGCTCAATTGTCCGGCGCCAGACGGATCGAACAGCTTCCAGCTGGCGATGACCTATGCCACCGCCAACGGCCTGCCGCAGCGCGTGCGGGTCCAGAGCACCAGTAATTCCGCGGCATTCCTAGCCGCGGTCGACGCGTTGCAGAACAACGAGATTCTGGTCGTGGCGATGCCGGATCTGCCGCCGGACGTCTTCAATCTCATGTATGGGATCGCCTCGCTGCCCTTCGTGTTCGAGGGCAAGGGAACCGCGAACCTCGCGCTCAATCTCGGCATGCCCTACATCCACATGGCGCGTGGCGGCGTCTCCGTCTACCCGACGACGTTCCTCGGCGGTGGTCAACAATTCGTCGCCGCCATGTCGGCGAATATCGGCGTAATCGTTGCGGAATTGCAGCAATGGCTGTCGCTGTGGCCGGCCAATCAGGCGGACACGCCCGCCGCCCGGATTGGCACCTACATCATTCAGTCGATCACCCTCGCGAACGGCCCCTACCAGCAGTATTTCACGTCAATCTCGACGTTTTATCACGCCGAGCAGAACGACAAGCTGCTGATGTCGTTGATCTGGTCGCTGCAGCAGCTGCCAGTCTGGGCCCAGCAGCAACAACTGGCCGCGCGCCGTGCCGCACTGGCGCGTGCCGATGCCGAAAGCCCGCTGCAGCAGTTCTACAACACGCTGACGGCCAACGTCAGCAGCGGCGTTCTCAACCTGATTCCCGGCGCGCTGAACACCGGCATCATATTCGATCTTCTGACCAAGATCATCGGCAGCGATTCCCTTTCGATCGGCTCGGGCCTGACCGCGGTTACGATTTCCTTCTCCTCGCCCTACGACAAGATCACGGTCACCGGCCCGACGCTCTCCTTTGGTTCGGGCAGCCTTGCATCCGATATCGTCTTCACGGCGGGCGAAACGCTGGAGAGCCTGACGGCAGCCCTCACGCTGCATGGCAAGGATTTCAGCTTCGAGGGTGCGCCCTGGTTCACCGTCGACGATACGTCAATTGCGGTGACGGTCGCCGACTCCGGCCAGCGCATTCAGGGCGAAGTCACGGGCTTGTTCATGATCGGGAAAACGCCGGTCTCGGTGAGCTTTGCCTACCCGGCCGGCCAGAACGAGCTGCTGTTCAAGGGTGACTTCGGCAACAACCCGCCGGGCTTCAACGAACTCTTCCAGCTGCTCGGCGGCATCAACTTCCTGCCGACATTGCCGCCGCCGCTCAATCTCGCGTCCAACCTGACGCTGAAGGGCATTCAGCTCGCCTACGACTACAGCCGCACAGCCGTCACTGGCCTCAACGTCAATATCGCCACGGCGGCGGACTGGCCGATCTTCGGCAAGGTCGCCTTGCAGAAAGGGGCGATGCTGACGGTCGCTGTCGCTTCGCCAACTGGCTCGCGGCAAGTGTCATGGCTCGCGGCCGGCACCATCACGATCGGCAAAGGGCGCATTTCGCTCGGTATTTCCTACCCAGACATTTCGATGACCGCGCAGATGGAGGATGGCAGCCGGCCGATCCCGCTCGGCGACTTCCTAACGTTCTTCCTGCCGCCCAGCTATACGCTCGATCTTTCCGCCAACGTCACCCTTCTCACCATGTCGGTGCAGCCGGTCAAGACGCCTGTCTACGCCGTGTCCGGCGCGCTCGATACCGATTGGCCGATCGAAATCGCAGGCGTCAGGATTTTCACCCTCACCGGCCTGTCGATGGACGTCAACGGGACCGGAAGCAATCCGACCGGCTCGATTACCGCCGAGACGACGATGTTCATCGGGCAACCGACCGAGTTCCGGCTTGCCGTGACGGCTGCCTATCTCGGATCCGGCAAATGGCAGTTCTCCGGCACGCTGTCGCAAGGCACCATCAGCGTCGTCGACATCTTGCGAACCTATCTCCCTGCGGGATGGATCCCGACGCCCGCACCGAAAATCGACATTACCGCGTTCAACGCCAAAATTGCGTCGAGCGGCACCAAGGGCGTCGGCAATTCCTACGAAGTCGGCGGCACCGTCAAGGTCTGGGACGTACCGTTCCTCAAAGACATCAATTTCGAGAGCACCATCATCGGCAAGTTCGGCTATCTGGCCGCCGGCGCACCGGTCGTCGGCATGGGCGTTGCGCGCGTACCCATCAGCCCGGAGCTTTTCCCGATTGTCGATGCAAACGGCCGGCATGCCCTCGTGCGTGCCGTCGAAGGCGGGGCGGCAAAGCCAGGATATTACGGCGAGATCGCCGCCCTCATCACCTGGTCGAACATCAAGCTCAGGCTCGCCTATTCGTTCGAGCCGAACTACCAGTGCTATCTCATCACCTGGGGCATCTTCACCGGCAAGCTCGAAGAAAAACTCGTCGACCAGAAACCGCACTGGATCGCCTCGATCGGATTTACCGAGGGCACGACGCTCGGCGGCATGATCGAGACCTTCATTTCGTGGGCAACCGGTTCGCGATTCGGCCTTGCCGCGCCCTGGAACGTCCTCAACAGCATCAGTCTCAGCAATTTTTCGCTGGTCTTCGACATCACCGCCGGCACGGTCTCCTTTCAGATCAACATCGGCCCGATCGAGATGGGCTTTGCCCGGCTCACCGCGATTTCGGTGCAGTACAACAACGACAAGGCCAATCCGAAGGACAACGGCGTCCGGGTCAACATTGTCGGCGAGTTCCGTTGGCAGGACAACCCGTCGCAGCCGCTCAACTGGGACGCGGCAAAGCCGGAGACGACACCGGCCCCTCCCGGCGGCGGCAACAAATATATCGACATCCGCCTGCTCGCACTCGGCCAGCATGTCACGGCGTCCTGCTTCCCTACGTCGAAGACCGTGCAACAGGCGATCGCCTGCATGGCGACCCTGCCACCACCGAAGGCCGGAGAAATTCCGCCGATCCAGTTCGATGCATCGAGCAACTGGCTGATCGGCATGGACTTCGGCGTCCTGAAGATCGAGGACGACGAAAAGGGCGGCTATGTCGTCACGCTGCAAATCGTCTTCAACGATCCGAACCTCTACGGGCTGCGTCTCGCGCTGGAAGGCTCGGCGGCGAAGATCTTCAAGGGCCTCGATTTCCAGATCATGTACCGCAAGATATCGGACAATCTCGGCGTCTATCAGGCCGAGATCGCCCTACCGGCGATCATGCGCAAGTTTCAGACCGGCGTTTTCACCATCACACTGCCAATCTTTGCCATCCAGGTCTACACCAACGGCGACTTCCTGATCGATATCGGCTTCCCCTGGAACGAGAACTTCGCACGCTCCTTCACGATCGAGGCGATCGTGCCGCCCGGCATTCCGCTCATCGGTGGCGGCGGCATCTATTTCGGAAAATTGTCGAGTGCAACGTCAACGGCGGTTCCCGCGGTGACCAACGGCACCTTCAATCCGGTCATCGTATTCGGCTTCGGCGCGCAGCTCGGTCTCGGCAAATCCGTCGAGATCGGCATTCTCAGCGCTGGCTTCAGCCTCACCGTGTTCGGCATCATCGAAGGCGTTCTCGCCAAATGGAACCCCTATACGGCGACCAATGTCGGCACGAGCGGCAACGATCAGCTGCAGGGCCAGTATTTCTTTTCGCTCTCCGGCACGATGGGTATCATCGGCCTTCTCTACGGCACCGTCGACTTCGCCATCATCAAGGCCAGCGTGCGCATCGAGATCAAGATCTACGCGCAGATCGTCTTTGCAAGCTATCAGGATATTCCTATCACCGTCGCCGCCTCGGTCGACGTCACGGCGGAAGTCACCATCAACCTCGGCCTGTTCAAGATCCACCTCAGCTTCAGCTTCTCCGCCCGCGTCAAGGAAACCTTCGTCCTCACCACGGCGCATGATTCGCCATGGCATCTGGCGTCGCCGCAGGCGAAGGCCCTGCCGCGCATGGCGCGTCCGCTCAATGCGCGGCTCGGCAGACGCAACTCGCGCCGCGGCCTGCGAACCGCCTTGCAGCCGGTCTGGTCGAACCTGAGCAAGCCCGCCGCCAAGGCTGCGCTGGCGGGCTATTGCGCGGCCGCACCGACCATCGCCGGCGATCAGGCGACGCAGCTCAGCCAGCAGCTGCCGTGCTATATCCTGTCGATCTTCATCGACAGCGTGAAATCGGCAAGCGCCGATCCGCATTCGAGCGCCCGCAAGGCGGCCGGCGAAGTCGCCGATACGCCGTTCGAGTTGTTGGCGAAACGCGTCGCCCAATGGGCGATCGCTGCGATCGGAACGGAGCCAATGTCTCCCGGCCAGGTCGACAAGGCCATCGTGACGCCAGCCCAGCTCGACGCGCTCCTGCAATATCTGTCGGACACGACGACGAACCCGACGCCGATCCCGCGCGCAGCCATCGATGCATTCCTGTCGGATCAGGTCAGCTTCGCGCTGCACGCACCGCCGACGACCGCCGGCGAGGCCGACGTCGCCTACTTCCCGATGCCGGTCGCGCTCGAACTGAACGTTCCGGCATATGGCAGCGCCGCGGCCTTGAAATACAGTTTCACCGACTACAACAGCATCACTGACGCCTACCTCCTGATGTTACGCGACTATTTCAACGAGCTCGCGGTCAAGGTCGAAGGCGAACAGAAAGCGCCGAAGAATGCGCGGCTGGCGCTCGCCAACGGCGACACGTCGATGGCCGACTTCATCTTCACCGATTACTTCCTCCTCGTCATGCGCCAGGTGGTGCAGGCGCTGCAGGACGGCCTGCGCGACTACAAGTATCCGATCCAGTCCAGCCAGACCTGCAACGACGTGGTCACCTGGGTCAATACGACCGGAAAATTGAGCGGCGATGACGCCTACACGCTCGCCGACCTGTTCGCCGACAACGGCGATCATGCGCTGGCGGGCGGCAAGACACTGGCCGTCAATGGCACGACGTATGCGATCCAGCCCGGCGACAGCTTCGTCGGCATCGCGGGCGATGCCCGCTTTGGCTCTGCTTTCGACGCCACCCAGCTGGCGACGCTCAATGCGGAAACCGCTGGTGTTATCGCAGGTGGCAAGACGTACACTTACAACGCTAGCAGCTACACCACACTCGGTGCCGATACGCTCTCGACGTTGGCGGAGACTTTCGGCACCACGGTCGCAGATCTTCTCGCCAACAGCGACATCCGGACGAACACGGACCTGCTGGCCCCGCTCGGCGCGATGCATGTCCCCGCTTACCCGGTCACGACCGCGACCGGCGATACACTGACCGGCCTCGCCGGCAAACTCGGTGTCAGCATGCTCGATCTCGCCGCGACGGATAACGGCGCGATTGCCGGCCTGTTCGATCCGGTTGCCGATCCATATCTCGATATCGCGCATCTGCCGCAGTTCGAGGTCGGCGCGCTCATTCAGGAAGCGCAGCGCGCGCTGGCGCTGCAACAGCTCTCGGGCATGGTGTCGCGCTACTATTTCCACGGCATGCGCCTGCCGACGTCAGGCATCACGCCGAATGCGATAGGCATGTGGGTGACCGACCAGGGCGGCCAACTGAAGCTTCCGGACACGGCAGGCCTCTTTGCCCTGACCGGCCAGCAGATCGCCCTGCCGACGATCGTGGCGCCAAACAACTACACCATCACGCTCAACGGCTTCACGGCCCTCGGCTGGATGACGTCCCCCGGCGGCAACAGTTTCACGCTGACGGTGACGCCTGATTCGGTCGAGAATGCTGCAATCACTGCATTGACCAACTATGCCCGTGGCAATGCGCTCGATATTCCGGCATCCGGACTGGGCGCCGGGCAGATGGTGGCAAGTGCGGCGGCGACCTATCCGCTCGCCTCGCCGATCATCTGGCAGAGCACTGCCGGCATCGCGCTGCCCTATGCGCCGGCGCCGGCGGCTCCGAAGACCGTCAATCTCTGGATGCTGCCCAATGCCATGGTCGCGCTGCCCGACCCGACAACGCGCGCCATCAATCCGCGCTTCACCTTCTCCGTCGAACGCTACGATCAGGCCAGCGCGACGACGGTATCGACGCCTGTCGTCGACTACGGTCTGGCTTCGGCCGTCGGCTTCTCGGTCAAGAAAGTACCCGATCAGGGTGCTTCGAGCCCGGCCAGTTCGACGACCTATGAAATCGTCGGTGCTGGCGGCCAGGACGTCGTCGTACTCGAACGCCTGCTTGCGGCAATCGGCGGCAACGATTCGGCGATCTTCCAGATCACACTCGGCTTTGCCAGCTCCAGCACCGGCGGTACGTCGGGAATTGAAAGCGCTGCCGCGGACCGGCTGACGCTCGGCATTTCGCAGGTCAATCTGTCCACCGTGACCCGCCCGCCCGGTGCGCGCCAGGTTGCCGATGCAGAGGCGCCGATCGCGGCAGGCCCGACAGTTCTCAACAAGCCGACCGAATTCATCCGCCTGCTCTGGGAAGCGAGCATCACGCGCTCGGGCGGTTTCTTCCTGTATTATTTCGATGGCGCGACCGGGAGCGGGCTGCCGGACCGGATATTCAACGACAAGGGCGAAGCGCCGCTGACGATGATCGTCACTTACGCCAAGCCGTCCCAACCCGAGCTGCAGAACGCGATCACCAATTACATCAACGCGGTGATCATTGGCGACGCCGTGGATCTCAGCGACGCCTCTATCGTGGCGACGAGCGCGGGCGTCGTACATACTATCACGACAGGCACAGAGGACAGCCTCGGCGGCATCGCGACACGCTATTTCGCCCAGATTGCCGACGTCGCGGCCGCTGCGGCGCCATTGCAACTGGCGAGCAAGGCCACACCGACGGTCGAGAACGGCGTTTATTTCGTCTCGCCGCTGGCGACCGCTGCTGAGCGCGATCCAGACGCGATCGCGCGTCGCTTCGGCATCACTCTCAATCAGTTGAAGGACGCCAATCCGGCAATCACGTCGTGGCAAAATCCGCTGCCGCTCTATACCGGTTTGCGGCTGCCGGACATCACGCTTGCCATCGGATCCAGCCCCGGAGGCACGACGCTTGCCGCCATCGCGGCCTATTACGGCACGACAGTGGTTGCGCTTGCGGTCGACAACGCCGAACTGACCGGTCTGCTTGCCGCAAACCAGGCTCTGACCGTGGTCAGCGGCCCGACAGTGTTGTCCTCGACCGTCACCGCCGGCGTGCAGTCGACTGCCGCGCACCGACCGATGCCGATGTCGGTGCCGAGCGATCCGGCTGCGCCCGGCTATGCCGTCGATTTCCTGACTAACGCTTTCAGCCTTCTCGGCTATCTGGTGGCCGCCAATCAGGACTTCAAAGCCAGCAATATGGGACTGCCCGCCGGCCCGCAGGCGCCAACCGGCAACGTATCGAGCAAGATGCTCCGCCCGCGCGCGCTCGCCGACGGCGGCAGCTGGGACTACACGCTGTCGATCCCCTATACCGGCTTGAGCAAGACCGGGGGCGGTGCGACCGGCGTTCGTCTCCAAGCCAACGACAGCCCCTATCGCGGCAATGGTTCGCTTCTGCAGCTGAATTTCTCGTGGCAGGATCTCTACGGCAATCTGATCATCACCACGCTGTCGAACCCGGCGCCGGCGAGCAACAGCCCGCTCAACCGTTCGCCAATCCTCATCGGCTACACCGATGCACTGGTCGGTCTGGCGCGGTGGCCTTCGGTGTCGTCCGGCTGGAGCGTCTTGCCGGCTGCCGGCGGCGGCCAGCCGACGCTCGCGGTCGATCTGTCGTTCAGCCCCACGGCCTATCAGTCGCCCGAGGAGAATCCCGACGGGACGAAATCCTGGCGGCAGAATGCCATTCAGGCGCTGCCGACCTATGTGACACTCCTCTACCAGCTCACAGATCCCAAGGGCGTTGCGCTGACTCTCGCGACCTCGCTGCTTGCAGATGAGCAGGCGATCCCGTCGACGCAAGTTGCCGGCCTCCTGCAATGGCTGCAGGCTATCTTTGCTTTCATTCAGGATCGCGCGGACGGCAACAAGGCTGTCGCCGTCCCGCCGCCAAGCCCGACACCGGCAATCCGCGTCCCCTTCAATCCTGCCGATATCGTCAAGGATCAGATCTTCCTTCTTACGCTGGACTTCGTGATGGCGCGCACGGGTGGCGTGTTCGAGGGAGATTGCGGCGCGCTCGATGGCGTCCGCCGCGTGGCGACCGGCATATCGCCGACGGGCGACCAAGACGGCAGCGCCTCGCTGACCGGCTTTGCGGCAGGCCTGCGCCAGGCCCTGTCGACGTCGGCCTATTCGATCAATGCGGCAACCGGCATCGACCGGACGCAACCGTCCGCCGGCAGGGCCGCACCGGCGATCTCGGCTGTCCGTCTCGGTACCACGATCGGCGAGCCGATCCACTACAGCTTGCGCAACCCCGGCAAGCCGATCGTGCTAGCGCCACGCCCGATATCGAACGTGCTGATCTCGCGCAACAATGTACCGATCTACGACTATGTGAGCGGTGTCGGCATCGATTTTTCCGAGCCGTCGCACATGCTGGATTTCTCCAACATCGATTACGACGTCTGGATGAGCCAGTTGTTCGCTGCGGTCGACACAGTACTGACGCCGGTCTTCACCTCGGCGATCCTGCTCGTCGATGGCCGAACCAAGGATCCGGTGGAGGGAGGGTATCTGGGACAATTGCTGGCCTCGAAGGAGGCTCTGGCCAGCTCGGCGTCGACCCTCATGGTAGCGGTCTACAAGGATCAGACGGCCGACGAGGCCGGGCTCATTGCCGCCCGCGAGGCATTCTATCAGGAAATGCTGGTCGCGCTCGGCAATGCCTACAGCGTCCATGCCGCGATCGAGTTCCTCGCGGATGTCAAGGCGGACGCCCGGGACGACGACATGTCGTACCCGCCCAATCTCTATGGCTCCGTCAGCGGCACGATGGCGAGTACGGTTTCCTTCACGGCAGCGAAGCTCGCGTTGCAAACTACTTCCGCCGCCGAGCCCGCGGTACTCGTCTCGCTTGTGACTGCGCCCGGCGTGGTCAAGAACGCCGACGGCAGCGTGCAACAGGTGCTGAGCGTGACGGGCGCCAAATATGATGGTATCTCGATCGAACATCAGATCTCCGATGTGCCAGGTATCCAAGACTACAAGGCGTCGAGCTGGCTCGCCTTCGTTGAAGCATCGGCCGGAACGGCACTGTCGAGCCAGCTCGGCAATTTCGACGTCCCGCTCGTCCTACGGTCCTTCCCAACCACCCCGGCGATGACGGATCAGAGCGGCGCGCAGAGCCATCCTGACGCCACCGAACTGGCAAACCTGCTCGAATGGACCTACCAGTTCACCTATTCGCTCGATTTCCATTATCCGCAGGATCGCATCTACGCCGAAGTGATCTTCAACGTTGCGGAGGGTGGCTTGCGAGCGATGGCGGTCGACGCCTTTGGCGCGCTTGCCGAATTCGTCACGGTCTATCCGAGCGTGGCGATCGATCTCAACGGCATTCTGGCGAAAGTCGACGCAACGACGGTCGACCCCGCCACGATCGCCAAGGCGACGGTCGCGATCAAATCCTTCAACCAGTTGGTCGATCATGTCGCCACGTTCGGCGACAGCATGAACCTGGTCGCCCGCGGGGCCTCGCGCAGCCATCAGGGCTCGAGCGCGGCCAAATATGACTTCATCGTTTCCGAGGCGCCCGGCCGGGTCGAGGGCTACGACTACGACGTTCTCGTGGTGACGATTGACGGCGCGCCGCCGGAAGGGATCTCCCCGCCGACCGTGACGATCGCGGGCTACAAGACGAAAACGTTTGCGACGACTGCCGCCGCCTTCAGCTTCTATTTCGTTGATAGCGACGAAAAGCCGCTCAGCAACGCCCTCGGCCAAGCCATCGGCGACCGCACTGTCCTGCTGGCCGAGATGCAGGTGCTGCAGCGGCAGGATGCCTGGTCGTGCGTCCTTCTAAAACGGAACGAGTTCCTCGGCGGCAGGGCGATCGCCGATGCTTTCGTCTATACGACGCCGGAGGTGAAATTTGCGGCGCCCTATCATCCTGTGGTTGGCTCGAGCCAGCCGGTGCAGGTCGCGGAACTGGGGTCGCTGGACGGCAATCCCGTCACGCGCTCGCTGCAGGACCAGCTGACGGCGGTCTTTGCGGCGCTGCTGAAAAACTACGTCGCCGACACCATCACCGTGCAGATGGAATGCAGCTACAGCTATGCCATCAATCCGGCGCTGTCGCTTGTTTCGCTGCCGGTCGTGATGCAGCCGCCGACAACGGTCGCGGTCGCCGCCGGGCCCCCGCAGCCACAACAGCCCGATCTTGCCGGGATGATCGCAACTCTTTCCGGTGCCATCGAGCTCTGGTTCGACGCGAACGAGCCGCATGCCGAAAATGGCCAACTGGATTTCGTACTGACGATCATGTCGTCGATGACGGTTCACCCGATGCCGCTGGTGCGCCTCGACAATCTGCAATTGCCGATCATCTATGTCGATCCCCCGCTCAAGACGCGATGAAACCGGTCGATGTGAAACGGATTACAACCCCGGATTGAGACCCGAGCTTGAGCATGAACCGTAAAAGTGTGAAGCGGTTTTTCTCACGACAAGCGCAAAGCGTTTGCGCGCAGATCATGCTCAAACAATGAGCCAAAGCACGATGATGATTCATCCCAATCTCATCGTGCTTTGGCGTGAGCAAGGATTCCAGGCTCGTGCTAGAGTGACCTGCCCCTGAGATTTTCCTCCAGTTGGAGTTAGAGTCCGGCTCTGACGAGGACGGACTGATGAAGCGGGCACGGTTTACGGAAGAGCAAATCATTGCGGTGCTGAAGGAGCACGAGGCCGGCGCGAAGACCGCCGATCTGGCGCGCAAGCACGGGATCTCGGAGACGACGTTTTACAATTGGAAGGCCAAATTCGGCGCGATGGACGTCTCCGAAGCCAAAGCGGCTGAAGGCTTTGGAGGAGGCGAACGCCAAGCTTAAGAAGCTGCTGGCCGAGCAGATGCTGGATGCCCCGCACTGCGCGAGTTGCTGTCAAAAAAAAGCTAGGGCCCGTCGCCCAGCGCGAGGGCGTCGCGCACCTTCAGGCCGTGATGGGCCTTCTCGCTGACACACCGGTCTTGAAAACCGGCGTGCCGTTCCTAAGATCACGCTCGTCGCGCGCTAATAATCGTCGTCGCTGGGAGCGTCGCCGGTTTCGCGCAGTTCGACGGTGCCGAGCTTGAAGATGCGCTGTTCGGCATAGACCGAGGGTTCGATGACCGTGAACGCGGCATTGGGATACCGCTGCCAGATCGCGAGGTCGTTGGCGGTGACAATGACGACGCCGAATCGATAGCGATATTGGCCGGGTTCGCTGACATGGCCGATCTCGGCCCAGGTGATCTTGTTCATTCCAGCAGCCCTAGCACAGCCCTTGCCGCCTCATCCATGTTCCGCGCACCGTCGTGGTGAGTGTCGCGCCATGTTGCTCCGCGCGGACCGCATCAAATCGCCGAACCCCCGCGCCGTCGCCGGAACCAATCTCGCCGCCATCGCTTGCCGATTCAATCAGGCGAAAGGCGACGGCGATGATCGAGGCGCTGGACGTTTTGCAAATGGCGCTGCGTGCGCTGCTGGTGGCGGCCGCGATCGGATGCGGCGTGGTCGGGGTGGTGATGGCGAGCCGGTATTTGGCTGACATCGCGCGCGTGCGACCGCGACTGATCAAGACCGGTTCGGCGCGTCTTCCGCTGCGCCGGCCGCCGGGGGCGCGGCCGCGCCGCAAGCGCAGCGACCTCGCCTGGCGGCATGGCAGCGTCGATCTGCCGGACCGGGAATCCGACTAGAGCCATTTGCGTGTGCGCTGTGGATGGCGGCGTCATGGGGTTTCGCGCCGCCGCCGCCGGCGATACGGTCCCGCTTTAGATTCGTAAACGGGCGTGCGGAGATGGCTGACGACGAAGCAGAGTTCGACATCGATCGCTACCGGACGCTGCTCGCCCAAGCCGATGACGAAGCCAGCCGCCTCGCCCTGATCGAACTGCTGATCGAAGAAAACGCGCGCGACCGCTTGGCCGCCGACGACGCGCGTCGGCAAGCGCTGAGCCAGGCCGAAACCATCCGCCGCCTGCTCCGGAACCATTCCAGCTGATCGCCGCCGGCGGCGGTGCTCAGAACTCGCGCGACACCGCGTTGCTCGGGGTCGGCCGGTCGGTGATCTGCTGGCCGAACAGGCTGCCGATCAGTTCGATCGCGGTGCGCGCGGTTTGGCCGCGCACGTCGAGAAACGGATTGAGCTCGACGATGTCGACCGAGCGCACCAGCCCGGCGTCGTGCAACAGCTCCATCACCAGATGGGCTTCGCGATAGGTGGCGCCGCCCGGCACCGTGGTGCCGACGCCGGGCGCCAGCTCCGGATCGAGAAAATCGACGTCGAACGAGACGTGCAGCACGCCGTTGCGCGCCTGCACCCGCTCGATGAAGCTGCGCATCAACACCCCGACCCCGAACTCGTCGATCCGCCGCATGTCGGCGATGCTGATGCGGCGGCTCTGCACCAATTGCTTTTCCAGCCGGTCGATCGAGCGGATGCCGAACAGTTCGAGCCGGCCGGGATCGAGCGACGCCCGCGGCTCGTCGCCGAGCAGCCGGTCGAGCCCGCTTTCGCCGCAGAGGAACCCCGCCGACATGCCGTGCATGTTGCCGGTGATGGTGGTGGCCGGGGTGTTGTAGTCGGCATGGGCGTCGAGCCAGAGCAGGAACAGCTCGCGGCCCTGCTGCTGCCAGTGGCGAGCGACGCCGTTGACCGAGCCCATCGACAGCGTGTGGTCGCCGCCGAGAAAGATCGGGATCGCGCCGGATTGCGCCAGCGTGTAGGCGCGCGCGCTGAGCGCGCGGACCCAGCCCTGGATCTGGCGATATTGCCGGGCGTTGGCGGGCAACGCCTCGTCAGCGTCGTCGATCGGCGGCGTCGGCAAAAGATCGCCGTGGTCCTCGACCACGAAGCCCAACGCCGTCAGCAATGGCAGCAGTCCCGCGGTGCGCAACGCCGCCGGCCCCATCAGGGTGCCGGGCTGCGAGGCGCCGAGGTCAACCGCTGCGCCCAGCACCGCCAGGCGCTTCGGCGCTCCGCAATGAGCAGATTCGTTCACCACCGACCTCCAGGCTCGAAACCGCGCGCCGGATTGCCGGTCACGCCCCCTTACCTAGCCGCAGATCGGCGCTTGGTTCCCGCGAGCCCCGATTGCAGGCGACTCGCGGGCGCCCGCCTTTAGTCCGCCTAGTTGAACTTGGCGGTGTCGGCCTGGTCCCGGTAGCGGTTGCCCTCATAGATCTTGAAGATATACCAGCCGGCCAGCACCAGCGCCGCCAGCACCACGATGCCCTGGTTGGCCGGCAACATCAGCTTCAACGCCACCAGCGCCAGCGCCACGGTGTAGGCTTTCACCAGCTTGTCGCGGTCCAGCAGCGCGGTCTGGAAGTCCACCCAGTTCTCGCGCTTCCAAACCGGCGGCTTCAGCCGATCCAGCCCCAGCCGCGCCAGTGCGCCCCTGAAGCCGAGTTCGTTGGCCCACAGCAGAAACAGCGCCAGCCCGAGCACGGCCAGGAAGACGATCGACCATTGCGGACCGGCCGCGAAGCCGATGATGAACACGACCGCAGCCGTGAATGCAGCAATCCAGGAGTTCATGTGTCTGACCTTTCATCCCGGTGGACGACTGTCGAAGCCGCACCGGGCTCATGAGGCGCGCGACTATTTGCGCGCACAAAGAACGACGATGTTGTTCGCGCTCGAGCCGCAGGTTGCCGTCATCACGCCATCCTCGACCCGGATCGCTTCGGAGAATTTCGCCCCGGTGACGCCGACGCAAATCGCCGACACCAGCGCTTCATTGGAATCGCAGGCCGCCGGACAGCCGTCCGAGGCGCAGGACTCCGAGGTGATCGCGCGGATCGGGCTGACCACGACGGGCGATGCCGGCGTCAACGCCGCCTCGGTTCGATCGCCTTGCGCCGCCTCGTTGCGGCCGCCCGCCGCCAGAAACAGGACCACTGCAACCGCTGCTGAAAGAAGTATCATCGTGGAAGATCGCATCTCACTACCTCCGTACCTTCGCAGTTGGCCATAGCCTGCTCGCGGACCCAGCGTATCAGGCCTCACGCGACTCGACAGTGCTTTCTGCAAAAATAATCCGAAGCCGTCGGCGGCGTCGAGAGCGGGCCATCGCGACCATCAACGCGATTCCATTGGCGCGGCTGTGACAGCGGCGGCGCAGCTTGGCGCAAATTTTAGCCGCAGCGGAATTCACGGAGTGCAGCGGGCGCCGCCGCGCGCGCCGCGCAGCAGCGGTGCGGGCAGACCCAACAATCGCGCGCGCAGCGCGGGCGCGGCGAACTAATCGCACACCTCGATCCGGCGAATTCGCCAGCCGGCACGGGTCATCACCCGCTGCCGCAGCGGGTAGCAATCGCCGTCGCTGAAGTCGGGCCCGCTGCCGTAGCGGAACGTGCCCGCGTAGTACGGCCCGTAGACGCCGAAGAAGGCGCCGCGCGGCACGCCGCTGCGCGCCGCGGCCTCGTCGGCCGACAACACTGCGGCGCCGGCCAGGGCCAACGCGATGACAAACGCTCGACGCAACATCACATCGCTCCGTTGCAGACAGACACGGTAAAATCACGCCGAAACCGCCGCCGTGTCAACGATCTGTTGGACGCGGGTTGCGCCGCCCGAGCTGGCGCATGCCCCCGCCCTGCCCTGGCCGATGATGACGCAAGCCGGATCGATGCTATAGGTTTGCTCATTGCCGCTTTGCGAAACCTCACCGACATGAGCGAACACCAATATTACGAATTCCAGGCGATCGACCGTCCGCTCAGCGAGGCGGATTGTCAGGCGCTGCGGAAGTTGTCGACACGGGCGCGGATCACCACCAGCAGTTTCACCAACTCGTACCAATGGGGTGACTTCAAAGGCGATCCGACGACACTCATGCAGCGCTGGTTCGATCTCCACCTCTATCTGGCGAATTGGGGCGCGCGCAGACTGATGATCAGACTGCCGCGGAGATTGCTCGATCGCGCTGCGCTTAAGGCGTTCATCGCTGATGTCGAGGACGTCAAGCTATCGACCGCCGGCGATAACTTGATCCTCAGCGTGGCGCGCGACGAGGTGGACTTCGAGGATTGGGACGACGGCTCGGGCTGGCTGGCGGACCTGGCGCCGTTGCGCGCCGACATCCTGAGCGGCGACCTTCGGCTGTTCTACCTGCTCTGGCTGATGGCGGTCGAAACCGACGAGATAGGCCCCGATCAGTTGGAGCCGATGCCGGGCCTCGGGCCGCTGAGCGGGCCGCTCGAAGCCTTCGTCGATTTCTTCGACATCGACCGCGACCTGGTCGCGGTCGCCGCCGCGCAGCCTGCCAGCCCGGCCCGGGGGCTGTCAGCGCCGGCGGAGGCGGTGCGGCCGATCATCGCGGCGATCAGCGAGCAACAGAAGACCGATCTTTTGACCCGGCTGTTCGCGGGCGATGCGCATGTGGCGCACGAATTGCGGGCGCTGGTCCGCGATCGGTTGGCGCCCGAAACCGCGGCGGCGCAGGCCCCTGCGCGCAGCGTCTCCGAATTGCGCGCCGGCGCCGAGGCGATCCGGGCCGCCCGCGCGCGGGCGCAGGCCGCCAAGGCCGCCGCCGAGCGCGCCAAGCTCCAGCAAGCCGCCGAACGCCAACGCCGCGCGCGTCTGAAGGATCTCGAAGGCCGCGGCGAGCGCGTGTGGAAAGACATCGAGACGGAGATCGAGCGGCGCAATCCCAACGCTTACGACAAGGCCACCGCCCTGCTCGTCGACCTGCAGGCGATCGCAGCCGCAAACGGCGGCGCCGAGGACTTCGTGCAACGCCTGCGATCGATCCGCCAACGCCACGCCCGAAAGGAGCGCTTCATCGAACGGCTGGCGCAACTCGGATAGACGGCGGGCGGAGCAGCCGGAACCATCCATTCCCCGATCGGCGGCGTCCGAGTCGCCGACGACGGCTGGTTCGGATGTTTCGGCGGTTTTTTGGTCGAGGCGAAAGCGCACCAACGCCTGTGGTACTGCAGCTGCGCACAGGGCGGGTCTCCGCACCAGCCGCGGCCGGCCGCGATCGCTCCTCGCCGCTTGCGCGGCGGCTTATTTCCGGTATATTTTCCGGAAACGCGGAGGACGCCATGGCCAAAGCCAAATCTCCTGTTGCGACGCATCGCGCGCGGATGGAGCGCCAGGGTTTCGTGCGGGTCGAAGTCAACGTTCGCAAGGAAGATGCGATCCTTGTCCGCCGTGTGGCTTCTGCTTTGTCGGATCCGTCGCGGCAGGCCGAGGCGCGCCGCCTGCTTCAGCAACGCTTCGTCGAGCCGGCCAAAGTGAGCCTGAAGACGCTCCTTGCATCCGCGCCACTCGACGGCATCGATCTCGATCGCAGTCCGGCCCCCGGGCGTGACGTCGATCCATGAACTACCTGATCGATACCGACATTGTTTCCGAGCTCCGCAAGGGCCCGCGTTGCGACGCCCATGTATCGGCCTGGTACGCGTCCCTCGCTGACGAGGATCTGTTTCTGAGTACGCTCGTCCTTGGTGAAATCCGCAAGGGCGTCGAGCTGGCACGCCCTCGCGACCCGGGCAAGGCGGAGGCGCTTGAACGCTGGTTGCGTGAAGTGGAGACGGCATTCAATGGCCGCGTGCTCGGCATCGATAACGCGGTGTCCGATCAATGGGGGCGCATGAGCGCCATCCGGCCGCTGCCGGTTGTCGACGGCCTGCTTGCGGCCACCGCGTTGACGCATGGCCTGACGCTGGTGACGCGCAACGATCGCGACGTCGCCGGGCTGGGCGCGATCGTGTTCAACCCGTTCAGGGGCGAGGAAAGCGACCGTCGATCGTAGTCTGTAACGTTCGAAGGAAGCGGCGCGTCGCAGCGAAGAAACGGTGTTGGCGGGCCACGAACGAATATGGTGAGTACTATGGCTACGCCATAGCCCTATAATCACGGAGCGGCGCGACCAGAAGGTCACGGAACGGAGCATGCACCGCTGCCCGCTCGACCGGAGCAATTGACGACACATCCGGCAGGTCTTCGCTGCCGGTAACGCCAAGGACAGCCACGCCGCGCGCCAAGGGCAGTCCAAAACGCCTTGCTGGCCGTCTGATGCACAACCTCCCGTTCGATCGTTCTGCTCGTCGGGAGTTTGGCAAACAAGGAAGAACGACGTGCCGGCGGGGCACCAACGATGATTGGGGCAATTTATTTACGCCTTACCGCTACGCTAGCTCCCGAACGATAGCTGCATTTGACTGCAACGAGTAATCAAGCGGGAGAGGGCAAGTCTATGTTTGGTTGGTTCAAAAAACCCAGCGGTATGAGCCGCAAACCCGAAACAGCGCATACTGGTGCCGACATCGCCGCAGAGTTCATGGCTCGCGCCGGATGGGAAGAGCCGGTTGCGCCGACGCCTGGATGGGCGCTGCTGCTCCGCTCGCCTTACGATACTTCGAAGGTCGTTACATCCTGGCTAGGTGGAATTCCCCATGCTCCAACCGATTTTTCCTGGCCCATGGATACCGACGGGAAGCCATTGCATTTCATCGCCCAGATCGATCTCGCATCATTGCAACCTGAGCCGGAAACGGGACTACGTCCGCCGGGATTACCCGAGCAGGGGGCGCTGCTGGTTTTCGTTGGCCGATCCTACGCATGCCCTGTGCTGAGCGTTGCCGACATGGGGCGGGCGGTGCCGCTGTCATTACCCGACCAACTGGAACCCATCCGCAAGCATGGTTTTTTTAGCGACAAGCCGGTGTTCAGCTATTGGCCCATCGACCCTGTAGCTTTTCTCGACACAGGCAGCGGGCGCCCGCCCTTTCTACCAGATCCTTTCGAACACCCCCGCAATTGGATAATCAACTGGGGCATCGCCGCGTTGGAAGCGGAAATCGTGATTGAAAGTCTCGAGCGCGAGCTCGGCTTTGGTCGTGATTTTTTGGCTCGGCTGCAGGGAAACGGTGACGGCCAGGCAAAAAACAGAGTGATTGAAAGCAAGACTGCTTATTACACGGTTATGGCACGTAGCGCCCCACCCGTGGTTTCGGCAATGAAGGCTTGGCGGGAGGCAGCTCTGTCGAAGCCGCCAGAAGCGCTGATAGACCAAGCTCAGGTCGACGAAGTCTTCACGGCGCGCCGGATTCTGCACGATAAGATCGAAGAAAATTATCCGCCGAAGTCCCTTCTACTCGGGCGGGCTAAGGCGTTTTGGGAAAAGCTGTGCTTGAGCTATTCGCAGGAGAACGACTTCAGCCTGGTCCCGATGGCCTTGCAGCCCTTCGTTGCAATGTGGCTCACGGATTGGCGTGGCCATCGTCTCTTCGGGTTAGAGCCACCGTTCCCCAACAACGGAGAAGATCGGCGCGGCCAGGATTGCCTCATAAGCGTCGCTGCTGACCGGGTGTTGAATACCGATTCTGAGCACGAATACGGCATGTCGATTTGGTGTCCGAAACAGCGTCTGATGAAGGGACAATTCGAGCCGGGACAGTTTATCCGCCACATTGCAGTTTGATCGCGGACACTTCCGGATAGACCGCTTTCACCCTGGGCCGCCGCTGCGAATGTCGGCCTACCGTCCGCGTACCAGGTGGCTCTATCGGCGGCGACATCGTGCCTGCGGGCAATTCGTTTACGCTATACCCCTCCTGTGATCTCCCCTACTTGGAGTATGGGCTCGATTCCAATTATCCAGTGGAACGGTTCGCCGGAGAGGGCCACGCCATAGCAATTGATATAACTACCGATCTTTTTCCCTTGATTGATTATTGTGCTGACCTGTTCCGGTGGAATGAATCCGCCGACGACCGGCGACCCATCGATCGTCTGCACTATGCTGAAGCCAGCCGGACCGACCATGAAAATGCCCAACAAGGCTCCCACTCCAGCGAACAGAATTGGTAGCAGCCAGTTTCTGAAGAAGTGCATATCTCCCCTTGTCGTTTACAATAGCACGGTCTTTCATCCCTGAACTATCGAACCCGCGAGTTTGCAATCCGCGTTCTCACCAGAGCTTGCGCAAACTCCTACGTTAGTTTTGAAACGATCCGCAACTTGCATCCGGCGCGCGGACTTTCTGCCGAATCGTGGCGCGGATTGAAAGCGATTCGAGACAGGGCCCAGGCCGACACCACGCGGGCCGAGGCCATGTTGGACAGCGCGGCTCAGCAACCGGTCACCACAACGATGCTGCGCAAGTTCGCAGCCACGGCCCGCCAGCGGATGCGAATCGAAGGTGGCGGCTATCGCCGCGACCATCTGCGCGCCTTGGCCCAGAGGGTCGAGGTTGCCGACCGCGAGGTCCGCATCATGGGGTCAAAGAGCGATTTGCTCAGAACGCTCGCGGCGATTTCCGGCGTAGAATCGGCGGCTGGCGGCGTTCGCAGTTCTGTACTGGATTGGCGGAAGGGGTGGGATTCGAACCCACGGTACCCTTGCAGGCACGGCGGTTTTCAAGACCGCTGCCTTAAACCACTCGGCCACCCTTCCAAACCCACCAAGCCAAGGCGATATCGGACCGCGGCCGGCTTGGCAAGGCGGCCGGTGCGGCGCTTCGACGGCGCGACGGGTGCGGTTGGTGCGGTTGGTGCGGTTGGTGCGGCCCCGCGGCGGCGCTGCAGCCGGCGTGAGGGCGATGCGCTTGCGTCCAAGCGCGGCCGATGTCGCGAGGCCGCCCCCTGCGGCTACACCCCGTGTGGCTGCAGCTTCGCCAGCAGCCGCTGGCCGATCGCCACCGCGCAATCCGGCTGATGCACGATGTCGTCGCCCTTGTGTTCCCACGCCACCGAGGCGTGGCACAGCTTGCATTGATTGCGGGCGCCGCCGTCTTCCTCGGACACGGTTTCGATCGCCGTCCGGCTCAGAGCCAGAGCGATTTTACGGACGTCTTCGGCGGCGAATGCGGTCATTGCGGGTTCCGACGGGTTCAAGGCAGTGCAGGTGTCAGGGCGGAAATAGTGAAGCGGTCGCCGCGGCGTTGCAACAGTTTTCCGGGCGGCGGCGCTGCGTCGCCGAACCGCTTGGCGATTTGCCTTGCGCTAATCCAGCCCGCGCTCGCGCGACAGCCGCACCATCTCGGCGATGAAGATCGGCTTCTGTTTGGCGTCGAGGCTCATGAACAGCGGGTCGGCGGCGTCGGCGACGTTGCGCTGATCCTGCGCGCGGTCATAGAGAAACTGCGCCTCGTTGCGCATCTGCTCGACGATGTCGTCGGGCGGATCGCGCTTGGCGCGCTCGGCGCGCAGCCTGAGCCGATCGGCGCCGTTGTTGCCGAGCGAATGCATCGCGGCGTTGAACGCGGTCCAATGCTTCTCCTGCTCCGGCGTCAAATTCAGTTCGGCCTTGATCCGCGCGATGTTGGCGTCGGAATTGGCGACGATCTGGTCGGCGGTGAGTTCGACCGGCAGCGGCGCGGCGACGGTTTGCGACGGCTTCGCGGTCTTGGCTGCCTCCCTCGCCGCCTGCTTGGCGGCCTTCGATCCCTTGGCCGGCTTGGCGGCGCCCTTGGCCGGCTTGGCGGCGCCTTTCGCCGGCGCATTGGCCGGCGATTGGCCATCGGGAGCCGGCGCCGGTCCCTGCTGCGCGGGCTGCTGCCGCGGCGCGTTGCCCGGCACGCCGAGCACGCTGCCGACCACGCCGACCACGCCGCCGATCGCGCCGCCCAACACCCCGCCGACCGGCCCGGCCGCCTTGTTGCCTTCGCGCGAGCCCTGCTGCACGCCCTGCACCAGGCCCTGAGCGCGGGCCGGCAGCGGCATCGCCAGCAGCGTCAGCAGCGTCAGCAGCGTCAGCAATGCTGCGCCAAGCAGCGCCACCGCCGGCCGTGCTGATCGCACGATCCGGAGCGCACCACGTCGCCGCGTCGAAGTTTGGCTGTGCATCAAGACGGTCTCCCAAAATTCCGCGCCGGCGCACGGCTGCCAAACCCAGCCGGTCGGCAGCCGCAACGATTCGACGCCGAGTCTGGCAGAGCGATGCGGCGGGGTGAAGGCCGGCGCACCGCCGCGGGGCTGCGACCTCGCGACCGCCGATTTGCTGACGCGGCGTTCGCCGCATCCGGTGTAAGACGGCGTCAGCTCAACGCCTGACGTGATGCCGGTACCGCGCCGCATGCAACATCGCCCGTTCCCCGACCTGCGGATGACCGCGCTGCACGACTACCGCGCGCCGTGGTGGCTGCCGGGCGGCGACCTGCAGACGATCTGGCCGGCGCTGCTGTTGCGGCCGTGGCGCGCCGCCGGGCCGGCCTATCGGCGCGAGCGCTGGCAGGCGCCGGACGGCGATTTCATCGACGTCGACCACCTGCAAGGCGCGCGCGGCGCGCCCTGGCTGGTGCTGTTCCACGGCCTCGAGGGCAGTTCGTCGAGCCATTACGCGGTGGCGTTCGCGCAGGCGGCGAAGGCGCGCGGCTGGCATTTCAGCGTGCCGCATTTCCGCGGCTGTTCGGGCGAGCCGAATCTGGCGCCGCGCTCCTATCATTCCGGCGACTTCGAGGAGATCGGCTGGATGCTCGGCCGGATCCGCGAGGCCGCCGGCGCGCCGGTGCTGGCCGCCGGCGTCTCGCTCGGCGGCAACGCGCTGCTGCGCTGGGCGGAGGAAGCCGGCTCCACCGCGACGCCGGTGGTGCGGGCGCTGGCGGCGGTCTCGGCGCCGCTGGATCTCGCCGCCGCGGGGGCTGCGATCGACCGCGGCTTCAACCGGCTGGCCTATGCGCAGCATTTCCTGCGCACCATGAAGCCGCACGCGCTGGCGAAATGGCAGCAGCACCCTCGATTGTTCGACCGCGAGCGGCTGATCGCGGCGCGCACCTTGCGCGAGTTCGACGACTGCTTCACCGCGCCGCTGCACGGCTTTTCCAGCGTCGACGATTACTGGCGCCGCGCCTCCGCCAAGCCGCATCTGGTCGCGATCCGGGTGCCGACGCTGGTGTTCAACGCCCGCAACGATCCGTTCGTGCCGGAGCAATCCCTCCCCAACCCGAACCAGGCCGGCCCCGAGGTGATGCTGTGGCAGCCCGACCATGGCGGCCATGTCGGCTTCCCCACCGGCCGCTTTCCCGGCCACGTCCACGCCATGCCGGAGGCGGTGTGCGACTGGCTGGAGGCGGCGGCGGCGACGGAAGCCAGCCATCCGCTTTGACGATCGCAGCAGCCGCCGATGTCCGTGTCGCTCTCGTTGGTGAGCGGCCCGCGGCGATGCTACCGGACGACTGCGACGTTGGGTCCTCCCGGGTCTTGCACTATTGTGCGGACATGAGAGCGCACGACCTCAAGCGACTGGTCGCGGACGGCTACGACAAAATAGCTGACGCTTACTTCGAGCAGTTTGCTCGATCGTCGGTGCGCGCCGCAAAGCTCGCGGAGCTGATCGCACGGCTCGCCGAAACAGCGAGGGTGCTCGATCTCGGATGCGGAGCCGGCGTGCCCGTGGCGCGCGACTGCGCCGCGCGCGGCTTTCGGGTCACCGGCGTCGACGCCTCGCCGGAACAGATTGCGCGCGCCCGGTGCAACGTCCCCGAGGCCGAATTCATCCACGCCGATATGACCGCTGTAAGCTTCGCAGCCGAGACATTCGACGCCGTCGCCGCCTTCTACGCGATCACGCACGTCCCAAGGAATGAGCACGCCGCGCTGATCCGACGGATCGCGTCGTGGTTGCGCCCCGGTGGGGTGTTGGTCGCGAGTTTCGGAGCCTCGGAGGGAGAATGGCTCGGAGACTGGCTGGGCGCCCCGATGTTCTTCAGTCATCACGCCCCGGAAGAGGCGGAGCGACTGATCCGGGACGCCGGCTTGTGTCTGGAGCAGGCAGAGTTGCTCGAACAGGACAACGAAACCGCGACGTTCCTCTGGATCACGGCGCGAAAGCCCTGATCGCGCGCGGCGGCTCTCGTCGCCAGGCGCCGCCGCCCCGCCTCATCCCCTCGCCTCGCCCGCTCAGCAGCAGCCGCGGAAGCGGCCTTTGCCGACCGCGTAGCGCGCGTTTTGCCGCTCCACGAAAAACTCCTCATAGGTCATCACCGGCAGATCCGGATGGGTCTGCCGGCGGTGCTCCACATAGGTCTGATAGTCGGGGATCCCGACCATCAGCCGCGCGGCGCGCACCGTCCATTCTTTCATCGCCATCAGGTCACGCAATTTTCGCTCCTTGCACGGTGGTCGGCAGGCCGACCTCAATGGCGGTGATCTTCGGATCGCCCAGCGCGCGGCGGATCGCGATCACCCCGTAGACGATCATCGACAGCACCACGGCGATGAACATCGCCGTCAGCGTCGCGTCGACGTAGTCGTTGACGATGACGCGGTGCATCTCCTCCATGGTCTTGGCCGGCGCCAAAATCGTGCCGGCCGCGGCCGCATCGCTGAATTTCCAGGCGTGGGCGACGAAGCCGATCTTGACGTCGGCGCTGAACAACTTCTGGAAGCCCGCGGTCAGCGTGCAGATCAGCAGCCACAGCGTCGGCACGATGGTCACCCAGGCGTAGCGCTGCCGCTTCATCTTGAACAGCACCACGGTGCACAGGATCAGCGCCATGCCGGCCAGCATCTGATTGGAGATGCCGAACAGCGGCCACAGCGTGTTGATGCCGCCCATCGGATCGATCACGCCCTGATACAGGAAGTATCCCCAGGCGCAGACCGCCAGCGCCGAGCCGATCAGGTTATTGGCCCAGGACTCGGTCTTGCGGAACGCCGGCACCACGCTGCCGATCATATCCTGGATCATGAAGCGGGCGACCCTTGTGCCGGCATCGACCGTGGTCAGAATGAACAGCGCCTCGAACAGAATGGCGAAGTGATACCACAGCCCCATCAGCACCCGGCCGCCGAACATCCCGGACAGGATGTGCGCCATGCCGAGCGCCAGCGTCGGGGCGCCGCCGGTGCGCGACAACAGGGTCTTTTCGCCGACATCCTGCGCCAATTGGTTGAGCATGTCGGGGGTGACGACGAAGCCCCAGCCGGACACCACCTGCGCCGCCTGCACCGCGGTGGTGCCGATCACGCCCGCGGGGCTGTTGATTGCGAAATACACGCCGGGCTCCAGCACGGTGGCGCCGATCATCGCCATGATGGCGACGAAGGATTCCGTCAGCATCCCGCCATAGCCGATGAACCGTAGCTGATTCTCGTTCTCGACCATTTTCGGCGTGGTGCCCGAGGCGATCAGCGCGTGGAAGCCGGACACCGAGCCGCAGGCGATGGTGATGAACAGGAACGGGAACAGGCTACCCGACCACACCGGGCCGGAGCCGTCGATGAACTGGGTGACCGCCGGCATCTTCAGATCGGGCTGCACGATGATGATGCCGACCGCGAGCAGCGCCATGGTGCCGACCTTGAGGAAGGTCGACAGATAGTCGCGCGGCGCCAACAGCAGCCACACCGGCAGCACCGAGGCGACGAAGCCGTAGCCGATGATCACCAGCGCCAGCGTTTCGCCCGAGAGATCGAACCAGGCGGCGAGCGCCGGATTGTCCGCCACGGTGCGGCCGTAGATCAGCGACGCCAGCAGCAGCACCACGCCGATCACCGACATTTCGGCGATCCGGCCGATCCGGATGAAGCGGGCATAGACCCCCATCAGCATGGCGATCGGAATGGTCGAGAACACCGTAAAGGTGCCCCACGGACTGCCGACCAGCGCCTTGACCACCACCAGCGCCAGCACCGCGAGCAGGATCACCATGATCAACAGCACGCCGATCAGCGCGATGCCGCCGGCGACCGGTCCCATCTCCGAGCGCACGATATCGCCGAGCGAGCGGCCGTCGCGCCGCGTCGACAGGAACAGCACGGTGAAATCCTGCACCGCGCCGGCGAACACCACGCCGGCCAAGATCCACAGCGTGCCGGGCAGATAGCCCATCTGCGCCGCGAGCACCGGGCCGACCAGCGGGCCGGCGCCGGCGATCGCCGCGAAATGATGCCCGAACAGCACGTAGCGGTTGGTCGGGACGTAATCCAGGCCGTCATTGTGGACGTGAGCGGGAGTTCGCCGCTTGGGGTCGACGCCCAGCACCTTCTCGGCGATGAACAGCCCGTAAAAGCGGTAGGCGATGAAATAGACGCAGACCGCGGCGATCACCAGCCAGGAGGCGTTGATGGTCTCGCCGCGGCTCAGCGCGACGATGCCGAACGACACTACGCCGAGCGCCACCACCGCGGCCCACAGCAGCTTCGACAAGATCCCATTGTCCTTGGTGGCAAGCGTACTCATGATCGTCCTTCGTCAGGCGGCTGGTGAAGCTGCGGCAAGTCTGGTGCCCGGCGAGTATCTCTTCCGCGACTCCGGACCGCTCGTTGATCTCGATCAACTGCCAGCAATAAAACACCAGAAAAGATGATTGTAACGCAGCAATCTTGCTCGCAGGTCGATAGCTGGGATGCATTGTTGCGGGAGCTGGTCGTTCCGTCCTCCTCAGGGGACCATAAGCCGCAGCGGGCGCGGATGGTTTCGTGCACGTTTGGCCCCGCGGCAATATATTTCATGCGAGCGTTGCGCGGTTGATTTGTGCGGCAAATAATCGTGCAAGATTCAGACCTTGGAAGGTCGTTATGGCCCAAGACCGAGCCCGCACCGCACGCATCGAAGCCCGCATCGCCCCGAGGCGCTGGCGGTGGTGAAACGCGCCACCGAGTTGCAGGGCCGCAGCGTCAGCGATTTCGTCGTCGCGGCCGCGCAGGAAGCCGCCGCCCGCACCATCGAAGAAACCCAGATCATCCGGCTTGCGGTCGAGGATCAGCGCGCCTTCGCTGCCGCGATCCTCGATCCGCCGCACCCCTCCGACAATCTGCTTGGCGCCGCGGAAGCCTACCGCGATTTGATCAAGCCTGCGCCGTGAGCCAGGGGTTTCGGATCGAAGCCCTCGCTGCGACGCACGACCGGGCAGCCTTTTGCAGCGGCGTCGAGCCGCTCGATCGCTATCTGCGCGAACTGGCCAATCAGGACATCAAGCGGCGCGTCAGATGACGGCGGTGGGTGGAGTTAGTCCGTAGCCCGGATGAAGCGAAGCGAAATCCGGGAAACCGCCAATGCGCCGTACGAGACACGCAAAGCGCCGTCATCCTGAGGTGCCCGAGCAACGCGAGGGCCTCGAAGGATGCGGCCACGTGTACGCGGTGAACTCCCACCCCGCGGCGCATCCTTCGAGACGCCCGGCTTCGCTGCGCTTCGCCGGGCTCCTCAGGATGACGGCGGTGGGTGGAGTTAGTCCGTAGCCCGGATGAAGCGAAGCGAAATCCGGGAAACCGCCAATGCGCCGTACGACACGCAAAGCGCCGTCATCCTGAGGTGCCCGAGCAACGCGAGGGCCTCGAAGGATGCGGCTACGTGTACGCGGTGAACTCCCACCCCACGGCGCATGCTTCGAGACGCCCGGCTTCGCTGCGCTTCGCCGGGCTCCTCAGGATGACGGCGGAGGGTGGAGTTAGTCCGTAGTCCGTAGCCCGGATGAAGCGAAGCGAAATCCGGGAGCAAATAGCGATTATCCTCTCGGCTAGATATCCCGCCGATACAACTCCGGCGGGGAGGCTCTGTCCCCGGATTTCGCTGCGCTCCATCCGGGCTACAGCGCCGACCCCATTGACAATTTCACGCACGTGATTATATTCCTAGTCGTCCTGTCCGTGAGGGGCGCTTTCGCGAGGCGTCACGTTAGCGGGACAGAGCGAGCGGTGGGGCAACTCACTCATCGCTGCCGATGCGGAGGCAACTCCTCCTCGGTCGACGCGGCGTCCCGCGCTGGTGCCTCGCAAGCATCACCCGGGAGGCCCCAGGCCACCGTCCGGGCCCACTACGAGGCTCTGCCACTTGCTGGTTGGCTGGACGCGGGACAGGTGAACGGCGAGAGATCGCCGGGATCAGTGGTGCGGAGTGCATCGCGCCTGTCCCCGGAAGCACGGTCCCGGGGCCCATAATCGCCGCAGGACGGCGCGCCGCAAGGCGACGCGCGGTCTTTGCGACTGGCCTTGCGAGGCAAGCCGCAGACCGCGAAACATCTACCCCCGCGCCCTGCGGCGCGCCTCCCCCCTCATTGGTTCGAGGGGGACTCTTGCAAAGCTCGGGCGCTTAGCGCCGCGAGATCGCGGGCGCACATCCAGAACTATTTGATCGTGGCTGTTTGACATTTTGCACGCATCGGCGGGCCGGTCGCCGCCCATTTCAGCGTCATCCTGAGGAGCCCGGCAAAGCGCGCAGCGCGACGCCGGGCGTCTCGAAGGATGGCCGCAAGTGTGGCGCTGCCCCAGAGCGGGGCGACCGCATCGTCGCTCAGCCGCATCCTTCGAGGCCCGCCGCAACAGCGGGGTCGCAGCTCAGGATGACGGCGATCCCGTCGGGTCCGCGCGTGGCGCCCGTGACGATGCCCCGCCGCAGCCGGGATCGGACATGGGACGTGGAGCGCCGCTCACCCCTTCTTCTTCACGTCCTTGATCGCCGAGAACACGATGCCCTCGGCGCGTTCCCGGGTGTAGCCGAGGTAAAACTCGTTCTTGGCCAGGAACACCGGATCGCCGTCGACGTCGTCGGCGACGCCGGAGCCGTTGGCGGCGACGAAGGCCTCCAGCTTCTTGCGATCGTCGCAGGAGATCCAGCGCGCCAGCTGGAATTCGGAAACCTCGAAATCCACCGGCAACTGGTATTCGGCATCGAGCCGCGCCTTCAACACGTCGAGCTGCAGCGAGCCGACCACGCCGACCAGAGCCGGGGCGCCGTCGCGCGGCCGGAACACCTGGACCACGCCCTCCTCCGACATCTGCTGCAAGGCCTCCTTCAGCTTCTTGGCCTTCATCGCGTCCTTCAACCGGACCCGGCGGACGATTTCCGGCGCGAAGCTCGGCACGCCGACGAAGGTGACGTCCTCGCCCTCGGTCAAGGTGTCGCCGATCCGCAGCGTGCCGTGGTTGGGAATGCCGACGACGTCGCCGGCGAACGCCTCATCAGCCAGCGCGCGGTCCTGGGCGAAGAAGAATTGCGGGCTCGACAGGCTCATATTCTTGCCGGTGCGAACCAGCTTGGCCTTCATGCCGCGGGTGAGCTTGCCCGAGCAAAGCCTTGCAAAGGCGATGCGATCCCGATGGTTCGGGTCCATGTTGGCCTGGATCTTGAAGACGAAGGCGGTCATCCCCTTCTCGTCCGCTTCGACCTTGCGCAGGTTGCTCTCCTGCGCCCGCGGCGGCGGCGCGAACTTGCCGAGGCCTTCCAACAGGTCGCCGACGCCGAAATTGCGCAGCGCCGAGCCGAAATACACCGGGGTCAGATGGCCCTCGCGGAACGCCTCGAGGTCGAACGGCTTGCAGGCCTCTGACACCAGCGCCAGCTCTTCCTTGACCTCGGCGACGTCGAGATTGCCGCGCCCGGCGAGATCGGCGATGTCGATCTCAAGCGCCGCGCCGGTCTTGGCGCCGCCGCCTTCCAACAGGCGGACGCCGCCGGTGCCGATATCATAGGTGCCGAGGAAGTCGCGGCCGCGGCCGACCGGCCAGGTCATTGGCGTGGTGTCGAGCGCCAGGGTCTTTTCGATCTCGTCCAGAAGATCAAAGGTGTCGCGGCTTTCGCGGTCCATCTTGTTGATGAAGGTGATGATCGGAATGTCGCGCAGCCGGCAGACTTCGAACAGTTTCCGGGTCCGCGCCTCGATGCCCTTGGCGGCGTCGATCACCATCACGGCGGAATCCACCGCGGTCAGCGTGCGGTAGGTGTCCTCGGAAAAGTCCTCGTGGCCCGGGGTGTCGAGCAGGTTGAACACCAGGCCCTCGAACTCGAAGGTCATCACCGAGGTGACCACCGAGATGCCGCGGTCGCGCTCGATCTTCATCCAGTCGGAACGGGTGTTGCGGCGCTCGCCCTTGGCCTTGACCTGACCGGCGAGATTGATCGCGCCGCCGAACAGCAGCAGCTTTTCGGTCAGCGTGGTCTTGCCGGCGTCGGGATGCGAGATGATCGCAAAGGTGCGGCGTCGCGCCACTTCGGCGACGATCGAGGAATGCAACGGCGACGGATCGGCCGGTATGGCAATGTCGGACATAAGCGAGCCTGTGGCAGGGAAAGCGGGCGCAATCAAGGGCGTTGTCGCAGCCACGGCAAATGGTTGCGCGGCGCGGCGGTGTCATTCATATAGGGCCAAGAGGACGACCTCCCAATCACCCAAATGACGCAGGGACGACCCTGCCCCGCTCTCGTGGAGGTCGTCATGGCCTGGATTTATCTATTGGTTGCCGGTTGCATGGAAATCGGCTGGGCGATCGGGGTCAAATACACCGATGGTTTCACCCGGCTGGTGCCTTCGGCGCTGACGCTATCCTGCATGGTCGGCTCGGTGCTGCTGTACGGGTTGTCGCTGAAGACGCTGCCGGTCGGCACCGCCTATGCGGTGTGGTCGGGAATCGGAGCGGTCGGCACCGCGGTGCTCGGCATCGCGCTGCTCGGCGAGCCCTCCGACGCGCTGCGGCTGTTGTGCATCGGACTGATCATCGCCGGCATCGTCGGCCTGCGCATCGTCGCTTAGAGCCTCAATTCATTTCGCTAAAGCTTTGCGTCAACGAAGAAAACTGACGACCCAGAACGATACGGCGGCGACCATCGCGGAGGCCGGAATGGTGATCACCCAGGCATAGACGATCGAGCTCGCCACGTTCCAGCGCACCGCCGAGACCCGCCGCGCCGAGCCGACGCCGACGATCGCGCCGGTAATGGTATGGGTGGTGGAGACAGGCACGCCGAGGAACGTCGCCATGAACAGCGTCGCAGCGCCGCCGGTTTCGGCGCAGAAGCCCTGCATCGGGGTCAGCTTGGTGATCCGCAGCCCCATGGTGCGGACGATGCGCCAGCCGCCCATCAAGGTGCCCAGCGCCATCGCCGATTGGCACGCCAGCACCACCCAGAACGGCACCGAGAATTCGCCGCCGAGATAGCCCTGCGAGTACAGCAGCACCGCGATGATCCCCATGGTCTTCTGGGCGTCGTTGCCGCCGTGGCCGAGCGAATATAGCGAGGCCGAGGCGAATTGCAGGATCCGGAAGGCGCGGTCCACGGCAAACGGCGTCGAGCGCACCGAGGCCCAGGACACGATCGCGACCAGCACCAAGGCCAGCAGAAAGCCGATCACCGGCGACAGCACGATCGCCAACAGCGCCTTGGTCAACCCGCTCCAAACCGCGGCGGCGAAGCCGGCCTTGGCGAGCCCGGCGCCGAGCAAGCCGCCGATCAGCGCGTGCGAGGAACTGGAGGGGATGCCGAGCGCCCAGGTGATGATGTTCCAGACGATCGCGCCCATCAGGGCGGCGAAGATCACCTGGGCATCGATCACGCTGGGTTCGATGATGCCGGTGCCGATGGTGGTGGCGACATGTAGCCCGAACACCGAAAACGCCACGAAATTGAAAAACGCCGCCCACAGCACCGCATATTGCGGCCGCAGCACCCTTGTGGACACGATGGTGGCGATCGAATTCGCCGCGTCATGCAGCCCGTTCAAAAAATCGAACAGCAGCGCGATTGCGATTAATCCGACCAGGATCGGAAGACCCAGCGTGGCGTCCACTGCGCGGCCCTGCCCTATACCTGTTCGATGACGATGCTGTTGATCTCGTTCGCGACGTCGTCGAAGCGGTCGGCAACTTTCTCGAGGTGGTCGTAAATCTCGGCGCCGACGATGAAATCCATCGCGCTGGCGTTGCGGTGCTTGAGAAACAATTCCTTGAGGCCGATGTCGTGCAGGTCGTCGACGCGGCCCTCCAGCTTGCCGAGCTCCTCGGTGATCGCGGTCAGCATCGCCACGTTGGGGCCGATCGATTTCATCAACGGCAGCGCCCGGCCGACCAGATTGGCGCATTCCACCAGCAAGGTGCCGATTTCGCGCATCGGCGGCTCGAACGAGCGCACCTCGAACAGGATCACCGCCTTGGCGGTCTGCTGCATCTGGTCGATGGCGTCGTCCATCGAGGTGATCAGGTTCTTGATGTCGACGCGGTCGAACGGGGTAATGAAGGTGCGCCGCACCGCGGTCAGCACCTCGCGGGTGATGGCGTCGGCGTCGTTCTCGAACTGGCTGACCCGCTGGCAATGCACCGGCGTCTCGTCACCGCCGCGCAGCATGTCCTGCAGCGCCTCGGCGCCTTGCACGACGGTTTGGGAGTGTCGGGCGAACAGGTCGAAAAACCTCTCCTCCTTTGGCAGAAAGGCGCGAAACCAACGCAGCATTGAAAAGTCCATTGTTTGCGACGGGGCGCCGGACGGCTGCCCCCCTGTCACAGAAGCGTCATAGATCATTTCCCGGGCTGGCAGGCAATTGCGGTGGGTCAAAGCGCGGTCATCCACCGCTTTATGGTGCCCCGATACGCTCCACCGGCTCGGACCGGCGGCATAGGCCCGCGGCACGGTTTCAGCAAGTCCGCAGTTCGCAAACCGGCGTCGCGACGCCGGCAATTTTCGCTGGTCAATTTACGCTTTGTTAGGAATGATGGAGGAGCGTTCGAATCACGCGGATCGCCCGACTTAGAGTTGCGCGATCTTGAGTGATCGGGACCGTCAAAATGATGGTCACGATGTCAGAGGCAGTTTTTCGCTGGTGTTCACCGCAGCCGAAACGGCGTGTCTGAATTCCCGGCGACCCACCCATGCTACCGACCGATCTAGTTACTAGCGGTAGGTGAGTATTCGGTAACGCCTCTCCCTGTGGATCAGTGCGCGTAATCGACATCCTTTCGGATTGTCACCGAGTCAACAAACTTAACTTTTCCTTATTTCGTCACCAGACCGCGGTCGAGCATCGCAGAGTGGGACAGCCATGATTCGTACAGCACTCAACTTCATCGCAGGCGTCGATCGCAAGACGTTGGAAACCTGTCCGGCGACCGACAAGATGTGGGCAGCGCATCTGGGGTTCTCGCTGTGCCTGTCCTTCGTCGTGGTGTTGGGCATCTCGTTCCACGCCACCGGCTACATGATCGCCGATGTCGGAACCCGGCTGTTGGCCGCGGTGGTGATCGCGCTGACGGTGCTGATGTTCGACCGCGCGCTGTGCCAGTCCGACTGGTTCTACCAAGGTGCCCTTTGGACCAAGGGCGACGCCGCCGAGAGCGAAGCCGAGACGCGTCAATCGACCTGGCGGTTCGGCCGGATCGCGATCCGGCTCGCGATGTCGTTCGGGCTGGCCTGGGTGATCGCGATGTTCCTGGAGCTGGCGATCTTTTCCGGCACCATCGACGACAAGATCGAGCGCGACCGCGTCGCCGCCAATCAGCCGATCTACCAGAAGATCGAGCAATACAACCAGCAGCTCGGCGGCGAGATCGATCGCCGTCAGGCCGCCATCGTCGCGTTGGAGGGGCTGCTGCAGGCCGCGCTGACCGAGGTGCCGGCGGCCGACGCCGCGGCGCAGGGCCGCTCCAGCGATATCGAACAACAGATCAAGTCGCTGGCGGTGCGGGAAACCGAGCTGCGCGCCGAACAGCGCGAGATCCAGCAGACCGTTCAGCGCTACGCCGCCGATATGAATGCCGAAGAACTCGGCCAGAAGCTCAGCCCGACCAATAGCGGCCGGCCCGGCGCCGGGCCGCGCTATGAATTCGCCAAGCGGCAGAAGGAGCTATACCAGGCGCAGATCGCCGCCCGCGACGCCGACATCGCGCAGTTGCACGCCAAGAGCGACGAGCTGCGCGGCGCCCAGGCCAAGGTCATCGCCGATGCGCTGGCGGCGCGAAACGTCGAGCGCTCGGCGCTGGAGGGCAAGCGTAGCGCGCTGCAGGCGCAGATCGACGCCGCTCGCGCCGAACTGAAGCAATTGGAGGCCGAGCGGCTGGCCAGCGTCGAGCAGTTCCGGCGCAAGGCGCTGAGCGAGTCCTACTTCCAGGAGAAGAAGGACAAGGTCGATCCGCTGACCCGGATGGCGGCCTATCAGGAATTGAAGAACGATCCGAAGGACGGCGGCACCATGGCGCTGTTCTCCTGGATGACCCGGTTCTTCATCATCTTCCTGGAGATCGTCCCGGTGGTCGCCAAAATCTTCTTCTCGCCGCCGAGCGTCTACGCGGCGAAGATCCAGGACGAGGTGGAGCGCGCCCGCCGCCGCATCCAGAATGCCGCCGACGAGCCGTTGCCCGAACCCGAACCGCAGCCGGCGCCGCGCATCGAACCCGGCGTCGCCAAGCGGCTGTTCGAGTCGATCTTCGGCAAGGCCGACGCCCCGCGCCCGCACCGCCGCGACCGCGTGGTGCGCATTCCGGTGCGCGACCGCACCGCCCGCTCGCCGCTGCCGCGGCTGGTGCCGCTCGACCTCGCGCCACGCCCGAGCGAACGGCCGGCACGGGCGAGCCTGTCGACCGCACCGCTCCCCCCGCTGCGCAACGAGGTGTTCGCCGATCACCCGCGCACCGACTTCGCGGCCCAACCAGCGGTGGACGCGTCCGAGGCTGCCAGCAACGACATGGCGAAGAACGAAGTGCTCAGCCACGGCATCGATCATCCGCCGACGACCGACGAGGTATCCCGGACCGAGCGGTCGCCGATCGTCAGGTCGCGAAGCCACGTGTCCCGAACCGAAGCGGACGGCGACGATCTATTCGGCGAGGCGGTGCCGCGCGAGCTGCCGACGCGGCCAATCGCTGCGCGAACGCCCGCCTCGTTCCATGCCGCCGAAGCGCAGCGCAACGGTTTCCTGCCGCTGCAGTACTCCTTGCAATATGACTTGCAGCAGCGCTCCTAAGTGTCTGACTGAAAAACCGATCGACTGAAATCGGCGGTCACGCGTCATTGCGAAAAGCTCTTGCGCCGAAGCAATTCAAGGCCCCGCATGAGGCCCCCGGATTGCTTCGCTGTCGGCCGGCGCACCGCGCCGGCCTCGGCTCGCAATGACCCAAGCACCCCGGATCTTGCTCGCGGTTCATTCGATTAGACTGAGGGCTTATCTGCGGCGCCTAGAGCAATCCGCCCTCCGCGTCCGCTCCTGGGCCTGCGGGCGCGGCGCAGCGATCACCAAGCGCCTCACGCGGCTCACGCCGATCGGCACCAAGCGCGAGGCGCCCTCGCGCTTGTCTCGATCCGCAACTCACCCGAGCCGAGCCTATCTCAAACGCAAAAAGGGCGGCGTGGATTGCTCCGCGCCGCCCTTTCCGGAGAACGAGTGATTAGTTGATCCGGGAGATCTCTTTGCGGGGCTCCGAGGTGGTGCCGTAGACTTGCGGATCCAGAGTGGTCGACTTGGTGACCACCGGCTTGTTGGCGCGATAGACCTGAAACACGTACCAGGCCGCAACCACCACGACGGCCAAAGCCACCTGGTTCGCCGGCAGCACCAGCGACAACGCGATCAGCACCACCGCGATGGTGCCGGCCTTCACCACCTTTTCGCGATCGGCGAAGATCGTGCCGAAACGATCCCAGTTCTCCGCCTTCCAGAACGGCGCGGTGAAACGGTCCAGACCAAAGCCGGTCCATGCGCCGTTGAAACCAAGATTGTAGGACCAGAGCAGGAACAGCGCCACCGAGAACGCGACGATGGCGACGATGGCCCCTACGGGGCCGGCGGCGTAGCCGATGACGACTACAAGAGCAGCTGCAAAGGCAGCGATCCAATATTGCATGTGATTACCTTTTCACCCGATTTCGGGTGCCTTTTCAGGTTGTATCTCTCTCTAGAGAGACGTCGGGCATTAAGAATCACAATAATAGGACGGTTTTTGTCGCCGCATGATTAAAATGATCGATTCAGAACTAGAACTTGCGTCGCTTTTCAACGGTTTACGCAGCTTTCTAGTACTTCGTTACCATTTTTCCGCCGGCTCATCATCACGCGAACAGATCCGCGCTGCCACGCTTCAACAACGACCGGCGGCAATCGTTCATTCGGGCGTTGCTGCAGCGGGCCGCAATGGCGCGACGGGTATTATATTACAGCGAGCGCTTGAAGTAGTGCGCGATTTCACCGATCACGCCGCGCCGGAAGGTCAGCACGCAGATCACGAAGATCACGCCTTGGATCACCGTCACCCATTGACCGAACCCGGCCAGATACTGCTGCATGGCGATGATCACGAAGGCGCCGACCACCGGTCCGTAGATGGTGCCGAGGCCGCCGACCAGCGTCATCAGCACGATTTCGCCGGACATCGTCCAGTGCACGTCGGTCAATGACGCGTTCTGCGCCACGAACACCTTCAGCGACCCGGCAAACCCCGCCAGCGTCGCCGACAGGATGTAGGCCAAGAGCTTGTAATGATCGGTCTTGTAGCCCAGCGAGATCGCGCGCGGCTCGTTCTCGCGGATCGCCTTCAGCACTTCGCCGAACGGTGAATTGATCGCACGATAGATCACCAGAAAACCCAACAAGAAGCCGACCAGGATCACGTAGTACAGCGTGGTCGGCTTGCCGAGATCGATGAAGCCGAAAAGATGCCCCTGCGGAATGCCCTGAATGCCGTCCTCGCCATGGGTGAACGGCGTCTGCAAATACACGAAGTACAACAGCTGCGACAAGGCGAGCGTGATCATCGCAAAGTAGATGCCCTGCCGGCGGATCGCGACCAGCCCGGTGATCACGCCGAGTGCGGCGGCAGCGGCGGTGCCGATCAATATGCCGAGTTCGGGCGACACGCCCCACACCTTCAGCGCATGCGCGCTGGCATAACCCGCGGTGCCGAGAAACATCGCGTGGCCGAACGACAGCAGCCCGCCGTAGCCGATCAACAGGTTGAAGGCGCACGCCAACAACGCAAAGCACAGCCCTTGCATGACGAAAAACGGATACACCCCGGTCAACGGCACGACCGCCAGCAGCGCGGTCATGACGGCAAAGGCGATCATTTCGTCGCGGACGGCGCGACGGCCGGCGACAGGAACGGCCTGGTCGGAGATCGAGGTCATATCAGGTGGTCCGTCCCGTCAGTCCAGAGGGTTTCACCAACAGCACCAGCACCATCAGCACGAACACCACGGTGTTGGAGGCTTCGGGGTAGAAATACTTGGTCAGGCCTTCGATAATGCCGAGCGCGAAGCCGGTGATGATCGAGCCCATGATCGAGCCCATGCCGCCGATCACAACCACCGCGAACACCACGATGATCAAGTCAGCGCCCATCAGCGGCCGCACCTGATTGATCGGCGCCGACAGCACACCGGCGAGCGCTGCGAGGCCGACGCCGAGCCCGTAGGTCAGCGTGATCATCCGCGGCACGTTGATGCCGAAGGCGCGCACCAGCGTCGGGTTCTCCGTCGCGGCGCGCAAATTGGCGCCGAGCCGGGTGCGCTCGATCAGGTACCAGGTCGCCAGACAGACCACGAGCGAGAACACCACCACCCAGCCGCGGTAGACGGGTAAGAACATAAATCCGAGATTGATGCCGCCTCGCAACTCCTCGGGGATCGCGTAAGGCAGACCGGAGGAGCCGAAATAATTCTGGAACACGCCCTGGATGATCAGCCCGAGGCCGAACGTCAGCAGCAGCCCGTACAGATGATCAAGTTGCGCGATCCATTGCAACATGGTGCGCTCCAGAATGATGCCGAACAGCCCGACCGCCAAGGGCGCGATGATCAGCGCCCACCAATAGCCGATGCCAAACACGTTGAGCAGGAAATACGCCGCGAAGGCGCCCATCATATACAGCGCGCCGTGGGCGAAATTGATGATGTTGAGCATGCCGAAGATCACGGCAAGGCCAAGGCTCAGCAGCGCGTAGAACGAGCCGTTGATCAGCCCGACCAGCAATTGCGCGAACAAGGCCTGAAGATTGATCGACATGAGATTCTCGATTGGTGCCGCGGGGAAAACACGGCCCAGCAGCAGAAGCTGCCGGGCCGCTAAGCTCACTTCTTCAACAGCGGGCACGTGCTCTTGGCGAGCGGCGTGAAGGCTTCTTCCGCCGGAATGGTGGCGACCAGCTTGTAATAGTCCCACGGTCCCTTGGATTCCGCGGGCTTCTTCACTTCGAACAGGTAGGCCGGGTGGATCTTGCGGCCGTTGGGCTGGATCGAGCCCTTGCCGAACAACGGATCGTCGGTCGGCATTTCCTTCATCTTGGCGACGATCTTGGCGCCGTCATGCGAATTGCCGCCCATCGCATCGAGCGTCTTGAAGTAGTGGGTCAGCGCCGAATACACGCCGGCCTGCGACATGGTCGGCACCTGCTTGTTGCGCATCCGGTCCTGGAACCGCTTCGAAAACGCCCTCGTCTGCTCGTTGGCGTCCCAGTAGAACGTCTCGGTGAAGTTCAGACCCTGGGCCACCGGCAAGCCTATGGCGTGAACGTCGGTGATGAACATCAGGAGCCCGGCGAGCTTCTGGCCGCCGGCGATGATGCCGAATTCCGCCGCCTGCTTGATGGCGTTGGAAGTGTCGCCGCCGGCATTGGCGAGACCGATCACCTTGGCCTTGGAGGCCTGCGCCTGCAGCAGGAAGGACGAGAAGTCGGAGGTGTTGAGCGGGTGCTTCACGCCACCGAGCACCTTGCCGCCCCCCGCGTTGACGGCGGCCGTGGTGTCACGCTCCAGCGCCGCGCCGAACGCGTAGTCGGCGGTCAGGAAAAACCAGCTGTCGCCGCCGGCCTTGGTCAAGGCGGAGCCGGTGCCGTGCGCCAGCATGTAGGTGTCGTAGGTCCAGTGAATCGTATTGGGCGAGCATTGCGCGTTGGTCAGATCCGAGCTGCCGGCGCCCGAATTGAGGAAAACCCCGTTCTTTTCCTTGATGATGTTGCTGACCGCCAGCGCAACGCCGGAGTTCGGCGTATCGACCACGACATCGACCTTGTCCACATCGAACCACTGCCGCGCGATGTTCGAGCCGATGTCGGGCTTGTTCTGGTGATCGCCGGAGATCACATCGATCTTCCAGCCTTTGGCCGTCAGGCCGGAGTCTTCCACCGCCATCTGGGCAGCCAGCGTCGAACCGGGACCGCCGACGTCCGCATAAAGGCCGGACTGGTCGCTGAGCGAGCCGATCTTGACCGTCTTGTCCGTGCTCTGGGCGGACGCAAGAGCAGCGGTGGCAAGTACAAATGCGGTGCCGAGCAGAAGCGCGGAACTCTTGTTTTTCATTATTGTCTCCTCCTTTTTGGTGTTTTGGTGCGCCAATCAGACGCCGAGATAGCTGTGCAGTTTGTCCATGTTGGCCTGGAGTTCGGAATTGGCGAAGCCGTCGATGATCTTGCCGTGCTCGACGATGTAGTAGCGATCCGCCACGGTGGCGGCGAAGCGGAAGTTCTGCTCGACCAGCAGAATGGTGAAGCCCTCGTTCTTCAGCCGTTGGATAGTATGGCCGATCTGCTGGATGATCACCGGCGCCAGCCCTTCGGTCGGCTCGTCGAGCATCAGGAAGCGGGCACCGGTGCGCAGGATGCGGGCGATCGCCAACATCTGCTGCTCGCCGCCGGACAGTTTGGTGCCCTGGCTCTTCAGCCGCTCCTTGAGGTTCGGAAACAGTTCGAAGATCTGCTCCAGCGACAAACCGCCCGGCCGCACCTGCGGCGGCAACATCAGATTTTCCCGCACGTCGAGGCTGGCGAAGATGCCGCGCTCCTCGGGACAGATCGCCACCCCAAGCCGCGCGATCTTGTCGGACGAGGCGCGGCTGATGTCCTTGCCCTCGAAGCGAATGCTGCCGCTGCGCTTGCCGATGATGCCCATCACCGATTTCAGCGTGGTGGTCTTGCCGGCGCCGTTGCGCCCCAGCAGCGTCACCACCTCGCCGGCGCGGACGTCGAAGTCGATGCCGTGCAGGATGTGCGATTCGCCGTACCACGCCTGCAGGTTCTGCACCGCCAGCACGACATCGCCGGCCGACTGCGCGATCGGCGTGGTGGCGGCGGTGTCCGCTGCGGTGGTCATCGTCTCAACCATGCCCTGCCCCCAGATAGGCTTCCTTGACGCGCTCGTCCTGCGTGAGGTCAGCGTAGTTGCCCTCGGCCAGCACATGGCCGCGGGTCAGCACCGTGATGATGTCGGACAGGTTGGCGACCACGCTGAGATTGTGCTCGACCATCAGAATGGTGTGCTTGGCGGAGATCCGCTTGATCAGGGCCGCAATCTTGTCGATGTCCTCGTGCCCCATGCCGGCCATCGGCTCATCCAGCAGCATCATTTCCGGATCGAGCGCCAGCGTGGTGGCGATCTCCAGCGCACGCTTGCGGCCGTACGGCATTTCCACCGCCGGGGTGTTGGAGAACTCGCTCAAGCCGACGTCGGCGAGCAACTCGTTAGCGCGGTCGTTGTAGCGGTCGAGCACCGATTTCGCGCGCCAGAAATCGAACGAATGGCCGTGCTGGCGTTGCAGCGCGACGCGGACGTTCTCCAGCGCGGTGAGATGCGGGAACACCGCCGAGATCTGGAACGAACGCACCAGCCCCAGTCGCGCCACGTCGGCCGGCGGCATCGCGGTGATGTCGCGTCCCTTATAGAGAATCTGTCCGGCGGAGGGCCGCAGGAACTTGGTCAAGAGGTTGAAGCACGTGGTCTTGCCGGCCCCATTGGGACCGATCAAGGCGTGGATCGAGCCGCGGCGAACCCGCAGATTGACATCCCGCACGGCAAAGAAGCCGGCGAATTCCTTGGTCAGTCCGTGGGTCTCAAGAATGAAGTCATCGGCCAAACAGATTTCCCCCTCGGTCGTCGCGCGAATCCTCGCGCGCGCCCGACGTTTCTTTGTGTTCTTTGCCGGTGCCGTCGTCCGCGTTGGCGGCCGGGCACCGGTCATGTCTGATCGGAATATGCAATCGCCCGCAGGGTTGCGCAAGGTGCAATGCTGGGCAGCGTACACGGCGGGGCGAGAGCATGACTTGGGATCGGGATCCGTTCCGGGCGGCCAAAGCCGCCCGCGCTGGTTGCGGTCGTCACATAGCTTTCGTCTGAATCGACTAGAGGGGCTGGTTGCGGTCGCCCGAGCGGCCTGAAGAAGCCGGAGCCTGAAATGCACGACGTTGTGTCCCTGAAGCGAAAACTCGACAACCTGATCGCGGAGGTCAGCGCCGAAGGCGCGCTGCGAATGGCCTCCTGGACCGACCGCATCGAGGACCGGGATTTCGTCGCCAGCGCCGCCAACCTCGCGCACTATCTGGCGCTGCGCCGCCACGATCTGCGGCCGCTGCAACGCTCGTTGATGGCGCTCGGGATGTCGTCGCTGGGCCGGCTGGAAAGCCGGGTGTTGCCGACGCTGCAAGCGGTCGCCGCCAGCGTCGCCGCGCTGTGTGGCGAGGCTGCCGCGGAACGCCCCTCGGCGCGACAGTTCTTTGCCGGCGAACAGCATCTGGCGCATTGCGCCGAAGCGGTGTTCGGCCCGCCCTCGTTGCGGCGCACCGCGCTGCTGGTGACCTGCCCGACCGAGGCCGCCGACGATCCGACCTTCATGCTGCGGCTCGCCGAGCGCGGCGTCGACGCCATCCGGATCAATTGCGCGCACGATTCCGCCGCGCAGTGGCAGCGCATGATCAACCACGTCCACACCGCCGAACAGGCCACCGGGCACCGCATCAAGATCCTGATGGACATCGCCGGGCCGAAGATCCGTACCGGCTTGGCGCGGCTGCCGATCGGCCGCGAGCGGATCGGGCTCGGCGACGTGCTGGCGCTGGTGCCGCAGGGCGGGCTCGACCGCGTCGATCTCGACGACGAGTATTTCGCCATCGAATGCACGCTGTCCGAACCGGTGCTGCGCACCCCGGTCGGCGCGCGCGTATTCATCGACGACGGCAAGCTCTGCGTTCGCGTCGAGCGGGTCGCCGCCTGGGGGCTGCTCGGCCGGGTGACGGCCGCCGCCGACAATGGCCTGCGGCTGAAGCCGGAGAAAGGTCTGAACTTCCCCGATACGCCGCTGGCGATCCCGGCGCTGACCGCCAAGGACCGCAGCGATCTCGACTTCGTCGCCACCCATGCCGACGGCATCGAGTTCTCCTTCGTGCAGTCGGTGAAGGACGTCGAAGCGCTGCAGGCCGCCTTGGCGGAGCGCCGCCCGAAGGACTGGCGCAAGCTGTCGCTGATCTTGAAGATCGAGACCCCGGAAGCGGTGGCCAATCTGCCGGAGATCGTGGTGCAGGCCGCTGGCCGGCAACCCACCGCCATCATGATCGCGCGCGGCGACCTCGCCGTCGAGATCGGCTTCGCCCGGCTCGCCGAAATGCAGGAAGAGATCCTGTGGATCGGCGAGGCCGCCCACGTGCCGGTGATCTGGGCGACGCAAGTGCTGGAACATCTGGTCAAGAAGGGCACGCCGTCGCGCGGCGAGATGACCGACGCGGCGATGGCGGCGCGCGCCGAATGCGTGATGCTGAACAAGGGCCCCTATCTGTTCAAGGCGATCACCGAACTCGACACGCTGCTGGCGCGGATGGACGGCCACCAGCACAAGAAGACACCGCAGCTGCGGCCGCTGCGCAGCTGGGACCGGGCTAAGCTAGCGCGCTCGCATAAAGCTCCGGCTTGAAGCCGACCAGGAGCTTGCTGCCGAGATCGAGCACCGGCCGCTTGATCATCGACGGCTGGCTGACCATGAGCGCGATCGCCTTGGCTTCGGTCAGACCGTCCTTGTCGGCGTCGGGCAGCTTGCGAAACGTGGTGCCGGCGCGATTGAGCAGAAGCTCCCAGCCGACCTGTTTGACCCAGCGCGTCAACTCGGCCCGGTCGATGCCGGCGGTCTTGTAGTCGTGAAACTGGTAGGCCACGCCGCTGGCGTCGAGCCAGCCGCGGGCCTTCTTCATGGTGTCGCAATTCTTGATGCCATAGAGCGTAATGGACATTGGCCTGGATCCGTGCGCTGGCACGCGCGTCTGTCGCTTAGCGTGCCATGGCCGCCCTCGCAACCTCAAACCGCGCGCGCACCCGACGCGCTCAGCGCCGTCCCGATCAGCAGCGCGCCGGTGCGGCCCAAGCCCACCGGCGCATCCTGTTACGCCTTCTTGGCGTACAGCCTGCAGTAACCCGTCGGGCTGATCGGGCTCTCCACCGTGGTGCAGGAACTCGGCGGCTGGAACTGACGACAGGTCGAGCAGCTCTTGCCGGCGTTGGGGGATTCCTGGTAGCCGGCGTCGCGTTGCGAGGCCTTCTTGGCGACCTGCGCATCGGCGCCGGTCGCTGCCACCCCGACCAACGCCGCGGCGCCGACCACGTAGGCCCCGGTCCTCAGCAGCCGACGCCGCGACAGCGCGTGGGTGTCTTTTGTCTTATCGTTCATCGTGCTTCCTCCGTAACAGTTGATTTGGTTGCAGATCTTCGACGGCACTTCTGTTGTTGCCGCCGTCGAAACAAGCGCCGGTGCCGAAACTGCTTCGGCCCGCCGGCTTGTCGAGTAGCCGTGCCGCCTGGATCGCGCGGCGCGGCTCACGCAGTTCACCACTTGGCGTTGAGCGACAATTGGAAATACTGCGCGTTGTAATTCGGATTTGTGGCTCCCATGTCGATCAGCCGCGCCAGCGTCTGGTCCACCAGGTACAGGTATGGCGACATCAGATCCTGTTGCCAATTCTCGACGCTGCTACGCTCCCAGATATAGCGCGCCTTCAAGTACACCTCGCCGGTCCAACCGAGCTGGGTGACGATCGACGGATCGACCGTGTGTTTGAGCGAGGCGTCGAGACGCTGCACATTGGTGCGGACGGTGGGGAATGGCGAGTAACCCACGCCATTACCCTGCAGCGGATAGTTGGCGAAGGCGCCGTAATCCCAATCTTCCTTGCCGAGCGACAGCGAATAGCCGAGTTTGAAATCCAGCGATCCCGGAATGATCTCGGCATTGGCCGCGACCAGGATGGTATGCACCTTCTCGTGGGTGTTGCTCGTGAACGCGTCGGGGACCGCCGGGAACGTGGCGTTGGTCACCGGATTGGTGATCGTGCCGCTCCCGACCTGGAAGCGATCATAGGTCTCGTAAAGATACGACGCCTGCAGCGCCGTTCCCGGCTTGAACACGTAGGTGACGTCGACGCCGCCGTTCCAGCTGTCGCTCTTCCGCAGCCCGAAGAACGCCGGATCGTCCGGATAGTCTTCGAAGCGCAGGCCAGCGGTGGGCGAGATCACGAAATCTCTGAAGATGCTGCCGCTGGGGCCCGAAATGTCGAGGAACACATTGGCCTTGGTCTGATTGCGATTGGCCATATCGAACTTGCGGATCAGGAAATTCGTCCCGGTGTTGGACGCGGCGTAGTAGGTGTCCAGCGACATCGCGCGGCCGTCGTAATTGTCATAGCGCCGCTCGGCGTATTGCAGGCTGGATCGCAGCGTCGCCACGTCGTAGATCTTGAAATCCGCGGTGCCGCGGCCGATGAATTCGTTGGTGACATTGGCGTCGCGGCGGGTGCGGTCCCACTGTTCCCAGCCGAAGCTACTGCCGAGCGTGACCCATTTGGCGGGACGCCACTGAAAATCCTCGCTGGCGTATTGCTTGGTGTAGGACATCGCCAGCGCGCGTCGGGGAACGCCGGCCGCGATGCCGGTGGCCGACGAGTCTTCGACAACATAGGACGGCATCAGCAGTTCGGGCGTCTGGTTGGCGTTGTCGTAGATCCTGTAGCGAAACGTCGAACGGAATTCCGGCGTCCACTGCGTCGTGGCGTTGGTGTTGTAGAGAAACGTATTGACCTCGCCGTTCAAACTCGACGCCGGCAGCAAGAACGTCGCAATGTTCGGATTGACGGTGAATGGCATGAACTGTTCGTTCTGCCGCATCGTGGTGTATTGGATCGTGCTGTTCCAACGGGTCTTGAACGGCAGATCGACGCCGCTGGTCACCGTGGTGTTGTAAGCCTGGTTGCTCGGCATCAGGCTGATGCGGGCGGCGGGCGAATAGATCGACGGCGTCACCGTATCGGCGAACGGGTTTTGCACCGTGAAGGAGCTGTAGTTATTCTCGAACAAGGACACGCCGCCGCCGACCTGGACGTTGAAATGTCCGCCCCATGGCGTCGGGCCGAAATATTGCCCGGTCACCTTGCCGATTTGGGTGGTGTCGTCGATCGGACGCGGCGCCTGCAACTGCTGCAGCGAGCCGAGGCCGCCGATCGCGACGCCCGAGGTCTGAATGCCTTCGCGTTTCTCGTGAGAGTAGCTCGCCTTGACGTCCCAGTGCGGATCGGGCGTCCAGCGATAGGCCACAGCGGCCTTGTCGCGTTGGATTGCGACGTCGAGCGGGTTGAACTTCCCGGCCAGCGCATTGGTCACGGCTGCGCGCTGCGCCGGGGTGGAAACTCCCCCGACGGGGGCGAGTGTGCTGCCGGGGATCGCGACGGTGGTGGTCAGGTTGTTGGTGCCGACGCCGTTCCAGATGCTCAGCGCGCTGGTGTTGTAGAGATGCGGGATCTGATCCCACACCACGGTCAGGTAGTGCTCTCCGGCCTTGGAGGCGTCGACGATGTAGCGCTGATTGTTGTTGCCGATGTTGTCGGCGCGCAGTTCGCCGAAGTAGAGGCCGTCCTTGCTCTGCAGCGTCATCCGTAGGTACTCGGCAAACAGCCCCGGCGGGATGGCGCCATACTCCTCAAACTTCGAGCGGTTATTGGGATCGCGATTGGCCGGCGCAGTGGGGCTGGCCGGCGTGACATAATGCGCCGACGATTTCGGCGGGCGTTTGATGAACGCACGCCCACCGACGTCGAACTCGCCGGAAAAGTCATAGCCCTCATGCGCTGCTTCGAAATCCGGCACAGCGGCCGGAGGGTCCGCTGCGTTCGCATTCAACGGCGCCGCGGTCACCATCGCCAGTGCGGCGGACATCGGCAGCAATCTTTGCTTGATCATCATTTCCCAGCCCCCTTTGATGTCGACGTGCCGTATGTCGTGGCGACGCTCGCCGTTGCCTGCCCCGGCGGCTTTGCCTAGCGGTGCCATCGCGACCCCGACGGCGCGTTCGATCCATGAATGTTGGTGTGACAATTCTGGCAGGCATTGCCGACCGCCCACCGCGCCGCCGCCGGAAGTCCCGGCTGATTGTGCGGGTTGGTATGGCACTGCTGGCACAGCCGCTGCCGCGCCACGATCAGCAGCGATTCATGGTTGGAACCATGCGGCTCGTGGCAGTTCAGACAGTTCTCGCGCACCGGCGGGTGTTCGAACAGGAACGGCCCGCGCTTGTCGGCATGACACTGGAAGCAGGTGTCGTTGACCGTCGCCTCGCGCAGCAGCTTCTCGGAGGCGCTGCCGTGCGGGTTGTGGCAGTTCACGCAAGTAATCTTGTTCTCGCGGACCGGCATGTGCGAAGTGCGCTGCGCCTGCGCCTTACGATCCTTGTGACACTGGAAACAGGTATCCATCACCAGTTCGGTTTTCAGCTGGTTGCGCGGCGAGACCTTGCGCATCACGGTGTGGCAGTTGACGCAAGCTAGGCCCCGGCTCTCATGGGCCGAACTCTGCCAATAGGTCTGGTCGCCCTTCTCGTGGCAGCTCAGACAGACACCGTTGAAATCGGCGACGTCGACGCCGCGGCTGTCGGTGAGCCGGAACGAGCGGATGCCGCCCTTTTCGCGCCCGCCGCCGCCGTTGACGTGGGCGGAGCCGGGACCGTGGCAGGTCTCGCATTCCATCTTGCCCTGCGGGGTGAGCTTGCCGGACTTGATGTTGCGGCCCATCACGGTCTGCTGGAATTCGTCGAACAGGCCGGCGTGACAGGTCTCGCATGGCTTCGAGCCGACGAAGTAGCGCCCGTCCGGATCGCCCGGCGCCGGCGCCACCATCGGTGCCCGCGCACTGCCGACGGCGGCTTGGGTCTGCTTCTGCACCGCGATCAGGATCGGCTTCCAACCGTCGGTCTTCGCCGCCAGGATCTGGACGAAATCGAATTGTGGCGGGGTATCGGGGTTGTCCTCGAAGTTTTCCAGCGCCACCCAGGTCTTCACCGTCGCCTCGCGCGGCTCAGGCATCAGCGCGACGTAGTCGGGCTCGTGCCGGACGCGCTGCGCCCGCAGGTGACGCTGCTCATGGCCGCGCAGAATTCGCTGCTCGGCTGTGGTTGCGACCTTCATCGCGGCCCCCAGCCGGACATATTCGGCGACGGCCTTGAACATCGGATCGTCCGGCAATGTCAGGATTGCAGCGACGCGGTCATTCGATCCGTCGAGCAGCGTGGTGAAGCGGCGCGCGCTGCCGTGCCCGCCGCCGCTCCCGCCATGCGGCGACGCGCCATGCGCCGCCGATAGGCCTGAGCCGAGACCGAGGCCGGCGTGCGCGGCGATCGCCCCGTAACCAGGCTGTGCCGGCGAATAATTCGGCTTGGCGTCGGAGCCGGTGAGATTTTGCGCGGCGTAGTCCGCCAGCGCCGCGACGTCGGGGTCGACCGTGCTCGACAGCGGCGGCGTGCGGTCGAGCCGCCCCCGCCCATCAGAAACCGCTGCGTCCTCGGCGCTGGCTGGGGCGAGCAGCCCCAGCGCCATCATCGCCGCCAGTGTCAGAGCTGATAGAAACGCCCGAGCCGAGTCTCGGGCCTGGACGATCGGCTCGGTCAGGGTTGCCCGACCCTGCCCGCCGATCGCCGGACGACCGGTGTGTTTCACCGGCGCACGATCCACCGTTGCCGCGCCACAATAAAGTGGCGCAGCTCGCAAAGAGCCCCCCATCGTTACCCCCACAGATACGCGCTCGGCGCGTACGAATGTTATGATTGTCGTGATTAGTTGGACCAGCGGACCTGGCTGATCATGCTAACAAACCGAACTGAAGCCCATTCAAGTACCTCAGGCTTTCATAGTGACAGGTCGCGAGCCTTTGATTCAAATCAAACCGCGACTAAATGTCCCGCATTGTTTTGATACGAACTAATAGATTCGAGAAAACTCGTGTAATCATACCTTCGACATGACGTCGGGTCGCCGACATTGCTCGCAACTGATCCGGCACTAACTACCCATTTTGCCCACATCGGCAGATCCGATTCTGTTAGTTTTCGCTTTGCGCACTGCGGCAATCTCATGCGGCGGCGCAGCATACGAAGACCAGCGTCGCGCAACTGGCCGGTCTTCCAGCTCGCCTCGTGCAGCCGACGTGTTACTCTTGCACCGCTCTGGGATCAGATCGCGGCGGGCGCAGCCTTCCCGACGCCGGTCTCGCGGCGGCGAACAACGAGCGCTCAATGGCGCCATGACCAAACGGGAGGACATCAGGATGCTCGACAAGGCCCCCAACGGCAAAGTCACCGAATTGCTCGCGACATTGGATCAGGCGTTGTCCGCCGGCGACATCGAGCGCGCGCTCGATCTGTTTCAGACCGATTGCTACTGGCGCGACCTCGTCACCTTCACCTGGAATATCAAGACCATGGAGGGCAAGGACCAGGTTCGCGGGATGCTCGAGGCGAGGCTCGCCGACACCAAGCCGGCGAAGTGGAAAATCGCCGACGGCGAGGATTCCTCGGAGGCCGACGGCCTCATCGAAAGCTGGATCCAATTCGAAACCGCGGTCGCTCGCGGCTTCGGCCATCTGCGGCTGAAGGACGGCCGGATCTGGACCTTGTTGACCACGATGGTTGAACTGAAGGGCTTCGAGGAGCCGAAGGGCTTCGACCGGCCGATGGGCGCCAAGCACGGCGCCGACCGCAATCGCAAGACCTGGAAGGAAGAACGCGAGCAGGAGGCCGCCGAACTCGGCATCACGAAGCAGCCCTATTGCCTGATCATCGGCGGCGGCCAGGGCGGCATCGCGCTGGCAGCGCGGCTGCGCCAACTTAGCGTGCCGACCCTCGTCATCGAAAAGAACGAGCGCCCCGGCGACAGCTGGCGCAAGCGCTACAAGTCGCTCTGCCTGCATGATCCGGTGTGGTACGACCACCTGCCCTATCTGCCGTTCCCGGCGAACTGGCCGGTGTTCTCGCCGAAGGACAAGATCGGCGACTGGCTGGAGATGTACACCAAGGTGATGGAGCTGAACTACTGGAGCTCGACCACCTGCAAGACGGCGAGCTACGACGAAGCCGCCGGCGAATGGACCGTGGTGGTCGAGCGCGACGGCCAGGAAATCACCCTGAAGCCGAAGCAATTGGTGCTGGCGACCGGGATGTCGGCCAAGCCGAACATGCCGACATTCGAAGGCATGGCGCTGTTCAAGGGCGATCAGCATCATTCCTCGCAGCATCCCGGCCCCGACGCCTACAAGGGCAAGAAGGCGGTGGTGATCGGCTCCAACAATTCCGCGCACGATATCTGCGCGGCGCTGTGGGAAGCCGCCGGCGACGTCACCATGGTGCAACGCTCGTCAACGCACATCGTGAAGTCGGATTCTTTGATGGAGATCGGGCTTGGCCCGTTGTATTCCGAACAGGCGGTGCAGAGCGGCATGACCACCGAAAAGGCCGACCTGATCTTTGCGTCGTTGCCCTACAAGATCCTGCACGAATTCCAGATCCCGATCTACAACGCGATCCGCGAACGCGACGCGGACTTCTACAAGCGCCTGGAAGCCGCCGGCTTCATGCTCGATTTCGGCGACGACGGCTCCGGCCTGTTCATGAAATATCTGCGGCGCGGCTCCGGCTACTACATCGATGTCGGCGCTTCCGAACTGGTCGCCAACGGCAGCATCAAGTTGAAGAGCGGCGTCGACGTGCAGCGGCTCACCGAAAACGCGGTGATCCTCACCGACGGCACCGAGTTGCCCGCCGATCTCGTGGTCTACGCCACCGGCTACGGCTCGATGAACGGCTGGGCCGCGGAGCTGATCTCCAAGGAGGTCGCCGACAAGGTCGGCAAGTGCTGGGGGCTCGGCTCCAATACCAGGAAAGACCCCGGCCCCTGGGAAGGTGAGCAGCGCAACATGTGGAAGCCGACGCAGCAGCCGGGTCTATGGTTTCACGGCGGCAATCTGCACCAGTCGCGGCACTACTCGCAATTCCTGTCGCTGCAGCTGAAAGCCCGCATGGAAGGCATTCCGACGCCGGTCTATGGGCTGCAACAGGTGCATCACCTCGGATGAGCTGCCGGCCGCCAGCTGCGATGTCTGCAATGAGCTGAGCCGGCCCGGGCTCGGCTCCTATTGACAGTATGCTGCCATTATGGCAGCATACTGTCATGATAACATCCGTTTCGCCGCCATTCGATCACCCGGTCAATGCCCTGGTGCTGGAGGTCTTCCGGCTCAATGGCGCCTTGATTCGCCACGGCGACGCGCTGGTGAAGCCGCTCGGCCTCACCAGCGCCCGCTGGCAGGTGTTGGGGTCGATCGCGCACGGCCAGGGCACGTTCTCGGTCGCCCGGCTCGCCGACAATATGGGCCTTGCCCGGCAGTCGGTGCAGCGCATCGTCGATGAACTGGCCGCGGCCGAATTGGTGAGCTTTGCGGTCAACCCGGCGCACAAGCGCGCCAAGCTCGTGGTGATGACGCCGCGCGGCCAACGCGTGTTCGCGCGCGCCACGCAACTGTGGACGCCGGTCGCCGACGCCCTCGTGACGGGGCTCGACCCGCGCCAGATCCGCAAGGCCTCGGACACTTTGGCCGCCCTGCGCGGCCGGCTGGACGATCAACCCAACGACAGGAGTTCGGAATGATCCGCACGCTGCATCCCATCGCCGGCATCATCGGCTTTCTCACCATCCTCGGGTTCTGGCTGTCGACCGTGGTGGTCGAACTCGGCGGCGATCCGGGAGCGATCGCCGCGGTCAAGCTCGGCATCCTGTGGGGCCTGGCTGTCCTGATCCCGGCGCTCGCCACCGCTGGCCTCACCGGCTTCAAACTCGGCGGCAAGTCGCAACGGCCGGAGATCGTCAGCAAGCGCCTGCGCATGCCGATCATCGCGTTCAATGGCGTCGTGGTGCTGGTGCCCTGCGCCGTCATGCTGCAACGGCAGGCAGCCGCCGGCCAGTTCGACCGCACCTTCATCGTGATTCAGGCGCTCGAACTGCTGGCGGGTGCGGTCAACATCACCCTGCTCGGCCTCAGCATCCGCGATGGCTTGAAACTAGCCCGGCGCTTCGGCGTGGCCGCAACCTGACAGGCTTGTACTTGCCACCCTGGCCGTCACTGCGTGAAGGCCAGGCTCCGCTCGGCCGGGGCGTCGCTGCGGCCGCGCTTGGCCGGCGCATTGAACAACGGCAGTTCGGTGGTCGACTTGATCTGCTCCATGGTGAACATCGAGGAGACGTCCTGCAGATCGATCTTGGCGATCAGCCTCTGATAGAGGTCGTCATAGGCGCGAATGTCAGAGACCACCGCGCGGATCAGATAATCGACGTCGCCGCTCAACCGATAGAAGTCGACCACCTCGGGAAAGCTGACGACGATCTTGCGGAACCGCTGCACCCATTCGGCGCTGTGCTGGTTGGTCCGCACCGCGATGAACACGCTGACCCCGAGGTTGAGCTTCTCGGCATCCAGCAGGGCGACGCGGCGTTTGATATAACCGGAGTTTTCCAGCTTTTGAATCCGTCGCCAGCAGGGCGTCGAACTCAACCCGACCCGCTCGGCCACCTCCTGCATCGATAGACTGCTGTCGACCTGCAACGTTGCGAGGATCTTGCGGTCAAGCTCGTCGAGCATATTGGCCTCCAATTCAGCGCAGCGGGAGCATATTCATGTCATCTAACGCTGCTACTGTGCAAGGATATTGCGAGCCAATCGCATCCGCGAGCATAAACATTCGCCAGGCTGCGCAATGTCACAGCAAGCCGGCGCTTGATTTGATGTCATGATGACGTCGGCGGCGCCACTGCCAAGCCGCGCGACCGCAAAAGCGGTCGCCTGCCGAACGGCGCATAGCTTTTGATTTGATGGTTATCACGCGCACGCCTGCAGCCGGGCTAAAAGCCCGGTCGCGACGATAAGGCGGCCTGTGGCGATGAAGGACGGGGCTATCGTCCGGCGGCGTAGGCCTGCATGCCGCGCGGATTGGCGGCGGCGCGACGATAATCGCCATCAAGCGCGGCTGATACCAGGCGGCCTTCCGACCACTCCTCGCCGACTTCGACGATGTGGCCGCGGCGGCGCAACTCTTCGATGGTTGCGGGCGGCAGCCGATTTTCCACCACCAGCACGCCCGGTCGCGATTGCCGCGGCCAGAACGACGCCGGGAAATGCTCGCTGTGCCAGGCCGGCGCGTCGATCGCTTCCTGCAGGTTCATGCCGGCATGGACGTGGCGCAGGAAGAACTGCGGGATCCATTGGTCCTGCTGATCGCCGCCGGGCGAGCCCCAGGCCAGATACGGCTTGCCGTCGCGCAGCGCCATGGTCGGCGACAGCGTCGAGCGCGGCCGCTTGCCAGGCACCAGCGAGGCTGGATGGCTTTCGTCGAGCCAGAACATTTGCGCCCTGGTGCCGAGCGCGAAGCCGAGTTCGGGAATGACCGGCGAACTCTGCAGCCAGCCGCCGGAGGGCGTGGCGGCAATCATATTGCCGTCCTTGTCGATGATGTCGAAATGCACGGTGTCGCCGCGCACATTGCCCATCCGCCCGACCGTCGGCTCGCCGGCGCCCGAAGCGCCGACGGCGACTCGCGCGCCGCTCGACACCCGCGCATCGACCTTGCCGGAGAAGCCGTCGATGCTGCCCGGCCGCAATTCCATTGAAGCCGTTTCGCCGATCTGCGTCCGACGCACCGCGTTGTAAGCATCCGACAGCAGAATCTCGACCGGCACCTCGGCGAACTTCGGATCGCCGTAGAACGCCTCGCGATCGGCGAACGCCAACTTCGACGCCTCGACCACCAGATGGATGAATTCCGGATCGACCGGGCTGAGCTTGTCGAGATCGAAGCCCTTCAGGATCGCCAGTTGCTGCAGCGCCACCAGCCCTTGGGTCCAGGGTCCGGCCTTCAGCACGCGGTAGCGGCCGTAATCATAGCCGATCGGCTGCTCGACACTGGCCTGCCAATTCGCCATGTCCTGGCCGGCCAACACGCCGGCGTGGTGGCGGCCGGTGACGTCCATCACCGGGCTCTTGCAGAATTTGTCGATCGCCTCGGCGACAAACCCTTCGGACCAGGTCTTTCGCGCAGCCTCGATCTGCACCGTGCGATTGCCGCCGGTGGCGAGCGCCTCCTGCAGGATCCGCTGATACGTGTCGGCGAGCGTCGGATTGCAGAATAGCGTGCCGGGCGCCGGCACCTCGCCGTTCGGCAGAAACACCGCGGCCGAGGTCGGCCAGTGTTCGAGAAACAGCTGCTTGACGGTGGCGATGGTGGCGCTGGCGCGTTCCACCAGCGGGTGGCCGCGGCGCGCATAGGAAATCGCCGGCGCCAGCACCTCGACCAGATCCATGGTGCCGTAGTCGCGCAGCAGCAGCATCCAACTGTCGAAGGTGCCGGGAATGCAGGCGGCGAGCAGCCCGGTGCCCGGCACCAGATCGAGCCCCAGCGAACGGCAATGTTCGATGCTGAGCCCGGCCGGCGCGGTGCCCTGCCCGCAGATCACTTCGGTGCGGTCGCGTTTGGCGTCGTGCAGGATCACCGGCACGTCGCCGCCGGGGCCGTTGAGATGCGGCTCCACCACCTGCAGCACGAACGCCACCGCGCAGCCGGCGTCGAACGCGTTGCCGCCCTTTTCCAGGATCGACATGCCGACCGCGGTGGCGATCCAATGCGTCGACGTCACCACGCCGAAGGTGCCGACGATTTCCGGACGCGTCGTAAAGGCTGAAGGGTCGACGAAGCTCATCAAAATTCCTTTGGCGGCGAAGGCCGCATTACAAGCGCTGACCGCCGCTGGCGTCGATCTGCTGGCCGGTGACCCAGCCGCCGGCGTCGGAGGCGAGGAACGCCACCACCTTGGCGATGTCGTCGGGCTGACCGACGCGGCCAAGCGCAATGGTTTCGGCGACCGCACGGCTCGCCACCGGATCGCGCGCCGTCACGTTCATGTCGGTCGCGGTGGCGCCCGGCAGCACCGAATTCACCGTGATCTGCCGGGGGCCTAGATGCTGCGCGAGCAGCCGGCTCAACGCCTCGAGGCCCGCCTTCGCCGGCGCATAGGCCGCCATCAGCGGATAGGCCGCGCGCGTCCCCATCGAGGAAATATTGACGATGCGACCGCCGTTACGCAGCTGCGGCAGCAGCGCCTTGATCAGAAAGAACGGCGATTTTAGATTGGTCTGCAATAGCCGATCGAAATCCTCCTCGGTGACGTCCTCGATGGTCGCGCGTTTGCTGAGCCCGGCATTGTTGACCAGAATGTCGAACTGCGGACTGCGATAACGCTCGATCAGTTGTGCGGACAATTGTTCGGCGAGCGCAGCAGCGCCGCCCTTCGCCGACAGATCGGCCTGCAGCGCAAAGCCCGCGCCGCCCGCGGCCATGATATCGTCGATGGTCGCTTTCGCCGCATCCGCCGCGGAATGGTAGTGCACCGCGACGGTCGCGCCCTCGGCCGCCAAGCGCTTCGCAATCGCCTGACCGATGCCGCGGCTGGCGCCGGTGACGAGCGCGATCTTTCCGGTCAACGCCCGCGTCACGCCGACCACCCGCGATTGGCTTCCAGAGTCCGCGCGCGATCGATCAGGCTCTTGCGATCGATCTTGTTGGTGCCGGCCCAGGGCAATTCATGGACGAATTCGATCCGGCGCGGATGCTGATAGGCCGGGCCGTTGGCAATGGCGAATTGCCGGATCTCGTCGAAACTCGGCGGCGCCTTGGCGCGGCTGACGATGAAGGCGACCGGCACCTGGCTGCGCTCCTCGTCGGGCAGCGGCACCACCACCGCCTGCTGCACCTGCGGATGTCGCTCCAGCAGCTTCTCGACCTCGCCGGGATAGATGTTTTCGCCGGAGCAGACGAACATGTCGTCGGCGCGGCCGACAAAATAGTAGAAGCCGTCGGTGTCGCGGCGCATCACGTCGCCGCTGTAGTACCAGCCGTCGGAGATCGCCTTCGCGGTCTGCTCCGGCAGATTGTGATAGCGCGGCATCAGCGCCGGATTGCGCATCAGCAGCACGCCCTCGCTCTCGCTGCCGTTCGCCAGCCGGACGTCGTCCGGATCGATCGGATAGCCGAGCGCCATCGGCGGCGTCGGGATGCCCTGCGGATGCGGACCGAACACCGCCGGCCCCGCCTCGGTGGTGCCGTAACCGAGCGTGATGGTGACGTTCGGCAGCGCCTGTTTGATCTTGTCCCACAGCGCCATGGTCATCGGCGCCGAACCCAGCATCAACCGCCGGATCGACGTGATATCGTGGGTCGACAGCAGCTGGTGCTCTTTGACGACGCGCGCCCACATCGTCGGAACCGCGTTGGCCGCGGTGACATGATAGGTCGCGATGGCATCGATGTAGCTGCGCACCTCGAACGACGGCAGCAGCACCACTGAGGCGTTCCTGGCGAAAATCGTCTTGATCGCGAACAGCCCGTTCATGTGGAACAAGGGCTGGGCGATGACGTAGCGTTCATCGTCGCTGAGCGCGCCGCCGGTGCGCGTCGCGATCGCCCAAAGCTGCCCGGAATGCGTCAGTGGCACGCCTTTCGGGCGGCCGGTGGAGCCGGAGGTGTAAAGCATCTGGCCGATTTCGTCGGGCGCAGCCTTGACGCTCTCAAACTCGCCGGGCTTGATCAACCCGGCGAAACCGCCAGCACCAGCGTCATCGAAATCGATCACCTTGATGCCCTCGCGCACCAGTGGCCGGTGCGCGGCGTCGACGAAGGCGAGCTGGATTTTCGCGTCGTCCATCACGTAATCGATGGTGTCGCGCGGCAGCTTGACGTTGACCGGCACCGCGACGCAGCCGGCGCGCATGATGCCGAAATAACAGACGATGTATTCGGCGCGGTTGAACGACGCGATCGCGATGTGGCTACCGCGGGCGTAGCCCTGCTCGGTGAGATACTTCGCGACCCCGTTGGCCAGCCGATCGATCTCGCGATGGCTGTAGCGGCGCGGGTGATCGCGATCGACCAGATCGATGATCGCCTCGCGATCGAGGTCGCGATTGCGGTCGACCAAGTCTCCGAGATTATGCCAACGCATCGCGTCCTCCAAACTCTGACGTATCACTGGGCCGCCTCCGCAAACGGCACCGCCGCAGGATGTTCCAAAAGATCGTAATGACAGGCCACCCTGCGCCCGCCGCTCACCGCGCGCAGCATCGGCCGTTCCTGCCGGCAGCGCTCCTGCGCGAACGCGCAGCGGGTGTTGAAGCTGCACCCCGGCGGCGGATTGAGCGGGCTCGGCAATTCGCCCTGCAGGATGCTCTTGGCCCGGCGCCGTGCCTGCCGTGGATCGGCCACCGGCGCCGCCGCCAGCAGCGCCTGGGTGTAGGGATGCGCCGGTTGGCGCCAGACGTCCTCGCTGCGGCCGCTCTCGACGACGCGGCCGAGATACATCACGATCAAGCGGTCGGAGATATGCTCGACCACCGACAGATCGTGCGAGATGAACAGATAGGCCACCCCGGTCGACTGCTGCAGATCCTCCAGCAAGTTGATCACTTGGGCGCGCACCGAGACGTCGAGCGCCGACACCGGCTCGTCGCAGATGATCACCTTCGGGCTGAGCGCCAGCGCCCGCGCGATGCCGAGCCGCTGACGCTGGCCGCCGGAGAACTCGTGCGGATAACGCCGCACCGCCTCCTTCGGCAACCCGACCTGCTCCAGCAACTCGACGACCCGGTCGCGGATATCGCGGCGCGACCACCCGGCGACGCTGAGCGGCTGGCCGACGATGGTGCCGACATCATGCCGCGGATTGAGTGAGCCGTAAGGATCCTGGAAGATCATCTGCATGGTCTTGCGTGCGTCTTTCAACGCGCGGCTCTGCATATGGGTGATGTCCTGCCCGTCGAGCACGACAAGACCGTCGCAGCACGGCACCAGCCGCATCACCGCCTTGCCAAGCGTCGACTTGCCGCAGCCGGATTCGCCGACCAGGCCGACGGTCTCGCCAGCGTCAAGCTCGAAGCTGACATCGTCGACCGCGCGCACGGTGCCCTGCGCGGTCTGGTACTGCACGCAAAGGCTAAGAACCGATAGCAGCGACATCGCGCGACAACTCCTCTTCGGCGGCGAAACAGGCGGCGGTGCGGTGTGGTAGCAACGGCTGCAGCGTCGGGCGCTCGGCGCGGCAGCGATCGAACGCGTCGGGGCAGCGATTCTGGAACGCGCAGCCGGTTGGCAGGTTCTCCAGCGCCGGTACACTGCCGGTGATTTCCACGAGCCGGTTGCCATGTCGCAACGCCGACGGCGTCGCTCCAAGCAGCCCGCGGGTGTAGCGATGCAGCGGCCGCTCGAACAGCGCTTCGACCGGGGCCTCCTCGACCTTGCGGCCGGCATACATCACGACCACCCGATCCGCCGTCTCGGCGACCACGCCGAGGTCGTGGGTGATGATGATCAGCCCCATCCCGGTGTCGGTCTGCACTTCTTTCATCAGATCGAGAATCTGCGCCTGGATGGTGACGTCGAGTGCGGTGGTCGGCTCGTCGGCGATCAGCAGCTTCGGACCGCAGGCGATCGCCATCGCGATCATCACCCGCTGGCTCATGCCACCGGACATCTGATGCGGATAGTCATTGAGCCGCCGCTCGGCGTCCGGGATCCGCACCCGCCGCAGCATTTCGACCGCGCGGTTCGACGCCTCCTTGCGCGAGACATCGGCGTGGCAGCGGATCGCCTCGACCAATTGATCGCCGATGGTGATCACCGGGTTCAGCGAAGTCATCGGATCCTGGAAGATCATCGAGATGTCCTGGCCGCGCACCCGCTGCATCTCGCGATCCGACAACGCCGCGAGATCACGGCCCATGAAACGGATCGCGCCGCCGACGATCTTCGCCGGCGGTTCCGGCAACAGCCGCATCACCGCGAGCGCCGACAGCGACTTGCCGCAACCGGATTCGCCGACGATCGCCAGGGTTTCACCGGCGGCCACCGTCAGCGACAGCCCATCGATCGCCGGCAGCACGCCGCGCCTGGTGAACAGCGACACTTCGAGTCGATCGATCTCCAACAGCGGCGCGGGTGTCGCGAGCGTGACGGCAGCCATCAGCGGTCCCTCAGCTTCGGATTGAGCGCGTCGTTGAGGCCATCGCCGACCAGGTTGAGCGCCAGCACGGTGAGCATGATCGCCAGACCCGGCACCGCGCAGATGTACCAGGAGCTGCGGATCAAGGTGCGACCATCGCCGATCAGCCGGCCCCAGCTCGAGACGTTGGGATCGCCGAGCCCGAGGAACGACACCGCGGATTCGAACAGCACCGCGCCGGCGATCACCAGCGACGACAGCACGATCACCGGCGGCAACGCGTTGGGCAGGATCTCGCCGAACATGATGCGCAGATTGCCCATCCCCATGGCGCGGCAAGCTTGGACGAATTCGCGATCGCGCAGCGACATGAATTCCGCCCGGGTCAGCCGCGCGATCGGCGTCCAGGTCACGATGCCGACCGCGATGGTGACGTATTCGATCTTCTGGCCGAGGATCGAGACGATGGTCAGCACGAAGATCAGATTGGGGATGGTCTGGAACAGTTCGGTGAAGCGCATCAACAGCTCGTCGATCCAGCCGCCGAAATACGCCGCGGTGGCGCCGACGCTGATGCCGATGATGGTCGCGGTCAGGCTTGCGCACAGCCCGATTAGCAACGTTGTGCGGGCGCCGTAGGCGATCATCGCCGCGATGTCTCGACCGAGTGAATCAGTGCCGAGCGGATAGCGCGACGACATGAACGGCCAGATCTCCGGCTTGCCGACGATCCGCAGCGGGTTCCGCGGAAACAACCACGGCGCCGAGAGCGCGATGCCGATCACCAGGATCACCAGCACGAAGCCGACCAAAGCGGCGCGGTTGCGGGCGAAGCGTCCGGCGAAATCGATCGTGAGTCTGAGCATGCGCTACCTCACCCGAATGCGCGGATCGAGCCGCAGATAGATCAGATCGACCGCGGCGTTGGACACCGCGACGAGCAGCGAACCGAGCACCAGCACGCCGAGCACCATCGGGAAGTTCCGGCTCATCACGCTGTCGAACAACAGACTGCCGATGCCTGGCCAGCTGAACACCGCCTCGATCACTACGCTGCCGCCCAAGATGGTGCCGAGCTGCAGGCCGAGCAGCGTCACGATCGGCAACAGCGCGTTGCGCATCACATGCGCAATCACCACGCGGCCGCGGGACAACCCCTTGGCGCGCGCGGTGCGGACGAAATCGAGACGAAACACCTCCAGCATCGAGGCTCGCATCACCCGGGCGTAGGTCGCCGCGTAAAACAGCCCGAGCGCGGTGGCCGGCAGCACCAGATGGTGCATCACGTCGAGCGCGTCGCCGAACGCGCCATGCTCCGAACCGATGGTGCGCATGCCGCCGACCGGAAACCAGCCGAGCTTCACCGCGAACAGCACCGTCATCATGATGCCGAGCCAGAAGCTCGGCGCGGCGAAAAAGAACACCGCGCCGAGCGAGATCAGATTGTCCCAGATGGTGTTGACCTTGACCGAGGCCAGCACCCCGGCGGTGATGCCGACCAGCAGCGCGATCGCGGTGGCCGACAGCATCAGGATCACCGTGGACGGCAGCTGCTCGAGGATCACGTCGAGCACCGGGGCATTCTGCCGGTAGGAGAAGCCGAGGTCGAGCCGCATCACCGACCAGATGTATTTGGCGAGTTGCACCGAGGTCGGCTGGTCGACCCCGTAGGTGTGGCGCAGCTGATCCAGCATCGCCGGGTCGGTGACCTGCTGCTCCGAGGTCATGACGTCGAACAGGCTGCCCGGCGCCATATGGATCAGCATGAAGTTGAGCACGATCACCCCGAGGATCAGCGGGATGATCTGAAGAAGGCGGCGAATGATGATGCGACGCACGTTGCCTCCCTTGTCAGCGATCGAGCCAGAGTTCAGCCCAGCTCTCACCCATGAAGTCCGCGGTCAATGAATGGTCGCGCACGTCGGAGCGCACGATCGTCACCGGCTCGAGATCCACCATCGGCAGGATCGGCGCTTCGCTGGTCGCAAGGCGGTCGAACTCCTTGGCGAGCGCAATGCGCTTCGGCTCGTCGGTCTCCACCGTCATGCTGCTGACGATCTTGTCCATTTCCGGATTGGAATAGCCGGTAGCGTTGCGGAACGCCGCGCCCTTCACGATGCCGTCGGTGGTGTAATATTGCGTGGAGGTGGGGACCAACTCGACGCTGCCGGTACTGTTCGAGATCGCGACGTCATAGTCGTAGTCGGTATAGATCCGCTTCAATGAGGTGGCGCGGTCCGGCACCGCGAGGTCGACGGTGATGTCGAGGTCCTCGAACGCCTGTTTGACGTATTGACCCATCTTGACGTTCTCTTCGAACCAGCCGGCCGACACCAGGCTGAGCTTGAAGCGCGAACCGCCCTTCACCGGATAGCCCGCGGCATCCAGCATCGAAGCGGCCTTCTTGACGTCGAACGGATAGGCCTGGACGTCCTTGGTGAAGAAGATCGCGTTGGAGTTGTGCACCACCCCGACCGACGGCTTGGCGCGGCCGAAGAAGATGGTGTCGGCGATGAATTCGCGATCGATCGCCATCATCAACGCCTGGCGCACCTCGCGCTTCTTGAAGATGTCGCGGCGTTGGTTGAACTCGACGGTCGCGATCCAGGCGGAGTTTGAATAGCCCTTGGTCTCCGCGACGAACTTGCCGCCGGCGGTGAGCCGGGTGATCTCCGGATAGGGAATCGGGTTGAACGTGCCGATATCGAGCTGACCGGCTTCGAACGCCGCCGAGCGCGACGCCGGGTCGCGCCACCAGCGGATCACCAGCTTGTCGAGATAGGGCAGCCCCGGATTCCAATAGCTCTCGTTGCGGGCATATTCGACGTGGCTGCCACGCACCCATTCCTTGACCTTGAACGGGCCGGTGCCGATCGGGGTGTTGTTGACCGGATTGGTGATGATATTGCTGCCGGCATAAATGTGCTTGGGGATCACCAGGCCGGCTTTGCCGGACAGCACCGACTTGAGAAAGAACTCCGGCACCGGCGCCTTGAACTTGAACACCACGGTGAGCGGATCGACGGCTTCCGCCGCCTCCAGCGCGTTGAGCGACACACCGGCGGAGATCGGCTTCCAGTATTCCATCGCGTTGAACACAACGTCGTCGGCGGTGAACGGCTTGCCGTCATGCCAGGTCACCTTGTCGCGCAGCTTGATGGTGTAGCTGCGGAAGTCGGCGGCCGGCGCGATCGACAGCGCCAGCACCGGCTCGAACTTGAGGTCGACGGTGAGCCGCAACAGCCGCTCGACCACCTTGGTCGAGGTGAAATACGGGCTCGATCCGCCGCCGGCGGGAACGAACAGCGACTGCGGTTCGAAGCCGCCCCAAGTGCCGATCAGCGTTCCGCCCCGCTTCGGCGTCGCCGCCGCGGCTGCGGCCGCGGAACTCCCGAGCCGGCTCGCCAGCACTACGCCCGCAGTTGTCAGCAGAAAGTCACGTCTCGAAAACCTGCTCATCTGTATTCCTTACGTTGCGAGTGCGTCGAACCTGGCTCGGGTGCTGCGTTGCGGTGCTTACGGTGTCATTTCGACTCCAGCGTCGAATAGGTGCCGCGTCCGATCGCCAGCAGTGCCCCCTTTTCGTCGAACACGTCGACATCGGCGACGCCGACGCTCTTGCCGGCGCGGCGCACCCGTGACACCGCCACTAGCGCGGTGTCGACCGCCGGCTTCAGGTAGTCGACGCGGAAGTTGACGGTCGGCAGGCCGCGGCCGACCATCATGCCAACGGCGAAATCGCCGACGGTGTCGATCACCGACGCGATCACGCCGCCATGCCATTGCTTGGAGCCCGGACGACGTTCAAATTCGGCGCGCATCGGCGTGCGCATCGTCACCTCCTGCTTCTCCGGATCGGCCGAGGTCACAGCCAATCCGAGAAACTGGGCGAACGGCGAGGCATCGAGCATCGCCTGGATTTGCGCCGCGGTCAGCGGCTCAGGCTTGCTCATGGCGTCACCACGACTTTGCCGAACACCGCGCGGTCTTCGATCACCCGCACCGCCTCTTTCGCCTCCTCCAACGGATAGGATTTGTCGATCAAGACCTTGAGCTTGCCGCTCTCGACCAGATCGAACAGCTTCGGCAGGTCGTCGCGCTCCCAGCCGTTGGAGCCGAGGATCTGCAGCTCGAAAGTCCAGATGAAGCGCAGATCTTCCTGCGGCGAATAGCCGGCGGTGGCGCCGCAGGTCAGCAACCTGCCGCCGACCTTGAGCACGCGCATCGATTTCACCCAGGTGTCGCCGCCGGTGAAGTTCACCACCACGTCGACGCCGCCGCTTTCGACGAAACGCCGGCGATGCGGCTTGCCGTGGCGCTCGAACACCGTCTTCATGAAATCGGCTTGGGTGTAGAGGATGATCTCATCGGCGCCGAGTTCGGTGAGCCGTCGGCCCTTCTCTTCGCTGCCGGCGCAGGCGATCACATAGGCGCCGGCCAGCTTGGCGAGCTGCACGCAGCACACGCCGACGCCGCCGCTGGCGCCGAGGATCAAGACCTTTTCACCAGCCTTGATTTTGCCGATGGTGTTCATCATCCGGATCGCGGTGCCGTAGGCCACCGGCAACGCCGCCGCCTGCTCGAACGTCACCGCGTCGGGAATCTTCACCAACTGGTGCGCTTTGGCGCGGCAGTATTCCGCCAGGCCGCCGTCCTGGGTCTCGCCCATCAGGCCGCCCTCGACGCGGTTGACCGGATCGATCAATACCCGGTCGCCGAGCTTCCAGCCTTCGACGCCGGCACCGAGTTCGCTGATCTCACCGACCACGTCGAGCCCGATGATCACCGGCAGCGGCACCTTGATGCCCGGCATGCCGCGACGGGTGAAGACGTCGTGATAATTGATCGAAGAAGCCTTCACCTTGACGACGACGTCGCCCTCGCCGGCTTTCGGCGTCGGATAATCCGCGACGAATTGCAATTTGTCGTTGTCACCATGTTCGTGAAGGACCACCGCGCGCATGTGCTGTTTCGCTCCGTTTTTGTTAGGCTGCTGTTGTGGCAGCGAGGGACCAGGTCGTCAGTCCCTCGACCGCCTGTTGGGTAATCGAGATCGCTTGTTCGGTGGTTTCGCCGCGCCAATGCGACGACACCGGCACGAAGCAGTCGTGCAAGTCGGCGCGCAGCAGGCGAACCCGTTCGCTGTCGGCTTCGGCTTTGAACTTCAGCCATTGATCGAGCCGTAGCGCGTGGCGGACGTGGGGACCGCGGGTGCCGAATTCGATCACCGCGCCGACCATCGGCCGGCCAGCGAGAAATTTGCTCAGGCCGTGAAACACCAGCCCCTGATAATTCGGCCGCGCCACGTTATGCGGCCGCTGGCCGACGATGCGGTCCTTGCCCCACCAGCGCACGGCCTCGCCATGCAGCGCGCCGCCCTCGTCGTTGAAGCACAGGAAGAACGATTTCGCCCAGTCGCCGATCCCGGTGTGCCAATCGATGAAGCCGACCCGCTCCGCTGCGCCAAGATGATCGGCGACGATGGTTTCCAGCGCCAGATTGGACCACTCGCGCTGCGTCCCGCCGTAGTTGGTGCCCTGCGGAAATTCGTATTGGCCCCTCGCCTGCGCATCGAACAGCGCATCGGCGCCGTGAGCGGTTTGATAGGCCGAGACGGCGTCGGTGTACGGGACAAGCGCGGCTGGGGTCCACTCGTCCGGGACCTGGTGTGGATAAAGCGTGGCATAGCCCGGGTTGGCGGGATATGGCGCGTCGTGGTCGATGAAATTGCGGTTCAGATCGACGTTGTTCTCGGTGGTCCGCGTTCCCCAGGCGAACCCATACGGATTGAGCCCGTGCACAAACAGCACGGACACGCCGCGCGGCAGCGCGCGGGCAAACTCGCTCTGCATCCAGCCGATTTGCGCGGCCGAGCCGCTCAGTCCTTCCAAGCCATGGGTGCCGCTGATGATCACAAGTTGCGACGGCGCCCCGGGATCGCCGAGCCGCGCCACGTCGATCAGCAACGCCTCGCCGTCCGGTCCGGTCTTCGTCGGATGCCGATATTGCGACAGCGCGCAGCCAAGCGCGGTGGCCGTGGCGACGAATTTGCCGCGCGCGCCGGTGTAATCCAGCGCGAAACTCTTCGTGAAATCGTTCATCACGGCCGGTCTCATACGGTGAATCCGAGCGCGACGTTGGCTGCGTCGGCGTGCGACACGATGATGCCACCGGCATAGCTCTGGTAAGCGATCGCTGCGGCGTCGAACACCGCCCGCGGCGTATCGAGCGAGGCCACCTTGAACACCAGCGCGACCATGCGATCCGAGCCGTCCGAGCTAAGCAGCGCTGCACCGGCATAGCGCTCTGCAACCGCCTCAGGTTGCAACACCAGCACGGTGGCCGCGCCGGCCCGAAACGACACCCCGCCGCTGATCTGAGCCAGCAGCCCCGGGCCGAACATTTGCTCGTAGAGCGCTGCGGTCCGTGCCGGATTGCGCGCTGCGATCACGAATTCGGCGATGCCGGTCACGCCGTTACGATGCGCCTGCCATTCCGGGCGCCACACCAGTTCGGGCGTATCGTGATGGCAGAAGAAGGTGCGGCCATTCTCGACCTGCTCGCCGCTGACGCGAACAACCTTGAACCGCGCGTCATGCGTGCCGTCGGCCAACACGACCGGCCGAGCGAAGCTGATCGGCGGCTGCACCGGCACGCCGCGGGTTTTCAGAGTGGAATACACCAGCTCGGCATCGATCGACTTGAACACCAGACCGGTCAGCCCCGCGGGATGCGCCCAAAGATCGGCGCGCTGGGTCTCGCGGCCCGGCAGATAACCGAGCAGCTCCAGATAGTCGTTGCCGAAGATCGCGAGATTGTTGCTGGAGCCCAGCGTATGATGTCCGCGCTCGGTGAGCTGAAATCCAAGCCGGGCGTATTGCGCCGCCGCTTCGTCCAGCCCCCCCATCACATTGATGACGACGTGATCGAGAACAGGCCGGAATTCGTCAATGGCGGCAACCGTATCGTTCATACTTGTCCTGCCTTAGCTTCGTTCTCGGGAGAATGGCAAGGTGGTTCGCTTCACGTCTTGCTGATCGCGACCGATCTTCAGGCCGCTCGCGGACGCGGTGCCAGCTTAGCCATCGAAAACTCGATGGCGGCGTCGGCATGCAGCAACGTAGAATCAAAGACCGGCAGATCGATATGCTCCGGCCCGACCAAGAGGCCGATCTCGGTGCAGCCGAGGATCACGCAATCGGCGCCTTTGGCTTTACCCTCCGCGATCACGTCGAGGTACAGATTCCGGGAGGCGTCGCTAACAATGCCCTGACACAATTCATCGAAGATGATGTCGTGGATCACGGTCCGCCCGTCGGCATCGGGAATCACCGGATCGAGGCCGAAGCCCTCGCGCAATCGCTCGACGTAAAAGTCCTGTTCCATGGTGTAGCGGGTCGCCAGCAACAACGGCCGGCTCAAGCCCTCGGCCTTCACCGCCTCGGCGGTGACGTCGGCGATGTGCAGCAGCGGAATCGACACCGCCTGCTGCACTTCGTCGGCCAGCTTGTGCATGGTGTTGGTGCAGATCAACAGGCAGCTGGCGCCGCCTTGTTCCAGCACCCGGGCGATGTCCGCCAGGATCTGGCACGCCTCGTCCCAATGGCCCTGCTTCTGCAGGCTGACGATGGCGTCGAAGTCGATCGAGCGCATCAGGATATCCGCCGAGTGCAGACCGCCGAGCCGGGTGCGGATCTGCTCATTCAATCGACGATAGTACACTGCAGTGCTTTCCCAACTCATTCCGCCAATCAAGCCGATCGTCTGCATCGTCGCCGTCCGTTTCCACATGACATTTCTGCCTTGGCGAAACAGTAACAGCGATGGCGCGCAATCGGATCGCGTTTGCGGGACCTTACAGGAGTGTGCCGGGGAGGAAATTGGCGTTGTTGCGGCGATCCGAGGAATAGAATTTCGTCTCCTGCCCCCGCCGCAGAGCGAACTCCCTGTTCAAGGAAACGATGGCACTGGCGGCCACGAGCAAAAGGGGCCTCTCCGCACCTGGCAACTCGCCGAGTGGCGGACTGAGAAAACCGGAGATCCGCGCTTGAGCCGACGGCAATGCTGTCCATAAGGCGGGGTCTGGCGGTGTCGGAGCATAAGAACGTCGATCGGGACCTCAATCCAAGCTGAGTTCCACCCCTTCGCCAGAACATCGAAGCGCTCCGCGCCAGCGGCGCGCCACGTGCAGTTGCAGCCGGCCGGGTTTAAAGAGGAACTCGCCAGCACCACGAGGGCGTTCGCCGGCAGCATGACTTTCGTGTATCCGCATCGGAGGGTCTACGGCTGATAGATCTCCTGGAACCTGCTGCCCGGGGTGCCACAGTTCTCTTTCGTCGTCCTGGCCCGGTGGCGGCGATCTTTCTCTCCACCTTCGTGATCAGCCAGAAACGCGCAATGCGGCACCGACAAACCTGACGACTTCAACCTGCACATGAACTGCCGACCGGATACGATTGACCATCCTGATCAAGATGGTGACAGCGATCGCCGAGAACTCGACGTGCCGGCGGACACGGCACCTGACATCGGCGAGGTCATTAAGTCGCACCCGAGGCCGTGTTGAGCGAGATCGAGGAATAGCGTTCGGCTCGCGAATTCTTGCTTCCTCTCCATCGACAACGAGCGTTTTCATCTCCGCCTGCGACCATGCGCGCAACAGTCGTCGTTCTTGATTGTTTCGCGCTTCTGTCTAGGAACAAGCCGCTGATCCCGATGTTGTTCGGCCTCTCATCATCGGAGGACCACCATGCGCATCGTCAATGCTATCACCTTGCTACTTCTGATCGTCGGCGGCCTGAACTGGGGTTTGGTCGGCCTATTTGACTTCGATCTCGTGACGGCAATCCTGGGCAACGGGGCCGCCGAAACCGCAACCTCATCGGCCGCATCGCGGATCGTCTACGTCCTCGTTGCGGTCTCGGCGATCTTCCAGATCGTCTCGCTGTCCCGCCTGCTCTCGTCCCAGCCGGAAACCTTCGGGTCGAGGAGCTATTGAACGTCCTGAGCTCGACACCCCGCGCGCCCAGGTGACCCGCGACAGCTTTCGCCGATCGTCGGTGACGAAAAACTGACTGTGCGACCTACTTTCTGCCGGGTGCGGCGGTTTGCGCACCTCCGGCGGTCGGACTGCGGGAATCCGTTGGCGGCTCTGTTACGAGCCGCCAACGGCCTCAACCCGATCAACCGTCCGGACGACACCGATCCGGCCAGCCGTTGCGCCGCTAGCTGTTTCGAAGTGCGGCGCTCGTGCCACGGGGCCGTCAGCCAGGCTCACCAGCGTCGTATCGATCGAAACACCTGTTAGAGCGGCTGCGTCACCTCGGCCTGCGACGCTCAGCCGCAAGACGTAGACGCGGTCCTCGCCTTCTCCTCATCTGCACAAGCATGTTCCTTGACAATACGACGCGAGTGCCTCACGCTCGCAGTTGCGAGTGCGGCTTGAAACAAGGCGATCGGAACTGCTGATTGGATCGTTGAACACCGGGCGGAGCTCAAGGGAGACCGCGCGGTGGCAACCTGCCGTTTCGTCCTCGACGGTTGAGGCGCCGGCTTGTCTTCCTTAACCTAATTCGGCAACACGGCCGATAAGACGGTAGCGTTCGACAGCGTCATCTCCAGTAGCCGATGCCACCGCCCGGGAACGACCCGACACGCGGTGCCAGGCCGATGTGATCGACGGCGGCATCGCCCCGCCGCAAGCCGGGCGGTTGGGACGCCATACACGACGACAGGCAATGAACATCGCGCAACGCGGAGGCGCGCCAATCCGCTGGCTTCCGTCATTCTATCCAACGAGGAGGCATCATGAACATCCAGAACACCATTGACGTCGTTGCGGCGGCACCGCTCCCCAACGACCCCTGGCATGATTTTGCTGCCGGCAACTGGACCCGCGAGATCGACGTTCGTGATTTCATCCAGAAGAACGTGACGCCGTGGGTGGGCGACGCGTCGTTCCTGGTGCCGGCGACCGCGCGCACTCAGGCGCTGTGGGCCAAGCTGAAGGATCTGTTGCAGCTCGAGCGCGACCACGGCGGCGTGCTCGACGTCGACAGCAAGACGTTCTCCTCGATCGTGGCGCATGGCGCCGGCTATATCGACCGCGAGCTCGAACAGATCGTCGGCCTGCAGACCGACGCGCCGTTGAAGCGCGCGATCATGCCGTTCGGCGGCTGGCGCATGGTGAAGAACGGGCTCGAAGCCTACGGCCTCAAAGCCGATCCGAGCTTCGAGAAGATCTTCCCCGGCATCCGCAAGACTCATAACGACGCGGTGTTCGACGTCTATTCGCCCGACGCGGTGAAGTGCCGCAAGTCCGGCATCATCACCGGGCTGCCCGACGCCTACGGCCGCGGCCGCATCATCGGCGACTATCGCCGCGTCGCGCTGTACGGCGTGGCCCGGCTGATCGAGGACAAGAAGGCGCAAGCCGCCAGCCTCGAACTCGACTCGCTCGACGACGCCGTGCTGCGGCAGCGCGAGGAGATCGCTGAGCAGATCCGCGCGTTGAAGGAACTGGTGGTGATGGCGAAGGCCTACGGCTTCGACCTCGCCAAGCCGGCGCTGAACGCCCGCGAGGCGATCCAATGGACCTACTTCGCCTATCTCGCCGCGGTGAAGGAATCCAACGGCGCCGCGATGTCGCTCGGCCGGGTGTCGAACTTCATCGACATCTACGTCGAGCGTGACATCGCCGAAGGCGTGCTCGACGAAGCCACCGCCCAGGAGCTGGTCGATCACTTCGTCATGAAGCTGCGCATCGTGCGCTTCCTGCGCACCCCGGAATACGACGCGCTGTTCTCCGGCGATCCGACCTGGGTCACCGAATCGATCGGCGGCATGGGGCTGGACGGCCGCGCGCTGGTGACCAAGTCGAGCTTCCGCTTCCTGCACACGCTGGAGACGCTCGGACCGGCACCGGAGCCCAACCTCACCGTGCTGTGGTCGGACTACCTGCCGCAGGGCTTCAAGGACTACTGCGCGCTGACCTCGATCCGCACCTCGTCGATCCAGTACGAGAACGACGATCTGATGCGGGCCTATTGGGGCGACGATTACGGCATCGCCTGCTGCGTCTCCGCGATGCGGATCGGCAAGCAGATGCAGTTCTTCGGCGCCCGCGCCAACCTCGCCAAGACCATGCTGTACGCCATCAACGGCGGCCGCGACGAACTGTCCGGCGAACAGATCGGCCCGACCTTGGCGCCGGTGACCGGCGACGTGCTCGACTATGATGATGTGAAAGCCAAGCTCGGCCCGATGATGGACTGGCTCGCCAAGACCTATATCGGCGCGCTCAACGCCATCCACTACTGCCACGACAAGTACATGTACGAGCGGATCGAGATGGCGCTGCACGACCGCGACATCCTGCGCACCATGGCCTGCGGCATCGCCGGTCTGTCGGTGGCCGCCGACAGCCTGTCGGCGATCAAGCACGCCAAGGTCAAGGTGATCCGCGACGCCCGCGGGCTTGCCACCGACTTCGCGATCGAAGGCGAGTATCCGGCGTTCGGCAACAATGACGACCGCGTCGACGAGATCGCGATCTGGCTGGTCAAGGAGTTCATGGAGCGGCTGCGCAAGCAGAAGACCTATCGCAACTCGGTCGCCACCATGTCGGTTTTGACCATCACTTCCAACGTGGTGTACGGCAAGAAGACCGGCAACACCCCGGACGGCCGCAAGGCCGGTGAGCCGTTCGCGCCGGGCGCCAACCCGATGCACCGCCGCGACGTCAAGGGCGCGGTGGCCTCGATGGCCTCGGTGGCGAAACTGCCCTACGCGCATTCGCAGGACGGCATCTCCTACACCTTCACCATCGTGCCCTCGGCGCTGGGCGCCGGCGAAGCCGACCGCGTCGACAATCTGACCGGCCTGCTCGACGGTTACTTCGCGCAAGGCGGCCACCACATCAACGTCAACGTGTTCGACCGCGAGACGCTGCTGCACGCGATGGATCATCCGGAACTGTATCCGCAGCTCACCATCCGGGTCTCCGGCTACGCGGTGAACTTCACCAAACTGACGCGCGAGCAGCAGCTCGACGTCATCTCTCGGACCTTCCATAGTGTACACTGACCAGGCCAACGCCGGTTACGCCACCGCGGCGCGCAAACCTTCGGGTTTGCGCGCCGTGCGCCCGGCCATCTCGGGCTGGGTGCATTCCACCGAGATCGGCGGCGCCGTCGACGGTCCCGGGATTCGCTACGTGCTGTTCCTGGCGGGGTGCCTGCTGCGCTGCCAGTACTGCCACAATCCCGATTCCTGGCACATGCATCACGGCAAGCCGAGCAATTCGCGCGACGTGCTGCGCGACATCGCGGCCTATACCAAGTTTTTGATGCACGCCCATGGCGGCGTGACGCTGAGCGGCGGCGAGCCCTTGGTGCAGCCCGACTTCACCCACGCCGTCCTGCGCGGCTGCAAGGAGATGGGGCTGCACACCGCGCTCGACACCGCGGGCTTTCTCGGCGCCCATGCCGACGACTATCTACTGGCCGACGTCGATCTGGTGCTGCTCGACATCAAGGCGTTCAGCGAGGCGACTTACCAAAACCTCACCGGGGTCGCGCTGGAGCCGACGCTGGTGTTCGCCCGCCGGCTCGCGGCGATGCAGAAGCCGGTCTGGCTGCGCTACGTGCTGGTGCCCGGCCTCACCGACAAATTCGACGAGATCGAAGGCTTAGCTTGCTTCGCGCGCGACCTCGGCAATGTCGAACGTGTCGACGTGCTGCCGTTCCACAACATGGGCGCGTTCAAATGGGCCGACGTCGGCACGCCGTATCGGCTGGCCGACACCCCGCCGCCGTCCCCCGAGCTGCTCGAACGCACCCGTGAGCTGTTCCGCAGCAAAGGGCTCGTGGCAACGTAGACCGACGGGCCGAGAGGCGCCGGCCAACTATCCTATCAAGCCATGAGCGCGACACCGGCGGCTATGGAGCCGCCGGATCACTCAGCGCGCTTGCGACGCAAATTGGCCCCGCGTTGCAGGCCTCAGATCGCCCGCTGACGGCGGCCGGCCACGAAGCCATAGACCAGCAGCACGATGATCGCGCCGACCACCGCACCGATCAGCCCGGCCCCCTGCTCCGGCCCATACCAGCCCAGCGCCTGACCGAGATAGGTCGCGACGAATGCGCCGACGATGCCGAGGATCGTCGTCAAGATAAAGCCCGATGGTTCGTTGTCTCCCGGCATCAGGAACTTGGCGATGACGCCGGCGACGAAGCCGATGATGATGGTCCAAAGAATGCCCATGGAATACTCCCGTGAGGTGGCATAGGAACTGGCGGGCAAACGCCGGGCCGATACATTAGGTTCCGTAGCTTGAGGCCAAAGCCGATGCTCGCCCCAGCCGCGAGATGCGGTTTGCACGGTGGCCGCCGGGCCCATCCCGCCCCACCCAATGGGTGGGTTGCCGGCCTATCCGGATAGCGTAATTCTGCCTGTCGAGAACTGCGCGATGGTCGAGCCCTGCATCCGGTGAGGCGGAACAGCCGATGAGCACAAGCCCTGAGGGACAACGAACCGCCTTGGTCACTGGCGCCAACTCGGGCCTTGGCAAGGCGATCTCCACGGCGCTGGCGGCCGAGGGCATTCGCGTTGGCCTGGTGGTCCGCGACCGCGCGCGGGGCGAAAAGGCGTTACAAGACATCCGCGCCGCCACGGGCAACGAAGATCTGCATCTGTTCGTCGCCGATCTGGCCGATCAATCTGCGATCCGCGCGCTGGCGCAGGCGGTTCACCAGCGCCTCGGCCGCCTGGAGCTGCTGGTGAACAATGCCGGCACCGCCTTCCCGGAACGGCGGCTCAGCCCGGACGGAATCGAGTGCGCGCTGGCGGTGAACCATCTCGGCCCGTTTCTCCTCACCACCCTGCTGCTGGATCTGCTCAAAGCCAGCGCGCCGGCGCGGATCGTCAACGTCGGCACCCGCATCACCACGGCGATGGAGTTCGAGGATTTGAATTGGGAGCGGCGGCCCTACAGCATGATGAAGGGCTACGGCCAATCCAAGCTCGGCAATCTGCACTTCACCTTCGAACTGGCGCGCCGGCTTGAGGGCTCCGGCGTGACGGTGAATTGCGTATTCCCCGGCGTCTTCAAATCGAATCTGGGCGGCACCGATGGCGCCCAAGGCGTGTTGTTGAAGCTGTTTGCCCGGCTGCTGGGCTGGGCGATCCCTTCGCCCGAGAAGGCGGCGCGGCGCGTGCTCTATCTCGCCAACGCCCCCGAATTGGCGAACGTCAGTGGTCGGTATTTTGGCGATCGCAAGACCATCCCGGCGCCCGCACAGACGCTCGACCCGCAAGCCAACCGACGGCTGTGGCAGATCAGCGAGGCGCTGACGGCCGAACCGGCGGTGGCGGGCAGCTGACGGTCCGACCATTGATCGCAGTGAGGTGGCTTGAGACCGCGCCGCTTCGTCGGCACGCATCGAGACGACCTGCGTTGCGCCGGTAAGCTCTCCAAAATGCCGTCATTCGCAGATAATCGAACCCCGCTGGCCGACACAAACCCTTGCCTTCCATCGCTTGAAATCTGAGGATCAGCTTCAAAGCCAACGAAGCGTCGGGTTAGCCCTAGCGGGCGGGCCGACGGCAAACCTGTTATGAAAGCCCCTCCTTCCGATTCTTCTCCGAGCCGCCGTGACCGCCGATCCCCTGCAGATCCTGAAAACCGTCTATGGTTACGACGCCTTTCGCGGCCCCCAGGCCGCCATCGTCGCCCATGTGATGGCCGGCAACAACGCCTTCGTGCTGATGCCGACGGGCGGCGGCAAATCTTTGTGCTACCAGATCCCCGCGATCGCCCGACCCGGCATGGGCCTCGTCGTCTCGCCGCTGATCGCCCTGATGGCCGATCAGGTGACGGCGCTGCGGCAGGCCGGCGTCACGGCCGCGGCGCTGAATTCCGACCTGCAGGGCGACGAGCGACACGCCTTGTGGCGGGACATCTCGAGCGGCGGGCTCGATCTCCTTTACGTCGCGCCAGAGACGCTGCTTAGACCCGACATTCTGGAGCTGCTGCGCCGCACGCCGCTGTCGCTGATCGCCATCGACGAAGCGCATTGCCTATCGCAATGGGGGCACGATTTCCGCCCCTCTTATCGTCAACTCGACGCGCTCGTCACGCAATTTCCCGACACGCCGCGTATGGCCCTGACGGCGACGGCCGATGCGCCGACGCGCGCCGAGATCCTGTCGCATCTCAAGATCGCCAAAAGCGATGCCTTCGTCGCCGGCTTCGACCGCCCCAACATCCACTATGCCATGGCGGAGAAGGACAATCCGCGGGCGCAGCTGAAGCGCTTCCTGAAGCAGCACGAGCGAGACAGCGGCATCGTCTACTGCCTGTCGAAGCGCAAGACGGAAGAAACCGCGACCTGGCTCTGCGAGGAGGGTTACAACGCGCTGCCCTACCACGGCGGCATGGACAAGGCGCAACGCCAGACCAACCAGACCCGCTTCCAACGCGAAGAGGCCGTCATCATGGTGGCCACTATCGCCTTCGGCATGGGCATCGACAAACCCGACGTGCGCTTCGTCGTGCATCTCGATCTGCCCGGCAGCATCGAGGCCTATTACCAAGAGACCGGGCGCGCCGGTCGCGATGGCCTGCCGTCGGACACGCTGATGCTCTACGGCCACGAAGACATCGCGTTGCGCAGCCGCTTCATCGAGGAGTCCGACGCCCCGGAGCAACGCAAGCGCATGGAGCGACAGAAGCTCGACGCGCTTCTGGGTCTCGCCGAGACGGCGGGCTGCCGCCGCCAGGTGCTGCTGTCCTATTTTGGCGACCATTCCGCCCCTTGCGGAAACTGCGACACCTGCGCGGAGCCGCCGCAACGCTTCGACGGCACGGTCGCGACGCTGAAGGCACTGTCCTGCATCTACAGGACCGGAGAGCGCTTCGGTCAGGCCTACATCGTCCAAGTGCTGTTGGGCGTCGCGGATGACCGCATCGCCCAGTCCGGGCACGACCGCATCTCGACCTTTGGCATCGGCAAGGAGCACGACAGCCGCACTTGGCGCGCGATCCTGCGCCAATTGATCGCGCTTCGCCTGATCGCTGTCGACCTGACCGGCCATGGCGGGCTGTCGATCTCGGAGGCGGGCCGCCGGTTCCTGCGCGAAAAGCCGGTGCTGATGCTGCGCGTTCCGGCAAAGCCGCGCGCCACGCAGGCCAAGGGTGTCCGCGCCCAGGCCTCGACCGCCCTGCCCGAGGCCGACCGCACGCTATTTCAGGCCTTGCGCGAGAAGCGCACCGAACTGGCCCGCATGCAGAACGTGCCGCCCTACGTGATCTTCCACGACAAAACGCTGATCGAAATGGCCGCCGCGCGTCCCGGCTCGCGATCCCAGATGGCAAAGGTCCCGGGCGTCGGCGAGGCCAAGCTGGATCGCTACGGCGCCGCTTTTCTCGCCGTGATTGCCGAGCACGGGCGATAGCTCGGCTGCCGGCCGATGCCGGGGGACGACCGCTCTGTTGGGGGCGCTCGCCGCGGGAGCGGTCGATGGCCCAACCAGACGGGGCGCCCGGTTTTCGCTCTCCGGCTCGCGCGACACCGCTGGATCATGGCCGTCGCCGCAACGCTACCGCCGGCGCAACGTGGTCTTGCAGCGCTGCCGAAGGCCAGCTTCACCTCGATGCCGCTGCAAATGACGGATCGACGCCACAACCGCGACCTTCTGACTGCGTCGCAAAGTCTCACCAACGTCGAGTCTGACCTGCACCGAGCTGGGCAGCCACGCTATTGTCTTTCGGGATGACGAAGGCGCACCTGCTGGCGCGAGCGAAGCTCTTCTTCGAGCCTCAGCTTTTCAAGTAACATATCTGTCACAATCCGTCGCAGCTGAGCGTTTTCCAATTCCAGGTGTTTGATCATTTCTTCCGCCGAGATAACACTCGATGTTTGCGGCTTCGCTTCCGACTTGCCGCGCCCCCGTCCAACCGAACCGACGGTTGCGTCCGGCATCTTCTTCCAGCGATGATATGTCATGATGCTGACGCCGAGCGCCTTTGAAATCTCACGCTGCGTCTTGCCCTTCGCTGCGAGCTCGTCGGCCTGCGCCAGCTTGGTCGCAATTTCTTCCGACGCATGCCTCTTGCCGACCATTTCTATCTTCTCCGATCCGACTCCTGCTCACCGAAAGTGCAGCAAGCTCTCTCAGTAAGCTCGAATCCATAAAGATTTCAATAGTGGGCTGGAAGAATTCGGGCAGGCACGGGTTTCCGCGGCCGGCCTGCCGGCAGCGCCATCGGGCCAAGGAACAGCCGATCGATGGGATTACCGGCAGGCCATGGGCAGGTTCGCGGCGCAACGCTGGACGGTAGGATGTGAAAGGTATTTCGGTCTGTTGATCGCTTACGATCGATCGGATCAACGCCCCGACAGCCTCGTTAAAACGTGTTAAGCGAGGCAGACATCACGGACCCCGCCGCCCAAAGAGCTCTCGCAGGAACACGATAATGTTATACCACTATGTTATCGGCAGCTCGATATAGTACACCGTAGCCTGGACCGACGCAGCAATGCCGGAGCCACGTCCCAGACATCAAACAAGCCATGATCTCCAGACGCTGCCTGCATCAGCAATGCGGTTCGCGTGGTACTAAGCCGACCTCGCACACCGCATAGCTGGCGCTTGGGACCACTTCTGACAGCGACGTTCCGGCTGCCGACCTGCCTGAAGCCCGTTCGCGATCCTGCTAACGGACCGACGTCGCGTCGGGCTTTGCCTCGAGCAGTTTCGACAGCGCGATTTCGTTGATCACGGGAGGCGTCTGCTTCAGCAATTCAGCCATATAGGCGCGACGATTGGCATCAGCGCGCTCCGCGCGGATGCGCTGCACCAGCGCATCCCTGACCTCCGACAACGACCGCAGCCGCGACGCCTCAGTGTCCAGCAGCTTGAGAATGTGCCAACCGTCGTCGAGCCGCACCGGCTCCGAGATAGCGCCCTTCGCAAGCCCGACGATCTGGCTGCGAATTTCAGTCTTCAGGTCGGGCTCGGCAGCCCAGCCGATTTCCCCGTCGCGTTCGGCCGTGGCGGCGTCGTCGGAAACGCTGCGCGCCAGCGCCGCAAAATCTGCACCGGGAGCTTTCGCTTTCTTCAGAACATCATCAAGCTTCTTCCGCCCGGCGTCTTCTGCGGCCTTGTCGGCATCCTTCGCGACCGCGACTACAATCTGCGCGAGTTGGAAGCGACGCGGGACCATCAAGGCGCTGGCGTTGGCGTCATAGACGGCCTTGATTTCGGATTCGTTCGGATAACTCTCCGGTGGCGTGGTAAGCGACTGCAGGTAGCTTTCGACGATCTGGCTTTCACGAACGCGGGCAAGCTGGGCCACGATCACCGGTTGCTGGTCCCACTTCTTGGCCAGCGCTTCTTTGAGCGCAAGGCGGTTGGCGAGGATCGCCCGCACCGTCTGGCTGAGTTGTGCGGGATCGCGCGCCAGAGCGGCCTGCTGACGAGCATCGAGGAATGATATGGCCGCCCGCACCTCCTCGGCGGTAATGTCGTTCTCGCCGATCCGAGCAACGATCTCGCCGCCCTTCGCCACAGACGATGACGGTTGCTGGGCTGGCGTCACATGCGCCGTCGTTGGCTGCGCTGGCGCCGCCGCTGGCTGTACCGCGGTTGAGCGAACCGGGGCCGGCGGAAGCGGCGTTCGGGTCTGCGCCATGGCGGCAGGCGTCGAGGCCGCCAGGGCGACCAGCATTCCAGCGGTGATTGTGTATTTGTTCATGGCGTGGCCTTCTGATCGAGGATTTTGTCGCGGAAGTCCTGGGCGGCGTTCTGGTGATCGACCCGCTTCAGGCCGAGCACCGGCTCGTGGTCCCAGATCTGTTCCATGGGGTTCATCGCCTCGTATTGCGTTACGATCTCGTTTCCGACCCTGAGGAGCTGGGCGTTCTTTGCCTCGCAGGCCTTGTTGCTGGCCCTCAATGCGGTCGCCGTGCCCTCGAATTTGGCGCGCTCGGCGTCCTTGGTGCGGGCGACGGTTGCCGCCTCGCCATAGGCGCTCTTCCATTTCTCCAGCGCGTCGTCGCGCTCGGCCAGCCGGTCGTTGAAATCCCTCACCGCCTGCCGATACGCCTGCTCGGCTTCCTTGACCTGAGCCCGGAACGCCTCGTTCTGCTTGCGCAGCCTGTCGCGTTCCTGCTCGGCCGCGGTCAGTTTGGCCTGTTGCACCGCCCGTGCATCTTCCAGCGAGCGCAGCTGCGCCGTCACGCTGCGAAGCGCCTCGCGCAGACGATCGGTCTCGTTTTCGGCGCGCGCGGCCGTTGCAGCAACGAGCGCCAAGGCAATGATGAGATATGAAAGCAGCTGCCGCATGATCAGAACCGTGCGTTGAGGTCGAGCTGGAAGATATCGACGGCGTAGGGAGCGCCCGCCACCTGGTTGGCACTCAGCCAGCGTGCAGAGGCCCACACGTTCGGTCCGAGCGCGAGGTTGCCGCCGAGAAAGTAACCCTTCAAATTGGTGCCGCCGAGACCGAAATCGGAGTCGGCGAATGCGTCGATTACGGCGTCGGACTCCAGCCACTTGTAACCGACGTGCGCGTTCCAGTCCCCAAACTGCCTGAGCTCACGGTACCCGACCGTCATCCGCGCCAGCCAGCCCTGGTTGCCTCCCGTGTAAACTGCGTTGCAACTCGTCGTCGACGTGCAGCCCGATGTCGCCGCGGTCGGCAGCGGGTTCGCCAACACCTTGGCGGCGATATCATCCTTGTCCCAGGCGACGTTGCGGACGTATTCGCCGTCGAGCACGACGTGCACCGGATGGAATTGCCCCAGATCCAGCCGCCCACTCAGCACCACGTTACGAAACGCAGACGCAAGGCCGAAATATTGGTATGTGCCGTACTGATTGCCGCTGCTGTCGAGATAGTAAATGATGTCGCGCAGCTGCATGTAGGTATTGCCCTTCTGGGCAAATGACGGACGGGTCAGATCGGTATCGCAAACATCGATCGAACCAAACACATAACAAGGCGACGAGAGCCGACCCTGCACGTTGGTGAAGTCATAATATGCGGCCCCGAATCTGAAATCGATGTCGGGCACTAAGCGGACATCGCCGCCGACTTGGCCGCCGAACATCCACTTGTCGTTGCTTCGCGATTTTGACGGCAACGCGTCGTAATTGGCAAAATCGAAATTCGACCCCACATTGAGATCGGTGTTGAAGATCGGGAACGCTCCAGCGGCGGCGAACGGCGTAATGTCGGACCAGGCATCATATCTGGCTTGGACGGCCACGCCGTCGAAACCGAGATCGCGATGGAATACGAGATCGGTCGCATTGAAGAACGGATTGTCGAAGCGCCCCGCTTGGAACGTGAAATCGTTCCACAGGCTGTATTTGATGAACGCGCGATCGAGCCAGACGCCGTATTTGCTGAAATTTCCGCCGGAGCCGCCGAGGGTCTGATTGAACGACACCGGCGAACCGCTGTCGCCCGTCGCAATCCGAAAGCCCGCCTTGAAGCCGTCGAACAAATCGGCTTCCATACCAAGCCGCGCGCGCAACCGGGCGCGGGTGCGATCCTGATCGGTGTTATAGGTCGGCCAGAAGTACGGATTGTAATTCGCCCCCACGCCGAGCGTGTTGTAGGGGCTTCCGGTGTTGATGGCGTTGTAATTGACGGCCCATTGTCCGGCGTTGCCTTTGGGGTAGATATCGCCCTCGCCGCGCACCCGGACGTCGCCATAGAACCGGATCCGTTGCGCCCATTCCGGGTACCTGCCCGGAGAGGCCCAGTTCTCACGCTCCGCCTTTTCCATCACCTCGCGCTTGATATCCTCCCGCAACTGCTTCTTGACGATCTCGGGAACGTAGACGACACGCTTGGTGCCGGGCGGAGAGACGGCACTGGTGGCGGTGGCCGCGGCCTTCTCGGCACCGTCGGCCTTGATGGCGGCGTCGCGCACCGCCTGACGCGCCACGTAGGCCTCGTCGTCGGCCTGCTTGATCAGCGCGACCGACTGTTCCTCGGTCAGGACACCCTGCTTCACCAGCAGGTTGATCAGATTGATCGTGGCGTTGGACGACGGCGCAGCGGCACGCGACACTGTCGGCCGCTTGCCCCGCATGTCGGCTTCATCCTGCGCGGCAGCGGGACCCGCGAGCGCGACCACAGCGACCGCGATCGGCACAACCCCCCGCATCATCATTTCAGAACGCCACATCAAACCAACCCTTCTCGCTTCACAGTTCATTGATAACGCTCGCACGCGCCGATGGCGCGCATAGTTGACGCTCAGGTCGGGCTCTGCGCAGTCACCCGGGCAATGATCGGCATCGGCATGTCCTTGGGCGGCGGCTCGCGCAGCGTCATGCCGCTCAGAATTTGATCGCGGATAACCGCGTCGAGTTCGCTATTCCCGGTCGACGACACCAGTTGCACGCGGGTAATACGGCCCATCACGTCCGGCCACAGCCGGACCTGGATCCGCATCACCGCATGACGGGTTCTTTCATTCGCCCGCAAGGCGGATTCGATCTGCGTCTGGACGATGCTGGCGTACCAACCCCAACGGCTGTTGCCGCCGCCGCCACCGCCGCCTCCGATCAGGCCGCGTCCGCCAGGCCGGCCAAGCAGATCGCCCGGGCCGTTGCCGGCGGCGTCGAGACCGAGCGGTCCCGGCGGAGCATCGTTGGAATCCGGCGGTGAATCCTTGGGAATATCGACCGGCCTATCCTCGATCTCCTGCTTGACCGGCGTCTGCTCGACCATCTTCTGTTCGGGTTGCTGCTCGGGCGGTGGCGGAGGCGGCGGAGGCGGAGGCGGCGGAGGCGCGACATTGATGATGGTCAGCTCGCTCACCTTGCGCGGCGGATCCTTGTCGCCGCTCAGCAGCGTGAGTACGCCCGCGGCCAGCAGCGCGACGACGCACGCGCCGGTGCCGCCCATCAGCGCATAGCGGCGCCACGACGGACCAGCGTCCTCGTCGTCGTCATCGTCATTGAAAGTCATCGCCCGTCCTCGCGACCGCTGTTCATCTCACCAGCGGCTTGGTAGCCATGCCGACCTGGTTGAAGTTGAGGCGCCCGAGCAGGTCGAGCACATCGACGACGTTCTGATATTGGGTCTGGCTGTCGCCGCGCACCACGACCGGAAACTCCGGCGTCAGCGCCCGTTGCTGCACCAGCCGCTGCTCCAGCTCAGACAGCGTCACCGGTACGGTATCGAGAAAGATCTTGCCGTCGTTGGCGACGGTGATCGCCTTGGTGGTCTGTTGCGCGAGGCTCGGAGTCGCGCTCGCTTTCGGCAGGTTGACCTTCATGCCCTGCACCGTCGCCGTGGTCATGATGATGAAGATCACCAGCAGCACGTAAGCGAGGTCGAGCATCGGCGTGATGTTGATGTCGTCATACGGCTTGTTTTCGGACTGAACGTGCATCGTCCTACTCCGCGGCCTGACGTCGGGGTCTATCGGGCTGCTGGTGATAGGACTCCGCCATCTTCGTCACCAGTTCGTCGACGAAGACCTGCATCTCGTTGGTGGAGTCCTTGATGCGGATAGTCAGGTAGTTGTAGCCGAACAGCGCCGGGATCGCGACCGCGAGGCCGGCCACGGTCGCAACCAGCGCGGCGGCGATGCCTGGCGCAATCGCGTTGACGTTGACGTCGCCGGAGGCGGCGATCGCCGCGAAGGTGATCATCACGCCGACCACGGTGCCGAGCAGCCCGAGGAACGGTCCGCCAGAAATCGCGATCGTCAGCATCACCATCATCTTGTTGAGACGCTGCGTCTCGTGAATGAAGCCGCTGTCGAGCACCGCACGGATCGACTGGATCGCTTGGGGCGAAAGCAGCCGCGGACCGCCGCCATTGGCGGAGAACCGCCGGCGGATTTCCTGGACGCCAATATGGAACAGACGATGAAGCGGCGCGGAATGGATGGCCTTGTGATCCTGCGTATCGCTCTTTCCGGCGATGCTCGCGTCGGTCTCCTCGCGGTCGAACTGCAGCAGCCCTTCGAGGTCGGTCGCCGACTCGCGAAAGTGCTTCAGAAACAGCCTGTTCCCCTTCGCGATCCGGTTCAGATACGATACCCGGTCGATCATCACGATCCAGCTGATCACCATCATGATCGCCAGGATTCCGATCACCACCCATCCGTCGAGCGTTACCGATTTCAGGATCACGGCGAAATAGCCGCTGATCCAGCTCGCGGTTTCCTCGTCGACGCTGAACGAAATCAATTTCGCCTGGTCGGGCCCCTGCCCGATCGCCGCCAATTTGATGAAGCCGGCGGGGCGCGCCGTTTTGGCAATCTGCAGTTCGTCGATATCGCCGACGAAGCCGACCGTGGCGGCTGCAGCGGGGGCAGCGGCAGGATCTGCGGCAGCCGCCGCAGCATCGGTTGCCGATGCGTCAGGCAGCGGCGCGCTGGCAGCCGGCTCCGCGACCGTCGCGAGGGTATCCCGCCCGACCGCAGCCGGTCCAGTCAGCGTCGGCAAACTCGCGGCCAGCGTCGAGAACGGATTGCCGTCGAGGTAAAGCGCGATCTGGCCGGACTTGGCGGTTACGGCGAGATGGTGCCACGTCGACGACGCGATCGCCGCCCCCTCGCCGCTGCGTTGGACGCTCCCTGCGTTCGTCACCTCGACGAACGGCACGCCGTTGTCGAGACCGATGATCAGTCCGTTGGCTCCGTCATGCCGGGCGAACAGCACCGCCCGCGGCTGCGGCGCGGCCATTTTCAGCCAGACCGACCAGCTCAGCTCTCCGCCTTCGGCGACGGCCAATGCCGGCGCGCCAGGCAACATCAACGGGGTCTGTCCATCCAGCCTCGCGCCCTGGCCGATGATGGCGCCGTCGGCGCCCGGCACAAGGCTCTGCGCGGCGTTCGCCCAGGCCGTGGAGTCCTGGGCCGGCGTGCCGCGCTCGGCGAAATGATAGACCAGCAGCGCATCCGGGTCATAGCTGCCCTTGGCATCGACCGCCGCCGGCGCCTTCTGATTTCCATAATACAGCCAGATCTCGTTCTTGGTCCCGGGCTTCAGATCGGCGACGCTGACCCACACCAGCGCTTCGCCAAGCAGCGGGTCGAATTTCTCGACATGGTGTTTCAGCGGGGTCTTGTCGTCCGCGGCGACGAAACGCAGATCGCCGCCGTCGTCCTTGGCCGCGCCAAACCGGAAATTGCCGACGTGCAGTCGCACCAGGATCGGCGTGGTCCCGATCGACTCGCTGATGCCGGCGCCGGATGGGCCGGTATCGATGGTGATCTTCTTGCGCAAGCTCCACTGATCGTTCCACCACGCCGAAGCCTGACCGGGCCACAGCACGCAGAACAGCACCAGCGCAAGCATCAAAGGCGCGCTGACGGTCCTCCAGCGGAAGGATTTTCGGACACGGACCGTCATCAGAATTCTCCCCAAATTCGAAAGCTCACGAGCGGGCTACGAGCGACCGTGACCTGTTGACTGGTCACTGGTATGCCGACAAACACGATGCCATTAAGGTACCTCAGGGTCTTCACCCGGGTGCCGACGCCGTAGCTCGCCAGATCGAACCGCTGCTGCTGTTCCTCGAGCGGATTGTGGATCTTGGCATGGCCGGCATCGGCAAATGCGAAGAACCGCCACTCGTCGAACACATTGAATTTCACTGGCGCGCCAGTTGGATTTTCCAACGTCTGTTCCCAGTACGGAGCGAGATTCGGGGAGCGCAGTTCGAGCGTTCCGGCGACGCCGTAATCGCCCAGCACCTCGGATTCGAGATACCCGCGCACGGTATCCTGGCCTCCGAGACTGAACTGTTCGCTGGAAACCAGCGGCTGATCGGCAAGCTGGCCCTGCAGCTTGCCGAACAATTGCAGGCCGCCGGGCAACTCTTGGGTGTGGGACAGATCTCCGCGCAGATGAGCGAAGCTACCAGTCGCCTTGTAACGCTTGACGTCGAACTGTTCCGGGCTGCTGCCGGCGCCGCGCAGTCCCGTGGTAACGGCCGCGTTGAGCTGCGTCAGCCGTCCATCCCCTTGCCAAGTCGCGCTGTAGGCGGCAACCAGCGGAACGTATTTCACCGGCGAATCGAACGAGCCATCAGCGAGCGATAGGGTCTGCTGGAAATCCTTGTAGTCGGCTCCCAGCGACAGCGTGTGAAACAGCTCGCCCCGTGTCGGCAACGTGATCACATCGCGGAAGCCGATCACCTGGCCGGGGCCGACGACGTTCGATCCGCCGACGGTCGCGACCGAACTGTCCGATTTCAGCCCATAGACCAGTATATTCAGCCAGTCATAGTCGGTTCGCGCCAGGTAGGAGGCGGAGACAACCGTCGCATCCTTCGGATTCTGCGGTGCCACCTGATAGCTCACCGTCATCGAGTGGCCGAGTTGCCACAGATTGTCGTACCGCAGCGACGCGCTCAGGCGGAGCGGCGTCGTACTCGGACTCTGCCGATTGTTGAGTTCGACGCTGCCGTGCAGCGGATAAGTGTCCTCGACATTGAGATCGACGTCGACGGTGCCAGGCGTCACCCCGGCGCGCAGCGCCGGCGTGACCCGCCGGTCCGGCCACCGGTTGAGCGCGACAATGTCGTTGGTCACCGCCTGGAGATTCGGCAACGCCCCCTCCTTGACGGAAGGCGCCCGGCGCTTGATTTCGGCGAGATCGAAATAGCGCGAGCCTTTGACCCTCAGCCGGCCCACCTTGTTCTCGACCACTTTGAGAACGACGAAGCCGCGTTGCGCATCCTGCTGCGGAACAGAGACGCCCACGGTTTGCAGGCCCTTGTCATGGTAAGCCTTCTCCAAGGCGGCGCGGGCCTTTTCGACGTCGTCCGAGGTACGACCCGGGCCGAGATACGGATAAACCGCACTCTCGACCTCGATCTGCGGAAGGTTTTCGGCCCCCTCGACCCGGTACTCGTCAATATCGAAGCGGCTCGTCGTGCCCGAGGCAGCCGCCTTCGAACTCGTACCGGGCGAACCGGTCCCGGCCGGCCGTCCCGGTCGCGACGCAATCGCGGAACTGTCAGTGGCTTGGCTGCTTCTATTCGGCTCGCCTGTCATCGATTCCGCAGGCGCTGCCGCGGCCAACGTGGACCGCCCATCGCAGGTCGCCAACGCCAGACAGCAGGCGGCAATCTGCCACCCCCGCCCGGCAGTCGTGCCGGAACGGATCCCAAACGCCACCACCCACCGCGGCCTGTGCTCGCGCAGCATGGTCCCGTCACTGATACCAGAAGAGTTCACACAGTCCTCGATACTTTTGCTCGTCGGCATCTCGTGACTGAGTCACTCGCGCAGCAAACGCTTTGTTAGCGAAACGATCCGGCGTTCCTATTCGATAGACGTCGCCCGGGGCGCCATCACGAAAACAAAATGGAAAAGTCGCTGCGGCGCAGGGCCACAGCCGCGTCTCATACGAGACGTCAACCGGGATCAACATTTAGTATCGCACCTTACGCGACATCACTACGCGTCGGGACAGCGATTTCTTTGCATTATGTTCGCTCCAGCACCATCGTATTCCCGTCACAATATTGTAGCTGCGGCCCGATACCTATCAGCCGGAGCTGCATCGATGAGCTAAGGCCGGCGTGTTATGAGTGGTGTTACCATCAACTATTTGCGCGATCTGCTGCTCACGGATTACCGCCAACTTGATCGACAACTCACCCGCCGCTTCGGCTCGGCGGACTTTGCTTCCGACGTGCTCCAGGAAACTTACCTTCGGCTCGAGGCAATGACCGACATGGTCGCGGTGCGAAGCCCGAAGGCCTACCTGCTCCGCATCGCCCTCAACATCGCCAACGACCGGCTGCGGGCTGAGAGCCGCCGCTTGACGGTCGACGAGGCCGATTGCCTGTTGGATATCCCCGACGACCGGCCCGACGCAGCGCGGGTGACCGAGGATCGCTCCGAAATCATCCTGTTGCGGCGCGCCATTGCCGAACTCCCCGATCGCCGACGACATGTGCTGCTGCTTTCGCGCGTCGAAGGGGTCGCCCATCGCGAAATCGCCAAACGCCTCGGAGTCACTGTGCGAACCGTTGAAACCGATCTTAAACAAGCGGTTGCGCATTGCGCGCAGCGCCTCAAGCGCCCCCTCCCGCCCAAATGCGTGCTTCGCCGCTCGGATTCCTCCTATATTTAGCGCGCCATAAGGCGGGCGTTCGCCCCATTCTCAGCGCCGCCGCGGCGACCATACGATAGTCGGATATGATGCGCCGTCGGATCGACACCGGACGCCGCCGCTGCGCCGCTGTTCTGCGGTTCGCATAGGATATAAGTTAGCGGACCGCCCGTGTTAGGCGTCGCCGGCATTGCCGCGCCCGAGATGAGAGGCCATGAGCGGCCATTCTCTTATCATCGTGGCCGGCGCCGGCATCATCGCGACATCGGATAGCCGACTCAATGGCGCGCGGGATTCTTATCGGCCACACTGCGCAGCCGCGCGTTCAGCGCCGCAAAATCGAGCTTGGCGCCGAAAAGCGTCGGTTGACCGCGAAGTCGTCGACCGGTCGTCTCACCAAGGTTGGGCTGCGGCACCGCGCCGGTGACCGCGGCGCCGCGCGCGGCCAGATGATTGCGGACGCGCATGCAGTAATCCACCGATCGGACGGAGAACCGGGTCTCGCCGTGTCCGGCACGATATTTCATGGCGGCGGTGCAGAGATCCTGCCCCGCCAGCCGCCAAGCCCCCGCGAGATACTTCGCCCCGTAATGGATATTGACGTCCGGAACCGCTAGTTGCGCCTCGCTACCGATGAAGCCAAGCATGCGGGCCGTCGCGGGCATCACCTGCATCAAGCCGATCTCACCGTCCAAGCCGATCACGGCCGGGTCGTATCGACTCTCGACCGCCATCACCGCGTCGAGCAACGCCGGCGGTATGCCGAAGGCGAGCGACTCCCGCTCGACAATGCTGCGGTATTCGTCGCGGCCGGCGCGCCAATCGCGGCTGAACGCGATGCTGAGGTGTCGCGGAGCGGTGCCGCCGAACAGCACACTCTTCGGCGGCAGATCGGCTTGCGTCAGCGGCTTCGTGATCGGCGGATCGAATACCACAGGCGTCGGAACATCGGCCTCCGGAGCTACATCGGCGTCGTTCGCAATCGACGCAGCGGGACCGACATCGCCTTGGCCGTCGCCCTCTTGGGCGGCCGCGACCACCCCGCCCAACGACACCAGCAGCCAGGCTGCGGCCGCGGCCAGGCCGACAAAACGCGATGAACGCCTCCGTTCATCGCCTCGCTCGGTGAAATACCCAGGCATCAGCGACGCGGCATAACGTAGACCGGCGGCGGCGGCCGAAACGGATAGATCGAGCGACCATAATTGGAGCCGTATTGCTGGCGTATGGCGGCCTCGTTCGCATTGCCGACACGAACATCGGGCGAACGCGCATCGATCGGCGGCAGGTTGAACGAGGGGCTCACTCGTTCGACCTCACGTCTGAGTTTCTGGTTGAGACAGCCGAGCGCATTTTGGCCGCCGATCTCCACCTCGACACACCGCTCATACGGCGTCGTCACCGCCTTCGTCCCGCCGATGATAATCGCCTCACGTCGTTCCGCCGCCCCGTCGGATGTCTGGGCGCTAACCGTCGTCATCCCACCCATCAGCACGACCGCAGTGAACGCTATGCCGCCAAGGAATGTCGCACGCCGATAAGCAGTCGCCATGACCCCTCGCCTTCGCGTCGCTCCGTACGTGGTTTCAGAGCCGCTGTTCACTTGCTCGACTTCGACCTTGGCAAGTCACGGCTCCATCAACAACTTGCGCAGACGAACAATCTCGATCCGGGTCTGCGACATCACGCTTGCCAGCATGGCGTTCTCTTGTTCGAGAGTTTTCAGCCGGCGACGCCGTTGATTCCTCGTCAGCACTGCATCGAACTCATAGACCTGCGCACTTGCCGCTGGTATCGATGGATCGCGATATTTGATCTTGACCGATTTGCTACTTCGCATTCGCCCCCCCGGGTCACAAGACCGCGCCTGCAGCGGACGTGGTCCTCCACCACAATGCAGTCACCTCTCCGTGACAATAGAGACGTTTCTTATCTTTGCTATGACCGCATAAGAGAAATGATTTGAAGTACCCGTGAAGAGGGTATCGGCACCACAGTTCCGATCCGTCCCGGCCAGCCAAGTCAAATGCGCGTCCCAGCCGGCATCGCCGGGACGATACCAATGATGGATGACCGCCATCGTCATGGGCGGATTTGTCGCGCCCCTCGCATCCTCGCTTCGGACGGTATTCAACACCGGATGCCCGCCATGCCCCCGCGTTGACGGCGAACGGTAATCGCCTCTGCTATCTGCCCGGCGTGTATTTCTCCGGAAATCGGCTATTGTTGCCGCCTGTCTTTGCGATCAGGCTGTTGGTCGGTACCGCGCGCCTGCGGCTCGCTCTCGCTGTCTGCGCCGCTCGGGGCAGACCGGCTCTGCCCGTCGCCGCCGCCGTAGCCGACGACCTCTACGATGAAGATCGACGCCCGATCCCGGTTGCCGGAAGCGGAAGGCGTTTCGGCGGATTTGGCGGCGGCGCCCGCGGCGTTCGAACCCGCGGTCAACGCGCCGACATTGGGGACCGAGATCATCGGAATTCCGGTCGTAGCACCGGCCACGCTGACGTTGCTGGCATTGGCGACAACCGGAGCGATCACCACCAGGTTGTCCGAAGACCGGGCTCCGGCGGTGCCGAAATCGATCTTGCCGCGCGGCGCCATCAGATAGACCGAGCTTTTCTTGGCGACCCGTGAGGCCTTCAAGGTGCCGATACCGGCGCCGGTGACGAAGCCGCCGAGATCGATCGTTTGATAGTCGTCCTGGTCGAACTCCACCTGCAACGCCGGCGCCGACAGCGTGGTCTTGGAGCCGCGCCCGGCGTCGAGGTCGCCGTTGGAGCTCCACATCAGCACGTCGCCGCCCTGGGTGGTGAGCACGCGGCTCGAATTCACCAACGCGCTCTGATCCGTGAAGATGTTGATGGCACCGCCGCCCAGCGTGAGGATGCCGAGATCGCGCAGCTTCAGGTTCTTGTTGGACTCGGCGGCGAGCGAGCCGACGATGACATTGCCGCCCGGCCCGAAGATCGAGATATCGCCGCCGAGCTTGGTCTGGATGGTGGAATGCAACAGATTGAGATCGCCGGTCCAGACCCGCTCGCTGGTGCCACTGATGCCGTCGCCGAGCGCGTTGGCGGTATAGCCAAGGCTGGCCGGAAACAGGGTGTTGATCACTTCGTAGCCGCGCTGGTGCTGCGTGACGCCCGCTTGCTCGCTGATCCCCACCGCCTTCAGCTCGGCGAAGAACACCTTGTCGACGAAGATCTGGCGCAGGTCCTGGCTCACCGGCGGGACCGCCAGCTTGTCGGCATTGGTGAACTTGTTCCAGGCGTCTTGCGTGCTGGTGGTGGCGATGCCGACGCGGGCGAGGAAGTCGCGCAGCTCGCCGAGGTAGTTGTATGCGACCTTGGCGGCGTTGGCGGGGTTGATATAGGTGTCGACCACAGCCTGGTAGTCGGCGCCGTATTTGGCGCCGAACAGCACGACGATGTCGGCGCCCTGGGCGGTGCCGGCCGCTTCCGTCAGCAGCGCATTGCGACGGGGATTCTCATAAGGACCGAGCAACGACGCATTGTAGATGCCGACAAATCCGGAATTGCCAACCGCTGTCATCGTCGCGTTGCCGACCGATGTGATGCCCTCCTGGACCCTCGCTGTCGATGCGAGATCATAGGCCGCGGGAAGGAACGGGCCGATATCCCCGCCCGCCTGCACCACGAAGAAGCCCGGTCCGGCCACCTGCAGGCCGCCGCCATTGTTGGTGCCGGTGTAATAGATGCTGCCGCCGGCCTCGATGGTGCTGACGTCGGTCTGGTAGATGTTCTGCACCACCAGGTTGAGATCGACGATGTCGCCTCCGGCATAGATCTTGGTCGGCCGGTTGATTTCGATGCGTTTGTAGGACGAGATCCTAATACCCGCGTTAGGGTTGGCTTCAACGTAGCCTCCGGTCGCGGTGATGTCTCCGGTCACCGCGTAGATCCGCGCGATCTGCGCCGAGCTGTAATCCTGCTGCGCCAGGGTCCCCTTGCTGAATGCGCCGTCATAGCCGTTGTTAGGTTGGAACGGATCGAAGGCGGTTTCGAGCAGCGCCGCGCCGGCGGAGATCGGGATTCCCCCGGAACTGCCGAAGGTGAGATCGACGTCGCCCTGCGCCAGCAACAGGAAGCTGCCATGCTCCGACGGGCTCAGCACGATACCAAACCCAGTTTTTCCACTGGTGATCAGGCTGCCTTTCAGCGCAAGCGCTTCGAAGCTCGCAGGATATAGGTTTTGCGTCGAGTAATCGATCGTGAGATCGCCGGTCGCGGCCACCAGCCGCACCTTGCTGTCCGGACCATAGCTATCGATGTGGAGGTATCCAGAAAGTTGCCAGCTAACTTCAAGTGGATTCGCCCAGCTCGGCGTCTGGAGGTGCAGCTCCGCAGGATTGATCACGCCGGCGATCGTGAGTGCGCCACCCGCCGTCATCGCGATCTGGCCGGTATCGACGGCGAGCAGCGGCACGTCGGCAAGCTTCAGCTTACTCGTCATCGTGCCGTTCTGGCCGACCGCCCCCCCGGCGATGATGCTGGCATGGCCGGAGCCTTCGTAGAACGCGCCGCCGAGAATGTCGCGCCCGGCCCGCACTAGCATGTTGCCGCTGCCGTAGAGGTGGGTGACCGGCGTGCTGGTCGCCGACAGGCCGCCGCTGACCCGGCCGGTGGTCGGCAGCGACACCGACACGTCGATCAGATCGCGCCCGGCGGTGACGGTGACATTGCCGCCGGCGCTGAGGATGCCCTGCTGGAAGCTGCCATATTGGATCCACCAGGCGGTCTGCGAGGCGATCTGGCTGCCGAGCGGCGCGAACACGCCCTGCCCGACCAGGCTAATCGAAAGCCCGCTGGCCTGCGTGGTGGCGGGCGACACACCGGCGTCGGACAACAGCCAAGGTTGATAATACTGCAAGGTCTTGTTGCCGCTACCGCTGTAGCCGATGATATCGCGTTGCGCCTCGACAGTGACATCGCCGCCTTGTTCGGGGAATGCCGCCGCCGTGGGCGGCCCGTAATACAGGAGACCTTCGCTGTAGCCATAGGCCAGCACCTTGGGCTCGTAGAAGCCCTCCGCATTGCCTGCGACGACGCTCGATGTGCCGCTGTAATTCGCATCGGCCAGCTTTGCACTGTTGACGCCGGCCGCGTAGATCACCCCAGGGGCCACCTTATCCCGCAGGATCACGTCTTGCGCCGCCGTGATTGCGATATTGCCGGTCCCGGTCCGCACCATGGTCGCAAGACTGACGTCGACGTTCTTGCTCGTATAGTTATTACCAGCGGGCGTATAAAACTCTGTCTGCGAATAGTTGGTGTGGTTGTCGATGATCACGTCGCCCTTGCCGCCTGCATTGGCGAGCGAAATCATGGCCGTGGGATTGGCGCTGGCGACGTCGGCGCCGGCAGTCAAGCTGTAGGACCAGGAGGATGGATCGGTCACCTGCTTGATGTTCGCCGCGCTGCAATCGACGGTGCAGACATTCAGCGAATTCGGGAACAGGTCCGCACCCGCGAGATCCTGGGCGGTCGGGCTGACCGAATTGGCGGCGTCTTTATAGGGAGCGATTGGAACCGCGCCACTCGAATATTTATTAAGGTAGTAGTAGTTTAAACTACCATGTTGTAATGAGCTAATTGCGTTAATCATTCTCGTGCTTTGCACGTAGGTATAGAGCCAGTTAACGTAGTCGGCGTCACTGTAATTCCCTGCCTGGAAAAACCCGTCGGAGATCGAGGCGTTGACGTTGACGTTCCGGACCGCGCGCAGCGTCAGCGCGCCGGCGTCGAGCCCGCCCCACGGCGTTGCCAGCCGGTAGATGAAGTTGACGTAGCCCGTCGCCGGATCGAAATAGTTGTACGTCACCGAGCCTGGTGTGGTGACGGTCTTCAGATTGCCGACCGCGCTCACCGCCGCCAGGTTCCAGTTGCTGGCCACCGTGATGTCGCCGGAATTCTTGCTGGTGCTGGTGTTGACCAGCTCGATGCCAGGCTGCACGTGCACGATGCTGGCGCCGAGTTGTCCGACCAGTCCGTTCTGCAGCCGGGCGAACAGGTTGCTGAAGCCATAGCTGCCGGTCAGGCCCACGCCCTGGATGCCGTTGCCCTCGACGAAATTGGCGAGCACGTCGGTATAGAGCAGCTGATGGTCTGCGTATGGCGAAATGGTGAGGACGGCGCTGTCCGCGGTGCCGGCAAAGACCTTGCTGGTGGCGAGCGGAAGGTAGTTCGAGCCGGGCACGAAGACGTTACTGGTCCCTTGCGGTTTCGTCGCCCCGGTCAGGCCGGTGGTCGTGGTCGTCGCCAACGCGACCGTGGTGGCGGTACAAGTGGCCGTCGGGCAACTGGTGGCGTCGGCCACTATTTTGGGCGCTATCGCGGCGGCCGTATAGCCTTTGGAAACTCCAAGAATGGTCACCGCAGCGCCCATGCTGACACTCGCGGTCGCCAGCGATGTCCCCACGCCGCCCTGTAAAGTCAGGCTCGCTTGGCTGCTGCTGACGTAACCTGAGCCGCCATCAACGGGGACGATCGCATAGACGTAAAGGCTACCGGAGACCACACTGCTGGTGTTGGTGATATCGACGAAAGTGCCCGTGAGGCAGGCTAGAGATGAACATAGCTTGATCGAAGATGGATTTAGATTAGTTATCGCGACATTCGATGGGTAAGTCGTAATCGTGACAGTGTACCTTCCGGGCGTCGTTGCGTCCGGCGCAATTTTTCCCCTCGCCATCATCACTCCGGCGCTGCTATAGAAGGCGACGTTGGTATAAGGTACCGCGCTTGAGGTGCTCAATGTCAGCGTGTTGTTTGTGTACCTCATCTGGAGATTGAAAGTTGCGCTACTTCCCTCGTTCGGCGCGGCGACGACAACGGTCGGCGCGGTGGTGTAACTACCGCCGTTGGTAACTTGAACGGAGGCGATCCGGAGGCTAGATCGATAGATGGCACCGGTGACGGGATCTATGACCTGGTAATAATTACCCACCAGGCTGCCATTGAGCGTCCCAATCGAGATATTCGGAACCGAGGTATATCCGGAGCCGCCGCTGTAGGTGAGTTTGACGCCACTCACCCCGGTCCAGACCCCGAAATCGATCGCCGCGCCAGAGGATGTCACCGCTCCCGCCGGATCGATATAGCCGTCCCACGTCACCGCGGTGCCGTCCTTGGTGGTGAGCTTGCTGCCATCGATGCCGCTGACATTGTTCGGGGTGGCTTCGGTATTGATGGTAATGAAGCCCTGGATGTAGACCGCGCGTGCGCCGCGGATGGTCGAGTCCAACCCGGCGATCTTGACGTCGTTGGCGCCGTCGAGCGGCGCCCGCAGCGTCACGGTGCCGCCGCTGAGTCCCCCCTTGGTGCCGCCGCTGACGTCGATCACCGATCCGGCCTGCAGGTCGATATAGCCGGCGGTGGAATTCTGCGATGGGTCGGCGTTGCCGCCGGCAGCCCAGGCGGTGCCGATCATCACGTCGCCGCCGCGCTCGTCGGCGTGGCTGGTCGTGGCGCTGATCCGGGCGGTGGATTTCAAAGTGACTCGGTTGTGGCCGAACAGGCCGACCTGCCCGCCTGCCTGCCATAGTCCGTCGGCGGTGTAGCCGGAGTAACCGTCGGCGTTGATCGTGCCGGCGATGGTGAGCTGGCCGAGCTGCTTTGAGGTGTCGGTATTGTCCCAGGTCGGGTCATCGGCCGTCAGCGAGACGGCATTGGCTTGCAGCGTGTGTCCCGCCTGCAATTCGAGATTGCCGGTCCGGGTCTGGATCTCGATGACTCCCGTGATCCCGCCGTCCAGCAAGGTGTCCGCGAGGCGGGTCAGATCGGCCGCGCCCTTGATGTCGAGATAAAACCGGCCGCCGAGACCGGGGCCGCCGCTGCCGCGCAGCGTGCCATGAAGCGTAGCGCCGCCGTTGAGCGCGGTGACGTCGATTTCGCCGGCGTAGCCCAAACCGTCCTGCGGCTGCGCCACGTCGATGACGCTGCCCGACGCCGTAACGACGTTGCCGGCGTCGGCCTTCAGCACCACCTTGCCGCCGGCGACATAGGTGTCGACGTCGATCAGAGTTTTCTTGTAGCCGCCGGCGGCGAGATAGGCGCCGGTCTGCAGCGTCACGTCGCCCGCCGTCGCGTCGAGCGTGATGGTGCCGGCCTGGGCCTGGATGGTGTTGCCGACGCTGATGCTCGCCGCGGTGATCGCAAAGACGCCGTTGGTCTCCGCGCTGTCGGTCGGACGATCGACCGCGCCGCTGCGCGGCGTGGTGTCGGCCAGGATGACGTTGCCGAGCGTGGTGATGCCGAAGCTCTTGGTGCCGCTCACGGTGGCGCTTGCGACCAGGATGGTCGGCGTGGTCACCGTGAAATCGACCTTGTCGGTCGCGGTGCCGAGCGTAAGCGCTCCGGAGCCGGCAACCAGTACGCGATCGCTGGCGAGCCAGTTCAGGCGAGCGTAGCCCAGAATTGCTTGTTTACCGCCGCCGCCGAGCACGATGTCGGCCGCCTCGAGCGTGAGCCCGAGATCACCGGCGGTCGAGGCCGAACCGGTCGAGGCGTCGGCACCGCTGTTGGCCAGGGTGATGGTGCCGCGTTTGGCGGAGACCTTGGCGGCGCCGCTGCTATCGCCCCGGGCCACCACGGCTGCGTCCAGCGTGAGCCGTTCCATCACCGCGCCGGCATCGAAATTGCCATAGACGCTGATGCCGCCGGTCAGCGCCCTGAGCGTCAGACCGTGCACGTCGCCGAACCGGCCGCTGTTCGCCGCCAAGATCAGGCTCTTGCCGCTGGCGGCCGGCGGGTTGGAGCCAATGGCAATGCTGTGCGCCGTCAGGTTGACCTGGTCGGCGTGCAGATCGTTGGTCTCCAGATTGATTGCGTTGGTCGCTGCGGTCGCCTGCAAAGTCAGGGTGTCGGTCGCAATCCTTGTGCCATTTTCAATCGAGACTCGACCGCTATCGCCGCCTTGCAGGGTGACCGTCCCGGTCACCGCACCTTCGACCGCGGCCGGCAGGCCGGTCACCTTCCCCTTGGTCACATCCGCGAACTGCAAGGTAAGTGCAGACACCGAAGCGCCCGCCGGTCCGGACAACACCAGATCGGGGTCGTTGCTGGCGGCGAACAGCGCGCCGAGCGGGTCCATGGCGCCGCCGCCATAGGCATAATAGGCCAGACTATTGAAGCCGGTGCTGGTTTGCGCAGCGAGGGCTGCCTGCAATTTAGCGAGATCGACCCCGGTGATCGCGGTTCCCGATGAAGCCACCGTTCCGCCCAAGGCCGTGGCGATCTGCTGCGCCGGGGTCGTGCCGGAATTGCTGGGGAAGTAGAACCTGCGTCCGTACCCGTTATGGACCGCGCCGGTGGTTTCGATGACGCTTCCGGCCTTGACCGTGACCACCCCGGTGCCGGCGATCGGCACATAGACCGGCAATTCGATCAGCACTGTATTTGCCGGATCGGAACCGACTTGCACCGATTGCCTGAGCCGTTGCCACTCCCCGGCGGTCTTGGCGACCAACAGGATTTCCGGCGCCGTGAACGTCTCGCCCTGGGTGTCGACCAGCACATTGGTCGCCCTTGCGGTGATCAGCGTCCCCGTCGTGGTGTCGCTGCGCAGGCCGCCGATCAGCACGCTCTCGAAGCCCTCGACCTGGGTGAGATCGAGGCCGACATAGCCGGCCGCAATGTCGTTGTTGACATATTGGGCGTGGCCGATCACCGCGAGTTGCGGCGCGCTGATGTCCAGTTCGCCGCCGCGCCCGGTGGTGCCGAGGCTGTCTTGTCCCGGCTGGGTCAGGGCGACGCCGGCGAGCAGGATCGACTGTTGCGCCAGGACCGCAAGGCGCCCGGCATCCATCGGCAGCCGTGGCACGAGACTGCCGTTCTTGGTCGCCAACGCTCTGTAGTAGCTGTTGGCGCTGCTCAGATTGTATTCGCTGTACTTCCGCCAGACCGCGCTGGTCTGCACCGCGAACAGGCTCTGGCCCGAGGATTGCGTCGCCGACGCGGTCGACTGCGTGGTGTAGCCGGTGACCAGCACGGTGCCGTCCGGCAGCGTGGTGCCTGATGCGACGTTGCGGCCGATATTGCTGCCGTAATAGACCACGCGCATCGCGCCCGGCAGGGTGGCGTAATGGGCGGGATAGAGCGTGTAGGTTCCGGCCGCAATGCCGTTGCCGCCGGCGATGGTGATCTGGGTGCCGACCAGCGGATCGGCGTCGCCGACCATGATGGTTTTGCCGGTGTCCAATGTGAGGGTGCGCAACGTGGTGAAATGGATATCGAACGCCGCGACCGCCGTGCTCTGCGACGGCACCAGCGCGTAGACCGTCTGTCCAAGCGTCGTTTTATTCAGCGTGTCGCGCGAGCCGCCATTGCCCTGAATCCATTCGATCGCCTGCAGGTCGCCGCCGCCGCGCAGGTCGATGGTCGAGCCGTCCGCGCGCACCACGTTGGCGCCGTCGAGCACCAGACCCTTGGTGGGCGGCTGCGACATCGGATCGAGATTGGCGTTGTAGTACCAGTTGGTGCCGTCCAAAGTCGCGCCGTAGGGCACCACCGTGTCGGCGAGCGTGACCGAGGTCAGGCTGCCGGGCTCAAGGGTGACGCTCTGGGTGATGATGCTCGAAACCGTGCTGTCGGTGTTGCCGAGCGTGATCTTGCCGAGCGGCGCGAACAGATTGCCCGCCTGCTCGATCGCGCTTGCGATCACCGTCATGCCGCCCCCGGCGGCCAGCGGAATGGCGGCGTCGCTGCCGGCCGGCGCCAGGAATTTCACCTTGCCCGGCGTCGTGATGGTGAAGTCGACCGCGGAAACCGGATAGATCCGCTGCGCCTTGAGCAGAACATCGCCCTTGGAATCCAGGCTGCCCGTGAAGCTGGAGGCGGCGGTCGATGCCCCCGTGCCAGTCGCAATCGTATTCGAGACTTTCCTAGTACCGAGGCGGATGTCGCCCGAACTGACGAAGTTGGCCTGCGCGAAACCCGATAGGCTGACCGCGCCAAAAATGTCGATGGCCTGGCCGCTGATGGTCAACGTGTTGCGGCCGGACGCCGCCGTGCCATTGCCGCCAGTGAGCAGCAGATAGGGCGCATCCAGCGTGACGGTGCTATTGTCCGTGGTCGTCGACGACGCGATCGTGCCGGCCGCAATGCGGAGCCCAGTTTGCACGTGCCAGTCCAGCGAACCCGAGATGGTCAGCGGGTTGAAGACCATGTTTGGCCTACCAGTGAACGTCCAGGGAATGTTGTAGGTGCTTCCGGCCACCTCATAGGTCCCGGCGACGACATTGCGCCCGGCCAGCCGGTTATACGCCGGCAGCTCATCGAACAGCCGGGCCGCGCCGCCAACAGCGGCGCCGCTGTAAAGGTAGATATTATCAAACGGCGCGAGCTGATCGGCGGAGACATAGAGCGACTGCGGAGCAGACAAATGAGCGTTGACGTCCGTCATATCCTGCCGCAGCAAGATGGAACCGCCGCCGAGAATGAAGGTGCCGTTGTTGGCGCGTAAATCGGCATGGACAATGCCGTCGGCGCCGAGATATCGACCGCCGGTGGCGACAAAGCTGCCGCCCCAGGCGAAGCCAGTGACGTCGGCGCTGATGGTGCCGGCGTCGCTCCACGACCACACCGACGTCGAAGTGCCGTGCCCGCCGGCGACCTCAACCAAGCCGGCGGCGCCGGAGACATCGACGATCGCTCCGCGATCGGCAACCAGATAGCCTGTGCCCGGAAGGCCATAGGTGTAGTAGAGATAGTGCTTTGTAACATCCGACGTATCGATGAGAACATTGATCGTTCTAAGGCCGGCCGCTTCGACCGTAAAACTGCCACCCGACAAATAGCTGCCGCCGGTCGAAGGCCCTTTCGGCTCGCCGAACCTGGAATTGGCGACGAAGATGCCCGACAGGTCGACCACCGCCTGCGGCCCGAGATAGGTCTTCAGCGCGTTGACCAGCACGGCGCCGCTGGGATCGACGATGCTGCCGAGAAATTGGACGCTTTTCGCCGCCGCATTGCGCAGCGGATCGGTGACTTTCAACAAGCCATCGATACCACCGAAGGCAATGGCGGATTTCGGGTCCGTCACGATCTTCGAGCCGGTGTCGAGCAGGATGTTGTCAGCCCTGAGCGTGAGGTTGACCGGCTTGCGCTGGTCGTCCGGAAGGGTCGCCAGTTGCGCCTGCTGGCCGAGCTTGGTGCCGGTCGCGGTGTCGCTGTAATCGGCGACGCTCGACAGGTTCTGCTGCTGCAGGGCCAGGCTGACGCCGGCCGAGACAATGATGTTGGCGGTGGCGCCGGTCCAGCCGTCCGCGAGCGACTCGATCGTATAGTCGCCGAACCCGCCGCCGGTGAGCAGCGCGACCGGCAGCGTAGTGGCCACGCCGTTGACGCGAATCGACGACGTCTCGCCGGGCTGCAGCGTCCCGCCGATCCGGATCGTATCGAAGGCGACCAGTCTCAGGCCGCCGTTGCTCTCAAATCCATAGCCGCGCAAACTGCCGTCGAGCTGAAGTACGGCTATAGTACCGGATTCGGGGAATTCGGGTACAGGACTACCACTCTCCCGTGGTCTCCAACTGTTTGACTGGACGATAGCAAGGGAAACACTACCGGCCTTGCCGGCCATTCCGCCACCGGCGACGGTTTTCGGCTTTCCTTGAGCCGATATATATCCGCCGCTCGACACATCGAGCACGCTGGTCTTGGCCAGCAAGATGCTGCCCGTGGTGTCAACCTGTTTCGAGTCAATAGCACTACTGTTCAGGTTCGTGCTAATCGAGATGGTGCCGCCGTTGATGAAGGCCGGCCCGGATGCATCCGTGCCGAAGCGGCCGGTGTCGTTGACGAAGCGGCCGCTGACGTCCAGCGTGCCTTCGACGAAGATATTCGCTGCCACCTTGGAATTATTAATCGGCGACGACTGGAACAGTCCACTAACATTATGGAGACCATAGTAATCGGTCTCGAGACTGATCGCGCCGCCCGCGGCCGAGACCGTGCCTGCGATATCGACGATGCCCGCAGCTTTGACCGAGAAGCTGCCGCCGGCCGCCAGCGACAGCGTGCTGCCGCTCGATACCACGAGGTCGTAGGCCGTGATCGCGAGCGTGCTCAGCCCGTAGCTCGACAGCGTGTCGGCCGACAGGGTGACGGAATACAGCGGATTCGCCGTGAAATTGTCCGAAGGCGCCGTGCCGATCTGCACATCCGAAGTCGTGGTCAGCGTCAGCGATCCCTGCAACGGCAGGCTGCCCGCCGCGATCTGCCGCTCGCCCGCCACCGAGCCGAAATACATCGCTCCCAGCGTCGGCGTCAGCGTCGTCACCGCGACGCCGCCGGCGTTGCGGCCCTCGGTATAGCCGGAGACATAGGTTTGCGTTCCGACGGACCAGGTTTCGGTGACGCCCCAGCGCGCATGGTCGACAGTGAACTGGCCGGCGAATCCGACATAGGTCATGTTCGGATCGGCGTTGGTCATGTTGTAGATGCGGCCGTCGATCCCGAGCAGCCGCGTCACCGGCACCACGCCGGGCAGGAATGTGACGCTGCCGCCGGCCACGTTGATCACCGCGCCGGTGGTCTGGACCGTGCCGGCAGATGCGCCAGTGCTCAGGCTGACCTGGCCGCCCACCGTCATCAGCTGGTAGATGCTCCGGCCGACCGCGTTGACATAGCCGCTGGCGTCCGCCAGCGGCGTGCCGACCCAGCTGGTGCCGTCGGCGCGGGTGCCGGAGGCGCGGATGTCGATCCACAAGGTCTTACCGTATAGCACGCCATCGCGCTGCAGCGGCATGTCGGCGAATTCGGCGCGCGGCTGGAACGAAATGAAATTGTAGCTCGCCGGCAGTTCGACATTCTGCAGCCCGGCGACGTCGATCGTCGCGCCGGGATTGAGCAGGATTGACACCCCGGCGTTGCTGCCATTGGAAGCAATGTTGCCTTGGGTGCCGCCCTGGGCGAACAGCGAGCCGATACCACTCCCAAGCGTCTTAACCGCCACCTGGGCCGACGGCGCCGAGACCAGCCCGCTTGATCCGAGCGTCATCTCACCCTTGGCGCTCAATTCGATATAGGCCGGCGTAAAGCTTTGCACCGTGCTGCCGCTGCTCGATCCGCTCGGCAGCGGATCGGCGCCGTCGTCGAATGGCAGGCTGGAGATCACGCCGTTCAGGGTGACGCTGGTGGCCGCGCGCAGCAGCACCATGCTGTTGCGGTCGATGCTGGTATCGACCGAGATCACGCCCTGAATGAGGGTGCCTGAGGCATCTCGCAGCGAGCCGCCGCCGGGATTGTTGATGGCGATTTTGTCGCCGTTCATGATCACGATGCCGCGCGAGGCCTCGATCAGGCCGTCATGGGTAACCGCGCCGGTCCCGGCCAAGTAGTTAAAACCGCCTTGAACCGTGGGGTACCCTGAGGAGTCATAAGCCGAACCGAACTGGGAAAGCATGAATTCGGTGCCACGGAATGTCAGCGCATTGCCGTCCGCATCGGTGCCCAGCACCGCGGTCGGCAGCGCTGAGTAGCCGTTCGGGATCAGATCGATGATGCGCGCCGCCACCATCCCGACCTCGCCGGTGGGCACGGTGAGCAGACCGGAATTGCTGACGTTCTTGCCGAATAGATAGATCGAGCCCGGCGAACCGAGCGCGGCAATGTCGGTGCGGATATTGGCGGTGATCGAGGCGCCGCGTTCGACCGTGACATCGCCGGGCAGGAATTTCGTTGCGGCGCCAACGCTCGCATCCGGATCCAGCACCGAGAAGGAATTCAGATTTCCGATGCCGGTGTTGAAAAAGTACTGGTCGCGCGCGGTGAGATCGGTGCCGAGTTTGCCGATGTCGAGGCTGGAGGCCACCAAAGTGTGGACGTTGACCTGCGCGCCGGCGCCGAAGACGATGCCGTTGCGGTTGATCAGATAGACCGCGCCGAGCGCGTTGATCTGGCCCAGGATCTTGCTCGGCGCCCCGGAGGGATCGAGCACCCGATTCAACGCGATCCAGTCCGACGCCCTCTGGTTGAAGTTCACCGTGGTCTTGGCGCCGACGTTGAACGTATCCCAGTAAAAAATCGCCTTGGCCTGGGTCTGGTTGATATCGACCGTGACCTGGGACCCGTTGCTGGTCTGCACCGGCAGATCGCCAGAGAGCGTCCAGGCGGTGGTGCCGGCCCTGATCCCGGCAGACGGATCGGCGGCGGTGCCGCCGAACGGCATCAGCCCCCCGGTGGCCAGGCCGTTCGCTACCGATGAGGACGAAGCCCGGGCCGCCGCGGCAGCGTCCGCCTGGAATTTTCGCGCCGCCGCCAGCGCCGCCGCGGCGCGGGCCAGCGCGGCCTGTGCCTGCGTCGCCGCTGCCGAGGCTTGCTGGGCCGCCGCCGCGACCGCCTGCTGCGCCGCCACTGTCGAGCCGACAGATCCGCCGGGGGTGAGGCCGCGCGCCGCGCCCGGATTGCTGCCGAGCATCAGCGCCAACAGGCTGACGCCGCCGAGTAGCGCAGCGTCGAGAGCCCGTCGCAAACGGCCAGAACGAATGAGTATTTCGCGATCGGCCATGCTGGCTCCTGATGCTTAAACCCGCCCCCTAGCGGGGCGCGGACGGTCGCAACCGCGCCCGGCATTTACCGATCGTTTGTTAACATTGGTATGAACGAATTATATCACGCGACCTCCGCGACGCCTCGTCGCACGCCTGTACACAGCCTTTTGCGGCGCACGGCGCCTCGCCCGCCGATGGTGGGGCGCTGCGTTCAGTCCGTCGTATTTGTCAGGCGTTATGGTGGATTAAGTTACCGTCGCCGACGCTCACATCGACCAACCGCCCGGTGATCGCGCGCAGCGCCCTAAGGCAGCCGCACCTTCTGAACCCGGTTAGCGGGCGGCGGTCGCGGACTAAGCACCGGCGGCTCAATGATTTGCGCGGCGTCGGTCGGCGCAGCCGACGCTGCACTCGGCCGCGGCGGCGGTGAATTCCGGCCGGGCGGATTTGGGCTATTCGCCGGCAAGGACGATGACGGCGGAGCCGCCACGTTCGCGCGGCCCGCTGGCGGCACGGCACCGGCCTTGCTCATGTCGGGCTGCGGCAAGTCCAGCACGGCGTTTTGCAAGCCCCGGCCCAACACCGCCTGTCGTGGCCGGACCGCGCGCAGCACCCAGCCTTTGTGAGTCTCGCCGATTTTCAGCCGCACCACGCTCTTGTCAGCCTGATTCACGAACAAGCCGATGCTTGCGACCCCTCCCCCAGCCACGGTTCCGACCAGCGACAATTGCGGCTGGTCGGGTTCAGCGGGCTTGGGCGGCGTCGCCGCCGGCGCGGGGGCCGGCTTGGCGACCACGGCCGGGCGGCGCGACGGCGCAAACAGCGGGCGCTCCCGGGTCGCGGTCAAGCGCGCCAGCGGGATCGCCCACAACGGATTGCCGACCGGCGCGCGCGCCGCAGCCGGGGTCGCCGGCTTCGGTATCGGTTTCGACGCCAACATCTCCTCATGAGCATCCGCGGTCAACGGCGCGGTCACCGCCAGCGTCTCGGCGTTGCTCAGTAGCAAACCGATCAGCACAATCACGGACCCGCGCACCGCCATTTCTAAGCCTGTCATTTTGCGCCGGCGGAAGCGCGCTCCCGGCCTAACGTCGATCGATCCGCGCAATCCCCGACGGTCGTTGATCGCACCCCACCCGCATCATCATGGCCGGGCTTAATCCCGGCCTCCACGTCCTTGATGTCGCGAGCCGCTCAGACGTGGATGCCCGGCACAGGACCGGGCATGACGAACGAAAGTTCACGGCTCTTGTACTTTTGCCGCGCGCCCGCATCATGAGCCGCAAGCAACGAGATTTTATGCTAACTGTCAATGTTATTCGTAATGTGACATCGGCCAGGCGTAATGACCGCGCGACAATGCAACACGACCGCCGAGCGTCCGACGCCGATGACTAAAACGCAATGTGCACCCGGCATTGCCGGGTGCACACGCTCACATTTTGTTCGTCGCTCGGCTGAAGATCCGCAATCGGATCATTTGGCGCCGGTCTTGCCGACGCAGCCGCCGACACCGGTGTAGTTCGGGCCGTTAGCCGTGTCATTCAAGAGTGCGTAGACCTCGGTACGCCATTGCGCCGGCAGCGGAGCGAAGCCGTTATTGTCGAGGATCGCCGTGGCGACAGCCCCGGCGTTATCGTTATAAAGATAGTCCAGGAAGGAGCGGAACTTGCCGAACGCGTCGTTCCCGGTGTGCTGCGCGTAGCACTGGTACATTTCGAACCAGGTGAAGCCGGAGATCGGGTACGCGCCCTCCACAACCGGGTTCGGAACCACGCCCTGCAGGCTCCACGCCAGCGGATTGGCGCGGCTGCTGGCGTTGAACTGCGGAATCGCGGACGCCATCGCGATCCGCGCGGTTTCCGCGGTCGGCGCCCGGAACTGACCGGTGCCGGCAGTGATATCCCATTGCGACTGGACGTTCGCCACCGGACTGCCGCCGACCCGGACCGGTGCCCAGTAATCGACCGACGCGTAGCCGATGGTGCCGTAGCCGCTGGGCAAGGTGGATCCTACCCGACTGGCGACCCCACCACTGCCGGACGCGCTGGCGAAGTGGCCACCGCCCGGATTCGCAACGGCGGTGCCGCATTGGTCGGTGGTGAACTGATCAGGCCAGTTGTTCTGGTTCGCACCGCGCGCCACCGGAAGCGGGCACGCGGAGGTGCCGGAGGAGCGGTCCGTCCACGGGAACGCGTAGGACACCACGGTGGTGTCGGTCTCGTTGTTCGGTCCGAACTCGAACTGGCACTGCGTCGCCAGCGCGTTGCTGAACAGGAAGGTGGTGCCGCTGCCGTCCGAGCGATGGACGAAAGTGATGTTGCCGGCGCCAAGAACGCCGCCGTTGTCTGCGGTCAGGATCGCATTATTCCACTGGGTGATGTGGCCCGACACGATGCCGCACAGCGCCTTGCGCGACAGGTTCAGACCGCCGGCAAGCGTGTTGAGCGGGTTGCCGGCGCCGTCCGTGCCATTGTACCCTAGCCCGACGGCGCCGATCAACGCAGGAATCTGGATTAGATTGCCGAAGGTGGCATTGTTGCCGCGCGCAGTCCACGCCGCAACGTCGGAGGACGTCACCACGTCATCGCTGCCGATGAACTGAACACCATCGTAATCGGCGAGGCTTTCAGCGATACTCGGATCGGTCCACGGAATCGAACTGGACGGCGCGCTGGCCTGGGTCGGATCGTTGGTCCGCAGCACCAATTTGCCGTTCCCCGACCCGGTGCCGGCGTAGAGGATCAAACCGCCGGTGCCGCTGTTGAGGACGCCACTGGCGCCGCTGTTAAAACCGGGACAGCTCGCAGCCTTGGCGAGAGGTCCGGGCTTGCCGGCACTGCCCTGCGCCTGGTCGAACAAACAATCGGCCAGCTGCCGATACGCGATCTGCGGAAACGTCGCGCCGACGCCGAACGCATAGGACTGCTGGGCGTTGGCGGATTCCGACGCGACGCCGACGCAGGCGAACGCAACCGAGCCCATGAGTAACGCCTTCAAGTTACACATCTCTGAGACCTCCTGGAAAGAACTGGGCGCCCGCCCCGCCGGTTTGGAAGTGCGTCGGCGCAGTTGTTACGGTACACATGTTATGTGATCACCTCATTGTTGTTTTGTGAACTATGTTCGACGTACGACAACAGCCGCCGCCCTCAGACGTCGCAAATTGCCGCATCAATTCGGGCGCTCTGACGATTCAAGTCTTCGTCAGCCGCCGTGACGCAGGCGCGGCAAGCGCGGCGCGTTACGATATTCGGTAAAATTTCGCGCCTATTTTATGATATGACACCACCACGCCGGATGGCGGGACGAGCGCGCCGCAGCTGGCGTCATCGGCGCACAACTTCGATAGAAGCCGCTCCCGCAAAGCGCGCCCGGCACTGCCGACGGTCGATCGGCAAGCTTTTGCGCGAGGTCACCGGTCCGTCGCGCCGATATCACACCGGTGTTACGTTCATTTTGTTAAGAAGCGGTCTGTCGAATTGGAGGATATTATGATGACTTCCATGCCCGCTCTCGGTATGGCAAAGGCCCGCGGCGCTGTGCGCGCCGGCGCTGCCGCCGTCTGCTTTTCGGTGTTGCTCGCCGCCACGGCGGGACACACGTCCGGCCAGTCGGCGCCCGCCGACCCGGTGATCGCCACCGTCAACGGCGCGCCCATTCATGAGAGCGATCTGCAGTTGGCGGACGAGATGATCGGCCGCAACCTGCCCGTTCAGGAGAAGCGTGAGCGGCGCGACGCGCTGCTCACATTAGTGATCGATTCAATGGTGCTCGCCCAAGTCGCCAAGGATCGAAAGATCGCCGATGAGGCGGATCTGCAACGTCGGGCCAGCTACGCGCGCAATCAGGGGCTGATGAACCATCTGCTCGAGGTGGTCGGTCAACAGGCGGTGACCGAAGATGCGGTGCGCAAGGCCTACCAGGAGGTTGTGGTGAAGCCGGCGACCGACCAGATCGAGCTGCATCTTCGCCACCTCGTGTTCAAGTTTCCGGATGCGAACGATGCGGCCGCGGCGAGCGCAACGGAGGTCAAGGCCAAGGCGGCGTTCGCGCGGATCGACAAGGGCGAAGATTTTGCGGCCGTCGCAGCGGATCTATCGGAAGATCCCGCCACCAAGGCCAGAGGCGGTGACTTCGACTGGCGCACGCGCCCGGAGATGGGAAAGGAATATGCCGACGTCGCCTTCGCGCTGAAGCCGGGAGAGGTGTCCGCGCCGATCAAGACCGCCTTCGGCTGGCACATCATCAAACTCGAGGAGCGGCGCCCACGCAAGCCGGTGGAATTTGAAAAGATCCGCGACCGGGTCGCGGCCATGGTTGCCAATGCGGCGCGGTTTGATCTGGTCGACAAGGCGCGCTCCGCGGCGACGATCGAGCGGTTCGACCGTGCTCAAGCGGCGCCAAACAAGCAGAGCAGCAACTAACCATCCGCGCAGTTGGGTATTGATCTACGCCCTGGGCAGGCCTTGCCCGGGGCATTTCCTTGAAACGGACGAGACAGTCCCGGATTGCACCCGTCGCGGTGTCGACCTCACGCAAGAAAATCCGTGCCGGTTCAATCGCCTCGGCTCCGTGCGCGCATCGCGGCCGCGGCCGTCATCGGCCGTCTTCGAACGATCCCGCCGCGGCCGGCGGATTCACGGCTGACGCCTGGACCGTATGCGATAGCTCAGACTAGCAAACACGATCATTTCGGACCTTGCCATTGTCCGGAGACCCCCAGCAGCACGCGCAGTTTTCCGGGATTCGTCGACCCGGAGGACGCCTGAATCACCAGTTCGTCGACAAACAGGAACGGCATTCCGGCCTCGAGATTGTACAGCAGCCGCTGCAAGGATGCGGGTTCGATCTCGAAACTCGACGTCGCCCTGATGGAGCCGGCCTTGGCGGCAGATCCCGCAAGGTCGAGCTGGGATGACAAGGTGTTGCCGTGCATCAGCTTTGTCGCGGCGGCCACGCGCTGCAGCAGCGCCGCCCCGGCGACCGATGCCGTGGCGCCTTCGAGGAAAGGTGAGCCGGCAGGAATGCTGACGTCGGGCCGGGCCGCCAGCGGCGGCGCCGGATGGCCGGTTTCAAGTCGGCTCAAAATCTCCGACGCCGTGGCGACGGCGTCGCGTCGCTGCAGCACCTCGACGACGCCGTCGATGCTGATGAACCCCAACACAATGATCAGCCCCAAATAGGCTGCGACCGCCGCGACAGGAAACCGAGCGAGCCCGCTTGCGATCCGATTGACATCGATCATGAGCCGAATCCGAAATGCGCTTTGAGCCTGGCCTCGATATGGAAACGCTCCCCCGGTTCGTTGGCGGCGCGGGTGGTCGGCGCGAAGAACACGGCACTGGAAAAATGGGGTGATTGCTCCAGGATCTGGATCAGCGATGGCGCGTTACGCGTGATACCGACCAGTTGCAGCTTGTTACCCTCAATGCGAACGTCCGTGGCATAGGTATCGTCGGGCAGCAGCGCGGACAGCGCCTCGATCGCCATCACGCTCGATGGCGTCGTCAGCTTGCGACGCGCCAGCAGCTCGATCGGGGTTGTCGCCGAGCCGATCTGGCTGCCGCGCAAGATGGCGCGGCGCTCCGCGATCCGTCGCTGAATCTGCTGCTGCTGGGTGTCGTAGGAGTCGCAGAGCAGTCCCGCCACCCCGCGCGACAGCACCGCCAGCACCGCGGCGGTCGCCAGTCCCGCCACCAAGGCGAGCCGCAGCCGGCCAAAACCCGTTCGACCGCCGGCCCGCTGGTTGTGGACCATCACCCGCTCCGCACCAAACGGCGCGGTCGAAACCTCGACGATGGCGGCCCCGCAATCGGAAAATTCTTGCGCAAGCGACACCACCGCCGCCCGCCCAGTCGCCACGATGGTGAGTTCGATCCGGTCGCCGGCGACGCCGCGCGGCGGCGTCCAGTGATAGACGGCTTCGCTTGCGGTCCACGGCGTCAGCCGATCGATCTGTGCGCGGATGATGCCGTTGAGAAACTCTACCGCCCGGCTCGGCAGATCAAGCTGGCGAAACACAAAGCGCGACGGTCGCAGCAGCACCTCGATCCGGCCGCCCCGGATCATGGCGGCCCACTCCGGGGACAACGATCGACAGATCTGGCCTTCGGCCGCCGCGATACGACAAGGCGGCATGTCACCACCCTTCCCCGGCTTTGCCGGCAGTTGCATCGTGAAGATGCCGGCGTCATCTTCCACCACCTCGATGCGGCGAACTGATTTCAGTTTCTCCAACGGCGCGCTCACCGTGCGGGCAACGGTTTCGATCCACAGCGAAAACGCCTTCGCGACAAGGCCCAGGCTGCTCATCGGCTTTGCTCCGGTCGTTGCGCCGCCATGCCCGGCTCGAGCTCGTCCCGCCATGCCAGCACGCGATAGGCCTCCCGCTCGCCAGCCTCCAGGATCATGATGACGGCCTCCGGCGTTCTTTGCCGGCCGTCGGCAAAGCCGATGCGCATACGGACGCGATAGGCCTCGCTTCCCGACACTGTTGCGCCTGGCTGCCTGCCGCCCAGCGCGCCGAGAATCACCGCAGGATCGGGCGGAAGAAGCTCCCGCTGACTGAGGAATGCGTCGAGCCGTCCTGGGGTCATGCCGGGGAGCGCGGCAACGACTTCAGGAGCGGCATCCAACACGTTGACCTCGGCGAGGCCGCTGAAGACCGTCACGAAGGCAAGTGCGCGTTCGACAATTGCCGGCGGCAGCCCCAGCACCAGCCAAAGCTCGTCGACGCTGTCGAACGGCGCGCGGCGGGGGCCATAGTTCAATCCAGCGGCGCGATACAACCGCTCCTCCGGGTCCGGCGCGTTCGGCTTCGGCGCGCTGCGCCAGGCAACCACCCGATCGGCAAATTGATCGGCGGCCCCGGTCTGCGCGCCGAGCGCCCTGAACAAGCCGGCGATCATCGCGCGCGGCGCCATGTTGAGGTTGATGCGTGCGGCCTCCGACATGAATTCCACGGTCGTGTTGCAATTGCCAAGTCTGAAGTTGAATCCACCGTGGGTCGGACGGTTGGCCGTCGCAGGGCCGGAGAGCCGATAGGCGGTCAACTCGATTCCCGCGCTCGCCGCCATCTGCGATTGTATCGCGGCGTCGAACGCCGCCAGCGCCGTGGCCGATTGCGCCACATAGGCCGATGCCACGCCGGCCAGCGCGGCAAGCGCCGCCAGCAGCCATAATGCGGCGACAACGATGAAGCCGTCGCACGACGAACCCGATTGTTGCTTCGTCGAATTGTTCGCTGTCATTGTCCCCCCGTCGCGCCGCCGGGTTGCGGCTGAGCATTTTCCTCGGCCGCCTCGCCGGCCGTTTCCGGTCGCGGCGCTCGCATTTCGATGTGAATCCTGGTCGCGGTGGAAATCAGCGTTCCGCGCTCGGAGTCATGGACATCAAAGCGAACCGCGCTCGGCAACTCGCCCGATGGCCGCCAGGCGCGCTTCCAATTGCCGTCGGCCCCGGCGTAGGCGAACGCGAGGTGCAGCGGCGGGCGCAGCAACACAACGGGATCTGCAAACGGAATCGGATCGACCTGCGGATCCCCGGTCGGCAGTGGAACGAAGGGAGCGCGCGTGCGGACCAGCGCCGGTCCGCGGCTGTCGGCGGTTTCGGCGATCTGCACGATCTCAAGTCCGGGACGGCCATTCGGACCCAACGCCGAACGTACAAAAACGACGGCAAACTCGGCGCCCCTGAACAGCGGGACGTTTCTCAAGCGACTCGCCGAAACATACTCGGCCGCCGATAGGTCGGCCACCAGGCGGTCGAGCACGATCGCCGCCTGCTCGTTGCGTTGGGCACGAACCAGACCACGATTCCAGTTCGGCAACCACTGCGCCGTCACCGTCGCCAGCGCACCCAGGATCAGTCCCATCAACGCGATGGCGACCAGCGCCTCAAACAGGGTGAAGCCGGCATCTTCCCGTTGCGCGCGAGCGAGCGGCCGGCTCATCTGAGCTCACTCCGGTTTTGCAGCCGAACGGTTTCCAGCGAAACCATAGCGCCCGACGGAGATTTCACGCGGAGTTCGACGCGCTGCGCAATAAATCGCGATCCCGGAACCGCGGCCGCGTCCAACAACGGCGACGCGCGCATCTGCCAGCGATAGCCCGATGTCTCGCCGGCAAGCTCATCCGGCAGAGCGTCGCCATAACGCGGGATCGTGTTCGCCACCATCCGCGCAATCTGCGCCAGCGTCACGTGCTGCTCGAGGTTGCGCACGCCGCGGGCGTTGGTCGCGACGAGCGATCCGATCGCCGCCAGCACAACCGCCACCAACGCCAGCGCGACCACCGCCTCGATCATCGTGAAGCCGTCTTCGCCGCGTTGCTCAGAACGTATCCTGCGCGACAATGTCGACGCCCCCCGTCAGCCAATTGACCCGCACCTCGTACCCGCTGCCGAACCGCGTCAGCCGTATCGTGCCGCCGCAGGACATTCCGCTGCCGAAGAAGCTGATCGACGACAGCGCCATGCGGCCGTTGCAGCGCTTCGGCAGTAGCGCATCGAAGTCGACGTCGTCCGGAACACGCACTACGCGATCAGTCGACCCGGACCTGACCATTCGCCCGGGCGCATCGACCACGGCGGCGACCGCACCGCGGCGCCAAAGCGCCGCGTTGCGGTCGGCCTTGAGCAGAGCTCCGAGTTCGACCGCATAGGCCAGCAATCGCGGCCGCGACGTCGTCGTCGGCGAACGCGGCAGCAGGATCGCCGCAAGCAACGCCACCATGGCAAGCACGCAGACCATCTCCAGCAGAGTGAATCCCGCCTCGGCGCTGTCGCCGTCAGTCCTGCGCCGAGGTGAGATCGCTCGCCGTCCCGGTCCCCCCCTCTTGTCCATCCGAACCGAACGAACGAATTTCGTAAGGCCCGTGTTCTGCGGGCTGTCTGTAAGCATAAGCGTTGCCCCATGGATCATTGGGAACGGTGGCTCCTTTGAGATAGGGCCCGTTCCAGGCCGACGTTCCGCTCACCGGGTGCACCAGCGCCGCCAGCCCCTCCGAGCTTGTCGGGAACCGTCCGGCATCGAGGTAGAACAAATCCATCGCGCTACTAAAGCTCTGGATCTGGATCTTCGCCGCCTTGACGCGCGACTCGCTCAGATAGTTGAGGACGCGCGGCCCGACCAACCCCATGATCATGCCGATGATGGTGATGACAACCAACATCTCAACCAGGGTGAACCCGGCCTGCCCTGTTCTGGCGCGACGTCCGGCGGTTGCTCGTGCAATGCTGTTTCGACCGTTCATCATGGTGCTTTCCCGTTCTTCATCCGACAACCTGGGTGACCGACAACAATGCGGTCATCACCGAAACAATCAGCCCGCCGACCACGACGCTGATCATGACAATGGCGGCCGGCCCGATGACCCCGACCAAGCGATCGAGCTGGCGCTGCAGCTTGGTCTCGTAGAATTCCGCGACGCGGGTAGCGAGCGTCGGCAGTTGCCCGGTTTCCTCGCCCAGCCGAAGCATGCGCACCGCCACCGGCGGTAGCATTGCTGCGTTGGTGAGCGCATCGCAGAGCTTGCCGCCGTGGCGGACCCGATCGGCCATCGCCGTCCAAACCGGGACGTTTCCGGTCTCCGACATGATGTCGGTCAGAATCCGCAGCGTCGCGGTCAGCGTCACGCCGCTGCCGAGCAGAATACCGAGATTGCGGCAGAACAAGGCGGTGCGGTGAAACTCGACCACCGAGTAAATCACCGGCAGCCGCGCCAATTGCGCGACCGTGCCGGCGCGAACGCCGGGTCTGCGCCATAGCAGCCAGCCGCCGATGATGATCCCAGCGGCGGTTGCGGCAACTTCGATGCCGTGGCCGCGCAGCAGATCCGACAGCGCCATGAACATCTCCATGACCGGATCGAGTTTCGCGTTGAAGTCGCGCAGCACCGACGAAAACTGCGGCAACACGAAACAGACAAAGAAGATCAGCACGCCGCCGGCCGCCAGCAACACGAAGGCCGGATACTGCAACGCGTCGGTCACTTTCCGGCGCAGCGCTTCGGCGCGATTACGCTCGGTGCCAAGCGTCTCCAGGATGCGGTCGAGCGTCCCGGACATCTCTCCGACCCGGATCAATGCAACGTACATCGCTGGGAACTGCGCCGGATGACGTTCCAGCGCTTCGGCAAAACTCTCGCCGGAAAGAATCGCCGTTCTAATCTTCAGCACCACCGGGCGCAGCCGGCCGACGTCCATGTCATTGGCCAACAATTCGAGGGCATCGTTGAGCCGGGCCCCCGCCTTGATCAGCAGAGCGAGATCCCGCGTCAAGACCGTGACGTCCTCGGGGCGCGGGTTCGACAACGACCCCAGCTGCAACGACCAGCCGCTCGCCGCATTGTCCAAGACCATATCGATGGCGACCAGACCGAGATACTCGATCCGTTGCGACACCTCTCCCAGACTCGCCGCGCAAATCGACCCCGAGACGATCTCGCCAGTCTGGGTCAGCGCGCGGTAGCGGAAATTCGGCATCTCGTCACCGCACCGTGGTGACGCGAAGAATCTCGGCCGCCGAGGTCATGCCGCAGCGGCATTTGGCGAGGCCGTCATCGATCATCGTCGTCATGCCGTTGCGAACCGCGACCTTGTCGATCGAGGCCCAATCGGATTGCTGGTCGATCAACTGGCGGACGTCTTCGCTCATCTCCAAGATCTCGAACACGCCACAGCGGCCGCGATACCCGGTACCGCCGCAGCGCTCGCAGCCGACCGGCTCGAAGATGGTCTCGCCGAGTTTGAGCCCAATGGCGGCATAGCGCGGATCGACCTCGATATCGGCTTCGGTCAAAGCACGGCCGGCCTTGCATCGATCGCACAACTGACGAACCAGGCGTTGTGCGATCACCGCCCGTAGCGTCGAGCGCAGCAAGAACGCCTCCACCCCCAGGTCGAGCAGCCGCGGCACCGCGGCGGCCGCGGTTTCGGTGTGCAGCGTGGTGAGCACCAGATGGCCGGTCAGCGCCGCGTGGATCGCGACATGCGCGGTTTCGGCGTCGCGGATCTCTCCGACCATGATCACGTCGGGGTCCTGGCGGACGAAGGCGCGCAGCGCGGTCGCAAAGGTCAGACCGATCGACGGCTTGGCCTGGGATTGGCATATCCCCGGAATTTCGTATTCGACCGGATCCTCGATCGTCAAAATCTTCCGGGTCGGTTGGTTGAGCACCGACAGGACCGTGGCAAGCGTCGTGGTCTTGCCGCTCCCGGTCGGCCCGGTCACCACGATCATGCCGTGTGGCAGCGTCAGCATGCCGCGGAGCTTGCCTTCGTCGCCCGGCAGGAAGCCGAGCTTCTCGATCGAGAGCAGGCCGCGGTCCCTCGGCAGCAAGCGGATGACCGCGGACTCGCCGTGTTGCGTCGGCATGATCGCAACGCGCATGTCGATCTCCGAACGCGCCGCACGGAACCGAGCAGCGCCGTCCTGCGGCAGCCGCCGTTCCGCGATGTTGAGACCCGCCAAGATCTTGATCCGGGAAATCACCGCTTGCGGCGGCACCCCGGCCGGCGTCGGCACGGTGCGCAACAGTCCGTCGATCCGCATCCGCGCGATCAGCGCGGTGCGCGTCGGCTCGATATGAATGTCGCTGGCCCGCAGTTCGACCGCGCTTTCGAACAGATCGTTGACCGCGCGGACCACCGGCGCGCCGCTGGCCAGATCGCGCAGATTGTCGATGTCGTCGTCCTGCGACGAGATGCTCGCGACGCTTTCGTCCTCGGAGTTGTGATCCTCGCCGAGACGCTGATCGAGCACCGTCGCGATGTCCTCAAACGAAGCGACCTGGGTGCTGACGGCGGCGCCGAACACGATCGCCGCCGCCCGTATCGACGCGTGGTCGCTCGGATCGGCAATCGCGACGATCGGCTCACCGGTCGCTGACTGATAAGGAAACACCGCCATCTCCCGCAAGAAACGGCGGGAGAACCGATGCGCCTGCGACTGCGCTGCAATCAGCTCCGGAAGCGTAGTTCGCGGCAGGTCGTAAAACCGTGCCACCGCGTCGGCGAACTCACTCGCCGACAATTCGCTGATCTCCCAGAGTTTACGCAGGCCGCGGTCGGCGTCGGCCGCCCCGGCGGCAACAGCACCGCGGCCGGCGAATTCCGCCGCTAGAGCATTCTCGCGGCAAAAATGCGCGACAAAATCCTGGGCAGTCCGATCCATTATCGACGTGTCCCAATTCGTTGTCGAGACCACGGACGGTGACCGGGCTTCTTACCTCCGGCATGCGATTGGAAATGTGACACGGCGAGTTACATATGATGCATTGGTGGATCTCAATATGATATCGATACCGTTAAGTGACCACGATATGGCGCGTCGATCGAACGCGAAGCGCCGCCGCTGGAGCGTCTTTTGCCACGTCATCACCGATCCGCGTGCACCACGATCTGATATATTTCTCACCACACCACACATTGCCGTCACACGGATTCGTTAGGGAATATCATACGCCTCGTCGTCGTACCGGCGACCGAAACAGGCGCGCGTATCAGTGAGGCAGACAGTGGGCCGAGTAACGCGCCGAGTTGGTTTGTTGGTCCATTTCGTGGTGTTCGGCGCGATCCTCGCCGGGTGCAACACGATCGCCGACACCGACGCCGACCAAGCCCCTGATGTGTTCGAAAGAATCCGCTCCATCGATCTGCTGCCGCGATATCCCAGCCAAATGCGCCCGGCCGAACTGAGCACGGGACGTCCGATGAAGCCGACAATCTACCCGGCCGATCCGGCGAAGAATGCGGCGGCATCCGCCACGGCACCGCCGGCTTCCGCGACCAGCGGCGACGGCTTTGAATTGAATTTCGAAAACACCCCGGTCGCCTCGGTCGCCAAGGTCGTGCTCGGCGACATCCTCGGGATCGGATACGTCATCGACCCGCGCGTGCAGGGCAACATCAGCCTGTCGTCGGGGCGTCCGGTGCCGAAGTCCGACATCCTGTTCGCGCTCGAGAACGCGCTGCGGATCGGCGGCGTCGCGCTGGTGCGCGATAACGCCGCCTACCGGCTGATGCCGCAGGCCGATGCGGTCGGGGTGGGATCGGCCGATGCAGCCGAGCGGACCGAGGCGGGCTACGGGATCTCGGTGGTGCCGTTGCAGCATGTTTCGGCGCAAACGGTCGTCAAACTGGTCGACAGCTTCGGCACCAAGCCCGGCATGGTGCGGGCCGACACCGGCCGCAACCTGATCCTGCTTCAAGGCACCGGCAGCGAGCGGCGCAATGCCGTCGATCTCGTGCTCGGCTTCGATGCCGATTGGATGCGCGGACAGTCGGTCGGAATATTCCCGGTCCAGAACAGCAACCCCGAGCCGATCATTGCCGAACTGGAAAAGATCGTGGATTCCGGTGAAGGCGGCGTGACGCAGAGCATGATTAAGTTCCAGGCCATCAGCCGGATGAACGCTGTGCTTGCGGTGACCCGTAAGTCCGAACTGCTGCGTCGCGTCGAGACCTGGATTCAGCGCCTCGACACGACCAACACCGGGCGTTCGGCGATCCACGTCTACCGCGTCAAATATGGCGAAGCCCGACAGATTGCGCGCGTCCTCAATGAGATTTTTGGCGGTGGCGGCGCAACCGGGTCGTCATCGGCGCTGGACAGCGCCGCCGGCCAAATCGCGCCGGGGTCCGGTCTAGCGGCCAGTTCGAGCAGCAGTTCCGCACTCAACCGGCTATCGGCGGGCCAATCATCGAGCGGCTTTGCAACGGGCGCGAAGACCGCAAGCAGCGGCGCCGCCACGACGAACGCGCCGGCAACGCCGTCCGGCGCGCAGGGCAGCCTGTTCGATGCCCGCAGCGGCGGCTCGCCGGGTGGGCGTAGCGGAACGGCGGAGAGCAGCTCCGGGAACATATTGGACGGCATCCGGATCACCGCCGACACCGTCAACAACGCGTTGCTGATCTACGCGAGCCAGGAGCAATACAGCATCGTCGAGCGAACCGTACGACAAGTCGACCAACCTCAGCTCCAGGTCGCCATCGATGCCACGATTGCCGAAGTCACGCTGACCGACGACCTGCAGTTCGGCGTTCAGACCTACCTCACCAGCCGCGATTTCGGAATGCCGGCAGACCGCGGATCGCTCGGCACCGCGTCAAGTTCGGCGCTGATCAGCGCCGCCAGCGACGTCGTGCTCAATCGCGCAATCCCCGGCTTCAATTTCCTGGTCGGTTCGGGATCCTCGCCGAAGGCAATCCTCAACGCCCTGCACGCAATCACCGAGGTCAAAGTGCTGTCGAATCCCTCGCTGGTGGTGATCGACAATCAGGTCGCGACTCTTCAGGTCGGCGACGAGATCCCGATCCAGACCGGCAGCGCCACCGTGCTCAGCAGCAGCAATACGATCGCGAATACCACCGATTATCGCCGCACGGGAATCCTGCTGCAGGTCGTGCCGCGCATCAACGCCAACGGCAATGTCAGGCTGGAGATCGAGCAGGAGATCAGCAATCCGGTCGCGAGCTCGTCAACCTCGTCGTCTTCATCGACCTCGACCAACTCGCTGACGCCAACGGTGTCGACCCGCAAGGTCAAGAGTTCGGTAGCGGTCGCCAGCGGCCAGACCGTGCTGCTCGCCGGTCTGATCAGCGATACCCAGAACAAAACCCGGTCCGGCATTCCGGGGCTCGACCAGCTTCCAGGGGTCGGCGACGTCTTCTCGCAGACCGAGAAGATAATGAAGCGAACCGAATTGATCATCTTCATCCGTCCGCAGATCATTCGCGACGGTTCGGACGCGCATTTCGTCGCCGAGGAACTGCGTACCAAACTTCGCGGCACGATCGGGGCGGTCGGGTCGGGACAAGCCGTCCCCGCCAAATACCGCTGAACGGCGGCACCGCTGAACGGGGTGGATCGACGGCAGCGCGAGGCACTTGTAACCGCGGGGTCACATGGAGCGATCAGCCAAATTGATTTTCGTCACCGTCGTCGTTGCGCTCGCAGTGACCCGTCCGGCCTTCGCGGATTCCGTTCGCGCCGCTAGCGCCGCATTCGCCCGGGGCGAGTTTGTCAAGGTCGCACGGCTGCTTCCACCGCTCGCCGAACGCGGCAACGCCCGTGCGCAGGCTATGCTCGGGTTCATGTATGCGACGGGCCAAGGCGTTCCGCAGGCCTACGATGCAGCCAGCTATTGGTATCGCCTCTCGGCTGAACAGGGCAATACCACGGCGCAGTATCTGCTCGGCCTGATGTACGACAAGGGCCACGGCGTGCCGCGCGACGAGGTTGCGGCGTACGCCTGGCTCAATCTCGCCGCAGCCCGCGCGCCGAAACAGCTCCGCGGCAAATACCAGAATCTTCGCAACGCGGTGGCATCGAAGATGACACGCGGCCAGATCGCCGAGGGTCAATGGCTCGCTCGGCAATGGTCGGCAGGTCCGGACTTTTGAACGGAGCGCCGGCCCATCACCCGCTCCGGAGCACGGTCGCCTCCAGAAGCCAGCCGAGCCAGATGGCCGGCGCGAAGTACAAGCCAAACGGCAGCCGGCTGCTCCGCCGAACGGCATGCCGGAGGATGTAACGGCGCGCCGCGTAAACCATAAGCGCAGACACCGCGGCGATCTCAACCGCGATCGGCATGGTCGACCAGCCAAGCCATAGGCCGGCGACGGCGGCGAGCTTGACGTCGCCCAGTCCGATGCCCTGACGCCCGCGCAGCCGGGCATAGATCATCCGCAACGAAAGAAACATCAGGCCGAGGACCATCGCGCGCAGCGTCGCGTCGACGAGCGCTGCGCCCGCATCGTCGCGCCCCGCCACGATCGCGTTTACGATTCCCAGCGCCAGCGCCGTCGCGGTCAGGACATCAGGAATGATAAAGCGCCGACGATCGACGACCGCGATCGCCAGCATGATCAGCGCCAGTCCCGCCCCCAGCCATCCGTCGACGCCATCAACGGCCGTTATGCTGACCACCACCGCCGGCACTCCGGTCGCCAGAACAGGGATCGCAGCTTGGAACAGCCGCACAGGCCTTGCTAGGAGCGCCGTTGCGGCAGCTTCCCGCGCCGACACCGGCCTGCGGCCCGGAATTTCATCGCGTGACCTCACGCCATCGATTCCATTGGTTGTCCGCGCGCGGATGAGAGCCAAATCGGTCGCGCGCTTGCAATGCGTTATAAGCGACTTGCAGCCGCCTTACACCACGTGATTAGTGAAGGGGAGTCGAAAAGGCAACCGACCGCGCGACCGTTGGGCGCGGTTGCGCGGTGCGGCCCCTGGACAACTCTGACCTTTCTCGTCGCGCGGCATTCCGAGCGGCTGACCGCCCCTTGGCGTGTGCCGTCAGAACTGCACACCCCGGGTCAGCGCGCCGTCGACGACCAAATTGGTTCCGGTGATGAAGCTCGCCGCGCGACTGGCGAGGAACACCACCGCATTGGCCATTTCTTGCGGCGTCCCCATCCGGCCGGTGGGATTGAGCACCAGCGCTGTGTTGTAAAGCTCCGGATTGCCGTGCTTGATCTGGTCCCACACGCCACCTTCGAAATAGGTGTTGCCGGGCGATACCGAATTGGCGCGAATGTTCTTGCCGGCGAGTTGATAGGCCAGTCCTTGCGTATAATGGATGATCGCCGCCTTGAAAGTCCCATAGGGACCGCAAGCGAAATCGATCTCGCGGCCTGAGACGCTCGCCACCGTGACGATCGCCGCGGCATCGCTGCATTCAAGATAAGGCATCGCGGCGTTGACCAGCCGCACCGTGCCCATCATGTCGGTGGCAAATTCCTTCTCCCAACTTTCGTCATCTTGCCCGATCGCCAGCGCGCTGACATTGGCGACCACGACGTCGACCCCGCCGAGCTGTTTCGCCATCGTCTCGACCCAGGCCTTCAGCGCCGTGGCGTCAGCCACGTCCGCCACGCCGCCATAGGCTGCAACGCCCATGGCTTTCAGCGCAGCGACGGTGCTCTCGACGTCCGCCGCGCTACGGGCGCAGACGCCGACATCCGCGCCCTCAGTGGCGAAGGTTTCGGCGATGGCCCGGCCGATCCCTTTGGTGCCGCCGGTCACCAGCACTTTTGCGCCTTTCAATCCGAGATCCATGGTCTGCTCCGTTGCCGTGTTCAGAAATTTCCCGCCACCGCCTGGATCAGCGGCCGATAGCTGTGCGGCATCCGCATCGCCACCAGGTCCTTCCGCCGCACCACATTGGTCGGATAGACGCTGTCGAGATTGCTGGTGTCGATCACCGCCGTGGCGACGCCCTCGCCGTCTTCGACCATGGCTTCGCGGCGTGGAAAGGCAAAGGTGTCGGGGCCGAACACGCCGCTCAGGCCGGCGTAACCGCGCGCAGGATCGATCACATTGGCGAAGGCGAAGAACACGTTGTTCTCGCCAGCGCGGACGCGGAAGTGATGCCAGTGATACGGATCGGCCCCGGTCGGGATCGGCGCCGGCTGCGCGACCGCCGTGCCGGCATGCGGCGAGCTGAACCGGGTCGCGATCGCCGCCGGGCAGACGATCAGATCGCAGCCGCGCAGCGCCAGCACGCGGCCTGCTTCCGGAAACATCGCGTCATGACCGATCAGCAGGCCAATCCGACCGAGCGGCGTATCGACCACGGTCCAGTCGTCGCCTGCGGTCGCCCAGCTGCGCTCGTCTTCGGTGAGATGCGTCTTGCGATAGACCGTCCATGCGCCGTCCGGTGCGATCAGGACCGCGCTGTTGTAGGTGAGTTCGCCGGCTCGCTCGGCGATGCCGCAGACCAGATAGAGCGACAGCTGCTTGGCGAGGTCGCCGAGCCGATCGGTCGCCGGGCCCGGAATCGCCTGCGCAGCTTGCGCCGGGTCGATCAGACCGCTGATCGCCAGTTCCGGAAACACAACAAGCTCGACCCCGTCGGCCTTGGCTTGCCGAGCCAGCGCGTCGATGTGATCGAGATTGCCGTCCACATCGGAGCTCGGCGCAAATTGCGCGACGCTGACCCGCGACGACTTGCCCTCCGGCCATGGCTGATGACCGTACAGCTTGAAGAAATCGCGCGGATTCCAGCTGAAGGTGTCGGTCAGCAGCTCAGGGTAAAGCTCCGGCCGGCGCCGCTGGAACACCGGCTCGCCGGCGACACGGCGCGCCCGCGCCAGATCGAGATCGATCTCCGCCATCGCCACGCCGTCGCCGCCATCGATGACGGCGGCGATCCCGCCATCCGGCGCGATCACGCAGCTGCCGCCGGAAAACTGCACTGTGCGCTCCAGCCCCCAGCGGTTGCTTTCGATCACGTAGCAGCCGTTCTCGAACGCCCGGCTGATCCAGTACGGCGCCGGGGTCCGCTCGGCCAGCCAATTCGAGATGTGGCAAATGATGTCGGCGCCACCCAGCGCCATCAAGCGCGCGGTCTCGATGAAATGGATATCCATGCAAATCAAGATGGCGATGCGCCCGATCGGCGTCTCGAACACCTGGTTGTGCAGATCCCCTGCCGCCGACCATTTCGGCTCGGCAATATAGGGATGGGTCTTGCGATGCCGGCCGATCACGCCCTCCGGCCCGATCAGCACCGCGGAGTTGAAATAGATGCCGTCGTCGTCGACCTCCGGCAGGCCGACGACGATGTAGCAATCGTATTTTCGCGCCAGCGCGGCGAAGCGATCGGTGCTCGGCCCGGGAATCGGCTCGACATAGGGCGCAACCTCGGCGCGATCAAACCAGCAATATCCGGTGGTGCCCATTTCCGGCGTCACGATCAACCGGGCGCCGGATTGCGCCGCCTGCTCGCAGAGAGCGAGGAGACCGGCGATGTTGCGCTCCTTTTCGAACATGGTGGGTTCGAACTGGACGGTGGCAACCTGGATCTTGCGCGACATCGCCGTTCTCCTCTCAGACCAGGAACGATTTCTTGATCGAAGCGCCGAGCGTGTATTTCGGATCGACCATGTTGCCGAGCCGGACCCGACCGGTCTGGGTCAGCAGCATGTAGGCGTCGATCTCCTCGAAGCCGTAGTCGGCTGCCATCCAGCGGCACAGCTCGCGATAGGCGATCCGCGCGGCGTCCTCCATCGGCCGCGCCGAGCCGATGCACATGATGAAGTCCTTGGTCTCCAGTCGCGGCCAATGAATGTTCCAGCCCTTGATCAGATCGATCTGCAAGGTGGTGACGGTGGGATGCTCGATCGCGACGCCACACAGTTCGCCGTCGCCCTGGGCGGCGTGGCAATCGCCGAGATACAGCAGCCCACCCTTGATGTTGACCGGCAGATAGATGATAGCGCCGACGCCGACATCCGGCAGGTCCATGTTGCCGCCATAGTAATCCGGGACCAGCGACGAGATCGCCTCGATTTCCGGCGAGGTTCCGATGGTGCCGATGAACGGCTCATAGGGTAGCGTGATCTTGTCGTTCCATTTGGTGCCGGTCTCCAGATCGATGTGCAGCTTCTTGACCCGCTCCGGCAGCGAAGGATTGAGCAATGCGGTCTGCCCGGTGCCGACCAGGCCGCCGAACTCCGGCATCACCACGGTAGTGCCGCGCGGCTGCGGCCCACGCGGCACGATGCTCTTGATGGAGACAGCCAGGACGTCGCCCTTCTCGGCGCCGTTGACATAGATCGGCCCATTCTGCGGGTTGAGAAATGGAAAGTTGAGGATCTTCGACGGAATGTCGGTCTCTGATTTGATGGCGCCCTCGAAGGCGTCATGGGTTTCGGCGGACACCACCGCACCGGGATCGACAGTCAGAATCGGATCGACATAGGGCCCGTAGACATAGTGATACTTGCCCTGGTCGGCCTCGGTGATCGCGTGGCTCGTGCCGGCCACGCCCTTGGCGACGCCCTTGCGCGCCATAATCGAATCCGTCTGCCAGTCCATGATGAGCTCCTTTTCCATTGTTGAAATTCAAACCGCGAGGTGGCGACGCATTTCGGCTTCGTCGTCGAGCGCGCTGCGATCGAGATCGGCGACGATGCGGCCCTTCTCCATGACGTAGCAGCGCTGCGCCATGGCGCGGATCATGTCGAGATTCTGCTCGACCAGGATAATGGTGACGCCGGTCTTGCGGTTCAGCGCCACCATGTCGCGCGCGATATCCTGCACGATGTTGGGCTGGATTCCCTCCGAGGGTTCGTCGAGCAGAATGAGGTCGGGGTCGGCGATCAGCACCCGCCCGATCGCCAGCTGCTGCTGCTGCCCGCCGGACATCGTGCCGGCTGGCTGGCTCCATCGCTCGCCGAGAATCGGAAACGTCTCGATGATCTGCTGCTTGCCTGCGTCGGTCAGGCCGCCCTTGATCGCGGCGCCGACCGCGATGTTCTCGCCGACGCTGAGCCGCGGAAACACGTCGCGCCCCTGCGGCACGTAACCGATGCCGAGCCGCGCCCGGCGGAACGCCGGCAGCGCTTCGATCGCCTCGCCGCGAAACACGATCGAGCCGTCCATCGGCGGCACCAGCCCGATCAGGCTTTTCATCAGCGTGGATTTTCCGACGCCATTGCGCCCGATCACCGCGACGATCTCGCCCTCGCGCACCTCGATCTCGAGGCCCTGCAGCACCGGCTTGCCGCCATAGCCGGCGCGCAGGCCGACGGTGTTGAGGATGACTTCCTTACGCATGATGAGCCTGCCCCAGATAGATCGCTGCGACGCGCTCGTCGGCGACGATTTGTTCGATCGTGCCCTGCGCGAACACCTGGCCGAGATGCAGCACGGTGACGCGCTGCGCGACCTGCCGGACGAACGCCATGTCGTGCTCGACCGCGAGCACCGTCATGCCCTCGGCATTGAGCCGTTGCACCATCTGGCCGGTTTGAAAGGTCTCTTCCGGCGACATGCCGGCGGTCGGTTCGTCCAGCAGCAACATCCGCGGCTTCAGGCTGATCGCCATGCCGATCTCCAGCCACTGCTTCTGGCCGTGGCTGAGATTGCCCGCGGTCTGCTTCTGCTCGGCCTCAAGGCCGAGAAACGCCAACAGCCGGTCGATCTCGTGATTGAGCTCGGCGCCGCGGTGGGTGCGTTGCAGGGCGATCTCCAGATTCTGCCGGACCGCGAGGCCCTTGAAGATGCCCGGCACCTGGAATTTCACCGACATCCCGCGCCCGATCCGGGCGAACGGCTTCAGGGCGGTGATGTCTTCACCCGCGAAATGGATCTCGCCCGAGCCCGGCCGGTACTCGCCGAGGATCAGCCGAAACAGCGTGCTCTTGCCGGCGCCGTTCGGCCCGATCAGGCAATGGATCTCGCCGGGCTCGAAGGCGAGATTGACCGAGTTGGTGACGTGCAGACCGCCAAAATGCTTGTTCAGATCGTGGAGCTCGAGAAGCGCCATCAGTTCCGCTCCCGCTTGCTGCGCGAGACCAGTCCCGCAATCCAGTTCATCGCGCCCAGCACCAGGCCGTTCGGCGCGATCAGCACCGTCAGCAGCAACAGCACGCCCATCACCACCAGCGCATACTGGCTGCCGTAGATCGTCAGCGCCTGAAAGCCGGCCAGCACCAGCAGCGTGCCGATCACCGTCGAGGTCAGGTCGCTGCGACCGCCGACCGCAACCCAGATCAACGGCAACGCCGCCGAGGTCATGCCCATGCTGGACGGCGTGATGTATTGCCCCCAGGCGGTGTAGAGCACGCCCGACATCCCGGCGAGCGCCGCCCCGATCACGAAGTTGATGAGCTGAAACTTGCGGATGTCGTAGCCCAGCATCTCGGCGCGCTGCGGGTTCTCACGGATCGCCACGATGACGTTGCCGAACGACGAGTTCACCAGAATGCGCAAGCCGAGATAGACCACAATGACCAGGCCCAGCACGAAGTAGTACAGTCCGACATCGGCAAACAGCACGATCGGTCCGTCGAACCACGGGATGGTGAGCGGCGGCATCCCGCTCATGCCGTTGAAGCCGTTCAGCCGCGCGCTGCCGATCCGCCATTCCGGCCCGGCGGTCTGCGCCATGAAGCGTTCCAGCATCAGGGTGACCGCAAGGGTGACGATGCCGAGGAACACGCCCTCGATGCGCCCGAAGAACATGAAGTAACCGAGCAGCACCGCCACCAACGCGGCAACGCCGATCGCCAGCAGCATCGCGACCAGCGTCAGCCCATAGGCCGAGCCGAAATTGATCGTCAGAATGCCGTAGGAGTAGCCGGCGATGCCGAAGAACGCGGTTTGGCCGAACGACAACGCGCCGCCGTATCCCCAGATCAGACACAGGCTCAGCGCGATGAACACCCAGACGAAGAAGTACACCGTGTTGCCCACCGTGTAGCCGTCGCTGATCAGCGGATAGGCCAGCGCCGACAGCAACACGACGCCGAACAGCGACCAGAACGCCGGCCCTCGCCCCACCGTCTGCGGGCCCTCGAGGCGTCGAAACAAGGACATCAAACCACTCACCGTCGTCTTCCTCATGTCCGTTCGCGCAACAGAAATCCGGAGATGCCCTTCGGCAGCACGCGGACCACGACGATGACGGCGATCAGCAAGCCGATCTGGCCAAACAGCTGCCCCTGCCAGGAGGTCATCACCGATTTCACCACGGCGAGCACTGCGGCTGCGGGTGCTGTGCCGAGGAAGACGTCGGCGCCGCCGATCACCACGGTGACGAAGGCCTCCATCAGGAAGGTGGCTCCCATCGTCGGCACCAGCGTCATGGTCGGCGCGTAAAGCCCGCCGGCGAGGCCCGCGAGGCCCGCACCGCAGGCGAAGGTCAAGCTGTAGATCCAACGGGTATCGACGCCGAGCGCGTTGGCCATGTGCGGCACCTGAATGGTGGCGCGCGCCTTGACGCCGAACGATGTCCAATTGAACAAGGCGTACAGCCCGCCCAAGACGCCGAGCGCCGATGCGAACAGCACGATCCGGTAGATCGAATAGGAGTAGGCCCCGACCTGAAACGAGCCGAACGGCGTGCCGACGCCGCCCATCGTCGATCCGATCGCGATCAGCGTGCCCTGCGTCGCGATCAGGCTGATCCCCCAGGTCGCCACGATGGTGTCGAGCGGGCGCTCATAGAGGTGACGCACCACGACGAACTCGACCAGCATGCCGACCAGCGCCGAAACCAGCGCCCCGGCGACGATCCCCAGCGGCAGCGGCAGCCCCGCATGCACGGTGGCAGCCGTGACATAGGCCCCGCACATGATGAACTCGCCATGCGCGAGGTTGATCACGCCCATCATGCCGAAGATCACCGCAAGCCCGCAGGCCGACAGCACCAGGAACGCGAAAGCGTCCCCGAATTGAAACAGCGCAGAGAAGGCCAGCGTCGTGATGTCCATGTCGGATCCAGCATCGTGTCGTTTGAGAACACCGCAGCGGCGCTGCGGTCGCCACGGCCGCCCCGGAGGTGCGGTGCACCCCCGGAGCGTCGCGTCGTCGGTTACGGCTTCGGCGGCGGATTCGACGGCGTGTACTGCGCCGTCGGATCCTTCTTGGTCAGGTCGCACCCGGCGTCGCCGAGCCAATACGGCTTGATGCCCTCCCAGACCTTCGGAAAGGTGATGGAATGATCGGCGCCGACCTTGGCCAGATAGATGGTGTGCGACATGTGTTGGCTCTTCGGGTCGATGCAGACCTTGCCTTCAGGCGCGTCCATGCAGACGTCGCCTTGCGCGATCACCTTGCGGATGTCGTCGCGCTTGGTCGACTTCGCCCGCTCGACCATTTGCTTGTACAGATAGACCGCGAGATAGGAGTTCTCGGCTTCTTGATTGACATAGGGCTCGTTGGGGAATTTGGCCTTGAACTTTGCCAGGAACGCCTTGGCCGTCGGGGAGTCGATCTCCTCGATGTAGTTGGTGGTGACGTACATGTCCTTCAGGCTTGGCGCCTTGAAGCGCTTGTGCTCGTAGCCCTGGCCGACATTGACCGACGACGCCATCGGCAGGTTGACGTTGGCCGAGGCCGCCTGCTCGTAGTACGAGGCTTGCGCGGTGCCTACCAGCAGCGTCACCACGAAATCCGGCTTGGCTTTCTGGATATTCTGGATGCTCTGCGAAAATTGCGAGACGCCGAGCGGGATGAATTCCTCGCCGACCATTTCGCCGCCGTTTTCCTTGACGATTTTGCGGACCCACTCGGCCGAGATTTGACCGAAATTATAGTCGGCGGCGAGCGTGTAGACCTTCTTGCCGTAGGCCTGCATCATGTAGGGGATCAGCGTCGAGAATTGCTGCTCCGGGACCGCGCCGGTGACGATCATATGTCCGTCGCAGACGCCACCCTCATACTGGTTGTTGTAGAAGGCAAAGCCGTTGAGCTGATCGACGATCGGGCGATAGGCTTCGCGCGATGCCGAGGAGAATCCCGCGAACACCACGTCGGCCTTGTCGCGCTGCAGCACGCGCCGCATGAATTCCTGGTAGCGCGTATTGTCCGACTGCGTGTCGTAGATCACCAGTTCGAGCGGACGGCCCATGATGCCGCCGGACTTGTTGATCTCCTCCGCGGCGAGCTGAATCGCGTGCACCTTTCCGATCGTTGCCACCGCGAAGTCGCCGGATTGATCTTCCAGCACGCCGAGCTTGATCGGCGTCTCCGCGAAGGCCATATTTGAGGCGAGGACAAGCGTCCCCGCGAGGACTGCGGCATGCAGTCCCCGAACTACAGTTCGGTTCATGTGTATCTCCTAGATCGCTCGTTGATGTCCACGCTGCAGCGGCGGAGCGCCGATGCGGTCGGTGTCGTCGGGCGGCTTGGCCCGTCTGCTCAGCAGGTTCTCGCAATAGAGTTCCAGGTACTGCCTCGCGCCCATACTCTCCCGCCTCAGCTGCGCGTAGGCGCCGTCCTCATCGAGGCCGGTGTCGCGCATCCGCTGGACCACCGCGCGCAGCACCGCGCGGCGTCCGCGCCGGCGTTCTTCAAGCGACTGCACGCGCTCGTGCATCTCGCTGCGCAGGAGAAACTGGTTGATGCCCATAAACAGCGAGGTGTAGACCGCGCCGCCATGCACCGGCTTGCGAAGAAACGACGTGGCCCCGAGATTGACCAGCGCCTTGAGCCGGCTCGGCGCCTCGACCCCGACCAGACCGATCACCGGCACCGGCGGCAACCGCGAGGCCGGGTTCACCTCGATCGCGACGGCGTCGCCGAGATCGCCATCGATGAACAGGATGTCGCGATCCGCCTGCAATGCGGCGAAATCGATCTGCGCGTGGCCGTCGACGATGCTTGGATAGTGGCAGGACACCCCGAGCTTGGTGAGCGTGGTTTCCAACGCACATTCTCTGCTCGAGCGCTCCATCACCACCAGCGCGCGGCCGCCCTTGAAATTCTGCAGAAGCTGCAAAGTCATGCCTACACCACCCTCAATAGCGGAGATCGCATCGCGGTCGCGAACCGCGGCGAGGTCTGGACGAGATAGGGATCGGGAGCAATCGGCTGCTGGGCTTCGAGCAGCACGTCGAACTGTCCGTCGGCCGTCGAGCGGCCGATCCGCGGCGTCAACCAGGCATGATAGGTCTGCGGATCGATACGGACCTCGCCCTGCGGCGCAGCCAACCGTTGATTGGCCACCGCGGCGCGCACAGCGCGGGCCTCGTCGGTTCCGGCCTGCTGCAACGCCGCCGCGAGCAGCTTGACCGCGATATAGGAGGATTCGGCGTCGGCCGACGAGGCCGGCCCCTGCGGAAACGCCGCGGCATAGGCGCGACGGAAGACGGCATTCGCCACGCCGCCGACCGAGGAGAAGTACACGCTCGAGGAGAGATGGCCATCGACTGCATCTTCGCCGATTTCGGCGAGCTCCGGCTCCGACAGCGTGCAGGAAGCGACCGGGATCGTAGCGACCTGATCGATGCCGCGGGCGCGACAGGCGCGGCGCAGCGCGCGGAAGAACGAATAGGCGCTACTGCCGATCAGATTGTTGAAGACGAAATCCGGCCGCTGGTCGACAATCGCTTCGACCACGCGATCGACGTCGGTGTCGCCGACCGGCAAATAGCGTTCGGCGATCACGCTGCCGCCCCGCGCCATCAGCGCTTCCCGGAAGATTCGGTTGTTCTCCCAAGCCCAAATGTAATTGGAGCCGATACAGAACGCGGTCTTGCCGACACGCGCGACGAGATAGTCCACCAGCGGCAACACGTGCTGGTTCGGCGCTGCACCGGTGTAGATGACGTTGTCCGAACTCTCGAACCCTTCATAGTGCGATGGATACCATAGCAATCCATCGCACTTCTCGAAGCACGGGATCACCTCCTTGCGGCTCGACGATGTATAGCAGCCGACCACGTGGCGCACTCCTGACGACAGCAGTTCCAGGCTGAGCGCGCGGTAGCGCGCCAGATCGCCGGCTGGATCGACGATCACCGGCTCCAGCAGCGGCGCCCCGCCCGCAGCGGCAATCTCTTGGAAAGCAAGCGTCGCGCCATTGAGCATCGAACGCGCGACGGCGCCGTAGGAGCCCGTCGTCGATAGCATCACGCCGATCCGATACGTCTTTCGTAGCATCGCTCAATCCAAAAAAAAGCGCCCGCCGGCCGTGAGGCCGTGGGCGCTTTCGCCACCAACCAAACGCGCTCGACAGCGCGGTGTTGGAAATCGTTGTGTGTCGCTCGTCTCTGGGCTCATTTGCCCAACGCATGGTTGATACGGTCTTCGAGATCTTATCTCCAGTCAAGCGCATTGATGCGGCGACAGCTGCCGCAATTGGTGCCTTCGTGCAGAAAATTTACGCACCTGGCGAGCCTCCGGCCTCGCGTAGCCAGGACGGCATGGGCCGGCGCGCGCGACCGCCACCACGTCGGGCCATCGTATCGGCCTCTTCGGACCGAGGAATCGCGCCGCTTCGCGGGGCGCAAATGCGTGGCCGAAGACCGGCGTTGGGATCGGAGCCCGCGGTCTTACTGACGCGACGGGCCGTGCGCAGACCCGATCGTACTCGATGATCCGATTGATAATTCGTGCTACCCGGAGATGGGCCGAACGCTCGAGCGTCCGCTCGCGGATCGCCGCCGTCGTCATGCTCCCCTCTGCGTTCGGCCACGGAACAGCTTTGCAATCCAGCACGACAGATCGTCCATGATCGTGAAGAACGCCGGAACGTAAACCAGGCTCAGGATCGTCGAACTGAACAGGCCGCCGATCACCGCGATGGCCATCGGGGCGCGCCGTTCGGCATCGGCTCCCATGCCAAACGCGATCGGCAGCATCCCGGCGCTCATGGCGACGGTGGTCATCACGATCGGCCGCGCGCGTTTGCGCGCCGCGTCCAGCAGAGCCTGCACGCGATCCACGCCGCCATCACGTTGCGCGACGATGGCGTATTCGACGAGCAGGATCGAATTCTTCGCAGCGATCCCCATCAGCATCAGCAGTCCGATCAGCACCGGCAACGAAATCGAGGTACTCGTCAGCAGCAGCAGGCCGAGCGCGCCGCCGAGCGACAACGGCAGTGCGGTCAGGATCGTGACGGGCTGCACGAAGCCATTGAACAACAGCGCGAGCACCACGAACAACAGAACGACCGCCGAGCTGATCGCGAGTTTGAAGCCGTCGAACAGTTCGCGCATTCGTTCGGAGTCACCCTCCGGCTTGTAGACGATCCCGGCCGGCAATCGTCTGATCAGCGGAAGGTTGGCGACAACGCTCTCGGCCTCGCCGACCGTGAGCCCGCTCAGCGCCGCTTCGACGGTTTCGCTGCGAGTTCGATCGGTCCGTTCGATCTGCACAGGGCCGGATCCGAAGCTGATGTCGGCCACCGACGCCAATGCCACCGGGCGTTCGAAGGCCGGGACTTGCAGCAGAGATAGGCGCGACAAGTCGCTGCGCGCGGCCTCGTTCAGCAGCACCCGGATCGGGATCTGTCGGGTGTCCAGGCTGAACTTCGACAGATTCTGCTCGATGTCGCCAACGGTGGCGATCGTCACGGTTTTGGCGATCGCGGCCGTGGTCACGCCGAACAGTGCCGCCTTGTCCTGTTTGGGCAGAATATGTAGCTCGGGCCTCGCCGAGCTGCTCGCTACGCGCGCCCGATGGAATCCCGGCAGCGTCCGCATCTCCTGTGCCAATCGCCTGGCTGCGTCGGCGAGCGTCGCGGAGTCGTCGCCGAGCAGCGCGACCTGGATTTTCGCGCCCGATGATCCGTCCTCGCCAAGCTGGATCCGGAGGCCGGGAATGGACGCCAGTTGCCGCCCGATCGAAGTCTCGAATGCCTGTTGCGACAGCGCGCGTTCGGCGCGCGGCACGAGGTTGATCGTAACGGTCGCGCGTCGCACGTCGCCGACCGAGGTCGACAGATCGCCTGGGCCGGACATCGTGGAGGTTTCGGTGCCGAGCGCCGCGTAGACCGACGCCACCTCAGGCCGCGCCATCAGCAGCCGCGTGGCGCGTTGTGTCGCGGCGTCGGTGTCCTGCAGCGGCGTGCCTGGCGCCAGTTCGAGGATGACAACCGACCGGCCGCGGTCAGCCGCAGGCATGAAGTCTGCGGGGAGCGACGGAACCAGCGCAAGTGAGGCGACGAAGAACACCACGCCTGCGCCAATCGTGATCCAGCGATGGCGCAGCGTCCAGGCTAATATCGACGTGTAGCGCCGAACCCATGCCGGCTCGCCATGCTCGCTGTGGTTAGCCTTCAGCAGAAACGCCGCCATCAAAGGCGTCAGCAGCCGCGCAACAATCAGCGAGAAGAACACCGACGTGCAGACGGCGATCGAGAACGCTTTGAAGAATTGACCGGGAATGCCGGGCATCAACCCGACCGGCGCGAACACCACGATGATCGCGAACGTCGTCGCCACCACCGCGAGACCGATTTCATCGGCCGCATCGATGGCGGCGTCGTAGACGCGTTTTCCGGATTGCCGAACATGTCGAACGATGTTCTCGATTTCCACGATCGCGTCGTCGACGAGGATGCCGACGACCAGGGCGATCGCGAGCAGCGTGATGTTGTTCAGCGACTGGTTCAGCGCAGCCATCACGGCGAAGGTCGGGATCAGCGACAACGGCAGCGCCGCGCATGAAATCAGCGTCGCGCGGATGTCGCGCAGGAACAGCCAGACGACGAGAACCGCCAGCAAGCCGCCCAGCCATAGCGCCTCGATCGCGGCGTCGTAACCCTCGACCACGGCGTCGGTCGACGAGGTGACCTCGAGGATGCGGACGCCGGGATGAGCTGCGGTGAATTCCGCCATCCGCTTGCGAACGTCGCGGGTCACCGCGAACTCGCCGGAGCCGACGGCGCGATAGACATTGAAGCCGACGACCTCGCGGTTGTTGAGCCTCGCCCTCTGGCGAGGCTCCGCCCAGGATCGCTCGACGCTGCCGAGCTCGGAGAGCTTGACGCTGCGTCCGTCGCTGAAGGCGATGCGCAGATCCTCGAGCCGCCCGACGTCCGCGACGCTTCCGAGCGCGCGGATCGCCTGTTCCATTCCGCCCAGCGCCGCGCGGCCGCCCGGCTCGGTGATGGTCTGCGCCCTGACTTGGTCGGAAACCTCGACGGCCGTCAGGCCGAGCCCCATCAACCGATCGGGGTCGAGCTTGATCGTGATCTCGGCGTCGACGCCGCCGGATCGCGAAATCCGTGCCACGCCGGGCACCGCGAGCGCGGCCTTGGCGACGTCGTTGTCGATCAGCCAGCTCAGATCGTCGGGGGCCATACCCGGCGCATCGACCACGAAAGTGAGGATGGCCTGCCCGGTGGCGTCGACACGGCGGATCATCGGATCGAGCGCCGCCTGCGGCAGCTTCGATCGAATCGACACGACGGCATCGCGAACGTCGTTGCTGGCACGGTCGATGTCGGTGCCGATCGCAAACTCGACCATCGTCATCGACAGGCCTTCGTTGATGGTCGAGCGAACGTGGTCGACGGCGCCCAATCCCGCAACACTGTCTTCGATGAATCGCGTGATCTGGGTTTCGATCTCCGTCGGCGCGGCTCCGGCCCAGCGGACGGTGACGGTCACGGTGGGGATGTCCATGTCCGGCATGTTGTTGAGCCGCAACTGCGAAAACCCCACCAGGCCGGACAACGTCAACAGCACGAACAGGATCGTGGTCGGCACCGGATGACGGATCGCCCAACTGGAGATGTTGTTCATCGGACCGAACCGCGCTTGGCCGCCGCGGTCTGAACGTTCACGACGTCACCGTCGTTGAGAAGCCCGGCGCCTTGGGTAACGATGCGGTCTCCCTCGTCGAGACCACGCAGCACTTCGACATCGTCGGTCGCCCCGCGGCCGATGCGGACTTCGGTGAGCGACACCAGATTGTCGCGGCCGACCTTGAAGACGTGCGCCCTGGCTTCGCGCCAGACCAGCGCCTTCAGCGGAATGGTCAGCACCAGTTTGCTCTCGACCGCGATGGCGACGCGCGCGAACATGCCGGGCTTCAGCGGCGTATCGCGAGGGAGCGCGATGCGGACGGTCCCCAGACGGGTCTTCGGATCGACGATCGGCGAGACCGCTCGGACGACACCCTGCTCGGCTTTGCCGCTCGGGCCGATAATCGTCGCGGTTTGCCTGGCGGCGGCGGCTATCAGATCCTGCTCCAGCACCCGCGCATCGACCTCCACGCGGTCGTCCTGAATGAGCCGGAACATCTCGACGCCGGCCTGAACCACCTGGCCGATCGCAACCGACCTCGAGGCGATCGTCCCGGCGGCGGGCGCGACGATCACCGTCTGGCGCCGCCGCGCTTCGGCGTCGTCGAGCTGCGCCTGCGCGGCCTGCAGCTTCGCCTCGGTCGTCTTGACCAGGGTCTCGCGTTGCTCGATCACCTGCGCGCTGATCACACCGGACGAGACGGCGCGAGCGCGTGCGGCGTCGGATCGGGCAATCGCAAGGCTTGCCTGCAATTCGTCGATCGCAGCCTTTTGTTTCGCCAGCGCGGCCGTCGTCAGATCCTGATTGAGCCGCGCCAGGACTTGGCCCTGCGCGACGACATCTCCCTCGTCGACCGCGATCTGCGTGATCGCAAGGCCGCCGACTTCCGAACTGATCGGAATCTCGCGCCAGGCGACCACGTTGCCTGTCGCGGTGATGCTGCCGGTGATCTCGGATTTTTCCACCGGCCTCGCGACCACCGTCATCGCGGCCGAGGAATCCTGTCCGTGAGCCGCGGAGTGAATCGCTAGCAGAACTACGATGGAGGCGGCCCACATGCCGGTGTGTTCTGCAGTCGTTGTCATTCTGGATCTTGGCCTCGCTCGTCCGACAGCCGGTGTTGTTGTCCCACCTCGGGGCAACCCGGCCTCTATTCGCATAGAGTGCGAGCTTTGCCTGGGTTGGACAGTTCGTGTCGGCGTGTCTCTGCATCCGCCGATTTGTGTCGAAACATTGCTGAATCGCTATGGGATCGCAGTTCGTTACGAATGGTGGCTCGCCTGGACCGCGCTTCGCGGTAGAACGCAGCGATGAGATTGGCCAACGCAGACTCATGACCGAACAGACGCCCCAGATCCTGGTGGTCGACGACGACCCGGAGATCCGGAAGCTGCTCGCGCGCTATGTCGAAGGACAGGCGTTTCGCGTGCTGCTGGCGGCAAGTTGCGCCGAGCTGCGCCAGCGCCTCGCGACCGAGCAGATCGATCTTGTCGTGCTGGACGTCATGTTGCCGGACGGCTCGGGCCTCGATGCCTGCCGGGACCTCAGGGCGAAGCGCAATCCGATCCCCATTATCCTGCTCACCGCTCTCAAGGAGGACGTCGATCGCATCCTGGGCCTCGAGATGGGAGCCGACGATTATCTTTCCAAGCCGTTCAACCCGCGCGAACTGGTGGCGCGAATCCGCGCGGTCTTGCGCCGCCGCTCGGAGACGCCCGCCCCGGTGGGCGCGTCGAGGGCGTATCGGTTCGAGGGGTTTGTCGCCGACCCGCAAGTGCGTAGCGTGGTCGACCCGACCGGCACCGCGATCGAACTGACCGGCGCCGAATTCGACCTGCTGCAGGTGTTCCTGGATCGGCCGGGCCGCGTGCTGTCGCGGGATCAACTGCTCGATTTCACCCGTGGCCGCAGCGACACGTTCGACCGCTCGATCGACGTCCTGATCAGCCGCGTGCGACGCAAGCTCGATCCGTCGGGGACGGCGCGGCTTCTGAAGACGGTTCGCAACGGCGGCTATCAGTTCGTCGTCAAGGTCGAGGCCGTGGACATGCCATCGTGAACACCTTGCGCGCAAAACTCGCCGTCTTGATCGCGGTCATGATCGTTGCGGCGGTGAGCATCTCGACTGCGGCGCTGGTCTATCTGTTCAAGCCGCCGAACGAACGGCAGGCGATCGGTGCCCTTGCCGACCAGGTCGAACTGCTCGATCGGGCCGCGCGCGTCGCGCCGAGCCTGGTGAGCGTCCGGCAAGAGCCCGGCGGCGGCCAGGTCGAGGCCAACCTCACCGCCTGGCTGCGCCAGGCCGTCGCCGAACGCGGCATGCCGCGCGACGTCGTGGTGTCCCGGAACGACCATCTGCCGCTGCTGTCAGTTCCGGTCGATCGCGGCTGGATTGTCACCGAGATCGCCGACCTACCCCCGGAAGGCGGCATCCTCAACAGGCTGTTGAAGTGGCTCGCCTTCGTCACCTTCGGGGTGTTGCCGGTGGCACTGTTTTTCGCCAATCGCATGGTCAAGCCGCTGGTGGTGATCGAGCGGGCGATCGCGAACGTCGGTCCAGACGGCCTGCTGCCCGAACTCCCGATCGAAGGACCAGCCGAGGTGCGTCTCGCGGCCAAGGCGCTCAACTCGCTGTCCTCGCGCCTGAAGGTGGCGATGGACAGCCGGATGCGCGTGGTCGCCGCCGCCGGCCATGATCTGCGAACCCCGATCACCCGCATGCGCCTGCGCGCAGAGTTCGTCGAGGACGACGATGATCGCACGATGTGGCTGAAAGATATCGATGAGCTCGATCGCATTGCCGACAGCGCGATCCAGCTGGTGCGCGAGGAAGCGGGGAAGACGACGCCCGAATCCCTCGGGCTCGACCTCCTGATCGCCGAAACGGTCGAGGAGTTGCGGGCGCTGTCTTACGACGTCAACCTCACCCGCACCGCGGCGGGCTGCGTGCTCGCCGACCGGACCAGCCTGAAGCGCGGGTTTCGCAATCTGATCATCAACGCCGCCACCCACGGCAAGCGCGCGCGGGTCGCGATCGAGAGCGCGCCGTCGGAAGTGAGCGTCATCATCGAAGACGACGGCCCGGGGATTCCCTCCGACATGCTCGGGCGGGTGTTCGAACCGTTCTTCAGCGCCAATCGCGCGCGCACCAAGCATTTCGGCGGCGCCGGGCTCGGCCTCACCATCGCCCATGAAATCGTGCAGCGCGCCGGCGGGACCATCAAAATCGAAAACGGTCGCCTGCGCGGGTTGATGCAGACCGTGCGGCTGCCGGCTCATCGATCGTCGTGAACGAGCCCACGGCAGTGTGCTCAAGGGGCAGCGTATTTGAGTTTGTGTCGGTCAAGTTGCGGCTGCGACTCGCCGTTCGCCGGACATTCACCGTCGCTCGGCTGTCGACATTGCCACCCCTTGAGGTTTTGCAACTGGCGGCACCGCAGGCCGTGCTGCCGTCGCCAGGCCGGGTGGGGTTTTGATCCAGCGATAGCCTTGTACGCCAGAGCGATAGCCTTCGTCGTAGAGCGCGCGCATGTAGGAAAGATCGAACGATTTGGTCCATTTCACGCCGAGGTCGGAGGGGATCGCCGCGAGGTTGAAGTCGATGCCGTCGGCCTGGGCCTTGGCGTAGATCCGGTAGATGTCGCCGATGCCCTGGTTCTTGATCAGCGTGGAGACCGAGCGGCGAGAGATCGAGAACACACCGGCTTCGATGGTCTCCCACTCGGGGCTGACCTTCCCGTTGCGGATGATGAACATCCGCCGTGCCGATCGTCGTGCTGGAACCTCGAGGTCGTCGGCTGCCATTGGCAAGGAGGGCACGAAGACCTGCTGGGTCACGCCGCCGTCGACATGGAGCTCTTCGTAATTGCGGCCCTCGGCGCTCACCTTGATGTGGACGGGCGGAAACACCCCAGGGATCGAGGCCGAGGCCAGCAGAATCTTGCGAAACAGACTGAGAGCGTGCGGATGACCGCTCATCGCGATGCGTCCCATGTCCCACAGCACCGGCCGCTGCGCGTCCAAATTGGTTGTGCCGATCAGCAGGATGCGCCCTCTCCTGCGCTCGGTGGCGATGTCGCGCAGGAAGCGGTCGTCGACGTAGCTCGCGATCAGGCCTTGGAGCGGCGAACTATCGACCAGGCCGGAGCCGCCCAGCAGCGGCAGGATGCCTGGATCGTAGATCTCGCTTCGGGTGTATCTGGTGAACACCTCTTTCAGATCAGAGTCGCGGCTTGGCCCCAGATAGGCGAAAGGCGCGGCGAGCGCGCCGGCGCTGACCCCGGTGACCACGTCGAAGTCGGGCCTGGTCCCGGCGTCGCTCCAGCCGACCAGGAGTCCGGCGCCGAAGGCACCGTCCTCGCCACCTCCCGAGATCGCCAGAACGTTGAACCGCGGTTGCTGTCCTTCCGCGCCTCGCGCGCGGGACAGCGCACGCGCTTTGGGCGAGTGCTGCAGGGTGATCATTTGCGGAGCGGCCGAGGCGTCTCCCCAGATGCGTATATTGGGCATGCCGGCGAGTTCGGCCTCGTCGGCAAGTCGCTCCGGCACAACATTGCGCGCGTTGAGGCTCGCGCATCCGGCGCAGGACAACGCCACGACCAACACAGCGGCAAGACGAAGCAGTGGCGTCGAGCTGAATCCGGACCCGGCCATCCCGATCCACGACATGCGCCGCCCGACAGGCCTCGGCAATGCGGACATCCTCGCTCCTTGGTGACGCGATCGGCGATGGCGACCGACGCTGTGCATCTGCCGTTCCACCTGCATCTGGGGTTAGCGTGGCATCACGCGCTTGCAAGCCAGCGTAAGCCGAGGACGCGTGCCCGCGGCTCGCTGCGCTCATAGTCTTCAGCGGGTTGCAGCGCTGTTTGCGCCGTCATCGGTCCATTCGGGCGGAAACCCGAGCTTGCCGCCGACCAGGCCAGCGACGCCAGGCGAGCGCCCATAGCTCTCACACGCCGCGTACTTCGGCGCGAGCCCCACATTCGAGCTGATCTTCTGCCAGGACGGAACGCTGAAGCCGACGCCGCCGAACGGGCTCTCGCCCTTGTTGAGCAGCGTCGCGAAATCTTCGCCGAAAGATCCTGCGAGCTCGTAAGCGTCACCCGCTTTCGATACCCGGGGCGAACTGAAGAACGCGGTTGCGCCTCTGGCCCAGACGATCGCCGCCTGCTGCCGGCCGCCGCGATCGACCGCTTCTGCTTCGATCGACAACTCTCCCAGGCCGATCGGGACGCGCGGGATCGGGATCGGAACGCTGCCCATATCGACGAACTTCGTCCCGATCGACGCCGCGACCGAGACCCCCGCCGCGGCCTCGTCGGTCTCCGTGGCATGGGTGACGGCTGCCCGAACGGTGAGGTCTGCCGGACGTCCCGCCGCGATCACCTCGAAGCGATCGCTGAGGCTGATGCAAAGTGCGCGGTTCACGGCGTTGGCGACCAGCGCTCGCTGCTCGCTCGACAACGTCGGCGCAGCGTTAGGGGGAAACAGCGTGGGGGCGATGTTGATCGTCTTGGCGGCTGCGACCTGCTCCTTCTTGACGTGAAGGCGCGACTTGGTGATCTTTCCGTCCGACTGCTGCAGTCCGTCATAGGACGACAGACCCGTACCTTGGACAAGCGGCGCCGTCGCGCAGCCCGACAGTGTCATCGCAGCCAGCATGGTCAGCAACGAGGGAGAAGGCTGGCCACGCACCAACTCACGCCAGCCTGCTGCCGTCCTTGAAAGCGATCTCGTCGGCGCCACGGCGAATAGGAGCTGCATCAGCGCGCCCGTCAAACAGCCGCTGGCAAGAGGCGTCACCCGCAGCGTTGTGACCAGCATCAGGGCAGTCATCGCGTCTGACAGCATCCCGCGCTGTTCGGCGCGCCATAGCCGGCGGAAGCGAAACGTCTTATAGATACTGGAGAAATCCAGCTCGGCCGCGGAGCGCATTCAAACCCCCTGATGTTGAACTCTGCGCTCTTGATAGGCGGCCCACGTGGCTGGAAATCCGACCCGACATGACCGAAGATTGCCGCGCGAGCGGCGTTTGTGACGAAAGATGTCCAGGCGTTTCGAGGACAGCCTTCGTTACAAATGTTCCTTCTGCCCCTTACTCCAATGTGACCAAATCAGCCCATGCATGTGCCGCAAATTCTGATCGTCGACGACGATCTCGAGATTCGGAAGCTCCTGGCGCGCTACATCAAGGAGCAGGGCTTCCGCGTGCAGCTAGCGTCGCGATGCGCCGACGTCCGCGAACGAATTGCGACCAGCCAGATCGATCTCATCGTGCTCGACGTCATGTTGCCCGACGGGTCGGGGCTGGATCTTTGCCGCGATTTGCGATCCGAGCGATCGAAGATTCCGGTCATCCTACTGACGGCACTGAAAGAGGAGGTCGATCGGATCGTCGGTCTCGAGATCGGCGCCGACGATTATCTCGGCAAACCGTTCAATCCGCGGGAGCTTGTCGCGCGCATCCGCGCGGTGCTTCGTCGCGGTCAAGACGACCGTTCGGCTCACGGCGGCAGGGAACGCTATTCGTTCGAAGGCTTCGTCGCCGATCCGTTTGCGCGGTCGTTGGTCGATCCGCAGGGCCGCGATATCGAACTGACAGGAGCCGAGTTCGATCTGCTCCGGACCTTTCTCGATCGTCCGGGCCGGGTGCTGTCGCGGGATCAATTGCTCGATCTGACGCGCGGACGCGAGCCAGACGCGACGGACCGGTCCATCGATGTCCTGGTCAGCCGGCTGCGGCGAAAGCTGGCCAACTCCGGCCTTCCGCACCTCTTCAAAACGGTTCGAAACGGTGGCTACCAACTCGTCGCCAAGGTTAACTACTTGGAAGACTAGAGCATGATCCCGAAACGGGGATACCAGTTTTTCGGAACGACCATGCTCAACGGCTCCGCGCGGGAGAGACATTGATCGACACCATGCTTCGCCTCGTAGCGCCAAGGTGAAATGTCTTACTCCTCGCCGATTCACTCCGCCGGCTCGTCTCGCGTTCGCTCCTCCAAGCTTCAACATCTTAGTGTATTTCTAATTCCCTCGATACGGTGGAACTGGTTTAATTCGTCGATGACTTTTGTTCGGCTCCTCAGAGTAGCCGAGTTGCTGGATGGACGAACATGACGTTAGGACCCAATTTCGACCTTTCCTCCTGGCCGATCGCCCGCTACCAGATGCCGGCGCACGTGCCAGACGACATGGCGCAAGCGAGTATCGCCGAGTTCGACGCGCTTCTTGCGCGCAACCAGCGATTCGTCCTGGTCTTTCACGGCCCGGAGATGCCAAAAGACTCCAAGCACTTCATGAAGCTCTATCGAGACTGGTTCAAGCGAACCAGGGCGACGCAGCAACGCCTGTGCGCAGGAGGGATTCGGATCGAGCCCGACGCTCGCCGTCGGACCTCGTTCGCAGTCAAAGCGCTCAGCCTCGCGAACAAAGTGTTTCTTCCTTACCCCTATCGAGTCGTTGCCAACGATTCCGATGCGCTCACCCAGGCTCGGGCCTGGCTCAAGGACTGACGATCAGGACCCACCTCGCCATTCCCGAAGTACGGGCGACGCCGTACCGATCGGGATTGCACAGGCCGTGGCGAGTCGGTGATTGCCCGGCAAAGACCACGAGTCGACCACCAGACCGCCACGGAGGGAGAGCGACAAGCGGGACGGCACCTCGACATCCACCGCTCTTCCGTCGCTCGCCAATCTGACTCGCACCGCACGCAAGGGGCAAGCGAGACCAACGCCGAACATCTTCAGGACCGCCTCCTTGATCGTCCAGTAGCGCAGAAAGCGCTCGTCTGGTCGGCTGTCTCGGCGAACGTCGTCCAGCTCTTCCGGCGTGAGCGCATCTGTCAGTCCGGAGATCCCGTCGCGCAACAACTCGACATCGACACCGCATGCATAGCCGGAAACGATGCACGATACGTACTGGCCCGCATGACTGAGATTATGCTCGATCCCAAACAGATCGAAAGGCGACGAAAGCCTCGGCTTACCGTCAGATGGATAGTCGAAACGCCACGCATGTGTCGACACGCTCGGGCAGAGCGACGACATGACATGGCGTCGCAAACACCAGGCCGTCAGCCGACGACGGTACTCGGCCTCAGCGACGAAGGCATTCAGGCGCGCGCGCTCGGTATCGTCGAGCCAATGCCGATTCACCTCGCCCAAATCGCTATCGACGCGTGCAATCCAGACTTCCGTCGCAACCACGGCTTCAATTCCGGTAAGTGGAGGATGTTCCGGCGGTTATGTAACGCGCCCTGCCAGATCCTTCGTCAAAACATCAGACGCCAGAATCGACCAATGATCGGCATCGATCGCCACATGATGCGTGGACCGAGGGAAAAGCGTCGACCAATCCATCAATGGCTCACCCCAATTCGGCATCCGGCGTGTCGCCGTATAGACCACCACTTCGGGACCAGGAGGAAGCGGTGCCAGCCTCGCTTGTACCATCGCGGCGAGATTGGCGGCCATGACGGCGATCATCCTGCCGAGGGCATCATCATCGGAGAGAAGCGAATCCGGCAGGCCACGTCCGCTCAGCACTCTTCGCCACACCGCGACACGGTCCGCATCGGGCATTCCGTCGAGCGCCTCGGTCGTGAGGCCTTGTGCGAGCAGTTCGGAGCGTAGAACGTCACTCGCGCAGCTTTCGAGCAGTGCCCCCGGCGAACGTATCGCCGCCTCGAAAGGCCCTCTTGGAGAGGGATCAATCAACACCAGCCGCATCACTCGCTCGCCAGCCGCGATCAGATCTCCTGCAAGCTTCCACGCTGTGTGGGCTCCCATCGACCAGCCGAGAAGCTGCCAACCCGATCCAGGCATCTGTCCCAACGCACCGCGATGATAAGCAGCAAGAGCACTCAAGGATTCGAGCGGCCTCTCGTCGGCGAGAAGTCCCGGCGCATCGACCGCCGACAGGACGCAAACGCCCTGCAGGCGCTCGGCCAGCGGACGGTAGGCCGCGGCATATCCATCGCTGGCATGAAGGCAAACCAAAGGTCCTTTCGGTCCCGACGTCAACAGGACCGGTGCGCTACGACGATACATCCCCTGCTCGGAGATCGCGACCGCCTGGTCCGCCAGAACCGGATGATCGAACAGAAGCCGCAATGCGACGTCCCGGCCGAGCTCCTTCCGGAGTCTGCTCGCCAACCGTGTCGCGATCAGGCTATCACCGCCGAGATTGAAGAAACTGTCGGTACGGGACACTTCCTTGCATCCCAGGAGCTCTCGCCACACCCCTGCAATCGCAGCTTCGATACCCTCCCGTGGCGGCTCGCTCGTCAGTTGTCCAGGCCACGCCTCAGGCACGACCGGCCGCGGCAAGCGGCTTCGATCGATCTTTCCATTAAGGGACAAGGGCAGCCGATCGATTCGTACATGCCGGCTCGGAACCATATAGGCTGGCAGCTTGCCACGCAGATACGCGTCGATGCGTGCAGTTTCGACGGTAACGATCGTCTCCGGTCCACGTGCAACGATCACCTGCTGACCGAAAGCTGCGATCGACTGTCCTTCCGCGGGCACGGCGACGTCCGGATATCCGGCCTCGCGCAACGCGCGGCACCATGACTCCGCGTTCAACATCGGCAGGCCGCTGTCGCGCCGATCATCGTCGAATTCGGCATGAAGCCCTTCGATCAGCCCGCCGGTGACCAGTTGCAGTGTCTTGTTGCGCGTCGCCTCGATGACAGCAAGCATACCTCCGGGGCACAAAAGCCGCTTCACGTCAGACAGGGTGCGCACGACGTCCCGACCGTTATGCAGCACGTTGGCCGCGAGCACGATATCGAACCCGTGCAGGGCTTCGACCTGCTCTTCCGGCGCTCGCTGGATGTCGTAGAGATCGTAGCGGACAAACCCATACGCACCGAATTTTTCCTTCGCCATCTTCAGGAAGCCGGGACTGACATCGGTGTAGACGTACTCGCAATCGACGCCCGCCAAACGCGGCAAGACATAGGACGTCAACCCGCCGACCCCCGCACCGATCTCCATGATCCGCAACAGGCGACCACGGCACGCCGCAGCGCGCGCCGCGACGCCCTCTGCGACGGCTCGGCCAAGGCAGGACGCGATCACGTTGTCCTGGTACAATGCTTCGCTGCGCGAAAAATCCCCGTCCGGGAACAGCAATTCCAGCGCCTCCGCCGGTTGCCGCCGCACGATGTCCGGCAAACGACGCACGCACGTGCTTATCCAGTCGACCAGCGCCCCGCCCTGCCTTGTCCACGACAGCCTGGTTCTCAACTCCGCGATCCGGCGCTCGATACGACGATCCAGTTCGTCCGGATCCCCGAGCAGCCCCGACCGGACGAAACGATCGCCCTCCCGGCGGTAGGTGCCTTCCTGTGTTAAGGCATCCAGCCATTGCCTCACGAGGCCGGCGTAATGCGGTACGTCGTCCGCGATTCGCTTCGGATCGAGGCTCGTTCGGTCGCCCAGACCGATCGCGACGAGAGCCCGGCGGATCGCCGCATTCGACAGCTCTTCCCCGATCCGCTCGAAATCGCGCAGCGACGCGAGCACGGTACTCTCGACCTGTTCACCAGCGGCCTCCGCCATGGCGGTGGTCGCCACGTCCCAATGTTCGACGGCATCCGCGGCATCGACCGACCGTTGCGTGAAACATTCACGAGGCGCGGCGGACGGCACGACATAGCTCACCAGCTTGCGCGCTCTGCCGATGTCGACGGCCTCGACCACGGCGGCCTCGATGTCCGGGTGGGAGACCAGGCAGGCTTCGACTTCACCGAGTTCGATCCTCATGCCGTTGATCTTGACCTGATGGTCACGGCGGCCGAGAAATTCGATGATGCCCCCCGGTCGATAGCGTGCGCGATCTCCGGTACGGTAGAGCCGCTCACCCGTCCGAGGATGCTCGAAGAACGCGCGAGCAGTCTGCTTCGGATCGCCGTAGTAACCAGATGCAAGTCCATCACCTGCGATGAAGAGATCGCCCTCGACCCAATTCGGACGTGGGCGCAATTCGTCGTCGAGTATATGGTAGCGCTGATTGGCCAATGGAAAGCCGTACGGGATCGACGGCCAATCGCGACTCAATTCGCCAATCTCATACCAGTTCGACCAGATCGCGGCTTCGGTCGCGCCGCCGAGTGCAGCCATCCGGCTCCCCGGCGCCACCGCGCGTATCCGGTCCGGCAATCCGAGAGGAACCCAGTCGCCCGACAACAAGGTCCAGCGAAGCTGCGGAAGCAAACTACGTTTCGCCTCGACATGCTCGACCAGCATCTGCATCAGTGCCGGCACCGAATTCCAGATCGTCACGCCCGTGTCGACCAGGCGGCCGAGCCATGCGTCCGGCTCACGCCGATCTTCCTCTGCCGGGAGCACGAGCGCTGCGCCGGCCACCAACGTCCCGAAAATATCGTAGACTGACAGATCGAAACCGAGTGCCGAGATCCCGAAAACACGATCTCCGGCGGAGGCGCCGATGCGGTTATTGACGTCAACGATAGTGTTGGCCGCAGCGCGATGCGTCACCGTCACACCCTTTGGCACGCCGGTCGACCCCGACGTGTAGATGACGTAGGCAGGATCGTCGAGCGACGCTTCGCACCGAGGCGCCACTCGGTCGGCAGCCGCTGCTCGCTTCGGATCGATCACATGAAGCGTGTTCGGCCATCGGCGGGCGTCGGGATTGCCGAACGACTTGTTCATGCCGGCGCCCGCCACGACAAGCCCGATCCGTTCATTCGGCATGTCGTGAGAGATCGGCACATAGAACGCACCGACATGCAAAATCGCGAGTACTGCGGCGATCTGATCGGCGCCCTTCGGCAGCGCGACGCCGATCGGCTCTCCCGGACCACCCCCCATCGCCGTGAGCGCCCCGGCGAACCTCTCCATACGCTCGCGCAGAGCGCCGTAGGTCATTTCAGCGTCGGGCGCGATCACTGCGATCGCATCGGGGGATCTCGACGCCTGCTCCAGAAACAGGCGCTCGAGCCGCGCCAGTCTCATCGGCACCGCGGTCCCGTTCGCGCGGGCCCGCTCTTCTACTTCCACGCCGGACAACAGGACGTCCGGCGACGGCTCGGTCCAGTCCGCGTTCTCGCTGGCGAGGTGATCGAGAAACGCGCCATATACTTCGAACAAGGCGTCGGCGACACCCGGCGGAAATACGTCGTCGATGACGATCCAATTGTATTCCAGGCTGCCGTTGCGGATCATCGCCTGATGATCGAGCGACACTTGCGGCGTGCAGGTGTAGAGATGACACGGCTCGCCCAGCATGCCCCCTCCCCCATTTCGATGAACGAGCGAATCGATATCGATGCCGAGCAGGCTGGTGAAAACGATCGGCATGAGCCGATCCGCCCTTTCACCGCGTCGATGCGCGATCTCGCGAAGCGCCTCGATACCGCTGAAGCGCGCGTGCGCAAGAGCGCGCCACAATGTCGCCTGAACCACGCGAGCGCGCTCGACGAAGCCGACACGGCCTGCCGCATCGATATCGATCAGCAGAACCGACGTGAAATCGCCCACCAGCCTCATCACGTCGGGATGCAGCGGGCGACGGTCGAACTGCGTCAGGTTCAGGAGGAAACGCGGCTCGGAAACCCACCGCGCCAGCACTTCCGAGAACGCGGCCAGCAGCAACGATGAACATGTGATGCCGTGCGCCCGCGCCCTCCGTTCCAGCGTTTGCCACTGCTCTGTGGGCAAACGCCGCCGCAACCGCCGAAACGTCGTCGCAGTCACAGTGCCGCGGTTTGCGGCAGGAAGGCGGGGCGGTCCCGGGAGATCAGCAATGCGGCCGAACCACCATGCGCGGTCATTCTGGAAGTCCGGGCTCTCACGATCGCGGACGATCGCCAGCAGATAATCGCGATAAGTCAGCGAAGGAGCGGGAAGAAGAGAGGCCGAATCCCGATACAGCATCTCCAGTTCGGAAAGCAGGATATGGAAGCTCTGAACATCGACGATCAGGAGATCGAGATCGAGATGTAACAAGGATGTCTGTGCGGACAGGCGGGTCACGCAGATTTCGAACAGCGGCCACTGATGCGCGTCGAGAACCTGAGCACTCATCCGCGCCCGCTTCTCGAGTCGTCTGGATTCAGCCACAGCCGCCGGCAGACCGCACACGTCCTCGATGGCGATCGTATAGTGCGGGACGTCGGGGAGGATACATTGCTCGCCATCGGGCGTCACCACCGCACGCAACATCCCGTGACGCTGAATCAGATCGTTCCAGGCCCGTTCCAGCTTCGCAGCATCGAGATTCGGGATCTCCCATTCGAAATAGACGTGGCAAGCGACGCCGCCCAGATCGAGCACGTCACCGCGCCCGACCCAATACGCATGCTGGATGTCGGTCAGCGGAAACTTCGGACTCGCCTCGCCGCCGTCGACACCGGCGGTCGGCTCAGGCGGCGTCACTCCCTTTTCGACGAACGGCGCAACCTCGACCAGCCGCACGCCGTCTGCTTCGGCGATCACGGATCGCTCCTGCGCAGCTGCGGTTTGCCAAGTCACGAACCTTCCCGTCGGAGTCAGCAAAGCAGCCAATTCCTGGCGTGCGCGGGACGGCAAGATCGCGTCACGAGCCGCGAAGATGAGGTCGAACGGTCCTTTGTCCGGTGGCGCGCAAGAGGTCGGATCGTAGGCGGCGAAACGCAGGCGAGCGCAGTTCGGCGCGCGCAGTCGCAGATTTGCCAGATGCAGCACCGAAGCATGCGTCACGAGGTGCTTGACGTCCACGTCGGTGGCGATCGTCTCGAGGCAATCGAATACATCCAGGCTCGGGGCGGCAATCTCCAGGACCCGGAACGTGCAGCCGCCCCCCTCCGGGAGAAGGGTCGAGGCGACCTGTTGCAGAAGCCGGCGCTCGACCTCGTTGAGCGAAGAAGCTACATTCACTTGCGGCACGACTTACCTCGCTGATCGATGTTGATATTGGCGCGGCCTTGAACCGACGTGGGCTCGCTCCAAAGACATGTCCGCGCTTTGCATCACCAGAGCAGCTCCCTCGTCGGCAGTTTACGGGCCGCGTTGTACAGCGCCACCGAGGGCGGCCGCGCGCGGTAACGGCTCGTGCGACATCAAACTCGCCACACGAGATACAAGTCGATCGAGCAGTCGATCGCGTATCGTGGCGTCGTTGAGATAGAAGTGGTCGCCGTCGAACGTCCAGCGTTCGAAACGCGCGCTCGACACCTCTTGCCAACGATCCAGATCGCCGGCCGAGACCTCGTGGTCGGCCGTACCGCGTATCGCAATCACCGGACACGAGAGCTTCGATCCCGGCGGATGAAGATAAGTTTCTGTCAGAGCGAAGTCAGATCGAATGGTTGGCAGGACAAGATCGAGCAATTCACGGTGCCTGAGGATCTCGGCAGCGGTTCCGCCGAGACGTTGGAGTTCGTCGACCAGCTCCCCGTCCTGCAACATGTGACGCCATGGCTCCGGCGAGACCGATGTCGGCGCACGCCGCGCCGAGGCGATCAACGCTGCAGGCGGCCGATCGTCCGCCTGCATGCGCCGAGCGACCTCGTAGGCGACGAGCGCACCGAGGCTGTGGCCGAACAGAACGACCGGCTGTTCAGTGCCGATGACGTCGCGAAAATGTGGCCAGCAGGCGTCGATCAGTCCGGTCAGATCGCGCGCCGCCGCTTCGCCGTACCGCGTGCCGCGCCCCGGCAGCTCGACGGGGCATACAGCGAATTTCCCGAGAGCCGGATGCGAAGTCCAATCCCGGTAAGATTGCGCATTTCCTCCGGCATGATGAAAGCAGATCAACCTCGTAGCGTCTGGCAACGGCAAACGATTGCATGGAAACCACGCGTTGGATGACGAGCAGACGGAACGCTCGCCGGAGTGTCCGATGCTGCCTGCGCCGAGCAACCCTGACAGTTTCTCGACCATGAGCTCCGGAATCTGTCGGCCGCTTTCCCGGACGAGGAAATGTCCGCCCGGACGCTGCTCCATCGAGAATCCGCCGCTCGTGCAATGGCGCCATGCGGATACCTCGTCCACGGAGACCAGCTTGTCGTCTTCGGCAGCGACAGCGAAAATCGGAGCGCGGATGGTCGCTTCGCACCGGTAACGCGCGGCCATTTCGAAATCGCCATGCAGCGCGCCTTCGAGCGTTCCCAGCATCTCGCTGCTCGCCAGCACCGCCTCAGGCGTGCCGCCGAGCGCGCGGAGTCGTGCGGCCCAGTTCTCACCTTCCAGGAACTGCCAGTTCGACCGCGACACGCGCGGGCTCGGGCATGCACCGAGCAACAGCAGCCGCGGCGGCTGGCCGGTCCTCTCCTCCCACCGGCGGGCGAACTCGAAGGCCAGCTTGCATCCGAGGCTCCATCCGACCAGAGCCAGCGGCCGCGAAGCAAAGGGAAGCACGAGGGGAAGAAGCGCCTCCACGGCAGTCTCGACGGTACGGAATGCCGGCTCAGCGAGCCGCTGCTCGCGTCCGGGCAGTTGCACGGGACAGAACGCCCAATCCTTCGGGACCACATGCAGCCAACCGCGAAACGCCGATGCCCCACCGACCGCATAAGGGAATGCCAGAACGTTGATGGCGGCATCGGCACCCGGAGATCCGAACGGAAACCAGCGCTTCTTGGACTCCGTTCGATCGGCTCCTTGCTGGAGCAGAGCCTGCAGCCGTTCCGATCGGCTGCAAAGGCTCCGTTCACCATCCGGCCGCGGTGACCGCGGACGTGATGTCCGACGCCATCGACCTAGAATGTAGCGAAGATCGCCTCGCTCGAGACTTTCCCAGATCGCGGAGCCCGGCAGAGCAAAATAGCTTTCGGTGTCGGCACACAGGTCCGGATCGGCCTGCGAGAGGCGGCCGAGAATTCCCGCCGACGCCAGACCGCGTGCCGCGAGGACCTGTGGCGTGACGTCGCGAACGATCTCGGCCGAAAATCCCAGCCCATCGAGCACGTGCCGCAACGGTGTAATCAGCGTAGCCGGCCAGACATCGCCGTAGAGGAACAGCCCGTCCTCCACCAGAACTCGGCGGACGTGCTCGAAGAAGCTCACCAGGTCAGGATAGGCGCCAGACGATTCCAGGTTGAAGACGATGTCCTGCGACGCGTCCGTTTGCGGCAGTGCGCAAGCATCGGCGACCTGAAGGCGTATTCGTGCCGTACCCGTCGGCGCACCACCGAGCGCCTGACGCGCCCGCTCGACGTTGGCGGCGCTGAGATCGATGCCGGACAATGCGAGCGGACGATAGTGGCGTTGCATGAACACGAGCGAGCCGCCACGTCCGCATCCCACGTCGAGCAGGCGTTTCTGGTCGAGCGACGCACGACCGATCAGTTCAGCGACCAGACGCTCCTGCATCGCATTGGGACCGGCGTCCGGTGCGGGGCCATCGGCCTCGTTTGCGAAGCCGGCAACCGGGGCGTAACCCCAATTGAGGAACTGCGCGTGCTGCCCCAGCCCGGCCAGCTTCAGCGCGCGATCCAGACGACCATAGGCTCGCCGATTGGTTTGCCGTACGACCTCATCGTCCATTGGCGATCTCCGCAGCGTAGCGAACGGGATCTGGAAACGGCGGCGGCGGCGGCGGCATCGACCGACTGGCCGGCGCGCCGGCCGCACGCATGAGATGCAGCCAGCATTGCCCAAGGTTTGCGAGATAGGAATCCGCTTGCCACGGCGCGTCGAGTGGATCGTCGATCGCACGCCGAAGTTCATCCAGCGCGCGCCGTATCGCGCCTGGAAACTGATCATCGACCACACTCACGACAGGCGGGCCGAACCGATCACCGAACAGCTGTGCCGTCGGCTGAGTGAAGTACCTACAATCGGCCTGGCTCCAACGCGACAACAGGTAGGACGAACCGAGATCATCGCGTTGATATTGCGGCGCATACAGCGCATGCGTCCAAACCACGGGGCCGAAGCTGTTCAGAAGATTGACGGTCCCCTCCGGCCACCCGACGGCGATCCGGTGCATGACCAGGGAATGGTGATCTGGATCGGCGGGATCAAGATATGACTGCAATAGCAGGCTGAAGGGGACGTCGCGAATGCTCCCCTGAAACGCATGGAAAGGCGGCTGCGCGCCGCGATGCACGAGCGGACCGTCGAGCCTGAAATCCGCCAGATCACCGAGCGCACGGCCGAGAAGGTCGAGACTCGAATACAGCAACTGGCGACTGGTCGTCAGCTCGATAAAGCTCGGCCGCCGCGCCGTCCCGGCCTGGTGCGCATAGTCGGTGAACAGATCGCCGGCAGGCAGGTGCGGATAGAACGTATTGACATGATAACGAACGTTCGCCTCGCGCGCCTTCGCCTTCAGTTGCGTGACTTCACCCGGATAGACCGGGTGTTCCTGCAGCACATGGATGCCCCGCGAAAGCAGTTCCCCGGCGATGCGCGAACCGTCACCGCCGAAGATTGTGGTTCGAACAACCACGCATGCCACATCAGCGACGCCATCGGGAATATCGGACGGGCGGCCATACAACGGCACGTCGAAGTGAGCGGCAAGGGCACGCGAGCGCTCGCTCCCACGTGCCAGAATGCCGACGAGTTGATAGCTGTCCCTGGCCTGCGCCAAGGCTGCGAGATAATGCTCCCCGAAGCGCGTGCCGCAGACGACGACCCTGATCGGACAGTTTCTCATCGGACATCCCGCTGTAGCCAAGCGGCCAAACTGAACGGTGCCTGGGTCCGGACGACGCCGATCTCGGGATCGGCGGAGGCGAGCTTCGACAGAGGAAGATCAAACGTGCCGGGATTCGCAGCCAACGATTGAAGCAGGCTGGACAGCGCGAGGATGAGCGCCTCCCCCATCAGATCGGGAAACAGCCCGTCGACCCAGTCTAGATTGAACAGCATGCTGTGTTCCTCTTCGAGCGCCTGAAAATTGAGCGCGACCTGGGGCTGCGCCGCGTATTCGTAGTTCGGCATGCCGAGGACCGGATCGGCGGTCTCGGGCAAAGCGTAGGCGCTGCGAACACCGAACAGGCTGGTGAACACGATCGGCAACCCGAGAGACGGCGTATCCGGAAACCGCCGGCCATGGTTCGTCTCAGCGAGCATCGAAACGCCGTCGTACGTTTCGTGCGCGAGGTGCGCGTCGATCTTGGCCTGCGTTGTGCGTGCCATTTCGGCAAAGCTCGCATTCTCGCGCAGGTCGAAATCGATCGGCAGGATCGCGCTCGCGTCGCAGACGATATTCATGACTTGCGCGTGAAGCGACCTGCGGTCGGAATAAGCGAGCTGCAGTGCGAACCGCGAGCAATCGCCGCACCAGGCGGACAGTGCCGCAGCGTAGATAGACAGCAGAAGTGCCGTGGGCGAGATTCCTCGGTGGCGCGCCTCGCCTTTCAGTGCGAGCCAATCGACTCTCGTCAGACTTTCACGACGGATCTGGAAACGAATCGTCGTGAGCTCCGCTGGATTCAAGGCCAATGGAAGATCGGGCGCACCGGCTAACCTCGCCGCACGCCGCAGCGCATCGGCCTCGTTGTCGGCATGAACACTCGTCGTGCCGATCAACTCCATTCCTCGCCGATAGTCGGACGGCGAGAAGCTCAGTGACGGAAGTTGTCGCTCTGGCTCACGAATGAGGGCGCCGAGCTCGTGCAGGATCACTTGAAAGCTCTCGATATCGACACAAGTGGTATCGATGTCGAGGTGAAGACGGAGGCGGCTGTCGTCGAGCAGCGACGCCCGCAACTCGAAATGCGGCCAAGCCGAAAGATCGAGACGTTGCCCACTCATCCGCTCGCGAATATCCGCCAAACGGAGGTCGCGCTGCAATACGTCGAGGCCGCGGAGATCTTCGCGAACAATCGCATAAGCGCGCGTCTCCTCGAACACGCGGGCATTGCCGTCGGCATCGATCGTCGTTCTCAACCCGGCATGACGGACGATGAGACTGTTCCAGGCCACCTCGAAGGCGTCTATGTCGAAGACCGTCGGAGTCTTGTCGTATTCGACGTAAAGATGGCGCGCGATCCCCCCCAGAATCCGTCCGTCTCTACGACCGAGCCACCAGGCTCGTTGCAATGGCGAGAGCGAGGCATGGGCCGAAGCCGGCGCCGACGATGGACACAAGTCGCCGTTGGTCAGCAACAGATGTGGCTCGGCTGCAGCGAGCTCGTCCAGAGCCGCACGAACGGGACTCGCTGTCTTGCGACGTCCCGATCGTTGCTCGACGACAGCCGCGGCGAGTTTGGCCAGCGTGTCGTACTGTAGCGCGGTCTCGGCCGAAACGGTGACGCCGAGCGTCTTCGAAACGCGCTGGCTAAACTCGAGGAACATCAGCGAGTCAAGACCGCTCTGGACCAAGTTGCATGTCGGATCGAGTTGGTCCTCGGGCCGGCGAAGAAGCACTGCTAGTTCGCGACGAAGAATCGCCTGCACCTCGTCGACATCCGACACCGCAGTTTCCGCCAGCTGCGACTGGAGACAATCGGAAAGCTTGGACAGAGTGTTGCATTCAATTGCGACTTCGGCCGACACATCGACGCCGAATTCAACCTTCAGCGTATGGCTGAGTTCGAGAAACATCAGTGAATCGAGGCCAAGCTGCACCAGATTGGCGTCAACATCCAACGTCATCGGTTCGGCTTTGAGAAGCAAGGCGACGATTTCACGGAGCTTCGAACGGACGTTGCGAGATGCGGGCCTCAGCGGCGCGCTCCCGGTCGGACGAACGCAGTCTTCGAGGATGCGTGGCGACGACTCCCCAAGCTGATCCGCGATGCGTTCCCAATCGATGTGCATCGGCGCGACAACCGCTGCCGCATCGGCCAGGGCCGCGTGAATGAGCCGGAACGCTTCGTTCGGTGCCAAGCCGAGCATGCCCTGTCCGTGCAGACTCTTGGTCAGTTCGGCGCGATCGCTGCGTTCCTCCTCCCAGAATCCCCAGGACAGCGCCTTGACCGGCAGGCCTCTTGCGCTGGCCTGCCGCGCAAGGCCTTCGAGCATCGCATTGGCAACCGCGTGAGCTGCCTGCCCCGGCGGGCCGAAGATCGTCGCCGCCGATGAATACAAGAGCAGGAAATCCGGCTTCAGCCGCGGCATCCACGACAGCAAGGTACACGCCCCTACCCATTTGGGAGCGATAGCTTGGGCAAAATGGCTTGGGCCGAGGGTCGCAATGGAACCGTCCTGCAGAACTCCGGCGAGATGAAAGATGCCGGCAAGCGGGAGAGCGTCTTGCTGAATGGACTTCAATAGGGTTTCCAACGCCGTCAGATCAGCCACATCGACATCGCATGAAAGCCGAACGTTGGCTCCGGCCGCTCGGAGGGCCTCGACGCGATCTGCTTCGTTCGCCGCTGGTCGGCGACGTGCCACCAGCCAAATCTCCCGACAGCCTTGCGCAACGAGCCAGTCGGCCGTGGACAGTGCGAGCGGCGACAACCCACCGGTGATGAGATAAATACCATCTTGGTTGATGGTCGCGAGTGACCTCGCCGTCGCAAGCCTAGTCAAACGCGGAACGAAGATCTGGCCATGGCGCACGGCAATGGCGTCCTCGGCAGCGTCGCCGCCAAACCAGCGCTTCCATCGGCCATCGCGGTCGGCCGGTTCATCAACGTCTATCCAGCGCAGGACAAGGTCGCGCCGCTCACGCCCCGCGACACGGAGCAAAGCCGGAATACCCGCCATTTCTGGGTGACGGACTGCGTCCCAAGCAGCGACAGCGGCCGCTCCCGACGTCATCACCGTCACTCGCCCATGCGTGCGAGCAGCGATGTCCAGGATTGCCGCTACGTCGGCATAGAGCTGTGCGATGGGCCGGGTCGATCCGCCTGTCAGATCGACGACGATATGCGCGCCCGCCGGCGCATTGGACGGCACCGAGGCGAAATCCCGTACCGGCGCGACGCCGAGTAGCTCGCTGAGATTCGATCCGTCCTCGGACAGCAGCACAATGCGCTCCGCGTCCCAGGAGATCTCTTGCCAAGCGCTTTCGCCGTCCTCGGCGCGCCACGTCCAACGATACAGCGAAGGAGATGCCGCATCCGCTTCGGAGACAGGATGCGCCTGCTCCAACCGAATGAGCGGCCAGCCGGCATCGTCGAACAAGGTCAGATCCACGCCGGCATCGGACTTATGTTGCATCAGCCAGTGCGCCCCCTCCTTCGGTACACTGGTGCATTCGATCGAACTCGCATGAAATGCGCAGTTCGGACCAAGAACGCCGAGCATTTCGGAGAGCACCCGCCGCGGCTCGCCGTCGAGCCTCCGGGCGCGGGTGCGATCCAGGCGCGGCAGCATCGCCACAGTCTTCGTACCACGTCGGCCGCTCAGCAGCACTCTGCCGGAAGCCCCCCCCAACAGTGCGAGCTCCTGTCCGGAATCACGCCATTGCTCATTCTCAGCGCCGGTCGCAGGTGCGCAGGATACGTCCTCGAGGCGCCAGTGGCAGCAGCCGTGTCGCTCCACAAGACGCTGCAACAGTCCGGCCACGTCCATCGGTGCGGTCGTGCCGCATGCTGGGGCACGCCGCGTCGCAAATTTCAGGTCGCCGGAGTTTCGCGCAAGGATGATCCTCTCGCCGATGCGGGCCGTGATCTGCTCCACGCCGGGAGCCGAAGTCCAGCCGACGAAGCCGGCATCGCTCAGGGCTTCGGTCCAGCGATCGATCGCCGGGAAAAATTCACCGCCGCGCTCCTCGATGTCGGATACTTCTGGGGTCAACGGACCGAATACGAAGTCGAACAGCGGCTTGGGCTCGGTGATTTCGCGCAACAGCAGGATGCCTCCCGGAGCCAGGAGTCTTCGTGCGCGGCCGAGCGATGCGCGGAGGTCTCGCGCATTGTGAATGACGTTTGCAGCCACGATGAGATGGAATTGCGCCTCGGCCAGCCCCTGCTCCGTATGGCTTCTTTCGAAATCGAACGTTCCGTAGCGAATGAACGGATAAGCCGCGAACTTCTTCTCCGCACGTCGAAGAAACAGCGGCCCTATATCCGTGAACAGGTAGTCGCAGCGAGATCGCGGCAGCGTGGGCAGGAGCGCGCCCGTCGTGCCCCCCGTCCCCGCGCCGATCTCGAGGACGCGGATTTCGGCGTCTCGTGGCATTGCAGCCACCACCGCAGCCACGGCTTCGGCGGCGATGCCGTTGAGATAGACGGAATCGCGTTGCCGTTCGTACATCTCCTCGACGTCATCCATCGCTCCCGATGGGAATACGACGGAGACTGGGTCGACTTCGCCGCGCAACATGGCGGCGAGATGCCCGCCGGCCCGCATCACAAGATCGGCGAGACGGCCGTAGCCGTGCACGCGCATCTTAGCAAGCAGCCCGTCAGTCGCGCCCGCAGCACGAAGCCGGAGCCGACCATAGCGCTCGCCGTCCCGAGCCAGGACACCCTCATCCGAGAGATCCCGCAACAGCCGCTGAAGCAGTTGACGATAGACCGGTTTGACTCGCCCGCGTTGGAGCACCTCATCGATCGTCAGATATGTCTTTGCGTCGGGAAACAGCGCGAGATCAACGACTGCCTGCCCGGCGTGAACCGCGTGCAACTCGCGTACGGTGGCCGCCTCTTCCGAAAGGCTGGACCAGTCGTGATCGTCGGTCGTTCGGACGGCGGCGGCGGCCAGAGAATCGACGGCTGTACGCCAAACGTCGGCCGCACCACCGGATCGCCGAGAGTCTTCACCATCCTCTTCGACATGACGTTCACCGAGCAGCGTCGCGGACGGTGCCAGCGCACGATGGCGCGGACGCGGTATGACGTCGTCGAGCTTGGGGATGGTATCACCGAGACGACCCCCCAGTTCTTCCGTCCCCTTCGCCGCCCACACCACACATCCATTGTGGCCCCCCGTCATCAGCTCGGAGGCGAGGCTCCCGTGTCTCGACACTTCGTGCAAACGCCCAACCAGAGCCGTGACACTGTCACCGGCGACGGCCAGACGATACGGCATCATCGTGCGATGATGGGCAACGGTCGCGCAGTAGTTCAGCAGACCTTCCTCAGGGGGATGGTCGAGCAAAGTATCGGCGTGCATGGCGGCCGTCTGGCGCAGCGTCTCCTCGTCGCGTCCGGACACGACGAGGATGGCGGTTAGGCCTTCTTGACGGGAGGCAGGCTGCAATCCGGGCGGCAGCCGCTCCACGACGACATGGCAATTCGTCCCGCCAATACCGAACGAACTGACACCGGCAATCCGACGCTCCGCTTCCCATGGGATCAGTGCTTGCGGGACGTAGAACGGCGTCTCGTCGATCCGCAAGGCGGGGTTCGGAGTTTGGAAATGCAGACAAGGCGGGATCAGACCATATCGTACGGCGAAGGCCGCCTTCAACAAGCTCGCCACTCCGGCGGCCGTATCCAAATGCCCGGTATTGGCTTTGATCGAACCTAGAGCACAGGATCGAGAGGCCGACGAGCCGGCATCGAACGCCCGTGCCAACGCTTCCACCTCCAACGGATCCCCGAGCGGAGTCGCGGTGCCGTGGGCTTCCACCAGACCGACTTCCTGCGCCGTTACTCCGGCGAGCGCCATTGCTTCCTCGATCACGGACTGCTGGCCGCGCAACGATGGCGCCGTATAGCCTGCCTTGCCGTCGCCATCGTTGTTGACGGCCGAGCCGCGGATCACGGCGATGACCGCGTCACCGTCCTCGAGGGCTCTGAGCAAAGGCTTGAGCAGCAGGACACCGACGCCGTTCCCCATGAAGGTGCCGCCGGCATCGGCGTCGAACGGACGGCAATGACCGTCGGGTGAGAAAATCATGCCGGAGTGATGCATGTAGCCGGCGGCCATGGGAAAGGTCAGCGCGGCACCGCCTGCGAGCGCGAGGTCGCACTCACCGCTCCGCAATTGCTCGCAGGCCGTATGGATCGCCACCAGCGAACTGGAGCACGCCGATTGAATCGTGACGGCAGGCCCGCTCAATCCGAGCTTGTAGGCAACGCGGCTCGCCAGATAGTCTTTGTCGTTGCCGATCAAGCGCTGAAACACTCGTGGCGTCATGATCTCCAGCACGTCGCCCGCCTTCGGCAGCCTGTACGTGCTCATCCGCGCGCTGCCGAAGACGCCGACACGGCTGCCGCGCGCTGCAGATGCGAGGCCGGCCATGTCCAGCGCCTCCCAAGCGCAAGTTAGGAACACGCGTTGCTGCGGATCGATCGTCGCTGCCTCGGCGGGCGAGTAGCCGAACCATTCTGCATCGAAGTGTTCGACGTCTTCCACGACGCTGGCAATCGGCACAAATCCCGGATGGTCGAGCAATCCCGGATCGAAACCGGCCTGTCGGAGATCCTCCTCCGTGACGCGCCGGGTGAACTCCTCTCCATCGACGATGCGACGCCAGAAGGAGAATGGATTCCGCGCGCCGGCGAAACGACAGCCCGCTCCGATGATCGCAATCGGCTGCGTGTCGGCATAGACCTCACGATAACTCACGTCGTCTTTCATCTTTAACCGTTCTCTGATCAATAGATCGACGCGGAGCCATCATGCATGGAGGGCCGACGCCGCTTGGCGTTTCTCTGCCGCGCAGCAAGGCGCTCATCGACCTGATGGCGCTCAGCCGAGGCCGCTGCGCCTGAGAGATAGCGCGCCAGTCCGCATATCGTCGGGTGCTCGAACATGGTCACGACCGGAAAATCGCAGCCGAGATCGCGACGAAGCCGCTGATGAATGCGGATCAAAACCAATGAGGATACACCAAGCTCGAAGACGTTACGCGCCGGATCGATGTCGTCACGCGAGAGCTCGCGCGCAAAGGCCTCGGATACGCAGCCTTCCATATCGCGGCCGGCACCAACGGATATCACGACAGCCTTTGCGGCCGGTTGCCCGATCTGCGGTCCGTGCGCTCGCGTAGCGTGGCCGACCAACGTCGTGTCGAGACCGGGTACGAGGCGGGAGGTCGGGATCTCCCACGCCTCGGCCTGCTGCGCCAAGTCAACGAGCAGGTCTCGATACCCGCCGAACACGGCCTCGATCCACGGCTGCGCAAACAGGCCGTCGACGTAGTCCCAATTGAACACCAGTCGACCGTCGCGTTCGACCACCTGATGATCGATCCACACTTGCGGCGTCTGGGTGATCCCCCATGTGAGTTCCCCGAGCGCAGCGCCCCCGAGGCCCGAAGCCGCCCCGTCCACTCCGATGCCGCTGGTGAAAACGACCGGGGCTGCCAGCGCTTGTATATTACCCCCTCGCCGCGCGGCTTCACGAATGACGCGCACGGCCGACACGTCCGCATGATCCAGATCGATCCAGAGACGCTCTTGCAGCCGCCGTGCTTGCTCGGTGAAGGTGTCGCCGGACCGTTCCTCGAACGCGACGAGAAGCAGCGAGGTGAAGTCGCCGACGATATCGTCGATCTGCGGATGAAGCTCCGGTCGCTGGAACAGCGTCAGGTTGAGAGTGAAGCGATCGCCCCCGCCGCCGGCTCGAAGCGACATTCCGTAGGCCGTGAGGAGAACGGCGTTGGGCGTCAGCCCGGCCGCGACCGTGCGCGATCTGAGCGCCTGCCACATCGGGGCATCGAGCACGGCTTCGAGGCGACGAAACCGCGGTGGGGTCAACGCAGCGGGATCGCCGATCAACGGCAAATTCGGACTCGACGGAAGCGAGCCGATCCGATCGATCCAATAGTCGAGAGCCCGCCGGGCCTGCGCGCCGTCCTGTTCGCTCACCAGATGCAAGACCACATCGCGGAAGCCGATTTCGAGCGGCGCGAGGTCGCGGTCCGGATCGCGTGCCAACATCGCCCATTCGTGCAGCAGCAGAACCATGCTCCTGCCGTCGCAAACGAGATTGTCGATGCTGATCAGCAGACGTACGCTTTCCGACAGGCGCGCCGCACGAATTTCGAACAGCGGCCACACCGATGCGTCGTACACGCGATGGCTCATATCCGCGCGTTGACGCTCAAGCCAGTTCTGTATCTCGCACTGATCGGCGTCGCTGAGATCGGCTCCGAGGAAGTGATAGACCGGCGTGTGTTGCAGGACGCGCTGCATCCCCCGTTCATCGATCACGGCACGCAACATATCATGCCGCCTCACCAGCCGGTTCCACGCTTTCTCGAGGCGCCCGAGCGGCAGCTTCTTTACGTCGATCTCGACGTAAAGGTGAGTCGAAACGCCCCCGAGCGGGAACAACCCCTGTCGTCCGATCCAGTAGGCCTGCTGCACGTCGGTCAAGGGGAAGGGATCGTGGCGCGCGGCGATATCCGACGCCAGGCGTTTCCTGCTCACGACGTCCGCGACGTCGGCATCGCCATCCAGGCGTTCGGCGAGCTGATACAAAACCGGGGCCGCGAATACGTCACGCAGGGCCAACCTGCGTCCCAGACGCGAGCGGACACGCTCCACCATACGTACAGCGATGAGGCTATCGCCACCGCCCTCGAAGAAACTGCTGTCTCTGCCGACCGCTTTTGTTCCGAGTAGTTCGGACCAGATCTCCGCGAGCTTGCATTCCGTGGATGTCCTTGGCGCCTCCGTTTGGCCGTGCTTCGGCATCTGTCCGGTCTGATCGGGTCGCGGCAACCGTTTGCGATCCACCTTCCCGTTCGGCGACAACGGCATGCCATCCAGGCGGACGATCTGACGGGGGACCATGTACGCCGGAAGATGTCGCTCCAAGAACGCGACCGCCTTGTCCGGCTCAAATACCTTGACCCGGTCGCTGTTACGCGCGGCGAGAACGTACAGCCCGGCATCTGCCGCAGGCGTCACTGCGGCGACATCGGCGAAACCCGCCGCCTGCAGGCAGCCACGCCACTCCTCGCCACTCAGAAGAGGAGCTCCGCGGCCACGGCGCAGATCCTGCAATTGATCGAATCCACTCTCAATGAGAGCCACGGTCACATCGAGGAGTGGGCTGTTGATGGTCAGTTCGACACCGATCAGCAAGCCGGCCGGCCGCAACAGCCGCCGGCAATTGCTCAGTACGCGATTGACGTCGTCGCTGCGATGGAGTGCATTGAATGCGACGATGACGTCGAACTCGTGTTCGACGAATCCCTGGGCCGTCGGACTTCGATCGGGATCGAACACGCGCCAGATCGAAGCGGCGGCATCCGGTTGGCGTGCGCGAGCGTCGTCGAGCAGCAGCGAGGACGGGTCGGTGATCGTCACCTCGATCGGCGCAGCGGCGGCGGCGGCGAGCCATTCCCGCGTCGCTTCCCCTGCCCGCGCCCCGAGCTCCAGAATCCGCAGCGGTCGATCGGATTCGGCGGCGATACGCGCGAGCTGGCAGCCGACATCCGCGTAGATCCGAGTTGCACAGGGATGGAGCTTGGCAAGCTGTTCGGGGCTGAGTCCCGAACCTTCATCATAGAACACCGCGAGCGCGCTCTCCTCCCCGCGCAACACCGCATGGCGCCGGTCTGCGCTGTCGCGCAGACGCGCGATGACCGCCGGTGGCACGCCGAACCGGCCGGCCTGCAGAGCGATCAGGTCCCAGTCCGACCCGGCGAGCTGCCCGAACCAGTCGCCCCCGTTCCGGCGCAACTCACCAGACGTCTCGAGCAGCGAAAGCCAGCGTGGCAGCAGGGCCCGGTATTTCTCGGTCAACCCCAAGCTTCGCTCCAGGCCTGGAAGCGTATACGGCCGATCGCTGTTCCCGAACGCGCTTTGGGACGCGAGGAGATCGCGCACGCATTGCCGCGCAATGAGCTCCTGCCATCCCCAGAAGTCGGCGAGTTCGTCGTTACCCCAAGGCGAGGCTTCCCACGACGTCGCGAATGCGCGGCCGAGATCCTTGCCGTTCCGCTCGACGGTGGCCGCTTCCGCGACCACAGTGGTCTGCAGATCGTCGCCGTCGTCCCCCAGCGAGACCCACGCCACGAGCCGTCGAGATCCTTCAGCGGCTCCCACCACATCGACGACCGCGTCCAACACTTCGTGGTGCGAAGTGAGTGCGCTCTCGATCTCGCCGAGTTCGATGCGGTGCCCGGCAATCTTCACCTGGCCGTCTCTGCGACCGAGAAATTCGATCGTGCCGTCGGGCCAGTAGCGGGCCAGATCTCCGGTGCGATAGAGGCGTTCGCCATCGGGATGAACAATGAAGGCGTCAGCGGTACGCTCGGCATCGCCGTCATAGCCCAGCGCGACGCCGACACCACCGATGTAAAGGTCTCCTACCACCCAGTCAGGACGATCGCGCAGTGCAGGATCGAGCACGCGATACGACTGGTTGGAGAGCGGGAATCCGTATGGTATCGAACGCCAGTGCGGCTCGACGCGGCGAACCTCGAACCAGTTCGACCAGATCGATGCTTCCGTCGCGCCACCGAGCGCGATCAACCTTGCGGTTTGGACACGGTCGCGGAGCCTGGTCGGCAATTTCAGCGGAATCCAATCGCCCGACAGCAGCACCAGTCGCAAGCTCGCGAGATCGGCGTTCGTTTCGTCGAGCAACAGGTCGAAGACCGCCGGAACGGAATTCCATACGCTGACGCCGTAACGTTGCACCAGATCGGACCAATGGCGCGGATCGTGAGTGCCGTCGGCCTCCGGAAGCACGAGGGTCGCTCCGGCGGCGAACGTTCCGAACAGATCGTACACCGACAGATCGAACCCGAGCGCTGAGAACCCGAACACCCGATCGTCGGGGCCGACACCAAAGCGACGGTTGACGTCGAGAACAGTATTGGCCGCGCCACGGTGATCGATGACCACGCCTTTCGGGGTTCCCGTGGAGCCCGAGGTGTAGATCACATAGGCCTCGTCATTCAGCGATCGGCCCGGCGCCGCTTCGGTTTCTTCGCATCCTCGACATTCGACGAGGTCGGCGACGAGAACACGAACGCCAAGTTCAGCGACGCAATCATCCCGATACTGTTGAACGAGTACGATGCCGATGCCGCTGCCCGCGACGACCTTGGCCATCCGGGCGGTCGGCATAGCCGGATCGAGCGGGACGTAGACGCCGCCTTGTGAGAGGATCGCGAGGCATGCAGCGGCCTGTTCCGGCCCCTTGCTTATCACGACCGCCACACGGTCGCCCGGCCTGATGCCTTCGGCTCGCAGTCGTGTTGCCAGCCGTCGGCTCCAGCTCGCAAGCTCGCCATAGCTGACCATCGTATCACCGGCAATCACCGCGATGCGGTCGGGCTCGCGTGCCGCGGTCTCGAAGAACAGATTGTCGAGCGTATCGAGAGGCAGCTCGCTCTTCGTCGCATTGACGTGTCGGCGGACCTCGCGCTGCGACTGCGGCAGCAGGGCCCCCGCCGCGCGGGTCCAGGCGTCGTCGGCAGTAGCCAGCGCGGCGAGCAGGTCCGCATTGGCCTTGAACATCGCTTCGATCACGCCCTCGGGGAACAGCCCTTCGACCACGTCCCAATTCAACAGCAGTCCGTCGTCGAGCTCGGCCGCCTGGTAGTCGAGCCATACCTGCGGAGTTTGGGTTATCCCGTAGACGACCTGTCCGAGCGGATCACCGTCGGAGGTTCCCTTCGTGGGATCGTGCATCCCGAGTTGGCTGGTGAATACCACCGGCGCTCCGACCAAGCGATCGTTCCCGCGATTCTTCTCGCGCAGAACCTCGACGGCACTGACGCTTCGATGTTCGAGATCCTCGAGCATCCGCTTCTGGATCGTCTGCAGACGCGCGGCGAGCGGCATCGGTTCTCGGCAATCTACCGCAAGCAGCGTGACGCACGTGAAGTCTCCGACGAGACGCGGAACATCCGGATGGTTCTGCAGACGATCGAAGATCGTGAGGTTGAGGGTGAAATCAAGCTGATCGCTCCAAGCGGCCAGTACTTCCCCGAACACGCCGATCAGCAGGGTCGCGGGCGTGACCCCGAACGACCGTGCCCGCCGACGCAATTCCGACCATTGGGCCTGATCGCAACGCGCCGCGTGACGGACGAATCGCGGACGGGCGACCTGTTCCGGATTCACCGCGAGAGGCAGTTGCGGCGGCGGCGGCAGCAATGGCAGCCGTTCCATCCAGTAGGCCCAATCCCGCTGACGGATCGCCTGCCGCGACGGCGATGGATTCGCCTTGGCGACGACGTAGTCGCGGAACGAGATGGTGAACGGCTCGAGACCTGCCGCTTCGATCGATCCGGCGCGGTACACGCGCCCGAGCTCGCTCCATAGGGTCTGGCTGCTGGCGACGTCGTTGATCAGCATGTCGATGCTGAAGTGGAGACGGGTTCGTCCGTCCAGCAGTTTCGACGCCCGGAGATCGAACATCGGCCACGAGGTGGAATCGAGGACCTGGTGCGACATCTCCTCCCGCCAGGCCGAAAGATGGTCGTCGACGACGGCCGCGTCAGCCGTGGTGAGGTCGACCAACCTGAATTGATACCGCGGTACTTCGGCGAGGATCCGCTGCATGCCATGATCGTCGATGACGAGCCGCAACGCGTCGTGGCGGGCGATCAGGAGATTCCACGCGGCCTCCAGGCGCGCGAGATCGAACGCGCCGACGATTTCGGATTCCAGATAGGCATGACAAGAGACGTTGCCGAGCGTGAACTGCGGATCACGTCCTGCCCAATAGGCGTACTGCAAATCCGTCAACGGAAACGGTTCGTGCCGACTCGCGAGATCGGGAACGATCTGATCGACGGTCGCCTCCTCGTGCGTTCGCTCACACGAGGCGGCGAGCCCTTCGAGATAATCGACTAGGCCGCCCGGCGTCGCGGATTCGAAGATCGCGCGAAGCGCACAGTCGACACCGAGTTTCTGCCGACACGCGCGGGCGAAATCCATCACCAGAATCGAATCGAGTCCATGCTTGATGAGTTCGACGTCGTCGTGCATCTCCCCGGCGTCGATCCGCAGCACCGTGGCGATGGTCGTGCGGACGAAGCTCTCCAACACGCAACGCCGGTCTGCGGCGGACAAGCGCGTCCAATCCGGGCAATCCTCGCTACGGCTCGCCGTCGCCTCCGTCGCCGGCGCAAGCCGTGCGAGAAGATCACTGCGGCCGAACGTCCGGTAGAGCGGAGCGAATCTGCGCCAATCGACCTCCGCAGCGATCCAATTGCCGGGGGTCGCTATCAGGCCGGCCAATGTGGTGATGGCGCGTTGCGGCTCGAAGCGCGATATCCCCGCACGATGCAGATATTGTAGAAGGCTGTCGTCCACCTCCGACAGCCCGGCACCGCCGCCCCATGCTCCCCAGGCGATCGCAAGGGCCGGCAATCCGCGCGCTCGCCGCAACCGGGCCAGCGCGTCCTGGTAGGCGTTGGCGGCGCCATAGTGGATTTGGAAGCGCGACCCCCAGATCCCCGCGATCGACGTGAAGACGACGAAGTGCTCGACGTCGCTCCGATCGCATGTGAGACAGTGCAGGATCCAACTGCCATCCGCCTTCGCTTGCGTGGCCTCACGGAACGCGGCCTCATCGATCGCATCGATGGTATCGAAGCGGCCGATACCCGCACAGTGGAAGACACCACGTAGCGCGCGCGCCGACTCGTCGATCTCTCGAAACAGATTGCGCATGTCCGTCTCGTTCGCGACGTCGGCGCGGACGTATCGGATATCAACTCCCGCCTGACCGTAGCGCTGGAATGTCGACCGCGCCCGGGATCCCGGTTCGCCGCGACCTGTAACGATGATGTCACGTACGCCGCAGGCGACCAGCCAATCCAGCACATGTCCACCCAGCGCCCCAAGGCCGCCGCAGATCAGGTAGGTACCGTCCGTACCGACCGGGCCCGGTTGGGCTTCGAACGCCGGCACCGCTTCCAGCCTCGGGGAGAGCCATTGTGCCCCATCCCACGCCAGCATGTCCTCCTGCGGAATGATGTCGCTCAGACGAGGCGCAATCGTCGCGAGAACGCGGGCCGGATCGTCTGCCGCGTTGACGTCGACGAGGAGAAACTGCAGATCGGGGCACTCGATCGCAAGCGCCCGGGTCGCTCCCCAGAAAGCTGCCTGTGCGGGCGCGGCAGTACCGTCTCGCTGGCCTCCTCTGGTAACCACCACGATACGTGCCGTCAGGCGGGCTCGGTACAGCGCCTGGCAATATGCAATGTACCGCCATAGCGCGTCCGGCTGCGGGGCCTCGTGCGCGGCGAGCGCACCGAGCCAAACCAGGATCGAATCGCCCGAGGCTGCAGCGGGCAGCGCTTCGGCATCGGATGCGATCACCCCCACTTCAGCGCAGCTCTCGGCGACTGCTCGCCCTGCGGCACCCCCCCCCTCGATGAGATACAGTCGCGGCGCGGGCGCCGGATCGTTCTGAGGGAGGACGGCTTCGGTCCATGTTAGGCGGCTCAATGAAAGTTCGGCCGACTCGTCCTGCTTGCGCATCTGAGGCAACTGAGGGGACGGTCCCTCGTGCTGATCACGATATTCGAGCCAGTATGAGCGACGATCGAACGGATACGACGGGAGCGCCGCTGGCAATGCTGCAGGTCCCCGAAACGCCGCCTCCAGATTGAAGTCTACGCCGCGCAGATACAAAGCTCCGAGGCACTCCATCAGACTGTTCGGATGGGATTCTCCCTCCCTCGCGCTGGCGAGGAACAGCCCGTCCGCAAGACCGGACTCATGAGCCTCGCGTCCAGCAAGCGAGACCAGAAGGGGGCGCGGGCCGATCTCGATGAAGCAGTCGCAGCCATTGGCGATCGCGACACCCAGCGCCGATGCGAAACGGACCGGCTCTCTCGCGTGACGGCGCCAGTAGGCAGGATCGGGCGCGCCCGACAGCAAATCCCCCGACAGGGTCGAAATGAAGCGCACGCGGGGCGCGCGAGCCTCACAATTCTCGGCCACAGCCTCCAGTTCCTCGAGAAGCGGATCCATCAGTGCCGAATGAAAAGCGTGCGAGACCTTCAGCCGCCGCGCACTGATGCCCTGAGCGGAGAATTCCGCCGATAGTCGATCAATGTCCGCGTCCGGGCCTGCAACGACGACGTCTTCTCGACCATTGATCGCTGCGATCGAGATCGATGTGTCGGCAATCCGCTCCGATACGTTTGCGGCACTTAGCCTAACAGCCATCATGCCGCCACGCTGCTTTAAGGACTGCATCAACCCGGCACGCCGCACGATGAAGGATGCGGCGGCGTCGAGAGTCAGCGAACCGGCATGCACGAGGGCCGCAACTTCGCCGATGGAGTGCCCGATGATCGTGTCCGGCTCGACGCCCCAGCCGCGCCAGAGCTGCGCCAATGCGTAGCCGAAAGCAAACATCGCCGGCTGGGTATAACGTGTCTCGTGGAGTTCCAGAGCATCCGCGGCGAACATCAGATCGCGGATCGATCCGCCGAGGAACGGAGACATCGCCGCATCGACACGATCGATTGCGCGACGGAAGGCCGGCTCGGCGTCGTAGAGCGCCCGGCCCATCCCGGCATGCTGCGCACCTTGCCCTGTGAACAGAAAGCAAATACGTGCCGGGCGCTGTTGTTGCACGGGATTTGCGGCGACCAAGGCACCCGCCAGGCCTTTTGCATCAGCACCGATCGCAATCAACCGATGGTCCAGAAAATGCTGGCGCTGGCGAGCTGCAGCATTGACGAACGCCGACAAGGGACCGTCCAAATCGCGAAGACATTCCAGGTATCGTCGACGTAGTTCCTCCAACGAACCTGTGCTTCTCGCTGAGAGTAGTAACAGCGACACCCGATCGGAACGACAGCATGCGGGAGCCTCCCGCAACGGAGCTTGCTCGAGCAGAATATGGCCGATCGTGCCGGCGAACCCAAACGACGTGACGCCCGCGCGGCGCCGATCTCCCCGCAGCGGCCAATCGATCGGCGCCGTCGGTATCACGGCGGGTATGCGCGCAAGGTCAATTGCCGGATTCGGTCGATTGTAATGCAGGTTAGGAGGAATTCGCCCCTCCTGCAAAGCGAGTACCACCTTGATGAGCCCGGCGATTCCTGCGGCCGCCTCAAGATGCCCGATATTGGTCTTCACCGAGCCGAGATAAAGTGGGTCGGTCGCGTCCCGACCGAAGAACACCGATGCCAGAGCCTCGAACTCAATGGGGTCACCAAGTCGCGTCCCAGTGCCGTGGAGTTCGACATAGTCGACATCGGCTGGCGTCCATTCCGCTCGGGCCAGCGCCTTGGAGAGCATTCGCCGCTGCGCCTCGGAATTGGGAGCGGAGAGGCTGGCGCTCGCGCCGTCCTGGCTCAGAACGCTTTCGCGAATGACCGCGCGAATTGGATCGCCGTCGCGGAGCGCGTCCGCCAGACGTTTGATCACGACGACGCCGGCACCCTCACCCCGCACATAACCGTCGGCGGCTGCGTCGAAAGTCTTGCACCGTCCGTCAGCGGCCAGCATGCCAGCGCGCGCCAGCACCAGATCGATCTCCGGAAGGATTTGAAGCTTGACGCCAGCGGCGACGGCAAGCGAGCTCTCGCCGGTACGAAGCGACTGGCAGGCGAGATGAACCGCGGCATGCGACGCGGAACATGCGGTATCGACGGCGATGCTCGGCCCCGACCAGTCGAACACGTAGGAAATCCGCCCCGCAACGGCGGCGAATGCGTTTCCTGTGCCGTAGTACGGATCGAGGTGGGCGGGATCGCGCGTGACGAACGGCAAATGCCCATAGTCACCAGTGCCAACGCCGACGAAGACGCCGGTGTCGCTGCCGCGCAGCGATTGCGGCACGAAGCCGGCGTCCTCTAGCGCATGCCAGGTCGCTTCAAGCAAAAGGCGCTGCTGCGGGTCCATGTTCATCGCCTCGCGCGGCCCGACACCGAAGAACGCGGCATCGAAGCCGTCGACGCGACGAAGGCACGCTCCGTATCCCGGAATGTCGAGATCCTGACGGAAGCGGTCGGCCGCGAGCCCCCGCACGGCATCGCCGCCGGTCATCAGCCAGCGCCAGAATTCGGCGGGATCCTCGATATCGTTGGCCCCGGCGGGGAACAAACAAGAAAGACCGACGATCGCGAGCGGCTCGCCTGCCTCTCGACGTGACAGCGGCTGGTCGGGCGGCAAACAAGGCGCCTCCTCGGCGCGGGATACCAGCCAATCGCTGAGCGCATCCACCGTCGGGTAATCAAACAACACCCCTTCGGGCAACGAACGCCCCAGATCCCTTTCGAGAGCCGCGACCGCCTGTGTCGCAGCGAGCGAGTCGAGACCGAGTGCGAACAGGCTTCTGGCGGGATCGATCACACGAGGGCTCGACGGACCGAGTGCTCGCCTGACACAATCCAGAACCTTGCCGCGAACGGCGTCACGCCGTTGCTCCCTCGAAGGAGAACGCGTGTCCTGACCAGCGGGCTGCCGATCGCTGCCAACGATCGTGAGGCCGCCGGAAATGTAAAGGCGACGCATTTCGGCCCGGCGAACTTTACCGCTCGTCGTCCGTTTGAGCGTACCACGGCGAATCAAGACGACGTCGTGCGCCGCAAGTCCGTGTTCACGCGCAATGGTTTCGCGGATTGACGCTTCGAGTGCCGCCGCATCGAGATCGCTATGGCGGCGCACCTCCTGGACGACCACCAACCGCTCGACGCCTTGATCCCCCGGAATCGCGAAAGCAGCAGCCCCTCCCGCAATAATATCGTCGTGGAGATTTGCCAGGCTCGCTTCGATGTCGTTCGGATAGTGGCATTGTCCCCGGAAGATCATCACATCCTTCGAACGTCCGGTGATGTAGAGATGACCGCCGTGCAGGAATCCGAGATCGCCTGTGCGCAGATAATTCGTGGCGTCGCTCGCACCGTCATCCGACAGATGCGCAGCGAATGTCTCTTCTGTAGCGTCGGAACGCCCCCAATAGCCCGCCGCTATCGCCGCCCCCGAAATCCAGATCTCACCGACGTCCCCGGCCGGCTTTGTCCGCCGCGTTTCCGGATCGACGATACGCAGGTCCTGCCCGCCGAAATCAGCACCGTTCGAAAGGTACACGCGGCTGTCCGGCGCACCGTCGGTGACGACGAGCGCCGTGCCGCGGGCGATCGATGCCGCATCGACGCTGACCGCGACCGGCCCGCCGTCGTGACTCGATCCGGACGCGATCAACGTTGCCTCGGCGAGGCCGTAAGAAGGACGTATCGCGCCCCAATGCAGGCCGTGACGGCTGTACAGATCGAAGAACGCACGTACCTGCCGCAGATGAACCGGTTCCGCAGCCGGAACGAGGCTTTCGACGCAGCTCAGATCCAGATCGCGGAGCCGATCGGCATCGTAGTGCTCGACACAAGCGTCGAGCGCAAACGCGGGACATGGCAGCACCGCTGCACGCTCTCGGGCGGCCAACTCCAGCCACATCAACGGATCGCTGACGAACGCTCCCGGCGCCATGTAGACGACCCGGCCGCCAAGCGCGAGCGGCGCAAGAACCCCCATGATGAGGCCCATGTCGTGGAACAGCGGCAGCCAGCTCGCCACGACCGGCGCATCCTTCGGCCATAGCAAACAACGAAGAAACGACACGTTGCTGATCAGCGTGTCGTGGCGGTTGATCACTCCCTTCGGCTCCGCGGTCGAGCCCGACGTGTACTGAATGAAGGCAATGTCGGTTTCTGACGGACTATATCCGGACCATGCGCGACCGGATTTAGCATCGTCGATGAGGATAAGGCGCAGCCGATGAGCCGCCACGAACGACGTCAACGCTTCGCGCGACTGGTCGGCGATGGCGCGAGTGGTCAAAATTGCTGTCGCACCGCAATCGCGTGAGATGTGCTCGACTCGCCCCAGCACGCGGGCGACCCGCGATGCCCCCGGCAAATTGACGGGCACCGCGACAGCGCCGGCGTACAGGCACGCAAGAAGCGCGACGACGTAGTCGTGCCCCGACGGCAACAGCAGCAACGCGCGGCCTCCAGGCACTAGCGCATCCTGCACGTTTACGGCAACGGCCTTTACCCGATGCGAGAGCTCACCATAAGACAATTGCGTTCGTGTACCCGTGGACCGGTCGACGAAATCCAACGCCGGCCTGCCACCCTCGAGCTGCGCATACTTCTCCAGACGGGAAACCAGAGTATCTCGGCTGGAACGACCCGGATCCGCGTCGGTACACATATCAACATTCCACAATTTTGCACGATGCGTGGTCGTAGTTAAAAAGACGGCGCGATGTAACTACATTTACTCCAACTTCCGCTTCATTATGTGAATCGAACGCATGGGCGGTCCCGACGAAGGCGCATTACCATCGGTCATGATATGAAGTATGTCCCGCGACGTCTAACGATCCATGCTCAGGATTGCCGCATTCGGAACGATCTTGTGAGTTGCGCGTGCACGCACGAGTGAGTCTTCCATTTCGCGCACCGGTCGTTTTGACAGGTCGTACTATCATCCAAAGGACTAGGTTCAAGTTCCAAACTCGAATTTGACTTTGACTCGGATCGACTTCGCCGATATCGCTCGGAGATGCGCTTAGGACTGTCGATTGGTGGAGCCGTGCTGGCAGCGACACTCGCAGCCTTCGCGTTGTGGCGTCCCGGATCGGGCGCCTCTCCGTCCGAGCTGGTCTTGTTCGGGAACGTCGATCTGCGCAGCATCGAGCTGGCGTTCAACGGGAACGAACGAATCACGGCCATGCTCGTCGAGGAGGGCAACCGCGTTCGAAAAGGCGACGTGGTTGCGCGCCTCGACACGAGCCGGCTCGAACCGAGGGTCGCGCAGGCCGAAGCCCAGTCGGATGCGCAACGGGCAATCGTCGAGCGCCTGCGCAATGGCAGTCGGCCCGAGGAAATCGCCCAAGCCAGAGCGAATTTGGATCAAGCGAAGGCCGACGCCGACAACGCACAACGACAATACGAACGTAAGAAAAGCCTGCTGAGCAAAGCCGCGGTGAGCGAGCAGGACTTCGACAATGCCAAGGCCACTGTCGACATCGCCGTCGCGCGGGTCCGCTTGAACGAGAGGGCCCTCGACTTGATCGTGGCCGGGCCACGCCGCGAAGAGATCAAGCAGGCAGAGGCGCAATTGCGCGCCGACGATGCACGACTGGCGTGGCTCCGGCGCGAGCGTGCTGACGCCCAACTTTTGGCCCCCGCCGATGCAGTCGTTCGCTCCCGGCTCATGGAGCCGGGGGAGATGGCGTCGCCGCAAAGGCCTGTCCTATCTTTGGCGGTTCTCGATCCGAAATGGGTTCGCGCTTATGTCGGAGAGCCCGACCTCGGCAAGCTGCGACCGGGAGCCCGCGCGACGGTCGAGGTCGACAGCTTTCCGAGCCGGCGCTTCGACGGTTGGATCGGCTTCATCTCACCCACCGCCGAGTTCACCCCCAAGGAGATACAGACCGCGGAGCTGCGCACGAGCCTCGTCTACCAGGTGCGCGTGTTCGTTCACGACCCGTCGGACGATCTGCGCCTCGGGATGCCCGCCACGGTGCGGCTTTCGCTCGATCGCGACGGCTCCGCCCGGTCGGCCGACATGCAGCCAGCGCGGCTTAGCCCATGACGGGAGCGGCCGCGGCAGTTCTGGGAACACAACTCGCCAAAGCGTTCCGCGGCGCGAGCCGCGAGACAGTGCAAGCCCTCCGGAACGTTTCATTTCACGTCCCCAGAGCGGCGCTGACCGCATTGGTCGGACCGGACGGATCGGGCAAAACCACGCTCATTCGAACCATTGCCGGCCTCCTGCGCCCTGACGCAGGTCGGCTATCGGTTCTGGGCTTCGACGTGACGACCCACACGCAAGCCGTCCAGGATCTGATCGGCTACATGCCCCAGACGTTCGGCCTCTACGAGGATCTGACGGTCCAAGAGAACGTCGATCTCTACGCCGATCTTCATGGCGTAGGCCTTCCCGAACGGAGCGAGCGTTGCCATCAGCTGTTGGCAATGACCGGCCTTACTCCCTTCAGATCTCGTCTTGCCGGCCATCTATCCGGTGGCATGAAGCAAAAGCTTGGAATCGCGTGTACTCTCATCCGCACCCCGGAATTGCTGCTGCTCGACGAGCCGACTGTCGGCATCGATCCACTCTCGAGACGCGATCTTTGGACAATGGTCCGTCGCCTCGTCGACGACCACCACCTCACGGTATTGTTCAGCACGTCCTACCTCGAAGAAGCCGAGCGTTGCAGACACGTCATCGTGCTGCACAATGGCAGTCTGCTGAGAGAAGGCGCGCCGCAGGACATTGCCGATCTAGCAGCCGGCCGCGTCTTCGTCGCCAGTTCGTCCGACCCGGCGCGCTCGTTACAGGCCCGCCTGCTCCACGACCCTGCGCTGGTCGACGCCGTGCCGGAGGCCGGCAAGGTTCGGATCATTCGTGCGGCTGCACCTGTCGGAGGCGTCGATCTCCAGTCGGATGGTTCGCGCGGCATCGGTTGTGAATTCGTACCGGTCCCTTCCCGATTCGATGATGGCTTCATGATGTTGCTGCGGGAGACCGAAACACATCAGTTCTTCGAACCGGCACCCGCTCCGTCTACCAAGCCGAACGGCGAATTGGTAGTTGAAGCCAGTGACCTCGTCCGTCGGTTCGGCGGTTTTACGGCGGTGAATAACATCGGATTCCGCGTGCAAAGCGGAACGATTTTCGGCCTGCTCGGGCCGAATGGAGCCGGCAAGACCACGACATTTCGGATGCTGTGCGGCCTGTTGCCGACGACGAGCGGTACGTTGCGTGTTGCGGGCCTCGATCTGCGCCACGGTCGGAAGTCGGCTCGACGCCGTATCGGATACGTCGCGCAGAAATTCTCGCTCTATGGCGCACTCACTGTCACGGAAAATCTCGACTTTTTCGCGGGTCTCTACGGGCTCCGCGGCCGCTGCAAACGCAACCGCCTCGACTGGGCATTGCATGAGTTCCAGTTGGCTCCGTTCGCGACCGTGCCGAGCAGTCAACTTCCGGGAGGGTACCGACAACGGCTCGCGATGGCCGCGGCTCTGCTGCACGAACCCGACATTCTGTTTCTGGACGAACCCACCAGCGGCGCCGATCCACTCGCGCGCCGCGAGTTCTGGCGACGCATCACCAATCTCGTCGATCGCGGCGTGACGGCGATCGTCACCACTCATTTCATGGAAGAAGCCGAATATTGCGATCAATTGGTCATATTGGATGGCGGAACGATTCTGGCACAAGGTCGGCCCTCAGATATCCGCAGCTGCGCCGTCACCGCCGAGAATCCGAGCCCGAGCATGGAGGACGCCTTCGTCGACATCGTCAGTCGAAATCGTCTCGACCAAAGTCACAATCGATCGGAGCGCTGAATGACGACCGCGCGCGGGAGAATGCAAGCACGCGCAACGCAAAAGCTGCGACGCATTCGGGCGCTGGTCCGAAAGGAATTCTACCAGATCATCCGCGACCCGAGCAGCATGACGATCGGCGTGGTGATGCCGATCTTGATGGTGCTCCTGTTCGGCTATGGATTGTCGCTCGACGTCCGGAGCGTCCCGATCGCGGTCGTGGTCGAAGATTTTTCGCCGGAGACCACCGAACTGGTATCGTCGTTCCGGTCATCGGCCTACTTCGACGTCCGGGTCGTCACATCCCTGCACCGCGCCACCCAGCTGATACAGGAACGCAAACTCGACGGCATCGTTCGGATACGCGCTGACTTCTCACGGCAACTCGCGATGGGCAACACCGACTTGCAGGTTCTGGTTCGCGGGACCGATGCGAATACAGCCCGCATCGTCCGGAACTATGCCATGGGTGCGATCCGCCGTTGGCAGCTTCACCGCCCTGACTCCGGCGGCGCCCTCCTCCCGCCGGCCGCGACGATCGCAAGCCGAATGTGGTTCAACGCGAACAACGACAGTCGTTACTATCTCGTTCCAGGCGTGATCGTATTGATCGTGACGCTGATCGGGGCTTTTCTCACCGCCCTGGTCATGGCGCGCGAATGGGAGCGTGGCACTCTCGAGTCGCTGTTCGTAACGCCGGTGCAACCGGGCGAAATTCTTCTTGGAAAGACCATTCCATACTTCATCCTCGGAATGACCGGGCTGTTTCTGTGCATCGGCCTGGCAACCCTACTATTCGACGTTCCCCTCCGAGGTTCCTTCTGGATACTGACACTGGTGTCGATGCTGTATCTTCTCGTCGCTCTTGGAATAGGTCTTTGGGTGTCGTCAGCGACCCGAAGCCAGTTCGTCGCGAGCCAGGCGACGCTCCTGCTGACCTTTCTGCCCGCCCTCATGCTCTCCGGATTCTTGTTCGATCTTCGCAGCATGCCGACCGCCGTTCGATGGATCACCTATCTGTTTCCAGCGCGATACTATGTGAGTACGCTTCAGACACTCTTCCTTGCGGGAAACGTGTGGAGCATCATTCTGCCAAATGCACTAGTCCTCGGATCCATCGCGACGGTTCTCCTGATCTTCTCGGCCCGCGCAACACGAAAGATCCTGTGAGGCTCGAATGCTCGACGCGCTCATCCGCGTATATGCCCTGGCTCGCAAAGAATTTCTCGCCATCCTGAAAGACCCGCGAAGCCGCTTCGGTCTGCTGGTGGTCCCCTTGATTCAATGCCTGCTTTACGGCTACGCGGCGAGCTTCGATCTCGACCACATCCCCTATGCCGTTCTCGACCAAGACCGCAGCAATGCCTCGCGGGCTCTGCTCGCTCACCTCGAAGGTTCCAGATCCTTCAATCGCGTCGGCGATCTCCGACGGGTCGCCGATATCGAGCGCTATATCGACGATCAGCGAGCCTTGATTGTCATCCATATTGCACCGGACTTCAGTCGTCGAATCGACTCCGGCGGATCCGCCACCATCCAGGTAATCGCCGACGGCCGCAATTCGAATACCGCGGCGATCGCTCTCGGTTACGTTAGCGCGATCGTCGATGCCTTCAATATCGACTGGGCGAAACGCCGCAGCCTCGTCGACGCACCGATCCAGATTTCACCGCGGGCTTGGTACAATCCGAACCTCGAAACACGTTGGTATATGATACCATCCTTGATTGGTACCTTAACACTTCTGCAAACCCTGATGTTGACGGCGATGTCAGTGGCTCGAGAACGCGAAGAGGGGACGCTCGACCAGTTGCTGGTCACACCGATACGGCCGACCGAAATCATGGCAGGAAAGGCATTGCCATCGATTCTTGTCGGTGCGGTTCAGGCTAGTGTGATCTTCGCCTTGGCGAGATTTTGGTTCGAGATCCCATTTTCCGGCTCGCTCGTGATGCTCTATGCCGGGCTCGCCTTGTTCCTGCTTGCAGCCGTCGGAATCGGGCTCGTCGTCTCGTCTGCCACCGCGACATTGCAGCAAGCGATGCTGTCGTCGTTTGTCCTAGCAATGCCCTTCGCGCTGTTATCGGGGCTGACGACTCCCGTGGCCAATATGCCGCCGGTCCTGCAATATATCAACGCGATCAATCCATTGCGGTACGCGATCGAGATCACCCGCCGGGTCTATCTGGAAGGGGTTGGCATCGATCATCTCATCCCTGATCTTTGGCCGCTTGCCTTGATAGCTTCGGCCGCGTTGGTCGGCGCAATCTCGATGTTCAGGAAGTCCTTGTGAAGCGCCGGACCGGCCCAAGCGGCCGGTCGGACGCGATCTCACCGGACGCCCTGTCGATTGGATGGCCTCCACGATCTTGCGCGGCACGGCTTTTTCCTCGGCAGGCTCAACGTCCGGATACCAACTCAGCCGTCCCCGGGCGAGCAAATCTCCCTGCTGACAGCACAGGATTTAGAATACCTAGATATTCCCCAAGCTGCATTGCAACTGCCTCCCAATCTGTTCGAGGATTGCCTAAGCTACCGTGTTGCGGCCGACACGCAGATGAGGATGGGCGTCATGCTAGCGATTCAGCATTTGGACAGCTTCGCGATGTGCCGAAGCGCCGTCGATCAGGAAATGGAGGCGCTCGGTGGCGCAGACGCCGTCCGCGTAGACCATCCTTGCGAAGACGTGGCGATCTACATCATCGACACCTTTGTCCCACACGATGTCACACTCAGTCAGGAGGGACCCGCGACGTTCTCGCTTAGCGTCTTTCTCGAGGGGCGCGGGGCGGTTTCATTGGATGGCGCGCAACCTCTTCTGATCGAACCGGGCATGGCGGCGCTGTTCACCAGTTCGCGTTTCAGCCGTGGCCAGAACAGCGTCCGCGGCGGGCAGCGCCTTCTCGCCGTCGATATCCGCTTCGACTTTCGGTTCCTCCTGAAGGCCGGAGGTGCCGCTCTGGCGACTCTCGGTGGCAGCCTCGCGACTGACCACAGTCTTCCCGAGTGCCAGACCTCATTGGTCGGTTTCCGTGCCCCACCTCCGTTGTTGAAGGCAGCTCAAGACATCATCACCTGCAGGTTGACAGACGAAATGTCGCGCCGACTCTATCTATACAGCCGGGCCATCGAGAGCTTGAGCGTGGTCACCTCATCACTGCCCCAGATTTTGGCGCGCCCAGATGCCGTACGAGGCAAGGATCGGGACCGCCTGGAACGCGCGCGGCAGATCATCGATGGCCAATACCACATCGACTGGACCATCGCTCGCCTCGCCCGAGAGGTTGGTTTGAACGAGCGCAAGCTGAAGCAAGGCTTTCGGCAAGTGGTCGGCAATTCCGTTCATTCCTATCTCCGCAAGATTCGGCTCGATGCGGCCGCGACGCTGCTGGAAGATGGGCACAGTGTGACCGAAGCCGCGTTTTCGGTCGGCTTCGACAATCTGAGCCATTTCAGCAAGATTTTCAGAGCTGAGAAAGGCTTGGCGCCGAGCCAATATGCCAAGCGACCCTAACTTCGGCGGCTGAGCCACGCGATCGAGACGGACGCTGCGACAATGATCGTCGAATCTCGGCAGCAGAGTTCGAATTTGCATTCACACTATCATGTGTCGCATCGGCAACGCGAAGCGGACCATTGCTGACGGATTCGGGACTAATCTACCAGAGCATCCTTGTCGTAGCAGGCCGGACGGCAGCATGAAGGGCTTTCATCATACGGGGGCCTCGTGGCAGCCATGGATCCACTCCATTCTATCTCGATGACAGTCTCGGACCGACGACATCGAACTAGGTGCGCCGGCAGCCGACGCAACGCATCGCCCGCATTTTCACACAGACTTGGCAATCTCGCGTCCTGATGATTAACGGCCTCACAGGGTCAAGCGACGATCCGCGCAACTGTCAGATGTTCAAGACCCACACATGAACGCCAAAACACCGCAGCTGGCTTCCTCCCAGCCCGAATCGTTCACCCGGAACGCGGATCTCGATGCGGACGCGGTGCCGCGCTCCGCTCTACGAGCGCTGTTGGTCGCTCAGGCTCCGCTTTTGGCGACCGCCGGCGTTCTCTCGCTCCTTTGCGGCGTCCTCGAGTTGCTTCCGTATTGGCTGATCTATCGCATGGTGATCATTCTCATCGGACCGCAGCCTGACCTCGGCAGCCTGATGATATTCGCCACGGCCATGCTCGCCGCAACAGGCGCGCGCTTCTTGATCGGCGGCACGAGCCTGCTCGCATCGCATGCCGCTGCGTTCCGCGTCTCACGCCGACTTCGCCACGTGCTGGTTGCCAAGATAGCGGAACTGCCGATCGGTGCACTCGAAGGCCGCGCCGGAGACTACAAGAAGGCGATTGTGGACGACCCTGGTGGCCTCGAAGGCTTGATTTCCCATACCTACCCCGACGCCATCACGGGATTGTCGACGACGGTGCTGGGCGCGATTTTTCTATTGACGATCGACTGGCGGATGACCCTGGTGTCGCTGGCTTTGATCCCGGTGAGCGTCTACGCCCAGTTCCGGATCTTTGGATCTTATGCTGAGAACGTGACCCGTTGGCACGCCGCCGAAGCTGCGGCGAATTCAGGCCTAATGGCTTATGTTTCTGGATTGGCGACGTTGAAGGCGTTCAACCGGACCGCGACGACGTTGGATCAGTTGCGCGGATCGATACACGCCCTCGCCGAGCTTGCCGCCACGATGACGCGACGATCGGCCGGCGCCTATGCCGTTTTCACCATCTCACTGTCGACTAATCTGCTCGTCGTGCTTCCGGTCGGAGTTGCATTTCTGCTCAATGGCATGCTGGATGCGCCCACGCTCGTTTTATTTTCGCTACTCGGCGCCGCATTGACGGCGCCGTTGCTCAAATTGTTGATCGCGATGTCGTCCTTCGAACGGCAGCGTCAGGGCTGGACCAGAATTGCCACCCTTCTCGAGCAGCGGCCGCTTCCTCGATCAAACGAGCCGGTTCTTCCAGCGCGGTTCGATATCGCATTCAAGGCGGTCTCGTTCGACTATGGCGAGAAGCTTGCCCTGCGCGACGTCACGTTCCACTGTCCCGCGGGGCGGGTCACTGCGCTAGTCGGACCGAGCGGTGCGGGCAAAAGCACGCTTCTCGCGCTCCTCGCCCGGTTTCAGGAGACCGGCTCCGGCTGCATTCAGATCGGCGGCGTCGACATCCGGCGAATTTCCGATACCAATCTTCAATCCCTGTTGGCGACGGTGTTCCAGCGGCCGTACTTTTTTACCGGAAGCATCGACGAGAATCTTCGCGTAGCCTCGCCAGCCGCCGGCGTCGACGCTATTGAACGCGCGCTTTCGGCAGTCAATCTTTCCGACGTCTTCAAACGATCCTCCCTCGGCACCGCGACGTCGATCGCCGACAGCAGCGCTCGCTTGTCCGGCGGCGAGCGGCAGCGGCTCGCCATCGCGAGAGCCGCGATCAAGAACGCCCCGATCCTCCTGCTCGACGAGGCCACCGCGTTCGTCGATCCCGAAAATGAACTTTCCATCCAACATGCGCTGTCGCAACTCGCCGTCGGACGCACCGTTCTGGTGGTCGCCCACCGGCTTTCGACCATCGTCGAGGCCGACCAGATCGTCGTCCTGAACGCAGGGCGAGTCGAGGCATGCGGAACGCACGAAGAGCTGTTGACGTCGTCAGCCACCTATCGCCGGCTTTGGGCCGCGCAGTCACGGGCCTCAACGTGGCGACTGCGATCTTCGGAACGTGAGGATTTCGAGTATGATCGTTGATCTCGGCTTCGATCTCGCGGGACGACGCGAGCCTCGCCTAAAGCTCGGATTTGCTCTCGGCGTGGCGTCGGCCTTTTGCGAGGCGCTTCCCTACGTCGAACTCGCACGCGTCATCGTCGCAATCCTGGCTGGCCAGGCGAGCATCGGGCTGGTGATCGAGGCCCTTGTCGTCGTCGGTTCCGCCACATTTGCGCAGGCCTGGCTGCGGTCGAACAGCATCGTCGTCAATTTCGTCGCGACCTATCGTCTGGTGGCGGACGCGCGACTCCGGATCGCGGACCATCTGAGCCGTCTGCCGATGGGGACGCTCAGCGAAGCGCGACGCTCCTCCATCGCGGAACTGCTGACGAGTCGCTTCACGCTCTATCAAGAACTGATCACCCACGCCTGGGGATTGACGATCGTCAACGTTTCGCTGCCGCTGTTCCTGTGGCTGATCATGTTGTGGGCCTCCTGGCCGCTTGCCTGCATTGCGGCGGTGATGGTGCCGGTCACGATCATCGTCGTCCCATGGACATGGCGATTGATCGGCCGGGCCTCGGAACGCGTGCAAGGCGCGCAGACTGACTTGGTCGCCGGATCGATCGAAGCCATCGAAGGCGCCCGTGACCTCCGCCAATTCGATGGCGCGGGACAACGTGCGGAACTTCTCCATCAGACGATCGACCGCCTCGGGCGCGAACAGCTGCGGCACGAGCTCGCGCCGGCTCCGGCGTTGATGAGCTTCAATATCCTGAGCCAGCTAGGCTTCACCATCGCGACCCTGGCGGGAGCGTTTCTGTTGGCGCGGGGCATGCTCGACGTCGAGCGCTTCATCATGTTTCTCATCGTCGGCGTCCGGTTCGCTCGAGCCCTGGCAGATCTCGGCATCCAGATCGCCGAACTCCGGGTCGCGCAGATCACCTTGACTCAGATCCGCGCACTCGTGCAGTCCACCCCGATGCCGATGCCCGAGACCGGACTGCTTCCGAAAGATGCATCGATCGCGATCGAAGGTGTGTCGTTCTCCCATAAGCGCGAGGACGGCCAGGACGTGGTGCTGCGCGACATCGACGGATTCATCCCTTCGGGGGCCCTGGTCGCGATCGTCGGCCCATCGGGCTCGGGGAAATCCACGCTGGCCCACCTGGTCGGTCGTCTCTGGGACGTCGGCTCCGGCTCCATCCGCATCGGTGGTGTCGACGTGCGCGAGATGACTTCGGAGGTGCTCTGTCGGACGGTCGCAATGGTGTTGCAGGATGTCGCGCTGTTCGAAGGAACGATCGCCGACAACATCCGACTCGGCCGTCCGGACGCGACCGACGCGGAGGTCCAGGCGGTCGCTCGGGCCGCGCGCGCCCACGACTTCATCGTCGCTTCTCCCGATGGCTACCAGACGATGCTCAATGCGACCGGCACCGATCTATCCGCGGGAGAGCGCCAGCGGATCTCGATCGCGCGCGCGCTACTGAAAAATGCCAGCGTCCTGGTACTCGACGAGGCGACCGCTCAGGTCGATTTCGAGAACGAAGCCGAGATCCAAGCCGGCCTCGCCGAACTCACGCGAGATCGAACGGTCCTGTTCATCGCGCACCGCCTCTGGACCGTGACGGAAGCCGATGAAATCTGGGTCCTCGACCAGGGCCGGATCGTCGAGCGCGGCACACATCAAGTTCTGTTGGAGCGGAAAGGCCGCTATCGCGAGCTTTGGGATGCTCAGCAGCAGGCGCGATCCTGGCGCCTGGGCGCCCGTTCAGAACCCCAGCGTGGTTTAGCCTGCCCGGATCGATCCGCATCGAGCTCGTGATCGCGGGGCCGAGGCGGCGCATTCGGACGGGGCCAGGGCGACAGCCTGCAAAAGAACGGCGGTATCCCTCGTTGCAATCAGGCGCACCGGGCGGGCGGCAGACCCGCGCGACCTGTTACATCGAACCGTTGCCCGCCTTGAGGACCATGCCCGACCAGAGGCCGCCGGACTGTCAATCGGCGTTCAAATTTGACCCCGCATCGGCGTCCAATTTTGACCCCCTTGGGCGACGGGTCTGGGCGGTAGCGCTCGCCTCGTCGGAGCTGGTCGGGGTTGCGGAGACGAGGCGAGCGCGGGCGATTTGGTCGTCGTCGCGGTTTTTGAATCGCCAACTGTCGTTACCGGTCTCAACGATGTCGCAGTGATGGGTCAGGCGGTCGAGCAGCGCAGTCGTCATCTTGGCGTCGCCGAACACGCTCGGCCATTCACCGAATGCCAGGTTGGTGGTGACGATGATCGAGGTCCGTTCGTAGAGCCGGCTGACGAGGTGGAACAGGAGTTGGCCGCCGGATTGGGCGAACGGCAGGTAGCCGAGTTCGTCGAGCACGATGAGATCCATCCGGGTGAGATGCTCTGCGATCTGGCCCTGCCTGCCGTTACGGGTCTCGGCCTCGAGTCGATTGACGAGATCGACGACGTTGTAAAACCGGCCGCGGGCGCCGGAGCGGATGCAACTGCGGGCAATGGCAATGGCCAGATGGGTTTTGCCGGTGCCGGTGCCGCCGATCAGCACGATGTTGCGTTGCTGGGCAATGAAGCCGCCGCCGGCCAGGTCGTTGACCAGGGTCTGGTTGATCGGGGTGCCGTCGAACAGGAAGCCGTCGATGTCTTTGGCAAGCGGCAGCTTGGCGATGGTAAGTTGGTATTTGATCGAGCGCGCCTGCTTCTCGTTGATCTCGGCACTGAGCAGATCGCCAACGATGCGCTGGGGTTCGTGTTGCCGCTTGATTGCCGTGGTCATGATCTCGTCGTAGGCGGCCTTCATGCCGTAAAGCTTGAGCTCGCCCATCAGGTCGAAGAGTTGAGTACGTTCCATCAGACGGTTCTCCTCAGGTTGTCGTAACGGGCACAATCGGCGAGCGGCGCGTGGCGCAATGTCAGCGCGGCGGGCGTAAGGATGTTGGCCGGCGGCGTGGGATCGCGCTGGCGCGCCAGGATGTTGAGGATGGCGTCGGCGGAATGAACGCCGTGATCGACAGCTTCGGCGCAGGCGGCATCAACCGCCGGCAGCCCGTCGGTTAGCACCGCATTGAGGATGTCGACCATCTGCCGATTGCCATCGACGACGCCGGCGAGCTTGCGCCGCACTCGCTCCATCGCGGCCGGCAGCACCCAGTCCTTGAACGGCGCACCGTTGCGCAAGGCCCCGGGCTTGCGCGCCAGCACCGGCACGTAATGCCAGGGATCGTAACTGGTCTCGCCGCGGCCGAAGCAGCGAGGATGCTCGGCCACGATGCGGCCGTCCTGTCGGATGACGATACGGTCGGCATAGGCATGAACCTCGACCGGACGCCCGACGGCGCTCGCCGCCACAGAGTATTTGTTGTTGTCGAAGCGCACCAGGCAGGTCTTGGAGACCGATGCCGGCACCGCATGGAATCCATCGAACCGGCCGGCATAGGGGACGAGCTTCGGCCGCTCGGCTTCAAATACCTCCCAGATCGTTTGCTCGGTCAACTCCGGATGGCGATGCGCCTTGGCGTAGGCGATGCATTTGTCGGTGAGCCAGGCGTTCATCTCGTCATAGCTCTTGAACCGCAGCCGCGGCGTAAAGAACCGCTCGCGCACCAGGCCGACCTGGTTCTCGACCTGGCCCTTCTCCCAGCCCGACGCCGGTGTGCAGGCGACCGGCTCAACCAGATAGTGGCTGCACATCTGCATGAAGCGGCGATTGTAAAGACGGGCCTTGCCGACGAAGATCGTCTCAACCGCCGTCTTCATGTTGTCGTAGATGCCGCGCCCGCAGGTCCCCTTGAACAGTGCGAACGCCCGGTCATGGGCGTCAAACACCATCTCCTGCGTCTCGCGCGGATAAGCGCGCACCAACAGCATGCGGCTGTGACAGAGCCGGACATGGGCGACCTTGACGATCACCGTCACCCCGCCGAGCAGCACGACTTCGTGGCTCCAGTCGAACTGGTAGGCTTCTCCCGGCGCAAAGCTCAGCGGCACATAGGCCGCGGCCGTCGCCTGGCCTCGCTCTTTGGCCCAGTGGCGGGCGTAGCGACGCACAGCATCGTAGCCGCCGTCATAGCCTCGCCCACGCAGCTCTTCGAAGATCCGGATCAGCGTCAATTGCTCGCGGGCGGCCTTCGCAGCGTTGCTTGCAAGCAGTGCATCGAGCTCAGCCGTCCATCGGCCAAGCTTCCGTCGCGGTTGAACCTCGCGCCCATACTCGAATGACGTCTCACCGGACCGCAGCACCTTGCGGACCGTGTTCCGCGACACCCTCAGATCCCGGGCGATCTCCTTGATCGTCTTGCCCTTGAGAAAATGCTCACGCCGAATCCGAGCCACCGTCTCCACTGTCAGCATTCCCCCACCACCCGCTTCGAGCCAAAAGCGGGTAGCTTGGAGTGGAGGGGGTCAATTTTGAACGCCGATCCCCCGGCTCAGGGGGTCAAAATTGCACGCCGAATAACAGCCGGACACTGTAGCAGCGCCGCCCCCCCTCGCGGAAGTCAGCCTTACGATGTCATTCCGGCCGCCCGACGCCGCCGGCGCCATCCTCCCCCGGACGAGCCGTGCCTGAACCGGCGAAAAAGGCCCCGGAGGACCGGAGCCTTTTGACGTTTCAAAGCACGTTTGCGGGCGCCTGGCGGCGTCCGTTTCAGAACTGGAATCTGGTGGACACTCCGAACAGCCTGCCCTGGCCGATCGTGCTCAAGACCAATCCTCCGGTGGAAAAACTGTTGGTCCGGTAGACAACGTCAGTCAGATTCTGCGCGAAGATCTTGACGGTCGGCCCTTTATAGACCGCCAGTTCGAGACCAAGGTCGTATGTCGCGTAGGCATCCTGCCCCAAGGTGTTGGCCTCGTTGAAATACACCTGGCTGTAGTAATGCACCGCGCCTGTCAGACTGATGTCCGCCGCCATCGCCGTCTGATCGATCAGGTAGCGTCCTAACAGGTGAGCGGTCACGTCCGGCGCGTAGGGCACCCGATTGCCATTGTAGATCACACCGCTGATCGGATCGACGAAATCGGTGAATTCGGATCGTCCGAAGTTGGCATTTGCGGTCAACGTCAGCCGCTCCGTCGGCCTGATCCTGGTCTCGACTTCGACACCCGTGCTCGTCGCCTCGCCAGCATTGCGCAGCACCTGCAAACCGATCGGGCCAACATAGATCTGCTTGTCCTTCGACTCGATGCGATAAAGAGCCGCAGAGAACTGTAGACGGTCGTTCCAGAAATTCGCACGTGTGCCGATTTCGTAGTTCCAGGCCGTCTCCGGTCTGTAAGCCTGGCCGTCGGCAGCGAACGACACCGCATGATTGAATCCGCCTGGCTTGTAGCCTTCCGAAACCAGGCCGTAGACCCTGACCTGATCGGTCAATTGATATCCGAGCGAGACTTTCGGCTGAAAACTGGTGAACTCTGCGTCGTTCGCGAGAGCCAGCGGCACATAGGTCGCTAGGTCAAGCCCTCTGAAGTCGATTGATGCCCAATCGATGCTGCCCCGCGCGCCGACCGTCAAATCCATCTTGTTGGTCAGGGCGTAGGTGCTCTCGCCGAACAGCGCTGCACTTCGCGTATCGACCTTGTTGACGCTCTGCATCGGCAGGCCGACATAGGCATCGCGCTCGAAGGTGCCGTCACGATACGAGACGCCGGTGACGGCGCGCAGCCGACCGCCGTCATTATAAGTCAACTTGACCTCCTGGTTGAACAGGCCGGTCGTCTCCGGAAACTGATAGCCGAACAATTTTCGCTTCAGATCGACGTATTGATAAGATGTGGTGCTCGACAGCGTAAACGCACCGAACCGATAGTTCCAGTTCAACCCGCCAGTCGAAATGTCGCGTTCAATCTCGTTGTACGGGAACGCCAGAATCGAGCTGCGATAGATCCGATCCGGAACGTCTTGGTCCAGGATCGCAGTCTCTTCGTTCGACTTCAAGTGGTTGTGGTGCGCCCAGACGTTGAAATCGAATGCGCCACCGGTTGGCGCGTAACGCAACCCGATGCGTCCGTTGACGGACTTGGACCCGTCGATCGCATCGTTGGTGCCGTTGCTGTCGCGAATCTGGCCGAACTGATCGACCGCCTTGAGCGTCAAGTCGAGGAACAGCGTATCCTTGATCACCTCTCCGGTGGCGGCGAAACCGCCGTCGAACCGGCGGTTGGCGGCGGTTCCGAAGACCGTGGCCGTGCTCTGGCGCGGCTGACGCGTGATGATGTTCAGCACACCCGCGTAGGCATTTGTGCCGAACAGCGTGCCTTGCGGTCCGCGCAAGAATTCCACCCGCTCGACATTGTCCAGATCCTGCACCATAGCTGCGGTCGCCTGCGGGACGCCGTCGATATACACCTGCACCGCCGAGCTGTAATAATCCGGCGACGACATGCCGCGCGCGGTGAAACTCGCATAGGCGCGATTGCCACGATTCTCGATCACGAGACCCGGAAGCACCTTTGGAAGGTCGTCGATAGATCGGACGTCGTTTTGGCGGAGTTGTTCCGCGGTGGCGACCGATGCGCCCGCATCGACCTTGTCGAGCGTTTGACCGGACGATTTGAGAGTCGTCGGCTCTGCCACTCCTACCACCGAGGGAGCGGTCGGAGTCGCGGGCCTGCCTACTGCTTGCTGTCGACGAGCGCTGCGGGCGGCTGCGGACGATTTGGGCCTCTGCTGTCGCTGCCGCACCTCGTCCGGCCGCGTGACGATAATCGTATCGAGCGTCTGGGGCGTAGTCTGAGCTTGTGACGGCCCGGCTGCTATCGATGAGGCAACCACAGAGAATGTGACCGCCGAGACTTTCCAACTCTTCAAGAACATTTCTAATTCCACCCGCGTCTCAATATCAATCGGAGCATTTTGATCGCGGGTGCGGGCTTCACTGTCTAACGTTGCCGGGACGCCGACTTGTTCGATTCGAACTAAATGCAAAAATGCGAAAGACAGATCGAAGATGTGGCGTTGTCGCAACAGTCCCTGAAGGACGACGCGGGAGCGCTGGGCGCGATGGTCGGAGGCCTCCGGCGTAGCGCCGAAGGCCTCCCCGATCGCAGCGAGCCGGGCGCTATTCAGGACGGTGCCGCTTCATTCCGCACTGACTTGGCGGATCCGCCGCGCTGCTTCGACCATGTTGACCAGCGCGCCTTCGCCCTCGTCCCAGCCGCGCGTCTTCAATCCGCAGCCGGGATTGACTGTCGATGGTGTCCCACCAGGTGGTGTAGCTGGACGGTAGCGGAGCCGCTCGCGAGCGCGCCCCCCAGAGCGTCGTAGCGAGCGAGCAGCGGTCATCGGCGATGTCTTCGGCAGGATCGGGTTGCGACACACCAACGCAACCGAGGAACCGCCGATGACCGACGACATGATGAACCTGCGCTCACCCCCGACGCCGATTTGCTGCGCGAGATGATCGGCTTTGCCGCCCAGCGGCTGATGGAGTTGGAGGTCGGCGGCCTGACCGGCGCCGGCCATGGCGAGAAGACCCCTGAGCGGCTGGCGCGGCGCAATGGCTATCGCGACCGCGACTGGGAGACCCGCGCCGGCACCGTCGAATTGCGGATCCAGAAGTTGCGCAAGGGTAGCTATTTTCCGGGCTTTCTGGAGCCGCGCCGGATGGCCGAGAAGGCGCTCACCGCGGTGATCCAGGAGGCCTATGTGCACGGCGTCTCGACCCGCTCGGTCGGTGATCTGGTCAAGGCGAAGGGGATGAGCGGGATCTCCAAGAGCCAGGTGTCGCGGCTGTGCGAAGAGATCGACGACAAGAGCCTGCCCCCGCGAAGGCGGGGGTGAAGGCGTTTCTTGGCCGGCCGATCGAGGGCGACTGGCTGTATCTGTGGATCGACGCCACCTACGTCAAAGTGCGCCAGGCCGGCCGCATCGTCTCGGTCGCGGTGATCCCCGGGTCAAGCCCGAGGACCGCGGTCGGCGTCAACAGCGACGGGCGGCGCGAGATTCTCGGGCTCGATATCGGGCCCTCCGAGGCCGAGACGTTCTGGACCGGGTTCCTGCGCAAGCTCGCCCGCCGGGGGCTACGCGGCGTCAAGTTGGTGATCTCCGACGCCCATGAAGGCATTAAGGCCGCGGTCAGCAAGGTCTTCAACGCCACCTGGCAACGCTGCCGCGTCCACTTCATGCGCAACGTGCTCGCCCATGCCGGCAAGAGCGGGCGGCGCGTCGTCTCCGCCTTCATCGGCACGGCGTTTGCGCAGGACGACGCTGAAGCCGCGCGAACCCAATGGCGCCGGGTCGCCGACCAACTGCGGCCGAAGCTGCCGAAGCTCGCGGCCTTCCTCGATGAAGCCGAGGTCGATGTTCTCGCCTATATGAGCTTCCCGCCGGCGCATCGCACCAAGCTGCACTCGACCAATCCGATCGAGCGTCTCAACGGCGAGATCAAGCGTCGCACCGAGGTGGTCGGCATCTTCCACAACGAAGACGCCATCATCCGTCTGGTCGGCGCCATCCTGCTCGAGCAGAACGACGAATGGGCGTTGCAGCGCGCCCGCTACATGACGCTGGAAACCATCGCCCCGATCGGCGATGATCCCGCCGTCAGCCTCCCGGCCTTCGCCAGCTGACCGGCCCGGACCCTACCGGCCATCGCGGTGACACGCCGCCAACTACACCACGCCAAGGGACACGATCCCATTCTGTGTTGCATTCAACATGCGCAAAGGGGCGCCTTTCGGGATCGCCCGTTCGCTCCGCCGATGGCCAACGTTGGGCGCGAAGCAGACCAGCCTTTGTGCACGCTATCTACGCAAGAGCCCTCTCGCTCTTTGAAGTGGCTTCACATCATCCTGCAAGTGGGCGCAGGTTAGACTTGCGAGTTCAGAGACGGAGAATGCCGGCTCAGCGGGTTTGAAATACGGGTTAAGCGGCGACTGTTCGGCAGCGAAAACCGCCACCGAAACTACGATATTGCCGCCGTTCGTTCCCGTCACTCCCACTCGATGATTAACCGAAGCGGTAAGTATTTGAATTTTCGATGAGTGTAAAACGAAGGAATCGACGTTTACCGTCAGATATACCGTCAGAATCGCACGCAATTGATTTTCCACAATAAATGTGTCGTGGTGCGCGGCGTCGATCTGTACGTTTGCATTATATACAGAGTGCGGGAGAAATAGCTAGATCCGATCGCAAAAGGTCGTGATTGACTGCGATAGATGGCGTGATTGATACCGCGCCTCCACTCGATCTGAAGGCCTCCAGCCGCGACCTCAACGTCGAGCGAATCCGAACACCGCAGCCTCACGCTGATTCACGCGTCAGCCGCCACCATCGCCTCCACATAGGACCTCAAGGTCGACCAGACCTTTCCCGTCGTCCCATAAGCCCAGAGCTGGTCGCTCGTGACTTTCCGCTGTCGAAGCCCCTCACGTAGACCTTCTAGAGCGACATCCAGACCGACCTTCGCTCGATAGCGGAAGCAATCAACGATCGATCGTGCTGGATTTGTGATTGCCACCTCGATGCCATCGATGGAGTGCCGCTCGACACCTTCTGTCAGAGAGGAGCCGGTGAAGCGCACAAAGCGGATGGGAGGATAGTCGATCTTGGGACGCCAAGCGGCGCGATCGATGGCCATCCAAACGGTCGACGGCATTTGCAGCGTCAGCTCATGGAATTGCAGCGCCGAGGTCAGGCAGATGACACCTCTCGGAACGAGCACCGACGCTTCCGCAAGGATACGCGCCGCATCGCCCGAGCCATCCGCGAGTTGATAAAGGCCGCGCGCGGGGCGAATGACCGACCCGTCCCGGACAAGACGCGCCAGCGTTTCCGCACCAATGCCATTGGCGGCAAAATCTTTCAGCCGCATCATTGGGCATGCCTTCAGCAGCTTGAGCGCTTGAGCACGTTGAGAATCGATCTGGGGCAGTGTCGTGATATTTCCTCGATATATTTTACCAATAGCGGAGGTTTTATCACGCCCTCAAGAAAGGGCAATCCAGAACTGAAACAATCAAGTATTTGATTTTGCTGGTATTTTTATAACGTTCGCTGAGATTCCTGCAAATAACTCGTGCCGTGCTCAGCGCCAAATCGGTCTACGTCGCGCCTCTTGAATGTCAGAAAAATATGCCTTATTTTCTGACGCATGAAAACAGCAGTTGCATCAGTTCCTGATCAGATCATGAAGCGCGCCCGTGCAGCTGGGCGCGGCGGCGTTTACACGCCCAGTGACTTCCTCAACGTGGCGGCGCGAGCCGCGGTCGATCAGGCGCTTTCGAGGTTGGTCAAGGCCGGGAAGCTGCGCCGGCTAGCTCGGGGCCTGTACGACTTTCCCAAGGTCCATCCGAAACTCGGCCAGCTTTCCCCAGCACCCGATGATGTCGCGCATGCCTTGGCGCGCGAGACTGGATCGCAGGTTCAGATCGCAGGTGCGCGCGCTGCAAACGCTCTCGGCCTTACGACGCAGGTGCCTGCGAAGAACACTTACTTGACCGATGGCCCTTCTCGCCGCGTCGTGCTCGGCAAGCGCGTGGTCGACCTTCGGCATGCATCGCCGAAGCATTTGATCGCCCCAGGCAGCCCGGCGGGCACCGTCGTTCAGGCCCTTCGCCATGTCGGGGCCGTGCGTGCGGCTGATGTCGCGCAAGTCGCTTCGCGCCAACTCACGGTGAGTGACAAGAAAACGCTCGCGTTCTCCGCGGTGCAGGCGCCAGCGTGGATGCGGCCGACGCTGGTATCGATCGCTAACGCGGTGGCGGCCGGCATCGATGGATAAGGTCGCCCTACTCTCATCGAAGGATCGTGCCGCGCTGTTCGGTGAAACCGGCGCGGCTCGCGGTGTGGCGGATACGATCATCGAGAAGGACTTCTGGGTTTGCTGGACCCTGAAGCGGCTCTTCGCACTGCAGGGCGAGGAGTTCGCCAGCCTTGTTTTCAAGGGTGGCACCTCCCTGTCTAAGGCCTATGGCGCCATCCGCCGCTTCTCGGAAGACATCGACCTGTCCCTCGACCGCGCAGATCTTGGATACGCAGGGGACCGCGATCCTGAAAAAGAAGGGCTCAGCAAGAAAAAGACGGCTCAGCTCATCGACGACCTAGTGGCCGACGTCGAAAATCACATCGCGGAGAAGCTGCTCCCCGCGTTACGGCGCACGATCATAGACCAACTCGGCGAGCCGAAGGATGCCGAATGGCGGCTGGAGATCGATCCCAACGATGCCCAGACGGTCAATTTCCGCTACCCAGCCGCGCTTGAGGCAACTCACTATGCCGGAATGGCTTACATCACTCCGAGGGTGAGGCTAGAACTCGGTGCGCGCGGCGATCCGTGGCCGACCGAACAAAAGATCATTCGCCCCTATGCGGCAGAGGACTTCCCCGACTTTTTCGAAGCCCCCGACATCAACGTCGTCGTGCTGTCCGCGCTGCGCACCTTCTGGGAAAAGGCGACGGCGCTACACGCCGAGGCACATCGGCCGAGTGAGACGCCGACGCCACAGTATTTCTCGCGGCACTATTACGATCTCGCGATGCTGCTTGGCACTGATGAAGGAAAGGCCGCCGCCACAGACTTTGACCTCTTGGCGCAGGTCGCTAAGCACAAGGCGACTTTCTTCCGCTCCGGTTGGGCGAGCTACGAGACCGCCAAGCCGGGGAGCCTTCGCTTGATGCCGGACGAAGCCCGCATCAAGGATCTTCGCGCCGACTACAGACAGATGGCGCCGATGATGTTTGACGATCGGCCGCCATCGTTCGACGACATAATTGCGAAAATCGAGAAACTTCAAGAATCCATCAATAAGTAGATAAATACAGTCCGCTGGGGAGGACACGTTATTAGCTCGATACGGTCCATCGACCTCCGTCTTGTAGATGACCTCGTCGACTTCGTCCGAGGCCCCGGGTTCGTGCTGGACTTTTCCGACACGAGCTTTGCGGACTTTTTCAAGTCCGAGCTGAAGGTCGGCATCGACGATCCCAAATACGCGGCGAATGGTGGCTCCAAGGGGAAGCGGCTGCGCTATTTTTTACAGAACTGTGACGACACCGCAGCCGTCCGCGCGCTCACCGCGCTCTGGGAGCACCGCACCGAGTATATCGCTCGTAGCGGCGGAAAGGATCCGGTGGTCGACGCGGCGTCGCGCTATCAAGGCTTGATCGATCGTCTGTCTAGCTGTGCGGCTACAAACCCAGCCCGACCGGCACCAGCGCCCATTCTCGATCGTCAGAAGATCCTGGCGATCAAGGCGGAGCTGCTGCGTATCTCATCACTCGGCGCACAGGCACGCGGCTTCGCCTTTGAAGGATTTCTCAAGAGCCTGTTCGACGCCTTCGGCCTGGCAGCTCAGGAACCGTTCCGACTGCGGGGCGAACAGATCGACGGCAGCTTCCACCTTGGAAACGACACCTATCTGCTGGAAGCCAAATGGCACGGCCAGCCCATCGGCGTCGCCGATCTCCACACGTTCCACGGTAAGATCGAACAGAAGGCCGCCTGGACGCGGGGTCTATTCGTAAGCAACAGCGGTTTCTCCGAAGACGGCCTCGTCGCCTTCGGCCGAGGCAAGCGTGTCATCTGCATGGACGGCCTCGATCTCTACGAAATGCTCGACCGGAAGATACCGCTCAACCAGGTTCTTGAACGCAAGGTGCGAAGGGCTGCCGAAACCGGCATGCCCTTCCTTCGCGTTCGCGACCTCTTCCCGAGCTAAGGAGGAGGCGCATGGTTCAATTCAATGATTGGTGCGACTCCGCCGACACGCCCGTAGGCAACCACCACGTCCGCGTCATGACGGGCCGACCGGCGGACTCTGCGACCGGGATTCAGGTAACAGCTACGGCCGTCCCAGCCCACTATGCCGCCGAAGAGCGCATTGCCGGAGCGCTTGCGAGGCTGGGCAAAGCCGCTGCAGCGAAGATGATCACCGATCTTCTCCCTCAAACGCCGCAGATTCGATCAGGTGACCTCGGCGAAATCTACGCGACGGAGTGGATCGACGCGCACAGCGGTTATCGTGCTCCCATCAAGCGGCTGCGTTGGAAAGATCATCGCAACATGGCGATGCGCGGCGATGATGTCATCGGCATGATCCTCGACCCTGCAACACAGCGTCTCCGCTTCTTGAAGACGGAAGCGAAGAGTCGCATCGACCTGCGCGCCCAGACGCTGCAGGAGGCGCGGACCGGCCTGGACAAGGATGGTGGCCTTCCATCGTCGCATGCGCTGTCCTTCATCTCGGCCAGGCTGATGGAGCTGGGTGCTGACGCGCCGCTTGTCGATGCGATCGACGAGGCACTCTATCGGCACGGCATCCCGCCCGAGAGCGTCAAACATCTCCTTTTCACCTTCTCCGGAAACTCCCCGCAGGCACTGCTGACTCAAGCGCTGCAAGCCTATCCCGGTCCGATCGGACAATGGGGTGTAGGCCTGCACGTCGATGGCCATGCCGCCTTCGTCGGGGCGGTCTACGCTCAGGTCATCACCGATGCCAACCAGCCCTGAAGCGATCATAGCCGCCATCACGGACGCCGCGGCGACGGGCTTTCGCGGCAGACTTATCGCGCGGGGCCAAGCGCGTGCCATGATCTGGCGTGACGGTGTACTGCCTCCTGGCGCCCCCGCCTTCTCGTCGCAGCTTAGCTTCGACCTCCACAGTTACGCCTATGGCTTGCTTGGGCTGGGGCTGCGCCTCCTCGAACTGGATGGTGACCCAAACCAAGCACGGATCGCTTTCGAACAAGCGGCGACCGCCCTCGAGGCAGTTATGGCTAAAGGCAATCGCGCTGAGGTCGACCGCGACTTCCATTTCGTCATGGCGGCGGCGAGCTATCATCTCGCGCATCTATCCGCTCGAGCTTATTCGCTCCTCGCGATCGTCGCGGCCGAGGAGAATTTCTCCCCCATCGAACAGGCGCTCGCGCTGTTGATGCGCCGAGACATCACCGAGTTGCGGGCGCGCGTGTATGCCTTCCGCCTGGATGGCCGAGGGTCGGACGCGACTATTGCAGCGCTCTTCCAACAGCGCCTCGCCGAGCCCGCCGCCGCCGATGCGCCGGAGCGCGATGGACAGGACTTCCTTTTCGAGGGCCTAGATCTCGCCCTGACGGATTCCTTCTTCGGCGCCTTCGCGATGTTTCTGCTCGCGCTGGATCGTGGCGAGCGGGCTCTTGTCGACCAGGCGATCGCGCAGCTTCGAGAGAGTCTCGAAATCTGCGCGGAATTGAACCTTCTGCCACAATGGTGGGTGCATCGGGTCGCCATCCATCTCCTTTCCGATCTCTGGTCCAACACTTTCCACGAGAAAGTCCCGCTGCTCCCCGCCGGTGGTGCCGCGCCTTCATGGCCTGGTCTTCGCGAACTCTTCATCGCCCTGCTCGCTCGGCGTCCGAGGGCCGAGGTCGACCTCTGGCCGTCGCAGACCGAGGCCGCGTCGCGCGCTGTCGATCAGACGGACAATCTCGTCGTCTCGCTGCCGACCAGTGCCGGCAAGACCCGAATCGCCGAATTGTCCATCCTGCGGTGCCTGGCCGGCGGCAGACGAGTGATGTTCGTGACGCCGCTGCGCGCCCTGTCGGCGCAGACAGAAACCACGCTCCAACGCACCTTCGGTCCACTCGGCAAGACCATCTCCGCGCTCTACGGCAGCATCGGCGTGTCCGGCTTCGATGAGGACGCCATCCGCGAGCGCGACATCGTCGTCGCAACCCCTGAGAAACTTGACTTCGCATTGAGAAACGATCCGTCGCTTCTCGACGACGTTGGCCTGCTCGTGTTCGACGAAGGCCACATGATCGGACCTGGGGAGCGCGAGGTTCGGTACGAAGTCCAGATTCAGCGCCTCCTGCGCCGCCAAGACGCCGATCAACGCCGGATCGTTTGCCTGTCGGCGATCCTTCCTGACGGAGATCAACTCGAGGATTTCTCGGCATGGCTGCGTCGCGACCAGCCCGGAGGCCCGATCAAGCATGACTGGCGACCGACACGCCTGCGGTTTGGCGAGGTAACATGGAATTCGCCAACAGCGCGTCTCAATCTTCGTGTCGGGGAGGAAAAGCCCTTCGTGCCTCGCTTCCTCACCGGCGCGGCTCCACCATTGTTCGTGCCGCCGAAGAAGCTGCGCACCCGGCTCTTCCCGGATAACCAACAGGAGCTGAGCCTTGCCACGGCGTGGCGGCTCGTGAGCGATGGTCAAACCGTTCTGATCTACTGCCCAGAGCGTCGGAGTGTCGAGCCCTTCGCCAAGGTCATCGTGGAGTTGCACTCGCGCGGTGCGCTCGCATCTCTGCTCACCGTCAACCCGGCCACACTCCAAACTGCTATCGCGCTTGGCGAGGAATGGCTCGGCCCAGACAGCGACATCCTCAAATGCCTGCGGCTTGGCGTGGCGCTCCACCATGGTGCGTTGCCGACCGCCTATCGCAAGGAAGTCGAGCGGTTGCTGCGCGACGGTGTGCTCAAAGTCACGATCTCATCGCCAACCCTCGCTCAGGGGCTCAACCTGTCAGCGACGGCCGTCGTCATGCACTCGCTCTATCGGCATGGGGAGAAGATCAAGGTCTCCGAGTTCAAAAACGTCATCGGCCGCGCTGGTCGCGCCTACGTCGATGTCGAAGGCCTCGTCCTCTATCCCATCTTTGAGGACGCAAAGAATAGGAAGCTCAACGAGTGGATCGAGCTGATCGAAGATCTCGGCGCCCGCGAGATGGAGAGCGGGCTCATCCAGCTCATCTTCTCGCTGCTCAAACGCATGCACGCCCGGCTTGGGGGCAACCTTGACCAATTGATCGACTATGTCGTTAACAACGCGGCAGCATGGACCTTTCCCGAGGTCGCAGGGGAAAAGCCCGATAAGCGCGAGCGGGCACTTAACGAGTGGGAGCGCCATATGGCGACGCTCGATACGGCCATTCTCAGCCTCATCGGCGAAGCCGACGTGCCGGATGACCAGATCGAGACCGCGCTCGACAACATCCTTCAATCCTCGCTCTGGCAGCGTCGATTGCTCCGCGTGGACGACGCATCGCGCGCCGCCTATCGCGCCGCGCTGCTCACCCGAAGTCGCTACATCTGGGCGAATTCCACGGCTGCAACGCGACGCGGCTACTTCCTCGCGGGCCTTGGCCTCGAAGCCGGTCACGCTCTCGACGCCGTTGCAGCCGAGGCAAACGATCTCCTCGTCCAAGCAAACGCTGCCCTCATGGTGTCGGATCATGAGGCGGCGATCGCCGCGATCACCGGGATCGCCGAGCGCGTGTTCGCCTTCTACCCATTCGAGCCCGACCCATTCCCAGTCAACTGGCGGGACATCCTGCGATGCTGGCTGCTTGGGCAGCCGCTCGCCGCGACGGTCGCCGGTCAAGAAGGTGAAGCGTTGCAATTCATCGAGGGTGGGCTGGTCTATCGCCTGCCTTGGGCCATGGAGGCGTTGCGCGTTCGGGCTGCCGCCAATGGCGATGTCGTCGGTGTGTTCGGCCTAGCGCTGGGGGATTACGAGTTGGGCCTGGCGGTACCGGCCGTGGAAACCGGAACGATCAATCGCTCCGCGTCAATCCTGATCCAGGCAGGCTTCAACTCGCGGCTCGCTGCCATCAAAATCATTACCGACACCGGCGCCACGTTTACGAGCGGTGCGGAACTGCGAGCTTGGCTTCGCACACCCGGCGTCGCAATCTGGTCGGCCGAACCAGATTGGCCGACCGCAGAAACGAGGGCCATGTGGCTCGAATTTATCCGGGAGTTCGCGCCGGCCGACAACCGGACTTGGGCGCGGCGAGACTATCTTGGAAACGTCCAGTGGTTCGCCGCACCCGCCCCTCCCGGGACGCCCGTTAACCTCTGTCACCGGAATGGACAGCCGCTGGTGCTGGCACCCGACGGGCGCGCGATCGGCCTGCTGCAACACCCGCTCAACTCAAATCGGCGTGGTCTCGTGCGAGCGAACGTCTCTCAGAACGTTGCCCATCTCGATCTGAGCTATCTCGGCCCCGATGACTTGTGGGGAGCCTAGAACGCGGATGACGAAGCCGCCCACATATTTCGGCGCATGGGGCAACGTACCCGTCGATGATGATGTCCGACCGTTCAGCATCCTCAATCCCGAGCGAGATGATACCAACCGCAATAACCGCCGACATCACTTCATCTCGGCCGTCTATATGGACGGCTTCGCTGATGAACGGGGCCGGGTGCAGGTCTACCGTTGCGAGGCGCCAGAAGACCCGCACCCGATGAACCCGCGGGCGATCGGGTTCGAGCGAGACTATTATTCCCAGAAGCTGCCCGAGGGCGGTCAGGAGAACCATCGCTTCGAGGATCTGTGGAACACGATCGAGACCGTGTGGCCTGAGACGGTCCAGGCACTCGCAGCTCGCCGGCTGTCACCTGCCATTTCCTTCAACGTCTTAGGTATGCAAACGATCATGCGCGCTCGCGTTCCGGCAACGCGCGACCGCCATGCTTTGATGCTCGAGGCCAAGCTTCGCGCCGAGCACAAGATCGCCGAAGAGATCGGCGCACTTCCTCCAGAACTTGAGCGCTACGCTGGTCAGTTCGACACGGTGCCCATCGGAATCAACCCGCATGAGACGTTGTTGGCGATGACTGGCGAGTTCAAGGATTTCGGTGATCTCTGCTTCCGACTCGGCTTCGAGGTGCTCCACAACAAGACAAGCGTGCCCTTCCTCACATCGGACAATCCAGTTTGCAGTTATGATCGACGCCAAGCGCTCCTTACGCGGACGCCTTACGAGCATTCCGGCGAAGTCGAGCTGATCTTCCCAGTTTCCGCGCGCATGCTCGTGCGCGGCTCCAGCAAACGCGGGCCGGTGAACATGATCTCGCGGCACCGCGACGTCTTCGACAGTCGAAAAGTGCGGCAACTCAATCGGACGATCTCGCAGTTTTCCTATCGAATGGCCATCGGCCAAGATCGGTCGAGCGACGATCTGGTACGCGCCCATGCCGCGCTCGTGCCCACCATCACCACCGAAGTGCGCCGGCGCGAAAAGGAGATCCAGATCATCTGCCGGAATGTCTTTGGCCCTCGGCCGGTGCTATCGCAATATATCGATACGCCTGAAAAGGCCGCACGCGTTGAGGCCGAAATGGCTGCCGCCTCGAGCCAAACAGACCAGTTTCCCGCTGATGGTGCAGGTGTTGCAGCGGCGAGAAGCGAGTTCAGTCAAGATACATGAGCTCGGAGTGTGGCATCTAATATCCGAGGATTTGGATCACCTGACTTGCTCCGAAAGATGAGGTTACGGCGATACACTGCGACTTTCCGAAGACGGCAATTCGGCTGGCTGACGCAGCCCCCAGCGGAGAGATCCAGTACAAGCGGGCTCAGTAACGAGGGGGGCGTCGCGCCTTTGCAAATCCCCGGTCCGTTGCCATGAACCGCTCCAGCATGGGGACGATCAGGCGAACGGGATCGGCGGCGGCTTGGCCCGCCTCGCGGGCGAGGATTTCCGCATAGGCGGTCAGGTCGCGATGTAGGCTGGCGGGAAGCTCCAGCGTAACCTTCACCGGCTTGTCGTCGGCGATCAGGCCGAGTTTCAGTGTTATTCGGCGTGCAATTTTGACCCCCTGAGCCGGGGGATCGGCGTTCAAAATTGACCCCCTCCACTCCAAGCTACCCGCTTTTGGCTCGAAGCGGGTGGTGGGGGAATGCTGACAGTGGAGACGGTGGCTCGGATTCGGCGTGAGCATTTTCTCAAGGGCAAGACGATCAAGGAGATCGCCCGGGATCTGAGGGTGTCGCGGAACACGGTCCGCAAGGTGCTGCGGTCCGGTGAGACGTCATTCGAGTATGGGCGCGAGGTTCAACCGCGACGGAAGCTTGGCCGATGGACGGCTGAGCTCGATGCACTGCTTGCAAGCAACGCTGCGAAGGCCGCCCGCGAGCAATTGACGCTGATCCGGATCTTCGAAGAGCTGCGTGGGCGAGGCTATGACGGCGGCTACGATGCTGTGCGTCGCTACGCCCGCCACTGGGCCAAAGAGCGAGGCCAGGCGACGGCCGCGGCCTATGTGCCGCTGAGCTTTGCGCCGGGAGAAGCCTACCAGTTCGACTGGAGCCACGAAGTCGTGCTGCTCGGCGGGGTGACGGTGATCGTCAAGGTCGCCCATGTCCGGCTCTGTCACAGCCGCATGCTGTTGGTGCGCGCTTATCCGCGCGAGACGCAGGAGATGGTGTTTGACGCCCATGACCGGGCGTTCGCACTGTTCAAGGGGACCTGCGGGCGCGGCATCTACGACAACATGAAGACGGCGGTTGAGACGATCTTCGTCGGCAAGGCCCGTCTTTACAATCGCCGCTTCATGCAGATGTGCAGCCACTATCTGGTTGAGCCGGTCGCCTGCACACCGGCGTCGGGCTGGGAGAAGGGCCAGGTCGAGAACCAGGTCGGCCTGGTGCGCGAGCGGTTCTTTACGCCGCGGCTGCGGTTCAAGAGCTATGACGAGATGAACGCCTGGCTCACCGACAAATGCATCGCCTACGCCAAGGCGCATCGCCATCCGGAGTTGACCGAGCAAACGATCTGGGAGGTATTTGAAGCCGAGCGGCCGAAGCTCGTCCCCTATGCCGGCCGGTTCGATGGATTCCATGCGGTGCCGGCATCGGTCTCCAAGACCTGCCTGGTGCGCTTCGACAACAACAAATACTCTGTGGCGGCGAGCGCCGTCGGGCGTCCGGTCGAGGTTCATGCCTATGCCGACCGTATCGTCATCCGACAGGACGGCCGCATCGTGGCCGAGCATCCTCGCTGCTTCGGCCGCGGCGAGACCAGTTACGATCCCTGGCATTACGTGCCGGTGCTGGCGCGCAAGCCCGGGGCCTTGCGCAACGGTGCGCCGTTCAAGGACTGGGTGCTGCCGGCCGCGATGGAGCGAGTGCGGCGCAAGCTCGCCGGCGTCGTCGATGGCAATCGGCAGATGGTCGACATCCTCAATGCGGTGCTAACCGACGGGCTGCCGGCGGTTGATGCCGCCTGCGCCGAAGCTGTCGATCACGGCGTTCATTCCGCCGACGCCATCCTCAACATCCTGGCGCGCCAGCGCGATCCCACGCCGCCGGCCAACATCCTTACGCCCGCCGCGCTGACATTGCGCCACGCGCCGCTCGCCGATTGTGCCCGTTACGACAACCTGAGGAGAACCGTCTGATGGAACGTACTCAACTCTTCGACCTGATGGGCGAGCTCAAGCTTTACGGCATGAAGGCCGCCTACGACGAGATCATGACCACGGCAATCAAGCGGCAACACGAACCCCAGCGCATCGTTGGCGATCTGCTCAGTGCCGAGATCAACGAGAAGCAGGCGCGCTCGATCAAATACCAACTTACCATCGCCAAGCTGCCGCTTGCCAAAGACATCGACGGCTTCCTGTTCGACGGCACCCCGATCAACCAGACCCTGGTCAACGACCTGGCCGGCGGCGGCTTCATTGCCCAGCAACGCAACATCGTGCTGATCGGCGGCACCGGCACCGGCAAAACCCATCTGGCCATTGCCATTGCCCGCAGTTGCATCCGCTCCGGCGCCCGCGGCCGGTTTTACAACGTCGTCGATCTCGTCAATCGACTCGAGGCCGAGACCCGTAACGGCAGGCAGGGCCAGATCGCAGAGCATCTCACCCGGATGGATCTCATCGTGCTCGACGAACTCGGCTACCTGCCGTTCGCCCAATCCGGCGGCCAACTCCTGTTCCACCTCGTCAGCCGGCTCTACGAACGGACCTCGATCATCGTCACCACCAACCTGGCATTCGGTGAATGGCCGAGCGTGTTCGGCGACGCCAAGATGACGACTGCGCTGCTCGACCGCCTGACCCATCACTGCGACATCGTTGAGACCGGTAACGACAGTTGGCGATTCAAAAACCGCGACGACGACCAAATCGCCCGCGCTCGCCTCGTCTCCGCAACCCCGACCAGCTCCGACGAGGCGAGCGCTACCGCCCAGACCCGTCGCCCAAGGGGGTCAAAATTGGACGCCGATGCGGGGTCAAATTTGAACGCCGATTGACATTCCGGAGCGTCGATGTCGCGCGCGGTAAGCTCGTCATTCATGTCCTTGGAAGTCCTCGCTGATGAGAAGATAAGTTCTGCGCCCTCGGATTATCCCCGCCGGCCTCGCGGCCCGTTTCGCAGGAACGACTTCGCGGTGCGCGTCATCGATGTGGCGCGATCATGCCATGCGCGCTTTGTGCTCGTCGACTGCGACCCCCGCCTCGATCAACTCCTTGACCAGACGTCTCCTCCATCCGCCGTATTCGTCGAAGTTCTCCCAGACCATCCCGATGATGTCCGAAGGCAGCTCCACATGACCGCGCTTCAGCGCGCAGACGTGTGACCGGCCGAGCCTACCGATAAAGTAGCCCCACTCGAGTATGACGTTCTGGCGGGCGCGCCATCACCCCCCTGGGGGCTGTAGTCATCGGGCGAAAGCAGGACGACGGCGTAGCCGACATCAGCATTTCGTTCGAACTTTTCAATGATCGTTTTCCCGGCATTCACTTGGTCAGCCAGAATGACTGGCTCCAGACCGATGGCCATCAGAAAGTTGGAAACGGAGAGCTTCATGTTGTCGTCGTGGCCGTGCACAATGAAGACTCGCTTCGAACGCTCTAGTTGGGCCTCTGGCGCCCATAGAGACTGCTGGCTTTTCATCGGCGCCGCTGGTCTTCTTTCTACGAAACCGTCGCGCATGCTGATGACATCCTCGCCGGACTCGGTCACGTCATTGAGGCTGCCATCGCGCGACGACGCGAGTTTGAAGGCCTCGCGTTCCCTCTCGCCGATATTCACCTGTATGCCGCTTCGATAGTGCTCGCCTGCTCGCGCGACGATGGCTGTTTGCAGTGGGATGCCTTCGGGGGTGCGGACCTCGGGATTTTGCAATGCGTAAGTGGCCAGGGACGTTGCCCGCGCCAACAGCCCTGAACCCAATCCGGCGTCTGTATGCTGAAGATCGTACTCCAGACGAAGGGCTTCGAAGCCCGAGTGACCTTCGGCCTTCAACATGTTGGCTGCAGCGATCACGGTTGCACGGGAGGGGAACGGCGGAAGCCTCTTGACTTGGACCTGGTCGACCACAATGCCCTCCTACGTGTCATAAATGACATATTCACACAGCACTGGTAGTTTGACCAAGCAACGCCGCAACAAGTCCTGCCTAGGCGAAAGTTTACGGACGTCCGCTTTCAGCGCTCATTCCCTACAAGCCGCCGGTCCGCTCGCGGCCCCATCCCGGACGTAACAGTCTAGCTTAGGAAATGCCAAAAAAGTCGGGCACTTCGAACTTTGCCTGTAGAGTGACAATTACGATGGCCGGTCGGCGACAACTAGGATGGCCGGTTTTGGCGGTCGCCTCTGAAGCGATTTGAGGGTGCAAGGAGTTGAGCAACGACGCAAGATCTAATTGGCGCGATTGCGACGATTAGATCGTTTTGGTTACAGGCTTTTGCTTTGAGTTTTCCGAGGCCTTCCGATCGGTCATTCGCGTGACTGCGGCCTTGCGACGATAACTGTCGGTGTTCATTTCCAGAATGACGGCGTGGTGCACGAGGCGGTCGATGGCGGCCACGGTCATTGCCTTGTCGGGGAAGATTTCCTCCCAGCCCCCGAATGGCTGATTAGCTGTAATGAGCAAGCTGCGACGCTCGTAACGGGCGGAGATGAGTTCGAAGAGCACGCTGGTTTCGGCCTGATCCTTGCGGACGTAAGAGAGGTCATCGAGGATGAGCAGGTCGTATTTGTCGAGCTTTTCCATGACGTTTTGCAGCGTTAGATCGCGGCGAGCGGCCTGAAGTCGTTGCACCATGTCGGTCGTGCGGGTGAACAGAACACGATAGCCGTTTTCGATGAGAGCCTGGCCGAGAGCTGCGCCGAGATGCGACTTGCCAACGCCTGGCGGGCCAAAGGCCAATAGATTGGCGCCTTTGTCGAGCCAAGAACCGCCGGCCGCGAGCGCGGTGATCTGGCTCTTGTTGATCATCGGGACGGCGGCGAAGTCGAAGGTGGCGAAGCTCTTCCCCGCCGGCAGGTGAGCGTCCTGCATGTTGCGCTGGATTCGACGTTGATAGCGTTCGGCAAGCTCGTGCTCGAGCAAGGCCGCAAGATAGCGAGCGGCCGGCCAGCCTTCGCGGTCTGAACGCTCGGCGAGGTCCGCCCACATTTGGCCGATGGTCGGCAGCCGCAGGGAGGTCAGCAGCATCGGCAGGCGAGCGAGATCGACCGTGATGGGCGCTGGTGTGTTGTCGCGCGTCAGCATGACGACACCTCGCCGTGGACGCTGGACAGCAGCACGTCGTAGATCAACGCGGCCGGCATCGTGACGGCCACCGTGGGCAATGCCGCCCCGCCGTTTTGAGCCGCGGCATCGCGGCTGAACACAGCCCGCAGGGCGTTGGGATCCGGCAGGTGGCCGAGATCGAGCACGCTGTCGATATGCGCGGCGAGTTCTGCTTCGCAACCGCTGCAATAGGCGATGTCGAGCAACGCCACCATGGTGCGACAAGCCCGGTCGATCGGGCCTCGCTCGACCAGCGTGTCCCAGGCCCGGCGGAACGCCGGCCGCGGGAACAGCGCGTCACGCCATACCAGGTTGCGCAAGGCCTGGGGTTTGCGCCGAAGGCTCGGCAGCACGTGCCGGTAGTCGGCGACGTGTCCGCGTTGGGCCCCCCGCGGCACCCGGCCGCGCGGCAGCACGAGCACCTGCGTCGAGCCGAGGAAGCAGTCGAGCCGATCGTCGTAGAGGTGCACCTTGAGGCGATGGCCGATCAAACGCGACGGCACCGTGTAGAACACCTTGCGCAGACAGAACATGCTGGAGGACGTGACCACCACGGCAGCCTCGCTGAAGTCCGTGGTGCGGCGCGGCGGCAGCGCCCGCAGGGCGGCGCGGTCGGCTGCGAAGGCCTGGTCGCGGGCGGCATTGCGTTGGCCGACGATGTCGTCGGTGAATGCCTGATAGGCCACCCGAGTATCGAAGTCACGGCTACCGCGCAGCGTCAGCGCCTGATCGAGCGCCTTCTTGAGGTGGCGATTCGGGCTTTCGATCGAGCCGTTCTCATGACTGACACCGCGATTGTTGCGGGTCGCCGCCATGCCGTAATGGTCACAAAGTTCACGATAGGCGCGCGTGAAGTCCTCCTCCTCCGAGAGGTTCTTGAACGCAGCCGAGAGGCTGTCGGTGCGATGCTCGCGCGGGGCCCCCCCGAGCAGCCAGAGCGCGTTCTGGAGCCCCTCGGCAAGCGCCGAGAAGCTTTCCCCGCCCTCGACCACGCGGGCGTACTCCCACTGCGAATGGGCCAGCGCGAAGTGATAGAAGCGATGCGGAAAGGCGAGCCCAACCATCGTCACACCAAGCTCGCCCGCATCGGTGAAGTCGGAAAGGCCCTGCGCACCGGGCGGATGCTCCTGACGGAAGATGACGTCGCGCTCGGGGCCGGCGAGTGCGCTCCACCGCCGCATGTGGCGCTGCAGGGTTCGCAAATGGCTGTCGGGAAAGCGGCCGGGATGACGCCGCTGCAGCTCGCGCAAAATGGTGATGGCCTGCAGCGACGGCATCGATTGCAGCAGCGGCACGATATCGGCTTCCCAAACGCCGTCGAACGGGTTGGGACGGGTCCGATAACCTCGGGGTGTCTTGCGCTGCGATGGCAAGGTTGGATCGCGATCGATCCGACGAGCCGAGCGTTCGCTGATTCCCGCTTTGGCGGCGGCAGTGTGCTGAGGATGGGTTCGACGATGGTCCATGTACGTTCTCACCTGGTGGTCGTTGAGGTGGCTGCCTGGCACGAACGGCCCTTTCCATTGAGGAAAGAACCGCTTGCACCACCTCAGAAACGACCGCCAGTGACGTCAAATGACCCCACAAAACGGCGCAGCCGGTGTGGCCGGACTCTGGTCGGGCTACGCCCTCCCGCCGTCCGGCCACACCGGCCAAGCTAGTTGTCGTCCGCCGGCCAAGATAATTGTCGTCACACACTTTGCCCGATTCTCAATTGCTGCCCGCACTCTCCGCCGGACGGAAATTGAATACCGCCTAGCCACATGGCTTACGGATGGACCGCGTCCGCTCTCCGTCAGCATTCCCCCTTGCCGCCCATAAATGCCATCGCCGGCGGCAACAGCGTCGGCGCCCGCTTTTGACCGTTCACCCAGGCATCGATCATGTCGGCCCATTCCTGGAACATGTGGCGGCGCTGCGGTTCGTACTCTGCCTTGTTATAGACGCCGCGCGACGAACGCCCGTCCTCGTGGGCGAGGCATTTCTCGATCCAGTCGCTGTTGAAGCCCATCTCATTCAAGAGCGTCGAGCCAGTCCGGCGCAGGTCGTGGACCGTGAACGGCTCCAGCGGCAGCCCCTCCTTCTTCGCCCGCGCCACGACGGCCGTGGTCACGCGATTGAAGGTTGCGCGCGACATGGGGGCGTCGGCGTCATAACGGGACGGCAGCAAGTAGCGCGAATTGCCGGCGCAGGTCTTGAGCGCAATCAGGATGTCGAGCGACTGCTGCGAGAGATAGACGTTGTGCGCCTTCGACCGCTTCATGCGCTCCTTCGGAATGGTCCAGACGGCGTTCTCGAAATCCACCTCGTCCCAGGTGGCGTCCTGCAGTTCGCTCTTCCGCACCATGGTGAGCAGGATCAGGCGCAGGCCAAGCCGGATGGTCGGCAGCGTCGGCACATGCTCGATCTGCTGTAGCATGATCTTGATCTCGGCCGGCGACAGCGCCCGGTCCTTCGGCTGGAAGGTTGCGATCGAAGCTGGCCCCACCTCGTCAGCCGGGTTCGGCACCTTCTCTCCGTGCAGGATGGCGAAGGCGAAGATCTGTTTGACGATGTCGCGGGCGTGGATGGCGGTTGCAGGGGCGCCGCGCTCCTTCACCTTGGCGCAGAGCTGTCGGAGATCGTCCGGCGTCACCTCGGTCAGAAGGCGGTTCTTCCAGGCAGGGAGAATATCGCGATCGAGGATGGCCTTGCGCATCGAGCGGGTGCTTTCCGCCATGCGCGCTTCCTTGATCCATATGCCGCTCACCGCGCCGAAGCTGCGCTCCATGGCCTTGCGCCGCTTGTCGCGCTGTTTCTCGTGAGCCGGAGAAAGTCCCTCCGCCACCTGCTTGCGGGCCGCGATGCAGCGCTCACGCGCTTCGGCGAGCGTGAAGCCATCGGGGCCGTAGGGGCCGATCGTCAGCGTCTCCCGGCGGCCGTTCAGACGGTAGTCGTACCGGAAGGTGATTTGGCCTGTCGTGGCGACGGAAACGTACATACCGTCACGGTCGGCCACCTTGTATAATTTATCCTTTGGTTTCAGCCTCTTGATGGCCATGTCAGTGAGCATGGGGACGGCCTCGTTGACGATCGAAAACGCCTTTTTCGAGGTCAATTTTACCGTCAAATTCGATACCGTCAATCGATGATAATAATCATTATATATCAGTCTATTAGACTGAATTTTGGCGGATAGCTTTGGATTTTTGCCTGACGGTAGGGCTAAAATCCAGCTGACGGCGAAAAACGCATACCGTCGCGCGCACCGTCAGAGCCCATCGCTTAAGGGCGATAGGCTCCGATAGTGAATGCTTGACTTTTTGTTTGATTTCAGCTAGTTATGAAGATATGGCGATAGTTCACGAAGCGCCGCGAACCACATCATTTCATTCCCACTCAATCGTCCCCGGCGGCTTGCTCGTGATATCATACACCACGCGGTTGACGCCCTTGACCTCGTTGATGATCCGGGTCGCGGCGGCGCCGAGGAAGCTCATCTCGAAGCCGTAGAAGTCCGCGGTCATGCCGTCGGTCGAGGTCACCGCGCGCAGCCCGACGACGTATTCATAGGTGCGGCCGTCGCCCATCACGCCGACGGTCTTGACGGGGAGTAGCACCGCGAAGGCCTGCCAGATTTTGTCGTAGAGTCCGGCCTTGCGGATCTGGTCGATATAGACCGCGTCGGCGTTGCGCAAAATCTCCAGCTTCTCCGCGGTGATCTCGCCGGGGCAGCGGATCGCAAGGCCAGGTCCGGGGAACGGATGGCGGCCGACGAACACTTCGGGAAGCCCGAGTTCGCGGCCGAGCACGCGCACCTCGTCCTTGAACAATTCGCGCAGCGGCTCGACCAGCTGCATGTTCATGCGTTCCGGCAGGCCGCCGACATTGTGGTGTGACTTGATCGTCACCGACGGGCCGCCGGTGAACGACACGCTCTCGATCACGTCGGGATAGAGGGTTCCTTGCGCCAGGAAATCGGCGCCGCCGATCATCTTGGCCTCGCCTTCGAACACGTTGATGAACAGCCGGCCGATGGTCTTGCGCTTCAATTCCGGATCGCTGACGCCCTCGAGTTCGCCGAGAAACAGTTTGGCGGCGTCCACATGCACCAAGGGGATGTTGTAGTGGTGGCGGAACAGGTCGACGACGGTCTTGCCCTCGTCCTTGCGCAGCAGGCCGTGGTCGACGAACACGCACGTCAGCTGATCGCCGATCGCCTCATGGATCAGCACCGCGGCAACCGCGCTATCAACGCCGCCGGAAAGCCCGCAGATCACCTTGCCGCTGCCGACCTGGGCGCGGATCTTCTCGATCGCCTCCTCGCGAAACGCACGCATGGTCCAGTCGCCCTTGAGGCCTGCGACCTTGCGCACGAAGTTGCGGATCAGCTTGGCGCCGTCCGGGGTGTGCACCACCTCGGGGTGAAACTGCATGGCGTAGAACTTGCGAGCGTCGTCGGCGATCACCGAGATCGGCGAGCCCGCCGCCTTCGCCACGCCGCGGAAACCCTCCGGCAATTGCGTGACGCGGTCGCCATGGCTCATCCAGACGTCGTATTTTCCGCCCTTCTCCCAGACGCCGTCGAACAGCGCGCAATCGTCGGTGATCTCGATCTGGGCGCGGCCGAATTCGCGGTGATGGCCGCCTTCCACGATGCCGCCGAGCTGCTTGGCCAGCGTCTGCTCGCCGTAGCAGATGCCGAGGATCGGCACGCCGGCGGTGAGGATCGATAGCGGCGCTTGCGGGGCATCGTCGTCCAGCACCGAGGCTGGGCCGCCGGACAGGATCACCGCCTTCGGCTTCATCGCAGCAAAGGCGGCTTCGGCCTTGTTGAACGGCACGATCTCGGAATAGACGCCCTCTTCGCGCACCCGTCGCGCGATCAGCTGCGTCACCTGGGAGCCGAAATCGACGATCAGGATCTTGTCATGCGCCGCGGCGACATGCGGCGACGGATCGACGGGCGAAGCGGAGGTTTTGCTGGGTGCTGTCATGGCAGGGAATTACGCGATGGGGGGCCCGCTCGCAACCCGAAAAGCCGGCCCGCGCCCATAGGAACCGTGTCCCGGACCCGATGCAGCACGCGGTGCTGCTTCGCAGATCCGGGACCCCGGTTCTGCGCCGTCAAAGCCACCGGGGCCCCAGATCAGCAGCGCACCACGCCGCAAGGGCGACGCGCTGCTGATCCGGGGAACACCAAACATGAACCGCAGAGATGTAGGCTGACCGCCCTCTCACCCCGCCTTCTTCATCACGCTGACGAAAAATCCGTCGGTGCCGGTGCGGCGCGGGGTCATCAATAGCCCCTGCTCGGAGACCAGCGCCGCGGCGAGGAACGCCTCGGCCTTGTCCCACAGCACCGCTGCGGTCTGTTCCAGCGGGACCACCGCGAATTCCGGATGCCGCGCCATGAAGGCTGCGATCTGCGCGCCGTTTTCCTGACCCAACACCGAGCAGGTGACGTAGGTAATCCGCCCGCCCGGCTTGACCAGCGGCACCGCGCGGTCGAGCACCGCGACCTGGTCCTTCAGCCGCACCTCGAGCGCGCCCGGCCGCATCCGCCATTTGGCGTCGGGATTGCGGCGCCAGGTGCCGGTTCCGGTGCACGGCGCGTCGATCAGCACCAGATCGGCGGAGCCGCTGATGTCGCTCAAGGTGTCGTTCGGGCCCTTCGGGGTGCGAATGTCGCAATTGTGCACGCCCGCGCGCGACAGCCGTTCGTAGATCGGCGCCAGCTGCCGCTTGTCGTGATCCGTGGCGATCAGCCGGCCCTTGCCCTGCATCATCGCCGCCAGCGCCAAAGTCTTGCCGCCGGCGCCGGCGCACAGATCGATCACCTGCTCGCCGGGCTTGGCGCCGGACAACAGCGCCGCGAGCTGCGAGCCCTCGTCCTGCACCTCGATGCCGCCCTTGATGAAATCCTCCTCGGAGTGGATGCCGGGATTGCGGGCGTCGGCGCCGAGTTCGATCCGCAGCCCGAGCGGCGACCACGGCGTCGCCTTGGCGCCGAGATGCGCCAATGACCCCAGCACCTTGTCGCGCTTGGCCTTCAGCGTATTGACCCGCAGGTCGAGCGGGGCGCGGCTGGCCATCGCGGTGGCCTCGGCGACGCGGTCGTCGCCGAACACCGCGGCGAGTTCGCCGTCGAGCCATTCCGGATAATCGCCGGCGACATGCGGCGGGGCGTCGTCCAGCGTGCGCGAAGTCAGCGCCGTCTGCTCTGCCTCGCTGAGCGGCTCCGGCGCAAAACGGCCGCCGTCGCACAGTGCGGCGATCGCTTCGGCTTCGAGACCACGCTCGAGCTTCAGCATGCCGAGCACCCGGGCGCGCGGGGTGTCGCTGTCCATGATCCAGGCGCTGGAGGCCCGGCGGCGCAGCACGTCCCAGGTCAGGCCGGCGATCGCGGCGCGATCGCCGGAGCCGGCATAGCGGTGCGCGGTGCCCCATTCTTTCAGCGCTTTCGCCGCGGGAACGCGCTGGCTGTCGATCGCGTCGATCAATTCGATGGCTGCGGACAGCCGTGCGGCAGGAGTCATTGCAAACTTTCAAATTCAGGAGGCGCCGAGCGTTATCAGATCAGCAGCAGGATTCGCAGTGCGAAATAGACCCACATCGCCAACAGCACCAGAGCGCCGGACAAATACGCCGGCGAGCGCAAGCCCGCCGCACCGGAGGACACCACCACTCCGGCATGGGCCAGCCGCGTCACCACGAAGACCCAGGACAGCATGACCAGCACCAGATCGATCCGCCGCAGCGGCAGTCCGATCGCGATCAGCACATAGAACAGCACCGCCAGTTGCATCGGATCGACGGTCGGCTCGGTCGTTGCTGCGATCGTGTCGCCGCGCGCGCCGAGCGATCCCCGCCCCGACCACAACAGCATCGCCAGGGTGAGCGCCACCAGCATGAATACCGGCAGCAGAACCATCTGAACTGACATGACGACCTTCCAGGCGGCGGCTGCGCTGCCCGTATAGCGAGCCACCCATCCAATGACAATGAACCCCGCCGACGCGGCGCAAGCTTCGGCAGGGTCACAACCACCCATCGCGGAGCGGGTTCCGTTGCAGGCGCTCAGAGCCGCGGCGCGCGCCTCCGGACGGCGATCATACACAAGCCTGTCGAGCGGATCAGCGGCGGGCGAGCCGCGCTCAGCCGAAGCGGCGCACGCGGTCGCCATGACGCTTCATTATTTCCGCAATGGCTATCCTGCCTTGTCCGCGATCCGCGATCGGATGATCTGAAAGCTCGGGCACGCTCGCGCTCGGCGATGCGCGCCCGAGCGTTGCAGGGTGATTACTTGGTGCCGGAGACGCAGCAGACGCTGTCTTTCGCCGCCGGCGCCGGATTCTTCAGCCAGCAATGCGGCATCTGGCCTTGCCCGGCGCTGCGGACGAAGGTCCAGGCCATGCAACTGGAGTTGGCCTGGCAGGCGCCCTGGCAGTTTTCCGGCAGGCTGTTCGCCGGCAGCACGAAGTTGGCGATGTCGGCACCCATGCGGTCCTTGCCATACTCGACGGTTTGGCCGAAGGCCGGTGCAATCAACAAAGCAAGCGCAGAAACAATCAACGGGATCTTCATTTCACAACCCTCCAATGCATCGGTGGATAATGCTCGCTATAGTAGTATATTTTAGAAAATACGACTTGCAACCCGGACGATTAAATAGTTTCGCCACGACTCTTAGATGAGGCCTGACCATCAAGCCGACGCTTCGGCGCGGACCGGCGACTGGTCGCCTGCGCGAGCTACGCTGTGCAGATCGCCGGATCGATCGCCTGGCTGCTCGCCGGCGGTGACAACCTGCCGCTGCTGCTGGCCGGCGTGGTGCTGTTCGGCGCCGGGATCGGCAACGCCACTTCGCTGCCGCCGCTGATCGCCCAGGTCGAGTTCGCGCCAAGCGACGTATCGCGCGTGGTGCCGCTGATCGTCGCCATCGCGCAGGCGAGCTATGCCTTCGCTCCGGCGGCGTTCGGACTGTTGCGCGAGTTTGCGCCAAGCGCGACGGCGGCGGGTGCCGCGCCCGCGCTGTTCATCGCCGCGGCCCTGATCCAGACGCTGGCGATCGGCGCCTTGCTCGCCGGACGCCGATGCCGCAGCTCAGGCGACGCGCGCGGACATCGCGCCGCCGCCTGAGCATTGACGTCTCAGCTGTTGTCCGGCCCGACCCGCACCAACTGCTTGCCAAAATTGGCGCCCTTCAACAGCCCGATGAAGGCCTCGGGCGCGCTCGCCAGTCCTTCGGTGACGAATTCGCGGTGCTTGATCTTGCCGTCGCGCAGCCAATGCGACATGTCGCGCAGGAAATCGCCGTGCAACGCGGCAAAATCCGACACGATGAAGCCGCGGAAATTCAGCCGCTTCACCAGGATCGCCCGCATGATCGAATTGGCCCATTTCGGCGTCGGCGTGTCGCCATCGTAGATCGTGTTGTAGTCGGCGATCAGCCCGCACACCGGGATCCGCGCGAACGGATTGAGCCGCGGAAACACCGCCTCGAACACCGCGCCGCCGACATTCTCGAAATACACGTCGATGCCTTTCGGGCAGGCCTCTTTGAGCCTGGCGGCGAGATCGGGTTCGCGATGGTCGAGGCAGGCGTCGAAGCCGAGTTCGTTGACCACGTAGTCGCATTTCTCACGGCCGCCGGCGATGCCGACCGCGTGCGCGCCCTTGATCCTGGCGATCTGCCCCACCGCGGAGCCGACCGCGCCGGAGGCGGCTGCGACCACCACGGTCTCGCCGGCCTTGGGCTTGCCGATTTCGAGAAGCCCGGTGTAGGCGGTCATGCCGGGCATGCCGAGCACGCCGACCGCGGTGGAGATCGGCGCCAGTTTCGGATCGACCTTGCGCAGCCCCTTGCCGTCGGACAGCGCGTGGCTCTGCCAGCCGGAATGCGCCAGCACGAAATCGCCCTTGGCGAAGCCAGGATGGTGCGAGGCGATCACCTCGGCCACGGTGCCGCCGTCCATCACGCCATCGACCGGCACCGGCGCCGCATAGGACGGCCCGTCGCTCATCCGGCCGCGCATATAGGGATCGAGCGACAGATAGATGGTGCGCAGCAGCAGCTGGCCGTCTCCGGGCGTCGGCACCGGAAATCCCTCAAGGCGGAAATTCGCCGGTGTCGGCTCGCCCTGCGGACGGGAGGCCAGGACGATGCGGGAAGCGGATTGGGACATGACGGTTTCCTCGGTTTCTTGTTGTAGCGCGCAATGTCTAACCGAGGATCGCGACGATAGCTATTCAGCAGCGCCGCTTTCGCCGGCCGCGGCCGCCGCGGCCCGGCTGTGTTTCGGATACCAGGTGGTGAATTTGCTCGCGGCCACCATCGCCGCGACGATGATGCTGATCCCAACCCAGTGCGGCCAAGTGGTCAGATAGAGCAGGATCAGGTCGGCGCCGACCACGACCGCAAAGGCCAACGCCCACACCGCGGTGATGAGATAGTTGCTGCGCACGAAGGACGGGTTGGCCCACCGCTCCTTCTCAGTATGCTCGCGGGCATATTGCAAGGTGAACGGCTTGCCGATGGCGATCGACACCAGGACGATCAGCAGCAATCCGCCGTCGACCCGCAGCCGCACGCCCATCAGCGACCAGTCCGGATTGCCCAGCGACGCGTACAGCGCCATGCCGCCGAACAGCAGCGCGGTGCCGAGGTCGAGGATCTTCGGCGTTTCGCGGCGGATCACCACACCACGGATCAGCAGCGCCAGCGCCACCAGCGCCGCGGCGATCAGGCCTTCGGTGGCGCCGCCGAACCGGTCGACCAGGGCGAACACGAAGAACGGCGCCAGAGCGAGCAGAATTCCCATTTGCTTTCCAATCAAATCAAGCCGTAGTGCCCTCCTTAACGCAACTGCGAGATGTTGCGAAGCGCTTCGGGCGATTGCCTTTAAAATCGGGTAAATCCTCCTACTAACAGGGCGCGACAGAGTAGTTGCCGCGCTGGCGCCGCCTGTTCGGGTGCCACATGATACCGTCTTTCGCCGGCCTAGCCCTGCCCGCGAGATCCCCGGCGCTCCGCGTCAGGGCCGTCGTCGCTGTCGTCGTATCTGCCGCAATATATCGTCGACGAAACTCCGGACCCGGCACACACATCCAAGTAGCACCGCGACCGGTCCAGCAGAGACGGCGCGGCGCGTTCAGCGCGGCCCGTGCGGCCAGGCTGACCTTGGCGCGTTCGTGCGATGGGCCGACGCGCTTCTTGAAGCTGCCTTCAGAAAATCAATCAGCCAGCAATCAACCAGCGCGCCGAACGGCGCACAACAGGGACGAACGCCATGTATCAGCAAGCCTTGGAGAAGGTTTCCGCGCAGCTGTTGATCCGCGACCGCTATGACAATTTCATCGGCGGGCAATGGGCAAGAAGTTGTGCGAAGTGCCGCGCTCCTCCGCGGCCGATATCGAACTCGCGCTCGACAACGGCAAGCCGATCCGCGAAACCACTTACGCCGACATGCCGCTGGTGATCGATCACTGGTGCTATTTCGCCAGCGTGTTGCGGGCGCAGGAAGGCGCGACCTCGGAGATCGACGCTGACACCGTGGCCTATCATTTCCAGGAGCCGCTCGGCGTGGTCGGGCAGATCATTCCGTGGAATTTCCCGATCCTCATGGCGACCTGGAAACTGGGGCCGGCGCTCGCCGCCGGCAACTGCGTGGTATTGAAGCCGGCCGAGCAGACCCTGCTCGGCATTCTCGTGGTGATGGAATTGATCGCCGATCTGCTGCCGCCCGGCGTCGTCAACATCGTCAACGGCTTCGGCATCGAGGCCGGCAAGCCCTTGGCGCAGAGCAATACCAGAGCACGAAGAACATTCTGGTCAGCTATTCGGCGAAGGCCTTGGGATTTTTCCAAAAGGTCGCGGATCGAAAGCCGCCAGCGCTGCTCGATGCGTCTCGCAACTACGCGACCGTTATCCCGGGGCACGAGCGGCGTGAGCCGCGAGTGAGCCCGGGATCCATCCCCCCGCAGGGAATATGTTTCCGAACTTGCTCGTTCTTGCGAACTCGCAATCCGCAAGGCGGCCTCGTTTTAAACCCCAGCAGGCGCAAGTTGCCCAGCGCCTGCTGTTGTCTGAAAGCGGTCCTGAAGTCGCTCCGTCGGAGCGCGGCGACCCCAAAGCCCGCGCAAACCTCACACCCCGCCCGGGTAGTTCGGGCTTTCGCGGGTGATCGTCACGTCGTGGACGTGGCTTTCGCGCAGGCCCGCGCCGGTGATGCGGACGAACTGCGCCTTGTCGTGAAACTCGCCGAGGTCTTTGGCGCCGACATAGCCCATCGCCGCGCGCAACCCGCCGGCGAGCTGATGCACCACATTGCCGACCGGACCCTTGTACGGCACCTGGCCCTCGATGCCTTCCGGCACCAGCTTCAAGGTGTCCTTGATGTCCTGCTGGAAGTAGCGATCCGCCGAGCCGCGCGACATCGCGCCGACCGAACCCATGCCGCGATAGGCCTTGTAGGAGCGGCCCTGCCACAAGAACACTTCGCCGGGGGTCTCGTCGGTGCCGGCGAGCAGCGAGCCGACCATCGCGATGTCGGCGCCGGCCGCCAGCGCCTTGGCGAGATCGCCGGAATATTTGATGCCGCCGTCGGCGATCACCGGAATGTTGGCGACCTTGGCGGCTTCCACCGCGTCCATGATCGCGGTGAGCTGCGGCACGCCGACGCCGGCGACGATCCGCGTGGTGCAGATCGAGCCCGGGCCGATGCCGACCTTGATGGCGTCGGCGCCGGCGTCGATCAAAGCCTGCGCGCCTTCCTTGGTGGCGATATTGCCGGCGATCACCTGCACCGCGTTGGACAGCCGCTTGATGCGGTTGACGGCGTCGAGCACCCGCGAGGAATGGCCGTGCGCGGTGTCGACCACGATGACGTCGACGCCGGCCTCGATCAAAGCCTCGGTGCGCTCGAAGCCGCCCTCGCCGACCGTAGTGGCGGCGGCGACCCGAAGCCGACCTTGCGAGTCCTTGCAGGCCAGCGGATGCGCGACCGCCTTTTCCATATCCTTGACGGTGATCAGGCCGACGCAGCGATATTGCTCGTCGACCACCAGCAGCTTCTCGATGCGGTGCTGGTGCAGCATCCGCTTGGCTTCGGCCTGGCTGACGCCCTCGCGCACGGTGACCAGATTCTCGTGCGTCATCAGCTCGGAGATTTTCTGGTTCGGATCGGTGGCGAAACGGACGTCGCGGTTGGTCAGGATGCCGACCAGCTTGCCGGGGACGCCCTTGCTGGCGCCGGTGACCACCGGAATGCCGGAAAAGCCGTGCGCGCTCATCAGCGCCAGCGCTTCGCCGAGCAGCGCGTCCGGACCGATGGTCAAGGGGTTCACCACCATGCCGGATTCGTATTTCTTGACTTGGCGGACCTGGGCGGCCTGGCCGTCGACGTCGAAATTGCGGTGGATCACCCCGATGCCGCCGGCCTGCGCCATGGCGATCGCCATCCGCGCCTCGGTCACGGTGTCCATCGCCGAAGCAATGATCGGGATATTCAGCGGGATCGCGCGGGTGAGGAACGAACGGATGTCGGCTTCGGAGGGCAGGATGTCGGACGGTCCCGGCTTCAGCAGCACGTCATCGAACGTGTACGCTTCGCGAAAACCAGATCCTTGCACAAACGCCATTGCCAACTCCGTTCAGCGGCCGATTTGCCGCGCTGGAACCTTGAGGATGAAAAGCCCGTTCGGCGACGCCATCGGCATCGCCGTCGAATCGAGCCCATCGGTGGGGTTGGCGGTGGTCGATAGCATGGTGCCGGCGCAATTCAAAGGTTTTGTGCCGATTATCCCGGCTTCGTGAGCGATTTAAGGAGCGCGCCGCGTTGGGGCAGATCTCACTCGATCAAAAGATCGATCGGCACGCCGAGAGCGCGGGCAAATTTCATCTGCAATTCCGCTGGCCCCTTTCGCCGCCCGGTCTCAATTTCGGACAGATAATTCTGGCTGATGCCGACCGCCACGGCCAACTCGTCCTGGATCATGTCGCGCCATTCCCGGATCACGCGGATCGCGTTGTCGCCCTTGGCGAGCCGATCAGCCACGGCTTTCGGCAACGCCACTTCGCGGCCCTCCTTGAGCGCACGTTTGGAACTGCGGACGATGTCGCTCGCTGCGGAATCTTCTTCAGCTTCGGCCGCGAGGGCAACCAGTCGCTCATAATCGGTGCGCGACAGCACCGCGAGATCGCCTCCAGGTGCGTGAATGAACTGAACATTGCTTTTGAGCGAACCGGTTTTGGCCAATCTGTCCTCTCAGTCGTAAATATCGCGGCGATGTCCAACCGCGTGAATTGTGATGACGTCGCCATCGAGCGTGAACAACACGCGCCAGTCGCCGGCGCGCAACCGCATGCCGGAGACACCCTTGAGGGCTTTGACGTCACCGTGACCGGTTTCCGCAAAGGCCGTCAACTTGAGATCGATCTGTTCACGCGCAACGGAACTGAGCTTGCGCCATTGGCGGACTGCGGCAGACGTGAACGCAATCTCTTTCACACCCGACAATATCGCGCAATGCGATACTCAGTCAATTCTCATATGCGATGACTTGGCTAGCCATTGCGCACCGGTGGTCACGCAGGATTCTAGCGACGCATTTGGCCTGCTATGCCCCATTCGCCAGACCCTCAGCGCGAATAGCCGGGCGGCGGGCCGTGCTGGCGAATCGCCTCCACCACCTCGCGATGCATGCGCTTTTCGCGCTCCATCCGCACCGCGATCAGCGCGTGCGCCGACGGCACGAACAGCAGCGGGTGAAACACCAGCCCGAGCACGATGCAGACCACCAGCAGCAGCAGGTTGAACACCGCCGAGATCGGCTGGCCGTTGAACAACAGCCCGAGCGGCGGCAGCACGGCGGCGAGAAGATAGATCATCGGCGGAACCTCCCAGTGGTCACGCAGGATTTAGGTGCTGCGAGGCTTTGCGCAAGTGTGACGGAATGCTACAGCGCGGGCTCCCGCCGCTCCAATCCAGCCAAAGACCGGATGACCAAGGAACGCCTGATCCCGCTCATCGTGGCCGCGGCGCTGTTCATGGAAAACATGGACGCCACGGTGATCGCGACTTCGCTGCCGGCGATCGCCGCCGACATCGGCACCTCGCCGCTGACCTTGAAGCTGGCGATCACCTCGTATCTGTTGTCGCTGGCGGTGTTCATCCCGGCGTCGGGCTGGACCGCCGACCGCTTCGGCGCCCGCGCGGTGTTCTCGATCGCGATCGGCGTGTTCATGGTTGGCTCGATCGGCTGCGCGCTGTCGAGTTCATTGACCGATTTCGTCATCGCGCGAATCCTGCAGGGCATCGGCGGCGCGATGATGACGCCGGTCGGGCGATTGGTGCTGCTGCGCTCGATCGACAAGCGCGCGCTGGTCGGCGCGATGGCGTGGATGACGATTCCGGCGCTGGTCGGCCCGGTGATCGGCCCGCCGCTCGGCGGCTTCATCACCACTTATTTCTCCTGGCACTGGATCTTCCTGATCAACATCCCGATCGGCCTCGTCGGCATCTTCATGGCGCAGCGCTACATCGATCCGATCCGCAGCGATCACCCGGAGCGCTTCGATCTGCTCGGGCTGGTGTTAGCCGGCGTCGGTCTCGCCGGCATCGCCTTCGGGCTGTCGGTCGCCGGCCTCAACCTACTGCCGTGGCCGATCGTGGTCGGGCTGATCGGGGTCGGCTGCGTCTCGATGACGCTGTACGTGTTTCACGCCCGCCGCACCGCCTCGCCGGTGCTGGATTTCACGCTGCTGCGGCTCGCGACGCTGCGCGCCAGCATCATCGGCGGCTTTTTGTTCCGGCTCGGCATCGGCGCGCTGCCGTTCCTGCTGCCGTTGTTGATGCAGATCGGCTTCGGCCTCACTCCGTTCCAGTCCGGCATGGTGACGTTCGCCTCTTCGGCGGGCGCGATGGGCATGAAGGCGCTGGCGGCGCGGATCATCAAGACCTTCGGCTTCCGCAACATCATGACCGTCAACGCCGTGATCAGTTCGGTGTTTCTCGCCGCCTGCGCGCTGTTCACCCAGGCGACGCCGCTGCTCTTGATCATGATCATCCTGTTGGTCGGCGGCTTCTTCCGCTCGCTGCAGTTCACCGCGATCAACACCGTGGCCTATGCCGAGGTCGACACCGCGCAGATGAGCCGCGCCACCACGTTGGTCAGCGTCAATCAGCAGCTGTCGATTTCCGCCGGCGTCGCGGTCGGCGCGCTGTGCGTGGAATCCACCATGGCCTGGCGCAACATGACGGTGCTGACCGCCGACGACTTCGCCCCGGCCTTCGTCGTGGTGTCGATCCTGTCAGCGCTGTCGGCGTATTTCTTCTGGCAGATGCCGGACGACGCCGGCCACGAAATTTCAGGCCGCAAGGCGATCGAGATGTCGAGCCGCAAGGGCGCGGAGAAAGCCGCCGTCAAGACCGCGGCCAAGACCGGCAGCGAAGCCACCGAGGATGCCCGCGACCAGCGGCTGGGGTAACAACCCCAGCCCTGTGCGACGGACTGTCGGCTCTACCCGGCTGAGCGGCCGTCGACCACCACGCGCTCGGCCGCAGGCGTGCGGCGATCGAGTACATCGATCACGGTCTGCGCCGCGATCAGATTGGCGCGCGCCAGCGCTTCCCTGCTCGCCCCGCCCGCGTGCGGCGTGGCGACCACATTAGGAAGGCGCAGCAACGCATCAGCCGTCGGCCGTTGGCCGGCGTCGGCTTCCGCTTCGAAGACGTCCAAACCGGCGCCCGCGAGCCTGCCATCCTGCAGCGCTGCGAGCAGCGCCGCCTCGTCGATCAGACCGCCGCGCGCGGTGTTGATCAGGATCGCCGTGGGTTTCATCCGGGCGATCGCAGCCGCATCGATCATGTGTGCGGTCTGCGGCATCAACGGCAGGTGCAGGCTGACGTAATCGCTTTGCGACAACAACGTCAGCAGATCGACGATCGAGATGTCGTGGCTTTCGGCATAGCCGAGGTCCGGCGCGACGTCATAGGCGAGGATCTTGGTCTCGAATCCCCGCAGCCGTTGCGCCACGCCCCGCGCGATCCGTCCGAGGCCGACCAGCCCGACGGTCTTGCGATAAACCTCGGTGCCGCTGAGCGGCACCCAATCCCCCGCCGCCATGCGATCGTGCGTTTCGCGCAACCGCTTGGCCACCGCGAGCATCATCGCCACCGCGTGGTCGGCGACCGAGGGCTCGTTGCCGCCCGGCGCGATCGTGACGACCTTGCCGAGTTGTTTGGCCGCCGCGACGTCGACATTGTCGTAGCCGACGCCGCGACGCGCGATCACTTGAAGCGCCGGGGCCGCCGCGAGAACCTCCCGCGTCACCGGCACCACGCCGACGATCCAGCCGCTGACCCCCGCCAGCAACTCATGCAAGCGCGCCGGCGACAGCTCGGCATCGGTCTGCCCATGCGGCAGACCGGCGGTGACGACCGTACAGCCCTCTCGGCGAAGATAATCCGCCGCCTCGTCGTCGAAGAACCGCGTTGTCACCAGCACCTTATGCTGCGTCGTCATTGGCAGTCCCCTTCAAAGCTTACGACACAACCTGGGCGCGCGGCAGATCCTTTACCGGAGCGGCGGAAGCTTGGCGAGGCAGAGCAATCGGCTCGATAATGGTGAGAACCAGCACCAAGGTGGCGAGCGATGACGCCGCCAGAAAAACGAACACCATGTCCCAGCTGTAGCGATCCAGGATCATGCCGACAACGAACGGCGCAAAGGCACCGCCGAGCGACCCCACGGTGTTGACGATGGCCGCGGCCAGCGGCACCTTGTCCTTGGCGACCAGTCCCATCGGATAGACCAGGAAGGTCGAATAGCCGAGGTTCAGCAGCACGCCGGTGGCGATGAACAACGCCGCGAGCAGGAACGGCTCGCCCGGCGAATAGATCAGCGCGTACATCATCACAACCGTTGACGACGCGGTCAGGATCATCACCGGCTTGCGGCGCTTTTCAAACAGCTTGTCCGACAACACGCCGCCGATCAGGTTGCCGATGATCGCGCCGACCCACGGGGTCGCCGCAACGAACCCCATCTGAAACAGCGGATAGTGCTTCACCGAAATCAGATAGGTCGGCACCCATGTCATGATGGCGTAGGCGACACCGACGATGAAGCCGTATCCGAGCGCGCATCCCCACACGTTCCACGACCGGAAAATCGCGGCGTTGCTGGCAAGCGGCTGGATATCCCGCGCCAGGATCAGCCGGTCCAGAATGGGCCAGGCCGCGCGGGCCTTGGCGCCCTCGGCGCCCTCGTTGACGCCCGCAACCGCGGTCGACTCGATGTAGGCGACCTCTTCGGCATTGACGAACCGGCTGTCCCGCGGGTCGTCACTGACCGAGAAGAACCAGAAGGCGGCGATGAACACCCCGGGTATCGCGAAGATGTAGAACACCTCGCGCCAGCCGAACGCGTAGATGATGAACGCGCACAGCGGCGGCACCACCGCGGGGGCGAATTTGATCGACGACATGAACACGCCGACCGCAGTCGCTTTCTCATGCGGCGGGAACCAGCGATTGATGATGGTCAGAATGCCGATATTGATCGGCCCCTCCGCCAGGCCGAGCAGCACTCGGCCGAGCTTCAATTGAAAGGCACTGTGCGCGAAGCCGATAAACAATGTCGAAAACGACGTCGCCACCATGGCGAGGGTAAAAATGCGCCGCACGCCGAATTTCTCGTACAGCAGTCCGACCGGCACCTGGATGAAGGCATAGCCAAGGTAGAACAGGCTCGCCATCGCCCCGATGTCGGTGTTGCTGAGTTCGAACTCCTTCTTCATGAAGGGCACGACAACGCCGATATTCGCTCGGTCAGCGCCGGCAATCATATAGCACAAGAAGATCAGCAGGAGCACGATCCAGCGATATCGGCTGGCTTGAGATTGTGAGGCCATCGGCGCATTCCCATGTCATGTTCAGTTGTCGAAGACGATTTTTGTTTTGGGTGCACCGGCTCCGATGCACGACGATGTTCGCCGACAGCCGACCGGAATTCCCAGCCGGCGACGGATCTCACAACTCACCGTTGATTTCGCATGTGCGAGAGCAGTTAGTTTGTCTGCTCTACGACGTGACGGCCTCAACGGAGAGAATAGTCATGGATGACGTGACGAAGAAAAAGCGAATAATTCAGCTGTCTCAGGATCTCAAAAAGCGATGATTACTCGCGTCCCGCGATCTGCACTCTCGCAACCATCGCAGACGACATCACCGAGCCAGGCGAACGATCAGGCAGCGGGCTTGCCGTAGGCTCCGACGTAGCGGCCCTCGCGGATGCTCTGCAGGATTTCGGCTTCCTTGGCCTCCTGCGCACGCACCGCCTTCAACAGCTCCGCCGCGATCGCCTGCGGAAAGGCCACCACGCCATCTTCATCGCCGACCACAATGTCGCCGGGCTCGATCACCAAGCCGCCCACGTTGACGGCGACGTTGATCTCGCCGGGGCCATTTTTGTAGGGGCCGCGGTGAATCGCGGCCTTCGCGAAACAGGGGAAATCCGCACGCGCGAAGGCGCCGCAATCGCGGATCGCTCCGTCGATCACGTAGCCGACGGCGCCGCGGGTCTGCGCGATGGTCATCATGATTTCGCCGACCAGCGCCCTGCTGATATCACCGCCGCCGTCGACCACGATCACGTCGCCGGGCCGGACCATGTCGAGCGCCTTGTGGATGGCGAGGTTGTCGCCGTCGCGCGTCCGCACGGTGAGCGCGGTGCCGACCATGATGCCGGCTGCGCGGTGGAACGGGCGCAGACCAACGGCCCCCGGCAAGCGGCCGAGATTGTCACTGATAATCGCAGTGGCTGCGGTTTTGAAAGCATCGATCAAGCCGGCATCGGCTTGTACTGCATTCGGATTACGACGATCACCAATCATTAAATACTCTCCCGACGACTTGATGTCTTCTGGGTCAGGAGTAGCGATCGCGGGCCCGGAAGAAAAACGATATTAATTCATCAAGTTTCATTCTCTCCACGCATGGAGGAAAGATGCGCGCGCATCGGCTGGCGATGTATCAGTTGTCGGGGCGATCCCCCTCATCGGTCGAGACCGAGCGGTCGTCGACGCTGCGCGCCGCCGCGTGGCGGCCGGTCGCGGAGCGATGCGTTAGGCCTGAAATTGCACGGAGAAATCGCAGACTTCTTTGGCGATCTCCACGACTTTGGCGATGAACATCGACGGGCGATCGTTGCGATACATCGCCGAGTAAGGCACCAGCGGCAGCGCGGGTTTCGTCGGTACCGCGACCAACTTGCCTTCCGCCACCATGGTTCGGAAACATTGCCGCGGCAGATATCCAATCCCCAGCCCGGCCACCGCCAACGCCAGCACGGTCGTCAGATTGTCGCTGGACAGCACCCGCGGAAACACCACCCCTTGCGATTTCAGCCATTTGTTGACGAACAGGCCCGAGCCAGAACGACGGCCCTGAATCAGCACCGGATAGGTCGCGAGCTCCTCCAGCGTCAGGGCGCGGCGGGACTTGATCAGGCCGGGCCGCGCGAACCAGACGTTGGCGACCTCAGCCAAGCGGTCGGAGGTGATCTCCGGATCGACGAAGCATTCCGGGATCACGATCAGGTCGAGTTCATCCTCCTGCAACCGCGCGTAAAGATCGCGGCTGGTGTCGACGTCCGGCTCGATATCCAGCGTCGGAAACGTCTCGCGCAGCACGGAAATCAGCCGCGGCAGCCAAGTCAGCGCGGACAGTTCGGTAATTCCGAGCCGCAGGCGACGCGCCGGCATGGTGCCGGCGTCCTTCAGCGCCATGATGCGATCCTGCAGGTTGAGCATGTCCTGGCTGAGCGCCAGCAGATGCTCGCCCTGCTCGGTCAACCGCGCGCCGCGTTGGCTGCGGTCGAAGATCGGCACCGCGACCGCGGCCTCCAGCTCCATGATCCGCTTCGATACGGCGGACTGGCTGGTGTGCAGCCGATTGGCGGCGCGATCGAAGGTGCCGAGCTGCACCACCCAGTGGAGCGCTTCGATCTGCTTGAGTGTGATGGCCATGACGATCTCCGGGGGGCGACGCTGGAGCGGTCCATACATTCTGCCGAGAGATCAATCAATGCTGGTCATTATCCCTTTTTTTCGGGACGGCCGCAGCGGCTGAGCCGACAGCAACCCGCTCCACTGCCACCAGGCGGCGCGGTTGCAGCGCATCGCGCGGCGCCGCGGCGGTTGCATGGGTGCGGTTCGGCGGGTCGCTGGGGATAACTAATAAGACCTTCGTACATATGACCGTCGTACAAAGGTCGTGCGCCAAGGTCTTCGCCTAGCATTCCCGGCACCAGATCGACTGTGATGATCCTGGCAGGTCGTCAGTACGCATCGCTGTCGTTGAATGGCAGTCCCAAGCCATTCTCCCCCTCTCGTTGAGGACTCGGCGTCTGCCCCTCGGCTAAAGTTGGCGCATCAATACTGCGGAGCCGGCATGCGCGAATGCTCGGCAATAGCATCCCCTTGGGGCGGCGGGACCGATGAGTCAAAGCGCGCGACGTCATAGCATCGCCACCGCACCATCCTTGCGGAATCGCGGCACACGCGTGCATTCTTTGGTTTCATTACTTATAAGTAGAGACACTGGCTTGCGATCAAGCCCTCAATATTGGAAGTAAGTGCATATTCGTTTGGCGGGCTCGGAATGAACAACATTGAGAACGATAGCACCGAAGAAAATGCTGCGTCGATGGCTGGCGGGGGACCAAGTGATCCGTGTGTCGATCTCGCAGTTGATATCGCCGCCACCCTCACGTTTGCTTCGCACCAAAATTCGATCCCGGTTATTCGATCGATCCGGATCGAGAATCCAACCGACGACGGAATCCAGAACGTCCGGCTCGAATTGACGGCGAGCCCAGCCTTCGTGCGGACAAAGACCTGGACCATAGACCGCGTCGGCGCCCAAAACGGCGTCACTTTGTCCGATCGGCGCGTGGATCTCGATGCCGCCTACCTTGCCGGTCTCGACGAGGCCGAGCGCGGCGACATCACTTTACGACTGATGCAAGGCACCGCCGTGCTCGCCGAGACGATCATCCCGGTCCGGCTGCTGGCCCGGGACGAATGGGGCGGCGTCGCCGATATGGCGCAATTGCTGCCCTCCTTCGTGATGCCGAACGATCCCGCGATCTTCCGGCTGCTGCGGTCGGCCGCCGAGCGGCTTGCGGAGCATGGCCATTCCTCGGCGCTCGACGGCTATCAGAGCAACGACCCGAATCGCGCCTACATGCTGACCGCTGCGATCTATTCGGCGATCGCAGGCCTAGGACTGCATTACGCGCAGCCACCGGCGAGCTTCGAATTGCGCGGCCAGAAGGTGCGCGGACCGAGCAAGATCGTACAGGACGGTCTCGCCACCTGTCTCGACACGACACTGCTGTTCGCCGCGGCGATCGAGGCCGCCGGCCTGAATTCCGTGGCGATTCTGTTGGACGGCCACGCTTTCGTCGGCGTCTGGCTGGTGAAGCGAACGCTGCCGCGGACGGTCGAATGCGACGTCGCTGAGATCCGCAAGGCGATCGCACCGCGCGAACTCGTGGTGTTCGAGACCACCGGCGTCACCCATCGGCCGGCGATGACGTTCGAGCAGGCGATCAAGCTCGGCGAAACCAAACTCGACGAAGGCGCTCCGCAACGTTTCGCGTCGGCCATCGACATCGCCCGCTCGCGCTCAGGCGGCATCATGCCGCTGGCCTCGCACCAGACCGCGGATCCGGACTCTGCCGCCGATGACGACGCTCCATCGGACATCGGGCTGCCTGCCGTGCCGGATATCGCGATGCCCGCCGACGCCGTCGAGCAGAAGCCGAGCAGCCCGGCCGGTCGCATCGAGCGTTGGCGGAATCGGCTGCTCGATCTCGGCCTGCGCAATCGGCTGCTGAATTTCTCCGACAGCAAACGCACCGTCGCCTTCGTGTGTCCTGACATCGGCTATCTGGAAGACCGGCTCGCCGATGGTATCGCGATCAAGTTGATCTCGTTGCCCGAGCAGAATCCGTTGGGTGAGCGCGATCCCTCTTTGCATCGCGAGACCCGCGGGCAGGATCTGCACCGCGGCTTCGCCGCCGAGGCGCTGCGCCGCGATGAATTATCATCAATGCTGGAGCCGAAGGAGCTGTTCGCACGGCTCACCGCGTTGTACCGCCAGGCCAAAAGCGATATCACCGAGGGCGGCACCAACACGCTCTACCTCGCGGTCGGCGTGCTGAAGTGGAAGAAGAAGCCGACCGACGAGCGGGTCTATCGCGCGCCGTTGTTGCTGCTGCCGGTCAAGCTGGAACGCAGCGGCGCGTCGGATCGCTTCCGGCTGCGCTTTCATGAAGACGAGCCCCGGCTGAACGCGACGCTGCTGCAGTTCCTCAAGGTCGAATTCGACCTCAGTCTGCCGGATTTTCGCGATGGCCTGCCGCAGGACACGAGTGGCATCAACGTCGCACTGCTGTTCGAGCAAATGCGCCGCGCTGTGCGCGACGCGCCGGGCTTCGAGATCGCCGAGGATATCGCGCTATCGACGTTCTCCTTCGCCAAATATCTGATGTGGAAGGATCTCACCGACCGGGTCGATTCGCTGCGTCAGAACCGCGTCGTCAGCCACCTCATCGACAATCCCGAACACGCCTTCCCGGGCGCCGCAGAAACGTTCCCGGACGAGAACGAGATCGACCGCAACTTCTCGCCCGCCGATATCGTGATGCCGCTGCCGGCGGATTCCTCGCAGATCGCAGCCGCCCTGGCCGCGACGCAGGACCGCGACTTCGTCATCGTCGGTCCGCCCGGCACCGGCAAGAGCCAGACCATCGCCAACATGATCGCGAGCTGCCTCGCCGCCCGCAAGACCGTGCTGTTCGTCGCCGAGAAGACCGCCGCTCTCGACGTGGTCTATCGAAGGTTGCGCGAACATGGCCTCGGCGATCACTGCCTCGAACTGCATTCCAGCAAGGCCGACCGCAAGCATTTCTTCGCCCAACTCAAGAACTCATGGGAGAAGCGCGGCGACGCCAATGCCTCGCAATGGGTCACGCTGAACGACCGGCTGCAGATCCGCCGCGACGAGTTGAACGCCTACGCCAGGGCGCTGCATCGCAAGTCGCCAAACGGGCTCACGCCCTATATCGCGATGGGCATCGCGGCCGCCGGGCACGACAGGCACGCGCCGGCGCTACGCTGGCCGTCGATCGGCGCTCATGACGCCGTCGGCTATCGCCAGTTGGACGATCTGGCCAAGCAGCTCGGCCAGACCTTTGCCGCCGTGACCACGCGTCCGGTGCTGGCGCTGGTCCATGTCGAGGAGTGGACCGGAGCGTGGCAGGAGCAGTTGTTAAAGGCTGCGCGCAATCTCGGCCGCGCCGCTGCCCAAGCGCAAGCCGCGTTGGCGAAGCTGAGCGCGCGCTTCGGTCTTTCCGACGTCGCAGATACCAGCATCGACGGAGTCGGCTATTTCGCCGACCTGGCACGCAATGTGATCGCCACCGCCGGAGCCGACTACACCATCATCCTGCATAAGGATTTCGCGACGCTGACCCGCGCGATCGGCGAACTCGAAAATGCCATCACCTCCTACCGCGACGGCGAGACCGGACTGTCGCGGCGCTATCCGCCCGACGCGGTGGCGCGGATTCCGATCGATGAACTGGACCGCGATTGGCGTCAGGCGAACGCGTCGATGTGGCCGAAATCCTGGTTCGCGGCGCGCCGGGTTCGGCGGCTGCTCGGCTCTTATGCCGGCGCCAAGGCCGCCGATCCCACCACCGATTTGCCTCGCTTGCGCGCGATGCAAGCCACCCACCACGCGATCGCCGGCAATGCGATTTCCTCGACACCTCTCGCATTTGCCGGGCTCGACACCGATTGCGACGGGCTGCGCCGACATCTGCAAAGCGCCGAACGATTGCGGAACTCGCTGGTGCAGCTCGGCGAATTCGCCGGCGACGTGTCGCGCGTGGCAGCGAGCATTGCCGCTGGTCTGAAGGGCCAGGCCAATCAGCCGCAGATCGCCGCCGGCAAGGATTTCATCGCCCGGTATGAGGCGCTGATCGAGACCATCGCGGCGTTCGAAACCTGCGCCGGGCTGCCGCTCGGAGACCGCGCCGCCGACGATTTCCTCGGCCGCGTGTCGCAGCAGATGGACGAACTCGAACAATCGCACAACCTGTTTCGCGACTGGTCGTCATGGTGCGCGGTGCGCGCGCGCGGCATCGCGCAAGGCCTGGCGCCGTTGGTTGCCGATCTGGAAAACGACGCGGTTGCCCCCGGCGACTCCCAGACGGCGTTTCGCCTCGGCTATGCCAGGTGGTGGCTGCCGCTTGCGATCGACGATAGCCGCGAACTGCGCAGCTTCCGCCGCTTTCAGCACGAGCACGCCATCACCGACTTCCGCGAGATCGACGACCTGGTCCGCGCACATGCGTCGCAGAAGGTGGTGAGTTCGCTGGTCCACGGCCTGCCGGCGGCCGACGCGGTGCCGCGCAAATCGGAGCTCGGCGCGTTGCGCCACCAGATGGGGTTGCAACGTCCCAGCGCCTCGATCCGCGACATGATCAGCGCGATGCCGGAGAGCTTCGCCAAGCTGGCGCCTTGCGTGCTGATGTCGCCGTTGTCGATCGCGCAGTATTTGCCGACGCAGCAGACGCTGTTCGACGTCGTGATCTTCGACGAGGCATCGCAGATCGCGACCTGGGACGCGGTCGGCGCCATTGCGCGCGGCAGGCAGACCATCATCGTCGGCGATCCCAAGCAATTGCCGCCGACAAATTTCTTCGGTCGCAACGACGCCGATGGCGGCGACGTCCCGCAGCACGAACAAGATCTCGAGAGTATTCTTGACGAGGCGCAGGCCTCCGGGCTGCCGACGCGGCAGCTGCGCTGGCATTACCGTAGCCGTCACGAGTCGCTGATCGCGTTCTCCAACTGGTACTATTACGGCAACCACCTCATCACCTTCCCGAGTCCGGTCACCGAAGACCAGGCGGTGTCGCTGACCTTCGTGCCGACCGGCGTCTACGGCCGCGGCAGCAGTCGCAGCAACCTCGAAGAAGCCCGCGCCATCGTCGCCGACATCGGTGCCCGACTTCGGTCATGGCTGGCGTTGCCGGAGCCGCAGCGGCCAACGCTCGGCGTCATCACCTTCAACCAGCCGCAGCAGGAACTGATCCTGGATTTGCTTGATGATACAAGGCGCGGCAATCCGGCACTGGAATGGTTCTTCGCAGAAGACCGCATCGAGCCGGTGATCGTCAAGAACCTGGAAAACATCCAGGGCGACGAGCGCGACGTCATTCTATTTTCGATCACCTATTGCCGTGACGCCGCCGGTCGGCTGCCGATGACGTTCGGTGCGATCAATCAGGACGGCGGCGAACGCCGGCTCAACGTGGCGGTGACGCGGGCGCGGCGCGAGTTGAAGGTGTTCTCTGGAATCCGCGCCGACGACATCGATCTCGGACGCAGTCGTGCGATCGGCGTGCAACATCTCAAAGCCTTCCTCGATTATGCGGTGCGCGGCGCGGTCGCGCTGCCGGCACAGGACGCCGGCTCGCAGGGCGAGATGGAGTCGCCGTTCGAGGAAGCCGTCGCGGCACAGCTCGAACGCCGCGGCTGGCAGGTCGTGCCGCAAGTCGGCGTATCCGGATTCCGCATCGACCTCGGCGTCCGCCATCCCGACCACGCCGGGATCTATCTCGCAGGCATCGAATGTGACGGCGCGACCTATCATAGCTCGGCGACCGCGCGCGACCGCGACAAGGTGCGCGAGCAAGTGTTGTGCGGTCTCGGCTGGACGATTCTACGCGTATGGTCGACCGACTGGTGGTTCAACGCCGCGGAGGCAATCGAGCGGCTGCAGCAAGGGCTTGAGTCCGCCCTGACGGAAAGCCGCGCCAGCCGCGCGGAAACCAAGGCCGCGGACTCACCGGATCCGATTGACGAGTCCCAAATCACCGCCGCTGGAGGCTTAGAGAACGACGATTTGGCCGGATCCGACGCGCCGAAGGAAACCGAGTCGGTCGCCATAGGCATCGCGGCTTTGAACCTGCCTGAGATTCGCATTGCCTCTTTGGATCTGCCCGTTGAAGCAACCCCAGACAGTCAAGCCAACCCAACATTCGCAATCACCGACCTTTCCTGTTTCAAGGCGGACCCCGACTGCTTCTTCGAGTTTTCCTACCGGCCAACGCTTCAAGCGATGGTCGACGCCATCATCGAGCAGGAGGCCCCGTTACGCGAAGACGTGCTGGCCCAACGCATCGCGCGCGCGCATGGCTGGCTGCGCACCGGCGGCCGGATTCGCGCGCAGATCGATCTGCATCCGCGCAAGCTCGACCGCACCGAAGAGACCTCCGGCGTGTTTCTTTGGAAGCCGGGTACGATTTTATCCCGGGTGCCATTCCGCGCGGCACTCGGACCGGAACATCGGCGTCCCTTGTCCGATATCTGTATCGCCGAGCTCGCAGATTTCGTCATCGCACATCGGACAGCACTGCAGGAGGACGACCCACCGTTGGTCTATGCCAGGCTGCTGCAAGTCGAACGGCTAGCCGCATCCTCGCGTGAACGCCTCAATGAAGCGATCGCTCGGGCCGAGACGCTGGGGATCTGACGTCACCACCGACGCGGTGGCGGCCGCGTCGGGAGACCGCCTGGTTCTTGGTCGAAGCTGTCTTCTGCTAACGATGGTCGCCCGCCGCCGGCGCTGAGCCGTCGTGCCGCACCGCGAGCCGCAGCGTGTCGCGGCATGTCGGGCAGCGGAAGTGCGGCACCTCGAAACTGGGATTGGGGTGGTCGACCTCGACGAGTTCGCGGTCGACGCCGCAGGCGCGGCACATCGGGGTTGGAATATCCATCGTCGAACCGATTCGTTGCGGGAATCGGCGAAGCATATGTGACAACAGCTAATCGCGTTTGTAGTCCGATACCCGTTAGGTAGTATTTCTACGAGGCAGTCGGTGACAGCGTCATTCTTGCGGCAACTTGCAGCCCGGCCGCCGGTGCGACGTGGGAGGCAGCAATGCGCGGTCGATGGATGAGGACCGCTGTCAGGATGTCGCCATCGGCGCGTCGGCGTCGTGCGTCGTCGGCACGCCGCGAAACCCCATCGCCAGCACGTAGCGCTCCGAGGAATCTTTACGGCTCGAGGCCGGCTTGACGTGTTTGACGGTGACGAAATCGCGTTTCAGCTGGGTCACCAGCGTGGCGTCGGCGCCGCTTTGGAACACCTTGGCGACGAAGGTGCCGCCGGGCTTCAGCACGTCGCAGGCGAACGCCGCGGCGTCCTCGACGAGGCCGACGATACGCAGCTGATCGGTCTTGCGATGGCCGGTGGTGTTCGCCGCCATGTCGGACAGCACCACGTCGACCTTGCCGCCGATCATCGACAAGAGCTTGGCCGGCGCCTCGGCGTGGAGGAAATCCAGCTGGGCGAAATCCACCCCGACGATCTCCGGCATTTCCAACAGATCGATCGCCACCACCTTGCCGCGGCCGTCGGCGGCGCCGACCCGCTTGGCGGCGACCTGGCTCCAGCCGCCCGGGGCGGCGCCGAGATCGACCACCGCAATGCCGGGCTTGAGGAAATGATATTTGTCGTCGATCTCGATCAGCTTGTAGGCGGCGCGCGAGCGCAAGCCGTCGCGCTTGGCCTGCGCCACGTAGGGATCGTTAAGCTGGCGTTCGAGCCAGAGCTTCGACGACAGTTTCAGCCTGCCGGCGCTCTTGACGGTGACGCGCAGGCGCCCGGTGGTGTCTTTGGCCATTTTGTCTGTCTGTCTCGAAGGGTTTGGGGCGCAGTCTTAGCACACCCCGGCGCCATAAAAGCCCTCAAGCGGGCCCGATCGCGCCGTCCTGCCGCATCATTTCCACCAGCATGCCCTCGCGCAACCCGCGATCGGCGACCCGCAGCCGCGGCAGCGGAAAAGCGTCGCGAATGGCGTCGAGAATGGCGCAGCCGGCCAGCACCAGGTCGGCCCGCTCGACCCCGATGCAGCTGTTGCCGGCGCGGTCGTGATAGCTCATGCCGTGCAGCTTGGCGATGGTTTCGGTCAGTTCCGCGTCGCTGAGCCAGACCCCGTCGACCCGTCTGCGGTCGTAACGCGCCAGATCGAGGTGGATGCCGGCCAGCGTCGTCACCGTCCCCGAGGTGCCGAGCAGGTGCATCGCGGACAGGTCGCCGCCGAGCCCTGCGGCGAACGGCGCGACATGGATGGCCACCGCCTGCACCATAGCCGCGTAAGACTGCTCGCTCACCACCTTGCCGCCGAACCGCTCCGCCAGCGTCACCACGCCGAGCGGAATCGACATCCAGGCCTTGATCCGCGGCGCCAGCTCCGGGCGCGCCGGGTCGCGCTCGATCCAGACCAGTTCGGAGGAACCGCCGCCGATATCGAACAGAATGGCGCCGCGGCCCAGCGGATCGAGCAGCGGCGAACAGCCGATCACCGCCAGCCGGGCCTCGGTCTCGCGGTCGATCACCTCCAGCCGGATTCCGGTGGCGTGCGCCACCCGGTCGAGGAATTCGTCGGCATTGGCGGCGGCGCGGCAGGCTTCGGTCGCGATCAGCCGCCGCCGGGTGGCCTTGCGGGCGTGGATTTTGTCGCTGCACACCGTCAGCGCCGAGACCGCCCGGCCGATCGCCGCTTCGCTGATCCGGCCGCTGGCGGCCATGCCCTCGCCGAGCCGGATGATCCGCGAGAACGAATCGATCACCCGGAAGCCGTCGCCGGTCGGCCGCGCGATCAACAGCCGGCAATTGTTGGTGCCGAGGTCGATCGCGGCGTACACCCCGTCATGGGTGTGCGAACCATCGGCCACGCGCGAGCCGTCGGCCGGGTCGACCGCAACGCCGACGCGCTCCACAGCATTCGCAGCTTGCGGCTCCTCACGCGGCTCAAGGCCGTCGCGAAGCCGCGTGTCGTCCATCATCTAATCTGTCTTTCCGCGACCCTGCGGGGCCAGCGAGGAAACCATTCACGGAAAGTTTAGCAGCGCATCGGCGCGGCGCAAGGCGTCGCGCAGGCCGCATACCCAATCGTGCGTTGTGGCAGCCCGGCCGCTGCGTTATCCCGGCGGCTGCCTTGACCCGACATTGCGACCTGGTCGCCATTTGATGGATTGCGCTATGCAAGATCACGCGTTCCCGCGCGACAACGCGCTCGCGGTGCAACGATTTGGCGTCGGCCAGCCGGTGCGGCGCAAGGAAGACGATACCCTGGTCCGCGGCCATGGCTGCTACACCGACGACCTGCAACTCGCCGGCCAGGCCTATGCCTGGATGCTGCGCAGCAACCACGCCCACGGCGTGATCCGCAATATCGACGCCCGCGCGGCCAGAGCGATGCCCGGCGTGCTCGGGATCTGGACCGGCGCCGATCTTGCCGCCGCCGACTATGCCCCGTTCAGCTGCGCGCTGCCGTTGCAGAATCGCGACGGCTCGCCGCTCTTGCAGACCCCGCGCCTGGCGCTGATGACCGACAAGGTGCGCTATGTCGGCGACCCGGTGGCGATCGTGGTCGCCGAGACGCTGCTGCAGGCCCGCGACGCCGCCGAGGCGATCGAACTCGACATCGCGCCGCTGCCCGCGGTGACCAGCGCAGAGGACGCCGCCAAGCCCGGCGCGCCGCGGCTCTACGATCACATCCCCGACAACGTCGCGCTCGACTATCACTATGGCGACACCGCAGCGGTCGAGGCCGCGTTCGCCGCCGCCGCCCACGTCACCAGGCTCGACATCACCAACACCCGCATCGCCGTGGTGGCGATGGAGCCACGCAGCGCGCTCGCCGCCTATGACAGGACGAGCCGACGCTACACCATCGAGGTGCCGACCCAGGGCGTCTCCGGCAACCGCGCCGCGCTGGCGAAACTGCTGAAAGTGCCGAACGACAAGGTGCACCTGTTGACCGGCAATGTCGGCGGCTCGTTCGGCATGAAGAACATCAACTACCCGGAGTACATCTGCATCCTGCACGCCGCCAAGGCGCTGGGCCGGCCGGTGAAATGGACCGACGAGCGCTCCAGCAGTTTCTTGTCCGACAGCCACGGCCGTGCGCAGCAGATCCACGCCGAACTGGCGCTCGACGCCGAGGGACATTTTCTCGCGGTGCGGATTTCCGGCTATGGCAATCTCGGCGCCTACATCACCGGGGTGTCGCCCTCGCCGCTGTCGCTCAACACCGGCAAGAACCTCTCCAGCGTCTATCGCACGCCGCTGCACAGCGTTGACATCAAATGCGTGCTGACCAACACCACGCTGATGGGCGCCTATCGCGGCGCCGGTCGGCCCGAGGCCAACTACTTCATGGAGCGATTGATCGACCGCGCCGCCGACGAAATGCGCATCGATCGTCTCGCCTTGCGCAAGCGCAACTTCATCAAGCCGTCGCAGCTGCCGTTCAAGGCCTCCTCCGGCATGACCTATGACAGCGGCGACTTCCTCGGCGTGTTCAACAAGGCGTTGACGTTGTCGGACTATGCGGGCTTTGCCAAGCGCAAGCGCGACAGCAAGAAGCGCGGCAAATTGCGCGGCATCGCGGTCGGCAGCTATCTGGAAGTCACCGCGCCGCCCAGCGTCGAGCTCGGCAAGATCGTGTTCGAGCAAGACGGCGGCGTCACCCTGATCACCGGCACGCTGGATTACGGCCAGGGCCACGCCACCGCGTTCGCCCAGGTGCTGGCGGCGCAACTCGGCGTGCCGTTCGAGCGGATCGCGCTGCAGCAGAACGACAGCGACCTGGTGCACGCCGGCAGCGGCACCGGCGGCTCGCGCTCGATCACCGCCTCCGGCATGGCGATCGTGGAAGCGTCGAAGCTGGTGATCGCCAAGGGCAAGATCGCGGCGGCGCATCTGTTGGAAACCGCGGAAGCCGACATCGAATTCGACGCCGGCCGCTTCACTGTGGTCGGCACCGACCGCGGCATCGACATTCTCGAACTGGCGCAGCGGCTGCGCGAGAGCAACCTCCCCGACGGCATACCGTCGTCGATCGACGTCGACCACACCGTGAACGACATCCCTTCGACCTTTCCCAACGGCTGCCACGTCGCCGAGGTCGAGATCGATCCCGACACCGGGGCTACCAGCGTGGTCGGCTATACCGGGGTCAACGATTTCGGCACCATCGTCAATCCGATGATCGTTGCGGGACAATTGCACGGCGGCGTCGCGCAAGGCATCGGCCAGGCCTTGATGGAAAAGGTCAGCTACGACGACAGCGGCCAACCGATCACCGGCTCGCTGATGGATTACGCGTTGCCGCGCGCCGAGGACGTTCCGATGATGACGATCGGCGATCACCCGACATTCGCCACATCCAATCCGCTCGGCACCAAGGGCTGCGGCGAAGCCGGCTGTGCCGGCAGCCTCGCCACCCTGGTCAACGCAGTGCTCGACGCGCTGTCCGACTACGGCATCGATCATCTCGACATGCCGCTGACCTCGGAGCGGGTCTGGCGGGCGATCGAAGCGACGAAGAACAAGGCGGCGTGAGACGCGGCTTCACCTCTCCCAGCCGTTCGCGGGGAGAGCAAGAACGTCCGGGCCACGCTGAGCGCTAGGCGGCCGCCGCGGCGCGCGGCTGATAGATCGCGACGTGGTGGCAATGCGCGATCGGGGTGTCGCCACCGGCGACGATCAGCGCGTCGAGCTCGACGATGCGATGGCCCTTCTTCTCGTAATTGCCGGTCACTTTGGCGCGCGCGGAGAGCTGGTCGGCCGGGCGCGCGGCGTTCAGCAATTGCATTTCGCTGCCGACATGGATCCAGGCGCCGAGCAGCGCATTCTCGATCAGCACCCGGTTCATGATCCGCTGCAGCACGCCGGGGTGCAGCAGGTCTTCGGCCTGGTAGACCGGATCGGCCTCGCGCACTTCGGCGAGGTAGCCGACCGCCGCCTCTCCGGCCCAGCATTGCGGCGCGGTGCCGAGCCATTTGCCGAGCTCGTAGGAGCTGGAATCCACCGGCCGGCGGATCGTCACCGGCGCCACCACGCGGAAATTGCCGAGCCGCGCCGGCGGCGCATGTTCCGGCAGCGACGCCGCGCCGGCGGCGCAGAGTTCGCCGCGGCTTTCGACCCGGATCGTCATCCCCTCGCCGTCCGGCTCGGCAACGACCTCGACGTCGTCGCCGTCATAGACCGGCTTGAGGAAGCGTGCCTCGATCAGCCCGCGCTCCAGAAAGGCGCGGCCCCATTTCGCCACCGGCAGATGCGTCATATAGGCCAAGACGTCGACCCCGGGCACCAGCCCGCCGGTGAACCCGAATCGCCGCGCCACGGTGTCGTCATGCATCTTGTTATCCGACTGCTTGGCGCTGTTGTGCGCGATCACGCGATAGGGCTCGGGCAAAACCGTCATCATTCCCCGCAAAGCTGCAAAAGTTGTTGATTGGCACCCAAGATGGTACGCCTCGACGCAGCCGCGGCAAAGTCGCGGGTGAGCACCCCAGCCCCGCGACCACAGAAGGCCCCGCTTGAGCCCGACCCGCATCTATGTCGACGCCGACGCCTGCCCGGTGAAGGACGAAATCTACAAGGTCGCCGCCCGCCATGGCCTGCCGGTCAGCGTGGTGGCGGGGAACTTCATCCGCGTGCCGGCCGATCCCTCGATCGAGCGGATCGCCGCCGGGCCCGGAATGGACGCCGCCGACGACTGGATTGCGGAACGCGCCGGCCCGGGCGATATCGTGGTAACCTCGGACGTGCCGCTGGCCAGCCGCTGCGTCAAGCGAGGCGCCGAGGTGCTGGCGCCGAACGGCAAGCCGTTCAGCGAGGCCTCGATCGGCATGACGCTGGCGGTGCGCAATCTGATGACCGATCTGCGCTCGGCCGGCGAAGTCACCGGCGGGCCGCGCGGCTTCAGTCCGCGCGACCGCTCCGCCTTTCTGTCCGCGCTGGATACCGCGATCCGCCGCATCCAACGCAGCAACAAAACCGCGTAACACTCTGTTTGAATTGAGAGACCATGGCGCCTCCGCTGATCCAATTGAAAGACATCGCGCTGACCTTCGGCGGCACCCCGCTGCTCAGCGGGGTGGAACTGTCGGTGTCCGCCGGCGAGCGGGTCTGCCTGATCGGCCGCAACGGCTCCGGCAAATCGACGCTGCTGAAGATCGTCGCAGGCCTGGTGCAGCCCGACCGCGGCAGCCGCTTCGTGCAGCCCGGCGCCACCATCCGCTATCTGCCGCAGGAACCGGATTTCGAGGGCTTCACGACGACGCTGGCCTATGTCGAAGCCGGGCTGCATGCCGGCGACGAGCATTACCAGGCGGCGTACCTTCTGGAACAACTCGGGCTGCATGGCGAGGAGGACCCGGCGCATCTGTCCGGCGGCGAGGCCCGCCGCGCCGCGCTGGCGCGGATGCTGGCGCCCAATCCCGACATCCTGTTGCTCGACGAGCCGACCAACCATCTCGACCTCACCACCATCGAATGGCTGGAGGGCGACCTCGCCGCGCGGCGTTGCGCGCTGGTCATCATCAGCCATGACCGCCGCTTCCTGACCAATCTGTCGCGCTCCACCGCCTGGCTCGACCGCGGCCAGATCCGCCAGATCGACCGCGGCTTCGCCGATTTCGAGCAATGGCGCGACGACGTCCTGGCCGAGGAGGAGCGCGACCAGCACAAGCTCGACCGTAAGATCGTCGCCGAGGAACATTGGCTGCGCTACGGCGTCTCCGGCCGCAGGAAGCGCAACGTCAAGCGGCTCGGCACTCTGTTCGAGCTGCGCGAGCAGCGTCGCGACTATCGTGGCGCCGCGGGCTCCGCCAACCTCAACGCCGCCGAGGCGGAGAAATCCGGCAAGCTGATCATCGAGGCCAAGGGCATCGGCCGGGTCTATGAGGACCGCACGATCATCGACGATTTCTCGATCCGGGTGCAGCGCGGCGATCGCATCGGCATCGTCGGCCCGAACGGCGCCGGCAAGACCACGCTGATCAACATGCTGACCGGCGCGGCGCCGCCGGATTCCGGCAGCATCCGGTTCGGCGTCAATATCGAGATGGCAACGCTGGACCAGGGCCGCGAAAGTCTCGACCCGAAATCGACGCTGGCCGAAGCCCTGACCGGCGGCCGCGGCGACAGCGTGATGGTCAACGGCAAACCGAAGCACGTCGTCAGCTACATGAAGGACTTCCTGTTCGCGCAGGAGCAGATGCGCACGCCGCTGGAAGTGCTCTCCGGCGGCGAACGCGGCCGGGTCATGCTGGCCCGCGCGCTGGCCAAGCCGTCGAACCTGCTGGTGCTCGACGAACCGACCAACGACCTCGATTTGGAAACCCTCGACGTGCTGGAAGAAATGCTCAGCGACTATGAGGGCACCGTGATCCTGGTCAGCCATGACCGCGATTTCCTCGACCGCGTGGTGACCTCGGTGATCGCGCCGGAAGGCGCCGGCCGCTGGGTGGAATATGCCGGCGGCTATTCCGACATGCTGAAGCAGCGCGGCGCCGATCTGACGCGCGCCGCCGTCAAGGCGGTGGAAACCGCCAAGGCCGACACCGCCAAGGAGGCCGTCGCCAGAGGCGACAAGCCGGCGGCGGGCGCGCCGAAGCGCAAGCTCAATTTCAAGGAAAAGCACGCGCTCGACACGCTGCCCAAGACCATCGCCAAGCTGCAGGCGGAGATCGCCAAGCAGCACCGCTTTCTCGACGATCCCAATTTGTACGCCAAGGACCGCAAGAAATTCGACACCGCCTCCGCGGCGCTCTCCGCCGCGCAAAAAGAACTGCAGATCGCTGAAGATCAGTGGCTGGAACTGGAAATGCTGCGCGAGGAAATCGAGAGCGCGTGAGCGGCGGGCGCACCTGACAGCGGCATGCGACGATCCGCAATGCTGACGCCGCTGATGCGGCACTGAACCCAACCCGTCATGGCCGGGCTCGTCCCGGCCATCCACGGAAACATGGAAAGCTCTGCTCGTGAGCGTGGATGGCCGCGACAAGCGCGGCCATGACGCGGAGAGGTCAGCGATTTTTTTGAGAGGTCGCCAACGTCGATCGGCGATCGCGCCGACGGCGACGCAATTGTCACCGCCGCAGAAAGCGCAGCACGCCGCGCCCGGCCGCGGCGCCGGTGGCGAACGCGCCCTGCAGCAGATAGCCGCCGGTCGGCGCTTCCCAATCCAGCATCTCGCCGGCGGCGAACACGCCAGGCAATTTGCGCAGCATGAAATCCGCGTCGAGCTCGCTGAACGCGATGCCGCCCGCCGTCGAAATTGCCCGCGCGATCGGCTCCAGGCCATTCAGCCGGATCGGCACCGCGTTGATCAGCGCCGCCAATTCAGCCGGCGTCAGCGTCGACAACGCCACGCCTTGCGCGATCGCCGCCTCCTGCAGCAAGCCGACGCCGAGCGGCGTCAGATGCGCCGCCTTGCGCAGGAAATTCGTCAGCGACGCCTTGCCGCGCGGCGCCGCGAGCCGCGCCGAAAGATCCTCGTGCGAGACGTCGGGCCGCAGCGCGACGTGCAGCGTCGCCTCGCCATCGGCGAGGATGGCGTCGCGCAACGCCGCCGACAGCGCATAGACCGCGCCGCCCTCGATGCCGCTCTTGGTGATCATCGCCTCGCCGCGCACCACGCGGCCGCCGAACGACAGCGCCACGGTCTTCAACGGCTGCCCCTCGTAACGATCGCGAAAAATCTGCGACCACGCCACGGTGAAACCGCCATTGGCGGGCTGCAACGGCGCGATCGCCACGCCCTTGGCAGCCAGCGTGCCGACCCAGCCGCCGTCGGAGCCGAGCTTCGGCCACGACGCGCCGCCGAGCGCCAGCACGCTCGCTTGCGCCTGCACGGTGCGCTCGCCGTCGGGCGTGGCGAAGCGCAGCGCGCCATCGTCGCCCCAGCCCTGCCAGCGATGTCGCAGCTTGAGTTCGACGCCTTGCGAATCCAACCGCCGCAGCCACGCCCGCAGCAGCGGCGAGGCCTTCAGCGCGGTGGGAAACACCCGTCCGCTTGAGCCGATGAAGGTCGGCTGGCCCAGCGCAGCGCTCCAGTCGCGCAGCACATCGGGCGATAACGCCTCGATCGCGCCTCGCAGATGCGGCAGCGCGGCGCCGTAGCGCGAAAGAAACTGCGGCAGCGGCTCGCTGTGGGTAAGGTTCAAGCCGCCGCGCCCGGCGAGCAGAAACTTGCGCCCCGCCGAGGCCATGCCGTCATAGACGGTGACGCGGGCGCCGCCTTGCGCGATCACCTCCGCCGCCATCAGCCCGGCCGGACCGGCGCCGATGATCGCCACGCTGTTCGAATTGTCTGTCATGGCGAGAGGCTATGCACGCTCGGGCGCGGCTTGTAAAATCGCAACTTTGGCGATGACGTCAGCGACGCGACCTCACGCGGCCTTCGTATTGCGCCGCGCCAGGACTCGTCATCCTGAGGAGCCCGGCTGAGCTCGAAGAGCGAAGCCGGGCGTCTCGAAGGATGACGATCAGGAGCGTGCGGCCCATCCTTCGAGGCCTGATCTGCGCGCCAAAGCGCGCAATCAGGCGCCTCAGGATGACGCCCTGCAAAGTGGGACGCGCGTGCGCCCTACCCCTTCGCCAGCCGCGCCGCAGCCTGCGTGACGTATTTCTCGGTCTGCTGGAAGGCGCCCTCCAGCGCGCGCGCCTGCGACATGTCGGAAATCTCGGCGAAATGCGCCGCGATGGCGTCCGGGGTCCAGTCGGATTCCGGCAGGTTGAGCCCTTCGCTCTCCATCAGCTTGACCACCGCGAAGGAGCCTGCGCCGGCGCCGATGATGGTGCGGGTCGGCGCGTCGTCGCTCAACAGATACAACACCGCCGGCGTGATCGATTCCGGCTTCAGCAGCGCCAAGGCCTGCGGCGGCAGCAGTTCCTCGGTCATCCGGGTCGCCGCGGTCGGCGAGATGGTGTTGACGCGGATATCGGTCTTGCGGCCCTCGGCGGCGAGCACGTTCATTAAACCAATGATGCCGGCTTTGGCGGCGCCGTAATTGGCCTGGCCGAAATTGCCGTATAGTCCCGATGACGAGGTGGTCACCACGATGCGGCCAAAGTTGCGCTCGCGCATACCGTCCCACACCGCCTTGCAACAATAGAACGTGCCGTTGAGATGCACGTCGATCACCTTGGCGAAATCCGCGAGCTCCATCTTGGCGAAGGATTTGTCGCGCAGGATTCCGGCATTGGCACACAACAGATCGACGCTCCCCCACTCTGCGGTGGTCATTGCCACCATCGCCTTGACCTGCTCGAAATTGGAGACGTCGGCGCCGTCCGCCATCGCGATGCCGCCGGCGGCGCGGATTTCCTCGACCACGGCCTCCGCCGCGGTCATCGAGCCGCCGCTGCCATCGCGGGCGCCGCCGAAATCATTGACGACGACTTTGGCGCCCCGCGCGGCCAACCCCAGCGCGTGCGCGCGCCCGAGCCCATTGCCTGCGCCGGTGACGATGGCGACGCGTCCGTCAAATCGAATAGTCATGGTTGCCGTCCCTGAAATTTCAAACCGTGGTTTCTTGTTCTGCGAAATAGATCAACCCGAGCCAGTCGGCGACCAGCGCCGAGCGCTTCTCACCCTCGATCTCGACGCTCACCGCGGTGCGCGACAGCAGTTCGTTCGGCTTTCGCATCGTCGCTTCGGTCAGCATGAAGCGACCGCGCACCCGCGACCCGGCCCGCACCGGCGAGATGAAGCGCAGCCGATCGAAACCGTAATTGACGCCCATGGTGGCGCCGCGGATTTTCGGCATCGCCTCGTAGGAAAACACGCTGAGCAACGACAGCGTCAGAAAGCCGTGGGCGATACTGGTGCCGAACGCGGTCTCGCGCGCCGCGCGCTGCGGATCGACGTGGATGAATTGATGATCTTCGGTGGCGTCGGCGAATACGTCGATCCGCGTTTGATCCACCAGATGCCAGGCCGACACGCCGACTTCCTGCCCCGCCATCGCGAGATAGGCCTCGCGTTCCACCACCGCAGTCATGTGCTCTCCGTCACGATTATTGTTGCGACGCACATTCCACAGGTCGCGGCCAGGCGCCAAGCGATTTTTTCGGGCGGGTGCGGAGAGCGCGTCCGCAGGCACGCTCCGACGTCGTCGTCGCTGCTGACGGGCAAACCCGCGCCGAGCAGAGAGTCGTCATCCTGAGGCGCTCGCGCGTTCGCGCGAGCCTCGAAGGATGCGGCTCCGCGTGCGGCCGCATCCTTCGAGACGCCCGGCTTCGCGCTGACGCGCTGCGCCGGGCTCCTCAGGATGACGGCGGTGTGCTCGCGTAGATCTAAGGGGCCGCTACCCCTCCGCCGGCGCGGCGCCGCGCGGGCTTTGCAACTCGGCGAATTCTTCTTCGCGGAATTCGTGGCCGCGCAACGCATCACTGCGGTCGTCGTCGCGCTCCAGCCGGCGCAGATGTACGCGGCGGATCTTTCCGGAGATCGTCTTCGGCAGCTCGGTGACCATCTCGATGCGCCGAATCCGCTTGAACGGCGACAGCCGCGCCTGCAGATGGCGGAAAATCGACAGCGCGGTGTCGCGCGACGGCTCGGTGCCGGCCGCCAGCATCACATAGGCTTTCGGAATCGCCAGACGAATCGGATCCGGCGACGGCACCACCGCGGCTTCGGCGACCGCCTCGTGCTCGAGCAGGATGCTCTCCAGTTCGAACGGGCTGATCCGATAGTCCGAGGATTTGAACACGTCGTCGGTGCGGCCGACGAAGGTGAGATAGCCCTCGTCGTCGGCGAACGCCACGTCGCCGCTGCGATAGACCTCGCCGTCGGCGCCGCTCAAGCTGCCGCCCTCGCCCTGATAACCTTGCATCAAGCCCGCGGGACGATCGGCCCCGAGCTTCAAGGTGATCTCGCCCTCTTTCGCCGGTTTGCCGTCGGGATCGGTGATGATCACCTGGTAGCCCGGCAGCGGCCGTCCCATCGAGCCGATCTTCACGACTTGCCCCGGCGAATTGCCGGCGAGCGCGGTGGTCTCGGTCTGGCCGTAGCCGTCGCGGATGGTGAGCCCCCAGGCCGACTTCACCTGATCGATCACTTCCGGATTGAGCGGTTCGCCGGCGCCGCAGACTTCGCGCAGCGCCACCTTATAGTCGGAGAGTTTCTCCTGAATGAACAGCCGCCACACCGTCGGCGGCGCGCACAGCGTGGTGACGCCGCAGCGCACCACCGTCGCCAGCAGGCTCTTGGCGTCGAACCGCGGCTGGTTGACCACGAACACCGTGGCCCCCGCATTCCACGGCGCGAACAGGCAGCTCCAGGCGTGCTTGGCCCAGCCCGGCGACGAGATGTTGAGATGCACGTCGCCGGGCTGCAGCCCCAGCCAATACATCGTCGACAGCGCGCCGATCGGATAGCTGCGTTGGCTGTGCCGCACCAGCTTCGGTTTCGCCGTGGTGCCGGAGGTGAAGTACAACAGCATCGGCTCGTCCGGGTCGGTCGGCGCATCCGGCGCGAAACTCCCAGGATAGTCCGCGCTTTGCGCAAACGGCAGCCAGCCCGCTTGCGCCTCGCCGACCACGACGCGCGCGAGATCCGCGCCGCCGAGGTTGGCGAATTTCGCCACCTGATCCGGCGCCGCCACCACCAACTTGGCGCGGCCGCGCTCCAGCCGGTCGCGCAATTCGTCGGGCGTCAGCAGCGTGGTCGCCGGGATCACGATGAGGCCGAGCTTGATCGCGGCCAGCATGATCTCCCACAGCGGCACCACATTGCCGAGCAGCAGCAACAGATGATCGCCGCGCTTGAGCCCCTGCGCGCGCAGGAAATTCGCCGTCTGGTTGGAGCGTCGCGACAACTCCGCGAACGACAATCTGGTCTCGCCGCCGCTCGCGGCGTCGACGATCCACAGCGCGGTGCGGTCTTTGCTGGCGGGATCGCCGGCGAGTTCGGCATCGAACCAGTCCAGCGCCCAGTTGAAGGGCGCCTGATCGGGCCAACGGAAATCCGCCACCGCGGTGTCGTAATCGGTGCGCTGCCCCAGCAGAAACGCCCTTGCGTCTTTGAAAGTGGTCATGTCTCGTTCCCCAAACCCTTGTTATTCTGATGTCGGTTTTCCGACCCTCAGTTAGTTACGCTTCAACACCCGCTCCCGTCATCCTGAGGAGCCCGGCGAAGTCCGAAGGACGAAGCCGGGCATCTCGAAGGATGGGCCGCAAGCCCTTGGAGCCGCATCCTTCGAGACGCCGCGCGGCTCCTCAGGATGACGGCGCGTTGCGACACGGCGCTCACACCCTCACGTCCCCGCCTGCCCGCGCAGATAGTTGATGATCCCCGAAAAATCCGTCCCGCCGTGGCCGGCGTCGGCGAACGCCGCGTAGATCTCCTCGGCATGGGCACCGAGCGGCGTCGCGGCACCCGCGGCCTTGGCGGCCTCCTGCGACAGTTTCAGATCCTTCAGCATCAAGGCGGCGGCGAAGCCGGGCTTGTAGTCGTTGTTGGCCGGCGAGGTCGGCACTGGCCCTGGCACCGGGCAATAGCTGGTCAACGACCAACACTGCCCCGACGAGGTGGAGGCCACGTCGAACAGCGCCTGATGCGACAGCCCAAGTTTTTCCGCGAGTGCGAACGCCTCGCTGACCGCGATCATCGAAATGCCGAGGATCATGTTGTTGCAGATCTTCGCCGCCTGCCCCGCACCGGGGCCGCCGCAATGCACGATCTTCTTGCCCATGAGTTCGAGCACCGGCTTGGCGGCATCGAACGCGACCTGCGCGCCGCCGGCCATGAAGGTCAACGTGGCGGCCTTGGCACCGCCGGTGCCGCCCGACACCGGCGCATCCACCGAGGCGACCTCGTGCTTGGCGGCCGCGGCGTGGGCGCGGATCGAACTGCCGACGTCGATGGTCGAGCAATCGATGATCAGCGCGCCTTTAGCGATGCGCGGCAGGATCTCGTCCCACACCGCCAGCACATGATTGCCGGCGGGCAGCATGGTGACGACAACTTTCGCGTCGGCCACCGCCTCGACGGCCGAGCCCGCGATGGTCACGCCGTCGGCCTTGGCGGCGGCGCAGGAGGCTGCGACGAGATCGAAGCCGGCGACGTTGCGCCCGGCCTTCACCAGATTGGCGGCCATCGGCCCGCCCATATTGCCGAGCCCGATAAAGGCGACCTTGCTCATTGTTGTCCCTCCACGTCTTGTTGTTATCGCGTTAGTCCGGAAATCTCAGCTCCCGGTCGCCGCGAGGCTCGAAATAGCGCGCGACGATGTCGTCGCCGACGTCCTCGAGCCGCGACGGCCGCCATTTCGGGCTGCGGTCCTTGTCGATCACCGCGGCGCGGATGCCCTCGACGAAATCCGCGCTGACGAACACTTCGAGCGCCGCGCGATACTCGTCGACCAGGCAGGCCTCGAGCGACGGCGCGTGCCGGGCGCTACGCAACAGCCTCAGCGCCACTTTCAGGCTGGTCGGCGACTTGCTGTTCAACGCCTGCAGCGTGGTTGTCGCGAACGCCGAGCCGTCGCGCGACAGCGCCGCGACGATCTGTTCAACGGTGTCGTGGGCGAAGGCCGCGTCGATCTGATCGCGATGCCGCTCGGCCGGGCCCGGCTGCGGCGTCGCGGCAAAGCCCGCGACGATGCCGCGGACGGTGCTGGCCGACGCACCGCGCCGCGCCTGGATCAGCGCGTCGCGCAGCGCCGGCCATTGGTGCGCCGGCACGTCGACATCCGCAAACCCGGCATAGATCGCGTCGGCGCTGTTCATGATCGCGCCGGTGAGCCCGAAGTAAGCACCGCTCTCGCCCGGCGCCCACGACAACAAATAAGTGCCGCCGACATCGGGGAAGAAACCGATGCCGACCTCCGGCATCGCGATCTTGGTGGTCTCGCTTACCACGCGGACGCTGCCATGGCCGCTGATGCCGACGCCGCCCCCCATCACCAGCCCATCCATCAAGGCGACGTAAGGCTTGGCGAAGCCGGCGATCCGCGCGTTCAGCAGATATTCTTCACGCCAAAACACCGGCCCGAGATCGCCGCCCTGCCGCGCGCTGTTGTACAAGGTGCGGATGTCGCCGCCGGCGCACAGCCCGCGTTCGCCGGCGCCCTCCAGCAACACGAGCGCCACGTCGGGATCGGCCGCGAAGACGTCCAGTGCGGCATCGATGCCGCGCGCCATCTCCAGCGTCAGCGCGTTGATCGCCTTCGGCCGGTTGAGGCGAATGACGCCGGCTGTGCCCTCGCGCCGCACGAGCAGTTCCGGTTCGTTGAGCGGCGCATTCATCGCGCGGCCTCGATCAATTTCCGCGCCACGATCAGCCGCATGATCTCATTGGTCCCTTCCAAAATCTGGTGCACCCGCAGGTCGCGGACGATCTTCTCGATGCCGTATTCGCTCAAATAGCCGTAGCCGCCGTGCAGTTGCAGCGCCTGGTTGGCGACCTCGAAGCCGACGTCGGTGCCGAACCGTTTGGCCATCGCGCAGAGCATGGTCGCGTCATGATCCTTGCGGTCGAGCGCCGCGGCAGCGCGCCACACCAAGGTGCGCGCGGCTTCCAATTCGGTCGCCATGTCGGCCAAGCGAAACTGCAGCGCCTGGAATTCGTCGAGCCGTTTGCCGAAGGCCTTGCGCTGTTTCATGTAGCTCAGCGATTTGTCGAGCGCCGATTGCGCGCCGCCGAGCGAGCACGCCGCGATGTTGATGCGGCCGCCGTCGAGCCCGGCCATCGCGATCTTGAAGCCGATGCCTTCCTCGCCGAGCCGATTGGCGGCCGGCACGCGGGCGTTGTCGAACATCACCGCACAGGTCGGTTGCGCGTTCCAGCCCATCTTGCGCTCATTGGCGCCGAACGACAGCCCCGGCGTGTCGCCCTCCACCACCAGCGTCGAGATCCCGCCGGCCCCCTCGCCGCCGGTGCGCACCATCACCACATAGAGCCCGGCGGCGCTGGCGCCGGAGATGAATTGTTTCTGACCATTCAGCACATAATGATCGCCGTCGCGCACCGCGCGGGTCCGCAACGCGGCGGCGTCAGAGCCGGAGCCCGGTTCGGTCAGGCAATAGCTCGCGATCAGCTCCATGCTGCACAGCTTCGGCAACCACTTGTTGCGCTGTTCGGCATTGCCGTAGGCGTCGATCATCCAGCTCGCCATGTTGTGGATCGAGATGAACGCCGACACCGTCGGGCAGCCCTGCGCCAGCGCCTCGAAGATCAAGGCGGCGTCGAACCGCGTCATCGCGCTGCCGCCGACGTCGTCGCGGATGTAGATCCCGGCCATGCCGAGCGCCGCCGCCTGCCGGATCACCTCGACGGGGAAATACTTGTCCTGATCCCATTGCAGCGCATGCGGCGCAATTCTTTCCGCGGCAAAGTCGCGCGCCATGTCGCGGACGGCGAGTTGGTCGTCGGTGAGAGTGAAGATCGTCATGCGGATTGCCAATCGGAGAGAAGTGTCACGTAGCGGGCATGCTCGGTGCTCGCGAGTTTCTCCACGAGCCGACGGTCCGCGGTGATAAGCAGCGCGTCAAGCCGCCGCGCGGCTTCGAGATAGATCAGGTCGTAGATCGGATGGCGAAGCAGCACCGCATTGTGGAACGCCGGCTCGGTCAGTTCATCGATATCGATGACGTCGTTTAGATAGTTGGGCAACGATCGCAGAAAACCGAATGCTCTATCGGCTGGAAGAAGGCCGGCGACCGCCTTGCGGGCCAGAACGTTTGCGACCTCAGTCACGATCAGCTTCGGAGCGAACAAACGGTGCTGAATGGACGAGAGGTCGTCAGCCAATTCGGAATCCGTTTCGTTGACGAACCATTTCACAGCAACGCTCGCATCGACAACGAAGTCGCTCACTCAAGGCCTTCCCGGACTTCGTCGAGTGTGAGCGCCGGCTGTAGCCCGGGGAATTGCGCCCGAAAGTAACGCGATACGGCCACGCGCTCTTCCGGCGAGAATTTCTGGTTGCGTTTCAGAACCTCCTCGGCCTCCTGCTCGAACGTCCGGCCGTTGGCGCGTGCACGGCGCCTGAACGCCGCCTCCAACTCGTCCGCGCGACTCCGCGTTACCGCCTGTGCCATCGCATTTCTCCGATTACTACGGCTTCGATGCTACCTCACTTCATCGTCGGGATCGAGAATTCGGCGCCTTCTTTGACGCCGCTTGGCCAGCGCGCGGTGACGGTCTTGGTCTTGGTGTAGAAGCGAATAGAATCCGGGCCGTGCTGGTTGAGATCGCCGAAGCCGGATTTCTTCCAGCCGCCGAAGGTGTAGTAGGCGATCGGCACCGGGATCGGCACGTTGATACCGACCATGCCGACATTCACCTTGGCGGCGAAGTCGCGCGCGGCGTCGCCGTCGCGGGTGAAGATCGCAACGCCATTGCCGTAGTCGTGGTCGGACGGCAGCGCCAGCGCTTCGGCGTAGTCGTGCGCACGGACCACGCTCAGCACGGGTCCAAAAATCTCCTCTTTGTAGATCCGCATGTCTTTGGTGACGTTGTCGAACAGGCAGCCGCCCATATAGAAGCCGTTCTCATAGCCCTGAAGCGTGAAGTCGCGGCCGTCGACCGCGAGCGTCGCGCCCTCCTCGATCCCGACCTTGACGTAGTCCTTGACGCGCTGCAGCGCCGCCTTGGTCACCAGCGGGCCAAAATCGGCCGACGGATCGGTGGACGGCCCGATCTTCAGCGCCTCGACCCGCGGGATCAGCTTCTCCATCAGCGCGTCGGCGGTGGCCTTGCCGACCGGCACCGCGACCGAGATCGCCATGCAGCGCTCGCCGGCGGAGCCGTAGCCGGCGCCGATCAGGGCGTCGACGGTGTGGTCGAGATCGGCGTCGGGCATGATGATGGCGTGGTTCTTGGCGCCGCCGAAGCATTGCGCGCGCTTGCCGGTCGCCGCCGCCCGCTCATAGATGTATTGCGCGATCGGCGAGGAACCGACGAAGCCGACCGCGCGAATATCCGGGTCGTCCAGGATGGCGTCGACCGCCTCTTTGTCGCCGTTGACGACGTTGAGGATGCCCGGCGGCAATCCGGCCTCGATCATCAACGCGGCGAGCGCCATCGGAACCCCGGGGTCGCGCTCCGAGGGCTTGAGGATGAAGGCGTTGCCGCAGGCGATCGCCGGGGCGAATTTCCACATCGGGATCATCGCCGGGAAATTGAACGGGGTGATGCCGGCGACCACGCCGAGCGGCTGCCGCATCGAATAGATGTCGATGCCGGGGCCGGCGCCTTCGGTGTATTCGCCCTTCATCAGGTGCGGAATGCCGCAGGCGAATTCCACCACTTCGAGGCCGCGCTGGATGTCACCCTTGGCGTCCGGCACGGTCTTGCCGTGCTCGCTGGCGAGCAACTCGGCGAGCTTGTCGTAGTCGCGCTGCGCCAACTCGAGGAATTTCATCATCACCCGGGCGCGACGCTGCGGGTTGGTGGCGCCCCACGCCAGCTGCGCTTGCTTGGCATCTTCCACCGCGGCGCGCAGCTCGGCTTTGGTCGCGAGCGCAACCTGCGCCTGCACCTCGCCGGTCATCGGTTCGAACACGTCGGCAAACCGACCCGACGTTCCAGCAACCTCGCGGCCAGCGATAAAATGCCCGATTGAGCGCATACGTTCCTCCAGAAGCTGATCTTGGAAATATCTTGAATGGATTTTGCGGCGTTTGGGAAGGGCTTCCCCGCGCGCTTCAGCCGAAAGACTATCGTGCTCGTGCAGCGCCGGCAAACCTCGAACGCGAATGCGTGCCTTGAGAAAACGCCTCAGTCCGCGGCCGGGGCCACGGCGGGTTTGCGGGCCGGACGCGGCTTCACGGTCGATTTTACCGCCGGGGCGCGATGCAGTGCGGCCTCGCGGCCGGCGCTGAGAATTTCGTCGGAGATCTCGCCATGGCCGGCGATCCGCGCCAGCAGCAGCGTTCCCATCATCGTCGCCATCGCGGCGATCGCCTGCTTGCGCGCCAGCTTGGGCGGCGCGTCGACGATCTGTTCCGCCACCATCTCGATCATCTCCTCGAGCTTGGCGGCGAACGCCTTGCGGGTCTTCGGGCTTTCGCGGGCGATCTCGGCGCCGAGCGCCGGCACCGCGCAGCCGCGGCCGGGGTCGTCGCGGTGCGACGCGGTCAGATAGGAGTCCACGATCGCCGTCAGCCGCTGCTCCGGCGGCAGCTCGGCAGCGAGCCTGCGCCAGCGCGCGTTGGAGCGGTCGATCGCATAGCCGAACGCCTCGACCAGCAGCGCCTCGCGGGACTCGAAATGCGCGTAAAATCCGCCATGAGTGAGCCCCGCCTCCTTCATCAGGTCGGCGACGCCGATGCCATGGGCGCCCTTTTCGCGCAACCGGACCGACGCCTTTTTGACGATCCGGGCGTGGGTTTCCTGCTTGTGGTCCTTGGAATAGCGCATCGGTTGTCCATTGAATGTTTGAAATCATATAATGGCACCATTCGCGACAATACGCTGCAGTCTTTTGGTCGACCGCAAAGCTACGAGACGTGCCCCGGACGCAGCGCAGCGCGCCGCAGTTACGGCGTGGTGTGCCGCAAAGCCGGGGCCGTGACGGAACGCAGCGCCTGGAACGGTCCCGGCTCGCATCGCAGCGCAAAGGCGTTGCTCGGCGTCCGGGACACGAATCCGTTGATGCCAAAAGTCGTCCCACACCGCATTTGTGGCTGGCGCCATCCTGCGCCGCCCATGATATGATGGCCGTCATTATACCGGCAAGTTTCTGCGGCGTGAGGCGCCATTGCGGCGACTCCTCCACACGCGCCGTCATCCTGAGGAGCCCGGCGAAGCGCATCGCGCGAAGCCGGGCATCTCGAAGGATGGCCGCGAGGGGCCGTGGCACCGCAGCGCGCGCGGCCGCATCCTTCGAGGCCCTCGCTCCGCTCCGGCACCTCAGGATGACGGCGCACAGGATGAGGTTGCTTGGGATGAGCTGCTTGGGATGACCTCTTCGGACGACCTCCCGCCATTGCGGCGACTCCTCCACACGCGCCATCGTCCTGAGGAGCCCGGCGAAGCGCATCGCGCGAAGCCGGGCATCTCGAAGGATGGCCGCGAGGGGCCGTGGCACCGCAGCGCGCGCGGCCGCATCCTTCGAGGCCCTCGCTCCGCTCCGGCACCTCAGGATGACGGCGCTCAGGATGAGGTTGCTTGGGATGAGCTGCTTGGGATGACCTCTTCGGACGACCTCCCGCCATTGCTGCGACTCCTCCACACGCGCCGTCATCCTGAGGAGCCCGGCGAAGCGCATCGCGCGAAGCCGGGCATCTCGAAGGATGGCCGCGAGGGGCCGTGGCACCGCAGCGCGCGCGGCCGCATCCTTCGAGGCCCTCGCTCCGCTCCGGCACCTCAGGATGACGGCGCTCAGGACGAGGTTGCTTGGGATGAGCTGCTTGGGATGACCTCTTCGGACGACCTCACCGCCATTGCGGCGGCTCCTCCACACGCGCCGTCATCCTGAGGAGCCCGGCGAAGCGCATCGCGCGAAGCCGGGCGTCTCGAAGGATGGCCGCGAGGGGCCGTGGCGCCGCAGCACGCGCGGCCGCATCCTTCGAGGCACTCGCTCCGCTCGGGCCACCTCAGGATGACGGCGCCTGTGGCGGGAAAGGCGAAAAGCTACGGCCTGATCGCCATCTTCGCCACGCCGGGCGTACGCAGCGGCTCCGCCAGCCTGGCGAATTCGCAGAGCAGCGAGCGGGTCTTGCGCGGGTCGATGATCTCCTCGACCCAGAACTTCTCCGCCGAGCGGAACGGTGAGCGCAATCTATTGAGCCGCTCCTCGATTTCCTTCAGCTTGGCGGCGGGATCGTCGGCCTCGGCGAGGTCCGAGCGATACGCCGCCTCGATGCCGCCTTCCAGCGGCAGCGAGCCCCAATAGGCCGACGGCCAGGCGTAGCGCAGCGAATGCCGGTTGGCCGGCTGATGCACCACGCCGGCGACGCCGAACGCGTTGCGCACGATGATGGTGCACCACGGCACCGTGGTCTGGTTCACCGCCGCCATCGCCCGCACGCCATGGCGGATGGTCGCCGCCTTCTCGGCCTCCAACCCGATCATGAAGCCGGGGCAGTCCATCAGATAGACGATCGGCAAATGGAACGTCTCGGCGAGATCGACGTAGCGCACCAGCTTCTGGCAGGCCTCCGCGGTCCACGAGCCGCCGTAGTGAAACGGGTCCGACGCCAACAGCAGCACCGCGCGGCCTTCCAGCCGGGCCAATCCGGCGATGATCGAGCGGCCGAAATTGGCGCTCATCTCGAAGAACGATCCGTTGTCGACCACCGCCTCGATGATCGGGCGCATCTTGTAGACTTGGCGGCGATTGCGCGGCACCGCCTTCAACAGCGCCTCCTCGGCGCGCTGCGGATCGTCGTTGCAGGGACTCGTCGGCGGCAGGTCGTGCACCGACGACGGCAGATAGGACAGGAAACGCCGCGCGCAAGCGAACGCCTCTTCTTCGGTGTCGACCGCATGATCGACGCCGCCGGCGCGAGTCTGGATCTCGAAGCCGCCGAGCTGCATCTTGTCGAGCTGTTGCCCGAGCCGCGCCACCACCGGGGGACCGGCGACGAACATCGCCGAGCTCTTGGTCATGATCGAATAGTGGCTGGCCACCAGCCGCGCGGCGCCGAGGCCGGCGACCGAGCCCAGCCCCAACCCCACCACCGGCACCTGCGCCATATTGGCGATCGTGTACCAATACCATTGCGAGCCGCCGATGCCGCCCGGCAGGTTGGCGGCGCCCTTGGTCTCGATGGTCTTCACCGAGCCGCCGCCGCCGGAGCCTTCGATCACCCGGATGATCGGCAGCCGGAAATCGTGCGCCATCTCCTCGGCCATCTGCGGCTTGTGATGGATCGAGGCATCCGCCGAGCCGCCGCGCACGGTGAAGTCGTCGCCGACCACCACCACGGGACGGCCATCGATGCTGCCGCGACCGAACACGCAGTTCGCCGGCGTGACGTCGAGCAGTTCGCCCTGCTCGTCGTAGTCGCCGACGCCGGCCACCGCGCCGACCTCGTGGAAGCTGCCCGGATCGATCAGTCGCGCGATGCGCTCGCGAACCGTCAGCCGGCCCTGGTCATGCTGGCGCTTGACTTTATCGACGCCCCCCATCTGCCGCGCGAAGGCTTCGCGGCGGGCCAACTCGTCGAGCTCCGGCTTCCAGACCATACATCTCCCCCGTGGTGACTGTCTTGTGCGGCATCGCCGGGCGCAAAGTGAGTTCGCTGCCGTTGTCGTAGAGGCCACCCTCGGCGTTCTGAATCAGCGTGCTGATCGAGGCCGCGAGCTTCTTCAACTCGGGCCCGACCTCGTCGTGCATCCGCTGTTCGTCATACATCGCCGACAACAGCCCGATGGTGACGACCACATTGGTCTGGTACTGCGGCGACCACATCGGTGTTGCAATGCCATTGATGTGCGGGCTCCAGAGTCCGCATGCGGTGACGTAGCCGCGCTCGCGCAGCATCGCGCGGTTGCCCTCGAGCCGCGCGCGCAGCACTTGTGCGTCGTGCGGGATCTCGCGCTCCATCTCGGCGAGCAGCGCGCTGGCAACGTCCTCATCGAGCGCCGCGGTGTAGGCATGGCCGGCGGCGGTGCGGGTCATCGCAATCCGGCTGCCGGTGATCGAATGCAGCCCCAAAGCATGCGGGGCGCGGGCGAATTCCAGATAGACCAGGTGAAAGCGGTCCGGCAGCAGGAAGCCGATAGTGCCCGGAACGGTTTCCGCGACCTCCTGCAGCCGCTGCCGGATCAGATGCCGCAGCTGCAGCCCGCACATCATCGCGGTCGACATCGCCACCGCACTCGGGCCGATGCGATACTTCTGGTCGCGCGGCAGATACGCCAACTGCCCCATCCGGGTCAGGGTGTGGGTCAGCCGCGACACCGTCGAGCGCGGCAGTCCGCAGCGGTTGGAGATTTCCAGATTGCCCAGCCGGGCTTCGTGACCGTCGAAGCAGCGCAGCACGTCGAAGGCGCGCGACACCACCTGAATCACATCGTCCGCGCCTGAAAGATCGCCGGCGATGAGGCCTTGTTTGCTTAAGCGTTCCGAGCGTCGTCCCATTTTTTGTCCACGTGATTGTGAGAGCCCGTCGCGCTCGCGTCACACCGCCCATCGGGGCGCCGCAGCGCATCGCTCTCATTCCGCAGTGTGGAATATAATTCCACTTGATCAGCACGCTACATCAGGCAATCTGCATCGACAACATCCAGTCGCGCGACTGACGCGGTCTGATACTAACTATTTGGCGCATATTTTATCGCAATACCGTCGGCGGTTTGCGGCGAAAGCGCGCACGCAAACCGGGAGTGCAGATGGCCGAAATCAGAATCGTCACCGAAGTCGCCGGCCGGGTCTGCGCGCTGCCGGTCGAGGTCGGCGGCGCCGTCGGCGCGGGCGATGACATAGTGGTGGTCGAAGCCATGAAGATGGAGATCCCGGCTGCGACTCCCGCCGGCGGCACGCTGACCGCGCTGTTGGTCGGTCTCGACGACGTCGTCGCCGAAGGCCAGGTGTTGGCGATCGTGGCGGGCTGACGCGACGTCAAGGCTGGCTTGGCAGGCAGCGTTCGAGATCTCCGAGCACACCCTTCGCCGGGGTGCTCGGAGTCCGTCGGCAACCGTCGCAAATGCGATCGGGCGGTTAGCTCAGCCGGTCTTCGCCGGACTTTCCGGCCATCCCCGGAACTCAGCGCGCCGGCTCGAGCAGCGAGACGTAGTTGGCGACCGCGGCGCCGCCCATATTGAAAATGCCGGCGAGCTTGGCGTCCTTGATCTGCATGCCCTCCGGCGCCTGGCCGAGCAGCTGCATCGCACAGAGCACGTGCATCGACACCCCGGTGGCGCCGATCGGATGGCCTTTGGCCTTGAGGCCACCGGACGGATTGATCGGCAGCTTGCCGTCCTTGCGGGTCCAACCTTCCTTGATGGCGCGGGCGCCCTGCCCGGCCGGCGTCAGGCCCATCGCCTCGTATTCGATCAGTTCGGCGATGGTGAAGCAATCGTGGGTCTCGACGAAGGACAGATCCTGCAGGGTCGCGCCGGCGGATTGCAGCGCGCGCTGCCAGGCCACGCTGCAGCCCTCGAACCGCAGAATGTCGCGCTTCGACATCGGCAGGAAATCCTGAGCGTGCGCCGTGGCTTTGATCGTCACCGCCTTGGACATCGCCTTGGCGGTGTCGGCGTCGGTGATCACCAAGGCCGCAGCGCCGTCCGACACCAACGAGCAGTCGGTGCGTTTCAGGGGGCCGGCGACGAACGGGTTCTTGTCGCCCTCAGCGCGGCAGAAGTCGAAGCCGATGTCCTTGCGCATCTGCGCATAGGGATTCGATACGCCGTTATGGTGGTTCTTCGCCGCGATCATCGCCAGCGCGTCGGACTGGTCGCCGTATTTCTGAAAGTACTTCTGCGCGATGTTGCCGAACACGCCGGCGAAGCCCGCCGGGGTGTCGCCGTCCTCGATCAGATAGGAGGCGCGCAGCAAGTTCTTGCCGATCTCCGGCCCCGGGGTCTTGGTCATCTGCTCGACGCCGACCACCAAGACGATCTTGGCGCCGGCGGCGACCGACTTCACCGCCTGGTGCACCGCGGCCGATCCGGTGGCGCAGGCGTTCTCAACCCGGGTCGCCGGTTTGAACCGCAGCTCGGGGTCGGCCTGCAGCACCAAGGCGGCGGTAAAATCCTGCGGCGAGAACCCGGCGTTGAAATGCCCGAGGATGATCTCGTCGACGTCGGCGGCGGCGATGCCGGCGTCCGCCAAGGCGTCGGCCGCCACCCGCACGATCAGGCTCTCGACGGTCTCGGCTTCGAGCTTGCCGAACGGCGTGTGCGCCCACCCGACGATGCTGGCTGTCATACGGTCTCTCCCTTGGTCCGGCCGCGTTCTCGGGCAGCCTCAAGGGCAGCATAACCGGTTTTTGCCGCCGCTCAATCTGCCACGGCTTTGCCGCAAGATTTTTCGCGAGCTTTTCAGGGTGCCCCGCCTCCAAAACGACAACGCCCGCTCGCAACAGGTGCGGGCGAGCGCCGAGTTCCGGATCGACCTCGATCAGCGATAATGGCGTTGACCGTAATGCGGGGCGCCATAGCCGCCGCGCGGCGTCGCCGAGTAGCGCGGCGCGCCGTAACGCGGCATGCCATAGCGCATGTTGTGATGCATGGCCGGCGTCATGCGATGCGACGGCAAGCCGTAGCGCGGCGCGTAGCCCGGCCTTGCATAGCCGGACCGGTAGCCAGACCGATAGCCGGAATGGCCGTAGCCGTAACGATAGCTCGGACGTGCGTAGCCGGCATAGCCATGGCCGCGCCAGGAGCGATATTGCGGGCGATGCCGATAGCCGTAGGAATAGCCGCGCGACACCGTGGCTTCCTGATAATACGGCTCCGGCGCATACATCCCCGGACCGGAATAGGTCGGGCCCTGATTGACGTAGTAATATTGCGGCGACGGATCCGGCAGCCGTTCGTAGCTGGTGGCGATATCGTAGCCGAGGCCGTAACCGACGCCGATGCCGTAGGCCGCGCCGTAGCCATAATAGCCGCCATAGGCCGGCTGGCCGCACGGCGACACGTAGGTCTGCGCGCAAGGCGAGCAGCTGGTGAACAGGCCGCCGCCGCAGGCCATCGCCGGGGCGGAGCTGACTGCCAACACGGCGGCGGCCGCCGCCACTCCAGAAATCACTAAACGCATGACGCTCTCCTGTGGGTGTTTTCTTGCGGGTTAGTATCGTGGTCTGCGGAAATTCGGACGCGGCAATTCCGGCGCCAGGATCACCGGCGGCGGATCGAACGACGCCTCCGGCTGCGCCGCCGGCGGCGCCGATTGCGCCGACCAGGACTGATGAAAACTCTCGGCCGGCTTCGGCAATTTGCGGTTCTCGGGCGGTTCGATTTCCAGCCGGCCGTAGCCCGGCAACTGGCTCGACCCCGGATAATAGTGCCCGACATGCGGCACCGGATCGATATAGCGCCCGCCATAGATCGTCGGCTGCACGTGGGTGCCGCGCGCCAATCCCCAATCGCCTTCGATCACCGCGTAGGAGGCGTCGCGGCCGTTGATGATGATCGGCACGCCGGGCCGCCCCGGAATCACGATCGACGGCCCGCTGTCGAGCGCCGCCGCACTCCACGTCGTTCCGATCAGAATGGCCAATGCACAAGCCCCACGCATGGTCGACCCTCACCCCTGTTTGGCTAAAGGTAGCCGAAAACACGCGACGATGGGTTAAGGCGGCGGCCCGATTTGCCGGTAAGCCTAACGCGAAAGGATATATCGGAGCTCAATTGCAAGGATTTGGGTGGCCGAGCTTAGCAGCGGCACCGGTTCCGGCGCCGCCACCATGCCGACAAATCTTGCCCGGCGGCCTTGTCGCGGCGCGGCGGCGCTGCTAGCTGTGCGGCGAAATGCCGGTTTAGCTCAGCGGTAGAGCAGCGGTTTTGTAAACCGAAGGTCGGGAGTTCAATCCTCTCAACCGGCACCATTAGTCGTGCAGCTCACCTGGCGGCTGGGCCTGCAAACCGACCGGCATTTGCGAGCAGTTCGCTGCTATGCCTTACGTCCTTCCAGCCCTTAAAGCATCGTCCAAAGCACGATCAGATTGACCGCGCAGGCCACCGACAGGCCGACGGCCAGCACGGTCTGAATGGCATTGCGGTGGGTGTTGAGGGTCATGTTCATCGCACCGACAACATCGGGCGATTCGCGCCCCGGAGTCCCGCAGGTTATTTTCGCGGTGATTCAGGACTCGTTTACGATTGATTCTCGCGCGGGCATGGCACAGCGGCCCAAACCTGCCGCCGTCACCCTGCCCCGGCGGACCAGAACGCGGAGGCCCGCGGACGCAGCGAAAAGGCCGGCGCGAGGCCGGCCTTCCGCCTGACGATGGATGAGAGAAAGACGACTTAGTATTTTGCGACCGCCGGGCCACCCCAGCCGAAACGATAGTTCAAGCCGGCCTTGACGGTGTGTTCGTCGTTGCGAACGCTGGCACCGAGCACATCCGGCGGGCCGCCGGTGAAGGTGGTGTTGCCGAAATCGTAGTACTGATACTCCACTTTGGCCGACCAGTTCGGCGCGAACATGTATTCGAGGCCGGCACCCACGGTGTAACCGTCGCGATGGTTGCCGCTGGTGGTGAAGGGCACGCCCACGCCCGTGTTGCTCAGGTCGAGGCTGGAGTCGCGGAATGCATAACCGCCCTTGGCATACAGCAACGCCGGACCCCAGGTGTAGCCGAGCCGCCCGGTCACCGAACCCAGCCCGCGATTGTCCTGCGTGACCAGCGATCCGCCGGGGAACGCCAGACCGCCATTGTCGTTCGACGGCAGCCAGCTGTACTGCGCCTCGAGACCGACCACCCAGTTCCGCGTGAATTGATAATCGGCGCCGATCTGCACACCGCCGAGGAATTGGCCATCGTTGCCGGAAATGTTGTTGTCGCCGGCGAAGGCGCCGCCGACGTGGCCTCCGATGTAGAAACCGGTCCAGTTGTAGACCACTTCCGGCGCGGTGTAGGCCGGCGCCTTGGTGTAGGTCGGCGCCGGCAAATCGGCAGCGAAGGCAGGCGCCGCAAGGACCATCAGGGCGGCCGTCCCGAGCAAGAGCTTTCTCATTTTGGTTCCCCTGTTGTGCGATCCCATATGTCGGAAAACAACGTGGCACCAGTTTGGTTGCTTGGCGGAAATTCGACAGCGACGATGGTTCGTAACTGTGACCAAGCGGCAACACCCGAGTTCCGTACAACCTCCAGGCTGTTCAGCGGGTTAATTTCTCCAACTCGGGAAACGGCTGGTAATTCACCCCGGCGCAGGTGTCGCCGGGCTCTTCCATGATGCGGTCGAGCCGGGCGTCGACATAGACCACGACGCGGTCGCGGATGCCGATATAGCTGCCATCGGATTTGCGGGCGTTGAAGCGAAGGCAGGAGACGTAGCGCTGCCGGCCGCCGATGCTGCGCTGGAGCGGATCGGCCATCATCGCGTCGCGGACCCCGACTGGATCGGTCAGATAGGTCCTGAAGAACGCCAACAATTCGGACCGGTAGTTGGTCGGAAACGGCTGGTTGCCGGTGCCGGCATCATCGGTGAACGTCATGTTGCTGACGCCGGCGCAGCCGCCAAGCGTCGCGGCGAGCAGCAGCAATGTCGCGGGGTGGATCAACGGTCTCAAGGCGGGCTCGCAGGTCGGAAAGTCCGGGCGTCCGCCAATGTCTTAACCGCTCCGTCAGCGGATTGGAATTGCCAACTCACCCGGCAAGCGAGCCGGCGCGGCGGGCTTACGCAACCCGCCGCGCCGAACGGCGTCAGCCGTGCCGAACCGCGTGGCCGATCGGCTTGATCGCACGGTGCGAGCCATGATGCGGCCGATGCGCGCCGATCCGCTTGGCAGCGTGATGATGTCGCGCCACATGGCGTGGGTGATGGCGGACCATCTTGGCTTGGGCGTTCAACGGCGAAGGCTTCGCCGACAGCGACGTCGTCACCGGGGCCGGCGCGGCGGGCGCACTGCCGGCTGCCATCGCCGGCGCCGCCAACATCGAAGCCGCGAGCAAGGCTGCGGAAATGGTCTTCATCATGATCGTCTCCTATGGCATCTGGACCTGAAAGCGAGCGGTCGATCGGCCGGCTCATCGTTCATGCCAGCGACGCTAGGATCGGCGCGCTGAACCGTTCCTGAAGCGCCGCAACGGCTTTCATTCATGTGGATGAAGCGTTCGTCAGCTTGCCCGCTCGGCGGTGGACTGCAACCAGGCCGTCCCGACGCCGCACAGTCGCGCCTCGACAATCGCGCGACAGGTCGTATAGACGACGGCACGACGTCGTTCATTCCTGCCGAATGCCCGCAGAGGCCGCCCTCATGACCCATCCTTCGCGCTACTCTCGGATCGCCTTCGTCGCGAGCCCCAGCGCCGAGGCGCAGGCCGCGCTGCTGCAATTGACCGACGCCTATGGCAACGTCGATCCGCACGAGGCCGACGTCATCGTGGCGCTCGGCGGCGACGGCTTGATGCTGCAGACCCTGCATCAGCACATGCGCAGCAACAAGCCGATCTACGGCATGCATCGCGGCACCGTGGGCTTTCTGATGAACGAATACAGCGCGGTGGATCTGCGCAGCCGGCTCGCCGCGGCGCGCGACACCGTGATCCATCCGTTGCTGATGCGCGCCACCGACGTTCACGGCACCGTGCATATCTACCACGCCATCAACGAGGTGGCGCTGTTTCGCCAGACTCATCAGGCGGCGCGGCTGCGCATCATCATCGACGAGCGCGAGCGGATGAGCGAACTGATCGCCGACGGCATCCTGGTCGCCACGCCGGCCGGCTCCACCGCGTATAACCTGTCGGCGCAGGGGCCGATCCTGCCGATCAACGCAGCACTGTTGGCGCTGACGCCGATCAGCGCATTCCGGCCGCGGCGCTGGCGCGGCGCGCTGCTGCCGAACACCGCCTTCGTGGTGATCGAAGTGTTGGAAGGCGACAAGCGCCCGGTCGCGGCGGTCGCCGACCACGACGAGGCCCGCGACGTCCGAAGAGTCGAAGTGATCTCCGACAAGACCATCTCGATGCGGATGCTGTTCGACCCCGGGCACAGTCTGGAAGAACGCATCCTCAGCGAGCAGTTTGGGTATTGAGCGCTGCGGGGCGCCGACCGCATCGAAATCCCTCGCCGCTTCAATGACTTGCTGACAATCAGCGGCGTTGCGCGGAGCGCATGCGTGGTTGCTCGCGAGCAAATTGTGATTCATTGAATTCATTGCAGAATTTGGAGCGGGCAAGTTGCGGCAAACCTGCGGCAGCGGCAATGACGCATTAAAAAGCGTTGCGGCGACATTGTGACCGCAGCCACATTTCGAGTTCGGCGCTTCGGGGCGTCTCCGCCACGAAAAAATCACCGAACGGACATTATTCCTAGCGGCAACGAGCAGCCAAAAGCGAGGACAGCTGCCCTCGCCCTATAAAAATACCGCGACGGGGACGTGAGCCGCGCACCGCCCGGCGGGTTCGGTTGCGAAACCCCATCGCAAATGTCTGGCCTCGTCTTCGGCGGTCGGTTTGCGATCACCACACGGATTAATCCGCGGCCCTGGAGTGCCAATGCCCTGGGCCTCGACGGCAGGAAACCCGATCAGGCCAACTTTGACTCGCTTGACTTAGCAACATGGATAGTCAAGACGGCTTAATCTGGCTTCGAATTTTGAAAGAAACGAAATCGAGCTCTATCTAATCCCAGTAACCGCCGTGCGCGTGTCCGCAAGGACACCTTGGTCGCCAATTTCATGATCGGAATTCCGTCGAACTTGATCTGAATGAATGTAGTTGCTGCGGCAACAATCTCGATATGCAAGCCACTAAGCACCTCATTGCTGGTCGGCTCTAGAACCATATAGATTTCACTCCCCGGATCCCACTCTGCACTGGGAAGGGGCCCACCGTACTTCATGTAGTTCGAAGCTTGATCGATCTTTTCGTAGTTCGGAGTACGCTGCATATCAAAGTGAGCGCCACCTAGCTTGTTGGCAGTGAATTTTATTATGTCAGCACAGGAAAACAGAGAGCCATCAAAATACAATCGCTTCTGCGCCAGAAATTCACTAATTCTCATTTCGCGCTCATGCATTTGATCGACTGGAATTTGTGGTCCGCCCGCAAACGGATCTCCAGAATTGTAGATCCCGCAGATCGGCACGCCATTGAATCGAACACCGGCCGTCAGGAAGTAGTTGATGGCCGGGTGCTCCGCGAGTGCGGCGAGTGGGATACTGTTATCGAGTACTTGGACAGTGGCCTTAACCCCTGCGGCGTTGCACAGCTTCCCGAGCAATCCGTCGGTCAGCCATTTACGCAAAATGACGGATGCGATCCGTATGTCACCTTCTGTTACTGGCTTTCGGAAGGAAAATACCAGTTTGAATAGCGTGGCTAGGTCACTTTCAAGCTGCCTGTAGACTTCGCGGACTTCTTCTTCCTTGTTCAGAAGTGCCATGTGTTCCCCTTACCCCATTTGTACTTATAGGACTTGCAGCTTTCACGACCTTGGGAAAGATCCCCTCGTAACGGGCCCGGGTCTGTCGGGCGGCGCAAAGGCGCCGCACCGCGCCCGGCTTAGTCGTCTCTGAGCAAGCGTAGCCCAAATGACCGCCGCGACCTCCGGCTTCTCTTCGTCTCAGCTCACCCGCATATCGCTGCGCTCATGCGGGCTACTGTACTGCGGCTTTCGTCCGGGGCACGCTTGTGGTCGCCGCGGCTTTGGTCCCGGGCATGGTCAGATGCAAAGCGATTGGCCGCTAAGCAGCCGCCGTCCTCGGAACGGTCCCGGGTCTGCGGAGCAGCGCAAGGGCGCTGCGCCGCGCCCGGGACACGGCTTCGCCGCCCTCCCCCGCCCTCTCAACCCTTCATTAACGACGTCTGCATAGAGTTAACGGCAGGTATACCGGCCCCGTCGGTGCCACGTCAGAGCCGAGTCATGTTCCGGATCGATTTCAACAAGCTGCGCTTTCTGGTCTGCGACGACAATCCGCACATGCGGCGCATCCTGCGCACGTTGCTGCATTCGTTCGGCGCCCGCGAGGTCTACGAGGCCGAGGACGGCGCCACTGCGCTCGAGATGTACAGCCACTACGCCCCCGACATCGTCATCACCGACTGGGCGATGCCGATCTTCGACGGCCTCGAACTGACCCAGATGATCCGGCAGCCGGAGGCCAAGGGCAATCCGTTCGCGCCGATCATCATGCTGACCGGGCATTCCGAGAAGCGCCGCGTCACCGTGGCGCGCGATGCCGGCGTCACCGAGTTTCTCGCCAAGCCGATCTCCGCCAAGGCGCTGTATCAGCGCGTGCTCAACGTCGTCGCCAATCCGCGGCCGTTCATCAAGACCAAGAATTATTTCGGCCCGGACCGCCGCCGCAACAGCGCCGCCAACGCCTATATCGGGCCGGAACGCCGCAACGGCGGCGATGCCGAACTGATCCATCAACCGTCGTTGCTCGATAAGGCCCGCGTCGCGGGATAGGGGTTTGATCGTCATGGACAAAGCCAAGAAGCCGGCGCTGCGCGTCAAGGCCTTCGCCGACCATCACGTCATCACTCAGGCCAATCCGCTGCGGCGGGTGCTTCGCCAGGTCGACGACAAGGATCGCGACGATCCGATCGCCCGCGCCGAACAGGCGCTGGCCGGGCTGTCGGGCGAATTCCAGGACTGGATGGCGAGCGAATGCGAGCGGCTGCGCGCCGCGCATGCCGCCGTTCTCGACAAGGGTTTTAACGAGGCCACCCGCGGCGAGCTGTTCCGCGCCGCCCATGACATCAAGGGCGACGCCGCCACCTTCGGCTACCCGACCGCGGGCGTCGCTGCCGAGAGCTTGTGCCGAATCATCGAACACGCGCCGCAGCTCGAGCAAGTCCCCGCGGATCTGATCGCCAACCACATCAAGGCGATTCTGGCGATCGTGCGCGAGCACGCGCAGATCGACAAGGCCGGCGTCGAGCGCGAGCTGAGCCGCAGGCTGCGCGCCATCGCCGACGAATATCTCGCCGCGGTGAACCACGATCGCCCCGACCACCTCGAGGCGATCCTGGCGCCGGGCATCGCGCCGGCGGAGTAGTTCGAGGGGTGCTGCTAGAGCATTTTCGATTAGGATTGAATCGTCCAACGAAAATGTCGTCGTCATTCCGGATTGCGAGTTCGAAGAACGAGCAAGTCCGGAAGTCATACTCCCCGCGGTGATTCTGGAGTCCGGGCTCACTCGCAGCTGACGCTGCTGGTGCCCCGGAATGACGGCCCGAGACTCTTGAACCGCAGCAATCTTAACCGAAAATGCTCTAACTAAGAGCTCGTGTCCCGGGCGCTGGGCCGCGCCTTGGCGCTGCTCAGCAGAGCCGGGACCGCTACGAAGGCCGCATCCGCAACGCCCCCGGCTCTGCAGCGCACCACGCCGCAAACGCGGCGCGCCGCGCTGCGTCCGGGGCACGCCCGCTTTTATCCCGGGCCCTTGCTCAGGCGGCCATCGCCGCCCATTCGAACCGTGCCACCCAGTCCTCCGCCAGCACGTCGTCGCAATAGCGGCTGGCCTCGTCGCGGGCGGATTCGGTGGCGAAGCGCCGCAGCAGGATCAGCAACGGCCCCGCGGCATCGCTGCCGGTCTCGCAGTGAGTCAGCACCCGTTCAACCATGCGCCGGCGCAGCCCCGCCGCGCCGTCGGTGCTGTCGGCAAAACCGAGTTGCTGCGCGGCCTCGAGCGCGGCGCGGAACGCCGGGAAGGTGGATTCCGGCAGGCCGGCGCGGATCAGCAAGGCATTCAGGCTGGCGCTGGCGCCATCGTGCAATAGCGCGGCGACGCGGCCGTATGGCAAGTCGGTCAATTCCACCAGCGATTGATGGAACAGTTCGAGATTGCCGGACAACAGCGCGCGCAGGATCAGGCCGGCGGTGAGTTGTCCGGTGGCGCGCAGATGCTGCATCAGGCCGCGCATGTCGTCGTCGCGCGAGCGCGCCGCGATCGCCACCGTGGAGCGATCCATCGCCTCGGCGACGACGCGCTCGGCGCGATCGGCGCTGAGCCAGCGCCGCGCCACCACGAATTGCGCCAGCGTATCGGACAGTTTGCCGACCAGCGCCAACCGCGTCGCGGCCGGCAGATCTTCCAGCACCAGCATCGATTCCCGGATCGCCGCCAGATGGCCGTGGCGCTCGACGATGCGGTCCCAGGAAAACGGCGCCAATTCGGCGTGCGGGTTTTCGATCAGTTCCAGCGCCGCCGACGGCGAGCCGACCTCGGCGATGGCGGCGCACACCGACGCCGGCAACGCGGCGCGACGCGCGATCGCGCACTGCATCTGGCAATTGCCGGTGGCGACGATATCGACCAGGTCGGCATCGATCAGCAACGGGGAGAATTCCAGCACCGGCACCGCGACGCTGGCCTGATCGGTGGACAGCGCGCGAATGATCGAGGCCGGCGCATCGGCGCTGCGCGCGAACACTTCCGACATCGCCAGTCGCACCAAGGGCGAACAATCGTCGAGCTGCATCAACAGCGCGCCTTCGGCGGCCGCGCGATCGGCGTCGGAAAGGTCTGAAACCAGCCAGGCCCGCGCCAACGAGCGGGTGGCCTCGGCGCGCTCGCCCGCGGGGGCGGTGCGGATCCAACTGATGAACTGCCGAACGATCATGGGTCTGCCGGCTTACGCAACTTGCAAAAGACACCGCGACGCGGCGCCACTGTCAGATAAAATAAACCATGACGCTTAACAAAGGGTTCACCATAACCGTTTGGGTTTATTGACGTTTCGTTAATGCCACAGACACGGATGGAAACCCTTGGAGGGCAACGCGCAGCGCGCGATCAGCCGACCGCGGCGCGTCGTTCTAACGCCGTCATCCCGGGGCACGAACGGCGAAGCCGTGAGTGAGCCCGGGATCCATAACCCCTGCAGGGGTTATAGATTCCGGACTTGCTCGGGCTTACGCCCTCGCAATCCGGAATGACGGCTGGATTTGGAGCTAACCGCTGTAGGCGCCGGTGCGATCGCTGAACAGATCGAGCGGCTCGGGCGGCCGCACATTCGGGGTCTGCGACAGCGCCGACGATGTCGAATTGGTCGGGGTCGTCGCGGCGGTGGAGGCGCGATTGCCCCACAGCTCCTGCACCGCGCTCGACACCGGCTCGGCGCGATCGCCGGGCTGATACAGCGAGCGAAACCCCGGTTGATATTGCGGCGTGGTGGCGGAGGAGTCCGCCGTCGCGGTGGTGGCCGGGGTCGCCGAGCGCAGGTCCGGAAAGCTCGACAGATAGGCGGCGCTATCCGCCGGCGCCACGGCGCTGGCCAGCATGATCGGCGCGCCGCCTGCGGCCGCCATCGTCGCCAGCGTGGACTGCGAATTGGCGGCCTGATCGTAGCGCGACGCCAATTCGGAATAGACTTCCGACACGCTGCGGGCATTGCCGCCGCGGTCGTAGAAGATCGACCGGTTGGCGCTCGCGGCATTGGGAAACAGCGCGGCACCGGAGGCGCTCGAATTGTTCTCGGCGTTGTTGATCAGCTTGGCGGCGCCGCCGACCCCCATGAAATGCGCCATGTAGAGTTCGGCGTCGGTCGGCCGCCGGCCGATCTCGCCGGTCAATTTGAAGCTGTTGGATTGCGTCAGCACCCCGGCCATCGCCGAGCTCGCCACCGGATCGTCGCGCAGTTTCAGGATCGCGGCCTTGGCCGCCGGGTCGCTCACCGAATAGCCGCCGCTGGCCGACTTGGTGATCGCGTCGGCATATTGGCCGTAGCCGAACTGGCTGCCGGCTTCCTTGACGGTGCCGAGCCAGGTCTGCTCGATGAACTGATACAATCCCTTCGCCGAGGAGGTCGACGCCGCCGCGGTGGGATCGAAATTGGATTCCATTTTCGCGGTGGTCACCAGGTAACCGAAATTGGTCCCGGTCGAGCCCGCCGCCTGCTTGATGGCGCCGGCGATCTGCGCCCGCGCCGCCGCGGCGGATGTTGCTGAGGTGGTTGAAGCATCGACCGTCATCGCTGGCCCCCCGCTGCCTTCGACCGACGGCGGTTAGTTCGGGCGCCATTGAGCGCTCCTGCGAAGTTACCTTCAGACACTATGGTTAATGCGGGATTAACGATGTTGCCGGCCGCAGCGCCAGGCGGCTACCGCCGGCTGCAGCGCGACACCATCGGTTAACCCAAACGTGTTTCCAATCATGTCTGAACCGCATGCGCCGACACGATTAGCGCAAGCCGCGCGGGAGGCCGACATGAACGCCATCGCCAGCAGCAGTCCCGCCAGCAACTCCTCCGCAGCCTTGCTGCAGAGCGGGCTCAAGCCGGAGTCCGCCGCGGCCACCACAACGGCAAACGGCGGCGCCGCGCCCGCAAGCACCACCACTGCAGCCGCCAAGGTCGAACTCTCCGAACACGCCAAGGCGATGCTGGCCAAGGCGCAGGCCGACGCCCAAGCGGTCGCCGACCTGAAAATGACCTTCGACGAGCGACTGGAAAAGCGCAGCGACGCATTGGCGCAGAAACTCACCAAAGCCTTCGCCTTCTTCAACGTCAATCTCGACGACTCGGTGCGGCTGCAGGTCGACAAATTCGGCAACGTCACCACCGAAGGCCCCTGGAAAAAGAAGATCGAAAAGCTGTTCGCCGACGATCCGGATCTCGCCAAGGAATTGAAGGCGATCGCCGGGCTCAACGCGCTGAAGGCGGCGAGTACCGCGCTCGAGCTCTACAACAAGGAAAAGGGCGCCACCGCCGGCAGCAAGCAGCAGCAGGAAGCCTGGACCAAGTACAACATCCGCTCGATCAACATCCAGACGCTATCCAGCGTGATGAGCCTCACCGACGGCAAGCTGCGCAGCGCCGCGGTGGATTATATCGACGCCATCGCCGACCCGACCGGGACCGGCGCCGCCGGCGCCGATGCCGGGGAGAAGCAGCGCGAGGTCGCCAACCGGCTGGCGTGAGCGCTCAGCGATACACCTTGGCCGGATCGAACAGCCGCTCGGCGTCGACCGGCGACAACAGCGGCGCGCCTTCGGCGTCGCGGTCGACGCGGCGATAGAAGCAGGACTTGCGGCCGGTGTGGCAGGCCGCGCCGCCGCCCTGCTCCACCTTGATCCACACCGCGTCCTGGTCGCAGTCGACCCGGATCTCCAGCACGCGCTGGACGTGGCCGGAGCTTTCGCCCTTGCGCCACAGCCGGCCGCGCGAGCGGCTGAAATACCAGGCCTCGCCGCTGTCGATGGTCTTCTTCAGCGCCTCGTCGTTCATGAACGCGACCATCAGCACGTCGCCGCTCTGCGCGTCGGTGGTGACGCAGGTGACGAGCCCGGCGGCATCGAATTTCGGACGCAGCACGACGCCTTCCTCGACGTCGTCGAGAGCGGCGGCAGGCGTGGTTGGTGCAGACATCGGAAAATCCCTTGGGCCAATCCCTTGGAAGAAATCACACACCCGGCGTCATCCTGAGGAGCCAGGCGAAGCTCGAAGAGCGACGCCTGGCGTCTCGAAGGATGGGCCGCGGCATTGAAGTGCAGCCGCGCGTATCGTTCAACCGCTGTCCTTGCGGCGTCATCCTTCGAGGCTGCTCCGCAGCGCCAGGGCGCTGCGGAGCAGCCCCTCAGGATGACGGCGTTGCGTGGCGCTCGCCCCGCAGCCTCAGGATGACGGCTCAATCCGCTGCAGCGACAGGCGCTTAGCGCCCCCCGCGGATCATCGACATGAAGCGGGCCTGCTCCGCCGGATTGTCGCGGAACATGCCGGTGAAGCGGCTGGTGAAGGTCACCGCGCCCTGCTTGGCGATGCCGCGCACCGACATGCAGGTATGCTCGGCCTCGATCATCACCGCGACGCCGCGCGGCTTCAGCACTTCGTCGACCGCCGCGGCAATCTGCGCGGTGAGATGCTCCTGGGTCTGCAGCCGGTGCGCGAAGATGTCGACCAGCCGCGCCAGCTTCGACAGCCCGACGACGCGCTCCACCGGCGTATAGGCGATATGCGCCTTGCCGTAGAACGGCATCACGTGATGCTCGCAATGCGAAGTGAAGCTCATGTCGCGGATCAGCACGAAATCGTCATAGCCCGCGGTCTCGCCGAAGGTGCGGTTCAGCACCTCGGCCGGGCACTGGTGGTAGCCCTGGAACAGCTCGTCATAGGCTTCGACCACGCGACGCGGCGTATCCAACAGCCCCTCTCGTGCGGTGTCTTCGCCGATATAGGCCAGCAGCGTCTTGACCGCCTGCTCGGCCTCGCCGCGCGACGGCCGCGGCTGGTCGGGCTTCACGGCGGCGGCGAGAAACTCCGCGGGATCGAGTTCGGCGGGCCTGAATTCCGTACCCTTGGGGTCTGCGGGCTTGGCGTCGGGCTTGCCGGCGCGCAGCGGCTTGATCAATGCGTCCATCTTTTCTCCGTTCGACCGGTCGCTGCGGACCGGAGTGTCACCGGGCAGACGGGGCGGCTTTGCAGCCGCCGGGCGCCTGAGGCCCTCACCTGCCAAGTGTAACACTGGAACCGGCGATGTGAATTGCCAAATTCCGTGCGGACGCCAGCGCGGCCGGACTGTATTTCCGCAGCCTACGTCCTATATAAGTCGGCGATCGCGCCCGCCAAGGCGCGCCCCATCCGACCCCGCAGAGCCGATGCTGAACGACATCTATAACAAGCGCATTATCGAACTCGCCGGTAACATCCCGAGGTTGGGGCGATTGGCCGCGCCGGACGCCAGCGCCACCGCGCATTCCAAATTGTGCGGCTCCACCGTCAAGGTCGACCTCAAGATGGACGGCGCGGTGGTCACCGATTTTGCCCATGACGTGAAAGCCTGCGCGCTCGGCCAGGCCTCCTCGTCGATCATGGCGCAACACGTGGTCGGCTCCACCGCCAGCGAATTGCGCGCGTTGCGCGAGACGGTGCGCAAGATGCTGAAAGAAAACGGCGCGCCGCCGCAGGGCAAATGGGCCGACATCGCGCTGCTCGAGCCGGTGCGCGACTACAAGGCGCGGCACGCCTCGACGCTATTGACCTTCGACGCCGTGGTCGACGCGATCGGCCAGATCGAGGCCAAGGCCGGGCAATCGGTGGCGGCGGCTGGCTAGAGTTTCTCAGCAGGTCCGCGGCGTTCAACCGAAAACGCCGTCATTCCGGGGCGCGAGCAGCGATAGCTGCGAGCGAGCCCGGAATTCATAACCACCGCAGGGATTATGGATTCCGGACTTGCTCGTTCTTCGAACTCGCAATCCGGAATGACGACTGCATTTGGGTTGGACTTCATGCCCAACCGAACATGCCGGGCCCTCGCAGCAAGATTCCTGGGTTCGCTTGGGCTTGCGCCCGCGCGCCGCGGAATGACGACGAGGGGTTAGCGCTGCGGCGCGGCGGCGGCGGCCTGGCCGCCGGTCGGCAGGCTGGCGTCGGCGGTCTTGGTCGGCGCCTGCTTGGCGGCGACCGGCAGCAGCATCGCCGGCGCCAGCGGCACCTCGCTCGCCACGCGCTCCTGCAACGGCTTGGACTTGAGCGCTGCAACCGCGGCGGGTGCGGTGTCGAGCGGCGGCAGCAGCTCGGCAACCGCCTCGGTGGTGATCAGATTGGTCAACACCAATTCCTGCCGCGACAATTCGTGCAGATTTTCCCACGGCGGCACGTTGAGCGCGAGCGACAACAGATCGCCGGTGCCGCCCATGTCGAAAGTGAATTTCGCCAGCCGGCCGATGTCGCGCTCGACGATCATCATGTCCTGCGCGGTGTAACTCGCAGCGCGGGCGTCGTCGGCGCGATCGCCCATCCAGATCTGATGAACCCGCACATGAGCGCCTTCCGGCACATAGCGAACGGACCCCGCCAACAGCAGGAAAACACACATCGATTCACAATAGGCCTGCGGCGCGATGGCGGCCTGCGGGCCGCTCGCGGTGGGCACCTGGATGGTGGAGCCGACGGTGGTGCGCAATCCCAGTTTGCGCCAGCGCCGTCCCACCGCGATGGCGTCGTTGACCGAGCCGCCGCTGGAATCCAGCACCACGGCGGCGCCGGACAGCTGCCGGCCGCGGGCGAACTCGTCGAAATCCTTCGGAGTGTCAGAGGTGACGATGCCGACCGCGGAAATCCAGCCGCGGCAATTCGGCTCGCAGGCCACCCAGCTGAACCGCATCGGCAGTTTGCGCTCTTCGAGTTGCGCGGCGGCCTGCGCCGCGGTGCCGGGCGCCGCAGTGACGAAAGCCAGCGCAAGCCGCAAAGCCCCGGCGCAGAGCAGCGCCTTGCCGACGAATTTGAGCGACCGCACGAGCTTCAAGTCTGGTCCCTTCCCCGCGCCCGTCATGAGCGTCGGCATTGGCCCCACACGAATCCGTCACGTTAGCGACATCAAAAAGGTATCTCTGGCGGGGCGCCGCGTCCATACGACTTTTGCTGCGCAAAGCCCAAAAAGGTGCGATATTTCAGCACTGTGGCACCGATGTTTCCTTACGTAATACTCCGTTGCGTAGCAACCATGCAGCGAACAGCGCAAACTTGTGACAACCCGCCCATGAAACTCGCAATCGACTGTCCGGACTGTAGGAAGATGATTCTGGCGCTGCCGCGTCGCGCCGGACGCGGCGCGATCTGGCTGTATCGCCACTCGCTGTCGCCGCTGGTCGGCTATCACTGCCGGCATCTGCCGACCTGCTCGAGCTATGGCGACGAAGCGATCGAGCGGTTCGGGCTATGGGCCGGCGGCTGGATGACGCTGGCGCGGCTGCTGCGCTGCCAGCCCTGGGGCACCCACGGCATCGACAACGTGCCGCTCACCGCGCCCGCCGGCGCGCGCTGGTACCTGCCCTGGCGCTACGCGCGCTGGCGCGGCGTCAACGGCTGACCGCGCGGCCGTCCTGGATCATCGCCGCGACTTCGGCGCGCAGCGCCTGGCGCGACGCATCGCGCCAGTAGAACATGTGGCCGCCGGGATAGACCGCGAGCTGGACGCGATCCGTCGAGGCATAGGCCGGTAGCTGATCGAGGATGATCTTCGATGCGAAATACGGCGTCGCCAGATCGAACAGGCCGTGCGCCACCAACAGCTTGAACGTCGGATCGAGCGCCAGCACTTGGCGCAGCTGCGACACCGACTCCGGCGGGTGGCGACCGCGGCCGAAATCCCACGCCCCCGCCACCGCGCCATTGAGCAGCCGATAGGAGCCGTCCGGCCGCCAGTTCAGCCGCCGCGCGGTGTGATCGATCGCCGCGCTGGTGAGCGGCGCCAGCAACGGCTCCAGCGACGGATCGTCGAAACGCGCCGCGTTGGAGTCCGGATAGGGATCGAAGCCCGTCACCGACGCATCGTAGCGGCCGGTCACCCGACCGTTGCGGCGATCGAACTCGCGGCGAAACTCGGAGACGTCGAACCGCCCGGCCAACCGCCGGCTGACCGAGGGATCGATCCCGGTCAGCGCCGCGACCCGGTCGGCCAACCGGCTGGTCGCCTCGGCGTCGGCCTGGCCTTTGAGCAGATCGCGCAGGAAATCGCCGCCCGCATAGGCCTCGACGTCGGCGACGTCGGCGCGGCCGACCGGCGCTTTGAGTTGCCGCGCGGTCGCCGCCATGCTGGGCAGCCTGGCGACGTATTGCAGAAGGCTGGAGCCGGAATAGTCGCGGAAGTCGAACAGCGGCGACACCAGGATCAGGCCCTTCACGCCGATGCCCTGCTCGGTCTGCAGATCGTGCACGATCTTCGGCCCGCGAATCCCGCCATAGCTTTCGCCGGCGACGAATTTCGGCGACAGCAGCCGGTCGGATTTCTCCAGCCAGCGGCGGATCACCAGCGCGATCGAAGCGACGTCGCCGTCGACCGAATAGAACCGTTTGCGCACCGCCTCGCCGCTGGCGACGAAGCGGCTGTAGCCGGTGCCGACCGGATCGATGAACACCAAATCGGTGAAGTCGAGCCAGGTCTCGGCGTTGGGCTGCAGCTCCGGTGTCGCCGACGCGCTCGGGCCCTCGGCGTCGAACGTCAGCCGCCACGGCCCGGCGGCGCCGAATTGCAGCCAGGCCGACGACGCCCCCGGGCCGCCGTTGAACAGGAAGGTCACCGGGCGGCTACCCGGCTCGCCGCCGTCGCGTTGATAGGAAGTGTAAGCGATATCGGCCTGCGGCTCGCCCTTGTCGTCGAACAGCCGGATCGATCCCGCGGTGGCGCTGAAGCTGAGCGTGCGGCCGGCGAGGCTCAGCTTGTGCTGCGTGATGGAGTCCGGCGGCAGGCGGTGCTGATCGGCGGCGGATGCCGGCGATGAGCCGCTCTGCGACGGCGCGCCGGTCTTCTGCGCGCCGGGCGGAGCCGCCGACGTTGCCTCCTGCGCCGCGGCCGCGAGCGGCCACGACAACATCGACAGCGCCAGGGCGATCCGAACATGACGCCACGCCAACAGCCGCATCACCATCAAGCTCTCCTGACCCGTCGGTTGGCCGCAAGGCTGCGACAGGCCCGCCGTCCGCGCAACGCACGATCATTTGAATCAGAAGCTGACGCAGGCGGGCTGCAGCGCGATCAGCACCGATTGCTGCCGGAACCGGTGTTTGTAAGCCTCGGCGACGGCGGTCAGCGCCGCGCGCTTTGCCGGATCGTCGGCGAATATGATCAGCAAGAGTTTTCCCGGCTCGCGCAGCAGCCCGCCGGTCGCGGGATTGCGCCATTGTCCTTTGCTGTCGATCACCGTCAGCCCGTCGGGAAACCGCGGCGTGACCTCCTCGGCGAGGAAACGCGCGAACGCCGCCTCGCTGACCAAACCGCGATCGCGCAGGGTGCGGCCGAACATCAGTTCGGCGCGGAGCATCGGTTGCGCCGGCGTCAGGCAGCTCTGCGGCAACGAGGCGCAGCCGCCGAGCCCGAGCAGCAGGGAGATCGCGAGCGCGGCCGGGCCGATGCGCCGGCGCGGCTCAGCTCTTCGGCGCGGCGAGCCGGCCGGTGATGAGCGCGGTGCAAAGACTGAGCGCGATGAAGCCCACCGAGACATATCCCGCCTCTTGCAACAAGGAGCAGCATGACATCGACACCCGTTACCATAAACTTGATGCACCTGCATCTATTTTTCGAAAAGCGCCGTTCGGTGCCGGAATTCGCGCTGCCGCCCGTTTAACCCTCGACCGACAGAAATCAGGGAATCGACATGAGCAGGACAGCGGCCGCGACCACTTTGGCGCAGGCGATCGCGCATTACGGCGCCGGTCGCCCCGAGCAGGCCGGCGCACTCTGCGACCAAATCCTCGGTGCAGATCCCGACCACGTCGATGCGTTGCACCTCTCCGCGGTGATCGCCTTCGCCGGCGATCGCGCGGCGCAAGGCGCCGCGCTGTTGTCCCGCGTGTTCGGCCTCGATCCCGGCAACGCCCATGCCTACGCCACGCTGGGCGACGCCTTGGCGTTAAAGGGCGAACGCGAGGGCGCGGTGGCGGCGTTCCAGCAGGGCGCCGCGCTGCGGCCGAACCACGCCGGCTTGCATCTCAAGCTCGCCGCGGCACTACAGGATCTGGGACGTCTCGACGAAGCCGCGGCGACCTGTCGCCGCGCCGTCGCGCTCGATCCCGACGCGACCCAAGCCCGGTTCAGGCTGGCCCGGATCTTGACGGCACAGCGCGACATGGCGGCGGCCGCCGATGCCTATCGCGCACTGATCGCGCGCGATCCGACGTCGCACGATGCCCTGCTCAACCTCGGCAACATCCTGCAGGACCAGGGCAAGCGCGCCGAAGCCATCGGCATCTATCGGCGCGCGGTGGCGATCGAGCCTAGCTTCGCCGCCGGGCATCGCAATCTGGCGCTGGCGCTGGCGCAACACCAGCAGCCGGAGGCGGCGTTGCAGGCCTGCCATCGCGCGATCGCGTTGCAGCCCGAGGTGGTCGAGTCACACATGGCGTTGGCCGAAATCCTGGAAGGTTTGGGACGCACCGCGGAGGCGCTGGCGAGCTATCGTGATGCGCTTGCGCTCGCACCGGACGAGACCGCGGTGCTGTGCCAGATCGGGATCGCGCTGCACCGGCTCGATCAATTCGCCGAGGCGATCGACGTCGCGACCGCCGCGCTGCGCAGCGCGCCAAACCATGCCGACGCGGTGAAACTGCTCGGCCTCGCGCTCTACAGCAGCGATCGCTTCGCCGAAGCGCTCGACGCCTACCGGCGGCTATCCGCGCTGGATCCGGAGAATCCGGCGGTCCTCAACGACATCGGCGCCTGCCTGTTCAAACTCGAGCGCTACGACGCGGCGATCGCGGCCTGCGAATCCGCGATCGCCATCAAACCCGATCACGCCCCGGGGCTGACCAATCTCGGCATCATCTTCGAGGCGCGCGGCGAGTTCGAGGCCTCCGCCGCAATGCTGCGTCGGGCCATCGCCGCCGACCCGTTATTCGCCAAAGCCCACGTCAACCTCGCCGTCACCTATAACGGACTGGGCCTGATCGATCAGGCGCTGGCATCCGCGCAGCGCGCCGTCGCGCTGACGCCGAACGAGCCGCAGGCCCGGCTCAACCACGCGCATTTCCTGCTGTTGAACGGCGACCTCGGCAACGGATTCCGGGAATACGAATGGCGGCGGCGCTGCAAGGAGGTCGCCGCAAACCAGCAGCGCTTCAGCGTCCCGGAATGGCAGGGCGAGCCCCTCGCCGGCCGCACGCTGCTGCTGCATTCCGCCGACGGGCTCGGCGACGCCCTGCACATGGCGCGCTACGTGCCGATCATCGCGGCGATGGGCGCAACGGTGCTGCTGCAGGTGCAGCCGGCGCTGGTGCGGCTGCTGCACCACAGCCTCGGCGTCACGGTGCTGGCGCGCGGCGAGAATCTACCGCCGTTCGATCTGCATCTGCCGATGCTCAGCGCGCCGCATGCGCTCGGCACCACGCGCGACAGCATCCCTGCCCGCGTGCCCTATCTGTCGCCCGAACCGGGCAAACTCGCGTCTTGGCGCCGCGCGCTCGCAGGCGACGGTGCCGGCCTGAAGGTCGGCGTGGTGTGGGCCGGCAACCCGAAACATTCCGCCGACGCGCAGCGCTCGCTCTCCGCCCTTGCCGTGCTGCCGGCTCTCTTGCTGCCCGGCGTGCGGCTCTACAGCCTGCAAAAACAGCCGCCGGCGGCCGATCGGCCGGTGCTGGCCGGGCTCGGCGACGCCGTCAGCGATCTCGGCCCGGCGCTGGCCGATCTGTCGGACACCGCCGCGGCGATCGCAGCACTCGATCTGGTGATCGCGGTCGACACCGCGGTGGCGCATCTGGCCGGCGCGCTCGGCCGCCCCACCTGGGTGATGCTGCCCTATGCACAGGACTGGCGCTGGATGCGCGAACGCGAGGACAGTTCGTGGTATCCGACCATGCGGCTGTTCCGGCAGCGCCGGCCGCGGGATTGGGCCAGCGTGCTGGAAAGGCTGCCGGCCGACCTGGCGCGCGTCACGGCCGGCGAGCGCGAGCGACTGCTGCCGTAATCCGGCGGCGCCGCTCGCCCGATCGATCGCTCCCGGCGCGGCCGAAAACCGCCGCGCCGCCTTGCTGCGCCGATTTTCCGCCGTTGCAACGCCCGATTCCGCTGCTATACCGCTGTTTTCCGCTTACCTGCGCTCGTTCGCAGGAGTGAGCCACAGGAGAGCATGATGCCCGACAAGTCCGCGCCCGCCCAGGGATTCCAATACAGCCTCAGCAATCTGAAGCCGGCCTCGGCGACCCACGCCGTCGTCACCTTCCCGGACGGCAAGAGCCGCGAATACCCCCGCGGTACCACCGGCCTCGACATCGCCAAGAGCATTGCCCCGTCGCTGGCCAAACGCACCGTGGCGATGGCGGTCGACGGCGTGCTGACCGATCTGGCCGATCCGATCGCGCACGACGTCAAGATCGATTTCATTGCCCGCGACGACGCCCGCGCGCTGGAATTGATCCGCCACGATTGCGCCCACGTGCTCGCCGAAGCGGTGCAGACGCTGTGGCCCGGCACCCAGGTGACGATCGGCCCGACCATCGAGAACGGCTTCTACTACGACTTCTTCCGCAACGAGCCGTTCACGCCGGAAGACTTCGCCGCGATCGAAAAGAAAATGCGCGAGATCATCGGCCGCGACAAGCCGTTCACCAAGGACGTCTGGGACCGCGAAAAGACCAAGCAGGTGTTCCGCGACAAGGGCGAGACTTTCAAGGTCGAGCTGGTCGACGCCATTCCCGGCAACGATCTGATCAAGATCTACTACCAGGGCGACTGGTTCGATCTGTGCCGCGGCCCGCACATGACATCGACCGGCAAAATCGGCACCGCCTTCAAGCTGATGAAGGTGGCCGGCGCGTATTGGCGCGGTGACAGCAACAACCCGATGCTGACCCGGATCTACGGCACCGCGTTTGCCAAGCAGGAAGAGCTCGACGCCTACCTCAAGCAGATCGAGGAAGCCGAGAAGCGCGACCACCGCAAGCTCGGCCGCGAACTCGATCTGTTCCATTTCCAGGAGGAAGGTCCCGGCGTGGTGTTCTGGCACGCCAAGGGCTGGACCATCTTCCAGGCCCTGATCGCCTATATGCGCCGCAGGCTGAGCGGCGACTATGACGAGGTCAACGCGCCGCAGATTCTCGACAAGGCGCTGTGGGAGATCTCCGGGCACTGGGAATGGTACCGCGAGAACATGTTCGCGGCGCAGTCCGCCGGCGACGAAGCCGAGGACAAGCGCTGGTTCGCGCTGAAGCCGATGAACTGCCCCGGCCATGTGCAGATCTTCAAGCACGGGCTGAAGAGCTATCGCGACCTGCCGCTGCGGATGGCCGAATTCGGCATCGTGCATCGCTACGAGCCGTCCGGCGCGATGCACGGCTTGATGCGGGTGCGCGGCTTCACCCAAGACGACGCTCACGTGTTCTGCACCGAGGCGCAGCTCGCCGAGGAGTGTCTCAAGATCAACGAGCTGATCCTGTCGACCTATTCGGATTTCGGCTTCGGCGACATCGTGGTGAAACTCTCGACCCGGCCGGAGAAACGCGTCGGCACCGACGAGATGTGGGATCACGCCGAACGGGTGATGGCCACCGTGCTCGCCGAGATCGAGGCGGCCTCCGGCGGCCGCATCAAGACGTCCATCAACCCGGGCGAAGGCGCGTTCTACGGGCCGAAGTTCGAATACGTGCTGCGCGACGCGATCGGCCGCGACTGGCAATGCGGCACCACCCAGGTCGACTTCAACCTGCCGGAACGTTTCGGGGCGTTCTACATCGACGCCGACGGCTCGAAGAAGGCGCCGGTGATGGTGCATCGCGCGATCTGCGGCTCGATGGAGCGCTTCATCGGCATCCTGATCGAGCATTTCGCCGGCAGCTTCCCGCTGTGGCTGGCGCCGGTGCAGGTCGTCGTCACCACCATCACCTCGGAAGGCGATGACTACGCCAAGGTGGTCGCCGCGGCGGCGCGGCGTGCCGGGTTGCGGGTCGAGCTCGATCTGCGCAACGAGAAGATCAACTACAAGGTCCGCGAGCATTCGCTGGCCAAGATCCCGGCGATGCTGGTGGTCGGCAAGAAGGAAGCCGAGAGCCATCAGGTCTCGGTGCGCCGGCTCGGCAGCGAAGGCCAGACCGTGCTGCCGACCAATGAGGCGATCGCCGCCTTGGTCGAAGAAGCGGTGCCGCCGGACGTCAAGCGGGCGCGGGCCGAGAGCTAACAACCGTGTCCCGGACGCGGGGCCGCGTCCTTCACGCGGCGCCGCGCGCCGGGACCGTCTCGAAGGCAGCATCCGTAACGGCCCCGGATCTGCAGCGCACCACGCAGCTCACGCGGCGCGTTGCACCGCGTCCGGGGCACGCAATCCCGATGTCGTAGCCGATCCAGGCCGGAGCTGATAACCATCGCTGCGCGCAGCGATCTGAGGAAATCCAATGACCGACGAACAGCACCTGCCGGCCTATCCGATCCGGGCCTATCAGCTGATTCCGGATCCCAACCAGCCGACCGTGGTGGCGCTGGCGATCGAAACCGACCAGGGGCACAGCCTGTTCCTGGCGACCCGGCAGATCCTGGAAGACCTCGGCCGCGATCTGCTCGACCGCGCCGCGAAGATGCCGGCCAAGACATCCGCGAACACGACTCCTGAATCAAAGTGAGCTGACCATGACCGACGTCGTCGAATTCCTGAAGAGCCGCCGCTCGGTGAAGCCGCGCGATATGACCGAGCCTGCGCCCTCGCCGGCCGACCTCGACACCATCCTGACGATCGCCGCCCGGGTGCCGGATCACGGCAAGCTGGCGCCGTGGCGCTTCATCGTGTTCGAGGGCGACGCCCGCGCCCGCGCCGGCGCGATCATCGCCGAGGTGTTTGCGCAGAAGCATCCCGACGCGGCTGCGGCCGATGTCGAGGCCGAACGCGGCGCGCTGCTGCAGGCGCCGCTGGTGGTCGCCGTGGTCAGTTCGCCGAAGCCGCACGACCGCGTGCCGGCCTGGGAGCAGCAATTGTCGGCCGGCGCCAGCGCGCTCAACCTCGTCACCGCCGCCACCGCGCTCGGCTATGGCGCGAACTGGCTGACCGGATGGTTCGCCTACGACCGCGACGTGATGGACCGCCTCGGGCTCAAGCCCGAGGAGAAGCTCGCCGGCTTCATCCACATCGGAACGCCGCAGCGCCACAGCAGCGAACGTCCCCGCCCGGCGCTGGCCGAGATCGTCACGCGGTTCTAGCAATTTCGCTTGGGATCGAGGCAGCTCGCTTGGGATCGAAGCCCCCGAGCCAAAATCAGCCGTCATTCCGGATTGCGAGTTCGCAAGAACGAGCAAGTCCGGAATCCATATGTGGACGGCCCCCGAGCCACAAGAGTTTTTGATGTCGGATCGGATCGCTTGCATCCATATGTCCGGCCTGTTGATGCGGTCGCTTTGGACCGCTGGCCAAGATGGTTTCCGCGACGCGAGCTCCACACATAGTCACGACCTTTACGTGCCAATGGATTCCACGGACTGTCTCGCCTCTCGGATCGATCGATCGCGCCATCTGTCTCCTCTTGCAGCTCCGGCCCGGCCGGCGGGCGAATGCCTGCCGGCCGATCTCTCAGGCGGCGTGCGGCGATGCGTTCAGCATCCGCGCGCCGTCGTAATTTTCTCCGGTCAGCATCAGCTTCCAGGCGATCCGGGCGATCTTGTTGGCGAGCGCTACCGCCGCGAGCTTGGGCGGCTTGCGCGCCAGCAGCGCCAGCAACCACGGCGACGCCCGGCCGCGGCCACGGCGCACCTGCTGGATCACCGCGGTCGCTCCCGCCACCAACAGGCTGCGTAGCAGTTCATCGCCGGCGCGGGTGATGGTGCCGAGCCGAAGCTTGCCGGCGGTGGAATGATCCTTCGGCGTCAAGCCGAGCCAGGCCGCAAAGGCCCTGGCCGAGGCGAAGGTCTGCGGCACCGGCGTTTTCATCACCAGCGCACTGGCGCCGATCGGTCCTACTCCGGGAATCTGCGCCAGCCGCCGGCTGCAGGCGTCGGCGCGATGCCAGGCCAACAGCTTGGCGTCGATCACCTTCAGCTCATTCTGCAGTCGCGCGTAGTCCTGGCCCTGCAGCGCGAACAGCTCGCGCGCCAGCGTCGGCACGGTGTCGTCCTGCGCGATCCGCAACAGCAGCGGCTCGATCTTGTCGAGACCTCTCGGCGAGATCAGGCCGAATTCCGCGGCATAACCGCGAATCGCATTGCTCAGCTGGGTACGCCTTGCGATCAGCTGCTGCCGCAGTCCCATCAGCATCAGCGCCGCCTGCTGCTCCGCGGTCTTCACCGGCACGAACTCCATCGTCGGCCGGCTCATCGCCTCGCACAACGCCTCGGCGTCGCGCCCGTCGTTCTTGTTGCGCTTGACGTAAGGCTTGACGTGCTGCGGCGCCAACAGCTTCACCACGTGGCCGAGTTTGCCCAGCTCCCGCGCCAGGTAGTGCGCCGCACCGCAGGCCTCGATCCCGATCGGCGTCGGCGGCAGCTTGGCGAAGAACGCCAGCATCTCCTTGCGCCGCAGCTTCTTGCGCAGCACCGGCTTCTCGGCGGCATCGACCCCGTGCAGCTGGAAAAAATGCTTCGACGTATCCATCCCAATGCGGATAATCTGCTCCATGGACGGCTCCCATGTTTGAGTTTGCGACAACCTCATTCTGGCACAAAGCGATGCCGTAGGGGGCCGTCCACACCATCATATCCCCTGCAGGGGTTATGGATTCCGGGCTCGCTCGCAGCTCACGCTGCTCGCGCCCCGGAATGACAGCCTGGGACTCTTGGAGCGCATCAATCTAGTCGGGAAGTCTCGAAAAGCGTTCACGCCGCTTCCGAGGCCCGCGCGCCGAACCGCAACAACAGATCGTTGATCTCGCCGGACGGCCGCGCCGCGCTGAACAGATAGCCTTGCACCTCGTTGCAGCCTTCGGCGCGCAGCCAGTCCAACTGATCGAGCGTTTCGACGCCTTCGGCGGTGGTGGTGATGTTGAGGCTGCGGCCGAGCCCGGAGATCGCCCGCACGATCGCCAGACAATCCGGCCGATCCGCCAGATCCTTCACGAAGGAGCGGTCGATCTTGATCTTGTCGAACGGAAAGCTGCGCAGATAGCTCAACGACGAATAGCCGGTGCCGAAATCGTCCATCGAAATCCGCACCCCCAATTCGCGCAGCTGATGCAGCGTGGCGAGATTGGCCTCGGTGTCGGCGAGAAACACCGATTCGGTGATTTCCAACTCGAGCCGCGTCGGCGACAGCCCGGACTGCGCCAAGGCGGCGATCACCACCTGCACCAGACTGCGGCAGCGAAACTGCACCGCCGACAGATTGACCGCGACCTTGATGTCGGAGGGCCACTTCACCGCCTCGGCGCAGGCCTGCCGCAACACCCATTCGCCGAGCCCGACGATCAGCCCGATGTCCTCGGCCACCGGGATGAAATCCGCCGGCGAGATCATGCCGCGCTCGGGGTGCCGCCAGCGCAGCAGCGATTCGAAGCCGGTGATACGGTCCTCGGCGAGATTGACCAGCGGTTGATAGTACAGTTCGAACTCGCCCTTGGTGAAGGCGCGGCGCAGGTCGATCTCCATGTCGCGGCGCTTCTGCGCCTGGCGGTCCATCTCGCGTTCGAAGAAATGGTGGGTGCCGCCGCCCTCGGCCTTGGCGCGGTACAGCGCCATGTCGGCGTTGCGCAACAGCTCTTCGCCGTCGTCGCCGTCGCCCGGCGACAACGCGATACCGATCGAGGCGCCGATCACCACTTCCGGCCCGTCCATGTCGTAGGGCACGCTGAGAATCTCGATCAGCTTTGCGGCGAAATCGCTGGCCTCGTTCGGCGAATTGATCGCGCCGAGCACGATGGCGAATTCGTCGCCGCCGAGCCGTGCCACCAGGTCGTTGCCGCCGACCTGCTGGCGCAGCCGGTCCGCCACCTTCTGCAGCAGCCGGTCGCCGGTCGGATGGCCGAACGAATCATTGACGTTCTTGAACAGGTCGAGATCGACGCACAGCACCGCGACCTTGCTGTTGCAGCGCCGGCTCAGCTCCAGCGCCTGATGCAGGTGCTCCTGATAGGAGCCGCGGTTGGGCAGGTTGGTGAGGCCGTCATGATGCGCCATGAAGGCGATCTTAGCCTCGGCCTTGCGGCGCTCGGTGATGTCGACGACGGCGACCAGAAAGCCGTCGCGCCCCTCGAACGCCACCTGGCGGCCAAAGGTCAAGACCTCGATCTCGCTGCCGTCGGCCCGCAGATGTCGCCAATTGCGGCCGGAGTAATGGGTGTCGCCAACCTGCAGCACGCTGCGCAGATGCACCTCGCGTTCGTCCTCCGGCCAGATATCCTGCAGCTTCATGCGCAGAAAACTCTCGCGCTCGAAGCCGTAGTGCTGCACCGCGGCGTCGTTGACGCTGAGGAATTCGGTGGTCTTGGCGTCGAACACCCACATCGGCATCGGATTGTTGTCGAACAGCAGCCGGAACGAATCTTCGCGCTTCTTCAGCGAGGTGACGTCGGACACCGTCAGCGACACCACGTCGCCGAAGGCGGTGGCGCTGAGCCGGATGGTCTGCTGGCCGCGATCGATTTCCAGCACGTCGCTGTTGCCGCTGCTGATCACGTTCAGCAGCCTGGCCACCATCATCGGCGAACACAACAGATGACCGCCGGCGCGCAGCCGGCTCCATTGCAGGGCGGTGGACGGCTCGCCGAGCAGCCGCGAGGCGCCCTCGTTGAGATGGACGATCTGGAAATCGAACGGCCGATTGTCGGCGTTGCGGATCGCCGCCAGCGAGAGAATGCCGTCGTCGGTCGAGGAGAAGATCGCATCCAAGAGATTGTACTGCGCGCCGCGCTCGTTGACATAGACGCCGATCAGTTTCTCGCCCCAGCGCGACGCCGTCGGCAGCGCCACCACGTCATAGGTCCGCACCATGCCGGCGCGCACGCAATGCGCCACCGCGAGATAGGGCTTGCCGGTCTGCAACCCGCAGGCGGCGGCTTCCGCCAGCGCCGTGGCGCAATCCGCCGGCAAGTCGCCGAGCGGCACGTCCCAGGCGTCCTGGCCGAGCCACTCCTGGATGTAGCGGCCGCTGCGCGACACCGCGAGCGAGGCGCCCTCGCCCTTCAGCAACACGATGTGGTCGGCGAGCCGGCCGAGGCTGCCCAGCATGACGTCTTCGTAGCGCGGCAAGGTTTGTCCTGGCTTCAGCGCGGCCCGCCATTTGCGCTTCAGCACCGGGATATCGCCGAACTTCTCGGTGTCGAATTTGGAAGAGAGTTTTTTGGCAGCAGTCACGGCCGAGTCCCCACGCGCAGCAATTCCAGTCGCCGCACCCAAGGCCCGTCGCGTTAAGACAATGTAAACGCTGCGCCGCCGTTACCGAAAACCCAAGATTATGAAGGTTTTAAGTCGTCCGATGGTTAGTACGCGTTAGCGACTGTGACAGCAACTTCCAGGCGACATGAAGCCGCTCGCGCCGGGGTCGTCCGGCTCAGCGGGCGATCACTTCGATCTCGCCGTCGACGCCGTTGACGACGTTGAAGGCGCGTTCGAACACCTTGCCTTCGTTCTTGGCGATGGCGCGATACTCGCCCTCCGACAGCACGACGCGGGGGAATGCGCCGATCGATTCCTTGATGACGTCGCCGCCCGGCGTGATCACCGACCACGCGGTGTTGGCCAACGCCTCGCCGCCCTTGTCGCCGACCAGTTTCAAAGTGATCACCGCGGCGCGATGGGTGATGATCACATCGGTCAATTTGCCGGCCTGCACCCGGATGTCGGAGCGCACCACCGAATTGGCGTCGCCGTAATTCGAGATGATGTAGTAGGTGCCCTCCTGCAGCAGCACCACGTCGCCGGCGGCGACGTTCGGCAACAGCGGCGCGCGCTCGCCGACTTCGAACTGGCTGCCCTTGTAGATGCTGAACGAGATCTGGTTCTGCGGGATCTTGCTGGAGCCGACCCGGCCTTCGATCCGCAAGCCGCCGGCGGGCAGCACGAAGGATTCGCGGTCGGTCTCGGATTTCAGCGTCACCGGGCGCACCGCGCTGACCAGGCCGTGGGCGACGTGCACCACATAGCTGCCCGGCGGCAGCACGATGTTCGGCGTGGCGCCGCGGTCCTCGCGGACCAGCTTGAACGCCCCGGTTTCGTCCGGTCGATCGGAGTATACCCGCCAGATCAGATTGTTGCCGATCACCGGCAGATCCTTGCCGTAACGCGCGGTCAGCGCCAGCACGGCTTGCGGCGGTGCCGCAGGCGTCGGCGGCAACGGCGACACCACGGGCGGCGTGACCGCACTCACCGGCGGCTGGATCAAGGTCGGCGGCAGTCCGGGCGGCGCCGCGGCCGGGCCGGACGGCGGCGCCAAGCTGATCGCGCCGCCGGCCGGCGCTTCCGGCACCGAGGCGGGCGGGATCGGCGGCGGTCGGTCGCTGAAGAATTGCGCGAAGGCGAATTGCGGCGTGCCCAGCGCGACACAGGCGACCAGCGCGAACGCGATCCGCCAGCCGCGGCGGCGGCCCGATCCGGCGCCAGCTTTGTCCGTTGACATCATGCCGATGGTTTTCACTGAAAACGCGGCAAATTCAAGCCTGTGCGGCGAAACAACCGGCGCCGCCGCGGCCGCCTCTGGTTTCGCTTGAGGAAGCGGGCTCAGCGGCGCGGCCGGGCGGGTCGATCGTCATGACGCGCCGCCTTGCGCGAAGCTGTTTCGCAATCCGCCGGAGTTTTGGCGAATCATCCGCCGGCTTTACCTTTGGGTGCATCAATCGTGCTTGGATGGGGACTGGCAGGAATGCACCGCGGCAATTAGATCGCCTTTGGCAACTCGCGTTGTGACCGGATGAGGAGGCTGTTTGGTGTTGGAAAACCTGATCGGACGCGGCCAGCAAGCGTCCGTCGGCCGTGACAAGGTCGGCCTCGGCAGTATCAGACGACCGGTGATCGGATTGGCGCTCGGCGGCGGCGCGGCGCGCGGCTTCGCCCATATCGGCATCCTGCGCACCCTGCTCGCCAACGGCATCGTCCCGGACGTCGTGGTCGGCACCTCGATCGGCGCCGTGGTCGGCGCGGCCTATGCCGCCGGCCATCTCGACAGCCTGGAGGACTGGGCGCGCAGCCTGCAGCCGCGCAATATCTTCGGCTATCTCGACATCCGGCTGAACGGCTCCGGGCTGATCGGCGGCGACAAGCTCGCGGCGCAGCTCGAGGCCACGCTCGGCCAGATCCAGATCAGCGACCTCATCATCAAATTCGCCAGCGTCGCCACCGAGGTGCGCACCGGCCACGAAATCTGGCTGACCCAGGGCCGCATCGTCGACGCGGTCCGCGCCTCCTATGCGCTGCCGGGGATCTTCGCGCCGGTGCTGATCGGCGACCGCTGGCTGGTCGACGGCGCCCTGGTCAATCCGGTGCCAGTGTCGGCCGCGCGGGCGCTGGGGGCTGAGATCGTGATCGCCGCCAATGTCTCGAGCGACGTGTTCGGCCACGGCACCACGATCTTCTCACACGGCACCCCGATCGAGGAGATCGAGACGGTGATCGAAAGCCCGGCGCCGCGGCGCGGCTTCGGCCGGTTCTTCTCGGCCGAGCGCTTCATGAAGCGCGAATTGTTCGGCACCAGCGATCGGCCCGGCATCTCCACCGTGATGGTCGACGCCTTCAACATCATGCAGGATCGGATTACCCGCGCCCGGCTGGCCGGCGACCCGCCCGACCTGCTGATCTCGCCGCGGGTCGGCAAGATCGGCTGGTTCGACTTCCACCGCGCCGACGAGATGATCGGCCACGGCGCGAGAGCCGCCGAGCGCGCCATCGAGTCGATTCAGGAGGCGATCGAGATCATCGCCCCCGAAACGCCGGCGGAATCGCTGGCCAATACCGAGAAGGCGTAAACTCAAAATACGAATTCGGACCAGATGATTAGGTCGCGACCTTCGGATTTGAGATGAGCCAGGTCGCGGTCCGCTGACGCGGGTTGCCGCGGCCGGCCTCTTACGCCGTCTTGATGTAATCCTGTAGCGCCTGCTGCTCGTGCTCGTATTCCCGCAGCCGCCATTTGACGATGTCGCCGATCGAGATCAGCCCGACGATTTCGGCGTCCTCGATCACCGGGATATGCCGGAACTTGCCCGAGGTCATCAGTTCCATCATCGAAGCGACGGTGTCGCTGGGCCGGCAATGGATCACCTTGCGGGTCATCACGGCGCTGACCGGCTCTTCGAGCACCGCCGCGCCGCGCTCGCCCAGCACCCGGACGACGTCGCGTTCCGACAAAATGCCCTCGATGCGCTTGCGGGTCAGCACCAGCACGGCGCCGATCCGGCGGTCCGCCAACACTTTGATGGCAGCAAACAGCGGCGTCTCGGGCTCGACGCCGACGATCTGCCGTCCCTTCGATTGCAGAATCGCGCCTACGGTCATGGTGGCCTCCCTTGGTGCCGCGCCTTGTTGGCTCGGCTCTTTTTGGAATTGTTCAACGAAAACAGATCAGCTTCGATTTCGTTCAGGCCGCTCGGCGCACGGGCCGGCATCGGCCCGGCCTCAAAAGCAGGATCACCTTCCTGCTCCAGATACTTGTCGGGGCGCGATTTTTTCCGAAAATCCGGATCCGCTTTTCGGGATCACGCGGCAATCCGCCGAGGCCCGCAGACAGGCTAGCTGCTAATAATTATCAACAATGATGGATCAAACCGGCGCGCGGCGCAAGGTATTGAATAACCAATCGGCTCAACTCTCGGGAAACGCCCCGTCGGCGCCGGGCCGCGCCCGCGGCACCGGATCGAACAGCGCAAACAGCAACAGCCCGGCGAAGAACCCGCCGATATGCGCCTGCCAGGCGACGCTGGCGCCCTCGGCGCCGATTGCGATCGATCCCACTCCGAACACGATATTGATGCCGAACCAGATCGCCAGGAATCCCAGCACCCGCGGATCGCGCAGCGCCCGGCTCAAGGGCTGCGCCGGCACCAGAGCCGCAGTTTCGGCGTCGCCGCGCCGGAACGACAGGAAGCTGCCCTGCACGAAGGCGAAGCGGATCGCCGCGGCCATCGCTCCCGAAACCGACGCCGAGGCGCCGATCATCGGCGCCATCGCGTGCTCGTGGGTGACGAGATGCGCCAAAGCGCCGGCGATCGCGGTCACCGCCATGAACACGAAGAACCGCACCGCGCCGAACCGGCGCGCCAGCGCGCTGCCGAACGGCAGCAGCCACAGCACGTTGAAAAGGATGTGGCTGAGATTGGCGTGCAGCAGCGAATAGGTGACGAACGACCAGATCTTGGCCGCGGTGCCGCCGGGAAACGGCGTCGCCAGCAGCGTCGAATCGTAGCGCATCGGGATGAAGCCGAACATCTCGATGGTCCAGTATTCCAGATCCGGCGGCAGCAGCACGCGCAGATGGATCACCGCCAGCAAGGCGACATAGGCGGTCAAGGCGCCCGGCAGGGTCAGGATCGGTTCGCGCGGAGGATCGACGGCTTGCAAGGTCAGGCCTTCAGGGCTGTGTCCCGGTCCGACCTTCGCCGTGCATCCCGCGGCGTGTTTCGGATTCGACGGCACATTAGCAAATCGATGATATCGCGTGGTCTTGTTTCAGAAATCGTCTTGCAGGCGAACTGGCTGAACTTCTGATCGACCCCACGGGCGGCGATGGGCTCCCTTAGGCGGCCCGGCTTTATCGTGCAAGCGCAGCATCGGCCGCCCGACCCTTCAGCCATAACACGAAAACCGGGAGCGGACCTGAGAAGTCCGTTCGTGTGGTCCGATCTTGTCCCGCGTTGCGCCGGTTCGCCCGTGACGCCCCGCAAGGAGCGGACCCGGACCGCGCGGCGCCCTGCACCCGGGCTGACCGCTTCGCCGCAAACCCCGGCCCCGCCTCGGCAAAATGCCATTCCGGCACGAACGCTGCAAAGCCCGTCTCGCAACACCAGAATGGGGGATCGACGCCACGAAAACGGGACAGATCTGTCCCGAAAGCGTGGCGCGCGGGTCAGGGTCGAGTGATGAAGCATCCAGCAAGCCAGGCGCTGTTCGCCTATTGGGACGACAAGCGGGGCGGCGCGCGGGCTCCGGAGCGTCAGGCCTTCGAGCCGGCCGAGATCAGAGAATTGCTCGGCGACATCTTCGTCCTGTCGTACCAGCGCGCCGTCGAGTGCCGATTCCGGGTCGCCGGGACCCGGGTCTGCGCCCTGCTCGGCCGCGACCTCAAAGGCGAGAGCTTCGCCGCACTGTTTGCCGCCGAAAGCCGCGGCGAGATCGAAGACCTGCTGGGTTTGGTCGCCGAAGACGCGCTGACGGCCGTCGCCGGCCTCAGCGCCGCGACCTCCGACGGCTCGGTCAGCCATCTCGAATTGTTGCTGCTGCCGTTCAACGCCCGCGCCCACAGCCCGCTGACCATGACCGGGCTGTTGGCCCCGCTCGATCTCGGCCACCGCAACCTCGGCGAATTCCGCCTGACCTCCTGGCGCACGCTGCGCCCGCCGCAACGACTCGGCCGGCGCTCGCTGCGCAAGTTCCGGGCGGCGCCCGGCTTGACAGTTTACGAGGGGGTCAACTGATCGCGCCTAGCCGGCGGCCGGAGCTTCGGTTGCGGCGTCGCTGCGATCGTGCCGCGATCGGAAACGCGCTTCTCGCCGGCTTAGGGCCGCCCCCCGCATCGCCGCCAATCCTGCCGGCCGCATCGGGGCGTCGGCAACGACAGTTCGTCAGCGCCCGCCACCTGGACAACCATTAGGGGTAATAGCATCCATATACCCTATTCCTGGCAGACACAAAATTGGCGCGGTCCGAGAGTGTTGAGGGGTGATTCGGGCGAACGCCGACATCCCGTCGTGGACACCAAACGACCGGGAGGTGGACAGTGCCTCGTATTCTGCTCGTCGATGATGACCCGCTGATCCGCTCCGGCGTCCGGGCCTGGCTGGAAGCCGAGAACCACCAGGTCGTCACCGCCGAATGCGGCGTCACCGGTTTGAACGCGTTGCATGGCGCGACTTTCGATCTGATGATCGTCGACATCTTCATGCCGCACATGCGCGGCTTCGAATCGGTCCGGGTGTTCCACCAGAGCGCTCCCCAGGTGCCGCTGATCGCGATCTCCGGTTACGTGTTTGCCGAAAAACGCACGCCGGCGCCGGACTTCCTGGCGATGGCGCTGGAGCTCGGGGCGGCGCGATGCCTGCGCAAGCCGTTCCTGCCCTCGACGCTGCTGACCGTGATCGAGGCCTGCCTGCAGGAACACGCCGCGCCAACGCTGCACATCGCCAGTGCACGATAGCCTTGCGGTGACCGGGGACCCGTTGTGGTTTCGCTCGATCGTGGACTCGGCCTCCGACGGGATCATCGTGGTGGATGCCTCCGAAACGGTTCGGGTGTTCAACCCGGCCTGCGAAAGACTGTTCGGCTACACGGCCCCGGACGTGGTCGGCCAGAAGGTGACGCTGCTGATGCCCGGCCAGGATTATCTGTGGCAGCATCGCAGCGTTTCCTCGGGATTCGGACGACGCAAGGACGGCTCGATCTTCCCGATGGACCTGTCGGTCGGACAAACCGATTTTGATCATTCGATCGCCTTCGTCGGCATCGTTCGCGACCTGACCGAGCGCCGCCGGGCCGCCCAGGCGATGCGCGACAGCGAACGCAACTACCGGCTGCTGGTCGAAGGCGTCACCGACTACGCCATCTACATGCTCGATCTCGACGGCCGCATCACCAGCTGGAACAGCGGCGCGCATCGCATCAAGCAATACACCGCGTCGGAAATTCTCGGCAAACACTTCAGCGAATTCTACACCCAGGAGGAACGACAGCACGGCGTGCCAGAGCACAATCTCAAGCTTGCCAAGCGTGTGGGACGCTGCGAGACCAAGGGATGGCGGCGCCGCAAGGACGGCAGCCAGTTCTGGGCCCATGTGGTGATCGAGCCGCTGCGCAACGAAAGCGGCGCGCCGATCGGCTTTGCCAAGCTCACCAGCGACATCACCGAACGGCGGCGCGCCGAACAGGTGATCCGCGAGGCCGACGAGCGCATCAATACGCTGATCGAAACCGTGGTCGATGGCGTTCTGCTGTTCGATGCCGTCGGGAAAATCCAGATCTTCAACGCGGCCTGTCAGCGGCTGTTCGGTTACCACGTCGAGGAGGTTGTCGGCCAGAACTTCAAGATGCTGTTGGATCGCTCCGACGACGTCGAGCTGAGCTCGTTGCTGGGCAACGAGCACAAACAGGCCGGAACGGTGCGCGAACTGAACGGGCTGCGGAAAGACGGATCGTCGTTCCCGATGGACCTTTCCGTCGGCGAAGCCCGGCAGGACGGCGAAGTGGTCTATGTCGGCGTGATCCACGATCTCACCGAGCGCAAACGCACCGAGCAACAATTGGTGCAGGCGCAGAAGATGGAGATCGTCGGTCAATTGTCCGGCGGCATCGCCCACGATTTCAACAATCTGCTGACCGTGATCGTCGGCAACGCCGAGTTTCTCGGCGAGCAACTGAAGACCCGGCCGGATCTGCGCAGCCTGGCCGACGACATCGGCCGCGCCGGCGAACGCGGCGCCGAACTGACGCAAGGCCTGCTGGCGTTCAGCCGCCGGCAAACGCTGCGGCCGATCGAAATCGACTGCAACGAGCTGCTGGCTTCGATGCACAAGCTGCTGCGGCGCACGATGCGGGAAGACATCGAAGTGAAAACGGATTTCGAAGACGGCCTCCGCGCGCTGCTGGCGGATCGCGCGCAGCTGGAATCCGCCATCATCAACCTCGCGCTCAATGCGCAGGACGCGATGGACGGCGGCGGTCGCCTCAGCATCAGCACCGCCAACGTCTCGCTGGACGACCAATATCAAAGCGCGCATCCCGAGGTGCGGCCCGGCGAGTATGTGCTGATCGCCATCACCGACGATGGCGAAGGCATGCCGAAGGAGGTGCTCGACCGGGTGTTCGAACCGTTCTTCACCACCAAGGAAGTCGGCAAAGGCAGCGGCCTCGGTCTCAGCATGGTCTATGGCTTCGTCAAGCAATCGAACGGCCACGTGTCGATCTACAGCGAGCCCGGCCTCGGCACCACCGTGAGGATCTACCTGCCCGCGCTCGCCTCGAAATCCTCGGAACTGCGCCGCGACGTCGCGATCGCCCCATTCCACCCGACCGGCACCGAGGTGATCCTGATCGTCGAGGACGATCCTTTCGTTCGCTCCTACGCGGTGATGTGTCTGCGCAGCCTCGGCTACACCGTGCTCTCCGCGGTCGACGGCAACGAAGCGTTGCAGCTGCTCGGCGGCGACGCGCGCATCGACATCCTGTTCACCGACATCGTGATGCCGGGCGGCACCAACGGTTGGGACCTCGCCGAACGCGCGCAACAGATGCGTCCGGAAATGCGCGTGCTGCTGACCTCGGGCTATGCGCTGGAAACCATGGCCGCCCGCGCCCGCATCCGCGATGGCTCGGTGATTCTAACCAAGCCGTACCGCAAGGCCGATCTTGCCCGCCGGCTCCGCCAGATGATCGACGACACCACGTCGCTGCATTGACCGGACCGCAGTCATCGTCCCTGGCGCCCGATCCGAACCTCGGCGCGGGGCATTTTGCTCTGCGCCACCCAGACCCGCGGCCTTCATGCGCCGCGCGGAAATCCACGCCGGCTTGGTTGGAATGCAGGCGCGGCAAGCGTGCGGGCCGCCCGCCATGCCGAACGCTAACGAGGCGTTAACTCTGACAGCCTTAGGGTTGCACCGAGTCCCGACAACCGTTCGACCGGTGGAATGATGGCGTTTGCCGAGCAAAAATCGATTCAACCGGCCACCGAAGAGCGACGCCGCTTTCAACGCGTGAAAGTCCACTTGCTGGGCCGCTACATGTTGCCGGATCGCCGCGAATTCCCCTGCCAAGTCATCAACATGTCGCCGGGCGGCTTGGCCATGCTGGCGCCCGGGATCGGCAATGTCGGCGACCGGGTGATCGCCTATCTCGACCATATCGGCCGCGTCGAAGGCAAGATCACCCGCATCATCGACAACGGCTTTGCGATGACGGTCGGCGCCACCCCGCGCAAGCGCGACAAGCTCGCCGCGCAGCTGACCTGGCTCGCCAACCGCGACATCCTCAACCTTCCGGAAGACCGCCGTCACGACCGTATCGTGCCGCGCAATCCGATCTCGATCCTCACCCTGGAGGACGGCAGCAAGCAGAGCTGCCGGATCATCGACATGTCGCGCTCGGGCGCGGCGATCTCCGCGGACTTCCGACCGACGCTGAACTCGCAAGTCGCGCTCGGCAGGGTGCAGGCCCGGGTGGTCCGTCACCTCGACGACGGCTTCGCGCTCGAATTCATTCACGAGCAGATTGCCGAGACACTCGAAGACAGCGTTACCGCGCGGTAAACCGCGACACCTCGCGATCAGCAATTCCATCGACCGATGAAGGCGCTATCCGCCGCCGCCGAGCCGCGCCGTGGTCGTCGGCTGCGGCCTTGCGCTGGTTAATTTCCACGCCGGCTCGCGCGGGGCGCCCGCGGTTTCGTTGGGCGCGGCGGTTAACGATTCAATTTGAATCGAATTTGAAAATTCGCAATTTTACGCTTATTCGATTCAAGTATATCGCGAAACAATCCGCAGTTTTGATTCAGACTTGGCTCAATTGTACTTGTTGTACTTAGCGGCCGCGCAAAGCCTCTGTGCAAAACATGGTCCCAACAAGAAACGGGGGCCACAATGTTTTGCAACAGGGGATTACGCACCGCGCTGGCAGCTGCCGCCGCCGTGTTGGCAATGACCACAGCGGCCTACGCGGCCGGCGAGCGAGTGATGTATGCCAGCCTTGGCGACAGCGCACGGGCGCCGATCGGCTGGATCGAATTCTGTTCCGACACCCCGGTGGAGTGTCGCGGCAGCGCCACCCAGCCGCGTGATATCGTGATGTCGCAATCGACCTGGAAGGACTTGCTGCGGATCAACCGCTGGGTCAACGACAACATCAAGCCGATGACCGACCTCGATCATTGGGGTGTGGTCGAGCGATGGTCGATCCCCACCGATGGTTACGGCGACTGCGAAGACTACGTCTTGATGAAGCGCAAGATGCTGATCGATGCCGGATGGCCGCGCGAGGCACTGCTGATCACCGTGGTGCGCGATACCAAGGGCGACGGCCACGCGGTGCTGACGGTCAAGAGCGACAAGGGCGAATTCATTCTCGACAACCAGAACGAAGAGGTCGTGGCCTGGACCGAGACCGGATACCGCTTCGTGAAACGTCAGTCGCAGAGCGATCAGAACGTCTGGGTAGCGCTGGGAGATTCCAGACCGGCGGTGGCCACCGCCAGCGCCCAACAGCGCAAGTAACAGAACAAGTAGCAGCGCAAGAACATCTCGCTGCAGCCCATTCAGGAGAATCGCGACCCGGTCACACCCCACCCCTCCCCGTCCCCGACCGGATCGTGCGCGGCCAGCTCTTCCCCCAAAGAGCTGGCCGCAGTTTTTTCAGGCGGCTTTGCCCACCACGGACAGCGGCGATCGAGTCCGCGACCGCCCGCGGCGATGCATCAGCTCTCGACCGCGACCCGCGCCACCGCGATCTTGGCGCGCTTCTTCAGCATCTCGAGTTTGCTTTTGACGTCGTTCATCGACTGGGCGTCGAAATCGCGGAAGATAAAGGCGTGCAGCGCCTCCCAGCGGGCGGAAAGGTCGGAAATCTGCTGCCGCGCCCGGTCCGACAGCGACATCAGCACCACACGACCATCGGCCGCGGAGGTCACGCGATTGATCAGACCCAGCCGTTCCAGAACCTTGGTCTGGGTGGTGACGAAGGTGGAGACCGCGTGGATCTTGGCGGAGACGTCGCCGACCGAGACACCGCCGCCCTGGTCGAGGTCGTCGATCGCCATCAGGATCAGCCACTGCGATCCGCTGATGCCGAACAGCTTGGCCCACGACCGGCGGATATCTTCCAGGTGATTGCTGATCGAGACGAAGTCCCAGATGATCTGGTGCGACAGGCCGAAATCCCGATGCCCTTCAGCCGCCTCGGCTGGCCCGCGCGACTCCGTTGAAGCCGCAAGATCGCCCTCCTCGTCGTGGGCAGTGCGCAGAGTCGGCATTCCGCAAAACCTCCATCGATTCGTCCCTTCGACCGTCGTTTGCACGTCCATGGGCCAGGGCCGCAGGACTCAACGACTTGTTCTTTTTCTTGTTGGCCTTGTTATTCTTCTTGTTCTTGCCGTCGCCGAGCGAACCGCAGATCGATCATTGGCTCGCCCCGCCGCGTCGTTAAACCCGCGCGACCTTCATCCATGTGCCCGGTGTCAAAACACCAATTTAAGGGCCGCCAATTCCGTTCAGATTAGCACAAGACAACTGCTGGTTAATCTGGCGGCCGCTCGCCTATTCGTATTATGACGCTCGCGTAACAACGTGTTGCAAGAATACAACAAATTCGGGGAAACACAATATGTATTTATGTTCGAGATTTCTTTGCGGAGGTACCTTCTGTATGTTCCAGCTGCGGACGGAGGGGGGCACCTCGAAGTCGTCCCGGCGGATGAACTCTCTGAGAGTTCCAGCGGCGGGTTAACGGGCACCATTTTTCGACCAGCGCAAGCGCCGTCGATTGGACTGTCCACTAGGCAAACTTGGAGGTTTTCAAATGAATTTAGTTAAGGGCCTTATGCTCGGCACTGCTGCGACGTTCGTCGCCACCGCCGGCGCGCAGGCGGCCGATCTTCCCCTGAAGGCCAAAGCGGTCGAATACGTCAAGGTTTGCTCGCTGTACGGCGCAGGCTTCTACTACATCCCCGGCACCGACACCTGCATCAAGCTCGGCGGCTATCTGCGCGCTGAAGTCGGCTTCAACACCGCCGGCGCGACCGAAACCCCGGCCTGGAGCGGCGCCGCCGGCCAGCAGAACCGCCTGCAGAACCAGGCCCAGTTCCGCGCCCGTCAGGACATCACCCTCGACACCCGCACCGCCACTGAATACGGCGTTGTCCGCACCTATTTCGACTCGGTGTTCACCTGGACCACCGGTTCCGACACGATCGCCGGCGGCAACCTCGGCGTCTACTTCGCGTTCGTGCAGTTCGCCGGCTTCACCTTCGGTAAGGCGGTTTCGGTGTTCTCGACGCCGTGGAACGGTTCGCCCGGCAACATCGGCTCCAACCTGCTCGGCGGCGACGATACTTCGACCGGCGTCAACCAGGTGTCCTACACTGCGGAATTCGGCAACGGCGTTTCGGCGTCGCTCAGCGTCGAAGATCCCTATGCCTATCGTCAGGCCTATGGCGTTTCCAACGTGTTCAACGTGACTGGCCTTGGTACCTCCGGCAGCACCGCAGCCAGCTGGCTGGCGGGCGCAGGTCCGGGCGGCAACTACACCGCCGGCACCCAGATCCCCGACATCGTCGGCCGCGTTCGCGTCGATCAGGCCTGGGGTCTGTTCCAGGTTTCGGCTGCCGCGCATCAGATCCGCGCCAGCTACTACAACTTCGCTGACGAAACCACGGGCCACCCGGGTGACAAGTACGGCTACGCCGTGCTGGCCGCCTTGTCGCTGAAGAACCTGCCCACCGGCCCCGGCGACACCATCAACCTCGACGGTACCTATGCCGACGGCGCGATCCGTTACGTGATGAGCGGCACCGGTGCCATCAACAGCATGTCGATGTACGGCGACACCAGCGTCCCCGGCGCGTACCAGAGCCTGGCGCTGGGCACCTCGCCCGACGGCGTGTTCACGACCGGCGGCGGCATCCAGACCACCAAGGCCTGGGGCATCCGTGGCGCCTTCAACCACAACTGGACCCCGAACTGGTCCACCTCGGTGTTCGGCGCCTACACCTCGGTCGACTTCGGCGGCACCGGTGGTGCTCTGTACACCGCGGGTCTGCGCAGTGCGGTTGGCGGTACTTTCACCGGCACTCCGAACTTCAAGATTGCCCAGATCGGCACCGTGACCCGCTGGACCCCGGTCAAGAACCTGACCTTCTCGGGCGAAGTGATGTACACCAAGCTCGACCAGGACTACAGCGGCCTGACCGGCTCGGTGAAGCCCACCGCGACCAAGCCGACTGGCATCTATGAGTTCAAGGACCAGGATACCTGGACCGGCGCTGTCCGCGTTCAGCGGAACTTCTGATAAACGACCACGAAAGGAGACTTTTCTCTCTTTTGTAAACTTCCAAGGAACCTCCGGCGATGCCCCGCCGGAGGTTTTTCTTTGTCCGAATCGGCTCAGCGAATCGAATCAGCCTGAGATCGCAAACCGCGGCTTCCGAGCCGGACGCGGTGCGCCATCAGCAGCCTTTGCAGATGCTCTTGACCTTACGGTCGACCGCGCGGTCCTCGGCATCGACCGCGGCATTGCCGGTGGTCGGCGGCCCCTCAATGGCCGAGCCGCTCGAGCCGGCCCCGGTCGCAGCCGTTCCACGCGGCGCCTTGTTCGCCCCGCCGCCATCTCTCCCGCCGGAGCCGCTGCCTGCCCCGGACGAATTCGCCGTCCCCAGCGCGTTGGTCCCTGGATCGGACGGCTGCGCAGCGCCGAGACCGCTGTTTCCGCCAACGCCGCCCGCGCCGCCGGCGGCTGCCCCCGTTGCGCCGCCAGATCCGCCACCCGCTCCGCCGCCGGAGCCGCCGCCGCCGGAGCCTTGTGCAAACGCTGCGGTCGCCAGCAGGATGCCCGCGAGGGCGACAAAGATCGTCGGTGAATGGCTGCGCATACGGGGCTCCTTTTCCGATCAACCGAAGCCGGCCGCGCTGGTTCCGTCGGCTCCCCGATTCGGCGCCGGAACCAATCCCCGATGGTCGGCTTAGTCTGAGCCGGCGCGCCGGCAGGTCTTGGCGGGCAGGTCTTGGCGGGCAGGTCTTGGCGGGCAGGTCTTGGCGGGCAGGTCTTCTTGGCGGGATGGTGCGCTTGCGCAAGCTGATCGGGTTCGACGACGACACCCTCGACAAGCTGACCCAACTCGGCCGCGATCGCATGGCCACGTTGCAGGAGCTCGCCGACGAAGCGTTCGCCGACCTCTTGAAGAAACACGGCATCCCGATCGACCTGAAGGATGCGCTGCGCCGCAGCGCAGGCGCGTCGAGCAAATCCTCCGGCACCAAGCGAATCACCAAGGGAGCCAAAGCATGACACCCGACCCGTTCGAAGAGGGCCAGCGCGCCGCGCGAATGAGCATTCCGGCGGAAGCCAATCCGTACCGCGAGGGCAGCGACGAGAATTCACTGTGGGCCGCGGGCCACGAGCGCGTCGCCTCGGAGATCGAGGCCGGCGAGGCCGAGGGGACCTAGAGCGTTTTCGGTTAAGATCGAATCATCCAACCAAAATCGGCGTCATTCCGGATTGCGCGTTCGAACAACGCGCAAGCCCGGAATCCCTACTCGCTGCGGTGATGATGGATGCCGGGCTCACTCGCAGCGAAGCTGCTCGTGCCCCGGAACGACGGCCATGGGACCCTTGAACCGCATCAATCCTAGCCGAAAATGCCTCTCGCAGCGCGATTCCGCGCCGCCGCTCAGCGGCGCACGCTCAAGTAGAACAAAGTGTTCGCCGATCGCGCCCGGTCAGCGCGAAGTATAGATCGCCGGCAGCCGACCGGACTTTGTCAGCCGATTCGGGTCAGGCCGGCGTTGTAGCGCGCGCCGTTGCGCACATAGAAACCGGCCCCCGCGGTCATCGCGGCGACCTGCGCCGGCTCCAGCGTGCGGATCACTTTCGCCGGCGAGCCGATGATCAGCGAGCGCTCCGGAAACTGCTTGCCCTCGGTGATCACCGCGCCGGCGCCGACGACGCAGCCGCGCGCGATGCGGGCGCCGTTCATCACGATCGCCCCCATGCCGATCAAGACGTCGTCCTCCACCGTGCAGCCGTGCAGAATCACATTGTGGCCGATGGTGCAGTTGCGCCCGACGCTCAGCGGAAAGCCGGGATCGGTGTGGCAGGTGGCGTTGTCCTGGACATTGGAGCCGGCGCCGATCTCGATCCACTCGTTGTCGCCGCGCAGCACCGCGCCGAACCATATGCTGACCGAGGCCCCCAAGCGGACCTTGCCGATCACCGCCGCGCTGTCGGCGATGAAATGGCTGGCGTCGGCGGCCAGTTCCGGGCCCTGCCCGTCGAGTTGATAGATGGCCATGATGGGTTCCTGGACTGCAATGCGCGGTATTGGCTACACGACTTCGATCCCGGATTCAAAGCCGCCGCGCTGCCGCTCAAGCCAGAACGCCGAGGGCTTTCAGGGTCATCATCAGCACCGTGCCCGACATCATGCTCCAGAACCCGGCGAGCACCGTCGCCATCATCACGAATTGGGCGCGGCGGCGCTGCGATTGCCGATCACGCAGGGTGTTGCGCATGATGATGAAAGGCGCCGCGAATACCAGGAACGGCACTGCGGCGAAGGTCTGCGGCGCCGCGCCGCGCTGCAGCAGGCCGAATCCGGCCTGGCGCCGCGCCAACGCCTGGTAGCCGCTGGTCAACGCCCCGGCCAGCGCGAACCCGACCAACAGCGAGAACAGGTTGTTCCAGACTTCCGGCGACATCGCCTTGCCCTCCCACACGACTACGTTCGCGGTGATCGCAGAAAGCCGCTGCGGCCGCCACCGCATCCTTAAGAAAGGGTTAACATCGCCGGCACCCCGCGACGCCGTCGGAGCCTTTGGTTGCTGCGCAAAAACCTACGGAAGTGGTTCTGCGCGTGGCATATTCACCGCTGATTCGCGCTCTCCCACCCTCCAGTGACGTATTGCAATGGCCCTGCTTTCATCGGCTGAAAAGGCATCGCCGCGCCGGCGCAAAGCCCGCGGCGGTCACCCGGGGCCGATCCTGGCGGCGGGCCTGATCGTGATCGCCGCCGTCACCGTGGTGGCCTATCTGCTGTGGCCGACCTGGCACGTCGAACCGACCGGCGATCCCGATCGCATCCCGATCGAGGTCGGCGCAACCTTGTTCAACGTTCCGACCCGCGCATTTCGTATCAAGGTGCAGAAGCACTCCGGACCACAGGAACGCGTCGACCTCAATTTCAGCTATCCGTCGCTCAATGCGCCGGACAAGCCCAAGCACGTCAGCGTCGACGTCGCCGGCGAGATCGCGCAGCCGATCGACCGGATCTTCCTGTCAATCACGGCGCATCACGATGCGATGTCGCCGGAGACCCGGCTGCGCACGATCTTCCCGCGCTATCTCGCCGCCGCCCCATCCCCCGGCCCGGACGACGTCACCGTCCGCGCGTTCCGCGATGGGTCACCCTATAGCAACGAAGACCTGGTCGTGGGCCGCAACCCGGACTTCGCCGCGCGCTGCACGCGCGACGGCAAGACCCCCGGCATGTGCCTCACCGAACGGCGGATCGACGGCGCTGATCTGACGTTTCGTTTTCCGCGGCAATGGCTGGCGCAATGGCGCAACGTGGCCGGTGCGGTCGATCAGCTGAGTGCGAGTCTCCCGAGCCTGCGCCGCTGAGTAACGCCGCCGGGTGCCGAAGCCAAGCCGCAAGCCGCGGCCTCAGCCGACGTCGACCAGATCGTCTTCGAGAATCGCCATCTGGAACTGAAACGAGCGGTCCTCGTCTTCGTCGTCGACGAACAACACGCCGATGAATTCCTCGCCGATATAGACCTCGGCCGAGTCGTCCTTCTTCGGCCGCGGCACCACCCGGATCTTCTGGTTGCCGAACAGGCGCTTGAGATAGGCGTCGAGTTTCCTGACTTCCTGAACGTCCACGGATGTCTCCAATGCGATTGAATGTTGGCGATGCTTTAGTGCGGGATCTGCCGCGCCGCTAGCCGTTTATGCCGGGCGCGCTCACAAAGGTTTGGACAATCACAGCCCGATCGCGTTCAGCATCTGGTTCATGGTGCGCGACGGCTCGGCGCAGCCGGCCTCGCCGACCACCTTGGCCGGCACCCCGGCCACCGTGACGTTGTGCGGCACCGCCTTCACCACCACCGAACCCGCGGCGATGCGCGCGCAATGGCCGACCTCGATATTGCCGAGAATCTTGGCGCCGGCGCCGATCAGCACGCCGTGGCGGATTTTGGGATGGCGGTCCTCGTGCTCCTTGCCGGTGCCGCCCAGCGTCACGCCGTGCAGGATCGAGACGTCGTCTTCGATCACCGCGGTCTCGCCGACCACAAGCCCGGTGGCGTGATCGAGGAAGATGCCGCGGCCGATCTTGGCGGCCGGGTTGATGTCGGTCTGAAACACCGCCGAGGACCGGCTCTGTAAGTAGAACGCGAAGTCCTTGCGGCCCTTATGATACAGCCAATGCGCCAGCCGGTGGGTCTGCAGCGCGTGAAACCCCTTGAAGTACAACAACGGATCGATGAACCGCGCGGTGGCCGGATCGCGATCGAACACCGCCACCATGTCGGCGCGAAACGCATTGCCGATATCGGGAGCGTCGCGCAGCGCCTCCTCGAAGGTCTGCCGGATCAGGTCGCCGGACAGCGCCGCATGATCGAGCCGCTCCGACACCCGATGCACCACCGCCTCTTCCAGCCGATCGTGATGCAGCACCGTGGCGTAGATGAACGAGGCGAGTTCGGGCTCGCGGCGAACGATGTCCTCGGCCTCGACGCGCACACGGTCCCAGACCGGATCGAGCGCGGTCAGCCTGGGGGTCTGCGGATTGACCTGATGCATCGACATGCGGATCTCGCGATTTCAAGGTTACGTTGCGATTATAGCACGGGCGCCGTGCTGCTGTCCTGCCGCCGCGAGTTGCTCGCCGGGGCCGGTTAACTTTGCCTAACCAACTGATACGGAACGCTTTATCTGTAAACTATAGCGCTCCGCCGAAGCACCGAAGCAACAGGTGGCGCGAAATCCGGATAAATCAAGCTGCAGGTTACAACCGTTCTGAGGTTGTCACGCCCGCGGAAATCGGGGAAGTCCGGTCGCATGTCAGATGACGTCAGCACACCGATCCCGCGCGTCCGCCGCGTCGAATTTGCCTCGGCCTGGATCGTTGCCTTGGTGGTGCCGCTGCTGCTGCTGATGCCGGCATTCTGGAACGCCTATCCGCTGTTGCAATACGACACCGGCGGCTATCTCGCCCGCTGGTATGAGGGGTACCTGGTCCCCAGCCGGTCGACCGTGTTCGGGCTTTATCTGCATTTCGGCGAGTCGTCGTATTTCTGGATCAATCTCGGCGTCCAGGCGCTGGCGACGCTATGGATTCTGCAACTGACGCTGCGGCTATTCGGCATCCGCACGCCGCTGCGGATCGTGGCGGTCTGCCTGGCGCTGATTCTGACCACGGCGTTGCCGTGGCTGACCAGCATGCTGCTGACCGACATTTTCGCCGGCCTTGCGGTGCTGTCGCTGTTCATCGTGGTCGTGCAGGGCGACAACATCTCGCGGCTCGAGCGCGGCCTGTTGATGCTGTTCACGGCGTTCGCCGCAGCCACCCACAGCGCCACGCTCGGCGTGTTGTTGGGGCTGTGCTGCGCGGCTTTGCTGGCGCGGCCGCTGCTCGGTCGGCGTATTCCGCTGGGCGGATTAGTTCGCGGATTGACGGCGCTGGCGGCCAGCGTCGCGATGCTGCTCGCCGCCAACTTCGCGCTGTCCGGCCAATTGGCCTGGACGCCCGGCGGCGTCGGCGTCGCGTTCGGCCGCATGCTGCAGGACGGCATCGTCGCCCGCTATCTCAACGATCACTGTGCCACACAGGCGCTGAAGCTGTGTCCCTATCGCGCCGCGTTGCCGGCCACCGCGGATGATTTTCTGTGGGGCCAAAGCATGTTCAACACGCTGGGCCGGTTTCAGGGCATGGACGACGAGATGGGCTTTATCGCGCTGCATGCGCTGGCCGACTATCCGGCCTGGCAGGCGGAGGCGGCGCTCGCCGCGACCGCGCAGCAACTCACCCACGTCGCCACCGGCGAAGGCACCAACGGCTGGATCCCGCACACTTACGGCATCATCGAGCGCTATCTGCCGGGTCAGGTCGCGGCGATGCGCGCGGCGCGGCAGCAACATTGGGACATCGACTTTCCCGCCATCAATCGCGTTCACGTGCCGGTGGCGCTGGGCTCGATGCTGCTATTGACCGTGATCCTCGGCAACGCGCTGTGGCGCCGCAACCTCGACGACCTGTCGCTGCTGTCGGCGACGGTGTGTCTGGCGCTGATCGGCAACGCGGCGATCTGCGGCGTGATCTCCGGCCCGCACGACCGCTACGGCGCGCGCATGGTGTGGCTGGCCAGCTTCGTGGTGCTAATCGCCGCCAACCGCTGGTTCGACCACGACAGCCCTCACGGCCGCCGCGACAGGAAGTCCAGCACGCCGTCCTTGTAGACGCGGTCGCCGACCGCGCGCATGTGGTCGCGCCGGGGAATGTCCAGCACCTCGGAGCCCGCAATAATCTCTTGCAGCGCCCGCGCCGAACCGGCGATGTCGTCGGTGGTACCGACCGCGATCAGCACCGGCACCGCGATGCCGCCCGCCTCTTCCACCGACATCAGCCGACGCGAGCCGCGCAAGCAGGCGGCCAGCGCCGCGCGATCGGACCGGGTCTGCTCGGCGAACGCGCGAAAGGTGCGCCCGACCGGATCGGTGACGTCGTCGAGCGACGGCGCCTGCAACGCCGCGACGACGTTTTCGCCGGGCCCACCGCCTTGCACCAACCCGATGCCGAGCCCGCCGAAGATCGCCGAGCGCACCCGCTCCGGCTGACTGCGCGCCAGATAGGCGGTGATCCGCGCGCCCATCGAATAACCCATCACGTCGGCGCGGGCGAACTGCAGATGATCCATCAGCGCCCGCAGATCGCCGGCCATGGTGCCGATATGATAGTCCTCCGGATCGTACAGCTTGCTGGACTCGCCGTGCCCGCGATTGTCGAAGGCGACGACGCGGCGGCCGCTTTTCTGCAATTCCGACACCCAACTCGGATACGCCCAGTTGACGTTCTTGTTCGACGCAAAGCCGTGAACCAGAATGATCGGATCGCCCTCGCCTTCATCCAGATAGGCAATTTCAACACGGCCGTTGTGAAAGCTCGGCATCGATCTGTCCGTCGGTGAGGAGATGGCAAGGAGGAGACGAGGCTGGGAGAGCGACCAGGATCGTGGGGTGAGGAACGAGGTTCTAACGCGGGGCGCGCAACGCCGCCAGCGGCAACGGCGGCAGTGGCGGGATAGTTGCCGCGGCGGCGCGCAACGCGGTTTGCCGAGCCGCGGTTTTTTCCCGGCGGCGGCGCAGCCACCACCGTGTCGTGCGTTCGGTCGCGGCCTTGATCGAACTCAGCACGCCGAAGAATGCGAACACGGCCCAGAGCATCCACCACGACAGGTTGAAGGCGCCGATCGTCAAGAACAGCGCGCCGCGACCAAGGAGCTTGAGAATGCCGCGGGTCTGGCCGGCCTTCGACTCCGCCAAGCGTGCGGCCCGCGCGATGTCCTTCGGCCCTTCGGCGATCTTCAGCGTGTCGAGCGCGCCGCGGGTGCCGAGCTTTTCGCCGATCCGTCCGACGTCCTTGGCGACCCGCACCAACGCGCCGGCCTTGTCGGCGCGAAACGCCGCTCTCACCGCGGTGACGGTCTCCGCGGGCTTGCTCAGCGCACCGGCCGACAGCGCGTTGCGCAACGCCGGCGTATCGACCACCTCGGCGGCCGATCGTCCGGCCCATCGCGACAGTCCGGCGCCCAATCGCCCGACCTTGCGGGCGTCCTTGACCAGCGTCAGCCCGGCGCGCACCGGCGTGGTGCCGCCCACCGAAACAAACGTCGCCGCGGTCACCGCGAGTCCGGCGGCGGCGAGTCCGAGAATCACCCGGTCGGGCTCCTCGCCGGCGGCCAGCTTTTGACTTTCGCGCACCACGTCGCGGACGTCGCCGAACACAAACAGATCGCCGGCGACGCTGCCCGACAGACTGGCCCCGTCCTCGACATTGCCGGTGACTAGCCCGGTTGCAAAGCGCTTGGCGACCTGGGCAGGACTGTGGTCGAGCTGCACCGCGTCGGCGACGCGCTGCTGCAGCGCCTCGGGAACGGTGATTCCTTTGTCGGCGGCAAGCGCGACCAGACTTTGGGCAAGATCGGAGTCGTTTTGCGCCAATGCGCTCTCGATGTTCTGTTCGATCAGGCTTGGGGCCTGCCGCAATGCCGAACTAATTTGCACGTCGGCCAGTTGCGCCGGATCGTCTTGGGCATCCAGCAGGGCTCCGGCGTGCTGTGCGGACGGCCAAGCCACCAGCAACGCTGCGACGCAAATCGCAGTTCCTGCCAGGGCCGATCCGCTCTGCAACCGGGTCATGGAATCCTCGTTATCTCATCCTAAAGGTGGTGCGTCATTTTTTGGACACAACCGCCCCGACGAAAGAAGGGCTTCTCCCAGGCCACGGGATTGTGTCGAATTTCCGCGGGCGAATGGCCGCCGGCCGCTCTAGGAATCAAGAACCGTGAACAGTATGGTGCGCGCGCCATGCTGTCTTCGTTCGTCGCGACCATAAGGTGAAGAACATGTCCGACCACGTCGTCCCTCACTTCCACAATGACGCCGGCGTTCCGATCATCGAGATCGGCTCGAAGGAGTTCATGTGCGTGGGGGCCAACCCGCCGTTCGATCATCCGCATGTGTTCCTCGACCTCGGCAACGACAACGAAATCATCTGCCCGTATTGCTCCACATTGTATCGCTACGCGGCCGACCTTGCGCCCGGCGAGGCGCGTCCTCCCGAATGCGTGCTGCAGGACAAGGTCGCCTGATCGACGGCTTTGACAGCCCCGCGAACCATCGTCGTCGCCGGCGCCGGGATCGGAGGATTGACCGCGTCGCTGACGCTTGCAGCCAAGGGTTTTCGCGTCATCGTGCTGGAAAAGGCGCAGCGGCTGGAAGAAGCCGGCGCCGGGCTGCAGCTGTCACCCAATGCCAGCCGCGTGCTGATCGATCTCGGATTGCGGCCGCGGCTGGAGCCCAGCGTCATTACGCCTGACGCCGTCACCATCATGAGCGCGCGCGGCCAGGGCGAGATCGTTCGCCTGCCGCTCGGCGACGAGGCCAGGTTTCGCGCCGGGGCTCCCTATTGGGTGATTCATCGCGCCGATCTGCAGACCGCGCTGGCGGCGCAGGTCCGCGACCATCGCAACATCGAACTGCGGCTCGGCTGGCAGTTCGAAGAGGTCAGCAGCACCGCCGACGGCGTTTCGGTGACGCAGCGCAACGGACTGTCGCGGCTGCATGAGCCGGCTTTAGCGTTGGTCGGAGCCGACGGCATCTGGTCGGCGGTCCGCCGCCAGCTGTTTCCCGATGCGCAGCCGAAGTTCTCCGGACTGATCGCATGGCGCGGCACGTTCGAGGCCGACCGCTTGCCGGCCGGGTTTGCCGCACGCAATGTGCAGCTGTGGATGGGCGGCAATGCGCATCTGATCGCCTATCCGATTTCCGCAGGCCGTCGCATCAACATCGTGGCGATCGTCGCCGGATCCTGGAACCGGCCGGGCTGGAGCGCGCCCGGCGATCCCGGCGAGATCAACAGCCAGTTCGCCCCGCCGCATTGGCCGGACCAGGCTCGCGTCCTGATCGACGCCGTGCAGGGCTGGCGCCGCTGGGCGCTGTTCACCATGCAGGATGGCGGGGTGTGGAATCACGGCGCCGCGGCGATGCTCGGCGATGCCGCGCACGGCATGCTGCCGTTCGCCGCGCAGGGCGCCGGCATGGCGATCGAAGACGCCGCGGTGCTGGCCGCCTGCCTCGGCGACATCTCGGCCCCGGAGGCGGTGCCGGCGGCGCTGCAGCGTTACGCGGAGCTACGGCAGCCGCGCGTCGGCCGGGTGCAGCGCACCGCGCGACTGAATGGTCAGATCTATCACCTCGCCGGCGCCGCGGCGCTGGCGCGCGACCTGACGATGCGCGCGCTGGGCGGCCCGCGGCTCTTGGCGCGGCAGCGCTGGATCTATGATTGGCGGGTGTGAGCAGCGCTGTGGCGGTGCTTCCGCTCAGTGCGCCCGTTTGCGGGCAAGCCCCGCCGCAACCGCGGCCGGGGCCACCACCGGAGCCACTGGCAGCGGCTCGCTGACGCATTTGTTGCGGGCCCAGACCTCGTCGGCGAGCTTGGCCTGTGCGCGCACGGTGATGTAGCTGTTGCGATAGCCGACTTCCGCCATCACCGCGCCGCCGGCGCCGGTCTGCGCCTTGGCGATCAGCCGGTCCAACTCGGCGGTCTGGGTCGCCAACGACTTGCGTTCGGTGTCGAGCTGTTTGCACTCCCACAGATCGTATTTCGCCGGATCGACGAAGGCGCCCGAGACGGCGCCGTCGCCGAGCCCGGCGCAGCCGCTAAGACAAGCTGCCAGCGCCAACAGCGCCGCATAGCCGGCGAGCGGCGTTGAAAGATATCGATGCGGCCGGTCGGTCATGTCGTTTGCAAGCCCATTCCTGTTGCCCCGGCTGGAGCACGATCCGAAAACCGGGATCCCTGTTCGGGATCATGCTGTAATGCACATGGCCGGATGACCGCAATGAGGCCGACGCTGTTGCGGCGAATCGCCAATCCCGCGCAACGCCGGTTTCTCCACCCGGCGCACCGCACGGCCTGGTGCGGACGGCGGGAATCGAACCCGCACGACGTTGCCATCGAGGGATTTTAAGTCCCTTGCGTCTACCAATTCCGCCACGTCCGCATCGCCGTCCAGCCCGCCGCCACCACGGCGGCCGGCCGGAAACGGCCCCATCCATAGTCGAGCCCGCGGCGCAAAGCAAAGCCTGCGCGCGCGGCCGTGTCAGGCGGCGCTGGCGCGGCGCCGCGCCAAGGCGTCGCGGATCAAGGGCAGCCGGTCGTTGCCGAAATACATGTCGGTGCGATCGACGAAGATGGTCGGCGAGCCGAAGCCGCCGCGCGCCATCAGTTCGTCGGTGTTGGCCTTGAGCTGGTCCTTGATCGACTGCTCGGCGATGCCGGCAAACAACGCCGCCGGATCGACGCCGACGCGCTGGCAGATCTCATTCAGCACCGCGTCCTGCGAAATATCGTGGTCGTCGCTCCAATAGGCTTCGAACACCGCCCGCGCGAACGGCAGCATGGCGCGGGCGTCGTCGCGCCCGAGCCAGAGGCAGCCGCGCATCGCTTTGACGCTGTTCACCGGAAACACCCGCGGCGGCATCTTGATCGCGAGCCCCGCCGCGCGCGCCCAATCGGCGAGATCTTTCGTCATATAAGCGGCCTTGGCCGGCACCGGCCGATCGCGCTGCGCATAGACGCTGGGGTTGATGCTGTTGAAGATGCCGCCGACCAGGATCGGCCGCCACGCGATCTCCTCGCCGAACTCTTTCGCCAGCGGCTGGATGTTGTGGAAGGCGAGATAGCTCCAGGGGCTGGAGCAGTCGAAGAAGAATTCGATCATCGGGGTTTCCTCTCAATGGGCTGCGTGGGCCGCAGCGCCGGTTTGCACTTTCAAGCCGCGACATGCGGGCCGCAGCGTCGCCAATCCATTGGCCGTCATTCCGGGGCACGAGCGGCGTGAGCCGCGAGTGAGCCCGGAATCCATAACCACCGCTGGGGTTATGGATTCCGGACTTGCTCGTTCTGACGAACTCGCAATCCGGAATGACGGTCGTGATGAGTTGCGCGCTCACGCCTCCTAACTACTGTTGCTGCTGTCCCTGCGCATGCGACGGCGCGTCAACGCCGAACATGATCTTGCGCGCCTGCTGATCCATCGGCTGGGTCTCCTGCTTGCCGACTGCGAGCCCGGCCTGCAGCCTGGGCCGCGCCCGCAAAGCCGCGTACCAGCGCTTGACGTTGGGATAGTCGTCGAGCGTCAAGCCCTGCGCCTTGTGGGTCATGATCCAGGGAAAGCAGGCAATGTCGGCGATCGAGTAGTCGCCGGCGATGTATTCGCGCGCGGCAAGCTGCGTATCAAGCACACCATACAGCCGCTTGGCTTCGCGCATGTAGCGATCGATGGCGTAAGCGATCTTCTCCGGCGCATAGAGCAGGAAGTGACCGTTCTGCCCGAGCATCGGGCCGAGCCCGCCCATTTGCCACATCAGCCATTGCGTCACGTTGAGACGGCCGCGCAGATCGCGCGGCATGAACAGGCCGGATTTTTCCGCGAGGTAGAGCAGGATCGCGCCGCTCTCGAACACCGTCAGCGGCGCGCCGCCATCGACGGGATCGCGGTCGACGATCGCCGGCATCCGCCCGTTCGGATTGAGCTTGAGGAACTCGGGCTGGTGCTGATCGCCGCGGCCGAGCTGCATCGGATGCAGTTCGTAAGCCAAGCCGCATTCCTCCAGCATGATCGAGATCTTCCAGCCGTTCGGCGTCGGCGCGTAATACAGCTCGATCATGCGGGCTCCCTTTGGGCGAGATGCATTTTGCGCGATCCTAGCCCGGCATTCTCCCGGGCGGCAATGCCATGTACGAAGCAGCTGCGACATGGCACATAGGAGGCAAATCAACGGGGAGAAAATGCCGATGCTGTTTCCGACCACCATCGCGGGTTCATTGCCGAAGCCGGAATGGCTCGCCGAACCCAACACGCTGTGGGCGCCGTGGAAATCCTCCGGCACGGAATTGGCCCGCGCCAAGCGCGACGCCACGCTGCTGGCGTTGAAAGTGCAGGAAGACGCCGGCATCGACATCCTGACTGAAGGAGAGCAGGCGCGGCAGCATTTCGTGCACGGCTTTCTCGAAGCCGTCGAGGGCATCGATTTCGCCCACAAGGTGGAAATGGGAATCCGCAACGATCGCTACAAGGCGATGGTGCCGCAGGTGGTGGCGCCGCTGCGGCTGAAGGGCCGCGTCCACGCCTTCGAGGCCGAAATCGCCCGCGCCCACACCACGCGCAAATTGAAGTTCACGCTGCCCGGCCCGCTGACCATCATCGACACCATCGCGGATAGTTACTACGGCGACCGCGTCAAGATGGCGTTCGCCTTCGCCGAACTGTTGAACGAAGAGGCCAAAGCGCTGGCGGCTGAGGGCATCGACATGGTGCAGTTCGACGAGCCGGCGTTCAACGTCTACATGGACGAGGCCGCCGACTGGGGCGTCCGCGCGCTGGCGCGGGCCGCCGAGGGCCTCACCTGCGCGACCGCGGTGCATATCTGCTACGGCTACGGCATCAAGGCCAATACCGACTGGAAGGCGACGCTCGGCGCGCAGTGGCGGCAATATGAGGAGATCTTTCCGGCGATCGACGACAGCCCGATTGGGCAGGTCGCGATCGAATGCCGCAACTCCAAGGTGCCGCTGGAACTGCTCGGGCTGTTGAAGGGCAAGATCGTGCAGGCCGGGGTGATCGACGTCGCCAGCGACGAGATCGAGACCGCCGAGGACGTCGCGGCGACGATCGAGGCGGTGATGAATTTCGTGCCGAAGCAGAACATCATCGCCACCACCAATTGCGGCATGGCGCCGATGCGCCGCGACATCGCCGAGGCCAAGCTGATGGCGCTGGGCGCCGGCGCGGAATTGGCACGGCAGCGGTTCGGGTGAGCCATCGCTGCGCCAGGAGTCCGACGCGGTCGTTCTGATAGCAGCCGCGCCTCACCCACAACGTCGTCATCCTGAGGCGCGAGCCGGCCAACGCGGTTGGCCGCGCCGCAGCTGATAACGCCAGGCGAGCCTCGAAGGATGCGGACGCGGGTTCGCGCGGTCCACAGATGGTACTTGCGGCCCATCCTTCGAGGCTTGCTGATCGGCGCTGCGCGCCGATCAGCAAGCGCCTCAGGATGACGACGGAGCGTGTTGCAACGCAGACAGATGCAGTCGCGGCCGATAGCCCGCGGCGAGCGCGCGCAGCGTCGAGGGCGGCGTAAGTAATTGGGCATCGCGAAGCGCTACGTCGACGGCCCGATAGCCGTCGAACGACCACAGCAAAACACGGCCGCCCACCACCAGATAGCAAATTGCGTCGGCGATATTGGCGCGATCGACGTTCCTCGCCGCCTGCAGTGTCACGCCCGCTTGCAGCATGGCGCCGTCGGATAGCTCCTCGATCGCGCAAGGCAGCGGATGCAGCCGCTTCGCGCGGCCGGCGAGCCGTTCGGCATGCAGCGCCGCATCGATGTCTTTCGCATCTGCCCGTGCCACGCCGTTGCCGCGCTGCCAGGCGTCGCGAAATTTCTCCGCATCCTCGCGCCGGCAGAGAAAACATGGCCGGTGCCCGGCGGCGAGCGCGGTGGCTTCGTCGAGGAAAAACAGCTCGGTCCAGCTTGGCGTCGCCATCACGTCGCGGCGGCGGCCGCGAAAATCGCAGACGCAAGTAATCCACGCCGCGCTCGACCAGCGCCTGTTGAGCAGCGTCCTGGTCGCCGGATCATGGATGATGCCGCGATTGCCGGTGAACATCCCGCGCTGCGGCGCCGCGACGATCTCGCCCGTTGGCGTCACGCGGTTCTGCAGCGGCATTTCGATTCACCTCCGGCGCACACACTGGTCGACGTCGCGGCTCCGCTTGCGGCGCGCCCGCGATTACCCCGCGCCGTCCTTCATCGGCGGCTGGAAGGTCAGCGCCAGGTCCCAGGGAAAGAAGATCCAAGTGTCCTGCGACACTTCGGTGATGAAGGTGTCGACCAAGGGCCGGCCTTTTGGCTTGGCGTAGACGGTGGCGAAATGCGCGTCGGGCAGCATCTCGCGGACGAGGCGCGCGGTGGCGCCGGTGTCGACCAGATCGTCGACGATCAATAGCCCCTTACCGGTGCCGCCGCCGAGCGCTTTGGTGCTGTCGGAGACGCCCTTCAGCACCTGCAGCTCGCCCTGCCGGTCGTGCTCGTAGGAGGCGATGCAGACCGTGTCGATCACCCGGACGCCGAGCTCGCGCGCCACGATCGCCGCCGGCACCAGCCCGCCGCGGGTGATGGCGATCACCGCGGCGAACGGCCCGACTTCGTTGAGCCGCCAGGTCAAGGCGCGGCAATCGCGGTGAAACTGGTCCCACGATACCGGAAAGGCCCTGCCCGCGCGCTCCTGCGCGTTGAGATCCACGCTTTCGATCATCAAACTATCCTACATCCAGTGAAACGGCGGCGGCCGGCGCGCCTCAGTGCGGCGCCTGCAACGACGTCAGCATCTGTTTGACGCCCTCGACCGCCTCGCGCAGCTTCTCGGCATCCCGCGAGCGCACCACCAGATAGGTGTTGGGCTTCTTGTCCTCGTCGAGAAACGGATAGCTGCCGATGATCGCATCGGGATGCGCCTTGGCCAGCGCCCGCAGCGGGCCGCCGATGTCGCCCTCCCGGGCGTTGGCGCGGATCGATTCCGACAGCATCCGCACCCCGGATTTCAGCTTCGGCGCCACGATGTCCATCATCGCCTGCATGATCGAGGGCACCCCGGCCAGCACGATGACGTTGCCGATCTTGAAGCCCGGCGCCAGAATGGTGGCGCTCTGGATCAATTCGGCGCCGTCCGGAATCCGCGCCATGCGCAGCCGCGCCTCGTTGAGTTCGGCCTCGGAGAACCGTTCGCGAAACCGCGCCACCACCTCCGGGTGATGGTCGATGCCGACCCCGAACGCCTTGGCCACCGCGTCGGCGGTGATGTCGTCATGGGTCGGCCCGATGCCGCCGGTCGAGAACACGTAAGTGTAGCGATGCCGCAACGCGTCCAGCGCCTCGACGATGGCGGCCTCGTCGTCGGCGACCACCCGCACCTCGCGCAGATCGATGCCGATATTGGTCAGATATTCGGCGATGAAGCCGATATTGGCGTCCTTGGTGCGGCCCGACAGGATTTCGTCGCCGATCACCAGAATGCCCGCCGTAATGATGTCGCTCATTGGCTCCCCCATCGTGACGCACCGCTTAGCACGCAATGCCTCAGTTTCACGAGGCCCTGCCGTCAATTTGAGCAGGCCCCGCGTATTTTTTCCGGCAATCTTTGCGGCGGTTCAGGTAAATGCTCTGTTTGAATGCATATCGCGGTGGCCCGGGCCTTGCTACCATTGAGTTCCGTGTTGCACTGTCGCGCAGGACCATCAGGAACAGTCAGATTATATGGCAGTTGCGTTCGACGAAATGAACGGCCCCGGCGGCGACCTTCGCCCGGCCTATCAAGAACTTTCCCGCTGGTTGAGCGAGACCCCCCCTGACGCTCTGGAATACCGGCGCCAGGAAGCCGAGCTGCTGTTTCGGCGAATCGGCATCACCTTCGCGGTCTATGGCGACGCCGAGGCCCAGGAGCGGCTGATCCCGTTCGACGTGATCCCGCGCATCATCTCCGGCAAGGAATGGACGCTGCTGGAAAACGGCCTGAAGCAGCGGGTCCGCGCCCTCAACATGTTTCTGCGCGACATCTACCACGGCCGCGACATCCTGCGCGCCAACCTGATCCCCGACGACCTGATCTTCCAGAACCCGGTGTTCCGTCCGGAAATGAACGGCCAGGACGTGCCGCACGACGTCTATGTGCACATCGCCGGGATCGACATCGTGCGGGTGGATTCCGAGAACTTCTTCGTGCTCGAGGACAACGCCCGCACCCCGTCGGGGGTGTCCTACATGCTGGAAAACCGCGAAATCATGATGCGGCTGTTTCCGGACCTGTTCGCCCGGCACCGCGTGGCACCGGTGGAGAAATATCCCGACGAGCTGTTGTCGGCGCTGCGCTCGGTGGCGCCGCTGCATTCGTCGTCGGAGCCGACCGTCGCGCTGATGACGCCTGGCGTCTACAATTCGGCCTATTACGAGCACTCGTTCTTGGCCGACAAGCTCGGCGTCGAGCTGGTCGAGGGCCGCGACCTCGTCGTCAAGAACGACGAGGTGTTCATGCGCACCACCGAGGGGCTGAAGCGGGTTGACGTGATCTACCGCCGGGTCGACGACGACTTCCTCGATCCGTTGACGTTCCGGCCGGATTCCGCGCTCGGCGTCCCCGGGCTGATGTCGGCCTATATGGCCGGCAACGTCACGCTGGCCAACGCGGTCGGCACCGGCATCGCCGACGACAAGGCGGTCTATAGCTACATGCCGGCGATCGTGAAGTTCTACCTCGGCGAGGAGCCGATCCTGAAGAACGTGCCGACCTGGCGCTGCCGCGAGCCGGCCGACCTCGCTTATGTGCTCGACCATCTCGGCGAGCTGGTGGTCAAGGAAGTGCACGGCTCCGGCGGCTACGGCATGCTGATCGGCCCGGCCGCCACCAAGGCCACCATCGAGGCGTTCCGCGATAAATTGAAGCGCGAGCCGGAAGGCTTCATCGCCCAGCCGACGCTGGCGCTGTCGACCTGCCCGACCTGCACCGCCAAGGGACTGGCGCCGCGCCATGTCGACCTGCGCCCCTTCGTGCTGACCGGCAGCAACCACGTCACCGTGGTGCCGGGCGGCCTGACCCGGGTGGCGCTCAAGGAAGGCTCGCTGGTGGTCAATTCCAGCCAGGGCGGCGGCACCAAGGACACCTGGATTTTGGATGAGTGATTTGAAGCGAATGGCGAGTAGCGAATAGCGAATGGCGAATAGCAACGAGACGACTGCGGATGCCTTCCCTATTCGCTACTCGCCATTCGCAATTCACCCTTTCCTCCCCCCGCTCGTAGCAACGAAGAAAAAGCCCCATGCTGTCGCGCACCGCTGAAAATCTGTACTGGCTCGCCCGCTACGTCGAACGCGCGGAATATCTCGCGCGCACGATCGAAGCGACGTTGCGCGTCACCGCGCTGCCCCACGCCTATATCGGCCAGACCAACGAATGGGACTCGGCACTGCTGACCGCGGGCGTCTCGGCGTCGTTCTACAGCCATTACGACGAGGCCAACGAAAAGAACGTGGTCGAGTATCTGTCGTTCTCGACCGCGAATCCCTCCTCGATCCGCAATTGCATCGAGAACGCCCGGCTGAATTCGCGCTCGGTGCGCACCGCGCTGACCAGCGAGATGTGGGACACCATCAACTCGGCCTGGATCGATCTGCAGGAGGTCTGGGGCAAAGGCACCAAGAGCCGCGAGGAACTCGCCAAATTCCTGCGCTTCGTGCTGGAAATCTCGCTGCGCTTCGACGGCTCGGCCTACCGCACCATGCTGCGCAACGACGCCTATTGGTTCTCGCGGCTGGGCTTGCATCTGGAGCGCGCCGACAACACCGCGCGGATTCTCGACGTGAAATATCACGTGCTGCTGCCGGAAGAGGAACACGTCGGCGGCCCGCTCGACTACTATCAGTGGACCTCGATCCTGCGCTCGGTGTCGGCGCTGACCGCCTATCACTGGGTGTATCGAGAAACTTTGAAACCCTGGCTGATCGCCGACCTTTTGATCTTGAACGACACGCTGCCGCGTTCGCTGGCGTCGTGCTACGGCAACCTGGTGCGCAATCTCGACCAGATCGGCGTCGCCTATGGCCGCCAGGGCGCCGCGCAACGCCACGCCCGCGGCGTGCGGAACCGGCTGGAACACAGCCACATGGACGACATCTTCCAGCACGGCGTGCACGAGTTCATTCAGGAATTTATTGCGGATAACGCCCGGCTCGGCGAAATCATCTCCAAGCAGTATCTGATTTAGGCTACAGACGTTGTCTGCCTGAAAGAACCGGACGGCTTAAAGCCATGCGCCTGCGAATTGCCCATTCGACGATCTATCGTTATGAGCCGCCGGCCGCGGGCGTGATCCAGATTCTGCGGATGACGCCGGGCAGCCACGACGGCCAATACGTCGCCAACTGGCAGATCGACGTCTCCACCGATTCCCGGCTCGACATGCACCACGACGCTTTCGGCAACGTCACCCACGTTCTGACCTACGGGCCGATCGCCGATCTGACCATCCATGTCGAGGGGCTGATCGAGACCCAGGACACCGGCGGCATCCTCAAGGGCACCGACGAGCGGTTTCCGCCGAGCCTGTTCCTGCGCTCATCGCCGTTGACCGCGGTCGATCAGGCGATGGCGGGCTTCGTCCGCGAGCTGCGCGCCGAGACCGGCGACGACGTGCTCGGCTTCCTGCATGCGCTGATGATGAAGATCAACGAGCACATGACCTTCGACGCCGATCCGACCAACACCGGCACCTCGGCGGCCGACGCCTTCGCGCTGAAGCGCGGGGTGTGCCAGGACTACGCGCATATCTTCATCGCCTGCGCGCGCCACGGCGGCGTGCCGGCGCGGTTCGTCGCCGGACATTTCCTGCGCGACGACGGCATGGTCAACCAGCCGGCCGGCCACGCCTGGGCGGAAGCCCACGTGCCGGACCTCGGCTGGATCGGGTTCGACCCGGCGAACGCGATCTGCACTACCGATGCCCACGCCCGCGTCGCCATCGGGCTGGATTATCTTGGTGCTGCGCCGGTGCGCGGCACCCGTTACGGCGGCGGCACCGAGACGCTGACCGTCGAGGTCACGGTCGATCAGGCCGGCGGCCGGCAGGGCCAGTGGCAGAGCCAGTCGTAACAGGCGATCGCGCAAGCCTGTCGTTTGCAACGAATTTTCGGTTGTGATGCAGCGTCCAACCCAAATGCAGCCGTCATTCCGGATTGCGAGTTCGAAGAACGAGCAAGTCCGGAAACCATATGTGGACGGCCCCCGAGCCACAAGAGTTTTTGATGTCGGATCGGATCGCTTGCATCCATATGTCCGGCCTGTTGATGCGGTCGCTTTGGACCGCTGGCCAAGATGGTTTCCGCGACGCGAGCTCCACACATAGTCACGACCTTTACGTGCCAATGGATTCCACGGACTGTCTCGCCTCTCGGATCGATCGATCGCGCCATCTGTCTCCTCTTGCAGCTCCGGCCCGGCCGGCGGGCGAATGCCTGCCGGCCGATCTCTCAGGCGGCGTGCGGCGATGCGTTCAGCATCCGCGCGCCGTCGTAATTTTCTCCGGTCAGCATCAGCTTCCAGGCGATCCGGGCGATCTTGTTGGCGAGCGCTACCGCCGCGAGCTTGGGCGGCTTGCGCGCCAGCAGCGCCAGCAACCACGGCGACGCCCGGCCGCGGCCACGGCGCACCTGCTGGATCACCGCGGTCGCTCCCGCCACCAACAGGCTGCGTAGCAGTTCATCGCCGGCGCGGGTGATGGTGCCGAGCCGAAGCTTGCCGGCGGTGGAATGATCCTTCGGCGTCAAGCCGAGCCAGGCCGCAAAGGCCCTGGCCGAGGCGAAGGTCTGCGGCACCGGCGTTTTCATCACCAGCGCACTGGCGCCGATCGGTCCTACTCCGGGAATCTGCGCCAGCCGCCGGCTGCAGGCGTCGGCGCGATGCCAGGCCAACAGCTTGGCGTCGATCACCTTCAGCTCATTCTGCAGTCGCGCGTAGTCCTGGCCCTGCAGCGCGAACAGCTCGCGCGCCAGCGTCGGCACGGTGTCGTCCTGCGCGATCCGCAACAGCAGCGGCTCGATCTTGTCGAGACCTCTCGGCGAGATCAGGCCGAATTCCGCGGCATAACCGCGAATCGCATTGCTCAGCTGGGTACGCCTTGCGATCAGCTGCTGCCGCAGTCCCATCAGCATCAGCGCCGCCTGCTGCTCCGCGGTCTTCACCGGCACGAACTCCATCGTCGGCCGGCTCATCGCCTCGCACAACGCCTCGGCGTCGCGCCCGTCGTTCTTGTTGCGCTTGACGTAAGGCTTGACGTGCTGCGGCGCCAACAGCTTCACCACGTGGCCGAGTTTGCCCAGCTCCCGCGCCAGGTAGTGCGCCGCACCGCAGGCCTCGATCCCGATCGGCGTCGGCGGCAGCTTGGCGAAGAACGCCAGCATCTCCTTGCGCCGCAGCTTCTTGCGCAGCACCGGCTTCTCGGCGGCATCGACCCCGTGCAGCTGGAAAAAATGCTTCGACGTATCCATCCCAATGCGGATAATCTGCTCCATGGACGGCTCCCATGTTTGAGTTTGCGACAACCTCATTCTGGCACAAAGCGATGCCGTAGGGGGCCGTCCACACCATCATAACCCCTGCGGTGATTATGGATTCCGGGCTCACTCGCAGCTTGCGCTGCTCGCGCCCCGGAATGACAAGTTGGAAGGCCACAACGCCAAGCAGGGCGGCCGACGCTGATCAGCCCCAGCTGCCTGGTACGCCGCTTACGCCGCCCGCACCGAGTCCAAAAACTTGCTGACTTCCAACTTCAGCCGGTTGCTGTCGCGCGACAGCGACTGCGCCGCGGACAGCACCTGCGAAGACGCCGATCCGGTCTCCGAGGCGCCGCGCTCGACGTCGGTGATGTTCGACGACACCTGCATGGTGCCTTGCGCCGCTTGCTGCACGTTGCGGGAGATTTCCTGCGTGGCGGCGCCCTGCTGCTCCACCGCCGCGGCGATGGTCGAGGCGATTTCCGACATTCGGCCGATCGTGGTGCCGATCTGCTTGATCGCCGCCACCGAGCCCTGCGTCGCGGTCTGAATGCCGCTGATCTGCTGGCTGATCTCGCCGGTCGCCTTGGCGGTCTGCTCGGCGAGCGCCTTCACCTCCGAGGCGACCACCGCAAAACCACGCCCGGCCTCGCCGGCCCGCGCCGCTTCGATGGTGGCGTTCAGCGCCAACAGATTGGTCTGCCCGGCGATGGTGTTGATCAGTTCGACCACGTCGCCGATCCGGCTGGCCGCCTGCGACAGTTCGCCGACCCGGTCGTTGGTGTTCTTGGCCTGGTCGACCGCCTCGCCGGCGATCCGCGCGGATTCCTGCACCTGGCGGCTGATCTCGTTGACCGAGGACGCCATCTGCTCGGTGGCGGACGCCACCGATTGCACGTTGGTCGAGGCTTCTTCGGAGGCGGCGGCGACGGTGGTGGCCAGTTCCTGTGAGCGCTCCGCGGTGGCAGTCAGGGTGTTGGCGGAGGCTTCCAGCTGGGTCGACGAGGACGACACGGTTTCGACGATCTCGCCGACCGAGGCTTCGAAGGCATTGGCCAGTCTGTGCATGGTTTCGCGTCGCTGCGTATCGGCGGCGGCCTGATCCTCGATCCGCTGCGCGATTCTGCGCTTGAGGTCGTCCTGCATGCCGCGCAGGGCAGCCGCGAGGACGCCGACCTCGTCGGCCTGCTCGATATCCAGCTTCTGCTCGAAGTCGCCCTTCGAGATGCCATGGGCGAATTCGGCGCAGCGCTTGGTGGGACGCGCGATGCTGGAGGAGGCCAACGAGATCAGGAAGATCGCGATCGCGATGATGACCAAACCAACGCCGAGCTGCCAGTAGGTGGTGGCCGCCGCACGTGACGCCAGCGAGTCGTCGAGCTGGCGCACGCCGGCCAGCACCACGGCGCGCGGGATCGAGATCACCACGGCCCAGGCGGAGCCAGTGTTGCCGACCTTGATCGGCGAATAGATATCGATATTGGCTGATTGCGGATCGTCCTGCACCAGCGCCTTGCCGGCGCGGATGCTGGCGATGCCGTCATTCCAACGCGCATCCGATGTGCTTGCGCTCTTGCCGATGAATTCCGCGCCGGCGCTGTTGGCGACGGTGAGGCCGGTATCGTTGATGATGGTGACCTTGCCCTTGCCTTCGAAGATCGATCCATTGATCTGCAGGGCCAGTTTTTGCACGAAATCCAGATTGTAGTCAGCTCCGGCGACGCCGTGGAATTTGCCGTCGATCATCACCGGGACCGACATGGTGGCGAGGAACACCTGCTGGCCCTGAACGATATAGGGCAGCGGCCCGAGAATATTCTCTTTGCCAGTGGTAAGCGGGTTGATGTACCAGGCGCCCTTCACCAGGCCATTGGGGTGCCGTTCGGCGCTGTCGTATTCGACCAGCGGCTGCACCGCGATCGAGCCTTTGGAGTCGCGGGTCCAGTACGGCAGAAAGCGGCCGGTGCCGTCGGAGCCGAGCTCCTTGCGGCCCTTGAATGCGGCGTCGTTGCCGTCGAGGCCGTCCGGCTCCCAGGCCGAGTAGGTGCCGTTGAAGGAGGGATTGAGATCGACGACGTTGCGCAGCACGGCGTTCAATTGGGCGCGGCGCGCCTCGGTGGGCGTCGCGGCGGCCTTGCCGGCGAGCACGGCGAATGACTGCGCCATGGTGCGCGCCGCGTCCAGTCCGAGTTCCAGCTCCGCCTTGATCGCGTTGGCCTCGCTGGCGGCCCTGCTGAGCAGGTTCTCCTTGGTCTGCCGATCGACCAGCTGCGACACCTCGGTTTCGACGTATTGCATGGTGCTGCGGGCGGAGAATACGCTGTAGCCGATCAGGGCGACGCTCGTTCCCACCAGGCAGGCGCCCGAGATCAATGCGATCTTCAGCTGGACTGATCGCATAGTCTTGAAAGAGAAGGACGCCATCATAAGTCTCCAGGGTGCCCAGAGAGGGCTATCTGGTTCCAATACTCCAGCGGAGAGCAGCATCCATTAAGATTGCCCTATGTAGAAATACTAGGCAGCGCTTGCCGCCGCCACGTGGAGCTGTCATCACCGGTTGCTGCCCTGGGTGTTAGGCCGCGCGGACCGAATCCAGAAATTTTCCGACTTCGGTGCCCGGAATCATCGCGTCGTCGTTCTTGCGGCTGCTGGCGATCTCCGCGACGAACTTGACGGCATTGCCCTCGGTCACTTCGGCGGCCATCTGAAACGCCGAGGACACGTAGCGCTCGACGTAGCGCGAGGCGCGGTTGACCAACGCCGTGGAGCCGTCGACCCGCTTCACCAGGTCGTCGCGATCCTCGTCGATCGCCGTCATGCTGTGCGCGGCAAACCAAACGCTGCCGATATTGACCACCGCCAGCAACACCACGATCAGACAGACTTGAACACGATCTTGAAGTTGTTCAACCACGACATCGCCAGCCCGCCAACAGAATTGGACTCGCCGGTTGGCCGAGCATGGTTCATCATCAGGCTTAACGGCCGGCAACTGTGCGATCGTTAACTTTGCCGCCCGTACAAATACGCGGCAGATCGACCGCCCGTGCCGGCGTTTGGAGACACTTCCGGCGCGACGCGGCCGGCGAACTTCGGTGCCGAACTGGCGGTGGGGGCTGGACGGGCGAGCTAATTTGGCTAGTGTCCTGGCCTTGCGCCTGCTCGACGCCGCGGCCGATTGATTGCGCCCGCTTCGAGTTCAGGCGAGGCCATGGCCGTTCGGCCGCGTGGCAGCGACGTTTCACGGCAACGACAAGATGAGGACGAGCACGAGATGACCTATTGCTGCGGAGTTCTGGTGCGCGATGGCCTGGTGATGATCGCCGACACCAGGACCAATGCCGGGCTCGACAACATCTCGACGTTCCGCAAGCTGCACGTCTTCAGCAAGCCGGGCGATCGCATCATGGCGGTGGCCAGCGCCGGCAATCTGTCGATCAGCCAGTCGGTGCTCAGCACCTTGATCGAGGGACTCGAAGACCCGACCACCGGCGAACACGAGACCCTGATGAACGCGCCGACCATGTTCCAGGCGGCGCAGCGGATCGGCCGCGCGATCCGCCACGTCAACGCCTCCGAGGGCGTGGCGCTGAACTCCGAAGACATCAATTTCGACGTCTCGTTCCTGTTCGGCGGTCAGATCAAGGGCTCGCGGATGCGGCTGTTCATGATCTATCCCGCCGGCAATTTCATCGAATGCACCATCGACACCCCCTATCTGCAGATCGGCGAGCACAAATACGGCAAGCCGGTGCTCGACCGCGCGATGCATTACGACGTCGAATTGTACGAAGCGCTGAAGACCAGCCTGATCTCGATGGATTCCACGATGCGCTCCAATCTCGGCGTTGGGCTGCCGATCGACGTGCTGGTGGTGCGCACCGACCAATACGACGCCGATCTCAACCACCGCATCGAAGCCGGCGAGCCGTATTTCCACGACCTGCGCTCGCGCTGGTCGGCGGCGTTGCGCGCCGCGCACAAGAACATCCCGCGACCGCCCTACAAGGACGAGAGCTGATTAATTCGCGGGCGAAACATGCGAGGGAATCACGCCGGACTCATCGAGACTGTCATTCCGGGGCGCGAGCAGCGACAGCTGCGAGCGAGCCCGGAATCCATAACCCCTGCAGGGAGTATGGATTCCGAGCCTGCCTCCGGACCGGCTATCGCCGGCCGGACGCATCCCGGAATGACAAGTTGTGAGATCATCCGGATTGCGCTTCGCGCGCATGCCGCAGTCAGCAGCGCGGCACGGCGATGAGCTGGCGCGCCATGACGCCGCGCGATCTGCCGGCGGTGAATGCAATCGCCGCGCGCGTCCATCCCGATTATCCCGAAGACGCCGCGGTGTTCGAAGAGCGGCTGGCGCTGTATCCCGCCGGCTGTTTCATTCTGCAAAGCGCCGCCGCGCCGATCGGCTATCTGATCAGCCATCCCTGGCATTTCGCCGAACCGCCGGCGCTGAACGTCGCGTTGTGCGAAATCCCCTCGCCGGCTTCGACCTACTACATCCATGACATCGCGTTGTTGCCGCAGGCGCGCGGCAGCGGCGCCGCAGCAACCGCAGTGGCCGCGCTGCTTCAACTGGCGCGCACCCAGACCATGCGCAACATCTCGCTTGTCGCGGTCAACAATTCGGTCCAGTTTTGGCGGCGGCAGGGATTTCACATCCACAGCGACGGCGCGCTGGCGCAGAAGCTCGCGAGCTACGGCGCCGACGCCTGCTATATGGTGCGGGATCTGGGCGACGTTTGAAGCAACGACTTTGGGGATGGAAATGACACACGGCAGCGCACATGGCAGCAATCGGATCGCGTTGGTCACCGGCGCGGGCTCCGGCGTCGGCCGCGCCACCGCGCTGGCGCTGCTGAGGGCCGGGTTCTGCGTGGTGCTGGCCGGGCGCCGCGCCGACAAGCTCAACGAGACCGCGACCGCCGGCGAAGCGTTCGGCAAGAGCCTGGTGGTGCCCGCCGACATGACCGATCCGGACTCGATCGCTTCGTTGTTCGGCACCACCATGGAAGCGTTCGGCCGGCTCGATCTGTTGTTCAACAATGCCGGCATCGGCACCCCGCCGCTGCCGCTCGAGGACGTCGCGCTGGCGCAATGGCAGGCGGTGGTCGATACCAATCTCACCGCGCCGTTCCTGTGCACCCAGCACGCCTTCCGCATCATGAAGGAGCAGAGCCCGCGCGGCGGCCGCATCATCAACAACGGCTCGATCTCGGCGCATGCGCCGCGGCCGTTTTCCGCCGCCTACACCGCGACCAAGCACGCCATCAGCGGGCTGACCAAGGCGACCGCGCTCGACGGTCGCGGCTACGACATCGCCTGCGGCCAGATCGACATCGGCAATGCCGCGACCGAAATGACCGAGCGGATGACAGGAGGAATCTTGCAACCGAACGGCAGCCTGATGGCGGAGCCGCGGATGGACGTCGACAACATCGCCGAGGCGGTGGTCTACATGGCGACGCGTTCGCTCGACGCCAACGTGCTGTTCATGACGGTGATGGCGACCAAGATGCCGTTCGTCGGACGGGGCTGAACGCTTCGCCTCCCCGGCGAGCGCGCGAAAAAATCACTCCAGTCGCTCGACCTTACGCAGCGCCGGAAACAGCCGCATCCACAATAGCGCGATCAGCACGGTGCCGAGGCCGCCGAGCAATGCCGCCGGCATCGCGCCGCTGAACAGCCCCGACGCAATCCAAAACAGCGCCATCACCGCATAGGGCGCGGCCGGCGCCGCCGCATCGGCGAAGCCGCCGAGCGCAGGCCCGGTGATGGTGGCGATCTGGAACACGCCGGTCGCCACCGCAGTCGCCCGCTGCAACATCCCGGTCGGCACCACGGCCGGCAGCAGCGCCGCCGCGGCCGGGCTTTCGAACGCGGTGGCGGCGCCGAACACCGCCACCGCGGCAAAGATCTCCGGCACCGTGATCCAGCCGGCAAAGCTGCCCCAGGCCAGATACGCCGCGGCAAGCCCCTGCGCGATCTGGCACAGCTGCACCACCCGCCTTCGATCGTAACGGTCGGCGGCGTGGCCCGCCGCGAACACCAGGATTGCGGTCGGCGCAAACTGCACCAGCCCGACCATGCCGAGATCGAAGGCGCTGCCGGTCATCTCATAGATTTGCCAGCCGACCGCCACCGCGGCGATCTGGCTGGAGAATCGGGAAAAGCTGCGCGACCACAGATAGAACAGGAACGGCCGGTGGCCGAACAGCGCGACGGGAGGGGCAATCGGATCTGACATCGTTTCGCAAGCAGTGTTGACCGAGGCTTCGCCCATCGTCAACCGCGGGCGGTTGACGATGATCGGGCAGCTCGGGAGAAAGTGGATACGCGTGAGACCTCGTGTCCCGGGCGCGGTGCAGCGCGTCGCGCTGCTCCGCAGAACCGGGACCGTTCCAGACACCGCGTTCCGTAACGGCCCCGGTTCTGCAGCGCACCACGCCGCAAGCGCGGCGCGCTGCGCTGCGTCCGGGGCACGCCGGGCATCACTCATCGCCCAAACTCGCTTGGATCCGCGCGTCGTCAGATGCGGCGTGGTCGCGCATCGTCCAAAGCCGACTTGCCTGTCCGCCCCCGGTGCCTTACTCGTGCCCCGGCTTCGGGGTGATCATGCTTCAATTGCAATCGGCGTTTGGTGTCTTTGCACTGCTCATGCTGGCGTGGACGTTCGGCGAAAACCGCGGCGCGGTGTCGCTGAAACCGGTCGTGATCGGCCTGGCCGCGAGCCTGCTCACCGCGGTGACGCTGTTGAAGCTGCCGATCGTCGCGCACGGCTTCGGCGTCATCAACGACGCCGTCGGGGTAATTTCCGCCGCCAGCCGCGCCGGCACCAGTTTCGTGTTCGGCTATCTCGGCGGCGGTCCGCTGCCGTTCGATCCGAAGGCGCCCGGCGCCGGCTTCATCCTGGCGTTCCAGGCGCTGCCGATCGTGCTGGTGATGAGCGTGCTGACCACGCTGTTGTTCTATTGGAAAATCCTGCCGCCGGTGGTGCGCGGCCTGGCGTGGGCGTTGCAGCGCACGCTCGGCGTCGGCGGCGCGGTCGGGCTGTCGACCGCCGCCAACGTGTTTCTCGGCATGGTGGAAGCGCCGCTGTTCATCCGGCCGTATCTGGCGCAATTGACCCGCGCCGAACTGTTCCTGGTGATGACCGGCGGCATGGCCGGCATCGCCGGCACCGTGCTGGTGCTGTACGCCACGCTGCTGGCGCCGCTGATCCCCGACGCCGCGGCGCATTTCGTCATCGCCTCGGTGGTCGGCGCGCCGGCGTCGATCCTGATCAGCCTGATCATGGTGCCGGAGACCGCCGCGCAGCGCACCGGCGGCCTCGCCGTCGATCCTTCAGGGCTGGCGTCGAGCACCATGGACGCGGTGGTCAAGGGCACCAGCGCCGGGCTCGAACTGTTGCTCAACATCGTCGCGATGCTGATCGTGCTGGTGGCGCTGGTCTATCTGGTCAATGCCGGGCTCGGGCTGTTGCCGGCGTTCGGCGGCGAAGCGGTGTCGCTGCAGCGGCTGCTCGGCTACGCGATGGCGCCGGTGTGCTGGCTGCTCGGCCTGCCCTGGGACCAGGCGGTCACTGCGGGATCGCTGATGGGCATCAAGACCGTGCTCAACGAACTGATTGCCTATGTCGAGTTCGCCAAGCTGCCGCCCGAGGCGCTGGATGCCCGCTCGCGGCTGATCATGCTCTATGCGATGTGCGGCTTCGCCAATTTCGGCAGCCTCGGCATCATGATCGGCGGGCTCGGCACCATGGCGCCGCAGCGCCGCGAAGAGATCGCCGCGCTGGGGCTGCGATCGATCGTGTCGGGCACGCTGACCACCTGTTTGATCGGGGCGATTGTGGGGGTGATGACTTAGACGCGAGCGCGCTGGATCAAAAGCACCCCGACTTCTGGTTGATCGTCAATCCAATTGCGCCATCCGACTGCCGCGCAAGTAGTTCCAACGGCGCCACCAGATGCTCCCATACCCAGACCGGGACGTCCGCCTCCAGCGTGATCTCGTAGTTATTGCCGTCGCGGATCATTTCCCCCACCGGCCGCAGACCAGTTTTGGGATGCGGAAGCAGCGCGTTCGACTGCAATCCGACGATCGCGCTGTTGTCGAACAGCACGGTCCGACCGGCGACCAGCGCCGCGTGCGATAACAGCCCGAGCGTGCGATGATATCGTGCCGCAACCCGCTCCCGCGGAACATCGTGCCCGCCGCTGCTGACGCGATTCTCCACGCGGGTGATGTTGATGTCCGGATCGGAGGTACAGACGAAGTACAATGTCACCTCGTAGCCGGCATCATCAGCGCGGATCATGAGATCCACCTTGCTCGGATGCGACATCACGGTTTCGAAACTGAAGCTCAAGCCATTGCTCAGGCACCGCTCACGCTGGAAATCCGCGATCGCCTGCGCCTGCCGCGAACGCTGCGGTTCTGGCATATCGAGCATCGATGCGATCTGGTCCGCGTTGATGTACTCGCCAAACTCGATTCCGGCTTCCATCAGATAGTCGGTCAGCGTGCTCTTGCCGGAACCATTTGGCCCAGCAACCACCAGCAAGAATGGCGGTTCGGCCAATCAGTCGCGCCCGCGCAGGACAAGTTTGGCAGGATCTGCGGAATTCGGGCTGCGACTTGGATCGGCGCCGGGATCGAGCAGCACCACGGCCCCGGATGGAAGTCGCTGCGCAAGTTTCGAAACCGCCTGGCCATTCTCCAGAAAATCGACCGTCCCGGTAACCACCAAGCCGGCGTCCTGCGCCTTCATGGCGGCCCTGAGCGCGGCATCTTCTCCCAACGCGGCCAATTCTTCCATCGACAGATCAACCGCCCGTTTGCGCATTCTGCAACCCTCGACTGCGCCCGCGGCGCCTCTGCAATGTAGGCGATTTCATCGGCTAAAACCAGTTCGCGAACGAATTCAATGCAGCCGGAATACGCCGTCGATGGCGTGCAGCTCGGCCGGCTTGATCAATTTGGAATGCGCCACGGTGACCGCGAACAGCGGGCCCTCCAGGGTCTTTTCCCAGAAGCTCAGAAAATCCTTCAGCGCCGGGAAATGCGGGAACAGGTCGTAGTCCTGCCAGACGTAGCTTTGCAGCAGCCAGTGCCGATCCGGCCGACGGTACAGAATTTCCGCCGTGGTCAGCCCGTAACCCAACACCTGCTTGCGAAAGTCCTTCGACACCTCGACCTGAGAGCCCATGCCAACCTCCATGCTTGCATGAAATTTTGACGTCAGACGCCAATCAATCTCAAGCTTAAAAGTTTAACGATGTGTTGAAAAATTTAGCGTTAGCAGCGACTTAGCATCAGTGCTAGTACCAGTCGGCGGGGCCCCCAATGCACCCTGCCGTGATCGGCGAAGCTGGCAGTCGTCACATTTGAGTGCCAAATTCTTTGCTAGAAGCTCTTGCCGACAAAGCCGCACTGGCTTATTTGCAGAGGGTCGGCTGGCACTCTGTGTAGCCGACTGCCAATTTCCAAAATTTGAACATCGTCAGAAACTTAGGAGGACTTGCATGAAATTCCGTCCGCTTCACGACCGCGTTGTAGTCAAGCGCATCGACGCCGAAGAGAAGACCGCTGGCGGTATTATCATCCCCGACAGTGCCAAGGAAAAGCCCTCGCAGGGCGAGATCCTGTCGGTTGGCCCGGGTGGCCGCGACGAGTCCGGCAAGCTGATCCCGATCGATCTCGCCGTTGGCGATCGCGTGCTGTTCGGCAAGTGGTCCGGCACCGAGGTCAAGCTCGATGGTCAGGAAGTGCTGATCATGAAGGAAAGCGACATCATGGGCGTGCTCACCGACCTGCCGACGACGAAGAAGAAGGCCGCTTAATTGCCGCTCCCCGTCTCGTCCTGCTGAGGCCCGCTTGTTCGGGCTCGCGGGATGAGGACCAAAAGATCAAACCCAAGGGAAACCATCTATGTCAGCTAAAGAAGTCAAATTCGGCGTCGACGCTCGCGATCGCATGCTGCGCGGTGTCGACATTCTCGCCAACGCGGTCAAGGTGACGCTCGGCCCGAAGGGCCGCAACGTCGTGCTCGACAAGTCGTTCGGCGCGCCCCGCATTACCAAGGACGGCGTCACCGTCGCCAAGGAAATCGAGCTCGAGGACAAGTTCGAGAACATGGGCGCCCAGATGGTGCGCGAAGTGGCCTCGAAGTCCGCGGATCTCGCCGGCGACGGCACCACCACCGCGACCGTGCTGGCCGCGGCGATCGTCCGTGAAGGCGCCAAGTCGGTTGCCGCCGGCATGAACCCGATGGATCTGAAGCGCGGCATCGACCTCGCGGTGGAAGCCGTCGTCGCCGATCTCGTCAAGAACTCCAAGAAGGTCACCTCGAACGAGGAGATCGCCCAGGTCGGCACCATCTCCGCCAATGGCGACGCCGAAATCGGCAAGTTCCTGTCGGACGCGATGAAGAAGGTCGGCAACGAGGGCGTCATCACCGTCGAGGAAGCCAAGTCGCTGGAAACCGAACTCGACGTCGTCGAGGGCATGCAGTTCGACCGCGGCTACATCTCGCCCTACTTCGTCACCAACGCCGACAAGATGCGCGTTGAATTCGACGACGCCTACATCCTGATCAACGAGAAGAAGCTCTCCAACCTCAACGAGCTGCTGCCGCTGCTCGAGGCCGTGGTGCAGACCGGCAAGCCGCTGGTGATCGTCGCTGAAGACGTCGAGGGCGAAGCCCTCGCCACCCTCGTCGTCAACCGCCTGCGCGGTGGTCTGAAGGTTGCCGCCGTCAAGGCGCCGGGCTTCGGCGATCGCCGCAAGGCGATGCTGCAGGACATCGCGATCCTGACCGGCGGCCAGGCGATCTCGGAAGATCTCGGCATCAAGATGGAGAACGTCACCCTGGCCATGCTCGGCAAGGCCAAGAAGGTGATGATCGACAAGGAAAACACCACCATCGTCAACGGCGCCGGCAAAAAGGCCGACATCGAAGCCCGCGTCGCCCAGATCAAGGCGCAGATCGAAGAGACCACGTCGGACTACGACCGTGAGAAGCTGCAGGAGCGTCTCGCCAAGCTCGCCGGTGGCGTTGCGGTGATCCGCGTCGGTGGTGCCACCGAGATCGAAGTCAAGGAGCGCAAGGACCGCGTCGACGACGCGATGCATGCGACCCGTGCGGCGGTCGAGGAAGGCATTCTACCGGGCGGCGGCGTCGCTTTGCTGCGTGCTTCCGAGCAGCTGAAGCGCATCAAGACCCAGAACGACGACCAGAAGACCGGCGTCGAAATCGTCCGCAAGGCTTTGTCCTGGCCGGCTCGCCAGATCGCCATCAACGCCGGCGAAGACGGCTCGGTGATCGTCGGCAAGATCCTCGAGAAGGATCAGTATTCGTACGGCTTCGACTCGCAGTCCGGCGAATATGGCGACATGGTCAAGAAGGGCATCATCGACCCCACCAAGGTGGTGCGTGCGGCGATCCAGAACGCGGCCTCGGTCGCGGCGCTCTTGATCACCACCGAAGCGATGATCGCTGAGCTGCCGAAGAAGGGCAACGCCGGCGGCGGTATGCCCCCCGGTGGCGGCGGCATGGGCGGCATGGATTTCTGATCCAGCCACCTCGCGTCGAAGCGAACTAAGCAATGCAAAACCCCGGCAGCGATGCCGGGGTTTTTGTTTAGGGGGATTGGCCTGTAGCCCGGATGAAGCGAAGCGGAATCCGGCAGCAGAGGCACCATGATAAGCGGAGACGGAGAATATTCCTGTTAATCGATCGAGACTCGGATTGAGCCACGCTTCAAAGCCATTACTCTTGCTTGATTTTCCGATATCCCGCGCGGTCAATTTCCCTCCTGGTGAACTAGATGATCGACAATTCCTCAATTCGTTTTCCAAGATATGGCGCAATCGACATCTCTGCATTTAAGACGGCGAGCGAGATGGCGAGCAACTCCGCCATACGGGCAGCACTTGGGATGAGCAACAATTCAGCAATCCAAAGGCTCTTGGAAGACGCTAACAGCCCCGCCATGCAGGCAGCACGGGGAATCGTTAACAATTCAGCAATCCAAAGGCTCCTTGAAGTCGCTAACAGCCCGGCAATGCAGGCAGCACGCGGAATCGCTAATAGTTCAGCAATCCAAAAGCTCCTTGAAGTCGCGAACAGCCCGGCAATGCACGCAGCACGGGGAATGTTCAATAATCCCGCAATTCAAAGACTCCTCGAAGTAGCTGATGGCCCCGCCCTGCAGGCAGCACGCGGGATAATCAACTATCAAGGCAGCTTACTCCGTCTGAACGGCGTGCTAGCTGGAGCATCGTATAAAGCAATCATTGGTTCGGTCTTAGCAAACGAGACTATTGAATACGCGCGAATCGCTGGGACGCTCGATAGCGTTGTGGGCAAATCCTTGATTTTGGACACTGTATCTGCCGGCGACTTGGTGTTTGACGACTCCACAGCGCCATCGGACGAAGTCGCTACGAAATACCTTGATAACGTATTCTCATTAGTTCGCCGATATCTATCCGCCGCCAACTCGGTTCCAGAAATCCATGGCCTCCTTCAGTACATCCTGATCATAGTCGCATTAGTTGGACTCTATCTCAACCAAAATGCAGCCTCCGGTGAGGACATTGAGCGACAAACCGCGGTAATCGAAGAGCATCTCAAGCCACTTCGCATTGATATAGAGCGCATTCTGAGGGCAAAAGAGTCCGAAATCGTACCACGGCTGCACTATCAGGCCGTTCGTCGAATTTTCGTGAAGGCTGAACGCAAAATCAATTCCGAAACAATGGGACAAGTGGACTTCGGTGAGCAAGTCGCGATCCGACGCATTGATGGAAAATGGATTGAATTTGACTTTTTCGACTATATTTGCGGATGCGCATCACATGGATGGTCACCGAAGAAATATTTCAAACGCGTTCACCCGTAAGAGACCCCGTAACGCATCGCATCCGCAGATGCTCGTAGCTCGTAGGATGGGTTGAACTCTTCGCGAAACCGTCGTCGTCGTAAGTCGCTGCATGGGTATGGCTCCGCTCAACCCATCCACCAATCTAGCTCGTAGGATGGGTTGAGCTCTTCGCGAAACCCATCACATCGCAAGTCGCCACATGGGTATCACTACGCTCAACCCATCCTACGATTTTGCCTTCCCCTTCACCGGCTGAAAGCTGATCTTCAGCTTGTGCCCCGTCGCCTTGGCAAACCGCAGCAGCGTCCGGGTCGAGGGTTGGCCGCGGCCGCTTTCCAGCCGGGCCACGGTGCTTTGCGTGGTGTTCATGCGGCGGGCGAGTTCGGCCTGGCTGAGGCCAGCGCGGCGACGCGCTTTGGCGATCGCGGCCATCACGGTGAATCCCTCCTCGAGCGCATCGTATTCGGCCCGATAGGTCGGGTCCTTGCTCCAGGCCTTGTGCAGATCCTTGGTCTTGGTCATCGTATATCTCCACGTCATTCCGGGGCGCGAGCGCGAAGCGTGAGCGAGCCCGGAATCCATAGCCCCTGTGTCAATTCGAAATGCCGGGGTAGAGGTCGGTCCACTCTGGATTGACCTCCTCGATCAGCCGGATCTTCCAGTCGCGGCGCCATTTCTTCAATTGCTTCTCGCGGGTGATGGCGGTGACGATGTCGTCATAGATTTCGAACCAGACCAGTTTGTCGATACCGTAGCGCGAGGTGAAGCCGGTCGCTGCCTTGCTGCGATGCTCAAAGCAGCGACGCACCAGATCGTTGGTCACGCCGAGATACAGCGTGCCGTGTTTGCTGCTGGCGAGAAGATAGACGTAGTACGCCATCTTGAGCACGGGGAGTATGGATTCCGGGCTCGCTCGCGGCTGTCGCCGCTCGCGCCCCGGAATGACAGGACGGGATAGTTTGACTATACGACGTTCTTTCTTACCCGCCATCCTTGGCGCGGTCTGCCCCGGACGCAGCATCGTCGCACGCGGAGCGTGCAACGCGATGCGGGCCGCAGCGCTGTGCGCTGCGGCCCGCGCCGAGGCTAACAGAAGCTACTTCGCCGCCTGTTCGATCAGCTCCGCCACCGCCTGCGGCTGCGACACCATCACGACGTGCGAGGCGTCCTTGACCACGACGGTGCGCTTGGAGCCGGCGCGTTCGGCCATGAAGCCCAGCGCCTTGGCGGGGATGTTCTTGTCGCCGTCGCCATAGACGAAATACGACGGCAGCGATTTCCAGGCCGGCTCGCCGGATTTTTCCGTCAGCGCCGCCTCGGTGATCGGGCGTTGCCCGGCCGCCATCAGCGCGGCGTCCGCCGCCGCCACGTCATGGGCGAACTGCTCACGGAATTTGGACTGATCGATATAGAGTTCGACGCCGCCGGAGGCGAGCTTGACCGGCGGCGCGAGGGCTGCGCCAAGCGTGCCGCCGGGGAATTTGCCGGCCAGCTCCGCCGCGGCCTCGCCGGCCTCCGGGGCGAACGCCGCCACGAACACCAGCGACTTGACGTTGGCGTGGCCTTGGGCCGCGTTCGAGATCACCTGCCCGCCATAGGAATGGCCGACCAGCACCACCGGGCCTTCGATGCTGGCCACGACGTCGGACACATAGCGCGCATCGCTCGACACGCTGCGCAGCGGATTGGCGGCGGCGACGGTCTTGTAGCCGGTCTTCTGCAGGATAGAGACGACACCGTTCCAGCTCGAGGAGTCGGCGAAGGCGCCGTGCACCAGCACGATGGTGGGCTTGGCCGGTTGCGCCACGGCACTACCTGCGAGAAGCGAACCAACAACGGCAACGGTGGCAGCAAGCTTGGACATGACGATTTCCTTTCTTCGTTTGATGCATCAGTGACGTGGGATGATGTGTAGTCAGCCGCGGATGAAATCCAGAACATCGGCGTTGAAGCGCTCGGCTTCGGTCTCGGCCAGCCCGTGCGACCCGCCGGGATAGATCTTCAGCGTGGCGTTCGGCACCATCTCGGCCGCGCGATGCGCCGACGCTGCGATCGGCACGATCTGATCGTCGTCGCCATGGATGATCAAAGTCGGCCGGTCGATCCGCTTCAGGTCGTCGGTGTAGTCGACCTCGGAGAATTCGTGGACGCAGTCGTACTGCCCCTTGATGCCGCCCTGCAGGCCGATGCGTCGGAAGTTTTCGCGCAAGCCCTCGTTGCCCGCCACGCCGTCGCGATTGAAGCCGTAGAACGGCACGGTCAGGTCGTAGAAGAACTGCGAGCGGTTCTTGGCGGTGCTGTCGCGGATGCCGTCGAACACGTCCAGCGGCGTGCCGTGCGGATTGGCCTTGGTCTGCAGCATCAGCGGCGGCACCGCGCCGACCAGCACCACCTTCGCCACGCGCGCCGTGCCATGGCGGCCGATATAGTGCGCCACCTCCCCGCCCCCGGTCGAATGGCCGACCAGGATCGCATCGCGCAGGTCCAGCGCTTCGATCAGTTCGGCCAGATCGTCGGCATATTGGTCCATGTTGTTGCCCTCCCAGGTCTGGTCGGAGCGACCATGGCTGCGGCGGTCATGGGCGATCACGCGAAAGCCCTGCTGGCCGAAGAACAATAGCTGCTGATCCCAAGCATCGGATGACAGCGGCCAGCCGTGGGCGAACAGGATCGGCTGGCCCTTGCCCCAATCCTTGTAGAAAAGCCGGGTGCCGTCGGTGGTGGTGAAGCTGCTCATGGCGGTCTCCTTCTTGTTTGTGTGCGATTGCTTTGTGCACGATCTAAATAACCGGCACCGGAATGGCTGTCAATCGCTTGCAATCTAATCGCGCACAAATTAATTTGATCGGGATTGGAGACGCCATGACCGCAACGCCCTCAAGATCCGCCCCGTCTTTGCCCGATGTCTCGGAAATGCTTTGCTTTTCGATCTATTCGGCGGAGCACGCCTTCACCCAGCTGTACCGCCCGCTGCTGGACCGGCTCCAGCTCACCTACCCGCAGTTTCTGGTGATGGTGACGCTGTGGCGCCGCGATGGTCAGGCGGTGAAGGAGCTGGGCAAGACGCTGTTCCTCGATTCCAGCACCCTCACCCCGCTGCTCAAGCGCATGGAGGCGGCTGGCCTGATCACCCGGACGCGCAACCCGAAGGACGAGCGCGAGGTCCAGCTGCATCTGACCGCGCAAGGCCGTGCGCTGCAGAGCCAGGCCGCCGACGTCATGCAATGCATCGAGCAGGCGGTCGGGCTGGACGGCACCACGATCGAGGCGATCAAAACCTCGATCGATGCGATCCGGGATCGTCTTCACAAGAAGATGGGGTCTTGAGCTATCACCGACGACGCAGCCCGTAGGATGGGTTGAGCGCTTCGCGAAACCCATCACTTCGAATTCGCACGATGGGTTTCGCTCCCTCAACCCATCCTACAACGCAGCCCGTAGGGCGGATTAGCGAAGCGTAATCCGCCTCTCCCGCCAAGTCGGCGCAATACGCTTCGCTATTGCGCCCTACTGGCTGAAAACTGATCTTCAGCCGGTGCCCGGTCGCCTTGGCAAAACGCACCAGCGTCCGCGTCGAGGGCTGGCCGCGACCGCTCTCCAGCCGGGCCACCGTACTTTGCGTGGTTTCATGCGGCGGGCGAGCTCGGCCTGGCTGAGGCCGGCGCGGCGACGCGCCTTGGCGACTGCGGCCATGACGGTGAACTCCTCCTCGAGCGCGTCGTAGTCCGCCCGATAGGTCGCGTCCTTGCTCCAGGCCTTGTGCAGATCCTTGATCTTGGTCATCGGGTATCTCGCCGTCATTCCGGGGCGGGAGCAGCGTAAGCTGCGAGCGAGCCCGGAATCCATAGCCCCTGTATCAATGTGAAATGCCGGGGTAGAGGTCGCTCCACTCCGGATTGACCTCCTCGATCAGCCGAATCTTCCAGTCGCGGCGCCATTTCTTCAATTGCTTCTCGCGGGTGATGGCGGTGACGATGTTATCGTAGATTTCGAACCAGACCAGTTTGTCGACACCATAGCGCGAGGTGAAGCCGGGAGCGGCTTTGGTGCGGTGTTCGTAGCAGCGGCGGACGAGGTCGTTGGTGACGCCGAGATACAGCGTGCCGTGTTTGCTGCTGGCGAGGAGGTAGACGTAGTACGCCATCTTGAGCACAGGGAGTATGGATTCCGGGCTCGCTCGCGGCTGTCGCCGCTCGCGCCCCGGAATGACAAAGGTTAGCTCAGCTCGCAGGATGCGTCGAGCTCTTCGCGAACCCATCAACTGAGCCGCTGCCGGTTTGATGGACGCCAAGTTTGGGTGTTTCATGAAGCCGGAGGTGGGGCGCAGCTCAGACCCTACTGGCTGCGATCATGGCATCATGGGCTCTCCGCATTCTTAGAGGAATTGGCGGGCTCCCCCCGCCTCACGCGAAAGTACCAAAGCGCTCCGTGCCACACCCCTGCTAAGCTCGTGTCGGAAGGGATTGGTTGCATGACGCTGACCGCGGGGCAGTTGCGCCACACGCTCACAATAGTGCTTGGCTTGGCGAAGCAGGAGGGCGGCTTCAGCTACCGGCTGATCGGCACGGCCGCCGACCTGCTGCGCGGGGTGCCGATAGCGCCCGGCGACATCGACTTTCTGGCGAGCGCGCGGGCCGATGTCGATCGCTTCGCGCGGGCGCTTGCCGCCTATCGATGCCTGACCCCGCCGACATGGATGCCCTGTTGCGTGCAATATTACGCGGCGTTCGAGGTGGATGGCGTCCAGGTCGATGCCAGCACCGTCGAGTCTGCGTCGCAGAGCACCTGCATCGAGGCCTTCGGCAGCGGCCCCTGGACGCATTTTTCCGAGATCGCCGTCGGCGACACGCGCGTCGCGGTGGTGGCGCCCGAGCTGCGGCTGGCAACCGAGCTCTGCCGCAACCGCAACGACCGGGCCGAGATCATCACCCGCTGGATGCGCGATCATGGCTGCGACGCGCGGCTTCTGCGGAACGCCATGGACGCGCGCGGCATCGACGCGGCCACCCAGTCGTCCGTGATGACGAGCATCGCCGGCTGAGCCACCTCATTCGCTGACGCCAAGCACACAATGCAAAACCCCGGCGGAAGACGCCGGGGTTTTTGTTTGCGGCTGACGCCCGGGACACTGTGTTGCGCGCCACGCGCCACAATTCCGACCCGTTGCAGTCAGTTTCGGTTCAGCAACCGCGGTGCATATGCCAAGTTGGGTTCCATTCCGATTCCACCATGAGCGGGGATGCCATGCCGACGATGCTGAGACTGCTAGCGATGGTGCTGGCCTGCTGGGTGGCGATCGCCTCGCCATCCGCCGCTGCGCCGAGCGAACGGCGCATCGCGCTGGTGATCGGCAATGCCAATTATCAAGCCGGCGCGCTGCCGACCCCGGCCAACGACGCCGGCCTGGTCGCGCAGACCTTGCAGGCCGCCGGCTTCGACGTCACCGGCGCGCGCGACCTCGATCAGGAAACGCTGCGCCGCACCTTCCGCGAGTTCCTCGACAAGGCCGCGGCGGCCGGGCCCGACGCGGTCGCCTTCGTCTATCTCGGCGGTTACGGCGTGCAGCTCGAAGGCGAGAACTATGTCGTGCCGATCGACGCCAAGATCGTCCGCGACGTCAACGTGCCGCTGGAGGCGCTGCGGCTGTCGGATTACCTGACGCCGCTGGCGGCGCTGAAATTGAAGGCCAGCATGGTGGTGCTCGACCTCGCCCGCGCCAACCCGTTTGCCAAGACCGGCAATCCGCTGGCGAGCGGCCTGGCGCTGGTCGATCCGGAGCCGGGGCTGATGATCGCCTTCAACGCCGCCCCCGGCACGGTCGCCCCCGACGAGCCGGGGCCGTATTCGGCCTACGCCCAGGCGCTGGCCGAAATGATGCGCGAAGCCGGGCTCAGCGTCGAGGATCTGTTCAGCCGGATCAGGCTGCGCGTCAACGAGACCACCAAGGGGGCGCAGGTACCGTGGGATGCGTCGAAGCTGCAGGCGCCGTTCAACTTCTTCGAGCGCGCCCCGGATGCGCCGCCGCCGGCGGTGTCGCAGCAGCAGGCCGCCGCGGTCCGCTCGAAGCCGGTGCGGGATTTCAGCGCCCAGGACGCCTATCTCGCCGCGGTCGATCGCGACACGCTGAAGGATTACGAAGCCTTTCTCGACGCCTATCCGCGCGATCCGATGGCCAAGCGGGTGCGCGCCATCGTCGCCGCCCGCCGCGAGGCGATCACCTGGCGGCGCTCGCGTAACGTCAATACGCCCTCGGCCTATTGGTCCTATCTGCGGCGCTATCCGCGCGGCGCGCATTCCGACGATGCGCGGCGAAGGCTTTCCTATCTCTCCGCGGAGTTCGAGCCGCCGCCGAGCTTTTCGGTGATCACTTACGACGTGCCGCCGCCGCCGCCCGAGGAAGTGATCTATATCGAGCGGCCGGTGCTGATGTTCGACGATCCGGATTTCGACTTCGCCCCGCCGCCGCCACCGCCGCTGTTCTTCCTGCCGCGGCGGCCGGTGTATTTCGACGACCTGCCGCCGCCGCCGCCGCCGGCCTATGCGTTTATCCTGCCGATGCCGAACTATGCGCCGGTGCCGGTCTGGGTGCGGCCGCCGCGCGACGTCGCGCCGCCGCCCAGCAACGTCATCTACAACAACATCCACAACACCGTGGTGATCAACAACACCACCAACGTGGTGACGATCACCGATCCCGCCGGCAAGGCGCAGGTGCTGACGCCGCCGCCCGCAGCTCCGGCCGTTGCACCGGCACCGGATGGACGCGCCGGATCGCCGGCCGTCAGCACGAGCGGCGTGATCGCCGCCGGCGGCGCGGCGGCCGGCGCGGCAGCGCTGCTGGCGCCGTCGCTGCCGCCGTCGGTCGCCAGCAAGGCGGCCGTCACCTCCAACCCGCCGCCGGCCCCGCCCGCCAAACCGTTCTTGCCGGGAGGACAGCCCGCGCCGTCGCAGGCGCAAACCGGCGCACCAGGACAGACCTCGCCAGGCGCCGCCGGCCCGCTGACGCCCGATGGCAAGCCAGCCCCCGGCGCACCCGCGCTTCCAGGTACCCCGACGCCGCCCGGCGCCAAGCCAGGCACGCCCAGTGGACCGCTGCCGCCGCCGGCTGCTGGCGCGCCGGCCACGCCCGCCGTGACGCCGGGCGGACCGACGCCGCCCTCCACTCCGACTGCCAAGCCGACGTCCCAGGCGCTGCCCGGCAGCAATGGTCAGCCGCTGCCGGCGGTCCCCGGCGCTCCGACACCGGGCACGCCGCCCGCGGCCGGGAAACCTGGCGCACCGACGCTTCCTGGCGCGAAGCCCGGCACGCCCGGTGCACCGCCGTCGCCGGCTGCGGGTACTCCGCCCGGCGCAACAACAGCACCGGCCGCCACGCCGGGTGGACCGACGCCGCCCCCTGCTCCGAATGCCAAGCCGGCGACCCAAGCGCTGCCCGGCAGCAATGGTCAGCCGTTGCCGGCGATCCCGGGTGCCCCCGCGCCGGGCACGCCGCCCGCGGCCGGGAAACCGGGCGCACCAACGCCTCCAGGCGGAAAGCCGGGCACGCCCGGTGCACCGCCCTCGCCGGCTGCGGGCGCCCCGACAACCGCACCGGCCGCGACGCCGGGCGGACCGACGCCGCCCCCCGCTCCGAATGCCAAGCCGGCATCGCAGGCGCTGCCCGGCAGCAATGGTCAGCCATTGCCGCCGGCTGCACCGCCGTCCCCCGCAACGCCGCCTTCCGCTGCAAAGCCGCCCGCAACGGTCGCGCCGACGCCTCCGCCGGCCGCGGCGCGTCCGCAGCCGGCTGCCCCGGCGCCCGTGCCGCCGCCGCCCGCCGCTGGTCGGCCGACGCCACCCCCGGCCGCAGCGCCGCCGGCAACGCCCACGCCTCCGGCCGTGCGTCCAGCTCCGGCCCCGCCGCCCGTGGTGCGCCCGGCTCCGCCGCCACCTCCTCCCGCTGCGCGTCCGGCCCCGGCCGCGCCGCCTGTCGTGCGCCCGGCCCCGCCGCCGCCGCCGGTGGTGCGTCAAGCCCCGCCGCCGCCGCCGGTGGTGCGTCAAGCCCCGCCGCCGCCGCCCGTGGTGCGTCAGGCTCCGCCGCCGCCGCCCGTGGTGCATCAGGCTCCGCCGCCCCCGCCCGTCGTGCGTCAGGCGCCACCACCACCACCGCCGCCGCCGCCGCCGGTGGTGCGACCCGCTCCGCCGCCTCCGCCGCCTCCGCCGCCGCCCGTGATGCGTCCACCGCCGCCGCCGCCGCCGCCGCCCGCAGCGGCACGCCCGGCGCCGCCGCCGCCGGCCGCCAAGCCGTGTACGCTGCCGAACGGCCAGCCTTGCCCGGTGCGATGATGGGGCACGGCTAAAGCCTGCGGCCTGATCTCGGGCCACGCGCTTCGCGCAGGCAATGACACAACGAAAAACCCCGGCAGCGCTGCCGGGGTTTTTGCACCTGCTAGAGTTGAATCTCTTCCGAGACCGCGATCCGATTACGGGATCACGCGGCTACATGCCGTCGGCGTGCTGCAAGATCGACTTCAACAGCCCCGGGAAGCGCGCGTCGAGATCGGCCTCGCGCACTACGTTGCGGTGCTCGACGCCCTTCTTGGTGGTGCGGACCAGCCCGGCCTCGCGCAGCACGCGGAAATGGTTCGACAGCGTCGACTTCGCCATCTCGGGGCACGGCGCCGCCGCGGTGCACGACATGCTCATGCAATCCGCCTGCTCCAGCAGCGCCTTGACGATGCGCAGCCGCATCGGATCGGACAACGCAGCGAGCACGCCGGCTAACGAAATATCCTCAGTTGCGGGATGAACCAGCTGCATTATGAAAAAGATATAGGCGGTGCCTTGACATCGTTCAATAGTCCCATATTTCCGAACTATTGAAATAATAGCACGGGACGACGAACATGACCAAGACACTGCAAGGCAAGGTTGCGCTGGTGACCGGCGCATCCAAGGGCATCGGCGCCGCCATCGCGCTTAAATTGGCGGCGGAAGGTGCCGTGGTGGCGGTTAACTACGCCACCGGCAAGGATGGCGCCGACGCCGTGGTCGCTAAGATCACCGCGGCCGGCGGCAAGGCGGTCGCCGTGCACGGCAATCTCGCCGAGCCTGGCGATTCCAAGAAGCTGGTCGCCGCCACCGTGCAGGCGCTGGGCAAGATCGACGTGCTGGTCAACAATGCCGGCGTCTACGACATGCTGCCGCTCGACGCCATTACGCCCGAGCACTTTCACAAGCAGTTCAACGTCAACGTGCTCGGCCTGCTGCTGGTGACGCAGGAAGCGGCGCGGCATTTCAACGACGGCGGCAGCATCGTCAACATCTCGTCCGGCGTGTCGACCATGGCGATGCCGGGCACCGCGGTGTACGGCGCCACCAAGGCGTCGGTCGACTTGATCACCGGCGTGCTGGCCAAGGAACTGGCGCCGCGCAAGATCCGCGTCAACGCGGTCAATCCCGGCATGGTGGTGACCGAAGGCGTCAAGACCGCCGGCTTCCACGAGGGCGCGATGCGCAAGCAAATCGAAGCCATCACGCCGCTGGGTCGCGTCGGCGAAGCCGAGGAGATCGCCTCGGTGGTCGCGTTCCTCGCTTCGGACGGCGCGTCCTACGTCACCGGCGAGACGCTGCACGTCACCGGCGGGCTCCGCTAAGCCGCGCGGCGCGCACCCCGCGCATCGCGACCTTCAGCAACAACAAAGGCCCCGGCAGTTGCCGGGGCCTGAGTGTTGTTCAACGCTGCGCCCTCAGTCCTCGACGTCGACCGGCCGCACCATCTCGTTGGCCGGCCGTGCGACCTGCCGCCGCGCGGTGCGCACCGGCTTGTTGGCGCCCGGCGGATTGAACACCGCGTAGCACGCGGAACTCAGCCGCGGCCCGGCGTTGCGCAAGCAGCTCTCGACCCGCGAGGCGTCGGGAATGGCGCTGCTACACAGCCTGAACGCATCCGGCATGCAGGCGTCGCGCTGCGCCTCGGTTCCTTCTTGCGCAACAGCCGGCGCGGCGAGGCTCAGCGACGCCGCGGCGATCAACAGCATCTTCGTTGCAGCCATGATGAATCCTCCGATTCATCGACCAACAGCGCAGGCGAAAACTCGTTCCCGCTTGGCGGTATCGGAGACGGGATCGTGATCGGGGATCGGCGCGGGCGGTGGTCCAGCCTTCGTGGCGACGGCAAAACCGCGCCGCCCGCCGTTGACGTTACGTGATACGTACCACATACTGACGGCATGATCCGCAGCTTCGCCGACAAGGCCACCGAGCGGCTGTTTCGCGATGCCGTCTGCCCGGCGCGCTGGCGAAGCATCGAGGCCGTCGCGCTGCGCAAGCTGGATATGGTGGACGCCGCGACCCGGCTGGAGGACCTGCTCTCTCCGCCGGGCAATCGTTTGGAAGCATTGAAAGCCGATCGACGCGGCCAGCATTCGATCCGGATCAACCGGCAATGGCGCATTTGCTTCCGCTGGACCCCCAAAGGCCCCGAAGCGGTTGCGATCGTGGATTATCACTGAGGAGACGACGATGCCCCGGCTGCGAACCCATCCCGGCGAAGTGTTGCGCGAGGAATATCTGGTGCCGCTTGGCCTGTCGGCGCGGGCCTTGGCGAAGGCGCTGGATGTTCCGGCCAACCGGGTGAGCGAGATCGTGCGCGGCACCCGCGACGTCAGCGCCGACACCGCCATCCGGCTCGGCCGCTATTTCGGCACCGACCCGCGGTTCTGGCTGAACCTGCAGGCCGCCCATGATCTGTCGAAGGCGGAGCTGGCCCACAACTACAAGGCCATTCTGCCGCGCCCGGCGGCCTGACCTGGCCTCGCTCGCAGCGGGGAATCGGCGCCAGCGCCCGCCCCTCAGCTATCCAGGCTCGCCACCACCGCCAGCCGCTTGACCTGGCCGTTGCGGAATGCGCGCAGGAAGGCGTCGTAGTTGCGGAACGAGACGCAGCCGTTGCTGTCGCCGTTCGGCCCGAGCATGTAGGTGTGCGCCAATAGTCCGTTGCGGCCGTGGATGGCGCCCTCGCCGCCGACCGGATTGAGCCGCAGCGCCGCGACGCCGTGGAACAACGATTCCCGCATCGTCAAATCGTAGAGATGCGGCGGGGTGGCGCCGCGCATCCGCTCGTGCACGTAGCGCGGATCGTCGAGCCGCGAGCCGAGCCCGGAATGCGCCTCGAGCTTGGTGCCGTCCGGCATGTAGACCACCCGCGCCTTGATGTCATAGACCGCGGTGGAGCGATCGTAGCGCGCGCTGCTCACCGTATCGCGGCCGTCGCTGCCGACGCCGCCGTCGGATCCGGCGAACGCCAGCACCGAGCCGGTCGGCTCCGATTTGCCGAACAGTTTTTCGAAGATGCTGGCGGGCTTGGTGGAGGCCGCGGCCGCCATCGAGGCGGCCTTGGAGGCCTGCGCCACCTCGCGCAGCGACGGCCCTTTGGCCGGCGCCGCCTTGGCTTCGGCCGGGCGCTGCGGCGCGGCCTCCGCCACCTGAGCGGCGGGTTGCGGTGCGGCTTTCGGCGCGGGCTGCAACGCCGCCTGGCGCACTGGCGGCGTCGGCACCACCACGGGCTGCGCCACGGCGACCTGCGGCTTGGCCGCCGGTTCCGGCGGCACCGGCGCTGGGGCGACCGCATTCAACGGCGGCGCAAAGCGTTCGGCGAATTGTTCGGGCGACAGCCCCGGCGCGGTGGTCAGCATCGCCACGGTGACGTCGGGCTGGATCGGCGTGGTCACCGCGGCGACCGGCGCGGCGGGCTTGGCCGCGGCCAGCCGTGGCGCGCCGACGATCGGCTCATGCACGGCGGCGATGCTGGGATAGATGCTGGCGCCGAACACGTTGGCATGCAGCGTCCAACCGCAGGCCGCGACGGCGAAGGCGACGGCTGCGCCGCCCATGATATTCAAGGGACCGGCCTTCCGTGGCGAACGGCCACGCGCGGCCCCCTTCAACGCACCTGCACTGTTACGCATACGCTTACGCCCGACCCAAATACGCTGCCCTCCGAGCCCGCCTTCCAGCCTGCGCGACGGCGCAGACCAAAGCGAACTTGCCCCATGCGCCGCGGCATCCAGGGCCGGGAGCATTTCGCAGAGGTGCGGAGCGTTATTAGGGCGAATTTTAGTTAAATGAGGCTTAAGTGCCGACGGTTTGCGACGTGGTAAATGAAATCCTTGGTTCCGCACCAGGCGATGGCGGCCGCTCTCTCCGCCCAAATGACCGTTGCCGAACCGTTCGGCGAATCTTACGGTCGCTGATGCAATCCGGCCCGTCCCTTATCGAACTGCTGGCGAGCGAGACCGGCGCGGCACTTCGGGCGATTTTCCGCGAACGCAACCTGCCCGCCGGAACCTTGTTCGATGCCGCCGAGTTCCGCGACCACGTCTTCGTCATCAAGAGCGGCCGACTGCGGATCTTTCTCGCCACAACCGAGCGCGAGCTCAGCCTCGCCTATCTCGGCGCCGGCGACATGTTCTCCACCCATACCCGCGCGCATCTGCAGGCGGTGCAGCCGACCACGCTGTTGATGGCGCCGCGCGAGCTGCTGGAGCACGAACTGGCGCATTATCCGGCGCTGCGCGCCACCATCATCCGGGTGCTGGCGCGGGTGCTGAGCCAGGCGATGACGCTGGTGGAAGACCTCGCCTTCCACAACGTACGCGGGCGGATCGCGCGCTATCTGTTGCGCAGCGCCGGCCGCCACAAGGCGCCGCTGCAGAACGGCAGCCTGATCCGCATCGACCTGCAGATGGAGGAGATCGCCGCGCTGCTCGGCACCACGCGGCAGACCGTCTCGACCGAGTTCAACGCCATGCTGCATGCCGGCGTCTTGGTGCGGCACGACCGCCGCCGCTATGGCATCCAGGATCTGGCCCGGCTGCAGGCCTTCGCCAGCGAGGGCGACGGCGTCGGCTAGCTGACAGACAAACCGCAGCCCGTGCCCTATAGCCATGGCGCCGGAAGTCTTTGGAGAAACCGATGAACGTGCCGTTCGACCGCTACGTCAGCTTCAAGAATGCCGACTGGGAGGGCAAGTCGCAGCGCGTGATGGCGAAACTGCAGAGCCATATCGACGCGGCCGACAACCCGTTCTGGGGCTATTTCGCCAAGAAGCGCACCGAACTGAACGAAAAACAGGGCCTCGACGATCTGCGCGTGCTGCACAACTACCTGCCGACGCTGCGCGAGATCCTGGAAGAAAGCGGCGACGACGAGACCCTGGCGATGCTGGAAGACCTCGAAGTCACCTGCATGTAGTGGCTCTGGATTCGCGGCGCGCTCTTCGGAAAGCGAGTTTCGGGCTGATGCGCTCACACAAAACAAACCGTCATCCCGGGGCACGAGCAGCGAAGCTGCGAGTGAACCCGGAATCTCGCTGCAAGTGCCAGCGTCTACCCGTTGCGAGATTCCGGGTTCGCTCGGCCTACGGCCTCGCGCCCCGGAATGACGGCTTGGTTGGCAACGAGTACGTCGCTTCAATCACCACCCAGGCTATCGCTTTAATCCCCGCCCTGCCCGGTCAGAAAATCGAAATCGCAGCCTTGATCGGCCTGCAGGATCGTCTGGTGGAACAACCGCGCATAGCCGCGCAGCGGCGCGGGCTGCCGCGACGCCGGCAGCGCTTGGCGGCGGCGTGCTAACTCATCGTCCTCGACCATCAGATCGATGCGGCGCGCTTCGACGTCGAGCCGGATCACGTCGCCGTTTTGCACCAAAGCCAAAGGCCCGCCGGCCGCGCTCTCCGGCGTGATGTGCAGCACGATGGTGCCGAACGCGGTGCCGCTCATCCGGGCGTCGGAAATCCGCACCATGTCCTTGACGCCGGCGCGCGCCAGCTTCAGCGGAATCGGCAGATAGCCGGCCTCCGGCATCCCCGGCGCGCCCTGCGGCCCGGCATTGCGCAGCACCAGCACGTCATCGGCCGCAACGTCGAGACCCGGATCGTCGATCCGCGCCGCCATGTCCTCGAGACTGTCGAACACCACGGCGCGGCCGCTGTGCTGAAGGAGCTTTGGCGACGCCGCCGAGTGCTTGATCACCGCGCCGCGCGGCGCCAGATTGCCGGATAGCACCGCCATCGCGCCTTCGCTGCGGATCGGATCGTTGCGCGCGCGAATGACGTCCTGCCCCGGCACGTCCTCGGCCGCGGCCACCGCATCGCGCAAGCTGCCGTAAATCGTTTTGGCGTCGAGATCGATCAGCTCGCCGAGTTGCGCCAACAGTTTCGGCACGCCGCCGGCGTGATGGAAGTGCTCCATGTAGTGATCGCCCGACGGCTTCAGATCGACCAGCACCGGCACCTCGCGCGACAGCCGATCGAACGCCGCCAGATCGAGGCGATACGTCGTTCGCCCGGCGATCGCGGTGAGATGAATGAGCCCGTTGGTGGAGCCGCCGATCGCCTGCAGCACCACTTGCGCATTGCGCAATGCCGCCGGCGTCAACAGCTCGCTGGGCTTCGGCCCCTTCGCCACCGCCATTGCCGCGGCGAGCTTGCCGCTTTGTTCGGCGGAACGAAATCGCTCGGCGTGCGGCGCCGGAATCGTCGCGCTCATCGGCAGCGACAGCCCGAGCGCTTCGGTGATGCAGGCCATGGTCGAGGCGGTGCCCATCACCATGCAGGTGCCGACCGAGGGCGCCAGCCGGCCGTTGACCGCCTCGATCTCGGCCTCATCCATCTCGCCGGCGCGAAACTTGCCCCACAACCTGCGGCAGTCGGTGCAAGCGCCCAGCACCTCGCCCTTGTGATGGCCGACCACCATCGGCCCGACCGGAATCACCACGGTCGGCAGATCCGCCGACACCGCGGCCATGATCTGCGCCGGCAGCGTCTTGTCGCAGCCGCCGATCACCACCACCGCGTCCATCGGCTGGGCGCGAATCATCTCCTCGGTGTCCATCGCCATCAGGTTGCGCAGATACATCGAGGTCGGATGCGCGAAACTCTCGGCGATCGAGATAGTTGGAAACACCATCGGCATCGCGCCCGCCAGCATCACGCCGCGCTTCACCGCCTCGATGATCTGCGGCACGTTGCCGTGGCAGGGATTGTAGTCGCTGTGGGTGTTGGTGATGCCGACGATCGGCCGATCCAGCGCGTCGTCGGAATAGCCCATCGCCTTGATGAAGGCCTTGCGCAGGAACAGCGAGAACCCGGCGTCGCCGTAAGAGGTCAGGCCCTTGCGCAGTCCATCGCTCATCGAACGGCCCCGTCGGCTGGCGTGATCGCCAGTTAGGGGGCCGCGGCGGAGCTTGTCAATCAACAGCGGCGGCGATCAAGCGGATGTCGAAAGCGACGGCGCGGCTGCGATCGGAGAAAAATCTCAGGCGATGATCGAGGCGATGAAGAAGGCGCACAACACCGCCATGCCGCCGATGCCGATGGCGAGAAGACGTCGCACGGTGTCGGTCGAAAGCGTATCGGCCATCGAACAAGTTCCTTCCACAATCAGCCCGGTTTCGGACGTTCGGGAGTCGGCGGGCTGCAAGCCTGTGCGATGCGGTTAGCGGAACGACGCGATCGGCGCTTTACGCGAGATCAAAATCGAATCATTCCAACCACAACCAATTTCTACCGACGCTGGTTGTGCAACGCTACTGGGGACAACTACCGGAGCCTCCGACACGTCGACGGCACAACAAAGTCGGGGCAGATTCGAACCGCCCCGACTTCGACCAATCTTTGAAGGCGATGTTACGCGGCGTTGTAGCCGGCGATCGCCTTGACCTCGAGATATTCCTCGAGCCCGAATTTGCCCCATTCGCGGCCGTTGCCGGATTGCTTGTAGCCGCCGAACGGCGCGGTGCGTTCGTTCGGCACGCCGTTGAGGTTGACGTTGCCGGCGCGTAGTTTGCGGCCGACCGCGCGCGCGCGCTCGACGCTACCAGCCGACACATAACCAGCCAGACCATACGGCGTGTCGTTGGCGATCTTCACCGCGTCGGCTTCGTCCTTGGCACCGATGATCGCGATCACCGGCCCGAAGATTTCTTCGCGCGCAATGGTCATGTCGTTGGTGACGTCGGCGAACACCGTGGGACGCACATAGAATCCCTTGTTGACGCCTTCCGGCAGGCCCGGCCCGCCGGCCACCAGCGTGGCGCCTTCTTCGACGCCCTTCTGAATCAGCGCCTGGATCTTGTCCCACTGAATCCGCGACACCACCGGACCGATGCTGGTGCCCTCGGCGCGCGGATCGCCCGCCTTGGTCTTGTCAGCCACCGCCTTTGCGATCGCAGCGACTTCTTTCATCTTCGACTGCGGCACAATCATCCGGCTCGGTGCGTTGCAGGACTGTCCGGAATTGTTGAACATGTGCGCCACGCCGCCGGCCACCGCCTTCTGCAGATCGGCGTCTTCCAGAATGATATTCGGCGACTTGCCGCCGAGCTCCTGGCTGACCCGCTTCACCGTCGGCGCCGCGCGCTTGGCGACGTCGATGCCGGCGCGGGTCGAGCCGGTGAAGGAAATCATGTCGATGTCCGGATGCTCGCTCATCGCCGCGCCGACCTCTGGGCCGAGACCGTTGACGAGGTTGAACACGCCGTTCGGCACGCCGGCTTCATGCAAGATCTCGGCGAAGATCAGCGCCGACGACGGGGTGAATTCGGAGGGCTTCAGGATCATGGTGCAACCGGCGGCCAGCGCCGGCGCGACCTTGCAGGCGATCTGATTGAGCGGCCAATTCCACGGCGTGATCATGCCGATGACGCCGACCGGCTCGCGTACCACCACGGCGTTGCCGAGCGGCTCTTCGAAATTGTAGGTCTTCAACACCTCCAGCGTGGAGGCGATATGGCCGAGGCCGGCGCCGGCCTGGAATTTCTCCGCGAACGGCAACGGCGCGCCCATCTCGTCGGACACCGCGGCGCCGATATCTTTCATGCGGGTCTTGTAGACCGCAATAATCTTCTCCAGCAGCGCCACCCGCTGCTCGCGGCTGGTCTGCGAGAAGGTTTCGAACGCGCGCTTGGCGGCGGCGACGGCGTTGTCGACATCGGCCTTCGAACCGAGCGCAACCTCATACATCGCTTCCTCGGTCGCCGGATTGACCACCGGCGTCGATTTCTTGACGACGGGATCGACCCAAGCGCCATCGATGTAGAATTGCATGCGGTTGACCATCGTGTACCTCGTTGTGGATGCTGGTGGCGCGGCGAACGAAACGTCCGGGCCGGTATCTTGCCCGAGCAATATAGAAACTGCACCGGCCGGTTTCAATCGCCGCGCAGCGACGGACCGCTGCCACCAGCGGTCAGGCGCTGGGATAGGGCTCGGCGGCGACTTGGCGCAGATGCCGCAAGCGTTCGCGATGCGCGGTGTAGATGCCGCTGCCGATGATGATCGCGGCGCCGACGAAGGTCCACAGACCCGGCAGTTCGCCGAACACCACCACCCCGATGATGGTGACCCAGACCAGCTGGATGTAGGAGAACGGCGCCAGCATCGAGGCCGCGGCGTGGCGAAACGCCAGTACCACGATCCACTGCCCGGCCGTCGAGGCAATGCCGACGCCGAGGCCAAGGCCGAGGTCGCTTAAGCTCGGGGTCACCCAGACGAACGGCACCAACACGCTCAACACCGCAAAGCCGACGATCGCCGCGAATGCCATGGTGGTGACCACCCGATCGGCGCCGCTGATCATCCTGGTCATGACCAGCGTCGCTGCCCAGAGCAGCGCCGACGCCAGCGTCAGCAGCGCCGCCGGGTTGAACGCCGCGGTGCCGGGCTGCACCACGATCAGCACGCCCACGAGCCCGACCAGCGTCGCGATCCAGCGGCGCGGCCCCACGGTCTCGCCGAGCACCACCACCGACAGCGCGGTGACGAACAGCGGCGCCACGAACGAGGTGGCCGAAGCCTGTGCGATCGGCTGATAGCGCAGGCTGGAAATGAAAATGACCGAGGAAAACACCAGCGCCAGTCCGCGCAACACCTGCAGCCCCGGCCGCACCGACTTCAGCGGCGACGAGCCCGACGCCATCGCCACCGGAACCATGATCAGCACGAACACCAGAAACCGCAGCCAGGCGACCTCGATCGACGGCAAGGTCAGCGTCAGATACTTGCCGAGCGCGTCCGAGCAAGCCAGGAACACGGTCGCGGCGATGATCAGCACGATGCCGCGAAACGGTCGCTCGTCGTGGCGGCGCGTCAGCTTGCGCGCCACGTCACGGGGAGAGATCACAAGGGTCAAGGGCGGGGCCGGCGCTCGAGGAAAATCAGCCTCTCGCAACAATGAGAAGCGCTAACAATATGCTGCAGACAACGATGTTCGCGCGGCAATCGCAAGTGCCGAAAATGCGGCCGGGTTATGCATCAGGCTCCACGCGCGCAAAACGGCGGCTTTTTCCGAGGCGCGCAATATTTTCACCGGTTTGGATCGATCACAACATCGGGAGGCCGTCGCGCACCGGCCCGCGCGGAAACGCCGTGTCGAGCGCGGCTGTGTCCTGCTCGCTCAGCCGCAGCGCGGCCGCGGCGGCATTGTCGGCGGCGTGCGCCGCGCTGCTGGCCTTCGGGATCGCGAACACCGAGCGCCGGCGGGTCAGAAAGGCCAGCGCGACTTGGTGCGGCGTTGCGGCATGGGCGTCGGCGATCCGCTGCAGCACGCGACCGCCCTCGCTGCGCGGGGCCGGAAAATCGTCCTTTCCGAACGGCGAATAGGCCGTCACCGCGACGCCGTGGGCCTCGCACCACGGGATCACCGCGTGTTCGATGGCGCGCTCGCGCAGATGATACAACACCTGATTGCAGGCGATCCGGCCGGGCCCGGCGAGCGCAAGCGCTTCATCCAGGTCGGCGACGTCGAAATTGCTGACGCCCCAGCTCAGGATCTTGCCGGCCGCGACCAGATCTTCGAACGCCGCGATGGTGTCGGCCAGCGGATAGGAGCCGCGCCAATGCAGCAGGTAGCAATCCAGCCGATCGGTCTTCAAGCGTTGCAGCGAGCGCTCGCAGGCCTGCAGGGTGCCGCGCCGCGACGCGTTGCTGGGCAGTACCTTGGAGACCAAGAACACCTCGTCGCGGCGCCCGGCGAGCGCCTCGCCCACCAAAGGTTCGGCTTCGCCGTACATCTCCGCGGTGTCGATATGGCTCATGCCGAGATCGAGCCCCTGGCGCAATGCGGCAATCGCCTTGCCGCGATCACCGCGGTCGAGTGACCATGTGCCCTGCCCGATGACCGAGACGCCGACGCCCCGCGATCCGAACGGCCGCTGCGGAACGCCGGCCCGTTCCGACGCGTCAGGCATCGACGCTGACCGCGATCATCGGCTTCGGCGCCACGCCCTTGCCGGGCTTCAGCCGGAAATCATAGGTCATCAGATGCCACGGCCCCGGCGCCGGCAGCCCGTCCGGCATCGTCGCGTCGGTGCGCAACTCGATGGTCGAGATCAGTTCCTGCTTCACTCCGAACACCACGTCGGACTCCAGATACTTGTCGCCCTCGATGAAGACGTGGGTGACCAGCGGCTCATAGCCCTTGGCGTCGAGCAGGAAGTGCACATGGGCCGGCCGCATCGGATGCCGCCTTGTGGCCAGGATCAATTCGCCCACCGGGCCGTCGATCGGGATCGGATAGCTGCACGGCAAGATGGTGCGAAAGAACAGCCGACCACCCGCATCGGTGGTGAAGCGCGCCCGCAGCGACGGGCCGTCGCTGGCATAGGACGGTTTCTGCGAATCGTAGAAGCCCTCGTCGTCGGCGTGCCAGACATCGACCGTCACCCCGGCCAGCGGCTTGCCGGCAAGGTCGGTGACCCGGCATTGCACGAACATGCGGTCGCCCTCGACGTTTTCCGAAATATCCGCGCCATGCGGCAACGGCCTGTGCTCGCCGACATAGAACGGCCCCAGCACCGTGGTCTGGGTGGCGCCGCCGCGATCGCGATGGTTGACCGCGTCGACCAGCATCGACACCCCGAGCACGTCCGAGAGCAGGATGAATTCCTGCCGCGTGGCGCTGCATTTCTGTCCGGTGCGGGTCAGAAACTCCAGCGCGGCGCCCCATTCCTCGAAGCTCAGATTGGTCCGCCGCACGAAGCCGTGCAGCGACGTCACCAATTCTTCCATGAGGAATTTCAACCGCGGGTCGTTGGCTTCCGCAAAGCTGCCGACCACCGCCGCGGTGAGTTCGCTGTCGTCGAAGTGAGGCATCGCCGATCCTATCCGGAATTCTGATTGCGGCGGAGGCTATACCAAGCCTTGCGCCCTGATAAGCACCGCGGCCGCCGGATCCGATCAACACAAAGTTCCCGACGGCGATAGAACGGCGCGGCATTTTCCGTTATCAGATTTGCCGCGGCGGCCCGCAACCGCCGCCGTTCGATCGACGACCCGACCGCGAGGGAGTGACGATGCCCGGCCAAGATCCGATCAAATCCGCGCCGTCCGCAGCCGCGTCCGGGATGTCCGCCGCCGCGCTGGGGCGCGTCGACGACCATCTGAAGCGCCGTTATCTCGACAGCGGACGGTTTCCCGGCACCCAACTCCTGGTCTATCGCCGCGGCCAGATCGTGCACAACACGGTGCAGGGCTTTGCCGATGTCGAGCGGCAGACACCGGTCAAGCCGGATACCATCTTCCGGATCTATTCGATGACCAAGCCGCTGACCTCGGTGGCGTTCATGATGCTGGTCGAGGAAGGCCGCGTCGCGCTCGACGAACCGGTGGCCAAGTACATTCCGGAATGGAGCAATCTCGGCGTGTTCCAGGCCGGCATCGCGCCGAATTTCCTGACCCGGCCGCCGGCGCGGCCGATGCTGATCGTCGACCTGCTGCGGCACACCTCGGGGCTCACCTACGGCTTCCAGAACCGCAGCAATGTCGACGCCGCCTATCGCGAGAAGAAGATCGGCGAATTCGAACTGGCCGGCACGCTGCAGGGCATGATCGCGGATCTGGCGAGCATTCCGCTGGAGTTCTCGCCCGGCGACGCCTGGAACTACTCGGTCGCAACCGACGTGCTCGGCTATCTGATCGGCACCATCAGCGGCCGACCGTTCGAAGAGTTTCTTCACGAGCGCGTCCTCGATCCGCTCGGCATGACCGACACCGGCTTCTTCGTGCCGCCGGATAAGGCGCATCGGCTGGCCGCCTGCTATGCGGCCGACGGCAAAGGCGGCTTCACGCTGTACGACGATCCGGCCAACAGTCCCTATCTGAAGCCGCCCGGCTTCGTCTCCGGCGGCGGCGGCCTATTGTCGACCGCCTCCGACTATCTGATCTTTTGCCGCGCCTTGCTCAATGGCGGCGAACGCGACGGCGTGCGGCTGATCGGCCCGAAGACGCTGGCGCTGATGACCTCGAATCATCTGCCGGGCGGCCGCGACCTCACCGAAATGTCGAAATCGATGTTCAGCGAGGCGGCCTATGCGGGGATCGGCTTCGGGCTCGGTTTTTCGGTGACGTTGCAACCTGCGCGGACGCTGATCGCCGGCAGCGCCGGCGAATATGCCTGGGGCGGCGCCGCCTCGACCGCGTTCTGGATCGACCCGGCCGAGCAGCTGATCACCATCTTCATGACCCAGCTGTTGCCGTCGAGCGCCTACCCGCTGCGCCGCGAGCTGCGCACCATGGTGTATGCGGCGATCACAGAGAGCAACGTGTAGCGCGCTCAGCGCGGCGCGCTGCGCGCATGCACCACCGCCACCGCGTCGCCATAGACCCGCTGCCAACCCGGCAGCCGATCGAGCTGTTTGACCGCGGGCGTGGTCGGCGCCAGCAGCGTGGCGTCGATGTTGTAGTCGTCGAGCAGCCGCGGCAGCAAATCGGGATCGCGCAGCGTGACCGCACGGTGATGCGCGACGACGAATTGTTCGCCGTAAAGTTCGGCGCGGCCGTCGATGAATGGCGGCACGCCGGCCGCGATCAGGTAGCCGCCGAATTCGTAAGCGTTGAACACCCGCTTGGCGCCGCGCTGTTGCAGCACCGCGACCGCCTCCGCCGGCACCTGCGCCGCCACCAGCGCAAAGCGCAAATGCGGAGCCAATGGGACACTCGCCGCGAGCAACGCCAGCGCGGCGAGAGCCGCGGCCGCAATCCCGCGCGGCGAGGATGCCGCGGCGAGCGCCGGCGGCGCGCCGCCGAGCTGTTCGGACCAGGGCTTGGCCAGGACCAGCGGCAGCAACAGCGCGAACGCCTCGATGCTGCGGACATGCGACAGCGCCATGTGCAACAGTCCGAGAACCAGCAGGATGCGCGGCGGCGACAGCGTCAATCCGCGATACAGCGCAAAACCCAGCAACCCCAGCACCGACGCCTCGAAAGCGCCGAAACGCGAGAAATCGGCCGGCAGCCATTCCGACAGGATCGCCAGCACTTCGCCGAGATCGAGGATGCGGCGCGACGCCAACAGCGTCTCCCAGCCATAGGGCGTGCAGCAGCAGGCCAGCACAGCACCAAAGGCGAACAGCATCCAGCGCGCCGCCAGCGCGACGCGGCGCGCGGGTTCCGCGCTCCAGACGGATTCCAGCGCGACACCGCCGAGCAGCAGCAGACCCAGCACGAAGCCGCCATGCAGATTGGCCCACAGCGCCAGCAGCGGCAACAGCCACAACGACGGCGCGCGCCGCGCATCGGCCGCCGCGATCAGGCTGCCGAACCAGGCCACCATCACCGGCAGCGCCAGCACATGCGGCCGCGCCAACAGATGGTGGATCGACAGGATGAAGGCGGCCATCGCCAGCAAGACCGCCAGCGCCGGCTCGACATGGCGCTGCAGAAAACGCACGAATAGCGCGAACGCCGCGGCGATCGCCAAGGCCGACAGCCCCACCACGCCGGCCCAGCCGGCTTGCGCAAAGACCGCGGCATACAACAGCTGTGCGAGCCAGGAACTGGAGATCCACGGCGCGCCGAGCTTCGTGAAGGAATAGATGTCGGTCGTGGGGACGGCGTGGTGATCGACGATCCATCGCCCGACCTCGATCTGCCAGAAAATATCGGAATCCTGCAGCAGGTCGTTGCCGGCGACGAACTGGAACAGATACACGCCGGCGCCGACCCAGAACGGCAGCAGCCAGCCCCTCGGGCCGGCGGCAGCGGACGAATGGACGGCGGACAGCGTCACGGGTCATGCCAGATGTTGCAAACCGGCCTGTCGCCAGCGAGCGCCGATCCAACCATGGCGAGGATAATACTTGGTAAAGCGCGGCCCGCCTGAGATCGCGGTCAGCGCCTCCGCTCGACCGCGTTCACCGCCCCGGCCAGGCCGGCTTGCGCTTCTCGGCGAACGCCTTGAGCCCCTCCTTGGCGTCCTCGGTCATCGCCAACAGCGCGATCTGGCTTTCGGTGTAGGCGATCGCCTGGTCGAACGACATCGCGCCGATCGCCCGCATGGCGTATTTGCCGCGCCGGATCGCGGTCGGTGATTTGTCGGCGAGCCGCGCGAGCAGCCAGTCGACCTTGGCATCGAGCTCGGCCGCCGGCACCGCGTAGTTCAACAGCCCCGCCGCCAACGCCGCCTGGGCGTCGAACGGCTCGCCGGTCAACGCCCATTCGTTGATCAGCCGGCGCGGCGCGATGTCCTGCAACAGGCTCATCACCTGCATCGGAAACACCCCGACCTTGACCTCGGGCAGCCCGAACAGCGCGGTGTCGGCGGCGACCGCCAGGTCGGTCATGCACAACAATCCCATGCCGCCCGCCATGCAGACGCCGTTGACCCGCGCGATCGACGGTTTGGTGGCATTCTGCGACAGCCGCAACAGATCGGCGTAGTCGACATTGGGCTTGGAGAAATCCGCCGCGAACGCAGCACCGGTCGCCTGCAGATCGGCGCCGGCGCAGAACGCCTTGTCGCCGGCGCCGGTCAGCACGAGGGCGCGCACTTCGGCGTCGTCATGGGCGAGGCGATAGCCGCGGCCGATGCCGTCCACCACGCCGGCGTTGATGGCGTTGCGCTTGTCGGGCCGGTTGATGGTGATCCACAACGCCGCGCCGCGCTTCTCGATGATCACGCTGTCGTCTGTCATGGCATTGCTCTTTTACGCTTGTTGCGACATCGCCTCGATCTCGGCGACGATGCGGCCGGTTGTGACCTGCTCGCCTTCCTCGACATCGATCGCCGAAACGATGCCCGAAATCGGAGCGGCGTGCACGTGCTCCATCTTCATCGCTTCCAGCGTCAGCACCGGCTGCCCGGCCTCGACCTGGTCGCCGGGCTTGACCAGCACCGCGACGACGCGGCCGTTCATCGCCGCGCGCAGCCGCCCGTCGCCGCCGGCCGCGGCGGCGCGCGCCGGCGCGGCGCGGGTCAGGTCGCGGACCGCAGACGTGACGCCCTGCCGCAGCACAAACAGCGCGTCGCCGTCGCGGTGATAGACGATGGATTCCGACATCCCATCGGCACGGAAGCGCAAGGTGTCGCCGCTCAGCTCGTCGAGCGCGAAGCGCACGGCGTTGCCGCCGATGCGCACGATGGTGCAGCCGTCGCGCTCGCGCGTCACCTCGGGCTCGAGGGTGATGCCGTCGATCTCGATCCGCAGCGGGCACGGGAACGTCGCCGCCAACGAGCGGCCCTTGCGCCAGCGCGGCGCGTGGCGATCGGTGACGTACAGCAACAGCGCCGCCACAGCGGCGGCCGGCACATCGTGGTCCGGCTCGGGCGCCAACAACGCATCGCGATGCTGGGCGATGAACCCGGTGGTCGCCGCGCCGGCCGCAAACGAAGGATGCCGCAGACAGGCGGCGAGGAAGCTGCAATTCGTGGAGACGCCGAACGCGACGGTCCGCGCGAGGCCGTGCAGCAGTTTTCGCCGCGCTTCGTCGCGGCTGTCGCCGTGGGCGACGATCTTGGCGATCATCGAATCGTAATATGGCGAAATCGCCGAGCCCGACTGCAGCGCGTGCTCGACCCGCAATTCGCCCGGCATCTGCCACAGCGCGAGCCTGCCGGATTGCGGCATGAAATCCTGCGCGGGGTCTTCCGAACACAGCCGCACCTCGATGGCGTGGCCGCGGAACTGGACATCGTCCTGCTGCAACGGCAGCGGCTCGCCGGCGGCGATCCGCAATTGCAGCTCCACCAGATCGAGCCCGGTGATCGCCTCGGTGACCGGATGCTCGACCTGCAGCCGCGTATTCATCTCCATAAAATAGAACCGCCCATCGCCATCGAGCAGGAATTCCAGCGTGCCGGCGCCCTCGTAGCCGATCGCCTTCGCCGCGTTGACGGCGACCGTGCCCATCTCCTCGCGCAACGCCTGCGACACCGCGGGAGACGGCGCCTCCTCGATCAGCTTCTGGTGCCGGCGCTGCACCGAGCAGTCGCGCTCGCCGAGATGGACGGCGTGGCCGTAGCGATCGCCGAACACCTGAATCTCGATGTGCCGCGGATTCACGATCGCGCGCTCCAGGATCACCGTGGGATCGCCGAACCCGCCCTGCGCCTCCGACCGCGCGCCGCGCAACGCTTCGGCAAACGCCGCGGCATCTTCGACCAGCCGCATGCCGCGACCGCCGCCGCCGGCGACCGCCTTGATCATCACCGGAAAGCCGATCGAAGCCGCCTCACGCGCCATCGCTTCGTCGCTCTGATCGGCGCCCTGATAGCCCGGCACGCACGGCACGCCGGCCTTGCGCATGATCGCCTTGGCCCCCGCCTTGTTGGCCATCGCCGCGATCGACGCCGCCGAGGGCCCGATGAACAGCAGGCCGGCGTCGCGGCAGGCCGCGGCGAAGTCCTGGTTTTCGGCGAGGAAGCCGTAGCCGGGATGCACCGCATCGGCGCCGCTCTGCTTCGCCGCGGCGATGATCGCTTCGATGTTCAGATAGGATTGCTGCGGCAACGCGCCGCCGATACGGACCGCCGCATCGGCGGCACGGACGTGCAACGCGTCGGCGTCGGCGTCGGAATACACCGCGACCACCGCATAGCCGAGTTTTCGCGCGGTGCGCATGATGCGCAGCGCGATCTCACCGCGGTTGGCGATCAGAATGCTGGAGAACGGCGTCAACTGCAAAGCGGGAGCGACGCTCATGGCCGCGCCACCGAGAATTGCATGCGCTGCGGCGCCCGCGCCTCGGCCTCGCGGCAGATCGCCAACACTTCGGCCAGCACCGCGCGGCTGTCGCGCGGATCGATCACGCCGTCGTCGAGCAGCCGCGCCGAGGTGGCGAACACATCCATCTGGCCATCGAACACGAAGGTGATGCCGGCCTTCAACTTGTCGAGCTTGTCCTTCTCCACCGCGATGCCGCGCCGCACCGCCGCGGCCTCGGTGACGATCGCCATGGTTTCGGCGGCCTGCTCGCCGCCCATCACCGCGGTCTTGGCGTTCGGCCAGGCAAAGCAGAACCGCGGATGAAAGCCGCGACCGCACATGCCGTAATTGCCAGCGCCGAACGACGCGCCGCAATAGATGGTGATCTGCGGCACCGTGGCGGAGGTCACCGCCTGGATCATCTTCGAGCCGTGCTTGATCATGCCGGCCTCCTCATAGGCGCGGCCGACCATGTAGCCGGTGGTGTTGTTCAGATAGAGGATCGGCGTCTTCGACTGGCAACAGGCCTGGATGAAATGCGTCGCCTTGTTGGCCCCGGCGGGATCGAGCGGGCCGTTGTTGGTGACGATGCCGATCGCGGCGCCTTCGATGCGGGCGTGGCCGCACACCGTGGCCGGGCCGTAATTCGGGCTGATCTCGGTGAAATCCGAATCGTCGACGATGCGCGCGATCACCTGGCGCATGTCGACCGGCCGCTTGTGGTCCATCGGCATGATGCCGAGCAGCTGTTCGGCGTCGTAGCGCGGCGGCTTGGAGCTGCGTCCAAGGGCGGCAGGTCGATCCCATTGCAGGGAGGCCATGATGTCGCGCGCGATCCGCAGCGCGTCGCGATCGTCCTCGGCCAAGTAATCGCCGAGCCCGGAGACGCTGGTGTGCATCTCGGCGCCGCCGAGTTCTTCCTCGGTGGCGATCTCGCCGGTCGCGGCCTTCAACAGCGGCGGCCCGGCGAGAAACGCCCGGGTCCGGCCGCGCACCATCACGATGTAATCGGATAGCCCGGTTTGATACGCACCACCCGCGGTGGACGAGCCGTGGGTCACGGTGACCACCGGCAGGCCTGCCGCCGACATCAGCGCCAGATTGCGAAAGATGTTGCCGCCGCGGACAAAATCCTCGACGCGGTAGCGCATCAGATTGGCGCCGGCGCTCTCCACCAGTTGCACGAACGGCAGCTTGTTCTCCAGCGCCAGTTGCTGCACCCGCAGCGTCTTGTCGAGGCCGTAGGGCTGCAGCGCCCCGGCGTCGATGCCGGAATCATTGGCGCTGATCATGCAGCGCACGCCGGAGACGAAGCCGATGCCGGCAATCACGCCGCCGCCGGGCACGCTCTTGGCCGCATCCGCGGTGTCGAACAGGTAGCCGGCCAGCGTCGACAGTTCGAGAAACGGTGCGCCTGGATCGAGCAGCAGCGCCACCCGTTCGCGCGGCAGCAATTGCCCGCGCTTGTGGAATCGCTCGCCCGAGGCCGCCGAAGCCTTGCGCGCCCTCTCCTCGAGCTCGCGCATCCGCGCGATCAGCGCCAGCATGCCGTCGCGGTTGGCCTTGAACGCCTCGCCGCCCGGCGCGATGGTGGAGTCAATGATGGCCATGGCATTCTCTCGTCATTCCGGGGCGCGAGGCCGCAGGCCGAGCGAACCCGGAATCTCGCAGCAAGGCAAAGCGCATCGCGTGGAGCAGGATTCCGGGTTCGCTTGCAGCTTCGCTGCGCGCGCCCCGCAATGACGGCCTCTCACGTGTCACGCCCGCTCCGTCGCAAAGAAGTCGGCAAACCGGTTGCGCAGTTCGACCTTGCGCAGCTTGCCGGTGGCGGTCATCGGCATGTCCTCGACGATCCGGATCAGCTTCGGCACCTGGAAGCCGCCGAGATGGGCCTTGCAATGCTCGGCGATCTCGGCCTCGCTGGCCGCGGCGCCCGGCTTCAACTTCACGAAGGCCGACACCGCCTCGCCCCATTGCGGATGCGGCAATCCGACCACAGCGGCGTTCTGCACCGCGGGATGCGCCAGCAGCGTCTCCTCGATCCTCACCGAGGCGACGTTCTCGCCGCCGGACTTGATCATGTCTTTCTTGCGGTCGAGGAACAGCACCTCGCCGTTCGCGTCGATCAGCGCCAGATCGCCGGTGTGATGCCAGCCGAACTTGCGCGCGGCGGCGGTGGCCTCGGGATCCTTGTAGTAGCCCATCATCACGTTGGGGCCGCGATGCACCAATTCGCCGATCTCGCCGCGCGGCAGCAGACGCCCCTCCTCGTCCATGATCGCGGTCTCGTTGACGATCAGCGATTCGCCCCAATAATTGCCGAACCGCTCGAGCTGACGGTCCGGCTGCGACATCGTGGTCGCCGGATACATCTCGGTCTGTCCCGACGTCAGCGCGAAGTTCGGACACAGCTCCCTGATGCCGCGCTCCAGCAGCGGCCGCCCCATCGGCGCCATGGTGTAGATGCACATCCGCAGGCTCGACAGGTCGTAGTCGTTGCGGCGGGGATGATCGAGAATCGCCTGATACATCAGCGACAGGCCGACAAACACCGTGAGCTTGTCGCGCTGGATCGCCTCCATGCAGACCATGGGATCGAAACCGCGCATCAGCGCCATCCGGCCGCCGACCGCAAGATAGCTCAACAGCAGCACATGGCCGGCGCAGTGAAAGATCGGAAACTGGCCGGTGATGCCGTCGTCGCGGCCGAGTTTCATTTCGATGCAGTTGCTCATCACCGCCATCACCACCGCGAGGTGGCAATGCATCGCACCCTTCGGCCGCGAAGTGGTGCCGGAGGTGTAGATGATCATCGCCAGATCGCGGTCGTCGAAATCGATCTCCGGCTCGGCGTCGGATTGCCCCTCGATCAACTCGCCGAAGCTGGCGAGTCCGGCGGCCTTCGCCTTGCCGGTGAGATCGATCGTGACCAGATCGATGCCGCGCTTTTCGAGTGCGGCGCGGCGCTCCGGCTGGGCGTGCAGATTGTCGTCGATCAGCGCGAGGTTCACCTCGGCGTGGTCCAGGATGTAGTCCATATCCGCCGGCCCCAGCATGGTGTTGATCGGCACCCAAACCAGGCCAGCGCGGTGAATCCCGAACAGCGCTTTGACGAATTCCACCGAGTTGTTGCAAATCGTCGAGATCTTGCTGCCGGGCCGCAACCCGCGCGACACCAGATAGTTGGCGAAGCGGTTGGCGTCGCGTTCCAACTCGGCGAAGCTGACGCGGCGCTCGCCATCGCTCAGTGCGACGCGATCGGCGAAGCGCACCGCGGCCTTCTTCAGCAGATCGCCGATCGCCACCCGGCCGATACGCCCGGGCCCGGAAACGCCGCCAGTGGCTGCAAGATCACTCATCGTCCCCTCCTGGCTCGCGACAGCTCTGGCGGCTGGTGCTGCGGTTCATCTGGCCGCGTCATTCCGGACTCGCTCGCGGCTTGCGCTGCTCACGCCGCGCAATGACGATCTTCAATGCTTCAACCCAAAAATCTCCCGCGCCTCGGCGGGCGACGCGATGCCGCGCCCCGCCCGCCTGGCGCAGCCGGCGATTTCCTCGATCAATTGCCCGTTCGAGGTGACCTTCTCGCCGCTGGCGAGATAGAACGTGTCTTCCAGACCGGTGCGCAGGTGGCCGCCGAGTTCGGCGCAGCGCTGGTGCAGCGGCCAGATCTCGGCGCGGCCGATCGCGGTGACTTGCCACTGCGCGTCCTTCGTCTTCAGCTTCAAAAGAATCGGCAACAGATCGGGATCCGCCGGCATGCCGGAGGCCACCCCCATCACGAAATTGTAGTCCAGCGGCCCGGAATACATCCCGGTCTGGCGATACATCCCGACGCAGCGCACGATGCCGACGTCGAAACATTCGAACTCCGGCATCGTACCGGCCTCGTTCATCACGTCGAGATAGTCCTGGATCTTCTCCACCGCGTTGTCGAACATCATCGGCGGCCAGGCCCATGTCTTGTCGGCTTTGACCTTGAGGTAGTTCAGCGAGCCGGCGTTGCAGGCCGCCATCTCCGGCTTGGTCTCGCGAACGCAATCCAGCGCGCCTTGATAGTTCGGTCCCGCGGTCCCCGTGGTGTGGTTGATGATGATGCCGGGACAAGCCTGCCGGATCGCCTCCTGGATCTCGCGCGACACGTCGACGTCCCAGGACGGCAGATGGCCCTGGCCGGGCTCCTGCCGGCGCAGATGGATGTGAACGACGCTGGCGCCGGCGTCGTAGGCCGACTTGGCCTCGCGCGCCATCTCCTGCGGCGTCACCGGCACATGGTGCTGCTTCGGATCGGTCAACACGCCGTTCAGCGAGCAGGTGATGACGGCCTTGGTACTCATCCGCGGGCTTTCATAGTGGCGCGCCGCAGGTCTCCGGCGACGGCTCCATGATGCGAATGCCGCGCCCCGACTGCTTGCGTCCACCCGCTATCACGGCCTTGCCGGAGGCCACGTTCTTCACCCCTCCCGACGGGAGAGGTGAAGAACGGCCGCCGCGCCTGCGGGCTATGCCCTGCCCGGGCGCAGATCGACCAGGCTGGCCGAGCGTGGCTCGCCGCGATAGATCGCCAGATCGCGCGAGCCGGAGAAGATCGCCCGCGGCTTCAGTCCGTAGAAGCGGCGGATCGAATGGCTGAAATGGGTGGAGTCCGGATAGCCGATGTCCTGCGCCAGATGCGCCAGGTTGATCTCGGCATTGACGAAATGCAGCAGGTGCCGGGCCCGCTTCCAGGCGCGAAATGCCCGGAACGACACCCCGGTTTGCTCCTTGAACAGATGCAGGAAACGCGACGGCGACAGTTTCGCGGCCGCGGCGCAGCGGGTTGCGGTCAGGGCTTTCCCCGAAACGTCGTTCAGCAGCGCGATAGCGCGGGCGATGCGGCCGTCGATGCCGCGCGCGGCCAAAGCTTCGCCGAAGAACAGCGTGTCGAACTCGCCGGTGGTGAAGCCGTTGCGGCGCTGCGCGCGACGCAGTTCGGCATAGCCGCCGCGGATTCGGGCGGCGAGCTGGTCGGCCTGGGCTGTGCAGCGCCGCGTCAACTGATCGAACACTTGGGGGTCGACGGTTTCCGGCTCGATCACCAGGCTGCTGATGGTGGGGTGGTCGGAGTCCACGCTGTGCGCGATGTACGGCGGCACGATAGCGAGGACACCTTGTAGCGTGCTGCGGCCCTCGATCGCTACCCGCAATTCGCCCTGCAGCGCGGTGTAGATCGCGAAACCGCCGATCGAGCGCCGCCGCGGCCGTCCGAGCAGGCCGGCGTAGAACACCCGCTCAGGGCTGATCAGCATCAGATGCCCGGAGCCCGGGCATGGATCGTCTGGCATCGTGGTCCCGTCCCTCTCGAAGGCGATGTGTGTCGCCCGTTGCCGCATCGCTGCGGGGCCCTCTGCGGGGCCTGTCGAGAATACAGCAAACCCGCCGCTTGTCACGGCGTGATGCGCGACGCAAACGAGGTCAGCGCCGCAGCGGCTTGGTCCTCCGCGGCGACCGCGCGGCGGTATCCATCGCGCTGCTGCAACCGCGCCCAATAAGCGGCGACGTTCGGGCCGAACTCCTTGCCGAGACCGATGATGTCCGCCAGTCGCAACGCGTAGCCGATCACCACATCGGCCGCGGTGAAACGCCCGGCGCAGAGCGTCTCGGCTTGGCCTACGGCGGTTTCCACCGCGCGCAGCCGGCCGAGAAACCATTTGGCGTAATCGGCGGCGACCTGCGGACTGCGCCGCTCCTTTGGCTCGAGCTGGCTGTAGCGCAGCACCAGGGTCTGCGGAAACGTCAGCGTCGCATCGCTGAAGAACATCCAGTTCAGGTAGTCGCCGTAGCCGGGCTCGTCGACCCCGACCACAAGCGGCGTCGGACCGTAGCGGGTGCCGAGATAATGGCAAATTCCGGAGGATTCCGTCATCCGGGTGTCGCCGTCGATCAGCAACGGGATGGTGCCGAGCGGGTTGATCGCGAGATACTCCTTGGCAAACACCCGCGGCGGAAACGGCAGCATGGTCAGCTCGTACGGCAACCCGAGCTCTTGCAGCATCCACAGCGGCCGGAACGAGCGGGCGGCGTGGCAGTGATACAGCGTGATCATGGCGTTTCCCCGTCATCGTTCCGCGATTGCTGCGGCATCGTGCCCCGGACGCAGTGCAGCGCGCCGCTGTTGCGGCGTGGTGCACTGCAGATCCGGGGCCGTAACGTCGGCAGCATCCGCAACGGTCCCGGCTCTGCGGAGCGGCGCGAAGACGCGCCGCTCCGCGTCCGGGACGCAAGTCGCAAGGCTTATGCGCCGCGTCCAGCGCGCACAGCCATTCGGCCATGATCATCTACGTCTGCCCCATCCCCGGCAGCGTGCCCATCATCTTGCAGAGCACGCCGAGCATCACCTCGTCGGCGCCGCCGCCGATCGACGTCAGCCGGGCGTCGCGATAGGCGCGGCTGACCGCGGTCTCGTTCATGAACCCCATGCCGCCCCAGAACTGCAAACACGCATCGGGGATTTCACGGCCCAGCCGCCCGGCCTTCAATTTGGCCATGGTGGCAAGCTTGGTGACGTCCTCGCCGGCCAGCATCGCCTCGGCGGCGCGGTACACCAGCGCACGCAGCGCCTCGACTTCGGTCTGCAGTTCCGCCAGGCGGAAATGCACCGTCTGATTGTCGAGAATGCTGTGGCCGAACGCTTTCCTGTTGCGGGTGTAGTCGATGGTGTCGGCGATGGTGAGGTCATGCGCCTTCAGGCAGGCCGCGGCGCCCCACAGCCGCTCTTCCTGGAATTGCAGCATCTGGTAGGTGAAGCCCATGCCTTCTTCGCCGATGCGATTGCGCTTCGGCACCCGGACCTCGTCGAAGAAGATCTGCGCGGTGTCGGACGAATGCATCCCCAGCTTGTCGAGTTTTCGCGCGACGGTGACGCCCTTGCTCTTCATCGGCACGACGATCAGCGACTTGTTGCGATGTTTCGCGCCGTCGCCGGTGTTGGCCAGCAGGCAGATCCAATCGGCCTGGGTGCCGTTGGTGATCCACATCTTGCCGCCGTTGATGAGGTAGTCGTCGCCGTCCGACACCGCGCTGGTCTTGATCGCGGCGACATCGGAGCCGGCGCCGGGCTCGGAAACGCCGATGCAGGCCACCATGTCGCCCGCGATCGCCGGCGCCAGGAACTCGCGGCGCAGTTCGTCGGAGCCGAACCGCGCCAGCGCCGGCGTCGCCATGTCGGTCTGCACCCCAATCGCCATCGGCACGCCGCCGCAGCGGATGGTGCCGAGCTCTTCCGCCATCATCAGCGCGTAGGAGTAATCCAGTCCCTGCCCGCCATAGTCGATCGGCTTGTTGAGGCCGAGAAAGCCGAGATCGCCAAGCTTCTTGAACAACTCATGCGCCGGAAAGATCTGCGCCTTCTCCCACTCGTCGACATGCGGATTGATTTCGCTGGCGATGAATTTCTGCAGCACGCGGCGCGGTTCGTCATGGTCGGCAGTGAACAGCATCTCCAATGTCCCTCGTCATCCGCGCGCCTCGATGAGACCGACCGTCACAGCCCCATCTGCCGGCTGGCGAGGTCTTTCATTCGCCGCCGTCCTGTGGAACGGATCGTGAGCCAAACGCGCACCCGGATTGCCGCGGTATCGTACGGCGGCGGCAGCATGTCGGGAAAGCTGCGCTGCCGCTTGCGTTAAGTGGCTGGCGAGGGGGACTGCCAGGCCGTTGCCGCTCGCCGCGGCGATCAGGCCGCGGTCAGGGCCGCTTCTGCTCCGCGATATAGGCGCTGAGATTTCTTGCCTCGTCCCGGCTCAGCGCCATGCTCGGCATGACCGGATGCGGCTCCAGCAGAAAGAACGCCAGCTTCTCCTCGTTGAAGTTCGAGCGCTCGGCGATCGACGCAAACGACGGCGCGATATCGGTGCCCTTGCGCTGCTCGCCGGAAACCACGTGACAGCCGACACACCAGCGCTCCGCCAGGGTGCGGCCGTTATCGGCATCGGCCGCCAGCAGTGGTCCGCCTGCCCAGCACAGGTTCATCAGCGTCACGACAAAAGCAAGGGCGCGCATGAGCAATCCTTTGTTCTGGTAGCGGACGATTCGGGTCGCGGTGGTGCAATGTCCTCTTACTGCAACCGCGATTGCCAGGATAGATGAACTTCGCTTCGGCCTGCATCAGGAACGGTCCGCCGGGGGCGCCGTTGACAAATCGGCCCTGCCATCAGACTCTGCGAAATACCTCGTTGGCAAGCATCCCTCGTCGGACGTCAGGCCGCCGACGAACGGCAATCCGGATCACCACTCACGATGCTGAAGGCCCAGCGCGACTCGATTCGATTGCTGCGCGGCATCCTGGTGGCATCGGTGGTGCTGCCGACCGCGCTGTTTTGCTACGCATCGTGGCTCGGCTACCACAACATCACGACGATCGCCGACCGCCAGATCGACCAGACCCGCGACGTCATCACCGAGCACGCCCTCAAAGTGTTCGAATCGGTGGAACGCAGCATGGCGGAAATCACCGAGATCGTTCGCGACCAATCCGACGGCCAGATCATGGACAGCGAAGCCGCGCTGCACCAGCGGTTGAAGCGGATCTCCGCCGGGTCTGAGCAGGTCAAATCGCTGTGGATCTTCGATTCCCACGGCCGGGCCCTGGCGAACAGCCTGAGCCATCCCGCGCCGCCGATCGACTTCTCGGATCGCGATTACTTTTCTGCCCATGGCGAGCGCGACATCGGCACCTACATCGGTGAGGTGTTGCGGCCGCGCCCGCCCTACGGCGGTGCGCCGTTTTTCGGCGTCAGCCGCCGCCGGCCGTCCAGCGACGGCAGCTTTGCCGGTGTGATCCAAGCCTCGCTGCTGCCGGACTACTTCGAAGGCTTCTTTGCCAAGATCAGCCGTGAGTTCGGCAGCTATGCCGCGCTGGTCCGGAACGATGGATCGATTCTGGCGCGGCAGCCCGCGATCGGCCGCAACGTTTCAGTCGGTGCGAATTCCGATCTCGGCAAGCTGATGCTGGCGCGCAACGTCGAGGGCACACTCACGATGACCTCCGCGGTCGATGGCCTGGAGCGCAAACTTGCCTATCGCAGGCTGTCGAATTTTCCGGTCTATGTGGTGTCGGGCATGGAGACCCGCGCGATCCGCGCCAAATGGCTGGCGATGATGGGCAGCTATATGATTTTCGGGCTGCCCGCGACGGCAGCGTTGATCGCGCTGGTGATGCTGGCGCTGACCCGGACCCAGCGTTTGTACGAGGAGGCCAGCCGCCGTGAGTCCGCGGAGCAAGCCTTGAAGCAGGCGCAACGTTTGGAATCGCTGGGGCGGCTGACCGGGGGCGTCGCCCACGATTTCAATAACCTGATGATGGTGGTGGGTGGATCGGCACAACGGCTGCGTCGCCGACACGACGACCCGCAGGATCGGCGGGCGCTGGATATGATCGATTCTGCGGTCAACAAAGCCACTACGCTGACCCGGCAATTGCTGTCGTTCTCGCGCCGCCATGCGGTCTCCGCCAAAGTCGTCGATCTCGCAGAATCCGTGCACAGGTTCAGCGACGTTCTGCGGCAATCGGTGCGCAGCGATATTGCGATCGAGATCGAACGCCCGGCCGGGCCGCTGCCGGTGCGGATCGACCCCAACGAATTCGAAATTGCGCTGCTCAACCTGGCGCTGAATGCCCGCGACGCGATGCCGGACGGCGGCCGCATCACCATCTCGATCAAGCGCCGGATCGATGGCAAGACCCCTGCCGGGGCGGCGGGCGATCTGGTAGTCCTGACCTTCTCGGACACCGGAAGCGGCATTGCAGAGGACATCCGCGAACGGATTTTTGAGCCGTTCTTCACCACCAAGCCGGTCGATCGCGGCACCGGCCTCGGCCTCAGCCAGATCTACGGTTTCGTCCAGCAATCCGGCGGCGCGATCACGGTGGACAGTGAACTCGGCCGCGGCACGCGCTTCGAATTGGCTTTCCCGATCAGCAACGAGACGCCGCACCGCGACGCCGATCCTGCCGAACAATCGCCGTCGCGGCTGCCGCAACCGACCACGCTATTGCTGGTCGAGGACCACCCTGACGTCGCGGCGGTCGCGGCCGATTATGCGCAACAATGCGGCTTCGACATCGTTGCCGCCGACTCGGCCGAGACCGCAATCCAACTGCTCAACCGGCGACACGACATCGGTTTGGTGTTTTCCGACATCGTGATGCCAGGAATGAGCGGACTGGAACTCGGCCGGCTGATCCGCGAACATCATCCGGAGATCGCCGTGGTGCTGGCCTCCGGCTACAGCGATCGCTCAGCCACCGCGCTCGATGAAGGATTTCCGCTATTGCAAAAGCCTTACACGCTGGAAGCGTTGCGCCATACGCTGTTTCAAGCGCTGGGCGCAACCCGCACGGCGTGAAGCAAACGCTTCGGCGATCGGATCGAATGCAAACCCCAACTCGCCGCGCTACTCTCCGGCGCTGACCAGCTTGATGCGGGGTTCGCGCGCCTCGATCAAGCTCTGATAGGCGGCGAGATAGTCCAGCGCCATGCGGCGCGCGGTGAACCGCGCTTCGAATCGCGCGCGCACCGCCCGCCGATCCAAGCCGGACAGCCGACCGACCGCGGCCACCGCGGTGTCCTCGTCGTCGACGATAAAGCCGGTGAGACCGTCGTCGATGATCTCCGGGACCGAGCCGCGGTCGTAAGCGATCACCGGCGTTCCGCAGGCCATCGCCTCGATCATCACCAATCCGAACGGCTCCGGCCAATCCAGCGGCAGCAACAGCGCGCGTGCGCCGCTGAGGAATTCGGACTTCTGCTGATCACCGATCTCGCCGATGAATTCGATACTGGGATGATCCATCATCGGCCGGATCACGTCGTTGAAATAGTCCTGGTCGGCGACGTCGACCTTGGCGGCGATCTTCAGCGGCAATCCGCAGCGCAACGCGATCCTGATTGCGCGGTCGACGCCCTTCTCCGGCGCGATGCGGCCGAGCACCGCGAGGTAACTCGGCTTGACCGGCAGCGGCGTCAGCAGTCGTTCCGGAAGTCCATGATGAATGGTGTTGATCCAGTTCGCCTGCGGAACCGGGCGGCGCTGCGAGTCGGAGATCGAGACCACCGGCACCGACGCGAAGGTGGTGAACACCGGCTGATGCTCCGGCAGATCGAGTCGGCCGTGGAGCGTGGTGATGAACGGGGTGGGTTGGCGGGAGAACAACGAGAACGGATAGTAATCGAGATGGAAATGCAGAAGATCGAACTCTTCATTGTCGCATTTTTGCAAGACCCTTTCCAACATCACGATATGCAGCGCGTTGGGGTCGCGGACCGAGCCGTCGAGGCGCAGCGCCTTCGGCCAAGCGGCGTCCAGCTTGGCGGAGGTCAGGGAATCGCCGCTGGCAAACAAGGTAACATCGTGTCCGAGAGCGACCAGTTCCTCGGTCAACCAATGCACAACGCGTTCGGTGCCGCCGTAGAGCTTGGGCGGCACGGCTTCCGTCAGAGGAGCAACCTGCGCGATGCGCATCTTATCGTCTCCTGTTGTTTGCGACACTGTTATCCGCGTCAACCGTGCTGGGCTGCCACCGCATGGGAACGATTACGCACGTGCGAAGTTCCCCCGAGACCTGCGCTGCCCCCATCACATTGTGGTCCTGCTGATGCCATCACGATCCGCCAAGACGCAGCTGTCGCCGCAAATACACGTTCTTTCAATGGCGGTGCACGAATTCTCATCAGGCGTTGCGGGCCGAATGAGCGTTGTCGGCAGACGGTTGCTCGCGGCTGATAACTGCAGCATTCCATCCCGTTCCGACACGCCCGACACGCCATCTAATCCTCGCAGAACTCCAACAGGCTCGGCCCCCATGGATACGCTCTCAGGATATGCCCATCGTCCATTCGCCTTTGTGGGGCGCTATCTTCGGCAACGTCCAACGGCGCACGCGGTCATCCTGCTCGCCGTCGTGGCCGCGGTCGCCTGCTCGGTGGGCACACAATATGGCGTCAAATATCTGGTCGACGGGCTGTCGAGCGGTCCGGCGAATGGCGGCCATGTCTGGATGGCGCTCGGGTTCCTGGTGTCGCTGATCGCCGCCGACAACGTCCTGTGGCGGATCGCCAGCTGGACGGCGAGCTTCACCTTCGTCGGCGTCACCGGCGATCTGCGACGTGACATCTTCCGCCATCTCACCGGCCATGCGCCGAGCTATTTCTCCGATCGGCTGCCGGGCATGCTGACCAGCCGCATCACCGCGACGTCGAATGCGGTGTTCACCGTCGAGAACATGTTGGTCTGGAACGTGCTGCCGCCATGCATCGCCACGGTGGCGGCGATCGCGCTGATCGGCACCGTGAGCCTGCCGATGGCTGCGGGCCTGACACTGGTCTCGGCATTGGTGGTGATCGGGGTGTTTCACCTTGCCGCCGCCGGCAAGCCGCTGCATGACGACTTCGCCGACAAGGCCGCGGCGGTCGACGGCGAGATGGTCGACGTCATCAATAACATGCCGCTGGTCCGGGCGTTCTGCGGGCTCGGCTACGAGCACGCTCGGTTCGATGCCACCGTCAATCGCGAATTGACCGCGCGCGGTCGCAGCCTTCGCTATCTCGAGCGGCTGCGGCTGTTGCACGCCTTGGTCACCGTCACCTTGACCGTGGCGTTGTTGGCCTGGGCGGTGATGTTGTGGCAGCAAGGCCGTGCCACCACCGGCGACGTGGTGCTGGTCTGCACCCTCGGGCTGTCGATCCTGCACGCCACCCGCGATCTCGCGGTGGCGTTGGTCGACATCACCCAGCACGTGGCGCGGCTGTCCGAGGCGCTGGCCACATTGCTGGTTCCGCACGAACTCGCCGATCACCCCGCGGCCGAGCCGCTGGTGCGCTCCGGCGCGGCGATCGCGTTCGAGGATATCAAGTTCCGCTATCCCGGCGGCCAAAAGCTGTTCGAAGGATTGACGTTGCGGATCGGCGCCGGCCAACGCGTCGGACTGGTCGGCCAATCCGGCGGCGGCAAATCCAGCCTATTCGTGCTGCTGCAGCGGTTTTACGACCCGCAGGCCGGCCGCATCACTATCGACGGTCAGGACATTACCCGCGTCACCCAACAGAGCCTGCGCGAAGCCATCTCGGTGGTTCCACAGGACATCTCGCTGTTCCACCGCTCGATGCTGGAGAACATCCGCTACGGCCGCCCGACCGCGACCGACGACGAGGTGCTGCGCGCGGCGATCGCGGCACGCTGCGATTTCGTCGAAACGCTGCCGGAGGGGCTCGCCACCATGGTCGGCGACCGCGGGGTCAAACTGTCCGGCGGACAGCGCCAACGCATCGCGATCGCCCGCGCTTTTCTCAAGGACGCGCCGATCCTGTTGCTCGACGAGGCGACCGCGGCGCTCGACGGCGACTCCGAGGAAGCCATTCGCGAGGCGCTCGGCCGGCTGATGCGCGGCCGCACGGTGATCGCGATCGCCCACCGCCTCGCAACACTACGCAACTTCGACAGGGTTGTTATGTTGCAGGCAGGGCGTATCATTGAAGACGGGCCGCCCGGTCACTTGATGCAAAGGCAAGGGCCCTATCGCGATCTCGTGGACCGCGAGATGAACCGTCTCGCCCCCCGCGCCGCCTGAGCATGTTGCTCGCCGTTTTGCTTCCGTTGTGTAGCCGTCCCCCGGAACGTCTCCGTGTCGCCCAACAGGCCGAGGTCACCAATGGCAATTGAAGCCACAGCCAGCGTTTCTAACCTCCGCGAGGAAACGGTGACGGAATCGCCGTTCTACATTCCGATGACCGGCCCGACCGCGCGGCCGCGCCAGGTGCTCAAACACGACGACACCTTCGTGGTGCTCGACAGCCATGGCGACATCGGCGCGTCGGCCGGCGGTCCGGACGGGTTGTTCAATGCCGACACGAGATTCTTGGCGCGGCTCGAATTGCTGCTCGACGACATGCAGCCGCTGCTGCTCGGCAGCAATCTGCGCGACGACAATTCGGCGCTCACGGTCGATATGACCAACCCCGACATCTACAGCAACGGCCGGCTGGTGCTGCAAAAGGACGTGCTGCATATCGTGCGCACGATCTTCCTGTGGCGCGGCACCGCTTATCAGCGCATCGGCTTGCAGAACCACGGCGACCGCACCGCGGTGTTCGATCTCACTCTGTTGTTCGACAATGATTTCGCCGATCTGTTCGAAGTTCGCGGCGCGCAACGCCCGCGGCGCGGCACCCGCTCCACCCGGCTGCTGGGCTTCGGCGACGTGGCGCTGGAGTATCGCGGGCTCGACGACGTCACCCGCAGCACCGCCGTGCACCTCGAGCCGCGGCCGACACGGCTCGCCGTCAACGTCGCGACCTATCATCTCGAGCTCAAGCCGCAAGACAACACCTCGCTGTTCGTCACGGTGTCCTGCAATCGCCCCAAGACCGAGCCGCCGAAGCCGTTCTTCAAGGGGCTGTTGGCGCACCGGCGCGAGATGCGGCAGTTGACCGCCGGCACCACCTCGATCGAAACCTCGAACAACATCTTCAACGAAGTGGTCTGCCAGTCGATGGCCGATCTCAACATGCTGATGACCGAGACTCCGCAGGGACGTTATCCCTACGCTGGAATTCCCTGGTATTCGACCACGTTCGGCCGCGACGGCCTGATCACCGCGCTGCAGATGCTGTGGATCGACCCGCGGGTTGCCCGCGGCGTGCTGCGGCGGCTTTCGAGCTATCAGGCGACCACGGTCGATCCGGTGAATGATGCCGAGCCCGGCAAGATCCTGCACGAGATGCGCGGCGGCGAGATGGCGTCGTTGCGTGAGGTTCCGTTCGCGCAATATTACGGCAGCGTGGATTCGACGCCGCTGTTCGTGATGCTGGCCGGGCTCTATGTCGAGCGCACCGGCGACGATGCCACGTTGGCCGACCTGTGGGAATCGATCGAGGCGGCGCTGCGCTGGATCGACGGCGCCGGCGATCCCGACCATGACGGTTTCGTCGAGTATCAACGCGCCACCGACGAGGGCTTGCAGAACCAGGGCTGGAAGGATTCCTACGACGCCGTGTTCCACGCCGATGGCGAACTCGCCGAGGGCAACATCGCGCTCGCCGAGGTGCAGGGCTACGTGTTCGCCGCCAAACAGTTGGCGGCGCGGTGCGCACGCCGGCTGGGACTGAAGCACCGAGCCGAGACGCTGGACGACGAGGCGCGGCGGCTCGCGGTGCGATTCGAGCAGGCCTTCTGGTGCGAGGAGCTCGGCACCTACGCGCTGGCGCTGGACGGCGCCAAACGGCCGTGCCGGGTCCGCACCTCCAACGCCGGCCAGTTGCTGTTCACCGGCATCGTGCGCGAGGACCGCGCCCGGCTGGTCGCCGCCGATCTGATGCGCCCGCAGTTCTTCTCCGGCTGGGGCATCCGCACGGTGGCGCGCGGCGAGGCCCGCTACAATCCGATGTCGTATCACGACGGTTCGATCTGGCCGCACGACAACGCGCTGATCGCGCTCGGCTTCGCGCGTTACGGGCTGAAGCACTCGGTCGAGCAGCTGTTCAAGGGATTGTTCGATGCCGCGAGCTATATGGAACTGCGACGGCTGCCGGAATTGTTCTGCGGCTTCCAGCGCGAACGTCGCCGTGGGCCGACGCTGTATCCGGTGGCCTGCGCGCCGCAGGCCTGGGCCAGCGCCACGCCGTTCACGCTGCTCGAGGCGTCGCTTGGCCTGGAATTCGACGCCCGCCGCGGTGAAATCCGGCTGCGCAATCCGCGGTTGCCGGCATTTCTCAATGAGGTGATCCTGCGCGATCTGCAGCTCGGCGACTCCAGCGTGGATCTGCGGGTCCGCCGTCACGGCGAGGATGTCTCGCTGGAAGTGCTGCGCACCCGCGGCCGAATTCAAGTGTCACTCGTGCTTGCTCACTGACGCGGCGGACGGCCGCGGCAGCGCCAGACCTCGGAAGGATCGATGCAGATACGTTTCAGCACGGCATTCGCAATTGTCGCTTTGGTCAGTGTGGTGTCGGCAAGCTTGCGCGCCGAGCCATCGTCGACGACCGCATCGTCCACCACCATCCAGCCGGCGCCGCTCCCGGCCGCGCCGACCCAGCCGCCAGCGGCTGCGAGCGCGCCGGCAACGCCCGCGCCCAACAAAGCCGGTCCGTCCGATGCGGCGAGCCCGAAGCCGCCGGCTTCGGTGACCGTGATCAGCAATATCGAGGCCCGCGGCATTCTCGGCCGCGAAGTGCGCAGCGCGGCCGACGAAGACATGGGCCGGATCGTCGACGTCATCGTCGACCGCGGCGGCCAAGTGCGCGCGGCGGTGATCGACTTCGGCGGTTTTCTCGGCGTCGGCAGCCGCAAGATCGTCGTCGACTGGGCAGCGCTGCGGTTCGGCAACGTCACCCACAAGGACGGGAAGATGACGCTGGAACTCACCCGCGACCAGGTGCGCGCGGCGCCGGAATACAAGGACAATCAGCCGATCGTGGCGCTCGGCGCTTCGGGCAGCCTAGAACCGCTGCGGTTCGCGCCGGCGACGGAGCACTAAGCTGCGTTGGCCCGCGCCCGATCCGGGGATGGACCCGCCGGACGATGGCGGCAACCACCGCGTCGCCTCCCCCGCCACACTCTCATCCGAGCCGCCGCCGGCGCGGCCGAATGCGCCATCGCGACAAAGCCAGCGCGGATTGGACTGGTTCATCTTCTTTCTGGCCGACGTGCAGACCGGATTCGGCCCGTTCGTGGCGGTGTATCTCACCACGCAGAAATGGACCCAGGTTGAAATCGGTCTGGTACTGTCGGTGGGCGGCATCGTCGGCCTGATCGGCCAGATGCCGGGCGGCGCGATCGTCGACGCGGCACGCTCCGAGCGGCTCGTCGCCGGGATCGCGGTGGCGCTGATCGGGATCAGCGCGCTCGGCTATGCCGCGTGGCCGTTGTTCCCGGTGGTGATGGCTTCGGCCACGCTGCACGCCGCCGCGAGCTGCGTGCTGGGGCCGGCGATCGCCGCGATCAGCCTCGGCCTGGTCGGTCGCGCCGCGATCGGCGAACGGCTCGGCCGCAACGCCCGCTACGCCTCGCTCGGCAACGGCGTCGCCGCGGCGGTGATGGGGACTTGTGGTTATCTGCTGTCGAGCCGCGCGGTGTTTCTGGTCACCTTCGTGCTGGCAATTCCGACGCTGATCGCGCTGTCACGGATTCGCGGCGGCGAGATCGACACCGAACGCGCGCACGGCGCGCTGCCGGATGCTCCCCCGCGCGCCGACACCGCCCGGCTCATGACCCTGCTTGGGCAGCGGCCGCTGCTGGTGTTCGCCGGGGCGATGCTGTTGCTGCAGCTGGCCAACGCCGCGATGCTGCCGCTGATGGCCGGCGTCGTCACCACACGCTCCAGCGACGCGGCGCCGGCGCTGATCGCGTTCTGTATCGTCGTGCCGCAGGCGATCGTCGCGATGGCGTCACCGACGGTCGGACGCCTCGCGCAGAGCATCGGGCGCCGGCCGCTGCTGTTCGCCGGCTTTGCGGCGCTGGCGGTGCGCGGATTGTTGTTCGCCACCGTCAGCGACCCCTACCTGCTGGTCGCCGTGCAGGTGTTCGACGGCGTCACCGCCGCGGTGTTCGCCGTGATGGTGCCGCTGATCGTGGCCGACGTCGCCTTTGGTTCCGGGCACTTCAATTTCGCGCAGGGCGTCGTCGGCACCGCAGGCGGCATCGGCGCGTCGCTCAGCAATGTGCTGGCAGGCTACGTCGCCGATCAGTTCGGCACAGCGGTGGCCTTTGTCGGCCTCGCCGGGGTGGCGGCCACCGGTCTCGCTTTGGTCGTTCTGCTGATGCCGGAAACGCGGCGCCGCGATTGAGCGACGCCGCATTCCGGGTCTTGGGTCGGCTCAGCGGTTACCAGCGATGACCCCAGCCGCGATTCCAGCCGCCATAGTAGCCCGGCCCGCCCCACGAAGCGGCGATCGCCGGCCCGCCGTAGCTGTAATAGGCCGGCCTGGAGCCGTAATAGGCGCGGCGGTAGGCCGGCCTGTAGCCATAATAGGCGCGGCGGTAGCCAGGCCCATAGCCGTAATAGGCGCGCCGATAGCGCGGTCCGTAATACGCGTAGCGCGGTGCGTAATAAGCAGGAGCATAGCCACCATAATAACCGCGGTAGCCACCATAGTAGGGTCCGCCGCCGTAATAGCCGTAGGGACCGTAAGCGTAGGCACTTGACGCCGCACCGGCCAGTATCGCTCCCACCGCCAGACCGCCGATCAGGCCGGGACCAAAGCCGTTGCGTGCCTCGGCGGGAGGGGCCGAAGCGACCGCCAGGGCGGCGACGGCGCCGACAACCAAAGCTGTCTTCTTCATGTTCAATGTCCTCTTTACGTTACACTCGCCGACAACGAGCTCCGATTTCAAAGGTTGCACATCTCGGCGCGGCGGCGCGTGCGCCTTGAAAATTTAATGCGCCGTTCGGCGGATGGAACCCAGCTGCGATCACACTTCAGTCATCGGCCGGGCTGCACGCATGTTGTCACGGCCCGCCGCGTGGCAAATCGCGCCGCAACGAATATATCCCTCATCGAGACCCAACGAAGCATCCCACCTGGTGAGAAAACCTGTGCTCATTCTGCTGTTGCTGCTGATCGCGCCGATCATCGTATCGGCGGGAAAATACTGGCTGGGCGATCGCACCGTGGACTGGCAGACCGCCGACCGCTCCAGCGCCGGACTGCTGCCGGCCGCTGCCGATCATCCCGAAGCCTTGGTGCGGGTGTTCGCCGCCCGCACCGTGCGTTGGCGCGGCATCTTCGCGGTGCATAGCTGGATCGTCACCAAAGAGGCCAACGCCCGCAAATACACCCGCTACGACTACACCGCATGGGGCGATCCGATCTGGGTCAACGGCTTTGCCGCCGACGGCCGCTGGTTCGGCGACATGCCGCAAGTGATCGCCGCGGCGGATGGCGACGAGGCCGCCATGATGATCCCGAAGATCCACGCCGCGATCCAAGGCTACAAGCTGCGCTCTTATGGAGATTATCGCGCCTGGCCGGGGCCGAATTCCAACACCTTCGTCGCCGCGGCGCTCGCCGCGGTGCCGGAATTGAAGACCACGCTGCCGCCAACCGCGATCGGCAAGGACTATCCCTATGACGGCGGCTGGATCGGCCTGACGCCGTCCGGCACCGGCATCCGGGCCACGCTCGGCGGCTATCTCGGGCTGACCTTCGGCTGGGTCGAAGGCGTCGAACTCAACGTGCTCGGCGCGGTGCTCGGCTTCGACCTGCGCCGCCCGGCGATCAAACTGCCGGGGCTCGGCAGGATTGGTGTGGCGGTGGCATGAGTGGATTGACACCTACTTAGTCTGGTTAGTCATGCCTGCCTCCGGGCAACACAGACCGTCATTCCGGGGCACGAGCAGCGAAGCTGCGAGTGAGCCCGGAATCCATAGCCCCCGTGCCAGCTTCTAGCCGGCGTGGTGACGGCGGGGCAAAAACACCAGCGCAGGGGCTATGGATTCCGGGCTCGCTCGGCCTGCGGCCTCGCGCCCCGGAATGACAAACTTTGATGACGATTACTTCGCTCGAGCCGCTGGCGCTGTTGACGCACCGGGCGGCACCGCCGCTTGTGCCGGTCCGGCCTGGGCCGTGACCACGTTCAGCGACTTCAATTCCTCCGGCGTGAACACGAACAGCTTGTCTTTCGGGGTCTCCATGGCATGCACCCAGACCTGCAGGTTGATCCCCATGTCGCCGAGGTAGCGCTGGCAGCGCGCCGAGATCCGTTGCGCGTCGCTCATCTCGTCGCGCGGCGCGCCGGTGGCGGCCTGGCTCATCGCGAACACCTGGTGCACGCCGATCGCGGCCTTGCTACCGGCGCGGCGTTCGACTCCGCCGACGAACATCAACGGACAGGACGACGCGCAATATTTGCCGGCCTCGACTTCGGTGGCGAGCTTCTTCTCGCGGATCAGCCGGCCCATCGCCAGAGCGTCGCCGACCGAGCCGCCCGGGGAATTCAGCACCACGGTCTTGATGTACTCGCCGTGCTGGGCGATCTCGGTGGCAAAGGCTTCGGAAACCCCCGGGGTGATGCTGCCGGTGGCGAGCAGCCGGCCGCCATTCACGAGTTCGAAGCGCATCGGCTTGTTCATCACGCCGTCCGGCTGCGGCATCGGCGCCAGCCGCGGATTGCCGCCCGGAAGCCATGGCGACAGAATCGCCGGCACAGCGGGCAAACCGAGGCCAGGCGACGCCTCGCGCTGTTCGGCCGGGGTCAGCGCGATGTCGGCCGGGTTGAGCCAGCCGTTCATGGTGGCAAGGTCGGCGGCGAGCACCGCAAAGGTCACCGCCAGCGTGCCGCGGAACAGCCAGCGCAGCACCGACTCGTCCGGATTGCCGGAGAGCCAGGCCCGAAACCGTCGCTGCAGGATCGAACTCTGCGCCATGGCAAATGACCTGGTCAGTTACTTCGGGTGCCGCGCCGAAGCCAGCGCGGTGACGTTTTCGTCGGCGGCGGCGGGCTCCGCGACCGCGGGCGTCGCGGCCGGCGTGTACTGCGGCTCGGCCTCGCTCGGCACCGCGCGCCGCGCGGTTTCGACTTCGCGCGCCATCTGCAGCGCCGCCAGCATGTCGCCGACGGTGACGCTGGAGGCGTTCGCCGCCGGCAAGCCTTCGCGGCGGATCGCGGCGTGCACGACGCAGAGGATCAGCACTAGCACCGCCGGCATCAGGTCGATCGAGATCGCGCCGGCCCAACTGGGAATGAAGTCGCCGGCGTAGCGCAGCACGGCTTCGGCCGGCGACATCGACTGGAACCGGGCCGGCTCGACCCGCGGCATCGCCAAAATCTTGTCGGCGGCGTCGGACAGCGACGCCGCCTGCATGGCGATCACACCCTCCACCTTCCCCACCACGGCGCTCTGCCGGTCGGCAAGATCGGCGGTGCGGCCGCCCGCCACCGGCGCGATGAAGCCCGAGGACAGCGTCGTCGCCGCGCGTTTCACCGCCGGCGCCACCGAGGTCTGCTGCAGATTGGCGATCACCCCCATCAGCGCCAGCGATTCCGTGGCGAAGGCGTCGCTGCGGCTGGCGATCGGGCCGCGATCGGAAATCAGCTCGCGCATCTTCGCCAGATGCTTGCCGCCCTGCTCGAACAGCGCCGAGACCCGCTTGGCGGAGGCCTGCACCTCCTGGCCGAGGCTGTCGAGCTGGCCGGACATCTGCGTCATCAGCTGCACAACGGTGCCGGAGCCGGAGGTCCCGGTGAGCGAGCCGGCCTTCTCGGCGTCGGCCAATTTGGAGAACCGCGAGGCCGACAATTGAATATCCGGCAACAGCCCTTGGGCCGCGATGGCGTTGGTGTTGGCGGCGTCGAGATCGCGGGTGTAGTTCTGCACCGTGATCGACAAATGCTGCTGGATCGCGGCGGCGCCGGCCAGCGCCGAGGCGTTCAACCAGGACGACATCGCCACGATCATCAAGGAGCCGAGCAGCATGCAGCCGAACATCAGGTTGCGGCCTTTGGTCGAGACCACATGCGGCATGAACTGCATCAGGAAGATCCAGAACGCGTAAATCCCGACCGACACCGCGACCGAATAGATCACCGCGGCGAAGAACACCATCGAGGGGCTGCCGTTCAACAGCTCGCGCACCCCGAGATAGGTGTAGACCCCGGCGGCCAGCGCCAGGATCGCGGTGGTGATTTTCAGTGTAGCTTCGAGCCGGTCGACGCCGCGCGACAGCAGCAGCGCGGTCGGAACCGCGGTGGTGGGCACGACACTGGGCGACGGAGAGTCTGGGGGCATGAGGCTTTCCAAAGGATGCGACGCATCGCATGAACAACGCCCCCGCTGCTCGACAATTCGTTTACTTAGGGAATAATTCCGACGAGATTATGTTATCACCAAATGGTGTTGCCGCCGACGCAACGCCCTATGAGCAGGCCAGACGCGCGACGCTGCCAGCACTCGGCAGCTAGCGGCGGAGCAGCGCCGCTTTGCGGTGCGGCTGGGCCAAGGCGTGGTGGGGTGGCGCGACCAGCACCCTTGCGCCTAGTTCGCGCCGGGATTCGATCAGCCGCCGGTCGTAGCCCGGCGACGGCGTCACGGTGGGCGGAGCGGCGAGCGCGGGTCCGATCAGCGCCACGCCGATCAGCGTCAGGGCCGTGGCGATCGCCATGCGCAGGATCATACCGGCTCCTTTGCGGGTCAGCTCAGCCGATCTCGGGCCGCGGCGCGCCGGATAGCCTCAGCGCGGCTGCTCGGACTTGGTCAGCGGCACCACGACCTCGTTGCGGCGCAGAAACGGCAGCGTCCACGGTGGATTGTAGAACAGCGCCGTCACCTCGCCCGCGGCACGCCAATCGGTGGCGGCGAGCGCATGAACGAGTTCGGCGCTGCGCGCCGCCACCGCGGCGTCGCCGGTCGAGCCGGAAAACCGCAGCGCGGCCACGGTCGCGGCGGGGCGTTCGACCAGCCTGACCCGCGGGTCGGACGGCTGCGGAAGCTGCTCACGGGAATATTCGCTGGGCATGAAGAACCGCATCACCAAGCCGTCGTCGGCCTTGCCGACCTCGACCGGGGTGGTCATCGCGATCTTGCTGCCGGGCGAACTGATTTCCACCGGCGAGGTCATCGCGATCTTCTGCTGGCCGTTGTTGGCGCCGAAGATGTAACCGGCGACGATGCGGAACGCCTCGCCGCGCGCCTTGCTGGAACTGCCCGCGACGGTGGTCTCGGCGGCGAGCCGCGCCGGATAGTGCCGGATTTCGATCGTGTCGCCGAGCCGCGCGATGACGTCGTAACGCGGTTGCTCGGTGCCCAGATTGATCCCGAAAATCGAAATCATGCCGAACACCACCGATTGCAGGAAACTGAACACCGACTGCAGCATGCTAGGCAGATAGGCCGGCGCATCAGCCGTTCAATCCCCGCCGGCGCAACGCCCCGCGCGCGAGGGTCCTGCAGCCCACGGCTCAGCCGGCAGCGAACTCGCCGCACGGCGTTGCCGGTTCGGCAGCAAAGCGCGCCACGTTGCATTCACGGAAATGGAATGCAATTTCGTCGAGCGCGATTTGTTGCCACTCTTCCGCCTTGGCCGACCAGAACGCGCTGCGGTTATGATCCCGCGCGGCGCGTTCCCGGCACATCGCTTCCTGACTGCGGATCGCAATGAGCTTGTTCATGCACTCCACTCCTGACAGCGTGAAGCCACTTAACGCACGAACGATACCACTATTGTGACGACGGGCCGATGCCGTTTCCGTGAGCGGGAAAAATGTCCCGAACCGGCGTATTCACGTTGCAGCGCAGCGCAATCTGCTGGGCGGCTACATGCAGTAGGACAACTGATCTTCGGTGGCGACGCGCTCGATATTTTCCAACTTGCTGCGGATCCGATAGCGCAGTCGGCCGTCCGATTCGATCGGCAGTCGCTGAATGATGGTATAGACCTTGGGCTGCTCGACAGTGACGCGCCCCTGGGGCCCCTGGCCCCGGTGCAGGACGTCTTCGTTGAGTGCATAGGCGTGTGACATCTGAGCCTCGTAATTGGGGATCGCTTTCACCAAACACCGTGATGCGATCGCGCGCTGCGTTGACCCACCTTAAACCCTGCGGCGCCGCATGTGGTGAAAAACCGCGCGTCAACTTGACCGGTCCGAGTAACGGATTGTTCCCGCAGCAACGCCGGGGTGATCAAACCTAGCGCGGCCTCCCCTCGCAATCCGTCTCATTTTGACCAAACCAAGCCGTTTCCTAGCAATTTCCTGCCGGAACCCGCCTCCTCGCGGTGGCCCACGCCTGCTGGCACACACATGCGAATTCGTCTATATGTCTGAAATGGCCAGCATCGCATGACAACAATTCCCCCCACCGGCATTGACGCTGAGCCCGAGTCGGCTGCCCGCCAAGGTCCCGCGCATTCAGCGGAACTCGACGAGTTGATGCGCAAAGCCGGCAAGGCCAGCAATTTCCTCAAAGCGCTGTCGCACGAACACCGGCTGTTGCTGCTGTGCCTATTGGCGGAGCGGGAGCGTTCGGTGAGTGAACTGGAAAGCCTGCTGTCGATGCGACAGTCGGCGGTGTCGCAGCAGCTGGCGCGGCTGCGCTATGACGGCATGGTCGACACCAGGCGCGACGGCAAGACGATCTATTACCGCCTCGCCAATGACGACGTGCGCCGCGTCATCGCGGTGATCTACGACATCTTCTGCGGACAGACGACGCCCGACACCACGCCGTAGAAGCAGGCCGCTATGCGCCACGCCGCTCGCCGCGCAGCACCACATAGATCGCCGGAATCACCAGCACGGTCAGCAGCGTCGAGGACGCAAGACCGAACAGCAGCGAAATCGCCAGGCCCTGAAAGATCGGGTCGAGCAGGATAGTGGCGGCGCCGATCATCGCGGCGAGCGCGGTCAACAGGATCGGCTTGAAGCGCACCGCACCGGCCTGCAACACCACCTCGCGCACGGTTTTGCCCTGCCCGCCGCTGTGGCGGATGAAATCCACCAGCAGGATCGAGTTACGAACGATGATGCCGGCCAGCGCGATGAAGCCGATCATCGAGGTCGCGGTGAAGGCCGCGCCGAGCAGCCAGTGCCCGATCAAGATGCCGATCAGCGTCAACGGGATCGGCGTCAGGATCACCAGCGGCAGCTTGAAGCTGCGAAACTGCGCCACCACCAGCACGTAGATGCCGAGGATCGCCGCGCCGAACGCCGCCCCCATGTCGCGGAAGGTGACGTAAGTGATCTCCCACTCGCCGTCCCATAGTAGCGTCGGCTTGGACTCGTCGGCCGGCTGGCCATGCATGGCGATCGCGGGCTTCGGCAACGTCCCCCAATCATGCGCGTCGATCTTGTCCGCCACCGCGAACATGCCGTACAGCGGCGCCTCGAAGCGCCCCGCCAGCTCCGCCATCACCATGTCGGCGAAGCGGCCGTCGCGGCGGAACAGCATCGGCGAGCCCTGCTCCATGCTGGCCTTCACCAGCTGCCCGAGTTCGACCACGGTTTTGGCTCCGGGCAGCGTGTTGGCCGGCACCGGCGTCGACGCCAAGGCCTCGGTCCAGGCCAGATCGCGCTTCGGCAGCCGCACCGCGATCTCGATCGGGTTGCGATCCTCGCCGCGATGCGAGTAGCCGACCGAAACGCCGCCGAACAACGTGGCGATGGTGTCATAGACGTCGCGCTGCTCGACCCCGAAGAATTCCAGCCGGTCCTGATCGATCGACAGCCGCAGCCGCGGCCGCTTTTCGCCGATCGAATCGTCGATATCGACGATGAACGGCACTTCGGCGAATAGCTTCTTCATCTCCAGGGCGACGGCGCGGCGGGTGGCGGCGTCCGGCCCGTAGATTTCGGCCAGCAGCGTCGACAGCACCGGCGGCCCCGGCGGCACTTCGACGACCTTGATGCTGGTGCCGGCGGGTACGGACACCGCCTTCAGCCGCTCGCGCAGATCCAGCGCGATGGCGTGGCTGGCGCGGGCGCGATGCTCGCGGCCGGCGAGATTGACCTGCAGCTCGCCGAGCTCGGGCCGCTCGCGCAAGTAATAATGCCGCACCAAGCCGTTGAAGTTGAACGGCGCCGGCGTGCCGGCGTAGCTCTGCACCGAACTGATTTCCGGCAGTCCGCGCGCGATTTGCGCAGCGGCGAACAGCACGCGCTCGGTGGCCTCGAGGCTGGCGCCTTCCGGCAGATCGACCATCACGGCGATCTCGGATTTGTTATCGAACGGCAACAGCTTCACCGTCACCGATTTGGTGGCGAACAGCGCCATCGAGGCCAGCGTGGCCAGACCGACGCCGAGCAGAAAGATCCAGGCCGAGCGTTTGCTGGCGATGATCGGTGTGGCGATACGGCGATACAGCCGCCCCAGCCGGCCTTCGTCATGCGCGTCATGTCCGGCGACGACGGCGCCCTCGCGCGGCGCCAGCCGCAGCATCAGCCACGGCGCCACCACCATGGCGACGAAGAACGAGAACAGCATCGCCGCGGAGGCATTGGCGGGGATCGGCGCCATATAGGGACCCATCAGTCCCGACACGAACAGCATCGGCAGCAGCGCCGCGACCACGGTCAGCGTGGCGATCACCGTGGGATTGCCGACTTCGGCGACCGCTTCGATGGTCGCCTGCAGCCGCGGCCGGCCGTCTTGCATCGCCCAATGCCGCGCGATGTTTTCCACGACAACAATCGCGTCGTCGACCAAAATGCCGATCGAGAAGATCAGCGCGAACAGGCTGACGCGGTTGATGGTGTAGCCCATCAGATTGGCGGCGAACAGCGTCAGCAGAATCGTGGTCGGGATCACCACGAGGGTGACCAGCGCCTCGCGCCAACCGATCGCAAAGCCGATCAGCACTACGATCGAAATCGTGGCGATGCCGAGATGCAGCAGCAGCTCGTTGGCCTTGTCGTTGGCGGTCTCGCCATAGTCGCGCGTGACCGTGACGACGACGTCGTCCGGGATCAGCCGCGCCTTCAAGCCTTCGAGCCGCTCGGCGATCGCCTGCGACACCACCACGGCGTTGGCGCCGGCGCGCTTGGCCAGCGCCAGGCTGACCGCAGGCACACGCTGCCAATCGCCGTTGCCGTCGCGGGCCTCGCTCCACACCCGATGCTCGCTGGCATTGGGGCCGATCACCACCGAAGCTACGTCTTTGACATAGACCGGACGATCGTCGCGGGTCGAGATCAGCAACAGGCCGATATCCGGAACCCCGGATAGTGTCTGGCCGGCGGAGACGCTGCGCACCAGGCCGGCGTCGCGGACCGAACCCGCCAGAAACGAGCGGTTGGCGTCCTTCACCTTGGCGACCAGTTGCTGCAGCGTGACGCCGAACAGCGACAGCTTTTCCGGATCGGGCTCGACCCGGATCTGCTGCGCGCCGCCGCCGGAGATGTAAGTCAGCCCGATGCTGTCGACCTTCATCAGTTCCGAGCGCAGTTTGTCGGCGAGTTCGAACAGGTCCTTGTCGGTCCAGCGCGCCGCCGCCTCGGGCTTCGGCGACAACGTCAGCACGCTGACCGCGACGTCGTTGATGCCGCGGCCGACGATCAAGGGCTCGGCGATGCCGACCGGAATGCGGTCGAGATTGGCGCGGATCTTTTCGTGGACGCGCAGGATGGCGTCCTCGGATTTGGTGCCGACCAAAAACCGCGCGGTGACCATGACGCGGTCGTCTTCGGTCTGGCTGTAGACGTGCTCGATGCCGTCGATGCTCTTGACGATGGCTTCCAGCGGCTTGGTGACGAGTTCGACGGCGTCCGGCGCCCGCAGGCCGTCGGCGTTGACGCGGATGTCGACCATCGGCACGCTGATCTGCGGTTCCTCCTCGCGCGGGATCGCAGCGAGCGCGAACAGCCCGACGATCAGGGCCGCAAGCAGAAACAGCGGCGTCAGCGGCGAGCCGATGGTGGCTTGGGTGAGACGTCCCGAGAGTCCGAGCTTCACGGCTGCACCAACCGATCGCCGCGGCCGATCCCCGACAGAATCTCCAGGCCGTCGGGCAGCTCCGGGCTCGGCAGGTCGCGGCCGCGCTGCACCGGCGTGACGATGGTGCCCCCGGGTTGCTCGATCTTGACGTAGTCGATGCCGAACTTCGTGGTCACGTAGCTCGAGGGAATCACGAAGGCGGTGCGCTCGCCGCCGGCGATCCACACCCGCAGTCGGTCGCCGACGAAATACTCGCCGAGGCCGTCGACTTTGGCGTCGGCGACCACGCGGCCGTCCTCGATCTGCGGATAGATCAGATCGATGGTGCCGAACCGTGGCGCGGCCGCGCCGATCTCGCCGCCGTCGACGCGGACCTTGTCGCCGAGTCTCAGCGAGCGGGCGTGATGCTCCGGAATCCGCAGCCGCAATTTGAAATCCTGCTGCGCGATGGTCGCCACCGCGTCGCCCGGCAGCATCACCGAGCCCACCGCCACCAACTTTTTCAGCACCCGACCATCGGCCGGCGCCAGCACCTGGCCTTCGTTGAATTGCTGCTGCACCACGGCGCGCTCGGCGGTGCGGGCGCGTAGTCCGTTCTCGGCGACGTTGAGCGCGGTGCGCGCTTCGTCGAGCTTGATGCGCGGCAGCGTGCCGCGCTCCACCAGGCCCTCGACGCGATTGAAATCGATCTGCGCCTGGCTGGATTGCGCCTGCAACGCCGCGATCTGCGCGTCCAGCGCGTTCATCTGCAGCGCCAGCTTCTCGTCGCCGATCGCGGCGATGGCCTGGCCGCGGGTGACGGCGTCGCCTTCCTTGACCTTGAGCTGCACCACCGTGCCGCCGATCCGGCCGCGCGCCGGCACCACGCTGACGCTCTCCACGGTGGCGAACACCGCCTTATCGTCGGCCACCGTTCGCGCAGCTACCGTGAGCGGCTCGGCGCGGAGCATCGCCGATGGAACGAGGAGCGCGGCCAGCAGGCCGCAAGCGATGCCGCGCATGTTAGGTCTTCTTCGCTGTCTTGGTGGATTGTTTGGGCGAGGTCGCGTTCAGTGCGGGCGGGCAATACACCCGATACAGCGTGGTGAGCAGTTCACGGGCCGGCGCGCTGGCGATCGAGTAATAGATGGTCTGCGCGTCACGCCGCGCCGCCACCAGCCCGTCCTTGCGCAGCAGCGCCAGATGTTGCGATACCGTGGAGTCGCGTAGTCCCAACAGCTGGGCGAGGTCGCCGACCGAGCGTTCGCCGTCGACCAATTGGCAAATGATCAGCAGGCGGTGCCGATTGGACAGCGCCTTCAACAATTCGCTGGCCTGGTCGGCGGCTTGTTCCATCGCGTCGATATTCATTTTCATAGTTGCGTATATACGCATATACGAATATGAAGTCAACCATCGGGCGCGGTTGCTCGCTGATCCCGCCCACAGCTTGAAAGGACGACGCGATGAATATCGATCAGGCGGTGCTCGGCTTCGCCGGCGGCGTGGTGTTGACCAGCCTGCTGCTCGGCTGGCTGGTCAATCCGTATTGGCTGCTGCTGGCCGGCTTTGCCGGAGCCAACATGATCCAGGCGGCGATCACCGGGTTCTGCCCGGCTGCGATCGCGTTCAGGAAGCTTGGATTGCGCAGCGGCGCCGCGTTTTCGTAACCGGCGCCGCCGCCGACGGCCTCAGCCGCCGCAATTGCAGTCGCAACCGCCTTCTTCGGCGCCGTGGACGTGCGGCGCTGGCGCGGCGAGCGTTCCGGCAAGAAACTGCGCGACCGCGGCGGCCGGGTCGGTTTCCGCAGTGGCGACGGTCTGCACGCCGCGCGCCGCCATCCGGCTGACGAAACCGGCGCCGGCGCTGCCGGCGATCACCACACCGACGGCATCGAGCGGATGCGCGCCATCGCCCTGGAATTCGTGGATCGAAAGCTCTTTCGGAAGATCGAGCCGGTCGACCTCATAGGGCGGCTGGCCCGGCGCGGCGTTGTACACCAGGAAGCGGCGGCTCTTGCCGGCGTGGCCGGTGACGGTGCGGAAATTCTGACTGGCGACGGCGATCAGCATGTAAGGGACTTTCTCAAGCACAACGGAGTTGCGGCGCGCGGCGTCACGCGCCGGCGCGGCTTGGCCGCGACGGGGTCAATGTCGTGAAAGCAGCGAGCTATCAGATCAGCCGGTGGTGCCGATCCGGATCTTGCTGTCGGAAAGAAACTCATACGGCACCAGCGCGAGATTGAGCGGCGCCGGCCCCAGCCGGGCACGACCGGACGAGTCGTATTGCGAGCCGTGGCACTGGCAGAACCAGCCGTCGTAATTGCCCTGGTGCTCGGTCGGGATGCAGCCGAGATGGGTGCAGATCGCCGACACCACCAGCCATTGCTCGTGGCCGGGCTTGACCCGCGCGGAGTCCGGCTGCGGATCGCGGAAGCTTTGCCAATCGGCGGTCTGCGCCGATTCGATCTCGTGCGGGGTGCGGTGGCTGATGAAGATCGGCTGGCCGCGCCAGAACACCTTGATCACCTGGCCTGCCGCCATCGGTGCCAAATCCACCTCGAGCGGAAAGCCGGCCGCAACGGTGGAGGCGTCGGGGTTGAGCTGAACAACCAGCGGCCAGACCGCGGCGACGGCGCCGACAGCCGCGACAGCGCCGGTCGCGATGTAAAGCACGTCGCGCCGGGTCGGTTGCTCCGGAAGAAGTGTTGCGGTGGTCATCGGGGTCTCCTGCTTGGCTTGGTTGCGCCGTCCTCGAGGAGGGCGCGGTTGGGTCCGAAAAATCTCATGGTGGTGACGGCGCGCTCACAGTCTGCGTAGCTCTCCTGCCGCCCGCGCCAGCATCGCGACCAGTTCCGCCTCGGCCTCGGGATCCTTGGCAAGCTGCTTACCGGTGACGTCGCGCAGATTGTCGAGCGCCGCGCGCACCAAGGGCGGCAGTTCGCTGGCCTCGCCATTGCCGCGGCCGGCGTCCTCGCTGCGCGGACGCAACGCGGCGGCGCGCTCCCCGACCGCTGCCAACCGGTCGAACACCGCGTCGGCGACGGCGCGGTTGTCGGCGAGATAGCCGGCCCCCTCTTCGGTGATGACGTAGAGCTTCTTGGCGCCTTCCGGCTGCGATGTCAGGTGGCCGACTTCTTCCAGAAAGGTCAGCGTCGGATAGACCACGCCGGGACTCGGCGCGTACCAGCCGGCGGTCTTTTCCTCGATGACTTTGATGATGTCGTAGCCGTGGCGGGGTTGCTCGGCGATCAGCGCCAGCGCGATCACCTTGAGATCGCCCTGCCCCAGCATGCGGCCGACCCGGATCGTTTCGCCGCCGGCGCCGCGCCCGCCGCGGCGTCGACACCCCATTCCGCCGCAGCGTCGGCCAATGCCGTCATTGTCGTCCATCTGGGTCGTCCACCTGGCGCCTAAAAGATATATCTTTTATTATAAGCAGTTATCGGCGATGTAAAGATATATCTTTTATGCAATCGACGCGGGCATCCGCCTGCAGCGCGCGACCGGGCGGCAGTCGTTTGATTCAGATCAAGGTGCGCACCGCCGATCCGGATTCATCTGAAAATATTCGAATGTATGTAACTCCACCATGTCCGAATGCCGGCCGTGCGACCGCCGGCCTGGAGCAAGTGGTCCCATCAACGCTGCGCCGGCTGCGCCCGATGCCGACGAAGGTGAGGCATCCCGACTGCAAGCAGGTCGGGCAACAGGAGAACGACGATGATCAAGGTTGCGATTGTGGTGTGGATCGTGGTCGGCGCGTCATTGGCTGGTTGCGCCATGGTCGCGGTCTTGGCCGTGCCGAGCCTCGCTCAAGACGCGATGCAGATGATTCCCCGCGCCGTCCTCGCCGGTTTCCTGGTGGCGATGCCGATCTCGTTTCTGATCGCCCGCAAAATCGCCCGGCCGTCTGCCAGATAAAATCTCATCTGTTCGCAGCCGCTCGGGCACCCCGGGCGGCACCGTGGCAGTTCAGCGGGGCCATCTCTTTGCCGTCCTAACCGGCCACGGCGCGGGCCAATAATTTCGGGCTCATTCCGGTGTGGCGCTGGCAGAGCGCGACAAAGCTGCTGATACTATCATAGCCCAGCGCAAAGGCCGTCTCGGTTACGGATTTTCCCGCCGCCAGCATATCGATCCCGTGCATCAGTCGCGCAATCTGGCGCCACTCTCCGATCGACAGTCCAGTATCGAGCTTGAAATTTCGCGTGAAGCTGCGCCGCGACATGCCGGCCTCAGCTGCAAACACGTCGAGGTCGCTTTGGTCATTCGGAGAGCCGAGCAATTTTTCCGCCGTCCTGCTAAGTCGGGCATCTTGCGGCATCGGAAGTAAGATCGGCGTGCTTCTCGCCCGTTCGATCTCGTCGCAGAGAACGCCCAACAAGCGCTTCTCCGGTTCGGTCAGGACCTTCGCTGTCCTGTCGGGTGCGGTGAGGCGATCGATGACGGCAAGGATCAGAGCCGTGTTTCGCATCACGCAGGAGTCGCGAGGCAAAACTCCGCATAGCTCTGGGGCAAGGTAGATACGAACGCCTTGGGTGCTGTCGGTGTCGGCTCCATGCTCGGTAAAAGGCGGAACCCAACACAGATGGCCGGCAGGAATTAGCCAGCGGCCGTTGGGTGATTGCGCCTTCAGGTATCCGGCGCGAAGCAGGAAAAGCTCACCATGCGGATGCTGATGGAGCCCGCGGGTGAACACATCCAGCGTTTTCGTCAACGCGCTCCGCATTGCTGCGCCGTCGAGTCCGTCGATCAGGGGGGCGTCGGAGGGCGCCCCCAGCCTCGGAGTTTGGCCCAAAACCATCTAACTTTGACCTATTTCGATGCGCGGACACTAGGCCTTCTGGAGAGGATCCGACAGGATTTTCCGGGAGATCACCCTGTTCAACATCGTCCGCCTCCCCCTTCGAACCACTGCCCGGTTGCTCGCCATCGGATTCGCCTTGTCGGTCGCAGGTTGCGCCGGGATCCACGTGGGACCGGTTGCAAGCCAAGCTCCAGACCCCTCGCTTCGACCGCCACGAACAATCGCCGTGATCGTCGAAAACGAAAGTTCGCCGCCAAAGAAGCCATCGCGGCGCGAGAAGCAGCTTGCCGATGCTCAAATGGCTTCGGCGGTGCTTTCCGAAAGCCTTCCGAAGCTCCTGGCATCTCGCCGGCTCATCGTCGTCGCCGGTGGCCAACCGTCCGACTTGACCCTGCGGTGCCGCATTCTCGACGCTCGCAGCGGCAGCAAAGCGCTCCGTGTGTTTGTCGGCTACGGCGCCGGCAAAGCGGTGCTGAGGGTCGCAGTGTCCCTGAATGACCCGAGGATGCCGGACAGACCGCCTCTTCTCGATTTCGAGACCGAAGCCTCCTCGGGCAGCATGCCGGGAGGGGCGACCAACGCGGTCGCGCTTGCAGGGGTCGGTTTAAACTTGTTGAAGCAAGACGGCCTACCGGATGAGATTGAGCAGACGACCAAAACTATCGATGAGCGTCTTGGTCAGTATTTCCTGGCGCAGAATTGGCCCTACCCGAAGCCAAGTTTGCCGGCCACGACATCCTCGGATCGGTGATTAAACCGCGACCGGTCGGGGGTCGTTTTCACAAGCGGATGCGCTGGACATTTGGCGCGCCACAGGACCGTTTCGCAGGGTCTCATTGAGAGCACCTACCGAAGAAACGTCGCAGCACGATCACAGGATCGCAAACGGCCGATCCCGGCTCCCCCCACCGTTTAGCTAAATAGCCGTTCTTAAAGGGGGAATTTGGTGGGCGCACCAGGGCTCGAACCTGGGACCCGATGATTAAGAGTCATCTGCTCTACCAACTGAGCTATGCGCCCGGACCAAGTCCGGAAGTCCTCTGCAGGACGGCGTCCGTTTAACAAAGCGAATCCCGGATGTCCAGCGAGCCCGCGGATTTTTCCCGCCATTGTCAAAAAAATGAAACGAAAAGCCGCCGGCGCCCGGCGGCTTCGTTGATCGCAGCGAGCAAGGGCCGCAATGCAGCGGCCAAACCGGTCGTTACAGCCGATCCGGCCCCAGATCGCGGCCCGGTCCGCGGTCGTCCTGCTGGCGATAGCCACGCTCGCCGCGATCGCCGTCGCGGTGATGCCGCCAATGGCCGCCGCCGAATCGGCCGCCGTCATGGGTCAACACCGCGAGACGGCGCTTCTGGCCGTCGTCCAGCGTCTTGTAGAGCGGATCGGCGGCATCGGCGATCTTCTTCAGCGCGGCGGCCGTATCGGCCATCGCTCCGGCGCGGTCGCGCAACCGGGTCACCGGATCGAGCTTCGGCGCGTCGTCGTCCCGCATGGCTTTCATCCGAGCATTGGCGCGGTCGATCCTGAGCTTGGAAAATTCCTTCACCGCGGCTTCCACCGGCGGCCAGAGCGCTTCCTGGTCCGGCGTCAGTTTCAGTCCGGCCTTCACCGCGGCGATCTTGGCATCGGCGAACGCCGCGCGGTCTTCCGGGTTCATCCGGGTCTGATGATGATCGAACCACGGACGATGCTGCGCATAGACCGCGGTGGATCCGGCGAGCACCAGCACGGCGGCACCGGCCAACAGAGCTTTCTTCATGGCAACCTCCTTCAAAGGTGGCCTGAAGATGCGCGTAGCGCCCTGCCCGATCAACTTACGGTTTGGACACAAATGCCTCTGTTACCAAGATGTAATCCGGCCGCACCGATGTTGCGAACAACTATCACAACATGCCGAGCGTGCGCGGCAGCCACAGCGACAGCTCCGGGATGTAGGTGACGAGACCGAGGAACGCGATCATCGTCAACAGCCACGGCATCACCGCGATGGTCAGCTCGGTGATTCCCATCTTGGCGATACCCGAGGCGACGTAGAGATTGAGCCCGACCGGCGGGTGACACATCCCGACCTCCATGTTCACCACCATCAGGATGCCGAGATGCACCGGATGGATGCCGAGCTTGACCGCCACCGGGAACAGGATCGGCGCCATGATCAGCACGATCGAGGTCGCCTCCATCACGTTGCCGGCCAACAACAGCAGCAGATTGACCACCAACAGGAAGATCACCCAATTGATGCCGGCGCTCGACATCCAATTGGCGATCTGCTGCGGGATGTTTTCGTTGGCCATCAGGAACGAGAACAGCACCGCATTGGTGATGATGTAGAGGATCATCGCGCTCATATTGGCGGAGCCGAGCAGCACCTTCGGCACGTCCGAAAGCCGCAGGTCGCGATAGACGAACACCGCGATCACGAAGGCGTAGACCGCGCTCATCGCCGCGGCTTCGGTCGGCGTGAACCAGCCGGCGTAGATGCCGCCGAGCACGATCAGGATCAGCAACAGGCCCCAGACGCATTTGCGGAACGCCTGCCAGCGCTCCAGCCAGCTCGCGCGCGGCATCCGCGGATAGTCGTTCTTCCAGGCGCGATAGAACGTGGTGAGGCCGAGCAACGAGGCCAGCATGATGCCGGGAATCACGCCGGCGATGAACAATTGCCCGACCGAGGCCGAGGACACCCGCATGCCGTTCGGATCCAGCGCGACGCTGCCACCGGTCGCCACCGCATAGACCACCATCACGATCGAGGGCGGAATCAGGATGCCGAGCGCGCCGGAGGTGGTGATGACGCCGGCGCCGAACCGCTTCGGAAAGCCCTGCTTGACCATCGCCGGCAGCATGATCGAGCCGATCGCGATCACGGTGGCCGGCGACGAGCCCGACACCGCGGCGAACAGCGCGCACGCCATCACCCCGGCGAGCCCGAGCCCGCCGTACCAGTGCCCGACCATCGAGGTGGCGAAATTGATCATGCGGCGGGCGACGCCGCCGTGGGTGAGGAAATTGCCGGCGAGAATGAAGAACGGGATCGCCATGATCTCGAAATTCTCGATGCCGGTGAACAGCTTCAGCGCCACCGACTCGATCGGCACGGTGGTCATCAGGAAGATGAAGGACAACACCGTGAGGCCGAGCGCGATCGAGATCGGCATCCCGGTCAGCATCAGCGCGATCAGCAGCACGAAGATCATGGCGCTGCTCATCGGATCACCTCCCGGCCGCCGGTGGCTGGGATTTCCGCCTCGATGCCCTCGACATAGGCGTGGTCATGATGCGGCAGCTCGCCGCCGCGTCCGAACGTCCACGCCACCTGCAGGAAGCGGAAGCACATCAGATAGGAGCCGAGCGGAATGCACAGGTAGACGATCCAGCTCGGCAGCTCCATGTCGGGGGTGACCTGGTCGGTCTGCATCAGCCCATAGACGAATTTCGCCCCCATGGTGCCGATCACCGCGGTGAACAGCGCGCCGCAGAACAACCCGAACAGGATGGTGCCCTTGCGCCAGCGCGGATCGAGCTGGTTGACCAGCACGTCGACGCCGACATGGATGCCGGTGCGCACGCCGTAAGCCGCGCCGAACTTCGCCATCCACACGAACATGTAGATGCACAGTTCCTGAGCCCAGGACATGTTGATCGGGAACAACAGCGGATAGAACAGCGGAATGCCGACCAGGTAGCGGTGCAGCACCGCGAAAAAGATGATCACCGTGGCGGCGCCGATCAAAAACGTGATCAGGATTTCCTCAAGCCGATCGAGGATGCGAAGCAGCATCATTCCTCCAGTGTGACCACGATATTCATGCTGCGGGACGGTCTATGCCGTCCGCACGATGTCAGCACAAGATAACAGCCGACGCCCGCGCCTGAGCACGGGCGTCGGCTCAGTCGCCGATTGTTAATTGGTGGCCTTGGTTTCCTTCAGGAACTCTTCGATCAGCGGCTTGCCGACTCGGTTGGCGACGTCGCCGTAGACCGACTCCATCGCCTTGCGCATCGCGGCGTCCTGCTCCGGCGTCAACTTGACGAGTTCGGTCTTGCCGGACTTCTGCATCTCGGCCAACGCGTCTTCGTTCTCCTTGGCGGACAGGCTGTTGCCGTAGGCCGAGGCCTCTTTCATCGCCTTGTCGAGTTCGGTGCGCAGGTTGGCCGGCAAGTCATCCCAGAACTTCTTGTTCACGATCACCACGTAGCCGAGATAGCCGTGATTGGTGAGCGTGGTGAACTTCTGCACCTCGTGCATTTTCTGGGTGTACATGTTGGAGGGCGTATTTTCCTGGCCGTCGACCACGCCGGTCTGCAGCGCCTGATAGACTTCGGAGAACGCCATCACCTGCGGGATCGCGCCGAGCGCGCGGAACTGGGCGTCGAGCACCTTGGAGGACTGGATGCGGAATTTCAGCCCCTTGTAGTCCGCCGGCGCCACCAATTTCTTGTTAGCACTCATGATCTTGAAGCCGTTGTCCCAATAGGCCAGCCCGGTCATGCCCTTGCCATCGAGCAGCTTCAACAGCTTGGTGCCGAGCGGGCCGTCGGTGACTTTGCGCAGCGTCGGCAGATCGGACAGGATATAGGGCAGATCGAACACTTCGAATTCGCGCACGCCGATCGGGCCGAACTTGGAATTCGACGGCGCCAGCATCTGCACCGCGCCGAGTTGCAAGGCTTCGAGCTCTTCCTTGTCCTTGTAGAGCTGCGAGTTCGGGTAGACCTCGACCTTGACCTTGCCGGCGGTGTACTTCTCGGCGAGTTCTTTGAATTTTTCGGCGGCCAGACCCTTCGGGGTGTTCGGCGCCACCACGTGGCTGAACTTGATGACGATCGGCGACTGTGCCGCAGCCGGCCCAACAACAGCGAACATCGCGGCCGACGCCGCGGCCAAAATCAATTTGCGCATTTGACCTCCCAGATTTCCTCAGACCGACCGGTAACCGGTTCCAGCCTCACTGCATCACTTCAATACAGATACTTACATGCAATGGCTATTGCCCGTTAGCAGGGAGCGCCGAGGTGAGTGTGCTGCAGCGCAATAAAAAACGCGGCGCTTTGCAGCGCCGCGTGCGATGGTGATGACGCCGTCGCGTCGTTTGGTCGCAATCAGCTCGCAGCGGCTTCCGGCACCGGCAGGTCGCGCTCGCGCTTCATCACGATCTTGTTCAACGCACTGAGATAGGCCTTCGCCGAGGCCACCAGCGTATCCGGATCGGCGGCACGCGCGGTCATCGAGCGGCCTTCATGCGCCAGCCGCACCGAGACCTCGGCCTGCGCATCGGTGCCCTGGGTCACGGCGTGGACCTGATACAGCTCCAGCTTGGCGACATGCGGCACCAGCGCCTTGATGCAGTTGAACACCGCATCGACCGGGCCGTTGCCTTCGGCTTCTTCGATCCGGGTCTGGCCCTCGACGTCCAGCTTCATGGTGGCGCGCTGCGGGCCATGGGTCCCGGCGATCACCGTCAACGACAGCAATTTGATGCGATCGTGCGACTGCGCGATTTCCTGATCGACCAGCGCCTCGATGTCCTCGTCGTAGATTTCCTTCTTGCGGTCGGCCAACGCCTTGAAGCGCACGAAGGCGTCTTCCAGCTGGTTCTGGCCCAGCTTGTAGCCCATCTCTTCCAGCTTGTGGACGAAGGCGTGACGGCCGGAATGCTTGCCCATCACCAGCGAGGTTTGCTTCACGCCGACGGACTCCGGCCGCATGATCTCGTAGGTCTCGGCGTTCTTCAGCATGCCGTCCTGGTGGATGCCGCTCTCATGCGCGAAGGCGTTACGGCCGACGATCGCCTTGTTGTACTGCACCGGGAACGAGGTCGCCGCCGAGACCACCTTGGAGGCGCGGGTCAGCATCGTGGTGTCGATCTTGTTCCAGAACGGCAATTTGTCGTTGCGCACCCGCATCGCCATCACGACTTCTTCCAGCGCGGTATTGCCGGCGCGCTCGCCGATGCCGTTGACGGTGCATTCGATCTGCCTTGCGCCGCCGCGGATGCCGGCCAACGAATTGGCCACCGCCATGCCCAGATCGTCATGGCAGTGCACCGAGAAGATCGCCTTGTCGGAATTCGGCACGTTTTCCCGAACCCGCTTGAACAGGTCGAAGTATTCCTCCGGCACCGAATAGCCGACGGTGTCGGGAATGTTGATGGTGGTGGCGCCGGCCTTGATCGCCGCCTCGACGCATTTGCACAGGAAGTCGAACTCGGTGCGGGTGCCGTCCTCAGATGACCATTCGACGTTGTCGGTGTGGTTGCGGGCACGGGTCACCGCCGAGATCACCAGCTGATAGACCTGCTCGGCGTCCATCTGCAGCTTGTACTTCATGTGCACCGGCGAGGTGGACAGGAAGGTGTGGATGCGGCCCTGCTTGGCCGGGCGGATCGCCTCGGCGCAGCGGTCAATGTCCTTGGCGCCGGCGCGGGACAAGCCGCAGATCACCGCGTTCTTGGCGCGCTTGGCGATCTCATGCACCGCCGCGAAGTCGCCGTCGGAGGCGATCGGGAAGCCGGCCTCGATGACGTCGACGCCCATGGCGTCCAGCAGGCTGGCGACTTCCAGCTTCTCCTCGAAGGTCATGGTGGCGCCGGGGCATTGCTCGCCGTCGCGCAGGGTGGTGTCGAAAATGATGACGCGGTCCTTGTCGGACGGGGTGGTGGCGGTCATGGGAATATTCCTTGTGTCAGGTGCGGCGCTCGGCGCGCAAAAAGGGGTCTGGCGATGTGATGTTCGAACCCCTGAGTGCCCAGGCGCACGCGCCCAGACGGCCCTCAGGGGCGAATAAGAAGCAGCCCGCCAAGCAGCAGGGTGGAGAGCAACGCAGCCGGAATCGCGGCGGGACCGGCCTGCGCCGTCCCCTCGTCCATTCCAATCCTATTGCTGCGAATCAGCATCAATCCACCTTCAGGCCCGCATCGTCGCTCGAAACCGTTGACGGTTCGTTGCCGGCGAAGCACCCTGGACTTCTTGTAAACGACAAAAGCCGGCGCCCGCAACGGCAAAGTAGGTCAGACAGACTGACCTACTGGCCGCGCTCAGGCATAACGAACCTGCTGGGATCTGAGTACCGCGGCTGCCGAAATCCCCCCTAATGGTTCGCGCAAATCACAGACCTATGCCAAGAAAACCAGCCCTGCCCTAAGCCTTGGAGCATCACGTTGAATACCATCGATCTGCCGTCGCTGGCACAAGCCACCCCGACCATCCGCCACGACTGGACCCGCGAAGAAGCCGCCGCGATCTATTACGCGCCGTTCATGGATCTGATGTTCCGGGCGGCGACTATCCATCGCCAGAGCTTCGATCCCAACAAAGTGCAGTGCAATCAGCTGTTGAACGTCAAGACCGGCGGCTGTGCCGAGGATTGCGGCTATTGCGGCCAATCTGCGCATCACCACACTGACCTGCCGGCCTCGAAGCTGATGGCCCCGGCCGACGTGATCGAAAGCGCCAAGGCGGCGAAGGCCGGCGGTGCGACGCGCTACTGCATGGGCGCGGCCTGGCGCTCGCCGAAGGATCGCGACATGGCGCCGGTGATCGAGATGGTCAAAGGCGTGAAAGCGCTCGGCATGGAAGCCTGCGTGACGCTCGGCATGCTGAGCGACGACCAGGCCAAGCAACTCGCCGACGCCGGGCTCGACTACTACAACCACAACCTCGACACCTCGGAAGAATTCTATCCTTCGGTGGTGAAAACGCGGACCTACGGCGATCGGCTGAATACCCTGCACAAGGTGCAGGACGCCGGCATCAAGGTGTGCTGCGGCGGCATCCTCGGCCTCGGCGAGAAGCCGACCGATCGCGTCGAAATGCTGCGCACGCTGGCCAATTTGGCCAAACATCCGGAGAGCGTGCCGATCAACTTGCTGATCCCGATCGAAGGCACGCCGATTTCTCTGACCGCGACGCCGGTCGACCCGATCGCCTTCGTGCGCACCATCGCGCTGGCACGGATCATGATGCCATTGTCCGACGTCCGGCTCGCCGCCGGCCGCACCGCGATGTCCGACGAGATGCAGACGCTGTGCTTCCTCGCCGGCGCCAATTCGATCTTCATCGGCGACACGCTGTTGACCACGCCGAACCCCGGCGACAACAAAGATCGTAGCCTGTTCGATCGGCTCGGCCTCGAGCCGCGCGACGATCACGGCGTGCACGAGCACAGCTCGCACAGCCACACCCACGATCAGGGCCACGATCACGGCCCGCACGGGCACAGCCACGGCTGACGCGTCGTTGGGGAATCAGCTCACTGCGCATTCCGCTCCGCTTCGAAGCGTTGGCTAAAGTCACCCAAGCGCAATCGTGCGGAATCGAATTCATCAGGAGGATCTAGCAGATCTGGATCGCTGACCGAGCGTCTTGGCTTGCCAAGCTGCTTTGCACGCTCCAAATCTGCTAGTATCTCCTGGGTGAGCGCCTCGGCTTCAGGACCACGTGCAATCAGTCGTACTGAATACCTTAATTGGGCGGCATTGAGCGCAAAGAGCCCAAGCATGCGCGGCAGTCGCTCGGGTTCGGCCGCACTCGCGAAGCATTCTGGCATTTGCTGGATGGCCTCCGCCTCTTCAAGGTATGTCCGGGGCGAATACTCGGCGCTGATAAGTTCCGCCTGCCCTGGTGGCGGCAATCCAAAATCTGCCGGACGAAGCAATTCGAACAGATAATTACGTTCATCCGCGTAGGTCAGGGCAAGATATTTGCCAACCAACTTGTGAAATCCATCGAATTGGTCCAGCTTCTTACAGAACGCGCGCCATGTTTGGGCGGTGCCCACACCCAGCAAGGCCGCCATCCGATCAGTTTCGGTCTTTTGAAATTGCACCAAGGCCAAGTGCGTCGGCGCGACGCTACCAAACCTCGACGGCATCAAACCCAACGCAATCAGCGCTCTGACATTATACCATTCATTTGCAATCCGCTCTAATTGGCTATCGCCGTCATTTGCAATAAGCCGATGATATTTGATCCAGTCGCGCAAGATGAGCGCTCCACTATCCACCGAATCAACCGCCGCCATGTAGTGCGCAATTAGATAAGCGGGGTATGGGGTTCTTCCCACTCCGTCGAGGTCAACGCGCCTCAGCAAGCCAACGACGTTGTCGACGTCTTTGCACGCTGTCGATTGCGGGCGAGGATGTGCAAATTTAGCGAGGTTACTCGGTAGATTACCAACATCCAACAATTCCTGCTGTCCTGCGTCTGGCGGACTTCCCCACCGCCGCGCGACTTTCGACGTCAATTCCTGCAGAAATATCTTGGTATCCAAGAAGAACAACCGGAAATCGCCCGTTTCTTGGACATAGTCCGAAATGCATCTCGAAAGGTCCTTGAGCTTCGCGATAAAATTTGCGTCTGGCGCATAGATCGAAACGCCAGCCGCATCAACGTACGCTTGGAGATTGGCGAAGGTTCTTCGAAATTCCAGATTTCCGTGTTCAGCGTTTCGAGCGTGAATAAAATATGCAATGTAAACCTTGTCTCGATCCATCATAGATAAGGCCGTAAAGCCCTTCATGTCCGAGACATCCGCTAGTGTGAAGGGCTCATTGGTTGTTATATTTATCAAGCCGTTAGAAAGACGGGAGTTCAGCGTCGTTGCCTGGGCGAAGCGAGATACTGAAATAGCGGTCGAGCCGCTTGCGGTGGACGTTGTGTCGATTGCGGTCACTCTGTCGGTTCGTGAGGGAGCGAAAGTGAAGGCCATCCCCAGGACCTCGATCTTGTTGGTGAGGGGCAGCCAACGTGCCAGATAGGGCTGCAACAGCACCACCAGGAGCACAGCTCCCAGCACATAGGTCATGAACTGATAGCGCGAGAAATCGTCGCGGCTTGCAGGCGGGGGATCCGCCGGGCCTTGCTTTGAACGCCGACCGGGCCGTGATGCGCCCGCGGTCCCCTGCGCATCGTCTGGCTCCGGAGCTCGCTGCAGCCGACTGTCGAAGTGCAGCAAGATCCAGGGCGCGGTGGCGCCGCCGACCAGCGAGGCGAGGATATAATCCCGCGACGAGGTGTGGTCCCAGGGCGGGGAGAACAACAGGATCAGGGCCAATCCAGCGATCCAAACGCTGACCAGGATGAACAGCACCTGGACCTGCTGCATTTCCGGCAACGCAACGAGCACCGCACGCGGTCCTCTCGCGGCCAATTCGCGAAGGCGCCGCCAGGACACGGTCGGTAACCAATCCTTGGCTTGCTGATGCAGCTCGGTGGCCTTGTTCACCGTCGCAATGGTTCCGATCGCGACGCCGAGCACGAATCCGAAAAACAGCGGCCAGATACTCACAGGCGCCTCCCTCGCCCATCCTGCAGCAACCGAAGATTGCATCGGTTGCCATGCAACGCAAGCTGGATTGCGCCCGCAGCTTGCTCTCCGAGGATCGGAGAGACGGCGCTCAGTCGGGTCGACGACACCGTCGTCCGCCTCGGCGGTGGCGACGCCAACGGCGCCGCGCCAGGAACGTCGGGGGTGCGCCTGCTACACCTTCGCCTCTGCCTTTGCGGCTTTCGCGGCCGCGGCCTCCACCACTTTGCCGGCCGGCTTGCGCAACCTGATGCGCTTCTTGCCCTCCTGCTCCAGCGCCAGCCGAACCTGCTTGAACTCCTTCAGCGAGTCCGGGTCGGTCTTGGGAAAATGCAGGTTGAGCTTCTCCAACGCGGCCACGATGGTCGAGCCGATCACCACCCGGGCAAACCATTTGTGATCGGCCGGCACGATGTGCCACGGCGCCGCCGGCGTTGCGGTGTGCGCGATCGCGTCCTGATATGCCGCCTGATAGCGATCCCACAGCGCGCGTTCGGAGACGTCGGCCATCGAGAACTTCCAGTTTTTCGCCGGATCTTCCAGCCGGCCGAGAAAACGCTGGCGCTGCTCTTCCTTGGAGACGTTGAGGAAGAACTTCAGCACCACGGTGCCGTTGCGCGCCAAATAGCGCTCGAACGAAGCGATGTCCTCGAAGCGTTCGCGCCAGACCTTCCTGGTCACCAGTTCCGGCGGGATTTTCTGCTTGGCGAGGATCTCCGGATGCACCCGCACCACCAGCACGTCTTCGTAGTAGGAGCGGTTGAAAATTCCGATCCGGCCGCGTTGCGGCAAACTGGTGGCAGCCCGCCACATGAAGTCGTGATCGAGTTCGTGGCTTGTCGGGGTCTTGAACGAGTACACTTCGCAGCCCTGCGGATTGACGCCGTCGAACACGCTCTTGATCGCGGTGTCCTTGCCGGCGGCGTCCATGCCCTGGAAGATCAACAGCAGCGACCAACGGTCCTGGGCGTAGAGCATCTCCTGGAAATCGTTCAGCCGCTTGCGGTTGGCCTCGATGATGCGCTCGGCCTGGCTCTTGTCGAGCCCGCCCTTCTCGTTGGTCTTGTGCGCCTTGAGGTGAAAGCGCTGCGTGCCGTCGGCCCGGAACGGCGCGATATAGGGCTTCAACGTGGCGGCGAGAGTCTTCTTGTTGTCGGGCATGGCGGGCGGCGCTCCGGTTCACTGCGTCGAAGCTACATGGCCCGCGCCGCCGAGGCCAGCCTGTTAGCTGTCCTCAGCCGCGCGCAAACTGCGTCGCCAGGAATGCGGTGACGAAGCTCGGCATCGCCGCGGTGAAATCGCCCGGCTCGCGCACCAAATGGATGGCGCAGAGTTCCGGCGCGACCTGCTGCGCCAAGCTGGCCTCGATCTTGTCGCGCAACACCGCGCTCGGCCGATCAACCTGCAGCACCCGCAAGATCGCGATCAGCGTGCCGCTGACGACGCAGCACCAGCCGTCGCTCGACCGGTAGTCGGATTCAAGCAACCCGGTCTCCTCGGCGATTTCGCGGCTGATGCTGCCGGCGATATCGAGCCGGTCGCCGCGCAGATCGGAGGGATCGGGCGTGCCGCCGGGGAAATACACCCGGCCGGCATTGGCGGTGTGCTGGCCCATTTCGCCGAGCACAAAAGCGCCGTCGCTGGCGCGCAGCGCGCCCATGCCGAAGCCGTTGAACACGTTGTGATCGGGATAGCCCCAATCGCGCCACGAAAGGAAGCTCGCAAAGTCGGTCTCGAAGATGTCGGCGCTAAAGCACTGCGGCGTAAACCGCGCGTTGCGCCCGAGCAGCACCCGGCCGTTGAACAAGTCCGGCTTCTCCAGGCGGCGCTTGGCGAAATGCGCGTCGATCTCGGCGCGGCGGTCGTCGGCGAACGGCCAGCGCCAGTCGTCGCGGATCAGCTCGAGCTGCGCCACCCGGTGAAATACAGGCGCCGTCATCGCGCCGAGCCATACGTCAAATCAGCCATGATGCGCTGTCATGGAACGCCGCGCGGCAACATTCAAGAGCCGGCGTCGGCTTTCCGCTCGCGACCGTTGTGCTGGCCACACGGCGTGATCGGCGCTGCGCCCTGCAGCCGCGCGCGCGCCCGGGTCAGGAATCGGCTCGCCAATTCGCCCGCCTCGGCCGGCAGCGGCACATAACGCTGGCCCGAGAAGCCGCAGCGCAGCTCCTCGTCGCCCAACTCCGCGGCGCGTTCGATAAGGAACCCGGCGATCGCGCCTGCGATCACCGACTCCACGCGTGCGCGGTGCAACCGTGCAAGCCACGCCAATGCGTGCAGGATGCTCGCGACATCGTCGACGCCGCGGGCCCAGCCGTCGAGCAGCGCGACCAGCAGCAACAGCGCCTTGGCGAAGCTTGGACGATCGTCCCGACATCCGGCAGTCGCGGCCGTGTAGCAGGCCAGGGTCGGGGCATAGGCCGCCTCCCCCGACAGCTGACCGAGGTGGCGCTCGGCCGCCGCGAGGTCGCCGCGCGCGAGCGCGATCTGCAGCGATAGTTCCTCGATCAGATCGCCCGGCTCGAACCTGCGCAAATGCCGTTCGGCCGCCGCGACGCCGCCTTCGCCCAACGCAAGGAAAAACCCATCGACGATCGCCACGTTGCGGCAGACATCGATCGTGGCCGAATCCAGATCACGTAACGTCGTGCCGTCGATCCGGATCTCGTCGTCGACGCCGATCAGCAGGCGCTCGCATGCGCCCTGGAAGTCGCCACACCGTGCCAAGATGCGCCCCTCGTTGATCCAGGGCTGGACCGCGTAGTGCGACAATTCGGGGGTCCGCAGCAGCGCACGATAGTGTGCGCGGCACAGCTCCATGGCGTCCTCCGTGCGATTCGCCTTGAACAGCACGAAGGCGAATTTGTTGAGCGCCTCCGACAACGCCCCGACGTCGCCGGCCGCAGTTGCGGCGACGAAGGCCTGTTCGAGGTCCTCGATCCAGTCGGCGCCGGGCCGGCGCACCAGATAGTTCGTCCGCCGTACCGGAGGCGCAAACATCATCGCCCCTCTCAGCCGAATACGGCTGCGGCCGGGCACGACAGGGCGCCCGGATGCTGCGTGGTCCAGCCCGACAGCCACGGTCCCAGCTTGGCCGCGTCGATCGCCAGCGATCCGTCGGGATTGATACGGCCGATGCAATTGCTGTCGCTCTTCAGCGCCACGGTGCATTTGCCGACCCGTCCATCCGACCGAATGACGTAGGAATTGGCCTTTGCCGCGTAACAGACGTAGTCGTCCGGATGCGCCCGCTCCAGCGACGACCCGTTCGGCTCCGGCGCGGTGCCGGCCCGATGTCCCCAATCGCGCACCGCGGCCGGAATGATCAGTTCGGAAATGTCATTGTCGCCGCCGAGCGCTTCGACCGGCTGCAAGCTGAAGCGGAAGCGCGGATCGTCAGCGAATGTGCGCTCGATCTCCGCGACGAAGCGTGGGATCACGTCGGCGTTCTTCCGGGTGAGATGGATACGCAGCAGGATCTCGCCGTCCGCCTTGATATCACGAATCTCGAGCAGGTTGTTCCAGATGTCCGCAAAGCTGCCTTTCCGGTTGGCCTGCAGCCGCGTCGTGTCATGGTATGCCTGCGGGCCGTCCAGCGTAATTTGGAAATCGGTGACCCCGTGCCGGTGGAATTCCAGATAGCGCGCGCCGCTGAGCAGAAAGCCGTTGGTCGTCATGCCGCCGCGCAGCTTGACGCCGTTGCTGCGGCAGGCATCCTGTGCATCGGCCATCACCTCCAGCACGATGTCGCTGGCGACGGTCGGCTCGCCGCCAAACCAGCTGATTTCGATCGACGAAAGCGAGGGAGCACGGCGCCGCACGAGGGCTTTGATGCCCTCGACCACGGATCGTTCCATCCGTCCAAGGGCAAAATCCTCGTAGCAATAGACGCAGCGGAAATTGCATTTCTCGGTGGGCATCACGATCAGTTGGAAGTGATCTTCGGCCCAGGCATCGCGACAATTTCTGCGAAAAGACGTCTCTGCGGCTGCGACATCCATGCTCGCCTCCTTCGAATCGACCGATTTTTAAGTGTGGACTTCAGCGCAGCGCGGGATTGCCGCGTGCTGCGAGTTGATCAAGGCCCGGCGCGATGCAGTAGGTGTTGTGGCAGGTGCCCGTGTTCAGACTGTCGGACAATGCGCGTCCAGACGGTCCACCGGCCAGGTCGGCCACACGCTTTGCGACGTCGGGGTTTGCGATCCGGACCTTGCCATCCGAATCCACTTGAAGGTCGCTGAGTGACAATTCACTCAAGACCGAAGAAAGTGATTGCTGATCTGCCATTTCAATGCTCCTTGGGGTGAAATTCCTTCCTGAAAGACGCCCCGCCTCGTCCTCGTATGATCCGGCCACCAGTTAGCTGGCTTGGCGATTCGAATGTCGTCGGCAAGCATGCCATACTTCGTTTCGGATATCCGAAAGAGGAGCAGCGTCATCGGTTGGTCGATCCGCCAAGACCGATGGTTCACAACGGCTCGGTGAGTTGATCGCTAATCTGTCTGCTGCACTGCGTTGCCCGACTGCGGTCGAGGAACCAGCCGGCGCCGCTCGATCTGCTGACCGCGAGCGGACCGGGACCACGAACACCGACGGCACCAAGTGCCGCGCTACCATTCCACGTCGGGCGCCGACAACCCGGCCGCGCTTTATCGATTGCCGCGGTTGTGCTAGCCACAGGCCATGGCCGGCGCCGCGCCCCTCATCGCGTTCGAAAACGTCGAGAAGAGTTTCGACGGCGGCGGTGATGGTCGGCGTGTCATGGCGGTGTGCGGCGTGTCGTTTGAAGTCGCCCGCGGCGAGCTGCTGGTGATCGTCGGCGGCTCCGGAAGCGGCAAGACCACTCTGCTACGTCTTGCCAACCGGTTGATCACGCCCGATCGCGGCGTGGTCCGGATCGAAGGCCAAGATGTTGCCGCGGCCGATCCGGTGGCGCTGCGGCGGCGGATCGGCACCGTGTTCCAGAGCGGCGCGCTGTTTCCGCATCTCAGCGTCGCCGGCAATATCGGCATCACCCCGAAACTGTTGGGCTGGTCGAAACCCGAGATCGCGGCGCGGGTCGACGAATTGCTCGATCTGGTGCGGCTCGACCGCGCGCAGGATCGCCATCGATTTCCGCATGAACTGTCCGGCGGTCAGCGCCAACGCGTCGGCGTCGCCCGCGCGCTCGCCGCCAAGCCGGCCATCGTGCTGATGGACGAGCCGTTCGGCGCGCTCGATCCGTTGACCCGCGCCGCGCTCGGCGTGGAGTTTCGCGCGCTGCACAGCCGCCTCGGCCTCACCACCATCATGATCACCCACGACATTGCCGAGGCGCTGCTGCTCGCCGACCGCATCGTGGTGATGCGCGACGGCCGCATCCTGGCGCAGGGCACGCCGAACCAGCTCGCACACAGCGATGACGCGTATGTCAACGACATGCTGCAGACGCCGCGGCGCCAGGCCGAGCGGCTGCAGGCGCTGCTGCCGCGGGATGGCGCCGCATGACGCCGTTCGCCGACCCGCGCTGGAGCGAGGCGCTGTCGCATCTGCCGGACTATCTCGGCAACCACGTCCGGGTCAGCCTGGCCGCGCTTGCGCTGGGTCTCGCGGTCAGCCTGCCCTTGGCGATCCTGGCGAGGCGGCGGCCGCTGCTGCGCTCCACCCTGCTCGGCTTCGCCAGCATCGTGCAGACGGTGCCCGGGCTGGCGCTGCTGGCGCTGTTCTATCCGCTGCTGCTGGCGCTGGCGGCGCTATCGCTCAGCTGGTTCGGCGTCGGCTTCTCGGCGTTCGGATTTCTGCCGGCGGTGCTGGCGCTGGCGCTGTATTCGATGCTGCCGGTGCTGCGCAACACCATCACCGGGCTCGACGGCATCGATCCGGTGCTGCTGGAGGCCGCGCAGGGCGTCGGCATGACGCAGCGGCAATCGCTGGTCATGGTCGAACTGCCGCTGGCGTTGCCGGTGATGATGGCCGGCATCCGCACCGCCGCGGTGTGGGTGATCGGCACCGCGACGCTCTCCACCCCGATCGGCCAGACCAGCCTCGGCAACTACATCTTCGCCGGATTGCAAACCCAGAACTGGGTGTTGGTGCTGTTCGGCTGCACCGCGGCGGCCGTGCTGGCGCTCGCGGTCGATCAATTGCTGGCACTGGTCGAGCGCGGGCTGACGCTGCGCAGCCGGCTGCGCGTCGCTGTGGGCGGGGTCGGCCTGCTCGCCCTGCTGACCGCGGCGCTGGCACCGTCGCTGACGCAGCCTTCCTCGCGCTACGTCGTCGGCGCCAAGACCTTCACCGAGCAATATGTGCTGTCGGCCTTGATCGCGCAGCGGCTGCGCGAAGCCGGGTTGGCCGCGACCAGCCGCGAGGGGCTGGGCTCCAGCGTGATCTATGACGCGCTCGCCACCAGCGACATCGACGTCTATGTGGATTATTCCGGCACGCTGTGGGCCAATCAGTTCCACCACCCCGAGATCAAGCCGCGCGCGGAATTGCTCGCCGAGCTGACGAACGAACTCGCCCGGTCCAAGGTGACGCTGCTCGGCGAACTCGGCTTTGCCAACGCCTATGCGCTGGTGATGCCGCGCGCCCGCGCCGACGCGCTCGGCATTCGTTCGATCGCCGATCTCGCGCGGCAGGCTTCGACGCTGTCGATCGCCGGCGATTACGAATTCTTCTCGCGACCGGAATGGGCCGGGCTGCGCCAAGCCTATGGCCTGGCGTTTCGCAGCCAGCGCACCCTGCAGCCGGACTTCATGTATGCGGCGGTGGCCTCGGGTGAAGTCGACGTCATCGCCGGCTACACCTCGGACGGGCTGATCGCCAAATACGATCTCGTGGTGCTCGATGACCCAAAGGCCGCGATCCCGCCCTACGACGCCATCGTGCTGTTGTCGCCGCGGCGCGCCGACGATGCCGCGTTGCGCGCGGCGCTCGCGCCGCTCATCGGCAAGATCGACATCGCCGCGATGCGCGCCGCCAATCTGCGCGCTGCGGGCGGCGACGGCGACAGCTCGCCCGACGCGGTGGCGCGGTGGCTGTGGCGGCGGATCGCGCCGTAGCTATTGCAGACAGCCATGCCACGCGTGGTCGCTGCGCAAAGTAAGCATCGTGTCCCGGACGCGAGCAGCGCGCTTGCGCTGCGACGGGAGCCGGACCGTACCAAAGGCAGCATCCGTAACGGCCCCGGCTCTGCAGCGCGCCACGCCGCTGACGCGGCGCATTGCGCAGCGTCCGGGGCACGCTCCGTCAGATTGATTCACGCGGGGGGCAGCTACCCCTTGAAGTCCTTCGGCGTGAAGCCGATGTCGAGCACCCGCCATTCCTGATACTTCTCCGCCGGCAGCATCGCGTAGGGCTGGCAATCCTGCAACGCCTTGATCGCCGCCTGCATCAACAGCGGTCCTTTCATCGAGGCGCTGGCTTCGATCAACGCCGGCGGCGACGCCAGCCGGCCCTCCGGGGTCAGCGCGATGCGGATCACGATCCGCACCTTGTCGGTCGGCGCCACCGCGCCCGGCAGCGCCGCGCAATTGCGCAGATGCGCGCGCAGCTTGTCGGTGTCGGAGGCGGCGATGTTGGCGGCGTCGGCGGCCTCACCCCCGACATCTTTGCCGAGCGCCTCCGCCGGCAGGCCGAGCATGACATGAAACCGTTCGGTGAGATCGGGCGGCTGCGGCGCCGCCATCGGCGCCGGCCAGTCCGGCTGCGGCGCCGGTTGTTGCTGCGGCGCCGGCTGCGGAGAGTTTTGCGCGGTCTGCTCCGTCGGCTGCTGCGGCTCCGGCTTCTCCAACGCGGCAGTCTGCTGCGGCGACGCGGGTTTCGGCTGCGGCGACGGCGGATCAGGCGGCGCCGCGGCTTCGGGCTGCGCCGGCGCCGAGGGCTCTGGCGAGGACTGCTGCGGCGGCGTCACCTCGGGCGGGGTGAGCTCGTCGGCCGGCACCAGCTCGACCTTGATCGCATCTGAACTCACCGACTCGTATGGATACACCCCCGCCAACAGCAACAGCAGCAGCACCGCGGCGTGGCCCAACACGGAGGCGGCAGCGCCAAGGCGCATGAGCAGCGGAGAGTCCATGGTCCCGGTCTAATCCAACGCAACGCGGCGCCCAGCGTGGTCGCCTCGGCCGCGATCTTAGAGCCTGGCTGAAAAAGCAGCGAGCAGAATCAGCGCTTTGGTCATTTGCGAGCCCAGGGCAGCGCGCAGCGCCGGCCCCGCGCGCGTCAGCAAGGCGCGGCCGTGCGACAGCCGCGTTACAGATTCTTGATCATGCCGGCGTCGATCAGCAGCCGGTTGAAGCGCCGCGCCTCGGCGCCGTTGCGGCAGCCGTAGAACAGCCCGCTGCAGCGGAGCATGATGGCCTTCTGCTCGGCAAAGGAGGGGTCGAGCGGCAGCCCCGCCGCCTCCTGGATCACCAGCGGCAGATAGGCGGCATCGATCGTGTCCATGATCGCCGGGCTCTCCACCGGCTGAAAGTTGATCGCGTCGATCGCGTAGTAGGTGGCGTAGTAGCGCGGGTCATAGGCCATCAGCTTCTTGCCGAGGCCGGCCTCGTCGAGCTCGGGGTCGAGCAGTTGCGGCGAGAATTCCGGCTGATGATCGCCGAACCGCACGATCAGGAACGGCTGCGCCGGATAGTGTTTCTTCAAGCCGGCCAGGAAGGCTGCGTAGTCGGTCACGCTCAAGGCCTGGCGGCGCAGATATTCCTCGACCACCGGGGCGTTGCCGAGCGCGCGCCAGGAAGGCGTCAGCTCGGGGCGGAATTTGGTCTGCCAGGGGAAATGATTGGCGGCGAGATAGACGAACATGAAGAACGGCTTTGGCGCGCCGTGCTGCGGCATCAAGCCGAGCGCCTTGTCGTAGAAGAAGCTGTCCGGCTCGACATGGCTGGAGCCGAGATCACGGGCGTCGAAGAACCGCTCCATGCCGGTGGTGGTCTGGAAATTGCGCGCGCTCATGAAGGCGCCGTTGGCGGGATACAGCGCCGTCGTGGTGTAGCCGCAGCGGCGCAGCGCTAGCGGCAGGCCGCGCTCCACCCGGCCGGAGGCGATCCGGGTGACGAAATAGGAAAACCGCCCGAACGAGCGCGACGACAGCCCGGCCAGCACGTTGTATTCGGTGAACCAGCTCGGCCCGCCATTGCTCTCGGCGAGAAATTTGCGCGCCTTGCCGTCGAACGATTGGAAATGCGCGCCGTAACCCGCCGGCACCTTCACCTGCCCGGCGGCGCGAATGTCGAACGACGACTCGTCGTGGATCATGATGATGTTCGGCCGCCGCCCGACCGGATGGCAGGCCTCCTCCAGCGGCAGCTTCAACTGGTCGGCGACCACCGCATCGGATTCCATGAAGCCGTAGTTGAAGAAATCCGACACCGCGGTAACCCCGGAGCGGGCGAATTTCGACAGGTAGCCGTCGTCGTAATAGCCGCGCCAGGCCTCGTCCGGCCAGGCCGTCGCATAGCCGACCAGACCGGCCAGAAACAGCATGGTGCCGGCCAGCGCCGGCTGGCGGCGGATCCGGAACGGGTCGAGCCACCACAGCGCGTACATCAAGGGAACGATCAGCAGCGCGGTGCCGATCACCGACCAGCGCAGCTCGGGAAAGATCGTGAACAGGAAGGCGATGGTGTCGCGGTCGATCACCATCAGGTCGACGAAGTTCGCGGTCATCTGCACGATGTCGTGCTTCAGCCGCGACAGCAACACCAGCATCACCACCATGGTCAGCGACAACGCGCCGGACAGTGCCGGCCGGCGCAGCGCCGCGATCCAGGCGAAATTCAGCAGCCCCCAGGCCAGCAGGAAGCCGAGCCGGCCGTTGAAATCGGTTTCGGTGTGCAGCATCAACGCCAATGCCGCGAGATGCGGCGGCACCACCGCCAGCATCCGCCAGACGCTGGCCGGCGCGGCTGCGGTCGCCGCGCCCACCGATGGCACTGGATTGGGCGGCAGCCCCATGGCGGGACACCTGCGCGCGGCGGGCCATGGCCTGGCTGGCGGTGACCAGAAGGCGGACGATGCAGCCGGCTAGTGCATCATGTCATCAAACCGTAATTGAACCGTCATTTAGGTGCAATCAGTTTGCAACAATCCGCGGCCTCGCAGCATTGCGGGGGCAAATCGCGGGGTGATCGTGCTGCAGCGCAGCGGCCGCTATTTCGCCGGCAGCAGACCGAGGCTCTTGCCGATGATCTTGTCGACCGTGCGCTTCGGCAGCAGGTTGGTGATCAGGTTGCGCAGCGGATCCGGGGTCAGCGTGACCCGCACCCGCGGATGCGCCGCGGTCAAGGCGGTGAAGATGCCCTCGGCGATCCGCTCCGCCGGCAGCCCCTTGGCGGACATCTGCGGCAGATAGTTGCGCACCCGCTGCAGCGCCGGAAAGAACGGCGAGGTTTCGAAGCCGGAAATGTCCACCTCGTCGGCCTTGGCCCAGATCGGGGTCTTCACCGCGCCGGGCGCAATCACGATGACGTCGATGCCGAACAGCATCAATTCGCGGCGCAGCGCGTCGGACAATCCTTCGAGCGCGTGTTTGGACGCCGAATAGGCCGACATCAACGGATTGCCGAACTTGCCGGCCAACGAGCTGATCATCACGATGCGGCCGCGCGGGCCCTGAAGATGCGGATCGGCGCCGAGCAGCGGGGCGAAGGCCTGGGTGGCCAGAATCGGCCCGATCACATTGACCTCGAACTGATGGCGGAAATCCGCGATCGGCAGTTCCAGCACCGGCCCGGCCACCGCGATCCCGGCGTTGTTGACGAGGCCTGCCAGCGTCTCGCCGCGCAACGCGGTGCGGACCTCGCGCGCCGCGGCCTTCACCGCGTCTTCATCGGTGACGTCGAAGATCAGCGGCGTGAAATGCTCGCCGAACTCGGCCTTGAGCCGATCGGCATCCTCTTGCTTGCGCACGCTGCCGAACACCGCAAAGCCGCGCTCCAGCAGCAACTTCGCCGCGGCATGGCCGATGCCGGTGGATACGCCGGTAATGACGATGGATCGCATGGGAGGCCTCCGCTTGGTTGCGGCCGCGATGCTAGCACAACAAAGCGGGACCGCGATGAGGCGATCCCGTTCTGGTCAGATTCTGATGCTGACTTCGCCGAACCACTCCACCCTCGCCGTCATCCTGAGGTGCGAAGCCGCGCTTGCGGCGAGCCTCGAAGGATGACCGGGCACCGCGCCCGCTGCGTATCCTTCGAGACGCCCGGCTTCGCGCTACGCGCTACGCCGGGCTCCTCAGGATGACGCGGAGCGCGATGCGAGGGCGCTCCAAAGAAACGGGCCCGTATCGCAGATCCCGTTGCTCCAAATACCGACCTTGCCGTCATCCTGAGGCGCGAAGCCGCGCTTGCGGCGAGCCTCGAAGGATGACCGGGCACCGCGCCCGCTGCGTATCCTTCGAGACGCCCGGCTTCGCGCTACGCGCTACGCCGGGCTCCTCAGGATGACGCGGAGCGCGTTGCGAGGGCGCTCAAACAGAACGGGACCGCATCGCTGCGATCCCGTTCCGCCGTCAGACGCTGAGCGCGTCGATCAGTTCTTGCTCTTGTCGACCAGCGCGCCCTTCTTGATCCAGGGCATCATGTCGCGGAGTTTGGCGCCGACTTCCTCGATCTGGTGCTCGGCCAACTTGGCGCGGGTGGCCTTGAACGAGGTCTGGTTGACCTTGTTTTCCAGCATCCAGTTGCGGGTGAAGATGCCGTTCTGGATATCTTCCAGAACCTTCTTCATTTCCTTCTTGGTCTCCGGGGTGACGATGCGCGGGCCGGTGACGTATTCGCCGTATTCCGCGGTGTTGGAGATCGAGTAGTTCATGTTGGCGATGCCGCCTTCATAGATCAGGTCGACGATCAGCTTCACTTCGTGCAGGCACTCGAAATAGGCCATCTCCGGCGCGTAGCCGGCTTCCACCAGGGTCTCGAAGCCGCCCTTGATCAGTTCGACCAGGCCGCCGCACAAAACCACCTGCTCGCCGAACAGGTCGGTCTCGCATTCCTCGCGGAAGGTGGTCTCGATGATGCCCGCGCGTCCACCACCAATGGCCGAGGCGTAGCTGAGGCCGAGGTCGTGGGCGTTGCCGGAAGAATCCTTATGCACCGCGATCAGGCAGGGCACGCCGCCACCGCGCTGATATTCCGAGCGCACGGTGTGGCCGGGGCCCTTCGGCGCCACCATCACCACGTCGAGATCGGCGCGCGGCTCGATCAGGTTGAAATGCACGTTGAGGCCGTGGGCGAACAGCAGCGCCGCGCCGTTCTTCATGTTGTCGTGCAGATGCTCGCGATAGATGTCGCCCTGCAATTCGTCGGGGGTCAGCATCATCATCACGTCGGCCCATTTGGCGGCCTCGGCGACTTCCATCACCTTGAAGCCGGCGGCCTCGGCCTTCTGCGCCGAGGTGGAGCCCTTGCGCAGCGCGATGGCGACGTCCTTGACGCCGGAATCCTTCAGGTTGAGCGCATGCGCGTGGCCCTGGCTGCCGTAGCCGATGATGACGACCTTTTTGCCCTTGATCAGGTTCAAATCGGCGTCGCGATCGTAATATACACGCATGGTCGTTCCTTTATTCCGGCGGCTGAACGCGTCAAACCGGCCTGTTGACGAACCTGACAACGCTCCCGGCGCCGGTTCTTGAAATGCCGCCGGTTTTTAGGGCGGCGAGTGCCGCGAGACAAGCCCGCAGCGGCGATTTCTGGCATGCTGCGCTGCGGTTGGCCGCTTCACGCCACCTCCGGCAACGCCTTGGACCGGCCAGCAAACAGCATGATGGCGATGCCGCCGACCACGATGATCATCCCGGCCAGCCGCAGCGTGCCGAACTGCTCACCGAACACCAGCGCCGAGGCGCCGGCGCCGATGAACGGCACCAACAGCGCAAACGGCACCACCTGCGCCGCGGTATAGGCGTGCAGCAGCCGGCCCCAGATCCAGTAGCCGAGCGTGGTCGAGCCCAGCGACAGCGCCAGCACGCAGCCGATTCCGCCCGGCGACAGATGGCTGACCTGCTGCCAGATCGCAGCGGGACCGTCGGCGACCAGTGCGGCGGCCCCGAGCGGCGGCAGCGAGGCCAGACTGACCCAAGCGAACAGGTCGAGCATCGGCACCTCCCTGGCCTGCCGCAGCAGCAGGTTGGACAGCGCGAACGCCAGCGGCGCGGTCATCGTCACCGCGAAGGCGAGCACGCTGAAATCGTAACCGACGGTGAAGCAGATCAGCAACAGCCCGCAACTCGCCACCACGATGCCGGCGAGCTGGCCGCGGGTGGGGAATTCGCGCAGCAGCAGCGCCGCAAAGCCGATGGTGAACAGAGCCTGGCTCTGCACGATCACCGCGGTGAGCCCGGCCGGGACGCCCTGCGCCATGCCGTAGGTCTGGGTCAGATATTGCCAGACCAGCAACAGGCTGATGCCGATCCAGATCGGCCAGGCCAGCTTCGGCCGCGGCAGCAGGATGCAGGGCAGCGCCGCCACCGCGAAGCGCACCAGCGTCAGCACGGTCGGCGACATCTCCGCCACTCCGAGCCGGGTGAAGACGAATCCCAGCCCCCAGATCAGCGCGATGGTGAGCGCCAGGGCGATGTCGGTGAGCTTCATGAGGTCTGATAACGCCGACTAAGCACGATCTAGCCCGCTGGGCGGCGGCCCATCAGTCTCAATGCCGAGCAGGTCGGCGAGCTTAATGCGCACCTCCCGGACAATAGCCGGCGGCACCTTCTCAATCGTCTCAAACAAGCGTTCCTCACGATCAATCGACCGCACCTGATCGACCATGATCATCCCCTTGGTTCGCAGACCGTGCGGCAGAACAATATTGGTCGGCCAATCCCTGACTTTCGATGTGATCGGGCAAATCACAGCGCGACGCGACCTTTGATGAAAGCTCAGCGGCGTGAGAACAAGCGCTGGCCGACGGCCAGACTGCTCGCTTCCGCGCGTGTCGTCCAAATCGACCCACGCAATGTCACCGACGTCAGGAAGTTTCATCGCGCTTCTTCGGGTGTCTCGCAGGAAGCGAATCGGCGCGAACCGGTACGCCGTCCGGGCCTTCCACCAAAATCCCGCGCGAGTAGTCATCGTCGATAATCTCGGATCCGCGATCCGGACCCCAATCGACGGTTTCGGACTCCTGCTCGGGGCCGAGGCGGTCCATCTCGTCGAGCATCTCTTCGAGACGTTGCGCCGACGTCTTGCGGATCGACCGAAGGCGCAGCTCGCCGTTCTCGATCGTGAGATCGAGCTCGCTCCCGACGGTGGCGCCGACGCTGTCAGCGGCGGCGCTCGGCAGCCGGATGCCGAGGCTGTTGCCCCATTTGGCGACTTTGACTTTCATCGCGGCGCTCCCTCAACGGATACACAATGTATATCCGGGCGAGCGAGAGTCCAGCGACCCTTCCGGGCCGCAGCGATCGCGGCGACGCGCGGAGCCGGGTCGGCGGAACCAAGCCCGCCGCGCGCTGTTGCCATCTGGCGACGGCCGCGCGACGGCCGCTCCTCCCCGGATCGAAGGACACGGCAATCATGGCCCTCATTCCGCATAATACGCTGATCGTGGTGGCCGATGGCGGCGGCGCGATGCTGCTGCGCAATTCCGGCCAGCCCGCCAAGGTGACGCTGCGCGAGGAGCGTCGGCTGGCGCCGGAGAACCTCGACGACGACGGCCCGTCGGGATCGCGCCCCGAGGATCAGACCCAGAGCCAGACCGACGAAGCCACCTTCGCCAAGCAACTCTGCAATACGCTGAACCGGATGAAGCTCGCCGGCGAGTTCGATCAGCTGGTGCTGATCGCCGACCCGCAAACGCTCGGCCAGATGCGACCGATCCTGCACAAGACGGTGGAAGCCTCGGTGATCCGCTCGCTGGCGAAGGACCTCACCAACCACTCGTTCGACGATATCGCCGCGGCGATCGCGGCGTAGCCGGACGCATCCTCCGCGCGATGACGATCCCCTCTGCCGATCCCCGACAACAAAGCCGCGCCGCGTTACATCCCTTCCGGGCCGCGGCCGATCGCGGCGACGCCGGTGCGCGATACTTCGACCAGCCCGAGCGGCCGCATCAGGTCGATGAACTGGTTGATCTTGGCGGAGTTGCCGGTGATCTCGAACACGAAGCTCTCGATGGTGGCGTCGATCACGCGGGCGCGGAACGCTTCGGCGAGCCGCAACGCCTCGACGCGATGTTCCCCGACGCCGCGCAGCTTGACCATCGCCAATTCGCGCTCGATCGAACGGCCCGACAACGTCATGTCGACCACGCGATACACCGGCACCATGCGATCGAGCTGGTGCTTGATCTGCTGGATCACCGCCAGCGTGCCGGTGGTGACGATGGTGATACGCGAGACGTGCTTCTGCGCCTCGGTCTCCGACACGGTGAGGCTTTCGATATTGTAGCCGCGGCCGGAGAACAGGCCGATGACGCGCGCCAGCACGCCGGGCTCGTTCTGCACCAGCACCGACAGCGTGTGGGTTTCGACCGGGTCTTTGCGCTCGTCCATGAAATAAGCGGATGCGGGCTGGTTCATTGTGGTCCTCACGTTCAAGCGTTCAAACATTTCAACTGGCGCTACGCGCCCTATCTCCGCGGCGGAATGTGACGCGCTGGCGCTGGGCAGCTCACGCCAACTCCTTGCCGCCGACGACGGCCGCCGGTGGTGGTGGAACGACCCAACGGCTGAACAGGTCGAAATCGATATTTCCGCCGCTCAGCACCAAGCCGACCCGCTTGCCGCGGATCTTGGCCTTGTCTTGCGCGGCGGCGGCGAGCGGCGCCGCGCCGGCCCCCTCGGCCAGATTGTGCGTGTCGGTCCAGTAGGTTCGGATCGCTGTGGCGATCGCGGCGTCGGTGACCTGGACGATGCGCGACGCGCCGTTGCGAATGATCGCCAGCGCGTCCGGATCGGGAATCCGCGTGGCCAGGCCGTCGGCCAAGGTATCACTGCTCTCGGTGGTCACCACGGTGCCGGCTGCGAACGACAAAGCATAGGACGGCGCTTGCGTGGATTGCACGCCGACGATCTCGGTGCTCAATCCGAGCAGATCGCGAGCCAGAATACAGCCGCAGATCCCGGAGCCCTGGCCGATCGGCACATAAAGGACCTCGAGATCAGGCGTCGCCCGCAGCAATTCCAGCGCATAGGTCGCCACACCCAACACCAGATCGCGATGGAACGCCGGCACCATTTCCAGGCCACTGCCCTCGCCGCGGCGGCCGGCCTCCTCGCGGGCCGCCTGGAAGTCGTCGCCATGCTCGACCAGTTCGGCGCCGAACGCCCGCATCGCCCGATTCTTTTCCGGCGAATTGCCGCGCGGCACCACGATCGTCACCGGCAGCCCGTGCCGGGTCGCGGCGTACGCCAGGCTCTGGCCGTGATTGCCGCGGGTCGCCGAGATCAGCCCGGCGGTCCGCGGCCGTTCGCGCTTTAAGCGGTCGACATAGACCAGGCCGCCGCGGACCTTGAAGGCGCCGGTCGGGGTGTGATTCTCGTGCTTGACGACGACGTCGGCGCCGAGCCGCTCGGAAAGCAACGGCCAGCGGTGCGCCGGGGTCGGCGGCATCGCTGCGCCGACAACGCTCCGGGCATGCTCCAATTGTTGCAGGTCGAACATCGGCTCGTCTCACCCGTTCTCACCAACGCCGCGCAGCCCTCACACCAGCGCGCCGCCGCCGGCGAACGCGGCCGCGGTGGTTTCGTCGTTGGCTTCAGACGGCAGCAGCATTTCGTTGTGCGCCTTGCCGGACGGGATCATCGGGAAGCAGTTCTCCAACGACGCCACCCGGCAATCGAACAGCACCGGCTTCTTCACCTTGATCATGTCCTGGATCGCGCCGTCGAGATCGGACGGCTTGAACACCTGCATGCCGACGCCGCCATAGGCGTCCGCCAGCTTGACGAAGTCTGGCATCGCCTCGGTGTAGGAATGCGACAGCCGGTTGCCGTGCAACAGCTGCTGCCACTGCCGCACCATGCCCATGTACTGATTGTTGAGGATGAAGATCTTGATCGGCAGTTCGTACTGCACCGCCGTCGCCATCTCCTGCATCGTCATCTGCACCGAGGCGTCGCCGGCGATGTCGATCACCAGGCTGTCGGGATGCGCGACCTGCACGCCGAGCGCCGCCGGCAGGCCGTAGCCCATGGTGCCGAGCCCGCCCGAGGTCATCCAGCGCCGCGGCCGCTCGAAGCCGTAGAACTGCGCGGCCCACATCTGGTGCTGACCGACCTCGGTGGTGATGTAGGTGTCGCGGCCGCGGGTCGCGGCGTACAGCCGCTCGATGGCGTATTGCGGCAGGATCACGTCGTTGTTCTTCTTGTAGGCCAGCGAATTGCGGCCGCGCCAGGCCGCGATCTGAAGCCACCACGCCTTGGTGTCGGCCTTCTTGGCTTCCGCCTTGAACGCCGCCAACAGGTCGGCAAGCACATGGGCGACGTCGCCGATGATCGGCACGTCGACGCGGATGTTCTTGTTGATCGACGACGGATCGATGTCGATGTGGATCTTCTTGGAATTCGGCGAGAACGCGTCGGTGCGGCCGGTGATGCGGTCGTCGAACCGCGCGCCGATGCACAGCATGACGTCGCAATCATGCATCGTCATGTTGGATTCGTAGGTGCCGTGCATGCCGAGCATGCCGAGCCAGTTCTTGCCCGACGCCGGATACGCCCCGAGCCCCATCAGCGTCGAGGTGATCGGAAAATCGGTGACCTCGACCAATTCGCGCAGCAGCTTCCAGGCCTCCTCGCCGGAATTGACCACGCCGCCGCCGGAATAGATCACCGGCTTCTTGGCGCTAGCCAGCAGCGCCACCGCCTTGCGGATCTGTCCGGGATCGCCCTTCAGCCGCGGCGTGTAGGAGACGTGAACGTCGGATTTGCGCGGCGGGTGATAGGTGCCGGTGGCGAACTGCACGTCCTTCGGCACATCGACCACCACCGGGCCGGGCCGGCCCGAGGTGGCGACGTAGAACGCTTCGTGCAGCACCCGCGCCAGGTCCTTGATGTCGCGCACAAGCCAGTTGTGCTTGGTGCACGGCCTTGTGATGCCGACGGTGTCGCATTCCTGGAAGGCGTCGTTGCCGATCAGGTGGGTCGGCACCTGGCCGGTGATGCAGACGATCGGGATCGAATCCATCAAGGCATCGGCGAGCGGCGTCACCATGTTGGTGGCGCCGGGGCCGGAGGTCACCAGCACCACGCCGGGCTTGCCGGTGGAGCGGGCATAGCCCTCGGCAGCGTGGCCGGCGCCCTGCTCGTGGCGCACCAGGATGTGCTGCAGCTTCTCCGAATTCTGGAACAGCTCGTCATAGATCGGAAGCACCGAACCGCCGGGGTAGCCGAAGATGTGCTCGACGCCATGATCGATCATCGCGCGGACGATCATCGCCGCACCGGTCATCTGGTTGGGATCGTGGCTCTTGCTATCGCTCATGGCTGGCTCCGAATGCGCGGCTCGCGCTGGCTTGGTCTAGGACGCTCGGAAAATAAAAAAAAGGGCCCACCAGGCCCTTCCGCACACCGTCTGTCACGGATGGCCTTAGCCACCCAAGACGGTGCGCCTAGGTACTACGATAAGCGAGAGGGTAATTAAATTACGCACGAGTGGCTCCGGCTTCTCGAAGGTTGCGCGAAACATAACCAGCGAACCTCCAATGTCAAGGCGGCTTCGTATGTTGCGTTGTTAAACTATAGCCGTGTTTCGGCCCCTCGGCGAGCGGGAAAGCGGCGTTCAGCTATGCGCGGGGCCGGTGGAGCCGCAATCCCGAGGTCCGCCACGCCACATAGTCATCCTGAGGCGCCGCCGAAGACCCGCGAAGCGGGCTGCGGCGGCCTCGAAGGATGCGCGGCGCCCATCGCACCGCCGCCGCTCAACACCCGCGTCATCCTTGACGTGGTGCGGCGCCCGCTGCCTCAGGATGACGGCGCCGCGACCGATTGCGCCAGCCTGCAGGGTGGGCAAAGGCGCGCCTTCGCGCCGTGCCCACCCTTGAGCACCCGCGCATGTTGCGGTGGGCACGCGACTGCTGTCGCTGTTCGAGCGATGGCAGTCGCTTTGCCCACCCTACCCGGTCTGCCGCTCCAGCCGCTCCGCCGCCCGGTCCGGTGCCACCCATTCGAACTCCGGCAATTGGTGGCGGAACCAGGTGAACTGCCGCTTGGCGTAATGCCTCGTATCGGCGCAGCCGATCGATGCGGCCTCGTCGCGCGATATTTCGCCTTTGAGATGCCGGATCAGCGCCGGCACGCCATGCGCCTTCATCGCCGGCAATAGCGGATCAAGCTTTCGCGCCGCCAAGGCCGCGACCTCGTCCAGCGCACCAGCCTGCAGCATCAGCTCGAACCGGGCGTCGATCCGCGCGTAAAGCTCGTCGCGCTGCGGCGCCAGAAACAGCGCGGTCACTTGCTCCGGCGGCAGCAGCGGCGGCAACGCGTCGCGATGCCAGTCGGTCAGCGAACGCCCGGTGGCCTCGACCACTTCCAACGCCCGGGCGACGCGGCTGCGGTCGTTCGGATTGAGCCTGGCAGCGCTGGTCGGATCGCGCCTGGCGAGTGCGGCGTGCAAGGCTTCGACGCCGCCCTGCTCCAGCCGCGCCCGGACGTCCTCACGGACCTGCGGCGCAATCGCCGGCACCGCCGACAGCCCGCGCGTCAGCGCCTTGAAATACAGCCCGGAGCCGCCGACGAAGATCGGCAGTAGCCCGCGCCCCCGCGCGTCGGCCAGCGCCGCCGCGGCCGCCTCCACCCAGGCCCCGGCGGAGAAATTCACCGCCGCATCCACCGTGCCGTAAAGCCGATGCGGCACCCTTGCCTCGTCGGCCGGCGTCGGCCGCGCCGTCAGCACCCGCAGGTCGCCATAGACCTGCATCGAATCGGTATTGATGATCACGCCGCCGCACGCCTCGGCCAGCGCCAGCGCCAACGCCGACTTGCCGCTGGCGGTCGGCCCTGCGATAAGCACGGCCCTGCCCCGTTCCGGAATAGCCTCGGCCATGTCGCTCGTCGCCACGCTCATCTGCAATCCCAGCAATCCTGCGCTTGATGCCACCGCGCTCGAGGCCGCCCGCGCGGTCCTGCCGGCGCCGAACGCGGCGGTCTGGCTCAGCGAGGGCGTCGCCGCCGACATCGCCTTTGCCTCCGACGAACCACCGGCGGTGCTCGCCGAGCGGCTGCGCAAAGCGCGCGGCGACTACCCGGTCGACGTCGTGGTGCAGCCTGCCGCCACCAGGCGCAAGAAACTTTTTCTCGCCGACATGGATTCCACCATGATCGGCCAGGAGTGCATCGACGAATTGGCGGATTTCGTCGGCCTCAAGGCCCATGTCGCGGCGATCACCGAACGCGCCATGCATGGCGAGATCGAGTTCGAACCGGCGTTGCGCGAGCGCGTCGCGCTGCTCAAGGGCTTGTCGCTGGAGGTGATCGACCAGGTGCTGCGGGAGCGGATCACCTTGACGCCCGGCGGGCGCGAACTGGTGGCGACGATGCGCGCCAACGGCGCCTATGCCTGCCTGGTGTCGGGCGGCTTCACCCAGTTCACCGGCGCGGTCGCGGCCCGGCTCGGCTTTCAGGACAACCGCGCCAATGAGTTGCTGGTCAAGGACGGCGTGTTGACCGGCACCGTGGCGGAGCCGATCCTCGGCCGCGCCGCCAAGCTTGCCGCCTTGCTCGACCTGCGCGAACAGCTCGACCTCGACGACATCGACAGCTTGGCGATCGGCGACGGCGCCAACGATCTCGGCATGATCCAGGCCGCCGGCCTCGGCGTCGCCTTTCACGCCAAGCCGGCGGTCGCGGCGTCCGCCCATGCGCGGATCGATTTCGGCGACCTTTCGGCGCTGCTCTACGCCCAGGGCTATAAGCGCAGCGAGTTCGTCACCGGCTGACCCGGCGGGCGGGCATCAAGGTCGCAGCCGGAGCTATGAGGCTATCGACGCGCCGCCACAGCAACGGAACGTCCTGCAAAAGCCATGCAAATTTCATGAAATGAGCGAAATTGCGCTCCCAGATGGAACTGTCCGGCAATATGTTCGTTAGGCGACTTATACTACGGGGCCGGAAACCCACCAGGGACGCTAGCGATGACCTCAATCGACGGCGAGCAAAGCTCGCTGGTGCCGCATTGTGAGCTCTGCAGCACCGCCATGACGTTGATCGGCCGGTTGCCTCGCATCTCGCTGCAGCCGTCGGTGCAGGTGTTTCGCTGCTTATCCTGCAATCATGTGGTGTCCGCAGAGCACCGCCTGTCCGCCCCGTCCGGCGAGGCGACGGCTCGCGGCGGGTAATCCGCCCGGCGCCTTTGCTACAGCGTCGGCTTGGGGAGTTGAGCCGCGTCCGGGATCCGTCAGAACGCCAGCAATTCGCGGCGATAGTGCTCGCGAAGTTCGGCCAGCACCACGCCGGCCCCCTCCATGACCGCGGTGACGTGAAGCACGAAGTCTCCCACCGGCGAAAACACCTTGGCTTTCTCAAGCTCGGCGATGAAGCCTTCGACGGCCGCACCACCGCGCAGCACGTCGTCGCCGGTGTGAATTGCGATCGTGGTCCGCCGCGGCAATAGCTCGGCGACGACGGCGCCGAACGGCTGATCGCCAGCGGTCAGCGCCGTCTGCATCTCGACCGGAAGCCGCTGCGGAAAATACCAATTCTCCGCCTCCGAGACCACCTGATCGCCCCATTTCAGCAACACGCGGCGGCACCGTATCGGCTCGTCGGCGCTGACTTGCAACGGCCCGTCATATTCCTGCGGATCCGCCTCGCGGTCGAGCAGCACGGTGGCGGCGAGTTCATCGCCGCAGCCCGGATGATTGCGCCGGCACCAGGCGGCAAGCGCCGCTGTTGCGGTGTCGTGGTCCTGCAGGAATTGTTGAAATGCGCTCACTCTGGCCGCGGACATGTTGCTACCCATCAATCCAACACCACGACGCGGTCAGTCCCCCCACCCGCGCTCCCCTCCCCGCAAGGCGGAGGGGTGCGGGCAGCACTCGCGGCGCCGTCAAGAAGCACGATCGGCGCCTCATTGCTCATTCGCAATGCAACTCTTGAAGCGCAATTTCAATGCGGGTCGCGAGCGTTGATTCAAGGATGGGGTTGCGCGATCCAGCGGCTCCCCTCCCCCTTGCGGGGAGGGGTTGGGGGTGGGGGGCCGCGTCAAGGGCTTTCGCAGTTGTTACTGCACGCCAAGCGCCACGAAGCGCAACTCGCCGTCGCCGTTGGAGACCAACAGCAGCACCGATTTCTTGCCGTCCTTCTTGATCGCCTCGATCCGCTTCTTGACGTCGCTGGCGTTGCCGACGGTTTCCTGCGCCACTTCGACGATGACGTCGCCGGCGCTCAAACGCTTCTCCGCCGCATCCGAACCGTTGTCGACGCTGGTGATCAGCACGCCCTTGACGCTGTCCTTGATCTTGAACTTGGCGCGCTGCTCTTTGCTGAGCGAGGCGAGGTCGAGGCCGAGCGCCTTCTGGGTCACCGGCTTTTCCGCTTCGGGCTGGCTCTTCACCGAAGCCTGCACCGGCTTCTCGCCATCGTCGAGCCGGCCGAGCGTGACCTGCTTGGTCTCTTCCTTGCCCTTGCGGATAATGACGACGTCGACCGCCTTGCCGACCGCGGTGTCGGCCACCACGCGCGACAGATCCTTCGGCTCCTTGATGTCCTTGCCGTCGAACCTGATGACGACGTCGCCGGGCTCGATGCCGGCGGGCTTGGCCGGTCCCTTGTCTTCAACGCCGGCAATCAATGCTCCCCGCGCGGGCTTGATGTTGAGGCTCTCGGCGATCTCGTCGGTGACCTGCTGGATCCGCACGCCGAGCCAGCCGCGGCGCAATTCGCCGAACTGCCGCAGCGAATCCACCACGCCGATCACGGTCTTCGACGGCACCGCGAAGCCGATGCCGATCGAGCCGCCGGACGGCGAGATGATCAGCGTGTTGACGCCGATCACTTCGCCGTCGAGGTTGAACAGCGGGCCGCCGGAATTGCCGCGATTAATCGCGGCGTCGGTCTGGATGTAGCTGTCATAGGGCCCGGAATTGATGTCGCGGTTGCGCGCCGAGACGATGCCCGCGGTCACCGTGCCGCCGAGCGAGAACGGGTTGCCGATCGCGATCACCCATTCGCCAAGCCGCAACTTGTCGCTGTCGCCGAACTTCACCGCCACCAGCGGCTTGGCCGGCGGCTTGAACTTCAAGACGGCGAGATCGGTCTTCTTGTCGACGCCGACCAGCTCCGCCTTGATCTTGGTGCCGTCGTTCATGATGATGTTGATCTCGTCGGCGTCCGCAATGACGTGATTGTTGGTCACGGCGATGCCGGCGGTGTCGACGATGAAGCCGGAGCCCAGCGAATTGGTCTTGCGCGGCCCGCTGCCCTTCTCGCCGCCGCGGCGGTTCTTGAAGAAGTCGTCGAAGAACTCCTCGAACGGCGATCCCGGCGGCAATTGCGGCGCCGCCCCCTTGCCCTCGCCGGCTCCGGCCTTGGCTTCGATGGTCTGCGTGGTCGAGATATTGACCACCGCGTCGATCACCTTTTCGGCGACGTCGGCGATGCCGTCCGGACCGCGGGCCTGCGCCGGGGCGGCGCTGAACGCGGCGGCAGAGGCAAGGCCAACGGCCACGACGATCGGGCGCAGGCGGCGGCTAAGGGCTGAGATCGCACCGGTCATGGTCGAGATGTCTCCTGAATCGGGACCGCAAATGTATGATTTCCGCGACACTGCGCCGGATCCGAGGCCCGGCGCAAGCAGAGGCCGAAGGATACCCCATCCATCGCTTGCGAGGCGGTGAAAAACGCTGTTTCGCGCTCACGTTGCCGTGGAATGGAGCTGCCCGCGCGGCATGTTATGAGCCGGGCTAGCGCCGCACCAGCCAAATCAAAAAGAGGCCCGCGATGGCCGAGCCGATCCCGGCGATTCGCAGCACGTGGTCGGGCGACGACATCGCGCTCTTCATCGCGCGCCGCATCCAGGACGGGCTCGCTGCGAACAGCACGCCCTCGAGAACGAACAAAATTCCAAGGCCGATGAGGAAGTCGGCGAACGCAATGGACCTCATCAGGCAGGTTCCTCCACGCCCTCGGCAATGCCAAGGGCCTCGTCCGGCGAAGCAGCGCCGCGTCGCGCCGCGCTCGTCGCGACCTTCTGTAAAGGAGCGCGGACGGGAAGGCAAAGCCGGCTAAAGCCGACCTGCACGTCCCGTCCGAGGAGCACGTTACGGCTTCGCCGCGACGCTGGTTTCCGGCGGCTTGCCGCTGGAATTGCTGAAGAACTTGAAGAAGTCCGAATCCGGCCGCAGCAGGAACCGGGTGTCGTTGCTCTTCAAGCCGTTCTCATAGGCGGTCATCGAGCGATAGAACGCGAAGAAGTCGGCGTCCTTGCCATAAGCCTCGGCGAACAGCCGGTTGCGCTCGCCGTCGCCCTCGCCGCGCACCTGTTCGGCGGTGGAGTTGGCTTCGGCGATGATCACGGTCGCTTCGCGGTCGGCCTTGGAGCGGATCTCCTGCGCCTTCTGTCCGCCCTGGGCGCGGAACTCGGCGGCCTCGCGCTGCCGCTCGGTCTGCATCCGCTGGTACACCGCCTGGCTGTTCTGCTCCGGCAGATCGGCGCGCCGGATCCGGACGTCGACCACGGAGATGCCGTAACCGCCGGCTTCCCTGTCGAGCTGATCGCGGATCTTGGTCATCAAGGCTTCGCGCTGGTCGCGCACCACCTCGATGAAGGTGACCTCGCCCAGCACCCGGCGCAACGCCGCGTTCAAAAGCGTGGTCAGCTGGATGTTGGCTGCCGGCACCGACCCGATGCTCTGGTAGAACCGCAGTGCGTTCTTGATGCGATAGCGGGCGAAGGCATCGACCACCAACCGCTTCTGATCCGACGCGATGACTTCCTGCGACGGATTTTCCAGATCGAGGATCCGCTTGTCGATGCTGATCACGGTGTCGACGAACGGCGCCTTGAAGTTCAGCCCCGGCTCGGTGACAACGCGAACCGGCTCACCCAGCCGAACCAGCAGCACCTGCTCGGTCTGGGCCACGGTGAAGATCGAACTGTAGCCGACCACGATGGCGGCAAGCAGCACCACCAGCGCTACGATTCCTGCAATTCCGGTCTTCATCGGATGCTCCCGCTCTGCTGTTGCGGCTGGCCCGGTGTGGCTGCGGGCGGACGCCGCGACGACAACTCGCTCAGCGGCAAGTACGGCACGATGCCCTGCGACCCCGCGCCGCCGCCGTCATAGACCAGCTTGTCGGCGCCGCCGAGAATCCGTTCCATGGTTTCGAGATAGATGCGCTGACGGGTCACGTCGGGAGCCTTCCTGTACTCATCATAGACTTTGAGAAAGCGCGCGCTCTGGCCCTTGGCCTCGGCAACCGCCTGCTCCTTGTAGCCCTCGGCGACCTGAAGGATCTGCGAGGCGCGCCCGCGCGCATCCGGGATCACGCGATTGGCGTAGGTCTGGGCTTCGTTCTGCAACCGCTCGAGATCGGCGCGGGCCGCCTGCACGTCGCGGAACGCGTCGATCACCTGCGCCGGCGGATCGACCTTCTGCATCTGCACCTGCTGCACCAGAATGCCGGCGCCGTAGCCGTCCAGCGTCTTCTGCATGAGGTCCTGCACGCTGGCTTCGGTGGTGGTGCGTGCGCCGGTCAGGATCGGCTGAATGCTGGCGCGGCCGACCACTTCGCGCATCGCGCTTTCGGCAACCGCCTTGACGGTGCCTTCAGGGTTCTGGATGTTGAACAGGTAGTTGCCGACGCCGTCGGGGCTGATCCGCCACAGCACGGTGAAATCGACGTCGACGATGTTCTCGTCGCCGGTCAGCATCAGGCTCTCTTCCGGAACGTCGCGCATGGCTGTGCCGCGCCGTGCCGTATCGTTGACCAAGGTCATGCCGATACTGATGGTGGAGACGCGCAGCGCCTTGGGCAGCAGCACGGTCTCGATCGGATACGGCAGGTGATAGTTCAGGCCGGGCTGCACGGTGCGCACGTGCTTGCCGAAGCGCAGTACAACGCCGAGTTCTTCGGACTGCACGCGGAAGAATCCGGACAGACCCCAGACCGCCAGGGCCGCGACCAGAACCAGCGCGATGCCCATGCTGCTGAGATGCCCGCCGGGAAGCATTTGCTGCAGCCGGTCCTGACCACGCCGCAGCAGATCTTCAAGATCCGGCGGCCGCGGCCCAGTCGATTGCGGGCCGCTGCCCCACGGTCCCTTCGGCCCCGAACCCCAGGGGCCGCCGCCTTGATTCTTCCATGGCATCAACAGTCTCCTCCGCACAGGTCCCGCTTCGCAAAGACCCGGCTTGCAACATCTGTACGGCGTTATAGGGGACGGGCACCGCCCTTACAACGCAGCTTCTCGCTGTCGTGAGCTAAGCTTGAACCCGCATTTGTCAATGTAATCGTCATTCGGCGGGGTTAACGCACCGTTCGGCGGCGATACGTCACATAGGAAAAGTCCGCGCTGTCGTCGGCCGCCGCGGCGTTGCGGATTCGACCGGCTTCCTCCCACGCGGCGGCGTCGAGCGCTGCAAAATGGGCATCGCCGGCAGGCGAGGCGTGAACTTCGGTCAATTCGATACGGTCGGCGACCGCCAGCCATTGCGCATACACTTCGGCCCCGCCAATCACCGCGATCTCGGTGGCAAAACGCCGCAGCGCATCGCCGCGGGCGATCGCCTGCGCGGTGTCAAACGAGCTTGTCACCACCGCGCCGGGCAGCGTCAGCCCGGTGTCGCGCGTCATGACGATGTTGGTGCGGCCCGGCAGCGGCCGGCCGATCGACGCAAAGGTCTTGCGGCCCATCACGACCGGCTTGTTCAGGGTCAATTGCTTGAACCGCTGCAGGTCGGACTTCAGCCGCCACGGCAACGCGCCGGCCGATCCGATCACGCCGTTGTCGGCCACCGCGACGATGAGCACGATTTGGATCATGCGGCGGGTCGAAGGATGTACGCCTCGTCTACATAGGTGCCATTGCTGTAGGCGCCGCGGACACGATTATTCCGCGCAGAGACCGACATTACCGCTTGAACTATCGGATTGTCCGGTTTGACGACCGAGTACAGCAAATCGTCGCGATCGGGAAGTTCATCGCTGTGATCGACGATGGTCTGTGCAATGCGGATGGTCTGCCGGAGCGCGCGTTCGGAACGCTCGCGAGGCACGATGTAAAGACGGCCCTGCCCCTCGTCATCGAGGACCCAGATCGCGGTCTCGACCAAAAACCCATCTTGCTCGAGGAGGTCGAGCAACCGTCGCGCCGTCTCGAACTCTCCTGCTACAGCTTGCTGCGCAACCACGGCAGAATTCCTTTCTCGATGGCTTCAATGAGATCAGCGGCTTCATTCACACTGAACTCGCCATACCGACTGGTCTCTGTCCAGCTCAACGCGATTTGCCACAATCCCCGAAATTCAGCATCGACGTTTTGATGAGCTTGAAGATCATCCTTCAGATGACACAGGTTCACCAACTGGGAGAAATTGTGCGTGAAAGCGTCCTTCAATAGAGCTTTGTCGGGCAATGTATCGGCCTTAAATTGACTCGACAAGATCGCTTTGAGCATCAGTTCAACGGCATAGCCCGCGAGATAATAAGCGTTTCCGGCACTGCCCGCTTCAAGCAACAGCTTGGCATCCTGCAGCTTGGCATCGGCAAGTTCGATCAGCCGAGCTTTTTGGATTTCCGCCATCATCTACACCGCCACCTCGGCCTTGATGTGCGGATGCGGGTCGTAGTTGTGCAGCGTGAAATCCTCGAAGCGGAAGCCGAAGATGTCCGTCACCTGGGGATTGATCGTCATCACCGGCAGATCGCGCGGCGTCCGCGTCAGCTGCAGCCGCGCCTGCTCGAGATGGTTGGAATAAAGATGCGCGTCGCCGAGCGTGTGGATGAACTCGCCGGGCTTGAGCCCGGTGACCTGCGCCACCATCATGGTCAGCAGCGCGTAGGAGGCGATGTTGAACGGCACGCCGAGGAAAACGTCGGCCGAACGCTGATAGAGCTGGCACGACAGCCGGCCGCGCGCGACGTAGAACTGGAACAGGCAATGGCACGGCGGCAGCGCCATCTGGTCGATCTCGGCGGGATTCCACGCCGTCACGATCAGCCGCCGGGAATCCGGGTTGCGCTTGATCATCTCGACCACGTCGGCGATCTGGTCGATGCTGCGGCCATCGGCGGCCGGCCAGGAGCGCCATTGCGAGCCGTAGACCGGCCCGAGATCGCCGTTCTCGTCGGCCCATTCGTCCCAGATCGAGACGCCGTGGTCCTTGAGATATTTGATGTTGGTGTCGCCCTTCAGGAACCAGAGCAATTCATGCACGATGGCCTTGAGCGGCAGCCGCTTGGTGGTGAGCATCGGAAAGCCGGCGTCGAGCGCAAAGCGCATCTGATGCCCGAACACCGACAGCGTGCCGGTGCCGGTGCGGTCGTGCTTCTCGGCGCCCTCGCCGAGAATCCGTTGGAGCAGGTCGTGATACTGGTTCATGCTGAAGGCGTGTTCCGGAAGACTTGGGGCCGTGGCGCGCTGTTGCACCGCGGCTGCGGCGACTCGCTCGCCGCTGCATAGCCCAAAGATGCCTATCGCGACCACAACCGACAAGATGGAACCGGGATCCGTCCCCGCTCCGCTGACTGGCCGCGTCGTTTCAATGCCAATTCTGCGTCAGCAGCGGGGTCCACCGCGCGATCTCGCTTCTGACCAGGGCAGCCAGAGCTTCGGGCGTCCGCTCCGCGGGCGTCGGGATGACGCTGCCGAGGTCGAGCAATTGCTTGCGAACCACCGCGTCGTCCAAAGCCTTGGACACCGCCGCGTTGAGCGTTGCGATCACCGCGGGCGGCGTTCCCTTCGGGGCAAAGAAGGCGTTCCAGGCCTGGACCTCGAGCTCCGGCAGTCCGGCCTCGGCTGTGGTGGGGACATCCGGCAGCGACGGATTGCGTTGCTGCGTCGCCACGGCGTAGGCCTTGATCGTTCCGCTTTTGACCTGCGGCACCGCATTGACGATCTGATCGCACATGTAATCGACCTGCCCGCCGACCAGCGCGTTCATTGCCGGGCCGGTGCCGTTGTACGGAACGCCGGTCGGGCGAATTCCCAGGATCGAATTGAGCAACTCGCCGGAGGCGTGGGAAACCGAGCCGAGGCCGGCATGCGCGGCGTTCAGCTTCTCGGTATTGGCCTGCACGTAAGCGACGAACTCCCGGAGATTATTCGCCGGGAAATCCTTGCGCGCCAGGATCACGATCGGGGTGCCGGCCAGCAGCCCGACCGGCTCGAAGTCGGTTTGCGGATCATAGGCCAGTTTGGAATACAGCGGCACGGCCGCCGCGTGCGTGCCCATGTGGCCGACGATCAGCGTGTAGCCGTTATTGGGGGCCCGCGCTGCGCGGGTCGTCGCCGTGGTGCCGCCGGCGCCGACGACGTTTTCGATCACCATGCTTTGACCGAGCGTCCGCGCCATATGCACCGTGACGATGCGGGCGAGGACGTCGGTCGGACCGCCGGCGGCGAACGGAACGATCACGGTAACCGGCCGCGACGGATAGTCGTCGGCGGCAGCGCATTGGGTAACAATTACTAAAATACCGGCGAACGCCAGGCGGGTCACCGCCAGCAAGCGCTTCAATAAATCCATCTGCGTCTCCCCGGGAGACCGGCATCAATTCAGGAAAGCCACTACTTGTTCAGCAACATATCGTCGCGTCAAGCGCCGCGACGTCGCGGCGCATCCAAATATCAACTTTCGGATTCCACGAAGACCTCGTCGCGCTTCCGCCGCAGCGATGGCAGCAGCGCCAGCACCAACAGCACCGCGGCGCACGCCATCAAGGCGGCCGATAACGGACGGGTGAAGAATACCGTCGCGTCGCCACGCGAAATCAGCAGCGCGCGGCGAAGATTTTCCTCCATCAGCGGCCCCAGCACCATGCCGAGCAACAGCGGCGCCGGCTCGAAATCGTGCTTGATCAGCCAATAGCCGAGCAGCCCGAAGGCGCCGGCGAGGATGACGTCGAGCGGCGAATTGTTGATGGAATAGATCCCGATCGCGCAGAAGATCACGATCGCCGGAAACATCAGCCGATACGGCACCCGCAACAGCCGCACCCAGATGCCGACCAGCGGCAGGTTGATGACCAGCAGCATCAGATTGCCGATCCACATCGAGGCGATCATGCCCCAGACTAATTCCGGCTGTTTCTGCATCACCTGCGGCCCCGGCACGATGCCGTGGATGGTCATCGCGCCGACCATCAACGCCATCACCGCATTGGGCGGAATGCCGAGCGTCAGCAGCGGAATGAACGAGGTTTGTGCCGCGGCGTTGTTGGCGCTTTCCGGGGCGGCGACGCCCTCGATCGCGCCGCGGCCGAACCGCGACGGATCGCGGGCGATCTTCTTTTCGAAAGTGTAGGCGGCGAACGAGGCGATCACCGCGCCGCCGCCCGGCAGGATGCCGAGGATCGATCCCAGAATCGTGCCGCGCAGGATCGCCGGGGCGGACTCGGCCAGGTCTTTCCTGGTCGGCATCAATCCGGTGATCTTCTGCTGCACCAATTCGCGATCGATTTCCGCGCCGGCGTCGAGATTGCGGATGATCTCGGCGAAGCCGAACACGCCCATCGCCACCGTGGCGAATCCGATGCCGTCGGCGAGTTCGGGAATGTTGAACGCCATCCGCGAGGCGCCGGTCTCGACATCCGAACCGACCATCGACAACAGCACGCCGAATACGATCATCGCGATCGCCTTCAGCACCGAGCCTTTGGCAAGCACCACGGCGAAGATCAGCCCGAGCACCATCAGCGAAAAATATTCCGCGGGGCCGAAAGCGAGCGCCAACCTGGTGAGCGGCGCGCCGAGCACCGCGATCAACACCGTGGCGACGCAACCGGCGAAGAACGACCCGATCGCCGCGATCGCCAGCGCCGGGCCGGCGCGGCCCTGCTTCGCCATCTGGAAGCCGTCCAGCGTGGTGACCACCGAGCCGGCCTCACCCGGAATGTTGACCAGGATCGAGGTGGTGGAGCCGCCATACTGGGCGCCGTAATAGATCCCGGCGAGCATGATCAGCGCGCCGACCGGCGGCAGGCCGAAGGTGATCGGCAGCAGCATCGCCACGGTGGCGACGGTGCCGATGCCCGGCAGCACGCCGACCAGCGTGCCGACCAGCGCCCCGATCAGACACAGCAGCAGATTGACGGGAGAAAACGCGACGCCAAAACCGAGCGCGAGGTTGGAAAACAGATCCGCCATTGCTCCTCACGGGGTCAGAAAACGTGGGAGCAGCGCCAACGGCAGACCGAGGCCGTAAGGAAACAGCAGACTGCAGCAGGCGGTGAGACAGAGCCCGACAAGGGTGGTTTGCCGCCAGCGGATTTCCGCGGTGCCGAGCGCTGCGATCATGAAGCTGGCGAAGGCCGAGATCACCAGGCCGAGCGGCCGGATCGCGACCGCAAAGCACAGGATCGCCAGCGATACAAACAGCGGGCCGCGCCAGGCATAGGCGGCGAGCGCCGGGCCTTCGGTGAACAGCCCGACCGCGACGATCGCCGCCCCCAGGCCCATCAGCAATACGCCGAACATCCGCGGCGCGGTGCCGGGGCCGAACGAAAATCCGTGCATCCCGGCGAGATCGCTCGACGCCCACAGCGCGAAGCCGGCGATCGCAATCAGCACGATGCCGCCATAATAGTCCTGCGGCCCGCGCAGCCGAGCGAACGATGTCAGCACCGCGAGGGCGAACAGCGGATAGGAGTAGGTCAGCGCCAATACCACATCGGACGACAGCGGATGGTCCGACGTTGCAAATTGCGACAGCAGCAGCGCCGGCAGCGCCGCAACCAAGGCCGCGCCATGGTCGAATGCGATCTGAGCCGGATCGCCGATCGGCGCGCGAAACATCAGCCCGGCGATCGCCCTCAGCACATGAACGATCTGCGGAGCGAGCGCCAGCAGCAGCACCGCCAGCGCCCCGGAGACATTCCAGCCGCTCGACCTCGGACGTGTTTGATCGGACGAGCGACCGAGCGTATCAGCCATGCCTGTCTCTCCGCGGCCTTTGCGACCCATTGCTCTTGGTTGGAAAGTCGTCCCACCCCGCGACCTGCCTAGCGATTTTCCAGCTGCGAAGCCAGTGAAACCGTGCCGGCGGGGCTCCGACCGGCCCGCCGACGGGCTTCCGCTACCGAAAATCGCCCCTATATTTGCAGTGCCAGTGCGCTGGCTATGACAATAAACCGCCGTCGCAATAAACCATTCGGACCCGGGGGCAGTACCCGGCGCCTCCACCAAAGTCCGCGAAATCCGCGGGCTTCGGCGGGGGCGAAACAGGATCGACGAGGGCGTAAAGGGCGAGCTTTTGTCCGGAATGGTTCCGCCGTGATCGGGCCATGCAATAGTTGCCAACGACAACTATGCTCCGGTTGCTCAGGCAGCGTAACGCTGCTTGAAAGACCACATGAAAGTCCTGGCGGGTTAAGCGCCGCCAGGCGGGGTTCGGAGGCGCCTGGCAACAGAAGCCTCCACTGCCTCCCGGCCCGGGGGTATTTCGCTTTTCTCGGCGGAGCACTGCTGACCTGCGGGCACAGCCGGGGTACGATGATTGCAGACGCCCGACTCGGGCGACGCTTAGGCGCCGACCGGCGCGGCATGAAGCACGACGGGACGAACCATGGCGACCGACCTTATCCGATACGATGTCCTTGCCCGCGACGCGCTGCGTGGCGTGTTGCGCCAGGTGCTGACGGACGCCGCGGAGCATGGCCTGCCGGGTGAGCACCATTTCTTCATCACCTTCCTGTCCACCGCCGAAGGCGTCAAACTGTCGCCGCGGCTGTTGGTGCAATATCCGCAGGAAATGACCGTCATCCTGCAGCATCAGTTCTGGGACCTGGTGGTGACCGAGGATCGCTTCGAAGTCGGCCTGTCGTTCGGCGGCATCCCCGAGCGTCTGGTGGTGCCGTTCGCGTCGATCAAGAGCTTCTTCGATCCGTCGGTGGAATTCGGCCTGCAATTCGAGCCGTCTTTGCCCGGCGAGGTGCCGGCGGCAAACCAGCCCGCGGCCTCGGTTCCGGCCAGCCCGGCGGTGCCGCGCGACGACGCGCCGGCCGCGTCCGAGACCCCGGCCGAGCAACCGAAGCCCAGCGAGGGCGCCGAAGTGGTCCGGCTCGACCGCTTCCGCAAGAAATAGCCGCGCGCCACCTCTGGCCGATCAGGGAGCGCGGCGACATCGATCACATCGCATTCCAGTGAGGGGCCATGGCTAAAGCCGCCAAACCGCCGCGTCCGATCAAGACGCGCAGCGAAACCGACAGTTTTGGCGCCATCGACGTTCCGGCCGATCGCTATTGGGGCGCCCAGACCGAACGCTCGCGGCAGAATTTCCGCATCGGCCACGACCGCATGCCGCTGCCGATCGTTCGCGCGCTCGGCATCGTCAAGCTCGCCGCCGCGGAAACCAATCGCGAACTCGGCCTGTTGGATCAACGGCGCAGCCGGGCCATCGTCCGCGCCGCCCGCGAGGTGATCGACGGCCAACTCGACGCGCATTTCCCGCTGGTGGTCTGGCAGACCGGCTCCGGCACCCAGAGCAACATGAACCTCAACGAGGTGATCGCCAACCGCGCCAACGAGCTGCTCGGCGGCCAACTCGGCGCCAAGAGCCCGGTGCATCCCAACGACCACGTCAATATGAGCCAGTCGTCGAACGACAGCTTTCCGACCGCGATGCACATCGCCGCCAGCCAACTGATCGCCGCCGACCTGCTGCCTGCCCTCGACGCGCTGCACAAAGCGCTCCGCGCCAAGCAGCAGGCCTTTGCCGGCATCGTCAAGATCGGCCGCACCCATACCCAGGATGCCACCCCGCTGACGCTGGGGCAGGAATTTTCCGGCTACGCCGCACAGGTGGAGAGCGGCATCGCGCGGCTGAAATCGGCGGCGCGCGAACTTTATCCTCTGGCGCAGGGCGGCACCGCGGTCGGCACCGGGCTCAATGCGCATCCGAAATTCGCCAAGGCCTTCGCCCGGCACGCGGCGGCGATCGCCAAGCTGCCGTTCACCAGTGCACCCAACAAGTTCGAGGCGCTGGCCGGCAACGACGCCTATGTGTTCGTGCACGGCGCCATCAATGCGGTCGCCACCGCGCTGTTCAAGATCGCCAACGACATCCGGCTGCTCGGTTCTGGGCCCCGCTCCGGTCTCGGCGAACTGATCCTTCCGGAAAACGAACCCGGCTCCTCGATCATGCCCGGCAAGGTCAATCCGACGCAGTGCGAGGCGATGACCATGGTGTGCTGCCAGGTGTTCGGCAACCAAACCGCCATCACCGTCGCGGGCAGCCAGGGGCACTTCGAACTCAACGTCTACAAACCGGTGATGGCGCACTGCATGATCGGCTCGATCGAACTACTCGCCGACGTCACCCGCTCCTTCACTCAACACTGCGTCGAAGGCATTCGTGCCAATGAAAAGCACATTCGCGAACTGATGGAGCAGTCGCTGATGCTGGTGACGGCGTTGGCGCCGAGCATCGGTTACGACAACGCCGCCAAGATTGCGAAGGCGGCGCATGCCCGCGGCACCACGCTGAAAGAAGAGGCCATTCGGCTCGGTCTGGTGTCGGCGGCTGAGTTCGATCGGTTGGTACGACCTGACAAAATGACGCACCCTGGGTGATTACCGGTGCTTAGAGGCCGTCGAGACAAAACTCCCACGAAGAATTGATGTAAATCATATCCCCGGACCTCGCGGATCGATCAACTGATGCTGCAGCGTTGCTGCATGGCGACCACTAAACAACCGCGGGTAGGCGTGGAACAGTGGTTCCCAGGCTCAATAGCAGCGATGAGGAAGTTGTCGTGATGGTGATCGAGCCGACCGAGGCCCCGCTAAGTCCTACACGCCGGACCGCACGCGTCGCCCGTCGCCACTCTAATGGGGGGCGATCTTGGCGGATGTGATCAACCTGAAACGTTTCAAGAAGCGCACGGCGCGTGCGCAATCCGCTGCGGAAGCGGATGCCAATCGCGCCCGGTTCGGGCGGACAAAGGCCGAACGCGCTTTGGACGAACGTCGCACCAGCCGTGCGGATGAGTTATTGGATCAACATCGAACCACCGGGGACCTGACATGAAATCGCCGGTCGTGAAACGGTCGATCGTGGTCGCGGGCCACAAAACCAGTGTCAGCCTCGAAGAGGCGTTCTGGAACGGCATGAAGGAAATCTCCGGTTTGCGCGACATGACGCTGTCCGAATTGGTCGGCGAAATCGACAGCAACCGTCAACAAGGCAACCTGTCATCCGCTATCCGCCTATTCGTGCTGGATTATTTCCGCACCCGCGCGGTCCAGCCGATGCCGGAAGTAAAGACCGAAAGCTTGGCCGCGCACTGATCGGCTGAGCAACATCAGCTTTCGCTGGGTCGCGCGTTGGGTCGGTCAGAACGCCGGTCGGGCCGGCAGCGCGGCCGGCGGGGTCAGTTGCAAAGGCGGGCGCAGCCTTGGTCGCCCATCGCCGGGTGCTGGCCGTACATTGATCGGCGGCGGCAGCGGCGTGGCGCGTTCGCTGTTGACTTGAGGTCCAGCGATCACCGAAGGCGTTGCCGGCCGAACCGGCGGGCGCACAGCATTTAGCTTTGGTTTCGGCGCGGCGTCGCGGGGGTCGCGTTCCGGCATCGGCACGCTGGCAACCGGAAGGTCGGTCGCCTGGCCACCCGAGGGGGAATCTCCGGGCGGAGGCGACTCCGCTGCGGGGCTCGGCGGCGCAACCGGCGGAATCGAGGCCGGGGTGGCGATCGCCGGCACCTCTTCGCGTTCGATGGCCTGCAGCCGGCGGGTTTCGGCATCGATCCGCCGTCCCGCCAACCACGACGACAGCCCGGCAACGTCAACGCTTCGGGTCAGGCCGTCGGGCGAACCGGCGGCAAAGATCAGGATTTCCGGCGGCCGCGGCTCGGCCGAGGTCGCCGTCGAGGTCAGGCTGGCGCGAAGGTCAGCCTGATCGGCGATCCCGTCATAGCCTCCCGACACCACCAACCGCACGCCGTCGCCGTCCAGCGTCGTCGGGCTGACGCGCCAGCGGCCCTCCTCGATGCTGAAAGGAATCTGCGCGCGCGCCACCGCGAGGGTGCCTCGCGCCAGCAATGGATCGACGATCTGCAGCAGCCTGTCCTCGTCGACCGCCGCGCCGGACTGGCCGGCGGCGATCACCCGTACGAACACGCCGGCATCAAGCCCGGCGATCCGCGCGGTATCGATCGTCAGCAATCCGCTGCCGGTCAAGGCTGAGGCCAGGGCCGAGCCGCTGCGGCCCTGGCTCGATAGCGTCATTTGCAGCGACGTCTTGCCGGCCGGCATCGCCAGCGCCCGATAGCGCAGCGCGGCGCCATCGACGCCGGACCATTTGAGCCGGGCATCCAGCGCGACGCCGTCCGCCGACCGCCTCACCGCGATATCGCCGACAGCGTCGCCGCCGCCGATCTTGCCGGTGAGCTTGTCGATGATCAGCGAACCGCCATCGCTGCGAAGCAATCCGCTGACCGGCCGTAGTTCGATCCCGCCCGGCACCACCCCGCGCAACGCCTCGAAGGCCAGTTGCCCGCGCCAGCCTTGCAGCGCTCCGCGGCCGAGCGGTGCGGTCTGATCCTTGCCGGCGGCGCCGAGCGCCAGCCTCAGCACCGGCGCAAGCTCCAGCGAATCCAGCCCGATCGCGCCGTCGACGCCGATCTGATCGCCCATGGTCAGCGCCAAGCGGCCGCGCAGCCGCGATCCGGCGACGGCGCCGTCGATGTCGTCGAAGCCGAGTTTCTGGCCCGCGATCACCAGCCGCGAGGTCAGGCTGGCGGATGCAGCGGCGGCATCGGCGCCGTTGCGCGCCAGCAGCGGCGCGATATTGGCGCGGCGGATGGCCAAGTCCAGGGTGGCATTCGGCTCGGCGGCCCAGGGATCGCCGGAGCCTTTCAGTTCGGCGTCGAGCTCGGCGCCTTGCAGCCTGGCGCTGACCTTGAGCGGCGCGCGCCAGCTTCCGGTTGCCGAGGCCTCAAGCCGCGCCGCGCCGGGACCCGCGGCGATCAGCCCATCCAGACCGAGCACGACCAACAGCGGCGCGCCGCGCTCCGACGATAGGTTGCTTTCGATTTTGACGTCGCTGGCCCGCAACGCCTCGACATCGCCGCTGCGGATCGCCGTCAACAGCGGGCTCGCGGTGAAGCTCGCCCGGCCCTTGAGCTGCGGGGCGTCGAGTTCGAGCGTCGCCCGTGCCGCGCCACGATCGGTCGCGGCGCCGCGCGGGTCGAGCGCTACGGCCAACGTCAAATGCGCCGGGCCGGCTTCGACACCGCTGGCGTCGAGCCGTGCGGCTGCGACCGGCGCCAGCGGCGCGATCAGTTCGGCGATCCGGCCGAGCGTGGCGGCGGTGGCGTCGACCGTGAGCTTGCCGGTGCCGGCCTGGCGGTCGAGCGCGCCGGCGCTCTCGATCAGCACGCTGTTAGCGTCGCCGATCCGCAGCCGATCGAGCGTCACGCCGTCCGGACCATAACCGAGCTGCGCCAGCAACGGCTTCAACGCTTGTCCCGCCCATGTCGCCTCGGCGACCTCCAGCTGCAGCTTGGCAGCGTCGGGCCATGCGGCCTGCGGCCCGGCGAGCGCCCGCAGCAACGCGCCGGCAGCGTCGAGATCGAGCCGCTCAGCCTTCAGCGCCGCGTCAAGACGTGATCCGCCGGCCTGTCGCGACAGCGCCAACCGCCCGGCGACGCGGCCGCCGTCGAGCTCGGCCTTGACGGCCTCGATCGCAAAGCCGCCAGCGCCGGCGCTGACCTCGCCATTGAGTCGGAACGGCTTCTGCGCGCGGCCGCCGATCTCGGCGCGGCCGGTCAGCCACGCCGCCAACAGATCAGGATCGGCGGAGTCGACGGCCAGGCTGGCCCGCAGGCTATCCGTCGCGCCCGGCTGGATCAGACCGTTGCTGATCATCGTTTGGGTCCCGCCCGGCGCGCGGAATCCGAGCCGATCGACAATCCAGTTCTGCGCGTCGCTGTGCAGATCCGCGGCGAGATTCTGCACCGCGCGCCCGCCGAACATGGCCTGCTCGACGCCGATCTCGAGCCGCGTGGCAATCCCCGCCTTGGGCATTGCCGCCAACCGATCCGGCAAACCCTGCAGCCAGCGCGCCGGCGTCGCGGCGTCGCTTGGCTGTCCGAGCAGGCGGTCGGCATCGAGCTGCCGCGCCGACAGCGCGACATGCAGCTGCGGCGAGGCGCCAAGCCGCAGCTCGGCCGATCCGGCCAGCCGCAGCGCCGCAGCCTCGGCACCATACGATGCCTCGAGCTGATCGAACCGCGCGGCGGCGGGATCCGCCTTCAGCTTTGCGGCGAGCCGCCACGGCATCGGCGCCGCGGCGTCGGCATTTGCCGCGGCCATCGCTGCGGCGGAGGCGAGCGTCACCACGCCGTCGAATTGCGGGACGCGGGCCTCGACGTTGAGCAAACCCTCGAGATCCAACGACGCCGCGCGCGCGCTCGACTCCAGCGTCAGATGCAGCCGCGTGCCGCTGCCCTGCACCGGCCGCCCCGCCGACAACCGGAACGGCATACGCTCGCCGGCCAGCATGAAATTGCCGTCGCCGCGCAGCGATCCGGCGGCGCCGCGGACCTCGCCGCTGAAGGCGATGTCGTTCAGTTCGAGCGTCCGATGGCTCGCGGCATCATGCAGCACGATCCGGCCGGTGAGATTCAGCCGGTCGATCGACAGCGCGCCGAGACTGGCAAAGGCGGAGGCTGCCGGCCAGTCCAGCCGGCCCTGCGGATCGAGGGCGAGATCGAGCGCCAGGCCGCCGACGGTGAGTTCGGTGGCGCGGACTTCGCCGCGCATCAGCGCGCCGAGGCTGAACTCGACGTCGAGCTTGTCGGCCCGCACCAGACCTTTCTCCTGGCCCAGCGCGCCGGCCTTGCCGACCACCACCGAGCGCAGCCGCAGCGTCGGCGTCGGCAACAGCCGCGCGTCGAGCGCGCCGGCGACCCGCACCGGCGCGCCGACGACGCGCGCTGCCTCGGCCTCGAACCGCGGGCGGAACTGGTTCCAATCGATGAACAACGGCCCGACCAGTGCGGCGATCAGCGCAATGATCAGAGCCATTGCCAAGCCGAGTAGCGTCGTCTGCACGCGGTCTCCTTCTGTGGGTCGACCGGCGACGCCTGCGCAAGCGGAGCCCGCGCGGGACTCAAAACGCCGGTGCAGCACCTTGGCCGCAGACTATGGCAAGTTCACAGCCTTTAGCCAGAGATGGATCAGCAAACTGCTTGATCGGCGCTGGAGCATTTTCAGATGTGGTTGAAGCATCCGATCCAAAGGCAGTCGTCATTCCGGATTGCGAGTTCGAAGAACGAGCAAGTCCGGAATCCATAATCCCTGCAGGGGTTATGATGGTGTGGACGGCCCCCTACGGCATCGCTTTGTGCCAGAATGAGGTTGTCGCAAACTCAAACATGGGAGCCGTCCATGGAGCAGATTATCCGCATTGGGATGGATACGTCGAAGCATTTTTTCCAGCTGCACGGGGTCGATGCCGCCGAGAAGCCGGTGCTGCGCAAGAAGCTGCGGCGCAAGGAGATGCTGGCGTTCTTCGCCAAGCTGCCGCCGACGCCGATCGGGATCGAGGCCTGCGGTGCGGCGCACTACCTGGCGCGGGAGCTGGGCAAACTCGGCCACGTGGTGAAGCTGTTGGCGCCGCAGCACGTCAAGCCTTACGTCAAGCGCAACAAGAACGACGGGCGCGACGCCGAGGCGTTGTGCGAGGCGATGAGCCGGCCGACGATGGAGTTCGTGCCGGTGAAGACCGCGGAGCAGCAGGCGGCGCTGATGCTGATGGGACTGCGGCAGCAGCTGATCGCAAGGCGTACCCAGCTGAGCAATGCGATTCGCGGTTATGCCGCGGAATTCGGCCTGATCTCGCCGAGAGGTCTCGACAAGATCGAGCCGCTGCTGTTGCGGATCGCGCAGGACGACACCGTGCCGACGCTGGCGCGCGAGCTGTTCGCGCTGCAGGGCCAGGACTACGCGCGACTGCAGAATGAGCTGAAGGTGATCGACGCCAAGCTGTTGGCCTGGCATCGCGCCGACGCCTGCAGCCGGCGGCTGGCGCAGATTCCCGGAGTAGGACCGATCGGCGCCAGTGCGCTGGTGATGAAAACGCCGGTGCCGCAGACCTTCGCCTCGGCCAGGGCCTTTGCGGCCTGGCTCGGCTTGACGCCGAAGGATCATTCCACCGCCGGCAAGCTTCGGCTCGGCACCATCACCCGCGCCGGCGATGAACTGCTACGCAGCCTGTTGGTGGCGGGAGCGACCGCGGTGATCCAGCAGGTGCGCCGTGGCCGCGGCCGGGCGTCGCCGTGGTTGCTGGCGCTGCTGGCGCGCAAGCCGCCCAAGCTCGCGGCGGTAGCGCTCGCCAACAAGATCGCCCGGATCGCCTGGAAGCTGATGCTGACCGGAGAAAATTACGACGGCGCGCGGATGCTGAACGCATCGCCGCACGCCGCCTGAGAGATCGGCCGGCAGGCATTCGCCCGCCGGCCGGGCCGGAGCTGCAAGAGGAGACAGATGGCGCGATCGATCGATCCGAGAGGCGAGACAGTCCGTGGAATCCATTGGCACGTAAAGGTCGTGACTATGTGTGGAGCTCGCGTCGCGGAAACCATCTTGGCCAGCGGTCCAAAGCGACCGCATCAACAGGCCGGACATATGGATGCAAGCGATCCGATCCGACATCAAAAACTCTTGTGGCTCGGGGGCCGTCCACATATGGATTCCGGGCTCGCTCGCAGCTTGCGCTGCTCGCGCCCCGGAATGACGGCCTGGGAATCTTGAAGCGCATCGATCCAACTCTCGCCAGGATCCGCTATTTCGATCGCGCTAAGGTTGCGGCAAAATCTTCCCGGGATTGAAGATGCTCTGCGGATCGAGCGCGCGCTTCACCGCCCGCATCGCGTCCAGCGCCTCGCTGCCGAGTTCCGCCTTGAGATACTTCTGCTTGCCCTGCCCGATGCCGTGTTCGCCGGTGCAGGTGCCGTCCATCGCCTGCGCCCGCTCGACCAGCCGGTGCATGAACTCGTCGCCGCGCGCCATCTCCTCGGGGTCGTCGACGTTGCAGAGCAGCGAGCAATGGAAATTGCCGTCGCCGACGTGGCCGACGATCGGCGCCACCAGACCGAGCCGCTTCAAGTCTTCCTCGGTCTCCACCACGCAATCCGCCAGCCGCGAGATCGGCACGCAGACGTCGGTGGCGACCACGCCGGCGCCGGGCCGCAGCGCCCGCACCGACCAATAGGCGTCGTGCCGCGCCTGCCAAAGTTTGCTGCGATCCTCCGGCCGCGTCGTCCAGGTGAAATCGCCGCCGCCGCACTCGGCGGCGAGTTCGCGGAAATTCTTCGACTGCTCGGCGACCTCGGCCTCGCTGCCGTGGAATTCCAGCAGCAATAGCGGCGTCTCCGGCAGCGTCAGTTTCGAATAGGCGTTGCAGCAGCGCACCTGCGCGACGTTCAGGAGTTCGATCCGCGCCACCGGGATCGCGGTCTGGATCGCCAGGATCACCGCCTGGCAGGCGCCCTCCACGGTCTCGAACGAACACGCCGCCGCCGCAATGGTGTCCGGAATGCCGCGCAGCTTGATGGTCAGTTCGGAGATGATGCCGAGCGTGCCTTCGGCGCCGATAAACAGATGCGTGAGGTCGTAGCCGGCGGCGGATTTCTTCGCCCGGGTGCCGGTGGTGATGATCTCGCCGTCGCCGCGCACCACTTTCAGCGCCAGCACGTTGTCGCGCATGGTGCCGTAGCGCACCGCATTGGTGCCCGAGGCGCGGGTCGAGGCCATGCCGCCGATCGAGGCGTCGGCGCCGGGATCGATCGGGAAGAACACACCCTGGTCGCGCAGATGCTCATTCAACGCCTTGCGGGTGACGCCGGGCTGGATCACGCAGTCGAGGTCCTCGGCGTGCACCGCCAAAATCTTGTTCATGTCGCGCAGGTCGATGCAGACCCCGCCCGCCGGGGCGTTGATCTGGCCCTCCAGCGAGGTGCCGGTGCCGAACGCGATAACCGGCACGCTGTGCTTGGCGCAGATCCGCACCACGTCCTGGATATCGGCGGTGTCCTGCGCCATCACCACGGCGTCGGGCGGCTGCGTCGGCAACCAGGTGGTGGTGTGGCCGTGCTGCTCACGGACCGCCAGCGAAGTGATCAGGCGGTTGCCGAACCGTGCGGCGAGCGCTTCAATGGCGGCGGCCACCGCCGCAGGCTCCGCTCGCTTCGGTTGATTGGTGATGGTCAGGCCCACGTCACGACTCCTCCAGGCAGGGCCGCGAAAGTGTCAAAAGCCGCCGGAGGGGTCAATGGGAAGAATCGGCGAAACCGCCGCACAAGGAGAGCCAATGACGCTGGATGCCGCCAACGATCTCAACGCCGACGATCTCGGCCTGCTGCCGGTTCCGTTCGTGGCCTCGGTGATGCCGATCGAGCCGGAATGGATCGACTACAACGGCCATCTCAACATGGCTTATTATAACGTGCTGTTCGACCGCGCGATCGACGAGCTGTGGCTGCATCTCGGGATCGGCGCGGACTACCTGACGACGCGCGGCGGCTCGACCTTCACCGCGGAATGCCACGTGCGCTACCTGCGCGAACTGCATCTCGGCGATCCGGCGCAGGTTTCGATTCTGCTGATCGAGGCCGACGACAAGCGGCTGCATACCTTCGAGGAGTTGCGCCACGCCACCGAAGGCTGGCTCTCCGCCACCTCGGAGAACATGACGCTTCACGTCGACATGACCTCCCGCAAGACCGCGCCGTTCCCGCCCGATATCCGCGCCCGGATTCAGGCGGTGGCCGAGGCCCATCACGGCGTGACACGGCCCGAAGGCATCGGCCGCAGCGTGGCGATGCCTGCGAAGCGCGCCTAACTAGACCCGGTTGCGCCCCCGCGCCAGCCCGACCACGGCGGACACCAGGAACAGCACCACGGCGATGAAGAAAATGATCTTGGCGATTTCGATCGAGGCGCCGGCGATGCCGCCGAAGCCGAGAATGCCGGCGATCAACGCGACGACGAGAAACGTAATAACCCAACCCAGCATGACACCAACTCCGTTTTCACATCCGGTTTCGACTTGAGCGCGAGGGGCCGCCGCGCTGCCTGGCGAAACAATCCATCTTAGGAACGAAAGTTCCGATGCGAATCGGAGCCGCAAAGTCACGGAAAAGCGAGGGTTTTCCGGGTCTCGCGGCAATCGCCCGTCGTCGCCAAGGCAAGACAACTCTGTCAAGCCGCGGCCTCAGGGCCTATATGGCGGATAACCCCGCTATGGAGGCTTCCTCCGCACCGGCCCGCGGTGCCATCGTGGGCGGAAGACGATTCGCATGACCGACCCGACCAATAAACGCCTCGCCAACGACCTGCCCGGCTACCAGCCCGCCGCGGGCGGCATCGCCGCGCGGGCTCGCGCCCAGGCGATGCCGGCCTATCTCGCCGGCCTCAATCCCGAGCAGAGCGACGCGGTGCAGACGCTGGACGGCCCGGTGCTGGTGCTGGCCGGCGCCGGCACCGGCAAGACCCGGGTGCTGACCTCGCGGATCGCCCATATCCTGTCCTCGGGCCGCGCCCGCCCCGGCGAAATCCTCTCGGTGACCTTCACCAACAAGGCCGCGCGCGAGATGAAGCTACGGCTGGGGCAAATGCTCGGCCAAGCCGTCGAGGGCATGCCGTGGCTCGGCACCTTCCATTCGATCGGCGGCCGCATCCTGCGCTATCACGCCGAGCTGGTGCAGCTGACCTCCAACTTCACCGTGCTCGACACCGACGACCAGATCCGGCTGTTGAAGCAATTGCTCGCCGCCGACAATATCGACGACAAGCGCTGGCCGGCGCGGATGCTGGCCGGCTTGATCGACGGCTGGAAAAATCGCGGGCTGACGCCGTCGCAGGTGCCGGCCGGCGAAGCCGCGGTGTTCGGCAACGGCCGCGGCGGCAAGCTCTACGCCGCCTATCAGGAGCGGCTGAAGGTGCTGAACGCGGCGGATTTCGGCGATCTGTTGCTGGAGGACATCCGGCTGTTCCGCGAACATCCCGACGTGCTGCGGCAGTATCAGCAACGCTTCAAGTACATCCTGGTCGACGAATATCAGGACACCAACGTCGCGCAATATCTCTGGCTGCGGCTGCTGGCGCAGGCGCCGTCGTCGCCAAAGAATTCCTCCATCCTTCGAGACGCCGCGCTGCGCGCGGCTCCTCAGCATGACGGTGCAGAGACTATCGCCAGCGCAGGCACTGACTTAGTCCCTCACCCTGAGGAGCGCGGGCAAGGCCCGCGCGTCTCGAAGGGCGAGGCCGAGCCGCCCGCCGCATCCTCGCCGCCGAAAAACATCTGCTGCGTCGGCGACGACGATCAGTCGATCTACGGCTGGCGCGGCGCCGAGGTCGACAACATCCTGCGCTTCGACCACGACTTCCCCGGCGCGAAAATCATCCGGCTGGAGCGCAATTATCGCTCCACCGGCCACATCCTCGCCGCCGCCTCGCATCTGATCGCGCACAATGAAGGCCGGCTCGGCAAGACGCTGCGCACCGAGGACGTCGACGGCGAGAAGGTCACCGTCACCGGCTCGTGGGATTCCGAAGAGGAAGCCCGCGCGATCGGCGAAGAGATCGAGCAGCTGCAGCGCGACGGCCACAAGCTCAACGACATTGCGATCTTGGTGCGCGCCTCGTTCCAGATGCGCGAATTCGAAGATCGTTTCGTCACGCTCGGCCTGCCCTACCGGGTGATCGGCGGCCCGCGGTTCTACGAGCGCGCCGAAATCCGCGACGCACTGGCTTACTTGCGGGTGATCAATTCGCCGGCCGACGACCTCGCCTTCGAGCGCATCGTCAACGTGCCGAAGCGCGGGCTCGGCGACGCCACCGTGCAGCTGCTGCACGACCATGCCAGGAAGCGCAAGATCCCGTTGACCGAAGCCGCGCGCGCGATCGTCGACAGCGACGAATTGAAACCGAAGGCCCGCGGCAGCCTGCGCGAGCTGATGACCTCGTTCGAGCGCTGGCGGATGCAGCGCGAGGTGAAGACGCATACCGAACTCGCCGAGATCGTGCTCGACGAGAGCGGCTACACCGAGATGTGGCAGAAGGACCGCTCCGCCGACGCCGCCGGCCGGCTGGAGAACTTGAAGGAATTGGTCCGCTCGATGGAAGAGTTCGAGAACCTGCAGGGCTTTCTCGAACATATCTCGCTGGTGATGGACCGCGAGGGCGGCGCCGACGACGACGCGGTGAGCGTGATGACGTTGCATTCCGCCAAGGGCTTGGAATTCGACAGCGTGTTTCTGCCGGGCTGGGAAGAAGGGCTGTTTCCGCATCAGCGCGCGCTCGACGAACAGGGCCGCGCCGGGCTCGAGGAAGAGCGCCGCCTCGCCCATGTCGGCATCACCCGCGCCCGCAAGCGGGCCAAGTTGTACTTCGCCTCCAACCGGCGGATTCACGGCACCTGGAACACGACGCTGCCGTCGCGCTTTCTCGACGAACTGCCGGCCGATCATGTCGAGATCACCGAATCCAAGGGCGGCTCCGGCTGGGGCGGCGCCGGCGGCTACGGCTCGTCGCGGTTCGACAATATGGAATCCTTCGGCTCGAGCTACACCACGCCGGGCTGGCAGCGCGCCCAGGCCAACCGTGCCAAGAACAGCCGCGGCGGCGGAAGTAACGGCTTCAGCGAAGAGCAGTCGCCGTTCTCGTCGTCACGCGGCGAGTCGGATCATTTCGCCAAGAAGCGCGCGCCGCTGACCATCGAGGGCGAGTTGGTGGCGAAATCCACTGGTGCGGCGTCGGACTATGCGCTGAAGGACCGGGTGTTTCACCAGAAGTTCGGCTACGGCCAGGTGGTGCGGGTCGACGGCAACAAACTCACCATCGCCTTCGACAAGGCCGGCGAAAAGAAGGTGGTCGATAGTTTCGTGGAGCGGGTGTAGTATCTTTGCTAGCAGATCGTCTCAGCGCCAGCATAAAATGCCGGCGCTGAGGGGCTCGCTATGTTGAAGGATAGCCGCGCCCACCCGAGACGGGACATTGCGCTTGGGACAGTCGTTAGTATTTATCGGCAGGCAGGTTGGAGCAAAGATTGATGCCCCACTATATTGCATTGATCCATAAGGATCCCGACAGCTGCTACGGCGTGTCTTTCCCGGACATCGCAGGCGTTATCACGGCGGGGGATACGCTCGACGAAGCCATGCAGCAGGCCACAGAGGTGCTGAGTTTTGCTGCGGAGGACTGGGTCAATGCCGATGGCTCGCCCGGCTTTCGCCCACCTCGAACCATCGATCAGTTGCGGCAGGACCACGAATTTGCTGAGGATGCGAAGGACGCGATGATCGCGGTCATCGAATTTCCAGCGCAAGCGCATGCCGCGGAATAGCGCCATCCTTCAACCGATACTCGCAGGCTGACTTCACCATGCCACTCTACATCGCCGTGATCCGCGACCGCGCCGGCCATTTCACCGTGTCGTTTCCCGACATACCGGGCCTGATCACCGCCGGCGACGACTATGACGAAGCGCTCGAGGAAGCCATCGAGGCGCTGGAAGCCGCCGGCGAGGACTGGACCAACCCGGATGGCTCGACCGGGCTGAAAGCACCGCGGCCTTTCGAAGAGCTGCAGCGCGATCCGGCGTTCGTGGCGCTGGCCGACGGGGCGACGCTGGTCGAGATCGAGTGGCCGGTGGCGGACTGAGCGGTCCCGGGCGACCTCAAACATCGATCAACGCCGCTGTGCGGTGCCGTGTCGCTTGGCGCGCGAACGTGAACTGGCCTTGCCCCGCGACGTTGCAGCGCGGCTGCGCGCCTCCGGCTCCGCCTTGTCCGGCACGGCCTCCTCGGTGACCGGCGGGGCGATGCTGGCGAACGACTGCTGCAGCGTATCGAGCCTGGCGTTCAGCGCAGCGACGCGGTCCGAGGCCTTCTTGGATTCGGCCTGTTGCTCCCGCAGCAGATCCTGCACCACCTGCAACTGATCGATCGCCTGTTCCTGCGAAATCTGCAGCGCCTTGGTGGTCTCGAGCAATTCTTCGAGCTGCGGATTTTTCGGCGGCGGCGCCAGTTTGGCGAGCGTCGGGGCGACCGGATCGGCGGTGATCCGCCACGCCACCGCGCCGCCGACGATCAACAGCGCCGCCATCGCCGCAACCAGCAGCCGCTTCGTCGGATCGCCGGCGCCGCGACTCGTACGCTCGACCGGCTCGGACGGCAGGGATTCAACCATGCGTGGTAACGTCGTCGCGGCGTCCAGGTTCCACCGCGCTGCCGCGTCGCGGCTCAACCGGGCCGGCTAAGTCATTGCAAACACGAGGCCGGGCGACGATTGCCCGGGCCGGATTGCAAACCGCTGGCGCAGTTCCTATTTGAGCCGTCCCCCGCGCCCTCCTGCGCCGCGCCGCCTCGGCCTACGCTTTCGCCGATCATCGCCCTGTCAGACCCGAAGAGCTTGATGCCCCCGATCATCTCCATTTCCCACCTGTCGAAGACCTATGGCTCCGGCCTGAAGGCGCTCAACGACGTTTCGCTGGATATCGACCGCGGCGAAATCTTCGCCCTGCTGGGGCCGAACGGCGCCGGCAAGACCACCCTGATCAGCATCATCTGCGGCATCGCCAATCCGAGCGCCGGCCAGGTGCTGGTCGACGGTCACGACAACGTCGCCGCCTACCGCGCAGCCCGGTCGATGATCGGCCTGGTGCCGCAGGAATTGCACACCGACGCCTTCGAGACGGTGTGGGCGACGGTGAGCTACAGCCGCGGGCTGTTCGGCAAGAAGGCCAACCCGGCCTATATCGAAAAGGTGCTGCGCGACCTGTCGCTGTGGGACCGCAAAGATTCCCGGATCATCACGCTGTCCGGCGGCATGAAGCGCCGGGTGATGATTGCCAAAGCGCTGTCGCACGAGCCGCAGATCCTGTTCCTCGACGAGCCGACCGCGGGCGTCGACGTCGAGCTGCGCAAGGGGATGTGGGAAGTGGTGCGGGCGCTGCGCGCCACCGGCGTCACCATCATCCTCACCACGCATTACATCGAAGAAGCCGAGGAGATGGCCGACCGCATCGGCGTCATCAATAAGGGCGAGATCATTTTGGTCGAACAGAAGGCGGCGCTGATGCAGAAGCTCGGCAAGAAACGGCTGAAGCTGCATCTGATCGGCAAGGTCGAGGCGGTCCCGCCGCAGCTTGCGGAATACAATCTGGCGCTGGCCGAAAACGGCAGCGAATTGATCTACACCTATGACAGCAAGTCGGAGCGCACCGGCATCACCGGCCTGCTCGCGGCGTTGCGCGAGGCCGGCATCCGCTTCCACGATCTCGACACCACGCAGAGCTCGCTGGAAGATATTTTCGTCAGCCTGGTGAGGGCATGATCATGAACCACCGGGCAGTACGTGCAATCTACCTGTTCGAAATGGCGCGGACCTGGCGCACGCTGTTGCAAAGCGTGGTGTCGCCGGTGCTGTCGACCTCGCTGTATTTCGTGGTGTTCGGCGCCGCGATCGGCTCGCGCATCACCCAGATCGAGGGCGTCAGCTACGGCACCTTCATCGTGCCCGGGCTGATCATGCTGTCGATCCTGACCCAGAGCGTATCCAACGCCTCGTTCGGGATCTACTTTCCGAAGTTCTCCGGCACCATCTACGAATTATTGTCGGCGCCGGTGTCGTTCTTCGAAGCCGTGCTGGGTTACGTCGGCGCCGCCGCCAGCAAATCCATCATCCTCGGGCTGATCATCCTCGCCACCGCCTGGCTGTTCGTGCCGCTGCACGTCATGCATCCGTTCTGGATGCTCACCTTCCTGGTGCTGACCGCGGTGACCTTCAGCCTGTTCGGCTTCATCATCGGGGTATGGGCCGGCAATTTCGAGCAGCTGCAGGTGATTCCGCTGTTGGTGATCGCGCCTTTGACCTTTCTCGGCGGCAGCTTCTACTCGATCAACATGCTGCCGGAAGCCTGGCAGACCGTCGCGCTGTTCAATCCGGTGGTGTATCTGATCAGCGGCTTCCGCTGGAGCTTCTATGAAATCTCCGACGTCAGCTTGGGCGCCAGCCTCGGCATTACGCTGGGCTTCCTGGCGATCTGCATGGCCACGGTGTGGTGGATCTTCAAGACCGGCTATCGGCTGAAGAACTGACGAGCGGCAAACCAGCCGCACAAACACAAAAAAGCGCGGCCCGATCGGACCGCGCTTTGCTGTTTCAGCGAGGACTGTTAGCGATAGCAGCGATAATGGCCGCTACGGGTGTAGTAACCGCGGCAACGCGGGCCGCGATGGCCGCGACGGTAGCCGCGATCCGGCACGCCGAGCACGCCGTTGACGCCACCGACCACGCCGCCGACACCGGCACCGATGGCGCCGCCGACCACGCCGCCGACCGGACCGGCCGCCCGATTGCCTTCGCGGGAGCCGCGCTCGGCGCCGCCGATGATGCCCTGGGCGTTACCGGTGTGAGGAATCGCCAGCAACGCCAGCGCAAGCGCGGCGGTCGCCAGCAACAGCTTCGCGGGTGAGCGGTCCGAACGAAGCGCGAGCGTCGAAATCGTGGTCTTCATGATTGGAATCCTCCGGTGGCCGTCCCCTGTCCCGTTCGGGACGCGCCATTGTAACCCGGTGGCGGAACGAAAGTTCCATCATCGAGCGCCCTCCCGACGACTTGCGACCGATTTTTGCCGCGCCATGCTGCCGCCATCACGGCCGCTTAACGATGCAATGAGCCGCCCCTGGAAACTTTTGCGACCGATGTGCATATAGCTGGGACGGAGTGTGCACTTCGGATCAGGGCCAGGAGGCCAGACTTCACATGCGTTGGTATCTCGTTGCGTTATCCGCCCTGATGATTCTGCTCGGCGGCAGCAGCCTCGTGCAGGCCAAAGTCGCGATCGCCGTCGACAAGGACGCGCAGCAAATGACCGTCGCGGTCGACGGCGTCGAACGCTATCGCTGGCCGGTGTCGACCGGCAATCCGTCGCACGAAACCCCGAACGGCAGTTTCCGCGCCTTCCGCATGGAGGAAGACCACTACTCCAAGGAATTCGACGACGCGCCGATGCCGCACTCGATCTTCTTCACCAAGGTCGGCCACGCCATTCACGGCACCGATTCGGTCGGCCGGCTCGGCACCCCGGCCTCGCATGGCTGCGTCCGGCTGTCCCGCGCCAATGCCTCGACGCTCTACGCGCTGGTGCAGAGCGAAGGCGTGCTCAACACCACCGTCAGCCTGACCGGCTCGGCGCAGGTCGCGCTGGCGCGCAATCCGAAGCCGAAAGCCAACACCGCGGTGGCCCGTCGCGCCCCGGATTACGACGGCGTCGGCGCGCCGGTCGAACTCGCGCCGCAGCCGGCACCGCGCCGGATCGTGCCTCAGGTCGCCGATGACGGCTACATCACTCCGGCCGACGGCAGCTCCGATCAGGCGCGCTATCCGGCCCCGCGCGGCTATCGCCGCTACGACGACGCGCAAGCCGCGCCGCAGCCGCAAACCCAGTATTACGGCGCGCGGGTCTATGCGCCGCGGCAATATTATCAGCCGCGCGGCTATTACGGCTACTACGACTAAGCCGGCCGGTCGGCGGGGCGCGGCGGCGTCACTGCTCGCCGTCGCGTAACCGCCGCCACACCGCGCCGAGCACGTTGGAATAGTCGTCGGTCCACACCCGCTGGGTTTTGTCGGCCGGGGTCGCCGCCCATTTGTCCGACGAGGCGACCGCACCGACATCGGCGGCGGCCGCCGCCGACAGCACCACCGAGGTCGAGAAGATGTACTCGGCGTCGCGGCCGGAATCCTCCGAATAGACCCAGCTCTTCAGCGCGTTGGCGTCGGCGATCCCGACCACCACGCTGGCCAGTTCGAGATGCCGGTTGGAGACGTGCATCAGCACCGCGCCCTGCGGCGCCAGCTTGGCCTTGTAGATCGCCATCGCCTCTTGGGTGGCCAGATGGATCGGAATCGCATCCGACGAATAGGCGTCGACGATGATCAGGTCGTAGACCCCGTCCGGCTGCTGCGCGAAGGTCAGCCTGGCGTCGCCCATCACCGGCGCAAGATCCGGCGCGCAATTTTTCACGAAGCTGAAGTATTTCGGATCGCGCGCGGTGTCGACCATCGACGGGTCGATCTCGAAGAACTTCCAGGCCTCGCCGGGCGCGGCGGCGCAGGTCAACGAGCCTGAGCCCAGCCCGATCACCGCGACGCGCAGCGGGGCGCCTTTGCGGGCGCGGATCGCGCTGATGCCCTGCCCGATGCCGCCGTCCTTGTAGTAATAGGAAATCGGCTCGGGCCGTCCGGTGACCGGCGAGCCGTCGTCGTTCAGCACTTTCTGCGCGCCGTGGATCGTGGTGCCGTGCATCAGCACGTGATACTGGCCGTTCGCCGTCACCATGATCTTGTGGACGCCGAAGAAGCTGCGCACCGTGTCGACCCGGCCGTCCTCGTGCGGATAGGCGCGCAGCAGCACCAGCCCCAGCGCCACCGTGGCGAAGATCTTCCAACGGTTGGCGCGCAGCACCAGCGCGGCGATTACCGCCAGCATGGCGACGTCGCCGATCACCACCACCCGGTTGGTCTCGATCCATTCGAACAGCTTGCCGCCGGCGAACGCGGGCGCCAGCAGCGCCACCGCGACCGCGGCGAGCGCCAGCCAATACCAACGGGTCCAGCGCGGCGACGGCGCGACGCGGGCCGGCCGGCACAGCGCCGCCAGTGCCAACAGGATCGGATATTCGGCGATCCAGGAGAATGTGTAAGGCGCCAGCAGCCCGGCGAACAAGCCGCCGACCATGCCGCCGAACGACAGCGCCACATAGAACCCGGTGAGATGGCGCGCCGCCGGACGGGTGCGCGCCAGCTCGCCGTGACAGGCCATCGCGATGATGAAGAAGCAGAGTTGATGGCCGCCGAGCGTCAGCAGCAGGTTCTGCTCGCCGCCATAGGCCAGCAGCACCAGCACCACCGCGATCGCGACCGGCTGCAGCGCCAGCATCCATTTGTGCGGCAACAACGGCCGCGACTGGAACACCAGCACCCAGGTCAACAGATACAGCGACAGCGGCAGCACCCATAACAGCGGCGCCGCGGCGACGTCGGTGGAGATATGCGCGGTCACGGCGATCAGCAGCCCGGAGGGCACCGCGGCGAGAAAGATCCAGCGCGCCCGCAGCGCCCAGGAGGGCGCCGGTGCGGCGACATCCTCGGCCTCGTCGCGCAGCGCCACCGCGGGCGACTGCAACAGCAGCCAGCCGCAGCCCAGGATCAACATGATCAGCACCGCGTAGCCGCCGGTCCAAACCAGATTCTGCACGTGCAGCGACAGCATCGGCTCCAGCAGCAGCGGATAGCACAATAGCGCCAGGAAGCTGCCGATGTTCGACGAGGCATAAAGGAAATACGGATCGTGGCCGGCGGGATGGCCGGTGCGCACGAACCAGGCCTGCAGCAGCGGATTGTTGGCGGCGAGCGCGAAGAACGGCAGCCCGATCGACACCGCGAACAAGGCGAGCAGCCAGAACGCGTAGCCGCTGGACGGCGGCGTGCCCCAACCGCCCGCGATCGACAGCGGCAGACCGAGAAACGCCACCAGCAGCAACAACAGATGCACCACCACCGGAATGGTGCGGCTCCGCAGCCGCATCAGGTAGTGCGCATAGGCGTAGCCGCCGAGCAGCAGCGATTGGAAGAACACCATCGCCACCGACCACACCGCCGGCGAACCGCCGAGCCGCGGCAACACCATTTTGGTGAACAACGGCTGCACCGAAAAAAGCAACAGCGCGCTGGTGAAGATCGCCGCGGTATAGACCACCAGAATCAAGCCGTTGCGGGATTGGACGAGCGGTTCCGAGGCGGCGGCGGGCGTCGACGACGTCATGAGAACTCCAACATGATCCGGCGGGCGCCGGGCGGTCGGCGGGCATCGCGCGAGCGATGAGCGAGACAGATGGACGAAGGTGTGCTGAGATCTAACATGCCCTGCTTGTGCCAGTCATCCAACTCTTCGATAAAGGCCCGCGCGTGGCGTGGCCGCCCGGGCCTTTGAATTTCACCGAACCGTCGTGAAGGCCAGATGCCGGATTTTGACGTACTGATCATCGGGGCCGGCCATAACGGCCTGACCTGCGCGGCTTACCTCGCGATGAGCGGGTTGCGCGTGAAGGTGGTCGAGCGCCGCGCCGTGGTCGGCGGTGCGGCGGTAACGCAGGAGTTTCACCCCGGCTTCCGCAATTCGGTGGCCGCCTATACCGTCAGCCTGCTCAACCCGAAGATCATCGCCGATCTGAAGCTGCACGATCACGGGCTGCGCATCGTCGAGCGCCGGGCGCAGAACTTTTTGCCCGGACCGCACGGCCGCTACCTGCTCACCGGCGAAGGCCGCACCCAGCGGTCGGTCAAGAAGCTCAGCAAGGCCGACGCCGGCACGATCGACCGCTTCATGGCCGAGCTGGAAGCCGTCGCCGACGTGCTGCGGCGTTTCGTGCTGCGGGCGCCGCCTAATTTGGTCGAGGGATTCGGCGTCGGTGCGATCCGCGAGGCGATCAACGCGCTCGGCACCGCCAACATTTTGCGCGGCCTGTCGCTGGCGCAGCAGCGCACATTGCTCGATTTATTCACCGGCTCGGCCGGCGACATGCTGGACGGCTGGTTCGAGAGCGATCTGGTCAAGGCGCTGTTCGGCTTCGACGCCATCGTCGGCAATTACGCCAGCCCCTACGCTGCCGGTTCAGCTTACGTGATGCTGCATCACGCCTTCGGCGAGGTGAACGGCAAGAAGGGCATCTGGGGCCACGCGATCGGCGGCATGGGCGCGATCTCGGAAGCGATGGCGGCCTCCGCCCGCAGCGCCGGGGCCGAAATCGAAACCTCGGCCGGGGTCCGCGAGGTTTTGGTGGAGCGCGACCGCGTGGTCGGGGTGACGCTCGACGACGGCCGCACCATCCGGGCGAAATATGTCGCCAGCAACGTCAACCCGAAGCTGCTCTATACCAAGCTGCTGCCGGCCAACGCGCAGCCCGAGGGATTCCGCGAGCGCATGACGCATTGGCGCAACGGCTCCGGCACCTTCCGGATCAACGTCGCGCTGAGCGAGCTGCCCTCGTTCAGCGTGCTGCCCGGCGAAGGCGACCACCTCAGCGCCGGCATCATCATCGGCCCCAGCTTGGGCTATATGGACCGCGCTTGGCATGACGCCCGCGAACACGGCTGGAGCCGCGAGCCGGTGGTGGAGATGCTGATCCCCTCGACGCTGGACGATTCGCTGGCGCCGCCCGGCCAGCACGTCGCCAGCCTGTTCTGCCAGCACGTCGCCCCGACGCTGCCCGACGGCGCGTCCTGGGACCAGCACCGCGACACCGTCGCCGACCTGATGATCGCCACCGTCGACCGCCACGCCCCGGGATTCGCGGCGAGCGTGATCGGCCGAAAGGCGCTGTCGCCGCTCGATCTGGAGCGCGACTTCGGCCTGCTCGGCGGCGACATCTTCCATGGCGCGCTGTCGCTGAACCAGCTGTTCTCGGCGCGGCCGATGCTCGGCTACGCCAACTATCGCGGCGCGGTGAAGGGACTCTATCACTGCGGCTCAGGCGCCCACCCCGGCGGCGGCGTCACCGGCGCGCCGGGCCACAACGCAGCAAGGGCGATTTTGGCCGACCACCGCGCGCTGTTCATGACAAACCGGTTCTGATGTTCGTCGCAAGCAACTGATAAAGAAGCAACAAAAGGAACTCAGAAGCTGCAGGCGAATGTTGGAAAAGCCCTGCAGAACCGCTGCATGAGCTGTGCACAACTCCTGTATAAGCCGGTGCACAACGTCTTGACGACCTGGGGAAATTCTATTGGCCAGCTTGTCGGAACCAGCTGCTTTGGCGGGTTGTTAATAGAAAGGACAGTGATATATCCTGTCCGAGTGGTCGGGAGGTCCGCCGTCGTGGACCGTTGGAATCTTTATTCCACCCGGCCGCCTTTTTTTGCCATGCACCTCCTCTATTTGGACGATTCCGGCTCTGTAACCACCGCATCGGACCGGCACATTGTTCTAGCCGGGCTGTGCGTATTCGAGCGACAGCCGCATTGGTTCGCCAGCAATTTAGACGACATAGCCACGAAGCTCTGGCCGGAAAGCCCGCAAAGCCTTGAGTTCCGCGGGGCGGATATCCTCGGCGGCAAGAAGCATTGGCGCGGCATCGGAAAGGAGGACCGGATTAAAGCGTATCGAGACGCGCTTGGCATTCTCGGAAAATCGAACCAAGTCACATTATTTGGGGCTGCGATACACAAAGCAGCCATCTCGCCTGCTGACCCGATGGAATATGCTTTTGAGCAGGTGTGCAACCGCTTTGACCGATTTCTCGGAAGACTCCACAAGGCAGATAACACTCAGCGCGGTCTGATTATCTTAGACAAGACGACATATGAAACATCTTTACAGGGTCTAGCTAGAAATTTCAGGACAGTTGGGCATCGGTGGGGTCAACTATACAATCTGGCTGACGTGCCAATGTTTGTTGATTCAAAAGCGACACGGCTAGTCCAATACGCAGACTTGGTAGCCCATGCTATTCGTAAATATTACGAGAATGGCGATGCGTCGTTATTCGACATAATCGCTCCAAAATTCGACGCGGTTGGTGGGGTGTTGCACGGGTTGGTGCACTTCACCCCTGTCGGCGCTCAGTGCAATTGCCGACATTGCAGGCAACGCAAGGCCCACTAAGAAAGCTCAAGAGACAAGTTCACTCGATAACCCGCTGATCGACTTGAACAGCCGCCCCTCCCCCTCCCCGACCGAGATAATCCAACATGCCACTGACCCCGACCACCTTTCGCGCCAGCGCCGCGATCGGCGACGAACTAACCGCCCGCCGCGTCGTCGATCTGTTGACCGAGTGCTTCGATGACGGTGCGGCCGCCGTCGCCGCGTTCGAGCGCAGCGACGGCGCCTGGGACCTCGCGCTGAACTTCGCCGAGCCGCCCGAGCAGGCGTCGGTGCGCAGCCTGGTGGCGCTGGCCGCCGGCGATGATGTCGCCGCGGCGCTGGCCTTCGATACGATCGAAGCCAAGGATTGGGTCCGCGCCAGCCTGGAGGGGCTCGATCCCGTGCCCGCCGGCCGCTTCGTGGTGCACGGCCAGCACGACCGCGACAGCATCGCGCCGAACAAGCTCGGCATCGAGATCGAGGCGGCGTTGGCGTTCGGCACCGGCCATCACGGCACCACCCGCGGCTGCCTGTTGCTGCTCGACGCGGTGTTGAAGCGGCGCAGCCCGCGCAACGTGCTCGACCTCGGCACCGGCACCGGTGTGCTGGCGATCGCCGCCGCCAAGGCGCTGCAACAGCGCGTCACCGCCAGCGACATCGATCCGGTCTCGGTGCGGGTAGCGCGCGACAATGCGCGGCTAAACGGCGTCGGCCATCTGTTAGACGGCATCTGCGCCGCGGGCTTTGCCGATGCGCAGTTTCGCCAAGCGGCGCCGTTCGATCTGGTGCTGGCCAACATCCTGGCCAATCCGCTGCGGCAATTGGCGACGCCGATGGCGGCGCATCTGGCGCCGTCCGCCGATATTATTCTCTCAGGCCTGCTGCCGCATCAGACCCGCAGCGTGATCGCGGCCTACCGCGCGCGCGGCCTGATGCTCGTCAAAGCGATCATCGTCGAAGGCTGGAGCAGCGTGCTGCTGCGCCGCGGCGCCTGATGCTGTGAGCGGGAGTGTTACTTCGGCGGCGATTGTTCGCCGGTGGACTCGTCGTCTTCGGGATGGGGACGGCGGGTGTCGACGAAGCGACCCAGAATCTGGACGATCAAGCCGCGGTGTTTCTTTTCAGTGACCGGCGGTGGACCACCGCGGGCCGGCGGAGATATCTTCTCGAACGTGAATGCAGGCATGTGTATCCCCTCATCGTTGAGTTGAAACACCCCTGGGATTTCCCCAGTTGCTCAGCGAAACCGTGCCTTGCAGCAATTCGATTTCGCTTTTGCGTCTAAAGCACTATATTTCATGCACATTGCGTGCCACTACGTGGGTATTTTACGTCACGATCGCGGCAGCGAGGCTCGATGAGGATGGTGAGGAATGTTCGAAGCGCTTTTTCAGACCTTCGAAGAGCCTGACAGCGGCGTCGCGCTGACCGCGCGGCTCGCCGCCTTTCGCGAGGAATTGCTGCGGCGCAAGCTCAGCGGATTCGTGATTCCCCGCGCCGATCAGCAACAAAATGAATATGTCGCGCCGTCCGAAGAGCGGCTGGCGTGGATCTGCGGCTTCACCGGATCGGCCGGTCTGGCGATCGTGCTGGTCGCCGAAGCCGCAGTGTTTGTCGATGGCCGCTATACGCTGCAGGCAGCCCAACAGGTCGACGGCCGGGCCTGGAGTGTCCAACCCCTGGTTGAACCTCCGCCGGAAAACTGGCTTGGCGCGCATCTCAAACCGGGTGACCGCCTCGGATTTGATCCGTGGCTGCACACTTCCGCGGCAGCCGAGCGGCTTGCCCAGGCCTGCGCCAAGGCCGGCGCCGAGCTTGTCGCGGTCGACAGCAACCCGCTCGACGCGGTGTGGGTGGAGCGTCCGGCGCCGCCGCTCGGGCCGGTGGCGGTGCACGGTCTGCAATTTGCCGGCGAAAGCGAAGCCGACAAGCTGGCGCGGATCCGCGCTGAGCTCGGGCCGCTTGGCGCCGACGCCCTGGTGCTGTCGGATTCCCACGCGGTGGCCTGGACCTTCAACATCCGCGGCGCCGACGTCTCGCACACGCCATTGCCGCTGTCCTATGCGCTGCTGCCGCGCGACGGACGGCCGACCATCTTCATCGACGCCCGCAAGCTGTCGAACAGCGCACGCGATCATCTCGAGCACAGCGCCGAGGTGAAAGAGCCCGACGCCTTGACGCCCGCGCTGCAGACGCTGGCGCAAACCGGCGCGGCGATCGCGCTCGATAGCGCCACCGCCGCCGACGCGCTGACCCGGCTGATCACCGCGGCCGGCGGCAAGCCGCTGCGCGGCGCCGACCCGGTGACGCTGCTGAAGGCGGTGAAGAACCCAACCGAGATCGCAGGTACCAAGACCGCGCATCGCCGCGACGCGGTGGCGCTGGCACGGTTTCTCGCCTTCATCGACCGCGAGGCGCCCTCCGGCAAGCTGACCGAGATCGACGCCGTGGAGGCGCTGGAGAGCTTCCGCCGCGACACCGGCGCCTTGAAGGACGTCTCCTTCCCCACCATTTCCGGCACCGGCCCGAACGGCGCCATCGTGCATTACCGCGTCACCCGCAAGTCCAACCGCCGGATCGCGCCGGGCGACCTCTTGCTGATCGATTCCGGCGCGCAATATCAGGACGGCACCACCGACGTCACCCGCACCATCGCGATCGGCGAGCCGAGCGCGGAAATGCGCGACCGCTTCACCCGGGTACTGCGCGGCCACATCGCGCTGGCGCGCGCGGTCTTTCCCGACGGCAGCACCGGCGCGCAGCTCGATACGTTGGCGCGGCAATTTCTCTGGCAGGCCGGGATCGATTTCGAGCACGGCACCGGCCACGGCGTCGGCAGCTATCTGTCGGTGCATGAAGGCCCGGCGCGGATCTCTAAGCTCGGCACCACGCCGCTGAAGCGCGGCATGATCCTGTCCAACGAGCCGGGCTACTACAAGGCCGGCTCGTTCGGCATCCGGATCGAGAACCTGGAACTGGTAGTCGAGGCCGCGATCGTCGGCGCCGAAAAGCCGATGAACGGGTTCGAGACGCTGACGCTGGCGCCGATCGATCGAAGGCTGATCGATGTTTGTTCGCTCAGCGACGCCGAGATCGGCTGGCTCGACGACTATCACGCGCGGGTTCGGCATGACGTGCGGCCGCAACTCGACGAAGCCACCAAGGTCTGGCTCGACGCCGCGACGCAGCCGCTGGCCTAATCGGCCACGGTCCCGAAAATCGCCTAGCCGTATTCCGAAAAGCCGCTGCTCGCTCGGCGGCGACGTCGGTACAGTCCAACCATCGCAACATCGGTTAGGACTGGCACGCCACCCCATGCACGGACTGACGGGCAACACGCCGCCGACCGGATCTCCCGCCCCCGACAACAAACTGATCTCCCGCTCGATGCTGCTGGTGCTGGTGGCGATGACCGGCGCCGCGCCGGTCGCGATGTATATTCTGGTGCCGGCGCTGCCGATGCTGGCGCGCGACTTCAGCCGCGACATCTCGATCGCGCAGATGACGGTGTCGCTGTTCATGGTCGGCATCGCGTTTTCGCAGGTGGTGCTCGGGCCGTTGTCGGACAAGCTCGGCCGCCGGCCGGTGATGCTCGGCGGGATGGCGCTGATGATGCTGGCGAGCGTCGGCTGCATCTTCGCCGAAACCTTGCCGCAACTGATCGCCGCGCGATTCCTGCAGGCGCTCGGCGGCGCCTGCGGCATGGTAATCGGCCGTGCCATCATCCGCGACCTCTATCCGCGCGAGCGCGTCGGCAGCATGATCAGCCTGGTGGTCGCGGTGATGATGATCGCGCAGATGCTGAGCCCGCTGCTCGGCGGCGTGCTGGAAATCAGCCTCGGCTGGCGCGCGATCTTCTACGTCCTCGCGCTGGTTTCGGTGCTGGTCACCATTCTGGTTGCGGTGGCGCTACCGGAAACGCGGCGCGCCGCCGATCGGCTGCCCGGCGCGAGCTTTTTGTCGGACGCCCGCAGCCTGACCACCAGCCGCGCCTTCGTCGGCTATGTGCTGTGCCAGGTGCTGGCGTCCTCGATCATCTTCACCTTCGCCGGCGGCGGGCCCTATGTGGTGGTGATGCAGATGCACCGCTCTCCCGCCGAATACGGCGCCTGGTTCGCCACCTCCGGCCTCGCTTATCTAATCGGCAATCTCGGCTGCGTGCGGTTTTCGCCGCGGCACTCCCTGGAACGATTGATCTGGTTCGGCCTCGCGCTGCAATTGCTCGGCGCCGCGCTGAACCTGATCTGGGGTCTGCTCGGCTACAATCAGCAGCCGAGCTGGCTGTTCGGCACCCACATGCTGATCACCTTCGCCACCGCCTTCGTGCTGTCGAATTCCGCCGCCGGCGCCATCAGCGTCAAGCCGGAGGCCGCCGGCACCGCCTCGGGACTGATGGGATTTCTGCAGATGGGGTTCGGCGCGCTGTGCTCGCAATTCGGCGCCTGGCTCGGCGGCCACTTCGCCACGCCCGTTCCGCTCAACATCGCGCTGGTGGTGCTGTCCTTGGCCTGCGCGGCCTCGATGATCTTCCTGGTGCCGCGCGGCGGCGCGCTCGCCACCGAGGATCTGATCGAGAAGGCCGAGGAAGAAGAGACCGGGTTGTTGTAGTTGCTGTGAGATTGCCGTGCCCCGGCTCGCGGCGCAACGCGAAGCGATGCGCCGCGAGCCGGGACCGTCCCAAGCGCAGCATCCGTAACGGTCCCGGCTCGCCGTGCAGCGTCAAGAACGCTGCACGGCGTCCGGGACACGCGCGGTGGCAAGCCGACCCTTTGATAACCTTCAGCGATTAGTCCGCGGTGCAACCGCACGCAATGCCCGCCACACCACCAACGCCGTCATCCTGAGGAGCCCGGCGGAGCGCAGCGAAGCCGGGCGTCTCGAAGGATGCGGCTGCGAGTCCCTGCGGCCCATCCTTCGAGGCCCTCGCTGCGCTCGGGCACCTCAGGATGACGGCGCGGGTGGAGCGGCGGCTTATAGGCTTGGCTTGGCTACCGATTCATCGCTGCGGTGGCGGTAACCAATCCGCATACAGCGGAGGAACTCCTCCGAGACCCTTGATGATGAGCTGAAGCTTCTTAACATCATCAACATTGTCCGAAATCAAGCTATCCACCTCTCCATAGAGCAAGGCATGGACGTGCCTACAACGATGCCGCGTCTTCCATCCAGTGCATTCGCACTTCAGGTCGAACACACCGTCCTTCTTGATCTCCGAAACATTGTACTGATTTCCGCTGCTGCCTTTGACAACGAAATGAAGACTTTTTTCAGGAATGGTTGTCTTCGCTTCATTCACGAATGCTGAGAGACGCTTCGCATAACGAAACGAGGGCACCCCCTCATTCTTGTCGCATAAGGGAAGGTCTTCACAAAGGACGACTCCGACCTCATCGACGAAGCCGAGCCGCAGCCCAAGACGCGGTGCGATATCGAGGACCTCAGAGAGGCCAAGATGGGCAGCAGCCGCCAGGATGATATGAGCGCAGGCAAACGCATCCTCATCCGCCTGATGGTGCCGAAAGGAAATCCCCAGCTTCTCGCCGAGAGCTGAGAGCTTTAACGACTTCTCGTCAGACCAGACACGACTGGCAACTCGCTGACTGCAAAGAAATGAAAAACGAGGGATCGCAATTCCGTAAAGTGCGAGGGTCGCGCAAAGCACGTCGACATCGAACTGAGCGTTGTGGGCCAATAAAAGACCACTTTGGATGTCGGATAAGAACTCGGAAATCACTTCTGGAAACTCTTGTGCATCTTTGACCTCTGACGGCGAGAGGCCATGCACCTTCGCCTCAAAGACACCAAAACGCATCTCTTTCGGCTTTATCAGACGATACTCACGACGGACAATCTGACCTCGTTCGATCCAAGCAAGTCCCAATGCACATGGGCTCGACCGCTTTTCATTTGCAGTCTCAAAATCAATTGCGAGTATCGACATGGGCTACTCGACTGGACAATGAATGAACTATTCATTTCCTGAGATCTCAGCCCACTCCTCTTCAGTCAATACCTTAACGCCAAATTTCTGCGCATCCCTCAGCTTCGAGCCCGCGCTGGGTCCAGCCACCACCAAATCCGTCTTTGAAGACACCGAACTAGCGACTTTAGCCCCGAGACGTTCGGCAATCGCTTTCGCCTCGTCTCTCGTTGTTCGCTCAAGCGCGCCGGTGAATACTACTATTTTACCGGAGATAGGCGATTTCGCGGAGGCGGCGGCAGGCCTTTCAACCTGCACTTGATCCATGAGCGCTGTGACCACTTGCCTGTTGTTGGTCTCCTCGAAGAAATCGATCAAGGATTGCGTCGCAACCTCCCCTATCTCACTGTCGTTCGCAAGTTGCTGAAAGGCTGGACCTGGAGCCTCCGAACGAGCTGCCTGCAAAGCACCGGCGATCTTCTCTTCATTGCCATAGTGAGAAAGCAGGCTCGCTCGCTGACGCGCGTCCGGCTGAAACCCTTGACGTTCTTCGTTTGTGTCAGCCCCACCCTGAATTTCCAGCAGCCGCTCCAACGTGATTTCACCGATGTATCTGACGTTCTTGAGATCGAGCCATGCAGGACCCGGACGCGCCAGTGCGGCAGCGTCAACGCCATCGAGGAATGCCTTCACATCCGCAAAATGTCTGACCAAAGCCTTCGACGTCACCTCTCCCACATGCCGAATTCCCAAGCCAAATATGAAGCGATTGAATGCGACGGTTCGTCTGGCATCGATCGCGGCCAATAGATTCTCGACATCAGTGTATTGGCGTTTCTCTTCGGAGAGCGAACTCTTCCGCTTCTTTCCGGTTTTCTCTTCCCTCTGCGTTGCCAGAGATTCACGCTTTCTGAACAATGCCGCTTTGAGTTCATCGACTTTTGAATGAAGTGCAAAAATGTCCGCGGGATTTCGCACCAATCCCTCTTCATATAACAGTTCAACATAAGTTTCGCCGAACCCCGCGATGTCGAAGGCTCCCCGTGAAACGAAATGGCGCAGGCGTTCGATCGCTTGGGCAGGGCAAATAAGCCCACCGGTACAGCGCCGGACAGCTTCGCCCTCGTCTTCATCTCTCACTGCATGGCTACCGCAGGCGGGACAGAACTTCGGAAATTCGTATGGCTCGGCATCCTCCGGCCGCTTGTCGCGCACCACGCTGACGATCTGCGGAATCACGTCGCCGGCGCGCTGCACCACCACGGTGTCGCCGATGTGGATGTCGAGGCTCTTGATGTAGTCCTCGTTGTGCAGCGTGGCGTTCTGCACCACCACGCCGCCGACGGTGACGGGGGCGAGCCGCGCCACCGGGGTTAGCGCGCCGGTGCGGCCGACCTGAATCTCGATGCCGTTGAGAATCGTGGTGGCCTGTTCGGCGGCGAATTTATGCGCGATCGCCCAGCGCGGCGCGCGGCCGGCGAAGCCGAGCCGCTCCTGCCAATCGAGCCGGTCGACCTTGTAGACCACGCCGTCGATGTCGTAGGGCAGCGTCGCGCGCTCTTCGCCGATCTTGCGATAGAACGCCAGCGCGTCGTCGACGCTCTTGCACAGCGTGATCAGCGGATTGACGGTGAAGCCGGCGCGCTTCAGCCAGCCCAGCATGCCGTACTGGGTCGCTTCCGGAAGATCGGAGAATTCGCCCCACGCATAAGCGAAGAATTTCAACGGCCGCGACGCGGTGATCGCGACGTCCTTCTGCCGCAACGAGCCCGCGGCGGAATTGCGCGGATTGGCGAACGGGGGCTCACCGGCCGTTTCCTGGCGCTGGTTCAGCGCGAGAAAATCGCTCTTCAGCATATAGACCTCGCCGCGCAATTCGCAGGCGGCGGGCGGCTCGGCAACCGCGAGCGCGTGGGGAATATCCTTGATGGTGCGGACGTTGGCGGTGACATCCTCGCCGGTGAAGCCGTCGCCGCGGGTGGCGGCGCGCACTAGCTTGCCGTGCTCATAGCGCAGCGACAGCGACAGCCCGTCGATCTTCGGCTCGGCGACGATCGCCGGGATTTGTTCCGCGTCGAGTTTGAGAAAGCGCCGCACCCGGGTGAGAAACTCGGCGACCTCGTCGTCGCTGAATGCATTACCGAGCGACAGCATCGGCACCGCGTGCTGCACCTTGGCAAAGCCGCGCGCCGGCGCGGCACCGACCTTCTGGGTCGGTGAGTCAGAGCTGACCAGCTCGGGGAACTTAGCCTCGATGGCTTCGACCCGGTGGCGCAGCGCATCGTACTCGGCGTCGGAGATCTTCGGCGCGTCGTCCTGGTAGTAGGCGTTGTTGTGCCGCTCGATCTCGAGCGACAGCCGCTTCAGCTCGACCTTTGCTTTGGCCTTGCTGAGGGTGTCGAGGTCGGTGGGCGCGGTCTTGGGTTTTGCTGTCATGTCATGAATTATACGCGAGTCATTCCGGGGCGCGAGGCCGCAGGCCGAGCGAACCCGGAATCTCGCTGCAAGCAAAGCCGAGCAAGCACACCGGGCACCGCGTCCGGAACACGTGCCCTACCCCGCCGCCTTGATCAATTGGTCCGCCGCCGCCCGCGCCTCGGCGGTGATTTCGGCGCCGGCCAGCATGCGGGCGATTTCCTCGCGCCTGCGGTCGGCCTGCAGCGCATCGACCCTTGTGGCAACGCGCTTGCCCTTGTCGAGCGCGTCCTTGGAGATCAAGAGATGCTGATCGGCGCGCGCGGCGACCTGCGGCGCGTGGGTCACCGCCATCACCTGGACCTTCGAGGCGAGCCGCGCCAACCGGGCGCCGATCGCATCCGCCACCGCGCCGCCGACGCCGGTGTCGATTTCGTCGAACACCAAGGTCGGCGCCGAGCCCTTGTCGGACAGCACCACCTTCAACGCCAGCAGGAAGCGCGACAGCTCGCCGCCGGAGGCGACCTTCATCAGCGGCCCGGGCTTGGTGCCGGGGTTGGTCTGCACCCAGAACTCAACGCGGTCGCAACCCTGCGGGCCGGGCGCGCCCGGATCGGTCTCGACCTGGGTCATGAATTTGGCGCGCTCGAGCTTCAACGGCGCCAATTCGCCGGCCACCGCCTTGTTGAGTTTCTCCGCCGACTTGGCGCGCGATGCCGACAACTTGGCGGCGGCGGCGGCGTAGCGGGAATCGGCCTCGGCGGCCTTCTCTTCCAGCGCCTTCAATTGCCCGGCGCCGGCGTCGATCAAGGCGACGTCGGCGGCGTATTTCTTTGCCAGCTCAGCGAGCGCATCGACCGGGGTGGAATATTTGCGCGAGGCGGCGCGCAGCGCGAACAATCGCTCCTCAATCCGCTCCAATTCCAAGGGATCGAAATCCGCCGCGATCAAGGCCGCGGTGAGATGCTGGTCGGCCTCCTCCAGCGCGTTGATCGCGGCGTCGATCGCCTTCACCGCCGGGTCGATCAAGGCCGGCGCATTGCCGGCGCGGCGCTCCAGCCGCCGCACCGCCGCGGCCAAAGAGGCCACCGGCGAATGATGGCCGCTGACCGCCTCCTGCGCCTCGCGCAGATCGCCGGCGATCTTCTCGCCCTGCATCATCGTAGTGCGGCGCTCGGCGAGACTGGTTTCCTCGCCGTCCTTGGGATTGAGCTTCTTCAATTCATCGGCGGCGTGGCGCAGAAAATCCGCCTCGCGGGCGGCGCGTTCCATGCCGGCGCGGTGCGCGTCGAGCGTGGCTCGCGCGGCGCGGCGGGCGTCCCACAGCGTCTCCAGTGCAGCGACGTCCTTCTCCAATCCGGCGAAGGCGTCGAGCAGCCGGCGGTGGGTGGCGGCGTCGACCAGCGCGCGCTCGTCGTGCTGGCCGTGGATTTCCACCAGCGACGCGCCGACCGCCTTCAGGGTCTGCACGCTGACGGTCTGGTCGTTGATGAAAGCGCGGGTGCGGCCGTCGGCGAGTTGGACCCGGCGCAGGATCATTTCCGAGGAATCGTCCGGGCTGGCGTCGTCGAGCCCGTTGGCGGCGAGAATTGCGAACGCCGGATGGCCGCGCGCCACGTCGAACGCCGCGGTGACCTGGCCGTGTTCGGCGCCGTGGCGCACGAGGCCAGCGTCGCCGCGACCGCCCAGCGCCAGCGCGAAAGCATCCAGCAGAATCGATTTGCCGGCGCCGGTTTCGCCGGTCAGCACCGCGAGGCCACGGGCGAATTCAATATCCAACCGTTCGATCAGGACGATGTCACGGATCGACAGGCGGGCCAGCATGCAAGAATGATCCTAACCGAGGCCGAGCTTCTTGAAGGCCTTGCTGATGTAAGAGCCCCGATTCTCGCTCGGCTCAACTCCGCCGGACTTTACTAGATTGTAGGCGTCTTGGTACCACTTGCTGTCAGGAAAGTTGTGGCCAAGCACGGCGGCGGCGGTCTGCGCCTCGCCGACGATGCCGATCGCCATATAGGCCTCGGTCAGCCGCGCCAGCGCCTCCTCGACGTGCCGCGTGGTCTGGTAGCGCGTCACCACGGTCTTGAAGCGGTTGATCGCCGCGGTGTAATCGCGCTTTTCCATGTAATAGCGGCCGACATTCATTTCCTTGCCGGCCAATTGGTCGCGGGCGCCTTCCAGCTTCTTCTTGGCTGAGGTGGCGTATTCCGATGTCGGATATTTGCGGATCACCTCTTCGAGCGCTGCGATCGCCTTCTCGGTGCGGCCCTGGTCGCGGGAGATGTCCGGGATCTGGTCGTAATGCGAGGCGGCGATCAGATATTGCGCGTAAGCCGCGTCCGGGCTGCCCGGGTGCATGGTCACGTAACGCGTCGCGGAGCCGATGCAGCTGTCGTAGTCGCCGGCCTCATAGAACGCGTAGGCCGACATCAGCAGCGATTTGCGCGCCCAGTCGGAATACGGATGCTGACGATCGACTTCCTCGAACTTCTTCGACGCCGCCTTGGGGTCCTTGCCCTTGTTCATCAGGTACAAGCCCTCGTTATAGAGCTTGTCGGCCGGCTCGTCGGTGTAGGTCTCATCCTTGGTCATGAACTTGTCCCACAGCGCGCCGGTGCCGCAGCCGCTGAGCGGCAGCGTCAGCACGATCAGGCTGGCGGCGAACCGCAAACCGCGGGCGGTGCGAGCGCCGCCGCAGAGGACCATCAGTTCCCGTAATCCGGGCGCCACGCGTTGTGCCGACATATGTTACCTGATGCCTGTGATGCCCTGCCCGCTGCGCGATCCATGAACACCGTCATGGATGAACCATCGACATGCTCGAACGTGGCCGCGCGACCGCAGGCGGTTTAGCCTAAAAGGGTCGATTAACCAACCGAGTACGCAGGCATTTCGCCCGGAATAAGGCGACCGGGTGGCGGCCGCCAAGGGTTGTGGTTAACTTTGGAACCGGCGATGGGCGCGCCGATGCGGCCGGGACAAGCCGGCGATGACGAGGTGAGCCAAGTGCCTGATCGGTTGCCTGATCGGTGTCGTTGCAATCCCGGTCGGACGTTCAGGAGACGTCGGGACCGTAGGCCGGGGCCACCATGCCGCCGAGCATGCCGCTGACGACCTCGGCGTGACCGCGCGGACGCCGCGCCGGTTCGGCCTCGATCACCCGCCAGGCGCTGTGATCGGCCAGCAACGCGGTCAATACGGCGTGGTTGAGCTTGTGGCCGCCGCGCACCGAGCGATAGGCGCCGAGCAGTGGCAGACCGGCCAGCGCCAGATCGCCGACCGCGTCGAGCACCTTGTGGCGCGCGCATTCGTCGACGTAACGCAGGCCTTCGGTGTTGAGCATGCGGGTGTCGTCGAACACGATGGAATTGTCGAACGAGGCGCCGAGCGCGTAACCCAGGCTCCACAGCCGTGCCACGTCGCTCATGCTGCCGAAGGTGCGGGCGCGACAAACTTCGCGGCGGAAGTTTTCCGGGCTGAGATTGAGAATGTAATTCTGGCGGCCGATCAGCGGATGGGCGAAGTCGATTTCGACTTCGGCGCGGAAGCCACTCGCGTGAGGCCGCAACTCGCCGAAGGAGTCGCCGATCGCGACCTGCACCGGCTTCAAGACCTGAATGAAACGGCGCGGCGCCGATTGTTCGCGGATGCCAGCCTGATCGATCGCGGCGACGAAGGCGGCGGCGCTGCCGTCCATGATCGGAACTTCGGGGCCGTCGACTTCGATGATGGCATTGTCGATGCCCATGCCGCGCAACGCGGCGAGAACGTGTTCGGCGGTGGAGACCAGCGGGCCGTCGGTGTCGCCCAGCACCGTGGCAAGCTCGGTGGCAATCACCGACTTCGCCGAGGCGCGCACTTCCCGATCACAACCTTCCAGACCGCTGCGGACAAAAATAAAACCCGCGTTAACATCCGCGGGTCCAATGGTGAGATTCACGGGAAGGCCGGAATGGACACCGACGCCCGTCACCGTGGCCTGCGAACGAAGCGTGGTCTGACGACTGAATTTCATAGCTAGTCTGCCCACCAATGACCCAGTTGAAGAAGGAAGCGATCGAAAGTCCCGCGACTCGTCTTCAATGTCCCCAATGTCAGAAAACCATACCCACTGTCACAAACACCACCAACTCACGCTTTTTTACGGATTGTTACCCTAACTCCGCCGTATTAGCGCCGCCGGTTCACCGAATTCCTTGCCGATCGTGGCAGCGGAAATCCGCCGAAAATCACCGCTCATCTGAATTTATCTTTTAAATTCATTGACTTGGTTTTGAAACCGTCAATGTTGCATTGCGAAGAATAATGGCCTCGGCGGGTTCCGCCGAGGCCATGTGCTTGCCCAATTGTTACACGCCGCTCACTTGGATTGGCGCCGCAGAAAGGCGGGGATATCCAGATGGTCGTCGCCCTGTGGCGGATGAGCCACAGGCGCCGGGCGACCGTGAAGGTCGAGGCCTTGCGGCGCCGGCCGCCGCGCATATTCGGAGACCGGCTCGGAGGCCATCTGCTCGGACACGCTGCGCTGCGGCTTGCGTTCCGGCAGCGGCGGCATCGGCGCCATCGCCGGACCAGCAGGACGCGCCGAAACCGGCGGCTCGCTGTCGTCCTCGCGGCGACCGAGACCGACATTGGCGAGACGCTGCAGCAGCGACATCCGGGTCTTATGCGGATGCTCGTCCTCGGCCTCGCTGTGGGCTTGGCGGATTTCGTTTTGCGCCGGCATCGGCAGTTCTTCGAACTTCGGCATCCGCGGCGAGCGAATCGCGGCGCGATCCGGCTGCTGCGGGATGAACGATTCCGGGGTCGGCGGCTCGTCCTGGACGATCTGCCGCGCCGGTTCCGGATCCGGGAACAGCGACGGCTTCTGCGCGATGGCGCGGACCGTGACGTCGCCGTAGGACGCCGGCTGCGAGGCCATGCCCTGGGGCATCTGCTCGGTTCCGACCGCGGCGGCGATCGCTGCGAGCGCGGCGCGCTCGACGGTGTTGGACGGCGCGCGCGGCGCCGCGGCAGTGGTCGGGCGCGGCGCCGCCGGGGCGGCTTCCGGCGCGCGCTGCTGGTCGGCGCGCAGCCGCGCGGTCAGATCGGCCAGCCGGCTGTCGGGAGTGCCGCCATTGGCGGGAGCGGCGGGCGCAGCGCCGGCGGGCGCGGCAAGATTGCGCGCCAGCTGGGCCTGCTCGATGCCGGTGGCGACCACCGAAACCCGGATCACGCCGTCGAGGCTTTCGTCGAAGGTGGCGCCGACGATGATGTTGGCGTCCTGATCGACTTCCTCGCGGATACGGGTGGCGGCTTCGTCGACCTCGAACAGCGTCAGGTCCTTGCCGCCGGTGATCGAGATCAACAGCCCGCGAGCGCCCTTCATCGAGGAATCGTCGATCAACGGATTGGCGATCGCGGCTTCGGCGGCGGTCAGCGCGCGCTTCTCGCCGGAGGCTTCGCCGGTGCCCATCATCGCCTTGCCCATCTCGCGCATCACCGCGCGGACGTCGGCGAAGTCGAGGTTGATCAGGCCTTCCTTGACCATCAGGTCGGTGATGCAGGCGACGCCGGAATACAGCACCTGGTCGGCCATCGCGAAGGCGTCGGCGAAGGTGGTCTTCTCGTTGGCGACCCGGAACAGGTTCTGGTTCGGGATGATCAACAGCGTGTCGACCACCTTGTGCAATTCGGTGATGCCGGACTCCGCGGTGCGCATCCGCCGCGCGCCTTCGAAGTGGAACGGCTTGGTGACGACGCCGACGGTCAGGATGCCCATCTCGCGCGCCGCCTTGGCGATCACCGGAGCTGCACCCGTGCCGGTGCCGCCGCCCATGCCGGCGGTGACGAACACCATGTTGGCGCCGGACAGATGATCGCGGATCTCGTCGATCACCTCCTGCGCGGCGGCGGCGCCGACGTCGGGCTGCGAACCGGCGCCGAGCCCCTGGGTCACCTGGGTGCCCATCTGCACCAGGCGCTCAGCCTTCGACATCGTCAGCGCCTGCGCGTCGGTGTTGGCGACCACGAAATCGACGCCCTGCAATCCGGCGGTGATCATGTTGTTGACGGCGTTGCCGCCGGCGCCTCCGACACCGAACACGGTGATCCGGGGCCTCAGCTCGCGAATATCAGGGACGTTGAGATTGATGGTCATGGGTGCCTCTCGATTACGCGCGCGTTGAATCGCGATGTCCCCGGCCGACAACCGGGAGAGTGGATGGGGAATAAAGGGGTGAAACGACAGTCATCAGAAGCCCTCGCGCAGCCATCGACCGACCTTCCCGAAGTAACCGTTCGTGCCGGTCTTGTGATGGCGCATGTTGCGCGGCTCGACGTGTTCGAGATGCGCATATTGCGGATAAACCAGAAGCCCGGTCGGCACCGCGAAGGACGCGCTCTTGGCCTCGCTGGGCAGCTTGCCGAAACCGAGCGGACGACCGATCCGGACCGGACGGCCGAGAATTTGCGTGGCGAGTTCGGGCAAGCCGGTGAGTTGCGAAGCGCCGCCGCTCAGCACCACCCGCGCCCGCGGCTCTGCCGCAAACGGGGAATCTGCGAGCCGGTCCCTCACCATTTCAAAAATCTCCTCGGCCCGATGCCGCACGATGTTGGCGATCTGAGCGCGGGAGATAATCTGCGGGGCATCCCGCTCGTTGTCCCCGGCGCTAGGCACCGACATCAACTCGCGAGCATCGGAACCGCCAGTCAGCACGGTGCCATATAACGTCTTGATTCGCTCGGCATCTGCAATGCAAGTGCCCAGTCCGCGGGCCAAATCCATCGTGATGTGTTGCCCGCCGACCGCAAATCCGGAGGCATGGACGAAACGTCCGGCCGAATAGGTGGCGATCGTGGTCGTTCCCGCCCCCATTTCGACCACCGCGGCGCCGATATCGGCCTCGTCGTCGGTCAAAACCGACAGCCCTGCGACATATGGACTCGCCGCCATGGCTTCGACGTTGAGGTGGCAGCGTTCCACCACCAGCATCAGGTTCTTGGCCACCGTGGCGTCGACGGTGACGACGTTCATATCGACGCCGAATTGCCGCGCCACCATGCCGCGCGGATCGCGAATCCCCTTCACGCCGTCGAGCGTGTAGCTGACCGGCAGGGTGTGCAGCACGGTGCGGCCCTGCGGCGTGGCGTGGTGCATCCCGGCGCTGGTCACCCGGGTGACGTCGTCCGAGGTCACCGCGCCGCCGCGGATTTCCGCGGACGCCTCGACTAATTGGCCCTGCAACCGGCCCGCCGACACCGACAGCAGCACGGATTCCACGCGCACCTTGGCCATGCCTTCGGCCAGCGCCACCGCCTGGCGCACCGCGCGTTCGCATTCGGCGAGATCGATCACCGCGCCGGCCTTGACGCCGCGCGACTGGATCTGGCTGTAGCCGACCAGTTCGATGGCGTGGCTGCGGCCGCGCAGCGCTTCGTTGGGCGGGCACGGCGTCAGCCTTGCGATCAGGCAGGCGATCTTGCTGGTGCCGATATCGAGCGACGCCACCAGCGCCGAGCGCTTGTGCGACATCGGGCGCGTCTTCGGCGCCTGGTTGTGATCGAGGCCGGTCATGCGTCGCCAGCCTTCTTCTTGGTCTTCTTGTCCTTGTTGAACAGTTCTTCCCGCGCCTTGGCGGCGTCCTCGGACAGCCGCACCGTCAGCCGGTCCGGCAGCCGCATGTCGACCGCGACGATGTCGCGCGACAGCAATCGGTCTTCGGCATCGAGCTTACTGAGGGTGGCGAGCGCATTGCCGACCTCGTTCTCCGGCAGCCGGATATCGAGGCCGTTCCTGAGCCGCAGGTTCCAGCGCCGCTCGCCGACATAGACCGCGGCCATCACCACCGAATTGACCTGCGGATAGCGCTGCAACAGCGCGATGAAATCCTTGCAATGGGTCTCTGCGCCCTTGCCGACCACGAGCGGCAACGAGGCGAAGCGGCGCGCCACATAGGGCTCCAGCACGGCGCCGTCATCGGCGATCACCGCGAGGCGTCCCTGCAACTGCCAGCGCGCGAACGCCGAGCGCTCGGTGATGTCGATGGTGAGTTGGCCCGGATAGAGCTTCAACACGGTAGCGTCGGCGATCCACGGATTGGCTTTCAACTTGTCGCGGACGGTCGCCGCATCGAGAAACAACAACGAGGAGCGGCCGGTGACGCCACCGATCGCCAGCACCTCGTCATGGGTGAGCTGTTTGCGGCCGGAGATCGCCACATTGGTGATCCGGAAACCGGCGACGTTGGCGACCGCGTTGCGGGCATCGCTCAGCGCGGTCGTGACCTCTTCGAGATGGCCGCCCTTGACGATGCCGAGCGAGACGCTGCCAAGCAGCACCAGCGCGGTGAACAGCACGCCAACCCGCGGCGGCGCGTAGGTTTCCAGGAAGGCGATGAAACGATGCGGGCTCTTGGTGCGCTCCTGGCGGCGGGCGATCCTGGCGCGGCGACCGCGCTCGCGCCGCTCACGCAAAAGCACGACAACCCCGATGGCTGCCGCTCTCAGGTCAGATCGAAGCCTCTGCCGTCTTACCGACCGAGCGAGGCGTCCTCCACCATCCATTGCACGAGCTCGTCAAATGTTATGCCCGCATCCGCTGCGAGCTCTGGCACAAGTGACGTCTCGGTCATGCCGGGTTGGGTGTTGACCTCAAGGCAGATGAGGCCAGCCGTTCCCTCGATGCGGTCGTCGAAGCGGAAATCCGCCCGGCTAACGCCCCGGCAGCCGAGCGCCACATGCGCCGCCAGCGTTAACCTTCGGACCTCCTGGTAAACAAATGGTAAAAGAGATGCAGGCAGGATGTGATTTGACCCGCCCGGAGAATACTTTGCCTCGTAATCGTAGAATTTGTTGGTCTGCACGATCTCGATCACCCCGGTCGGCTCGCCCTTGACCACGGCGCAGGTCAACTCCTTGCCGGCGACGTATTTTTCAACCAGCAGTTGCTCGCCATGGGGCCAGTCGTCGCGGAACAATTCCTGCGGCGGATGCTCATGGGCCTCGGTCACCATAAAGACTCCGACGCTGGAGCCGTCGGCGACCGGCTTGATGACATAGGGCGGCGCCATCACATGGCGTTTGGCGACCTCGGCGCGCGACAGCGTCAGCCCCTCCGCCACCGGCACCCCGGCGGTCGCCATCACGGTCTTGGCCAGATCCTTCTGCATCGCCAACGCGGAAGCCAGCACCCCGGAGTGGCTATAAGGAATTCCCAAGGTCTCCAGCACGCCCTGGATGGTGCCGTCCTCGCCAGGACGGCCGTGCAGCATCACCAAGGCGACGTCCGGCTTCAACTGGTCGAGCACGGTGCCGATGTTGCGCTGCACGTCGACCCGCGTCACTTGATAACCGCAGCGCTCCAGCGCGTCGGCGCAGGCTTTGCCCGAGCGCAACGAAACCTCCCGCTCGGACGACCAGCCGCCGAGCAGAACCGCGACGTGCTTGCGTTTTGTCACTTGATGTCCTCAAACTGCGGCGGCGCGATGAATCGATGCGACCATATCCGGCGTTGAAATTTCGTCGATTTTCCTGATTCGGAGAAGCCTCTCCGGCAAGCTGTGATCTCTCCTCCCGCCATGACCGTCAATCCCGCAGCACTCTGCCCCGCCCCGATGCGGATCGCCCTGTTGATTTCCGGCACCGGCGTCAACGGCGTCGCGATGCATTGCCTGCTGCTGGTGCAGTATCTCTTGAGCCGCGGCCATCGCGTCTTGCTGCTGCACCGCCCCGGTGCCTGGATCGGCGACCGGCCCGGCCTCGAGGGCGCGGAGATATTCGTCACCTCGTTCGGCCGCAGCCCCGGCGAGCTGATCCGGGTGACCAAGCGGCTGAACGCGTTCCAGCCCGACGTGCTGCACACTCATATGAGCAGCGCCCACACCTACGGCATGCTGGCGCGGATCCTCAGCCGCCGGCCGGTGGTCGCCACCGCGCACTCGACCTCGCTGCAACTGCACTGGTGGTTCAACAACCGGGTGATCGCCACCTCGCCGGACGCCGAGGCGCACCATATTAAAGTCAACCGGGTGTCGCGCCGGGCGATGCGGATGATTCCGAGTTTCATCGACACCCGCTCCTTCCCGGTGATCGGCGACGACGAGCGCGTCGCGGCGCGCGAGGCGCTTGGATTGCCGCAAGACGCCTTCGTGATCGGCTGCGTCGGCGACATCTGCGAGCGCAAGCGGCAGATCGACGTGGTGCGCGCGCTTGCCAACGTGCTGAAGGTGGAGCCCCGCGCCCGGCTGCTGCTGGTCGGCGGTCGTTTCAAGGAATATTTCGACGAACTCAGCAAGGTGGTCGAAGAGCTCGGCGTGGCGTCGCAACTCATCACCACCGGCAGCCGCAACGACGTGCCGGCGCTGCTGGCCGCGATGGACGCCTTCGTGCTGGCGTCGCGCAAGGAGTCGAGCCCGCTCGCAGTCCTTGAGGCGATGTCGCGCGGGCTGCCGGTGATCGCCAGCGACGTCGGCATGTTGGCGGACTTCGTCACAGAGAATGTCACCGGCCATGTCGTGAAAGTCGGCGACGTCGACGCCATCAGCCGCCACCTCATCGCGCTCGCCGCCGACCCCGAACGCCGCAAAGCGATGGGCGACGCCGCGCAGGCCGCCGCGCGCACCAAATACGATATGAGCGTGCTGGCGCCGCAGACCGAAGCCGTGCTGCGCGAGGCCGCCGCGATCAAGAACCGGCCGTGGCTCGGCTTCGCCGCCGAACTCTGCGGCACCTCACCATCATAGAGGACGTTGCATGATCCGGGCCTGGCTCGACCTCTCGACCTTCGGGACCTTTGCCACGCTCGGCATCCTTTATTATGGGACGGCGCTGGCGCTGGTCGGCGTGATCTTCTTCTCGCCGCTCGGCCCGCGCATCAAGACGGTGAACGGCCTGGTGGCGCCGTTCTTCTCCTCGGTGGCGATGCTGTTCGCGCTGCTCACCGGCTTTCTCGCCAACGACGTCGGCGACCGCAATCGGCAAGCCACGCGCGCGGTGCAAAGCGAAGCCGGCGAGTTGCGCAACATCTACACGCTCAGCGTGGCGGCGGTCTCCGACATGAAAGAGATCCGCATCGCGCTGAAGGCCTATGCCGGCTCGGTGGTTCATGACGAATGGCCGGCTGTGGAAGGCGGCAGTTCGTCGCAAACCGACGCCGCTTTCGACGAGTTGCTGCGCCAGATCAGCGATCCCGCGATCAGCCGCCTCAACAGCAACCCGGTGCACGCCGCATTGCTCAACGCCGCGGTGCGGGTCGCCACCGCACGCGCCGTCCGGCTCAGCCTGTCGTCCGATCGCACCAACGATCTGAAATGGATCTCGGTGCTGATCCTCGGCCTGATCACCCAGGTGGCGCTGGCGCTGGTGCATCTGGAGCGGCCGCGCGCGATGCTCGCGGCGCTGACCGTGTTCGCCTCCGGCGCGATCGTGGCGCTCGGCTTGGTCGCGCTGCAGGAAGACCCGTTCGACGGCATCTTCAAGGTGTCGCCGCAGCCGCTGGAACGACTGCTGGCTTTGGCCGATACGCCGGCGGTGCCTGAGATTTTGACGAACCCGGCCGCCCTGCCCGCAGCGAAGTAATCGCTTGGAGAAGGTCGCATCTGGCGCGGCCTCAGCCCTCAATCCAGCGCGCGGCCGATCCGCTTGATCTCCCACTGCAACTCGATGCCGCAGTGTTCCTTCACCCGGGCGCGCACGGTGTCGCCGAGGGTCTCGATATCCTGCGCGGTGGCGCTGCCGGTGTTGATCAGGAAATTGCAGTGCATCTCGGAGACCTGCGCGCCGCCGACGCGCAAGCCGCGACAGCCCGCGGCGTCGATCAGTTTCCAGGCTGAGTGGCCCGGCGGATTCTTGAACGTCGAGCCGCCGGTTTTCTCGCGCACCGGCTGCGCGGTCTCGCGATGGCGTTGCACCTCGTCCATCCTGGCGCGGATCGCCGCGCGATCCATCGGCTCGCCGCGAAACCGCGCCGACGTAAAGATCAGCGCCGGATCGGCGCCGCTGTGCCGATAGCTGAAACCCATCTCGGCGTTGCTCAGCCGATGCAGCGTGCCATCGCGCGCAATTGCGCTGGCGTCGATCAGCACGTCCTTGGTCTCGCGGCCGTTGGCGCCGGCGTTCATCCGCAGCGCGCCGCCGATGGTGCCGGGAATGCCGTGGTAGAATTCCAGCCCGCCCAGCCCCGCGGCCGCCGCCGCCTCCGCGACGCGCTTGTCGAGCGCGGCAGAGCCTGCGCTGACCACATCGCCATCCGTGCCGGTTTCGCCGAAGCCGCGCCCGCCGAGCCGGATCACTACGCCCGGCAAGCCGCCGTCGCGCACGATCAGGTTGGAGCCGACGCCGACCACGGTGACGTCGATGTCGCGCGGCAAGGCGGCGAGGAAGTAACCGAGGTCGTCCGCATCTGCCGGCGTGAACAACACTTGCGCCGGGCCGCCGACGCGAAACCAGGTCAAGGGCGCCAGCGGCTCGTTGCCGAGCAGCCGGCCGCGCAGCTGCGGCATCGCGGCTTTCAGCTCGGGAACGAGATCGGGAAACAAAGCCACGATCAGTCCAGCGCCTTCAGCTCGCCCGGCAGCGCGTAGGCCCATTGCGTGATGTTGCCGGCGCCGAGGCAGACTACATAGTCGCCGCTGTGCGCCGCGCCATACACCACGCTGGCCAACGCCGCCGACTCCTGCAGCGGGATGACTTCGCGGTGGCCGTGGGCGCGCAAGCCCAACACGAAGTGATCGCGGTCGACGCCTTCGATCGGCGCCTCGCCGGCCGGATAGACCTCGGCGACGACCACCACGTCGGCGTCGTTGAAGCAGGTGCAGAACTCCTCGAACAACGACTGCAGCCTTGTGAAGCGATGCGGCTGCACCACCGCGATCACCTTGCCTTTGGTGGATTCCCGCGCCGCCTTCAGCACCGCGGCGATTTCCACCGGATGATGGCCGTAGTCGTCGATGATGGTGACGCCATTCCATTCGCCGGTCTTGGTGAAGCGCCGCCGCACTCCGCCAAAGCCGGCCAGCGCCTTGCGGATGGTGTCGTCGGACAGACCGAGCTCATGGGCGACCGCGATCGCCGCGGTGGCGTTGAGCGCGTTGTGCCGCCCCGGCATCGGCAGCACCAGATCGGCGATCTCATGCGCGGTGCCGGCCTTGCGGTCGCGAAACGCCACCCGGAACGCCGAGCTGCCGCCGTTCGGCGTCAGATCGAGCAGCCGCACGTCGGCCTGCGGGTTCTCGCCGTAAGTAATGATGCGCCGGTCCTCGATCTTGCCGACCAGAGCCTGCACCACCGGATGGTCGATGCACATCACCGCGAAACCGTAGAACGGCACGTTCTCGACGAAATCGCGGAACGCCTCCTGCACCGCATCAAAAGTCTTGAAGTGATCGAGATGCTCGGGGTCGACATTGGTGACGATCGCGACGTCGGCCGGCAGCTTCAGGAAGGTGCCGTCGCTTTCGTCGGCTTCCACCACCATCCATTCGCCCGCCCCTAACCGCGCGTTGGTGCCGTAAGCATTGATGATGCCGCCATTAATCACGGTCGGGTCGAATTCGCCGGCGTCGAGCAGCGCCGCGACCATCGACGTCGTGGTGGTCTTGCCGTGGGTGCCGGCGATCGCGACGCAGCTCTTCAGCCGCATCAATTCGGCGAGCATTTCGGCGCGCCGTACCACCGGGATGCGCTGCGCGCGCGCCGCCAACAATTCCGGATTGTCGCGCTTGATCGCGGTGGACACCACCACGACGTCGGCGCCGGCGACGTTCTCGGCCTGGTGGCCGACATGGATGGCGATGCCCTTGTCGCGCAGCCGACTGACGTTGGCGCCTTCGGAGGCGTCGGAGCCCTGCACGGTGTAGCCGAGATTGCACAGCACCTCGGCGATGCCGCTCATGCCGATGCCGCCGATCCCGACGAAGTGAATGGGTCCGATCTCGCGCGGCAGTCTCATGGGATGATCTCGCTTAAGTTTCAGTGCGCTCCGGCGCGGGCCAGCCGGCCACGGCGCCGTCAAGGTGTGGATGCGTGGCCCTCGGTATACCGAGCGCGGCCCGATTTAAAGCATCAACTCCGGCATGGCGACGTTGATCGCCGCCATGTCATTGCAATTGCGACGTCTTCGAGGAAATTCCGGCGACTTTCACCACCAGGTCGGCGAGCCGTTCGGCGGCGTCGAGTCGGCCGGCGCCGCGGCCGGCGGCGGCCATCGCGACCAATCGTGCGGGATCCGCGGCGAGCGCGGAGATCTCCTGCGCAAGCCGAGTCGGCGTAAAATCGTCCTGGGCGATACGGATCGCGCCGCCAGCCTGCGACAGCACCCCGGCATTGGCGAACTGGTCCTGGTCGAGCGCGCCGGGCAGCGGCACCAGGATCGAGGGGCGGCCGATCGCGGCGAGTTCAGCCACGGTGCCGGCGCCGGAGCGCGAGATCACCAGATGGCTGGCGGCGAGCCGCGCCGGCAGATCGTTGAAGAACGGCTCCAATTCGAAATTGAGCTTCAGCCGGTCATAGACCGCGCGGACCCGCGCCATGTCCTCGTCGCGCACCTGTTGCACCACGACCAGCCGGGGCCACAGCGCCGGGCCCAATTTCTCGATCGCGCCGGGCACGACGTCGGCCATGACCCGGGCTCCCTGGCTGCCGCCGACCACCAACAGCCGCAACGGCCCCTCCGCCTCGGGGGCGGCGAACGGCACCGCGGCGGCGGCGAGAATCGCCGGCCGCATCGGCGTGCCGGTGGTGGTGGTCTTTGCCGCCAGCGCCGGATCGCGATCCAGCACGCCGGGCAGCGAGGTGGCGATCGCAGTCACCTTATGAGAAAGAAAACGGTTGGCGCGGCCCATCACCGCGTTGGAATCGTGCACCAGCGTCGGAATGCCGAACATCCGCGCCGCCAACAACGGCGGCAGCGTCGGATAGCCGCCGAAGCCGATCACCGCGGCGGGCTTCAGCCGCAGCATCAGACTGAGCGCCATCAGGGTGCCGGTGCCGAGCTTCAGCGCGGTGCGCGCGAGCGCCACCGGCGAGCGGCCGCGCAGCGTTTCGCTCGGCACCACGTCGACCATGTCGCGCGAGAACAGCCCGCTGTAGCGCAACGCGCGCATGTCGGTGACCAGCCGCACCCGCAAGCCGCGCTTCATCAGCGCGACGCCGAGCGCCTCGGCGGGAAACAGATGACCGCCGGTGCCGCCGGCGGCCAGCATGATCAACGGTGCCATTTGTCGCATTTCATTTCGCCATCGTCGTCGCGTCGCCGTCAGGCATAGGTCGGCGCCGCGGTGGCGTCGCCGATCGATTCCATCTCGACCCGCGGCCGCAGCCTGGTTAGCGCCAACATCATGCCGACGCCATAGGCCAGCGAGATCATCGAGGAGCCGCCATAGGAGATGAACGGCAGCGTCATGCCCTTGGCGGGAATCAGTTGCAAGTTCACCGCCATATTGATCGCAGCCTGCACGCCGAACAGGATGGCGAGTCCGGAAGCGGCGAAGCGCGAGAACAGGTCCTCGCAGGAATAGGCGCGCGACAGCGTGCGGATCACGACGAAGGCGAACAGCGCCAATAGCGCCAAGCATAGGATGATGCCGAACTCCTCGGCGCCGACCGCGAACACGAAGTCGGTGTGGCTGTCCGGCAGGCTGCGCTTGGCGATGCCCTCACCCGGCCCGAGCCCGAACCAGCCGCCATTGCTGAACGCCTCCATCGCGGTGTCGACCTGATAGGTGTCGCCGGAGGCCGGGTTCATGAAGCGTTTGATGCGGCCGGCGACGTGCGGCACCAACAGATAGGCGGCGAACAGCCCGCCGGCCGCGAGGCCGGCCAATCCCATCACCCAGACGATCCGCATTCCGGCGATGAAGAACAGCGCGCCCCACACCATCAGGATCAGCATGGTCTGGCCGAAATCCGGCTCCATCACCAGCACCGACACCAGCGAGAGCAGCAGCCCCACCGCCATCGACGTCGCCGGCATCTCCGGACGCCGTGCCGACTCCGAAAACAGCCAGGCCGCCAGGACCACGAACGCCGGCTTGGCGGATTCCGAGGCTTGGATGTTGAGGCCGAGGATCGTGATCCAGCGCCGCGAGCCTTTCACCTCGGGCCCGAGCAGCAGCGTCGCCACGATCAACGCGATCGAGATCGCGAACACGATCAGCGCCGAGCGCCTGATCTGCCGCGGCGACAGGAACGACACCGCGATCAGCACGATGAACGACGGCAGCAGGAACAATACGTGGCGATTGAAGAAGTGGAACGGGTCGAGCCCGATCCGTGTCGCCACCGGGGGCGACGCGGCCAGCGACAGGATCACGCCGCCCAGCATCAGCACGACGATGGCTGCCAGCAGCAGCTTGTCCACGGTCCACCACCATTCGCTGAACGGGGTGCGCTGTTCACGGGAGATCATCGGCCATCCTGGGCAAAGGGTTCGCCCATTGGTCCCCCATCGTGGTTGCCGGACGGTTAACGAGGTCGAAATGATTTGAACCGCAATGCTGCGACGATGCGGCGCCGCTCGGCACGGCCGCCGTTCACGCCGCGGTGGCGACCACGCGATTGCGGCCATCGTGCTTGGCACGGTACAGCGCAACGTCGGCGCGCTTCAAGACGTCGGCGATCGGCTCGCCCTTCTTCTCCAGCGTCGACAGCCCGATCGAGATCGTGACCTCGATGCGCTTCGCCCCCTTTTCGATTGCGAACAGTTCGCCCGCAATGGCGCGACGCAGCCGCTCCGCCACCATGCCGGCTACCGCGAGATCGGTCTCCGGCATCACCACGACGAATTCCTCGCCGCCGTAGCGGCAGGCCAGATCGATGCCCCGGATCGATTTGCGGATTCGTACCGCGAATTCCCGCAGCACGTCGTCGCCGGCATCGTGGCCGTAGCTGTCGTTGATAGCCTTGAAGAAGTCGATGTCGAGCATCATCAGCGCCAGCGGCTTGCCGCGGACTCCGGCCTGCTCGGCCAACGTGGCGAGGTGGGTCTCCATGTAGCGGCGATTGTGCAGCCCGGTGAGCCCGTCGGTGATCGCCATCTCGATCGAGTTCTGCACGTTGTCGCGCAAATGATCGGTGTAACGCCGCCGCCGGATCTGGGTCCGCGCCCGCGCCAGCAGTTCGTTCTTGTCGACCGGACGCAGCAAGTAATCGTTGACGCCGATCTCCAGCCCGCGCAGCAGCCGGGCGTTGTTGTCGGCGTCGGCGATGGCAAGAATCGGCACGTGCCGGGTGCGCTCCAGCGAGCGGGCCTGGCTGCACAGCCGCAGCCCGTCGAACTCTTCCAACCCGAGCGAGACGATCAACAGATCGTAATTGCCGTCGGCGGCGTGGAACAGCGCTTCCGAAGGATTCGGCTCGACGTCGACGGCATGCTCGGCCGCCAGTACCGGCGCCAACCGCTCATAGGACGACGGCCGGTCGTCGACCAGCAGGATGCGACCGCCTTTGCCGGTTTCGGCGACGGCTTCGCGCTCCGGCGCCTGCACCCCGATTTCCATCGAGGTCAGCGCGCGCATCCGCAATTCGTCGGTCATCATCTTCACCCGGGTGAGCGAACGCACCCGCGCGATCAGCACCACGTCGGACACCGGTTTGGTGAGAAAATCGTCGGCGCCAGCTTCCAGCCCGCGGACCCGATCGGACGGGCTGTCGAGCGCCGTCACCATCACCACCGGAATGAAATGCGTCGCCGGATTCGACTTCAGTCGCCGGCAGACTTCGAAGCCGTCCATGTCCGGCATCATGACGTCGAGCAGCACGATATCACAGGCGGCGCGCGAGCAGATCTCCAGCGCTTGGGCGCCGTTGGAGGCGGTCAGCACGTCGAAATATTCCGCCGATAATCTCGCCTCGAGCAGCTTGGCATTGGCGGGAATGTCGTCGACCACCAGAATGCGCGCGGACATCGAACTCTCCTACCCGATAAAGCGGCGAACGGTTTCGATGAACTTGCCGACCGAGATCGGCTTGGACAGATAGGCCTCGCAGCCGCCTTCGCGGATTCGTTCTTCGTCGCCCTTCATGGCGAAGGCGGTGACCGCGACCACCGGAATCGCGCGCAGCTCGGGATCGTCCTTGATCCAGCGCGTGACCTCGAGACCGGAGACCTGCGGCAGCTGGATGTCCATCAGGATCAGGTCGGGGCGGAGTTTGCGGACGAGTTCGAGCGCTTCATAACCGTTGCTGGTTCCCGACGTCTGGTAGCCATGGGCTTCCAGCAAGTCGCGAAACAGCTTCATATTGAGCTCGTTGTCTTCCACGATCAGGACGGTTTTTGCCATCCCGCCCTCCAATCCCCAAACGAATGCCCGGATCTGCGACCAGCGAACCTGTTCGCCACGCCGCAAGACTCGGGCATGATGGATTCAAAATAGAGACTATAAGTTACGGAAAGGCAAACATTGCGAATGACCAAGGACGATCGAAAAACCCGCCAAGTGGCTGAAATCGTAGCGGTCCAAGCGCTGTCCTTCGTCGCCTCGGAGCCCGAGCGACTGGGCCGCTTTCTGGCCGAGACCGGGCTTGGACCGGAAACCCTGCGGCTGGCCGCGGCCGATCCGCAGTTCCTCGCCGGCGTCTTGGACTTCGTGCTGCGCGACGACGACACCGTGAAGGCGTTCGCCGCGGCCTCCAGTCTCGATCCGACCACGATCGCGGCGGCACGCCAGGCGCTCGACGAACTGCCGTGGGAGCGCGACGTGCCGTGACAGCGGCGGCGCCAAGCCCAGCGCGCGGTTTCTGTCGCGACTGCCTCGCCGAACAGGACGGCGCGGCGGCGTTGCGTTGCGTTGCCTGCGGCTCGCCTCGGCTTTTGCGCCACGCCCGGCTCGGCGCGTTGACGCTGGCGCATATCGACTGTGATGCGTTCTACGCCACCGTCGAGAAGCGCGACGATCCGGCGATCGCCGATCGCCCGGTGATCATCGGCGGCGGCAAGCGCGGGGTGGTATCGGCGGCCTGCTACATCGCCCGCACCTTTGGCGTGCGCTCGGCGATGCCGATGTTCAAGGCGCTGGCGCTTTGCCCCGACGCCGCGGTGGTGCGCCCCGACATGGCGAAGTACGTCCGCGTCGGTCGCGAGGTGCGCCAGGCGATGCTGGCGCTGACGCCGCTGGTCGAGCCGCTGTCGATCGACGAGGCGTTCCTCGATCTGTCCGGCACCGAACGCCTGCACGGCATGATCGCCGCCAAGGTGCTGGCACGATTCGCCGCCAAGGTGGAGCGCGAGATCGGCATCACCGTGTCGGTCGGGCTGTCTTGCAACAAGTTTCTTGCCAAGATCGCCTCCGATCTCGACAAGCCGCGCGGCTTCGCGGTGCTCGATCAGGACGACGCCCGCGCGATGCTGACGGATCGTCCGGTCGGCTTCATCTTCGGCGTCGGCCCGGCCACCGAGCAGCGGTTGATCGCGCGCGGCTATCGCTTGATCGGCGATCTGCAGCGCGCCGCCGAAGCCGATCTGATGAAGCAATTCGGCGCCGAGGGGCAACGGCTGTGGCGGCTAGCCCGCGGCATCGACGATCGCAAGGTCGTGCCCGACCGCGGCGCCAAGAGCATTTCCAACGAGACCACGTTCGAGACCGACATCCGCGATCTGGCGACGCTGGAAAAGGTGCTGTGGCGCTTGTCCGAAAAAGTCTCGTCGCGGCTGAAGAGCGCGGATCTCGCCGGCTCAACGATCACGCTGAAACTGAAGACCGCGGATTTTCGCCAGCGCACGCGCGCGCAAACCATTCACTCCCCGACCCAGCTCGCCGGCAAGATCTTCGCGCTGTCGCGCGAGATGCTGGCCAAGGAAATCGACGGCACCGCGTTCCGGCTGATCGGCACCGGGGTCAGCGCGCTGACGCCGGGTTCGGCGGCCGACGACACCGATATGCTGGATGCCCGCGCCGCGCACGCCGAACGCGCGATGGATGACCTGCGCAAGAAATTCGGCACCGCCGCTGTGATCAAGGGCATCGCCTATGAGGGACCGGAGAAACGCGACCAGCGCGAATGAGCTGAGCGCGAGTGAACTGAGAGATTGCGTGCCCCCGGCTCTGCAACGCAGTGCGCCGCACTTGCGGCGTAGTGCGCTGCAGAGCCGGGGCCGTTACAGATGCGGCCTTCGTAACGGTCCCGGTTCTGCGGAGCAGCGCTACGCGCTGCACCGCGCCCGGGACACAGTCACCACTCCGCAAACTAAGCCAGCACGCTCACTTGCAAGGCTTGCTGGCCTTGACGTCGAACTTGCCGAGCGCGCCGGCGATCACGAAATCATTGTAGTCGAGCACCAGCGCGCGCGACACGCCGTTTTCGTAGAGTTCGAACGACATCGCATAGACCGGGGTCTGCTCGCCGGAATTGGCCTTGGCTTCGCGGTCGTAGTAACTCACCGTCACCGGCCAGCGCGTCAGCGACTTCATCGCGTCGGAACTGGTGGAAGGATCAGGCGCCGTGACCGCGCGGTCGCCGGGGATCGGCTGACCGATCACCGTCAGCGTATTGTAGACCTTCTCGCCATTGTCCGAGCCGTCATAGACCGACAGTTCGAGCACCGATTTGCCGTCGCGCGCCGCCGCGATGATGCGATGGATCTGTTCGGTGGGAAACACCGTGGAACCATCCAGGGTGAACGTCTTGGCCGCAGGCTTCTTCAGCTTGACGGTGACGTGATCTCCGGTGCGCTCGGCGATGCCGTCGACCGAACTCGGATCGCCATCGTTCATCTTGGTGTCGATCTTGAAGCGATAGCTCTTGCCCTCGCCGTCTTCCCAGCTGGTCGAGCGCAAATCGCTCAGCGTGTTCTTGCCCTCGCCGCTGTCGAGCTCGGAGACCTGGCGGAAGTCGGAGCTGTAGCCGTCGCAGGCGGAGCCTGAGAAGTTGTACAGAATGCGACCGCGCACGCTGTTGACCGAAGCATTGCCGCGCGCTTTCAGCAGGCTGAGTTCATACAGCGCCTGATGCGCCAGGAACGCCGGCGGAGCGCCGGCTTGGGCGACGGCGGCGCCAAAACCCGCAGGCGCCACGGCCACGGTGATCGCCAGCAGCGACAACCGAAACCGCGAAATTGGCCACAATCGGCGCATCACACCTCCCCTGCGTTGAAACCGCGAGAATAGTGGCTCCGGCATTGCGCCGCAACCATGGCTCAAACCCGAGGACCGAGGCGATTTTCGCCGCTGCGACTGGTTCCGGGTTGCTTGCATGTCGCAACGCTTTGCGCGAAACAGGGCAAAGGCGGGGTCACAACATTGCGGCCGGGCGCACAACAAACATGGGGATGAGCATGGCAGGAACGGTTGAGCAGAAACTTGCGGCGCAGGGCGTGGTGCTGCACGAGCCGGCGAGCCCGGTTGCAAACTACGTCGGCTTCGTCCGCTCCGGCAATCTGCTGTTCGTCTCCGGCCAGGTCTGTTTCGATCCGCAGGGCCAACTGATCGCCAAGGGCAAGCTCGGCGTCGACGTCACCATCGAACAGGGCGTCGCGGCGGCGCGCGGCTGCGCGATCAACATCCTGGCGCAGGTCAAGGCCGCGCTCGGCGACCTCGACAAGGTGGTCCGCGTGGTGCGGCTCGGCGGCTTCGTGAATTCGCCGCCGGATTTCATCGACGCTCCGAAAGTGGTGAACGGCGCGTCCGACCTGATGGTCGCCGCGTTCGGCGACAAGGGCCGCCACGCCCGCGCCGCGGTCGGCGTCGCCGCCTTGCCGGCCGATGCCGCGGTCGAGGTCGACGCGGTGTTCGAAGTCGCTTAGCGAGCCGAGCATGCGTGCCCCTGACTGGCTGACCGCACGGCCGATCGCGCATCGCGGGCTGCATGATCGCGCCCGCGGTTTGGTCGAGAACATGCCGGGCGCGGTCCGCGCGGCGGTGGCCGGCCGGTTCGGTATCGAGGTCGACGTGCAATTGTCGTCGGACGGTGAGGCCATGGTGCATCACGACGATGCGCTGGGCCGGCTCACCGACGGCAGCGGCGCGCTGGCCGAACTCACCGCAGCACAGCTCAAGCAGGTGCCGTTCAAGGACACCGCGGAGCGGATGATGACGCTCGGCGATCTCTGCGCTTTGGTCGACGGCGCGGTGCCGCTGTTGATCGAGGTGAAGAGCCATTTCGACGGCGACCGCAAACTGGTGGCGCGGATGGCGCAGGTGCTGGCGGCCTATCGCGGGCCGGCGGCGGTGATGTCGTTCGATCCCGACCAGGTGCTGGCGTTGCGCCAAGCGCTGCCGCAACTGCCGCGCGGCGTCACCGCGCAGCGCCGCTACGACGACGATTATTGGGACAAGCTCGCGCCCGCCAAGCGCGACGCCATGCTGCATCTGCGCCACGGCCTGCAGACGCGGCCGCATTTCGTCGCCTATTGGGTGCGCGATCTGCCGGCGCCGGCGCCGTGGATCGCCCGCAACCTGTTCGGCTGCGCTTTGTTGACCTGGACGGTGCGGACACCGGAGCAGCGGCAGCACGCCGCGCGCTATGCCGACCAGATGATTTTCGAAGGATTCCGCCCGGAATAATGATCGGCCTTGAACCGGCGGGCGCAATGCACAAATCAGGAGGATGGCGCCGACGATGCTGGATCCCGATTTCGCCGATTTTTTCGCCCGGTTCGCTGATCGATGATTTCATCGGAGATCACCCTGGAAGCGGTGGGTTCGGTCAGCCAGATCGCGGCCGCCGACTGGGACGCCTGCGCCGCCTCGCCGCTGCAGCCCGGCGCGACGCCGACCAACGGCGTGGCCTGCGCGCCGGCCTCGTCGTTCAATCCCTTTACATCGCACGCCTTCTTCGCCGCCTTGGAGTCCTCGAACTCGGCCTGCGCCCGCACCGGCTGGGGCCCGCGCCATCTCGTCGCCCGGCAGAACGGCGGAATCGTCGGCATCGTGCCGTGCTATCTGAAGTCGCATTCGCAGGGCGAATATGTGTTCGACCGCGGTTGGGCCGACGCCTATGAGCGCGCCGGTGGCCGTTATTATCCTAAGCTGCAGGTCTCGGTGCCGTTTACGCCTGCGACCGGACCTCGGCTGCTGATCCGCCCGGGCGTCGACGCCGCAGAGGTCGGCACGGCGCTCGCCAACGGCCTGATCGCGCTGTGCGGCGTCAGCAAGGCGTCTTCGGTGCACGTCACCTTCGCCCGCGAGCAGGAGTGGAGATTCTTGGCGCAGCAGGGATTCCTGCAGCGCACCGACCAACAATTCCACTGGCACAATGCCGGCTATCGCAGCTTCGACGATTTTCTCGCCACGCTGGCCTCGCGGCACCGCAAGGCGATCAAGCGCGAGCGCCGCGACGCCTTGGCGGGCGGCATCAGCATCGAAGCCTTGACCGGCGCAGCGATCACCGAAGAAGCCTGGGACGCGTTCTTCGAATTCTACATGGAGACCGGCTCGCGCAAATGGGGCCGGCCCTATCTGACCCGCGCGTTCTACAGCGAGATCGGCCGCAGCATGAGCGAGCAGGTTCTCTTGGTGATGGCGAAACGCGACGGCCGCTTCATCGCCGGCGCGATCAATTTCATCGGCGGCGACACGCTGTTCGGCCGGCACTGGGGCGCCATCGAACATCACCCGTTCCTGCATTTCGAAGTCTGCTATTATCAGGCGATCGAATTCGCGGTTTTGCGCGGGCTTGCCACCGTCGAAGCCGGCGCCCAGGGCGAACACAAGATCGCCCGCGGCTACCTGCCGCAAACCACCTATTCGGCGCATTTCATCGCCGACCCGGCGCTGCGCCGCGCGGTCGCGGACTACCTCAAGCAGGAGCGCGCCTATGTGGCGGCGGCGGCGCGCGAACTCACCGAGGCCGGCCCGTTTCGCAAGGGGTCTGACGAGGCGTCTTGACCGCACCGCCTCCTGCGGCGACAGTCGCGCCATCAATTTTCGGAGTCGTCATGACCGCTTATGATCCCGACAACATCTTCGCCAAGATTCTGCGCGGCGAATTCTCCTGCTACAAAGTCTATGAGAACGACCACGTGCTGGCGTTTCTCGACATCATGCCGCGCGCGCCCGGCCACACGCTGGTGCTGCCGAAGGCTGCGGCGCGCAACATCCTTGACATTACGGCGGAGGATTTCGCCCATGTGGCGCGCGGCGCCCACACCATCGCCCGCGCCGCCAAGACCGCGTTCAACGCCGACGGCATCACCGTGCAACAATTCTCCGAACCCGCTGGCGGCCAGGTGGTGTTTCACCTGCACATGCACGTGATCCCGCGCCATGACGACGTGGCGCTGCTGCCGCCCGCCAGCCGCAAGGAAGACGCTGCCGTGCTCGAGGCGCAGGCGAAAAAACTGATCGCGGCGCTGCAGGCCGGGTGAAGCGAGGCCGTCACCGGCTGCTCCACCGCGAAAATGCTGTAGCGATTATCGGCACTGAACCCACCACGTCATGGCCGCGCTCGTCGCGGCCATCCACGCCCACAAGCGGCGCCTTGCCCGTTTCCGTGGGTGGCCGGGACAAGCCCGGCCATGACGCGGAGAGGTTGCCACCTCTCGAGACGCCGTCCGAGATGCGAGCCGAAGACGTAAGCGCTACTTCTCCTCCGGCAACGCCCCCTGGAAGCGGTCGGGCTTCAGATCGATCAGCGGCGTCTCGTCGAGGCAATCCAGCCCGCGCACCAGCACGGTGGCGCCTTCGATGCCGACCAGCGTCACCCGCGAGGTGCCGATCGGATTGGGCCGCAGCGGCGAGCGCAGCGCAAAGGTGCCGCGCGCCTCGTCGCCGCGGCGCTTCTGCAGCACCAGATCGCGCCGCGACAGATGCAGCCAATACAGCACTTCGAGGTAAGCGTATTTGTCCAGCCCCTGCAGCGCCGGCAGCCACGGCTCGAAGATCTCCAACCGGCACACCGGCCCCTCCAGCGCGCCCTGTCGCGGCGTCTGCTCGCGCGAGGTCCAGGGGGTGCGAATGCGACCGATGAAGATCAGGCCGGCATCGGTGGCGGGCGGCGGCGTGACGGCGATTTCGCCGTCGCGAATGTCACTGTAGTCCATGGTCAATTCCAGCTTATGCCGAGAAAGCTGACCCCGCGGTTAGACCAACGCGACCGCCGCGGCAAGCGCTAACCCAGCGCCCATTTGCCGGCGATCATCACCGCCTCGCCGCTCAGCACGCCAAGCAGGATCGAGCGGCGCGCGGCGACGAACACCACCAGCCCCACCGCGACCGCGCCGTAGCGCAGCGGTCCCGGCACGCTGGCGAGAGCGCCCGGCGGCAACACCAGGATCTGGGCGATGACGCCGGCGAGGATCGCGGTGGCCACCGCCCTCACCCACACCAAAATTTCCGAGCCTTCGTCGAGCCCGCCGCCGAGCCACAGCCCGAGCATCCGCCACACTTCATTCGGCAGAAAGCCGGCCAACAGCAACACCACCAGCGCGTGCCAGTCGCCGATAAACTCGTTCATCGGCGGTGCCTCCATCGATGCACCCCATAGGCGATGGTGCCGGCGGTGACGCCGCTGATCAAAATATCGACCCCGGTGTGCAGCAGCGAGACCAACGGAAACAGCGCAAGGCCGAGGCCGAGCGCGACGATGTCGGCGAGTTCGCGGCAGTTGCGCGCGGTGGACAGCAAGAACGCCAACGGCGTTAAAAGCAGGATCGCGGCGCCGAACAATTGCGGCAGATTGGCCGCGAGCATGAAACCGACCACATTGGCGATCAGGCAAATCGAGACCAGGCCACAGCCAAGCCCGAGGGTGAAGGCGATCCGCGCCTCGCGCGGCACCTGCGGAAACAGTCGGAAACACTCGACCCACAGCGTCACGGCGATGAAATGCGCCGGCAGGATCAGCTGACGCTGCCGCGTGGTGGGCGTTCGCATCATCGGCAACACCGCGACCACCATCGGGAACAGACGGATCGCGCTCACCGTCACCGCGATCGCGGCCTGCGCCACCGTCGCGCCGGAGCCCAGCGTCGAGATCAGGATGATCTGCGCCGGGCCCGCCCAGACGAACAAGGTCGACGCCAGCACCCAGCCGAGGCTGAAATGAGTGTCATGCGCCAGCGCGCCGATGCCGAGATAGGTCGCGAACAACACCGCGGTCAAAACAGTGGTCGCCACCGCGCGCAATCCGAGCCTGAAAGCGCCGGCAGCGCTATGCCATTTCGGGGAGTCGAGAGCAGGAAGCGCCATGCCATCCGTCGATCGAGTGAGGAACTCATACGCGCAGTAAACCCCGCCGGGTCAAGCGCCCCCGTTTACCTTAACGATCATTCGACGTCAGTCGAACTTCCGAACCTCCACCACCTCCGATAGCACGATCTGCATCTTGCACGGGAGGCCGAGTTGCTGGAACGACGCCAACATTTTCGCGGACGGGTGTTTTGCGGCGGCCGCATCGCCTTCAACGAGCGAGAGTCCAGCATCGACTGTATTGTCCGCAATCTGTCTTCATGCGGGGCCAAGGTCGAATTCAACAATGCGGCCGTCGTTCCGGACCACGTCGATCTGACGATAACGCGCAAGAGCGTCGGGTTTCTCGCCCGCATCGTCTGGTGCCGTCAGGACCAGGCCGGCCTGGAGTTCCATGGCTTCAGCCAACGGCATGCGGAACGGCCTCTCGACTTGACGCTGCGACTGCGCGCCACCGAGCGTGCCGACCAATCCCTGCGCGCGCAGCTCGAGAGGCTTCGTTCCGGCGGTTAGAGCACGATCCGGAAAGGTGGATACCGGTTTTCGGAAAACATCATGCTCAATCGAAAGGCTGGAGCAGGATGACGTCAGCCGCTCAATCGCGCATTGCGCAACACCAGGCAGGCGCCGCCGGCGCGACGAATCCGATGACACAGATCATTCGCCGCAACGCGGCTCTCGGCGCCGATCCGCACTTGGTAGAACGTGCGCGTGCCGCGACTGCGCCATACCGAACTCAGCAGATTTGGATCCTGATCGCCAATCACCGAACTCAAACGCGTCATGGCACGGGCGTAGAGCGACAGCGCACGATCGCGGTTGAAGCCGGCCGCCAACTGGACGCCCCATGGCCGATCGGCGCCGAGTTTCACCCGCTGTTGCAGCTGCGTCACGAACGGATTGGGCGCGCGCGTCAACAGCGCCATCAGCGTGCGGCAACTGGTCCGCGCCGTCGGTTCGGCGGTCTTGCCGTTGCGGCCGATCGTCGCCCAATCGTCGACCGAGGTGCCGGTGATGGCGGAGACGTAGTTGCGGGTTTCCTGCGGCAAATAACCGGTGCCGGCAATCCACTCCTGCACCCGACGCGGCCCGGCATTGTAGGCTGCAGCCGCGAGCCCGAGATTGCCGAACTGGCCGCGCAACTCGCTGAGGAATTCCGCGGATTTCGGCAGCGCTTGGACCGGATCGAACGGATCGAGCAAGCTGCGCTCATTGGCAGTGCCGGGCATGAACTGCGCGATGCCCTGCGCGCGGCTGCCGTTGCGGGTCAAGGGACCGACCGCATCGGGCTGAAATCGGCTTTCCTGCCAGATCACCCGGGCGAAGAACTCCAACGGCAAATCGTGCGCCTTCGCCGCGGATTCGATCATCAGGCAGATCGCCTCGCGGGTATCACCGTCGTGCGCGGCTTCCGTCGGCGGCGCCACTTGCTCCGGCTGCTGCGGCGTCTCCGGCTTGCGCTCAGTATCGGCATTCGGCGGCGGCGCTCCCGGTGGGGTCGCCGTCGCGTTGCTGTTCGGCGGCGCATCCTCCGCGCACAGCGGCGCACTGACGGTCAGCGCAGCCAGCACCAGCAAACAAACAACCGATCGCAAGGCGCGAGCTGCCGGCATCAAGCGTCCATGTTCCAATTGCAGTGTGCGACAGTCCGCGCCGCGGCTTGACACCGACCGCGGACCGGCTAGCAATTCGCCCGTCCGATACCGAGCCGGGGCAAAGTTATGGCTGTAACGCGGAACGAGCAACCCGGTTTCGCGGCGGACGACGACGTGCCGATCCCCTACATGGCGCGCACGCGGGATTATTACGCCGCGATCGGCTACACCGAGCCGTATCGCTGGGCGCATCATGTCGGGGCGCCATTCCAGCCGCTGCGCAAACCGCTGGCGCAGGCCCGCCTCGCCATCGTCACCACGGCCGCACCGTTCGATCCGGCGAAAGGCGATCAGGGACCCGGCGCGCCCTACAATGGCGGCGCCAAATTCTATCAGGTCTATGACGGCGATAGCGCGCTGCCGCACGATTTGCGGATCTCGCACATCGCCTACGACCGCATCCACACCACCGCCGAGGACGGCAATTGCTGGTTTCCGCTGCCGCAGTTACTGCGCTTCGCGGCAGACGGCCGGATCGGCGAAGTCGCGCCGCGGTTCTTCGGCGCCCCGACCAACCGCAGCCACCGCGTCACCATCGAGACCGACGCGCCGGCGATTCTCGCGCGCTGCCGCGCCGATCGCGTCGACGCCGTGGTGCTGGTGCCGAACTGCCCGGTGTGCCACCAGACCGTCAGCCTGGTGGCGCGGCATCTCGAAGCGAACGGCATCTCCACCGTGGTGATGGGCTGCGCCAAGGACATCGTCGAGCACGCCGCGGTGCCGCGATTTCTGTTCAGCGATTTTCCGCTCGGCAATTCCGCAGGCAAGCCGCGCGATCCGACGTCGCAGGCGTTCACGCTGGAGCTGGCGCTGCGCTTGCTGGACTCCGCGCCAGGCCCGCAGACCACGGTGCAGTCGCCGCTGCGCTGGCGCGACGACGCTTCCTGGAAGCGCGACTACAACAACGTTGCCGCGATGAGCCCGGAGGAGTTGGCGCGGCGACGGCGCGACTTCGACGCCCAAAAGCAGCGCGCCCGGGCGATCCGCGACGGCGCGGCCTAGGCGACTTGCGCTCTCCTGTTGGTAAGTCCCCGCCGCAGCGGTGTTCCGTGCTTCCAGCCTCGCACCGGCCGCCCCGGCCAATTGCCTTGCGGGGCGATTTGATTAAAACGTCGTCCGTGACCCCACGATCGGTTGAACGCAGGCCGAACGGTCGCGCATCCGATCCACCGAGGACGACGAGCATTAAGCGCAAAAAGCCCAAGCAGCGCCCGCCGAAGAAGCGCCACGGTTCCGGTCCGCCGGTTTCGCAACGGCCAGCGCCGATGCCAGCAGCGCGGGCGAATGCGGGCGAGGCTGCGGCCACGGCTGCGCTCCTCCCGGCCACGTCGGCCGGGACCCCGGAGCAACGCGTCGCCGCGCCTCCGCAGCGCGTTGCCCCATCGGTGCAACCAAGTCCGGCGGCGGCGCAACGAGCGAAGGTAGCGAATGCGCCAGCGGCGGCAACTCCCGCTGCCGCGCCCCCCAGGGCCGCCCCGGGGTTCTCGTTTTCCAAGCTGTACGCCGAGACCTGCGACTCGTTTCTCGACGCGCTGCAGACCTCGCCGACCCGGCTGCTGCTGTGGATCATGGGCGCCTATGGCGCGCTGTGGTTCTCCAGCACGGTCAGCTTTCCGGCGATGCCGTTCGACAGCTACGAGATGTTCCTGTTCGGCAGGGAGATGCAGTGGGGCTACTGGAAGCACCCGCCGCTGGAGCCGTGGCTGACCGAAATCGCCTATCAGCTCACCTTCCACTGGATCAGCTCGCATTTCGTACTGGCGATCGGCTCGATCCTGGTGACGTTCTATTTCGTCTATCTGATCGGCACGGAAACCATCGGCAAGACCGGCGCGACGCTCGCCGTCGCGCTCACCATTCTGGTCTATTATTTCGGCCCGCCGGTGACGATGTACAGCCACAACGTCGGGCAGCTGCCGATCTTTGCCGCCACTGTCTACATCTATCGCAAAGCGGTGCTGGGCGACAAATTGTCAAACTGGGTGCTGTTCGGCGTCGCCGCGGCGATCCTGATGTACTCGAAATACGCCGGCGCGTTGCTGCTGGCGGTGCTCGGGTTGCACCTGCTGCTGATGCCGCAGGGCCGCAGGCACCTGTTGACCCGCGGGCCTTACATTGCGGTGCTGGTCGGGCTGGTGATCCTGCTGCCGAACCTGATCTGGCTGGTGCAGAGCCATTTTCTGCCGTTCACCTTCGCCTTCGACCGTCCGCCGGTCGAAGGCTTCGTGCCGCGGCTCTGGGCAGGGCTGAAATTCCTGCTCGCTCAGGTCGGCTACCACGCCGGCATCATCGTGCTGGTGCTGCTGGCGATGATTCCGAAGCTACCGCTGCAAGGCGCCCCGGTGACGCTCGAACTCGGCCGGCCGACCCTGTTCGACCGATCGCTGGTGCTGATGGCGGCGTTCATCCCGCTGCTGTTGATCGGCGCAATGACGTTCTGGGCTGGTGTCGATCAACGGCCGGAGATCGGCGGCTCGCTGGTGGCGCTGTCCGGGCTCGCCATGGTGATGCTGCTGCCGCAGCGCAGCGTGCTGCGCGCGCCGCGGCTGGTGACGACGATCTGGTTGTTGGTGCTGATCGGCCTGCCGATCGGGCACGTGGTGTTCGTCAACGCCAAGGCCAATGGCAGCGGGCAAGTGCCGACCCAGATGTGGCCGGCGCGGGAATTGTCGGGCGCGATGCAGGCGATCTGGAACAGCAAGTCGCTGCGCCGGCTGGACATCGTCACCGGCGATTTCAAGCAGGCGGGATTCGTGGCGCTGTACGCCTCGCCGCGGCCGTCGGTGTTCATCGACGCCGATTTCCGCAAGAGCCCGTGGATCACCCCGGAGCGGCTGAAACAATCCGGCACGCTGGTGATCTGGTCGACCTCGGACTTCCCGCGCACCGACGAGATCCCGGCGCCGTATCGCGCGGCGCTCGCCGGGCTGACGCCGACGCTCGGCACCATGGTGCTGCCGCTCGGCCACGGCAAATCCGAGGCCTATGGCTGGGCGGTGATGTTGCCGGAAGCCACCCCGACGCTGACGCCCACCCCCGGCATAACCAAGCAACCGTGAGATCAAGTGAACGGGGCCGGCGATCGCTCGCCGGCCCCGTCAAATTTGGCAATTTGCCGCGGCTCACACCTTGACCAGCGGTCCCTTCGAGGACGGCCCGTCGGAGCCGCCGCCGGATTTCGGCTTGCGGACGCTGCGCTTGCGGGCGCCCGGCAGCTTCTCCGGCTTCGGCGTCACCGGGCCTTCGAGATATTCGAAGCCGATCTTCTCCAGATCGACCCCGGCCACCGCTTCGTCCTTGATCAGCACGACGCGGACGTGACCGCCGCCCTTCAGCCGGCCGAACAGCACCTCGTCGGCCAACGGCTTCTTGATGTGCTCCTGGATCACCCGCGACATCGGCCGCGCGCCCATCTGCTCGTCGTAGCCATGCTGCACCAGCCAGGCCTTGGCGGGCTCGGACAGTTCGATGGTGACGTCGCGATCGGCGAGCTGCACCTCGAGCTGCAGCACGAACTTCTCCACCACCATGCCGATGACGTCGGCATTGAGATGCGCGAACGAGACGATGGCATCGAGACGGTTGCGGAATTCCGGCGCGAACTGCCGGTTGATCGCCTCATGGTCGTCGCCTTCCCGCTTGTTGCGGGTGAAGCCGAACGCCTGCCGCGCCAGATCGGCAGCGCCGGCATTCGTCGTCATGATCAGGATCACGTTGCGGAAGTTGACCTGCTTGCCGTTATGGTCGGTCAGCCGGCCGTGATCCATGATCTGCAACAGCACGTTGTAGAGATCCGGATGCGCCTTCTCGATTTCGTCGAGCAGCACCACGCAATGCGGATGCTGATCGACGCCGTCGGTCAAAAGGCCGCCCTGATCGAAGCCGACATAGCCCGGAGGCGCGCCGATCAGCCGCGAGACGGTATGCCGCTCCATGTATTCCGACATGTCGAAGCGGATCAGCTCGACGCCGAGCGAGGCCGCCAATTGCTTGGCCACTTCGGTCTTGCCGACGCCGGTCGGGCCGGAGAACAAATAGGAGCCGATCGGCTTTTCCGGTTCGCGCAGGCCGGCGCGCGCCAGCTTGATCGACGCGGCCAAAGCCTCGATCGCCTTATCCTGACCGAACACGACGCGCTTCAGGGTGGTTTCGAGATGTTTCAGCACCTCGGCGTCGTCCTTTGACACGCTCTTCGGCGGGATCCGCGCCATGGTCGCAACCGTGGCCTCGATTTCCTTGATGCCGATAGTCTTCTTGCGCTTGTTCTCCGCCACCAGCATCTGCGCCGCGCCGGATTCGTCGATCACGTCGATCGCCTTGTCGGGCAGTTTGCGGTCGTGGATGTAGCGCGACGACAGCTGCACCGCCGACTCGATCGCCTCGTTGGTGTATTTCAGCTTGTGGTAGTCCTCGAAATACGGCTTCAGCCCCTTGAGGATCGCGATCGCGTCTTCGACGGTCGGCTCGTTGACGTCGATCTTCTGGAACCGGCGCACCAAAGCGCGGTCCTTCTCGAAGTGCTGGCGGTATTCCTTATAGGTGGTCGATCCCATGCAGCGGATGGTGCCCGATGCGAGGGCAGGCTTGAGCAGATTCGAGGCATCCATCGCGCCGCCGGAGGTGGCGCCGGCGCCGATCACGGTATGGATCTCGTCGATGAACAGGATCGCGTTGGGATGCGCTTCCAGCTCCTTCAACACCTGCTTCAGGCGTTCTTCGAAGTCGCCGCGATACCGCGTGCCGGCGAGCAGCGTGCCCATGTCCAGCGAGAACACGGTTGCGGCGGCCAGCACCTCCGGCACTTCCGAGTCGACGATGCGCTTGGCGAGGCCCTCTGCAATAGCGGTCTTGCCGACGCCGGCTTCGCCGACGAACAGCGGGTTGTTCTTCTGCCGGCGACACAGCACCTGGATCGCGCGGTTGATTTCGACATTACGGCCGATCACCGGATCGATCTTGCCGTCGCGGGCCTTCTTGTTGAGGTTGACGCAATAGGTGTCCAAAGCGTCACCTTTCTTTTTGCTGTCCTCGCCACCCTTGGTCTCGGTCTCCTCATCAACCCCGCGCACCGGCCGCGCCTCGGACACTCCGGGCCGCTTGGCGATGCCATGGCTGATGTAATTGACGGCGTCGTAGCGCGTCATGTCCTGCTCCTGCAGGAAATACGCGGCGTGGCTTTCGCGCTCGGCGAAGATCGCGATCAGCACGTTGGCGCCGGTGACCTCTTCGCGGCCGGACGACTGCACGTGGATCACCGCGCGCTGGATCACCCTTTGGAAGCCGGCGGTCGGCTTGGCGTCGTCGGCGCCGTCGGTCACCAGGTTCTCGAATTCGGTCTCGAGATAATTGACGAGGCTGGTGCGCAACTTGTCGAGATCGACGCTGCAGGCCCGCATCACTGCCGCGGCATCGGAGTCGTCCACCAGCGAGAGCAGCAAATGCTCGAGCGTCGCATATTGGTGATGGCGCTCGTTCGCGATCGCGAGGGCGCGGTGCAGGGATTGCTCAAGGCTCTGTGAAAATGTTGGCATTCTCGTCCTCTATGGCCCCCGCCTATCATGGCCGCCGATGCTTGGTCAGGCAACAACAACCTTGCTCATATAGTCATCCAACCTCGTGGCGAAAGTCCGGTTCCGCGCGGGCCGAGCGCGGAGCGTAGGTTCAGCCCGCCGAAGCAATCAATGCAAGACCCGTTCCGGATTTCTGCGCCCGGCCGCGTCACTTCTTTTCCATGACGCACTGGAGAGGGTGCTGGTGCTTGCGTGCAAAATCCATCACCTGCGTCACTTTGGTTTCGGCGATCTCATAGGTGAAGACGCCGCACTCACCGATCCCGTGATGATGCACGTGCAACATCACCTGGGTCGCGGCTTCGACATCCATCTGGAAAAACTTCTCCAGCACGTGCACGACGAATTCCATCGGCGTGTAATCGTCGTTCAGGATCAACACGCGGTACAGATTGGGACGCTTGGTCTTCGGCTTAACCTTGGTGATAACCGAGGTCGCCGGATTGCCGGGACCGCTGGAGCGGCCTTCGTCATTGCCCATGCGCGGAGCGGAGCGAAGGCGGCTCTGCGTCGCAGACCGATGGAAGGGCGAATATGCTCGATGTGAAGTCGCGTGCAGCATGTTTCAGGTGTTCGGAATCCAGGGAGGCATTCACGACAAACGACAAGCGCCCCCCATACAGGCCCTCGATTGCGTTCTATCCAGCGTTTTGGGAGCCGCTCGACGGCAGCGGCCGATCCGCCGACTGGACCGGATGGCATGAATATGGGTCAGCATCCGCTTGGCCGCAAGCACGGAGATTTTGAGCGATTCCGATTCCGGATCCGCGTTCCCCCTGGGTTTCGACCGCAGCGCCTGGAGCGCGTTCACCGGAACCGGCCGGCACACCGCCGAATCAGCCCGGCACGATTCACCTAGCGTTGACGATAGCCAGGTCCTGGCCGCGGCAAACCTCGTATTTCCACGGCAATTGACCTGTTTTTGCAGGACATCTTTACCCTGTGTTCATCGCGCGCGCCCGAAATGACCGAAAGAACCGGAATTCGGGAAAATCCATGCCTCTCGCCTCACCTTTCGGCTGGCTGCGCCGCACGGCCAAGGCTTTCCATGCAGCCGACGACGGCAACATCGCGGTGCTGTTCGGGATCGCCGTCATTCCCCTGATCAGCTTCGTCGGTGTCGCAGTGGATTACAGCCGGGCCACGGCGGCGCGTTCGGCCATGCAGGGGGCTGCGGACTCCGCCACGCTGATGGTGTCGAAGGATTATGCGGCCGGCGTGATCAGGGCCAGCGACATCCAGGCCACCGCGGAAAAGTACTTCAAGGCGCTGTATACCAGCCCGGGCATCAACAATGTCACCGTCACGGCGACCTACACGGCGAGATCCGCCAACGGCAGCTCGACGGTGGTGATGAATACCTCGGGCAGTATGCCGACATCGTTCCTGAAAGTCGCCGGCTTCACCGCGCTGCCGTTCACAGCGAGTTCAACGTCGACCTGGGGCGCAACCCGGTTGCGCGTCGCGATGGCGCTCGACGTCACCGGCTCGATGGATTGGGATGACAAACTGACGGCAATGAAGACCGCGGCCATCAAACTCGTGAACACGCTTAAGGCGACCGCATCCACCGACGCGGACGTCTATATCTCTATCATTCCCTTCAACGTCATGGTCAACGTCGGCACCGCCAACAAGGACGCGGAGTGGCTCGATTGGGACACCGATTACGGAAGTTGTAAATCGAACCGCACGACCCAGAACAGCTGTCAGGCCGCGGGCGAAACTTGGTCCTGGTGGGCCAATAGCTGTACATCCAGATACACTCGGAAAAGCACCTGCGTGGCAGGCGGAGAAACCTGGATCCCAAGCGGCGTCAGCAACTGGAAGGGATGCGTCACCGACCGCACCACGTCGAACGATTACGATGTGATCAAGACCCCTCCGACCACCGCGACACCGGCGACGCTGTTCCTCGCGAAGAGCTATTCGGCCTGCCCGTTGTCGCTGCTGCCGATGAAAGCCGCCTACTCGTCCAACGAGTCGGATACTTCGACCGCTGAATCGACGCTGAAGGGCAAGATCAACAAATTGGACGCCGAGGGCAACACCAATCAGCCGATCGGTCTGTTCTGGGCGTGGATGTCGCTGCAGACTGGCGTGCCGCTCAATACGCCCGCTAAAGATACGGAATACAAGTACACCGACGCCATCATCCTGCTGTCAGACGGGGACAACACGCAAAGCGGCAACAGTAATTCTGTCAGCGCGATCGATGCCCGGCAAAAGAAACTGTGCGACAATATCAAGGACCCCTTGAACGGCACGACGACGATCTTCACCATCCAGGTCAACACTGACGGCGACGATGAGTCCGCAGTTCTGAAATACTGCGCCAGTGACGGTCAGTTCTTTCAATCAACCACCGCCGACCAGATCGAAATCGCGTTCCAGTCGATTGGCTCGTCGTTGACCAAGCTACGGCTGGCTCAATAACACCCCTTCTCGCGCCGCAAAAAAAGCCCGGCCATCGCGGCCGGGCTTTCGCGTTCTGTCGAACGAAACCGGATTAACGGGCGACCGGCACGAATTTCGCGGCCAGACTCTCGAGCGGCTTGAAGCTCTGCTTGGCCAGATCGGTGTAGAGGCCGGCGATCTTCTGCGATTCCGCAATGAACGTCTCGTAGGCCGACTTGGCGTATTCGGTCTGCAACTCGATCGCCTTGTCGAACGATTTCACCGCCGACAGCTTCTCGACGAAGGCGTTGCCGTCCTCGAACGACTTCTTGGTGTAGTCGCCGACCGCAGTGGCGATCGCCTGATAGCTCTTCTGAACGCCGCTTGCCGACGCAATCGCGGTATCGAGCTGCTCTTTGCCGTACTGCTGGATCTCTTCAACGTTGGCCATCATCGAGTCCTTTCCCAAGACTGCTGTCGCCGGGCGACCCGGCTTTTCACCAGGCGAACATAGTGCGCTGCACAAAAATGTCAAGAATTTTGTGCACTGCACAAGTCGGATTTACGACGAATTCAACGATGCCGTGCAACAGTTGCTTAACCTTTTCGAAACTCAGCCAGCCTAACCTGCCCTTTGGAATGTCGCGTCGAGATGAATTGTCGCGTGTACACAACGAGTTATCCGGAAAATTGGGGCCGCTTCACCCAACCGGCCGACCGAACACGGCGCAACCCGCAGCACGGTCGGCGGGCGTCGGGCTTAATTTGGCCTCACGGACCGGTGATGTACTGAGAATCGGACGGGGACGTTTATGCATCGCAACACCTCAGTTTCGCGCGCCCTTCGGGTCTGCGTGCTCGGGCTGGCCACCGTCACCGCGGCCGTGATTTACACCACCGACTCCGCCGATGCCCGCCGTCACCGCTCTCGCCCTCATGTCCGGCATCACGTTGCGACGGAAAGCTACAATCCGGCCTTCGCGTCGATCATCGTCGACGGCAATTCCGGCGACATCCTCACCGCCAACAATCCCGATGGCCTGCGTCATCCAGCGTCGCTGACCAAGATCATGACGTTGTACTTGCTGTTCGAGCGTCTGGAATCCGGCAAGATGCAGCTCGACAGCGAAATGGACGTCTCCGAACACGCCTCGATTCAGGCTCCGACCAAGCTGGGACTGCGTCCTGGCCAGACCATCCGCGTCGAGGACGCGATCAAGGCGCTGGTCACGCGATCCGCCAACGACGCCGCCGTGGTGATTTCGGAAGCGATCGCCGGCGACGAAGGCGACTTCGCCAAGCTGATGACCAAGAAGGCGCGCTCGCTGGGCATGACGCGGACCGTGTACCGCAACGCCTCGGGCCTGCCCGACGACGACCAGGTCACCACCGCGCGCGATCAGGCCACGCTCGGCCGCGCCGTCCAAGAGCGCTTCCCGCGCTATTATCGGTTCTTCTCGACCAGCGTCTTCAACTATCGCGGCAACGCGATCCGCAATCATAACAGGTTGCTGGGAAGCGTCGAAGGCGTCGACGGCATCAAGACCGGCTACACCCGGGCTTCCGGCTTCAATCTCGTGACCTCGATGCACCGCGGCAACCGCCATCTGATCGGCGTGGTGCTGGGCGGCCGCAGCGGCGGCTCGCGCGACGCCATCATGCGCAACCTGCTCGCGGCGAATCTCGACAAGGCCTCGACCCGGCGCACCGTTACCGCCGTCGCCGAACGCAGCACGTCGGAGGCGAATGCCGAGGTGGCCGAGGACGAGTCGGACAATCGCCCGACCCGGACGGTCCAGGTTCAAGGCGGCATCCAAGCCCCGGTGCAAGTCGCGTCGGCCACCGCGGAGCCGGTTGCCACGCCGCGCCCCGCCGCTCCGATTGCCCGATCATTGATCCCGCCGGCACAGGCCGTGCAGAAGCCGGAAACCGGGCCGCTCAACAGCGGCGTCGTTCAGCAGCAACTCGCAGCGATCCCCGGTTCGAACGAGCCGATGAAGCCGGTGCGCGTGAAGACGGTCCAGGTCAAGGCCGGTGCCGTCAAGCTGGCCTCGGCCGGCTCGCCGCAGTCGGCGCCGCCGATCACCAATGCGATCCCGGCCCGCGCCGAAGTGGCCGAAACCTCTGGGTCGATGATCGCCAAGGCCGATACCATGCGCACGGAAACGGCGCGAATGATGCCGCCGCAGCCGCTCAATCACGGCACCGGGCAAGGCGTGCTTGGCGTGCTGCCGGCCTCGGGCACCTCCTCCTCGCAGGCCATGGCCTATGCCGAACCGTCGCGCGGCCAGCCGCTGGCTACGCAGCAGAACGGCACCGTCAAGCCGGCCGTACGGAGCGGCTGGATCGTTCAGGTCGGCGCGCTGGACAGCGAAAGCGAAGCCCGCCAGCGGCTCGAAGCCGCGCGCGAGCAGGCCCGCGGCACCCTCGCCAAGGCGGAGCCCTTCACCGAGACGGTCGCCAAGGGCGACAAGAAGCTGTATCGCGCCCGCTTCGCCGGATTGGATCGCGACCAGGCCGAAGCGGTCTGCCGCGCGCTGAAGCGCTCCGAGATTTCCTGCATCACCATCAAGAACTGACGACGCAAGAACCGACGACGCCGCGGCGTCGTCGCGGTGCAGCGTTGCTGGCTGCGTCGGCGCGGGCCTGAGCCGCGCGGCCGAGCGTCATGGTTGACGGCCGATAAAAAAATTCCGCTGAAAACCACTCATCAAGGATTGCCCGATACAACGGATGCGGATGGTCGACCATGCCGGCAAACGGCGGGCGGCCCCGGGGCGTTGAGCAGAGACCAGAGCAACTCGCAGTCGGTAGCGTATGTAGCGTGCTGGAGTTAGCTGCGATGAGTGCGAAGCAAAGTATCCTTGGCCGCGTTTACGCGGGCGGCAAGGTACGTCGACCCCCCTTGGTCGGGATGCAGTTTCTTCATGAGCGTACGGTGGGCTTGCCCGATTTCAGCTCGCCCCGCACCCGGCTTCAGGCCAAGGATCTGATAGGCCTCCTCGTCCGTCATTTTGCCGCTCGACGTCTCGCGGCTCTGCCCCCCTGCCCGCTCACCCTGCGCGTTCTGACGCCAAGCGGGAAACCGGCGGTCAAGATAGCTTTCAAGTAGCGCGCAGCTTTCGGCGTCCAACGCCGGGATCATCGCCGCCAGTTGCGGCAGATCGAACTCGTCGAGCGCGCGGCCGGCCTGCGGCCCGGCCAGAAACCGGCCGCTCAAGGCCCCGCTGTCGTGGTCCAGCATCATCTCGATGTATTGCGATACCACGCGCGAGGTCTGGCCGGCCGAGCGCTTTCCGCGCGAGCCGAACAGTGTCCCGAGATTGCCGAAGGCGCCGCTGCCGAATGGGGCCCAGCCGAGCAGCCCGGCGCCGAAGATCCCCAACGGGATCGCCACAGCCAACTCGCCCTTGATGCCGGTGAACGCCGCCACCGCCAGCGTCACCACGCCGCCGCCGATCTTGATGCCACGCGCCAGCACCGCCGGGTTGGCGGCCCGGAACATCTGCAACAGCGAATACAGCACTATGACGGCGACGACGCCGGCGATCAGCGTAGGCATGGCCTCCATATAGTGCGGCCTGACGAGAAATGCACCGCTCTCCGCAGCGGCCGCGGCGGGCTGCGGCTCACTTCATCTGGCCGAGCAGCCGGGCTGCGGCACCGGTCGATGTCGACAGCCGCTGCAAGGCCTCGCGGCCGCCGGCCGCATAGGCCGCGGCCGCCCGCAACAGTTCGCGCAATTGCCCCGCGGCACCCGGATCGAACCGGCACCAGGCCCCGCCGGTAAGCCTAGCGATCTGGCGGAAGGTCTGTTCGGCGGCGGGGTCGTGGCCTTCCTGGAACAGGAACACGGGCACTTGGAGCAGCCCCAACTCGCCGGCCTTGGCGCAAAGGTCGTCGGCCGACTCTTCCATCGCATCGCCGACGAACACCACGGCGCGCACGCCGGAGGCCACCGCATCGCGCCGAGCCTCCGAGAGCACCTTGCCGATCTGGGTGTTGCCGGCGCGGCAGTCGATCTTCGCCATCAATGTCGCGAGCTTTGCGGAATCCGAGATCCAACTGCTGGCGCGACACTCGTTGATGCCACGGTAATACACCAGCCGAATGTCCAGACTGCCGATCGCCGCGGCTTCGCGGAACATCTCCGCCTGCAGGCTGCAGGCCATGTCCCAGGTGGGTTGCCGGCTCATGGTGGCGTCGAGAGCGAACACCAGTCGGCCTTTGGCGCCGGCGGCGTGCGGCGACATCGCGCGCGCCTTGGCGACGAAGGCGGCGATCTCCTCGGATGGCGAAATCTTACTGTCCGGCAGCGAGCCGGTCGGCGAAACCGGCGGCGGCGAAGGAGGTTTCGTCGGTTGGCGTGTCATGGGGGCTCGCTGTTATGGCGAGCTTATGTGGACAGTGCGTGCCATGCGGTCAATGAGTCGACCAAGATGCGCCGCGATCACGCCCGCCCAGCGCTCAATGGCCGCGCCCATGGGCCGAGAGCGGCATGGCGTCCGCCCACGGCCCGGGCTGCTGCCGGGATTGCCCCGGCGCAACATCGCTGTCCTGTAGGAACTTGTCGAGCACGCCCTGGATCTTGGTTTTGACGCTGGCCGGACCGCGGTCGCTCATATCGCCGTGCTGAAAGCCGGTGTTGACCACCGTGATCCCGGCCCTCTGGCAGATTTCGGTGTCAGGAATGACGCCGGGATCCGGCTTGAACCCCGGGTCCTTGGAGCGGAACGACAGGATCTTGAACTTGCCGTCGATCATGAACGGCACTCGCAGATTGTCGAGCGTCACCACCTTGGTGACGCGATCCGGATTGGTCCTGGCGAAGTACATCGAAATGTCGCCGCCGTTGGAATGTCCGACCATGGTGAGGTGGTCGTAGTCCGAGTTCGGCTGCGTGGTCTTCAGCTGGTCGATCGCAAAATTGATATTGGCGATGCCGCGCTGATAGACAGGCAGACGGCCGACATAGGGTTCGCCGACGTTGGTCACCAGCGGCGCGTCGCTGGCGAGGTCGTGCTGAATGCTCACCGCCATGTAGCCGCGCGCGGCGAACAGATTGGCCAGGAAAGAGTATTCGGTGAATTTGACGGTGTTGCCGTGATTGAGGATCGCAACCGGCAACTTCAGCATTCCGGCGGCCGACTGCATTTCGCGATCGCGGCGCACCGCGATGTCGACCTGCACCGGCCTATTGCGCGCGGTGTCATAGAAAGTCAGGGTCTCGTGGCGGATCGCCCATTTGCTCGCGGTGAAATAGCCGGCGGCGAACAACACGCAAAGCAAACTCAGAATGGTAATTCCGCGCTTCATCTGCGATCCTCGATCGGCAGAAACGACTTGGCAGAAACGACTTGGTGGAAACCACTTGGCGGAAACCACTTGGCCAGTCTCGTCAGCCGATCGTTCTCAAGATCCATTATACCTTTTATACGCCGCCGACGACCGCCAAGAAGAACAAAGATTAGCTGCCCCGGCCCGATCATTGGGCAGGATGTGCAAATGGCAAATCATGCTCGCCAGACGCACCGACGCAAAGCTGATCGTGGCGCTGTGCAGCGAGCGCGAGCATAACTAACGCACCGGCCATCGAAAGTTGCGACAAGTCTCCGCAATCTTGCGCCGGATTTACGCAGCGCAACGCAGGTGCGATCTGAACTCATCATGAATCCGTCACGCGGCATTGGCAGTGCCGGGCCCAGGTTGTTAGAGTTGCCGTCCCGCCGCCACTGCACCGATCGAGTCGCAATGTCCCGTTCCCCTGTTATCGTCCGCACCCTGCCGGCCCTGCGCCGCGCGCTGGATACGCTTCGTGCCCGTAACGCCAGCCTGGCGTTGGTGCCCACCATGGGCGCGCTGCATGACGGCCACGTCTCGCTGGTCCGGCTGGCGAAGCGGCGCGCCAGCAAAGTTGCGGTGTCGATCTTCATCAACCCGGCGCAGTTCGCGCCGAACGAGGACTTTGCCGCCTACCCGCGGACCTGGAAGGCCGATCTCGCCCGACTCACCGCCGAGAAGGTCGATCTGATCTGGAATCCGGATGCCAAGACGATGTATCCGGCCGGTTTCGCCAGCAAGATCCTCACCGAAGGCCCGGCGCTGGCCGGGCTCGAGGACCGCTTCAGGCCGCAATTCTTCGGCGGCGTCACCACCGTGGTCGGCAAGCTGTTCGCCCAGGTCCGGCCGGATCTGGCGCTGTTCGGCGAGAAGGATTTTCAGCAGTTGCGGGTAGTGGCGCGGATGGCGCGCGACCTCGATCTCGGCGTCAAGGTGGTGGGCGCGCAGATCGTCCGCGAGCGCGACGGGCTCGCGATGTCGTCGCGCAACCGCTATCTGTCGCCGGAGCACCGCGAGAGCGCGACGGCGCTGTGCCGCGGCTTGAAGGAGGCGGCGAAACGGATCCGGGCCGGCGAGGCCATCGAGGCAGCCCTGGCGGGCAGCGCCGCGCTGATCACCGCGGCCGGATTCAAGATCGATTATCTCGAAGCCCGCCACGCCGAGACGCTGGCGCCGGTCGCCTCGCGCAAGGACGGCCCGATCCGGCTGCTGGTCGCCGCCACGATCGGCACCACCCGGCTGATCGACAACGTCGCGGTGTAGCGAGCGATGATCCGGCAAACCCCGATCGCGGTTTTCCAGCAGGAAATACTCAATTGAGAATCTACAGCAGCCCGAGATCGCGCAATTCGCGGCGCATCGGCTCCGGCATCGCGGCGATGCTGGCGGCGGCGCTGCCGAGGTCCGGCGGCACGTCGGTCGCGGCCAGATAGCGCCAGCCCTGGAACGGCCGCATCGGCCGCGGCGCCACCGCGATCACCTTGGGCTGCATGATCAGCCGGCAGCGCGCGATGCCGTCGCCGTCGCGGAACGGCTCGATCGCGACGATTTTCTCCCGCGCAGCGATTTCGCCGCGGATCACCCAATAGATCGAGCCGCCATCGAGCAGTTCGGCATCGCGCTTCGGCGTCATCCTGGTGACGTGGATATGCCGCGGCGGCAGGCCTTGCGCCTTGGCGAGCTTGGCCCGGGCCGAGACCCGGCTTTCAAAGTCCTTCACCGACTCACAGCCGACGGCGAGCTTGATGAGATGAAGCGGCATGGTCGCAGCGGATACTCCAGAACCGGGCGAATGGCTACTCTGTGGCGCCCTCAGCGGCAGGTGCGGGCTGCGTCGGTGCCAACTGAACCGGGGCCGTCGCGCGCGGTTTCGGCGCCGGCGGCTTCTTTGCCGCCGGCTGCGGCGGGCGCGCCAAAGCCTGGGCATTGGCGGCAGGCGCCGCCGGACGCGCCGAGGCTGACGGCTCCGGCGTCATGATGGTCACCGGCGGGATCGACGCCGAGGTGGGGAAGTCCGCGGTGGTCGGTTTGCCGGTCGGCAGCGACGGCGGCAGCGCGGCCAGCGCGGGAGAGTTCGCCGGCGCGTTCCAGGCCGCCGCGTAACGCAGCACCAGGCCCTCATAGACCCGCTCATCCATGTTGGCGGCGATCTGATTGTGGTCGGTCAGCGATGTATAGGCTGCGCACTCGTTGGCCTGGCAGCGATCGCGGGCCATCAGCACATAGGCGACCAGACCATAGCGGTCGCGTTCGAGCGAGCGCCGCAAGCGCTCCAAATCCGGAGTCATGACCTTGTTGGCCGCGGCGACGTCGCCCATTGCGGTCAGCCGTGCGATCCGGCTCGCGGTGGCGCCGACGGCGGCCGCGATGGTATCGGGCGAGCCGAACAACTGCTTCTCACACCCGGCCAGCACCGCTTCGCCGGCCAGTTCGTCGAGGCAGGCCAGAGCCGGCAACGCCGCGTTGGCGGTCTCCGGTGCATTCGCCGGCCGTGAGGAGCCTTCGCCGGGGCCGAAGCCGCGGATGGTGGTCGCCGCCGCGGTCCCGATCGCCAGCAGGGCGATCACCGCGAGCGCGGCGTTGGCCACCGATTTCTGGGCCCGCAGCAGCGTCACGAACAGAATGATCGCGAAACATCCGGCGGCTGCGATCGTCAGCCAGATCGGAAAGCTCGGCTGGCGCCACAGCTGATCGATCGAATTTGCCCAAGCCCAATTCATACGCGTTGTCCCCTGCACGTCGCGTCGACGAGAGTGCGGTCTTGCAGGTCAATTATGCGCAAGTTTTGGCGGCCAGAAACAAGACCGGCCGCATTCATGTGAAGAATGCGGCCGATGGTCCTGAAACGAGACGATTTTAGTTAAGACGAGATCAGCAGACGTCGAGTTGGCTTTCCTTGGCGACCCGCTCGAAGGCTTCGGTCGAACTCTTGATCCGATATTGGAAGTCGTCGCCCTCGGTGGGAAGCAACCGGATCACCTCGTAAATGCCGCTGGCAGCCGGGCGGGCCACATTACTGGCGGTAAAATACACATTTTCTCCGACGATAAACTTATGCTTCAACGATCCTCTCCATCACGCAACGAGAATGCCGGCCTGCCCCAGCCCCGCGGCAGTTCCGGCCGATAGCTTGGGTTGCATATAGCACGCAGGACGGCTTTTTGGCCAGTTGCATACCGGCATGGCAAATGCTCGGAATTTGCAGCCATTTCAGTATGATGGGTGTTTTTTATCAGGTCATATGGATTCCCTGGCGAAGCCGTGGCCGCGACCCCTTCGCAGCTCCGCCGAGCGGCGCTTTACCAAGCGTTAAACGTTCAATCCTGCTCGAACTTGTCGATCACCAGGGTCTCGGCACGCCCAGCTTCGGTCCACTGCCGAAATGCCGGAAGCGCGGTCATCGCCTCGACGTAGCTGCGCAGCTCGCCCGGCATGTCGATCGCATAGGTCAGAAAGCGATGCACCACCGGGGCATACATCGCATCGGCGGCGCTGAAAGCGCCGAACAGATACGGGCCGAGCTGGCCGTAGCGTTGCCGGCACTCCGACCAGATCTGTTGGATGCGCGCAATGTCGGCCTGCGCCGCCGCCGAGAGCGGCTTGGCGCCGACCGGCCGATGCAGGTTCATGCCGCATTCGTTGCGCAGCGCCGGAAAGCCCGAATGCATCTCCGCCGACACCGCCCTGGCATGGGCACGGCGGGCGCGGTCGTCCGGCCACAGCTGAGCTTGGGGAAATCGCTCCGCGGCGTATTCGATGATCGCCAGCGAATCCCACACCGTGATGTCGCCATCGACCAGCACCGGAACTTTGCCGGCCGGACTGACATCGAGAATTCGCTGCTTGTCGGCGGCGCCGGTGTAGAGCGGGATCACCACCTCGTCGAAGGCGATGTCGGTCGCCTTCAACGCCAGCCAGGGCCGCAGCGACCACGACGAATAGTTCTTGTTGCCGATCACCAGAATGAGCGCCATCACCGATCTCCTTGCGGCGCGCAATCTGCCACGCGATCCCCGACGCGATCAACCCGGCCCGGCAACCAAGGCAGCGCTTGCGGCGCGCGGCGCGATGCGCCACTGCAGGCGGATGACCTTGCAAGATTCGAAGTCCTCTCCCGCCCCGTCGCTCGACGATGCCATTCTGAAAGTGCTGGCGGACGCCGGCAGCGGCACGCTGAGCGCGCCGGAAATCGCCCATGCGCTGGCGCCCGACGGCGACTGGCACGGGCTATTGATGCCGATCCGCCGCAGCGCGGTGGCGCTGGCGCTGGCTGGCCGGCTGGTGATCTACCGCAAAGGCAAGCCCGCCGACCCGAGTGATTTCCGCGGCGTCTATCGGCTCGGCCTGCCCCGCCACGATTGAGCGCTGAGCGCTATGGCTACGGTCCCGGCATCAGTTGGCTGCTCCGCCCGGCCAACCGATAGGCGATCAGACCAACCCACTCGTGGACTGCGACGTCGGTCCGCGCCAACCCGGCGCTGAGCCTATCGAACGGCATCGCCGCATCAATCCAGCCGCGGGTGCGCCAATCGACCGGATAGGCCTCGACATCGAAGCCGACCGCACGGAACGCGGCGATCGACCGCGGCATGTGAAACGCCGAGGTCACCAGCAGCCAACGCTCGCCGGCGGCCGGTGTCACCAACGCCCGGGTGAAGGCGGCATTCTCCGCCGTGGTCCGCGAACGGTCTTCCAGAACGATGCGTTCGGGCGCGATCCCGAAGCTATGCAGCAACCGGCCGGCGATCGGCGCCTCGGCCACCGGCGCCTGCAACAGGTTGGCGCTGCCGCCGCTGAACACGATCCGCGCGTCGGGAAACCGCCGCGCCAACTGCAACATCACCACGATCCGCTCCGCCGACGCATCGAGTTCCAGCGCATTGCGCGCCGTCGAGACCTCGGCATCGATGGAGCCACCGAGAACGATCACGCCATCCGGCGCGCGGCCGTCTGCCTGCCAGGCCGGAAACCGCTCGGTGAGCGACAGCAGCAGCACATTGCCGAGCGGCGAAAACCCGGCGATCAGCAACAGCGCCAATCCCAGCGTCAGGATGCGCAGTCCGCCGCGGCGCCAGCGGGTCGGCAGCAGCACCGCGCCGAGCACGCAGATCATCACGATCGCGTTCGACGGCACCGCGAAGAATCCGACGATTTTGGAAGCCGTGAAGAACATCGTTCAGCCGACCCTGCTGCGACGAAACGGCCGCCGTGGCCGCTGGCGGTTGCTCAATCCCATTTCGGCGCAAAGCCGACATTGGTGAGCCGTCCCTTGGGGCTCGCCATCGCAAAGATTTCGCGCATCTCCTCCTCGCTCAGTTCGAAATCGAAAACCCCGATGTTTTCCGACAACCGTTCGATTTTCGAGGTGCGAGGGATCGCCACAATGTCCTGTTGCACGATCCAGCGCAGGCAAACCTGCGCCGCGGTCTTGCCGTAGCCGGAGCCGATCCGGATCAACGTCTCGGCGTTCTTGGCGCGGCCCTTGGCGATCGGGCTGTAGGCCACCACGGCCATGCCGTGATCGAGGCAGGCGTTGATCACCTTGGTCTGATCGAGATAGGGGTGATACTCGACTTGATTGCACACCAAAGGCTGCGTGCAAAGCGTGACCGCCTGTTCGATCAAAGCGACGGTGAAATTCGACACGCCGATGTGCTGGGCCAACCCGAGTTCCTTGGCCCGGGCGAGCCCACCCAGCGTCTCCGCCAGCGGCACATGCGAGTTCGGCCAGTGCAGCAGTAACAGATCGACATCGGACATCCGCAGCTTCGACAGGCTGTCCTTGGTCGAGCGCAACAGATCGTGCGGCGCAAAATGCGTAGTCCAGACTTTGGTGGTGACAAACACGTCGTCGCGGCGGACCCCGGAGGCGCGCAGGCCTTCGCCGACCTCGCGTTCGTTCTCATAGATCTGCGCGGTGTCGATGTGGCGATAGCCGAGCCGGAGCGCCTGCTCGACAACGCGCGAGCAGATCCGCCCGCTGAGTTCCCAGGTCCCAAGGCCGAGCACCGGGATCTTTGCGCCGTGGGCTTCAACGAATTGCATATCGCCAGTCCGTTCAGCCGAATGCGCCGCCGTTTGGCGGGGCCATGGATCATCGGCGATCTGCGTTAATGGCCGATGAAGGGCTTGCAGCATGGCACGCTAACTCAGGCCGAACCACAACGTGGCGATGCCGAGGAACGAGAAGAACCCGACTACGTCGGTGATGGTGGTGACGAAGGTGCCGGACGCCACCGCGGGGTCGGCGCGCACCCGCTCCAGCACCATCGGAATCAGGATGCCCCCCAAGGCGCCGGCCACCAGATTGCACAGCATGGCGAGCCCGATCACCACGCCGAGCCCGGGGATCTTGAACCAGGCCACCGCCGCGACTCCGGTGATGACGGCAAAGGCGATGCCGTTGACCAGACCGACCAGGGCCTCGCGCATCACGATGCGATAGGCATTGCTGGCGCCCAATTCGCGGGTCGCCAGCGCGCGTACCGCCACCGTCATGGTTTGGGTCGCGGCGTTGCCGCCCTGGCTCGCCACGATCGGCGCCAGCACCGCCAGCGCCACCATTTTCTCCAACTGCCCCTCGAACAGGCCGAGCACCGACGAGGCCAGAAACGCGGTGGCGAGATTGACCAGCAGCCAGTTGAAGCGACCGCGGGCAATGGTCCAGACGTTGTCGGACAGTTCTTCGTCGCGCGCGACGCCGCCCAGCGCCTTGATGTCTTCCTCGGCTTCTTCCTCGATGACGTCGACCACGTCGTCGATGGTGATGACGCCGACCAGACGGTTGTCGACGTCCACTACGGGAGCGGCGACCAGATTGTACTTGCCGAACAGCCGCGCCACCTCCTCCTGATCGTCGAGCACCGAGACCTTGCGGCGGTCCTCGTCGATCAGATCGGCCAGCGGCACCTGCCGGCCCGAGCGCAGCAACGCATCGAGCGCCACCGCGCCGTGCCAATGCTGGGCGGCGTCGACGGCGTAGATTTCGTAGAACCGCTCCGGCAGTTCGGGGGTTTCCCGCATGTGGTCGATCGCGTGGCCAACGGTCCAGTCGAGCGGCACCGCAATGAACTCGGTCTGCATCCGCCGGCCGGCGGAGTTTTCCGGATAGTCCAGGCTGCGTTCCAGCGCGTCGCGTTCCGCAGGCAGCAGCTTTTCGAGAATTTCGTCCTGATCCTCCTCGTCGAGCGCTTCCAGCAACTCGACGGCGTCGTCGGAATCCAGCTCGCGCACGCCTTCGGCGACGGTCTGCGGCTCGAGCTCCTCGAGGATTTCTTCGCGGACCGCGTCATCGACTTCGTTGAGTGCGGAGAAGTCGAAATCGGCGCCGGTCAGTTCGACCAGGCTGACGCGCTCGTCGGTCTCCAGCGCTTCAATCAGATCGCCGAGATCGGCCTCGTGCAACTCGGCGACGATTTCGCGCAGAAAGCCATCGTCCTTGGCCGCGATGGCGCGGGCGATTTCGGCGACAAACTCCGGACGGATATCGCCGTCCTGGTCGCGCATCGGCAGTCGCTCGAGCAACATGTCGGCGGCGGCACGGCCATCGTCAGCATTGTCGGCCATACCGCACCTCGCCATGTTGATCGGTTGCGGATCCTGCACGCCGTCAGGCGAAAATCGCAGTCCGATCGATCGCCCAAGAGTATTTGAGGCAATAGCCAATAGGCGATGCAAAGTGCAATGAAAAATGTACAACTGAGATCGAGAAAACCACCACTGGAGCCCGTCATGACCGCGTCACGACTGATCGCCATTGCCGCCCTGCTCGCGGGGGTGACGCCGGCCCAAGCGGCGGATTGTCCGCGCGCCGGAGCGCTCGGCACCTCGCGGGTTCTCAGCGTCGATGCGGTCACGACGCCACGCGTCGGACTGAAGAGCTTTCCGGAGACGTTGCCGCTGCAGGACAAGGAGGTGGTGCTGACGTTCGACGACGGCCCCGCCAACACCACCCCGCAGGTGCTGTCAGCGCTGAGCCACGAATGCGTTCAGGCCACCTTCTTCATGGTCGGGATCGGGGTTGCGGCACTGCCCAAGCTGGTGCGCAGGGTGGCGGCCGAGGGCCATAGTATCGGCACCCACACCTGGTCGCACAAGAACCTGAAGAACCTGAAGCCGGAGGAAGCGGCCGAAGAAATCGATCGCGGCATCGCCGCGGTCGAGACCGCGCTGCACGGCAAGGCGAGCCGCGTGCCGAGTACGCCGTTTTTCCGCTTCCCCTGGTTCGACTCCACGCCCGCACTGCTCGACCAGTTGCAGTCGCGGGGCATCGTGGTGTTCGGTGCGGACCTGTGGGCCAGCGACTGGAACCTGATGACCCCACAGCAGCAGCTCACATTGGTGACCGGACGGCTCGAAGCCGCGCGAAAGGGCATCATCCTGTTTCACGATCCGCGGGCGCAGACCGCCGCGATGCTGCCCGATTTCCTGCGCTATCTGCGCGAGAACCACTATCGCGTGGTCCACGTCGTGGCGAAGGCAGAACCCAACGTCACGCACTGAGCGCCGGGGCCGGCGCCGGGAGGCGGCTTTGCGGAGATGACGCACAAAACCTTGTGCGAAGTTCTTTGGTTAAGGCCTCGTTCATGGCGCCAACTGTAAGTTTCCGGCACAAGGCGGCGGGTCACGGATTGCGGTGTTTGATGTCGGGTAAAGGATCGGTCGGCCAGCGGGCCCGACACTGGGCAACGTTGTGCTTCGGCCTTGCGGCTGCGACCGGCTGCTTCGGGCTCAATTCGGCATCGGCCGGCGGTTGTCCCGGCAACCCCGATGCGCTCGGCACCTCCCGCACTTTGGTGGTCGATCCGCGCGAACATCCGCGCATCGGCACCATGCAATATGCCGAAACCTTGCCGCTGCAGGACCACGAGGTGGTGCTGACTTTCGACGACGGGCCGATTCCGCGTCACAGCAACGAGGTGTTGGAGATTCTGTCCGCGCAATGCGTCAAGGCGACGTTCTTCGTGGTCGGTCGAATGGCCCAGGAGCATCCTCAGGGCGTCCGCAAGCTGCGCGACGCCGGCCACACCATCGGCACCCACAGCCAGAACCACCCGCTGAGCATGAACCGGATGTCGCTGGAGCAGGCCAAGCAGGAGGTCGACGCCGGCATCGCCTCGACCGCCGCCGCGCTCGGCGACGACAAGGCGCTGGCGCCGTTCTTTCGGATCCCGGGGCTGCTACGGGCCGCAGCGGTGGAGGAATATCTCGCTTCGCAAGGCATCCAGACTTGGAGCGCGGATTTTCCAGCCGACGACTGGCGGCACATTTCGCCGGCCCAAGTCTACGACACGGCGATGCGCCGGCTCGAGGCCAAGGGCAAGGGCATCCTGCTGCTGCACGATATCCAGCAGCGGACCGCGGTCGCGCTGCCGCGTATCCTGCAGCAATTGAAGGCGCGCGGTTACCGGATCGTCCATGTGGTGCCGGCGACGGCGGAACGGCCGGCAACTCCGACCGAGCCTGGCCAATGGCGTTTGCATCCGATCACCGAGACGGTGGCCACCTCGCATTGGCCGAAGGTCCCGCACTTCGTATTTGCCAATGCGCAGATGCTGCCGGCCCCGGTGCTGTCGGAGTCCGATGTGCACGACGGCGGCCTGGTGGCGCCGGGCTCCAGCCGCCCGCGCCGTCTGGCGCGCGGCGCCGTGCCGCTGCCGGAAGCCGCGCCCTGGCCGCGGCACTGGCCGCTGCAGCCGACGAGTGCCTCGACCGATATGCCGGTCCCGGCCCGCGACGTCTTCCAGGTTCCTGAGAGCATTCATGCCGAGGTCAAAGCACTGAGCGCGTTGCGGCGTCACGCCGTTGCAATCGAACCCGCAGCCCCCGCCCCTGATGCGGTGGCGGAGGGCGGACTGCATCGGCGGCTCGATCTGCCCGCGCATCCCAGCGAGCTCACCAGCCAATCGCGGCGCGCCGAACCCGCGGCGCAATAAGCCCGGTGAGGTTTCAGTCGGTCACGATCTTCGTCACGCAAATCAGTACGATCAGCAGCAGGAACATCAGGTCGATATACGACTTCATTTCCCCGCTGCGGCGGATGGTAGAGACATCGGTGATGATCTGCCGGCGAAACAGCGATTCCTCAGGGCCGAGGCCGAGCATGCCGCCGAGCCGCCGGGCTTCTTTCTCCAGCCGCTCGATCCGGTGGAAGAAACTGAACGAGCGCAGCGCCGACACCGCGCGCATCGCCACATAGACGAGAATCATGAACGCCAGGATCGCGCGCTGCTGATACTTGTCCATCGCGTTCAGGCTGTAATAGGCGACCGCCAACAGCACGAAGTTGGAAACGAAGCGGTTCACATAGCTGAGGAAGGTCATGGATCTTACAATCGTTGAAGCGGCGGCAGATCGACGTTAAGCAGGTGAAGGTATCCGAGGCATCAGACGCCAGCGAGGGGCAACCCCCGCGCAGTTCAGCCCAGACCACGGCTGCAATCTTCGCCATTCGGATGAAATATCCGTTATGCGGGCCGGATCGTTTGTCCCCGTTCCGGACCGCGTGTCAACATTCCATAGCGCGATTTCGTGACGATTTTGCCGAGCCGAAAGCGCAACGTTGCGTCGTGCGGGGCTGCCGAACCCGGCGACCTGAACCGAGGCCGCAACGCATGAAAAAAGTGATCGAGCTGCCGGTGCGCTCGGAGGGCGGTCTTATTCGTTACGATTTCAATGGCCTATTCGAGTGCAGCGAACGGTAAGGGGCCAGTCAAACCCAAGCGGTGCTTTTCAGTTTGGATCCTCTTAGAAGTAGGCGCCCCCGTGTGCACCAAACGAGGTGACTCCAGGTTGATTTTCGCAACAAGACCGCTATATGACTACTGTAGTCATATGCAGTTGGGTTGTCACTATGCGGGAAATTCAGCTCCGGGACGCGAAGTCTGGCTTATCGGCACTGGTCGATGATGCCGTGGGCGGCGAGCCGGCCATCATCACCCGACACGGCAAACGCGAGGCCGTGCTTCTGAGCTATCAGGAATGGGAGCGGCTTTCGCAGGTCCCCTCCTTCGGCCGCCTGCTGATGGCTGCACCACTCTCGCCGGACGATCTGCCACCACGCGATACCATGCCGCTGCGTCAAACCGAGTTTTAATCGCCTTGTATCTGGTGGACACCAACGTGATCTCGGCCGGAGCGCCGTCGAGAGCAGCGCCAGCAGCGCTGATCGCGTGGATGGATCACCATTCGCCGCAGCTTTATATTTCGGCGGTCACGGTCGCGGAAATCGGCGACGGCATCGCCAAGGCGCGGCGCGAGGGCGCGACCCGTAAGGCGTCCGACCTCGACGCTTGGCTTGACACTCTGCTGCATCTCTATAGCGAGCGCGTTCTAACCTTCGACGCCGCAACGGCTCGCGTGGCGGGAATGTTGTCCGATCGCGCGCGCGGAAAAGGGCAAGCGCCCGGCTTCGCCGACATCATCATCGCCGCGACGGCGCTCCAGCACGGATTGACGGTTCTATCGCGCAATCTGAAGCATTTCGAGCCGCTTGGCGTGCCCACCCTCGATCCCTTCGCAACTCTGCCTACGCCGCGATAGACGCGCCGTTGGCGAACGAGCACTGTGGCGAGGAGATCGCTGATGCCCGCCTCGCGGCGGGGCATTCGTCAAACAGATACGAGTCCGCCGATTTCTACGATGGGCTACGCCACTGCTCTCTCGTGAGGAGATGGTCGTTTCCGCAGGGCATTACTTCAAATAAAAATGCAACGATCAGAGATCAAAAGAGGAAGGTGACATGGGAAGAATATAGCTCGGGATGGGTAACAATGTGGGAGCCATGGAAACGCGAGAAACCTTCGCATCAATGACTTATGCCTGTGGTGCGCTCGGAGGGACTCGAACCCCCACGATTTTACTCACTGCCACCTCAAGGCAGCGCGTCTACCAATTCCGCCACGAGCGCTTTATCTCGATCCGAATCTCGGTCGACGGCTCGCGCCAGACCGGATCAACGGCGCCCATGTAACAAATCAATCTTGATGCGACAAGGGCCCGCGGTGACTTACCTTCGATCCGGGGATCGCGGCAACATTCGCTTGACTTCGACCGCAATGCGGTTGCGATCCACCAGCACCATGCCGCTGGCGATCGGCATGTTGTTGGCGAGGATCTTGACCTCGTCGGCCTCGGTGGCGTCCAGCTCGATGATGGCGCCGCGGGACAGCCGCAGCACCTGATGAATCGGCATGGAGGTGGTTCCGAGGACCACCATCAGATCGACGGAGACTTTATCGAGTGTCGGCACTGCGGATGAAACTCACACCATGCGAGATTGCCGGCCGACAACACCACGTTATGGTGAACCAATGATTAACGATCGCGAAACCCTCGATTTGGTGCCGCTTTCGCTGCCGCCGGGGGCCCCGGCCGTGGCTTGGCAAGTGTCCGATGCGCTGGTGCCCTATCCGGAGGCCATCGCCGCGATGGAGGCGCGGGCGGCCGCCATCGCCGCGGGCCAGGCGCCGGAATTGGTGTGGCTCTTGGAGCATCCGCCGCTCTACACCAGCGGCACCAGCGGCAAGGACGGCGACCTGCTCATCCCCCGCTTCCCGCTCTATGCCAGCGGCCGCGGCGGCCAGGTCACCTATCACGGCCCCGGTCAAAGGGTGGCCTATGTCATGCTCGACCTGAAACGGCGGCGGCCGGACGTGCGCGCCTATGTCGCCGCGCTGGAGCAATGGATCATCGGCACCTTGGCGCACTTCAATGTGAGGGGCGAACGTCGCGAGGACCGGGTCGGGGTCTGGGTGGCGCGCCCCGACAAGGGCGCAGGCTTCGAGGACAAGATCGCGGCGATCGGGGTGCGGCTGCGGCGTTGGGTCTCGTTCCACGGCATCGCCATCAACGTCGAACCGGACCTCACGCATTTTTCCGCGATCGTGCCGTGCGGCGTCACCGATCCGCGCTTCGGCGTCACCAGCCTGGTCGATCTCGGCCTCCCGGTCACGCTGCAGGATGTCGACGTCGCGCTGCGGCAGGCATTCGAACAGGTATTCGGCCCGACCGCCGACGCCGGGCTCCCAGCGGACGACGCGGCGCTGTTGCGATGACGCAGGCCCGGCGCCGGCTACGCGGTCCGGCGCTGTTCGTTCGGCCGCCACCAATTGCTGATCAGCGCGTGCCGGCCCTCGCATTGCGTCTCGGAATTCCCGAACGACCGATGCTTCAGGAAGATCGCAGCCTCGAGCTGCTCGACGGCAAGCGCGGCCTCGCAGGCATCCTGCTCGCCGGAAAAACGGCAGATCTCGAACGAGCGATAATTCGGCATCATTTGCTGAAAGCCGAAATGCGCCAGATGCGCCAGATGCAGCGCTTCGATCAACGGCAGGTCGATCCGCAGCACGTCCTGCGCGGGCATCGTCTTTTTCAGAGCCGCAGCCTGCCCGGCATTCCAGCAATCCATGCCGATCGCCTCGCCGAGCAGCCATAGCTCGGACCCGCACGCCTCGCTCGGTTTGGCGAACACCGAATCGACGAGCTTGGCGGTCTTCAAATAACGCGGGACGGCCGCGGGGATCTTGCGGCCCCCCCGTTCGAAGTGGTGACCCACTCCGTTGACGATCTCGCTCGCGGCTTCGGCTCTCCCGCGCAGCCGGCCGCGTTCAAAATAGAATGAACTGACGCTGGACCACGCCGAGCCCGCAACGACCAGCATCAGAACGCCAAAGACGATCAGAATCAACACAGCGGCCCCCCTCAAAGGCGGATCAACGTGCCGCTGTTGCGACGCGAACGGCGTGGCCAAACAGAGCTGGTTGTCGCAGCCTTTCGAAATGATTGACGGAATCTCACTAACGAAGGGCAAAATCGCGACTAAGTAACACTACAGGGATCAGCGCCGGCGGTTGCCATCCGGCCGTCCGAATGCTCAGCGCGTGCTGACATGGTACCAGGGCTTACAGCGTCGGCAGCGTCGAGAACCGCTCGCCCGGCCGCCGCAGATCGAGCGCGTCGACACTACCTGGTTGCTCGTCGAGCTTGGTGACACGCGCCGACGACGGTCCGCGCCGGCATCGTGCGATAATCTCGGCAACCGCCTCGGCAGGGCCGGCAAACAGCGCCTCGACGCTGCCGTCCCGGCGGTTGCGCACCCAGCCTTCGAGATCGAGCTTCATCGCCTGATATTCGACAAAGGCGCGGTAGCCGACGCCCTGCACGCGGCCCTGCACCGTCACCTGCCGAACGATGGTGCTCATCTATTTCTTCAGCCCGAGAAAATTCGCGCCGCGCTGCTTCACCAGCGCCGCACGGGTCACCCAATCCATCAGCTCCGAAGACGCCAGTCCCTGCAACTGCATCGGCGGTGTGCCGGCGGCCGCAGCCTTCAAGGTGTCGAACACCGCCTGGGTGGCCGCGGCGATCGGCGCATGGCCCTGCACCGCGATCCGCACCCGCTGCGCGGCGAGATAGTCCCAGTCGGAAATCTCCTCGGACGGGCCACCGAGCACGATCGGCAGCGTGGTCGCCGCGGCGATCGCTTCGAGCTGCGCCCTGGTTTTCACGGCGGTGAAGAACAGCGCGTCGACGCCCGCGGCCTCATAGGCCTGCGCGCGCTCGATCGCATCCTCAAGCGACGTAATCGCCAACGCCCCGGTGCGGCCGACGATCACCAGCGTCGGATCGCCGCGGGCGTCGAGCGCCGCCTTGATCTTGCCGAACCCCTCCTCGATCGCAATGAGCTGCGGCGTGGCCTCGCCGAACGGCTGCGGCAGCGCGGTGTCTTCGATGGTCAGGCCGGCGGCCCCTGCCCCTTCCAGCTCCTGCACGGTGCGGCGCACGTTCAACGCGTTGCCGTAGCCGTGGTCGGCATCGACCAGGATCGGCAGCGCCGCGGCACGCGACATCCGCCGCACTTGTTCCGCCAGCTCGGTCAGCGTGATCAGCGCGATGTCCGGATCGCCGAGGATCGCCAGCGAGGCCACCGAGCCGCCGAACATCCCGACCTCGAAGCCGAGATCCTCGGCGATCCGCATCGAGATCGGATCAAACACCGACGCAGGCCGCGCGCAACGCGATCCGGAGAGGATCGCGCGCAAAGCTTCGCGACGGCTGCGCCAGGTCATCGTCTTAGGCGAACTCGAGGATGGTGGCGTCGACCGCCAACGTCGCCCCCGGTGCGGCGTGGATCTTCTTCACCACGCCGTCGCGTTCGGCACGCAGCACGTTCTGCATCTTCATCGCCTCGACGATCGCCAGCGTTTCGCCGGCCTTGACCTCCTGGCCTTCGGCGACCGCGATCGACACCACCAGTCCGGGCATCGGGCACAGCACCTTCTTGCCGGTGTCGGCCTTGTTGCCGACCAGCATCCAGCGCGCCGCCGACGCCTCGCGTTCGGTGAAGACGTTGACCGCGACCTCATAGCCGTGATGCGCCAGCCGCACCCCGTTCGGGATCGGCCGCACCTGCACCGCGACGGGCCGCCCGTCGATGGTGCCGTGCCACACCGGATCGCCGGGGATCCACGGCGACAGCAACAGATGCGGCTGCCCCATGGTGCCGTCGGCGCCGACGAAGCGAACCACGAAGCCCTCGCCTTCGCGGGTGACGTCGAGCGGCACCTCGCTGCGCTCCAGCCACACGCAGCGGCGGCGTTCGCGGATCACCGCGCGGCCGATCATCTGGCCGGAGATCTTGCGCTTGCGCTCGCCGATCACGCGGTCGATCGCCGCTCCCACCGCGGCGATGCGGCGGGCGATTTCGCCCTCCGGCACCCGCGCGGTGAAGCCCTTGGGGAATTCCTCGGCGATGAAGCCGGTGGACAGATTGCCCTCGCGCCAGCGCGGATGCGTCATCAATGCCGACAGGAACGGAATGTTGTGGCGGATGCCGTCGATGTAGAACGCATCCAGCGCATGCGCCTGCGCTTCGATCGCGGCCGTCCGCGACGGCGCGTGGGTGACCAGCTTGGCGATCATCGGATCGTAGTAGATCGCGATCTCGCCGCCTTCCTGCACGCCGGTATCGTTGCGCACGGTGATGCCGTTGTGCGAGCTTTCCTTCGGCGGGCGATACTTCACCAGCCGGCCGATCGACGGCAGGAAATTGCGGAACGGATCCTCGGCATAGACCCGCGACTCCACCGCCCAGCCGGTCAGCGTCACGTCCTTCTGCGCCAGCTGCAGCTTCTCGCCGGCCGCGACCCGGATCATCTGCTCGACCAGATCGATCCCGGTGACCATTTCGGTGACCGGATGCTCGACCTGCAGCCGGGTATTCATTTCCAGGAAGTAGAAGCTCTTGTCCTGGCCGGCGACGAATTCCACGGTGCCGGCGGAATCGTAATTCACCGCCTTGGCCAAGGCCACCGCCTGTTCGCCCATCTTGCGCCGCGTGGTCTCGTCCAAGAGCGGCGACGGCGCCTCCTCGATCACCTTCTGATTGCGGCGCTGGATCGAGCATTCGCGCTCGCCGAGATAGATGACGTTGCCGTGCTTGTCGCCGAGCACCTGGATTTCGATGTGGCGCGGATCGACGATGAATTTCTCGATGAACACCCGGTCGTCGCCGAACGAAGACTTCGCCTCGGCCTTGGCGAGGCCGAAACCTTCGGCGACCTCGGAGGTCGAATGCGCGATCCGCATGCCCTTGCCGCCGCCGCCGGCGGAGGCCTTGATCATCACCGGATAGCCGATCTGGTCGGCGATCTTCACCGCGTGCTTTTCGTCCTCAATGACGCCGAGATAGCCCGGCACGGTCGAGACGTTGGCCGCGGCGGCCGCTTTCTTGGATTCGATCTTGTCGCCCATCGCGGCGATCGCGCCGCGGTTGGGGCCGATGAAGACGATGCCGGCGTCAGCCAGCGCCACTGCGAATGCCTCGCGCTCGGACAGGAAGCCGTAGCCGGGATGCACCGCTTCGGCGCCGGTCTTGCGGCAGGCCTCGATGATCTTCTCCATCACCAGATAGCTCTCGGAGGCGGCCGGCGGCCCGATCAGGACGGCATGATCGGCCATCTCGACGTGGAGCGCATCGCGGTCGGCCTCCGAATAAACGGCGACGGTCTCGATACCCATGCGGCGGGCGGTTTTGATGACCCGACAGGCGATTTCGCCGCGATTGGCGATCAGAATGCGTTTGAACATGTGCTTGTTTGCTTGCGACCTTGGGAGGTGGACGGCGCTCCCCGAGCGGGAGGCCTATCTGGGCGTGCGGGTCACGTTGTAACAATTTTGTCGCTCGAAAAAACTAAATATTGCCGTGGGCCGGGATTCCGGGACCCTACTTTTGGAGTGAGCTTGCATGCGGGAACGGCCATGGCCAACGCGTCGGGGATGTCCGCCGGCACCAAGTCCAAAGACAAACTGATCGGCCGGGTGATCACCGAAGCGATGCCGAACAGCGCCACGCCCCAGGCCACGACCGAAACTCTGCGGTCGCAACGTGGCCTCAGCGGCCTGCGCACCGTGCTGAAATTCCAGCGGGTCGGCGACCAGCGCTAGTTCGACGTCGCTGGTTTTCCGGGCGCACGCTGGGCTCGCCCCCCGAGCGCGAATCAACAAAAAACGGCGGGCCACTAGATTGCTGGCCCGCCGCATCCGATCCGGTGATGTGCTGCACGCTCAGGCGCCGAGGTCGAACACGCCCGGCCATTGCAGCAACGGCAGCGTCGCAGCGCCGATCACGGTAGCGACCAGCCGCGTCAGCGTCTGATTGCTGCGGCGGGTGCCGCGCATCTGCCGGGAGATCCACTCCAGCACTTCTGTATTGACGCCGACCGCCTGGGTCGGTGCCCAGCTTTCGATCGCGGTGTCCGGCGCCAAGGCCACGGTGCGCGAAGGCACCGGCAGGCCGGAGGCCGAGGCGGCGTGATGCACCACCGCTTTGGCGAACAGATCGTCGAACAGCCCGTCGTCGCTGCGCTCAGCGGCGGCGTTGTTGATCTCGAACAACGCCTCGGCTTCGGCGCGGCTCACCGGCTGGTTCTCAACCGCGGCCGCGGTCAGGATCCGCGCGCACAGCGCCGCGTCATCGGCATCCAGCGCGCGGGAAAAGTGGATACGACCCATGGTCGTGGGGCCCTCACCGGTGATCACTCCGTCGCGCACAACGGCGAGCGCTTGCGCCGCAGTATAGCGGTCGGCAATCCGGGAGGGTTCAATGGCGCCGATCAATTCGGCTATGGCGGTGGCAGTCATTGGATGCTCTTCTCTTTTTGCTATCGCCCAGCATTTCCATGCCGGTGTAAACGATCCGTTAAGACCTCGACTTTGGTCGCACCTTGAACCGATGCGATGACCCGTTGTCGCCGTGACGTTCGTCACGACCGTTCGAGTCGCAGGCCGGTCCGGCGCCGGTGCGGCGCGTCAGCGGCTTTATCGGGGCAGTTCGAAGTCTGATTTTGGTACCGGGGCTTAGCCCACGCGGCAACTGCGGGTGATCCCCCAGCCGGACAAATTAAACTCAATATTTCGCAGTGTTTTCAAATGGCTGTTAACGAACATTAACCAGTTAGGCGACCGCAGGACGAAGCTCCGCCTGCGGTCGCTTGCGATCACAAAACGTTGACTGCGCGCTACAGCTTGGGCGCCAGCCAGTTGGTGATCAGCAGTCCGAGCGTCGCCGACACCGCGGTCATGAACGCCCCCCATGAAATGTCGAGCGCCACCACCGGCCAGGTCCAGTGCTTGAGCAACGACATCGCGGTCAGCTCGAACGTCGCGTAGCAGAACATGCCGAACAGCGCGCCATAGACCAGCGTCGACGACCAGGTGGCGTCGCGGCCGCCGTTCACGAACACCAGCACGCCGACGATGTAGAGCAAATAGAACGGGATCGCCGCCGAAAGCCGGACCTCGCCCAGCATGTCGCCGACCTGGGCGAAGAAGAAGTTCTTGGCGATGGTGCCGAGAAACAGGAAATCCAGCGGGATCAGGATCAGGAACGTCGCCAGATAGAGAATTGCATATCGCTTCAAGTCGTCCTCCACAGTGCTGCTGAGCCGGTTCCCAAGATACGCGCGAAATCGGCCAAGGTTGCAACACGCGGCCAACACCGACCACCTGCGGATCGCGGATCCGGCTAACATAGCCCGATGGCAAACGCCCCTGCGCCGATCTCGCTGGTCTGGTTTCGCGACGACCTGCGATTGTCCGACCACCCCGCACTCGACGACGCCGGGCGAAGCGGCGCGGCGGTCGTGTGCCTCTACGTGCTCGACGAAGAGAGCGCCGGACTGCGGCCGCTCGGCGGCGCCGCGCGCTGGTGGCTGGCGCAATCGCTGCGCAGCCTCAGCGCCGACCTCGCCGCGCGCGGCGGCGTGCTGATCCTGCGGCGCGGCCCCGCCGCCCGGATCGTCGCCGAGGTCGCGCGCGAGGCCGGCGCCGTTCGCGTCAGTTGGAATGACGTCCCGAACCGGCCCGCCCGCGCCGTTGCCGACGACCTCGCCGCGCGGCTCGGCGATCTCGGCGTCGCCGCGCAATGCTGCCCCGGCGATCTGTTGGCGGCGCCGGCGACGGTCCGAACGCAGCAAGGCCGCGGCCTCAGGGTGTTCACGCCGTTCTGGAAACGGGTGCTTGCGCTTGGCGATCCGCCGCAACCGCTAACCGCACCGAAAGCTCTCTGCTCTGTCCCAAGCCTCGCCAGCGACACCCTCGATGACTGGAAGCTCGAGCCGACCCGGCCGGATTGGGCCGGCGGTTTGCGCGCGCGCTGGCAGCCTGGCGAAGCGGCCGCGCAACGCGGCCTGCAACACTTCCTCCACGGCGCCATCGCGGGCTACGCCACCGAGCGCGACCGCCCCGACCGCGTCGCCACCTCGACGCTGTCGCCGCATCTGCGCTTTGGCGAAATCAGTCCGCGGCAGGTCTGGCACGCGGCACGGTTCGCAGCAGCCGAGCGCCCGGCGATTGCCGCCGACGTCGACAAGTTTCTTAGCGAGTTGGGATGGCGGGAATTCTGCCGGCACCTGCTGTTCGACAACCCGGACCTTGCGACCCGCAACCTGCAGCCGGCGTTCGATCGCTTTCCCTGGACCACCGACCCGATCGCGTTGCGCGCCTGGCAGCGAGGCCGCACCGGCTATCCCCTTGTCGACGCCGGAATGCGCGAACTCCGGCTCACCGGAGTGATGCACAACCGCGTGCGCATGGTGGCGGCGTCGTTCCTGGTCAAGCATCTGTTGCTCGACTGGCGCTGCGGCGAAGCCTGGTTCTGGGACACGCTGGTCGATGCCGATCCCGCCAGCAACCCGGCGAATTGGCAGTGGGTCGCCGGCTGCGGCGCCGATGCCGCACCGTATTTCAGGGTGTTCAATCCGATCCTACAAGGCGAGAGGTTCGATGCCGAGGGCGACTATGTTCGCCGCTTCATCCCGGAAATCGCCGGTCTTTCGAACAAGTCGATCCATCAGCCATGGACTGCGACGCCGCTCGAACTCGAAGCCGCCGGCGTCACGCTCGGTGACACCTATCCGAACCCGATCGTCGATCACCGCGCCGCGCGACAGCGTGCACTTGCCGCATACGCGACTGTGCGAAACAACTGATTGACGCGCGCCACATCAGCACCATTGCCGCGAATCGGTTATCGTCGCGCTTTCGATAACCCTTGGGGGATGAAGATGAACGACGACAAGCCGATAATCGATCAAGTAACCGATGCCTTTGGTGAGGCCGCTACGGCCGCAGAGAAGACCGCGAAGAAAGTGGTCAAGCGCGCGCGCAAGGCCGCCAAGAGCGTCGCCAAGAAGGTGACCAAGGCGACCAAGGCGCCTGCGAAGAAAGCCAAGAAGGGCGCAGCCAAGAAGGCCACCAAGGCGAAGGCCGCCGCGACCGGCAAGAAGGCCAAGAAGGCCGTGAAGAAAGCCGCCAAGTCGGTCGCCAAGACCGCGAAGAAAACCGCCAAGACAGCCGCCAAGGCGGCGAAGAAGGCCGGCAAGTCGGCGAAGAAGGCTGTGAAGAAGGCGACCAAGTCGGTCGGCAAGAAGGCCACGAAGAAAGCCGCCAAGAAGACCGCTAAGAAGACCGCACCGAAGAAGGCCAAGAAGTCGAAGCGCTGATCGTAAGCGCTTCGGTCGGCGGAAGCCTCCAGGCAACTCTGGAGGCTTCCGCCGACCGGCCCTCGCCGTTGCCCTCGCTCGAAGACGATGGCAGCCGCGTCGGACGGGCCATAAGGCGAACCGACCATAACAGCCGGACTGCGTCGGAAACCGGGCCGACACCATGGTTCCCCGGGTGATAAGCGTGGTTGTCACTGCGAACAGCTGGGCATCGACCGGTGACTGAGGGCTCAACACCTTCGCCCAAAGATCCGCGAGATTTGCGATGGACACATCCGCCCGCGACGAAACCTTCAAGCTCTATCAGCAGCTCATGGCGAAATGCCCTGACGAGGAGCAGAAACAGCTTCTGCTGGCGCTGATCCGCTGCCTCGCGGTGCAAAACCCTTCAGCTCCGCCCGAGCGACAGCCGAGAGTTCACCGACGCAAGCCGCGACCGTTCACCGGCGCGGTCGGTTGACCAGAAACACCGCGGCAGCGCAGGCCACCATGCCGGCGATCGCCACCGCATCGAGCCGCTCGCCGAACAGCCCATAGGCCATCAGCGCCGTCACCGCCGGCACCAGGTAGAACAGACTGGCCACCGAGGTCGACGCGTGACGCCGGATCAGCCAGTACAGAAGTCCGATCGAGCCGATCGACAGCACCACCGCGAGCCAGACCACCGCGGCCACGAACTCCGCGGTCCAATGCACCTCGCGGGTCTCGAACAGCCAGGCGCCGACGGCAAAGAGCGTCAACGCCGCCAGATACTGGATGACGTTGCCAGCCCGCCAGTCGATCTTGCTGCAGAACCGCTTCTGATACAGCGTTCCGAGCGTGATGCTGACCAGCGAGACGCCGGAGGCGAACCAGCCCCAACCGGCGTCGCCGCTCATCGAGCGATTGTGCAGGATCATCAGCACGCCGCCGAGCCCGAGCAGCAGTCCGCCCCACTGCAGCGGCGTCACCCGTTCGCCGAGAAACCGGCTCGCCAGCGTCGAGATCAGAATCGGCTGCAGCCCCGGGATCAGCGCCGACAGCCCGGCGGGGATCGAATGCGCGATCGCGATCGAGGTGCCGGCGAGATAGAAGCCATGAACCAGAAGGCCGGCGACGACGCTGTGGCCGACGCCCTTGAGATCCGGCCAAACCGGCCGCCCGATCGCCGCGATGATCGCCATCAAGGCGACCACCAGCACCATCCGGATCGCCAGATAGGTCAGCGGCTCGGCGCCGTTCAGTGCATATTTTGTGCCGACGAAACCGGTACTCCACAGCACCACGAAGATCGCCGGCGCGGCGCGCGCGGCGAAGTTGTCGATATTTCGTTTCATTGTCTCCCTGGGCGCCGGATCGTATGTTGTGGAACTACACAATACGATAATCGGTCGGTGCGCAATCGATGCCGCATCAGGCGATAGCCAGGAGAAAATGATGCGACTCTCGTTCGAGACCGTAGACGTTTTTACTTCGACGCAGTTCAGCGGCAATCCGCTGGCCGTGGTGCTCGATGCCGAAGGCTTGTCGAGCGATCAGATGCAGGCGATCGCCGCCGAATTCAATGTCTCGGAGACCACCTTCGTGTTGCCGCCGAAAGATCCGACGCATACCGCACAAGTCCGAATCTTCACGCCGCGGCACGAGATGCCGTTCGCCGGGCATCCGAACGTCGGCACCGCGTTCGTGCTGGCGCGCGCCGGCGCCTGCTACGGCCGGCCGATCGAGGGCGACACCCTCACCTTCGAGGAGCAGGCCGGGCTGGTCCCGGTCGAGGTGTTGCGGGCGGGAGCAACGATCGCCGGAGCCCGGCTGGCGTCGCCGCAGCCATTGACGATCGGCCCCAAGGTCGCGGCCGAACTGATCGGCTCGGCCTGTTCGTTGTCGTTCGACGACATCGAGACCGGCAACCACCAGCCGTGCATCGCCTCCTGCGGGGCGGCGTTCATCTTCGCCGAGCTCACCAACCGCGACGCGTTGGCCGCCGCCGATCCGCGGGTCGATGTGTTCAGCGATCAGGTGTCGCGGCAGCCGGCCACCAGCATTCTATTGTACACCCAGGTCGACGACGAAGAGGTCGATATCCGCGCCCGGATGTTCGCGCCGCATCGCGGAATCTATGAGGACCCGGCCACCGGCAGCGCCAACGTCGCGTTGATCGGGCTGTTGGCGACGTTGCGCGCTGAGCCGGATCTATCGCTGTCCAAGCGCATCGCGCAAGGCGTCGAGATGGGCCGGCCGAGCCTGCTGCACGCCACCGCCGAGAAGCGGAGCGGTGTGGTCACCGCGACCATGATCGGCGGCTGTTGCGCGCCGGTGATGAGCGGATCGATCGCCCTGCCCTGACCAATGGCTCACCGCGGCACAGCGACCGCGAGACCGATGGCCTTTGGATTATCTTGCAGGTTGCCGGCGCGTCAGCAGCCGGCCAGCCGACTCGATCAAATGCCGTCGATCGAATTAACACCAATTTAGCTATCGGGAGCACTGTGCCGCGCTGCATCGTTTCCGTCGTTTGAATTCGGTCGTCAGGGTCTAAATTGCCCCGGCGCTGCTGCGGCGGCCGCATCACCAGACAAAGGCTATGAGCATTTTCCACGCGCAACCAGAAGCGGCGCTCCGGCATGCCGAAGCGCCTGCGTCGGAGCACGGCCACGCGCTGGATCCGGCTTTGGAGAAGGATCGCCGGTCGCCGCGCGGCCACGGACATGAGTATTGGCTGTTCACCATCACGGTGCTGAACCTGTCGCCGCTGCTGATCGACTGGATCGTGTTGCGGCAGCATTTCTCGTTGGCCCTGCTGTTGCGCCTCGGCGTGGTTGCGCCGATCGGTATATTCGGGCTGTGGCTCTGCCACTTCACCACGCACACAAGGTTGCAGGCGTGGGCGACGGCTGCGGCCACCCTGGCGCTGAGCCTGGTCGCCACCGCGCTCGGGCAATACGCCGCCGAGCCTTATGCCACCCGTTACATGATGGCGGCCCAGTTCCTGATTTTCGGCGCCGCCGTGTTCACGGCGCTGCCATGGCGTCTGACCAAGTTGATGACGTTGATCGCCGTCGCCGGATTCGCGCTGATCGTATCCAGCGGACTGCGGTGGCCTCCGCTGGACGGCAACCTCGACCTGGTGGTGTTCTGCCTCACCACCACTGCGATTGCGCTCTACTTGCGACGCCGCAAGGACCTGCAGTTGGCGGAGATCATCAACCTACGGAAGCTCGATTCCAGCCACGCCAGCGAACTGCGCGACGCCAATCACAAGCTCTCGCTGCTCTCGCACACCGATCCGCTCACCGGCGTATTCAATCGACGCTATCTCGACCGCCTGGTCGATCAGCTCGCGATTTCGATCGCGCCCAATGCCGGCTACGGCCTGCTGATGATCGACGTCGACCATTTCAAGTTCTTGAATGATCGCTGCGGGCATTTGCATGGCGATCAATGCCTGAGGCTGATCGCCACGGCGATTCAGCGCAGCCTGCGCAGCTCGGACGACGCCGTGATCCGCTATGGCGGCGAGGAGTTCGCGGTGGTGCTGCCCGATGCCGACCTGTTCGAGACCATGCAGGTCGCCGAGGGCTTGCGCGCCGCCATCGGTGCGTTGCGGATTCCAAATCCCGGACTCGGCCCCGAGGCGTTCGTCAGCGTCAGCATCGGCGCTTACAGCGCGACGACAGCGGAGGATGTCACCGATTCGCTGCGCTGCGCCGACCAGGCGCTGTACTGCGCCAAACAGGCCGGCCGCGACCGCGTGTTCGTCTGAACTGCATCCAGGGTTCTTTTGCCACCGCGCGATGCGATCTGGACGACACCCGAGCGCGGCTCGGTCGACGGTCGGCGGCGCTCGGCCGCGGCATGCTGAACACCGCGCCCCGCGGCGTGGGACGCGGGCTACAGCAGGATGATCTTTCTTCGAACCATCATCCTGCTCTCGGATTTTAATCGATCATGATCGGTTCCGAAACCGGTATCCATCTTGCTGGATCGTGCCCTAGAAATCTTCCGGACAGGGATCGACGATCTTCCACAGATCGGTGCCGTTTTTGATCTTCTTCATCTCGGTGGTCAGCCCGCCATTGCGGCTGATCCATTCCTTCACCGGCCGGGGGTAATACGACATCAGGTCCGAGGTGCCCTCGTAGCTGGTGACCTTGATGCCGAAGGTGAACGCCTTGTCGTAATAGGCCTGGTGGAACCCGAGGCTGGCGCGCGGCGTGACGCAGATCTTGTTGCTCGGTACGATGCCGAACACCATGGTGCAGGCCGAATTGCAGATGCCGTCGATGATGACGCGCTCGCGGCGATCCCTGATCCGCTCGTACTTTGCTTTGTACTCCGTGACATAGCCGCCGTGGTCGCGGGTGATGCGGAGGTCGGCGCGCGCTGATCCGGTGACCAGCACGGCGGGCAGCAGCAGCAGCAAGAGCGGAGATAAACGCATGGATCGATTGCAAACCCAGGTTGAACAAGTCGACGTTACGTGGTCCGGCGGCAGCGCACCAGACGGCAAGAGTCTGGCGTTACTGTGTTAGCATTTCGTTAAGCATGGCAATCTGCCGAAAAAATGCCCAGCCCGTTGAAAAGACGTGGAAAAAAGCAGGCGTCGCGGCGTCCGGGGGGCTTCCTTTCGCGGCGCGGCCAGGTATGGTGCCGGCGTGCGCTCGTAGCTCAGCTGGATAGAGCATCGGATTTCGATTCCGAGGGCCGGGAGTTCGAATCTCTCCGAGCGCACCAGCAATGACTTCTATTGGTATTGGCCATTCCCGGCTCGCCGTTAGCTGCCGCGGGGGTCGCGCGTCACCATGGCGATCTGTGGCTGCGCCGCGAGCCAGGCTTGAGCGGTGGCAGGCTCCCTGTCCGGCATCAGCCGGCGGGCGATGCTTGCCCCGGCCGGCCACCCAATGCGAGGAAGGTGATGGACCACATCGCACAATCGTGCCGGTCGCCGCGCCAGGACGCCATCGACGAAGCGCTCCGTGAACTTGCGTCGTCCGCAAAAACTCTATCCAGGCCGAAACACAACCGATCGAAACCCGGCACTCTTGCGCTTTGGAGAAGCGATACCTGTCAATTGAAGAGGGTCAGGGCGTCGAGATCCTCCTGGCTGAGGTCGAGCGCCGAGAAGTCACTCGGCGAATAGCGGCGCTCGGAATTGCCCGCCACGGACCGGCAGGCGTCCGCCGCGACAGCGACCGCGTCCAGCAGGCGCTCGATGGTCGCGGCCTGATGGCCGGCGCCGAATTCGCAACGCACGATGAGAGCGCCGGCATCCTGCCAGCAATTGAAGGCCAAGCGATGCGGACGAACCGCCCGGGCGGCGCGCTCGCGGCCCGCCCCCAGCCGGATCAGTGGCAGCCCGGCATGGCCGAACCGGCCGATGTCGCCGAGATAGTTGAAGGACAGTCTTGGCCGCGGCGCGGCCAGCGGGACAGCGGCAGAGCGTAGCAGTCCGTAACCCATCGACCGCGCCGTCGCCCAGCGCGCGGTGTCTTTCACGGCCAGCAGCCAGCGCGGCAGGTCGGTGGCGTCCGCCGGTAGCGCCACCGGATAGCGGGTGGTGAACCAGCCGATGCTGCGCGACAGATCGATGTCGGCGTCACCCGGTTCGCGGCCATGGCCTTCCAGTTCCAGCTGCACCGCGCGGCCCGCCCAGGTGAATAAAGCGCGGGCGACGATAGCGAGGACGCTCTCGTGCGGCTGGTGGCCGAAGCGTTCGCTCAGATCGGCAAACAGCGGCCGGCACAGCTCGGCGTCCAGCCGCAATTCGCGGTGTTGCGCGTCGCCTTCAAGATCCTCGGTGTCCGGATGATCGAGCGGCACCGTCACTGACGTTTCCGCCACCGCCTGCCAATAGGGGCGATCGGCCTCGAAGGCGGCGACCGACGCCGGTTGATGACGGCACCACCACGACCACGCGGTGGCGGGTGTCGCCACCGGCCGCGGCGGGTCCGACAGCGCGTTGGCGAGATCGTCCGCCAGGATTGTCCAGGAGACCATGTCGAACACCAGATGATGCACAGCCACGACGAGGCGCTTCGCGGCGCCGGTCTCGACAAGGCCTGCGGCGAACTGACGACCCGCAGCGGGGTTGAGCTGCGCTATCAGGCGATCGGCCATCCGATCCTCGGCGGCCGACGATTCTTCGACGGCAGCTATCTGCTGCTGCAGCAATGCTGACGAGACGGCCGCTGCTTCCACCTGCTGCGCCGGCGGGTCGCCGTCGCATAGTCGGATGCGCAACGCATCGTGGCGGCGAACGGCCGCTGCGAGAGCCGTGCTCATCGCGTCCGCAGTCACGCCGCAAGGAAGGTCGAACACCGCCGTCAGCGCCCAATGGCGGCGGTCGGGCATCTCGATGTCCATGAACCAGCGCTGGATCGGCGTCAGCGGCACCGCCTCCGCAACCGGCCCGCGATCTTCCACAGCGTGTGCCGAGACCGGCTGGATGATGCCGGCCAGCGCGCGCGGCGTAGGCGCGGTGAAGATCTGCGTCGGCGACATCAGCCAGCCCGCCGCCCTCGCCTTGCCGGCGAGCTGGATCGCCATGATGGAATCACCGCCCAGCGTGAAGAAATCATCATCGGGGCCGATGTCTTGCGCCTGGTCTCCAAGGCCGGAGAACAGCTCTCGCCATAACAACAAAACCGTGGCGAGGACGCCTTCGACGTGAACCGGAGCAGCGACCGCAACGTCACGGGGCGCGGCGAACTGCTGCATCAGCGCCTTGCGATCCACCTTGCCGTTGGCGGTGAGCGGCAGCGCCGCGACGATGATGAGGCGGGACGGACGATGCGCTTCCGGCAGCCGGTCGATCAACAGAGTGGTGAGGCTGTCCGCGGTCTGGCCATGCGCGACCACAGCGCCGAGCAGGCGCGCCGCGCCGGCGTCATCGCGTTTGACCAGCACCGCCGCATCCGACACGCCCGGGCAGGCGCGCAGCACCGCCGCCACGCCGTTGGGATCGACCCGATGGCCGCGGATTTTTGCCATGTCGTCGTTGCGGCCGAGGAAACGAACGAGGCCGTCGGCATCGATGCTGCCGAGATCGCCGGTGAGATAGGCGCGCGCGCCGTCGGCGCGGCGAATGAAGCCGGCATCGGCCGCCGGCGCCAGATAGCCCAGCGCCACGCCCGCGCCGCTGACGCGGATCTCGCCGGTTTCGCCAACCGGAAGCACCGTGCCGTCGGCATCGACGATCTCCACGACGGCGCCATCGAGCGCATGGCCGATCGGCAGGCGGCCATCCGCCAGCGCGTTGGCGAGCGCCGCGGTGACTTCCACCATGGTGCAGCCGATCGTGGTCTCGGTGGGGCCGTAATGATTGAAGACGCGCAAGCCGGGCCGCAGCGCCGCCAGCCGTTGCACCAATGCAAAGGTGAGCACATCGCCGCCGCAGATCAGCGCGCGCCGCGGCAGCAACGCGGCGGCGTCCGGATGCGTCATCAGTGCGGCGAGATGGCTGGGGACGATTTTCAGCACGTCGGCCGGCGCCTGCGCCATCCGGGCAATCAAGGCGGCGGGGTCGCGCGCGGTGGCTGCATCCACGACATTGAGAGTGCCGCCGGAGGCCAAAGCGCCGATCACGCTGGTGTAGCCGAGGTCGGCGGCGAAGGAGGTGACGATCGCAAATATTAGAGGCGCTGGGATCGCCAGCCGGCGCAGCATGGCCTCCGCATAGCCGTGCAGTCCGCCGCAGGACACCATGACTCCCTTCGACCGCCCGGTGGAGCCGGAGGTGAATAGGATGTAAGCGAGATCCGAACCGCGGCACGCAACGCGCGGCGGCGCCGTCGCGGCCGGCGCATCGCGGCTCCAGCCCAGCGTCGGAATCGATGCCGTCTCGCCCTGCGTCGATGCATCCGTCACCAGCACCTTGGCGCCGGATTCGGCGAGCAGCGTGGCGCGGTGGGCGGCGGGGTGCTCCGGCTCGAGCGGGACGAAGGCGGCGCCGAGTCGGCTGGCGGCCGCCATCGTCACCAATGGACCGGCGCCGCGATGGAGGCAGAAGGCGACGCGGTCGCCGCGCCCGACGCCCCGCGCCGCAAGCCGCGTCGCGAGGTTTTCGCTGGCTTGCGCGAGTTGAGACCAGCTGAGCGTGCCTTCGTTGTCGATCACCGCCGGCGCATCGGGCCGCTGTGACGCCCATTGCGACACGTAGTCGGCGATCGTGCGAACTGGTGCCTCCGGTGCCGCGGGCTCCGCGCCGATGTCGTCCAGCAATTCGCGATAGCGGGCGACCCAGCCCTCGACCCGGGCGGCATCGAACAGGTCGGCGTTGAAATTCGCCGCGATGGCGAGGCCCGCTTCGCTCAGTTCGAGATTCCAGTTCAAATCCCAGCGCACGCTGCCATGGGCGTTGGCGCTGATTGTTGGCGCGAGGGCGCCGAACGCCGCGAGCGACTCCAGGCGGTCGAGGTTGAAGGAGACGCTCGCCAGCGGCGGCCGCGACGGATCGCGTCGTGAACCACTAGCCTTGACGATGGCGGACAGCGGATAGGCCGGATAGGCCATCGCCTGCGCCATCGCCGCGCGGGTCACGCTGAGCGCATCCGCGCCGCCGATGCCGGCGAGCCGCACCGGCACGGTGGAGATGCAATAGCCGCTCAGTCCCGGCTCGCCCACCATCGGTTGCCCGGCGGCGAAGATCGCAACGACGATGTCGTCCTGCCTCGAAAGTTCGGCCAGCAGCCGTCCATAGGCGGCGAGGCACAGCGTGAACAGCGAGCAGTCTTGCACGCGCGCTTGCGCGGCCAGCCGATCGGCCAGCACCGGCGGCAGCAGCGCAGCGATGCGCCCGCCCGCAAACGTCTGCAGCGGCGGCCGCGTCCGGTCGGCGGGAAGATCGAGCGGCGCGGGCAGATCAGCGAAGACGCCTTTCCAATGCGCCGCGGCGTCCGGGTCGGCGGCCGCACTGCGCGCAAAGGCCGCGAAGCGCTGATAGCTAGCCGGCGCCGGCAGGGTCGCCGGGGTCGCTGCGAGGCGAGCCGAATAGAGCCGGCCGAACTCGTTGGCGAGCACCTGCATCGACCAGCCGTCGGTGACGATATGCGGCTGGATCAGCACCAGGGCGCTTGCGCTCGCGCCGACCCGCAGCAGAGCAAGTTTAAGTAACCGGCCGCCCGCCAGATCGAACGGCCGTGCCGCCGCAGCTCGTACCCAGGCCGCCGCAGCCTCGGCATCCGGCAGGTCGGCTTCGTCCAGCGTGATGGTAGCTGCAGTGGCGATCTGCGCCTCGCCGCCGCCCTCCGCAAAATTCATCCGCAGGCTGTCGTGCCGCGCCACCAGATCGGCCAGCGCGCTTCGAAGCGTCGGCGGATCGAGCGGGCCTTCGAAGCACAGAACCAGCGTCTGGTTATAGGCCGCAGCACTTTCGGGACTGAAGGCCGCGAGCATCCACAGCGCCTGCTGTCCCGGCGAGGTGGCGATGGTCGCGGGCGCCGCCGGCCGCGGCGACGAGCCCATCAGACCGACCGCCGTCAGCGCGCGGGCGCTGTCGCGCACCGCCTGCGCCACCTGGCCGAGATCGGAATCGGTATGCGCCGTGGAGAGGAAGCAGGTGCGCCCTTCCCAGACGTATACGCCGCGGGAGATCAGCTGGCTGTAGAACAGATCGCTGGCGCCGGAAAAGCGCATTACCGAGGAGAAGTGCTCGACCCGCAAGGCGCTGCCGTCGTCTTCGAGCGTCGCGTTCAGCTCGCGGCAGAAACGGTCGGTTGTGGCGTTGAGGCGTTCCTGCAACACCGGCCCGGAGGCGTCCAGATGGCTGAGCACCGCGGTTGCGGCCGCCATCGCCAGCGGGTTCTTGTTGAAAGTGCCGGCAAAGAAGGTTCGCTCGGCCTGCGGACCACCGGCGCCCTGCAGCGGCCAGGTGCCGCCATCGATGCCGTCGAGGAACGCGCGGCCGCCGGCGACGACGCCGATCGGCAGGCCACCGCCGACGATCTTGCCATAAGTCACAAGATCGGCGCGGACGCCGGCCCAGGCCTGCGCCCCGCCGGACGCCACGCGAAACCCGAGCAGCACTTCGTCGAAGATCAGGGCGGCGCCGGCGCGGCTGGTGAAGCCGCGCAGCCATTGCAGAAAAGCGCGCGGCTGCAGGCTCGGGCGCCGGCTCTGCACCGGCTCGACGATCACCGCCGCGAGCCGGTCCGACAGCGCCTCCAGCGCGGCCTGGCTGCCCTCGGGATCGGCATAGTCCAGCACCACCACGTCGGCCAACATGCCGAGCGGCGTGCCGCTGGCGAGCGGCAGGCTGCCGCCCTCGGCGGCGCGCGCCAGCGTGCCGTCGAAATGGCCGTGATAGGAGCCGGCGAACATCGCCACCAGCGGGCGGCCGGTGGCATGGCGGGCGAGACGCAGCGCGGTCATCACCGCCTCGGTTCCGGTGTTGCAGAACAACACCCGCTCATTGCCGGTGAGGCGGGCGATCAGCGCCGCGGCCTCGCCGGCCTTCTCCGCCTGCGGCCCGAGGAACAGGCCCTGCTCCGAGAGCTGGCTTCGTATCGCCTCGACCACCATCGGCGGGTTGTGGCCGAACAATTGCACGCCAAAGCCCATGGTCAGGTCGACATAGTCGTTGCCGTCGGCATCGATGATGTGGCTGCCCTGACCTTTGATGCCGATGATCGGGTAGAGCATCGACTTGGTCTCGGGCCGGAAGCCCGCCACCGCGCGACTATCGGCCAGCACGGCGCCAAAAGTTTCGCGCTGCCGGCGCGACGCTTGCCTGGCTGCGCCATAGCGGGTGGCGAAATCCGCGATGAAGGTTTTGCCTTCTGCGCTGATCGGCTCGGCCTGCGACCCCGCCGGCGCGATGCGCGCGACGGGGTGCATGACGAGGGTAGACACACCTGTTACTTGCGACATGGCGGAGGACGCGGCGGCCGTTTCAGGCGCGCGGGCCTCCACCTCGCTGACGACGCGCTCCAGCAGCGCGCGTGGCGTCGTCAACGTCTCGAATAATTCGCGACGCGGGATCGCCACTTTCCAGCGCCGTTCGAGCGTGGAAATCGCTTCCATCAAAGCCAGCGAATCCACCCCCAGCGTGAAGAAGCCGGCATCGCCGGCCAGCGCCGCCTCGTCCAGTTGCAGGCTGCGGCGCAGGCTCGCCGCAATGGCGGCGCGCACTTCCTCCGGGCTCAGCGCCGGGGTCACCGCCGGCTGCGACGCGGGCGCTGCGGAGACGGCTTGTTGCGCGACCGCCGGCCGGCCCGGCGACGCGATCCAGTGGCGTTCTCCCGCGAAGGGATAGCCGGGCAGGTTGACGCGCGCCGCGCCGCTCATTGGCCATCGGATGTCGATCCCCGCGGCGAACAGCCGGCACAGCGCGAGCGCCAAAGTATCAGCCGCCGTGCGGTTGCGGCGCATCGTGGGAATGAAGTGCGTAGCTTTGTCCTGGAAACCGGGAGCGCGCTGGGCAAAGCCGACCAGGGTCGCGGCGGGGCCGATCTCCACCACGACATCTGCACCGTAAGCAGCGATCGTCTCGAGGCTGTCGCCAAACCGCACCGGCTGGCGGATCTGCCGCCCCCAATAGGCTGGGTTTTGAAAATCCGCCGCGAGGCTTCCGGTGACATTGGAGACCACCGGCAGCCGCGGCTCCGACAAGCCGGCGTCGCGCACCACCTGCTCGAACGGCACCACCGCGGCGTCCATCAGATGCGAGTGGAAGGCGTGGCTGGTGGCGATGCGCTGGCAGCTGATGCCTGCGGCGTCCAGATCCACAAGTAACGACGCGATCGCCGCCTTGTCGCCCGACACTACGACTTCGTCCGGCGCATTGAGCGCGGCGATGTCGAGGCGCGCGCCGAAACGCTGCAGCAGCGGCGCGACGCGCGCGATCGGCGCAAACACCGCCGCCATCTCGCCATCGTCCGGCAGCGCGCCCATCAGCCGGCCACGCGCCGCCACCACATCGAGCGCGCGTTCGATCGGCAGCATCCCGGCCACACAGGCGGCCGACCATTCGCCCAGGCTGTGCCCGGCCACGATGTCGGGGACCACACCGAAGGACGCGAGGCGTGCGGCCAGCGCGTATTCGAGCACAAACAGCGCCGGCTGCACCTCGGCGGTGTCGGGCGCCCGACCGCCGGGGGCGGAATCGAATCGCAGCGCCGCGGGATCGGTGCCGAGCCGGCGCGCGGCCGTGTCCAGCCGGTCGCGAAAGATCGGGTCGGCGGCATAAAGATCCGCCGCCATGCCGGGCCACTGGCTGCCCTGTCCGGAAAACAGGAAGGCGATTTTCGGCCGCTCCGACCCGGCGACGCCGCTGGCCCCGGCGACAGGCTGCTCGCCCTCAGCAATGCTGCGCAGACCTGCGAGGGCTTCGTCGTGACTGCGCGCCAGGCAGGCGGCGCGATGGGCGAAGCGCCCGCGCCCGCTGGCAAGGGTCGCGGCGACGCCCGCCAGCGGCGTCTCCGGATAAGCGGTCAGATGATCGGCCAGCGCGGCGGCGAACCGGCGCAAGCCGCTCTCATCGCGCGCAGAGAACGCCAAGATCGTCGGCAGAATTTGTTCGGCAACTGCATCGGCACGCGGCGGCGCCTGCTCGACGATCAGATGCGCATTGGTGCCGGAAAAGCCAAAACTGCTCACGCCGGCACGCCGGTGCGTAGCGGCAGGCCAATCCATCGCCTGGTCGACGACGCGGACAGCTAGATCGCTCCAGGCGATGCGTGGATTGGGGTTGGACTGATGCAGCGTCGCCGGCAGCCGTCCGGCCTGCAGCGCCAGCACCATCTTGATCAGGCCGGCGATGCCGGCCGCGGCTTCCAGATGGCCGATATTGGTCTTGGCGGAGCCGAGCAGCAGCGGCACGTCGCGATCTCGCCCATAGGCGGCGGCGAGCGCCTGCACCTCGATTGGATCGCCGAGCGGCGTGCCGGTGCCGTGGCATTCCACGGCCTGCACGTCGCGCGACGACAGACCCGCATCGGCCAGCGCGGCGACGATCACCGCCTGCTGGGCGGCGCCGTTCGGCGCGGTGAGCACACTGGAATGGCCGTCATGATTGATCGCGAAGCCGCGGATGACGGCGCGGATGGCGTCGCCGTCGCGCTCGGCGTCGGCGAGCCGCTTCAGCACCACGAGGCCGCCGCCCTCGCCGCGCACATAGCCGTCGGCCGCGGCGTCGAAGCTGCGGCAGGCATGGCCGGGCCCCAGCATCCCGGCGGCGGCGAGCGCCGTGGTAACAGCCGCGTCCAGCACCAGATTGACGCCGCCGGCGAGCGCGAGGTCGCATTCTCCGGCGCGCAGCGCGCGGCAGGCGGCATGAACCGCCACCAGCGACGACGAGCAGGCGGTGTCGATCACCAGAGCGGGGCCGGTGAGGTCCAGCCAATGGCTGATCCGTCCGGCGGCGATCGATCCGGCATTGCCCAGAATGGCCGCAGGGGAGAGGCTGTCGCTTGTGTGAAATCTGGCGTCGTAGTCATTGGCGCCGAGCCCGAGGAAAACTCCGGTCGCGCGCGGGCGCAGCGCAGCATCCGCATAGCCGGCATCTTCCAGCGCCTGCCAGGCCAGCATCAGCGCGAGCCGGTGCTGCGGGTCCATGACGTCGGCCTCGGCCGGCCGCAGCCCGAAGAAGCCGGCGTCGAAGCGCTCGACCCCGTCGAGATAGCCGCCCGGCGGCAGTCCGTCGCGCTCCGGCCGATCCGCAGGCGCAGCGCGAACCGCGTCGCGCCCTTCGAACAGCATTTTGCCATAGGCTTCCGCCGAGCCGGCGTCGGCGAAACGGGCGGCAAGTCCGACGATCGCCAATGGCTGGCTGACCCTCGCCGTCTCGGTTCGCAGCGCATCGATGCGGCCTTCCAGCGCCAGCATCAATTCGGTGATCTGCTCCGGACGCAGCCGGCCCAGCCGTTGGGTGAGGTTGGCGCGCCGGTCCTCAGTGGTCGCCACGGCCACCTCCCTCGATCATCGATAGCAATTCCTCCAGGTCGCCGCCGGCGCGCGGCGACGGACTTGGGGCGGGAGACGCCGGTGGCGATCCGCACAGATGCGCCACCATGGCGTTGATCGTTGGGTGATCATAGGCGAGAGTCTGCGGCAGCTTGCGGCCGAGATGCGCGCCGAGCGCGCCGGCGAGTTCGACGGCATCGACCGATGTGAGGCCGAGTTCGCCGACGCCGCGATCCCCCCGCACCTCCGCCAGCGGCAGTTCGAGCCGCCGCGCAAACCACTCGCGCAGCCATCGATCTAGCGCCGCCGCGTCACCCGGCGGCAGCGAGCTGTTAGTCCCGGACGCAACCTCACGAATCTGCTCTCCCGCGACGCGCCACTCGGCGATCACCGGCAGCGCACCGGCACGCCAGGCCTGGCGGTTGGCCGCGCGCTGGATCTTGCCGCTGGAGGTGCGCAGCACCGCGCCCGGCTCCACCAGCACGATGCGGGATAACTGAAGTTCAAGCGTCTGCCAGACCGCCGTGCTGATCGCGCTGAACAATGGCGCCGGATCGCTGCGGCGCTGGGTGCGCTCCAGCTCCTGCACCAGCACGACCTGTTCGGCGCCCTGCTCGCCCGCAATGCTGAACGCGGCGCCGCTGTCGACGCGCAGCGCCGAATGAGCGGCCTGCGCCGCTCGCTCGATGTCCTGCGGATAGTGATTGGCGCCCGATAGAATAATCAGATCCTTGATGCGGCCGGTGACGCAGAGTTCGCCATCGATCATCGCACCGAGATCGCCGGTGCGAAGATATCCGATCGTGTCGTCTTCGCCGGCGATGTGAACGCCGAACGTCGCAGCACTTTCTTCCGGCCTGCGCCAGTAGCCGCGCGCAATGGTGGGACCGCCGAGCCAGATTTCGCCGACCCGGTCGGCAGGCTGACGACGTCCGGTCTCGGGATCGACGATGGCGATCGTGACGTCGGCCAGCGGCGTGCCGGAGCCGGCGATCGCCGTCCGTCGGGCCGCAGCACCGTCGAAAGCGATCCGTCCGTCCTCCAGGGCAGTCGCATCCAGCGTGAACAGCCGTGGCGCCACAGCGACGGGGCTCGCAGTGACCGCGAGTGTGGATTCCGCAAGGCCGTAGGCCGGTGCGAAAGTCGTGTCGTCAAAACCATGCGGGCCGAAATTCTCGATGAAGTTTTGCATCACCCGCGGATCGATCGGCTCGGCGGCATTCATCGCCATCACCAGACTGGAGAGATCGAGCCCTTCGCGTTGCTCGGGCGGAATCCGGCGGCTGCAGAGATCGTAGGCGAAACTGGGCGCCGCGGTGTGCGTGCCGCGGAAGCGGCTGATCGCCTCGAGCCACAGCACCGGGCGCTGCAGAAAACTGTTCGGCGCCATCTGCACCACCGGACAGCCGGTGAACAGCGTCTGCAACAGGCCGAAGATCAGGCCGAGGTCATGGAAGGCCGGCAACCACGTCACCATCGTGCTTGATGGCGACAGGCCCCAGGCGTCCTGCATCCGCGCCATATCCGCCATCAGATTGTCATGGCTGACCTCGACGCCCTTAGGCAGCGCGGTCGAGCCGGAGGTGTATTGGATAAAGCAGGTCGCGGCGGGATCGACCTCGCGCAGCGGACCCGCCAGCGCGGGGTCGCTGTCGATGCCGCCGATGTCCTGCCAACGGATCGCCGCGAGCACCGCGCTGTCCGCCAGCCACAGCGCCGACTCCGCCACGCCGCCGGTCAGCGCCACCGCGGCGCCGCTGTCGGCGGCCACCGCTTGCAGCCGCTCAATCAGCCGATGCCGGCGCGGCGGGTTGATCGGCACGGCGAGCCGTCCCGACCACTGGCAGGCGAGGAACGCCACCAGGAAGTCGACCGAAGGCTGGAACACTAGCAGCACCGGCGCGCCCGGCGCGGTCTGCCGTTCCAGGAAGCCCGCCACCGCGGCGGCCCGCGCCGCCAGCTCCGCCGCGCCGCAGCGCTCAGCCACCGCGCCATGGCTATCGAGAAAGCTGATCGTCCAGCGGCTGTCGGGCGCCGCGGCAAGCGCGGCGAGGCGGGTGGCAATGCTGCCGGCGGGCGCGTCAGGACTCATTGCGGTCGCGCATGCTGCTGCAACGTCTGCCAGGCGCAATATTGCGTCATGGCTTCATGGCGCGCCGCGAGGATCGTCACGATCCGTTGCTCGATGTCTGGATCCTCGGCGAGCAGCGCCCGCAGCGCCGCGCGATCGATCGTCAACAGTTGGCAGGCCTTGCGCGTCACCACGCGGGTGAACTCTTCGGCGTTTTCCAGCGCCGCATATTCGCCGATCGTATCCCCCGCTTCGAGCGCCTCCACCGCCATGAACGTGCCATCCGAGAGACGAATGCTCTGCTGCACCTCGCCCTGAGTAATGACGATCAGGCGGTCGGCCGGCTTGCCGTCCTCGATCAGCACGGTGTCGGGCGCAACCGCTTCCACCGTCATGCGGGCGAGCAGACGTTCGACGAAGTCGGCCGGCACGCCCTTGAGGATGGGACGCTTGCGCAGCCGGTCGAGCAGTTGATCGCGCGGCACGGCGCCTTCGGCTCCGGCGATCACGCTGCGCTGCCACAGATCCGCATAGACGCCGTCGGCGGCCAGCAGCGCCTGATGGGTGCCGCTCTCGACCACGCGACCGGCCTTTACCACATAGACCAGATCGGCGTGCTCGCACTGGGTGAGGTCGTGGGTGACCGACACTACGGTGCGCCCGGCCGTGACCTTGCGCAACGTCGCCTCCACGGCGACGCGGCTCGCCGGATCGAGCGCCGAGGTGGCCTCGTCGAGCAGCATGATCTGCGGATTGTGCAGGATGGCGCGGGCGATGGCGAGGCGTTGACGTTGTCCGCCGGACAGCTTGTTGCCGGCCTCGCCCACATTGGTGTCGTAGCCGTCGGGCAGCGACATGATGATCGGGTGGATGTCGGCGGCCTTCGCGGCGGCCTCCACTTCGGCATCGGTGGCGTCGAGCTTGCCCATGCGGATGTTCTCCCGCACCGAGGTCTGGAACAGCATGGTGTCCTGCGGCACCAGCGAGATCAGCGAGCGGACCTGCGCTTCGCCGAGCAGGCGCAGATCGACGCCGTTGAACCGGACGTGGCCGCTGCCGGGCGAGAACTGATTCTCGATCAGGCGCAGGATGGTCGACTTGCCGGAGCCGGACGGCCCCACCACCATCACCCGCCGCGGGCAGTCGATCGTCAGCGAGATCTTGTCCAGCACCGGGCTGCTGCCGTCATAGCTGAAGCTCACCTCGTCGAATTGCAGCGAATGCACCACCCCGCCGATCGATTCCGGCCGTTCCGGATCCGGCGCGGCATCGGGCTTGGCGAGTAGGTCCTGCGCTCGCTCGAGGCCGCCGACGCCCTGAATCAGCAGCGGCAGTTGCGCGCCGATGAAGCCGGCCGCGCCGCCGATGGTGATCAGCAGCGTGATGAAGGCGACGATCGTGCCGGACGATACCAGCCCGTCCACCGACTGCACGGCGCCGAGCCCGATCACCAGCAGTTGCGCGGCGCTGACACCAAAACTGGTCAGGCGGCCCACCAGGCCGGACGAGAAGTACTGATGGTAGCTCGCGGTGAAAACCTGGCCGATCTGCCCGGCGAACAGCGTCGACCGCAAGTCGCGCAGACCGAAGATGCGGATCACCCGCTGCATCAGCAGCGTCTCCTTGACGATCTGCGCAAGCCTGGCGTCCTTGGCGCCGCGCTCGTAGTTGTAGCGCACGGCGCGCTTGCTGACGCCGCGCGGCAGCCAGAACGCGAAGATCAGTGTCACCAGGGTGACGATCGCCAATTGCCAGTCCAGCGTGAACGCCACCACGACGGAGCCGATCAGCATCAGCCCCTTGGAGAACAGCCCGGGCACCGCCCAGATCACGGCCTTTTCCACCACGGTGATGTCGTTGGAGAAATGGGCGATGATCTCGTCGGTGCTGGAGCTGGCCAGTTCGCGCGCATCGATGGCGTTGATCTTGCGAAACATCCGTTCGCGGAGGTCGTTGAGGATGCGCGGTCCGAGCTTGGCCAGCGTGTAGTCCAGCACCACGCCGAATCCGGACGCGGCCAGAAAGCCCAAAGTGAGGTAGGCCAGATAGAGGCTGATGGCCTCCACATCGCTCGGCTTGATGCCCTTGTCGAACAGCGACTGCAGCAGCACCGGCACGGTGACGGCGTAGAGAATCTGCACCGCGTTGGCGAGCAGGAACCAGAACAGCAGCACCCTGTGCTGCGCCGCCGCCCGCGCCACCCACATCACCAGATGCACGGGTCCTTTGCGGACCGGACCGCCGTTCGACGCCTCTTGCCATTTCAGTTCGAGGGCAGCGGCGGAGAGGCCAGCGGCCGCCTGGCTGGCGGAATCCGCGGTCCCGGCGATCCCCATCTCGCGGCCGAACTTGATGAAGCCTTTCGGCCCCAGCTCCTTCAGCAGATAGTCGACGAAGGCCGCCGCCCGGCGCACGTCCTTCTGGTCCACTTCTGGCAGCAGCAACCGACTCGCGAGACCATCGAGATCACGAGCGTCCGCGCGCGGGATGGCGACCGGAACGTGGTTCTTGCCGTCTTCCCGAACGACCTCCTGAAGCAGCGAATGCAGCAGACCGAGCCCCAGCAGGCCCCAAGCGCCGCTCGGCATCGCCAGTTTGTAGGTGAACAGGTGGTGCGCCAGACGCTGCACCGGGTCGCGTCGGGCTTCCGCCGGATTGGCCGCCATCGCGGTCGCGATGAAGCTGCTGTCCGGGTTGAGGGCCAGGCGATCGCATGCAAGGCCGTAGAGCCGCTGCAGCTTGTGCTGAACCTCGTCGTCGGTTTCGCTCTTCTTGAACCATTCGAAATGCCGATTGGACATGGCGACCCTTAGGGTTTTTGTGCTGACTGGATGATGGATCGCCCGGCCAAGGCCGGTTCAGGTACCGCGGAAACAGAGCGTGCGACCACGATCAGCTCCGTCACAAGGTCGGCGAACGCGGCGGTGGCGCCGGTCCAGGGAAAGTGGCCCGACTTGAGCGCGCGGAAACGCACGGGGCCGGCGCAGATTTCGCGCCACGCACGACATTCCTCGTCGGAGACCGAAGGATCGGCGAGCAGGCGGATCACCGACAGCGCGCAGCGTAGCTGCGGCGTGGTCCCGAGCCGGTAGGTCTCGCAGGCCTCGATGTCCGCCCGTAGTTCCGCTTCCTGCGCTTCGCCGAGCAGATCGCCGAGATCGGGCCCGACGGCGCCGAAGCATTCGCGCAGCTCGGCGAGCAAGCGAGCGCGCGGCAATCGGTGCAGCGGAGCATCGCAAGGCGGCCGGCTCGGCGAGCGAAATCCGGAGACGACGAGATGCAGCCGCTGTGCGGCGTGAGCTTCGAGCCTCTCCAGCGCGACGGCCGTCTCGAAGGCCAGCAAGGCGCCAAAGCTATTTCCCAGCAGCGTCAGCCCGGCGGTTTGGTCGCCCAACGCAAGAGCGATCGCTTCGGCCACGGCGCCGCCCATCCCTCTCGCGTCCGCAACCGCCACGCCGACGTCGCGTCGCGGCAGAACGACGGTGGCAATGGAGAGATCATCGGGCAGCGCGGCAGCCAGACCCATGCAGGACAGCACGGTGCCACCCGCATGGGGAAAGCAGATGACCACTGGCGCGCCTGGTATCCGGCGGACCCAGCGCAGGATCTCGGCGGCAGCGAGGGCTTGTTCGGTTTCGATGCGCGACCTCGACAGAAACGCCGTCACGAGATGTATAGCGGCTGGACAGTGCCCTGCAATGTGCCGCATCCTGCGCGCGTCGTGTTCGGTGACCGCTCGGCAGTTCGCCCGGCGCTTTGCTCTGGGCGTGCTCGCCCACGAGTACGCCCCCCGAACCGAACGTTCTGCCGCGGAATATTGCAGGAGGTTGCATGCCGAATGACAACGCGGTGATCGACGAGGACCTTGTCCAGTCGCTCGATCGCGACGGCGCGATCTGCCTGCGCGGCGCCTTCGCACAGGATTGGGTCGACCTCGCGGCGGAAGGCATCCGGTGCAATCTCAAGCACCCCGGCCCGATGTTCCAGAGTTTTTCGCCCGAAGGCGAAGGCGCGTTTTACTCCGACATCTGGTCGCGTCGGCAAATCCCGCAATTCGAAGCCTTCGCCCGCCAGTCGCCGGCGGCCGCAATCGCCGCCCGCTGCCTGCGGACCAGCACCGTCCGACTGCTGCAGGACACCTGGTTCTCCAAAAGCCCCGGCACGCAGGCGCGCACGCCCTGGCACCATGACAATGTGGTCCTCGGACCGTTCTGCTCGGTCTGGGTCACGCTCGACCCGATCCCGCGTGAAGCCGCGCTGGAATTCGTGCGCGGTTCGCACCGCTGGAATCAGCTGTTCATGCCGGCCAACTTCTTCGAAAACGCCGAGAGCGACCTGCCGGCGGTGGAAGAGTTTTATGCCCGCTACCATGGGCAGTTCGATATCGCGGCGCGCGAAACGTTCTCCCGCGTGCCCGACATCGAGGCGCGCCGCGAGGACTACGACATCCTGAGCTGGGACATGGAGCCGGGCGATTGCCTCGTCTTCCACGCCAGGACACTGCATGGCTCCGCGGGCAACAACCTCACGCACGACAGCCGCCGTATGGTCACGCGCTGGGTCGACGAAACCGCGGTGCTTGCGCCTCACGGCCGTGTCGTGGTCGATCGGCTGGTGGCCGAGGGATTCGAGGTGGACCTCGCCGTCGGCGCGCCGATCCGCGGCAATCTGTTTCCGGTCATCTCGCCATTCGCCTAAGCGATAATGGGATCTGCGAATCGAGCGCTTGGCCGGCGCTGCGTTGCGCACGGGTCCAGCGGTTGCGCGCCGATCGCCGCCAAGTGGCCACGCTCCGGCCCGCGCGTCACCGGCCATGCGCGGCCACTCCGCCATCCGCACGAAGGCTTCACCGCGAACCGCGCCACGGCAACGCCACGCTGACTTCGGACCCGCCATTCCCATCCCTTATTCGGACGCCCACCGGCCCATCGCGGCAAACCGGCCGCGTGTCATTGTACCGACGCCCTGTGTAAAGCCGCGCGTGATTCGCACGTGATAGTTGATAATTCTATATCATCACAATTTTTAATTTCCTTATCGTTATTGATCCTGATAAGTTAAATTACTGATTAAAAACAGAAAAATATGCCAGTTGCGATTCGGTCCGGGTCCCTGTAAGCCAGTCCTACAACTTTAGATGGAGGAATCGCCGTGGCTAATATGTTCATGACAATCTCCCGTTGTCACGTGAAGGCGGGAAGCGAGAAGGAAGCGCGCGCGCTTCTCGAGAAGGAAATGCTTCCTACCGACGGCAAGAAGCCGAAGGACGTCATCGAAGGTCTGGTCGGCTTTGGACTGATGAAGTCCAAGAAGGACCCGTCGATGTATGGCGTCGCCACGGTGTGGGAAAGCGAAGCCGCTTTCGACAAGATGTCCACCAATCCGCGGGCCAAGGACGGCGGCGGCATCGTCGAGAAGCTCCAGAAGCTGTGCGACGGCGACATCAAGGGCGAAGGCTTCTACATCGAAAGCCTCTGACGATTGCGGCGGCGGTCGATGACCGCCGCCAACTATCGCGCAAGTCGTTCGCAAATGCTGGTATCAAGATGCCAGGTCGCGGCTCGGGTGGTGATTCGCGGGTGACCGTCACGTCGCGGCGCGAGGGCGATTCCAGGCATTTCGGTGCGGAATCATACTTGAGGTCGACCGCAGTTTCTTCCCGCCTGTGACGTGCGAACAGGCCGCGTGCGCTGCATTCTGCTTTTCAAAGGCAAATCATTGGCCCGAGGTCCGATCGAAGACATCTACGGCCTGACCGATATGCAGCGCGCGATGCTGGTGCGCTGCGCCAGCTATCCCGATCAACCTCTCTTTATGGGCCAATGGTGGGCGCTGCTGACCGGCCCGCTCGATGCAGTCGGATTCAGCGCCGCATGGGCGGCCGTCGTGACGCGCCACGCCGCGCTGCGCTCGGGCTTTCATTGGGAGCTCAAAGGCGCGCCGACTCAGATGGTTCTTGCCGCCCCGGCCTTCGAGGTGCAACGAATCGATTGGACCGCACAGGACGACTGGCGCTCCGCGCTCGATGCCTTGCTGGAAGATGACCGCGCCCACCCGTTCGATGTGCGGCGTCCGCCCTTGATGCGGGTTCGACTGCTGACCCTGGCGCCAAACCGCCATCTGCTGGTGTGGACACGCCATCACCTCACCGTCGATGGCTGGTCGCTGGGCGACATCCTGGACGAGGTGTTGGCGCTTTACCGAGGCGAATCACTTCCGCCTGCCGTCTGCTTTCGCCGTTACGTGGAGTGGTGGCAGGGCCGTGATGTGACGGCCGCGAACCGGCATTGGAGCGCCGTGCTGGCCGGCTATGCGCCGGACACCGTGATCCGCAGCACCGCCGGATCGGGACCGCGCATCGGTGAGGTGGCGAGCATACTTCCCGCCGATGTTGCTGAGCGCCTCAATCAGGTCTCGCGAGCCGAGCGGCTGACCTTGAGTACGCTGGTGGAAGGCGCGTGGGCCCTGGTGCTGGCGCGCAGCAGCGGTGCCGACGATCTGCTGTTCGGTTGCGTGGAGACGGTACGGCCGCCGGAGCTGCTGGGCGATCGCTCGACCCATATGGTCGGACCGCAGATCGGCGTGCTGCCGAGCCGCGTCCGCCGCGATACCACGCCGCTGCGGCAATGGTTGGCCGAACTCCAGCTCGCCCGCGTCGCGGGTCGCGAGGCCGGGCCGCTGGGCCTCGACACCATGCGCGAGTTGCTCGGCCTGCCGAGCGATGCGCTGCCACTGCGCAGCCTGATCGCGGTGCAGACCTATCCTCTGGCGCTCGTCGCTGCGTTCCGGACGGCCGGCCTGGAGATCGCCGCCAGCGGCGACGTCACGCTGCCGGACATGCCGCTCAATCTGATGGTGGAGATCGGCGAAAACTTCGAGCTCCGCCTGATGTTCGACCACCAGCACGTCTCGACCGAGCAGGCGCGCCAGCTTCTCGACATGCTCGGAACTGCGCTGCGGCGGCTGCCGGCACAACTCGGCGCAGCGGCGGACACGCTCGACGTGATGTCCGAGTCGCTGCGAACGACCATCGAAGCCGCGCTGCAGGGCGGGCCGCTACCCGCACCGACGGGCACGGTGCTGGATCTGATTCTCGCGCAGATGAGCGCGCAGCCGGACGCGCCGGCCATCATGGCGAGCGACCGTGTCTGGTCCTATCAAGATCTTGGCGCCCGCGCCGCCGCGCTTGCGGCGCGGCTTGCTGCTGCCGGGGTGCAGCCCGGCGGCCGTGTCGCCGTGATGCTCGATCATGGCCCGGAGGCGGTGGCCGCCATCCTCGGCATTCTCTGTGCCGGGGCGGCCTATGTGCCGCTCGATCCCGAGGCCCCGGCCGAGCGGCGGTCCATGATCCTCGACAGCGCGGACATCGCGGCGGTGGTGACCCGCCGCGCATCGACCGCAGCGTTTCCGGGCATCATGACCTTCGCGGTGGAGGATATCGCACCGCAGTCGTTGGATCTCGACGCGGTGAAGCGAGCGGCGGCTTCGGATGAGGCCTATGTGATCTTCACCTCCGGCTCCACCGGGCGGCCGAAGGGCGTCAGCGTCGGCCACGACAATCTGCGCTATCACGTCGCCGCCAGCACGGCGGAGAATGCCGACCTGCCGATCGGGCGTTTCCTGCTGACATTCCCGTTGTTTTTCGACGGATCGGTGACCGGGCTGTTCTGCACGCTGTGCGATGGCGGCACGCTGGTGATGCCCGATGCCGCCTCGTCGCGCGATGTCGATGCGCTGGTCGCGCTGATACGCAGCGCCGACGCTACTCATGTGTGCATGACACCGTCGCTATGGGCGATGCTGCTCGACGCCGCCGGCCCGCAGGGTTTCCCTGGCGTGCGCATGGCCAAGGTGGCCGCCGAGCCTTGCCCGCCGGCGCTGGTAGCAGCTCATGCGGGCGGTGCACCCCATGCGGTGCTGTGCAACGAATACGGGCCCACCGAGGCGACCGTCTGGGTCTGCGTCGAGCGCTGTCGGCCGCAGACCACCGGCACGAGCGTCGCCATCGGCCATCCGATCCCTGGCACCCGCCTGCATGTGGTGGATTCCGCGGGGCGGCCCTGCCCGTTCGGCACGATCGGCGAACTGATTGTCTCCGGGCCGGCGGTAGCGCGGGCCTATGTGGGCGCGACGCCGGGGGGCGACTTACGGACTCCGCTTTCTGACATTCCAGAGTATCGCACCGGTGACCAGGTCTCGCTTGGCTTCGATGGGCGGCTGTTGTTCCATGGCCGTCGGGACCGACAAGTCAAACTAGCCGGCTATCGTGTCGAGCCCGGCGAGATCGAAGCGGCGCTGCGGGCCCATCCGGGCATTCTGGAAGCCGCGGTGGTGGTCGAACAGACCGACGGGCAGCCGGCGCGACTGGTGGCGCATCTTGGAGCCGGACCCGGCGCCGCCGACGATGCGGAACTGCGCAGGCAGCTCACCATCCGGCTTCCCGCCTACATGATCCCGCAAGCTTTCGTGCGACATCAACGCCTGCCGCGCATTGCGAGCGGAAAAGTCGACACCATGGCTTTGCCTCGCGCTTTCCTGGCCCACGCCAGCGAGGCCCCGCCGCAAGGACCTCTCGAGACCTCGCTGGCCGCGATCTGGAGCGAACTCCTCGGTGGCGCCAAGGTCGGGCGCCACGATCATTTCTTCGCGCTGGGCGGCAGTTCGCTGCTGGCGATGCGGATGATCGCCCGGGTGCGCCGGGATCTCGCGCTGCCGGCGACGCTCGGCGACCTGTTCGAAGCTCCGCAGCTGTCCGCCCTGGCGGAACGGATCGACGCGGCCTCGGCCACAGTGCAGCCGGGCCCTGAGCTGGCCGTGCGCCGACGCACCCGGGTGGAGCTACCAACTTGATTGTCGCCCCACCGCCGGAATGCCGCTGATGGCGAACGGCTACATCGCGGGGCTTTCGTTCGGCCAACGCCAGATCCGGGTGGCGGAACTGCTGCGACCGGGACGCACGCTGTTCGCGATGCCGCTGCTCGTGCGCATCTCCGGGCAGGTCGATGTGGAGACGCTACGCGCCGCGCTGGATGCGGTGGTACGGCGTCATGATGTCTTGCGCGCGGCCTTTCCGCTGGTGGACGGCGCGCCGGTCCAGGCCGTGGCCGATGACGGCTCGTTCCCCTTGCCGGCGATTCAGACCAAAGTCTGTTACGGCAGTGAAGCCTTCGAGACGGAACTGCGGGCGCGGGCGCAGGCGATGGTCGATGAGCCGTTCGATCTGTCGGCCGGGCCGCTCGCCCGGTTCTGCCTGCTGATCGCCGCGGATGCAGGCGCCGCACTGGTGGCGGTGTTTCATCACATCGTTTGCGACGGGGCCTCGCTCGAGCTGTTTCTGAGCGACCTGACCGCGGCCTATGACGACGTGCTGTCGGGACGCGCCGACACCCGCCCCGCTCTGCCGCTGCAATTTCCCGATTTCGCCGATTGGGAGCAGGAACGCTTCGGCGCCGCAGGCCCTGCTTCGGACGCCGCCATGGCGGCATGGCGCGAGCGCCTGCGGGGCGCCCCGGCGCGGCTCGACCTGCCCTATGACCGGCGGCCGAGCGATACCGACACCGACAGCGCCCGCTCGGCTCAGGCGCATCTGCATGTGCCAGGCGACGTCTCTGCCGCACTCGCGGCGCTGGCGCGGCAGCACAACACCAGCGAATTCAGCCTGTATCTCGCTTTGCTGTTCGTCGTGTTGCGGCGATGGAGCGGCCTGGACGATCTCGTCGTCACCATTCCGGCCTCCAAGCGCGACCGCCCCGAACTCGCGGAGCTGATCGGCCTGCTGGTCGACACTTTGCCGATCCGGGCCGTGGTGGGCGAAGATGCGCGCTTCCCAGCACTTCTTGCCGACGTGCGCGACACACTACGCGCGGCCATGGCGCATCGCGACCTGCCGTTCGAACGGATCGTGGAGGCGAGCGGCGTCGAGCGGCGCGGCGAGGCTGCCCCCTTCATGCAGATCCTATTCGGAGCCGCAGAGGCACCGCCTGCTCCCATCACCGCACAGGACGGCTGCCGTTTCGAAATCCTGCCGGAGCAGCTCGGGCAGGAAGCCAAGGCGGAGCTGTCGGTGGTGTATGCCCCCTCGCAGGACGGCCTGCGGCTGTGGTGCCGCTATGACGCCAACCTATTCGAGGCGGAAACCATCGACGCCGTGCTCGTCTGGTTCGGTCGCATCGCCGCAGCGCTGGCGGAGCAGCCGGAGCAATTAGTTCTGGAAATTCCGCTGCTATCGCTGGCGGACGGGGCGGCGCTGATCAGTGAGTTCAACACCTCGGCGCTGGACTATGAGCGCGACGCCAGCGCCATCGAACTGTTCTTTCGGTATGCGGCGCGGCATCCCGACGCAGTCGCCATCGAAGACAACGGCATCTCTTTGACCTATGGCGAGCTCGCCGCGCGGGTCCGGCGGCTGGCCACCGTGCTCGCCGCGGACGGAGTAGCGGCCGGCGACGTGGTGATGCTGGCGCTGCCGGTCTCGGCGGCGCTGATCGAAGCGCAACTGGCTGTGCTGGCGCTGGGCGCCGCCTTTGCGCCGGTCGATCCGTCATATCCTGCCGAGCAGCGTGACCTCCGCGCCCGATGCGTCGGTGCCCGGCATGCCGTTGCGCTCGACCACTCCGAGCCGACCGCGGGATGCACTACGCTACACTGGACCAAGCTCCTCGCCGACGCGGAGACGGCAGCTCCGCATCCCGGATGCGCGGTGGCGGCGGCAAGTCCGGCCTATGTGATGTTCACCTCCGGCTCCACCGGCACGCCCAAGGCGGTGTGCGTGCCGCATCGCGCCATCGTGCGGCTGGCGCGCGCGCGCGGCCTCGCGGCGCCGGGACTACGCGCCGCGGTCTATTCGAATCCCGCCTTCGATGCCTCGACGCTGGAGATCTGGCTGCCGTTGCTGAATGGCGGCACGCTGCTGCCGGTGGATCGCACCATGGTGATGGATCCGCGCGCGTTGCGGCTGTTCCTGGCGGAGGCGCGGATTTCGCTGCTGTGGGTCACCGCCGGCCTGTTCCAGCAGATCGCGGCCATCGACCCTTCGGCCTTCGCCGGCCGGCGCCTCGTCATCACCGGCGGCGACGTGGTCAATCCGGTCGCAGCGCGGGCGGTTCTGGCTGCCGGCCGCGACCAGGGACTCGTTCTGCTCAATGGCTATGGCCCGACCGAGAACACCACCTTCAGCACCACTTTCGATATCGCCGGCCTGCGCGACGACGAGCTGAGCATCCCGATCGGCACGCCGATCCCCAACAGCACCGCCTATCTGCTGGACCCTGCCGGCCGGCCGCTGCCGCCGGGACTGGTGGGCGAGATCTGGGTCGGCGGCGATGGGCTAGCGCTGGGTTACATGGGCGACGCGGAGCTGACCGCCGAGCGCTTTCGCCCGGATCTGTTTGCGCCCGCCGGCGAGGCGCGGATGTATCGCACCGGCGATCTTGGCCGCTGGCGACCGGACGGCAACATCGTGTTCCTCGGCCGCGCCGACAAGCAGGTGAAAATCCGCGGCTTTCGGGTGGAGTTGGGCGAGATCGAAGCGATGCTGGCGCTGCATCCCGCTGTCGGCGGTGCGACGATCATCGCCCCCCGCCGGGCGAGCGGCGATCGCGACCTCGTAGCCTACGTCACGCCGAAGCCCGGCACGGCGCTCACGGCGACCGAGCTACGCAATTATCTGCAGGAGCGCCTGCCTCGGCAGATGCTGCCGCAGGCCTACGCCATTCTCGACCGCCTGCCGCTGACTGCGAACGGCAAGGTCGATCCACGCGCGCTGCCGCAGGTGGACGTGATGGAGACACTGCCCGAAGCATCCCTCGAACCCCGCACGCCCGAAGAACGAATTCTCGCCCGGATCTGGAGCGATCTGCTCGGCCACGGGCCGGTCGGCGTGCAGGACAATTTCTTCCACGTCGGTGGCGATTCCATCCTCACCATCCGGCTGGTCGCGCGCGCCTATGAGGCCGGCCTCGACATCGAGCTGAAGCACGTCTTCGAACAGCCGACCATTGAGGGCCTCGCCGCCATCGCGGTCCGCCGCAAGCGGGCGGTGCAGGCCGAGGGTCACAGCGCCCGCCTGAGCGTCGAGCTGGTCGCCGCCGCCTGTGACGACCGCAATCCGTGCCGCTTCGTCAGCATCGCCGTCGGGCCGAAGATCTCCGCCGTGGATGTCGGCTATGCGATTCAGCGCCTGGCCGAGCGGCATGACGCGCTTCGCCTCGTCGTCGTGGAGGATGCCAGCGGACGATCCATCGCCGTGTCGGATTTTCTGCCCGCGGTGCCGGTGCGCTTTGTCGACGTGCCTACCGGGACGCTCGGCGATCTCGAGCGCTGGATCGCGGAGACCAGCAGCCGGCTGGCGCGCGGCATCGACCTCGCGGCCGGTGTCACCATCGCCGCCACGCTGGTGAAGCAGGACAACGCGTCCGGCGCCGGCTGCACCGTCGTGCTCGCTTTGCACGAGGCGGTGGCAGACGACCGAGCGTTGCTGCTGCTCGCGACGGAGCTCGAAACCGCCCTGGCGGCGGGTCCTGACAGCGCACGTCCGCCGGCGCCGCCGCTGAGCTTTTCGCATTGGTTGACCTGGCTCGCGGGCTATGCGGCCAGCTCCATGGTGCGCGAAGCGGCGATGGCCTGCGAAGCCGCGCAGGTCGATACTCCGCCGGTCCTGCTTGATGCGACGGATCCCGCGGTGCCTCGGGCGCAGCTGCTATTGGACGGCAGCACGTCGGGGATGTTGCTGGAGGACCTGCCGGGCCGGCTCGGCGTCTCGCTGCTCGATGCGCTGCTGGTCGCGCTCGGCGACGCGCTGGGCGGCGCAGCAGCCGTCGAGGTGGTGGACGGCCGTCGTACCCTGCCCGCAGGGGCACCGGCGGCCGCCGGTCTGATCGCCAATCTGGATGCCGTGCTGCCGCTACGCGCCTGCGCACCCGGGCGCGCGCTCGGCATCCGCCTGCGCGACGCCAAGGCAGCGCGGCAGCGGGCCGAGCCGCTTGGCCCAGCCTTTAGTGCGGTGCGGTCGGCGTTTCGGCTGGCTCCCGCCGCCATCGGCCTTGCCCTCGCGCCAGCACCGGCTCAGGACCCGGCGATCCGGCTGCATCCTCACACCCCGATCTTCTCTGCCTCGGTCCGCGCCAGCCTGACGGTGCGGGTGACCGGCGGGAGCATCGCTCTCGCCTGGTCGGGGGCGTCTCCGTCCCGCGCGCCGGAGACGATGCTGGACGAGATCGCAGGCACGCTCCGCGCGATCGCCAACTGGACCCGGGAGCAAAAGGCGCCGCTGCTGACGCCCGAGGATTTTCCGCTCGCCGGCCTCGACGCCGCGACGCTAGACCGCGTGGTGGGAACGGCCACCGACATCGAAGACATCTATCCGCTGTCGCCGATGCAGCAAGCGATGTTGCTGCATTCGCTGAGCCGGCAAGATTCGGTGGTGAATTTCGAGCAGAGCTGCATGCGCTTTCGCGGCCCGCTCGACATTGCCGCTTTGCGCAAGGCCTGGACGCTGGTGTTCGACCGCCATCCGGTGCTGCGCACCGTGTTTTACTGGCGCGGATTGAGCCACCCGCTGCAGGTCGTCCGCCGACCGGCCGGCGCGCCCGTGCAATTGGAAAGCTGGCCGGCCTTCAGCGCCGAGCGTCTCGAGCAACGTCTGACGCAAGACCGCGCCGCAGGCTTCGACCTCGAAGCCGGTCCGCTCGCACGCCTGATCCTGATCCGCGTCAGCGCCAGCGAGGCCTACCTGATCGCCAGCTTCCACCACATGCTGGCAGACGGCTGGTGCCTTGCCCAGCTCGAGCGCGAGGCGCGTTCTGCCTATGAGGCGTTCCGCCGCGGCATCCCGCCGGCGTTGCCGCCGCCGGCGCGCTTTCGCGATTTCATCGCCTGGAGCGGCACGGTCGAACGGGCCGGGATGCGCGATGCCTTCGTGCCGCTGCTCGCAGCAGCGCCGTCGCAGCCGGCGCTTTGCCCGCCCGGCAACGGGGCTTCGTCCTACGTCACGGTCCGGCGGCAGCTGTCGGCGCAGGACAGCAAGGCGCTACGCGATCTGTCGCGGCGGCGCGGCCTCACCATCGCCGCGCTGGCGCATCTGGCCTGGGGCCTATGGTCGGCGGCGCGGCGCGGCTGCCGCGACACCGTATTCTGCACCACGGTGTCTGGCCGGCCGCCTGAGGTGCCGGGGGTCGAGCAGATGGTCGGCCTGTTCATCAACAACCTGCCGGTGCGGCTGCGGTTCGATGCCGGGAGCGCGGTGCTCGGCCTAGCGGAAGAGATGCAGCGCCAGATCGCAACCCTGCAGAGCCAGGCCCAGGTCTCGCTGATGGAAATCGTCGAGGCGGCTGGCCTCGGCGATTGCGCCTCGGCTTTGTTCGATACGCTGCTGGTGGTGGAGAACATGCCGTCCGGCTCGGACGCCTGGACCGGCGCCGGCGGCCTGCGGGTGGATAGCGTCTACAATGCGCTGAAGTCCGCTTACAGCGTCACCGGCGTGGTGGTGCCCGGCGAGCGCGTCGGCCTGTCGATGGTGCTGCCGGACACCGACGGCACCGCCGGCGCGTTGGGCGAGCGGATGATCGACGAATTCGCCGCCGTGTTCGCCGCGCTGCCCGACGCCATCGATCGGTCGGTATCCACCATGCCGCTGCCCGCTGCCGCTCCCGTCGCTCGCGCGACGGCCAGGGCGGACAGCGAGCCAACCGGCAGCGCTGCGCCGATCCCGCTCCGTCCCCGCCATACGGACTCGTCGGAGCAGGCCGTTCTCGACGTGCTCTCGACTATCATCGGCCGCCGACTGGGGCTTGCGGAAGACGTGCTGGCGGCCGGGCTGACCTCGCTCGGCCTCGCGACCGCCGCCTCACGCTTGTCGGCAAAGCTCGGGCGGCCGGTGCCGGTCACCGCGCTGATCGAGCATCGCAGCGCAGCCGCACTGGCCCGTGCGCTGACGACAGCCCCGGTCTGGGATGCGGTGGTGCCGCTCACCGCCGGGCGCGGCGAGCCTTTCGTCTGCGTGCATCCGATCGCCGGCGATGTCAGCGCCTTCCTCGACATCGCCCGCGCGTTTCCGCCGACAACACCGTTCTGGGCGCTGCAGGCGCCCGGGCTGGAGCCCGGACAGCAGCCGCCCGGCTCGGTGGCGGCGCTGGCTGCGGCCAATCTCGCCGCGCTGGCACGCCGGGGCCATGCTGCCCCGCGGCTGCTCGGCGGCTATTCGTTCGGCGGCATCGTCGCCTATGAGATGGCGTGCCAGCTCGCCGCGCGCGGCACGCCGCCCGAATGCCTCATCATCATCGACACGCCGGCTCCGCTCGGCAGCCACTCCATCCTGCCGCGCGACCCCGATCGCGCCGAGGCGGAATGGCTGCTGCGAATGGCCGGCGTGCGCGCACGACACCACGGCACAGCGTTGCGCCTGAGCATCGATGACCTGTTGCCGCTCGACAGCGAGGCCCGTTTCGAATTGGCCACCGCGCGGATGCTGGCCGCTGAACTGATCGCCCCGGAATCGGATGCCACCTGGCTCGGCCGCAGCTATCGCGCCAGCCGCGCGCTCTATGATGCGTTCCTGGCCTACGCCCCCGCGCCGGGCGCGCCGCGCGATCTGCCGATGTACTTGGTGCGCGCCTCTTCGGTCAGCCACGGCGACCTCAGCGAAACGGATCGAGCCATCGTGTCGGCGCCCGACATGGGCTGGTCCCGCCTGGTCGATGGCATTCGCGGCGTGCGCACGATCCAGGGCGATCATGTGTCGATGCTGTCAGGGACGGCTGCCGCACAGACGGCCGCGGCTATCACCGGCTTTCTCGCCCGCCCACGCGCTGCGTTCGGATAGGATCACGCATGGGAGCAACGGCGATCCGCCACAGAGGAAACAACGAGCACAGCGCGGGTCGATGGAGCTTGGCTACGGCAGCGCCGCGCGGGCGGATCTGGGCGGTCGCGGGCTCGCTGCTGCTCTCCGGCTGCATGGTGGGGCCCGACTTTGAGCCGCCGCTGCCGCCGGATGTCAGCGGCTACACCCCGCAGGCCGGGTTGCGGCCGGCGATGGCGAGCGAGATTGCCGGCGGCGCGCCGCAGCGGTTTGTGGAGGGGCTCGAAGTCGGCGGGCAGTGGTGGCGGGAGTTCAACTCGCCGCAGATCAACGCCTTCGTCGAAGAGGCGGTGCACAACCACCCGAATGTGCGGGCCGCCCAATATGCGCTGCGGGCGGCGCGTGAAACCGCGCTGCAGACCCGAGGCGCGCTGGCGCCGCAGATATCGGGCCAATCCTCGGCAACGCGACAGCAGGTGCCCGCGGCCGCCGGCGGCACCACCGGCGCGCCATCGATCTACAATCTCTATGATGCGACGGTGAACGTCAGCTACACGCTCGATCTGTTCGGTGGCCTGCGGCGGCAGGTCGAATCCGCCGAGGCGCTGGCGCAGTATCGGCGGTTCGAGATGGAGGCAACCTATCTGGCTCTGACTGCCAATGTGGTGACCTCCGCGATCTCGGATGCCTCGCTGCGGGCGCAGATCGCGGCCTCGCAGGCCATCATCAAGGCACAGACCGATCAGCTACAGCGCGTGCAGCGGCAGTTCGAAGTGGGCGCCAACTCGCAGGCCGAAGTGCTCGCTCAGCGCGCAACGCTGGCGCAGACCCAGGCCACGCTGCCGCCGCTGCAGAAGCAATTAGCTCAGGGCCGCAACCAGCTGATGGCCTATCTCGGCCGGCTGCCCAGCCAGGATCGCGGCGAGAGCGTGAATCTGTCGAGCCTGCGGCTGCCGCGCAAGCTGCCGGTGAGTTTGCCGGCGCATCTGGTGCGGCAGCGGCCGGATATCCGCCAGGCCGAGGCGACGCTGCACCAGGCGGCGGCGCTGGTCGGTGTCAACACCGCTAACCTATTGCCGCAATTCACCATTACGCCCTCGGCGGGGACTGACGCGCTCACCGTCGGGCAGTTGTTTACGCCGCAAAGCGCAGCCTTCACGCTTGCGGCAAACCTGGGGCAGAAGCTGGTCGACGGTGGCCAGGCCTACCGCACCAAGGAAGCCAGCGTCGCCAGCTTCGAGCAGGACTACGCGCTCTATCAGAGTACCATCATCACCGCCTTCCAGAACGTGGCGGACGCGCTGCGCGCCGTGCAATTCGATGCGGTCACGCTCCGCGCCCAGGGGGCGGCGGAGAAAGCCGCGCTCGACAGCCTGACCATGGCGCAGGAGCAATTCAAGTCCGGCGCGATCGGCTATGCCATCATCATCACGGCGCAGCAGACCTACCAGAACGCCGTCATCTTGCGGATCCAGGCTCAGGCGATGCGCTATGCCGACACCGTGGCGCTGTTCCAGGCGTTGGGTGGCGGATGGTGGCATCGCTTCGACGAGACCCGCGAGGCGTTTCCGCGCAACGGCGGTTACTTCCAGGGACCGGACGGCCCCGCGCTGTCCGCAACCCGAGACGGCGCGAGCAACGAACCCGCGCTGACGCCCGACCCTGAGATGGAGCGCCCCCGGTGAGTAAAAAGAGTGTCATCGGGTTGTTGGCGGTCGCGCTGCTGGCGGGAGCATCGTACTACGTCGTCAAGCACGGCATCCCCGGCCGTCACGCCCCGGCGCATCGCGGCGCGCCGGCGCAGACGGTGGCGGCGCAGACCGCTCAGATGCAGACGTGGCAACCGGCCATGGAGCTGGTCGGAGAGCTGCGCGCCTCCAAGGGCGCGGATCTCGCGCTGCAAGTCTCCGGCATCGTGCAGTCGCTGTCGTTCGAATCCGGCGACACCGTGCAAGCCGGCGCGCCGCTGCTGCGGCTGGTCGCCGACGACCAGATCGCCAAACTCGACTCGCTGAAGGCCACCGCCGAACTGAACGTCCTGATCCTGAAACGCGACACCGAGCAGCTCAAGATCAAGGCCGTGAGCCAGGCCACGGTGGACAATGACGAGGCCAATCTGAAGAACGCCAAGGCTCTGGTGGCGCAACAGCAGGCGTTGGTCGCGCAATATAGCCTGACGGCGGCCTTTGCGGGACGCCTCGGAATCCGCGGCGTCGATCTCGGCCAGTATCTCAGCGCCGGCACGACGATCGTCACGCTGCAGGCGCTGGATCCCTTGTTCGCCGATTTCTTCGTGCCGCAACAATTCTTCGGCCGCCTGAAGGTTGGGCAGCCGGCGAAAGTGAAAGTCGACTCCTTTCCCGGGCAGGAGTTTGCCGCCATCGTCAGCGCCATCAACGCCAAGGTCGAGAGCGGCAGCCGCAACGTCAAGGTGCGCGCGGAGCTGAAGAACCCGCAAGGCCGGCTGGTGCCCGGCATGTTCGCCAAGGTCGCGCTCGAGATCGACGCGGCCGAAAAATTCGTGACGCTGCCGCAGACCGCCATCGTCTCCAATCCCTACGGCTCGACCGTGTTCGTGCTGGACAAGGGCGCCGACGGCACCGGCCTGGTGGCCCGGGAGACCTTCGTCAAGCTCGGGCAGGCGCGCGGCGATTTCGTCGCCATCGTGTCCGGATTGAAGGAAGGCGAGACGGTGGTGGTGGCCGGCCAGATCAAGCTGCGCAACGGCACGCCGGTGGTGATCGACAACAACAACATTCCCGAGGCCAAGCTCGATCCCAAAGTGTCGGACTGACAGGAGCGGACGATGCCCATCACCGACCTCTTCGTCCGACGCCCGGTGCTCTCGCTGGTGGTGAGCGCGCTGATCCTGGTGATCGGCCTGCGCGCGATGTTCTCGCTGCCGATCCTGCAATATCCGCAGATGCAGAACGGCGTGGTGACGATCACCACCACCTATGCGGGCGCCGATTCCGACATCATCGCGGGCTTCATCACCTCGCCGCTGGAGAATGTGATCGCCCAGGCCAACGGCATCGACACCATGACCTCGTCGAGCCAGACCGGGGTCAGCGCGATCACCGTGCATCTGCGGCTGAACTACGACAGCGGCAATGCCCTCACCGAGATCAGCACCAAGGTGAGCTCGGTGCTGAATCAGTTGCCGGCCGGCACCCAGCAGCCGATCCTGGCTCTGAAGATGGGTGCCACCATCGATGCGATGTACATCGCGTTCTCCAGCACGGTGCTCGCCGAGAACGAGGTGACGGATTACGTCGCCCGCGTGGTGCAGCCCAAGCTGCAGGCGGTGGCCGGCGTGCAGGTGGCGGAAATCCTCGGCGGCAAGAATTTCGCGCTGCGCGCCTGGCTCGATCCGGACAAGATGGCCTCGCTCGGCCTCACCGCCACCGACGTGGCGACCGCGCTCAAGACCAACGACTACATCTCCGGCGTCGGCACCACCAAGGGTCGGCTGGTTCAGGTCAAACTGTCCGCCGCCACCAACATGCAGTCGGTGCAGGCGTTTCGCGAACTCATCATCAAGACCGTCGATGGCGCCATGATCCGCCTGCAGGACGTGGCGAACGTCACGCTGGGCAGCGACGACTACGACTCCCGGACCAGCTTCAACGGCAAGTCCGCGGTCTATATCGGCATCCAGGTCGCCCCCTCGGCCAATCTGCTCGATGTGATCGAGGGCGTGCGGCAGACGCTGCCCGGCATCATCTCGGACCTGCCCAGCGGCCTGTCCGGCACCGTGCTTTACGACGCCACGCAGTTCGTCAACACCTCGATCCGGGAGGTGGTGATCTCGCTGTTCGAGGCGGCGCTGATCGTCACCCTGGTGGTCTTTGCGTTCCTCGGATCATGGCGCTCGGTGTTCATCCCGATCGTCGCCATCCCGCTGTCGCTGATCGGCAGCTTCGCGCTGATGCTGGTGCTCGGCTTCTCCATCAATCTGCTGACGCTGCTGGCCCTGGTGCTCGCCATCGGTCTGGTGGTGGACGACGCCATCATCGTCGTGGAGGGCGTCAACCGCCACATGGAGCTGGGTCTGAAGCCGATCGACGCCGCGATCACCGCGGCGCGCGAACTGTCCGGTCCGATCATCGCGATGACCGCCGTGCTGATCGCGGTCTATGTGCCGGTCGGTTTCCAGGGCGGTCTGACCGGCTCGCTGTTCACCGAATTCGCCTTCACGCTGGTGGCGGCGGTGCTGGTGTCGGCGGTGGTGGCGCTGACGCTGTCGCCGATGAGCTGCGGCTATCTGCTGGCGCCGCACGATCCGTCGGCGCGCACGCTGGAGGCCCGCATGGTGCGCGGCATCGACCGCGTCATGACGTCCGTCACCGGGGCCTATCGCATCGCGCTGACCGCCTCGCTGCGACTGTTGCCGCTGACCATCCTGTTCGGCGCCGTGGTGCTGGCGAGCATCACCTGGCTGTATTCCCACTCGACCTCGCAGCTCGCGCCGCCGGAGGACCAGGGGGTGATCCTGACCATGATGTCGGCGGCGCCGAACGCCACGCTGGAGCAGCGCGAAACCTATGTGCAGCAGATCTACGGCATTCTCGACAAGCGGCCGGAGACCGACCTCGTGTTCCAGATCGACATGCCCGGTCAGGTGATCGGCGGCTGGGTGCTGAAACCCTGGGACCAGCGCAGCCAGTCGGCCCTGGCCCTCGCTCCCTTGATCCAGCAGCAGTTCAACAAGATCGCCGGGGTGCGGGTGGCCGCGTTCCAGTTGCCGCCGCTGCCGGGCAGCAGCGGGCTGCCGATCCAGTTCGTGCTGAAATCCAACGATTCCTATGCGCGGCTCTATCAGGCGTCGGAGAACTTCCTCAGCGAAGCCATGAAGAGCGGCAAGTTCATCTTTCTCGATGGCGACATGAAGATCGACCAGCCGCACGCCAGCATCCATTTCGACCGCGACAAGGTGGCGTCGCTCGGCCTGACCATGACTGACGTCGGCGCCGCGATGTCGACCATGCTGGGCGGCAGTTACGCGAATTATTTCGACCTCGGCGGACGATCATATAAAGTCATCCCGCAGGTGATGCAGCAGCATCGGCTCAATACCGATCAATTGCTCAATTACTACATCCGGGCCGCGGATGGCACGTCGGTCCCGCTCTCCACCATCGCCCGGATCGAGATGAAGACCGTGCCGCAGTCGCTCAACCATTTCCAGCAGCTCAACGCCTCGACCATCTCCGGCATCGCCATGCCGGGCGTGTCGGACGGCGATGCGCTGGCCGAGTTGCGGGCGGTTGCCGCCCGGGCGCTGCCGTCGGGATACAGTTACGACTATGCCGGGTCGTCACGGCAGCTGGAGAACGAATCCAACGGCTTCGTCACCACCTTCGCGCTGGCACTCTTGATCATCTTCCTGGTGCTGGCGGCGCTGTTCAACAGCTTCCGCGATCCGCTGGTGATCCTGGTCTCGGTGCCGATGTCGCTCGCCGGCGCGCTGTTCTTCATCTGGCTCGGCGTCGGCGGCGCCAGCATCAACATCTACACCCAGGTCGGGCTGGTGACGCTGATGGGGCTGGTCAGCAAACACGGCATCCTGATGGTGGAGGTGGCCAACACTTTGCGCCAGGAAGGCCGCAGCAAGCACGACGCCATCATCGAGGCGGCCAGCATCCGGCTGCGCGCGATCATGATGACGACGGCCGCGATGGTGCTGGGCGTGACGCCGCTGATCGTCGCCACCGGCGCCGGCGCCAATTCGCGCTTCAACATGGGCCTGGTGATCGCCACCGGCCTGGCGATCGGCACGCTGTTCACCCTGTTCGTGGTGCCGGCGTTCTATCTGCTGCTCAGCCACCGCGACCAGACCGAGCCGGCGCCGGCCGTGGCGTCGGCCTGAGATGACTGCGTCCCGCACCCCGTTTCCAGGAATTGAGCGGAGCGCAAGCTTCGTGCTGCACGACGGCAGCCGCGCCCTCACCTGCGCCGTTGCGCTGGTGGCCGCTCCGTTGGCAGCGCTTGAGGCCGACGCACCACACTTCCTCAGTCCCGCGGAGCAGGCGCTGCTGACAGACCGGCTCGCGCCAAGCCGCCGGCAGTCTTTCCTCGCCGGGCGACGCGCGGCCAAGACCGCTTTGAGCGCTCTCGCGCCGGGCGTTTCGCTCCGCGAGATCCAGGTGCTGCCAGGCCTGCTGCAGCAGCCGGTGGCGTTCGTGCCGGGCCGGTCGAATGTGCAGGTCACGCTGTCACACGCCGGCACCGCGGCGATCGCCGTCGCGCATCCCGAGGCGTGTCCCATGGGAATCGACCTGGAACGTGCCGCGCCGGAAGCGCAGTCCGCCCTCGGCGAACAGACGACGCCCCGCGAACGGGCGCTGGCGCAAGCCGTGCTGCCTTACGACGAGCATCAGCGCCTGCTGTTGCTGTGGTGCCTCAAGGAAGCGCTCTCCAAGGCGCTGCGTTGCGGGTTGACGGTGCCGTTCAGCCTGCTCGAGGTGGCGAGCCTTGTGCCGCTGCCAGGCGGCGTGCGCGCCCGCTTTGCAAATTTCACCCAATACGAGGGCATCGCGTTCTGCGAAGCCCCCTTCACTCTGGCGACGGCGCTGCCGCACAATGTGCGATGGCAGAGCACTGACGCAGCCGATTCTCCTCAGATCTTGCGCGAGTGGCTCAGGGAAGCCGCTGCTGTCGGGTGATCCACCACGCACCCGCCGAGCTTGCGGACGTCGCGAAGGGCTATTCAATTCTGATTGAGGGCCAAACTGTCACAGCTGATCCTCGTTATCCTGGATGAACCGCGACTGCCCGCCGACGTTGGAATGTCTCGCAGGCCATCCCGGAAAGCGCCGCAACCCCAATGGCATATTCCGAGCTGTCGCAACATCAACCCTAAAGGGAGAAAGACCGATGCCGGTTCGCAAATTCGCTTTCGCCGACGCAGCGCTGCAACGTTCCCCTGGACAGGACGGCGAGATCTTTGCCGGCAATGTGGTCGACCAGCGGCACGGTGCTGCGGTGACCATTGGCTTTGGCCGCTTCGGACCTCACCAGAGCCTGACCGAAACCATGGCGGTCGACGACGTCATGGTGATCCTCGAGGGGCGGTTGTCCGTTTCAAGCGGCACGGAGATCTTCAGCGCGGGTCCGGGCGAGATGGTCCACATGCCGAAGGGCGAGAAGGTCACCATCCGCTCGCACGAACAAGGAGCTGCTACCGCCTACGTCACCTATCCGCACTGGCAAGAAGCGCGTCAGTGAGACGCCACCGAAGCGGCTTGCCGGCGGCCGACTCGGACGTTCCATCCGCGCCGCAGCCTGTTCCCCGGCAGGACAAGAAAACGCCGCCGACCTGACCCGACGGGTCTGATGCGGCGGCAGTCTGGGAGGAACGCCCAACGAATCACCATGCGGCAGCACCGAGCCGTGACTGACGGCTTCCGATCGGCGCGCATCAACACCTCGTGAACTACTCCGACCTGATCTCGGTTCTCTCCGACCCGCAGGTCGTGCATTGCAAGAGCGCGGCACTCTGTCCCTCAAATAGCGACGGATACAGCGCGATGACGCGCATCGGCTGATCGGATGCGCAGTTCGGACAATGGCCCGGCGTCGGAAATTCGAAAGCGAATTTCACCGGCGGCCACGACATCGAACGATTCATTTTCTATCCTCTCACGAGGCGAATGCTCATCCTCTCACGCGGCCAAGCGCCGGATCTCCAGCAACGACATTGCGCTTGGTCACGAGCCAAACTCTGCGTCACAATCCTCGACGTCGCTGCTCACTTTCGCTCGGACCAGGCGGATAGTCGCAAATTTCTTTGCCATCGATTCGAATCCGGCGCACCGTCGGCCGCGGCGTTTCCGCGGCGTGCCCGCCAGAGCATTTTCGGTTAGGATCGAATCATCCAACCAAAATCGGCGTCATTCCGGATTGCGAGTTCGAAGAACGAGCAAGTCCGGAATCCATACTCCCTGCGGTGGCTATGGATTCCTGGCTCACTCGCAGCTGACGCTGCTCGTGCCCCGGAATGACGGCCCGGGACTCTTGAACCGCAGCAATCCTAACCGAAAATGCTCTAGGCTCGCTGCCTCGGAATGGTACGAGCCGGTTGGCGATTGCCAAGGCCCGCGGCGTCCGGCATGCATGATGAAATCTCCAACAGCGATGCGGCCCGCCGCCGGGGGACCCATGCTTACACGTTCCCCCAACCAGTTCTTGGCGTCGCTTCCTGCCGACGATTTCGCACAGCTTCAGCCCGATCTTCGCCCGTTGCGCTTGGTGCAGGATGAAGTTCTGTTCGAGGCTGGCGAGACCCTGACCGCGGTCTACTTTCCCCACAGCGGCATCATTTCGAAGGTCGTGCACCTTTCCGACGGCTCCACGGTCGAGGTGGCGTTGATCGGGCACGACGGGGTCTGTGGCGGCGCGGCGGTGCTCAATGGCGGGATCTCACCGACCACCGCCACCGTCCAGTTCCCGGGCTCCGCAAGCCTGATCGATTCCAGACGTTTCATCGCCGCGGCAAGCCGCAGCGAAACACTGCGCCTGGCCCTGATGAAGCTGCAGTGGATCGATTTCGTCCAGGCCGAGCAGTTGGCGGCCTGCAACGCCTCGCACGACATCACCGCGCGGCTGTGCCGGCGATTGTTGCGACTACGGGATCTCGCACTCAGCAACACACTGCCGCTGACCCAGGACCTGCTCGCCCGGATGCTCGGCGTCCGCCGCAACAGCGTCTCGCTGGTCGCCGGGGCGCTGCAGCACGCCGGCATCATTCGCTACAGTCGTGGTCAAGTCGAGATCACCAGGGTCGACGGCCTCGCCGAACTCGCCTGCGAGTGCTACGCTACTAACAAGTCGCATGCCGATGCGCTGAACCGCCGGGATTGACCTCGCCATTGCGGTTGTGGCGCCGATCGTCCGGTCAGCCGACGCTCGGCGCGCGTCCGATAGCGCTCATGCTGCGAGCAACCGCGTCGCAGACCAGCCCGGCAGCCGATCACTTGACGCGTTGACGAGGCCCAGCCGGCTTTGGCATAACGGGGTGCGCTCGTGATGGGACCTCAAGAGAAGCCGGGACGACATGCAGAACGGCCTGTACTCGATCCATGTCGATCTGCTCGATGGGCGATCCGGCAAGGGAAGCGGCGTGGTGATTTTTCGCAACGGCACCATTCTGGGTGGCGACGCCTACCTGTTCTACACCGGCAGCTACACCGTGAGCGGCGACAGCTTCAAGGGCGAGGTTCTGGTCAGCCAGCACACCCCCAGTCCCGACGCCGATCCGCTGTTCGGGGGGCAGAAGAATCCGGTCGGGATCGGCGTCTCCGGCACCGCCACCGCGACGTCGGCGGTGATCAACGGCACCGCGCTGGTCGGCAAGGCCTGCCTGCTCTTCAAGGCCACGCTGCGAAAGCTGGCCGACGCGGACTAGAGCATGTTCGGTTCGGATCGATGCGGTTCAAGACTCCCGGGACGTCATTCCGCGGCACGAGCAGCGTCAGCTGCGAGTGAGCCCGGACTCCATAACCACCGCGGGGAGTATGGATTCCGGACTTGCTCGTTCTTCGAACTCGCAAGCCGGAATGACGACGACATTTTGGTTGGATGATTCAATCCTAACCAAGAGGTCTCTAGGCGGCGCGCACCGTGCTGAGGAACTTGTCGACCTCGAGCTTCAACCGGTTGCTGTCGCGCGACAGCGAGCGCGCCGCGGACAGCACCTGCGAAGATGCCGATCCGGTCTCGCCGGCGCCGTGCTGCACGGCGCTGATATTCGAACTCACCTGTTGGGTGCCTTCGGCCGCGCGATGCACGTTGCGGGAGATTTCCTGCGTCGCCGCGCCCTGCTGCTCGACCGCCGTGGCGATGGTCGCGGCGATTTCCGACATCCGCCCGATGGTCAGGCCGATCTCCTTGATCGCGCCGACCGACTGCTGCGTCGCGGTCTGGATGCCGTTGATCTGCAGGCTGATCTCGCCGGTCGCCTTGCTGGTCTGTTCGGCCAGCGCCTTGACCTCGGAGGCAACAACGGCAAAGCCGCGGCCGGCGTCGCCGGCGCGGGCCGCCTCGATGGTGGCGTTCAGCGCCAGCAGGTTGGTCTGTCCCGCGATGGTGTTGATCAGTTCGACCACGTCGCCGATCCGGCTTGCCGCCTGCGACAACTGGCCGACGCTGTCATTGGTCTTCCTGGCCTGCTCCACCGCGTCTCCGGCGATCCGCGCGGATTCGTGAACCTGCCGGCTGATCTCATTGACCGACGAACTCATCTGTTCGGTCGCCGAGGACACCGATTGCACATTGCTGGCGGCCTCTTCGGAAGCCGTGGCGACGTTGGTGGTCAGCTGCTGGGCGCGTGCGGCGGTCGCCGTCAGCGTTCCGGCGGAGGCTTCCAACTCGGTCGAGGCCGACGACACGGTGTCGATGATCTCGCTGATGATGGATTCGAACTCGCGGGTGATGGCATCGACCCGATGGCCGCGTTGGATCTTGACATCGGCTTCCAGCGCGGACGCCTCGTCGGCGGCCTTCTTGGCGATCAGCGCCTCCTTGAACATCTGCAGCCTGTCGGCCATCGCGCCGATCTCGTTGTTCTCGCCTTGATGCGGCACTACGGCGCTGAGGTCTCCGTCGCCGAGCGCCTGCATCGGGCGGATGATCGAGCCGATGCCGCGGCCGACATCGCGCACCAGATAGACCGAGATGCCGACGCCGGTGATCATCGCCAAGCCGAGGATGATCGCCAGCAGCCTGAACACGGTGTCATAGGTTGCGGCGGCCGCTTGGCTCGCCGCAGCCGAGCCGTTGTTGTTGTAGTCGATGCTCTTCTTCAGAACGGCGTCGGAGGCAAGCCCGACCGGATTGACGACGTTGTAGCTCAGCTCATGGGCGTCGTGCGGCACCTGTCCTGCGGCATTGCGCGACAGCGCCATCACCTGCTCGTTGCCCTTCTCGAAATTCGCCCACATCGCCGCCCATTCCTGATAGATCGCGCGCTCCGCGGGCGTGGTCAGCAACTTCTCGTAATTCCGGCGGATCTCGGCGATCTGCTCCATCAGCTTGGCCAGCCGCTGTTCGGTCGCCGCCTTGGTCTGCGCGGTTTCCGAGAGCATGTGTTCGCGCACCATATTGCGGTAGGTGAACAACGCGCCGCGAAGATCGCCGAGAATGCGGACGCTCGGCATCCACTTGGTCTGAATTTCGACCGCGGTGGCGTTGATCGCCCGCATGTTGCTGACCGCCAATAGGCCGATGCCGGTCATGGCGAGCAGCAAGAAGGCGACGACGGTGGTGATCTTGGCGCGAATCGACAGCCTCGCGAGCATGGGGGAAATCCTTGTCTGGTGAGATATGACCGCCGATCGCCGGGCACGCGTCAGCGCACGGCGCTCAGGAATGGCGGCCGAGCTGCTGATCCCAGACCCACCCTTCGGATTTTACCTTCGCCCAGGCTGCATGAAGGCTAAGTAAAAGTACCAGGTGGAATTTGTCGAACCGTTGCGGCTCGATGCAAAAAGGCTCCGCGCGATAAGTGCATCGCGCGGAGCCACAACCGAGGATTTCGAAACGCAACGCAGTTGGACAGCCCGGTCGGCTAGGCGGCGCGCACCGTGCTGAGGAATTTGTCCACTTCGACCTTCAACCGGCTGCTGTCCCGCGACAAAGACTGCGCCGCCGACAGCACCTGCGAGGACGCCGAGCCGGTTTCGGCGGCGCCGCGTTCGACGTCGGTGATGTTGGACGACACCTGTTGGGTGCCTTGCGCGGCCTGCTGCACGTTGCGGGAGATTTCCTGAGTGGCGGCGCCCTGCTGTTCAACCGCGGAAGCGATGGTCGAGGCGATCTCCGACATTTTGCCGATGGTGTCGCCGATCTCCTTGATGGCGCCGACCGACTCCTGGGTGGCGGCCTGAATGCCGGTGATCTGCTGGCCGATTTCGCCGGTGGCTTTCGCGGTCTGTTCCGCCAGCGCCTTCACTTCCGAGGCGACCACCGCAAAGCCGCGGCCGGCCTCGCCGGCACGGGCGGCTTCGATGGTGGCGTTCAGCGCCAGCAGATTGGTCTGCCCGGCGATGGTGTTGATCAGTTCGACGACGTCGCCGATCCGGCTCGCCGCCTTGGCCAGCTCGCCGACCCGGTCGTTGGTCTTCTGCGCCTGGTTCACCGCCTCGGCGGCGATCCGCGAGGATTCCTGCACCTGGCGGCTGATCTCGGTGATCGACGACGACATCTCCTCGGTGGCCGACGCCACCGACTGCACGTTGGTGGAAGCCTCTCCGGACGCCGCGGCGACCATCGAGGTGAGTTGCTGCGAACGCTCGGCGGTGGCGGTCAGCGTCGCGGCGGAGGCTTCCAATTCGTTGGAGGCCGAGGACACGGTCTGCACGATCTCGCCGATCATCGATTCGAATTCACGGGTAATGCTGTCGACCCGCTGGCCGCGCTGGATCTTGGCGTCGGCCTCGACGCTGGCGGCCTGATCCGCCTCACGCTTGGCGATCAGCGCTTCCTTGAACACCTGCAGGACGTCGGCCATCTTGCCGATTTCGGTGGTTTCGCCCTGATGCGGCACCACGGCATCAAGCTCGCCGCGGCCGAGCGCCTGCATCGGGGTCACGATCGAATTGATGCCGTTCGAAACGTCGCGAACCAGGTAAAGGCCGACACCGATACCGAGCACGCCGGCGGCGGCGATGATCACGACCAGCAGCAGGAAAGACGTATTGTAGGCGGCATCGGCGGCCGACCCGGCCTCCTCTGCCCCCTTGTTGTTGAGCTCGATATCCTTGGCCAGAATGGCGTCGGCCTTTTGACCGACGGCGAGGACTTTGCTCTCGTTCAGCTCCTGGGCCTCGAGCGGGTACTTTCCGAGGCTGTTGCGGGAGAGTTCGAGCACCGGCTGGATCGCGGCTTCATACTGCCCCCACTGCTGCGCCCAGTCGTTGTAGAGCGCCCGCTCTTCGGCAGAATTGATGGCCTTCTCATAGGCCTGGCGAATCTTCAACGTGCTCTGGACATTGCTGGCAATGCGCTTTTCAGCCGCCGCCTTGCCTTCGGCGGTCAACTCCAACATGTGGGAGCGCACGATGCTGCGATAGGCGAGAAGATTGCTCTTCAATTCGCCGAGCAGCCGGACGCTGGGCAGCCAGTCGGTCCGCAGCTCCGTCACCCTGGTGTTGATCGAGCTCATGCTTCTGACGGCAATCAGCCCGAGGCCCGACATGGTGATCAGTAGGAAGGCCAGAACGATGGTGATCTTGGCACGAATTGAGAGACGAGCGAGCATCGAGAAATCCTTTGACTTAGAAGGGCCTCCGCGCTCGACGCTGGGAAGCGGGCGCGTTGCAAGCGCGTCCCGACTTCCCATGCGGGTCGAAATTGGAACCGGCGCCAGCCAGTTCATTTGTTCCGTAACCCGTTAAAATTTCTCCCGTCAGGCTCGTAAAATTACCAGGGCGCAACCCTGAGGCTTGCGTCAGGCTGACCTCACCGTCTGCAGGAATTTACCGACTTCGACTTTCAATCGATTGCTGTCGCGCGACAGCGACTGCGCCGCCGAGAGCACCTGCGACGAGGCGGTGCCGGTCTCGCTGGCGCCGCGCTGCACGTCGGTGATGTTCGAACTCACCTCGTGGGTGCCCTGCGCGGCCTGCTGAACGTTGCGGGAGATTTCCTGCGTCGCCGCGCCCTGCTGTTCGACCGCGGCCGCGATGGTCGAGGCGATCTCCGACATCTTGCTGATGGTGTCGCCGATTTCCCGGATCGCGCCCACCGATTCCTGGGTCGCCGCCTGAATGCCGGTGATCTGCTGGCCGATTTCGCCGGTGGCTTTCGCGGTTTGCTCGGCCAAGGCCTTCACTTCCGAAGCCACCACCGCGAAGCCGCGACCGGCCTCGCCGGCGCGGGCGGCTTCGATGGTCGCATTCAGCGCCAGCAGATTGGTCTGGCCGGCGATGGTGTTGATCAGCTCGACGACGTCGCCGATCCGGCTCGCCGCCTTGGCGAGCTCGCCGACCCGGTTGTTGGTCTTTTGCGCCTGCTGCACCGCTTCGCCGGCGATCCGCGCCGACATCTGCACCTGCCGGCTGATTTCGGTGATCGACGAACTCATCTCCTCGGTCGCCGAGGCCACCGACTGCACATTGGTGGTGGCTTCTTCGGAAGCCGAGGCCACCATCGTGGCGAGATGCTGGGCGTGTTCGGCGGTCGAGGTCAGGGTGGAGGCCGAACTCTCCAATTCCGCCGAGGCCGACGACACGGTCTCGACGATTTCGCCCACCGCGCCTTCGAATTCGTTGGCGAGCTTCATCATGTCGCGCTTGCGCTGGGCGGCGGCGGACTGATCCTGCTGCGCCTTTTCTTCGGCCTCGGCCTGCGCCTTCTGCTCGGCCTTGATCTTGAACGTCTCCACCGCGCTGGCGACGTCGCCGATCTCATCCTTGCGGCCAAGCCCCGGCAGCACCACGCCGAAATTGCCGTCGGCCAGCTCGGCCATCGCCCGGCTCAACGCCTGCATCGGCCGCGCGATCGTGGTGGAGGTGAAGATCGAGGTGGCGATCATCAACAGCGCGTTGGCGATGCCGATCGCCAGCGCCCAACGTTCGACCGATATCGCTTCCTCGGTCGCCGCGGCGGTGGTGTGCTCGCTGAGCCGCTTGCTCGAGGCAATCAGCTCTTCGTTTAGGCGCTCCATTTCCGCCGCGATCGGCGTCACTTTGTCCTTACGGATCAGCGCCACCTTGTCGTTGAGCGCGCGGATCTTCTTGGCCGCCTCGGTGGAAGCTTCGGCGGCCGCCATGGCGCCGACCTCCAGGGCATGGACCTCGCCGCGCAACGCAGCGATCTGCTGCGTCGCGCCGGCGAATTCCCCGATCAGCGCGGTCAGCCGAGCGGTGCGCTGCTTGTTCTCCGGGAGCCGGACCGACTGGGCCAGCTCTGCGGTGAACTGGATCGAGGACTTCTGCTGTGCGGCGAAAGAGTCGCTTGCCGCGCGCATCGCCTCCGGGTTTGACGCGAGCACGATGGCGGCCAAGCCGACCTGCATGCCCCGCATCGACGCCTTGGCCTCGGCAGCGGCCCCCTCAAGCGCCAACACGCGAACGCTGTTGTCCTGGGCCTGACGCACCCTCGCGCTGCCTGTCACCTGCCCGTAGATCATGCAGCCGATCAGCAGAATGCCGAGCGCAGACGCGATCCAAAGCTTGGTGCCAATCCGAACGTTCTGAATAAACCGCAACATGAGTTCCTCGCAAAGCACGATGACGGGTCGGGCGGCGTGGCCGGCCGAAACAAGCGGCGCGCATCTGCGGAGGGGGGAGACAATCTGCCGCAGGCCGCGCTCTGCGAGGAGTTAGGGCGGCAAATCTCACATCTTCGTAAATGTACGAATTAAGACAGGAGATTATTTAGTATGAATACCAGGCCGACAGAGATGGCCGCGCAGGATTATTTTACCGATCGCTACACTGAGCTACACAGAGAATGTGTAGCCGTCTGGCGAGCGTCGCGCCCGCCGCTGGGCGGCTGCAAAGGGCAGCCTTGATACTTCGTCGGAGCAGCCGTCACCCGGGACGCCGCCGAGCCGGCGTCCTCCGAGCCACGTCGCCCGATGCGCTCCAGGCAGCCAGCCGGCCCCCTCGTCGATCCGCCGCAGCGGATCGACAGGTCGTGCGCGAACCGCGATCAGGCGGCGCGGACGGTGCGGAGGAATCGGCTGACCTCGTCCTGCAGCCGATTGCTGTCGCGCGACAGCGACTGCGCCGCCGAGAGCACTTCGGACGAGGCCGATCCGGTCTCGCTGGCGCCGCGTTGCACGTCGCTGATGTTGGCCGAGACCTGCTGGGTGCCCTGCGCGGCCTGTTGTACGTTGCGGGAAATCTCCTGGGTGGCCGCGCCCTGCTGCTCCACCGCCGAGGCGATGGTCGAGGCGATCTCCGACATCTTGCCGATGGTGTCGCTGATCTCCTTGATCGCCGCGACGGAATCCTCAGTCGCGGCTTGAATCCCGGTGATCTGCTGGCCGATCTCGCCGGTGGCTTTCGCGGTCTGCTCGGCCAACGCCTTGACCTCGCTGGCGACCACGGCAAAGCCGCGCCCCGCTTCGCCGGCGCGTGCGGCTTCGATGGTGGCGTTCAGCGCCAGCAGATTGGTCTGCCCCGCGATGGTGTTGATCAGTTCGATGACGTCGCCGATCCGCGCCGCGGCCTTGGACAATTCGCCGACCCGGTCGTTGGTTTTGCGCGCCTGATCGACGGCCTCATGGGCGATGCGGGCGGAATCCTGCACCTGACGGCTGATTTCATGGACCGACGAAGTCATCTCCTCGGTCGCAGAGGCCACCGACTGGACATTGGTCGAGGCTTCCTCGGAGGCCGCCGCCACAACGGTGGCGAGCTGCTGCGAGCGTTCGGCCGTCGAGGTCAGGGTCGCGGCGGATGCTTCCAGCTCGGTCGAAGCCGAAGAAACCGTGTGGATGATCTCGCCGACCGCGCCTTCGAAATCGTCGGCGAGCTTGTTGGTATCGGCCTTGCGCTGCGCCGCGGCGCGCGCCTCCAGCTCGTGCTGCTCGGCCTCGAGCCGCTGCCGCGCCACCGCATTGGTCTTGAACACTTCGACGGCCTCTGCCATCTCGCCGACTTCGTCGCTGCGGCCGATCCCCGGCACGGCAACGTCGAGCTTGCCGCCCGCCAGCGCCTTCATCGCGTCGGTCATCAGATGCAACGGCTTGGTGATCCGGCCGGCCATGAAGATCGACACCGCAAGCGTGATCAGCACCACCAAAGCCGCGACGATCAGCGAGCGCTGGGTCGCGGTCCAGGTCTGTTCATGGAGATCGTCGATATACACCCCGGTGCCGATCACCCAGCCCCACGGCGCGAACCCGATGACATAGGTCAGCTTCGGCGACGGCTTCTGCGCCCCCGGCTTGGCCCATTGATAGTCGACAAATCCGCCGCCGTCGCGACGGACAAGGTCGCTCATCTCGACGAACAACTGCTTGCCGTCGGCGTCCTTGGTGTCGCCGACATCCTGCCCATTCAGCTGCGGGCTGATCGGATGCATCACCATGCGGTTCTGCAGGTCGCTGACGAAGAAGTAATCATTGTTGCCGTAACGCAGGCCGGCCAGCCGGGCCTGCGCCCGCTTCTGCGCCTCGGCGACGGCGATGCCGCCGGCCTGGCCAATGGCCTGCTCTTCCTTGACCACGGCGAGCGCCAATTCGGCCAAATGCTTCAGCTCGATCTGCTTCTGCATCTTCAACCCGGACGCGAGCTCACGGGAATCCAGAAAAGTGACGCCGAGCAGCCCGACGAAGCCCAGTCCGATGAGGGCGTAGATCTTGCGACCGATCGTCAGTCTGAAGCGATTCGACATCGTGGTAGCCATGCCTTGTTCTCCGTGGGCCATCACCGGTCGCTGCACGAGCCAGCCCTGGAGGCCCAGCACCTGCATCGCCGGCGTGATTATGGTTTCGTTTCCTCGCTCCATAGCAACGCGCTATGAAATGATCTTGCTTGCGAAACCAGGCTTTCGACGCGCCCGGTTTTCTCGAAATTCACGTTTGCGGGCCGCCGTCTCGTCAGTTGCGATGGACGGCCCGCCCCTTCTGCCGCCCACATTGTGGCAAACATTCTATAATTTGGAACTAACCCGGGCGGCGCCAGCTTGCTCGCCAACGGCCACTTTCCGGTATTTAGATGCCCGATTGGTTGCTTGCACGATCTTGCCCGTGCACGATCTTGCCCGTGAAGGACTTCGGCAGCTGGTCCTGGTCTTCGCCGGCCAGCTCGACCAGCAAAATGCGGCGGCGCCGCCGCCGCTAGTGACCGGGCTCGAGCAGGCCGTCACGCTGTCGTTGTTGCTTGCCACCCGGCACCATTTCAGCACGCTCTGACGCAAGGACCCGTCGCTTGTGACCTGCCGATCACCATCGAACGGCAGGTCGGGGAAACCGGGGTCAGCGCCGCACGCTGCTACGCTCGTTCCTGAAGTTCCGCGGACATTCCCCGCGGCACATCATCAAGCGGGCTCGGCTGGCGAGCGCCAAGCGGCTGCTCGAAAGCGACGACGTCACCGGATTTGCCGCTGGTGACCGGGAATTCCGCCACGCCCTCGCCGTTCCAAAACGTGTCGAAATCCGGCATCTGGTATTTCTTCGCCTTCGCCTGCATCAAGGCGGCGTCATAGAACGAGCGGATCCAGTCCATCTCGCTCTTGCCCTCGGTGAATTCGTGGCCCTTGCCGAGCCGCTCGGCGAGGGCTGCGAAGATGTCGTAGTCGGTGCGGCTTTCGAACACCGGCTCGATCACTTTCTTCATCGCCACGATGGCGCGGCCGGCATAGTCGCCGATGCACTCGATATCGTTGCGCTCGTAGGACGTGGTCGCCGGCAGCACGATGTCGGCGTGGCGCGCGGTCGGCGTCCACAGGCAGTCCTGCACGATGAAGGTCTCCAGCGTCTTCCACGACTCCACCATGCGGTTGCGGTCCTGGTGGTGGACGAACGGATTGCCGCCCACCCAATAAGCCAGCTTGATCTCCGGGTCGTCGGCCTTGGTGCCGTTGAAGTCGAACGGCTTGTCCGGATTGACCAGCATGTCGACGACGCGGGCCACTGGAATCCTCGCAGCCCCGCTCTCGGTGAGCCAGGCGGCGCCGGTCTTGGCCTTGCCGCCGTCGGTGATGCCGGTCAGCGCCGGGTCGAGCGAGCCGACCACATGCGGCATGATGACTTGCGCGGCGCCGGCGGCGTAATCGCCCGACGAATCGACCAAGCCGCCCTTCAGATTCATCATCCGGCGCAACAGGCTCTGGCAATTGTGCAGCCGGCCCGGGCTGTTCCAGCCAGACGACTCGGCGAAGGTGGCGGCGGCGCCATGAGTCTTGTCCACCCGCTGCAATTCCGTGACCACGAGATCGAGCGCCTGATCCCAGCTGACGCGGACGAAATCACCTTTGCCGCGGCTGTCACGTTCGGCGGCGGCGCCCTTCGCCAGAAACGCGCGGCGGACCATCGGGTATTTGATGCGGGTCGGCGAGTACACCGAGTCGAGCACGCCCGAGAGCTGGTGGCTGGGGGTCGGATCCTTCTCCCACGGCTCCAGCGACACCATCCGGCCGCCTTCGACCTTGGCGCGGAATCCGCCCCAATGCGAGCCGCTCAAGACTTCGCCGTCCGTGCTCGTTGCGGCGCGTGCGCCCTCGACCAGCAGCGACGGCCCGAAGGCGCCGAGCGCGGCCAGCGCGACATTGCCATTGAGCAGGCTGCGACGGGACAAGGTCGCGCCAAGGCCAAGATCGTCAAGATCGCCAACATCGCTTGCCATGATGATCCCCTAAGCGGGAATGAAGTAATGCACGCCGGCCTGCATCAGCCGGGCATCGTGATCGATGATGGCGGCCAGCACCATCGCGGCGCCGGCCCAGAAGCCGAGGTGGTCGCGGGCGATGCAGGTGTCGCAGAAATCCGGCACCCAACGACCGATCCGAAGCTGCATGTCGCGGGCGGCCGGATGATCGGCCGCGATCAGCCGGGCCATCAACGTCAATTCGATCGACAGATGATCGGCCGGTTCGGCGAGACCGCCGGCGATCGAAACGTCATGCACCAGCAGCAGCGCCTCCATCTCCGCGGTCGGCACCTGAAACAGCCGGCCGTCGCCGCGAAACGCCGATTCATACGGCGCGATGCAATCGGGGCCGCCGATTCCGGAAAACAGCCGGCCATAGGCGATGCCGAGCCGCGCCGTCAGCGTATCGTCGTCGTGCGCCGGATCGAGCGCCGCCTGCATGCGGGCGATGCCGGCGGAGAACGCCGGATCGAATGCGAGCTGATCGAGCCAGATCGCCAGTTCGCAGCTTCGATACGACACCACGGTGTCAAGACTGGGCGGCGCCGCGAACACGCTGGCCAGCCAGTCCAGGCACAGCACGCGATTGCGCCGGCTGTGTTCGAACTGCTGTGCCAACTGATCTTGGTTGCCGCCATCGAAGCGCAAGATCTCATTCATGGGGCCCCCGGGTATCCTTGGCATTCATCTGCACGTATCTCTGCAACAGTCGGTATTGCTCGTCATCGAGCCCGATGAATCGCTTCATCGCGTTGAGATTGCCGATCCACTGGTTGGCGAGGTAGTTGCCGGTCGGCGGCACGGCACGGCACAGCCCGCATTCGGCGTTGTACATTTCCGCGCCGTAGGCCGCGAGCGCAGCCGGATCGGCCACCAGATTCGCGTTCTTGATCCAGGCGTTGAGGTTGCCTTCGCTCCACACCTGGTCGGTGTCGGGATCGGTCATGCTGCTGACGCGCATCACCTTGTCGACCGCTTCCGCGCCCAGCGCGGCGGCCGGAATCCGCTTGCCCTCCAGGCTGCTGGTGGCTTCCATCACGGTGTTGAAGCCGCCCCAAGCGACCACGCCGACCGTCGCCAGCATCCATTTTCGGCCGCCAATAGCGAACTTCTGAAACACGAGAACTTTCTACTGCAGAAAAACGCATCGCCGCCGCGGCCTCGACGCGGCACCCAGCGATGTTGGATTTGTTTGCGATGTTTGGCGGCTTAGTTTTCGCGCCGGGGACCCGCTTCGGGGGGAACGAGCATCACGATCAATCTCTTTGGTCAAATCTCCCCGGCGGCCGTTTACGCGTGGCAGCATAGAATGCTGGATGGCCGATGCCCTTTGACGCAGGTCAAGCGCAATGGCCGCTTGCCTTCACTTCCGCGTTAGTCGGGTGATTCCAGGTGCGGCGATTTGACCGCGACGTCAGGTTGCCGCGCGAGCTTCGCTGGAGAGCTCTTGCGGCGCCACCCGTGGCAACACGATTCGCACCTCGGTGCCGGCGCCCGGCTCGGAATTCAGGCTGATGCGGCCGCCCAGCCGATTGGTGACGATGCTGTAGACGATGTGCAAGCCGAGCCCAGTGCCGCCCTGATCGCGCCGCGTGGTGAAGAACGGATCGAAGGCGCGACGCCGGACCTCGTGCGTCATGCCGCAGCCGTCGTCGGCGAACAGAATTTCGACGTGATCGTCGCCGGATTCCTGCACCCTGATGGCGACCTTGCCGCCGTCGCCGTTCGGAAAGGCGTGCGAAATCGAATTGAAGAACAGGTTGGTCAGCACCTGCCCGTAAGGGCCGGGGAAGCTGTTCATGGCGAGGTTCGGTTCGCAGTCCACCGAAAGCGCCAGATTCTGTTTTCGCAGGCCCGCCTTGAGGCTCATCACCACCTGCTCGGTGAGGTCGGCGAGATCGAACACCCGCTGGTCGGAATAGTTGCGATCGGCGGCGACCTGCTTGAACGACTGCACCAGTTCGGCCGCGCGATTGAGGTTGGCGATTAGCTGCGTCGCGGCGTCGCGGCTGGTCTCGAGAAAATCGCTGAGGCTGGAGCGTCGCAAATTGCCGCGCTCGACCTCGGCGGCGAACTGCGCGGTCTTGCGCTCCAGAGACGAAGCGACGGTGAGGCTGATGCCGACCGGATTGTTGACCTCGTGGGCGACGCCGGCGACCAGCCGGCCGAGCGCCGCGAGCTTTTCGGCTTCGATCAGCGAGTTCTGAGTTTCCTTGAGGTTCTTCAGCGCGGCCTCGGCGGCATCCTTGGCCTTGCGCATTTCCAGCTCGCCGCGTTTGCGGTCGCCGATGTCGAGCGCCACGGTGACGATGCGCTCGACATCGCCGCGAAAATCCAACAGCGGCAGCTTGTTGACCAGCCATTGCCGCATCACGCCGCTGCAATCGACATAGTCCTCCTCGTAGAATCCGAGCCCCTCGCCGGTCGCCAGCACGCGCTTGTCGTTCGCGTCGGTTTTCCGCTCGCCGTAGCGCGCCATCAGATCGGCGGTGGTGCGGCCGATGGCGTCCTGCGCCTCGATGCCGAACACCCCCGCCATGTAGCGATTCATCAGCACGTAGCGCAGCTCGGTGTCCTTGACGTTGATCACCGCCGGCACGGTATCGATCACCTGCTGCAATAGCCGGCGGCCTTCGGCCACCGCGTGTTCGGCGCGCTTCTGATCGGTGATGTCGCGCACCGCGCCTTCGTAGCGCAGCACGCGGCCGTCGGCGTCGCGCACCGTGCTGGCGCTGTCCGACAGCCACAGGATCTCGCCGTCGCGGCGCCGCGCCTGATATTCGAATTCGCGCACGAAGCCGTCGCGGTCCATGATCTGCCGATAGTGCCCGCGCGTCGCCGGGTTGACGTAGATGGTGTTGGCGATGTCGCCGATCCGGGCGATCAGTTCGCCGGGCGTGTCGTAGCCCATCATCCGCGCCAACGCCGGATTGGCGTTGACGAGCGCGCCCTCCGGCGTGGTGACGTAGATGCCGTCGATCGAGCCCTCGAACAGTTTGCGATAGCTTTCCTCGGCGTGGCGCTGCTCGGCGAGCGCGTGCAGCGCCGCCTCGCGCGCGGCGTCGGCGTCGACCAGGGTTTTGCGGAACACCTCGGCGGCGCGCGCGATGTCGCCGATCTCGTTCTCGACCTCGACGGCCGGAATCGCGGTGTATTTCTCGCCGGCCGCCAGCGCACGGATCGCCGCGGCGATCGCCGCCAGCGGTCCGACCGTGCGCCGCACCACATAGGCGGCCGCGAAGATGCCGAGCAGCACGCCGGCGGTGCCGAACACGATGCTCTGCCATTTGTCCTCCGCCAACGTCCTGGCGAAATCCTTCGACAGCACCCGGCCGCGGCGCGCGGTGAGATCGCGCAACAGATCGGTGACCCGGCCGATCTGCCGGCCTTCGGCGCCGAGCACCTGTTTGTCGAGTTCGACGATCTCGCGTTCCACCCCCGCCAGCGAGACGATCGTATCCGAATAGTCCAACGTCGCGCCGCGCAGCGCCGGCGACGCTTCGGTCAGGCTGCGTAGCTTCACGGCCGCCCGTTCGGCGCCGTCCAGATCGTTGGACAACAGCGCCGCCGCGATCCGGCTGCGCTCGCGATACAGACTGGCCGCCACGGCGCGATCCGGCAGCGCATCGACGGCTGCCTCGAATTGATCGCGCAACGGCGGCACCGAGGCAATCAGTTCGGCTCGGCGCGGGATCAGCGCGGTGATGCGCTCGATGCCCTCGCGATATTTGGTCAGCCGCGCCGCGACCCCGTCGATCATCTGCTGCTGATCCGGCGCCAGTTCCAGCCGGGTCTTTTTCAACAGCGCATTGAGCGCCGAGGTGGCCTCCCAGACCCGGCCCGGCTGGCCGCCCGGATCGGTGACGAAGTCGCGCGCCGCGAGCCGCACTTCGCTCATCTTGCGCTCGATCTCCTCGGCGAGATCGTCGACGCTTTGCAGCCTTTGCAACTCGCCGAAGGTGGCGTCGATGTGCCGCAGCGCCACCACGCTGGCGATCGAGGTCGCCACGATGATCGCCAGCAGCAGCAGAAAGCTGCCAAAGGTCAACTGACGGATCGAAAGCGAAACCGTCTTTGCCCGCTTCAGATACGCTGCGATGACCGATGCCATGGCTCGTTCGTGGTTCTCCGGCTCGCCGCAATATAGGCCGACTTGCCGCCCGCTGGGAACCGGCACCGCCCGGCCCGCGCCGGGTTCCGGCGCGCGGACATTCCGCAACCCGAGATCCGCGGCGGCGGCGTGATGCCCACCGCCGCTGTGCGACCTCGGCTATTCCGCCGCGGCGGCCTGCGGCCCGAGATTGGCGCGTGGATCGACCCGCGCCACCCGCGACAGCAGATAGTCCACCTCGGCCTTGGCGGTGGCGGTGATCGCCGAGCCCGGCTTGCGCTGCGCCGACGAGGCGATCACGCCGCGCTTTTGCAGGATGTATTTGCGCACGGCGAGGCCGGCGCCGGGCTGCTGCTCGTAGCGGATCAGCGGCAGATGCGCGTCGAACAGGTCATGCGCAGCATCGCGCCGGCCGGCCTGCGACAGCTTCACCACGTCGATCAGCATTTCCGGGAAGGCGTAGCCGGTCATCGCGCCGTCGGCGCCGCGCTCCATCTCGAAATCCAGGAACAGCGCGCCGTTGCCGGTGAGGATCGACAGCGGCCGCAGCGAGCCGTCTTTTTGGAAGCCGCGCAGCGTCGAGATCTTCTCCAGCCCCGGCCAGTCCTCGTGCTTCAGCATCACGCAGGAGATGCTGTCCATCACGATCTTGCGGATCACCGACGGCGTCATCTGCACGCCGATCGTCAACGGATAGTCCTGCAGCACCCAGGGAATGTCGTCGCCGATCGTTTCGGCGGCCTGGCGGAAATAGCCGGTGATCTGATCGTCGGTGCGCAAGCTCGGCGGCGGCGCGATCATCACGGCGCTCGCGCCGGCGTCCATCGACGCCCGCGCCAGCGAGCGCATCGCGGCGAAGCCCGGCGCCGAGACGCCGACGATGACCTGCAACTTCTCCGCGCGCTTGACGAAGCGTCGCGCGATCGCTTCCGCTTCCGCCGCCTCCAGCTTCGGCGCTTCGCCCAAAATGCCGAGCACGGTGACGCCGTCGCAACCGACCTCGGTGTAGAAATCGCTGAGCCGGTCGATTGAGGCTTCGTCGATCCGGCCGTCGTCGAAGAACGGCGTCGGCGCGATTGCAAATGTGCCGGCGGCTGCGGGGGTGAGTTTCATCAAGTGCCTCTATCTCGTTTCGTCATGGGAGCCCGGCCTCAGAACCACCGGCGCGGCACTCTGAATATCACCCTCGGCGCGGAAAATCTCGCAAGCTTCGCGGCCCGTGTCCCGGACGCGGTGCGGCATTCTTCATGCCGCAACGCGAGCCGGGACCGTTCCGGCGGCAGTCTTCGTAACGGCCCCGGATCTGCAGCGCACCACGCCGCTGACGCGGCGCGTTGCACTGCGTCCGGGGCACCATCAATCTGGCTCAGAACGATCTTGCAACTATCCCAGCACGGTCTTGCCGTTCTTGATCACGGTGACGGCGCGGGCATTCACCTTGGCCTCGAACGAAATCACGTTGCCGTCCTTCCACAGCTCCATGGTCACGGTGTCGCCGGGATAGACCGGCGCCGAGAACCGTGCGGCGTGCTGACGGAACGCCGATGGATCGTAATCGGCATAGGTCTGCAAAATGCCGCGGCAGGTGATGCCGTAGGTGCACATCCCGTGCAGGATCGGCCGCGCAAAACCGGCGCGGCGCGCGAACTCCGGATCGGAATGCAGCGGATTGCGATCGCCGCACAGCCGATACAGCAGCGCCTGATCCGGCCGCGTCGCGATATCGATGATGCGATCCGGCGCGCGGCTCGGCACCTGATGCGGCTCGGGCTGACCTTGCGAGGGGCCGCCGAAGCCGCCGTCGCCGCGGGCGAATTGCGACGCCTTCAGCGTCGCCAGCGGCTCGCCCTGCCCGTCGCGCAGCACGGTCTGGCGAATGATCACCGCGCCCTTGTCCTTGCCCTTGTCGTACAGGCCGATCACGCTGACATCGGCGGTGATGTCGGCCGCCGCCGGCAGCGGCTTGTGGAAGGTGATGTCGCGCTCGCCATCGACCACCAGCACGCGATTGACCTCGATCGGGCCGGGCGACGCGCCCCACGCCGCCACCGAGGCGAAGCTCGGCACCACTTGCAGCGGCCGCGCGGTGAACGTCGCCTCGTTGACGAAGGCGAGTTCGCGCTCGTCCAGCGGATCGGCGCCGATGCCGATACCGACGGCGTAGAGCATCACCTCGCGATCGGTCCAGGAATAGCGCTGGCCGAACTGCTTCAGGCCCATCACGGCGTCGTAGTCGAGCGGCATCAGGTTTCCTTCGGGCGATTTTTTGGTTGGCGGTTTTGTCGCCCACGCGAGCAGACTTGGCAAGCGCAGCGTTGAAATGCGCAGCGACGCCCGCGCAGACCAATCCTCCTTCGAGGCCCTCGCGTTGCTCGGGCACCTCAGGATGACGCCGCGAGTGTTGCAAGGTTGAATGAGCGATTGTTGCAAGGTTGAATGGGACTGTGGACGGCCTCTGTTCGCCGTCACCCTGAGGTGCTCGCCGGCCACCAAGCCGTTGCTAACCGCGACGACAAAGCGGCGAGCCTCGAAGGGCGACGGCGCTGCGCCAGTTGCAGAACCAAATTCTCCGAGGCCACGATGCGCGTAGCAGGCTCCGCCCTTGGCGGCTCGGCATAGCCCGCCCTGCTACTCCGCGGCGAGTTGCGGCAACGGCAGCGGCGGCGGATCGGCGATCTCGCGGGCGAGTTCGGCGTAGCGCGCCTTGGCGTCCTGCACCGCCTTCTCCTTGATCGGGCCGTAGCCGCGGATGCGGTCCGGCAGCGACAACAATTCCACCGCGAACGAGACGGTACGCGGTGTCAGCCGCTGCAGCACGGTGGCTATGTCCCGTTCGTAGCCGGCGATCAGGTCGCGCTCGAGCTTGCGCTCGGGGTGATAGCCGAACAGGTCGAACGGCGTGCCGCGCAAACCGCGCAATTTCGCCAGCGTCTTGAACAACGGCCGCATCGCTTCGCCGAACTGCCGCTTCTTCGGCCGCCCGGTGACGTCGAGCCCTGGCAGGATCGGCGGCGCCAGATGGAAATTGACTTTGTAGTCGCCCTCGAACCGCTCATGGATGCTGTGTTCGAAGGCTTTGTCGGTCAATAGCCGCGCCACCTCGTACTCGTCCTTGTAGGCCAAGAGCTTGGCATAGTTGATCGCCACCGCGCGCGGCAGCGCCTCGCCATAGCCGCCGCGCTCGGCTGCGTCGCGGACCTCATCGACCAGCGCGCGATAGCGCGTGGCGAGCTTGGCGTTTTGGTAATCGGTCAGCATCGCGCTGCGATGCACGATGATCTCGTCGAGCGACATCTCCTCCAGCGTCTTCTCGGCCACGGTGTCGTCGGCGCCGTGCAGCATCGCGGCAAGCCGCGCCGGATCGGCTGCCGCCAGCCGCCCGAGCTTGAACGCCTGGCTGTTCATCTTGATCGAGACGCCGTTCAACTCGATCGCCTGCTCGATCGAGGCGGCTTGCAGCGGCAACAACCCGCGTTGATAGGCAAAGCCCATCATCATCATGTTGGTGGCGATCGAATCCCCGAGCAGCGCTTCCGCCGCCTTGGTGAAGTCGATGAACGCGGACTCCTTGCGCAGCGCTGCGGCCAAAACGCCATTGACCTTGCTATTCTGGAAATCGAAATCGCGGTTGCGGATGAAATCCGCGATCGGGATCAGGTGGGTGTTGACGACGCCGTGGGTGCGGCCGGGCTCGCACAACGACAGCGTATCCTTGGAAATCGCCATCACCTCGTCGGCGACGATGAGGAGATCCGCGGTGCCGGTGACGATCCGCGAACAGGTGACGTCGTCCGGACTGCCGGACAGCCGCACATGGCTGAGCACCGCGCCGCCTTTTTGCGCCAGCCCCGACATGTCGAGGATCATCGAGGCCTTGCCCTCGATATGCGCCGCCATGCCGAGCAGCGCGCCGATGGTCAACACGCCGGTGCCGCCGACGCCGCCGACCGCGACGTTGTAGGGCCGCGCCAGCGTGGGCAGCGCGGCCGGCTCCGGCAGTTCACCAAAGTCAGCCAGATCGACCGGGGCGCGGCGGCGCAATTTGCCGCCTTCGATGGTGACGAAGGACGGGCAGAAGCCTTTCAGGCAGGAGTAATCCTTGTTGCAGCTCGATTGGTTGATGACGCGCTTGCGGCCGAGCGCGGTTTCCAACGGCTCCACCGAAATGCAGTTCGACTGCACCGAGCAATCGCCGCAGCCTTCGCAGACGGCGGCGTTGATCACCACGCGGCGCTGCGGATCCTCCAGCGTCCCCCGTTTACGGCGCCGGCGCTTCTCCGCGGCGCAGGTCTGCACGAACACGATCGCGGAGGCGCCCTTCACCTCGCGTAGCGTCTTCATCACGGTGTCGAGTTCGTCGCGATGCGCGAGCTTGGTGCCCGGCGCGATGCTGGCTGCCGGATAGCCGTCGGGATTCTCCGACACCAGAACGATCTCGCGGATGCCTTCGCTGTGCAGCTGGAAGGTGATCTGCTGCGGCGACAGGTCGCCGTCGTGGCGCTGACCGCCGGTCATCGCCACCGCGTCGTTGTAGAGGATCTTGTAGGTGATGTTGGCTTTTGACGCGATCGACTGCCGGATCGCCAGACTGCCGGAATGGAAGTAAGTGCCGTCGCCGAGATTGGCGAAGATGTGCTTTTCGTCGGTGAACGGCGCGATGCCGGTCCACGGCACGCCCTCGCCGCCCATATGGGTGAAGGTCGAGGTCGAGCGGTCCATCCACAGCGTCATGAAGTGGCAACCGATCCCGGCCAGCGCCCGGCTGCCTTCCGGCACCTTGGTCGAGGTGTTGTGCGGACAGCCGGAGCAGAAATACGGCGTGCGGGTGATCGGCACCACCGCCTGCACCTGCGAGGCGTCGCGGCCGTGAAACCAGTCCGCCTTGGCGCGCAACAACGCCGCGATCTCGGGATCGATCTGCATCGCCAGCAGCCGGTCGACCAGCGAGGTCGCCACCTTGGCGACGCTGAGTTCGTCGGCGAACGGCAGGAAGCGATGGTCACGATCGTCCATCTTGCCGACGATGCGCGGCCGCGCGCCGTCCGGCGCGTTGAACAGCGCCTGCTTGACCTGGTTCTCGACGATCTCGCGGCGTTCCTCGACCACGAAGATCTCTTCCAGCCCGTGGGCGAGATCGCGCACGCCCTGCGGCTCCAGCGGCCACGGCATGCCGATCTTGTAGAGCCGCAGCCCGATCCGCGCCGCCACCTGTTCGGTGATGCCGAGTTCGCGCAGCGCCTGGCGGGTGTCCTCGTAGCTCTTGCCCGACGCCATGATGCCGAACCGCGCGTTCGGGCTATCCATGGTGACGCGATTAATCTTGTTGGCGCGCGCGAAAGCGATCGCGGCAAAACCCTTGTAGTCCTGCAGCCGGCGGTCCTGATCGAAGCGGTCGTCGGGCCAGCGCAGATTCAATCCGCCCGGCGGCATCTGGAAATCCGAGGGGATGATGAACGGCGTCATCTCGTCGTTGAGGTTGATCTCGGCGGTGGTCTCCACCGTCTCAGTGATCACCTTCATGCCGACCCAGCAGCCGGAATAGCGCGACATCGCGATGCCTAACAGGCCCATCTCGATGATCTCGTGGATCGACGACGGATAGAGATAAGGCATCAACGCCGCCATGAAGGCGTGGTCGGACTGGTGCGGCACGGTGGAGGATTTGGCGCCGTGGTCGTCGCCGGCGAGGCACAGCACGCCGCCGTGCTTGGCAGAACCCGCGGCGTTGGCATGCCGAAACACGTCGCCGCAGCGGTCGACCCCCGGCCCCTTGCCGTACCAGATCCCGACCACGCCATCATGGCGCGCGCCGGGCGACAAATTGAGTTGTTGCGTGCCCCAGATCGCGGTGGCGGCGAGGTCTTCGTTGACGCCGGGCTGAAACTTGACGTTGTACTGTTCGAGATGCTTTCGCGCAGCGATCAGTTGCTGGTCGTAGCCGCCGAGCGGCGAACCGCGATAGCCGGTGACGAAGCCCGCGGTGTTGAGGCCCATGGCGCGGTCGCGGCGGATCTGCGCCATCGGCAGCCGCACCAGCGCCTGGATCCCGGTGAGGAAGATGTGTCCCGAGCCTTGGGTGTATTTCTGATCGAGACTGATCGCACCTTGGTTCAAACCCATTCCACCCTCATGCGCCTTGGGGCGGCTGTTTCGCCGCTTAAACTTGTTCTAAGCACTCTATGTCGGAATTTCACGACCGCGCATCACAATAATCGGAACGCGGCGCGGCGTTCGCCAACGCAATTTCGTGGCGTTTCCGTGGAACGAAATTGCCGCGGGATGGGGCCGCACCGGACGTCGAGCAACAATCTGTCGCGGGTCGCAAGCGCCGTGCTCGGACTCGCCGGATGTTTCAGCCTGCGACGATTCGTGCAGCGGAACTGGGCCGGGTTCCGGAACCGATGGCGTTCGGCGTTGGTTGTCCCACAACTGCAACGAGGAGGAGCCAGCATGGCCGAACAGCAGAATTCACCGAACGATCCCTATCGCCGCGATCCCGCGGAAACCGAACGCGCGATGCGCCTCGATCAGGAACTTCAGGCGGACACCTCGGTTTCCGGCGGCCGCATGAGCGGCGGGCGGATTGCCGCATTCGCTGCCGCGGTGGTGATTCTGGTCGGCGCGTTGTATTATGGGATGAACGTATCATCCAACGATCCGACGACCGCGTCGCAAACGGCGCCTGCGCCCAATAGCAGCCCGGGTACGACCACCGGCAGCGCCCCGACGCAACAGCCGGCCTCGCCAGGCAACGGCAGCGCGGCTCCGGCACGCTGACGGAATCGGCCGGCGGAACAATAGGCGGGCGCCGCAAGGCGTCCGCCTTGGCGTGGATTGCCTGCAACAGGCAAAGAGCCTGAGCGCCGAGGGGTCGCCGCTCAGTGCACCAAAAACTTAAGCTTGCGCAGCGAATACACCGGCAGCCAGGGAAACAGGATCGGCACGCTGCGCACATACTCCTGGTAGTCCGGCCGCGCGCCGTAGCGTTCGTCCTGTTTCAATTCGACGCTGCGCGCCGCGCCCACCATCAACAGCTGCATATAGACCAGCGCGATGCTGGTCAGGATCCACATCAGCGCCGATTGATAGGCCGACACCGCCGACAGCCACACCCCGAACCAGAACAGCATTTCGCCGAGATAGTTCGGGCAGCGCACGACGCGGTACAGTTCGACGTCGCAGAACCGCGTCGGATTGGCTGCCTTGAAGCGATATTTCTGCCAGTCCGCCCAGCTCTCCAGCCCCAGCCCCGCGAGCATCACCGCAACGCCGAATGGCAGCGAGGCCACCGCGAGGCCCTGCTCCTGCGCCGACAGCGCCAAGAGGGCAGGCAAGAACAGCAGCGCGAACAGCAGGCTGACGCCGAACCAGATCCACCGCTTCTGCGCCTCGGTGACCTTGGCGGTGCGCGCCTCGATGGCGGCCAGTTCTTTCTGGTAGGCCGGGCTGCGCGCCCGCAGCAGCAGGAATCCGGCCAGCCTTACGCCATAGGCGAACAGCAGCAGCACTTGCAGCAGCGCCCAGCCCGAAATGCTGTCCTGAAACACCAGCGCCGCGACCACGCTCTGCGCGGCGATCGAGCCTGCGTAACACACGCTGACGAAGTAGTAGACCCGGGCGAAGCCGAACGCCGAAACCAGCAGGCTGATGCCCAGCGTGAGCCCGAAATAAAGCCAAGGGATTGTCATCTCGCGGTCGTCCGCTCTCACCGAGGATCGCCGGCTTATATCGCGACTCATCGGCCGACGCCATGACGCGGACCCCAGCCTTTGTGCGAACACCGGCGTCCTCATCGCCGATCGCGCATAGGCCTGACGACGGTTCGCAATCTCGCGGCGCGAACCGGCGATTTAGTCCCGGGTCAGCGCGCGCCCCAGTCCGGCGCCGACCGCCAGCACCAGGATGCCACCCGCCGCATAGGCCAGATAATCCGAGTGCCCGCAAAACAAGTTCGACGCCGAACACACATCGACCGCCCATGACGTCCCGTAACGCACTTCGGCATGGGCATAGCGAAACAGCATCGCCGCGCCGCCGAGCGCCAGAGCGATGAAAAACAACAACGCGGCCATATCGTCTCCGTCCCCAGACTTGACCATTGCGCATAACGCCACCGATTCGCGGATTGACCTGCGTCAAAAGTCACAGCGGCGGGACGGCGGCGAAACCCGGCACGGAACGATGCGCCGCGATGCGCGTCTCCCTGCCATGCCGCGCCGCGCTGGGGCGGCGGCTCGCCGAACCGTGCCGGAGACCACGATGCCCCGTCGGTTGTTGCCCGCCATCATCGCAACGCTGCTGCTGCTGTCGCCCAGCCCTGCGCCGGCGGCCGGCGACGCCGCGCGAGAACCCTACGGCATCGACCTGGAAGGCTTCGCCTATCCCCACCCGGTGCAGTTGCTGCCGCTCGTCAACGACGGCGAACAGCTGCGGATGGCCTATATGGACGTCGCCCCGACGCAGCCGAACGGCCGCACCGTGGTGCTGCTGCACGGCCGGAATTTCCCGTCGAGCTATTGGGCGCCGGTGATCAGGACCTTGAGCGAGCAAGGCTACCGCGTGGTGGTGCCGGACCAGATCGGCTTCGGCAAATCCTCCAAGCCGGCCGGCGACTTGCATTTCGACACGCTGGCCCGCAACAGCATCGCGCTGCTCGACCATCTGCAACTCGGCAAGGTCGACATCGTGGCGCATTCGCTGGGCGGCATGCTCGGCGTGCGGATCGCCCGCGCCACTCCCGAGCGGATCGCGCATCTGCTGCTGGCCGCGCCGATCGGCCTCGAGGACTATCGGCTCTATGTACCGCCGACCCCGACCGAGACCATCATCGAGACCGAGGACAAACTGACCGCGGAGGGCTACCGCAAGCAGCTCGAGACCAATTACGCGCTGAAGCTGCCGCCCGACCAGGTGACGCCGTTCATCGACGCGCGTTTCAACATCAAGGGCGCCGCCGACTATCCGCGCTGGCTGCACGCCTTCGCAGCCTCAGCGCAGATGATCTATCGCGAACCGGTGGTGCACGAGATTCCGCTGATCACGGTGCCGACGCTGTTCGTGATGGGCGCTGACGACCACAACGCGCCGGGCAAGCCCAGCGCGCCGGAGGCGCTGCGGCCGAAGATGGGGCAGAATGCGGAACTGGCCAAGGCGCTCGCCGCCCGGATGCCGAACGCGCGCGCCGAGGTCCTGGCCGACGCCGGGCATCTGGTGTTCCTCGAGCAGCCCGAGCGATTCGATCAGCTGATGCTGCAGTTCCTGGCGAAGTAACACGTGCCGAACCACGGGGCTGATCAATCGCATTCGTCCTTTGAAGCCCGACAAACGCTGCGGCGCAGCATCGCGGCTCCCCCGCGCGCCGCGCCGCAGGGAATCGGCCACGTGCGAACCCGCTTCGCTTGCAGCGACGCCGCGTCGCAGGGCAACGAAAGCCACGCGAAGAGATGCGACATTCATTCGGCATTCACGGAGAAACTGCTTTGTTGCGCGCGCACGTCGCCAGCTCGCGTTGAGAAGCTTTACGGTGACGACGGAGTCGGTCAGGTTGTGGCGCCCGCGACGCGGGCCGAAGAAAGGGAGAGACTATGAAGACGATCTTTGCAGCCGCCATGTTTGCCGTCGGCCTTGCCGGCCTGGGAAGCGCCAACGCGATGCCGCTGGCGCCGCTTGCCGCAGCCGACGCGGCCGGCGTGATTCAGGTGGCGCAGGGCTGCGGACCCGGCTGGGCACGCGGACCCTATGGCCGCTGCCGCCCGATGTATCGCCGCGGCCCGGTGGTGGTCGCGCCGCGGGCCTATGTTCGCCCGCCGGTGATCGTGCGCCGCGGCCCGCCGCCCTGCCGTTACGGCCGCTGCCGTTACTGATCGGCCGCCACGAACGACGAAGAACCCCGCGCCAGCGGGGTTCTTTGTGGCGCGTCCTACGACGCCTTGCTGCGCGCCGTGCGGGGTTTTTTGATCGAGGGCCGCGATGAGCTGCCGGACGCGGTGACCCCAACGGACTTGGCGGCTTTACCGGGCCTGGCGGCTTTGCCGGACTTGGCGGCTTTGCCGGCTTTGCCGGATTTGGCGGCTTTGCCGGATTTGGCGCGGATGGTTTCAAGGTAGGCGCAGAACATCTCACTCAATGCGCGCGCTCGGGCGTCGATCGCCGCAGAGCCGTATCCGGTTTCCGAGAGCTGCTTCCCCACCGCTGCCATCGCCATCATGATGACATCGGCTGCCACCAGTCGCTCGGCCTGCGGAACGCCAGGCAGCGCCTCGCGCATGAAAGCTCTGGCGGTCTTTGTAACCGCGAGACGAAGCTGGCGCGCTTCAGGGGCGTCGCGGTACAGCGGCGCCGCGTCGCCGAGCGCAACGCGCATCTGCGCCTCCTCGCATTCGGAGCGAACGAAGGCGCGAACCGCCAAGCGCAATCGCCGCAACGGCGGATGCGACGGATCGGCGAGGATGCCGACGAGTTGCCCGCCGGTCTGCTGCCATTCATCGGCCTGCAGCCGGAACAGGATCGCCTCCTTGTTGGGAAAATATTGGTAGAGCGAGCCGACGCTGATGCCGGCTTCCTCGGCGACCCGCGCGGCGGTGAAACGACGGGCGCCGTGGCGCGCCAAAACGCGACCTGCCGCCACCAGAACGCCCGCCACGAGCTGCCGCGAGCGTTGCTGTTTTGGCTGTTTTCGTCCGGAGATACAAGGTGTTGCGGGAGTGGTCATGGCCCTCTTGGGGAACGCGAATTGAGAATGCGACTATTTCAACGTATTTTCCGGCAACGCGCAAGTCGCGGCCCACCTCTCCGGAGACGACCTGATGACGACGCTGTTGAACGCACCGCTTGCCCCCCTGCTCGACCGTCTGTTCGCCGACGCCGAGGCGACCACCGCCGCGCTGCGCTCGACCGTCATGCAGATGCCGGAGCACGAGCGCGCGGCGATGATGGCGAGCAAGACCGATTACCGCGCGCTCTACGCCAGCATGAAGGATGCGCATCTGGCGGTGTCGCGGCAGACCGCGGCGCTGCTCTACATGTTGGCGCGCTCGACCGCCGCGCGCAGCATCGTCGAATTCGGCACCTCGTTCGGCATTTCGACCCTGCACCTCGCAGCAGCCTTGCGCGACAATGGCGGCGGACGGCTGATCACCAGCGAGTTCGAGCCGTCAAAAGTAGCGCACGCCGGCGCCAACTTCGCAGCCGGCGGGCTGTCCGACCTGATCGAGCTTCGCGAAGGCGACGCGCTCGAAACGCTGGCGCGCGATCTGCCGGATCAGATCGATCTCGTGCTGCTCGACGGCGCCAAGGGTCTCTATCCGGCGGTGCTCGACCTGCTCGAGCCCCGGCTGCGGCCCGGCGCGCTGATCCTCGCCGACAACGCCGACTGGAGCCCGGACTATCTCGCCCGCGTCCGCTCGCCCAAGCGCGGCTATCTGTCGACGCCGTTCGCCGAGGATGTCGAACTGTCGATGCGACTCGGCTGAGGCGGGAAGATCTGGTGCGCGAATTAATGTCATCTTCTGCCCCACGAGCCCGGCAATTCGTGGCATAATGGCTTAGGGTCTTTGTGAAATGAGTGGCTCGTGGCCAAGCCGATCCCTAAGCCTTGCTTTCTCGATGGTCTTGAGCCGCTCGGCGCCGTTCACGGTGAAAGACGATGGCGAAGCCAGGACGGCAAGCGGCTCTACACCTGGGACGGCTTGCACGGCGAAATCGAGGTCTTCAACGCTCGAGGCAAACATCTGGGAGCGCTCGATCCGTTGACGGGAGAACTCATCAAGGACGCCGTGCGAGGGAGAACGATCGATGTCTGAGATCCAAACCGGAAGCTTCATCGAGCTTTGCCTGGCAGGACACGCGCTCGTCGACGAGATCGATGACTTCGTTGATCGCTGGCACAGCGCGCCATCGGACACCAGCTTGCGCGACTACCTCGGCATGTCGGAAGCTGAGTACTCGCTATGGGTCAACGACCCGGACGTTCTGCCCTACGTGATCCTTTCCCGAAAGGAAGGCCGATCTTTCACGCAGGTGGTGAACGACAATTACTACAGCAGCCTCTGCCTAGCAGCCCGGCCCGATCAGGGACAGAAAATTCGAGTCCTGAAGGATTGGCTGGAGAGGCAGGGACACCTCGCTCGGTGAATAGTCCTATAGTTGATCGCCAGCACATCTGATCGCGGTCAGCGCTCTGTAGCCCGCATGAGCGCAGCGACATGCGGGGCCGCGTCGCGCGACGTTCTCCCGGATGTCGCTTCGCTCATCCGGGCTACGCTTGCTGCATGAGCGAAGCGACATGCAGCGGGCGTGTTAGCCCCGGATATCGCTTCCGCTCATCCGGGCTACGCTTGCTCACCAGGGTTGGCTATTCGGGCAATTTGCCGCCTACCGAACGATAGAATCCAGCCAATTGGTGCGCCAAGAGCGATCCTAATAACGTCTCCATTTTGGAAACATCAAGCCTCCCCTCCCGCCAAGCCAAATCTGCGGCGTCGAGCGCTTCGAAATAGGGAATGCGATTATCGACGATCTGATCGGGAATAGTCGGAGTCCCCGGAAGTAACGTGCCAGCACGTATCGACAGGACGACGTAGGAAATCATCCTGGATGTTCGACCGTTTCCGTCGGCAAATGGATGAATCCAGTTCAATCGCCACATCAGATACGCAGCAAGATGGATCGGTGAGCTGAAGTCCCAATGCTCGTTGACATAGTCGCACATGTCTTCGATGAGTTCCGGCACGAGGTGCGCGCCGACCGGCTGGTGCTTGCTTCCTTCGATAGCGACGCCGCCGGGACGATAATTTCCGGCGTAAGAGCTGATGCCCGCCAAAGCCTCGCGGTGCAGCCCGAGAATAAGCGACGGCCGCAACCTGAATGATCCACGCTCCAGCGCGGTGTGGATCACCCCGATGGCGGCATCGTATTGCCGAAACCCGTTGCGCGTCTCCGCGGCGGCCCTGGCTTGAGGATCGCTGATGAGTTCAGGTTCGAGCGCGCGGCTATCCCGCCGGTCGCGCTCGGTCCCTGTCATTTCTCATCTTTGCCCAGGTTCTCAGCCTCCCGATCGACCATGTCGCGGGTAATCAATTCATTCTCGAAATGCGTGTTGCCATAGACAAAGCTGCGCCGCTGCTGTTCGCGGTGCTCAGGGCTGGGTCTAGCCGTCCTTGCGGCTTCGAGAAGCTTTTTGAGGTCGTCGGTCATGGGCCAAACATAGGCGACTCCGCCGCCGATTTCTACGGAATTTGGCGCTGTCGTGAACTCGCGTTCATCGACAGCGCCGGTTCCTTTCGCTTACATCGGAATATTGTCGTGCTTCTTCACCGGGGACTCGACCTTCTTCTCGCGCAGCATGGCGAGCGCGCGGACCAGGCGGCGGCGGGTCGAATGCGGCATGATGACGTCGTCGATGTAGCCGCGCTCGGCGGCGACGAACGGCGACAGGAAGCGGTCCTCGTATTCCTTGGTGCGCGCCGCGATCTTCTCTTCGTTGCCGATGTCCTTGCGGAAGATGATCTCCACCGCGCCCTTGGCGCCCATCACGGCGATCTGCGCGGAAGGCCAGGCGTAGTTCATGTCGGCGCCGATTTCCTTCGAGGCCATCACGTCGAACGCGCCGCCGTAGGCTTTTCGCGTGATCACCGTGACCAGCGGCACGGTGCATTGCGAATAGGCGAACAACAGCTTGGCGCCGTGCTTGATCAACCCGCCATATTCCTGCGCGGTGCCCGGCAGGAAGCCCGGCACGTCGACGAAGGTGACGATCGGGATGTTGAAGGCGTCGCAGAACCGCACGAAGCGCGCCGCCTTGCGCGAGGCGTCGCTATCCAGCACGCCGGCCAGCACCATCGGCTGGTTGGCGACGAAGCCGACGGTGCGGCCGGCTAAGCGGCCGAACCCGGTGACGATGTTCTTGGCGAAGGCGTCGGACAGCTCGAAGAAGTCGCCCTCGTCGACCACTTTGAGGATCAGTTCCTTGATGTCGTAGGGCTTGTTCGGATTGTCCGGGATCAGGGTGTCGAGCGACATGTCGACGCGTTCGATGTCGTCATAGCTCGGCCATTCCGGCACGCCGTCGGCGCTGTTCGACGGCAGGAAATCGAGCAGCCGGCGCATCTGCAGCAAGGTTTCGACGTCGTTCTCGAACGCGCCGTCGGCGATCGACGAGCGCGTGGCGTGCACGCTGGCGCCGCCGAGTTCTTCCGCGGTCACCACTTCGTTGGTCACGGTCTTCACCACGTCGGGACCGGTGACGAACATGTAGCTGGTGTTCTTCACCATGAAGATGAAGTCGGTCATCGCCGGGGCGTAGACGTCGCCGCCGGCGCAGGGGCCCATGATCACGCTGATCTGCGGGATCACGCCGGAGGCCTGCACCACGCGGCGGAACACGTAGGAGTAACCGGCCAGTGCGGCGACGCCTTCCTGGATGCGCGCGCCGCCGGCGTCGTACAGGCCAATGATCGGCGCCCGCGCCTTCATTGCCATGTCCTGAATCTTGCAGATCTTCTGCGCGTGGGTTTCCGACAACGAGCCGCCGAACACGGTGAAGTCCTTGGCGAACACGAAGGTCTTGCGGCCGTTCACGGTGCCCCAGCCGGTGACCACGCCGTCGCCGGGGATCTTGGATTTCTCCATGCCGAATTCGACCGAGCGGTGCTCGACGAACATGTCGGTTTCCTCGAACGAGCCCTTGTCGAGCAACAGGTCGATGCGCTCGCGCGCGGTCAGCCGGCCGCGGGTATGTTGCGCGTCGATGCGCTTCTTGCCGCCGCCGAGTTTGGCTGCCGTGCGGCGTTCGTCGAGAGATTCCAGGATGTCTTTCATGAGCTCCAGACCGCTTTCGTGGGATGTCGTGAGGTGCTGGGCTGGCCCGGTTTGACGGCCGGCGCCCAAGATTGGCGGGCTTCTAACACGGGGTCTGCAAGTGGGGAATTACCTATCCGGCTACGCTGCCTATGGTTGCGAGCCGCCGCTGTCACGGTAACCGGCGGCATCCGGGCGCTGACGATGGCCGACATCGTCTCGATGCGCCGTCAGCCTGGCCGGTCAGATCGCGCCGATATCGCCGAGGCATTGCTCGGCCAGCGCCATGCGCAGAGCGACGTGGCGCGGCTCGCGAATGTCGAGATTGAGCGCGAACACGGTGTGCGCGCCGCCCTTCTCGGCCCAGCCGACCAGCCAGCCCAGCGTCGGTTTGCCGATTTCGGCGCCGAGCAGCCCGGTCTTGGCGCGAATCAGCGCATCGCCGACCTTGCCGACCGGCAGGATGTCGCGGACCAGATCCTGGCTGCGCGCCGAGATCGGCAAGACGCCGCGCCGCAGCCGGTCGACGAAATCGATCTGCTGGATCGGATCGATCCGCAGCTCGCCGGTGAGCCAGAACTGATCGATGCCGCCGCCGATGTTGCGGTTGCCGTAGTCGAACAGATCGAGATGCTTCTGCATCCGCTCCGCGCCGATCCGACGCGCGATCTCCTGATACACCGGCACCGCGGAGGCGGCGATCGCCGAGCGCAGCGTGTGATCGCGATTCCATCCTTCGATGTCGCGCGTCACGCCGTCCCACTTGAACACGTCCTTGTCGGGATCGGCGACCACGCCGGTCTCCAACGCGATCAGCGAATGGGCGATTTTGAAGGTCGATGCCGGGTGGAAGCCCTGCCCGGAACGATCGGGATCGCTGGCGATGATCAGATAGTCCTCGGTCTTGTAGCCGACGAAGGTGCCCGCGGTGCCGACATCGGCGAAACGCTTGGCCAGCGCGACGCGGATCTCGCTGCGCGGCGGCGCGACTTCGGCGCGCGCCGACAACGGAGCGACGGCGGTGGCCGCGAACAGGCCGATGGCATGACGACGATTGAGCAAGGCGACACCTGGTGAGTTGCGATGGCGCACGATGCGCGACGTATCGTGGTGAAACGATGGCAGCGCTTGCGCGAAGCTGTCGGCGCCATTGAATAGGAATCGATTCAATTGAATCCGATCGGCGCACACGAGAACGCTCGGCTCTGCTGATCGCCTCCGATGCATGAGTCTGTCGCTGATCGCTACCGACTTGCTGCGCTCAGCGCACCCGGCCCGACAGCCGCAGCACGAACACCAGCACTTCGGCGACCGCCTTGTAGAGCTCCTGCGGAATCTCGTCACCAATTTCGACCTTGGATAGCGCGCCGGCCAAAATCTCGTTCTCCTCGATCGGAATGTCGTGGGCGCGTGCCACCTCGACGATCTTGGCGCCGATCGCGCCCTTGCCCTTGGCGATCACCGTCGGCGCGCCGGTCCTGTCGTAGTGCAGCGCGACGGCGATCTGGTTGGGGCCCTGCGCGGTCATAGCGCGCGGTCCAGGAAGTAGCCGGCCGCCGCGGCCGGCGGCTGGGTCGGCGCGCCCTCGCGGATCACGATGTCGCCGGGCTGCAATTCGGCGCGGCTGAGCGCGCGGCTGAGTTCGGCGCTGCCGGCGCGCAGTTGCGCGGCGGTGGCCGGCCGCTCCGCCCACATCCGCACCGACGTCTTGTCGCCGACCAGCGAGATCAGCGCGTGCACCGGCCCCGCCGGCTCGACGTCGAGCGAAAACCGCGCCCGCCACACCCGCTTCGCCGCATCGACCTCGCTGTCCTGCTGCTCCCGCGAGATCTCGAACTGCGCCACAGCGGTGCCTTGCGCGGTGACGAACGGAATCTCGAAATTCCAGCGCGCCGTCGCCGGGTCGGTCCGCGCCACCGCAGGATCGAGGCGATCCGGCAGCGAGGCGATTTGCAGCAGCGTCTGCCGCGCGATCGCGGCGTCGGTGTCGGAGAACAAATGCCGCGCACTGGCGGCGAACGGCTCGTGCGAGATCAGCGAAGCCGGCGCGACCGGCTGCACCGTCGGCAACGCGCCGCGGATCGGCGGCGGCAGCGCGTTGCCGCGCAGCGCGAGTTCCTCTTCGGTCGCCGGCGACAGCCGCGTGCCGGTCACCAGCGGCAGCAGCGACAGCATCGCGGCGTTGCCGGACAGCAGCTTGGCAACCTGGCCGGCCGCCAGCGGATTGGCCTGCAGCGCTTCCTGCAACACGTTGAGCGCGGCGTTGCTCGCGGCGCTGCGCGCCCCGGCCTCGGCCGCAGTCGCCGCCGGCACGACAACCGGCGTGGTGGTTTGCAGTCCCGCGATGGTGGTTTCGAGCGACGCCGCGGCTTTTTGCGACGCCAATTGTTGCGCCATCAGATCGGCGATCGGCGTCGCCGTCGACGCAATGGTCGGCGCAGCGACCACCACCGGCGTGGTGACGCCGTTCGAGGCCGCCAGCGCCGCGGCCTGCAGGCGGCCTTCCATCGACGCCGGGGTCGGCACCGCGCCTTGCGTGGCGGCGTTGCCGAGCGCGGTCGCCAGCACCTGGCGCAGCACGATCAGCGCGGCCTTCAGATCAAAGATCGGCGTCGCCGTGGCCGCGCCGGACGCCAAGCCGGATTCCAGAAACAGCCCGGAACTCTGGAACGCCCGCTTGACGTCGTTGCCGCTCAATGCCGGATCGAGCGCGGTGCGCTGCGCCAAGAGCTGGTTCACCGCGGCCTGCAACTTCGGCGGCAACGCTGAAAGATCGACCGCGGCGAGATTGGCGAACAGCGTCGCGAGGCTGCCCTGCTTGGCGGCGGCGAGTTGCGCCGCGGTCGCAACCGCGACGGTCTCGGTGGCGCTGAGTTCGGCCTGCAGCGCCACGCTCGGCACCGGCCGTTGTGCCGCCACCAGGCTGAGCGCGGCCTCCGGCGCCAAGGTCGCGGCATCGGGCGCTGCGGCATGGCCGGACAACTGCGCCGCGGTCGGATTAAGTTGCGCGCCGCTCGGCTGCGGCAGCACCGCGAGCCGCACGCCGTCGGCGCTCTGCGACACCGACAACTGCAGCGTCTGGCCGGCCTGCAAGGCGACGTCCGAGCGCACCGTGAGCGACTGTTGGCCGATGCTGATCTGGGCCTGGTCGCCGTCGACTTTGACGACGCGCGCGGTGACCACCGTGCCCGGCTGCAACGCCACAGCGTCGCTCGTGCCTTGCGCGGCAATAATCGGTAGCGTCGAATTGACCGCGATCGACATGGTGCTCACTTCGCCAGGCGAAATTGACACTTAGCGTAACCAACGGACGTAAAGCCGCCGTTAACCGGGGCTTGGGCGGAGCGCCGCCAGCACCACGGCGGCGGCCTTGAAATCGACCTGGCGCGCCGCGCGCCGCGCCGCCACCTCCTCGTCGATGCCCCATTGGGCGATGTTCCAGTCCTCGTCGACATGGGCGGCGGCCCAGACCTGGTCGGCGTCGCGGAACCGATCATGCAGCGCCAGCGCCAGCAGCGCCGAGCCGGTGATGCTGGTCACCATATGCAGCGCGGCGATCGCCCAGGGGTCTTGCGGCAGCGCGGCGCGCACCGCGGCCACCGCGGCGTCGGGCTGGCGCACAGGCACGATGCCCTCAGCGAGGATGAAATGCGCGCTATAGGTTTCGGCGGCCCAGAACAGCACCGGGTCCCAATGCTCGCTCTCCCGCGCCACCAAACCTTCGGGGAAGCTGGCGCGATAACACAACAGATCGGTTTCGAAGTACTTGGCGACGTCGTCGGTCACCGCCTCGACGCGCGTCGTCACCGCGTCGATCACGCTGTTGGCAAGCCGGGTCAGCGGCATCGTGGTCGGCTCGATGAACTGCTGCTGCGCCTGCCATTCGCCGACGATTGCCTCCGCAAGCGCGCGGTTCGGCGCGATCAAGTGACCGCGCGACGGCGTGCGGACCGCTTTGTCGTCGAGCGTGATCGCAAAGCCGCCTTCGGCCTCGACCAATCCCGCGTTCTGATAGAACCGCTTCGGCCGCGGCCCGCGGGTCGAGCGGCGCACCGCTTCCTGCGGATCGAGTTGGGATTTGCCGGCCACCTCGTCGAACAATTCACGCATCGCAAAAATCCGTCAGCGGTTGGCGCAGGCGCGCGAATAGGCGGCGCGCTGGTTGGGGCCGAGCCCCGCGGCGGCGCCCTCGTCCAGGCAATCGACCACGCGGTCGTGAAACGATCGCCGCGCCACCGGCGCGGTCGGGCGCGACGGGGCGGCGTCGAGCTGCGGCACTACCGGCACCTCGATCTTCGGCGGCGGCGGTGCGGGCGGCGGCGGCGGACTGAGCACCGCGGCGCCCGGCGGAATCTGCGCCTGCGCGACGCCGCCGAGACCGGCGAACACCACGCATACGCACAACATTGCAATCGATCTGTTCATCGCTGTCATGTCGTGATCCCGGCCCGATGGCGCAAGCCGCTTACTCCTCCGGGGCGTTTTCGATCGGATCGAAGCGGTCGTGTTCCAGCCCGAGCAGGTTCCAGGATTGCAGCATATGCGGCGGCAGCGGCGCGCTGACGTCGATGGTGCCGCCGCGCGGATGCGGAATCACGATGCGGCGTGCCAACAGGTGCAGCCGGTTCTGCAGCCCGCCGGGCAATTGCCAGTTCTCGATGTTGAAGTACTTCGGATCGCCGACGATGGCGTGGCCGATATGCGCCATATGGGCGCGCAGCTGATGGGTGCGCCCGGTCACCGGCTTCAGCGACACCCAGGCGAGCTTGCTCGCCGAGGTCTCTACCACCGCGTAGTAGGTCACCGCGTGGCTGGCGCCCTCGTCGCCATGCTCGGCGATCCGCATGATGGTGTCGTCTTCGCTCTCTTCCTTGGCGAGGTAGGTCGAGATGCGGCCCTGCTTCGGCTTCGGCACGCCGGCGACCAGCGCCCAATAGACTTTGCGCGCCGAGCGTTCGCGGAACGCGCCGGTCAAGGCGGTGGCGGCAAAGCGGGTTTTGGCGATCAGCAGACAGCCGGCGGTCTCCTTGTCCAGCCGATGCACCAGGCGCGGCTTCTGGCCCTTGGCGTCGCGCATCACCTCCAGCATCAGGTCGACGTGGCGCGTGGTGCCGCTTCCGCCCTGCACCGCGAGCCCGGCCGGCTTGTTCAGCACCATGACGTCGGCGTCCTCATAGAGGATCATCGCCCGCAACGCCGCCATGGTCTTCTGCTCGGCTTCGGACAGATTGCCGGTGCCGACCTTCGGCGCGTCGAGCTTGAGCGGCGGAATCCGCACGGTCTGGCCTTCTTCCAGCCGGTCCTTGCTGTCGGCGCGCTTGCCGTCGACGCGCAGCTCGCCTTTGCGGACGATGCGCTGGATGTGGGAGAACGATAGCCCCGGATAGCGCGCCTCGAGAAAGCGATCGACCCGCATGTTGTTCTCGTCGGCCGACACCACCACGGTCTCGACCTTGGTCGGCAACGGCACGTCCGGCACCACCGGCTTCTCGGGTTCCTCGATGTGCGGCGTTTGGCGCGGCTCGGGGCGAGGCGTGCGCGGCGGCACGCGCGGCGGTTTGCTGCCGGGGCGGAAATTTGCCGGGCGTTCGGAACGCTCGGCGCGATCGGATCGCGGCCGATCGGATCGCTCGGCGCGCTGCGGACGATCCGCGGTGGGGCGATCGGCGCGTTGCGGCCGCTCCGACCGCGAACGATCGGATTTGGCGGGGCGCTCGCCGAACGATCGCTCGGCGCGCTCGGCGCGTTGCGGGCGGTCGCCGAAAGCCCGCTCTGAACGTTCAGCGCGTTGCGGCCGTTCGGAACGCTCAGTGCGTTGCGGGCGATCGGAGCGTTCGGCAAATGATCGCTCGGCGCGCTGCGGGCGCTCGGCACGCTCGCCGCGCGGCGGGCGCTCCCCGAAGGCCCGCTCGCTGCGTTGCGGGCGCTCGGTGCGCTCGGTGGAGCGCTCGCGCGGCGGGCGCTTGCTCATCGGGCGATCGCTGTTGGTGCGGCCGGCCTTGGCGCGCTCGCCCGGCGTGGGCGCCTTGCCGCGCGTGGGACGCTCGGATTTGCCGCGTTCGCTGCCGGAGCCGCGTTTAGCGAGGGGTTTCTTGACGCGACGGCTCATTTGGGTGCTCCGGAGGAAGGCCGTGGTTAGCGTAAAAGCCCGGCCGGGTCACGGTGAAATCGCTCCGCGACGGGCCATGACGGCGGCAAGGACGGCGGGCAAGCGCGGCCGGCCTCGCGGCGCCGGCGCCCGAGTTTTGCGGAATTTGCCGCGCCTCGAAGCAATGAGGGGCGGCGGAGCGCCGAAAGGCGCGCCTATGGTCGAGGGGCCGCGGTGCGGTCGCCGACGCATCGGCGAGCGGCCGCGGCAACGCCTTCCGGCGCTCCACCGCGGCGATTTTGCGCTCCAGGACCGTGCTTCCGGGCACCGGCGCGATGCACTCCGCACCACTGATCCCGACGGTTTCCCGCCGTTCGCCTGTGCCGCGTCCAGCCAGCCAGCAAGTGGCAGACCCTCCTAATGGGGCCGGACGGTGACCCGGAGCGTCCCGAGTGCGAAGGGCCACGTCCTCCCCTCGCCCGCAGGCGCCGCCTCCCGCTCCACCACAAGACGCCTCATGAAGCGCCCCTCGCGAACGGGATGCGAATAGGGATATGGTCCTATGGGGGTTTTGTCAAGCGGTGACGAAGGGGTGTAGCCCGGGTGAGCGCAGCGATACCCGGGTGTTGCTCGTTGCGGCGCGGCCCTGCGTATCGCTCCGCTCATGCGGGCTGCGCGCTACTCGAATAGCCCGGACAATCAGCCGCTCCGAATTGTCCACGGACGACCAATAAACGTCAGCACGCCAGTGAAGAAAGCGACGACGACCGCCACCATGGGGTGCCTCCCCGGAGATATGGAATCAGCGCCTCGATTCGCGGTCAAGACGGAGCTGATGATGCTTAGACACCAAAGACTCTAAACAACGCATGTATCGCACGAATACTTATGCCGGCTATTCACAGCCGCAGGAGTGCACAGCGGCCCTAAACTTGATCCATCTGCCCACAAGACAAGTATATGAATTAAAGAGGAAATGCGGCGTCGAAGTACTTTTCAACACGTCTTGAAGTTCGCCGGAATCGCGCGAAGCGCAGTTGATGATCGCCGGCCGAATAAAAATTTTGTCGCGACAACTTTTCCGGGTGTATCCGATTGATGCCGTTTACGAGACTACACCACCCCTGATGAAGGCGAACCCTCACCATTGCAATCGGGTTCTCACCTTCCCCAGGAACATTGTCAATCAGCTGCGCATGCCGTTTCGCGCCACGGAAGGACTTTGCCTATGAAGGTGAAAGAAATCATCATCCGCTTCGAGGAAGATAAACCGCATTTTTCCAATGAGGTTGGGAATTTTCTGAGGAATAACTGGGACAAGCTCGCGGCAATGGCCATCCATTTTTTCACTAGTTTTTTTAGGAACTAGACGATAGCGACGATGTCGCACTCTTGGTCAACGACGTCTCCGCCCCCCGCAAACGTAGCCCAGGCGACCGTAGCGACACCCGGGTCTTGCTCGGTCGGAAATGCCGCATATCGCCGCGCTCATGCGGACTACTTCCTGACGGTAGAGCAGAGGCGCAACCCACAGATGGCATCGCTAAAGACGCGGGCCAATTAGGGCGGGGCTCCTCCCGCAAGGTTCAAAAATGTCCAAATCTTGCAAGACAACAAAGTCGGTGAGCGATCGCCTGTTGCCTAAATCTACAACTTCTGAGCAGTCAGATGTTACAGACGCAGAGATTATTGAGTCAAAGAATGCGATTGAAGCGAGGAAACGCTCTGACCTTGTGGAGGTCGCATCGCGCCTTAGCGAATTCAAACATAACTACGGCCTTATCGTTGGAGGCTTCTTGTATCTTCGAACCATCGAAGTTGCTGGGAAATCCACCACAATTCTGAGGGCGGGCTGGGGTGTTGCTCTTGTGAGTCTAGCTGTTAATTTCTGGAGATATTTCTCCCCTGGATAGCGTACAGACATCACCCTATGTTGCTAACAAGCTGTAGCCCGGAGGGCGGGTTAGCGTCATCGTAATCCGCCATTTCATCGAAATGCCGCCAACCGGCTACGCGCTGCCCGACCCACTTTTTGCTGACGCCATTCAATCTTTCTTGACCGCTTCCTGGCATCATCCGCAAGTAGCCCGACTAATCGGAATCGGTCGAATTGTCCGAAACTTCAAAAATGTATCCAGGCGGGTCGGCCACAGCCGAGCAGATTTTTTGCTTGGCGGAGGAATACAGGAAAGCGGCGCATGTGCTGCTGCAACTCGGACGACGTGGAGCCCCGCTGTCCCACGCGCCTTGCCGACTATCGGCCATCCACGCGATCGAGTTGTATCTGAACGCGTTGCTGATCATCAAGGGGCACGAAAGGAGCCAGATCAGGGCGCTGCAGCACGATCTCGCCGCGCGGACCGCACTGGCGATCGCAAGCGGCCTTCTGTTACGAAAGCGGACGGCGGCGCATCTGTCGGCGATGACCGGCAACAGAGAGTATGTCGTAACGCGGTACGGACCGGAGATGGCGGCAACGATCTCGCAGATCAATCGGCTCACGGCGACCCTCGATGAGGTTGCCGCCAAGGTGGCCGCGATCCTGAAGGCCTCCCCCAGAGACTCGGCGCCGCCGTCCTCGCCACGAATCGCGCGAAGCAAGCCGTAGCGCGTAGGGTGGGCAAAGGCGCTCTTGCGCCGTGCCCACGTGGGGTCTGCCGGAGTATCGCATCACTTCGCGGCACCATGGTGGGCACGCCTCCGCCGTCGCTCTGCGAGCGAGGGCGGACGCTTTGCCCACCCTACGGCTGCTTATGGGGCCAGGCCCCGCATATCGCTGCGCTCATGCGGGCTACTCCCATGCGACCTGCTTAGTCGCCGCACCGCTCGCTGCGCTCATGCGGGCTACTGCCTACGAGTTTGTCGTCATTCCGGGGCGCGGATCGGCGCCGAAGGCGCGCGATCGCGAACCCGGAATCTCGCGCCGGGTGAGAGCGCCCGCAGAACAATCTCGAAATTCCGGGGGGCGCGCAGCAAGCCGTAGCAAGCCGTAGCCCGGGTGAGCGCAGCGATACCCGGGTCGCGCGCGTTGCGGCGCAGCCCCGCATATCGCTTCGCTCATGCGGGCTACTCCCATGCGACCTGCTTTAGTCGCCGCACCGCTCGCCGAAGTCGCCGCCGATGTCGCGGGCATAGCCGGCCCAGTCTGCCGGCAGTAGCCCCTCCCCCACGTAACGATGAAACGACGAATGCGGCCAATCGACCACCCGCGGCACCAAGCCATGCTTGACCGGGTTGAAATGGACGTAATCGATATGCTGGGCGAAATCGTTCTCGTCGCGGATCGTGTGCTCCCAGAAACGGCTTTGCCACAACGCGAGATCGCCGTTCGGCCGGCGTTTCAACCGCACCCCGGCCGCGATCAACGCGCTGCTGAAATGCCCCTTGATGCGTCGCCATCGCCCGGAATAGTCAGCGTCGTCCGATGGCAGGGTGAAGATAGCATGCAGATGATCCGGCAGGATCACGATCGCGTCGATCGCGAAAGGCCGTTCACGGCGAGCCGCGCGGAACGCCGTGCGCAGCTCCGCGACACGATCGACCAACACCGTCGACCGGCGATCCGCCAGCGTCACGGTGAAGAAATAGCGGCCGCCAGGAAGGCCATTTCGGCGATACCGAACCATCGACCCGCCCAATCGCCCCGGATATCGCTTCGCTCATCCGGGCTACTCCGATCTCCGCGCAATGTATCAATTGTCGACCGGTTGAGCAAAGCGGCAGTCTAATTTCTCGCTTTGCGGCGAAACCCCGCATATCGCTGCGCTCATTCGGGCTACGCGCGGATCCTCTCCGCATCCGCTCAAGCCTTTCCCAGCGTCTCCCGTGCGAGTTCGCACAGCTTCAAATGCCGCTCGCTCAGGCTGTTGCTGCGGCCGGCGTCGGCGAGGCCCTCGAGCACCAGGCTCGCCACTTCGATACGGCTTCTGGCATCGGCGAGCGCCTGTTTCAGGTCTGCGATGTGGCGGTCTTTGTCTTCCAGTTCGCGCAGCAATGGATCCCAGGAGCCGAAGTGGCTCATGAGATTTTCCGCCACCGCGGTGTTCCGCTTCAGATAGTCGGCATTGAAATCCGCTTCGGCAAAATCCCGCAAGCCGTCGATGCCTTGCAACGCGCCGCCGGAGACGCGTTTGAACGCCATGGTCCAATCGGCATATTGCCGGCGCGCGATGGTCTTGCGGTGCAGGACGACGATGCTGCTGTGGCGCGGGTCCTTGCTGATCTTCTCGTAAAGCGCATCGACCACGCTCTCCTCGCCCTCCAGCGCCTGCAGGAAGGTGGCGTTGCCGTACAGCATCATGCCGGTCACACCGGAAGCGGTGTTGTTCTTGAACGATTGCTGCAGCAGCGCGATCAGCTGTTCCGTCGTCATCGGCTCCGCCGCGGTGCTGGTGTATGCGATCTGGATCATCGTGTTCCCGTTGGTTCGGTCGATCGCAACGTTTGCGCCGTTGCTGGATGGCGATCCCGCCCGTGGCATGAGAGATCCCTCAATAGGACCTCATCCGCGGCAAAAGATGTCTCAAAACGACCATCGGGCGCTGCGCGTCCGCGTCAATACGAGGTTTCAAGGCGCATCGACGGCTGATCCCCGCCGCGGCAGCCAAATATGCACGCCCAACACGCCGGCCCGGTGCGCCGGCGGCGAGCCGAGGTAGCGCAGCGTCGGCAGGTCGTCGAACAGCTGCCGCCAGCGCGCGTTCTTGTAGACGATGCAGTAATTCGCCCGGTTCAGTTTCAGAAGATTGTCACGCACCCGCGCCATCACCTGGCGCGAGAACGGATTGAACATATACAGCACGAACGGCTGCTCGTTGAATGCGTAGTTTCCCGCATCGCCATGCACGATTGTTACGTTGCTGAATGCGGCGGCCGCGACGTTGCGCGCGGCCAGGCGCGCCAGCTCGTCGGCGAATTCGACGCCGACGCAGGATTTGAATCCGAGTTCCGCGGCGACGATCAGCATCCGGCCCTTGCCGCAGCCGAGATCGATGAAGGTGTAGTCGGCGGGCTGCAGCCCGATGAAGGCGACGGCGTCATGCAAGACGGCGGGATCGCTGGCCTGGTAGCGCTCGCCGAACCGGCGGCTGTCGTGGCCGATGCTGAGGCTCTCGAGCGTGACGGCCGCGCCGGTCTCGGTGCCGTATTTGGCGTCCCAATCGGCGGCCGCGTGAGCGTCCTGGTCGCGCCCGGTCAGCAGGTTCCGTACCCAGGACAACACCATCGCCGGCCAACCCATGCGTCAGGGCGGATCATGGCAGCGTAATTCGCCGCGGCTTGGGTCGCAACGCCCGGCTTGTGCGCTCGCGCGCGGCGAACCGACGCGATGCCGCATTTCGGCCGCACCCGCCCTTCCTCCTGCCCGGGGTGTCCTATATGAGGGATTCGCAGGCGCGCGCCGGCGGTTCGGAGCATCGTGCGCCGATGCGGAACCGGCGCGGTATTTCAAGCGGGGCAGGACGTGGGCGATCGATTGACGACGGGGCAAGGCGGCCTGATGCAGCGCTACAAGACGCCGGCGATTGTGGCGCTGGCGGCGCTGCTGGCGTTCGCGGCGCTCACCGGGGACGCCGCCGCCAAGCGGGCCCGCGCGCCGGCGCCGACCGAGACCGCGGCGCCGCGCCCGGCCGGCGAGCCGATCATGGCGATCGTGTCGATCTCCGCGCAGAAGGTCACGGTCTACGACGCCGACGGCTGGATCTTGCGGGCGCCGGTCTCCACCGGCACCACCGGGCGCGAGACCCCGGCCGGGGTGTTCGCGGTGGTCGAGAAGGACAAGGACCACCATTCGACGATGTATGACGACGCCTGGATGCCGAACATGCAGCGCATCACCTGGAACGGCATCGCGCTGCACGGCGGCCCGCTGCCGGGCTACGCCGCCTCGCACGGCTGCGTGCGGATGCCGTATGATTTTGCCGAAAAACTGTTCGACAAGACCAATATCGGGATGCGGGTGATCGTCGCGCCGAACGACGCAGCGCCGGTGTCGTTCGCCCACCCGGCCCTGTTCACGCCGAAGGCCGAGGCGCTGGCGACGGCGCCGGCGCGCGCCGAGATGCTGAGCCGCGAGGCCGCGGAGGCCAGCGCCACCGCCGAGGCGGCCAAGAAGGCCAACGCCGCGGCAAGCCGCGACGCATCCGCGCTCGCCGCGGCGCTGCGCAAGCTGGAGAAGGCCAAAGCGCGCGCCGATGCCCAGCTGAAGGCGGCCGACAAGGCGCTCGCCGCCGCGACCGAGCCGAACAGGCCCCGACTGGACGAGCGGCAGCAGATCGCCGCGCAAAACGCCGCGGACGCCGCGGCGCAGCTCGACGCCGCCCGCGCCGACGCCGAGACCAAGCGCGCCGCCGCCTTGGCGGCCAAGGACGCCGCGAAGTCCGCCGCCGCCGCCAAGGCCACCGCCGTGACGGCGGCCAACGAGGCCAAGCTCGCGCTGGAGCCGGTGTCGATCTACATCAGCCGCGCGACGCAGACGCTGTACGTCCGCCGCAACACCCATAAGCCGTGGCCGGACGGCGGCGAGGTGTTCGACGCCAGCATCGAAATTCCGATCAGCATCCGCGATCCCGATCGGCCGATCGGCACCCACGTGTTCACCGCGATGGCGCGTGACGAGAGCGGGCTGCGCTGGAGCGCGGTGACGATCGATCATGGCGACGACGCCAAAGCCGCGCTCGACCGCATCAGCTTTCCGCAGGACGAGCTTGCGCGGATCGGCGTCACCGCGATGCCGCGGTCCTCGATCGTGGTCTCGGACGAGCCGCTGAGCAAAGAGACCAACTATCGCACCGAATTCGTCGCGGTGCTGAGCAACCAGCCGCAGGGCGGCTTCATCACCCGCAAGCCGACCGTGCCTGCGCCTGCGCCTGCGATGGCCGAGCGCGACGACGGCGACGATTTCTTCAGCTTCTTCCAGCGCAACCAGGGCCCCGCCGTGCCGCAACGCCGCGGCCCGGGCTTTGCCCCCGGCCCGCGCGGCTGGTGGTAGTCGCGCCCCTATTCGCCGATGATCTTGATCAACACCCGCTTGCGCCGGCCACCGTCGAACTCGCCGTAAAAAATCTGCTCCCACGGGCCGAAGTCGAGCTTGCCGTCGGTGATCGCGACCACCACCTCGCGGCCCATCAGCTGGCGCTTCATATGGGCGTCGGCATTGTCCTCGCCGGTGCGGTTGTGGCGATAGCCCGCCACCGGCTCGTGCGGCGCGAGCTTTTCCAGCCAGAGTTCGTAGTCGGCGTGCAGCCCGCTCTCGTCGTCGTTGATGAACACCGAGGCGGTGATGTGCATGGCGTTGACCAGCAGCAGCCCTTCGCGCACGCCGCTGTCGTGCAGCGCGGCGGTCACCTCCGGCGTGATGTTGATGAACGCCCGGCGGCCAGGGGTTTGAAACCACAATTCCTTGCGGAACGACTTCATGCGATGCGCGCTGCTGCTAGCGGCGACCGCCGAATAACAACGGCGACTCGCCGGGCAGCAGCCGCGAGTTGATGTCGCTATCGAGGCGGCCGGATTGCTGCTGGGTGTAGCCGGCGCCGAACGACAGGCTGAGATTGGCCGCCGGCTGAATTTCGAAGCCGACATTGGCGCTGTAGGCCGCCGGCGTGCCGGCATCGCTGCTCAACGGCGTCAGCGGCCGCAGCACGTCGGAGTCGTATTTCAGGCTGTCGAATCCGGCGAACACCTTGACCGGCAAGCCGCCGGCGCCTTTGAAGGCGTAGCCGAACTGCGTGCTGTCATAGTTGAGCGCGCCGAAACTGCCGAAGGCGCTGGTCTGGCCGAGCCCGCTCAGGCTGAGGCTGCCGCTCTCGCCGCGCAGAAACGGGCCGGTCGGAAAATTGTCGCGCCAATCGGCGCCGCCGCCGGCGGCATTGGCGTCGAAGCTCGGAAAATTGCTGTAGCTGTCGACGCTCGTGGTGGCATTGCCGCCGAAGCCGAACAGCCCGCCCGGAAGCCAATAGCGCACCGGCGCCACCTGGGCCTGCGCGACGCCAGCGCTAAGACCAAGCGTCACGACGACAGCGAAGGTTAATTTGCTGGCAAACATCGACATCGGACCCACCGTGACTGCAGCGAAATTATACGCTCTGGAGCTGCGGATTGCCAGCGAGCGGCCTCGCGACAAAACATCCGGCTGTGGTCGGCCGGCGTCGGCAGCCACGAGGCGGATGAGGCGAAGTCGCAGCGCAGCCCGCATCGCATCGCTGATTGCTTGCAGGTTCCAGCCGGATGTATCCTTGGCTCAGCAGGATCGACGGCGCGGAGTGGCAGATGCAGGCGATGGTGCTGACGGCGCCCGGCGCGCCGCTGTTGATGCAGCAGCGCGCGACACCGCAGCCCGGCGATGGCGAGGTCCGCGTCAAGGTCAACGCCTGCGGCGTCTGCCGCACCGATCTGCACGTCGTCGACGGCGAATTGCCGAACATCCGCTACCCGATCATCCCGGGCCACGAGATCGTCGGCCGCGTCGAGGCGGTCGGTCGCGGCGTCAGCACGCACCAGGTCGGCGACCGCGTCGGCATTCCCTGGCTCGGCCACACCTGCAGGGTCTGCCGCTATTGCCGCGCCGGCCAGGAAAACCTCTGCGACGCGCCGCTGTTCACCGGCTACACCCGCGACGGCGGCTTCGCCAGCCACACCATTGCGGATGCGCGCTACGCCTTCGCGCTCGGCGAATTGGGCGATGACGTTGCGATCGCGCCGCTGTTGTGCGCCGGGCTGATCGGTTGGCGCGCGCTGGTGATCGCCGGCCAAGCCGAGCGGCTCGGGCTGTACGGCTTCGGCGCGGCGGCGCACATCGTGGCGCAGCTGGCGCGCTGGCAGGGCCGCCGCGTTTACGCCTTTACCCGCCACGGCGACGCCGCCGCGCAAAACTTTGCCCGCAGCCTCGGCGTCGAGTGGGCCGGCGGCTCCGACGAGCTGCCGGGGGAGCCGCTCGACGCCGCGATCATCTTCGCCCCGGCCGGCGAACTGGTGCCGGCGGCGCTGCGCGCGGTGCGCAAGGGCGGCCGCGTGGTCTGCGCCGGCATTCACATGAGCGACATCCCGAGCTTTCCCTACAGCCTGTTGTGGGAAGAGCGGCAGCTGGTCTCGGTCGCCAACCTCACCCGGCAGGACGGCGTCGACTTTCTCAAGGTCGCGCAGCAAGCCGGGATCAAGACCGAAACCCACGCCTATCCGCTCCCTGAGGCCAATGCGGTGCTGGATCGGCTGCGCGCCGGCGACGTGCTCGGCGCCGCGGTGCTGGTGCCGTAGCATCGCCCGCGGCGGCGTCCGGATCATCCCGCGACAACACGCCCCCGCCGCTGTCGCGGGCCTTGCGTCAGGCGATCGCGCTCACTGCGGCAGGCCTAAGAACTTGAACGGGGTTGCGACCTGGAAATGCGCCGTCGCGTCGCCGGAGAAGGTGTGGGATTGCTGCGGGCCGAGCTCGAGCTTCTTCACCTTGCCCTTGTCGGCGGAGAAATCGATGGTCTTGAGGTCGACCCAGAACACGTTCGGGGTCAGCACGGATTCGAAGAAGTACAGCTTGCGCTGATGGTCGGCGACGGTGCGCCACCGCGTCGAGGAAATGTTCGGCTGGTCCTTCGTCGAAATCCCGAACGGCACCGAGACGTTGCGGATCACGCTGAACACGCTGGCGACGGCGCGGTCGGGGCTGGCATCCTTCGGGATCGCGTCGACGTAGAACGACGCCCGCACGAAGCGGTCGGCGGCGCGGTTGGTGCCCGGCAGCATCACCATGCCACCGATCTCCTTCCAGTAGTCGTCGAGTGCCAGCTGCTTCTCGAAGATCGGCGAATTGGTCATCACCTGATACTTGCGGTCGTGATGAATGACAGGCTTGCCGTCGATATATTCGACGATGGCGCTGTCGCCGGTGGCGTCCGACAGCGACAGATGCAGCGTGGCGAGCAGGTCGTTCTTGCCGGGCACGTTGTCGGTGTAGAGCGTGAACGGATCGGTCTTAAAATACGCCACCGCCTCCGCCACCGTGGCGAAATTGTCCAGCGCATACTGCGCCCACAGCGCGATCGACAGGCCGGGTCGGCCAGGCTCGAACTTCGGATATTGCGATTCCGAAAGCCACAGCAGATTGGCGACCAGGCCCGCCTCGTTGATGCCGTCCGAACTCGACACGTCGTAGCCCGACGCGATCACGCTGCCGTATTTCGACGTCCATTTCAGCGAGTTCGGCCCGACCTCGCCGGAGCGCGCGATGCCGCGCGGAAAACTCCACAGATCGGTCGGCATCTCGAACCGCCAGTCCATCGACCGCGCGGTGATCACCTGGTTGTTGGCGCCGTGATAGAGCAGCCGGGTACAGGCCAGCGCCGGCGTCGTCGCGAGGGCGGCAGCGAGGCCGGTGGCGAAAGCGCGGGACAGGATTGATGTCGTCATGGTCGGCATCCGAAGCTGTTGACCTCGGAAGCTGAGCAGTCTCTGCAGCGCCAGCCCATGACGTAGCTCAAAATCCGACAATCTCAGCCGGCCCGGCGAGACGGACGCAGTCGACGAGGCCATGAGCGGCCCCGGCACGGTAAGATAGTGATGGGCGCCGGAGCTGTTGGTTCTCCCATGATCCGGCGTCTCAATGGCGTCCGTGTCGCCACCGGGACGACGAAGCGGCACGTTCAATCAGGTACTATGCCGCGCCAAGCGGGCGCAGAGGCTGACTACCACGCGTGTTGTTCGCCAACCGACAACAAACTCGCCTTGCGAGTCCGCGGAAACAATGCAAACATAGGTTGCATTTTCGGAGCGCTACGCCATGGGCGACGACCGGGAGTACCTCAGCCTGCTGCGTCGCAAGGCCGAGCAGATCTTGCGCAAGAGCCCCGGCATGGAGGGCATGTCGGCGACGGAAATGCCGGGAGCCGATCCGGCGACGGCAACCCTCGCAAGACCGGAGACGGCGTCCCTCGAGGCAGTGGTGCGCTGGTATCGCCCTGTGCTTGCGGTCACCGACGATCGTTTCGTGACCTCCAGCCGGTCGCCCGACGGCGATCCGCGATTCCAGGACCCCAACGAAGCCGCCTCGAAGGCGCTGCTGGCCGAACTGGAGAAGCGACGCAGCGTGCTCGATCCGGTGATCCGCTCGGTCGGGCGGATCGAACTCGTCAACAACGTGCGCTATCCGTGGGTCGGGACCGGGTGGATCGTCGGCAGCGATCTCGGCAGCGACATCATCGTCACCAACGCCCATGTCGGCAGCGAATTCGGTGCGCGCTCCGGCGCGGGCTACGTGTTTCGTCCCGGCGTGCCGGACGGCTCGGTGCGGCAATCGGCGCGGATCGATTTCCGCGAGGAAGTGACCGGCGGCTCGGCGCGCGAATTTCCGATCACGGAGATCATCTGGATCTCCGGCGACGACTCACTCGACATGTGCCTGCTGCGCGTCGCCCGCACCGCCGGGACCGATCGGATCGATCCGCCGGTCAAGCTGTTCACCGCTCCGCTGAGCGACGACCAGATGGTCGCGGTGATCGGTTTTCCCGGGTCGAACAACGGCTACGATCCGGCGCCGTTCCAGAAGCTGTTCGGGGCGGTGACCGGGAAAAAGCGGTTCTCGCCGGGCTTCTACAGCGGCCGCCGCGGCAGCAGCGCGACCTATGATTGCTCCACCCTTCCAGGAAGCTCCGGCTCCGTCGTCGTCGACGTGACGACCGGCCGCGCCGTCGGCCTGCATTTCGCCGGCACGGCGTTCGACACCAATTACGCGGTGCCGGCGAGCGATCTGGCGCGCATCCTCCTCAAGCGGCCCTGGCAGACCGAAGCGGCGGCCCGCTCTGCCGACACGACGCGCGCCGCGCCGCCGGCGGCACCTCGCGACGCTGCGCAACTGCCGGCGCCCGCGCTGGCGTCCGCGTTGGCGTCCGACGGCGCGATCACCTTCAGCATTCCGCTGGAGATCTCGGTCCGGCTCGGCGGCCTCGCCCGGACCATCAGCGCAGCATCGGTCGATCCGCCCGTGGTGCGAGCGGATCAGGCGCCGCCGCGGCGCACCGACCGCGAGGCGGCGACGGCCGCCGCGGAGACAGTGCGGCAGCATTTGCTCGGGCAAACGGACGTGCTGTCGGTAAAGGCGGACTACCTGTTCAGCAACGGCGTCATCACCGACGACTTCGGCGTCATCGTCGGCGTCGCCCCCGGCACCACGATCGACCCCGCCTCGTTCGATCTGAAAAGCACGCAGGACGGCGTGGCCATCGCGGTGGAAACCGCCGATCCGCGCACCATCGCCGAGCAGCGTCTCGCGTTCGACACCGAGTCGTTCGCCGGGCGCCAGGCCAACTACCAGCGCGACCGGACCGACCCGCGCTTCAACCTCGATCCGGTCACCGACGACATGACGATCCTGCTGCATGTCAGCCCCGAGGCCGGGTGGCCGGTGCTGCGGCAGTTCCTGGGCGACAAGGATAGCAATCAGCTCACCATCGGCATGTATCACATGACCGCGCCGCATGTGGTCGAGGCGATCGAGGCGATCGCGCAGCGCGGCGACAGCAAGATCGTACTCACGCTCGACCGCCAGCGCGGCGACGCCGACATCCCCGACGATATCGGCGGCGATACCAAAGCCCAGGACATTCCGGAAGCCGACACGCTCGACAACCTCAGCGACATCGCCGAGACTCGCTTCGCGTGGGCCCCCGCCTCACTCGGCCGCGGCGGCTTGTTCCCGACCGCCTATCACATCAAGGTCGCGGTCTGGAGCGCGACCTCCGGCCGCGACGGACCGACCGACCGGATGTTCTGGCTCTCCAGCGGCAACTGGCAATCCTCCAACCAGGCGCCGATCGAGCGGAGCGTCGATGAGATCGGAGAGGTCACCCAGGACGAGGTCCAGCGCTACAACCGCGAATGGCACGCTCTGGTGACCCATGCAGGGCTCGCCGCCACCTTCCGCAATCATCTCGAACAGGACTTCGAGGACAACAGAGCGGCGGCAGAACAAGAGGCGCCGCAGCCGGTGATGCCCGAGGTGCTGGTTCCGCTCGGCCTGATCGAGGAAGCGCCGCGGGCGCGCGCCTTCAAGCCGTTCAAGCCCAAGCTCCTGAAAGGCAGGATCAAGGTCCAGCCGCTGCTGACGCCGGACAACTATCCGGAAGTGATCGTCGAACTGATTTCCAAGGCCAAGCACCGCGTGCTGATCGAGAATCAGTCGTTCTCGCTATGGAAGGACATCGCCAGCACGCCCGCGCATTTCCTCGACATCGTCAAAGCGGTGAAGGACCGCCAGAACAAGATCCGCGACGTGCGCGTGATCTTCCGCAGCGGCTTCGGCAACGAGCGCGATACGCTGCGGCAGATGAAGACCTTCGGGCTCGAGACCGATGCTGATCACGTCCGCTACTTCGACAAGTGCCACACCAAGGGCATCGTGATCGACGACGACATCGCTGTGCTCGGCTCGCAGAACTGGACCGCGGCGGGCACCGGACCCAACCGCGATGCCAGCCTGGTGATCTGGAACGCCGACGCCAACGCGTACTTCGCCGAGCTGTTCCAGTACGACTGGGATCAGGTCGCACGCAATCGCTCGCGCAGCACCGAGAGCACGTTGCCGATCAAGGTGGTCAGGGCGGGCGAAGAGGCCGGGACGCCGCGGGGCTACAGCCGCATATCTCTCGCCGAATTCCTCGGAGAAACTTGATGGCCCAGGCACCCAGGAAGCCCGCGACGCCTCGGCAGCGGCGATCGCCGCGCGCCGCGACCCAGAGCGAGCCAGCCAGCAGCATGGCAACAATCGAGCAGCATAAGGCGGTCTCCGATCCGCAGCACGACCCGTGGGTGCTGCCGAGTTTCATGTCTGAGACCAACGGCGGCGGCTCCGCCGAGCAGGTGCCGGGCTTCAACATCTTCCGCGCCATCACTTCGGGATTCGAGAGCAAGCGCGTCGCCGGTCCGACCACCGTGCTGGCACGGCCGGACGGTGGGTTCTTTTCCGAAGGCACGCCGCCGCTGTCGCCGTCCCCGCAGGCCCGCGCCTTCGCCGCCAAGCCGGAGAACGTCATGGGCGTCGACAACCGCGCGATGGTGCCGGACACCTCCACCACCCCCTGGCGCTGCATCTGCCATCTGGAGGTGGAGTACGAATCCGGACCGGTGGGTTTCGGCACCGGATTCATCATCGGGCCGAAGGCCGTGCTGACCGCCGCCCACGTGATCTACAACAACACCGGCGGCAACAACCGCAGGGCGCGCAACATCCGCGTCATCCCCGGCCGCAACGGAACCACCGCGCCCTATGGTTACTTCGTGACCAGTCTCGACCGCTGCATCATTCCGGAGCAGTGGCGGCAGGCCAGCGACACCATCGGAGACACCGCCGCCGCGGCGGATTACGCCGTCATCCAGTTTCCCGAGCAGTCGGAGTGCGACGGGCTGACCTCGGCCGACCGGCTGGGCTATTTCGGCCTGAAATGCTTCGCCGACGAGGACAGCGAAAACAAGGCGCAGATGCTGTTCGTCAACAACGCCGGCTATCCCTACGAGGCCGACAAGCCGTATGGAACGCTGTGGTACAATGCCGGACGCATCCGCAAAATGGGACCGAGCTTCGTGGAATACATGGTCGATACCGAAGGCGGACAGAGCGGCAGCCCGGTGTACTTCTACGACGACCAAACGAAGCAACGCTATGTGATCGCCGTGCATACCACCGGCGATTTCGTCAACCGCGGCCTGCGCATCACCCCCGAGATTTTCACCAACCTCAAACAGTGGACCGGGCGCTCGATCTGAGCTTTCCATCGGTTGTCCATCCGATGCAGACCGAGCAAACTGAGGTGACGCGCTTCCCGACCGAGGTCGTCATTCCGGGGCACGAGCCGCGTCAGCTGCGAGTAAACCCGGAATTCAAAACCACCGCAGGGATTATGAATTCCGGACCTGCTCGTTCTTCGAACTCGCAATCCGGAATGACGCCGATTTTGGTTGGACGAGTCAATCCCAACCGAAGGCCCTAGGTTTTGCTGTTGCGCAGCTTCGCCCAGTAATCCAGCCGCTTGCGGATTTCGCGCTCGAAGCCGCGGTCCGGCGGATCGTAGAAGGTCTGGTGACCGAGCGCGTCGGGAAAGTACTCCTGGCCGGAAAAGCCTTCCGGGGTGTCGTGATCGTATTGATAGCCCGCGCCGTAGTCCTCGGATTTCATCAGTTTGGTCGGGGCGTTGAGAATGTGTTTCGGCGGCAGCAGCGAGCCGCCCTGCTTCGCCGCGCGCATTGCGGCCTTGTAGGCCTTGTAGGCGGCGTTGGATTTCGGCGCGGTGGCCAGATAAATCACCGCCTGCGCGATCGCCAACTCGCCCTCGGGCGAGCCCAAGAAATCATAAGCGTCCTTGGCGGCGTTGCAGATCACCAGCGCTTGCGGATCGGCGAGGCCAATGTCCTCGACTGCCATCCGCACCACGCGGCGCGCCAGGAACAACGGATCTTCGCCGGCGTCGAGCATCCGGCACAGATAGTACAACGCCGCATCGGGATCTGAGCCGCGCACCGATTTATGCAGCGCCGAAATCAGATTGTAATGGCCGTCGGCGGATTTGTCGTAGATCGGCGCGCGGCGCTGCAGGATCTCCTGCAGCTGCTCGGCGTTGAACACCTCATCGGCGCGCGCGGCGCGCCACACCTCTTCGGCGAGCGTCAGCGCGGCGCGGCCGTCGCCATCCGCCATCCGCACCAGCACCGCCCTCGCCTCGGCATCGAGCGGCAGCTTCTTGGCTTCCACCGTTTCGGCGTGGGCGTAGAGCTTCTCGATCGCTTGCGCGTCGAGCGAATGAAACACCAGCACGCGCGCGCGCGACAGCAGCGCGGCGTTGAGTTCGAACGACGGATTCTCGGTGGTGGCGCCGACCAGCACCACGGTGCCGTCTTCCATCACCGGCAGAAAGGAATCCTGCTGCGCCTTGTTGAAGCGGTGCACCTCGTCGACGAACAACAGCGTGCCGCGGCCGGTCTGGCGGCGGGCACGGGCGGCGTCGAACACTTTCTTCAGATCGGCGACGCCGGAGAACACCGCGGAGATCTGCTCGAAATGCAGTTCGGTGGTGTCGGCCAACAACCGCGCGACCGTGGTCTTGCCGGTGCCGGGCGGCCCCCAGAACACCAGCGAGCCGAGCGTGCGGGTCTCCAGCATCCTTGTCAGCGCGCCGTCGGGGCCGAGAATGTGATCCTGCCCGACCACGTCTTCGAGCGCGCGCGGCCGCAGCCGGTCCGGCAACGGATGCGGCGCATCCCGCTCCATGCCCGCCGCGGCGAACAGGTTGTCCGATGGCTGTGGGCGCTTCGGGCTCATCGGCGCGCTTTCTCCCTCTCCCCGCAAGCACGGTCGTGATGGACCGACGGCGATGGCCGCGAGTCACCCTCCCCCTTGCGGGGAGGGTGGCCGGCCCTCTTGGGCCGGCCGGGTGGGGGTAATGCGAGCACTGCGCCTGTGGCTACCCCCACCCGGCCCGGCTTCGCTTCGCTACGCCGGTCCACCCTCCCCGCAAGGGGGAGGGTGAAGAGGAGATCGGTTGCGCGCCTCATCCGCCGAGCGTGACGTTGATCTGCTGGCCGCCGCGCACCACGGTGATGCGCCACAGCCGCGAGGGTTCGGCGGCGATCCGCTCGAGGTCGGCGGTGCGGGCGATCCTCTTGTTGTTGACGGCGATGATGATGTCGCCCTTCTGGAAGCCGACGCCGGCGGCCGTCGCATCGTCGGCGAGATCGATCACCACCACGCCCTCGACGCTGGGATCGAGCCGCAATTCGTCCGCCAGCGCCGGCGAGATGTTGGCGACCTTGGCGCCCTGGAACGGCGAGCGCGACTTCACCACGATTTCGTCGCGCCCGGTGTCCGGCGCGGTCTCCAGCGGGATCGCCAGCTTGACCAGCTTGCCGCCGCGCTGCACGTCGACCTGCGCGGCGCCGCCGAGCGGCCTGGTGACGAAGCGATAATCGAACGCGTTGGGGTCGTCGACGGTGAAGCCGTCGATGGCAATGATCAGGTCGGAGAGTTTCAATCCTGCGCGGGCCGAGGGGCTGCCCGCGGTGACGCTCGCCACCAGCGCGCCGCTCGGCAGCTTGAGACCGAGCGTTTCGGCGATCTCCGGCGTCACCGCCTGCAGCCGCGCGCCGAGCCACGGCCGCTTGACCTCCTTGCCGCCGCTCTTCGCCGAAGCCACCACCACCCGCACCATGTTGGCCGGAATCGCAAAGCCGATGCCCTGCGAGCCGCCGGAGCGCGAGAAGATAGCCGTGTTGATGCCGACCAGCCGGCCGTTGACGTCGACCAAGGCGCCGCCGGAATTGCCGGGATTGATCGCGGCGTCGGTCTGAATGAAGAATTGGTAGTCGGTGATGCCGACCTGGGTGCGCGCCAACGCCGAGATGATGCCGTGGGTCACGGTCTGGCCGACGCCGAACGGATTGCCGATCGCCAGCACCACGTCGCCGACCAAGAGTTCATCGGAGTTGGAGAAATCCAGCGTCGGGAATTTCTCGCCGGCGACCTCTTTCAGCCGCAGCACCGCGAGGTCGGTGCGGCTGTCCTTCAGCACGATCTCGGCCTCGAATTCCCGCTTGTCGGACAAAGACACCTTGACCTGATCGGCGCCCTCGATGACGTGGTTGTTGGTCACCACCAGGCCCGACGGATCGACCATCACGCCCGAGCCGAGCGAGCGCTGCATCTGCTCCGGCTGCTGGCCGGGCACGCCGAAGAAGCGGCGGAAGATCGGATCCTCCAACAGCGGGTTGCGGTTCTGCACCACCTTGGCGGCGTAGACGTTGACCACCGCCGGCTGCACCCGCTGCACGATCGGCGCGTAGCTGAGCTTCAGTTCGGCGGGCGAGGACGGCACCCGGCGATCCTGCGGCTGCGCCTGCGCCGGAACGGAGAGAATCAAGGCCAGCACCAGGGCGGTGAGCGCGCGTGTCGAAGTCATGAAAGAATCCCGCTGTTGAGCGATGAGATATAGGCGCGCGGACGGCTCAAGAGAAGCAAACGCTGCGGCGCGATCACAGGCTGCGGTCCGCCGCGACCGCGGCATGGTCGGCGTCGGCCGCGGCGCTGGGCTGCGCGCCGGCCGCTTGCCGGGCCTGGTGATCCTCGCCCCAGCGCCTCAGCGCGTCGATCACCGGCCGCAACCGCAGCCCGGTCTCCGACAGCGCATATTCCACCCGCGGCGGCACCTCGGCGAACACCTTGCGGGTGACCAGAGCGTCGTCTTCCAAGGCCCGCAGCTGCTTGGTCAGCATCCGCTGGGTGATGCCCGGCATCTTCTTGCGCAATTCGCCGAACCGCAGCCGGCCCTCCTGCAGATGATACAGGATCACGCCCTTCCACTTGCCGTCGATCAGGTCGAGCGTGACCTCCACCGGGCAACCGGGACCGCAGTTGAAATCGCGCCGCTTCATGCGTGTTGGTCCAATAGTATCCGATCGGTGACTATATCCCCGAAATGACAGTACTTGCAATGCGAGCGGCCCGAGGACAGGCTACGGCCGCAGCATATGGAGCGTCGCATGAAAGCCGTCGGCTACAGCAATCCCCTTCCCATCGACCACGCCGAAGCCTTGGTCGATTTCGAGACCGCGATCCCGACGCCGCTGGGGCGCGACCTGCGCGTCGCGGTGCGCGCGGTGTCGGTCAATCCGGTCGACACCAAGGTGCGCAAGCGCGCCGCGGCGCCGGCCGGCGAGCGCAAGATTCTCGGCTACGACGCCGCAGGCATCGTCGACGCGGTCGGCCCGGAAGTGACGCTGTTCAAGCCCGGCGACGAGGTGTGGTACGCCGGCTCGATCGTGCGGCCGGGCACCAATTCGGAATTCCATCTGGTCGACGAACGCATCGTCGGCAACAAGCCCGCGACGCTGTCGTTCGCGCAGGCCGCGGCCCTGCCGCTGACCTCGATCACCGCCTGGGAGCTGCTGTTCGACCGGCTCGGCGTGGCGCCCGGCAAGAGCTTTGATCCGCGCACGCTGTTGATCGTGGGCGGCGCCGGCGGCGTCGGCTCGATCCTGATCCAGCTGGCGCGACGGTTGACCGGCCTCACCGTGGTGGCGACCGCGTCGCGGCCGCAGAGCAGCCAATGGTGCCTGCAGCTCGGCGCGCATCATGTCGTCGATCATTCCAAGCCGCTGCCGGCGCAGATCGCCGCATTGAAGCTGCCGCCGGTGGCGCTGATCGCCAGCCTCACCGGCACCGAGCAGCATTTCCCGGCGCTGATCGAGATTTTGGCGCCGCAGGGCAAGATCGCGCTGATCGACGATCCCGCGACGTTGGATGCCATGCCGCTGAAGGCCAAATCGGCGTCGCTGCATTGGGAGGCGATGTTCGCCCGCTCGACCTACCAGACCGCCGACATGATCGCGCAGCATCAGCTACTTAACGACGTCTCCGACCTGATCGACAAGGGCGTCTTGCGCACCACGCTCGACCGCAGCTTCGGCGCCATCAACGCCGCCAACTTGATAAAGGCGCATGCGCAGATCGAGTCCGGTACTTCGGTCGGCAAGATCGTGCTGGAGGGGTGGTAGGGGCGAAGAGACCTGCAGCGGCAAAGCCGCCGCGGCGACCTTGACTAGCTCGGCGCGGCGGTCGCCTCGGCATAAGCCTTCGTCAGTCCTTCATATTGATCAAGTGCTGGGAATGCTGGAAAGCTATGGACAGCGGGCGTCGTCGCCCAAGGCAGTTTCTCGCTGGTGAAGGTCTCGATGAATGGCGTGAAGCCGTGGGCGTCCTCCAGCATCGTCGCGCGAACATTGACCAGAAAATCGATCCCCTCCGGCCGGGTGAACATCCAGCTCATGCAATGCGGGCAGAAATAGTGGCGGGCCGCTCCGTGCAACCCGCCAATGACAGGCTCACCTTGGGTGACCGCAAACGCCGCGCTGGGAAACGCAGCGCTGAGCGAAAAGGCGCTGGCTGACATCTTCTGACATCCGGTGCAGTGGCAGGCCATGGTCAGCAGCGGCGGAGCGCTGATCCTGATCCGCACCTGTCCGCATCTGCAGCTTCCCTCGACGGCAGAGGCTTTTGCATTCATGACCTTCCTCGATTCAATTGCCTTCACGCGATGGTCTGGATCAGCCCGCCCTCGACGCGCAGCGCGGCGCCGTTGGTGGCGGAGGCCTCTTTCGAGCTGACATACACCACCATGTTGGCGACCTCCTCGACGCTGGCGAAGCGCTGGATCAGCGAGCCTGGGCGGTGCTGTTTGACGAAGTTCGCCGCGGCCTCGGCTTCGGATTCGCCGTTCTGCCTGGCGAGATCGGCGACGAAGGTCTGCACGCCTTCCGACATCGTCGGCCCCGGCATCACCGCGTTGACGGTGACCGCGGTGCCGCGGGTCAGCTCGGCGAGCCCGCGCGAGACCGAGAGCTGGGCGGTCTTGGTCATGCCGTAGTGGATCATCTCCTTCGGAATCATGATCGCGGATTCCGAGGCGATGAAGACGATGCGGCCCCAGTTGCGGCTCAGCATCGCCGGCATATAGGCGCGCGACAGCCTTATCCCGCTCATCACGTTGACGTCGAAGAACCGCGCCCAGTCCTCGTCGGGAATGTCGAAGAAACCCTTCGGCTCGAAGATGCCGGCATTGTTGATCAGGATGTCGACGTCCGGATAGGCGGTGACCAGCGCGTCGCAGCCGTCCGCGGTGGAGACGTCGGCGGCGACGCCGATGATCTTGCCGCCGGCGGCGACCTTGCCGATCGCCGCGACCGCGGCGTCGACCTTGCCCTGGCTGCGGCCATTGACCACCACGCTGGCGCCCGCGGCGGCGAGGCCCTTGGCGATGGCGTGGCCGATGCCGGCGGTGGAGCCGGTCACCAGCGCGGTCTTGCCGGAAAGATCGATCTTCATCTGCTATCTCCGTGGTTGATGCCGGAGATATCGGGTGCGCGGGCCGCGGCCGCAATCGGCAGGCGACCGTTTCCCGCACAAACGCCGACGCCCTAGCGGACCAGCGACAGCACCGTCGCTTTCCGCGGCGGCTTGCTCAGATCATAGAACAGAGTGCGATAGATCAAGTACAACGCATGGGGCGAAACATTCTTGTGTTTCAACAGCGTCGCGACGTCGAACTTCAGATCACTGCCGAGATTGATGTCCTGAAGCGCGTGACCGATATGATCGTTTTCGTCGATCTGCGATTTCATCTCGAAATACACGCACAGCCGCAAACCGACAAAGAATGCGCACACCTCGTTGACCGACAGCAGAAATTTGTCCTGCTCCTCCGAGGCGTGATCGACGAGATTACGCTGCCACCAACCGACGACCATCCGTCGGCGCAGCCAATAGGCAAGAAATCCGGCCTGTTTGAAATGATCCGGGATGGTATCGCCGAGGATATCGATGCGTCCGGTGTCGCGCTTCCACAGCAGCCGCGCCTCTTCCAGCCTGGTCGGTGAGATCCGAAGTTCACACAGATGGCGCTTGGCGATATCGTCGTATTGGAAGGCTATGCAGGACGCGAACCACTGCTTCGCGTCAGCCGGCTCGGTAAAACCGTCGCCGCGAAATCGTTCAAAAACATCTGGCCGATAGAGTGTGATGAAATCATCCGGCACAGGTCACACTTCAATTGAGCGATATGACGGACTATGTCGTGGTGCCCACCGGCGGCGCAACCGTCCCTATCCGGTTGATCAGTTCGCTCTCGGCTTCGGACAGCGCCCGACTCGGCCGGTAAAGATTATTGCCGCCATAGGAGGGAACGCGGAGCTTTTCCGCGAGCCCTTCAATCCGGGAGTCCCGATCATCGCTAAACAGATGATCGAGCTCGCCGTTGACCGTTATCTTCCGCAAAAGAAACTCCCCTAAAGGATTTCTCCGAAGACAGCTTATCCGATTCTCGGCCCGCTTACGCGGCCTTCTCTTCGGCCTGGCCGGAGTCGAGGCCCTTGGCGTTTTCGTCGCGGTCGACGAATTCGATCACCGCCATCGGCGCGTTGTCGCCGTAGCGGAAGCCGGCCTTGATGATGCGGGTGTAGCCGCCCTGACGGTCGGCGTAGCGCTTGGCCAGCACGTCGAACAGCTTGCGGACCTGATCCTGATCCTTCATCTCGCTGATCGCCTGGCGGCGCAGCGCGAGGCCGCCCTTCTTGCCGAGGGTGACCAGCTTCTCCACGATCGGGCGGAGCTCCTTGGCCTTCGGCAGCGTGGTGACGATCTGCTCGTGCTTGATCAGCGACGCGCACATGTTGGCAAACATCGCCTTGCGATGTTCGGCGGTGCGGTTGAGCTTGCGATGAACCTTGCCGTGACGCATTTTCTAGTCCTCAAAATTTCAAACTGTCGCGACGGTCCGTCGGACTTTTTGCTCAGGTGGGCTGCCTGCGTTCGCCCAAGTCAGCGAATGGCGAATAGCGAATGGCGAGTAGTCAGAAGATCTATTCGCTATTCGCTACTCCCTATTCGCTCAGTAATGATCCTCGAAGCGCTTGGCCAATTCGTCGATGTTTTCCGGCGGCCAGCCCGGCACTTCCATGCCGAGATGCAGACCCATCTGGGCCAGCACTTCCTTGATCTCGTTGAGCGACTTGCGGCCGAAGTTCGGGGTGCGCAGCATTTCCGCTTCCGACTTCTGCACCAGGTCGCCGATATAGACGATGTTATCGTTCTTCAGGCAGTTCGCCGAACGCACCGACAACTCCAACTCGTCGACCTTCTTGAGGAACGCCGGGTTGAACGCCAGATCCGGGATGATCTCCTGGGTGACTTCCTTGCGCGGCTCTTCGAAGTTGACGAACACGTTGAGCTGATCCTGCAGGATGCGGGCGGCATAGGCCACCGCGTCGTCCGGCGAGATCGCGCCGTTGGTCTCGATCGTCATGGTCAATTTGTCGTAGTCGAGGATCTGGCCCTCGCGGGTGTTCTCGACCTTGTAGGAGACCTTGCGCACCGGGGAGAACAGGCTGTCGACCGGGATCAGGCCGATCGGCGCGTCCTCGGGACGGTTGCGCTCGGCGGCGACGTAGCCCTTGCCGCCGGCCACGGTGAATTCCATGCGGATCTCGGCGCCCTCGTCCAGCGTGCAGATCTGCAAGTCCGGATTGAGCACCACGACGTCGCCGACGGTCTGGATGTCGCCGGCGGTGACGGTGCCGGGACCCTGCTTCTTCACGACCATGCGCTTCGGGCCTTCGCCCTGCATCTTGATCGAGATGTCCTTAATGTTCAGCACGATGTCGGTAACGTCTTCGCGCACGCCGGCGATCGAGGAGAACTCATGCAGCACGCCGTCGATATGAACCGACTGCACCGCGGCACCCTGCAGCGATGACAGCAGCACGCGCCGCAGCGCGTTGCCCAGCGTCTGGCCGAAGCCGCGCTCGAGCGGTTCGGCAACGAGGGTCGCAAAACGCGTCGGGTCGGAGCCCGGCGTGACCACGAGCTTGTTCGGCCGAATCAGTTCTTGCCAATTTTTCTGGATCGTCACTGTTTCACCCATGCCAATGAAAATCTCTGGCGTTGGAGATCGCGGAGCAGTCCGCGCGATAGCATCAAAACGAAACGCTGGCGGCCGGGCCGCCAGCGATTGAAATATCAGACCCGCCGACGCTTGCGCGGGCGGCAACCATTGTGCGGGATCGTGGTCACGTCGCGGATCGAGGTGACGGTGAAGCCCGCGGCCTGCAACGCGCGCAGCGCCGATTCACGGCCCGAACCCGGACCCGCGACTTCGACTTCCAGCGTGCGCATACCGTGTTCCTGCGCCTTCTTGGAGACGTCTTCAGCGGCGACCTGCGCCGCATAGGGGGTCGACTTGCGCGAACCCTTGAAGCCCATCGTGCCGGCCGACGACCAGGCAATGGTGTTGCCCTGCGCGTCGGTGATGGTGATGGTGGTGTTGTTGAACGACGAATTGACGTGCGCGATGCCGGACGCGATGTTCTTGCGCTCACGGCGGCGAACGCGGGTGGCTTCCTTGCCCATTCTCTACCTTTCTACAGATCTCAACGCCGCCGTAATGCCAGCGGCTACACCGAAACAGCGAATGGCGAGTAGCGAACAGCGAATAGAGGCACTCCCCTATTCGCCATTCGCCAATCGCTATTCGCGCAAATTACTTCTTCTTGCCGGCGATCGACTTCGCCGGACCCTTGCGGGTGCGCGCATTGGTATGGGTGCGCTGACCGCGCACCGGCAGACCGCGACGATGGCGCAGGCCGCGATAGCAGCCGAGATCCATCAACCGCTTGATGTTCATGCCGGTCTCGCGACGAAGATCGCCCTCGACCATATAGTCGCGGTCGATCACTTCGCGGATCTGCAAGACTTCCTGGTCGCTCAGCTGATTGACGCGCTTGTCATCAGCGATCTTGACCTTCTCCAGGATTTCGGCCGCGTTCTTCTGGCCGATGCCATGGATATACTGCAGCGCGATCAGGACGCGCTTGTTGGTCGGAATGTTCACGCCGGCTATACGGGCCACAGACTTCTCTCCTGTCGCCGGCCACTTGGACCGGCTGTTCTTCGCTAACTCGGGCGGTTGCTCGCCAACGGCGAACACGACGCCCTCCCCTTGCTCATCTTGGGGCCCGGCATCGTCCGAAAATCCGACGGAATGGGGCCTTATTAAAGGACTCGACTCGGTTTCGTCAACCGACTCTAGGCCTTCGCTCGCCGTTTCGTGACCTTTTTGCCGGATTTACCGGCCGCCTTGCGGGACGCCGTCTTGGCGGTCTTGGCCGCCTTGGCGCCCGGGGTCTTGGTCTTGGAAACCGGCTTTTTCGCCTTCGCGGCGGGCTTGTTGGCCTTTGCGCTGGGCTTTTTGGTCTTGGCGGCAGGCTTCTTGGTCTTGGCAGCAGCCTTGGCCGCTGACTTCGTGGTCGTCTTCGTGGTCTTCTTGGCAGGCGCCTTGGACTTCGCGGACGGTTTTGCGACCGTCTTCGTCGCCGGCTTGGCCGGCTTGGCGGCCGAATCGGCGGCCTTGCGCGATGGCTTGCGCGCCGCCGTGCCGATCGCCTTCGAGGCTCGGCGCGCGGATTTCGCCGCGGCTGCCTTGGCGACCGTCTTCTTGGCGTCGGCGCTGCGAATCGCTGCCAGCACCCGGTCGATCTCCTTGGTGACCTCTTCGATGGTCATCATGCCGTCGACGGTCAAAAGCTTGCGCTGCTCGGAATAGTAATGGATCAACGGCTCGGTCTGGCTGCGATAGCTGGCGAGGCGCTTCGACAGCACCTCCGGCGTATCGTCGGCGCGCACCGCTTCGCCGCGCGCCTGCATTTCCGCGACCCGGGTCTCGACCCGCGCCAGCAGCGCGCCCTCGTTGACGCGCAATTCGACCACCGCATCGAGCTTCAGCTGCTTGGCCTTGAGCAGCAGGTCGAGCGCCTCGGCCTGCGGCACGGTACGCGGAAAGCCGTCGAGAATGAAGCCGTTCGCCGCATCCGGCTGATCCAGCCGGTCGGAGATGATACCGACCACCACCTCGTCCGGCACCAGCGCGCCGCTCGCCATGATGTCCTTGGCCTTCAACCCGATCGGGGTCTGCGCCTTAACCGCGGCGCGCAGCATGTCGCCGGTGGAGAGCTGTACGATGCCGTAACGTTGAACCAGCCGAAGCGCCTGTGTTCCCTTGCCCGCACCCGGCGGTCCAAGAAGGATCAGTCTCATTTGCGGCGGCCCCTTAGTTTCGACTTGCGGATCAGTCCTTCATACTGATGCGCCAACAGATAGCCCTGCACCTGGGCCACCGTATCCATGGTCACACTGACCACGATCAACAACGAGGTGCCGCCGAAGTAGAACGGCACCGCCGCATAGGAGATCAGGATTTCCGGGATCAGGCAGACGATCGCCAGATAGGCGGCGCCGATCACGGTGATGCGCGACAGCACGAAATCGATATATTCGGCGGTGCGCTCACCCGGACGAATGCCCGGGATGAAGCCGCCGTGCTTCTTCAGATTGTCGGCGGTCTCGGTCGGGTTGAACACGATCGCGGTGTAGAAGAACGCGAAGAACACGATCATGCCGATGTAGAACAACAGGAACAGCGGACGGCCGTGGCCGAGCTGGGTGGTGATCCACTGAAACCACTCCGGGCCGCTGCCGGCGTTGAAGTTCGCCACGGTGGCGGGCAGCAACAACAGCGACGAGGCGAAGATCGGCGGGATCACGCCCGAGGTGTTGAGCTTCAACGGCAGATGCGAGGACTGGCCCTCGAACATCTTGTTGCCGACCTGGCGCTTCGGATACTGGATCAAGAGCCGGCGCTGCGCCCGCTCCATGAACACGATGAAGGCGATCACGACCACGGCCATCACCAGCACGACCAGGATGATGCCGGTCGACAGCGCGCCCTGGCGGCCCAGTTCGAGCATCCCGGCCAGCGCCGAAGGCAATTCGGCGACGATGCCGGCGAGAATGATCAGCGAAATGCCGTTGCCGATGCCGCGCGAGGTGATCTGCTCACCGAGCCACATCAGGAACATGGTGCCGCCGGTCAGCGTCACTGCGGTCGAAATCAGGAAGAACATCCCGGGCTCGCTGACCACGTTGCCGGCGCCCTGCAGACCGACGGCGATGCCGTAGGACTGGAACGCGGCGAGCACCACGGTGAGATAGCGGGTGTATTGGTTGATGGTCTTGCGGCCCGACTCGCCCTCTTTCTTCAGCGCTTCGAGCTGCGGCGACACCGTCGTCAGCAGCTGAATGATGATCGAGGCGGAGATGTAGGGCATGATGTTGAGGGCAAAAATCGCCATGCGATTGATGCCGCCGCCCGCGAACATGTTGAACATGCCGAGGATGCCGCCGGCCTGCGACTTGAACACCTGGTCCCAGATGTGCGGGTCGATGCCCGGCAGCGGAATGTAGGTGCCCAGCCGATAGACCAACAGCGCACCGAGGGTAAACCAGATGCGCTTCTTCAACTCCTCGGCTTTACCGAGCGCCGAGAAGTTGAGATTGGCTGCAAGTTGTTCCGCTGCAGAGACCATGTTCGGCTTTCTCCTGCGCCGCTCGCACCGTCATGCCCGTCCGGACATGAGGTTGACGCCGGACATCAAATTGGGGCTCGGGTAGCGAAAATCCACCGTCGCGACGTTACCGCCTGCGTTTTGGCAAGCGGATGACGCGGATGTTACGCAGCCTCGCCTTCGTCCTTCTTCGCCGGCGCCAGGATCTTCACGGTCCCGCCGGCCTTCTCGACTGCTTCGATCGCCGTCTTGGTGGCGCCGTGCACTTCGATGGTCAACTTGGCCTTGAGTTCACCGCGACCGAGCAGCCGCACGCCGTCCTTGGCGCGACGCAGCACGCCGGAGGCAACCAGCGTCTCGGCGTTGATCACGCCCGACCCGTCGATGGTCTTGGCGTCGACGGCTTCCTGCAGCCGGTCGAGGTTGATCTCGGCGAAGTCGAGCCGGAAGATGTTGTTGAAGCCGCGCTTCGGCAGACGCCGATGCAGCGGCATCTGGCCGCCTTCGAAGCCCTTGATGCGCACGCCGGAGCGCGCGGTCTGGCCCTTGCCGCCACGGCCGGCGGTCTTGCCCTTGCCGGAACCGATGCCACGGCCGACGCGCATACGCTTCTTGCGCGAGCCGGCGTTGTCGGCGATATCGCTGAGCTTCATCGCCCTGTCTCCTTATTTCTCGTCGACGATGCGAACGAGGTGCTGAACCTTGGTGATCATGCCGCGAACCTCAGGGGTGTCCTGCAGTTCGGCGGTACGACCGATCTTATTGAGATTGAGGCCGATCAGCGTCGCGCGCTGCGAATGATGGCGGCGAATAGCGCTGCCGATCTGTTCGACCGTGATTGTCTTTGCGGCGTTGGCCATCGTCATCAACTCCAGATCGCATCTTGTCGAGCTCGGCACGATCGGCCCGGAGCAACCGTAGCGGTTTCTCCGGATCGTGCCAGGTTGTTATTCGGCGACCACTTCGGCGTCGCCACCGACACGGCGCGACTGCAGGGTGGAGACCTTGAGGTTACGGCGCGCCGCGACCGAACGCGGCGAGTCCTGATGCTTCAGCGCGTCGAAAGTGGCGCGAACCATGTTGTAGGGGTTCGAGGAGCCGATCGACTTCGCCACCACGTCCTGGATGCCGAGGGTTTCGAACACCGCACGCATCGGGCCGCCGGCGATGATGCCGGTACCGGCCGGGGCCGCACGCAGATAGACCCGACCCGCACCGTGGCGGCCGGCGATATCGTGATGCAGCGTCCGACCTTCGCGCAACGGCACGCGGGTCAGATTGCGCTTCGCGGACTCGGTCGCCTTGCGGATCGCTTCCGGCACTTCGCGCGCCTTGCCGTGACCGAAACCGACCCTGCCCTTCTGATCGCCGATCACGACCAGCGCGGCAAAGCCGAACCGCTTGCCGCCCTTGACGACCTTCGCAACCCGGTTGATGTGGACGAGCTTGTCGACGAATTCGCTGTCGCGCTCTTCCCGGGGGCCCCGGTGGCCTCCACCGCGTTCGCGTTCACCTGCCATGGTGTTTTCCAATCCTTGAGAGGCTTGCGCCCCCGACCTTGTGTCCGTTATCCAAAACTTAGAAGCTCAGTCCGCTCTCGCGCGCCGCATCGGCAAGCGCCTTGATGCGCCCGTGATACAGATAGCCGCCGCGATCGAACACCACTTCGGTGACGCCGTTCTTCACCGCGCGTTCCGCCAGCAGCTTGCCGACGGCCTTGGCGGCGTCGATGTTGGCGCCGGTGTTGCCGGTGTCGCGCATCGCCTTCTCCAGCGACGACGCCGACGCCAGGGTCTCGCCCTTGAGGTCGTCGATGACCTGCGCGTAGATGTGCTTCGACGAGCGGAACACCGAGAGCCGCGGCCGACCATTGGCGATCCGGCGCAACGACAGCCTCACGCGTTGCTTGCGCCGGGCATTCGTAATCTTGAGTTTCGACATGACCGGCTCCGTTACTTCTTCTTGCCTTCCTTGCGGAAGATAAACTCGTCGGAATAACGCACGCCCTTGCCCTTATAGGGCTCCGGCGGGCGATAGCTGCGGATCTCTGCCGCTACCTGACCGACGCGCTGCGAATCGTTGCCCGAGATGAAGATCTCGGTCGGCTTCGGCACCGTAATGGTGATGCCGTCCGGAATGTCGTAAACCACATCGTGGCTGTAGCCGAGCGCGAGCTGCAGCTTCTTGCCCTGCAATGCTGCGCGATAGCCGACGCCGGTGATGTCGAGCTTCTTCTCGAAGCCCTTGGTGACGCCTTCGAGCAGGTTCGCGACCTGAGCCCGCGCGGTGCCGTACAGCGCCCGCGCGCGATTGGTCTCGACCCGCGGCTTCACCGTGACCGAGCCGTTTTCGAACTGCACTTCGACGTCGTCGTGCACGATGAACTGAAGCTGACCTTTCGGCCCCTTCATGGTGACGATCTGTCCCTGGACGCTCGCGGTTACTCCCGAGGGGACCACGACGGGCTTTTTGCCAACACGTGACATGGCTAATCCTTCCTCAGAACACCGTGAAGAGAACTTCACCGCCCACGTTCGCGTCACGCGCTTCGTGGTCGGCCATAATTCCCTTGGGCGTCGACAAAACCGAAATTCCGAGGCCGTTGTTCACGCGCGGCAGGTTCTTCACCGACGCGTAGACCCGACGTCCCGGCTTCGACACCCGCTCGATTTCGCGGATCACCGGCTCGCCGTCGAAATACTTGAGTTCGATCTCGAGCTCGCTGCGGCCGGAAGCGTGATCGACGCTGGCGTAGCCGCGGATGTAGCCTTCGTTCTTCAGAACTTCGAGAACGTTGGCGCGCATCTTCGAGCCCGGGGTCGAGACCTTGGACTTGGCGCGCATCTGCGCGTTGCGGATACGGGTGATCAGATCGCTGATTGGATCGTGCGTTGACATGCCCGCCCCCTTACCAACTGGACTTCACGAGACCCGGGACCAGGCCCCGGGACCCGAGATCGCGGATCGCGATACGGCTGAGCTTGTTCTTGCGATACACCGAACGCGCGCGGCCGGTGATCTCGCAACGGTTGCGGATCCTGGTCGCCGACGAGTTGCGGGGCATCTCGGACAATTTCAGCGTCGCGGCGAACCGCTCTTCCATCGGCTTCGACTTGTCGGCGATGATCGCCTTCAGCTTCGCCCGCTTCGGCGCCGCGTTCTTGGTCAACCGCTTGCGCCGGTTATTCTTCTCGATCGAACTTTTCTTTGCCATGCTTGGCTCCTGAGTTACCGCGTTTGAGAGCTTTTCAGCGTCTCACTGCCGGAACGGGAAATTGAAGGCTGTCAACAACGCGCGGGCTTCGTCGTCGGTGCGTGCGGTGGTGCACACCGTGACGTCCATACCCCACGTCTCCCCCATCTTGTCGAAGTCGATTTCGGGGAAAATGATGTGCTCTTTGATGCCGAGCGAGTAGTTGCCGCGGCCGTCGAAGCTCTTCGGGTTCAGCCCGCGGAAATCTCGGACGCGCGGCAGCGCGACGTTGATCAGCCGGTCGATGAACTCGTACATCTTGGCCTTGCGCAGCGTCACCTTGGCGCCGATCGGCTGGTTTTCACGCAGCTTGAAGGTCGCGATGGCGACGCGCGAATAGGTCACGATCGGCTTCTGGCCGGCGATCAGCGCGAGATCGGCAGCCGCCGTCTCCGCCTTCTTGCGGTCGTTGACGGCCTCGCCGATGCCCATGTTGAGCACCACCTTGTCGAGCCGCGGAACCTGCATCACATTGGCATAACCGAATTGTTCGGTCAGCTTGCCGCGGATTTCCCGGTCGAACTGCTCGCGTAAACGCGGAACGTATGCGGTCTCAGCCATCGATCTCTGCTCCCGAGCGTTTGGCGATGCGTACCTTCTTGCCATCCGCCTGAATCTTGAAGCCGACGCGGGTCGGCTTGCCGTCCTTGCCGACGATTGCGATGTTGGACAGGTGGATCGCCGCCTCTTTCGAGATGATGCCACCTTCCTGGGCCTGGGTCTGCTTCTGGTGACGCTTCACCAGATTGACGCCACGAACCAGCGCCTTGTTCTCGGTGGGACGCACCTCGAACACTTCGCCGGTGCGACCCTTGTCGCGACCGTTCAGCACGATAACCTTGTCACCCTTCCGGATCTTGGCAGCCATCACAGCACCTCCGGCGCGAGCGAAATGATCTTCATGTGGTTTTTGGCGCGCAGTTCGCGCGGCACCGGCCCGAAAATACGGGTCCCGACCGGCTCCGACTGATTGTTGATCAGCACGGCGGCGTTCCGGTCGAACCGGATCACCGAACCGTCGGCGCGGCGGATGTCCTTGCGGACCCGCACCACCACGGCCTTCATCACGTCGCCCTTCTTCACCTTCCCTCGCGGGATGGCTTCCTTGATCGACACGACAATGACATCGCCAACGGTGGCATACCGGCGCTTGGAACCTCCAAGCACCTTGATGCACATGACACGGCGTGCGCCGGAATTATCGGCCACGTCGAGGTTGGTCTGCATCTGAATCATTGATGCACCTCGTCCTCTTTCTGATGCGCAAAGTCGCGCTTAGGCGGTTTTTTTCTGTTCGCCCCGGACCACGGTCCAGCGCTTCAGCTTCGAGATCGGCTTGCTTTCCTCGATCCACACCACATCGCCCGGCTTGAACTCGTTGTTCTCGTCATGGGCGTGGTAGTTCTTGGAACGGCGGATGGTCTTCTTGTAGATCGGGTGGGTGAAGCGGCGGTCGACGCGCACCACAACCGTCTTGGCTTGCTTGTCGCTGACGACCACGCCCTGCAGCGTACGTTTTGGCATGTCGGCCCCTTACTTCTTCGCGTCGCGCTGCTGCGCGGCGATGGTCTTGATGCGTGCGATGTCGCGGCGGGCCTCGCGCAGCCGCGAGGTGTTCTCGAGCTGCCCGGTGGCGCGCTGGAAGCGCAGATTGAAACGTTCCTTCTTCAGCTCGGCGACGGCGTCGTCTTTCTGATCAGGGCTCATCGCGCGGATATCGGCGGTCTTCATCTCAGCCATCACCTGAATCCTTACTCCGCGATGCGCGCAACGAAGCGCGTCTTGATCGGCAACTTGGCGGCGGCGAGCGTCAGCGCCTCCTTGGCGACCTGAACGTTGACGCCGTCGATCTCGAAAATCACCCGGCCGGGCTTGACGCGGGCCACCCACAATTCCGGGGTGCCCTTGCCGGAGCCCATTCGCACTTCGGCGGGCTTCTTCGACACCGGCAGATCCGGGAAGATGCGGATCCAGACGCGGCCGGCGCGCTTCATGTGACGGGTCAGCGCACGACGCGCGGCTTCGATCTGCCGGGCGGTGATCCGCTCGGGCGCCATCGCCTTCAGGCCGAACTGGCCGAACGACAACGTCGCACCCGAGGTCGCCACGCCGTGAATGCGGCCCTTATGCGCCTTGCGGAACTTCGTCTTCTTTGGTTGCATCATGGCTTACGCCCTCAAACCTTCTATCAGACCGATCAAGCGGCGTCGCGGCGCGGCCGGGAATTGTCGCCTTCGGCCATCCGCTTGTCCTGCGCCATCGGGTCGTGCTCGAGGATCTCGCCCTTGAAGATCCAGACCTTGACGCCGCAGGTGCCGAACGTGGTGAACGCGGTGGCGACACCGTAGTCGATGTCGGCGCGCAGCGTGTGCAGCGGCACCCGACCTTCACGGTACCATTCCATGCGGGCGATTTCCGCGCCGCCGAGACGGCCCGAACAATTGATACGAATGCCTTCGGCGCCGAGACGCATCGCCGACTGCACCGCGCGCTTCATGGCGCGACGGAACGCGACGCGGCGCTCCAGCTGCTGGGCGATCGATTCCGCGACCAGCGTGGCGTCGAGCTCCGGCTTGCGGATTTCGACGATGTTGATCACGACGTCGGAGGCGGTGATGTCGGCAACCTTCTTGCGAAGCTTGTCGATGTCGGCGCCCTTTTTGCCGATCACGACGCCCGGACGCGCCGAGTGGATCGTCACCCGGCACTTCTTGTGCGGACGCTCGATCACGATCCGCGCCACGGCAGCCTGCTTCAGCTCCTTGTGCAGGATCTCGCGGATCTTGACGTCCTCGTGCAACAGCTTGCCGTATTCGTTCTTGCCGGCGTACCAACGGGAATCCCACGTCCGGTTGATGCCGAGGCGCAGCCCGATTGGATTGATCTTCTGACCCATCGAAAGTCTCCCGCGCCCTGGCTTTAAGCGCTTGCTTCGGCTTCGACCTGACGAACGACAATCGTCAGCTGCGCGAACGGTTTAAAAATACGGCCCGAACGGCCACGGCCGCGCGGTGCGAAACGCTTCATCACGATGCCCTTGCCGACATGCGCTTCCGAAACGATCAGCGCGTCGACGTCGAGGTCGTGGTTGTTCTCGGCATTCGCGATCGCCGATTCGAGGCACTTCTTAACATCGACCGCGATCCGCTTGCGGGAAAACTGCAGGTCGGCGAGCGCAGCCGAAGCCTTTCGGCCGCGAATCAGCTGCGCGACCAGATTCAACTTCTGCGGGCTCACCCGAAGCATCCGGGCAATCGCCTTGGCCTCGTTATCGGGGAGGCTCCGTTCGCGCTTTGGTTTGCTCATAACTAGATCCTCAAGCCTTCTTGGCTTTCTTGTCGCCCGAATGGCCGTGGAAGGTCCGGGTCGGCGAGAACTCGCCGAACTTGTGCCCGACCATTTCCTCGTTGACCGACACCGGCACGTGCTTCTGGCCGTTATAGACCCCGAACACCAGGCCGACGAATTGCGGAAGGATCGTCGACCGACGGCTCCAGATCTTGATGACGTCGTGCCGGCCCGAGGACCGAGCGACATCCGCCTTCTTCAGCAGCGAGCCCTCGACGAACGGGCCTTTCCAGACTGAGCGAACCATGTCCGGCTATCCTTACTTCTTCCGCTTGTGGCGGCTGATGAGAATGAACTTGTTGGTCGACTTGTTCGACCGCGTCTTCTTGCCCTTGGTCGGCTTGCCCCACGGGGTCACCGGATGGCGACCGCCCGAGGTGCGGCCTTCACCGCCGCCGTGCGGATGGTCGACCGGGTTCATGGTGACGCCGCGGTTATGCGGCTTGCGGCCGAGCCAGCGCGACCGACCGGCCTTGCCGATCGAGATGTTCATGTGGTCCGGGTTCGACACCGCACCGATCGTCGCGGTGCAGCGGCCGTGAACCAGACGCTGTTCGCCCGAGTTCAACCGGACGATGACGTAATCGTGGTCGCGGCCGACCAGCTGGGCATAGGTGCCCGCAGAGCGCGCGATCTGACCGCCCTTGCCGATCTTCAGTTCGACGTTGTGGACGATGGTGCCGATCGGCATGTTGCCGAGCGGCATCACGTTGCCCGGCTTGACGTCGACATAGGCGCCGGCCAGCACGGTGTCGCCGACTGCCAAGCGCTGCGGCGCCAGGATATAGGCCTGGGTGCCGTCGGTGTACTTGATCAGCGCGATGAACGCGGTGCGGTTCGGATCGTATTCCAACCGCTCGACCACGGCCGGCATATCGACCTTGGTGCGCTTGAAGTCGACGATCCGGTAGGTCTGCTTGTGACCGCCGCCGCGGAACCGCACCACGATGCGACCGGTGTTGTTACGACCGCCCGCCGAATGCTTGCCCTCGGTCAGCGACTTGACCGGCTTGCCCTTGTACAGCGCCGAACGATCGACCATCACCAGCTGGCGCTGGCCCGGCGTCGTCGGATTGAATTTTTTCAGTGCCATCGTCGTATCCGCCTCATAGCCCGGTGGTGACGTCGATGCGGTGGCCCTCTTCGAGGGTCACGATCGCACGCTTGACGTCGGACTGCGAACCGAACTGGCCGCGGAAGACCTTGGTCTTGCCTTTGCGAACCAGCGTGTTCACGCTCTTCACCTTGACGTCGAACAACTTCTCAACCGCTTCTTTGATCTGCGGCTTGGTGGCCTTGCTCGCGACCTTGAACACCACCTTGTTGTGTTCGGAAGCGATGGTGGCCTTTTCGGTCACCACAGGGGCGACGATCACGTCGTAGTGGCGCGGATCAATAGTCTTCATTTGAAGCGCGCCTCCAACGCATCGACCGCCGCCTTGGTCAAAACCAGCTTCTGACGACGAAGAATGTCATAGACGTTGATGCCCTGGATCGGCAGCACGTCGATGTTCGGAATGTTGCGAGCCGCAACCGCGAAACCGTTGTTGAGCTCGGCACCGTCGATGATCAGCGCGCTGGTCAAACCCAGACCCGAGAAGTGCCCGACCAAAGCCTTGGTCTTGGCGGCTTCCAGCGTCGCGGATTCGATCACGATCAGCCCGCCGTCCTTGGCCTTGGCGGACAGCGCATGCTTCAGCGCCAGCGCACGAACCTTCTTCGGCAGATCGAAGGCGTGCGAACGAACCACCGGTCCGAAGGCACGGCCACCGCCGCGGAACTGCGGCACCCGCTGCGAACCGTGACGCGCACCACCGGTGCCCTTCTGCTTGTACATCTTCTTGCCGGTGCGCCAGACTTCCGCACGGCCCTTGGCCTTGTGGGTGCCGGCCTGGCGCTTTGCGAGCTGCCAGTTGACGCAACGCTGAATGATATCGACCCGGGGGTCGAGACCGAAGATCTCGTCGGAGAGCTGAACCGAGCCAGCTTCCTTGCCCTCGAGCGTGGTGACTTTCAATTCCATCTCACACGCCCTCCTGCTCGGCGGCAGGCGCAGCGGCAGTCTGCTCGCCTCCGCCATCAGCCAGGCGGAACTTGCCAGGCTTCGGCGCATCCGCCGGCAACACCTTTTTCACCGCGTCACGCACCGCGATCCATCCGCCCTTGGAGCCGGGAACGGCGCCTTCGACGAGGATCAGGCCGCGCGCAACGTCGGTCTGGACCACGCGCAAATTCAGCGTGGTGATGCGATCGACACCCATATGACCGGGCATCTTCTTGTTCTTGAAGGTCTTGCCGGGATCTTGCCGGCCGCCGGTCGAACCGATCGAACGATGCGACACCGAGACGCCGTGGGTGGCGCGCAAGCCGCCGAAATTCCAGCGCTTGATGCCGCCGGCGAAGCCCTTACCGACCGAGGTGCCGGTGACGTCGACGAACTGCCCGACCACGAAATGGTCGGCCTGAATTTCGGCGCCGACCGGGATCAGCGCGTCTTCCGACACGCGGAATTCCGCGACCTTACGCTTCGGCTCGACCTTGGCGACCGCGAACTGGCCGCGTTCCGCCTTCGGCAGATAAACGGTCTTCCGCGTGCCCGAACCGAGCTGCATAGCGACGTAGCCGTTCTTCTCGGTGGTGCGATGACCCAATACCTGGCAATTGCCCAGCTTGAGCACGGTCACTGGGATATGTTCGCCGGTCTCTGTAAAGACCCGCGTCATCCCGACCTTTTGTGCGATCACTCCGGAGCGCATCGGCGTGCTTCCTGTTCTTTCTGTCCGCTAAATTCGGACGGGAATCCAAAAAATCTTAAAGCTTGATCTCGACGTCGACACCGGCGGCCAGGTCGAGCTTCATCAAAGCGTCGACGGTCTGCGGGGTCGGATCGACGATATCGAGGAGGCGCTTGTGGGTGCGCATCTCGAACTGCTCGCGGCTCTTCTTGTCGACGTGCGGCGAACGGTTGACGGTGAACTTCTCGATGCGCGTCGGCAGCGGGATCGGTCCACGGACCTGCGCGCCGGTTCGCTTCGCGGTGTTCACGATCTCACGCGTCGACGAATCGAGGATCCGATGATCGAACGCCTTGAGGCGGATGCGAATATTCTGGCCGTTCATTGCCGTGTCTTTCTTTAGAGCGCGAATGGTGAGTAGCGAGTGGCGAGTAGCAAACGGGAAACTCCCGTTCGCTACTCCCTATTCGCTATTCGCCTTACTCGATGATCGAGGCCACCACGCCGGCGCCGACGGTGCGGCCGCCTTCGCGGATCGCGAAGCGCAGCTTTTCTTCCATCGCGATCGGCACGATCAGGTGAACTTCCATGGCGATGTTGTCGCCCGGCATCACCATTTCGGTGCCTTCCGGCAGATGCACGACGCCGGTGACGTCGGTGGTGCGGAAGTAGAACTGCGGACGATAGTTGGTGAAGAACGGAGTGTGACGACCGCCCTCTTCCTTCGTCAAGATGTAGGCCTCGGCCTTGAACTTGGTGTGCGGCTTGACCGAACCCGGCTTGCACAGCACCTGACCGCGCTCGACTTCCTCGCGCTTGGTGCCGCGCAGCAGCGCGCCGATGTTGTCGCCAGCCTGGCCCTGATCGAGCAGCTTGCGGAACATTTCCACGCCGGTGACGATGGTCTTCTGGGTGTCGCGCAGACCGACGATTTCGATTTCCTCGCCGACCTTGACGATGCCGCGCTCGACGCGGCCGGTCACCACGGTGCCGCGGCCGGAGATCGAGAACACGTCTTCCACCGGCATCAGGAACGGCTGGTCGATCGGGCGTTCCGGCTGCGGGATGTAGGCGTCGACCGCCTTCATCAGCTCCAGGATCGCGTCATGACCGAGCTTCGGGTCCTTGTTTTCCAGAGCGGCCAGCGCCGAACCCTTGACGATCGGAATGTCGTCGCCCGGGAAGTCGTACTTGGAGAGAAGTTCGCGAACTTCCATCTCGACCAGTTCGAGCAATTCCGGATCGTCGACCATGTCGCACTTGTTGAGGAACACCACCAGCGCCGGCACGCCGACCTGGCGGGCGAGCAGGATGTGCTCGCGGGTCTGCGGCATCGGGCCGTCGGCGGCCGAAACCACCAGGATCGCGCCGTCCATCTGCGCCGCGCCGGTGATCATGTTCTTCACATAGTCGGCGTGGCCGGGACAATCGACGTGGGCGTAATGCCGGTTCGCGGTCTCGTATTCGACGTGCGCGGTCGAGATGGTGATGCCGCGGGCCTTCTCTTCAGGGGCCTTGTCGATCTGGTCATAGGCCGTGAACGTCGCACCGCCCGTTTCCGCCAACACCTTGGTAATCGCCGCGGTCAGCGACGTCTTGCCATGGTCGACGTGACCGATGGTACCGATGTTGCAATGCGGCTTGTTTCGTTCAAACTTAGCTTTGGCCATGAGACTTCTCCGTTCAGTCGTTGACTGTCATCAACGACAATCAGGCAAACTTCTTTTGGACTTCTGCCGACACATTGGCCGGCGCTTCCGCGTAGTGATCGAACTGCATCGTAAAGGTCGCGCGGCCCTGGCTCATCGAGCGCAGGTTGTTCACGTACCCAAACATATTCATGAGCGGCACCATCGCATTGATGACGTTGGCATTGCCGCGCATGTCCTGGCCCTGGATCTGGCCGCGCCGAGAATTCAAGTCGCCGATGACCGAGCCGGTGTAGTCTTCCGGGGTCACGCATTCGACCTTCATGATCGGCTCGAGCAGAACCGACTTGCCCTTCTGCAGCGCTTCGCGGAACGCAGCCCGCGAGGCGATTTCGAAGGCCAGCGCCGAGGAGTCGACGTCGTGGTAGGCACCGTCGATCAGCGTCACCTTGACGTCGACCACCGGGAAGCCGGCGACCACGCCCGAACTCAGCACGCTGTTGAGGCCCTTTTCGACGCCGGGGATGTATTCCTTCGGCACCGCACCGCCAACCACCTTGGATTCGAACTCGAAACCCTTGCCCGGCTCGTTCGGCTCGACGATGAACTTGACCCGCGCGAACTGACCGGTACCACCGGTCTGCTTCTTGTGGGTGTAATCGACTTCGGCCTTCTTGGTCACGCGCTCACGGAACGCCACCTGCGGCGCGCCGATGTTGGCGTCGACCTTGTAGGTGCGGCGCAGGATGTCGACCTTGATGTCGAGATGCAGTTCGCCCATGCCCTTGAGAATGGTCTGGCCGGACTCCAAGTCGGTGGAAACGCGGAACGACGGATCTTCCGCCGCGAGCTTCGCCAAAGCGACGCCCAGCTTCTCCTGGTCGGCCTTGGTCTTCGGCTCGATCGCGATCTCGATCACCGGCTCCGGGAATTCCATCTTCTCAAGGATCACCGGCTTGTTGGCGTCGCACAGGGTGTCACCGGTGCGGGCTTCCTTCAGGCCGGCCAGCGCGACAATGTCGCCGGCATAGGCTTCCTTGATGTCTTCGCGGTTGTTGGCGTGCATCAGCAACATGCGGCCGATGCGCTCCTTGCGGTCGCGCGTCGAGTTGACGACGCCGGTGCCGGAAATCAGCGTGCCGGAATAGATCCGGCAGAACGTGATGGTGCCGACGAACGGATCGTCCATGATCTTGAAGGCGAGCAGCGCGAGCGGCTCGCTGTCGTTCGGCAGCCGGATGATCTCGTTGCCGTCGTCGTCCACGCCCTTGATGGCGGGAACGTCGACCGGCGACGGCAGATAATCCACAACCGCGTCGAGCAGCGGCTGCACGCCCTTGTTCTTGAAGGCCGAACCGCACAAAACCGGATAGAACGCGCTGGTCAGCACGGCCTTGCGGATCAGGCGCTTGAGGGTGGCTTCGTCCGGCTCAACGCCATCGAGGAAAGCGGTCAGAACCTCGTCGTCGAGTTCGACGGCGGCTTCCACCAGCTTCTCGCGATATTCCTTGGCCTTCTCGACCAAGTCCGCCGGAATGTCGATGTCCTTGAAGTTCGCGCCCAGGGCTTCGTCTTCCCAGATCACGCCCTTCATGCGGACCAGATCGACCAGACCCTTGAAGTTGCTCTCCTCGCCGATCGGCAACTGGATCGCAATCGGCTTGGCGCCGAGACGGTCGATGATGTCCTGCAGACACTTGTAGAAGTCGGCGCCGGTCTTATCCATCTTGTTGGCGAAGACGATGCGCGGAACGCGATACTTGTCGCCCTGGCGCCAGACCGTTTCGGTCTGCGGCTCAACGCCCTGGTTGCCGTCGAGAACGACGACCGCACCGTCGAGCACCCGCAGCGAACGCTCGACTTCGATGGTGAAGTCGACGTGGCCGGGCGTATCGATGATGTTCAGACGCTTGCCGTTCCAGAACGCGGTGGTCGCGGCCGAAGTGATGGTGATGCCGCGTTCCTGCTCCTGCTCCATCCAGTCCATCGTCGCGGCACCTTCGTGCACTTCGCCGATTTTGTGGCTCTTGCCGGTGTAATACAGGATGCGCTCGGTCGTTGTCGTCTTACCGGCATCGATATGCGCCATGATACCGAAGTTGCGGTAGTCCTCAATGGCATGAACGCGGGGCATAGGGTTATCCTTGAATCCGGTGTTTCGCCGTTACCAGCGATAGTGCGAGAAGGCGCGGTTGGCTTCCGCCATCCGATGCACGTCTTCGCGCTTCTTGACGGCGTTACCGCGGCCGTTCGAGGCATCGAGCAGCTCGGCAGAGAGCCGCTCCGTCATGGTCTTTTCGTTGCGGTCGCGCGCCGCCGAGATCAGCCAGCGAATGCCGAGCGCCTGGCGCCGCACGCTGCGCACTTCGACCGGCACCTGGTAGGTCGCGCCGCCGACGCGGCGGGACCGCACTTCGATGGTCGGCATGACGTTTTCCAACGCCTGCTCGAACACCGGCAGCGGACCCTGCTTGGTCTTGGCTTCGATGATCTCGAGCGCACCGTAAACGATGCCCTCGGCGACCGACTTCTTCCCGGCGTACATCACCGAGTTCATGAACTTGGTCAGGATCACGTTTCCGAACTTCGGATCCGGATTGACTTCGCGCTTTTCAGCAGAATGGCGACGAGACATCGATCAATTTCCCGCTTATTTCGGACGCTTCGCGCCGTACTTGGAACGACGCTGCTTACGGTTCTTGACGCCCTGGGTATCGAGGACGCCGCGGAGAATGTGGTAGCGCACGCCGGGCAAATCCTTGACGCGGCCGCCGCGGATCATGACCACGGAGTGCTCTTGAAGGTTGTGGCCTTCACCAGGAATGTAGCCAATGACTTCGAAGCCATTGGTCAGACGAACCTTGGCGACCTTACGAAGCGCCGAGTTCGGCTTCTTCGGGGTCGTCGTGTAGACCCGCGTGCAAACGCCGCGCTTCTGCGGCGACTGCTGCAGCGCCGGCACCTTCTTGCGCGACTTCTGTACGACGCGCGGACTTGCGATCAGCTGGTTGATCGTCGGCATCTTCGCCTTCACCCTTGTTCGCGCGAAACCCTAATCGGCTTCGCAAATTCGTTCGGAGCCACTCGCCCCACGAGCCGCATTGCACGGCAATTCACCGCGCAAAGCGAAAATCACGCCGACCACTCATTGCTGAGCGGAAAGCGCTTCGACGCCACAGAGGACCGCGATCCTGACCGCCCGGTTTGCACCGATTGGCCTCCACCGAGGTCATGCACCCGATACCGATCTCAAGAGATTTCGCTCTGGAGAACGACTGTCGTCCTGGCATTGCCTAGCTATAAGCGACAGCGTTTGAGCAACATGCGTCGAGGTTGGTGCCCGACTTGATCCGCAGGAACATGTCCAGAGGAGCGAGTGGGTGATCCGTTCCGACGTTGGCGAAGCTCACCGCCTGTCGTTGAGTGCGCGGGTTTTATCGGCGCACCATTGCCAAGTCAAGGCTAAAGCGGTGTGGCAGAAGCACTTCTGGCGTTTGCCGCAAAACACCCGCAAAGCCTGCCAAAACAGGGCTCGGCGATGGCTCGCACCGGCGCCGGGATGGTCATTTCGGCACGGTGTTGGACACCGCGCCGCCCGCTGAAGTCCAGTAAATACCCCGGGAGGCGTCGAATCGTCCGAATCTGGCGGCGGCGAGCCGCCGACTCGCCGGAAGAAAGATTAAGAATCAACGAATCGCGCGCTGAAAGTTCCGAATCGTCCGTATCGCGCCTCGAGCCGCCTGCGCAGCAGTTTCGGCCAGCCGCTCGGAGGCTGGCCTCACGCCTCGCGCGGCACCGGCGGCTTCTTCGGCGCCGGCGGGACTGCCCGCCAGGCCCGCAGCCGGTTGCGGAGTTCTCGCAGCCGCGCGATGCCGCGCTGCCGCGCGGTCTCGACGGCGAATCCGAACGAGCGGCCCGGCCCGACGTCGACCACTAGGTCGACCATGGCGCGCCGGCCGCTCCACAGCTGCGCCATGAAGCTGTCCTGCACCGAGCAAGAATCGATGGTGTCGATCACCCCGTCGGCGAACAGCGCTTCGGCGAGCTTGTCGATCAACAGCGCGCCCGGCGAGAATTTGGCGAATTCGGCGTCGTAGCCGGTCTTCCAGGTGTAGGCGCTGGTTCCACAATACATCAGCACTTGCGCCGCGATCGCCCGTCCCTCGACCCGCAGCAGCGCCACGCTGGCGTCGCCGCGCGCCGCCAGCGCCCGGATCAATTCGCGGGTAAAGCGGGCATGGCGCGGATCGCAGGTCAGCGCGGTGCCCCGCGCGCCCTTCCAGCCGCCCGCCTCCAGCGCCAGAAAGCTCTCGAATGCCGCCGCGACGCCAGCGGCCGAGCGGTCGTTGACCAGCTCGACGGCGCCGAGCGCGGAAAGCCGGTTCCAGTCCTGCCGCAGCTTCTTGCGGGTCGAGCCGGAACGCTTGATGCCGTGGTCCTTGGTGGCGAACGGCCGGGCGAATTGTTTCAGCGCGAGCTGCGCGCCGCCCTTCCCGCTCAACGCGGTGCGCAGCGCGGCATAGCTCGGCGCTTCGGCGTCGAGCGATTTCAGCGTGATCACCCGGGGCAGCGCGGGATCGCGTTCGATCGCCGCGAGGAACGCCGGCATCACCTCGTCGGCGAACCCCGGATCGACCACCGGGCTCGACAGGAAGGCATAGTAGAACGGCAAGGCCTCGAGGATCGCCGGCAGCAGCGGCGCGACCACGCGGCGCTGCAGCGCCCACAGCCCGACCAGCGCCCGCGGCGAGGCGGCCTCGTCGAAGGCCAGCAGCACCCGGATGTCGGCGAAGCCGCAGTCCTGCGCCGCGCGCAGCGCCGCCGGATTCATGAACACGTTGGGCGAGGCGCGCCGCACCAGATCGTCCCACGGCGCGGCTGCGGCCCGTTCTGGTGAACAAATCGTAACCGAAATCATCCGCGGCGACCCGATGACATGCTGGGCCGCAAGTGTGATCGCAACAGCCTTGCGATCCGGTTAAGTCGCGGGTTGCTGACGAGAGGCGCTGTCGCCTTCTAGCTTTGAGAGCTGTCATTCCGGGGCGCAAGCCGCGTCAGCGGCGTGCGAACCCGGAATCTTGCTGCGCGTGCGGGACCCTGCCCGTTGCGAGATTCCGGGTTCGCTCGAGCTATCGCTCTCGCGCCCCGGAATGACGGTGTCAAAGCTGCCCGCGGGATGACGGCTCGACCCTGCCTAGCCGCGCTACTCGTCGTCGTCCTCGTCATCATCGTCGTCGTCGGCATCGGCCGGCGTGTCGGACTGGTGCGGCACGTGGTTCTGGTCGTCCCACAGCTGGCGGTACATGCCGTTGGCCGCCAGCAGCTGCTTGTGCGAGCCGCGCTCGATGGCGCGGCCGCCGGAGATCACGATGATCTCGTCCATCTCCACCACCGAGGTCAAACGGTGGGTGGAGAAGATCATGGTGCGGTCCTTGGCGACTTTCAGCAGCGTGCGGTTGATCGCGGCCTCGGTGGTCTGGTCAAGCGCCGAGGTGGCCTCGTCGAGCAGCAGCACCGACGGATTGCGGATGATGGCGCGGGCGATCGCGATGCGCTGGCGCTGGCCGCCGGACAGCGTATCGCCGCGCTCGCCGACCTGGGTGTCGTATTTGTCCGGCAGGCTCATGATGTAGCGGTGGATCTCGGCCTTGCGCGCCGCCTGCTCGACTTCCTCGTCGCTGGCGTCCTCCTTGCCGAGCCGGATGTTCTCGCGGATCGAGACGTTGAACAGCATGTTCTCCTGGAACACCACCGCCATCGAGCGCCGCAGCGACTCCCGCGTCACCTTGCGGATGTCGACGCCGTCGATGGTGAGCCGGCCCTCGTCCGGCAGATACAGCCGCAGGATCAGGTTCAGCAGCGTGCTCTTGCCGGAGCCCGACGGGCCGACGATGGCGATGGTCTTGCCGACGTCGAGCTTGAGGCTGAGGTTGTCCAACACCGGGGTCTGGCTGCCCTCGTATTTGAAGCTGACGCGCTCAAACGAGATGTCGTGGGTGATGCGCGGCAATTCCGGCGCCGCCGGCAGGTCGGCGCCGCGAGTCGGCTCGTCGAGCAGCTCGTCGATGTGGCGCACCGCGGCCGCCGAGGCGATCGACACCGGGATGAAATGCATCACATGGGCGATGTTGTACGACACCTCCCAGAACGCGCTCTCGAAGGTGACGAAGGTGCCGACGGTGATCTGGCCCTTGGTGGCGAGGTAGGCGCCGATCGCCAGCACGACGAGGTGCAACAGCAAAACCGAGATGGTGACGGTGCGCTCCACCATGGTCGACAGGAACGTCGCCTCGGCGATCTTGCGCCTCGCGTCGTCGTTGCGCAGCCGGAAGAAGCCGAGCATCTTACGCTGCAGGCTGAACGCCTTGACCACCGCCTGGGCTGCGACGTTTTCCTGCACCATGCCGAGCAGCGCGGATTCCTGCTGCTTCTGCTCGTAATTGGCCTGCACCGCCTTCGGCGTCAGGATCCGCGGCCCGATCAGCGTGATCGGAAACACCAACAGCGCCACCGCGGCGAGCTGCCAGTTCAAGAACAGCAGCAGCACGATGCCGGCAATCAGTTCCAGGAACGGCAGCGCCGCGCTGTTGGAGAAGCTCTTCACCGAGCCTTCATAGGCCGACAGATCGATCGAGAACCGCGACAGGATCTCGCCGCGCTTGGTGCGGGCGAAATACGCCGAGGGCAGATTCTGGATGTGCTCGAACAGCCGGCCGCGCACGTCGGCGACCACCGCCGCCGCCAGCCGCGCATCCCAGCGCTCGTACCACACCGCGACGATCGAGGTGAAGATGCCGGCCACCGCCAGCACCGACAGGATGGTGATCAGCGCCTCGAAATCCTCCTCGCCGAGCGCGTCGTCGATCAGGTATTTCAGCGAGAGCGGCATGATGACGTTGAACAACGTCTCGATCACCACGCCGATCGAGACGAAGACGATGATCTTCTTGTAATTGATCAGGAACGGCTTGGTGAAACGGTAGATCGTCGCGAGCGCGCCGGCGGCTTCCTTGGCGGTGAAAACGACCAGTTCCTCGTCGTCGTCATCGTCGTCGATCTCGGGACCATCGTCAGCTTCGTCGTCATCGTCATCGTCGGGCGCGGGTTTGCCCGCCGGCTTCTTGTCGGCAGCCGGCTTCTTCTCCCCGCCTGAACTGACCTTGGCGGGAGCCGCGGGCTTGCCCGGTCCCGGCGGCTTGATGCCTTGCACCGGGCTGGCGGAGACGCCGACCGGGAGGGCGAATTTCTTGTCGAGCGGCGACGTCGGATCGGTCGCCGGCGCGCGATCTTCGTTGTCCGACGGGGGTCGCTTGGGCGCCATGACTCAAACCGATCAAACCGATGCTGAACGGCGCAGGCGCCGCAAAAAAAGAAATGAGGCGTGGTCGGACCACGAGTCGGATGCTACGCGATCGGCGCGGCTTCGGCAAAGCGCGCGCCGTGTTCCATCCTCTGTTCCTATGACAGTTCGATGAAGCCACGCCGCCGAACCGTGCGCGGCGATTGGGATCGGCGTGGCGCCGCGGCGAGCCGCAAATATCTACTCGGCCGCCACCTTGTCGAAGAACGAATAGCGCAGGCTGTCGGAGTCGGCGTACCAGTTGCCCGGCCCCTTGTTGGCTTTGAGCGTCGCCGCCCACACCGCATCGGTGCAATCGGCGCGGTGCATCGACAGGTCGAAGCCGTTGGCGAAGAACAGTTCCGACCATTCCCACCAGGTGCCGAGCTTCTTGACGCCGCGCAACAGGTCGTAGCGGTCGATCACCGCCGGTGCCATGTCGCTGGTCACCGAGCCGAACACCAGCCCAGTCTTCACCACGCGGTTGAGTTCGGCGATCGCCCGCGGCACGCGCTTTTCCGGCACGTGGCACAGGCAGGTCTCGAACACGAAGTCGAACTCGCCGTCCTTGAACGGCAGATCGACCACCGAGCCCAGCCGGTTGAACTCCTTGAGCGGCTCCGGCGTCTTGGCGTGGATGCCGCGGTTGTTCTCGATGCCGTAAGCGTCGATGCCGCGCTCGCGCAACGCACCGACCAGTTCGCCGCTGGCGGAGCCCGCGACCAGCAGGCGGGCGCCGGGCGCCGGATTCCACACGATCTTGATCAGTTCGAGCAGATAGTCCGGATTGGTGAACTGGCTCCAGACCTGGTGATACGGCCCGAGCCCGCGATAGTTCTTGAAATAGTCGCGGTCGATCTTGTCGGAGACCGGCTTGCCCTCCTGCTGCGAACGAAGCCTGCGCAGCTTGATCATCTCAGTGAGGATGATGTCGGTGGCGGCATCCGAGGAGTCAAACAGCCCGTTCAGCGTGGAGTCGAACAGATAGTCGCCGACCACCACCAGGCCGGGATGATTCTTCGGCTCTGGGCGATGGTTGGTCATCACGTCGCGGGTCGGCAGGCCGCCGGGAATCGCGTTGACCGACGACAGCCAGCGATGGGTCTTGCCTTCCATGAAATGCGACCGCGCGTCGCCGAGCGAGGCCGGCAGCGACTTCAGCGCCAGATCGATCAGCTCGTCGTCGGTGAGGTTGGAATAGGCCAGCGCATCGGAGCCGGGAATCAGCCAGTTCAGCACGCCGTATTTGCCGACGTCGTGGCGCGAGCCCTCGTTGTAGATGCAGCAGCCGCCGAACGCTTCCGACATGAACCAGGAGCCCGGGATCTGTTCGCCCCAGAACGGACTATCGAACAGGATCGACACCCGCAGATAGTGCGCCGGGCGATCGAAATAGGCGACGTGCTTGACCATCGCGCGGCGCAACTGCTCGTTGCCCCAGCCGATCGTCGCCAGCCAGTTGTGCGGCAGGCACATCAGCACCAGGTCGAAGTCCTTGGTCTCCGGGCCCTTGCCGTTCATCATGTTGAGCTGATAGCGGCCCGCGTCGGTCTTGCCGACCTTGAGCACGCGGTGGTTGAGCTTCACCGTGGCGTCGACTTCGGAATGCAGGCAGGACACCAGCTGCTCGTTGCCGTTCTGGATCGAATACAGCCCGATATAGCCGTCGATATCCATCACGAAGTTCTTCAGCGCGTTGAGGCCGTTGGTGTTGTGGGCCTCGGTGGCGATGTCGGAGCGCGCCATCGCCTTGAAGAAGCGCTTGGCGGTGGGGTCGGCGACCTCCTTGTCGAGCAATTGCTCGCAATTGGTCCAGGCCCAGGGATGTTCGTTGTCGTGGGTGCCGACGCCTTCGTAATATTCGATCGGCGTGATCATCTTGCCGCACAGCTTGCGGAACGCCTCGATCGCGTCGGCGGTGACGTCGCCGTATTTCTTGCGCATCCCCGGCACGTCGTTGAGCAACTCGCCGTCGAGCATCACCTGCTCGGCATCCATCGGAATGGTCTGCAGGCCGAAATGCTGCACCAATTCGCGCAACGGATCCGGGCCGGACATCGAGTAGTCGTACAATTCGGCGACGCCGGCCTCGTACATCGCCGGCGCGGAATCGAAGGTCCGGGTGACGATCTTGCCGCCGATCCGATCGGAGGCCTCATAGATGGTGACGCGGCACAACTCGCCAAGCTTCTTCTTCAGGTACCAAGCGCTCATCAGTCCGCCCGGACCACCACCGACAATTGCAAGATCGAACATGTTCATCTTTCGCCGCATCATGGCCGCGCAGCCTTCGGCCACGCGACGCTTCCCATCCATCAGCGGTCCGGAGGATTCGGTTTCGGAGCAGCAGCCCCGAATCTTCAATCATTTATCCGGGAATTCCGGCGGATTGGAGCCGGCGGTCCGGATCGCGTGAGGTCGACGCTAGCAAAAGCCCTTTTCACCTGAAGGGAAGATGAACAAACGGTAATCCAGCAACAAAAAGCGTCAAAACGCAAAAAAGGCCGGCTTGCGCCGGCCTTTTCGGTCATGTTTTGCTCAATTTAGCTCTGTTCGGGGGTCGGCAGCGCCAGCGGTTCCGGTTCCGGGGCGCTCGGCACGATGGTCGCCTGCTTCTCGCGCTCGTCGAGAATCAGCTTGTCGCGCTTCACCGCCACTTCGCGGATCTTGGCCATCGAGGCGCCGGTGCCCGCCGGGATCAGCCGGCCGACGATGACGTTCTCCTTGAGGCCTTCCAGCGGATCCACCTTGCCGTTGACGGCGGCTTCGGTGAGCACGCGGGTGGTCTCCTGGAACGACGCCGCCGAGAAGAACGAGCGGGTCTGCAGAGAGGCCTTGGTGATGCCGAGCAGCACCGGGGTGCCGGTGGCGATCTTCTTGCCCTCTTCCTTGGCCTTGGCGTTGATCTGGTCGAATTCGATCTTGTCGATCTGCTCGCCCGAAATCATGTCGGTCTCGCCCTGATCGGTGACCTCGACCTTCTGCAGCATCTGGCGAACGATCACCTCGATGTGCTTGTCGTTGATCAACACGCCCTGCAGCCGATAGACCTCCTGGATTTCGTTGACCAGATAGGCAGCGAGTTCCTCGATGCCCTTGATCGCCAGAATGTCGTGCGGCGCCGGATTGCCTTCGACGATGAAATCGCCCTTTTCGACGATGTCGCCGTCCTGCAGATGGATGTGCTTGCCCTTCGGGATCAAGTACTCGCGGGTCTCCTCGGTGGTGTCCACCGGCTCGATCGAAATCCGACGCTTGTTCTTGTAGTCGCGTCCGAACCGGATGGTGCCGGAGATTTCCGCGATGATGGCGGCGTCCTTCGGCTTGCGGGCCTCGAACAGTTCCGCCACCCGCGGCAGACCGCCGGTGATGTCGCGGGTCTTGGCGCTTTCGGTGGAGATACGGGCGAGGATGTCGCCGGTCTTCACCTTGGCGCCGACGTCGACCGACAGAATGGCGTCGACCGACAGCATGTAGCGGGCTTCGCCGCCACGCGCGAGCTTGAGGATCTTGCCGTCCTTGCCCTTGATGACGATCGCCGGACGCAGGTCAGCGCCACCGCGCTGGCTGCGCCAGTCGATCACCACGCGCTTGGCGATGCCGGTGGATTCGTCCAGCGTCTCCGAGATCGACTGGCCTTCGACCAGATCCTCGAAGCCGATGATGCCTTCCACTTCGGTCAGCACCGGGCGGGTGTAGGGATCCCACTCGGCGATGCGCTGGCCGCGCTTCACCATGTCGCCTTCGTCGACGCGCATCCGCGCGCCGTACTGGATGCGATGGGTGGCGCGTTCGGTGCCGTCGGCGTCGGTGACCGCAACGACCATGTTGCGCACCATCGCCACCAGATGGCCCTCGCCGTTCTTGGCGATCGCCTTGTTCTTGATCGTCACCTTGCCGTCGAAGTTCGACTCGATGAACGACTGCTCGTTGATCTGCGCCGCGCCGCCGATGTGGAACGTGCGCATCGTCAGCTGGGTGCCGGGCTCGCCGATCGACTGCGCGGCGATGACGCCGACAGCCTCGCCGTGGTTGACCGGGGTGCCGCGGGCGAGATCGCGCCCGTAGCACTTGCCGCAGATGCCGTTGACCAGTTCGCAGGTCAAAGCCGAGCGGATCTTCACTTCCTGGATGCCGGCCTGCTGCAGCGCGTCGACGTGGCTCTCTTCCATCAGCGTGCCGCGCTTCACCACCACCTTGTTGGTCAACGGATCGCGCAGATCCTCGCCCGCGGTGCGGCCGAGAATCCGCGAGGCCAACGACGCCACCACGGTGCCGGCGTCGATGATGGCGCGCATCTTGATGCCGAGCTTGGTGCCGCAATCGTCCGCGGTGATGATGCAGTCCTGCGCGACGTCGACCAGACGCCGCGTCAGGTAGCCGGAGTTCGCGGTCTTCAACGCGGTGTCGGCCAGACCCTTACGGGCGCCGTGGGTCGAGTTGAAGTATTCGAGAACCGAGAGGCCTTCCTTGAAGTTCGAGATGATCGGCGTCTCGATGATCTCGCCCGACGGCTTGGCCATCAGGCCGCGCATGCCGGCGAGCTGGCGCATCTGGTCCTGCGAACCACGGGCGCCGGAGTTCGACATCATGAAGATCGAGTTGATCTGGGCTTCGCCGCCCTTCGGATTCTTTTTGACGGCGGAGATTTCCGTCATCATGTCTTCCGAGATCTTCTTGGTGCACTTCGACCAGGCGTCGACCACCTTGTTGTACTTTTCGCCGTGGGTGATCAGGCCGTCATTGTACTGCTGCTCGAATTCCTTGGCGAGCGTGCGGGTATCCTCGACGGTCTTCCACTTCGACGCCGGCACCACCATGTCGTCCTTGCCGAACGAAATGCCGGCCTTGAACGCGTTGTAGAAGCCGAGCGCCATGATGCGGTCGCAGAACATCACGGTCTCTTTCTGACCGCAGTGGCGATACACCTGATCGATGACGCCGGAGATTTCCTTCTTGGTCATCAGCTTGTTGATGACGTCGAACGGCATCTTCACCGACTTCGGCAGCACCTGGCCGAGCATGGTGCGTCCGGCCGTGGTCTCGTACCAGCGGCTGACCTGCTTGCCATTCTCGTCGAGGCCTTCCCAGCGATACTTGATCTTGGTGTGCAGGTGGATGACCTTGGCGTGCAGCGCGTGCTCGATCTCGGCGGCCTCGCCGAACAGCTTGCCCTCGCCCGGCAATCCTTCACGCAGGATCGACAGGTAGTACAGGCCGAGCACGATGTCCTGCGACGGCACGATGATCGGCAGACCATTGGCCGGATGCAGGATGTTGTTGGTCGACATCATCAAGACGCGGGCTTCGAGCTGGGCTTCCAGCGACAGCGGCACGTGCACCGCCATCTGGTCGCCGTCGAAGTCGGCGTTGAACGCGGCGCAAACCAGCGGGTGAAGCTGGATCGCCTTGCCCTCGATCAACACCGGCTCGAACGCCTGAATGCCGAGCCGATGCAGCGTCGGCGCGCGGTTCAACAGGATCGGGTGTTCGCGGATCACCTCGTCGAGGATGTCCCAAACCTCGGGACGCTCTTTTTCCACGAGCTTCTTGGCCTGCTTGACCGTGGTCGACAGCCCCTTGGCGTCGAGCCGCGAATAGATGAACGGCTTGAACAGTTCGAGCGCCATCTTCTTCGGCAGGCCGCACTGATGCAGCCGCAGTTCCGGACCCACGGTGATCACCGAACGGCCGGAATAGTCGACGCGCTTGCCGAGCAGGTTCTGCCGGAACCGACCCTGCTTGCCCTTCAGCATGTCGGCGAGCGACTTCAGCGGACGCTTGTTGGCGCCGGTGATGACGCGGCCGCGGCGACCGTTGTCGAACAGTGCGTCGACGGCCTCCTGCAGCATGCGCTTTTCGTTGCGGATGATGATGTCCGGCGCGCGCAGCTCCATCAGCCGCTTCAAGCGGTTGTTACGGTTGATGACGCGGCGATAGAGATCATTCAGATCGGAGGTCGCAAAGCGGCCGCCGTCGAGCGGCACCAAGGGGCGCAGGTCCGGCGGAATCACCGGCACCACGGTCAGGATCATCCATTCCGGCTTGTTGCCGGAGAAGCGGAACGCCTCGACGATCTTCAAGCGCTTGGCGAGCTTCTTGTGCTTGATGTCGGATTCGGTTTCCTGCATCTCGACGCGCAGCGAGGCCTCGAGCTTCTCCAGCTCCAAGCCCTTCAACAGCTCGCGGATCGCTTCGGCGCCGATCATGGCGGTGAAGGAATCCTGGCCGTATTCGTCCTGCGCGCGCAGATACTCTTCTTCGGACAGCAGTTGCCGATCCTTCAGCGCGGTCAGACCCGGCTCGAGGACGACGTAATATTCGAAATACAGAATCCGTTCGAGATCCTTCAGCGTCATGTCGAGCAGAAGCCCGATCCGCGACGGCAAGGATTTCAGGAACCAGATGTGGGCGACCGGGGCGGCGAGCTCGATGTGGCCCATGCGCTCGCGACGGACGCGGGACAACGTCACTTCGACCGAGCACTTCTCGCAGATGATGCCCTTGTACTTCATCCGCTTGTACTTGCCGCACAAGCACTCGTAATCCTTGATCGGCCCGAAAATGCGGGCGCAGAACAGCCCGTCGCGCTCCGGCTTGAAGGTGCGGTAATTGATGGTTTCCGGCTTCTTGATCTCGCCGTAGGACCACGACAGAATCTTTTCCGGCGACGCGATCGAAATGCGGATCTGGTCGAAGACCTGAGCCGGCGTCGTCGGATTAAACAGATTCATAATTTCTTGGTTCATACTATTCTCCTTCGGAGAAGCGAATAGCGAATGGCGATTAGCGAGTAGTTCGCCTCAATCGCCATTCGTCATGATCCGCATTCTGTTCGGTATTCCCTATTCGCTATTCGCTATTCGCCGATGCGCGGCAAGCCGCGCATCACTCGGCCGCCTCGGAGGTCGGCGTCGCCAGCTTGGAATTGTGCAGATCGACGTTGAGGCCGAGCGAGCGCATTTCCTTGACCAGCACGTTGAACGATTCCGGGATGCCGGCTTCGAAGGTGTCGTCGCCGCGCACGATCGCCTCGTACACCTTGGTACGGCCGGCGACGTCGTCCGATTTCACGGTCAGCATTTCCTGGAGCGTGTACGCCGCGCCGTAAGCCTCGAGCGCCCACACTTCCATTTCACCGAACCGCTGTCCGCCGAACTGCGCCTTGCCGCCGAGCGGCTGCTGGGTGACCAGCGAGTACGGGCCGATCGAACGGGCATGGATCTTGTCGTCGACGAGATGGTGCAGCTTGAGCATGTAGATGTACCCAACCGTCACCTTGCGGTCGAAGGTGTCGCCGGTGCGGCCGTCATAGACGGTCGATTGTCCGGAGGCATCGAGACCGGCGAGCTTCAGCATCTCCTCGATATCGGCTTCCTTGGCGCCGTCGAACACCGGAGTGGCGATCGGGACACCAGGCTTCAGATTGCGGGCGAGCTCGAGCAACTCGGCGTCGTTCAGCGACTTGATGGTTTCATCTTCGCCGTAGATCTTCCGCAGCGTCTCGCGCATCGGCTTGAGATCCTGCTTCTGATAGTAGGCGTCGATGGTCTGGCCGATGCGCTTGCCGAGGCCGGCGCAGGCCCAACCGAGATGGGTCTCCAAGATCTGACCGACGTTCATCCGGCTCGGCACGCCGAGCGGGTTGAGCACGATGTCGGCGTGGGTGCCGTCTTCCAGGAACGGCATGTCTTCGATCGGCACGATCTTCGACACCACGCCCTTGTTGCCGTGGCGGCCGGCCATCTTGTCGCCCGGCTGGATCTTGCGCTTCACCGCGACGAAGACCTTGACCATCTTCATCACGCCGGGCGGCAATTCGTCGCCGCGCTGCAGCTTTTCGACCTTGTCGAGGAAGCGCTGTTCAAGGCCCTTCTTCGACTCGTCGTACTGCTTCCGCATGGCTTCGATTTCGGCCATCAGCTTGTCGTTCGGCGAGGCGAACAACCACCACTGCGACTTCGGATACTCCTCGATCACCGCGCGGGTGATCTTGGTGTCCTTCTTGAAGCCCTTGGGGCCGGCGATGCCCTGACGGTTTTCCAGCAGGTCGGCGAGACGGCCGTAAACGTTACGGTCGAGAATAGCCTGTTCGTCGTCGCGGTCCTTGGCGAGCCGTTCGATCTCTTCCCGTTCGATCGCCAGAGCGCGCTCGTCCTTGTCGACGCCGTGCCGGTTGAAGACGCGGACTTCGACGATGGTGCCCTGCACGCCCGGAGGCACGCGCAGCGAGGTGTCGCGGACGTCGGAGGCCTTTTCGCCGAAGATCGCGCGCAACAGCTTTTCTTCCGGCGTCATCGGGCTTTCGCCCTTCGGCGTGATCTTGCCGACCAGGATGTCGCCGGCGCGCACTTCCGCGCCGATGTAGACGATGCCGGCTTCGTCGAGGTTCTTCAGCGCTTCTTCCGAGACGTTCGGAATGTCGCGGGTGATTTCCTCGGGGCCGAGCTTGGTGTCGCGGGCCATGACTTCGAATTCCTCGATGTGGATCGAGGTGAAGACGTCGTCCTTGACGATCCGCTCCGACAGCAGGATCGAGTCTTCGAAGTTGTAGCCATTCCACGGCATGAACGCGACCAGCACGTTGCGGCCGAGCGCCAACTCGCCGAGATCGGTCGACGGACCGTCGGCGATGATGTCGCCCTTCGCCACCATGTCGCCGACCTTCACCAGCGGACGCTGGTTGATGCAGGTCGACTGGTTGGAGCGCTGGTACTTCATCAGCCGGTAGATATCGACGCCGGACTTGGTCGGGTCGAGATCGTCGGTGGCGCGGATAACAATACGGGTGGCGTCGATCTGGTCGATCACGCCGGTGCGGCGTGCGGCGATCGCAGCGCCAGAGTCACGCGCAACCACGCCTTCCATGCCGGTGCCGACGAACGGCGCTTCGGCGCGCACCAACGGCACGGCCTGACGCTGCATGTTGGAGCCCATCAGCGCGCGGTTGGCGTCGTCGTTCTCGAGGAACGGGATCAAGGCCGCGGCGACCGAAACCAGCTGCTTCGGCGACACGTCCATGAAGTCGACCTTGTCGGCCGGGATCAGCACCACGTCGCGGGTGCCGCCGTCGCGGCAGACGATCAGGTCTTCGACGAAGCGGCCCTTGGGATCGAGCTGCACGTTGGCCTGCGCCACCGAGTAGCGGCCCTCTTCCATCGCCGACAGATACACCACCTCGTCGGTGACGCGGCCGTCCTTGCAGCGGCGATAGGGCGTCTCGACGAAGCCGTATTTGTTGACGCGGGCGAAGGTCGCCAGCGAGTTGATCAGGCCGATGTTCGGACCTTCCGGCGTCTCGATCGGGCAGATCCGGCCGTAATGCGTCGGATGCACGTCGCGGACTTCGAAGCCGGCGCGCTCGCGGGTCAGACCGCCCGGGCCGAGCGCCGAGAGGCGGCGCTTGTGGGTGATTTCCGACAGCGGGTTGGTCTGGTCCATGAACTGCGACAGCTGCGAGGAGCCGAAGAATTCGCGCACCGCGGCGGCCGCCGGCTTGGCGTTGATCAGGTCCTGCGGCATCACGGTGTCGATATCGACACTGGACATCCGCTCCTTGATCGCGCGCTCCATGCGCAGCAGGCCGATGCGGTACTGGTTCTCCATCAATTCGCCGACCGAGCGCACCCGGCGGTTGCCGAGATGGTCGATGTCGTCGATTTCGCCGCGGCCGTCGCGCAGACCCACCAGGGTCTTGATGACGGCGAGGATGTCTTCCTTGCGCAGCGTGCGATGGGTGTCGGGCGCATCCAGCTCGAGGCGCATGTTCATCTTGACGCGGCCGACCGCGGACAGGTCGTAGCGCTCACTGTCGAAGAACAGCGACTGGAACATGTTCTGCGCCGAATCGATGGTCGGCGGCTCGCCCGGACGCATCACCCGGTAGATGTCGAACAGCGCGTCTTCACGCGTCATGTTCTTGTCGGCGGCCAGCGTGTTGCGGATGTAGGCGCCGATGTTGACGTGGTCGATGTCGAGCAGCGGCAGTTCCTTGTAGCCCTGCTCGTTCAGGCCCTTCAGCGACTTCTCGGTGATTTCCTCGCCGGCCTCGGCGTAGATTTCGCCGGTCTTCGGGTTGACCAGGTCTTCGGCGAGATAGTTGCCGACCAATTCCTCATCGCTCAGACGCAGTGCCTTGAGGCCCTTTTCCTGCAGCTGGCGGGCGGCGCGCACGGTCAGCTTCTTGCCGGCCTCAAGCACCACCTTGCCGGTGTCGGCGTCGATCAGGTCGTTGATGGTCGAATAACCGCGGAAGCGGTTGGAATCGAACGGAACGCGCCAGCCTTCCTTGATCTTCTTGTACTGGATCTTCTTGTAGAACGTGCTGAGGATCTCCTCGCCGTCGAGACCCAGCGCGAACATCAGCGAAGTCACCGGAATCTTGCGGCGACGATCGATGCGCGCGAACACGATGTCCTTGGCGTCGAACTCGATGTCGAGCCAGGAGCCGCGATACGGAATCACGCGGGCGGCGAACAGCAGCTTGCCCGACGAATGGGTCTTGCCCTTGTCGTGGTCGAAGAACACGCCCGGCGAACGGTGCATCTGCGAGACGATGACGCGCTCGGTGCCGTTGACGACGAAGGTGCCGTTCATGGTCATGAGCGGGATATCGCCCATGTAGACGTCCTGCTCCTTGATGTCCTTGACCGAGCGGGCGCCGGTTTCTTCGTCGATATCGAACACGATGAGGCGCAGCGTCACCTTCAGCGGCGCAGCATAGGTCATGCCGCGCTGGCGGCACTCGTCGACATCGTATTTCGGCGGTTCGAATTCGTAGCGGACGAATTCCAACATCGAGGTATTGGAGAAATCCGAGATCGGAAACACCGAACGGAAGACCGCCTGCAGGCCCTCGTCCAGCCGCCCGCCGACTGGTTCGTCGACCATCAGGAATTGGTCATAAGATGCCTTCTGAACCTCGATGAGGTTCGGCATTTCGGCGACTTCCCGAATGTGACCGAAGAACTTGCGAACCCGTTTGCGACCGGTGAACGTCTGCTGCGCCATCGTGGCCTCTCATTTCGTCGCCCGCCGGGGCGATGCTTCCGAAGCGCGATTGGCATCGCCCCCGGGTTGAATACCGAACGGTCTCGGGCGTCCCGCACACGCCAGGAAACAAATCCCGAGCACGCGCATTGGATTCCGAGAACGCAAAACGACGTGCGGAGCACCTAACTGCACCCGCCCGTCCAACCATCTCGTTACGGACCGAAAAAGCCCGAAATTGCAAATCTCCCAACGGCTTGCGCCAGACCACGTCGTCCAGGCGGCAAACCGTGCTTTCGTGCTGCCGTTCCGATATGGGACGGCGAATATGGAGATTCGAGGGGCGAACCCCAACAATCCCCACACAATCTTGTGTTCCAATGGAACAATGTGTTCCTGTTCCGATGGAACACCGCGACGGCCGAGCGGGCCCGACCGTCACAATGTTGAACGCGGGCGCCGGGCCGCGCGAGGCGACCCGGCAGCGCCGACCCAAGCAATGCTTACTTGAGTTCGACCTTGGCGCCGGCCTTTTCGAGCTGGGCCTTGATCTTGTCGGCTTCGTCCTTGTTGACGCCTTCCTTGACCGGCTTCGGCGCGCCTTCGACCAGGTCCTTGGCTTCCTTGAGGCCGAGGCCGGTGATCGCGCGCACTTCCTTGATCACTTCGATCTTCTTCTCGCCGGCGGCGGCGAGAACGACAGTGAACTCGGTCTTCTCTTCAGCGGGGGCGGCGGCGGCAGCGGCCGGGCCGGCAACCGCGACGGCGGCAGCGGCGGACACGCCCCACTTTTCTTCGAGCAGCTTGGCGAGCTCGGCGGCTTCGAGAACGGTGAGGCTCGAGAGGTCGTCAACAATCTTCTGTAAGTCAGCCATTGATCTGTTTCCTTAAGCGTATCAGTTCGAACCAGGGTTGATGTGCGAAGGGCGTCAGGCCGCTTCGCTCTTTGAGGCATAGGCCTGAACGACGCGCGCGAGCTTGGCCGCGGGCGCGGTCGAGAGCTGAGCGATCTTGGTTGCCGGGGCGACCAACAGGCCGACCAGCTTCCCGCGCAGTTCATCGAGCGACGGCAGCGCGGCGAGAGCCTTGACGCTGTCGACATTCAGGACGGTGGTACCCATCGAGCCGCCGAGGATGACGAACTTTTCGTTCGCCTTGGCGAATTCGACGGCCACCTTCGGCGCCGCCACCGGATCGTCGGAAGTGGCGATCACGGTCGGCCCCTTCAGCAGGGAGCCGATGGCAACGACGTCTGTGCCTTCAAGAGCAATTTTGGCGAGCCGGTTCTTCGAGACCTTCACCGAGGCGCCAGCGAGCTTCATCTGCGTACGCAGCTTCTGCATCTGGGCAACGGTGAGGCCGGAATAGTGAGCCACGACCGCAACGCTGGTGGTCTTGAACAGACCGTTCAGCGATTCGACCGCCTCTTTTTTTGCCGCTTTTTCCACAGCAAGCTCTCTCCGGTTGGCGACCTTTGCCGAAAGGCAGGGCCGCCGGGTTGCACCCATCGTCCTGCCCGAACCTGACCTCAAGACACACGGTCTAAAGACACGTCGGGCACGACGAGTTTTGAAAAGCCTGCCCTCCCGAAACGCCGCCGGCTGAGCCGGCAAAGCCTCGGGGTGTCGAGGTTCGAACCTGATCCGTTGCCCGCGACGCGAGGCCGCGCTGGCGAAATCCGGTCTTCACCCGTCTATGCAGGCAGTGAATTAAGCCCTTGAAGAAACACGAGGTTTCGACGCGGGCGCCTGCAGTCTCGGACAGGATCGGGATCTATTTGGCCCCTCATGCTGGCGAACCAGCACGATGGACTTGAGACCCCTGCCCGCATTCTCCAAAGCGTCGGGTTTCCTTTCCTTCGAGATCCCTGCGGATGTCTTGAAGGAATGGTCTCCACTCGTTTCGGGTTTTCAGAATGCGCGCACAGACGTGCCAGCTACGGCCAGCACGTCCGGAGAGCAGTTCTTAACGAGTCTGAACGGGCTTGCCAAGGAGTTTTTGGTTCCCGGCACCTTTTATGCAAGAGCAAAGCCGGGGCCAAGGGGAGCCAAGGGGGCCAAGGCAGTCGACAAGGCTACACCGACACCGACATCCTCAGCGGCAACAGGTCCGGCCACATCGTCACCCAGGCGATGGCGGTGTCGATCAACAAGGCGTTCTGAACGCCCAACGCCGTCATTCCGGGGCGCGCGCAGCGCAAGCTGCGAGCGAACCCGGAATCTGCCGCGCGTGTCGCACGCCGCCGCGCGGCGCAAGATTCCGGGTTCGCTCGTTCTGCGAACTCGCGCCCCGGAATGACAAAGCCGGAATTTCTGGATTACCCGTAGAGAAAATCCTGACTACGCGCAGCACTCGGTCGGGCCGTGGCCTTGGCCGCCCCAGCGGCGCGCACGGCTTCCAGCAGCGCGCGCCGGGATGTTGCGTCTTGCGCCGCCTTGACGGGCACAAGCCGCACGGCGGCATGGCCATTCTGCGTCAGGATGACCTCATCTCCTGCCTCGGCGCGCCGAACCAGTTCTGTTAGTTGCTCCTTCGCTTCCGTCAAGGAAACCTGCATCGCTGACGTCCTCACCTGGAGGATAAATCTGGACCGCTTTGTGGTCCAAATCAACCGGCAGCATCTTCAGCTCGTGCACCGCCAACGCGCCCCTCACCCCTTCGGGCACGCGGCGCCCGCATCGGCCCAGGCCTTGATCAGCTCGCCGAACTGCTTTTGCGTGCCGGGCGCCGGCGTGCGCCCTGCCCCCGGATTCCAGCCCCAGCCGACCAATTCGTCGTCGGCCATGTGATGCACCAAGGCCGCCATGGTCTTGTCGCCGTTGCGAGCGCGGTCCTTGATCTGCACGCAGATCTGCGAGAGCGACTTGCCCTGCCAGGCCATCTCGATCGGGGCCACCGCCCATTTCGGATTGCCCGGCACGCCGGCGGCATCGAAATTGGCCTCGTGGTGACAGGTCGCACAGGCGGTGCCGCCGACTTCGCCGGTGCCATGCGGGCCGCGCACCACCAGCGGCTGATGCGGCAGCATACGGTCGCTCTGGGTCGGCCGCTCGCCGGCCGGATGGCAGTTCATGCAGCGCGGCGAACTAATCACCTTGCCGGCCTCCTGAAACAGCGCCGCGGCGCGCTGCTCCTTGTTCTTGATGCCGGCGAATGCCTTGACCGGCTGCAGCAGCGCCGGATTGGTCGCGGGGTTGTTGGCCGCATCCGCCACACCGTCAAACGACGGCGCCACCAGCGCCAGCACCACAGCCGCTAAACCGCCGGCACCGAGCGCCAGCAGCGATTGACGCAGCCGGCTCATGCGGTGGCTCCCGGCACGATCGGCAATTGCCGCGGCCGCGGCAGTCCCAGTTTCGCCATCGCATTCGCCACTGCCGGTCCGAGCGGCGGCACGCCGGGCTCGCCGACCCCGGTCGGCTTTTCGCCGGAGTTGACGATCACCACTTCGACTTCGGGCATCTCGTTGATGCGCAGCGAGCGATATTTGTCGAAATTGCCGGCCACCGGCGCGCCCGCCTCGATGGTCTGCTCGGCATAGAGGATGTGGCCGAGCGCAAAGCCGATGCCGCCCTCCATCTGGGCGCGGATGATGTCCGGATTGACCGCGACGCCGCAATCCACCGCGCACCACACCTTGTGCAGCTTCGGCCCCTCCGCGGTCATCGACAGCTCGACCACCTGCGCCACGAAAGTGTTGAAGCTCTCGACCACCGCGACGCCGCGGGCGCGTCCGGCTTCAATCTTGGCGCCCTTCCAGTTCGCCAATTCGGCGACCGCCTTCAGCACGCCAGCATGCCGCGGCTTCCGATCGCCCATCAGCGCCAGCCGGCCGTCGACCGGGTCCTGCCCGGCGACCTCCAGCAACTCGTCGATAAAAGCTTCGACCGCGTAGCCGGTGTGGGTGTGGCCGACCGAGCGCCACCACAGCACCGGGACGCCGACATCGACCTGATGCAGATCGCAGCGGAAATTCGCCACCTCGTAGGGGATCTCGTTGGAGCCCTCATAGGTGGTGGAATCCATGCCGTCCTTGAAGGTCATCGCCTCGAACGGCGTGCCCTTCATGATCGACTGCCCGACGATGGTGTCGGTCCAGCCCTCGATCTTGCCGTCGCGCACCACGCCGCGCATCCGATGCACGCCGAACGGCCGGTAATAACCGCCGCGCATGTCGTCCTCGCGGGTCCACACCAGTTTCAGCGGCTTGCCCGGCCCGATCGCCTTGGCGACTTCGGCGAGTTCAATCGCGGCGTGCACGGTCTGCTGCGCGCGGCGGCCGAAGCTGCCGCCGGCCAGCAGCACTTCCAGCTTCACCTTGTCGACGCCGATCCCTAGGACCTGCGCAATGGCGCCGTGATCGGGGGTGGGAAACTGGCAGCCGTAGCGCGCCAGCGCGGTGTCGCCGTCCCATTTGATGAAGCCGTTGAGCGGCTCCATCGCCGCATGCGCCAGATAGGGAAACACATATTCCGCTTCGATCAGCCGGCCGCCCTTGGCGAATTCGGCGTCGACGTCGCCGTGCTGCTTCACGGTCTTGCCCGGCGTCTTCGCCAGCGCGCGAAACTGCGACAGAATCTCGGGCGTGCCGCGCTGCTCCGCCTTGCTGTCGTCCCAGACGATCTTCAACGCGTCGCGACCAGTCTTCGCCGGCCAAAAACCCTTGGCATAGACCGCGACGCCGGTCGGCACCTGTTTGACGTCGACCACGCCGGCGATCTGCTTGGCGGCGCCGGCATCGAACGAACTCACCACGCCACCGAATTTCGGCGAGCGCGCGATCAGCACGGTGAGCATGTCGGGCTCGTCGAGGTCGAGCGTGAAGATCGCCGAGCCGTTCGATTTCGCGGCACTGTCGAGCCGCTGCACCGCGCCCTCTTTGCCGATCAGCTTGAAGTCGGCCGGATCCTTCAACTTCGGATCGCCCGGCACCGGCCGCTGCATCGCTTCAGTTGCGAATTCGCCGAACCGGCCCTGCTTGCCGGACGCGTGCTTGATCACGCCGTTCTCGACGCTGATCTCGGAAGCCTCGACCCGCCAGCGCTCGGCCGCCGTGGCGACCAACATCTGCCGCGCGGCGGCGCCGACCTTGCGCATCTGCTCGAAGGAATTGGCGATCGCGCTGGAGCCGCCGGTGCCCTGCACGCCGAACAACAGATTTTTGTACAGCGCCGGATTGGACGGCGCGTGCGCGGCGCGCATCTGCGACCAGTCGGCGTCGAGTTCTTCGGCGACCAGCGTGGCAAAGCCGGTGAACGGCCCCTGGCCGAATTCGATCGCCTTGCACAGCACCGTCACGGTGTCATCCGGCGCGATGATCAAAAAGGTGTTCGGCACGATGTTGACGCTTTGCGGCGCCGGCCGGTTCTGCGCGAACGACGGCGTGCGGCCGGCGATATAGACGCCGATCGCCAGGCCAGCGCCGGCCTGCAGCAGCGCGCGGCGCGACAGCGTGGGAGCGGATTTGGCCTGCGTGGTCCGGTCGTGGATGGCGCGGTCATGGATCATGGCCTCAGCCCTCCAACGATTTCGCGGCGCCGTGGATCGCGGCGCGGATGCGGACGTAAGTAGCGCAACGGCAGATGTTGCCGACCATCGCCAGATCGATATCGCGGTCGCTCGGTTTCGGGTTACGCGTCAACAGCGCCACGGCGCTCATGATCTGGCCGGACTGACAGTAGCCGCATTGCGGCACGTCGAGCTTGACCCACTGCGCCTGCACCGCCGCCGCCTCGCGGCCGCCGACGCCTTCGATGGTGGTGATCTGGCTGTCGCCGACCGCCGACACCGGCAGCGAACAGGAGCGCACCGGCTGGTTGTCGAGATACACCGTACACGCCCCGCATTGCGCGACGCCGCAGCCATACTTCGTGCCGGTCAGCTTAGCGCCGTCGCGGATCGCCCACAGCAAAGGCGTGCCGGGATCGACGTCGATGGCGTGGGACTGTCCGTTGATGTTGAGCGTATAGGCCGTCATTGCCGTTCTCCCGAAGCGAAGCGGCAAACTAGATGCGAATGCTTCTAAACAGCAACTCACAAGAATTTGTGAGGGGTGATGGGGAACGAAAGGAGATGGTCATTGCGGCGACGCGCCGCCGCGCTCACCTGACGAGCGAACAGCAAGCGTAGCCCGGATGGAGCGAAGCGTAATCCGGGTTTTTCTGATTCGACGACGCAGCTCCCGGATTTCGCTTCGCTTCATCCGGGCTACGGGCTGAACTAGCTGCATCGCGATGTGGGGCGCTGCAACGCCACTTGCGATTCAAACATACCAAAAGCAGGCGTAGCAAGCGTAGCCCGGATGGAGCGAAGCGCAATCCGGGTTTTTCTGATTCGACGACGCAGTTCCCGGATTTCGCTTCGCTTCATCCGGGCTACGGCTGAACTAGCTGCATCGCGATGTGGGGCGCTGAAACGCCACTTGCGATTCAAACATACCAAAAGCAAGCGTAGCCCGGATGGAGCGAAGCGCAATCCGGGTCTTCTGGTTCAACGACGCAGCTCCCGGATTTCGCTTCGCTTCATCCGGGCTACGGGCTGAACTAGCTGCATCGCGATGTGGGGCGCTGAAACGCCACTTGCGATTCAAACATACCAAAAGCTATCTTCGAGATCAAAACTCCAGCAATAGGTCGCCTGTGAACCCGCTCATGATTTCCTATGCCGCCCTGACGGGGGCCATTGTCTGCGAAGTCATTGGCACGACATTTCTGCAGAGGTCCGAGCAGTTCAGCCGACTCGTCCCGACGCTGATCATGGCGGCGTTCTACGCCGGATCATTCTTCCTGCTTTCGCAGGCACTGAAGAGCATCCCCCTCGGGATCGCCTATGCGATCTGGGGCGGCCTGGGCATCGTGCTGACCGCCATCATCAGCGTGGTCGTCCTTAAACAGTCTCTGGACATGCCGGCTATCGCAGGGATCGCTATGATCGTGGGAGGTGTGGTCGTAGTGAACATGTTCTCCCAGTCGGTGTCGCACTAAGCAGGCGTAGCCCGGATGGAGCAAGCGTAGCCCGGGTGAGCGCAGCGACACCCGGGCCTTCTTGATTCAACGCCGCAGCTCCCGGATTTCGCTTCGCTTCATCCGGGCTACGGGCTGAACTAGCTGCATCGCGATGTGGGGCGCTGAAACGCCACTTGCGATTCAAACATACCAAAGCAAGCGTAGCCCGGATGGAGCGAAGCGCAATCCGGGTCTTTCTGCTTCGACGACGCAATTCCCGGATGTCGCTTCGCTCATCCGGGCTACGGAAGCGCGTGCGGCGCCGGATCGCAGCGCCGTCCTTGCCGGGGCATTCCGGCTGGAAGGACGGCATCCAATAACGCGTCATTCCGGATTGCGAGTTCGTCAGAACGAGCAAGTCCGCGATCCATACTCCCGGCGGTGGTCATAGATTCCGGGCTCACTCGCAGCGAAGCTGCTCGTGCCCCGGAATGCCGGCCGGGGACTCTTGGACCGCATCAATCCTAACTAACAAAGAGTGCTCTAGCGTTTGCCGCGCCGGGGCGGTTCGAGGATGACCTGCTTCAGGCCGTCGGGGCTCAGCACCACGATCGCAAAGCTCAGCTTGCCGGCGTCTCGCGTCATTCCGCCGCTGACCGCCCGCCCCGCCGTCACCCGCTCCGCCACGATCACCGCTTCGGCCAGTTGCGCCCCGGCGCCGCGCAACGCCGCCAGATTGGCGCGGACGTCGGGATCGAGTTCGCGCAGCGGTGTGACGATCTCGCCGCCGAACACCGCGCCGGTCTCGGCGTCGACCGACTGTTCCAGCACATGGTCGCCCTGAAGGGTTTTCACCTTGTAGGCCGGCCGGTCCAATGAGCCGTCGAAGCTGATGTCGGCGATCTTCGAATTCGCATGCTGTTGCTGAGCGATCGTCATCGCCTGTCGCAACGATATTGCGGCGGCGCGGAACGACGCCATCTCGCGATCGAGCGTTCGGTCGTCGATCTGCGGGTCGCCGGAGGCCGCGGTCAGAGGGGCCGAACTCGCAGCAACGGGGAGCGCCACGGCGCTGGCGATCGACAGCGGCGACAGACAGGGCAGCGCGACGGCGAGCAGCACGACGCGCAGGCTCGCCCCGATCCAAGCGCGCCCGCCGCCCGGCTTCGCCCTCGCTGTTTCGGTGCCCACCGGCCTCTCGGTCATCCGGCGCACGGCCTCTGGTTCGGGGTTGCGGTCTGTCATCGCGTGTCCTGCCTTGCGGCGTGTCGGGCCAAGCCGCCGGCAGCACCACGCGACGCGGATCGCCCGCGCCGTGCGATGTCACGCGGCATTGCCACCTCGCCTAATCCGCCTTCTTCAAGACGTCCGTCACCGTCGCCCAGGTCCGGTCGTAGATGGCGCGGGTTTCGTCGAGGCCGGCTCGCAGCGCCTTCCATGCCTCATCGCCGGCCACGGAGATTCCGCCCAGGCGCAACTGCTCGGCCGCCAATTGGCTCATCGCAGCGTCGAGATCCCGCCGCGCCCGCTCGATCGCGGCGGTGGCGGCGGAACGCACCGGCTGCAATGCGGTCTCCCAACCTTTCAGCTGAGCGGCGGCCCTTGCCGCCAACGCCGCGTTGACGACGTCGGTCTGATCGGCCGCCGCGGTGAGGAAAGCCTGGAACGACAGATCGACCTTCTTCCACTCTTCTCTCAGGTCGGTCAGCGCGTGCTCCGCGATGCCTTTGACGGCCGATGCGTCGGCGCGCGCGGCATCGAGTTGTTGGGCGAAAGCGATGCGCACGGCATGCATGTCGCCGATGGCGCGATTGGCTTGGTGGCGGGAATCGGCTTGCAATTGTCCCGCGGATTTTTGCAGCGAGGCCAGCAGGGCATCGGTTTCATCCAACTTCTGCTTGGCCCACCCGATCGTGTCGTGCATCAAGCTTTGATCGGACATGAGCGTCTTCCTTTCGTTGATGGGCTGGCTCTGTCAGCCAGTGTTTTTTCACCGGGCCCCCGTCTGCCACGCGCGAGATCGACGGCCTGCGGAAGCTCGGTGAAGAGCTCGCGGAGGGCGGCTTCGACGATGACCGTTTCGAACTTGTCGAGCAGATGCGGCGCGGGCTTGTCCCAACCCAGGACGCTGAGGTTGAATTGCTGAAGGGGGCGGAAGCTGAAAATCGGAGCCAGCGCCACGGTTAGTTTCATGCCGAGCCGTTGCTGGTCCGTTTCTCCCGTGGCCTCGCCGATGACGCGTTTCAGTTCGCGTTCCAACGGGGCGAGTTCTTCATGGATGATGCGAAAACCTTCCAGTGCCTCATACTGGGAGCGAATGACAAACGTCACCCAGGCCAGGGATTCCGAACCGCTGGCGAACAGTCGAAAAACACGTCTCAGCGCCTCCTCCACCACGCTCCGAGGATCCGTCTGATGCGCTTGCCGAAGCTGCGCGACGATCGGCGCGATCCGCTCGCGGGCGTGCTCTGCCAGGGTTTGCGCCGCGGCGAGGTACAGTTCGCGCTTGCCGCCGAAATGGTAGGGGATCGCGGCCTGATTAACTCCGGCCTGCTCCGCAAGGGCGCGGGTGCTCGCGGCCTCGTAGCCGACCGTCGCAAACAGCTCGATCGCCGCTTCGATCATCTTCGCGCGGGTCTCCCGACTGCGCACCTCCTGGCCGTTGGGTTCCGACTCCGACTTCTGTTGCGACCGATGCATGGGTGTTCCTGGCAGCGCACAATTAATTCATTCGAATGAATATATTCTAAAGCGCCGCGCCAGGCAAGAGGCCGCGGAGCGTCCCTCGCGTTCGGGATGACGCGACCCCTGCGATGGTTGAGCGGAAGCGGCGGCGCCAATCGGGGCTGCTACGACGCTCCGCAATTTTCCGGCGTGCGCCGGTTGCTTACGCGCGCGCCGCCAGCTCAACCTGATGCGGCAGCGGCCGCCCGGCAAAGAACGCCGCGAGGTTTCCGATCACGCAGTCCTGCATCGCGATGTGGGATTCGGCGGTGTGGCCGCCGAGATGCGGGGTCAGCACCACGTTGGACAAGGCACTGAGCGCACCCGGCGCGAGCGGCTCGACCTCGAACACGTCGAGCCCGGCGCCGGCGATGGCGTGATCCTGCAGCGCCGCCAGCAATGCGGCCTGATCGATCACCGAGCCGCGGGAGATGTTGATCACGATGCCGCCCTGGCCGAGCCGCTGCAGCATCGCGGCGTCGATGATGTGCCGTGTCGCGGGGCCGGCGCGCACCGCGATCATCAGCACGTCGCACCACTCGACCAGCGCTTCCAGGCTCGCATGATAAGTATAAGGCACGTCGTGCTGCGAGCGGCTGTAGTAACCGACCTCGGTCTCGAACGCAGCGGCACGCGCCGCGATCTTGCGGCCGATCTCGCCCATGCCGTAGACGCCGACGCGGCGGCCGGTCATTCCGCGTGGCGGCGCCAACCGCAGCGACGGCTGCCCCGCCGCCCAGCCGCCGCTGCGGATGTAAGCGTCGGCCGGAAGTAACTGCCGTGTCACCGCCAGCAGCAGCGTCATCGCCAGGTCCGCGACCGCCGCCGCATTGGCCGCCGGGCTGTGGCCGATCACGATGCCGCGCTCGGCCGCGGCGGCGCGGTCGATGCCGTCAAAGCCGGTGCCGTAGCAGACGATCGCGCCGAGCTTCGGCAGGCTCTGCATCACCGCGCGGCCGAGCGGCTCGGCGCCGGCGGTGATCACCGCGCGAACGTCACCGAGCTCGTCGGCGCTGAACGCCTCGCGCGGCAGTTTGCCTTCGGCGTCGATCAGCTCGAAGCGCGCGGCGATCCGCGTCAGCATCGCTTTCGAGAACGGGGAATAGATCAGAACCTTGCCGTCCATAGCCAGATACCTCCCTCGAGCATAAAAAAGGGGCGAAATCGGTTGCCCCGATTTCGCCCCTGGTTTGTCGCAAGATTTTCAGGCTCAGCCGAGGATGCTGCCCGGCTCGACCTTGACGCCCGGGCCCATCGTCGAGGAGACCGCGACGCGCTGGATGTAGGTGCCCTTGGCACCGGCGGGTTTCGCCTTGGAAACCGCGTCGGTCAGCGCCTTGATGTTCTCGACCAGCTTGTCCTCGCCGAACGAGGCCTTGCCGATGCCGGCCTGCACGATGCCGGCCTTCTCGACGCGGAACTCGACCGAACCGCCCTTGGCGCCCTTGACGGCGTTGGTGATGTCCATGGTGACGGTGCCGATCTTCGGGTTCGGCATCATGCCACGCGGGCCGAGCACCTTACCGAGACGACCGACCAGCGGCATCATGTCGGGCGTGGCGATACAACGATCGAACTCGATCGTGCCGCCCTGCACCTTCTCCACCAGGTCTTCCGCACCGACCACGTCGGCGCCGGCAGCCCGGGCTTCGTCGGCCTTGGCGCCGCGCGCGAACACGCCGACGCGCAAGGTGCGGCCGGTGCCGTTCGGCAGCGTCACCACGCCGCGCACCATCTGGTCGGCGTGACGCGGATCGACGCCGAGATTGATGGCGATTTCGATGGTCTCGTCGAACTTCGAGACGGCGCGTTCCTTCACCATCTTGATGGCGTCGGCGAGCGGATAGAGCTTCTCGCGATCGACGCCTTCACGGGCCTTCTTCAAACGTTTTCCGATTGCCATGACCCGTTACCCCGCTACTTGAAGGCCCATCGAACGGGCGGAGCCCTCGACCATTTTCATGGCCGCTTCGATGGAGTCGCAATTCAAATCCTTCATCTTCCGCTCGGCGATCTCACGCACCTGCGCGGAGGTCACCTTGCCGGCGACGTCGCGGCCCGGCAGCTTCGAGCCGGACTTGACGTTGGCGGCCTGCTTGAGAAAGAACGACATCGGCGGGGTCTTCATTTCGAAGGTGAACGAACGATCGGCGTAGATCGTGATCACCACCGGAATCGGGGTGTTCTTCTCTTCCTTCTGGGTCTGCGCGTTGAACGCCTTGCAGAACTCCATGATGTTGAGGCCGCGCTGACCAAGCGCGGGACCGATCGGGGGCGAAGGATTCGCCGCACCGGCCGGCACCTGCAATTTCAGGTATCCGGTCACTTTCTTTGCCATGCTCTTCTCCTTGTTAGTGGTGCGGCTGCGAGCGGCTGGCGACCGCCCTCACCTTCCACGATAAAAGCGAATAGGGAGTAGCGAATAGCGAATGGTGCTACCGCGTCTCCTGTTCCCTATTCGCTATTCCCTATTCGCCATTCGCGACTTTAAACCTTCTCGACCTGACCGAATTCCAATTCCACCGGCGTCGCGCGGCCGAAGATCGACACCGCGACCTTGACCCGCGAGCGGCCCTCGTCGATTTCCTCGACCACGCCGGAGAACGAGGCGAACGGACCATCGGCCACCCGGACGTTCTCGCCGATTTCGAATGACACCGACGCCTTCGGCCGCTCCACGCCCTCCTGCACCTGGTGCAGAATGCGCATCGCTTCGGGTTCGGAGATCGGCATCGGCTTGTTCTCGGCGCCGAGGAAGCCAGTGACCTTCGGGGTGTTCTTGATCAGATGAAACGCTTCGTCGGTGAGTTTCATCTTCACCAGCACGTAGCCCGGGAAGAATTTGCGCTCAGCGTCGATCTTGCGGCCGCGGCGAACCTCGGTGACCTTCTCGGTCGGGACCAGCACCTGCTCGAACAGGTCCTCCAGTCCGCGTTGCTTGGCCTGCTCGCGAATCGACTCCGCGACCTTCTTCTCGAAGTTCGAATAGGCGTGAACGATGTACCAGCGCATGCTCATGATGTGAATTCCGTGCGCCTGCCGTTAGTGGATGCCAAGTAGGAAGGTGATGAACAGCCGAATAATCTGATCGGCGAAAAAGAAGAAGATCGAGGCCAGCGCCACCATCACGAACACCATGATCGTGGTGATCGTGGTTTCGCGGCGCGACGGCCAAGTGACCTTGGAGGTCTCGGTCCGCACTTCTTGCAGGAATTTGAACGGGCTAAAGGCCATCGTCGTGATCCGCGTCCGTGGTCAGGTCGTAAGGGTTTCGGGAATCCGAACAGCCCTCTTGCGCCCAATCCTTTGCCAAAGACAACCCTTTGCCAAGGATGAGCCGCCAAGCGGGCTCTTTTTTCGGGAAAACAAAGCCGCGTCGGAAATCCGTTAAACCGGGCCGACAGCGAGTGCCGCTGTTTACTGCGGTCAGGCGCCAAGGTCAAGATCGCCAACCGCCGCCCGCTTGCCCAGCCGGCGGCTTCACCGAGACCGCGAAGTGCTTTGCGCTGGACGGCGAGGCGGTTTGCAGGCCGCCCTCGCGCGGCATCGCGGCACAGCCCCAGACGCCCCCCGCAATTTGACGTAACCGGCTGATATCGCTGGCAGGAGTGGTAGGGCTCGAACCTACGACCCCCGGTTTTGGAGACCGGTGCTCTACCAATTGAGCTACACTCCTACGTGACGTCTCTATAGCGAAGGGAATTGCCGCCGTCACGTCCCCCTTTCGGCAAATTTGACGCTGCGCCCGATCGCCCTGCGAACCGCTGTCGGGCCCGCGACCCCATAGAGAGTCAAGTCTTTTCAGAATGTTAAGCCAAAGTTGACGCCGCGGTATTAGACCCGACGAGATTGAAAATCGCTTTCACACGCATTTCGGGGGCCCCGATGCTCGGCATCAAATCCATTTCCGTCCGCATCATGGTGGCGATATCGCTGGTCGGGGCGGTGTCCTGCGCCGCGCTGGCGGGATTCGGCATCTGGCGGCAGCAGACCACGGTCGATCTGGCACTCGAACGCGAATTGCGCGACGATTACGCCACTATGCTGGCGGCCCTGGACAGCGAGACCCGCACCGCGCTCGCCGTCAGCAAGGCACTCGCCACGATGCCGCAGCTGAAAGCCCTGGTCCGTGCCGGCGATCGGCCGGGCCTGTTGGCGATGCTCAACGACGCGCTGCGCGATATCAAGCCGCTCGGCCTTGAGTTGATCACCATCCAGGTCCCGCCGGCGCTGGCGCTGGCGCGGGTGCACAATCCGACCGCATTCGGCGACGACGTCTCGGCCCGCCGCAAGATGGTGGTGCAGGCGTTCCAGACCAAAAAGGCGATCGGCGGCGTCGAAACCGGACGCGACGTGCTGAATGTCTTCGCCACCACGCCGATCATGGACGGCGCCACCCTGGTCGGCGCCGTCGATATCGGCGCGCCGTTCGGCGACACCTTCGTGAAAGCGATGAAATCCCGGTTCGGCGTCGACGTCGCGATTCATCAGCTCGACGCCGGCAAGGTCAAGACGCTGGCGACCACCCTCGCCGAGGCTGCGCCGTCGATCGAGCTGATCCAGCGCGCGCTGGCCGGCCAGACCATCATCGAGACGCGCGGCAGCGACGGCCGCACCTTCGGGCCGATCAAGAATTTTTCCGGCGATCCGGTCGCCGTTGTGGAAATCGTCCGCGACACCACCGCCTACCAGGCCGTCGCGCGGCAATCGATGATCTGGTTCGCCAGCGTCACCGCGATCGCGGTGCTGATTGCCGCGCTGGTCGCCGCCTGGCTCGGCCGCGGCCTTGGCCGGCCGATTCGCGCGCTGGAAGACGCGATGCGCCAGATCAGTTCGGGCCGACAGGACGTCGTCGTGCCCGGTGCCAAGCGCAGCGACGAGATCGGCTCGATGGCGCGCGCCGTCGAAGTGTTCAAGGACGGTCTCGCCGAGACCGCACGGCTGCGCGGCGACCAGGAGCAGCAACGCGCCCAGGCCGAGGGCGAACGGCAGAGCACGCTGCAGGCGCTGGCGACGCGCTTCGAGTCCGGCGTCGGCGGCATCGTCGCCGCGGTCGGCGCGGCCGCGGTCGATCTGCGCACCACCGCGCAATCGATGGCCAGCAATGCCGAGGAAGCCTCCAGCCAGACCACTGCCGTCGCCGCCTCCTCGGAAGTGGCCACGCAGAACGCGCAAGCGGTTGCCGCCGCGATCGAAGAGCTCAACGCCTCGGTCAACGAAATCGCGCAGCGCGTCAACGAATCCGCCAAGGTCGCCGGCTCCGCCCTTGATCAGGCCACCAGCACCAACACCCAGATCAACGCCTTGGCCGAGGCCGCGCAACGCATCGGCGACGTCGTCAAGCTGATCAGCGAGATCGCCGCGCAGACCAATCTGTTGGCGCTCAACGCCACCATCGAAGCCGCCCGCGCCGGCGACGCCGGCCGCGGCTTTGCGGTGGTCGCTTCCGAAGTCAAAGCGCTGGCAACGCAGACATCGAAGGCCACCGACGAGATCTCCGCCCAGGTACTGGCGATCCAGAACGCCACCCAACTGTCAGTCGACGCGATCGGCGGCATCACCTCCACCATCGGCCAGGTCAGCGAGATCGCCTCGGCGATCGCCGCCGCGGTCGAGCAACAGAGCGCCGCCACCCGCGAGATCGCGCAGAACGTCAGCGAAGCCGCGCGCGGCTCCAGCGAAGTCTCGGACAATATCGAGGGCGTCCGCCGCGCCGCTGAGCAGACCGGCGTCGCCGCGGCCCGGGTGGTCGACTCCTCGGCGGAATTGTCGCGCAACGGCGACCAGTTGCGGACCCAGGTCGACGTGTTCCTGCGCGAAGTGCGCGCCGCGTAACAACGGCGGGAGTGCTATATTTTGCAGTTGTCCGCAGCCGCGCCAGCGCACCCCGCTCGCGGGCCACGGGTGAAGCGGTTTCGATTCCCTTAATTCGACGTTGACGACTGAGAGCTAAGACACCCGACGAAAATCCTTGTTGAAGGTCTGTCGAGCCGTGTCCTTGCTAAGCCCTAAGTCCGTTTCCGTCCGAATTATGGTCGCCATCTCGCTGGTCAGCGCGGTGTCCTGCGTCGCCCTCGCCGGTTTTGGCGTCTGGCGTCAGCAGGAAGCCGTCGATCTGGCGTTACACCGCGAATTGCAGACCGACTACGCGAACATTCTCGGGGCCTTGGATGGCGAGACCCGGACCGCGCTGGCGGTCAGTCACAGCCTGGCGACGATGCCGCAACTCAAGGCCGCGGTCCGCGCCGGCGACCGAGCCGGCGTGCTGGCGCTGCTGAAGGACGCGCTGCGGGACATCAAACCGCTGGGTCTAGAATTGCTCACCGTCCAGGTGCCGCCGCTCGTGACCCTCGCCCGGCTGCATAAACCCGCCTCATTCGGCGACGACGTCAGGCGCCGGAAGATGATCGTGCAGGTGTTCGAGACCAAGAAATCCGCCGGCGGCGTGGAGGCCGGCTTCGAGGCGCTGAACATCTTCGGAACCGCGCCGGTGCTCGACGGCGACGCCATGCTCGGCACCGTCGATACCGGCGCGCCGTTCGGCGCGACATTCGTCAAAACCATGAAGGCCCGCTTCGGCGTCGATATCGCGATCCATCAGCTGAAGGACGACGCGGTCAAGACGCTGGCGTCCACCCTGTCGACAGCAGCGCCGCAAAAGGCCGTGCTGCAACGCGCACTGAACGGCGAAACCATCATTCAGACCGACGACGCCGACGGACGCCCGACCGCGGCCACGTTCGGCCCGATCAAGAATTTCTCCGGACAGCCGGTCGCCGTGGTCGAGATCGTCCGTGACACCAGCGCCTATCAGGCGCTCCGGCACACCTCGATGCTGTGGTTCGCCGGCGCGACCTCGGCCGCCGTGTTGATCGCAGCGCTGATCGCCGCCTGGCTCGGGCGGAGCATCGGTCAGCCGATCCGAGCACTCGAAGGCGCGATGGCACAGATCACCGCCGGGCACCGCGATGTCACCGTCCCCGGTTCGCAGCGCAACGACGAAATCGGCGCGATGGCCCGTGAGGTCGAGGTCCTCAAGGATGGACTCGGCGAAGCCGCGCGGTTGCGCGGCGACCAGGAGCAGCAGCGCGCCGAGGCCGAGGCCGAACGGCGGAACACGCTGCAAACGCTGGCGGCGCGTTTCGAATCCGGCGTCGGCGGCATCGTCGCCGCGGTCGGATCGGCCGCGGTGGATCTGCGCAGCACCGCGCAATCGATGGCACATAATGCCGAGGAAGCCTCCAGCCAGACCATAGCCGTCGCGGCTTCTTCCGAGGTGGCGACGAAAAACGCACAAGCCGTCGCGGCTGCGATCGAAGAACTCAACGCCTCGGTCAACGAAATCGCGCAGCGCGTCAACGAATCCGCCAAGGTCGCTGGCTCCGCGCTCGGTCAGGCCAACAGCACCAACGCGCAAATCAACGGACTGGCCGACGCCGCGCAACGCATCGGCGACGTCGTCAAGCTGATCAGCGAGATCGCGGCGCAGACCAATCTGTTGGCGCTCAACGCCACCATCGAAGCCGCCCGCGCCGGCGACGCCGGTCGCGGCTTCGCTGTTGTCGCCTCCGAGGTCAAGGCGCTGGCTACCCAGACCTCCAAGGCCACCGACGAGATCTCCGCCCAGGTGCTGGCAATTCAGAGTGCCACGCAACTCTCGGTCGATGCGATCGGCGGCATCACCTCCACCATCGGCCAGGTCAGCGAGATCGCCTCGGCGATCGCCGCCGCCGTCGAGCAACAGAGCGCAGCCACCCGCGAGATCGCGCAGAATGTCAGCGAGGCCGCGCGCGGCTCCAGCGAAGTCTCCGACAAAATCGCAGGCGTCCACCGCGCCGCCGAGCAGACCGGAGTCGCGGCCTCCCGCGTCGTCGACTCCTCGACGGAATTGTCGCGCAACGGCGAGATGCTGCGAAGCCAGGTCGACGCGTTCCTGCGCGACGTCCGCGCGGCGTAGTCTTCGCCGCGGCGCGTCGGCGACCCGCTCCGCGGCAACAGCGCCGCGATACGGCCTGAAACGCTGTGTCGCGGCGGAAATTCAAAACAGCTTTCCCCGCACAGCTCTGCCGATCGAACGATCCGAGCGTTCGCGCGCCGCGGCCTGTTCAAGCGCGGCATTCTGGTTCAATCTATTGCGACACTGCGAAGAAGCCCCCATCGGGCCGCGCACATCATGTTGAATCGGGAGAGGCCATGACCAGTCCAGCGACCGCGCACACCGCAACGCTTGCCGCCTCGTCGACCCCGCCGCTGCCGCGCGGCAAACCCGAAGCGCTCGGGCTGTCGACGCCGCGCCTCGCCGCCATGTCGGACGCCTTCAAGCGCGAGATCGACAAGGGCAACATTCCCGGCGTCACCGTGCTGGTCGCCCGCCGCGGCGAGGTCGCCTGGTTCGAGGCGCTGGGACGGCAGAGCCCGGTCGGCGCCGCGCCGATGACCAAGGACAGCATCTTCCGGATTTTCTCGATGACCAAGCCGATCGTCTCGATCGCCGTCATGCAGCTGGTCGAGGACGGCGCGTTGCTGCTCGACGATGCGCTGGCGACCTTCATTCCGGAATTCGCCACGCAGAAAGTCGGCGTCGAGCGCGACGGCCGGCTCGATCTGGTGACGCCCACCCGCGCGATCACCATTCAGGACCTGCTGCGCCACACCTCCGGCATCGGCTACGAACATATCGGCGCCGGACCGATCCAGAAAATGTACCTTGAGGCCAAGCTCGGCAGCCGCAAAATCAGCAACGCCGAACACGCGCGGCTGGTCGCCGGCGTGCCGCTGCTGTGCCAACCCGGCGCCGCGTTCAACTACAGCCGCTCCACCGACATTCTCGGCCGCGTACTCGAAGTGGTGACCGGCCAAACGCTGGGCGCGGTGTTGCACGAGCGCGTGCTGGCGCCGCTGCAGATGAACGAAACCGCGTTCCACACCGGGCCTGAGAATGCCTCGCGCCTCGCCGAGCCGTTCGCAAAAGATCCGTGGAGCGGCGAGCCGGTCAAGCTGTTCGACATGCTGGAGCGGCCGACCATGCAGTCCGGCGGCGGCGGGCTGACCTCAACGACGATGGACTACGCGCGGTTCTGCCAGATGCTGTTGAACGGCGGCACGCTGGACGGCAGCCGCATCATCGGCCGCAAGACCCTGCAGCTGATGGCGTCGAACCATCTCGGTGCCCACGTCCCCGCCGACAGCTATATCCTGCCGCCCGGCCACGGCTTCGGTCTCGGCTTTGCGGTGCGCACCCACCAGGGCCTCGCGCCGTTCGCCGGCTCGGTCGGCCAGTTTTTCTGGAGCGGCATCGCCGGCACCTTCTTCTGGATCGATCCCACCGAAGATCTGTTCGCGGTGTTCATGTCGCAGGGCCCGGGGCAGCGCGAGCATTTCCGCAATCTGGCGCGCAGCCTGGTCTACGCCGCGGTGGAGTAACTGCGCTCGCTGCAGCACCAGCGTCATCCTGAGGAGCCCGGCGAAGCGGAGCGAAGCCGGGCGTCTCGAAGGATGAGCCTCAGACACCGTCTCCCGTCATCCTTCGAGGCTCGCCGCAAGAGCGGCGAGCGCCTCAGGATGACGTCGCTAACTAATCGTCGCGCCGCCGTCGATCACCATGGTCTGACCGGTCATGAAGGTGCCGGCGGCGGAGGCCAGGAACACCGCGGCGCCGGCGATCTCGTCGGGCTCGCCGATCCGCAATAGCGGCGAGCGCGCGGTGGAGGCCTTCAGCGTCTCCGGATTGTCCCACAGCGCCTTGGCGAAATCGGTCTTGATCAGTCCAGGCGCAATGCAGTTGACGCGGACATTATGCGGACCGTATTCGCAGGCGAGGTTGCGGGCGAGCTGCATGTCGGCGGCCTTGGAAATGCAATAGGCGCCGATCACGGTGGAGCCCTTCAGCCCGCCGATCGACGACACGATGGTGATCGAGCCGTCGCGGCGCTCGATCATCTGCGGCGCCACCAGGCTGATCAGCCAGTGATTGGCGACGATGTTGTTGTCGAGGATCTTGCGGAACTGATCGTCGGAAATCTCCGCCTGCGGCCCGTAATACGGATTCGACGCGGCGTTGCACACCAGCGTGTCGATCGGACCGAACACCCGGTTGGTCTCCTCGACCAGGTTCTTGAGGTCGTCCTTGGTCGAGATGTTGGCGGCGACCGGCAGCGCGACGCGGCTGCCGATCTTCTCGTTGATGGCGTGCGCGACCTCGTCGCAGGCCTGCTGCTTGCGCGACGAGATCACCACATTGGCGCCGTGCTCGGCCATCCGCTCGGCGATGGCGCGGCCGATGCCGCGCGACGAGCCGGTGATCACCGCGACTTTTCCCGACAGATCGAACAAACTCATAAGTCTCTCCCCCAGATGACCCGGCGGTTGCGCCGGTCGTTGATCAGGCTGCGGCTGCCACCCCGCAAAGCTCAGCCCAGCTTGTTCGGCGTTCCGACTTCCGCACCGGCGGGCTGATGCATGGCGGCGTGCGACGGATCGGCGATCCACGGCTGCTGATTGACCATCGGAATCCGCCAGCCGCTGTGTCCGGCGCTGGAAAGATGATCGAGTCTTGTGATCGAGCAATTGTCGATGGTGAAAGCGAGGCCGCGCTCCGGCTGGTTGCCGAGCGCCAGGCCGATCGCCGCCTTGATCGATCCGCCGTGCGCGACCGCGATCACGTCGCGGCCGGCGTGCGTTTCGGTGATGCGCCGAATGGCATTGGCGACGCGATTGTACAGGTCCATGAAACTCTCGCCATTCGGCGCCGGGTCGTCGATCGGGGCGAACCAATAGCTGCCGACCGCGATCGGGCGGCTGGCAAAGAATTCGGCGCGGTTCAGTCCCTGCCAGTCGCCGAGATGCTGCTCGGCCAGCCCGGCCTCGTGCACCAGCTCCCCTGGCCTCGGAAAGCCGGCGTCCCAGATCGCGTGGGCGGTCTGATGGGTGCGCCGCAACGTGCTCGCGTACCACACCGCGTTGCGCGGCAGCACGCGGCCGACCGCGTCGAACACCACGCGGTCGCTGGTGTCGCAGCCGATGTCGGACTGACCGTAGATGCAGCCGCCGTCCTCGCGCACCGGTGCGTGCCGCACCCACCACCACCGCGTTGCGACCACACCGGCCGGGATCGCGTGTTGCGCAACGAAGGGCGGCTTCACGCCGGACGGCTCGACCTCGGGAATCGTCACGTCAGCAGGCTTGGCGGGATCGGACATTCGCTATAACCCTTTGCTGTTCCACGATCGCTGGACGTCATTGTATCTGTTGTCTGAAGTCGCAGGTACTGACAAATGCGAATTGCAATTCCGCGATGCGGCAAACGCCGCGCGCCAACAAAAAGGGAGATCCGCATGGGCCGCCTGGAGGGCAAATCTGTCATCATCACTGGCGCCGGCAGCGGCATCGGCCGCGCCGCAGCGCTGCTATTCACCAAAGAGGGCGCACAGCTGATCGCGGTGGATCGCTCCGACGCCGTGCACGACACCGTCGAGCTGGTGCACCGGCAGGGCGGCACCGCCGAAGCCGTGGTCGCCGATGCCGGCTGCGAGCGCGACGTCAAAGCCTTCGTCGCCAAGGCGGTGGCGACCCATGGCCGGCTCGACGCGATCTGGGCCAATGCCGGGGTCAGCGGCGGCCTGGTGCCGCTCGAGGAGCAGACCGTCGAGCACTGGCAGGAGGTGCTGCGGATCAACCTGATCGGGCCGTTCCTGGCGATCAAGCACGCCATGCCGCAGATGATCGCGCAGGAGTCCGGCGCGATCGTCTTGACCGCCTCGGTCGCCGGGCTCAAGGCCGGCGCCTCGGGGCATCCTTACGCGGCCTCAAAAGCCGGGGTGATCAGCCTGGTGCAGACCACGGCCTATTCGCTGTCCGGCACCGGGGTGCGGATCAACGCGGTGTGCCCCGGGCTGATCGAGACCGGAATGACCCAGCCGGTGTTCGACCACGCCCGCGCGCGCGGCACCGCGCACAAGATCGGCCAGATCAACCCGCTGAAGCGCGCCGGCCAGCCGCACGAACTCGCCGCGATGGGGCTGTTCCTGGCGAGCGACGAGGCGTCCTACGTCAACGGCCAGGCGATCGCGGTCGACGGCGGCTTGACCGCGTCGATGCCTTATGTGGGCAAGCCGATTTGAGGCGGCGCCGTCATCCTGAGGAGCCCGGCGAAGCGCATCGCGCGAAGCCGGGCGTCTCGAAGGATGGCCGCGAGGGCCGTGGCGCCGCAGCGGCGCGGCCGCATCCTTCGAGGCCCTCGCTCCGCTCCGGCACCTCAGGATGACGGCGCTCAGGACGAGGTTGCTCAGGATGAGCTGCTCGGGATGACCTCTTCGGACGACCTCACCGCCATTGCGGCAACTCCTCCACGCGCGCCGTCATCCTGAGGTGCGAGCCGGCGACCGCGGCAGCGTCGCCGCGAAGTCAGCTGAGGCGAGCCTCGAAGGATGCGGCTGCGAGCGCGCTGCCCGCGGCCTACTCCGCCCCCGCCTTCTGCGCGTAGCCCCACGCCGCCTTCGCCAGCGGCACGGTGCGGGCGGCGGTTTCCATCGCCTTCGCTGAAGCCGCAGTGCCATCGCGGATTCGGCCGGCGATGCCTTGCGTGATGCCGGCGAGGCGAAACAGGTTGTAGGCGAAGTACCAGTTCAGATCCGGCACCTCGGGGCGGCCGGAGGCCTTGCAGTAGATCTCGGCAGCTTCTTCCATGGTCGGAATGTTGAGCCCGGCGAAATCGATGTCGGCGAGCCCCGGCATGGTCCACTGCATCAACAGGTAAGTGAAATCCGCCATCGGATCGCCGAGCGTGGAGAGCTCCCAATCCAGCACCGCCTGCACCCGCGGTTCGGTTAAGTGAAACACCATGTTGTCGATGCGGAAGTCGCCATGCACCACGCAGACGCCGGCCTGCTCCGGCACGCTGCGCGGCAGCCAGTCGATCAGCCGGTCCATCTCCGGAATGCTCTGGGTCTCCGAGGCGCGATACTGCTTGGTCCAGCGATCGACCTGGCGGGCGAAGTAATTGCCCGGCTTGCCGAAATCGCCGAGCCCGATTTTGTCCGGCTCGTAGCTGTGCAGCTTGGCCAGCGTTTCGATCTTGGCGGTGAAGATGGCGCGGCGCTCATCGCGGGGAAGCTGCGGCAGCGCCGGATCCCAGAAGATCCGGCCCTCCTCCATCGACATGATGTAGAACGCAGCGCCGATCACCGTATCATCCAGGCATAGCGCGTAGGCCTTGGCGACAGGAAAGCCCTGCTTGCCTAATGCCGCGATCACCTTGAACTCGCGGTCCACCGCATGCGCCGACGGCAGCAATTTGCCGAACGGCTTGCGCCGCATCACGTAGGCGCGGCCCGGCGTATCCAGCCGATAGGTCGGGTTCGACTGGCCGCCCTTGAACTGCAGCACGCTCAACGGGCCGGCATAGCCTTCGACGTGCTCCGCCAACCAGCGATCGAGGCCAGCTTCATCGATGCGATGCCGCTCCTCGACCGGCTTGGTGCCGGAGAATTCTTCGTCCCTGCGCACGGCTTCGCTCACGCTGTCCCCGCTTAGTGCTTGGCCGCGGCGTTGGCGTATTTGCGCAATTCCAGCCGGGCGATGGCGCGGTTGTGCACCTCGTCGGGGCCGTCGGCGAGACGCATGGTGCGCATATGGGCGTAGTCCTTGGCGAGCCCGGCATCGTCGGAAACGCCGGCACCGCCGAACGCCTGGATCGCGTTGTCGATGATGCGCAGCGCCATGTTCGGCGCCGCCACCTTGATCATCGCGATTTCGAGCTGCGCGGTCTTGTTGCCGACCTTGTCCATCATGTCGGCGGCCTTCAGGCACAATAGCCGGTTCATCTCGATGTCGGTGCGGGCCTCGGCGATGCGCTGCTCCCACACCGAGAATTCGATGATCTTCTTGCCGAACGCGGTGCGCGACGACAGCCGCTTCACCATCTTCTCCAGCGCCTCCTCGGCCTTGCCGATGGTGCGCATGCAATGATGGATGCGGCCGGGGCCGAGCCGGCCCTGCGCGATCTCGAAGCCCCTGCCCTCGCCGAGCAGGATGTTGCCGGCCGGAACGCGGACGTTGTCCAGCAGCACCTGGCCGTGGCCGTGCGGTGCGTCGTCGAAGCCGAACACCGGCAGCATCTTTTCCACGGTGATGCCCTTGGCGTCACGCGGCACCAGAATCTGCGATTGCTGTTGATGCCGCGCCGCCGACGGATCAGTCTTGCCCATCACGATCAGCACTTGGCAGCGCGGATCGCCGACCCCGGACGACCACCATTTGCGGCCGTTGATCACGTAGTCGTCGCCGTCGCGCACGATCGATGTCTCGATGTTGGTGGCGTCCGACGAGGCCACCGCCGGCTCGGTCATCAGGAAGGCGGAGCGAATCTCGCCGTCCATCAATGGCCGCAGCCATTTGCGCTTGTGCTCCTTGGTGCCGTAGCGCATCAGCACTTCCATGTTGCCGGTGTCCGGCGCCGAGCAGTTGAACACTTCGGAGGCAAAGCCGATGCGGCCCATCTGTTCGGCAAGCAACGCGTATTCCAGATTGCTGAGGCCTGCGCCGCGAAATTCGTCGTCTTCGTGCGACGACGGCGGCATGAACAAATTCCACAGCCCCTCGGCCTTGGCCTTCTTCTTCAGATCCTCGAGGATCGGGATCACCTTCCAGCGCTCGCCGGCTTCGTCCTGTTCCCGATAGATCGGAACCGCCGGCCGCACATGCGCGTCCATGAAAGCGTTGACGCGATCGAGCCATTCGCGCTGGCGGTCGGACATGGTGAAATCCATCGAGCGTTCCTCAGGTTTTTTGCGGAAATTGTTTGGCGGCACTGTCTCCCCGTCGCGCCTCCCCCGCAAGGCCCTTTTGCGCCATGCGCCTGGGCCAATGCGGAGACCGCCGGACGGAATTCTTGCGCGGGACCGATCGACGCGCGGCGACGCGCATTGACAAGTCCCGCTGATCGAACGATGGTTTCATACAAGCGTTTGAATTGCAAGATCCCCGCCCTCCCACCTTGGACTCCATGTCGAGCGACACCCGCAGCGCGATCCTCACGGCGGCCGAGCGGCTCTATGCCGCGCGCGGCTTCGCCGACGTCACGCTGCGCGACATCGTGGCGGAAGCCAACGTCAACCTCGCCGCGGTGAACTACCATTTCGGCTCCAAGGACGAATTGATCACCGAATTGTTCGTCAGCCGCTCGCTCGCCACCAACCGCGAACGGCTCAACGAGTTGAAGGCGGCGGAATTAGCCGGCGGCGGAAGCGCGCCGATCGAAGAGGTGCTGCGCGCGCTGGTCGGGCCGACGCTGCGCGGCTGCCTCGGAGCCGACCAGCAGCGCTCCGACGCCGCGCGCTTCATGATCCGCGCCTCGGTCGAGGCGATCGCGCCGATCCGCAAGATCCGCAACCGCGAGATCGATCATTTGCGCAAATTCGCCGCGGCGATGCGCCGCGCGCTGCCCGGCGTTGGCGAGGTGGAGATATTCTGGGGCCTGCATTTCGCGCTGGCGATGGCGCACCAGACCATCCGCGACGGCGAGCGCCTGCAAAAACTCTCCGACGGCCGCTGCGATCTCGACGACATCGACGGCGTGATCGACCGCGTGGTCGACGTCGCGGCGGCGGCGCTCTGCACCGCGGCGAAGACGGACAAGCCGGCGGCGCGGCGCGGCAGGTAGTCCGCGCTCCCGCGTCGTTCGCGGCGAACAAATCCCGCTTGCAATTTTGCGCGTCCGGGAGTAGCTGCAATCCCGGTCGGCAGTTCACCAAGGCGTCGCCGCCCCGCAAGGGGAGCTAAACCTGCCAGTTAGAATACTTCGACGGACACCTTATCCCGTGCCTCAGTCGTAAGCCGGCGACCACCGACGTTTCCGATCTGGAAAGGCACATCGTGAGGATAAGCGATGTCGAGATCCGTATTTCCGTTCGCCGTGGGCGATATTTCGGTGCTGGCGCGCTCGCTGCACGCGCAGCTCGCGCAGGCTGACGACAAGCCCGGCCATGTCACATGGCTGAACATGCTGGCGCGCGCCGCCGGCTTTCGCAACTATCAGCATTTCCGCGCCTCGCAAGAGGCCGAGGAGCGGCTGCAAGCGCCGCCGCCGCCCACGCCTGCCGCAATCGATCACGCCAAGCTGGAAAGGCTCGCGCGCTATTTCGATGCGCAGGGGCTGCTCACGCGCTGGCCGTCCAAGGCCAGCCACCGGGTGCCGTGTCTGTGGATGGTGTGGTCGCGGCTGACGCCGCGGCAGTCCTTCAGCGAAAAGGCGATCAACGCCCAGATCGAGGCACTGCATCAGTTCGGCGACTACGCGCTGCTGCGGCGCGAGCTGGTCGACGGCGGCTGGCTGACCCGGAAGCCGGACGGCAGCGACTATCGCCGCGTCGAGCGGCAGCCGCCGCCGGAAGCGCTGGCGCTGATCCGGCATCTCGGCGCGCGGCTGGCTGCCTGATCCGGCCGCCGTCTCTCCCCTTTTCAGAATTGGACATCATGCAGGCGCGGGTCGGCGTCTTCCTCGCAGCCCACGCTGCCTGCGGCCAGCGTTACGGCTGCGCCAGCACCGCGTCATACAGCAGCTTCTTGAACGCCACGGTGTTCTTGCCGCGTTCGGCCTGGGTCTGCTGCATCAAGACGAACACCATGTCGAGCTTGGGGTCGACGCCGAACAAGGTGCCGCTGCCGCTGTCCCATTTCAATTCGCCGAGCGAGCCCGGCGGCGGCGGCCGCGCGGTGCCGGGCTCGACCCGGACCGCGAGGCCGTAGCCGAAGCCGAAGCCATCGCCGGGGAAATAGAAGAAGTCGCGCGCCACGCCGGAGCCAGGCCCGATCTGGTCGCTGGTCATCGCCTTGAAGGCGGCCTCGCTGATCAGACGGCGGCCGTCCCACACGCCGCCATCGAGCAGCATCTGCGCGAAGCGGGCGTAGTCCGGCGCGGTGGAAACCAGCCCGCCGCCGCCGGACTGCCATTCCGGATGGGCGCGGCGCATCGCTTCGGAGCGTTGCAGGATGCCGTCGCCCGGCAACGGCTCCGCCATCCGCGCGCGGTCGGCCGGATCGCTCATCCCGAAGCTGGTGCTGGTCATGCCGAGCGGCGCGAAAATCCGCTGCTGCAAGAACTCGCCGAGCGGCTGCCCGGAGACGATCTCGATGACGCGGCCGAGCACGTCGGTGGAATGGCCGTAGCGCCACAGCGTGCCGGGCTGCCGCGCCAATGGCAGCCGGGCGATGCGCTCGGCGAAGGTGGCGTTGTCGAACGCGCCATCGAACAGATGGCCGTCCGCATAGGCCTGTTTGATCAAGTCGCCGCCGATATAGCCGTAGGTGATGCCCGAGGTGTGGCGCAACAGATCGGCGATCGTCACGGGACGCTTTGGCGGCACCCGCTGCAGCACCGGATGGCCCGCCGCATCGACGGTCTCGACGCCGACCTCGACCGCGGCGAACGCCGGGATGAATTTCGCCACTGGATCGGCGAGCGCGAGGCGGCCGGCGTCGATCAGCAGCATCGCGGCGAAGCTGGTGATCGGCTTGGTCATCGAATGCAGCGCGAACAGCGTGTCGGGCGTCATCGCCACGCCGCTGCCGACCTCGCGGACGCCGAAGCAGCGCAGATAGACCGGCACCCCGTGGCGCTGGATCAGTACCACCGCGCCGGGCAACCGGCCGGCCGCGACCTCGCCGTCGAAATATTGCGTGATGCCGGAAAAGCGCGGCTCCGGTCCCGCGCGGGCGCGCTCGTGGCCGAGGCCGAGCAACAGCAAAATGGCGGCGAGGACGGCCAGGCCGACGGTCGGTCCCCCTTCAGTATGCAAGCGGCGGCGACGGCGTGACATCTGCACCCGATTGGCGTTTCCACCACCCACCATGCGGAAACCGGCGAAAAACCAAAATCACATTGTTGGCAATCCGCCCCAACTGGCCACCTGTCGGGACGCCTGCCTTAGGCTGAAGCCTTATTGCGCCGCGCGGCCGACAGCGCGTAATTGCGCGGTCCCCGTCGCCCGGTCTTGGGCGTGGTTCGGAGTGCGGGCATGCAATATTTTCACGTTTTCGCCACATGGGCGCTGCGGCTGGCGATCGTCGCCGGCGTGATCGGCTTCGGCTCGCTCTACCTGATGCGCAACACATCGGTGTTTGGCCCAGCGGCACCGAGCAGCGAGGCCGCCACCGAACCGGCGGCGACCAGCCTCGCGCCGGCCGCCGCCGATGCCGACGATCGCTTCCCGCCGTGCCAACCGATCGGCCGCACCGCGCGCGGCGAACTGGTGTTCTCGATGGATTGCCAACGTGGCGCCGCGGCGGCCGCCGCCGCGAGCAACGGCGACGGCAAATAGCAGCGCAAGCCGCGATCAGGCGATCATAGCGCCTGGCAGCTCCACCGCCTGCGGACCGGCGAACAGGCTGCGCCCCGGAATCGCGTCGAGCAGCGCGCGGGTATAGGCGTGCTGCGGCGCGCTGAACACCGAGCGGGTTTCGCCCTGCTCGACGATCTCGCCGCGCCGCATCACCACGATGCGGTCGGCGATTTCGGCGGCCACCCGCAGATCATGGGTGATGAACAGCATCGCCAAATTCATCTCCTCGCGCAGTTCGGCGAGCAGCGCCAGGATCTGCGCCTGCACCGAGACGTCGAGCGCGGAGACCGCTTCGTCCGCCACCAGCACCAGGGGCTTCAGCGCCAGTGCCCGGGCGATGCAGATGCGTTGCCGCTGGCCGCCGGAAAATTCGTGCGGATAGCGTTCAATGGCGCTGTCCTTGAGGCCGACGCGGGCCAACAGCCGCTTGGCGTCGGCGATCGCCTCGACCGCCGGCACGCCGTAAGCCATCGGCCCGCGGGCGATGGCGTCGCCGACCTTCTGCCGCGGGTCGAGCGCCGCATAAGGGTCCTGGAACACGATCTGCACCTTGCGGCGCATCGAGCGCAGCTGCACGCCGCGCAGCTGAAGGAAATCCGTGCCGTCGAAATCGATCGCGCCGCTGTCGGGCTCGATCAGCCGCATGATGATGCGGCCGAGCGTCGATTTGCCGGAACCGGATTCGCCGACCACCGCCACGGTCTCACGCGGCCGCAACGTCAGCGCTACGTCATGCACCGCCGCGACCCGGCGATCCGGGCGAAACAGCCCCTGTCCGGTGACGAAGCTCTTGTTCAGACCCTGCGCGTCGAGCAACGGGTCGCCGCCGATGCCGCGATCGAGGGTCGAGGCCGGCCGCGAGCCCGGCACCGCGGCGATCAGCGCCTTGGTGTAGTCATCCTTCGGCGCGCGCAACACCTCGTCGACACTGCCCTGCTCGACCACGCGGCCGCCGCGCATCACCACGACGCGGTCGGCGATGTCGGCGACGACGCCGAAATCATGGGTGATGAACAACACGCCCATGCCGCGCTCGGCCTGCAATTTGCGGATCAGCAGCAGGATCTGCTTCTGGGTGGTGACGTCGAGCGCGGTGGTCGGCTCGTCGGCGAGCAGCAGCGCCGGGTTGTTCGACATCGCCATCGCGATCATGATGCGCTGGCGCTGGCCGCCCGACAATTGAAACGGATAGCTGCGCACCAGCGTCGCCGGGTCCGGTAAGCCGACCGCGGCGACCAGTTCCAGCACCCTTGCGTCAAGCGCGGCTTTGCTCGGCCGCGGCTTGGTGTGGGTGAGGATGGCTTCGGCGATCTGATCGCCGACCCGCGCCAGCGGATTGAGTGCGGAGAGCGGCTCCTGGAAGATCATCGAGATCGGGCCGCCGCGCAAGCCCCGCATGGTGGCCTCGTCGGCGGCGGCGAGGTCGGCACCATGGAAGCGGATGGCGCCGGAGGCGACGTCGAGGTTGGCGGGCAACAGCCGCAGCACGGCGTGCGCGGTGATCGACTTGCCGGAGCCGGATTCGCCGACCAGGCAGACGATCTCGTTGCGGCGCACGCTCAGCGACACCTCCTCCACCGCGAAGCCGCGGTCGCCACCCTGCGGCAGCGCCACCGACAGATTCTCGATCGACAGCAGGACATCGTCGGTCATACGGTTCGGCCCCTTCGGGAGATGCGCGGGTTCAGCGTGTCGTTCAGTCCCTCGCCGACCAGATTGATGGCCAGCACGGTGAGCAGGATGGCGATGCCGGGAAACACGCTCATCCACCAGGCCTGGCGCATCACGGTGCGCGAGGCGCCGATCATGAAGCCCCAGGACATCAGGTTGGGATCGCCGAGCCCGAGGAAGCTCAGCGCGCTCTCGATCAGGATCGCGGTGGCGATGGTCAGCGAACCGGTGACGATGATCGGCGAGATCGCGTTGGGCAGGATGTGGCGCAGCACCACCACCATCGGCGGCTGGCCCTGGCACACCGCGGCCTGGACGAATTCCCGGCCGCGCAGCCGCAGAAACTCCGCGCGGGTCAGGCGCGCCAATGGCGGCCAGCTCACCGCGCCGATTGCGATGATGACGTTGCTCAGCGTCGGCCCCAGCGTCGCCACCAGCAGGATCGCCAGGATGAAGCCGGGGATGGTCTGGAACAGTTCGGTGACGCGCATCATCAGGTCGTCGACCTTGCCGCCGAAATAGCCGGCGATGGCGCCGACCACGACGCCGATGCACACCGCGGCCAGCGTCGAGGCGACGCCGATGGAGAGCGACACCCGCGCGCCGTGGGCGATGCCGGCGGCGATGTCGCGGCCGAGCATGTCGGATCCGAGCCACAGCCCCTCGCTGAACGGCGGCTGGAACGGCGCGCCGATCATTTCCCAGGGATCCTCGGGAAACAGCGCCGGCGCCGCCGCCGCGAGCGCGATCACCGCGAGCAGGATGACGAAGCCGATCAGGCCGGTCGGGTGGCGCAGGAAAGCTTTGAGCGTATCCATGATCAAACTCCGCTCATGAGGCCGCACGCAGCGAGACGCGCGGATCGACCAGCCGATAGATCGCGTCGGTCACCAGGTTGAGCAGGATGACGATCACCGACATCATCAGGAAGATGCCGAGCATCACCGGATAGTCGCGCTGCAGCACCGCGTCGTAGGTCAACCGGCCGAGCCCCGGCCAGGCGAACACCGTCTCGATCACCACCGCGCCGCCGACCAGCGCGCCGGCCTGCATCCCGGCCACCGTGACCACCGGCAGGATGGCGTTGCGCAGGATGTGATGGGCGACGATGCGGCCCTGCTTCAAGCCCTTGGCGCGCGCGGTCTTGATGAAGTCCTGATGCGCGAGTTCGATCACCGAGGAGCGCATCAGCCGGGCGTAGATCGCCATATGCACCGCCGCGAGCGATACCGCCGGCAACACCAGATGCGAGGCGACGTCGCGCATCCGCTCGAACGCCGTCATCTCGACGCCGATGGTGACGTAGCCGAACGCCGGCAGCCAATCGAGCTTGACCGAGAACAGCAGCACCAGCATCAGCCCGAGCCAGAACACCGGCATGGCGTAGAGCAGCAGCGACACGATGGTCAGCGCGGTGTCGCTCCATTTGCCGGCGCGCATTCCGGCCAACGTGCCGAGCAGCACGCCGGCGGCCAGCGCCAGAAAGAACGCCGTGCAGGTCAACAGCAAGGTCGCCGGCAGCCGCTCGCCGAGCAGCGACAGCACGCTGCGCTGCTGGCGATAGGAATAGCCGAGATCGAGCGTCACGATGCGTTTCAGATAGGTGGCGAGTTGCACCGGATACGGCTTGTCGAGGCCGTATTCGGCGCGCAGCTGCGCCAGCAATTTGGCGTCCGCCGAGCCGCTCTGGCCGGCGATCACCTGCGCCGGATCGCCGGGCGCGGCGTGCACCAGAACAAAGTTGAACGTCGCGATCACCAGCACCACCGCGACGAACCGCGCGAACCAGCCCGCGATCGCCAGGGCCACGGCGACGCCGCGGCCCACCTTCGTATCCAGCGCCATCACGCTCATGCGAACGAGACCGTGCCGAAGGTGTCGTGCACGCCGATCGCGGTGGTGATGACGTTCTTCAGCCGCTTATCCATGAAATTCGGATAATCCATCTCCAGCAGCCAGGCCACCGGGACGTCCTCGACGATCAGCTTCTGCGCGTCGCTGTAGCATTGCTGGCGCTTGGCATCGTCGCCCGCTACCGCGGCTTCCTCGAACAGCCGGTCGACCTCCGGATTGGAATAGCCGGCGGTGTTGGAGAACAGAATGCCCTTGTGGATGTTGGAGGAGACGTAGGTCCGCGCCACGCCGAGCGCCGGATCGCCGAACTGATAGACCACGGTCGCGGTCATCGAGAAATCCCAGTTGCTGTACTTGTCGGCCCAGCCGGCGAGATCGATGCCCTGCAGCTGCAGGTCGATGCCGACGCGCGCCAGCGACTGGCGAATGAACTCCGCGGTGCGCTGATGCGATTCGCCGTAAGGCGGCACCAGATAGGGAATGCTGACGCGCTTGCCGTCGGCACCGGGCTTCAGGCCCATCTCGTCGAGCAGCGCCTTAGCCTTGTCGAGCGAGTAGTCGTAGGGCTTGACGTCCTTCTCGTAGAATTTGGTCTTCGACGACACCGGCCCGGTGGCGACCTTGCCGAGGCCGAAATACACCCGATTGAGCAGCGCCTTGCGATCGATCGCGAACAGCACCGCCTGGCGGAAGCGCTTGTCGTTCATCGGCGCGATGCGGTTGTTGAATTCCAGCCACTGATGCGGCGCGAAGAATTCATAGCCTTTGGTGGTCATCGCGAGATTGGGCAGCTTCGACAGCCGCTGCACCTCGAACGACTCCACGTCCGACCACTGCGTCAGCTGCACGGTGCCCTGCTCCAGCGCCACCGAGCGCGACGCCGAATCCGGGATCACCCGATAGATGATCTCGTCGAGATAGGGTTCGCCGGGACGATAGTAGCCCTCGTGCCTGACCAGATGCACGTGCGAGCCGCGCACCCATTCCTTCAGCTTGAACGGACCGCAGCCGATTGCTCGCGCATTGGCCGGGTTCTTGCGGAAGTCGGTGCCTTCATAGATGTGCTTCGGCACGATCGGCGCGGTGGTGCAATCGAACGCGGTGAGGAACGGCGAGAACGGCGCTTTCAGCTTGAACACCACGGTGACCGGGTCCGGCGCCTCCGCCTTGTCGATCCGCGAGAAGGTGCTGCGGGCGCGGGAGTGGTTCTCGATCAGAATCTTCATCACCGAGAACACCACGTCCTCGGAGGTCAGCGGCGTGCCGTCGTGGAAGGTGATGTTCGGATACAGCTTGAAGGTGTAGGTCAGCCGGTCCGGCGAGATCTCCCAGGACTGCGCCAGGCCGGGCATCGGCTTCAGATCGAAATCGTAGCGCAGCAGGCTCTCATAGATCTTGCCGCCGAGCGTCAGCGTCGGCTGCTGCTGATTGAGCGCGGTGACCAGGATCGGCGGCTCCGGCTGGATGATGGTGTTGAGCGTGCCGCCGCGGCTCTGTCCCGCCGCACGGGTCACGCCGATCGGAAAACCGCCGATGCTGACCATGCCCGCGGCCAGACCCAATTTGGCAAATTCACGTCTGTTCATGGCGTCCTCGCTTTGAGAGAAATGGATGTCGGGATGTCGGGTTGATCAAACGATGGCCTCGATCAGGCAGGGGCCGCGGCGGCTCAGCGCGGCATCGAGCGCTTTGGAAAATGCGGTGACGGTGGCGGCGCGGCTGGCCTCGACGCCCATGCCCTCGGCGAGCTTGGCCCAATCGAGGTCCGGCTGATCCAGCCGCAGCATCCGCTCGGCGTTGCGGCCCGGCACCTGCGCGCCGACCTTGTGCATCTCGCCCCACAACGTCGCGTAGGAGCGGTTGGAGAACACGATGGTCAGCACGTCGAGATTTTCGCGGGCGTGGGTCCACAGCCCCTGCACGGTGTACATGCCGCTGCCGTCGGCCTGCAGGTTGATCACCTTGCGGTTCGGGCAGGCCACCGCGGCGCCCGCCGCCATCGGAATGCCGATGCCGATCGCCCCGCCGGTGATCTGCAGATAATCGTGCGGCTCGGACTCGTAGGAGCAATCGTAGAAGCCCGACGAGGTCAGCGCCTCGTCGCAGACGATCGCCTGTTCGGGCAGCCGGTCGGCGACCAGCCGGTTCACCGCGGCAATGGTCAGCGCGTCGCCCGGCCCGACCGGCGCAGCAGCCGTCGGCGCGGGCAAGGCCAGCGGCGATGCCGGCGCTTTGACCTCGTCGGCCAGCCATTGCAGCGCCTGCACCAGATCCTGATCGGCACGCGCCAGCTGCACGATCTCACACGACGGCTGCGCCAGCCGGCCCGGCTGGTTCGGATAGGCAAAGAACGACACCGGCTCCTGGCTGCCGATCAGCACCAGCATCTCGACATCGCGCAGCATCCGGCCGCCGACCTCGTGGGTGAGCTGCAACTTCGCGATCGGCGTCCGGCCGCGGCCGCGCTCGATCCGGCCGTTGGCGCCCTGCGCGAAGATTTCCGCGCCGGTGGCGCTGCTGATGCGGGCGGCGAGCTGCAAGGGCGCGTCGCGCAGCGCCGCGCCGGTGAGCAGCAGCGCCACCTTGCGCTTGCCGCGCAGCGCCGCGCCGATCCGGGTGATGCTGTCCGGGTTGAGCGGCTCGCGCTGCGGCCGCTGGCCGCGCGCCAACGCCGCGGTGTAGCGATGCTCGTTCCACGCCATGTCGGCGGGCAGGATCAGCGTGGAAATGCCAGGCGTCAGGCTCTGCGACCAGGCCTCGGCGACGTCGCTGTCGATCTGCACCGGGTCGGCGATGCGGCGCACCCAGCGCGACATCGGCCGCGCCAAGGAGTCGATGTCGCTGGTGAGCGGCGAATCCAGCGGCAGATGCTCGACCGCGTGATCGCCGACGATGTTGATCATCGGCGAATTGGCGCGCCGCGCGTTGTGGATATTGGCCAAGCCGTTGGCGAGGCCGGGGCCGAGATGCAGCAGCGTCACCGCCGGGCGGTCGCGCATCCGCGCATAGCCGTCGGCGGCGCCGGTCACGACGCCCTCGAAGAGGCCGAGGATGCACTTCATGCGCGGCTGGCGATCCAGCGCCGCAACGAAATGCATTTCCGAGGTGCCTGGATTGGCGAAGCAGACGTCGACCTCGTGGGCGAGCAGCGCGTCGCACAACCGGTCGGCACCGGTCATGGTCTGCGCGCTCGACGTCGCGGGGGACACGGGCCTATCCATCACAGCTTGCTCACTCCGCACCATTTGGCGACGAACAGCGCGATGCTGAGCGTGGTCTTGCGCAGGCTTTCCAGATCGACCTTTTCGTCGAAGGCGTGCGGGCCTGTGCCATAGGGGCCGTAGCACAACGCAGGAATGCCGTAGTCAACGCAGTAGTAACGGGTGTCGTTGACCGCGGTGGAGAGCCGCACGTCGAGCGGCGCCTGGAACGCCGCCTGATGCGCGTCGGTGAGCACCGCCTCGGCGACACCGCCCGGCTCGCACACCGCGGGATCGGCCTGGAAGCCGCTCCAGATCAGCTCGGCGGGATTTTCCGACAGGAAACTGTCGGCGGCCTGCGCCGCGGCAAGGCACTGTTCGATGCCGCGCATCGCCTGCTGCGGCGTCTCGTCGGTGAGCAGACCGAGCCGGCAATCCAATTCGCACCACGCCGCGGTGGAGCTCGCCCAGTCGCCACCCTTGATGATGCCGACGTTGAACTTGATCGGGTTCTTGACCTGGCTGAACCAGGGATCGCGAACCGCCTTGGCGTTGAGCGTCTTGGTGTAGTCCTGGAACGCGCGGATCAGATGCATCGCCGACAGAATGGCGCTGGTGCCGGTCTCCGAATAAGCCACATGCACCGGGGTGCCGCGCACCCGCAGCCGGAACCAGATGGTGCCGACCTGCGCGCGGGTCAGGGTGTGGCCGGTCGGCTCCGGGATCAGGCAGGCGTCGGCGCGATAGCCGCGGATCAAGGTGGCGAGCGCGCCGTTGCCGGTGCTCTCCTCTTCGGTCACCGTCTGCAGATGCACCCTGGCATCCGGCGCGTAGCCGGCGCTGCGGATCGCATCGAGCGCGAAGATCATCGCCGAGACGCCGGCCTTCATGTCGAGCGCGCCGCGGCCGAACATCCAGCCGTCGCGCACCGCGCCGCTATAGGGCTGATCGCTCCACAGATCGGCGGGGCCTTCCGGCACCACGTCGATGTGGCCCTGCAGGATCAGGCTGCGGCCTTTGCCCTCGCTGTCATAGGTCGCGACCACCTGCTTGGAGCCGGCGGCATCGATGCCGTCGAGCGGCGCCGCCTTGGGATGGCTTTGCAGGTCGACATCGGCGAGGCTGAAGGTGTCGACCTTGTAGCCGCGGTCGGCGAATTGCTGCGCCAGCCAGTCTTGCTGCGGCGTCTCCTCGCCGCGCAGGCTGCGAAACTGCACCATGCGCGACAGAAACCCGACCTGATTCTCGAAATTCGCGTTCACTGCGGCGCGCAGCGCCTCGGTGATCTGATCGGGTTTCATCGGTGTTTCTGCAGCCACGTGTCCGCCTCCTTGGGATTAGAAAATCATCGCGTGCCGTAATCGATCAGCTCAGCGGTCAAGCCCGCCGAGCATGATGTATTTGATGTCGACATATTCCTCGATGCCGTGATGCGAGCCTTCGCGGCCCAGCCCCGACTCCTTGACGCCGCCGAACGGCACCACGTCGGCGCCGAGCAGCGCCGAGTTGACGCCGACCATGCCGGCCTCCAGCGCCTCGGCGACCCGGAATACGCGGCCGAGATCGCGGGCGTAGAAATAGGCCGCCAGCCCGAACGGCGAGGCGTTGGCCTTGGCGATCACGTCGGCCTCATCGCTGAAGCGATACACCGGCGCCACCGGGCCGAAGGTTTCCTCGTGGGTGATCACCATGTCGGTGGTGACGCCCGATAGAACCGTCGGCTCGAAGAAGGTGCGGCCGAGTGCGTGCCGCTTGCCGCCGAACAGCACCTTGGCGCCGTTGGCGGTGGCATTGGCGATGTGCCGCTCGACCTTGTCGACCGCCTGCTTGTTGATCAGCGGACCCTGGGTGACGCCGGCCTCGAGGCCGTTGCCAACCTTCAGCGCCGCGACCTTTTCGGTCAATTTCTGCACGAAGGCGTCGTAGATGCTGTCCTGCGCGTAGATTCGATTGGCGCAAACGCAGGTCTGTCCCATGTTGCGAAACTTCGACACCAGCACGCCTTCGACCGCGGCGTCGAGATCGGCATCGTCGAACACGATGAACGGCGCGTTGCCGCCGAGTTCGAGCCCGACTCGCTTCACGGTGGACGCGGCCTGCCGCATCAAAATCTTGCCGACCGCGGTCGAGCCGGTGAAGCTGATCGCGCGCACCAAAGGATGCTCGGTCAACACACGGCCGATCGCCGGCGCGTCGCCGGTGATGATGTTGATCACGCCCGGCGGAATTCCGGCGCGCTGCGCCAGCACGCCGAGCGCCAGCGCGGTGAACGGCGTCTCCGGCGCCGGCTTGACCACCACGGTGCAGCCGGCGGCGAGCGCCGGCGCGACCTTGCGGGTGATCATCGCGGCGGGAAAATTCCACGGCGTGATCGCGGCGACCACGCCGACCGGCTGCCGGATCACCAGCGTGCGGGAATCGGCGCGGTGCGACGGGATGGTTTCACCGTAGATGCGCCGCGCCTCCTCGGCGTAGAACTCCACGAACGACGCGGCGTAATCGATTTCGCCCAGCGCTTCGGCCAATGGCTTGCCCTGCTCCGCGGTCAACAGCCGCGCCAGCTCGTCGCGGTGCGCGATGATCAGGTCGAACCAGACGCGCAGCAGTGCGGCGCGTTGCTTGGCCAGCAGCTTCGACCATTGCCGGAACGCCACGCCCGCGGCATGCACCGCATCCTCGGCTTCGTCGGCGCCGAACCGCGGCACCGCGCCGATGCGTTCGCCGGTGGCCGGGTTGAACACGGCGTCGACCGGCTCACCGCTCCACTCGCCGCCGATCAGGCAGCGCTCGGCCAACAGGCCCGGATCACTCGGCTTCAGCATCTCGATCATTCCCGATGGTGCGGCGCGGTTCGGCGCGCCGGTTGCTCAGTGTCAGTTACTCAGTGCCGCCGTTAAGCGGCGAGACAGCGTTCCAGAATCGCCAGCCCCTCGTCGATGATGGCGTCCGATGCGGTCAGCGGCACCAGGATGCGAATGGTGTTGGCGGTGGTGCCGCAGGACAGCAGGATCAAGCCGTTCTCATAGGCGAGCTTGGTGACGCGCTTGGTCGCCGCGGCATCCGGCTCGTTGCTGTCGCGGTGTTTGAGAATGTCGAACGCCACCATGGCGCCCGGCCCGCGCGCCGCCGAGGTCGGCAGCAGGGTGTTGGACAGCGCGAAGCGGTCGATGCCGGCGCGCAGCCGCTCGCCGATCTGATTGGCGCGCGCCACCAGATTTTCCTTTTCAAACACATCGAGCACCGCGAGCGCCGCGGCGCAGGCCAACGGATGGCCCGCATAGGTCCCGCCGAGCCCGCCCGGTTCGGCGGCGTCCATGATCGCCGCGCGGCCGATCACCGCGGACAACGGCATGCCGCCGGCGAGGCTCTTCGCCACGCAGACGATGTCGGCCTGCACGTCGAAATGCTCCATCGCGAACATCTTGCCGGTGCGGCCGTATCCGGTCTGCACCTCGTCGGCGATCAGCACGATGCCGTTCTCGTCGCAGATCCGGCGCAGCCCGCGCATCAGTTCGTCGGGCGCCTGATGAAAGCCGCCCTCGCCCTGCACCGGTTCGATGATGATCGCCGCGACTTGCGAGGCGTCGATGTCGGCCTTGAAGATGAAGGCGATGGCGCGCAGCGCGTCGTCGACGCTGACGTCGCCGCCCGCCGCCGGAAACGGCACGTGCCAGACGCCGGGCAACGGCGGTCCCAACAGCTTCTTGTAGGGAATGACCTTGCCGGTCATCGCCGAGGCAAAGGCGGTGCGGCCGTGGAAGCTGCCGGTGAACGCGATTACGCCGCTACGACCGGTGGCGGCGCGTGCTATCTTGACGGCGTTCTCGGTAGCTTCGGCGCCGGTGCTCAGCAAAATGGATTTCAACGGCCCGTTGATCGGCGCCAAGGCGTTCAGCCGCTCGGCGAGCTCGACGTAGGATTCATATGGCAGCACCTGGAAGCAGGTGTGCGTGAAACGATCGAGTTGGTCGCGGATCGCCTGCACGATGTGCGGATGGCAGTGGCCGGTATTGAGCACCGCGATGCCGCCGGCGAAGTCGACGTAGCGCTTGCCTTCGACGTCCCACACTTCGCTATTCAGCGCCCGCTCCGCAAAAATCGGGGTGGCGTGGCTGACGCCCCGCACCACCGCCGCTTGTCTGCGCGTCAACAAATCCGCATTGGTCATCAGCTCTCTCCTGCACTGATCGCCAGCGTAGATCGCCGATCGCCGCACTCAATCAGCTTGTCAGTTCGCTCTGGTGACTTGCATGCACCAGTCGAGAGAGGTTGCTTCAATGCGGGCAAATGCTGATATTCTATTGAGCGAACCGCCTAAAGCGCAGCCAACGGCGCCCGCAAATCGATCACCCCGCGATTCACGCATGGCACGCAAGACGCGCGTCCGGTCGGTCGTGGGCGCGGTTCAAAGGCGGCTCGCGGCATGTCGCCGGCCGGGCGCGGCAGTCGGTGAGTCGCCGGGGCTGGCGCGTGCGGCGGTCTAACGCCCCACCAGCACCCGCTTCAGCCACTCGCGCAGCGCAACGATGGCGGGATCGCTCCAGCGTTCCTTGAGTGCCACCAGCTGATAGGTCTCCATATAGACCGATGAACTAATCACTTCGACCAGCGCACCGGAGCGCAGATCGTCTTCGACCAGCACGTCGTTGCCGAGCGCGACGCCCTGGCCGAGCCGCGCCGCTTCGATGGCGAGATGGGCGTGCCACAGCCGCTGGCCGCTTAGCGGCGGCAGATCAGCGAGCCCGGCGAGTTCAAACCAGCGCCCCCATTGCGCGGTGGATTCTTCGTGGATCAGCGCGATCTCCGAGAGATCTTCGAGGCTCGAGATCGCCGGATAACGCGCGAGGTAAGCCGGGCTTGCAACCGGAAACACCCGCGGCCGCACCAGCGCCTCCGCCATCACCGCGCCCGGCGACGCCACCACGTCGGCATAGACGATCTCGGCATCGGCTTCGCCGCGGGCGAGATCCGGATGCGATAGCGTCGGCTGCATGTTGACCTCCCAGTTGCGCGGAGGTCCGGTCAATTCCGGCAGGCGGGATAGCAGCAGGCGATTGGCGATTCCCGGGATGCACCAGATGTTCAGCGTCGGCCGCGGCGTCGGCCGCGCCGACATCGTGGCGCGGGCGATGATATCGAACGCCTGGGAGATCTGGCTGTGAAACGCCAACCCGGCCGAGGTCAGCATCACCCCGCGGCCCTCGCCGCGCACCAGCACCACGCCGAGGCTCTTTTGCAAATTCTGCAGATGCCGCGACACCACGGTGTGGCTGACCGCGAGTTCGTCGCCGGCGGCACGCACGCTGCCGGTGCGGCCGACGGCTTCAAACGCGCGCAACGCAATCAAGGATGGCAGGCGAGGTCTGGTCATGGCCGCATCATCGGAAGATTCGACATCGGTATTGCGCCACGCTCGCCCATATTCCCGTTTTGTCCTCCACGGCATCGCCGGCCGAACTCGACCGACGACGATCAGCGGTCTTGTCGCACGGCTGCCCGCAACCCACAAACGCTTCGCGCGCATGTGGCCGTGCAGCGCTGAACCAATCGCGCGGCATTTTCAACAAATCAAACCGGTGATGGCGCGGCCGGGCACGACCGGCAGCCAGGCCTCGTGCCCCACCGGCCAAGGGCCGTCATGCCGGCGTCCCCGATGCGGCGCCCGGCGACCCGCGCCCACTTGGTCACCGCACCGCTCCGATGCTAGGGTGACGTCATGATGTCCCGGCAGCATCCGATCGCATGACCCGACGCGGCGGCAGCGCCGACCTTCCGCTGCATGGCGGCCGGGTGCCGCAATGGCTGGCCGACCGCATGTCAACGCTGGGCGCCGTGGTCTGTCAGGCCATCGTCCACCACTACGGCCGCGAAGAACTGCTGGCGCGGCTGGCGCATCCGTTCTGGTTCCAGTCGTTCGGCGCGGTAATGGGCATGGACTGGCATTCCTCCGGCATCACCACCAGCGTGATCGGCGCGCTGAAGCGCGGGCTGGCGCCGCTCGGCGACGAACTCGGCATTTATGTGTGCGGCGGCCGCGGCCGGCATTCGCGCCGCACTCCGGACGAACTGATGGCGCTCGGTGACCGCGTCGGCTTCGACGGCGCCGCCCTGACCCGGGCGAGCCGGCTGGTCGCCAAGGTCGACAGCGCCGCGGTGCAGGACGGCTTCGACCTTTATCTGCACGGCTTCTTCGCCGCCGCCGACGGCCAATGGACCGTGGTGCAGCAGGGCATGAACGCGGACAAGCGGCAGGCCCGCCGCTACCATTGGCATTCGGAAAACCTGTCAAGCTTCGTCGAGGCGCCGCACAGCGCGATCGACGGGCCGCAGCAGGGCGAGATCGTCAACCTCACCGACAAGCTCGCCGCCTCGTCGCGCGGCGCACAGCTTGAACTGCTCACCGAGCTCGGACCCGACAGCATCGTCCGCGAATACACCGCGCTGACCACGCTGCCGCCGGCGCAGCCGATGTTGCCGCATCTGGTGATGCCGGCGCATCACGAGGTGCGTGGCAGCGACGTGTTCACGCGACGGCTGCACGGCACGCTGGCCGCCGCCGCCGAGCGCGGCCCGGTCGACTTTCCCGAACTGCTGCTGACGCCCGGGGTCGGCGCGCGCACCGTGCAGTCGTTGGCGATGGTCGCCGAGGTGGTGCACGGCGCGCCCTACCGCTTCGCCGATCCGGCGCGGTTCTCGCTGGCGCATGGCGGCAAGGACCGTCACCCCTACCCGGTCCCGATCAAGGTCTATGACGAGACCATCCGGGTGCTGAAGTCTGCGGTGCAAAAGGCCAAGCTCGGCCGCGACGAGGAGATGCAGACGCTGCGGCGGCTCGACGACCACGCGCGGCGACTGGAGCGGACTGCCCGCGGGCCGGACTTCGAGGATTTCGTCGCCGCCGAACGCAAGGCCTCGCCGGCGCTCGGCGGCCGCTCGGTGTTCGGCTTGGAGGAGGATCTGGCGCCGGAGCGGAGCTTGCCCACGAAATGACTGCGCCACGCGCCACAGCCGTGACAATCGGCGGCGAGACGCCGCTGTCGGCGCTGCTACTGAAGCCGGCCAAGGCGCGCGCCTGTTACGTCTTCGCGCACGGCGCCGGTGCCGGCATGTCGCACATTTTCATGGAACAGGTCGCGACCGGGCTGTACGCGCGCGGCATCGCCACGCTGCGCTATCAGTTTCCGTTCATGGAGAAGGGCAGCAAGCGCCCGGATTCGCCGGCGGTCGCGCAGACCGCGGTGCGCGCCGCGGTCGCCGAGGCCGCGCGGCGCTGCCGCGGCTGTCCGCTGATCGCCGGCGGCAAATCGTTCGGCGGACGCATGACCTCGCAGGCGCAGGCCTTGCTGCCGCTCGAGGCCGTGCAAGGCCTCGCCTTTCTGGGCTTTCCGCTGCACCCGTCCGGCAAGCCTTCGGTGACGCGGGCCGAGCACCTGGCCGAAATCGAGATCCCGATGCTGTTCATCCAGGGCACCCGCGACAAGCTCGCCGAACCGGGCCTGCTCGGTCCCGTCGTCCAAGGCCTCGCCTCGATCGCGACGCTGCACTGGATCGAGCAGGCCGATCACGGCTTCCACGTCCCGGCCCGCTTCGGACGCAGCGACGGCGAGGTCATGACGGAGCTTCTCGACGGCTTCGCGAACTGGCTGGAGAGTCGTGCGAAGTCGAGAGCGGTGTTGGTGCGCGCGTAGTTCGGCCAAGCATCGCTGCCACAGCCGGTCGATCCGAGGCCGCGCGGGACACAGCCAAGCTATTCGGACCGAACGGGTTTTGCCCCTCGCGGTCCATCACGACGACTTCTAGTTATGGCGCCGACGGCCTGACTGCTAATCCGGCAACCTCATCCGCGTCATCGCGAACAGGCGCCCTTTGGAGATCACATCGCTTGATTACATCACTGCGCCCCGCGCGTGTATTTAACGGCGGAGGCGGACTACCCGCCGCGCGGCTCCTTCGGGCTGACTGGATACCACAATGCGACTACCAAAGTCGCGACACCCAACAGCAGCATTACGACCAGTAGAGATTGTGCCGTCGCCCCCGCAAATGCCTCGCGCACAACGTGGACTTGATTGCTCAGAGCAGGAACAGCATCGACATAGGCCAAGGCAGCGCCAACGGTTTGCTTCGCGCGGCTGGGCGCGTCAGCGAGGGAATCGGGCAAATATGACGGGAGTGCGGTTCCCAATAAGCTGCCGAAGAGAGCGACGCCTAACGCGCCACCAATTTCCCGCGCAAAGCTGTTGATGCCGGAACCGACGCCTGCTTGATGCGGCGGCAGCGAGCCGATGATTGCCGTCGAAAGAACGGGATTTGACAAGCCGATACCGACGCCAACAACGCAGATACTGAGCGCGAACAGCCAGTATGAGGAGTCCGGCCCGCAGAGCCGCAGAAGACCTAGGCCCAGAATCAACAGCGCAAGCCCGACCGTCACCACCGTTCGCGCACCAAGATGCCGGGCGAGCTTGACACTTCGCGGAGAAACCCAGAACAACACAGCAACGAGCGGGAGTATCGCAAGGCCGGCGAGGAGCGGCGGATAGCCCTTTACGCTCATCAGATATTGACCGTTCAGGTAGAACATCGAATACATGCCGATGAACGATGCCGTGACGCCCAGCATCCCCGCGCGGAGGCCGGGCGTTTTGAAGATTCGTGGATCTACGACCGGATGCTTCCGCTTCGCTGAGCTCCAGAGAAACAGAGCCAAGATCAAAACCGCCGCGCCGAAACTGCCGATAACCTCCGCCGACGCCCAGCCCTGGTCCTGCCCTTCGATGAGGCCGGTCAACAGGGCGAAGATGCCGAGCATCAGGATGCCGGCGCCCAAAAAATCGATCGGGTGCTGGTGGCCTGCCTGACGCGGCGCGAGCCACGCCGTCAGGAGAAAACCTATCATTGCGAACGGCACTGAGACCGCAAAGATGGCCTGCCATTCGGCAAACTGCATGACGAGGCCGCCGAGGGCATTCCCAAGTGCGCCGCCTAGACCGGTCATCGCCGTCCACATCGCAATGGCGTGAGATTTCTGGTCGGCCGGATAGATATGCAAAAGGAGAGCGAGGCTGTTCGGCAGAATCAGTGCCGCCCCTGCGCCGGCGATCACCCGACCGACCAGCAGCATCGGCACGGTGGCCGCGGTTGCGGAGAGCAGTGAGCCGACACCTAGACATGCAAGGCCGGCCAGCATGGCCAGCTTGCGGCCGTATCGATCGCCGATGGCTCCAGCCGGAATCAGCAGGCACCCGAAAACAACCAGATAGGTATCGACGATCCACAGCACTTCCGTTGCGGACGGATGAAGCGCACTTGTGGAGATGCGCCCGATTGCAAGGTTCAGGCTTGCCCCAAGGCTGAACACGAGCGCGGCGCACGACACCATCACCGTGAGAATCGCGGAGCGGCGCACGGGCGTTTGCGGAGGAGAGGATGGCACGTCAATCGTCGGAATATTCGACCTGAGAGCGTCCGACATCACGGACGCCCCACAAAAGACGACTGAACAAAACCCTGATAGTCACTGAACGTGACGGAGCTGTAGCCGTTGCCGGGGTCGCCGACATAGGCGAGATAGGCCTTGGTCCCCTCTCTCGTCTTCGACCAATCCAAGCCGACATCGTCGGCCTGAATGAAAGCGCCGGGGCGGAAATTGCGCTCAACGGCTTGGAGCACGTCGAGATAGTGATCGACCCAGCCATCGAGATACAGCAGATCGACGTTCGAGACGGCGGCGAGCGACTCGCTCGCGTCGCCCTCCAACACTTCCGCCCAGTCGCCAAGGCCCGCTTCGGCCAGATGATCCCGGGCCGCCTTCGCCTTCGGCGCGTGCATTTCGGATCCGTAGATCCGCCCCTCGCCGTTGTCCCGAAGGGCCGCGGCGATATGGAGGGTCGAGAAGCCATGAGCCGTACCGAACTCCACCACGACCTTTGGCCGGATCGCCCGCACCAATGCGTAGAGGCTGCGGCCCGTTTCCGGCGGGCACGAGAACGAGCCGGGCACAAAGATCTCGACAATCTCACGATGCGTATATGGCGTCTCGCGTTGGGCCATGTCGGCCATTAGCTTAGCAACAGTAGGAGGATTCAGTTCAGCCTGCATGGCCCACACCCGGTCGATGACGGTGCGGACTTTCGGGTCGAGCAAGGAATTGCGAGCAGTAGATGTCATGTTGTTTTCCTTATAAGTCATGGGTCAACGGACGTCGGTCGCTTGTTCCGACATTCGGCGTGCAGCTGTGTTCTAAGAACGTGCGTCCAGCGCACTGATTGATCGGCCGCGTGAGCCGTCAGATCGGCAGGGTCTCCGCCATTGCTTCGCGTGGCGGCAGACCGAAATTCCTGAGACGCAGGATTCGGGCGTTGGCCCACATCATCGGTTGGATGAAGGCATTCACGCCGATCAGAAAAGACAGGGTCCCGACCCCGACCGGGCCGCCCATCAGCCAGCCGGAAATCAGCAAGACCGCCTCCAGTGCGCCCTTGGTCGACCAGAATGGCAGGCGCCAATGCTTGGTCATCTCGATCGCGAGCAGGTCCATCCCACGGATGCCAAAGCCACTCATGATGATGAGCGATGAGCCATAGGCGCAGAGCAGCGTGCCGAACAGCATCACGGACATGGAACTCATGCCGAGAAGGTCCGCCGGCTGAAACAATCTCAAAAGGTCGATCAAGCTGCCGCAGAAGAAGAACGTGAAGATCGGTGAAAGCAGCGGTCGCCGGCGCGTCCACAGTGCCACGATGCCTAAGCAGATCACCGCGATGAGCGTCTGAGCGATACCGATCGTAATCGGCAGGTATCGCTGGAGCCCAAGCGAGAACACGTCGAGCGGATCAGTACCAAGATTCGAATAGATGAACATGAACGCGCCGGCGGCAAAGACCACACACCCGACGAGATAGATGAAGAGTTGACTAAAGCTGGGAAGTCGGGTCCCCCGATCGGGCATGGTTAGAAAGTACATGATGGTCTCCTTTCAGCGGGGACCATCTTCCTCTAAACACATGCATTCCAGTGCATATCGGCTAGGTTATGAGTGCACGGAATGCACCTATAGAGCTCCCTCTCTTACGCACGTCCTCAGCCATCGATGCGCCGCATCCTTCTCAAAACGCGGGTGCCACGCAATCGAGATCGGAGGAAGTTCGTCGGTCACCACCGGCAGTTCGAAGCCATGGAAATCCCGACGATACCAGGCGGCTATGCGGCCGGGCAGAAGCACGATGTGGTCCGACCTGGAAACGATGGAAAGTCCGTCCGCGACGTTCGCCACCGCCACAGACACCGTTCGACGCATCCCCTGCAGGGCCAACGCCGTGTCGACCGGCCCTTCGAACCGGCCGCGGCGAGAAACGGATACGTGCGGATACGCGACAAAGTTCTCGATTGTGACGGTCTCCTGCGCCAACGGATGATCGGCACGCACCACGCCGATATAACGATCGCGGAACAGCGTCTGCAATCGAATCTCGGGACCCATCCCATCAATCACACCGATATCGAGGTCAACGCGGCCATCGCGCAATGAATCGACGTCTTCGTTGCCTTCGCCGACAAAGCGCAATCTCGCGTTGGGTGCCTGTTGCACCACCAATTCGACGATCGCCGCGCCGAACGTCCCGACGAACCCGTCGCTGCTCCGGATTGTAAACGTCCGCTCGATCGTCGCAGGATCGAGATCCGCATTGCCGCGTACCAAGCCTTCGGCGTCCTGAACGAGTTGCCGCACCTGGGCACGGACGGCCTCGGCACGCGGCGTCGCCACCAATCCACGGCCTGCGCGGACCAGAACAGGATCGTTCATCAGGTGACGGATACGTGCCAACTGCCGGCTCATGGCCGGCGGGCTCAGGTTCATCCGATTGGCTGCGCCGGCGACGCTGCCCTCCGAAAGAAGAGCGTCAAGGGTCACCAGCAAATTGAGATCAAGCGGCTGCCTTGAGGGCGAGCGGGTCATGAGCAGACACAGTTCTTTCAGGCGGCGGACGACTCTTTCCGGGCACAGACAGCCAGGACACGACTGCAGCGTCGGCGCTTACACGTCGGACATCGGCCCGATCAGTTGCTTCGCCTCCGACTGCTATCGTACGCCTGATGCTTGGCGAAGGCCGCAAAGTTGCGCGTTGACTAACGTGAACGCTTACGATCGCTCCAAAGCGAAGTGTAACGACCCGCTCCGGATGCGCTTCGGCAAAGGCCGTGCCTCAGTGCGGCGCGCCCTGGCACGCATTGGCCTAATACGACGAATCATTCGTATTTGCAAGCATGATGCTGGGATCCGCAATGACCGCTCGCCGCACAACCCGCGCTTCTTTGAAAAAGCCGCCACAGCAGACCCGCTGCGCCTATCCTAAAACCCTCAAGCGCCGTCGAGCGAAGGCCCACGCGAGAGGCGTGCCTTAACTGCCAATCGGCATCGGCTCGCCCCGGATCGACAGCCAATCTCTCCAGCTTGACTACCTTATCTCTTCGCTGCGATCGAGTTTCGAAAGATATCTGCGTTACACCTGGACCGCGACATCGCATCGCGCCAAATCCCAGGAAGAGCATCGGCAAATCCTCGAACTGTGCCGGACCCGCAAAACAAAGCCGGCACACCGCCTCCTGAAAGATCACATTTTGGCGACGGGCGACCTCCTTATCGAGAAACTACGCCGACAGGACGCCTCGCTTTCAACGACGTCTTCGCCTCCTTGACACCAGCTTTCGTCCCGAGATGTCCTATAATGACGTCACCGGTTCGACGGATGTGACCTTCACGAAGGCCTCGCATCTCAGCTTTCCTGTCCGGCCTGGCACATCCGAACGATCTTTCTGTGCTCAGCCTGCGATTTCGGCAAATAGTTCAGTTCGTTCCATACTATCCCATCCCCGAAGATGTCTTTCACATACGCAAAGGTCACCGTACCGACGAGTAAGGATATTCTGCTCGTTCTGCAGGAAGCTCAGCAAGCTTTCAACATGGCGCGGGCCACGAGCAAGGTGAGAAATCCTTGTCCCAATTCGGGCGAAACAATCCCACCAGCCACTTGACAACGCTCCGTCGCTGCAAGATAACCGTATGTAATGTTATTACATTACATACGGTGCACATACGATGCAAGTTGAGACGGCTGACAATCGCCTCCCGGTCACGGTGCTGTCCGGATTTCTCGGATCCGGGAAGACCACGCTTCTCAATCACGTGCTCAACAACCGCGACGGGCGACGCGTCGCGGTGATCGTCAACGACATGAGCGAGGTCAATATCGACGCGGACCTGGTCCGCGAGGAGACCGCGCTCAGCCGCTCTGAAGAAAAGCTCGTCGAACTCACCAACGGCTGCATCTGCTGCACGTTGCGCGACGACCTTTTGAAGGAAGTGCGACGGCTCGCCGACGAGGGCCGCTTCGACTACCTGCTGATCGAAAGCACCGGCGTCTCCGAACCGCTTCCGGTGGCCGCGACCTTCGAATTCCGCCAGGAGACCGGCGAGAGCCTGTCCGATGTGGCGCGGCTGGACGCGATGGTAACGGTGGTCGATACCATCCATCTCTTGAAGGACTACTCATCGACCGATTTTCTGGCCGATCGCGGCGAGACCGCGGGGGCGGACGACGAACGTACGCTGGTGAACCTTCTCGTCGAACAGATTGAATTCGCGGACATCGTCGTGATGAACAAGGTATCCGATGCGACGCCACAGCAACGCGACGCCGCCCGCGCCATCATTCATGCACTCAATCCTGATGCCCGCCTGATCGAGACCGACTACGGGCGTATCGCCCCGACCGACCTGTTCGACACCGGCCTGTTCGATTTCGAGCGCGCCCACCAGCATCCGATGTGGTTCAGGGAACTCTATGGCTTCGCAGATCACGTTCCGGAGGATGCCGAATACGGCGTGACGAGCTTCGTCTGGCACGCGCGACGCCCGCTGATTCCCGAACGCTTCAACGAGTTTCTGCAGACGCCGCTGCCCGGCGTCATCCGCGCCAAGGGGCATTTCTGGCTCGCCACGCGCCCCGACTGGGTTGGCGAGTTCAGCCTTGCAGGCGCCTTGGCAACCACCCGTCCGCTGGGCTTCTGGTGGGCCGCGGTGCCATCCTCCCGCTGGCCGGCAGAGGCTCAGGCCCGCCAGCAGATCACCGGCAAATTCGATCTGGTGTACGGCGACCGGCGCCAGGAGATCGTGTTCATCGGCATGCTGGGAACGATGAACCGCGCGCGCATCACCACCATGCTGGAGCGATGCTTGGCGGAGCCCGCCGACACCGAGGGTTTCGATCCGAGCGCCTATCGGCATCTGCCGGATCCCTTCCCGGGATGGGGACGGACCAACGCTGCCTGACGCAGCCGGCGTCAATTCTGCCGCGACGCCCGCCGCAAAATGATCGATGGCCACGGTGCTGTGCCGACCGGGTCTGGCATTGGCCATTCCCCTCAGGGGTGTAATGTTGCGGCATACTCTGTCGCGACATTGCAGCCGCGGGACCTCACGGGTTGTTGAATGCGTGACCATGCAAATCACAACGCAAGCGGCGCCGAGGCACCAGGCGACGGAAACTGTCAGCGTGACGACGTCATGGCGCGGGCGCGAGCCTACGCAACGGCGAAAGGCCTGCCCTTCACGGCCATGCGTGAGCGCGTTCTGACGCTTGTTTCAACTTCACACCACCCGCTCACCGCCTATGAGATCGCCGACCGGCTCAGCCAAACCAAGAAAGTGCAGGCCGTTCAGGTCTATCGCGCCTTGGACTTCCTGCAGGAGGCTGGCTGCATCCACCGCCTCGCGATGCGGTCATCGTATTTCGCCTGCGATCACAGGCATGCGCACGGCGAGACCGTCGTGTTCATGGTGTGCAGCCAATGCGGCGTGGTCCAAGAGGCGGCGTCAGCGCTGGTCGGCCGGGGGCTTCGCAGCGCCGCAAAATCCTCCGGCTTCAAGCCGTCACATCCGATCATCGAGATCGAGGGGACGTGCGCGCAGTGTTCGGAACGCGGCGATTGACTGAGACACCAGCGGTTGTCGCGCGGCTGCTGGCGATCGCCAGCCTGTGAGAGAGCCAGCGCAGTTGATATCCATCGGCGCGCCGCCGTCATTTCGCAATCAGAACGGCGGGCGGAGCGTCCGGGCTGAAGTCATCCACGAAACTATATTCGCCAGGCTCCAGCTTGCGGAAGATCATCCGCCCGGTAGCGCCGGCCGCGACGACTTCTTCCTTGTGCAATTCCTTGGATTCGAATTCCGCGGGCATCGTGCCGGTATTCTTGATAATGAGTCGGAAGCGCGTATTCGCCGGAACTTCCAATCGCTGTGGCGTGATCACACCATTATTCATCTCGATCTCGACGGTGACTTCATCGGCTCGGCTCTGCACCGGCGGCGTCAGCACCAACAACAATGCGGTTGCCATCCAGCAATACTTCTTCATGCCAACTCTCTTTCCGACATTCTTCCGTCGCTCTTCGCTGAGCGATCAATGCTCACAATCGACGAATTGTATTCGAGGCCAAAGCCTCGAATGCAATTCGTCGATCGCAGTAGGCTGCGTCTCTTGAGACACTCAACGCGTCAATACGCGCCCTTCTTGCCGGTGCCGGCGAATGTGAATTCATAATCCAGGGAGAGCGGCTCGAACCAGGCAGGCACGCCGTTCTCCTTATCGACATGCCGCGCGATGCGCTGCTTCGGGTTCTTGCTCGGCGGCAGCACCGTCAGCGTCACCTTGTACTTCCCGACCGGGCGGGAGTTCGGCAGCTTGATGTTGTTGCAATAGGCAAAGCCGTCCGTTGCGACGTCAGGCGTCAGCTCGCCTTCCACGGCCTCGCCATTTTCAACGCTGGTAATCTTATACTTGACGAGCAAGCCCGGAAACCAGCTGTCTTCCTCAAGACCCCACGGATTGCCCTTTGCGGCCTTGATGTCCGCTTCCATGTGCAAGTCCGACTGTTTCGGATCCCGCATCAGCTCGGGAGTGTCGATCTCGATGGGCTGGAGATAGACCAAGCCGACGCGCAGTCCACTCTTCTCCTGTGGAGTCCCGATCGGAACTTCCTTCGCCATCGCACCGACGGCGATGAAGCATGTCGCCAGAAGCGAAACGCCGACTGCCCTAAAATTCATTTTGACCTCTCATTGCAGATTATTCAGGTAGACGTGTGGACCGATGTCACGCCGGAATGCGCGGTGCGCTGCAGACCATTCCCGCAATATCCCGATGCAAATGGATCGGCAATTGTCGTAGTTTATAATAGCAATAAAGAGGCGGCGCTTGCGCCTGCCGCGAGGCATCACACGAAATGTGACGCATTCAGAAGCGCGGTGCGCGTGCCGCCCCAATCGCCAGTGAGTCGGGAGCGCTCCGCCAAACCCTCTTCCGCCATGGCGACGGTCACGCTCGTCGCAATAACGGAAAGCGCAGTTACGGCAGCCCCCACGCGTTGCAGCGCGGCTCCCGTTCGGTGCATTCAGTCATACAAAGTCCCCGTGGTGCTTTGCGGCGTTACTTGCCGGGCTGCGCAGCGGCGGAGTCAAGTTGTTGCTTGCTAATCAGGGTGCGGATCAGCTTCCATGTCTCGCCCGACGCTCCCGACAACGGCGACGCAAGGAAATCATGTTCCCAGAGGACCTCGCGCCCGAGCCGCCGCGAGGTCTCGAAATCGCAACTGCCGGGCGGGCCGGCGGTATCGACGATCACGGCACATTCCGGCAGACGGGCGATGATGCTGGCTCCGACAAACCATGACAGGCTGGTCGAGATCAGAACGTCGAGCCCGGTCGCCACCGCCGGCAGATCCTCAAAACGATGTGGCGTCGCGCCTTCTGCGGTTAGCAAGACGTAGTCTTCCACCGTCTCGGCCGTCGCGTGAACATTTGCGCCCAGCATGACCAGGTAGCGGATCAACTCCATCGTCGCCGTGCCGTTGCCGACGATGCAAACTTCAATCTGACGGGGCCCCGGCTCACGATGCGAGGACGGACCAGCGGCATCCGCCGACCCGACCAGAAGATCCGGACCCGGACAGCCGTGTCCGACACTTAGTTGTCGCCGACTGAAATCGTCATCCGCGCCCACGCGCGAAATCGCCGATTGCTGCACTTCGCGGCGATGCGCACGATCCAGAACAATCCAGCCGACAGCCGCTTCCAATCCGCGCCAAAACCTGAATTTGAGCCGCCACCACAATCCCTCGGGCGCTCCTCGCAACGGCCAGACCGGGCGCCGCACTGAGCCGTCGGTCGGAGCCACCTCGGAAGCGTGGCGTAAGCCTCTCCGTCCGGGCACCGTTTGCGCCGCCCCGATCGCAACCGGAATGTCAGCCGGAACGTTGCCGTCCCGACGCTGGCGGGTCCGCGCCCCGCTCATGGCTTGACCTGCGGTTGTTCGTCGAGTTGATCGATGCTGCCACCGCACGGCGGCATCGCAGCGGCAGCCGCCGCTGTGGGCGATGCCTGTTGCTCGCGCTTGGGCGCGCTCTTCCAAGCCTCGGTGGCGCTCGCATCCGGCCCGTTGTCCGCCAGCGCATCGACCGACCAGGTATCAGAGTCACCCGCCGCCTTCAGGACGCCCGCCAGGTACGTCACCCTAGCCGGCAAGCGCTTGCCGGCGATCTCGGCGCCACTGCGGTGACCGTTAGGATGGATTAGAACGATCCGCATGCGACCGTCTCCTGCAAACATCGTCGCGGCATCCACCACGGGCGCCGGTCCATAGCTGGTGAATTTGTCGAGGCGTCCGATAAACGCGTGAGATAAACGCGCCACCTGGCCAGACCGCACGACGCCGCAGCCCCACGTCGGCACCGACCTGGCGTCACAGGCGATTCAGGCAGTCACGTCATACGGATCATCGACCGCGCAGGCGGCGGCGAACGCCGCCGATCAGGCGCCGACCAGCCTCAGATAGCTGGAGCGCAGCCGGAATACTGAGCAAATAATCATGATACCTCCTGCACCGCCTCACCCGGCGAGCCGAAATTGATCGTGCGATGGCAGGTTTCCTGGCTCGCGGCTCGCTGACCTATCGTCACCTTCCCAGGAAACGAAATTCCCAGTGGTATCGGACGACAGGCTAACCGCTTACAGTTGCGGGGGCAGTCACGGTTTTGCACCGTGTTCCCTATTATCCTCAAGATCGCATCCACTCACGCAGACTCGAGATTGAGGCACCATCATGTTAACTATCGCATCCGCGATAAGGCTTTGCAAGCGTCGCCCGACGTTCAACTCTCCAGCAACGCCGCGCCCTCGACCGCGCCAATAGTCTCGTCGCTCGGCCTAAGAACGACGAAACCAAGGGGTATACCAACGGAATACCCAATCGTCGCCCAATTGATCACCTCAATCAGACGCAGCCACACCCTAACGAAAGTCTGGCGCATCGACGAGAGCGCGGCATCGTCTACCGCGCTCTCGTCGCGTGTTAGCTGACCGTCGCGCGAATCTGGTTGGCGGCAGCCACCATATTCATCAACGCCGGTTGGACTTCCTGCCATTTCCGGGTCTTCAGCCCACAATCCGGATTGATCCAAAGCTGATCATCCGCGAGCCTCAGACGGGCCAGCCTGAGCAGCTCGGTCATTTCCTCGACTTTCGGGACCCGCGGCGAATGAATGTCGTAGACGCCAGGACCGATTTCGTTCGGATAGCGATAGGTCTTGAAGGCGTCGAGCAGCTCCATCTTGGAGCGGGAGGTTTCGATCGAAATAACGTCCGCATCCATCGCGCCGATGGCATCGATGATATCATTGAACTCCGAATAGCACATATGGGTGTGGATCTGCGTCCTGTCCTTGACCCCGGACGAACAGATACGAAAACATTCCACGGCCCAGTCGAGATAGCTGCTCCACTCGCTGCGCCGCAGCGGCAGTCCTTCACGCAAGGCGGCCTCGTCGATTTGGATCATTTTGGCTCCGGCCGCTTCCAGATCGGCGACTTCATCGCGGATCGCCAACGCGATTTGCCGACAGGCCGCGCTACGGGGAATATCGTTCCGGACGAACGACCAGTTCAGGATCGTCACCGGCCCAGTCAGCATTCCCTTCACCGGCTTGGCCGTAAGCGATTGCGCAAATTGCCACCATTCCACCGTCATCGGGCTGGGCCGGAAAACGTCGCCAAACAGGATCGGCGGCCGGACGCAGCGTGAACCGTAGCTCTGCACCCAACCATGCTCGGTGAAAGCGAAGCCGGCAAGTTGTTCACCGAAGTACTGCACCATGTCGTTGCGCTCGAACTCGCCATGCACAAGCACGTCGAGCCCGATCTCCTCCTGCCAACGAATGGTGCGAGAAGTCTCCTCTCGGAGAAATGTCTTGTAGTCCGCGTCGCTGAGAGTTCCTTTGGCATGCGCGCCGCGTGCCACGCGCACCTCCTGGGTCTGTGGAAACGACCCGATTGTCGTGGTCGGAAATGCCGGAAGGTTGAATTCGCTTCGCTGGGTCCTGGCGCGCTGCTCAAAAGGACAGCTGCGCTTTGACATCGCCGGCGTCACGGCGGCGGCGCGTTCTACCACTTTGGCATCGTGGACCTTCGGAGATGCCTTCCGTGCCGCAGCGGCGGCGGCTGACGCCGCCAGTGCATCCTGCACAGAGCGGCGGCCGCCCGCGAGCGCCGCGCCGAGCGTCGCAAGCTCGGCCATCTTCTGAACCGAGAACGACAACCAGCTCTTGAGGTCCGGATCGATCGCGGCCTCCTGATGCAGATCGACAGGAACATGCAGCATCGAACATGATGGCGCGATCTGGACTTGGTCTGCTCCCCGCTCGGCAACAATCGGCTCCAACCAATCCAGCAGCGCCGGCAGGTCCGCGCGCCAGATGTTGCGGCCATCGATTACACCGAGCGACAGCACCAGATCGTCGTGGGCCTTGGCCAGAACATCATCCAACTGATTGGGGGCGCGAACCAGATCGAGGTGCAGACCATCGACCGGCAACGACAGCGCCGCCTCGAGATTGTCTCCGAGCCCGCCGAAATAGGTTGCCAGCATGAACTTGAGTTGCGGCACCTCCGCGGTGAGAAACCCATAGGCGCGCTGAAGCGCGGCCCTGTCGGCATCATTGAGATCGAGCACCAGGCATGGCTCGTCGCATTGCACCCAGTCGGCCCCCTCCGCTGCAAGCTGCTGCAATACGCTGGCATAGACCGGCAGCAATCGGTCGAGCAACGACAGCGGATCGAGCGACAGATCCTTGCTCTTGCTCAACTTCAGAAATGTCACCGGTCCGAGCAGAACCGGCCGCGTGCGATGGCCGAGCGCCTTCGCTTCGCGATACTCTTCAACTGGCTTCAGCGACGACAGCACGAACTGCTGATTGCTGGTCAGTTCCGGCACCATGAAATGGTAATTGGTGTCGAACCACTTCGTCATTTCCTGCGCCGGCATCCCCTCTGCATGGCCGTCGGCGTCATGCGCGCAAGCGAGGTCCACGGCGGCCGTTTGCGATCCACGCGCCATCGCAAAATAGGTCGCCAGAGAAACCTGCCCACCCTTCCAACCATAGATATCAGGAATGGCGCCGACCATCACGCTGGTATCGAGCACCTGATCGTAAAAAGAAAAGTCATTCGATGGAATGACGTTGACGCCGAGTGACTTTTGTTGCGCCCAGTTGGCGGCGCGAAGTTTGGCTGCGGTCGCGGTCAGCGATTCCGCGTCGGTTTGACCGGCCCAATAGCGCTCCAGCGCAAATTTGAGTTCGCGGCGTGGACCCATCCTCGGCGTGCCGAGGGTTGCGACAGACAATGTGGAAGTAGACTTGGTTGAAGTAGATATGATCGAAGTAGACATGGCTTGAACCCCAAGAGATTGGGGGCAAAAGGCCGAAGTGACACGTCGGACCCCGGACGGACATTCGCCGCCTCGGGCTCGATCGCACCACCGGGACACCCCGCCCGTGGACGTTGCATTTCATCGTGGCAGGTCTCCTGGCTCACGGGTCAACGCTGCTGTCCGGCCTTCCCGAAACCTGATCGGTCTCAGTGACATTATTGGACAGCGGCTCGCCGCTTACAGTTGCGGGGGCAGCACCGGCCTTGGCTTGCGCCGCACCGGCTTCCCTCTTAGCTCCGGGCACGACTTGCCCGGAGAACCACGATGGCTAACTTATGAAGCAGCTTCCCTCGATCGGTCAACCTTCAACTTGTGCGGCCGCAGCCTTGGTCATCTGACCATCACAGCAGCGGCAGTTGAACGGCGGAGATCTCCTGTCCCGGTCTACGATCGCTGCGCAATGCCGCGTCGATGATGGGCGTCGCGCAGCGAGTACAGACAACCGCAATAGGATTGCTGGTAGAATTTCTCACGCTTGGCGATCTCCACGGCCCGCGCCGAGCCTCCAGCCTTGCGCCAGTTGTGATCCCAATAGACCAAGCCATCATAGCGCGACACGGCGCGTTTTCCGCTTGCGACGACCTGCGCAAAATCCTTCCACCGCGATATGCCGAGCGAACTGGTGATGACTGAAAAGCCGTGCTCATACGCATAGAGCGCGGTTCGCTCGAGCCTCATGTCGAAGCAAATGCTGCAACGCTCGCCACGTTCCGGCTCGCATTCCAGTCCTTTGGTTCGTGCCAGCCAGAGAGCATCGTCGTAATCCGCGTCCACGAACGCGACGCCATGCCGGGCGGCAAATCGTGCATTTTCATCCTTGCGCAGAAGGTATTCGCGCTCGGGATGGATGTTCGGATTGTAAAAGAACACGGTGTAGTCGATGCCAGCGGCCAGCATCGCTTCCATTACTTCGCCCGAACACGGCGCGCAGCACGAATGCAGCAGCACCTTGGCATGGCCCGCCGGCAGCGATAGCGCCGGCCTCCTCACCTCGTTCATTGCCATCCGCGACCAGAGGTAGAGCGATCACCTCGGCAACGGCGCCTCCGGAATGATGGTCTGAACGATGCTGGCATCGAGCGCCTCGTAGTCCTGCAGTCCGATCGTCGCATATAGTTCCGCCCTGGTCTGCATCTGCTCGACGACGTATTGGGTGCCGCCGTCGCGTTTGATCGCCGCATATAACGCCTCCTGGGCCTTGTTCGCAACGCGGAGCGATGACACGGGCCAGATCACCATGCGATACCCCATGCCTTCAAATTCCGCCGCCGTAAAGAACGGCGTCTTGCCGAACTCGGTCATGTTGGCGAGCAGCGGAACGCCGGGCATGCGGCGCGCAAATTCCCGCAGCATGTCGGCGGACGTCAGCGCTTCCGGAAAGATCGCGTCGGCGCCAGCCTCGCGATACAGCTTGGCCCGCGCCACGGCCCCGTCCATTCCCTCGCTCGCCGCCGCGTCGGTCCGTGCGATGACATAGAGATGGCGCCGCGCTCTGACGGCCGCGGCGACCTTCGCGGCCATGTCGCGCGGATCGGCCAGTCTTTTGTCGTTCAGATGCCCGCACTTCTTCGGCAGCAACTGGTCTTCGATATGGACCGCTGCCGCTCCGGCGTCTTCAAAGCTCCTCACCATATTCATCACGTTGAGGGTTTCGCCGTAGCCAGTGTCGCCATCGACCAGGACCGGAAGTCCGCTCGCTCGCGAGACCTGACGGACGAAGAAGGCCACCTCCTCCACCGATATGATGCCGAGGTCCGGCAGCCCCATCGACGCCGTCATGGCGGCTCCAGAGAGATACACCGCCGCGAACCCGGCATCGCGCGCCTGCAGCGCCGCCATGCCATTATGGGTCCCCGGGATGCGCAGAATGCCGGGATGATTCAGCAAATCCCGGAAGCGAATTCCGGCGGGCTGCTCCGGCACATTCGCTCCGATGAGGTAAGTCATTATCTTTCCTTATGCTAGGTAGGTCGCCAGTGCAGCGGCGCCGCGATGTTCCAGCGGCACGAACGCCTGATTTTCGGGACCGATGTAGTTCGCCGCCGGTCGAATGATCTTGTTGTCCAGCCGTTGCTCGATCACATGCGCAGCCCAACCGGACGTCCGGGAGATCACGAACAACGGCGTAAACATCGCCGTGGGTATTCCCATCGCGTGATACGATACCGCACTGAACCAATCGAGATTGGCAAACATCTTCTTGCTTTCGCCCATCACCGCCTCGATCCGCTCGGCAATCTCGTACATGCGCGTGCTGCCATTCTCAACGCTGAGCTGACGCGCAACGTCCTTGATGACCCTGTTGCGCGGATCAGCGACCGTGTAGACCGGATGGCCAAACCCGATCACCACTTCTTTTCCGGCGATCCGACGCCTGATATCGGCTTCCGCCTCATCGGCGCTGCCGTAGCGCTTCTGGATTTCGAAAGCGTGCTCGTTGGCGCCGCCGTGTTTCGGACCGCGCAACGCGCCGATCGCGCCGGTGACGGCGGAATACATGTCGGCTCCGGTCCCTGCGATCGATCGCGCCGTGAATGTCGACGCATTGAATTCATGTTCGGCATAGAGGATCAGCGACCTGTGCATCGCCCGCTCATGCGCGGCGGACGGCTTGCGCCCATGCAGGAGATGCAGGAAATGCGACCCGATCGACGCGTCGTCGGTTTCGACGTTGACGCGGCGTCCGTGATGCGAATAGTGATGCCAATATAGCAACATCGACCCGAGCGACGCCAGCAGCCGGTCGGCGATGTCCCGTGCGCCGGGGGCGTTGTGGTCGTGCGCCTCCGGCAGCACGCAACCGAGCGCCGAAACCCCGCTGCGTAGCACGTCCATCGGATGGGCGGCGGCCGGAAGCAGCTCGAGGGTGCGCGCCACGCTGACGGGGAGCCCGCGCAGCGCTGCAAGTTTTGCTTTGTAGCTGCGCAACTCCGACACGGTCGGCAGACCGCCATGGATCAGCAGGTAGGCCACCTCTTCGAATTCGCAGCCATCGGCGAGGTCGCCGATGTCGTAGCCCCGATATTTCAGGTCATTGCCGGTCCGTCCGACCGTGCACAACGCCGTATTGCCCGCGATCACGCCAGACAGCGCGACCGACTTTTTGGGCGGAGGTTTGACATCCGTCATGGTCTGCTGGCTCCTTGAAAACGCCACGGCTCTGACTTGCGCTGCCCCGGGTTTGGCCAATCAAAGATGCCGTGCGCATTGGCCGATTCCAGCAATTCAGGCGCGACGGCAAAGCTCAGATCGCCGAGCTCTCCGGCCGGCAACAACGTCAACCGTTCGGCCGCCGCGAGAAAGCGATCCTGTTCCGGCCGCGCGATGACGCGATCCGCCAAAGTACGGAATTTTTCAACGTAGTCGGCTCGCCGGAACGGCCGCGCCCCGAGCGGGTGGGCGTCGGCCAGCGCGATCGTATCGCTGATCTCCGACCCATCATTGCGGGTGACCACGACCCGGCCGCCAAACGCCTTCAGCTCCGGATCGTGGCTATGATAACGACGCGTCCATTCCGGATCTTCGACCGTCGAAATCTTGTGCCACAGTGCAACCGTCGATGCGCGCGTGGCACGCTGCGGCGCGTATGACCTCTCGTGATGCCAACTGCCATCTTCGAGCGCGACAGCGAAAATGTACATGATCGAATGGTCGAGCGTTTCGCGGCTGGCATTCGGATCCATCTTCTGAGGATCGTTGGCGCCGGTGCCGATCACATTGTGGGTGTGATGGCTGGTGTGGATCACGATGCTGTCGATCTTCGACAGATCGCCGATCCTCGGGCCGAGCCGCCGCGCCAGATCGATCAGCGCCTGACTCTGGTATTCCGCCGAATGCTGCTTGGTGTAGGTGTCAAGAATGGCCCGCTTCAGCTCCCCGCGCTCGGGAAGCGGAACGACGTATTCCGCTTGTGGACCGCCGAGCAGCCACGCGATGAACCCGTCTTCGCCTTCGTACGCAGGTGACGGCGCGCCCTCGCCGCGCATCGCACGATCGACCGCCTCGACCGCCATCTTGCCGGCAAATGCCGGGGCGTAGGCCTTCCAGCTGGAGATCTCGCCTTTCCGCGATTGTCGCGTCGTGGTGGTGACGTGCAGCGCCTGCTGCACCGCCTGATAGATGATCTCGGTCGGCAAACCGAGCAACGCGCCGATTCCCGCGGCGGCGGAAGGACCGAGATGGGCGATGTGATCGATCTTGTGCTCGTGCAGGCAGATGCCTTTCACAAGATCGACCTGGATTTCATAGGCCGTGGCCAACCCTCGCACCAAATCGGCCCCTGAGCGCCCGCAGTGCTGCGCGACCGCGAGCAGTGGCGGAATATTGTCGCCTGGATGCGAGTAGTCGGCGGCCAGAAAGGTGTCGTGAAAATCCAGTTCACGCACCGCGACGCCGTTGGCCCAGGCTGCCCATTCCGGGGAGACCCGATACGATCGGCTGAGACCGAACACCGTGGCCCCGGGCTTGGAAGGATGTGCCTCGGCCTGCGACCGCGCGCTGATGACCGGGCGTCGCGCCAGCGACGCTGCTGCAACCGCGGCGTTGTCGATGATCCGATTGCCGATCATCTCGGCGACGTCGGTTTCGACCGCCACCGGATCGCAGGCGACGTCCGCGATCTTCCAAGCCAGCTGATCGGCGCGGGGAAGATGTTCGGTGGATCTGAAGGTACGAACGCCGTGCTGCTTCAAGAGACGAATTCCTTTTCGGTTGGATTCGATTTGGCTTTGGATGTGATCGGCACCGGTCTGCCACGCTGATCGACGGCAACCATTTCAAATGTTCCGCGCACGGCGGATCGCCGCAGCCCGGTGAGCAGATCCTCGCGGATCATTTCCACTGAGACGGTCATCGAACATCGCCCGACCCGCTCGACGCGCGCCACGAGTTCGACGATTTCACCGACCCGGATCGGTTCGTGAAACGCGATCTTGTCGGACGTCGCCATCACGACGCTGGCCCGCGCCCGACGGGTGGCGGCGACAAAGGCCGCCTTTCCCATCAGGCTGAGCGCGTTGCCGCCGAACAGCGTGCCATAGTGATTGGCCTGCTCCGGAAACACCATTTCAACGAACCGGGTTTCAGGCGGATATTCGATCGGTAACGTGGCCTGTCGCATTTTTCCGCCCTGGTCGCTTGTGCTTGCGATGCACTTTGCAATATCTACTAATGCCACAGACTGAGAAGTGCTGAATTGGCGTAGTTTAGCGAAGCCTCGGCCTGCGGCTTGCGAAGTTTGCGAAGTTTGCGAAGGCGATATGAAAAAGACCTTTCTCGGAGTCCGGTTGAAACGGCTGCGTGAGGAGCATCGCCTGACCCAGGCCGCGCTCGCCGCCAAGCTTGGTATTTCGCTGAGTTACCTCAACCAGTTGGAGAATAATCAGCGACCGCTCACGCTTCCGGTGGCGCTGGCGTTGAACAAGACGTTCGGACTCGACATCCAGTCTTTTTCAGAGGACGACGAAGCGCGTTTGATTGCCGATTTGCGCGAGGCGGTTGCCGATCCCGCCTTGGGCGAAACCATCGCCACCTCCGATCTGCGCGAACTGGCACTCAATATGCCGGCGATCGGTCGGACGCTGGTTGCGCTGTCGCAGAGATATCGCCAAGCCATCGAGCAGTCCGCGGCGCTCTCCGCCCGGCTCGGGGAGGATCGCCAGGCCGCTTCGGCGATTCTGCCTTCGACCCCGTTCGAGGAGGTCCGCGATTTCTTCTATGCCCAGCATAACTACATTCCCGAACTCGACGAAGCCGCCGAGGCAATCGCCTTGCGAATGAACCTGCCGCCCGGACGGATGGCGCCCGCTCTGTCGTCTTTTCTCGAAGATCGCGGCATGACGATATTGATCGGCGGCTCCACCGAATCCGGTCTGCAGCGGGAGTTTGATCGGCAAACCCGCACCGTGCGGCTGTCGTCGAGCCTTCACCCCGGACAGCAAGCTTTCCAATTGGCAACCCACATCGCTTTTCTCGATTTCGACGACGCCATCCGTTCAATCGTCAGCAACGCAGCATTCACCAGCGACGAATCGCGTGGCCTCGCGCGGATCGGGCTCGCGCATTATTTCGCGGGCGCGCTGGTGTTGCCCTACTCGGCGTTCCTCCAAGAGGCGCAGCGCCGCCGTTACGATATCGAATTGCTCGGCCACACTTTCGGCGTCGGATTTGAAACCGCGTGCCATCGCTTGAGTACCTTGCAGCGCCACAATGCCCGGGGCGTCCCGTTCTTCTTCATTCGCGTCGATCGGGCCGGCAATATTTCGAAACGTCAATCCGCGACCGACTTTCATTTTTCGCGGGTCGGCGGCACCTGTCCGCTGTGGAACGTCTATGAAGCCTTCGCCTGTCCTGGACGAATCCTCACCCAGTTGGCGCGAATGCCGGACGGGCGAACCTACCTTTGGATCGCCCGCACGGTGTCGCATAGCCAGGGCGGCTATCGGGCGCCCGGGAAAACCTTCGCGGTGGCACTCGGCTGCGACGTCCGCCATGCCGGTAGCGTCGTCTATTCGGAGGGACTCGACATCGATCCGGCAATCGCGACGCCGATCGGCATGGGCTGCAAGGTCTGCGAACGGCCGAATTGTCCCCAGCGGGCCTTCCCGCCGATTGGTCATGCGCTCAACGTCGATGAGACGCGCGCGCATTTTGCCCCCTACGCGACCTCGTCTTGAGACGTTGAACGCTGCTCACTGCCGCGCAAGCGCTGGTTGCTCTGCATAATGCGGTCGAATGCGATCGAGACGGGATCCCAGCGCGCGAAATGGCTGGATCGTATGATCTCTGACTCCGAGACGGCCGAGTTGCGCGGCCAGATTGGCAAGGTCGTCGGCGCTTAGCAGCGCCGGATGCACGGTAGTACGGAGCTGATAGGCGACGCCGCTGCCCAGCAAGTGACGCAGGCTTTGCAGTGCCCTAGCGCCGCTATCGGCGACGCCGGTGATCCGCTGATAATCTTCAAACGGCGCCTTGACGTCGAACCCGACCCAATCCAGCAGCGGCAGGATGCTTGCCAGCCGCTGCGGATAGGCCCCGCCGGTGTGCAGGCCGACGCGATATCCCATCGCGCGGACCGCTTCGATCGCGCGCGGCAGCGCCGTCTGCAGGGTCGGCTCGCCGCCGGAAAACACCACGGCGTCGAGCAGTCCGCGTCGGCGCTGTAGGAACTGAAGCACTTCTGACCATGGCAATGCCGCGTCGGCTTTGCCGGGCAACAGCTGCGGATTGTGGCAATAGGCGCAGTCCCACGGACAGCCCTGGCAGAACACCGTGGCGGCCAATTGGCCCGGCCAGTCGCAAGTCGATAGCCGGGACAGGCCGCCGATCCTGATCTCAGTCGAGCTTGGCACGGTCTTCCCTGAAATAGGTGCGCTCGGAAAACTCGCCCTTCTTGCCGCGATTGAACGACGACACCGGGCGGTGATAGCCCATGACGCGGGTCCAGATTTCACACGGCTGCCGTTCGTCGTCGCGGAGTTCGATGGTGAGGTTCTGATCGGCTGCGCAAATTTGGTCCATGATTTTTCCTTTGGGCTAATGAGCGGTTTCAAGCTGCTTGCGCGCCAACAGTTCGGCGTCGCATTTCGGACAGAACACGTGTTCGCCGGCGATGTAGCCGTGTTTGGGGCAGATCGAGAAGGTCGGCGTGATCGTGACGTAAGGCAGCCGGAAGTTTTCCAGCGCGCGGCGAACCAGCTTCTTGCAGGCGTCCGCCGAGGAAATCCGCTCGCCCATGTAGAGATGCAGCACGGTGCCGCCGGTGTATTTGCACTGCAGTTCGTCCTGCCGTTCCAGCGCCTCGAACGGATCATCGGTGAAGCCGGCGGGAAGCTGGCTGGAATTGGTGTAGTAGGGCTGATCCGGCGTGCCGGCCTGCAGAATATCCGGGAAGCGCTTCTGGTCTTCCCGCGCGAACCGGTAGGTGGTGCCCTCCGCCGGCGTGGCCTCGAGATTGTAGAGGTGGCCGGTTTCTTCCTGAAAGCCGACGATGCGGGCGCGGACGTGATCCAAGAATCTCACCGCAAAGCCATGCCCCCAGTCGGTCGAGATGTCTTCACGATCGTCGGTGAAATTGCGGATCATTTCGTTGACGCCGTTGACGCCGAGGGTGACGAAATGATTGCGCAAGGTGCCGAGATAGCGCTTGGTATAGGGAAACAGCCCTTCATCCATGTGGCGCTGGATCACCTTGCGCTTGATCTCCAGGCTGGTGCGGGCGATCTGCAGCAATTCATCGAGCCTTGCGAACAGCGCCGCCTCGTCGGATTTGTGCAGATAGCCCAGCCTCGCACAATTCACCGTCACCACGCCGGTCGAGCCGGTCTGCTCGGCGCTGCCGAACAATCCGTTGCCGCGCTTCAGCAGTTCGCCAAGATCGAGCTGCAGGCGGCAGCACATCGAGCGCACCATGTTCGGCTTCAGATCGGAATTGAGAAAATTCTGGAAATACGGCAGGCCGTATTTCGCGGTCATCTCGAACAACCGTTCGGCGTTGTCGGTGTCCCAGGAAAACTCCGGGGTGATGTTGTAGGTCGGAATCGGAAACGTAAAGACGCGACCCTTGGCGTCGCCTTTGGTCATCACCTCCATATAGGCGCGGTTGATCATGTCCATTTCCGGCTGCAGATCGCCGTAGACGAACGGCATGTCCTCGCCGCCGATCACCGGGGTCTGGTCACGCAAATCTTCCGGACAGGTCCAGTCGAAGGTCAGATTGGTGAACGGCGTCTGGGTGCCCCAACGCGAGGGAACGTTGAGGTTGTAGACCAGTTCCTGAATCGACTGCAGCACCTCGGCATAATCGAGCCGATCCTTGCGGATAAACGGCGCCATATAAGTATCGAACGAGCTGAAGGCCTGCGCGCCGGCCCATTCGTTCTGCAAGGTGCCGAGGAAATTGACGATCTGGCCCACCGCGCTGGACAGATGTTTCGGCGGTCCGGCCTCGACCTTGCCGGGTACGCCGTTGAGGCCTTCGGCAAGCAGCATCCTCAGCGACCAGCCGGCGCAATAGCCGGCCAGCATGTCGAGATCGTGGATATGAATGTCGCCATCGCGATGGGCGCGGCCGACTTCCGCCGGATAGACGTGCGACAGCCAGTAATTGGCGACCATCTTGCCGGAGATGTTGAGGATCAAACCGCCCAACGAATAGCCCTGATTGGCGTTGGCGCTGACCCGCCAGTCGGCGCGGTCGAGATACTCGTTGATCGAGGTTTCGACATCGACCACGGTATGGCGATCGCGGCGCAGCCGGGCGCGCTGTTCGCGGTAGACGATGTAGGCGCGCGCCGTGGCAAAATGATTGGCCGATATCAGCACCTGCTCCACCACATCCTGGATTTGCTCGATGTGCGGCGCCTGGTCGATAAATCGGTGGCTGATCACCTTGATCGCTTGGATGCCGAGCAGATCGGCTTCGGGCCGGTCGAATTCCGCTGTTGCCTTGCCGGCCCGCTCGATCGCCGAGTGGATCTTGGCGGGATCGAACGGCGCCTGTTCACCGCTGCGCTTGATGACGCGTCGGGGCGGAGTGGCAACGGCATGGATAGACATCGGCGATCCCTAGGTTGGAATCGGCGTCATGCCCGACAGACGACTTGCGGTTGATGCGGACGGCGAGCGCCGTGCACCTGCAAGCGTCGCTTCGGATCACCCCGCCGAGGACGTTTCACGTTGCTACGGCAGGTCTCCTGGCTCACGGGTCACAGCTTCCGTCCAATCTTCCCAACACCTTGCGGCATCAGTGATATCGCTGGACGGCGGCTCGCCGCTGACAGTTGCGGGGGCAGCTCCGGATTCACACCGGCTTCCCTCTTAGCCCCACATGATGTAACATGTGGAGACCGTAACACTATATATTGTAGTTTTTGATTCCTCGGATGTCAACGGCGGCATCGCGCATTGCCTGGCCGGATCGGCATGCTCTCTTCCCGCCGCGAGGTTGATTCTGCAATCTAACCCGACTTTCGAAGATGCATTGCAGGAACGCAGATTTGGCAGTCGTTCGGCAAATGGACACAAACTTGCTGCGTGCGGCCCGCCTCGGACAGCCACCTTCGCTCCAGCCGACCAACGCGGCCTCGCGCGCTTCGGCACGCGGTTCTGACCCCGGCTAGTCCCAGGTCAAAGCGCCACCGTTCTGGTACTCGATGACACGGGTTTCGAAGAAATTCTTCTCCTTCTTGAGATCCATGGTTTCCGACATCCACGGAAAGGGGTTTTCGACCTCCGCGAAGATCGGTGCCAGACCGAGTTGAGCGCATCGGCGGTTGGTGATGAAGTGCATGTATTGCTCGCACAGCGCCGCGTTGAGGCCGAGGAAGCCGCGCGGCATGGTGTCTCGGCTGTACGCCGCTTCGAGCTCGGCAGCCTCCTGCAACATTCCGCGTAGCTCCTCCTGAAAGCCCGCGGTCCAGAGTTTGGGATTCTCGATCTTGATCTGATTGATGACGTCGATGCCGAAATTCAGGTGAATGCTCTCGTCGCGCAAGATGTACTGATACTGCTCGGCGATCCCGACCATCTTGTTGCGTCGACCCAACGATAGAATCTGCGCAAATCCGGTATAGAACCACATGCCCTCGAAGACGACGTAGAATGCGACGAGATCCCGCAGGAATGCCCGATCGGCCTCCACGGTGCCGGTCGCAAAAGTCGGGTCGTCGAGATGCTGGGTGTGCTTGAGCGCCCATGCCGCCTTGTCGGTAATCGAGGGGACTTCGCGGTACATGTTGAACAGTTCGCCCTCGTCGAGCCCGAGACTCTCGACGATGTACTGGAACGTATGGGTATGCACCGCCTCCTCGAACGCCTGGCGCAGAAGGTACTGCCGGCATTCCGGATTGGTCAGGTGGCGATAGATCGCCAGCACGATGTTGTTGGCGACCAGACTTTCCGAGGTGGCGAAGAAGCCGAGATTGCGCTTGATCGCCCGGCGTTCATCTTCGGTCAGGCCGTCCCGCGACGTCCACAGCGCGATGTCGGCCTGCATCGAGACTTCGGTCGGCATCCAGTGGTTGTTGCACGCCGCAAGGTATTTTTCCCAGGCCCATCTGTGCTTCAGCGGCAGCAGTTGATTGACGTCGGCACGGCAATTGATCATCGCCTTGTCGTCGATCGACACCCGCGCGCCGCTGCGATCGATCGCACCGAGGCCGGTCGCGTCGATCGGCTTGGCCTGCGCAGCCGCGCGCGCGGGATGCAGACCACGGATCGGATCGGCTTTCGTCTCGGACCAGTCGAGCATGGTGATGGATTCCTTGTTGCTGCTCACTGGCACACCTCGCAGGTCGGATCATCGATCGCGCAAGCTTGACCGGCAACTGCGCCGCAGGCCACAGCGACAGCACGCGGGGTATCCATGGCAAGCCCGGCGGAGACCGCGTTGAGCTTGCCGTCGGTGCCCTTGAGCGTCGATTTCTCGACATGGGTGGCGGAACGTGAACGCAGGTAGTACGTCGTCTTCAAGCCGCGACGCCAGGCGAGCCGATACAGCGCATCGAGCTTCTTGCCATTCGGGTTGGCAAGGTAGAGGTTGAGCGACTGCGACTGGTCGATCCACTTCTGTCGCCGTGCCGCAGCCTCGATCAACCAGGCGCTGTCGATTTCGAAGGCGGTGGCGTACAGCGCCTTCAGATCGTCGGGAACACGGTCGATCTGCCCGACGCTGCCGTCAAAATACTTCAGATCCGACACCATCACCTCGTCCCACAGCCCGCGCGCCTTCAAATCGTTGACCAGGTAGGTGTTCACCACGGTGAAGTCGCCCGACATGTTGGATTTGACGTATAAGTTCTGGTAGGCGGGTTCGATCGATTGGCTGACGCCGCAGATGTTGGAGATCGTCGCGGTCGGCGCGATCGCCATCGTGTTGGAGTTGCGCATCCCGACGGCCTTGACCCGCGCTCGCAAGCCATCCCAATCGAGCCGGAACGACCGATCCACCTCGACGGGCAGCGCCCGCGCCGCATCGACGCGTGCGATGGAATCGAGCGGCAGCACACCCTTCGACCACAGCGATCCTTCGAACGATGGATACCGGCCACGCTCGGCGGCGAGATCGACCGACGCCGAGATCGCCCAATAGGACACCGACTCCATGCTCTCGTCGGCGAACGCCACCGCCTGCTCCGACGCGTAGGGTAGCCGGAGGATGTTGAGCGCATCCTGGAAGCCCATGATTCCGAGACCGACGGGGCGATGCTTGAGGTTCGAGCTGCGCGCTTCCGGAATCGTGTAGAAATTCACGTCGAGCACATTGTCCAGCATGCGCATCCCGGTTCCCACACTGCGCGCGAGACGGGCGTGATCGATCGCGCCGTTGACCAGGTGGTTGACGAGATTGATCGAGCCGAGGTTGCAGACCGCCACTTCGGTGGTCGACGTATTCAGCGTGATTTCGGTGCACAGGTTGGAGGAATGCACCACTCCGGCGTGGCTTTGCGGCGAGCGCAGGTTGCAGGGGTCCTTGAACGTGATCCAGGGGTGGCCGGTCTCGAACAACATGGTCAGCATCTTGCGCCAGAGGTCGGCGGCGCGCAGCCGCTTGAACACTCGCATTTCGCCGCGTTCGGCCTTGGCTTCGTACTGTTCGTAGCGTTCGACGAACGCCTGCCCGGTGAGGTCGTGGAGATCCGGGGTCTCGTCGGGCGAGAACAATGTCCAGCCGCCATCCTGCTCCACCCGCGTCATGAACAGATCCGGCACCCAATTGGCGGTGTTCATGTCGTGGGTGCGGCGCCGGTCGTCGCCGGTGTTCTTTCGCAAATCGAGGAATTGTTCGATATCGATATGCCAGGTTTCGAGGTAGGCGCACACGGCGCCCTTACGCTTGCCGCCTTGATTGACGGCGATTGCGGTATCGTTCGCCACCTTCAGAAACGGCACCACGCCCTGGCTCTCGCCGTTGGTGCCCTTGATATGGGCGCCGAGCCCGCGCACCCGGGTCCAGTCGTTACCGAGGCCGCCGGCATATTTCGACAGCAGCGCGTTGTCCTTGATCGACTTGAATATGCCGTCGAGATCATCCGGCACCGTGGTCAGGAAGCACGACGAAAGCTGCGGGCGCAGCGTGCCCGCATTGAACAGCGTCGGCGTCGAGGCCATGAAATCGAACGACGACAACAGCTCGTAGAATTCGATCGCCTTGTCCTCCCGGTCGATCTCGCGCAGCGCCAGTCCGCACGCGACCCGCATGAAGAAGGCCTGCGGCAATTCGAAGCGCGTTCCATCGACATGTAGGAAGTAGCGATCGTAAAGGGTTTGGAGCCCCAGATAGTCGAACTGCAGATCGCGCTCGGGTTTCAGCGCAGCGGAGAGCCGGACGAGATCGAAGCGGCCCAGTTCGCGGTCCAGCAGTTCGCTGGCGATGCCGGTGGCGATGTAGGCCTTGAAATAGTCGCCGTACCGACCCGCCATTTCGGCGTGGGTCGCCTGCTCGGGACGGCCGGCAACAAAGCTGAGCGCTTCGCGGCGCAGCTTGTCGAGCAACAGCCGGGCACTCACCTTGGCGTAGTTCGGTTCGGTCTCGATCAGCGTCCGCGCGGCGAGAATCGGCGCCAGTGCCAGTTCGTCCAGCGATATGCCGTCATAGAGGTTGCGGCGGGTTTCGCTCAGAACCTGCGACGCCCGGACATCGTCCAACCCCGCGCATGCCTCCTCGACGACCGCGGCAAGACGGACGGCATCCAGCGGAACGACGATTCCGTCGGTGGCTGTCACGCGGAGCGGTGATGCCGGTTCGAGCTGGGCGTTCTGGGCGCTTTCGATACGCTGCTTCGCGCGGTCTTCTCGATAGAGCACATAGGCGCGCGCCACCTTGTGATACTCGCCCCGCATCAGCGCAAGTTCGACCTGATCCTGGACGTCCTCGATCAGGAAGGTGTGGCCGAGGTCGGCGCGCCGCGTCAGGCTGCTGACGATCTGCTGGGTCAGGCCGCCGACGACGTCATGGATACGGCGCGAGCTCGCGGCGCTGCTGCCTTCCACCGCCAGGAACGCCTTGGTCAAAGCGAGCGTGATCTTCGTCGGATCGAACCGGGTCACCGTGCCGTTGCGGCGGATAAGCCGATAGCCTGGATTGGCTGCAGTCACGTGCTCCACGACAGATGGCGGGCGATCGAGTTGGCGTTCGGCTTGAAGAGACCTGGACATCGGCTTGTACCCGGCATGTTTGGAGCCGGGGCCGAGCGGTCGCGTGCATGACTGTCCGGCCGATGCAATCGACCGCTGCAAGCGATCCACCGGGGCACCCCGCCCGAAGACGTTCTGTTGTCGCGGCAGGTCTCCTGGCTCGCGGATCGTCGCTTCGGTCCGTCTTCCCGAGGCTTTCGGCCTCAGTGACAAAGGCTGGACGTCGGCTCACCGCTTACAGTTGCGGGGGCAGCTCCGGCTTTGGCTCGCGCCGCACCGGCTTCCCTCTTAGCCCCCGATCTTGCGATTCGAGGGACCGTGACATCTACATGTAGCACCCGAAGCCGATTTGTTGTCAATCTGCCATTGCGAGCAATCTGCAACTATCTCCGATCGAACACCCAGATGACGCGACTCCGGCTCGCCGGGTACGACCGGGGATCCGTCCGGTGGAGGCTTAGCGCGGCCGGAGCACTGCTCCGCCCTCCTCTCGGGTTTCAATCAACACCCGGCATAGATCGGGAAACGCGTCGTCAGCGCAGCGACGCGGGCGCGCACCGTCGCCTCGATCGCCGGATCTCCCTGTTCGCTGTGGTCGCGCAATGCCGCGAGCACGTCGGCGATCATGTCGCCGATCGCCTCGAACTCGCCGACGCCAAATCCGCGGGTGGTGCCGTCCGGCGAGCCGACGCGGATGCCGCTGGTCTTGGTCGGCGGCAGCGGATCGCCCGGCACCCCGTTCTTGTTGCAGGTGATGTGGCTGCGCTCCAGCGCTTCGTCGGCATCCTTGCCGCTGATGCCATAGGGCCGCAGATCGATCAGCGCGTGATGGGTGTCGGTTCCGCCCGACACCACGGCCAGGCCTCGTTGCTCCAGCCATCCCGCCAAGGCCTTGGCATTGGAAACGACAGTCAGACGCTTCACAACCTTCGCAGCGTTACAGCGCATTCTTCGCAAACCTTCGCATGATCAGTGGTTCACCTCCCATGCCTTGTCCGGTTAGCTTCACCCTAGGCACAACACGGGACATAATCGCTTGACCAGATCAGCTATCACATCAGCAAGCAGCGAGGCGCATCTGCTCGAGGTCGTTCTCGCCGATCAAGCCGATTGCATCGGCATGCTCAATGGCGCAAGCGCCCTATACATGATGGGCAAAGCCGCATTGCGTTGTGCGGCCGAACATTCGGGTTGCAGTGTAAAGCTGGCGAAAGCGGACTCGATAGAGTTTGTCAGACCGATCCGTATCGGCAGCACCGTTGACATTCGCGCGCGCGTCGTCTTCCAAGGCCTGTCAACAATGACGGTAATCGTCGAAATGACACCTGATGCCTCGGATGAACAGGAGGATCCCTCCAATATCTATGGTCGTTTCCTGATGGTTGCTGTCGATACGAACGGCATTCCGATCTCCATTGCGTCATCGACGACGCACGATCAACAAAAAAACTTGTAGATCGATCGCCGACCTTCGATCGAATCTTGCCTTCCCCTCGATTCCGCCAGGCGTTTCGCTTGACGATTGCATTGTCCGGCGCGCGATCCCGAAGGCCCGATCGGCCGCCATGAATCTCTCCAGCATCGGCCGCACGCGCTTGGCGGGGTCGGCGATCGATTGCCCCGTCTTCTCCTTTGATAGAACCTCGGCACAGGCCACGAGATCACGGTGAATGCTTGCTGGTAGTTCAAATGTGGACTTCTCCGGTCTGTCATCGGTGATCGCCGAACTGGTCCCGGTTGTCTGCACAGATTGTCCGCCTCGGTGAGTAGAGCCGCTGCCGGGGGTTAGGCTGCCATGACCGAACTGCAATTGATGGAGAAGGGCCAGTGGTCGTCAACGGCCATGAGCAATTGCCTGCACGACGACGATGCGGGCGAGCCGGACGCGCAGCTGAAGCGCATCAGCAGGCGGGGCCAAGCGCCAAGCAGGAGGCCAAAAAGTGAACGTTTGCCGGAATGAACTTCCTGACTTATCGGAACGGAACTTCCAAAATCAGATAAACCATTGAAATCATTGGAGCGGGTGAAGGGAATCGAACCCTCGTATTCAGCTTGGAAGTCTCCAGATTCGCACGTCGTTTCAAGGTCAGTTCTGATATTCTCTACCTCAGCTGATCATTGAGGTCGCTACAGATTTGGCCGCAGTAAGAATGGCTGCGCCGGGTTCTTTCCCGATCCGTCGAAACGCCGTCGCAAGTTCAATCGAATTTTTCTGGGTGGATTCCAGTCGGGGCGCTCCGGTTTGTCCGCCATCCACCCGTAATCCGCGGAACGCTAGGCCCGCAACCAATATTATGCAGCGCTCGAAACAGATTCCGGCGATGCGTAGAGTTCCACCCGATTGCGGCCTTTCACCTTGGCCTGGTAAAGCGCGGCATCTGCACGGGCGACCATGATTTCTGGGGTATCGCCCTCAAGATATTCAGTTACGCCAAAGCTGCAGGTGACACCCCCAACCCGATCAAAGGAAACCCCCGCGATAGCAGTTCGCAACTTCTCTGCAACGAAGCAGCCGTCAGAACCAGTCACCAGGATCGCGAATTCTTCGCCTCCCCATCGGGCTAAAGTATCGGTCGCCCGAAGCTGGCTTGAGACCACATCGGATAAGCCGGCGAGGACGCTGTCTCCGATCGGGTGTCCGAACGCATCGTTCACCACCTTGAAGTGATCAACGTCGTAAATTACCAACGAGAATGGCATCCTGAAGCGTTCCGCTCGCGCGATCTCGGCGACCAGCGCTTCATCGAACTTCAGTCGATTGTAAAGACCGGTAAGGCGATCGGTGGTAGCCAGGACCGCGAGCCGTCTTGCACGATCACGTAACTCTGCCGCCGCGTCGTCGTCGTCGGCCTTCTTCGCGATGAGAGCCAGCTTGAAGTGCTGCAACGCGTCCGCCATCGTTCCGATTTCGTTATTTTCGCCTTGGTGAGGCACCACGACATCGAGGTGTCCCGCGGCCAACTCGTGCATTGTCGTGACATTGGAGGCGATGGCGGAGCCGACATGGCGGACGATATAAATGCCGGCAACACCACCGATCACAACGGCTATCGTCAGAAACGTCGCCAGCGAAACGACCGCCGACTGGTAACTCTTGACAGCCTCCTGGCCGGCGGCATCGGCTCCCTGATTATTGAAGTCGATGCTCTTCTTAAGGATTTCGTCGGCCCTGTCTCCGATCGGACCGACGGTATCCATGTTGAGTTTGCGCGTCTCCAAAGATGCAATACCGCCGCTGTTGCGGGATAGAGTTAATACTTGTCGCGCGCCCTGTAGATAGGCCTCCCAAGTTTTCACCCACTCGGCATACAGCACACGTTCCGTCGGTGATCCAAGCAGGGCTTCATAGCTAATGCGCGCCTCGTCGTTTGTTTTGACGGCAGCGTCCAACAACACTTCCGCAGCCTGTTTGGCCTCGACGGTGTCGGACAGTTGGTGCTGTCGGATGATATTGCGGCAGACGATAACGTTTGAGCGGAGTTCTCCGAGAGCGCGCACGCTGGGCAACCAAATGCGCTGAATAGCCGCCGCGTCGGCGTTGATTGCCCGCATCTTGAGAAGCCCTACCAGCCCGATTCCCGCCATTGAGAAGATTAGGAATGTGATCACGGCGGTGATCTTGGTACTGATGGAGAGCTGGCTCAGATGCATCACGGTTGAACATGGCTTTCAAATTTGAGCCGCAGAGGTCGATTAATTGCATATGCGCCATGACTACGTGGGGTGACGGCCTGCCAATCAGTTAATTGGGGATGTTGTCTGGAGACGCAGCACGGCGCTCTTATCGAGATGGTTAATTTTCTTTCCAAATGCCGGCGACCTGATCAGCCGGGGCGCCGATCGGATCGCGTGAGCCGACACGCCCTAGTCCCTTTGGTTCGAGCCGCCGACGGCGGCTCTCTCGCCACTTTGGCACTACGCGCGCGTCTACATCCTCGCCCTGCCAGCCACCGAACCGGTAAACGAGAACTGTGGGCTAGATAGAGTTTCGCCCTCAATGCTTCGCGACGACGGATGGCGCTTGGTCCTTCACGGCCAAGTCCCACGGTGCAGCGGTCTGGTACTCGACATAGTAGCTGTCGTTATTCTCGCAGTTTTGGCACTCAAAAGTCCGGAGGTCGATTCCACTCCTGGCGGGCTCAACACGAACCAACCGAAGCCGAGCGCCACATTCCGTGCACGGTGGCGGCGCCCGCTCTTTAGGATTGAATCGCCAATTCCGATCAATCACGTCGCACCACACCCCAATCTCTTCTTTCCAGGCCAGCTAACGCTGATCTCGCATCCTGGGTCTTACGCGCGAGGCCAATTGACGAGCAGCGCGACGCTCTACGAGGAGCGCGCCTGCACCTCCAAAGCAGCAATGAGCGCCAACAAGATTTTGCGCTGATCGGCATCTTTCGTTTCTGAAAGCGCACGGCGATAAAGCTTGAGGTTCTCATCCCGGATGAAGCGGTCCATAGCAGGCACTCCGATACCGGAACACTAAATGCCTGGAAGCGGAATTACAAATCACTTCCGCCTTTCCGCGGGGGTTCCCGGGGATCAAGCCGAACGACCTGCTCTTCAGCCACTATCGCATTGCATCGCTCACACCGGAACACCAGGATAGCAGGCTTGAGCAATTGCCCGGGAAGTCTGCCCACAAGTCGCATCGCAATGAGGCAATGACCGGCATCGATTCGGCGATCTCGGCAATCAGTGGTCCGGCCACAACAGCAAAAACATGTTCGCACGACGCACGCCGGGGGCAACTTGGATGGGTTCCATAGGCCAGTCGAAACCCGAGTGAACCGCCGCCGCGAAGCGGTCGCAATCCGTCCAGTCAGCGGCATCCTTTTCGCCGCGTCCAGATCCGCAACGGCCTGGACTTTCGCGGTATTATGGTGAAATGCTACAAGATCCTGACCGATGATGTGGTGATGGATACCTATTTCCGCGGCGGCAGGAGACCGAAGCTATCATCGATGATATCGCTGAGGGCCACTTCCGCATTGCTAGGCGGCGCAAAAATCAACCTGGAGTCGTTGAGCGGAGCGGCTCCCTGAAGCAGCTACTTAGTTCCTAATCTACCTTGGCGATGTTGAACTACGCTCTCGGCTCCAGCGACGGCGCGATACTCGGAGACATCATTCTTGCGGAAGCATACTCGACGCGGTTCCGGCCATTCATCTTGGCTCGGTAGAGAGCATTGTCGGTCCTTGCCACGAGACTATCCACCGAATCGCCTTCAACATAGATGCTGACGCCGAAGCTGCAGGTGATCGTCCCTGCAAGGTCGAAGCCAGACTGCTCGATCGCTTGCCGAAGCTTCTCAGCAACCAGTCGAGCCGTGGCTCCGTCCGTATCCGGCAGCACGAGGACGAATTCCTCTCCACCCCATCTGACCAAGAGGTCCGTCTGGCGGATCGCGGCCGAAACAATCGCGGACAATTGGACCAGAACCCGATCACCCGCCTGATGGCCGTAAGCATCATTGACTTCCTTGAAGTGATCAATGTCATAGACAATTAGCGATAGCGGATTTCCGTAACGTTCCGCTCGAGCCAATTCATAACCGAGCACCACATCAAACTTCCCGCGGTTGAAGAGTCCAGTTAACGGGTCGGTCGTCGCCTTGATCTCGAGTTCGAGCGCCAGCGCTTGCAGATCCGCACGATGTTGCATCTGCACAATGTCTCGCACGCCATGCTGTTTTCCCAGAAAGTGGAAGACGGTGGTTAACGCCAATTGCAAAGTGATGATGATGCCGAGGAGCCGGCTCGCGAACATGCCGGTCAGCGGACTGACGATCAGCATCGACCAGTCGCCCTACGGAACGCCAGCGCGCAGGACATAACCGCGGCGCCCGTCAAACATGGTCCAAGCCGAATCGGTGATTTCGCGCGCGAGCAATGTCGGCGCGTTGGGCGCTCCAAATTGCTGAGCAAGGGTGGCATGGCTGGCGACTGGCCAGAGTGGCTGGCCCAATGAACCGTTGCGGTTGCTGAGCATCACAATGCCATGAGCATCTGTGAAAAAGAAGGGGCGAGCGAAGCTCTGCAGGCTGGCACTCAGTTTAGCAAAAGACTTCGACAAGGAGGCCGACCAAACCATCCACGCTCGTTGCGCGTTCGATTGCTATCAGGGACTGCTCGATTTCCATATGCTGCTCCGTACCAAGATCTACCGACCGAGGCTCAGAACACAATTCGATTTCCGCGACGGTACCGCAAATATCGCGTTCGGATTGAATACCGAGGACTGGCCGTCCAAATTGAACGGTATCTTGCCACTTATTTTGTTGTGCAACCTGGGCGTGACGGCCCAGCCTCGAGCCACTAAGCGCTCGGCGCACGCCGACAATATCAACACGGCAACATGGGGAGCCAAGGCTGAACGCGGACATTGGGACCCCATTGAAGTTCCGTCGCGGCGCCTCCCGAATGCTCATCATGATCGAGTGGCAGCGCAGCTTCGCAGTTTGCCTCGTCGGAGGCGACGAACAGGATCGCGTCCGCAAGCTCTTCGGGCTTGCCAAATCGCCGAAGCGGAATCCCGGCGAGCCTCCCTAATGGCAAGCTCAGAAGCGAATGCTTGAACACGCGTAAACCATGTTCTGCCATCTCGGGAGGCATGGTTGCACTCGCCGGCGCCGGCGTAAGGGCGATACGGCACGAAGTAATCGACCGTTCCTAATCAAAATTAGGAGACTTCTAAGAACTTCCGGCTGATTCTTACGTGCCGTGAAATATTTGCTTAATGCCGATTGTCTTAGCTATTACGTAGTCTTTAGACACTACTTCTCAACAGAGCTTCGACTCCGGACACAGACATTGTCAAGTACCTATCGGAAAATTACCTGCTGCGTCTCTCAATCGAATTTGACGAAGATCATGCGGCAGCAAGCCGAGCACCATGAGCAACGACAATTGGAAGTATAGCAATGCGGCGTCGCCTTTTCTCGTTAGTTAAAGCTCGCCCGGCCGGCGCGGCAACCCAGCCCGCCTTGGGACTTCGCGTTCCGCTTGTGGCCTTGCTGCAGGCCCTGTCGGTGGCTGAGCACTTGAACTTCCGTCATGCGGCAAACGCTTTAGGCGTCAGTCAATCGTCCGTTAGTACGCGGATCAAGCAACTCGAGCAGGATCTTGGTGTCCAGCTGTTCGAGCGACGTCACCGCGGCGTCCGGTTGACGGAGGCCGGGCAGCATTTTCTCGAACACGTCGCTACTGGAATTGAGCACCTCGATCATGCTGTGAGGACGGCGGGTGCGATTGCCCGCGGAGAGCGGGGACGGCTGCGTATTGGTCTATACTCTTCAATTTTTGCGGGCTATCTCGCTGAGCTGCTGGGGCAGTTTCGCGGACATTATCCAACAGTCGATTTGCAGATCATGGAGGGGCGAGCGCGCGACACAATCCGGGCCGTTCGCGAGGCGCGGCTTGACGTCGCGTTTGTCGTTGGCGCGCCGAAGGTCAGCGATTGCCATTCGAAACCGCTGTGGACCGAGGCACTGTTCGTCGCCCTCCCGGAGCACCATGCTCTTGCCGAAGCGGAAGGTGTGACGTGGCCCGCACTTTCCGGCGAGTGCTTCCTGGCTCGCTCCGGTGGTCCGGGGCCTCAGGTTCACGACCATATTGTGCTGCGCCTCGCCGGCCATTGGTGCCAACCTCGCATTCAGCGCTTTGATGTCGAACGGGACACGCTGATGTCGATGGTCGCACAAGGCTATGGCATTACCTTGACCAGCGAAGCGGCAGCGCAAGTACCGTTTCCCGGTGTTGCTTTCCGGCCCATTCTCGACGAAACGGAATTAATCACCTTCAGTGCGCTCTGGTCACCGCACAATCGCTGCCAAGCGTTGCTTCATCTTCTCGCGCTGGCTCAGCAGAAGTCCGAGGGCCGACTACTCGGCATTTGATGATGGATTTCGTCGTGCCTTTGCAAAGACTCGAATGACTACGCTCTCCGGATACGGCTCATTTTCGCACGGCATTCTCCCGACCGCGATTGGGCTAAGACCGCGGCGGCGGATAATGCCCGTAGAATCAATGCGCGCTGTTCGTTGAAGCGACACGGGCCCTTTCGTTAAGATAGGATGAAAAGTGAAAGGATGTCGGATCAGCATAAGGTAGGGTGTTCCGTTATTGGAACCATCGAGCAGTCGGGGCATTCGAATTGAGCTGCCGAACTGGCAGCTGATGTCCACACACCGGCATGCATGTGCAATTCGGCGGCGCCATCGAAATTATCGTGATTTCGAAGGGCGCATCGCAATCTCTCAGCGGATTTAGAGTTATGTTCAGCGTTAAAGTCATTGCTATCGCTTTCCTCTTCGGGACGGCAGGAATCGCAGCAGCCAGGGCCGAATGCGAGATCGCCGACGCCAGATTGGAAGAGGCCATTCAGCAGAACCCCCGCCTTCGAGGGCCGGCCAATAGTCAGTCCGTGCGGGACTTGCGCAGCCTGCGCGATGCCGCATTCACGCTCCGATCGTATGGGCGTCATGAGGATTGTGAGCGTCTCCTTGCGAACATCCGGGAGTTGATCGCCGGCCCGCCGATGGGCTCTCTGGGAGACAATGACGAGGAAGAGGCCGACAAGCAAAACAGCGCTCGCGAGCCAAAAGTCCATCGCGGGGCGACGCTGGGCAGTCGCGACAAGAAAGACGCCAAGCCGCTCCTGAGAATCGATGAACTTACGCCCGGCTTGAGGACCGATGAAATGATCGGGGCAGAAGTCCGGAGCTCAGACGACAAGATCGTGGGCGAGGTTAGAAACATCGTGTTTGGCACGAAAGACGGTCGGGATTACGCCATCGTCGCTTCGGGTGGATTCTTCACGGCAGGCCAGGACAGTATTGTTGTGCCGATCAAATCTCTTATGGTGTCGCAGGACCGGTCCAGCTTCTTTCTGCCGATCTCCAAGGAGGTGATGAAGGCCGTGCCGCTCATGCCGGACCGGGGCTATGCTTGGCTGTCTGATCAAAAATGGCGAACCCATAACGACACCCTGTTTGGCGGGCGCTGAGCCCATCGGCAGGCCGTCTCCCTGGGGCGCCCACCGCCTCTTGTAGGGAAATTTTAATGCCCGCGGATCGCCTCCGCGGGAACAGCCGGCGACAACGTCCTGTGTAAAGTCGCGGAAAGTTCGCGCGGCCGGATCGACAAGGCTCCGGATATCGTCAACATGGCGGTAAACTCTAGCCCCATTAGGTTGTCTAGACTATGCCTTCCGAACCGAGGCCCTCGTCCGGGGCCGCCTATGATGAAATCCGTCAGGATGAGCTTCCGTATCGCCGCCGCCAACAGGCCATTCTTCGGGAGTTTGGAACCGTCGCGTTACAGACCCGTGACTTCCGACACATCCTTCAGCAAGCGACCGAACTAAGCGCCCGTGGCCTAGGGTGTTCGTATGCGAAGGTCCTGGAATATCTTCCGAATGAGCAGCGCTTGATCGTGCGTGCAGGCATCGGCTGGCCGGCGGGTACAGTGGACCACGTATCGCTCGGCGCGGATATTGAGTCTCCAGCCGGCTTTGCCTTTCAGACCGGCCAATCGGTCATATCCAATCATTTGCAGGCAGAAACGCGCTTCCGAACACCCGCACTTTTGGCCGAACAAGGCATTAAACGCGCGATCAACGTCATCATCCGACGAGGTGGTGAGGGTAATACACCGTTCGGTGTCCTCGAAGCTGATAGTCCGGATTCTGGCCAATTCGACGACGCGGACGCGGATTTCTTGGCGGGTTTTGCCGGCCTGCTCGGCATTGCGATTGAGCGTCAGCATGCAGACGCCGAGCTGCAGGACGCCCTCGACAAACTACAGCAAGCGCTCGATCACGAGGCACTATTGACGCGTGAGATGAGTCACCGCGTTAAGAACAGTTTGACCTCGGTCGTCGGACTTCTGCGAGTCCAGGCACGCGGCTCAGATTCCGTCGATGTGAAGAACGCGTTGGAAAACGCTGCGATGCGTGTTGCGTCTATCGCGGAGGTTCACGACCATCTGTGGCGAGGTAGCAAGGTTGGATTTGTCGACCTCTCCGATTTTGTGGGACACCTATGCAAGAATCTCCAGAATTCTGCACCGGAACACTCGATACAATGTTATTCGGACTCAATTATCATCTCAGCCGACAAGGCAATTCCGTTAGGGCTGCTCGTCAACGAATTGGTGACGAACGCCGTCAAATACGCTTACGTCGATGGACCTGGTGTGATCAGGGTCGATGCGCGAGAAATTAACGGGCATCTGATTATTGAGATTTCCGACGAAGGCCTGGGCCTGCCTGATGGATTTGATATCAATCATCCACGGAAGACGCTTGGCTTCCGAGTTATCAATGGCTTGGTCCGCCAATTGGTTGGCGAACTAAACATTTCAAAAAACATACCAAGGGGATCGCTATTCACGATAAAATTCTCGCTCGATCCCCACTAGATTTCAACTTTGATGAGCGAGTTGAAACAAAACCCTCTGGCGTCAGTTAGCTTCATGAAATCTTATGAGGGTTATTTATGCATCCAACCGTGACGCCGGCCTGTATTCTCGTGGTCGAAGATGAAACGTTCATTCGCATGGATGCGGTTGAAATAATCCGGGCAGCCGGGTTTGACATTTTGGAGGCGACAAACGCCGACCAGGCCATTCGAATGCTCGAACTTCACTCCAGCATTCAGCTCATCTTCACTGACATTGACATGCCAGGATCCATGAATGGTTTGAGACTGGTGGCAGCGGTCAGAGACGGTTGGCCACCCGTCAAGATCATTGCGACTTCCGGATATTTCAAGGTCAAAGCTGGCGATCTTCCCTCGGACGCCCGTTTTATCTCCAAGCCATACCAACCAGCCCAACTCATCAGCGCTATTCGCGAACTTACTGCCGCCGCGTGATGCCACTCGCGATCGCTCGGCAAAAATCCGAGGGCCGCTTATTCGGTATTTGACGACGGATTTCGTCTCGCCTTTGCAAAGACCCGATCGGTTGCCATAAACCGCTCCAGCATCGGCGCAATCAGTTTGACAGGTTCAATTGGCCCCGTGGTGCCGGTGATTTGTGCCAACAACTCTCCATAGGCGACGAGATCGCGATGAACCGATGCCGGCAATTCGATACTGAGCTTCACCGGTCGGTCGTCGAGAAGCGAGCCCAGTTTTAGCTTGGTCATTTTGCGGCCTCCTGATTGTATGGCGCCAGCACCAGGTCGCGGTTGACGATCACACGCACCGGGAATCCGGGGCGGATCGTGAGCGTCGGCTGAATGTCGAGGTTGCGGCTGACGACGCGTTGCCCGACCTGATTGAAACTCTGCGAGCCGCCACGGCGGATCGCCTGGACGACATCGTCCTCGCTGCCGCTGGTGCCGACTTCGGAGCCGACGCTGAGCAGCGTCGAGAGCATCGCCGCCTTGAACAGCGCACCCCAATGGTTGTCGACCTCGTCCTCCAGTCCCGCATACCCGGCGGTGTCGGCGCCGGGCTGGCGCTCCAGTACGATCGATTTGCCGTTCGGCATGATCAGCCGGGTCCAGACCAGGAGGACGCGCGACTGACCGAAAGCGACCTGGCTGTCGTACTGGCCGATCAGCCGCGCGCCTTGTGGAATGAGAAGAAACTTGCCGCTCGGGCTGTCATAGACGTTTTCCGAGACCTGGGCGGTGATCAGGCCCGGCAAGTCCGAGCGGATGCCGGTGATCAGCGCGCCGGGAATGACGGTGCCGGCCTGCACCACGTAAGGCGAGGCCGGAGCTGCCAGCCGGTCTGGGCTCGTCGTCCGCCGATCGACCGAGGCGTTGATGAAGGCGAGTTTCCGGTCCTGGCCGTTCTGCGCGAAGGTCGAATCGGCCGGCGGTTGTGGGAGGGGATTCAACACTGCGCTGGCTTCAGGTGGTGTTGCCGACGCCGGAGTTGGCACGATCGGAGGCAGTTCTCGGGTGTTGGTCGGTGCAAACAACCGGCTCAACCGCGCCGCCTCGATCTCTTGGCCCCGCCGCTGCGCCTCCGGATCCGCCGCGGGTGCAGCTGGGATGACCGTGTTCGATGCCGCGCCGGCGTTGAGCATGGGCCGCCCGAGATCGCCGGGCAGCGGCGGACCAAGCGGCGTCGCTTGGCGCGGGATGCCGGCGTAATCCCGTGGCAGCCCGGACAATCCATCGGCCTTAGTGCGATGCTCCGTGCTGTAGAGCTCCTCGGGAGCGTCCGCACGATGGCGATTGTTCTGCAACGCCCAGAACACCGCGCCGGACACCGCCACCAGCGCAATCCCGGTACCGGCCATCAGCACCTTGCGCGAGAGCCGCGTCACCCTCGGTCGCTCTGGTCGGATTTGAAACGCCGCGACCGGATCGCTGGCCGACCGAAACGCATCGGAGGCGTCGTCCTGTCGCCGGTCGCCATTCATCAAAGCCTCCCGTCGGTGCGGGAGATACGGACCGTCTGCTGCTGGTCGCCACCAAGGCGCAACTCGGCGGCACCGAACAGCCGGTCGACGATATAATAGTTTTGCCGGACGCGATAATTGACGAGTTGGCCGTCGCCTTCAGGTCCGATTACGAACAGCGGCGGCGCTTCACCCTGCCCGATCCCGCGTGGCATCTCGATATAGACTTTTGAGCCGTCGTCGAAGGCGGACATTGGCCGCCAGGGCGGATTGTCGCCGGTGATGGCATAGCGGAAGCGCAGTTTGGAAACCTCGATGCCCTCGTCGATCGGCGCCGCGGTCAACGCGGCCGCGTTGTGGCGCCGCAGCGCAATGAGCTGATCTTCAGGGTACTGCCAGGAGACCGAGGCCATGTAGGTCTTTTCGGTCGAACGCAGTTCAAGGAAATAGGTCCGCCGATCGGTGTTGATGACGAGGTTGGTGACGAGATCGGGGCGCGTCGGCTTGATCAGGATGTGAACCTTTTTGGCGGCGCCGGTTTCGCTCTCGGTGTCGCCGATGATCCAGCGCACGGTGTCGCCGGCAGCGACGGGCCCGGAGCCGGTCAGCTGCTCGCCGGCCTGGAGCATCACGTCGGTGATTTGGCCAGGCGCGGTGTAGACCTGATAGAGCGCGCCGCTGGTGAATGGATAGACCTGCACGGCGTTGATAAAGCCGTTGCGTACCGGCTGGACCCGTGCGGCGGCATTGGCCTGATTGACGCGCACGGCCGGGTCCTTCGCCTCGGGCGTGGGTTTGCCGCGCCCCAATGGCTTCAACTGACCGGGTAGCGGCAGCGGCTTGGCGAGTTCTACCACCTGCACCGGTGCTGGCGGATCGCCGAGCAGCACGGCGGGTTCTGCCGGATCATCGAGCGCGATTTCCGGCGGCTTTTGCAGATGCGAGCAGCCGGCGAGCATCGAAGCGGACATCAGCAGCAACGCCGAAGCGGCCCTCACTGACGACGTCCGGGCGAGCGGGTGCGGAGCGGGCATCATGTTGTTCAGGAAACACGATTTCATTGTCCAAGCTCCTTCGACCAGCTGATGGCGTTGACGTAAACTCCGAGTGGATTCTTGCGCAGGCGATCGGCGTCGTGCGGCGGTTGAACGACGACGGTCAGGATCGCGGTCCAGCGCTCGGTTGTGGCGAGCGAGCCATTCTCGTAGCCGCGCTGGATCCAGGCGACGCGGAAACTATTCGGCGAAGCGCGAATGACGCTGGAGACCTCGACCGAGATCTGCATCTTGCCGAGATTGGCGAACGGATCATTGGTGCGGGCGAAATCGTTGAGCGCGGCTGCGCCGCGGTCCGTGGTGAAGTCGTAGGCGCGCAACCATTGTTGGCGCAGCACGACCGGATCGACCGGCAGTCCCCTGATATCTTCGATGAACCGCGCGAGGTGATAGGCGATCTGCGCCTCAGACGGCTGATAGTCGATGGCCGCGGGTGCCACCGCCTGCGCCTGGCCGAGGCGATCGACCTGCACCACCCAGGGCGTGACGCTGCCGCGCAAGGATAGCCAGACCAGACTGCCCGCCAGACCCGCCGACAGCATCAGCGAGCCAAACGCCATCAGACGCCAGTTCTTGGCCTGGACACGGGCCGAACCGATGCGTTCGTCCCAGACTTGCGCCGCCTTCTGATACGGCGTCACAGCCTGCGGCGTGCGGCCGTAGCGGACCGATGATCTTCGAAACATCGACTATTCCCCCTCGGAGAGATTGACAGAGGCTCCGCCGCCGCCGTGATCGCCGGAGCGAACAGCGTGTGCGGCAGCGGACGTCCCGTGGTTGATGGTTTGCGCGCGCTTCATGCGGCGCGCCCAGGCCGGCGGTTCGCCGGCGGATGAAGCCGCAGAGGATGATGCGGCTCCGCCGGCGTCTGCCGAACTCCCCTCACCTGCCGCCGCTCGGCCTCCGGCCTCGAAGCTGCTCTTGAGGTTTTCGGCAGCGCGGCGTAGTGGGCTGATCGCGGCCTCGGCCCCCTTGGTGAGCCCAGTCGTTGCCAATCCCGACGCCCCTCCCGCACGAAACGCTGTCGTGGCGCCGCCGGCCAGTGCTGCACCGCCGCGCGCGGCGCCGGCCGCAATGCCACTAGCCGCGGCCAGTCCGCTGCCTGCCATGGCGGTGCCAGCAAGTCCGGCCGCAACAACGCCCCCACCCGCTGCGGCCGCGCCGACAGCGGAGCCAGCGCCAAGCTGCGGACCACCGGAGACGAGGCCATTGGCAATGCCGGGACCGAAAATTCCGAGGCCAAGCAGCGAGAGCGCGGCGAGCACCATCGCCATGGCGTCGTCGATCGATGGCGGGGTGGCTGCGGCCACCGTGAACTGTGAAAACAGCGTCGAGCCGATGCCGACGATGACGGCGAGTACCAGCACCTTGATGCCAGACGAGATGACGTTGCCGAGCACGCGCTCGGCCATGAAGGCGGACTTGCCGAACAGGCCGAAGGGAATCAGCACGAAGCCCGCCAGCGTCGTCAGCTTGAATTCGATCAGGGTGACGAACAGCTGGATCGCCAGGATGAAAAATGCCAGCAGCACCATCACCCACGCCAGCAGCAAAACCGTGATCTGGATGAAATTCTCGAAGATGGCGATGTAGCCCATCAGGCTGGAGATCTGCTCCAGCAGCGGCCGTCCGGCATCGAGCCCGACCTGGGCGACACGGCCCGGGCGCAGAAAGTCGGCGGCTGAAAGTCCAGAGCCGGCGGCTTTCAGGCCGAGACCAGAGAAGCTCTCGAAGATGATCCGGGCAAGCTTATTCCAGTTGCCGATCAGATAGGCGAAGACGCCGACGAACAGCGTCTTCTTCACCAGCCGCGCGATGATGTCGTTATCGCCGCCCCAGCTCCAGAACAGCGCCGCCAGCGTGATATCGATGGCGATCAACGTGGTGGCGACAAAGGCCACCTCGGGCTGCAGCAGCCCGAAGCCGCTATCGATATATTGGGTGAAGACCGCGAGAAATCGATCGATGACGCCGGTGCCGCCCATGGTTCATTCGCCCTGCCCGGTGGAAACTGATGGCCACCCCTGCGGCACGCGGCTCTCGTCCTTCCGCGAATTAACCTCCGCGGCGTTGCCGTTCGGCACTGCCGTTGGAGTGAGAGTTGGAGTTGGTGCGGTCTTCTGCTTGAGGAATTGGCGGCGCCGCTCGGCCCAGATCTGACGACACTTCGCAAGGGCTTCGGTTTGCTCCAATGTCACCGTCCGGCAGCGGGCGAGTTCGGCCGCCAATGGATCAGCCTGCTCGGCGGCAGGCGCTGCGGACGAGGAGATCTGCTCCTGGTTGCGCAGCTCGATGGTGCAGGCTGCGACGACCAGAACCAAGGTCGCGACACTCACGACAATCGACAGTCGTCTGGATTGGCTGAGCGCGCTCATTGATGAAACATCGCCACGTTGGAGGGCTGATAACCGTTGCCGGGGCTGAGGAAGCGGCGGAGCTGTTCCCTGGCCTGATCTTGCGCCGCGGCCTGCTGGGCCGCCTGAAGCGACTGCGCGCGGCCCTGAGCCGCCACGGCCGCGGTGAGATCGGCGAGTTGCTGTGCCTGAAGCGCGAGGAGCTGGTTGCCTGCTTGGGTGGCCTGAAGTCCGCCGGTTGCCGCCTGGCTCGAGGTCACCAAGGCCGACATCTGGGTGCGGTTGGTGTCGAGATTGCCGACCACGCCGGCCTGCACCCGCAGCGCGTCCTGCAGCGCCGCGACCGAGTTCTGCCAACGCGCCTGGGCGTTGCCGATCAGCGCCTGGCTGGATTGGCTCGCATTGGCGCTGCCATAGGTGGTCTGAAAGGCATGATCGATCTGCTGGACGTTGAAGGCAATGTTCTGCGCCTGCGCGAGAAGCTGCTGGGTGCGCTGGATCGAGGATTCCAGCTGCTGCAGCGAGGAATATGGCAGGCTCGCAAGATTGCGCGCCTGGCTGATCAGCATCTGCGCCTGATTTTGTAACGACGTGATCTGGTTGTTGATCTGTTGCAGCTCGCGCGCGGCGGTCAGAACATTCTGCGCATAGTTGTTGGGGTCGAACACGACCCACTGCGCCGCGAGTGGTGGCGCGCCGACGATGAGCGACAGCGCGACGGCGCTTGCCGCCGCCAGATGACGGAGCCTAATCATGTTGGAAACTCCAGGTTGCGGAGATCGGGAATGAGGTCGACGGCCCAGCCGGCGTCGCGCCGGCGGAGCCATTCGCTCACGAAGCCGTCGCGCCCATGCTCGGCGAGCACGCGCGCGATCATGGCCTGGTCGGCCTTGGAGGACGCAGCGCAAAGAGCCAGAGCGATCGCGCCGAGGCCGAGCTCGAACAGCCGGTTGCCGCGGCGCGACTGGCAGTAATAATCGCGCTTCGGCGTGGCGCGCGCCAGAATCTCGATCTGCCGGTCGTTGAGGCCGAAGCGCTGATAGACGGCGGATATCTGCGGCTCGATCGCGCGCTCGTTCGGCAACAGCAGCCGCGTCGGGCAGCTTTCGATGATGGCCGGCGCAATCGCCGAATTGTCGATGTCGGACAATGATTGGGTGGCGAAGACCACGGAGGCGTTCTTCTTACGCAGCGTCTTCAGCCATTCCCGCACCTGGCCGGCAAAGCCCTCGTCATCCAGCGCCAGCCAGCCTTCGTCGATGATCAACAGCGTCGGCCGACCATCGAGACGGTGTTCGATGCGATGGAACAGATAGGCGAGAACCGCGGGCGCGGCGGCTGTGCCGATCAGCCCCTCGGTCTCGAACACCTGCACCGGGGCGTCTCCGAGCCGCTCGGTCTCAGCATCAAGCAACCGACCTGACGCCCCGCCAATGCAATAGGGCTGCAGCGCCCGCTTCAGCGCCTGCGCCTGCAGCAGCACAGACAGGCCGGTCATCGTGCGCTCGGTGTCCGGCGCGGACGCCAGCGAGCTCAGCGCCGACCAGAGATGCTCTTTCACCTCCGGTGTGGTGGTGATGCCCTCGCGGGACAGGATCTTGACGATCCAATCCGCGGCCCAGGCGCGCTCGGGGACATCAGGGATGCGCGACAGCGGCTGCAGCGAAAGAGAGCTCGAGGCGCCGTCGGTCAGATCGCCGCCGAGATCGTGCCAGTCTCCGCCCATCGCCAGCGCCGCAGCGCGGATCGAGCCGCCAAAGTCGAAAGCAAAGATCTGATTGTGCGGATAGCGCCGGAATTGCAGCGCCATCAGTGCCAGCAACACCGACTTGCCGGCGCCGGTCGGACCGACCACCAGGGTATGGCCGACGTCGCCGACGTGAAGTGAGAACCGAAACGGCGTTGCGCCTTCGGTCCTGCCGAAGAACAATGCCGGGGCGCCAAAATGCTCGTCTCGCGCAGGGCCGGCCCAGACCGCGGACAGCGGGATCATGTGTGCGAGGTTGAGCGTCGAGACCGGCGGCTGTCGGACGTTGGCATATGCGTGGCCGGGTAGCGATCCGAGCCAAGCTTCGACCGCGTTGACGCTCTCCACCATGCAGGTGAAATCGCGTCCCTGGATCACCTTCTCCACCAGGCGGAGCTTCTCATCGGCGACCCGAGGGTCGTCGTCCCACACCGTGACGGTTGCGGTGACGAAGGCCTGGCCGATCGCGTCGGATCCGAGTTCCTGCAACGCGGCGTCGGCATCCAAGGCCTTGTTGTGGGCATCGCTATCTAGGAGCGTCGAGGCTTCGTTGGTCATCACCTCCTTCAGGATCGCGGCGATCGATTTGCGCTTGGCGAACCATTGCCGGCGGATCTTGGTCAGCAGCCTGGTCGCGTCGGTTTTGTCGAGCATGATGGCGCGGGTCGCCCAGCGGTAGGCGAATGCGAGCCGGTTGAGCTCGTCCAGAATGCCGGGGGTAGTCACCGTCGGAAACCCGACGACCGTCAGCACCCGCAGATGGGACTGTCCCAGCATCGGCTCGAGGCCGCCGGTCAACGGCTGGTCGGCCAGCAGAGCGTCGAGATACATCGGGATCTCGGGGACGCGGACGCGCTGGCGCTTGGTCGAGACGGTCGAATGCAGGTAGGTCAGCGTCTCCTCGTCATCGAGCCATTTAAGTTCGGGCATAAAGCCCTCGACAAGCCCGAGCACCCGGTCGGTGCGATCAACGAAGCCGCGTTGTACTTGCCGAGCATCCTCGTCATGACGGCGGTCGCGCCCCTCGTAGAGGAATTTCTCGGTGCGGGCGGTGTCTTCGGGCGGCGGCAGATAGAGGAAGGTCAGGAAATAACCCGATTCGTAATGCGCCCCTTCCCGCTCGAATTCGGCGCGGCGCTCGACGTCAACCAGGGCTGACGCCACATCCGGAAAATGACTTACGGGATATTTGTTGGCGGGGTAGCGCTGCGCCTCGACAAAGACTGCCCAGCCGGAGCCGAACCTGCGCAACGCGTTGTTCAGCCGGCTGGCGACGGCGGCCAGTTCCGCGGGCACAGCAGAATCCAGATCCGGTCCCCGAAACTGCGCGGTCCGCTGAAACGAGCCGTCCTTATTGAGAACGATGCCCTCATCGACCAAGGCGGCCCAGGGCAGAAAATCCCCCAGATGGGTTATCGATCGACGATACTCAGCAAGATTCATCATGTGCGCGCCTCAAACGGAAAGATGACCGGGGATGCGCAGATGGCGGCGCACCACATCGACGAACTGCGGATCGCGCTTGGCGGCCCAGACCGCGGCGGCGTGACCGAGAAATGCGAGCAACAGACCGGCCAACCACAACCGCAGGCCGAGTCCGAGCGCTGCCGCCAGAGTGCCGTTGAGGATCGCGACCGCGCGCGGCGCGCCGCCGAGCAGGATGTGTTCGGTGAGCGCGCGATGAACAGGCGCAGCAAATCCGGGGATCGTCTCCTCCATCAGACCAGCGCTCCGCCGCCGAAGGAGAAGAACGAGAGGAAGAAGGAGCTTGCCGCGAACGCAATCGAGAGACCGAACACGATCTGGATCAGTCGGCGAAATCCACCCGAGGTATCGCCGAACGCCAATGTCAGGCCGGTGACGATGATGATGATCACCGCCATGATCTTGGCGACCGGGCCTTCGACCGATTGCAGGATCTGGTTGAGCGGTTGCTCCCACGGCATGCTGGAGCCGGCCGCCCAAGCCGGTGCAGCGGTCAACGAAGCCAGGACCGTGGTCAGGGTTGTAAAGCCGGCGGGCGTGGCGATGGCGCGGCGAAGTGGGTGCGGACGATGGATCATGATCGATCTCCTTCTGGTGAAAGGGTGTAGTCGCCGGCGGGCCCGAGCCCGGTGACGCGCATCAGCTCCGTGAGCCGGCGTTCCGAACCGCGGCCGGACAGCACCGCGACGACGTCGATGGTCTCGGCGATCAAGGAGCGCGGGACGGTGACGACGGCTTCCTGGATGAGTTGCTCAAGACGGCGCAATGCGCCGAGGGCGCTGCCGGCGTGGATGGTGCCGACGCCACCCGGGTGGCCGGTGCCCCAGGCCTTCAACAGGTCGAGTGCCTCGGCGCCGCGGACCTCACCGATCGGGATGCGGTCGGGGCGCAGGCGAAGCGAGGCGCGCACCAGCTCCGACAGCGACACAACGCCGTCCTTGGTCCGAAGCGCCACCAGATTGGGCGCCAGACATTGCAGCTCCCGGGTATCCTCGATCAGCACCACGCGATCGGCTGTTTTAGCGACCTCGGCGAGCAGCGCATTGGTGAGCGTGGTCTTGCCGGTCGAGGTCCCGCCGGCAACGAGGATGTTGTTGCGCGCCGCGACGCCGCGACGCAGCGCCGTCGCCTGCCCGGCGGACATGATGCCGGCAGCCACGTAGTCATCGAGCGTGAACACGGCGACGGCGGGTTTGCGGATCGCAAACGTCGGCGCGGTGACCACCGGCGGCAGCAACCCTTCGAACCGTTCCCCGGTCTCGGGCAATTCGGCTGAGACGCGGGGACTTCCGGCATGAACCTCGGCGCCGACATGGTGCGCGACCAGGCGGACGATCCGCTCGCCGTCGGCGGCGTTCAGGCGTTCGCCAGTATCAAAGAGCCCCTCCGAAAGCCGATCGATCCAGAGCCGCCCGTCGGGGTTGAGCATCACCTCGACGACCGCAGGGTCTTCCAGGAAGCCGGCGATCGCTGCCCCGAGCGCCGTGCGCAGCATGCGCGCGCCACGCATAATCGCTGCAGATTGCTGAGTGATACCCGCCATGTTGCCCCCTCCCACGTCAGGCCGCTAACAGCAGCGCCGTGGTTCGGGATAATTAGAAGAGGCAGCAATGCCGGCTTTGCAACAACCCTGATGGGGTCAACGTAGCCTGGCGAAGAAATGGCGATGATCGGCGGAATCGCACGTGCTTCAAACCTTGCCTACCGGCGCGACAGCCGCCCACTACATGCAGGTTTATCGATGCACGGCACCGACATCCTCTGACAGGCCGCTCATCACCCCGAAGCGGAAGTTTGTAGGGTGCGCTGTCTGCCCCGGACAGAACGCCGTCCGACGCCACATGGCGGTCAGCAACTCATTGCGTGGGCGCGACGACCGCCGTCTCGTAGAAATCACGTCGGCTAAGTCGGCTTCGCGATGGCTTCCGGCGCGCTGCAGCAATCGATGATCAGCCAGCCGCGATCCCGTAGGATCGTGGTTTCGGCCTCGGTGAAGGCATCCTTCCTCATGGCGATGCACAGAAGGTGTGATGGTCGCGTCATGGCGACGTAATGGAGCCGCAGGCGCCCCAGAAGACGGGGTCCTTCCATCTTGTTCCCCTTTTTGAAGCCGCCGGACCGTGCTCCCAGGAGCCATGCTTTCAACTCGCTCAGATGGTGGTCGTGAAAATAGGACTCCAACACGAGGGTCGCGGTGTGGGTCTCGCCCTTTACCGAATGGATTGAACCGAGGCGTACATGCACCTTGGGCCCGTCGGGCGGGTAGCTGAAGAGATTGTCGGTCCTTGTGGCGACGCTCTCTTCTTCGACCTCCGAGCCGCTGCCGTGCTCTGGCCAGGCAAGAAACGCGTTTGTGGTTGGTGGGGCATTGCCCGCGATGGCCTTGGCGACCGAGACTGCGAGCGCTTTGCCGCTTTCCTCCCACTCGGCCTTCGAAAGATCGCCCTTATGCACGAGGACAAGTTCGATGAGAGCATTGTAGTCTGCCGCTTTACCGTCGAGCAGTTCCTTGACCCGCCTGTGAGGCGACTTCCGACTGTAGAGGCTGAGGTCCGCCCCTGCGATGTCGGCGAGGCGGAGAACGGCGGACGCAGTAGCGTTGACGAGCGAAGATACGTCCCGCAATTTGTTCATCTCAAAGCGCGCGCGCGCAAGGTATTGGGCGAAGGTCGTCTGTAAGGAATCCCGCCGCCCGCATGCCGGATCGAATGTCGGGGCGTAATTTCCAATGAAGCGGGGCACCGGATCGGGCTGCTCCGGTTCCTTCACGACGCCCGCGACGGCCACGAAGACTCCCGCCCGAAGCTCGTTCTCGGTGAACTGTTCGACAAGATGCGCTCCGTAGCGCGGCAGCACATTGCTCATGCTCTCGTCGTCGAAGAGGATCACCGTCGTCGCCTTTGGCTCCGTCTTTACGACCGAGGCGCCGGGACCCGCGCCGATCAATTGCTGCGGAATGACGCCGAGGCCTTTTACCTGGTTAGCGATGGTCTGATTGAAACGGTAGCTCCGCGGAAGGTCGAACCTAATCTGGCTCGGAAACGGATCGGTGTGCGCGCCGGCCTTGTCGTCAACGCTGCTGTAGATCGCCTGATTTGAGTCGCCGAAGCGCTGGCGGCGCGAAGGGTTGTCACCTTCGAGGAAGAGGCGGTGCAGGAGCGCGGACTGGAGTTCGCTGTTGTCCTGCGCCTCGTCGATGAAGACAAGAGGGAACCGCTCTCGCAGAGCGGCCGCAACTTCGGGTCGCGTATCAAGCAGCTCGTTCGCCCAGACGAACATCTCATCGTAGCAAAAATAGCCCGCCTCACTCGACGACTTCGTCGCCGCGACCATCGCACGGGCTAATGGCGTCGCCGCTCCCAAGTTGCCTTTGTTGTCGGCGGTGTAGTCGGCCCTCCCGTACATGAGCGCGAACTCTGTGAGATGGCGGGCTTCCATCGCCGCCTTCCAGTTCCGGCCCAGCAGTCCCATCCGGTGTTTCAGTGCGATTTGCGTGTCGATGGCCTTGATGAGATTGCCTTTTGATCGCAGCCACGGGACTGACAGAAACTCGTTCACGAACGCGTGGATGGTGCCGACGAAATGCGGATAGCGAAGGAGAGCGCCGCCAATAGGTGAGGAACTGAGTTTGGTGCCGATTTCGTTGCGCGCGGCGTTGGTATGCGAAAGCACGCAGATACCCTGTCGGCGCCAGCGCCAGCGATTGGCGAGAATAGCAAGCTTGGCGACGAGAAGGGTCGTTTTGCCGCTACCGGGACAAGCCTCGAAATCCGCGCTGTCCAAGTTGCGGATTGCGGCAAGGCGGCTTTCGTCGTTTCCAACTTTCGCGAAGCCGTCGGGTCCGAGCCCGATCATCTGGGATGCCCAGATGATGTCTTCGTCCGCAATCGTGAACGGTTGCCACTGGGAGGTGCCCATCATACGCTCGCGTCTTCTTCAGGTTCATCACCCGAGCCTCCAGCCTCGGTCTCACTAGGCCCCTCATCCTTGGGCCCTGTTTCAGCGGGCTTTTTCGCCGTGGAGAACGGCTCGGTGACGTGTTCGATCGCCTGCACGATATAGGATGGGAGCTTCTTCAGGAGGTCCGCAGAATTCCACTTCTTGCTTTCAACGAGGCCCTCAAGAATTCCGGCAAGATACTGAGCCGCAATCGCCTTCGATGCCTTGTCCCCTTCGAAGAGCGCGTAGACGTGAGAGGCGAAGGTCTCAGAGCTGAGCCCCCCTCTAATAAGTTCCTTGAAGGCCGGCACAGACTCTTCGATCACGGCCTTCTTAGTCGTCTTCCCGTTGACAAGTTCGTCGTCAGCGAACGCCATGTGCGCAGCGAGCCAAACCTGCGGGCGCATTCCGTGGAGCGCCAAGTCGAATTCGAGGGTCCAGTCTCCGGCAACGAAGGTCTTAACCTTCTGGCCCGACGCCTTATCGCGGCGCTCCTTCCGGCGTTCATCCAGTTTGGCGCCGGGGAAGTCCGCCTTCCGCCGCCACTGGCGGCCGCCCTTCTTGATCTCGGGAACGTCCTCGCCGTCCTTCAGCTTACCGACAATCCATGGCGCATCGTCCGGCATCACGTCGAGATCGGTAACGCACGCCACAGGCACGCTGATGACACCTGACTCCTCTGGACGCTTCCGCATGAAGATGCGTGCGAAGCGGCCGAGGCCGACACCGCCGACATTTACGAGGGAAACGCCGTAGCGGTGGAAATCTCGGTCGAGCAGGCGAGCGATGACTGGGAGCAGGATCGTCTCGGAGTCACCTTCCACGATCATCACGGCGCGAGCGAAGAAGAGATTCGCCTTGGTCACGTCGAGAAACCGCTCAAGAAAGCGGTAATCTGAGGCGCTGAGCTGCGTGTGCTCCGGCCCCATAGGGAAGGCTTTCCTGCCCTCGATCATGACGAGGTTCTCAAGGCGGATATCGGAGGCCAGGTTTGGGCTGTGAGTCGTGACGAGGATCTGTATCTGCTGGCCATCGGCGCGGACCCCGTCGGCCTGCTCCTGAAGGAACGACATGAGACGGAGTTGCCGCTGCGGATGCAAATGCGCTTCAGGCTCTTCGATCAGTAGAAGCGGGAAGCCGTCGCTTTCGGCGGCGAGCAGCAGCAGTTCGCAAGCCATGAACAGCAGATTGTTTGACCCGAGGCCGCGCGTATATGAAGCGTCAGTGTCATCGGATGCGCTGAGGGCGAGCTCGAGCTTCTCAAGGAGCTGGCGAAGCCGCACGGCGTCGTCCCGGCTGCCGCTGACCGCGATGCGGGCGTTCAGGAGGTCGTTCGCGAACGAGAGCGGTTTCAGGAACTCGTCGTTCAGCTTCTTGCGTGCTTCCTTGATCCCGGCGCTGCCGTCGAAGAGGAAGCTCGCGTAGTCGCCGACGCCGAGTACGCTGAGCTTCGCAGGGTCGGCCGGCGGGCTCGCCTTCGGATCGAAGGCGACACCCGTCTCCTTGATCTCCTTGGTGTGCTGGAGGATCTGCGAAAGGCGCGAACCGCGGCCCGCGCTCATCGCCCTTTCAGCATCGCGCAGCGGTCGCAGATACGTCGCGGTCAAGAGCGCGCGGGCCGCTCCCTCTAGTACGGGGCCGTCACCGGCCGCGCCGGTGCGGATCTCCGAGGGTAGCGTACGGCGGGAGACGCCTTCCTTCGTATTGCGCCGAGCATTCCATGTGATGATTAGCGCGGTCTCGGTGACGTCGCCGCCTGGAAGATAAGTCAGATATTCGGCGAACGCGGCGCGGTCATGGACCGTCAGCGCCTTGAAGGTCAGGCGAATGCAAATCTGCTCTGCCTGCGCTCCGCCAGGCGCCTGATGGAAGTCCGTAGCCTCGACGCGAATCAGTTCCTGATCGCGGGTGCCGAGCACGAGCCGCAGTGCGTCGATGACGGCCGTCTTGCCCCCGTCGTTCTCCCCGACGAGCGCCGTCAGGCCCGGCTTAAGCCGGAGCACGAAGGTATCATTGCCCACCCCGAACAGCCGGAAATTCTCGATCCTAATCTCTGAGATATACACACCGTCCCCCGCAACGGAGGTTATCACTTCCAGCGCCGCTTTCAATCAGTGGTGGCGCACGTCGTCATTGCTAGGGAGGGATGAGCAACGGTCGCTATGGTCAATGGTCCCAGAGGCCGCTTCTGGCCCATATCGGCGGATCGACACAACGGCGATTGTGGTCGGTTCCGGCGCTAAGCGGACATCGACCAAGGGGGCTACGACGACGCCATTGATGAGATTTGTGCGACAAGCTTATCAGTTGCCAAACTAGCTCCACTCTGCGATTGGGCCCGCGGGATGCTGATCGAGGGCTCGGAGACGCTGCAAAGAAACCTGCCCCAAGTTCGGAACGCCTGCCGGCCGCGCCGCACGTCATCAGTCGGGCGGAAGGGGCACCGCCGCCCGCTGCGGTCGGACCGTCTGGCTGAGGAAATTAAAAGAGGAGATAAGCCCGGAACGAGATTTTTGCCCTTGCACTCTAGCTGCATAGGGATTTAGGATTAGAACAAACCAGGAACATTCTCCACCTCGGAACTATGTCAACACTTCCGCAAGTGGTTGGATATCCTCGCCGCACTCAGGGGAGGGTTTTAATGCCATTCGAAAATTTGGTCGTGGCACGCGTTATGCTGCATGAAGTGTTTAAGCGCCGCCACGACGGCGCGCTGGTGTCGCCCCATTACGGCACGCAACTGATCGCCCTCCCCCCCGAAGCTATGGATATGTTCAAGGAACGTGTCGTTGACGCGATGGGCGCCGTTTCTCAATGTATGGAGATGGAGATTGCGGAGGCAGGCGCAGAGAGCGCAGTCGCAATCGCATTCTCTCTGGTCGGAATGCCGGACGCGACGTTCGTCACAGATTCGGTAAAGTTCGCGGACAAACTCGCAAACGCCCAACAGGCGAAGAACCTGCCCGGCGGCAAGCTCGTAGTGTTTTCGGGAACAATCGGTGCAACGCCCCGCCCTTTTGTGGCCGTCATTAAGGCCGAAAAGCAGAGCGGCTTTCGAGAACGCGGTACGGCGCTAGAGTTTTTCAAGGACCTGTTCCTGACGCCGGCATCGAAGCTATACAAGATCGGATTTTTCGTGCAGATGACAGCGGGGCAATCGCTACCGCAGGGTTGGATCGCGCACGTCTACGACAGCCAGATGACGACGCAGAACCGCGAGGGTGCGGCGAAGTATTTCTTCGGCACGTTCCTTGGTTGTCGGATTCCGCAGAACAGCGCCCACCTGACGCGTGTGTTCTTCGACCATACGAGGACCTTCATCCGAGCCCTGCCGGTCGAGCCGGAAGTGAAGGATGATCTTCTGACGTCGCTGTACACCTACCTGAAGGTGGATCAAACGCCGACCATCCAGGTTAACAATTTTTCAACGGCTTACCTGCCTACTGAGGCTCGGGACGACTACACGAACTACATGCAGGGCAAGAACTTCCCCCTGAATGCTGTTCAAAAGGACATTTCGGAAGTCAGTAGTCAATTGCGAAAGCGGCGGGTTCGGTTCTCAGGAAGTATCGAGCTGAGCGCGCCGCCTGAGTCTTTCAAACATCTGATCACGATGGAAACGGTCGCGGCCGATGGCGCCGCGCCGGGTCAACCTACGCAGTGGACGATCATTACGATCAAAGATCGCATCCAGACCCAAGAATGACTGAGGAAGAGTTCCTAGAGCACTGGTATGCAGAACGCCCGCTCGTTGAAGCGTGGGGGAAGTTCGTCGCCCAAAAGCTCATGCAAGAAATCTCACCGCTCGTCGCGCCGCTGTCGGCCGACATTTTTGTCCGCATGCCCGCGAGCCCCCGCGTCAAAGGCGACGGGTCGATTCTCACCAAAGCATTCTATCGGGAGAAGAATTACACAGACCCGCTGAAGCAGATAACCGACAAGGTCGGTGTGCGCTTTGTCGTGCTTCTCGCAAGAGAGATCGAGACGGTGTGCCGGGCGATCGAGGTATGTGGTGACTGGGAACCCTCGAAAGACAAAGACTATGAGGAAGAGCGCGCGGAAAGCCCGTACGAGTTCAAGTACCAATCCGTGCACTACGTGGTCCGGTGCAAAGCCGACATGCAGGTAGGCGGCGTTACTGTGCCCGCAGGCACGCCTTGCGAAGTGCAGGTGAGGACGATCCTTCAGCATGCGCACAGCGAGCTTACGCACGACACCATCTACAAGCCGAGTGTTGTTGATACGCCTGGCATGCATCGCGCCGCGGCGAAGAGCATGGCGCTGATCGAGGCAACGAACGATTATTTCGAACAGCTCATGGAGCTTATCGAAACAAAAGTGGCCCCGAACAAGAAGCTGTCCATCGAGATGGGCTCACTCTATCGTGAACTTGTGGGTCGGTCACCGGACATTACCAAGGCCGAAGGTTTGCTCAACGATGCATTTGCGAGCTTTGGGGGCGATCAGCCGGCGGCCATGACGCGCGAATTGTTTACCGAGAGACCGTTTTTGCTGGACCGCATCAGAGAGCGTGCCCCGACCAAGCTACTGTTTCGCCAGCCAAGCATCATGCTTGCCTATCTCGCGGTCGCGAAGAGGCAGTCTGATGCCCAAGATGCGTGGCCTCTCACGCGCGCCGAATTAAAGCCGCTCTACACAGACCTCGGGTTCGCTGCGCCTGATAGCTGAACAACGAAGTTAGGATGCCAAGAAGCGACGAAGACCTGGACGACAACGCTTGAGAACGCCGGGGGGCGTTCGCCTATTTTGGGAACTCCATGTACATGGCCTCGGTCTTGGAAATCGGCTGGCACATATACTAATGCTCGACTTTAGAGGAAGATTCGGGACGTTTTTATCGCGACCGATTTCGACCTCCCAGGCTCGCCTTGTTGGCAACTCCATTGTCATGGCACGTCTGCTAACGGAGACGCACCGGCCGCAGAGAGTTTCAAGGCGGATGGCGCCTATTGACCCTTAGCGGACTCGGCACCATTTCGAATCGTTTCGAGTGTGCCATTTCCATTTTACCTTCTTTCAAATCGGCTGAAACTTCGACCTCCCTTAAACGCCCCATGGTCAGCGTCTTGCCTCTAACCACGACCAGCGTCTTGCCGCTGGACCGCGCGCCGGGCCTGGAAATTTCTCCGATGATCGGCACCTAAACATTGAGCAGCGCGTGGAAACGCTTTGAAGTAGCCCGACACTATCCTAAATATAGGGCATGACCGAAGAGACGCCGGAACATCGTCCGCGAACGCCGCGCTTAAGTCCGTCGCAATATATGCGCGGGCGTCGACCGCATTTGTTTTCCGATTCCAAGAAAATCGGCCAAATCGAGCTAGAACGGGAAGTGCTTTCTCATCATCTCGAAACCTTGACGAAGCAGAATGCCGAAAAGATATTCGAGAACTTCGCCAAGCGACTCGCAGAAAAATTCATTTCGCCGAACATCCGTCCGCAAACGGGGCCTACTGGCGGTGGTGACGGAAAAACAGACGCAGAGAGCTTTCCGGTCGCAAAGGAAGTTTCCGATCGATGGTTTATCGCTGACGCCTCCGCCGGGTCCGAACGGCGAGCATTCGCGTTCAGCGCCAAGGAGGATTGGCGCGATAAAGTACAATCAGACGTCAAGGAAATCGCAGGAACCGGACGCGACTACGACCGGATCTACTTCATCACGAACCAGTATGCGTCGTCTCGCAAAAGCGCCCAAGTCCAGGACAAGCTGCAAGAGACCTATTCCATTCCTGTAACAATCCTCGATCGAACTTGGCTTCTCGACTGCGTGTTCGATCGCGACAGCCTCGACATCGCCCATGAGACGCTAGGGGTTGGGAAAAAGGTCGCCACGCCTGTTCAGGGTCCGCGTGACCTTACGCGGCAAACCGAGTTGGACCAACTCGATCACGCGATGAACGACGGTGCGACGTATCTTGGTCAGCTTCCAATACTTGTCGAGGACGCGTTACGCGCCGCGACGCTCGCTCGCGGGCTGGAAAGAAATCGGTATGAAGTCGATGGCCGCTTCGACCGTGCTGTCAGGCTTGCGAAAGACAACGGCCTGAAAACCCATCAATTATTGGCGGCCTATACATGGGCGTGGACATCCTATTGGTGGTTCGAAGACGCGCGGCGCCTAACCGAGCTGTACGATGAGGTCGAGAGCCTAGCGATTTCGTCGCAAGACGCCGACGATCTGGAGCGGCTTACGAATTTGTTGCCGCTTCTTACGAACGCCGTCGACACAGGCATGCTGACGAAAGATGCAGCCAATGTTGAGAAACGACGTGAAAGCGTTGTAGCCGCGCTCGAAGTGGCGAAGTCCGACACTTCCCGCCCGAACAATTCGCTGCACGCCCACGCGCTGCTTCTATTGAGTCGCGCCACTGCAATTCGTTCGTCCGCCGATGCGGCCAAGTTTGACGGTATCTGGGATGAATTCACCGACGTAATCAAGCAATCCCACGGGCTTGGCACGTTTCCGTTCGAAATGATTGCAAAGGTCATCACGGAACTAGGCGGGTTCGCGCCAGACAGCGAAGCTTTCGATAGATTGTACGAGACGCTGACGGATGCGATAGCGGAGCGCCAAAAGGAAGGCGCAGCAGCCAAGCTAAATAGCAAGCGCGGCTATCAGAAATTGGAGAAGGGTCTGCACTACGACGCGATCCGCTGGTTCGGGCGAGCCGTCGGTCTTCTTGTCAAAGAAGAATATGAAGACGAACTGGTCGAAGCCCTGCGCGGTTGCAGCATTGCGTATATGCAGGCTGGTCTTTATTGGGCGGGGCGCAATTACGCGCTCGCAGCCGTTACGGGCGAGTGCCGTAAATTCAAGCAGTCTGGCAGCGTCGAGGGCATCGATCCGTCGATATTCACACACTGGTTCGAGTGTGAACTGCAATTGGGCCGCGTTCCCTTTGCACTAACAGCGCATGAGCTGGGAGCGAACATCCGAAATGGACGCTCGCGGACGGACGAGCAGAAGGAGGTTGCGGAAGAAACGCGCATTGAACAGGGCCATCGACTTGCCGCCTTCATGATAGCAACAGAATTCTGTGATCTGCCCGCGCTAACGAAACTTCCGGCTGCGGTCGACCGCCTCGGACTTCTGCAGGTCAGCACAGCGTTGCTTTTCCTGCTTGGCGGCGATGAAGCACTGCGCGGCGAGGACGGCCTTCCGGAGACGGAAACGCCGGAGATGATTGAATCGCTCTTCAACATGATGGCGGTCGCGGGCAGAGATGCCGCATTTGTTAGGCCCGACTATCTGCTGAAAGACCAGGTGCAATTGCGATCACGCGTCCTTGGGTGTGGCATTGTCGTAAATTGCCGAAACTCCCTTACGTCGATTGGAATCGGCGAAGGCGTGTTGGGCGCGTTGGAGTCTTTGCTCGCAACCAGTCTGAATCTGACGACGTTGCCCAACTTGGATCATTTGGATATCCGCTTTATTCAAAGCGATGACGCGCCGCTTACTCCGGTGCTGAGCTTCATTGAAGAAAAGGGATCTACTGTTGCGGTTGTGACCCACCGCCCGAGGCTGACCTACGCGAACCGGGAAGAAGCTGCCGAGTTCTATGGCTGGCTCGCACAGTCGGTGATGCGGATATTTGTTACGTTCGCCGTGCCCGCAGATCCCGACGCTTGGGGCGCAGCGGTCCTAGGCGACGAGAGCGGTTTCTCGCGGGCGATCACATTTTCGAATGTGCCGATAATGTATGGCGTCATTTTTGGCGGAAAGGAGAAAATCTCGATCGACGACTGGAGTGAAGACCGCGACAAGCCGGTCACACTCACTCGGACGGCTGCGTGGTCGCCGAAATTTCCTGAAGAGAAGGAGCGCCCAGGGCCTGTCAAATCTGGCAAAGGGCAAGCGCCAGAGGGCACGTTCGATCTCGAGAGAAAGCGGCACACTGATTATCGAGTCGTCAGTCCGATCGACGCAAGAAAATGGGATGCCGCCGTTTGGCGCGGGACATTCTATGTGTGTTCGCCTGGGTCACGCATGATACCGATACTCGGGCTCATGTTCGAAAATGCTGAGCCTGCGGCGGGAATTTTCGAGGCATGGCGCGAGCGATTCGGCGATCGCGACGGGGAAGACAGTTTGCGGCTCGCAATTGTCACTGGAGTCAACATTTCGAACCCGCATGCTTATGCCGTTATCGTTGGTCCCAACATGGTCAAAATTGGGTCGGCCTCGACAGACATTGTTGGTTTCGTGGCACGGCGGAATGTAATGACGCCAACTTCGTCGAGAAACCTCGATATGTTTCTGAGTGAGTACCGCCGTATCGGTCGGTTCATGCTCGCGCCAGCGCGCATGAGAAGCGAAACCGAGCCGCCAGATCCGATCGGCGATTTGCGGTTGGAGAAATCCAATTTGGTTGTCCGCCCCGCTTGGACTATCGGGGAAAACGATCCCGACAGTTGCGCTCTAGATCTGGATGACCCGCCAATCATTCCCATAGACGAGGCAAACGCCCCTGTCCTGAGGGTGCTCGCCCAAAAGGCGGACTTTTTGGCTAAGCGCCGCAAGCCTTGAAAAGACGACAATGTGGAAACATTTCGGATTGAAGAAGGAAGCCGGGGTGAGCGTTGTAAGCAGATAGGGGCGACGTTCGGAGTCGCGACACACGCGATAAGCGAGCGAGATTTGTGACAACTATCAGGTCCGCTCCTGGCCCGGATCGGACTTGCCAGCTTCGTTCACAATTGAGTTTTCGGCGACGTGAACGGTTGACGGATTTAGGCTATGCTCGTGCGAACGTCATGTTGACACTCTGAGTGTCGGTTAGTGAGCAGCGATGGAAGAGCCGTGGCACGATGTATTGAAGCCGCGCGGGGCAGTCATCGCTGGCATAGTTGGGCTCGTGATTGTATGGACGCTCCTCTATTATGCCTCTCACGTCGGGTACGTGTTCTGGGGCTATAGCCCTCCTGAATGGAAAAACCTTGGAACGGCTATGATTGCGCTCGGTTTCGCCGTTCCGTACGTTTTGGTGAAATGGATATTGAAGCGGCAACAGACCGATAAAAGCGGCTAAGGTCAAATTCCGACTATGTTCAGGGATGTCGCTACGGATCCACGCCGACGAGGTGAGCGAGTGATGTCGCTTGCTGGCACATTTCTGCCAAGCGAATAATGGCTGCGGGACCCGCTATATGTAGAGCTGTCTATGTTAGCCAAGTCCGCTCGGATCAAACGAGTCCGTTATTCTTGTCGCCAATTTCTGAAAGGGCCTCGCTTGCATGCGCTGGTGGGATGTCACGTGATAACTCCTTGATGAACCGATCACCCCTTGCCAAGCGGCGTCCGAGCGCCTGAACGAATCCTTCGAACCGCTCCAAGCCCTTGGCGCGGGCCGATACCTGCGCACTGTCGGGCAAGGGCGGCGTGATCGTCAGCCAGAACCGGATGAACAATGAGACGGTTTCGCCGAGAATGGCGATATCCTCGTCGATAATGTCGATCTGGCGGCCAAGCCGGTCCATGCGGCGCGCCAAGACAGCTTCTGACCGCTCCGCGGAATCTTCCGACAGAAAGGACGCCACGGCGGCCTCGATCACTGCGGATTTGGAAACGTTACGCCGCAGCGCCAGCACCTCGACCTGTTTGAGCAGCGCCGGCTCGAAGTAGACGTTCATGCGGGTCTTGATTGGCATGGCAGAGCTCACAGCCCGATGCCATCGCCGGGGTCCATCGCGGCTTGCCGCGCCACGACGCGCACGCTTTGCCGGAACGCTCGCGCCTTCGCCGCGTCGATGTCAGCCCCCTCCTCCAGCACGTCGAATTCGCGATCGGCCGGTTGTTGGTTTGGTACGATCTCCTCATGCTGGGGCAACTCCGGCTCGCGCCTGATGCCACCGTTAGCGCGGTCACCGACGAGTTGACGATCTTGGGCCTGACGCGGGGCCGCGGCGGTGAGTTTCGGCAACGCGAGCCAATCGTGCGCCGTCATGTCGGAGCCTTGCCGAACAATCTTACCGAGGACCGGCGGCGGCAGGATGCGCTCCGCCAGGCGGCGATCCTCGTAGTAGCGCGTTTTCCTGGCACGGATCGGATGGACACCGGAAACCAGCAGCAATTCGTCGGCGGGTGGAAGCTGCATCACCTCGCCGGGTGTCAACAGCGGCCGGGCGGTCTCCTGTCGCGACACCATCAGATGGCCAAGCCAGGGCGCCAGCCGGTGGCCCGCATAATTGGTGGAATCGCGCAGTTCAGTCGCGGTGCCCAGCGCGTCCGAGACGCGTTTCGCGGTCCGTTCGTCGTTGGTGGCGAAGGCGACCCGGACGTGGCAATTGTCCAACACGGAATTGTTGGCGCCGTAGGCTTTTTCGATCTGGTTGAGCGATTGCGCGATCAAGAAGCTCTTGATGCCATAGCCGGCCATGAAGGCCAGCGCTGACTCGAAGAAATCCAACCGGCCCAGTGCGGGAAATTCGTCGAGCATCAGCAGCAAGCGATGCCGACGACCGCCGGTGTTCAACTCCTCAGTGAGCCGCCGCCCTATCTGGTTGAGGATCAACCGGATCAGCGGCTTGGTGCGATTGATATCGGAGGGCGGCACCACGAGGTAGAGGCTCAGCGACGCCCGCTGCGCGATGAGATCGGCGATCCGCCAATCGCAGCGCTCGGTCACCTTGGCCACCACGGGATCGCGGTAGAGGCCGAGAAATGACATCGCGGTGGAGAGCACGCCCGAGCGTTCGTTGTCCGACTTGTTCAAGAGTTCACGGGCGGCAGAGGCGACCACGGGATGAACACCGCTCTCGCCAAGGTGCGGCGTCGACATCATGGCGCGCAGCGTCGCTTCGACCGGGCGCTTTGGGTCGGACAGGAAGTTGGCGACCCCGGCCAGAGTCTTGTCCGGTTCAGCATAGAGGACGTGCAGGATGGCGCCGACGAGAAGGCTATGGCTGGTCTTCTCCCAATGATTGCGGCGATCGAGCGCGCCTTCCGGATCGACCAGGATGTCGGCGATATTCTGAACGTCGCGCACTTCCTTGTCCCCACGCCGCACCTCCAACAGCGGATTGTAGGCAGCGGAAAGCGCATCGGTGGGATCGAATTTGAGCACGCGGCCGAACCGTGACCGGAAGCCGGCCGTCAGCGTCCAATTTTCTCCCTTGATATCGTGAACGATCGTGCTGCCGGGCCAGGTTAGCAGCGTCGGGACAACCAGGCCGACGCCTTTGCCCGACCTCGTCGGTGCAAAGCACAGCACATGTTCCGGTCCGTCATGACGCAAATAGTGCTCGCGGTGGCAACCGAGGATGACGCCGTCGGGGCCGAGCAATCCCGCGCCACGAATTTCCTGTTCGGAGGCCCAGCGGGCTGAGCCGTAGGTCTCGACGCTTTTCGCTTCGCGGGCCCTTAGGATCGACAGAGTGATGGCAACCGCGATGGCGATGAATCCGCCGGATGCCGCGATAAACGCCCCTTCGACGAAGATCGAAGGCGCATAGGCATCGAAGGCATACCACCACCAGAAGAACGCCGGCGGGTAGTAGACCGGCATGCCGGGTGCCAGTTCAAACCACGGTTGCCCAAGCTGCGGCTGAAAGCCGAGCCGCCAAGCCGTCCATTGCGTCGCGGTCCACGTCGTCGTCAGCACGACGGTGAGGACGATTGCGATCTGACCCCAAAGGATACGTGTTCCCGACATGACGACTCCGATCGGCTGCTGTTGCTGACCGATCAGAGACTGAGGCAGGTAGCGAAAGGCAATTCGAAAACATCACCGTCGCGCCGCCGGATAGTGTGGCGGGGAAATCGGCGGGGCTTAGAATTTCTGCCTATCAGGATCTGGAACGCCGCGCTTGTTCGACCGATTGCTCCAGCAGCCGGCGGTAGCCGCGCTTGGTCATCCATTGAGCCCGCGCCATGTGGCTTTCGAAGCAGCGCCGGGTTCTCGCCTCCTCGCGATCAGGATCGCGATGCAGCACGATGCGGGCCACCTCGGTCCAGTCTGCGCCGTCCGCCTTGGCGTCGAGCAAGCGCAGATAGGTGACCAAATGTGCCTCATCATACGGGGTGACGTCAGGACCATCAGGCGCCTGGTCATCGACGTCGGGATCAAGCTCAAGCCCTGCCGGCACGGCGCGCGCTCCTCACCCCACGGATTTCAGCAAGTATCCCAAAATGGGATAATCCCAACTCAGGATTACCGGAATGGCTCCTTTTCTTCAATGGGGCCCCGTTCCGAATGCCGAAATCGTTGCGCACGCCGCGACAGCGGCAGCTCCAATCCCTGCTCACGGCCGCCCGCAAGAAGAACGGAATGACGCAGGCCGATTTGGCAACAGCGTTGGACAAACCGCAATCCTTTGTCGCCAAGTATGAGAACGGTGAGCGACGAATTGACGTAGTCGAGTTTATCGATATTGCCACTGCGGTGGGAGCTGTTCCCGGGGAAATTTTGGCGCAAATCCAGTCGGTGGACGAATCCGCCAAGCGAACAGGTCGCCGGTCCCGCAAAGCGTAGAGCTTCTGAACGATCGTTCCTGTTAGCCTATCACCAAGCCATGGAGCGTTGCTGCTGCGCCGCCCCGGGCGAAAAACCTGAGCCGCCGCGCTAGCGGCCAATCAAGCCCCGGACGTCCTTCAGCAGCACGAAGAGGTGCATGGGATCGCTGGGTGACGCAATGAAATCAAACCGCTCGTAGAACGCCCGCGCCTCGTCGTCCTTGGCGTGGACGGCGAAGGCCCGAAGCCCGGCAATTTCGGCCGCCGCCAGCGTCCGGGCCAGCGCGTCTTTCAGAAGGCCCGAGCCGATCCCTTTGCCGGCCCAGGCGCTGGCGACGGCGAGGCGAGCAAGGATCATCAGCGGGATCGGATGCCGGGCAACGCCCTTGCGCAGCCGTTCCGGGGCGCCCTCGTAACTGACGTCGCCGAACGCCAAGGTGTAGAAGCCGACCACCTCGTCCTGCGAGAGAGCCAGATAGGTCTGCGAGCTGTTGGACAACTGGCTCTGCAGAGCATATCGGATCAGGAAACGGTTCAGCGGCTCCTTGCCGCAATCAAACCCCTCGACGCGATGATCCCGTCGCAGCTTCTCAATGCGGAACGCCATCTATTCGGTCGGGGCTTGCTCGAACACGCTGGGTTCGGTCAACAGCCGCTGCAGCCGCGGCAACGGGCGGGGCGGTGCATCGAGTGCTGCCAGAAACGCCTCCCAGCCTGCAGCGTCGAGACCAAAATGCTGACGGTCGGGCAGAGCTTCCTGTGCGCGGTCGAGCGCGCTCTCCAGCACGAATTCGCTGACCGAGCGTCGCGAGGCTTGCGCGGCGGCATTTAGCAAACGCTTCGCCTCCGGCGTCAGCCGCAGATCGAGTTTCTCGGATCGGATGGCATTGGCCATGATCGGTTCTCCTACGCGCTGTCTAGCACATCCGGCCGGCCTTGTCATGACATTGTCTGGCGCGGGATAATTACAATCCCAGCCCCCGCTTCCGGCCGAGCTGCCAGGACACCGATCCTCCCTGAACCACGCCCAGCACCTCGCGGCCCAGATGGTTGTCGATCACCGGTCGCCAGGGCACCAGTGTGAATTCATGGGCGTTCTCGACCAGCGCGAACTTGCCGCTGGAGAGCTCGACGGTCTGCTTGAACACCCCCTGCACGGTTTCACCTTCGCCAGCGGCCCGAAACGGTAGCGACTGCGAGGCTGCCAGCGCGGTGCCGGTGCTGATCACCTCGCGCTGTTCGAGCGTGGCGAGCAGGTTGCGGCGGTAGAGCATCCGGCCATCGGCATGGCGGGTGGCGTCGCCCTGCCCGATCAGATGCTCGCGCCGACGGTCCATCGCCTGCTGCACCTCCTGCCCGAAGCCGGCCGCGACCAGGTCGGCGGGTCCGCGACTGACCAGCCGGCGATCGATCCAGGTCGCGCCCTCAGCTCCGATCTGGCTTTCAAGATCGAAGTTGGAAAGCGCCCGAATGTTGAGCTGGCGATTGCGCCCCACGTCATAGGCCGCAGCCCGGCTGGCAAAATCGTCCGGAAGCCGCCAATGGTCGGCGTCGATCCGCTCGACGATGCCGGCGCGCCGCAGCGCCTCGAGCCGGCGGACATGGGCGTCGATGAAGCCATCATAGTCGCCGCCGGGAACGCGGCCGTCGAACCGCGCCTGCTCCAGATGGCGGCTCGGCCGATAGACGCCATCTTCAGCCATGTCGGCAATGGCGCGGTCGGCGGGGCGCCGGCCAGCCTCAGCCGAACCGGCCTCGACGATGCTGCCGATGCCGATGTTTTCAATCCCGGCCGGATCGACGCCGGCGACATGGTGGGTGCGGCCGTCGATGCCATCGATGATCAGGGTCAGATTCTCGCCCAGTTCGTCAGAGAGGTGCTTGTCGATCACTCGGCCGACGATCGGCATCGCGGGTGCACCATCGTGGATCTGGAAGCTCGCCGGATCGCGCTGAACGTCCTTGGCTTGCAACGCCCGCTGCATGGTCTTGATGATGTCGCCGCGCTCGCCCAATTCGCGCAAGGTGGGCTCCAGCCTTCCGCTCAGCTGCCAGCGGCCGGACTCCTGCTCGACGGCGAGCCCCATTCGCTCCAGCTTGCCCAGTCGCGCCAGCCGCAACGCCCGATCGGCAACGCCGCGCGGATCCGCCGGCGCGTGCCGAAGATCGAGGGCCCCCTCGCCGGCCTCGGCGATCAGCGCTCGGTCAATGCGGGTGAAGCGGTCCTGATCAATCTCCGCGGCGAGCTTGCGGCGCTGTTCGAGTTCGGTGACCGGACCGAGTTCAAGGGTCACCAGCTCGCTTGCCCGCTCGCGAATGCCATGGGCGATGTAGTCGCCGTTGATGACCAGATCCTCGCCCAATTCATCGCGGCCGTTAATGATGACGTGGACATGAGGATGCCCGGTGTTGAAGTGGTTCACCGCGACCCAATCGAGCTTGGTGCCAAGGTCAGCTTCGAGCTTACTCATGAGGTCGCGGGTGAACCCGGTCAGGTCGCCGAGCTCGGCGCCTTCCTCCGGCGAGACGATGACGCGAAATTGGTGGCGATCGTCCTTGCCGCGATCCAGGAAATCATCGCGGTCGGCACGGTCCTGCGTTGCCGAGTAGAGCCGGCCGCGTTCGCCATCGCGCGAGGTGCCGTCACGCTGGATATAGCGCAAATGAGCGGCCGCACGTCCGTTCTTGCCGGCGGCCCGGACCGAGCGCGACTTGACCAAGACGCGCCGGGCGCCCGGCTGACGGTGGCTCCATCCGCGTTCACTCAAGGTGCGGGCGCGAACGAAGGCAGCCCCCCGGCCGCGACGGACGCCCAGCCGCCCACCGAGCTTGTCGCGCGCTCGGCCGCCCGCGCCGCCGCCCTTTCCACACGCGGATGTGCCGGGCGGCCCCGCGCCATGGTGACGGGCGACCTTGCGAACCCGGGCGAAGAAGCTCTTGGTCGCCGCGTCGCTGCGGGCGTCGGAGCGGATCCGGCCGGGCCGCGGCCGGAAGCGATCCTCGTCGTCCTTGCTCATCGGCGCCCCACCATCTGGCCGGGCTGAAAAGCGCGGAATTGAGCCGGAGTGCCGCAAAGACCGGCGTGAATGCTGACGTTTCGCCCAATCGCGGCACTACGTGAGCTTCTCGACGGTGCCGTGAGCCCGCTCCTAACCAGTGTGCAGACCACGCTTATTTGCGCGCGATGGGCAGACGTGGTGCCATCGGCTTTAATCTTGCCCTCCGCTCCCTCCACCATATTCGCCCTCCCTACTGTCGCAAGGTTCGGAATCTTTGCTCTCAAATCTGCACGGCCGATCAACACAGAGCTAACGCGAGGAGCGGTCTGCAGCGCGCGTCACGAACAATGACGCCGCGCGTCGTCTATCGTGCGGCTGCCAACTATGCAGCGGCTCAAGCCCCGAAAGATCGGTCACCGAACGTGCACGCCACCGACCATCGGCCTGCAGCCGATTGACGGACGCGGTGCTGTCGGCCAGCACAGCGAACAGCGGAGCGCTGCTCCATGCTCTGAAGGCGGCGGCGATCGTGGCGTTGCGGTTGTGCGGTTCAGCGTCCATCAAAGGCGCAAGTGCCGCGACATAGGCCAGCGTTTCCGCGGGTAATGGGCGGCCAATGCTGAGATATTCAGCATAACGACCGGGGCCGGCATTGTAGGTGGCGAGAAAGCCCGTTGCGCCGTAACGATCGTGCATCTCACGCAAATATGCCGCGCCCGCCAAAATGTTGTCGCGTGGATCATAGGGATCGCCGCCGAGCCGGTGGCGCAGTCGCAATCCGGCCCAGGTCTCGGGCATGATCTGCATCAAGCCGAGCGCGCCTTTCGGCGACACCGCGCGTACGCGGCCGCCACTTTCGACGCGCATCACCGCCCGGATCCAGCTTTCCGGAATGCCAAATCGTTGCGAAGCCTCGGCGATCTCCGCGGCATAGCGATCGGCGAAATCGGTCGCCATCGCTGCAGCATCCAACTTCACGGGCTCGGCAGAGACCGCGCTGATCGCGCTGACCTGCAACGCCAGCGCGACCGCCATTGCAACGGCCCTCCACACGGGGGCACCGCCTCCGACCGGACGGAAGCGAGCCATCGTGCTCGCCGCCGTCAGGGGCAAGGCGCACGCACCAACCGGCGGCCACCGGTCGATGCAACCTACGACGGCGGGGCAAGAGCCGTTAGGAGAGAAGGAATTGACCGACTTTCGATCAGCCACGGGGAGTGAACATGCAGGCCTTGCTCGCATGGGTCACGCAGCCTCACGACGGCGCGGCGGCCGATTCCACAACAGATTGAACTCCGCTCCGTTGTCGTCGGCCTGGAACAGATTGGCGCGGATAGGCTGTGCGAAGCTGGGATCGTCAAGCTGCAGCGAGATGTAGTCGCCGGCCTTCTCGCCGGTGCGTTTGCAACCGGCGCCAACCTCGGGGCCGACCTCCGCGCCCGCGTCATTGGCGAGATGAATGCGATAGTCCGGCGCGTTCTCCGCGTCGGATTTATCGATCGGGACCAGAACGAGGTCCGCATCGAATGCGAGGGTGCGGATGCGCCCGGAGAAACCCGTCTTGGTCCGCTTGAACGTGCCGATCTGTGCCATTGGATGTCCTTTCATGTGCGGTTGGAGTTCTGTCAGCGTGTCGGCGCGCGCCATTGGTAGCGGCCGTCACCTCCCTCGTCGGTCCACAGCGGAAGCGCGCGACCGACGACAGAGTTTTTGGGGATCGGTCCGAAGTAACGGCCATCGAGGCTGTCCTGGACGTCCCAGTTCATCAGGAAGATTTCGCTCAGGCCGAGCGTCTGGCACCCTTGCCACACCGGCAGACCGCGGCCGCGCCGATCGTGGGGCAGCGCCTCCCCTACCGTGACGGTGTCGATGGTCACGCTGCTGCCGGAGCGACACACGGTTTGTCCGGGAAGGGCTGCGACGCGCTTCATCAGCGGCAGACCGCGCGGCAAATACTCCCGCGCAATGAGAAAACTCACCAAGGGTTCGGGCGCCTCAACGGCGACCAGATCGGTAACGCCGAGATCAGCCGCCGGCCATACCGTGTAGAGGCCAACCGGCGCACTTGCCGATGCATTCCAGATCAGCTTAGGCGCGACCGTGACGGCCGATCGGCCGATCGTCACCAGCACGACAAAGGACGTCGCCATGACATAGGCAAGCCGCGTCATGGCGCGATCCTTTGACGCTTGAGCCAGGCGGCGTGGCGTTCCTCCGTGTAGCCGTGGGGAACAGCACCCACGGCCAGTCGGTTGTGGATGTGCCGCCAGTGATCGGGCGCGGCGTCGGCCGGGTCGATGCCCAGCGCCTCGACGGCATCGATCGCTTGCAGCACGCGCTGCACCTTGGGCCAGCCGTAGACCCGCAACAGGCTCTCACCGCCGGGCCGGACAAAGCCGACCGTCGAACAGGCCTCGCCCGCAGCAACTGCGCGCAGAATGTCGATCCGCGAGACCACGGTGCCGAACCCGTTCGATGCCCAACGGACGAAGGCGAAAACGCTGCCCGGTGCGAAGGCGACGGTGCTGCGATGGCGATTGATTACCCTTTCGGAGGCGACATGACCGAAGCGTATCCAGCGCTGCAGCCGCTTCTCGATCCAGATCAGATCGACGTCCGTGAGTGTGTCGTCGGTGACGGCGATCATGATGCCGCTCCTTCATTACGAAGGGCTTGCTCCGGCATCTCCCGCAGCATGGCGACGACCTCGAAGTCACACTGGAGGCATACAAGATTGGAGGTTCCGCACGCGTGATCGGCGGTGCGCGTCGCGCGACTGCCTGCCGAGCGAGCGTCGTGGTGCGGACACCGTGTTTGCGATGGAGCTGCGCTGATCATCGCTTGCTCCTTTCGGAGTTCGGAACGCGATCGACTCCACCGCTGGCTTGCGACGGTTCCTCTTCGGCTGCGGTTGAAGTGGTTGGATGCGGGGCGATGGTAGTGTGCACCGGTCCACGAAAGCCGGCACCGGCACTACGGCGCACTTGTACGCCGTACAAAACAGAAGAGTTAGAATCTATGTTAGACTCTAAGTTAGCAGCCTGATTTTGCTGTTCCGGCCAAAGGTTTAGTTGCGGTTGGTGCGCCTGATCTGCCGATAGGGTTTGCGCCTGATCTGCCGATACCCGTGCGCCTGATCTGCCGAGCCTGTTCACAAGTTTCTGCACAGGCACTGTGGACAAATCGACCGGCAGGATGCGCAGCAGCTCGGAGCGCCCCTCGCGCTCGATCAGCACCCGGTAACCGGGCAGCGGCTGACGCGCCGCGATGCGCCTGATGTCGAGCGCGAAATCGGAGGCGCGCGCGAGGCTGCCCGATTTGGCGTGGAGATGTGCCACCTCGAACACCCAGCCCTGTCGCTGGTGGCCGGCGTGCTTGCGCGCAACCCGGTAGAGCCAGCGCTCGATGCCGCCCGTCAGCCGGAAGTAGGCAGGATCGATGGTCAGCACCAGCGATCGATCGATCACGCCATTGTAGAACCAATCGGGCAGCACGAATTCGATGCCCTCGACGCGGCCGCTGTGCGTCGACATCTCCTCCCATTCGTTGATCCAGGAGAATTGCCGGCGCCGCCAATGCTCCCCGTTGCGGATGGTGGTGGCGATGACGGTGGACTGCAGCCGCGCCAGCGCCGCTTTCAGAAGCAGGTACTGCTGGTTGCCGGTCGGGCGACCAACACCGCGCAGCAGCTGATACGGCGTGAAGCGAAAGAAGCGCGACGTGGTAAGGCCCAGGTTCTCGGCCCGAACAATCTGGCTCGCAGCCCAGATCAGCACGTCGGCGTCCCAAATCGTCGCCATGCCATGCTTGGGCATGCCGAACACCTGCACCTCGACGTCATTGGCGCGGTAGAGGATCGGCTTGGTGCGTGGCGATTTCGACAGCGAGAAGAACGGTCGCTCCATCAGATCGCGCTGATCGCGCGGGCTGGCGTCGCCGCCGATCACCACGAACGGATCGAGCCGGGTCCGCTCGCTTTCGCACGGCGCAGGCCGGCGTGGCTCATCGAGGTCGCGCACGATTCAGCGCGCCCCGCGTTCGGCCGCCGTCAACCGGCGGGCCGGGAAAACCCGTTTCGCGGTCTGCTCGGAGGTCGATTTGCGCGCGCCGATCGCGGACCATGACTGCAGGTCCTCGACGGCATAGACCACACGGCCGCCGATCTTCCGGTAGACCGGGCCGGTGCCATAGGTGCGATGCTTCTCCAGGGTCCGGTTGGAGATTCCGAGAAAGCGCGCGGCCTCGGGCGTGCGCAGCAGTCGGGGCGGCAGACCTGCCATCGGATCAGGCATCAGGATCAACTCCGGTTTGCAGAGCGCGTGTTGTCGGTGGCGACAGCGCGTCATGGCGAACCGTGGCTGAGAAACGGCGACTTGCAGCGTGCCGTATTTGTGCATACCGGCTCGCGGCCCCCCACCGCGCACCCAAATTGGGACTGAGCGAAGCATCCTGTCCGACAGACAGGGATTAGCGGTGCCGCAGTTTGATTGGATAGTGCAACAGGGTCAGATAGCCGCCCCGCATCATGCGCTCGCCCGAGGCAACCAGACGGCGCGCCTTGTTCTTGCGCGGATCGCTTTCCCAGTCGGTCTTGTCGCCGTGAAAGCCGAGCAGAACTTCGGCGATGGTCCGGTAACTCTCGCCGCGGAGCCGCGCGTCGAGCGCGCGCAATGTCAGTATGTGCAGATCTCGGAGTTGAGGCGGCATCGCCCGGAACGGGCGCCCAGGTGATCGGCCGTTCAACACCCGCCAAAGCCGCTTCACCGCGTGCGTGCGCAACTCGAGAAACGCATCTAACGGCACCGTCACGGCGTAGTTCGCGGCAGCGGCCGGGGGGCCCTCGGTCAGCCAGAATTGGTGAACGATCCCGCCTGATTGCCACACGCCATGCCAGCCGTCTGCGGCACACCGCAAATCAAGACCGGGCAGATGTGTCAGATCGACCGGCGCAGCCGTCGATGCGGGTGCCGGCGCGGACGACGACGCCGACAACAGTAAGGCCTCAGGCTGCAGGCTCGGAATCCAGAAGACCGACTCTCGATCAGCCGGCTGGCGCGGGTCTCGCGGGAAACCTTAACCCCCAGCGCTCGGAAAAGGCTTCAAGGATTGTTGCGGACTTTGTTTTGCAGCGCTTTATGCGTTCGTAAGCCCGGCAATAGTCGTCGTCGCGTCGAAGATACTCCCAGGCGAGGCCTGAGGCCGGCACGTCCTTCGCATGTTGATAAGGTGCCGCCTGGCGCCAATCGATTTTGAGCATTCCGTCCCCCTCTCATGTTACGACCGTGCGTAGCACTGCTTTGGCAGAGAGATTTTTGGTTGTGGGACTGATCGTTTGAAGACGGAATTGTCGAATACTTTAATCGTGGTTCACGATCACTCTTGCCCGTCAAATTTTAACAATATTTGCGTGATTACGCGAGCCACACAGAGTGCGACTGTGGGGATGCGGCGTGTCGTTGTGCCCGCGGCTCGTGAATGTGAGCCGGCTGAGCCGTCTGCCTGCCCGGCACGGCGTCACTGGTCGGGTCTCGCACCGGCGGCGCGGCATCAATGCGATTGCGGGACGCCCCGCTCCTTCGAGCGGGGCGTTGCGTTGGGTGGTTCAGTCACCATTGGGCTTGCGGCTGCGGGACCAGATCAGGGTGAAAGTCTCGGCGTCTTCGTCGTCGAACAGGTTGGCGTAGATCGGAGCGTTGAAGCTCGGATCGTCGAGCTTGACCGAGAGGTAGTCGCGGCCTTCGCTGGAGGTCTTCGACCAGGCGGCGCCGATCTCGGCGCGGCCGACATAGACCCGGTGGCTCGGCGCGTTGTCGCTGTTGCGGTCGGTTTCGGGGACGATGCGGACGCCCTTGGTCTGGAGGCTCAGGGTGACGATCTCGCCCTGGAATTCCTGGCCGGACTTCTTGAATGAGCCGATGTTAGCCATGTCACTTCTCCTTGCTGTTTTCGAGCCCGCGACCACCGCGGCCTCGATGGCGATCTGAATGCCGAAGGCGATCGACGCCGCACCCGTTTGGGCCGGAGCGCAGCGGAGGATGGCGGCGGGGGGACTTTCTTGCCTCGCGAGGAATGGGCGAACCGGGCCCCCGCGCATTTCGCGGGGTGGTAGCCCAGGGGAAGAAAGTCACACCTAGCCATTGCGGTCCAGGCGATCGAGGCGAAGCCGACCTTCGGCCAGATCAAGCCAAAGAGAGGCAAGGTGCTCGTGTGCCCTGAACAGCATCTTGGAGGGAGACGTGCCAGCTATCGATCGGTGCGTACAAGAGGCCGCGCGCACCAAGCGAGGTAACAGAAACCCCGGCGTATAAAAGGGTGGCTCTTACATCCCAAGCGACAAAGGGCGGCGCAGGCCATCCCCCACGGGTTTGAAGTCGGCGAAGAGACCGAGTTCTCCGCCGCCGCGCTCACCAGCGACGCGCAACACCAAGGTCAGGGTCAGCGGAGATAGACTGCTCGACCACGCAACCGGCCGACGACCAGCCCGCGGCGTCACCCGCTGGCCGTAGCCGACTCCAGGGGCGGCTGAGGCGAACCGGCGGGAACGCCCCCGATCGATTGCGGGGCCGCCAGCATCGCGATCCGCGTCCAGGCCGTGCCGCCGACTGCGACCGCGCCGACTAAAGCAAACGCCTCGCGCCAGCCTGCCGAGTCGATGCCGAACTGTGCAAGGCCGAGGGTCAGATGATAGCCCGCGACGACGGCCGGACAAATGAACAGCAGACCCATTAGGAGGCGGAGCATGGTCGAGCGCGCGACGGCAAACGCATGCTGCCCGACCACCAGAGCGAAAGCGCCCAAGACGATGCCGACAATGATGGCGCCGAGCGGCCCTGCCCCGGTTTGCAATGCATAGAGGCCGGCCGTCATCCCGACGAAAAACGGCAATGCGTAAACGGCAAGCCGGAACATGGCCCAGCAAAGCAGACCGAGCCCCGCGATATTGAGAAGAATGCCGATGATGATCATGGTGGTGGCTCCCGTGACAAATGTTGCAAGGGTCGCGCCTTCCACCACCACCACGGCGCGGTCAGAACTATAGCGCAAGGCGGTCGTGGTGCCAGCGAGATTTCGTGGTGGCATTTTTCTGGTATCAGGCAATACATCAGTCGCCGCTCAGACCCGGCTGGACGAGCGGCGAGATTTGCTACCCGCTATGGAGCTAGCGGCGCTTACGCGCCGCGCTCGCCGAATTTCCAGACCGGAATGCCGAGCTTGCGGGCTTTGTCGGCCATGTTCTCCTGGATCCCGGTGCCCGGGAATACCATGACGCCGATCGGCAGCACGTCGAGCATCTGATCGTTGCGCTTGAACGGCGCGGCCTTGGCGTGCCGGGTCCAGTCCGGCTTGAAGGCGATCTGCGGTACCTTGCGGTGATCGGCCCAACGGGCGGCGATCAATTCGGCGCCCTTCGGCGAGCCGCCGTGCAGCAGCACCATGTCGGAGTGCTTGGCATGGACCTGATCGAGCTTGTCCCAGATCAGCCGGTGATCGTTGAAGTCGAGCCCGCCGGTGACGGCGATCTTCGGACCAGCCGGCAACAGCACCTCGGTCTCGGCCCGGCGCCGGGCGGCGATAAAGTCGCGGCTGTCGATCACAGCCGAGGTCAGCGCGCGGTGGTTGACCAGCGAGCCGCTGCGCGGGTGCCAATGCGATCCGGTGTGGCGGACGAAATGGTCGGCGGCCTGATCGCGGAACAGCTCCATGGCGTTGCAGCGCTCGATCAGGGTCATCCCCTCGGCGGTGAGGCGCTCCAGTTCGACCGAGCGGATTTCAGAGCCGTCCTGGTCGCGCTGGCTGCGCTTCTGCGCCTGCTCATTGTCGTCGAGCTCGCGCTCGATCCGTTCGTTGGCGCGGTGGAACAGGTTGACGGTGGACCACAGCAGATCGACGAGGTCTGGTTCGAGGCGGGTGTCGCTCAAGGTGGCGACAAGCGCATCGAAGATATCGGCCACGGCGTTCGCGATAAGCTGTGCTTCGGGCAGCGGCCTCGGATCGGGTTCGTCCTGGAATGGACGATAGCCGTGCAGCTGCAGCTCGGTCAGGATATGGTCGGTTGGCGATGCGGCATGTGGCGGCTCGAAACTGGTGTCGTCGTGATCGTTGGTCATGATGCTTGCCCTTGGCGGATCGACCGCGCCCATCGCGGCCTTCATGGCGACGAACAGCGGCGGGCGGGCCGGACCTGCACCGCCGAGCGCAGCGACAGCGGCCGAAGCGAAGCGGAGGATGGCGGGAGCCGGCTATTTTGCCTCGCGATGCAAAGGCGGGTCTTCCCGCCGGCGGAAAATAGTCGGCGAAGCCATTGCGGCTCCGGAACGCTTGCCGCATCGATCGCCCTCTCAAGAAGGCCGTGCGCGCGGTGCTCTCCGACCCAATAGGAAGCAACCGGATCGATTGCGACGGTGCCGGGAAAGCCCCACACCGTTTCTGTCCAAAACATGAGATCAGCGGTGCATGAACCGCGTGACGTCGTCCGGGGCAATCTGCGTCCGCACCGCTCGCCGTAGCTCGTCGATGCCGAACTGCCGCAGATCCTCGTTGAAGTCGCCGCCCCGTGGCGACAGCGCCATCGCCTCGATCCCCGCCGCCTGGGTTCGACCGATCAAGACATCCAGCGCGCCATCACCCGCCGGATCCTTGTCGCGGGCGATATAAAACCGGCGCAGCGTGACCGGAAACAGGATGGCGCCGAGATGCGCGGCTGAGAGTGCGGCGGCCATCGGCATGGTTGGCATGACACCGCGCAGTGACAGCATGGTCTCGATGCCCTCGCCCGCTGCCATCACGTCATCCGCCACACCGAAGCGGACCGCGTTGCCGAGAAGGTCGCCCATCGCCCGCCGCGGTGTGTCGATCGGAGCCTTGCCCAAGCCGGACGGATCGAGCCAGGTGCGGTGCACACCGGTGATCTCGCCATCAAGATCTGTGACGGCGGCGATCATTGCGGGCCAGGTCTCAGTCGGCGCATGCGTGCCTGGACGATAGTAGCAACGTGGATGGAAGCGCAGGCTGGCCAAGCCATCAAGATCGACGATGCCGCGGTGGCGCAGGTAGGTTTCGACGAGCGTCCCGGCAATCGGCTTTGCCATCGCGAACAGCCGTCGTGCCGATTGTGGTGAGCCGGTCGGTGCGGTGGATGAGGCATGGCGGTCCGGTTTCGGATCGGACCGTGGCAGACTGAGAAAGCGCCGTGCCTCCTCGGCAACATCGCGGAACTCGACCAGGCCGCAACTTTCGCGGATCACGTCGAGCAGGTCGCCATGTTCGCTGGTGGCGGCATCGGTCCATTTGCCCGCGGGGCGCGAACCGTCCCTGCCCGTCAAGCGCACGAACATCGAGCGGCCCGCGGTGTTCCGGGCGTCGCCGACCTGCCAATAATTGCCGACGCGACATCCGTTGGAGAGATAGTGGCGGCACACCGCCTCGGCCTCGCGCGCGAGACGTTGCGCCAGATCCGCCGCGCTTGACCTCACGCCGCAGCCCGATCGGAGATCCGCAGCACCGGATAGTGCTCCAGCACTTTGGCCAGCACCGCCGTGCCGGTCGCATCCAGCGGCACGAAGAAGCGCAGCTTCCAGGAGACGATCTCGCTGAACAGTCCATAGGCGCGAAGACGGTCGCGCATCGCCTCGGTGAAGCCGGCCAATTCGATCCGGTTCACGCCCATTACGCGAGCCCGGCGCAGCTGCAGGGATTCCGCAAGATCAATGATCGTCTTGCCATCGAGCAACGCCGCGAACGCAGCGTCGGGGGTGATGGTCGAGATGCCCGTCTCGGTCGCGGTAGCCGCCCAAGCCGCCGACACCTTGCGGCCGACGATGCGCTCCCCGACGTCGGTCTGCAGCCGGTAGACCCGCGTCGATTCATTCGGCAACCGCTTCCAGATCGGCAGCAGTAAACCGGTCACGATGTGGATTTCGGTTGAGGTGAACTCCGGCACCTCAGCCAGTTCAGCTTCCCAGGCGTGCGCAAAGGTCTCGCGGTCGGTCTCTTGCCAATGGGTCTGCGGCATCAACGCGAGAGGCAACGTCGGATGCTCCATCGGCCGGATCAGACGAACTCTTCGTTCCACCTCGCCGTCATCCAGCATGATGCTACGCGCCGGAACCTGCACGGCGGCGCGACCGGACTGGGCGTTGACCAGACATTGCGCACGTGGATCGGCGAGACGCTGTAGCGCCTCGTCGAGCGTGACCGGTCGGTTGCGGTCGCGCTGGGTGATCGTGAGCAAACGGGTCTCGGCTAAGGTGCCGGGATGGGTGTAGATCGTCTGCCGGTCAGTGACCGTGAAGCTTTCGGCGGTCAGGGTTTCCAGGCCGGCATCAAAGGTGCCGGACGCGATCGCGCCCTCGACGCGCGCGGTCAGCAGTTGCTCGAAGGCCGCAAACAGAATGTTCTGCAGATCGATCGTCAGCGCCAGCAGCCGGTTGAGGAAAGTGGTGATCGGCGGCAGCTCGTCCTTGATGCCTTTGCTATCGGTCAGCTTCAGCCCGGTGGCGTCCTCGAACGCTTGCAGCGAACAATCGACGATCTTGCCGTTGACCAGCCGCAGATAGAGTTGCCGCAGGGCGTCGCGGGCATAGTGGCTTTCAAGGTTGTCCTCGGCGCGGAACAGGCCCTGCCCGCCGGTCTGGCGCTGGCCTTTGGTGATGGCACCGAGCGTGTCGAGCCGGCGCGCGATGGTCGAAAGAAAACGCTTCTCGGCCTTCACATCGGTCGCGATCGGCCGAAACAATGGAGGCTGCGCCTGATTGGTGCGGTTGGTGCGGCCAAGCCCCTGGATCGCAGCATCGGCCTTCCATCCAGCTTCCAGCAGATAGTGCACGCGCAGCCGCCGGTTCTTGGCTGAGAGCTCTGCGTGATAGGAGCGCCCGGTGCCGCCGGCTTCCGAGAACACCAGAATGCGCTTGAGGTCGTCCATGAACGCCTGAGCCTCGCCGAGATTGGCGGAGCCGGCGCGGTTCTCCACTTTGAGGCAATCAACGACATTCGGGCCGGTCTTGCGGATGATGCGCCGGGAGCGTCCGGTCACTTCCGCGACCATGTCGGAGCCAAAGCGCTGCACGATCTGATCGAGCGCGCCGTGTACCGCCGGCAATGAGGCGAGATGCTCGATCAACCGGTCGCGCCGCACGACGGCGTCCCGGCATTGCACCGGTTGGCCATCCCGGAACACTGGCCGCGACGACAAATTGCCTTCGCTGTCGGTGAACGGCTCGTAGAGCTGGGTCGGGAACGAATGGCTGAGATAATCCAGCACATATTCCCGCGGCGTGATGTCGATCTGGACGTCACCCCATTCCTCGGTCGGGATCTCGGCAAGCCGGCGCTCCATCAGCGCCTCGCCGGTGGAGACAATCTGGATGACGGCGGCATGGCCATCGTTCAGATCGCGCTCGACCGAGGCGATCAGCGACGGCACCTTCATCGCGGTGATGAGGTGGTTGAAGAACCGCTGCTTGGCAGATTCGAATGCGGATCTCGCCGCGGACTTGGCCTGCGCGTTCAGCGCGCCGGTGGTCCCGGTGACGTTGGCGGCGCGCAGCGCGGCATCGAGGTTGTTGTGGATGATCGAGAACGCACCAGCATAGCCGTCATAGATCCGGATCTGTTCCTCGGTGAGCCGGTGCTCGACCAGTTGGTACTCCACCCCCTCGTAAGAAAGCGACCGCGCCGTATAGAGCCCGAGCGCCTTGAGATCGCGGGCCAGCACCTCCATCGCCGCCACGCCGCCGCCCTCGATTGCCTCGACAAATTCCGCGCGGGTGGCGAAGGGAAAATCGTCGCCGCCCCAAAGGCCGAGGCGCTGCGCATAGGCGAGGTTATGAACCGTGGTGGCGCCGGTCGCCGAGACATAGACGATGCGCGCGTTGGGAAGCGCGTGTTGCAGGCGAAGACCGGCGCGACCCTGCTGCGAGGCAGCCTGGTCGCCGCGTTCGCCTTTGCCGCCTGCAGCATTCTGCATCGCGTGGGACTCGTCGAAGATGATTACGCCGTCGAAACCCGCCTCGGTCTCAGAGCCAGAATTGTCGCCCAACCATTCCACGATCTGCCGGACGCGTGATATCTTGTCGTCGCGGGCGTCGGAGCGCAGCGTGGCATAGGTGGTGAAAAGGATGCCTTGCTCGAGACGGATCGGGGTGCCTTGCCGGAAATGCGACAGCGGTGTCACCAGCAACCGTTCCTGTCCGAGCGCCGACCAGTCGCGCTGGGCATCCTCGATCAGCTTGTCGGACTTGGAAATCCAGACCGCCTTGCGCCGTCCCTTCAACCAATTGTCGAGCAGGATGCCGGCGACCTGGCGGCCCTTGCCGGCACCGGTGCCGTCGCCGAGCATGAAGCCTGAGCGAAATCGAACCGAGGTCTCGGCGTGATCACGCGCGGCGGCGACGATGTCGAGCGTCGGGTCAACGCTCCAAGACCCAGCCAGGAACTGAGAATGGGCTTCCCCGGCATAGATTACGGTTTCCAGCTGAGCATCCGACAACAGACCGCGTTCGACGACCTCTGCAGGCAGATGCGGGTGATAGCTCGGCTTCGGTGGCGCCACAGAGGCCATTGCCGCCGACTGCACCAGCTTGGTGGGATGCGCCTTGGCGCCGGGAATCCGGATCGACTGCAAGCTGCAGGCTTCATAGAGCGCATCGGTGATGCCGCCGCCCTCGATCGGCTTCCAGTCGACCGTCTGATAGGCGAGCTCAATCGCGTCTGGCTGGGGTAGCTTAGCCGGGAAGGAGGAAGGCCTTTTGACGACGGGCTGCTGTGCGCGGCCGACGCTTGGCATCGGTCGGCCGATCGAATGGACTGCCAGCGGGAGCGAGACCGGCAACCGAGGTGGCACAGATTCTTTTATCCAGCGGAGTAGCGTGACAACGTCGGGCGCCACGCCTAGTGATGCCGGAAATACCCTGGGGTCGTCCGCCCCCCGCTTGTCGATCACGGTCAGGCGGGTCTCCATCGTGGTGCCGTGTCGGGCGTAGACCGCACCATCGACCGCCGCGGAGAACACCACCTGCCCGCGCTGCTGCAGGTCGACAAAGGCGTCGCGCCACGACGGGTTATCGGGTGCACAACTGGCGCCGGTGATGGTGACGAGGCGCCCGCCATCGGCCAGCCGCGCCAGTGCCGACGAGATATGGCGCAACGCAGCGTCGCCCATCCGGCGATCGACATTGGCGAGTGCGGAAAATGGCGGGTTCATCAGCACGACGCTGGGCGTGATGCCAATGCCGAGATGATCGTCGATCTGCGCGGCGTCGAAGCGGGTGACGGAGACGTCGCGGAACAACAGCTCGAGCAAGCCAGCACGGGTCTCGGCCAGTTCGTTCAGAGCGAGTGTCGCGCCGGACAATTCGGCGAGAATGGCGAGCAGCCCGGTCCCGGCCGACGGCTCGAGTACGACGTCGGAGGGGGTGATTGCCGCAGCGGTGGAAGCTGCCAGTCCGAGCCCGATCGGCGAGCTGAATTGCTGCAGCGCCTGGCTTTCTTCGGATCGTCGCGTATGGGTTGGAAGAAGGCGCGCAATCTTCGCCAGCATCGGAAGCATGGCGTCGGACGACGCGGCACGTGCGCGCATCGCCGGGCCGAATTTGCGCAGGAACAGGACGGTCGCGGCCTCACAGGCATCATAGGCGCTCTTCCAATCCCAGGCGCCATCAGCGTCCGAACCGGCAAAGGCTGTTTCCATCGCGGCGCGGAGGCCAGCCGCATCAATGCGGCGGCCGCGCTCCAGTTGCGCAACGATCAATCCCGCTGCGGCCACGATGCGCGCGGCGGCATCGCCGCTGGCCAGCGACGCTGATAATCGCATGGCCGTGGAGGAAGAAGATGGGATCATCACAAGAGCCTCGGGAGAGCAGGAACGGATCGAGCCGTGGCGCGCTCTCTCAGCCCCGCCGGCTCAAACCCGTCCCGGCCGAACTCTCCCTCTCACGATTGCTGGGAATGGCGTTGTGATCGCAACAGACTGGGCGGAGCGGCTATCGCCGCCCCGCCCTCGCCGATCATTCCGCAACATCGACGCAAGGCTGATCGTCGTCGGCTTCGGCCTGTTCCTCGTCGTCTTCGGCGAGGAATTCAGGCAGAGCCTCGGCTTCGCCGGTCACGGCAGAAGCTTCAGCGTCGGTCAGCCGCAGCGGCTCGGGCAGCCAGCCCGTGCCTTCCAGCAGCCGCTCGGCCTCCCGCGCCATGTCGGCCTTCTTGAGGTGCTCGATCAGCTGCGCCGACGATTCTCCCTTGGCCTCACGTACCGCTTCGAGGATCCGGGGCTTGGTGACCCGGCCAAGATAATTGTCGACGCCCGTGGTCCAACCTGCCGCCACCATGTCGAGACCGACATGGTGTGCCAGCACGTCGGCAGCGTCGAGCCTGCGGCGAACGCTATGCGCGGAGACGCGCCCTTCGTTGAAGCGACTGGCCGGCTCGTAGAGCGCGTTGACGCCGAACGACGCGCAATGCGCGAACAGCGATGACTGCTCGGTGGTGTCGAACCCGTTCAGCGTATTCCAAAGGTCGCCCTCGTCTCGCGGCAACCGCGCCTTCCATCCATCATGGCGTGCCTCGATCGCCTTGGCCGACACGCTGTCGTTGAGGCCGGGCGCCTGTGCCGGCAAGGTCGGCGTGCGGATCGCGATCTCAAGGCAACCGCTCGATGATGCAAAGCGATAGAACGTCGTCAGCACGAAATTGTGCAACACCGCGGCGAAGGCAACCGCCGGATCACTCGCCAGCGCATTGCGCAGCGCCAGGGTCCGATGCGCGGTCAGTTCGGTGACGAGGCGGTCCGGCAACGGCTTGCTGACGTCGTCCTCGTCTTCGTCTGACTCCGCGGGAGTACCGCCGACGGTGATGATGGCGCGCTGGACCGCTGGCTGATCCTCCTCGCCATCGACGGTTCGGCCTTCAGCAGCGGATTCCACCTCCGGACCAGCGTCCACAGGCGCTTCGTCTTCCGGCCGCACATAGCCGCGATCGACCGACAGCTTGCCTTCGGAATCGATGCTGACGAAGACGCCGGCGCGGGCGATGTCGGCCGGATCGTAGATCACCGGCCGGGTCTCCAAAGCCGACAGCGCCGTCTCGATCTCGCCAAGCCGCTGATCGACCTCGTCCGGCAATTCGTCGGCCTCGGCGTAGTCGGCCTCGAGCTTGGCCTGTTCGGCGTTCAGCGCGTCGATCGTGCTCCTCTCCTCCTCGCTCAATTCGACGGGTGTGCCGCCCAATTCGCGCAGATTGTTGGTGTGGCCATAGGGAAAGTCGACCGCCACCGAAATCCACTTCCAGCCTCCCGCCGCGATACTCTCGGCCTCAGCCGTCAGCTTCTCCATGACCAGTCGATCGAGCAGCGCCACATCCTGCAGCCAGCCGCCGTCGTCATGTTCGAACAAATCGCGAAGGATAACGCCGCCGGCTTGCTCATAGGCATCCAGCCCGATGAACTGGGCGCGGCGGTCGGAGGCACGCACGCTATTCTCGGTCAGCATGCGCCGGATCTGATAGGGCTGATCAAACCGGGAGCGGCTGACATTGTCCCAGACCTGCTCCTGGCGGGCCTGGTCGGCCGTGACCGAAAACGCCATCAGCTGATCGAGCGTCATGCCATCGTCGGCATAGACCTCGTGCAGCTTCGGTGACACAGACGCGAGACGTAGGCGTTGCTTGACGATCGCCGGCGTCACAAAATGCCGAGCCGCGATATCCTCTTCGCTCATGCCGCCGTCGTGCAGCACCTTGAACGCGCGGAACTGGTCGAGCGGATGCAGCCCGACCCGCTCGTTGTTCTCGGCAAGCGAATCGTCCTCGGCGATGCCATCGTCCCGAACCACGCACGGCACCGGTTGCGTCTTCGCCATCCGCTTCTGCTTCACCAACAGTTCGAGGGCGCGATAACGCCGCCCGCCGGCCGGCACCTCGAACATCCCGGTCTCCCGGCCGTCTTCGTCAAGCACCGCCCGAACGCTCAGGCTCTGCAACAGGGTGCGCAGCGCAATGCTCTCGGCCAATTGCTCGATCGAGACGCCGGCCTTGACGCGGCGGACGTTGGACTGGCTCAAGACCAGTCTGTTGAAGGGAATGTCACGCGACGGGCTGAGCTTGATCTTCTGAACTGACGCCATGTTGGTCTCTCCGCGACGGGCGGCCGAGAGACTTTCTCTCGACCTGCAAACCCGTCACGGAAATCCCGGCTTCCCTCTCACTCTCCGAGGCGTCGCAGCGAGTGAAGGCCGCTGGCGCCGGCGACGGCGTCACGCCGCTTGCTCACGCTCCTCGGGTCCGCCCTCGATCGCCTGCGGTGCAAAGCCCAGCAGGAAATCCGCGGCCTTCGACGCCGCACTCGCCGCGCGTACCACGGCGCGGTTGTCCTCACGCAGCACCTCCAGCCAGGAGCCGATATAATCGGCGTGCCGCACGGTCGGCACGATGCCGAGCGAGGCGCAGACGAAGGCGCCAGCGATTTCGGCGACGAGTTCCTCGCGCGCGTAGGATTTGGAGCCATGCGTGCCGGAATGATCGCGGTTGAGACGTGAGGCGTGGCCGGTCCAATGCCCGAGCTCGTGAAACGCGGTGCGGTGCCAATTGACCGGCTCGAAATATGCTGCCGGCGGCGGCACCTGCACGTAATCGCCCCCCGTGTTGTAGTAAGCGCGATTGCCCCCGATGCGGAAGTCGGCGCCGGTTGCGGCAATCAACGCCTCTGCTTGCGGTTCGATCTGTCCGGGCGGCGGCGGAATAATCGCTGCAGCGACCTCTTCGGGGAGACCGTCGCACTGATCAATGTTGAAAACCGTGAAGCGCTTCAGAAACGGGATTGCACCCGCCTCCTCGCCGCCCTCAGCGGCGCGCCGCCGTTCATCCTCCGGGGTGAAGCGATCGGCATAGACGACCGTCGTGCCGTGTTCGCCCTTCCGGACGTGACCGCCGAGGCTGAGCGCCTGCCGGAAGGTGAGCCAGCTCTGCCCTGAAAAGCCAGCCTCGATCACAGCGCCCCACAGGATCAGCACGTTGATTCCGGAATATCGGCGCCGGGTCGCGGCATTGAGTGGCATCGCGATCGCCGCGTTTGCCGCCGCCGTCCCCCAGGGCTGCACCCAGGGCACGCGGCCGGCCTCCAGCTCGGCGATGGTCTTGTCGGTGATTTCGGTATAGAGGTTGACGCGGCCTGTGCCGGTGCGGTCTCTTATGGCGGTTCTGGACATCGCGGTTCTCCGCGACGGGCGCCGGAAGCCTCTCCTCCAGTCTTCAACCCGTCACGGCCAAACCGGCCCGCACTTTCACTCTCGATCGCAACGAAATACGCAGCGCTAATGATATGGCATTCCCGTTGGCACTTCTTGCGTCAGGGATGGAAGCCCGAAGGGGGAAGAACCGCGCTTGCGGGGCTTCAGCGCAGCCGACAGCCCGGCCCGCAGGGCTACGCCATAGAAGCCCGCTTATTCCAGGGCGGCAAAACCGTTTGCCACCAGCGGAAATGCCTTGAGTTGCTGATTTTCATAGATTTACTTTTTTCCAATCGAAGAGCCGCAATGGCAACGCAGACGAGGAAATCACGCTGAATGGAGCAGATTCGGACCGAAAGCGACTGGACGGCAAGTCGTGATCAAGACGCTCGCCGTCGAATGTTCTTGATCTGATCTAGACAAATCCTTCGAATCATGTCGCCGTAAGAGCAGCTACTTGCGGGCCCACCCGATTCAAACGTTCGGGCGACGGAGTAATATTTGAACCTGGCCGATGCGTTTATCGACGGACCTATCATACTCAATTGGCGAAGACACAGGAGTAATCGATGGTAGATGTGATCTGGGCACCGAAGGAGATGCCGACCGAGCGGCACATCATCGTCCACTCCCATCAAACCGGCACACCACCAGCAGACAAGGGCTATTTCTTCGTAAGCGACGAACCCGATTGGGGTGGGAGCGGCCCCTTCGATATGCGGCTAGACGAAGTAATTGAGCGCGCAAAGCGTACCGCGCAGGACAAAGGCCTTCGAAGTGTGGTTATCATACGCAACTGTAAGGGCGCACGCTCGCACGTAGGCTAGTTGGATCAACATCAATTGCCCACCATCAAGACCGAGATTTTCGCAAAGACTTTCACAACGGCTCCACAGGCTGTATCAGCACCGATCGTTTCGCTATGCGGCGAACTCAATCCCGACCAAACGCCGGCCTGGGTTCCGGTGCGCCCCGATCCTGTTGCGATCGTCAACGAATGCTTCAACAATGTCTTGGCAAAGGTCGCGAGCGATGGTGGCGCAATCGTCAACGGCTGGCTGATTTGGGAATGGCCCCGGGTATTCATTGAGGCGGAGCACCATGCAGTCTGGCAGCAACACGACTCACTCACCGACATCACGCCACATGTCAACGACGAACTAAAGGTGTTGTTTCTTCCCGATCCGGGCCGCATCTACGACTATGAGGGAAAGCAACGCATTATCAATGTGAAGCGAAGTCTCGGCGTGTTTGCCAGCGCTGATCGTTGGATCGCCGCAAACGATACGCTCCAACGCACGATGGAAGCACATTCGGTCGGCGACGAGATTCGGATCAACCGCGAGCGGCTCAAGGAACTTTGGAACACAGCCCGGAATGCCCAAGGGGCCGTCCTCGTCGATCTCGCATCCAACACCAAGGTCAACGATCGGTGCTTTTGCAACAGCGGAAAAAAGTACAAGAAATGCTGCGCACCCCTGATTGATCTTTCACGCCACAGCTGAGAGCTTCTGCGGATCAGGCATGCCTATCCGCCTGATCGTGCGCTCGCGTGGAGTTCCTGTGGCCACCGAGAGAGTCGCGGATCTCATTGCCAGATCGGATCGAGCCTTTCGCGCTTATTGTGATCGAAGCTGAAGAAGCCAGAGCCGGGGCGGTTCAGTGCTACTCCTTTCTGCACGAACAAATTTGATCGCAGCGAAGAAATTTATCGAAGCCAAACAGAAGCTGCGCGAAATACTCGCGAGCATTGGCGAGATGGAAGCGCTCATCCACTCGGAACAACAGCTCAAGTGCACGCTACGCCAGCCAACCGGTCAGGTTCTATTCATGCGTTTCGGATGCACAATCCGTCATGTTTTCGTTGATCGTTTCGATGAAGCTTTTTCGGACCATCCGAATATTACGCCATAGCTATCCAAATTCACCATGCACACCATCGAAGCCGCCCGCGCCGGCGAAGCTGGCCGCGGCTTTGCCGTGGTGGCCTCCGAAGTCAAGGCGCTGCCGAGCAGACGGCGAAGGCGACCGGGGAGATCAGCCAACAGATCAGCGGGATTCAAGCGGCAACGCAGGGCTCGGTGTCGGCGATCAAGGAGATTAGCTCCACTATCGGACGGATGTCGGAGATCTCATCGACCATCGCCTCAGCGGTCGAAGAACAGGGTGCGGCGACCCAGGAAATCTCCCGCAACGTGCAGCAGGCCGCTCAAGGCACCCAGCAGATGAGCGCCAACATCGCCGATGGGCAGCGCGGCGCCAGCGAGACCGGGTCGGCCTCGGCGCAAGTCCACGCCGCAGCGCAGTCGCTGTCCCGCGACAGCCGGCTGAAGGTCGAAGTCGGCATGTTCCTGGATAACGTACGAGCGGCGTGAGTCAATTTGCCACCTGCGAGGTGATGCGCTGCACGATGTTCTGATATTTCGAAACGCTGGTCGAATTATATCTAAGTTTCCCTAGAATCGACCGACATGCGCCTACTACCTCATTATGTTCGATTGGCAGATCTTCTCTAGCGGGTGCAGTTCGGGCCGACGCGACGGCAGCAAGGTCAGCTTGATGTTGTTCGGTATGCCGGGGCTCGCCGCAGTGTGGCCCAGCGCGGTCCATCAACTGCACTGCCCACGCGCCCGGCGACTGACCGATACCTCGTTGAGATGCAGCCGCATGGGTTTCGGTCGTGCCAGCGCAGCGCCTGCGTCGTGCGGGAAACTTCAAGGGTACGAGACCGCGCTCGCTTTCCATCGATAGGGCCGCTCGACCGTTTGTCTCAACATCACAATCGTACGGAAGAACCCGAGTCACTTCGGAGGGCTCCCCGCCGGCGCCGGCGGGGTTGACAACCGCTGGTGTTTGGTAGAAACGTAATTTCGGTCGGACATCCGTCCGATTTTATGGAACGCTCCCACGCGAGCGTGTCCGGCTTCAAGTTGGCAAGAGGTTCTGATGGACGAGACCTTATCCCGCAAAATTCAAGTCGCCGCCGCCTGGTGCGGTCCGGCTTTCGTGGTTTTCTACGGGCTGAGTTGGGTGGTGCTCGGCCACAATTATCCGCCGCCCGATCCGCTGTTCTCCGCACAAGAATTGGTCGACAATTTCTATGTGAAGTACCGGTCGGACATCCTGCTTGGCCAGTCGCTGTCGACGGCACTTGGTATTCTCTATCTAATTTGGGCCTGCCAGTTGACCGTCCAGATGTGGCGGCGCGAGTCCACGCCGATCCTGTCGTTGATCCAGCTCACCGGCGGTGTGCTGACCGGCTGGGTGCTGATGTTTGGTCCGGTAATGTGGGCATGGTGCGCCGAAAACGCCGGCACCGTCGATCCCGCGCTGATCAAGGCCGTGCATTTTCTCGCTTGGTACACTTACGATATGACCTACATGATCACCACCGTCGAAGTGATCGCGATCTGTCTGTTCGCCTTCTTCGACAAGGAACGTCCGGCGCTGATGCCGCGCTGGTCGGCGGTGCTGGCACTGTTCTCTGGCCTATCGTTCCTGCCGCTGACCTTCCTGCCCTACATCAAGTCCGGTCCGTTCGCCTTGAACGGCTACTGGTCGTTCCACGTCGCCTTCATCAGCTATGGATTGTTCACGGCCATCATCGGTTGGTACATGGTCCAGGATCTGAAGCGTTTGAAGGTTCCCACCGTTCCCGGTGTCGCCCAGGCGATCGCGCGGGTGCAGTTCGGTGCCTGAGGTCGTCGTGGCACGGCTGGTTCGTCTCGCCCGTCTTGCCGACGGGGGCGCCAAATTCGGCGCCGCCGTCGGCAACGGTTGGTGGGCGGGGCTGTGCCGCTCGCTACCACGCCTCGGGCGGTCGGCGCCCGACGATGATGGCAACCCGCCGCGTCGCAGCTTCGATGATCACCGCGTCGCGCGTGGCGACCGCGTAGAGATCGGGTCGAAAGGCCAGCGCCGACGCTACATGGTGGTCGACGTAATCCCGGACGGCAGCGGCGTCATCGGTCGGGCGACCGAAGTGACGATCGACCATCGGGCGATGGCAGACGCCGCGACGTCCCATTACGACGACGTCGGCGGCCTCGCTCGTGAGGTCGCCCGGGTGCGCGAGATGGTCGAATTGCCGTTGCGCTTCCCGCACGTATTCGCCCGCCTCGGGGTCGAGGCCCCGAAGGGCGTTCTGCTCTACGGACCACCGGGGTGCGGCAAGACCCTGATCGCCCGCACCGTCGCTTGCGAAGCCGGTGTCTACTTCCTCCACGTCAACGGCCCGGAGATCATTCAGAAACACTACGGCGAGTCGGAGGAAATGCTTCGCCGGATCTTCGCCGACGCCCGGAAGCAACCGGCCGCAATTATCTTTTTCGACGAGATCGATGCCATCGCGCCGAACCGGGAAACCGTGCTCGGCGACGTCGAAAAGCGCGTCGTCGCCCAGTTGCTGGCGCTGATGGACGGGTTGACGGCGCGCGGCAACATCGTCGTCATCGCCGCAACCAATCTTCCCAACAGTCTCGATCCGGCGCTGCGCCGCCCCGGTCGCTTCGATCGGGAAATTGGCATCGCTCCGCCGGATCGGGCCGGCCGGCTCGAGATCCTGCGCATCCACACTCGGCGGATGCCGCTCGCGGACGACGTCGATCTGGCGCAGATCGCGGCGGCGGCGCATGGCTATCTCGGCGCCGATCTCGCCGCGCTGTGCCGCGAGGCGGCGATGGGTTGCACCCGCGATCTCGGCCCACGCCTGGTCGCCGGCGATCCGGGCGCCGCCGCGGCGCTCGATGGCGACCTCCAGGTCCGCATGGATCATTTCCATCGCGCTCTACGCGAGGTGCCGCTCGCCTCGACACGATCGCTCATCACCGAAGTGGCGGCGTCGCACTGGGACGAGGTCGGCGGCCTCGACGACATCAAGGCGCTGCTGCGTGAGACGGTCGAATGGCCGCTGAAATATCCGCAGCGTTTGGCCTTCGTCAAGACGACGGCACCGCGCGGAATCTTGCTCACCGGGCCGACCGGAACCGGCAAGACCCTGATCGTGCGAGCGCTCGCCACCCAGAGCGACGTCAATTTCATCGCCGTCAACGGGCCGGAACTGCTGTCCAAATGGGTCGGCGAGACCGAAAGGGCTATCCGCGACGTGTTCCGCAAGGCCCGCCAGTCGGCGCCATCGATCATCTTCTTCGACGAGGTCGATGCCATCGTCGCGTCGCGCGGCGGTGACGATGGCGGCGCCCGGATCGGCGATCGCATGGTGGGGCAGTTCTTGCTCGAGATGGATGGACTAGCTGGTCTCGACGGCGTCGTCGTGATTGCGGCAACCAATCGCCCCGACCTGATCGACCGGGCTCTGCTGCGCCCGGGGCGTTTCGATCATATCGCGACTCTGGCACTGCCCGATCGGGCCGCCCGCGCCGCGATCCTGGCGATCCACTGCCGCGGCCGTGCGCTGGGCAGCGACGTGGATTTGGCCGCGCTGGCGAAGGCTTGCGCCGGCATGAGCGGCGCCGATCTCGAGGCGTTGTGCCGGCGGGCCGCTATGGCGGCCATTCGCGCCTCGATCATCGCCGAGCCGGGCGCCGATTTCGCACCCTTCGCGATCACCGGAGGCGACTTCGATGCGGCGCTGGCGGATTGGCGCACGGCAACACCGGAGGGCGCATCGAAGCTCGATGCCGTCGCTTGACGAGGGCGGAGCCGCCGCAAAGTGGCGGTTTCCTATCCAACCGTATAGCTCTAGATTGCCGCGGACCGAATGCCGCGCACGGAGAGACCCGCCATGACCCCTAAGGGTGGCAAGAGTTCGCAGAAGATCCTCGAGTCGGCGTTCAAGTGTATCGCCCTGCGCGGCTGCAACAACGTCACCTTGCGCGAGATCGCCGACGAGGCGGGAGTCGCCCTCAGCCAGTTGCACTACTATTACAAGAACAAGGACGGGCTATTTAACGAAGTCCTGAAAGGGATGCGCGAGCGTTACAGCGACGGCCTCGCCGCCAAACTGTCGAAGTCGGCGACGCGGGCTGCGAAGATTCGCGACATCATCGACTACAATCGCGAACTGCTACGCAACCAGACCGATCTTTATCGGAACTTTCTGGAGTTCTTCAATATCGCAATGCGATCGGACGAATTCGGCTGCGACGTGAATCAATTCATCGAAGACATTGCTGCTGCGATCAGCGTCCATCTCTCAGCCGATCTCGCCGATGCGGCGACGTCCAGGCGCAGCGAAAATGACGCTCTGGCGCGGATGATCCTCGCCTCGTCGTTCGGCATCGCCATGCAATATCTGCTGAATCGCGAGAGTGCCAACATTCTCGCCGGTTTCGACATCCTCGCCGCATCGCTGGACCCGGCTCGACGCCACCCAGAACCGGCATGACCTCCCAAGCCCCATCTCGCCGCGGATGTGATCCGGCGCATATCTGCGGTCGGCTCCTGAAGGCCAGTAACTAAACTATCCCCGGCAACAGTCTAGCAACGGCGATCCATCCCACTGATATTACGTCATCGGAAAACTGCGGCCGTTTTCCCCGCCAATGCGGCATCCGTGCCGTTCGACCGCTCGCATTCGCCTGCGTCAATGTGAGTGACCGTCAATAATGAATTAGCGCAGAAACTGCCTGAAGCGCACCCATGAGACCAGAAAGAGGGTGCCCCCGATCAAGGTCAGCGCGAACAATTGCGGCCACACAACGTCCAGTCCGGCGCCCCGAAACAGAATGGACTGCGCGAGGATCACGAAATGGGTGTTCGGAGCAGCAAGCATCAGGGTCTGAATGATTTCGGGCATGCTCTCGCGCGGCGTGAGGCTGCCTGACAGGGCCTGCAGCGGCATCAGGATCAGCATCAGCAGCAGCCCGAATTGCGGCATGGTGCCGGCCATGGTCGCCAGAAAGATCCCCATGCAGGTGGTGGCGAACAGGTGAAGGGCCGCGCCGAACAGGAACAGCGTCACCGAACCTCCGATCGGCACCGCAAGGATCCCCTGCACGATCACCAGCAGCGACACCGTAGACGCAAGCAAAACGATTACGCCCATCGACCAGATCTTGCTGGCCATGATCTCGACCGGCGTCACCGGCATCACCAGCAGATGCTCGAGGGTGCCGTGCTCGCGCTCTCGGATCAGCGCAGCGCCGGTCAGGATGATGGACAGCATGGTAATGGAATTTATGACCTCGTTGATCGCGCCGAACCAGCCCTTGTTAAGTTCAGGATTGAAACGGGCCCGCAGCGCAAGGTCGATGGGAACGGTGGCCGTGCCCCGATAGTGCTTCAGGAATTCGGCGACCTCGCTCGAGACGATGGACTGAATATAGGCGCCGCCGGTAAAGGCCTGGGACATGCGGGTCGCATCGACGTTGAGCTGCAGCGTGGGTGACTTGGCGCGCATCAGATCGCGCTGAAAATTTGGCGGAATATCGAGCGCGAAGGTGTCGAAACCCGAGTCCATGCGCGCGTCCATTTCGGGCTGTGTGATCAGCATCGGGATTGCAAAATACGGCGGATTGAATGCCGCAATGATCCGCGACGACACCGGCGACTGATCCTCGTCAACCACCGAAATCGCCGCGCGGTTCAGCGTCTCGCGCAGCGCGGTCGATGCCGTGTAGATCTGAAATGTGAAAGCGTAGAGGATCAGGATCAGCATCATCGGATCGCTGACCAACCCCCGAAATTCCTTGATGCCAAGCTGAACGATGTTGGCCGAGCGCATGCTCAATTCGCCTGCTTCTTGAGGAGCATCGAACCCAGTCCCAGCAGCACAGGGATCATGATCAGCAGCGGCACAAACGAACCGGACAGGTCGCCGAAATCCAGAGCCTTTGAGAAAGTGCCGCGCGTGATGTTGACGAAATAGGTCGTGGGATAGATTCGCCCGATCAACGCGCCGGCGCCCTGCAGCGAGGACACCGGGTCCATCAGCCCTGAATATTGCATCGCAGGAATCAAAGTAATGATAGCGGTTCCAAAAATCGCGGCGATCTGGCTGCTCATGAAAATCGAGATCATCAACCCCATTGCGGTCGTCGTCGTGACGTAGAGCAGTGCGCCGCTCGCAAGGGCCAGCAGGCTGCCGGTGAACGGAACGCGGAACACGAAAATGGCGAAGGCCGTCAACAACACGAAGTTCAGCATGCCGAGCGCGATATAGGGCAATTGCTTGCCGATCAAGAATTCGAGCCGCGTCACCGGCGTGGTGTAGAAATTGACGATTGATCCGAGTTCCTTCTCGCGAACCACGCTGAGCACAGCGAGCATGGCCGGTATCAACAGCAGCAGCAGCGGGATCACCGCCGGCGCCATCGCCACCAGACTCTTGACGTCCGGATTATAGCGGTAACGGATCTCCAGGTTGTAGCTGCCGGCGACGGCGGCGGCGCCATACTGCTCTGTCGCCTTCTGAGTCAGCCAGCTTGCGTGCATCGCCTGAACATAACCGCGCGCGGTTTCCGCCCGCGTGGGCATCGCGCCGTCGATCCAGCCTCCGATCTCGACGTTCTTCCCGCGCGCCACGTCGCGGCCGAAGCCCGGCGGAATTTCGATCGCCAGGCTCAGCTCACCGCTGCGCATGCGTCGATCGAGATCGGCATAATCCGTGATCGGAGCCTTTTCCTTGAAGTAGCGCGACCCGGCGATTTGCAGGATATAGTCGCGGCTGATCGTGGTGTCGTCGCGGTCCAGCGCTGCGAATGTCAGATTCTCGATATCCATGTTGATGCCATAACCTAGCACGAACATCAGAATGACACTGCCGATGGTGGCCAGCGTGGCGCGAATCGGATCGCGGCGCAGTTCAAGGGCTTCGCGGCGGGTGTAGGCAAACATGCGCCGCGGATCGAACAACCGCTGCCACGCACCTGGCTTTGCGGACATGCCTGCTTCGGCTTTCTTCTCGGCGGCGGCGGCAATCGGCCCGATATCCGGTGCAACGCTTGCAGTTTGACCGATCGCGGCTTCCAGGCAGGCAATGAAGGCCGCTTCCAGCGAATCGGCGGAACGGCTTTCGACAATGTTTTTCGGCGAATCGCTGACCAGCACCTTGCCGGCATGCATCAGCGAGATCCGGTCGCAGCGCTCGGCCTCGTTCATGAAGTGGGTCGAGATGAAGATGGTGACGTTGTCCGTGCGCGACAGGTCGGACAGGATTCGCCAGAAGCCGTCGCGTGCGATCGGGTCGACGCCGGAGGTGGGCTCGTCGAGAATCAGGATGGCAGGAGAATGAATCACCGCGACGGCGAGGGAAAGCCGTTGGCGGATTCCCAAAGGCAGGGGATCCGGCAACGAGTCAATATAGTTTGCGAGATCGAAACGTTGCGCCATCTCGTCGATGCGGGACGCAATCTTTTCGACAGGCATGCCGAACAGCCGCGCATGAAGATCGAGATTCTGGCGGACGGTGAGTTCGGAATACAGCGAGAACGCTTGCGACATGTAACCGACGCGGTGCCGCACCGCCATGTCGTTCGGGTCGACTTCCTGTCCAAATAGCTTGGCCGTGCCTTCACTGGCGGGCAGCAGTCCGGTCAGCATCTTCATGGTCGTGCTCTTGCCGCAACCGTTCGAGCCGAGAAATCCGAAGATCTCGCCACGGCCGATCCGAAAACTCACGTCATCGACGGCGGTGAAATCATCGAACCGCATGGTGAGGTGCTCGGCTTCGATGGCAATGTCGTCGTCGACGCCAACGGGACGCGGCGGAATCACGACCTCGGCGTAGCCGCGGCGCTGCTGCTCCGGAAGCAGCGCGATGAAGGCGCCGTCGAGCGTGGCGGCGCCGGTCTGCCTCAGCAGTTCGGCCGGAGCGCCGGTGGCGAGAACCCGGCCAGCATCCATCGCCGCCAGCCAATCGAAGCGCGCGGCCTCTTCCATGTAGGCCGTCGCAACGATGACGCTCATGCCGGCGCGTTCGGCGCGAATTCTGTCGATGAGTTCCCAGAACTGGCGGCGTGACAGCGGGTCAACGCCGGTGGTGGGCTCGTCCAGGATCAGAAGATCGGGATCGTGGATCAAGGCGCAACACAGGCCCAGCTTCTGCTTCATGCCGCCCGAAAGCTTGCCCGCCGGGCGGTCTGCAAAAGCCGCCAGACCGGTGCTTTGCAGGAGTTCACGAATTCGACGCTCCCGCTCCTGCTTGCCCTGGCCGAACAACCGTCCGAAGAAATCGACATTGTCGAATACCGACAGCGTCGGATAGAGGTTCTTGCCGAGCCCCTGCGGCATGTAGGCGATCCGCGGACAAACCGAGCGACGATGGGCGGTATCGGCCATATCGCCGCCGAGCACCGCCACGGTTCCAGTCTGGATGGCGCGCGCGCCTGCGATCAGCGACAACAGGCTGGACTTTCCCACGCCATCGGGGCCAATCAAGCCGACCATGCAACCGGCGGGCACGTCGAGCGTGATGCCCTGAAGCGCGTGGTTGCCGCCATAGGCAAGATCGACCGCGGCAAGACGCACGACGGGTTGAGTCGATCCGACCAGCCCGGCGGCGGACGTTTGAACGGTCATTGGGCCAGCGTTCCGTTGAGATTGGCCGGCCATTCCGCCTTCGGATCAAACTTGACATAGGCCATGCCGGGAAGACCAGTTTTGACCTGCTGGATGTACTTCTTCAACAGCGCCGGCGAGATGTGCGCCTTCACCCTGAACATCAGCTTCTGCCGCTCTTCTTCGGTCTCGACGGTCTTCGGCGTGAACTGGGCGACGTCCGCCACGAAGGTCGCCTTGGCAGGAATGACGACTTGCGGGACGGCATCAAGCACGAGCCGGACCTCGGCTCCGATCGGTATCCGTCCGACCTGCGCGGTCGGCAGGAAGAACGTCATGTAGACATCGCCGAGATCAACCAGATTGAGCACCCGCCCGCCGGCGGACAGCACTTCACCCGGCTGCACGACCCGGTATTGCACGCGACCGTCGCGAGGCGATTTCAGAATCGCATCGTTGATGTCGACGGTGATGCTTTCGACCGCCGCCTGGGTCGCATCGACGGATGCTCCGGCATCGATCACCTGCGCATTGGCGGCGCTGATGGCGGCCTCGGCCGCCGCGAGTTGCGCCTGAGCCGCTGCGACGGCAGCCTTCGCGCCCTCGGCGTTCGCCCGATCGTCATCGAGAACCTGCTGCGACACTGCACTGGTGGTGATCAGCCGCTCCGAGCGCCCGAGCTTTCTCTGGATCGAATCGAGCTGCGCCTCACGCTGGGCGATGACTGCGATGGCGGCGGTGCGTTCGGCAGCTCTTTGCGCGACGAGGCTCTTGGCCGTGTCAACACTGACGATCGCCCGATGATGCTGGGCGATCGCCTGTCGGCGCTGCGCTTCCAGTTGATCGGTGTCCATGCGGGCGAGCACCTGGCCGGCCGTCACGAAATCACCTTCGTTGACCAGGATTTCCCGGATCCGCCCCGGCGTCTTGGTGGCGATGTCGATCTCCGTCGCTTCGATACGGCCATTGCCGCTGGCAATGCCTTGCGGAAGACTGCTCCTGCCGAACTCTTTCCAGACAAAATAGCCAACGCCGCCGACCAGCACGACCAGCAACGCGGCGATCCACGGCCTTTTGAAATCCTTCATCGTCATCGATCGGCCTCTATGTCACGGTTTTCGGTCGTTGCTATTGCACTCACCGTGCGGCTGCAATTCGAGACGCGGAGGGCGCCTCGTTGTTATCGGCAGGAGGAGATTGCGACCAGACGTGGCCGCTTCGGGCTCTGTCGTAGCCATACTGGAATAGTTCGCGCATGTAGGCGGTATCGAATCCGGCAGGCGACAACGGTCTGTCGCCTTCGATATAGGTCAGGTTGAAGCCGAATTTATTACGCCGCGCGAAGGCGTAAGTGTTGTAAAGGATCGATCGCGTCTGCGTCTTCAACATGGTCGAGGACGATCGTGCTGCAATCTCGACGGTGCTGTTGGTGACGAGCTGGAATTCCCGTTCAACCTTGTTGTTGATCAGGATGAACAGTTGCAAATTTTCCGGTTTGGCCGGAGCCGCGTTACGGAGCAGGAAAGCCTCGGGGAGGGTCAGGACGGGCGCCGTCACGCCACCATCGATATGCATCTCCTGAAATTGCTTGCCGTTCGCTGCGGCAGTGATGAGCATCGGCTCAAACACCACTGGCACACTTGCCGAAGCGGCGACGACGTCCTGGAACAGACGCAACGACTCCGGCGTCCCAAGCGAAGCGATACGCCCCATGTCCCAGATCACGGTGCGCTGGGAGTCGATATTCGTCGTCACGATCGCAAGTTGCCGGCCTCTGGCGTATTCAACGGCGACTGCAGCGACGACATTGGCATCATAGTATTTGGCTGCCAGCTCGCGCATTTTCGCGTTTCCGAACAGACCCGAACCGAAAATAGCTTTCAACGGGTTGGGGTCTTCGAGGAGACTTGCGGCAATGCCGCTGGTGTAGATTTCGCGCAGCGTCGTGTCGTAGTCAGAACCGAGAAACGCGAATGGCGCGATCAATGCGCCGGTGCTGACGCCAGACACGATTGAGAATGACGGCCGCGCGCCCGCCTCCGACCAGCCATTGAGCACACCGGCGCCATAGGCACCATCCGCCCCGCCGCCCGACAGCGCCAGGTAGGTCCGCGCCCCCCGCCACATCAGTTGGTGATTGGCCTGCATGAATGTGCCGGCCGGTTGGTCGGCGTAGCGACGCAGGTCGACAAGATCGAGGACCCGCGCAGAGGAAGCATCCCCGACGCTATATGGCGTCCTGGGCAGAGACGAGCATCCGGCGACGAGAAGGCCGAGCGTCACAACGAGGACCGGCAGGACGGTGGATCGAAGACGAGGATGATGCATGGCGGGCCTTTTTTGTTAACCGCTTCAGGGCAGGACGGCGTGCTACGACGCCACGCAGTGGCGCAAACTCCGTTGTTTGCCGGATTTAACGATGCTCCGATATGACATTGCGTCGTCGGCCTGCGGTCGACGGTCACTGCGCATGGCAAGGCTCGCCTGACTTCAACTCAGAGCGTCTTTCGTCAGACCGCAGGCCTGACTGAGCTTGGCGGAGCGTGCCTCGGCGTTGGCTTTGACGATACTCTGATTGCTTGCACGCTCGTCGGGAGTAAGCGTTACAGCATCGACAGGCGTTTCGCTTGGCTTGTCGGCGTCTTGCGGCGCCCGGACGTATTCGGCGTTGAGCCGCTCGATGTTCGCGATCTGGCGACCGGTCAGCTTGGCAATCTCGTCGCCCTCGGAGTAGCCGTTGCAGCTCCGCAGCACTTGGCCGCCGAGCGCGTGCATCTGAGTGTTAAGAGGGCCCAACCGATCTTCAGAAATCTCAGCCACGATGGCGGTCGCGCCGGGCTTGAGCGCGTCGGCGGCCTCTTGGCAAAAACTGTCCAAGACGCCCGCATCCGACAGACCGCCATGGCCGCCCACCGGGACCGCAATCAAACGGCTCGCCAAACCGCTGACCGCAGATCCAACGGCGCCGCCCGATACAGGGGCCATCAGGGAGACAGTTCCAGCAAGATCCTTGGCAATGACAGCTTGGCTGAACAGCACCAAGCTGTTGTCGGCTTGCAGCTCGGTGAGAACGCGCAACGCTTCATTGGCCTTCGCTTGGTCCCCGAAAATGATAACGGCAAACTTGCTCATCGAGGTCCCTCCCCGGGACAGATGCGAGTTGCGGATTGTCGACCACGGGGCGAAAAGGTGTGAGACAAACATCAGCACCAATTCAACTATCGTTGATTAAAAGCAATGCGTGAAAATGTCAATGTGGCGGCCCTTGCCGCATCGGCCGAGGAGATTCACAGAATGGCGGCGAAGGTGGCTGTGAAGCGTCGGGGACGCCCACGAAAAACGGAACAGCCGAAATCGGTGGCGATCCTGCAAGCTGCGCTCGCGGCGTTCGCGGGCCACGGCTTCGATGGCACCAACCTTCGGCAGATTGCGACGGAGGCCGAGATCGATGTGGCGCTCATCCCGCATCAGTTCGGCTCAAAGCTGGGGTTGTGGCGTGCGGTCGTCGACGACATCGCCGAGCGCACCCTACCCGATTTCCGCTCGATCATCGAACGGGGTTCCCCGGAAACATCCGCCGGCGAAACGCTTCAACTGGCGATGGCGCGGATGATCGATCATCTCTGCGATACGCCACAGTTGGCGATGTTCGTGGTGAACGAAGTCGGCGAACAAGGTGAACGGTTCGAATATGTGTATGACCGCCTGGTGCGGCCCATGCATGATCTACTCTTGCCGCCGATTCGCGCGGCTCACGCCTCCGGTGCCATCAAGGACGTCAACCCCGACTTTTTCTTTGCCACGTTCACGGCCGCCATCTCCATGACGGTCGTGATGCGCCCGTTCATAGCCCGGTTTTCCAGTCATGCGAAAAAGGAACAAGCGTTTCGTCGCGAGTTGAAACGGGCGTTGTTGGCGGTCGGGTTCGCTTAAGGCCCCCTACGCCCGGGTCCGCAATCCAGCAGAACAGGTCAAAGCCCCGCCGGGCCTTGACCTTCGATGAGCTTGCGTCATCAGTCACCGACTGATTGCGCGGCCGCGAGCAGCTCTGCTGCCTAGCCGAGCTTGGCAAAGCTGTCCGTGATCGCTTTCCAGGTGCGCTGCTGGACCGCATGCGCCTCGGCGATCGCGCTTTGGATAGCCTTCCAGGATTCGTCTCCCGCGTTGGAGGCCTGCCCGAATTTGGCCTCCACCTTCGCGGCCGCTTCACTCAGCCGAGCGGCGGCGGCGTCGGCTTCGATCCGGGCCCGCTCGACCGTTTCAGATGCGGCAGCCTGGATCGTGGCGAGCGATTTCTGCCATGTCACACGTTGCGCAGCGGCACGGGCCGCAAAGGCGTTCTTCACGGTGTCGGCCTGCGACGCCGCGGCGGCCAAATAGGTCTGAAGCCCAAGCTCCACCTCGGTCCACTTGGCCAACAGCGCTGCGTAGGTTCCTTCGCCGGCGTCCGCTGTCTGCGCACGCAGCACATCGGCGTTCCTGCTGAACTCGTTTCGCGCCGTCGCGATCCGTGCCAACGCGCGCTCCGCCTCGATGCGGGCGGCGCTGCTCAGGCTCTTTGCGGATTCTTCGAGCGAAGCAAGCGTCGCATCGATCTCGTCGAGCTTCTGCTTGGTCCACTCCAATTGCTCATGGGCAAGGCTGGTTTTCAACATGCCATTAATCCTCCAGGGGCGGGTCGGATATTATTCATCATATGTTGATTAGATGTGACAGCTAGTTCCGCAATCAAGAGGGCGAACGTCGACCTTCAAAAAGAAAGACGGAAAGGTATATCAGCGCCCTCAGCGCGGAGCCGTTGCAGAACCTCGTCAATTTTACCGTTGCCATTCTACCGCGATCTCATGACCGTCGTGAGGACGCCTCAACCAACATCAGATAGTCTTTGTGGAGTGCGACCGGCGTGCGCGAACGATCGAGTTGAATGCGCACCACACTGGGATAGCGGCTTAGTCCCACTACGGTGCCGCGTTGCTCCGCGTATCTTGGATGCCGCTCGGCTCCAAGCGGACTCATACAAACCCGGTCGCCCATTGCGAAGCGCTCTTCCAAGGCTTGCTTGATGCCCGCTTCGGCTGAGGCCTTCGTCCGCGAAATCGTCATGCTGCCGTTTCTCCCCCCATTATCATTGTCGGCATTCGCTGCCTTGGCAGCCGCTCTGAATTGCCAACCGCAGCAACACCGCAGTGTGATCAATCAGTGGGCGATCAGCATCGGAATGGTCGCCAACTTGAGTAGCGATCGCGTCACGCCGCCGAACACCGCCTCGCGAACCCGGGCATGACTGTAGGCACCAAGTACAATGAGATCGAAGCCGCCATGCACGGCGTGTTGCAAGATCACGTCGGCGATCGGGGATCCGTTGGAATCGATTGGCTCGGTCGTGACATGCGCACCATGTCTGCTGAGATAGACCGCAACGTCGGCGCCGGGATTCTCGCCATGCAGACGATTCTTGGCAGCATCGATCACGACAATCGAAACCGACTGCGCCGCCGACAGCAGGGGCAACGAATCCGCAATCGCGCGCCTCGCCTCACGGCTGGCGTTCCATGCCAACAGCACCCGCTGCGCAACGGCTCCCGACGGCCAACCGTCGGGCACGATCAGGAACGGAATGCCGGTGGCGAGCAACAGGCCTTCGGCCGACGAATTGAGCGGCAGCCCGCCGGGCCGAGGATGACCGACGATCACCAGATCGGCGTGCAGGCAATGCAACTTGGTATCGTCGGACTCGATCTCGCGGATGATCCTGAACTCGTAGGTGATGTCAGCGCTATTGGTCGCGGTGTTGAAGTTTCGGCTCGCGACACTGGTGGTCTCAATGGCGTTGGCGTCGTGCAGTTCGATCAGCCGACGCATCGCGTCGCGGCCGCGGACATAGGCATTTGCCGGGATCGGCCCATCGGAGGACGCCACGAAAATGCCGATCAGATGCGCGCCATGACGCCGCGCCAACTCGACAGCGTAGCGGGCCCGCGTGGCACCGGCGTTCGATGGCTCCACGAAGACCACAATGTTCTTAAGCCCCATCGACAGTTCCTCTATCCACGTCGTTCGGTTACCGGTTGGGCGGATGCGGCGCGACCGCGGTGGTCTCGCCCGGCTTGCGCCGGAAGCGCGCTGCCCGTTCGCGCAGCGTCTGAAAGGTCACGTAGAGCATCGGAATGACGAAGATGCCGAGCAGGCTCGCCGCCAGCATCCCGGCGAACACCGGCGTCGAGACGCTACGACGCGCGATCTTTGCGGCACCGTCGGCCCAGACCAGCGGCGCAAGACCGGCGATGAAGGCGATCGACGTCATCATCACCGCGCGAAACCGCAGCTTCGCCCCGGTCTCGGCCGCCTCGATGATGCTGGCTCCGGCTTCGCGCTGCTCCTTGGCGAATTCGACGATCAGGATGCCGTTTTTCGCGGCCATCGCGATCAGCACCACCAGCCCGATCTGGGCATAGAGATCGAGCGCCAGCCCACTGACCAGAAGACCGAAAAACGCGCCAAGCACGCCGACCGTGACCGACAGCAGCACCGGGATCGGAATGACCCAGCTTTCGTACAGCGCGACCAGAAACAGGTAGGCGAACAGCACCGCAAGCGCCAAAATCACCGGGGTCTGGCCGCCCACCTTCTGCTCCTGGAAAGAGGTCCCGGTCCATTCGAAGGCGTATCCGGACGGCAGCGTATTGGCTGCGACCTTCTCCATCGCCGCCATCGCGTCGCCGGACGAAACTCCTGGCGCGGTGGATCCCATCACGGTGACCGAGCGATAATTGTTGTAGCGCGTGATCACCGCCGGCCCGACCACGGTCCGTACCGAGGCCACCGCTTGCAAGGGGACCATGGTGCCCTTGGCGTTGCGGACATAGATGCTCCACAGCGCCGACAGATCGCGTCGGTCCTCGGACTCCGCCTGGATGTTGACCTGCCAGGTCCGACCATAGAGATTGAAGTTGTTGACGTAGTAGCCGCCGAGCGTCGCCTGTAGCGACGTGAAGATGTCGTTGATACCGAGCCCGAGCGCCTCGGCCTTTTCCCGATCGATATCGAGATAGATCGACGGCGAACTCGCCGCGTAGGTCGAGAACACCCGCGCGAGCTTCGGATCCTGATTGGCGGCGGCCAGCAGTCCCAGCGTGACATTGCCCATGGTGGCGAAGTCGCCGCCCGCAAGATTCTCGAGCTGTATTTCGAATCCGCCGCTGGTCGAAAGTCCGATCACCGGCGGCAGATTGAACGGGATGACGGTCGCGGCCTTGATCTGCGTCGCCGCACCGAAGGTCTTGGCGATCAGCGCCTGCGCCGAGTCCATCGCGCCTCGGCGATTCTCGAACGGCTTCAGGGTGACGATCACCAGGGCACTGTTGGACGCGCCGTATTGGTCGAGAATGGAGAATCCCACCACCGCGATGGTATCCTTGACCTGGGGCATCTTGCCCAGAATATCCTCGAGCTGCGCCACCGCCCTGCTGGTGCGTTCCACCGAGGCGCTTTCCGGAAGCTGGATGTTGATGAAGAAAGCGCCCTGGTCTTCCTCGGGCAGGAAGCCGGTCGGAGTGATGCGCGACAACAAGCCGGACCCGAGCGCGCAGCCGCCGACCAAAAGCAGCGAGATCGCCGCCATCCGCAGCGACTTGTGCACCACGAAGGCGTAGCCGTTGCGCACCTTGTCGATTCCGTGACCGATCCGCGCCAGCGCGCCGCGATGCGGCGAATGCCTCAGGAACACCGCGCACAGCGCCGGCGACAGCGTCAGCGCGTTGATTGCGGAAACAAACATCGCCGCGCTGATCGTCACGGCGAACTGCCGGAATAATTCGCCGGAAATCCCTGGGATGAATCCAATCGGCACGAACACCGAGAACAGCACCATGGTAATCGCGATGATCGGCCCGGTGACCTGCCGCATCGCCTTCTTGGTGGCGTCGGCGGCGGAAATCTCCGGCTCCTCCTCCATGATTCGCTCGACGTTTTCCACCACCACGATGGCGTCGTCGACGACGATGCCGATGGCGAGAACCAGCGCCAGCAGCGAAATCGTATTGATCGAATAGCCGAGCACCAGCAGCACGGCGTAGGAGGCAATGATGCTGACCGGCACCGCGATCACCGGCACGATGGTGGCGCGCAAATTGCCGAGGAAGACGAACACCACGATCGCGACCAGGACGAACGCCTCGACCAGCGTCTTCAACACCTCATCCACGGTCTCGTTGACGATGGTAGTGGCGTCGTAGATCGACCGAACCTTCAATCCCGCCGGAACCCGGCCGCGGATTTTGTCGAGCGTGGCATTGACCGCGGTCGACGCGTTGAGCGCATTGGCCCCCGGCGCCAGGTAGATGCCGATCGCGACCGACGGCGAAGTGTTGAGGCGGGCCTCGACGTCCTCGTTCTGCGCCCCCATCTCGACCCGGGCGACGTCGCCGACCCGCAACACCGAGCCGTCCGGATTGGCGCGGATCACGACGTTCTTGAACTGCTCGGGCGAGGACAGCCGGCCCTGGGTCTGCACATTAATCTGAAGCTGCTGATCCGAGCTCACCGGGCGGGCGCCGATGCGGCCGACCGGCGCTTGAATGTTCTGGCTCTGGATCGCCTTGACCACGTCTGACGGCACCAGCCCGAGGCTGGTGAGCCGGATGGTGTCGAACCAGATCCGCATCGAATAATTCAGACGGCCGAACAGCGACGCCGATCCGACGCCCGGGGTCCGCGCCAGTTCGTCGAGCACGTTGATGGTGGCGAAGTTGGTCATGAACAGTGGATCGTACTTGCCGTCGCTGGACAGCATCACGACCTGCAGAATCGACGACGACTTCTTCTTGACGGTGACGCCCTGCAGCTGCACCTCGGCGGGCAACTGCGACAGCGAGGTCTGCACGCGGTTGTTGACGTTGACCGTGTTGATGTCGGGGTTGCTGCCGAGTTCGAACGAGACCGTCAGCGTGTAGCTGCCGTCGTTGCCGCTCGACGACTTCATGTAGATCATCTTGTCGACGCCGATGATCTGCGCTTCGAGCGGCTGCGCCACGGTCGACTCCAGCACCTCCGCCGAGGCGCCGGGATACAGCGTGGTGACCTGGACCTGCGGCGGCACGATGTCGGGAAGCTGGGCGACCGGGATGCGGGTCAGCGCCAACAGTCCGACGATCGTCATCAGGATGGCGATGACGATGGCAAAGCGCGGTCGATCGACGAAAATAGCGGAAAACATCGACCTAACCCGGGTTCTGGTGCGCGCCGGCATCGCCGGATGAGACTGGATCCGGCTTCACCGGCGTGTCGGCGCGAACCCGTTGCACGCCTTCGACGACTACCTGCTCGCCCGCGCTCAGCCCCTGCTCGACCGACGCCCATTCCGGCGTCGAAGGACCGAGCTGCAGATCGCGGCGCCGCGCCACGTTGCCTGCATCGATCACATAGGCGTAGCTGCCACGCTGGTCCGACAGCACCGCTTGCCGAGGCACCGCGACGACTTGCACCGGCTCGGCGTCCTCCAGCAAGACGGTGACCAATGCGCCGTTGATCAGTTCGCGGGGAAATTGACCGTCCTTCTGCTCGCCGAGCGGCGGATTGGGAATCGTCGCCCGGAGCAGGATGGTGTCGGTGTCCTGCGCAACATTGATGTCGATGAAGGTGACTTCACCGTCGCGGTCGTAGAGTCGTCCGTCCGGCAGCCTCAGCCGGACCTTCAAGGCGGCGAAGCCGTCCTTGATCAGCTTTGAGCGAAGCGTCATCACCCGCCGCGTCGCAACCGGAAACACGACATACATCGGATCCTGGCTGACGATCGTCGTCAGCGGCCCGCTGGTGGGGCCGACCAGATTGCCGACCTTGGTCACGGCGCGGCCGATCCGACCGTCGATCGGCGAGCGGATTTCGGTGTAGTCGAGGTTGATCTCGGCCTGGCGCAATTGCGCTTCGGCGGCGCGTAACTGCCCGGCGGCGGTGAGCTTGTTGGCCCGCGCGGTATCGACCGAGCTTTGCATCCCGGCCGGCCCCTCCAGCAGCTTCTGCGAACGGGCCAGCGTGATGCCGGCGTTTTCCAGCTGGGCTTTGGCCTGATCGATCGCGGCGTGGGCGGTCTCAACCGCGGCTTCGTAGGAGCCGCGCTCGAGCCGGTACAACAGCTGACCGGCCTTGACCTCGGCCCCTTCGGTGAACAGTCGCTGTTCAAGGAAGCCCGAGACCCGAGCCACGATCTCGACGCGCTCAGCCGCTTCGACCCGCCCCGTGATCTGCTCCTTTTGTGCCACCGGGCGTAACGCTGCGGGCGCAACGCCGACCGCTGGCGGCCCGGATGGCCCCATTTGCGCCGACGCAACCATCGGGGCAGCCCCGACAACCAGAACTAAAGCAGCCCACACCAGAGCCGGGCGCAATGCGATATTCATATGGCCTCTCGATCCCCGCTGCAGGCAGCGGAAATGACTTGAACGGGATTTACATACGTTTAGTATGTATGTCAATGGATGAGGTAAAGTCGCCATGCGGCGGACGAAACTGGAAGCAGAAACAACGCGCGAGACCATACTCGCGGTGGCTGAGCGGCTGTTCCTCGAACGCGGCGTCACCGAGGTGTCGCTGGAGCAGATCGCCGTGGCGGCCGGGTTCACCCGGGGGGCGGTGCATTGGCATTTCCAGAACAAGCAGGGGCTGCTGCTAGCGTTGCTGGACCGGATGGGCCTTCCGCTCGAACAACTCGCCGGTCAGCTCGAGATCGACGATACCCTCGACCCGATGGACGAACTGGTCCGCGACATGACCGGGCGGCTCTGCGAGCTGGAGATGGATCCGAAACGCAAGCGGCTCTCCACCTACCTGGTCAATTTCGCAGCGGTCGAAGCGCCGGAGCGCCAGCGCAACTTCGACCGCAAATTCAGATCCTCGGTCACCATCATTTTTCGTTTGGCCGAGAAACGCGGCCGGCTGGCGCCGCACTGGCGGCCGGAGATCGCCGCGCTAGCCTTCTGCGGCATGGTGATGGGCCTGATCAATCAATGGCTGAACGGCGAGACCGAGTTCGACATGCGCAATGACGTCACCGCGGCTGTGCGGGCTTTTTCGTCCTCGCTGCGGGCGCAGCCCGACGATCCAAAAAGACCAGGAGCTTAGGGACATCAGAAGCCGAATTCGGCGGATGCAATAAATCGCCGATCCTTGCGTCATCCAACCAACTGCATTGCCACACAGCGGCGTTGCGCATCGCGCGCCGAACCGCCTGCATGCGGCACCGCTCGCCGCTGCGTCGGCGGCGCGCATTTGAAAGGGATTTCGTGATGTCGCTTGGCCGGCTTCTTCTGATCATCCAACATGTCGCGTTGGGACTGGCTGTCGCCGTCGTATTCGGCCTGCTGTTCGGCTGGGTGGTGATGGTGGCGTGGAACGCCGTCGTTCCAGACCTGCTGGCGATGCCTGCCCTCACCTACTGGCAAGCGTTCGCGATGCTGGTGTTGACCCGCGTTCTGGTCGGCAGCTTCAACCATGGATCGCATGGCCACAAGACGCGACCGTGCGCGCCGTCGCGGTCTTCATCCGCTTCCGATGCGACGCTGTATGCCGCGTGGTGGGAAAAAGAGGGTAAGCCCGCGTTCGAAGCACACGCGGCTCGCCACCTCGCCGGCGATGGGGGCGCGGGTGACGCCGAGTGACAATCGCCTCACCGACGCTGCGCCCGACGTCGCCAGGATTCGGCATCAGGTCGCGGACGTCGTGCGCCGCGATCGCGGCCGCCTGCTCCGCTTCGTGCATGCGAAGCTGTCTGGCGCCTCCGATCTGGATGCCGAGGATGTCGTTGCGGACACCGTGCTGCGGTTGATCGAGCGGGCCGATCTGCTCACCGAGGTGGAGAATGTGACGGCCTATCTGTTCCGGGCGCTGGCGAATGGCGTGATCGACCGGATTCGCCGCCGTCGCGAGCTGACACCGTTGCCCGAAGAGGTTGAAGATCCCGCGCTCGGGCCGGAACAGACGCTGGAACAGACGCAGCTTCGACGCCGGCTGCGCGCCGCGCTGGACCGGCTGCCGCCAGCGCAACGGGCGGTTTGGATCGCCGTCGAGATCGAGGGCGTGCCGTTCCGCGAACTCGCCGCGCAATGGAATGAACCGATCGGCACGCTGCTGTCGCGCAAGAACCGGGCAACCAAGTCGTTGCGGCAATGGCTGGCGGAGGACGCGACGTGATCACCGACGCGGACCGTTCAATCCGTCAATCAGGAGAACCCAAGATGTTCGATGCTGACAGTGTGGCCATCCACCAATTCAACTTCACGCGCTGGCTCCGCCGCTTGGATATCGAGCTCGACAAGATCACCGGCGGCATCGGCCTGACCCGTAACGACTTCGCCGACTGGCGCTACGCCGTGGCCTTCACGAATGGCATAGCCCCGCGGCAGGCCGCAATCGACATGCTGGCCGAGGACCACAACGGCCACGGCTATCTGCGACACGCCGACATAGACAACATCTGAAGCTTTAGAGAAAGGACGACCATGAACACCACCAAAGCCTTCATCTTCACCAGCCGCCTATTTGGAATTCTCGCGCTATGCGTCGGCATCGCCTATTGGCTGGGCTACGACGTTCCGCTGGAATTGCATATGGGGCTCGGCGTCCTGCTGGTTATCGCGGTGTGGGGGCTTGCCGTGCTCGCGCGTGAACAGGCCACGCAGCTGGCGCTGATCGCCGCGCTATGGGCCGCTATCGTTCCGGTGCTCGGCTTGTTGCAGGTGCATCTGCCGCTCGGGGAAACATCCTGGTTGCTGCGCGTGCTCCACGTTGTGGCAGGCGTCGGCGCAATCGGTCTCGCCGAGGCCCTCAACAAGCGGATCAAGAGGATCGCCATCACCGGCTGAACCGCAACCGTGCCGGTGCTGCCGCGACGTCGGCCGCACCGGATGCGGCGGCAACCAAATGGCACGACTTATTATATTGCACACAATCTTATTGTGCGCTATTTAACAGCGGAAATTCAAAAACGGGAGGCGATCATGAGTGCACTCTATTCCACGAAGGTCACGGCGATCGGCGGTCGCGCCGGCAGCGTTCGCAGCGACGATGGTTTGCTGTCGCTTTCACTGGCTCTTCCGAAGGCGCTGGGCGGCAAGGGCGATGCGACCAACCCCGAGCAGCTGTTCGCCGCCGGCTACGCCGCCTGTTTCGAAAACGCCGTCATCCACGTGGCACGCGCCAAGAGCGTCAAGGTCGCCGACGCCGATATCGAAGTCGTGGCCGAGGTCGGCCTCGCGCCGAACGGCAGCGGCGGATTCGTGCTGTCCGTGGCGCTGAACGTCACCATCGCAGGCCTCGAACAATCGGTCGCCGAAGCGATCGTGGCGGCGGCGCATGCGACGTGCCCATATTCGAATGCGGTGCGCGGCAATATCGACGTCGTGATCGCGGTGACGACACGCTGAATGCAACCCGTCGCTTCACCCGCCCTCTGAAGGAGTACCGATGGCAAAACAGTCGGACCATCCGCTGCGCCTCGACCGCCAGGTCTGCTTTCTGCTCTATGCCTCATCCAACCTGGTGACCCGCCTGTACCGACGGGTACTCGCCAAACTCGGCCTGAGCTATCCACAATATCTCGTCATGCTGGTGCTCTGGGACTCACCGTCGCAGAGCGTCGGTGACCTCGGGGCGAAGCTGTATCTCGACAGCGGCACGTTGACGCCGTTGCTGAAGCGGATGGAAACCGCCGGACTGCTGACCCGGCGGCGCGATGCGGAAGATGAACGCCGGGTTCTCGTTGAACTGACCGATGCCGGCCGCGCGCTACGCAAGCGTGCCAGCGTGGTGCCGCAGGCGCTCGCCCAGGGCCTGGATTTCGACCCCGGCGCTGTCGAGACGCTTCGGAAAACCCTGCAGGACATCATCGCAATGCTGGCAAACCGTCCGCCCTCCCTGGAGAAATGACTGATGCTGACCGTCCACCATCTCGGACTATCGCAATCCGAGCGCATCGTCTGGCTGTGCGAAGAACTGGACATTCCCTATCGCCTTGAAGTCTATCAACGCGATCCGCAAACCCGGATGGCGCCCCCCGAATACAAGGCGCTGCATCCGATGCAGATCTCGCCGGTCATCGCCGACGGCGATCTCGTGCTGGCGGAATCCGGCGCGATCATCGAATACATCCTGGCCAAATACGGACACGGGCGGCTGAAGGTTGCCCCGGACGATCCGGCATTTGCCGACTATCTGTTCTGGTTCCATTTCGCCAACGGCACATTGATGCCCAGCGAGTCGATCGAGATGCTGGGAGCCGGTATCAGCGGCGCCGATCAGCTCGGAGTCGGAATCGGTTCGGACCATCCGTTTGTCGCGGTCTACACCGCGCGGACCGACCGCGGCTTTGCGATGATCGAACAGCGGCTCGGCAAGGTGCCCTATTTGGCTGGCGCGGACTTCTCTGCGGCTGACATCATCATGTTGTTTGCCTTGACGACGATGCGTGCGTTCACCGGACGCCGTCTTGACGATTATCCCAATATCCGCGGCTATCTTGCACGCATCGGTGGACGTCCGGCGTATCAACGTGCGATGACAAAGGGAGATCCCGAGCTCTCGCCGATGCTGAGTTGATCGATCCCGGCGGCACAATGTGAAGTTGACGCGCACGAGAAAACGCTCGGCTAAACGACCGAGCGTTCAATGCTATATTGGCACGCTGGCTGGCTTCGAAACGCAGGAGCTCCGAGGACGCTCTTGCGCTTTGGCTAGAAAGCTCTCGACGAGGGAGGCGAGCGCCGGCTTTTCTCAGCTGGATCGACCGATATCTCCTTCAAAGCGCCGTCGGAGACGACGACCACGAGGAAGATCAGCCGACCGTCGGCGCGGCTCAATCCAGCCCCAACCGCTTTTCCCGCGCCGTATTTTTCCGCAACAGCCACCGCCTCGGCCAAATCAAACCCGGCGCGCTTTAGATCGGCGATGTTGCTCTTATCCTCGGCGTCCAGCTGCGAAGCTGGCATCCAGCTGTCGCGGACAATAGCCCGGGTCGCGGCATCGATCGAACCGTTCCATATCTCTCCGTTCCGATAGGCCTTGACGTGATAGACGGGTGTCTCCACCTGGCCATCGAAGCTGATATCGACCACCTTCGCACCTGCCAGCTGCTGTTCGACCGCCGCAATCCCTTCCCGTGCCGAAACGATCGCCCGACCGAAGGTTTCGAGTTCGCTCTGAACCGACAATGGCTGGCGTTGTTCGGGCTGCGATGGCGAGCTTGCATTCTCACCGACGCTATGTGCGTTCGCCGAAATTGGTCCCAGCGCAAGCATCAAGATGAGCAGGAATTGGCCGGTCGTTTTCATGACATGATCTCGACGGTTTGGCCGATGCCAGGCGCCGCGGGCCACCAAAGCGTGGCCCAGCCGGTTAATCAACCATCGTTGAATAATATGGTTCCCTACGAATTCGAGTCAAGGCGCAATCGGAAAATTTGGGCCAACGCGGCGGCGAGGCTAACCGAACGCGAAGCTGGGAAACGGCGATAGCTCGGACCAAGCCCCGCATCACAACACCCGGCAATTTGTCCGGTGTCCCAGACAAATGGCAACGTCGGCTCCGTTCGATTATTGGAACGATCAACGGCCGAGCGCGTCATAAAGGCCTCGCTTGAAATCGATGCGGTATTATGTAAACGATACAGTACCGTTTTTATGAAAGGTTGGAAATGGCGTCGGAGCCGGCTGACGGGAACAAACGCTCCAGGGAATCTGCCTCCCACGACCAGGAGCAGGCTCCCCCACCAACCGACCACGACGATACGCAGGGTAAGTTGGCCCCCTCGATGCTGTCGAATCCCTGGTTACGTTGGGGATTGATCACCGCTGCGATCCTGCTGCTACTTGGTGGCACCGGCTATGGCTGGTATTGGTGGACCACGGGTAGCTATTTTCAAAGCACCAATGACGCGTATCTCAAGGCGGATCAGGTCTCGATTGCGCCGAACGTCTCGGGCTATCTAGTTGGGGTACCGGTGGTCCAAAACCAGACGATCGCGGCTGGCGATCAACTGGCGAAGATCGACGACCGTTCCTACCGGGTTCGAGTTGAGCAGGCCAAGGCCCAACTCGATCAGGCAAGGGCCGGCAAAGCTCGCGCGGAAGCCGAGTTGAACCGACAATACGCCCAGATCGAACAGGCGAATGCTCAGCTTGGGCAATCGGAGGTGAGCCTGGCTTTTGCCGAGAACCAGGTCGCGCGTTATCGGCCGTTGGCAGCGAGCGGCGCCGAAGCGACCGAGCGTTACGACCAGATCCGAAACCAGCGCGATCAGGCACGCGCCCAGGTCGCCCTAAACAACGCGCAGGTCGAGTCGGCGCGTCGGATGGTCCCCTCAATCGAAGCGCAAATTGCCGAAGCGCAAGCCGCGATTGAGCAGGCCGAGGCCCAACTTCATCAAGCGCAAATCGATCTGGACAACACGGTGGTGGTCAGCCCGATCGCGGGCCGCGTCGGCGACCTGACCGCGCGGGTCGGCCAATTCGTTCAGCCCGGCATGCGGATGATGACCGTCGTCCCGGTCCATGATCTTTACCTGGAGGCAAATTATAAGGAGACCCAGATCGGACTGATGCGGGTCGGCCAGCCGGCGACCATCGAAGTCGACGCCCTGCCGAATGAGAAGCTGCACGGCGAAGTGCTGAGCTTCTCACCCGGCACCGGCTCGGAATTCTCGTTGCTGCCGCCGCAGAATGCGACCGGCAATTTCACCAAGGTAGTGCAGCGCGTTCCCGTGCGAATCCGGATTGATGCCGGCCCGGAGGCGCGCAAGGTGCTGGTGCCCGGACTGTCGATCGTGGTGGATGTCGATACCCGTAACGCCAAGGCCGAGATCAACCGCCAAAGACGAGAACAGCAAGACAGCCGGATCAGCGGGCAATGAGCGATCCGGCCGAAGCCAGTTCAACGCCTCAGCGCGCCGATCTCACCGCATGGCTGGCCGTCGGAGCCGGGACGATCGGCGCGCTGATGGCGACGCTCGACATCTCGATCGTCAACGCGTCGCTACCACAAATCCAGGGTGAGGTCGGGGCCAGCGAATCCGAAGGCACTTGGATCTCGACCGCATATCTGGTCGCCGAAATCATCATGATTCCGCTGGCGGGCTGGTTCGAGCGTCTGCTCTCGCTGCGGATCTTCCTGCTCGTCGTCACGGTGGGTTTCGTGCTGTCCTCGATGCTGTGCGGGACCTCGACAACACTCGTTTCGATGATCACCGGCCGCATCGGCCAGGGGTTTGCCGGCGGCGCGATGATCCCCACGGCGCTCACCATCGTGGCAAAACGTCTGCCGCCGGACCAGCGCCCGATCGGCATCGCCTTGTTCGGATTGACCGCGGTGCTCGGTCCGGTGCTAGGTCCGATCATCGGCGGCTGGCTGACGGAAAACGTCAGCTGGCACTACGCATTCTTCCTCAACCTGCCGGTCGGCATCGGACTGGTTGGACTGCTGTTGTTGGGGCTTCCCTCCGAACGCATGCATTGGCGCGAGGTCGCGCAAGCGGATTGGCTTGGCATCATCGGCATGGCCATCGGCTTGGGCTGCCTCACCGTTGTGCTCGAGGAAGGCCAGCGCGAGCGTTGGTTCGAATCGAACTTCATCATACTGTTAAGTCTGGCCTCCCTGCTCGGCTTCGGTCTGTTGACGGCGGGTCAATTGGTGAGTCGCAAGCCGGTCATCGACCTTCGCATCATTTTCCAGCGAAGCTTCGGCGGGGTGTTCCTGATGAGCCTCGTGGTCGGCGGAGCGCTCTACGGCATCCTGTATCTGATCCCGCAATTCCTTAGCAAAATCGCCGGGTACAACGCCGAACAGGCCGGCTACGTCGCGCTGCTCAGCGGCATTCCGACGCTATTGATGATGCCGCTATTTCCATTTCTGGTGCGGCGGCTGGACGTGCGGATCGCGATTGGATTCGGGCTTTTTCTCTACGGCATCAGCTGCCTGTTAAACGCCGGCCTGTCACCTGAATCCTCGGGAATCGACTTCCTGTTTGCGCAGATCCTCCGCGGCTTTGCGCAGTTCTTTACGCTGGTCTTCCTCAATCAAGCGGCGACCAGCTCCGTCAGCCAGGACAAGGTCGAAGACGCGTCGGGCCTGTTCAATGCAGCGCGCAACCTCGGCGGTTCGATGGCGCTGGCGATGATCTCGACCCTGCAGGAGCGCCGGACCACCCTGCATGTCGATCGGATTTCCGAAGCGCTGAGCGGCAATTCCGTCAGAGTGCAGGAGCTGATCGCCGGCTTCGGCGCGCGCGTCGAGGACGTGCAACGCGGCATGCAGGCCCTCGGCCAGGCGATCCGCCTGCAGGCAACGGTCATCACATTCTCCGATCAGTTCTTCGTCTTGGGCGTCATCCTGCTTGTGACCATTCCGCTGGTCGTGTTGCTGCGGCCGTTGCCGAAGGATGCCGGCGTTTCGGTAGGGTGAGGTAAGTATGGTCAATGCTTTTGTTCGCAGCATTGCGTTTCTCCCGCTGGCCGCCTCGCTCGGCGGATGCCTGGTCGGTCCTGACTATGCCGGGCCGCCGCTTGCTGCGCCTCTGGCCGAGACCGGCCAGGGCTTTCGACGTCTCGGCTCCAGCGCCCGCGCCCTGGAGCCGTCGGCGGACTGGTGGCGGGCGATCCGCGATCCCATGCTGACCGAACTGATCGAACGCGCCCTTGCGGACAGCCCCTCGATCCAGATCGTCGAGGCCAGGGTGCGTCAGGCACGGGCGAGTGCCAGGGAACAATACGCCAATCTGCTGCCGAGCGGGTCGGTGGCGGGCGCCTATCTGCATAATCGGATTCCGCTCGGAGACGCCCGCCGCGGTCTCGAAAATGTTGCCGGTGGCCAAGCCATCGCCAGCCAGATTCCCGATGGCACCAACCTTGATCTCTACGATACGAATTTCGATGCAAGCTGGGAGATCGATATCTTCGGCGGTCGCCAACGGGCTGCCGAACAGGCCGTCGCGCAGGCCGACGCCGCGGTCGCGCGGTTTGCCGATGCCCAAGTCCAACTCGCGGCGCAGGTGGCCCAGAGCTATGTCGGTTTGCGCGACGCGCAGCATCGGCTTGATCTGACCTTGCAGTCGGTCAAGCTGCAACAGGAAGCCATCGATCTGACCGCTCAGCGCCTGGGCGGCGGCACCACCTCCGACCTTGATCTGGAGCGCCTGCGCACGCAGTTGGCCAGTACGGAGGCGATGGCGGACCCGCTGCGCGCAACTATCGACCGGAACCGCGGGCAGCTAGCCGTGCTGGTTGGGCTGGAGCCAGGCACGCTCGACTCCCAGCTGCGCCAGCCCAGGCCCGTTCCAGTCCCGCCACGGCCCCTCCGCATTGGCGACCCCGCCGGGATGCTGCGGCGGCGACCCGATATCCGTGAAGCCGAACGAAATCTTGCCGCCACCAATGCCCAGATCGGACAGGCGGTAGCCGGCTATTTCCCTCGCGTCACGCTGCTCGGAAATGTCGGCTCAGTATCGACCTCCACCGCCGTGTTTGGGACTGCGGGCTCCTTGATCGGCAATGTCGGACCGACGCTGCAGTGGAATGTGCTCGACTTCGGACGGACGCTCGCGCGTATTCGGCAGGCCGAAGCTGGCTCCGACGCTGCTATCGCGCAGTATCAAAACACGGTCCTCACCGCGCTGCAGGACGCTGAATCGTCGTTGTCACGGTTTAGTCACCAGCGCAGCCAAGTTGCAAAACTGGCGCGTGCCAGCGCGTCGGCCGACAAAGCCGCCGAGCTGATGCGACAGCGGAACCGAGCCGGTACCGTCAGCGTCATCGATCTGCTTGACGTCGAACGGCAACGGCTCCAGACAGTTCAAAGTCTGGCTCAAGCTCAGGCGCAGCTCATGAACGACTACATTGCGCTGCAAAAGAGCTTGGGATTGGGATGGTCGGACGCCCCCGCGCCCGAAGTCGCGTCATCGAAAGTTCCAGATCAATAATTGTCCATGGAAGGACCTCAATGAGCCATCCGCCGAAATCGCCCCTTCCAGTTCGGAAGAGTCACGGTGGACGCCCCTCCCTCCAAGCATCTGCCCGTCTCACCGAGCACATCGTCGACAAGGCCACCGCGCTTTTTCTTCGCGCCGGCTTCGAGGCGGTCAGCATCGACACCATCGCAGCCGAAGCGGCGATTTCAAAGCGGACGTTTTATACCCGGTTCAGCGGCAAGCCAGATTTGTTCACGGCCGTGGTCGTTCGCTTTGTCGAAAAACGCATGGCCAAGATGGACGCCATTTCCGCCGTGGTGGGCCCGCTGCGGCATCAACTCGAAGCGATCGCCTGTGAGATACTTCGGATCGCTTGCGAACCGGACGCCATCGCCCTCGACCGGATCGTCACCGCCGAAGTTGAGCGATTTCCGGAACTTGGCCGCATTCTGTATGATTTCGCGGTGCCACGCGCGGTCGGCACGATAGAGAAAATTCTCAATCAAGCCTGCGCGGACGGCACGCTCGACCGGATCGATACGCATCATGCAGCCGAGCATTTTCTCTACGCGGTGATCGTCGGGCCGATGCGCATGGTGGCGCTCGGCGTAGAAGGCCGCCGCCTGTCAGGCGGCCGGCTCAAGCGATTGCGACAGTCGATCGATCTATTTCTCAACGGCGTTCGCTCGCGCTCCGACTAGTCCAGCCCCCGATTAGCGCGCGAGCTGACGTCAGCTTGACGCGTTCCTCTCCATGCACGTGAAGCAAACTGGTGGGCTCACTCCCAAAGGAACGATTCAACGCCTCGCGCATTTTTGATACGATACCGTACCGTTTCTTATTGGAGATTGCGATGGCAATTGCGACACGCTGCATCCTGATGATCTGTCTGATCGTACCGACCTGGGCCCACGCCGGCTCCACCGAAGCGGAGAAAGAGATTGCCTGCAAAGACGACGCCATGAGGCTTTGCTCCGAGTTCGTTCCGGATCGAGACAAGATCACGCTATGCATGCAAAGACGAATCCCACAACTCACCCCCGCCTGCCGCGCGATCTTTGATGAGGATAAACCGAAGTCAAAATAATCGCGGCAACCTCCGCCGCTTTTCGACTCGCGGGCGCGCCCCTCTCCGAAATCGTTGGAACGCCACACAGCATGTTTGTCGAACCGACCGTTTGAGACGGCGCGGCTACCGCGAGTTCCGGGCTGCGCTGAACTGGGGGGAGTTTCAATCCGCCGAATATGGGAGGATCAGTAAGGGAGGCAATGAGGTCCGCTTCAGGCATCATATAATCCGATGTTAGATCACGGCGGCAAGTCGATTAAGGTCGTGAAATTCGCCTCCGATGTCACCGCTCAGAAGCTACGCACCACGGAGCCGAAGCCACCGCGATTGGGCAGTCAAAGAGTCCGTGAGGTCCGAGGCCCTCCGAGCCAGACCGCCTATAGTGGTTTCGCTGTCATCGCGTGCGACATCAGCGACGAGAAGCTCTCGCAAAGGCGCGACTGGCCACGCTCCCGGCCCGGCAGAAGGCAAGCTCCAGCGACAATGGCTAGCCAGGCATCGCCTCCGGCGAAGGCTTCTACAGCTACAGGCACATCGACTGCCCCATCTCAACTCAACAATGAAAGAGTTCGCCATGCACTATAGCAGCGGAAACTATGAAGCATTCGTCCGCCCCCGAAAATCGGAGAGCGCGGACAAGAAGACTGCGTGGCTCGTCGGCTCGGGTCTTGCGGGACTGGCTGGCGCGGCCTTCCTCATCCGCGACGGTGGAGTGGCCGGTGAACGCATCACAATCCTCGAAGAGCTGGACGTTCCCGGCGGCGCGCTCGATGGCCTCGATGTGCCCGAAAAGGGTTTCGTTATCCGCGGCGGTCGCGAGATGGAGGAGCATTTCGAATGCCTCTGGGATCTCTATCGATCGATCCCCTCGCTCGAGGTCGAGGATGCGAGTGTGCTGGACGAATTCTACCGGCTCAACAAGGACGATCCGAATTTCTCACTGCAACGCGCGACCCAGAACCAGGGTCAGGACACACCGGATAAGGCGCTGTTGACGCTGAACGACAGGGCGCAAAAGGACCTTCTCTCCGTCTTTCTTGCCACTCGTGAGGAGATGGAGAACAAGCGGATCAACGAGGTCTTCAGCGAGGACTTTCTCAAGAGCAATTTCTGGCTCTACTGGCGAACCATGTTCGCCTTCGAGGAGTGGCACTCCGCGCTAGAGATGAAGCTCTATCTCCACCGCTTCATCCATCATATCGGAAATCTCGCCGACTTCTCCTCCCTCAAGTTCAATCGCTACAACCAGTATGAATCAATGGTCCTGCCGCTGGTGAAGTGGTTGCAGGATCACGGCGTCCGGTTCCGCTACGGCATCGAGGTTACCGATGTCGATTTCGACATCCACGCGGAGGGTAAACAAGCGACGCGGATTCACTGGACCGAAAAGGGCGTCGAGGGCGGCGTCGATCTTGGCCCCGACGATCTCGTCCTCATCACCATCGGGTCGCTGACCGAGAATTCTGACAATGGCGATCACCATACCCCGGCAAAACTCAGGGAGGGCCCCGCGCCGGCCTGGGATCTGTGGCGCCGCATCGCCGCCAAGGATCCCGCCTTCGGCCGCCCCGATGTGTTCGGCGCCCATGTCACCGAAACCAAATGGGCGTCTGCGACCATCACCGCACTCGACCAGCGCATTCCGCAGTACGTCGAGAAAATTGCGAAACGCAATCCGTTTACGGGCAAGATCGTCACCGGCGGTATCGTCACGGTGAAGGACTCGAGCTGGCTCATGAGTTGGGCGGTCCATCGCCAGCCGCATTTTAAGAAGCAGCCGAAGGACCAGATGATTGCCTGGCTCTATGCGCTATTCGTCGACCGGCCCGGTGACTATGTTAAGAAGCCGATGCTGGACTGCACCGGAGAGGAGATCACCCAGGAGTGGCTCTATCACCTCGGCGTGCCGGTCGAGGATATCCCTGAACTCGCCGCGGCGGGCGCGAACACCGTGCCGGTGATGATGCCTTATATCACCGCCTTCTTCATGCCGCGCCAGGCGGGCGACCGGCCGGACGTGGTTCCTGAGGGCGCCGTCAACTTCGCCTTCATCGGCCAGTTCGCCGAGTCGAAGCAACGCGACTGCATCTTCACGACGGAATACTCGGTGCGCACGCCGATGGAGGCGGTCTACACGCTCATGAATGTCGAACGCGGCGTGCCGGAAGTGTTCAACTCGACGTACGACATCCGCACGCTGCTGGCGGCGATCGGACCGCTCAGGGACGGCAAGGGCATCGATCTTCCCGGGCCGTCCTTCCTGCACAAACTGCTGATGAAGAAGCTCGAAGGGACAGAGATCGCGGAACTGCTCAAGGAGTTTCACCTAATCTCGGAATGAGAAAAGAGCCAACAAGCCGCTGGTGCAGCGGAAGGTGATGGGTGGCCGACAACGATAAGAAGAGCAAACCCGCCGCTGGAGACACGGGGGCATGGCCATCATCACCCATAGGCTGGAAGGCGAAACGCCTTCCAGCCTCCACACTCGCGAGCCGGTTTGCGGCATGATGGGTCGCGACTTGAGCAGGCGCTTTGGTTAGGGGACATTTGAGGCGCCCAGCGAGAGGAGTCCGCCGCGGCGAAAAGGTGCCTGTCCGGACGGCGGCAGGCATCGTCTATATCGTTCGGCCGAAGCGATCGGACCACTACGTCGCATGGCTCGATCGTCCCCCACATTGCACGCCGAATAACATCTTGATCTCGCCCTTCAGCAGCTTCTGCAACAATTCGACCGCCAGGTTTCGCTGCGGCATGCCGCGGACCTCGGCCAAAAACTCGTCAGACAAAATCGAGATATCCGGTTTCTTCAGACCGGCGGCGGCAAAAATGTCCACGACCTCATCGGAAACCATCGCCTTGGAGATGATCTGGCGGATGGCGCGGTCGAGCTCCTCGTTGCTCTTGCGCTCGCCAGGTTCGTTCTTGGCGAGCACGGCGCGGACCGCCTGGAAGAACCCGACGTCGTCGCGAATCCGGGTCGCCTCGGGATGCGGCACCGCGAGGACAAATCCCTTTGAGAGATCGTTGACCGCCTGCATCAGGCGCGCCTTGGCCGAACCGATCCCGCCATCGGCCCCTCTTTGCTTCCGAACTCATTGTAAATTGTCCGCTTGGATCCCCCGGCCTGCTCGATGATCGCACGATGCTCGTCGCGGCGTCGCCCTGCTCGAAGAACACCTCTGCTGCGGCGAGGAGAAGGCTTTCACGCCGACTGCTCGTTTGAACGGTACTGCCGCTCCTGTGAGGCTGAATTTCGCGAAGACGATCGGAGGCAGGACCAAGACGCAACTTCCGACCGGACAGCTACGTGAGGTCATCGAGATCGGCTTGTTCGCCGCCCGCCGCGGGGTACGGAATGACTTCCGCTGGTTCGTGGTCATGGCACAGCCTGCAGGCCGCCCGGCCCGGCGGGGCCGGCACCGGGCGCTGCGATGGTCAGTGACCGGTTCGTTCCGGGACCGGCAGGCCGAGCCAGTCCCTGTAGAACGTATCGATATCCGGCTCGAAATCGTGAATCACCGGATACCACGGCGTTGGCGCTTCGACGTCGTGAAGCGCACCGCATTCGGGACAGTAATACTCACGCAGCACCTGCCATGACGAGGTCGGCGCCATCAGTCGGGGATAGATCTCCTCCAACTTCTCCGCGGAATCCCGCACATGGATGTTGGCGTGCAATTTCCAGTTCTCCTTCCAACCGCAAAAATCGTGACCGCAGTCGCAGCGGATCTTCCATTGCTTGCTGGACTTCACCTGCACGATAAACAGCTTCGGTCCGAGTGGCAGCACGATCCGGTCCTGCCACGAAACCCGGTCCTGCAAGATCTCGAGATAGGTGGCGAAGCGCCCGGGATCCTTCGGCGTCGAAAGCATCTGGTGCAGCGTGTCGTGGTCGATCTTGCCGTCGATGAGATCGGCGATCTTGGCGCGCGTGTAGGCCATGAGGATGTTCCTTGTTGATGATATCAGCAGCGATGATGGCGGCGGTCATTGCTCGACGAGCTGGACCGTCCTGACGTCGGGGAGTTCGGACACGTCCATGGAATAGTGCGAACCGTAATGCGGCACGCCGATATCCTCCTCGTTCAACGTCCAGTCAGCCGGCAGATCCCAGAACGCCTTGAACTCGTCGTGGAAGCGCGGGCCGAGCTTGAACGACGCCGCGAACATCTGCTGGACTTGGGTGCCGGCATCCTTGGCCAGGATCTTGGCGCGCTCCTGCTTCATCCACTCGCGGGTCGGCACCGATTTGGCAAGACGTTGCTTGCGGATCGTCGCGCGGAGCGCCGTGGTAGCCGCCCGATCCACCGCGAAGGCGCCCTTGTCGCCGGAGACGACGACGCCGTAGACTTGCGCCGCGAAGCGCTCCAGCACGTAGCCGCCATTGAGGTCATCGACCACGCTTTGCGGCTCGCGATCGAGCGGATCGCCGAAGCCAGGCCCGCCGCGCATGTAGTTGAGGTAGAGGTCGTAGTCGGAGAACATCTCCTCGGTGGTGATGGCCTGTTTGTCGCGCTTGATCACGGCATCCTTGATGAGACCGTCCCACGTCGGGTTTTCCGGGTCGGTATCGCCGCCGAGCGGAATCGGCTTGCCGCTGGCGATCAGCTCCTTCAAGCCGGTCTGGTGCGCGGCAAAGCGATAGCCGGAGGCCGCCGGATAGCCGCCCATCAGCCCCCAGTCGGACGAGATGTGGCCGTTGCCCATGAAGAACATGGTCCAGTCCTTGGCGTTCCACACCATGCGCAGGCTCTCGAAGCCGCAACCGCCGCGATACTTGCCGGCGCCCCCGGACGACGCCTTGATCTGGCGGCCGAGATAGACCAGCGGCTCGGCCAATTCCCAGATCTCCATATCGCCCATATCGCCTTCCGGATTCCAGATCGCGGCAGCGTGCGACAGGCCGTCTTGTACGGCTGTGGCGCCGGTGCCGTTGGCGGCGCATTCGAACGAGTTCACGGCGTGGATCTCGTCATACTGATTGAAGCCGCCGCCCTGCAGCCAATTCGAGGTATTGGCATTGCCGGCATTGACCTCCTCCAGATAGCCGCGTCCGTAATAGGAGCGCGACAGCCCGCGCCACAGTGCGGTCCAGGCCGACACCAGGAAGTGCCAGGAATAGGAGAACGCGACCCGGCGATCGTCCGGGTTCATCCAGGTGCCCTTCGGCAACCGGAATTCGGTGCCGTAGGCGGCGCCGTCATTGATCATTTCCGAGGGGATCAGCGTCTGCGTCATCATCACCCAGATGCCCGAGGTGAAGCTCACCTGATGGGCATTGTAAGTGTGCCAGCCCCAGCGGCTCGCGCCCTCGAAATCGAGCCGCCAAGTGCCGTCGCCGCGGATGGTGATTTCCGACGGCGCATGCATGATCGTATCGACCTTGGCGAAGTCGGACGGCACCCGCACATCAGGGCTGTCATAGGGCACATCGACAAAACCGACCTGGCGATACTTGCCGGGGATGGTCATCGCCTTGATGCGGTTCTGCAGACCGAGCCGGCCATGCTCGACCGCCTCGTAGGCGAACTTCCAATACGCCTCGATGCCCTCCTCGGAAATCACCTCCTCGACCAGTTTGCGGATCATGTGGCAGCCGGCGATGCGGGTGCGCTCGTCGAGCATCCAGTAGCGCGTGGTGCGCACCATCCGCTGGCTCTCGTGCAGCCAGTCGCGGAACAGGGTGTCGTCGGCACCGACCTTGCGGCAGGTGATCTGGTAGCCGTCGCCGAAGCGCTGCACCTGGCCCGTGGACATCGAGCCCGGCCCGACCGAGCCGGTGTCGATCACATGGGTGACGCCGCCGACCCAACCGATCAACTCGCCCTCCCAGAAAATCGGGACGATGGTGTGAATATCGCACGGGTGGACGTTGCCTATCAGGCAGTCGTTATTGCAGAAAATGTCCTTGTCGCGAACGCCGGGGTTGGTTTCCCAGCCATTCTCGATCATGTATTTGATTGCCGCGCCCATCGTGCCGACGTGAATGATGATGCCGGTCGAGGTCAGAATTGAATCGCCCGCCGCGTTGTAGAGGGTGAAGCAAAGCTCCCCCTCCTGCTCGACGATCGGCGAGGCGGCGATCTTCTTGGCGGTCTCGCGGGCATCGACCACGCCGGCGCGCAGCCGCGAGAACAGCTTGTTGTAATGGATCGGCTGGCTGTCGCGTAGCTCCATCTTCTCCAGCCCGGCGTAATGCCCGGTCCGTTTGGTCGCCTCCATCAGGCGGTCGCGGTGCTGCTTCAGGGTTTCGCCGCCACGCACGATGCCGCGTGTTGCGCCCTCGATATCCTTGGTCAAGACATTGATGTTCATGGTATCGTTCCCATCGGTTGTTGTTGGGAGGAGCGGCTGCTCAGACTTCCTTGAGATGAAACAGGCGATGGCCGTCCAGGAAGGTTTCGAAACCGTCCGGGACGACGAAGGTGGTCGCATCGGATTCGATGATCGCGGGGCCGGCGACGCGATTGCCGGGACGCAGCGATTCCATTCGGTAGAGTTGGGCATCGACCCAGCGCTTCTTGCGATAGAATTTGCGCGTGCCGATGAAAGCCTCCTTCGGCGCGACCTCGCCATCCAGCGGCTCCTTGGGGATCTTCGGCTTTTGGATCGGCACCGAGCCGCGCATGATGGCGCCGGTGACCGAGTAGCCGAGCTCGGGCGAGCGCGCCGAGGCTGCGTAGACGCGACCATAGGTGGCGTTGAACGCTGCGACGAGCTGTTCCCAATCTTCGGCGGTGGCGGCCGAGGGCAGCGGCGATTCGATCTCGAGATCGTTGAGCTGGCCGCGATACTGCATGCGGTAGCCCGGCTGCAGCGTCACCTGATCGGGCTCGTAGCCATTCAGCTTGAACTCTTCCAGCACGTTGCGGGTCAGTTCGTCCCAAGCCGCCTGCAGCGTGTTCGCCGCCTGTTGCTGCTGCCCGCTCGGGGCATCGGGGGCGAGGTTGATGTCGAGCGATTTGTCGTAGCGATATTCGAAATCCGCGGCCGCGCAGCCGAACGCCGAGAAGCCCGCGGCCCAAGCCGGCACGATGACATCCTCGAATCCCAGCCCCTCGGTGTAACCATAGGCATGCACCGGCCCGGCGCCGCCATAGGAAAAGCAGACGAAGCTCTGCGGGCTGTAACCCTTGGCCGAGATCATCGAGCGCAGGTAGTCGCGCAGATCGGAATCCAGCAGTTCAATGACGCCGGCCGCGGCATCCTCGACCGAGAGGCCGAGCGGGTCGGCGATCTGGGTCTTGATGGCGTCCACCGAGCGCTGCCGCTCCAGCTTGACGGCGCCGCCGAGGAAGTTGTCGGGGTTGAGATAGCCGAGCACCATATGGCAGTCGGAAACGGTGACGGTCTCGATGCCGCTTTCTTTCCAGCATACGCCGACGCGGTAGCCCGCCGAATCCGGCCCGAGCTTGATCGCCTTGGTATAGGGATCGAGCCGGATGAACGAACCAGCGCCGGCGCCGACCGAATCCATCGCCACCAGCGGCAACGACAGCACCAGCCGGGCCATGTCCGGATCGTTCTTGATGGTCAGTTCGCCTTGCGTGATCAGCGCAACGTCGAACGAGGTGCCGCCGATGTCGGAGCAGGCGATATTGTCGTAACCCAACACTTCGCCAAGATATTTCGCCCCGATCACCCCGCCGATCGGGCCGGAGACGATGGTGCGCGCCAGTTCCTTGGCCTTCCAGGAAATGGTGCCGCCATGGGTCGCCATGACGCGGAAGTCGAACTTGGTGCCGTGCTCCTTAAAGGCGTCGGAGATCTTCTTCAACGTCTGCCGCGACGGCTCGGCGGCGTAACCTTCAAGAATGGTCGTATTGGTGCGGTGGGTCTCCTTGCGCACCGGGTAGTAATCCGCGGAGGCGAAGATCGGAATGCTCTTGCCACTCTTCTTGATTTCCTCGGTGACGATGTCGCGCACCCGGCGCTCATGATCCGGGTTCTTGTAGGAATGCAGCAGACTGATCACGATGCCTTCGACGTCGGCGGCGATCAGGTCGGCCGCAGCCTGACGGGCGCTTTCCTCGCGCAGCGGAATCACCACCGTGCCGAACATGTCGATCCGCTCGACGACGCCGCGGGTCAAATTGCGCGGCACCAGCGGCGGATCGTAGCGGTGGGTGTTGAGGTGGATGCGGTCCTCGTAGGCGTAGCCGAGATAGCACTGGATCGCCCGGCCCATGCGGTGAAAGTCTTCCATGCCGCTGTTGACGATCAGACCGCATTTCAGGCCCTTGCGCTGCACCACGCGGTTGAGCATGGCGGTGCCCGAATAGACCCCGGTCTGCAGACCCTTGAGACCTTCGGCGAGCGATAGTCCCCAGCTGCCAAGACCGTCTTCGCTGGAGGCGATCAGGCCGAGCGCTTCGTTTTGCGGGGTGCTCTGGGCCTTTCCGACGACGAAGTCGCCGTCGGAATCGACGAAGAAGGTGTCCGTCATGGTGCCGCCGGCATCGATGCCGAGCACCTGCACACTTCTGTGATTGGTGGCGTGGATATTCACGAGGGCTTCCTCCTGGTTCGAGGCCGGCCTCTGCGGGCCGGACGAAGCGAACCAGAGCAGGCCGCGTGCCAATCCTCACGCCGGAGTCGAGATCAGGAGATTTCAATCACTTGCCGCATCTGCGAAAGCGGGCTCTGGCGTCTGCGAGCGCCCGAGATTCGGACAGTCGGACGACGCGTCCGTACGCCGGTCGGACGCCTCAGTCGGTCGAGGACTCATCGCGGCGATACTGAGTCAGCCGCAGATAGAGCGTGGAGCGCGCGATGCCCAAGCGCTTGGCCGCTTGGGTCAGATTGCCGTTGCAGGCCGCTACCTGGGCCAGGATCGCCGCGCGCTCGGCCGATTGCAGGCTTTCGCTGGGGCGCGGCGGCTGTGTCGGCTTCATTGCAGCCGCCGCCTGCCCGCGAAGCCGCGTATCGCGTGGAAACTCCGCCGGCCAGTCTGCGAGGTCGAGCCGCTCGGATTCCGCGAGCGCGACCATGGCGTCGATGACATTGCGCAATTCGCGGACGTTGCCGGGCCAATCATGGGCTTGCAGACGGGCGAGTAGCTCCGGCGAAAAGCTTGGCGCGGGCTGCCGCAACCGCAAGGCGGCGGCCGCCGCGAAGCGCTGCGCCAAAGCGATGACGTCGTCGCCGCGCTCGCGCAGCGGCGGCACCAGAATGCGCGCCGCCGCGATGCGATAGTAGAGATCGCGTCGGAATCGGCCGGCCTCGATCTCGGCGGTGAGATCGCGGTTCGTCATCGAAATGATCCGGACGTTGACCCGGCGGCCGACATGATCGCCGACGCGATAGACGATGCCGTCTTCCAGCACCCGAAGCAGATAGGATTGCAGATCGAGCGGCATCTCGCCGATTTCATCAAGGCAAAGCACGCCGCCATCAGCACGCTCGATCTTGCCGGCCCGGCCGCCCTCGTCCGCCCCCGTGAAGGCGCCCTTGACGTATCCGAACAACTCGCTCGCGATCAGGTCGCGCGGCATGCCGCCACAATTCAGCGGCACGAAGGGCCCGTCGGCCCCCGGCCCTGCCCCCTTGATGGCGCGAGCGAACAGCTCCTTGCCGACCCCAGTTTCGCCTTCGACCAGGATCGGCAAGGCGTTCATCGCCAGCTTGCGGGCCCGGCTGCGCGCGTCCCGCATGGCGACGCTGTCGCCAATAATCTGGTCGAAATCCACATTGGATTCTTGGCTCGGTTTGCCGGCCGCCGGCGCCGGCGCCGCGCGGCGGCTGCGGTGCATGACGATCAAGCAACCAACGGCGGTGTCGGCATTGCTGACGATTTCAAGGCGGGCATTCGGAAAGCGCCGCCGGCAATTCTCCTGCCAGGCGTCCTGCGAAGCCCCCGCGATCATCTGGCGAATATCCTGCGCGAGCGTATTCGGGTTCGCCGCATCGAGTTTGTTCGTCGCCGGGTCGGTCGCATGCACCAGCACGCCGCGCCGGTCGATGACCAGGATCTCCTCGCTCAGCCAGATCGAGCGTTTCGACAAGAAGCGCTTGAGCAGTGCCTCGTGCTCCTGCCGGGCGGCGCTGCCCAAGGAAGCTTCGATTTCCTGGCCGATCGCCGCCGCCAGCGCGAAATCCTGGGCGCTGAACGTCCCCGCCGGACCGGAGATATCGACGACACCGAGCAGATCGCCGCCGATCGGATGTCGCACCGGCACCGCGGCGCAGGTCCAACGCTGAACGTCTTCGCAGAAATGTTCCGATCCACGGATCAGCGTCGGGCGCCCATCGGCGAGCGCGGTGCCGATCGCATTGGTACCGATCGCATTCTCCTCCCAGCGACCGCCCGGCTCCAGGTGGTTGCTGCGTCCGGCATCGACCACCCGCGGATCCCCCCCGGTCTCGACGATAAAGCCGCTGGCGTCAGTCAAGATCATCATCGATCCAGCGTCGGCGAGAAGACGGGCGGATCGCTCCAGCGCTGGGCGGGCCGCGCCGAGCAGGTCCGAACTGGTGGTCCGGCGCCGGAACAATTCGGGCTCGCCGGCGAGTGGCGCCGCGGCGACGCCGGCGCCGACGCCAAAGCTCTTGGATCGCGCCCATGACGCCAGCACAGCCGCAGGAACGCCCGTGGACAGCCGGCCATGGGCGACAAACTTCTCCCACGCGATGCGGATCGTGCGTTGTTCCACGCTCCTTCCTCCCATCGGATCGCCGCGTCTTGCTCGCGCGGGGTTGGTTCTGGCGGAGCACGATCGAGAGAGGTCAAGTCCCGGACGATGAACGTCTATAGATCAATTGGGCCCGACCAGATCCAAGCGCGGCACTCCACCCATGTTTCCTCGCAGCGGGCTTCTTGGGCCTCACTTGCCCTCACATTATGCCGTTCGAGACCATCTTGCGCAATCGCTCTCGCACTTTCATGATGATACGTCCCGCCGTCGCGCCGCCGGATAGGGGGGCGTGGAAATCGGCGGGCATGAAATTACTGCGATCAGGATCGGGAGCGCCCCGCTCGTTCGGCGGCAGCCGCACGATGTCATCCATTGCGCCCACGCCATGTGACTTTCGAAGCAGCGCCGGGTTCTCGCCTCCTCGCGATCTGGACCGCGATGCAGAACGATGCGGGCAGCCCTTGCTCGGCGGCGCGATAAAGACGGTTTCAGAGAGCTCCGTCTCCTGGACAATTGCCTGCAATCCGTTCGTTGGATAGGAGGCGGCGTCACGACGACTCGCAGGGTGGTTCCCTGCGAGAGCCGCCGTCGAAGACACATCGCCTGACCAATCCCTGGCCTAATTCGACTTCGAAGCTCGTGCTCACCCCAGCTTCGAGCTTGCGTCCACGGCTTCTTCCCTGATTAGCACGCCCGCCCCAGAGACGCCCCGGGGGCTGCCCCCGCGCGAGCGGCCGGCGTCGTGGCTATGCGAGCGGTACGGCGCGGAATGGCAGAACAAGAATGTCCTGCTGCAACCGGCGTAAAATCTCCTCGGTGACACTGCCGAGCAGCAGCCTCGCCGCACCACGCCGGGCATGGGTGCCGATCACCACCAGATCGGGACGAATTTCGGAGGCAACCTCCACGATCGTCGTCGGCGCCAGGCCCTCTTTGACCAAGGTGGAGTAGTCGACCTCCTGCAATTCGAGCGGATCAAGGAATCTGATCAGATTGCGCGCGGCATCAATTCGGCTGTCCACTAGGTAGTCATCGACCTTTCCATGATCGACGCCGGCATAGTTCAACATGCCCGCCGCCGCGGCGTCGAACACATGCAACACCACCACGCGTGTTTGCTGAAAGATGCCGAGGCCTCGGGCGAGGTTCAACGCCTGCGCGGAGCAATCCGACAATTCGACCGGAGCCAGACTGAGCGCATAGCGATGCACGGGCTCCAGGTTCGCCTGTGCGCGCAACGGCACCACCGTGATCGCGATCCTGCATGATCTCAACCTCGCCGCCCGTTTCGCCAGCCGTATCGTCGTCTTGCATCAAGGCACCCTCGCCGCGGACGGCACGCCGGAGCAAGTGATCCGCGACGCGCTCATCACGCGCGTGTTCGACATTCAACTGAGCGTGCAGACTGCCGATGATAGGCTGCTTTTCCTGCTGCCGCAAATGGTGAGGCCGGACGGTCCACTCCCGCGCAACTCCTGAACGACGCTCGGACGATTTGTCGGCACGATAATGCTCGACGACGTTGAGGATCACTGACCTCCCCGGCCTCGAAATTTCCAATCTGAAGACGCTATCGCCATGTTGAGTAGCAGCGGCTCCGCAACCAGGATCGCCGCCAAAGCTAGCGCAGAATCCGACCAACTGGAATCTCTTGCCGACCTTGCCGGTGCCGCTCCGTCTCGCCGCTCCCCGCCCGAAGCTGCGGTTGGCATCCCCGGGGCCATTGATGTTTAGGAGATCACTGTATCAGTTGCTCAGCGCAAATATGAATATCGCCCAGCTTGGTGGTCTCGACCGTTGCGTTGACGCCGTAGACGTCGCGTAACATTTGCGCGCTGACGGTGACGGCGGGAGCGCCGGCCGAGTACAGCGCGCCGCCGCGCAGCACGACGATCTGGTCGGACCAGCGCGCCGCGGCCTGCAAGTCGTGCAGCACCGCGATCACGATGGTGCCGGCCGCCGCGGCCTCGCGTACGATCTGCATCACCTGCAGCTGATGCCGCAGATCCAGCGCGCTGGTCGGCTCGTCCAGCAACAACAGCTTCGGCGCCCGCACCAACGCCTGCGCGAGGCTGGCGAGCTGGCGCTGGCCACCGGACAATTGGTCGAACGGCTGCATCGCCAATTCGACGATGCCGAGCCGTTGCAGCGCCGCCAACGCCGCGTCGCGATATCCGGCGGGACTTGGATCGGCCGATTGCGCCGGCGACGCCCGCAACGCACTGATCACCGATTCCAGCACCGTCAGCGCGAGGCGCTGCGGCACGAATTGCGGCATGAACGCCATCAGCCGCGAGCGCTCCACCGCGTCCATCGCCAACACGTCCTCGGCACCGAGACGCGCCGTGCCGCCGGCCGGCACCAGTCCCGCGAGCGCGCGCAGCAGCGTGGTCTTGCCGGCGCCGTTCGGGCCGACCAGCGCGGTGATCTGCCCCGCCGCGATCGGCGGCAGCGACAGCCCGGCGATGATCTGGCGTTTGCCATAGCCCACGCCGAGATTGGCGATCCGCAGATCGGGCGCAGCCGTCATAGCGCGCCTCGCCGGCTGAAGATCAGCGAGAAGAACACCGGGAGTCCGATCAGCGCGGTGACTATCCCGATCGGCACCAGCACGCCGGGGATGATGCTCTTGGACGCCACCGACGCTAGCGACATGATGATGGCGCCGGTTAGCGCGCTTGCCGGGAGGAAGAAGCGATGGTCCTCGCCGATCAGCATCCGTGCGATATGCGGCCCGGCCAGACCGACGAAACCGATGGTGCCGACGAACGCCATCGCGGTTGCGGTCATCAGGCTTATCCGCAGCAGCGACATGAAGCGCAGCCGGCCGACATTGATGCCAAGGCTGCGGGCGCGATCCTCGCCGAGCCGCAGCGCCATCATCGGCCAGGCGGCGCGCTGCGAGAACGGCAGCGTCACCAGCAGAACAACCGCGAGCAGCCGCACCTTGTCCCAGGAGGCCCGCGACAGGCTGCCCATGATCCAGAACACCAATTGCTGCAGCGCCTGCTGGCTAGCGAGGAATTGCGTCAGCGCCACCAGGGCATTGAAAGTGAAGAACAAAGCGATGCCGCACAGCACCAGGATGTCGGTGCCGGGTCCGCGCATCCGCACCACCGATTGCAGCACGAGCACAGAGACGAAGGCGAAGGCAAAGGCATTGGCCGAGATGACCCAGTTCTGCGGCACCCCGGGAATCCCGATCCCCAGCACGATCGCCAATGCCGCGCCGAACGACGCCGCCGAGGACACGCCGAGCGTGAACGGGCTGGCCAAGGGATTGCCGAGGATGGTCTGCATCTCGGCGCCGGCGGTGGCGAGCCCGAGCCCGACCAGCACCGCGAGCAGCGCCTGCGGCAGCCGCACTTCCCACAGGATCGCGGCGTGCGCGCCCGACAACGCCCCCGACTGCCACAGCCCGCGGATCACGTCGACCCATCCGAGGCTGGAGGGGCCGGTGCCGAGATCGATCGCGAAGGCGGCGACGCTGATCACCGCCAGCACCAGCAGCAAGCCGATCCGGCGGCGAATGACGCGCTGATAGGCCAGGGCCACCGCCTTGCTGGCCTCGCGGGGCGCCGGCGCAGCGCTGAGCGGCGAGGTCATCATCACCGGTGCAAATCCAGAGAATGCTTCACTTCAGATCGATCCAATAGGTTCCGCGCATCGGCACCGCCAGAAAGCGCGCATTGATCTCCGCCATCGTCGCATCGGGATCGATCTCCTGCATCAGCTCCGGATTGATCCATTTGGCGAGCGCCTCGGTGACCAGCAGATTGAGCGGCGTCGACAGCATGTTGTGAAACAGCCCGTGGACCCGGCGCTCACGCACCGCGCGCAGTTCGGCAAAGCCCGGCCGCGCCACCACCGCGGCCAGCCGTTCGCGGATCGTGGCGGCGTCAAAGCCCGGACCGATCACCAGCCCGCCAGAGGATTTCAGATGGGCGCCGCCGGTGCCGACATAGATCTGCGGATTTTGCGCGATCACATATTCCAGTCCCAATTGCGCGCTCGGCGCCGACGACACGCTGGCCGAGATGCTGTCGCCGCCGGCAAACGCAATGAACCGCCCAATATTGCCGGCTCCCGGCGCGTGGCAGCAATCGGAAATCCCGGCGTGGGTTTCCACTAGAATGCTCGGCCGCGGCGCGGCGCTGTGCGCCAATAGCGCGGCGATCCGATCCATATGGGCCTGATAGAACGCGGCGTAGGATTCGGCCTGCGCGCCCCGGCCGGTGACGCGGCCGAGAATCCGCAGACTGCGCAGCGTGTTCTCGAACGGCGCGACGAAGAAATCGGTGAACACCACTGGGATGCCCGCCGCTTCCAACTGCCGCGCCACGTCGTTGGCGCGCCCGCCCGGCGCAAAGCTGACGCCGAGCACCGCGAGATCCGGCTGCATCGCGATCGCCTGCTCGACCGAAAACGTCCCGTCATTGCCGAGCCCGAGCACCGGCACCGCGTCGATCTGCGGGAATGTCTCGCGATACAACGCGTAGGTCTCCGGGTCATTCTTGCGAAAATCCCCGAGCCAGCCGGCCAGCACGCTGACCGGCGCTGCATGGATCAGCGACAGCGCGATGATCTGGCGACCCTCGGCGAGCAGGATTTTTCGCGCGGGGCCAGCCAAGGTCACGCTGCGGCCGGTAACGTCGGTGACCTCGATCGGCTGATCGGCGCGGGCCGGCGCGATCAGCCCGCCGAGCGCCAAGGCGAAGGCCAGCAGCAGCGCCGCGATCGATCTTGCCGCCGCATCGCGCCCGCGAACACGCATCATGCCGCCCCCAATGCAAAGCGCAGCGCCCGGCTGATCGCCGCCGGCAGCACCGAGCCGTGGTCCTCGTCGGCGAATTCGGTGAACGACACCGCGAGCAGCGCCGGATCGGCGGCGCCGAGCGCGCGCGCCAGTTCGGCGGCGTTCTCCACCATCCTGTTGCGCCGAACCCAGGCGTCGTGCGGCTCGCCACCCTGCCCCGTACCCATCTGTTCAAGGCTGCCCACCGTCAGCAGCAAGCGCCGCGGCAGGGGCAGCGGCGCGCTCGCCAGCAAGGCGTCGCGCTGCGCGATCAGCCGCTCGCGGGCAAACCAGATCGACGGGCTGGCGGCGATGGAGCTGCGAAACAACGCGGGGCGGGAGAACAACGCGTGCAGCACCAGCAGCCCGCCGAAGGAATGGCCGAACAGTGCGCTGCGGGCGCGATCGATCGAAAATTCATGCTCGATCTGCGGACACAGCTCGTGCTCAACGAAATCCAGAAAATCCTCGGCGCCGCCGGTCGCCGGCCAGGATTGCTCGTTGGGGCGCGGCGGCATCTCGCGCGGCGGCAATGACGGAGTGTAGTCAAAGGTCCGACGTTCGGCGTCGAGCCACGACGCCGTCGGATATCCGATCCCGACCACGGTCGCCGGATGCACGCCGGTGCGCTCCGGCCGCCGCGACTGCAGCGCCGCGGCCGCCGCGGCGATCGGAAAGCTGCCATTGCCGTCGAGCAGGTACAGCACCGGCAGCGGCCCTGCCGCAGACCCATGCTCGGGCTGCCAGACAAAGATCCGATACTCCCGCCCGGCGCGCGAGCGGATGTCGCGGACCGACGCTCCCGGAATCACCGCATCTGCCATCGTGGGGGCCTTGGGGTGGTGATCCGATGCGGCCGCAATGCCCGGATGCTTCAGCACCGCCGACGGCGCTACCATTGGTACTTGACCGTGCCGAGCGTGGTGCGGCCGTTGCCATAGAAGCATTGCGTCGCCGAGGCGCAGGCCGACACATAGGTCTTGTCGAACACGTTGCTCATGTTGACGGCGAGCTTCCAGCCCTTCAGCTGCACCGACAGCCCGGCAAGATCGTAGTGCAGCTGCAGATCGGCCAATGTGTAGGCCGGCACCACCATCGCCGCCGAGTTGATGTTGTCGCCGAATGACGAACCGACATAGCGGACGCCGCCGCCGCCGCCGAAGCCGGCCAGCGGGCCGCTCTGCAGCGTATAATCCAGCCACAGCGAGGCCGTATTCGCCGGCGCGCCGACCGGGGTCTTGCCCTGCACCGCGATGCCGCCGACCACCTGGGTGCTCTTGGAGATCTCGATGTCGGTGTGCGAATAGGCTGCGACCAGGTCGAGGCCGGGCGATAGCGTCGCCTTGCCGCTGAGTTCGACGCCCTTGGAGCGGACTTGGCCCTGCTGGATCTGGCAACTGGTTCCAGACGCCGTGCACAGCGGATTGGCGGAGACCAGATGCGCGGTGTCCAGCGTCAGCACGTTGTTCTGGGTGATGTCGAAATACGACAGCATGAAGAAGCCGTTGAGGCCGACCGGCTGATATTTCACGCCGACTTCGTATTGCTCGCCGGTGGTCGGCACGAATGCGGCGCCGGTGTAATCGGTGCCGATGGTCGGCTCGAATGAGGTCGAATAGCTGGCATAGGGCGCAAAGCCGTTGTCGAACAGATAGGTCGCGCCAGCGCGCCAGGTCGCCGCGGAATCGTCCGGCCGGGCGCTGCTGGTGATTTTGCCGTTCGCCAGCGTTCGCGTTTCCGAGCTGGCGTCGGCCCAGTCGTTGCGGACGCCGAGCACCACGGCAAGCTTGCCGAGCCGAACCTGGTCCTGGGCATAGACGCCGAGCTGGTTGCGCTCCTGATCGGTTCGGCTGGTCAGCGCCGGCCCGGCCAGTGTGCCGTAGTTGGGATTGAGATAGTTGATGTTGGTCGCGGTACCGCTGCCGAACTGCGCATTGGCGCTCGAGGTCTGATAGTCGAGCCCGGCGAGCACGGTGTGGTGCAGCCAGCCAGTGTCGAATTTCGCCTCGACCTGATTGTCGAGCGAGGCGGCTTTCAATTGCTCGATGTAATGCGTGGTGGTGCGGGCCAGGCAGAGATTGGCCTTGCTGCCGGCGCCGCAGCTCGAACCGGTGCCGAATCCGGTCACCGACAGCGCCTTGAAGTCGCTGGAGACCTCCATGTATCGCAGATTCTGTCGAACGCTCCACATCTCGTCGAAATGATGCTCGAACTCGTAACCGACCGAAGTCTGGGTGCGGTCGTATTCATTATAAGCGGGATGGCCGGAGAAGAAGTTCTTCGGGATCTGCCCGTTGGGATTGCTCTGCAGCGTGCCGAGCGCCGGCAACCAGTTCGGCTGATAGGCGGAAGGATCGTGGTCGTAACTGCCACGGATCGTCCAGGTGGTGTCGACCGACGGCCTCCAAGTGATGGTCGGCGCGATCAGCTGGCGTTCGGTGGTGGTGTCGTTGACCTCGGTGTCGGCCTTGCGGCCGAGCCCGATCAGCCGATACAGCAAATCGCCATCCTTGGTGAGCGGACCGGAGACGTCGAAGCCGCCTTCGTAGCGGTTGTGATCGCCAAACCTTGCCATCACCTCGCCCTGCGGCGTGGCGGTGGGGTTCTTGCTGATCAGATTGACCATGCCGCCGAGATTGTTCTGACCGTAAAGCACCGAAGCCGGTCCGCGCAGAATCTCGACCCGCTCCAGCAGATAAGGATCGACCGAGGGCATCGCGTAGGAGACGCCGCGCGGCAGTCGCAGTCCATCCCAGAAATGCAGGTAGTTGGCGTTGGCGCCGAACCCGCCGAAGCCGCGGATGAACACGTTGTCGAACCGATCGCCGACCCGGCTTTCCGACACCACGCCGGGCTCATAGCGCAGCGCCTCGGCGACGCTGCGGGCGCCCTGCGCGGCGATCTGATCCTTGGTCACCACCGAAATCGATTGCGGCGTCTCCAGGATCGCGGCGTCGGTCTTCGACCCGGTGCTGCTGCGCTGCGCGACGATGCCGCGAACCGGGCCGCGCGCGGTTTCCCTCGGCGTCGCGTCGGCGACTGGCGCCGGCTCCACAGGCGCCTGGCGAACCGCTGGCGCGCGCGCCACGCGTTTCGCCGCAGCGCGCGGCTTTACGTTGCGTCCCTCGATCACCACCGCCGGGAGATCGGAGCCGCCCGGCGGCTGCTGTGCCGCTGCGATCGATGTCGGATCGATCAGTTCGACCGCCACGAACAGCGCCGACAGAAGGGGCAGCCGGCCCCGGTGAAAGGATGTCATCATGTCAGCACGCCCCACCAAATCGTTCCCCGCAGTCGCGCGAACCGTTCGCAACGCCACGTCTCTTGGTGTGACACCGGCCTCGCGAAGACAATGGCGAAGGCTTTCGTTTGCCGAACTCTGGCTTTCGACGCAGTTTAGTGGCGTTAAAAACTGGGGCGATGAATTCACCGGCTAACGCAGGCGGCTCGGCGACACGCCGAATCGCTTGCGGAACACGGTGGCAAAATGCGCGGCGCCATAGCCGACGTGATAAGCGGCTTGCGAGACGCTCATCTCGCCGGACGAAATCAGCTTGTAGGCTTGCTCGAGTCGATATTCCTGCAGGAAGCCGTAGGCGGTGGCGCGATACATCCGCCGGAAGCCGAGATTGAGCTTGCGCACATTGAGGCCGGTCTTTTGCGCCAGCAGTTCGAGGCTGGGCGGATTCCGCATCGAGGCGACCAGCAGGTCCCGCGCCTGGCGGATGCGATCGACATCCTTCGAGGAGAACTGGTGGCCGTCGCCGTCGTCGGCTTCGGAGATGCAGGACGACAGCGCCAGCGCAACCAGTTGCATCGCCTTACCGCCGATATACAACTCGCGCTCGACGCCGCGAATCGGGCAATTCATGATCTGGGTCGCCAGCGCCTGCAATTCGTTGCCCGCCGAACTGGACAGCAGCACCGCGCCGGCCGCGCCACGGCAGGTCGCCCGCAGCGGCGAGCGATCGAACGCCGCCGCGATCTCGGTGCCGAGCAGCTTCTCGTCGAGCTGCACGATGACATAGCGCACCGGCACATCGGCCGCGAACACCTGGTCGCGCTGGCCGCCGCCGCAGCTTCTGATCATCAGCACCGCGGGGCCGCAGATCTCGCGCTCGCCGCCATCGCCGATCCGGATCCGCAACCGCCCGCTGAGCAGCATCACGGTCTTCACGCCGGCGACCAATTCGGCATTCACCCGTTTCGGCTGATCGAACTGGGTGATGCCGGCCGATACGACCATCGCACCGGAGAACAGCGGAAACCTTTCGCCCTCTCGTTGCAAGGATGACCGTATCGTTGTGCTGGCGCGACTTGTCATCCACTCCTGCACTGGCCAGGGGCGGACCCGAAAGCCTCGACGTTGCCGGCTCGAGATTGAGACATCGGGGACGATCGACCCTCTCGATGCGGCGACCAGCCTAACTTTGCCGATGCAGCCCGGCAAGCCGCGCCGCCCGATCTAGACTACATTCGTTCCAAAAGCGCCCGTTGCCGCCTCACGCCACGATCGAAGTGATGTCGCTCAATCGGATCACGACATCGGCTCGAACAGCAGCGAGACACACCGTTCGCTGTACACCGCCAGCCGGACGCGTGACTTGCATGAGCCGAGCCGCGCCCCTCGCCGCTCGTGGACACCGCACTTCGACGGCGAGCGCAACGCCAACTCGGGTATTGATTGCGATCGGGGAATATTCCTCAATGCTGAGTTTTCGCTGCCTGTTAGGGCCTCTCGGACAGCACCATGCAACTTGATAGATCGGATGATGTTACTAGCATTCGCTAACCGCGGCGGGTGCCGCGATTACTCTTTTATAATCGATATAAACCACCTTTTCATCGGGTGCGAAGGCGCTTGATTCCAGCCTATTATGACATATTTCTCTCTCCAATTGGCTGCAGGCATCGCGGTGACGGTCGCTTGGAGGTGGCATGTTCGATAGTGCAACGACAAACTTGCTGCGAGCCGTCCTGGACGACGTTTGCGCAGAGATTCCACGATCTGAGACCAACGTCCGGACTCACGTCGCCGCCAAACTTCTTGAATGTGCCGGCAACGGTGAACGGTCGATCGAAGTTCTTCGGACCGCGGGCAAGCAAGCCCTCGGACGATTTCAACGATATTGAGCTGTTCGACGCCGATAGGGGCGACATGATCCCGTAGTCCACGCGGATCGCGCCAGACACGCAGCTTGTACTTGTCGCCTCCCTTCGGCTGCACGTTCTGAGCTCCCGTCGACGCTTCGAGAGCTTCTAAGCCGTCGTCGACCTCTCCACATTGAGTAGCAAGAGATAACTGATAGATTGTCAGCCAACCCACCGATCTAGGAGAGGCGTCGTCAATGCTCGCACAGCAAATTGATTCAACCGGATTGATCGAGCAGAGCGCTCAAGATCAGGTGAACCGAGTGGTGATGGCTACTTTCTGCCGCACGCTGAACAGCACCCGCCTGCCGCCGGTCGCGGTGTTGCGCATGATCGCCGGCGCGCTCGGCAAGACATATGCCGATGTTGCCGCCACCCACCAGCAGGGGCGGTGCAGCTGCGGATGGCAGCCGTCGCCGGTGTTGGATGTCGATTCGCTGCGCTCTGCCCTTGCCTATGCGGTGGTCTGCGAAGAAGACCTCGTATCAATGCATCCTGTCGGCCGCGCCTGACCTCGTCGAGCTGCGCACCGGGCATTTCAGCTTGCGCCGCCGGCGCATAGAATGCCGGCGGCAGATGACGCATTGCCGCACACACCAATCCGCATCCGGCTAGCCGATTGAATTCGAGTTAGAATAACTCAAATGAAGCTCCGCACTCGGTTGATCGCGTCGCGCCAGAGCGATATCGCTGGTCCTCAATTGAGGGATCGGCGCGCTGATATCAGCGATCAGGATCGGTCGACGCGATCATCTAGGAGATCATGTGAGAGGCTTGGAGTTAGCAATGCCAGGACGTGAGCGTCGCGCGGTTGGCGCGATCGCCGATCGAGACCCCGCCGGCGCGATAGGCTCAATGGCTGCCGTTCCGGCGTGGCAATTCCAGCCAACCTGCATCGCGCGCGGGCGTGATGAGCACGTCGGCGTAGATACTTTGCATCATGCCAGCTGACCCCATCGCCGCCGATCGAGCCCGCGCCGACATCCCTGCCCCCGATAGCGCCCTGATCCTGGCCGCTGCGCGGCATTGTTGGATCGTCCATCATGTCCCTGGCCGGATCCGGCTACGCTTCGATCTATCTGCTCTGGCAACGTTGCTGCACGACCGCACAGCGACGCTCGAGACGGCGCTGCGTCGGGTGCGCGGCATCACCGGCACCGAGATCAATCTCGCGGCCTGCAGCCTGATCGTGCATTACGCCACAAAGACGTTGCCACCCGCCAGCTGGGACCGGCTGCTGGAGGGCTCGCCCGCATCCGCCGCGCTTTTGGCGCAGCTCCTCGCATCCGATTGACCCGTTCAACCTTTCGCAATCCCGGAGATAGTCAATGTCCGACGATCACGTGCTTCCTCCGCCGTTCGACGCAATGCTGCGCGGCCTGCTGTCCGGCAATGTCGACCAGACCTCGCTGCTACGCATGCCAAATCTCGGCAATCGCAGCTTCTGGGTCGGCGCGGCGATCGGCGCCGGGGCGGTGCTGCTGCTGAACTCGCAGCCCGCCAGTGCCAAGCCCGCGCGCCGCAAGCCGGCGGCCGAGGACTAACAATTCCACGACAATCAGGACATCGCACCATGTCGGACCACAATGAACACGCCGCGGCGGCGCAAGGCCAGCCGCAACCAGGCTTCGCTCCCGCCTGGCCCTACCCGCCCACGGGATATCCGCAGCCTGGCCCGGCCCCCGGCGCCTGGGCGCCGCCGCCCTGGGCCGGCGCCGCGCCGTATCCGCCCTATCCTCATCCGCAGCATTTCCATGGCGGCTACGGCCACCCGCACCCCGGCTACGTGGCTGGACCGTGGTGGGTGCCGCCTCCGGCGGCAGCCGCGCCCGAGTTGAAGGTCGGGCCGGCCAGCAATCAGCATCACGCCCAACATCACGACCTGATCGCCGGCGTGGTGGTGGGCGCCGCCGCTGCCTATCTGCTGAGCAACGAAAAAATACAAAGCACCGTGATCCGTACTGCTGTTTCGCTCTGGGCCACGGTCCAGGGCGGCCTTGAGGAAGTCAAAGAGCGGATCCGCGACGCGGAAGCCGAGGTGACCGCGGCAAAGGCCGCTGCGGAAGACGGCGCCGGTGCAAAGCCGGAGTAACGCGGCGCAGAGGCAATTCGTGGTCGTTCACGAATTGCCGCGCCGTCTGCGCCTTCGAACCTCCGCGCACGCGCTCAACGGTGGTGGCGGCCAGCTCGCCGCCGATCTCGGCGCGCTTCCGGGCGTCCGTTCAGTACGGATCAATACCCGCGCCCGTTGCGCGGTGGTGAGCTACGACGGGCGCGCCGCAACGCGCGCGCAAATTCTCGACGGTCTGACCTCATGGCAGCCCCGCGACGCTGCGGCGCCGCCGGCCGAGCATGACGCCGACGATGCACCATCGAGCGGCCGCCTCGCGTTGGCCGCTCTGGCTGCGCTCGGCGCCATCGTTTTGCCGGCGCCGCTGCGGCTGATCCTCACACTCGCCAGCACCGCGCCGACGCTGGCCAAGGGCGGCTGGACGCTGGCGACGCGCGGCGTCAAGGTGCAGGTGCTCGACGCGGTGTCGATCGGCGTCGCGGTGCTACGCCGAGAGTATTTTACCGCCAGCGCCGCGCAATTCCTGATCGAACTCTCGGAGTACATCGAAGCCTCCACGGGGCGGCGCTCCGACGAATTGATCGGCAAATTGCTGCGGCCGAATCCGACATCGGCAATGGTCGAACGCAACGGCGTCGTCGCCGCGATCCCGTTCGCCGAATTGCTCGCCGGCGACCGCGTCCACGTCAATGCCGGCGAATTGGTGCCGGCGGACGGCACCGTCGCCGATGGCGGCGCCACGGTGAACCAGTCCTCGGTCACCGGCGAGAGCCTGCCGATCCCCAAGGAGGCCGGCGATCCGGTGCTGTCCGGCACGGTACTGGAAGAAGGCCGGCTGGTGTTCATCGCCGAACGCGTCGGCGACGCCACCACCACGGCGCGGATTTCGCATTTCATCCGCGAGGCGCTGGCACGGCGCGGCACCACGCAGCGGCTGGCGGAAACCCTCGCCGACCGCCGGGTCTGGATCAGCCTCGGCTCCGGCGCCGCGGTCTACGCGCTGACCCGCGACGCCCGCCGGCTGGAATCCATGTTCCTGGTCGACTATTCTTGCGCCATCAAGCTCGGCTCTGCGGTCACAGTGAAAGCCGCGCTATACGGCTGCGCGCGCCGCGGAATCCTGGTCAAAGGCGGCGGCGCGCTGGAGACGCTGGCTGACATCGACACCATGGTGTTCGACAAAACTGGCACGCTGTCGCATGGCGAGCTGGAAGTCACCGATACGCTGACCTTCGATCCGCAGCTTTGGCCCCGCGCGCGCTTCCTCGCCACCATCGCCTCGGTCGAGGAGCACTCCACCCATCCGGTCGCCAAGGCGGTGGTCAAGCTCGCCCGCGCCGAGGCCATGGCTCATATCGGCCACGAGGAGGTCGACTTCTTCATCGGCCATGGCCTCTCCACCCGAATCGACGATGGACTGCTGCGGATCGGCAGCCGGCACTATCTGGTCGACCATGAGCAGGTGCAGCTGGAGCCTTACGACTCCGCGCTGGCCGCATTGGAACAGGACGGCAAGACGCTGCTGCACGTTGCGCTCGACGGCAAACCGCTCGGTGTCATCGCGCTGCGCGACCGGCCGCGCGACGAAGCCGCGGCAACCTTACGCAAGCTGCGCGGGCTCGGCATTCGCCGGCTGGTGATGGTGACCGGCGATCAGCGGCAGGCGGCGCTACGCGTCGCCAACGGGCTCGACCTCGACGAGGTGATCTACGAGGCCGATCCGGAGCGCAAGGCAGCGGTGCTGCGCGATCTCAAACAGGGCGGCCACCGCGTCGCCTTTGTCGGCGACGGCGTCAATGACGGGCCGGCGCTGATGACCGCCGACATCGGCATCGCGATGCCGCAGGCCGCCGACATCGCCCGCGCCACCGCCGACGTGGTGCTGCTCGACGATCGGCTCGACGCGCTGCCCGACGCAGTCGCCGCGTCGCGCAGCGCGGTGGCGCGGATCCAGCGCGGCTTCAAGACCGCGATCGGCGTCAACACCGCGATCATGGCCGGCGCGTCGTTCGGATGGTTACCGCCGGTGCTGTCGTCGTTGCTGCACAACGGCACCACGATTGGCATCCTGCTTGATGCCGTCGCCGCGGCGGATGTCAGACGCGCTAATCGAAAGGCTGTCGTGCGGATCGCGCCGGTCGGTTGCCCACCGCCAGTGGCGCAGGCTGATCGGCGTCGGACGGGTGAAGGCGCCGACTTTGGCGATCGAGTGCGGGCGCGAACTGGAAATCAGTAATTTCGTTCCCCTCGCCTATTTCGAAATTGTCGCCACCGTCCAAGTTGCCGGCGGGCAATTCCAGATCCGGCACGCGCCTCGGGAGCGAATTGCGAAGCGCGAGGATGCAGAGGTCGTCGCTATAGTGCACACACGACCCCCGTCTAACCATTTGACATTCAATAGCTTTCTAACCCGATCCATCACTGACCGACGAGTACCACTCGACCAGAACGGCGGCGCCTTTTGCGGCCCTCCGTCGATCGTGACGTTGCCGCCGCCAGGGGACCCGCTCCCTGTACATCTTGGGGACAAACCCAGCGTTGGCCGAACCGATCCCGCCATCTATTCGCCAGTCCCGCCGAAACTCGCATATTTGTCCATAACTTCTTCCAATAGTCGGTGTTTCCATCTTTCATATCGGCACGTTCTCAGTCCGAGCGATACTGCGTGCCAAACATGCCAAGAGCCAAGTTCACCGAAGCTGACATCAAACGTGCCGTGAAGGGCGTCATGGAGGGTGGAGGTACGGTCACGAGCGTTGATATCTGGCCCGATGGGCGCATATCCGTCACAGTTAAGAAGGAAGAGAGCAGTTTGATAGACCCAGAAGATGATCCGGAGGTCTCAAGGAGGCTGCTTTGATACGGAGACGTTCGGCACTCCCCCTGCCCCGCTATACGCTCCACAAGCGTCTTAAGACCGGCTGGGGCTATTTTTTCAACGTGCCAAGTTGGGCTCGCAAACAGGGGTGCCCTCTGGAGAACGAACCGCTTGGGACCGATTACGACGTAGCCGTGCTACGCGCTGAGAAGGTCCTATTGCCCGCGTTCGATAGTTGGCGCACCGGTGGCGATGATGCCATTTCTAAAGGTGTCGGCGTCGTAATCGGAACGTTAGATTGGATGTTTCATGAGTACCGCCGAAGTTGGTCACAGAAGACCGCGAAGCGACTGCAGGCTCTAAGCCCTGGACAGTGCCGCGTGCACGAAACCGGTATAAAGATGATCTGTGAGTACGTCTTGCAGGACGGCAGACGTCTCGGCACTCGCCGGCTATCGAGCATCGACACGGCGTTCACCGACGATCTATTTGAAAAGCTGCTCTATAAGAATGTAAATGGCGAGAAGATCGAACGCCGTACCACGGTCAACCACGCCATGAAGACCGCGCGCAGCGCTTGGAATACAGTATCTCGGGCAAATCCCGGGCTATTTCCGCCGAAGAATCCTTTCGAAAAGATGGGCCTGCAATCGACCTCCCGCGAAACGCCGCATGCCACCTTTGAAGAACTGGCGTTGTTCCGTGCCAAAGCGATTGAAATGGGTTATCCCTCGCTCGCGACAGGCGTCTTAATTGGTTGGGAATTGCTTCAACGCAAAGCCCATATCTTCATTCGTTTTGTGACTGATCACTACCGACCGCCAAACCGGCCGAACCATGTCTATGTGATCAACTACAAGACCAGCACTGGCTCGTGGGAGCCATTGTTGAACGCCAAAGGAAAGCCGCTCTATCCTTTACTGATGACCGAGCTCGACGCAATCAAGGCCAAGCGCCCAACGGGTGGTCTGATGCTGCGTCGCGATGTCAACGGCCTGCCCTGGGGCGGCAAAGGCGAGATGCTGACGCAGGTTGAGCGCGTCTCGAAGAAAATTATCCTAGCGGCTAGCCTGCGCAGCGAACTTACATTCACATCGTTCGGACGGCACGGAGGCACCACTGAAGCAAGCACGTCCGGATTGACCGAGACACAGTTGATGCAGAAAGGACAGTGGTCCTCGACGACCGCTATGGCTCATTATCTCCATGACGATGACGAGGCCAAGCAGGACGCCCAAATGAAGAGAATTAGGCGGCGCGCCAGACAGGCAAAACTGGTCGAAAAGTGAACATTTGTCAGAATGACAAGGCCTGTCTTGTCAGAATGAAGCAGAAGAAACAAGCTAACCCATTGAAATCATTGGAGCGGGTGAAGGGAATCGAACCCTCGTATTCAGCTTGGAAGGCTGCTGCTCTACCATTGAGCTACACCCGCGTCGGGCGTTGACCTAACACGGCATCCGGGCCGGCTCAACACCCCGCGCCGCGCCGTCGCCGGAAAATCGCCCCTCCCGCCCCGCCGCCGGAAACTCGCCCGCGCCGCGGCCGGCCGGTGAACGTCCGCGCCGGCGCCGCGGCCAGCACCGCTCTCGCGAACGACCCGATCCGTTAGGAACATTTGTCGGCGCTTGCGATTGGTCCGGCCGAACCGGAGACCTCAGAGATGCACGCCCGCTCGCGCCTAAGATCGGCGCTCGCGACTGCCGCGGATCGACGCGTCCGTGCCGCAGGTGATCGTCGGCGATGAACGACCATTTGTCGTGGATCGGGATCGCCGCAGCCGCACTGACCTCCCTCTCCTATCTGCCTCAGGTCCGCAAGGCCTGGCCGCGCGGGTCGACCACCGACCTATCGCTGCGCATGCTGATCGTGCTGACCGCCGGTCTCGCGCTGTGGACGGTCTACGGTCTACTGAAATCCGACTACGTGATCGTCGTCGCCAACGGGGTCGGCGGCGCGCTGTCGTCCAGCGTGCTGGGCTGCAAAACGCGCGACCTTTTTGCCGCCAGGCAAGGCCGCCGGCCCGGGAACCTAACCGACTTCACGTAGTTGGGATGCATCGCGGACGTGGCTGCACCCCGGAGACGATGATGGGCTTCTTCAGCAAAGACATTCAATCGATGGACGACCTCCTGCTGCACGGATTGCAGGACATCTATTACGCCGAGCAGCAGATCACCAAGGCGCTGCCGACGATGATCGAACAGGCGACCAATCGCGACCTCGCGCAAGGGCTGAAAAGTCATCTCGAGGAAACCAACAAGCAGATCGAGCGGCTCGACCAGGTGTTCAAGAAGCTCGGCCAGACCCCTTCGGGCACCGACTGCCCGGCAATCGACGGACTGATCAAGGAGTCCAACGAAACCGCGGGCGAGATCGCCGACAAATCGGTGCTCGACGCCGCGATCATCGCCAACGCGCAGGCCGTCGAACACTACGAAATCGCCCGCTACGGCACCCTGATCGCGTGGGCCGAAGAGCTCGGCCACGACGACATCGTCCGATTCCTCACCACCAATCTGAACGAGGAAAAGGCCGCCAATACCAAGCTCAACACCGTGGCGCTCCGCAAGGGCGTCAATCGCAAAGCTGCAAGCTGAAAGGATCAACTCCGATGAAGAAGCATTTGACCGTTCTGGCCACCTGCCTGCTGTTCGCCACCCCGGCGCTGGCGCAGTCGGTCGGCGAGAAGACCGGCGTGAACTCCACGCTCGGCATCGCGCCCGCCACCCAGGACTTCGTTACCCAGGCGGCGATCAGCGATCTGTTCGAGACCGGCTCCGCCAAATTGGCGCTGGCCAACGGCAACGACGCGGTGAAGAAGTTCGCCAATCAGATGATCGAAGATCACTCCAAGACTTCGGCCGAGCTGAAGCGGCTCGCCACCGGAACGCTCAAGGCGGAGCTGCCGAGCCAACTCGACAGCGCGCATCAGAGCAAGCTCGACAAGCTGAATCAGGCCCGCGGCGAGGAATTTTCCACGCTGTATGCCTCCCAGCAGGTCGACGCTCATAAGGACGCGGTGAATCTGTTCGAGCGTTATTCGAAGGGCGGCGACAACGCCGAGTTGAAGAATTGGGCCGGCAAGACCCTGCCCACCCTGCAGCATCATTTGGAGATGGCGCAAAAGCTCGACGATTCCCGCTCCGGCACTACCGTCGGCAAGAAGTAATCACTCCCGGCTCGGCGTGCATCGCCGAGCCGTTTCGTTACGCTGCCCGGCGGCGCCCGCCGCCGGGATCCCTCGCCCGGTTTTTCTGAACAGGACCTCCGCCTGATGGCCAAGACCTCGAAGCGCTCGGCTGAACGTTCCTCCACGGTGCACGACCAGAAGCTCTCACGCGGCGAAGGCGGCGAGCTGCATCAGACCGCCGAGGATCTCGGCCTCGACGTGCTGACCACCGCGCAAGGCGGCCCGGTCTCGGACGATCAAAACTCGCTGAAGATCGGCCCGCGCGGCCCGACGCTGATCGAGGACTTCCATTTCCGCGAAAAGATCTTCCACTTCGACCACGAGCGGATTCCGGAGCGCGTGGTGCACGCCCGCGGCTACGGCGCGCACGGCTTCTTCGAGACCACCAAGTCGCTGGCGAAATACACCCGCGCCGACCTGTTCCAGCGTGAAGGCGAACGCACCCCGGCCTTCGTGCGGTTCTCCACCGTTGCCGGCAGCAAGGGATCGTTCGACCTCGCACGCGACGTCCGCGGCTTCGCGGTCAAGCTCTACACCCAGGAAGGCAATTGGGACCTGGTCGGCAACAACATCCCGGTGTTCTTCATCCAAGACGCCATCAAATTTCCCGACGTGATCCACGCCGTCAAGGAGGATCCGGACAGCGCCATCCCGCAGGCGCAATCGGCGCACGATACGTTCTGGGATTTCATCAGCCTGACCCCGGAAAGCATGCATATGATCATGTGGGTGATGTCGGACCGGGCGATCCCGCGCTCGTTCCGCTTCATGGAAGGGTTCGGCGTCCACACCTTCCGGCTGGTCAACGCCAAGAACGAATCCACCTTCGTGAAATTCCACTGGAAGCCGAAGCTTGGCCTGCAGTCGGTGCTGTGGAACGAAGCGGTGAAGATCAACGGCGCCGATCCGGATTTCCATCGCCGCGATCTGTGGACCGCGATCCAGTCAGGCAACTTCCCGGAATGGGAGCTGCAGGTGCAATTGTTCGACCAGGCGTTTGCCGACAGCTTCGATTTCGACATTCTCGATCCCACCAAGATCATCCCGGAAGAGATCTTGCCGCCGATCGCGGTCGGCCGCCTGGTGCTCGACCGCATGCCGGATAATTTCTTCGCCGAGACCGAGCAGGTCGCGTTCATGACGCAAAACGTGCCGCCCGGCATCGACTTCTCCAACGATCCGTTGCTGCAGGGCCGTAACTTCTCCTATCTCGACACCCAGCTGAAGCGGCTCGGTAGCCCGAACTTCACCCATCTGCCGATCAATGCGCCGAAGTGCCCGTTCGCGCATTTCCAGCAGGACGGCCACATGGCGATGCGCAACCCGGTCGGTCGCATCAACTACCAGCCGAACTCGTTCGGCGAAGGCCCGCGGGAATCCCCAACCCGCGGCTTCGTGCCGTTCGCCGAGGCCGAGGAAGGCGCCAAGGCCCACCTCCGCGCCGAGAGCTTCGCCGATCACTACAGCCAGGCGCGGCAGTTCTACATCAGCCAGACCCGCGGCGAACAGCATCACATCGCCGCCGCCATCACCTTCGAGCTCAGCAAATGCAAGCTGCCGGTGATCCGCGAACGCGTGGTGTCGCATCTTTTGAACATCGAGGAAGGCCTGGCCAACAAGGTGGCCGCGGCGCTCGGCATCAAGACCATGCCGAAGCCAGCCGACGCCGCGGTGCCGACGCGGCAGGATCTGCCGCCGTCGCCGTCGCTGTCGATCGTCGAACGCGGGCCGAAGCGCTTCGAAGGCCGCAAGCTCGGCATCCTGATCACCGACGGCACCGACGCCGCGGTGCTGAAGGCGCTACAAACCGCGATCACCAAGGCCAGCGCAGTGGTCGAACTGATCGCGCCGAAGGTCGGCGGCGTCACCTTGAGCGACGGCAGCTTCATCGCCGCCGACCAGATGATCGACGGCGGGCCCTCGGTGCTGTATGACGCAGTGGCGCTTCTGCCGTCGGAGGCAGAAATCGATGCGCTGCTGTCGGAAGCGACCGCGCGCGACTTCGTCGCCGATGCGTTCGCGCATTGCAAGTTCATCGGCTACGTCGCCGCCGCCGAGCCGCTGCTCGCCAAGGCCGCGGTGCTCGACAGTCTCGACGAGGGCTGCGTCAAGCTCGCCAGCGCCAAGGATGCCACCAGCTTCGTCGGCGAACTCGGGCAACTGCGGATCTGGGCCCGCGAACCGAGCGTCAAGATGAACTGATCGCGCGCGATTAGGATGATTGTCCGCCGGCACGCTACACAGCTTGCCGGCGGTTTTTCGAGCACCATTCTCCAGACTTATCTGCAATGACTTGGCAGCGTCACGACGCCGGTGCAGCATCGACGACGTATGACATCGACGAATCGAGGACGACGTGAGCAAACAAACTGTCGGCGAAGGCCTTCCCTTCCCGCTGGGTGCCAGTTGGGACGGCAAGGGAACGAATTTCGCGCTGTTCTCGGCGCATGCCACCAAGGTGGAGATCTGCCTATTCGACGGCGATCAGGAACGCCGCTACGAACTGCCGGAATATACCGACGAGATCTTCCACGGCTATCTGCCCGACGTCGGCCCCGGTTGCTTCTATGGCTACCGGGTCTACGGCCCTTACGAGCCGGAAAACGGCCACCGCTTCAACCCAAACAAGCTGTTGCTCGACCCTTACGCCCGCGCCCATGCCGGCGAGATGAAATGGGATCCGGCGGTGTTCGGCTACACGATGGAAAGCGGCGACGACCGCACCTTCGACACCCGCGACAGCGCGCCGTTCGTGCCGAAATGCGTGGTGGTCGATCCGAATTACGACTGGAAGGGTGAGCCCGGCCGACGCAATACGCCGTGGGATCAGACCGTGATCTACGAGGCCCACGTCAAGGGCTTCACGAAGCTGCATCCCGACGTCCCCGAGCATCTGCGCGGCACCTATGCGGGCTTCGGCAGCCAGCCGATCATCGATCACATCGCTTCGTTGGGCGTCAGCGCGGTCGAGCTGTTGCCGATCCACACCTTCATCAACGACGATAATCTGCTCGACAAGGGGCTGACCAATTATTGGGGCTACAACACCATCGGCTTCTTCGCCCCCGACCCGCGCTACGCCTCCGACGTGCCCAACAGCCTGCGCGAATTCAAGGAGATGGTGGCGCGGCTGCATAGCGGCGGCCTCGAGGTGATCCTCGACGTGGTCTATAACCACACCGCCGAGGGCAGCGAGCTTGGCCCGACGCTGTCGTTCAAGGGCATCGACAACGCCAGCTACTATCGGCTTCTGCCGGACAAGAAGCGCTACTACATCAACGACACCGGCACCGGCAACACCGTCAACCTGTCGAATCCGCGGGTAATCCAGATGGTCGCCGACTCGTTGCGCTACTGGTCGAACGAGATGCACATCGACGGCTTCCGCTTCGACCTCGGCACCATTCTGGCCCGCGAGGTCTACGGCTTCGACGAGCAGAGCGGATTTCTCAAGGCAGTCGATCAGGATCCGGTGCTGACCTCGGTCAAGCTGATCGCCGAACCCTGGGACATCGGCCCCGGCGGCTACCAGGTCGGCGGCTTCCCGCCGGGCTGGGCGGAATGGAACGACAAATTCCGCGACACCGCGCGCGATTTCTGGCGCGGCGAAGCCGACGTCGCGACGCTGGTGCCGCGGCTGTCGGGCTCGGGCGATCTGTTCAACCATCAGGGCCGTCGCGCCTGGGCCAGCATCAACTTCGTCACCGCGCACGACGGCTTCACGCTGAACGATTGGGCGAGCTACAACGACAAGCACAACGAGGCCAATGGCGAGGAGAATCGCGACGGCTCGTCGTCGAACCGCTCCTGGAACTGCGGCGTCGAAGGCCCGACCGAGGACAAGGACATCCTGGCGCTACGCGAACGCCAGAAGCGCAACATGCTCGGCACGCTGCTGCTGTCGCAGGGCACGCCGATGTTGCTGGCGGGCGACGAATTCGCCCGCACCCAACACGGCAACAACAATGCCTATTGCCAGGACAGCGAGATCTCATGGATCGATTGGAACTTGGGCGACGACGCCAAGGATCTGTTGAGCTTCACCAAGCGGTTGATCGAGCTGCGCAAGGCCTATCCGACGCTGCGCCGCAGCCGGTTCCTGACCGGCCAGCACGATCCGCAACTCGACGTCTGCGACGTGATCTGGATCAACGCCAATGGTGCGCCGATGCAGGACGAGCAGTGGCAAGACACCACGATGAAGAGCTTCGGAATGCTGCTCGACGGCCGCGCGCAAAAGACCGGCATCCGCAAGCACGGCGAGGACGAGACCGTGCTGTTGGTGATGAATTCGTTCGACGGCGTGGTAGACTTCATCCTGCCGGAGACGCCGCATGGCAGCAAATGGGCGCTGCTGATCGACAGCAACATTCCCGACGGCGCGCCGGGCGCGGAATTTCCGTGCGGGGCGATGTATCAGGTCACCGGGCGTTCGCTGCTGCTGTTCACGCTCGGCATGTGAGGGGCCGGGTTGCCGCAAATTTCGGCAGCCTTATCAACGCCAAAGCAGGAACCAACCACAGCCCTTCGGGCTTGTCGCGGCAACATTTGCCGTGGCAAGAGCGGAGATTCCAGTGCAGATTCGGGCAGGCTACAACATCGCGTTCCATTGCTTCCACGACACGCCGATGAACCTGATGCTCAGCGTGCATCCGTCGCGGATGCAGCACATCGTCGGCGAGCATCGCATCCGCTTCTCGCCGCAGCTGGACAGCCGCGACACGATCGACATGTTCGGCAATGTCTGCACCCGCGTCGTGGCGCCTCCCGGCAAGATCGAGATCAGCAACGATTTCCTGATCGAGGATTCCGGCCTGCCGGACCCGGTGGCCGCCGGTGCACGGCAGCTTCCCGTCGCCGAACTGCCGGACGATGCGTTGATCTACCTGCTCGGCAGCCGCTATTGCGACACCGACAGAATGTCCAACCTCGCTTGGTCGCTGTTCGGCGGCATCACCTCGGGTTGGGAGCGCGTGCAGGCGATCGTCGACTACGTGCACAATCGGATCTCGTTCGGCTATCACCACGCCCGCTCCGATCGCACCGCTTCGGAAGGCCACGCCGAGCGCGTCGGCGTGTGCCGCGACTTCGCGCATCTGGCGGTGACGCTGTGCCGTTGCATGAACATCCCGACGCGCTATTGCACCGGTTATCTCGGCGACATCGGCGTGCCGGCGGACCCTGCGCCGATGGATTTCAGCGCCTGGTTCGAGGTCTATCTGGACGGCCAGTGGTACACCTTCGACGCCCGCCACAACCATCCGCGGATCGGACGAATCGTGATCGCGCGCGGCCGCGATGCCGCCGACGTGGCGATCTCCACCAGCTTCGGCTTCGCGCAGCTGGTGAGGTTCGAAGTGATCACCCATGAGGTGAAGCAGGACCAGCAATTGTCCCGCGTGGCGTGACGCGAGCGACAATTGCAAACGTAAAGGGCGAGGCCCACGGCTCGCCCTTTTCTGGCCTTCGATGATGTGGTCGAATTTCCTGCCACCACGAAGTTCGATCATGTCGACGCATTCAACCGAAACAAGCCGTCATCCCGGATTGCGAGTTCGCCAGAACGAGCAAGTCCGGGATCCATAACCCCTGCAGGGGCTATGGATCCCGGGCTCACTCGCAGCTTCGCTGCTCGCGCCCCGGGATGACAGCTCACTGCTGATTGGCCTAGAAGAACTAATTGCTCGCCACGCCGAGCGCCGAGCCCCCGGCCTCGTCGCGGCCCGGTACGGTGACCCGCACCTCATGACCGAACTTGATGGCATTCGAGGCCGCGGCGCAGGCGGCCTCAAAAGCCGCCTCCTTGCTGACGTAGTCGCCTTCCGGCTCGCCGTCGTGCAACACCGCCCAGTGCTTCTCCTGGCCGACGATATCGTAATAGGCTTTTCCCATGATCACCTCCGACAGGCATAATCGCCGGTCGCAATGATCGTTCCGGGCCGTCCTCGTGGCTTCGGCAGCGCTCCCGAAAGCAAAACGGCGGAGGTTGCCCCCCGCCGTTGCATCTTGCCGTCTGAATGATGGATCAGAACGTGATCGTGGTCCGGACGCCGAACACATAGGCGTCGTCGACCACCGAGCCGTCGTCGCGGAGTGCGCCGCCCGCCGGCTTGGCGATGTATTGGAAGTCCGGCTGCACGGTCCACCACGGATTGACCTGGGCGATGTAGCTGACCTCGAGCACGGTTTCGCCGGTACGCCGCAAAGCGGAGTTGTCGAAGCTGTAAGCAGCCGCCTCCCTGCTGATTTTGGAATGCGCCACACCGATGGTCAGAGTGTCGGCCTCGCGCCCCGGGACGAAGCCTTTGAAGCCGACGCCGCCGTCGATGTACCAAGAAACCACATTGCGATCGGACGGCGTCCAGCCGCCGCGGACAAAGATGCTGGTGCTGGCGTCCTTGCCGCGCCACAGCATCTGGTCGACCACGCCGTACATGCCCCAGTCGGTGCTGCGATTGCTCTGATAGTATTGATCAAGGAAGCGATCGCCGGTGTGATACCAGGCACCGACTTTATAGGAGCCGGCCAACCCGGTGGCATCCTTGTCCTGGTTGAAATTGTACTGCGCCTCGCCGAGCCAGAACGCGCCGCCGTCGAGACTGAAAGTGGTGCCGAAACGGTTGCAATCGCGCTGCTGGTTGCCGCTGGTGCAATTCTTGCCCGCCGGATCGCCGGCGAACACCGCGCCGAGCAGCGAGATGTTCTCGGTCGGATTGACCTGCAGCCGCACGCCAGGCGTGGCCAACGGATACGCCGGGCCACCGCTCGGAAGGTTCGCCGCCATGATCGCGGCCCAGCCGAAGGTGCCGTTGATCAGGCCGCCCGCGGTGGTGCTGACCAGAAATTCGTCGTCGCCGGCGAGTTGGCCGAGGCGGATCGAGCCCCAAGTACCGAACTCCTGCTGGAACCAGGCGGTGAACAGCCGGGTGGTGCCGTAGGCATCGATGTTGCTGGGATCGGCGATCGAGCCGACATAGTTGGCGGCGTTCTGGCCCTGCGCGCTGTGGATCTGGAAGGCGCGGACATGGGTCTTGGCGCCGGCCCAGCCGACCAGCTTCTCCAGGTCGGTGTTGATGGTGACGTCGAGACGGCCCTCATAGGTGGCATGGGTGCCGCCGGCGGGCTTGGCGCCGCCCGAGATGCCGAGCACTTCGCCGATATAGACAACGCCGATCTCGATGCCCTTGTCTTCCAGCGCGGTGCGGGCGCCGCCCCAGGTGCCGGTGAGCTTGTCGCGCTCTTCCAGGCTCTTCTCTTGCGCGCTGGCGGTGACCAGGCCGCCGGCCAGCAAACCGGTCGCCAACAATGCCGTGGCACAAGCGCGCGGCGTGGTGAAATTTCTATGTCGCGTGTAGCTCATTCTGTCCCCCAATCGATGATCGACGCGTACCAGACGGGCCCCGCAGCGTCAAAGCCTAACCTACTGATTATACAAGCCTTTAGAGTACTTCTAGGTGGTAATTTCGCACCGCGATACGACCATGGTCGCACGACGAACGGCGCACCGTTGCTGCTTTCAGAAGCATCAGCGTAGCTACTCAACTCATTCGATATGCGAAAAACTCAGAAACGCCAAAACAAGGTGGCCCAGACCGCGCCGCTGACGGCGACGGCCACACCAAGCGGCAGCATCGCCGCGACGCGGCGAATCATCACGCCACTGTAGAGCGCCGAGATCTGCCAACCTAGCCAGATCGACCACGACGCCGCACCGATCAGCAGTGCCGCGCGTAGCGGCTCGACGAAGCCGAATACGATGCCGTCGTTGCGCAGCAACGATACCGTGGTCATCGACAGCCCGAGAAACACCCCGCAGGCGGCCAGCGGAATGAAGCTCTGCACCAGGTGGTGGAAGCGCGCGGCCGACCAGCGGCCGAGCAGACGGGTCGCCAGCGCCGCGCAGGCCGCCACCAGGCCGCCGACGCACACCGCCATCCCCACCAAGTAGCCGACCAGCACCGCGCCATCGAGCAGCGACATCGAATCGTTGAGATCCGGATAATCGGTCAGGATCCACCACGGCGCGGTCCATTCCAGCGGCCACATCACGCCGTATTCGACCAGAAATTCAGCGATGGTCTGCTTGATGGCGATGAAATAGGCGCTGCTGGTCCAATGGAATGCCGCGGCGGCGACGCCGAGCAGCCCGAACAGAATCAGCATGGTTTCAACCGGGCGCGGATCGGCGCCGGCGACGTGGACGATCTCGTGATTCGGCGAGCGTCGTGCCAGGGTCACCGCGCCGCGATAGCCGCTGCAGCGGCCGCACATATGGCACGAGCTGCCGCCCTTCATGGTGCGGATCGGCACCAGCGGCGCGCAATTGACCACTTGCGGGGCGCTGCGCGCATGCGGCTTTTTCCAATTGTCCCAGGCGCGGGTATCGACCCGGAAATGCACCGGGGCGAGCTTCGACAGCACCTTGAACACCCCGCTCACCGGACACAGGAAGCGGCACCACACCCGCTTGTTGCGTCCCCATAGCGCCGCGGTGGCGATCGCCGCCACCGTCGAGAAGCCGAGAATCACTAGCGCCGGCTTGGGATATTGATAGACGCTGACCATCTGGCCGTAGATCGTGGTGGCGGCGAAGGCGACGAACGGCCAGCCTTTCCAGCGCACCCAGCGCGGGATCGCCAGACCCCGACTATGCCGGCTCATCGTCTCGGTCATCGAGCCTTCCGGACACAGCACGCCGCACCACATCCGGCCGACCAGCACCGTGCTCAAGAGCACGAACGGCCACCACAGCCCCCAGAACACGAACTGCGCGAACAGCGTCACATTGGTCCAGATATGCGCCGCGCCGCCGGGCAACGGCAGCAGCGTCGGAATGATCAGCAACCCCAGATAGACGACCACGACGCCCCATTGCGTGGCACGGATGCCGCGCTGGTTACGCATCAGCCAGTCGCCGATCTCGTGAAGCGCCGCATCGATGCGACCTTCGGAGCGGCTCAGGGCCAATGTGTCGCCGGGTTCCCTCATGCGGTTTTCGCCTGCGGTCGGGGCCAGAACAACGCCCAATAGATCAATCCCCAATACACCGCATAAACCAGCACCTGCATCAGGTCGGGGCGTGCCCGGTAGCCGGTCAAAGCGCCGATCAGCCCGCCGATCGGGCCGGAATCCGGCAGGATCGCCGAAGAGTCCCACAGCCGGCGCGACAGCGTCGGCAGAAAGCCGAGATCGATCAGATTGTCCACCCCGGTCACCAGCAGCGACGCCGCCAGGAACAGCAGCAGGATCTCGGTGATGCCGAAGAACGTTCTCCATGACATGATCCGGCTTCCGACCTGCAGCAGATAATACGTCGCTATTGCAAGAACGAAGCCAATGATCGCGACCAGCAACGGCGCCGCGAACTCGCCGGTCCGCGCCGCGGCCAGCGTCCCATAAAGAAACACCACGGTTTCGCTGCCCTCGCGGGCGACCGCGATCAGCGCCAGCACGAACACGCCCCACCAGTTGGAGCGATCGGCGGCGCTTTGCAGCGAGGTTTCGATGTCGCGCTTCAGGGTGCGGCCATGGCGGCGCATCCAGAACACCATCTGCACGATCAAGGCGGCGGCGATCAGCACGGCGCCGGTCTGATAGGCGCGCTGCGCTTCGTCGGGGAGCGTCTCGCCGAACAGCACCAGCACCACGCCGAACACCACCGACAGCAACAACCCGGCGGCGACGCCGCTCCACAGATAAATCTTGCCGCGCGCGGCATCGACCTGCTGCCGGGTCAGCCAGGCATTGAGAATCCCGATCACCAGCAGAGCCTCGACGCTCTCCCGCCAGATCACGAAGGCCACGTTGCCGAGTTGTCCGCCCAAAAGCCCGCTCCGTCCTTATTTAGCGACCAGGACGGCCGGTGGCGCATCCAGATGGAAGTCGTCGAAAAAATCATACTCGCCGGGATCCAGCGTGCGGATCACCAGCGTCGAACTGGCGCCCGGCGCCAACACCTTCTCCTTGCGCAGCTCCTTGCTCTCGAACTCGGCCGGCTCCTGGCCGAGATTGTGCAGTTCCAGCTTGAACCGGGTGTTGGCCGGCACTTCGATCCGGGACGGCGTCACCTTGCCGTCACGAAACTCGATGCGGAACGACGGTTCGTCGTCGGCCCGCGCGCCCGACGCGCCGATCAGCGGCAGCAGCATGGCCGCCGCCAGCAAAAATACCGGACGGCGCGTCGCGCGCGCCGTCCGGCTGATGATGCAGAAAAGATTCATCTATTCAGAACCTAACCAACCTGGATTCGCCTAAGAAAGCGAATGCGTCGCAACTGCCTCGGCGATTTTGCGACGCAGCGCATTGATCTGCGTCAGTAGGCACCCTTCTTGCCGGTGCCCGCGTAGGTAAATTCGTATTCCACGGTGAACGGCTTGAACCAGGGTGCTACGCCGGTTTCCTTGTCAACGTGACGGCCGAAATGGCTGCCATGCGCATCGCTGCCGGGCGGCGCGATGTTGAATTTCAGGGTATATTTGCCCGGACCCTGCAGCTTGACGTTATCGCCGTAGTGCGGACCGTCGCTGGCCACCATCGGCATCGCATCGCCCTTGATGCCCTCTTTTTCGCCCGCTTTGATCAACTCGTAGGTGATCTTCAGGTAACCGACCCAGTCGCCCTGGGCGTAGCCGTTCTTGTTGCCCTTCAGCGCCTTGATGTCGGCTTCGATGTGGATGTCGGATTCCTTGGCCTCGCGCATCATGCCGGGCGGCTCCATATCGATCGGCTGCAGATAGACCGCAGCGACCTCGAGGCCGGCATCAGCCACGTTTTGCGGCTTCCCGATCGGATATTCCTTGGCCATCGCGGCCGAACCCACGAGAGCCATGGTGGCTCCCAACGCAGCAGTCACAACGAAACGACGCATTCTTTTGTCCCCTGATATCGCGCCCCAGGCGCGTCTGATCGATCTGACCCTGCCAATGGGAACCGTTCGCGTCAATCAATCTATATATCAATAGCTTAGAAGCGCTCCAAAGTGCAGAAAACGGCGTTCAGATACCGATTTTCGAGCGATCTGCGGCGGGCGACGCGGACTCGCATCGCCGCTCATTCGCGCCCGGCTCCGGCACCAACATCACTGGGCGAGTGGCCCTGCGGCCGATGATATCGGCGACGCTGCCATGAATGATGTCGGTCGGGTCGTCGTGGTGACGGGCGCCGAGCACAATCAGCCGGGCGTCGAGATCCGCGGCATGGTCGAGAATCGCTTGTGGCGTTCTTGCGGCAACCTCTTCCCGCACCGCACCGGCGGCCTGCAGGCCGGCGTCGCGCAGTTGCGCCAAGGCGAGGTCGAGAATGGCGGCGGAGCCGGTGGAACTTTCCGCCTCGGCGGCTTCACCCTCGACCAGTTCCAGCGGGCGGACATGCAGCACCTCGATCGGCGCGCCCAGCGCCAGCGCTACCTTGGCCGCACGGGCAAGGATCGCCCGGTCGTTGGCGGTGCCGTCGACCGCGACCAGGATCGGCCCGGTTGCCGCCGAGGGCGCTTCCGCGGGCGCCGCGGCGGGATGCTTTGAGGCGAACCGACCGAGATTGCCGCGCATCGCCAGCAGCACGCCTGCGGCGGCCAGCGCCGACACCGCCGCGACCACGAACGACGCCGAGGCGCCGAAATGCTCGGCGATCTTCGGCGCCGCAAAGGGCGCGATCACGCCGGCGAACCAGCGCACGAAATTATAGGCCGCCGAGGCCACCGGGCGCGGAAACGGCGAAATCTCCAGCGCCATTTCGGTGAACACGGTGTTGTTGATGCCCATCACCGCGCCGGACAGCACCACCGCGGCGACGATGATCGGCACCGAGCCGAAGGCCATGCCGAGGAGCAGCACCGCCAGCGCCAGCAGATTGCCGACGCCGAGCGTCAGCGCGCTGAACAGGATCTGCAGCCGCGGCGCCACCAGCACCGAGAACACCGCCAGCGCCAGTCCCCAGCCGAAGAAGATCAGCCCGACGGTGTGCGCCGAGGCCTGCAGCACGAAGGGCACGAACGCCAGCACGGTGAAGAACGCGTAATTGTAGAAGAACGCGCTGCCCGCCACCGACAACAGCCCGCGATGGCCGAGCGCGCGGATCGGATCGACCAGACTGGTTTTCCGCGCCGCCTTGGGCTGCACCTCGAGAAACAACGCAATCGCTACGAAGCCGATGGTCATCAGCGCCGCGGTGCCGAAAAACGGATAGCGCCACGACAGGTTACCAAGGGCTGCGCCGAGCAGCGGGCCGACCGAAATGCCGAGCCCGAGCGCCGCCTCATACAACAGAATCGCGGTGGCGGTGCCGCCGCTCGCCGCCGCCACGATCACCGACAGCGCGGTGGCGACGAAGAACGCGTTGCCGAGCCCCCAGCCGGCCCGATACAGCACCAGTTCGGTGACCGAATGCGACGTGCCGGCGAGTGCAGCGAAGCAGGCGATCAGCGCCGCGCCGAGCAGCAGCGTCCGCCGCCCGCCGATCCGGCTGGAGACGAAGCCAGTCGCCAGCATCATCACCGAGGTCACCGCGAAATAGCTGGTGAACAGCAGCGACACTTGGCTCGGCGTGGCCTGCAGCCCCTCGGCGATCGAGGTCAGGATCGGATCGACCAGGCCGATCCCCATGAAGCCGACCACCGCGGCGAAGGCGGTGGCCCAGACCGCGCGGGGCTGGCGAAAGAAACTCGAACCGACGTCGCCGGCGGGGGCATTGGACATGGCACGCTCACGGGTAATTAGATGTGTCATACAGCTAAATGACCGAGCACCGGGAAACAAGATGTATGATACATCTAAAACTGCAACCGTGACCCGCGCTGCCGTGCAGGCCTATAACCGGGTCGCCCTCCTCCCCGCGCTGAGACCATCGCCATGAGCTCCACGCCCGCAAAATCCACCACCGCCGCAAGCGCCGACGTCGTCGCGGCGATCGAGGCGGAGATGTCGTGGCTGGCGCGCGGGCTGGAAGCGGCGCAGCGCCGCCGCGCCTACCCGCTCGACCGCGCGCAATATCTGCTGCTGCTGATCGTGCAGGCCCACGGCCCGCAGACGGTGATGGAATTGGCCGACCGGCTGCTGCTCGACGGCTCCACCGTGACCCGGCAGATCGCGGTGATGGAGGAGCGCGGGCTGATCGAGCGCCACGCCAATCCGGCCGACGGCCGCAGCGTGCTGATCCGCGAAACCGCTCTGGGCGCGCGCGACGCCGCCAAGATGCGGCAGATGCGGCTGCAGCGGATGCAGAAGCTGTTCAAGGGGTGGAGCGACGCCGAACGCGACGCGTTCGCAACATTGCTCGCCAAATTCAATACGGCGCTGACCGCGAGCCTGCGCGCCGAAGACAACTGATCGATTAGCGCGGGCGAACTCCGCCCGGCCAGCGCCGCGCGGCGGCGACAACCCGCCTCGACGCCCCGAAAAGCGCGGCTCCGCGCATCGCCGCAGCGTGCAGCTTTGCGTCCGTAGATGATTTTTATCGTCCAGCCCCGGATTTTCGCACAATCACCTCGTGCTTAGTACGACATTCCAAATCGGCGAATATTTCGAAACGCACGTTCTGCACTCTCGCCTTGAACAATGGAACTCCGGGCGATACGACGCAATCAGCAAGCGATCATTGTTCGACGTCTCAACCACCAATACCACACAACGCATACGCCAACACAAGTCCGGCCGCGTGATCGCGGCCGCGCAGGAGATAGGCATGGCCGAAGATACCGATGTCCGACGCACGCTGAGCGAATCCGCGGCGCGTCAACTCGCCAACGCGACCAAGACCCGGGCGCAATGGTCGGGCATTTCACCGCGCTGGCTGGTGTCGTTTCTGCCCTGGACGCCGGTGGAAGCCGGCATTTACCGACTCAATCGGGTCAAGGAAGCGATCGCGCTGTCCGACGCCGACGTGCAATGCAGCCCGCTACGCGACCGCGACGCCGACCTACCGGAGACTTTCGTCGACTACGAAGTCGCGCCGCGGGAGTACTCGCTCAACGCGGTGACCACGGTGCTGGAAGTGCAGACCCGCGTCTCCGATCTCTACAGCCATCCTTACGACCAGATTCAAGAACAACTCCGGCTGCTGATCGAGAAGGTCAAGGAGCGGCAGGAAAGCGAAATCATCAACAACCGCGACTACGGCCTGATCTCCAATGCCGCACCGACGCAGCGGATCTCGACCCGGGGCGGCGCGCCGACGCCGGACGATCTCGACGAACTGATCACCAAGGTGTGGAAAGAGCCGGCGTTCTTTCTCGCCCATCCGCGCGCGATCGCGGCGTTCGGCCGTGAATGCACCCGGCGCGGCGTGCCGCCGCCGACCGCGACGCTGTTCGGCTCGCCGTTCCTGACCTGGCGCGGACTGCCGCTGGTGCCCTCCGACAAGCTGCCGATCGACGAGAACGGACGCTCGTCGATTCTCCTGCTACGCACCGGCGAGAAGCGCCAGGGCGTGGTCGGGCTATTCCAGCCGGGGATTCCCGGCGAGGTGGCGCCGAGCCTGTCGGTGCGCTTCATGGGCATCAACCGCAAGGCGGTCGCCTCCTATCTGATCTCGCTGTATTGCTCGACCGCGATCCTGACACACGACGCGCTCGCCGTGCTCGACGACGTCGAGGTCGGCAAGTATCACCAATATCCGTTCACCTATGTCTGAGCCTCACGCGGCCAGCGGCGCCGCGTTGCCGCCAGACCCCGCCGGCACCGCCTGGCCCGATCCCACGGTGATCGCGCGGCTCGCCAATGCGCTGTTCCAGGCGCCGCCGAACCAGGCGCCGCCGAGTTCGACGGGCGCGCCGCTCGGCGCGCAGAGCATTCCGCTGGCGCCGCAGACCCCGATCACCACGCCGGCGCCAACGGTGACCACGAGCGCCGCGCCATGGGTGCCGGGCAATCCCTCGGCGGGTCCGCCCGACCTGCCGCCGACCACGATCCCCTCGGTGGTGCCGACGCCGAGCGTCACCGCGCCGCAGCCGCCGTCGCAGTCCTCGCTGCCGCCGGGCCTTGAGGTGCCGCAGCCCGGCGCGTCGCCGGGCGCGATCGGGCCGCAGCCGATCGATCTGCAAGCCGTCGATCTGCAGGGCGCCGCGCCATTCAACCTCGGCGATGCGGTGTACTTCGCCCCGCCCGACCGTCGCGTCGCCGCCGACGCGCCGAGCGGCGGCGCCGCGGCCGGTGCCGAGCCCGCCGCGTATTTCCTGTCGGAAGCGCCGTTCGCCTCGCATCACGCGCCGCAGCCGTCTGCCTCGCAATCGACCACGCCGCCCGGCATCGCTCCGACCGGCAGCGGCGATCCGACTCATCTCGACGCGGTGCCGACGCAGAGCTACCTCAGCGCCGACGCGGCGTCGCAGCCGCCGCGCGCCGATCTCGGCAAGCCAAGTTCGGACTTCGCGGTGATGACGCCGAATCTGCGCGCAGTGTTGACGCCGGCATTCGGCGGCGGCGCGCATCCGTTCGATCCGCACGCCATCAAACGCGACTTCCCGATCCTGCAAACGCGGGTGCATGGCAAGCGGCTGGTCTGGCTCGACAACGCCGCCACCACGCAGAAGCCGCAGGCGGTGATCGACCGCCTGGCGCACTTCTACAGCCACGAGAATTCCAACATCCACCGCGCCGCGCACGAGCTCGCGGCGCGCTCCACCGACGCCTATGAGGCGGCGCGCGAAAAAGTCCGCCGCTTTCTCGGCGCGCCCTCGCCGCGCGACATCATCTTCGTGCGCGGCGCTACCGAGGGCATCAACCTGGTGGCGCAGGCCTGGGGCCGCCGCAACATCGGCGAAGGCGACGAGATCGTGGTGTCGTGGCTCGAGCACCACGCCAACATCGTGCCCTGGCAGCAGCTCTGCGCCGAGAAAGGCGCGCGGCTGCGCGTCGCGCCGGTCGACGACCACGGCCAGATCATCCTTGAAGAGTATGAGAAGCTGCTCGGGCCGAACACCAAGCTGGTGTCGATCACCCAGGTCTCCAACGCGCTCGGCACCGTCGTCCCGGTCACCGAGATCACCGCGATCGCGCATCGCCACGGCGCTTGCGTGCTGATCGACGGCGCGCAATCGGTGTCGCACATGCCAGTCGACGTGCAGGCGATCGGCTGCGACTTCTTCATATTCTCCGGCCACAAGGTGTTCGGGCCGACCGGGATCGGCGCGGTCTATGGCAAGGATTCCGTGCTCGCCCACATGCCGCCGTGGCAGGGCGGCGGCAACATGATCGCCGACGTCAGCTTCGAGAAGACCATCTATCAGGGACCGCCCGACCGCTTCGAGGCCGGCACCGGCAACATCGCCGACGCGGTCGGCCTCGGCGCCGCGATCGACTACGTCGAGGCGATCGGCATGGCGGCGATCGAACGCTACGAGCACGAGTTGCACGGCTACGCCACCGAACGGATGCAGGGCGTCCCCGGGCTGAAGATGATCGGCACCGCCAAGGACAAGGCCAGCGTGCTGTCGTTCGTGCTCGACGGCCACAACCCGGTCGACGTCGGCAAGGCGCTCGACCAGGACGGCATCGCGGTGCGCGCCGGTCATCACTGCGCGCAGCCGATCCTGCGGCGGTTCGGGCTGGAAGCCACGGTGCGACCGTCGCTGGCGTTCTACAACACCTGCGAGGACGTCGACGCGTTGGTGGCGGCGTTGCAGCGGCTGCAGAGCGGCGCCCCGCGCGGGCGGGTGGTGTAGTAGCGGTTCAAAAAAACGAGGCTGTCATTCCGGGGCGCGAGGGCGAAGGCCCGAGCGAACCCGGAATCCAGTACTCACCGCCCTGGGATACTGGATTCCGGGTTCACTCGCCGCTTGCGCGGCTCGTGCCCCGGAATGACAGCGTTAGTCATTGCGCGCCCGCCTCAAATCCCGGCGCCGTCGTCAAAACTCTCGCTGCGCGCCTTGGCCTGGGTGACGACGCTGCCGGGCGGCAGGCTCTTGGTCAGCCAGACGCTGCCGCCGATCGAGGAGCCGTGACCGATGGTGATGCGGCCGAGCACGGTGGCGCCGGCATAGATCACCACGTCGTCTTCGACGATCGGGTGGCGGTCGCCGCCCTTGACGATGGCGCCGTTGTCGTCGACCTCGAAGCGCTTGGCGCCCAGCGTCACCGCCTGATACAGCCGCACCCTGCGACCGATCTTGGCGGTCTCGCCGATCACCACGCCGGTGCCGTGATCGATGAAGAAGCTTTCGCCGATCTCGGCGCCGGGATGGATATCGACGCCGGTCTGCGCATGCGCCAGTTCGCCGATGATCCGCGCCAGCATCGGCACGCCCAACAGATACAGCCGATGCGCGATGCGATGGCGGATGATCGCGGCGATGCCGGGATAGCAGAACACCACCTCGTCGAGACTTTTCGCCGCCGGATCGCCGTCGAACGCGGCGCGGATGTCGCTGTCGAGCAGCGCGCGGATTCGCGGCAGGTCGTGGGCGAAGTCGGCGACGATCTCGAGCGCCCGGCATTCCACCTCGCTGCGGCCGAGCGCGCGGTCGTCGTCGGCGAGTTGCAGCTCGCGCCGCACCTGCTGGCGCAGCGTGCGTAGCGCCTGGTCGAGCGTATCGGCGACGAACCAGTCGATGCCGTCCGGCGACAACCCCGCCGGGCCGAAATGCCGCGGATACAGCGCCGCGACGAGGCCATCGACAATGGTGACGATGGCCTCGCGCGACGGCAATTCCGGGAGCGAGCGGCCCCGGTAGCGCCGCTTTTGGGAAATCGCCCGAAGGCCCGCGAGCTCGGCGACGATGCCGTCGAGATCCCAGGTTTTGTCCGCGACGATCCGCGGTTCGGGCCGCGCGTTCATGCAGCCAGCACCTGGGCGTCGAACAGGCCCTCGAACAGCACCGACGACAGATAGCGCTCGCCGGAGTCGGGCAGGATCACCACGATGGTCTTGCCGGCGTTTTCCGGTTTCTTGGCGAGCCGCACCGCGGCCGCCACTGCAGCCCCGCTGGAGATCCCGGACAGGATGCCCTCCTCGCTGGCCAGCCGGCGGGCATACTCCACGGCTTCGTCGTTCGCGACCTGCTCGATGGCATCGATCAACGACAGATCGAGCACGTCCGGCACGAAGCCGGCACCGATGCCCTGGATCTTGTGCGGGCCGGGCTTCAGCGCCTCGCCGGCGACCTTCTGGCTGAGGATCGGGCTGGCCGAGGGCTCCACCGCGACCGACAGGATCGGCTTGCCCTTGGTGGTCTTGATGTAGCGCGACACCCCGGTGATGGTGCCGCCGGTGCCGACGCCGGCGACGAAGATATCGACCGCACCGTCGGTATCGTTCCAAATTTCCGGGCCGGTGGTCTTTTCGTGGATCGCCGGATTGGCCGGGTTCTTGAACTGCTGCAGCAGCACGTAGCGGTTCGGATCGGAGGCGACGATTTCTTCCGCCTTGGCGACCGCGCCGGCCATGCCCTTCGGGCCTTCGGTCAGCACCAGCTTGGCGCCGAACGCGATCAACAGCTTGCGCCGCTCCAGACTCATCGTCGCCGGCATGGTCAGGGTCAACGGAATGCCCTTGGCGGCGGCGACGAAGGCCAGCGCGATGCCGGTGTTGCCGGAGGTCGGCTCGACGATCTCCTTGCCGGGGCCGAGCAGGCCACGCTTCTCGGCGTCCTCGATCATCGCCGCGCCGATCCGGCATTTCACCGAATAGGCCGGGTTGCGGCCTTCGATCTTGGCCAGCACGGTGGCCGGCGCACCGTCGGTGATGCGGTTGAGACGGATCAGCGGGGTGTGGCCGATCGACTGCGCGTTATCTTCGAACCAGCGTGACATCTTCCATACTCTCCGTCTTGCAAGGCGGGCGGCTGGTGTGCGATCGACCGCGCGCCGACAACTAACAAGTTGGACGAGCGCATAGGCTCGCCGTCGATCGATTTGATATCACAGGGAACCCGCGGCGGAACATGGCTAACAAACCGCGTTTTGCAATTTGGAAGGAAGCCATCGCGGCGATCGCGCGCGCAGCAACATCCTTCCACGGCAATGCCGTGCGACGACACACTTCATCGCTGCCGCAACGCAGCCATCGATCGCGCGACTCACGCCGCAACCAAGCGCCGCGCCGCGCACCGCCGTCGACGCGGCGGATCGGCGATCAATCGAGGATCTGTGGAAGCCGGAAAGTGACCGGGGAGATTGGTGGGGGAAGAAGGACTCGAACCTTCGAAGTCATAAGACGGCTGATTTACAGTCAGCTCCCTTTGCCACTCGGGACACTCCCCCGCCTTGACGTGCCGGGCCGGCTATCCTGAGATGTCCGGATCGGCGACGAAAGCGAAGCCCGCTAGCGGGCATCCAATCTGGGCGCGGTTATGGGCGAACCCCGCCCCCAAAGTCAACCGATGCGACGGCGAATTTGGTGTGCTGCGACGCTCGTCGGTCGAATTGCCAAGCCGAGGAACCCGTGAGACAAGCCGGGATGACCGATTTCGAGCGAAAGCCGCGTTTCGGGCGCAAGCCCGACAAATCCAGCCGCAATCCCAAGGAGGCCGGCCGGCAGCCCTGGCGCGACCGCGAATCCCGTCCCGACGGACCGGCCATCCTGTATGGCTGGCATACCGTGGTGGCGGCGCTCGGCAATCCGCAGCGCACGATTCGCAAGCTTCTGCTCAGCGAGAACGCCGCGCGAAGGCTGGCGGATGAAAACATCGACACCCGGGTGCCGCCGGAAATCGTCCGGCCGAGCCTGATCGACCAGCGGCTCGGCCCCGACGCGGTGCATCAGGGCCTGCTCGCCGAAGCCGACCCGCTGGAGCCGCCGGAACTCGACACCCTGCCGCAACAGGGCATCGTGCTGGTGCTCGACCAGATCACCGATCCGCACAATGTCGGGGCGATTCTGCGCTCGGCCGCCGCCTTCGCCGTCAAGGCGATCGTCACCACCGCCCGGCACAGCCCGGAAGCCACCGGCGTGCTGGCGAAATCCGCTTCCGGCGCGCTCGAACTGGTGCCGATGGTCACGGTGCAGAACCTCGCCCGCGCGCTGACCGACTTGAACGACCGCGGTTTCCAGACCGTCGGGCTCGACAGCGAAGGTGGCGACGACCTCGCGACGATTCCGCTCTCCGCGCCGCTGGCGCTGGTGCTCGGCGCCGAGGGCAAGGGGCTGCGGCAACTGACGCGGCAGACCTGTAGCGCGCTGGCGCGGCTCGACATGCCGGGCGAGATCAAGAGCCTCAACGTCTCCAACGCCGCAGCATTGGCGCTCTATATCGGCGCGAGCCGGCTCGGGCTGATGAAGGGCTAGCGTTCAGCCGTCTCCTCCGCCCGTCATTCCGGATTGCGAGTTCGTTAGAACGAGCAAGTCCGGAATCCATATGTGGACGGCCCCCGAGCCACAAGAGTTTTTGATGTCGGATCGGATCGCTTGCATCCATATGTCCGGCCTGTTGATGCGGTCGCTTTGGACCGCTGGCCAAGATGGTTTCCGCGACGCGAGCTCCACACATAGTCACGACCTTTACGTGCCAATGGATTCCACGGACTGTCTCGCCTCTCGGATCGATCGATCGCGCCATCTGTCTCCTCTTGCAGCTCCGGCCCGGCCGGCGGGCGAATGCCTGCCGGCCGATCTCTCAGGCGGCGTGCGGCGATGCGTTCAGCATCCGCGCGCCGTCGTAATTTTCTCCGGTCAGCATCAGCTTCCAGGCGATCCGGGCGATCTTGTTGGCGAGCGCTACCGCCGCGAGCTTGGGCGGCTTGCGCGCCAGCAGCGCCAGCAACCACGGCGACGCCCGGCCGCGGCCACGGCGCACCTGCTGGATCACCGCGGTCGCTCCCGCCACCAACAGGCTGCGTAGCAGTTCATCGCCGGCGCGGGTGATGGTGCCGAGCCGAAGCTTGCCGGCGGTGGAATGATCCTTCGGCGTCAAGCCGAGCCAGGCCGCAAAGGCCCTGGCCGAGGCGAAGGTCTGCGGCACCGGCGTTTTCATCACCAGCGCACTGGCGCCGATCGGTCCTACTCCGGGAATCTGCGCCAGCCGCCGGCTGCAGGCGTCGGCGCGATGCCAGGCCAACAGCTTGGCGTCGATCACCTTCAGCTCATTCTGCAGTCGCGCGTAGTCCTGGCCCTGCAGCGCGAACAGCTCGCGCGCCAGCGTCGGCACGGTGTCGTCCTGCGCGATCCGCAACAGCAGCGGCTCGATCTTGTCGAGACCTCTCGGCGAGATCAGGCCGAATTCCGCGGCATAACCGCGAATCGCATTGCTCAGCTGGGTACGCCTTGCGATCAGCTGCTGCCGCAGTCCCATCAGCATCAGCGCCGCCTGCTGCTCCGCGGTCTTCACCGGCACGAACTCCATCGTCGGCCGGCTCATCGCCTCGCACAACGCCTCGGCGTCGCGCCCGTCGTTCTTGTTGCGCTTGACGTAAGGCTTGACGTGCTGCGGCGCCAACAGCTTCACCACGTGGCCGAGTTTGCCCAGCTCCCGCGCCAGGTAGTGCGCCGCACCGCAGGCCTCGATCCCGATCGGCGTCGGCGGCAGCTTGGCGAAGAACGCCAGCATCTCCTTGCGCCGCAGCTTCTTGCGCAGCACCGGCTTCTCGGCGGCATCGACCCCGTGCAGCTGGAAAAAATGCTTCGACGTATCCATCCCAATGCGGATAATCTGCTCCATGGACGGCTCCCATGTTTGAGTTTGCGACAACCTCATTCTGGCACAAAGCGATGCCGTAGGGGGCCGTCCACACCATCATACTCCCTGCAGGGGTTATGGATTCCGGGCTCGCTCGCCGCTCACGCGGCTCGCGCCCCGGAATGACGGCCTGGGAATCTTGAAGCGCATCAATCCAACTCAAAAATCTCTACCGCACGAACTCGCCTTCGAGTTCATCCTCGATGTGAATCCGGATGATGTCGTCGAAGGTGTTTTCCGCGGTGCTGAAGCCGAGGCTTTGCGCGCGGTCGGTGGAAAAGTCGCGCGGCCAGCCGGCGACGATGCCGATGATCGCCGGATCCGGCTCGCGCCTGATCCGCGCGACGACGCCCTGCCCCGCCACCCGCGCGAGGGCTGCAATCTGTTCCCCGACCGTCACCGAAAGCCCGGGCATCGACAGATTGCGCCGCGGCCCCATCGCCTTCAGATCCATGGTCGCGGCGTGCAGCAGGAAGCCCACCGCGGAGCGCGGCGAGGCGTGCCAGTGCCGCACGTCATCCGACACCGGCAGCACCGCCTCGTGGCCCGCCAGCGGCTCGCGGATGATATTGGAGAAGAAACCCGACGCCGCCTTGTTCGGCTTGCCCGGGCGGACGCAGATCGTCGGCAGCCGGATGCCGATGCCGTCGACAAAGCCCTTGCGGCTGTAATCCGCCAGCAGCAATTCGCAGATCGATTTCTGGGTGCCGTAGCTGGTCAGCGGGGTGTGAAAGAACTCGTCGCCGATCTTGTCGAGGAACGGCGCGCCGAACACCGCGATCGACGAGGTGAACACCAGCCGCGGCCGGTAGCCGTCGCCGATCGCCCGGATTGCCTCAAGCAGATAGCGGGTGCCGTCGAGATTGATGCGGTAGCCCTTGTCGAATTCGACCTCGGCCTCGCCGGACACGATCGCCGCGAGATGGAAGATCACCTCCGGACAGCACGCTACCAGCGGCGCGGCCCCCAGCGGATCGGCGAAATCCGAGGTGACGATGGTGACCGGAATCGTCGCATCGAGCGGCTTCGGCGCCGCCACCACGTCCTGCAGCGTCAACCTGGTGATGGCGCGGTCGCCGAGATGACCGTCGCGCAATAGCCGCTCGGTCAGTTTGCGCCCGACCATGCCGGCGGCGCCGAGAATGAGGATGTGCAAGAAGTCGCTCCTGTCGTGATCTTCGTTTCTTTTGCCTCAAACTCTGAGTTTGTCATTCCGGGATGCACTTTAGCCGGCGACAGCCGGCTGGAGTGCAGGCCCGGAATCCATACTCCCTGTGGTGATTATAGATTCCGGGCTCGCTCGCAGCTATCGCTGCTCGCGCCCCGGAACGACAGGTGGCGATGTTGGACCGCATTGCACCGAACGAAGGCTGCAGCGAGCTACTCCTTCACCGCGCCGGTCATCGCCGAAACGTAGTGCTCGACGAAGAACGCGTAAAGGATCACCAGCGGCAACGAGCCGACCAGCGCGCCGGCCATCAGCGAGCCCCATTTGTAGATGTCGCCGTCGACGAATTCGTTGACGATCGCCACCGGCACGGTCTTGTTCTGGGTGGATTGCAGGAAGGTCAGCGCGTAGATGAACTCGTTCCAGCACAGCGTGAACGAGAAGATGAACGCCGAGATCAGCCCCGGCACCGCCAACGGCACCACGATGCGGGTCAGGATCTGCCAGCGCGAGGCGCCGTCGATCAGCGCGCATTCCTCGAGCTCGAACGGGATGGTCTTGAAGTAGCCCATCAGCAGCCAGGTCGAGAACGGGATCAGCAGCGTCGGATAGACCAGGATTAGCGACAGCGGCGAGTCGAACAGCCCGTAGGCCTGGATCACCGAGGCCAGCGGAATGAACAGCACCGAGGGCGGCACCAGATAGGCCATGAAGATCGCGGCGCCGACGGTCTGCGCACCGCGAAACCGCAAGCGCACGATGGCGTAAGCCGCGAGCACCGACGCGATGATCGACAGCGTGGTCGCGGCGGCGGCGACATACATCGTGTTCCACAGCCAGCGCGGATATTGCGTCTCGAACAACAGCTTCGAGATGTGCTTCAGCGTCGGCTTGACCACCCAGAACGGGTTGTAGGTCTCCATGTCGATCAGCTGCTCGTCCGGCTTGATCGAGGTCAGCGCCATCCAATAGAACGGAAACAACAGCACCACGAGGATGACGAATAGCGGCAGATACAGCGTGACCAGGCGCCGCGGCAGCGACTCCAGGTAGCTCATGCCGTCGCTGTCGTCGTCCTTGGCCGCGCTGGCGGCGCTGGCGAGGCGCCGGTCGTTGGCGGTGGTTTCAGTCATTGTCTGTGCCTTGCTGCCACTTGCGGCGCTGCATGCCGAACCAGGAAATCGCGATCGCCGCCATCAGGAACGGGATCATCGCGGTGGCGATCGCCGCGCCCTCGCCGAGCCGGCCGGAGAGAATCCCGCGCTGATAGCTCAACGTCGCCATCAGATGCGTGGCGTTGACCGGGCCGCCGCGGGTGAGCGCCCAGATCAGTTGAAAATCGGTGAAGGTGAACAGCACCGAAAACGTCATCACCACGGCGATGATCGGGGTCAGCAACGGATAGGTGATGTAGCGGAAGCGCTGCCAGGAGGTGGCGCCGTCCAAGGTCGCCGCTTCATACAGCGACGGCGACACCGTCTGCAGCCCGGCGAGCAGCGTGATCGCCACGAACGGCACGCCGCGCCAGATATTGGCGAAGATCACGCTGGCGCGCGCCCAGTTGGAATCGCCGAGGAAATTGATGTTCTCGTGGATCAGCCCCATCTTGGTCAGCGACCAGGAGATGATCGAGAACTGCGAATCGTAGATCCACCAGAACGCGATCGCCGACAGCACCGTCGGCACGATGAACGGGATCAGCACCGCGGCGCGGATCATCGCCTTGAACGGCATGTGGCGGTTGAGTAGCAGCGCGAGATAGAGACCGACGGCGAATTTAATGGCCGAGGCCACGATCGTGTAGAGCAGCGTGTTGAACACACTCAGCCAGAACACCGAGTCGTCCCACAGCCACTGATAGTTCTCCAGCCCGATGAACACCCCGTCGCGGCCGATGCGGGCGTCGGTGAAGCTCATCCAGACGCCGAGAAACAACGGATACGCGAGAAACAGGATCAGGAACGCCGCCGCCGGCAGCATGAACCACAGCGCCAGCCAGCCGCGGTTGGTGCGGAGCCGTTCCCAGGCCGACGCCGCCGGCATCGGTCGGCGCCCGGGCAGCGAAGATTGCATCGTGCTCATCGTCTGATCGCTCCGTTACTGCCCTGACCGCTCCAACAGCCGCTCCAAGACTCTTAACTCGCCGAATCCATCGAGAAGCCGATTGCCTCTCCGCGTCATGGCCGGGCTTGTCCCGGCCATCCACGAAAAGCGAACACTGAGCCTGTTAGCGTGGATGCCCGGGACAAGCCCGGGCATGACGTGGCGGGTTCAGTGCCAGCCTTGGTACGCAACCCTCGAAGCAACGAGACCATCGGAGCCGAGCTTCGCAATGTCGGCCTCCCCTCGCCGCCTGCGGGAGGGCAACTGTGCCTCACGCCCGATAGATCCGCTTCAATTGCCGTTCCGCCGAGGCGATCGAGCCCTTCACGTCTTCGCGGCCGGTGCAATAGTTCGCAAACATGTCGACCAGGATGAAGTCGGCGATCGCCGACGCCGCGTTCTCGCCGAGCGTGCCGAGCCCGGCGGGCGTGCGGGCGCGCTTGGCGACGTCGCGATACGGTGTGGTCTTGGGGTCGGCGGTCCAGATCGGGTTGGCGTCGTAGGCGTTGAGGAAGTGCGACAGATAGCCCTGCGCCGCCTCGATCCACGGATTGAACTGCGGCGCTTCCAGCATGAAGGCGGTGAACGCCTTGCAGGCCTGCGGATACTTGGTGAAATTGAAGATCAGCATCGGGAACGCCAGATGCATTTCGCTCGGCTTGCCGTAGGGGCCGATCGGCATATAGGCGTGGTTCATGTCCTCGGCGATCGCCGGCGCCTCGCGTTTCGCGGTGACGTAGATCGAAATGCCGTTCACGGTGAGGTGCAACTGCCCGCCGAGGAACGCCTTGTTGTTGGAGGAATCGTTCCACGACACCGTGCCGGGGATGAACGTGCCGTAGAGCTGCTTGATATATTCCAGCGAGGCCGCGGTTTCCGGCGAGTTGATCACCACCTTGTTGTTGGCGTCGACCAGATTGCCGCCGAACGTCCACAGCGCCCAATACAGCCAGGTGTTGGCGTCGCCCGAGGCGTGGCCGAGCGCCATGCCGGCCGGGGTGCCGTTCTTCTGCAGCCCCTTGCACAATTCCAAGAAGCCCGCGGTGTCCTTCGGAAATTCCTTGAAGCCGGCCTTTTCGCAGGCGGCGATGCGGTAGTTGATCAGCGCGCCGGTGGTGGCGATCGGCACGCCGACCCATTTGTTGCCGACTTTGCAGTAATCCTCGGCCGACTTGGTCCAGCCGCCGTATTTGCCACCGAGATAATTCGCGACGTCGGCGACGTCGGTGACCTTGTTACCCAACAAATGCGGCAGCGAATACAACCCCCACACCATGTCGAGTCCCTGCCCGGTGTTCGCCGCCACCGAGGCCTTGGGCTGAATGTCGTCATAGGATTCGTTGGAGACGCTGACGGCGCAGCCGGTGGCCTTTTGGAACGCCTCGACGATCTTCATGAAGGCGACGTCCTCGGCTTCGACGAAGCGCTTCCAGCGCAGCAGGTTGATCTTGGCGCCGGCTTCCGGCTTCCACGGCGCGGACTGCGCCCAGGCCTTGGCATAGCCCAGCAATTGCTCGGCCGACATCGTCGCCGCGGCGGCCAGCGTCAGCGCGCTGCCCTTCAGCAAGGTTCGGCGATCCGGGGTAAATCCAGTCATCTTGCGTCGTCTCCCTGTGGTATTGGTTCGTTGATCGACCAATTACTCTGTTAGACTTGGTAGTTCGTCGCGGTCAGGACAGTCGCTTGCCGGTGGCGTCGTCGAACAGATGGGCGGCGCTAGCGCGCGGCTTCAGATAAATCCGGTCGCCGGGCTGCACGTTGCGGCGGTCGCGGAAAATGGCGATCAGCTCCTGGGCGCCGACCCGCGCCACGATCTGGGTTTCCGATCCGGTCGGCTCCACCACCACCACTTCGGCCTCGATGCCGTCGTCGGAAAATTCCAGATGCTCGGGCCTGATACCATAGGTCACCGCCTTGCCGTTGGCCGAGGCCGGCGCCGCTTCGATCGGCAGCCTGGCGCCGCTCGCGGTCTCCACCCAGGGCTGGCCGCCATTGACCTTGAGTTCGCCGGCGAGGAAATTCATCGCCGGCGAGCCGATGAAGCCGGCGACGAATTTGTTGTCGGGGCGGTCGTAGAGGTCGAGCGGCGAGCCCATCTGCTCGACGATGCCGTCCTGCATCACCACGATCTTGTCGGCCATGGTCATCGCCTCGATCTGGTCGTGGGTGACGTAGACCGTGGTGGTCTTCAGCCGCTGGTGCAGTTCCTTGATTTCGGTACGCATCGCCACCCGCAGCTTGGCATCGAGGTTCGACAACGGCTCGTCGAACAGAAACACCTGCGGATCGCGGACGATGGCGCGGCCCATTGCGACGCGCTGGCGCTGGCCGCCGGAGAGTTGCCGCGGATAGCGGTCGAGCAGCTTGCGCAGATCGAGAATGTCGGCGGCGCGGTTGACCTTCTCGTCGATCACCGCCTGCTCGGTGCCGCGCAGCTTCAGCGAAAACCCCATGTTCTGCGCCACCGTCATATGCGGATACAGCGCGTAGTTCTGGAACACCATGGCGATGTCGCGCTCTTTCGGTTGCACGTCGTTGACCACGCGGTCGCCGATCGAGATGGTGCCGGAGGTGATCTTTTCCAGGCCCGCCAGCATCCGTAGTAAGGTGGACTTGCCGCAGCCGGAGGGGCCGACCAGCACCACAAAGGCGCCGTCCTCGATCGGGACGCTGACGCCGTGCAACACTTCGAAGCCGCCGAAAGATTTCCGCACGTCGTGGATCTGCACCGACGCCATCAATTCCTCCCAGACACCGTCGGCTTGTATTGCGGTCGTTGCCGCTGCCGCGTTGTGTTGAGCGAGGTCTTAGCAGAAAATTTCGGCGGTGTCGCCGCATGAAAACGTGACGAACATCGCGCGGCCGACGTTGCGCCGTCCAGATTGCCATGCCAACATTAGCCGGCAACAACAAATGCGCGCCAAAAATTCAATGTGTGCGCTGCGGGAGAAACGATGGACAAGCCGGTGACCGGGCGCAAGCTGCGCTCCAGCGAATGGTTCAATGACCCTCACAATCCGGCGATGACCGCGCTCTATCTGGAGCGCTATCTGAACTACGGACTGACACGCAAAGAGCTGCAGGCCGGCAAGCCGATCATCGGCATCGCGCAGACCGGCAACGATTTGTCGCCGTGCAACAGGCATCACCTGGAACTGGCGCAGCGGGTGCGCGAGGGCATCCGCGAGGCCGGCGGCATCGCGATGGAATTCCCGATGCACCCGATCCAGGAAACCGGCAAGCGGCCGACCGCGGCGCTCGACCGCAACCTGGCCTATCTCGGGCTGGTCGAAATCCTGTTCAGCTACCCGCTCGACGGCGTGGTGCTGACCACCGGCTGCGACAAGACCACCCCGGCCTGCCTGATGGCGGCGGCGACCGTCAACCTGCCGGCGATCGTACTGTCCGGCGGGCCGATGCTGAACGGCTGGCACGAGGGCGAGCGCACCGGCTCCGGCACGGTGATCTGGAAATCCCGCGAGCGGATGGCCGCGGGCGAGATCGACTACGAGGAATTCATGGACATCGTCGCCTCCTCGGCGCCCTCGGTCGGCCATTGCAACACCATGGGCACGGCGTCGACGATGAATGCGCTGGCGGAAGCGCTGGGGATGTCGCTGCCCGGCTGTGCCGCGATCCCGGCGCCCTATCGCGAACGCGGCCAGATCGCTTATCAGACCGGTTTGCGCGCGGTGCAAATGGTCTGGGAAGATCTCAAGCCCTCCGACATTCTCACCAGGCAAGCCTTCGAGAATGCCATCGTGGTGAACTCAGCGATTGGCGGCTCCACCAACGCGCCGATCCATCTCAACGCGCTGGCCCGCCATATCGGCGTGGAGCTCTCGATCGACGACTGGCAGAGCGTCGGCCACAAGATCCCGCTGCTGGTCAACATGCAGCCGGCGGGCTTCTATCTCGGCGAGGAATTCCATCGCGCCGGCGGCGTGCCGGCCGTGGTGCGCGAACTCATGAAGCACGGCAAGATCCACAAGGACGCGCTGACGGTGAATGGCCGCGGCATCGGCGTGAACTGCGCCAATGCGCCGTTGCCCGACGGCGAGGTGATCAAGACTTACGACGGCCCGCTGGTGCAGGACGCCGGCTTCCTGGTGTTGCGCGGCAACCTGTTCGATTCGGCGATCATGAAGACCAGCGTGATCTCGCTGGAATTCCGCGAGCGCTATCTGGCGACGCCGGGCGATCTCAACGCCTTCGAGGGCCGCGCCATCGTGTTCGAAGGCCCGGAGGACTATCATGCCCGGATCGACGACGAAGCGCTCGAGGTCGACGAGCACTGCATCCTGTTCGTACGCGGCACCGGGCCGATCGGCTATCCGGGCGGCGCCGAGGTGGTCAACATGCAGCCGCCGGCGGCCTTGATCAAACGCGGCATCCACTCGCTGCCCTGCATCGGCGACGGACGGCAATCCGGCACGTCCGGCTCGCCGTCGATCCTCAACGCTACGCCGGAAGCCGCCGCCGATGGCGGCCTCGCCATCCTGCGCACCGGCGACAAGGTGCGCATCGACCTCAACCTCGGCAGCGCCAATATCCTGATCTCGGATGAGGAGCTGGCGCAACGCCGCGCCGAGCTGAAAGCCCATGGCGGATTCAAATATCCGGCGCACCAGACGCCGTGGCAGGAATTGTATCGCGCAACGGTCGGCCAACAGGCCACCGGCGCCTGCCTTGAGCTTGCGACGCGCTATCACGACATCGCAGGCAAAGTCGGCGTCGCGAGACATAATCATTAGGCGTTGGAAGTCGGGCGCGGCTCTTCGACGACGACAGCCGTCATTCCGGGGCGCGAGAGCGTAGCTCGAGCGAACCCGGAATCTAGCGACATCGAACGGTGCAAGATTCCGGGTTCACTCGCAGCTGAGGCTGCTCGCGCCCCGGAATGACCAACATAAAATCTGTGCCGCCGGCACAGCATAACAAACGGGGAGACCGCCATGTCCGACCGCCTGCAGGGCAAACGCGCGCTGGTGACCGCCGCCGCGGCCGGCATCGGCCGCGCCTGCGCGGTCGCGTTTGCGCGCGACGGCGCCACGGTGATCGCCACCGACATCGACGAGGCGGCGCTGGCCTCGCTCGCCGCCGAAGGCGTCAGCGAGGTGCATCGGCTGGACGTGCGCGACAGCGCCGCGGTCGCGGCCTTGGCGGCGCGCGCAGGCCGCGTCGACATCCTGCTCAATGCCGCGGGCTTCGTGCATCACGGCAGCGTGCTGGATTGCTCCGACGACGACTGGGAGTTTTCCTTCGATATCAACGTCAAGTCGATGCACCGCACCATCCGGGCGTTTCTGCCCGGCATGCTCGATGCCGGCCGCGGCAGCATCGTCAACATCGCGTCGGCCGCCGGCGTGTTCAAGGCGGCGCCGAACCGCTACGTCTATGGCGCGACCAAAGCCGCGGTGGCGGCACTGACCCGCGCGGTGGCGGTGGATTTCGTCACCAAGGGCATCCGCTGCAACGCGATCTGCCCCGGCACCATCGAGACGCCGTCGATGCTGCAGCGCGCCGCCGCCGCCGGACCGCAAGGCCGCGAGCTGTTCGTGTCGCGGCAGCCGATGGGCCGGCTCGGCACGGCTGAGGAAATCGCAGCACTCGCGGTCTATCTCGCCAGCGACGAAAGCAGCTTCACCACCGGCGTCGCCCATATCATCGACGGCGGCTGGACGCTGTGAATTTGCCCGCACCTCTCCGCACCGTGCCCCGGACGCGATGCGATACGCAGTATCGCTTCGCAGAGCCGGGGCCGTCACAACGTCAGCATCCGTCACGGTCCCGGTTCTGCGAAGCGGCATGAAGAATGCCGCATCGCGCCTGGGACACGAAACCGAAAGCAAAGAGAGAGTCGGACATGAACAGCATCGATCTCAACGGCCGTTGCGCCGTGGTCACCGGCGGCGCGCAGGGCTTTGGCCGCGCCATCACCGAACGCTTCGTCGGCTCCGGCGCGAGGGTCGCGATCTGGGATCACGACATCGCCTATGCGCAGCGCACCGCCAAGGAGATCGGCGACGCGGTGTCCGCGATCGAGGTGGACGTCTCCGATCTCGCCGCGGTCGAAGCCGCGCGTGATGCCACGCTGCAAAGCTTCGGCAAGATCGACATCCTGGTCAACAATGCCGGCATCGCCGGCGTCAACAAGCCGGTGTGGGACACCGATCTTTCCGAATGGCGCAAGGTGCTGCGGATCAATCTCGACGGCCCGTTCATCTGCTGCAAGGCGATCGTGCCATTGATGATCGGGCACAAATACGGCCGCATCATCAACATCGCCTCGATCGCCGGCAAGGAGGGCAACCCCAACGCCGCGCATTACTCCGCGTCGAAAGCCGGTCTGATCGCGCTGACCAAATCGCTCGGCAAGGAATTGGCGGCCTACGACATCGCCGTCAACGCGGTGACGCCGGCGGCGGCGAAGACCGCGATCTTCGAACAGATGACGCAACAGCACATCGACTTCATGCTGTCGAAGATCCCGAAGGGGCGCTTCGTGCTGGTGGAAGAACTGGCGGCGATGGTGGCCTGGCTGGCCTCCGAGGACTGCGCGTTTTCCACCGGCGCGGTGTTCGACATCTCAGGGGGGCGCGCCACCTATTGAGCCGCCGCGCAGCCGCGGCCGGACCGCCCCGCCCGCCCGGCAACGGCCATCTTGCCGGGCCATGCAAATCGCTGGGCGATCAGCCGGTTCTGCGCTTGCCAAGCCCGGGAGCGAGCGGGTAGAAGGACGCACCTTGCGCTTCGGGTTTCTCCTCGCCGTTTCGGGAAAACACCTAAGCTATGGAAACCATTGGGGAATGGTGTAACGGTAGCACAACAGACTCTGACTCTGTTTGTCTAGGTTCGAATCCTAGTTCCCCAGCCATTCTTCCGGCGCCGCACTAAATAGTTGAAATCATTAGATAGTTTGTGGCGGGGTGCCCGATGTACCCCAACGCCGCCCCTAACGCTTGCCCCCAACTGTTGCCGCAAAGGTGTACAGCAAGCTTCGCAAGTGCCTTGGGTTGTGCGAACGTGGCTTCCGTGGGGACGGGGTGGAATGCGGTCGTCGGCGAACTTCGGCTTTTTGGGCGATCATGATGTCAGGCTGGCGCAGCTTGGGGCGCTAGCCGAGAGCTATTTCCGTGATGATCCCACCACGTCGATCTTCAAGCTCCGGCAATTCGCGGAGCTGATGTCCAAGCTCATCGCGGCCCGTCATGCGGCCTATCGTGATGAGCGTGAGAGTTTCGAGGAGACGCTCCGTCGCCTGTCTTTCGAACGGATCATCCCCAAAGAGGCGGCCGACGTATTCCACGCCTTGCGAAAAAGCGGAAACCGGGCGGCCCACGACATTGCCGGAACCCAATCCGATGCCCTGACGGCACTCAAGCTCGCCCGCCAACTCGGAATCTGGTTTCACCGGACCTACGGCAAGCAGCCCGACATTGCGTTTGGTGCGTTCGTCCCGCCCCCGGAGCCGATCGATGCCACGGTGGCGCTCAGAGAAGAGATTGCGGCCTTGGGTCGCCGGCTTACGGAAAGCGAAGACGCCGCCGCCGGAGCCCAACGCGAAGCCGAGGAGCATGCTCGCGCACGAGAAACCCTTGAGCAGCGGTTGGCTCGGGAAGCCGAAGAGAGGGCGATCTGGGAAAAGCTCGCGCAGGACATCGAAAACGAGAAGGCCGAGATTGCGGCCCGATTGGCGGCGCTCCAAGCGGTTGCCGAACATACGCCAGCGGCCGACATCCTCCAGCTCGTTCAGCGAGCCGAGGTCGCCTCTAGCAAGATCGATCTTGATGAAGCAACGACGCGCGCCCTGATCGATCAGCAGCTTCGTGACGCCGGATGGGACGCTGACACGAAGGCCCTGCGGTACAGCGAGGGCGTGAGGCCATCCAAGGGGCGCAATCTGGCGATTGCCGAATGGCCGACATCGAGCGGTCCGGCTGACTACGCGCTGTTCATCGGCTTAACGCTGGTCGGCGTCGTCGAAGCCAAGCGCAAACGTAAGAACGTCTCCGCAGCAATCGATCAGGCGGAGCGGTACTCGGTCGGACTGGCAGCACGAGCAGACTTTACGTTCGCGGGCGGCCCTTGGACGGATCACAAAGTCCCCTTCGTATTTGCTGCCAATGGTCGCTCCTATTTGAAGCAGCTTGAGACCGAAAGCGGCATCTGGTTTCGCGACACGCGCCGTGCAGCCAACCACCGTCGTGCTTTGGTGAGCTGGCTAACACCCTCAGGGCTTTCAGGCCTTTTGGAGGTGGATCAGGATGCCGCCACCGACGCGCTCAAGACGCTGCCTTTCGACTTCGGCTTTCCGCTGCGCGACTACCAGCAGGCCGCCATCACGGCAATTGAGAAAGGCCTTGAAGCTGAGCGGCGCTCCATGTTGCTGGCGATGGCAACGGGCACGGGCAAGACCAAGCTCGCCATCGCAATGCTCTATCGTCTGCTAACAACCAAGCGGTTTCGCCGCGTCTGCTTTGTGGTCGATCGTTCGGCCCTCGGAATTCAGGCGGCGGGCGAGTTCACCACCACCAAAATCGTCTCCGGCAAAGCCTTCGCGGATATCTTCGGCCTCAAGAAGCTGGAGGATGTTACGCCAGAGACCGAAACCAAGGTCCACATCTGCACGATCCAAGGCCTAGTAAAGCGCGTCCTTTATGCTGCTGACACTTCGGAAGCACCTCCGGTCGATCAGTACGACCTCATTGTGATCGACGAGTGTCATCGCGGCTACCTGTTGGACCGCGAAATGTCGGATGCCGAGCTAAGTTTCCGGGGGCAGGACGACTACATTTCGAAATATCGTCGCGTGCTGGAATACTTCGACGCCGTAAAGATCGGCCTTACGGCGACCCCTGCCCTGCACACCACGGAGATCTTCGGGGAGCCGATCTTCAAGTATTCCTACCGGGATGCTGTGATCGAGGGGCATCTGATCGACCATGAACCCCCGGTGCGCATCGAGACCGCGTTGGCACGCGCCGGCATCGTCTTTGAGAAGGATGAACAGCTCGAACTTCTTAACACTCGGACGGGCGAAGTCGATCTTGCCCATGCGCCGGATGAAATCCGCTTCGAGGTCGAGCAGTTCAACAAGCAGGTGGTGACGCCGGACTTCAACCGGGCGGTTGCCGAAGAGTTGGCCAAGCACATCGACCCCGCCCTTCCAGGCAAGACGCTGATCTTCGCGGCCACGGACGCGCATGCCGACATCGTCGTTGCTAAGATCAAGGACGCCTTCGCGGCAGCCTATGGCGAGATTGACGACGCGGCAGTCAAGAAGATCACCGGCAGCGTGGACCGCGTACAGAAACTCATCCGGTCGTTCCGCAATGAAGCCAATCCGAAGATCGTGGTGACAGTCGATCTTCTCACCACCGGCATCGATGTGCCGTCGATCACCAACCTGGTGTTCCTGCGGCGGGTGAATAGCCGCATCCTCTATGAACAGATGATCGGGCGGGCCACGCGGCAATGTCCCGACATTGGCAAAGAGGTGTTCCGCATCTTCGATGCCGTCGATCTCTATCCGCACTTGCAGAACCTCACCGACATGAAGCCGGTGGTGGTCAACCCGTCGATCAGCTTCGAGCAACTGGTGAAGGAGTTGGTGGAAGCGGAGCAGCACGCCCACCGCGAGAGCATCCGCGACCAGTTCGCCGTGAAGCTGCGCCGCCGGCTCAAGAAGCTGCCTGAGGAGGCGCGGGCGCGCTTTGAGGCCGCTGCCGGCGAGACGCCGGAGCAAACACTGAAGCGGCTGCTTGAGAACGGCCCGACGGAGTTCGCCAAATGGCTCTCCAGCCACTCCGCCATCGGTCCCATTCTCGACTGGCAGAGTGACGGCGACACTCCCCGCTTCATGCCGATCTCGCACCATCCCGATCAAGTCGTGGCGGTGACGCGCGGCTATGGCGAAGCGAGCAAGCCCGAAGACTTCCTTGACGGCTTCTCCGCCTTCGTCCGCGACAACGTCAATACCATCGCGGCCCTCAAGCTGGTGGTGCAACGCCCCCGCGACCTGACCCGAGCCGGCCTGCAAGACCTGCGCAGGGCGCTCGACCTAAAAGGATTCTCGGAGGCCAATCTCCGCCGGGCTTGGGCCGACGCCAAGAATCAGGACATCGCTGCGTCCATCATCGGTTTCGTGCGGCAGGCCGCCTTGGGCGATCCGCTGACGCCCTACGGGGATCGAGTCAGAGTTGCGATGCAGAAAGTCATGGCCAGCCGCGCGTGGACGGAACCGCAAAAACGATGGCTGACGAGGATCGGCGAGCAGATCACCAAGGAAATCGTGGTAGACCGCAGCACGATCGACCGAGAGCCATTCATCGCGGATGGTGGCTTCACGCGCCTCAACAAGGTATTTGGCGGCGAGCTTGAAGCGGTGCTTGCCGGGATAAACGAAGAAATGTGGAAGAAAACGGGCTGATGACCACCACCACCGATATTGTCGCGAAGCTCTGGTCGCTGTGCCATGTCCTGCGCGACGACGGCGTGACCTATAACGAGTATGTCACGGAGCTGACTTTCCTGCTATTCCTCAAGATGCTGGAGGAGACCGGAAAAGAAAGCCGTCTTCCGAAAGGCTACCGCTGGGCAGCACTGGCCAAACGTGAGGGGCTGGACCAACTCGACTACTACAAGCGGCTGCTTCTCGACCTCGGTAAGCCGGAAGTGAAGGATGGTCTGGTTCGCGCCATCTTCACTGACGCACAGACACGGCTGCGTAAGCCGACTAATCTGAAGGCGCTCACCTCAAGCATCGACCAACTCGATTGGTTCTCCGCCCGCGAGGAAGGTTTGGGCACCCTGTACGAAGGGCTGCTGGAGAAGAACGCATCCGACAAAAAGTCCGGCGCTGGGCAATACTTCACGCCGCGTCCGCTGATCGACTGCATCGTCCGACTGATGAAGCCGCATGTCGGTGAGACCGTACAGGACCCTGCCGCCGGAACTGCCGGCTTCATCGTCGCCGCCGACCGCTACATCAAGGATCGCACTGACGACCTTTACAAGCTGCCCGAACAGCAGGTCTTCTTTCAACGGCATCACGCCTTCAACGGCGCGGAGTTGGTGCCGGATACGCATCGCCTGTGCATGATGAACCTATTGCTGCACGGCATCGAGGGCGGCGTAGAGCTTGCGGACACGTTGTCGCCCGATGGCGAGCGCCTGTCGAAGGCCGATCTCATCCTCACCAACCCTCCCTTTGGCACCAAGAAAGGTGGCGGCAGGCCAACGCGCTCCGACTTTTCCATTACGGCCGACACGTCGAACAAGCAGCTTGCCTTCGTCGAACACGTCGTCCGGGCCTTGAAGGCGGGCGGGCGGGCGGCAGTGGTGGTCCCCGACAACGTGCTCTTCGAGGACAATACGGGCCGCGATCTGCGCACCTGGCTGATGGACCTGTGTAGCCTGCACACCATACTTCGGCTGCCGACCGGCATCTTTTATGCGCAGGGCGTCAAGACAAACGTGCTATTTTTCCAACGCGGCAAGACCGACAAGGCCAACACCAAGACGGTTTGGGTTTACGACCTGCGAGCCAACATGCCGGCCTTCGGCAAAACCAGACCGCTGACGGCGGCAGACTTTGCGGAGTTCGAAAAAGCGTATGGCAGCAATCCCGCCGGCAGCGCCAAGCGGAAGGATCAAGGCGAGGAAGGCAGGTGGCGGGGCTTCACGCGAGATCAGATCAAGGCCCGGAATGACAATCTTGACATCTCATGGCTGCGTGACACGGAGGTCGAAGCCGAAGAGCAGCTGACGGAGCCGGAAGACATCGCGGCGGCCATCATTGGGCACCTCAAGGCAGCCTTGGAAGAAATCGAGACGCTCTCCGAAGAACTTGAAAGCCCCAGCAACAAAGACGCAGCTATGCCGGAGGCCGCAGAGTGACCGGTGATCTTCCAAGCGGATGGGTCGCCGCACCAATTGACGACCTTCGTGCGCTTGAGCCCAATGCTATCACTGATGGTCCCTATGGCAGCAGTCTCAAGACGAGCCATTACCGATCGAGCGGCGCTCGTGTGGTCCGTCTAGGCAATATCGGTTTTCGCAGATTCTTGAGTGCTGATGCGGTATACATTTCTGAGGATCACTTCAAGGCCCTGGTAAAGCATCACGTCAGGGCCGGAGACGTGTTGATTGCCGCGTTGGGTGACCCGGTAGGTCGTTCTTGCATTGCCCCGTCTGATATTTCGCCGGCGTTGGTGAAGGCAGATTGCTTTCGTCTTCGTTGTTCGCCTCACCTTTCAGCGCCATTCATAATGCTTTGGTTGAACTCGGAGTGCGCACGCGAAGCTTTTTCAAGCGCAGCTCACGGACTTGGACGTGTGCGCATTAACCTATCTGATTTTCGAACGACTGTAGTACCTGTTCCTCCAGCGACTGAGCAAGGGCGCATCGTCGCTAAGATCGACAACCTGTCCGCAAAGTCCAAACGCTCCCGCGATCACCTCGACCACATCCCCCAGTTGGTCGAGAAGTACAAGCAGGCGATCTTGGCGGCGGCGTTTCGTGGCGAGCTGACGCACGAGTGGCGTGTCAATAACCTCGACCAAAAGTGGCCGTGGCCGGAATGCTCACTGTCGGATATAGCAAACATCGGGACGGGAGCGACCCCTAAGCGCGGCGAGCAACGCTATTACAGCAACGGGAACATTCCGTGGATAACCAGCGGCGCCGTAAAACACGCGGTGGTGCAGGCCGCTGATGAATACATCACGGAGGCCGCAGTACGCGAGACAAACTGCAAGGTATTTCCGGCAGGAACGATCTTGATGGCAATGTACGGAGAAGGCAAAACGCGAGGCCGTGTAACGGTGCTTGGTATCAACGCAGCAACAAATCAGGCCGTAGCTGCTATTCAGGTCAGGGCCGACAGTCCCGCAGTTCGAGACTTCGTCGTTTGGCACTTACGCAGCGGATACCTCGAACTTCGTGAAAGGGCGGCAGGTGGGGTTCAACCCAATCTCAATCTCGGAATTGTCAATGCGTGGCGCATACCGTTGCCCTCTCGTGATGAACAGATGGAAGTAGTACGTCGAGTGCAAAAGGCCTTTGCCTGGATCGACCGTCTCACCATCGAAACCACCAGCGCACGCAAGCTGATCGACCGCCTCGACCAAGCCATCCTCGCCAAGGCATTCCGGGGCGAGTTGGTACCGCAGGACCCGAACGACGAACCGGCGAGCATCCTCTTAGAGCGCATCAAGGCCAAACGCGCGGGCAGTGCTGGGCACACCCGGCGACGTTCTGCGCGGGCCACTTCGTGACGCCCTGTTGCCACGCGTGCAGGTGGACCCCAAGGCGGAAGAGATGCGAGGTAACATCATTCTCGTCGCCCTGAGGCAGGGCTTGATCGCACCTACATCAGCCAAGTCGAACGGGGAAAGCGAAACCTGACGGTGATCGTGTTGGCTCGCATTGCTGGTGCCTTGAAGACGACCCCGGACAAGCTTTTGATCGCCCCGCGCAAAGCTGGAAGCTTGCCGCCCGGATCGGGTCCGGTATCTGCCCGGTCACTTTAAACGCCAGACTTCAAGCCCATCGCCGCCGGCACCGTGAGGACGGAGCTAGGAGCCCGCTGAGTCCGGTGAAGATACAATGCATAATCCCCATCGGTACCGAACGGACGCGTTGTGGGGCCGCTGAAGGCATTGAGGCCGGCTTAAAGCGTGGCGTTCGGGTCTCTCTGCATGGAATTGCCTGAAGCCCGCCTTGCGTGGGCCGCATGGTGCTGCTTGATGTGCGGCCTTGGGCGATCTTGCTCAGGTAGACATTGAGCGGGGGATGGCGACGCCTCCCACCATAGAGCCCGCCTTATGGGCACCTCAAATTCCTGCACGCTGCCCCCCTAGGCACGTTAAGCCCTGCTCCGTGGGGGAGCCGGAGTGGTGGATGGGCGCTGCCATCCTCTCAATAGAGCGAGAGCTCTGTGCCTTGCCTCAGGCTGGTGCTTTATGAGGTCCTTCTTGGAGGTGGGACGATCACCAGTCTCACCCCCCTGAAAGGGCTCCCCTCGGCATTGGGCGCTGAGCCTAGAGCCCCACAGAAGGCTCCTTCCCCCCCTCTAGGTTTCCCCCTCCATTAGCGGAGGCGTAAGACGCGAAGTGGCTGCTATTCGGACATAACTTTGATTTTTAATATCGCGCAGCCGCAACCTGTCTGGCGCTCAAATTCATCCTGCATCTCCTTTTGAGCCGCGACAGCACGAGATTCCGCCACCAGCACGGCGTCGTGGAGCGGCAAAGCGGTGATCCCTTGCCTAAAAAGCTGCGTGGTCACTTCGATGATGATGTCACTCTCAGCCCGCATCAATTCGAAACCCAAGCCGGTGCCGAACAGGGGCGCTATGGGGCCGTGTTTCTGGCAGAGCATTTTGATGGCATCTCGAAGTTTTGTGCCAGCCGGGAAATGCTGAAGCGTTTCCTCTGGCCAATTCTTCAGGGGGCCGTTTGCGAAGAGCAGCGCATTCATCAGCCTCTTCCACCCATCCCGGCCGGTCTGATCGCCTTGAACATCGTATATGTCGCCGTCCGGCTGCTCCGCCCGCGCCCGCACGTAGGCGAGCCGAGGAAACAGCTGCTGATAATCGACATCTGCAATTGGCTCACCATCAATGCGAATGCGCTTGCGCTCACTCCTCTCCATCGACATCCAGAAGCCGCCCGCAAGGCGACCGCCATGTCCCCACTTGCCGTTGTTGAAGATGCGTCGCAATGATCGGCGGTAAGGTGCAATAATCTGCCCGTCCTTCCCGATGGCCAATTTGTCGGAAGCTCCGGCGATTTCGATTTGCGCATCCCGCAAGTGACGATTCATGCGCCGGATTTGCCCGGCCCACTGTTTGGTTCTGGCCGTTGGTTTGAAGCTCACGGCCTGCGCCCGCCCGTCTTCATCCTTTCCCTCCTTTAGGATGATGAGAGCCGGGTCGTCCAATCGGTAAATGCTGCGCCAATCGGGAGGATTGAGAGGGAGACAGCTTGCGAGATGTTCGGTCGGTGAGATGAGCGACGCCTGCTTGAGTCTTTCGGATATCCTGAACCCCTTGCAGTCTTCGTGGATCAGTTTGAGTGCTGCTAACAAATCAATCGCGGTCAAGAAATGCTGACCGAAGACGGGGTTTGCGTTGCCGCCCTTCGGCCAAAGGAAGCCGTGCGCCCGAGGAATGGCTAGCTTCGCATCGCCCTCGGCGGCCTTTAGAAGCAACAAGTTGCAAGCCAAGGCTCCGACGGCGAGATAGAACTTCTTCTTATCGGCCGGCTGTCGTGCCCGTTGCCTGATTCCGTTTGCAAGTTCGTGCTCAATTAGTTGGTCGCCGATCCTCTCAATTGCGGCGCTCAATTCGGCGGTTCTTGACCGGAATTGTGGATCGAACCACATCAGCTCAATTTGATCGTCCATGGAGACACGGATTCTCTGCTTGCTATCGGTGCTCAAAGTAACCGGCTTAAATGCCTAACATGTGCGTACCGTCACCGCGCCACCTGATCTCACGACAGAACGTGATGCCGAGAATTGTCGTCCGGGATGTCATGCCTTCGGTGGCAACGCGGGGTGACGGCCGTATCGTTTGACCTTCAGGTTGAGGACTGAGGCGAGGTGTTTGTCCACGACCCATTCGCAAGGTTGCTCGACGGCCTTTCCGATCAATCTCAGGACCGGCCCAGAAGAGCGAGGAAAGGCGTGGAGCTCAGATACTTTTCTGAGGCGGCCCCTGTCGTCGGGAAGCTCCCAAACGCGATGGTAGCCGCTTGCAAGGCGATGCAGCGCCTTCGCGATCTGAACCCTGCGAAACTCCTTCGTCCGGTGAGAGCCGGGGTCCTCTTCGATCAATGCCGTGACGGCTAGCACGATGGCGACAAACCGCTCTGGCTTGATGCCTCCGACGCGAAGCCGCGCCAATGCGATCTTAGCCCGTTTGGATGCGGGCATGCCCTTGAGTCGCGTGGCGATTTCGGTGGGACCCGCTGCCTCTAAGGTCCCCTCAATGGAGGCCAAGGCGGCCGAAATGAACTTGTCCGCGTTGATCCGTGGCCGGAGATAGGAGGTCGCCGCAGCAAGGTAGGGCTTCAATTCTGCCGCGCTGTAAGTTCCATGCCAGTGACTTCCGTGCCGAGCTTTATGCTCGACATGCTTGCGACAATGAAAGGCAGCAAGACCTTTCCCGGCTGCCGCCATTGTTGGCCTACCGCAGGAAGGAATTACGCAGCCAGTCGAAGAAGCGATGCCTTGGTCGAGCCGATGTTTAATTCTTCTTGGCGATTTCATCATTGAAACCGATCAAAGGGCAAATCGCTCTCCGTCGCTGCTAGTCGGACGACCTACCAGCTCATCCCAGTGCCAATGATCCGCAACGGCGAACAGGGTAGTCAACACGGAGATAACGGTTGACGGCTCAGCGACGACTAGCTTCTTGGATCGCTTCGCCAGTTTGGTGTCGATTGCCGCGAGCAGGCCGCGTCGCGATAGACCTTCACCGGCCCCATAGGTGGAAGGAACAACGTATCGGTATCCGTGCGGTGGATTTCGCTCCCAAAGCCGCCCATTGGAAAGCATTCCAAACAGGGGACGATGAAGATTTGTGCGAAGCTTATCAACCTTCATGTCGAAGTAATATTTTTCAATGTTGCCGCCGCTTCCCCGGATTAGCTTAATTTTCGCACCAGCGATCTCTAGAACACGCGTCAGGGCTGCGTGGACCGGCAGCATGAAGCGAGTTACCGGTTTGTCCGCCTTCTTGGGCCCATTGACCAGTAAGCTAACAAGAGCGCGGTGGTTCTCGTCCTTCTCCCCCAGCTTTGCCTCTAAGAAAACTCCTCCGGTAAGACTTCCTATGAAGTCAGCTAAAGGGGGCATCGAATATTGCCCGGGGTCGGCCTGAACTAGTTTTCTTGCTTCATTCGCCCACGCCTCGATACACGCAAAGGCTTGGATTGATTCTAAATGTGTAGGCATGCTCTGCTGCACCATTGCTATTCGAGGTTACGAACAAGTCCTTCTTGCAGTAGATGGAACTGTGGCAGGTGACCAGACCGCATCTTGGCTATTACGCGGATCACCTGCAAAGCGGACCACCCCTTGCCGCCACGAGCGGTGGGGATGCAGCGGTTCGTGAGTTCTTTGGCAAGGCCGGTCGCCGAAGTTAAGCCAGCCCTACGAAGCTCATCAAGAAGTGGGGCAAGGTCGGCAGCACGCTCCTTGGCGCGGTTCGCCTGCATCATTCGGCCCTCTGCTTGTGCATGCTGTGACATGATGACGCCCCGGTTGCCGCCAAGCTTCTGTCCGCGTGCCTTTGCGGCCGAAAGCGCAGCCCTCGTGCGTGACGAAATAAGACCGGCCTCCAGTTCGGCCACCGCCGCCATCTGCTGAAGCATAAACCGGCCGGTGGGGCCCTCGATGGCTGGCAGGTCGGCGAACCTGACATCAACGCCCGCTTCAAGGAGCTTCGATAGAAAGCCGACGGAGCGAGTAAGCCGATCTACCTTTGCCACAACAAGCGCCGCACGATGAATACGGGCTGTTGCCAATGCCTGCTCAAGCGCCGGCCTGTCATGCCTCCGCCCACTCTCAATCTCGATGAATTCAGCAACGACATTGGCGGTGCTGTCCTTCAGGTATCCCACAACAGCTGCCCGCTGCGCCTCGATACCAAGTCCGGAAACACCCTGCTTTCGGGTTGACACTCGATAGTAGGCGACGAACTTAAACTTGTTGACCATCACTGTTACATCCCAATCAACGACCGATGACTGAGATGTCATGAGAATAGACCGACGCGCAATGAGTCAAAACGACTCAGCTGTCTGGAGCCGGCGCCATTCAATCCGGGGAAGCGGCGAACTGCGACGTGAAACGCTTGCAAAGCGAATCCATTGGGCTCCCTGATTAGAACGATTCGATCGTCACAGACGAGATCGGCTTGCTGTCCCAGCACAGATAGCTCTGATGAGTGCCGAAGAACGGGAGGGGTAAGGGGGGAAATCTCAGCCGCCGCACGTCGAGGTCACCACTCTCGTGAGCACCCCTTCGCAACTTCGTCCGGAGACGAGGCGATGGCCCCAAACCTTGGAAGCCGAACTCAGAGAGATGGTGACGAATGCTGCGAAATGCCTAATTGCTTCAACCAACATTTTGACACGCAACAGTTTTCGGCTATTGGTAAATGCGCATAACGTGCGTATGTCGCGCCTCAATGGGGTCACACCAAAGATTTGGATTGAATGTGTTGCCAAGGCTACTGATAGACCGATTTTCGTTGTGTTGTGTCTTGCTCACAATTGCGACCCCCACGTACGGCGCGGAGAAGTTCGATTACGACATCAAATCGCCGATGGTATTTCTTGCTGGTTACAACGGCGGCAATTGCAATGGTTGCGAATGGATTATTGCCGAAGGAACGATTACTTCGGAAACACCCGCGCTGTTTAAAGCCTACCTAGAAAAGAAGAAGCCAAATCGCGGTGCATCCATTCAATTGAATTCTCCTGGCGGGAATCTGATAGCGGGGATTAAGCTTGGCGAACTGATCCGGTCTGCCGGGCTCATCACGTTGGTCGGAAAGACCGTAGGTGAGCGGGCGTCCTTCGATCGAGAAGCCATAAAAGATGAAGGCGAAGTAGCTCCCGAAAGCGCGAAGAGAGAGCCCATTTGTGCCTCTGCGTGCGTATATGCATTTGTAGGCGGTGAGACGCGGTTTGCCACTAAGGCAAAGATAGGAGTTCACCAGTTCTATGATGGCAAATCGGCTAGCGACCCTCTCGCAAAGACAGCGAGCTCCATTGATCGATCCGCAGATCAGCTGTTGGCTGGCCTCCTCCTCGAATATGTAATCAGGATGGGAATTGATCCAAAGCTTATCGCAATAGCGAGTTCAGTCCCTCCGTGGGGCGAAATGAAATGGCTTACGGACCAAGAACTTACCGAGTTGAAGATCGACAATTCGGAAGTATCATACACGCCCCTTTCTGTCGAACCTTTCGGGACGCAAGGTTCATTTGCGGAAACCAGGAGCAGATCAATCTACTATAGCTTCCACCACCGTATTTACTGCAAGGATCGACCAGACAGCGTTTATCTCGCCTTCAGTTTCGACGCAAAAGGTGGCAACGCTGATTATGTGAAGAGTATGTTTGAAGGAGTTCTATCAAGCTCATCGATTGAACTTGGCACCAGCAAAGGCGCACAGTTCTTTCCCTCCAAACTGTTTGGCGTAGTTGTTACAAAAGGGGAGCAACCAACGGTCCAAGCCTCTACCTTGGTCGTAGGAGCGACGATGGCAGACTTTCAAGCTGCTGATCGCGTCTCCATCAACAGCAACCTCTCTAAGCACGAGGGCAATATGGCGTTCTGGATGTCGTTTCCCATTAAGGGCGACCGCCGAAAGATTGGAATCGTAGCTCGATCCTGTGTTAAATGAAGAGACACGGTGGGTCGGTTGCGATAGCTGCTTCACCCGATACGCACCTCGAAACTTCATTTTGGCAATTCAACAGACTCGACGCAGTCCTTTTTCAGCTGCTTGAGTTGAGCGTTTGAATAGAGACCAAATGTAATTCCAACGTTGCCTTCATGGCCCATGATGTCGGCCACAATGTTTTCCCTGTGGCCAGCCTCCTCAGCCTTGGTGGCAAACCAGCGCCGGAAACTGTGAAAGTTTACTTTTGACCGACGTGCTCCCGGTCTCTTGTCGTCAACGCCCACCTTCTTACGGTAGTAGGCGAACCGCTTTGAGATCGCCATCGTGCGATTGTCATCCCAACCGGTGTTGGGAAAATCGGGGAATAAGTAGGACTTTACGTCGCGCGTTCCTGTAAGCTGCTCTACTAAAGGGTCCAGCGCTGAATGAATGGGAATAGTGCGAACACCGGCAGCGGTCTTACTGCGTGTGATCGAGAATAGGCCATCTTTACAGTCACCAACGCGAAGCTGTCCGATCTCCTCCAGACGCATTCCAGACAGTGCCCCGATCAGCATTACGTTCGACAGGTCCTTGTCGGCAGGCCCGACGAGAAGCTTGCGGATTTCATCGTCAGTGAAGGGCCTTTCGGGGCCGAGGGGGCCGTCTGGCGCGACCCTATGCGCTCTTGTCTTGGGCAGAGACTTTCGCATCCATGGATTCGGCTGCACGCCGAAGCTTCGATCTAGCCATTCCCAGTATTGCCGGAGCGCAGATAGCTTTTTGTTTGCGGTCTTGGGATGCGCCCCGGCCTTGACGAAGAAATCGTCTCGGAAGTTTGATGCGACGCGGTCGGTTATGCTCTCAATGAAGAAGCCCTGATCTGACTTCTCGCACCAAGACCTGAACTGCCCGATGGCCATGCGAGCATCTGCTTTAGTACGCTCGCCATACGTCGATGACGATAGCCAACGATCAACATAAATATCGGCCGGAGTTGCCTTGCCGGTGGCCAGCCGCGCAAAGTCAGTCGCCTGCCGGGAAGCGGGGGTTCCTTCATCGAAAGGGTCGTAGTCCTCGCGGGGCGCCCCGGCGGCAAGGTCTATCTCCTCGGCGCGGTCCGCGATTTCGTGCTTTAGTTCGTTTCGACGGGCGGCATCGGCCCGCACAAATTCCTCCCTGAAGGCCATCGCTTCAAGAAGCAGCGGGTCGCCGTCCTTCGAGGTAGAGGCTCGGCATTCGGCGATCTGGGTCTTCAGAGTGGCCAAGGCGTTCCAACGGGCCACGCGGGCCACCCGTAGGTCGTCCGTTTCGAGCGACTTCAGGAGCCGCTTTTTGCCCAGAACGCCCTGGAGTGTCCTTGGAACCTCAGCAACGACGTACCACGTCGTTCCGCCCCCCCTGGGCTGGGTCAGGTAACGGCGGTCTCCACCACCTCTTTCCGACCTTTGCGCAGATTTCAAGATGCTTGCCCCCAACGCCGCCCCCAACGGTTTGCCCCCAACGCAGGGAAGACATATGCCTTATTTTACAGTATATCCAGCGCAAAAAATGCGATTCTCTTAGGGTCCTAGTTCCCCAGCCAGCCCCGCCGCTTCCCGCACACCCTGATTCGCCCCGTCCGCACCGCAGCATTGCTGCACTGCAGGTTCGCATGAACTCGTCGGTCTTCACCGCGCAATTGCCGGGCGGCCTTGCTGGCTGATGCCGCGGCGTTGACGAACCCGATACGCCGGACTGGACATATTTTTGTTGATTATCAGTAAGTTGGACTGCTCCGGGCGGCGATGGGTGAGCCTTGGCGTCCATCCCACCGGCAAAGCCGAGCTTGTCCGCTCGTCGGCGATCACGACCTTCTCCACCCAATATTACCTATAACTGGCTCCGAGATTGATCTAGCGCATTGCGAAATGGTGCAGCGCACCTATCTGCTGTCCAACGAGTGTCATAGAAATCCAGGGAGCCAAACCAACTCCAAGAGGGCTCGTTTTGAGGCAATCGTTCTCAGTCGGACGGTTCCACGACCAAAAAGGACGAGCACGATGGCAAATTGCACCCGATGCGGCCACGCCACCACAACGATGGACGTCGAGCACATTGACGGCGTCTACGAGCTGTACTCCTGGAGCTGTTCCAGCTGTGACCACACCGTCCAAATGGCGATGGCATGCAGCGCCGTGGTCGAACTGCCGGACTATTGCCTTTTCATCGAGCCCGCCGACGTAGCGACGGCGACCGCGCCGTTGCGCGCGGTCGGATCCGATCAAGCGCCGCGCTACGCGCCGCGCCGGGTCGCCTCGGCCTGATCGATCGGCCTCCGCGGCGGCACTCCGCCGCTGCGGCTCGTTGCGACGCGAGGCGGCGGCGCTATTTGGCGCCGTCCTTGGTTGGCTCCGCGTTGGCGGGCGTCTTGCTCGGCTGGTCCTTCGCCGGCGCCGGAGTGGGCGCGGAGTCGGTCTTCTTCTGCGCCGCCTTCAATTCGTCGACCGTGCTCTGCAGGCCGACGAGGCTGGCCTTCAACGCCTCGATCTGCCGGTTCGCGGCATCCAGTTTCTGCTGCTGATCGCGGCCGAGCTTGCTGATCGTCTTGATCAGGAAATCGACATTGCTTTGCAGGCAGCTGGTGCGCCGCTCCATGGTTTTTTCAACCGTGCAGATCTCGATGCCCGGCACGTCCTGCGCGCGCGCGAGATCGGCGCCGAGTGTCAGCCCCAGCAGTCCCGTCATCACCCAGATCCGACCGATCATCGAAAGCCTCGCGCGCGCTGTTGCCCTTTAACCAAGCGGCCCCGCCCGCCGCTGTCAACGTCAATCGCCGCCGCCGATTGCCGCCCCCGCCATTCCGTGAAAGACTCGTGCGGATGGAAGACTGCTTCGTCTATGTGCTCGGCTGCGCCTGCGGCGACCGTTACCTGACCTATGTCGGATGGACGCTCGATCTCGACCGCCGCCTCGCCCAACACAATGCCGGCAGCGGCGCGCGGTCGACCCGCGGCCGCAGCTGGGTTCTGCTGCATGCCGAGCGCTACGCTTCGCGCAGCGAGGCGATGAGCCGCGAGTGGCATCTGAAACGCGACCGCGGCTTCCGCAAGCGGCTGGCGCAGGCGGCTGCCGGCAACATTCAAAAACCTCATTCCGGCGCTGAACTAACCTCTGTCTGATAGCCGCTGCGGCGGGGATGCAAGCACGTCGGCAACGATCGTTCGCAAGGAATAGCCAACATGGCAACGCGCGAGAGACGGCTGGGCGAGTTCAACGGCGATGGCGATCCCGGGCCCGAGCAACTGGTCGAGGTGCTGTGCGAAGACCACAGCGGCACCTATCAGCTGCCGTTTGCCTGCCGGATGATCGATGGCGAATGGCGCAACGCGCAATCCGACAGCGTGGTCGAAGCCACCGTGGTCGGTTGGCGGCTGCCGCGCCGCTGACGACGCCCAGGTGCTGCGACGTCCCGGAATGCGACGCGCTCACGCGGATCGTTAAGCTTTGGAACGGCCGCGGAACGAAACGCGGCCGAATCAGCCGGATTGCATTGTTCTTTGCGTTCACGGCTAGATCGCCAAAGATCCGCCGCGGCGTGGCACAACATCTAGAACGGCGGATCGGGCGAGCGCCACGGCGCGCGGCGCAACAACTAATCGCGGGTTAACGCGCCGCAGCGCTCGCCTGTGAGCACGATCGTCTCGGACGTCAGTCGGCGATTGATCGGGGCAGAACGGCCTCATCGCGCTGTCCCGGAATGCGACGCCGGCGGCTGGCCGCATTAAGCTTTGGAACGGCCGCGGAACGAAACGCGCCCGAATCAGTCGAACCGCGATGTTCTTTGCGTTCACCGCTAGATCGCGCAATGCCTGCGGCTGCTCGCCACAAGATGCGGGCTTCGCAGCGCGCTCGACGCCGGGACGTTCCGCGTCCGCGGTCAGCAAAGGTTAATTCGCCATTTCGAGCCGAGGACGGCGCGCAGCGCCGGCGGCACAGCGAAGCAATCCCGGGGCTGCGCGTGCGGCCCTGGATTGCTAGACGAGCCGAGAGGGCGAGCGATTGTTAAGTCAAGCGTCGCCTACTCGCCCTTGCTGCGCAGATACGGCTCGACCGGACCGCTGACCTTGATGGTCAACGGATTGCCGAAGCGGTCCTTGGCGGTGCCGGCGGTGACCCGGATCCAGCCCTCGCTGACGCAATACTCCGCGACGTTGGTCTTCTCGGCGCCCTTGAACCGGATGCCGACATCGAGCGCGAGAATCTCTTCGTTATAGAACGGGCTCTTCGGATCGTTGGAGAGCCGGTCGGGCAGTTCGGTCGTCGTCGGGTCTTTGGTCACAGCAGCGCCTCGATTTCCTTGGTGAGCGATTGCGGCGTCGTGGTGGGCGCGTGCCGCGCCACCACGCGGCCGGTGCGGTCGACCAGGAATTTGGTGAAATTCCATTTGATCGCCGCACCCAGCAGGCCGGATTTTTCGGCTTTCAGATACCGAAACAACGGATGGGCGTCGCTGCCATTGACCTCGACCTTGTCGAACATCGGAAAGCTGACGCCGTAATTCTTCTGGCAGAATTGCCCGATCGCAGCCGCGTCGCCGGGCTCCTGATGGCCGAACTGATTACACGGAAACCCCAGCACGGCAAAGCCGCGCCCGCCATAGGCTTGCTGCAGTTCCTCCAGCCCCTTGTATTGCGGGGTGAATCCGCAGGCGCTGGCGGTGTTGACGATCAACAGCACCTTGCCCTCGAACTGCTGCAGCGGCAGCTGTTGTCCGGCGAGCGTCTTGGCGGAAAAATCATAGACGGAGGTCATGGCGAGCTTATCCGGCTTCGTGATGATTCAGGCAACAGGATCGATCGGCGACGCCGGCACCCCGCCGGCCTCGATCGCCTCGCCGGCGGCAAGGCAGAGATCCTCGCGGTAGCGCCCGGCGACCAATTGCACGCCGACCGGGATGCGGCCGACCAGCCCGGTCGACACCGTCAGCGCCGGCAGGCCGACGAAGGGGATCGCAATCTGCGGCATCTGCGCCCGCCACACCCGCTTGAACGAGGCGTCGTCGCGCAGGTCGAGCTGGTCGGCAAACGGCAATTCGCCGGACACCGGCATCAGCACCACGGCCCAGTCGGCGAAAAACATCTGCCATTGCCGGGTCAGCGTGGCGCGCCGGGTCAGCAGACCGGAGAACGCGGCAAGGTCGATGCCCTGGGCTTGCTCGCGATTGCCGCGCAGGCAGGCCAAGGCGCCGGGGTCGCCCTCGCGCTCCGCCAAAGCCAGCATCGCCTCATAGCCGTCGGCGAGCCACAGCCGGGTCTGCAATTCGGCGGCCTCACGCAGCGGCGGAATGGCGTCGCGCTCTTCGACCTGCCAGCCGGCGCGCTGCAGCCGCTCGCCGGCATCGCGCAACGCGGCCTCGATTTCGGGCGCGATCTTGAGCCCATCGGGGCGCAGGCAGAGCAGAACGCGCTTTGCCACCGCGGGCCCCTCGAGCGGCGCCGGCACATGCCACGGATCGCGCGGATCGGGCTGCGTCATCGCGGCGAACGCGATCCGAATATCGCCGATGCTGCGCGCCAACGGCCCGGACACCGCGGTGATCTGCGGCCCGATCGAGCGCTCCGGCGAGGACGCGTTCCAGGCCGGTATCCGGCCGAGGGTCGGGCGCAAACCGTGCACGCCGCAGGCATAGGCCGGATAGCGGATCGAGCCGGCGATGTCGGTGCCGTGGGCGATGTGGCCGATGCCGGCGGCGACCGCGGCGGCCGCGCCGCCCGACGAGCCGCCCGGCGTCAGCCCCGGATCGCGCGGGTTCTTGGTGGCGCCGTGGATGAGATTGCTGGTGAACCAGCGATAGGAAAACGCCGGCGTATTGGTGCGGCCGAGAATCACCGCGCCCGCCTTGCGCAGATTGGCCACCACCGGACTGTCGACTTTGGCGATCAACTCGCGCTGCAAGGTCACCCCGTTGGTGGTGGCGAAGCCTTGCTGGTCGACGTTGACCTTGACGGTGACTGGCACGCCGGCGAGCGGCCCGGGATCATCGCCGCGGGCCAAGGCGGCGTCGATCGCCGAAGCCTCTGCCAACACCTCGTCGGGGCGGTGATCGACCACGGCGTTGAGCGCCGGGTTGACCGCCTCGAGCCGCGAAAGCGCGGCCTCAGCGGCCTGCTTCGCCGAAATCTTGCGCTCGCGGATCAGCCCGGCGAGATCGGCCGCCGACAGTCGCCAGATAGCCTGCATCAACGCTCTCCGCTGGTGTCCGCAACTATGGCAGCCGCTTAGCCATTGCCCAACCGGATTTTGCCGGCCCCGTCGTCGGCCAGCGAATATCGCATGGTGTCAATGGGTTGTCGGGGACGCCTGATGGATATCGAGAATTGCCTCGCTGAACGGAAACTCCAGCACGATCTCGCCGTCCTCGTCGGTCACTTCAAGGCTCGCCTGCAACAGGCTGGGCTGACTGCCTTCGGCTTTGAGGATCTGGCGGATCGTGGTGCGCGCGACTTCCCAGGCTTGGTCCGGGTTGCGCAGCGTTTCGCCTTCCGGGTCGAGGATCAACTCGTTTCCGATGCGGGTGTTGAAATAATAGCGTGGCATGAGCGGGTTCCAGTTGGGCTGTCTTCCAAGGTGAGAAGTCCGCACGCGTTCCGCAACCCTCCGCAGGCTCAATCGCCCCCCATGGAAACGCGGCTCGCAAAGTTGCTGCTTTCGCGGTAACCAAGCCGGATGGAAGCGGAAGCTGCGGCTCAACCCGGCAAAGCCACCGAACGCCCCGCGCCGCTGTCGGCGCAATGGTGGCCCGCGGGCCAAGGTCACGAGATCTACGTCGAATCCGTCGGCCGCGCCGACGGCACCCCCGCGGTCTATCTGCATGGTGGTCCCGGCGGCGGCTGCCAGCCGGATCACCGCCGGCTGTTCTCTGCCGAGCGGTTTCACGCGGTGCTGTTCGATCAGCGCGGCGCCGGCCGCAGCCGGCCGAAGGCCAGCCGCGATGCCAACACCCTCGCCCTTTTGATCGCCGACATCGAGCTGATCCGCGAGCGGTTCGGCTTCGAACGTTGGATGGTGGTCGGCGGTTCGTGGGGCGCCACGCTGGCGCTGGCCTATGCGCAGGCCTATCCGCAGCGGGTCAACGGATTGGTGCTGCGCGCCACCTTCCTCGGCAGCCGCGACGAACTCGACGCGGCGTTCCTCGGCGCGTTGCCGCGGTTCTATCCCGGCCTCAACGAGGACTTCCTCAGCCTGCTGAGCACGGAGGAACGAAAGCTGCCGCTTGCCGCCTATTGGCGCCGCATCCTCGATCCCGATCCGGCAATTCATGGGCCGGCCGCCCGCGCCTGGCACGACACCGAACGGATCCTGTCCGAGCACGTGCCGGGCCGCAGCCGGCTCGATCTGGGGTCGCTGAGCGGCGCGCGACCGCTGCCGAGCACGCCGTTCATGGAAGCGCATTATTTCAGCAACGACTGTTTCCTGCGGCCGAACCAGTTGCTCGACGGTGCCGCGCGGCTGGCCGGCATCCCCGGCATCATCGTGCAGGGCCGCTACGACCTGTTGTGCCCGCCATCGTCGTCCGACGCGCTGGCGGCCCGCTGGCCCGAGGCCGAAGTCCGTGTCGTCGAAGGCGCCGGCCACTCGCTGTACGATCCGGGCGTTCGCGACGCGGTGAGCCAGGCGATCGCCGACCTTCAAATTAGAACCAGCAAATCGGAAAGTTGAATGCCCCTCGCCGGCCAAGGCATGCTGCTCACCTCGATGGACGTCGATTCCTCCGACGAGGCCGATTTCAACACCTGGTATGACCGCGAACATCTGATCGAGCGGGTGGCGATCGAAGGCTTCCTCGAAGCCCGGCGCTATGTCGCGCACGCCGCGAGCCCAAAGTATCTTTCGCTGTATTCGACCCGCAGCTTCGAGGTGCTGAGCAGCGCGGCCTACCGGCACGCGTTGGCCAACCAGACCGCGTGGTCGCGGCAGAACATCGCGCGGTTTCGCAACATGATCCGCGGCGTGGCACGCATCACCGCGAGCCGCGGCCAGGGCCGCGGCGCGGTGCTCGGGCTGCTCCGGATTCGTCCCAAGGCCGGTGCGGAGACCGCGCTGCGCGACGCCGTTGTCGCGCGGTTCGTGCCCGAGCAGCAGGACGGCATTCTGTCGATGCACCTGATCGAGAACGATCCAGCGCTGTCGAAGCCGCTCACCACCGATTCGTCTGCGAGCGGCGCCGCGGACTGGTTCGTGCTGGTCGACGGCAGCACGGTGCAGGCCGTCGAGGCCGCGATCAACGGCCGGTTCGATGATGCCGTTCGATCGACCTCGTGCGAACTGATCGCGAGCGGGATCTATCGCCTGTTGTGGGACCTGACCAAAGACGATCTGGCAGCGGCCGGTTAGTCGGCGGTGTCATTCAAGTGATCAAGATCACGCGATACGGATAGCTGCCCCGCTGGAACCGATGGCCGCTTTGGACGTAAAGTGGGGGCGGCATTACGGTTGGCTGCCGAACGTTCGATTGACAAAGCTCGGTATCGCGCCAGAAAAGGAACCCGAAGCGGCCCCCCGCAAAAAACCAACAGAATCAAGGCATCATGAACCCCGTCAAAGCGCTCGAACAACACGGCCAAGCTGTCTGGCTGGATTTCCTCGCCCGCGGCTTTATCGCCAAAGGCGACCTCAAGAAGCTGATCGACGTCGACGGGGTGAAAGGCGTCACCTCGAATCCGTCGATTTTCGAAAAGGCGATCGGCAGTTCGGACGAATATGACGGCGCGATCGGCAGCGCCCTGAACGGCGGCGACCGCCCGGTGATCGACCTTTACGAAGCGCTCGCGGTCGAAGACATCCAGCACGCCGCCGATGTGCTGCGTCCGGTGTATGACAAGTACGACGGCAATGACGGCTATGTCAGCCTCGAAGTCTCGCCCTATCTCGCGCTCGACACCAAGGCCACCATCGCCGAGGCCGAACGGCTGTGGAAGCAGGTCGGCCGCAGCAATCTGATGGTCAAGGTGCCGGCCACGCCGGAAGGAATACCGGCGATCAAGCATTTGATCTCCAAGGGCATCAGCATCAACGTCACGCTATTGTTCGCGCAGCAGGTGTATATCGACGTCGCCGAAGCCTATCTCGAAGGCCTCGAAGCCTATGTCGCCGGCGGCGGCGACCCGTCGCATATCGGCAGCGTCGCCAGCTTCTTCGTCAGCCGGATCGACAGCGCGGTCGACAAGCAGCTCGACGACAAGATCGCCAAGGCCAACGACCCGACCGAGAAGGCGCGGCTCGCCGCCTTGCAGGGCAAGGTCGCGATCGCCAACGCCAAGCTCGCCTACCAGCATTACAAGCGGCTGTTCGCCGGCGAACGTTGGGGCAAACTGAAGGCAGCCGGCGCCAAGCCGCAGCGGCTGCTGTGGGCCTCCACCGGCACCAAGAACAAGGCCTATCGCGACGTGGTTTACGTCGAAGAACTGATCGGGCCGAACACCGTCAACACCGTGCCGCCGGCGACGCTGGATGCGTTCCGCGATCACGGCGTGCCGCGCGACAGCCTGGAGGAGAACATCGACGACGCCAAGCAGGTGCTCGCCGATCTGGACGCCGCCGGCATCTCGCTGGACGACATCGCCAAGCAATTGGTCAAGGAGGGCGTGCAGCTGTTCGCCGATGCCGCCGACAAACTGCTCGGCGCGGTTGCGCATAAGCGCGAGACCGTGCTGGCGCAGCGCATCGATCAGCAGACGCTGGCGCTCGGCACCACGCTCGCCAAGTCGGTCGCCGACAGCAGCGAAGAATGGCGCGCCGCCGGCAAGATCCGCAGGCTGTGGGAGGGCGACGCTTCGGTGTGGAGCAACACCGACGAAGCCAAATGGCTCGGCTGGCTCCATAGCGCCGCGGCGGAAAAAACCAAGCTCGCCGACTATCAGGACTTCGCCGCTTGGGTGAAGCGCGAGGGCTTCACCGACGCGGTGGTGCTCGGCATGGGCGGCTCCAGCCTCGGCCCCGAAGTGCTGGCGGAAACCTTCGGTCAGACGCCAGGCTTTCCGAAACTGCACGTGCTGGATTCCACCGACCCCGCGCAGGTCCGCGCCACCCGCGACGCGGTGAACCTGACCTCCACGCTGTTCATCGTCTCCAGCAAATCCGGCGGCACCACCGAACCCAACGTGATGAAGGCGTACTTCTTCGCGCAGGTCAGCGCGATGCTCGGCGCCGACAAGGCGGCCGCGCACTTCGTCGCCGTCACCGATCCCGGCTCGTCGCTGGAAAAGCTCGCCAAAGAGCAGGGCTTCGCCCGGATCTTCCACGGCGATCCAACGATCGGCGGGCGCTATTCGGTGCTGTCGCCGTTCGGCCTGGTGCCGGCTGCTGCCGCCGGCATCGATGTGGCGAAGTTTCTCGACTCCGCGTTGGCGATGGTGCGCTCCTGCGGCGCCGACGTGCCGCCGCAGCAGAATCCCGGCGTGCAACTCGGCCTCGCGCTCGGCCTGGCCGGGCAAGCCGGCCGCGACAAGGTCACTATTCTGTCGTCGAAAGCAGTCGCCGATTTCGGCGCCTGGGCCGAGCAACTGATCGCCGAATCCACCGGCAAGGACGGCAAGGGCCTGATCCCGATCGACGGCGAAACGCTGGGCGATGTCTCCGCCTACGGCAATGATCGCTTCTTCATCGATCTGCGCACCGAGGCCGAAACCGACGCCGCGCATGACGCCAAGCTCCAAGCGCTCGAACAGGCCGGCCATCCGGTGGCGCGCATCGTGCTGACCTCCGCCGATCAGATCGCCCAGGAATTCTTCCGCTTCGAAATCGCCACCGCGGTGGCGGGTGCGGTGCTCGGCATCAATCCGTTCAACCAGCCCGACGTCGAGGCCGCCAAGATCAAGACCCGCGAATTGATCGAAGCCTTCGAGAAGGCCGGTTCGCTGCCGGCGGAAAAGCCGGCGATCTCCACCGCGGAGGCCGACCTCTACACCGACGACAAGAACGAGGCGACGCTGCGCAAGGCGGGCGCCGACGGCGATCTGGCATCCTGGCTGAAGGCGCATTTCGCCCGCGCCGGCGCCGGCGACTACGTGGCGCTGCTGGCCTATATCGCCCGCAATCCCGATCATATCGACACGCTGCAGCACATCCGGCTCGCGGTGCGCGATCGCCGCCACGTCGCGACCTGCGCCGAATTCGGCCCGCGCTTCCTGCACTCCACCGGCCAAGCCTACAAGGGCGGGCCGGATAGCGGCGTGTTCCTGCAGATCACCGCCGACGATGCGCACGACCTCGCGGTGCCGGGTCAAAAGGCCAGCTTCGGCGTGATCAAGGCGGCGCAGGCGCGGGGCGACTTCAACGTGCTGACCGAACGCCGGCGGCGCGCCTTGCGCGTGCATCTGAAGGGCGATCTCGCCTCCGGTCTGAAGATGCTCGACGACGCGATTAGCAAAGCGATCAACTAGAAAATATCAACCAACCAACGAGGACTCTATGCAGCTTGGCATGATCGGCCTGGGGCGGATGGGCGGAAATATCGTCCGCCGCCTCATGAACAACGGGCATCATGCCGTGGTGTACGACAAGGACCCCAGCGCCGTCGCGGCGCTGGTCGGCGAAGGCGCCATCGGCGCGGCCTCGCTGCAAGAACTGGTCGCCAAACTGCAGAAGCCGCGCGCCGTCTGGGTGATGCTGCCGGCCGGCCCGATCACCGAAACCACCATCGAGACGCTGCACAAGTTGCTCGATCCCGACGACGTGGTGATCGACGGCGGCAACACCTTTTGGCAGGACGACATCCGCCGCGCCAAGGCGCTGCGCGAACGCCAGATCCATTATGTCGACGTCGGCACCAGCGGCGGCGTCTGGGGCATCGACCGCGGCTACTGCATGATGATCGGCGGCGACAAGAAGGTCGTCGATCGGCTCGATCCGATCTTCGCGACGCTGGCGCCGGGCATCGGCGACATCCCGCGCACGCCGGGGCGCGACGGCCGCGACGCCCGCGTCGAGCAGGGCTACATGCATACTGGTCCCGTGGGCGCCGGGCATTTCGTCAAGATGATCCACAACGGCATCGAATACGGACTGATGCAGGCCTATGCCGAGGGCTTCGACATTCTGAAAAACGCCAATGGCGCCGCGCTGCCGAGCGAACATCGCTTCGATCTCGACATCGCCGACATCGCCGAAGTCTGGCGGCGCGGCAGCGTGATCCCGTCCTGGCTGCTCGACCTCACCGCCTCGGCACTCGCCGACAATCATACGCTGGATAACTACTCCGGCTTCGTCGAAGATTCCGGCGAAGGCCGCTGGACCATCAATGCGGCGATCGACGAAGCGGTGCCCGCCGAGGTACTGACCGCGGCCTTGTTCGCGCGTTTCCGTTCGCGCCAGCAACACACTTTCTCCGAGAAGATTCTCTCCGCAATGCGCGCCGGCTTCGGTGGTCATAAGGAGCCGCAGCAGCACCCCGACCCGGTGCGGCAGTCGGGCCCCAAGATCCTGAAACCGGAGGCGGAGCGCTCGTGACCACACAAACCGATCCCACATTGCCCGAAGGCTGCGCCTTCGTGATCTTCGGCGTCACCGGCGACCTCACCCATCGGCTGGTGATCCCGGCGCTGTACAATCTCGCCGAAGCCAACCTGTTGCCGGAAAAATTCTGCGTCGTCGGCATCACCCGCAAGGAAATGTCGAGCGACGATCTGCGCGCCAGCCTGATGAAGGGTTTGCACGACTTCGCGACGCGGCAGGTCGACCAGGCGGTCGCCGAGCGGTTGTTATATTGCGTCACCGCGGTCAGCGCCGATCCCGAGGACCCGGGATCGTTCGACAAACTGCGCGAGCGTCTGGAAAAACTCGAAGCCGACCGCAACACCGGCGGCAACCGGCTGTTCTATCTGGCGACGCCGCCCGACGCGTTCGCGCCGATCAGCCGCGAACTCGGCCGCACCGGCCTTTTGCATGAAGATCCCGGCGGCGCCTGGCGGCGCCTGGTGGTCGAGAAGCCGTTCGGCACTGATCTGGCGAGCGCCAAGGCGCTGAATGCCGAACTGTTGAAGATCGTGCCGGAGCACGAGCTTTATCGGATCGATCATTATCTCGGCAAGGAGACCGTGCAGAACATTCTGGTGCTGCGCTTTGCCAACGGCATGTTCGAGCCGATCTGGAACCGGGACCATATCGAGCACGTGCAGATCACCGTCGAGGAAAAGCTCGGCGTCGCGCATCGCGGCAGCTTCTACGACGCCACCGGCGCGCTGCGCGACATGGTGCCGAACCATCTGTTCCAGCTGTTGTCGCTGGTGGCGATGGAGCCGCCGGCGCATTTCAACGCCCACGCGGTGCGCTCGGCCAAGGCCGACGTGCTGGCGGCGATCCAGATCCAGAGCGAAGACGAGGCGTTGAAGAATTCGGTGCGCGGGCAATACGTCTCCGGCCGCGTCGGCGACACCGAAGTGATCGACTATCGCAGCGTCAAAGACGTCGACCCCGACAGCACCACGGAAACCTACGCCGCGCTGAAGCTGACCATCGACAATTGGCGCTGGGCCGGCGTGCCGTTCTATCTGCGCACCGGCAAGGCGCTCGGCGCCAAGCGCACCGAGGTGGCGATCAAGTTCAAGCAGGCGCCGTTCGCCATGTTCCGCTGCACCCCGGTGCAGGAATTGTCGCAGAACTATCTGGTGATCGGCATCGAGCCGGTCGAGGGCATCTCGCTGCAGTTCAACTCCAAGATCCCCGGCCCGACCATCGCCATCGACGGCGTGCAGATGACCTTCGAATACAAGGATTATTTCAAAGTCGCACCGTCGACCGGCTACGAGACGCTGATCCATGACTGCATGATCGGCGACAACATCCTGTTCCAACGCGCCGACGCCATCGAAGCCGGCTGGGCGGTGGTGCAGCCGTTCCTCGACGCCTGGGCCAAGGCCGGCGGCAAGGGACTGCAGGTCTATCGCGCCGGCAGCGCCGGCCCCGACCGCGCCGAGACGCTGCTGACCCGGGACGGCCGCAATTGGCGCGAGCCGGGTTGAGCATGGCTGTTCGCCGCGACGTCGTCGCCGATCCCGAGGAGCTCGCCAAAACCGCGGCGCAGCGGCTATTGGCACGAATCGACGCACAGCGTGAGCGCATCGCGGTCTGCCTGACCGGCGGCTCCGGCCCGAAGCGGCTGTTCGAACTGCTGGCCGGTGAATTCGCGACGCGGATTCCCTGGTCGCGGGTGCATTGGTTCATCGGCGACGAGCGCTTCGTGCCGCTGGACGATGAGTTGAGCAACATGGGCACGGCGCGGCGGATGCTGCTCGACGGCCGCGCGCCGGCGGAAAATATCCACGGCATTCCGACCGAGCTCGCGACGCTCGACGACGCCGCGCTCACCTATCAGCGCACCCTGCAGGCGTTCTACGGCGCCGATCAGCTCGACCCGGCCCGGCCGTTGTTCGACCTGGTGCTGATGGGCCTCGGCCCCGACGGCCACACCGCCTCGCTGTTTCCCGACTCGCCGGCGTCGGCCGAACAGCAGCGCTGGGTGGTCGGCGTCGAGACCGCGCATGTCAGCCCCTTCGTGCCGCGGGTCACGCTGACGCTGCCGACGCTTGCGTCGTGTCGCGAGATGCTGTTTCTGGTCGGCGGCGCCGAAAAGCGCGCCGTGCTGTCGCGCGTGCTGGCCGGCGAGGACCTGCCGGCGACGCGGGCGCATTCCCTGAGCGAAACGGTCTGGCTGATCGATCGCGCGGCGCGGCCGGAGGAGTTCGATGCTTGATGAGGCGCACGCGATGCCGCGCGTGCTGATCGTGATGGGCGTCTCCGGCGCCGGCAAAAGCACGATTGCCGAAGCGCTGGCGCGGCGGCTGGGCTGGCGCTTCGCCGACGCCGATGGCTTTCACCCCGCCGCCAACGTCGCGAAAATGAGCGCCGGCCATCCGTTGACCGATGACGACCGCTGGCCGTGGCTGCAAGCCATTGCCGACGAGATCGATCGCGTCGCCGCCGCCGGCGATCATGCGGTGATCGCCTGCTCGGCGCTGAAACGCGCCTATCGGGAGGTTTTGGTCCATGGCCGCGGCGACGTGCGGCTGGTCTATCTTGACGGCGACCGCGCGTTGATCGCCGCGCGCATGGCGGCGCGGCAGCATCACTTCATGCCGCCGGGATTGTTGGACAGCCAGTTCGGCACGCTGGAAGTGCCGCATGCCGACGAGCAGCCAATCGTGGTGGCGATCGACCGTCCGGTCGAGGCGATCGTCGCCGACATCCTGGCACGCCTGCCGGCAGAGAAAAGGAATTGTGTTGAATGAGCCGCATCGCTCTCGTCATCTCCGACGTCGACGGCACCTTGGTGACCAAGGACAAGCGGCTGACCGAGGCCGCGCAGAAAGCGGTCGCGCGACTGCGCGGCGCCGGCATCGGCTTCACCGTGACCAGCAGCCGGCCGCCGGTCGGGATGCGGATGTTGGTCGACCCGCTCGGCCTCGACCTGCCGATGGGGCCGTTCAACGGCTCCTCGATCGTCGATCCGCAATTCGCCGTGCTGGAGCAGCATCGGATTCCGGCGACGGCGGCCGCGATCAGCCTCAAGGTGCTCGCCGAGTTCGCGATCGACGCCTGGCTGTTCACCACCGATCACTGGTTCGTCGATCGGCTGGACGGCGACTACGTCGCGCATGAGCAAGGCACCATCCAGGCCGATCCGACCGCGGTCGACGATTTTTCGCCGTATCTCGACCAGGCCTGCAAGATCGTCGGCTCCACCACCGACGCAGCCTTGCTGGCGCGTTGCGAGCAGGCGATGCAACAGGCGCTCGGCACGCAAGCCTTGGCGGTGCGCTCGCAGAGCTACTATCTCGACATCACCCCGCCCGGCCAGGACAAGGGCAGCTTCGTCCGCGCGATGGCGCGGCGGCTCGGCATCACCACCGATGCCATCGCCACCATCGGCGACATGCAGAACGATCTGGCGATGTTCAAGACCAGCGGGCTGCCGATCGCGATGGGCAACGCCACCCCTGACGTGCAACGCCAGGCCCGCCACGTCACCGCCTCGAACGAGGACGACGGTTTTGCCGCGGCGGTCGAGTTCATCCTGAAGCAGCAGGCCGCGAGCTGAGAAGGCGGAATCGGGACGAACGGCTCGTCTTCCACGCCAGCTCCGTCTCGTTCAGCGTCTCCCTCTCCGCGTCATGGCCGCGCTCGTCGCGGCCATCCACGCCCACAAGCAAAGCCCTGACGGTTTCCGTGGATGGCCGGGACAAGCCCGGCCATGACGGGTTTGGCTCAGCACAAACATCGCCAACGCTTAGTCCGCGTTAACGCGGCGCGCGTTACTTCGCGCGCTGCGTCACCGGCTTGTCGGCGGGCTGCTGCACGGCCGACAGATTCTGCGCGGTGTTGATCAGCGCGATGTGGGTCAGCGCCTGCGGGAAATTGCCGGTCTGCCGCTTGGCTTCGGAATCATATTCTTCGGCGAGCAAGCCGACATCGTTGGCCACCGCGGCGACGCGGTCGAACAGCGCCTTCGCCTTGCCGATTTCGCCGGCCAGCAGATAGGCGTCGGCCAGCCACAGGCTGCAGGCCAGGAACGCACCCTCGATCGGCTGCTTTTCATCCGTCACCTCGCGCGGATCGTGGCGCAGCACGAAGCCGTCGCGCATCAGATGCCGCTCGATCGCTTTGAGCGTGCCCTGCACCCGCGGATCCGACGCCGGCAGGAAACCGACCGAGGGCAACAGCAGGATCGACGCGTCCAGCATCTTGGCGCCGTAGGACACCACGAAGCAGTTCTGCTCTTTGTCGAAGCCGTTGGCGCAGATGTCGCGATGGATCTCGTCGCGTAGCGCCCGCCATTGCGCGAGCGGTCCGTCGAGGCCGAACATTTCCGCGCTCTTGATGCCGCGGTCGAACGCCACCCAGGTCATCACCTTTGAGGAGACGTAGTGCCGGCCGGGGCCGCGGAGCTCCCAGATGCCGCTATCGGGCTCGTTCCAGATCTTCGCAAGATGCTCCAGCACAGCGCATTCCAGCGACCACGACTCGCCATCGAGCATGATGTCCGCCACCCGCCACTGATGGAACGCGTCGATCAGCTCGCCATAGACGTCGAGCTGCAATTGCGCGTGCGCGGCGTTGCCGATCCGCACCGGCGCAGCGCCCTCATAGCCCGGCAGCCAGTCGGCCTGCCATTCCAGCAGCCGGCGCTGCCCCATGATGCCGTACATGATCTGCATGTCGGCCGGCGCGCCGGCCACCGCGCGCAACAGCCAATTGTGCCAGGCCGAGGCCTCCTCGGTGTAGCCGGAATTGATCAGCGCCAGCAGCGTGAAGGTGGCGTCGCGCAGCCAGCAATAGCGATAGTCCCAATTGCGGGCGCCGCCGAGTTTCTCCGGCAGCGAAGTGGTGGGGGCCGCGACGATGCCGCCGCTCGGCGCGAAGGTCAGCGCCTTCAGCGTGATCAAGGAGCGCATCACCAGGTCGCGGTCGCCGCCGTGATAGGTGCAGCGGCCCGACCACTCCGCCCAGAATTGTTCGGTGTCGGCGAGCGCCTGCTCGGCGTCGATCGGTTCCGGCACCGCCAAATGCGACGCCGCATAGGCCAGCACGAACGATGCGGTCTCGCCGGCCGCGACCTCGAACTCCGACACCGTGGTCATGGCCTCGCCGTGGGTCTCGACCGAGCTGCGCAGCACCGCCATGTCGGGACCGCAGATCGCCAGCAGCGCGCCGCCGTCGGTGCGTTTCACCCATGGAATGTTGACGCCGAAGCCGAAGCGGATCACCAGCTCCATGCGCAGCTTCACGCGGCCCTGCTCGCCGCGTACCAAGCGCACGACGTCGGACGCGCTGCCGCGCGGCGGCATGAAGTCGATCAGGGTGACAACGCCGGTCGCGGTCTGCAGCCGGGTTTCCAGGATCAGCGTGTCGCCACGGTAGCGCCGCGAGCTGGCGGTGATCGCGTCGGCCGGTGCGATCTGCCAGCGGCCGTGCTGATTGCTGCCGAGCAACGCGGCAAAGCAGGCCTCCGAATCGAACGACGGCCAGCACAGCCAGTCGATCGAGCCATCGCGGCCGACCAAGGCTGCGGTTTCGCAATCGCCGATCAGTGCATAATCTTCGATTCGTGCAGGCAAAAGGCTGTCACCGCTGTTGGCCGCGCCCGGATGTGGCATCCTGTAACGCCGGCTGATCGATCGCCGCCACGATCTCTTCCAGCGCCACCGGCAGGCGGCGGCGCCAATTCGGATGCTGGTCGACGGTACCGGGAATATTAGGCTGATCGGTGACCTTCAACAGGTCCTCCAGCGAAATCGCCAGCAGCCGCGAATTGGTCCGGGTCAGAAATTTGGTGACGGCGTAGAAATCGTCGCGCTCGATCGCCTGATGCCGCAGCATGTCGCCGAGCATGCCCAAGGCGTGCCAGCGCGCATCGTCGGACTCGCCGGGGTCGATGCCGATCGAGCGTTTGAACTGCAGATCGGCGAAGGCACGCCAGCCGGCGAAGGTCGCGAGATCATGAGTGTTGAAGGTCACCAGCGCGTTGGCCGGGTAAGCGTCGGGGCCGCGGAACGCGCCGTTGCCCTCGCGCTCGAAGATCATCACCCGATACGACCAGATGCCCCACGACGCCAGGCGGTCGCGGAAGCCGTCCGGCACGGTGCCGAGGTCCTCGCCGATCACCACGCAGCGGTTGGCGCAACTCTCCAGCGCGGTGACCGCGAGCAGCGCCTCGAACGGCATCTGCACATAGGCGCCGTTGTCGGCGCGGAAGCCGTGCGGCACCAGATAGAGTCGCTTTAGCCCGAGCACGTGATCCAGACGAATGGCGCCGGCGTAGCGCATCGATGCCCGCAGCATGGCGCGATACGGCTCAAAGCAGCGCGCTTCGAGCCCGGCGGCGTTGAAGCCGGCGAGGCCCCAATCCTGCCCGGCGGTGTTCAGCGGGTCCGGCGGCGCGCCGACGCCGAGCTGCCGCGATATCGCCACCTGCTCGTTCCAGGCGTCGAAGCCGTCGCTCTGCACGCCCACCGCGACGTCGAGATACAGCCCGATGCTCATGCCGAGCCGTTTGGCGCTGTCGCGACAGCCGCGCAACTGCTCGTCGGCGCACCACTGCACGAATTCGATAAATTCGATCTCGCGGTCGTCCTCGCCGGCGCGCAAACTTTCGCATCGCTCGTCGTCAGGCTGCCGCCACTCCGCCGGCCACTCCCACCACGGCGTTTTAAATTTGTGACGCAACACCTCGAAACAGGCGAACCGCAACAGCAACGCGCCGCGCTCCTCGCGGAAGGCGGCGAAGGCGGCGGCACGGGCGCCGACCGGTTTTGCGCAAAACCGCCTGAAGGCCAGCCGCAGCGCGCGCCATTTCAAGCGGGCGACCGCGACGTAGTCGATGGTTTCGCCCTGCACCAGTTGGGCAATCAACCGCGCGATTGAATCCTGCAAGACGTCGGGCAGATCCGCCCGCGAAAATTCCGGCAATTGCTCGACGTCGATGTACAGCGCGTTGAGAAACTGCCGGCTGTTCGGCGAATACGGGCTGCAATCCGACGGCCGATCGTCGAACAGCGCGTGCAGCGGATTGAGCCCGACGCCGCCGGCGCCGAGCGAGGCTGCCAGATCGATCAGCCGCTCGAGATCGGTGAAATCGCCCATGCCCCAATTGCGGGCCGATCGCACGCCGTAGAGCTGCACCGCCAGGATCCAGCACCGCTCGAAGCTGCCCGCGTAAGCGGTGGGAGGCGCCACGATCAGCGGCGCCTCGTCCTGGCTCTGCGTCGCATCGGTGAGCTGCAGGCGGTAGCTGCCGATCGGCAGATCGGCCGGCCAGTGCAGCGTGCGTTCGGCGGTCTCGCCCTGGGCGATGACGTCGTCGGCGTTGCTGATCGCCCAACGCAGCGGCAGCGCCGCGCCGTCCGGCAGTTCGGTGCGCGCCTCTTCGCCGTTGCGGATCACCACCGGCCCTTGCAGCCAGCGCCGACGAAGTTGCACCGGCATGGCATCGAGAATGACCTGCAGCGCCGCCGCATCGGTCACGCGTCGGTGTCCCTGGCCGTCGTAGAATTCGGTCTGAATGCCGAGCGCGGTCGCTTGAGTGAAAAGATCCATTAGGCACGCTGTTTGCACGCGTCGCGGGGAGCGTCGCGAATCCGTCAAATTCAAGAACAGGATAGTCGTCCCCAACGCCGATGCGTAGAGTGAGTTCCGGGAACCATGCCCGTCATAGGGACTTTGTATAGAACCTGACCGTCCGTGCTCCTATTCCTCATTGGGATGGTTATCCTAGATATTGGCATCACCGTGAACAAAACAGCTCAAACCGTCCAAAGCGCCGCAGTCGGCGGGGCTTTTCATATCGAAGAGATTTTTCCGATCGTCGACGGCGGCCGCTACGCGGTCAAGCGCATCGTCGGCGAGCCGATTGCGATCTGGGCCGACGTGTTTCGCGACGGCCACGAGGTGATCGCCGCCGCCGTGGTGTGGCGGCGCGAGCAGGATCAGGACTGGCAACGTGCGCCGCTGCGCCACGACGTCAATGACCGCTGGGGCGGCGCGTTCGTGCCGGATCGGCCGGGACGCTACGTCTATGCGATCGAAGCCTGGACCGACGAATTCGCCACCTGGCGCCACGGCTTCGAATTGAAGCTGGCGGCAGGGCAAGACGTCACGCTGGACGCGCTGGAAGGCGCCGCGATGCTGACCAAGGCCCGCGCCAGCGGGCCGCATGCCGCCACCATCCAGCGCTATTGCCAGGCGTTTCTGGAAACCGGCGAGCCCGAGCCGCTGCTGGCGCCGGACCTGCGCGAGGCGATGGCCGACAGTCAGGCGCGGCCGGACCTGACCCGGTCGTTGCTGCTGCCGTTGATGATCGACCGGCCGCGGGCGCGCTCCGGCGCGTGGTACGAGATGGTGCCGCGCAGCCAGGGCAGCACGCCCGGCCAGCACGGCACCTTCCGCGACTGCATCACCCGGCTTCCGGACATCGCCGCGATGGGGTTCGACGTGCTGTATTTCACGCCGATCCACCCGATCGGCACCACCAACCGCAAGGGCCGCAACAATGCGCTGACCGCGCAGCCCGGCGATCCCGGCAGCCCCTATGCGATCGGCGCCGCGGAAGGCGGCCACGACGCGATCCATCCGGACCTCGGCACGCTGGCGGATTTCCGCGCCTTGCTCGCCGCCGGCAAGCTGGTCGGCATCGAGGTGGCACTCGACGTCGCCGTGCAGTGCTCGCCGGACCACCCCTGGCTGGCGCAGCATCCGGACTGGTTCAGGCGCCGTCCCGACGGCAGCATGCGCTATGCGGAGAACCCGCCGAAGAAATACGAAGACATCGTCAATCCGGATTTCTCCTGCGAGGACGCCGGCTCGCTGTGGAACGCGCTGCGCGACGTCGTGCTGTTCTGGGTCGAACAGGGCGTCAAGATCTTCCGCGTCGACAATCCGCACACCAAGCCGTTTCCGTTCTGGGAATGGCTGATCCACGAGGTGCAGCTCATCGATCCCGAGGTGATCTTCCTGGCCGAAGCGTTCACCCGGCCGAAGGTGATGCACGGCCTCGCCAAGCTCGGCTTCACCCAGTCCTACACCTATTTCACCTGGCGCACCCAGAAGTGGGAGATCGAGCAGTATCTCACCGAACTGACCTCGTATCCGGTGCACGACTATTATCGGCCGAACTTCTTCGTCAACACCCCGGACATCCTGCCCTATCACCTGCAGAGCGGCGAACCCTGGATGTTCAAATCGCGGCTGGCGCTGGCGGCGACGCTGTCCGGCAGCTACGGCATCTACAACGGCTTCGAATTGGTCGAGCACGAGCCGATCCCCGGCAAGGAGGAATATCTCAACTCCGAGAAATACGAAATCAAAGTGCGCGATTGGGACCAGCCCGGCAACATCAAGCCTTATATCCGCGACATCAACCGCGCGCGTCGCGCCAATGCCGCGCTGCTGCAGACCGGCAACCTGCGTTTCGTGTTCATCGAAGACGCCAATGTGATCGGCTTCGTCAAACAATCGGTCGACGGCTCGAATACCGTGGCGGTGGCGATCGCGCTGTCGCGCGATTATCACGAAGTCTGGTTTCCGTTGAATGACGTGCAGATCCAGACCGGGCACGGTCTGAGCCCGGTCGCGGCGCTGGAAAACCTGATCACCGGCGAGCGCGTGCCGTTGGAATGGGGCGGCGTCCGGCTGCGGATCGACCCCAACCGCGACCCCGCCTTGCTGTTTCGCTGCCTAGCCTGAAGGGCTTGTCCATGAATATCATGCCCTCGATCGAGCCCAACGGCTCGCAGTCCAGCGTCGAGACCGACGAATTGTGGTACAAAGACGCCATCATCTATCAGCTGCACGTCAAGGCGTTTGCCGACAGCAACAATGACGGCATCGGCGATTTCGCCGGCCTGACCGAAAAGCTGGACTATCTGCAGGAGCTCGGCGTCACCGCGCTGTGGCTGATGCCGTTCTATCCGTCGCCCGGCCGCGACGACGGCTACGACATCGCCGATTACGGCGCGGTCAGCCCCGACTACGGCACCATGAAGGATTTCCGCCGCTTCATCGTCGAGGCGAAGAAGCGCGGGCTGCGCGTCATCACCGAATTGGTCATCAACCACACCTCGGATCAGCACGACTGGTTCAAACGCGCCCGCCGCAGCCCGAAGGACTCGAGCGCGCGGGACTGGTACGTCTGGAGCGACACCGACCAGAAATATGCCGGCACCCGCATCATCTTCACCGACACCGAGAAGTCGAACTGGTCGTGGGACCCCGAGGCCAAGGCGTATTATTGGCACCGCTTCTTCTCGCACCAGCCGGATCTGAACTTCGACAACCCGCGGGTGGTGTCCGCGGTGATCCAGGTGATGAAGCGCTGGCTCGACACCGGGGTCGACGGCTTCCGGCTCGACGCCATCCCCTATCTGTGCGAGCGCGACGGCACCAACAACGAGAACCTCCCGGAGACCCACGCGGTCATCAAGACGTTGCGCGCCGAACTCGACGCCTATGCCAAGGGCAAGGTGCTGCTCGCCGAGGCCAACCAGTGGCCGGAGGACGTCCAGCAATATTTCGGCCAGGGCGACGAATGCCACATGGCCTATCATTTCCCGCTGATGCCCCGAATCTACATGGCGCTGGCGCAGGAAGACCGCTTTCCGATCACCGACATCCTGCGGCAGACCCCGGACATCCCGGCGAATTGCCAATGGGCGATGTTCCTGCGCAACCATGACGAACTGACGCTGGAAATGGTCACCGATGTCGAGCGCGATTATCTGTGGTCGACCTATGCCAACGACCCGCGGGCGCGGATCAATGTCGGCATCCGCAGGCGCCTTGCGCCATTGATGGACAACGACCGCCGCAAGATCGAACTGATGAATTCGCTGCTGCTGTCGTTTCCCGGCACGCCGATCATCTATTACGGCGACGAAATCGGGATGGGCGACAACATCTATCTCGGCGACCGCAACGGCGTGCGCACCCCGATGCAGTGGACGCCCGACCGCAACGGCGGCTTCTCCCGCGCCGATCCCGCACGGCTCTATGCGCCGACCATCATGGACCCGGTGTACGGCTACGAGGCGGTCAACGTCGAAGCGCAGTCGCGCAGCCTGTCGTCGCTGCTCAGCGCCACCAAGCGGCTGATCTCGGTGCGCAAGTCGACGCCGGCGTTCGGCCGCGGCACCATGAGTTTCATCCGGCCGTCGAACCGCGCGGTGTTGGCCTATGTCCGGCAATACGAGGACGAAGTGATTCTCTGCGTCGCCAATCTGTCACGCTCCGCGCAGGCCACCGAACTCGATCTGTCGGCCTGGAAAGACCGGATCCCGCAGGAAATGCTGGGACGAACCCGGTTTCCGGCGATCGGCGAACTGCCCTACATGATCACGCTGGCGCCCTACGGGTTCTATTGGTTCCGGCTGTGCGAGCGCGACGCCTCGCAGCATCCGGCGCCCTCCGTGGTGCCGGAATTCGAGACCCTGGTGGTGCCGCTCGGCGCCACCTGGATGACGCTCGGCCGCACCCGCGGCGTGTTCGAGCGCGACGTGCTGCCGGCGCATCTGGCGCGCACCCGGTGGTATCCCGAACGCTCGGCGCGGGCGATCCATCCGCGGCTGACCTCGGCGATCCCGTTCTGCATCGAGGGCGACAACCGGCCCTGGCTGGCGTTCTTCGAAGCCACCCAGCGCGGGGTGACCTCGCGTTACGTGCTGCCGATGCAGATCGCCTGGGTGCGGTTCGATCGCGAACGCTTCAATCCGCGCGCCTTCGCCGCGGTGCGCCAGGGCGCCCGCGAAGGCACCCTGCTCGACGTCGCCTCCGATCCCGACTTCGTGACGCTGCTGTTGCAGAATCTGCGGGCGTCGCTGACCGTCGAAGAGCAAGGCGTGCGGCTGGTGTTCCGGCCGACCGCGCGGTTCGCCGAGAAGCCGGACAAGCCGTTGCAGAACATTCGCGCCGTCGAAACCGAGCAGTCCAACAGCACCACGCTGGTCGATGGCGATTATGTGGTGAAACTCTATCGCCGGCTGGAGACCGGGATCAATCCCGAGATCGAGATGGGCCGCTTCCTGACCGACGTCGCCGGCTTCGCCAACACCCCGGCGCTGATGGGCAGCGTCGAACTGATCGAGGGCGACGCCACCAGCGCGGTGGCGGTGGTGCACGCCTTCGTCGGCAACCAGGGCGACGGCTGGACCGTGACCCAGGCCTATCTCGACCGCTTCGTCGACGAGCAGCGGCTGCTGACGACCGCCGAGCAGCCCGGCGAGAGCGACGAACAGGTGCCATATCTGCGCTACATGTCGCAAACCGGTAAACGCGTCGCAGAGATGCATGTCGCGCTGGCCGCGCATCCGGAAGAGCCGGAGTTCGCTCCCGAACCGATCACCGCCGAGCAAGTGCAGGGCTGGGTCGACAGCGTCACCGGCTACGCCGAACGGGTGATCGACGACTTGAAGCGGCGGCGCGATCAGCTCAAGGAGGGCGATCGCCGGCTGGTCGACCAATTGGCGGCGCTGCGCGAATCGATCCGCGAACGGCTGCGCAGCCTGCTGCACGAAGACGGCGGCGGCCTCAACATCCGCCACCACGGCGATTTTCATCTCGGCCAGATGCTGATCGTCAAGGACGACATCTCGATCATCGACTTCGAAGGCGAGCCGCGGCGCAGCCAGGCCGAACGACGCCGCAAGGCGCCGGCGGCGCGCGACGTCGCCGGATTGATCCGTTCGATTGACTATTCGGCCACCGCGGCGTTGGATCGCGCGCTGAAAGCCGCCCCGGACGAGCAGGGCAAGCTTGCCTCCGCGCTCGAAGCGTGGCGTAACCGGTCGACCGCCGCGTTTCTCACGGCCTACCGCGAGTCCATGACCGATACCCGGTTATGGCCTGGTCATCCTGATGCAGCCGGTGGGATTCTCGATTTCTTCCTGCTAGAAAAAGCCTTCTACGAAATCGAATACGAACTCGCCCACCGCCCCGATTGGCTCCGCGTCCCGCTTGCCGGCGTCATTCGAATTTTGTCCCAGCGTTCCCAGGAGGTCACATGATTGCGAATCTGCCCGAGGAGGCATACGCGATTGTGGAAGGCCGCCACGCCGACCCGTTCCGCTATCTCGGCCCGCATCAGGAGAATGACCGCACCGTGGTGCGGGCGTTCCTGCCGGAGGCTTCGATGGTCGACGCCGTCGACGAGCATGGCGGTACCGCAACGTTGGAGCGCGTCCACGACGCGGGCCTGTTCGTCGGTCTATTGCCGAACGGTTCGGGTCGCTACCAATTGCGCGCCCGGTTCGGCGAGACCACGGTCGATCTCGACGATCCCTACCGGTTTCCGCCGATCCTGACCGACTTCGACCTCTATCTGCTCGGCGAAGGCACCCACCAGCGGCTTTATGACAAGCTCGGCGCCCATCCGCTGACGCTCGACGGCGTCGACGGCATCGCCTTCGTGGTGCTGGCGCCGAACGCGCAGCGCGTCAGCGTGGTCGGCGATTTCAATTTCTGGAATCCGCGGCGGCATCCGATGCGGGTGCGCGGCAGCGGTTATTGGGAGCTGTTCGTGCCGCGCGCGCTGGCCGGCGACCATTACAAATTCGACATCATCGGCCCGCACGGCCAGCAGCTGCCGTTGAAGTCGGACCCGCTGGCGTTCGCCGCCGAGATGCGCCCCGATACCGCCTCGGTCGTGGTCGATCCGGCGCGGCTGTCACATCCGCGCCCGGCGCCGCCGGCGATCAACGCGCTGACCTCGCCGATGTCGATCTACGAGGTGCATCTGGGCTCCTGGCGGCGCAAGGACGACAATCAGTGGCTGAGCTATCGCGAGCTCGCCGAGGTGCTGCCGGCCTATGTTCGCGATCTCGGCTTCACCCACGTCGAATTCCTGCCGGTCAACGAACATCCGTTCGACGGCTCCTGGGGCTACCAGCCGACCGGGCTGTTCGCGCCCACCAGCCGGTTCGGCACGCCGGAGGATTTCATCGCGCTGATCGACGCCTGCCATCGCGAGAACATCGGCGTGCTGCTGGATTGGGTGCCGGGACATTTCCCCGACGATCCGCACGGCCTGGCGAATTTCGACGGCACCGCACTCTATGAACACGCCAACCCGTTGCAGGGCCGGCACATGGATTGGGGCACGCTGATCTATAATTACGGCCGCACCGAAGTGGTGAACTTCCTGGTCTCCAATGCGCTGTTCTGGCTGGAGCGCTACGCCGTCGACGGGCTGCGCGTCGATGCGGTGGCCTCGATGCTGTATCTCGACTACAGCCGGCCGGCCGGCGGCTGGATCCCGAACAAATTCGGCGGCCGCGAAAATCTCGAGGCGATCGATTTTCTGCGCCGCTTCAACACCGAGGTCTATGCGAAATTCCCCCACGCCACCACCGCGGCGGAAGAATCCACCGCCTGGCCGCAGGTGTCGCGGCCGGTCGAATATGGCGGCCTGGGCTTCGGCTACAAGTGGAACATGGGCTGGATGCACGACACGCTGGACTACATCAGCAAAGATCCGATCTACCGCAAGCATCACCACGGCGAGATCCTGTTCGGCCTGCAATACGCCTTCTCGGAAAACTTCATCCTGCCGCTGTCGCACGACGAAGTGGTGCACGGCAAACGCTCGCTGATCGGGCGGATGCCCGGCGATGCCTGGCAGCGGTTCGCCAATTTGCGCGCCTATTATTCCTTCATGTTCGCGCATCCGGGCAAGAAGCTGATGTTCATGGGCTGCGAATTCGCCCAGGAGCGGGAGTGGAATCACGACCGTTCGCTGGACTGGCATCTGCTCGAACAGCCTGAGCATCAGGGCATCCAGGCGCTGATCCGCGACCTCAACGGGCTGTACCGCCGGCTGCCGGCGCTGCATCAGCTGGATTGCGACGGCTACGGTTTCGAGTGGATCGTCACCGACGACGCCGACCGCAACGTGTTCGCCTGGATCCGCAAGGGTAACGACGCCCGGGCGCGCTGCCTGGTGGTGGCGAATTTCTCGCCGAGCGTGTACCACGACTATCGCGTCCGGGTGCCGTTCCCGGGCAAATGGCGCGAGGTGCTGAATTCAGACTCCGCGCATTACGGCGGCAGCAATGTCGGCAACATCGGCGAGGTGCAGACGCTGGATCAATTGGTCCCCGAGCTCAGCCTCTCGCTTCCGCCGCTCGGCGTCATCTTTCTCACACCGGAAGATTGACCGTGCGGTTATCGGCCGGCACGTCCTCCCGTCTCGGCGCAAGCTGGGATGGCCGAGGCACCAACTTCGCATTGTTCTCCGCGAACGCAGAGAAGGTCGAGCTGTGTCTGTTCGACACTCAGGGCCGGCGCGAGATCGAACGGATCACGCTGCCTGAAAAGACCGAAGACGTCTGGCACGGCTATCTGAACGACGTCTCTCCGGGTCAGTTGTACGGCTATCGCGTGACCGGCCCCTATGAGCCGGAGCGCGGCCACCGCTTCAACGCCCACAAATTGCTGCTCGACCCCTACGCCAAACGGCTGTTCGGACGCCTGGTCTGGAGCGACGCGCATTTCGCCTACCGCCCGGGCAGTCCGCGCGAGGATCTGTCGTTCGACCGCCGCGACAACGCGCGCGGCGTGCCGAAGGCGGTCGTGATCGACGAAACTTTCCACTTGGGCCGCCACGACACCCGGCCGCTGATCCGTTGGGAAGACACCATCATCTACGAGGCCCATGTCAAAGGCCTGACGCAGACCCATCCCGACGTGCCGCCGCATCTGCGCGGCAGCTACAGTGCGCTGTCGTCGCAGCCGATGATCGACCATTTCAAGCGGCTCGGCGTCACCACCATCGAGTTGCTGCCGATCCACGGCCTGGTCGACGACCGCACGCTGATCGAGAAGAAGCTGACGAACTACTGGGGCTACAACACGCTGTCGTTCTTTGCCGCCGAACAGCGCTACACCCAGGACCACCCGCTCGACGCGTTCCGCACCACGGTGGCGCGACTGCACGACGCCGGCATCGAGGTCATTCTCGACGTGGTTTACAACCACACCGCCGAGGGCAATCACCTCGGTCCCACGCTGTCGTTCCGCGGCATCGACAACGCCTCGTACTACTGGCTGAAGCCGGAGAATCCGCGGTTCTACGACGACTTCACCGGCTGCGGCAGTTCGGTCAATCTGACCCATCCGCGGGTGTTGCAGATGGTGATGGATAGCCTGCGCTACTGGGTCGAGACCTGCCACGTCGACGGCTTCCGCTTCGATCTGGCGACCACGCTGGCGCGCGGGCCGCGCGGCTACGATCGCAACGCCGGATTCTTCACCGCGATCCGCCAGGACCCGGTGCTGGCTTCGGTGAAGATGATCGCCGAGCCGTGGGACCTCGGCATGGGCGGCTATCAGGTTGGCGCGTTTCCCTCGCAATGGTCGGAATGGAACGACCGCTACCGCAGCGCGATGCGACGCTATTGGGGCGGCGAAGGCAGCCTGACCGGCGAAGTATCGCGGCGCATGACCGGCTCCTCCGACGTGTTCAACCATGACGGCCGCCGGCCCCGCGCCAGCATCAACCACGTCACGGTGCACGACGGCTTCACCCTCGCCGACCTCTACAGCTACAACGTCAAGCACAACAAGGCCAACGGCGAGGACAATCGCGACGGCTCCAACGACAACCTCAGCAACAATTGCGGCCACGAAGGCCCGAGCCCGGATCCGGCGATCCGGGCGCTGCGGCTGCAGTTGCGCAAAAACCAACTGGCCTGCCTGATGCTAGCGCAGGGCGTGCCGTTGCTGCTCGCCGGCGACGAGGTCGGCAACACCCAGCACGGCAACAACAACGCCTATTGCCAGGACAATGAAATCGGCTGGGTCGGCTGGGAAGGGCTCGGCCAGACGAGCGACGACCTCACCGACTTCGTCGGCCAACTCACCACGCTGCGCAAGAACTTCCCGCAGATCCGCTCCAATCAGTGGCTGGACGGCCGCCGCGCCGACGGCTCTTACGGCGTGTTGTGGCTGACCCCCGGGGCCGACGAAATGACCCAGCAGGACTGGGCGTTTCCGGACGGCCGGTTTCTGGCTTACGTGCTCAGCCCCGCCGAACCGGGCTACGCGCCGTTGTTCATCGTGCTGAATTCGGCGCCCGCGGCGATCACCTTCAAATTCCCCAAGACCCCGGAATGGAAGGTCTGGCGGCAGGTGCTCAACACCACCGACGAGCGCGCGGTGATCGATCCGTGGCCGGCCGGCGGCGAGACGATCGCCCCGCCCCGCTCGGTGCTGGCCTTCGCCGGCGCATCGGCTTGAGCGGCTGATTGAATCCACTTGGCCTTTCTACGCCAGTGGTGTCTCAGAAATGAGTCGCCCTCTCCGCGTCATGGCCGGGCTTGTCCCGGCCATCCACGGAAACATCAATGGCCTCGCTTGTGGGCGTGGATGGCCGGGACAAGCCCGGCCATGACGTGTTGTACCTGAGTGCCACACCTGTCCGCCGCATTGCGACCCCGCTCTGTGAAACGCGGCGGAACCAAACTCCCGCGCTGCGATTTGCTTGGATGATCCGCCGTCGGCGGTAACCTGCCGCTGCGAAGAGACCTCATGCCGCCTGCCATTCCGACCGCGACCTATCGCGTGCAATTGACCGCCGATTTCGGCTTCGACGATGCCGCCGCCATCGTCCCCTATCTGAAGTCGCTGGGCATCACCCACCTGTATGCGTCGCCGTTCCTGAAAGCCCGCAAGGGCTCTAGCCACGGCTACGACATCGTCGACCACACCAAGATCAATCCTGAACTCGGCGGCGAGGACGGCTTCGAGCGGCTGTCCGCAACGCTGAAACAACATGATCTCGGCCTGATCCTGGACTTCGTGCCCAACCATGTCGGGGTGCATTTCGCCGACAACCCGTGGTGGCTCGACGTGTTGGAATGGGGACCGGCGTCGCCGCACGCCGCTTCGTTCGACATCGATTGGGATATCCTGCCGCATCGGCCGCGCGGCGGCGTGCTGTTGCCGATCATCGGCTCGTCCTACGGCGAGGCGCTGGAGCGCGGCGAGATCGAGCTGCGCTACGACGCCGAGAGCGGCAGTCTGTCGGCCTGGTACTTCGAGCATCGGCTGCCGATCGCACCGCAGCGCTATGGCGAAGTGCTGCGCAACGTGGTGAAGGCGGCCGAGGCCGAGCAGCAACCGGGCGGCCGCGCCATCCTCGAACTCGTGCAACGCTCCCCGGTGCCGCGCCAGCCGGACCGCGCCGCGGCGCCGGCGTTCAAGGACGCGTTGAAACGCATTCCCGGCAGCGCCGCGATCATCGCGCGCGGCTTAGAGGCCTATCGCGCTGGCCAGGATCGCCCGGCGCAGACCCAGATGCTGCACCTGTTGCTGGAACGCCAGCACTACAAGCTCGGGCATTGGCGACTGGCGTCCAGCGAAATCAACTACCGGCGGTTCTTCGACGTCAACAGCCTGGCCGGGCTGCGGGTCGAGGACGCCGGCACCTTCGAGGCGATCCACCAGCTAGTGCGGCGGCTGATCGCCGAAGACAAGCTGCAGGGCCTGCGGCTCGACCATATCGACGGGCTGCGCGACCCCGCGCAATATTTCCAGCGGCTGCGCCGGCTGCTGCGCGAGGCGCGGGGTGACACCGCACAGCCGTTCTACATGCTGATCGAAAAGATCCTCGGCGAGGACGAGAGCCTGCGCCGCTTCACCGGGGTGCACGGCACCACCGGCTACGAGTGGATGAACGTGATCACGCAGGTGCTGGTCGACGGCGCCGGGCTTGCCGCATTGGACGAGGTGTGGCGCCAGGTCAGCAACACGCCGCCGAAATTCGCCCCGGTGTTGAAAGAGGCCAAGCGGCGGGTGCTGGAAACCCTGCTGCTCAGCGAATTCACCGTGTTGTCGCGGTTGTTGGCGCGGATCGCCGCCGGGCATTACTCGACGCGGGATTTTTCCGCCGACAATCTGCGGCAGATCCTGGAACTCTATGTGCTGCACTTCCCGGTCTATCGCACTTATCTGACCGCCGCGGGGCCGACCGCGCTCGACCGCGAACTGATCGCGCAGACCATCGAAAAGGCCCGCGCCGAATGGTTCAACGCCGACGAGGGGATTTTCGATTTTCTGCGCGACGTGCTGACGCTGGATCTGATCAAGCCCGGCCGCGCCGCGCATTCCAAGCCGCGGGTGCGCCGCTTCGCGCTGAAGCTGCAGCAATTCACCGGCCCGACCATGGCGAAGTCGCTGGAGGATACCGCGTTCTATCGCTATCACCGGCTGCTGGCGCTGAACGAGGTCGGCGGCGATCCGTCCGCTGACGCGATGTCGATCGACAGCTTCCACGAAACCATGCGCAAGCGCGCGATCGACTGGCCGCACGGCATGACGGCGACCGCCACCCACGACACCAAACGCGGCGAGGACGCCCGCGCGCGGCTGTTGGCGCTGGCGGAAATCCCCGGCGAATGGTCGGCCTTGGTGGCGAAATGGAAGATGCTGAACGCGCCGCATCTCGTCATCAAGGGCGACGCCCGAACCCCGTCGGCGCCGTTCGAATACATGCTGTATCAGGCGCTGGTCGGCGCCTGGCCGCTCGACGGCGATCCGGCCTTTCTCGACCGCATGCAGGCCTATGCGCTGAAGGCGGCGCGCGAGGGCAAGCAGGAAACCAGCTGGCTCAATCCCAACCTGGATTACGAGGAAGGCGTCAACGGATTCCTGGCGCGGATCCTCGATCCCGCCGTCGCCGGCGACTTCATCGCCCAGATGCAGACGCTGGTGCAACGCGTGGCGTTGCTCGGCGCGCTGAACTCGCTGAGCCAGGTGACGCTGAAGGCGATGCTGCCGGGCGTGCCGGATTTCTATCAGGGCACCGAGATGTGGGATACATCGCTGGTCGATCCGGACAACCGGCGAGCGGTGGACTTTGCCGCGCGCAGCACGGCGCTGCACGGCCTCGAGCAGCCGGATTGGACCGACCTCGCCGCGAACTGGCAGGACGGCCGCATCAAGCTGGCCTGGACACGGCAGCTGTTGAAGCTGCGCGCCGAAAAGCCCGAACTGTTTCTCAACGGCAGCTACGAGCCGTTGCCGGTCACCGGGCCGCACGCCGACCGGGTGATCGCCTTCGCCCGGCGCCATGAACGCGACGCGGTGATCGTCGTGGTGGCAAAAGCGATGGCCGCGGCGACGAAGGACGGCCGCCGCTGGCCGGCGCCCGATGCCTTCGAAGGAACGGTGGTGGCCGAACATTACGAGGTCGATGGCGCCCCGCTGCAGCTCGCCGAACTGTTCGCGCAGATGCCGGTGGCGGTGCGTCCCGCGCGCTTCAAAGGCACGTTGAGCGCCACCCGGCTGCGCGCCACGCGCAAAGGCTGACATCGCCGCCGCTCGGCGCAAACGCCAAAGGCCGCCCGGGATCGAGGCCGGGCGGCCTGGCGGAGTTCGTGCCGAACGCGCAGTTCGGTTCCCTGCTCCGCCGCCTTAGGCTGGCGAATTCGGCTTAACGAAAGCCTAATTTTCGCCGCTTCGCGGGTTCGGACGATTACTTGGGACGATTACTTGTCTCAGAGAATTCTCAATTGGGCGGGTGCGGATCCAACTAATTTTCCGTCGTCATTCCGGATTGCGAGTTCGTCAGAACGAGCAAGTCCGGAATCCATAACCCCTGCGGTGGTTATGGATTCCGGGCTCACTCGCAGCTGAAGCTGCTCGTGCCCCGGAATGACGACGCGAAAGTGTGAAGCGCCGGCGACCCAAAGCGGTGTTTGTTCAGCGCTTCTTCTCCAGCAGCAAATGACCGCGCTGCTTGATCGCGGCCTGCGCCACTTCGGCGAATTTCTGCAGCAGCCACGGCAGCACCACCTCGAGCCGGACGTGATCGTCGGCGATGTCGACGTGGCCGGCCGCGGCTTGCCCCAGCGCGCGGACCCGGAAGATCATGCGGTCGCCCTCCCAACGCTCTTCGTCGACCTTGAGCACCGGAACGTTGGTAGCAGCGCGGGTCAGGCCGCTCTGCAGCCGGCGCCGCGCTTCCTCGCGGCCGAGCTGATGCGGGATCGAAACGACGAGCGGTGCTGACATGGGCGGTTATCTCCTCCGGCGATGACTACTCATGTAGGCCGCCGGCCCGGAAAAAACAGAGGCGCGCGGTAAAGGGAGGTGGAGCTTACGGTTCAATCCGCGGAACCTTCGATGCAGACGGACGTTTCCGACTGGTAGCGGCGGGGCATTGGTGCGGACCGTCGGGTTGAGGAGAATATCATGTCCATCGGAACAATCATCCTGATCATCCTGGTGATCGCGCTGCTCGGCGGCTTCAGCGGCGTCGGCGGCGGTCCGTTCTACGGCACCGGCTATTACGGCGGCGGCGGTCTCGGCCTGATCATCGTGATTCTGCTGATCCTGTTGCTGCTCGGCAAACTCTAAGCGCCCAGCGCTCAGCGCTACGTCGTTCCGCTGGAGGCCAGCCGCTTGATGGCAGCCTTCAGCGGGGTGGCCGCTTCGTCGTAACCCGCCCAGGCTTTGGATTTCGCCAACAACCCGGGCACCGTGCGCAACGTGAATCGCTTCGGATCGAGATCGCCCTTCACCTGCGGCCAAGTCAACGGCATCGACACCGTGGCGCCGTCGCGCGCCCGCGGCGACAACACCGCCACCGCGGTCGCCATGCGGTCGTTGCGCAGATAGTCCAGGAAGATCTTTCCCTCGCGCAGCTTCTTCGACATGTTGAGCAAATAGCGCTCGGGGCTATCCTCGGCCATCTGCCGGCACACCGCCTGGGCGAACGCCTTGGCCTGTTTCCAGTCGACATTGTCTTTCGACTTTGAGAGCGGCGTCACCACATGCAGCCCCTTGCCGCCGGTGGTCTTGCAGAAACTCTCCAGGCCCAACGCGGTCAAGCGTTCGCGCATCTCGCGCGCCGCGGCCACCACGTCGGAAAACGCCACGTCAGGCGCCGGATCGAGGTCGAACACGAAACGGCCGGGGACGTCGGGGGCATCCGGCGCGCAATTCCAGGCGTGTAGCTCCAGCCCGCCGATCTGCGCCACCGCGGCGAGGCCCTCGACGCGGTCGACCTGCAGATACGGCTTGCGGTCGCCCGAGACCGAGACCAGCTCCAGCAGGTTCGAGGTGCCGGGCATGGCGTGGCGCTGGAAGAACTGTTCGCCTTTGATGCCGTCCGGCGCCCGCACGATCGAGCACGGCCGGCCCTTGATGTGCGGCAGCATCCAATCGCCGACCGCCTCGAAGTAGCGCGCCAGATCGAGCTTGGTCACCGGCTCACCATCGCTGGCGTCGGGCCACAATTGCTTGTCGGGCTTGGAGATCAGCACGCCCATCACCTGCGCGGGATGGCCGGGCTTCGCCGCGGCGGGCTTCGACGCGGCTGGCTTTGCCGCGCCCGCCTTGGCTTTGCCGCCGCGCTTGCCGCGGCCCGGTTCGGCCACCGCGGTTTTCTTCGGCGTTTCCGCCTCGACCTCCTCGGCCGGCTTGTCCTGGCGCAGGCCCTTGAACGCCGCCTGGCGCACCATGCCGGCGCCGGTGAAGCCGGCGAATTCGATCTCCGCCACCAGCTCCGGCTTCAGCCAATGCACCTCTGCGGTCTTCTTCGGCGCGGTCTTGCCGCCGAACGGATTCTCGTTCGAGGCGTTCGCCTTCAGCGCCGGCATGATGCGCTTCACCATGACCTGACCAAAGCCGGTGCCGACGATGCCGACATAGGCCAGATGATCGTCGCGATGGACACCGACCATGAGCGAGCGGAATTTGCCGGCGTTGCTCTTCCAGCCGCCGATCACCACCTCGTGGCCGGCGCGGCACTTCGCCTTGGTCCAGCTCTCGCTGCGGCCGGAGCGATACGGCGCGTCGAGCTTCTTGGAGACGATGCCTTCCAGCGACATCTTGCAGGCCGATTGCAGGATCGCGTCGCCGCCGCTTTCGAAGTGCTCGACATAGCGGATCACGCTCTGCTTACGGCGGCCGCGCGCCTGCTCGAGCATCTCCTGAAGCCGCTGCTTGCGCTCGCTGAGCGGCAAGGCGCGCAGATCCTCGCCCTCGGCGAACAACAGATCGAACGCAAAGCAGATCAGATTGTCGGTGTTCTCGTCCGACAATGCGGCCTGCAAGGCGGCGAAATCCGGCGCGCCGGCGGCGTCGAGCGCGACGATCTCGGTGTCGATGATGGCATCCGGCAGCGCCGCGGCCTGGTCGGCGATGGCCCGGAATTTCCGCGTCCAGTCCAGCCCCTTGCGGGTCTTCAGCGTGGCCTGGCCGCCTTCGACGCGCAATTGCACGCGGTAGCCGTCGAACTTGATCTCGTGGCCCCAGCCCGCGCCGCCGGGCGGTCGCTCCACCGAGCTGCAGAGCTGCGGCGCGATGAAGTCCGGCATCGCGGCGACGGCCTTTGCCTTGGCGCGCTTGGCGGGTTTTGCCTTGGCCTGTTTCGCCTTGGCCTGTTTCGCCGGTCTTGACGCCGCGCGGCGCTTGGCTGGCGCTTCACGCTCGCCGCGTGCCTCGGCCGCAAGCCCGCGATTGGAATCCCACACCGCGTCGGCCTTGGCCCGCGCGGCTTTCACCATGAACGGCTTCGGCGCGCGGCCCTTGCCGGCAGCGATCTCCTCCATCGCGCGGCCCGACGCCACCGAGGCTTCCTGTGCGAGGATGTCGTTGGCGTCGCCTTCGCGGGCGTCGTCGTCGCGGTGCTTGATCAGCAGCCAGTTGGTACGCTTGCCGCCGCTGCGATCGTTGCGCATCCGCACCAAGACCCAGGAGCCGTGCAGCTTCTCGCCGTGCAGCGTGAATTTGAGGTCGCCGGTCTTGAAGCCGCGCTCTGGATCGTCGGCCTCCCAGTAACCGCGATCCCACAATTGCACCGTACCGCCGCCATACTGGCCCTCCGGAATGGTGCCTTCGAAATCGCCGTAGTCGAGCGGATGGTCCTCGACCTCGACCGCGAGCCGCTTGTCGTGCGGATCGAGCGACGGCCCGCGCGTCACCGCCCACGACTTGAACACGCCGTCGAATTCCAGCCGCAGATCGTAGTGCAGCCTTGTGGCATCGTGTTTCTGGATCACGAAGCGGCGACGCTGCGACGGCGCAACTTTCGCTTCGCCGCTCGGCTCCGCGGTCTTCTCGAAGTCGCGCTTCTTGCGATAGAGCTTGAGGTTGTCGAGCGTCACGGGAAATCCTCTGTGCGAGCGAGCCATTCAACAACTCGGAACCAAAACCCGCAATTGCGGTTGAAGTTCCGGCTTTGCAGCGACGCGCCCGCGTCGAGATAACCCCATGTTGGAGAGCTCATGGCCACCCCCCGCGCCTACTGGAAGGGTACGCTGAAGCTGTCGCTGGTGTCATGCCCGGTGGCGCTGTATCCGGCCTCGACCAGCGTCGAGAAGACCCGCTTCCACATGATCAACGCCGAGACCGGCAACCGGCTGAAGCAGCAGATGGTCGACGAGGAAACCGGCGACGTGGTGAAGAAAGACCAGAAGGCGCGCGGCTACGAGATCAGCAAAGGCAAGTTCGTCGAGATCGAGAAGGACGAACTCGACGCGGTGCAGATCGACAGCACCCACACCATCGAGATCGACAGCTTCGTTCCCGCCGCCGAAATCGAGAAACGCTATCTCAATCACCCCTACTACATCGTGCCTGACGGCAAGGCCGGGGTCGATGCCTTCGCGGTGATCCGCGACGCCATGAAGGACAAGGATCGCGTGGCGCTGGCGCGCATCGTGCTGACCAACCGCGAGCACGTCATCGCCATCGAGCCGTTCGGCAAGGGCCTGCTCGGCACCACGCTGCGCTACCCCTACGAACTCCGCGACGCCGACGACTACTTCGACGGCATCAAGAGCCCGAAGATCACCAAGGACATGATCGAACTCGCCTCGCACATCCTGGACAGCAAGGCGGCGCATTTCGATCCGTCGAAATTCAAGGACGACTACGAGACCGCGTTGAAGGCGCTGGTGAAGCGCAAGGCGTCCGGCAAGCCGTTGAAGGTCGCCGAGCGCGAAGAAAAGTCCGACAACGTCATCAGCCTGATGGACGCGTTGAAGCAGAGTTTGAAAGGCGGCAAGGCTGACACCGCACCCCGTCGCGCCCAGCCGGCGCGGCGTGGACGGGCGGCGAAGGCGCCGCGCGCGACGGCCCGACGCCGCAAGGCGAGCTGATTGGCGTGCGAGGGCGCAGCCCGAACGAATCCAGACTCTAGATCATTTTGGTTGGGATCGATGCGGTTCAAGGGGCCCCGGGCCGTCATTCCGGGGCACGAGCAGCTTCGCTGCGAGTGAGCCCGGAATCCATAACCACCGCAGGGAGTATGGATTCCGGACTTGCTCGTTCTTCGAACTCGCAATCCGGAATGACGACGACATTTTGGTTGGATGATTCAATCCCCGGAAAGTCTCTGGTACTCACCGCCCTGGGATACTGGATTCCGGGTTCGCTCGCAGCTGACGCTGCTCGTGCCCCGGACTGACGGCGGCATGTTTCGAAGCGTTGGCGCGGCTGTGGCGCACGCTCGGCGAAAGACTTTGCCGAGGTCTGCTATTTCGAGGCCCTAGCCTTCGACTTCTTGGCTTTGGATGTCTTGGCTTTGGATGTCTTAGCTTTGGATGTCTTGGCTTTGGACTTCTTGGCTTTGGACTTCTTGGCTTTGGACGTCTTGCTCTTGGACGTCTTGGCGCCGGACTTCTTCGAAGCCTTTTTCGCCGTCTTCTTCGACGGCACCTTGGCGCCGGCAGCGCGCGCCTCCGACAGGCCGATCGCGATCGCCTGCTTGCGGCTCTTCACCGTCTTGCCGGATCGGCCGCTCTTCAAAGTCCCGGCCTTGGTCTTCTTAACCGCGCGCTCGACTTTCGCTGCCGCCTTTTTGGAGTACTTCCGGGCCATCATGCGCTCCTGAGTTGTCCGGAATAATTTCCATCGCAACTGATGGTTCCGTGCGCAACGAAGCTCAGGTCGTCACGGTCGATTCGACCTTCTCGATCACGAACACGATGTGCTGGTCGCGGCGTTCACGGATTTCGACCCGATCACCGGTTTCGATCACCAGATTAGGAATGTCGATGACCGACAATGGATCGGTGCAGCAGACCTCCAGGAGGTCGCCGGCGCGCAATGACTTCAGCGCCTTACGGGTCCGCAAGGCGGGAAGCGGGCATTTCAGCCCTGTCAGATCGAGCATGGTTGTTGTCATGAAAAGACGATGGCGAAGAGCCGCGGCCGCGTCAATCGCCTTGGCCGTTCATCCAACGTAATGCTATCACCGGTACCGCAATGACACAGTCAGCCTTCGACATCTCGACGCCTCCCGCGGTAATTCTCGCCGGCGGATTGGCACGGCGGCTCGGCGGCGGCGACAAACCGCTGCGCAGCATCGGCGGGCGCAGCCTGCTGCACCGGGTGATTGCCAGGCTGGCGCCGCAATGCGATGGCCTCGTGCTCAATGCCAATGGCGATCCGGCGCGATTCGCCGGCTTCGGCCTCCCGGTGGTGGCCGACAGCGTAGCTGGTTTCGCCGGTCCGCTGGCGGGGGTGCTGGCCGGGCTGGACTGGGTCGCGGCCAACCGCCCGGAGATTCGGTGGCTGCTGAGCGCGCCGGCGGATTGTCCATTTCTGCCGCGCGATCTGGTGGCGCAGCTCCAGCACGCGCTAGGCGAACAACACGCGCAACTCGCGGTGGCGGCCTCCGGCGGCCGCTCGCACCCGGTGGTGGGGCTGTGGGACGTCGGTGAGCGCGAGCGGCTGCGCCACGCGCTGGCTGTCGAAGGCGTTCGCAAGGTCGGCGAATTTCTCGCGCGCTATCAGGTCGCCACCGTGGACTGGCCGACGCAACCGTTCGATGCATTCTTCAATGCCAACACCGGCGACGACCTCGCCGAAGCCGAAATCCTCGCTGCGCTCGATCGCGATTGATCGCGGAGCAGTCACTGCGGCGGCGGAACCCGACGCCAACAAGGCCGACCGCCGAAACCCGCCGCCGAACGAGAACGGCCGGATCTGAACTCATCCCGGTCACGAGCGAAACAGCCGGGTGTATTGCGCTTCGTGCTGCAGACTGGCGAGATCGGCACGGAACGTGGCGCCGCCGAGATCGTCGAGGCTTGCTATCAAAGCCCGGGCGCCGGTCGCGATCACCGCGGGCTCCAGCGCCGCGATCAGGCGCTGGCTGTCGGTCTGGCCGAGCGGAATGAGCCGCGCGCCGGCGGAAATCCAGTTCGACACCACGGCGTGCAAGAAGCCGTGCAGCGTCGCGGCGAGCGGCACGCCATGCGCGGCGCTGACGATACCGACCGCGACCGGGTACGCCGTCAGGCCGGCGCAATCCGCCACGGCGCGCTCCAGGCGGCCGTTGGCCCAGGCGGCGCGGGCGATCTCGACAAAGGCGCGGCCCTGCGCCGTGGTCTCCAGATGGCGCTCGCGCGACGATACGTAAGCGCAAGCCAGTTCGGCCAAGGACCGCAACGCATCATCGTCGTTGCTGATCACGGCGCGATGCGCGTGTGCCAGCAGCACCGCGTCGCAGAAGCCGGTGCCGTGGCTCAGCATCGCTGCCAACCACGCCTGCAGCGTCGGCGCGTCGACGACGTCGCCGGCCTCCACCGCCCATTCGATGCCGCTGGAATAGGAAAACGCGCCGACCGGAAACGCCGGCGACAACCAGGTCATCAATCGGTACAGCGCCGCAGCCTGCGCGGCGGACAGCGCCGCGTCGTCCTGGCTATTTGTGCTCGTGGCCATGGCCGTGGTGATCGTGGCCGCAATGCTCGTCGTGGACGTGGTGATCATCGTGCGCGGCATGGTCGTGATGCGCGTGATCGTGCTTGCCGTGGTCGTGCTGCGCATGCTTGCCGTGATCATGATCGTGGTGGGCGTGACTATCATGCGCGTGATCATGCCCGGCGTGATCGTGGCTGGGCTCCGCCGGCGGCGCGTAGGCGCCGCCTTCCGGATCGAACGGCGCCTCGATCTCGACGGTTTTCGCGCCGAGCCCTTGCACCATCTCCTCGATGACGTGATCGCGGCGGATCCGCAGCCCCTTGGCCATGATCTGCGTCGGCAGATGGCGGTTGCCGAGATGCCAGGCGATGCGCACCAATTCTTTCGGATCGCTGCCGCGGATTTCGATCAACGGTTCGGCGGCGGCCACCACCTCGACCAGCCGGCCGTCTTCCAGCACCAACGCGTCGCCGCCGCGCAGCGCCACCGCGTGTTCGAGGTCGAGCAAGAACTGCAATCCACGGGTGCCGACCATCGCGGTGCGCCGGCGATGGCGGTCGTCGAAATCCAGCACCACGGTGTCGGCGGCGGCCTCGCTCCAACGATGCTGGCCTTTGACGCTGGTTGCGCGGATCATGTTGTTCTCACAGTTCTCGACCTGATCGTCGCATGCGACGGCTGGATCATCGCGGTAGCTCCGCTTCGCCTGTCGCTTGCGGCCGGACAATACGGGCTGGGCGGGCGAGATAGAAGCGATTGTTTGCGGCGGCCGCGCCCGCTGTGTCCCGGACGCGGTGCAGCGCCTTGGCGCTGCGCCGTGAGCCGGGACCGTTGCAAGCGCCGCGTTGCGTAACGGCCCCGGCTCTGCAGCGCACCACGCCGCTTCGCGGCGCGCTGCACTGCGTCCGGGGCACGCAAGCCTCAATACAAGCTTCAATACATGAAATAGCGTTGCGCCATCGGCAGCACCTCGGCCGGTGCGCAGGTCAACAATTCGCCATCGGCGCGGACCTCGTAGGTCTCCGGATCGACCTCGATATTCGGCGTGGCGTCGTTGTGGATCATGCTCTTCTTGGAGATGCCGGAGCGGGTGTTCTCCACCCCGTAGAGCGATTTCTGAATGCCGAGCTTCTTCGCCAACCCTTCCGCCACCGCGGCCTGCGAGGTGAACACCACCGAGGAGGCGAACAGCGAGCGGCCGTAGGCGGCGAACATCGGCTGATAATGCACCGGCTGCGGGGTGGGGATCGACGCATTCGGATCGCCCATCGGCGCCGCCACGATCGAGCCACCCTTGATGATCAGGTCCGGCTTGACGCCGAAGAACGCCGGCGACCACAGCACCAGATCGGCGAGCTTGCCCTGCTCGATCGAGCCGATCAGCCGCGCCACGCCGTGCGCGATCGCCGGATTGATAGTGTATTTGGCGATGTAGCGCTTGACCCGGAAATTGTCGTTGCGCGCCGAGTCCTGCGGCAATGATCCGCGCTGCTTCTTCATCTTGTCGGCGGTCTGCCAGGTGCGGATGATCACCTCGCCGAGCCGGCCCATGGCTTGACTATCCGACGACATCATCGACAGCGCGCCGAGGTCGTGGAGAATGTCCTCCGCCGCGATGGTCTCCTTGCGGATCCGGCTTTCGGCGAACGCCAGATCCTCGGCGATCGACGGATCGAGATGGTGACACACCATCAGCATGTCGAGATGCTCGTCGATGGTGTTCTTGGTGAACGGCCGGGTCGGGTTGGTCGACGACGGCAACACGTTGGGCAGCCCCGCCACCTTGATGATATCCGGCGCATGGCCGCCGCCGGCGCCCTCGGTGTGGAAGGCGTGGATGGTGCGGCCCTTGAATGCCTTGATGGTGTCCTCGACGAAGCCGGACTCGTTCAGCGTATCGGAATGGATCATCACCTGGACGTCGTAGTCGTCGGCGACGGTGAGGCAATTGTCGATCGCCGCCGGCGTGGTGCCCCAGTCCTCGTGCAGTTTCAGCGCGCAGGCGCCGGCCTCGATCATCTCCTTCAGCGCCGCGGGCTGCGAGGCGTTGCCCTTGCCGGCCAGCCCGAGATTGACCGGAAAGGCGTCGAACGACTGGATCATCCGGCCGAGGTGCCACGGCCCCGGCGTGCAGGTGGTGGCGAAGGTGCCGTGCGACGGGCCGGTGCCGCCGCCGAGCATCGAGGTGACGCCGCTCATCAGCGCGTGCTCGATCTGCTGCGGGCAGATGAAATGGATGTGGCTGTCGAAGCCGCCGGCGGTGAGGATCTTGCCCTCGCCGGCGATGATGTCGGTGCCGGGACCGATGATGATGGTGACGCCGGGCTGGATGTCCGGATTGCCGGCCTTGCCGATGGCGGCGATGTATCCGTCCTTCAAGGCGACGTCGGCTTTGACGATGCCCCAATGATCGACGATCAGCGCGTTGGTGATCACGGTGTCGGCGGCGCCTTGCGCGTTGGTCACCTGGCTCTGCCCCATGCCGTCGCGGATCACCTTGCCGCCGCCGAACTTCACCTCCTCGCCGTAGATCGTGAAGTCCTTCTCCACCTCGATGATCAGATCGGTGTCGGCGAGCCGCACCCGATCGCCGGTGGTGGGGCCGAACATGTCGGCATAGACGGAGCGCGGAATTTTCACGGACATGGCATGGTCCTTACTAGGTTTTCAGCGACCGGAATGGCAGGGTTTTGGCGGCCTTCTTGTCGAATGTCATGGTCGCATCGCATCCGAAGGCGAGGTTGAGTTCACCGATCATACAGTCGGCAAAGTCGGCAAGCCCTTTGCCGTATTGCTCCACCGCGCGCTCGATCGACGGGGCAAACGGCAGGACGAACTCCGGAGCCGCAACAATGCGCTGCAATCGCGCATGGATCGCTTTTCGATCGAGCCCGAACGACGCGCGCAACGCCCAGACGAATTCCACCAGCACCACCGGATTGATAAAGACGCTGCCTTGCGATCGAACCATGTCCCGCGCCGCAGTGGTCTGAGCGGCGTTGTCATCCGCCTCGAAGAAACGTAGCAAGACATTGGTATCGATCGCGATCATCCCCGCCGCCTGCCCGGGCGCGGGAATTTCTCGACGATTGTCGCGGTGATCGCGTCATCGATATCTTTCCTCGTGCTCGGGCGTCCGCGTGACGGCAGTTGCAGCTCGTCGAAATTCTCGAAAATGCTGCGCCGCTTGACGGCCGTGACCGTCAGCCTGCCGGACGCGGACAGATCGAAGTCGAGCCGATCGCCCGCCGTCACCCCCAAGCGCTCACGGATCGAGGCCGGTAAGGTGATCTGTCCTTTCGACGTGACGGTTGCAGAGGCTTTGTAAGACATGGCTCGAACTCCTTACATCCAAGGTAGTCCTTACACTTCGGCTCATCAAGCCTTGTCCAGCTTCCCCATCACCTCGCCGCGGAAGCCGTAGACCTCGCGCTTGCCGGCCAATGCCACCAGCTGCACCTCGCGGCTCTGCCCCGGCTCGAACCGCACCGCGGTGCCGGCGGCGATGTCGAGCCGCATGCCGCGGGCTTTGGCGCGGTCGAATTGCAGCGCCGGATTGGTCTCGAAGAAATGATAGTGCGAGCCGACCTGGATCGGCCGGTCGCCGGCATTGGCGACGCTCAGCGTCGCCGTTTCGCGCTCCGCGTTGAGCTCGATCTCGCCGTCCTGGATGAACAGTTCGCCGGGGATCATGGATGCCTCATCGGATCGGCTCGTGCACGGTGACGAGCTTGGTGCCGTCGGGGAACGTGGCCTCGACCTGGATGTCGTGGATCATTTCGGGAATGCCATCCATGCACTGCGCGCGGGTGATCACCTCGGCGCCGGCCTGCATCAGTTCGGCGACGCTGCGGCCGTCGCGCGCGCCTTCGACGATGAAATCCGAAATGATCGCGACGGCTTCCGGATGGTTGAGCTTGACGCCGCGCGCCAGGCGCAGCCGCGCCACCATCGCGGCCAAGGAGATCAACAACTTGTCTTTTTCACGGGGAGAGAGATTCATGCGAACACTCGATCGATCACTAACCTAACTAAGCCACAGCCGCGGCAACGCGGTGCCGCTGGCGCAGCCGAGCACCGCCATCATATCGGTGCGCAGCCGCGCCGCATCTTGGGCACAGAACCGCGCCATTGCAAATCCATTCCAGGCGGAAATCCCGACCTCGCCGCTAAAGCTCGGCGCGCTGTCGCGAATTCGTTGCACCAGCGCTTCGTCGCCCGGCACGATCAGCGCGGTGCCGATCGCGGCAGCGCCGTTGGCCACCGCGCGATGCGCCAACGTCGCGCCGATGTCGCCGTCGAGCCGCACGGTTTCGGCGAACACCAGCCGGCCGCCGCGCCGCAGCCGCCAGCGGTCGACGAACTCGCCGGACAGCATCCGTTCGCCCATCGCGGCGCGGCCGAACACCACGATCTCGCACAGCAGCAGCGAGGCGGTCTCTGCCAGATCGATGTCGATGCTGCGCGCGACGCGCGCCTGATCGAACAAGATGGTCTCCTGCGGCAGCCAGGCGAGATGCGCATTCGCTGCCGCCGCGAGCGCGATGCGGATCTGCGCCGGCGCGCCGGCCGCGCGGTAGAGCTTCTCGGCCGCCGCGGTGGTCAGCGTCAGCCTGGTGCCCTCGCCGGCCGCAATGTCGGTATCGAAACGATCGCCGCCGGCGATGCCGCCCGCGGTGTTGATGAACACCGCCGACAAGCCTTCGGCCTCGGGCGAGGGAAACCGCACCCGCAGCGAGCCGGATTCCTGCACCCGGCCGCGGCGCGTCATGCCGTCCTGCAGGCGGACGTCGAACTTGACCGCGCCCTGCGCGCGATTGGCGGCGAAAATCGCGGCGGCGCTGGTGTCGAGGGGCGTCACGGCCTGGATGACTTCCGCAGCATCGCGGCAACGGCAGCGCGCACCCTCTCCCCGCTTGCGGGGAGAGCTGAGGCCGAACCCGTGTCTCGCCATTCCGCGATCATGAATTCTTACAGCGCCATCTGGCGGCTGATCTCGCTGGGATCGAGGCTGGCGCGATCGCAGGAAAACTTCACCGCGCCGCGGTCCATCACGGCGAAGTTGTCGCCGAGTTCGCAGGCGAAGTCGAGATATTGCTCGACCAGCACGATGGCGATGTTGCCAAGCCCGCGCAGATAAGAGATCGCGCGGCCGATGTCCTTGATGATCGAGGGCTGGATGCCTTCGGTCGGCTCGTCGAGCAGCAGCAGCTTCGGCCGCATCACCAGCGCGCGGCCGATCGCCAATTGCTGCTGCTGGCCGCCGCTTAGATCGCCGCCGCGCCGCCCGAGCATCGAGTTCAACACCGGAAACAGCGCGAACACGTCGTCCGGAATGGTCTTGTCGGCGCGCTTCAGCGGCGCGTAGCCGGTCTTCAGATTCTCCTCGACGGTGAGCAATGGGAAAATCTCGCGGCCCTGCGGCACGAAAGAGATGCCGCGGCGCGCCCGCTCATAGGGCTTCAGCTTGGAAATGTCGTGGCCGTCGAAGCTGATCGAGCCACTTGAAATCGCCTGCTGGCCGACCAGCGCGCGCAGCAGGCTGGTCTTGCCGACGCCGTTGCGCCCGAGCACGCAGGTGACCTTGCCGGGCTGCGCCGAAATCGAGACGCCGCGCAGCGCTTGGGCCGCGCCGTAATACAGGCTGATGTTGTCGACGGTCAGCATCGGTGGTCCTCAACGCGGCGAGCGAATAGCGAATAGCGAATAGCGAATAGCGAATAGCGAATAGCGAATAGAAAGGAGGGATGATTCCCGAATTGGCAACAACTTTCTATTCGCTATTCGCTACTCCCTATTCGCCCTGTTATCTCCCCAAATACACTTCGACCACGCGGTCGTTGGCCGAGACCTGATCGATGGTGCCCTCGGCCAGCACGCTGCCTTCGTGCAGACAGGTCACTTTGACGCCGAGTTCGCGCACGAAGGTCATGTCGTGCTCGACCACCACCACGGTCTTGTGGTCGCGGTTTATTTCTTTCAACAGCTCCGCCGTCTGGTGGGTTTCGACGTCGGTCATGCCGGCGACCGGCTCGTCGACCAGCAACAGTTTCGGATCCTGCGCCAGCAGCATGCCGATCTCCAGCCACTGTTTTTGCCCGTGCGACAGCGACCCCGCCAACCGATCGCGCGCGTCGGTCAAGCGGATGGTCTCCAGCACGCGTTCGATGGTCGCGGCCTCGGCCTTGCTCTGGCGCCAGAACAACGTGCCGCGCACCCGGTGATCGACGTTCAGCGCCAGCAACAGATTGTCCTCGATGGTCTGGCTCTCGAACACCGTCGGCTTCTGGAATTTGCGGCCGATGCCGAGTTCGGCGATCTGGGTTTCGTCGAGCTTGGTGAGATCGACGCTGCCGTCGAACAGCACCTCGCCCTGATCCGGCTTGGTCTTGCCGGTGATGATGTCCATCATGGTGGTCTTGCCGGCGCCGTTCGGGCCGATGATGGCGCGCATCTCGCCGGTAGCAAGCGTCAGCGACAGGTTGTTGATGGCGTGAAAGCCGTCGAACGAGACGTGGACACCGTCGAGATAGAGCATCGACGGCGTCGAGCGGGTTTCCAACATGCTCATCGGCTCACTCCGCCAGCTTCGGTTCGATCACGCCGTCTTCGCGCGCGGCACTCTCCGCATTAGCGTTGTCGCGCTTGGCCTTCCACGGCTCCCACCAGGCGTTGAAGGTGCCGATGATGCCCTTCGGCAGCAGCAGCGTCACCAGGATGAACAGCGCGCCCAGCATGAACAGCCAGTATGGCGCGAGCGGCCCCGAGGTGAACACGGTTTTCGCGTAGTTGACCACCACGGCGCCGAGCGCCGCGCCGATCAGCGTGCCGCGGCCGCCGACCGCGACCCAGATCACCGCCTCGATCGAATTGCCCGGCGCGAATTCGCCGGGATTGATGATGCCGACCTGCGGCACGTAGAGCGCGCCGGCGACGCCGGCCATGCAGGCCGACAGCGTGAACACGAACAACTTGTAGGATTCCACGCGATAGCCGAGGAAGCGCGTGCGCGACTCGGCGTCGCGGATCGCGATCAGCACCTTGCCGAGCTTCGAGGTCACCACCGCGCGGCAGATCAGAAAGCCCAGCGCCAGCGCCAGACAACTCAGCGCGAACAAGGCGGCGCGGGTGCCGTCGGCCTGCACGTTGAAGCCCAGAATGTCCTTGAAATCGGTCAGGCCGTTATTGCCGCCGAAGCCGAAATCGTTGCGGAAGAACGCCAGCAGCAGCGCGTAGGTCATCGCCTGGGTGATGATCGAGAGATAGACGCCGGTGACGCGGGAGCGGAACGCCAGCCAGCCGAAGCCGAAGGCGAGCAGGCCCGGCACCACCAGCACCATCAGGGCGGCGAACCAGAACATGTCGAAGCCGTACCAGTACCATGGCAGTTCGTTGTAATTCAGGAACACCATGAAATCGGGCAACACGGGATTGCCGTAGACGCCGCGGGAGCCGATCTGGCGCATCAGATACATCCCCATGGCGTAGCCGCCGAGCGCGAAGAATGCGCCGTGGCCGAGCGAGAGAATGCCGCAATAGCCCCAGATCAGATCGATCGACAGCGCCAAGAGCGCGTAGCAGACGTATTTGCCGAACAGCGCCATCAGATAAGTCGGCACGTGCAACGCCGAACCTTCCGGAAACAGCAGATTCGCCAGCGGCAGCAAGATGCCCACCGCGGCGACGATGACGAGGAAGATGGTGGCGCTGCGGTCGAGGGTGCGGGTGAGGATATGCGGGGTCATCGGCGGCTCCCCCGCGCGGCACGGCGCGCATCCCTTCTGCGCGCAACAGAGCGCGCTCCCCTTTGCCGCGCGACGCGGCGCGCTCCCCTCCCCCTTGCGGGGAGGGGTCGGGGGTGGGGGTCCGCGAGCACAGAGCGCGTGGTTACCCCCCTCCCCGACCCTCCCCCGCAAGGGGGGAGGGAGTTGGGCTGCGACGCGGAGCGAGACTTCGGCACAGAGAGGGGCTGCGGTGCAAAGTTATGTTGTAGCATCACATTCATCATGCTTCGATCGCCCGGCCCTTCAGCGCGAACAGGCCGCGCGGGCGTTTCTGGATGAACAGGATGATCAGCACCAGGATCGCGATCTTGCCAAGCACCGCGCCGGCCATCGGCTCCAGAAACTTGTTGGCGATGCCGAGCGTGAAGGCGCCGACCAGCGTGCCCCACAGGTTGCCGACGCCACCGAACACCACCACCATGAAGGAATCGATGATGTAGCTCTGGCCGAGATTGGGGCTGACATTGTCGATCTGCGACAGCGCCACGCCGGCGATCCCGGCGATGCCGGAGCCGAGGCCAAACGTCAAAGCATCGACCCGCGAGGTGGCGATGCCCATCGACGCCGCCATCCGCCTGTTCTGCGTCACCGCGCGCATCTCCAGGCCCAGCGACGTGTAGCGCAGCATCGCCAACAGGATCGCGAACACCGCGAGGGTAAAGCACAGGATCCACAGCCGGTTATAGGTGATGACGATCTGGCCGAGCTCGAACGCGCCCGACATCCAGGACGGATTGCCGACCTCGCGGTTGGTCGGGCCGAACAGCGTGCGCACCGCCTGCTGCAGCACCAGCGACAGCCCCCAAGTCGCCAGCAGGGTTTCCAGCGGCCGGCCGTAGAGGAAGCGGATGATGCTGCGCTCGATGATGACGCCGATCAGCCCCGCGACCAGGAACGCCAGCGGCACCGCGATCAGCAGCGAATAGTCGAACAGCGCGGGATAGCTGGTGCGGATGGTCTCCTGCACCACGAAGGTGACGTAGGCGCCGATCATCACCATCTCGCCATGCGCCATGTTGATGACGCCCATCACGCCAAAAGTGATGGCGAGCCCGATCGCCGCCAGCAGCAGCACCGAGCCGAGCGACAGCCCGTACCAGGCGTTCTGCACCATCGACCACAGCGCAAGCCGGCTTTGGATCGCGTTGGTGGCGGCAGCGGCGGCGCGGGTCACCGCCACCGATTGCTCGCCACTCAGGCCGGTGAGCAGCGCCAGCGCCTCCTGATCGCCACGCGCTTTGATGGCGGCGATGGCTTCAAGCTTTTCCGGATCGGTGGCGTCGGCCTTGAACAGCAGAATCGCCGCGCGCGCCTCGCCGAACGCCAATTTGGCGGCCGGGTTGGTCTCCTTGGCGAGCGCGCCGTCGACCATCGGCAGCATCGCCTCGTCGTGGGTCTTGAACACCGATTGCGCGGCCTGGATCCGCTTGGCAAGATCCGGCGACTGCAGCGTCAAGCCGCCGAGGGCCGCCTCCACGGTACGGCGCAGCCGGTTGTTGAGCCGCACCGCGGCGGCGCCGTCTGGAAGGTTTTGCACCGCCTCGCCGGTCGCGGCGTCGATGAAGGCGCCGTCGGGCTGGGTGACGAAAACGCGCTTCGACTCGGGATCGGCCATCAGCCGGCCGGCCTGCAGCGCGCCGATGATGGCGTAGGCCTGCGGATGACCGCCGGTGGCGATCACGCCGATCGCCTCCTCGGTATCGGAAAATGAATCATTGGCGAATTGCGCCACGGCGTCTTCGAACGGACCGGCCAAAGCCGGGATGGCGGACGCGGCAATCACTACGGCGGCAAAGGCAAACGCGCGAACACGATCAAAGAAATAGCTGAGCACTGGCGGACCCCGGGCGGAAGGAAGAGAAGGCGGCGACAGCGCCGCCTTCTCCGATTTCAAGTGGTTCAGAGCGAATTCAGGAGCCCTGCCCGCCGCACTTGTTGGTCTTGGTGTTGTAGTTGCCGCACTTCTTGCCGACCCAATCGCCGATCAGATCCTTGGAGCCTTCGAGCTCCTTCGACCAGGCGTCGCCGGCCACCAGGCCGGGGGTCTTCCACACCACGTCGAACTGGCCGTCGGCCTTGATCTCGCCGATGAACACCGGCTTGGTGATGTGATGGTTCGGCAGCATCTTCGAGGTGCCGCCGGTGAGGTTCTTGGCCTCGGTGCCGGGCAGCGCGTCGATCACCTTGTCGGCGTCGACCGACTTGGCCTTCTCGACCGCCTTGACCCACATGTCGAAGCCGATGACGTGGGCTTCCATCGGGTCGTTGGTCACGCGCTTCGGGTTCTTGGTATAGGCCTGCCAGGCCTTGATGAACTTCTCGTTCTCCGGGGTCTTGATCGACTGGAAGTAGTTCCAGGCGGCGAGATGGCCGACCAAGGGCTTGGTGTCGATGCCGGCGAGTTCTTCTTCGCCGACCGAGAACGCCACCACCGGAATGTCGGTGGCCTTGATGCCCTGGTTGCCGAGCTCCTTGTAGAACGGCACGTTGGCGTCGCCGTTGATGGTGGAAACCACCGCGGTCTTCTTGCCGGCGGAGCCGAACTTCTTGATGTCGGCGACGATGGTCTGCCAATCACTATGACCGAACGGCGTGTAGTTGATCATGATGTCTTCGGACTTGACGCCCTTCGACTTCAAGTAGGCTTCGAGAATCTTGTTGGTGGTGCGCGGATAGACGTAGTCGGTGCCGGCCAGCACCCAGCGCTTCACCTTCTCGTCTTTCATCAGATAGTCGACCGCCGGGATCGCCTGCTGGTTCGGGGCGGCGCCGGTGTAGAACACGTTGCGCTCGGATTCCTCGCCTTCATACTGCACCGGGTAGAACAGGATCGAGTTCAATTCCTTGAACACCGGCAGCACCGACTTGCGCGACACAGAGGTCCAGCAGCCGAACACCACGGACACCTTGTCCTTGGTGATCAGCTCGCGAGCCTTCTCGGCGAACAGCGGCCAGTTCGACGCCGGATCGACCACCACGGCCTCGAGCTTCTTGCCGAGCACGCCGCCCTTCTTGTTCTGCTCGTCGATCAGGAAGAGAATGGTGTCTTTCAACGTGGTTTCACTGATCGCCATCGTCCCCGACAGCGAGTGCAGGACACCGACCTTGATGGTGTCCTCGGCTTTCGCGGAGCTGAACGTGGCCAAGCCAAGCATCAGCCCGGCGCTCGCTGCCAGCCAGCGCCGCCGACTGATCGGCACAGCCTTCGATTGCTTCGGTTCAGTAAGCATGAGGTTATCGTCTCCATAACGCAGATACAGTGATGCGCGGCCCCACGGCCGTCTGCGTTAACGGAATCGCAAGATCCATGCCATGGGTGGGTAAGACGATAAGGGAATGGAGATGCGGGGGATTTCGCCATCGCAGGTCTTATGCTGCGCGCTCCGACGTTCGAGCGCGCATCGAATCTGCCACGAAAATAAGCAACCCGCACAGGACGTAAGCGAAAATGTCGCGCAGGCTAATTTTTGGTCGGCAAAACCAAGAAACTCAACCAGCCGACGAATACACCTTGAATCTGCCGCGTAGCTGTTCCATATGAAAGAACGACCTTGAGAATCATCGGGTCAATGCGAGCCGCGTGTTCTGAGCCCGTCTAAACGGTTTCTGGCTTGCCCCTTCAGCTAACAAAGCCGACGCCCCAAACACGCGGGTGTCTCAGACACCCCCTCGTGCGCTCCTGGTTCAGCTTGCCGGGCGCCTGCCTTTGTAATGGAAAGAACCAACCTTTTGACCTCCTTTCAGGATTTCGGCCTGGCCGAAGCTATTACGCGTGCGCTTAAAGAAGAAAATTACCTGACCCCGACGCCGATTCAGGCTCAAACCATTCCCCTTGCTATGGCTGGCCGCGACGTCGTCGGCATCGCCCAGACCGGCACCGGCAAGACCGCCTCCTTCGCGCTCCCGATCATCCACCGCCTGTTGGAAAACCGCATCAAGCCGCAGCCGAAGACCTGCCGCGTGCTGGTGCTGAGCCCGACCCGCGAACTCTCCGGTCAGATCCTGGAGAGCTTCAACGCCTATGGCCGTCACGTCCGCTTGACCTCGGCGCTAGCGATCGGCGGCGTGCCGATGGGCCGCCAGGTCCGCTCGATCATGCCGGGCCTCGACGTGCTGGTGGCGACGCCGGGCCGACTGCTCGACCTCGTGCAGACCAATGCGCTGAAGCTCAATCAGGTCGAGTTTCTGGTGCTCGACGAAGCCGACCGCATGCTCGACATGGGCTTCATCAACGACATCCGCAAAATCGTCGCCAAGCTGCCGATCAAGCGGCAGACGCTGTTCTTCTCGGCCACCATGCCGAAGGACATCGCCGACCTCGCCGACCAGATGCTGCGCGATCCGGCGCGGGTCGCCGTGACCCCGGTGGCCTCCACCGTGGAACGCATCACCCAGCGCATCATCCAGGTCGACCATTCCGCCAAGCCGACCCTGCTGGCGCAGATCCTCAAGCAAGAGAACGTCAACCGGGCGCTGATCTTCACCCGCACCAAGCATGGCGCGGACAAGGTCGTGAAGGGCCTGGCGCGCGCCGGCATCACCGCCGACGCGATCCACGGCAACAAGTCGCAGAACCACCGCGAGCGCGTGCTGGCGGCGTTCCGCGCCGGTGAAATCCGCACTCTGGTTGCTACCGACATCGCCGCCCGCGGCATCGACGTCGACGGCATCACCCATGTGGTGAATTTCGATCTGCCGAACATTCCGGAGACCTACGTCCATCGCATCGGCCGCACCGCGCGCGCCGGCGCCGAGGGCATCGCGATCTCGCTGGTCGCCGGCGAAGAGATGGCGTTCCTGCGCGACATCGAGAAGCTGATCCGCATCACCCTGCCGCGCGAAGATCGCCGCACCCCCGGGCATCGCGATACCGTGGCGAAGGTATCGCAGCATCGCGGCGCCCATGCCGCGCCGCACGTGCATTCGCCGCGCAGCAATGAGGTCGCGCCATCGTCGAACGGCCCGCGTCGCCGGCGTCGGCCGACCGGTGGTACTATCGCCGCCCCAGTCGCCCGGCATGAACCGAGCCGGCACGAACCCACCGCCCGCCCGCAGCCGCAGGCGGCTGCCAAGGAAGGCATCCAGGGCGTGGCTTTCCTGCATCGCGAAAGCCGCCCCGGAACCCAACCCAACCGCAAACAAAGACCGCAGCGCTGATCAACGACCGATCTGGAGACGACCATGGCTAAAGAAGAGCTGATCCAGTTCGAAGGACTGGTGACCGAAATCCTTCCCGACGCGCGCTATCGCGTGCAACTCGACGCCGGACACGAAATTGTCGCCTACACCGCCGGCAAGATGAAGAAGAACCGCATCAAGACGCTGGCCGGCGACCGCGTTACCATCGAGATGTCCCCCTACGACCTGGAGAAGGGCCGGCTGATCTTCCGCCACAAGGACGAACGTCCCGGCGGCGGCCCGCCGCGGGGAGCCCCGCCGCGCGGTCAGTTTCGCCGCAGGTAAAGGACGGCCCGGCGACGCTCACACGCCGCCGAGCCATGACGTCAAACGTGCTTGGCACTCCGGACACAACTGACCCCTCGATTAAAAAATCGTGCACGTCAGGATTGTTTTGGGGCCCGCTTTCGCATAACATCGACTAATCGATTTTCGGCCGGACGACATTAGCTATCCACCGGTACAGCCGGTTTACGCTGACGACCCTTCCAAAATTCGATCTCACCAGCCCATCAAAAGTGGGTTTCTACTATATCTATATTGAGAAGGGACTACCCCCGTGAGCATGGGAACCGTGAAGTGGTTTAACGCGACCAAGGGCTTTGGATTCATTCAGCCGGACGATGGTGGCAACGACGTGTTCGTGCACATCAGCGCGGTTGAGCGGGCCGGCCTTGGCACCCTGCGTGAAGGCCAGAAGATCAGCTACGAAATCGTTGCCGATCGTCGCTCTGGCAAGTCTTCGGCCGACAACCTGCGCGCCGCCGGCTAATCCGGATTCCGTCAGCTGCGCTGCGGAATGAGCTAACAAGTCGAAAGGCCGCGCTGCTAGCGCGGCCTTTTTCGTTTGAGGTTGGCGGTATCGCGAGCAGCCCGCGGAGCAACGGCGTCAGGACACCCGGGTCGGGCACAGCGTTTCGCCCGTCCACAACACGCAGCTCGATTGCCGCGGCCGTGTGAAGGTCTGGTCCGTCAGCCAGATGCCCGCCTTGGCCAGCAGGTAACCCACGATCGGCTTATACAGATACTTGACCTCGCTAAAGATCAGGTACTGACCGGCGATCACGTTGTTCGACGAGTCCTTGGCAACCAGATCGGCCGGCACGGCGACGACGCTTCCGGCATTCCGGACCGCGTCTCCCCGGCTCCATTGCGCGTGGCCGATGCCGGTCGCCGGATCGATATAGACCTCGGTAATCGTGGTCTGGAATTGATCGGCGGAATGCACCGCGGGATACGGCGTCATGATCGCATCGGCGATGCTCAAGAAGTTACTCACGTCGGTCGCGGCCGCCGACTTGCCGCGCGAGGTCAGATCGGAGATGGTTTGCGCGACGATCGAAACCTTGCGATGGGCCGCGAACCCCGACGAAAGCTCGATGGTGCCGAAGAACATCACCAGCATCAGCGGCACGATCATGACGAACTCGACCGCCGCCAGACCGGAGGTGTCGCGGCGCAGTCTTCCGAGCTGTCGCTCAAACCCATAAAACAATTCTGACAATGCCAGCGTCTTCATCGGATTGACCATCATTGCGGACGCAGCGCCGCCGTCGCGGCCAGCAGCCGCGTGCCCTCGCCGACGTTCGAGAGATTGAAGCCAAGCTTCGTCACGAACAGCGGCCATTGATAGAAGGTCCGCACCACGACCGTGTAGTTGCTGTTGAGGTGCGGCGGCAGTTGGTAGACGAAACTATCGACGAGGCTGCCGTTGACGATCGGATTCTTGATGTCGATCGCGGCGCCCGGCGCAAACGACTGCACATCGACCCGCAGGGTGGCGCAGCTGAGCAACATATCGACCCGATTGCAGACCAGCTTTTTGAAATCCTCGGCGAGCGCCGGATTGGTTTGGGTCAGAAACACCCGCGCGGCGTCCTGCGTTCCGGTCTCCAGCAATTGGCCGGCAAAGAATACCAACGCGACTTCGATGATCGCGAATAACAGCGCGATGAAGATCGGCGCCACCAGGGCGAATTCGACCGCGGCCGAGCCACGTCGATGACGACGGAAGCCGCGCAGGGCCCGCAGGGCGATCGGCAAGAACCTGCAGCTTGGCATCAAGACACCCTCGCACTGACTTAGGCGGTCATTGCAATTTAACGAGAACTGATTGTTGAAGTGTTGCGGCGGTTCGAAACAGAATGCCGGCAACCGTTAACCACGCGTCAACCATGGGGCCTGCGCGGACCGGCTGCGATCGCCGGGCGGATCCGCGGGACAATCGCAAAGCTCGACCATGAACGGCCGCCCGACGGGACGCTGATCAGTTCGTCCTGGCGCCGCTCGCGCCGGTCGCCTGGGTATTCAGGCTGCCGGCCTGGTCCATCGCCGATTTGAAGTAGCCCTCGCCGTCGCCGAGCGTGACCCTGCGCTGGCACAGCGGCGTGCAGCTGTAGGATTCCCGATCGACGCCGCGATAGATGGTCACCACCTGATCGGTCGGGCCCTCGACCTGGATCACGCGGTCGAGCAGCACTTCGCCGGCGCGGTCCATCGCGATCACGTTGGTCGCGCCGTAACCCTTGCCGGTCACCACGATGATGCCGCCGGGTTGCAACGTCACGTCGGCGATCAAGGGGTTGCCGACCACGATGGTGGCAATGCGCGCCGGAAATCTGACGAGTTTCGCCTGATCGACGTTGACGGCGATGATGCCGTTTGCGGTTTCGGCCATTGCGGGCAACGCGCACAACAACCCGATGCCGATCGTTCCCGACAGCAACACCGCGCGCAGATCGGCACGCTTCACACTCTTATTCATACTCTACCCCGGGACGTCTACAGGCCGGCGAAGCGATACGCAGCGGTGCCGGCGCCCGTCATGGCAAAGGTGACGTTAATTAGTGAATGAACTGCAAACGTCGGACCGCGGCCAACGCTGCGCCGCTCGCCGCCCGAAATCAGCCGCAACAATCAGCCGCCGCAGCGCATCCCCCGCGCCGAGAAAGGCTGCAAAATCAGCAAACTACGGAAACATACAAGTTGTCGTACCTTTAATCCGAAATTTACTGTGTCAAAGAAGAGCGAATTGCAGCGGTGTTTCTGCGGTCGAATTAACTGCGCTGCAATTTCCGGATCCTAGGTTCGCGGCCATGGTCACGGTGCTGAGAACGCCGGCAAGACCAGAGAAGTTCACAGCCACGTTGATACATGGAGTAGTCTGATGAAGAACATCGTTGCGCGTTTCCTGAAGGACGAGTCGGGCGCCACCGCGATCGAATACGGCTTGATCGCAGCCGGCATTGCGCTGGCGATCATCACCGCGGTGAACACCGTCGGCAGCAACCTGTCCGCCAAGTTCACGTCGATCGGCTCGAAGCTTTAATAATCGGCGGGTGTAGGTCATCGAAGGCCTCGGACCCTCCGAGGCCTTCGTTGTTTGAACGGACCGGTGTGTTGGTAGCGGCGTGATCATGAGCAAGCTTGCGACAGGGCGTACCGAGGCGACGACCGCGCGGATCGCGGCCGGCCCCCGGATCGACGAAGTCACCGCCCTGGTCTGTGGGGCCTTGACGCTGGCGCTTCTTGCCCTGGCGATCCGGATCGCCCTCACCTGGTGACCGGACGATCATTTCCCGATTGTTCATTTGTTCCGGCTAGGCTCGCGGGCGGCCAGCCGATCTTTGGACCGCTGAGGGCGTGGTGAACTCAATGATGCTCGATCTGCTGCGGGTTCTGCTGTTCCCGGCGCTGATGGCCTTCGCGGCGGCCAGCGACCTGTTCACCATGACGATTTCCAACCGCGTCTCGCTGCTGCTGATCGTCGGGTTCCTGGCATTGGCCGGCCTCGGCGGCATGGGCTTGCAGGAAATTCTCTCGCATATCGCCGCCGGCGGCAGCGTTCTGGCAATCGCCTTTGCCTGCTTCGCGTTCGGCTGGGTGGGCGGCGGCGACGCCAAAGTGGCCTCGGCCGCAGCATTGTGGTTCGGCTTCGACCACCTGCTCGAATATCTGGTCTACGCCTCGCTGTTCGGCGGCGCGCTGACCCTGCTGCTGCTGCAGTTCCGGCAATGGCCGTTGCCCTACGCGCTGTGCGGTCAACCCTGGCTGCTGCGGCTGCATGCCAAGGAGACCGGCATTCCTTACGGCATCGCGCTGGCCACCGGCGCGCTGATGATCTACCCGGAAACCGAATGGATCCGCGCCGTCGACCTCGCGCACTTCGCCATCTACTGAAACACCCCGTTCCCGATCGACGCGATTTAGATACGCCTCATTAACCATGCTTTGACGAATAGCTGGTCAACTCCGGATTACAGCGACGCCCAGCGTCGCCGCGTAATGTGGAAAGTGAAGCGTATGAATACCGCACGCATTGTCGTCCTGACCATCGCTGTCGGTGCCGGCGGCGTTGCCGCCTATCTCGCCAGCGGCGCCGACCAGCAGCCGCCGCCGGCAGCGCCGGTGGCCCAGCTGCCGACGGTGGACGTGCTGGTCGCGAAATCGGACATCCCGCTGGGACAGGCGCTCACCCCGGGCGACGTGCAGTGGCAGGTCTGGCCGGCGGCCACCGCCAGCGAAATGTTCATCCGTCGCAATGTGCGCCCGGACGCCACCACCCAGATCGTCGGATCGATCGCGCGCTCGGCCTTCATCGCCGGCGAGCCGATCCGGGATCTGAAACTGGTCAAGGCCAACGGCTCCGGCTTCATGGCGGCGATTCTGCCGTCCGGGATGCGCGCGGTCTCGACCGAAATCTCACCGGAAACCGGCGCCGGCGGCTTCATCCTGCCGAACGACCGGGTCGACGTCATTCTGTCCAAGCGCGAGAAGAATCCCGACGCGCGCGCCTCCGGCGACGGCGTCAATTCCGAGATCATCCTCAGCAACATCCGGGTGCTGGCGATCGACCAGACCATCGAGGAGAAGAACGGGCAGAAGGTCGTGGTCGGCAAGACCGCGACGCTCGAACTGAAGCCCGAGCAATCCGAGGGGCTGGCCCGCGCCCGCCAGAGCGGCACGCTGTCGCTGGCGCTGCGCAGCCTGGCCGACGCCAATTCGGCGGTCGCCGATACTCCCGACGATCGCAGCGCCAAGCGCGACAGCATCAATGTGGTGCGATTCGGTGTTTCGACCCCGACCACGACCCAGAAGTGACCAGAGGACCGGATATGACCAGCAAAGACCACCGGCCGATGCGCAGTCCGCTGGCACGCGCCCTGTGGTTTTCCGCGGCCGCCGCGCTGACCATCAATCCGGCGCTCGCCCCGGCGCTGGCCGCCGACTATCGCCCGATGGCCGCCGCCGCCGATGGCCAGCTGAACGCCCGTTTTCTGGCGCTCGGCGTCAGCAAGTCGGTGGTGATCGACCTGCCGCGCGACATCAAGGATGTGCTGGTCGCCGATCCCAAGATCGCCAACGCCGTGGTGCGTTCGGCGCAGCGCGCCTACATCATCGGGGCTGCGATCGGCCAGACCAATATCGTGTTCTTCGACGCCGCCGGGCTGCAGATCGCCGCCTACGACATCGCGGTGACGCGCGACCTCAACGGCATCCGCGCCGCCATGAAGCAAACCCTGCCGGGCGCCGATATCCGGGTCGAGGGCGTCGGCGTCAAGAGCGTGATGCTGACCGGATCGGTGTCGAGCCCGATCGAAGCCCAGCAGGCCGGCGACCTTGCGGCACGGCTGGTCGATGGCCCGGACAACGTCGTCAACAGCATCGCGGTGCGCGGTCGCGACCAGGTGATGCTGAAGGTGACCGTCGCCGAAGTGCAACGCGATATCGTCAAGCAACTCGGCGTCGACCTCACCGCGCGCATGAACTACGGCACCGCGGTGGTGAATTTCAACAACAGCAACCCGTTCACCGCCTATGGCAGCAACCTGGTGTCCGGCAACGCCACCACCGCCTCGTTCGGCGGCGGCACCACGCCCTCGGTCACGGCGACGCTGCGGGCGATGGAAAGCGCCGGCGTGGTCCGCACCCTGGCCGAACCGAACCTGACGGCGATTTCCGGCGAATCCGCGACCTTCGTGGCGGGCGGCGAGTTTCCGGTGCCCGCCGGCTATTCCTGCGACCCGGTCACGCATGTCTGCACCACCCAGATCAGCTTCAAGAAATTCGGCATTTCGCTGAACTTCACCCCGGTGGTGATGAGCGAGGGGCGGATCAGCCTGCGGGTGATGACCGAGGTCTCGGAAATCTCCACCGACAATTCGATCACCCTGTCGCAGGCGGTGAGCACCACCACCACCAATTCCATCACCGTGCCGTCGATCAAGACCCGCCGGGCGGAAACCACGCTGGAAATTCCCTCGGGCGGCTCGATGGCGATGGCCGGTCTGATCCAGGAACAGACCAAACAGGCGATGAATGGATTGCCGGGTCTGGCGCAGCTGCCGGTTCTCGGCGCCCTGTTCCGCAGCCGCGACTACGTCAATCGCAACACCGAGCTGTTGGTGCTGGTGACGCCGTACGTCGTGCGCGCGGTGGCGCAGAAGGATCTGTCGCGGCCGGACGACGGATTTGCCGCGGCCTCGGACCCGCAGGCGGATCTGATCGGCAACATCAACCGGATCTACGGCGTGCGCGGGCGCACCGAACCCGCCAAGAATTATCGCGGCACCTATGGCTTCATCACCGATTGAGGCGGGACAAGGACCACACACGATGACGAGCGAATATCCCGCCGATCACCTCCGCCGCCTGCGTTTGGGCGGCGCGCTGGTGGCCGTCTGTCTGGTCCTTGGCGGTTGCAACCATACCAGCGACGAGGTCACCGGAAGCATCGTGCCGGACGATTATCGGCAGCGGCATCCGATCGCGATTCAGGAAGCCGACCAGACCCTGATCATCTTCGCCGGCACCGGGCGCGGCGGACTGACCGGCGCGCAGCGCGCCGACGTCGCCTCGCTGGCGCAAACCTGGCTCCGCGAAGGCACCGGGCCGATCGTCATCGACCTGCCGACCCACACCCCGAACGCGCGCGCTGCGGCGGATTCGCTCCGTGAAATCCGCGCGCTGCTCGCCGCTCAAGGCCTGCCGCCGAACGCCGTGACGGTGCGCGACTATCAGCCGCGCGACACCCGGCAGTTTGCCGCCATTCGCGTCAACTACCCACGGCTGACCGCAACCGCCGGGCCCTGCGGGCTGTGGCCGGACGATCTCGGCTCATCGAGCAAGAACCACGACTATTTCGAGAACAAACCGTATTGGAATCTGGGATGCGCCAGCCAGCGCAATCTCGCCGCGATGGTCGACAATCCCGCTGACCTGGTCCAGCCGCGTGGCGAAACCCCGGCCTATACCGCCCGGCGCACCAACTCGTTCGAGAAGTACCGCAAGGGCACCAGCACCACGACGACCTATCCCGAGGCCGACAAGGCCAAACTCAGCGACACCGGCAAATGATCAGTTACGCACGCCAGACCTCCGAAGACGAGCAGACCGCAGCGGCGCAGCCGACGCCGGAAGAGCATATTGCGCCGGCGCCGCGGGTGTCGGTGCAGGCGTTCTGCGAAACCGTCGAGACCGCCGCGGCGGTGCAGGCCGCCGGCGAAGATCGCCGGCTCGACAAGGCGCACCTCAAGATCCAGATGGGCGGCATGGCGGCCGCCATCGAGGCCTATCGCTCGGCCCCGACGCCGAATGTCATCATCCTGGAAACCGATCCTCGCAGCGACATCCTGGCCGGGCTCGACCAGCTTGCCACGGTTTGCGACGCCGGCACCCGGGTGATCGTCATCGGTCGGGTCAACGACGTCACGCTGTACCGCGAACTGGTTCGTCGCGGCGTCAGCGACTACGTCATCGCGCCGGTGGTGCCGATCAAGATCGTCGGCTCGATCTGCGGGCTATTCTCGGCGCCCGAAGCCCGCGCGGTCGGCCGCATCATCGCGGTGGTCGGCGCCAAGGGCGGCGTCGGCGCCTCCACCATCGCCCACAATGTCGCCTGGGCGATCGCCCGCGACCTGGCGCTGGATTCGGTGGTCGCGGACCTCGACCTCGCCTTCGGCACCGCAGGGCTCGACTACAATCAGGATCCGCCGCAGGGCATCGCCGACGCGGTGTTCTCGCCCGACCGCGTCGACACCGCGTTCATCGACCGGCTGCTGTCGAAATGCACCGATCACCTCAGCCTGCTGGCGGCGCCGGCGACGCTGGAGCGGGTCTACGATTTCGGCACCGAAGCCTTCGACTCGATCTTCGACACCTTGCGCACCACGATGCCCTGCATCGTGCTGGACGTGCCGCATCAATGGTCCGGCTGGACCAAACGCGCCCTGGTCAGCGCCGACGATATTCTGATCGTCGCGGCGCCGGATCTCGCCAATCTGCGCAACGCCAAGAACATGTACGATCTGTTGAAGGCGGCGCGGCCGAACGACCGCCCGCCGCACTACTGCCTGAACCAGGTCGGCGTGCCGAAACGCCCGGAGATCAACGCCAACGAGTTCGCCAAGGCGATCGAAAGTCCGCCGGTGGTCAGCATTCCGTTCGACCCGCAGATCTTCGGCGCGGCCGCCAACAACGGCCAGATGATCGCCGAGATTTCCGCCAACCATCGTGCCGCCGAGATGTTCTTGCAGATCGCCCAGCGCATGACCGGCCGCGGCGAAACCAAGAAGCCGCGCGGCTCGTTCATCGCGCCGTTCCTCGAGAAGTTGCGGGCGAAATAAGTCCCGTGGTGGAGCATCGTCGTGTTTGGGAAGCGTAGCGGAGCAGATAACGACGGCCGCCTGCCGAAGCCCGCCAGCGCGGCGCCGGAGCCGACGATCGGCGTGTCGTTGCGCGCGCCGCTCGAGGCGCCGGCTGCGGCCGTTGCCTCGCCGCCGCTGGCCCCTGCCCGGCCGACGCCGGCCGCCATCGCGATCGAAACCCGGCGCTCGGACACCTATTATCAGGTCAAGGCGACGATCTTCGGGGCGCTGATCGAGGCCATCGATCTGGCGCAACTCGCCAAGCTCGATGCCGAATCCGCGCGCGAGGAAATCCGCGACATCGTCAACGAGATCATCGCGATCAAGAACATCGTGATGTCGATCGCCGAGCAGGAGGAACTGCTCGACGACATCTGCAACGACGTGCTCGGCTACGGCCCGTTGGAGCCGCTGCTGTCGCGCGACGACATTTCCGACATCATGGTCAACGGCGCCGGCACGGTGTTCATCGAAGTCGCCGGCCGCATCCAGCGCACCGGCATCCGGTTTCGCGACAACCAGCAGCTACTGAACATCTGCCAGCGCATCGTCAGCCAGGTCGGCCGCCGCGTCGACGAATCCTCGCCGATCTGCGACGCCCGGCTCGCCGACGGCAGCCGCGTCAACGCCATCGTGCCGCCGTTGGCGATCGACGGCCCGGCGCTCACCATCCGCAAATTCAAGAAGGACAAGCTGACGCTGGATCAGTTGGTCAAATTCGGCGCGATCACGCCCGAGGGCGCCACCATCCTGCAGATCATCGGCCGTTGCCGCGCCAACGTGCTGATCTCCGGCGGCACCGGCTCCGGCAAGACCACGCTTTTGAACTGCCTGACCAATTACATCGACGACGACGAGCGCATCATCACCTGCGAAGACGCCGCCGAACTGCAGCTGCAGCAGCCGCACGTGGTCCGCCTGGAAACCCGGCCGCCGAATATCGAGGGCGAAGGCCAAGTAACGATGCGCGAACTGGTGCGCAACTGCCTGCGTATGCGCCCCGAGCGGATCATCGTCGGCGAAGTCCGCGGACCGGAAGCGTTCGACCTGCTGCAGGCGATGAACACCGGCCATGACGGCTCTATGGGCACGCTGCACGCCAACAACCCGCGCGAGGCGCTGTCGCGCTGCGAATCGATGATCACGATGGGCGGCTTCTCGCTGCCGTCGCGCACCATTCGCGAGATGATCTGCGCCTCGATCGACGTGGTGATCCAGGCCGCGCGGTTGCGCGACGGCTCGCGCCGCATCACCCACATCACCGAGGTGATGGGCATGGAAGGCGACACCATCATCACCCAGGATCTGTTCATCTACGACATGATCGGCGAGGACGCCAACGGCCACATCGTCGGGCGGCATCGCTCCACCGGGATCGGCCGGCCGCGTTTCTGGGAGCGCGCGCGCTATTACGGCGAGGAGAAACGGCTCGCTGCGGCGCTCGACGCCGCCGAAGTCGCCGTCGAAATCTAACAGGGAGAGGATCGATGCTGATACAAACGCTCGCCATCGCTTTCCTCTCCGCCATGGCGGTGGGTGGCCTGGCATGGGTCTTCATCTACCCGTCGCTGTCGGGACAAAAAACCGCCGAACAGCGCCGCGCGTCGCTGGCCCGTCCGGAACCGGTGGTGCGGCAGATCGACAGAACGCAGCGATCGCGCCGTGAGCAGGTCGAAGGATCGCTGAAGGAAGTCGAAGCCCGGCACCGGAAAGAAAAGAAGGTCGCGCTGACCACGCGGCTGACCCAGGCCGGGGTGAAATGGACGCCGAAGGGATTTCTGATCGGCTCCGCCGTGCTCGGCGTGACGATGTTTGCGATCACCTCCCTGCTGGGCGGCGGCCTGCTCGCCGCGCTCGCTCTTGGCTTTGCGGCCGGCTTCGGGCTGCCGCGCTGGGCGTTGAATTTCCTGAAGAAGCGCCGCGAAAAGAACTTCCTCAAGGCGCTGCCCGATGCCGTCGACGTCATCGTGCGCGGCATCAAGGCCGGGCTGCCGCTGTTCGACTCGCTAAAGGTGGTCGCCGCCGACGCCCCGGAGCCGCTGAAGAGCGAATTCCTGGCGATCCTGGAGACCCAGGCGATCGGCATGCCGCTCGGCGAAGCCTGCGCGCGGCTGTACGAGCGAATGCCGCTGCCGGAAGCCAACTTCTTCGGCATCGTGATCGCGATCCAGCAGAAGTCCGGCGGCAATCTGTCGGAAGCGCTGGGCAACCTGTCCAAGGTGCTGCGCGACCGCAAGCGAATGGCGGAAAAGATTCAGGCGATGTCGATGGAAGCCAAGGCCTCCGCCGGCATCATCGGCTCATTGCCGCCGATCGTGATGTTGTTGGTCTACCTGTCGACACCGGACTACATCTCGCTGTTGTGGACCCATCCGACCGGCCAGCTGATGCTGGCCGGCTGCGTGTTGTGGATGGCGATCGGCATCTTCGTGATGAAGCAAATGATCAACTTCGACTTTTGACGGTGCAGCATGTTTGAATTCATCATCGCGAAATTCCACGATGTGCGGTTCATGACCATGCTGCTGGCCGCGATCGCCGCCAGCGCCACCGCCTACACGCTGATCACGCCGCTGTTCGCCGGCGAAAGCCTGTCGAAGCGTATGAAAGCCGTCGCCAGCGAACGCGAGCGGATCCGGCAGCGCGAGCGCGACCGGCTGTCGAAGACCGAACGGGTGTCGCTGCGCCAGGCGCCGAAGCAGTTCGTCTCCAAGGTGGTGGAAGACTTCAACCTCGGCAAATGGGTGGCGCAGGAAGCCGCGCGCGACAAGCTGGTGATGGCCGGCTATCGCGGACACGCGCCCTACGTCACCTTCCTGTTTTTCCGCATGGTGATGCCGATCGCCTTCATGCTGGCCACCGCGCTGTACATCTTCGTGATTTCCCACATGCAGCAGCCGCTCGGGATCAAGATCGCGATCTGCATCGCCGCGTGCTTCCTCGGCATGCAGGCGCCGATGCTGTTTCTGACCAACGCGATTTCAAAGCGCCAGCTGTCGATCAAGCGGGCATTTCCGGACGCGCTGGATCTGCTGCTGATCTGCGTCGAATCCGGCATGTCGATCGAAACCGCGTTCCGCAAGGTCGCGATCGAGATCGGCTCGCAATCGATCCCGCTGGCCGAAGAGTTCACGCTCACCACCGCGGAATTGTCCTATCTGCAGGATCGCAAGGTGGCTTACGAGAACCTGGCCAAGCGCACCGGGCTCGAAGGCGTCAAATCGGTCTGCCTCGCCCTGCAACAGTCGGAACGTTACGGCACCCCGCTCGGACAGAGCTTGCGGGTGATGGCGCAGGAAAACCGCGACATGCGGATGAACGAGGCGGAGAAGAAGGCCGCGGCGCTGCCGCCGAAATTGACGGTGCCGATGATCCTGTTCTTCCTGCCGGTGCTGTTCGTCGTGATTCTGGGGCCGACCGGGATCAAAGTTGCGACGATGCAATAGCGCGGGCGGACCGGACGATACCAATCAAACGTTCTGAATTCGTCGTTGCGGCGATCTGTTGCGACGACGCAAGCCGGCCCTCGGCGTGATGCCCGGGCGGCTTGGCTGCGCGCCCGGCGACGCCGTGCTCGCTCGGCGCGCAATGGCGAAATCCATCGCGGCGCTTGCCGTCAACGAGACGGGATGATGAGCTGAGAGATCAGGAGCGTCCGGGCGCGTCGGCGTCTTGCGCGCCGAGCCGCGGGCCGTCCTTGCGGCTGAGCATCTGCCGCAGATAGGCGGCGTTGGCGGCGGCCTCTTCGGCGGGCAGATCGGCCCGCACGATGCTCTCGGCCTCGGCGAAGCGGCCCTGCAGGCCGACCACCAGGGCCAAGTTCTGCCGCACCCGCGGATCGGTGCTGGCACCGGCGCCATAGGCGCGGCGCAGCGTCTCCTCGGCCTTGGGCAATTCTTTGGAGAGCACGTAAGACAGCCCCAGATTGGACAGCACCGTGGGGTCTTCCGGCTTGATCTTTAGCGCACTGGCGTAATAGCCGCGGGCGTCGTCGTGCCGCCCCATTTGATCGAGCGTGGTGCCCTGGACCGACAGGATCCGCCAATCGGGATTTTCCGGGGTGTGCGCGCTGCCGAGCACCTCGAAGGCGCGCTGGAAGCTTCCGGCATCGGCCAACGCCCGGCCGTAGCCGGCCAGCAAGGTCTTGTTTCCCGGGTTGGCAATGGTCGCCTGTTCGAACACCGCGACCGCCTGCGAGCGCATCCCCGCGGCACGCAACGCCTGACCGTAACGCAACGCCGCCTCGGCGTTCTTCGGATTGGCGCGGTAGCGCTCGCCATAGACCTCGACCGCCGCCTTCGGGTCGGCGGCCAGGGCATCCGATTTATTGCCGCCGATCGAGCCGGTGATGTCCGACCCCGTGGTCTGGCAGCCACCAAGCGGCACCGCCAGCATCGCCGCCACAGCTGCGGATGCAAGATAGCGGGCGAGACTGGACTGCTGACGCATGACAGCTTAACTCACGATGACCGCGGACGGGGATCAGGGCTGATCACCCGAGCAATAGTCCGTTAACCCTAACGACGGGTTAATCGGCGACGGCCGGCCTTCGCGGCGCGCTCGTCCACTCAGCAAGTGAGGCCCCGATGCATCCCGTGTTTGAAACCGCCGCCTCGCTGTCGGTCACCCCGATCAGCTTCGTCAGCAAGGCCAATTGGGAAACCGCGTGCGCGGCATTGCCGGACCACGCCCGGCAGTTTGCCAAGGCCAACGGCTATGCGGCCAAACCCGGCGACTATCTCGCGCTGCCCTCGCCCACGGGCGGCATCGAACAGGTGATTTTCGCGCTGGACGACCTGGGCGGAAAATCGCGCGATCCGTTTCGTGTCGGCCAGTTGCCCAAACTGTTGCCGCCGGGCGCCTATCGCTTCGCCAACGCGCCGCACGATTTGCGTCTGGCGACCTTGGCGTTCGCGCTCGGCAGCTACAAATTCGACCGCTATCGCAAGGCCGAGGCGCCGCTGGTGCGGCTGCTGCCCCCGGAGGGGATCGATCTCGATGACGTCTCCCGGGTGATCGAGGCGGTGACGCTGGCGCGTGATCTGATCAACACCCCCGCCAACGACATGGGGCCGGAGCAGCTCGCCGCCGCGGCGCGCGAACTCGCAGAGCGGTTCGGCGCCAGCTTCAGCTGCACCGTCGGCGACGATTTGCTGGCGCAGAATTTTCCCTTGATCCACGCGGTCGGCAAGGCCTCGGACCGCGCGCCGCGGCTGATCGATTTTTCGTGGGGCGATGCTGCGCACCCGAAAGTCACGCTGGTCGGCAAGGGCGTGTGTTTCGACAGCGGCGGTCTCGACCTGAAGCCGTCGAGCGGCATGCTGATCATGAAGAAGGACATGGGCGGCGCCGCCAATGTGCTGGCGCTGGCGCTGCTGATCATGGATGCCAAACTCAAAGTGCGGTTGCGCGTGCTGATCCCGGCGGTGGAGAACGCGGTGGCCGGCAACGCGATGCGGCCGCTCGACATCTATCCCTCGCGCAAGGGCCCGACGGTGGAAATCGGCAACACCGACGCCGAGGGCCGGCTGGTGCTGGCCGACGCGCTGGCCTTGGCCGACGAAGAGGCGCCGGAGCTGCTGATCGATCTCGGCACGCTGACCGGCGCCGCGCGGGTCGCGCTCGGCCCCGATCTGCCGCCGTTCTACACCGACGACGAGACCCTGGCGCTCGATGTCGCGCGCTGCGCCAAGGCCGAGAACGACCCGTTGTGGCGACTGCCGCTGTGGCCGCCGTATGATTCCTGGCTCGACTCCAAGGTCGCCACGCTCAACAACGCGCCGTCCGGCGGCTTCGCCGGCTCGATCACCTGCGCGCTGTTCCTGCAACGCTTCGTCGAAGCCGCGACCAGCTGGCTGCATGTCGACATCTACGGCTGGACGCCGACCGCGAAACCCGGCCGCCCGGAAGGCGGCGAATGCCAGGCCGCGCGCGCGATCTACAAACTGCTGAGCCAGCGTTATGGCTGATCTGACCCGCGATCCGCGGCTGACGCCGGCGCGACCCGACCTTGCCGCCAAACATCTCGAAGGCAAGGTCGAGGCCTTGCGGTTCGTTGCCGGCGAAGAGTTCGAAGTGTTCGACGGCATCGCGCCGCTGCGCCGCGAGCCGTTTTCCGGCGCGATGCTCGACACCCAGGCGCTGAAGGGCGAGCGGGTGACGATCTATGAGCGCAGCGCGGAGGGCTGGGACTGGGGCCAGCTGCACAGCGACGGCTATGTCGGCTGGCTGCCGGATTTGGCACTGTATCCGCCGGGACCACCCGCGACCCACAAGGTGACCGCGCTACGAACCTTCGCCTTCCCCGGCCCCTCGATCAAACTGCCGCCGGTGGATACGCTGCCGCTCGGCGCGCGGCTCGCAGTGGCACGACACGACGGCGGCTTTGCCATCACCCACGACGGCCAATACGTGCCGGCGCAGCATGTCGGCGCGATCGACGGCTTCGAGAGCGACTACGTCGCGGTGGCGGAGCGCTTTCTCGGCACGCCCTATCTGTGGGGCGGCAAGACCAGCCTCGGCATCGATTGCTCCGGCCTGGTGCAGGTGGCGCTGAACGCCTGCGGCCTCGCCTCCCCGCGCGACAGCGACATGCAGCAGGCCCAACTCGGCCGCGCGCTATCGGATTCGGAAATGCGGAGCCCGCAACGCGGCGACCTGATGTTTTGGTGCGGTCACGTCGCGATCGTGCGCGACGCCGAGAGCATCGTGCACGCCAATGCGCACGCCATGGCCACCGCGATCGAAGGCCTCGGCGACGCGATCGCCCGGATCGGCGCCGCGGGCTGCGACCTCGCCGCGATCAGGCGGCTGGATGTTTTGCATAGTCCTGTAAGCGATCGCGGTGCAGCGCCAGCCATTGCAGCGCGCTGACCAGCAGCGCGTTGGCAACGAGGCCGCTATCGAGCGCGGCGATGGCCGCGTCGATCGGCACGGCGAACGGGCGAATCTCCTCGGTCTCTTCGGCAAGCCCGCAGCGCTCCGGCAGATTTGACGCATCGATCAACCCGAGAAAGAACGTCACGGATTCGTCGGTGATGCCCGGCGTCGGCAGCACGCTGAACAATTCGACCAGACGGCTCGGCGCCGCGCCGATTTCCTCGACGCATTCGCGCGCCGCGGCCTCAGCCGGCGTTTCACCCGGATCGACTCTGCCGGCGACGATCTCCACCATCTCGCCGCGACCGCTGACCAAATGCGCCGTCAGCCGGAACTGGCGGATCAGCACCACCTCGCCGCGCGCCAGATCCACCGGCAAAACCGCAGCAACCTTATTGGCGCGCAACAGGTCGCGACGCTGCTGCAGCGGCGGCTCGCCATCGCGGTGCAACGAAATGTCGAAGCGCTGATAGGCCATGAAGCCGCGGCCGATCAAGGACGGTTCGGAGATCGTCACTTCGGCGGCTTGATCGGCGATGATGGCCGCGGTCGTTTGCTGATCATTCATTTCCAGAACTCATGGCGTCGCAGGGCCGCCCGCCGCGGTCTCGATGCGGAACGCGGCGGCGAACAACGCGCGGGTATAGTCGGTCTTCGGCTGCGCGAACAGCTCCGATGCCGGCCCCTCCTCGACCACCTTGCCCTGGCGCATCACGATCAGATGGCTGGCCAGCGAGGCGACCACCCGCAGATCGTGCGAGATGAACATGTAGGTCAGGTCGCGCTTGCGCTGCAGGTCGCGCAACAGATCGACCATCTGCGCCTGGAACAGCATGTCGAGCGCGCTGGTCGGCTCGTCCAGCACCACGAAGCTCGGTTCCAGCACCGCCGCGCGGGCGATCGAGATGCGCTGGCGCTGGCCACCGGAGAACTCGTGCGGATAGCGAAATCGCGTCGCCGGATCGAGCCCGACATCCTGCAGCGCCTTGACCACGCGAGTGTCGCGCTCGACCTGCGACAACGACGGCTGATGCACGCTGAGGCCTTCGGCGACGATATCGCCGACCGACATCCTGGGGCTGAGCGCGCCGAATGGATCCTGAAACACGATCTGCATGTCGCGGCGGAACGGCCGCATCGCCTTGAATTTCAGGCCCTGGATATTGTTGCTGAGGAAGACGATCGGACCGTCCGAGGAAATCAGCCGCAACAAGGCCAGGCCCAGCGTGGTCTTGCCGGAGCCGGACTCGCCGACCACGCCGAGCGTCTCGCCCTTGCGGACGCTGAGGCTGACGCCGTCGACCGCCTTGATGTGGCCTACCGTCTTGCGCATCAACCCGCGCTTGATCGGAAACCAGACTTTCAGGTCGTCGGTCGACATCACCACCGGCGCGTCGGGCCGCGGCGGCGCCGGATCGGGCTTCGGCTCGGCGGCGAGCAGCGCGCGCGTGTAGGGATGCTGCGGCGCGGTGAACACCTGCTCGACCGGCCCCTGCTCGACGATCTTGCCGTTATGCATCACGCAGACCACGTCAGCGATGCGGCGCACGATGCCGAGGTCGTGGGTGATGAACAACAGACTCATGCCGAGCCTTGCGCGGATCTCCGCCAGGAGCGCCAGGATCTGCGCCTGCACGGTGACGTCGAGCGCGGTGGTCGGCTCGTCGGCGATCAACAGGTCCGGCTCGTTGGCGAGCGCCATCGCGATCATCACCCGCTGGCGCTGGCCGCCGGACAATTGATGCGGATAGCTGCCGAGCCGGGTCTCCGGCTCCGGAATGCCGACCTGGGTCAGCAGTTGCAGGATCCGGGCCCGCGCCTTGTCGCCGCGCACGCCGCCATGCAGCTGCAAGATCTCGCCGATCTGCGACTCGATGGTATGCAGCGGATTGAGCGAGGTCATCGGCTCCTGGAAGATGATCGAAATGTCGTTGCCGCGCACCGAGCGAATGTCGTGCTCCGACAGGTTGAGCAGTTCGCGGCCCTTGAAACGGATGCTGCCCGAGGGATGCGACGCGGTCGGATACGGCAACAGCCGCAGGATCGACAGCGCGCTGACCGATTTGCCGGAGCCGGATTCGCCGACCAGCGCCACGCATTCGCCGCGCTTGATCTCGAAGGAAATATGATCGACCGCGATCGATTGCCCGCTCGGCTGGTGAAACGCCACCGAGAGGTCGCGGACGTCGAGCAGCGGCTGGTTGAGGACGTCCATCAGGAGAGCTCGGAGAGTTGGAGCCATTTCAGATCGCCGGCGATCGAGCGCCCGAGGCGATGATCTTCGGTTAGGAAGTAGTGACACCCCGACGCCATCGCGGTCGCAACATGGATCGCATCCATAGGCTTGATCCCTAGATCGGCTTGAACGTGACAGGAAGCCAGAAGAATTTCGCGGCTGACCGGCAAGGTGAGAATCGGACTGGACGGCGAAAAGAACAGCTCATACTTGGCAAGATGGTCAGGGTCGTTGAGCGATATCGGCTTCGGCATGACTTCCGCAATCGTCAACTCTGAGGTCACGACCAGCAGCGCATCGGCGTCGATCGCGCTCAATATCGTTGCCATCGTTTGGGTCCATCGGCTGCCTTGCTCGATCGCGTAGATGATAATGTTGGAATCGAGATAGATCGGCCGATCTCGGTAACGCTCCCACATCAGCTGTCTTCACGGAGCTCGCGGATATACTGAACCACTTCCTCGTCGCGACCATGGATGTTCGGGACGGACCCGGCCAGCGGCGCCAACAGCACGCGCGGTTGCATCCGCTGCTTGAGCCTGAACTCGATTTCGACCGAACCATGCTTTGGCAGCCCCTCGCGTAAATCTGCGGGCAGCTTATCGACCGGATAGTCTGGTACGATCTTGTTCATCACTCCTCCCCTTCTCCCGGCAGCCTATCACAGCCTCACCTGAACGTCTTGCGCGGGTCGAAGGCGTCGCGGACGCCCTCGCCGATGAAGATCAGTAGCGACAGCATGATCGCCACCGCGAAGAAGCCGGTGAAGCCGAGCCACGGCGCCTGGGCGTTGGCCTTGCCTTGCGACAGCAACTCGCCGAGCGAGGGCGATCCCGGCGGCAGTCCGAAGCCGAGGAAATCCAGCGCGGTCAGCGTCATCACCGAGGACGACACGATGAACGGCAGGAACGTCATGGTGGCGACCATGGCGTTCGGCAAAAGATGCCGGATCATGATCTTGGCGTTGGAGACGCCGAGCGCGCGCGCCGCCATGATGTATTCGAAATTGCGCCCGCGCAGAAACTCGGCGCGCACCAGGCCGACCAGCGACACCCAGGAGAACAACAAGAGAATGCCGAGCAGCACGAAGAAGCCCGGCACCAGCACCGAGGACAGGATCAGCAACAGATATAGCGACGGAATAGCGCTCCACACCTCGATGAAACGCTGGAAACCGAGATCGACCCAGCCGCCGAAATAGCCCTGGATGCCGCCGGCGGCGACGCCGATCACCGAGGAGATGATGGTCAGGCTGAGGCCGAACAGCACCGAGATGCGGAAGCCGTAGATCAGCCGCGCCACCACGTCGCGGCCCTGGTCGTCGGTGCCGAGCCAGTTGTATTCGAGGTCGCGGCAGCTATTGAGGCCTTTCTTCTGCACCACCGGTTTGCATTCGGCCTCGGTCAGCATCCAGGTCGGCTTCGACGGCGCCGGCGTCGGCAGGTCGAGATTGTGGGTGTCGTAGGAATAGCGAATCAGCGGCCAGATCGTGGTGCCGCCTTTCTCCGCGATCAGCTTCTGCAGGAACGGGTCGCGATAATCCGCCGCGGTCTCGAAATCGCCGCCGAACGTCGTCTCCGAATAGCTGACAAAGGCCGGGAAATACAATTTGCCGTCGAACTTGATCAGGAACGGCCGATCGTTGGCGATCAGTTCGGCGAACAGCGAAACGAAGAACAACAACAGAAAGATCCAGAACGACCAATAGCCGCGGCGGTTGGATTTGAAGTTCTGCCAACGCCGGCGGTTGAGCGGCGACGGCGCCAACAGCCGGCGCGCCGGCGGCACCGCCTCGCCGAGCGGCGCGGTGGTGGTCGATTCGATCGGCTGGCGCGCGATGAGCGTCATCAGACCTCGCGCGCTTCGAAATCGATCCGCGGATCGATCCACATATAGGCCAGATCGGACAACAGGTTCACCACGAGACCAACCAGCGAAAAGATGAACAGCGTGCCGAACACCACCGGATAGTCGCGGTTCAGCACGCTCTCGAAGCCGAGCAATCCCAGCCCGTCGAGCGAGAAGATGGTCTCGATCAACAGCGAGCCGGAGAAGAAGGCGTGGATGAAAGCGCCGGGAAAGCCGGCGATCACGATCAGCATGGCGTTGCGGAAAATGTGGTTGTACAGCACCTGGGTTTCGCTGCAGCCCTTGGCGCGCGCGGTCATCACATATTGTTTGCGGATCTCATCCAGGAACGAGTTCTTGGTCAACAGCGTCATGGTGGCGAAGGCGCCGAGCACCATCGAGATCAGCGGCAGCGTGATGTGCCAGAAATAGTCGAGGATCTGCCAGTACCAGGGAAAATCGCTCCAGCCGTCCGAGGTCAGTCCGCGCAGCGGGAAGATGCTCCAGAACGAGCCGCCGGCGAACAGGATGATCAAGAGGATGGCGAACAGGAATCCGGGAATCGCAAAGCCTATGATGATCACCGCCGAGGTCCAGGTGTCGAATTGCGAGCCGTCCTTCACCGCCTTGCGGATGCCGAGCGGGATCGAGATCAGATAGGTCAAAAGCGTCATCCAGATCCCGAGCGACATCGACACCGGCAGCTTTTCCTTGATCAGCTGCAGCACGCTGACGTCGCGGAAGTAACTCTTGCCGAAATCGAACCTTGCGAAATTCCACAGCATGATCGCGAAGCGCTCGGGCGCCGGCTTGTCGAAGCCGAACTGTTTCTCCAGGCTCTTGACGAAATCCGGGTCCAGCCCCTGGGCGCCGCGATATTTCGAATTCACCGCGTCGCCCGAGGCGCCAGCCTGGCTGCGCGCGCCGAAATCGCCGCCGGAGGAGCCGGAAACGCGAGAAGCCGCGCCGGTGTCGGCGCCGCTGAGCTGCGCGATCACCCGCTCGACCGGCCCGCCAGGGGCGAACTGCACCACCACGAACGACACGAACAGGATTCCGAGCAGGGTGGGAAACATCAGCAGGATGCGGCGGGCGATATAAGCGGCCATGCTATTTCGCCTGTTCGGTCGCTGCGGACTTCACGGTCGACCACCACAGATCGGGTGCTGCGACGCCGAGATATTTCGGCAGTTTCGCCGGATGGCCGAACACGTCCCAATAGGCCACCCGATGCGAGCCCGAATACCATTGCGGCACCCAATAGCGGCCGGCGCGGACCACGCGGTCGAGCGCGCGCGCGGCGACCACCAGCTTGACCCTGGTGTCGGCGGCGATGACGTCTTCGACCAGCGCATCGACCACCGGATCGGCGATCCCGGCGAGATTGCTCGAGCCCTTGGTGGCCGCCGCGCGCGACGAGAAGAACGGCCGCAGCGAGTCGCCCGGCACCGTCGAGAAGCCGAAGCGCTCGATGATGAGGTCGAAATCGAAATCGTCGCGCCGGGCGCGATGCTGCACGGCATCGACCATGCGCAGCGACGCCTCGATGCCGAGCGTGGCGAGATTCTTGATGAACGGCATGTGGTGCGGCTGAAAGGTCGGCTCGTCGAGCAGAAACTCGATCGTGAACGGTTCGCCCTGCGGCGTCATCCGCTTGCCGTTCTTGATCACGCAGCCGGCGTCCTGCAGCAGTTGCACCGCCTTCTTCAACAGCGCGCGGTCCTGCCCGGAGCCATCGGACACCGGCGGCACATAGGGCGCGCCGAACACCTCCTCCGGCACCTGGCCGCGGAAGCGCTCTAGCAATGCCACTTCTTCCGGCGACGGCGGACCGTTGGCCATCAGGTCGGAGTTCTGGAACGGCGATACCGTGCGGAGATAGGCGCCGTACATCAGGGTCTTGTTGGTCCATTCGAAATCGAACGCGCAGCCCAGCGCCTCGCGCACCCGCGGGTCCTTGAACTTGTCGCGGCGGGTGTTGGGAAACCAGCCCTGCGCCCCGGAGGGCGTTTCATCCGGCAGGGTTTCGCGCTTCACCCGGCCGTCGAGGATCGCCGGAAAATCATAGCGCGTGTTCCAGACCCGCGAGGTGAACTCCTCGCGATACAGATAGCTGCGGCCGGTGAAGCCCTCGAAGGCGACGTCGCGGTCGCGATAGAAGTCGTAACGCACCACGTCGAAATTGTTGGCTCCGCGATTGACCGGCAGCTCGGCGCCCCACCAGTCCTGCAGCCGCTCGAATTCGATGTAGCGGCCGACTTCGAACTTGCCGACCTTGTAGGGGCCAGAGCCGAGCGGCGCCTCCAGCGTCGACTCATCGAACGGATGTTTGGCGTAATAGGCCTGCGAAAAGATCGGCAGCCCCGCCACGAACAGCGGCACGTCGCGGCCGCGCTTGGCCGAAAACCTCACCAGCAGCGTTAAGTCGTCGAGCGCTTCCGCCGAGACCACGTCGCGCATCTGCTGGGTGATCAAGGGATGCCCCTTGGTCTTCAGCACGGTCAGCGAAAACGCCGCGTCGTGGGCGGTGAGCTTCGAGCCATCATGAAACCGCGCCTCCGGCCGCAGCGTGAAGCGATAGCCGAGCCCATCGGCGGAGATCTTCACCGATTTGGCAACCAGGCCGTACATCGCGTCGGGCTCGTCGCCGGCGCGCGCCATCAGCGGCGCAAAAGTCAGGCCCATGCCTTGCGCGCCGTCGCCCTTGAAGATGAAGGCGTTGAGCGAGTTGAAGGTCAGGAACGACTGGTTGAAGGACCGGTAGGACGGATTGGTCGAAAACACCCCGCCCTTCGGCGCGTCGACATTGACGTAGTCGAAATGATGGAAATCCGCCGGATATTTCAGATCGCCGAACGCCGAAATGCCGTGCGCCTCGATCTCGCCGCCCTCGGCCGCAAGCGCCGGCCGCAACGAGGCGGCGGCCACCGCACCGACACCGAGACCGAGCAGATGCCGGCGATTGAGCTCAGCCATGCGCGCCTCTCTCAAGAGCGTTTGCCGATCCGGGCGGCCTTGTCGGCGTCGTACCACCACAGCGACGGCAACCCGGCGCGGGCGTATTTCGGCAGCTCGGCGTGGCTGAAGCGATCCCAGCGCGCGTAGCGCGCATAGCCGTAGGTGAACTGCGGCACCAGATAGAAATTCCATAGCAACACGCGATCGAGCGCGCGGGTGGCGGCGACCAGCGAGGCGCGGTCCTTGGCGAAGATCACTTTCTCGATCAGCGCATCGACCGCGGGATTCTTGATGCCGATGGTGTTGCGCGAGCCCGGCTGATCGGCGGCCTGCGAGCCCCAATAGTCGCGCTGCTCGTTGCCGGGCGACAGCGACTGGCCCCACAGATCGGTGATCATGTCGAAATCGTACGCGCGAACCCGGTTCTCGTACTGCGCGTCGTCGACGGTGCGGATCGACACCGTGACGCCGATCCGTTCCAGCGACGGCTTGTAGAACAGCGCGATCCGCTCCGAGGAGGGATCCCGCACCAGGATCTCCACCAGCACCGGCTTGCCGGCGGCATCGACCAGCCGGCGGTCGCGCACTTCGAATCCCGCCTCCTTCAACAGCCGCATCGCCTCGCGCAGATTGCCGCGCACCGCGTCCGAATTGCCGCCGACCGGGTTGGCGTAGGGCGTGGTGAACAGCTCGGCGGGCAACTTGTCGCGCAACGGCTCCAGCAGCGCCAGTTCGGCACCCTGCGGCAGCCCGCTGGAGGCCAGTTCGGTACCTTCGAAGTAGCTGTTGATCCGGTTGTATTGTCCGTAGAACAGTTGCTTGTTCATCTCCTCGAAATCGAACGCGTAGTTGAAGGCGCGGCGCAGCCTCGCATCCTGGAACATCTCGCGGCGCAGATTGAAGATGAAGGCCTGCATCCGCCCGGAATCGTTGATCGGGAATTCTTCCTTGACGACGCGCTTCTCGGTCACCGCCGGGAAGTCATAGGCGGTGGCCCATTGCTTGGCGGAATTCTCGAAGATCCAGTCGGCCTGGTCGGCCTTGAAGGCTTCCAGCGCCACCAGATTGTCGCGGAAGAATTCGTAGCGCAGTTCGTCGAGATTGTTCTGGCCGACCCGCGCCGGCACCGCGGCGCCCCAATAGTCCTTGACCCGTTCCAGCGTCACCGAACGGCCGGCGACGAAATCCTTGATGCGATACGGACCCGACCCGAGCGGCTTTTCCAGCGTGGTCGCGGAAATGTCGCGCGGCCGGCCCTGCTCGTCGCTGCCCTCCCACCAATGCTTCGGCAACACGACGAGTTCGCCGACGATGGTCGGCAATTCGCGGTTGCCCGGCATGTCGAAGCTGAATTTGATCTCGCGGTCGCCGGTCTTCTCGGCCTTCACGACGTGGCGATAATACGAGGCATAACGCGGGCTGTATTTCTTCAGCGCCTCCAGCGAGAAGATCACATCCTCCGGGGTCACCGGTTTGCCGTCGTGCCAGCGCGCATTGGCGCGCAGCCGATAGGTCACCGAGGAGTGATCGTCGGGATGCGCCGCCGCTTCCGCGAGCAGCCCGTATTCGGCGCCGACCTCGTCCTGCGATTGCGTCATCAGGGTTTCGTAGATCAGCCCGACCGCGGGCGCGATCGAGCCCTTCACGCCGGCCACCGCCAGATTGAAATTATCGAAGGTGCCGATCGAAATCTGCCGCGCCGCGCCGCCTTTCGGGGCGTTGGCATCGACGTAGTCGAATCGCTTGAAGTCGGCGGGATATTTGACGTCGCCGAACAGCGACAGGCCGTGACGCCAGACCGGTTCGGCCGGCGCCGCCTGCGTCGACGTAACGCCGATCGCGGACAAAGTACCGCCAAGACCCAGAGCCGGTGCCGCGGCGGCCAAAGCGCCGCTTTGCAGAAGATGTCGTCGGGTGATGGGCAAATCAGGTTCCTCTGATGACGCCGCGGTGACCAGCACCGCCGGAGCAGCCAACGCCTGAAATCTAGTCGGGGCAATGGCTCAGGGCAAATTCCGACCCGCATGGTCGGCCGCCGGCCATGGAGCGCGAGCAAGGACGCAACAATAAGGCAGGGTTTAGCGGCTCGCGTGGCTCAAGCATAACACCGCCTCTGTGACCGCCGTTGCGGCGAAACGCCCCGACCCTGCGGTGACGAAAAACCGCCGGCAAACCTGGCCGCTGATTCGCCGTCGATGCTTCGAGCTGCCGCAGCTCGCCTACTTCGCCGCGGTCGGGATCGGAACCGGCGTGTCGGCCAAGCTGCGCAGATAGCTGATCACGTCGGCGCGTTCGCTGTCCTTTGGAATGCCGGCGAAGCCCATCGCGGTCCCCGGAATATAGCCCTTCGGGCTGGCGAGGAACTGGTTCAATGCGTCGAAGGTCCAGCTGCCGCCCTTGGCCTTCATCGCCGCCGAGAAATTGAAGCCGTTGCGGCCTTCGCCGATATGGTCGCCGACCACGCCGAACAAATTCGGCCCGGTTCGGTTCGGTCCGCCCTTTTCGAAGGTGTGGCAGGCCGCGCATTTCTTAGCCGCGGCCATGCCCTTTTCGACTGACGCGGTCTGCAGCAGCTTTTCGATCGGCTCCGACGGCGCGGCGGGCGCCGCATCCTTGGCGGCGGGGGGAGCCTCTTCCTTGACGGCAATACTATACCCGGGCTTATCCGGCTTGATCGGTGCGAAGATCGCCTGGGCGGCGAGATTGGAAACCAGCAGCATGAGGCAGGTCGCAAGAACCGCACCCAGCACTTTATTCAATTCAAAGGAGTCCATGTCAGCGAGGCTCCGTGCGTTTCCTGTTTCATTTCTCGACAACGGGACCGGCGAGGGTCTCGCTGATAATAGGCATTCGCAACTAAAGTTGTAAGGCGATCAGATAACGGTTTGCCCGCGCCCTGGCAACCCGTATAACCGCGCCAGTTCACGCTTCGGCTGCCGAATCCTGACCGTTTTCAACGCGTTCGGCGGCTTCAGGTTCACCTGCGGCACGGTCCAGATCCCATCCCATGACTGAGACCAAAACGCTGGTGCTGATTCCCGCCCGCATGGCCGCGACGCGGCTGCCGGGCAAGCCGTTGATGGACATCGCCGGGCTGCCGATGATCGTGCATGTGCTGCGCCGCGCCGAAGCCGCGGCGATCGGCCCGGTCGCGGTGGCCACCGACACCGCCGAGATCGCCGACGTGGTGACCGCGCATGGCGGTCGGGTGGTGATGACCAGGGCCGACCATCCGTCCGGGTCGGACCGCATCTTCGAGGCGTTGAGCAAGCTCGACCCCGACGGCGCCGTCGAGACCGTGGTCAATCTGCAGGGCGATTTTCCGACCATCCAGCCGGACAATATTCGCGCGGTGCTGGAGCCGCTGGCCGATCCCGCCGTCGACATCGCGACGCTGGCGGCGCAGATCCACACCGAGGAAGAGAGCCTCAACCCCAACGTGGTCAAGGTGATCGGCTCGCCGCTCGGCGACCGCCGGTTGCGGGCGCTGTATTTCACCCGCGCCACGGCACCATGGGGCGACGGCCCGCGCTATCACCACATCGGGCTCTATGCCTATCGCCGCGCGGCGCTGCAGCGTTTCGTCAGCCTGCCGCCCTCGCCGCTGGAGCGGCGCGAAAAACTCGAACAGTTGCGCGCACTGGAGGCCGGGATGCGGATCGACGTCGGCATCGTCGACGCTGTGCCGCGCGGCGTCGATACCGCGGCGGATCTCGAGACCGCGCGGCGCGTGCTGGCGCACTGAACGAAGTGTCGCCCACTGGCAAAGCTCTGAACGATTGGTACAAGGCGCAATGACAAAGACCATGAAGATTGCCTTCCAGGGCGAACCCGGCGCGAACTCGCATCTTGCGATCGTCGAAGCCTATCCGACCGCCGAGCCGCTGCCCTGCGCCACCTTCGAGGACGCGCTGTCGGCGATCAGTTCCGGCGAAGCCGATCTCGGCATGATCCCGATCGAGAACTCGGTCGCCGGCCGCGTCGCCGACATTCACTACCTGCTGCCGCGATCAAACCTGTTCATCGTCGGCGAATGGTTTCTGCCGATCCATCATCAGCTGATGGCGCCGCGCGGCGCCACCCTCGCCGGCATCAAGAGCGTGGAAAGCCACGTCCACGCGCTCGGCCAATGCCGCCGCATCATCCGCAAATTCGGCTTCAAGCCGATCGTCGCCGGCGACACCGCGGGCTCGGCGCGGATCGTCGCCGAGCGCGGCGACTTGAGCTGTGCGGCGATCGCCTCGCCGCTGGCGGCGCAGATCTATGGGCTGGATGTTCTGGCCGAAAACGTCGAGGACGAAACCCACAACACCACCCGCTTCGTGATGCTGGCGCGCGAACCGCGCTGGGCCCAGCCTGGCTCCGCGCCCCTGGTCACCACTTTTGTCTTTCGGGTGCGCAACCTGCCCGCGGCGCTGTACAAGGCGATGGGCGGCTTCGCCACCAACGGCGTCAACATGACCAAGCTCGAGAGCTACATGGTCGACGGCAATTTCTTCGCCACGCAGTTCTACGCCGACGTCGACGGCCACCCCGAGGACCGCAACCTCGCCTTCGCGCTCGACGAGTTGAAGTTCTTCTCGCGCGAATTCCGCATCGTCGGGGTCTATCCGGCGCACCCGTTCCGCGCGACCTTCAGCGAGACGCAGAGCTGAAGCGAACCGCAGCTTCGACACCGCGACGTCGTTAGCCTCCCCACACAGACCGCGTCATCCTGAGGCGCACGTCGGCGGCGCTCTTGCGCCGACGGCGTGCCTCGAAGGATGGCCGCAGGCACGTTGCAGACCCACCGCCTCGGAGCCGCATCCTTCGAGACGCCCGGCTTCGCTGCGCTTCGCCGGGCTGCTCAGGATGACGAGGTGTGTGTAGCAGCTCTGTTCCGATGCCGGCGAGGTCAGCCGCTCGCAAAAAAAATCCGCGGATAGCAATCCCCGCTTTTGCGCCGTCGCTTAGTATCACCTCGTCCTCGCTCACGAGGGGCGCTTCTCGAGGGCGCTCATGAGGCGGAGCAAGGATGCGGTGTCCTGCGCGCGCGGTTCGCACCCGCAAGCCCGGGACGCCCCGGGTCGCCGTCCGGGCCTACTACGGGGCTCTGCCACTTGCTGGTTGGCTGGACGCGGGACAGGTGAAGGCGGGGGAAAGCCCGCCGGATCGGCGGTGCGGAGTGCATCGCGCCTGTCCCCGGAAGCACGGTCCTGGGGTCGACAAATCCCGCGATGGAGCGCCGCAAGGCGTGCGCGGCCTTGCGCTGCTTGCGAGCAGCGCCGGGCAGCGCCACTCAATCACGGTTGCGCCTTGCGGCGCTCCGTCCCCCTCACCTGGCGAGGGGGAAACTAACAGCTCCCCTCGCGCAATGTCTTGCGCGAGAGCGACGGCGCGTGGGCTGAGAGTTATCGGACGTGGCTGTTTGACAATTTGCATGGCGATGGATGGCGAGGCGCCAGACGCGTCGCCTGAAGCGCGTGACGCAAGCCGAGCGCCGTCATCCTGAGGTGCGAAGCCGCCGTGCGGCAAGCCCCGAAGGAATGACGGACAATTTGCTTGCGGCCCATCCTTCGAGGCACGCCGCCGGCGCGAGAGCGCCGCCAGCGTGCACCTCAGGATGACGTCGCAGGTCGTGAGAGGCCGGTCCTATGCCGCCGCGCGGTTGCCGAGCCCGAATGCTTCCGCCAGCAGACTGTACGAGCGCTTGCGCGCCTCGTGGTCGAAGGTCGCGGTGATCACCATGACTTCGTCGGCGTGGCTGGCCTCGATCATCGGCTGCAACGCGGCCATCACCGTCGCCGCACTGCCGACGAACAGCTTCTCGCGGTCGCGCGCGATCAGCGCCCGGTCGCGCTCGCTGTAAGGATAGGCCAGCGCCTCCTCGATGCTCGGCAGCGGCAGATACTGACCGCGACTGCGCAGCAGCCGGTTGAGATCCATCGACGAGGCCTGCCGCTCGGCCTCGGCGTCGGTCTCGGCGACCACCGCGGCGACGGCGAGAATGGCGTGCGGCGCGCGGCGCCAGCGCGACGGCTGGAACGCGCGGCGATAGCCGGTCAGCGCCGCGATCGCGTCATAGGAGGCGAAGTGATGCGCGAAAGCGAATCCCATGCCGACCTGCGCCGCCAGCTCCGAACTGTAGTCGCTGGAGCCGAGCAAAAAGATCGGCGGCAGCGGCGCATCATCGGGCATCGCGACGACGTTGTTGTAAGGGTGGCCGGGCGGAAACTCGCGGGTCTCCCACAGCGTCAATTCCTGCAGCCGCTCAAGGAAATCGTCGCCCTCGCGGACGTCGAGCCGGCGCCGCAGCGCGTGCGCGGTGGCCTGGTCGGTGCCGGGCGCGCGGCCGAGGCCGAGATCGATGCGGCCGGGAAACAGCGCCTCCAGCATCTTGAAGCGTTCGGCGATCACCAGCGGCGCATGGTTCGGCAGCATCACGCCGCCGGAACCGACCCGGATCTGGCTGGTCACCGCGGCGATCTGGCCGATCATAATGTCGGGCGCCGGGCTCGCCACCGACGACAGGCTGTGATGCTCGGCCAGCCAATAGCGCGCGTAACCGAGCTTGTCGGCGTGCTTGGCCAGATCGATGCTGTTGCGCAACGCCGCGGCGGGTTTGGTGCCGGTGGTCACCACCGACAGATCGAGAATGGAGAGAGGTGTCATGATGCCAAAGTAGTGCGCGCTGTGCTGCCGGCAACAGGCCAGCGCTGCAAATCAGCCCCGCAGCGCCGACAAGTCGATCGATCACCGACCGGCAGCTTTTGTGGGCCAAACGAACACAATTCGTCGCTTGACCAGATTGCCCACGGAGTCAGGCACGCCCCCTTGCACGCCATCTTATGGAAAAACCGACATTTATGCGTCATGAGTGGCCAAAAACTGCATGAACTATTGGCCCACTTTTGCAAAACGACGGCATTATAGCGGATCATTTAGTCGCCTGTTGGGCAATTTCCCATTAGTGCACCGCCCGTCGTGGGCTGGTTCGCGGCGACGCTTCGTCCTAAATTGAGGAGATTACGCGATATCGGTGGTTTGCGGACGCTCAAGGTGAGCACCGCCGCCCGGCGCGGCACGATGGAGCCAGACGACATGACCGAGGTGATGCCCGCGATGCCGACCCGCCCGGCGATTTCGTTCGAGTTCTTTCCGCCGAAGACCGAGGAGATGGAGCGCACGCTGTGGCAGGCGATCAGCCGGCTGGCGCCGCTCGCCCCCGATTTCGTCTCGGTGACCTATGGCGCCGGCGGCTCGACCCGGGAACGTACCCACGCCACCATCGCCCGTCTGCTCGCCGAAACCAGCCTCACCCCGGCGGCGCACCTCACCTGCGTCGACGCGCCGAAGGCCGACGTCGACGAGGTGGTGGCGCGCTATCACGAGGTCGGCGTCCGTCACATCGTGGCGCTGCGCGGCGATCCCTCGAGCGGGCACGGCGGCAGCTATGCGCCGCACCCGCAGGGCTATCAGCACTCCTACGACCTCGTTGCCGCGATCAAGCGCCGCTACGCCGACATCGAAGTGACGGTCTCGGCCTATCCGGAGAAGCACCCGGAAAGCCCCGGCTTCGACGCCGATCTCGACATGCTGCAGGCCAAGATTGACGCCGGCGCCACCCGCGCCATCACCCAATGCTTCTTCGACAACGCTCTGTATCTTCGCTATCTCGATCGGGTGCGGGCGCGGGGCATAACCATCCCGATCGTGCCCGGCATTCTGCCGGTGCAGAGTTTCAAGCAGGCCGCCAATTTCGCCGCGCGGACCGGCACCAGCATCCCGCCGTGGTTCGCAGAAAAGTTCGAAGGCCTCGACGACGATCCGGACACCCGGAAATTGGTGGCGGCGATGGTCGCCGCCGGCCAAGTGCAAAGGCTCGCCAAGCACGGCGTCGACAGCTTCCATTTCTACACCATGAACCGCGCGGACCTGGTGTTCGCGATCAGCCACCTGCTCGGCTTTCGGCCGAACGGCGCACGGAAAGCAGCCTGACCGATGACCACTCCGATCTCAGCCAAGCGCACCGCCCTGCTCGCGCTCGCCCGCGAGCGCATCCTGGTGCTCGACGGCGCCATGGGCACGATGATCCAGCAGCTGCAATTCGACGAGGCGGCGTTCCGCGGCGCGCGCTATCATAACTTCCACCGCGACCTGCGCGGCAACAACGATTTGTTGATCCTGACCCAGCCGCAGGCGATCGAAAACATCCACGCGCAATATCTGCGCGCCGGCGCTGACATCGTCGCCACCAACACGTTTTCGTCGACCTCGATCGCGCAGGCCGATTACGATCTTTCCGACATCGCCTATGAGATGAGCCGCGAAGGCGCGCGGCTGGCGCGCAACGCCGCGACGCTGGTCGAGGCCGAGGACGGCAAGCCGCGCTTCGTCGCGGGCTCGATCGGCCCGACCAACCGCACCGCCTCGATCTCGCCGGACGTCGGCAATCCCGGCTACCGCGCCGTCACCTTCGACGATCTGCGGCTGGCCTATGCCGAGCAGATCAACGGGCTGTTGGACGGCGGCGCCGATCTTTTGCTGGTCGAGACCATCTTCGATACGCTGAACGCCAAGGCGGCGCTCTACGCCATCGCCGAAATCGCCGAGGCGCGCGGCATCGACGTGCCGGTGATGATCTCCGGCACCATCACCGACAAATCCGGCCGACTGCTGTCGGGGCAAATGCCGGAAGCGTTCTGGAATTCGGTGCGCCATGCGGGGCCGATCACCATCGGCTTCAACTGCGCGCTCGGCGCCGAGGACATGCGCGGCCACATCGCCGACATCGGCAGGGTCGCCGACACGCTGATCTGCGCCTATCCGAACGCCGGCCTGCCCAACGAATTCGGCCAGTACGACGAGACCCCGGAATACATGGCGCGGCTGGTCGGCGAATTCGCCCGCGACGGCTTGGTCAACATCGTCGGCGGCTGCTGCGGCACCACGCCGGACCATATCGCGGCGATCGCGCAGGCGGTCGCCCCCTACAAGCCGCGCATCGTGCCAACGATCGAGCCGCGGCTGCGATTGAGCGGCCTCGAGCCGTTCGAACTCACCGCCGACATTCCCTTCGTCAATGTTGGCGAACGCACCAACGTCACCGGCTCGGCGAAATTCCGCAAGCTGATCACCGCCGGCGATTACGACGCAGCATTGCAGGTGGCCCGCGACCAGGTCGAGAACGGCGCGCAGATCATCGACGTCAATATGGACGAAGGCCTGCTCGACTCCGAAGCCGCGATGGTGACCTTCCTCAATCTGGTCGCCGCCGAACCCGACATCGCCCGCGTCCCGGTGATGGTCGACTCGTCAAAGTTCGCGGTGATCGAAGCCGGGTTGAAATGCCTGCAGGGCAAGCCGGTGGTGAATTCGATCTCGATGAAGGAAGGCGAAGCCAAATTCATCCACGAGGCGCAGATCGCGCGGCGGCACGGCGCCGCGGTGGTGGTGATGGCGTTCGACGAACAGGGCCAGGCTGACACCTATGCGCGCAAGACCGCGATCTGCAAGCGCGCCTACGACATCCTGGTCGGGCAGCTGAATTTCCCGCCGGAAGATATCATCTTCGATCCCAACGTATTCGCGATCGCCACCGGGCTCGAAGAGCACAACAATTACGGCGTCGATTTCATCGAAGCGACCCGCTGGATCCGCCAAAACCTGCCGCACGCGCATATTTCCGGCGGCGTCTCTAATCTGTCGTTTTCGTTCCGCGGCAACGAGCCGGTGCGCGAGGCGATGCACTCGGTGTTCCTGTATCACGCCATCAAGGCCGGCATGGACATGGGCATCGTCAACGCCGGACAGATGATCGTCTATGACGACATCGATCCCGAACTGCGCCAAGTCTGCGAGGACGTCATCCTCAACCGCGATCCCGGCGCCTCGGAGCGGCTGTTGCAGCTCGCCGAAAAATATCGCGGCAAGGAAAAGCAGACCAAGGAGCAGGATCTCGCCTGGCGCGACTGGCCGGTGGAGAAGCGGCTCAGCCACGCGCTGGTGCACGGCATCACCGAATATATCGAGGCCGACACCGAGGCCGCGCGGCTCACCGTGGCGCGACCGCTGCACGTCATCGAAGGCCCGCTGATGGCCGGCATGAACGTGGTCGGCGATCTGTTCGGCGACGGCAAGATGTTTCTGCCGCAGGTGGTGAAATCCGCCCGCGTCATGAAGCAGGCGGTGGCCTATCTGATGCCGTTCATGGAGAAGGAAAAGGCCGACAATCTGGCCGCCGGCATCGCCGGCGACGGCCGCAAGAACGCCGGCAAGATCGTCATCGCCACGGTAAAGGGCGACGTCCACGACATCGGCAAGAACATCGTCGCGATCGTGCTGCAGTGTAACAATTTCGAGGTGATCGATCTCGGCGTCATGGTGCCGGCGGCGAAGATCATCGAGGCCGCCAAGCGCGAGGGCGCCGACATCATCGGGCTCTCCGGGCTGATCACGCCGTCGCTCGACGAGATGAGCTTCCTTGCTTCCGAAATGCAGCGCAACGGCCTGACCATTCCGCTGCTGATCGGCGGCGCCACCACCAGCCGGGTGCACACCGCGGTGAAGATCGACGCCAACTATCCCGATGGCGCGGTGGTGCACGTCCACGACGCCAGCCGCGCGGTCGGCGTCGCCTCCTCGCTGCTGGCGCCGGATCGCCGCGACGCCTATGCCGCCGAGATCCGTGCCGAATATCAGAAGATTTCCGCAGCGCACGCCCGCGCCCAGGCCGACAAGAAGCGGCTGAAGCTCAGCGATGCGCGCGGCAACGCCGTCAAGCTCGACTGGACGAAGGCCAAGCCTGCGAAGCCGAGCTTCCTCGGGGTGAAAAGCTTCAGCAACTACCCGCTCGCCGAACTGGTCGACTACATCGATTGGACGCCGTTCTTCCAGGCCTGGGAATTGGCCGGACGTTACCCCGCGATTCTCGACGACGCCGTGGTCGGCGACGCCGCGCGCGCGCTTTACGCCGATGCGAGAGCGATGCTGCAGCGGATCGTCGCCGAGAACTGGTTCACCGCCAAGGCCGCGATCGGGTTCTGGCCGGCCAATGCGGTCGGCGACGACATCATCGTCTACGCCGACGACACGAGACAGAGTTCGATCACCACGCTGCACACACTGCGCCAACAGTTGGAGAAGCGCGAAGGCCGCTTCAACGCAGCACTTGCGGACTTCGTCGCGCCGACCGCCTCGGGCGTCGCCGACTACATCGGCGCCTTCGTGGTCACCGCCGGGATCGGCGAGGACGTCATCGCCGACAAGTTCAAGACCGCCAACGACGACTACTCCTCGATCCTTTGCAAGGCGCTGGCGGATCGGCTCGCCGAAGCCTTCGCCGAGCGGATGCATCAGCGGGTGCGCGCCGAATTGTGGGGCACCTCGCCCGACGAAGCGTTGACGCCAAATGACCTGATCGCGGAAAAATATCGCGGAATCCGCCCGGCGCCGGGCTATCCGGCGCAGCCCGATCACACCGAGAAGGCCACCCTATTTGCGCTGCTCGACGCCGAGGTCAATGCCGGGGTGACGCTGACCGAGAGCTTCGCGATGTGGCCGGGATCTTCGGTCTCCGGGTTGTATTTCGGCCATCCGGAAAGCTTCTACTTCGGCGTCGGCAAGATCGAGCGCGACCAGGTGCAGGACTACGCGGTGCGAAAAGGCTGGAGCGTGGCCGAGGCCGAGCGCTGGCTGGCTCCGGTCTTGAACTACATCCCGGAGCGCGCCGCGACGCCGCCGCTGGCGCCGAGCCAGGCGCCCGAGGTTGCAACCGACGTCGCCGACGTGGCCTCGCATCCTTTGGGCTGCGGCTGCGCCTTCCATCTGCGCTATCGCGACAAGGCCGCGCGGGCGAGCTAGGCTGGGCGCTCGATCGGTGCGGCAATTCGAGCGCCGCGCCGATCAGGCGATTGTTGCGCGAGCGCGGCGATAGGCTGCGAAATTAGGCTTGCAGCGCGTCGGCGTCGCTGGGGATCGCAAACCGCAGCGTCAGCGAACACCGGCCCGGCAGATGCAACGCGTGGCGATCGCCATCGAGGTGATCACGGCCAAACGCACTGATCGGGCTCTCCCTGCGCGGCGCCACGCTCACGGCCGCCAGAACGGCTTTCCGATTTCGTAGGACGCCTCACTCCACGACAGCCCGACATCGTGCAACTCGCGTTCGGTCAAGCGCGCCAATTCGCGGCGCTGCCGCTGCCGCGCGTGCCAGGTGAGCAGCACCGCGCCGAGCTGTGCGAAGACGCTGGTCTCATGATGATTTGTCATCGACCGATCGGGGCATATGGACATTGCCGCCTCCTGAAATTAGCTTCGAAGCCAATATCGAGCCGCAGCAGGATTCCGACAAACGACACTTTGTCCCTTTTGACATGAGATAACCTCATGAAAGCGCCAGCCCCGCGATGACCGCTCGCCTGCCCTCGCTGAACGGCTTACGCGCCTTCGAGGCGGCGGCGCGGCATCTCAGTTTCACCAGCGCCGCGGCGGAGTTGAACGTCACGCAGACCGCGATCAGTCACCAGATCCGGCGGCTGGAGGAGGAACTCGGAATCCAGCTGTTCGTCCGGCAGAACCGCACGCTGGCGCTGACGCCGCAGGCGCGCGACTATCTGCCCGGGGTGCGCGCCGCGTTCAACGATCTGCGGCTCGCCACCGACCGCCTGCTCCGCAAGGACGCCGCCTGCGTGCTCACCATCAGCACGCTGGCGTCGCTGGCGGCGAAATGGCTGCTGCCGCGGCTGTCGGCGTTTCAGGAGGCGCATCCGGCCATCGACGTCCGCATCACCACCTCGACCGCGCTGGTCGACTTCCGGAAGGGCGATGTCGATGCCGCGATCCGCTACGGCCGCGGCCAATGGCCCGGCCTGCGCGCCGACTGGTTGATGGCGGATCAATTATTCCCGGTGTGCAGCCCGGCGCTGCTGCAAGGCAAGAAGCCGCTGCGGTCGCCGCAGGACCTCGCCGAACACAGCTTGCTTTATTCCAGCGGCGGCTATGACGACGACTGGCGGCTGTGGCTGACCGCGGCGGGGCTGCCGGCCGACATCTCGAAACAGCCCGGACTGTCGTTCGATCTGATCTTCATGACCGTGCAGGCCGCGATCGACGGACTCGGCGTCGCGATCGGCCGCACCTCGTATGTCGAGGCCGACATTGCCAAGGGGCGCCTGGTGGTGCCGTTTCAGATCAAGCTGCCGGACGAATGGGGATTCTATCTGGTGTCGCCGGAGGCGCGCGCCGAGACGCCGAAACTGTCGGCGTTTCGGCAATGGCTGTTGGCTTCGATCCCGAGCCAGCCGCCGACATCCAAGGCGGATGGCGATCCGGTGAGCCGGCGCGACCCATAGCAACGGCGGCAGCGCGTGCTGCCGCCTTGCTTCGCTGATAGTGTCGGATCAAACCTTGGAGAACAGCTCGTCGACATAGTCCCAGTTGATCAGGTGATCGACGAAGGCCTTGAGATAATCCGGGCGCTTGTTGCGGTAGTCGATGTAGTAGGAATGCTCCCAGACGTCGACGCCGAGCAGCGGCGTGGCGCCGTGCACCAGCGGATTCTCGCCGTTCGGGGTCTTGGTGATTTCCAGCTTGCCGTCCTTGCTGACCGACAGCCAGGCCCAACCGGAGCCGAACTGACCGACGCCGGCGGCGGCGAAATCGGTCTTGAATTTTTCCAAGCCGCCGAGATCCTCGGTGATCTTCTTCTCCAACCGGCCGGGCAATTTGTCGCCGCCGCCGTTCGGCTTCATCCACTTCCAGAATTCGATGTGGTTGTAGTGCTGGGCGGCGTTGTTGAACAGCGGCGCATTCTTCCCGAACGAGCCTTTGACGACTTCCTCGAGCGATTTGCCTTCGAATTCGGTGCCCTTCAGCAGGTTATTTCCATTGGTGACATAGGCTTGGTGATGCTTGTCGTGGTGGTACTCAAGGGTTTCTTTCGACATATACGGCGCGAGCGCGTCATAGGCGTAAGGCAGGTCGGGCAGCGTGAAGGTCATGGGTCCATTCCACAGTGATGGGAGTCGACGGCTTAACTGGAACCATTATAAAAGGTTCCGCTGCAAATCATATGCATTTGTATGCGGAGATTCAAAACTGCCGAGAATTTGTCTGCGCCTCCACCACGATACCATCAACATACGCCAACCATCGCTCACGCCGCATTGGCCACCGCACCGCCCAGCGCATCGCGACGCTGCGGTGGACGTACGTTCATCAACATCTGAAAAGCGCCGGCGATCAATCCGATCAGCACCGCGGCTTGCCAGGCAGCGTCATAGCTGCCGAGCCGGTCGTAGATCATCCCGCCGCCCCAGGCGCCGAGGAACGAGCCGGCCTGATGGCTGAGGAAGGCGATGCCGGCCAGCGTCGCCATGAAGCGCAGCCCGAACAGTTGCGCCACCAACCCGTTGACCAGCGGCACCACGCCGAGCCACAGCGATCCCATCACCGCGGCGAACACCATGGTGGAGGCGGCCGACGCCGGAAAATAGAAATAGGCGGCGAGCGCCACCGAGCGGATGATGTAGATCGCGCCGAGCAGCAGCTGTTTCGGATAGCGGCCGCCGAGCCAGCCGCAGGCATAGGAGCCGATCACGTTGAACAGCCCGATGATGGCGAGCGCAGTGGCGCCGAGCGACGGATCGAGCCCGCAAATATCCAGATAGTTCGGCAGATGCGTGGTAATGAACACCAATTGCAACCCGCAGACGAAGAACGCCAGCGACATCACCACGAAACCGGAATGCCCGAGCGCGGATTGCATCACGGAGCCGAGCGATTGCTCGCTGTCGTCGGCCTTGTCGATCTCGATTTTGTCGGAGCGTCCGGCGAACAATGCCGATGGCAGCATCACCGCGGCGAGACCGAGAAAGCCGATCAGCGCCATCTTCCAGCCCGAGGTCGAGATCAGCGTCTGCGCCAATGGCGAGGCGATCACCAGCCCGAGCGATCCGACCGCCGACACCGCGCCCATCGCGACGCTGCGCTTGGCCGCCGACACCGTGCGCGAGGTCACCGTCATGGTCAGGCTCGACGCGGTGCAGGACAGCGCCAGCCCGACGCAGAACCCGGCGCCCAGCGTGAACACCAACGCCGAGGTCGCGACCATCATCAACACCAGACCCGCGGCATAGATCAGCACGCCGCCGAGCATCACATAGCGGGTGCCGTAGCGATCGGCGAACATGCCGACGAAGGGTTGGGTGACGCCCCAGACCACGTTCTGCAGCGCGGTGGCGAGCGAGAAATCCGCCGAGGTGATGCCGATGTCGCGAATGACCGAGGGTTGAAACAGCCCGAAGCTTTGCCGCATCCCCATCGCCAGGCTCAGCAGGATCGCGGCGCCCGCCAGGATCGACCAGCGCTGCCATGCGCCGAGTTGGGCTGCCCTCATGTCATTTCCTCTGACTAGATATTTTTCCTACTTTGACATCGGTTTGCAGGATTGACCATCCACCGCGCGGGATTGGGTGGATGCGCCCGGCGCATGGTCGGCGCGGCGTGCCGGCAATATCGACCAGGCCCCATGATATGTCATCTGTCATTTTATTGAGGCCGCCTGCCGCAGTCTTTGAGTGGAGCCGCCGCCGCGGTGCGATTCACCCGCTGGGCCATTGAGCCGGTTGCAAAACCGCCGAACAACGTCGCGGGATTGCACGCGCCGCAGGCCGTCAGCGTAAGTTGATCGAAGACCCAATCATCGCCATTTGCGCGACTCCGGTTTTTTGATATCCCACACGCCCTCCCCTTCGCGGCTGCGAACAGGGGGCCGTGGCGCGATGGTCGCGCATCCTTTTTATGGCCAGCGCGGGCTAGCCGAACATTGCTTTGGAGGTATTCATGATGGGTCGATTTGGTTTCGTCGCGGTTTTGTTGAGCGCGCTGGCCGCCGCACCGAACGCCCACGCCCAGACTCCCGCCGCGGCCATTGGGGTTTGGCTGACCCAGGCCGGCGACGCCAAGGTGAAGGTTGCCAAATGCGGCGCGGCGTTGTGCGGCACCGTGGTTTGGCTCAAGGAGCCGGTCGATCGGGCCACCGGCAAGCCCGCGATCGACGACAAGAATCCGGATCCGGCGCGCGCCACCCGCCCGGTGATCGGGCTGCAGATCTTCGGCGACATGCGGCCGGTGGCGCCGGGCAAATGGTCGGGCCACATCTACAATGCCGACGACGGCAAGACCTATGAGAGCAGCATCTCGGCGATCGACGCCGGCACGCTCAAGGTCGAAGGCTGCGTCGGCGCGCTGTGCGGCGGCGAGGCCTGGACCCGCGCCGGCAAATAACCGACGCCCCAGCGCGACGGCGTCGCGCGCTCAGCCTTTGGCGCACAGCCCAAACGCCGCCGTCAAACTGCCGCGGACGCAGCGCGTCATGGTGATATCGGCATACAGGCCATAGGCGAATACGGCGAGCGCCAGCAGCAACATCGCACCGAGCGACTTCAACGGCTTGTCCTTCCTAGAGCATGATCCCGAAAACTGGCTCCCGGTTTTCGGATAAGATCATGCTGAAATCAAAAAGCTAGAGCAGGATTAGGATTTCCGAGAAACGTCATCCTGCTCTAGCGGATCGACAGCGTCCCATTAGATCAGAGACCGCGCCGTCGGATCAACTCCGGCGGCGGCCACCGGAGGAGTATATCGCCTTTGGCGCCTTCCAGCAGGTCGATGCGGTAGGTTTCAATCACCGTCGCGCCGCGCATGCGCGAGACCTCCGCCACGCTGTCAACGCTCGCGAATGCTTCCTGCAGCCATGGGTGAAGCCAATGCTGATAGGAAGAGCGCCCGACGAACAGCAACTTGCCGTTCAGCAGCGCGGCATCGGGCTCCTTGGCATTGGCCCAGCGGATCCGCTCGAAATGCTGCGCCACGCAGCTGCCGGGCGGCAGATAGAACATCAGCCAACTCGTAGTGCCGTAGTCTGCCGCCAGGATGCAACTGGCGCCGAGCCGAACGCGGATCGCCTCGATCTGGTGCGCCGCAACGCGAAAACCGACGCCGACCAGCCGCACGCCCTCTTCGTTGCGATAGCCGCTGAGCACGCCGGTGTGCAGCTGCAGCACGATCAGCGCCACCATCGCCGCGCTGCCCGGCACCGCCCAGCGGCCGAGGAAATTCACAACGCGTTGCCAGCGCGACCGCCACGTCATCCGCTCCAGCGCGACCGCCCCGGCAATCGCCATCGCCGGATAGATCTGACACAGCCAGTCGGGATGCACCTCCTCGTGCAACGCGTGCACCAGGAAATAGGCCACCACCACCCAGATCGTGATGTGCAGCAGCGCGGCGGCGCCGCGTAGTCCGGTGGCGCCGCGCGCCATCGCAACCAGCCCGCTGCAGCCAAGGATCGCCACCGCCGGCGTCATCACCAGGAACTGGCCGCCCAGCATGCCGAGCAGGAAGCCGGGGCGAAAATCAGCGGCGCCGACGCGGCCGAACTGCTTGAGGAACGACGCCCATTCGTGCTGTGCGTTCCACAATAGCGTCGGAGAGAACAGTGCCAGCGCCACCAGCCCGCCCAGATAAGGCCACGGCGAGCGCAACCAGCGCCGCAGATCCGCAACCACGATCAGCCAGATCAGCAGCGTGGGACCGAAGAACAACGCGTTGTATTTCGACAGCAGCGCCGCGCCAACCGCGGCACCTGCCGCGAGCCACCATACGCCGCGCCCGCTCTGCAGCAGTTTGGCGAGCGACCACAGCAGCAGGCTCGACGCCAGCATCAAGGGCACGTCCGGCGTCGCCATGATGGTGCCGAGCCAGGCCATCATCGTGGTGTTGAACAGGATCGCCGCGGTGGCGCCGACGCGCGCCGAGCCGAACAGGATGGCGCCGCTGCGATACACCGCCCAGCTCATCGGCAATGCCAGCAGCACCGAGAGCCAGCGGACGCCGAATTCACTGTCGCCGGCGATCAGCGTGCTGAGCCGGATCATCAGCGCGACCATCGGCGGATGATCGTAATAGCCGCCGGCCAGGTTCTTCGACCAGGTCCAGTAATAGGCTTCGTCGAAGGTCAACGGCGTGATCGCGGCCACGACCAGACGCAGCCCGACCAGGACCAGGACGATCAAAACCGCGCGCCGCACGGCGCCCCGATCCTCGCTCTGCGGCTGCGTCAGCCGCTGCACCGGCAATTCGAAACGCAAATATCCCCCAATATTGTGGTTGGTCGCACCGCGACGTCGTGCTTTATGCGCAATCGCCCGCCGGACGGCCATCAGAATTCGGCTGAGCGCGAATCGAAATGGCGCGGCAAGCGATCTTTCGCCTATCACCGCCGGGCCCTGGGCGTATGACGAACCATGTCAAAGCATAGATTCAGCCGGGTCGACAGGGGGCCGCAGACCGCGCGTGCGACGGTGTTGCGCCCGGTTACTGCAGGGTCTGCCCCGGCAGCGTTCGCAGGCGCCTTGCTATCCCAGCGCAGCCGCCAGCCGATCCAGTGCGGCCTCGTCCGGAGGCAGGCCGAACCGCAGCAGATCGTCGGCCCAATCGAAGCGGCGGCACCAGATCTGTTGTCGCGCCAAGCCATCGTGGATCCGCAACGCCTCGCGATGCCGGGTCAATCGATACAGCGCGGTGCCGCCGACGACGTTAAGCCCGGCTTTGTTCAGCACCGCATCGAGACGTATGGCTTGTTGCGTCAAGGCGGTGCGCGTCGCGTCTGCCCAGGCCCGGTCGCGCAGCGCGGCAGCGCCGATCCGCAGCGCCGGTCCGGAGCAGCACCACGGCCCGATCGCAGCTTCGATGCGATCGGCGATCGATGGTGCGGCCAGCGCGAAGCCGAGCCGCAATCCGGCGAGGCCATAGAACTTGCCGAACGAGCGCAGGATCACGATCGGCAACGCCGCGCACAGCGCCGTCGCGCTGATGTCAGGTGTCACGTCGGCAAAGGCTTCGTCGATCACCAGCCAGCCGCCGCGGGCCTGCAGCACGGCGGCGACATCCGCGAGCTGCGCGCGATCGACGACGCGGCCGTCGGGATTGTTCGGGTTGACGATCACCGCATGGCGCGCGCTGCTCGGCAATGCGCAAGCATCATCAATGGCGATCACCTCGCGGCCGGCGTTGCGCCACGCGCTCGCGTGCTCGCTGTAGGTCGGGCCAACAATCGCGACCGCGCCGGGCGCAGCAAGATGCGGCAGCCACTGGATCAGCGCCTGGGTGCCGGAGGCTGCGACGATCGCTATCTCCGCGGGCACGCGATAGGCCGCGCGCGCGGCGTCGATCAGTGCGACTTCATCGCCACGCGACGGCAGCCGCTGCCAGGCCTCGTCTGCGATCGCGGGAATCGGCCACGGCCACGGATTGATGCCGGTGGACAGATCGATCCAGGCTTGCGGCGCGCCGCCGTGCCGCGCCATCGCGTCCGTCAAATCGCCGCCGTGTTTCATTGCTGCTTCCTGCCATCATCCGAGGCCAATCGACGAGGACTCGCGCGATGCTGATCTGGGATGATACGTTGCTGATGGTGATCGCAGCGCTGATCTTCGATGCGCTGATCGGCGATCCCGACTGGCTGTGGCGCCGCGTTGCGCATCCGGTGGTTTGGATCGGCGCGCTGATCGGCTGGCTCGATGGTTCGCTCAATCGCGAGCATTGGTCGCCGGCTTGGCGCAAGCTCGCCGGAATTTTCGCCGTGATCGTGCTGGTGGCGGTCGCGGCGGGGACCGGGTTTTTGCTGCAAAAATTGTTGTGGCAAACCGAAGGCAGCGTTTTTGTGCTCGGATTGCTCGCCTCCACCCTGATCGCGCAGCGCAGTCTGTATCAGCATGTCGCCAAAGTCCGCGCCGGGTTCGCAAGCGGCGGGCTGGTCGCGGCGCGCCGCGCGGTGGCGATGATCGTCGGCCGCGATCCCGAGCAGCTGGATGAAGCCGGGGTGTCGCGCGCGGCGATCGAATCCTGCGCGGAGAATTTTTCCGACGGCGTGGTGGCGCCACTGTTCTGGCTGGCGCTGCTCGGATTGCCGGGACTGTTCGCCTACAAGGCGATCAACACCGCGGATTCGATGATCGGCCATCGCAGCGCGCGCTACTACGCGTTCGGCTGGGCGGCGGCGCGGCTCGACGATCTGGTCAATCTCGCGCCGGCGCGGCTTTCGGGCGTGCTGATCGCGCTGGCCGCTCCGCTCGCCAACGGATCGGTCGGCACCGCATTCAAGGTGATGCTGCGCGATGCGCCAAAACACCGCTCGCCGAATGCCGGCTGGCCGGAGGCGGCGATGGCGGGCGCGCTCGGCATCGCGCTGGCCGGACCGCGGCGCTACGCCGAAGGCCTGGTCGAAGATCCGTTTCTCAATGCGGAAGCGCCCGATCATGCTACGCCCCATGATATCGGCCGCGCGCTGCGGCTGATGGCGGCGGCCTGCGGCTTCGAGGCTGTGCTTTACGCCGCACTGGCATTGCTGCTGTGACGGCTGCGCGCGATCGAAAGAATGGAATCGATATCGAGATGCGTTTCGAGATGATCGGCCAGCGCGTCGAGCGCGGTTTCGATCTGTGATTCGTAAGCCAGCGTCGAGGCGATGCCGAGCCGCGCCAGCCAGGCCTTGCGGAACGCGTCGCCGCTGAACAGCCCGTGCACGTAAGTGCCTTGCACGCGACCGTCGCGCGACGCAGCCCCATCGGGCCGGCCGTCGATGGTGAGGAACGGCCTTGCGCAATCGGCGCCGTCGCTGCGGCCGAGGTGAATCTCGTAGCCTTGGATCGCAGCCCCGCTGTCGCAATGCACGCCTGACACCAGCGTGGTGGATTTGTCGCCTCGCATCAGCGTGCTGATATCGAGGAGGCCAAGCCCCGGCACTGTACCGGCCGGGCCGTCGACCCCGTCCGGATCGGCGATCGTCTGGCCCAACATCTGATAGCCGCCGCATAGTCCCAGCACGTGACCGCCGCGGCGCAGATGTGCTGCGATGTCGATGTCCCAGCCCTGCGCGCGCAGGAACGCCAGATCGCCGAGGGTGGATTTGCTGCCAGGCAAAATCACCACGTCGGCGTTGCCGGGGATCGGCTGGCCGGGCGGCACGAAGATCAGTTTCACGCCGGGCTCCTGGCCGAGCGGATCGAGGTCGTCGAAATTGGCGATCCGCGCCAGCACCGGCACCGCGATGATGCGCGTCGCGGTCGATTCATGAGTGCGATTCAAATCGACGGCGTCCTCGGCGGGTAGCAATGCCGCCTGCGGCAGCCACGGCACCACGCCGAGCGACGGCCAGCCGGTGAGCCGCGTGATCGCGGTGAGGCCCTGGTCGAACAATCGCGGGTCGCCGCGGAATTTGTTGATGATGAATCCCTGGATGCGGGCGCGCTCGTCGGGCTGCAGCACCAGATGGGTGCCGGCGAGGCTGGCGATCACACCGCCGCGGTCGATGTCGCCGGCGAGCAGCACCGGCACGTTGGCGGCTTCGGCAAAGCCCATATTGGCGATGTCGCCTTGCCGCAGATTGATCTCGGCCGGACTGCCGGCGCCTTCGACCAAGACGATGTCGGCGTCGCGGGCAAGCTTCGCGAAACTATCCAGCACATACGGCAGCAGCGCCGCCTTCTTGTCGAGATAGTTTTTCGCGCCGAGCACGCCCCAGCGCTGGCCCTGCACGACGATCTGCGCGCCGGTGTCGGTCTGCGGCTTCAGCAGCACCGGGTTCATGTGCACGCTGGGCTGTAATCGCGCGGCGCGGGCCTGCACCGCTTGGGCGCGGCCGATCTCGCCGCCATCGACCGCCACCGCGGCGTTGTTCGACATGTTCTGCGATTTGAACGGCGCCACCTTCAGGCCGCGGCGGACCAACGCGCGCGCCAATCCCGCAACCAGCGTCGACTTGCCGGCGTTGGAGCCGGTGGCCTGGATCATCAGCGCGGGGGTGGTCATGACGCCGCGAACCGCGAGGCATATGAGTTGTGATTCCGGGATGCGACCTGATCGGCGCCAGCCGATCGGGGCGCAGGCCCGGAATCCATATCCCCTGCAGGGGTTATGGATTCCGGGCTCGCTCGCAGCTGTCGCTGCTCGCGCCCCGGAATGACGCAATCAAAATTCCCGACAAAAATCATCGCGCTAAAACTCCACGCCCTTCTGGGCTTTGACGCCGGCGCGGAACGGATGTTTGACCAGCGTCATCTCGGTCACCAGATCGGCGAGCTCGATCAGTTCCGGTTTGGCGTTGCGGCCGGTGATGACGACGTGCTTGTCGGCCGGCTTCTCGTCGCGCAGAAACGTCAGCACCTCGTCGAGCGGCAGGTAGTCGTAGCGCAGCACGATGTTGAGCTCGTCGAGCAGCACCATGCGGTGGCGGTGGTCGCGGATCAGCTCCTTGGCGCGCTCCCAGCCGGCGCGGGCGGCGGCGATGTCGCGAGCGCGATCCTGGGTCTCCCAGGTGAAGCCCTCGCCCATGATGTGCAGCGTCACCAGCTCGGGAAATTTCGACAGCAGCTTGGCTTCGCCGGTGTCCCATTTCTGCGACTTGGTGAAATGCACCACGCCGACCGGCATGCCGTGGCCGATGTGGCGGAACACCATGCCGAGCGCCGCCGAGGTCTTGCCCTTGCCGGTGCCGGTGTGAACGATCAGCAAACCCTTTTCGCCGATCTTGCCGGCCATCATCTTGTCGCGCACCGCCTTGTGCTTCTTGGCCTTCTCGGCGTGGCGCAGATTGTCTTCGTCGTCGCTGGGCGGCGCGGTCATGCGAAGGGCTCTCCTGCGGTTGTGCGTTTCAGCCACAGCGGCAAGCCGGCGGCGATGAAAACCACATTGGGAACGGCGGCGGCGACGATCTGGTTGAGCCGGCCCTGGGCGTCGCGGAAGTCGCGGCCGAGCGGCGTATCGGGCACCAGGCCAAGCCCGACCTCGTTCGACACCAGCACGATCGCCTCTCGCGCATCGCGCAGATGATCGGCGAGCGCGCGCGAGGCGACGGCGACGTCGCGCCCGGCATACATCAGATTTGCCAGCCATAGCGTCAGGCAATCGACCAGCACGGCGCGGCCGCAGCCTGCTTCGCGCGCCAGCGTCTCGACCACGGCCTGCGGCTCTTCGACGGTGGTCCAGCCGTCGCCACGCTGGGTGCGGTGATGCGCGATCCGCGCCGCCATCTCGTCGTCGCTGGCGCTGCCGGTGGCGAGATAGATCCGCTCTAGCCCGCTGTCGACGATCAGTTGCTCGGCGTACAACGATTTTCCGGAGCGCGCGCCGCCCAGCACCAGCGTCGGGCGCAACGCGGCCGGGGAACGGGCGTCCAGGGAACGGTCTTCACGGGCGTGGCGATCCATCGGCAGCTCACAGCAGGGCCTTGCGGCCGCGAGCTTTGTTGGGTCGCGTGCGATGGCTCGACGCCATCGCGCTCGCTCCCGCCCGGTGCACCCCGCCCCGACGACGCCTTCAAAGCACTCTTCACGATGGCAGGTCTCCTGGCTCGCGGGTCAAAGCCCCTCGCCGCCTTCCCAGGAACATCCCAGTGGCCTCGGCGCGGGCTCGTCGCTCACAGTTGCGGGGGCAGCGCCGGGTTTGAAATCGCTCGCACCGGCTTCCCTTTTCACCTTCCACGTGGAAGGACCATCGTTCGCAACGCTAGCGCGCCGCGGCTGGCGCGGTCAACCACGCTTAGGTGGTGTTGACCGCCGCGGCGCGTTGCGTCAGTTACGCCGCCTTGCAACAAGGACAGATCATGCTCACCGCTCCCGAAACCGCCTGGCAGCCGCCCGGCATCGCGCCGCTCGATTCGAATGCCGAAAGCGCGATCCGCGCGCGGATCGACGGCAAGGCCAAGCCGCTCGGCTCACTCGGGCAGATCGAGGACCTCGCGGTGCAGCTCGGCCAGATCCGGCATCCCGGCGAGCCGCGCGGCGACAACGCGGTGCTGCTGGTGTTCGCCGGCGATCATGGGCTCACCGAAGAAGGCGTCTCGCAATTTCCCGCCGCGGTGACGGTGGGGATGGTGATGACCTATCTGGCCGGCCGCGCCTGCGCCAACGCCTTCGCCGCGGCGACCAATGTAGAAATTCGCGTGGTCGACGCAGGCGTCGCCGCCGAACTGCCGAAACATCCCGGACTGATCGACGCCAAAATCCGGATGGGCACCGGCAACGCCGCGCGCGAGCCGGCGATGACAAGGCAGCAGGCGATCGACGCGCTCGACCGCGGCTGTCAATTGACGATCGAGGAAATCCGCAACGGCGCTGACATCATCGCGCTCGGCGAAATGGGCATCGGCAACACCGCCTCCTCCTCGCTGCTGCTGCATCGGTTGGCGCCGGCGCCGCTCGAAGAGTGCATCGGGGTCGGCGCCGGGCAGAACGATGCCGGCATGGCGAAGAAGCGCGCGGCGATTGAAAAAGCCGCGGCGCGCAGCGCCGCCACCGCGCCGCTCGACGTGCTCGCCGAATTCGGCGGGCTGGAAATCGCCATGATGACCGGCGCCATTCTCGGCGCCGCCTCGCAGCGCCGCCCGGTGATCGTGGACGGCTTCATCTCGACCGCGGCGGCGTTGCTGGCAGTCCGGCTGGCGCCGGCTTCGCTCGGCTATTGCGTGTTCGCGCATCGCTCCGCCGAGCGTGGCCACGACCTGGCGCTCGAAGCGATGCAGGCCAAGCCGCTGCTCGATCTCGGGCTGCGGCTCGGCGAAGGCACCGGCGCCATTCTCGCGGTGCCGTTGCTGCGCGCCGCGGCGCGGCTGCTGACCGACGTCGCCAGCCTCAGCGACGTGATGGACGGCAAACTGTAATGCGCCGGGCGGACGCCGCCGCGCGGCGCCGCAAGCTTCGCACCAGCGAATCGTTGCCACGATGTCATAGAAGCTGAGGATGATCGGATGACGTGACGACGCTCAGCCGTCCCGGTCCTGATCGGTTATCGGGCCGGCTGCGTTCCAAATGTGCAGTCGGCCATCCGCCACGCGGAACCTGCAGCAACATAGTACCGGAGCGATGACTCATCGTGGCGTTCTCGCAGGCAATTCGCTCGACCGCCGGCAAGCGAGTTTGACGGCGTTGACAGCGCGGTTCCCGCGTGACTAACAAGGTCGTGCCAGTGGGCCGGTCCAAAGTTCTCTTGTCCCTTTCCCGCGCGTCATTTCGGCGAACTTTGAACCAAACCCCCAAGTTGATCATCGATTTGCTACTTCCGAATCCCAATTCCACGAGACTGCGCGCCGGTTAGCGCGGTGGACTTGGGCTTCGGGACATCAGATGGTGCTCGGCTTCGAGCGACCTGCCGACGCGCTGACTGTGCTGAGGAGACGCAAGGTGACGAATTTCGACGCCGGCCCGCTGTCAGAGTCCGAACTCGCTCTGACGCCGCCGGATTTCGACCCGGAGTTTGTGGCGAAGCTCGCGCAATTGATCGCGTGGCGGCGCGACGTCCGGCGTTTCCGCCGCGACGCCGTCGAACCGGATTTGATCGAGCGGCTGCTGGATCTGGCACAGCTCGCGCCTTCGGTGGGCAACAGCCAGCCATGGCGCTGGGTCAGCGTCGACAGCCCGGACACCCGGGAAAAGATTCACCAGAATTTCGTCGCCTGTAACGCCAAGGCGGCGTCGGGCTTTCAGGGTGAGCGCGCCGATCTGTACGCCCGGCTGAAGCTCGAAGGCATCGACGTCGCGCCCCGGCAATTCGCGGTGTTCTGCGATCGCGGCACCGCGCAGGGCGCCGGCGTCGGCTGTCAGACCATGCCGGAGACGCTGGACTATTCAGTGGTGGTGATGATCGAGACGTTCTGGCTTGCGGCCCGCGCCGAAGGCCTCGGCGTCGGCTGGGTCTCGATCCTCGATCCCGAGCAAGCCAAGGCCGACCTCCAGGTGCCGGAGCGCTGGAAGCTGATCGCCTATCTGTGCGTCGGCTGGCCGGTCGAAGAACACGACGTTCCCGAACTGGTGCGCTACGGCTGGCAGGATCGCACCCAGGCCGGTCGGCTCGTCACCTCGCGCTGAGCGCGAGATCCCGCAGCGAGCGCCAACCGCGATCCCACCCGGCCGAAGACCGGATGGGCGGTTGAGAGCGTCCCGAATTACACCGAGTCCTTCGCCGCTTTGACAGGACGCGCGCGGACGATCTTGCGGGCCGGCTTGGCCTTGAACACCATCGGCTCACCATTGAACGGATTGGTGCCCTTGCGCGCCTTGGTGGCGGGCTTCTTGATGACAACGAATTTGGCGAAGCCCGGAACGAGAAATACGCCGTTCTTCTTCAGCTCCTTGTAGCCGATTTCGGTCATCGCCTCGAGCACGCCCTTGACGTCCTTTTTGGCCAGTTCGCTCTGGGTGGCGATCTTCTCGATAAGCTGCGATTTCGTCATCTGCGTCGCCATTTTGTCTCCTTGCTGGCTGATTCGGTGCGGCAACAATATTGCGAAAAGCCGCGCGAAGCGACCGTTTGCAGGGGTTTTCATAGGGTTCTCCGCGGCTTTCGCAGCAACCGCCGAGGCCGCGAACGACCCGCGCGGGGCTGGGCCGCAGCGGCAAGCCGCGTTGCGCTTCGCGGCGGCGGCATCAGCTTGCGTTGGATTCGCCTAGCGCGGAGGCAAGCCCGGCCGCGCCGACAGCGGTTGAGCGCCGCTGCGGATCTTTCGGCAGAACGCGCAAGCGAAACCACACCGCCGCTGAAGATTTTGCTAATGTGCCGACTTCGACGGCCGCGCAACAACTCCGCCGCGTGACGGATCGCGACTGTCAGAGGCGCAATCGTATCAAGAAACGCTGCGAAGGACCGCCACCCGATGCCCGCGACCACGAGAGAATTGGCCGCCATGCTGGATCCGCTGCCGGCCCATGTCGTGCTGCTGGATGAAGCCGGCGACATCGTCGTGACCAATTCAGGCTGGCGTCGATTCGCGCGCGAAAACACGCTGAACGACCACGCCTATTGCGTCGGCCGGAATTACTTGGAGATCTGCGAACAGGCTTTTCGCAGCGGCGTGCAGGACGGCCGCGCCGTCGCCGACGGGATCCGCTCGGTGCTGAACGACAATGTCGAGCAGTTCAAGCTCGACTATCCCTGTCACTCGCCGACCGAGCAGCGTTGGTTTCGAATCAACGTGCTGCGCCTGCAGGGACTGCTCAACAACTATGTGGCGGTCATGCATGTCGACATCACCGGGCAATTCGCCGCGCGGGCCTGCGACTAAAGGCAATCTTCGGTATGGTGGACGCAGCATGAGCAAGCACCCGGCCAAACTCGATTTTCCGGTGTCGCAGGTGCGCCGCTATCTCGAGCCCGGCCCGATCGTGCTGGTGTCGTCGGCGCGCGGCGCCGAGCGCAACATCATGACCATGGGCTGGCATACGGTGATGGAATTCACCCCGTCGCTGCTCGGCTGCGTGATCGCCGGCGGCAATCATTCGTTCGGGCTGATCCGCGACAGCGGCGAATGCGTGATCAACCTGCCGACCACCGCTTTGACCGATCAGGTGGTCGGGATCGGCAATTGCAGCGGGGCGGAAATCGACAAATTCGAACATTTCGGCCTGACCGCGCAGCCGGCTACGCGGGTCAAGGCGCCGCTGATCGCCGAGTGCCACGCCAATTTCGAGTGCAAGCTCGCCGACGACGCCCTGGTCGACAAATACAATTTCTTCATCTTCGAAGTGGTGCAGGCGCATGTCGCAGCCTCGCCGAAGCAGCCGCAAACGCTGCATTACCAAGGCGACGGCGTGTTCATGGTGTCCGGCAAGATCATCAGCCGGCGCAAGCTGTTCCGCCCCGGGATGCTGTAGCGCGGCGCTTGGCCCCGGGCGCAACGCGGCGCATCGCCCAATGGCCTATCGACTCACGCGACGCGTTGTATATCAGTGGATATGACGCGACGATGCCTGACAACGATAGGAATGCGACGATGTCCACCCCGCCCAGTGACCGCACCCGGGTCAAGCGCTACCATTGGCTGGCCAATTACGACCACGACACCATCGCGGCGATCCTCGACGCTGTTCCTCATTGCAGCATCGGCTACGTGGTCGACGGCAAGCCGTTCGTCACCCCGACCATGCATTGGCGGGAGGGCGATCGGGTGTATTGGCATGGCTCGGCGGCCAGCCGGATGATCAATGCGATCGAGGGCGCCGAGGTCTGCCTCACCGCCAGCATCGTCGACGGGCTGGTGATGGCGCGCTCGGCGTTCAATTACAACATCAACCATCGCTCGGTGATGGTGTTCGGCCGGCCGGAGAAGGTCACCGATCCCGCGGAGAAGGAAGCCCATCTGCGCACCTTCGTGAACCGGCTGATTGCCGGGCAATGGGAGCGGCTGCGGCCGATGCTGCCGAAGGAATTGAAGGCCACCACGATCCTGTCGATGCGGTTCGACGAGGCCTCCGCCAAGATCCGCACCGGCCACCCCGAAGACGAGGCCGAGGACTACGGCTTCCAGGTGTGGGCGGGGGTGATCCCGGTGCGCCAGCAGGTGCTCGATCCGGTCGCCGACCCGCGCAACCTGCCCGACGTCAAACTGCCGCCGGAGGCGCTGGCGTTTCGGTTTTGATGGCGGCGGCGCGTGCGGCCCGCGCAGGCCGCCGCAGCCGTGTTGAGGCGCATCACAAATAGCAGCGTCATTCCGGGGCGCGAGAGCGCAAGCTCGAGCGAGCCCGGAATCCCGCAACGGGCTCGGGCGCTTTCGCCGCGGCGAGATTCCGGGTTCGCGCGCCGCTGCCGCGGCCCGCGCCCCGGAATGACCGCTGGTGGCGAGGCGCGTTGAACAAGTAGTTGGCCATCGTCACGCGTCAGGCCGTCATCCCGGGGCATGAGCGGCGAAAGCCGCGAGTGAACCCGGGATCCATAACCCCTGCAGGGGATATGGATCCCGGACTTGCTCGTTCTTCGAACTCGCAATCCGGGATGACGGCTCGTGTTTGATTGACGCGGCGAATATCACCCCGCCGGCGCCGGCCAGTGCAGCCGGCCATCGGCGTCGCGCGCGGTGAACGGCAGCCAGCCGCGGCTCGCCCACGCCGCCGGGCGGCCGATATAGATGAAGGCGTCGGTGACACCAGCGTCGCCGAGCGCGATGGCGACGGTCTTGCGGTCGTACAATGTGCCGACCGATTCCAGCTTGTCCAGTTCGACCAGCGTGGCGTCGTCGACCTCGAACAATTCGCCGCTGACCGGCAACAGCCCGGCGCCCTGTTCGAACAGCACCGGATAGTCGCCGGCGATCATGCGGTAGTGCGGCACGCTGGCGGCCAACCCGAGAAACCGCGCGCGCGCCATCAGATGATGGTTCTTCAATCCGCGCTTCAACGTGCCGTAGGCAAACACCCGATGCATCGTGTGGTGATCCTCGCTCATGGGGGCCGCGCCCGATCCGCGGTCAGCGGCGCCTGCGCTACCAAGCCGGAGCCAGCAGCTCCGTCAAGATCTCGATCTGCGCGGCAGCCGCATCGCGGTCATGCATGACGACGGGCCGCGGCAGCTGCTGGCCAGCCGCCGGCCTCGCCTCACCCCGCCGGCAGCGTCAGCGTGAACACCGCGCCGCCGCCGCAGCGGTTGGCGGCGGCCAGCGCGCCGCCATATTCGCGGGCGATGCCGTAGCTGATCCACAGCCCGAGCCCGGTGCCCTCGCCGACCGGCTTGGTGGTGAAGAACGGCTCGAAGATCTTGTCGATCAACCCTTCCGCAAGGCCCGGGCCGTTGTCGGCGATCGCGATCACCGCCTCGGGGCCACGCCGCCGCGCGGAAATCTCGATCAGCGGCTCGGGCTCGCCGCGAACGGCATCGAGCGCGTTGTCGACCAAATTGACGATGATCTGGTGAAACTGGCCTTCGTTGCCGACGATCGACAGGTCTTTCTCGATGTCGAAGAAGATCTCGGCGCGGCCGGCCTTGGCGCGCGAGGCCCAGCGCGCCGCGGTGCGGATCACCCGCTCGATGTCGACCGGCTGCGCCTCGCCGGCCTTGAGGAACGACAGCCGGCGCAGATTTTTCACGATGTCGGAGACCCGCATCGCGCCTTCCAGCGTGCCCTCAATCAAGGAGCCGCTGTCGTCGAGCAGCGCGTCGATCCGCAACTCGTGGCGCAACCTGTCGATCTCGGCGGCATCGGCGCCGCCATGGATCGCGCCGAGATAGCGGCCCAGCCGCTGGCGATAACGCTCCAGGGTGTGGATGTTGCCGTAGACGAAGCTGATCGGATTGTTCAGCTCGTGCGCGACGCCGGCGACCAAGCGGCCGAGGCTCGCCATCTTCTCTTGCTCGACCAATTGCCGCTGCGCGCGCTGCAATTCGCTGTGCGCGGCGTGCAGCGCCTCATAGGCGCGGCGGAGTTCGCCGATCGGCCGCCCGGTCAGCACCGTGCCGACCCGGGCGCCGGAGGGATCGTAACGCGTGGCGCCGTTCACGGCGTAGAGATCCGAGATGCCGGCGGCGGTGACGAAGCGGATCTCGAAGGTCATGACGTCGGACGACAGCCCGGCCTTGAGCAACGCGTCGACGCGCAGCCGATCGGGGGCGTCGATCAGTTCGACCAAGGGCCGCCTGGTCAGCGCCTCGGCGGGACGTCCCAACAGATGCACCGCCGCCGGATTGACCTGCAGGATGCTGCCGTCGCGGCCGCAGGCGATCAAGATGTCGGACACCGACTCGATGACGCTGGAGATGAAGGCCTGCGCCTCTTCCAGCGCGGCGTTCTTCTGTTCGAGATCGGTCTCGTAGCGCAACAGGTCGGCGTAGACCTCGTCCATCTTGCGGATCACTTCGATCCACACCGCCTCGCGCTCGCCGTCGAGCCCATGCGGCGCGCGGTCGCCGACCTTGGCGATCAAGTCCTCCGGGCCGACAGCGACGCGATCAATCGGCATCGACCACGCCCTTGCGGATGTCGTAGCGCCCGAGCTTGTTGCGCAAGCCGACCCGCGACAGTCCGAGTTCGGCGGCGACCCGGCTGATGTTGCCGCCGTGGCGCTGCAGCGCGTCGGCGATCATGGCGCGCTCGAGCGCCTCGACGCGGTGTTTCAGCGTCGCGGCTTCGCCGTCGGCCGCGCGCGAGGGCTCGGCGGGCGCGCCGGCATTGCGCACCCGGTTCGACAGATCCTTGCTCTGCAGCCGGCCGTCATTGGCCAGCACCACCATGCGCTGGATCTCGTTCTGCAACTCGCGGACGTTGCCCGGCCAATCATGCCGCTGCATCGCCGTCAGCGTATCGCGGGCGATGCCGGCGACCTGCCGGCCATAGGACTTGTTGACGTCGGCCAGCACTTTTGCGGCGATCAACGGAATATCCATCGGCCGTTCGCGCAGCGCCGGCATGTGCAGCGGAAACGCCGCCAGCCGATAATACAGATCGCGGCGGAAGCGGCCGGCGCGCACCTCGGCTTCGAGATCGCGGTTGGTGGCGGCGACGACGCGGACGTCGACCTTGCGCACGCGCTGCGCGCCGAGCGGGCGGATCTCGCTTTCCTGCAGCACCCGCAACAGCTTGACCTGGAACGCCGGCGAGGTCTCGCCGATCTCGTCGAGGAAGATGGTGCCGCCGTCGGCGACCTCGAACAGCCCGATGCGATCCTGATAGGCGCCGGTGAAGGCGCCCTTCTTGCAGCCGAACAATTCGCTTTCCAACAACTGATCCGGCAGCGCGCCGCAATTCTCCACCACGAAGGCCTTGCCGGCGCGGCCGGAGCCGTAGTGAATCGCGCGGGCCAAAAGTTCCTTGCCGGTGCCGGATTCGCCGGTGATCAGCACCGAGATGTCGTACTCGGCGGCGCGACGGCCAAGATCGATGACGCCGCGCAACGGACTGTCCGGGGCGTGCACGATGCGATCGAAGTCATAGAGCTGCCGCGCCGCGCCGCGCTTCTCGGTGACCACGCGGGTGACCCGCTCCGGCGCCAGCTTCATGTCGACCGCGGCGGTCTCGGTTTCCTGCTGCAGCCGAAACAATTCGACCGCGCCGCGCACGGTGTCGAGCAGCCGGTCGGGATGCCAGGGCTTGGCGACGTATTGATAGATCCCGGCCTCGTTGATGCCGGCGATGATGTCCTCGGACTCCGAATAGCCGGAGATGATCATCCGTACCGGATCCGGCCAGGTCGAGCGGACGTGCTTGAGGAATTCGACGCCGGTCTCGTCCTGCATACGCTGGTCGCACAGGATGGCGTGGACGATCTCGCTTTCCAGGCAGCGCCGCGCCTCGGCGGCGTCCTTGGCGCAGATCACCTCGAACTCGTCGCTGAGCACCCGGCGCAGCGATTCCAGCGACCGCACCTCGTCGTCGACCACCAGCACGGTAGCGGTCATCGATCGCCCGCGGTTGCGCTCCGCCACCCGGCCTTCGCTCGCAAAAGCATCCATCACGCCCTCAACAGATCCGTGGCAATTGATCGCCCGCCAGCCAATCGACGATGCGGCCGCCGCCGAACGCGGTGGTCATCTGCACGAAGCGATGCTCGTCCTCAACCGCCTCGCCAATGATAGTAGCCTCGCGCCCCAACGGATGCCGGCGCATCGCCGAGAGCGCCGCCTCGGCGGCGTCGGGTGCGACGATCGCAACCAGCTTGCCCTCGTTGGCGACGTAGAGCGGATCGAGGCCCAGCAATTCGCAGGCGGCGGCGACCTGCGGCTTGATCGGGAGATTGTCCTCGTCGATGCGGAAGCCGACGCGGGATTGCTGCGCCAGTTCATTCAGCGTCGCGGCGAGCCCGCCGCGGGTCGGATCGCGCATCACCCGCAGGCTAGCCCCAGCCACCGCGACCATGTCGGCGACGAGACCGTGCAGCGCCGCGGAGTCCGACACGATGTTGGTGTCGAAGGCCAGATTCTGCCGCCGCGACATCACCGCGACGCCGTGATCGCCGAGCGAGCCGGACAGCAGCAGCTTGTCGCCGGGCCGCGCTTTGTCGGCGGAGAGCTCGAGGCCGTGCGGCAGCACGCCGACGCCGGCGGTGGAGATAAACACGCCGTCGGCCTTGCCGCGCTCCACCACCTTGGTGTCGCCGGTGATCACCGGCACACCAGCCTCGCGCGACGCTTGCCCCATGCTGTCGGCGATGCGATTCAAGTCCGCGAGCGGAAACCCCTCTTCGATAATAAAACTCGCCGACAGATACAGCGGCTTTGCCCCGGCCATCGCCACGTCGTTGATGGTGCCGTGCACCGAAAGCGAGCCGATGTCGCCGCCGGGAAAAAACAACGGCGAGATCACATAGCCGTCGGTGGTCATCACCATGCGGCCGGCCTCGACGTCGAACGCCGACTGATCGTTGCCGCGGCGCAGCCAGTCGTTGTCGAGGGCTGCGTGAAACACCTCCGCGATCAGCTGCGCCATGGCGCGACCGCCGGCGCCGTGCGACAGCTCGACCCGGCCGGCCACGAGATCGAGCTTGCGGTGACGCTGGCGCGCGCTCATGCGGTTTTCCTCCGGGCGTGGTCGCGAAACCGGCCATAGCTCCAATGCGCCGCGCAGGCGCCTTCCGACGACACCATGCAGGAGCCCATTGGACTCTCCGGCGTGCATGCTTTGCCGAACAATCGGCATTCGGCGGGGCGCTTGACGCCGCGCAGGATGGCGCCGCATTCGCAGGCCGGGTTGTCACTGGCGGACATATCGTCGAGCGCAAAGCGCCGCTCGGCGTCGAAGCCGGCATAGGCTGGTTTCAAGCGCAGCGCGCTGGCGGGGATCTGGCCGAGCCCGCGCCACTCGAAACTCTCACGCAATTCGAAGATATCCGCGACTTCGCCCTGCGCGATCCGGTTGCCGTCGGGCGTCACCGCGCGGATGTACTGGTTTTCCACCTCGGCGCGGCCGTCATTGACCTGGCGGATCAGCATCAATATCGCCTGCATCACGTCGAGCGGCTCGAAGCCCGCCACCACCACCGGCTTGGCGAACTCGGTTGCGAAGCGTGAGAACGGCGCGGTGCCGATCACGGTGGAGACATGCGCCGGACCGACCAGGCCATCGATGTGCACACCGTCGCTGTCGCAAGCGAGAATCCGCTGGATCGCCGACGGCGTCAGCACGTGGTTGCAGAACACGCTGAAATTGGTGAGGCCCCGCTTCTGCGCCAGCCGGACCGCCAGCGCGGTCGGCGGCGTGGTGGTCTCGAAACCGATGGCGAAGAACACCACGTCGCGCGACGGCTCGGCCTCGGCGAGCGCGAGCGCATCGAGCGTCGAATACACCATGCGGATGTCGGCGCCCGCCGCCTTGGCGCGCAGCAGCGAGTTGCCACGCGAGCCCGGCACCCGCATCAGGTCGCCGTAACAACACAGCGTCACGTTCGGCCGGGTCGCGAGCTGCAGCGCCATGTCGATGCGGCCGATCGGCAGCACGCAGACCGGGCAGCCGGGACCGTGCACCATGCGAACGTTGCCCGGCAACAGATCCTCGAGGCCGTAGCGCGAGATCGCGTGGGTGTGGCCGCCGCAGAATTCCATCAGCGCGTAGTTGCGCGCGGGATCGCTGTCGCGGGCGATGGTGGCGGCGAGGCCTCGGGCGAGTTGGCCGTCGCGATACTCGTCGACATATTTCATGCCACAACCTCCGCGCCGAGTTGGCCGAGCAGCGCCAGCGTGCGGCGGGCTTCGTCGGGATCGATCCGGGTCAGCGCGAAGCCGACATGCAGCACGACGTAGTCGCCGACCGAAAGATCGTCGAGCAGCGCCACCGAAACCAGCTTGCCGACGCCGTCGACGCTGACCCGCGCCATCTGCTCGGGCAACAGTTCGGTGACTTCGGCCGGGATCGCCAGACACATCGGCTCGTCCTCCAACTACTCCGCGGCCTTGGCGGCGCTACGCGCTTCGGCCAGCCGCTTTTCGATCCAGGCGTAGAACGCCGAAAATCCTTCGCCGGAGCGCGCCGAGAGCGTCAGCACCGCGATCTTCGGATTGATCCTGCGGGCGTATTCGATGCAGCTCGCCAGATCGAAATCGAGATGCGGCAACAGATCGACCTTGTTGATCAGCATCAGGTCGCTAGCCGCGAACATGTCGGGATACTTCAGCGGCTTGTCTTCGCCCTCGGTGACCGACAGCACCACCACCTTGTGGGCTTCGCCGAGATCGAACGCCGCCGGGCAGACCAGATTTCCGACATTCTCGATGAACAATACGCCCTGCGACAACGGCGGCAATTGCCCGAGCGCGTGGCCGACCATATGGGCGTCGAGGTGGCAGCCCTTGCCGGTGTTGATCTGGATCGCCGGGACGCCTGTGGCGCGAATACGCTCGGCGTCGTTGGCGGTCTGCTGATCGCCCTCGATCACCGCCATCGGGAATTTGTCCTTGAGATCGGTGATGGCGCGGACCAGCAGCGAAGTCTTGCCGGAGCCCGGACTGGACACGAAATTCAAAGCCAGCGTGCCGGCGGCGGCGAAGCGCGCGCGATTGTCGGCGGCATGAGCGTTGTTCTTGCCGAGGATGTCGCGCTCGATCTGCACGATGCGCGACTGCGACAGCCCGGCGACATGCACGCCGGCGATGCCGCCGCCGAAATCCAGCGTGGCCGGTGCCGCGGCCGGCGCGTGGTCGTGATCATGGCTGTGATCATGCGCGTGGACGTGATCATGGTCATCGCCCTCGTGGTGATGATGATGGTGATGATGATGAGCGTCGCCGTGGACGTGCTCATGATCGTGGCCGTCATGAGCATGATCGTGATCGGACTTGCCGTCGCATCCGCACACCGTACACATCAATCGACCTCCAATTCCTTGACGCGCAGGTCGTCGCCCGCGGTGACCTGCAATTGATGCCCGCCGCAATGCGGACATGGATCGTAGCGCCGCTTCACCGGCACGGTCTTTTCGCAATTCATGCACCAGGCTTCGCCGGGCACTTCCACGACCTCAAAGCGGGCGTCGGCGGCGATGCTGCCGTGGGTCACCGCCGAGAAGCAGAACCGCATCGCTTCGGGCTCGACATGGCTGAGCGCGCCGATCTCCACCCACACCGTGCGCACCCGGCTGAATTGCTGGCGTTCGGCCTCGCGCTGGATGATGTCGAGCATACCCTCGCACAGCGCCATCTCATGCATCGGTCAACTCCGCATAATGCACCGCCAGGCCAACGCAGGGATCGAACGCCGCTATCAATTGTTCGATGCTGCGGCGTTCGGCGTCGGTGCGGGCCGCAGCGCCGTGCAGCGCACGGGCGAGCGGCCCTTGGGGATGAAAATTCCATTCGGTCGGCGCCAGAATTTCCAGCCTGGCGATGCGGCCATCGGCGCTAAGCGCGATCCAATGATGCAACCGGCCGCGGGCGCATTCCACCGCGGCAAAGCCGATGCCGGGCGCCAGCGGCATGGCGGCGATCAGTTCGGCGGGATCGGCGACGCCGGCGGCGAGGCCGCGGAGCAATGCGGGGGTCTGCCGCGCTTCGATCAACCGCGCCAACAGGCGCGCGGCAAGCGTGGCGTCGCGGCAGGACAATAGCGGATGCGAGCGGGTCCGCGCCAACGCGCCGGTCTCCGGCACCCGGCCGTCGAGATGCGGACGGGCGGCAAACGCGGCGCCGCCCTGCCCCAGTCTGTCTGCGATCACCGCATCGTCGGCGGCGCTCAGTGCATCGAGCACGAGGGCGCCGGAACTGGCATCGCCGGCGAGCAACGGCTGCAATAGCCGCGGCAGCGGCGCATCGGATGCAGCCCAGCGTTGACATTTGTCGGCGCCATCGAAGCAATGCGCGGAAAGGCCGAGCGCCACGAGGTTCTGCTCGATCGCGTCGATCGCGGCGTCACTCGCCGCGCGATCGGGCAGCGCCGCGGCGTCGAAGCTGTGTGCGGCAGCACCGAGCGCGCGCAACGCCGGTGCGGTGCCGCCGAGATCGGGTCCTGCCAGCATCGTCACCGTGCCGCGCAGCAATTCCAGCACGCGTTCGGCGGCGACCGCACTCGCGCACGCTGCCAACTGATCGGGAGCAAGTGCGGTGCCGCGCGCGGCGGCGGTCGCAGCAATCACTGCGGCGCCCTGCGCCATGGCGCAGAGCCCAAATATCCGCGGCAGCGCCTTGGCGACCTCGTCGGCGGGCCGGCCCTTGGCGTAGCGGTCGATGCCGGATGGCGGCCGCGTGGTGATCGCAACCTCGGCGACACGGCCGGCGGCGAGCTGCAGCGTCACTTCGATGCCGTCCGCTGCCGCCGCGCCGGTCATGGCCGCGCCCCGCTGGACAACGCGCCGCGCAAAAAATTGCGGCGGTCGATCGCGGCAGGGGGCGGTGGCGGCGGCGCAGCTTCGGTCGCGGCGGGCGCGACGTCGAACTCCGGATCGAGCACCGCTTTGAGCGCCGCCTCGGCCGCGGCCAGCGCGCTGTCCTGATCGGCGAACTCGAACATCGGCGAGAACAGCGAGCAACTCTCGATGATGCCAAAACCATCCAACGCGCCGACGGTGAAATCGAACGTCCCCGCCGGCAGGCTGCGCGACAGCGTCGCGCCGGGCGGGGCATCGCTGGGCGCCGTCGCGTCGAGCGGCGCCAGCACCAGATTCATGAACCACGGCGTCAACACCACGCCGAGCGCGCGGCCCTCGTGGGCGCGGAAGCCGACCGCGGCGACGTCGAGCTTGGCGTTGTGGATCGGCAGCTCGCGCATACCGCGATCGGCGGCGCGATACAACGCCGCCAGCGCCGCGCCGATCGCCGCAGCCTTCGCAGCCTCAGCCTGCTCGCGATCGACGTCAGTCGGCATCGTCGAGCCTCATGAATTTGCCGGCCGGGGCGTCGCAATTCGGACAGCTCCAATCCTCCGGCAGCTGAGAGAACGGCGTGCCCGGCTCGGCACCGCGATGCGGATCGCCTTCCGCAGGGTCGTACACCGTCCAGCAGATGCCGCATTCCATCCGCGTCGCCGCGTCGGTCTCGCGTTTGCCGAAATTCTCGAAGCCGCTCATTCGAAATACGCCTCGATGATCTCGCCGAGCCGTTCGGCAGAGTCGGAAAAATCCTCGTCGGCGGCGCAGGCCGCTGCCGGCACGTCGCCGATCTCCAACGTGTCGAGGATCATGGTGTCCATGGCGTTGAGGAACTGCACCGACCAGACGTCGCGGGTGGCGGTGGCCAGCACCCGGCACGAGCCGTAGCCGCGCGAATGCAGCTGGATCGGGCCGTTGCCGAGCGTCGCCTGCAGATGCGCCATGTCGACGGCGTTCATCGGCAAGAGCGTGAAGTTGATGACGTGCGAGGGCATCCCTGCGCGATGCGCGGCCTTGCGCTCGCGGATCTCGGCCAATACCGGCATCACGTTCATCGCGTCGGCGGGCGCTGCGCCGAGCACGACGTCGCTCAAAGTGAAGTCCTGCGCGGCGCGGCGCACCAATTCGGGGATCGCGCCGACCTCGACATATTCGACGCGCGGCTGCGCGGCGTCGCCCTCGATGCGGATCAGCCACAGCCCGGCGAGCACGGATTCCTGGATCTGGGCGATGCGGCGATCCGGCAGCGCGACGATTCCGCCGACCTCGCCCTCGCCGAGTACGTCGACCAACAGGTCGCGCTCGGCCTCCGACAACTCATCGAGCGCAAAGATCTGCGTCGGTGCCTCGGCGCGTTGCGCGGCCAAAGCCGCGGCGAGCCGCGGCAATAGCGCCAACAGAAGCGGACATTGTCGCGTCAATTCGGCGCCGCTTTGGGTCGACAGCGCCGCCACCGCGCCGGCGCGGGTCAAGCCGCGCCGGGCGCTGCCGCCTTCGTCGTGGCCGACCGGCACGAGCGTCATCGCGACGTCGTCGCTGTCATCCGCGCTGCAATATCCCACCCTCATGACGTCGCTCCCTGCTGCGCGGAATGACCGTCGGCCTTGAGCATGGCTTCGATGCGCGCGATATAGACCAACCAGTCCTGGATCTTGGCGATCACGCCGAGCGTGCGCTCGGCACGCAGCAGCGCCAGGCTCGGCGCCGCGCGAACGCCGAAGCGCTGCATCAGCGCCGCCTCGGCGGATGCCGCGACCACCGCGGGCGTCAGCCGGCCGGCAAAAGCTTTGCTCAGTTGCGGCAGCACCACCGCGATGTCGCTGACTTCAGGACGCGAAGGATCGCCGCGAAAGAACAGCAACAAGATTGCATCGGGAGCGGAGGCGAACAGATCGTCGAGCGTCGCGGCGTCGACCGTCGGCACGCCGTCCAGGCGCACGTCTTCTGCAGCGAGCGATGTGCTCATCTCCCCCCCCCCACCCTGTTGTGTTCGTAGCTCGCCATTCGTCGGACAAGCTTGATCGGTTCAGCAAGCTACGTGCCAACCGCTCGGCATCCGCCGATGGAAGGAACGTGGCCGATATCGGACACGTTCTGACCATTCCGCGCCAGACCCGCGCCGTGAATGGAAACATGATTTTGCGGCACTGGATAGTTAAATTGCAGGGCTCGCGCCACGACAAAAGTCGCATGGGCCGCTGTGGCGGCTTCAACCGTGCGGCGGGACGACGTCGTTGCGCAGGAACGCGGGCAATTGCGGTTCGCGGTCGATCAGGTCGGCGAACAGATGCTCGAAATCGCGGCCCTGCATCGCCGCGGCGAGGCCGTCCAACGCGTCGTCGATCAGCCGGGCCTCGTCGGGCTCGAGCAGTCGCATGGCGTTGTCGATGAACACCAGCACCCGGTCGCCTACCGCGACCTCGCCGATCAGCAGCGTCGAGACCCGGCGCTGCTCGCCGCGCCGCTCGCACAGCGCGGTGCCGTTGTCGCTGGTCACCACCGTCATCGGCACGCCTACGCACATCTGGCTTAGCTCCCGGGCTCAATCACGCGTCACGCGCGGCGAGCAGCGCCCGCGCGGTCGGGCAGCGCTCGTAATTTTCGAAATCGATCGCGCCCTCGAGCAACCGGTCGCCGGGCGCGAGCGGCGTTTGGCGCGGCGATACGTGAACGCCCCAGTCGGCCAGCGCCGCCACCGCGGCGTCGACCGCAGCATCGATCTGGCCGCGCACCGGCGCGGTCAAGGGGCCGCCCCAATTCTCCAGATCCTGCGGCTGGCAGCCGATCAAGAGCATCTCGGCCGGCACATGGCCGAGCAGATCGGCGGCGCTCAGCACCTCCTGAAAGCCGGTCTGGTGCAGGCTCATCTTCTTGATGCCGGTGAATTTCGGCACCTCGTCGTCGCGCACCAGTTTCAACGTACCGGGCTCCATTCCGTAATCGACCGCGTCGAACACGATCAGCCGGTCGGCCTCGTTGACGTATTGCACGAGGTAGAGCCCTTGGGTGCCACCGTCCATCACCGTGACGCTCTCGGGGCAGACGTGGCGCTGGTGGAATTCCTCCACCGCGCGCACGCCAAACCCCTCGTCGGCCCACAGGATGTTGCCGATGCCGAGCACCAGCGCGCGGAGCGGTCGCGTCCCGTTGCTATCGTTGCTGATCATCGCACTCATCGCGGAAAGTCGTCGATGTCGTCGCGGAACAGCCGCTCGCCGGAGATCATCGACGAGATCATGCTCTGGCGGCTGAGGATATCCTCGCGCACCGCGGCGTAGATATGCACGACGACGAACACCACGATCGCCCACATCCCGAGGTGATGCCAGGTGTGCAGATCCTGGCTGTTCGGGAAGATCGCGAACATGAAGCCGAACAGCTTGTATTGCCAGCTGTCGATGCCCTGGCCTTCGGAATACAGCGCCATGCCGCTCGCCATCATGAACAGCAGGAACACCATGAAGGAGAACATCGCCACATGCGCCAAGGGGTTGTGGCCGATATACTTCTTCGGGTCCTTGACCATGAAGAAGTACCATTTCAACTCATAGAAGATGCCCCACCACCAGGTGCGGTTGTGCAGCGGCAGATAGAAGATCTGCCGCGAATTGCGGTTGCCGACGAATGCCCAATATAGCCGCAGCAGGAAGAACACGATCAGCGACTGCCCGGCGGCGAAATGCACGAAGCGGATATAGCCCATCTGGAAGCTCGCCGAGGCCTCGCCGGACACCGACGGCAGCGGCGAGCCGATCAGATAGCCGGTGATGCACAAGGTCACGATCAACAGCGCGTTGACCCAGTGCCAGAGCCGGACCGGCGCTTCGTAGACATAGACGGTCTGCAACGACTTGGCGCGTTCGCCGCGGGCGTCGAGGGCGCCATGAACCCGCTCGATCTGCGTCATCGTTATCTCCTTGAAGCCGCCGCGTCAGCCTTGGGCTTAGCGGCTCGATGAAACGTCTGCTGCTGCGTGGTGTCGATGTTGATCGAAGTGGAGCGGCGAACTTCCCTCTCCCCGCAGGCGGGGAGAGGTGAAGGCCGTGCTCGTGACGAGCACTCAGGTGCAACTTGCCGCATCGATTCCTCCCATGCGCGATCAGCGCACCGTCACCCGGCTCATTTCCTGGCCGTCCTCGCTCAAGACATGAGTTGAGCAGGCCAGACACGGGTCGAACGAATGCAGCGTGCGCAGGATCTCCAAAGGCTGGTTCGGATCGGCCATCGGGGTTTCGAGCAAGCTCGCCTCGAAGGCGCCGATGCCGCCCTTGGGATCGCGCGGACTGCCGTTCCAGGTGGTCGGCACCACCGCCTGGTAGTTGTCGATCTTGCCATCCTTGATCTTGATCCAGTGGCCGAGCGCGCCGCGCGGCGCCTCGGTGAAGCCGACGCCCTTGACCTCCTTCGGCCAGGTCTCCGGGCTCCACTTCTCGACATTGGCGGTGGCGCTGTCGCCGGCCTTCAGCGACGCCATCAGCTTGTTCTGGAAGTAGCGCAGCTGATGCGCCGCCCATTGCGCCTCCAGCGCGCGCGCCGCGGTGCGGCCGAGCGTGGAGAACAGCGCGGTCACCGGCAGGCCGAGGTCCTTGAGGAGCTTTTCGGTCGGCTCCTTGAACTCCGGCTTGTTCTGCGCGTAGCCGACGATGTAGCGCGCCAACGGCCCGACCTCGACCGCGTTGCCTTTCCAGCGCGGCGACTTGATCCAGGAATACTTCGCCTCCTCGTCGACCGCCTCGATCCGGGTCTTGGTGCCCTTCGACTTCGGCCCCAGCTCATAATGCGGAACGGTGACACCGTCCCACGGATGCAGGCCCTTGGTCTCGTCGGGATATTTGTACCAAGAGTGGGTGACGAACTCCTGCACCTGCGAGGGGTCGGCGAGATCGACCGGTAGCACCTCGTTGAGATTGCCGTTGAGGATCACGCCGCGCGGCATTTTCAGCGACGCCGCCGAATAGTCGTTGGCGTATTCCGGAATGTCGCCGTAGCTCATCACCGATGTCGACGACAGCCCGCCGCCGAAGGTCCAATCCTTGTAGAACGAGGCGATCGCCTGCAAGTCCGGCAGATAGACCTGCTCGGTGAAGGTCACCATCTGGTCGATGATCGACGACACCAGGTTGAGCCGCTCCATGTTGACGGCACCGACCGCGCCCACGCCGTCGACATTGATCGCGCAGGGCACGCCGCCGACCAGCCAGTTCGGATGCGGGTTCTTGCCGCCATAGACGGTGTGGATCTTCACCATGTCCTTCTGGAAGTCGAGCGCCTCCAGATAATGCGCCACCGCCATCAGATTGGCTTCCGGCGGCAACTTGTAGGCCGGATGGCCCCAATAGCCGTTCTTGAACGGCCCGAGCTGCCCCGACTCGACGAACTTCTTCAGCCGGGTCTGCAGATCCTTGAAGTAGCCCGGACTCGACAGCGGCCAGTTCGAAATGCTCTGCGCCAGCGTCGAGGTCGCCTTCGGATCGGCGGACAGTGCCGAGACGATGTCGACCCAGTCCAGCGCGTGCAGATGATAGAAATGCACGATGTGGTCGTGCACCTGCAGCGTCAGCTGCATGATGTTGCGGATGGTGTTGGCGTTTTCCGGGATCTTGATGTCGAGCGCGTTTTCCACCGCGCGCACCGAGGTCAAGGCGTGGGTGCCGGTGCAGACGCCGCAGATCCGTTCGGTGAAGGCCCAGGCGTCGCGCGGATCGCGGCCGCGCAAAATCACTTCGATGCCGCGCCACATCGTGCCGGTCGACACCGCGTTGCGGATCACGTTGTTGGCGTCGACATTGACCTCGACGCGCAAATGTCCCTCGATCCGGGTCACCGGATCGACGACGACGCGGCGGCCGGCATTGTCGAGTTTGAAGCCATTCGGCGTGGTGATGTTGGTCATGTTCTGCGCTTCCCCGCTCAGCCGGCCGATGTGTCGTTGGGTTTATTGCCGTTGCCGTTGCCGCCGTTCTCCTTGCGACGTTTCGCCATGCTGCGCACCGTGGTGACCGCGGCGTGCGCGGCGATCGCGGTGCCGACCACGCCGGCTACGGTGGCGCCGATCTTGTCGGCGTTGGCCTCGACGCCGAACTGCTTGATGGTGGTCAGCCGGTCGTAGAACGAGCCGTTGTCCCAGAAATTATCTTCGGTGCAGCCGATGCAGCCGTGGCCGGATTGGATCGGGAACGAGACGCCGCCGTTCCAGCGCACCGTCGAACAGGCGCTGTAGGTGGTCGGGCCCTTGCAGCCCATCTTGTACAGGCAGTAGCCTTTTCGCGCGGCGTCGTCGTCCCACTCTTCGACGAACTGGCCGGCGTCGAAATGCGGCCGGCGATAGCATTTGTCGTGGATGCGCTGCGAGTAGAACATTTTCGGCCGGCCCTGGCGGTCGAGCTCGGGCAGCCGGCCGAAAGTGGTGATGTAGGTGACGACGCCGGTCATCACCTCGGCGATCGGCGGACAGCCCGGCACCTTGATGATCGGCTTGTTGCGGATCACCTTGTCGATCGGGGTGGCCTGGGTCGGATTGGGCTTCGCCGCCTGCACGCAGCCCCAGGAGGCGCAGGCGCCCCAGGCGATCACCGCCATGGAATCTTCGGCCATCTCCTTCAGCTTCTCGACGAACGGGCGGCCGCCGTCGATGCAGAACATGCCGTCTTCGTTGAGCGGCGGATTGCCTTCCACCGCGAGGATGTACTGGCCTTTGTATTTCTCGCGGGTCTCCTGCAGGATCGCTTCGGCCTGATGGCCGGCCGCCGCCATGATGGTGTCGTCGTAATCCAGCGAGATCATCGACAGCACGGCGTCTTTGACCAAAGGATGCGCCGAGCGGATGAAGCTTTCCGAGCAGCAGGTGCATTCCAGCCCGTGCATCCAGATCACCGGCACCCGCGGCTTGGTCTCCAGCGCCTGCGCGATCTCGGTGGCGCCGATCGGGCCGAGCCCGAGGCTGGTCGCGGTCAGGCTGCAGAATTTGACGAAGCTGCGCCGGGTGATGCCTTGGCGGCGGATCACCTCATAGAATGTTTCTGTCCCTGCGCCCATGGCGACTCCTCGGCGTTCCTTGATCCGCGATACGTCCGTGCGCAGCGCGTTTGCCGCTAGAATGGCAAGATCCAGGCCAACCGCGTCGGGATGCCGCACGCGCGCGCAAGTCGTTGAAAACGGTGAAGGTTTTTAGAAACATCCTAAATCGGCCGACGACGGCCCGATGTCACGGTGGTGACAAGTGCGTTACGCTGCTGATAACCGCGTGACCGCATCCCGACAATGGCTTGACCCAGCCATTGATCCTCACCAGGGAGAGCTTCCAGATTGGCCCCGCCTCGCTGGCGGATCGCATTGCGCGTTGCAGCATGATGGCGCTCTCGGCCGACGTGGCGTCAAGGCGTCGATTCCGGCGGTGCTATCGCCTCGGAATGGCATCGAAGGCGCCCCAGTCGATCCGTCGCAGGTCCTTCCGAAACGGCTCCAGCCCGGCGGACTTTTTTTCCGCGGTGCTCGCCGAAGGGTGCCATCGCGCCAGGCGTTTTTCCTCGGGCGACAGGCTGGCGTACCATTCCTCGCTTGTTCCTTTGAACGGCAGCTTCTGCTTGGACGGCGGCGGCGTTTGATCTGCGGGCGACGGCATCATGGCCATATGGAGCGCAGGAAATTTCTTGGCGAGCGTTCCCTGGGTCGCGGGCTCCTTGGTCTCCGTCACCGTCAAGCCAGCCAGACGATAGCCCGCGCCGAAGGCGAGATGCAGGGCGTTTCGATCCACGGCCCGAATGGAATTCACATCCTCGATGTTGTCGAAGGTGACGAATATTGGTGTGTTGTCGTAAGACGAAGCGTCCCGATCTCGCTCTGAGATCAGATAAGCCACCATGCGTTTCTGCCAAAATTGGTCATGCAGAAGCATGAAGACATAACGTCCATCCCCGAGGTCCGCATAAGGAGCCTCGCCCTTTATTCCAAAGGCACCTCTGACGGCGGACGGATACCACCAGGGTGCGTTGGAGTGGGTCAGCTCAAAGACGGATGAACCACGTACCGTGCCCTGCGGAGTTGCTATTTCGATCGTGACTTTCTTGCTGCCGATTTTCTTTGTCGCCGATCCGCTGAAGAAAATCAGATACCCGCCGGCGAGCACGATCACCCAGGCCAATAAGCGTTTCACGACCCGCGCCCCATATTGCTCGCCGGGCCTCATCGCCCCGCAAATGCCCAATATTGTGAACCGCCCATGTAAAAGAACGGTTGAAGAAGCTGGCTCACGCGCCAATGGGTCCGCATCCTAATGTGCGGTGCACACCATGCAGGGATCGAACGACCGCACCACGTGCTGCACCGCGACCGAGGCCGCGCCCTCGGCGCCGACCGGGGTGCCGACCAGCGCCTGCTCCAGCGGCCCGGCGACGCCGTCGGCATCGCGCGGCGAAAAATTCCAGGTGGTCGGCGCGATGATCTGATAGCGGCGGATGCGGTCGCCCGAGAGTTCGATCCAATGGCCGAGGCTGCCTCGTGCGGCCTCCACAAGACCAATGCCGGCGCCCTCGCCCACCCGCGCGGCGGCATCGAGAAACGGCGCGTCGAGCGCGATCTGCCGCGCCCAGCGATCCATCGCCAACGCCAACCGCGCGGTTTCCAGCAGCCGGGCGATGACGCGGGTTCTCACGTTAGGGCCATGGCGCCGCACCAGATCGCGGATCAGGGCATCGCCGTCGACCGCCTGCCGCGCCAGCGCGCCGACCTCGATCGGCCGGCTGTCGAGCCTAGGCGCCTTGCACCAGCTATAGCCGCCCGGGCGATCGGCGTCGGGCAGCGTCTGCGCCAGAGCCGGCTCGGCCGCGGTGTCGCGCATCCAGGCGTGCGAGACATCCTCGGTGATGGCGTCGATGTCGAGCACGCGCGGCGTCGACGTCGCGGGATCATAGAGGCCAGCGGCGAACAACGGCGCCTCCAGGCCTTGATAGGCGCCGAAGCTCATCAACGACGTCGCGCCACGGCCGAGCTTGTCGAGTGCGAGGTCGTCGGCGATGGCGAGAAATCTTGCGAAGTCACCAATGCGGCCATCGCGCCAACTCTCCAGCGCCGCGGCGCTGCGCAGCGCCAGCACCGCCTCGAGATCGTCGCCGAACACGATGGATTCCAGAAAGCCGCGGAAGTCGGCGATGATCGACAACAGCCGCACCCGTTCTCCGAGCCCGATCGCGCGGGTCGTGCCGCCGGGTTGAAACGCCAGACTGTGCGGCCATTTGCCGGCGATCAGTCCCATGATCTCCAACAGCCTCGCCCGCGCCGGCAGCACCTCTCGCGCGGCGGTGCCTCGCGTGGCGGTGAAGCGTTCGGCGACCGCGGGGTGCCAGGGCCACGCCGCGTAGCTGTCGCGGGCAAAATCCGGCATGAAGAACACGTAGAAATGCGTCAGGTGATCGGCGGCGTTCTCCGCGGCGTGGGCGATATTGGCGGCGTGTAGGCCGTTCGGCGCCGGGTGCAAGCCGTCAACCGCACGCAGCGCCGCCACCGCCGCCATCGACTGCGACACCGAGCAGATGCCGCAGATCCGCGGCGCCAGCGTCAACGCATCGAGCGAAGGCCGGCCTTCGAGAATCTGCTCGAAGCCGCGATAGAGCGGCGCGGTGACTTCGGCCGACACCACCACGCCGTCGTCGATATCGAGCCGCACTTCGAGATCGCCCTCGACGCGGTTGAACGGGCCGACCGTGATCCGCCGCATCACTTGCGCCGATGTCCGGACGGCGTCGGCGGCACCACGACGTGATCGGCGGTGGCGTTGGCGCGCACCCGCTTCGGCGTCGCCGATTTCGACAGTGCCGCCAGCGCCACGAACCAGGCTTTTGGCATATCGAGCGGCAAGCCGACGGGAATGCCCGCGACCTTCGCGGTGGTCATGTAGTTGTGCGCGGCTTCGAAGCCCGGCGAGGTGCAGGCGATGCAGGGATAGCCGGCCTGGGTGCAGGAGCCGCCGCCGTTCCAGGAGCGCTGGTTGCAATCGCCGACCGCCTGCGTCGCCTTGCAGCCGAGATGCTCCATCAGACAGCCGCGCTGCGACATCGCCTCGGCGCTGGCCTTGAATTCGTAGAACTCGTTGCGGGCGCAGCCGTGATGCGCCAGATGCTCGGCGAAGAATTTTGGCCGTGCGAAACTATCCAGCGCCGCGGCGGAGAATTCGCCCAAAGCCAGCGCGGCCAGCGTCTCGGCGATCCAGCCGGGATGCGGCGCGCAGCCGGCGATGTTGATCACCGGCAGGCCCGCCTTGGAACGGAACGCCGCGCCGAGCACGCCGCCCGGTTCGGTGCCGAGAAACTGCAAGCCGGAGGCATCGGTCGGATTGTGCCCGGCCGCCGGCACGCCGCCGTAGGCCGAACAGCTTCCCACTGCGACCACGTAGTCGGCGCGCGGCGCCAATTCGGAAATCCAGGACGCCATCGAGCGGCCGGTGCCGCCCAGCATGTTGAAGCGGCCGCTGCCGTTCGGTCCGCGCAGCACCGCGCCCTCGACCACCAGCACCGACAACGGCGTGCGCGCGGCCGACACGGCGGCGAGCAGATCGATCACGTCGTCGGCAGTGGCCTCGCTGACCGACGGATGCCACAGCAGGTTGATGTCGAACGAGGCGAGCTCGGCGAACCAGCCGGCGCGGCCCTGCTCGAGGATCGCCATGGTGCAGCCGCCGCAGCCGGCGGCCTGCAGCCATAAGAGGTTGATCGGTCCCATCGCGCTCCTTGGCCGGTCGCTTGCCGGATCTTGGCGGATCTTGGCGGATCTTGGCGGCAAGGCCCTGCCGCCGTCCCTCGGCGGCATTTGTCGCCGATTTTTTGCGACCGCGCCACTCGGGAAAACGCCGCGCTGGGGCAGCTGACGCTGCTCGTGCCCCGGAATGACGGCCCGGGACTCTTGAACCGCATCAATCCTAACCGAAAATGCTCTAGCCAAAGCTCACCGAAAACCGAAACGCCGCAGCCGGCACCGAGATTCGGTGACCGCCTGCGGCGTGTGATGGTCTTGGAAGGTCGAGAAAGCGGCTTACCGGCTTTGCCGGCCTCTTTGATTCTGGGGGCGTCAGTTCAGCAGCGTCGGAATTCCCAGCAGGGACGACAACGTCCGCGGATTCTTGATCAGCAGCGGCACGCCGGAGAACGAGCGGTAGCCCTTCTTCTCCTGCAGCAACAGCGGCGCGCCCGACATCGACTTGTACGGGCCCTTGGTGTTGATCAACAGCGGCATTCCGGAGAACGACTGATAGGCGCCCTTCTGCTGCAGCAGCAGCGGCGTTCCCGACAACGACCGGTACGGGCCCTTGGTGTTGATCAGAAGCGGCGTGCCGGAGAACGAGTAATGCGGCCCGCGGGTCGGCAGCAGGATCAGCGACCCGGAATAGGAGTTGTATTCCGCTGTCGGCTTGGTCAACAGCGGGGTCCCGGAAAAGGACTTGTAGGGGCCGGTGGTGTTGATCAGCAACGGCATTCCCGAAAAGGATCGATAGTTCGACATCAGATTTACCCCGGTTATTTCGATAAGTTGGGATGCCAAGCCGAGACGACAGTGGCGTCGAGTCGTTCAGGAGCAGCGGCGTCGCCGACGGCGGCTTGGACGCGCCCTTCTGTTCGAGCAGCAATGGCGTGCCAGAGAACGGGGTGCAGGTGCCAGCACTCTTTAGCAGTAGAGGCGTACCTGAGGAGGAGCGGCGCCCCGCGCCAGCCTTGTATCCACCATTCAATTCTATCTGTAGTTGCAGAATTTGCCGAAAACCACACAAGCGCGACGTTCGAACTCAGAACCGGTGCCCCAGAGCGGCCGCGTTTGGCGTCCGCTGGCCACAGCGCAAACGTCGTCTCGCTCTGGAGCAGATGCGAGCCGGTCACGGGGCGCCGCGGCGGCGCGCCGGTAAAGGACGTCAGGCCCACTCGCCCTGGCGAAACACCGCAACGCGGCTGCCATCGCTGCGAATGCCGTCGACGTCGGTGTGGGCGGACCCGATCATCCAGTCGATATGGATCAGGCTGGTGTTGCCGCCCTGCTGCGCGATCTGCTCCGGGGTCAGACGGTCGCCCTGCAGAAAGCACTTCGAATAGCATTGGCCGAGCGCGATGTGGCTGGCGGCATTCTCGTCGAACAGCGTGTTGAAGAACAACAAGCCGCTGTGCGAGATCGGCGAGGAGTGCGGCACCAAGGCCACTTCGCCGAGCCGCCTTGCGCCCCCGTCGGTGTCGAGCACCTTGTTGAGCACCTCCTCGCCGCGGCTGGCCTTGGCCGCGACGATCCGGCCGTCCTTGAATTCAACGGCGATGTCTTCGATCAGCGAGCCCTGATAGGACAGCGGCTTGGAACTGACGACCCGCCCCTCCACCCGGTGCGCATGCGGCGTGGTGAAGACTTCTTCGGTCGGGATGTTGGCATTGCAGGTGACGCCGTTCTTCGCGGTGGATTCGCCGCCTTGCCATTCGTGGCCGTCGGCGAGGCCGATCGTCAGGTCGGTGCCCGGCCCCAAATAGTGCAAGCCGGCAAAGCGCTGGCCGTTGAGCCAGGCGGTGCGCGCCCGCAATTCGGCATTGTGCGCGGTCCACGCCGCGACCGGGTCGTCATTGTCGACGCGGGAGGCCGCGAAGATCGCCGCGGCGAGCTTGCCGATGGCGACGTCCTCGGCGTCCTCGGCAAACACCAGCTTGGCCCAGGCCGCGCTCGGATAGGCCAGGATATTCCAGTTGACGTCGAAGCCGACGATTTTCTCCAGCGCCGGCTTGTAGGCGATCGAATTGGCTTTGCTGGCCCGCGACACCCGCGCCGGATCCTGCTCCGACAGCAGCATCGGATCCTCGCCGACGATGGCGAGCCGCGCGGTGTTGGCGCCGAAGGCTTTCGCCATTCCCTCATAGAGCCAGCCGGCCGCGCGGTCGAAGCTCGCATCCGGCGCGAACCGATACCGCGACAGCGTGATGGCCTCGTCCGACAGCATCGGGATCACCAAGCCCGCCCCCGCCCGATAGGCGTGATCGGCGACCAACCGCACCAACGGCAGCGCCGCGGTCGGGGCCGTCACCAGCAGGTCCTGCCCGGCCTGCAGCCGCAGCCCGACCTTGATGGCGAGCTCGGCCAATCGGTCGAGTTTCACCGGATCGATCGGGGGCGAGATGCTGCGTTGATGAATCGTCATGGAATACCCTCTGGCAACCTGAATGCGCCGCCATCGTCGCCGCATCTGGCCCGCTTGTCGACAGCGCACGCCGGAAAAATATCTTCGCCGCATCGGCGGGATTTGTCGATCGGCCCGCCGCTGGGCCGGTCGGAGCGGTCACGAGGCTCGTTTTCCGCTTTTGGTTTCGTTGCCCCGCCGTTCGGCCGCCAAAATCTCGAGCAGCCGCCACGCCGGATGATCGTCCGTGAGGCTCTCGAGCGATTGCGCGTAGCGCCGACGCCAGTTCGGGTGCTCGGTGGATGTCGCCGGCACGTTCACCGGATCGTGCTCGTCGAGCAGATCGTCGAGGTGAAATGATCGCGCAGCGCCTGAAACAACGAGCTGTTGCGCAGGGCTTCGCCGGCCTGTTCGACGAAGCTTTGGAACGCGCTGTTCCGCGCCTGACTGGCCGCGGAGCGGAAATCCTCATAGGCCAGCCACAACGCTTGCAGCTTGAGCGCGTTGGCCAGGCTGTAGTCGATTTGCGAGGTGGCGCGGCAGCGCGTGAGGCGGTCGCTGAACGCCGGCTGCTCCAGCAATTGGCGGGCCCGTTCCGAATGCCGGAATTCCGGGATCGCGACCACGTCGATGTACAATACGTTGAGAAAATGGCGGCTCGCCGGTGAATAGGGACTGGCGTGCTCCGGCTTGTCCGGAAACATCTGATGCAGCGGATTGAGGCCGAGCACGTCGCAGCCGTGCTTCGCCGACAGCTTGGCAAATTGCGCCAAGTCGCCGAAGTCGCCGATCCCCCAATTGCGCGCCGAGCGCAGCAGATAGAGTTGCAGCGAAATGCCGAACGAGCGACCGCCGCGCGCGACGTTCTCAGGCAACCAGCAGCGCCCCGGCGTCACGATCAGCGTGGTCCGCGCGTTGTGCGCTTGCAGCAGCAACTCGTGATAGCCGTAGGGGATGTCGGACAGGATCAGCTGGCGCGCGGAAACGTCGAGCGCACGGGTCGGTTCGGTCTCGCCGCGACGGCGCTTGCCGCTCTCGAACGTCACTTGCCAGGCGACCGGGCCTTGCGGAACCTGGTCGCCGAGATCGATGGCGATTCGGCCCTTCTCGGCGCGGACCACGATCGCGGGCGGAAACATCGCGGAACGCGGCGTGACCACGCCCCGCCCGCGATCGGGACGCAGCACGCCCATGCTGGCCAGCAATTTGCGCAGCACGTCGTCGTCGACGATCACTGTGTTGCCGCGCGCATCGACGAACTCGGCGGCGATGCCGTAGTCCGCTGCGAGCCGCCTGATCTGGTGTGAATTCACTGGCCGCTCCTGGTTTGTTTCGCGTGATCATCGATGGTCCGCTGCGGCGACACACGACGATCCCGCGCCACCGCCCAGGCCGGCCGGTTCCGCGGCCCGACACCGCACAGCCCGGCGCCATCGATCGGCTCACCGAACCTGCTGACGTGACGTCGCCGAGCCACCATGAAGAACCCGAGAAGCTGATGATGATGACAGGTGAACAAACAGCAACGCCGCGCGTTCCTCGCGACGAAGCGGCGTGCGCATCGACCGATCGATCACCGTCTCGCCAGGGGCCGCGCTGAACGCCACCTCAAGGCGGCGCGGGCCGGCGAGGCCGGCCGCGGCTTCGTCGTGGTGGCGTCTGTTGAGAACCGCCGCTCCCCGCTTGAGCCGAAAGGTGCAAAGGCGACCGTTGCGGCGGTCGACTGTGCGGCCGATCCCTTGGAAATCTGTAAGGCTTACACTGACAAAATTAGTATTTCACCGGGCGTCGGACAGGGACGTTCCGGAGCTGCAATCGTTCACAACTGGTCTATCATGATCAGACGGCGGTCGTTCGCCGCCGGACAATTCCGAGAATCCTGCGCAGTTTCGTTTCAGGATGGAGCTGTCAAGTGCAAGATTTCATCCGTAATGAAAACCTTAAGCTCTATCGACGGGCTTTGGACCAAACCACGGACGAGGGCCAGCGCCGTGTGTTGCTGGCGCTGCTGCAACGTCTGGTAACTGACCCGCGGCCATCTTGTCATTACCATCACCGTGAACACCTCCGCCAGGGAACGGTGACCCCTGATCCCCCGGGCCGTTCGTCACGCGCGCTCGGGGGATCGACTTCTTGAGCGCTCTCGACGTCAGCTGGGCCGGCCAGTCCGGGGGCAGCGTTTCTTGCTGCTAGGCGCCAGGTTGGATGGCAGCCTTTGGCAAGCATCCTCGCCCGACTCGCGCCGCTCTCGTGTTGCAGAGCTGTTGCCATCCGCGCTGCGTCATGAGAACGTCTGAGCGATTTCAAATCGGCTTCGATCGACTGGTTCGCGATCAAACGAGCCGGCTCCCTTCAACCGTGAGATTGCGATGAATCACGCGCCGACCGAGAATACGGTCGACCTTACGAATTGCGACCGTGAGCCGATCCATATTCCCGGCGCCATCCAGCCGCACGGCCTGCTGATCGCTTTTACGGAAGACGATCTGCGCACGGTCAGTATCAGCGCCAATCTTCCCAATTTCGCGCCGTTGCAACCAGACGCCCTCCTCGGCGGCGCGTTGACCGAGATGTTCGACGCCGAACATCTGGTGCGTCTGCGGAATGTGCTGTCTGAGCCGGGAATGATCGCCGGATCGCCGGTCGCGCTGCGTTTTGCCGAGGGGACTCGGGCCGAGTTAAATGGTTCGGTCCATCGTCACGACGACCTGGTATTCCTCGAGCTCGAGACTCCGGAGCGCGACGTCATCGATTCCCACGCCTTCTTTGGGCGGACCAGCGGCGCGATCAAGCGATTGCAGGCGGCGCACAGCTTGGAGAGCGCCTGCGTCGCCGCGGCGCGCGAAGTGCGGCAAATCACCGGCTTCGACCGCGTCAAGATCTACCGTTTCGCCGCGGATTACAGCGGACAGGTGATCGCCGAGGATCGCGCCGAGGGCACCGAGTCGTTTCTCGGGCTGCACTTTCCGCCTTCGGATATTCCGGTTCAGGCGCGCAAGCTCTACACGCTCAATCCGCTGCGCATGATCCCGGACGTCGACTATCGCCCGATCCCGCTGCTTCCCGACCTCAATCCGCGCACCGGCAAGCCGATCGACCTGAGCTTTGCGGTGTTGCGCAGCGTGTCGCCGATTCACCTGGAATACATGCGCAATATCGGGATGCGCGGCACCATGTCGATCTCGATCATGCGCGGCGACCGGCTGTGGGGCCTGATCGCCTGTCACAATCGCACGCCGCGCTACGCCAGCTACGACGCGCGGTAGGCCTGCGAAATGGTCGCCCAGGTGCTAGCCTGGCAGATCGGCGTGATGGAGGAGGAAACCGTCACCCGGCAAACCCTGAAGGGCAAGGCGATCCAGCGCAGTCTGATCAGCGACATCGAACAATTGCACGATCATCGCGCCGGGCTGGTGCGCAACAGCGAAGCGCTGCTCGAATTGTTGGGCGCCTCGGGACTTTGCCTGCACACCCGCGAAGGCATCACCACCTTGGGGGCGACCCCGCCCGAACCGGCGATCGAGAGCCTGGTCAATCTGGTGCGCTGGAGCGACGACGGCGGCTTGTTTCAGACCGATCGGCTGTCGACCATCCTGCCGGAGGCTGCGGCCTACGCCGACGTCGCCAGCGGGGTGCTCGCCGTGCCGCTGTCGCGCACGCCGCCGCGGCGGGTGATGCTGTGGTTTCGTCCCGAAGTGGCGCAGACGGTGTATTGGGCGGGCAATCCCGACAAGCCGGTCAGCACCGAGTCGGGCGAACTGCGGCTCAGCCCGCGAAAATCCTTCGCCGCCTGGACCGAAGAGACCCGCGGCCGCGCGATCCCCTGGCAGCCGCACGAAATCGCCGCGGCGGTGGAAATCCGCGACCTCGTCATCGACGTGATCCTGCGCAACACCGAAAAGCTCGAGCGGGTCAACTCGCAGCTCGCGCGCAGCAACGAAGAATTGGAATCCTTCGCGCACGTCGCGTCTCACGACATCAAGGAGCCGCTGCGGCATATCGAAGCCTTCGCCGGCATGCTCGGCGAGTCGATCCGCCCCAGCGGCGACGAACGGCTCGGCGTCCTGGTCAACGGAATCGAGAGCTCGTCGCGACGGCTGCGCAATCTCATCAACGACCTCGCCGAATTCTCCCAGCTCGGCCAGCGCGCCAAGCCTCTGGCGCCGGCCTCGCTGCAGGATATCGCGCTGGAGGTCATCGCCGATCTGCATCAGCGGATCAGCGAGGCCGCGGCGATCGTCGACGTCGCGCCGCTGCCCCAAGTGAACTGCGACCGCAACCAGTTGCGCCAGGTGCTGCAGAACCTGGTGTCCAACGCGATCAAGTACCGGCACCCCAGGCGGCCGTGTCGGATCCACATCTTCGCCGAGGACCGGCTCGAGGAAAGCTATCGCGGCGACGGCAGCAAGGCGGCAGTGGCGCGGATTTGCGTCAGCGACAACGGCATCGGCTTCGATCCCAAATACGCCGACCAGATCTTCGAACCGTTCCAGCGCCTGCACGGTCCCGACGAGTACGAAGGCAGCGGAATCGGTCTGGCGATCTGCCGCAAGATCGTGCAGCGGCACGGCGGCCAGGTCGGCGTCGACACCATTCCCAATGTCGGATCGACGTTCTGGTTTACGCTGGAAACGCCGCCGCAGTCCGACGCTCCCTCTCCCGTTCAGGCCACCTCATGAGCGCTCCGCACGACCCGCCGACGCCCGACAATCTGCTCGATGCCTATGGCGATCGCTCGGCCCTCGAGCTGACCGAATGCGACCGCGAACCGATCCACATTCCCGGCAAGATTCAACCGCACGGCATGCTGTTGGCGTTCGTCGAGCCCGAGCTGCGCCCGGTCTCGGTCAGCGTCAACGTCGAGGCTTTCACCGGCCAATCCCCCGAGGCGGTGCTGTCGCAATCGATCGCGGCGTTGATGACCGCGCCGAGTTTCGAACGTTTGACCGCGGTTCTCGCCAGCCCGGACCTCGCCGCCTTCAATCCGATCCGGATCGAACTGCTGACCAGCAAGGGGGTGCGGGTCTGCAACGGCATCATGCACCGTCACGACGGCTTGACGATTCTGGAACTGGAGCCACGGCCCGCCGGCGCCGAGCCGCCTGCGGAATTCTTCCGCAGCGTTCGCGCCGCGATCCGCCGCCTGCAAACCGCCAGCGATCTGCTGACGGTGTGCAATATCGCGGCCCGCGAGGTGCGTCGCCTGACCGGCTTCGACCGCGTCAAGATCTACCGTTTCGACAAGGACTGGAACGGCCAGGTCGTTGCCGAGGATCGCTCCGACAGCATTCCGTCGTTTCTCGACTTCCACTTTCCGGCGTCCGACATCCCCGCGCAGTCGCGCGCGCTCTACACCAGCAATCTGATCCGCATCATCCCGGATATCGGTTACCGCCCGGCACCGCTGATCCCGGATTTCAATCCGGTCACCGGCGGGCCGATCGACCTCAGCTTCGCCGTGCTGCGCAGCGTATCGCCGATCCACGTCGAATACATGGTCAACATGGCGGTCTACGGCGCGATGTCGGTGTCGATCGTGCGCGACGGCCGGTTGTGGGGGATGATCTCCTGCCACAACACGCTGCCGCGCTTCGTGTCCTACGAAGTCCGCCAAGCCTGCGAACTGATCGCCCAGGTGCTGACCTGGCAGATCAGCGTGTCCGAAGAGGCCGAGGTCGTTGGCCACAGCGTCCGGGTGCGCGCCATGCAGAACCGAATGCTGCACGAACTCGGCGACGAACAGGACCTCAAGAAATGGCTGATCCGCAGCGGACAGGACATGCTCGACCTGATGCGCGCCTCCGGCTTCGCGCTGTGCGGGTTCGACGGCATCACCACATTCGGATCGTCGCCGTCGAACGACCAGGTCCTTGAGCTTGCGGCCTGGCTGGCGCGCCGCGAATCGCGCGACGTCTATGAGACCGAGCATCTCTCCGCCAAAAACCCCAACGCCACGCACTATCCGCACCTCGCCAGCGGCGTTCTCGCCGTGCCGCTCGGACGGGTGTCCTCGACTTTGATGCTCTGGTTCCGGCCGGAGCAGGCGCAGACCGTGACCTGGGGCGGAGATCCTCACAAGCCGGTGCGGATCGGCCCGCATGGCGGCCGGCTGCAGACCCGGGCTTCGTTCGATGCCTGGCGCGAAGAGGTACGCGGGCGCTCCAAGCCCTGGCAGACCTACGAAATCGCCGCCGCGGTCGAAATCCGCGATCTCGTGGTCGACGTCATCCTCGGCCGGGCCGACGCGCTCGAACACGCCAACCGCGAGCTGTCGCGCAGCAACGACGAGTTGGAGTCGTTCGCTTACGTCGCGGCGCACGATCTCAAGGAGCCGTTGCGCCATATCGAGGCCTTCGCCGGCCTGCTCAAGGACGCGCTTTCGGTCGACGCCAAGGCGCGGTTGAGCACCATGGTCGACGGCATCGAGGCCTCGTCGCGGCGGCTGCGGGCGTTGATCAACGACCTCGCGGAATATTCCCGCGTCGGCCGCGACGCGCGCCCGCTCGTTCCGGTGGCGTTGGACGACGTGCTCGCCGAAGTGCTGGCTGACCTCAAGCCGGTGTTGCATGACAGCGGCGCCATCTTGTCCTCCGACTCGCTACCGGTGGTGATGTGCGACCGCAGCCAGATCAGACAATTGCTGCAGAACCTGATCTCCAATGCGCTGAAATACAGCGACGCGTCCCGCCCGCCGCGGATCACCCTGCGCGCCACCGAACAGCCCGGCCCGGCCAGCGGCTTCGGCTCGGCCGGCGGCGAACGCCAACGCCACGTCGCGATCGCGGTCGGCGACAACGGCATCGGCTTCGATCCTAAATATGCCGAGCAGATCTTCGAGCCGTTCCAGCGCCTGCACGGCGCCGACGAATATGAAGGCACCGGCATCGGCCTGGCGATCTGTCGCAAGCTCGCGCAACGCCATGGCGGAAAGATCACCGCCCGCAGCGAGCCCGGCGTCGGCTCCACCTTCACCTTCACGCTGCCGCTGCGCAACCTCGACGAGTTGGAACAGTAGCAATGACACGCGACAATGCAGTGCCGACCGTACTGGTCGCGGAAGATCACAACTACGACCAGATGATTCTGAAAGAGGTGTTCTCGCGCGCCGGGATCCGCGCCGACCTGCGCTTCGTCAACGACGGCGAGCAGATGCTCGATTATCTGCACCGCCGCGGGCGGTTCGCCGAGGCGTTGTCCGCCCCCACCCCCGCGCTGATTCTGCTCGATCTCAACATGCCGCGGCTGGACGGCCGCAAGGTGATCCGCATGCTGCGCGAGGACGACACCATCCGGCACCTGCCGGTGATCGCGCTGTCCACCTCCGAGAGCATCAAGCACATCACCGAGGCCTATTCGATCGGCATCAACGCCTACCTGGTCAAGCCCGCCAACATTCCCGACTACGTCACCAAGATCAATTCGCTGTGGCAATTCTGGATGGTGGCGGCTTCGCTGCCGGTGGTGGAGACCTCACCCTCATGAGCAGCGATACGATCAGGGCGCTGCTGGTCGACGATGCCGAGATTGAATACCGGTCGCTCGACCGCATGCTGCAGAAGATCTCCACCCGGCGTTATCGGCTGGATTGGGCCGCCAGCTTCGACGAGGGACTCGCCGCCTTCCGACGCGACGAACACGACGTCTTTTTGGTGGACTTCCGGCTCGGTCCCGAGAGCGGTCTCGATCTGATCCGCCGCGCGCGCGAATTCGGCGTGATGAAACCGATCATCATGCTCACCGCCTACGGCGATGCCATCATCGATGCCGCCGCCACCAAGATCGGCGCGAACGACTATCTGGTGAAGGGCGAATACGACGCCGTGCTGCTCGACCGCGCGATCCGCTATTCGACCCGCAACGCGCAGAACCTGGTCGACCTCAACCGCAGCCTCGCCGAGACCGGCGCGGTGATTCGCGAGTTGAAGTCCGAGACCGAGCGCCGCATGGTCGCCGAGGCCGAAGTCTCGAATGTACTGCGTCGGACGGTGGCCGAGCAAGAAGCCGAACGGCGACGCATCACCCGAGAGCTGCACGACAATATCGGCCAGTCGGTGACGCTGTTGCTGCTCGGATTGGGATCGCTGGCGCGCTGCACGGTCCCGGGCTGCGAGGCCGCCGAGAAGGTCGACGGATTGAAAGACATCGCGCGGCGCATGAGCATGGATCTGCACCGCCTCGCCTGGGAGATCCGGCCGGCGATGCTCGACGATCTCGGACTTGAGACCGCGATTCGGCAACTCACCGTCGAATGGTCGCAACATTGCGACCTCAGCTTCGACCTGTTCCTGTCGCTGGGCGACCGCCGCTTGCCGCACAATGTGGAGAGCGCGCTGTATCGTGTGGTGCAGGAGGGAATCAACAATGTGGTCCGCCACGCCCATGCCAGCAGGGTCGGCATCATCCTGAAGGCCTGGGACAATGTCGTCAGTTGCATCATCGAAGATGACGGCGGCGGCATCGCCGATCGTCCGGCGGGACCGACGTCGGATACCGCGTTCTCGGGGCTCGGACTGATCGGCATGAGAGAGCGACTGGCCTTGGTCAATGGCACGCTGGATTTCGAATCGAGTCCGGGCAAAGGCACCACGCTGTTCGCGCGCGTGACGTTATGACCTCGCAACGGTACCGCAGGGCGAGAACCGCTCGCAATGTCGACGCCCCTGACGCCCGCGAGGCCATCGGCTGCGCAATTAATTGCCTTTGGCGATCCGATCAGCGGCACTGGTAACCGTTCCGCCGTCAAGATTCGGGAAATCCTGACGAAGCTTGCCGACGTCCGGAATGAGACGGGCTTACCCAAGTGTCAAATGAAGTTGACGCCGAACTACGTCGGATTAGTCTCCCATTGCTTTCTGATTGTAAGTTGCCGCACAGGCGATCTCTGAATCAGACCGGAGAACTGGAACGGTATTCTCTCACAACTAACGATCCCTGCGCTTCATGGCAGGACCGGTCGCGGTCTCGCAGCAGACACGACAGTTGCGACGAGGTGAACGAGTTCACCGTGACAGCATAATACCTACGTGCGGGTTCAGCACGGAGTTGCACCACTCTCAAGAGGTTATCTGATGGTTGACGATCCCAATAAGGTCTGGCCGACAGGTCTGACGATCGCCGAATCCGAAGAACTCCACAAGCACGTGATCGATGGTACGCGCGTGTTCGGCGCGATCGCGATCGTTGCGCATTTCCTGGCGTATACCTATTCGCCGTGGCTGAAGTAAGGGGGACGTAACATGAATCAAGGTCGTATCTGGACCGTTGTGAATCCGAGCGTCGGCCTGCCGCTGCTGCTGGGCAGCGTCGCCGTGACCGTTCTGCTGGTCCACAGCGCCGTGCTTTCCAACACCACTTGGTACCCGGCATTCTTCAGCGGCAAGGTCGCGGTCTCCGCTCCCGCGACCGCGCCGGTGGTCGCTCCGGCGAAGAAGTAACAGGCCGTAAAGCCAAACTGCTCAAGACCATCGAAAATCCCCTGGGTTGGGGGTTTTCGGTGGTTTTATTTTTCCGCTGTTGAATTTGCGATGGCCCCCACCTCACTCGGAGGCGTCGCCATCGCGCAGCTTCTCGCCGGCCAAGGCGCACCCCACAACCAGAAACGCCGCAGCCAGCGCCGGAATTCGGCGACTAACTGCGGCGTGTAACCGTCTGGGAGGTCGAGAGCGTGGCTTGGTGGCTTTGGTCTTTCGTGGTCCTGGTGGGGCGTCAGTTCAGCAGCGTCGGAATTCCGAGCAAGGACGACAGCGTCGTCGGATTCTTGATCAGCAGCGGCACGCCGGAGAACGAGCGGTAGCCGTTCTTCTCCTGCAGCAGAAGCGGCGTTCCCGACATCGACTTGTACGGACCCTTGGTGTTGATCAACAGCGGCGTGCCGGAGAACGACTGATACGCCCCCTTCTGTTCGAGCAGCAGCGGCGTTCCCGACAACGACCGGTACGGGCCCTTGGTGTTGATCAGAAGCGGCGTGCCGGAGAACGAGTAATGCGGCCCGCGGGTCGGCAGCAGGATCAGCGACCCGGAATAGGAGCTGTATTCCGCTGTCGGCTTGGTCAACAGCGGGGTCCCGGAAAATGACCTGTAGGGTCCGGCGGTGTTGATCAGCAGCGGCATTCCCGAGAAGGATCGATAGTTCGACATCAGATTTACCCTTGGTTATTTTGATAAGGTTGGGATGCCAAGCCAAGACGACAGCGGCGTCGGGTTGTTCAGCAGCAGCGGCGTCCCGGACATCGACTTGTATTCGCCCTTCTGCTCGAGCAGCAATGGCGTGCCGGAGAACGAGGTGTAGGGACCAGCACTCTTGAGCAGCAGAGGCGTTCCGGACATCGACCTGTATTCGCCCTTCTGTTCGACCAGCAGCGGCGTGCCCGACATCGACTTGTATCCGTCCTTCTGCTCGACCAACAACGGCGTCCCCGAATACGGCTGATAGGGTCCGGAGGAATCCAGCAGCACGGGAATGTGCAGCAACGAGGAGAACGGCGCGGCGTCGTCCCAGATCAAAGGGTCCGAGCTCGGCGTCGTGCTGGACTTGATCGGGTTGTACTTGCCGAGAATGTCCGAGGCCCTAGCGCCGGTGCCGAAATGGGCTTCGACCACCACCACGGCGCCGCCACGTTTGACGACGTCAGCGAATGTCGCGGCCTGATACTTCACGATTCCGGTGTTGGCGATGGCGTTGATGAGATCGTCATTGCTGCCGCGGTTCTGCACCGTGGCACTCGGAAACAGCTTGACGCTGGTGAAGTTGGCCGCCTTCAGTTCGGCCTCCAGGCCAGCAATCTGCCGGACCGTCTCATAGGTGCGAGTGATATTCTGGGTCATGGCTACTCCGTTTTGGTCTCCAGGCGGCTGAACGGCCTTAGGTCGGGACTCTGCTCCGCTCCAGCTTGGACTCCGACACGACGAATGAGCGGCACCATCGTCACGAGGGTTGCGAACAACAGGACGATCTCGAGGCCATAGACGAAGTCGTACCCCGAGGCCGCCCCGAGAACGTGGTTCGGCGCGATCGCGGCGACCAAGTCGCGCAGAATGCCGCCGAGGGCAATGGCGACGCCCGCAGCCGACGCCTGCACCGCGCCCCAGGCGCCGAGCGCCAGGCCGGCCTGATGCTTCGGCGCGCAATTCATCGTCGCGGTCAGGGTGCCGTGACCGAACAGCCCGGCGCCGAATCCGATCAACGCGGTGCCGAGCCCGAACAGCAAAGCCGAGTCCAGGGGATCGGCGGCGATCACCGCGGCGAAGGCCGGGATGCCGATCAGCGCGCCGAAGCCGGCCATCCGGAACGGATCGGCGCCGCGGCTGAGAATCCGTGAGGCGAGCCCAAACCCGAACAAGCCGCCGATCGCCAGCGCCGCGGTCAGCTTGGTGGTGTCGCCGACGCTGAGATGCAGGATCTGGCCGCCATACGGCTCGAGCAGGACGTCTTCCATGCTGAACGCCATGGTGCCGAGGCCGACCGCGATCAGCCGTCGAATGGCGTTGTCGCCCTGGATGAACACCTGCCAGGTTTCGCGGAACGACGGCTGACGCTGCGCCGCGGCGGCCGGTTTGCCGCCGGGGCGGCTACGCGCCTCCTGCTTCCACACCGCGACGGCGTTGAGCACGATGGTGACCACCGCCGCGCCCTGGATCACCTGAATGAGGCGCCCGGTGCTGAAATCCGCCAACAGCGCGCCGAAGATCAGCGCGCTGGCGATCATGCCGAACAACAGCATGACATACATCAGCCCGACGACCTTGGGCCGCGATTCCGGACTGGCGAGATCGGTCGCCAGCGCCAAGCCGACGGTCTGCGTGGTGTGCAAACCGGCGCCGATCAACAGAAAGGCCAGCGCCGAGCCGGCTTGGCCGATCCAGGCCGGGGCGTTGCGGGCCTCTTCGCCACCGGACAGCACTAACAATGCAAACGGCAGAATGGCCAGTCCACCGAACTGAACCATGGTGCCTTTATAGAGAAAGGGCACCCGTTTCCAACCGAGCACGGAGCTGTGGATGTCGGAACGAAAGCCGATCAACGCCCGAAACGGCGCGAAGATCAGCGGCAAGGAAATCATCACGCCGACGATCGATGCCGGAACGTGGAGCTCGACGATCATCACCCGGTTCAACGTGCCGACCAGCAGCACCAGGGACATTCCGACCGAGACTTGAAACAGCGAAAGCCGCAACAGCCGGGACAGCGGCAGATCCGGCGTCGCCGCATCGGCAAATGGCAGGAAGCGCGGACCAAGCGTCGCCCAAACCTTCATGACTCGTTGGCTGACAGAGTTCATCGTCGAGCAATCCAACCGATGAGAGGCCGTGAGATCGAGCACCGGCCTCCGATTGAAGCGTGGAATCGACCCCTTGCAGCCGAACCATCGGCCGGCGGTCGCGCCTGCGATTGCCCGCCAGTGGGTCCGCTACAAAGCGAGCGGACCGGGACCCTTGGATCCCGGTCCAGCCACACAGCTCAAAGAGCCGTATTAACCGACGTTGACCGGGCTCTCGATGGCGGCGGTCTTGCCGTTCATGAACTTCGGGAACCAGGTGGTGTGGGTCAGGATCGCGAAGTGAACGAGGATCACGATGGTGGCGACGCTACCGAGCAGCAGCGGGAGGCCAACCGACGGCTTGACGACAGTCCAAATCTTACCTTGATTCATTGTCCGTACCCCTTACTTCAGCCACGGCGAATAAACATACGCCAGGAAATGCGCGATGATCGCCACGGCGCCGAAGATGCGCGTGCCGTCGATCACATGCTTGTGGAGTTCTTCCGATTCCGCGATCGTCAGACCTGTCGGCCAGACCTTGTTCGGATCGTCAACCATAACATAACCTCCTAAGAGACTTACGACTCCGTGCTGAACCCGCACGTAGGTATTGCGCTGTTAGTCAAACGCGCACGCGTTCGACCGCAGCATTTTCAGGTCAGATCGCCTCGCTCGAAGAACACGCTCCGCCGTCGGCGGGATGCTTACTTGTGCGAAGCTCTCTTCACTCGTTTCGGGCGTGATGCTTGTCAGCACGCGTCCCTCTTGAGTGAGTGTCAAACTAAACTGACACGCTCTCTTGTCAATTTAACATGACACTTCAATCCGTCCGTGTCATTCTGGATCAAGCGGCTCGGAAGTCAGGAATTCCTGACAGGGAGAATTGATCTAAATCGCAGTTTCTCCAGGTGCATCAGCATAGGGTTCGTCAGGAACGAACGTCGGCTCGGGATCACGGAGCGTGTCGTCCTCGCGGTTCGCTTCAGCTCGCGATGATGTGACAGGCGCACAGTTGAACTTCGGTGTGAAACATGGATCAGAAAGCTAGTCCCTCGCGCCTCCGGATCTTTCTTGCCGACGATCACCCCGTCGTCCTGAGCGGCATGAAGACCCTCATCGCGGCGGACGATGGTCTGGAAATGGTCGGCGAAGCCACCGATGGTCCGGAGGCTTTGCGCTCGGCGCTCGAGTTGAAGCCGGACGTTGCGGTTTTCGACCTGTCGATGCCCGGCATGAACGGCATCGATGTGGCGCAGAAATTTCTCGCGGCGCGGCCGGATGCGCGGGTGTTAGTTCTGTCGGTGCACGAGGATGGCGTCTATCTGCGGCGACTGCTTAAACTCGGCGTCGCCGGTTACATCCTGAAGCGTTCGGCGTCGGACGAACTGATCCGCGGCATCCATGCGGTGGCCAATGGCGGCATCTATCTCGACCCTGCGATTGCCGGCCAGGCGCTCGGGCGCCCCGCACCGATGGCGCCTGCGGGCAACGAGACCAGCGCGATTTCGGAGCTCAGCACGCGCGAACTCGAGGTGCTGCGACTGGCATCAGTGGGTCATAGCAACAAGGTGATTGCAATACGGCTTCAGGTCGGCCCCAAGAGCGTCGAGACCTACAAGGCCCGAGCAATGGAAAAACTTGGATTCTCCAGCCGCGTCGAACTGATACGCTTCGCGCTGAGCATGGGCTGGCTCGACGCCGCAGATCTTTGATCGGTTCGACAGACGCAGTCGCTTTCCTGCAAGACCTGCAGCGCGCGCCGAATTCGCGCAGGATCGGCGCGGTCTCGGCGACAGCCGCCGCCAGGACACGGCCGTCGATAGGGTCATGCCCTTACGCCTCGGCTTGCGCGCTGGTCTAGGTCGACCGCTCAGCGGACGATCCGGTCAAGGCGACGGCCATGAGCGGCGTCTCCAAGCGGCCGCGACGGAGATCGACGCCAAAGGTGAAGGCGTTTCGCGGTCGGCCGAAAGGACATTTGCCATGTCTGTAGGGCGTCGGTGTTGGGCAACTGAAAAGCCGCGCAGGCATTCCTCAGGAATCCCCAGGAACCAAGAACTCAAAAGCGCGCACCGAATCGCGCGTGACCAGTGCCAACGAGGCGGCTGACGGCGTCGCCTTTGCGGCCGCTCGATCGGGCGGCTCAGAAAACACAACGCCGCCCCGGCGGTGAGACCGGGACGGCGTGTGACTTTTAACAAACTTGGTTGCGGGGATAGGATTTGAACCTATGACCTTCAGGTTATGAGCCTGACGAGCTACCGGGCTGCTCCACCCCGCGATAAACCTTTGCACGCCCTGACAATTGTCTCCAAACGACACCGCGCAACGCCCGAAGGCGTCGATCGATCCAATCCGGAAGCTTCCTGAGAGGGCAACCAGGGCGAAGCCCGTGGTGCGAGGGGTGTGTACCAATGCTCGCCGGGTTTGGGAAGGCCCGTCTGCAATATTTTCAAGATATTATGACGGCCGGGAACCACCTACCGGCCGAGCCATTGCGGGCCGGGCAATCTCTGCGCAAAATGCCGCAAAAGCCCCGGCAATTCGACCGAACGGGGCCCGCAGGCGAGGACACATCATGGATCAGGCGCTGCACAGTGCCGGGCGCAGAGCGCTCGACGACGACTTTCATCGGATGTGGGCGACGGCGCGGCAAACCCCGCCGCCGCCTCTGGAGACCCGCCTCGACCGGCTGGCGCGCCTGCGGGCGCTGATTCGCGACCATGAGGCGGGGTTCAGCGCGGCGATCTCAGCGGATTTCGGCCATCGCTGCCCGGTGGAAACCCAGATCGCCGAGACGTTGTCGGTGCTGGGCGAGATCAAGCACACCGCGAGGCATCTGAAAGCCTGGATGGCGCCGCGGCGCATCGCCACCCAGTTGCAGTTCCTACCCGGCCGCAACCGGCTGATCCCGCAGCCGCTCGGGGTGGTCGGCATCATCGCGCCGTGGAATTACCCGTTGCAGCTGACCTTGGCCCCCGCGGTGGCGGCGCTGGCCGCCGGCAATGCGGCGATGATCAAACCCAGCGAATTGACGCCGCGGTTTGCCGCCCTGCTGCAGGAAACCGTGGCGGCCAAGTTCGCGCCCGACGAGATGGTGGTGACCGGCATCGAGGACGACATCGCCGAAGCCTTCGCCGCGCTGCCGTTCGACCATCTGATGTTCACCGGCTCGACCAGGGTCGGCCGCATCGTCGCCGCCGCCGCCGGCCGCAATCTCACCCCGGTGACGCTGGAGCTCGGCGGCAAGTCGCCGGTGATCATCGACGCCTCCGCCGACCTCGACCAGGCGGCGGCGCGGATCGCCTATGCCAAATTGCTCAACGCCGGCCAGACCTGCATCGCACCGGATTACGTGCTGGTGCCGAACGTCTCGCTGCAGGCCTTCGCCGACAAGCTGCGCGACGCGATGCGCCGCATGTTCGGCGCCGACCCCGGCAACCAGGACTACAGTTCGATCATCGCCGAGCGGCATTATGCCCGGCTCGAGGGCCTGCTCGCCGATGCGCGGGCGCTCGGCGCCAGCGTCGTGCAGAGCGCCTCGCCCGACGACGCCGCGTGGAAAGCGCTGCGCAAATTCCCGCCGACGGTGCTGACCGGCGTCAGCTCCGAGATGAAGATCATGCAGGAGGAGATCTTCGGGCCGCTGCTGCCGATCCTCGGCTACGACGACGCCAGCGAGCCGATCGCTTTCATCAACGCCCGCGACCGGCCGCTGGCGCTGTACTGGTTCGGCACCGACGACGCCGCGCGCGACGAGGTTTTGGCGCGCACCGTCTCCGGCGGCGTCACCGTCAACGACTGCCTGGTGCATTTCGCGCAAGTCAACCAGCCGATGGGCGGCGTCGGCGCCTCGGGAAGCGGCGCCTATCACGGCGAATGGGGCTTCAACACCTTCAGCAAGCTGAAGCCGGTGTTCTATCGCTCGCCCTACAACCGCTTCGCCGATCTCTATCCGCCCTATGGCGGCACGGTCGCGCGGCTCGCCAAACTGCTGCGCTGGCTGTCCTAGCGCTGCTGACCATCACGACGACGACGGCGGCCAACGTGCCGATCGGCGAACAAATAACAAAACACTCAGGGGAGGAAACATGAGCGAGAGCTATGATTTCATCGTGGTCGGCGGCGGCTCCGGCGGCTGCGCGGTGGCCGGCCGGCTGTCGGAAGATCCTGCCACTTCGGTGGCGCTGCTCGAGGCCGGCGGCGCCTGCGACAATTGGGTGGTGAAGACGCCCTACACGCTAGCCTTCATGGTGCCGAGCAAGCTCAACAACTGGCATTTCCACACCGTGCCGCAGCGCGGCCTGGGCGGCCGGATCGGCTATCAGCCGCGCGGCAAGGGGCTCGGCGGCTCCTCGGCGATCAACGCTATGGTCTATATCCGCGGCCACAAATCGGACTACGACCATTGGGCCGCGCTCGGCAACGCCGGCTGGTCCTATGACGACGTGCTGCCGTATTTCAAGCGCTCGGAAAACAACTCCGATTTCAATGGCGCGTATCACGGCCAAAGCGGTCCGCTGCATGTCAACAAGCTGCGCACCGACAATCCGGTCCACGAGATCTATCTGCAAGCGGCGCGCGAGGCCCAGTTCCGGATCCGCGACGACTTCAACGCCGAGGAGCAGGAAGGCCTCGGCCTCTATCAGCTGACCCAGCACAATGGCGAACGCTGGAGTGCGGCGCGCGCCTATCTGCAGCCGCATATCGGCCAGCGCGCCAATCTGCGGGTGGAGACGCAGGCCCATGCCAGCCGCATCCTGTTCGACGGCACCCGCGCGGTCGGCGTCGAATATCGCCAGGGCAACCAAACGCTGCAGCTGCGCGCGCGGCGCGAGGTGATCCTGTCGTCGGGCGCGTTCCAGACGCCACATTTGTTGATGCTGTCCGGTGTCGGCGACGCGGAGGCGCTGGCGCAGCACGGCATTGCGTCGGTGCATCATTTGCCCGGCGTCGGCCGGAATTTGCAGGACCATCCGGACTTCATCTTCGCCTACATGTCGGACAGTCCGTATTTCACCGGCACCTCGTTCCGCGGCATCGCGCGGCAACTGGCCTCGATCGGCAAGTATCGACGCGAAGGCCGCGGCGCGATGACCACCAATTTCGCCGAATGCGGCGGCTTCCTGAAGACCCGCCCCGAGCTCGACGCGCCAGATATCCAACTGCATTTCGGCATGGCGATCGTCGACGACCACGGCCGCAAGCGGCGCTGGGGCACCGGCTTTTCCTGCCACGTCTGCCTGCTGCGGCCGGACAGCCGCGGCAGCGTCGGCCTAAACAGCGCCGATCCGCTGGCGCCGCCCTCGATCGATCCGAACTTTCTCGGCGAGGATAGCGACCTCGACGCCATGGTGGCGGGCTACAAGACCACCCGCCGGCTGATGGAGACGCCGGCGCTGAAGGCGCTGCAGCAGAGGGACATGTTCACCGCGCAGGTGCGCAGCGACGACGACATTCGCAACATTCTGCGCGCGCGCGTCGATACCGTGTACCACCCGGTCGGCACCTGCAAGATGGGGGTCGACGACGCGATGGCGGTGGTCGATCCGCAACTCAAGGTCCACGGCCTGCAGGGGCTGCGCGTCGTCGACGCCTCGGTGATGCCGACGCTGATCGGCGGCAATACCAACGCCCCGACCATCATGATCGGCGAAAAGGCGGCGGACATGATCCGCGGGGAGTTGCGGGTGAACTAAGCGGCCGGAGTTAGTCTGCTTGAACAGCTGCGCGCCGAAGTGCCGCGCGCAACAACACAATATAACCCGTCATTCCGGGGCACGAGCGGCGTGAGCCGCGAGTGAACCCGGAATCCAGTACGCACCGCCCTGGAATACTGGATTCCGGGTTCGTTCGGCCTGCGGCCTCACGCCCCGGAATGACGGCCTCGTTTGAATTGAACGCCTGCAATCAAAGGCCCTTGGCTACAGGAATCAATACGCAGTTGCGCGGCATTGCGCGGCCTACGTCAGCAAAAACCCGCCATCAACGGTGATGACGCTCCCCGTCATGTAGCGCGAGGCGCCCGACGCCAACAACAGCAGCGCGCCGTCGAGGTCGGATTCGTGGCCGACGCGGCGCTGCGGGATGCGCTTCGCCAGCTTCTCGCCGCCCGGCGTGGCCCAGAAGTCATGGTTGATATCGGTGTCGATGTAGCCCGGCGCCAGCGCGTTGACGCGGATGCCGCTGCCGGCCCATTCCAGCGCCAGCGCCTTGGTGGCCTGCACCAGACCGGCCTTGGAGATGGTGTAAGGCGCCAGATACTTCATCACCCCCAAGCCGAGCACCGAGGCGACGTTGACGATATTGCCGCCCTGCCCGCGCGCCGTCATCCGCCGCGCCACTTCGGTGGCGGTGAAGTACGCGCCCTTGAGATTGGCGTTGATCACAGCGTCCCAATCCGCCTCGCTCTGTTCGAGCGCCGGCTTCTCCACCGCGATGCCGGCATTGTTGATCAGCACGCTGAGCGGACCGAGCTGCGCTTCCGCCGCGTCGATCGCGCCGCCGATCGCGCCGGTGTCGGTGACGTCCAGCTTCACCGCAGCGGCGCGGCCGCCGGCGGCGAGGATTTCGGCCTGCAGGCTGTGCAGCTTGTCGAGCTGCCGCGCCGCCAGCACCACGGCGGCGCCGCGCGCCGCGAGCACCCGGGCGAATTGCCGGCCGAGCCCCTGCGAGGCGCCGGTGATGAGGATGGTTTCTTTACTGACGTCGAATAGGACGGACATGCGGTTTCCTCGGTTGTTGCTTGCGTCCCTGATAGCGCGGCGCGCAGCCGGAGCAAACCGCAGACAATTTGACGAAAATAGTCCGTACCGCAGGCGCGGCCCGCAGCCCGCTGCCCGGAGCCGCCATGAACAGCTTCGACGTCGTCGTGTGTTTCGGCCTGGTGATCGCGATGACGTTCGGCTTCCGCGCCGGGTTGTTGCGCAGCGCCGTCACCATCCTCGGTTATGTTGTGGCGATGCCGATCGCGCTGTGGATCACCGCGCTGATCGCGCCGCGGCTCGGCGGCGCATCCGATCTTCCCACCGCGCAGACGTCGATGGCGTTCGTCGCAGCCTTCCTCGTCAGCGGCATCGGGCTCGGCGCGCTGCTGCGGACCGCCATCGACGAAATGGCCGGCGCGCATATCGGGCTGACCGACCGCCTCGGCGGCGCGGCCCTCGGTGCGGCGCGGGTCGGCCTCATCGCGATCACCATGGTGCTGATCTTCGACGAGTTGATCCCGGCCAACGCGCAACCGACCTTCCTGGCCGGCTCGCAGTTGCGGCCGCTGTTGTCGGCGGCGGGGCAGCAGGGCTTCAAATCGCTGCCGCCGGACGTCGCCGCCTATATCGCGCAATTGAAGCAGAGCCATCGGCTTTAGCGAGCGGGCAACAGCCTTGCGGCGCTCCCATCTAGGCAGGCCAAGGACGGGCCGCTAGTCTGCGCGGCATTCGCCATCGGCGACATCAATCGGGAGCAATTCAACGTGGATCTTGGAATCAAAGGCCGCCGTGCGCTGGTGTGCGCATCCAGCAAGGGATTGGGGCGCGCCTGCGCCACCGCGTTGGCCGCGGAAGGCGTGCACGTCACCATGACGGCACGCGGTGCCGAAGCGCTGGCGCAGGCCGCCGCGGCGTTGCGCCAGGCCTATCCCGGGGTCGAGATCACCGAAGTCGTCGGCGACATCACCACGCCGGAAGGCCGCGCTGCCGCGCTGAAGGCCTGCCCCTCGCCCGACATCCTGGTCAACAATGCCGGCGGCCCGCCGCCCGGCGATTTCCGCACCTGGACCCGCGACGATTGGATCAAGGCGCTCGACGCCAACATGCTGACCCCGATCGAACTGATCAAGGCCACGGTGGACGGCATGATCGAACGCAAGTACGGCCGCATCGTCAACATCACCTCGGCCGCCGTGAAGGCGCCGATCGACGTGCTCGGACTGTCCAACGGCGCACGAAGCGGCCTCACCGGCTTCGTCGCCGGGCTGTCGCGCAAAACCGTGCGCCATAACGTCACCATCAACGCGCTGTTGCCGGGGCCGTTCGACACCGACCGGCTGCGCACGGTCTCGGCCGGTCAGTCCAAGGCCAGCGGCATTCCGGTCGAGGAGATCATGAGCAAGCGGATGAGCGAGAACCCGGCCGGGCGGTTTGGCGATCCGGAAGAGTTCGGGCTCGCCTGCGCGTTTTTGTGCGGTTCGAAAGCCGGTTTCATCACCGGGCAGAACATCCTGCTCGACGGCGGCGCGTTTCCCGGAACGTTCTGATCGAGGGACTCTCGGCGTCGCGACCCGCGGCCACCATCAAAGGCCGCGGTCACCGCGCGGCCGCTTGATTTGATCAACGATCTACGGATCGTTGATCTCGCTATGCTCTGGGCACCGCGGCCATCACGATCCGCACCAGATCGGTAGCGTTCTTGGCGCCGAGCTTCTTCATGATATTGGCGCGGTGATACTCGATGGTACGCGGGCTGATGCCAAGCTGGCGCCCGGCCTCCTTGTTGGTGTTGCCCGAGGAGAACAGCTCCAGCACCTCGCGCTCGCGCATCGTCAGCGGCTCGCGTCCGGGGAAATTCAGCGACGGCACCTTCGGCACCAGACCCGCGGCGCGGCGGCGGGTGAAGGCTTCGATCGCCTCCTCGACCCGGGTGACGATTTCCGGGCCGCGAAACGGCTTCTCGATGAAATCCAGCGCGCCGTTCTTGATGGCGTTCACCGCCATCGCGATATCGCCCTTGCCTGAAATCATGAAGATCGGCGCCGGGTAGTCCTCGGCGTGCAGCTCTTCCAGAATATCGAGGCCGGAGCGCCCGGGGATGTGAACGTCGAGCAGAATACAGGCCGGGCAACGCGAGCGCGCAACCGCTAGCAACGCCTCGCCATCCGCAAAACAGATCGATTGGTAACCCGCTGCCGACAACACAATTGACAACGTCTCTCGCACGGCAGGATCGTCGTCGACGACAAATATCTCACGTCCAGATGTGTTGGTCATAATATTACTCCACATTCACCTTTAGCCGAGTCTTAATTCCAATCAACCCTCGTAGCTGTACCAGGCGTACTATTAACTCAAAAATAGCAGGCAACCGCCTAAAGCTCTTGCGCAGAGCATCACGATCGCCGGGCTCCGTCTGCCAGATTTCGTGCATAAGGATCACTGCAGGCGTGTTGTCGGCGGTCCTTGAAGACTGCAGCCTGCAGGCCGGCCACGACGCGGCGCCGGCATCTAAGAGTTAGCGAACCGGCATGAGATTAGCTAATTCCCCCCAGGGTACAACGTCTCGCCGTCGCTTTATTGCCTTATGCACAAGGGGGGCGATGGGCCTGATCGCATTCTCGACGGCGGCAGTCGCCCAATCCGACTATCCGGCGCGCAGCATCACGGCCATCGTTCCGTTCGCTGCCGGAGGTCCCACCGATACGGTGGCGCGGATCGTCACGACGCATATGTCGAGCACCCTCGGGCAGCAGATCATCATCGAGAATGTGGTCGGTTCTGGCGGCACCACCGCCGCGCTCCGGGCGACGCGGGCGCTACCCGACGGCTACACCATCATCATCGGTCATATGGGAACCCACGGCGCGGCGGTCGCGCTTTATCCCAACCTCGCCTACAACCCGATCAGCGACTTCGAGCCGATCGGCATGGCTGCGGGCATGGCCGTCCTGATCCTGGCCCGCAAGGATCTGCCGGCCGCCAGCCTCGCCGAATTCATCGCCGGAGCCCGCAGCGGCGCGGCGCCGCTCAACATGGCGCATGCCGGGCTCGGATCGGTGTCATTTGCGAGCTGCCTGCTGTTCAATGCGGTCACCGACATCCATCCATTGCTGACGCCGTTCCAGGGGACCGGTCCGGCGATGAACGCGCTGGTCGCCGGCCGCGTCGACTATATGTGCGACCAGATCGTCAGCGCGGTGCCGCGGCTTCAGGCCGGCATCGTCACCGCCTATGCGATAGGCGGCGAGCACCGCAGCCCGATCCTGCCCGACGTTCCCACCGCGGCGGAAGCCGGGTTGCCGCAGTTCCAGGTGTCGGCTTGGAACGCGCTGTTCGCGCCGAAAGCGACGTCGCCACAGATCGTCGCCCGGTTGAACGCCGCACTCGGCAAGGCGCTCGACAATCCGGCGATCCGCAAACAACTGCTCGATCTTGGCGGCGACATCCCCGACAACGACGGGCGCTCACCGCAGGCTTTGGCGGCGCTGGTGAGGAGCGAGATCGACCGATGGATGCCGCTCAAATCCGCCAATGTGCCACCGCGTTGACCCGGCCATGAAGCCGAGTTCCAAACGATTGCTCGGCGTGCTGTTCCTGACCAGCTTCAGCTTGATCGCCGCCATCGTCGGCACCAACCTGTTCGTGATGAATAATCTGCGGGAAAGCACGCTGCGCACCGCGGAAATCAACCTCGCCCGCTACAGTCTCACGCTCGCGGAAGAGGCGGACCGCTCGTTCAAATCGCTGGATCTGGTGCTGTCGAGCGTCGGCGACTATCTCGGTCGTCGCGGCGTGACCGACAGCGCCTCCTATCAGCAAACGATGTCCGATCAGGAAACCCACCTGATGCTGCGGGAAAAGATCACCGGGCTGCCGCAGGTGGACGCCGTGACCATGATCAATGAACGCGGCAAGCTGATCAATTTCTCGCGCTACTGGCCGATTCCCGACGTCGATATCTCCGATCGCGATTATTTCCGCGCGCTGCAGGCCGACGCCAATCTGGAAACCTTCATCAGCGCGCCGGTCCAAAACCGCGGCACCGGCACCTGGAACATCTACATTGCGCGCCGGCTGAACGACCCCAACGGCGCCTTCATGGGGTTGCTGCTCGGCGCGATGTCGCTGCAGTATTTCGAGAATTTCTTCGGAGCCACATCGCCCGGTGTCGGCACCGCGGTGTCGCTGGTGCGCGACGACGGCCTATTGCTGGCGCGCTATCCGGCATCCGATCGGATCGGCAAGATTTCCTCAGGCGCCGGGCAGCGGGCGTTGGCGGCCGGCGGCAGCCTGCGCGAAGCCGGCGACACGGATCAGCAGATGCGGCTGCACGCGGCGCGCATGCTGCCGAACTATCCGGTGCTGATCGCGGTGAGCCAAACCGAAGTCAGCGCCCTGCAGAGCTGGCGCAGTATCGCGGCCTTGATCGTGGCGATGTCGTCGCTCACCGCCATCGTGCTCTTGATCGTCACCGTGGTGATCGCCCGCTGGTGGATCAGACAGGACCAATTGATCAGCGACGCCCAGTCGGCGAACGCCGCGAAGTCCACCTTTGTGGCGATGATGAGTCACGAAATTCGCACGCCGATGAATGCGGTGCTCGGGCTCGCCACCAACCTGCTCGACAGCCGGCTCGACGCCGAGCAGCGCCGCTCGGTGGTCGGCATCCACGACGCCGGCGACGCACTGCTCGACATTCTCAACGATATTCTGGATTTTTCCAAGCTGGAGGCCGGACGGCTGTCGCTGGAATCCATCGCTTTTTCGCCCGAGGCGCTCGTTGAAAGCGCGCTCAGCATCGTGCTGCCCCGCGCCACCGCGCGCGGGCTGCGGGTCCGAAACCAGATCGATCCGTCGCTTCCGATCGCGCTGCAAGGCGATGCCGGCCGGATTCGCCAGGTGCTGCTGAACCTGATGTCGAACGCGGTGAAATTCACGCCGTCCGGCGAGGTCGTGGTGACGACGAAGTGCCGTTGGGCGGACGAGAGCTTCGCCGCGCTGGAGTGGATCATCGCCGACACCGGGATCGGCATCGCCGAACAAGACATCGGCTCGCTGTTCACCGATTTTGCCCAGGCCGACAGCTCGATCAGCCGGCGGTTCGGCGGCTCGGGTCTTGGGCTGGCGATCTGCAAGCGCCTGGTCGAGCAGATGGGCGGCGAGATCCAGGTGAGTTCGGCCTACGGCAAAGGCACCACCTTCAGGTTCAGCCTCACGCTTCCGCTCGCCAGTCAGTTGCCGGTGCCCGACACCGACGACCCGGTGGTCTACAGCGATTTCCGCCAGCGGATCGCCGCGCTCGGCCGGCCGCTGCGGATTCTGATCGTCGACGACAACCCGACCAACCGACTGGTCGCGGCGAAGATGCTGCAGGACTTCCCGACCCAGACCAACACCGCCTCCGACGGCAACGAAGCGGTGACCGCCGCCACCCGCTTCAGCTACGACGTGATCCTGATGGACGTCCGGATGCCGGAGATGGACGGACTCGAGGCCACCCGGGCGATCCGGGCTTGCGATGGCTCAATGCAAGGCGCTCCGATCATCGCGTTCACCGCCAACGCCTTCGCGGAAGACGCGATCGCCTGTCGCGAAGCCGGCATGAACGACTTCGTTTCCAAGCCGGTGCGCAAGAAGGCGCTGATCGAAGCGATCCTGCGGGTGCTGCCACGGCCCGATACGGCCGGCGAACGCGCCATCGCCGCCGCAACCGACGGCATCGACCTTGCGCCCTCGCGACAGCCAAAGCCAGGCGTACCGGCCGCCACGACGCTGCATGTGGCCCGCGACACCTATGAGACCATGGTCGAGGAAATCGGCTGCGAGGCGACGCTGGAGATCATCGCCGTCTTCGTCAAGGATACCGACGAACGGCTGGCGTTGTTGCGGCAGCTGTCGGTCGCGTCGCATCGCCGCGAGATCGAACGCGAGGCGCATTCGCTGAAGAGTGCTGCTGCCACGTTCGGACTGCATGACCTCGCCGGGCTGGCCCGGGAGTTGGAAAAGACCGCGCCCGTGATCACCGAGGCCGATTACATCGCGATGATCGGTCGCCTCGAAACCGCCTTCGGCGCGGCACGCGCGGCGCAGCGCCCGGACGACGGCTGTGTGACGGTCTCGATCTGAACGGTGGGCGCTCCGAGCCGCCGCGCTCACGCCTGCCGGCGCGTCATCCATGGCGCCAATCCGTCGCTTCGCAGCCGGCGATGCCAATCGTCGCACCAGGCCAGAAACGCATCGTGAGGCAGAGCGCGAGAAAACACAAAGCCCTGCCCGGCGTCGCAGCCGAGCCCCGCCAGCGCCTGCCAGGTAGCGACGTCTTCGATGCCCTCGGCGACGGTCTTCATGTTGTAGGATCGCGCGATCGTGACCGACGAGGCCACCACCTTCCAAAGGTCGGGATCGGTCAGGCACCCTCCGACAAAGGAGCGATCGATCTTCAGTTCGCAGAACGGCATCTGCGCCAGCACCGACATCGACGAGTAGCCGGTGCCGAAATCGTCCATTGAAATCCCGATTCCCTTGATCCGCAGCCGCAGCAGCGTATCCATCGCCAGCGAGACATCTCCCATTGCGGTGGTCTCGGTGATCTCGATCATCAGCGACCGCGCCGGGACGTCCAGCTGTTGCAGCAGCCCGCCGATGTCTTCGGTGATCGCCGGGTCGGACAACAGCGTCGCCGACAGGTTCACCGCGACGACGAATTCGGCGTCGTCGCGACCGATTTCCCGGGCCAATTGCAGCGCGCTGCGCAGGATCTGCAGCGTGACGGCTTTGATCGCGCCGCTACCTTCGGCCAACGGGATGAACAGGTCGGGACCGATCGGACCGAGCGTCGGGCTGTCCCAGCGCGCAAGCGCCTCGCAACCCACGACCTTGCCGGTCGAAAGCTCGAGCTTGGGCTGAAATGCCGCGTAGATCTCGCCATTGCCGACGGCAGCGTCCAGATCGGCGGCCGTGACCACGGCCTGATCGCGCACCGGACGCTGCTGCGCGCCGCAATCGCACCTGGCCGTGAGCAGCACCTTGCGCAACGCGGCCAGTTCGATCGGCTTCGGCAACGCCACCGCATCGCAGACGCCGCTCGAATGCGCCAGTCGCACCGCGGCGTTGAGAATGCGTTGCTCGCAGCCGCTGATCACGATGACGAACGGCCTCACCTGCAACTGCGCGATCAATCGCAGCAACTCGATGCCGTCGCGTTCACCGAGCGCGAGATCGATGGTGACGTAGCTGAACGAGGTCGTCGCAATCAGCTCGGCCGCGGTCTCGTACGACGCGGCAAACATCGAACGATAGCCGATCCGAGAACAGACCTCGCCGATCAGCCGACCCTGCATGCGATCGTCGTCGACGATCAGGACCAGGGGCGTGACACTCTCGATTTCTGCGGCGGTCATCGTATCGGTCCGTTGCCCGGCAGCATCGTTCGCTGCCGGCGCTTGCCCTCATTGGCGGCAGCCATTGTCGGCCGCCCGATATGAAAGAAGGCTTAGCTCGACTCTTCGGATTCCACACGACCTGCCGACTGCACGGATGGCCTCATCGGACCGTCCGCTCAGACTGCGGCTTGCTCGTCCCGCTTGGGTTTGCCGTTCTTGCTCTTGGCCTTCAGGAAGCGGACGTCGATTTCCGAGCCGTTGACGCGGATCAGTTCGCACCGCCGATAGGCCAGACCGGTCGACGACAGCAGCAGGAAGAACTCCTTGAGGTTCAATCCCTCGATCGAACCGTCCAGCGTCAGTTCGGCGTCGTTCGCCGACACCGCCTTCAGCACGCAGTTGCGTCGCCAGGTCCCATCGATCCCCATGATCCAGACGCTGTAGCCGCGCCCGAAGGTCACCCGCTCCGGCCCAATGTTCTCGATCGCCATCGCGGTCTCCTAGCGGCTCGTCGCAGTGCCGGTCTTCAGTCCGCCCGCGAACTGTCCCAGCGTAGCCGACGGCGACCGTGCCGCGGGCGGATTAGGCAGATACACGCCACGCCGTTTCGGGCAGACCCGGTAGCTGTCGGTAAGGCCGACGACGGTCTCCGCCGCGCCGAGGAAGAGATATCCGTCGGGCTCGTTGGCCTTCATCAGCCGGTTGAAGATATCGGACTTGGTCGGTTGGTCGAAATAGATCAGCACGTTGCGGCAAAAGATCACGTCGAATTTTCCGAGCCCGGCAAAATCCTGCAGCAGGTTGAACTGCCGATATTGCACCATCGCGCGGGTATCCGCGTTGAGCTGCCACATCGCGCCGACCTGCTTGAAGTGCTTGACGAGCATTTGGATCGGCAGGCCGCGCTGCACCTCGAACTGGGTGTAGAGCCCCGAACGCGACTTCTCCAGCACCTCCGGCGACAGGTCGGTGGCGATGATTTCGATCCGCCAGCCGGCGAGTTCCGCCGACATGTCCTTGAGGATCATCGCCAGCGAGTAAGGCTCCTGGCCGGTCGAGGCGGCCGCGCACCAGATCCGCAGGCTCTTGCGACCGGCGCGGGCCTTGATCAGATCCGGGATCACGCTGTCCTTGAAGTGATCGAACGGCGTCTTGTCGCGGAAGAAGAAGGTTTCGTTGGTGGTCATCGCCTCGACCACGTCATGGATCAGCGAATCCGGACCGCTCTTCATCTTCTGCACAAGTTCGCTGATGCCGGCGACGCCGATCTTTCGCGCCAGCGGCAGCAACCGGCTCTCAAGCAGGTAGCGCTTGTCCGCCGACAACATCAAGCCGGAGCGTTCCTTCAGGAGCTTCTGGAGATACTCATAGTCGAGTGGTGTCATGATCTCTTTCCTGAGGGAACATCCCGACCGTCACCGACGCGATGAGACGTGATTGCGGAAATTCATTAGATCGCAAATTATCCTGGCTGCTGATAACATCGAAACGTTCACTGATTGACTTTACTAAGCGGCCTGCGCGGAACTGCCGATTTCGAGGACGCGGTCGACGTCGAGGACGACCATGAGTTGGCCGTTGAGGCGGTGGACGCCGCAGGCCATTTTGGCCATGCGGGGATCGAGGTTGACGGGGTTGACCTCGCGGCTGTCGTCGGCGAGCTTCAAGACTTCGCCGATGCTATCGATCAGAAGGCCGTAGGATTCGCCGCGCAGGTCGACGCCCATCGCCATCGGCGGCTTGCCGTCGTCGATCCGGGGCAGCCCGAGCCTCGCGCGCATGTCGATCGCGGTGACGATGCGGCCGCGCAGGTTCAGCACCCCGGCGACATCGTCGGGGGCGAGCGGCACCTTGGTCAGCCGTTCCGGCATGAACACGTCCTGCACCCGGCTGATCGGCAGGCCGAACAATTGCCCGCCGATCATCGCGGTGACGTATTCGGTGATGGCGCCGTCGGAGGCGACCGGCTTTAAGGTTTCGACGCTGGAGATGTTGGTGGTCATCGTGGTCCTCACGCCGCCTGGTTCATGTTGGTGGTCTGTTCCTTCAGCGCGGCGATCAGGCCCGGCCGGTCGAACTTGGCGACGTAGTCGTGGAAGCCGGCCTGGCGGCCACGCTCGATCGCCGCCGGCGAGATCATTGAGCTCAGCGCGATGATCGGGGTCTGCGCCAATTTGGCGTCGGCGCGGATGGTCTCGGCGAATTCGAAGCCGTTCATGTCCGGCATCTCGATGTCGGTGAGGATGGCGTCGAACTCCCGGCCGGAGCGCAGCACGCCCAAGCCTTCCTGGGCGTTGGTGGCGAGCCGCACCTTGTAGCCCGCGGCCTTCAGCACCGGGCCCAGCATGTTGCGGAAGAACGCCGAGTCATCGACCAGCAGGATCGACTGCGCGGTGGTGGAGGGCCGCATTTCCTTGCGCTTGAACCAGTCGGCGAACGCCATCGGCAGGAAGTGGCCGACGTCGATCACTTCGGTGGCGGCGCCCTTGATCACCGCGGAGCCGAGAATGCCCTCGTGGCTGGAGCCGACTTCGATCTGCAGATGCTCTTCGACGATGTCGACGATCTCGTCGACCACGAGGCCCATCGCGCGGTCCTCGTCGGCGAACACCAGGATCGGCTGCGCCCCGGAGGTCTTGACGCTGACGCCGTCCATCGTCACCAGCGGCATCAGCTGATCGCGGTACTGCACCATGTGGCGGCCGTTGGAGAACTCGATCTTGTCGGCGGCGATTTCTTCGAGCCGCGTCACCAGCGACAGCGGCACCGCCTTGGGCTGCGCCGAACCGGCGCGGAACACCAGCAGCGAGGTCAACTGATCGGCCGAGGAGGCGCGGATCGCGGCGTTGTCTTCGGCGATGTCGTGCTGGGCTGCGACCGAGGTGCCGAGCGCCTGCGCGATGCCGTTGGGATCGACGATCATGATCACCGCGCCGTCGCCCAGGATGGTGTTGCCGGAGAACATGCCGATGTGCCGCAGCTTGGTCGACATCGGCTTGACGACGATTTCTTCGGTGTGGAACACGCCGTCGACGACGATGCCGAAGGTCTGGTTGCCGACCTGGGTCACCACGATGAAGCCGTTCTCCGGCTCGGTGACCTTGCCGTCGTCGATCCGCAACAGGTGGCGCAGATGCATCAACGGCAGCAGCTTGTTGCGCAAGCGCAGGACGGGCGTGTCCTTGATGCGCTCGATCTTGTGCTCGGAATTGGCGTGCGCCCGCACCAGCTCGACCACCGCCAATTGCGGGATGGCGAAGCGGTTGCCGGCGGACTCAACAATCAGCGCCGAGACGATCGCCAAGGTCAGCGGGATCTTGATAGTGACGCTGGAGCCTTCGCCGGCCACCGACTTGATGTCGATGGTGCCGCCGATCTGATCGATATTGGTGCGCACCACGTCCATGCCGACGCCGCGGCCGGACACGCTGGTGACCGCAGCCGCGGTGGAGAACCCCGGCGCGAAGATGTATTTGTGGATCTGGCTCTCCGACATCTTCTCGACGTCGGCTTCGGAGGCCAGCCCGTTGGCGATCACCTTGGCCTTGATCCGCGCGGTGTCGAGGCCGCGACCATTGTCGGCGATCGACAGCACGATGTGGCCGCCCTCGTGATAGGCGGACAAGCGAATCGTGCCCTGCTCGGGCTTGCCGGCGGCGGCGCGATCGGCCGGGGTCTCGAGGCCGTGATCGGCGGAGTTGCGCACCATATGCGTCAACGGATCCTTGATCAGGTCGAGCACCTGGCGGTCGAGCTCGGTGTCGGCGCCGTGCATCTCCAGTTCGATCTGCTTGCCGAGTTCGGAGGCCAGATCACGCACGATGCGCGGCAGCTTCTGCCAGGCGTTGCCGATCGGCTGCATCCTTGTCTTCATCACGCCGTCCTGCAGTTCGGCGGTGACGGTGGAGAGCCGCTGCAACGGCACCTTGAACTCGGTGTCCTCGTGGCGGCGGCTGATCTCCAGGAGCTGATTGCGGGTCAAGACCAGCTCGGACACCATGGTCATCAGGTGCTCGAGGGTGTCGACATTGACCCGGATCGACTGGTTGGCGATCTTGTCGGAATCGTGCAGCGGCATATCCAATTCCACGGCGGTCTTCTTCTTGGTCACAGGCTTGCCTGGCTTGGCGTCCGACTTGGCGTCGGATTTGGCGTCGGATTTGGCCTCGGCGGCCACCGGCGCGGCGTCGGCGGGCTTATGCTCGGCATGGTCGGCTTCGGCAGCTTTGGCTTCGACCGGCTGCGCAATTTCCACCGCGACTTCGGTCTCGCGAAACGCCCGCTCCAATTCGTCGAGCGAGACTTCGCCGGGGCGTAGCGCGCGCTCCAGAATCTGCGGCACCAGCGTGCCCTCGGCGACCGCCGCTTCGGGGGCGGCGACGACCTCAGGCACCACCTCCGGCGCCGCCATCTCGGGCACCGCCGCGAGCGTCGGCGCCATCGGCGCTTGCGACAACACTTCCAACTCGCCGATCAAATCCTGGTCGACGCCCTCGGGCTCGGCCTCGGTGGCCTCCAGCCCGCCTAGAATCTCTTTAATCCGGTCGATGGTCAGAAGGATCAGCGTCACCGCCTCGCCGGTCACCGGCATGCCGTCGCGGAATTTGCCCATCAGGGTCTCGGCGGCGTGCGCCAAAGCTTCCAACCGCGGCAGACCCAAAAACCCGCAGGTCCCCTTGATGGTGTGGACCAGCCGGAAAATGTTGTCCAAAATCTTGGCGTTGTTGGGGTCCTGCTCGAACCTGACCAGTTGGTTGTCAACCGTGTCCAGGCTCTCATTCGTCTCCGTCAAAAACTCGCGCAACAAGTCGTCCATCACGATACGCCTTTCAATGCCCTACGAGCCGCGCCTTGCTGAGGCAGATCGCCGACTGCGCCCTGCTGCCTTGTCGTCGCGCGAACCCTTGACGCTTGTTCGTCCTTGGCCGTCCCGATGAGCGTGCCTGCGAAGCCGATCGCTGGCCTGCTTCATCCACCGGGCGTCATCTTTACCGATCAAACCTTACATTTCGTGTACTCGCGCAGCGTCCCATCAGCAGTACCTTTGACGAGTCTACTCGGCCGTTAATTTAACCGTTGGTACAAATACGAGAGTTTTCGACGATGACCCGCGATCGGCGGCGGCTCTGCTTCTGCGACACGCAATGCGCGCATTCGCATCCGAGCGCAACTGCGCGTCCGGCGGACGCAACACCGCGAACGTCGAGGCCTGCACGTCAGGTCGATGCGCAACCGTCGAACGCAGACGTCCCGATCAAGCGGCCCGCACCGTGTTGAGGAATTTGCTGACCTCGTCCTTGAGCCGGCTGCTGTCGCGCGACAACGATTGCGCCGCCGACAGCACCTGAGCCGAAGCCGCGCCGGTCTCGCTGGCGCCACGTTGCACGTCGCTGATGTTGGACGACACCTGCATCGTCCCCTCCGCGGCTTGCTGCACGTTGCGGGAAATTTCTTGCGTCGCCGCGCCCTGTTCTTCCACCGCCGAAGCGATGGTCGCGGATATTTCCGACATCTGCCCGATGGTGACGCCGATCTCCCGGATCGCCGCGACCGAACCGTGGGTCGCATTCTGAATTCCGTTGATCTGCTGGCTGATCTCGCCGGTGGCTTTGGCGGTCTGCTCGGCCAACGCCTTCACCTCGGACGCCACCACGGCGAAACCGCGGCCGGCGTCCCCCGCACGGGCGGCCTCGATGGTGGCATTCAGCGCCAACAGGTTGGTCTGTCCGGCGATGGTGTTGATCAGTTCGACGACGTCGCCGATCCGCGCCGCGGCCTGGGATAGTTCGCCGACCCGGTCGTTGGTGCTGCGGGCCTGATCCACCGCCTCGGATGCGATCCGCGACGAATTCTGCACCTGGCGGCTGATCTCGTTGACCGAGGACGACATCTCCTCGGTGGCCGAGGCCACGGATTGAACATTGGTCGAGGCTTCTTCCGAGGCCGCGGCGACCAGCGTCGCCAGCTCTCGGGAGCGCACCGCCGTCGCCGTCAACGTGGTCGCCGAAGCCTCGAGTTCGGTCGAGGCCGAGGACACGGTGTGGACGATTTCGCCGACCGCGGCTTCGAAGTCGTCGGCGAGCTTGTACATGTCTTTCTTGCGCAACTCGGCCACCAAACGGTCCTGCCGGGCCTTGGCCTCGGCCTCGTCGCGGGCCTTCTGCTCGGCTTTGACCTTGAAGGTCTCGACCGCCTGGGCGATCTCGCCGATCTCGTCCTTGCGGCCGAGCCCGGGGAGCACGATCGCGAAATTGCCGTTGGCCAATTCGAGCATCGCCCGCGTCATCGCCGACAACGGCCGCGACACCGAGCGGCCGATCAAGAAGCCCATCAGGCCGACCGCCACGACGATTGCGGCGATGCCGGCCTGCATCAGCCCCTTGGTCTCGTCGCGGGCTTTCAATTCGGCAGCCTGCGCGCTTTCGCTGCTCTGCTTGACGGATTGTTCGACCGCCAAAATCACCGGCTCGATGGCAGCGAAGCGGGCGGAAATCGCACTCTGCTCTTTGGCGACGAGTTGAGCCGCCTCGATCCAGGCGAAGAAATCGCGCTGATAGGCTTCGAGTTTGCGGGTCAGGTCGGCCTGGGCGTCGGCCGGAATGTCGGATTGAGCCAGCTGGGCGGAGAACTCCGCCGCGCGCTTCTTCATGTCGTCGCCGGATTTCGCTTCGCCGCGCAGCATGAAATCCTTTTCATGTCTGCGCATCATCAGCATGGTCACCGCCAGCGCCGGCTTATCGAAAGCCTTGAGCGCGGTTTCAATGGCGTGCACCGACCCCCGCAGGCTGCCTTCGAGACCCTTGTCCTCCTTGAGGCCGAGCTTGATGCGCGCGACCGTCAGCGCCGCGAAGTGTGCGCTGTAGTCCGTGGTCCCGGTCTGAATCGTATCGAGCTTCTGCACCAGATCGCTCCGGCCGAGCGCGGTCGCCTGCCGCCGCATGTCATCCAGATCGACGGACACCTCTTTGCTCATTTGCAGGTGTTCCTGCAGGTATTTTTCGTCCTTACGAAGCAGGAAATCCTTTTCGGCGCGCCGCATCCGCAGAATCGTGACCAGCACCTTGTTCTGCAGCACGTCCAGCGACCTGGCGCTGTCGTCCGCCTTACGAAACACGTCCTGCTTGGCGTCACCGAAAAGGTAAAGGGCCCCCAACAGCAACAGCCCGGCGATGCCGAGCGCGGCGATCGCGTTGATCTTGTAAGTAAGGCGCAAGCTGAACATGCCGATTTCTTCCGTAAGCTAGCTACTCTGAGGAGAGGGAAACGTTAAGAGCCAACGATGCGGACGCGCATGACGTCATCCGAGGACCGACTGACAGCGGGCGAACGTCCTGGGTCAGCGCAATGCACCGAGCGACAACCGATCGTTGCATCGATTCGATTAACGTTTCGTCATGCGAAACCGGCACTGGGAACCATTAGCGTTCGTAGCCTTCGTAGCGCTACCAGGTCTGTCGCCGCCGACGCGATCGCCTTGCGACACATCCAAGTCAGGCGTCGCGCTCGAAACGAGGCCCGCGCACTTCGCCCCAGGAATGCACGATCGGCAGCCCGGCCAGGGTACTCCGCAGATTGGCCAGTGAGATGCGCAGCGCCGCCAGATCGATCGGCTTCGGGAAACTGTGCAGCAATTCCATTCCGAGCGAGCGCGCGAACAGTCGCGAAGCGCTCCGCCGCTCGGCGTTCATGCCGCTGATCACGATCACGGGGCCATGGTAATCGACGTCCGCCATCGCTTGCAGCACCTCATTCCCATCGCCGTCATCGAGCATCAGGTCGAGCGTCACGCAGGCGTAGCGGCGGCTGCGCAGCAGTTCGATGCCTTCGGCACAACTGTCCGCCTGGGTCACTTCATAGCCGGCCTTTTCGGCCGCCGCGGCGATCAGCATGCGCTGCGCACGGTCGTCATCGACCACGAGAAGGCTGAGCAAGCCAAGAATGGTGTCCGCCGGTGCTGAATCGTCCGCGGTCACGACGCGTCGCCGTGTGCTCATGGCACACTCCTCTCGGTGATCTTCAATCGTAACGATGAGCTTATCGGGCGCGGCAAAATCGCTGGTTAATCCGGGCCCGTTTGCATACCGCGCGACGGCGGCACTGCGCGACTGGTTTACGGCTGCTTACGCCTCGCCCGACAATTGTCGCATTCGCAACGGACCGGCCGCTCACATCTCCGCCGCCCCGGCGATCAGCGCATAGCTGTGCCGCGCCACCATCAGATCCTCGTCGGTCGGGATGATCCAGGCCGACACCCGACTTGCGGGCGTGGTGAGCCGCGGGCCGAACGGCGCCGCCTCGTCGATTTCGACGCCGAGCCAGGCCGCTTGTTGCAGCACCCGGCGCCGGATCTCCGGCGAGTGCTCGCCGATCCCCGCGGTGAACACGATGGCATCGAGCCCGCCGAGCGCCGCCGCCAGCGACCCCAGCTCGCGGCCGATCCGATAGACGAACAGATCGACGGCGGCCGCGGCATGGGGATCGTCGCTCGCCAAAAGGGTGCGCATGTCGCCGCTGATGCCCGACACGCCGAGCAGCCCACAGTGCCGATACAGCAGGTCGCGCACCGCCGCCGGCGTCATGCCCTTTACTTCCTGCAGATACAGCACCACGGCGGGATCGAGGTTGCCGCAACGCGTCGCCATCGGCAACCCGTCCAGCGGGGTGAAACCCATCGTGGTCGCGACGCTGCGGCGACGATGCAATCCGCACATGCTGACGCCGGCGCCGAGATGGGCGACCACCACCCGGCCGTCGGCGGCCTCGCCCAGCACCTCCGGCAAGGTGCTGGCGATGTATTCGTAGGAGAGGCCGTGAAAGCCGTAGCGACGCACGCCTTCCTCGGCGAGCGCGCGCGGCACCGCCAAGGCGGTCGCCACCGACGGCTGGGCGTGGTGGAAGGCGGTGTCGAAACAGGCCACCTGCGGCAGCGTCGGATGCAATTTGGCCAACGCTTCGATCGCGGCGATGTGGTTCGGCTCGTGCAGCGGCGCCAACGGCACCAGCGATCGCATCGTCGCGATCACCGCGTCGTCGATCAGCACCGGCGCCGCATAGTGAGCGCCGCCGTGCACGATGCGATGCCCGACCGCGGCCACCGCGAGATCGGTGAAGTGACGATCCAGCCAGCTCAGGATATGGGTCAGCGCATCCTGATGGCTGACGGCGTCGACCGTGTGATCGGTCAATGCCGCGCCGTCGGCGGCGGTGCCGCGCAACCTCGCCCCGTCGCCGATGTTCGCAACCTCGCCGTTGCATAGCAGATCCTGCTTGGTCGGCCGCTTGCCGCTCGGATACAGCGAGAATTTCAGGCTCGACGAGCCGGCATTGACCACCAGGATGGCGTCGGTCATCGCGTCACGCTCCCGCTGCGCATCGGCTTACGCCGTCCAACGCCAATCGACGATCTCCGGCAGATCGTCGCCATGCTCGCCGATATACAGCTTGTGGCGCTGGATGCTGTCCCAGTAGCGCGCGGTCGCCGCCTCGCGCTGGCCGCTCAACCGCGGGATCCGCAGGATCGCGTCCAACGTCAGCCGATAGCGGTCGAGGTCGTTCAGCACCACCATGTCGAACGGCGTGGTGGTGGTGCCCTCCTCCTTGTAGCCGCGGACGTGGATGTTGTGGTGGTTGTGCCGCCGGTAGGTCAATTTGTGGATCATCGACGGATAGCCGTGGAACGCGAAGATCACCGGCTTGTCGGTGGTGAACAATTCGTCGAAGCCGCGGTCGTCGAGGCCGTGCGGATGCTCGCTGCGCGGCTGCAACACCATCAGGTCGACCACATTGACCACGCGGACGCGAATGTCCGGCACGTACTCCCGCAGCAGTTTCACCGCCGCCAACGCCTCGACGGTCGGCACGTCGCCGGCGCAGGCCATCACCACGTCGGGATCGCCGGCGTCGTTGCTGGCGAAACGCCAGATCCCGGCGCCGGCGGTGCAGTGGCGCACCGCGGCGTCGATGTCCAACCACTGCCATTCCGGCTGCTTGCCGGCGACGATGACGTTGACGTAGTTGCGGCTGCGCAGGCAATGGTCGGTCACCGACAACAGGCAGTTGGCATCCGGCGGCAGATAGATCCGGGCGATGTCGGCCTTCTTGTTGGCGACGTGGTCGATGAAGCCGGGATCCTGATGCGAGAAGCCGTTATGGTCCTGGCGCCAGACATGGGACGTCAAAAGGTAGTTCAGCGAGCCGATCGGCTTGCGCCACGGGATCGTGGCGCACACCTTCAGCCATTTGGCGTGCTGATTGAACATCGAATCGATGATGTGGATGAAGGCTTCGTAGCAGGAGAACAGGCCGTGGCGGCCCGTCAGCAGGTAACCCTCGAGCCAGCCCTGGCACAGATGCTCGCTCAACACTTCCATCACCCGGCCGTCGACGCTGAGGTTGATGTCGACGTGCTCGACCTCGGCCATCCATTCTTTGCCGGACACTTCGAACACCGCCTCGAGCCGGTTCGACGCGGTCTCGTCGGGGCCGAACAGCCGGAAATTCTGCGACTCCAGATTGGCCTTCATCACGTCGCGCAGATACTTGCCGAGCACCCTTGTGGATTCCGCCCGCACCGCGCCGGGCGCCGGCAGCGTCACGGCGTAATCGTGGAAATCCGGCAGCGACAGCGGCTGCAGCAACTCGCCGCCGTTGGCGTGCGGATTGGCGCTCATCCGGCGGTGGCCGGTCGGCGCCAGCGCGACCAGCTCGTCGCGCAGCTTGCCATTGTCATCGAACAAGTCCTGCGGCCGGTAGCTGCGCATCCAGTCCTCGAGCAGCTTGAGATGCTCGGGCGCCTTGAAATCCGCGATCGGCACCTGGTGCGCGCGCCAGGTGCCCTCGACCGGCAGGTTGTCGACGAATTTCGGCCCGGTCCAGCCCTTCGGGGTGCGCAGCACGATCATCGGCCAGCGCGGCCTCGCGGTGACGCCGTGATTGCGGGCCTCATCCTGGATGTGGCGGATCTGCGCCAGGATGCGGTCCAGCGTGCCGGCCAACAGCTGGTGCACGATGGCGGGATCGTCGCCCTCGACGAAATCCGGCTCGTAGCCGTAGCCGCGCAGCAGCTCGGTGAGTTCCACCCGGCCGATGCGCGCCAGCACGGTCGGATTGGCGATCTTGAAGCCGTTGAGATGCAGGATCGGCAGCACCGCGCCGTCGCGCGCCGGGTTGAGGAATTTGTTGGAATGCCAGCTGCTGGCGAGCGCGCCGGTTTCCGCCTCGCCGTCGCCGACGATGCAGGCGACGATCAGGTCGGGATTGTCGAACGCCGCGCCATAGGCATGCGCCAGCGAATAGCCGAGTTCGCCGCCTTCGTGGATCGAACCGGGGGTTTCCGGCGAGACGTGGCTGGGAATGCCGTGCGGCCAGGAGAATTGCCGGAACAGCCGCTGCATACCGTTGCGGCTACGCTCGATCGCCGGATAGCGTTCGGTATAAGAGCCCTCCAGATAGCTCTGCGCCACCAGACCGGGGCCGCCGTGCCCGGGACCGATGATGTATATCATGTTGAGATCGTGCTGCTTGATCAGCCGGTTGAGGTGGACATAGAGCAGGTTCAGTCCCGGCGTGGTGCCCCAATGGCCGAGCAGCCGTGGCTTGATGTGGTCGAGCCTCAGCGGCACCTCCAGCAACGGATTGTCCTGAAGATAGATCTGGCCAACCGACAGGTAGTTCGCGGCGCGCCAGTAGGCGTGCATCTTTTCCAGGAGATCCGACGTTAACGGGTCAGGCATTTTGGACTCCAACTGTGCTGACAGCTTCGGCATACGGTTCCGGGGAGCCGGCGCGGCGATGTTGCGCGAAACGTGCAACAGAGGTCTGCAAAGAGCCGGCAATGGGGCCGATGGTGGGCGGTGGTCAATCTTGCGGCATTCCGGTAGGTTGATGTCTAGCTCGCGGCGTCGAGCCATGCGGTGGGCGATGGGGGACCGAGGACGACCTCGGCGAGCCTAACCATGCTGAGCCAACGTGCAACGAGTATTCTTAAGATGGCTGATCTTCTCAGGATGATCCGTCACAACAGAACAAATGCGATCTCACGGCGCATCTTTTAACTATTCTGCCGTTGTACAAGTGGGGGCGACCGTTGATCTGGATCAACTCTCGACTTCAGGCCTTCTTGATTCGGATCAATGTGTTTGTTCGGCGAGCGCAGAAGATGACACCGGTTGAGACCTGCCCACTCCAGAGGCCAATCATGACCGATTCCGAGCTGCGTCAGAATATTCTTGACGAGTTTGATTTCGACCCCAGCTTCAACAGCGGACATATTGGAATTGTTGTCGCGAACAACGTGGTCACCCTCAACGGCCACGTCAACAGCTATGCGGAAAAACTCGCGGCGATCGCGGCCACGCGCCGCGTCAAAGGTGTGCGCTCGCTGTCCGAGACCATCGAAGTTCGCTATCCGTTCGATCGCACCGCAGACGACCAGATTGCGCAACGCGCCTCCGACATTCTCGATTGGGACGTTCTGGTTCCGGCCAATGCCATCGAGGTTTCGGTCAAGGATGGATGGATTACGCTCACCGGCAACGTCGACTGGCATTACGAGCGCACCGCGGCCGAAGATGACGTGCGCAAATTGGCCGGCGTGCAGGGTGTCACCAATCTGATCGCGATCAACAATCCGAATGTCGATACTTCGAGCATCAGGGACAAGATCGAATCGGCGCTGAAGCGTCATGCGGAGATCGGGGCGAAGGCCATTCGGGTGACCGTGCAGGACGGCAACACGGTGGTGTTGGAAGGCAGCGTCGACACCTGGGACGAGCGTCGTGCCGTGCAGAATGCCGCGTGGTCGACACCGGGAGTAGCATCGGTCGATGACCGTTTGATGATTTGCTGACGCGCGCTGCTCGCCGCGCCCCTCGCCGAGCTCAAAGCCTGCCGAGCTCAAACCTCACGACACCTCCTCGTTTTCCACGGCAACGCGCGGCGTCTTCTCGCCGAACGTTCGCACTACGGTAACCGTACAGGGCGCTTCCGCCGCGACCTTGGCGGAGACGCTGCCGAGCAGCTTGCGCAGCGCCGAATTGCGCCGGGCGCCGATCAGAATATGGTTGACGTGGCTGGCCTGCACGAAGTCGAGGATCGCGGCGGCCGGATCGATGGCTTCGAGCACGTGCGCGGTCAAGCGGTTGTCGGCGAGCTTCAGCGGTTCCGCCCAATTCCGCAACGCCACCAGGCGATCGACGTGCTTGTTGTGACCGTGCTCATCGAGCGTCTTGTCGATGGTGATGCGGCCGAGCTTCAGCACGTTGAGGCACGCCAGTCGCGCCGACGGCAAGGTCGCCAAGATGCGTTCGGCGGTGCTACGCAGTTCGTCGTTCAGCGCGGTGGAGCCTTCGGCAAGATCGATCGCCACGGCGATGATCGGCGCAGCAGCCAATTCGTCGGCCAGCGACGCTTTGGGCCGCGGCTGTTTGAGGTCGGGATTGAAGCGGCGGCGCAGCGCCGTGCTCCAGGGATCGCGTTTCAGCTTCTCGGAGCGCGTGGTGAGCTTGACCTCGGCCGGATGGGTGAGATCGAACACCAGCTGCGCCGCGGTCGGGTGCCGCCACGCCGGCTCGATTTCGAGGCAGCGCAACACGATCTCCTGCAGCCACAACGGATAGTCCGGCTTCAGCTTGCGCGGCGGCGCCGGGTCGCGCCAGAGCCGCCGGCGCATGCCGTACATGGTCTCGGTCTCGCCGAACGGCCGCACCCCGGTGGTGAAGAAATACAGCAGCACGCCGAGCGCAAACAGGTCGCTGCGGGGATCGTCGCGCACCCCGAGCAGCCGTTCTGGCGCCATGTAGGGCGCGGTGCCGAACGGCAACCGGAACTCCTCCTGCATCAGGTCGGGCAACAGATCGCTGCAGGCCAGGCCGTAGTCCAGCACGACCGCCTCGCCGGAGGGGCGGAACATGATGTTGCTCGGCTTGATGTCGTGATGGATGACGTGCTGGCGATGCAGATCGGCAAGCGCGGTGGCGATCCGCGCGGCGATCGCTACGGCGTCGGCATAGGGCAGCGGCAACTCGGGCAGCCGCGAGATCAGCGCCCGGCCGGCGATCCGCTCCATCACGATATAGGGCTGAACCGAGAAGTCGCCGGCGGCGACGAAGGCCGGGACGTGAACCCCGGACAGCCGCGGCATGATCATCTGCTCCATCTCGAAGCTGACGATCGCCGCGGGGTCCTCGCCCTCGCCGATCTTCGGCAGCTTCATCACCATCGGCATGGTGGAACCGGGGCGGCTGACGTTGAGCAACGTCGCCATGCCGCCTTGATGGATGCGCTCCTCGATCAGAAATCCGTCGATCGAGGAGCCCGGCTCGAGCGAGACGCTGCTCATGGCTATTTCCCCACCAACAGCCGTTCGGCGAGCCAGGTCGGCAGCCCGTTGTTGCGGATCCGGGCCGCGGCCTGCTCGACGTCATAGGGCGCGCGGCAATAGGTGATCTCGCGGCTCTCGGTGTCGAACAGCGCGTAGGCGGCGGCCGGGTTGCCGTCGCGCGGCTGCCCGACCGAGCCCAGCACCACCAGCCATTGCCGGCCGGGTAACAGCTGGATCGGCGCGCCGCTGGTCGGCACGAACGAGGTCATCTTGCCGGTCACCGACAACGAATACAGCGCCGGCTTGTGCACGTGGCCGCAGAAGGTGACGTGGGCGAAGGTCGATTGCATGCTGCGCGAGGCGCCGCTGGAATCGGTGACGTAGATCCAATTTTCTGGCCGGCTGGCGTCGGAATGCACGTAAAGCCGGCTGTGCTGCTCCTGCTTCATCGGCAATGCGGCGAGAAACTGCCGCTGCGGCAACCCGAGTTCGCCGCGGGTCCATTCCATCGCCGCCTGGGCGTGGGCGTTGAGCTGCACCTTCGGACTACCAACCGCGCAATCGTGATTGCCCATCACCGCCACGGCGCCCTCGCCGACCAGATCGATCGCGGTGCTGACCACCCAGTCGGGGTCGGCGCCATAGCCGACAAAATCGCCCAGCAGCGCGACCTGCTCGGCGCCGGCCTCGCGCGCTTTGGCAAGGCAGACCTCGAAGGCCTGCCGATTGGCGTGAATGTCAGCGAACAGCGCGATCAGCACAGTGCGTCCTCCCCCGGGGAACAGAGTGATGGGCCGCTGAAAGCTGGCGTTGATTCTTGTCAAAGCGCAAGGCGGCCAATCGCCGACACCGACGATCAGCACGCCTCGATCCCGCCCTCGCCATTCGCCCGCGACCGACCGATCCGGCTCCTTACCATGGCGCCCGCACGCCGGGCTAAGTTTTGCAATTCGCGGCGACCGGATCGCAACCGGCGGCATGCCCCCGGCCGCTCGCCATGACGCGACCCGCGGGTCGACGACGTCGACGTCCGAAACGTCCGCGCGCGTCGATCGGCCGGCGTCAGCAGTGCAACGCAATAGAATTCTTGATCTGGCGCAAGCGGCAAAGGTTAGAGATATGACAGCATCAAGAAAAGTTGAGGCTGGAGGCGTCCATGACTTCGTCAAGCAACAAGCGACCGAGGGCAACCCCCGTTCCCAGCGACGTTGCCGACGTAGTCCGCGAGTGGGAAGAGATCGCCGCGAGTCCGAAAGAGCTGGAAGCATTCGGCCGCGCCATGGCCAATATGGTTAAGGATCTCGGCCTGTCCCCCCATGAGCTTCGCGCGCTGGCGACCAAGGGCAGCAACGCCAAGGAATTGCCTTGCCTGCTCGAAGCGCTGCGGATCAGCATTCGCGCGCTGGCCGAAAAAGAACCGATGCTTTTGAACGACCTGCGCCGCGCCTGCGCGCATTGTGACCACAAGCGCGAATGCGACCAGGACATCGCCGCCGGCACGCTGGTGCCGGCCTATCAGCGCTATTGCCTGAACGTTCAAGCGCTCGATGCGCTTCGACACAACGACAAATTCCACTCCGAATCCTGATCCGCCGCCGCTCGCGGATCGGATCGCGACCAATGGCGAATTGTCATCATCGGTGATGAGGTGCAGCGACGCTGCCGTGCAAGCGGGCGACGCCGTGACCATCGCAAAGCATCGATCGCGCAGGGCAAATTGAATACTCGTGCACCAGTCGTTTGATCTGAGTCAAACTTAACTGACAGCCAATATGTCATGCTTTCTTGACAATGACGGGAGAGAGTCAGTGCGCATTATTCTCATTCATCCGAATTACCATTCTGGCGGCGCCGAGATCGCAGGAAACTGGCCGCCGGCATGGGCGGCCTATCTCGCCGGCGCACTGAAGTCGAATGGCTTCACCGACCTTCGCTTCATCGATGCGATGACCGAGAACATCTCCGACGAAGACCTCGCGGCGATTCTCGCCGAGGAGAAGCCGGACATGATCGGCTGCACCTCGATCACGCCATCGATCTACAAGGCCGAGCGTACGCTGCAGATCGCCAAACAGGTGCATCCGGATTGCGTCACCGTGTTGGGCGGCGTGCACGCCACCTTCATGTTCCAGCAGGTGCTGGGCGAAGCGCCCTGGATCGACGTGGTGGTGCGCGGCGAAGGCGAAGAAATCCTCGTCGAGCTGGCGCGCGCGATCGAGAGCGGCCAATGGCCGGCCAACCGCAACGACATCAAGGGCATCGCCTTCCCCGATCAGGCCGCCGACGGCACCCAGGTGGTCGCCACCGCGGCCGCGCCCACCATCAAGGACCTCGACGGCATCAGCCCGGACTGGGGCATCCTGAAGTGGGACATGTACAAATACATCCCGATGAACACCCGGGTCGCGATCCCGAACATGGCGCGCGGTTGCCCGTTCACCTGTTCGTTCTGTTCGCAGTGGAAGTTCTGGCGCGACTATCGGGTCCGCGACCCGAAGAAGGTGGTCGACGAAATCGAGGAGTTGGTCAACAAGTACCAAGTCGGTTTCTTCATCCTCGCCGACGAAGAGCCCACCATCAACCGCAAGAAGTTCATCCAGTTCTGCGAAGAGCTGATCGCCCGCGGCCTGAACAAGAAGGTGCAGTGGGGCATCAACACCCGCGTCACCGACATTCTGCGCGACGAGAAGCTGCTGAAGTTCTACAACGAGGCGGGCTTGATGCACGTCTCGCTCGGCACCGAGGCCGCGGCGCAGCTCAAGCTCGACCTGTTCAACAAAGAGACCAAGATCTCCGACAACAAGAAGGCGATCCGTCTGCTGCGCGAAGCCGGCATCGTCTGCGAAGCCCAGTTCATCGTCGGCCTCGATAGCGAGACCCCGGAGACGCTGGAAGAAACCTACCGCATGGCGATGGACTGGAAGCCCGACCTCGCCAACTGGTCGATGTACACGCCGTGGCCGTTCACGCCGCTGTTCAAGGAACTCAGCGACAAGGTCGAGGTGTTCGACTTCGACAAGTACAACTTCGTCACCCCGATCCTGAAGCCGGCGGCGATGGAGCGCGGCGAATTGCTCGACCGGGTGATGAACAACTATCGCCGGTTCTACATGTACAAGGCGTTCTTCTCCTATCCGTGGTCGGGCACCGGGCGGCGTCGCCGCTATCTGCTGGGCTGCCTGAAGGCATTCCTGAAGGCCGGCTTCGAACGCAAGTTCTACGATCTCGGCCGGGTCGGCTATTGGGGCCCGCAGTCGAAGAAGAAGGTGGACTTCCACTTCGACAACACGCGCTCCAAGGCGTTCGGGCAGACCGCGGATTGGGAAGCCAACGCCGACCGTTCGCGCAAGGCGACCACGCCCACCATCGTCTCCGCCTGCGGCGGCGGCACCGAGCAGATGGCGGAAGACGCCGAATGCGCGGCCCTGCAGGCCAAGGTATTGGACAAAGCCGATGGCGCCGGCGCAGTCAGCCGCCATTAAGCCCGCCGTCGTGCCGGCTTCGCCGCATGGGGACCATGCGGCGAAGATCGGTCCGAACGCGGTGATCCAACTGATCCAGGCGCTGACCGCGGCTGGACTCGACGACGCCGCGAAGCAGATCTTCGCCGCGGCGGGCGTTGGCGATTGGCTGGCGCGACCGCCCGGCGAAATGATCGACGAACGTCCGGTGGCGGCGATCCATCAGGCGGTGCGCCGGCTGCTGCCGCCCGACCAGGCGGTTGCGGTTTTGACGGATGCGGGACGGCGGACCGGCGACTATATCCTCGCCAACCGGATCCCGAAGTTCGCGCAAACGATCCTGAAGCTGCTGCCGGCGCCGCTCGCGGCCCGGATGCTGGTGAAGGCGATCACGGCGCATTCCTGGACCTTCGCGGGCTCCGGACGGTTTTCCGGCCAGGTCGGCCGCAATGTGGTATTCGAAATCGTCGGCAACCCGATCTGTGCCGGCGAACACGCCGAGACCCTGGTCTGCGTCTGGCACGCGGCGGTGTTTCAGCGGCTGTTTCAGGTTCTGGTGTCGCCCAGGTCACGCGCCGTCGAGACCGCGTGCGGGGCCCATGGCGACGCCTGTTGCCGCTTCGTGGTCGACTGGAAGGCCGTCCCGGAGCGATCTTGCGCGAAGGCCGCCGCGACCGATGCGGCCACGTCGACTTGCTGCGGCTGTTGCGCCGACTCCGCCGACTCTGTTTCGCCCGACAGCGGCCCCAGCGCCGGACATGTCATTTCGTCGAAAGCTCGCTGACCGCGGGCGATTTGAAAGACACACCAGATGACATCTGCTTTGGAAAAATACGCCAAGAGTTCGGTGCCGCGCTACACCAGCTATCCCACCGCACCGCATTTTGCCGCGGAGTTTCCCGAATCGATCTATCGCGGCTGGCTGGCGCAGCTCGACCTCGACGAGCCGATTTCGCTGTATCTGCACGTGCCGTTCTGCAAGCAGATGTGCTGGTACTGCGGCTGCAACATGAAGCTCGCCTCGCGCTATGAGCCGGTTGCCACCTATCTGCAGCACCTGCTCGACGAGATCGACCTTCTGGCCAACGCCATGCCGGGCCGGATGCCGGTCGGTCACGTGCATTTTGGCGGCGGCACCCCGACGGTGCTCGAGCCGGACGATCTCGGCGCGGTGATGGCGCTGATCGCCGATCGCTTCCGCCTGATCGAGGGCGCTGAGATCGCAATCGAAAGCGATCCGCGCACCTTGACCGACGACATGGTCGACAAGATCGGCGCGATCGGCTTCACCCGCGCGAGCTTCGGCGTGCAGGAGTTCGACCCCAAGGTGCAGGCCGCGATCAACCGGATCCAGCCGCCCGAGATGGTCAAGCACGCGATGGACCGTTTCCGTGCGGTCGGCGTCAAAAAACTCAATTTCGACCTGATCTACGGGCTACCCTATCAGACTGCGGAGGATCTGCGCCGCACCGTCGAACAATGCGTCGAGATGCGGCCGGACCGCGTCGCGCTGTTCGGCTACGCCCATGTGCCGTGGGTCGCCAAGAACCAACGGATGATTCCGGACGAATCGCTGCCGGAACCGGCGCAGCGCGCCGAGCAGGCCCGCGCCGCCGCCGACGCCTTGGTCAAGGGCGGTTACGTGCGGATCGGCATCGACCATTTCGCGCTGCCCGGCGATACGCTGGCGGTGGCCGCAGCGACCGGCGAGCTGCACCGCAACTTCCAGGGCTACACCCCCGACGCCTCGCCCACCCTGATCGGCATCGGCGCCACCTCGATCGGCCGCACGCCGTCGGGCTATGTGCAGAACATCAGCGAGACCGGCGCCTATATGCGCGCGGTCGAAGCCGGCAAGTTGCCGATCGCCCGCGGCCACGCCTTCAAGGGCCAAGACGACCTGCGCGCCCACGTCATCGAGCGCATCATGTGCGACGGCAAGGTCGACCTCAACGCTGTGGGGCGGATCTTCGGCGCCGCCGAGGACTGGTACGACGGCGAACGCGAGGCAATCGCAGAGCTACAGAAGGACGGTGTGTTGACCTGCGCCAATGGCACGCTGACGCTCACTCCCGCCGGCGAGCCGCTCGCCCGCGTCGTCGCCGCGGTGTTTGACACTTATTTGCGCAACTCCTCCGTCCGCCATTCGATCGCGGTCTGAACTCGACCACCACTACGCGGCCCTCGGACAACTACCAGGGCAACGCCGGAATATCGAAGAAGCCGCCGAATTTCGGCGGCTTTTTTGATTCACCTCAAGCCGCCTCGCGACTTTCGGCGCGATATGTTGTTGGCGGTAACATTCAGCCGCCGAAAGTCGAATTGCCTCTGGATCGCGCAGCCGCTTTTTGCATCAGGGGGTCGTTAAGCCAGCCGGGGTATTTTCGGTGACGGCTTGTCGACGTGGCCAGACCATCGAGGTTGAACATGACGACCAAGATCAAAGTCACGGATCAAATGCTTGCCAAGGCGATGGCAGCGTATCGCGCCAGCGGCGGCACCGACGACGTCTGCATCCGCGCCGCATTGGAAGCCGCGCTGTCGCAGGACACCTTCTCGGTCGGCGATCAGGTCACCTGCGTTCATGGCAGCGTCACCGGAATCATCTTGTCGATCGTCGACGATGAAGCGCTGATTTCATGGTCTTGCCGCGGCAAGTCGACCGCCAAGCTCTCCACGCTGGATCACGCCGACGAAGTGCGGGTGCAGCCCGCGGCCTGAGTCGCCGCGCTGAGCCGACAGCAAAATCCGGGGAATCCGGCAATCCGGGGTGACAATCGGCCAATATCGGGCAGACTCCCGACATCGTTCGGAGTGCGCCGGTGACCGAGACCAACACATTCGTTCTGCTGCTCGCCGTCGGGCTTGGCGCCGTCGCGCTGCCCGCACCTGCGCCTGCGCAATGGTGGTCGCGCACGCCGGCTGATTTCGAGGACTGCGCCGAGCACGCCGAAAAAACCGCGTCCAGCAAACAAGCGCGCGCCGACCTTGTCATGCAATGCGAAGCGAAATTCGCCGGGCGCCGCAAGCCCGGCGGCGGCTACACCTATTACGACTTCATGCAAAACAAGCATTTCGACATCGCCGGTCCCAACCCGACGGCCGAAGAGCAGCGCGAATTCGACCAGCACTACACCGCCTTTCTCGACGAACAACGGCGCAGCATCATCGCCGCCGCGTTCGCACAGAAGCAGCGCGAATTGAACGAGGACAAGCCGGTCAGCGCGCCGCCGCCATCGCCGCAGCCCCACCCCACCAGAGCGCAAGCCGGCCCGGTAGCGCCGCCCGCGCCGGCCTCCGCCCGAGCGTCGTCTGACGCGGCGCGCCCTGCCGCGACGCGGCCGCCCAGAGCCGCGCGGCCGCCCCGCGCCGTGGCGAGCGTCTGCCGCGAGGACGCGCTATCCTGCGGCTGGTCGCACTTGGCCGCCGGGGTCTCCAGCATCAAGAAGACGCTGTTCGGCCCACCGCCGAAGAAGACCAAGCGCGGCTAAACGATCAACGGTCGGCGCGGCCGATCACCGCCATCAGTTCAAGGATCTTCTGCCGCTGATCCGCTTTATCGCCGCTGGCGATGGCATGTTCGACGCAATGCGAAACGTGGTCCTTCAAAATCTCTTCCTCGAGCCGGCGTAGCGCCGCGCGCACCGCCGAGATCTGGGTGACGATGTCAATGCAATAGCGATCGTCGTCGACCATCTTCGCCAGCCCGCGGACCTGACCCTCGATCCGGCTGAGGCGTTTCTGGCATGATGCCTTGATGTCTTTGCGCATCCCGTCTATATACCCCCTTAGGGTATCTGTGGCAAGGACGAGACGGCGATGACCAAGACCAACGACGGGGCGAATGAGCAGACCCGCAGCTGTTGCGGCGGCATGGCCAAAGCAGATCGGCCCAACGCGGCGTCGCGACCGGACTTGGTTCAACTCACCGACTTGACCCAACACCCCCGCGCCACCGCGGCCAAAGCGATCGATCCGGTGTGCGGCATGAGCGTCGACACCAGCGCCGGCAAGCCGCAATTCGACTATCAAGGAACGACCTATCACTTCTGCTGCAAAGGCTGCCGCAGCAAATTCGCCACCGATCCCGAGAGCTATCTCGCCAAGCAACGCGACGCCAAAACCGCCGCGATGTCGTCCTGTTGCGGCGGCACGGACGACCATGTCGGCCACGGCCACGCGCATCACGATCACGCGCAGCATGCGCCGGCCGCGGCGCTGGCGATCGATCCGGTGTGCGGCATGAACGTCGACACCAGTGCCGGCAAGCCGCAATTCGACTATCACGGCACCACCTATCACTTCTGCTGCAACGGCTGTCGCAGCAAGTTCGCCGCCGATCCGGAGAGCTATCTCGACAAGAGCAAAGCCAAGCCGCAGCCCGCGGCGCCCGAAGGCACCATCTACACCTGCCCGATGGACCCGCAGATCCGCCAGGTCGGCCCCGGCAGCTGCCCGATCTGCGGCATGGCGCTGGAACCCGAACTGGTGACGCTGGACGCCGCGCCGAACGCAGAACTGATCGACATGACGCGGCGGTTCTGGATTGGCCTCCTGCTTTCGCTGCCGGTGGTGGTGCTGGAAATGGGCGGCCATCTCGCCGGCGAACACAATTGGGTCGATCCGACGCTGTCGAACTGGATTCAATTCGCGCTGGCGAGCCCGGTGGTGCTGTGGGCCGGCTGGCCGTTCTTCGTGCGCGGCGTGCAATCCTTGATCACCCGCAACCTCAACATGTTCACGCTGGTCGCGATGGGCACCGGCGTAGCCTATCTCTACAGCCTCGTCGGCACGCTTCTGCCGCAGGCGTTTCCCTCCGCGTTTCGCAGCCATGGCGGCGCAGTGCCGGTTTATTTCGAAGCCGCCGCGGTGATCACCGTGCTGGTGCTGCTCGGTCAGGTGCTGGAGCTGCGCGCCCGCGACGCCACCTCCGGCGCCATCAGGGCGCTGCTCGGCCTCGCGCCGCGCACCGCGCGGCGGATCGATGATGCGGGAGCCGACCACGAGGTCGAGATCGACGCCCTCGTCGTCGGCGACAAGGTCCGGGTGCGGCCCGGCGAAAAGGTCCCGGTCGACGGCGTGATTTTGGAAGGCCGCGCCACGCTCGACGAATCGCTGGTCACCGGCGAATCGCTGCCGGCGACGCGCGAGATCGGCGACCAGGTGATCGCCGGCACGCTCAGCCAGTCCGGCGGTTTCGTGATGCGCGCCGAACAGGTCGGCCGCGACACCGTGCTGTCGCGGATCGTGCAGATGGTGGCGCAGGCGCAGCGCTCGCGCGCACCGATCCAACGCGTCGCCGATCAGGTCGCCGGCTGGTTCGTGCCCGCCGTGATCGCGGTGGCGATCACCGCGTTCTTCGCCTGGTCGGCGTTCGGCCCCGAACCGCGGCTGACCTACGCGTTGGTTGCCGCCGTCAGCGTGCTGATCATCGCCTGCCCCTGCGCGCTCGGCCTCGCCACGCCGATGTCGATCATGGTCGGCGTCGGCCGCGGCGCCCAAGCCGGCGTGCTGATCCGCAACGCCGAAGCGTTGGAGCGGATGGAAAAGGTCGACACTCTGGTGGTCGACAAGACCGGCACCCTCACCGAAGGCAAGCCGAGCGTGGTGGCGATCGTCGCCGCCGACGGCTTCGACGAGACCACGATCCTGCGGCTCGCCGCCAGCGTCGAGCGCGCCAGCGAGCACCCCTTGGCCGACGCCGTTTTGCGCGCCGCCAAGGAGCGGCAAATCGAACTCTCCAAGGTCGAGGAGTTCGATGCGCCGAGCGGCAAGGGTGCCACCGGCAAGGTCGACGGCAAGACCGTGCTGCTGGGGAACGCCGTGCTGCTGAGTTCTGCCGGCGTCGACAGCCGCGCGCTGGACGACCGCGCCGAGCAATTGCGCGGCGACGGCGCGACCGTGATCAACATCGCGATCGACGGCCGACTCGCCGGGCTGTTCGCGATCGCCGATCCGGTCAAGGCCTCGACGCCGGACGCGTTGAAGGCGATGGCCGCGGAAGGCATCAAGGTGATCATGCTGACCGGCGACAACCGCACCACCGCTGAGGCCGTGGCGCGCAGGCTGGGAATCGCCGAGGTCGAAGCCGAAGTGCTGCCGGCGCAGAAGAGCGCGGTGGTGGAGAAGCTGCGCCGTGCCGGTCGAATCGTCGCGATGGCCGGCGATGGCGTCAACGACGCCCCTGCCCTCGCCGCGGCCGACGTCGGCATCGCGATGGGCACCGGCACCGACGTGGCGATGGAGAGCGCCGGCATCACCTTGGTCAAGGGCGATCTTGGCGGCATCGTGCGCGCGCGCAAGCTGTCGCAGGCGACGATGCGCAATATCAGACAGAACTTGTTCTTTGCCTTCGTTTACAATGGCGCCGGGATTCCGATCGCGGCGGGGATTCTCTATCCGACATTCGGACTGTTGCTGTCGCCGATCATCGCCGCCGCGGCGATGTCGCTGTCGTCGGTCAGCGTGATCGGAAATGCATTGCGGCTGCGCGCCACGCGGCTGTAAGTAGCGTCCTGCTGAGCGCTCTGCTGCACTGCAAATCCGTTTTGATTTAACGCAAGGATCAAGACCGGTTTGGCACTATCTTGCATGCAACCCGGCCAATGATGTGCATGGTCCGGTTAAATCTGCCATTATCGCATTCTCTTTCATCAGACAGCTGCGAGTCGAGGTCGGTCGATGTCCAAAATGATCGAAATTCTGCAGGAAGAGCATCGCAACATCACCAGGCTGCTCAATGTGCTGGAGCAGGAACTGAAGGTGTTCGATCGCCGCGAGCGGCCGGATTACGAGATCTTTCAGGCGATCATTCAGTATTTCCAGGAGTTCCCTGACCGCTGCCACCATCCCAAAGAGGATGTGGTGTTCGATATTCTGAAGCAGCGCAATCCGGCGGTGGCCGCGGCGGTGGGCGACGTTCAATCCGAGCACCGGCTCGAGGCCGAGCGGCTGCGCCGGTTTTCGCAGATGATCGACGATATTCTCGCCGACCAGGAGATTCCGCGGCAGACCGTCCACATCGCCGCGGAGGATTTCATCGATCATCAGCGCCGCCACATGGCCAAGGAAGAGCATCTGCTGTTTCCGGCTGCGCTGGAGACGCTGACCGCGGCGGATTGGGCGAAGATCGACGCCCGCGTCGACGACCGCAAAGACCCGATGTTCGACGGCGCCGTCGAAGCCAGGTTCCAAAACCTTCACAGCACCATTCTGCGCTGGGAGAAAGAAACCGAGGAACAGCGGCTGAAGATGAGCCCGGCGCAGGGCTGACATCAACTGATCCTGTCCGCAAAGCAGCGGAGCTTATCGGGCAGATAAGCTTGACCCGTCATGGCCGGGCTGGTCGCGGCCATGACGCCCACAAGCGACGCGTTGCCCGTTTTCGTATGCGGCGCGATCAGGCCGTCGCCGCGTCGCCATCATACTCCGCCCAGCAATCGGCGGTTTCGAACACCTTGACCTGCGACAGCTGCGGCAGCGCCGGCTTGACCCGTTGCCAGATCCACAGCGCGATGTTTTCCGCGGTCGGATTCTCCAGGCCGTCGACTTCGTTCAGGCAATAATGATCGAGGCTGGCCAGCACCGGGCCGAACGCTGCCTCGATCTCGAAGAAATCCACCACGAAGCCGCTGGTTGGATCGACCGGTCCGCGCAATTGCAGCTCGACCCGATAGGAATGGCCGTGCATGCGGTGGCAGCGGTGCTGCGCCGGCACGTGGGGCAAACGGTGGGCAGCTTCAAAACTGAAGGCTTGGGTGATCTTCATCGAATTCCGGGATCTTGGCCGCCGCGGACACCGGGCGGCGTTGCGGCGCGGACCCTATCGGAGTGCGCGGCGCATTTGAAGCCCGCTCCGAGCAGACCGACACCGCCTGCTGCGCGCGGCCGCCGACCCGAACCGGTCCGGCAAGGGCGCCCGACCGGCCGGGCGCAGGCCGGCGGCCGCTGGCTTCGGGGGCCGCCTTTACGCCGGCGCGGCCACTGCGCGCCAGCGTGGTCAACAAAGCCTTAACGCCCGCGACCACGACTTCGAGTTGCGCAGCGATTCCAACTCGCCGGATTCATGTTTTCAAAACCACCCCGGTAATTGTACCGGGCTTGGTGAGAGTCCCTTAAAGCCTTGACCTGCACCTTGCCGCGAGTTCCGGGGGTGAGAATGAGAATACACAGCAACAGAGCCGATCCGTTCGTGGCGCTGGCCGGAGCCCGACGATGCTGAGCGTCCCGACCCTGTGGGTGGTTGTCGTCGTCAACTTTCTGGCGCTGGGTCTGGTCTGGACCTATGTGACGCGCAACTATCCGAACTTCATCGCGGCGCCGTACTGGACCGCGGCGGCGTTCGTCGCCGCATCGGCCGCGGCCGTCGCGCTGTTGCGCGGCGTGTTCGATTCGGCGCTGCCGCAGGTGTTCGGCAGCACCATGATGATCATGGCCTGCTGCCTCGGCAGCATGGGCATGGACCGCTTCTTCGACCATCCGGCACGATGGCGGATCACCTGGAGCATCGTCGGACTGAGCGTCGCCGCGTTCAGCTATTTCAGCTTCATCCATGTCAGCATGCCGATGCGCATGGTGGTGTATTCGATCGGCGAGTCGGTGCCGCTGGCGCTGTCGCTGCGCCACGTGATGTGGCGGCAGGACAAGCAATGCTACCCCGGTTCCCGCATGACCGCCGCGATTGCCGGCGCGATGATCGTGGTGTTGATCGTGCGCTCGATCGCGGCGCTGACCGGCATCGGCGGCGAACTCACGGTCCTGCACTTCAATGCCTTCCAGGCCGTCATGGTGCTGCTGCTGGTGTTCTTGTCGATGATGTGGTGCTTCGGCTTCCTGCTGATGACGATCGATCGGTTGCGCGCCGAGGTGGCGAAGCTCGCGATGCTGGACGACCTGACCGGCGCCGCCAACCGCCGCCAATTGCTGCAGCGCCTGGAAGAGGAATGCGCGCTGTCGCGGCGCACCGGCGGGCCATTCGCGCTGCTGGCGATCGACCTCGACGGCTTCAAGGCGATCAATGACGGCTACGGCCACGGCACCGGCGACGCCTGCCTGCGCGACTTCACCCGCACCGCGCAGAGTTGCCTTCGCCCCGGGGATCTGTTGGCGCGGCTCGGTGGCGACGAGTTTTCGGTGCTGCTGCCGGCGACCACGCTGCGCGAGGGCGCGATGATCGCCCGCCGGATCCTGGAAGCCTGCCGGGGAACCGGCCAGGGCACCGCGATCACGCTGTCGGTGTCGATCGGCGTCGCGCAGTGGACCAAGCTGGTCGGTGCCGACGCCGAACGGCTGATCGCGGCCGCCGACCATGCGCTTTACGCCGCCAAGCACGGCGGCAAGAATCGCCACGCGGTCTATGATCCCACGGTCGACCATCCGGTGAACGCAGCGTTCGACGGAATGCCGCCGCTGCGCAAGACCGCATAACCCGGTCGCATTGGCTCCGGCCATTTCAACCGGCGCGAAGGCGGCCGATCCGGCTTGCCGCGCGGGCGCGGCCGCTGCAGCTGATCCGACGTCTTGCAAAGCCGAAACCCGGATGCAACACAGCGACGGCCCACGAGTTTGAACCGCAGTCCGCTACAAAACCCGCCCCCTCCGCAAAGGAAACACCCCCATGACCGAGCTCACGCTGGACATCGCGCGCACCATCCTCGACGCGGCACTCGCCAAGGCGGCGGAGAAGAAATTGAAGCCGCTCGCGGTGTTCGTGCTCGATCCGCGCGGCTGCATCAAAGCCTCGGCCGCGCAGGACGGCACCAGCCTGCTGCGCGGCGAAGTCGCGCACGGCAAGGCCTATGGCGCGCTGTCGCTCGGCATGGGCTCGCGAGCGATCTTCCAGCGCGCCCAGGAGCAGGCCTATTTCATCGACGCGGTGAACACGCTGGCGCGCGGCGCGCTGGTACCGGTACCAGGCGGCGTACTGATCCAGGACGAAAACGGCGCGTTGCTCGGTGCGGTCGGAATCAGCGGCGATACGTCCGACAATGACGAAGCCTGCGCGATCGCCGGCATCGAAGCCGCCGACCTGAAAGCCAACGCCGGATAACCACCCGACCAGCTTCTTGGGATCGGCTGCAGCCCTGAGCGTTGCGCATTGGCGCATTGCTTTGACGGCCTGCGTAGCAAGCGCTATTCGGGAGGCATCGCCTTGCCTGTGATCGGAACATACACATGGACTATCGCCAACTCGGCCGGAGCGGCCTAAAAATTTCCCCGTTGTGTCTCGGCACCATGATGTTCGGTGGCGCCACCGACGAGGCGACCGCGGTGCGGATCATCGACAAGGCGCGCGGCGCCGGTATCAATTTCATCGACACCGCCGACGCCTATTCCAGCGGCGCCGCGGAGGCCATCGTCGGCCGCGCTATCGCCAAGCATCGGCAGCATTGGGTGCTGGCGTCCAAACTCGCCAACCCGATGGGCGAAGGCCCCAACCGCGCCGGGCTGTCGCGCCGCTGGGTGATGCAGGCCGCCGAAGACAGCCTGAAGCGGCTCGGCACCGACCATCTCGACATCTACTACCTGCACAAGGAAGATCACGCCACGCCGCTGCACGAGACGGTGCGGGCGATCGGCGATCTGATCCGCGACGGCAAGATCCGTTACTTCGGCGTATCGAATTATCGCGCCTGGCGGATCGCGGAAATCTGCAACATCTGCGACCGGCTCGGCATCGACCGCCCGGTGGTCAGCCAGCCCTATTACAACGCGATGAACCGGATGCCCGAGGTCGAGCAGATGCCGGCCTGCGACTTCTACGGTCTCGGTGTGGTGCCCTACAGCCCGCTGGCCCGCGGCGTGCTCACCGGCAAGTATCTGCCCGATGCCACGCCGGACAAGGACAGCCGCGCCGGCCGCAACGACATCCGCATGATGCAGACCGAATGGCGCCGGGAATCCCTCGAACTGGCGCAGACAATCCGCCGCCACGCCGAAGCCCGCGGCACCACCGCCGGCCAGTTCGCGGTGGCCTGGGTGCTGAACAGCGGCTTCGTCAGTTCGGTGATCGCAGGACCCCGGACCGAGCCGCAATGGGACGATTACCTCAAGGCGTTGGACTATCGCTTCACCGCCGAGGACGAAGCCCTGATCGACAGCCTGGTGGTCAGCGGCCATCCTTCGACGCCGGGCTACAACGATCCGGCCTACCCGATCGAAGGCCGACGCGCCCGCACAACTGGTAGTATTTAACCACCTCGCCGTGCAGCGGCGCGCGTGACAATCGACAGTTGATTGGCTAAGGGTCTGGCCCCGGAAATCGGCTTGGTTTCCGGGGCCTCTTCATGTCTCGAACAATCAATCGGCGCGAGCGCCTTGATGGGCCGCTCTGCTCCGCAGCCTCATACGCCTCCGTGCTCGGCCTCCTCTTGGCTGCGTCAGAAAGGACAATCCATGACCGCCCACCATTTCCATGCCGTGATCTGGATCGATCACCGCGAAGCCCGCGTCTTCCACTTCAACCCGACCGACGTCGAGAAGCTGGTGATCCATCCGGACCACCCGACCAAGCACGTGCACCAGCAGTCGAGCAAAGATCAGCAGAACTATTTCCACGCCGCGGCGGAAGCGATCGCCGACGCCGGCGCGGTGCTGGTGGTCGGCCCGGCACACACCAAGACCGATTTCGTCAAGTACATCGAGCAGCACCATCCGAAGCTGAAGGGCGTCATCGCCGGCATCGAAACCGTCGATCACCCCAGCGACGGCCAGGTGGTCGCCTTCGCCCGCAAATATCTCAAGGTCACCGACCGGGTCAGCCCGCAGATCGTGTGATCGGCGAGTTCGAGCAGGATACTATTAACCTGTGAAGTACCGTGTCCCGGACGCGGGGTGGCGCGCCAGCGCCGCCCCGCGAGCCGGGACCATTACGAATGCCGCGTTCCGTAACGGCCCCGGCTCTGCGGCGCACCACGCCGCAAGGACGGCGCGCTGCGCCGCGTCCGGGGCACGCTTGACGAAGCGTGTACTTCAAGAACCTCACGCCACCCTGCCGTCGACCACCGTCACGATGCGGTCGCAGCGCTTGGCGAGTTCGTCGTTGTGGGTGACGATCAGAAACGTGGTGCCGCGCTCGCGGTTGATCTGCCGCATCAGTTCGAACACCGCGTCGGCGGACTTCGAATCCAGATTGCCGGTCGGCTCGTCGGCCAGCACCAGGTCGGGGTCCATCGCCAGCGCCCGCGCAATCGCGACGCGCTGCTGCTGGCCGCCGGACATGTTGGCGGCGTTGTTGTCGCGCCAGCGGCTCAAGCCCACCCGATCCAGCAATTGCTCGGCGCGCGCCCGCATCTCGGCGTCGGGATGGCCTCGGTCGACCAGCATCGGCATCATCACGTTCTCGCAGGCGGTGAATGCCGAGATCAGATAGTGATACTGGAAGATGAAGCCGATGGTCTGGCCGCGCAGCTGGGTCAGTGCCGCGTCGCCGAGCGTGGCGGTGTCGACGCCGTCGATCGCCAGCAGTCCCGAAGTCGGCCGGTCCAACAGCCCGATGATATTCAACAGCGTGCTCTTGCCGGAGCCGGACGGCCCCATCAACGCCAGGAAATCGCCGGACTGCATCAACAGGTCGATGCCGTGCAGCACCTCGGTCTCGACCGCGGTGCCGACATTGTAGGACTTCTTGATCTGCTCCAGCCTGAGGACTTCAGCCACGGATTGCCACCACCGGATCGAGGTTGGCCGCCCGCAGCGCCGGCGCGATCGCCGCCACCACCCCGGTTGCGGTCGCCAGCGCCGACGACATCACGAACAGCTGGGTTTCCAGAATCAGCGGAAACAATTCGCTGCCGTCGACCTGGCGGGCGTAGCGGTGCCAGACGATCAGCGCGAAGGCGCCGAGTGCGGAGCCGATCAGCGCGCCGAGGAAGCCGAGAATGCCGCCCTGGATCAGGAACACGCGCAGGATCTGCTCGCGCTTGGTGCCCATCGCGCGCAAAATGCCGATGTCCTTGGAACGCTGGATCACCGAGACGATCAGCACCGCGGCGATGCCGAACGCCACCGACAGCCCGACGAAGGCGCGGATCAGCGTATTGGAATTCTGCTGCGCCCGCACCGCGGTGAAGAACTGCGCGTTGGTCTTGATCCAGCTGTCGGCCTGCACCGGCAGCATCGCGGCAATTTCGCGGGCGATATCTTCGGCGGCATAGATGTCGGTGACGGTGAGGTCGATCGACGTCACCCCGCCGATCAGCCCGAGCAGGCTTTGCGCGGTGCGCAGCGCCACGAAGGTCGAACGCTGGTTGGCGCCTTTGTTGCCGAGATCGAAGATGCCGTTGATGGTGAGGATGCGGTTGCCGCCCATCGCGGTGCTGACGTTGATCTTGTCGCCCAGCGAAGCGCCGAGATCCTTGGCCAGCTCAGTTCCGATCAGAATGCCCTCGCTGGTAATCTGGCTGCCGCCGGCGACGATGTAGTCCGGCACCCGGACGATCTGAAAATACACCTCGGGCTCGATGCCGGTCAGCGTGATCGCCCGGTTGGTGTCGCCACGCAACGCCAGCCCGGAGCCGGAAACCGTCGGCGCCACGGTGACGATGTCGGGGCGGTTCTGCATCTCGACGCGGATTTTCGACCACTGATCGATCGACAGCACCCGCTGGGTCGGCCGCTGCACGATCGCGGCCTCGATGGTGCCTTTGTCGTAGCGCTGCGGCCGCGCCACCTGGTCCGGCGGGATCAGCTGGATCTGCGGCTGCGAGGTCAGCACCCGCTTGATGAAATTGGCCTGCAGTCCGGCCAGCATCGCCGACATAAAAACGATGACGCCGACGCCGATGGCGATGCCGGCGAGGATCACCAGCGTCTGCATCAGCCCTTCGAGCAGAAAGCGCACCGCCGCGATCCACTCGAACGGCAGCCAGCTTTTCATGGCAGCACGGCCCGCAGCCGCTGCCCGGCCTTCACGCCAGACGTCAGCGGCACCACCAGATCGCCGGGCTGCAAGCCGCCCAGCACTTCGAAGTGCCCAGTGCCGCGCAGCCCGAGCTTGATCGGCTGCCGCAAGGCACGGCCGAGCTTGGCCTTCAGCACCCATGGCGTCGCGGTGGCCGGATCGTGCACCGCGCGCGCCGGCACCACGATCGCGTCATCGCGCCGGGCGATCTCGACGTCGACCGACACCGTCATGTCCTGCCGCAGATAGTCCGGCGGATCCCGCACCAACAGCTTGATCTGCACCGAGGCGCGGTTGATGTCGACCGACGGATTGATGTAGCTGATCACCGCGACAAAGCGCTGGTCGGGATAGGCGTCGGCCGAGGCCAGCGCCGTTTGCCCGAGCGTCAACAGCCCGAGGTTCTTCTCGTCGATCTGCACCACGACCTGGATGTCGCCCTTCGGCGCCAGCACCAGCATCGCCTTGCCGGGTTGCGCCACCATGCCGCGCTCGACATTGCGGGTGATCAGCACGCCATCGCGCGGCGCGACAATCGTCGCGTAATTGAGCCGCGCGCGCGCGGTGTTGAGATTGGCGCGGGCCTGCGCGAGCTGGGTTTCCGCCATCACATAGTCGCTGCCGACCGGGCTCGAGGTGAACACCTGCAGCTCGGCGGTGCGCACCTGGGTGCGGGCGACGTCGAGATTTTTGGTGGCGTCGTCGAGCGTGGCGCGGGTGCCGTAGCCCGAGCCGGCGAGCTTCGACGCCCGATCATAGGCGGCTTGCGCGTTGAGCAGATTGGCCTGCGCCTGCATCAGCGCCTGGTCGGCGGCGGGCTTGGTCAATTCGCGCAACTGCCGCACCCGCGCCTCGGCCTGCGCCACCGCGCCCTCGGTCTGCACCACCGCGGCCTGCAATTCGCTGGCTTCGATCACCACCAGCTTCTGGCCCTGCTGGACCTGCTCGCCCTCCTGCACCAGCACGTCCTCGACGGTGCCGGTGATCTGGCTGGCGATTTCCACCCGATACGGCGTTTCGATATGGCCGCTCGCCACCACGGTCTGTACCAGGTTGCCGCGCAGCACCTGCGCCACCACCACTTCGGGACCGAGGATCAACCGCAACGCGCCGAGCACCGCGGCTCCGAACAGCAGAACTAGCGCGGCCACCGACCATTTGTGCTGCCAGGATGCGGCCAGGGCGCGCGACAGCCTGGATCGGGCGGGCACAGCAGGGGGCGTGGTCTCGGTCGGCTCCCTGGGCTTGTCCGTGGTCATATCCATTCGGCGGTCCGCTCCGGTTTGACCAGCGGGATAGCCCCGAACCGCTGCAGCGCCTTTGCGACGGATCAATTACTTGATTGCAAAGAAGTATTTGTGACCATTCGGCAATGTGAGCAAAACCGCACGGCGCCGACGATCGTGGCTGGTCCGATCAACGCGCAACCATGGTCCAATTGGCGGCGGCGGCGATCCAAGGCATGAGGCTGAAGCGGGTTTTCGGGCGACCTCGAGTCTGCCCAGGGGCGGAGTGATCGGATGATCTCGGTGATTGTCGCCGTCGTCGCGTTGGTCGCGCTGGGCGCAGCCGCCGCGCTCGCGCTCTCCTGGGGCCTGACCCGCATCATCGAAGCGCGCAACCCGCCGCGCGGCCGCTTCGTCAACGTCGACGGGGCGCGGCTGCACGTCGTCGATCTGCCGTCGCAAGACGGTGACAGCGCCGCCCCGACGGCGCTGCTGCTGCACGGCGCCAATCTCTGCCTCGACGACATGCGGATGGCGCTCGCCGGCGTGTTGTCGAAGCGGATGCGGGTGATCATTCCGGATCGACCGGGTCAAGGCTACAGCGAGCCCGGCCCCGGCCCGGTCTCTTCGGCGGGCTATCAAGTCAAACTGCTGCGCGGGCTGGTGCAACAGCTCGGTGCCGGACCGCTGATCGTGGTCGGGCATTCGTTCGGCGGGCTGATCGCGCTACGCTACGCGCTGGACGATCCCGACGCCGTCGCCGGCCTGGTGCTGATCAATCCGACCACGCATCCGCGCCCCGAAGGGCTGCCGTGGTTTCAACGCCTCGCCGGCGTCCTGATCGGCCCGCTCGCCACCTATACGCTGCTGCTGCCGCTGTCCTTGGCGATGCTCGGGCGCCTGACCGAGCGAATGTTTCGGCCGGAACCGGCGCCGCCGGACTATGCGCAACGCAGCCGCCTGACGCTCGGACTGACGCCGCGGCGGTTCTCCGCCAGCCTGCGGGAATATTCCGACCTGCGCGACCAATTGATCGGTTTCGTGCCGCGCTATGGCACGATCGCCACGCCCACCGTGATCGTCGCCGGCGATGCCGACCCGGTGGTGCCGCCCAAGGTGCATGCCGAAGCACTCGCGGCGGCGATGCCCGACGCCAAGCTGGTTGATCTCGCCGGCGCCGGACATATGGCGCACCACGCCCATGCCACCGCGATCGGCTACGAGATCCTGCGGCTCGCCCTCGCGCGCTCAGAGCCGGTCGACTCTGAGGAACAAGGCCCAGATCAGTGACAGCACCGCAGGCACCCCGACCCACGAGGGATGCTGACACAACACGTCGCCGTAGCGGCAGATGTCACTGGACCACGGCAGCGCGCTGCTGCCGGCTCCGAAAAATACCCCGGCGGCGACCGCCAAAATCAAAGCTACGAAGAACATCACAAAGACTCCCATCGACAATGCGACAAGCCTTGCTCGCAGAATTAAATCGAGGGTGAATCCGATCTTCGAAATCCGGGTGCATTTTCGACTTTTTCGACGAAAGCTGCCGGCCTGGTAGTGTTGCCAGGCGGCGGGCCCGTGACGACTGCCCAGCCGAGGGCGGGTGTGTTAGACTGAGCTTTATCGTTCCCCCAAGTCGAACCGGAGTGTTCTGGTGATATCCTTCAAGCTCATCGGCGCCGTGGCGCTGCTCTCCGTCGCGGTCGCGGCCCCCGCTTTGGCGGGTTCCCACAAACACGCGCGCGCCCATCGGCATCATCAACAGGCCCAGGACTACTACAGCCATAATTACGGCCCCGGCATCTGGCCGGAGCGGTTCGCCTATTACGACGGCCCGCTGAGCGCGCTGTGCAAGCAAAGCGCCGCCGCCTATCGCGGCCAGGATGGCCGCCGCCATCCCTGCAATTAGTCGGGCTCGGCGCGCACCACGTCTTTGGTGCCGCCGGTCAGCCGCGCCCCCAAGCCGCGATGGCCGGGCTTAGCTAAGCCCATTTGCAGAGCTTCCGTTGTTCCGTGCATGGCCGGGACAAGCCCGGCCATGACTTTGACAGGTGGGCTTTTTGCGGACTGGCCCGATCGTCGCAGCAGCTAGAGCATTTTCGGTTAGGATTGAATCATCCAACCAAAATGTCGTCGTCATTCCGGATTGCGAGTTCGAAGAACGAGCAAGTCCGGAATCCATACTCCCTGCGGTGGTTATGGATTCCGGGCTCACTCGCAGCGAAGCTGCTCGTGCCCCGGAATGACGGCCTGGGACTCTTGAACCGCATCAATCCTAACCGAAAATGCTCTAGCTCCACAAACGCGACAACGCGACGCAACTTGCGCCGGGGTTCGCGGTTGTTATCTGCATGACCATGTCGAACCAGCACAGCTTCTCTCATTCCGCGTCGAACACGCGACGCAAACCGCGTGCGCCGATCATCGACCAGGACGGCCGTGTGATTCCGCCGGATGCGCGGCGCCGCGCGCCGTTCGACGATGGCCGGTTTGATTTTCAAAGCTGGAGCAGCAACGGCTTTGCGCCGCTGTCGCACGCGCAGCGGATGGCGCGGCTCGAAGCGTTGGCCAAGCTGCTCGACGTCGCCTTCATCCTGCCGGGCACCAATATTCGCTACGGCATCGACGGATTGATCGGGTTGATCCCGGTGGTCGGCGACGTCATCACCACCGCGATCTCGCTGTGGATCGTCCGCGAAGCCCGCGAACTCGGCGCGCCCTGGCACATCACCGCGCGGATGCTCGGCAACGTCGCGTTGGACGGCGCGGTCGGCGCCGTGCCGCTGCTGGGCGACGCGTTCGACGTCATGTTCCGCGCCAACGTCCGCAACATGCGGTTGCTGCGGCGCTGGATCGACAAACAGCGTTAGATCGAGCTGACTGGAGTCTGCGGTTAGGCGGCGTCCTGATCGGCGTCGCTGGCGACAGGCTCCTCCACCGGCGCACGGCGTTCCAGCGGAAACGCTTCGCTCTCATACAGCGTGCGAATGCCGCTCTGGTCGAAGCGGGCTTCGTCGACCTGCAGGTAAGCGCCGTTCAGCGAATCCGCCGGCAGCTGCTCGATCGCGAACTGCACCGCGGCAGCCGCGGTGTCGAAGCGGCGATAGGCAAAGCCGGCGCGCTTCTTCTTGCGGATCGCAGCGGGAAACAGCTCAGCGGCGGTGTTGTAGTTGAATGCAGCCATGGTCAGTGACCCCTCTTCAAGCGATGGAAATGACGACCCGGTTATGCAAGGTCAGCCGACCGAAGGCGGTCTAACGAGATCATTTCTGGACAGGTCTCTAATATAGGCGCGTCGCGCGGAAATGCGACTCCTGCGAGGGCGGATGATGAATCCCTCGCTGACGCCGCGATCGCATCGATAAGCCGTTTGATTTCAGCGGCATGGACGCAGCCCGCCGGGTTCCGGCAGTTCCGGCTAAGACGAATATCCAAGAAAATGCAGTTGCAGGTTACTTCGGCTGCAACTTCAAGGCTGCTGAATTGATGCAGTAACGCAAGCCATTCGGCCCCGGGCCGTCTTCGAACACATGGCCGAGGTGGCCGCTGCACTGCGAGCACAACACTTCGGTGCGGACCATGCCGTGGCTGACGTCGCGCTCCTCGTCGACGTGATCGGGCGCAGCCGGCGCGGTGAAGCTCGGCCAACCGCAGCCGGAGTCGAATTTGGCATCCGACTCGAACAGCGTCTGGCCGCAGCCGGCGCAGACATAGGTGCCCTTGGTGTTGTCGTGCTCGTAGTCGCCGGAGAACGGCCGCTCGGTCGCCTTCTCGCGCAACACTGCGTATTGCATCGGCGTGAGCTGCTTGCGCCACTCGGCATCCGGCTTGACGACCTTGGCTGACTTGGTGGTGGTCTCTGACATCGATCCTCCTGTTGTCGGCCGATCAGTTGGTGACCTTGGCGTTCCGCACCAGCGTCGGCTTCTCGATATAGCGCTGCGCGAACAGCTTCTTCAGGTTCTCGACCTTGGGCAGATCGTTGAACGCAATATAGGGCTGGTTGGGGTGCAGCGTCAGATAGTCTTGATGATAGGCTTCGGCGGCATAGAAGCCGTCGAGCGCGCCGACCGTGGTGACGATCGGCTTCTTGAACAGCTTGGCGGCACCGAGCTGGGCGATATAGGCCTCGGCAACCTTCTTCTGCTCGTCGTTGGCGGTGAAGATCGCCGACCGATATTGCGTGCCGCTATCCGGGCCCTGGCGGTTGAGCTGGGTCGGATCGTGCGCCACCGAGAAGAAGATCTGCAAGATCTGGCCGTAGCTGATCTGCTTCGGATCATATTTGATCTCGACGGCCTCGGCGTGTCCGGTCATGCCGCTCGACACCGCGGTGTAGTTCGCGGTCAATTTGGCGCCGCCGGCATAGCCGGAGACCGCGTTGAGCACACCGGCGGTGTGCTGAAACACCCCCTGCACGCCCCAGAAGCAGCCGCCGGCGATCACCGCAGTCTGCACCCCGTCGGAAGACGGCACATCCACGGCGGGCGGCGGAATCACCACCGCATCCTCGGAGGCTTGCGCGAAACCGAACGACCACAGCGCCACCGCGCCGGCGGCCGCGCCCAACATCAATCGGGTGAATGGAGACCGCATCGGGAGTCCTTCCTTGAGCTTCAGTCGGCAGAGCAGCGCCGAGACCTCCAAGATACGCAGCGCCGCCGGGCTTGTTACGGCCAACGCCACACAACTCCGTGATGCGGCCGAAGCCCGGCTCCCCAAGCATGGCGTGCGGCGCCCGCATCACGACTTAGGGTTAACCCAGAGGAAACTTGGATCACGCCGCCGTGAGGAGTATGGATATCGGCGGCCCGGTGGCGGAAGATCAACGCAGGAGCCGTGCAACGCTCCTTATCCTGGTTCAAGTCCAGGCCGGGCCTCCAGCCGCGCTCGGGCAGCAGCTTCCGTCTACGGATCGGCCGAGGCAAGGAAGACGGTGCCAAATTGCCGGTTGAGGGGCACCTTATAGGTCTTTCCCGGCCTCGGAATCTGGTCTAAAGACAGCCCGCGCGCAAGGGAAGCCTGGCGCCTGACAGTCAAGGGACGCGCGACCGCGCGCCCTTTTTTTGTGCCCGGATTTCCGCCCGTCGCGCTAGCGAGACCGAATGCCAAAACGTACTGATATATCGACGATTCTCATCATCGGCGCCGGCCCGATCGTGATCGGCCAGGCCTGCGAATTCGACTATTCCGGCACCCAGGCGGTGAAGACGCTGAAGGACGAGGGCTACCGCATCGTCCTGGTCAATTCCAATCCGGCCACCATCATGACCGACCCGGAATTGGCGGACGCGACCTACATCGAGCCGATCACCCCGGAGATCGTCGCCAAGATCATCGAGAAGGAACGCCACGTCATTCCCGGCGGCTTCGCGCTGTTGCCGACGATGGGCGGGCAGACCGCGCTGAACTGCGCGCTGAGCCTGCGCAAGCAGGGCACGCTGGAGAAATTCGACGTCGAGATGATCGGCGCCACCGCCGACGCCATCGACAAGGCCGAGGACCGCCAGCTGTTCCGCGAGGCGATGACCAAGATCGGGCTGGAGACGCCGAAGTCGCGGCTCGCCAACGCCACCGCTTTGAAGAAGGCCTATCGCGAGAAATATCTCGAAGACCGCGCCAAACTGTCCGGCGAGGAGCTGGTCGCCTTCGAACGGCAATGGGTGCTCGGCGAAAGCGATCGCCGCAAGCGCTACCAGGAACAGGCGCTCGGTTCGGCCCTGATGGCGTTGTCCGAGATCGGCCTGCCGGCGATCATCCGGCCGTCGTTCACCATGGGCGGCACCGGCGGCGGCATCGCCTACAACAAGGAAGAATTCCTCGACATCATCGAGCGCGGGCTCGACGCCTCGCCGACCAACGAAGTCTTGATCGAAGAATCCGTGCTCGGCTGGAAAGAGTACGAGATGGAGGTGGTGCGCGACAAGAACGACAACTGCATCATCGTCTGCTCGATCGAGAACCTCGACCCGATGGGCGTGCACACCGGCGATTCGATCACGGTGGCCCCCGCGCTGACGCTGACGGATAAAGAGTATCAGATCATGCGCGACGCCTCATTGGCGGTGCTGCGCGAGATCGGCGTCGAGACCGGCGGCTCCAACGTGCAGTTCGGCGTCAATCCGGCCGACGGCCGCATGGTCGTGATCGAAATGAATCCGCGGGTGTCGCGCTCCTCGGCGCTGGCCTCGAAGGCCACCGGCTTTCCGATCGCCAAGGTCGCCGCCAAGCTGGCGGTCGGCTACACGCTCGATGAGATCGCCAACGACATCACCGGCGGCGCCACGCCGGCGTCGTTCGAGCCGACCATCGACTACGTGGTCACCAAGATTCCGCGCTTTGCGTTCGAGAAATTCCCCGGCGCCAGCCACACCTTGACCACCTCGATGAAGTCGGTCGGCGAAGTGATGGCGATCGGTCGCACCTTCCAGGAAAGCTTGCAGAAGGCGCTGCGCGGGCTGGAAACCGGCCTCACCGGGCTCGACGAGATCGAGATCGAAGGATTGGGCCGCAGCGACGACAAGAACGCGATCCGCGCCGCGCTCGGCACGCCGACCCCCGACCGGCTGCTGCAGGTCGCGCAGGCGATGCGGCTCGGCTGGACCGACGAGGAGATCTTCACTTCCTGCAAGATCGATCCCTGGTTCCTGTCGGAATTGCGCGGCATCGTCGAGATGGAAGCCAAGGTCAAGGCCAGCGGCCTGCCCGGCAACGCCTTCGGCATGCGCACGCTGAAGGCGATGGGCTTCTCCGACGCAAGGCTCGCGGTGCTGGCCAAGACCACCGAAGCCGACGTCAAAGCCCAGCGCCACGCGCTCGGCGTCCGTCCGGTGTTCAAGCGGATCGACACCTGCGCGGCGGAATTCGCCTCGCCCACCGCCTATATGTATTCGACCTACGAGTCGCCGTTCGCCGGCCCCCCCGCCGACGAAAGCGCGCCGTCCGACAAGAAGAAGGTGATCATCCTCGGCGGCGGTCCGAACCGCATCGGCCAAGGCATCGAGTTCGATTACTGCTGCTGCCACGCCTGCTTCGCGCTGCACGACGCCGGCTATGAATCGATCATGATCAACTGCAACCCGGAAACCGTGTCGACCGACTACGACACCGCGGACCGGCTGTATTTCGAGCCGTTGACCGCCGAGGACGTGCTGGAGATCATCGACACCGAGAAGCGCAACGGCACGCTGCACGGCGTCATCGTGCAGTTCGGCGGCCAGACCCCGCTGAAGCTGGCGCGGGCGTTGGAAGCCGCCGACGTGCCGATCCTCGGCACTTCGCCGGACGCCATCGATCTGGCCGAAGACCGCGACCGCTTCAAGCGCGTGCTCGACAAGTTGAAGCTGAAGCAGCCGAAGAACGGCATCGCCTATTCGGTCGAGCAGGCGCGCCTGGTCGCCGCCGAACTCGGCCTGCCGCTGGTGGTGCGCCCGTCCTATGTGCTCGGCGGCCGCGCCATGCAGATCATCCGCGAGGAATCCCAGCTCGGCGATTACCTGCTCGGCACCCTGCCCGAACTGGTGCCCGCCGACGTCAAAGCCCGCTATCCGAACGATAAGACCGGGCAGATCAACACCGTGCTCGGCACCAATCCCTTGTTGTTCGACCGCTATCTGTCCGACGCCATCGAGATCGACGTCGACTGCCTGTGCGACGGCAAGGATACTTTCATCGTCGGCATCATGGAGCACATCGAGGAGGCCGGCATTCACTCCGGCGACTCGGCCTGCTCGCTGCCGCCGCATTCGCTCGACGCCCCGATGATCGCCGAACTGGAGCGGCAGACCCGCGACATGGCGCTCGGCCTCGACGTCGTCGGGCTGATGAACGTGCAATTCGCCATCAAGGACGGCGACATCTACGTGCTCGAGGTCAACCCGCGGGCGTCGCGCACCGTGCCGTTCGTCGCCAAAGTGGTGGGCATTCCGGTCGCCAAGATCGCCGCGCGGCTGATGGCCGGCGAAAAGCTGGTCGATTTCAAGCTCGCCAAGCGCAAGCTCGACCATGTCGGCGTCAAGGAATCGGTGTTCCCGTTCGCCCGCTTCCCCGGCGTCGACACCGTGCTCGGCCCGGAGATGCGCTCCACCGGCGAGGTCATGGGGATCGACCGCTCGTTCGAAATCGCCTTCGCCAAGAGCCAGCTCGGCGGCGGCACCCGCGTGCCGCGCAAGGGCACCGTGTTCGTCTCGGTGCGCGAGGGCGACAAGACCCGGATTCTCGACGCCGTGAAGCTGTTGTGCTCGCTCGGCTTCAAGGTGCTGGCGACCTCCGGCACCCAGCGCTTCCTCGCCGACCACGGCGTCCCCGCGGAAAAGGTCAACAAGGTGTTGGAGGGCCGGCCGCATATCGTCGACGCCATCACCAATGGCGAGATCCAGCTGGTGTTCAACACCACCGAAGGCCCGCAGGCGTTGGCCGACAGCCGGTCGCTGCGTCGCGCTGCCCTCTTGCATAAAGTTCCGTATTACACCACTCTTTCGGGCGCGGTCGCCGCCGCGCAGGGCATCCGGGCCTACCTTGGTGGGGACCTTGAGGTCCGTACCCTGCAGAGTTACTTTTCCGACACCTGATCACGTGCCGGGCCAGAAGGCCCAGCCACTGATAGGCGAATGAGCCGGCAGGACGGGAACCCGCCAGCCGTGGGAATGTTCTGCTTCGACGCTTGCGGTCACCCCTACATCGCGGTGAGATGCGCAGGCCGGACCAGGTCACCAGACCGATAACCGTTTCGTGTGAGCCACATCTCGTGCCACGTGACGAACACGTTGAAGGACGAAGATCGATGATCGAAAAGGTACCAATGACCGCGGGCGGTTATGCCGCCCTCGAAGTCGAATTGAAGCAGCGCCAGTCGGTGGATCGTCCGCGAATCATCGAGCACATCGCCGAGGCGCGCTCGCATGGCGACCTTTCGGAAAATGCCGAGTACCACGCCGCCAAGGAAGAGCAGTCGCACAACGAGGGCCGCATCGCGGAGCTCGAGGACAAGCTGGCGCGCGCCGACATCATCGACATCAGCAAACTCTCCGGCGACACCATCAAGTTCGGCGCCACCGTCACCTTGATCGACGAGGACACCGAGAAGAAAGCGGTGTGGCAGATCGTCGGCGAGCCGGAAGCCGACGCCAAGAAGGGCCGCATCTCGATCACCTCGCCGCTGGCGCGGGCGCTGATCGGCAAGAAGAAAGGCGCTTCCGTCGAGGTCGTCGCCCCCGGCGGCGCCAAGGCCTACGAGATCACCAAGGTCGAGTGGCGCTGAGCGCCAACCATGCCGAATTGAATTGACTGAAAAGGGCCGCAGCGATGCGGTCCTTTTTGCTGAGCGACTCTCGCGCGCTCTTCGCCGGCTCAGCACAATCAGCGCGTCATTCCGGGGCGCGAGCCCTTTGGGCGAGCGAACCCGGAATCTTGCCGCGGGGAGCGGTGTGCGCGCGCGTTGCGAGATTCCGGGTTCGCTCGAGCTTGCGCTCTCGCGCCCCGGAATGACGGCCTGGGAGTGACGCGCCCCGAATGCGAAATCTCGCCGTGAGTTAGCGCAGCGTCAATTCTAGCTCACCTTCAATTCCAGCGGCACCGCGGCGGCGTATTTCGAATTGCGCAGCACTAGCGAGGTCCGTACGTTCCGCACGTGCGGCGCGGCGGTGAGATGCGCGACGAAATGCTGGAACGTCGCCATGTCGGGCGCGACGCATTTCAAAATGAAATCGACTTCGCCGGACAACATCCAGCATTCTCGCACTAACGGCTGATTGCGGACGAATTCCTCGAAGCCGCGCAAATCGGCTTCGGCCTGGCTCGCCAGATGCACCGAGGCAAACACCGTGACGTCGAAGCCGAGCCGCCCGGGATCCAGCAGGCCGCGATAACCCTGGATGTAACCTTCCTCTTCCAGGGTCCGCACCCGCCGCAGGCAAGGCGGCGGCGAAATGCCGACTCGCTTGGCCAGTTCGACATTGGTTATTCGGCCATCGGCCTGGATCTCGCCGAGGATCTTCAGATCGATTTCATCAAGGTTCTTGGACACGCGCTTGCATTCCCGGTCGCCCGCGAGGGGGGGTAAATCGGCAACAGTTTTAGCGCAGTGCCGCTGCTTTGCGTAATTTTATTTCGCGACCGGTGCATAAAAGCAAAGTTAGGGGAAAATTTGCCGATATGGATTGCAAATCTTGCATAGCTCACCAGATGACTTAGAGTTGCGACTAGATAGTTCCGCTGTTTAAGCGATGCCCTGCTCAGCCCTTCTGCTTGCACCGCATCTCCCTGACGAAAGGGATCAATGATCCATGGCCGACCCTGTTCACGCCAAAGTTGTAATTATTGGATCGGGACCGGCTGGTTATACCGCTGCGATCTACGCCGCTCGCGCGATGCTGGAGCCTATTCTGCTGCAGGGCATGCAACCGGGCGGCCAGCTCACCATCACCACCGACGTCGAGAATTACCCGGGCTTCGCCGACGTGATCCAGGGGCCGTGGCTGATGGAGCAGATGGAGAAGCAGGCGACCCATGTCGGCACCAGAATCGTCACCGACCTGGTCACCGACCTCGACCTGTCGCAACGGCCGTTTCGGCTAAGCTGCGACTCCGGCGACGTCTATCTGGCTGAGACGGTGATTCTGGCGACCGGCGCGCAGGCGCGCTGGCTCGGGATTCCTTCGGAAGAGAAATTCAAGGGGTTTGGCGTCTCGGCCTGCGCCACCTGCGACGGCTTCTTCTATCGCGGCAAACAAGTGGTGGTGGTCGGCGGCGGCAACACCGCGGTCGAGGAGGCGTTGTTCCTGACCAATTTCGCCACCAAGGTCACCCTGGTGCATCGCCGCGATCATTTCCGCGCCGAGCGCATCCTGCAGGAGCGATTGTTCAAGAACCCCAAGATCGAGGTGGTGTGGGACGTCGCGGTGGATGAGATCTGCGGCGACGAGAGCCCCACCAAGGTTACCCATGTCCGACTGAAGAACGTCAAGACCGGCGCTTTGACCGAGTGCGCCGCCGACGGCGTGTTCATCGCCATCGGTCATGCGCCGGCGACCGAACTGGTCAAAGGCAAGATCCGACTGAAGCCGTCGGGCTATGTCGAGGTGGCACCGAATTCGACCGCCACTTCGGTGCCCGGGCTGTTTGCCGCCGGCGACGTCGCCGACGAAACCTATCGCCAAGCGGTCACCGCCGCAGGGCTTGGCTGCATGGCCGCTTTGGAGGCCGAGCGCTTCCTCGCAGCGAGCGCCAGCGAACGGGTAGCGGCGGAATAATCATGGCTCGAAATCACGACGGATTCACCGATATGGACTGGGATAAGCTCAAGGTTTTTCACGCTGCGGCGGAAGCGGGAAGCTTCACGCACGCCGGCGAGCAGCTTGGGCTGTCGCAATCCGCGGTCTCGCGGCAGGTCAGCGCGCTGGAGCAGGAATTGTCGGTGTCGCTGTTTCACCGCCACGCCCGCGGCCTGATCCTCACCGAACAGGGCGACCTGTTGTTTCGCACCGCGCATGACGTGTTCATGCAGCTGCAGGCGGCGCGCGCCAAGCTCACCGACAGCCGCGAGCGGCCGAGCGGCGATCTCAAGGTCACCACCACGCCCGGTCTCGGCATCCACTGGCTGGTGCCGCGGCTCGGCGAATTCACCGCGCTGTATCCGGAGATCCGCATCTCGCTGATCGTCACCGACGAAGAACTCGACCTGTCGATGCGCGAAGCCGACGTCGCGATCCGCACCCGCAAGCCGACCCAGCCCGACCTGATCCAGCGTAAGCTGTTCTCGATCGGCTTCCATGCCTATTGCGCGCCGGAATACATCAAGCATTTCGGCACGCCGCGCACCTTGGAAGAATTGGACAATCACCGGCTGATCATCCTCGGCGACACCCAGGTTCCGCCCTATCTGCAGAACCGCAACTGGCTGATCGACGCCGGACGCAACGGCGCCGGCCCGCGCGAGCCCTACTTCAAGGTCAACAACATTCTCGGCGTGATCCGCGCCTGCCAGCAGGGGCTCGGCATCGCCGCGCTGCCGGACTATCTGGTCGAAGAAAACAACCGGCTGGTGCAGCTGTTCGGCGAGCAGGACTCCATCCAGCTCGACACTTATTTCGTTTACCCCGAAGAGCTGAAATCGGTGGCGAGGGTCCAAGTGTTCCGCGACTTCGTCGTCAGCAAGGCGCAGCGCTGGCCGTCCTGAAACGATGGCCGCCCGCCGCCGGCGCTGCATGACTGACATGCGAGCCCCGCGGTTGCCGGCCGGGCTCAACGCGGATCATAATCATTCTACGCTGAAGCTTCGCGCCGCGCATGTGTCCCCCTCCTCCAGCGACGCGAAACGTCAGTAATCCCTCTTGAAGGTGATTGTGTCGGCCTCAGATGGCCATGACCTTGCCGGGCTCCGTTGGGCCCGGTTTTTTTTGGTGCCGTCCTACTGGCGTGGCGCTCTATCGACAGAGCTGCACATACACAAACGCCGCCTCAGGGATCTCTGAAGCGGTGCTGGGACGGAGATGGCGGCGGGACTCTCGTCCCGACGATAATTGCCTTGGTGACTTTTATGCCGCGTTCTTGTGCATGGTCCCGTTGCTGGTTCCCGCGCCGCGGATCGCCTTGATCGAACGCTCGATCGCAGCCCAGAGCCGGCCGATCTCGGAGGAGGCGCGGCCATCGGCGGAATATTCCTTGGCGCCTTCGCCGTGCCCCAACGCCAGCAACAGATCGGCGCGGTTGGTGATCTGGCCGGTCCACACCGGCGCGCGGAACTTGCCGAGCGCTTCGCGGGCCAGCGTCACGATCCGGCTTTCGACGTCGTCACGGCGGGCCGGTGCACCATTGATCACCACGGCATAGGGCTTGCGCGCGGCGCGGCACGACAGGATGGTCTCCTGCACGGCGTTGACGTCGAACACACCGGGCCGCGCCGGGATGATCACCAGGGTGGCGTTGCGAATGGCGTCGTCGACCACAGGGGCCATATTCGGCGGGGTGTCGATGAACACCCATTCGATGCCCTCGCGCTTCGCCGCGGCGACCAGTTCGCCGACCGAGCGGGTGGCGGCTTTCAGCGGCGGTTCGTTGGTGCCCCGCAGCTTATGCCAAAGCGTGAGCGACCCCTGCGGATCAGCATCGATCAGCAGACAGGGCTTGGTGGCTTTGTGAACATGAGCGGCAAGATGCGCAGCCAGGGTACTCTTCCCCGAACCACCTTTACGCGATGCGAAAACGATGACGTTCATACATTGGCCTCCCGAGATTGACCTTGGAAAGCGAAAGTGAATCACCGCGCTGATTCGTGAAAGTTAAAATTACAGGCAAAGCGCCAGGCTCGCAGCTAATTTCCGACATGTTGTCTTTTGAGTCACAGCGGCAAGTAGTTGCGGCGTCGTTAGCGCAGCGTCCGGGCGCGCCGCGCCATCCACTTCTGTTCGACCCAACCGAGGCCCTTGGCCATCGGCCCTTGCAGGATCGGAACATCCTGCGCGATCAGGATCAGTCCGAGCGGCAGCATCCAGAGTCCCAACACCGGTAGAAAGCTGAACACGCCGCCGACTGCAAGCGCGCCCGCAACTGGAATCCGCACCAATCGCGACGATGGCTTGCGCAGCCAAGCTACACCCGCGGCGGCCCGCCGCGGCAATTTGCCTTCAAACCAGGCCATGTGGCGATCGAGTTCAGCCTTATGGTCCTGGCTCACGGTTTCTCCCATCGTTATTGATCGATCATTGATCGATTATTGATCGATCACTCATCAGCTGCTTCGCAGGTGTGGATCCGCAACGCGCTCGCCAACGCGTCAGGTTGTCGCGCGAACGCGTTCGTCCTCGGTTGATTTGCACGGCGAACCGAACTGCGGTCCACCACCTCGTTGTTCTCCTAGGCCGGCGATGCCGACATCGATGGCCCAACAGTCATTCCAAATTGTTATTCCAAATTGTCATTCACGATTCATTCGCGCCGATCCCGCGGGCGTCGAGCATCTGTTGTCCCTTCGGAGTCACGGCGTAGCGCGTATTCATGGTTTGATCCGTCTCGACTTGATCAGTCTCAATTCGATCACTCCCTGCCACTGCGATCAGGCCTTCGGCCAGCAACGGTTCGAGCCTCGATCGCTGCGCCGGACTGAGGTCCAGTCCCGCACTCCGCGCAATTTCGACCAAAACCGAAATCGACTGATTGCCAAGCTCAATCATGACTCTCCCCGATACAAGCCAACGCTTGCGCGGGGCATGTGTTCCGCACTCGCCCCAGCTCAGCGCTGCGCCGAGAGGCCGCCATAGTCGCCCTCATGATCGGCGCGCGCTCGGCCTTGTGGTTGATGGCAAAGACCCCGCTGACGACCGCGCTGAAGCTGCGCTTCAGGCCGCCGACACGCTCCTCAAGATTGCCGATCAATGCCGCAGCACGCAAAACAGAAGCACCGCCCCAGAACCCATTCGGAAATGGAGCGGCATCTTTTGACCGCCTAAAAGCCGATTCATTCGGTTTCAGTGATCCTTATCAAGCGCCGGCATGTCGCCATTCGCATTGCCAAGATTGCGACCGGTCAAGGTAGGGATGACGGCGGCCCGCGCGAGCGCCGCGCTGTCGGCCATGTTCAATTAGGCCATTCGAGCAGGGCTCGACATGCCGGCCAACCCGGTGCTCGGCACCAATCGGCCGGCGGCGCCAAGGTCACGCGACCGTGTCTTAGCGGATGGCGTGTCGTCATCGCCGTCCGCTTCTGTTACTAATCAAAACCATTCTGTCGCTCGCCCAATAGGCCAGTCCACACCGATCAAGAGTTCTGTTGCGCCGTGCCGTCTTCCGCGCTCATCGACGGGCTGTTGGGCTGCGCTGGGGCAGCACTGGAACCGTCGCGGCGCATTCCATTGGACGGCAGCAGTCCTCTTCCGCCGGGGCGGAACTCACAGCATTGAGGTGCGTCTCTGATGACGTTTGGCTGCACGGAATCGTCAGCTTCGTGCGTAATTCACCCGCGCCAGTTTCTCCTTCATCCAGCTCGCCGCCTCTGCATCCGACAGGCATGATCACCGAGATAGTAGGTGCCATCGCGCCACATCGCGTGCATCACCGTCGCTAACTTGCGCGCCACCGCGACCGCCGCCTTGGCATGACAACGGCGCTTGGCGATCTTCAGGCCCCAGCTGGTTGCGCGCAAGAAGCGCATCGAACTCGGCGATACTCGCTTGCGCCAAGTCGTCCGGCACGTGCACAGGCATCTGGTAGCGAGCGATCGGCCAGGTGGAGAGGTCGAAATTGGATTCTGCGTTTCGTCTTGGTCTTTCAGGGCCCGGAGATGCCAAGAGATTCCAAGCAGTTCATGAAGCTGTATCGAGACTGGTTCAAGCGTCCGAACGGTGCGGTTGATCGCGCTCGGCGGCGCGACGGAAGCCTCGATCTGGTCGAACTGGTTCGATGCCTGCTATTGGCCGGACGGCACGCTCACCACCAATGTGACCATTTGCCGCCATTGTGCAGCGCATCCGGTGCGGAGTTTATGCGTTGCGCACAGAAGCCGATCGCAGAGTTGCTGCAGCGCCGCGCAAAAGTTGCGGTCCTGCAGAAATTGCGGTCCGGAGTGGTGCAATGGTCGAACCTTATTGCGGAGCTGCGCCGCTCCCGGCGGAGCTGATCAGTCGCTGGAATTTCGATCCGGCGCTCCTCGCCGTCTTGGGAGGAGCGGGCCTCCTGCACATCTGGGCGCTGCGTGATGAAGCGCCGCTCGGGCAAAACCGGCGCGCCGTGCTGGCCGCAACTGGGTGGGCGTTGCTGGTCATCCTGTTGGTTTCCCCGCTCTGCGCTTTGACGTCGGCGCTGTTTTCAGTTCGGGTGGCGCATCACGTCGTTCTGGTGGCGGGGGTCGCTCCATTGCTGGCGCTGTCGCTGCCGCGCCGCCTTCGCGCGGCTTGGATCGGCCGCACGATGGGAGCGGCGTTCATCATCCATACGATCCTGCTTTGGTTCTGGCACGCGCCCGCGCCCTATGCGGCGGCATTGGCCGATCCACGGATTTTCTGGGCGATGGAACTGAGTCTGCTGGGCAGCGCGATGTTGCTTTGGATGGCGGTGCTGTCGCCTTTCGCTCGGATCGGCGCGACGCTCGCGATCCTGCTTGGCTCTGTGGTGCAGATGGGCCTACTCGGCGCCGTCATCACCTTCGCCCGCGCGCCGCTCTATGCTGCCCATCTCGGCGTCACCGCGCCATGGGGATTGAGCGCGCTGCAGGATCAACAATTGGCCGGTCTGATCATGTGGGTGCCGGCCTCGATTCCATATCTGGCGGCGGCCCTGGCGCTGGTGGCAAGCCGGCTCGGTCGACCGGTCACGGCCGATGAATCCGTTCGATGATCGCGTGGCTCAAGTCGATCCACATTCTGGCGCTGATAGTGTGGTGCGCGGGGCTATTGGTGCTACCCGGCCTATTCGCCCAGCGCAGCCGGCTCGAGGCCCGGCCGGCGGTCGAACTCAACCGCTTCACCCGGACGTTGTTCATCGCCGTCACCTCGCCCGCGGCGTTCATCACGGTGGTCGCAGGAACGATCCTGCTGTTTTTGCGGGAGGCGTTCACCAACTGGATGATGCTGAAGCTGCTCGCGGTCGGGCTGCTGGTGATTCTTCACATGCGTGCCGGCTATCTGATCCTCAATGTGTTCGAACCGGAGGGGCACTACGCGCCGTGGCGCAGCTGGGTGATGACCGTGGCGACGCTCGCGATGATCGGCGTCATCCTCTTGCTGATCCTGACGAAACCGCCGATCGAGCTGGCCGCTTTGCCGCAATGGATGCGCGAGCCCGGCGGGCTTCAATCCTTCGTCGACACCATCAGGCCGACGCCGTGATCGAACACCAGCTTGCCGCCGTGCCAGCCCGCAATGGCGACGAACACCGTGCCGAGCGCCGAGACCATCAGGCCGACCGGCAGCACGTTCAGATGATCGACCAGCCGCAATCCCCAATTGGCGCCCGCGACCGAGACCAGCATGACGCCGGCGGTGGCATGGATCCAGCTTGCCGCGCGCTTGCGGATGCCCTTGACCAGCAGCAACTCCGCGGTGCCGGCCAGACTGGCCGCAACGCCGAACCAGAACGCGAAGCCGCTCGCCCACAGCCCGGCGCGCGCCCAGAACGGATCGCCGCCCCACCAGTAGAAGATATCGCAGCCCAGCGTCGAGATCACCAGGGCGATGGGAAACGAAACCAGCATCGCATGGATCGGGTGGCCAGCGAGGGCCACGATGGAGGTGGTTTCGAATTCGCCGACCTCTTCGAGAATCGTCTTCGGCATGATGCACCTCGCCGGGACCTAATGCGCCGATGTCGCGCTTGGTTCACGGCGAGCATTGTCGCGGCGACGGGGATGCTGCTGGCGGGCTGCGGTGGACCTTTGTCCGCGCTCGATCCGGCCGGCCCGGCGGCAGTCGCGATCGCCGAATTGTGGTGGGTGATGCTGATCGGCGCCGCGGCGCTGTTCGCTCTGGTGATGGCGCTGCTGCTGTGGGCCTTCGTCAGGCCCAGCACGGGCACAGCCGGATCGCCAAAACTCTGGCTGGTCGGCGGCGGGTTGCTGCTGCCGGCGTTGGTGTTGGCTCCGCTGCTGGCCTATGCGCTGTCCACCGGCGAGCGCCTGCTGCCCCACCCGGGCGCCAGCGACACGCTGCGGATCGATGTCGAGGCCCGGCAGTGGCAATGGACCTTCCGCTATCCGCAGCATCCCGATGGCGCACGCCTATCGATCAACACGCTGCACATCCCCGTCGGCCGGCCGATCGACCTGCGTGTCAGCAGCGCCGATGTGATCCACAGCTTCTGGGTTCCCCGGCTCGGCGGCAAGATCGACGCGATTCCGGGGCACGTCAACCGGATCCGGCTATCCGCCTCGCAGGCCGGAATCTATCGCGGCGTCTGCGCGGAATTTTGCGGGGCCGAACACACCCGCATGGAATTCAGCGTCGAAGCCCATCCACCAGAGGCGTATCGCGATCGGCTGCGCTCGCTGCCGCAGGCCCCACCATGATGGACGAGCGCGTCGAACGCCCCGCCGCGGCAATCAGCGCCATCCGGCTGCACAAGCGGCTCGAAGCACTGTGGGGCACGCCCGGTGGATGGCAGCGGTTGTCGGCGGTGAACCACAACATCGTCGGCCGCCGCTTCATCGTCACCGCCTTCGTGTTCTTCGGCGTCGGCGGCGTGCTGGCGATGCTGATCCGGGCACAGCTCGCGACCCCGCGCAGCGCGTTCCTCGGACCGGACATCTACAACCAGGTCTTCACCATGCACGGCACGGTGATGATGTTTCTGTTCGCGATTCCGATGTTCGAGGGACTGGCGATCTATCTGTTGCCGAAAATGCTCGGCGCGCGCGACATGGCGTTCCCGCGGCTCAGCGCCTACGGCTATTGGTGCTATCTGTTCGGCGGATCGATGCTGCTGATCGGGCTGTTCCTTGGGCTTGCGCCCAATGGCGGCTGGTTCATGTACACGCCGCTGAGTTCGAAGACCTACACCCCCGGCATCAATGCCGATCTCTGGCTGATCGGCGTCACCTTCGTGGAGATTTCGGCGCTGTCGGCCGCGATCGAGATCATCGCCACGATTCTGAAGCTGCGCGCCCCCGGCATGTCGCTCGACAAGATGCCGCTGCTGGCGTGGTATCTGCTGGTCACCGCCTTCATGATGCTGTTCGGCTTTCCGCCGCTGATCCTCGGCTCGGTGCTGCTGGAGATCGAGCGCGCCTTCAACATGCCGTTCTTCGATCCGACGCGCGGCGGCGATCCGCTGCTGTGGCAACATCTGTTCTGGCTGTTCGGCCATCCCGAAGTCTACATCATCTTCCTGCCGGCGGCGGGCATGGTCTCGACCATCCTGCCGGTGCTCGCGCGGCGCGAGATCATCGGCTACAGCTGGATCGTGGTCAGCATCGTGGCGCTGGCGTTCCTGAGTTTTGGGCTGTGGGTCCACCACATGTTCACGGTGGGGATTCCCCACCTCGCGCTGGCGTTCTTCTCCTCGGCCAGCACCGCGGTCGCGGTGCCGACCGCGGTGCAGATTTTTGCCTGGATCGGCACGCTGGCGGCCGGCCGCCCGCAGCTCAAGCTGCCGATGCTGTATCTGCTCGGCTTCTTCTCGGTGTTCGTAGTCGGCGGTCTCACCGGCGTGATGCTGGCGATCGTGCCGTTCAACTGGCAGGTCCACGACACCCATTTCGTGGTCGCGCATCTGCACTATGTGCTGGTCGGCGGCTTCGTGTTTCCGATGCTGGCCGCGGCGTATTACTGGCTGCCGCATTTCACCGGACGCGTGCCGCGGCACAGCCTGGGCGTCGCGGCGTTCTGGCTGATCTTCCTCGGATTCAATCTGACTTTCCTTGTCATGCACTGGACTGGCCTGCTCGGCATGCCGCGCCGGATCACCAGCTACGGCGCCGACACCGGCTGGGAATGGCCAAATCTGCTGTCCTCTGTCGGCGGCTTCGTGATGGCGATCGGTTTCGCCATGTTCACGGTCGACGTGCTGATGCAGTGGCTGCACGGCAAGCCCAGCGCGCGCAACCCGTGGCACGCCGGAACGCTCGAATGGGCCATGCCGACGCCGCCGCCGGACTACAACTTCGCGTCGCTGCCGCAAGTGTCGTCGCGCAGCCCGCTCGCCGACCGGCCGGTCCTCGGCAACAGCCTCGTCCGCGGCGCCGGTTATCTCGGCTTCGTCCGCAACGACTGGCTGGAAACCCTCGGCGTCGAGGTGATGTCCGGGCGGGTCGAACAGATCGTCCGGCTGCCCAATCGCACCCTGCTGCCGCTGATCACCGCGCTGGTGACGGACGTGTTCTTCCTCGCGGTGTTGTTCAAGATCTATCTCGTCGCGTTGCTCGCGCTTGCCGCGACCGTTGCAGCCTTGCTGGCCTGGACCCCGGTCTCCGGCGAACGCCGCGATCATGGCGCACTGCCGATCGGCGCTGGCGCCCGCGCGGTGCTGCACAGCGAGGCGGAGTCCCCGCCGTCATTATGGGCGATGGGACTGACGCTGGCCGCCAACGGCACCGCTTTCGCCTCGCTGGCCTTCGGCATTCTGTTCCTGTGGGTGGTGGCGCCGAACTGGCCGCCACCGGCTTTGGTAGCGTGGGCGCCATGGAGCACCCTGCTGGCAGTAAGCGGATTCTCGGTGGCTTTCATTGCCGGCCGGATCGCCACATCGCACCGCGTGATCAGCAGCGCGCCCAACCGCGAAATCGCCCTGGCGGTCGCGGCACATGGCCAGATCGCCGCGCTGCTCGGCTTTGCGGCTATCGTCCGGTCGCTGCCCGACCCGACCCAGCACGCCTACGCTGCGGCCAACACCATCATTCTGCTCTATGCGGGATTGCAGAGCGCGATCGGCCTCATATTCGTAAGCTTCGGGATCTGGCGAAGCCGCACCGGCTACGTATCGCCGATCCGCAGCGTCGACCTGCGGATCGGCGCGATGTGGCACGGCTCCACCGCAGCGATCGGTGCCGCAACGCTGCTGATCGTCTACGGGCTGCCGCAGGTGATGCGGTGATCCGGATGACACCTAGCGTCCGCCGTGCTGCTTCACCGTTGCTGATGGTGGCCGGTTTCGTGATTTGGGCTTCGGCGTTCGTTCTGCTGTACGCTGCGCTATCGGCCGGCTGCGCGTTCGGCTGGAACGACGTCCGGGTTGCGGATCTCGACCTGAACCGACTGATTCTTATGGCGATCTGGATCGGCCACCTGTTGTTGCTGGTCGGGCTGCAGATCTACTGCTTGCTGCTGCCCAGACTTGCGGACGACAGCACCGCAACATTCACCCGCAGGATTGCGATCGGATCGACCGCGGCGGCGCTGGTGGCCACGATCTGGACCGGCCTCGTTATCCCCGCGGTCAGCCCGTGCTTGTGAGTTGCGGGGCGGTTGCGACTAGACGTCGGCTCGACGCTTTCATTCAAGGTCGCCGCGCCGGGGGTGCTTGAGGGTTTTCGTTCCGCGGCGCCAATGTTGCCCAACTCTGCCCACCAGGGGGCTGCGGCACACGCCTTTGCAGCGCGCGATTGCGCAGCAGATGGGCTTTGGCGATCATATGCGCGGTGATCGGCGCGGTCAGAAACAGGAACACTGCGATCATCAACTCGTGCACGGAGGGCGCACCCTGCACCAGAGCGAAGTAGAGCATCGAAGCGATCAGCAGCGACCCGATGCCGAGCGTCGTCGCCTTGGTGGGCGCGTGCAGCCGGCGCATGATGTCCGGCAGCTTCACCAGTCCGAACGATCCAACGAACAGAAAGAATGCGCCGACCAGGATCAGCGCCGAGACCAGAACTTCACCTATCCCCGCCATCGCCCGACCTATTCGATCACATTGCCGCGCAACAGATATTTACAGAACGCCACCGTCGAAAGGAAGCCGACAGCCACGAGCAGCAAGGCGACCTCGAAATACAGGCTGGTGTTGAACCAGATGCCAATCACCACGACCAGCCCGATGGCATTGATCACCAAGGTTTCCAGCGACAGAATCCGGTCGAGCACGTCGGGGCCGGCGCCGAGCCGGTAGAGGTTGAGCAGCGCCGAAACGCTAATCGCAACGAGGGCGATGAGGCACGCGGTCCCGATCATGCGAAGATCTCCTTCAATCGTCGTTCGTAGCGGGTCTTGATCTGGCGCACCACCGCCTCGGGATCCGTCGTATGCAGACAGTGCACCAGAATGGCGCTGCCGTCGGCCGCCAGGTCCGCGCTGACGGTGCCCGGCGTCATGGTGATCGTTCCCGCAAGCAAGGCAATGGCTTCGGGCGAGGCAAGGTCGAGCGGCACCACGACGAATTGGGTTTGCAAGCTGCGGCTCGGCCAGAACAGCACCCAGTAAGCCACCTGCACATTGGAGACCACGATATCCCAGCCAACGACAGCCAGGTACTCGGCAATCTTGAGTGGATTTTGGATGGTCGGCCGCACCGGCCAATACGGGTTGGTGAACAACGGGATTGCGATCCCCAGCACCAAGCCGAACAGCACGCCGCCCAGCGAGATCGAATTGATCAGCGCGACCCAGACCCCGGCGATCACCAGCGTCAAAACCGGATGGGGTAGCACCTTCGTCACTTGGATTCACTCCGTGTTAGCGCCAGCGGCGCCGGGTTCACCGCGCGGACATAGGCCTTGGTGTCGAGCGTCTGCCGCGCCGTCGCCGCCAGTTCGCGGGTGACCGGGCCGGCGAACAGCGCAAGCAGCACGGTCATCCCCAGCAGGCCTACCACCACGGCAACGGGGATCGCAATGGATTGCGCCGGCATGGCCAACGCCGACGGCCGGGGGGCGACCTTCCAGAACAGCGTACTGCCGGCACGCGCGAAGCCGACGATCACCACCAGACTGGTGGCGAGCAGGATCACCCAACTCGCGACGGCAACGGGGCTTCCCCAGATCGCGTCAAGGATCAGGAGTTTGCCGAGAAACCCCGACAGCGGCGGCATCCCTGTCATCGCAATCGCCGCCACGAAGAAAAGGCCGGCGAACAGGTTGGCATGGGGCAGCGACGGGGTCGGAACCAGCCGGTCGTCGACTTGGCCGCGGTGCGCGCTGACGAGGTCGACGAGAAGAAACAGCGCAGCGCCGCTCAACGTTGAGTGCAGCAGATAATAGAGCCCGGCGGACAGGCCGTTTTGGTCGAACAGGCCGAGCGCCAACAGCAGCGATCCCATCGACCACACGATCGAGAAACAGACCATCCCGCGCAAGGTCGGGCTCGCCAACACGCCGACGGCGCCCAGCACCAGCGTCGCCAGCGCCGCCGGCACCACCCATGGGGCGGCAATATCCGCCACCGCGCCGGCCTCGGCGCCGAACACCACGGTGTAGACCCGCAGGATCGAATAGGCACCGACCTTGGTCATCATCATGAACAGCGCCGCCACCGGCCCCGGCGCCGCCGCATAGGCCGTCGGCAGCCACCATTGTAGCGGCACCAGCGCCGCCTTCAACGCAAACACCAGTAACAGCAACAAGGCGCCGACGCGCAGGATCGCTTCGTCGCCGGGCGCGATCTGCGCCACCTTGTTGGCCAGGTCGGCCATGTTGAGCGTTCCGGTCACGGCATAGATCAGCCCCACCGCGAACAGAAACAGCGTCGACCCGACCAGATTGATCGCGACATAGTGGAAGCCGGCCCGCAACCGTTGCGATCCGCCGCCATGCAACATCAAGCCATAGGAGGCGATCAGCATGATCTCGAAGAACACGAACAGGTTGAACAGGTCTCCAGTGAGAAACGCGCCGTTCAGGCCCATCAGTTGAAACTGAAACAACGGATGAAAATACTGGCCGCGACCGTCCCAGCCGGCCATGGCGTAGATCACGACCGCGACCGCGAGCAGCGCGGTCAGTAGCAGCATGGTTGCTGACAGCCGGTCGAGCACCAGCCCGATCCCGAACGGGGCCCGCCAATCGCCGAGCTGATACGGCGCCGGGTCCCCGTCGCCGGACGATGCGTAGAGCAAGACGGCGACACCGAACAACAGCGCCGTCGCCGCTACCGATACGATGCGCTGGCTGGCGAGATCATGCCGCAGCACCAGCACCAGGAACGACGCCACGATCGCGGGCAGCACGATGGGAGCGATCACCAAGTGATTCATCGGCGCTCCACACCCGGCTTGCGCGCGTCGCGCGGCATCGATTTCGTCCCCTCGTTCTCCACACGCTCCGTCCCCGTCTCGAGAAATCCGCGTAGCGCCAGCACCACCACCAACGCCGTCATGCCAAACGAGATCACGATCGCGGTCAGCACCAGAGCCTGCGGCAACGGGTCGGCGTACGCCGTGGTCCCGCCGGCGATGATCGGCGCCTGGTCGATCGCCAGCCGCCCCATCGCGAACAGAAACAGGTTCACCCCATAGGTGAGAAAGGTGGTGCCGATGACCACCGGAAAACTGTGGCGACGCAGGATCAGATAGATGCCGACCATGGTCAGCACGCCGATTCCGCTGGCGACCAGGAGCTCCATTCAATCCCTCTCGGCGTAGGAGGCGATAGGCAGCGGCGGCACTATCGGCCGCTGCACCAACGGAATATCGGATGGGCCAACCGGCACCGGGGTGCGTTTGGCCCGGCGTTCGACCCGTGCAATCTGCGACAACGACAGCACCACCGTCCCCACCACCGCGAGGAACACGCCGAGGTCGAACAGCATGGCGGTTGCCAGTTCCACTTCGCCGATCAGTGGCACCGGAACATAGACGAAATAGCTGGTCAGGAACGGCCGGCCGAACAGAAGCGCGCCGATGCCGGTCGCCGCCGCGATGAGCACCCCGGCACCGAGCAGGCGGTGGCCGTCGATCCGACGCTGGTCGGCGGTCCAGGCATATCCGCTCGCCATGAATTGCATGATAATCGCGGTGGCAACCACCAATCCCGCGATGAACCCACCTCCCGGCTGGTTGTGCCCGCGGAAGAACATGTAGATGCCGACGGTCATCGCCAGCGGCAGCAGCACCCTGGCCGCCACGACGAGTACCAGCGGGTGGGCATCGGCGGATTCGTAGCGTTGGCGCATCGCATCGAGCCGGCGCGCCGCGGCGCCTTCGAGCGCATTGCTCAGCAGCGCGTAGATCACCAGGGCCGCGATGCACAGCACCACGATCTCGCCAAAGGTGTCGTAGCCACGGAAGTCGACCAGGATGACGTTAACGACGTTGCTGCCGCCGCCGCCCGGCTTGGACTGCGCCAAGTGGAAGGCCGAAATCGAGCTGACGTCACGCGTCATCACGACATAGGCCATCGCGGCGGCCGCCAACCCTCCGCAGCCGGCGATCGTCCCATCGCGGATGCGCCGGGCCAGGCTCGGCTCCGACGGGGTCAGCTTCGGCAATAGATTGAGCGCCAGCAACAACAGGATCGTCGTCACCACCTCGACCGAAATCTGCGTCAGCGCCAAATCCGGCGCTGAGAACTGCATGAAGGCGAGCGACACGACCAAGCCCACCACGCTGCTCAGGATCAGGGTCAGCAGGCGATGGGCATGAAACGCCATCACCGCGACGCTGGTCGCCACGAGCAGGACCCACGCCATCAGCGCCGGCAGATTGACCGGCAACATCGGACGGCCGCCCGGATCATGCCGGCCGCTGAAGAAGCCAATCCCTCCGACCGCGAGGATGGTCAGTGTGATCACCCCGAGATAGCGAGGCAACGACTCGGTATGCAGCCGACGCATCAACCAGCGCGCGCTCCGCGCGGCAATGGCTATCACGGCATCGAACATCGTCTTGGCATCGGGCCTCGGCAGCAAGCCCCGCAACTTCTCCAACGGGGTGTACGCGATCAACAGCACCAGACCGCCGGTGAGTGCGATTCCGCTCATCAGCAGCGGCAGCGTCAGGCCGTGCCAGATCGCCAGCGGCTGGAACGGAAGCGTCGCGGCGCCGACCACCGCCTGCGCGGTGCGCTCGACCAGCGCACCCGCCAGCAATTGCGGCCACAAACCGATCGCAATCACCGGTATCACCAGGGCTGCGACCGGCGCCCACATGCCGAACGGCGGATCGTGCGGCGTCTTCGGCAGGACGTCGCAGCGCGATCCCAGATAGGTCGAAAACGCGAAACGCGCCGAATAGGCCACCGACAAGAGCGCGCCGAGCGTCGCCGCCGCCGGCACGATCCAGGCGTTGCCCAGAATGCTGGTATCGGCAGCCGCCTCGAGCATCATCTCCTTCGACAGAAAACCGTTGAGCAGCGGCACACCGGCCATCGAAGCCGCGGCAGTCAACGCCAGCAGCGCGCTGATCGGCATCGGCCGCAGCAGCCCGCCGAGCTTGCGGATGCTGCGGGTGCCGGTCTCGTGGTCGACGATGCCGGCGCTCATGAACAACGCCGCCTTGAAGGTTGCATGGTTGAGGATGTGAAACATGCAAGCGATCACCGCAGTGCGGGTGCCGAAGCCGAGCAGCATCGTCATCAGCCCGAGATGACTGACGGTGGAATGCGCCAGGATCCCCTTGAGGTCATCCTTGAACAGCGCGATCCAGGCGCCGACCAGCATCGTCAGCAGCCCGGTGCTGGTGACGATCATGAACCAGGGCTCGGTGCCGGCGAGCACCGGCCACAGCCGCGCCAGCAGAAACACGCCGGCCTTCACCATGGTGGCGGAGTGCAGATAGGCCGAGACCGGCGTCGGCGCCGCCATGGCGTGAGGCAGCCAGAAGTGGAAAGGAAACTGCGCCGATTTAGTGAACGCCGCGCCGAGCACCAGGAGCAGGATCGGGACGTAGAGCGGCGATGCCTTGACCGTGTCGCCGCGCTGCAGGATCTCGGTCAGTTCGTAGGAGCCGGCGGCCTGCCCGAGCAGCAACATGCCCGCCATCAGCAACAGCCCGCCGCCGCCGGTCACCACAAGCGCCATCCGCGCGCCCTGCCGCCCCTCCGGTAGATGATGCCAATAGCCGATCAGCAGGAACGAACTCAGGCTGGTGAGCTCCCAGAACACCACCAGCAGCAGCACATTGTCGCTAATGACGATACCGAGCATCGCCGCCTGGAACAAAAGCAGATAGGCGAAGAACCGCCCCATCGAATCCGCGCGTCCGAGATAGAAGCGGGAATAGATGATCACCAGCACCCCGATGGTCAGGATCAGCGCGGCGAAGAACAGGCCGAGACCATCGAGGAAGAACCGAAACGACAAGCCGATCGCCGGCACCCAATCGGCGCCGGCGCGGATCGTTTCCCCTTCGTAGACCGCAGCGCCATTCGCCAACAGCACCAGAAGAGCGCAAAGGCTGGTCGTGGCGGTCACAATCGTGCAGACGTTCCGCCCAGCCCGAATTGTGAGCATTGGCAGCGTCGCGCCGGCCAGCGGAATCAAAACAATCAGGGCAAGCAGCATCGACCCAATCCGTGCCCTCGAGCTTCAGCGGTGCCATCCACGACATCGGAGGTCACCGGACGCTCAGCTGTGGTCGAGGTTCGATATGATGCGCGGAACCGGCTGCAAAATCCAACGGCACGGAACGGTTGATTCACAGGAGGAGAAACCGTCAGGCGAAACAGAAGATACAAATGGCCGACCAATGCTGTTTCGGTTCCCTTATCCTCGCCCCCTGGACGGCGCGTGCGAAGGCGGCAAATCGGCGCGCCCGTTGCTCCTACGTCCCCACGACATGCTCCGCTGGGACACAGTAAACGCCTACGACTATCGCGATCATCGGGCGTGTCGTCAAGGGAAGCAACGATCGATAACTCCCGCGCGGAGAAACCCGCATCGCGGCCATTCGGAGCAGTCGCGCGGGCTTCGCGTCGCACGTCGAAAAATACTCATGACGATTTCGACGCTTGGGTGCTTTCCGCCCATTCATTTGGTGGCGGAACCACAAGAACATCAATGTCTGAATCGCCGAGAAGCTCCCCCGCGACGCTTCCCAAGAAGAATTTGGCTGCGGCTGATCGCCCGCGGGTCCCGATCACGACAAGATCCGCGCGTTGCTGTCTGATGCAGTCCTTGATGGCGTGGGGCGCCGATCCCTCGCTGAGTTGAACGATGCTTCGGCTTGGCCGCAAGCCCACTCGCGTCAAGAACTCTGCGACTCCATGCGCTGCACGGTTTTCCTCTTCGGCGAGGTAGGCTCGCTCTTCATTTGCCGTCATCGACGAACGCACTATCATGGTCTGCGCCGGCGCATCAAATGCGTGAACGACAATGACTCCACCGCGGTCGAAGATGCCCAGCGCCTGCGCCTTGGTGGCCGCGTTCGCGGAACACTCGGAGAGATCGGTTGCCAAGAGAATGCTGCCATAGTGTCCCGCAGGCACCGCGTTCGCCATAATCACAGGTCGAAGTGAGCATCGGATCGTGCGATCGGCTGTCGTTCCGATGAAAATGTCGCGGAGCGCCTGCCGGCGGTGCGGCCCCATGACAATAACGTCAGCATCAACGTTTTCAGCCGTCTTTGCGATGGCCTGAAAGGGCTCCCCAAATGCCACGCGCCCGTCACACGGCACGCGATCGATTTCGCGGACCGTCGCGGCGAGATCGTGAAGCAGACTGCTGATCTCGCGCTCCTCCGCCCTCAAGAGTTGAGGCGGCTGGTCGTCGTCGATCACGTGTACGATCGTCATCTCGGCGGAATACTGGTGGGCCAACAAAACTGCACGCCGCAAAGCGCGATCGGATCGCGTGGAGAAATCAGTAGCAACCAATAGCCGCTTCATCTTGTCCTCGCATAGCTACTGCTGACGACCATCTGCGACAGGTTCGGCGTGGCTATGTGACAGAGTGAGGCGTCAGCGGAAGAACCTTGTCGATTCCTATCAAATCGCTGATCGGCCGCGATTTCCGGCATATGGCGACTCGTCTGTGCGACCGATCGCCGCGCGCGCAGAATCGACGCTTCGGCGTGAAGCCTGCTGCAGTGGTCGACTCTCATGATCGGGCGCGAACTGGCGGTCGACCGCGTTCTTTCAACACGACGGACCGACCGCTCCTCCGACTTTCGTACCAACTTGCATCGATTCCGCAGCAAGGCTGGTCACCCCGCTCAGTGACCAGGCGTTGTCGCCGGACGACGGAATGCGAGGCGCATCTGCTTTTCGGTCTCGATCAGGGCAAAGAACGCCATCCCGACGGCAACAATGAGCACGCCGTCGAGAATCGGAACGGCCCGGGTCCCGAACAGCTTCTGCAAGGGCGGCAGATAGGTGATCGCGAATTGCGCGGCTGTGACGGTGACCACCGAGAGCCAGACGATCGGTGTCCCTCGCACCGCGGCCAGGGTCAATGAGGTACCGTGAATGTTCCGAATGAAGAACAGGTGGAATATCTCGAGAACCACCAAAGTGTTGACCGACATGGTCTGCGCCAACTCGAGCGGATAACCTTTGTCCAACGCATAGGAAAACACCCCGAACACGGCGACCACGAACAAGGCCGAGACCAGCAGGATGTGCCAGATCAGTTCGCCGGTCAGAATCGGGGCGTCACGGGGACGTGGTGGGCGCTGCATCGTGCCCGGCTCGCTCGGCTCGAACGCCAGCGCAATACCCAGCGTGGTCGCCGTGATGAGGTTGATCCAGAGGATTTGCACCGCCGTCACCGGCAATGTCATGCCGGCGAGCAGCGCGACCATGATGGTCATCGCCTCGCCGGCGTTGGTCGGCAACGTCCAACTGATGACCTTCTTGATGTTGTCGTAGACCGTGCGTCCCTCGCGCACCGCAGCGGCGATCGAGGCGAAATTGTCATCGGCAAGCACGAGTTCCGAGGCTTCCTTGGCCGCCTCGCTGCCCTTCTGCCCCATGGCGGTGCCGGCGTCCGCCCGCTTGAGCGCGGGAGCGTCGTTGACGCCGTCGCCGGTCATCGCAACGGTGAGACCGTGCGACTGCAAGGCCGTGACCAGCCGAAGCTTGTGGGCCGGCGAGGTCCGGGCAAAGACGTCGGTCTCAATCACCGCGACCGCCAATTCGGCGTCCGACATCCGGTCGATAGCGGCGCCTGTGAGGATCGATCGGGAATTGCGCAGACCGATCTTCGCGGCGATCGCTCGTGCCGTCGCGCCGTGATCGCCGGTGATCATCTTCACTCTGATCCCGGCGCCGTGGCAGTCGGCGACGGCGTCGATGGCTTCCGGACGCGGCGGGTCGATCAAGCCGACGAGCCCGATCAGAACCAGCTGGCCCTGCAGATCATCGGTGTTCAGGATGGTGTCTTGCTGCCGCATCATGCGTGACGCCATCGCGATCACCCGCAGTCCGTCGCTCGCAAGCTCCTCCACTCTGGCATGCCAATATTCCGGATCGAGCGGCGCAACGCCGCCGTCGGCGCTGCGCTGACCGGCACACATCGGCAGAATCGCTTCCGGCGCGCCTTTGACGTGAACGAAGCCGTGCCCCACGTGATCATGGTGGAGCACCGCCATGTAGCGATAGATCGCATCGAACGGGATGGCATCGGTGCGGCTGAGGCCGTGGAAGGCGACCGCGTCGGTGATTTTGCCCGCCAGCGCCAGTAGCGCGCCCTCCATCGGATCGCCTTCGACCCGCCAGTCCTCGCCGGACCGGACCAGCGCCGCGTCGTTGCAAAGCGCAGCGCCGCGGGCGAATTCGATCAGGACGGCATGATCGGCTGGGTCGGCCACCGCATCGCCCGTTCGAATAACACCCTGCGGCGCATAGCCGTTGCCCTCGACCGCGAACCGGCGATCGGCCGACGCCAGTGCCATCACCATCATCTCATTGCGCGTGAGCGTGCCGGTCTTGTCGGTACAGATCACCGAGACCGAGCCCAGCGTCTCGATGGCGGGCAAGCGCCGAACAATCGCATTGCGCCGCGCCATCGCTTGCACCCCCACCGCAAGCGTGATGGTGAGCACCGCAGGCAGGCCCTCCGGTATCGCCGCGACGGAAAGCCCGACCACGATCATGAACATCTCTTCGAATGGCAGATGCCGAACGAAGATGCCGTATGCCAGCAGCCCGGCACTGACCAGCAGGATGAAGACGGTGAGCCACCGCGCGAAGATGTCGATCTGCCGGACCAGAGGCGTCGTCAGCATCTCCACGGTCGCCAGCATGCCGCTGATCTGACCGATCTGCGTATCCGCACCCGTCGCCGCCACCACACCACGAACGGTACCAGCGACCAGCAGCGTTCCACTGAACAGCATCGAGGTGCGGTCGCCGAGCACAGCATCTTCCGCCACAGCCGAGACGTCCTTGTCGACGGGGACAGATTCGCCGGTGAGGATCGCCTCCTCGACCTTGAGGCCGCGCGCTTCGATCAGGCGCAGATCCGCCGGCACGCGATCGCCGGCTTCGAGCAGCACGACATCGCCAGGAACCAGATCGACCGCGTCGATGCTACGGCGCGCGCCATCGCGCAGCACCGCGGTGTGCGGCGCCAGCATCCCTCTAATCGCGGCCATCGCGTCTTCGGCTCGTCCTTCTTGGATGAACCCGATGATCGCATTGGCCAGCACAACAGCGAGGATGACGCCGGTGTCGACGAGGTGGCCGAGGGCTGCGGTGATGATCGCGGATGCCAGCAGCACGTAGATGAGGATGTTGTGAAAATGCAGCAGGAAGCGAACAAATGCGCTGCGCTGCGGCGCCTCCGGCAACCGATTGGGACCATGGGCAGCAAGTCTGCGCGCTGCCTCGTTGGAGGTCAGGCCCTCAGTTCTGGCGTTCAGTGCTTTCAGAACGTCTGTGATCTGGAGGGCGTGATAGACTGAGGTAGTGTCCTTCGTCATCGTCGATCCACATTCTTGCCGCCTGGACGTGCCCCAAGGTTACGCCCATGGCGACGAAGATCAGGGAGAACTCGCTGATCTGCGCGACCGTGAGGGCTGCAAGAAAGCCCGCCCGTTTCCGATATCCCAAGACGCCCGACCAGGAACAGCAGCAGCGCGCCCGCCAATTCCGAGATGAAGCTAACGATCAGCGGCTGGCGGAGCACCCATCCAAGAAAGCCGACGACGGACGCCAGCATCAGCAGGGCAGCGATCTCGCCAAAAGCCAATTGGACGACGACTTCCATCAATTCTCCCGGACTCTTCCTCTGGAGCGTCCCACCGGTTGGCGGCCCGTCCGTCACGGTGTCACCGCACCACACGCGCACTGGTCGCGAATCCAGCGCGCACCATCGAGTACATCAAGCGCGACGGGCATGGCAGTGTGCAAATCGACGCTCCAATGCGGATCATACTGCAGGCCCTCGAAAGCAAAGAGCAACTCTGCCACGGTCAGGCGCGCAATTCCAATGCGACCAGATGCGCTTTTTGGCCAGTCCGTTCGAACTGCGAGATAGTGCGGATGGTCGTATCGGGGATGGCCATCAACGCCTCTTGCGTGAAGAAGGCTCGGCGAATGTCAGCGGTCGGAACAATCATCGTCTCGAATGACCTGCCCGGACAGGCTCTCAAAGAAGAGGTCGCTTTCGTCCTCATCGACATCCAGCCCCAAATAGCCGCTCTTCTTGCTCTTCAATCCCTGGATCACATCGCGCGTAGCAATGAGCGCGCCGCGTCCGGTATTGACCAGCATCACGCCCGGCTTCATCGCAGCGATCGCCGTCTCATCGTTGTGTCCAGGACGCCACGGTGGTTTATTTTCAGCTCGCGCGCGAATGAGGTCAGCGAGGCACCGCGGAGCGCACGTCAAGGTCGTTGGCTGCCGTCTCCGCGGCAACCGTAGCTGGCTCCGGGTTCATCCGGATCTTGCCGGGCGTCATTGTCCCGCCCGAGACAATGAAGGCCATCGCATCGTTGGCGCTCCAGTCGAGCCACACCAGTTGCTTGGTCGGCACGATCTCGACATAGCCCGACGTCGGATTAGGGGCGGTCGGCACATAGACTGCCGCGAGCTCTTCACCGGTGTCGATCGCCTCGAATACGGCCGTGACGAAACCGACGGCCCGCATCTCCGGATTCGGAAATTGGATGAGGACCACCCGCTGGCCGTTGCCGCCCTGCGGGCCGCTTTGCACGGAGTCGATCAGCGTGCGGGTTGCCCCGTAAATCGTTTTGACCAGCGGCAGCCGCTTGATCAAGCGATCGAGCATCCGGATGTAGCGGCGCCGGACCCAGAAAGACGGGCCTTAGCGCCGCGATGAACGCCACCGCCTGCTCACGCCGCCTCTGGGAATGGACCGCACCTGCCCAGCGAACCACCGACCATCGTATCGCCGCCAACTCGCGGTATCCGTGACGCTCCAGGATTGGGTCTTGCGTCGGATGCCCACCGAGTTGCCTGGGCCGTGGGCGACCGGGTCAGCCAAGCTTGACGGACCGACGATTGCCCGCGCTGTGGTGTCCGATTGAACTTGCGACGGAGGAATGCATCATGAGCGGCGACGTCGCGGCCGATCGCGCTCTTAGAAGCGCCGCAGGGCCAAGTGAACGGCAGGACGAGTTTCGGCAGATGTGGCTCCGGGTCGGTGCGCTCAACAACGTCCGAACTATCGGTTTTGCTACGGCTGGCTTTTTTGCCCTGGCGATCCTGATCACCGGCGGTCTGTTCCTATGGCTTGATCACCGCGCCACCATGACTCGGGCGGAGGCCGCCACGCGCGACATGTCCCGGGTCGTGGAAGAATACGCCATGCGGGTTTTCGAGATCAACGATCTGGTCGTCGCGAACGTGCTCGCCTATGTCGGCGAACGGGGCGGCGTCGACGCGCTTCGCGAGACGACAGCCGCAGCCGAGTTCCTGGCGGGGGTCACCCGACGGACCGCCGACACCGACCATCTCCTCGTCGTCGACGCCGGCGGTGGTTTGGTTGCCTCATCCGGCGAGGTGCCGCCCGCCGACTCCGGCTTCAGCGACCGCGCCTGGTTCAAGGCCCATCGCGCCGCCGGCGTTGACCGTTATGTCGGCGAGGCGATCATCGATCGCAGCACCGGAGAGTTGGTCTATACCTACAGCCGCGCGATCATCGATCGACAGGACCGGTTCGCAGGCGTCGTGCAGACGGCGATGCGTCCGAGCTTCCTCGACGACCTCGTCGCATCGAGCGACGTCGGCCGCGGCACGGTGCTGGCTATCTGGAGCGCGAGCGGCACTCTTGTTGCAAGAACCGGGATGTCCGCCGCCCAGGCCGGGCAAACGATCGAAGACGTGGTCTTGTTCCGCGAAATGGCGGATCAGGCGACGGGCACCTATCGCGCCGTGTCGGTGATCGACGGCGTCGACCGCATCGTGTCGTTTCGACGGCTCGACAAATGGCAAGTCGTGGTCACTGCATCGACCCCCCTCGTCAGCATCTTTGCGCCTTGGTACCGGCATCTTTCCTGGACCGCCGCCATCTGCGGCATCGTTCTGATCGCGATCGGCTGCCTGACCTGGATCGGCGCGCGGGCAAATCGCCGCGAAGCCATCGCCCGGACGAACCTAGAGGCCGCACTGAAGGAGAAGCACATTCTTTTGCAGGAGATCCACCATCGCGTGAAGAACAACCTGCAGGTGACATCCAGCCTGATCCGGATGCAGGAGCAGCGCTTCACGGAGCCGGCGTTCAAGGCCGCACTTCGCGACACCCAGGACCGGCTCCAGTCGATCGCCTTGATCCACGAGAGCCTGTACCGCGCGGATGCGGGATCAACAGTCGACCTGCCGGACTATTTCGAGCGCCTCGTCGGAGACATCGCGGAGGCGTATGGAGCGAAGTCGCGGGGCATCTCGATCGAGCTTCGGGCAGAGCCTTTGGTGCTCGAACTCACGCGGGCGGTGCCGGTCGGCCTCGTTGTCACCGAGGTCGTTTCCAACGCCTTCAAGCATGCGTTTGCGGGCACGCGCGGCGGAACGATCACGATCTCGGTACAACGTAGCATGGGCGCAATCGAGATCGTCGTGCGGGACGACGGCCGAGGCATGCCTGCGGCTACCAGCTGTTCCGGGCGCGGCGGCCTCGGGACCAAGCTGATCCACGCCTTCGTCGCGCAGCTCGATGGCCAATCCTCCGTGACCTGCGATGGCGGGACGGAATTCCGCCTGACAATCCCCGGCGAGAGACTCCAATAACGGTTCAGAGGTTCTGCGCGCGTCCAACGCTCAATCATAGGTCAGACCTGCGAGACCATGGACACAGCTGACGATTGCCACGCCGGAGATAACAATGGCGGCGACACACCGCAAGCTACACGTCTGCCGCGGACGTTGACCGTTCCCTCTGGAGGTAGTTGCCGTGCTGGCAGCACCTGCTATCCGCCCCCCTTCGTGTCCTCATATACGTTCTTCTGCGGGTCTGCGGCCTGAATTGACGTTCACATCGTTCGGGCGCCACGGAGGAGCCACCGAATCGAACGCGTCGGGCCTGACCGAACGCCCTGCGCCGCCGCCCGCTGCGCATCGAGCAGCGGCCGAAACATCGGGCGCACCGCGGCCGTCAGCCGCATCCAGCGGCGATCCAGCCATGCGGGTGCCAAGTGCAATTCGACCTTGCTCATCACCGGCGAAACCAAGGCAGCGGCAAGGAGGTTGCCGGCAGATATCTTCAAGCCCGACACGATTGTTCGACGCGTCGCGGTCAATGCCATCATTGGTCGGATGCGCAATACGATGTCGATAGTCCACATGCCGCAGCAGCCTTGCCTGCAATTCGCAGCACCGATGTGTCAGAGAATTCCCTTGCGGACCTTGGCGGTAAGCCATTCGCTGAACACGACTGTCGCCAGAATCATCAGCAGGATCACGCTCACCTGTGGCCATGCCAATGTATTGAGCGAGGTCTCCAGCGCAAGTCCCAGGCCTCCCGCGCCGACAAGCCCGAGCACGGTCGATTCACGGATGTTGATGTCCCAGCGGAACACCGAGATGGTCGCAAAGGCGGGCAGGATCTGCGGGACGATGCCGTAGGTGATCACCTGCGCAGGCGAGGCTCCGGTCGCCCTGATCGCCTCGACTTGCATCTCGTCGATCTCCTCGATGGCCTCGTAGAGAAGCTTGCCGATGAAGCCGATCGAACGCAGTGCGATGGCGATGATGCCCGCCAGGACGCCGGGGCCGAGCACGGCAACCAGAAGCAGCCCCCACACCAGTGCGTTGACCGAGCGGGAGGCCACGATCACAAACAATGCCAGCGGTCGCAGGACCAGCATGCTCGGCGTCGTGTTGCGCGCTGCCAGGAAGGCGAGCGGCGTCGCAACGACGATGGCGATCGCCGTACCGAGCGTGGCCATATTGATGGTATCCCACAACGGCCGCCACAGGCTATTGGCATAGTCCCAGCGCGGCGGCAGCATGCGACCGAACAGGTCCGCGGCCTGACGGGGCGCGTCCTCGACGAACGACCAGATGGTGCCGGCTGTCATCACGCGCCAGCACAACACCGTCAGCGCGACCAGCGCCAGCCAGCCGAGCCACTCCAGCCGCGTTCGTCGCCAGGTCTTGAACTGCCACCCTGAGGTCTTGCCCGTGGCCGTGCGCGTCGTCGGCATTTCAGGCGAACCGTTTCCGTATGGCGCCTGCGCCGTATTCGCAGGCCATGACGATGCCGATGATGATGAGAAGAATGGCGCCTGCAGTATCGAACTCGTAGCGGTCGAGCGCGGTATTGAGCGTCGCGCCGATGCCCCCGGCGCCGACAATGCCGATCACCGAGGATTCCCGGAAGTTGATGTCGACCTTGTAGGCCGTGAGGCCGATGAGGCGGGGAATCACCTGGCTTGCGACTGCAAAGTCGATCACCTGCCAAAAGCCTGCGCCGGTCGCGCGGATTGCCTCCACCTGCCCCGGGTCGATCTCCTCGATGTCGTCGGCGAGGAGCTTGGAGAGAAACCCGATGGTCGAGACGGTGAGCGTCAGAAAGCCCGCGAATGGACCAAAGCCGAACATGGCGACGAAGAAAATCGCGACAATGATGTCCTGCAGTGCGCGCGACATTGCGATCACACCGCGGCAAATGCCGTAGAGCCACCAAGGCGCGAGATTGCGCGCGGCGCCCAAACCGATCGGAACCGCCAGTAACACACCGGCCACGGTCGCCGTGACCGTCATGGTCAAGCTTTCAATCGTCCCTTGCTGAATGTCGCTCCAGCGAGACGTAAAATTCGGCGATAGAAAGCTCTCGAACAGCCGAGCGGCCCGCACTACGCCTTCTGAAACCCGCGCCCAGTTCACGTCGATCGTGGCAAAGGCCAGAGCCAGATATGACGCAATCCCGAGCAAGGCCGCCCAACGGGCCAACGGGCTTTCGATCAATCGCGGCGGCCGCCAGCGCCGCGCCGAAACTGCGGCAAGATTGGTCGAAACAGCGCTTGATGCGGAGGTGCCCGAATTCACTGCGCGGCTTCCATCCGCGCGATGATCAAGGGCTCCCCATCGTCAGTCCCGCCATCCCCCGCCGCAGTCCGGGTCCAATCCTCCTCGCCATAGATGGAGGTCAACACCTCGGCGGTTAACCCGCTGGCAGGGCCATCATAGACGACGATACCGGCATTGAGCCCGACGATTCGGGGAAGGAACGCCTGGGCAAGGACCACGTCGTGGATGTTGACGATCGCCGCCAGCCGGTTCTCGATGCACAATTCCGTCAGCAGCCGCATCACCGACCGGGACGTCTTGGGATCGAGACTCGCCGTCGGCTCATCGACCAGCAACAATTCCGGCTGCTGAATCAGCGCGCGCGCGATGCCCACGCGCTGACGCTGGCCGCCCGACAGCGCATCAGCGCGCTTGTCGATGTGGTCGATCAGTCCCACGCGTTCGAGGAGCGCAATCGCACGCTGGATGTCCTGCTCGGCGAAGCGTCGGAACCAGCTGTTCCAGAACCCGGTGTAGCCGAGCCGGCCGGCGAGCACGTTCTCCATGACGGTGAGGCGCTCGATCAGCGCGTACTCCTGGAAGATCATGCCAATCCGACGACGTTCGCGGCGAAGCGCGCCGCTAGAAAGGCCGGTGAGTTCCACCTCGCCGAGCTGCACCCGCCCCGAGCTCGGCTCGATCAGCCGGTTGACGCAACGGATCAACGTCGACTTGCCCGCCCCCGACGGGCCAATCAGGCCGATGATCTCTCCCGCTCCAACAGATAGGGAGACGCCTCTTAAGGCGGCTTCGCCGTTCTTGTACGTCTTGGTCAGCGCCTGGATTCGAAGCATCAATTACGATCCCAAGGCGCCTGCGCCGTCATTTGCACGTATAGCTGATGCCCATGGCGGCGTCGATGTCGCGAACGACTTTCCACGAGTCCTTGAAGGAGATCTCGACGAATTTTTCCTGGGGCGGCTCAGACTTCTGGAATTCCTTCAGCAGCTCCGATCCGTCCCATTTGAAGGAGAAGAACGCCGACTTGATCTTGTTCTGAAGCTCCGGCTTCAAATTGTAGACCACGCCATAGCCGGACGTCGGGAACCGATCGGACGCATAGATAACCTTGACCTGATCGCGCTTGATCACGTTGCGGGCGATCATCCGGTCCATGACGGAGGAGGCGATCGAAGCCGCCGGATAGTCCTTGTTAGCAACGCCGAGAATCGAGTTGTCATGCTTGCCGGAGAACACCGGCTCGTAGTCCTTCTTGGCTTCCATCTTGAACTGATCGCGAAGCAGAGCCGAAGGCGCCTTGAACCCCGAATTCGATGTTTCGCTGGTAAAGGCGAGCTTCTTTCCCCTGATATCCTCGACCTTTTCAATTCCCGACCCCGGATAGGTAATGAACTGCATCCGATAGCCGAATTCGTCGTTCATCGCCGCCATCATGGCGAACGGACGGAATCCTGCGCAGGCCACCGCGATCGGGTTCGATCCGGTGTTGAAGGCAGCGACGTGTAACCGTCCAGCACGCATCGCCTCGATCTGGGCGGCGTTCGACTGCACCGGGAAAAACTGCACCTTCTTGCCGGTCACCACCTCCATGTGCTTGAGGAACCCCTCCCACACTTTTGTATAAACGGCAGGGTCCTCGACCGGCGTGTAGGCAAACACCAGCGTGTCGGGATCGATCAGCTTGCTCGGATCGGTTGGAACGTCTGCGAGCAAATCGCCATCGGCATCAACGTAGCGCTCGTCAAGCGCATGGCTGCCGCCTGTCCCGAGCGCGGTGACGCCCGCCAGGGCCAATCCGAAAATGCACGCTTTGAGCCAGTGTCTCACCCTCGTCTCCTAACAGGTCAATGGGCCTGAAAGAGCGAGATATCACCGATTCATGACACCCCCGCTACGCCTGCAGATCCATCAGCCATTGCAGCCGCTTCAGGCCAATGGGCTCATCCTTCAGCAAGGGCACCAAGGCGTAGCGAGACTGGCGTGTTGGTTGGCGACCGAGTCAATTTCCCGCAGTTCATTGCGCGCGCTGCGCCACCGACGCCGAATTCTGCAACAGCCAGACTGCTGCGAATTCCCGATGGCAACAAGGAAGTCGCTCTCAAGTTCGGCGCGCGTTATCGCAATCCGGGCTGGTTCGCCTTTTGCTGGTACAGTTGGGTGGGCTCGAACCACCGACCTCCTGTTCCACAGACACCGCGAGGGCTTCGGCGGCACTACGCCAATCCCGCCTTTCGTGCGAAAATCACAGTATTATCAATGAACAGGCCCGCCGCCTCCCGCCTTACCTGCGCTGCAATTGGCGCTATGGTGGTAGCTACGTGGTAGCTACAGAGGTGATCGATGGCTGTCTCAAATATAACGATCCGCACAGTGCAAGCACTGAAGCCGGGCGAGACTATTTGGGACGCAGACCACCGCGAAGCGGTGCGGGGCTTTGGCGTTCGGCGTCAACGTGATCAAGCGACCTACGTTCTCAAGTACCGATTGTTCGGTCGGCAGCGCTTCGTGACCATCGGTCCTCACGGCTCCCCTTGGACACCAGAGCTTGCACGCAAGGAGGCCAAGCGGCTTTTGGGCCTGGTTGCGATTGGCAAAGACCCGGCGGACGAGAAAGCCAAGGCGCGCCTGCAGGCAGCCGACACCCTCCGAGCAATCGCGGATCAATATCTCCGGAACGCCAAACAAAGGCTGAAGCCCCGGACCTATTCGGAGATAGAACGCTACTTGTTGGTCAGTTGGAAACCCCTCCATCCGGTCTCGGTCTTCCAGATTACTCGCCGCCATATCTCGGCTCGTATCGCTGACTTCGAATCAGCTCATGGAGCGGTCTCAGCAGCCCGCGCCCGCACGGCCCTGTCCTCAATGTTCAACTGGGCAATACGCGAGGGCCTTGAGATCGCTGCGAACCCGGTTCTCGGCACTAACCGACCCGCGCAGCCGGGAAGCCGCGAACGGGTCCTCACGGAGACGGAGCTATCAGCCATCTGGCACGCCTGTGGCGATGACGATTACGGACGCATTGTGCGTTTGTTGCTGCTCACAGCACAACGCCGTGATGAAGTGGGCAGCATGCAATGGGCCGAACTTGATACCTTTTCGGGGCTCTGGACGCTGCCAAGCGCCCGGACCAAGAACCATCGCGAGCATTCGCTACCATTTGTTCCCGCCGCCCTGGCCCTACTCCCACCCCGCCGAGATGGCCTAGACTTCCTCTTTGGTGACGGACCCCGACGCAGCGGTGACCCGCATCGTGGGTTCTCCGGCTGGTCAAAGTCGAAGGCGGCGCTTGATGCACGGATCGCGGAAGCGCTCGGCAACCCCCTGCCCCATTGGACAGTTCACGATCTTCGGAGGTCGGCATCCACGGTGATGGCCGACCGGCTTGGCGTGTTGCCACACATTGTGGAGGCGATCCTAAACCACGTCAGCGGCCACCGGGCTGGCGTTGCCGGAGTATATAACCGCGCTCGGTATGCGACGGAGATGCGCGAGGCGCTTGAACGCTGGACAGAGCACGTTGTGGCCTTGCCAGCCCAAAAATGAGGCAGGTCGACATTGTGATAGCGGGTGCCGGCCTCTCTCATATTGGTTTCTCCCACGGGGCTGCCGGGGTCCATTCCTAATTCAAGGAACTGGCCCCCGACCCAGCGTTATGATTCCAGTGCTGGAGCGGGACGAATCCCGACAACTCGGCGGCGAGTACGCCGCCTTTCGATCGTTTGTGCCGATGACCTGCCCCTGCCGATTTCCTCCAGTTGAAGTTAGAGTCCGGCCTTCTGAAGGACGGACAGATGAAGCGAGCCAGGTTTACGGAAGAGCAGATTATCGGCGTTTTGCGGGAGCATGAGGCGGGGGCGAAGGCCGCCGATTTGGCACGCAAGCACGGCGTCTCGGAAGCGACGCTGTACAATTGGAAGGCCAAGTTCGGCGGCATGGATGTCTCGGAGGCGAAGCGGCTGCGGCAGCTCGAGGATGAGAATGCCAAGCTGAAGAAGCTGCTGGCCGAACAGATGCTGGATGCCGCGGCGTTGCGCGAGCTTCTGTCAAAAAATGGTAGGGCCCGCCGCCCGGCGCGACGCAGTCGCGCATCTGCAGGCCGAACTGGGCCTGTCAGAACGGCGGGCCAGCACCATCGTCAGCGCCGACCGCAAGATGATCCGGTACCGGTCGTGCCGGGCGCCGGACATCGAACTGCGGGAGCAACTGCGAGAGCTCGCCAACGCTCGCCGGCGCTTTGGCTATCGTCGGCTGTTTGTGCTGCTGCGGCAACAAGGCGAGCCGTCCGGGCTGAACCGGATCTATCGGCTGTATCGCGAGGAGGCTCAGCGTGCGCAAGCGCCGGGCCCGCCGCCGCGCGGTCGGAACACGGGCGCCGATCCTGGTCGAGGCGCTGCCGAACGCCCGCTGGTCGCTGGATTTTGTCCATGACCAGTTTGCCAATGGCCGCCGCTACCGGATCCTGAACATCGTCGATGACGTGACTCGGGAATGCCTGGCGTCGATCCCCGACATCTCGATCCCCGGGCTGCGGGTGGCGCGCGAACTGACGGCATTGATAGATCGCCGCGGCAAGCCCGGCCTGATCGTCTCGGACAACGGCACCGAATTCACCTGCAACGCGATGCTGACCTGGGCTGAGCAGCATGTCGTCGCCTGGCACTTCATCGCACCGGGAAAGCCGATGCAGAACGGCTTCTGTGAAAGCTTCAACGGCCGGATGCGTGACGAGTTGCTTAACGAAACCCTGTTCTTCGGCCTCGATCACGCCCGCGCCAGGATCGCGGCCTGGGTCGATGACTACAACCGCCAACGCCCGCATTCCTCGCTGGGCTACCTGACGCCTGCGGCCTATGCCGCCACCCTCACCGCAACGTGCGATCGGCTGCGCAACCCCGACCAGCTACGCCGATCGCACATTGCTCACCCCGCGCCGCAAGGCGTAACATCCGCCGAGACTCTAAACGCAACTGGAGGAAAGTTCAGGGGCAGGTCACCGAGAACCGGGTTTGTTGGTGCGCTGCACAAACGCTGACCGACTTGATCTCTAGACTAAGCGAAAATCAGGTCGGGGCCTCGAAAGTCCCAAGCGAGCGGCCAGGTTCCAATCCGATTCTTTATCCGACCAACGGTGCCAGGCTCAATCGTTTTTGCTCCCTCGCCGCTCGAGCGACGATGCCTGCGGGCAGCCCCGTTCCTCGCACATATCCGGAGAGTCTTGGCGCTTCAGAAATCGACTGCCCTTGCCCTAGCCATCGACGACGAATTGGTTCGCGAAATGCGGCACGGTCTCTATCCGTTCGCCTCGGCCAATCTCGCGCTCAGCGAAGAGAGTACATTCACAAAAGGTGCGCGACGCGCTTGGTGGTGAGTGCCTCAACTCGCTAAAGCAAAAGCTCATGCGCCACTGAGAAGTTCACCCGGCCGGATGGAATCGCCAGTCGCCGTTAAATAGCATTTACTGCAACTTGCAATCCAGCGTTTTCTCGACTACCTTTCTTTTCCGTCAGCGTGTGCTGCACACTTTTATTTGCGTCCAATGCGAGGTTGCTCGCGACGTCAAACGGCACGGGCCACGAAATCAAAGCGTTAAGGGGAAGAGAATGGGCACTCTGCGCGTGGGGTCGCTCAACACCGGGTTGTCGGTTTGGAAGATCGATCTTCAACAATGGCGACTAAGAGCTGCGCAACTCTCGAAACTGATTGGCGATCTCTCGCTGGACGTAGTGCTACTCCAGGAAATCTGGCGTATCAAATGGGATGAGACGACCGATGAAATGAAGACGTTCCTGACAGGCCTTGGATTGTCAGGAGATCAAAACAAGGATGACGTCCTTGCAGCCGCCTTGGGCAGCGGCTTTCAGGTCAGGTCATCTCTTGTCCCTTCATTTGATAGGGGGCGGCGAGAGCCTGGTCTGTATTGGGGACTTACGATCGTGTCGCGATTTCCAATCGAGCAGGTGGAGAAAAAGGAGTTATCGTATTCCAAGTTCGATCGCTGGCCACGCATCGCGCAGTCTGGAAAGATCAAACTGGCCAATGGCGATTCTTCGATTTTTGTCAATGTGCACCTGCCCGCCGAGAGTCACGAATCCCGCTTGGGGCTCGGCCTGGAAACGCTTTCGTTCTCCCGTTCGCTGGGTGCCCCGACTTTGTGCATTGGAGGAGACATGAACGCGGGGCCACAAGCAGGTCCGGTCCAAATTTTTATGACGGAGTATTCTGACTGCTGGTCGAGCGGATCGACACGCGTTGTAAAATTTGAAGGCAACGAGTCGCGAGCCGGCAGCGCGCTGTATCGAACGGTCGCAGAAGGACGAATCGATTACCTTCTGGCGGACAAGATGGCTCGTATCACCTCCTCGACCTATCTGTATGGTGATTACGGCAGCGCTCCACTCTCCGATCATCCCTTCGTCATCGCGGAAATCGAATCGGCTCCCGGCGCCGAATAGGAAGTTTGTGACAGAGCCCGTACAAGTTTTTGTGTAATGGTTGCGATCGTCAGGCCCGAGCGCGCGCTCTGGGAGAGACTTCGGATGTCCCCGCCGTCGTTTGGTTCATTGGCCGATCGGTGCGAACACCATGAGGCTGTCCGATCCGGACGATTTCGATTGTTGTATCACCTAAAATAGTCCAGTATTAATAATACCACTCGCTCTTCTCAGGTGACCCCCTTGAGTAACATGGCGGATTGGAAGGCAAAGTATTCAGCAAGCGAAAGTTTGCGCGAACTACTCCATAACGGCTCGCTATCATTTGCCATGGAGGCGCACAACGGATTGTCGGCAATAATAGCGGAGAAGGCCGGCTTTGAAGTGATTTGGGCCTCGGGGCTGGCGATTTCGGCATCGTTAGGTCTGCGCGATTCAAACGAAGCCACGTGGTGTCAGGTTCTAACCATCGCGGAGTTCATGGCAGATGCCGTGGAAATCCCGATTATTCTCGATGGAGATTCCGGCCACGGAAATTTCAACACGGTGCGGCGCCTTGTCCGGAAAGCCTGCGATCGTCGTATCGCGGGAGTTTGCTTGGAAGACAAACTTTTCCCTAAAATGAACTCTTTCATCCAAAGCGGACAAATTTTGGCGAACGTCGACGAGTTTGCCGGGCGCATAATGGCAGCGAAGGACACACAGACTAGCGCCGCGTTTACCGTCATCGCCCGAACTGAGGCACTCATTGCTGGACGATCCCTTGCTGAGGCACTGGATCGTGCCAGTACTTATGCTTCGGCGGGCGCCGATGCGATCGTAATTCATTCGGCGAAGTCAACTGCCGACGAAGTTCTGGCTTTCGCAGATGCATGGGCAAATCGATGCCCGCTGATCATCATTCCTACAAAATACTATACGACACCCACGCAGCTTTTTCGACAAGCGCGTATCTCTCTGGCAATCTGGGCAAATCACTCGCTGCGAGCTTCCGTGGCGTCGATGCAGGCCGTTTGCAGCCGCATCGTGCGGGAGCAGTCGGTCAAGGGCGTCGAACCTAGTATTTCCAAGCTGGAGACGATTTTCGATCTTCTCAAATATGATGAGCTTTTGGCCGCTGAACAGCGGTATTTTCCGGCGAATGGAGCTTTGACCCCGGGCATCCCTCGGGTGCCAAAAAATATCGTCTCGGCGACGAAGCCGGCAGAATGACGGTCGCTGCGATATTCCGCCGATCGATTTGAAGCCACTTGCCGCACAGAGGACTCGACGTGACAAAGGAAATACCGAGGACCCGATTGTTGTTCAATCCCGGGCCAGTGTCGGTTGCAGCGGATGTCCGCGATGCTTTGCTCTGCCTCGACATGAATCACCGCGAACTAATCTTCGTCGATGTCCTGGACCGTGTTCGTCGCGGCTTGACGGACTTGCTCGGTGGATCGGATAACTTCACTTGCATACCGATTGTCGCATCGGGATCCGGCGCCAACGAAGCCGTCATTTCGTCCCTTGAGGGCCCCGTCCTCGTGCTTGTGGCAGGGCGTTACTCGGAACGTTTGGCTTTGATTTGCGAGCGATTGGGGTTGGAAACCACTCGGGAGAATTTTGACCCGTTGCGCGGAGTTGAATTCGATCGTATCGCCGAAGCTCTTGGCGCACAGGAACATTTCCGATCGCTCTGCTTCGTACATCACGAAACGACAACCAGCGTGCTCGCGCCGCTGCGGGACATTTGTCGCCTCGCCCGATCGCGCGGTGTGGTTACGTTCGTTGATACGGTAAGCAGCGTCTTCGCCCACCCCATCAACGTTGAAGAGGACGACGTCGACTACATCACCTTAACGGCGAACAAGGGTCTCGAGGGATTGCCCGGGTTATCATTCGTGGTGGCACGACGGGACTTGATCGCCGGCTCAGCCGGGCGCTCGCGCAGCTTTTACTTCGATCTGCATCAGCAATGGAGCCGGATGGAAGGTGAAGGAAAACCACCATTCACTCACCCCGCCCCGCTCTATTTTGCCACTGCCCGTGCCATCGAACGGCTCCAGGCGGAGACCGTTCCGGGTCGGATCTCGCGCTACAGCGACAATCGCGCCTATCTCCGGGATCGCTTGGCCGCAGTAGGTATCAACCCCTACCCACTGGCGCCCGAACGATGCAGCAATTCGCTTTTGCTGACGTATCGTCCGCGCGACTTTGACTTCGATGGTATCCAGAGCGCACTCGCGATGCGTGACATTGTCATCTATACTGACCAAAGTACACTGGCGAAAGATCTGATGTTCTTCTCGACGATGGGCCAAATCGATCGCGGATGCATTGACACTCTGGTGGAAGCGCTTTGCGACGTGTGGCGCGGATCGGGGCGCTTGGTATCGGCGAGCTGAACGACACAAAGCGAGGAAAAATGTCCGAGATCGCGGCGATTATCCTTGCAGCAGGCCGCGGCAGCCGCCTTGGACCTCGGACGAGTGATCGTCCAAAGTGCCTCGTTCAGGTGGCAGGCCGCGCTATTATCGATTATGCGCTGGACGCCCTGCAGGCGGCGGGGATTGGGGAGGTGGTCATTGTTGTGGGTTATCGCGAGGATCAGGTGCGGGACTACCTGGCGCGTCACTGGCCTTCGCTCAATGCAAAATTTGTCGTCAATGACCATTATCTGCAAACCGGAACGGCCCAATCATTACAGCTCGGACTCGCGGCGCTCGGTCGCGGCAACGATACGCTGATTGTCGAAGGTGATGTCGCCTTCGAACCATCCCTGCTGCTGCGGCTGCTTGCTGCCCCGGGCAAGGTCAAGACGGCCGTTCAAAGTTATCGAGAGGATCTTTCCGGAACCTTCGTCGCGATCGATGACAGGGATCAAGTGGTAGATTGGCTGCATGCTTCTCACCAGCCCTCCGATTTCCTGATCGCATCCCATAGCAAGACCGTCAATGTACATCTTTTCCGCGCTGGCCACGCGTCGACAATACTTTTGCTTGCATTAGAGACGACGCTTTCCCAGGAAGGCCTTCAGGCGCCGATCGAATATGCGATGCGGCGCATCGTCCAGGCTGAGGAGCCGGTGCGAGCCGTCTTCGCCGATGATCTACGTTGGTACGAAGTCGATGATGAACAGGACTTGCAGCGTGCGAACAGCCTGATGTGTCGCTACAACGCGCCACCCTGACCCTGCATCGCGCCAATTGGATGAAGCCGGAATATGTGTGGTTTTGTTGCTGCGATCGCTTTGACCGATCATGCGTCGATCGATCGGCGTTCAGTCGAGCTTGCGACCGATCTTCTTGGCCATCGCGGGCCGGATGCTTCAAACCTCGTGCACGACAGCCAGTTCTCCTTCGGTCACCGGCGACTGAGCATCATTGATCTCGGCGCGCGTTCCGATCAGCCATTCAGCGATCCATCGGAAAGCGTAACGCTCGTTTACAATGGCGAGATCTACAACTATCGCGAATTGCGGCGCGAACTTGCCGCAAAAGGCGCGCAATTCCGCACAACCGGTGACACGGAGGTCGTGCTGCAGGCGTACCTCATTTGGGGTGACGACTTGGTCCATCATCTTGACGGTATCTTCGCTTTCGTCTTGTTCGACCGCAGGCGGCGGCGTGCGCTCGTTGTGCGCGATCCGCTCGGCGTCAAGCCGGTCTACTACGCGCGTCACGGCGATATTCTGCTGGTCGGCTCGGAGCCGAAAGCGATCACGGCGTTCAACGGGTTCAAGGTCTCGCTCGACGCCGCGACGATTTCGGCATTTCTTACGTTTCGTTATGCAATCGAGGCCGAACAGTGGATTTGCGGCGTGCTCCAATTGTTGCCAGGACATCGCCTGCGTGTCGAATCTGGTCGCGTGGACAATTCAGCTTACTGGCGCGTCGAGGCGGCGCGACCGTGTGTCGCTGGTGCGGAGGGGGTCGCTGCCGCCATTCGGCATGCGGTCAGCAGCCAACTCTTATCCGATGTTCCAGTCGGTCTGCTGTTATCGGGTGGCGTCGATTCGAGCGTTATTGCGGCCGCGGCGACGGTCGCGACGGAGGCATTGGGCGAGCCGCCGTTGCGTGCCTATACGGCGGCGTTAGCGGATTCACGATGTGACGAGACGCGTTACGCGGCGGAAGTGGCGACTCATTTGAATATTCCGCTGACACCGGTTGCGGTAGAGCCTTTGGTGTTGCGGGAGACCGTCGACATGCTGGTCAACTGTCGCGATGGTCCGCTGGGAATGCACAATGAGATCGCCATGTTTGCGCTCGCATCAGCGGTGCGGCGCGACGCAAAGGTTCTGCTATGCGGGGAGGGCGCCGACGAAACGTTCGCTGGTTACACACGATTGTTTCGCCTGCCATTCGACATCGCTCGCATCCGCGGCCTCAGTCGGTTGCCCGCGGTCGTCCGGGGCCCTTTAGCTCGTGCCATTGATGTTCCCGAATTTTGCCCGACGGACCCGATGTCGCTCTTCTTCGAGCGGTACGGGTATTTTTCGCAGCACGAGAAAGCAGAGCTCTTTCGTCCCGAAGTTTGGGAAGCCATCGATCACGACCGTCGTCTGTGGTCCTACATCGACGATCGATTGCGGCCATCGGCCGATCGTCCATTGATCGATCGAATTGGTCATTTCTTTGTCGGGTTACACCTGCCGGGCCTTCTTGGGATGATCGATGGAACCACTATGGCGGCAGGCGTCGAGGCACGTGTTCCATTCTGCGACCGTCGTCTGGTCGAACTTGCGCTCTCTCTCCCGCAACAGGACAAAATCATGTGGCGATCCCGGCTGCACGGGATCCGTGCTGCGTTTCAGCCTATCGCCAGGTTCAGCGAGCAGGCCGATTGCAGCAAGGTCGTCATCCGCAGGATTTATGGCGAGAGCCTCCCCAAGAACGTTACGTCACGCCGCAAGATGGGATTTCCAACGCCACTGAGGGCCTGGATATGGGGACAGCTGGCCGAGTTGCGGCAGGACATGCTGGAGTCGGCAGCGTCCCCACTGTTCATGTATTTCCGCGAACAGCCCATTCGGTGCTGGTTGGAGAAGTCTCGCCGCGGCGACGACGGACCGAGCCGCAAGCTTTGGATGCTGATGACGCTCGGTGTCTTTCTGTCGGGGCTAACCCATGGTGCCACTCGGTCTGGTCGTGCAAAGGAATATCATGAAGCCCATTATTGAAATCGGATATGGCCCAACGCGGCTCGTTCTCGTTTGTGCCCAGGACATCCTGGTTCGCATCAGGGATGAGCTCGAGCCGTTTTTTACGTTCGGCGTGGCCGAACCGGGCGCCAGCACAATTGCGACTTTGGAGGTTCACGAATCTGCGCTCCATGCCGCACCATCAGATGACGGTGTTGTCGTCGAGGTCGATACGAGCCTATATAAGCACCTGGCTTCGTCCGGTTGCCGTTGGGGCGACGAAAGTCGGTTCGTGGTGCGAATTGACTTGACGGGCACACATTTGCAGTTTGATCGCGAGGCTTCGATCATCGAGCTTTGGCAACCCGACCGGGACCGCGCGATTATCGACACGGTACGGACCATCAAGAGCCTGTTTACCCCCGCTCTTGAATGCGCTGGCTGCGTACAGCTTCACAGTTCTGGGGTCGTCGATGCCGACGGCGGCATTCTCATCCTCGGCGATATGTGGCAAGGAAAGACCACGCTATTGTTGGATTTTCTTGCGTCCTTTGTCGTTGCGGAACTGAGCTGCGATACAATCGTCGCCTGGCCGGGAGATGATGGAGGCGTAGCGGCCCGCGGATGGCCTTCGCCCTTCAGCATGTCTCAGGGCACGATGTCGGACCATCCCCAGCTCTATCCCTTCTATCCAGCCGAGCAGCGGAAAGTCCCTTATGATACACGGTGGCGTGAGCGAAAGAAGACCGTCTTGACGTCCGCGCAAGTTGTCGGCCTGTTCGAAACGTCACTGACGGCAGCCGTGCCGCATGTTCATAGTGTGGTGATCGTCCGCTTTCAGCCCGAACAGGAGACGCGGATAGACGCTGTCAAATCCGAGGTGGAACTAGTTGCCCACTTGCAGGGAGTCTATCTAGGCAGCCGAGATCCGATCTATCACAACTGGCACCAATACGTGACCTGTTCCGACTGCAAGATCAATGCGAATATCATCACTATCGCCCGTGCGTTGCTGCAATCTGCGGACGTTTATGTAATGACTTGGGCGCCGAGTGCTATCAGTCTGCTTAAGCGGATTCCCCGGTTCGCGCGCCTGCACAAGTCGATGCGGGACATCGTGGAATATTGATGCCATCCGGACTGATCGGTGAAGGTTAAGCCCGAGCAATGAAGATTATCGTCATCAATGATCTTCATCTCGTCCCGGAGGGCGAACTGGTGCGCGGACAGGACACCAATAAGGCGTTTGAGTGCGGATGGCGGGAAATCGCGCCGCTGGTCGAATGTGCCGATCTCGTCGTTGTGAATGGCGACGTTGCGCATAACGCCTCGGTCGAAGGATATCGCCGGTTTCGCCGGGCCACGCAGGAGATCAAGTCCAAGCTCATGGTGACGGTCGGTAATCACGACGATCGCGAGCGGCTGGCGATTGAACTTGGAGCCGCGCATCTGGACAACACGGGCTACGTCCAAGCGGCACACCACGCTGCCGCAAGCGTTGTCCTTCTTGATACGCTTGTCCCAGGCCGACCCGAAGGTGCGCTTTGTGCTGTCCGGCTCGCTTGGCTGCGCGAACAGCTCGATCTGGCGGCGGAGCGGCCTGTGATCGCGATCATGCATCACCCGCCGTTGAATCTCGGGGTCGACGCGCTTGACGAGGTCGCGCTGCTCGATGGGTGTGATGCATTGCTGGAGCTTTTATCTCGGCGTTCGGCGCCAGTGACGTTGCTCGCAGGTCACCACCACATCTCTGCGAGCGGCCGTATCGGCCCTATTTCATACTGTATTTGTCCAGCGTTTTCCGGCCCCCCGGCACGGTTCGGGTTGTGGGGCCATGCGCCGAACTTCGGCCCGGGGGCCAACGGTGCCTGTGCACTCACGGTCCGTCAGGATGGTCGGGTCGACGTCCGCACCGTGATGTGTTAGCCGCCCATCGCGAAACTGGTTCGAACAGGTGCAGATGACAAGCAAATGACACGGCAGCGCCCACATGGGCCCGGACGACGTGTTATTCCGGTCTTTTTAAGATCGCAGGCAGCGCCGGCCATTTCGACGCGCGGCCTGCCGGGTCGGCGCTTGCCTGCAAGGAACTGCGTCGTGGCCGTAAATCGGGCACGTCGGTCAGCAGATCATCGAGTGCCGGAGCCCACTCCATCCTCAGCGCAGTCATAGTGGAAGGCGCGATGAGCATGTTGATGAGCTGTGCGAGAATGGAATCTCGGTCGACTGTTCCAAGGCCCATCCAATCAGTGTAATTGGGGTTCTGACTGCCCTGGATATAGAGGCCGATCTCGTCGCAAAGCTCGTCCCGGCTGATCGTGGTTAATCGGGGCACGAGATCCTTGCCGAAGCGCGGCAAGATGATCGTTGAAATAACGGCCTGTGGCTGGATCTGTCGATCAAATAGTTCCGCGGCTTCGGTCGGGTATATGGCAATCTTTTCGTAGACCTTCCACAACTGGTCGCCGTGGTCCAATAGATGGCGCAACGCCGACGGGAACAGGTGTGTGAGTTCCTCCTGGGTCGCTACGGTGGCAGCGGCGACTTTAAAGAAGCTCGGCCAACCCCGCACGATGACTGAAGCATCCTCTAGCCACAGCACGACATTGTCGTTGGCGAGCTTACTCACGTCAAACAGCTTCAACAAGCGGCAGAGCGAGGTGGTTTTCCCAGACCCTTTGTTGCCAACGAGCAGAATAGCCTTGGCGCCGACGGCCACTGCGCTTGCGTGGATGAAAACAGCACCGCGCGATTCGAGTGCAGCGACGCACGCATCTTCGATGATTCGTAGCAGCGGCACGCGCAATGTCAGTTCATCTTGGCCGGTTACAACTGCACGCCTCCGTTCGCGATCGATGCAAACATCCACGGCAAACGGATCCAAGTGAACCATTCGTGTTGAACCGCGATCGATCCAGAAGCCCTTGCAACGAAGAAATCCACCGGATCGATCGACTTCGACCTCGCTGCATTGGCGAGCGTCGATTCTGGACTCGCATGCCCCGATAACGACTTCGACGTCGAGGGCGAGCAAGGCATCGCCTGTGGAATCGACCATCTCGAAATATGGTGAAAAGTACATATCGAGGAACGACCATAACACCAAGGACGAGTGCGCAGCGCTGACCCGGATAGCGACCCCTCCGAACCGAAACACCGTGACCCGGGCGAGGCCCGCCGACGATCGCGTTCCCTCCGTGACGATCACCGCTTATCTCCCGGTCGAACAGTTCGACGCGGGCACGCCCGCGTCGGCCTCCCCGTGCACCTGAACTGCAACATCAAGGACCGTTTTGGCGGTCTCGCATAGGCGGCGCGCTGTGAACCCGAACTTATCGAGAAGATCGCGCCAGGGTCCGGTCTCGCCAAATCGATCCTGCATCGCGACGCAGGTGATTGCCGCACCGGTCGCCGACATTGCGACAGCCACCGCGTCGCGCAATCCGCCCGAACTCAGACTCTCCTCGACCGTAATCAGTTGGTGACAACCGCCTATCGCCGAGCATAACGCGGTTGTTGGAAACGGCTTAAGCGTGGCCAGGCCAATGACCCGGGTTTCGATACCGCATTTGCGCAACTGGGCAGCCGCCTCCAAGCATTCATAAGTGACATAACCGGTCGCGATGAATGCCAGTTCTTTGCCGTCGCCCCATTGCGAGACGGCACCAATATCAAATGACTGATCTGCGGGCATGAATACCGGCGTGGGCTCCTTTTGCAGACGCAGATAGACCGGTCCGAGCATGGCGTAAGCGGCCCGAATTGCGCCCTTGGCTTGATTGAAATCGAACGGATTGAGAACAGTCATATTGGGAAGCAACCGCATCATGGCGATATCCTCAATGCCCTGATGCGAGCCCCCGTCGAAGGAGGCGGCGAGCCCGCCATGCGTAGCCACGATTTTCACGTCGAGATTAGCGAAAGATACGGACTGCCGGATCTGATCGAATGCGCGACCAATGAAGATCGCATAAGTCGTCGCAAACGGTCTCAGGCCGCTGATCGCCAGCCCGGCCGCATGCCCAATCATATTCTGCTCCGCGATACCGAGGTTGAAGAACCTGTCTGGAAACCGACGCTGGAATTGATCGGTCGTAGTCGATCGGGAAAGATCGGCATCGAGAACCAGAAAATCGGCACCTTCTTCGGCCATTTCGATCAGCGTTTCGCCATAGGCGGCACGCAACGCCTTTGCCGTCGTCGCGCCGGCAAGCGCATCGTCAATCGATAACGTGATCATAGACCGTACGCCAGTTCGATGTCGGATAACGCAACACGGTATTCTTCAGGGGATAGCGGGTGATGATGCCACTTGACTTGGTCTTCCATGAAGCTGACGCCCTTTCCCTTGACGGTGCGCGCCACGATAAGTGATGGGCGATCCTGACGCGATTGTGCCACCTCGATGGCATGGTTGAGAGCCTGGAAATCATGGCCATCGACCTCGCAGCCGTGCCAGCCGAAGGCTTCTGCCTTGGCTACCAACGATTCGAGTGGAACGATTGATTCCGTCGGGCCGTCGTTCTGCAATCCGTTGCGATCGACGACGGCCAACAGGTTACCGAGGCGCAGCGCGTTCGCCACCATGAATGCCTCCCAGTTCTGGCCCTCCTGCATCTCGCCGTCACCCAGCAGGCAAACGACCCTCGAGCGCTGGCCGCGGATGCGCAGCCCGTGGGCGAGCCCGGCCGCGACCGACAGGCCTTGTCCGAGGGATCCGGTCGACGCGTCGATTCCCGGCAGAGCCGCCGCATTCGGGTGCCCTTGGAGACGAGAACCCAATCCACGCAACGTCGCCATCTCGGCGGTCGGAAAATATCCGGCGTGGGCAAGGGTCGCATAGAGCCCGGGGGCGCCGTGACCTTTGCTCAGGATGAAGCGATCGCGGTCCTCCCAGTGCGGGTGCTTCGGGTCGACGGCAAGATGCTTGAAATAAAACAGGACCAAAATCTCGATCATCGATAGCGAGCTTCCCGCATGACCGGTACCCGCATGCGCGATCGACTCAATCGTCAGGCGACGAACAATTTTTGCATTCGTCCGCAGATCGCTAATCTCTCGATTTGTCAGAGCCACAAGCTACTCCCGATGCGAGACCTGACCCAGTGGACGCCCGTAGCGATCGTCAATGCGCACCTTGTCGTCGATGTCTCCGGGCGCGAACAACTCGAGAAATTCGAGCTCTTCGGTTCCATCATTGGCTAACCGATGCGGCTCACCCGGGGTTGAACTCGCCATCCCGTCACGGTCGAGGATAATCGCGACGTCGCCGTGAAAGAAGCTCAAGGTGCCGCGGCGAACCAAGAACATTTCGCGGCGAACGCGGTGAAAATGCAGGCTCGTGCTTCGTCCCGGTAGCATCTGAACGAGTGAGATTCCGAAAGTGGGCCCGAGCACGACGATGATATTACGACCATATGGCTTGGTCAGCACGCGCTTTGCACGGCCTTCAAGAGTGCTCGACATAACCGGGAGCAGATCGATGAATGTGCTGATTGCCCCGGGATCAGCAATGCAACTGCGCTGCGCAATGTCGCCAAATCTAGTTTCAGCACTGCCCGTATTCGACACGATTTCCTCGCACGCCGACTATCAGGGTTACCGGTTATCTTGACAACCGCACGTTGTTTCGCATAGCTTTGTTTAATTCGCAAGGGTACGGCCGAGATGGCGGATACTGTTCCGAGTGCCGACAAGATTTTCATGGTGATGAACGCCCCGTTTGATCCAGCGTCGCATTCGAATAACGAGCTTTCGCCGAATGTCTGCTCGATGTTCGGTGTGGCCGATCCAGGCAGCGAATTTGATGATAGGCGATGTACTGATCGTGCGACCGATCGGATACTCGCCATGGCAAGCAGGGCATTAGCCCAAAGTGACTTTCGCCCCGCGGGCTCAGTTTATCTTGCGGCGTTGAAAGTGGCTCTCTGGGAAGAGCCTCCCGCCTTTGGCACCGACATCTATGCCGACAATTATCGTGTTGCGTCACTAGATGGCCAGTGGCTGGCAATCGCCTTGATAGCAAATGCCGAACGCGAGGGCGGTGTTGCCAGGCATGCGTGGTCGCTCGCCGCATTTTCCGCGGACTCCGAGGATCGGCAAGTTCTCAAGCGCCACGCGGTCAATGAATCGCGTAACACCCTCGCCTACTTGACGCTGCTGGATCTGTCGTTTCCGGAGGTCATCTCGTCGGCATTCCGACGGGAGCTGCACGAACTTTCTCCCGGGTACGCAATGGAGCAAGATCTAATCGTCGTTGACCAATCACCCGACTCAAGACCGCCAGCCCTCGATGATTTTTTGCAGATGAACATTGCCGGATTACGGACGGCGGTTCGCGTTGAGATGCTGCGGTCCGCCCTTGCCGTGCATTGTCCATTCGAAAATCTGCCTGCCGCGGCCACCGTGCAAGACATTATCCTTCGCAACGAGTTCCGGGATATTGCCAGTATCGGCATATTGATTGAACGCCGAGTTCATGGCCTGGAGGCTGTCGATATCTCGCGACTGTTCTGCAGGGGCTTGCGCGAGTTCAATCGCCGGACAAGCGAAGAGCCGATCGAATTCAGCTACCATCAGCGCTTTGGAAACTATCCCTAAAGGGCGGAAGGGGTTTCGTCAAATGAGGAGCTGCGATAGCATCATCTCCGAGGGGGCGGCGAAGCCGCAGCCCTACGCCATTACACCCTTGGAAGAGGCGCAGTTCCGCAGAGACGGATACTTGCTTCTGAGGTCGGCGGTACCGATGGCCGATGCGGCGTTTTTCCTTGGGGAGGTCGATCGGCTCGTTCGCGAGGCCAACAACATCGGTGCGGTTCTACGCGAGCCTTACTATCATGAGGGCTCGTATAAGCTCACCCGCATCCTGCGTTTGTCCACCGCATTCGATCAACTTGTCGACCACCCCGGATATTTTGGAAAACTGGTTTGTCTGATTGGCAGTCATATCCAACTTATGGGATCGGAAATATTCGTTCGAGGTGCGGCCCAAGGGACAATCACGGGGTTTCATACCGACTTGGGCGCCGGCCTGCAGAAAATCCTTCCCACTGACCAAAATGCGTTTCTTCAGATAAAGGCGCAGATTTTTCTGACCGATCTTTCCGTCCCCGATTGTAGCAACTTCGCGCTGATCCCGGGATCGCATCGCATGAGGGTAGCGGATTCGAACGAGCTTTGCATGATCAACGACGTCAACCGGCAGATCGGACCCGACGGATCGCTTCCCGCTCAAGCCATGCAGGTGCTGGCACGGCCCGGCGACGTCCTCCTCTTTCCGCATTCGCTATGGCATGCGGTCGCGCCAAATCGATCCGGACGGACACGATACAGTATCACGCTGCGATATGGGCAAATGGCGCTGCGCCCGTTTGAGCGTTTCGATCCGATTCTAGCCGACCATGGGCGAAAGCTGACCCCTCGTCAGCGCCGCCTGCTGGGTGACCTCGGCGAGGAGGGCGCCAGCCCGTATCGGCCCCGTTTCCAAGACGAAATCATGTGCAGAGATGAACAGCACTCGAGCGGTTGCTACTAAGGAGACCATTGATCTGTGACGGACAGGCGTCAGCTGCGTTTGCTGTTGCCGTTAGCCCGAGACCGGGTGAAAGGCTAGACCTGCCCGAGCGACCTCCGAGAGCAGATGATCAATGTGTCTTGCGCCTTCAGTCCGATGTCCGTAGACGACCATTTCGGCCTCATGGACGGTGGTTGTGCCGTCGCACAACAAAACGAGGGCGAATTCACGCGGCAGCACGTCGAGCGCCTCGCCGAATTCGTTTAGACGCGCCACGGTCACGCGCCCATCGACGAGGAAGAAGTCCACATCGAATTGCAGATGCGGCAAAATAGGCTCCGGGCCCTGCCGCGTGGACTGTGGCCAGTCGTTCAATTCCGGCTTGGCAACGGAATCGTTCACCAAATTAAGCTCGGCCCATAAGAACACCGCGCGGGCGAACGCGACGATGCGAAGCGCATGCTCTAGCGACAGCTTCTCGTCGGGTTGTGCCGGTGCGCGGTGCAGATTCCAAACGAGTTCGCCCGCTGTCAAGCCAGTCGGTCGCATCGTCAGGGCGTTCTCCCAGTCGAAAGGCACCCGCTCAAGCATGCGGCTTCGCCATTTCGTTAGTGGATTGGTCATTTTATAGCCCGCGCAAAGAGCGTCCGCGGCGTGACCTAGCACCTCCTGGGCGGCGAATCCCAGCGAGCGATAGTCCCGGTTCTCTCGATATCCGACCAAGTCGACCTGAATCGTTCGCGCCATCTGGCGGGCAACATGAAATTTCAGGCGGGCCAGGCTGATGCTTTGCGGTATCGGCATCGCGACGCGATCGCCATGCCCGCTGTAAAGCGGTACGCCATGAAGAACCCGGTGTAACAACGTGCGCTCGTCGAGCGTAAACTTAACGGCCTGCGTGACGTTCCACGGCGCTCGCGACCAGCTCTCAAAGCGAGAAAATAGATCCCCGTACTCGGTCGAACGGAGCGCTCTCAAATCGATCAGGCATTTCCCGACGACCAGAACCACGGAGTCGTGCGCCGGCATAGCGCCTTCGGCACGGGGAGTTATCAAAAACAGGTCCAGGTCGGATTTGCTGTTTCCAAGACCTTCGACAATCGAGCCCACAGCGAGCAACGTGTCACCCGCCTCCAGTCCAACGGTTTCGGCCACTTTTGCCACGACGGCTGCGACGTCAGCGCCTCTTAGGCGCAAAAACTCATCCATGTTCATCGAAGCGGCATGACCATTTGCTGGATTTTAGGGGCGGAATCAAGCCGGCTATCATGACGATTCCGCGAAGCTCTGCACCTCTGCAAGAGGTGATGTCGTTTGGGTCGCGCCGGGGCTTATGCATCGGCGGGAGGTGCTGGCGCTGCCTTGGCCCGGCACGATGGTCGCTTGGCGCAGCAGGCGACGTTACAGTCAAAAATCTTCTCACCAAGCTCTTCCGTGGTGATAAGATTGAAGTCGCGAAAACGCTTGGAGAACAAGGCTGGAACTTCGTTGCGCGCGGCACTCTGCGCTTTGCGTTCGATCAACGCGGCCGTGTAGGCGACATGATAAAGTTCATCTCGCAGCAAGGATTGCTGAATCATTCGTGCCTGCGAACGATTCTCCGGAGAGCAATGCTCGGCGAGTGCCTGGCGTTGCATGAGATGGTGAATTGCGGTTCGGATTTCGGCAATGTTCATTTGTAGAAAGTCATCGACGGATGGCGGCTTCGCGTAGGGGGACCCCGCAACGGCTACAAGCGCCTGATGCATAGCGTATCCGGGAGAAAGTGCGTTCAGTTCCTGCCGAAACGCCGGCGAGACTGTACCCGGAAAAGAGAGATCCAGTAACGCCAGATAGGCCAAGGCGTGACGCGATTCATCGACGGCGTGGCGCTTGAGAAGCTGTTGTTCTTCACGGTCGCTGGAGCAGGCGCCAAGGGACCAGAGGCGCTTGGCGCCGTCTCCTTCTCGTTCGGCATTCGTTATCAGGGAGATCGCCATCCATTGGGGATCTTTGGACGCAGCGTGATAAATCTTCGCATATTCGTCCGTGTCGAACGGCGGCGGTTCTTCCAAAAGCGCCCCATTCAGAGCCGCCAAATACAAGGGGCACTCGGCGCTTGGACCGAGCCGATCAAGCGCAGCACGTGCGACAGCCCCAACCTTCTCACCTGGCGGTACAGAATTCAGGCGAGCATATAAATCAGTGCTGACGTCAAAGTCGCTGCGGGGATATGCGAGGCTGGCGATCACACCCACACGCTAGTTCGCTGGGGCGCCGTCAGCCCGTTGCGAGATCGGATCGAACGGAGCGTTCACCGCCACGAAAGCCATCTCCGCATTTGGAAACTTCTTCGCCATCTCATTGAGACTGGCTTGATCCAATTCCACCTTGCCGTTTACGATTCGCCCAATCACCTGAACCTTGCGGCCTTGTTGCTCAAGACCACCTACGGCCGTTCGCGTAGTTTCCGAAACCTGTACGCCGTGGACTGCGGTCATCTTTTCAACCATCGTACACCTCCGAGTTTGGACACCTTCCGCATGCTACAATAGGTAGAAACTATTCACAATGAAACGTCTAGTCAAGCCACTTCCTTCTTCACCGATACTTGCGCTGCGATACCGGAGATCGAAAGGGGACGCTACGGCGCAACTGTTGCACATGCTGCGGTTGTGAGCTGCCCCGCGCCGACGATAAAATCGCCGCATCGCCCACCGATTGTGATCGCCGGACAATTTGTGTTGCCCGACGTGACGGTCGGCATGATAGAGGCGTCCGCGACCCGCAGCGCGCCGACGCCATAGACCTGCAATCGCGGATTGACCACGGCCCCCGGATCGCTTTGCGGTCCCATCTTGCAGGTGCCGACGAAATGGAAATCCGGAACCGACGACTGATTCATATAGTCGATCAGTTGCGCGTCGGTGACTACATTGGGCCCTGGAGAAAGTTCTGCTCCGAGCCAGCTGGAAGACGCCGCAAATTCGTTCGCCATCTGACGCGCCAACTTCAGTCCCTGCAGGGACAGATTCACGTCACTCGGGTTGCACAGGAGCATCGGCTGAATCAGCGGCCGTGCCAACGGGTCTGATGAGGCCAGGCTCAGGGTGCCGCGACTCGCCGGGTGAAGTACGATGTTGCCGATTGCGAAGGAGTTCGGCGGAAATCCCGGATTTGCAGCCATGTAGAACGTCTGCGTCTGGTAGTCCGGCGGCGCGTTCGCATTGCCCGCAAACACGCCGTTGTCCATGACCGAGAAGTGATTCGGGTCGATTGTTTGCAACGCGCGCACCACGAACACGACGAGCTGATCCTGTAGATTCTGCCCGACCCCGGACAACGGCACCAGGCAGTTGATGCCGAAATTGGCGAGCTGTTGCGGATCGCCGATGCCCGAAAGCATCAGGAGTTGCGGCGAACGTATCGTCCCCGCGCACAAGATGGCCTCGACGTTGACTCCGACATCAAAGAACGCGTCCACGATGAAGAGCTGAACACCGACAACGTTGTTGTTCCCGTCGAGCTGCAGCTTGGTTGCGATCGCTCCATTTGCGATCACGAGGCGAGGGTCATTGATGCCAGGCTGAATCATGGTGGAGAACGCGTCCTGGCGAAAACCGAAGATTGGCGGATCGGTCTGCAAGACATTCAACTGCGTATAGAACACGCCGTTCTGCACACCGCTGTTGTAGTCCGCATTGGTAGCGAAGCCCATATTAGCCATGGCGGTCATGAACGCGTTGGATACTGGGTTCTGCGACAGCGCATTGGTAATATTGATGGGCCCGGTCGTGCCGCGGTTTGGTCCGCCGCCAGCGTAATTCTCGGTGCGGGTGAACACCGGTAGCAAGCTGTTGTAGTCCCATCCGACGCAACCGTTGGCCGCCCAGCCGTCGTAATCCAACGGATTACCCCGCACCCACACCATGCCGTTGATCGAACTGCCGCCACCGTTGACGCAGCCGGCGTCGTAATCCATGGGCTGGCCGTCCATGCAGCCCTGTGGCTCCGATTTGTCGTTCCAGTCGTAGACCGTCCCGCGCAGCGACATCGCCCGGGTGAAATCTTGGATTTCCGGAACGTTGTTGCTGCCGCCGGCTTCAATCAACAGGATCGTATTGTTGATGTTGCTGGACAGCAGGCGATTGACCAGTGCGCACCCGGCCGCGCCCGCTCCGATCACGACATAATCGAAGCTCACCTTGCCGGTTTTGATCATGTCCAACACGGGGCTGGGCGCGGAATTCCGTTGGCGGAACAGCTCGGCGCTGGCGCTATCGAATGGAGGAAGTACACGGCCGACACGGTTGTAAAGCACAGCTCACCCCCGATAATCATGTAGATTGCATATAAAGCAGAATACAACTATTATCATACCTCGAAATGCAAGGCAATGTAGCCACTGACCTGCCCCTGCCGATTTCCTCCAGTTGAAGTTAGAGTCCGGCCTTCTGAAGGACGGACAGATGAAGCGAGCCAGGTTTACGGAAGAGCAGATTATCGGCGTTTTGCGGGAGCATGAGGCGGGGGCGAAGGCCGCCGATTTGGCACGCAAGCACGGCGTCTCGGAAGCGACGCTGTACAATTGGAAGGCCAAGTTCGGCGGCATGGATGTCTCGGAGGCGAAGCGGCTGCGGCAGCTCGAGGATGAGAATGCCAAGCTGAAGAAGCTGCTGGCCGAACAGATGCTGGATGCCGCGGCGTTGCGCGAGCTTCTGTCAAAAAATGGTAGGGCCCGCCGCCCGGCGCGACGCAGTCGCGCATCTGCAGGCCGAACTGGGCCTGTCAGAACGGCGGGCCAGCACCATCGTCAGCGCCGACCGCAAGATGATCCGGTACCGGTCGTGCCGGGCGCCGGACATCGAACTGCGGGAGCAACTGCGAGAGCTCGCCAACGCTCGCCGGCGCTTTGGCTATCGTCGGCTGTTTGTGCTGCTGCGGCAACAAGGCGAGCCGTCCGGGCTGAACCGGATCTATCGGCTGTATCGCGAGGAGGCTCAGCGTGCGCAAGCGCCGGGCCCGCCGCCGCGCGGTCGGAACACGGGCGCCGATCCTGGTCGAGGCGCTGCCGAACGCCCGCTGGTCGCTGGATTTTGTCCATGACCAGTTTGCCAATGGCCGCCGCTACCGGATCCTGAACATCGTCGATGACGTGACTCGGGAATGCCTGGCGTCGATCCCCGACATCTCGATCCCCGGGCTGCGGGTGGCGCGCGAACTGACGGCATTGATAGATCGCCGCGGCAAGCCCGGCCTGATCGTCTCGGACAACGGCACCGAATTCACCTGCAACGCGATGCTGACCTGGGCTGAGCAGCATGTCGTCGCCTGGCACTTCATCGCACCGGGAAAGCCGATGCAGAACGGCTTCTGTGAAAGCTTCAACGGCCGGATGCGTGACGAGTTGCTTAACGAAACCCTGTTCTTCGGCCTCGATCACGCCCGCGCCAGGATCGCGGCCTGGGTCGATGACTACAACCGCCAACGCCCGCATTCCTCGCTGGGCTACCTGACGCCTGCGGCCTATGCCGCCACCCTCACCGCAACGTGCGATCGGCTGCGCAACCCCGACCAGCTACGCCGATCGCACATTGCTCACCCCGCGCCGCAAGGCGTAACATCCGCCGAGACTCTAAACGCAACTGGAGGAAAGTTCAGGGGCAGGTCACTGCGGGCATAGGCGTCGATGACAAAGGCGACGTAGACGAATCCGGTCCAGGGTGCGACATAGGTGAATTCGGACAGCCTCACATGACATTGGGCCTGGGCGCCTTGAACTGGCGGTTGACGTGATCGAGCGGGCATGGCGCAGCCTTGTCGCTGACTGTGGTTTTGATGGGTTTGCCGCGGATCACCCCTTGCAAACCCATCTCCCGCATCAACCGCGACACCGTACAACGGGCGACATCCAAGCCTTCGCGCTTGAGCTGCCGCCAGACTTTGCGCACGCCATAGACGGCGAAGTTCTGGTCGAACACGCGTCGAACCTCGATCTTCAGCGCGGCATCCTGCCTGGAGCGCCCGACAGCCTGGCGGGATCGCGCCGCTTGGCGAAATGAGCGTGGTAGGTCGAAGGGGCGACCGACCGGCAAGACCTTGCAGATCGGCTCGACCCCATGCGCCTCACGATGATCGTCAATGAAAGAGATCATGCCTTGGACCGGCGGTCGAGCTCCGCCGTCGCAAAATAAGCGCTTGCCTTGCGCAGGATCTCGTTGGCCTGCCGAAGCTCGCGGTTCTCCCGCTCCAGCGCCTTCAGCTTCTCGACCATTGGTCGGAACGCCGGCCCGCCGCCCGCTGGCGACTTCCGCCTTCTTGGCCCAGTCATGCAGCGTCTGCGAGGTGCACCCGATCTTGGCCGCGATCGATGTCACCGCCGCCCAGCGCGAGGGATGCTCGCTCGCATGAGCCAGAACCATCCGAACCGCACGGGCCCCACCTCGGGTGAAAACTTGTTCGTCGTCGTGCTCGTCATGGCTCCATCCTCTCAGGAATTGGAGCCTCCGGCAAACCCGGGGCCGGTTCAGTCCAAATTGAGCCGCAACATTCAGCAACTTGAGCAACGGATCGATTTGATCCTGTTCGAGCGCTCAAGCACCGGTGTTAAAGTCACCCGGGCGGATCGCGACTTCCTCCACACGGCCAAGTCAATTCTTGATCAGATGGATTTGCTCGTGAGAAGCGCACACAGCGCTAGCTGCGGTGAAGCCGGTCGACTGGTAATCGGCCTTTTCACCTCACTGTCTGCCGGCGACCTGCGCGCGACATTGCAATACTTTGTCAGCCATTATCCGCGGATCGAGATAGGGATAATCGAACGGTCGCGAATGCGGTTGTTGACAGCCCATCGCAATGGAGCAATCGACAGCGGGCGAAACACCGCCGCTTAACATGTTGACGATGCTGCTTTGGAACGAGCGAATTGTGATCGCCTTGCCCGAAGGGCATCGGCTAACAGCAAACGATGCGATCCATTCGACGGAGCTCCACGGCGAACATTTTTGATGACCCGGCACGATCCCGCACCCGCAATCCAAGACCTTCTTGCCACAAGTTCGGCTGCCCGGGACGACCGATTAAAAAAACGTGCAGTACGATGTGAGCCGCGGAACCATCAACTGCCTGGTCGGCGCCGGGTTTGGCATCAGCTTGGTGTCCGAGTCCTGTATTGGCGCAAATTATATCGGGTTGGTCTATCGCGTGGCCCATGACGATAGACGATACTGGCGAAATCCGCATCGGCTATTGCGCTCATTGGCGTGCCAACAACGACAACCCCGCTCTGGCGAGTTCCTGAAGCTGCTGGGTGACCGTTATGGTTTTCTTCCGGACACAGATTGCGCGCGGCGCGCTTTCGCGAAGGCACGGTCAGCCGCCATGAACCGCGCCAGCATAGGTCCCACAAGTTTTGCGGGTTCTGCAATCGACTGCCCGGTCTCGCGCGCGAGCACCTCGGCATAGGCGGTAATATCACGATGGGTGCTCGCTGACAATTCAACCGTGATCCTCACCGGCTTTTCATCTGCGATCGCTCCCAGCTTAAGCTTTGCCATGTTGTGTTCCTAACCTTTGTAGGGTTCGAGCACGAGGTCCCGATTGACGATCACGCGCACCGGAAATCCCGGTCGGATTGTCAATGTCGGCTGAATATTGAGATTGCGTCGAACCACTTGCTGACCGGTCTGATTCAGACTGTCGCTCGACCCGCGTCGAAGGGCCTGGATGATGTCTGCGTTGTTGCCGCTCGTGGCCGTGCTTGATCCGAGTTCCGTTCCGACGCCGAGCAAGGTCGAAAGCAGCGCCGCCTTGAACAATGCACCCCAATGTTGATCGACCCCATCCTCAAGCCCTGCATAACCGGCAGTGTCGGCGCCAGGCTGTCGTTCCAATACAATTGATCGACCATTCGGCATGATCAGGCGGGTCCAGACCAACAGCACCCGGGACTGACCGAACGCAATTTGGCTGTCATAAATCCCTATTAGCCGGGCTCCCTGCGGAACGAGCAGCCAACGCCCGGTTGGACTGTCAAAAATGTTCTCGGTAACCTGAGCGGTGATTTGCCCAGGAAGATCCGAGCGGATCCCAGTGATGAGCGACGCCGGGATGACGTTGCCAGCCTGCACCACATAGGTTGACGCAGGCGCCGCGACCCGGTCGGGGCTTGTGGTTCGGCGATCGATCGGGCCATTGACGAAGGCGAGCTTGCGGTCCTGGCCATTCTGAGCAAAGGCGTCGTCGGCCGCGGGGTGAGCAGACTGGCTCGTGGTTGTCGCTGATGAATCAGTCGCAACTGTTTGCAGCGCCGGCATCGGCAAGTCCCGAATATTGGTCGAAGCAAACAGCCGGCTGAGCCGCGCTGCTTCGATCTCCTGGCTCTCGCGCTGCTGCTCTTGATCGGCGCCGGGTATGAGTGTCGACGGCGCATTTTGCGCGCGCAGGATCGGCCGGCCGAGATCGCCCGGTAACGCCGGTCCAAGTGGAGGCGCCTGCCGCGGCACCCCGGCATAGTCGCGCGGCAATCCCGTCAGACCATCGGCGACCTGGCGATGCTCGGTTGTGTAGAGTTCGCTTGATTGTGTGGTGCGCGACCGATTGTTCTGCAGCGCCCATAGCACCGCACCGAAGATCGCAAATGTCCCAACGGCCGCACCTCCTGCCAGCACCTTGCGTGACAATCGCGTCACACGTGGGCGCTCTGCCCGCAATCGCATCGATGCGACCGGTTCGGGTTCAACGCGAGCGTCGTCGGCTCCTCCGCTCATCGCCCTCTCCCGTCGGTGCGGCTGATCCGGACGCTCTGCTGATGCTCGCCGCCCATGCGCAGTTCCGCCGCGGCGAACAGGCGATCGACGATGTAATAGTTCTGCCGGACGCGATAGTTCACTAGTTGCCCCTCGCCTTCGGGGCCAATCACGAACAGCGGCGGCGCCTCGCCCTGGGCTATCCCGCTAGGCATCTCGATGTAGACCTTGGAGCCGTCATCGAAGGCGGAGAGCGGACGCCAGGGTGGGTTGTCACCCTCGATTGCGTAGCGGAAACGCAGCCGCGATATGTCGACGCCGGTCACGATCGGGGTCGCGGCTTCCGCGCTCGCATTCTGCCGACGCAGCGCAATCAGCTGATCCTGTGGGTATTGCCAGGACACCGAGGCCATATAGGTCTTCTCGGCGGAACGCAGCTCAAGCAAATAAGTGCGGCGATCGGTGTTGATGACCAGATTGGAGACGAGGTCGGGTCTGGTAGGCTTCATCAGGATATGAATCCGCTTGGTCGGTCCTGCCCCGCTTTCAGTGTCGCCAATGATCCAGCGCACGGTGTCGCCGGCGGCGACCGGCCCGGAGCCAACGAGTTGCTCGCCTTCCTGCAGAGCAACATCGGTCACCTGACCCGGCGCGGCATAGACCTGATACAGCGCCCCGGACGAGAACGGATAGACCTGCACCGCATTGATGTAGCCGTGGCGAGTGGGCTGAACGCGCGCAGCGGCATTGGCCTTCTCGACACGTTGACGAGGGTCGGGCGACTCAGGCTTTGAACGCGCGCCCTTCAGCGGCTTCAACTGACCCGGCAGCGGCAAGGGCGTCGGCAATTCCACGATCTCGACCGGTTTCGGTGGATCCAGCATCTGGACGGCGGGCTGTGCCTCGATGTCATAGGAGATGTCCGGCGGAGGCTTCAGCGGGATGGTGCAGCCAGCAACCATCGAAACCGACAGTAGCAGGACTGGCCAGGCAGCGTGACGCAACAACAGTGACTTCATCATCCAAGCTCCTTCGACCAGTTGATGGCGTTGACGTAGATCCCAAGTGGATTCTTGCGCACACGATCCGCATCTCGCGGCGCGTCGATCACGACGGTGACGATCGCGGTCCAGCGCTCGGTGACGCTCAGGCTGCCGTTCTCATAGGCGCGCTGGATCCAGGCGACGCGGAACGAGGTCGGCGAGGCACGGATCACACTGGAAACTTCGATCGAGATCTGAAGCTTTCCGAGGTTGGCGAAGGGATCGTTGGTGCGGGCAAAATCGTTCAGCGCCGCAGCACCCCGATCGGTGGTGAAGTCGTAGGCGCGAAGCCAGTTCTGCCGCAGCACAATGCCGTCGGCGGGAAGACCGCGAACTTCCTCAATGAAGCGCGCGAGGTGGAATGCGATCTGCGGATCGGTCGGCTGAAACCGGCTGTCCGCAGGCGCCACGGCCTGGGCCTGACCGAGACGATCGACCTCCACCACCCACGGCGTGACGGTGCCGCGGACCGATTGCCAGACCAAACCGGAGGCAAGCCCGCCGGATAGCAGCAGGCAGCCGAACGCCATCAGGCGCCAGTTTTTGGCCTGGACCCGTGCCGAGCCGATCCGCTCGTCCCAGACTTGCGCAGCCTTCTGATACGGCGTTTCGGGTTTGGGCGTGCGGCCGTAGTGTACGGAAGATCTCTTGAACATCAGCTTTTCCCCTCGGAAACATCGACCGACGCGCCGCCGCCGCCATGATCACCGGAACGGACCGCATGGACCGCGGCGGAAGCCCCGTGGCCGACGGTTTGCGAGCGCTTCATGCGGGTGGCCCACGCCGGTTCACCGCCAGACGGCGAACCTGGCGACGCTGCTCCCTGCCCTGATTGATCGGCTGCGCTTCGGCGCAGCGGGCTGGCGATGGTTGAGCCACCCGCCTGCATCAAAGTGGCGGCACCACGCGCACCGCCGGCAAGAACGCCGCCAGCGGCCCCGGCAGCCATCGTCGCCCCAGCCGCACCGGCAGCGACGATGCCGCCCGCCGCAAGACCGGTCCCAACCGCCGCACCTGCGCCGAGCTGCGGACCTCCCGACACAATGCCGTTGGCGATCCCCGGACCAAAAATGCCGAGGCCCAGCAACGACAATGCGGCGAGCACCAGCGTCAGAGCATCCTCGATGGTCGGCTGGTTGCCGCCGAATCCAGCGGTGAATTGCGAGAACAGCGTGGTGCCGATGCCGACAATGACGGCGAGAACCAGCACCTTGATGCCGGATGAGATGACGTTGCCAAGCACGCGTTCGGCGGCAAATGCGGTCTTGCCGAACAGGCCGAATGGGATCAGCACGAAACCCGCGAGCGTCGTCAGCTTGAACTCGATCAGGGTCACGAACAGCTGGATCGCCAGGATGAAGAAGGCGAGCAGCACCACGATCCAGGCGAACAGCAACACGACAATCTGAACAAAATTCTCAAAGAAGCTGATGTAGCCCAACAGACCCGAGATCGAGTCCAGGATCGGTCGTCCGGCATCGATGCCGACCTGGGCGACCCGGCCGGGCCTGAGCAGATCGGCCATCGACATCCCGGTGCCGGACGCCTTCAGTCCTAGTCCTGCAAGACTCTCGAAAACAATGCGGGCGAGGCTATTCCAATTGCCGATCAGGTAGGCGAACACGCCGACGAACAGCGTCTTCTTTGCGAGCCGGGCAATGATGTCCTCGTCGGCTGCCCAGCTCCAGAAGATCGCCGCGAGCGTGATGTCGATTGCGGCCAGCGTGGTGGCCAGAAACGCCACTTCGCCATTGAGCAAGCCAAAGCCCGAATCAATGAAACGGGTAAAGACCTCGAGAAAGCGATCGATAACCCCGGTGCCCCCCATCAGCGTGTCTCGCTTTGCTGCGGATCGACCCGGGCCGGCATGACACGGTCCTGAATCTTGAGTGGCGCGGATGGGGTCGCCGGCAATTCAGCCGGCGAGGGTCGCGGTTGCGCAGGCGCAAAGAACTGCCGCCGGTTGTCGGCCCATATCCGCCGGCAGACCTCGAGTGCTGAAGTCTCGCTGGATGAGATCGTTCGGCAGCGCGCGAGCTCCGAGGCCAACGTGTCGGCTTGCTCACGCTCGAGCGGCGCGATCGCGCCACCACCTTCGTCGCGCCCACCGTGAATGACTGCAGCTGTCACGGCAACGACGGCAAACGCCACTGCCGCTAGACGTGCGAGCTGTCGGGAAGAGAGCTTCTTCATTGGTGGAACATCTGAACGTTGCTGGGCTGGTAGCCGGCGCCAGGGGTCAGGAAGCGGCGGAGCTGCTCCCTACCCTGGTCCTGCGCGGCGCTGCGTTGGGCGGCATCCAGGCTCGCGGCCCGTCCTTGAGCTGCGACGGTCGCGGTCAGATCCGCGAGTTGCTGGCCCTGCAACGCGATCAGCTGGTTGCCGGCCTGGGCCGCCTGCAGCGCTCCGGTCGCGGACTGGCTCGACGTCACCAGCGCCGACATCTCGCTGCGATGGGTATCGAGATTGCCGACGACGCCGGCCTGGACCCGCAGCGCATCCTGCAAGGCTGCGAGAGAGGTCTGCCAGCGCTGCTGCGCATTGCCGATCAGCGCCTGGCTTGATGTGCCGGCCGATGCCGGCGCGTAGGTAGTCGTAAACGCCCGGTCGATCTGCTGGACGTCGTAGGCGATGCGTTGCGCCTGCACGAGAAGCTGTTGAGTGCGCTGGATCGACGATTGCAGTTGCTGCAACGACGAATATGGCAGGCTGGCCAGATTCCTCGCCTGATTGATCAACATCTGCGCCTGATTCTGCAGCGAGGTGATCTGGTTGTTGATCTGTTGCAGCGCGCGCGCCGCCGTCAGCACATTCTGGACGTAGTTGTTTGGATCGAACACCACTACCTGCGCCCGGGATGGCACTGGTACGGTCGCAATGGTCAGAGCTATGGCGCTCGCCGTGACGAGGTTACGGATTCTGATCATGCTGACGGCTCCTTTGTGGAAAGCCTTGGGATGAAATCGACCGCCCAGCCGGCGCCGCGCTGGGTCAGCCAGGCGGCGAGGAAGCCGTCACGGCCATGTTCGGCGATGACGCTCTCGATCAAGGTATGATCGGCCTTCGAGGACGCGGCCGCCAAAGCCAGCGCGACACCGCCGAGGCCAAGCTCGAACAGCCGGTTGCCGCGCCGCGACTGGCAGTAGTAATCGCGCTTTGGCGTGGCCCGGGCCAGGATCTCGATCTGGCGGTCGTTCAGGCCGAAGCGGCGATAGATCGCGGTGATCTGCGGTTCGATCGCGCGCTCGTTGGGCAGGAACAACCTTGTCGGACAGCTCTCGATGATGGCCGGTGCGATCGCCGAGCCATCGATGTCCGATAGTGATTGGGTGGCGAAGATTACCGAAGCGTTCTTCTTGCGCAGCGTCTTTAGCCACTCGCGAAGCTGGCCGGCAAAGCCCTCGTCATCAAGCGCGAGCCAGCCTTCGTCGATGATCAACAAGGTCGGCCGGCCATCGAGCCGCCGCTCAATGCGATGAAACAGATAGCCGAGCACCGCGGGCGCGGCGCTGGTGCCGATCAGCCCCTCGGTCTCGAAGGCCTGGACTGCGCCCTCACCCAGCCGTTCAGCCTCGGCATCGAGCAGCCGGCCGTAGGGACCGCCGAGGCAATAGGATTGCAGCGCGCGCTTCAGAGTCTGCGACTGCAGCAGCACTGACAGGCCGGTCAGCGTGCGCTCCGGTGCCGGCGCAGACGCCAGCGACGACAGCGCCGACCACAGATGCTCTTTCGCTTCCGGGGTGATCCGGATGGTCTCACGCGCCAAAATGTTGCCGATCCATTCCGCCGCCCATCCGCGCTCCGCGGCGTCATCGATCAGAGCCAGCGGCTGCAGCGCGACCGGTTCGGTCGCATTGTCGGAGAGCGCGCCACCGAGATCGTGCCAATCGCCGCCCATCGCGAGCGCGGCGGCCCGGATCGAGCCGCCGAAATCGAAAGCGAACACCTGTGAACCGGCGTAACGCCGGAACTGCAGCGCCATCAGCGCCAGCAGCACACTCTTGCCGGCGCCGGTCGGACCGACGACCAGCGTATGCCCAACATCGCCAACGTGCAGCGAAAACCGGAACGGGGTCGCGCCCTCGGTGCGGGCAAAGAACAGCGGCGGAGCATCAAAATGATCGTCTCGGAGCGGTCCGGCCCATACCGCCGAGAGCGGAATCATGTGGGCCAGATTCAGCGTCGAAACCGGCGGCTGGCGAACATTGGCGTAGGCGTGACCTGGCAGCGATCCGAGCCAGGCTTCGACGGCGTTGACGCTCTCAGCCATGCAGGTGAAGTCGCGGCCTTGAATTACTTTCTCTACAAGGCGGAGCTTTTCGTCAGCGGCACGCGGGTCGCCGTCCCATACCGCGACCGTTGCTGTGACAAAGGCCTGCCCGATCGCGTCGGACCCGAGTTCCTGCAACGCCGCGTCCGCATCCATCGCCTTGTTCTGGGCGTCGGTATCGACCAGGGTCGCGGCCTCGTTGGTCATCACCTCCTTGAGGATGGCCGCAATCGATTTGCGCTTGGCGAACCACTGCCGCCGAATCTTCGTCAACAGCTTTGTGGCGTCGGTCTTGTCGAGCATGATGGCGCGGGTCGACCAGCGATAGGCGAAGGCCAGTGCATTCAATTCGTCGAGGATGCCGGGAGTGGTGGTGGTCGGGAAACCCACGATGGTCAGCACCCGCAGATGCGCATTGCCGAGCATCGGCTCCAACCCACCGGTCAGCGGCTGGTCGGCCAGCAGTGCATCGAGATACATCGGCGTTTCCGGAACCCTGATCCGGTAGCGCTTGGTCGAGATCGTGGAATGCAGATAGGTCAGGGTGTCCTGGTCATCGAGCCAAGCGCTCTCGGGCATAAAACCCTCGACCAGTTGAAGCACCCGGTCGGTGCGATCGACGAAACCGCCCAATATCTCGCGTGCATCGGTGCCTTCGTCGCGATCGCGCCCCTCGTACAGCAAGCGCTCGGCGCGCGCGACATCGGCGGCCGGCGGCAGATAGAGGAAAGTCAGGAAGTAGCTGGATTCGAAGTGCGCGCCCTCCTCCTCGAACTGAGCGCGGCGCTCGAGATCAACTAAAGCCGATGCAGCATCCGGAAAATGGCACTCGGGATATTTGCTCGCGGGATGGCGCTGCGCCTCGACGAACACGGCCCATCCCGACCCCAGCCGGCGCAAGGCATTGTTCAAGCGTGCCGTAATACCGACCAGTTCGGCCGGCACGGCGGAATCCAGGTCCGGCCCGCGAAACGTTGCGGTTCGCTGGAAAGATCCGTCCTTGTTCAACACCACGCCCTGACCGACCAACGCGGCCCAGGGCAGAAAGTCGGCGAGGCATGTCGTCGAGTGCCGATACTCCGAAAGATTCATCATCGGGCGATCTCCATGATGGTTGCCTCAGACGCTCAGATGTCCGGAGATCCGCAGATGCCTGCGCACCACATCGACGAATTGAGGATCCCGCTTGGTTGCCCACACCGCGGCGCCATGGCCGATGACCCATAGGACGAGACCAGCGAGCCACAGACGCAGGCCGAGGCCGAGTGCGGCGGCCAGCGTGCCGTTGAGGATGGCAACCGCGCGCGGCGCGCCGCCGAGCAGGATCGGTTCGGTGAGCGCGCGATGCACCGGCACGGTAAAGCCCGGGATCGGCTGTTCTGCAGTGGCGGAAGCGTCCATCACACCACCACGCCGCCGCCGAACGAGAAGAACGACAGGAAGAAGGAGCTCGCCGCGAACGCGATCGACAGGCCGAACACGATCTGGATCAGCCTGCGGAAACCACCCGAGGTATCGCCGAACGCCAGCGTCAAGCCAGTGACGATGATGATGATCACCGCGAGGATTTTGGCGACCGGCCCTTCCACCGATTGCAGGATCTGACTGAGCGGCTGTTCCCAAGGCATGTTCGAGCCGGCAGCCCAAACCGAACCTGAGATGAGCGCAAAAGGGGCGGTAGTGACTGCGGTGACGGCGTGGCGACGAATATGCTGAAGCGACGGATTCATGGCTGATCTCCTGCGGCTTTGAGCACGTAATCGCCGTCAGGGCCGAGGCCCTCGACCTGAGCGAGCTCAGTCAGGCGGCGATCGGAACCGCGTCCGGCCAGCACGGCGGCGAGTTGAATGGTCTCGGCGATCAGCGCGCGCGGCACGGTGACGACGGCTTCCTGGATCAGTTGCTCCATCCGGCGCAGCGCGCCGAGCGCGGTGCCTGCATGGATGGTACCGATGCCGCCCGGGTGGCCGGTGCCCCAGGCCTTCAACAGGTCGAGCGCCTCGGCACCCCTCACCTCACCGATCGGGATACGGTCGGGCCGAAGCCGCAGCGATGACCGAACCAGGTCCGACAACGAGGCCACGCCGTCCTTGGTGCGTAGCGCGACGAAATTCGGCGCCTGGCATTGCAGCTCGCGGGTATCCTCGATCAGCACCACGCGATCGGACGTCTTGGCAACTTCCGCCAGCAGCGCATTGGTCAGCGTGGTTTTGCCGGTCGAGGTGCCACCCGCGACCAGAATGTTACGGCGCTCCGCGACGGCCGCGCGCAGGGTCTCGGCCTGACACGCCGTCATGATTCCGGCTGCGGCGTAGTCGTCGAGCGTGAAGACCGCGACCGCGGGCTTGCGGATCGCAAAGGTTGGTGCAGCGACGACTGGCGGGAGCAATCCCTCGAAACGCTCGCCGGTTTCCGGCAACTCTGCCGAGACGCGCGGTGAAGCCGAATGCACCTCCACGCCGACGTGGTGCGCGACGAGACGGACGATCCGCTCGCCATCGCGGGCCGACAACCGTTCCCCGGTATCGACAAGTCCAACTGCCAGCCGGTCGATCCAGAGCCGGCCATCCGGGTTGAGCATCACCTCAACGACTTCAGCATCTTCCAGCCAAAGCGCGATCGACGGACCCAATGCGGTCCGCAGCATGCGCGCGCCACGCGATGTCGCCTCGTGATTGAGATGATGGATTGCCACTTTTGCCCCGCTTGTCGGCCGTGAATACGACCGGAAATCTCGGGGATGATTAGGAAAGGCAGGATACGCGATCGCGCAACAAGATCAGATCGGTCGTAGCGTTGTGGCGTAGAAAGGCAGGCGGACGGCGAACTCGCTTACAAGGAACCATCCGTTCGGTCTGGTGCTGCGTCCTTGGGAACAAGGTCCTGCGAGATTTCCTGCGACAGGGTCTGCCCCTTGGCCAGGCGTCGCCCGAGCGCCTCGACAAAACCTTCGTAGCGCTCGCGGCCTTTGGCCTGCGCGGCCGGCTGTGCGGTATCCGGCAATGGCGGGGTCACAGTGAGCCAGAAGCGGACGAACAGTGCGAGCGCCTCGTTCGAGATCATGACGTGGCGCTCCAATCGTTCGGCCTGCCGCGTCAGGCGATCGAGCCGACGGCCCAGTGCTGCTTCCATCCGTTCCGAATTGTCCGGCGACAGATACGATGCCAACGCAGTCTCCACCACGAGCGCCTGCGGTACGCGCTTGCGGGTGGCGTAGTCAGCGAGTTGGCCAGCGAGGTCCGGCGGCAGACGAAAAGTGTGCTTGGTCCGCATGATCGCTCCTAGAGTTCGATACCATCGCCGGGATCCATCGCGGCCTGGCGTGCAAGCCCACGAACCTGCCGACGCAATGCACGGGCACGGGCTGCTTCGTCGTCGGGCTCGTCTTCGACAAACCCAAACTCAGGTGGCGGGGTCGCTCGCTCCGGGGCAATTTCCTCGTGGTCGGGAAGCTCTGGTTCCCGGCGGATGCCGGCGTTGGCGGGATCACCCGTGGAATCGTCTCCCGGCGCGTCGGAAATCCGACCGTCACGGCCTGCCGCGGGAGATGGCAATCGGCACCAGTCATCGTCTGGCTTCGTACTGCCCTGCTTTGCCTCCAGCAACGGCGGCGTCAGGATCCGCTCGGTCAATCTTGGATCTTCGAAGTAGCGCGCCTTCTTGGCCCGGATCGGCGGACAACCTGAGATCAGCACCAATTCATCGCTGGGCGGCAGTTGCATCACCTCGCCGGGCGTCAGCAGTGGTCGTGCTGTCTCCTGCCGCGACACCATCAGATGACCGAGCCAGGGACTGAGCCTGTGCCCGGCATAGTTCTTCATCGCCCGCATCTCGGTCGCGGTGCCAAGCGCATCCGACACCCGCTTGGCGGTGCGCTCGTCGTTGGTGGCAAACGAGACCCGGACGTGGCAATTGTCCAAAATGGCGTTGTTGGGCCCGTAGGCCTTTTCGATCTGATTGAGCGACTGCGCAATCAGAAAGCTTTTCAGCCCATAACCGGCCATGAAGGCCAACGCCGACTCGAAGAAATCCAACCGGCCCAGCGCCGGAAATTCGTCCAACATCAGCAGCAATCGATGCCGCCGCCCTTTCGGATGCAGATCTTCGGTGAGCCTACGGCCGATCTGGTTGAGGATCAGCCGCACCAACGGTTTGGTCCGGCTGATGTCGGATGGCGGCACCACCAGGTAGAGCGTGACGGGACGCTCGCCCTCGACCAGATCACTGATGCGCCAGTCGCAATGCTGCGTCACCTTCGCCACCACCGGATCGCGGTAGAGACCAAGGAACGACATCGCGGTCGAGAGCACGCCGGATCGTTCATTCTCGCTCTTGTTGAGGAGCTCGCGAGCGGCAGATGCGATCACCGGATGCGGACCCGCCTCCCCAAGATGCGCCGACGTCATCATCGCCCGTAGCGTTGCCTCGATCGGCCGCTTCGGATGGGACAGAAAGCCGGCAACACCGGCGAGCGTCTTGTCCGGTTCGGCATAGAGCACGTGAAGAATTGCGCCGACCAGCAGAGCATGGCTGGTCTTTTCCCAATGGTTGCGCCGCTCCAGCGAGCCCTCGGGGTCAACCAGCACATCGGCGACATTCTGGACGTCGCGGACCTCCCACTCGCCGCGGCGAACCTCGAGCAGCGGGTTGTAGGCCGCCGACCTCGAATTGGTCGGATCGAAAAGCAACACCCGGCCATGCCGGGCCCGATAGCCCGACGTCAGTGTCCAGTTCTCGCCCTTGATGTCATGGACGATGCATGAGCCCGGCCACGTCAGAAGCGTGGGCACCACCAGACCGACGCCCTTGCCGGACCGGGTCGGCGCAAAACACAGCACATGTTCCGGACCATCGTGACGCAAATAGTCCTGCTCGAACCGGCCGAGCACGACACCGTCCGGCCCGGTGAGACCGGCGGCACGAAGCTCAGGCAGCGACGCCCAGCGCGCCGAGCCATAGGTGGCGGCAATCTTCACCTCACGAGCGCGCCACACCGACATGCCGATCGCAACCGCAATCGCCAGGAACCCACCTGACGCCGCGATGTAAGCCCCCTCGACGAACACGTCAGGCGCATAGGCGTCGTAGGCGTACCACCACCAGAAAAACGCCGGAGGAAGATAGACCGGAACACCGGGCAGCAGCTCAAACCAGGGCTGTCCGAGTTGCGGCTGGAAGCCAAGCTTCCACGCGACCCATTGCGTCGCCGCCCACATGGTGATGAGGACGACCGCGAAGACGACGATGATCTGACCCCAGAGGATCTTGGTGGCGGACACGAACCTGGTTCCGAGACAATGGATTCACTCAAACAAATGGTGCTTCGGTCGGTCTTCAATGCCGTTGTTGGCAAAGTCGCATTGGCGCGCACCGTGGCGAAGAATTGCCGACCCTGCCCGAAGTTAGAGGCCGAGCCCGCGCTTTCGGCCAAAGCTCCAGTCCACCCCTCCGCCCGGCTTCACGATGCCGGAGATGTGGCGGCCGAGTTGCTGCTCCAATGCCGGCCGCCAAGGCACCAGTTGAAAGCCGAGGCCGTCGTCGATCATCGCGAACCGGCCGCTGATAAGCGTGAGACGTTGACGATAGATGCCGGCAACGTATGCGCCCTCTGCGGCTGAACGATAGGCGAGCCCGTTCTCGGCACCAATTCTCTTGGCCGCGGCATCCAGCTCGCGTCGACGCAACGTATCGAGCAGATCCCGCGCAAACACGAGCCGGCTTCCATGCCGGCTCGCGAGCCCCTCACTCGCCAGATGATCGACGCGACGCTCCATTGCGTCGCGCACCTCGGCTCCGAACCCGCCGCCACCGATCGCCGGTTCGCGGGAAATGAGTTGACGGTCGAGCCAGGTCGCGCCCGGCGCTGTAACTTGGTCCTGCAAGCTGAGATCCGACCGGACGGCCAACGACAGCCGTTTCCTGCCGTTGGCATCGTCATAGGCTCGCGCTTCGACAATGGCGCCGGGCGCGGCGTCGCCGGTCATTTCAAGATCGGAAAAGCGAAGGTGATGCGTCCTGCCATCGACTCCATCGACCACCGCATAGGCGGAGCCCCTCAACTCGTCATGGAGCCCGCGCGCCATCAGCCGGCCAAGCACCGGATCGGCGACCTCATCGCCATGAAGCGCGAACCTCGACACATCCGGCTCGCGACCGAGTCCCGCCATCGCCCGGTGCATGGTCTTGATGATGTCGCCGCGGACGGATAGATCGCGCAACGTATCCTCGAGACCGGGCTTCAAGCTCCAGCAGCCCGGCCCGATTTGCTCGGCAAGTCCGAGGCGCTCCAGCTTCGTCACCCTGCCGATCATCAGCCGCCGCAGTTCCGGATCATTGTCCGCTGAGTCAGGCCTCAGATCGGCCATCCCCGCTCCCTCATCGGCTGCGGTTTGCAGTGCGCGGTCGAGACCGGTCCAACGCTCGGCATCGACCTCCTTCTCGAGCGTGGATCGGATCTCCCGCTCACTGCGTGGACCCAGCTCAAGCGTGACCCGTTCGGCGGCGCGGGCCCGAATTCCACGACTGATGTAGTCGCGGCTGATGACGAGGTCCTGGCCGTCATTGGCACGCCCGCGGACCAGGATGTGGACGTGCGGATTGTCGGTGTTCCAGTGATCGACGCCGATCCAGTCAAGCCTGGTGCCGAGATCGCGTTCGGCATCCACCATCAGTTCCCGGGTAAAGGCTCGCAGATCCTGCATCTCGGGCGCGTCTTCCGGTGAGACGATAAAACGAAAATGATGACGGTCATCCTCGCATCGCTCAGCGAAGCCGCGTTCATCTGCGGCGTCGGACCTGGCATCGAACATCCGGACATCCGCGCCATCCCGAGTGACTCCCTCGCGCTTGAGATAGATGACATGCTTGGTCAGCGGCGCCGATCGGAAACGGCTGCCACGATGCCGCACCACCCGCGCCTTCACCACCACCCGCCGCGATGGCGACCGAAGCGACAAAGCCAGCGCCGCGGAACGCCCCCGGCCGAACCGGGAGGCCGTGCCTCGCCCTTCCCGGCCAAAGCCTTTCCCCGAGTGCCCTGCCTTTTTGGCGGCGCGCATGACCTGCCCGACAAAGCTCTTCTGTCGGACCGCACCGCGGCCGCCATCACGGATACGGCCCGGACGCAGACGCAAATCATCATTGGGCTGCTTCATGGTGATCTCGAGATCCGCAGTACATCACCGACGGCGCTCGGCAGCTTGATTTTCCACGCAGTTTCGTTGGAGGCGCCAGCAGACGATTTCTGGCCGCGTCGCAAATCCTCAACCCGACCAACCACATGCGCACGACGGACGTCGGCGCTTTTATCTCGCCATCTGTGGCCTCACCTCTCCGCCTCAGCTGACTTCTCTGCGAACCTACGGCCCTGCACGAGAGACTGCGATGCACCACGATTTGGATCATCACGGTCGAACCCAGCTGGCACTGCGCGCAAATAGGTTGCTCGATTGCGGCACGAGCGCCGATAGATCGACCACGGCGCGGGTACTTAGTGAACCATCAGGCCGCACGTCGGACGACGTCCGACCAGCAGTTGAGTTACTTGCCGGGCGCATGATAAACAGGGGGCAGCGTGCCACCGTTAGCGAGGTCGTGATGACGCCACTCCCGACAGCATACAATTCGATCCCGATCATCGGCATGATCGCCGCGACGTAGGCTTGCGTCTCATCGGGCAACGATCGCCCGGTCGCCAGATGGTCGTCGTAACGTCGGGGACCGGCATTGTAGGCGGCAATAAATCCCGCCATGCCGTACCGATCATGGAGTTCGCGGAGATAAGCAGCGCCAGCCAGGATGTTGTCGTGCGGATCGTAGGGATCAGCACCGAGACCGTAGCGCGTACGCAATTCCGTCCACGTCTCCGGCATAATCTGCATCAGCCCGATGGCGCCTTTCGCTGATCGGGCTCGCATCTTGCCAGAGCTCTCAGCCCGCATCACCGCACGGATCCAGCGTTCCGGGATCGCAAACCGTTCGGAGGCCTCGGTGATAAACGGCGCAAGGGAGTCGGCAAGCGGTTGACTTGCGGTCTGCGTGCCGCGTGCTGGCTGGTCGGCGCAAGCAACACCATTGCACGACAGCGATGATGCGAGAATCGCGAAGATCCAAACCATCGTACCGGCAAGTCGGCGACGTAGCCGGATGATCGCCGCCTTCGGCTGCAGGCCAGAAATCCCTCGGCCTGAACGCCGCTTGGCGCCTGTCATGCGCACGATAGCGATGCGGGCATTGGCCGGGAGGAAGGAATGACCCGCATTCAGATCGCGTACAGAAAAAACAGAGAGGATGCGATCGGACGGCAACATCACTCCTCCTCTTTGGTCCAGAGAGGCTCTGCTCGTCCGAGGATCGCAGTCGCCGGCGTCACGCCGAAATATCGGCCGTCGAGCGAGTCGGCGGACTGCAAGTTCATGAGGAAGACTTCGCCCTCGGCAACCACATGGCAGCCCTGCCAGACCGGCAGCGATCGGTCTCTGCGGTCGCGCTCCAGCGCCTCACCCAGCGCGATATCGTCAACCGAAATAAGGAGATGATTCCGGCAAACCGTCTGTCCGGGTAGCGCCAACACGCGCTTCAGCATCGGAATGCCGCGGGGTAGATAACCGCCCTCGCTCAGGAATTTGGCAAGCGGCTCTGGCGGCTGGACCGCGACCAATTCGGTGACGGCAAGTTTGCGGATCGGCCGCAGCCGGTAGAGCCCGACGGGCACGCTCTCGGAGGCGTTCCAGATGAAAAGCTTCGGTGTTTGTTCGCCCATTGAAACCAACAGGATCGCTGCAGCCGATAGCGTCGTGAGAAATGTCACTTTCCGGGCCTTCATGTTGCGATCCTGCGTCGCTGGAGCCAAGCCTGATGCCGCGTTCGCGTGTAGGCGCGGGGCACCTCGTTGACCGACAGACGGTTGTGGACGTGATGCCAGTAGTCTGGCGCGGCGTCGGCGGGATCGAAGCCGAGCGCCTCGACGGCATCGACGAACTGCAGCACGCGCTCGACCTTAGGCCAGCCGGCCAGTCGCAACAGGATCTCGCCACCGGGGCGCACAAAAGGCACGGTCGTGCAGCGCTGACCCGGCGGCACAGCCCTGACTATGTCGATGCGCGAAACGACCGTCCCGAAATCGTTCGAGGTCCAACGAACGAACGCAAAGATGCTGCCCGGCGCGAACGAAAGGATGCGGCGCTTGCGGTCGAGAATCTGTTCCTGGGCAGCGTGACCGAACCGGATCCAGTTCTCGATCCGCTTTTCCAGCCACAGCAATTCGACATGCGTGAGGTTATCCATGTCGGCCTCCCGAGATTGGAGGACTGCCGAACCAGGACGCCGCACATTCGGAGAGCGAGCGTATTGTTGGTACGGCCCTTCGGGTTTGGAAGGGCGTTGGCAGTAAAGCAGCGCACCGCTGAAAGTGGCACCACACCAGCGAAACCGCGACGTCCGTTAGAAAGAATCCGAAGGATTCCAGGTTAGAGAAGTTACGGGCGCTGCAAGCCGTTGAGCGGCAATCCGTTTCGCCCGATTTCGGTCCCCGATAGCACGAGGATCGGGTCCCCGATAGCACGAGGGTTGCGGTCCCTGATAGCACGAGATGATTCACAGCTTGTCCTCAGGCACGGTTGCGCGACCGCGCAAGGCAATCGTCATCGGATCGACAGGAATGGGCGTGAAGTTGAGGCGCTCGGTGCCGCGCAGACCGCGTTCAATCAGCAACCGATAACCGGGGATGGTCTGGCGGCGGACGATTTCGCGCAGGTCGTAGGCAAAGTGTTTTGGCGGCGAGAGGCTGCCGGATTTGGCGTGAAGATGGTAAAAGTCAAAGCTCCAGCCGCCGGTCTGGTGGCCGCCATGTTTGCGAACCAGGCGATAAAGCCAGCGCTCCAATCCGCCGGTCAGACTGAAATACGCCCCGTCGATGGTCAGTACGAGCGCCTCGTCCAGCACGCCGGCATAGAACCAATCCGGCAGGATCAGCTCCAGCCCGAGCGCACGACCGTGCGGATCGGCGGTCTCTTTCCATTCATTGATCCAGGAGAAACGATGCCGCCGGCGCTCGGTCGGCTGGCGGATCGAGGTCATAATCGTCGTCGATTGCAGACGATCGAGTGCAGCCTTGAGGCGGTCGTAGTCGCGTGCGCCGGTGCCGCGGCCGACGAATGTGAGGATTTCATAAGGCGTCGCCGCCATCAGCCGAGATGTCTTGAGACCGGCGTCACGGGCTTCAACGATCTGCGAGGCAGCCCAGATCAGAACGTCAGCGTCCCAGATCGTCGCCATACCGTATTCCGGCACAGCTTCGACCCGAATGGCAATCTTGCCGGCGCGAAAATCGATCGGCGCGACGCGCTTCGATTTTGCAAGCGAGAAGAACGGATAGGCCATCAGATCCTGCGCGTCCCGCGGCGAAAGATCGCCAGGAAGCGCACGAAACAGCTCGAGTTGCTCGCGCTCCGATCTGCGCAGACGTCGAATCGCCATGTGCGCTCCCGTACAATCAGCGACGGGTCTGGCCGGCATAGGCCACCAGGGCCGATGCATGCCGCTTGGCGGGTAGCACGACCCCTGTGCCGGGATCGGAGGTCGAGGTCTTGGTCCCGCGATCAACCCAGGTTTTCAGATCTTCGAGCGCATAGACGACGCGGCCGCCGATCTTCCGATAGGTCGGGCCGGTGCCGTAGGTGCGGTGCTTCTCCAGCGTACGGCCCGACAGACCGAGGAACCGAGCGGCCTCGGGCGTGCGCAGGTAGCGTGGCGGTAGACCGGCATTGGGATCGACCATTTGGAAGCCTCCGTGATTTCGTGGAGCGCGCGAGCGGTTCGCGGCGCGGGTCGTGTCCCACCAAGTGGTGTAGCTCGGTAGAGCAAAGCCGCCCGCACGCGCGCCCTCAACTGGCGCCGTAGCGGGCGGGCGGCTTTGCGGCGGTCATCGACGATTTCCCGGTAGGATCGGGTTGCGACACACCAACGCAACCGAGGAACCACCGATGACCGACGACATGATGAACCTGCGCTCGCTCGTGGAGAAGACCCCCGACGCCGATTTGCTGCGCGAGATGATCGGCTTTGCCGCCCAGCGGCTGATGGAGATGGAGGTCGGCAGCCTGACCGGCGCCGGCTATGGCGAGAAGACCCCCGAGCGACTGGCGCAGCGCAACGGCTATCGCGACCGCGACTGGGAGACCCGCGCCGGCACCGTCGAACTGCGGATCCCGAAGCTGCGCAAGGGCAGCTATTTTCCGGGCTTTCTGGAGCCGCGGCGGATGGCCGAGAAGGCACTCACCGCGGTGATCCAGGAGGCCTATGTGCATGGCGTCTCGACCCGCTCGGTCGACGATCTGGTCAAGGCGATGGGGATGAGCGGCATCTCCAAGAGCCAGGTGTCGCGGCTGTGCGAGGAGATCGACGACAAGGTGAAGGCGTTTCTTGGCCGGCCGATCGAGGGCGACTGGCTGTATCTGTGGATCGACGCCACCTACGTCAAAGTGCGCCAGGCCGGGCGCATCGTCTCGGTCGCGGTGATCGTCGCGGTCGGCGTCAACAGCGACGGGCGGCGCGAGATTCTCGGGCTCGATATCGGGCCCTCCGAGGCCGAGACGTTCTGGACCGGGTTCCTGCGCAAGCTCGCCCGCCGGGGGCTACGCGGCGTCAAGTTGGTGATCTCCGACGCCCATGAAGGCATCAAGGCCGCGGTCAGCAAGGTCTTCAACGCCACCTGGCAACGCTGCCGCGTCCACTTCATGCGCAACGTGCTCGCCCATGCCGGCAAGAGCGGGCGGCGCGTCGTCTCCGCCTTCATCGGCACGGCGTTTGCGCAGGACGACGCTGAAGCCGCGCGAACCCAATGGCGCCGGGTCGCCGACCAACTGCGGCCGAAGCTGCCGAAGCTCGCGGCCTTCCTCGATGAAGCCGAGGTCGATGTGCTCGCCTATATGAGCTTCCCGCCGGCGCATCGCACCAAGCTGCATTCGACCAATCCGATCGAACGCCTCAACGGCGAGATCAAGCGTCGCACCGAGGTGGTCGGCATCTTCCCCAACGAAGACGCCATCATCCGTCTGGTCGGCGCCATCCTGCTCGAACAGAACGACGAATGGGCGGTGCAGCGCGCCCGCTACATGACGCTGGAAACCATCGCCCCGATCGGCGATGATCCCGCCGTCAGCCTTCCGGCATTCGCCAGCTGACCGGCCCGGACCAACCCGGCAGTCGCGTGACCCGCCGCCAGCTACACCACGCCACGGGACACGATCGCGGCGCGTCGGAGGTCACGATGGCGGAGTGGCAATGTCCGAGGGGATGCCGATGATCGAAGTGCCAATTTTCGGCACCCCGTGGCTCACCCGGATTTTCGCTTCTTGCGCTGGGGCCGATGCAAAAGGCCGCGATAGCCACCCCGCATCAAAGCAAAGCCGGTCTGCACCAATCGGATGGTCCGATTGCGCAAATCATGGGTCTTCCACGCTCGCTCGGGGATGCTTTTCCCGCCGAACAGCACCACTGCTATGCCTCGATAACTATTGCCTTCGACCCTGGCATCAAGCGCGCGAAGTGCCATCGAAAGTCGCCGCCGGCGCTGCGGGGAGAGCGCATACAGTGCAGGACCAGCGGCACGCCCACGCAGCGTCCGCCACAACCTCCTCGCGGCATTCGCGCGAATATCGAAGTCCTCGTCGAACGACAATTCGGCGGCGTAGGTTTCGCCGATCACGGGCGGCTGTCGTAGCCAAAGCCGATGTTCCACCTCTCGAACGCGCAACACGACATGCCAGCCGTCGGCCGCTTGGCGAATTTCGCCGGTCGACAAATGCGCCAGACTGAGCCCATTGCCAGCGGCAATTGCACGGCTTGGACCGACCGCAATAACGGTTGGAAGAACTTCTGGGGCCCAGAATATCGGCTGATCCAGCGACGACAACGTCGGATCAGCGGCGAAAGGAGAGGCCCCATTGGCTCCTGAAGGGTATCATCAGTGCTTGATCAGGCGGTCTCCCGAGCGCCTGCCAGTCGCGCCGGTAGTCCGGATTGCGACGAAGACACTCCCAGGCAAAGCCGGTGTGATCGAGCGCTTCGGCGCGGGCATAGGTCGCAGGTGATCGCCAATCAAAATTAGGCATCTGGTCGTCCCCCTAACCGCGCGAGCAATGATGCACCCACCGCATCGTACCAGCCAACCGCTCACGCACTTCAGTAATAATGCAACTTCTGAGGTACCAAACTGACCGCTACATCTGGGTGAAAGTTTGTTCGTATCACAGCTGAAGCGCCAATCAGATTCATTCTGGGATGTTCGGACGCAATAGATACCGGTAGCCGCTTTCGGTCATCCATTTTGCGCGAGCCAAGTGGCTCTCATACGCACGACGAGCTCGTTCTTGTTCGCAAGCGGGATCGATGTGTAGAACGATTTTCGCCACTTCCTGCCAATCTGCATCCTCGGCATCGGCATCCAGCAGACGTAAATAAGTAACCAGATGCTCCTGGTCATAGCTCGTCAGCGTCGGACCAACCGGTGCGACATCGGCAACGTCGGGATCGAGTTCAGGATTACGCATCAAACATCCTGCGGGGAGAATTCGGCCTCGAGTGATATCAGCATTTGGCGAAAATACGCCGTCGTTTGGTCACATTCCACTAAGGAAACGTCCCGTTCGAATACATATTATAGAGGATAAACCTTGTAGTGTGTAAAGACGCATTTTGCGCAAATGGATATGCGCAAGCTTGTCGGCCGGAATTTTGCGAGATTGCGGAAAGAGAAAGACTTCACCCAGGAGCGTTTTGCTGAGGTTTCGGGCTTCACGCAGCAGTATGTCAGCGGTCTTGAACGAGGCAAGCGCAACCCGACAGTTGTCACACTGTTTCATCTCGCAGCGGCTCTTGGCGTCAGTCACGTCGATCTGATTCAGCCAGATGAGGAAGCCGCCGGTGAGCGCTCGAAAGCGGCGAGGCGGAAAGCCTGATCAACGCGTGGCCGACGCGCCGGCGTCTGGAAATTCTGAGACAAGGTCCCGCGCCGCGAGAGGTTTGCCGGATCTGCGGTCACCCAGCAGAAGCTATCGCTGCTCGAAACGCCCGCTCAGTTGAGCGAGGCGTTCCGGTGATTGGTTCGGTCAGTCGCCGTTGGGCTTGCGGCTGCGGGACCAGATCAGGGTGAAGGTCTCGGCGTCTTCGTCGTCGAACAGGTTGGCGTAGATCGGGGCGTTGAAGCTCGGATCGTCCAGCTTGACCGAGAGGTAGTCGCGTCCTTCGCCGGAGCGCTTCGACCAGGCGGCCCCGATCTCGGCGCGGCCGACGTAGACCCGGTGGCTCGGCGCGTTCTCGTTGCTGCGGTCGGTTTCGGGAACGATGCGGACGCCCTTGGTCTGAAGGCTCAGGGTGACGATCTCGCCCTGGAATTCCTGGCCGGATTTCTTGAATGAGCCGATGTTAGCCATGTCACTTCTCCTTGCTGTTTTCGAGCCCGCGACCACCGCGGCCTCGATGGCGATCTGAAAGCCGAAGGCGATCGACGCCGCACCCGGTTGGGCCGTAGCGCAGCGGAGGATGGCGACGGGGAGACTTTCTTGCCTCGCGAGGAATGGGCGGACCGGGGCCCCCCGCGAAATATCGCGTGGGGTGGTCTGCCCAGGGGAAGAAAGTTTCACCACAGCCATTGCGGTCCAGGCGATCGAGGCGCAGCCGGCCTTCGGCCAGATCAAGCCAAAGAGAGGCAAGGTGCTCGCGTGCGTGAACAGCATGTTGGGGGGAGACGTGCCAGCTATCGATCGGCACACACAAGAGACTCAGCCACCCAGGCGAAACAACAGAAACCCTGGCGTACAGAAAGGCGGCTCTTGCATCCCGAGCAACAGAGGACGCCTCGCGCCAGCGACCCGGGGTTTGAAGTCCGCGGAGACGTCGGCCGTCCATCGAAGCGCTCACGAGGAACGCCCGACAGAGAGGTCGCGACCACCCGCAGCTATTCGTTCGATTTCACAACCGCCCGACGACTGACCCGCGCATTCACACGCTGGTCGTCACCGATTCCAGCGGCGGCTGAGGAGAACTTGCGTGAACGCCCTCGATCGGCAGCGGGGCTACCAGCATCCCCATCCGTGTCCATGCCGAGCCACCGACGGTGACGGCGCCGATCAAGGCGAACACTTGGCGCCAGCCTTCCGAGACAATGCCGAGATGAGCAAAGCCGAGGCTTAATTGATAGCCCGCGACGGCGGCCGGCAACGCGAACAGCAGGCCGACCACAAGGCGGAAAGCGGCAGAACGCGCGACGGAGAACGCAAGCTGTCCGGCAACGAGTGCGAAAGCGCCGAAGATGATACCAACGACAATGGCGCCAAACGGCCCTGCTCCGGTTAGCAATGCGGAGATTCCTGCCATCATGCCGACGAAGAACGGCAATGCATAAACGGCAATCCTGAACATGGCCCAGCAGAGCATGCCGAGGCCTGCGATATTGAGAACAATGCCGGTGATGATCATGGTGGTGGCTCCCGTGACAAATGTTGCAAGGGTTGCGCCTTCCACCACCACCACGGCGCAGTGGAAATTATAGCGCAAGCCGGTCGTGGCGCCAGCGAGAATTCGCGGTGGCGTCTTCGGGGCGTTGGGCGGAATAATCAGCGGATGCACGGTCGGCGAAACGTGCTGAAGCCGGATTGGTCTCCTCGCCATGAGGGAAAGCGGCGCTTACGCGCCGCGCTCTCCGAATTTCCAGACCGGGATGCCGAGCTTGCGTGCCTTGTCGGCCATGTTCTCCTGAATGCCGGTGCCGGGGAATACCATCACGCCGATCGGCAGCACATCGAGCATCTGGTCGTTGCGCTTGAACGGCGCGGCCTTGGCGTGTTTGGTCCAGTCCGGCTTGAAGGCGATCTGCGGTACCTTGCGGTGGTCGGCCCATCGGGCAGCGATGCGTTCTGCACCCTTCGGCGAACCGCCGTGCAGCAGCACCATGTCGGGGTGCTTGGCGTGGACCTGATCGAGTTTGTCCCAGATCAGCCGGTGATCGTTGAAGTTAAGCCCGCCGGTGACGGCAATCTTCGGTCCTGCGGGCAGGAGCACCTCGGTCTCGGCGCGGCGTCTGGCGGCGATAAAGTCGCGGCTGTCGATCACCGCCGAAGTCAGAGCGCGGTGGTTCACCATCGAGCCGCTGCGCGGATGCCAGTGCGATCCGGTGTGGCGAACGAAGTGTTCGGCGGCCTGGTCGCGGAAGAATTCTATGGTGTTGCGGCGCTCGATCAGGGTCATGCCTTCGGCGGTGAGGCGCTCCAGTTCCACCGAGCGGATTTCGGAGCCATCCTGGTCGCGCTGGCTGCGCTTCTGCGCCTGTTCGTTGTCATCGAGTTCACGCTCGATGCGTTCGTTGGCGCGGTGGAAGAGATTGACGGTCGACCACAGCAGATCCTGAAGATCGGGCTCGAGACGGGTTTCGCTCAGCGTGGCGACAAGGGCATCGAAGATGTCGGCGATGGCGCCCGCGATCATTCGCGCTTCGGGCAAAGGTCTCGGATCTGGCTCGTCCTGGAACGGACGATAGCCGTGGAGCTGCAGCTCGGTCAGGATGTGGTCGGTTGGCGATGCGCTTTGCTGCGGCTCGAAGCCGATGTCGTCGTGATCGATGGTCATGATACTCGCCTCTGGCGGATCGACCGCGCCCATCGCGGCCTTCATGGCGACGAACTGCGGCGGGCGAGCCGGATCTGCACCGCCGAGCGCAGCGACAGCGGCCGAAGCGAAGCGGAGGATGGCGAGAGCCGGCTATTTTGCCTCGCGATGCAAAGGCGGGTCTTCCCCGCCGGCGGAAAATAGTCGGCGAAGCCATTGCGGATCCGGAACGCTTGCCGCATCGATCGCCCTCTCAAGAAGGCCGTGCGCGCGGTGCTCTCCGCGAGAACAGGAGAGATTCAGGATCGATCACGACGGAGCGAGGAAAGCCCCGCACCAATTGCCTTCCCGCCATCAGATCAGCACTGCATGAAACGTAAGACGTCGTCCGGGCTAATCTGCCTCCGCACCAAAGCCCGAAGCGCGTCGATGCCAAGCTCCCGAAGATCCTCGTTGAAGTCGCCGCCGCGTGGCGACAGTGCAATCGGCTCGATTCCCGCTGCCTGCGTTCGGCCAAGCAACCATTCCAGCGCGCTATCGCCGGCCCGATCGCTGTCGCGGACGATATAGAGACGGCGCAGCGTTGCCGGAAACAGGATGGCCCCGAGATGTGCCGCCGATAATGCAGCGGCCATCGGCATGTTCGGCATGACCTCGCGCAGTGACAGCATGGTTTCGATGCCTTCGCCCGCCGCCATCACATCCGCGGCCACACCGAAGCGGACGGCGTTGCCAAGAAGATCGCCCATCGCGCGTCGCGGTGTATCGATCGGCGCCTTGTCGATGCCGGACGGATCGAGCCAGGTGCGATGAGCCCCGGTGATATGCCCTTCAAGATCGGTGACGGCTGCGATCATCGCAGGCCAGGTCTGGGTTGGCTCATCCCTATCCGGGCGATAGTAGCAGCGGGGATGAAAGCGCAGGCTGGCGATATCGTTCAGGTTGGTGATGCCGCGATGACGCAGGTAGGTTTCGACGAGCGTCCCAACAATCGGCCTCGTCATCGCGAACAGCCGCCGTGCCGATTCCGGCGAGCCGGTTGGAGCCTGGGATGGTCCGTGCCAGTGGTCCCGCTCTGGATCGGATCGTGGCTGGCTCAGGAAGCGCCGTGCCTCATCGGCGACATCGCGGAAATCGGCCAGGCCGCAACTTTCCCGGATCACGTCGAGCAGATCACCATGCTCGCTGGTGGCGGCGTCGGTCCATTTGCCCGCGGGGCGCCCGCGGTCCCTGCCCTTCAGGCGCACGAACATCGAGCGGCCGGCGGTGTTCCTGACGTCCCCGACCTGCCAATAATTGCCGACCCGGCGTCCGTTGGAGAGATAGAGGCGGCACACCGCCTCGGCCTCACGCGCGAGACGATGCGCCAGATCCGCAGCACTTGAGGTCACGCCGCCGTCCGATCGGCGACCCGGAGCACCGGATAGTGCTCCAGCACTTTGGCCAGCACCGCCGGGCCGGTCGCGTCGACCGGCACGAAGAAGCGCAGCTTCCAGGAAATGATCTCGCTGAACAGGCCGTAGGCGCGCAGCCGGTCGCGCATCGCCTCGGAGAAGCCGTTCAGCTCGATCCGGTTTGCACCCATCACGCGGACACGCCGAAGCTGCAAAGATTCAGCGAGATCAATGATCGTCTTGCCATCGAGCAGTGCCGCAAACGCAGCATCGGGGGTGATGGTCGATAGACCCACATCGGTCGCGGTCGCCGCCCAGGCGGGTGACACCTTGCGGCCGATGATGCGTTGGCCGGTGTCGGTCTGGAGCCGGTAGACACGCGTCGACTCGTTCGGCAACCGCTTCCAGATCGGCAACAGCAGCCCGGCAACGATGTGGATCTCGCTGCAGGTAAATTCCGGCACATCAGCCACTTCTGCTTCCCAGGCGCGCGCAAAGAATTCCCGATCGGCTTCCTGCCAATGGGTCTGCGGCATCAAAGCCAGCGGCAACGTCGGATGCTCGATCGGCCGGATCAGCCGGACCAGGCGTTCCACCTCGCCGTCGTCCAGCATGATGCTACGTGCCGGAACCTGCACCGCGGCACGCCCCGATTGGCTGTTGACCAGAAGACGCGCGCGCGGATCGGAGAGGCGCTCCAATGCCTCGTCGAGCGTGACCGGCCGGTTACGCTCGCGCTGGGTGATCGTCAGCAGACTGGTCTCAGTCGAGGTGCCGGGATGGGGGTAGATCGTCTGCCGGCCGGTGACGGCAAAACTCTCGGCGGTCAGAGTTTCCAGGCCGACGTCATAGCTGCCGGAGGCGATCGCGCCCTCGACGCGCGCGGTCAGCAATTGCTCGAACGCGGCAAACAGAATGTTCTGCAGATCGATTGTCAGCGCCAACAGCCGATTCAGGAAGGTGGTGATCGGCGGCAGATCGTCCTTGATCCCGTTGCTATCAGTCAGCTTCAGCCCGGTGGCGTCCTCGAACGCTTGCAGCGAACAATCCGCAATCTTGCCATTGACCAGCAGCAGATACAGTTGCCGCAGGGCGTCGCGGGCATAATGGCTTTCAAGATTGTCCTCGGCGCGGAACAGGCCCTGCCCGCCGGTCTGGCGCTGGCCCTTGGTGATGGCGCCCAGCGTGTCGAGCCGCCGCGCAATGGTCGAGAGAAAGCGCTTCTCCGCTTTCACATTGGTGGCGATCGGCCGGAACAGCGGCGGCTGCGCCTGATTGGTACGATTGGTGCGGCCGAGCCCCTGGATCGCCGCATCGGCCTTCCATCCGGCTTCCAACAGATAATGCACCCGCAGGCGCCGGTTACTGGCCGACAGCTCCGCATGATAGGAGCGCCCGGTACCGCCAGCTTCCGAGAACACCAGGATGCGTTTGAGATCATCCATGAACGCCTGCGCCTCGCCGAGATTGGCGGAGCCGGCGCGGTTCTCCACGGCAAGGCGACCTGTACCATCGGCGTTGGTCTTGCGGATGATGCGCCGGGAACGTCCTGTCACCTCCGCAACCGTGTCGGTGCCAAAGCGCTGCACGATCTGATCGAGTGCACCATGCACACCCGGCAGCGAGGCCAGATGTTCGATCAATCGGTCTCGCCGCGCGACCGCGTCCCGGCATTGCACCGGTTGGCCATCCCGAAACACCGGCCGAGACGACAGATTGCCTTCGCTGTCGGTGAACGGCTCGTAGAGTTGGGTCGGGAATGAATGAGCCAGATAATCGAGCACATATTCTCGCGGCGTGATGTCGACCTGAACATCGCCCCATTCCTCGGTGGGAATTTCCGCAAGCCGGCGCTCCATCAGCGCCTCACCGGTCGAGACGATCTGAATCACGGCGGCGTGGCCGTCGCTCAGATCCCGTTCGACCGACGCGATCAGCGACGGCACCTTCATCGCGGTGATCAAGTGATTAAAGAACCGCTGCTTGGCGGATTCGAATGCGGATCTCGCGGCGGACTTGGCCTGCGCGTTCAGCGTGCCGGTGGTGCCGGTGACGTTGGCCGCCCGTAGCGCGGCATCGAGGTTGTTGTGGATGATGCTGAAGCCGCTCGCATAGGCGTCATAGATGCGGATCTGCTCCTCGGTGAGCCGGTGCTCGACCAGTTGGTATTCCACTCCCTCATAGGACAGCGACCGCGCCGCATAGAGCCCGAGCGCCTTCAGATCGCGGGCCAGCACTTCCATCGCCGCGACACCGCCGGCCTCGATCGCCTCGACGAATTCCGCGCGGGTGGCGAAAGGAAAGTCGTCGCCGCCCCAGAGCCCGAGGCGCTGCGCATAGGCGAGGTTATGAACCGTGGTGGCACCGGTCGCCGAGACGTAAACGATGCGCGCATTGGGCACCGCATGTTGCAATCGGAGACCGGCGCGGCCCTGCTGCGAGGCGGCCTGATCGCCGCGTTCGCCTTTGCCGCCCGCAGCATTCTGCATCGCGTGAGACTCGTCAAAAATGATCACGCCGTCGAAACCCGCCCCGGCCTCAGAGCCTGCGTCGGCGCCCAACCATTCCACGATCTGTTTCACCCGCGATATCTTGTCGTCACGAGCGTCGGAGCGCAGCGTGGCGTAGGTCGTAAAAAGGATGCCTTGCGCGAGACGGATCGGGGTGCCCTGGCGAAAGCGCGACAGCGGTGTCACCAGCAGCCGTTCCTGTCCGAGCGCCGACCAATCACGCTGGGCATCCTCGATCAGCTTGTCGGACTTGCTGATCCAGACCGCCTTGCGGCGCCCTTTCAGCCAATTGTCGAGCAGGATACCCGCGACCTGCCGGCCCTTGCCGGCGCCGGTGCCGTCGCCAAGCATGAAGCCCAGGCGAAACCGCACCGCGGTCTCGGCGTCGTCGCGCGCGGCCGCGACAATGTCGAAAGTCTCGTCAACGCTCCAGGATCCTGCGAGGAACTGTGAATTGGCTTCGCCGGCATAGACCACCGTCTCCAGCTGGGCATCCGACAAGACGCCGCGTTCGATGACATCAGCAGGAAGATGCGGACGATAGCTCGGCTTCGGCGGCGCCACCGAGGCCATCGCCGCCGATTGCACCAGCCTGGTCGGATGAGCCTGCGCGCCGGCAATTCGGATCGACTGCAAGCTGTAGGCTTCATACAGCGCATCGGTGATACCGCCGCCCTCGACCGGCTTCCAGTCGACGGTTTGATAGGCGAGTTCGATCCCCTCCGGTTCGTGAGGTTTGGCGGGGAGAGAGAAGGGCCTGGCGACGACCGGCTTCCGCGCGCGATCAATACTCGGCACCGATCGGACGATCGAGGAAGTTGTCGGCGTCAGCGCAAGGGGCGGCCGTGGCGGCACGGATTGCGCGATCCAGCCGAGCAGCGTGGCTACATCTGGCGCTACGCCCGGAGACTCCGGAAATGCGCGGGGATCCTCGGCGGCCCGTTTGTCGATCACGGTCAACCGGGTGTCCATGGTTGTGCCATGCCGGGCATAGACCGCGCCGTCGATCGGCGCGGAAAACACCACCTGCCCATGCTGCTGCAGGCTGATAAAGGCGTCACGCCATGTCGGATTGTCGGGCCCGCAATTGGCACCGGTGATGGCAACCAGGCGGCCGCCAGCCGCCAGCCGCACCAGTGCAGACGAGATATGACGCAACGCTGCATCGCTCATGCGGCGATCCACATTGGCCACGGCGGAAAATGGCGAGTTCATTAGCACAACGCTCGGCGTGATCCCGGCATGGAGGTGATCGTCGATCTGCGCGGCGTCGAAGCGGGTCACGGCGAGTTCTGGGAAAAGCAGCGCGAGCAAGCCGGCACGGGTCTCGGCCAACTCGTTCAAAACGAGGGCAGCGCCGGACAATTCGGCAAGAATAGCGAGCAGCCCAGTTCCGGCCGATGGCTCCAGGACGATGTCCGAGGTGGTGATTGCCGCCGCGGCGGAAGCCGCAAGTCCGAGAGCGATCGGTGTACTGAATTGCTGAAGCGCCTCGCTCTCTTCGGACCGTCGCGTGTGGGTGGGAAGGAGGCCCGCAATTTTCACCAGCATCGGCAGCATGGCATCGGGTGATGCGGCGCGCATCCGCATCGCCGGACCGAATTTGCGCAGGAACAGGACGGTCGCCGCTTCGCAAGCGTCGTAGGCAGACTTCCAGTCCCAAGCGCCGTCGGCGTCAGAACCGGAATAGGCCGTCTCCATCGCGACGCGCAGGCCCGCGGCGTCAATGCGGTGGCCACGCTTGAGTTGCGGAAGGATCAAGCGTGCAGCGGCAATGATTCGGACGGCGGCATCGCCACTGTCTAGCGACGTGGAAGATCGTACGGTCGCGGCCAGGACCGTGGAGGAAGAAGATGGGGTCATCACAAGAGCCTCGGGAGAGCGAAAGCGGGTCGAGCCGTGGCGCGCTCTCTCAGCCCCGCCGGCTCAAACCCCTCCCGGCCGGCCTCTCACTCTCGCCAACGCCGCAGCTGGCTGCGGATGGCAAGGGAAAGGCGGAGCAGCTTTCGCCGCCCCGCCCTCGTCGATCATTCCGCCGCGATCACGCGAGGCTGATCTTCATCGGCCTCGGCCTGTTCCTCGTCGTCATCGGCGAGGAAGTCAGGCAAGGCCTCGGCTTCGCCGGTCACGGCAGCAGCTTCGGCGTCGGGCAGCCGAAGCGGTTCGGGCAGCCAGGCCGATCCCTCCAACAGCCGCTCGGCCTCGCGGGCCATGTCGCCCTTCTTGAGGTGGTCGATCAGTTGCGCCGATGATTCACCCTTGGCCTCGCGCACCGCTTCGAGAATCCTGGGCTTGGTGACCCGACCGAGATAGTTATCGACGCCCGTGGTCCAGCCCGCCGCCACCATGTCGAGGCCGACGGTACGTGCCAGCACATCGGCATGATCGAGTCTGCGACGAACGCCGTGCGCGGAGACGCGGCCGTCATTGAAGCGATTGGCCGGCTCGTAGAGCGCGTTCACCCCGAACGAGGCGCAATGCGCAAACAGCGATGACTGCTCGGCCGTGTCCAGCGCGGTCAGCATATTCCAGAGGTCGCCCTCGTCTCGCGGCAAACGAGCCTTCCATCCATCATGGCGCGCCTCGATCGCCTTGGCCGACACGCTGTCGTTGAGACCCGGGGCCTGCACCGGCAGAGTCGGTGTGCGAACCGCGATTTCCAGACAACTGCTCGATGACGCGAAGCGATAGAATGTCGCCAGCACGAAGTTGTGCAATACTGCAGAGAAGGCGATGGCCGGATCATTCGCCAGTGCGTTGCGCAGCGCCAGCGTCCGATGCGCGGTCAGTTCGGTGATCAGCCGATCCGGCAACGGCTTGATGACGTCGTCCTCGTCATCGTCTGACTCCGCGGGACCACCGCCGACGGTGATGACGGCGCGCTGGACCACAGGTTGATTCTGCTCGCCATCAAGGGTTCCGCCGTGAGCAGCGGATTCCACCTCCGGGTCAACATTCACAGGCGCTTCGTCTTCCGGCCGCACATAGCCGCGATCGACCGACAATGCGCCTTCGCCATCGATGCTGATGAAAACCCCGGCACGTGCGATGTCGGCCGGATCGTAGATTACCGGGCGCGTCTCGAAGGCCGACAGCGCCATCTCGATCTCACCAAGCCGTTGGTCGACTTCGTCAGGCAGTTCGTCGGCTTCGGCACAGTCCGCCTCCAGCTTGGCCTGTTCGGCGTTCAACGCGCCGATCGCTGTCTGCTCGTCCTCGCTCAACTCGGTCGTCACCCCGTCCAGTTCGCGCAGATTGTTGGTGTGGCCATACGGGAAATCGACCGCCACCGAAATCCACCTCCAACCTTCCGCCGCGATGGTCTCGGCCTCCACCTTTAGCTTCTCGGTGACGAGGCGATCCAGCAGCGCCACATCCTGCAGCCAGCCGCCATCGTCATGTTCGAAAAGGTCGCGCAGGACTGTTCCGCCGGATTGCTGATAGGCATCCAGACCGATGAACTGGGCGCGTCGATCGGAGGCGCGGACGCTGTTCTCGGTCAGCATCCGGCGAATTTGATAAGGCTGATCGAGCTGGGAGCGGCTGACATTGTCCCAGACCTGCTCCTGGCGGGCCTGGTCGGCGGTGACGGAGAACGCCATCAACTGCTCCAGCGTCATGCCGTCATCGGCATAGACCTCGTGCAACTTCGGCGACACCGACGCAAGACGCAGGCGCTGTTTGACGATCGCGGGCGACACAAAGTGCCGGGCGGCGATGTCCTCCTCGCTCATGCCGCCTTCGTGCAGGGTCTTGAACGCGCGGAACTGGTCGAGCGGATGCAACCCGACCCGCTCGTCATTCTCGGCAAGCGAGTCGTCCTCGGCGATGCCGTCATCCCGAACCACGCATGGCACGGGTTGCGTCTTCGCCATCCGCTTCTGCTTCACCAGGAGTTCGAGGGCGCGGTAGCGCCGCCCGCCGGCCGGCACCTCGAACATCCCGGTCTCCTGCCCGTCGGCGTCGATTACCGCGCGGACGCTCAGACTTTGCAGCAGGGTGCGCAGCGCAATGCTCTCCGCCAACTGCTCGATCGAGACGCCGGCCTTGATCAGGCGGACGTTGGACTGGCTCAGGACCAGCTTGTTGAAGGGAATGTCGCGGGATGGGCTGAGCTTGATCTTATGAACTGATGCCATATCGGTTTCTCCCCGACGGGCGGCCAAGAGACTTTCCCTCGACCTGCAAACCCGTCACGGGAATCCCGGCCCTCCTCTACCTCTCCGAGGCCTACCGCGCACGCAGGCAGCAGCAACCGGTGACGGCATCACGCCGCTTCCTCGCGCCCCTCGGCGCCGGCGTCGATCACCTGCGGTGCAAAGGCCAGCAGGAAATCGGCGGCCTTCGACGCTGCACTCGCCGCCCTCACCACGGCACGGTTGTCCTCGCGCAGCACCTCCAGCCAGGAGCCGATGTAATCGGCGTGGCGCACGGTCGGCACGATGCCGAGCGAGGCGCAAACGAAGGCACCAGCCATTTCTGCGACTAGTTCCTCGCGCGCGTAGGATTTCGAGCCGTGCGAGCCGGAATGATCGCGGTTGAGACGGGAGGCGTGGCCGGTCCAATGCCCAAGCTCATGAAACGCAGTGCGGTGCCAATTGATCGGCTCGAAGTAAGCCGCAGGTGGTGGCACCTGCACAAAATCGCCGGCCGTGTTGTAGTAAGCACGCGAACCGCCGATCCGGAAGTCGGCACCGGTCGCGGCAATCAAAGCCTCGGCTTGCGGCTCGATCTGTCCGGGCGGGGGCGGAATAACTGCGGAGGCAACGTCTTTGGGGAGGCCCTCGCACTGGTCGGTGTTGAAGACGGTGAACCGCTTTAGAAACGGGATCGCACCGGGGTCTTCGCCGGTCTCAGCGGCGCGCCGCCGTTCGTCCTCGGGGGTGAATCGATCGGCAAAGACCACGGTCGTACCCCGTTCGCCCTTCCTGACATGACCGCCAAGGCCCAACGCTTGCCGGAAGGTGAGCCAGTTCTGGCCGGCAAAGCCCTGCTCGATCACGGCGCCCCAAAGGATCAGGATATTGATCCCGGAATATCGACGCTGTGTGGAAGCGTTGCGCGGCATTGCGATCGTCGCATTCGCCGCTGCCGTCCCCCATGGCTGTACCCATGGCACGCGGCCGGCCTGCAGCTCGGCGATGATCTTGTCGGTGATTTCGGCATAGAGGTTGGCGCGGCCTGCGCCGGCGCGCGCATGCGAGATCTCTCTGGACATCGCGGTTCTCCGCGACGGGCGCCGGAAGCCTCTCTCCCGACCCTCAACCCGTCGCGGCCAGCCCAGTCCGCACTCTCACTCTCGGACGCGGCGGGGCCGCACACGATGCCGGAGATGGCTCCGGCGTCGCACCCGACACCTTTTGCGTCAGGGATGGACGCCCGCAGGGTGAAGACCGGCGGCTCGCGGGGCTTCAGCGCAGCCGACAGCCCGGCCCGCAGGGCGACGCCACATCGATCCGTCTCGACGCGCGAGAGCGCCTAGCGCCAGCGGCGTTTCCCGAAGTCCTGATTTTAGGGGACGGACCGCATATGGCGGCAATCTCGCGAATCAAAAGGAGCCATCACTGCAACGCAGATGACGAAGTCGCAGTTGATCGAACAGACTGCGACGAACACCGAACTGGCCAAGACGAAGACGCGATCCAATATCGACCCATGCGAGATCACCGAGACCGGTACCTAGATCAGCATGGACATCGGCCCATGTCGACCGATCAGTTGTCTGATAATTCCAAATGCCTCGTCGTGATGGACGATAAACCGGCCCGGAACGCGGTTATCACCGGGCTCGAGCCCACATTGACCTTCGAGGAAAGCGCGGAGACGTTCGCAGCTCAACGCCTGGAGTATGGACGGCTGGCGTTGCCTTCCACAATCGACATTGGAAAACTGATCCAAGAAGAGATCGAGTTCGATATCGGCCACATTGTAGCGGCGATCAACACCGTACAGTGCAGCACTCATTGCTCGTCCCCCCGAACTAGGCCGCCATCTTCTGCGCGGGCGGCACGGTCAGCATTGTATAGAACTCATCGGCGATATCTCTGGCGACATCGGGTAAAAGGTGATCGACGAAGCCAACGAAGGAGCTGCCCTCGAACATTGCCTTGCCCGATCTATGACGAGTTAGCGCCTGAAACCGGGCAAACATCTTTCGGACGAGGTTAGCACCTTGATCTTCGCCAAGATGCGTGTCGTGCTTCGGATCTCGTGAAATGCAATCCCAATTCAGCCTTACGTATTTGGCGCGGGTCTCGATATAGATATCGGGAATGTCGCGCCGCTGGCATTCCCGGAACCAGCGGTAGTTTGCGACCCGGTCTCCATTCTTGTACTCCGCCCATGGGCGCAATGGCATCGCCGGCGAGCGCGCAATGGCGATCAAAGAACTTGGATCGACAGTGTGATAGCCGAGCTCCTGTAGGCGCGTTGAGAATCTGGCCAGGTCGATGAAGCCAACAGTACAACGCGCCATCTCATCGCGTTTGAGGGTAGCCAGCAATGAGGCATAAGTCCGAAAGCAAAGACCGGCGGCCAGCGCTTCGGCGCGGTGCGTTGCCTTTACATGCGGAAAAACGCTCCGCAGGGCTGATTTCGTATATTCGATATTGACAGATGTCAGTAGCAGCAGGGCCACGGTGATCGCTCCCAATCCAAGACCGCCAATCGCCGATTATCTGACGATCCGAAGGAACGGATCACGAATAATGCTGCAACCTGCTCTCTTTGACCCGGCGACAAGTCTGGTGGAGTGACCCCTGTTGAAGCTAAGTGATTCGCTTTAACCTCGACAAGGCCGTTGGGTGTTCGATGGGGCGGATAAGCGAGAACGCAACCAGGTGAGGTCTTCTGCCAGCAGCAGCTCTGTACAGTTATACGCCCCTATTCGGCAGCTATTGGCTTTGGCGTGTCACCGTTGGAGTCGGCGCACCCTGCCATTCCAGACGCCAAATTCCGCCTTGCCTTAGGTTTTGAACGAGATCGGGCCGGAACGCGGCGAGACAGGTCCCTCCGGAATGCCGGATCGAGGGGTAGATGACGCCGTTGCTTGCCGCCTCTCCACGAAGGCGCTTGGCAAGGCTCTGTCCCGCTGGATAGGCGATGGCGGGATCTGTATGCAACACCGGGTCGTCCGTGAAATCAGCGTTACGCAAATCGTGAAACGGACCAAAAAAATCGGCAATCAATTCCGCATAATCCGTCACGTTCTCATAACGACTGATCGCTTCCAGCTCACGCGTGAGATGGTAGGACACCTCACCGAGAGCCGTCTCGGCTTCGACTGCGCAATACCATGCGCCGCGACTGTCGTCGTTAAAGCGGTTGCCGCCCGGCCGCGTATGGGTGAAGGCGGCGTTAATGAACGTGTAGCCGGCGCGACCAAACACAAGCTCTCGCGGATTCAGATTGGGAAGGCCGGTCTCTTGTGCCTGCAGCCGCGCGTTGGTCACGCTCTCCAACGCGGCAAGATCTTCCAGTGCCCCGTGGTTGGCGGCAAGCGGCAGCAACACTGGATCTTTGAGGCGGCCAGTGGAGATCAGCCGCACGGTTTCGCGTTGGGTCAGTTCAACGGTTGTGGCAACGGCATTCACAGGCCGCCGCGCAGAGCGTCGATGTGCTGACGGACCTCGAGCATTTTAGGAATGCCGCCCTCGATCATAGCATCGAGCGGTCGGCGGCCTCCGTAGAGTGGTCCCTTGTTCGGTAGTCGCACCCACTCGTCAGACAAGGGTTCAGAAAACAGCAGCCGCAATCCTTTGAAGATCCCGACCAAGGCACTGACGCGCGTCAGCGTATCGTGCGATAATGCGCCCGACCACTCCCCTTTTTTCATCCGAAACCAGGTCCGCTCAGACACATCGCCGAGCAAGGCGCAGACCTCCGAGCTGGTCAGCCGCCAGACTTCCGCGAGCCGGACCACACCATCGACCGCGGCCGGCGTCAGCCGCTCGCGCGTATCTGCGTCGGATAAATTGGGGATCGCCCCGGCCGCTCCCGAATCCACCGCTGGTCGAAATGCGACACTCATGATCGCCTCCTAGCATTTGGCAGAACATATACTGTCAAATGGCAGAAAATGCAAGCCTTGCCGTCATATCAGCAATATCTTGTTGCGAACAAAACGAGAAACAGAGATCGTGAACGCTCTTTTCGAGCTGATTCGGCACCTACCCGAGCCCCGCTTCCCATCCGGCGTCACCCGGTTGTGAGGAAAGCCCATGCCTCCGACTCACGCAAAGCGCCAGCCGGATACCCTCGCGGAGCGCTTTGCGCTCGAGGAAACATTTCTATCCTCTCCCAATACGGCCGCGCTGAAATCTGCCGTGATCCGCGCCATCGATCGCCGGACTGGCGACCCGGTGGTTCTCAAATACTGGGAGAAAACCGGAACTGCGGTCGATACGGACTTTCGAGAACTGTGGCGGCATGAAATGCGCCAGAGCGAGCGCGTGCGTGCCTACCCTCGCGCGGATGAAGTCGTCGTGGAGGTCCTCGCTTCGGGGGAAAGTGACGATGCATTCTACATCGTCATGCCGAGTGACGTCGCTCCACTGGAACATGCTTCGCGGTTCGTGCGTCCCGACCACTGGCTGCGCGCGCTGCAGGGACCTCGGCAACGCGCCTTGCTCTGGAAGAATTTGCGTCGTCTGGCGGAATCCCTCGGGGCAGTTCACGGTCAAGGGTTGGTTCATGGCCGGATCGATGGTCGCGCCGTCTATTCCACTGGGGCCGCGACCACGCCTGACTTCCGTTTGGGCGGGTTCGAGTTTTGCCTGCGGGTCGCAGAACTCAACAAGGCTCCCCTGCATGTGATCGCAAAAAGCCGTCCGGTCGGCTCGGTCATCTTTTCCTTTCTCGACGATTGGCGCGCGCTCGGCCAGGTAGGGGCCGACCTCATTGGCCTTGACGCAGACAAGCTTGAGGAAGAGGAGATTCAATTCATTGAAGGGCGCGCGAAAATCGATTTGCGGGCTTCGGAGATCGACCTGATCAGGCTGCTGTTCGAACCGGAGCGCAATCGTATCCTCGATGCCGCAACGGTCACCAGTCGGATCGATGCCATTCTCAACGAACTGGATGCCGAAGCATTTGCCGACAATGGCCGGTATGTATTGGCGCTTCGGCTCGGACCAACTAGTCAGCTTTCTGCCACGCTGTGTGCAGCCTCTGGCGACACCTTCGACAATGACGATTCCGGCAGCCAAGTCGAGTTTATTCGCGCGGATCTGGAGACTGGCGCAAGTCTCACCCGTACCGCGAGAGGCGATCTTCTGCTGATGACGGAAAGTCTGGTGTATGACCTTCAGCCTCTTCGTGTCGCCGGGGCTGACGAGACCTGGAATGTCGCCTCCTGCAACAACGCTCGTTTCAGGGATGACGTCCGCCTGGGGCGACGGGAAACAATCGCCCTTCCCGCGCACCGAATCGAGATCGTCCGGTTTGCGGCTGCGTCGCGCCGCCTGAATGAATTGCGCTCCGATGCACTGGACTGGAGCGCGGCCTTCGACATGACACCCGATGGCGACCCGACGCTTGTCGTACGGCGCGGTCTGCTCCTTGCCCAGATCGCGGAGGCGCTTTTCAAGGGGGCCGAGATCGCGCCTGTGGAACTTGTCAATCAACGGCGTCAAGGAGACAAACGTATCGTTGAAATCGCGGCAAGCGATTCGGAGCATCGAACACGACTTTCGCAGGCGCTTGGCGTGGGCGAACCGCACCAACTGATGCGGAGACTTTTCGACCGCGAAGAGGCCGACGTCGATGCGGAATGGCAGCTCACCGAAGCCGCCGGCCTCGGCATGACGGTTCGGAGCGCCGCCGGCGTACGTTTCATTCGCCCGGTCCAGAAGAACCATCGGCGGCTTTACGAATTCGAGATCCTGGACGGCGTCGTCCCGCCGCATTCGCAACTTCATCTGCGCAAGGTCGACGAAACAGGAACGGAGCAGGTCCTTCGGCGGCGGCTCCGCATGCTGACAACGTTGTCGACCCAGTCCGAACTCGCCCGCATGCTGGCCGATCCGCGGGAACGGTTGCGCACCTATCAGGACGACCCGCTTGTTGAGGACGATCATTTCGGCAAACTTGACGAGTCCAAGCAGGAGGCGTTGCGCTCGATCTGGTCGACCGGTCCCGGCCAGTTCGTTGTCGGTCCGCCCGGTGTCGGCAAGACCAGGCTGGTCACCGAGGTCGTGCGCAGAGCCCTGGCGGGTGACCCGACGATCCGGCTTCTCTTGAGCGCGCAGGCACATCAAGCCCTGGATCATCTCGCCGCATCCGTCCAGAAGATGCTCAAGAAAACGGGGCTAGATAACGACGTCATTCTGGTCCGGTCCAAGGCAGACAACGGCGCCGATCTTTCCGGCGCTCAGACGCCGGATCGAGCGAAGGCTTATCTCCAGGAACTCAAGCAGAGTTCGCTCTATCGCCGGGCGCCGCGCGCCATACAACAGACATTGCGCGACATGACGACCGCGGCGGGCGTGACCGGAAATTTGCGCGCAAGGCTTTCCCTGACGACGCTGCGCCAACGGCGTTCGTTCGAAGCGCTTGTTCTGCAATCCGCCAATGTCTTGTTCTCGACGACCAACTCCGGCGACCTTGCCCGGCTGATCGATGACGGCGCGCTGTTTGACTGGACGATCATAGAAGAAGCCGCGAAAGCAACGGGATCGGAACTTCTTGCGCCGCAGCTGCTGTCGATGCGGCGGATGCTAATTGGGGATCACAACCAGTTGCCGCCGTTCGACACGGACCGCATCGCAGAATTTCTGCAAGACCAGACGCGGGTCAAGAGTGCATTGGCCGAAAGCGATCTACTCATCGGCAATATCTTCCGAGACTTTGGACTGGATGATCTCAAAGAGGCAATTGAAGACGACGGGGTCTTAAGCGAGACCTGCGCGTCGGCGCGCCGCATGCTGTTGTTATTCGAGAGTCTGGTTACCGGCGAACTCGACCGGCAGAAACGATCCGACCAACGCCGCCGTCGTGTGGCAACCGAACTCCTGCAGCAACACCGGATGCACCCCGCGATCGCCACCGTGATTTCGGAGTGCTTCTATGACGGAACGCTCGAGACACCGAAAGAGCGCGAGACAGAATTCCATAGCGAACAACCGCCGTTCACGATCACGGACGAGAGACTGCCAGCTTCACCGATCGTCTTCATTGATCTGCCCTATGTGCAGCGGGAGGGCAGCGCTGGCGAGCAACGTCCTACCTATCACAATCCTGCGGAATTGCAGGCTGCGCTGTCCGTTCTCGGAATGTTGAAACCTGCCCCGAAAAAACCGGAGGAGCCCTCAACGCTTGCTGTCCTGTCTCCCTACAATGAACAGGTCGGCCGTTTGGGTCGCGCGATCGAAGACGCGCTGCAGGGCAAGCTCGTCAATATCGTGGATTTCAAGCCCGGGACTAATGCGTCGGGATTTGAGAGCACGGTCGACTCGTTCCAAGGCAGTGAGGCTGACGTCGTCGTTGTTTCGTTGGTACGAAATAATGACCATGTTGGACGAAGGGCGCTCGGCATCTTGCGCGATCGACGGCGCATGAACGTGCTGTTGAGCCGAGCCAAATGGAAGCTCATCATCATCGGCAGCATGGAATTCCTGCGCGTTCAGGGACGGCGATACCGACGCCACAGCACAGATAATCGCAGCGTACCAGCATTCCTCGCGAAAATGTCGGAGGTGTTCGACCAGTTGGCGAAAGAAACGCTCCCTGACGGTAAGACGCCGAAATTCAAGCTGGTGACGGCGGCTTCGCTCATGACGGTTGCAAAATCATGAGTGGTCACAATGCAGTCCGTGTCGCGGTGCCGGTCAAGCTGGCGCGTCTGCGGGTTTGGGTCGACAAGGGGCGCCATTGGAGCGGAGTCGATCGCTTGATCCTGTGGGCTTTGGCGGTCGAGCCCTGCACTGCGGGTGAACTTGCGAAGGTTGCACGAATCCCCGCCCGCCTGATCACGGAAATCATCCTTCGCATGATGCGGTTCGGCTGGGTCGAACTGGCGGCCTCCCCAAAGGGTGCTTCGTTCCGCACCACCGAGGCCGGTCGCGAAGTCGTCGAAACATTCGAGACCTTGCCGCCCGTGACCCGGCGGGTAGCGCGCAGGATATCGTTCGCGATGGAGCCTTTCGCGTGGCGAGCCTATGGTCTGCGCGATCTGAAGCCATACCGCCCCTCGGAGATCGAGGCGATCGAACGCCAGCATGACGTGCGCCGGCTCGTCATTGATGGCGGCTGGGGTCGTTTGTCGAGCCTCGATCTCTATGCAGCCGCAGATCAGGTACTGGCGGACGACGAGGAACTTTCCAGCGTTGACTACAGCGCCTCCGACACGGTGGATCAGTTCGCCTTGTTCACCGTGATTGGCAACAGCATCAAGGGCCTGCCCCAGGATGCCGACGACCAGCTTGTTGGCGCGATACGTCGTGCGGCGAAGGACCAGAGGCCCGGCACGCCGATGACGATCAAGCCGCCGCGTCGGTCGGCAGCGCTCGGAACGGCCAGGGGTAGTCTTCACACCGTTCCGATCCAGCCGGACGATATTGTGCTCAGCGGACAAGACCACCGCGACCGTCTGATCGAAATTCTCCGTCAAGCCCGCTCCAGATTGATCATGCATTCGACGTTCTTGCGAGAGAGTGCATTTATCGAGCTGCAGGAAGAGTTCGGCAAAGCCGCCAAGCGAGGCGTCCGCATCGACATTTTCTGGGGCGCGGATCGCGATGCGCGTGATCGCAAGGCCAACCTGGAGGCAGCGATCGCGATCAATCACCGGATCACGACGGACCAGAATTTACGGGGACGAGCTAGAGTTCACCTCTATACGACGCGCTCTCATGCCAAGCTCCTGATTGCGGATGCGACGGGCCGAGGCACAGGAGAATTTGTCGCCGTCGTCGGATCATGCAATTGGCTCTATAGCGGGTTTAATCGTGTCGAAACATCGGTGGTCCTGCGTCATCCTCATGCCGTCGCGCGGGTCGCTCAGGAATTCGCTGAACTTGTCTTTGACATTGCCACAAGTTCGAATACCGCCTCCGACCTGACATCCCTGGCTCGCACTCTGCGCACCCACGCGACTCCTGACGGTGAAGCGGAATTGCGGCTTGTTAGGGGAGACGAACACGCCGACCTCATGCGGCTGGCACGCGAATCCTCCGACAAATCGATCATGGTTGGCGGCGATCGTCTTGGATTGGCAGCGGAAGCCCGGACGATCATTCCCATGATGGCTGCCGCAAAGCGCTCGGTGCAGGGAATTCTCTGCTACTCGAAGCCCTCGGGACCGGTCACAAAGCAGGACGCCAAGGATCTGGCGGCCCTAGCCGCCTCGGCTGGCGTCAGGCTGGTTCAGATTCACGATCGTGAACTGCACGGCAAGTTTCTTCTCTGGGATGACGACAATCTCGTCATCACCAGTCTCAATTGGTCGTCCGCTGATACAAGCCATGATGCTCCGCAGGGTGAAATCGGCCTCTACATCAGGAGTCCGGGTATCGCAGCGAATGTCCGGCGCCGGCTGATTGAGGGATGGCCCGCAATCGATGCCTCAGCGGACACACCTCATCAAGAACAATCGCGACCGAAACGGCGAAGACGGCGGCGGCGCAGCGGCAGCGCGAAAACTGAACACCAGAGAGCGGCGAGATGACAGAGGGGGCTCGGGATGACGACGACGTTCCATGGGGATCACCCGAGATTCGGCAACAATACGAGGCCGCGCTCGGGCGTTTCATCCTCGCGTTCAATGAACTCGACAACCTTTTGACAGAAATCATCGAAATAACATTAGAGCGTCTTGACCGGGCTAATCTCGTCAAAGCCGGCATCCGACAGAATTTCGCGCTCAACATTGCAGGCTCTCGATCTCCTGAATCATCGGCTGAAGGCGCGGCCATCGCCGATGTTCCCATCCCGCTTATGAAGCAAATCGCGGGAGAGCGAAATACCCTGGCGCACGGGCACTTCAATCAGAACCCGTTCTACGGCTACATCGTCATCAAGAATGTCCGTGCATCCAATTCAGTCGAACGTCTAGATGAGCTCACGGAGAAGACCGACAAGGCGCTGCAAGCATTCTCGATCTCGACTGGGACCGTGACGGAGGTGGCTGGGGCCGCATCAAGACAGTCTGCACCCAACTTCTGAAACACGGCGTCGCGCCGCAGGCCATCTTTGGCGCACACATTAATGCTGAGCCGGCGGCTAGTCTAAGCCGGTGTCAACAGAACCTGGTGCGGCTCAATTCGTATCGTCTAGTGGCCGGACAAAGTCTGCCATTCCAGCCCACAATCTCCCGACCCTCCACGGGCCTAGGACGTCAAAAAGCCCGCAGCCGCTGAAAATGTGCCGATTGACACCTAGAGTTCCATACTACAATCTAGACGAGAACTATATTTGTACGAACTTGAACCGGACATTCAGTCAAGCGCCAGAGGTTCGCCCCGAATATTGCTTTCGGCGATCGTAGCGCTGGATCAACCTCGGCGATTGAAAATCCAAAAGTAACAAGGGCGCCATGGCCCAACAAATATCGTAGGGACCAAGTGCCTATCAACGATCCAAAATTAAATCCCTCGCTTGTGGTTGCGGCGCTTCAACGCCTGAGTAGAGCGTTGCCTGCTGCAAAATCGATCTCGGACACCAGATTTCTCATCGAAAGGGAGATCGAATTAGCCAGCGCAGCCAGCAATCCTCGCGAAAGCTCCGCCAGCTACTCACAACGGGGTAGGTCCTTTTTTGACGAATTGCAAATAGAAATCCTGTCCCTCGTACGTGCGGCGCGATCCCGAGAGGATTTGCTGGAGCTCGTTATTGCGAGGCTCGCGAATGGCGACACCAACGAACGTACAGCGATCTGTTATGTCGTTTTTGAGGGCTATCCCACAGAGGCCGGCTATTTGGAAGTCAGACCAATAATGCAGGCAGGGCTGCAGCCAGATAAATTTGTAGCCTATTCTCGTACCGTCGGCCAATTGGCCGACAGCCCCATTCTCACCAGACTGTTTGAAGATGGATTGACGGTCGATTTCAGCTTCACAGAGTACCTTCGCGGTATTGGATACCACGGAGAGTTCGATAGTCTTATCGAAGGAAGCCATGACGGGATTTGGCTCGCAGGCGTCCCCCTACCCGGCATTGATGCAACCATGCCAGACCGCGCGCTGATAGGACTCTATCCGTCTATTGGCACGAGAGACCTCCCCAACTTGCCTCGCGGGGCACGCCCAGAGTGGCGTCTGATGGAGTTTCTCCAAACTGGCTATGCGCTGCTGAACCATCAGTTGGAGGGCCGTGCAGAACTGGTCGCAGCCGATCGAAGGAACCTTATTTCCGATCTGGCCCCTCAGGCGATCTTTCATGAGCTCGCGACACAGATCGGCACGTTAGAGAATCAGCTCGACAATATTCTAAGCGCCGGCACCAGCCTCGACGACAAGCTCAAGCCAAAGCCGCGCGAACTAAAACGCATCTCTCAGGCGCTGGAGGGATCCTTCAATGCTGTTCACAGGGCCAAGCGAATTACCGATGCATTTAACAACCTCGACCGTCGGACCAAGGCAACCGTTCGCGTAGGTGACCTATTGGACGAAGTGACGACGATCGTCGAATATCGGCGGAAAAAATACGGCATCGCTGTTTCAATCGACGGTGACGGCCTCGATACGAGTCTGAAGACAGATGCTGCCTTGGTCGAACATCTGATTCTGAATGTAGTTGTCAACGCCATAGACGCCTTCGTCGGTCAGCGGCTGAGCGACCAGAAAATACAAATCCTGGCTGAAACACGCGGCGACCGAATGAGGTTCACCGTTTCCAACAATGGACCGTCAATCGATTTTGCAAGGAGAGAAATGATCTTTGAGAAGGGTGTCACCAGTAAGGCACGGGGAAGCGGACATGGTCAGGGTCTCTACATTTGTCGCCTTTTGGCAAGCTATATGCTGGGCTCGATCGAGTTGCTGAAAGTCGCCCCGACCGGGATGACCGTCGCCTTTGCAATTGAGCTGCCCATTGTCGGGCGTCACGGCGAGGACCTGATGGGTCAACGCGCAAAGTCGCGAAGGTGAGTTACATGGCCAAGCAGGCATCCACGAAGAAAGGCACCTTCTCGAAGGCCACCGCAGCACGGCAGCGATCAAGATCGGAAGACCATAATTCCGTTACGAAAATTCTCGAAAGACTCGATAAAGAGCCAGGTCGCAAACATCGCTTCCTCCTCGTCGACAATGAGGAGAGCGTTATCCAGGACTGGAAATCGACCCTTTTCGCGAATCCGAAACTTGGAACCCATGCCGAATTCCACTTGTTCTTGTTTCTGGAGCCAAATCAGAAGTACTCTAAAAGCGGTGTTACCGCCGGTACTTTGGACGATCTGCTTCAACTAATTCGCCGTCGTATCCTGCACGACAACGCTTTTGACGGTTTCTTCATCGACGGAAACCTCGGTGCCGGCGCAAAGGGCCTTGACGGCCTCGGTCTAATCAGGCACCTGCGTGATACCATTGAGGAGATCAGATACTGCCCTTTTGCGCTGGTGACTGTCTCGCTGGAAAATACGGAGTTCAGACAACAGGCCGCGGACTCCGATATCATTCGATACATGCCGAAGTTCGATTCAAACGACGCTTCGCTGCTGCCTAGAATGATCCTTGAATTTTCCGAGATGCATGCGCAATCCCGCCAAGCTGCGTGGGGGAACCTCAATCAGACGATTGCGCTCCTTATTGAAACGGGTGGCGGGGCGGCAGCCGTTGGTCAAGCCGCGGCCGAGTTCCTCATAAAACACATGGGTGTAAAGGCTCTCTACTTTAGAGACGGGGCGCACGGAGTTTTGAGTGCATTCACGATGGTGGATCACTTTGATGCGGGGAAAGAACTAAAGCTGGTCGACGCCCCTCATTTCTTTCGCAATTTTGTCAGTCCGGGTTCGATCAACAATACGGACCCTTGGTTGTGTCTTGAACATATCAGCAAGAGTGGCTCCGAGTCCCCGCGCATCATCGGAATGCAACGCTGGAGGGCTCTCTTGGCCAGGGTCGGAGACCCAGTAGATCGCGAAGGTGGAGTGTACGCAATTTATTCCCCGCCCGAGCACGCCCGATTTCGCTCCAACGAGGGGCCTTCGCTTCACCACCTGGCTGTGCAACTAAGCAACGCTCGCGCGAGTGAGCGCGAGGGAGACAAGCTGCGAGCTCGCCAGCGCCGCATCACGGAATTGCTCAACGTCTTTACTCATCCGAATTCGAGCGAAGAGGTGGGACATCCGCTAGCCAGCTTTTTACATGCTGAGTTTGGCAAGGCGTTTGGTGCGCGTGCAAAAGCAACCGTAAGGTTGTTTGAGCGTGGCTCAGGCAACCTTGTTCGTGTAGGCGGACCTGTTGGCGATCTCAGACCTACAAAACCTCTCGACAAAATCAATATCAACGACACCAAGTCAACCTACGCGCGAGTCGTCAGAACGATGCAGCCCGTCCTCTATTCCGATGTGGGGGAACATACCCACGAATTCGTCTTCACTAATACCGATGTGAGGTCATCCCTCACCCTGCCGTTAAGCTTCCAAGAGGCCTGCTATGGAGCCGCCAATCTCGAGAGTGACCAGATAAATGCGTTTAGCCCTGACGATCAACAGCTTGCTGGAAAAATTGTAGAGACGGCAGCCGCTGCCATCGCGCGGCAGCGGTCGCTCTGGTTTCTTGGCGAAGCGGCCGAACTGCTGGAAACCATCGCCGAATCGCCAACGGGCGCCGACGCAACGACGCTTTTGAGCTCGGCAGCAGGCTCGCTCTACCGACTTTGTGGCTTTTCCGATTTGATCATCGCAATGCCACCGGTGCAAGACGGTCAGCCATGGAGGGTGGCAGAAGTTTTTCGCGCAATTCCGGGCGAAGAAGATGTTTCCCGAGCCGACGATCAACTCTTGCACGACTGGCGGGAGTGGGTTCGCGCACGTTGGCCCCGGTCCCATCTTTGCAGGGTTTTGCAAGGGCCCGATGAGTTCGTTTTCACCAACGTGCTCGATGAATTCGACGATGACAGATCGTTGAGGCCCGATCGCCCTACCCTATCACAGGCAACGTTGAAGGTAAGTACTCCTGGTGCACTGCAGCCGGAAGCAATGTTGGCACTGCTATTTGAGCATCATCACCCGTTCAGCTCACGTCAAAAACAGCGACTGAAGGCGTTCGGGCAATTCATGGGACGGCTATTTCTGGCCCAGGGCCGCGCCCGCTCTCTCAAGAGCCAAGTGAGCATACAGAGCCAGGAGGCTTGGCTTGGCCGGATAAGCTCGACCTATCAGCATAACTTCAAGCTTGGCTTGTGGTCGATGAGCGGATGGATTGAATCGGCCAGCAAAGGCAGCGTGAGTCCGGCAGATGCCATAAAGAAGATCAGCGAAATGATTCTCCAATTGGCTCCGCTCGTCGAGCGAATGTCAAATCTTGTCAAGCCGGTCGAAGTCGGGGATCTCGATACAGGAGCAATGTGGGAAGAGCTAAGACAGCAGTACAATGAGTCGGCAAGTTTGAATGAGGTTGTGCTTCAACCCGCACCAGCGGATTTGCCAAATCTTCGCGCCGATCCAATTTTCCTGCGCAGCATTATCTTTACGTTGCTGGAAAACGCTATTCGATACGCCGGCCCAAATACCGTGGTATCTGTGGCCCGATCCGACAACGGACTCGTTGTAGCTGACAACGGGCGCGGGCTGCGCGCAGAAATCAAAGCAAAATTGTTCGAACCCGGAAATACCACTGGTAGCATTTCGACCGGCCAAGGGCTCTACGTTGCTCGCCTGATGGCCCGCGAGATGGACGGTGATCTGGTTCATCTTGCCAGCGAAACAGGAACCGCATTCGAGATTTGCCTTGTGAGGTGTTGGTGATGATTTTTTCCCCAAAGATCCTGATACTAGAGGACGTCGATCAGGCCCAGGAATTGCTGCGTTTGGCTTTTTTGTCCGAAAACATCGCCGAGGACAATCTGTTCGTAGCGGGCACGGTCAAGAAAGCGCAGTCGCTCATGCGAGATCATCATTTTCATGGAATCTCCATCGACCAACGGCTCCCGATGGACGAACAGGGAGCCGTCATCGACGACCACGGTCTTGCATTCACCGAACTCAACAAATGGCCTCTGACAAAAAAGGTCATCTACACATCTTTTGGAAAGATCAATTTTGCAAATCGCGCTGGCTTTGCCGGAGCCGAGTATCGCGAGCGAGCACATGTGTCTGACGGAGGTAATAAGCTTAGCGTTTATGACTATGCTGTAGAATTCGTACGTGATCTTCGGGAGCATTACGTCGAGAAATCGCTGTTCGCGGCAAGCCAGCTTCTTCCTCACACCCTGGCATTGCCCGCGCTGAAAGCTAGTGACGCCAAGAAGGCCAATAATTGGGCTGATTTCTTTCGCAACTTCTCCGAACTGCGAGAACGGCTGATGAAGTTAACGTTGGGTGTAACGCTCGCCGCTGTCGGAAAACGGCCCCCGTGGAAGAATGGATTGAGAGCGCAGGAAATTGAGGACGCACTTCGCCAACTTTGGCGGCCCGTCCCCTTCGCGCTTCGACGCTTCGTATCCAGCCCCGGGTGGGAACCCGGGGAAGCTCTTTTCGAAAGCTTGATTTCACTTAGGAAACTGCGCAATGCGGTCGAACATCATGACCGTGGCGATTATGTCGCCATAGACTACCAGGACCAGCACGCGAACATAGTCGCTATTGTCGACCTGCTTGCCTTCTACTGCGAACTGCCACTGATGCATGGACTTCGCTTTCATCCAAGTCGGCGCGGGCTGTTGAGTTTTCAGCGGCTCGGGCCAAACAAAGCGTTGCAGGACGGCATTTGGGAGGCCGATTTTGATCCTCCCCGGCCCGACGACAGCGCACTCTACATTCCCTGGCGCAACCAAAACGGACCTGAACTGTTGCAGCTCAGCCCGTGGCTGACGGCTCGGCGGAGCTCAAGCTTTGAGCTCGAATTCCATCTGCTCATTGGCACCAAGCCAGAACCGCTATAATGGCCCGGCAGACCACAACGAACGCTACTTCCAACTGGTCATCCCCGACTTGGGATCTTGTCGAGGGCGATGCATTGGAAATTCGCTTTATTGAGGAGCGCTCTTCGGGGACGACCGATGCACTAACGCTGTTCGGGCAACAAGCGGCGCTCAATACGATCAAATCTGCTTTGCTAGGAACGCTCGAAGGTGGCGGAAGACGGCGCCAAGCAAGCATACTTGCCCTGCTCGGCCGCTTCGGGCAGGGAAAGACAAGAATCTTGTCTCAACTGTTTGACTGGCTTGACGGAAAATCCACGATTTCGGGAGGATTGCGCTACCCAAGAAGGGTTCGGATTTTCAAGATTTCGGAGTACCCGCAACAAGACGTCGCGGCCGCGTTTGACGCGTTTATTGCGCGCAAGCATTTGTTGTCGCGAAGCATTATTGGCCTAGGACTAGCGACTCTTGTTGCGACGTGCGCAACGTTTTTTATCATCTCCGTAGGATTGGTTCTCGAGTATTCTGTTGGTACTACTTTCGTCAGCAAGCTCGTCGATTTTACAGCAGCCAAAACAGTTTTTAGTGCGGTACTTGCAGCCAGCACCGTCCTTTTCTGTGGTGTGTCGGTCTGGGCTTTTTGGCGCAAGGAAGTAGAACTTCGCGCTAATTTTCTAGACGTAAGGTCGCTATGTCGCCTGATAGTGGAGACCTTCCAGTCAAGTGATGTTCTGCTGATAGATGATTTTGACAGAGCAACGTCTGAACAGCAGATCGCAATGTTGTGGACGCTCCGCCGCCGTCGGGATGAATTGCAAGTTTCCGTGATAGTCGCCTTTGACGAAAGCCCATTGCTCCGCGGTGAACAAGGGGCATTGGCACAGGAACTGCTCGAGAAAACGTTCGACGTTGCGGTTCGACTTAATCCGATCACACGTTACGATTCAATCCAAATGGCAATGGGTTTCACCAGCCATCTTTTCCGACTTAATCCATGCATTCCTGCCGCCAAGCTATTATGTGATCCCATTGTGGTTTCAGATCTTGCGCGCATCTTTCTACTGATGGGGCGTGCCAGTGCACGATTCGCCAAAGGCTTCCTTAATCGAGCATTGGCGTCGATTCACCAGCTTGGCCTGCAGGTACCCGACGACGTCTGCGGTTTGATTCGTCTTCAAGGATTGTATGAAATCGTTCCATGGATAGAGAATGATGCCGAACGTCTCGGTGATATTCTGTCGCGTAATGACGCCGAAGCATTATTGACCTATGTCGAGAAACGACGAGGCAGTATCCTGCAAGGGAACATACGCGAAAGCGTCAAAGCCTATGTCGAAGGTACAAGAAGGCTTCAGCCAAGTCTTGGAAACTGGGACCGGGTACTTGCGATCTGGACCGGCGCACAATCGAGCGACGTGAACAAGTCTATCCAAACCCGACGGCTGGGTAGTTGCTTTTACGATGAATGGTTGGACGAGGCTGGCGAGCTTGCGGAAGGACGACGGAGGAACATGCTTTCGAACTGGCTGAGTTGGGACTTGGCGCTTTTGCTGGAAAGTCGGCCAATTGAGAGGCGAACCGTTTACGCGTTGTGCCGCACGATGAAATGTCGACCGGTAGATCCCGCGTTCGCCGGGCCGGCTGAATGGCTTGCAAACGAACCGCCTCAGTCCGTCAGTCCGATCGAGCAGCTACTGTGGCTGTTCTTACTTGACCGTACACGCATTGCAGACGTGGAGCTGCCATCCGACGAAATGCGGTCGCTGGCGTTTCCGACTGACGTAGCCGGCGACGATCTACCGGAGTACATTCGGGAAGAAGCACTTAACGCCTGGCGAAGACTTCCCTTAATACACCCCCACGCGCCGCTTTCGCTGCCAGAACGGGTAGAACTGGCATGTTCGGCTCTTCCCGATCGCGGTATGGGGCCAGCGATAACTCGCCTGTTCAATCAGAACCGGAATGTGGCGCCCGATAGTTTTGATCTTCCTGCAGACCGTCGGGTTTTTGGAATTCGATCCAACGAATTGAAGCACATGGAACGGCGATCATTTCTGGAGCGACATTGGCCGACCTTCTCCGACGAAGAGGCAGCACAGCATTTTCGCGCACTGGCCGTTCTCGCACCATGGCGAGCGATTGCCCCTCGCGCGCATCGGCTTTGGCTCTTTGAGCAAGCTCGCGTCGGCGCTCCAGAGCTTCTTTTCAGATCGCTGCTGAAGCTGCTTCCCCACACCGGAGGTGTTCAAAATTGGCCGCTTGGCGTTGTTCGTCCCCTGCTTTGCGGACGGCCAGACGATGAATTTGCAGCTTCGGACTATCGCGGTGTTTCAGCAGCACTCGCCGAGCAGGCAGCTGTCCTAAATCGAACAGATGTAGTGCGCATGTTATTTTTGCTAGCGAATACCGACGAGCATGAGGCTCTTCAGACGGTTCTTTCGTATCAAGCGCCTTCGAAACTTGACGATGGTTGGATCGCGGCAGTAGGCGCTATTCGTCTCGAGAGTTCTGCCTTTTCTGCCATGTTTGATCGGTCAAGCTGGCGACCTGTCGTTGATGATTACTTCAGGCGGACGTTGAATGAAGCGGAGACCGATATACTGACATCAGAAGACGACGTCGTCCGCTCTCAAGCTCTATCGAACCTTGATTCATTGAGAACCACGGCAAATGTCTGGCAACTCAACGCGACCGCACCTTAGCCGCGCGGCGCATTGCTGCCAGGAATTTGTGCGGCGCCACATGGGGATTGAAAGGACGCATCTACGTTGCCAGCTATTACTGACAGTAAACACCATCAGGCGTTACAAGCTGTTATTCGGCGTGCAGTTTTGGCTCTGACGCACTTTTGGTGCAGGCGCATTATGGTGCGCCGACTGACGGCGCAGGATGGTCGGCTGCCACGACGTCCTGCGAGGCATTCCCATCCGTAGCCTGAGCGTTCGGCTGCCCTTCTGCGCGTAGAACGCTTTTGTCGAGCAGGCCTGCTTGGACAAAATGAATCTTGATCGGAGCGGACAGAAAATTATCGAAGATCCATCGCTTCAATATCGGTGCGTCGATGCCTGTCACGTGCAGCAACAGCGCATGGTAAAGGACCGAGAGCGCTTCACTCTTGATGCTGGCATTCTTCAGAAATTCGGAATAGCTGGCGTCATGTCGCTCACCGCCGAAATGGGAAATATCGTTGCGCAATTTTGCGCACGGATGGCAGAACGCCCGCGGCTTTTTTCGTCGAGGCCCAGCGGCAACGCCTCGAAGTCCTCGAAAAGCCGCTGATCAAGAGACGGCTCGTGCGCATGTTTAAGGCGATTTTTTCAACTATCGCCAGTCGTTGACATCAGCTAGCAACTCGCGGACACGACGGGTGCGAAGACCAATGCCGCGCTCGATGACATCGAACTGGTGTCCATGCGCACCGAACCTGACGCGGGAGGCTACGTGCCCGCACACTAACGGTACACCTCAGAAAAATGCTTGCCTTCACCTGAATCACTCGTCAACTGTAACGTGTTCGACCGTCGGAATTCCCGGCCATTTTTGATCCTCGTCGAGTTTATGCCGCAACGTCACCACGCAGCGGCGGAAAGGATTGTCCCGATGTCGGCGTTCGTCTGGCTGGATTATTCAGAGCGCGATCGGCGAAAAATGCTCGACGTGGTCGATCTTTTCAAAGAGCACGATACGCGTGACGAACTTGGTCTCGGTGCTATACGGGACTCATTCGCAGATCAGTTCTTTCCCGGCACAAGCACGATCATGACGCGTGCAAGATACTTTCTCCTGGTCGCCTGGACCTATCAACGGCTGGAGAGGCAGCGCGTCACCTCGGCGCGAATACCGGAGCGTGGCCGGCGGGCCGAAACGGACTTGATCGAAGCTATTGAACAATCGGACGACAAGGAAGGTAATATCGGTAAATACGCAAAGACGACGCTGAAGCGCCTGCCCAGCAGCGTCTATTGGCACGGGTTGAACGTATGGGGGATTCGGACGTTTGCCGGCGCGCAGTCCCAATATCACCGCAGCCTTGATCGGAGCTATGCGCAGCTCCATCGCCATGGCGGCCGGGTTACGGAGCGCGATGCCGAGCACGATGATCTCATAGCACCGAACTGGCACGCCGGCCTCGTTCTGCCGCCCGAGGCGTTTCCGGACGAATGCTCGCTACGTCTGACGCGCGCCGAAGCTCAGTATCTAAGCGAGCGCATCCGCCTCAGTCCGCAATGTGCTGGTACGCTTCTCGCCGAGCTTGTCGCACGTCACCACCATCACGAGGATGTCGCTTTCGTGTGGCAGCTTCCGTATCTTGCCGAAATGCCGTTGAAATTGCGCGAGATGTTGGAGCATGCGCGCAATTTTTCGGAAATCACCCACGGCGCACCGTTGCTCTACAATCTGATCCTTGCCGAGCAGGAGCGCTGGGACGAGGGCGTTGAGGAATATAGGGAACGCTTCGCGGCGTGGGCACAACTCGTCACGGGCCGCTCTTCAATCCTGAAGGCATGGAAGCGCAACCGTTTTTGGGAGCTCGCCCGTGCCGGCAATCCCCGCATCAGCGCTCCGACTTATGATTTCAGCAATGCGTGGTGGGATCGCGTCTTGGGCACCGACCCCGCCACCTTGTGCGACAGCCAAGCCGTTCGCGCCCTCATCCGTGACCGCGAACGTAAACTCAAAACGGACCTCGCCCGGATCGGCAATCCCCGTGCACGGGAGCTTTGGAACGGCGACTCAGGCTCCGCCCAATTAGAATATCGGTGGCTCATCAGCCAGCGGCTGCTTGGAGACATTTTCAAAGGCCTAGAGGCGTCCGATGCTTAGGCCGGATGAACGCGCGCATTTGCTTGAGCTGCTCCGGCCGCCTTCGGGCTGCCAGCTCGATCTCGCGGTCGGCACCACCTTCTCGCTCGATCTGATCAGCGCCCTTATGCTTCCATTGTCCTTCGCCTTTTTCGACTGGGAACAGCCGGACGGCGAACTAGCCGCCGATCCGCTGGCTTTGCTCGAAGCGCTGCGACGCTATCGCGACCGCTTCACCATATTTTGCCAGTCGGGCCAGATCCGATTGCCACCAAAGTATCCGCCGCTCCTAACGTTTCTGGAGCCCTGCATCTACGACGTAGAGCCCCCGGATAAAGAGGGCATCTTTCACCCGAAAGTATGGGCGCTTCGCTTCGGGGCCGAGGACGGAAGGATCCGATATCGCGTGCTGTGTCTGAGCCGCAACCTGACCTTCGATCGCTGCTGGGATACAGTTGTCGCGCTTGACGGCGAACTTACGGATCGTTCGAACGCCATAGCGGCTAACCATCCGCTCGGCGACTTCGTTGCCGCGCTCCCGGGTCTTTCGCCGCGTTCTCTCCCGGCCAAGCGCCGGCAAGGCCTGGCACAGATCGCCGACGAATTACGCCGTGTGCGGTTCACCTGGCCGGAAGGCTTCGATGAGGACAAATGCTGTTTCTGGGTTGGAGGGCTCGATGGCCGAGCCGCCGCGCCATTCGGATCACGGAGGGATAAGAGTCTGATCGTCTCGCCGTTCCTCTCGAATAGCGTGGTGCAGGACTTCATCGATTCAGGGGGCGAAACTCATTTGGTGTCGCGTCCCGAAACCTTGCAAGAGCTCAACCCCGCAGCGTTAAGCGGTTGCGATAGCCTCCACTTTCTTGCGCCACAATTGGCCGATGGAACTAATGACGATGTCTCCACGATCGGGCGGGGTGAAGTGCTGGACGGGCTGCACGCCAAGCTTTTTGTGATTGATCATGGTTGGGACGCGAGCCTATTCAGCGGCTCGTTTAACGCGACCGTCCATGCGTTCAAACACAACGTAGAATTCATGATCGAGCTGGTAGGACGAAAAAGCCGCTTCGGCGTTGACCAGTTCCTACGGCGGGCCAAAGGCGAGATGAACTTTGCAGACCTTCTGCAACCCTATGACCCGAACACGGCGTCCGCGCCAATCGACCTCACGGCGCAAAAGTTTGACGATCTGTTCCAGGCTGCCAAGAAGGCCGTCGCGGCATCCGGCCCCCACCTCGTCGCCACGCCTGCCGACGAGCCGGATCTTTTCGATATGAGCCTTAAGTGTGCCAAGCCGTTGCGCTTGCCCGACGCAATCGTTGACATTCTCGCGTGGCCAATCTCCCAACTCGCCAATCGGGCGCTGCCGCTCGGAAGCCCCGTTATGTTTCCACGCCTGTCATTTACAGGACTGACGCCGCTGATCGCCTTCGGTGTAACCGCCAGGGTCGGCGAAGCGAAGTCGAGCTGCACTTTTGTCATGAATCTTACGCTCGACGGCGCACCCGCCGATCGGGAAGATCACGTTCTCCGATCGCTCATCGAGAGTCGCGACCAGCTGCTGCGCTACATCCTTTTTCTCCTTTCGGCCGGGGATGAAGCAGCCGCGTCGTCGGGTGAACTGGCGGGTCTTCTTCAGCCCCTGAACGGCGCTACGGAGCGCACGGCCCCGTTGCCATCTCTACTCGAAACCATGCTGCGCTCCCTGCATCAGGGACCGGCGCAACTCGAACGGGTCGAATCGCTCCTTGAGGCCCTGCGACGCGGCCCCAACGAAACCGAGTTAATCAGCCCGGAATTCCAGAAAATCTGGGAACCAATCTGGGGCGCCGCTCAGCAAGTGAGGTCGAAATGACGGGCCGGCCAGATACCGCTTCCGTCCTCGCCGGCCTCAAGGACTTCCAGCGTACGACGGTGGACTACGTTTTCGAACGGTTCTACGGCCAGCAACCGACCCGGCGCTTTCTCGTCGCGGATGAGGTGGGATTGGGTAAGACGCTTGTTGCGCGGGGCGTGATTGCGCGAACGATCGACCATCTGTGGAGCACGGTGCCGCGCATTGACATAATCTACATTTGCTCAAACGTTGATATCGCCCGCCAGAACGTACAGCGGCTTGCTATTCCAGGATGCGAGGTCGCGGCCCAGTCAACTCGACTTACCCTTCTGCCGCTTCACATGCACGATCTACGCCGTCATCGCGTGAATTTCGTTGCGTTGACACCGGCCACTTCGTTTGAGCAAACCGGCGGCGGCGGGCGCATCGACGAGCGGGTCCTACTTTACTGGCTGCTGGATCGCGCGTGGGGCATTCACGGGTCGCGGGCATCGCTCTACGTGATGCAAGACTATGCATCGACCGCTTCGTTTGAGCGCGCAGTAGACGCTTTCGATCCTGCGATGGTCAACGAGCAGATCGCCGCCGAGTTTGTATCCCGCCTCGCCGAGCAGGTGCAGGAAGAAAAGGCGGCCAAGACCCCCGACATGCGGCAGCGCTTCGAGGTCTTGTGTCGCATCTTCTGCCGCAGCGATGCCCGGCCTGAGCCGGGCGCTACGAAGCTACGCACACAGTGGATCGGCGAGTTGAGGTGGATGCTCGCACGCGTATGCCTCGCAACGCTGGAGCCTGACCTGATCATACTGGATGAATTTCAAAGGTTTAAACATCTGCTCGAAGAAGAGTCGGAGGCAGGGGAGCTGGCGCGGGATTTGTTTGACTCGCAGTCCGAACACGGTGCGCGCGCCCTGCTGCTATCGGCCACACCCTATCGCGGGCTTAGCTTGCATCACGAGATCGACGACGATCACTATGGCGATTTTCTTACCCTGCTGCGTTTCCTTGAAAACGGCGATGCTGCGGGCTGCAAGCAGGTGCTCGCAGACTATCGGGACGCCTTGCCCGCGATCATGACTCCAGAGGGTTTGGCACAGCTTCGGAGCGCGAAGGAAGCGCTAGAGCAGCGGCTCCGACGCGTAATGGCGCGCACGGAGCGATTGGCGACCGCGGGTCAGCGCGGCGGGATGTTGCTGGATTCGCCGCCGGCGGACGGATCGCTCCATACCGTCGACGTCCGCGCGTTTCTCGGCGCCCAACGCATCGCCGACTCCATCGGACAGGGAGACCTTGTCGAGTATTGGAAATCGTCACCCTACCTGTTCAATTTCATGGATTCCTACGCGCTGAAGGACGCGTTCAAAAAAGCGGCCGACACAAGCGAGATCGTGAAGTTCGTTCGGGAGTTCCCGGACACCTTTCTCGATCTAGAGAAAGCCCGCACATATCAGCCGCTGGAGCCGGCAAATCCGCGCTTGCGCGGGTTGCTTGCGGAGACCGTCGATCGCGGAATGTGGCGGCTCCTCTGGATACCGCCATCACTGAACTACTATGCCCTGGCGGGTCCTTTCGCCGCGCCCGAGTTGGCGAAGCTCACCAAACGCCTCGTGTTTTCTGCCTGGCACATGGTGCCACGGGCCGTGGCGTCTCTTGTATCTTATGAGGCCGAACGAAGGATGATGCGCGCGCCGCATCCCCGGGCCCGATTGACACAAGAGGATTGGAAGAAACAACGGGGACTCTTACGCTTCGGAACATCCGCCGACCGCCTCACCGGGATGCCGCTTTTATTGCTGGTGTACCCATGCCTGACGTTCGCGCGCCATTGCGATCCTAGAGACCTTGCGCGGGGCCGTTCCCTCACCGCTTCCGAGGCACGGTTGGAGCTTGCTGCGCGCCTCCGCGAAATGGTCGAAGGGCTGGGAATCGCTTACGAAACCGGCGGCAACGCCGACGAGCGATGGTATTGGCTGGCGCCGATGTTGCTGGACTTCGCGGAATTTCCCGCCGCTGCGCAAGCGTGGTGGGAGCGAACCGAGCTTGCGCAAATCTGGGCCGGTGCCGAGGCTGGCGAGGAGGATGCCGGCTGGTCGCGCCATGTGGACGAGGCGCGAGAGACGCTCAATACCATCCGGGATGGCAAGCAGCGTCTCGGCTCGCCACCTGAAGACCTCATTGACGTGCTTTCGCTTGCGGCCTCTGCGGCCCCGGCGACGGCAGCTCTTCGTGCTTATGTTCGGACAGGCGAAAAAGACACCGCGCAAAGCCTCTCCCTTCGCGACACCGCCGCGCGGTCGGGACGAGCTTTTCTGTCGCTCTTCAACCACGCCGAAGTGACCGAGACGATTCGGGCAGAATTTCGAGGCGAACCCTACTGGCTGCGTGTCCTGGAATACGCCCACAATGGCGGACTCCAGGCCGTCCTCGACGAATATACGCACCTCCTTCGCGAATCACTTGGTTGCGCCGACGCGCCGGTGAGCGCCATGGCCGAGAAGGTTGCCGCCGAACTCATCGGGGCACTTACGCTTCGCACCGCGTCGCTGCGCGTCGATGAAATCTCGGCACCGCCTTACGCGCGCGAGGCAAAGATCAAAAGCGAACCGATGCACATTCGCTTTGCCATGCGCTTTGGTGACGAACGTTACGATGAAGAGGCTGAACCCGGCGGCCTGCTTGCTACTGCCGGAACGCGCAAAGAACGCGTGCGAGCGGCATTCAACTCACCTTTCTGGCCATTTGTCCTGGTCTCGACCTCGGTAGGACAGGAAGGGCTCGATTTTCACCATTATTGCCACGCCATCACGCACTGGAACCTGCCGTCAAACCCCGTTGACCTGGAGCAGCGCGAGGGTCGGGTACATCGCTACAAGGGGCACGCGGTCCGGAAAAACGTCGCCGCAGCTTTTGCGACGGAAGCTCTAGACCGCCCGGCCTCGGACGTTTGGGAAACGGTGTTTGCAATTGGCCGGGCTAACCGGCCGAGCCAGGAAAACGACCTTGTCCCCTACTGGCTTTTTCCCGGCGACGCAAAGATCGAACGCCATGTGCCCGCGCTACCGTTCAGTCGTGAAGCCGAGCGTATCCATGGACTCCGCCGTTCGCTCGCGATCTACCGCATGGTTTTTGGCCAGAGCCGACAAGAAGACCTGATCGCCTATCTCCTGGCGCATATCCCCGAGCAGGATCGAGCCGGGATCATGGCCGAACTTCAAATAGACTTGAGTCCGCAGAGCCGGACACAAGCCAACGAATGAAGCCCAGATTGCCGGACCTTGGCCGCCTATGAGGGCTTTTGCTCCGAGAGCGCGGCTGCGACCTCGCGATAGAGACTCTCATCCGTGACATACGTGCCGAGATTATCCAGCACATATTGCTCGGCCCGCCGCAAGACTTCCGCGTCGAAGCTGACGAATCCGACAGGAACCGCAAAACCGCGCGGCGTCTCGATGGGCGCGTGCGCGATTGCGGCGACCGCCACGTGCGGCACAATCAGGATTTCGAGCGGACCCGGAAACCGCCGGTAGTCGCTTGTAGCGACGATCTCAAACGCCTTCTCCACATAGCGCGGCGGTCGCGGCGCGGTGAGACATATCGATTTTAACGCGTCCTTCTGGCCGTCAGCGCGCTGTCCGCTCCAGCGCGTACGGATGCCGCCGACCGTTTCATCGAGAAGTGTCGTCGCATTCCACGACGGCACCTGCGGCACGAGCCACAGGAGAAAGCGCGGCGCGCCGGAATGCTGGCGAGACCCGTAGTCGAGTACATCGAGAAGGCGCTTCCGGTTTTCCGACAGCAGCAGCGAGCCGGCGATCGGCGCCGTCTTGCGGTCCGCTCGCACGTCGCCCGCGCGCGTGATCGCCTCGCGATAATAGCGCTCGACTGCGAGCCCGTCGCGCCGGGTGAAGTCCTTCAGGAATTCCGGCGCGAGGTTGATAAGGATATTGTAGGCTTCGGCGTCGCCTTCGCTTCGCGACTGTTTCAGCCCGTCGACAAACGAGGCCACGGCGCTCACGATTTCCGGCCTGTCCGCCTGTTCGTGCTCGGGACGCCAGAGGATGAGGTCGCTTTCTTCCGAACTCGGGTAGGAGGCTTGAGCGCGCACGACGGTGCGCACCGTGCTCAAGAAGCGGTTCTTGGAGGTGACCGGATCGACCGAATAGAGGTCCTTCTTCTCGCCCTTGCCACGCTCTCGACGGTCGGCGACCTCGGAAAAGAACCTTCGGAACGCCTGCGGAATGCGGGCCGCTGCGGACCCGGCGGCCTCTTCGTCAAGGATCGCAAGCTCAGGAAGTCCCCGTTCGAATTCGGTGAGAAAGCGGGGATGCTGGGGCGCAAGCGATATGAGATCGAACCCAACCTCCCGGCGCCGCGGCTCGACCGCAAAGATCTCCGGCTCGGAGCTTCCGTCCCGGAACAAGCCGTCGCCGGCCACGGTCAGCCAGAGCCGTCCGTCGCGCCGCTCAACGTAGCCCGGCGCTTCCGCTTCAGCGAGCACAAACGACGTCTCGCGCACATTGAAGCCGAAGAAGGCGGCGGCATCCTTCTCTGAAATTCCGGGAACCGCTTTCACAAGCCGCAGCAGAAACTCCGTCGTCAGCGATGTGCGTCCGAGCACCGCGACCTTGTGATCAATAAGGAAGTTCCGGCAAGGAAGGAGGACATCATAGACCGCGAGTTCAATCGGACGGTCGTCGTCCGGATCGACCAGTCCTTGGCTCTTCAGATGAAGTACGGGATTTTTTCGCAGAGCCATCCTTAGCCTCGCTCACTTTTCTTGGCGCGCGGCGCCTTCTTGGCGCTGAGGAGGTCGGACGCGTGAACTAGCGCCGCTTCGCCGCCGCCGAGCGCATTGCCGAAATTGTCCGCGAGGCGGCGCATCGGCCCTCCTTGCGGCCATCGCGCGTTGCACCCCACGATCACCAGCCGGTCCATAGCCCGGCTGATGGAGACGTTGATTCGATTGCTGCGCGACAGAAATCCCTCCCGCACCGTCGCCACGCCCGACCGCTGAGGTCCGTCCGCGTTATTGCGCACAAGTGAGAGGATGACGATCGGATTCTCTTTGCCCTGGTAACTGTCGACCGTATCGACCTTCACATGCCGCAGCAGCGTGTCGCCGTGTGGCGCCTTCAAAAGTCTGTTTCTCAAATGATCGCGTTGCGCGGCGTACATGCAAATGACCCCGACGCCATGCGGATACTTCGTCTGGGTCGTTAGCCAATCACGGAAAGGCTCATGCTCGTACCACTGCGTGAGAAGTGTGAGGAGGCAGTCCGCTTCGACCCGGTTGATGCGACTGGTCCCTCCCGCCTCCAAGCTCTCGAAACCTTGGTCGCCGAAGCTGTCGGTCGCGATCCAGGTGAGCGGAACCCCGAGATCGCTTGGGAGCACCGAAGGATCGATCTCCGGCTTATCGCGCCCGTGCTCGAGCTTGATCTCCGGGTAAAACGTGTCGGAAACAAGCCGTCCGATGGCCGGCAGCATGCGGTACTGCGTCTTCAGCTTCTTGCCGGCGACAGACCCGTAGGCGGTCGCGAAGACACGGTCGAAGTCGCTCCGGATTATCTCGCCTTTGGCGAATCCGGTCCTTGCCCCCACCTGCTGCACCACTTCCGGCTTGTGTTGGGGCTCCAATTGCGCCTGATCCCCCACAAGAATAATCCACCGCCCCGCCTGGAGTGGGACCGAGAGCTCGCTCGCCGTGCAGCGCGCGGCCTCGTCCACGACGACGAGATCGAACGGCGTGCTCGTGAGCCCCAGGGACGGACGGCCGAGTCCGACACAAGTGCCGGCCACAATCTGCCGCGTGCCAGCGAGAAACGGCTCAAAGCTCCGTTGCGCCGTCGATGCGCTCGTTACAAAGTCGCGCGCAATCTTACCCGCGGTGCGCAGCCTGGCCGCGTTGGCCGCATTGACGCCTGGCTCACCTTTGCGCCGCTCCACAAGGGCGCCGACGGATTTATCGATAAAGGCGGTGATATCGCCCTCGATACCGGTTAGGTCGTCCGGCAAGCCAAGGTGCGCCAAATGCGCGCGTAACGTCTGGCGAAGGCCGTCAACGCGGCTCGCGTCGGAGCCGGCACTGCCGAGCAACTCCGCGATCCGTTCGCAGACCGGCCGGACGGCGGTCTCGACGAAGAGGAACTCGTCGACGAGGCCTTCGGGCAGGCCGAGGGCGGCCCCGGCGATCCGCAGGCGTTCGGTTTGCTGGGCGCGGAAGCGATCCTTGAACAGAAGCTCGACGCGCTCGGTATGATAGGGCAGCAATCGATCCGACACGACACCCTCGGCGCCAACGCGGAGAATGCTCGGGTCGCCGCCCGATCGCCGAAACAACGCCAGCACCGACTCCGCTGCGTTGTTCACCGCCTCGTGCGACTGGCTCGCGAGCAAGACGTTGCGCACAAGCCCCTTCGCCAGGGCATAGTGCGTGAGCGCCGCGATGAATTTCGTCTTGCCCGTACCCGGAGGTCCTTGCAGCAACCCAAGGGGCCGCACACCGAGAAGCGCGCTCATCGCCTCCTTCTGGCTCGGATTGAGCCCGTAGGCCTCAACTAACGTATCATCCAAGGCGCACGGCGCAGTGACGGGAAGCAGGCGTTGGCGCGGGTCGAATACGTCAATGAGGCCCGGCACACGCGCCTGGCGCGACAGTACCTTTTCGATCGCACCTTCGCGCCGGCGAAGGCTCTGAAGTTCGAAGTGGCTGGTGAAGCGAAGCCGCTGGTTCTCCTCAATGAGGCGCGTCTGGTTCGGATTGGCGTATTCCGTCGGATCGATCACGACCACGCCGGGCTTTGACCGCGCGGTATCAAGTTCGCCGACGCGGCGCCATACACCCTTGGCGTCGAGTTTCTGCACGCCCACCGTATCGGCCCGGTCAAAATCGAACGTCCCGCTGGAGAGCTCGAAAGGCACGACATGGCGTCTGAGATTGCGGTCGAAGAAGCCTTCCGAAAGCGCGAGCCCTTCCGTGGTGAGTTCGGCCTCGACGCCGATGAGGCTACGCCAGAGTTCGGGCACATCGATATCGACCGTTCGGACCGCTGCGGGAGCCGCCACGATCTCTTCGACAAGCACGTCTTCGGCAACGTCCCCCAACTCCTCACGGTCGCCGGGTTCTTCTTCATCCGCCACATCGGCGCGCTTCGGCTCTTTCGCCCCGCCAAGCGCTTCCCGCACGTCCGAATCTTCCAGAAGTGCAGCGAGTTCGCTGAAGTCATTGAAGTCGGAACTTACGACCGTGAGGTCCGCGGCAATCGATTTGAATTCGTACTTTGAGACGCGCGCAATCCATCCCTGAGTGACGGTTCGGCGGCGTCCCGAGAACGGAACGCCCTTGACGTCAAGACGGATCTCGATTTCCTCGCCGATGCCGCGGATCACGAGCGCGGAGACATCCCCGCGCGCGCGAAGATAAAGCCGCCCTTCGTCCGGAAAGACGGGGCCGGTCTCAGCACTCCAAATCGACAAGGCAATCGACAGGCGCGGCGCCTCGGCGTCCGGCACCAGCGCGGCATCGAGCGCGTCGATCAGCGGTAAGAGCGTCGCGTTCTGCGGCACATTGTTCCGGCAGGTCGCGATGGCGCTTGCGACCGCGACCGCAGCGCGTGGATTGATGGGACATTTGGCGAGCACCTCTTCGACGATCTTCGTAACCGCGAAATTGTCCCGCTCCTGCCGGCTACCGGCCTCCGGCGCATAGGCGCTCGACGCAATGTCCCCGTCGGATGCGGGCGTAAAATCAATCGTGTCAACCAGAACCGGCTCGCGGGTTTCCGCGTCCCGGACGATAATGTTGTCCGGCTTCAGGTCCCCGTGCGCCGCGCCTCGCGCATGCAGCTCCGTCACGGTCTCGACCAACTGGACCAGAAACGTCAACGACGCATGCGGATCGAGCCAACTATCCGGTTTCGACGCGAGGCTACTCGCCAGCGTGTCTCCGCCGATCCAGTCCTGCACCAGAACGATGGCATCGCCGAGCCACAGCACATCCCTGATAGCAGCGCATCCCTGCGGAGGCGACAGCTTCAGGTCCAAGGCGCGGTTGAGAAAATCGAGAATGCGGGGACCCTCGCGGCTCTGGTCACCCCAGGCCTGCCGTTTCCACATCTTCACTTTGACGGGAGATTCGTCCTGCTGACTCCGCCAGATTTCAGTGATGTCGGTGGCGGAGATCTCCTCGACGGCGGGATAGGTGCCGATCAGTTGCCGTTGCGAACGGATGCCGCCGCGAAACCTTTCAAGACCTTCGATCACTTCCTTCGGCGTCGGCCGCGACGCCGTCGCCGCATTGAAGGCTTCGAGCGCAGCAACCGCGTCCGGGAAACGCCGGGCCGGGTCGGTCTCCAAAGCGTTAGCAAACCAGTGATGCAGCGGCTCAAACGCCCGGTCGCCATCGACCGAGGCGTTCCAGTCCGGCGGATTGCCGGGCGAGGAGCTGTCCGGGACGCGCCCGAACAGAATCTCATGAGCCGCAATCGCAGCCAGAAACACGTCCTTGGCCTTGGCGCTGAACTCGTCACCGAGAACGTCTTCGGGCGCGGTCACCGTCGAGAGGAACTGATAGCGCGCTTTGCCGAGCGAGGCGACTTCCGGAAACTTCGCCGCAAGCAGATGCGAGAGCCGAACGGTCGAAGGCGCTTCGAGCCACACGCTGTGGCTTCCCAAATCCAGATGCGCCGCCTCCGAGGTATGAAGTGCCGCAACGCGCGCGAGTATCTGGCGCACGAGTTCGATCCGGTCCAGGATCGACAGGTTGGCCCCTTCGCTGGAGATGAAGTCGCGCAGCCGCTTCAGCCGCCGCCGGCGGTCGTAGACCTCCCAATAGTTGACACTCCGATTGGGGTCGGCCGCCTTCGGAACGAGAATCCAATTCTCGCAATCTTCGTTCCGGTCCCGGAGATAGTAGAAGACTTTACCTTCCCGGCCCGCAATCTCCGCCCGTCCCTCCTCGGTCTGAAATCGCCCGTCCATGCAGTTCGCGAAATTCCACAGCCGCAAGGTCCCGAGATTTTGGGGCGTGTTCTCTTCTTCCGCCTCATACTCCCGGTAAATATCGTTCGGATGCTGGAAGCTGGCCTGATCCGACGTGGCGACATAGCGATCGTAGCGCGAACGCCCCGGCTTGAACGATCCCGCCTTGACATTGAAAAACTTGAAGAGACGATCCTTCCAGACCGCGTCGGTCAGCGGCTCCGCCACGATTTGCGGGGCCACGTTGCCGAAGGCCGCCCGGCGCAACTTCTCGGAGCCGAGCGTCTTCAGGAAGTCGTCGATCTCAAAAACGCTGCTTCTTTCCGTCGCAGCGATCTTCGACAGGTTCGCCTTGCCGGTGATGACAACTACCCCGACGATTTTCGGAATCGGGGCGCTTTTGCTTTCCAGCCGCGACCTCAATTGCGCCGTGAGCAGACGCAGAACATCTTTGACGTTACTGTGAATCTTGGCGACGGGCGACGGCCCAGTATCGCGCCCGTTGTGAAGCCAATTCCCTGAATCGCTCTCGATGGCCCCGGACCAATCCTTGAGGTCGACGAGAAGAATCATGTGATCGGTCACGAGGATCACGTCGAGTTCCCGCGACCGTCCGAGGCCCGTGGCAAGTTCGAGATTCGTAAAGGCGTACCAGTCTTTCGGCAGGCTTTTGAGGCGCTCAACGCCTTTGACCTCCCGCGCATGAACGCCGCGTCCGCCGTTTGTGACTTGCATCGCCCCTCCGGCCCGTCTCCCCGGGCGGGAAGGCCATGTTGTTAGGATTAGAAATACACGCCCAGGCTGGATTAGTCTTGGGTTTTCAACCGATATGGGCAGTTACAAGTAGGGTGGCCCCTGCTTCTCTCGGTCATGCTGTAGTCCCGGGTCCGGATGTAGCGCGATCGTTGCTCGCCTTCGGCAGCTCATTGCCTCGATCATATCCGACCAAATAGCGTGCCGGACGGGTGCTGCCGCAAATCCGACCGCTCTGTCGAGGCAGCCAGCCGTCGGTTTCGCATCCTGGCTGTGGTCGTGTCCCACCAAGTGGTGTAGCTCGGTAGAGCAAAGCCGCCCGCACGCGCGCCCTCAACTGGCGCCGTAGCGGGCGGGCGGCTTTGCGGCGGTCATCGACGATTTCCCGGTAGGATCGGGTTGCGACACACCAACGCAACCGAGGAACCACCGATGACCGACGACATGATGAACCTGCGCTCGCTCGTGGAGAAGACCCCCGACGCCGATTTGCTGCGCGAGATGATCGGCTTTGCCGCCCAGCGGCTGATGGAGATGGAGGTCGGCAGCCTGACCGGCGCCGGCTATGGCGAGAAGACCCCCGAGCGACTGGCGCAGCGCAACGGCTATCGCGACCGCGACTGGGAGACCCGCGCCGGCACCGTCGAACTGCGGATCCCGAAGCTGCGCAAGGGCAGCTATTTTCCGGGCTTTCTGGAGCCGCGGCGGATGGCCGAGAAGGCACTCACCGCGGTGATCCAGGAGGCCTATGTGCATGGCGTCTCGACCCGCTCGGTCGACGATCTGGTCAAGGCGATGGGGATGAGCGGCATCTCCAAGAGCCAGGTGTCGCGGCTGTGCGAGGAGATCGACGACAAGGTGAAGGCGTTTCTTGGCCGGCCGATCGAGGGCGACTGGCTGTATCTGTGGATCGACGCCACCTACGTCAAAGTGCGCCAGGCCGGGCGCATCGTCTCGGTCGCGGTGATCGTCGCGGTCGGCGTCAACAGCGACGGGCGGCGCGAGATTCTCGGGCTCGATATCGGGCCCTCCGAGGCCGAGACGTTCTGGACCGGGTTCCTGCGCAAGCTCGCCCGCCGGGGGCTACGCGGCGTCAAGTTGGTGATCTCCGACGCCCATGAAGGCATCAAGGCCGCGGTCAGCAAGGTCTTCAACGCCACCTGGCAACGCTGCCGCGTCCACTTCATGCGCAACGTGCTCGCCCATGCCGGCAAGAGCGGGCGGCGCGTCGTCTCCGCCTTCATCGGCACGGCGTTTGCGCAGGACGACGCTGAAGCCGCGCGAACCCAATGGCGCCGGGTCGCCGACCAACTGCGGCCGAAGCTGCCGAAGCTCGCGGCCTTCCTCGATGAAGCCGAGGTCGATGTGCTCGCCTATATGAGCTTCCCGCCGGCGCATCGCACCAAGCTGCATTCGACCAATCCGATCGAACGCCTCAACGGCGAGATCAAGCGTCGCACCGAGGTGGTCGGCATCTTCCCCAACGAAGACGCCATCATCCGTCTGGTCGGCGCCATCCTGCTCGAACAGAACGACGAATGGGCGGTGCAGCGCGCCCGCTACATGACGCTGGAAACCATCGCCCCGATCGGCGATGATCCCGCCGTCAGCCTTCCGGCATTCGCCAGCTGACCGGCCCGGACCAACCCGGCAGTCGCGTGACCCGCCGCCAGCTACACCACGCCACGGGACACGATCCTGGCTGTCGTGGACGACTTCATCCGAGGGCGCTCGCGTACGACAGCGTACGTCGGCGGCAGTTTGAATATTTCCGGACACCAAGGGCGACGAGGAAATTTTTCGCGAATGCGCCAGCTACAGTGAGGCGTCGCGTCGAGGCCAGTCGGCTAATGTCGGCAGCAAATTCCCCAAGCGTGCGCCGCTGTTCACCAGCGGTCTTATTCAACCATTATTCAACGAACGCGGCTGATGGCTACGTAAGTGCCTGAGTTTGCTGGCGCTCCCTAGGGGAATCGAACCCCTGTTTCAGCCTTGAGAGGGCGAGGGCAAAGCCCAGGCGGGCGATAGCGCGAAGTCACTCACAAACGAGTGACGTCCAGTCGCCCAAGATCACCGTCGTCGTGGTAGCTAGTTGGTAGCTATGAGGGCATCTAAATTGCGGAAATTTCTTTAACCGCTTGATTTATTTGGTACAGTTGGGTGGGCTCGAACCACCGACCTCCTGTTCCACAGACAGGCGCTCTAACCAACTGAGCTACAACTGCATCCGTGTCCGCCCGACGGGGGTGCGAACGGGGCGGAAACTAGGTGCATCGCCGGGCTTTGGCAAGGCCGGGAATGCGACGAAAAACGAACGTTTAACGCAGCATGGCGGTTTTCCCGGAAAGAAACATCGGGTTTCCCGGAAAGAAAGCTCGGCGCGAGGCCACAACCCAGCACTGCGACTGTCAGCCCAAATCTGGCACGGCGCCGGGCGGCGCGGCGCATTTGCGGGGGAGTCCGCGTCAGATCGCCCTTCGCGCCAGGCGCCGGTTCTCCGCCCGCCGCCCCCGAAACGGGTTCCGACCAAACAACAGAACCAGAGGATGATGTCGTGACACCGTCATCCTCGCGGGTCGTAAAACACGCTCTGCATCGCGGCACGCCTTCGCGTCGCACGGCTGCTGCGCAGGCAGCCCGGCAAATCAGGCGCCGGGCGGCGTGAACAGCTTGGCGGCGTTGGTCTTGATCGGCTCCACGGTGTCCGCCGCGACCTTCTGGGTCAGTTCGGCGAGCTCCTTGGTCTGCGAGGTCAGGGTTTCGACCTGCTTGCGGGCGTGCGCGGTCCACAATTCCAGCGCCTCGGGCAGCGACTTGGCGCCAATCAGCGCCTGCGCGAAATCGAAGGTGGCGTTGGTGTTGGTTTTCACGATGTCGACCAGCTTGGCGGAATAGTCGGTGGCGCCTTTGCTGGCGGAGCTGAACACGGCTTCAATGGTGCCGTTTTGGCTCTCCGCGGCGTCCTTGAGCTTGATGTAGCTTTCGCGCGCCTGCGAAACGCCCTTTTCGGCCAGCGCTCGGACCTGTTCGGGAAGCTGGAACGCGATCACGGATGAGAACGGATCGGAATCGGCCATGCGGTGCATCCTTCAGTTGGGGAAACTGCGTGACCCTGTGAAGCCCGGAGAGTTCTTGCCCGGGTCGGCAAACCGGATCACCGACGCTTCTAAGCGTCCAATGGCTCAATCATAACTCGAAAATTGTGCATTGCAACATAGGATCGGCGGGCGCCGTCGAGTCGGCGCCTGCCGGCCTTCAATCGCACAGGGGCCGCGGGCGGCCGCGACCGGTCCGAGCCTCTCAGGTCTTCGGCTTCGCCGCCTCAAGCGCCGCATGGCCGACGATCTGACCGAGTTCGTTGGCCTGCTCGGCCAACGACTTCATCTGGGTCTGGACGTATTCGCTGTGCAGCCGCATCACCTCGCTGAGATCCTTGGCGTGCAGCAATTGCTGGGCATAATCCAGCGAAGCGGTGACGTTCTTTTCCGCGAACGACACCGCCTTGGTGGTGAGGTCCTTGGCGCCGGCGCGGACCGTTGCGCCTTTGCCCTCGATGGTGCTGGCGGTCTGCTGCGCGCTGGCCAGCAGGTGCTCGAATGCCTTGCGGGCCTGATCGAAGCTGGCTTCGGCCATCGATCGCACTTCCTTCGGAATTTCGAAACTGTCACGCCCATCCTGGTCCATGGTCCCACTCCTGTTGAAAGCTAGCAGGTGTCGACGCTTGCAGAGCTCGAAACGTTCGGTTCCCCCTTGTCCCTGGCCATTGTTAGCGACCAGAGACATCATTGTTGTGACGCGGTCGTGTGTCGCAGGGCGATATCGCCGCTGTCGCCGAGTGCCGCCGCGGTTGCATCGTGAACTAATGGAATGGATTTGCAACCCCAACGCGATTCAAGCGTCAAGGTTCTGGCCGATGCCGAAATTAACGTTATCCTCGCTTTGGCACCCAAGCGTCCGCCGGGATCGTGGACCTGGCGGCAACCGGAGGCGATACTAACGAATTGTTAAGGCTGTCGCCCTGCAAGAGAGGTCCGACGCGTGCGGCGATCCGCCGCCCCGTCAGTCGTGAGTGTCGATGACGAGTGCCGAATTCCAAGTGCGCGGCGTGGACGATCCACGGCTCGCGATCCACGCCACCAGCAGCCTGCCGGCCTGGTTGTGGGCGATCGACGGCACGCGCATCGTCTGGGCCAATCCGGTCGGGGCGCGGCTGTTCGGCGCGCCGAACGGCGCGGCGCTCGGCACCAAGAGCTTCGGCCTGGCCGATCCGCATCGCCGCCAAGTGGCGCAGCTCGCGGGCCGGTTGCCGCCGAGCGGCGCGACGCGGCTGGAACGGCTGCGCGGTTTCGGCGCGCCGCTCGGCGCGCTGGTGACCTGCGGCTGCGCCCGGCTGGAGTTTGCCGACGGCAGCCATGGCGTGCTGGTGGTCGCCGCCGAGCCGATCGGCCGCGCCATGCCGTTGGTCGAGCGGCTGCAGCGGTTGGTCGAAGGCATCGAGACGCCGATCGCGACGTTCGCGCGCGACGGGCTGTTCATCGGCGCCAGCGACGCGGCACGGGCGCTGCTCGGATTTCGCAATCTCGCCGAGGCCGGATTGGAAACGGCGCGCCACGACGCGCTGACGCTGGGCCGCGCCGAGATGCCGATCGGCATCGGCCGCATGGTGCTGCAGCGGGTCGGCGCCGGCGCCGATGTCGGCTTGGTGGCGCTGCTGGTGCCGGGCGCAACCGAGCAGGCGGCGCAGCCGCGCTCGCATCCGTCGGCGGCCGACGAGGCGCAGCAAGTGTCGCAGCCCGACGCGCCGCAACACCCTGATCTGGCCAAAGAACCGCCGCCCGAACCATCGCAGCCGGCCGAGCCGACCGAAGCCGCCGCCGAACCCGCAGAACCGCCGCCGTCCGTCGGTTCCGAGGCCACGGCCGACCTCGCAGCCGACCCGCTGTCGGACCACGAAGCGCCCGCAACCACGCCCGAAGCCCCGGCCGAATTCTCGCCGCTCGACGATGCCGCAGCCCCGGCCGAGCCATCGCCCGCAGCACCGTCGGCCGACCTGATCAGCGCGGAAACGCCGGCCGAGCCGGCGCTGTCCTGGAACGACGCGGCGCCGGTTGAAGCATCGGCCGAGCCGGTCGACGCTGCCCTCGATCCCGCCGCCACCGATGATCTCGCAGCCGAGCATGCCAAGCCCGCAACGCCCTCACCCGAACCGCCTGCCGCCGCGCCGACCGCCACCGCGGACGCCGATGTCGCGCTGCCCTGGTTCGCGGAACCGTTGCCGCCGCGACGCCACCCGCTGCGCTTCACCTGGCAGCTCGACGCCGAGGGCCGGTTTTCCATTGTCTCCGACGAGTTCAGCCGGCTGATCGGGCCGCGCACCGCCGCCGGATTTGGCCGGCTGTGGCACGAGATCGCCGCGCTGTTCGGGCTCGATCCCGACCGGCATTTCGCCGCCGCGATCGCCACCCGCAACACCTTCAGCGGCATCATGCTGAACTGGCCGGTCGACGGTCCCGACCAGCGTCTTGCCGTCGAAATGTCGGGATTGCCGGTTCAGGATCGCGACGGCAATTTCCGCGGCTATCGCGGCTTCGGGGTTTGCCGCGACCTCGCCGGTCTCAACCGGCTCGCCGATGCGCGGCGCAACGACGACGACACGCTTCCGGCGCAGCCGCTGTCCGCCGGCATTGCGCCGGTCGATGCATCGTTCGCCGCGGCGTCGGTCAGCGCAAGCGAGCCGAACGGCACCGACCTCTCCGACCAGCCCTCGCCGGCTGACATGTCTTCCCCAACAGATCCGGAACCAGCTGTGGATACGCCCAAAAATGTTCTGCCGTTCAGGCAGACCAACGATCCGAGATCGCCGGCGCTGACTCCGGTCGAAAACAACGCCTTCAACGAACTGGCGCGGCAATTGTCAGCGCGGCTGGAAAGCGAAGCCCCGGACCTGATCGCAGAGCCCGCGGCATCGCAGCCCGACGCGCCGAGCCGGCCCGATCCGACCGCGCCCGACTCGCGCGAGCCCGAGTCGCGCGAGCCGCAGGCCGCGCAATCCGAGACCGCGGGCGAGCCGTCCGAACCATCCGCCGCCGCGCCGGCGACGCAGCCGGCGCGCGGCGAAGCGCTGCGCGACACGCTGCTGCTCGAGCTGTTGCCGGTCGGCGTGCTGATCTATCGGCTCGACCGGCTGCTTTACGCCAACCGCGCCTTCCTCGAGCGCACCGGCTTCGCCAGCGTCGCCGCGCTGGATGACGCCGGTGGTCTCGACGTGCTGTACGTCGAGTCCGGCGCCGACGGATCCAGCAGCAACTCCGACGATGGCGCGCCGATCACCATCACCGCGGCCCAGCGCGCCGCCGACCAGCCGTCGTCGCAGCCGGCAGAGGGACGGCTGTTCACCATCAGCTGGGACGGCGAACCGGCGCTGGCGTTGATTTTCTCCGAGACCGCGGCCGAAACCGCGATGGCCGCCGAAGCCGAACCGTTCGCCGAAGCGCCGGCGATCGATCCCGATCTGCCCTCGGCGGTCGGCGCCGCCAACGCCGAAGAACTCGGCGCGATCCTCGACACCACCGCCGAAGGCATCGTGATGTTCGATGCCGAGGGCCAGTTGCACGTCTGCAACCGCAGCGCCGAGGCGCTGTTCGGCTATCCCGGCGACAACCTGGTGCAGCGCAATCTGATCGAACTGTTCGCGCCGGAGAGCCAGCGCGTGCTGCTCGACTATATCGAGGCGATCAAGAGCGATGGCGCGGCGAGCCTGCTCGACCCTGGCCGCGAAGTGCTCGGCCGGGTGCGCGAAGGCGGGCTGATCCCGCTGTCGGCGATCATCGGCCGCACCCGCCACGACGGCCCGAATTACTTCGCCGTGTTCCGCGATCTGTCGCAAGCCAAGAAGACCGAGTCGGAATTGATCCAGGCGCGGCGCCAAGCCGAGCGCGCCGCCAACGCCAAGGCCGACGTGCTGGCGCGGCTCAGCCACGAGATCCGCACCCCGCTCAACGCCATTTTGGGCTTCACCGAGGTGATGATCGAGGAGCGCTTCGGCGCGCTCGGCAACGAGCGCTACGTCGAATACATGAAGGACATCCGCGCCTCCGGCGAGCGCGTGATCGCCATCGTCAGCGATCTGTTGGATCTGTCGCGGATCGAGACCGGCAAGCTGGAGCTGGCCTTCGCGCCGCAGCATCTCAACGAACTGGTCGAGCAATGCGTCGGCGTGATGCAGCCGCAGGCCAATCGCGAGCGCATCATCATCCGCACCTCGCTGGCGCATCAATTGCCCAACGTGGTCGCCGACGCCCAGGCGCTGCGCCAGATCACCCTCAACCTGATCGGCACCTCGATCCATCTCGCCAATGCGGGCGGCCAAGTGATCGTTTCCACCGCGCTGTCCGACTTCGGCGACGTCATGCTGCGGGTGCGCGACACCGGCAGCCGGCTCAACGAGCACGAACTCGCCGCCGCGATGGAGCCGTTCCGCACCGCGCCGCCGAGCGATCACAGCTCGGAAGCGCCGGGCGTCAGCCTGTCGCTGACGAAAGCGCTGGTGGAAGCCAACCGCGCGCAATTCCACATCAAGACCGCGCCGCATTCCGGCACACTGATCGAGGTGATCTTTTCCGACGCGATGCAGAAGGCGTGAGAAACCGACACCGACCGCGCTATTGAAACGCCGGTAGACACTCGCTAAATTTCTACCTTGGCGAGAGGTTGAACGATGCACCTCAACATCAAGAACGACGAAGCGCATCGGCTGGCGACCGAATTGGCCGAGCTGACCGGCGAGAGCCTGACGGCCGCCGTCACCGCCGCGTTGCGCGAGCAACTCGTCCGCGAGCGCCGACGACGCCAGACTGATCAGGCTGCGGAGCAACTGATGAAGATCGGACGCCGCTACGCGTCGCTCCCCGACAGCGGACGCAGCGCCGATGACATTCTGGGCTATGACGAGCACGGGCTTCCGACGTGATCGTGGTGGATAGTTCGACGGTGATTGCGATCTTCCGGCAGGAACAGGACGCCGCGCAATTTGCGCGACGCATCGCCGAAGACGACCAGCCAATGATGTCCGCCGCCAATCTGGTCGAAACCTCGATTGTACTGCGCGGGCTCAAGGACATCGCGCCGGCCAAGGCCGAACGATGGCTAGACGACTTCATCGCCGCGGCCGGGATCAGGATCGAGCCGGTCACGGCCGACCAGGCGCAGCTCGCACGCTCAGCACATCTGCGGTTCGGCAAAGGGACTGAACATCGCGCAGCGCTGAACTACGGCGACTGCTTCGCCGATGGTCTGGCAAAAGCCATGGACGCCCCTTGCTATGCAAGGGTAACGACTTTCCGTTGACCGACCTCGCGCTGGCCTGAGCGATCTCGAGCAAGCCTCGCTTGGATCGCGCGGCGACAAGGCATGAGGGAGCGTTGCCCGCAAAGAGCTTTGCGGGAAGGGCCGGCCCGGGGGGCCTCCCGGCGTGAGGGAGGCGGAGCGCCGAAAGGCGCGACTTCAAGTAGTGGCCGCAGCGTGCAGGCCGGAGCGCCGGACCACAGAGGCCGCGGAAACGCCTTTCGACGCTCCACCGTGGCGATTTTTCGCTTCCGGACCGTGCTTCCGGGTGCAGGCGCGATGCACTCCGCACCGCCGATCCCGGCGATTTCGCGCCGTTCACCTGCACCGCGTCCAGCCAACCAGCAAGTGGCAGGCTCTCCTAGTGGAGCCGGACGGCGACCCGAAGCGTCCCGAGTGCGCGAAGCAACGTCTGCCTCCCGCCCGCAGGCGCCACCGCCCCACCCCGCATCTCCAAGCGTCCCAGGACACGCCCCTCGATGGGATGAGGTGATAGGAATATAATCAATATACGACGCGCATGTCAAGAGCCGCCACCCGCAATCTTTTGGACCGTTCGCGATCAGCCATGCCGCGATCATCAGCGGCCTGCCCGAGCCCTGCGGCCCATCCTTCGAGGCCCGGCTTCGCGCGTGTTGCGCGGCGCCGGGCGCCTCAGGATGACGGCGCGGGTGTGGCGAGGCGAACGAACGGGTAGGCTGGGCAAAGCCGCGCTTGCGCCGTGCCCAACCGCAGCATCGCGCCGCCGCGATGGTGGGCACGCTTCGCTTTGCCCACCCTACAAAGCTACAAAGCCGGTGCGCCTCCACACCCCCGCCGTCATCCTGAGGAGCCCGGCGCAGCGCAGCGAAGCCGGGCGTCTCGAAGGATGGGCCGCGCGGGACGCGCACCGTGCTTGCGGCGCATCCTTCGAGGCCCTCGCGTTGCTCGGGCGCCTCAGGATGACGCTGGAGCTGTGGCAAGGCGGCGCGAGGCGCGCCGACGACACTCACCGCCGTCATCCTGGGCGCTCGCCGGGCCGCGCCCTTGCGCTGTCCGGCGAGCCTCGAAGGATGCGGGCACGCGCGCCTGCGGCCCATCCTTCGAGGCCGCCAAAGCCCGCTCCGCGGGCGTTCGGCGGCGCCTCAGGATGACGGCCGGGTGGAGCAGCGTTCAGCAGACCTCAAGGAATGACGACTGGCGGACTTCGGAGTTGCGGCCTCGGCACGGGCCGCTATGCCACCCGCTTTGTTGTGCTATTGCAGACACCACGAAAGCTCCAGCCGTTGCAATCGCCAGCGGCCTCCCCCATCTCCGATCGACACATCGAGGAGCCGCCATGCCCACGGTCGACAGTTCACTGGTGGCGGATCTGCCGCTGTTTGCCGGGCTCGCGGCTGCCGAACTCGACGCCGTGCTGACCGACGCGCGTTCGGCGCGCGTCGCCAAGAACGCCGCGGTGTTTCGTCAGGGCGACGAGGCGCAATCGTTCTACGTGCTGCTGCACGGTCACGTCCGCGCCAGCAAGACCACGGCGGGCGGCGAGCAGGTGGTGGTGCGTTACGTCAGCCCCGGCGAAACTTTTGGCGTGGCGATGGCGATCGGGTTGCAGCGCTATCCGGCGACCGCGACCGCGGTCGAGGAATCCGTCGTGCTGGCCTGGCCGGCGGCGAGCTGGCCGCGCCTCGTCGAGCGCTTTCCGCAGCTCGCCACCAACACCTTGCGCAGCGTCGGCAGCCGGCTGCAGGAGACCCACACCCGGGTGGTCGAGATGTCGACCCAACAGGTCGAGCAGCGCATCGCGCACGCGCTGTTGCGGCTCGCCAAGCAGGCCGGCCGCAAGGTGGAGAACGGCGTCGAGATCGCGTTCCCGATCAGCCGGCAGGACATCGCGCAGATGACCGGCTCGACGCTGCATACGGTGAGCCGGCTGCTCTCCAGCTGGGAAAGCCGCGGCCTGATCGAGAGCGGCCGGCAGCGCATCGTGTTGCGCGATCCGCACGGCTTGGTGCTGCTGTCCGAGCAGGTTCCGGGCGACATCGAGCCGGCGAAGAAAATCTAGAACATTTTCGGTTAGGATTGATGCGGTTTCAAGAGTCCTGGCCGTCATTCCGGGGCGCGAGCAGCGTAAGCTGCGAGCGAGCCCGGAATCCATAACCACCGCCGGGAGTATGGATTCCGGACTTGCTCGTTCTTCGAACTCGCAATCCGGAATGACGACATTTTGGTTGGATGATTCAATCCTAACCGAAAATGCTCTAGCCGGCGATCGTCGCTTCCAGCGCCGCGACGAAGCTGTCGCGATCGACGCCGTGTTCGCGGCAGGCGTCTTTCATGGTGTGGAACGCGGCGATCGGACAGCCGCAGCATTGCATTCTGAAATCCAGAAACGTCCGGATCGTCGCCGGCCAGCTCCGCATCACCTCGTCGACCGGCAGGTCATCGCGTATCGTCATGGCGGGCTCCGTTCGCCAACACCATGCGCAGCATCGGCTCGGGCCTCTTTGTCGCCCAGCAATGTTCCGGCCGGTTGCTAGGGTGCCGCGTCCGGCTTGGAATCGCTCTAATCGCGACGTTGCGTCGCTGCTGCACAGCGCCGCACTTTGCTACTGACACCGCATCGTAGCCCCGTGTTGGAGCCCCCGCATGATCGCCATCCGCGCCGCCGCCCTCGCTGTCGCCGCCGCCCTGCTCCCGTTGCAGACGGCCGCCGCCGCCGAACAGGTCAACGTCTACACCTATCGCGAGAGCAAGCTGGTGCAGCCGTTGTTCGACGCCTTCACCAAGGACACCGGCATCGCCGTCAACGTGATCTCGGCCTCCTCCGGCCTCGAGCAGCGGATCAAAGCGGAAGGCGCCGGCAGCCCCGCCGACGTGTTGCTGACGGTCGACATCGGCCGCATCGACGACGCGGTCGCCGCCGGGGTCAGCCAGCCGATCAATTCGCCGGTGATCGACGAGATCGTGCCGCCGCAATATCGCGATCCGGACGGCCATTGGGCCGGCATCTCGATGCGGGCGCGGGTGATCTACGCCTCGAAGGATCGCGTCAAGCAGCAGGCCATCACCTACGAGGAACTCGCCGATCCGAAATGGAAGGGCAAGATCTGCATCCGCTCCGGCCAGCACATCTACAACAACGCGCTGTTCGCCGCCTATGCGGCTCACCACGGCGAAGCCAAGGCCGAGCAATGGCTGCGCGGCTTGAAGGCCAATCTGGCGCAGAAGCCGTCGGGCGGCGACCGCGAGACCGCGCGCGACGTCGCCGCCGGCAAATGCGACCTCGGCATCGGCAACACCTACTACTGGGCGCTGATGATGAACGGCGATCCCGACAAGAAGCCGTGGGCGGAAGCCACCCGCGTGATCCTGCCGACCTTCGAGGGCGGCGGCACCCACGTCAACCTGTCCGGCGTACTGCTGGCCAAGCACGCGCCGAACAAGGCCAATGCGCTGAAGCTGATCGAATGGCTGGCCGGCGACAAGGCGCAGCAGATCTATGCCGACGCCAACTACGAATATCCGATCCGCCCCGGCGTCGCGCTCAATCCGACCATCGCGAGCTACGGACGATTGACCGCCGATCCGATGCCGATCGCCAAGATCGCCGCGCAGCGCAAGACCGCCTCGACCCTGGTCGACAAGGTCGGGTTCGACAACTGAACGTCGCCGCACCTTCGCCACGCGCACGGCTACCTCATCCTGAGGAGCCCGGCGAAGCCCGAAGGGCGAAGCTGGGCGTCTCGAAGGATGAGGCCACGGGGCAAGTCCTCATGGTTCGAGACGGCGCTGCGCGCCTCCTCACCATGAGGGCTTCTTCCGGTCGATCGCGCATCGAACGCATTGCCCTCGCCATCGCGCTGTTTACCGCACTGCTCGTCGCGGCGCCGGTGCTCAGCATCGGCGTCACCGCGCTGCAGCCGGCGCCCGAGGTGTGGCCGCATCTGATCGCCTATGTGCTGCCGCGGGCGCTCGCCGACACTGCGCTGTTGCTGCTCGGCGTCGGCGTCACCGCGCTGCTGCTCGGCACCGGCGCGGCGTGGCTGATCAGCGCGCACGATTTTGCCGGCCGTGCGCTGCTGCTGTGGCTGATGCCGCTGCCGCTGGCGATTCCGACCTATCTCGCCGCCTATCTGTATGTCGATCTGTTCGAGCCGCTCGGCCTCGCGCATCGCGCGCTGGCGGCGCTGCTGCCGCAAGCCGACGCGGTGCGGCTGTTGCCGAACCTGCGCTCGCTGCCCGGCGCGGTGCTGGTGATCGGCGTCGTGCTGTATCCTTACGTTTACCTCGCGGCGCGCAGCCTGCTGCAATCGCAGACCGCCGAGCTTTCCGAAGCCGCGCGCATCCTCGGCGCCGGGCGCTGGACCATCCTGTGGCGGGTCACGCTACCGACCGTGCGGCCGGCGCTGGCGGTCGGCGTGGCGTTGGTGTCGCTGGAAACGCTCAACGACATCGGCGCCAGCGAATATCTCGGCGTGCGCACCATGACGGTGGCGGTCTTCGACACTTGGCTCAATCGCGGCAGCCTCGCCGGCGCCGCGCAGCTGGCGCTGGTGGCGCTCGGCCTGGTGGCGCTGCTGATCGCGATGGAACGCATCGGCCGCCGCAACGTCAACGTTGAGTTTTCCGCCGACAATCCGCGGCTGCGGCCGCGCACGCGACTCACAGGCGGCAAGGCCGCGCTGGCCTTCGTCGCCTGCCTGCTGCCGGCGCTGCTCGGCTTCGTGCTGCCGGCCTGCTATCTGCTCGGGCTCAGCCTGCGCCGAACCGCGATCGCCGGCGTCGATCTTGCGCTCTGGCGCGACGCGCTGCATTCGGTGACGCTGGCCGGGCTTGCGACGGCGCTGGCGCTGCTGCTCGGACTGATCGTGGTGCTGGCGCAGCGCTGGCGCTGCAGCGCAGCCGCCACCGCCGCGGTCGCGGTGGCGCAGCTCGGCTACGCGCTGCCCGGGCTGGTGCTGGCGCTGGGGCTGTTGGCGCCGCTGCTTTGGATCGACAACGGATTGAACGCGCTGGCGGCCCGGCTCGGCGCGCCGTCGCCCGGGCTGTTGCTGATCGGCTCCGGCGGCGCGGTGGTGGCGGCCTATGTGATCCGCTTTCTGGCGGTGCCGACCGGGCTCGTGAAGGCCGGCTTCGGGCGCATCCCGCGCGACTACGACGACACCGCCCGCGCGGCCGGCGCGCCGCGGCTGACCGCGCTTTGCCGGATCGATCTGCCGCTGCTGCGGCCGGCGCTGACCGGTGCTGCGATCGTGGTGTTCGTCGATTGCCTGAAGGAATTGCCGGCGACGCTGCTGCTGCGGCCGCTCAACGTCGACACGCTGTCGACCTCGATCTACCAATATGCCAGCCGCGGCAGTTTCGAGGACGGCGCGCTGGCCGCGCTGATCATCGTCGCCGCCAGCCTTCCGCCGGTGATCTGGCTGACGCGGTTTTCGGACCGGCCGGCGTGAGGTTCGCGGAGAACGCGCTGCTGTTAGTTAACCTCGCCACACCCACGCCGTCATCCTGAGGCGCCCGAGCAACGCGAGGGCCTCGAAGGATGCGCCGCAAGCACGGTGCGCTTGCCGCGCGGCCCATCCTTCGAGACGCCCGGCTTTGCGCTGCGCGCTGCGCCGGGCTCCTCAGGATGACGGCGGGGGTGTGGGCGCGCGCGGCAGTGAACGCCTACGCGTTCTGCAGCGCCACGCGGAAATCGGCTTCGGTGTTGGCCTTGACGTCGTCGAGCGTGACGCCGTCGGCGAGTTCGATCAGCGCCATGCCGTCCTGGCCGTGCTTGTCGATGGTGAACACCGCCAAGTCGGTGACCACCATGTCGACCACGCGCTCGCCGGTCAGCGGCAGGTTGCAGCGCTTCAACAGCTTCGGGCCATCCTTGGCGGAATGCTCCATCACCACCACGACGCGCTTGACGCCGGCGACCAGATCCATCGCGCCGCCCATGCCCTTGACCATCTTGCCGGGGATCATCCAGTTGGCGAGGTCGCCGTTCTGCGCCACCTGCATGGCGCCCAAGATCGACAGGTCGATATGGCCGCCGCGCACCATGCCGAAGGAATCCGCCGAGGAGAAATAGCTGGTCGACGGCAGTTCGGTGACGGTCTGCTTGCCGGCGTTGATCAGGTCGGGATCTTCCTCGCCCTCATAGGGGAACGGCCCCATGCCGAGCATGCCGTTCTCGCTCTGCAGCACCACGTCGACGCCCTCGGGGATGTAGTTCGACACCAGCGTCGGAATCCCGATGCCGAGATTGACGTAGAAACCGTCGCGCAATTCGCGAGCGGCGCGGGCGGCCATCTGTTCGCGGGTCCAAGCCATCAGACTTCCTCTCCGGTTCCAGCGGGGATCGCCGGGTCGGTACGCTTGCGGGTGGTGCGCTGCTCGATGTGTTTCTTGGCGCTGCCGACCTCGACGATGCGCTGCACGAAAATCCCGGGGGTGTGGATGTGGTCGGGATCGATCTCGCCTTCCGGCACCAGGTGCTCGACCTCGGCGACGGTGGTCTTCGCCGCGGTGGCCATCATCGGGTTAAAATTGCGCGCGGTCTTGCGGTACACCAGATTGCCCGCGGTATCGCCCTTCCAGGCATGGACGATGGCGAGATCGCCGAACAGCCCGCGCTCCATGATGTATTTCTCGCCGTCGAACACCTTCTCTTCCTTGCCCTCGGCGATCAGCGTGCCGACCCCGGTCTTGGTGTAGAACGCCGGAATCCCGGCGCCGCCGGCGCGGATCCGTTCGGCCAAAGTGCCCTGCGGGGCGAATTCCAGTTCCAATTCGCCGGCGAGAAACTGCTGGGCGAACAATTTGTTCTCGCCGACATAGGACGAGATCATCTTTTTGATCTGCCGGGTTTCCAACAGCCGGCTCAGCCCGATGCCGTCGACCCCGGCATTGTTGGAGACCACGGTGAGGTTCTTCACGCCGGACTCGCGGATCGCGTCGGACAGCCATTCGGCGATGCCGCACAGCCCGAAGCCGCCGGACATGATCATGATGCCGTCTTTGAGAAGGCCGTCGAGGGCCGTTTGGGCGTCGGGGTAGACCTTGTTCATGTTGCTAAGACCTGAGGCAGGAGAAGGCCGGTGGCGGAGGTTGCCGGCGTGGCGGTGCAGAACTGCGCCTGGTGCCCGAAGCGGACGGTCTCAAGCCACGTTCCAACAGATCACGCTGAACGACAGATATCCCTTGTGACAGATATCCCTTGTAATGCGCCCTGCAGGCAAGGCGAGGCGATAGACGAAAGACGCAACAAACCCTTGGTGTTGCGACTAATAGGCGAAATGCTCTTGAGCCGTCAATCTTGACATCGGCGTGGATGACCGGTCCCGTGGCCTTGAAAGCGTCAAGAAAACCCATCAAGTTGCGGACCTCGGCCGGGCCCCGCTGCCCGCTTTTTTTCGCTTCAACTTCAACCGGATATGTCATTGGCGATGGCCCAAGGATTACGACGCTTGGGGATGTCGGTCGCGGCCTTGCTGGGACTCGCCGCGATCGCGCTGTTGGCGACCTCCGGGCTGCTCGACCGCGAGGCGTTGCGCGACGCGGTCGAGGCGCAGATCCGTGCGGTCAGCGGCCTCGAGCTAGCGGTCAACGGCACCATCGACGTCTCGGTGTTCCCGGCCAGCCACGTGTCGTTTCACGACGTCGACCTGAAGACCCCCAATACCGATGGGCCGGCGCTCCGCGCCGCGGTGCTGACCGCCAATCTGCGGCTGCTGCCGCTGCTGCTGCGGCGGTTCGAGATCGCCGACCTCGTGCTGTCGCGCCCGCATATCCGGGTGATCCGCGCCGCCGACGGCTCCAGCAATTGGACGCCGTTCGTCGAGACGCTGACCCAGACCATGCAACCCGGCGCCGACAATCAGATGTCGTTCTCGGAAATCCGCATCGAGGACGGCGAAATCAACTACCTCGACGAGGCCAACCATCTCTCCGAGACCATCGGCAAGATCGACCTGTCGCTGGCCTGGCCGTCGATCTCGCGGACCTTCGCCGCCACCGGGCAGTTCGACTGGCGCGGCGAACGCATCGACGGCAGCATCAGCGTCAACGATTTTCTCGCCGCATTGTCCGGCGAACGATCCGGCCTGAAGGCGAGGATCGCCGGCGCGCCGATGAAGCTCGCCTTCGACGGCGCGATCGCCAATCGCGCCAGCTTGATGCTGGAAGGCACGCTGAGCGCCGACGGCGTCTCGCTGCGCAATGCGTTGCGCTGGGTCGGCCAGGAGCCGCCCGGCGGCGGCGGCTTCGGGCCGTTCGCGCTGCGGGCGCGCGCCAGCGTGGTGGGGCCGTCGATGGCGATGACCAACGTCAATATCGAACTCGACAAGAACGTCGCCGAAGGCGTCATCACCTACGTCAACAACGGCCGGCCGTCGCTGCAGGCGACGCTGGCCGCCGGCGCGCTCGATTTCACGCCGTATCTGTCGACCATCCGGCTGCTGGCGAGCGGCGCGCGCGACTGGAATCGGCAGTTGTTCGATCTCGGCGCGGTCAACCCGGTCGATCTGGATATGCGGCTGTCGGCGGCCAAGCTGACGATCGGCTCCTCGACGCTGGGACGTACCGCGCTCGGCGCCAATCTGCGCGGCGGCACGCTGGCGCTCAGCGTCGGCGAGGCGCAGATCTACGGCGGCGTCGCCAAGGGCTCGTTCGGCATCTCCCGCGCCGACGCCGTGGCCGACGTCAAGGCGCAGTTTCAGTTCGTCGACGTCGATCTGATGGCCTGCGCCAGCGACCTGTTCGGGGTCCGCAAGCTGTCGGGCCGCGGCAATCTCACGGTGGCGCTGGAGGCCTCCGGGTCCAGTCCGTTCGGGCTCGCGCAATCGCTCGACGGCACCGCCAGCCTGACCGGCCATGACGGCGCGATCTCGGGCTTCAATGTCGAGCAATTGCTGAAACGGCTGGAGCGCCGGCCGCTGTCCGGCGGCGGCAATTTCCGCAGCGGGCAGACCCCGTTCGACACGCTGAACATCGGCGTGCACTTCCATGACGGCGTCGCCACCGCCGAAGACATCCGGATCGAGGGCGCGGCGGCGCGGATCACGCTGACCGGCACCGCCTCGGTGCCGGCGCGCGAATTCGACCTCAAGGGCATCGCCAGCCTGGCTTCGGCGGCCGGCGCGCCGCCCGGCTTCGACCTGCCGTTCGTGGTGCAGGGGCCGTGGGACGACCCGTTGATCTTCCCCGATCCGGAAAGCCTGATCCGCCGCTCGCCGGCCTCGGCGCCGCTGCTCGACGCGGTCAAGGACCGCAAGACCCGCGACGCGGTGCGCTCGGTGCTGGAACGCTTCACCGCCGGCCAGAAGAAGGCCGAGCCGGACGCCGCGGTGGCGCCACCAGCCGCCGCCGAGTCGAAGTCGAACTGATCGGACGCAGTGCCGGTCTCGCCCCCACCCCGCCCTCCCCCGCAAGCGGGAGAGGGAGTCCGGGCGACGATGCGGCACGGCTCATTCAATCTCGGCCGCTTCAGATAGTTAGCAAGCCTCGCAACGTCGGCAGCGCGCCCGCTCTCCCGCTTGCGGGGGAGGGTCGGGTGGGGGTGCCACGCGTGCCGGGGGTCCATCCTTCGAGACGCCCGGCTTCGCTCTTCGAGCTACGCCGGGCTCCTCAGGATGACGTCGAATGGGTGGCAAGTCCCAGCCATGCTCACATCGGCGCGGCGCTGTCGGCGCGGGCGCTCGACAGCTTCGACGCCAGCGAGGCGGCGATGATCAGCAGCGTCACCGCCGCGATGATCAGCGTGCAGATCGCGTTGATCTCCGGCTTCACCCCGAGCCGCACTTCCGAATAGATCCGGATCGGCAGCGTCGCCGAGCCCGGGCCGGTGGTGAAGCTAGCGATCACCAGATCGTCCAGCGACAGCGTGAACGCCAGCATCCAGCCGGCCGCGATCGCAGGCGTGATCAGCGGCAGCGTCACGGCGACAAACGCCCGCAGCGGCGGACAGCCGAGATCCATCGCGGCTTCCTCCAGGCTGCGGTCGAGTGCGCCCAGCCGCGACTGCACCACCACCGCGACGAAGCACATCGTCAGCGTGGTATGGGCGAGGGTCACGGTCCAAAATCCGCGCCCGGCGTCGAGCGCGACGAACAACAACAATAGCGACAGCCCGGTGATCACTTCCGGCATCACCAAGGGCGCATACAGCATCCCGGAGAACAGCGTGCGGCCGCGGAAATGCCCGCCGCGCGACAGCGCCACCGCGGCCAGCGTGCCGATCAGCGTCGCTGCGCTCGCCGAGGCCAGCGCCACGCGAAAACTCATCCAGGCGGCCGCCAGCATCGCCTGGTCGTTGAAGAACTCGGCGTACCAGCGGGTCGACCAGCCACCCCACACCGTCACCAGACGCGAGGCGTTGAACGAGTAGATCACCAGGATCACGATCGGCAGATAGAGAAACGCCAATCCGAATGCCAGCGCGGCGATGTTGAACCGCGACAGCCTCATCGCGCGCGCCTCCTTCTCCCCTCCCCCTTGCGGGGAGGGGTCGGGGGTGGGGGTCGCAAATTGAGGTCGAGCTTCTCCTCTACCCCCCTCCCTAACCCTCCCCCGCAAGGGGGGAGGGAACATGCCGTGCAGATGTTAAGGTCCATCACCGCGCGCCCTCCTCCGCCCTCGCCACACCTTCCCACGTCATCCTGAGGAGCCCGGCCGAGCGCGCAGCGCGAAGCCGGGCGTCTCGAAGGATGGGCCGCAGGCACGCTTGAGTTGGCCGCCGGCACGCGTGGCCGCATCCTTCGAGGCTCGCCCAAGTGGGCGAGCGCCTCAGGATGACGGCGCTCAGGATGACGGCGCCGAGGGGACTTGCGGCGCTGCGTCTGACGCCGCAGAGGATGCAGAACTTCCCTCACCGCCGCCCCTCCAATTGCCGGCGCTGCAGCCGCTCGTAGACCAACAGCGGCACGAGCAGCAGCGCCAACAGCAGCACCGCCAGCGCCGAGGCCACCGGCCAGTCCTTGTTGGTGAAGAACTCCAGCCACAGCGTCTGCCCGATCATCATCGAACCGGAACCGGCGAGCAGATCCGGGATGACGAATTCGCCGACGATCGGGATGAAGCACAACAGCACCCCGGCGCCGACGCCGGGCAGCGACAGCGGAAAGGTCACCAGCCAGAACGCGCGGCGCGGCGAGGCGCCGAGGTCTTGGGCGGCCTCCAGCAGCGAAGCCGGAATCTTCGCAAGCGTCGCATAGAGCGGCAGGATCATGAACGGCAGATAGGAATACACCAGGCCGAGCATCATCGCCCAGTCGGTCGACAGCCACACCACCGGCGCCGACACCAGATGCAGCGCCAGCAGGATCTGGTTCAGCAACCCGTCATGTTGCAGGATGTTGATCCAGGCGTAGATCCGGATCAAGAACGAGGTCCAGAACGGCACGATCACCAGCATCATCGCCACCGCCTGCCAGCGCCGCGGCAACCGCGCCATCGCGTAGGCGATCGGATAGCCGATCAGTATCAGCACAGCGGTCGCGCTCGCCGCCACCGCGAGGCTGCGCAGGTAGGACCGCCAATAGAGCTGATCGGCGGCGAGCAGCTTGAAATTGTCGAGCGACAGCGTAGCGAACGCCGCTTGCAGCGACGCCCAACCGGCGCTGAGGTCGAACTGCGGGACGTAAGGCGGCTGCGCGATCACCGCTTGCGACAGGCTGATCTTCACCACGAAACCGAACGGCACCAGGAACAGCAGCAGCATCCAGACGAACGGCGCGATCGCCGCCAGCCGCGCCGGGCGGGTGAAGATCTGCCGCGCGCTCATCGCTGCAGCACCACGCAATCGTCGGGCGCGAACCACGCCACCACGTGCTGGCCGCGGGAAAACTCGTCGACCTCGACCCGCGCCGTGTTGGCCAGCGACGCCCGCAGGCTGGCGCCGGCGTCGAGCTTGACGGTGTAGCTGGTGAGGCCGCCGAGATAGCTCACCTCGCTGACCACGCCATCGAGCCGGTTGAGCGCGCCAGCGGCGTCGGGGCTCGGGCCGCGGCGCGACAGCTTGATCTTCTCCGGCCGGATCGCGACGCTGACCGCGCGATCGGTCGCCACCGGCTGCCGCGGCGGCGCCACGCTGAGCGTAACGGCATCGGCCGTGGCCACCGTCAGGCGGTGGGCGTCCTGCGCCGCGATGCGGCCGTCGAGAATGTTGACGTCGCCGACGAATTCGGCGACCCAGCGCGACGCCGGGGCCTCGTAGAGCTGCCGCGGCGCCGCCACCTGTTCGAGCCGGCCGGCCGACATCACGCCGATGCGGTCGGCGACCGTCATCGCCTCGTCCTGGTCGTGGGTGACGATGACGAAGGTGGTGCCGAGCCGCCGCTGCAGCTCGATCAGCTCGCGCTGGGTGGCCTCGCGTAACTTCTTGTCGAGCGCCGCCAGAGGTTCGTCGAGCAACAACAGCTTTGGCCGCCGCGCCAGCGCTCGCGCCAGCGCCACCCGCTGCTGCTGGCCGCCGGAGAGCTGATCGGGGCGGCGATGCGCGAGGCCGTCGAGCCGCACCAGCGCCAGCATCTCGGCGATCCGCGCCTTGATCTCGGCGCGCTTCAGGCCGGCGCGCTTCAAACCGAAGGCGATATTGGCTTTGACGCTGAGATGCGGGAACAGCGCGTAGTTCTGGAACATCATGTTGACCGGGCGCTGATGCGGCAGCACCAAAGCGACATCCTGTCCGTCGAGCAGGATCCGACCGCGGTCCGGGGTCTCGAACCCGGCGAGCATCCGCAACAGCGTGGTCTTGCCGCAGCCCGACGGGCCGAGCAGCGCGAAGAACTCCCCGGCCTTGATGTCGAGCGACAGCCCGTCCACGGCGACCGAGCCGCCGAACCGCTTCTCGACCGCCTCGATCCGCAACAGCGGCACGTCGGGCGACGGCGGCGCTGCGTCGGTCGTTACCCCTTGCTCAGTCATCGCGAGATCCGATCCCCGCGGCAGGCTAGCCACGGATCGGAGGCGGCTCAACCTCGACGCACGCGCAGCCACAGCTTTGTGCTGGATTTCGCACCAGGCCTGCCGGCGACGGCGTCAGCCGACGGCGCGCGAGGTCGCCAGACGCGGGCCGGTGAGGCCGACCAGCCGGGAGTATTGTTCGATCGGCGCCGGCTTGCCGATGAAATAGCCCTGCACCGCGTCGCAGCCTTCGGCGACCAGGAAGTCGAGCTGCTGCTGGGTTTCGACGCCCTCGGCGACGATCGACACGCCGAGCCCGTGGCCGAGTCCGATCACCGCGCGGACGATCGCGGCGGATTGCGGATTGTGCCCGAGGTTCATCACGAAGGCGCGGTCGATCTTGATCTTGTCGAACGGGAACGCCTGCAGATAGGTCAGCGACGAATAGCCGGAGCCGAAATCGTCCATCGAGATCCGCACACCGAGCGCGGTCAGGCGGCGCAGCAGCGACAAGCCGCGGTCGAAATCCTCGATCAGCACGCCTTCGGTGATTTCCAGTTCGAGCCGGCTCGGCTTCAGCCCGGTTTCCAGCAGGATGGTGTGCACCGCGCTCACCAGGTCGCTGTTGAGGAACTGGGCCGGCGATAGATTGACGGCGATCTGCAGCGGTTTGCTCCAGGACGCCGCCTCGCGGCAGGCCTCGCGCAAAATCCATTCGCCCATCTCGACGATCAGCCCGCTCTCTTCGGCGAGCGGAATGAAGTCGCTCGGCGGCACGAAGCCGCGGGTCGGATGGAACCAGCGCGCCAGCGCCTCGAAGCCGACGAAATCGTCGCCGCCGATCCGGGTGCATCCGTTGGCCTGCGGCTGGTAGTGCAGCGACATCTCGCCGTTCTTGATCGCGGCGGAGAGGTCCTGGTGCAGGATGCGGCGGTCGCGGATCTGCCGATCCATCTCCGGTTCGTACAGGCTGACCGAGCCGCGCATCCGCGCCTTGGCGCGGAACAGCGCCGCGCCGGCATTGGCGAGCAGCGAGGCCGCATCGGCGCCATTGGCCGGGAACACCGCGACGCCGGTGGTGACGCCGATCCGGACCTGCTTGCCGTCGATCAGGAACCCTCCGGCCACCGCTTTGGCAACCTCTGCGGCGAGATGCATCGCCGCGGCCGGCTGCGGGCCGTCGATGATCAACCCGAACTCGTCGCCGCTGAGGCGGGACACCACGCCGCCGCGCGACGACAGCTGGATGCAGCGCGCCACCTCGACCAACAGCTTGTCGCCGACGGCGTGACCGAACACGTCGTTGATTTCCTTCAGCCCGTCGAGATCGACCGACAGCACCGCGAACTCTTCGGTGGTATCGCGGCAAGCCTCGATCATCTGCGCCAGCGCTTGCAGGAACGCCAGCCGGTTCGGCAGGTCGGTCAGCCCGTCATGGTAGGCCATATGCGCCATCTGTGCTTCGGTCTGCCGCCGGTCGGTGATGTCCTCATGGGTCTTGATCAGGTATTGCGGCGCGCCCTCGCCGTCGACCACGGTGACGCGGCGGGTCAGGAACAGCCGCAGCCCGTCCTTGGTGCTGATCGGGTGCTCCTCGGTCATCAGATCGCGGCGGCGGATCGCATTGGCGTCGCGCTCGGCGATCAGTTTGGCTTCCTTGGGATTGAAGATATCCAAGGCCGACAGCCCGACGGCGTCCTCGCGGCAGCGGTTGAGGATGGCCTCGGCGCCGCGATTGGCGAACAGGTATCGCCCGTCCTGCGTGCTCTGCACGGTCAGCGAGATCGGAATATTGTCGACCACCAGCTCAAGGAATTTCTTGGTGTTGACGAGCTCCTGCGACAGCGACCGCCGCTCGGTGATGTCCTCGAACAGCGCGATCAGAAATTCCGGCCGGTTCTTGTCGTCGCACGCCACCACGCAGTTGTTGTCGATGACGCGGTCGCCGCCGCCGACGTCGACCGTCAATTCGCCCCGCAGCGGATCGTGCGGCGAATCGATCGCCATGCGGTCGGCTTCGCCGATGGTGGCCGCCGTCGCCGCGGAAAACAGTTCGGCGGTGCGCCTGCCGAGGATGCGATCGCGCGGCAACCCGCAGAACCGTTCGAAGGCGCGGTTGGCCAGGATGTAGCGGCCGTCTTCGATCGCCTTGGCGGCGACGCAGACCGGGATGTTGTCGATCACCGATTCCAGGAACTGTTTGGCGGTCGCCAGCTGCCGGGACAGTTCGCGTTGCGGGGTGCAATCGTCGTGGGTCGCGATCGAGCCGCCATTGGCGAGGTTGGAGAACTTCACCAGCACCGATCGCCCGTTGGGCAGATCGGCGATATGCCCATTGGGACCGGAGGCGGTGCGGTAGAACTCCTCGGTGGCGACATCCAGCATGCCGCGGCTGCGGCGCAGCTCGAGCAATTCGAGGCCGGTCATGTTGGGAACAATATCCGAGCGCCTCAACCCGTAGATTTCCAGGTAACGGTCGTTGCAGAACATCACCTTGCCGAGCGCGTCGACCATCACCACGCCCTGATTCAAACTATTCAGGGCAGAGCTGACGAACAGGCCGCGGCGATGATGCGCGCGGCTGATCCGGCGCAGGCTGGACATCGCCCAGATCGCCACGGAGGCCAGAAACGAGACCGCGACGAAGCCGCCGATCAGCAATTCCCAGAGGATCTCGGCGTCAAACGACCCGAGGTAGCGCGTCGGAGCCAATTCGAACCCCGCCCTCGCCGCACCGCTGGTCGCAGCGGTGGCAACGAGGCAACCTACAACCGACACAGCAAGTTTAGTTACGCCACCGACTTGCCAATTGTTGCCAGCCATAAACCACCCGGGTTTCTACGGATGGAATATTGGGCGAAACGAGTATGAATCGCGTAAACGTGTGATCATCCGACTGCGTCGACGGGTATAAATTTGGCTCATTGCCCTGACATGGTTAACGCTTTGCTAACTACGTTCTCGTTGCCTTGAAATCAGGCGCGAGCCCCGCGGGGTAAACTGCGCAACGATTCGGCTGTTGGACGGCCTTCGAGTTTTTGGACTGCCAATGGACAATGTTGAATGCGTCGTGGTCGGCGCCGGTGTGGTCGGTCTCGCTGTGGCGCGCCGGCTGGCGCGCGCCGGGCGAGAGGTGGTCGTTGTCGAAGCCGCCGAGACGATCGGCACCGTCACCTCGTCGCGCAACAGCGAGGTGATTCACGCCGGCATCTATTATGCCTCCGGCAGCCTGATGGCCCGGCTTTGCGTCAGCGGGCGGCGGGCGCTGTACGCTTACTGTCGGGATCACGGCATCCCGCACCGCGCCTGCGGCAAGCTGATCGTCGCCACCAGCCCCGCCGAAATCGACAAGCTGCAATCGATCCGGTCGCACGCCGAATGCAACGGCGTCGAAGATATGCAAACGCTCGACGCCGATGCGGCGCGCGCGCTGGAGCCGGCGCTGCATTGCGCCGCCGCGCTGTCGTCGCCGTCGACCGGCATCGTCGACAGCCACGCGCTGATGTTGGCGTTGCGCGGCGACGCCGAGGACGCCGGCGCGGCGTTTGCGTTTCATGCGCCGCTGTTGCGCGCCCGGGTGATCGCCGACGGCTTCGAACTCGACGTCGGCGGCGAGGCCGCGACGACGCTGCGCTGCCGGCTGCTGATCAATGCCGCCGGCCTCGCCGCCTCGACGCTCGCCCGCAACATCGACGCCATGCCGATCGACCGGATTCCGCCGGCGTATTTCGCCAAGGGCAATTATTTCAGCTGCGGCGCCAAGGCGCCGTTCACGCGCTTGATCTATCCGGTCCCCGAACCGGGCGGGCTCGGCGTGCATCTGACGTTGGATCTGGCCGGACAGGCGCGTTTCGGCCCCGACGTCGAATGGATCGACAGCATCGACTACAGCGTCGACCCGGCGCGCGCCGAGCGGTTCTACCCGGCGATTCGCCGCTATTGGCCGGGGCTGCCTGACGGCGCGCTGCGGCCGGGCTATTCCGGGATCCGCCCGAAGATCGTGCCGCGTGCGGTGGCGGTGCAGGACTTCATGATCCAGGGACCGCCGCAGCACGGCGTGGCGGGACTGATCAATCTGTTTGGAATCGAATCGCCCGGCCTGACCTCGTGCCTTGCGATCGCCGATTTGGTCGGCGACCTCGCCGGCGTGCCCGCGCCGTCGTCCTGAGCGCGGCGCTGCGGACGCTCTCGCCGGAGCCTCGAAGCAGGCCACCTGAGCGACGTCCCGCAAAACCTCGTGGCCCATCCTTCGAGACGCCGGCTTCGCCCTGCGGGCTTCGCCGGCCTCTTCGGATGACGTTGAGGAGCGGAGCAAAATTCGAGAACACGCTGGCGCCGCCGCCACATTCCGGCGCGGCGAAGTGCCGCGACGCCAATCAGTTTTTGCTAAGTGGATTTTCTTGGCGCGCGTCCTGCAACCGCGGATGACGAAAGCTGCACGGTCCCGCAAGTGATCATGTGGATCACAGAACAGATCACTTGCGAATGGACCGTGCTGCCCGCGATCCGCGGGCTTGTAGTTGTCCTAGCGCGCCGCTCTAGTGCAGCGTGTCGACATTTTGCCGCAGGCGGGCGATCTGGTCTCTGACCATCAGTTTACGGCGCTTCAATTCAACAATTCGCAGGTCGTCGGTGGAAAGATGAACAAGAGCTTCGTGCAGTTCGGTCTCCAAAATCTGATGTTTACGTTCCAATTCAACGAGATGCGCTTGAAGAGCCATACCAAACCTCCTGGGTGCGATTGAACCTCAGACGTGATCCGGATCATGAAGCTTACATGACCTATTGCGGCTGTCGATAGGTATTCGAAAGCGAAGGCTTAGTATTTACGAACGGCCTGCAACGAATTGTGAATGTTCGTCCTGCAACCTAAGTGCAAAATGAGACATAGGGCCGCGTCGTCAGGTTTAGTCGTCAGGTTTAGTCGGGCGCGCTTTGGCACGATGCCGCGCTTGCAAAATGCATTCGACTATGACGGATAGTCGCAGCGGGCTTGCTTCTTGCTACCTCGGCCCGCAAAGGCGATAATTCCCTCGATCCACATTCCTTCGCGACGCGTCGCGATTTCAAGACAATCGAAGTCATGACCGACGAAGATGAGCGCGAACTCGGCGCCGAACTCGCAAAGCTGCAGCAGGAACACCGCGATCTCGACGCGGCGATCGACGCGTTGCATCATTCGCCGGCGCCGGATCTGTTGCGGCTGCAACGGCTGAAGAAACGCAAGCTCAGCCTGCGCGACCGCATCGCCTTCATCGAAGATCAGATTACCCCCGACATCATCGCGTGATCGCGGCCGCCGCGGCGCGCTGCTGATGCCGGATCGCCTTGCGCGCATACATCGCGCGATCGGCCTGCGCCAGCGCGGCGCGCGCGTCGGTGCCCGGTCCCAGCGTCGCGATGCCGGCGGAAATCCCGGCCGACGCGGTCCGTCCGGCAAACCCGAATTGCAAGGCGTCGACGGCGGCTTCCAGCGCCTCCGCCTTGGCCTGGGCGTCCGCCTCGGTCAAATTCCACAGCAGCAGCACGAATTCGTCGCCGCCGAGCCGGGCGACGATGTCGGACGCCCGGACGTGATGCTGCAGCACGTCGACCACCGACCTGAGCACCTCGTCGCCTGCGGCATGGCCGAACCGATCGTTGATCGGCTTCAGGTGATCGACATCCAGCATGATCAGCGCGCCGCTGGCGTGATAGCGCTGGATGTAGGCGATCGCCCGATTGAGCTCCCGTTCGAAGCCGCGGCGGTTGAGAATGTCGAGCAGGAAGTCGGTATCGGCCGAGGCCCGCATCTCGTCGAGCTTGGCACGCGCGGCGGCGAGCTGCGCCTTGAGCCGCCGATTTTCCAGATTGGCAGCCTTCAGCCGCGCCGCCAACGGGTCGGCGGCGAGCTTTGCCGTTTTTGTGGGCTGGCGGCGACTGCCGGCTTTTGCGGCAGCAGGGGCGCTGGATTTCTTGCTCATCGAATCAAGACTTGCCGCTGTTGACCAAGAAAGGATAGTCCATTCGCGGTGCCTTGCCAGTTAGTGCCCCGCCCTCTAATTTTCCAGCTATCTTTTTGGATTCTCGAAAGAATCGATTGAATGACCAGCCCCGTCGCGATCATCATGGGAAGCCAGTCCGACTGGGATACCATGCGCCATGCCGCTGACACCCTGTCGGCGCTCGGCGTTCTGCACAAAGCCCACATCGTCTCGGCCCATCGCACCCCGGACCGGCTCTATGCGTTCGCCAAAGGCGCCAAGGCAGCCGGCTACCGCATCGTGATCGCCGGCGCCGGGGGCGCCGCGCATCTCCCCGGCATGGCGGCGTCGCTCACCGAACTGCCGGTGCTGGGGGTTCCGATCGAGTCGAAGGCGCTGTCGGGGGTGGATTCGCTGTATTCGATCGTGCAGATGCCGGCCGGCGTCCCGGTCGGCACGCTGGCGATCGGCAAGCCCGGCGCGATCAACGCGGCGCTGCTCGCCGCCAGCATATTGGCGCTGAACGACGCCGCCTTGGGCCAGCGGCTCGCGGCCTGGCGGCAGCAACAGACCGCAGCGGTGCGTGAACAGCCGGAGGAATTGGCGTGACTGAACTGAAACGCGTCACGCTGAAGCCCGGCGACACCATCGGAATTCTCGGCGGCGGCCAGCTCGGCCGGATGCTGGCGCTGGCCGCCGCACGGCTCGGGCTGAAGTGCCAGGTGTTTTCGCCTGACCCGGATTCGCCGGCGTTCGACGTGGTGCAATACGCCACCTGCGCCGAATATGCCGACGTCGAGGCGCTGGAGCTGTTCGCCAACGACGTCGACGTCATCACCTATGAATTCGAGAACATCCCCTCCTCGGTGGCGGCGATCCTGGCGTCGCGCCGCCCGGTGGTGCCGGATCCCAAGATCCTGGAACTGACCCAGGACCGGCTGGTGGAGAAGGACTTCGTCACCAAGCTCGGCATCCCCACCGCCGCCTATGCGGACGTCTCCTCGCCGCAGACACTGCACGCCGCGGTGGCGCGGATCGGCTTGCCGGCGGTGATCAAGACCCGCCGCTTCGGCTATGACGGCAAGGGCCAGGCGATCATCCGCGAAGGCGACGACCTCGACGCGGTGTGGGCCGATCTCGACACCCGCTCGGCGATTCTCGAAGCCTTCGTGCCGTTCGAGCGGGAAATCTCGGTGATCGCCGCGCGCGGCTTCGATGGCCAGGTGGTGTGCTACGACGTCACCGAGAACGAGCATCGCGATCACATTCTGAAGGTGTCGCGGGTGCCGGCGGCGATTTCCGACGAGCTCGCGGCGCGGGCTCGCGGCATCGCCGAGACCATTGCGAACGCGGTCGGCTATGTCGGGGTGCTGGCGGTGGAACTGTTCGTGGCGCCGGGCCATGACGGCCCGCTGCTGCTGGTCAACGAGGTCGCGCCGCGGGTACATAATTCCGGGCATTGGACGCTGGACGGCGCCTCGGTGTCGCAGTTCGAGCAGCACATCCGCGCGGTGGCCGGCTGGCCGCTGGCGCAGCCGGTGCGGCACGGCGCGGTCACCATGACCAATCTGATCGGCGAAGAGATCGACGACTATCCGAAATGGCTGTCGGAACCCGGCGCCACCGTGCATCTGTACGGCAAACGCAGCGCCCGGCCGGGCCGCAAGATGGGCCACGTCACCGTGGTGCAGCGGGCCAAGTCTTGACCGCCACGGCGCCGCCGCGGTGCACAGCCAACGAAAGATTGCGCCTGAAAGGTGGACTTTGCTGTTTTGATCTGATACATCCGCGCCCTTAAGGTTGAGGGCATGGCTGTTGTCGGCCCTTCGCTTTCTCAGAATTCCAATCCGATTAATGAAAGAGGATGCCGCGTGCAGGTTCTCGTTCGCGATAATAATGTCGATCAAGCCCTCAAGGCGCTGAAGAAGAAGATGCAGCGCGAGGGTATCTTCCGCGAGATGAAGCTCCGCGGTCATTACGAGAAGCCCTCTGAGAAGAAGGCCCGCGAAAAGGCGGAAGCCGTGCGCCGTGCGCGCAAGCTCGCGCGCAAGAAGCTGCAGCGCGAAGGTCTGTTGCCGATGAAGCCGAAGCCGGTGTTCGGCGCTGGTCCCGGCGGCGATCGTGGCCGTGGTCCGGCCGCTGGTGCTGGCGCCGGCCCGCGTGGCCCGCGCTAAACTCTATTGAATTTCAGTTTTTGACTGCGTCGACGCGGGCCCCTCGGCCCGCGTCGACGTTTGTGCGTTTGGGATCACCTGCCGTCATCCCGGGGCGGGAGCGGCGAAGCCGCGAGCGAGCCCGGGATCCATAACCCCTGCAGGGATATGGATCCCGGACTTGCTCGTTCTTACGAACTCGCAATCCGGGATGACGGCTTGGTTTTCAGCTGAATGCGCGCGGGCATCGAGCCGCTGGTCTCGACGCTCGCCTACCGCGGGATCACCGCGTGGAACACCGATTTGGCCGCCGAGAACATGTCGTCGCCCACCGAGCGGTCGGTGTCGCCGCGGCTGGCCGAGGCTTCGGGAATGTCGGCCGGCGGCGTCGGGCGATGCGGATCGTGCGGGTTCGCGGCCTGCGCATAGGCCGGCGTTACCGGCGCCGGCGCGATGGTCACCGGCCGGTTTAAAGGCTCCACCGGATTGCTTGCGGCAAGCGGCGCCGGCGGGGTCAGGCTGGCCGGAGCCGCTGGCGTCGGCGCGGGCTGCTGCAGCGTCGCCGTCACCGGCGGCTGCAGGCTCGGCGTGGCCGGCGCAGGCGCCACCGCCGGCAGCGAAGCCACATGCGGCGGATCCGGCAGCCGGGCCGGCTCCGGCGCGCGCGGCAGCGGCTCGGTCGCGCGCGCCGCTTCGTTGGAATTGCGCAGCCGTTCGATCGCAGCACGCGCCAGATCGTTGGCGTCGCGGCGCTCATCCTTGGTGGTGGCCTCGACCGCAGGCGTGGCGGTCACGGCGGCGACGGTGGCGGGCGCCGGCGCCGGCGCAGCGGGCGGCGGGGCAATCGGCGCAGCCGCAGCCTTGGCGACGCTCTTGTCACGCGTCGGCTGATGCCACCGACCGACGGGCTTCTCGGGCTTCTCGGCTTTCTCGGCCTTATCGGCCTTATCGGCCTTATCGGCTTTCTCAGCCTTCTCGGCGGCGGCTTTGTCGGCCTTGTCGGTCGACCGGCTCTTGGCGGCGACGCTGTCCGAACTATTCGAATCACCGAGGCTCGCGCTCTTGGCGTCGGACTTCGCCGCCTTGGCGGGCGCTGCGGTCTCCTCAGCCTTCTTCGTATCGATCACCGACACCGCCGCAGCAGGGGGCGGATCCGGCTTGTTGACGAAGTGATTGACGAGGTAGGCACCAAGCACGGTGGCGAGCACCGAGGGCAGAATGGTGTGAAAGATATTACCGATGTATTTGAGCATTACCGCCCTCTCCCAGCGAGGTTTTGATGCGGGAACTTTGAGGCTGATTAAGGGATCAACTGCGACCACTCGATGGCAATGTCGATGTGAAGCTGCCATGCGGTGGAGTTAGCGGATCTCAACCTCGAGAGTCGGTCGGGGGCTGCGCCGCCCGAACGGTCAAGGCTTCAGTTCGACCTCAAGAAACACGATGTCGATATAGGTTTCGTTAAGAACGTCGTGTTCGACGCCGGCCTTGCGAAAATAAGATTGGCCGGCCTGCAATTGCGCCTTGGAGCGCGTGCCGTCCGGCGCCACGATGGTCATTTCGCCGCCGCTGACCGGGACGATGATGTAATCCATCTCGTGGCGATGATGGCCGGTGGCGCTGCCCGGCGGCAACCGCCATTGCGTGACGCGAACCTCGGGATTGTCGATCTGAAGCTGGGATTCAACGCTGACCGCCATCGATTCCGTCCTCCTAGCGCGCATGGTCCCGAATCCGACTCTGGATTTCGGACAACATCATGGGCGAATAACATTGGTGAAGGATGACGTTTCGAAGAAACATCGCCCCCGCCGGGTATGAACCCTCTAGGGAATGAACACCAGGAAGACGAACACCGCGAACACCACCAGATGGACCAGCCCGAACAGGATGTTGGTGCGGCCGGTGCCGAAGGTGAGCATGCTGACGAAGAAGGTCAGCACCAGCAGCACGGCCTCCTGGGATTCCAACCCGAGCACCAGGCGCTTGTCGAGCAACAGCGCCACCGTGGAGACCGCCGGGATGGTCAGGCCGATGGTGGCCAGCGACGAGCCCAGCGACAGGTTGATGCCCTTCTGCAGGTCGTTGCGGCGGGTCGCCCCGATCGCCGCCAGACTCTCGGGCAGCAGGATCAGCCCGGCCACCACCAGGCCGGCGAAGGCGACCGGCGCCCCCAGCCATTCGGTCGCGGTCTCGACCACATGCGAGAACTTCTCCGCCAGCAGCACCACGCCGAGCAAGGCGATCGCCAACAGCCCGACGCTGAGCGCCAGGCTGCCGCCGGCCGCGTGGCTCGCCTGCGCCGGCTCGGCTCCGGAATGCCTGCCGACGAAATAATCGCGATGCCGGAAGGTCTGGGTGTAGAGAAACAGCACGTACAGCACCACGGTGGTGAGGCTGACGAAGGCCAGTTGCGCGGCGGAATAGAACGGGCCTGGATCGGCGAAGGTGTAATTCGGCAGGATCAGGATGATGGTCGACAGCACGATCAGCACGCTGAGGTAGAGGCTGGCGCCGGAGATGTGGAATTCCTGCTCCCTGAAACGCAGCCCGCCGATCAGGATGCACAGCCCGACCAAGCCGTTGCAGACGATCATCACCACCGCGAACACGGTGTCGCGCGCCAGCGTCGGCACCACCTTGTCGCCGAGCATCATGGTGGTGATCAGCGACACTTCGATCAGCGTCACCGCCATCGTCAGCAGCAGCGTGCCGTAGGGCTCGCCGATGCGGTGCGCCACCGCCTCGGCGTGATGCACCGCGGCGAACACGGTGCCGAACAGCACCACCAGCAGCACCGCGGCGAAGCCGAAGCCGAACACCGTCGGGGCGAAATCCAGGTGCAAGATCGAGCTCGCGGCGAACAGCAGCGCCGCCGCCGCGGGGAACGCCCAGGCCGACGTCGGCATGCCGGCGTGGGCGTGATGGGGATCGTGGGCGGCGGGGGCCGCCGCGGGTCCGCTAGTCGCGGTCGAGCTTGGTTCGCTTTTCGACGTCAAGTTTCAGGCTTTCCGGAACCTCGCGGCAGGCGCACGCTTTCGCATGGGCGGCGTGCCACACCACCCGCTGCTCCCGTGTCGCCTTTGGCGGCATGGGATGCAAGCGGTGCCATTCCTTGTTCATGACATCAAACCGAGCTGGTTAAGCGAAGCCTAACGTCGCCTCGCCTTACATGCCCTTGACGATGTTCTCGGTCATCTTCTTGGCGTCGCCGAGCAGCATCATCGTGTTGTCGCGATAGAACAGCGGGTTGTCGATGCCGGCATAACCCGACGCCAACGACCGCTTGATGAACATCACGGTGCCGGCCTTCCAGACCTGCAACACCGGCATGCCGTAGATCGGCGAGGTCTTGTCGTCCTCGGCCGCCGGGTTGGTGACGTCGTTGGCGCCGATCACGAAGGCCACGTCGGCCTGCGCGAATTCCGAGTTGATGTCCTCGAGTTCGAACACCTCGTCGTAGGGCACGTTGGCTTCGGCGAGCAGCACGTTCATGTGGCCCGGCATACGGCCGGCGACCGGATGAATCGCGTACTTCACCTCGACGCCTTCCTTCTTCAGCGTGTCGGCCATTTCGCGCAGCGCGTGCTGGGCCTGCGCCACCGCCATGCCGTAGCCCGGCACGATGATGACCTTCTGGGCGTTCTTCATGATGAAGGCCGCGTCGTCGGCCGAGCCGAGCTTGACCGGGCGCACTTCGCCGCCGGCGCCGCCGCCGGCCGCGGCGGTCTCGCCGCCGAAGCCGCCGAGGATCACCGAGATGAAGGAGCGGTTCATCGCGTGGCACATGATGTAGGACAGGATCGCACCCGACGAGCCGACCAGCGCGCCGGTGATGATCAGCGCCGAATTGCCCAGCGTGAAGCCGATGCCGGCCGCGGCCCAACCCGAATAGGAGTTGAGCATCGAGATCACGACCGGCATGTCGGCGCCGCCGATCGGGATGATCAGCAAGGCGCCGAGCAACAGCGCGATGCCGGTGATGACCCAGAACGCGACCTGGTCGCCGGTGATCACCAGATAGACGATCGCAGCCAGCATCACCACGCCGAGCACGATGTTGACGACGTGACGGGCGGGCAGAATGATCGGCGCGCCGCTCATCTTGCCGCTCAATTTCAGGAACGCGATCACCGAGCCGGTGAAGGTCAGGGCGCCGATCGCGACGCCGAGCGACATTTCAATCAGGCTGGCGCCGTGAATGTTGCCGGGGACGCCGATGTCGAACGCCTCGGGGGCGTAGAACGCGCCGGCGGCGACCAGCACCGCGGCCATGCCGACCAGCGAGTGGAAGGCGGCGACCAGTTCGGGCATCGAGGTCATCGGCACCTTCTTGGCGATCACCGCGCCGATGCTGCCGCCGATGGCGATGCCGAGGATCACGAGGCCCCAGCCGAGCAGGTCGGCCGGAGGATGGCCGGCCAGCGTGGTGGCGACCGCGATCGCCATGCCGGTCATGCCGAGGAAGTTGCCCTGGCGGCTGGAGGCGGGCGACGACAGCCCGCGCAGCGACAGAATGAACAGCGCGCCAGCGATCAGATACAGAAGCGCGGAAAGATTGGCGTTCATCGAATTTTCCTACTCACTTCTGCTTTTTCTTGTACATCGCCAGCATCCGCTGGGTGACAAGGAAGCCGCCGAAAATATTCACCGAGGCAAAGATCAGCGCGACGAAGCCGAAGCCGCGCGCCCACACACCGCCCTCGCCGACCATCGCCACGCCGACCGCCAGCAAGGCGCCGACCACGATCACCGAGGAGATCGCGTTGGTCACGCTCATCAGCGGGGTATGCAGCGCGGGGGTCACCGACCACACCACGAAATAGCCGACGAACACGGCGAGAACGAAAATCGACAGCCGAAACACGAACGGATCGACGGCCTGTACAATATGTTCCATGGCGGCTCTCCTTAAGCTTTCGGCTGGAAGTTCGGGTGAATCACCGCGCCGTCTTTGGTCAGCGCGGTGGCCTTCACCAACTCGTCGTCCCACTTCACCGCGAGCGACTTCGACGCCTTGTCGAACAGCGTCTCGATGAAGTTGAACAGGTTGCGGGAATACAGGCTCGAGGCCGAAGCGGCGACCCGGCCGGCGACGTTGGTGTAGCCGACGATCTTGATGCCGCCGACGTCGGTGACCTGACCGGCCACCGCGCCTTCGACGTTGCCGCCGCGCTCGATCGCGAGGTCAACCAGCACTGAACCGGGCTTCATCGACGCCACCATCTCGGCGGTGACCAGGCGCGGCGCGGGCCGGCCGGGGATCAACGCGGTGGTGATGATGATGTCCTGCTTCTTGATGTGCTCGGCGGTGAGCGCGGCCTGCTTGGCCTGATACTCTTTGGACATTTCCTTGGCGTAGCCGCCGGCGGTCTGGGCGTTCTTGAATTCCTCGTCTTCGACGGCGAGGAATTTGGCGCCGAGACTTTCGACCTGCTCCTTGGTGGCGGGGCGCACGTCGGTGGCGGTGACCACGGCGCCGAGCCGGCGCGCGGTGGCGATCGCCTGCAGGCCGGCGACGCCGACACCCATCACGAACACCTTGGCGGCGGGAATCGTGCCGGCCGCGGTCATCATCATCGGAAAGGCGCGGCCGAACGATTCGGCGGCCTCGATCACGGCGCGGTAGCCGGCCAGATTGGCCTGGCTCGACAGCACGTCCATCACCTGCGCGCGGGTGATGCGCGGCATCAGCTCCATCGCGAAGGCCGAGACGCCGGCGTCGGCGATGGTCTTCAGCGCGGCTTCGTTGCCGTAGGGGTCCATGATGGCGATCACCAGCGCGCCGCGCTTGTAGCTCGCAAGTTCAGAGGCCTCGGGGCGCTTCACCTTGATGATGATATCGGCGTCCTTCAGCGCATCGGCGCTGACGGTGGCGCCGACCGCGGTGAATTCCTGATCCGGCAGTCCGGACTTGATCCCGGCGCCGGGCTCGATCGCGATATCGATCCCCAACGCTTTGAACTTCTTCACCGTGTCGGGCGTCGCCGCGACCCTCGGTTCAGCAGGATCTAGTTCTTTAGCAACAGCAATTTTCATAGAGCCTCCGCCGCGCTGGGCACGCGCGTGAGTGAGCCAATGGGCGCGCCGTTTAGCGGCGCACGCCGATCCAAATCAAGTCAGGAAAATTGCCATCAGAGCGACGACAGCGATCACGGCGGCGGAGCCGTATTTCACCAGCTTGATGAAGCCCTGGTAGGTCTGCTCATGGGCGACATAGTCGTTGCCGTCAGCAGCGGTGTAGGCGACGTCATGGTGCTCTGCCATCAGTCTCTCCGGACAATGTTCGAGAAGTGTGTGTGCAATTAGCGCAATCTTATTGCGAGAGCAACGGCGCCCTCGACAGATCGCCTAACCCATTTTGGTTCAGTCGAAAGTCTAGCGCGCGATCCGCGCAGGCGGCAGCGATTTCGCGATAACGCCAACGTCGGCAAAGAGTTTTCGCAAAGGCCGGGCGCTCCGGCGAATTCCGCTCCGCGGCAGAGGGCCGCGGCGCCATCAATGCTGGTTTTCCAAAGCCGGTCATGCAACCAAACGAGGCGGCCCCGAAAACGGCGCCAAGCAATCAGGCCGGCCAATTGTCCCGGATCCAGCGCGTCAGGCTCTCCTCAGAGACCTCGCCGGCGGCGAGCGAGAGGATGATGGACGTCGATTGAGCGGGATCGGGATCGAAAGCGACGGCATTCTTGGTAAGAAAGACCGTCATCGCCATAAAAGCGATCCGCTTGTTGCCATCGACAAATGCGTGGTTCTTCGCCAACCCGAACGCATACGCTGCGGCAAGCTCCGGCAATTCCGATTGTTCATAGCGCCATTTGTTGACGGGCCGCTCCAGCGCCGATCGGAGCATGCCTTCGTCGCGCAGACCGGGAGCGCCGCCGAAGCGGCGCAACTGGCGGCTGTGAATCGCGATGGCCTGCTCGAAGGTGATCCAAAGCGGCTCTTTCGGCTCGCTCATCAGGCACTCCTCATCATTTCGCAAGGGCGGCGAGCGTGTCCTTGTATTTTTCCATAATCTGGTCTGCGATTTCCATGGTCCGCTCGAAGTCGGGATCGTAAGGCATGGCTTGGAAGCCGCCCCCGGCCAGTTCCGTGATGTGCAGTTCTTGGCCGCGCTTCAAATCCAGCCGCTGCATCAATTCCTTCGGCAACAGCAAACCATCGGAATTTCCGATCTTTTTGATTTCGATTTTCATGACGATCCTTTCAGTTGCGCACAATCGCGCCTTCGCTTGAGGAACGGACCTCCTATTTCTAAAAGCGTTGGGGCATGTCATACATATGTATAACATACCCCGCAACATCGTTCAACAGATGTTTTACACGCCGGACCCGGCCCCCTCCCCCTCTTCTTCCACACTCAGCCCGAGCGCGGCCCGCACCGCCGCGACGGTCGCGTTGCCGGCATCGCTGAATTTCGTCACCACCGGGTCGCCGCCGTCGCTCGCGACGCTGACGTCGTCGGCACCACACAGCAAGCCGTGGGCGATGTGGAAACCGAGCGCGCGATAGACCTCGAACTGCTCCTCGCTGAAGAACTGGTCGCCGGTCGCCTCGTGCGGAAACTGGGCGTGGCGCCGGGCATAATCGCGGACGTAATCGTTCTCGTCGCCGCTCAGCGACGACTTGATGTAGACGAGGGTGCCCTTTTCGCCGCCGCCGTAGTCGATGATGCCGATCGCCACATGCGGGCCGTGCGGTTCTTTGGATGGCGGCGGCGGCGGCAGCTTGCCGGCGTTGACCGCCATGCAGCCCAGCGTCGCGGCCTGGATCGGCGCCCACGGCAGATAGATCCGAATCCCGAGATCGATCCGCGCGTAGCGCTGCAGCGTCACCAGCGAGGGAAAATGCATCGCGCTGTCGGCTTCGGCATCGACCGCGATGATCAGCCGGCATTGCCGGCGCAGCAATTCGTAGATGCCGAGATTTTCGATATGGCCGCCGTCGGTGAGATAGATTTCGTCGCTGTTCTCGTAGAGCCGGCCGGAAAGCTCCGACCACAGATAGCGCGTGGTGCGGTGGGTCGGCGTCCAACTGGATTTTACGTCCGCGCCCGCCGCCGTCCCCGATCCGGCCGCCGCAAAGAACGCCGGGTTCGTCAGCCAATAGCCCAGCCGGATGTTCAGCAGCGCCAGCGTCGGCGTCAGCGGCCGGATGGTCTTGGAGCCCATGTTGGCCGAGGCCGCGGCGCCGGAGATCGCCATCGCGGTGGCGAGATCGAGTTCGGCGGCCGCCGCCTCGAGCCGGTCGGTGGGCGCGTAGCCGGTGGCCTGGCTGCCGGTCGAGTATTTCGAGAACACGAAGAAATCGGCGTTGCGGCCGCGGCGGTTGGCGAAGTCCGAGCCCTGGATGTTGAGTGCCGCATTGATCAGGTGATAGGGCGCCTGCGCCGTCGATAGCGTGCTGAGCCGCATACCGCTGACGTTGACGAAATCCCGGCCCTGCTCGCGGCTCGGCTCGTTGGCGCTGGGCCGGGCGCCGCGGCGATGGCGCGGATCGAATAGAAACGCTTTGCCGAGCCGGTCGCGATACAGGCGGTGCAGCGAGTTGGCGTTCGGCGCCAGCGGCCACGACAGCACGAACACCAGCAGCGCCACCGCGACATATAACGCCGGCATCAGGTGGCCCTCCGGCACCCGGCCGGGCATGAACTTGGAGAGCCAGATCAGCCAGTTTGGCGTATGTGCCCACGCCTGCGGCGACGACGAATCCGCAGGCGCGGCCGCGGCGCAGCGGCTGGCGTCGTCGGGTTGCAGGCTGCCCTGCAGCGTCGCGGTGGACGCGCCATCCTGCTGCTGGATGTTTACGGTGGCGGAGATCGCGGTCGGCGGGCAGCGCACCTGTTCTGCGGTACGCTTGCCGTCATTGGCGATCGCCCAATAGCTCAGATAGAGATACGCTACCCAGATGATCAGCGGCAGCGCCAGCCCGGCGACCCAGACCGCGAGCTTGATCGCAATGGCGGAGGCCTGCGCGGCGAGGCTCGATCCCGCGGTGGCGCTGTTGAGGAACGCGCCGATCTGACGCTGGAACATCACCACCAAAGCGGTGACCGGCGCCGCGGCGGCGGCCAGCGTCTTCACCCAACTGGTGAACAGTCCCAGCACCAGCCCGCTGGGGTTGCCGTTGTTGTGGTCGGCGATCTGGAACATGCCTTCGATCACGAACGGCTGAAATTCGAAGAACGCGATCGCCGCGAACGCCACCAGCAAGACCCCGCCGACAATGTCCATCCAGCCCAGCCGCCGCGCCAGCCATGGCGACGACCGCGCCAGCGCCCACAGCAGGAACAGCCCGAGTAGCGTCAGCCCCGCCACCAGCGTGACGCCGAAATTCCGCGTCAGAAATTGGCTGAGGTCGACGCCGAAGAAATCCGATTTGCCGAGCGAGGTCCGCACCGGGTTCGACCACGCGGTGACCGCCGCCAGCAGCAGCAGCACCGGCACCACCAGGGACAGGTTCGCGACCAGCCCGCGCAGCACGATCGCCGCGGCGCTCAGCACGTCGCGAAAGCCGCGCGGGATCAGATAATTCGAATAGTTGCGCAGATGGCCGACCGCCGGGGTGTCGCTGATGTCGGTGGCGGGGGCGGCGCCGGCGAGCGGGGCGGCGCTGCCGCCGAACACGAAGTCCTTATGGCAGGTCAGCGTCGCCGACAGCGAGCTGCCGAGATAACCGCCGCCCGACACCGTCGACAGATAGTCGATCCGCGACAACAGGCCCTGGTTGTTCAGCGCCTGCACCACGCCGAGACAGACCGACGCCGAGCGGATGCCGCCGCCGGACAGAGCGAGACCAACGGCGTCGAGGGTCTTGCCGGAGGCGGGCGTTGCGAGCTTCCGCGTCGCTTCGCGGCGGCTGTTGATGGCTTCGATTTCCTTGGCGAACACGGCGTGGAATTTATCGCGCCATGGACGCTCGTCGTCATCTGCATTGGGCGTCGTCTGATCCATGACCGCCTCCCCCAGAGACGTCATGGTAGACTCAACTGATAGTTGAACTCAAGCCGGAGCCGAACTTTCCGGCTTGCGAGGCCCTACCCCATTGCCTCCAATTCATCGATCATCCCGGCGATCACCGACAGCCCGCCGTCCCAGAAGGTCGGATCGCGGGCGTCGAGCCCGAACGGCTGCAGCAGTTCGGAGTAATGCTTGGTGCCGCCGGCCGACAGCATCGCCAGATAGCGTTCGGCAAAGCCTTCCTGGGCGTTCTCGTAAACCGCGTAGAGCGAGTTCACCAGGCAATCCCCGAACGCATAGGCGTAGACGTAGAACGGCGAATGGATGAAGTGCGGGATGTACATCCAGAAGTTCTCGTAGCCCGGCTTGATGTCGATCGCGGGGCCAAGGCTCTCGCCCTGCACGCTGAGCCAGATCTCGCCGATCCGCTGCGCGGTCAATTCGCCGTTGCGGCGCTCGGTGTGGATCGCGCGCTCGAACGAATAGAACGCGATCTGCCGCACCACGGTGTTGATCATGTCCTCGACCTTGCCGGCGAGCAGCGCCTGACGCTGCTTTAAGCTCTTGGTCTGGCCGAGCAGCCGCTTGAAGGTCAGCATCTCGCCGAACACGCTCGCGGTCTCCGCCAGCGTCAGCGGCGTCGGCGCCATCAAGGCGCCGTTCTTCGCCGCCAGCACCTGGTGCACGCCGTGGCCGAGTTCATGGGCGAGCGTCATCACGTCGCGCGGCTTGCCCTGATAGTTCATCAGCACATAAGGATGCGCCGAGGGCGTGGTCGGATGCGAGAACGCGCCCGGCGCCTTGCCGGGCCGCACCGGCGCGTCGATCCAGCGATCGGTGAAGAAGCGCTCGGCGATCTTCGCCATCTCCGGCGAGAACGCCGTGTAGGCGGTCAGCACCATATCCTTGGCTTCCGGCCAGCCGATCGTGCCGGTGGCGGCGAACGGCAGCGGCGCGTTGCGGTCCCAATGCGCCAATTGCTTCTTGCCGAACCAGCGCGCCTTCAACGCATAATAGCGATGCGACAGCTTCGGATAGGCGGCGCGCACCGAGGCGACCAGCGCGTCGACCACCTCGCGCTCGACCCGGTTGGCCAGATGCCGGGAATCCGCGACGTCCTCGAAACCGCGCCAGCGGTCGGAGATTTCCTTGTCCTTGGCCAGCGTATTGGTGATCAACGCGAAGGTGCGCTCATTGGCCTTGAAGGTCTTGGCCAGCGCCTGCCCCGCCGCCTTGCGCTTTTGCGGATCGCGGTCCTGCAGCAGCGTCAGCGTCGGCTCGATCGCCAATTCCTTCGCCCCGAGCTTGAAGCGCAGCGCCGAAATGGTCTGGTCGAACAACCGGTTGAAGGCGCCGTAGCCGGTCTGCGACTTTTCGTGAAACAATTGCTCGATGCGGTCCTCGAGCTGATACGGCTTGTCCTTGCGGCTGTCCTCGATCCACGGCCGGTAATGCCCGAGCTCGGGGGCCTGCATCGCCATCTCCATCACCGCGTCGTCGACCCGGTTGAGTTCGAGCGCGAAGAACAAAAGATGCACCGAGGCCGCGGTCAGCCGCTCGGAGACGTCGCCGTAGAATTTCGACAGCTTCGGATCGACGCTGTCGCCGGCATGAATGAGCCCCGCATAGGAGGCCAGCCGTCCGGCGAGATCGTCGATCGCCTCGTAGCGCGCCACCGCCTCGGCGAGCCAGACGCCGCCGCCGCCCTTGGCGGTCTCCTCGGCGAGCTTGCCCTTGTAGTCGTGCTCGAAGGCGATGCAGTCGGCGTCGATCTTGTCGAGATCGCGCGCCACCTCCGGCGAATCGATGCTGGTATAGAGATCGGCCAAATCCCATTCCGGCAGTTGCGCGGCCTTGGCTTGCGGCTTGCGGCTCGGCGGGGTCTTCTTGGCGGCGCCGGTGCGCGGGGCCGGTTTGCGGACGGATTTGCTGGCTCGGGAGGTCGCTGCTTTGGCCATGGGCTCTTTCAAAACATTGCGCGTCAAATCAGGCAAACGCTACTAGCTGAGACGATAGCAGGGCAAGCGCCTGTTTGAAGGCGTTCGGCCGGCAGCATTGTGATGCCGGCAGCGTTGCGGCGCGGTGACAGCCTGCGACAAGGCAACGCGGCGGGCGGATTTCACGTTGAATGTGACGCGACAAGCGGATATTTCCATCGTCGACGGAACCTCGCGCAGCGCTGCGCGATTGTGCAAGCACGTCCCGGACCGGGCCCCTCTGGCAGTTCATGTGAGCTGTGATGTCGGACAGGACGTTCACAGAGAGGCCCGATGAACGAGTTTCTGACGATTTTCACCCCCGAGGGCCTGTCGGCGCTGGCCCAGGTCATCATGATCGACCTGGTGCTCGCCGGCGACAACGCCGTTGTGATCGGGCTGGCCGCCGCCGGGCTGCCGAAAGAGCAGCGCGGCAAGGCGATCCTGATCGGCATCGTCGCCGCCACCGTGCTGCGCATCCTGTTCGCCAGCGTCACCGTTCAGCTGTTGCAGATCATCGGCCTGTTGCTGGCCGGCGGCGTGCTGTTGCTGTGGGTGTGCTGGAAGATGTGGCGCGAACTGCGCAGCCAGTCGCAGCACGACGCCGACGCGCTCGACGCCCTCAATGACGACGGCACCGCGTCCGGCGCGCCGCGCAAGACGCTCGGCCAGGCGGTTTGGCAGATCACGCTGGCCGACATCTCGATGTCGCTCGACAACGTGCTGGCGGTCGCCGGTGCCGCGCGCGAGCATCCGATCATCCTGGTGTTCGGGCTTGCGCTGTCGATCGCCTTGATGGGCCTCGCCGCCTCCTTCATCGCCAAGCTTTTGCAGAAGCACCGCTGGATCGCCTATGTGGGCTTCGTCATCATTCTCTATGTGGCGCTCGACATGTGCTACCGCGGCGTGCTGGAAATCTGGCCCGATGCGATGACGCGGTTGCTCGCGCTGTTCTGAGCGCCTAGCGGACGATAGAGCATCGAAATGACTCCAGCGGCTCCGTCATTGCGAGCCGCGGACGGCGCGGTGCGCCGGCCGACGAGCGAAGCAAGCAATCCAACGGCTTTCTTGCGTAGCCTGGATTGCTTCGTCGCAAGAGCTCCTCGCAATGACGAGCTTAAGCGCCTGATTTCGTTGCGACGCTCATGAGTCTGACTGTTAGCAATCCGATTCACCATTCATTAACGCTTGCGCGACCATGGTGGCCCAATTCGGGACAATTCGCCTTGGAGTTTGAGTGAGTATGGCCACCACGATTCTGATCGCCGACGACGATGCTGTTCAGCGCAGGCTGGTCGAGAACATGGTGCAGAAATGCGGCTACCGGACCGTGGTGGTCGACAGCGGCGACGCCGCGATCGAAACGCTGACCGCGGACGACGCCCCCACCATCGACGCGGTGGTGCTCGATCTGGTGATGCCCGGCCTCGACGGCATGGGTGTGCTGGAGCGGATGCGCGACGCCGGATTGAGTATCCCGGTGATCGTGCAGACCGCGCATGGCGGCATCGACAATGTGGTGTCGGCGATGCGCGCCGGCGCCACCGATTTCGTGGTCAAGCCGGTCGGCATCGAGCGGCTGCAGATCAGCTTGCGCAACGCGCTCAACGCCAGCGCCTTGAAGGGCGAATTGCAGCGGCTAAAGCACAGCCGCGACGGCAAATTGACCTTCGCCGATCTGGTCACCCGCAGCGAGCCGATGGGCCACGTGCTGCGGATGGCCAAGCGCGGCGCGACCTCGGCGATCCCGGTGTTGATCGAAGGCGAATCCGGCGTCGGCAAGGAATTGATCGCCCGCGCCATCCACGGCTCCAGCGAGCGCAGCGCCAAGCCGTTCGTCGCGGTGAATTGCGGCGCGATCCCCGACAATCTGGTGGAATCCATCCTGTTCGGTCACGAGAAGGGCGCCTTCACCGGCGCCACCGAACGCCACACCGGCAAATTCGTCGAAGCCAGTGGCGGCACGCTGTTTCTCGACGAGGTCTCCGAATTGCCGCTGGCCGCGCAGGTCAAATTGCTGCGCGCGCTGCAGGAAGGCGCGGTCGAGGCGGTCGGCGGCCGCCGCCCGCTCAAGGTCGACGTCCGCATCATCTCGGCGACCAACCGCAAATTGCTCGACCGGGTCAAAGCCGGGCAGTTTCGCGAGGATCTGTTCTACCGGCTGCACGTGCTGCCCTTGACCATCCCGCCGTTGCGCAACCGCCGCGAGGACATCCCGCATCTGTTGCGGCATTTCCTGGCGCGGTTCTGCGCCGAGGAAAACCGCACCATCACCGGGGTCAGCGGCGAAGCGATGGCGCGGCTGGCCCAGCTCGATTGGCCGGGCAACGTCCGCCAGCTCGAGAACGCGGTGTACCGCGCCGTGGTGATGAGCGAGGGCACTCACCTCGACCTCGCCGATTTTCCGCTCACCGCCGCCGCACCGAGCGTCGCCGAACTGGCGGGCGAGCCGCTGTTGATCGAACCGGCGTTTCATTCCACCGCACCGCAATTGGTGGCCGGCCATGACATCCCGATCGCGCCGATGCCGGCGGCCGGCAGTCTTTCGATGCTGACGCCTGACGGCGAGGTCCGCCCGCTCGACGAGCTGGAGAGCGAGATCATTCGCTTTGCGATTTCGCATTACCGCGGCCAGATGTCCGAAGTCGCGCGCAGGTTGAAGATCGGCCGCTCCACGCTGTATCGCAAGCTCGACGAAACCACACATGCGGAACGCGAGGCTCGCGCGCCCGCAGTTTCGAACTGAAGCGATTCGCGCAATTCGCTCGCGTGATCGCGCGCCGCAAGGGAACATTTGAACCGTTGCCGGGCGGTGACAGACAAAGCGGGAGTCGCGTGGCAAAAACGGTGTGACGCGGGTGTTGTGGAGTTCTTCGAGTCAGTTTGTCGTGAGATCCCCGCGACCTGCTGGGCGGTTTGCCCGCTCGCATGGTAGCGTTGATGAATCAAGGCGAGCAGCGCGCGATCACGGCGCTTCAGCAAAAAGTTCGACAGTGCGAGGGACTGTTCCAAACGGGGCAGCTTCACCCAAGGGGTGCGATGAATGCGAGATGATTCCAATGGCCGCCGCGGTTTCGACCGCGTTCTGATCGCTGTTGCGGCAACCTTCGTCACGCTCTCCAGCGGAGCCGCCATGGCGCAGTCCGGGCCGCAACGCAGCCCTGCCGATCTCGCCATCGACGCCGCCGTGCCGATGCCTGAACCCGCCAACCTGCCGCCGCCGTCGATCGGCGACTTCAAGCTCGACGCGGCCACGACCAGCGCCACGACGTCCGACACCACCGCTTCCGACACCACCGCCCCCGACACCACCGCGTCGGTGCCACCCGCCGCCACCGTCGAAGCGCCGAAGCAGGACGCCGCGGCGGCGCAGCCGACTGCGCCCGCTCCCGTCGCTGCCGTGCCCGCGGTCGCGCCGGCCAACGACATCGCGAAGGAAACCAGCGAGCCCGCCAAGTCGCAGGCCTCGCAGCCCGCCGCCGATACCAGCTCGAAGGATGCCGGCAAGACCGCCAGCGCCGTGGCGCCGGCCGATCTGCCGGTGGCCGAGAAGCTGCGCGAGATGCTGGACGGCAAATCCACCCGCTATTTCGACCGCAAGGGCGAGCGCGCCGCTGTGGAGAAGTTCTACACCGCGCGGGATTTCGCGCCGCTGTGGACGCACGCCGGCGCCGTCACGCCGCTGGGCCACGGCGTGGTCGCGCGGCTGAAGGACGCCGCCGCCGACGGCCTCAACCCCGCCGACTATCCGCTGCCGGATTTCGCCGCCGCCGCCACGCCGGAGGCCTTGGCCGAGGCCGACCTGAAACTCACCGCCAGCATGTTGGACTACGCCCGGCAGGCGCAGAGCGGCCGGATGCATTGGTCGCAGGTCTCGGGCGACATCCAGTATCCCGAACACCCGATCGACCCCGCCGAAGTGCTGGCCAATGTCACCGCCGCCGCCGATCCGTCCGCGGCGCTGGCGAGCTACAACCCGCCGCACAAGATGTATCGGCAATTGAAGGCCAAGCTCGCCGAATTGCGCGGCCAGGGCGATGGCCCCGGCGCGATCCAGATCGCCGAGGGCCCGGCGCTGAAGTACATTCCGGCGCGCAAGAAGCAGGCCGCCGTCGAGGTCGACGACCCGCGGGTGCCGCAGCTGCGCGCCAAGCTCGGCATCAGCGAGAATCCCGACAGCACCCGCTACGACGCCAAAGTGGCCGCGGCGGTGCGCAAATTCCAGGACAGCGCCGACCTCAAGGAAACCGGGGTTCTCGACGAGCGCACCGTGACAGCGCTGAACAGCCCGAAGAGCGACCGCCAGATCGACACCGTGATCGTCAACATGGAGCGCTGGCGCTGGCTGCCGCGCGTGCTCGGCGCGCCGTCGCTCGGCGACGCCTACGTGATCCTCAACATCCCGGACTACACCTTGAAGGTGATGCAGCACGGCGCCCCGGTCTGGACCACCCGCGTGGTGGTCGGCAAGCCCGGCAATCACGCCACGCCGCTTCTGACCGAGACGATGAAGTACATCACCGTCAACCCGACCTGGAACGTGCCGCCGTCGATCATCTACAACGAGTATCTGCCCGCTCTGCAGCAGGATCCGACCGTGCTGGACCGCATGGGCCTGAAGCTCGAGCGCAACCGCGACGGCTCGATCCACATCTCGCAGCCGCCCGGCGAACGCAACGCGCTGGGCCGCATCCGCTTCAATTTCCCGAACAAATTCCTGGTGTATCAACACGACACCCCGGACAAGAATCTGTTCTCGCGCGACGCCCGGGCGTTCAGCCATGGCTGTATGCGGGTGCAGAACCCGGATCAATACGCCGCCACGCTGCTCAACATCGCGATGCCGAACGAGCGTTACACGCCGGAGAAGATCCGCGGCATGTACGGCAAGAGCGAGATCGACCTGAAATTCGCCACCCCGATCCCGGTCAACCTCACCTATCAGACCGCCTTCGTCGACGACGCCGGCAAGCTGCAGACCCGCAAGGACGTCTATGGCCGCGACGCGGCGATGCTGGCGATCTTGCGCAATCCCAAGGGCAAGGATCTGGAGAACGTGGTCGCCCACGCCCAGCCGAACTACGCGAGACCGCGCGCCGACATTCCGCAGGGCGTGGCGTTCAACGACGGCGCCGGCAACGCCGAGCCGTCGTTCTTCGAACGGCTGTTCGGCGCCCCGAGCGCGCCGCCGGCGCAACAAAATCGGCGCCCGCAACGCAACGTGTTCGCCCGCTGATCCCTAGGGGCGATCCCCAGGACCGCCCCGTATTAACGGAAATTCAGTAGTAGGAACAACGGCCCCGGCATCCCCGGGGCCGCTTGCATTAACCATTCTCCATCCTCGCCTCGGCACCGGGCTATTTTTCGCCACACTCGGCAGGCTAGGTTATGCCTAACGGGGGGTGGGGCGTAGTCTTCAATTAACCCTCCTGCTTTAAGGCTGCATTCATCCTGTCCTCGCTGCTTCGGGGTTGCGAGGTTCGGATTTGTCGAGTGGTCATTTTGGGGTGGGTTCGTAGGTGCTGGCTGGATTCGCACGTCGTTTCTTGACGCTGACATCGACCCGCGCCGGGGTTCGGGCCGGATTGGCGTCGTTGTTGCTGCTCGCAGGCGCAGGCTCCGTCCACGACGCCACCGCGCTAGGCGACACCCGCACCCTCTCCTTCCACCACACCCATTCCGACGAGAACCTCACCGTCACCTTCAAGCGCAACGGCCGTTACGACGAAGCCGCGCTGCGAGAGATCAACCACTTCCTCCGCGACTGGCGCAGCCAGGACCAGACCACGATGGACCGTCGGCTGTTCGACATCCTCTGGGAAGTCTACCGCGACGTCGACGCCAAGCAGCCGATCCAGATCATCTCCGCCTATCGCTCCCCCGCCACCAACGCCATGCTGCGCCGCCGCTCGTCGGGCGTTGCCCGGGCCAGCCAGCACATGCTCGGCCAGGCGATGGATTTCTACATTCCCGGCGTGGCGCTGGAGCAGATCCGCTTCGCCGGGCTGCGGCTGCAGCGCGGCGGCGTCGGCTTCTATCCGACCTCGGGTTCGCCGTTCGTGCATCTCGACACCGGCAACATCCGACACTGGCCGCGCATGAGCCACGACCAGCTGGCCCGCGTATTCCCCAACGGCCGCACCGTGCACGTGCCGTCCGACGGCAATCCGCTTCCCGGCTATCAGCTGGCGTTAGCCGATATCGAGAAACGCGGCGGCGCGTCGGATGCCACCGGCAGCGGCCCGACCGGCTTCCTGGCCTCGCTGTTCGGCAAGAGCAAGTCCGGCAGCGACGAGGATGACGAGGGCGGTGCCGCCCCGGCCGTGGTCGCCAGCGCCGACGCCGCCTCGCCGGCCGGCCTGATGGCCGCAGCCCCCGGCAACATCAAGAACGCCCTGGTCAAGATCATCGACAACGTGCCGCTGCCGCGCGCCAAGCCGCCCGCAGTGGCCGCCTTCCAGGTGGCCTCGGCGGACGTCCCGCCCGCTCCGATCGCGAAGCCGGTCGCCGAGAAGGCCGACACCAAGCAAGACCCGAGCAAGCCGCAATCGCCCGCCGACATCATCAACGCCCGCGGCTTCTGGGACGACATGCCGGCAACCAAGCAGGCGACGCCGGCGCAGGTCGCCGCGATCAGCGCCCGCCAGGCGCTCGCCGCCGCCGACCCGCAATCCACCGCCACCATTTCCGAAAGCACGATGCAGGCGATGGCCTATGCGCCGCCGCCGTCCGAGCGCGCCCAAGTTGTCGCCGCCAGCGCGCCGGTGCCGCGCAGCGTGCGACCGGCGCAGCCGGCGCGCAATCAGATGGCGATCAACAACGTCACCACGGTGGTCGCCAAGGGCCAGCGCGGCCACGGCGCGGTGGTCGCGACCTCGTCGCGGCTCGCCGCCGCGGCGGTCAAGGACAACGACGTCTGGATGCGCGCGATGATCCTGGCGCCGAGCGCCTCGACCATGACCTCCACGGTGTTCGGCGACACCGACCTCACCATCCTGCGCGCGCATTTCAGCAAGCCGCAGGCGGCCGTCGCCATGGCGTTCGCCGACGATCCGCAGTCCGGCATGCAGTGCGAACAGTTCACCGGCGCCGCCGTGGTGACGCTGTCGACCACGCCGTTCACCCGCACCGCGGCGCTGCGCTGAGTTTGTTCAGGTGATTTGACCGCGCTAGCTGAGGCCGGCGGAGCCACGCCAAACGCGGGCATCGCCCCGCCCACCGCCGTCATCCTGAGGAACCCGGCGCAGCGCGTAGCGCGAAACCGGGTGTCTCGAAGGATGGGCCACGGGCGCTTGGCAACCGCGCGCCCTTGGCAATCCGCACCGCGCGTCCGCATCCTTCGCGGCCCTCGCTGCGCTCGGGCGCCTCAGGATGACGGCGCTTCGACAAGCGTCACCTTTGCAGCAATCTCGGGATTGCGGGCTCGCTCGCAAGTGCTCGCGCCCCAAGGATGACGTCGCGATATTTTTCGGAAAACAACTTCCCCACACACTCTGCGTCATCCTGAGGTGCCCGAGCAAAGCGAGGGCCTCGAAGGATGGCCGCAAGTACGTCACGTCATCCTTCGAGGCTTGTCCGCAGCGCCTACGCGCTGCGGACAAGCACCTCAGGATGACGGGGCGGAATCGCCGCGCGATCCCTCACAGCATGCCGAGCGCCTGCATGTAGGTTTCCAGGATGGTTTCCTGTTCGGCGCGCTCGTTGGCGTCCTGCTTGCGCATCCGCACGATGGTGCGCAGCGCCTTGACGTCGTAGCCGTTGCCCTTGGCCTCGGCATAGACGTCGCGGATGTCGTCGGAGATCGTCTTCTTCTCTTCTTCCAGCCGTTCGATTCGCTCGATGATGGCCTTGAGCTGATCCTTCGCGAATTGGGTCGCGGGCTCTTCCTTGACGGCGGCAGACGTGGCCATCTCGTACTCCTGATGTGACTGTTGGATTGCGGCCCGCTTGTATCGCGCCTCGCGGCGAAACGACACTCAAAAGTGCGGCGGCGGTCGTCAACGAGCATCGCACGAATCCCCGGCGATCGACAGCCGCGGCGGCGACGCGCGATTGCAGAATCACCGCGTCGCAGCCCTCGGGTTCCGGCGGGTTGCGCGATCACCGCCAGCCGTGGTTAGGTCTGGCGGTCACGCCCGGGCATTGACGTCACATCGGAGTTGTCACAGATTTTGCCATATCGTGAGGTTAAAGCTGCCGCGGCCGATTTCGCCCGGCCTGCTCGGATTGCCGTCACCTTGACAGCGGCCGGCGGGCCAAGCGAAGTCCTCATGGGTTTGATATAGCTTGACCGGATGATCGCAGCAGATTCTCATCGCCATGCGTTTTCGCTGCGTCGACCCGGCATCGCCCTGATGCCGGCGTGGGCGCTTGCCGTGCTATGCCTCTCGTTCACGCCGGCGGCGGCGGATTTCCGCCTCTGCAACAACACCGCGAGCCGGGTCGGCATCGCGCTGGGCTATAAGGACGCCGAAGGCTGGACCACCGAGGGTTGGTGGAACGTGTCGTCGCGCAGCTGCGAAACGCTGCTGCGCGGCACGCTGGTGGCGCGATTCTATTACATCTACGCGCTCGACTACGACCGCGGCGGCGAATGGTCGGGACAGGCTTTCATGTGCTCGCGCGACAAGGAATTCACCATCAAGGGCACCGACAATTGCCTGGCGCGCGGCTTCGACCGCACCGGCTTCTTCGAAGTCGACACCGGCGAACAGCGCGCCTGGACGGTGCAGCTGACCGAAAGCAGCGAACAGAATACACAACGGCTGCCGGGCATGCCCGGCGCACCCGGTCCAGGGACGCTCCCGGGAATGCCGAACTCACAGGGTGGAACGCCTCCGGGCGCGTCTGGTCTGTCACCAGATGCGGTCCCGGGAAGCAAGCAATGAGACGCCTTCGACGAATCAAGATTCTGGCCACGCTGGGCCCCGCCTCCTCCGACGTTGCGATGATCCGCAAATTGTTCGAGGCCGGCGCCGACGTGTTCCGCATCAACATGAGCCACACCTCGCACGACAAGATGCGCGAGCTGGTGAAGGCGATCCGCAGCGTCGAAAGTAGCTACGGCCGGCCGATCGGCATCCTGGTCGATCTGCAGGGACCGAAATTGCGGGTCGGGATGTTCGGCGGCGGCGCCATCCAGCTCAACAACGGCGCTACCTTCATTCTGGATTCCAGCAAGGAGCCCGGCGACGCCACCCGGGTGCAGCTGCCGCATCCGGAAATTCTCTCCGCGCTGAAAGTCGGCGACGCGCTGCTGCTCGACGACGGCAAAGTGCGGCTGATCTGCGAGGAAGCCTCGCCGGAGCGCGCGGTGACCCGCGTGGTGATCGGCGGCAAGATGAGCGACCGCAAGGGCGTCAGCCTGCCCGACACCGACCTGCCGGTGTCGGCGATGACGCCGAAGGACCGCGCCGATCTCGAGGCCGCGTTGGAAACCGGCATCGACTGGGTGGCGCTGTCGTTCGTGCAGCGCGCCGAGGACGTCAACGAGGCCAAGCGGGTGATCCGCGGCCGCGCCGCGGTGATGGCGAAGATCGAAAAACCGCAGGCGATCGACCGGCTGCCGGAGATTCTCGAAGTCTCCGACGCGCTGATGGTGGCGCGCGGCGATCTCGGCGTCGAGCTGCCGCTGGAGCGGGTGCCGAGCCTACAGAAACAAATGACGCGGATGGCGCGGCGCGCCGGCAAGCCGGTGGTGGTCGCCACGCAAATGCTGGAATCGATGATCACCAGCCCGGTGCCGACCCGCGCCGAAGTCTCCGACGTCGCCACCGCGGTCTATGAAGGCGCCGACGCCATCATGCTGTCGGCGGAATCCGCCGCCGGCAAATTCCCGGTGGAAGCGGTCGCGACCATGAACCGGATCGGCGAAGAGGTGGAGCGCGACCCGATCTATCGCGGCGTGGTCACCGCGCAGCGCCCGGATCCGGAAGAAACCGCCGGCGACGCCATCGCTGGCGCGGCGCGGCAGATCGCCGAGACGCTGGATCTGTCGGCGATCATCTGCTGGACCAGCTCCGGCTCGACCGCGCTGCGGGTGGCGCGCGAGCGGCCGAAGCCGCCGGTGGTGGCGATCACGCCGAACATCGGCACCGGCCGCAAGCTGTCGGTGGTGTGGGGCGTGCATTGCGTGGTGGCGGAAGACGCCCACGACCAGGACGACATGGTCGACCGCGCCGGCTCGATCACCTTCCGCGACGGCTTCGCCAAGGCCGGCCAACGCATCATCATCGTCGCCGGCGTGCCGCTCGGCACCCCCGGCGCCACCAACATGGTGCGGATCGCCTATGTCGGGCCGGGGGATGCGTAGCCGATATCTGAACCGCGCGGCGTGAGCTGCGAGGTTACGCCGCCGCCTCGACGCCGATCACCAGCCGCTTGCCGAGCGCGCGCAGCGCGTCGACCATCGCCGGCAGCTTGGTGGCATGTTTGGGATCGAGAATGCGGCGAACTTCCTTCTCGTCCTTCTGCATCCGGCGCGCCAATTCGCTCTTGCTGATGCCGGCGCTGACGAAGGCCTCGATCACCGCGAGCTTCGCCGCGACGTCGGGCGCCACCGCGACGAGGCTCAGCCGCTTGCCCTTGGCGCGCGGCTTCGGCAGCGGCTGACCGCGCGCCGGGTAGCTCAACAGCGCAAGCCCCAACGCCTCTTCCGCCTGCAGGCGAGCGTCCGCCATGCCATTGCCCTCGGTGATCGCTTCCGGCACGTCCGGAAAGCTCACCACGATCACGCCGGGCGTATCGCCCGGCTCAAATTCCGCCGCATAGGCGAAGCTGTCCATTGTCTGTCCTGATCGGTTGCCACAGTTGGCGGCTCAGTCGGCAAGCCCGAGCTGCTTTCTGATCTTCCGCGCCTTCGGACAATATTGTCCGATTGTCAAGACCATCGACCAATCGAGCGGATCGCCTCTATCGGCCCCGGGGATGCGTAGCGCTAAGGCTCAGCGCGCCGCGTAGTAACCGGGCTGATCGATATCGGCGAGCAGGTCCGGGCCGGTCGGCGTCCAGCCCAGCACCGCCTTGGTGTGCGCGCTCGACGCCGGCATGTCGGCGGCCGCGAAGTCTGCGAACCAGCCGAAATGCTCCGGGCCGCGGGATTCCACCGGCACGCCGAGCCCACGCCCGATCACCGCGGCGATCTCCCTGAACGGCACGCCCTCGTCGGCGATCGCATGGTAGGCCGCCTCAGTGGCGCCCTGCTCCAGCGCCAGGCGATACAGCCGCGCGGCATCAAACCGATGCACGCCGGGCCAGCGGTTCAGACCCTCGCCGACGTAAGCCGACAGGCCCTTATCCCGCGCGATGCCGATCAGGATCGGAATGAAGCCGTGGTCGCCCTCGCCATGCACCGACGGCGCCAGCCGGACGGTGGCCGCCCGCACCCCGCGCTCGGCCAGTGCGCGGGCGGTCGCCTCGGACTGGCGCGGATAGTTCGGCCCGCGCTCCGGCACGTCGGCTTCGGTCGCGACTCGCCCCGGCGCCAGCAGTGCCACGCCGGAGGTGACGATCAACGGCCGGCTCGATCCCGACAGCGCTTCGCCCAGCGTCTCGATCGCGCGGGCATCCTGCGCGGCGTTCTCGGCGAATTTGCTGAAGTCGTGGTTGAACGCGGTGTGGATCACCGCGTCGGCCGCCGACGCCGCGCTGCGCAACACGTCGAGATCGTCGAGCGTGCCGTGCAGCACCTCGGCGCCGCGCGCGGCCAGCGCCTGCGCCTTCTCCTTGGACCGGCTGAGGCCGGTCACCTGATGGCCGTGGCCGATCAATTCGTCGACCACCGCCGAACCGACCCATCCGGTCGCGCCTGTTACGAATACACGCATGTTGATCTCCCACTTTTGTTTGGTGAGAGATTTGTAGCAGCCGCTATATCGTATTAAAGTAGTGACGTTATCCCGGTATAATGACTAACAGGATACGCAGCGATGCCCGAAGCAAACCCGCTCGGAACCTATCTGAAGAACCGCCGCACCAAGCTCGATCCGGCGGCGCTGGGCTTCGCCGGCGGCCGGCGGCGCACCGCGGGCCTGCGCCGCGAGGAAGTGGCGCAGCGCGCCAATATCAGCGCCACCTGGTACACCTGGCTGGAGCAGGGCCGCGGCGGCAGCCCTTCGGCCGACGTGCTCGACCGCATCGCCCGCGCGCTGACGCTGACCGCGGTGGAACGCGAGCATCTGTTTCTGATCGGCTTGGGCCGTCCGCCCGAGGTGCGCTATCGCGGCAGCGACGCCATCACGCCGCGGCTGCAGCGGCTGCTCGACACATTGACGCTGAGCCCGGCGATCGTCAGGACGCCGACCTGGGACGTCGTCGCCTGGAATCGCGCCGCCGTGGCGGTGCTGACCGACTACGGCGATCTGCCGCCCGACCGGCGCAACATCTTGCGAATGATCTTTTGCGATCCCGACGTGCGCGAACGACAAGCCGACTGGAATACGGTGGCGCGCTTCGTGGTCGCCAGCTTCCGCATCGACGCGGCGCGCGCCGGCGCCGGCACCGAGGTCGCCGCATTGGTCGAAGAGCTGAGCGTGGCGAGCCCGGAATTCGCGGCGATGTGGCGCGACAGCGATGTGCAAACCCAGGCCGGCGGCATGAAGCAATTGCTGCATCCGCAAGTCGGTCCGATCACGTTGGAATATTCGGCCTTCGCGGTCGACGGCCGGCCCGACCTCAGCCTGATCGTCTACAATCCGGCGACGCCGGCCGACCGCAAGCTGGTCGAGACGCTGATCGAACGACTGCCAGCCGAAACCAAGGCGGACTAAACGACCTCTCGAGTTGGATTGATGCGCGTCAAGATCCCCAGGCCGTCATTCCGGGGCACGAGCAGCTTCGCTGCGAGTGAGCCCGGAATCCATAACCACCGCAGGGGTTATGGATTCCGGACTTGCTCGTTCTTCGAACTCGCAATCCGGAATGACGACTGCATGTGGGTTGGATGATTCGATCCCAACCGAAAATGCTCGAAGTCCGCCCTGGTCGCGGGATCAGTCAGCGGAGTCAGCCCAGCTTGGCGTCCAGCGTGATCTTGGTATTGAGCAGTTTCGACACCGGGCAGCCGGCCTTGGCCTTGCCGGCGAGCTCCTGGAAGGTGGCGTCGTCGGCGCCGGGAATTTTCGCGCTCAATGTCAGATGCACCGCGGTGATGGAAAAGCCGTCGCCGTCCTTGTCCAGCGTGACGTCGGCCTTGGTCTCCATCTGCTCGGCGGTGAGCTTGGCTTCGCCGAGAATCAGCGACAGCGCCATGGTGAAGCAGGCGGCGTGCGCGGCGCCGATCAGCTCTTCCGGATTGGAGCCGGGCTTGCCCTCGAAGCGGCTGGCGAAGCCGTAAGGATAGTCACTCAACGCGCCGCTCTTGGTCGAGATCGCGCCCTTGCCGTCCTTGATGCCGCCCTGCCACTTCGCCGATCCGTAGGTGGTGCTCATATCCATCTCCCTGTGCGTTTCAGTTTTCCCGGCGTCGCTGCTGCTATCACTGCAGAACCGCCGCTTTCGGCCGCGCCGCGGCGAGCATGGCGTCGATCTCGCGGACCACCAGGCCGGGCGCGGCATACTGCACCATATGCCCGATATTTGGCAGCACGATGAGCTTGGCGTGCGGCACCGCCGCGACGAACGGCCGCGAATGGATATCGACCGACGCGATGGTATCAGCGTCGCCATGCAGCACCACGGTCGGCACCGCGATCTGCGGATAGCGCGAGACCTGCGCGCGCACCGCCTCCTTCAACGTCACCAGATCGAAGGCATTGGCGCGGAATTGCTGCGGCCGCAGCAGCAGCGGCGTGGCGCTGTCGTCGACGAAATCCGCCGGCATCGGCTGCGGCGCGAACGCGGTGCGCGCGCCAGGCGTGACGAAGCCGAGGCCGAGCGGCAGCACGATGGTGCGGGCCAGCAGCGGCCCGATCAACGGCGTCGCGATGATCTTGTTGAGGCTGCCGACGCCGCCGCGCCACGGATGCGTCACCGGCGCCAGCATCACCAGCCCGGCCACCCGCTTGGGATGGTTCAGCGGCATCAGGGCGCCGAGCGCGCCGGCCAGCGAATGCACCACGATGACGGCGCGGTCGACGCCGAGCCGGCGGAGCGCAGCATCGATCATCGCCGCCTGCGTGGTCGGCGAGGACTGAGCCCCGTCCTGGCGCGGGCTGTAGCCGTGGCCGGGCCGGTCGATCAGGATCACCCGATGCGTGGTCGCCAATTCGTCGCCGAGCGGCCGCATCGAGCGCAGATTGGCGCTGGCGCCGTGAATCAGCACGATCGCAGGCCCGCCGTCGCGCGGCCCGATGTCGACGACGTGCAGCGCTCCGCCGTCGACCGCGACCATCTCGCCGTCGGGGGCATAGCGCCGCTCCAGCCACGCGGTGCCGGCCAGCGTGGCCAGCGCGAGAACAGCCAGCGTCGCCAATGTCAGCATGATCATGATCGACAATGTCCGGGAGGTTTGATGCACCCAGAGCATACGCCGCAACGCAGCAAAGGTTTCGCTCTCAGCGCTCAACAGACAACGCGTCCGTCATTCCGGATTGCGAGTTCGCCACGGGCTTTTGGTCGACCGCGTGGAAGAATGAAGGATGGAGGCGTGCCCCGGACGCAGCCCAGCGCGCCGCTCTTGCGGCGTAGTGCGCTGCAGATCCGGGGCCGTTACGGAACGTGGCGCTTGGAACGGTCCCGGCTCGCTGCGCAGCGCAAGGGCGCTGCTTAGCGTCCGGGACACGCGACCTTGCTCGGGTGATTTCTCTCGCGAGTTCGCAAATGAGCATTCGCAGAACGCGCTAGATGTCCCGCCCCTCGACCTTTTCGGTCAGGGTCTTGACCAGCTCCGGCACCTTGTCGAGGTGCGGATTGACCGCCAGCGCCTTACGGAAGGCGTCGAGCGCGCGCTTGTCGTCGCCGAGATCCTGCATGATCATGCCGAGCCCGGCCAGCGCTCCGAAATGCCGCGGCTCGCGCACCAGCACCTGTTCGATGTCCCGCAGCGAGTGGGTGTAGTCATTCTGCAGGTAATACAGCGTGGCACGCCTGTTCCAGCCTTCCAGATAGTCGGGGCGCAGCTTGACCACCGAATCGAGCAGCTTCAACGCCACCTCGGTCTTGCCGGCGTCGAGCGCTGCTTTCGAGCGCGACATCAACAGCGCGGTGGTGTCGCTGGAGGTTTGCGCCCACAGCGCCCAGATCCGGGCTTCGACATGTTTGGCGCTGGCCTCGTCGGGCGCCGCTTTGAGCGCACCGAACAGGAAATCCAGTCCGCGGGTGCGGTCGGCGCCGACCTTCGGCAGCTTGGCCGGGGGCTCGGGCAGTTTCTTCAGCTCTGGGGGCGAAGGGTGGCGCTGCGCCTTGGCGCCTTGCGGCAACGCCAACGTCGCCGCGAGCAAGGTCGCGACAACCAGCAGGACGGGGCGGAACAGGTGCGCGGCCGAACGGAGCGATGCCATCAGCGAAGTCTAGCGGCGCGCACCCGGCAAGCAAGCGCACACCGCGTCAAACCGCCGTGATCGAGAGAACCGGTCGGGACAGGGAATCCATCGCGGCGAGGTTAAGGCTCGAGCCGCGACGCGTCGGCGATCAACCCTGGCGGGCCTTGAAGCGGCGCTGCACCTTGTTGATCACATAGACCCGGCCCTTGCGACGGACCAGACGGTTGTCACGATGGCGGGAGCGAAGCGACTTCAGCGAGTTACGGACCTTCATGAGACAATCCTGAGCGTTTGAAAGGCCGTGTGCGACAGGCCGAAAGCAGCGAAAACGGGCTCGATCCCGATGGCGGGTTGCCCGCCCGAGACAGCCGGTTTCTAAGCCATCCGACGCCGGACTGTCAATGCGAACGGCACAAATCCACGCCGCAACCGACGTTTTCCGCTCCCTTTTTGTCCGTCATGGTGGCGCGGTGGTCCCGAGCCCCGGGCAGCGCCGCCATCCTGCCCCGCAACGCCCCCGCCCCCGTCATCCTGAGGCGCCACGCCCCCCGCCGCCGTCATCCTGGGCGCCACGCCCCCGCCGCCGTCATCCTGAGGTGCCCGAGCGCAGCGAGGGCCTCGAAGGATGCGGCTGCGCATCGATGCGGTCGCCCCGGCCTGTGGCTGCGCGCCGCCCGCGGCCATCCTTCGAGACGCCCGGCGTCGCGCTGCGCGCTGCGCCGGGCTCCTCAGGATGACGCTGATTGGGTTGCTGACGATCTAAAGCCCAAGCGTCGTCATCCTGAGCGTCGTCATCCTGAGGTGCCCGAGCGCAGCGAGGGCCTCGAAGGATGCGGCTGCGCATCGATGCGATCGCCCCGGCCTGTGGCTGCGCTACGCCCGCGGCCATCCTTCGAGACGCCCGGCGTCGCGCTACGCGCTGCGCCGGGCTCCTCAGGATGACGCTGATTGGGTTGCTGATGATCCAAAGCCCAAGCGTCGTCATCCTGAGCGTCGTCATCCTGAGGTGCCCGAGCGCAGCGAGGGCCTCGAAGGATGCGGCTGCGCATCGATGCGCTCGCCCCGCTCTGGTGCTGCGCTACGCCCGCGGCCATCCTTCGAGACGCCCGGCGTCGCGCTGCGCGCTGCGCCGGGCTCCTCAGGATGACGCTGATTGGGTTGCTGACGATCTAAAGCCCAAGCCGTCGTCATCCTGAGCGTCGTCATCTTGAGGCGCCCGAGCGCAGCGAGGGCCTCGAAGGATGCGGCTGCGCATCGATGCGGTTGCCCCGCTCTGGTGCTGCGCTACGCCCGCGGCATCCTTCGAGACGCCCTGCGTCGCGCTACGCGCTGCGCCGGGCTCCTCAGGATGACGCTGATTGGGTTGCTGACGATCCAAAGCCCAAGCGTCGTCATCCTGAGCGCCGTCATCCTGAGGCGCCCGAGCGCAGCGAGGGCCTCGAAGGATGCGGCTGCGCATCGATGCGCTCGCCCCGCTCTGGGGCTGCGCGCCGCCTGCGGCCATCCTTCGAGACGCCCGGCTGCGCGCTGCGCGCTGCGCCGGGCTCCTCAGGATGACGCTGATTGGGTTGCTGATGATCCAAAGCCCAAGCGTCGTCATCCTGAGCGTCGTCATCCTGAGGCGCCCGAGCGCAGCGAGGGCCTCGAAGGATGCGGCTGCGCATCGATGCGCTCGCCCCGCTCTGGGGCTGCGCGCCGCCCGCGGCCATCCTTCGAGACGCCCGGCGGCGCGCTGCGCGCTGCGCCGGGCTCCTCAGGATGACGCTAACTTGAGGAAGCGCCCCCACAGAGCTTCATCTCACTCCAACGGCACGTTGGCGGCGCGGACCATGCCGTTCCATTTGACGATTTCGCTATCGACGAATTTGCCGAATGCCGCGCCGGTCAGCGTCCCCGGTTCGAGCGACAACGCCGCGAATTTCTGTTTGGTCTCCGGCGCCGCCAGGATCTTCGCCATCGCGGCGACCAGTTTCTGATAGGCCGGATTGTCGTGGGCCTGCGGCATATAAAGCCCGAACCAGCCGATGGCCTCAAAACCCTTGAGCCCGGATTCGTTCAGCGTCGGAATGTCGGGCAAGGCTGCCGCGCGCTGCAGGCTGGTAACCGCCAGCACCCGGACCGCGCCGCCCTGGGCGGCCGGGACCACCGTGGTCAGCGAATCGAACATGATCGGGATATGGCCGCCGATCAGGTCGTTCATCGCCGGCGCCGCCCCCTTGTAGGGGATATGCACGATATCGACCCCGGCCATCTGCTTGAACAATTCGCCGGCGAGATGGTTGGCGCCGCCGATCCCGGTCGATCCGAACGAGTACTTACCGGGATCTTTCTTCGCCAGCGCGATCAGCTCCTGCACCGTCTGCGCCGGGAAATCCTTGGTGACGATCAGCGCATTGGCGGCGGAAGCGGCCATCGCGATCGGCGAGAAATCCTTCTGGGTGTCGTAGGGCAGCTTGCGGTACAGGCTGGGATTGATGACGTGGTGGGTCGCGGTCAACAGCAGCACGCTGCCGTCCGGATCCGACTTCGCCACCGCCTCCGAGCCGATGGTGCCGGACGCCCCGGCGCGATTCTCCACCACCGTGGTGACGCCGAGTTCGTCGCCGAGGTACTTCGCCACGAAGCGGGCGACGATGTCGGTGGTCCCGCCGGCCGGAAACGGCACTACGATCTTGATCGATTTGACCGGGAACGGCTCCGCGACGGCGGGCGCGCCGCCGAACGCCGCGAACGACAGCAACACCAACAGGCACCCCAACTTTCTCATTCCCACTCTCCGTCATTCACCCCGCCGCAGACTGTGCACCATGCGGGAATTCCACCATCGCCTCGCCGGTGGCGACCTTGTCGCCCTGCTGATTGCAGACCAGCACATCGATGATAACCCAACGCGAGCGTTCCGTCGTCTGTTTTGACTTGATGATACCACGCGGCCGGATGGTATCACCAGGCCGCACCGGCTTCACCCAGCGGGTTTCCAGGCGCCGGTGAATAGCCCCCGCCGGATAGGCCCAATCGGTAATCATGCGGGTGATCAGTCCGAAATTATTCATGCCGTGCATGATGATGCCGCCGAAATTGGTCTTGCCGAAATCACCTTTCATATAATCGTCGTCGAGATGCAGCGGATTGTAGTCGAGCGAGCCGTCACAAAACAGCCGGATCGAGGCCCGGCTGACTGCAAATTCCGGGCCATCGATGGCGTCGCCGACGGCGAGATCTTCAAAGGTCGTGGTCATCGCGCGCTCCTATCTCGGCCGGATGGTGTGGCCACGGCCGGAACAGATCACCTCGCCGTGCTGGTTGAAGAACACGTTGTCATGCACCACGAACAGCCGCTCGCGGCGGATGAACTTGTCGAGCGCGCGGGCCTGCAGCGTGATGGTGTCGCCCGGCCGCGCCGGGATGTTGTAGCTCCAGGACTGCCCGGCATTGACCGTGCCCGGGGTGCGCATCCAGTCGTCCGCCGGGGTGCAGGCGAACATCAACAGGATGTGGATCGACGGCGGCGCGATCAGTCCGCCGTAAGGCGTCGACTTGGCGAAGGCTTCGTCGAGATACAGCGGATGGGTTTCGCCGACCGAGCGACAATACAGCTCGATGGCCTGGCGGGTGAGGACGTAGGGGAGCGTCTTGCGCGGGACCCCCGGAATGATGTCGTCCCAGACTTTTCTTAAATTGGCGTCCTTCCAAAAATCCGTTTCGAAAGCCTGTTGCAATTCTTCCGTCTCCTTCAGTCGCCAAGCGAACTTTGTAGTCGATTTATGCAAATACTGCGACTATATATCTATTCTGACAAGCATTGGTGACAAGGGAACCTGGACGATGGCCAAGGAAAGCGATGGATTCGTCCGCGCGATCGCGCGGGGATTCTCGGTGGTCGAAGCGTTGGGACGACCGCCCGGCCGCCACACGCTCTCGGAGGCGGCGGTGTCGGCGGGGCTGAACCGGGCCACCGCGCGGCGCATGTTGGCGACGTTGGTAGCGCTGAATTACTGCGAGGTCGAGGGTCGTTACTTCAGTCTGCGGCCGCGCGCGCTGGGGCTCGGGCTGTCTTATCTCAACGCGCTGCCCTATTGGGGCTACGCGCAGAGCGCGCTGGAAGACCTGCGCAACGAGATCGGCGAATCCTGCGCGCTGGCGGTGCTCGACGAGGACGAAATCGTCTATGCGCTGCGGCTGCCGGCGCGGCGCATTCTGTCGGCCAATCTCGGCATCGGCAGCCGGCTGCCGGCGCATGTGGTGTCGCTCGGCCGGGTGCTGCTGGCATCGCTGCCGCCGGACAAGCTGCAGGCCTATCTGACCCGGGCCGAGCTGCGCAAATTGACGCCGCGCACCATCGTCGATCCGGTCGCGCTGGCAGAGCAGCTGCAGCGCACCCGCGAGCAAGGCTACGCCTGGATCGACGGCGAACTCGATCCGGCGATCTGCGGCATCGCGGTGCCGGTGCGCGATCATCGCGGCGCCGTAGTGGCCGCGGTCAGTATCAACACCATCTCCGGCTCGATCGATGAAGACGGCGCCAAGCAGCGCTTCCTCACCGCGCTGCGCCGCACCGCGCAGGACATCCAGAGCCAGACCGCGGCGGCGGCGTAGCATGGCGCACCCGACCCGTGAGGCGCGCTGAGCGATGAGTCTCGAGTCCGTCCGCGCTTACTTCGCTGCCCAAGCCCCCGATCTCGCCGTGCTGGAATCCGCCACCAGTTCGGCGACGGTGGCGCTGGCTGCCGAGGCCCATGGCGTGACGCCGGCGGAGATCGCCAAGACGCTGTCGCTGCGGGTCGGCGAGCGGGTGTTTCTGCTGGTCACCAGCGGCACCGCGCGGCTCGACAACAAGAAGGCCAAGGCGGTGTTCGGCGGCAAGACGAAGATGCTCGGCGCCGACGAGGTGGTGGCGATCACCGGCCACCAAGTCGGCGGGGTCTGCCCGTTCGGCCTGAAGACGCCGCTGCCGGTGTATTGCGACGTCTCGCTGAAAGCGTTCGCTATCGTGGTGCCGGCGGCGGGCTCCACCCACAGCGCGGTGCGGATCGCGCCGCAGCGGATGGCGCAATTGACCGCCGCCGAATGGGTCGACGTCTGCGAGATGCAACCCGCCTGACAACCGCGCGGGGCCCGCAGGCCCCGCGATCGTTCAGGCGATCAACTGGTCACCAACGACGCCAGCCGGGGCGATAGCCCCACGGCCGATAGGGCCGCGGGCCATAGAACCTTGGGCCGTAGAATCGCGGACCATAATAGCCGTAGGCGTTGTAGTAGTTCGGCCGCCACCAGCAGCGACCCCAAGCGTTGCAGACGTAGCGCACCTGATCGAGCTGGGCGGCCGGGCCGCTCGCCGCGCTGACTGCGCCCGGCAATCCGTTCGGCATCGCCGAGGCAGCCCCCGAGGACAATGCGAGGCCGCCGATGGTGGCGAGGGCGGCAAGCGCGAGTTTCAGTTTCATCGAATTCACTCCATCGATTCCAAACCGTGCGCAAGCCTAGGCCGCGGCGGCTGAACGACAGCTGACCAACCGATTCATCTCGATGAAATATTGGTAAGGTGAACGCGGGCCCGCAGCCGCCGTGCCGCAAGCGCCTGTTGCGCGGGCCCGCTATTCACGCCCATCCGGCACGAAGGCGCGCGACCGACCCAGCGTTAACATTTCGGCAGGACATCGATTGGCCGTGCCGCGGTCATCAGCGTTCGGAATATTGCGCGGCGGGTCCCACGGCGCTCGCCGCGCGCCCGGCGCCTGCCCGGGCGCCTCTCGGTCGGCGAGCTGCAGCCGCCGCGCGCCGCAACACCCGGCGAACAGCCTGCAAGCCACAACGCCACCCTCTTCCCTGGATATCGCTTCGCTCATCCAGGCTACCGAAGATGCCGGCGACGACGGCCTACAGCCCGCTGAGGTCGTTCGGCACCTCGCCGAACGCGCGCAGCAGCACCGCGTCGGAAAATTCCCCCAGCATCGGATCGCCGCTGCGGCTGAACGCCACCGCGCCGATATGGCCCTCGCTGCGCGACAGCGCTTCGGCGCGCATGATCGCGGCGTGGGCGCTGGTGCATTCGGTGCCCTCGCGGGCCGCGGGGCCGTCATCATCCCGCGCGAACGGCAACGCCACGTAGTAAGTCACATCCGCCATGGCCTGTCTCCTTCACCTCACCGCGCCGCCCGGCGCCGTGCCGGACGACTCGCCCGATCCGCCGCGCCGGCCGCGCGCGAAACCGCGCGACACCGCGGCGTTGCACTGCCCGAGTTCGAATTCGAGATACTCGTTGGCCAAGATCAACGCGCGAATCGTCGAGCGCAGATCACCGCCGCAGGCCGCGATCGCCGCATCGGCAGCGGCGTCGAGGCGGTCCTGGTCGGAGGCGAATTCAGGCGCAGCATGGGTGGGCATCGGCAATATCCTTGAATGGCGGCAATTGTGTTCTTGTTTCGTTCTGTTGTCAATCAGCCCGCGGCGGCGTCCAACCCTCTCTTAACGACTGCTTGCTAGGCTGAATGACCGTCGTGTCGGCCAACGGCCCCGGCCAACCTGCAGGGTTTTGCGCTTTGGCTCTCCTGGAAGCTCGTTCAGCCACCCCGCTCGCCGGCCTCAAGGCGCGGTTGCGGGCGATGTTCGGCGGCGGCCACGAGGCCGCGCTGACCAACCGGCTGGCCGGCACCATCTTCATCATCCGCGTGGTCAGCGCCGCCTTGGCGTATCTGTCGCAAGTGCTGCTGGCGCGCTGGATGGGCGGCGCGGATTACGGCACTTACGTCTATGTCTGGACCTGGGTGCTGCTACTCGGCTCGATGCTGGATTTCGGCATCGCGATGTCGTGCCAGAAGATCATTCCGGAATATCGCGCCGCCGGCGCCCACGCCTTGTTGCGCGGTTTTCTGTCCGGCAGCCGCTGGGCCACGCTGGCGGCCTCGAGCGCGGTGGCGCTGGCGCTCGCCGGGCTGGTGCGGCTGCTGTCGCCGTGGATCGATCCGCCGGCCGTGGTGCCGCTGTATCTCGGCTGCCTGACGCTGCCGGCCTTCGTGGTCGCCAACACCCAGGACGGCATCGCCCGCTCGCACGACTGGATGCGGCTCGGCTTGATGCCGCAATTCATCGTCCGGCAATCGCTGATCATCGGCTTCACCGCCGGCGCCGTGGTGCTCGGCTTTCAGCTCGGCGCGGTGGCTGCGATGATCGCCAGCTGCGCCGCGGTGTGGATCGCGATGCTCGGCCAGCTGCTCGCGCTGAACCGCCGGCTTGAGGGCGTGATCGACCCCGGCCCCAAAGCCTATGAATTCCGCAGCTGGCTGAAAACCTCGCTGCCGATCATGATGGTCGAGGGCTTCTATCTGCTATTGTCCTATATCGACGTCCTGGTGCTGCAGCATTATCGCTCGGCCGAAGAAGTCGGGGTGTATTTCGCGGTGATCAAGACGTTGGCGCTGGTGTCGTTCATCCACTACGCGATGTCGGCGGTCACCGCGCATCGCTTCAGCGAGTATCACACGAGCGGCGACAAGGCGCGGCTCGCCGCCTATCTCCGCCACGCCATCACCTGGACGTTCTGGCCGTCGCTGGCCGCCACCGTCGTGCTGCTGGCGCTGGGCAAGCCGCTGTTGTGGCTGTTCGGGCCGCAATTCGTCGCCGGCTACGACATCATGTTCATCGCCGCGATCGGCCTCGTGGTGCGCGCCGCGATCGGCCCGGTGGAACGGCTGCTCAACATGCTCGGCCAGCAGAACCTCTGCGCGCTGGCCTATGCGCTGGCGTTCGCGATCAACCTCGTGCTGTGCATCGCGCTGGTGCCGCGGTTCGGCGGCCACGGCGCCGCCGCCGCCACCTCGCTGGCACTCACTTTCGAAACCGTGCTGCTGTTCTGGATCACCCGCCAGCGGCTCGGCCTGCACGTGCTGGCGTTCGGCAAGCGGGCCTGAGGGCGGGGGCCGAAGACTGATCCGACCTCCCTCCCAGTGATATAAGCCCGGCTTGCCGCAACAGAGCCGTGCCCCGGACGCGGCGCAACGCGTCAGCGTTGCGCCGTGAGCCGGGGCCGTTACGAACCGCAGCGCTTGGAACGGTCCCGGCTCGCGACGCAGCGTGAAGAACGCTGCATCGCGTCCGGGACACGCTCAGATCAAACTGCAAGCGCCCTCCCCCGCCTACGCCGCGGTCCAGCCGCCGTCCATCGACAAATTGGCGCCGGTGATTTGGCTGGCGTCATCGCCGCATAGATACAGCGCCAACGCCGCGACCTGCTCGGCGGTGACGAACTGCTTGGTCGGCTGCGCCTGCAGCAACACGTCGTTGATCACCTGCTCCTTGGTGAGCCCGCGCGCCTTCATGGTATCGGGGATCTGCTTCTCCACCAAAGGCGTCCAGACATAGCCCGGCGAGATGCAGTTCACCGTGATCTTGAAGGTCGCAAGCTCCAAGGCCGCGGTCTTGGTGAGGCCGGCGATACCGTGCTTGGCGGCCACATAGGCCGATTTGAACGGCGAGGCCACCAGCGAATGCGCCGAGGCGGTGTTGATGATGCGGCCCCAGCCGCGCTGCTTCATGCCGGGGATCGCCGCGCGGATGCCGTGAAACGCCGACGACAGATTGATGGCGATGATGGCGTCCCACTTCTCGATCGGGAATTCCTCGATCGGCGCGACGAACTGGATGCCGGCATTGTTGACCAGCACGTCGACCGAACCGAAGGTCTTCTCGCCGAGCTTGATCATCTCGGCGATCTCGGCGGGCTTCAGCATGTCGGCCGGCGAATGCACCGCCTTGACGGAGAAATCGCTCTCGATCTTGGCGCGCTCGCGCTCGATGTCGGCCGCCTCGCCCATGCCGTTGATCACCACATTGGCGCCGGCGCCGGCGAAGGCGCGCGCATAGGCCAATCCGATGCCGCTGGTCGATCCGGTCACCACCGCGGTCTTGCCTGTCAACGTGCCCATTGGCTTACTCCCTGTGTTGTGAAGACGATGCGGCGGCGATCGCGCCACCGCGAATGCGTTTCGGCGCGCGCCGTGATGTGCGTTGTGGGCTGGCCGCTATTGGAAAGCCTCTTTGGTCAGATCGTAGGTCACCATGGTCTCGCCGTCCTGCGGCTGGCGCAGCCAGTCCGGACGCCGCATCGACAGATGCACGTCCTGCTCGCCGGATTTCCAATGCTCGAGCATGTTGAGGCGGGAGAAATCATAGTCCTTCGATGCAGCCTCGTAATTGCGCTTGCGGTAGATCAGATGCACCACGGTGACGGTGTTCTCCTCCGCCGCCTCGTGCAGGATGGCGTAGGCCGGATCGTTGCGCAGTTCGTCGGGCAATTTGTCGATCAAATCGCGCAACGCCTTGCGGGTGTTGTGGATCTGCTTGTTCTTGTCGGTGTTGAGCCTGGTGCGGCTGGAAAACCGGATGTCCTTTTCGCGCTCGGCGGCCTCCAGCAGCGTCTCCGGCAGCCGGCCGCGGGCGCTGAACAGATCGACCTGGAAGATCAACAGATCGTCGACGGTTTCTTCGCCGAGCACGTAGTCCAGCGGCGTGTTGGAGGCGATGCCGCCGTCCCAGAAGAATTCGCCGTCGATCTCGACCGCCGGAAAGCCCGGCGGCAGCGCCGCCGAAGCCATGACGTGCTCCGGGCCGATCTGTTGTCTTGTGTTGTCGAAGTAGCAGAAATTGCCGGTGGCGATGTTGACCGCGCCGAGGCTGAGCCGGGTGGTCTTGGCCTCGTCGTTGATGCGATCGAAGTCCACCAGCCGCTGCAGCGTCGCGCGCAGCGGCGCGGTGTCGTAATAGCTCAGCGAGGTCAGATCCTGCGGCGGAAACAGCAGCGGCGGCGGAAACCGCGGCGTGAAGAAGCCGGGCACGCCGAACATGGCGGTCAGCGCTGCGCTGGTTTCGTTGAACAGCGAATGCACCCGGTCGTCGTGCAGCACGGGCAGCCACGGCACCGGCGACGACGCCAGCTCCCAGAATTCCTTCAGCTTCGCCACCCGCTGCTCGCGCGGATTGCCGGCGATGATCGCGGCGTTGATGGCGCCGATCGAGATGCCGGCGAGCCATTGCGGTTCGAAATCGTGGTGGCACAGCGCCTGATAGGCGCCGGCCTGATAGGAGCCGAGCGCGCCGCCGCCCTGCAGCACCAACACGCGGCGACCTTCGGCGGGACTCGAAGCCGGTTTGGCGGCAGCTGTATCCATCGGGGGGCCCATCGGATCGTGGCAAGCACGGCGCAAAGTGGCGCGCGAAGGCGGCGCCGTCAATCGTGTCGCGATGAATTTGCGCGGCGCTCAGCGCGCCTCCGTCGAGGCCAGGATCAGCGTCCAGAACACCTTGTATTTGGTGTTCGGCGCATAGCTCGCGGCGATGCCGAGTTTTGTGACGCCGGATTTCAGCATGTTGGCCTTGTGCGGCGGCGAATCCCGCCAGCCGGAGAACGCTTCGGCCAGCGTATGGTATCCGGCGGAGACGTTCTCCACCGCAAGCGTCGCCGGATAGCCGCCGGCATTGAGCCGCTGCTGCAGCGGCGCTTTCACATTGTGGTCGAGCTTGTTGCGCTTGGCCATGGTCATCGACTGGTCTTCCGCCAGCGCCACCAGCGCCGGATCGACCACCACCGGGCCGAGTCCGTTGTTGTGCCGGTACAGCGAGATCATCGAGGCCGCGGCCTGCGGATCGAGCTTGGCGCCGCCATTGGCCATGCTGAGATACATCGCTGGCTCTTCGACGCTCGGCGCCACCTCGCCGGCGCATCCGGCCAGCAGCAACAGGCCGAGACCGGCCACAACAACCCGCAACATTGAATCAAATCCCCCGGACAGGGGGTGGTTGTTGCACGGCAACCATGGCTGAAAGGTGAATTTTTGAATAGGGTCGGTTTAAATGGTCGAAGGGTCAGTCTGGGCGAGCTCGAAGAGTCAGGAGTCGTGGTCCGACAAGTCTGTGAGGAAAACGGGGGGACCGGGAGGCGATTCGAGACCTACCAGGAAATAATCGATCTGTTCGTGCCCACTTTCATCAGCCACAACTTTTTGCATGATCTGCAGCGTTGCTTGGTACGTCTTCGGCAGTTGAGCAGGCTTCTTCGACGTTATCGCACCGTCAAAGGTACCCTGAATAATACGGTCGCTAACCTTCATCCGGAAGGTATGCTCTAATATGTCCACGTCGAGTAGTTCCCCCACAACGACGGCAGTTTCGTGCGCGCGCATCGCTCTTATGATCGCGGCCTTTTGCGCTATCTCGGGTGCCTGTACTCGCACTTCTCTTTTCACCACGTCGTCCCGACGCCACACAATGTCAGCACCAAATCCGGCTTTGACATTTTCTTCTGCCCATTGATGCACAAGGCGAACCGCCGGTATACCGACCACCTCACTGAGATATTGAAGTTCTTCCGAATCGTTAGCGCGAATGAGGTCGAACGTCTTTCCCATCGCATTGTCCAGCTTTGCTTCAAACAGCATGCGATCATTAGCAAGGGTCATCATAACACCAACTGAACCAGGGAACGTATACGCGAACCCCAGCGTGGTGGCCTCTATCGTTTCTGCGCTATTCTTGGCTGTCTTCTTAGGGCCGTTCTCCAAGGCGTCATAGACAGTAGTGAAGATTTTCTGAAACGTACCCAAAACTGCCGTAAGCCCCGCTATCGATGCGGTGTGCCCCTCAAGTTCAATCCTGTAACCGCAAGCATCAAGGCCGAATTCGTCCGCAGCAGCAAAAAATTGCTCTTCCAGCGAGGCTCTATGATTTTGGATTGTCCGCAGAGTTGCGAGGACGGAGGGCACGTTAGGATGGGTCGCAAGGGTGCGCTCAGCGTGCGCGACGGCTACCGCCGCACTCTGCAAATCTCTTTGTAATTCTGCCAGCCTGCTCATGGGGTGTTGCCCGCGCTAAGCGTCAAGACTACGATACCCTTCGGATCATCCTCGCGACTGAATCCCCACTTGGTATGCCAATAAGAATACCACCATCGACCTTCGTCATAGAGGGGGTCGCCTGGCGGATATTGCATCAGCACGTAGGAATCGCACTTCAAAGTTGGCTTTTGGTTAGCAATCACCCAATCGATGGCTTCCCGCTGCTCCTGCGTTCCGATGTTATAGACTGGAGCATCGACCTTCAGCACGACGTCAACGTCCTTCGGGTTTATTCTTTCCGTCAGAAAACTGCCATCCAGCCACAATTCTCCGGGCACGCCTGCCATTTCCAGCGTTTTGACAAGGGGCATCAAGCCGCCAAATATAGCGCTCCTGCTGCTAGAAAGAGGGAACAGGTCAACGCATACCTGCTCAACATCCCCATAGATAAATGGTGAAAGCCCAGGGGGAACAAGGACGGGAGATCTGGTGGCGGGACCGAAGGCATGGACGATGACGCTAGTTGAAGTTCCATTGGACCTCAACCGCGTTTTCCTCAGCAACATTCCAGCCTAACCCGTCTCGGCGAAAATCCGGTAGCGGCGCGGCTGCAGGCTGACGATGTCGCCGGGTTTCAGGTCGCGATCGCGCGGCGCGTCGATCTCGATCAGCGTGCCCTCGCCCACCGCGCTGAGCAGGATGTCGGCGCGCTGCGTCGGCCCGAAGGCGCGGACGTGCTTCACCGCACCTTCCAGCGCGCCGGCGCCGGACGGCCCGATCGCCAGATCGTGGCGGCGGATGAACAGTTTCGACGGCCCCGGCCGGGCGTCGCGAGAGTCCAGGTTGAGCTCGCGGTCGCCGAGCCGCACCCGTCCGTCGCGGATGTCGACCGGCAGCACGATGGATTCGCCGATGAAGCCGTGCACGAAGGCGGTCGCCGGGTCCTCATAGACGTCGCCGGGGCTGCCGATCTGTTCGATCCTGCCCTTGTCCATCACCACCACGCGGTTGGCGACTTCCAGCGCCTCTTCCTGGTCGTGGGTGACGAAGATCGAGGTGACGTGGATTTCCTCGTGCAGCGTGCGCAGCCATTTGCGCAGCTCTTTACGCACCTTGGCGTCGAGCGCGCCGAACGGCTCGTCGAGCAACAGGATGCGCGGTTCGATCGCCAGCGCTCTCGCCAGCGCGATGCGCTGGCGCTGGCCGCCGGAGAGCTGGCTCGGATAACGGTCGGCCAGCCAGTCGAGCTGCACCAGGTCCAACAGGTCTTTGACCCGCGCCTTGATCTGCGCCTCGGATTTACGAATGCTGCGCGGCTGCACCCGCAGCCCGAAAGCGACGTTCTCGAACACGCTCATATGGCGGAACAGCGCGTAGTGCTGGAACACGAAGCCGACATGGCGCTCGCCGGCGCCGCGCGACAGCGCGTCCTCGCCGTCGAACGACACCGAGCCGGCGTCGGGCCAATCCAGCCCGGCGATGATGCGCAGCAGCGTGGTCTTGCCGGAGCCCGAGGGACCGAGCAGCGCCAACAGCTCGCCGGTCTCGACCCGCAGGTCGACATTGTCCAGCGCGGTGAAGGCGCCGAAGCGCTTTACGATATTGCGAACCTCAATCGTCACTTTGCGGCCGTCCTTCCTCGATCTGGCTTTCCAGAATGGTTTTGGCGATCAGCGTCACCAGCGCGAGCAGCGCTAAGAGCGAGGCGATCGCGAACGACGCCACCAGCTGATACTCGTTGTACAGGATTTCCACCAACAGCGGCATGGTGTTGGTCTCGCCGCGGATATGCCCGGAGACCACCGAGACCGCGCCGAATTCGCCCATCGCGCGGGCGTTGCACAGCAGCACGCCGTACAGCAGGCCCCATTTGATATTGGGCAGCGTCACCCGCAGAAAAGTCTGCCAGCCGCGGGCGCCGAGCGAGATCGCCGCCTCCTCTTCCTGCGAGCCCTGCTCCTGCATCAGCGGGATCAATTCGCGCGCGACGAACGGGAACGTCACGAAGGTGGTGGCCAGCACGATCGCCGGCACCGCGAACAGAATGTGGATGCCGTGCGCCATCAGCCACGGCCCGAAGAAGCCCTGCGCGCCGAACAGCAGCACGAACACCAGGCCGGAAATCACCGGCGACACCGAAAACGGCAGGTCGATCAGCGTCACCAGGAAGGTCTTGCCGCGGAATTCGAACTTGGCGATCGCCCAGGCCGCGGCGACGCCGAAGATCAGATTGAGGCCGACCGAAATCACCGCGGTGACCAGCGTCAGCCAGATCGCCGCCAGCGCCTCCGGATCGCTGAGCGACGACAGGTAGAACCCGATCCCCTTGGAGAACGCCTGCGCGAACACCAGCACCAGCGGCAGCACAACGAAGATGGTGAGGAAGGTCAGCGCAAAGCCGATGATCAGCCCGCGCACCAGCCGCGGCTCGGTGCGGGAATCGCGCTGGGCCTGCGGAACCGGTTTGGCGGCGACCGGCAGCGACGAGGTGGTGGTTGCAATGGTCATGGCCTCACCCCGCCGTCAGCGCGCGGGTCTGCGCCCAGCGCTGCAGACGGTTGATCAGGAAGATGACCAGGAACGACACCACCAGCATCACCACCGCGATCGCGGTGGCGTCGGCGTAGCGGAATTCCGACAGCCTGATTACGATCAGCAACGGCGCGATCTCGGAGACGTTCGGCAGATTGCCGGCGATGAAGATCACCGAACCGTATTCGCCGACCGCCCGCGCAAACGCCAAGGCGAAGCCGGTCAGGATCGCCGGCGTCAGCGAGGGGATGATCACCCTTGTGATGATCTGCCAGCGCGAGGCGCCGAGGCAGGCGGCGGCTTCTTCCAGTTCGGCGTCGAGATCGATCAGCACCGGCTGCACGGTGCGCACCACGAAGGGGATGCCGATGAAGATCATCGCCATGAAGATGCCGAGCGGGGTGAACGCCACCTTGATGCCGAGCGCCGCCAGCGGCGCGCCGAGCCAGCCCTGCTGCGCGAACAGCGTGGTCAGCGCGATGCCGGCCACCGCGGTCGGCAGCGCAAAAGGAATGTCCACGATGGCGTCGAAAACCCGCCGCCCCGGAAAACGATAGCGCACCAGCGCCCAGACGATCAGCAGGCCGGCGACCAGATTGACCAGGGCGGCGGCGAACGCCAGCCCGAATGAGATCTGCAACGCGTGCAGCGTGCGATTGCTGGTCACCGTCTCGATGAATTGCCACAGCGTGAGTTCGGTGGTCTTGACGAACAGCCCGCCCAGCGGAATCAGGATCAGCAGCGACAGCCAAGTCAGCGTCAGTCCCATGGTCAGGCCGAACCCCGGCAACGCACTCTGTCTTGCGGGCGCGCTCATGTTGGGCTCCGGGGCACGCGGCTGTTTTCCCTCCCCCTTGCGGGGAGGGTGGCCCGGCGAAGCCGGGTCGGGTGGGGGGACAACGAATGCCGTGCGTGCAGCACCCCCACCCCGGCCTCCGCTTGCCGACGCTGCGCGTCGGCGCCGCTCGGCCGACCCTCCCCGCAAGGGGGAGGGATCATTCGAGCGCCGCGATCAAACAAATGACCTCGCCGCAACATCACCTCACCCCGCAAGCGGGGCGAGGGAGCTCGCTGCCATCGTTGCTGCGCATCGCACTTCAATCCAACGTTCCAGATCCCGGGCCGGCGTCCCGACCCCGGGCAGCCTATCTTAGTTCCGATTAGTCCTTATATATCTTATCGAACACACCGCCGTCGCTGAAGTGTTCCTTTTGCGCCTTGGTCCAGCCGCCGAACACGTCGTCGATGGTGAACAGCTCAACCTTGGCGAACGAGTCGGCATACTTCTTGGCAATTCCGGCATCGCGAGGGCGGTAGAAGTTGCGCGCGGCGATTTCCTGGCCCTCTGGAGTGTACCAGTATTTCAGATAAGCTTCCGCGGCAGAGCGGGTGCCTTTCTTGTCGGCAACGCCATCGACCACCGCGATCGGCGGCTCCGCCAGGATCGACACCGATGGCGCCACGATCTCGAACCTGTCCTTGCCGAATTCCTTCACCGCGAGAAACGCCTCGTTTTCCCAGGCCAGCAACACGTCGCCGACGCCGCGCTCGACGAAACTGACGGTGGAGCCGCGCGCCCCGGTATCCAGCACCGGCACGTTCTTATAGATGTTGGCGACGAACTCCCGCGCCCCCTGTTCGGAACCCGACTTCTTCAGCGCGTAGCCCCAGGCGGCGAGATAGTTCCAGCGCGCGCCGCCCGAGGTCTTCGGGTTCGGCGTGATCACGCTGACGCCGGATTTGGTCAGATCATCCCAGTCCTTGATGCCCTTCGGGTTGCCCTTGCGCACCAGGAACACGATGGTCGAGGTGTAGGGCGATGAGTTCTGCGGCAGCTTGGCCTGCCAATCCTTGGCGATCAGCCCCTTGTTGGCGATGGCGTCGATGTCGTAGGCGAGCGCCAAGGTGACGACGTCGGCCTGCAGCCCGTCGATCACCGAACGCGCCTGCGCGCCGGAGCCGCCATGCGACTGCTTGATCTCGACGCTCTTGCCGGCGTCCTTCTGATAGGCGGCGGCGAACGCCTTGTTGAAGTCGGAATAAAGTTCGCGGGTCGGATCGTACGACACGTTGAGCAGCGTGACGTCAGCGGCCATCGCGGAGCCTGCCCAGATCAATCCCGCGATCACGGTAAGAAAACGACGGACCATGTTGATCTCCATTGGCCGTAGGACATCATTGTCATCGACGGCGAAGCTCGGAAACTCTTGGAGAACTGCAGTCAAGTCAACGAAACGCGATTTTCTTGTTAGCAGCGATGCAGCGCCATTATGCTACGAAGTCTTGATCGTATGAATGCCGCATTCCGTCTTGGCCCGACCGGCCCAGCGGCCGGCGCGGGCGTCCTCGTGCGATGCGGTGCGGCTGGTGCAGGGCATGCAGCCGACCGAGAGAAATCCCGCGGCGACGAGCGGATGCGGCGGCAGCTTGGCGGTCGCGTAGATCGCCTCGATATCCTCGCGCGAGACGTTGGCGAACGGATTGAACTTCAATCGCGCGCCGTCGTCTTCCACCACCGGAATCTCGGCGCGCAGTCCGCCCTGGAAACGCTTGCGGCCGTTGATCCAGCCGCGGAACGGCGCAAGCGCGCGACGCAGTGGCTCGACCTTGCGGATGAAGCAGCATTTGTCGGGATCGGAGAACCACAGATCGCGCTCCGGATCGTCGCGCTCGAGCGTGTCTTGCAACGGCTGGATCGAGCGCACGTCGGTAAGCCCGAGTTGTGCGATCAGCGCGTCGCGATAGGCCAGCGTCTCCTCGAACAGCCAGCCGGTGTCGAGAAAGATCACCGGAATCGAGGCATCGACGTCGGCCATCACCTTCAGCAGTGCGGCGGATTCGGTGCCGAACGACGACACCAGAGCCAGGTGCTCGCGGCCGACGGCTTGCAGCGCCGCGGCGATCACCTCGGCGGGCGAGGCCTCGCGCAGCGCCGCGTCCAGCGAAGCCGCCGACGGCAGCGCCGGCGTCGCCTGTTGCGGGGGCTGGATCAACAGATCGCTCATCAGCTGGCGCTTTCCGAATGCCGCGCCTGCAGCCGGCGCTGCCAGGCGCTGGCCCGGCCGTCGCTGCTCGGCTGATAGAACACCGTGTAGCGCTTCGCGGTGGCGGCGAAGGCCGCGGCGTCGGCGTCCTTCTTCACCTCGAAGGCGTCGAAGCCGTTGCGCAGCAGAAACACGAACTGGTCGCGCAGGATCTGCCCGGTGGCGCGCAACTCGCCGCGAAAGCCGTAACGCTCGCGCAGCAACCGCGCCTGGCTATGGGCGCGGCCGTCGCGGAAGCTCGGATACACCAAAGCCACCACCGCCAGCCGATCGAGATACGGCACCAGGTCATCGACGGCGCGGTTGTTCGGCCAGATCACGCCGAGCGGGCTGTTGCGCCCGATCAGCGCTTCGGGATCTTGCAGAAACCGCGCCGCCGACACCAGCACCGCGCCGTCGAGCGGCAGTTCGGCGTCGTCGGAAAGATGCACGAACGGATCGGCGATCGTGGTTGCGTTCTTAACGAGTGGCATAGACGCGCTCCTTGAAGGGCTCGACCCCGAGACGCTTCACTGCGTCGATGAACAATTCGTCGGGCCGCTGCCGCAGCGCCAGATAAGCCTCGACAATGTCTTCGACGACATTGGCGACGTCGTCGTAAGGCACTGCGGGACCGATCAGCGTGCCGACCACCGCGCCCTCGTCGGCGCGGCCGCCGATGGTGATCTGATAAAATTCCTCGTCGTTCTTCTCGACGCCGAGAATGCCGATATGGCCGACGTGGTGATGGCCGCAGGCGTTGATGCAGCCGGAGATGTTGATGTGCAGCCGGCCGATCAGGTTGGCGGTCTCGTTGGAAAACCGCCGGGTCAATTCCTGCGCGATCGGGATCGAGCGCGTATTGGCCAGCGAGCAATAGTCCAGCCCCGGGCAGGCGATGATGTCGGTGATCAGATTGACGTTCGGCGTGGCGACGCCGATCTTATCGAGCGCTCGCCACAACGCCGGCAGGTCGCGCTTGGCGACATGCGGCAACGCCAGGTTCTGCTCGTGGCCGACGCGGATTTCGCCGAACGAATATCTGTCGGCGAGGTCGGCGATCGCGTCCATCTGCACGGCGGTGGCATCGCCGGGAGGCGCGCCCACCGGCTTCAACGACAGCGTGACGATGGCGTAGCCTTGCTGCTTGTGCGGCGCGACCGAATTGTTCAGCCAGGCGGCAAAGCCGGGATCGGCCGACGCCTTGGTCAGTTCTTCGGGATTGTCCGACAGCTTTTCATAGTCCGGATAGGTGAAGCGCGAGCGGATCTCCTCGATCATGGCGTCGTCGAGCGTCAGCGGCCCGTCGCCGATCTGGCGGAATTCCTCATCGACCTCTTCGCGGAATTTCTCCAGGCCGAGTTCGTGCACCAAAATCTTGATCCGCGCCTTGTAGATGTTGTCGCGGCGGCCGTACTGATTATAGACCCGCAGGATCGCCTCGACGTAGCTGAGGATATCGCGGCCCGGCACGAACGACTTGATGGTCTTGCCGATGAACGGGGTGCGGCCGAGCCCACCGCCGACCAGCACTTCGAAGCCGGTCTCGCCTTGGTCGTTCTTGCGCAGCCGCAGGCCGATGTCGTGGATCTTGATCGCGGCGCGGTCGTGATCCGACGCGGTGATGGCGAATTTGAACTTGCGCGGCAGGAACGAGAATTCCGGATGCAGCGTGGTGTACTGCCGCATGATCTCGGCCCAGATCCGCGGGTCCTCGATTTCGCCCGGCGCGACGCCGGCCCACTGATCCGCGGTGATGTTGCGGGTGCAATTGCCCGAGGTCTGCATCGCGTGAATGCCGACTTCGGCGAGATCGGCCAGCGCATCGGGCAGATCGGCGAGCGCGATCCAGTTGAACTGGATGTTCTGCCGGGTGGTGAAGTGGCCGTAGCCGCGGTCGTATTTGCGCGCCACATGGGCGAGCTTGCGCAATTGATCCGCCGACAGCGTGCCGTAGGGAATCGCCACCCGGAACATATAGGCGTGCAGCTGCAGATAGACGCCGTTCATCAGCCGCAGCATCTTGAACTCGTCTTCGGTGATCTCGCCGGCGAGCCGGCGCTGCACCTGATCGCGGAATTCGGCGACGCGCTCGTTGATCAGCGTGCGGTCGATTTCATCATAAGCGTACATAAGAAGCCTTACACGGTCGCAGGAATGTCGATGGTGACGCCGGTGCTGCGGATCTGCTCGCGCAGATTGCCGGGGGCGATCGCGCCGGAATCGTCGATGGTCACCGGCGCGATATAGGGGCCGACCGCGCCGATATCGTCGGCGGCGGATTCGGCGAGCAGCGCCCGCGCGGTGTCGACGGTGCTGACCACCGCGGCATCCGCGAGGTCGGTCGACCAGTCCTTGGTGGCGGTGCGCCAGATCACCGCGCCGTCGAAGGTGCGGTTCGCGGTCACCACCGAGGGTCCGGTGATCTTGATTTTCTGTTGTAGAGGAGAGGTCATTCAGCAGCCGCCAACATTTCCGAGAGTTTTTGCGTGAGAGGGGTGAAGTCGTGTGAGTTCGAATCGGCCTGCCGTGGCGCGGCATGCGCCACGACGTCGCCGATGATCAGGATCGCCGGGCCGCCTTCGACCTGCGCGATAAGATCGGGCAACTGATCGAGCGTGCCGACCGCGGCCTTGGAATTTGGTCGGGTGACGCGCGCGAACACGCCGACCGGAGTCAGCGGCGAACGGCCGGCGGCGATTAGTCCGGCGCGGACCTGCGCCGCCGCGCTCATGCCCATGTACACCACGACGGTCATCTTCGGATCGGTCAGCGCCGACCAGTCGACGCTCGCGGCACCCTCCGCCTTGTGTGCGGTCAGGAAGGTGATGCGCAGCGCCTCGTTGCGAAACGTCAGCGGCACCTCGAACTCGGCGGCGGCACCGAGCGCCGCGGTGATGCCAGGCACCACCGAATAGGAGATGCCGGCGTCGCGCAACGCCGCGATCTCCTCGCCGCCGCGGCCGAAAATCAGTGAGTCGCCGCCTTTCAGCCGCACGCAGCGCTGCCCCAAGTTTGCCGCAACAATCAGCCGGCGATTGATCTCGTCCTGGCCGATGCCGGGCTGGCCGACGCGGCGGCCGACCGCGACCAGCGTGGCGTCGCGCCGCGCGCGATCGAGGACTTCTTGTGAGACCAGTTCATCATAGAAGATGGTATCAGCATCCTGCAGGGCCCGCAGCGCCTTGATCGTCAAAAGGTCCGGATCGCCCGGCCCGGCGCCGACCAGCGTGACATGACCGGGCTGTTGCGCGCCCGCAAAGTCGGACGGATTATCGATATCTCTCAAGGCTTTATCGGCCAGATCGAGATGCCCTTCGAGGACCTGCGCGCCGATCGGGCCATCGACCACGCGCTCCCAGAATTTGCGCCGCAACGGAAATTGCGGAATCCGCTGATGAATGGCCTTGCGCCAGCGGCCGATGAAACCGGCAAGCTCGCCGATCCTGGCCGGCAACAGCGCCTCGATCTGCTGGCGCAGCCGCCGCGCCACCACCGGCGAACTACCACCGGTGCCGATCGCCACCACGACGTCGCCGCGGTCCACGATCGCCGGCATGATGAAGCTGGAATTAGCCAGATCATCCATGATGTTAACCGGGATACCAAGGCTCCGCGCACGACTCGCCAGCGGCGCGCCGAGATCGCCTGAACCTGCGCAAAACACCGCGATCACTCCGGCGAAATCGGCCTGCAGCGGATCGCCGTCGACGAACTCGATCCGGCCGTTGCCGAGCGCGATGCCGCCGAGGTCACGATGGCCATCAATCGCGTAGCAGCGAATCCGCGCCCCGGCCGCCAGCAACAGCCGCAGCTTGGCGCGTAGCAAGTCGCCGGCGCCGATTAGAACGATCGGCCCGCTGCGCAAATCGAGGAACACCGGCAGAAATCGCATACAGGCTCCGTTGCCCGGAACATCGGGGTTGACTGGAATTATTTTCTATATATGTGTCTTTCACCGGCCGCAAAGAGAAATTTATTTCTTCTCTTCCGCACCGCGACTGTGGAATTTTTTACCCCTAACCGCAAGGCGCAGGAGATGGTTCTTCTCAACAACGGTCCGCGACGGCAGGAGTTGCCTGCGCGGAAACCGTGGGGTGGAATGTCGAACCGCTCGATCGCAGCCTGGAGACGCCGATGACCCCCGGTATGGACCATCTCGACGCGCTGGAAGCGCAGAGCATCTACATTTTGCGCGAAGCCTTCGCGCGGCTGAAGAAGCTGGCGCTGTTGTGGTCGCTCGGCAAAGACTCCAACGTGATGATTTGGCTGGCCCGCAAGGCGTTTTTCGGCCGGGTGCCGTTTCCCGCCATGCACGTCGATACCGGCAAGAAATTCCCTGAAATGTATGCGTTTCGCGACCAGTATTCGAAGGAGTGGGAGCTCGACCTAATCCTGGAATATTGCCCCGGCATCGAAAGCGTCGATCCGACGCTGCCGCCGGCGGCGCGCTCGGCGGCGCGCAAGACCGAGGGGCTCAAGCTCGCACTGGCCAAGCACGGTTTCGACGGCTTGATCGCCGGGATCCGCCGCGACGAAGAGGCCACCCGCGCCAAAGAGCGGGTGTTTTCGCCGCGCGGTACCGAAGGCGGCTGGGACGTCCGCGATCAGCCGCCGGAATTCTGGGACCAGTTCAACGCCTCGCCGCCGCCCGGCTCGCATTTGCGCATCCATCCGATCCTGCATTGGACCGAGGCCGACATCTGGGCCTACACCAAGCGCGAGAACATCCCGATCATTCCGTTGTATCTGTCGCAGAACGGCAAGCGCTATCGCTCGCTGGGCGACGCCGACATCACCAACCCGGTGCAGTCGAGCGCCTCCAACATCGACGAAATCCTCATCGAACTCGACGGCACCAAGGTGCCGGAGCGCGCCGGCCGCGCGCTGGACCATGAAACCGAGGACGCCTTCGAGCGGCTTCGCGTCGCCGGCTATCTGTGAGCAGCATCGCCATGAACCTCGTCGTCCCCGCCCCGCAGCCGTCGCTCGCCACGCCGAACGGCACCACCCGCCCGCAAGTCCGCATCGTCATCGTCGGCCATGTCGACCACGGCAAATCCACCCTGGTCGGACGGCTGCTGCATGAGACCGGCTCGCTGCCCGACGGCAAACTTGAAATGCTGAAGGAAGTCAGCGCCCGGCGCGGCATGCCGTTCGAATGGTCGTTCCTGCTCGACGCGCTGCAGACCGAGCGCGACCAGGGCATCACCATCGACACCACGCAGATCTCGTTCCGCACCCACTCCCGCGACGTGGTGCTGATCGACGCCCCCGGCCACGCCGAATTCCTGCGCAACATGATCACCGGTGCCTCGCAGGCCGACGGCGCGGTGCTGATCATCGACGCGCTGGAAGGCGTACGCGACCAGACCAGGCGGCACGGCTATCTGTTGCATTTGCTCGGCATCAAACAGGTCGCGATCGTGGTCAACAAGATGGACCGCGTCGAATTCAGCGAAGCCCGCTTCACCGAGATCAGCGATGAAATCTCCGCGCATCTGATCGAACTCGGCGTCACGCCGACCGCGGTGATCCCGATTTCCGCGCGCGACGGCGACGGCGTCGCCGAACGCACGCCCAACATCGTCTGGTACAACGGCCCGACCGTGGTCGAAGCGCTCGACGCGCTGACGCCGGCGCGGCCGCTCGACGAAATGCCGCTGCGGCTGCCGGTGCAGGCAATCTACAAATTCGACGACCGCCGCATCGTCGCCGGCCGCATCGAATCCGGGCATCTGCAGGCCGGCGACGAGATCGTGATCATGCCGGCCGGCAAGATCGCTAAGATCAAGACCGTCGAAGGCTGGCCGGCGACGCCGCTGAGTGGCCCGCAAGGCGCCGGGCGTTCGGTCGGCATCACGCTCGACCGTGAATTGTTCATCGAGCGCGGCGACGTCATCGCCCATACCGAGTCCGCACCGCGCGACACCAGGCGGATTCACGCCCGGATCTTCTGGCTGCACCATCAGCCGCTGAGCGTCGGCGCCAACATCCTGGTCCGGCTCGGCACCCGGGAAACCCGCGCCAACGTCGTCGCCATCGAGAAGGCGGTCGATCCCGGCGAACTCGCCGGCGTCCCGGCCAAATCGATCGCGCACAATCACGTCGGAGAAATCAACCTTTCGCTGCTGCACCCCGTCGCGGCCGACCCCTACCTCGACAATCCGCGCACCGGACGGCTGGTGATCGAGGTCAACGGCCGGATCGCCGGCGGTGGGTTGGTGCTCGACGTCGATACCGGCCGTCGCGCCGCGGTCGATATCGTGCCGGTGGAATCCGCGCTGCGGCCGGAGGAACGCTCGGCGCGCTATCGCCACAACGGCGCGGTGCTGTGGTTCACCGGTCTGCCCGGGGCGGGAAAATCCACCTTGGCGGTGGCGCTGGAGCGCCGGCTGTTCAACCGCGGCGGCTCGCCGATCCTGCTCGACGGCGACACCTTGCGCGCTGGGCTGAACGGCGATCTTGGATTCTCCGCCAAGGACCGCTCGGAGAACATCCGCCGGCTGGCGGAAGTCGCCACCCACCTCGCGCGCAACGGCCACATCGCCATCGTCGCGGCGGTGTCGCCGTCGATCGAGGACCGCGCCGCGGCGCGACGGATCGCAGATGCCTTGTTCCGCGAGATCTATGTCGCGACGCCGGCCGAAATCTGCGAGAGCCGCGATCCCAAGGGGCACTACGCCAAGGCCCGCGCCGGCACGCTGAAAGGCTTCACCGGGATCGGCAATGACTATCAGCCGCCCGCCGAAAGCGAATTGACGATCGACACCGCCACCCGCCCGGTCGCCGAGGCGATCGACGAGATCGAACTGATGCTGGCGAAATCCGGCGTGCTGATCGAAGAACTCGTCGACCTCGCCGCCAACATCTAACCCGCCCGCGACTTCCGCAGCGACAGGAGTTCTTGTGAACCGTCTTGCCCTCGCCTTCATCGCCGGTCTCGGCGCCCTCACCGCGGTGTCCGCGGCGTGGGCGCAGACGCCGGCCACGCTGCTCAACGTCTCCTACGACATTTCGCGCGAGCTCTATGTCGAGATCAACGCCGCCTTCACCAAGCAATGGAAGGCCAAGACCGGCCAGGACGTCACCATCAACCAGTCGCACAACGGCTCGTCGCGGCAGGCCCGCTCGATCCTCGAAGGGCTCGAGGCCGACGTCGTGACCTTCAACCAGGTCACCGACGTGCAGGTGCTGTACGACAAGGGCAAGCTGATCCCGGCGGACTGGGCCAAGCGGCTGCCGAACAATTCCTCGCCGTATTACTCGCTGCCGGCATTCCTGGTGCGCGCCGGAAATCCCAAGGCCATCAAGGATTGGGACGATCTGGTGAAGCCCGGCGTGCAGGTGATCTTCCCCAACCCGAAGACCTCGGGCAATGCCCGCTACACCTATCTCGCCGCCTATGCCTTCGCGAAGCACAAGTACGGCAACGAGGCCGAGGCTGATGCCTTCATCAAGAAGCTGTTCGGCAACGTGCCGGTGTTCGACACCGGCGGTCGCGCCGCCACCACCACCTTCATCGAGCGGCAGACCGGCGACGTGCTGATTTCCTTCGAAGCCGAGACCAGCGCGATCCGCGACATCGCCGGCAAGGACAAGTACCAAGTGGTGGTGCCGCCGACCAGCCTCTTGGCGGAATTCCCGGTCAGCGTGGTCGACAAATACGCCGACAAGCACGGCACCAGGCCGCTCGCCACCGCCTATCTGGAATATCTTTACTCGCCGGAGGGACAGACCATTTTGGCCAAGGCCTATAACCGGGTGAACGACAAGGCCGTGGCGGAGCAATTCAAGGACAAGTTCCCCGAGGTCAAGCTGTACCGGGTCGAGGACGAATTCGGCGGCTGGGACAAGCTCACCGCCGATCACCTCGCCTCCGGCGCCAAGCTCGATCAATTGTTCGGCGGACGCTAGATAGTCGTCGATCCGGCTCGACAGATGCCGCCTTCACCTCTCCCCGCTTGCGGGGAGAGGTCGACCCGGCGGAGCGTAAGCGAAGCCGGGTCGGGTGAGGGGGCGCCTCGGCAGAACGCGGCGCCCCCTCACCCGGCGCGCCAAGCTTCGCTTGTCACGCCACCCTCTCCCCGCAAGCGGGGCGAGGGTGCAATTCACGACTTCTCTGCGTCATTGCGAGCGAAGCGAAGCAATCCTGAGCGCCGTGCGCTCAGCCCCTGGATTGCTTCGTCGCTTCGCTCCTCGCAATGACGTGGAAAATCTTGCGACTATCCACCTACTCATCGTTCTTAGGATCGGCCTCCCCTTGCCACGCAGCGTCATTCCAGGTTTCGGCTTAGCGTTCGGCATCACCGTGCTGTATCTCGGCGCGATCGTGCTGCTGCCGTTGTGCGCGCTGATCCTGAAGGCTTCCGACATCGGTGGCGCGCAATTGTGGACCATCCTGTCGTCGCCGCGCACGCTGTCGTCGATCCGGGTGACCCTCACGATGGCGCTGGCGGCGACCGCCTTCAACGCGGTCTATGGGTTGCTGCTGGCCTGGGTGCTGGCGCGCTATCAGTTTCCCGGCAAGCGGCTGCTCGACGCGCTGGTCGATATTCCCTTCGCGCTGCCGACCGCGGTGGCCGGCCTCGCTCTCACCGCGCTGTTCTCCAAGAACGGCTGGTTCGGCGGCCCGCTCGACGCGCTCGGCCTGCAGGTGGTCTATACCCCGCTCGGCATCGCGATCGCGATGGCGTTCGTCAGCGTGCCGTTCGTGGTGCGCACGCTGCAGCCGGTGATCGAGGATCTCGGCAGCGACGTCGAGGAGGCCAGCCGCTCGCTCGGTGCCAGCGATCTGCAGATCCTCACCAAAATCATCTTCCCGTCGATCTTTCCGGCGCTGCTCGCCGGCTGTTCGCTGGCGTTCGCGCGCAGCCTCGGCGAATTCGGCGCGGTGATCTTCATCGCCGGCAATCAGCCGATGAAGACCGAGATCGTGGCGCTTTTGACCTTCATCCGGCTCGAGGAATACGACTACCAGGCGGCCGCGGCGATCGCCACGGTGATGCTGGTGATGGCCTTTGTGATGCTGATCGTCACCAACGCGGTGCAGGCCTGGAACCTGCGCTATCTCGGCCGCGGAGGGATGTGATGACAAAACAGCCGCAGCCTCCGATCAGAAAGACCGACTGGATGGTGACGCCGGTCGGCGCCGGCCCGGTCGCCCGCCGCGTCGTCTTAAGCATCGTCGGCGTCACCACGGCGCTGTTCCTGCTGGCGCCGCTGGCGCTGATCGTCGCTTCGGCGTTCTCGCAAGGCGCCGGCGTGTTCTTCCGCAGCCTCGGCGATCCGGGAACGCTGCACGCCATCAAGCTGACGCTGATCACCGCGGCGATCGCGGTGCCGATGAACATCCTGTTCGGCCTCGCCGCGGCCTGGACCGTGACCAAATTCGTCTTCCCCGGCCGCACCTTGCTGATCGCGCTGATCGAACTGCCGTATTCGATTTCGCCGATCGTCGCCGGCGTGGCGTTCCTTTTCGTCTACGGCTCGCAGGGGCTGTTCGGGCCACTCCTGGAGCAGCTCGGCCTCAAGGTGATGTTCGCGCTGCCGGCGATCGTGCTCGCCAGCATGTTCGTCACCGCGCCGTTCGTGGCGCGCGAGCTGATCCCGTTGATGCAGGTGCAGGGCACCGACGAGGAGGAAGCCGCGGTGACGCTCGGCGCCTCCGGCTTTGCGACTTTCGTCCGGGTGACGCTGCCGAATATCCGCTGGGCGGTGCTGTACGGCGCCATCCTCTGCAACGCGCGGGTGATGGGCGAATTCGGCGCGGTGTCGGTGGTGTCGGGCAATATCCGCGGCCAGACCACCACGCTGCCGCTGCAGATCGAACTTTTGTACCAAGACTACAACGTCGCCGGCGCCTTCGCCGCAGCCACTGTGCTCACCGCGGTGGCGCTGTTGACCATCGTCATCAAGGCGGGGCTGGAGCGGCTGGCCCGGGTCGAACAGGTCCAGCCCTGAAACCACCCGGGCGGCCTCGGCCGCTTCGCGCAGCGAAAGGTGACCCGCCGACGCGAAGCGTCGCAGTCGGGGCAAGTGCGCAACGAAACGGTGAAGCTACGCGACGCTCACTGGGGGCTTGTCGTCGACCGTTTGCTTGTCGTCGTAGGCCGCTCGCTCGGCAGCTGAAACCTTTCCATCTTCATTGGTGTCGGCGCTGTCGTAGACCGTGTTGCTCGATTTTGAGCCGCCGCCGCTCGGAACTGAACCGGAGCCGGATGCGCTACCGCTGTCGGTAGCGCCGGGACTGGCCTCTGTGGTCGCGTCAATCACGGGCGACATTTCCGCATTCTCGGCGGTGCTGGATGCTTGTTGGTCCAGCAACAAGCCCATCATATCGCTGCTCAGCTGGCCGGCAGAACCGGATCCAGACGTTGACGTGCTTGTCGACGTGGTTGTCGACACAGCCTCGATCGCTGGGGCTGCATCTGCGCCTGTCTCGTCGGTCGTGGCTGACGCCGTGCTGCTTGCGGTGTTGACCGCATTGAGCGCGCCATAAGCCTCGGCGACGTTCGTTCCGGAAGTGATACCCGAGACTGACATTTCGTTCTCCTCTGCACTATTTCGATCGTCAGGCGTGATCGCCGAAGATAATCATGCCGGGATCGGCGCAAGTCGTTTGCCGGCCGTCATCCCGGAAATCGAACACCCTCGGTCGCCGAAGGTTAGAAACAGATAGCTTAAGAGAAACTCACGCAGCGGCAGGCTTTTGATGTCTGAATGTTGCTCTCCGCGCGGCACTAATCGCAATGGTGATGCCGCGACAACGTCTGCGATGCTGCGTCGCCAATCTGGTGCCGCCGCGCAGCTTCGCTGTTGAGCGACTTGCTGGCCGTGACGTCGGCGCTTCGGGGCTGCAGAGTCCAGCGGGATGCCGCCGCATTCCAATGGGCCGGTGCGACGGCGCGATGCTGTATTGCAAGGGCCGCACCCCCCTGCGGGCCGCAACGTTTGGCATATCGCCTGGTTTCGGCACGACTTGGCAAAGAGTGTCGCCGCCGGCGGCCACCGCGAAGGTTGATGCCCGGGGGTCTTCTCAACCGGCCGGCTTTGGCGCTAAAAGGCGGCCTAAGCGCCGCTAGGGAGGCGGCGCGCTCGCCCGTTGACCCTGTAAACGGCGGTTTGTGCCGTTTCTTGCTGGAAAATCAAATGAATCGCATCAAAGCCCACGGCCTGCAGATTGCGCCAGTTCTGTTCGACTTCATCGCCAAGGAGGCCGCCCCCAAGACCGGCATCGATCCGGATGCGTTCTGGGCCGGCCTGGCCGGCATCGTGCGCGACCTGGCACCGAAGACCCGCGAGCTGCTGGCGCTGCGCGACGCGCTGCAGCTCAAGATCGACGATTGGCACAAAGCCAACAAGGGCAAGCCCTGGGATATCGAGGCCTACACCGCGTTCCTGAAAGAGATCGGCTATCTGTTGCCGGAGCCGGCCACCGTCGAAGTCGAGACGACCGATGTCGACGAGGAGATCGGCAAGATCTGCGGCCCGCAGCTGGTGGTGCCGCTCAGCAACGCGCGCTACTCGCTGAACGCCGCCAACGCGCGCTGGGGCTCGCTGTACGACGCGCTGTACGGCACCGATGCGATCCCGCATGACGCTTCGGAGACCGGCCGCGGTTACAACAAGGCGCGCGGCGCCAAGGTAATCGCCAAGGCGAAAGCCTTCCTCGACCAAGCGGTGCCGCTGGCGACCGCCAGCCACACCGATGTGACGTCCTACAGCGTGATCGCCGGTCATCTGTCGGTGAAGCTGAAGAGCGGCAACGCCACCGCGCTGAAGAACGCCGCGCAGTTCGCCGGCTTCCTCGGCGATGCAGCGGCACCGACCGCGATCCTGCTGGTCAACCACGGCATGCATATCGAAATCAAGGTCGATCGCTCCAGCGTGATCGGCAAGGACGATGCTGCCGGCGTCGCCGACGTGATCCTGGAATCGGCCGTCTCCACCATTCTCGACATGGAAGACTCGGTCGCCGCTGTCGACGCCGAAGACAAGGTGCTGATCTATCGCAACGTGCTCGGCCTGATGGATGGCACGCTCACCGCCGACTTCGAGAAGGGCGGCAAGACGCTGACCCGCGCGCTGAACGGCGACCGCGTGTACCAGACCGTCGACGGCAAGGGCCTGACGCTGCACGGTCGCAGCCTGTTGCTGATGCGCAATGTCGGCCATCACATGTTCACCGACGCGGTGCTCGACGAATCCGGCGCAGAGATCCCCGAAGGCTTCCTCGACGCCGCGGTCGCCGGCCTGCTGGCGATTCACGACCTCAAGGGTGGCTCCAAGACCCGCAACAGCCGCACCGGCTCGGTCTATATCGTCAAGCCGAAGATGCACGGCCCCGACGAGGTGGCGCTGACCGTCGAATTGTTCGGCCGTGTCGAGCAGATGCTCGGCCTTGCGGAGAACACCATGAAGGTCGGCATCATGGACGAGGAGCGCCGCACCACGGTCAACCTCAAGGCCTGCATCCAGAATGCGTCGAAGCGCATTGTGTTCATCAACACCGGCTTCCTCGATCGCACCGGCGACGAGATCCACACCTCGATGGAAGCGGGCCCGATGATCCGCAAGAACGAGATGAAGGCGCAGCCCTGGATCAAGGCCTATGAAGACTGGAACGTCGACATGGGACTGATCGATGGCCTGCCCGGCCACGCCCAGATCGGCAAGGGCATGTGGGCGGCGCCCGACAAGATGGCGGACATGCTGGCGCAGAAGGTCGGCCATCCGCAGGCCGGCGCCACCACCGCCTGGGTGCCCTCGCCCACCGCCGCGACGCTGCACGCGCTGCATTATCACCAGGTCGACGTGCTGAAGCGGCAGCAGGAGTTGAAAACCGGCGGTCCGCGCGCCAAACTCAGCGACATCCTCACCATCCCGGTGTCGCAGTCGAACTGGGCGCCGGACGACGTCCGCCAAGAGATCGACAACAACTGCCAGGGCATTCTCGGCTATGTGGTGCGCTGGATCGACCAGGGCGTCGGCTGCTCCAAGGTGCCGGACATCCACGACGTCGGACTGATGGAAGACCGCGCCACGCTGCGGATCTCCAGCCAGCATCTGGCGAATTGGCTGCATCAGGGTGTCATCACCAAGGAGCAGGTGATGGAGTCCTTGAAGCGGATGGCTGTGGTGGTCGACAAGCAGAACGAAGGCGACGCGCTGTACAAGCCGATGGCGCCCGGCTTCGACGGCGTGGCGTTTAAGGCCGCCTGCGACCTGATCTTCAAGGGCCGCGAGCAGCCGAACGGCTATACCGAGTTCATCCTCACCGCGCGGCGCCGCGAAGCCAAGGCCGCGGTGTGATCGCCGCTCAACTCTGTACGCATCAAATGAAAAGCCCCGGCCATCTGGCCGGGGCTTTTGTTTAAGACGCGTGGTCGGCAACAGCCTAGAATACCGCGAGATATTTCAGCAGCGAAATGACGCCGATAATGATCACGATGATCCGCGCGATCTGCTTGGCGCGACCGTCGAGCGGCAACATGTTGATCAGATAGAGAACCAGGATCACGACCAGGAACGTGATCAAAATACCGATGAGCAGCGACATCACAAAACCCTTCAACGGCTGAGGACAAGGTGTCGCGGTCGCCGTTATCCGCCCGCGCCCGCACTAACCGGCGAGCGGGCGGCGAGTTCCCCTCTCGGAACAAAAGGACTCAGTCCGACGCCACCACCGGCAGCCTCTCATAGCGCGCCCGGATTTTGCCGGAGGCCGGCGAGAAGTTCAGGGCGCCGTGTCGTCGATCGGCGCGCCCGGCCACCATCAAACCATCGGCGGCAGCCACGATGTCGCCTTTTCGCAGCGTCGGATCGTCGTCGATGTCGACTTTGGCCAGTCCGAACTGATCCTTGCCGTTGCAAGTACAGCCGGTCACGATTTCGCTGCGATATTTGAACGCGTTGGGCAATTCCGAATAGGATTTTCCTGCAGCCAAAGCATTGTCGATGGTGCTGCCGTACATCACCTTGGTCTCCGAAGCTGGACAGAAGCTGTTGCAAGTCTCGGCGCGGCTGCGATTGTCGGCGCCGTTGACCGGGAAGTAGCGACCATCGCAAGTGCGGACGCAAAACGCCTGGCCACCGCCCTCGCCGCCGGACGATCTGCTGCGCGGCGCGGCGCGGCGCGTCGGCTGCCGCTCGACCACGCCGCCCTCGCTTGCAAACGGCATCGGCATGCTCGGCTCCGGACGATAATTGCGTTGCGGCGCATTGAACGCCCCGAACAGCGCGGAGAGGAAGTCGTTCTCGGCATGAGCGGGGCCCACCAAGCCGGCGATTACCAGCGCAGCTAAGCCGCCGGCGCACGAGGCCATCGCTGCTGTTCTGAACTTCGCCATGGTGAACTCCTTGGATCAGTGCACCAAGGAGGCCGAGAGGTTCATCGCCTGGCGGCCGATCGAGCCTGCCGCGGGCGGCACCGCCGAGCTCGACACTCGCTGCGGGGACTTCGAACTGGCTTCGTAGCGGCGCTCCGCCTTCGGCAACACCACGACCTTGGTGCCGACTCCGACCCGGCCGAACAGGTCGGTGACGTCCTCATTGGTGAGCCGGATGCAGCCTGAGGAGACGAACTTGCCGATCGTCGAGGGATCATTGGTGCCGTGAATGCGGTAGACGCTGGAGCCGAGATACATGGCTCGGGCGCCGAGCGGGTTACCCGGCCCGCCAGCCATGAAACGCGGCAGATAGGGCTGGCGGGCAATCATTTCCGCCGGCGGATGCCAATCCGGCCATTCGCTCTTGCGGGTGATGGTCTGCACGCCCGCCCAGGTGAAGCCTTCGCGGCCCACGCCGACGCCGTAACGGATGGCGCGGTTCTGGCCCAGCACGTAATACAAATAGGTGTTCGCTGTATCGACGATCACCGTGCCGGCGGCCTCGCGGTTCGGGTAGTTGACCACGGCGCGCTTGAACTGTTCGGGGACCGTCGCGCCTTCGTCAGCGGCGCTGTCATCGATCGCGAACGGCGCGGTGGCATCCTGCGGCACCGCGGCGTAGCTCAACGCCTGCGCGGAGGCCTGATGAGCGAAGATCGAGGAGGCCGCGATCACCATGGTGGTCATCGCCAGCCGATGAAGCAGACCACCGCCATTGGACGAAGAAAGCTTGATCATGATGCCACCCCGATGTGGTGCACCGCATCGATGCACGGACACACAACGCGCCGTGTGGCCGCAGGTTCCTTTGTACCTTGACCGCCGCGGACTCACCGTGCGCGAGGGCGCGGCGCGGAACGGAAGATGACGTCACCTGTTGACCGCACCGATAGCGACCGTCGACCATTGTCGCCGTTTGGCCGCGTCGAAGCGGTCATCTCAAACGAGGGTCTCATTTGCGGGTCATTAAAGCCGAGCCGACGGGTACGCCGCTGCCCGACAGCACAGAGCAACGGCCGCCGCTGGTGCAGCGGACCGAGATCGTCGCCTTCGCATTGGTGGGTTTGCTGATCATCGTGATCGTGGCGGCGCTTTATGTCGCCAAGCCGTTCTTTCTTCCGGTGGTCACGGCCTTTGTGGTCGGCACGATGTTGTCGCCGGCCGCCGGGCTGATGGAGCGACATCGGATTCCGCGCCCGGTTTCGGCGGTGCTGATCGTCACCTTGGTGTTCGGGATGGTGGCCTTCATCGTGGCGCTGATTTCCGCCCCGGTGGTGGAATGGAGCAACCGGCTTCCCGAACTCGGTTCGATGCTGAAGGACAAGCTGCAGAGCTTGGATCGGCCGATCGCGATGTGGCACCAACTGCAAGGCTCGCTCGGCGGCATCGACAGCAGCACCGGCCCAGCCATTCAATTTCCGAAAATCGAGTGGGTGCAGCCGACTTACGAATTTCTGTCACCGACGCTGACCGAGACGCTGCTGTTTCTGGTCACCTTGGTGTTGTTCATCGCCAGTTGGTCAGATCTGCGGCGTGGACTGGTGATGACCTTCGCCAGCCGGGAGACCAGGCTCCGGGCATTGCGGATCCTGAACGAGATCGAAGGCAGCCTCGGCGGTTATCTTTTGACCGTCACCCTGATCAATCTCGGCTATGGCATCGCCACCGGGATCATCTGCGCGCTGGCCGGCATGCCAAACCCGGCGGCACTGGGAGCGCTCGCCGCGACCTTGAATTTCTTTCCGATCGTCGGCCCGTTCGTGATGTTTGTCATCCTGACCGTGGTCGGAATCGTCAGTTTCCCGACTCTTGGCGGCGGCTTGGTCGCCCCGATGGCGTTCGTCGGCCTGACATTTGTCGAGGGGCACTTCATCACCCCGACCATCATCGGGCGCAGGCTTTCGCTCAACACCCTGGCGGTCTTCATCGCGCTGGCATTCTGGACCTGGCTGTGGGGGCCGATGGGCGGCTTTCTCGCCTCGCCGCTGCTGATCGTCGCGCTGGTGGTGAAGGAGCACGTCATGCCGGACGATGCGCCGCATCTGCCCGGGGCTGGTCCGGAAGCGAAGAAGACTGGCTGATCGGGGATAGCTGATGTTCGATTAATTGACGAAAGCGCTGAAGCCAAAAGGTCAAAAGCTTAAGGTCAAAGGCTTGCCGTAGCCCATCTGACCCGAATGCACCGCATTGCAACATACCAAAGCGGCGCCCACACGGCGCCACCTGTTCAGGCACGCTATCAGGTCAGGCAACGCCCCGGCTGCAGCTGTTTGGCGATTTCCGTCAACACGCTCACCACCGGTTCACACGCCACCATTCGCTTGGGGCGGGTCGCCGGAGCGAACTGACTCGGTCGATTGAGCCGGGCTTCGTTCCGCTGATCGGCAGGGATACGCAAGGCTACCGACAGATCTGGCTGTCCGACCACCCGGAACGACAGGGTGCGGGTATTTGCAGTCGCTGCGGTCGAGGCGGTGACGATACGATCGGATTTCGCGCTGCGGTTAACGGCGATCGTTAGCGTCTGATCGCGAGCCTGAGTAGCCACACCGAGGTCGCTTCCCAGCGCCAACTGCGCCACGCCCAGTCCAACCGTGATTGCGCCAAATCCCAGCACTGCATGAAGAATCTTGGCCATATCGTTGCGCCTTTAAGTTCGTCCGGTGGCGATTCGATGTAGCAACGTGACTGAGGCGAACCGGTTCGGGGATCGGCCATCACTTAAGCGTGTGAAGAATTTGCTAACCTCGTCGGAACGATTTTTCGGCTCGGGAGTCGTCTCGACAGCCGGTTGTCCCCTGCCCCCATTGACCGGCACCGTAGGGCGCAGCTGTGGTGATGCCAGCTGCGCCCTACTTCTTTTTGAGCTGGATGTGCCGCTCGGCCAGCAGCCGGTCGCTCCGAGCCGTTCCGTTCGCGATTGCGAACTGTCAACGTCCCGGCCGAGACGAGGCGCAAAAAAGCCGGCGCAATGGCCGGCTCCTTCGAAGGCGTTGGGAAGTGTTTATTTCAGGACGCCGCGGCGCGCGGGGCCCGATTGCGTGAGTTGCGCTGGAAGAACAGCGCCTGGCTCGCCACCGCCGAGACCATCGCCGGCTGGAACGGCTTCGAGATCAGGAAGGCCGGCTCCGGCCGCTCGCCGGTCAAGAACCGTTCCGGATAGGCGGTAATGAACACGACCGGGACCTCGAAGGTCTTCAGCAGTTCGTTCACCGCATCAAGCCCGGAACTGCCGTCGGCGAGTTGAATGTCGGCGAGGATCAACCCGGGCTTCCTGGTCTTGGCCAGCGCGATGGCGTCGGCGTGGGTCCGGGCGACGCCGATGACGTTGTGGCCGAGGTTCTTCACCAGGCTCTCGAGGTCCATGGCGATGAAGGTCTCGTCCTCGATGATCAAAACATCGGTGGCGATCTCCGCCGCCATCTCCCGGCCGGCGACTTCGGTCAGCTTGCGGACCTCGGTGACGTCGAGCGCCAGAATGAAGGCGACTTCTTCCTCGGAAAAGCCCTCGAGCGAGAGCAGCAGGAAGGCCTGCCGGGGCAGCGGAGTAATATTCGACAACCGTCGCTCCGACGGCAGCGGCAACGTCATCACCTCGGTATCGTCGTTCAGTGCGACCGAATTCCAGATCCGAGTGAACAGGCGAAACAGCCCGGCCCGTGCGCCGTGCTGTTCGTCGAGCAGGTTCTGATCTTGTAGCAACGCCTCCAGCATCGCTCCGACATAGGCATCGCCAGAAGCCTGGTTGCCGGTCAAAGCTCGGGCATAGCGGCGCAACAACGGCAAATGTTCAGCAACAAGCTGTGATCGAGACATCCCCACTCCATATAATCTAGGCCAAAACAGGTGGCCTCGGCCCCTGGCGTGCCTATCTACGTTCCAGGGACATAAAAGTTCCCGCCCTCAGGAACAATGTGGCCGGCTTCGAATTGAACCCGAGTGGACGCTGCAACGGCCTCAAAAATCAAGAAAATTCCTCGGCATCTGGGGACTTCACCTTGGGGAAAACATGGAACTGTCATGAAAGATTTCAAGGCTCAAAAGACTGCCGCGCCAGCAAAGCAGGGCGGCCTTAACCCGGAGATCCAGTCCCGCATCGGGCACCAATTGCGCGCGATGTATGATGACGTGGTTCGGCAGGGCGTGCCTGATCGCTTCGCGGAATTGATCCGCAAGCTCGACGCCCCTGGCGGATCCTCGGACCTGATGGGCGACGCGGGCAAAACCGAAGGGAGAGACTAATGCCTCTCACTGATTCACTTCGCGACGACATTTTGGCGGCGGTCCCAAGTCTGCGGGCCTTTGCGATCTCGCTCAGCGGCAACGGCGATCGGGCCGACGATCTGGTGCAAGAGACGCTGTTGCGGGCCTTGGCCAATATCGACTCGTTCCAGCCCGGCTCGAATCTGCCGGCATGGCTGTTCACGATCCTGCGCAATCTCTTCCGCTCGGATTACCGCAAGCGGCGGCGCGAGGTCGAAGACGCCGAAGGCAGCTATGCCAAGACCCTGAAGTCACAACCCGGACAGAATGCCCATCTGGAGTTCGAGGAATTCCGCGCCGCCCTGGAAAAGCTACCGCAGGACCAGCGGGAAGCGCTGATCCTGGTCGGGGCCTCGGGATTCTCCTATGAGGACGCTGCGGCGATCTGCGGCTGTGCGGTCGGCACCATCAAGAGCCGCGTCAATCGCGCGCGCTCCAAGCTGAGTGCGATGCTCTATGTCGATGGCGCGGAGGATTTCGGCCCGGACGATACGGTCCGCGCGGTAATCGGCGGCAGCGGCGGCTAACGGGAAGCACAGCAAGGCAAGGAAGCGGCCGGGATCGGCCGCTTTTTGCTGTGCTGGAGCCGCACTTGGCCGCGACGGTCGCCGCAAGCGCGATGCTATCGCGAGGTTCGTGCGGCGTTGAGCGGCGCCGAGATTTGCTCGGTGCGGTCCCGTTCGGTCATGTCGACGACGGTCTCCAGCGGCGCGGTGATTTCGTAGACATAGCTCACGTCGGTGAAGTAACGCTTCGCCGTGCCGCCCAACGCCTCGGGCGCCACTCGGTCCAGCAGGATGGTGCCGAAGTCGCTGTCTTCGCGACGGGTCGCCGCGCTGGTGTTGAACTCCTCCCAGCGGAAATAGAACGTCGCCTCGGCACCGCTGCCTCCGACCTCCCACTGCGCCACCACGTTGGGGTGCTTACCCACCAGCGACAATCCTTCATCGGTGTGCGACGCCAACTCGAAAAACAGCAAAGAGAGGCTTTGCGCGGCTCGGGCGCTGACCATGATGTCGGGACCGTTGGCGGCGATACGTTCGGAATGCGGAATCGCGCGCGCCTCCAGAAGTCCCCGCAATTTCACGCCCTGCCATTGGCTTTCGGTCAGCAGCGAGACCACATTTGACATCGCGTGAATCCGGCCGATCAGCAATTCACGGGCAACGTCGACGTCGGAGCCGTGACGCAGCGTGCGGGTCACGATCGACTGGATGACCGCCAGGATGTTCTTCACGCGGTGATTGAGTTCGTCGATCACCGCGGTGAGGCGCCGCTCGAAGCCGATCCTGACCTCGATTTCCCGGCGCAACCTCAGATTGCTGTAGGCGACATAGCCGAACAGGCCGCAGACGATCCCGGTCAACGCGATTCCGATCGCCGCGACCATTGCGGCCATCTGTTGCGCGCGGGCAAACGAGTTCTTCTTGGCGTAATAGGCGAGAGACCAGTCGCGGCCGCCGAACCGTTCGGTGCGTTGCGCCGACGGGGTCGGAGCCGTGCCGTCACGCGCCACGGTCCTGACCGTGACATCGCCGCGATCGTCCGCAACAAGCTCGGTATTGGCGTTGCGCGGGTCCATCAGCACCACTGAAAACAGCGAATTATCGTCGTTGGCCAGCATCAGCGGCCCGAGTTCGTAGGAGAACGTGACGAATCCCACCGGCACATCGCTGCCCTGCTGCAACACCGGCGCCACCAACACTAGACCGATCGGCCCGCCGACGTGGAGTAACTCGGTGGGATCGGATGCCACTGGCGTGCCCTTGGCGGCGGCGCGCGCGAAGATCGGCCCCAACACCGGATGCTCGGTCAGACTGCGCCCGAGAAAGCCGGTGGTTTCGGCATTTCTCGGCTCGATATCCATCAGGACTTCGAGCGGTTTGCCGAGTTGCGTGGCGTTCAATGGCTGATCGTTGAAATTGCGAATCCGGGCGTTGGGGAATCCCGCCCGTCTCAGAACCTGTTGTGCAGCCTCGAATTCCGTGGGTTGTAGTCGGGCAACCCAACTGGCGACCACAAAATCGGTCTTGAAGGCGTAGATCGAGTTGCGCAGCGGCTCGAGCATATCGGCCTTGACGATCGAAGGCGTGCGGAACAAGCCTGATGCGACCCGCCCCAGCAGTTCGCGCTCGGTCAAACGATCCTGGACCAGGCTGGCGTGGACATCGATCGCCCGAGCCAGCGCAATTCGGTCAATCGCCAATTCCTGCTGGTGAACGCGATAGGCCGCGAGTCCTGAAAGCAGAACCCCAATAATCGCCGCCAATCCGATGATGAATCCTAGCCGAACCACTCGCTCACTCAGCAATCATATAAAAGGCGAGATCGCCGCCTGTCCGCATGACCGGAATGAAGCGCGACTGGTGCGATGAGCCGAACAATGGAGGCGCGGTCATTGAAACGCAACTGGGGATTGGCACCTGGTTGATCGGGCTGGTCATCCCGACCCGGGTTAAGGCAATCGAACAGCATCCGAATCGTTCCGCGCGATCAACAATCGGCTCGCGAAACCGTCTAAGAGGTCAAGAGCCCGCGCGCAGACCACCCTTGGCCTCGATAAAACCGACAATTCGATCGAGACCCTCCTGGGTCTTCAGATTGGTCATCACGAACGGCCGCTCGCCACGCATCCGCTTGGCGTCGATTTGCATCTTATCCAACGAGGCCCCGACATACGGCGCCAGATCGATCTTGTTGATGACCAGCAGATCCGAGCGCGTGATGCCGGGGCCGCCCTTCGAGGGAATCTTGTCGCCGGCGGCGACGTCGATCACATAGATCGTCAGATCGGCCAACTCGGGGGAAAAAGTCGCAGCCAGATTGTCTCCCCCGGATTCGATCAGCACCAGATCGAGATCGGGAAATTTCGCGCGCATGTCGGCGACCGCGGCGAGATTCATGGACGCGTCCTCACGGATCGCGGTGTGCGGACAGCCGCCGGTCTCGACACCGACGATGCGATCCTGGGTCAGCGAGCCGGAACGAACCAGGAATTCAGCATCCCATTTGGTGTAGATGTCGTTGGTGATGGCGGCGATCTGATAGCGGTCCCGCAGTGTTTTGCACAGCAAGTCCATCAGGGCGGTCTTTCCCGACCCGACCGGACCACCGATCCCGACGCGAAGCGGGCCGTGATAATCCGACATGTCAGCTCCCGATTAACTCAGCTAATCTCAGCCATGATCCACGCCATGACTTACGAACCCGAACGCCAGCAAACTTATAGCACATAATAGAGAGTGACTTCGGGATGCGCAGAGCCACGGGGGCCGTTGTCGCACACTATTCTCATCAAGACCGGAGCGGAATGGCAATACAAGCCCATCAGACCTCCGCTGCGCCAGAATGGTGGCCGATCCGCGGTCCGGTCGGGATGTCTCACCCGTTTGCGTATCAGCCGGCGTTCGTAACCTGTTCTTTGGAGCCAGTGCCCCTGCCCGGCTTCACCGCGGTGGAGCTCTGCGCCTTCTTGCTCGGTTTTCCATAACGCGATAACTGCTCAAGTTCGGCCTCTAGCTCTGCCTGCCGCGCGGCAACCTTCTCCACCAGTTTGTCGGCGACGCTATCCCTTAGCGCGGCCAGTTCGTCGATGCTCAGGCTATCAATTTCGATCTTTGCCATCCGGCCCTCCACTCACGCTGGGCTAGCGATTACCTTCATGCCTCGCAAGCCGATGGCCGATTTATCCACCGCCGAGCTCGGGCTGCGGCACACTTGCCTTCATTTTGATTGACCCATCAGCGAGCGTTGCGCCAGTTGATTCGCAAGACGGGGGGTATGCATGAATTATGGGAAACAGCAGCGCGATAGGTTCGTGGAGCGAACTCAGAGGTTTGCTGACGAAGACGCCGCGACAAGACCGATTGCGCACGACAGACGGCTCCCGAGAGACTTGCCGCTGATCGACGGGACGCCGGTCGATATGCTACGGGACGCCGGCCCGAGTAGCGCCGAGGCGACATCAGAACGCGCGGACATCATCAGACACGTCGCCGCTTTCCGCGATCATCAGATCAGGATCCGGCAACAGCGTGAGGCTTACTACGACGCCGTCCTGGCCAGGACCCGGGCCGCACTGCGTAGTGATACCAGCCGGATCTGAGGCCTCTCTCCGGCGGGCTCGGGCGATTCCGACGCAGATCTGGCGATCTGATCAACTGATCACTGCGCGTCGCGGCGGATTCGCAGACGCGGCCCCGCAGGAATGTGTCGAAAATCCTTTCCGAACAGATAACGTCATTGTGCGATCCAGCTTCACACCTCGGGCCCGGAACCGAAAAAAATCCGGGTTTGGTATCGATTTGCGCTCAATTCCGGTTGAATATTAGTAGCACTACTCGAATTCGGTCCCAATTAGTTCGATAGTGCAGGATCTGCTTACTCAAAATGCATTTGTCGATTTGCAAAGGCTGTAGTAGAAGGACGCTTTAATAAAGGAGCGACTAGTGGCTAAGAAAGCTAAAGCGAAGACCGTAAAGAAGACAGTGAAGGCCAAAGTGGCCAAGACCGTCTCCAAGGCGAAGACCAAGCCGAAGATCACCCGCCGCGAATATACCAAGGAAGACGTGAAAGAACTTCGCGCTCACTCCAAGGCGAAGACCCCGGTGGCGAAGATTGCAAAGCTCACCAAACGTACGGTGGGATCGCTGCGTCAGAAGGCTCTCAAGCTCGGCATCGGGCTCGGCCATCAGCGCTGATGTCTACGGAGGCCTTGTGCCTCCGAAGACTCCGCATGTCTAGGACTTTGCTGTCCCAGGACTTTGCACGTCCAGGACTTTGTACGTCCGGGACGTTGCACGTCCGGGACTTTGCGGCTGTTATGCCAATGGCCCGCGGCAAGTCGTGGCCAACACGTCCGGCATTCTTCACCGATCGCCGACGGGGCTTGCGGAGTGCGAAAATGCTCTCCTCGCCCAGACTTTGTTGTCATGAAATGCCGCGCCACCATGAGGGGCGACCGGATCAGCTCCAGTCAGGACGTTGATTCCGATCCCTCCGGCATGGGCGTGGTTCGGGTGAACCGACTCCGCCACCAAGACCCCCGGCCTCACGCCATCGAACAACCTGACGTTGAGCGTGGTCTCACCGCGTCGATTTCCGAGCGTAACGGCGCAGCCGTCGCGAAGATCGAGCCGCGCCGCGTCGGCGGGGTGCATCAGCACCGTCGGACGGCCCTCGCGGGCTCGCGACGACGGTGTCTCGGTGAAGCTGGTATTGAGGAAACTACGCGCCGGACTGGTCGCGAGCCGAAACGGGTGCTCATCGTCCGCCTGCTCGATCACCGCCCAATGGTCCGGGAGCGCCGGCATTTGCTGCCAGGGCCCGACCAGGCCGGCGTGAGGCAGGCCGACGCGCGACCAATCCGCCTTGAAATGGAACTTGCGATCCGAATGTGCGAAACCGTCGAGGTAATGCGCAGCGCGGAAATCCGGCTGAACGTCGCGCCATAGCTCGGCCTGCAACGCGTCGATGCTGCCACGGCCGCTGCGTTCGAGCGTCGCATCGATGATTTCGCGCGCAGTCAGTTCGAATGCCGGGTGGTTGGCATTGAGCCGCGTCGCAAGCGCCTGAATCACCTGATGGTTGGAGCGACATTGGCCCGGCGGCTCGATCAGCTTGGGGCCGACCGAGATGTGCTGGTGACCGCCGCCGTAATAGAGGTCGTCGTGCTCCATGAACATCGTCGCCGGCAACACGATGTCGGCGATCTGCGCGGTCTCGGTCATGAACTGCTCGTGCACCGCCACGAACAGATCGTCACGCGCGAAGCCCTGCCGAACCAGCGCCTGTTCGGGGGCGACTGCCATCGGGTTGGTATTTTGAATCAGCATCGCCTTCACCGGCGGCCCGTCGCCAAGCGCCTCGGGCTCGCCGGTTAGAATGCGTCCAATTTTCGATTGATCGAGCCGGCGTATCGTCGGATCGATGCTGTCGAGCGCCTCGATCAGCGTCTTGTCGATTCGCCAAATCGCGCCGTTGTTGAAGAACGCGCCGCCGCCCTCGTATTGCCAGGCACCGGTGACTGCAGGGATGCACAGCGCCGCATGCATTTGCGCGGCGCCGTTGCGACTGCGGGTGAAGCCATAGCCGAGGCGGAAAAAGCTGCGCCGGGTCTCACCGATCGCCAGCGCAAAGCTCTCGATCTCCTCGACCGGCACCCCGCAGATCGCCGAGGCCCATTGCGGGGTCCGGCTGGCCAGATGCGCCTCGAGTTCGTCCGGGCAATCGGTGTACCGCGCGAGGTAATCGCGATCGGCGTAGCCGTCGCGAAACAGCACGTGCATCACGCCGCAAGCCAAGGCGCCGTCGGTGCCGGGTCGCAGCAGGATCTTGATATCGGCCTGCTTCATCGTCTCGTTGTCGTAGACGTCGATCGCAACGATCCTGGCGCCGCGTTCCTTGCGGGCGCGGGTGGCGTGGGTCATGACGTTGACCTGGGTCGACACCGCGTTGGTGCCCCAGATCACCACCAGATCTGACTTTGCCATTTCGCGCGGATCGACGCCCGCGACCTTGCCGGTGCCGACCGCGAACCCGGCCCAGGCGATGGTCGAACAGATCGTGCCGTAGAAGCGGGAGTATCTTTTGACGTTGGCCAGCCGATTGATACCGTCCCGCATCACCAGGCCCATCGTGCCGGCATAGTAATACGGCCACACCGACTGGGCGCCGTGGTCGCGTTCGGCTTGCTCGAAGCGCCTTGCGATCTCACCCAGCGCCTCGTCCCATGAGATCCGAGCAAACTGACCAGAGCCGCGCGGGCCGGTGCGTTTCAGCGGATGCAGCAGCCGGTCCGGATGGTGAATCCGCTCGGCATAGCGCGCGACTTTGGCGCAGATCACGCCCGCCGTGTAGCTCTGGTGCTTTGAGCCGCGAACGCGCCCGATCGTGGCGTTGTCGACGACTTCAATGTCCAGCGCGCAGGCTGACGGGCAATCATGCGGACACGTCGAATGTCGTATGTCGATGGTCGTAGGTAAGGTCGAGGGTAAGGCCATGACAAAAGATAACACGCCTCGTCGGCGCAAGAAATGGTAACCCGTTCAGCACCAAACTTGACACAAGGGACGCCATAACGCCCGCGCCGGCTCTGGATTCGAGCGGACTGACGAACGCCGGCAACTCTCAGCCGATTCCCGAGTTAGCCCACCGCCCTATGGATCGGACAGCGCAATGCTCTCAGCAGCCAGATTTCAGTTCGAGCGCATCGTGCGGGAGTACGCCGTTTGGCGCACGGTCGATGACCGCGAGCGGTCGCCCGCCGCCGCCTGGTGGTGGGGCCCGGCGCTGGCCGTGCTGGACGAACCCGAGGCGATGCCGCCAGACTTCTGCCGGGCGCTGCAATTGCCGCCAGGATCGACATTTGCGCGCGCGGCAAGTGTATTCATTACCGCAATTGCGGACCAGACCTCACTGCCATGGCCTGATGAGTTCCCGCGGATTCGCCGTCGCGATGACCGCGGCGCCAGCAGCGAGTTGACGGACCGATCCGCGCCCTCCCAACCGCATGCCCCGAGATTGATGGCTGCGACAACAACGGATGCCCTCGGAAGTTAGGCATGAATGCCGAAAGAGGGATATCCGCTTTCGGAAAAGCTCATGCCCGATCAAGAAGCTAGAACAGGAAGAACGCCATCCTGCTCTAAGCCGTGCCACCCGAGATCACCTCTTCCTTGGCGGCCGGGTCCATCTCGATTGGGGTGTTGCTGCGCCCGTGCATGATCTTGTTGATCTTCTTGGCGATCCCGGGCTCACGCGCGATCAAGGCGCGCAGATCATTGGCATCCAGCACGAGCAGCCGGAGCCGGGACACCGCCCGCACCGTGGCGGACCGCTCCATTCGCTTCAGCACCGCGCTCTCGCCGAAGAAATGCCCCGGTCCGAGCCGGATGCGCCGGCCCCTTTGATCCGGCCCGAGTTCGATCTCCGCCTCGCCCTCGGCGATGAAATACATCGCGTGCGCCACCTCGCCGCGACGGAATACGATGTCGTCGCGGTCCATCTGGCGCGCCTGCAAGAGCTGCATGATATGCGCGATGTCGCCGGCGGTCAGGTGCGAGAACAGCGGCACCCGCGCCACCATGCTCCAGTTGACGATGAAATCGCGGCGGTGGATCACCTCCGAAAACGCGTTGGCGACGATGCCGACCGGCAACGCAATCATCACCAGGCCGCCGATGATGGTGAAGGAAGCCACCATCTTGCCGAGCCCGGTGGCGGGAACCACGTCGCCGTAGCCGATGGTGCTTAAAGTGACGATCGCCCACCACATCGCCTCCGGAATGGTGCCGAATTTGTCCGGTTGCACCTGGCCCTCGATCAGATGCATCGCAGTGGCCGAAACCAGCGTCGCGCATAAGAGGATCACCAGACAGGCGCCGAGCGCACGCCGCTCGCTTTCCAGCACCTCGAGCAGCGAGCGCATGCCCGACGAATAGCGCGCGAATTTCAGCACCCGCAGGATCCGCAGGATGATCAGCACGCGCAGATCGTCGAACCCGAGCAGTGCGATCCACAGCGGCGCCACGGTGAGGAAATCGACGATGCCTTGCGGGCTCAGCACGAAGGCGCGGCAGGCCGCGAACGGCTTCATCTGACGGTAGGGCAAATGTTCGGGCGCGATCCAGACCCGGATATAATACTCGATGCTGAAAGCGGCGAGGCTGATGTACTCGATCCACCTGAACAGCCCGCCGTAGTCCGCGCGCAGCTGCGGCACGGATTCCACCACCGTGGTGGCGATGCTGAGGATGATCAGAAAGATGATCGCGCTGTTGACGATGCGTCCCGCGCGCGAGCCCTGCGGCGAGGATTCCAGGATCTCATAGAAATAATGGCGGGCTCTGGCGTGAAACGCCCGGCTGTCGCGCATGGCCTTAGCCTCGATTGAGCCCGGAAGGCCGCACCGCCGCTGCGATGGCCCTTAGGCCGCAGCCAGGGCGTCGAAGCGTTTCGGATCAAGCACGCGGACTCCGTCCGGAACGATGACGATCAACTTTTCCCGCTCGAGCTTGGTGAACGTCCGGCTGACCGTCTCGATGGTCAGGCCGAGGAAATCCGCGATGTCCTGGCGGCCCATCGGCAGCATGACCGTCTTGGTCACCCCTTCGACGCGCGCCAGCCGATCCCGCCAGCCGACCAGGAATGCCGCCACCTTCTCCTCGGCCGAGCGACGTCCGAGCAAAAGCATCTGATCCTGGGCCTGACCGAGTTCGCGGGTGGCGAACTCGTTCATTCTCAACAACATGTGTGGCTTGTTTTCGATGAAACGGATGAACGGCCCCTTAAAAAACCGGCAGGTCACCACGGTGCCGATCGCGTCCGCCGAGAAACTGTAGCGGCTGCTCGGCGCCATGCCGAGAAAATCGCCGGGGAGCGCGAAGCCGATGATCTGGCGTCGGCCGTCCGGTAGCAGCTTGTAGAGCCGCGCTATACCTTCGGTCAGGCTGTACACCGAATCGGCAATTTCGTCCTCGGAGAACAACGCCTCCTTCGGCGCGTAGCGGACGTGCTGGGCCATCCGCTCGAATTCCTGATGCTCCGTCGGGTTGAGTTCGGCGCAGATCGCCAGCGGCCGAACCGCGCAATGCGTCGCACAGCGAAACTCTTCACAGGAATTGTTGGGAAAGGCGAGGTGCGGCATGCGTTACTCCGGAGTCGTTCTCGTTTGGGCTACAGGTCGTCTCTCTTGCCGCGGCGCCGATTTCGATGGCCTTCGAACGATGCCTCAGAATCGCTAATATGTTCGCAGATTGTCAAGACGACTTGACACAGATCAATGCCAAAGAGCAACGCTACTTCATGGTCAGAACGGCGCCATTGACGTCCTTTCCACAAACCGAGCGGACCCAATGCGGATCGCCTCAGCCTGTATTGCGATCACTCTTTTGCTGACCAGCGGCGCTGTCGCAGCCTCGCCGGCCGAGCGGCGGGGGCAAGCCTTCGCGAAAGCCCATTGCTCGCGCTGTCACTCGATCGACCGGCGGCATCCGAGCCGGCTCGATCGCGCGCCGCCGTTTCGCGCCCTGCACCTGCGCTATCCTATTGAAACCCTTGCCGAAGCATTCGCCGAGGGAATCTACACCGGGCACGCCGCGATGCCGGCCTTCGAGTTAGCGCCGGGGCAGATCAACGATTTGCTCTCGTTCCTGAAGACCCTCGAATAGCCTCACAGGGCCGACGCCGTCCACTGGATCAGCTCCTTGGCGACGCTGCCGAACGCCTCATTGAATGCCGCCAAGGCCGCGAGCGGCTCCGGCTTGTCGAGCGGCGCGCTGGCCCGAAACAGCTTCGCAGCCACCTGTTTGCCGTCCTTGCTGACGATTTTCGCCGAGAAGGCGACCTCCGCCGCCAAGTCGGGTGAACCACCGACCTGGAAGCTGCGAATATCGATCAGTAGCTGATGGTCGGCCTGCAGCGCGTCCGAAGCACGCAGCGGGGCGTGGGCAATATCGTAGTTTTCAAAGCTCTGGATCAATTTCGCCTGCACCAGCTTGGGAATGCTGTCGCTCCATTGGAAACCGGCGAAGGCGGGATAATCCAGCCCAGGCGCGAGGAGGAGCCGCTGGGTGTCGAACATCACCACGTAGGTCGGCTCGGCGATCGCCAACTGTCCTTTGATCGGCTTGCCCGGCGGCAAGTCGGTCGCGGCGCGCAGATCGTAAACGACCTTGGTCACGACCGGTTTGTCGGCACCGGTCATTCGCTCGACCCCCGCCATGATACCATCGAGCTTACCGGTGTTACGCGCCAACCCCTCGGCGAAGATCTTCAGATCGCCGATCGTCGCCTTCAATGGCTCGGCGTTTTCGGTCAACACCGCGTCGACCTTGCGCAAGGCTTCGCGCGCCGCCTGGGTCATGCTCTGCCCGGCGCCGGGGTCGGCGACCAGCGTCGGCACCGTCCCGGATGGCGCCAATTGTGTTCCGCCTTCCAGCGCGATCACCGGCACGCCGGTCAGGCCCTGGAAATCCAGCCCGACCTTGGTGTCGGCGCGCACCGGCGTCGTCGCATCGACGCCGATCGTGGCATTGACCTGGCGCGGATTGTCCGGCGCCAGCCCGAGCTCGGTGACCTCGCCGACGCGAATGCCGTTAAACAGCACCGCGGCACCGACCAGAAGTCCCGGCACAGAGCCGTTGAACTGCACATGATAGGTGGTGCGCGCACCGAGACCGCTGGTGTTGTGCAGCCACAACACGAAGCCGAACACCGCGGCGATCGCCGCCAGAACGAAGGCGCCGACGATAATGAAAGGCGCACGGGTTTCCATGGTGCCTAGTCCTTTGTTGGTCGCAGCATGCGCGAGCGTTTGCCGTGGAAATAAGCCCTCACCCACGGATGATCGGAATCAAGCAGCTCACCCATCGGACCGACGGCGACGATCTTGCCGTCGGCCAGCGCGGCGACGCGGTCGCACACCGTGTTGAGGCTGGCGAGATCGTGCGTCACCATGAACACGGTGAGCTTGAGGGTCTTCTGCAGGGTTTGGATCAGCACGTCGAAGTCGCCGGCGGCGATCGGGTCGAGGCCCGAAGTCGGCTCGTCGAGAAAGACGATGCCGGGATCGAGCGCCAGCGCCCGTGCCAACGCCACACGCTTGGTCATGCCGCCGGACAATTGCGCCGGAAACTTGTCCCAGTCGTCCGGCGCGAGCCCCACCATCTCCAGCTTGGCGGTGGCGATTTCATCCATCAGCGGTTCGGAAATCGTGAGATTTTCGCGCAACGGAAACTGTACATTCTGCCGCGCGGTCAGCGACGAAAACAGCGCGCCCTGCTGAAACAGAATGCCCCAGGCCGAGGCGCTGCGGCGCCGGCCGCCGAGCACGCCTTCGGCCTCGCGGCCCATCACCTCGATCTCGCCGCTGCGCTTCGGAATGAGGCCGATGATGGTGCGCATCAGCACCGACTTGCCGCCGCCGGAGGCGCCGACCAGCCCGAGTATTTCGCCGCGGTGGACATCCAGCGACAAATGATCGATCACGATCTGATCGCCGAAGCCGACCACAAGGTCGCGGACGCGGATCGCGAATTGTTCGGGGATGGCGTCCATCGCTACATTCCGATCGAGGCGAAGAACACGGCGAACAGCCCGTCGAGCACGATCACGCAGAAGATCGACTTCACCACCGAGGCGGTGGTCTGCCGGCCGAGCGATTCCGCGCTGCCCATGACCCGCAAGCCTTCGCTGCAGGCGACGATGCCGATCACCAGCGCCATGAACGGCGCCTTGATGATGCCGACCTCGAAATGAGTGATCGAGACCGCCTCGTGCAGTCGCGCGATGAAGATGGTCGGACTCATGCCGCCATAGAACCAAGCGACCAGCCCGCCGCCGTACAGCGCCGCCATCGCGCCCAGGAAAGCCAGGATCGGCAGCGCGATAATCAGCGCGATCACCCGCGGCAGGATCAACACCTCGACCGGATCGAGATCCATGGTCGACAGCGCGTCGATCTCCTCGCGCATCTTCATCGAGCCGAGTTCGGCGGTGTAGGCGCTGCCGGATCGCCCGGCCACCATGATCGCCACGATCAAGACGCCGAGTTCGCGCAACACCAGGATGCCCACCATGTCGACGACATAGGACTCCGCCCCGAACTTGCGAAAATGGAAGATGCCCTGCTGGGCGATGATCGCGCCGATCAGGAAGGTGATCAGCCCGATGATCGGGATCGCCTGCCAACCGACCCGATAGATCTGATAGACCAGCGACGTCAGCCGCAACGAGCGCGGCCGGCGCAGCACGCCGAGCAACGCGTTGGCGAGCGCGCCCGTCATCTGCAGGAAGGCGAACAGGTCTTCGCGCGCGCCCCAGGTGGCCCGGCCGATGTCTTCGAGTCGCGTCAGGATCAGGCTTCCGCGCACCGCATTGGCCGGCTGCCGGCGGTTGACTTGCCGCACCTGGTCGATCAGCCCGGCATAGCGCTCGGCGGCGCCGACCACGCTGGCGGGATGCCCTGCCTGGGCAGCGCGGCGCGAGATCTTTTCCAACAGCCAGGCACCGAGGGTGTCGATTTCATGCAGTTCGGCAAGGTCGATCGTCAGCGCCTTGGCCTGCCGCAACTGCGGCGCGACGACGTCGAACAAATGCTCGAGCGCCGCGGCATGCACCGCCGTCCATGATCCGGTCGGACGCAGTAACAAACCATCGCCTGTGCTGATCGTGTCGAGCAGCGGTTCTGAACTCAAGCGTGTTGTCCCCTCAAAGGCGCCGAGCCGCCGAGCGCCGGCCGATCCGGTTGATGCAAATCAATCAGCGCGGTGCCGGCTTCTCATAAGCTTACGTTGAATCGCAGCCGAATGCGAACCCGGTCGTTTCGCCGGACAGGGACGAGACGGAATGGAAGATTGGACTCTGACATGACCAAGGCCCCGCCCACGGCTATTCTGAATTCCTCGCTGCCCTCGAGTTTCCGTCAAATCAGGCTGGAGTTGGCGCGCGAGCCCGGCCATCCGGAAGGTGAAGCCGGCATCGCCTATATTGTGATCGCGCCGCTCGATGACAACGGCCGGATCGATCCGGAGCAATGGAAGAAGCATCGCGACGCCTGCCGGGTGGCCCGCTTCCGCCCCGACGAAGACGACCGGCGCGGCCATCTGATTCATCGCCCGGGCGGATCGTGGGCGTTTCAATACGACATCACCGGCGACCCCCGTCCCGACGAAACCGGCTACCACTTCCAGGACGAGTGTTTCGTGCAGGACGAATACGTCTCGATCAACGACAGCGGCAAGATGCACACCTTCCGCGTGGTTTCGGTCGCGCATCTGTAGGCAGAAAAACGGCGCTCATGGTTTCTTCAGCGGCAGCTTGACGTCGCACAAGTCACTGTCGTCGGGATCCGTGTGGACCTCGAAGCCGAGCGCGCGACACATCGTCAACATCACGGCGTTTTCGCGCAGCACCTTGCCGGAGACTTGTTTGAGCCCCTCAGCGTGGGCGTAGTCGATGATCAATTGCATCAACGCCCAGCCGAGCCCTTTGCCCTTGAGATCGGAGCGCAGCAGAATCGCGAATTCGCCGTTCTCGTAGACCGAATCGGAATGCAGCCGGACCACTCCGATCAGTTCCTCGCTCGCCTCGTCGATGGCGACGAGCGCCATGGCGCGGGCGTAGTCGAGCTGCGTCAGCCGGGCGATGAAAGGATGGCTGAACTCTTTCATCGCGGCAAAGAACCGCAGCCGCAAATCCTGTGGGCTGATCTTTTTCAAGAAGCCCTGCAGTGCGGATTCATCGTCGGGTCGGATCGGCCGCGCATAGACCCGCCAGCCATCCTTGACCAGCAGATGGCGCTGCCACTGCGTGGGATAGGGCCGGACCGCAAAATGCGCGTTGCCGGGACCTGCGAATTGCCTGAACTCGGGACCGATCGCCACACGGGCATCGAGCGCCACTACGCCGTGCTCGTCGGCCAGCAATGGATTGATGTCCAACTCGCGGATCTGCGGCAAATCCGCAGCCATCTGCGACAGCTTGACCAGCGTCAGCGCGATTTCGTCGGTCTTGGCCGCCGCGACGTCGCGGTAGCTGCGCAGCAGCCGTGCGATGCGGGTGCGGCCGATCAGATCGTGCGCCAGCTTGAGGTCGAGCGGCGGCAACGACAACGCCTTATCGTCGATCACCTCGACGCCGACGCCGCCATGGCCGAACACGATCACCGGTCCGAAGGTCGGATCGTTGGCGATGCCGAGAATGAGCTCCCGCGCCTTCGGCCTGACCATCATCGGCTGCACGATGACGCCCGCGAGCTTGGCCTTGGGCCGCATCAGCCGCGCGCGCTGCAGAATATCCGCGGTGGCAGCGCGAACCGCTTCGGCGGAGGTGAGATTGAGCGCCACGCCGCCGACGTCGGATTTGTGGGTGATGTCGCGCGACAAGATCTTGACGACGACCGTCATGCCCTCCGCCAACAACGTCGAAGCCTGGCGCGCGGCCTGCTCGGCGTCCGCCGCGGCAAGCACCGGTACCGTTGGTATCCGGTAGGCGTCGAATAGCGCCTTGACCTCGACCGGATCGAGCCAGATCCGGCCGTCGTCGACGGCCGCTTCGACGATGCTTCGCGCGGCTGCCACGTCGGGCGCAAAATCCTTCGGCAGGCTCGGCGGCACTTCTGAGAGTGCGGCGACCGCCTCGCGATGCTGCACCAGATGCATGAAGCCGCGGACGGCGTCGTCTTCCGTCGGATAGTTCGGAATCCCGGCGGCGTCGAACATCCGCGTGACACCGTCCTCGGCCCCGACCCAGACCGCCAACACCGGTTTGGGCGGGGCATGCGCGGCACGATGCTCGCTGACGATCCGCGCGACGGTGGTGGAGATATCTCCGGTGCCGGTGATCGAGGTCTGCACGTTCATCACCAGGATTGCATCGTTCTCGGCATCGGCGAGCAGTGCCTGCAAGGCCACCTCGTAGCGTGCGGCGTCGGCGTCGCCGACGAGGTCGACCGGGCTCGATCCCGACCAGGTGTCCGGAAGGGCGGCGTCGAGTTTTTTCTTTGTCGCGGGCGACAGCGCGGCGGAAATACCGCCGAGTTCGACCAGCCGATCGACCGCCAGCACGCCGATGCCGCCGCCATTGGTGACGATAGCGAGCCGCTTGCCGCGCGGCGCGGCGATCCGGCCAAGCGTCTCGGCGCAGTCGAACAATTCGCGCAGATCGAACACCCGCAGCATGCCGGCGCGATGAAACGCGGCGTCATAGACCGCGTCGGCCCCCGCCAAGGCGCCGGTATGGGTCGCGGCCGCCTTGGCGCCCTGCGCCATGCGTCCGGATTTCACCACCACCACGGGCTTGATCCGCGCCGCGGCGCGGGCCGCGGACATGAACTTGCGGGCGTCCTTGACCGCCTCGATGTAAAGCAGGATCGCCCGGGTCTGGACGTCGAGCGCGAAATGATCGAGCAGGTCGGCGATGTCGACGTCGAGCTGATCGCCGATCGACACGATGCCGGAAAAACCGATCGATTTCTCCGCGGCCCAATCCACCATGCCGGCGGCGATCGCGCCGGACTGCGAAATCAGCGCCAAATGCCCGGCGTTGGGCATGTGCGCGGCGAAACTGGCGTTGAGATGAACGCCGGGCAGCATCACGCCGAGGCAGTTCGGGCCGATCAGACGGATGCCATGGGCGCGCGCGGCGCGCTCGGCAGCATCGCCGAATGAACCCTTACCGCGGCCGAGCCCGGAGCTGATGATGACGGCGCCGGCAGCACCTAGCCGTCCCGCCTCGGCGACGATCGCCGGCACGGTTCGCGCCGGCGCGGTGACGACGACAAGATCGGGAACGAACGACAGTTCGGCGAGGCTTCGCATCGTCGGCGTCCCGCCGATGTCCTGATAGCGCGGATTGACCACGCCGAGCGGACCTTGGAACTGGGCTGCCCGAATATTGTTCAGGATCGCGCGTCCGAGCGAATTCGGCCGCGGGCTGGCTCCAACCAGCGCCACCGAGCGCGGCGACAGCAGGCTGCTCAACCGATAGTTCGACATCTGACCTCGGCACCGACTGCAGGCACACAACAAGCGCGGTGCCTCGCACCCCTGCTTGCGGTCGATATACCAACATCCCGCGCGCGCGGAGTCGAGCCTTGCCGGACAGAAATCGAGCCAGCGCGGCGTATCGGCGCAGCGCGGCGTGAATTTCGGGGGCGAAGGCCTAGGCGGCGAGCAATGTCGGCGTCAGTGCCGCGTGCAGTCCGACAGCGCGTGCATGATGTCTTCGCGCGAGATGATGCCCATCAGCTTGCGGTCGTTGTCCACCACCGGGATACTTCGGGTCTGATGGTCGATCATCAACTGCAGCACCCGCGTCAACTTGATCTCCGGATGCACATAGATGAAATCCGGCGTCATCACGTCGCCGACGGTCCGATTCATCAATTCGTCATAATGCGGCACCATGTGAATGGGTGCGAACGCGAAACACTTCAGAAAGTCGTACTTGGTCACGAGCCCAATGACCTCGCCGTCCTCTTCGACCGGATAGGCGTTGTAGTCGTCGCGTTTGAACAGGTCCTGCAATTCACGCATGGTCATATCGCGCCGCACCGCTTTCACCGCGCGCGTCATATAGCCGGCAACATTTGCTTCAAGAAATCGGTACAAGTCCTATCCAATCGATCTATGCGGCCTCGGATTCTCCCCAGTCACGTGGAGCAGGAGAATCAAGCGCTCCACGTTTGTCGCGGCGCGCTGTCAATGTCCACTAACCGCAGCTTTGCGGATTTGAATTGATCAAAGTCAAACTACCGCGCGGATTGCGTTATAGTAACCGTTCCTATGGTGATCTACGGAGGTTGCGGCAGTTGTCCCCGATGTGAAGTTCGCTTTACACTGCCCGTAAATGTACCGGTCCATGCCTTTTTCCTGCGCACCCGACGATCTGCAACAGAAAGTCTTCGCCTTCTTGGCGAATTCGGCGAACCATGGCGATCGACCGGTGCATGTCGTCACCACGCATGGCGCAGCGGTGTTTCTGGCGGGTGACCGCGCGCTGAAGATCAAGCGCGCGGTGCGGTTTCCCTATCTGGACTATTCCACGCTGGACAAGCGCAAAGCCGCTTGTGACCAGGAAGTGAGCATCAATCGGCTGTTCGCGCCGCAGATCTATCGCGGCGTCGTTCCGATCACGCAGCGGGCCGACGGCCGGTTCGAGATCGCCGGAGACGGCCGGGTGGTCGAATGGGCGATCGATATGACGCGGTTCGACGAGCGGCAAACCGTCGATCTTCTGGCCGAAGCCGCGCCGCCGGAAACCGCGCTGCTGCTCGACATCGCCGAGGTCATCGCAGCCTCGCACGCGGCGGCGCCGATCGTCGCACGCGGTCCTTGGATCGATTCTATCTTGCGGATCGTTGCCGGTAACACCAAAGCGTTCCGCGCCGGCGGCTTCGACGGAGCGGCGATCGCGGCGCTGGATGCCGCCAGCCGCGCCGGCTTTGCGCGGCTGCAACCGCTGCTCGATCGACGCGGCGAGCAGGGGTACGTGCGACGCTGCCACGGCGACCTGCACCTGGCGAACATCGTGGTGATCGACGGCAAGCCGGTGCTGTTCGACGCCATCGAATTCGATCCCTCGATCGCGTCGACCGATGTGCTGTACGATCTCGCCTTCGTGGTGATGGATTTCATCCACTACGACCGCGCAGCGGCCGCCAGCGTTGTTCTCAACCGTTACCTCGCCATCACCTCCGACCAGCATCTCGACGCGCTGTCGGCGCTTCCCTTGCTGATGTCGATGCGCGCGGCGATCCGCGCCAATGTGATGCTGTCGCGGCCCGCACAGGACGCCGCGCATCTGGCCGAGATCCGACGCACCGCCGAGAGCTATTTCACGCTGGCCTGCCGGCTGATCGCGCCGCCGCAGCCGCGCTTGATCGCGATCGGCGGATTGTCGGGGACCGGCAAATCGGTGCTGGCGCGCAGTCTGGCGAGCACCATCGCGCCGCTGCCGGGCGCGATCGTGCTGCGCTCCGACGTGACGCGCAAGCAGCAGTTCAACGTCAAGGACACCGATCGATTGCCGGCCGAGGCCTATCGGCCGCAAGTGACCGCTGAGGTTTATCGGACGCTCTGCCAACGCGCGGCAAGAATCCTCGCCCAGGGACACTCGGCGATGGTCGATGCGGTCTTCGCACGTGAGGACGAGCGTCGCGCGATCAGTGAGGTTGCCGAGCGGGCCCAGGTTCCGTTCGATGGCTTGTTTCTGGTCGCTGACTTGGCGACCAGAATCGCGCGAGTCAGCAGCAGGATCGGCGACGCCTCCGATGCAACGGCCGAGATCGCCAAAGCGCAGCAGGCCTACGACGCCGGTGTCATCGATTGGACGATCGTCGATGCCGCGGGCACACCCGACCAGACGCTGCTGCGGGCAACCGAGGCGCTCACCACTCCTCGCGCAATACCCCGCGGCGCCGGGGCATAACGCAGCGCGTCACGGCTGCATCACGTAGCTGCCAGGCGCATCGGCCAACGCCATGTTGTCCGCGCCGCGTCCTCCGATCGCCGGCGGATCGACCATCTCGCCGGAGCGCGCGGCAAGCCATCGCGCAAACTCGTTCCACCAAGACCCTTCGACATGCGGCGCGACTTTGAGCCAGTCGTCGGGCCCGATATACGGGGCGTCGGCGGCCTTGGTCAGCACTTGGTAGGACCGGCCGGAATCGCCGGGGGGCGCGACGATGCCGACATTGTGGCCGCCGCTGGTCAGCAGATAAGTGATTTCGGCGTCGGCGAGAAAATGGATCTTGTGGGTCGATTTCCACGGGGCGACGTGATCGCGCAACGTGCCGACCACGAACATCGGCGTGTGAATGTCGGAGAGCGACACCGGCCGGCCGTCGACCGCATAACGTCCGCCGGCGAGATCATTGTTGAGAAACAGTTTGCGCAGATATTCCGAGTGCATTCGGTATGGCAGTCGCGTCGCATCGGCGTTCCACGCCATCAGATCGCTCGGCGGGGCGCGCTCGCCGATCAGGTAGTCGTGGACGAGCCGCGACCAGATCAGATCGTTGGAGCGCAGGATCTGGAACGCGCCCGCCATCTGCGTGGTGTCGAGCACGCCGCGGTCCCACATCATGTCCTCGAGAAACGCCACCTGGCTTTCGTTGATGAACAGCGTGAGCTCGCCGGCTTCGGTGAAATCGGTTTGCGCCGCCAGCAAGGTGATCGACGTCAATCGGCTGACGCCGTCGCGCGCCATCGCCGCCGCGGCGATCGCCAGCAACGTGCCGCCGAGGCAATAACCCACCGCATGGATCCCCGCGTCCGGCACCAGCCGGGTGATCTCCACAACCGCTGCGTCGACGCCGAGCTTTCGGTAATCATCGAAGCTGATGTCGCGGTCGCGGGCCTCGGGATTGCGCCACGAAATCATGAACACGGTGAAGCCGCGGTCGACCAGGAATTTGACCAGCGAGTTTCTCGGCGACAGATCGAGAATGTAGTATTTCATGATCCAGGCCGGCACGATCAGGATCGGCTCGGGATGCACCTGGGGCGTCGACGGCGCGTATTGCAGCAGTTCGATCAGGTCGTTGCGGTAGACCACCTTGCCCGGCGTCACCGCGACGTCCTTGCCGACCGTGAAGCGATGATCGGCGACCGGCTTGCCGGATTGCAGCGCTTGCAGGTCGCTCCACCAATTCTGCAGCCCGGCCGCGAAATTGCTGCAGCCCGTCGCGATCGCCTTTTGGATCACCTCGGGATTGCTGACGGCGAAATTCGACGGAGCGAAAGTGTCGAGCAGTTGCCGCATCGAGAACGCAACGATTGCCTCGTTCTGATGCGACACGCCGCGCACGCCGGTGGTCGCGGTCTGCCAGCATTGCTGGGCCAACAGGAAGCCCTGCGCCATCAGATTGAACGGCGCCAGTTCCCAGCCCGGTCCCGCGAAGCGCCGATCGGCAGGCTGTGGCTTGATGCTCGCCCAAGGCGTCTCTGGAAGCCGTGCCGCGGCCGCGGCGAACTGCCCGGCGGCGTGCATCGCGGCCTGCGCGATATCGAGCCGCCTGGCCGGGGCCGACATCAGGTGAAGCAGCCAATCGGTATAGGCCAGCCTCAGGGCCGCCGGCGAGATGCCGCCGGTGAGCCGCGCCAGCGCGGCATGAAACAGCCGGTCCGCGCGTTCCGACGCCGACCCCTCTGCCTCGCCAGGGCTGATGGCGACCTCGGTCGGAACGTCGGGAGCGAGGGCTGCGGCGACCTGTGGCTGCGACATCGGCCGATCTCCTTGAACGCAGGCTATCCGATCAATGCGACAGCAAAGCGCAGCGGCTCGGATGCGCGACCAGATGCTGGGTCACGCCGCCCAACACCCATTCGCGAAACCGCGAATGTCCGTAAGCGCCGGCGACCACCACGCCGGCATCGACGGCGGTGGCAATTCGCTCGAGTTGCACCGCGACATTGCCGCCGACCTCCGGCACAAAGCCGGTGGCCGCGACGCCATGCCGGCCCAACCAGGCGACGACGTCAGCGACCCCGGCCTTCGCATCCTGATGGTTGCCGTCATCTTCGACGATCTCGGCGACCTTCACTTTGCCGGCTTTGCGCAATAGCGGCAGCGCATCGACGACCGCCCGCCTGGCTTCCGGGCAATCTTTCCACGCGACCAGCATGCTGGTCAGATTGATCGGCCCGGTGGTCTCCGGCACCACCAGCAAGGGCCGCCCGACCTGCATCACCAGATCCGCGGGATCGGCCACCGCGAACGGATCGGTCAACGTGCCGATGGCGCCGGTGACCACGAGATCGGCGGCGCGGGCCTGCAGGGCGATGTATTTGGCCGGAATCTCCACCGCACAGCGCCATTGCACCTGGCGCGCATGACCCTGCATCGCGGCGCGGAATTCCGCCTCGAGTTCTGCCGTCCGCTTGGTGATGACTTCGGAGCCTTGCGCCAGCAGCTTTTGTGCCTGTTCGCCGGACGTGTAGTATAGCGGCGGGCTGAAATCCGACGCCGCGACCCCGATCACGCCGGCATCGAACTGGTCGGCCAGCTTGACAGTGACGTCGAGCCGGCGCGTGTTGGGCCGGTCAAGCGCCAAGCTCACCATCACGGTCGCATAAGTCATCGGTTCCCCCTGCCGGGCCCCATTCCCATCTCAACTCGCGGCGATACCAAGTCATCTAAGCTTGGATCATCGGCGACGGGATGAGATAGATCAAAGTGGCGCGCTGCGACGCCGGTATAGTCAATCCATGCCAAAATCGCCGATCAGTATCAAAGAAAGACCGCCGCAATGTTGAACGATATTTTGGTCCATCTTCCGGTCGATCGCCCCGCCGAGTCGTTGATCGACTGCGCCATTTCCGTCGCCAAGCTGTTCGACGCGCATCTGGACGGCATCGCCTGCGCCTATCAGCCGATCAACCCGGCGATCGTGGTCGGCGCTTCCGCGGCCTATTTTGCCGACGCGACGCAGTACAACACCGATCTCGATCTGGCTGCGCAGAGACTCGACCAATTCGAGATCGCCGTGCGATCCTCCGGCCTGTTGCATGGCGGACGGACCCTGTGCGACAGCCCGGCGCTGGCCAATCAGACGCTGTCGGAGATTTCGCGACTTTACGACCTGAGCATCGTCGCCCAGGCGGACCGCGCCCGGCCCAGCCACCACGACGCCCTTCCCGAAGCGGTACTGTTCAATTCGGGTCAGCCGATGCTGCTGATGCCCTATATTCATACCGGACCGCTCAAGCTCGATCGGGTCCTGATCTGCTGGGACGGCAGCCGACCGGCGGCCCGCGCCGTCAGGGACGCCACGCCGTTCCTCCACAAGGCTGCGCAGATCGAGATCGTGGCGATCAACGAGGACGACGACGTGCCGGAGGAATTGTCATCGGATGCGTTGGTGGCCCACCTCGCCCGCCACGATCTGGCGGCGTCGGCCAACAAATTCGCCTGCGAACCGGCGAATATCCACAGTGCGATTCTCTCGTTGGCGGCCGACACCAGCGCCGATCTGCTGGTGATGGGCGGCTACGGCCATTCGCGGATTCGCGAATTCGTGCTGGGCGGCGTGACCCGCGGCATGTTCAAGTCGCTCACCGTTCCGGCGCTGATGTCGCATTAGTTCTGTTTCTGGCTCAGGACTCAAGCCGCCATCCGGGCGCGACGAAAACCGGTTAGCACGGATGCGCGCCGCACAGCCAATGGTTGACCTGCATCAATCACTGGCGCCATCGTAGCGAATAGGTTTGCAGGATCGCCAATGGCGAGTTCGGGAGACAAACATGCGTGCGCATCAGATTATGACCCGGCAAGTGGTCACCGTGAGCCCTGACGCTTCGATCGTCGATGCCGCCAACATCATGCTGTCGCAGCACGTCAGCGGACTGCCCGTGGTCAACGCAGCCGGCGAACTGATCGGTATCATCTCGGAGGGCGATTTTATCCGTCGCGCCGAAATCGGCACCGAACGCAAGCGCGGCCGTTGGCTGCGGCTGTTGCTCGGCCCCGGCCAATCGGCGTCCGATTTCGTTCACGAGCACGGCCGCAAGGTCGGCGAGATCATGACCACGCATCCGCACACCGTGAATGCCGAAGCCACCGTCGCCGAGATCGTCAAGGCGATGGAGAAACACCACGTCAAACGCTTGCCGGTGATGCAGGACGGCCGGATGGTCGGAATCGTCACCCGCAAGAACTTGCTGCAGGCGGTGGCCAATTTGGCGCGCGACGTGCCTGCGCCGAGCGAGGCCGACGACAAGATCCGAGGCCGCGTCACCGCCGCGATCGAGCACAATGATTGGCGGCCGTTCGGGCTCAGCGTCATCGTCCGCGACGGTGTGGTCCATCTCAGCGGCGTGATCACCGAGGAACGCTCCCGCAAGGCGGCGATCGTGGCCGCCGAGAATGTCTGCGGGGTCAAGGAGGTCCACGATCACCTGTGTTGGGTCGACACGATGTCCGGATTCTACCTGAACTCCCCGGAAGACGACCAGATGTCGAAAGCGATCTGACGTCCAACCCGCCGGGGCCACCGCCGATGTCGTGATGGCGGCGGTCCCCGCCATCGCCGGACTTTGAATTGCGACTCGTTCCGACTGTGTTGCGAACCCGAATGTCGTTGTGATATGAACGACATAATTAACGGGTGAAGGCGGAGCGTGACCGATAGAAAACAACCCTCCCTTGATGAACGGTCGCGTAGTGAACGCCTGCAGTTCGGCATTGAGGAATCCGGCATCGGGGTGTGGGAACTCAACCTGGCGACCCGGCAACTGAGCTGGTCGAAGACCGCCCGGGACCTGTTTGGATTCTCCGGCGACAAGCCGATCAGCTACGATATTTTCCTGTCCTTGCTGACGCCTGAGGATCGCGCCCGCACCGTACTGGCGCTGAAACAGTCGGTTGATAGCGGCGACAATTTCGACGTCGAATACCGGATCGAGCGACGGCCGGGATCGGGAACCTGCCATTGGGTCCGGGCTCGGGGCGGCGTGGTGAAGGCTGAGGACGGCACGCCGCGCCATCTGTGCGGCATCATCCTCGACATCGACGACCAGAAGCAGCTCGAAGAGGCGCTGCGAACCCAGCAGAGCCAGCTGCGCTCGATCCTCGACACCGTGCCCGACGCCATGATCGTCATCGACGGTCACGGCATCATGCGCTTCTTCTCCAGCGCGGCCGAGCGGCTGTTCGGCTATTCGGAAGGCGAGGCGATCGGCCGCAACGTCAGCGAACTGATGGCGGGGCCGGATCGGGCGCGTCACGACAACCATCTCGACCGTTACCGCGCCTCCGGCGAACGGCACATCATCGGAATCGGCCGAATCGTCACCGGCAGGCGCCGCGACGGCACCACCTTTCCGATCCATCTGACGATCGGCGAGATGCGCTCCGGGGGCGAACCTCACTTCACGGGCTTCATCCGCGACCTCACGGAATATCAGCAAACCCAGGCCCGGCTCCATGAGCTGCAATCTGAACTGGTGCACGTCTCCCGGTTGAGCGCCATGGGCGAAATGGCGTCGGCCCTGGCCCATGAACTCAACCAGCCGTTGTCCGCGATCAGCAATTACATGAAAGGCTCGCGCCGGCTGCTAAGCGGTAGTAACGATCCCAATCGGCCGAAGATCGAAGCCGCCATGGACCGCGCTGCCGAACAGGCGCTCCGTGCCGGCCAGATCATCCGCCGACTGCGCGATTTCGTGTCGCGGGGGGAGTCGGAAAAGCGCGTGGAGAGCCTTGCCAAATTGATCGAAGAAGCCGGCGCGCTGGGCCTCACCGGCGCCCGCGAACAGGGGGTGTTGCTGCGTTTCAACCTTGATCGGCAAAGCGACATGGTGCTGGTCGACCGGGTCCAGATCCAGCAAGTCTTGGTGAACCTGTTTCGCAACGCCGTGGAAGCTATGGCGCATTCTGACAAGAGAGAGCTGGTTGTGGCAAACAACAGGGTCGCCGATCACATGATCGAAGTCGCGGTTTCGGATACCGGCAGCGGATTTCACGACGACGTCAAGTCCAACCTGTTCCAAACCTTTTTCACCACCAAGGAAACCGGAATGGGAGTCGGACTGTCGATCAGCCGTTCGATCATCGAGGCCCATGGCGGGCGGATGTGGGCCGAGACCAATTCCGCAGGCGGCGCCACCTTCCGTTTCACGCTTCCCGCCGCAGCCAGTGAGGATCTCGCCGATGCCACCTAGGGGCAACGTGTACGTGATCGACGACGATCCCGCGATGCGGGATTCGCTGGAATTCCTGCTCAGTTCCGTCGATTTTGAGGTCGTGCTGTTCGAGTCGGCAGTGGCGTTTCTGGAAGTGGTTGAAACGCTGGAGTTCGGCTGCGTGGTATCGGATGTGCGAATGCCCGGCATCGACGGCATGGACCTGCTGAAGCGATTGAAGGCGAACCGCAACCCGCTGCCGGTGGTGATCATGACCGGACACGGCGACGTTCCGCTGGCGGTCGAGGCCATGAAGCTTGGCGCCATCGATTTCATCGAGAAACCGTTCGAGGACGATCGGTTGATCGGCATGATCGAAACCGCGCTCACGCAACCGAAGGATGGCGTCAGAAGCGACGCCATCGCGCCCGAGATCGCGGCGCGGATCGAGACGTTGTCGCCGCGGGAACGTCAGGTGATGGACGGCTTGGTCGCCGGCCTCTCCAACAAGGTGATCGCTCGCGAATTCGACATCAGCCCGCGCACGATCGAGGTTTACCGGGCGAACGTCATGACCAAAATGCAAGCCGGCAGCCTGTCGGAACTGGTTCGCATGGCAATTCGCGGTGGAGCCCTCAAGGATTGAGTTAGATCAAGCTCGCCCGCGAAGAACTGTCCTATCTGAAAGGATGTACTTTTCAACCCACTTCACGCTGCGCGGGCATTCGTGATGGCGAGCGCGGCTACGATTGTTTATGTGGTGGACGACGATTTCGGCGTGCTCGGCTCGTTGCGCTTTTTGCTGGAGACCGATGGCTTCGAGGTCCGCACCTTCCGCAACGGCGCGGCACTGCTGGACGCGGTGGCGGAAAACAAGGTCGATTGCATCGTGATCGACTACAAAATGCCGACCATGAACGGCATCGACCTGGCCAAGAAGCTGCGCGCCCGGCGCATCGAGGCCCCGATCGTGCTGATCACCGGCTATCCCGATGAGAGCATCTCGGCGCGGGCCGCCGCTTCCGGCGTCTATCACGTGGTGCTGAAGCCGCATCTCGAGGAAAGCCTGGTGAACCATATCCGCGGCGCCATGCAGGAAAGCCAGGCCCCGAACGCCGGCTCCGGTCGCGACCTCCGGTAAACTACTTAGGGGAACCTCCTTAAGATAAGCAGCGAAATTTCTGATCTGGGTCAGATTGGCTAGAAATCCTCCATCAACTTCCGAACAGGAGATGGCGAATGCTCAACCAGTCGGTCAGAACTTCGGACGGCAACGCCAAGTCGGGCAACACGGCCTTCGCCTCGGGCGACCAGTTCTCGACGGTAACCGGCCATGCCGGTCTAGTCGCCTCCGAATTTTCCTACCGGAAGGAAGAGGAAATCTACGGCGAGGACGAAACCTCCGAATACGTCTATCAAGTGGTATCTGGAGCCGTTCGCAACTACAAGCTGCTGTCCGATGGTCGCCGCCAGATCGGCGCCTTCTATCTCCCGGGCGACGTGTTCGGCCTTGAATCGGGGCCGGTGCATCGGCTGACCGCCGAAGCCATCGTCGACACCACGGTCCGCCTGTTGAAGCGCCGCAGCCTGGAACAGGCAGCCGCCACCGACGTCAATGTCGCTCGCAGCCTGTGGGCGATGACCGCCGGCGAATTGCGCCACGCCGAAGATCACATGCTGTTGCTCGGCCGCAAGAATGCGATGGAGCGCGTCGCCAATTTCCTGCTCGAGATGGATCGCCGCCTCGCCGTCGCTGGCCTGATGGCGCTGCCGATGTGCCGCCGCGACATCGGCGACTACCTCGGCCTCACCCTCGAAACCGTTTCTCGTGCGCTGTCGCAACTCCATAGCCAGGGCGTGCTTGGCTTCTCCGGAGCCCGGCAGATCGTGCTGCGCAACCGTCAGCACCTGCACAACATGGACGCTTGAGCGTCGCTGCTCAACCGTGCGGCGGCGACCTTCGCTGCTGAGGCCCTCCTTGGGCGTTTCCTCCCTAGACTTGGCCGCCAGCAATGGCGGCCTTTTTCTTGGCCGCCAGCGCACGTTGCACGGCGCGGCGATGGACCGCCGCGGCCACCTGCGGCCTGCGCCGGATAGAAGAATATTCTGTCTCCCGGGTACATTTCGAGGAAACGCCGGGCCTGCGAGCTGATGCACTGCCAGGAGGAGATTTTTATTTCCCCTCTCCGGTTGACTTCGGTTCGGGCGAAAGGCGTGATTGCGGCTTCAGGGCTCTGTGCATCGCACCGCGGACGCAACCAGCGTCACCTTGCTGATGTGCAACGCTGCCGTCGTCACTCATCGACCCTCATTGTCGAAGGATCCTTTCCGATGACCAGAAAGCTTCATCCCGATACGCTCGCGCTTCACGCCGGCTGGCGCGCCGACCCGGCCACCGGCTCAGTCGCGGTGCCGATCTTTCAGACCACCTCGTACCAGTTCCACAACACCGAGCACGCCGCCAACTTGTTCGCGCTGAAGGAACTCGGCAACATCTACACGCGGATCGGCAACCCGACCAATGACGTGCTGGAGCAGCGCGTGGCGGCGCTTGAAGGCGGCGTCGCGGCGCTCGCGGTGTCGTCGGGCCAAGCCGCTTCGGCGTTCTCGCTGCAGAATCTTGCCCGGGTCGGCGACAACGTCGTCAGTTCCACCGACCTCTATGGCGGCACCTGGAATCTGTTCGCCAACACGCTGAAGGACCAGGGCATCGAAGTGCGCTTCGTCGACCCGGCGGATCCCGAAGCCTTCGCCCGCGCCACCGACGATCGCACCCGCGCCTACTACGCCGAAACCCTGCCGAACCCGAAGCTGGCGGTGTTTCCGATCGCCGAAGTCGCGGCGATCGGCCGCAAGTTCGGCATTCCGCTGATCGTCGACAACACCGCCGCCCCGTTGCTGGTGCGTCCGTTCGATCATGGCGCGGCGGTCGTGGTGTATTCGGCCACCAAATATCTCAGCGGCCACGGCACCTCGATCGGCGGCCTGATCGTCGACGGCGGCAATTTCGACTGGGAGAAATTCCCGGAACGCCAGCCGGCGCTGAATACGCCCGATCCGAGCTATCACGGCGCGGTCTGGGTCGAGGCGGTCAAGCCGATCGGCCCGGTCGCCTACATCATCAAGGCCCGCACCACGCTGTTGCGCGACATCGGCTCGGCGCTGTCGCCGTTCAACGCGTTCCAGATCATTCAGGGCCTTGAAACCCTGCCCTTGCGCATCGAGCGCCACGTGCAGAACGCGCAAGCCGTCGCCGACTTCCTGGAGAAGCGCCCCGAGGTCACCAAGGTGATCCATCCCTCCAAGTTGACCGGGGTCGCCCGCGAGCGCGCCGACAAATATCTCAACGGCAAGTTCGGCGGCCTGGTCGGCTTTGAACTCGCCGGCGGCAAGGAGGCCGGGCGCAAATTCATCGACGCGCTGCAGCTGCTGTACCACGTCGCCAATATCGGCGATGCTCGCAGTCTGGCGATCCATCCGGCCTCGACCACGCATTCGCAGCTCTCGGTCGAGGACCAACTCGCCACCGGCGTGTCGGACGGCTACGTGCGGCTGTCGGTCGGCCTCGAGCACATCGACGACATCATCGCCGATCTGGAAACCGGCCTTGCCGCGGGACGTCTGGCCGCCGCCGCGTAATACCAACGGTCATTGAGATTGACCGACATGTGCCCAGTCTCGCATCCCGATTGAAGTGATTGTGTTGGGTTGTGCGACGAGTTTTTGCCACGCTTCGCAGGCCGTATCGACTATGGCGTCGTAGGATTCGAACACGCGGTTTGAGAGCCAGTTGGCCCGCATGTACTGCCAGATGTTCTCGACCGGGTTCAGTTCTGGCGAGCGCGATGGCAGGAATATCGGCGTGATGTTGTTGGGCATGTCGAGGTTCGTCGTGGTGTGCCATCCGGCGCGGTCCATCAGCAGCACGGCCTGCGCGCCTTTGGCGACGTGACGGGATATCTCGTTGAGATGAAGCTGCATGGCCTCGGTGTCGGCTTGCGGCAGCGCGAGCGCGGCGCCGGTGCCGCGCGCCGGACAGATCGCGCCAAACAGGTAGGCGTTCTCATAGCGCTGGTCGGCGGGCTGTCGCGGCCGCGATCCGCGCCTGGCCCATTGCCGGACCACGCCGTTCTTCTGGCCGATCCTGGCCTCGTCCTGGAACCAGATTTCGATCGGGGTGCCTTCGGGCACCTCCGCCAGATGCACGCTCAATGCGCGCGAGAAGTTTTTTTGAAAGCCTCCATGATCTCGACATCCTGCCCCGGATGCCGAGGCCGCGCGCTGACGTGCGAGAAGCCGAGCTTCTTCAACAGCGTGCCGACATGCCGCTCATGATAGTCGACGCCGAAGCGCTCCGCGATCACCCGCTTCAGATCGACGCGGCGCCAACGCACCACGCCGTCCAGCTCCCAATCGGGGCCGGCCTCCACGATCGCCGCGAGTTCGGCCTGCTGATCCGGCGACAGCCGTGAAGCCGGTCCACTGGCCCAGTTGTCCAGCAGCCCGTCGGGGCCAGCTTCGTTGAAGCGATGAACCCAGTCCCGCAGCGTCTGTCGATCCATCCCGCCGATCCGCGCTGCGTCGGTGCGGTTCATCCCGTCCAGAACGGCCGCCAGCGACAACAGCCGCCGGCTTTGGTTGTTGTCCTTCGATCGCTTCGCTAGCTGCCGGAGTTCCCCGGCCGAAAAATCCGTTCGCAATGGCACCGCTGATGGCATGGCGCGAATCCTCCCCACGCCATCGAATCAGATCCGCACCAGAGAGGGGATCACAAATGAGTCAGATACCGGCGCCGTTGGTATAATCACTGCAGGATCTCTCCACACCGCGATTGCCGCGCAGGATGACCCCCACGTCATCCTGCGCTCTTTCGTTTGGAGAACTTTCGGTTGGGACTGATCATCCAACCCAATGTCGTCGTCATTCCGGATTGCGAGTTCGAAGAACGAGCAAGTCCGGAATGAAGGCCCAGGACTCTTGAAGCGCCTCAATCCAACGCTATCGCACCGCGAGCGCGGAGTTCACCGCGGTGATCAGCACCAGCGGCTCGAAGCCGAACAACATGATCAGTCCGAAGCAGAAGATCAACAGCAGACGATCGAACCGGTGCCGTGGCGCCGGTTCGATGCCGCCGTGGCCAAAAAACGGCGCGGTGAAAAACCGAATGTAATAGTAGAAGCCGAGCGCCGCGCCGAACGCCGCGATCCCCAGCAGGATCCAGGACTGCGACTGCACCAGCGCCTTGAACAGATAGAGTTTAGCCACGAAGCCGCCTGCCACCGGCAGGCCCGCCAGCGACAGCAATCCGACCGACAGGGAGGTGGCTTCGAGCGGCCGCTTGCGCGCCAGCCCGCGTAGATCCTCCAGCATCGGCGCCGGGCCGAGCATCGCCGAGGCGCACAACGTCGCGGTCAGCGCCGGCGCGTAGATGCCGAGATAGAACAGCACCGCCTCATTGGTGCCCGGCGCGCCGGACGCCAAAATCATCGCGATATAGCCGGAATGCGCGATGGTCGAATAGCCCAGCATGCGGGGCAACAGCTGCTGCCGCAGCGCCAGCACATTGCCGACCAGCACCGACGCAGCACCGAGCGTGGCGAGACCCGCACTCCACAACGGCTGCGGCAATTGCGCCTCGGTGTTGAGCCGCAGGATCGCGATCGCGACCGCGGCCTTCGACACCACGCCCGCCAGCGCCGCGGCGCCGGCCGGCGCGCCCTGGAAGGCGTCGGGCGTCCACATGTGGAACGGCGCCAGCGAAAACTTGAAAGCCAGACCAGCCAGCAGCAGCGCGGTGCCGAGCGCGAACAACGGACCGTGGCCGACCCAGCCGGGAAAATCCAGCGCGCCGGTTTCGGCATAGATCAGCGCCACACCGAGCAGCTGCGCCGAGGTGGCGAGCCCGCTCATCACCAGGAACTTGTAGCTCGCCTCCAATGCCTTCTCGGTCAGCGGGAAGGCAAACAGCGCGATCAGCGACAGGCTGATCAGCTCGAGCCCGAGAAACAGCGTCGCGGCGTGGCCGGCGCCGGTCAGCGAGGCGGCGCCGAGCGCCACCAGCGCCACCAGCGCCGGCGCTTCCTTGGCGACGCCGCCGACCCGCAGGAACACCAGCGCGGCGAGCCCGAACAGCGCCGCATAGGCGGTGCCGTAGCGCGCCAGCCCGTCGTCGGTGAACAGCGCGCCGATCGGCGCCGCCGGGATGCCGGCCCGCAGGATCTCCAGCAGCGCCGCCACGGCGAGACCTGTCGCCGCAGCGATCCGCGCCGCGCCGGCGGTTTGCGTGAGAGGCGCCAGCAGCATCGCGACCACCGCGCCGATGGCGAGGGCCGCAAGTGGCGATAGCGCGGCGAGCTGGGCTGTGGTCATGGCAGCTGCGGCACCAGCGCCGCCTTGATCGCCGGGCCAACTAGGCCGATGACGCTTTGCGGATAGAGGCCGACCAGCACAGTGCCAACGGCCAAAGCAATCACGGTGGCGACTTCACGCCAGCCGAGATCGCGCACGACCTTCGGGGAGGCTGCGCCGAAGGTGACGCCCTTCAACAGCCGGGTGCCGTACACCACCGAGACGATCAGCGTGCTCAACGCCACCAGCGCAAACGGCCAGCTGACTTGGAAGATGCCGACCACCACCAGCGCCTCGCCGACGAAATTCGCCGTCCCCGGCAGCGCCAGCAGCGCCGAACAGAACAGCGCGAACGCCGCGGCGAACCGCGGCGCGCTTTGCTGCAAGCCGCCAAGTTCGCGCAGGTCGCGAGTCTGGGTGCGCTCGTACAAGGCGCCGATCAGCAGGAACAGCGCCGAGGCGGAAAACGAATGCGCCACCATCTCCACCGCCGCACCGGCCAGCGCGTATTCCACTCCGGCGGCGACGCCCATCAGCACGATGCACATATGCGCCACCGAGGTGTAGGCGACCAGCCGCTTGGCGTCGGTCTGACCGCAGGCCACCACGCCGCCATACAGCGCACCGGCAGCGCCCAGCGCGATGCCATAGGGCGCCAGCACGACGAGTCCGTCGGGAAACAGCATCGGGCTGAACCGGAACAGGCCGTAGGCGCCGGTCTTCAACAATAAACCGGCGAGCAGGATCGAGCCCGCGGTCGGCGCCAGCGTGTGGGCATCCGGCAGCCAGGCGTGGAATGGCGGCACCGACAGCTTGACCAAGAACGCCAGCGAAAAACCCAGCAACAGCCAGACCTGCATCGGCGTCGACAGCTTCAGCTCGGCGAGCGTGAAGGCGTTGAAGGTCATGGTGTCGGCCATCGACGCCAACCCGAACACCCCGGCCAGCAGGCCGAAGCCGGCCACCGCGTTGAAGATCAGGAATTTCAGCGCGGCACTTTCCTTGGCGCCGTGGCCCCACACCGCGATCAGCATGAAGCTCGGGATCAGCTGCGCCTCCCAGAAGAAGGCGAACACTAACAGATCGAACGACAGAAACACCCCGATGGTGGCCGAGACGGTCCAGCACAGGCAGGCGTGAAACAGCCCGGAATCGACTTTGATCTCGTGCCATGAGGCCATCACGCCGATGATGCCGAGGCCTGCGGCGATGCCGACCAACGCCGCCGACAGCCCGTCGAGCGCGAGATTGATCGAAATTCCGAACGACGGCACCCAGGGAAGATCGACCTGCGCCAGCCAACGGCCATCGTCGCCACCGGCGACGCTGACGATCAGCACAATGAGCGTGACGGCGAGCGACGCGATCGATACCCAGCGTGGCGCCTCGCCACGTCCGCCGAGGAAATAGGCCGCAAAGCCGCCGAGCATCGGAAGCAAGAGAAGCGCAATCAGCGCCATGACGTCCCCCAGGCAAACAACAGAAGTCCAGCGAAGCCGAGCGCCAAGCCCAGCGATTGATCCCGCACCCGGCCGGTCTGGATTCGGTGCACATGCTCCCAGGCCCGCCCGAGCGACCGCGCAAACCGCATCCACAAAAGGTCGATCCGGTCGGGATCGAACACCCTGACCACGGCCTGCACCAACCGCGTCGCCGCAGCGACCAGCGCGCGGCCGATCGGATCGCCGGCCACCAGCTTCACCACGTCGAACGGGGGCGCCTCTTCGACTTGAGCGACCGCCGCCTGCTCCCCGCTCGGCCCCGCCATGACGTGGCTAAGCTTGCGGAAGCCGCGCACCAAAATGAAGTAATACAGGCTGTCGATGCGGAACACCTTGCGATGCCGCAGCTTGGCCCTGAGCTGGTCGAGCAGTTGCGGATAAACCACCAGATGCCGCGCCAACGCGACGCCTGCGAGCGGCGCCGCTGCGCCGAGCAGTTCGGCAATCAACGACGGATCATTCAGCGTGCCGCCATCGAAGCTGATCAGCGCATTGACCAGGAAACCGCTGAGCAACGCCAGCACTGCCAGCGCGATCAACGGCGCCCAGACCGCAAGCCCTTCCCACGGTGCGATCGACTTGTCCGGACCCCGGCTCGCCGCAACAAACACCACGCGAAAACTGTAGGTGCCGGTCAGCACCACGGCCGCGACCGCCAGCGCCCACAGCGGCACGCCCCACAATCCGCTGCTCAGCACCGCGCCGAGCATGGCTTCTTTGGAGTACCAGCCGGCGGTGACCAGCGGCAGACCGGCGAGTGCCGCGGCGCCGATCGCGAACGTCCAGAACGCCAGCGGCTGGCGGCGCCGTGAGCCGCGCAGCGCGTTGATGTCGGTGTCGCCGTGCGCGCCGTGACTCATGATGCCGGCGCTGAGAAACAGCAACGACTTGAACACCGCGTGAATCGCGAAATGCGCCAAGGCCGCGGCCGGTGCGCCGATGCCGAGCGCCAGCACCATAAAGCCGATCTGGCTCATGGTAGAGAACGCCAACAGCTTCTTGACGTCGGTCTGCAGCAACGCTGCCAGCGCCGCCAGCATCGCGGTGGCGAGCCCGAGCACGGCGACGCAGGCCGAGATTTCCGGGGCTGCGGCGAACAGCGGCGCCAGCCGCACCAGCAGGATCACGCCGGCCGCCACCATGGTGGCGGAATGCAGCAGCGCCGACACCGGCGTCGGTCCGGCCATCGCGCTCGGCAGCCAGGTGTGAAACGGGATCTGCGCCGATTTGCCGAGCGCGCCGATCGCGATCAATCCTGCAATCGCCGCCAGCTGCCAGGCGTCGATCGCACCGACGCCGGCCAGCATGCCGTCGAACCGCGTGGTGCCGGTCGCCAGGAACAGCAGCATCAGCCCGGCGAGCAGCATGGTGTCGGCAACGCGGGTGGTGACCAGCGCCTTGGTGCCGGCGGCCACCGCCTTCGGCCGCTGCGTGGTGTAGGCGATCAGGAAGAAACTGCACAGCCCGATGGTTTCCCAGCCGAGAAACAGCAAGAGCACGTCGGCGGCCAGCACCACCGCCAACATGCCGGCGAGAAACAGGTTCATATAGGCGAAGAACCGCCGCAGGTCGTCGACCGGCTCCTCGCTCATATAGGCGCCGGCATAGATCATCACCAAGGCGCCGACCACCGCGACGGTGATGCCGGCAACCACGCTCAACGGATCGAGCGACATTGCGATTTGCGCGGCAAGCGCGCCGACATGAATGGTCAGGATCGTCGCCACCGCGCCGGTTTCGCAGCCGCCGCCGAAGCAGGACACCACCACCGGCAGCAACAGCAGCACCGGCACGATCGCCGCGCCGACGCCGAGGCCGATCACGACGCCGCGCGAAATCCGCAGCGGCGCCAGCGCCAGCAGCACGAAGCCGAGCAGCGCGGAGACCGGGACGAAGGGCAGCAGGCTGGCCATGCTCATCCCTTCAACCCGCTGACGGCGTCGCTGTCGTCGCTGCCTTTGCTGCGGCGAATCCGCAGAAACAGCGCCAGACCGACCGCGACCTCGGCGGCCGCCAGCGTCAGCACCAGCACGAACATGCCCTGCCCTTCGGCGTCGCCGTGATAAGCGCCGGCGGCGATGAAGGCCAAAGCCGGGCCGCTCAAAGCCACTTCCAGCGAAATCAGCTGAAACAGGATGCCGCGCCGCGCCAGCACGCCGAACACACCCGCGGCGAACAGCCCGGCGGCGACGATCATCATCCCGGTGAGCGCGGTGCCGGTCATGCGTCTGGCTCCTGGGCGCGGTCGCGGCCGATGTGGCGGACGCCGATCAGGCCGGCGAGCAGCAGGAACGAGGCGAGTTCGATCGCCCAGGCCCAGGGCCCGAACAGCAAGCGGCCGACCGCTTGCGCTGCGATCGGCGCGGTGTTGCCGGGCGCCTGCTCGCCGATCCCGAACAGAAACGGCGCCGCCACCAGCACGCTGATCGCCGCTGGCATCGGCCAGCTGCGCCTCAGCATCGCGCGCTCGCGGGCGATCGCCTCCGGCGAGGTGCCGACCGCCATCACCACAAACACGAACAGCACGATGATCGCGCCGGCATAGACCATGATCAGCAGCACCGCGGCGAACGCAGCACGCAGCGCAAAGAACGACGCCGCCAGCGCCAGCAGCATCGCCAACAGATACAACAGCGCATGCACGACGTTATACCGCGTCACCGCAAGGGCGGCGGCGATCAGCGCCAATGATCCGGCATAGACGGCGAGAAGCGGGCTCAGGGTCGTAGTCCCTTCAAATCTACGGGCGGCGCCTCGTGCTCGGCATCGCCCTTGTCCTTCCCCGTGATCGCCTTGCCGGCGACCGACCAATAGCGATAGCCGCGCACCTTGCCCTCACCGGCGATCAGCAGATCCTTCTTGTCATAGACCAGCGCGTCGCGCCGCCACTCGCTCAATTCGAAATCCGGCGTCAGCTGGATCGCGGCCGTCGGACAGGCCTCCTCGCAATAGCCGCAGAAGATGCAGCGCGCAAAATTGATTCGGAAGTGCTCGGGATACCAGCGGCCGTCCTCGGCCACCGCCTTCGACAGATCGATGCAGCCGACCGGACAGGCCACTGCGCAAAGATTGCAGGCGACGCAGCGCTCCTGGCCGTCGGGATCGCGGGTCAAGACGATGCGGCCGCGGCTGCGCGGCGGCAATTGCGGCTTCACTTCCGGATATTGCACCGTCACCGTCTTGGCCGCGAGCTTGCGGCCGACGCGCAACAGCGCTTCCAGCCATCCGATCATGGCGCGCTCCTCGCTACCACGATGAGGCCGGTGAGCAGCAGATTGGCCAGCGCCAGCGGCAGCGCGATCTTCCAGGCGAACCGCACTAGTTGATCGTAGCGCGGCCGCGGCAACGTGGCGCGGATCCAGATGAAGATCAGCGCGATGACGCCGACCTTGAGCCCGAACCAGATCGGCCCCGGCAGATACGGTCCGAGCCAAACCGGCCCGAGCCAGCCGCCGAAGAACAGCGTCACCGCCAAGGATGCGACCAGCAGCACCGCGAGATATTCGCCGAGGAAGAACAGCCCGAACGACATCCCGGTGTATTCGGTGAGATAGCCCGCGACCAGATCGTTCTCGGATTCCGGTAGATCGAACGGCAGCCGGTGCGCCGCGGCGACGCCGGCAATGCAGAACAGCGCCGCGCCGAACGGCTGCAGCAGCACGAACCAGACGTCGCGCTGGGCGTGCACGATCTCGGTCAGCGACAGGCTGCCGGCGATCATCACCACGCCGAGCAGCGACAGCCCGAGAAACGCCTCATAGCCCAGCATCTGCGCGGCGGCGCGCAGGCCCCCCATCAGCGCGAAGCGGCTGTGCGAGGCCAGCGCGCCGAGCACCACGCCATAGACCGTCAGCCCCATCATGCCGAGCAGGAACATCACGCCGACGTCGATGTTTGCCAGCGCCAGCCCGTCGCCGAACGCCACCACGCCGAAGCCGGCGAGCACCGGCGTCGCCGCCACCATCGGCGCCAGAATATAGGCGACGCGATCCGCACCCGGCGGCGGCCGATCCTCCTTGGTCAAAATCTTCACGGTGTCGGCGACCCATTGCAGGAAACCGAACGGGCCGACGCGGTTGGGGCCGAGCCGCTCCTGCACGAAGCCGAGCACGCGGCGCTCCACCCAGGTGAAGGTGCCGGCGACCACCAGCAGCACCATGATCAGCATGGTGGAGATGATCGCGGTGAGCGCCATGCCGATCATCGCGCGGCCTCCACGCGGATGCGGCGCAGCGAGCCGCGCGGCGCGAGCGTGCCGACGCTGACCGCGACCACGCCGCGCGCCAGACCGGATTCGAGCGTCAGCGAAGCTGCGCAGGCGACGCCGTCGAGCATCACTGAAGCGCCTTCGGCGAGGCCGAGTGCGGCGGCGTCATCCGGGTGCAGCAGCAGCCGTGGCGCCGGCGCCCGCGCGGCAAGTAACGCGCTGGCGCGGCCGGTCTCCGAGCCGGAAAATACGTCGTAGAGCGGCACCAGCAGCAGGCCGTGGCCTTCGATCGGATCGAACGGCGCAGCTTGCGGCAACGCCGCGTCGTCCTGCTTGAACAGCCGCGCGCCGGGATCGCCGCCGCGCAACGGCCCGCCGATCTCTTCCTCGAACCGCGTCACCGCGTTGGCGGAATGCAGCCCATGGGTTTCGTAACCGGTCAAGAGCGCCGGCGGCACGTCGGCGCCGCGGGCGCCCTCCATGCCGTAGCTGAGCGGCGAATCCGGATCGGGCTTCGGCGTCGCCGCGGGATCGCGTCCGGCGCGATCATCCGCGGTGTGCGCCGATAATGGCCGCGGCGCGCGGGCGATCTTGCCATGAGCGCAGGAGCATGACGCATCGGGGGCGGCGCCGACCACGCCCGCCAACTCCGGCTCTGCGGTGACGAGATCGTTGATGATCGCATCCAGCGTAGCCCAATCGCCGGCGCCGAGCGCCGCCAACCTGCGCCACGACGCAGGGGCGTGCTCATGCGGCTGCACCGCGGCGAAGAAACGCTGCGCGCGGCCTTCGTAGTTCACAAACGTGCCGGCGGATTCGCTGAACGCCGCCACCGGCAACGCCACGTTCGCGCGCTCAGAGGTTTCGGTGCTGAGCGCGTCGAGCGCCACGACAGTTTTCGCCGCGGCGAACACGCGCTCCACCGCGCGACGCGGCGCGCGTTCGCAAAGTTCGTTTTCCAGAACGATGACGTTGCGCGCGCGGCCCGCCTCGAGCGTCGCGGCCGCGGCTTCGACGCCGTCGCCGCCGAGCAGCGCCAGGCCGAGGCTGTTGGCCTCCGGCGCGATCAGTACGATCCGCGCCTTCGCGCCGAGCGTCGCCAGGATCGACGCCGCCGCCTCGACGATCTGCGCCGCGCCAAGGCTCGCACCGGCGATGATCAGCGGCCGCTGCGCCGCCGCTAGCACATTGGCGGTGTTGCTCGCCTCATTCGGCGCCTCGCCGCCGGATAGGGCCGCAGCGACGGCGTCGCCGAATGCGGCGATGCTCAGCGGATCGAGTCTCAGCGACAGCGCCGCAACATCGTCGAGCGCGTCCGGCGCCGGCGTCGCCAGCACGATCGGGCTGCGGCGGCCTTCGCCGGCGGTGCGCACCGCCTGGTCGAGCCAATGCGCCACGCCCTTTTGCATCGCGAGCGCACGTTCGGCGCCGCGCGCCGTCTGCCGCAGCGCCAGCGCGATCCGCGGAGCCGCGTTGGTCAGATCCTCGCCGAGCACCAGCACGGCGTCGCACGCCTCGATCTCCGAGAGCGTCGCGATCCGGTCCGGTGCGGCGCGCAGGATTTCGACGATACGCCGCACCAGCTTCGCTTCGGCGTCGGAAACACCAGCGAAGAAGCGTTCGGCGCCGACCAACTTGCGCAGCGCATAGTTCGCCTCCAGCGAGGCGCGCGGCGAACCGATGCCGATCGCGCCTTGCTCGATCGCGATACGTGCCGCGGCTACCGCGTCGTGCTCGGTGGCAGGCGCGCCCGCGATCTGCGGCGCCGTGAGCCGCTGCGGCGATACAACATGCAGCGGCCCGAACCGGCCGCGGTCGCACAGGAAATAACCGTTCAGCGCGCCGTGGTAGCGATTCTGCACCCGGCGCACGCGGCCGTCGCGCTCGCTGACGAACAAATTGCAGCCGACCGCGCAATGCGGACAGATCGATGGCGCTGCGCGCATGTCCCATTTGCGGGCATAGTCGTGCGACCAGCCCTTGTCGTTGAACACCCCGGTCGGGCAGACCTCGGCGAGATTGCCGGCGAACGGGCTTTCCAGCACGCCGTCCTCGGCGCGGCCGAAATACACGTTATCATGGGCGCCGAACGCGTCGAGGTCGCGGCCGCCGGCATAGTCGCGATAGAACCGGGTGCAGCGATAGCAGGCGATGCAGCGGTTCATCTCGTGGGTGAGCAGCGGTCCCAGATCCTGATTGCGGTGGGTGCGCTTGTCGAAGCGATAGCGGCGCTCATGGTGTCCGGTCGCCACCGTCATGTCCTGCAAGTGACAGGAGCCAGCCTCCTCGCACACCGGGCAGTCATGCGGATGGTTGACCATCAGCCATTCGATCACCCGGGCGCGGAAGTTCGACGCCTCCGGATCGGCGACCGAGACCCGCAAGCCGTCGGTGGCCAGCGTCATGCACGACATCACGATCTTGCCGACGCTGTCGTCAGGTCCCGAATAGACCCGCACCGCGCATTGTCGGCAGGCGCCGAGCGACCCCAGCGCGCCGTGCCAGCAGAAATACGGCACGTCGATGCCGTGCGCGAGACACACCGACAGCAGGTCGGCGCCGGCCTTGGCCTCGATGATGCGGCCGTCGATCTCGATCCTGACGCTCATGATCGGCGCACCGGGCAATGGCCGTTGAGGTGTGCTGCGAAGATATCGCCGAACCGCTCCAAGCCGCTTTTCACCGGCGTCATCGCACCCGCCATCAGGTCGCAGAAGCTGCGCCCGGACGGCCCAGCCAGCTCCACATGCATATGCAACAGGTCGATGTCCTCAGGCTTGCCGTGGCCGGCCTCCAGCGCGTCGAGCAGCTTCGCCACCCATGGCAAGCCATCGCGGCACGGCGTGCACAGCCCGCAGCTCTCCCGCGCGTAAAATCTTGCATGGCGGCCGATCGCCGCGACCGGGCAGCTCTGATCATCGAGCACGATCACGGCGCCGGTGCCGAGCGAACTGCCGGCCTTCTTGACGTGGGCGAAATCCATCGGCACGTCGAGCTCGGCTTCCTGCAGAAACGCCGTGGCGCCGCCGCCGGGCTGAAACGCCAGCAGCTTGCGGCCGTCTCGAATCCCGCCGGCCATCTCGATCAGTTCGCCGGCCGGCGTACCCATCGGCGCTTCGATCAGTTGCGGGCGGGCGACCCGCCCGGAGATGCCATAGAGCTTGGTGCCGCCTTCGGCCGTCCGCGACAATCCCTGAAACCACTCCGCGCCGTTCTGCACGATGTGAGGGACCGCCGACAGCGTCTCGACATTGTTGACGGTGGTCGGCCGGCCCCACAGCCCGCTCTGCGCCGGATAAGGCGGCCGATGCCGCGGCACCGGGCGTTCGCCCTCGATCGCGGCGATCAGCGCGGTCTCCTCGCCGACGATGTAGCGTCCGGCGCTGGTATGCAGCCGCATCTTCAGGCCGAAGCCGGAGCCCAGAATATTGCGGCCGAGCAGACCCGCGGATTCCGCCTCGGTGATGGCGCGGGTGAGCGCCACCGCCGCGGCGCGATAGGCGTCGCGCACCAGGATGATCACTTCGGTGGCGCCGATCGCGTAGGCCGCGAGCATCGCGCCTTCGATCAGTTGATGCGGCAGCGCCTCCATCAAAAGGCGATCCTTGAACGAGCCCGGCTCCATCTCGTCGCCATTGACGCAGAGATAGCGCGGCCCGTCGCCGGCGGCTTCGGCGGCCTTGCGCATCAGCCGCCATTTGGTGCCGGTGAGGAAGCCGGCGCCGCCGCGGCCGCGCAGCCCGGAATCCTCGACGATCGTCACCAGCGCGTCGGGCGAATGCCGTTGCAGCGCGCCGCGCAGCGCGTCGTAGCCGCCGAGCCGCTGCCATTCGGCGAAGCGATGCGGTTCGCGGCCGGGTTGGGCGCGGCCGGTCAGCGGGGTCTCGCTCATCGCCCGCCCCCGATCAGTTGGTTGAGGTCGTCGGCGCTGAGCGGGCCGACCAGTCTGCGGTCCGGGCCGACCAGCGCCGCGGGGGCGACGTCGCAGCCGCCGATGCAGCAGACGTTGATCAGCGTGAACTTGCCGTCCGGCGTAGTCTCGCCGAAGCCGATGCCGAGCCGTTGCATCACCGCATCGCGCACCGCATCGCCGCCGCACAAGTAACAGCTCAAACCGTCGCAGAGAAGGATCACGGTCTCGCCGACCGGCGAGCGGAAAATGTGGCTGTAGAAGGTGGCGAGGCTGTCGATCTCCGCGGTGCTGACGCCGAGCACGCTCGCGGCCTCGGCCAGATGCGCGTCGGAGACGTAGCCCTCCACGGCCTGCACCAGCTTCAAGGCTTCCAGCATCGCAGCCTTGGCGCCGCCGTGGCTGTCGGCGGCTTTCCTGATCGCTTGCGTGGTTTGCGGGTTCAGCGTCATCGGTCGACGTCCGACATCACGTAGTCGATGCTGCCGAGATAGGCGACCAGATCGGCCACCGTCAGCCCGGGCGCGATTGTGGCGATCGATTGCAGATGCGCGAATGACGGCGTGCGAATCCTGGTGCGATAGGCCGTAGTCTCGCCGTCGGAAACCACCGCGTATTGCGTCAGTCCACGCACCGATTCCACCTGCCCGGTGGCTTCGCCAACCGGCACCACGGGCCCCCAGCTGGAGCCTACGAAATGGTGAATCATGGTCTCGATGTCGTGCAGCATGCGCTCGCGCGGCGGCGGCGTGGTCAAGGGATGATCGGCCTTGATCGGCCCCGCCGGCATATGGTCGAGGCATTGCCGGATGATGCGCAGCGATTGCCGGATCTCGTCGACCCGCACCCGTGCGCGGTCGTAGCAGTCGCCGCGATGCCCGGTCGGCACCTCGAACTCGAAATTCTGATAGCCGCCATAGGGCCGCGCCTTGCGCATGTCCCAGCCGCAGCCGGTGGCGCGCAGGCCCGGGCCGGTGATGCCCCAGTCGAATGCAGTCGCGGTGTCGTAGGCGGCGATCCCGACGGTGCGTGCGCGAAAAATCTCGTTGCGCATCACCATGCCTTCGTAATCGTCGAGCCGCGCCGGCATCCAGTCGAGGAAGTCGCGCACCAGCGCGTCCCAGCCTTCCGGCAAATCCGCCGCCAGCCCGCCGATGCGAAACCAGCCGGGATGCATCCGCGCCCCGGTGATCGCCTCGATCACCCGGTAACCGCGCTCGCGGTCGGTGAACATGTAGAACACCGGCGACATCGCCCCGGTGTCCTGCGCCAGCGTCCCGTAGAACAGCAAGTGATTCATGATGCGGAAGATCTCGCACAGCATGATGCGCACGGTCTGCGCGCGTTCCGGCACGGCGATGCCGCACAACCGTTCCACCGCCTGCAGATACGGCATCTCGCCCATCACCCCGCCGAGATAATCGATGCGGTCGGTGTAGGGAATGTATTGATGCCAGCTCTGCCGCTCGCCCATCTTCTCGGCGCCGCGGTGGTGAAAGCCGATATCGGGCCGTGCCGCGACGATCTCCTCGCCGTCGAGCGCCAGCACGATGCGGAACACGCCGTGCGTCGCCATGCTGTGCGGGCCGTAGTTCAGAATCATCAGTTCGACGCCGTCGCGCTGCGTCGGCAGGCCCAAAGCCTCGGGATCGACGGCCAGCGCCTGTTCTTCAGCGTCGAACCGCGCCGCGGTCATCACGAAGGGCGGCCGTTCGGTGGCGCGCGCCGGCTGATCCTTGCGCATCGGATGGCCGTCCCACAACGGCGGCATCAAAATCCGGCGATGATCGCGGCGGCCTTCGAAATGCACGCCGAACATGTCGAAGGCTTCGCGCTCGTACCAGTCGGCGTTGGGATAGATCTCGGCAATCGTATGCGCCCGCGGGTCGTCGGCGGGAAGCGCGCATTTCAGCCGGATGTCGGCGTTGCGTTCAAGCGACATCAGGTGGCTCGCAATGGTGACGCCGGACGGCGGCTGCCCCTCGCGATGATGCCGCGCGGTCTCGTCGATCGCCCACAGATCGACCAGCAGCGGAAACGGCCGCTCGATTTCGTGCTTCAGATAGCGATGCAGCGCCGGCATCGCCTCCGGCTTGATCCACAGCGTCGGGAACGCGTCGTGCGTCGGCTGCTCGCCGAACACCGCCTCACCGAACCGCGCGCTGAGTTCGTTGACCAGTTCCACCGCGCTCACAATTTCTCCGGGGGATCGAGCAGGGTCTGCGCCATCCGTTCGTCGCGCCGCTGGTCGCGCCGCCGCGGCGCATCGAAGCCGAGGCCGGCGCTGTTGCCGACGGTGACGCCGAGCGGCCGGTGTTCGCTACCGACTTGCTGCTGCAGCATGATCAACGCGTCGAGCACCGCTTCCGGACGCGGCGGACAGCCGGGGATATAGACGTCGACGGGCAGAAAACTGTCGACGCCCTGCACCACCGAATAGATGTCGTACATGCCGCCGGAATTGGCGCAGGCCCCCATCGAAATCACCCAGCGCGGCGCCCGCATCTGTTCGTAGAGCCGCAACAGCGGCGCCGCCATCTTGTGGAACACCGTGCCGGACACCACCAACAGGTCAGCCTGCCGCGGCGAGGCGCGGATCACCTCGGCACCGAACCGCGCCTGATCGTACACCGAGGTCAGCGCGGTGACCTGTTCGACGTAGCAGCAGGACAGACCGAAATTGAACGGCCACAGGCTGTTCTTGCGCGACCACGCCACCAGGTCTTCCAGCCGCGCGAACAGGCTGGTGCGCGCCATGTGTTCTTCGACCGAGATGTCTTCCCCGGGACGCTGCAGTGTGTAACTCATTTGCGCTCTCCCGGACCCCAGTCGAGCGCGCCGTCGATCCACAGATAGACCAGGGCCAGCAACAGCACGCCGATGAAGATCGCCGCCTCGATCAGACCGACCCAGCCGGCCTCGCGCGCCGCCACCGCCCAGGCGAACAGGATCGCGGCTTCCATGTCGAAAATCACGAACAACGCGGCGATCAGGAAATACGGCGCGTTCTGCGGACCTTGCGGCGGCGCCGCGGGCAGCACGCCGCCTTCGTAGGGGGTGTCAGGCCGCGCGCCGGCGCGTTTTTCGCGCAACACCGCCGCGACCCCAATGATCGCCGCGACGATGCCGGCCGACAGCGCGACGTGGATCGCCAGCGCCGCACCGGAATCGATCGGAAACAGGAAATCACCCAACGGCAGAACTCCAAACCCCCAAGCCCGGTGCGTCGCCGCAGTCGACCGCACCGTTTGCTAGGACGTGTGCGGATTACATGGCATGACGCGGGCCGATGACCGTTGACGACGATCAACCAACGGAAAATGGCGGCAGGACGTCATCGTCCGGTTTCCGAGCGGCGATGTCACCGTCAGGTTAGGTGATGGCCCCATGATTCTCAAGTTGGCCGGACGGCGCGGATCCTGCCGGGGTACGCGGAACCGAATTCCTTCGCGGCGCAAAATGCTCTAACGATAGCGCTTCTGGCTGATCGAGAGCGCCTTCTCATGTCCATGCTTCGTCTCTACACCCGGGTGCTGCAACTGCTCGGCGGAGAAGCCCGGCTCGGCTGGATCCTGGCGTTCGCCAATCTGTTGCTGGCCGGAGCGCAATTCGCCGAGCCTGTGCTGTTTGGCCGCATCGTCGACGTACTGTCCGGCAACCTCTCGACCGGCGCGCTGCAAACCTCGGTCGCCTCGCCATGGCCGTTGCTCGGCGCCTGGGTCGCCTTCGGCCTGTTCACCATCCTGTGCAGTGCGGCGGTGGCGCTGCACGCGGACCGGCTCGCGCATCGCCAGCGCCAGGCGATTTTGACCAGCTATTTCGAACATATCATGCAGCTGCCCTTGACCTATCACACCGGCACCCATTCCGGCCGGCTGATGAAGGTGATGCTGCAGGGCACCGACGCGCTGTGGCGGCTGTGGCTCGGCTTCTTTCGCGAGCATTTCGCCGCGATCCTGTCGCTGGTCGTGCTGCTGCCGCTGGCGCTGTATATCAACTGGCGGCTGGCGATCCTGTTGTTCATCCTGTGCGTGGTGTTCACCGTGCTGACCACGCTGGTGGTGCACAAGACCTACAGCATGCAGGGCGAGGTCGAAGAGCAGTACAGCGATCTCTCGGCGCGAGCCTCCGACGCCCTCGGCAACGTGGCATTGGTGCAGAGCTTCGTGCGGATCGACGCCGAAGTGCAGGGGCTGCGCTTCGTCGCCGACCGGCTGCTGGCACTGCAGATGCCGGTGCTATCCTGGTGGGCGCTGGTTACCGTGATCACGCGGGCCTCCACCACCATCACCGTGCTGGCGATCTTCACCGTCGGCATCGCGCTGCACGAGCAGGGCCTCACCAGCGTCGGCGAGATCGTGATGTTCGTGTCGTTCGCCACGCTGCTGATCCAGAAGCTCGAACAAGTGGTGTCCTTCATCAACAGCGTGTTCATGGAGGCGCCGCGACTGCAGGAATTCTTCAACGTGCTGGACGCCGTGCCGGCGGTGCGCGACCGCCCCGATGCGGTCGATCCCGAGCGGCTGCAGGGCCTGGTCGAATTCAAGGACGTGTCGTTCTCCTATGACGGCAAGCGGCCGGCGGTCGCCGACCTGTCGTTCACCGCGCGGCCCGGCGAGACCATCGCGCTGGTCGGCGCCACCGGCGCCGGCAAATCCACCGCGATCGCGCTGCTGCATCGCGCCTTCGATCCGCAGTCCGGCGTGATCAGGATCGATGGCCTGGACGTCCGCGACCTGACGCTGGCCGGGCTGCGGCGCAATATCGGCGTGGTGTTCCAGGAGGCCTTGCTGTTCAACCGCTCGATCGCCGACAATCTGCGGGTCGGCAAGCCGGACGCCACCGAGGAGGAAATGCGCACCGCCGCCAGCCGCGCCCAGGCACTCGACTTCATCGAACGCAGCGAACAGAAATTCGACACCAACGCCGGCGAACGCGGCCGCATGCTGTCCGGCGGCGAGCGGCAACGGCTGTCGATCGCCCGTGCGCTGTTGAAAGATCCGCCGATCCTGATTCTCGACGAAGCCACCTCCGCGCTCGACGCGGTGACCGAGGCCAAGGTCAATCTGGCGCTCGACGAGGTGATGAAGGGCCGCACCACCTTCGTAATCGCGCATCGGCTCTCGACCATTCGCCACGCCACGCGCATCCTGGTGTTCGAAGCCGGGCGGGTGATCGAAAGCGGAACTTTCGATGAATTGCTGGCGCGCCAGGGCCATTTCGCCGCACTGGCGCGCGCCCAGTTCATGGTGCAGGAGACCTCGCGTGCCAACATGGCTGCTCCGCTCGAACATGCAGCGAGTGCGAAGATCAGTTGATAACGGTGTCATTGCGCCCGCCGTTGCCTTGGTCCCGTTGCCCCCGCTCCGCTTCGCGCCGGCGGGGCCGCGCCGTCGAATTTTGGCCCCTTTCGTCGACGATTAACCTGTCGCGAGCCCTGTTCTGCGAACCCAAGCCGGTATAGGTTTGACCACGCCATGGTGCTTGGCGGCTGGATACGCTTGAAGGCCGAACTCAACAGGATCTGCGCGCCACGCGCGGGCCCCAAAAGACCGGAATCGGATAGTGCATTCTTTTGCTCTCGCGTTTCGCATGCCGTCGTTGAAGTTGTTGGCCCTGCTCGCGGGGCTGTCCGCTTGCGCGCTCACGCCACGCGCGGCGCAAGCCGAAGCGCTGCTGCTGATCGAAGCCGATACCGGCAAGGTGCTGCAGGCTGAGAACGCCACCTATCCGTGGTATCCGGCCTCGGTGACCAAGCTGATGACCGCCTATGTCACGCTGAAGGCGATCAAGGAAGGGCGCATCACGCTCGACACGCTGCTGACGGTATCGCCGACCGCGGCCTCGCAGTCGCCCTCGAAGATGGGATTTCGCGCCGGCACCCAGCTCACCGTCGACAACGCCTTGAAGATGATGCTGGTGAAGTCGGCCAACGACATGGCTGTGGTGCTCGCCGAAGGCGTCGGCGGTTCGATCGACGGCTTTTCGGCGATGATGAACGACAACGCGCAGCGGCTCGGCATGACCCAGACCTCCTACGTCAATCCCAACGGATTGCCGGCCGACGGCCAGATCACCTCGGCGCGCGATCTCGGCATTCTCGCCCGCGCCATCATCCGCGACCTGCCGGAATACGAGTATTTCGTCCATATCCCGTCGATCCGTTTCGGCAAACGGGTGACGCAGAATTTCAACCGGCTGATCGGCCGCTATCCCGGCGCCGACGGCTTCAAGACCGGCTTCATCTGCGCCTCCGGCTTCAACCTGGTGGCGTCGGCGACCCGCGACGGCAAGCGGCTGATCGCGGTGGTGCTCGGCGCGCCGTCGTCGCAGGCCCGCGCGCTGAAAGCCGCGCAATTGCTGGAGCGCGGGTTTTCCGCCAACCAGCTGACCTGGCTGCGCCCGGCGCTCGGCACCGTCGACAACCTGGCGCCGATCGACGCCGCACCGCCGAATTTGCGCGACGAGATGTGCGGGCCGAAACGCAAGCGCCCGGCCAGCGATGAATCCGAGGAAGACAACATCGCCAGCGCGACCGGCGAGAGCGCCATGAGCTTCTTCAGCGCCGGGCTGCAGCCGCCGGCCTTGCGGCCGGTGGATATGCTCGCCGCAGCCCCCGCACCGTCCGAGCCGATCGTGGTTTATACCGGGCCGAAGAAGACCGGCGCCGAACTGATCGCCGCGGTCGCGGTCGAGGCGCAGAAGCAAACCCCGAAGCCGCGCGGCAAGAAAACCCTCGCCGCCAAGAAGCCGGATGGCGCCGCCGACGCCAAGGACAGCAAATCAGCCGGTTCGGACGGCCGGGTGTCGCTGACCATCGATCCGAAAGCTGCGCCGAAGCCGGCGCATGCCGGCAAGCAGGTCCACGCCAAACCTGACGCGGCGGCGGTGAAGCCCGCCGAGAAGCCCGCCGCCTCGGCGACAGCCAAACCGGCCGCCAAGGATAAGCCGAAGGCGGCCAGCAAACCGACGCCGAAGGCGAATACCACCGGCGACGCCAAGCCAGCCGACCCGAAGACCTAACTGACGCGGCGCATCTACCGCGGCGCACCAGCGTATTCCGCGGTTCGGAACGCGCTACCGCGACGCGTTCCGTCCGCCGGACTTCGTCGGCCCCCGCGCAAACCCCCTCGACTAACCGCTGCTTGCGTTCGGGCGCGGCTTTGCCCAATACTTCCCGCCAACAAGGCGCCCCGCGCAACAGCGGGGACCGCAGGTTTATGGCGATCGAACGCGCCCTGGCATTTTCAGGTGGATCTCGTTTGCATGGACATGGGCCTGGCAACCGATTGGAGCAGCGCGCTCCAAGGAAGGACTCGAGGGGAAACATCATGGAGCGCATCTGGCTCAAGCATTATCCGCCCGGCGTGCCCGCGGACATCGACGTCAACCAATACCCGTCGCTGGTCGACCTGCTGGAAGAGAGCTTCGCGAAATTTCGCGACCGCAAAGCCTTCATCTGTATGGACAAGGCGATCAGTTACGGCCAGCTCGACGAGATGTCGACGGCGCTCGGCGCTTATCTGCAAAGCAAGGGGTTGAAGCAGGGCGCGCGCGTCGCGGTGATGATGCCGAACGTGCTGCAATATCCGATCGCCACCGCCGCGGTGCTGCGCGCCGGCTTTGCCGTGGTCAACGTCAATCCGCTCTACACCCCGCGCGAGCTCGAACATCAGCTGAAGGATTCCGGCGCCGAGGCGATCATCGTGTTGGAGAACTTCGCCTCCACCGTCGAGCATGTGATCGCGCGCACCGGCGTGAAGCACGTCATCGTTGGCGCCATGGGCGACCTGCTCGGCTTCAAAGGCGTCATCGTCAACTTCGTGGTGCGCCGGGTCAAGAAAATGGTGCCGGCGTTCTCGCTGCCGAGCAAGGTGGCGTTCAACGACGCGCTGGCCGCAGGGCGCAGCCTCAAATTTGCCAAGCCGACAATCGGCCCGGACGACGTCGCCTTCCTGCAATATACCGGCGGCACTACCGGCGTGTCGAAGGGCGCCACGCTGCTGCATCGCAACGTGGTCGCCAACGTGCTGCAGAACGACGCCTGGCTGCAGCCGGCGCTCACCAAACCGCCGCATGTCGATCAGTTGTTCATCGTCTGCGCGCTGCCGCTGTATCATATCTTCGCGCTCACCGTCTGCTTCCTGCTGGCGATGCGCGCCGGCGGCGTCAACCTATTGATCCCCAATCCGCGCGACATGAAGAGCTTCATCAAGGAATTGAAGAAGTATCAGGTCAACAGCTTCCCCGCGGTCAACACGCTGTACAACGGCCTGCTGCACGCCGAGGGGTTCGACCAGGTGGACTTCTCCAAGCTGAAAATTTCCAACGGCGGCGGCATGGCGGTGCAACGCCCGGTCGCCGAGCAGTGGAGCAAGCTCACCGGCTGCGGCATCGCCGAAGGCTACGGGCTGTCGGAAACCGCGCCGGTCCTGACCTGCAACCCGGCGACTATCGACAGCTTCACCGGATCGATCGGCCTGCCGCTGCCCTCGACCTATCTGTCGATCCGCGACGACGCCGGCAACGAATTGTCGCTCGGCCAGATCGGCGAGATCTGCGCCAAGGGTCCGCAAGTGATGGCCGGTTATTGGAACATGCCGGAGGAAACCGCGCTGGTGATGACCGAGGACGGTTACTTCCGCACCGGCGACATCGGGGTGATGAGTGAAGACGGCTCCACCAAGATCGTCGACCGCAAGAAGGACATGATCCTGGTGTCGGGCTTCAACGTCTATCCGAACGAGGTCGAGGAAGTCATCGCCACCCATCCCGGCGTGCTGGAATGCGCCGTGGTCGGCGTCCATGATTCGCGCAGCAACGAATCGGTGAAAGCCTTCGTGGTGAGGAAAGATCCCGAGGTGACCGCCGAAGAGATCATCAAGTTCTGCCATACCCAGCTGACCAACTACAAAGTGCCGAAACAGATCGAATTCCGCACCGAACTGCCGAAGACCAATGTCGGCAAGATCCTGCGCCGGCAATTGCGCGACGAGAAGAAACAGGCCGCGGCGTAAGCCGAAACGCTCGATGATCAGCGTGCCCCGACAAAGCGCGGCGCGCCGCGCTTGCGGCGTGGCGCGCCACGCTTTGTCCGGGGCCGTTGCGGAACGCGGCGCTTGCAACGGTCCCGGCTCGCGGTGCAGCCAAGGCGCTGCGCCGCGTCCGGGACACCGGACTTCAGCGGCGCAGCCATTCCACCGCCGCAACGCGACCTCCCGACCGTGATCGTCGCGTCACCGCCGCGGAATATTGTCACGCTGGCGGATGCCGACTAAACCACTCGTCCATCCAAGGAGAGACTGATCATGACCATCAAGGTTGGCGACCAATTGCCCGAGGCCAAGTTTCGCGTGATGAGCGAGGAAGGTCCGCAGGTGAAGACCACCGAGGACATCTTCAAGGGCAAGAAAGTCGCGGTGTTCGCGGTGCCCGGCGCTTACACCGGAACCTGCCACAAGATGCATCTGCCGAGCATCTTCCTCAACGCCTACGCGATCAAGGACAAAGGCGTCGACACCATCGCCATCGTCTCGGTCAACGACGCCTTCGTGATGGGCGCCTGGAAACGCGACACCGACCTGCGCAACGAAGCGACCTTTCTGGCCGACGGCAATGCCGAGTTCACCAAGGCGATCGGCATGGAACTCGACGCCTCGGGCAACGGGCTCGGCATCCGCTCGCATCGCTACTCGATGCTGGTCGAGGACGGCGTGGTGAAGACACTCAACCTCGAGCCGAACCCCGGCAAGGTCGAAGTCTCCGGCGGCGATACGCTGCTCGAGCAGCTGTGAGCTAGTCTAAGATAATCGGTGCCCCGGACAAAGCGCGGCGCGCCGCATTTGCGGCGCGGTGCGCTGCAGATCCGGGGCCGTTACGGACCGAAGCGCTTGGAACGGTCCCGGCTCACGGCGCAGCGCCAAGGCGCTGCTCCGCGTCCGGGACACGGTGTCAGCCGATCTTCGATTTCAACTTGTGCTCGATCAGGCCGTCGCGGGCCAGTTGATCGGCGCGTTCGTTCTCGTCGTGGCCGGCGTGGCCTTTGACCCAATGCCAGCGCAAGTCGTGCTGTTTCAACGCGGCGTCGAGCCGCTGCCACAGGTCGACGTTCTTCACCGGCTTCTTGTCGGCGGTCTTCCAGCCGTTGCGCTTCCAATTGTGAATCCAGGCGGTGATGCCTTGGCGGACATATTGGCTGTCGGTGTAGAGGTCGACCGTGCACGGCTTGGTCAAGGCTTCGAGCGCCGAGATCGCCGCCAGCAATTCCATGCGGTTGTTGGTGGTGTGGGTTTCGCCGCCTTTGAGTTGTTTTTCGATCTCGCCGAATTTCAGGATCGCGCCCCAGCCCCCCGGCCCCGGGTTGCCGGAGCAGGCGCCGTCGGTGTGCACCCGGACCGCCGGAAGCGCGCTCACGCCACCACCCCCGAGGCGGTGACGCCGTAGTCGCGGATGCTATCGACGCTCTGGTGGAAGCGCAGCTTGCGGGCGTATTCCAGCGGATCCTTCGGCCGCACCAAGGCGCCGGCCGGCACGTTCAGCGAATCCACCAGCCGCGTCAGCAAAAAGCGCAACGCCGCGCCGCGCGCCAACAGCGGCAGCGCGTCTTCTTCTGAAGTGGTCAGCGGCCGCTCGCGACCGTAGCCGCCGAGAAAGGCGCGCGCCTTGGTGACGTTGAAGGAATGATCCGGCTCGAAGCACCAGGCGTTCAGGCAGATCGCCACGTCGTAGGCCAGGATGTCGTTGCAGGCGAACGGAAAGTCGATGATGCCGGACAGCGTGTCGCCGAGGAAGAAGGCGTTGTCGGGAAACAGATCGGCATGGATCACGCCGTCCGGCAGCTGCTTCGGCCAGGCGTGTTCGAGATAGTCCAGTTCGGCGTGCAGCAGCGCGTGCAGCCCGTGCTGCAACGGGTCGGCGCCGGCGGCGGACTGTTCGAACAGCGCCCGCCATCCACCCACTGACAATGGATTGGCGCGGCGCAGCGGAAAATCCTGTCCGGCCAGATGCAGCCTGGCGAGCCCCTCGCCGACCGCGGCGCATTGCGCGACGTTGGGCCGGCGCGGCCACACCCCTTCGAGGAAATTGATGATCGCCGCCGGCCGCCCCATCAGGGTGCCGAACACCGCGCCGCCGCGGTTCTTCTCCGGCTGCGGGCAACGGATGCCGCGCTCGGCCAGATGGCTCATCAGCGTCAGGAAATACGGCAGGTCCTCGCTGGCGACGCGCTTTTCGTACAGCGTCAGGATGAACGAGCCCTTCGAGGTGTGCAGCAGATAGTTGGAGTTCTCGACGCCTTCGGCGATGCCCTTGTAGGACAACAGCTCGCCGATGTCGTAGCCGCGCAAAAACTCCGCCAGCTCCTCGGCGGCGACGTCGGTATAGACCGCCATGCTACTCGGCCGCGTCGGGCCGCAGCGCGCGCGGCAGCGGGAAGAACTCGTTCTCTTCCGCAGCCGACACCGTCTCGACGCGCAGTTCGTAATGTTCGGCGAACGCGCCCATGATCTCCTCGACGATGACCTCGGGGGCGGAGGCCCCGGCGGTGAGGCCGAGGCTGGTGATGCCCTGGAACAGCGTCCAGTCGATGTCGTCGGCGCGCTGCGCCAAAACCGCGATCTTGCAGCCTTCGCGCTCGGCGACCTCGCGCAGGCGCTGCGAATTCGAGGAATTCGGCGCGCCGACCACGATCATGGCGTCGACGATCGGCGCCACCTTCTTCACCGCCGCCTGGCGGTTGGTGGTGGCGTAGCAGATGTCTTCCTTGTGCGGCCCGGAGATGTTGGGAAAACGCTCGCGCAGGATCGCCACGATGCCCGCGGTGTCGTCGATCGACAGCGTGGTCTGGGTGACGAAAGCCAGGTTGTCGGGGTCCTTCGGCTGATAGGCAGCGGCGTCCGCCGCGGTTTCGATCAGCGACACCGCGCCGGCCGGCAACTGGCCGAGCGTGCCGACCACTTCCGGATGGTGCGAATGCCCGATCAGCAGAATCTCGCGACCGCGCTTGAAATGGATTGCCGCCTCGCGGTGCACCTTGGTGACCAAGGGACAGGTGGCGTCGAGCGAGAAGAAATTGCGCTGCAGCGATTCGGCGGGAACCGATTTCGGCACGCCATGGGCGGAAAACACCACCGGGGCCTGGGTGTTGGGGATTTCCGCCAGTTCCTCGACGAAGATCGCGCCCTTGGCGCGCAGGCTGTCGACGACGTAGCGGTTGTGCACGATTTCGTGGCGGACATAGACCGGGGCGCCATACAACGCCAGCGCCCGTTCCACGGTGTCGATCGCCCGCACCACGCCGGCGCAGAACCCGCGCGGCGAGCAAAGCAGGATTTTCAGGGGCGGTTTAGACTGCATCTGATCGATCCGGGGCTGATTTTACCGCACCATAGGATCGGCCGCGGTCGCCGCCAATTGGCGTTTCGGGTAAGACATGAATGACCAGCACTTGGGGCGGCTTTGCGGCGCTGTCAAGGGCGAACAGCAGGCCATTGCGCGAGTCCCCCGCTGAGGCTTATATAGGCCGGAATTCCCGTCATCGCTGATGACCCGACGGCTTCGCCTCCGAAAAGAGGTGGGCGAAGCGCAAAGGAGATGTGCCATGAGCAACGCGCCGTTGATGCCGAAGGCAACCGCCGTCTGGCTGGTCGACAATACCGCGCTGTCGTTCGACCAGGTCGCCGACTTCACCAAGATGCATCCGCTGGAGATCCGCGCCATCGCCGACGGCGACGCCGCCCAGGGCATCAAGGGCATGGACCCGATTTCCACCGGCCAGCTCACCCGCGACGAGATCGCCAAGGGCGAGAACGACCCGGATTACCGGCTGAAGCTCGGCGAAAGCCGGGTGGCGCTGCCGCCCGCCGCCAAGAAAAAGGGCCCGCGCTACACCCCGGTGTCGCGTCGTCATGAGCGGCCCTCCGCGATCCTGTGGCTGGTGCGCAACCATCCCGAGCTGAAGGACGCGCAGATCATGCGCCTGGTCGGCACCACCAAGACCACCATCGCCTCGATCCGCGACCGCACCCATTGGAACGCCTCGACGCTGACCCCGATGGACCCGGTGACGCTCGGGTTGTGCTCGCAGATCGAGCTCGACTTCGAGGTGCAGCGCGCCGCCAAGGAAAAGCCCACCGACCAGGCCTATGGCGGCGCCACGCTGCTGCCGGCCTCGGAGACCACCCGCAAGGACGCCGAACAGGACAGCGACGAGAAGAGCAGCGACGATCTCGACGTCGACGCGGTGTTCGCCAAGCTGAAGACCATCGGCGGCAAGAAGCCCGAGGACGAAGACGAGGAATAGGCGCTTCGTCACCTGTAGCTGCTCCAATCGCACGCGACTGAGCGAGATGCGGCCACAAATAACCTCTCCCCGCTCTGCGGGGAGAGGTCGACCCGGCGGAGCGCCTGCGTAGCCGGGTCGGGTGAGGTAGCGAGCGTAGCCCGGATGAGCGAAGCGACATCCGGGATGATGGTTATGGATGCCTCATGGTCCCGCATATCGCTTCGCTCATGCGGGCTACGACTACGACGCGCCGTCTTCCTGACCACTTCAAGACTCCTCCTGCCCCGATCGGCGCGGCCGCGCTGAACCGCACGGCCATGCCCCTCACCCCACCCCTCTCCCCGCAAGCGCGGGGCGAGCGAGCAGGCTGCCGTCGCCGCGGCGCTGCGGCCCACGTCACTCCCTCTCTTGCTCGGCGCGGTCCTGATAGAACTGCAGCATGCCGTCGACCGCGATGTATTCGTCGAGCTCGGGCAGCACCGGCCGGCGCAGCATCGCCAGACACGCGAAGCTGTCGCTGACGCAGGCCCGGGCGCGCTTGCAGGCTTTCATGCGGCAGCGCCGCGGGCCGCCGGAATGCACCGCCATGCCGCGGCGCACCGCGCGCAGGCACTGCTCATAGAGCGGATCGGGCGCCGCGGCCGCGGCCTGTTCGGCGAGCCGCTGGGCGCGCATCGCGGCGGTCTCGAAGCGTTTCGGCGGACGTCGTGTCATGGCGGGTCCTTTCGCGTGGCGGTGATGAGCGGATGGCTGCGGGCATGCCGCCGCGTTCGGCGCAGCGCCGCTGGATCGAAACTGGTGATGGCTTTTCTAAAAACTCCCAGCGAGGGAGGCGGAGCGCCGAAAGGCGCGCCTTGTTAGTTGGGCCGCGACGCGACCGCCTCGGCGATCGGCGGCGCGGCAACGCCTTTCGACGCTCCGCCGCGGCGACTTTTCGCTCCAGGGCCGTGCTTCCGGGTGCAGGCGCGATGCACTCCGCACCGCCGATCCCGGCGGTTTCCCGCCGTTCACCTGCACCGCGTCCAGCCAACCAGCAAGTGGCAGACTCTCCTAGTGGAGCCGGACGGCGACCTCGAGCGTCCCGAGTGCGCAAGGAGACGTCCTCCCCGCGCCCGCAGGCGCCGCATCCCGCCCCGCGCCTCGAAGCGTCCTAGGAAACGCCCCTCGATGAGGTGGGATGGCGGGATGATAGCAAGGCGGCGGATAGTGTCAAGGCTTTTATTCCTATATTCGAGCAGGTCGCTGCAGGATATGGTTTGAAGCGACCGACGGACTCGTAGGGCGGATTAGCGCAGCGTAATCCGCCGCCCCAACGTGCGATGACGCCATGCCGAATTATCGCCGCGCATTCATTCCTGGCGGATGCTGGTTCTTCACGGTCAATCTGCTCGAACGACGCGCGACCTTGCTGGTCGATCACGTCTCGATCTTGCGCGATGCGATTGCGCACACGCGGAAGGCTTACCCGTTTCAGATCGACGCCTTTGTCGTTCTCCCGGATCACATCCACGCGGTATGGACACTTCCGCCGTCGGACGCCGATTTCTCAACACGATGGCGGTTGATCAAGACCCGCTTCGCAAAGGCTTTGCCGAAACAGGAGCAACTCAGCGCCGTTCGCCAACGGCGCGGCGAGCGGGGCATCTGGCAGCGTCGGTTTTGGGAACACCTCATTCGAGACGAGGCGGACTACGCGCGCCACATTGAATATTGCTACATCAATCCGATGAAGCACCAATTGGTCAGCCGCGTGCAGGATTGGCCGTATTCCTCTTTTCACCGCGACGTTCAACGCGGCTTGATCCCGCCCGATTGGGCCGGCGAGGCCACCGCCGAAGGTGAGTTCGGTGAAGGTGCGTAGGCGGTCAGCCGATGGCGGCGGGTTTGCGGATCGATAAGATGGCGGATTACGCTTCGCTAATCCGCCCTACAGCGAGCTCCCTGTTGCGAGATTCCGGGTTCGCTCCCGCGAACGCGCTCGCGCCCCGGAATGACGTCGGCGGTTGGGGTCGGCGTTCGATCGCGACTCCACGGATGCGCGCGCCCGCGGCTCGTAGGATGGGTTGAGCGCGCGTAGCCCGGGTGAGCGCAGCGATACCCGGGGTTTTGGCTGCGGCTCCTCCGCATCCCCGCATGTCGCTTCGCTCATGCGGGCTACTGCTGAGCCGAACAGCGGCGGGTTTGCGGATCGATACGGTGGCGGATGACGCTTCGCTCATCCGCCCTACAGATTTTACCGCGCCATCCGTCAGTTCCGCTGCGACATAACGCGGCAAGCGCGGCAGAACGTCACCTTGCGGTTTGCGGCGGTGCGCAACACACAGGCGCAATGCCGCGCTCGCCCGGCGCCAGAATTTTTGGAAATCGAACCATGATGGACATGCCGACCCCCGCCCCGAAGACCATGCCGTTGATGCGGCGGGTGATTCAGCAGCTGGAAAACGTCTTCCTGGTGGTGATCGGGGGGTTCGCCGTGGTGGCGATGGCGCAGGAGGTCTACGAGACCGCGCGGGGGATGCGGGTCGCGCTGCAGGATCTGCTGTTGATGTTCATCTATGTCGAGGTGCTGGCGATGGTCGGCGTCTACTATGAGAGCAAGAAGATCCCGATCACGCTGCCGCTGTTCATCGCCATCACCGCGCTGGCGCGGCTGTTGATCCTGCAGGGCAAGGACCAGCCGCCGCAAAACCTGCTGTATGAAAGCGGCGCCATTCTCATCCTGGCGATCGCCTGCGCGGTGATCAGCTATCGTCCGGCACGCAGCTTCAAGGCCGGCGAGATCGACAACAGCGACGCCGGCCGCTGAGGCGCGACGCCGGCTCGTCGGCGGTCGCTCGTCGGCAGCGAAACGGCTTGGCGCCCCGCATATCGCTGCGCTCATGCGGGCGACCACGACCACTGGATCGTCCGACCCGTGACCACGTCTTCGGCTGATGCGGGGGACGGTTGAACCTTGTTCTCCCCGCAGCGACTACCTTTGGCTGGGAGCGCGCGCCGCGGCGCAAGCACGGGAGAGCTGCATGCAGGTGACCTGGCAAGGCACGTTGGGGTTCAAACCTGAATTGGTCGGCGACTTGTCGCGACTGACGAGCCGGCTGTTGCGCCGCCACGGCGCGGCGGCCGTGTATTGCGCCGTTCAATTGTGATCATACCGTGCGGTTCGGCGCCGCGCATTTTCCCGGCCCCGCGCCGACCGGCCAAGACCGAACGCCGCAAGCTTCGGAAAAGCCCGGCGCGTTCAAGTGCTTGGCGAGATGGAGCACGGCGTCGCCGGAGCCGCGCGGTCGGCGCATAGCGAAGCGTCGCGCAAACAGCCTGCGAGAGCGATTCCAACATCAATTCAATGTCAGATTTTGTCATCGCCAATTCACCGCCGCGACTCACTGCGGCCCCATTGCGCGGCGATGGTCCGCGCGCCAACATCTAAAGGAGACCGCGCATGACCACTTCCGCTTCGCCGAAATTCGACGCCGATTATGTCGCCACCCTGCGCGAGGTGCTGGACATCGCGGTCGAACAGATCGCGATCGAGCATCGCACCCCGGCGACCAAGGCGAAGATGGCCGAGACCATCGTGCGCAGCGCCGCCGAAGGCGTCACCGACGCCAGCGACCTGGTGTCGCAAGCCGTCGCCGCCGGCGAAGGCGGCGCGCCGTAGCTTCGGCGTCGCTCATAAGCCCGGCGTACTTAGCGCCCCTGCGCAAATGCAGCGGCGGTGATCAGCCCCTGAACTCACCACGTCATGGCCGGGCTTGTCCCGGCCACCCACGCCCACCAGCGACGCCTTGCCTGTTGCCGTGGATGGCCGCGACGAGCGCGGCCATGACGCGGAGGGGCAATGGCGTCTATCGGGCTCCCACAGCGTAGCACGGGGTCGCAACGGACGGCCGCTCCCCCGAACGTGCCGGCGACCTACTCGCCCCAGGACGTGAACGCATCGGAGAAGGCGCGCTCGCCGGGCGAGCCCTTCTCGATCGCGATGATGGCGCGGCGCTGGTTGGAATAGACCAGCGGAATGTCGAACCAGGAGCGCTCCTTCAGGAGCTGCAGGTTGCGGGCGCGGTCGGCGTCGACATTGCTCAAGCCCACCAGGAAGAAACCGTCGGTGACCTTGACGGCGAGCCCGGCCAGCGGCGTGCCGCGGGCCTGCTCGTTGGACTTCATCAGGATGCCCGGCACGTTGGAGACGCCGCCGCCGGAAAAATCCGCCGGCAGCACGAACGTCAGTTCCGCGGTGTGGCTGGCCGGCAGCGAGGCGTCGGTGTTGCGGCGGAACGACATCGTCATCTTGAACTTGCGCTCGGCGATCTCGACGTCGGCACGCACCGCGATGTCGCCCGGCTTGCCGCCGCTGCCCTTGATCTGCTCGGTGCGCCACACCACCGTGCCGACATATTGCTTGCCCTTCGGATCGGCCGGATCCTCGTCATACAGCACCACGCGCTGCGCCACCGGCGCCACCTGGTCCATCGACGACGGCTGGCCGACGCGGTCGGCGATCTTCGGCCGGCTGGTGGGCGCGCTCTCCTTCGGGGCTTCCACCACCGCCGGCTCCGCGCTCAACATCGCGCGCAGCGACGACCACGCCGAGGGGCCCCACAGCATCGCGGCGCCGACCAGAACCAGCACCACGCCGATCGCCAGCGCGCTCTTGATCGGAAAGCCGCCGCCGGCGAGCCGGTTCGGCTTCTGTTTCGGCTCCGGGCGCGAGCGCACCGAGGATTGATAGCGCGCCGCCTCGTCCGGGGATTCGTCGTAGGAATAAGGCGGCTCCGGATCGCCGCGGTTCTCCATGCTCGGCTCGAGCCGGTCGAACTCCGGCGACGGCGAGGTGACGTTGGCGTAGGTCTTGCGGGCCTGCCGATTGGCCTGCGCGGCCGCGCGGCCGAGATCGTCGACGTCGGCGGTGACGTCGCGGAAGCCGCGCATCCCGGTGCTGGCGCTCGGCGGACGCTCCGGTTCCTGGCGGCGCGGCGGTTGCGGCGGCCGATCGCGGGACGCCTGCGGATCATCGAGATCCGCAAACGGCGACGGTTGCCCGGGACGCGGCAGCTCGACGCGCAGATTGCGCGGCAGCGGCGGCTCCTCGCGGAGCGGCGGCCGCTCGCCGCGGGTGGACAACGGCGGCGCCGAGGGCCGCGGCGCGCCGTCCTGCGGCGCGGCGTCGCCGGCCTCGGGCTCGGGCTCGCCGGGCCTGATTTCACCGGGTCTGATTTCGCCGGGCCTGATTTCGCCGGGCCTGCCGTCGCCGGGTTTGGCGGCGGGGCGGCTACCGGCGCGCAGGCTGTCGCCGGCGCGCGACGCCTCGGCGGAGCGGTTGCGGGCTTTCTGATCGGCCGACCGGGTGACATCGCGGGCGCGTTGCGCCGCCTCGGATTCGACCTTACGCACCGCCTCTTCCAAGGCCAGCCGCTCGCGGGTGATCTCGGATTCGCTGAGCGGCGGCTGCACCCCGCGCAGCTGCGCGATCAGCGCCGAACGGGCACGTTCGTAGAGCGCACGGCGGCTCTCGCCGGGGGCACTGGGGTCCAGTCCGGCAATGGCGCGGGCGATCAGCGGGTAGTAATCAGCCATCTTGACTCAAAGATTTACGCCTTGCGGTTACATCGTATTAAGCTTCGAACGGGTTCTGCACCAGAATAGTATCTTCGCGTTCGGGGCTGGTGGAAAGCAAAGCAATCGGGCAACCCACCAATTCCTCGACCCGGCGGACATATTTGATCGCCTGCGCCGGCAGATCGGCCCACGACCTTGCGTTGGCGGTCGGTTCCTTCCAGCCCTCAATGGTCTCGTAGATCGGCTCGACGCGGGATTGCGCGCCCTCGCCGGCCGGCAGATGGTCGATTTCCTTGCCGTCCAACATATAGCCGACGCAGACTTCGATGGAGTCGAAACCGTCGAGAATGTCGAGCTTGGTCAGCGCCAAGCCATGAATGCCGCAGGTGCGGACGGTTTGTCGCACCAACACCGCGTCGAACCAGCCGCAGCGCCGCTTGCGCCCGGTGTTGACGCCGAATTCCTTGCCGCGGCGGCCGATCTCTTCGCCGATCTCGTTGGTGAGTTCGGTCGGGAACGGGCCCTGGCCGACCCGCGTGGTGTAGGCTTTGCAGATCCCCAGCACATAGCCGACCGTGCTCGGCCCCATCCCGGTGCCGGTGGCGGCCTGCGCCGCCACGGTGTTGGACGAGGTGACGTAAGGGTAGGTGCCGTGGTCAACGTCGAGCAGCGCGCCCTGCGCGCCCTCGAACAGGATGCGCTTGCCCTCGCGGCGTTTGATGTCCAACAGCCGCCACACCGTCTCCGCATAGGGCAACAGCTTCGGCGCGAACGCGGTGAGTTCTTGCAAGATCTTGCCGGCGTCGAATTCCGGCAGGCTGAAGCCGCGGCGCAACGCGTTGTGATGCGCCAACAGCCGGTCGATCTTCGGCGGCAGCGTGGCGAGGTCGGCCAGATCCATCAGCCGGATGGCGCGGCGGCCGACCTTGTCCTCATAGGCCGGGCCGATGCCGCGCTGGGTGGTGCCGATCGCGGTGGCCTTGGAGGCATTTTCGCGCAAGGCGTCGAGTTCGCGATGCAGCGGCAGGATCAAGGTGACGTTCTCGGCGATCCGCAGATTGTCCGGCGAGATCGCGACGCCCTGGTCCTGCAGCTTCTTGACCTCGTCGAGAAACGCCTGCGGGTCGAACACCACGCCGTTGCCGATCACCGACAGCTTGGAGGGCCGCAGCACGCCGGAGGGCAGCAGCGCCAGCTTGTAGGTCTGGCCGTTGATCACCAAGGTATGGCCGGCATTGTGACCGCCCTGGAACCGCACCACGATGTCGGCCTGTTCCGAGAGCCAATCGACGATCTTGCCTTTTCCCTCGTCGCCCCACTGGGCGCCGACGACGACGACGTTGGCCATTTCCGAAGAATCCCCTGCAAATCCACGAATGAGGCATGATTTGTTCGGAACAGCGGTCACCGCTTTTCCGCATCATGCGAAAGCGCCAAGCCAAAACACGGCCGCGGCCGCTCGCATGCAAGGCATTGCACCGGATAACGGATGCCGGCAGGCGACGCAAGCGGCAAGGCCCGCGTAAAACCCGCCACCGAACCACCAAACCATTGATATCCCCCGAAAATCCTTTCGCTCCGGGAACGCCGCCCAGCCGCCGCGGGCAGCCCGCTGGCGCGCCGATCGGCCGACCGGCCGAGGCGCCGCACGCCACCACGCCCCTGCGGCACCCAGGTATTGGTACGCAGGTATTGGTACTCGGGGTAAAGTTAACACTCGTTAAGGATGCCGCCGGGCACTGTGACGGCACCGCGGATTTGGCAAAACCAGTCCGCTTTCGACCAGCACCGACGGGGCCGCGACGGGCCTTCCGCCGATGTCCCTGAATGCCCGCCAGCCAGGAGCAGAGCCGTGCCGTTGAAGCGTCAAGAGCTGCCGGGCGGCGCCGCGCGCCCAGCCCCGGCCGCCATTCAATCCAATGCGGCGATCGCCGAGCAACTGGTCGGGCCGCTGACGGCGTTGCTGCAGTTCATGCAGGACTTGAAAACCCTGACCGGCGCCGATCCCGGCATCGCGCCCGCCGACACGCTGGTCGACGACGCGCTGCGCGAAACGCAGCGGGTCTGCGCCATCGTCGAAGGCCTCGGCGTCCGGCCGGTGCCCCCGGCCGATGCGACGCTGGTGCCCGGCCAAGACCAAGGCGCCAGCGCCTGGTGGGCGCGCTGCATCGACGCCGCCGGCGAGACGCCGACCGCGACCGGTCGCAGCATACGCCACCGGCTGACGCCGCGCGAACGCGAAGTGTTGAAGCTGATCAGCGGCGGCTCCACCAACAAGGAAGGCGCACTGCAGCTGAGTATCAGCCCGCGCACCTACGAGTCGCACCGCGCCCAGATCATGCGCAAGCTCGGCGCCCGCAACGCCGCCGATCTGCTGCGCAAGGTGCTGGCCGAGGTGCGCTAGACCGCGCGGCCGGCGCACCGCCGGCCGCCGCGACGCCGTCAGCCGGAATTGTCCAACGCCCGGCGCAGCCGGCGGATGATCACACCGCGGGCGCGATCGTCGGCCGCGGCATCGAGCTGCGCGCTGATATCGAGTATCAGTTTTGACATCTCGTTGTGCCAATCGAGCTGCACCACGGCTTCCGGCGCGAGCCGGCGGCGATGCGCGCCGTCCATCACCGTCGGCACCGCTGGGCTGAGATCGTAGATATCGTCGAGCAGCGGCGCGAACAGTTTCGCCGCCGGCACCAAGGTCTCCGCCACCCGCCCCTGCAAGGCCGAGATCGCGGCCTCCTCGCCGTGCAGCAGAAACAGCCCGCGTCCGATCGGCCGCCGGGCGGCGATCCAGCGCGTCAATTCGCCGGCGTCGGCATGGCCGGAGTAATCGTCGATCTGGCGGATGTTCGCCGCGACCTTGATCTCCTCGCCCTGGATCCGCACCGCGCTGGCGCCCTCGGCGAGAAACCGCCCCAGCGTGCCGTGAGCCTGAAAACCGACCAGCAGCACGGTGCCGTTGCGCCGGCACAGCCAGCGCTTCAGATGATGGCGGATGCGGCCGGCGTCGCACATGCCGCTGGCGGCGATGATGATGTGGAAGCCGTTCAGCTTGGCGATCGCCTTGCTCTCATCGACGGTTTCGGTGAAGCGCAGCTGCGCCGAATTCAGCAGCCGATCGACATCGACGCCGCCGTCGAGATCCGCGGCATGTTTGCGGAACACTTCGGTGGCGCGGATCGCCAAGGGCGAATCCAGAAACACCGGCGCGGTCGGCACCTCGCCCTGCTCCATCAGCTCAATCAGATCGACGATCAGCTCCTGGGTGCGCTCCACCGCAAACGCTGGAATCAACAGCGCGCCGCGCCGCTCGGCGGCGGCGCGGACTTCTTCGGCGAGTCTGACGCGGCGCTGCTCCGGCGTGATCGGCGGCCGCTCGCGATCGCCATAGGTGGATTCGCACAGCACATAGTCGAACCCGGCGGGGGCCTCCGGATCGGGCTGCAGCAGCTTGGCGTCGGGGCCGATGTCGCCGGAGGCCAACAGCCGCAGCGGGGCGCCTCGCGCGCCTTCGCCGGCGCATTCGATTTCGATCGACGCCGAACCGAGCAGATGGCCGGCGTTCCAGAACCGCGCGCGGACGCCCGGAATGACCTCGACCCAGCTCTCGTAGTCGACCGGCCGGAACCCGGCGAGCGACGCCACCGCGTCGGCCTGGGTGTAGATCGGCTCGACCTCGCCGCGGCCGCGCGCGGCGTTGCGGCGGTTCAGCGCCAACACTTCGGATTCCTGGATGCTGCCGGCGTCGGGTAGCATGTAGGAGCACAGGTCGCGGCTGCCGCGGGTGGCGAGGATCGGACCTTTGAAGCCCTCGCGGACCAGTTTCGGCAGCAGCCCGGAATGATCGATATGGGCGTGGGTCAACAGCACCGCATCGATCGCCGCGGCGCGAAACGGGAATGCGCGGTAGTTCAATTCCTTCAGCGTCTTGGGACCCTGAAACAACCCGCAGTCGACCAGGAAACTGCCGGCCGATGTCTTCAACAGATAGCAGGAGCCGGTCACGGTCCTGGTCGCGCCGCAAAACTGTATGGTCACGCTCATGCTACATCACCTGCTCGCGAAAGGTTTGCGCGTCGTCGACCGTGTAACCGCAGGCGAGCTTGGCGGCAGCCACCGCGAGTTCGCGCTCGGCCGGATCGAAGGCGTAAATTCGATACAGCGGCTCGCCGGCCTCGACACGATCGCCGACCTTCTTGAACAGCCGGATGCCGGCGCCCTTGTCGATCGGCGCGCCGGCGGTGCGCGCCAGCCGATTGAGCTGCAGGCAATCGATCGCCGACACCACGCCGTCGCGCTCCGCCGTCACCTCGGCGGTCAGCGTTCCGAGGTCCTTGTGACAGGTCGAAGGCCCCTGATTGTCGATGATCTTCTGCATCTGCTTCAGCGCCGCGCCGCTTTCCAGCAACTCGCGGGCCCGCGCGTAGCCCGCGCCGCCGCGCAGATGCGGATCGTATTCCAACAGATGCGCCGCCAACCGTAGCGATTTTTCGCGCAGATCGGCGGGAGCCTTCGGATCGTTGCCGAGCACCGCCATGACGTCCTGCGCCTCCAGCACCGGGCCGATGCCGTTGCCGATCGGCTGCCGGCCGTCGGTGGTGATGGTCTCCACCGCGATGCCGAAATGATCGCCGACGAATTCGAACAGCTTGCGCAGCCGCATCGCGTCGAGTGCGCTGGCGACCTTGGCGGTCGGGCCGACCGGCAGATCGACCAACAGATGCGTCGAGCCGGCGGCGAGCTTCTTCGACATGATCGAGGCCACCATCTGCTCGCGGGTGTCGAGACACAGCGGCCGCTCCACCGAGATCAAGATGTCATCGGCGGGCGAGAGATTGACGTGGCCGCCCCAGATCAGACAGCCGTTGCAGGCGGCGACGATCTCTTTCATTTCCGCGACGCTGACATCGACCCGCGCCAACACCTCCATGGTATCGGCGGTGCCGGCCGGCGAGGTGATGGCGCGCGACGAGGTTTTCGGAATCGTCAGCCCGTGCGCGGCGACGATCGGCACCAGGATCATCGAGGTGCGATTGCCGGGAATGCCGCCGATGCAATGCTTGTCGACCACGATCGGGCGATCCCAGCGCAACTGAGTGCCGACCGAGGCCATCGCCGACACCAGCGCCAGCAGTTCGTCCGAAGTCATGAACCGCGCCGCGCCGATCAGGAAGGCGGCGATCTCCATGTCGGAATAACGATAGCGGGTGAGATCGTTGACGATGGCGGTGATCTCCGCCGCGCTCAGCGTGCGGCCCTGGATCTTGCCGCGCACCGCGTCGAGACTGTCCGGCGGCGTCGCCGGCGACACCGTGACGAAGGTCCCGGCGGGTTCGCCGAAACGCCGGAACGCCGGCTCGGCGAGGCCGAGTTCGTCCGGCCCGACCAGCGCGTCGTCGTCGGTAATCAGCAAGGTCGCCAGCACCGACTTCGCATTGCGGCGGATCTCGACCCGGCTGAAGCCGCTGAACACCTCCGGGCGCAGCGCCTTTGAGCGCCGCGACATCACCGCGACGTTTTCGCGGCCGGTGTCGAGATGGATCAGGCGGATCTTGAGTTGCGGGCGGGGCGCGTCGGCGCTGGTCATGGCGGGAGCCGGTCAATGGGCGTGGCGCAGCATGCGTCCATTGCCCGATCGCCCCATTGATCCAAATCACGCCGCCGCGGCCGGCGCCGCCGGCGTCCTTCGGCGAAATCCTGTTTCCGAGTGTGTCGATGCGCCGAGCTGCAATATGGCGCAATACATCGCTGCTGCGGCGGCAAGGTCTCGTTAAGTTCGTTAACCATACCGTGCAGGCGTCTCGAAAGCACGATCGGAGCACGCCATGACCACGATCTCCGCTGCGTCCAGTAGCAGCTACCTCACCCCTCTCGAAAAACTGCAGCAAGAGCTGAAGGCCGAACTCGCCTCCGGAACGGTCGCCTCGACCGACAGCGAGGCGTTGTCCTCGGCGCTGACCAGCATCGATTCCTCGCTGAGCGGCGCGCAGAGCAGCAGCAGCCAACCACCCTCGACTGACGAGATGCAGTCCAAGATCGACGACCTGATCGCCACCCAGGTCAGCAACGGCAACCTGACCAGCGACCAGGCCACCGAATTGAAGAGCATCTTCGCCAACGCGTTCGCGTCGGATTCCGCCGGCGGCCCGCCGCCCGGCCCGCCACCGTCGGATTCCTCTTCCGCAACCAGCAGCACCGCATCGACCGACAGCACGTCGTCCTCCAGCTCCGACGACATCGCCACCATCCTGAAGGATTTCCTGAAGCTGCTGCAGGACCAGCAAGCCTCGGCGACCGCCTACAGCGCCAGCGGCGCCACCAGCACCACCGCGGCCTCGCAAAACGCGCTGCTGCTCGACTACACCACCTGATAGTTGCGATCTAAGCCCTTTCCGCGCCTTCTCCGCCATCGCCTGTCCAGGACGGACGGGGGATCGGCGCGCGGTATCCGTTCGGCGCAGCGGCTGCTGTAGGGAATCGATCATTCGGCCGGCGGATCGCGCGACACCGCGTCGGCGAATTTCCGCATCAGCCGCACCAGTTCGTCGAACTCACGGGGCTCCCAGCTCGCGAAAATGCCGCGCGCGATGCGCTCCCGCGCGCCGTCCACCAGATCGGTCATCGCCTTGCCCTTCGCGGTGACGATCGCCTCGCGCACCCGGCGATCCGCGGCGTTATCCCGCCGCTGCACCAGCTCAAGGCTTTCCAGCTTGGCGACCTGGCGGCTGACCGTGGTGTAGTCGCGCCCGACCCGATCGGCCAAGTCGACGACCCCAATCGGTCCGAACCGTTCGATCAAGACCAGCAACGGAAACAGCGCGCGGTCGAGCGGAATCCCCGCCGTCCGGATCATCGCCTCGTCGCGATGCGGCTGGTTCATGGCGCTGACGATGTCCAGCAGCGCGCCGTGCAGCACACGGAGCCGTTCGCTATTATGTGTATTTTGCACATTTTTTCTTGACGGCATTTCGCCCCTCCGATATGCGTGCAATATGCACATAATCGCGACGACCGAAAGGACAACCCGATGCAAGCCGCAGTCATTTCCCGCGCCGGCGAGACGCCGGTGTTCGGCGAGTTCAACGCGCCGCAGCCCTGCGAGGGCGAGAGCCTGGTCACGGTGACGGCCGCCGCGATCAGCCATCTGGTCAAGGGCCGCGCCGCCGGCACGCATTACAGCGCCTCCGGTCAGTTCCCGCTGGTGGTCGGCATCGACGGCGTCGGACGGCTCGAGGACGGGCGACGGGTGTATTTCGTGCTGCCGCGCGCGCCGTTCGGCAGCATGGCGGAGCGAACCGTGGTGCGTACGGCGCAGTGCATCGCCCTGCCCGACGACCTTGACGACGTCACCGCCGCGGCGCTGGCCAATCCCGGCATGTCGTCATGGGCGGCGCTCAAGGAACGCGCCAAGCTCAAGCCCGGCGAGACCGTGCTGATCAACGGCGCCACCGGCACCTCGGGCCGGCTCGCGGTACAGATCGCCAAACATCTCGGCGCCGGCAAGGTGATCGCCACCGGGCGCGATGCCGAGGCGCTGCAGTCGCTCGCAGCGCTCGGCGCCGACGTGACGATTACGCTGCTCGACGATCAACGGGATATGGAAGCCGCCTTCCAGCAGCAATTCGCCGACGGCGTCGACGTGGTGCTGGACTATCTGTGGGGCCGCAGCGCCGAACGGCTGCTGATCGCCGCGGCCAAGCTCGGCCAGGATGCCGTGCCGATCCGCTTCGTTCAGATCGGCTCGCTGAGCGGCGCGGACATTACCCTGCCAGGCGCCGTGCTGCGCTCCTCTGCGATCGAACTGATGGGCAGCGGGATCGGCAGCATCGCGCTCGATCGCCTGTTCGATGCGGTACGCGAGATGCTGCACGCCGCGACGCCGATCGGGCTCAAGATCGCTTCGACAGCGGTGCCGCTGTCGGACGTCGAACGCGCCTGGCCCGCCGACGATAGCCGCCGGCGCACCGTGTTCACCATCGCCGGACGCTAACGACCGGCGGGGGGTCTCACATCATCCGGTAGGACGACGGCGCGCGCAACACGACCAGGCATTTCACCGGCCCACAGCGCTCGCAAAGATAGCCGTGAACGTCGAAATTCGCATGCAACGGGTGCGGCGCAACTTCGGCAAGAATGGTCGGGGTGCCGCACACCGGGCATGGGTGACGTGGATCAGCCAGCTGCTTCTTCGCCGCATCAGCGCGCCGCATCATTCCCTCCCTGAACGTTTCGGCTCGGCAAGATCAGCCGGAGCTTTGGGTCTAAGCCCGAGGCCTTGCTGCAGCGCGCGTGTTCCACGCAACGTGCCGGACCGTATCAAACGGACCATGACGAGGTTGTGTAAAATCAACCGGACCGGCTTGACTGTTCAAAATTGGTCAGTTCTCGCCACGATTTGGCGAGATTCTGCTTGGAACTCGGAGCTTCGCGCGCGATGAGAGCGCAGCGCGATCGCCGCGTTCCCGGCCCGTGCACTCACAACAGGCGTCCGCATCATGTCGAAGACCACCCGCGCCACCCAGGCACTCGAGCAGCTCGGCGTCGCTTTCACGCTGCACAGCTACGACTACGACCCCGACGCCGACTCGATCGGGCTGCAGGCTGCGGCCGCGCTCGGCGCCGAACCGCGCGGCGTGTTGAAGACGCTGATGGCCGAGGTCGACGGCAAGCCGGTCTGCGTCGTGGTGCCGTCGGACCGCGAAGTCAGCATGAAGAAGCTCGCCCACGCCTTCGGCGGCAAGGCGGCGAAGATGATGAAGCCCGCGGATGCCGAGCGCCTGACCGGCTACCATGTCGGCGGCATCTCGCCGTTCGGCCAGAAGAAGCGCGTGCCGACCGCGATCGAGCAGGCCGCGCTCACCGAGGCAAACGTCTATCTCAACGGCGGCCAGCGCGGGCTGCAGATCCGGCTCGATCCCAACGAGGCCGCTACCGCGCTCGGCGCCGTGGCACGCGACCTGGTGGCGTAAGCCCCACGGCAGCGCCAGGAACCGCCGCCGCACCGCCGGGTTGTCGCTGTGCCCTCACAGGCGCCGGCAGAGCGCACGCAGAAGGGCGGGAAACCCTGGGAGAGACGGATGAAGAAATCGATTATTTGCGGCGCAGCATTGCTGGCGCTCGGCATCGGCAGCGCGCAGGCCGGCCCCTGCACCGTCGGCGCCGACGGCAAGCCCAAGGACGCCGGCGCCGGACCGACGGTCGGCAACACCGGCCAAGCGCCGCGCGCCGACAGCAATAGCACCGAACAGCACCCGCCGACTTCGACCATCGGCCGCGCCGCCGCCGGCGGCCCGGCCTCGTCGGAAGACGCGCAGCGGCAGATGCAGGGCCAGCCCACCGCATCCCAGCAAGCGCAAGGCGCGCAACCGGTCGACCAGGGCTGCTAGGCGGAGGAGCGACAAGCGGGCCTCACTCAAAGCGATAGAGTTCAGGCACCTGACTTCAACACGTCATGGCCGCGCTCGTCGCGGCCATCCACGCCCACGAGCAAGGAGCTACCTATTTCCGTGGATGGCCGGGACAAGCCCGGCCATGACGCGGAGAGGCAAGTAGCCCTTTCAGATGGCACCCGCGGAGCGCGTAGCACTTAGCCTCCCCGCCCGTACCACTTAACCTCCGCCGCCCGCTTGCGCGGTTCCCATCACGGACTAATCTTCGAGGGCTTGTCCGGGGGGCCTCGACCATGACCGCGAAACTCGATCCAGGGGGCTGCGTCGTCCGGCTCGGGCCTGCCGACGCCGACCGCTACGCTGAGCACCTGATGCGGCTCGACCAAGCCGCGCGGCGGATGCGGTTCTTCGACGACGTGCCGGATTTTCAGGTCATGCTGCACGCCGGCGCCGCGCTCGCCGACGGCCGGGTGGTGATCGGCTATCTGGCGGACGGCCAAATCCGCGGCGGCTGCGAATTGCTGCTGGGCGATCCGCAGCAGCACAGCGCCGAAGCCGCGTTCAGCGTCGAGACCGACTATCGCCGCCAGGGCATCGGCGGCAAGCTGATGGCGGCGATGATCGCCGAGGCGCACCGGCTCGGCATCCGCCGCATCGAAATGTCGTGCCTGAAATCCAACCTGCCGATGCAGGCGCTGGCGGCGCGCTTCACCAGCGACCTGCGCCAGGACGGCGAAACCACGCTGGCGGTGCTCGACAATGGCGGCGCCGCGCGGCCGGGCTGACGCCGCGCCGCTCGCCAAGCCGCGATCGGACGAGTTGACAACGCCCGGCCTGGCGTCCTATATATTCATATCTTCAAATAAACGAATATACGAAACTAACCACAGCCCGGCCGACGCGGATCGCCGATCCTGCGCCGGCGCGGCAACCCACCCCGCAGGCCGAAACGGTCGCGGGCCCGCAGCCAACAACAAGCAACGGCAACTGCGGCCGATCAGGGAAACAGCGCCGCGGCCGCGATCGGTCGTGGCCGAAACGGAGGACAGGGCGATGGCAAACATCGTGATTCTGGGCGCCGGCCTCGGCGGCGTCATCATGGCCTACGAGATCAAGGACCAGCTCGGACTGCACGACACCGTCACCGTGGTCACCAAGGATCCGATCTATCACTTCGTGCCGTCGAACCCCTGGGTGGCGGTGAAGTGGCGCACCCGGGAGTCGGTGCAGATCGATCTGGCGCCGGTGTTCGAACGCCGCGGCATCGATTACAAGCCGGTGCCGGCCACCAGGCTCGACCCCGACAGCAGCACGATCGAACTCGCCGACGGCACGAAGCTCAGCTACGACATCCTGATCATCGCCACCGGCCCGGAGCTCGCCTTCGACGAGATCGAGGGGCTTGGCCCCGAGGGCTACACCGCCTCGATCTGCCACGTCGACCACGCCAGCAAGGCCGCCGACGCCTTCGAGGCGTTCTGCAAGAAGCCCGGTCCGATCGTGGTCGGCGCGGTGCAAGGCGCCTCCTGCTTCGGCCCGGCCTACGAATTCACCTTCATCCTCGACACCGAGCTGCGGCGCCGCAAGATCCGCGACCAGGTGCCGATGACCTTCATTACGCCTGAGCCCTATGTCGGGCATCTCGGGCTCGACGGCGTCGGCGATACCAAGGGGCTGCTCGAAGCCGAGATGCGGCAGCACCACATCAAGTTCATCACCAACAGCCGCGTCGCCCGCGTCGAGCCCGGCAAGATCATCGTCGAGGAAATCGCCGACGACGGCGCGGTGAAGAAGACCAGCGAACTGCCGTTCGGCTATTCGATGCTGATCCCCGGGTTCCGCGGCATCGCGCCGCTGCGCGGCATCGACGGCCTGGTCAATCCGCGCGGCTTCGTGCTGATCGACAAGCATCAGCGCAATCCGAAATATCGCAACGTGTTCGCGGTCGGGGTCTGCGTCGCGATCCCGCCGACCGGGCCGACCGCGGTGCCCTGCGGCGTGCCGAAGACCGGCTTCATGATCGAATCTATGGTCACCGCGACCGCGCACAACATCCGGCAAATGCTCGACGGCAAACAGCCGACCCACCAGGCGACCTGGAACGCGGTGTGCCTGGCGGATTTCGGCGATTCCGGCGTCGCCTTCGTGGCGCAGCCGCAACTGCCGCCGCGCAACGTCAACTGGTCGGCCTCCGGGGTCTGGGTGCACAACGCCAAGATCGCGTTCGAGAAGTATTTCATGCGCAAGATGAGCCGCGGCGAGAGCGAGCCTTTCTACGAGAAGGCGATGCTCGACATTCTCGGCATCGGCAAGCTGAAGAAGACCGAACAGAGCGAGGTCGGCTGAACAGCTCCACGCGGCCGATGCCGCGAATCGCGATGCCGCCGGGCCATGCGGCGGACGGCATTGTGATTGCCGCAGAAATCCGTATTGCTGGGCCAAATCAGGGAGGCGGCGTTCACGGATGCGGGTCGCGCAGACGCAGCGCCGCGCCATCAATTCAGGCCTTGCATGACCCCCTTGCCTCCGCCCGCCCCGCACCACCGTTTCGCGTGGCTGTCCGATCAGCCCTATCTGCTGCTCAGCCTGACCTCGCTGTTCTGGGCCGGCAACGCCATCGTCGGCCGCGCCGCGGCCGGGCATTTCCCGCCGGTGACGCTGTCGTTCCTGCGCTGGGCGGTGGCGTTCCTGCTGGTGCTGCCGTTCGCCTGGCCGCATCTGAAGCGCGACTGGCACGAGATCCGGCGCCGGCTCGGCGTGATGATCGCGATCTCGGTGGCCGGCATCTCGACCTTCAACACGCTGCAATACACCGCGCTGGAATACACCACGGCGCTGAACGCGCTGCTGCTGCAATCCACCGCGCCGCTGTTCGTGGCGATCTGGTCGCTGATCGTTCTCGGCATCCGGCTGACGCTGGCGCAGGCGCTCGGCGTGCTGGTGTCGATGCTCGGCGTGGCGGTGATCCTGCTGCACGGCGACCTCGGCCAGCTCGCCCACATCGACCTCAACCGCGGCGATCTGATCTTCATCACCGCGATGGCGATCTTCGGGTTGTATTCGGCGCTGTCGCAGAAGCGCCCGGCGATCCATGGCCTGTCGTTCCTGGCCTTCACCTTCGGCTGTGGCGCGCTCGGCCTCGTGCCGTTGCTGATCGTGGAACTGATGCTGCGGCCGCCGCCGGAGCTGACGCTCGGCAACTTCGCCTCGCTCGGCTATGTCGCGGTGTTTCCCTCGATCCTGGCTTATCTCTGCTACAACCGCGGCATCCAATTGATCGGCGCCAACCGCGCCGCGCCGTTCTTTCACCTGATCCCGGTGTTCGGCTCGGCGATGGCGATCGGCTTTCTCGGCGAACGGCCGCAGCTGTATCACGCCTTCGGCTACGCCTTGGTGCTGGCGGGGGTGTATGTGGCGGCAAGGAAGCAGAAGGCGGCGGAATAACAGCAAACGTGCCCCGGACGCAGCGCAGCGCGCCGCATTGCGGCGTGGTGCGCTGCGAGCCGGGGCCGTTACGGAACGCAGCGTCTGGAACGGTCCCGGGTCTGCGGCGCAGCGCCAAAGGCGCTGCTTCCTCGCCCGGGACACCAGCTCGCGTTCATGACCCTCCCCCTCACCATTTGTAGCCGACGCTGGCGGTGACGCGGCGGCGGTCGCCGTAGAAGCACACGCTGGCGGACTGACAGCTCGCCACATAGGTCTCGTCGCTGATGTTGATGACGTTCAGCGCCAGCCGCCAGTTCTGCCGCTCGTAATGGATCGCGGCGTCGCCGAGCACCACCGCCGGCACCGTCAACGTATTGGCCTGATCGGCGAATGACGAGCCGACATAGCGCACGCCGCCGCCGAAGCCGAAGCCGGCGAGCGCGCCGTCCTGGAACGTGTAGTCCGCCCACCCCGTGGTCAGCTGTCGCGGCGTGTTGGTCGGCACCGTGCCGATCAACGCCGCGTTGCCATCCTTGCTGACGAAGATGTTGGTGGTGGTGAACGAGCCCATCACCTTGAAGCCCGGCGCCAGATTGGCGACCGCCTCGAGTTCGAGCCCGCGCGAGGTGACCTCGCCGGTCTGGGTCGAGAGCACCGCGACGTTCGGATCGGTGGTGAGAACGTTCTGCCGCTTCAGGTCGAACAGCGCGACGCCGAAATGGCCGTTGAAGCCGACCGGCTGAAATTTGACGCCGATTTCGGTCTGCTGCCCGGTCTCCGGCACATACAACGAACCGGGCAATCCCGCCGAGGTGTTGGTGCCGATGATCGGATCATAGCTGGTGGCGTAGGAGACGTAAGGCGCGAGCCCGCTGTCGAAATTGTAGATCAGCCCGGCACGGCCCGAGAACTTGCTGTCGTCGCGCGACAGGTCGGCGCCGATGCGATCCGCGTTCTCGGTTTTGACCCAATCGTTGCGGCCGCTCAGCACCAGCGTGAAACGATCGAGCTTGATCTGGTCCTGCGCATACAGACCGAGTTGCTTCTGGGTCAGGGTCTGATCCTTGAACGCGCCGCTGGCAACCGCGGTCGGAGTGTAGACCGGATTGACCAGATTGAGCGGCGTGCCGAAACTGAAGTGCTGCACGTCGTCGATGCTGTAATGCTTGAGATCGACGCCGAACAGCGCTGTATGACTGAGCGCGCCGGTGGCGAAGCGATATTCCAGCTGGTTATCGAGCGTGGCTTGATCAGCGACGTCGTGGGCGTAGAAATTGAACCTTGTCAGATTTGCCGACGACGACGCGCCGGAATAGCCGAAGCCGTAGTCGGTCGCCTCGGTGACGTCGACATGCGCAAAGCGCGCATTCTGCCGGAACGTCAGATCGTCGGTCAGGTTGCGTTCGAACTGGTAGCCGATCGTCGCCTGGGTGCGCTTGAAAGTGTCCAGGCTGGGTTCGCTGGTGAACAGCTTGGTCGAGATCCGGCCGAACGGCGCCGCCACCACCGTGCCCTCATAGGGCAGGAAGTTCTGGCCGTTGGTGACGTTCTTGGCGGCGGAGGCCAGCACGGTGAGGCTGGTGTCGGCATCGGGCTTCCAGGTCACCGACGGCGCGATGAAGTAGTTGTTGTCCACGGTGTGGTCGACCTGGGTGTCGCCGCCCTGAAATTGCCCGACCAGCCGGGTGAACAGCTTGCCGTTTTCCGCGGCGGTGGCGACAGGACCGCCGACATCGAACGCGACGTAGCGGTTGCCGTAATTGTTGACGCCGCTCTCGATGTAGCGGATCGGCTCCGCCGGCGGCATCTTGCTGACGGCATTGACGATGCCGCTGGGGCTGGAGCCGCCATAGAGAATCGCCGATGGCCCGCGCAGCACCTCGATGCGTTCCAAATTGAACGGCTGCAACTTCCAGGTCGCGTAAGCGGTCGAGAACAGCTGCATGCCGTCCAGGAACGTGCTGTTGTCGTTCGACTTGAAGCCGCGAATGAGAAACCAGTCGCTGCGGGTGTCGGTGCCGAAGGTGCCTGCAACCAAGCCTGCGGAATAGCGCAGCGCCTCGTCGAGCTTGCCGGGCTTCTGGTCGCGGATCTGTTCGGCGCCGATCACCGAGACCGCCTGCGGGGTGCGGTTGATCGCGGTGTTGGTCTTGGTGCCGGCCATCGAGCGGCTGGCGACGTAGCCCTGGATCGGGCCGCGCGGATTTTCCACCAAGGTTGGCGCGGGCTTGGCCTGCGGCGCACGGGCGGCCGCCGCCGGCGCGGCGCGAACGTGGCGCGTCGGCGCGGCGCGGCGCGGCTTTTGCGAATTCACCACCACCGGCGGCAATGCGGATTCGCCGGCGATTGTTGTTGAGGATTGCTGCGCCAACGCGACATCGGTCGACATCAAGCCGAGCGCGAGCGCGCCCGACGCAACAGTTAAACGCAACGCATAGAGATGCTTTGACACAACACGTCCCCCCGATCCGACGTCTCGTCAGCGAAGGTGACGCGACAGTTTCTATGACGGGGCGTGCTTAGTCGCGTACCGGCGACGGCGCCAATAGAACTCCTCTTAGAAGCAATCCAGCGATACAACCCGGCTGCGGCTTGCTAAGCGACGCGCTCGATGCTCGCCACAGAGGCGTGGCCCCGGCGCGGCACACGATGCTCATTCGATTGAGGCCACTTCTCCACGCTGCTTTCGCTCACGCGCTAGAGCATTTTCGGTTAGGATTGCTGCGGTTCAAGAGTCCAGGCCGTCATTCCGGGGCACGAGCAGCGTCAGCTGCGAGTGAGCCCGGAATCCATAACCACCGCGGGGAGTATGGATTCCGGACTTGCTCGTTCTTCGAACTCGCAATCCGGAATGACGCCGATTTCGGTTGGATGATTCAATCCTAACCGAAGATGCTCTAATGCCCGATGCTGGCGGCCTCGGCGGCGGCCTGCTGCATGCTCGATGACATCTCGGCCGTCACCTCGCTCTGCTGCTCGACCGCGGCGGCGGTGGCGGTGACGAATTCGCTGACGCTCTGGATTTCCTGCTTGATCGCCAGCAACGCCGCGACCACGTCGGCGGAGATGCCGTTCAGCCCGGAGATTTCGCTGCCGATCTTGTCGGTGGCCTGGTTGGCGAGATTCTTCACCTCGGAGGCGACCACCGCAAAGCCGCGGCCGGCCTCGCCGGCGCGCGCCGATTCGATCGTGGCGTTGAGCGCCAATAGGTTGATCTGGCCGGTGATGTTGCCGATCAGTTCGACGATGCCGCCCATCGACTGCGCCGCCACGGCCAGCCTTTGGGTCTGCTGATCGGCCGACTCCACCTTGGTGACCGCCGCGATCGCGGTGGACTTCGATTTGGTCATCGCCTCGGCGATGTCGCGCACCGAGGCGTTCAACTTCTCGGCGCCGTCCGCCACCGACTCCAGCATCCTGCTGACCCGGTCGCTCTTGATCCGTGCGATCACCCGGGCGGTGGTGTCGCTGGCGTATTTGACGATCTTGAACGGCTTGCCGTTGAGATCGAGAATCGGATTGTAGGTGGCCTGGATCCAGACCTCGCGGCCGCCCTTGCCGATCCGCTTGTATTCGGCGGCCTGGAACTCGCCGCGATTGAGCGTGGCCCAGAACGCCCGGTAGGCGGCGCCGTCGCGCTCCGAGGGGTCGACGAACATGCTGTGGTGACGGCCCTTGATCTCGGCCAGCGAATAGCCCATCGCGTCGAGAAAATTGCCGTTGGCGCCGAGAATGGTGCCGTCCATGGCGAATTCGATCACCGCCTGCGACTTGCCGATCGCTTGCACCTGGCCGTCGAGTTCGGTGAAGCGCAGCTTTTGCTGGGTCACCTCGGTGGCGAATTTGACCACCTTGAAGACCTTGCCCTTCTCGTCGATGATCGGGTTGTAGGACGCCAGGATCCAGACCTCGCGGCCACCCTTGCCGATCCGCTTGAACTCCGCGGCGAGATATTCGCCGCGATTGAGCCCGGCCCAGAACGCACGATACGCGGCGCTGTCGCGCTCCGCCGGCTCGACGAACATGCTGTGCGGCTTGCCGACGACATCGGCCAACGCGTAGCCCATCACGCCGAGGAAATTGTCGTTGGCGGTGATGATGGTGCCGTCGAGATTGAACTCGATCACCGCCTGCGCCCGCAGGATCGCGGCGATCTTGCCGGCGTCTTCCATGCCGCGGATCTTGCGCGCGGTGACGTCGGTGGCGAACTTGATGACTTTGGCCGGCTTGCCGCTGCGATCCATGATCGGATTGTAGCTGGCCTGGATCCAGACCTCGCGGTCGCCCTTGCCGATCCGCTTGTATTCGGCGGCCTGGTATTCGCCGCGGCCAAGGCTCGCCCAGAACGCGCGGTAGGCGGCGCCGTCGCGCTCGTCGGGATCGACGAACATCCGGTGATGCTTGCCCTTGATCTCGGCCAGGCTGTAGCCGAGCGCGTCGAGAAAATTCTGGTTGGCGGTGAGAATGGTGCCGTCAATGGCGAACTCGATCACGCCCTGCGACCGGCTGATGGCTTGCATCTGTGCAGCACTCTCCGCGTCGGAGCTGCGCGTCCAAAATGCCATCTCGTTCGTCCTCGTTCTGCGGAAGTCCACGAGGCAACGCCGCGTTTGCAGCGTGCCGCCTGATAGATCGTCGCCACCACGGCGGCGGGCTTGGACCCCGCCCTGACGGCGAACGGCGGCCGCCGTGTCGCGACGACGCAGCGGCAGAGCCGAACGCGACAGGTCTCGTCCGCAATAGCCGGTGGCGGGTTTCCCCGGCGTTAAGCCGGCGGCAGGTAACACTACCAAGAAGATGTTAGCGCCCGATGCTGGCGGCTTCGGCGGCGGCGCGCTGCATGCTGGACGACATCTCGCTGGTCACCGTGCTCTGCTCCTCGACCGCCGCCGCGGTGGCGGTGACGTATTCGCTGACGTTCTGGATTTCCGTCTTGATCGCAAGCAGGGCGCTGATCACATCGCCGGAAATGCCGTTCAGGCCGGCGATCTCGCTACCGATCCTGTCGGTGGCTTGCTTGGCCTGGTTGGCGAGGCTCTTCACCTCGGACGCCACCACCGCGAAGCCGCGGCCGGCTTCGCCGGCGCGCGCGGATTCGATCGTGGCGTTGAGCGCCAACAGATTGATCTGACCGGTGATGTTGCCGATCAGGTCGACGATGCCGCCCATCGCCTGCGCGGCGACGCTGAGGCGCTGCGCCTGTTCGTCCGCCGATTCCACCTTGCTGACGGCCGACATCGCGGTGTTGCGCGATTTGGTCATCGCCTCGGAAATCTCGCGCACCGAGGCGTTCAATTCCTCGGCCCCCGCGGCGACCGACTCCATCATGGCGCGGACCCGGTCGCTTTTCAGCCGGGCGATCACCTGCGCGGTGGTGTCGGTGGCGTATTTGACGACCTTGAACGGCTTGCCGTTGAGATCGAGGATCGGATTGTAGGACGCCTGGATCCAGACCTCGCGGCCGTGCTTGCCGATCCGCTTGTATTCGGCGGCTTGGAATTCGCCGCGGTTGAGCCCGGCCCAGAACGCGCCGTAGGCCGGGCTGTCGCGCTCGGCCGGCTCCACGAAGATGCTGTGGTGGCGGCCCTTGATCTCGGACAGCGTGTAGCCCATCGCGTTCAGAAAATTGTCGTTGGCCGTGAGGATAGTGCCGTCCATGCCGAATTCGATCACCGCTTGCGACTTGCCGATCGCTTCGACTTGACCGGCGAGATTGGCGGTGCCGAGCCTTTGCGCGGTGACGTCGGTGGCGAATTTGACGACTTTGATCGGCTTGCCGGTCTCGTCGATGATCGGATTGTAGGTCGCAAGAATCCAGACCTCGCGGCCGGCCTTGCCGATCCGCTTGTATTCGGCGGCCTGATATTCGCCGCGGTTCAGCGCCGCCCAAAACTCGCGATACGCCGCGCCGTCGCGGGTCGCAGACTCGACGAAGATGCTGTGATTTTTGCCGGCGATTTCGTCGAGCGTGTAGCCCATCGCCTTCAAGAAATTGTCGTTGGCGGTGATGATGGTGCCGTCGAGCTTGAATTCGACCACGGCTTGCGCGCGCTGGATCGCGGCGATCTTGCCGGCGTCTTCCATGCTGCGGAGTTTCCGCGCGGTGATGTCGGTGGCGAATTTGACGATTCGAAACGGCTTGCCGTCGCGGCCGAGGATCGGATTGTAGGAGGCCTGAATCCAGACTTCCCTGCCGGCCTTGCCGATCCGCTTGTACTCCGCCGCCTGGAATTCGCCGCGCTGCAACGCCGCCCAGAACCCGCGATACGCGGCGCTGCCGCGCTCGGCCGGATCGACGAACAGGCTGTGATTCTTGCCCTGAATTTCCGCCAGCGTGTAGCCCAGCACGTCGAGAAAATTCCGGTTGGCCGTGAGGATGCTGCCGTCCATGCCGAACTCGATGACGCCCTGCGATCGCCCGATCGCCTCGAGTTGCGCCGCAGCACTATCGGCGTCGGAATTGCGTTGCCAGAAGCTCATTGGACTCATCCTTGAATGGAGTTTTCGGCCGCGAACCGCAGCCTGCCGGAGGAACGATGTTCATCCAACGGTCGACGCTCGCGACCATCGATCGGATTATCCAGATCGGTAGTGCCAGAGCACCATACGGCTCCCGCACCGCAGTGCAACGTGCGATTGCGTTGCATAACGACCAATTCGGCTTGTAGTAAAACCTGCCTGAAGCCGTCACGAAAGATGCCGCGACGGGATTTAGTCGGAAGTAATTTCCGGCACCGCCGAAACTTAAATTCAGGTTAACACCATGCGCCCGCGGATCGAGCGCTGACACACCACGCAGCGGCGGGCGCCGTTCGGCGCGGCCGCGGCGCCGAGCCCCAACGATGCAGGGGGCGCGACCGGAGGGGGTGTTCCGCAATTCCATGCTACGCCGCCCGCACGGTGTGCAGAAACTTGCCGACCTCGAGCTTCAGCCGGTTGCTGTCGCCGGCCAGCGAATGCGCCGCCGACAGCACCTCGACCGCCGCGGCGCCGGTTTCGCCGGCGCCGTGTTCGACGTCGACAATGTTCGAGGACACCGCCTGCGTTCCTTGAGCGGCGTGCTGGATGTTGCGGGAAATCTCCTGGGTCGCGGCCCCCTGCTGCTCGACCGCCGCGGCAATCGTCGAAGCGATTTCCGACATCCTGCCGATGGTGTCGCCGATCTGCTTGATGGCGCCGACCGATTGCTGAGTCGCGGACTGAATGCCGGCGACCTGCTGGCCGATTTCGCCGGTGGCCTTGGCGGTCTGCTCCGCCAACGCCTTCACTTCGGACGCCACCACGGCGAATCCCCGTCCGGCCTCGCCGGCCCTCGCCGCCTCGATGGTGGCATTCAGCGCCAAGAGATTGGTCTGCCCGGCGATGGCATTGATCAACTCGACGACATCGCCGATCCGCGCCGCCGCCTTGGCCAATTCGCCGATCCGGTCATTGGTGTCGCGGGCCTGATCCACCGCCTCGCCGGCGATCCGCGCCGAATCCTGCACCTGGCGGCTGATCTCGTTGACCGAGGCGGTCATCTGTTCGGACGCCGAGGCGACCGACTGCACATTGGTGGAGGCTTCCTCCGAAGCCTGCGCCACCCGCACCGTCAGCGCCTGCGAGCGCTCCGCGGTCGCGGTCAACGTCGCGGCCGAGGCCTCGAGTTCGGTCGACGCCGACGACACGGTCTCGACGATCTCCCCGATCGCCTGTTCGAAACCGTCGGCGAGCCGCGTCATGTCCTGCCGGCGCTGCGCCGCGGCGCTTTCGCTCTGCGCGATCTTGGCGTGCGCTTCGTCGCGCGCCTTGGTCTCGGCGTTGACCTTGCAGGCTTGCACCGCGTGCGCCATCTCGCCGATTTCGTCGCGGCGCTCGAGCCCGGGCAGCACGATGGTCAGTTCGCCGGCGGCGAGCCGGCGCAGCGCCACCGCCAGCGCCGACAACGGCCGCAAGATACGGATGAAGGTCAGCCACAGGCTGACCAACACCAGCGCCAGCGCCGCGACCAGCAGCGCGCCGTTGCGCATCAGCGCGGAGTCGCTGCGCGCCGCGTCGTTGACCGCCTCGGCATCGGCGGCGGCGCCGATCGCCTCACCGAGCCGCAGCACGGCGTCGACCGCGACGGTGGCGCGCTTGAAGTAATCGTCGCCGCTGATCGCGTAATCGCCACGTTCGCCGGCGGCGAAGATCGCGTCGCGGGTGGCGTCGTAGACGCGGTAATAGTCCTGCTCCACCGCGGCGATCGCTTCGCCGATGCCGGCCGGCAGATCGCCGCGCTGCTTTTGCGTCGACACCATGTTCCAGGCCAGATCGATATGGCCGCGGAACAGCGACAGGTTGCGCAGCGCCTCGCTGCCGAGCTTGGCGCGGGCGTTGATGATGCCGCCGAGATAGCCGCGTTCGCGTCCGGCGTTTTCGGCCATCTGCGCGGCGAGATGGCGCAGCGTGACGAGCTGCGACAGCGCCACCGAGGGCGGACTGGCGATGGTTTCAAGGGTCTGGCGCAACCGCGTGGCGGCGCCGTCGATCGCGCCGGTGAGGGTGGCGAAGGCGCCCTGCATCAGCTCGGGCGAGCGCGCCGCCGCCGGCTTGGCGATGGCGTCGTCAATCCGGCGGCGCATCGTCTGCAGCGAATCGAACGCCTGCTCGGCGGCGGCGATCGCCGAACCCGCGGTTTGCATCTGCGGCACCGCGCGGAGCTGCGCCAGCGCCTCGCGGAAGGCTGCATCGGCGCCGCTACGTAGCTGGCCGATCGCGGCGAGCCGCGCCGCGGAAGCCGGCTCCGGGGCCTTCAGCGCGGCATTGGTGGTGCCGCGTTCGGTCGCCCATTGCGCGGCGCTGCGCAGCAGCAGACGCGAAATCTGATTGACCTCGACGAAGGCCTCGGAACGCTGCCGGCGCAGCAGCGCGTCGCGGGCATCGAGCCCGGCGAAGGCCACTGCCATCAGCGCCAGCGCGCAGACGATCAACGGCAGCAGCGTGCGGATACGTAAGCTCATGGAGGCTCCCCGATCGAAGCAACGGGCTCACGCCGGCCGCGTCGCACAGCAACGCCTCGGTCTCCGCGGCACGGAGCGCAGGGCAGCATGCGAACGCGACGAGCGCCGGCCTCATTCAGCGTTGAAATGCGACATCGTCGCGCGGACTACGGCGAATAAAGCGTAGCCATCGGGGTGTTGATTTTAGTTAATTTGTCGGCTGGTAGGAGCCCGAGGAAAGCCGCGCCGCGATGGCTTGCTAAGCCCCGCCGATCAGGATGCCGACGGCGAGCACGATGACGCCGCCGAGCACGATCTGGAACACCGCCTGCAGGAACGGAGTGTCCATGTATTTGGCGCGGATATAGGCGATCGCCCACAATTCGATGAACACCACGACGCCGGCGATCGCGGTGGCGATCCAGAACGCGTTGGCCCAGCTATCGGGAACGAGATACGGCAGGGTGTGGCCGAGCCCGCCGACCGTGGTCATCAACCCGCAAATGCCGCCGCGCAGCCACGGCGAACCGCGGCCGGTCATCGAGCCGTCGTCGGACAAGGCTTCGGCGAAGCCCATGGAAATGCCGGCGCCGATCGAGGCGGCGAGCCCGACCAGGAAGGTCTGCCAGTTCTGGTGCGTGGCGAACGCCGCGGCGAACAGCGGCGCCAGCGTCGACACCGAGCCGTCCATCAGCCCGGCGAGGCCCGGCTGGACGTATTGCAGCACGAACATCCGGCGGCGGGTTCTGTCCTCCTCGCCGCGCACCCCGGCGGTGAGGATGGTTTCCGACAACTTGACGGCGAGTTGCTCGTGGCCCTTCTCGATTTCGGCGAGATCCGACAGCAAGCGGCGGACGCCGGTGTCGGTGGTCTGCTCGGCGGCCTTGGCGTAGAACCGCTCGGCCTCGAACTCCATGGTCTCCGCTTCCTTGCGGATGGTGTCGAGCGACAGGTTGCGGGTCAGCCAGATCGGCCGGCGGCGGATGAATCCCTTGACGTCCTGGCGGCGGATCGGCGGCAGGTTGGGGCCGAACCGCTGCTCATAGAGCTTGAGCAACAGGTGGCGATGGCCCTTTTCCTGCTCGGCCATTTCGGTGAACACCTTGGCGGAGTCGGGATAGCGCTCGGCGAGGTCTTCGGCGAAAGCCAGATAGATGCGGCTGTCTTCTTCCTCGCCGGCGATCGCCACGGCGAGGATTTCGCGCTCGGTCAGCTCGGCAAAGGCCTTCATCACGGATCCAATCTAGAATTGTTCTAATCGTTTAGTCTGGCCGGCCTTCGCTGTCAAAAGCCCCGACATCCGCGCGTCATCGCCGTTTCATCGAACCGTCAGCCGGCTGTGATCGCGGCCCGGCACAACGTCCGCTGTCAATCACAGGAGGTTTTTCGATGCGCATCACCCTGCTCTGTTCGGTCGCCGCGCTGGCGCTCGGCGTCACCACGGCCGTAGCACAAACCGAAGGCGAGTTCCCGGCGACGCTGGCGGGCCATGCCGTGCTGCCGGCGCAGAGCTTCATCGATGCGCCGAAGGACGCGCCCGACGATCTGAAGACCTCCGGCAAATACACCACCGGCAAGCGCGTCGAGGCGCTGGGCAGCGTGATGGGCAAGTCCTATGAGCGGCCGACCGGGGTGTCGCTGCCGTTCAAGGGCCAGCCGCTGCAGGGCCATTCCGGCATCAAGGTGATGCCGGACGGCTCGTTCTGGGTGCTGACCGACAACGGCATGGGCTCGCGCTACAATTCCGCCGACTCGATGCTGTATCTCAACCGGCACAAGATCGACTGGGCGGGCGGCAAGATCGAGCGCCAGGAAACCGTGTTCCTGCACGACCCCGACAAGAAGGTGCCGTTCCGCATCGTCCACGAGGACACCGCCAAGCGCTATCTGACGGGTGCGGATTTCGACACCGAGGGCTTTCAGATCATCGGCGACACTTTCTGGATCGGCGACGAATTCGGCCCCTACATCCTGAAGACCGACAAGGCCGGCAAGGTGCTGGCGGTGTTCGAAACCTTCGCCGACGGCAAGCCGGTGAAATCGCCCGACCATTGGTCGGTGCAGTCGCCGGGCGCGCCGGGCGCCAGCTACACCGGCGTCAATCTGCGCCGCTCCAAGGGTTTTGAAGGCTTTGCGTCCTCGAAGGACGGCAAATTCCTCTATGGCCTGCTGGAAGGCCCGCTGTGGAACGCCGAGAGCAAGGACTGGGAGAAGGTCGACGGCCATGAGGCCTCGCGGATTGTCGAATTCGACGTCGCCGCGGAAAAATTCACCGGCCGCTATTGGCAATACGTGTTCGAGCAGAACGGCAACGCAATCGGCGATTTCAACATGATCGACGCCAGCCACGGCCTGATCATCGAGCGCGACAACGGCGAAGGCACCAAGGACAAGGCCTGCGCCGAAGCAAACCGCGGCGCCGATTGCTTCCCCGACCTCGCCCGGTTCAAGCGCGTGGTGAAGATTGAACTCAGCGACGCCAATGTCGGCAAGCCGGTGCGCAAGATCGGTTACATCGACCTGATGAAGATTCGCGACCCCAACCACAAGGCGAAGAAGCCGCTGAACGACGGCGTGCTGACCTTCCCGTTCTTCACCATCGAGAACGTCGATCAGGTCGACGACACGCACATCATCGTCGGCAACGACAACAACCTGCCGTTCTCCTCCAGCCGCGATCCCAACAAGGCCGACGACAACGAGTTCGTGCTGCTCGAAGTCGGCGATTTCCTGAAGGCGAAGTAAGCGGAATAACAAACCGTGTCCCGGACAAGGAGCAGCGCGGTTCGCGCTGCTCTGCAGAACCGGGACCGTTCCAAGCGCCACGTCGCGTCACGGCCCCGGATCTGCCGCGCACCACGCCGCATGCGCGGCGCGTCGCACTGCGTCCGGGGCAGGAACGCCTTACGCCGCGCGAACCTTGCCGAGGAACTCGTCGACCGCGACGCGCAGCAGGCCGGACTGGCTGTCGAGTTCGCGGGCATTCGACAGCACTTCCGAGGCCGCGCTGCCGGTGGCTTCCGCAGCCGCTGCGACGCCGCCGATGTGATTGGAGATCTCGCTGGAGCCCGCCGCGACCGACTGGATGTTGCGGGCGATCTCGCGGGTCGCGGCGCCCTGCTCTTCCACGGCGCCGGAAATCGCCAGCGTGATCTCGCTCATCTGCGCAATGGTGCCGGTGATGCCGCCGATCGATTTCACCGCGTCGGAGGTCGAGGCCTGCATCGCCGAAACCTGCGTCGAGATTTCCTCGGTGGCTTTGGCGGTCTGGCTCGCCAGCGCTTTGACTTCGGAGGCCACCACGGCAAAGCCGCGGCCGGACTCGCCGGCGCGGGCGGCTTCGATGGTGGCGTTCAGCGCCAGCAGATTGGTCTGCGATGCGATCGAGTGGATCAGCTGCACCACTTCGCCGATCTTCTCGGCGCCGATCGACAGCAGCTTCACGGTCTCGTTGGTCTGCTCGGCGTCGCCGACCGCGCGGCTGGCGATCTCGCGCGACTGGCTGACCTGGCGGGCGATCTCGGTGACCGAGGCAGACAGTTCTTCGGCGGCCGAGGCCACGGTGCCGACATTGGTGGAAGCATTTTCAGACGCGGCGCCGACCGTGGCGGCGCGCGACGAGGCGTCGGTCGCGGTCGCGGTCATCGACTGCGCGGTCGACTGCATGCCCTGCGCCGCCGCCGACACCGAGCGGACGATGCCCGAAACGCTGCGCTCGAAATCGTCGGCGAGGCTCTCCATCTCGGCGCGGCGCGCCGCCGCGACGCGCTGTTGCGCCTCGGCCTCGACCTGCTCCAGGCCGCGGATCCGGATCGCGTTGTCCTTGAACACCTGCACGGTGGCGGCCATCTTGCCGACCTCGTCGCCGCGGGCGATGCCGGGAATGTCGTCGTCCAGCCGGCCGTCGGCCAATGAGCGCATCCGCGCGCCGAGCTGGCCGAGCGGCCCGGTGATGCTGCGGCCGATCAGCAGCGCGATCAAACCTGCGAACACCGCGATGGCCAGGAACGCCAGACCGAGCGCCCACATGATCGGCTGCAACTTGGCGTCGAGGTCGTCCAGATAGGCCCCGGTGCCGACGAACATATTCCAGCCGGGAATGGCCACGGCGTAGCCGAGCTTGCGGGTCGGCTGCTTCTCGCCAGGCTTCATGAATTCGTAGCTCAGCAAGAACTCGCCCTTGGCGGCCACGCCGTCACGCAGTTCGCGCGAGATCGCGCGGCCGTTGGTCTGGGTGTCGAGGCGAAAGGTGCCGAGTGCCTTGGGATCGGAATGCGCGATGGTGATCCCGTCCATGGTGTAGGCGAAGAAATAGCCGGCGCCGTTGTCGAACGTCATCGTGTTGGCGCGCTTGGCGAATTCGGCAATCGCCGCGTCCTTGGTGAGCTGACCGGCATCGACCTGCTTCTGCAGACCGATCGCCATGGTGCGCGCCACCTCGACCACCGTCTTGGTCTGCTCGATCCGCGCGTTCAGCATCTCCCGCTGCATCATCGATCCGGCGAGCACGCCGGCGGCGCATAGGCCGAGCAACGTCACCCCCACAAGGATGCCAAGTTTCGGGGTGATCGTAAGATTGTTGAATTTCACGGCGATGTCTCCGGCGACTGCAGCGGGGCGGGCGGCATCACAGTAACGGCATAACCTTCCGGAACTGTTACTCATATGGCCGCAATTCGCCGCGCGCGAAGGCTGGTGCCATCGCGCTGGGCTGCTGTCATCAGCGACCGAGCTCGGGTCGCCGACTTCTCGGGCTCGGCCCCGCGCTTACGCCGCGCGGACCTTGCCGAGGAATTCGTCGACCGCGGCGCGCAGCGAGCCGGACTGGCTGTCGAGTTCGCGGGCGTTCGACAACACTTCGGAGGCCGCCGTGCCGGAGGCTTCCGCGGCGGCGGCGACGCCGCCGATGTGATCGGAAATCTCGTTGGAGCCGGCGGCGACCGCCTGGATGTTGCGGGCGATCTCGCGGGTCGCCGAGCCCTGCTGCTCTACGGCCCCGGAAATCGCCATGGTGATGTCGCTCATCTGGCCGATGGTCGCGGTGATGCCGGCGATCGACTCCACCGCGGTCGCGGTCGAGGCCTGCATCGCGGCGACCTGCGCGGAGATCTCCTCGGTCGCCTTGGCGGTCTGGCTCGCCAACGCCTTGACCTCGGAGGCCACCACCGCGAAGCCGCGGCCGGATTCGCCGGCGCGCGCCGCTTCGATGGTGGCATTCAGCGCCAACAGATTGGTCTGCGAGGCGATCGAGTGGATGAGCTGCACCACTTCGCCGATCTTCTCGGCGCCGATCGACAGCAGTTTCACCGTCTCGTTGGTGTGTTCTGCGTCACCGACGGCGCGGCCGGCGATCTCGCGCGATTGCGTCACCTGCCGGGAAATCTCCGCCACCGAACCGGACAGCTGCTCCGCCGCCGCCGCCACCATGCCGACGGTGTTCGACGCGGTCTGCGAGGCGGCTCCGACCGAGGCGGCGCGCGACGATGCGTCGCTGGCGGTCGCGGTCATCGATTGCGCGGTGGTCTGCATGCCCGACGCCGCCGAGGACACCGACCGCACGATGCCCGAGACGCTGCGCTCGAAATCATCGGCGATGCTTTCCATCGCGGCGCGGCGCTCGCCGGCCACGCGCTGCTGCGTCTCGACCTCGAGCTGCTCCAGCCCGCGAATCCGGATCGCATTGTCCTTGAACACCTGCACCGTCTTGGCCATCGCGCCGACCTCGTCGCCGCGCTCGGCGCCGGGAATCGTCTCGTCCAGGTGGCCATCGGCCAGCGAGCGCATCCGTGCGCCGAGCCGGCCGAGCGGTCGGGTGATGCTACGGCCGATCATCCAGGCGATCGCCCCGGCGGCCGCGCCGATCGCCAGGATAGCCAAGCCGAGCGCCCACATGATCGGCATCAGCTTGGCGTCGAGATCATCCAGATAGCCGCCGGTGCCGACATACATGTTCCAGCCGGGGATGGCGGTGGCGTAGCCGATCTTGCGGATCGGCTGCTTCTCGCCAGGCTTCATGAATTCATAGGTCAACAAGTGTTCGCCGGTGGCGGGGACGCCGGCGATCCATTCGCGGGTCAGATACCGGCCATTGGTGCTCGACTCGATACGGTTCTTGCCGATCTGCTCCGGATTGGGCGACAGGATCGTCACGCCTTGCATGGTGGAGCCGAACAAATAGCCTGAGCCGTTGTCGAAGCGCATCATGTTGCCGATCCGCCCGAATTCGGCGATCGCGGCTTCCTTGGTGATCTTGCCGGCGTCGACCTCCTTCTGCAGGCCGACGGCGATGTTGCGCGCGGTTTCGACGATCGCCTTGATCTGGTCGACCCGGGCGTTGAGCATTTCGCGTTGCATCAGCTTGCCGGCCAGCAATCCGGCGGCGCAAAGGCCGAGCAAGGTGACGCCGACGAGAATGCCGAGCTTGGGCGTGATGGTCAGATTGTTCAGCTTCACGTTGCGATCTCCGAACGCGCGCAGAGCGCACACGATTGGAGGCAAGCTATCGGCACAACGTTCCCAACGTGTTTAATCGGGACTACGTACGTTTCCGAGGTGCCGGGGTCACCTCAGCCCGGGCCGCCGCGCGACCTGCATGGCGCATGGCGGTTGGCTGCAGCGAGTAGCGCCGGTCCTCCGGATCGCGAGAGGCAGACAAAAAAACCCCTCCCGCGAGGGAGGGGTTTTGAGCGTGCAAGCTCCGAGCAATTCGCGGAGCCGCAAACCATCGAAGGCTTTAGAACACCAGCGCTTTGGCCTGCTTGACCTGCGGCAGCGCCTGCACCTTGGCGATCACCTCGGCCGGCACCGCGCCGTCGACTTCGACCAGCGCGATGGCGTCGCCGCCCAGTTCGTGACGGCCGAGATTGAAGGTGGCGATGTTGATCTTGGCGTCGCCCAAGAGGCTCGCGAACTTGCCGATGAAGCCCGGCTTGTCCTCGTTGGTGACGTAGATCATCGACTTGCCGAATTCGGCGTCGACCCGGATGCCCTTGATGTCGACCAGGCGCGGATGGCCGTCGGCGAACACCGTGCCGGACACCGAACGCTTCATGTCGGCGGTGGTGACGGTGACGGTGATCAGGCTCTCGTAGTCGCTCTCGGCGGCGCGAACCACCTCGTCGACCACCATGCCGCGCTCCTTGGCGACGACCGGCGCCGACACCACGTTGACGTCGCCGAGCATCGGCCGCAGCAGGCCGGAGAGCGCCGCCGAGGTCAAAGCCTTGATCTTCATTTCGGCGACCGCGCCCTCATAGGTGATGGTCACCTTGGAGATGCCGCTTTCGGTCAATTGGCCGGCGAACGAGCCGAGCTTTTCGGCGAGCTCGATGAACGGCTTCAGCTTCGGGGCTTCTTCCGCGGTGATCGAGGGGAAGTTGACCGCGTTGGAGATCGCGCCGGTCAACAGGTAGTCCGACATTTGCTCGGCGACCTGCAGCGCGACGTTCTCCTGGGCTTCGGTGGTGGAAGCGCCGAGATGCGGGGTGCAGATCACGTTGGCGTGGCCGAACAGCACGTTCTTGGTGGCCGGCTCCTCGACGAACACGTCGAAGGCGGCGCCGGCAACCTGCTTGGAGTTCAACGCATCGACCAGCGCCTGCTCGTCGACCAGACCGCCGCGGGCGCAGTTGATGATCCGCACGCCCTTCTTCATTTTGGCGATTGCAGCGGCGTCGATGATGTTGCGGGTCTTGTCGGTGAGCGGGGTGTGCAGCGTGATGAAGTCGGCGCGCTTGAACAGGTCTTCGAGCTCGACCTTCTCGACGCCGAGGTCCTTGGCGCGCTCCGGCGACAGGAACGGGTCGAACGCGATCACCTTCATCTTCAGGCCGAGCGCGCGGTCGGCGACGATCGAGCCGATGTTGCCGCAGCCGATCACGCCGAGCGTCTTGGCGGTGATCTCGACGCCCATGAAGCGGTTCTTCTCCCACTTGCCGGCCTGGGTCGAAGCATCGGCCGCCGGGATTTCGCGGGCCAGCGACAACATCAACGTAATCGCGTGCTCGGCGGTGGTGATCGAATTGCCGAACGGCGTGTTCATCACGATGATGCCGCGGGCGGTGGCGGCGGGGATCTCGACGTTATCAACGCCGATGCCGGCGCGGCCGATCACCTTGAGGCGGGTGGCCTTCTCGAGGATCTTCGCGGTGGCCTTGGTGGCCGAGCGGATCGCCAGGCCATCATAATTGCCGATGATCTCGGCGAGCTTCTCTTTGTCCTTGCCGAGCGCCGGCTGGAAGTCGACGTCGATGCCGCGATCCTTGAAGATCTGCACGGCAGCGGGGGACAGGGCGTCTGAAATCAAAACTTTGGGTGCGGTCATGGGGATGGGCTCCTTCACCCTCCCCTCTTGAGGGGGAGGGTCGGCGCGCAGCGCCGGGGTGAGATGAGATTCCAAAAAACACATCGGTGGTGGGGAGACTGTTCACCCCACCCCGCCGCGCCTTGCGACGCTTCGCGTCGCCGGCCGCGTCGACCCTCCCCCTCGAGGGGAGGGTAAGGACCGGATCAGGCCGCCTTGGGCAGCGCCGCCTTGGTGGTTGCGAACGCCCAGTCCAGCCACTCGGTCAGCTTGGCGACGTCGGCGGCTTCCACCGTGGCGCCGCACCAGATCCGCAGGCCGGGAGGCGCATCGCGATAGGCGCCGAGATCGAAGCCGGCAGCTTCCTTCTCGACCGCGCCGACCAGCGCCTTGGCGAACGCCGCCTGGGCGTCGGCCGGAAGTGCTGTGATCGCCGGGTCCACCACCTTCATGCAGACCGAGGTGTTGGAGCGGATCGAAGCGTCAGTGGCGAGGAAATCCACCCACGGGGTCTTGGCCTTCCAGTCCGCCAGAACCTTGGTGTTGGCGTCGGCGCGGGCGATCAGGCCCTTGAGGCCGCCGACCGACTTCGCCCAGGTCAGCGCGTCGAGATAGTCTTCGACGCACAGCATCGACGGGGTGTTGATGGTCTCGCCTTGGAAGATCCCCTCGATCAGCTTGCCGCCCTTGGTCATGCGGAAGATTTTCGGCATCGGCCAGGAGGGCGTGTAGCTCTCGAGACGAGCGACGGCGCGCGGACTGAGGATCAGCATGCCGTGCGCGGCCTCGCCGCCGAGCGCCTTCTGCCAGGAGAAGGTGACGACGTCGAGCTTGGCCCAGTCGAGCGGCTGCGCGAAGGCGGCCGAGGTGGCGTCGCAGATGGTCAGGCCTTCACGGTCGGCCGCGATCCAGTCGGCGTTGGGCACGCGCACGCCGGAGGTGGTGCCGTTCCAGGTGAAGACGATATCGGATTTCGGATCGGCCTTGGCGAGATCCGGGATTTCGCCATAGCCGGCGCTGAGCTTGGTGACGTCCTTCAGCTTGAGCTGCTTGACGATGTCGGTGACCCAGCCGTCGCCGAACGATTCCCAGGCGATGGTGGTGACCGGACGCGGGCCCAAGAGCGACCACAGCGCCATTTCGACGGCGCCAGTGTCGGACGCCGGAACGATGCCGATCTTGTAATCGGCCGGCACTTCGAGCACCTCACGGGTGAGGTCGATCGCAAGCTTCAGCTTGGCCTTGCCGACCTTCGCGCGATGCGAGCGGCCGAGCGGCGCGTCCTTGAGATTTTCGGGGGTCCAGCCGGGCCGTTTGGCACAGGGGCCGGAAGAGAAATTGGGGGTAGTGGGCCGCAATGCGGGCTTCGCAACAGTCATAATCTATCCTTCCAGATAGCAGCCTCTCGGTGGGGAGAGGTTTCCCGCCGCCGGGGATAGTCCAATCGCCTCGAAAGTCAAGGATGATTGCGCAAGACCGCCGCCTCGCGCGGCTAGACTTTGGGCGATCAGGGCGCGGCCTGCCCCGCCGGTGCGAGGGCGAACCCAGGTCCGCGCCGGCCGCGAGACCGGCCAGCATGCCCGCAGCCGCTACTTCGGCGGATACAATCCGCTGCTGATCCAGCCTCGGAGCTGTTGCGACGACATCGGGTCGGTGGCGGCATGACGCGCTCGATCGGCGCGCTCGCAGTTGATGCAGCGATACGACAACGCCGCATTACATGCGGAGCAATCGGTGCACGGAAAGCCGTCGGACGTCTTTTCGGATCCGATTGAATCCGCCGACCTGGTGAGCAGCATGACCGTGAACCTCGGAGTTGGAGGCAAACAGGAGCACTGTCGGCGATTGCCTCACTGCAACACGGCAAACTACGATGACGCCATGTTCCACGCCGGTTCCCCCGTCGTCTGGTCAATCTGATACGGAACGGAAAATTTACGCTTCGGTGTGCGCTCGGACGAATCAGAACCGCAGCGTCATGCCGACATGGCTCGGCTGAAACCCCAAGCGGGCGTAGAACCGCTGCGCATCGACCCGGCTCTGGTGGGTGAACAGCTCGACCAGCTTGCAGCCCTGCACTTGTGCCTCGCTGATCGCCCATCGCACCATCTGCTCGCCGATGCCCTGGCTGCGGTGATCGCCGGCGACGCGGACGTCTTCGATGATGCCGCGCGAGGCGCCCTGCGAGCTGAGGCCAGGCAGCACGGCAAGTTGCAGGCAGCCGACCACCGCGTCCGAACCATCCGTCGCCACCACCATCTGAATGTGCGGCGCGCCTTGCAGCGCGTCGAACGCCGCGTAGTAGGACTCCGGCAACGGATCGGCGACGACTTCGCGGCCGCGGCCGAGATGATCGTCGGCCAGCATCGCGACGATCGCGGCGACGTCGTCGCGCCGCGCCGGGCGGATGGTGATCGGGGATGCAGCGTGCATTGCGGGATCGACGGTCAAGCGGCGCTTAGAACTTGTAGCCGACGCCGGCGCGCACGGTCGAGACGCTGGTATCGACCGGGGCGGCGAACTTCAGATATTCCCACTCCGCCCGCACGAACAGGCCGCCGAACACCATCATATCGACGCCGAGGCCGCCGCCATAGCCGTAGATGAAATGACCGTTCTGCACCTTGGCGCGGTCGAACTGATTGTAGCCCACATAGGTTCCGCCGAGTGCCGGCGACGCCGTATAGAGGGTGTCCCGGATGCTCGCCGAACGAACGATATCGGCCTGCCCCAGCGAAACACCACCGAACATATAGGGCAGGAAACTGCCGACCGACCAGCCCGCCCGCGCGCGCGCCGAGCCGAGATCGTTGATCACGATCGAGGCCGCGGAACGATAGCCGGCGCAATGATACAATGAATCAGAAAGCCCCATGCATCGGGTCATCGGATTGGCCACATTGCTGTCCGACCCATCGAATTTGCCGTGAATGTAATTGGCCTCGAGACCGAGAACTACGTCGGTCCATTGCCAATTGTAGCCGACAAATCCACCATAGCCCTGGCCGTGCGCGGACTGCTTGCCCAGGGTCGGCCAGTCCGAGACCTGCATCGCGCTGTTGACCAGGGTGTTGGTCATCGCCTGCTCTGCCAGACCGCGCGTGGCATCGGTGAAATTCATATCAGAGGTGCCGTAGCTGGCTTGGCCGCCGATGTAGAAACCTTCCCAATTGACGACGCGCGATGGCCCGTCCAGCACCGACCCCCGCAGAAACGGCATGTCGGCGGCGTAAGCCTCCTGCGCCACTGTCAGCAACATTGCTCCCACCACAACCCGACGCATTGCAACGCTCCTCGACCACTGGATCACGGCCGATCATCGCTCGTTAACCTTAATCATTCGTTGCCTTACACCGCCGCGGACATAACAAAACGGCGCGGGATGCACCCCGCGCCGTTCATCCGTCCTAACAAGTAGTCGTCTTGGCTCAGCCTTTGCGCATCAACGGCGGCGCATAGATCGGCGCGCTGTCGAAATTCCATCGCACGCCGAGCTTCACGTCGTTCGAGGTGATGTTCTTCAGCTGATAAGCGGACTGCCCGCTCGCATGGGCGTAGTTGGTCCAACCGGCCATATTGACCGACCCCATGTCGACGTAGCTGTAGGCCAGTTCGAGCGTGACGTTGGGAGTGACTTTGTAGGCCAGGCCAGCATGCGCCGCCCAGGCGAAATTCCACTTCGAGACGTCGTCGTAGTAGGTGGTGCTCAAGACCGGAACCGAGCCGGGAAGATAGCCGACGCCATCGTCACGAAAGCCGCTGATCTTGACATTGGCCATGCCGACACCGGCACCGACGAACGGCGTCACGCACCACCAGGTGCCGAGATCGACGTAGGCATTGGCCAAGACCAGGATTTCTGATTTGTTGCCGGAATAGTTGTCCGCCAAGATCTGGCTCGGGCTGGTATAGATGTTGGTGGCACCGTGAAGCGTGGCCTTGCCGCGATACTGGCCGGTCACATCGGCGCGGAACCAATTGTTGAACTGGTAGCCGACGCCCAGCCCGAACAACGCCGAGCTGCTGGATTCGAATCCGCGGTCTTCGTAGGAAGCGGTACCGGTGTCCTTGAATTTCAAATCCTGATTGGTCATCCCGATATCGCCGCGCAGGTACCAGCCGCCGAAATCCTCGGGCGGCGGCGGCGCGTACATCGCCGGCGGCGGGGCGATCGGCATGTCGGCGGCAAACGCCCCGGTGATCGGTAACAGTGAGGCCGCTCCGGCGGCCAATAGTGATTTCACGCTACGCATTGGCTTCGTCCTTTTTGTCAAAAAGAGGCGATTACGGAGGCCTCACACCCGAAACTGACAAAGCCAGGATGGCAGTAATTTCTTAAGCGCCGCTTAACCCTAATAATTAGGGTTGATGCCTGGTGACTATTTCACGGCAGACGTGTGCTCCGGCGCCCGGTCGAGTTCCGGGCGCCTTATTCACTAACAAGACGTTGATGGCGATGGCCGCTGGTTAACGATCAGTTAGTGGCCGTGGCGCGGCATCTTCGGCAGGAACATCGCGAGCAGCCCGATCGCCGGCAGGAAGGCGCAGATCTGATAGACGAACTCGATGCCCTTGTGGTCGGCGACCTGGCCCAGCATCGCGGCGCCGATGCCGCCGGCGCCGAACGAGAAGCCGAAGAACAGCCCGGAGATCATGCCGAAGCGATGCGGCATCAATTCCTGGGCATAGACCAGGATCGCCGGCATCGCCGAGGACAGGATGAACCCGATCACGATGCTGAGCACCGCGGTCCACATCAGGTCGGCATAGGGCAACAACAGCGTGAACGGCAGCACGCCGAGGATCGAGAACCAGATCACGTAGCGCCGGCCGATGCGGTCGCCGATCGGGCCGCCGAAGAAGGTGCCGACCGCAGTCGCGCCGAGGAACATGAACAGATAGACCTGCGAGGTCTGCGTGCTGACGCCGAATTTTTGCATCAGGTAGAAGGTGTAGTAGCTGGTCAGGCTCGACATGTAGATGAACTTCGAGAACACCAGCAGGATCAAGAGGCCGATCGCCACCGCGACGCGGCGCGAACTCGGCGCCCCCGGATGCCGTTGCGGCGCGGTGCGGCTGCGCGGCACGATCCGCGGCTTGTACCAGCTCCCGATCCGCCACAGCACCACGATCGCCAGAGCCGCGATCAGGCAGAACCAACCGAGACTGCCCTGCCCGAACGGCACCACGATCAGCGCCGCCAGCAGCGGCCCCATCGACTGGCCGAAATTGCCGCCGACCTGGAACACCGATTGCGCGAAGCCGTAGCGCCCGCCGGAGGACAGCCGGGCGATCCGCGCCGATTCCGGGTGGAACACCGCCGAGCCGAGCCCGACCAGCGCCGCCGCCAGCAGAATAACGAAGTAGTGATGCGCGATGCTGAGCAGCGCCAGCCCGATCAGGGTCGAGCCCATGCCGATCGCCAGCGAATAGGGCTGGGCTTTCTTGTCGGTGATGTGGCCGATCACCGGCTGCAGCAGCGAGGCGGTGATCTGGAAGGTCAGCGTGATCAATCCGATCTGGCCGAAATCAAGCGCGTAGTTCGCCTTCAGGATCGGATAGACCGACGGAATCAGCGACTGCATGGTGTCGTTGAGGAAGTGCGAGAAGCTGATGCCGCCGAGCACCAGATAGGTCGGCCCCATGGCCTTCACCGCCGCGGTGGGCGGCATGTCGGCAATCACGACGGGAGCGGGCTGATCTTCCGCGTTGACGACCACGGGCTTGTTCACGGCGTTTCCAGACGGTTTTGCAGGTGGAATGAAATCGGCATGCCGCCCCTAAAGGGGCGCAGCCTTCGACCAAATAGAATATGCAACGGCGAAGCGCTAGCATCGCCCGGCCATGGCAGGGTTGCGGCGCAGCGAGCGCGGCTAATGTCAGGCGGCGGCTGCGGCCGCCTCGCCGAGCGCGGAGCAGATCGTATCGACGACCTCCTCGACCATCTCGCGGTCGTCGCCCTCGCCCATCACCCGGATCACCGGCTCGGTGCCCGACGAGCGCACCAGCAGCCGGCCGTGGCCGTTCAGCCGCTTCTCGGCGGCGTGGATCGCCGACTTCACCTCGTCGTCCTCGAGCGGCTTGCCGGCGCGGTAACGCACGTTTTTCAGCACCTGCGGCAGCGGCTCGAACAGATGGCAGACCTCGGACACCGGGCGGCCGAGCTTCTGCACCACCGCCAAGACCTGCAAGGCGGCCACGAAGCCGTCGCCGGTGGTGGCGTAATCCGACAGGATGATGTGGCCGGAGGGCTCGCCGCCGACGTTGTAGCCCTGCTTCAACATCTGCTCCAGCACGTAGCGGTCGCCGACCGGGGTGCGGACCATCTCGATGCCGTTGCTTTGCAGAAAGCGCTCCAGCCCGAGATTGGACATCACGGTGGCGACGATGCCGGGCTTCGACAGCCGGCCGTCTTCCTTCCAGCTCTGCGCGATCACCGCCAGCAACTGATCGCCGTCGACCACGTGGCCGCGTTCGTCGACCAGGATCACCCGGTCGGCGTCGCCGTCCAGCGCGATGCCGATGTCGGCGCGCATCTCCCGCACCTTGCGCGACAGCGCTTCCGGCGCGGTGGAGCCGCATTCCTTGTTGATGTTGAAGCCGTCGGGTTCGACGCCGATCGCGATCACGTCCGCACCGAGCTCCCACAGCGCCTCCGGCACCACCTTGTAGGCGGCGCCATGCGCGCAATCGATCACCACGCGCAGCCCGTCGAGCGAGAGGTCGCGCGGCAACGTCCGCTTGGCGAACTCGATGTAGCGGTCATGCACGCCGTCGATGCGGCGCGCGCGGCCGAGGCTGGCGCTTTCGGCGAGCTTCTTATCGAGCGATTCGTCGAGCAGCTGCTCGATCTGCTTTTCGACATCGTCGCTGAGCTTGAAGCCGAGCGGACCGAACAGCTTGATGCCGTTGTCTTCGAATAGATTGTGCGAAGCGGAAATCATCACGCCGAGATCGGCGCGCATCGACTTGGTCAGCATCGCCACCGCCGGGGTCGGCATCGGGCCGAGCAGCAGCACGTCCATGCCGACCGAGGTGAAGCCGGCCACCAGCGCGGTTTCGATCATGTAGCCGGACAGCCGGGTGTCCTTGCCGATGACGACGCGATGGCGATATTCGCCGCGCTGAAACACCAGCCCGGCGGCCTGGCCGACCTTCATCGCCAGTTCCGGCGTGATCAGGCCGTTGGCGCGACCACGAATCCCGTCCGTCCCGAAATATCTGCGACTCATCGATTCCCCCGGCGTCATCGGTGCCCGGCCGGCAGCTCCGGCCGGGCACGAAAGCGCCTTATAGGTCGTTTCCGGTTGAAATGACCTCAAAAAATATGATGAATCATTACCAATTGGGAACCGTGCCGGCCCCCACCCCCCTGCTGGCGCCGGATTTTATTGCATTGCGAGAGGGCCGACCTTGCCATCGCAGCGGCGGCACGGGGGCCAGAAAGCTGGGGATCAACCCTTCTTCTTATCCTTGCGCTTGGAATCGGCGTCCGGCTTCGATGGCGCGGGCTGGGTCAGGCTGACCGGATCGGAGCCCGGAAAGGACTCCTGCAGCGCCTCGTCGAGCGCCTTGTCCTGGTCCTTCTTGGCTTTATCGGTGGCGTGATCGGGCATCGGGGATCTCCAGTCTGATGACGGAACCAACGCCGCCTCCCCCGCCGAGTTCCAACAACCGAGGGGCGCCCCGTTCCGTGCACCGCGCCGCGCGGTCTTCAATCCGAATTCCACTGCGCCGGAAAATGCTCTAGAGCACGGCACCGGAAAATCCTGAAAGGGCGGGGCGGCTCATGAAACAGATCACCTGCATCGACGACCTGCGCGACATTCACCAGCGCCGGGTGCCGAAGATGTTCTTCGACTACGTCGATCGCGGCTCCTACGCCGAAGAAACCCTGCGCGCCAACCGCGCCGATTTCCAGGACATCAAGTTCCGCCAGCGCATCCTGGTGGATATTTCGGAGCGCGACCTGTCCACCGACATCATCGGCGAGCGCGCGGCGCTGCCGCTGATCCTAGCCCCGGTCGGCTCGACCGGCATGCAATATGGCGACGGCGAGATCCACGCCTGCCGCGCCGCGCAGACCGCCGGCATCCCCTACACGCTGTCCACCATGTCGATCTGCTCGATCGAGGACGTCGCCGCCAATGTCGAGCAGCCGTTCTGGTTTCAGCTCTATGTGATGCGCGACCGCGGCTTCGTCAAAGCGCTGATCGAGCGCGCGATCGCCGCCAAATGCAGCGCGCTGGTGCTCACCGTCGACCTGCAGGTGATCGGCCAGCGCCATCAGGACATCAAGAACGGCATGTCGGTGCCCCCCGAAATCTTCCGGCTGAAGAACATCATCGACATCGCCACCAAGCCGCGCTGGGTGAAGGGCATCCTCGCCGGCAAGAGCCGCAACTTCGGCAATATCGCCGGCCACCTGCCGGGCTCCAAGGATTTGGGCTCGGTGTCGGCCTGGGTGGCGTCGCAGTTCGATCCGTCGCTGAGCTGGCGCGACATCGACTGGATCCGCTCGATCTGGCCGGGCAAGCTGATCATCAAGGGCATTCTCGACGTCGAGGACGCCGCCCTTGCGGTGAAGGCCGGCGCCGAGGCGCTGGTGGTGTCGAACCATGGCGGCCGCCAGCTCGACGGCGCGCCGTCCTCGATCGAAGTGTTGCCCGACGTGGTCGACGCGGTCGGCGACCAGATCGAGGTGATGTTCGACGGCGGCATCCGCTCCGGGCAGGACGTGATGCGGGCACTGGCGCTCGGCGCCCGCTCCTGCATGATCGGCCGCGCCTATATCTACGGCCTCGGCGCGTTCGGCGGCCCCGGCGTGGCGAAAGCGATCGACATCATCAAGAACGAACTCTCCACCACCATGGCGCTGTGCGGCGTCAATTCGATCGACGAGATCGACGACCACGTGCTGGCGTTGTAGTCGGACAGCTCCGCAAGGTGACGTCATCCTGAGGTGCGCGCCGGCGGCGCTTTTGCGCCGGCCGGCGTGCCTCGAAGGATCGGCTGCGAGGGCTGGCGGCACCGCCAAGCCCGCGGCCCATCCTTCGAGACGCCCGGCTTCGCCCTTCGGGCTTCGCCGGGCTCCTCAGGATGACGGCGCGTGGTGGAATTCGGAAAGGTGACGTCATCCTGAGGTGCACGCCGGCGGCGCTCTTGCGCCGGCCGGCGTGCCTCGAAGGATCGGCCGCGAGGGCTGGCGGCACCGCCAAGCCCGCGGCCCATCCTTCGAGACGCCCGGCTTCGCCCTTCGGGCTTCGCCGGGCTCCTCAGGATGACGTCGCGTTGTGGGGCGGCGCAGATACGTCGCAGCGCTGCGCGAGCAGGTCATACGTCCGGCCATGAGGTTTTATCTCAACCTCAACCGCGGCGGCAGCGCGTTCCCCTCCCCCTTGCGGGGAGGGGTTGGGGGTGGGGGTGCCGCGTCGGGATAGTGCCGCGTGGGCGCTATGCACGATGGCACGCCGTCGGGCTTTGAACTCATCAGTCCGAGAAGAGTTGGACGAGCGCCGTGCTCGGAGACCCCCACCCCCGACCCCTCCCCGCAAGGGGGAGGGGAGAAAACTACGCCGGCGCCAGATCCGCCTCGATCAGCGCGCGCAGTTCGGGCGTTACCGAAGGCCTGGTGCCGAACCACAATTCGAAGCCGCGCACCGCCTGGTGCAGCAGCATGCCGAGGCCGTCGGCGGTGGCGAGGCCGCGGGCGCGGGCGGCGGCGAGCAGCGGCGTCTCGAGCGGCACATAGACCAGATCGGCGACCGCGGCGTCCGTCGGCAACAAGCCGATGTCGACCTCGAGCGCCGGCTGGCCCTTCATGCCGAGCGAGGTGGTGTTGACCAGCAGTTTCGCCCGCGGCAACACCGCGGCGAGATCCTGCCAGGCGGTCGGCACCACGTCGGCGTTGAATTGATCGGCCACCGCCTGGGCGCGGTCCAGCGTGCGGTTGGCGAGATGGATGCGCTTGATGCCGCGCTCGATCAGCCCGAACACCACGGCGCGCGACGAACCGCCGGCGCCGAGCACCAGCGCCTCGTCGATTCCGTCCCAGCCCGGCGCGCAGGCGTCGAGATTGTTGAGGAAGCCTTCGATATCGGTATTGGTCGAACGCAGCGTCTCACCATCATACCACAGCGTATTGGCAGCGCCGACCGCACGGGCGCGGGCGTCCGGCTCGGTCAAGAGTAGCGCGCGCTCCTTGTGCGGGATGGTGACGTTGGCGCCGAGATAGCCGTGCGTCGACAGATGCAGCACGAACTCGCCAAAACCTTCCGGCGGCACCGATTCGATGGCGTAGCCGCCCTCGATGCCGAGCGTGCGCAGCCAGTAATGATGAATCATCGGCGAGCGGGAATGCGCCGCGGGCCAGCCGATCAGGCAGGCGGCCTTGATCCGGGTCATGATCGACGATCCTTGTCCTGGCGAACGGCCACCGCGGTCAGGGCCCCACCGGCGGCGGCGGCCCGGGCTGTTTCAGCCGCACGCCGCGCCCGCCGTCGTCGCTGCGGGTGTGCTCGCCGATCAATTCCACCCCGGCGCGGTTCAGCGCCTCGACCACCCGGGTCAGCGAATCGACGATGCCGCGAACGTTGCCGACGCTGGCTTCCATGCGTTGGATGGTCGGCACCGAGACGCCGGCCAGTTCGGCCAGCGTGCGCTGGTCGATCCCCAACAGCGCGCGGGCGGCGCGCATCTGAAATGAAGTAATCACGTGCAATATCCGACTTGACGACGCAGGCGACAGAAGACAAGCCGCAAACATAAACGGCTTCGATGATGTTTGATACATCATCGAAGCCGGATTGTTTTTGATCGGGCCCGTGTTGCGGGCGGCTCAGGCGGCCGCGGGACGGTTGGCGGCGATGATCTGCTCGGCGGCGCGCCCGGTGACTTCGGCCATGTGGTCGAAGCTGCGGGTGAAGCTGCCGGTGCCGGCGGTCGCCGAACGCAGCTCGACGATCAGATCGCCGATCTCGGCCTCCGGCATCATCGCGCGGACCAGATCCCAGCCGGGCCAGCCGTCGCGGGTGTCGAAGCCGAGAATCTGGCCGCGCCGCCCCGACAGGATGGCGTTGACCTTGGCGGTGGCGTCGGTCGGGCAGACGATCTCGACGATGTGGATCGGCTCCAACAGCACCGGCTGGCACTGCGGCAACGCTTCGACGACGCCGATCCGGCCGGCGGTGCGGAACGCCATATCGGAGGAATCCACGGTGTGGAACGAGCCGTCGATCAGCGTTACCTGCACGTCAACCACCGGGAAGCCGAGCGGCCCATGCAGCAACGCATCGACCACGCCCTCCTCGACCGCCGGGATGTAGTTGCGCGGCACCGCGCCGCCGACCACTTTCTCGGCGAAGCTGAAGCCGGTCGAGCGCGGCAGCGGACCGACCTCCAGCACCACGTCGCCGAACTGGCCGTGGCCGCCGGACTGCTTCTTGTGCCGGCCGCGCTGGGTGATCGACTTGCGGATCGTCTCCTGATAGCCGATCGCCGGCGGATGCGATTTCACGGTCACGCCAAAGCGGTCCTGCAACCGCTCCAGCGCCACCCGCAGATGCATCTCGCCCTGCCCCCACAGCACGATGTCGTGGGTGCGGCTGTTGTGGATCACGGTCAGCGAGGGATCCTCCTCGTTCAGCCGCAGCAAGGCCTGGCCGAGCTTGACGTCGTCCTTGCGGTCGGCCGCCGACAGCGCCATCGCCAGCACCGGAGCGGTCGGCACCACCTGCACCAGCGCGGCCGGGGTGGCCTTGCCGGTCGACAGCGTGTCGCCGGTCTTGACCGCGTCGAGCTTGCCGAGCGCCACCATGTCGCCGGCCGCGGCCGTCGCGCGCTTGGTGTCGTGGCCGCCGGTCACGGCGTGGATGCCGGAGACTTTGCCGGTCTCGCCGCTGGAGGCGTGAACCAAAGCGCCGTCCTCGAGCTGGCCGGTCAGCACGCGGGCCAGCGACAGCTTGCCGCCGTGCTGCAGATGGTTGGTCTTGAACACATAGGCCAGCGCGTCGGGGCCATTGGCGCCGAGCCGGGCCGCGGTCTCGGCGACGTCGGGCGCCTCGTGGCGCAGCGCCTTCAACAGCCGCAGCACGCCGTTCTCGCGCAATGCCGAGCCGAGCAGCACCGGACAGATCACGCCCTCGCGCAATTCGCGGGCGAGATCGTCGAACACCGCGTCACGCGGCGGCGCGACGTCCTCGAGCAATTGCTCCATCAGCGCGTCGTCGTGATCGGCGAGCTTCTCCAGCATCGAGAACCGCGCCTCCTTGCCGCGGTCGAGATCGCCGCCTTCCAGCGCGATCACCTCGGAGGCCTTGTGCTCGCGGTAAACGAAGGCGCGCTCCAGCGCGAGATCGACATAACCGCCGATCAGGTCGCCATTCCAGATCGGAATCTGCCGCAACACCAGCGGAATCCGCGAGGCCGGCTGCAGGATGCTCAACACATCGCGCGTCGCCGTATTGGCCTTGTCGATCTTGTTGAGAAACAGAAACCGGGGAATCCCGAGATCTTCCAGCTCGCGCAGGATGATCTGCAGCTGCGGCAGCTTGCGCTCGTCGGCTTCGCAGACCACCACGGCGGCGTCCACCGCCGGCAGCGCGGCGCGCATGTCATGCGCGAATTCGACCGATCCCGGACAATCGATGAAGGTGTAGGTATCGTCCATGAAGCTGGTGGTCGCGGCGGTCAAGCCGACGCCCATCTTGTGATGCCGCGCCTCCGGACTGGAGTCGCCGAACGAGGTCCCGGCGTCGACGCTGCCGGCGCGGGGGATCGCACCGGTGCGGGCCAGGATGGCTTCGAGCAGTGTGGTTTTTCCGCTTTGGAAAGGGCCCACCAGTGCGATGCACCGTGGACCGCGGGGACTTCTGAGGTTCTGTCCCATCGCCGCCTCCTTGGTTGGAGCTCGGCCCATGATTGGGTCGGCGGCGGATCGTTTCAGGGGAGCCTGCGCTTTGCAAGCAGGAAAATAGTCGCGCGAGAAACGCAACAGTTGAGAAAGATCAATGACATGCGGATTTTTCCGAACGCCGGCGAGCGCGCCGGCGTTCGGTTCACAGCCTCATCAGCTCATAAAGCGAGGAGCGCTCAGCGCCCCGGGCGTAGCTCGAGGCCCGCGAGCCCCACCGCCACGTTGATGCCGGTCGAGCCCTGCAGGCTGAGCGGCTGCAGGGCGATCGAATTTGCCGAGCCGCCGACCAGCACGTTGGCGCCGAGCCCGACGCCGACCGACGCCGAGCCCTGTGCGCCGGCGTAATTGCCGGACAGATCGCCGACCGCCGCGCGCTCGATCGGCGCGAACACCGCCCAGGCCAGGCCGGTCTCCTGGGTGATGCCGAGGTCGAGGCCGACCTTGCGGATGGTGGCGACGTAGGGCTGATCCGGATGGCCTTCGGCCCGCAGCACGCAGCCGAGATTGGTCACCGAGCCGACGATGAAGCCGACGCTGGCGCCGCCGCGGCACTCCAGCACGCCGATCTGCACCCGGGACTGCTGCGCCTCGGCGCTGCCGGCGACGAACACGGCGGTGGTGATACCAAGCAGGAGCGAAAGTCGGCGCATGACAGATCTCCGGGTGAGCGACGTGATGCAGGATATTGCAGGGCCCCTTGGGGCTTGCGGCGCAGCGGAACTACGCGCCGCAATCTAGTCATAGCCTTTGCGAATCTTCAATGCGGCGGCGACGCTCCGCAAAAAAAGGGCCCGCCGAAGCGAGCCCTTTTCCGATCGCGAATGATTCGCGACGGTAACTAGTTGTTAGCGATGACGGCGATGATGCCGAACGGCGCGGCGCGGGCCGCGCAGATCGGCGGGGCGCAGCTGCAGATCGGCGACGCCGGCGGTGACGTTCAGACCGGTCTGACCCTGCAGGCTGAGCGGCTGCAGCGAGTAGGCATTGGACGAGCCGCCAACCAACAGGTTGCCGCCGAAGCCGACGCCGACCGACGCATTGGCGCCGACGCCGCCGTAGCTGCCGGCGAGATCGCCGCGGCCGATCCGATCGGTCGGCGCGTAGACCGCCCAAGCAAAGCCGGTGTCCTGGGTGAAGCCGAGATCAAGGCCGAACCGATGAATGGTAGCAACGTAGGGCTCGGGACGACGACCGTCGGCGCGGAAGGCGCACTGCAGATCGGTCACCGAGCCGACGACGAAGCCGACATTCTGGCCGCCGGAGCATTCGAGCACGCCGACCTGCAACTGGCGCTGCTGCGCGTTGGCGGTGGCGACCGAAGCAACCAGCGAGAGCGCTGCGATACCGAACAAACTTGAAAGACGCATAGTAGTAGTCTCCGATGAGGAATTGATGCCGGGGCACAGGATGCAAGAGCCGTGTTCAAAACAAGGCGCTGGCGTCACAAACTGTCGAAAAAGTTCCCAACCTTTGGCTTATTTGAGATTTCCGCAGAACCGTTGGATGCGCTTGCAGGCCTCTTCGAGGTCGGCGGTCTTGGTAGCGTAAGAAATCCGGAACGCCGGGCCGAGCCCGAACGCCGAGCCCTGCACCACCGCGACGCCTTCGGCTTCCAGCAATTCGGTGACGAAATCCTGGTCGTTGCCGATGACGTTGCCCGACGGCGCGGTCTTGCCGATGGTGCCGGCGCAGGACGGATAGACGTAGAACGCGCCTTCCGGCCGCGGGCAATCGATGCCATTGGCCTGGTTCAGCATCGACACCACCAGATCGCGGCGCTCCTTGAACACTTTGTTGTGGGTCGGGATGAAGTCCTGCGGCCCGTTCAGCGCTTCCACCGCGGCCCATTGGGCGATCGACGACGGATTCGAGGTCGACTGCGACTGGATCGTGGTCATCGCCTTGACCAATTGCGCCGGGCCGCCGGCATAGCCGATCCGCCAGCCGGTCATGCAATAGGCCTTGGAGACGCCGTTCACCGTCAGCGTGCGGTCGAACAATTTGGGTTCGATCTGCGCCGGCGTGGTGAAGACGAAATCGTCATAAACCAGGTGCTCGTACATGTCGTCGGTCATCACCCAGACATGCGGGTGCCTCACCAGCACGTCGGTCAGGGCTTTCAACTCGGCATGCGAATAGGCGGCGCCGGTCGGGTTCGACGGCGAATTCAGGATCACCCATTTGGTCTTCGGCGTGATCGCGGCCTCCAGCGCCTGGGGCTGCAGCTTGAAGCCGAACTCGGCGGTGCACACCACCGGCACCGACTCGCCGCCCGCCAGCGCCACCATCTCCGGATAGCTCACCCAATACGGCGCCGGGATGATCACCTCGTCGCCGGGATTGAGGGTCGCCACCAGCGCGTTGTACAACACCTGCTTGCCGCCGGTGCCGACGATGATCTGGTTCGGCTTGTAGTCGAGGCTGTTCTCGCGCTTGAACTTGGCGATGATCGCCTGCTTCAATTCGGGAATGCCGTCGACCGCGGTGTATTTGGTCTTGCCGGCCTCGATGGCGTGGATCGCGGCGAGCTTGATGTTGGCTGGGGTGTCGAAATCCGGCTCGCCCGAGCCGAGCCCGATGACGTTGCGGCCAGCCGCTTTCAGCTCCCGCGCTTTATCCGTCACCGCGATGGTCGCGGACGGCTTCACACGGTCGAGCGCAGCGGACAAAAACGACATCATCATCTTCCTTGCAAGCGTCGAGAACCAGCGATTGTCACGGGCTCGATCTGACGGGATGGCCGCACACTAAGCGGCGATCCCGTGGTCCGCAAGCCGGTTGCGCGCATGGCGCATGCGCTGCCGTGCTTTAGACAACGTTAAAACGGGCTCGCTAGGGTTCGCGCAACTTTTGATAAGTGGCACGGCGACATGGGCTTTTTTCAGCGAACCGGAATCCTTGCCGGGCTGCGCAGCGGAGCCTGGCTGACCGGCGAACGGGTCCGCGGCTACAGCCTGATTCTGCTCGGCCTTGGCGCCGCGGCGATCGTCGGCTGGCTGGCGCTGTCGGACGCCATGATCGACCGCAACGGCAAGCCGATCGGCACCGATTTCTCCGACCCCTACGCCGCCGGCACCCTGGCGCTCGCCGGCAAGGCCGCCGATGCCTACGTCCCCGCGTTGCAGCACGACGCCGAACGCGCGGTGTTCGGCGGCCGCGACGTGCCGTTCTATGGCTGGCACTATCCGCCGTTCTTCTTCGCCGTGGCGATGGCGGTGGCGGCGCTGCCCTATGGCTGGGGATTGCTGCTCTGGCTGACCTCGAGCCTTGCGGCCTATCTGGCAATGATTCGCATGGTGCTGCCGCGACCGGAGACGCTGTTGGTCGCGCTCGCCTTCCCCGCCGTGCTGGTCAATATCGGCCACGGCCAGAACGGCTTCCTCACCGCCGCATTGCTCGGCGGTGCGTTGCATTGGCTCGACCGGCGACCCATTCTGGCCGGCGTGTTGATCGGGCTGTTGGCCTACAAGCCGCAATTCGGGTTGCTGATCCCGCTGGCGCTGCTCGCAGGCGGGCGGTGGAAACCGATCGGCGCCGCCGCGGCCACCGTCGCCGTGCTGTTCGCGCTGAGCGTGGCGGCGTTCGGCAGCGGCATCTGGCAAGCCTTTGCCGAGTCCACCCGTTTCACCCAAGACGTGGTCCTCGAACAGGGCAACACCGGCTGGGAGAAGATTCAATCGATCTTCTCCGCAGCGCGCAATTGGGGCGCGACGGTGCCCGTCGCCTATGCGTTGCAGCTGCTGCTGGCGCTGACCGTCGCGGCCAGCCTGGCCTGGCTATGGCGCAGCACCGCGCAATTCGAACTCAAGGCTTCGGCGCTGGCGACGGCGTGCCTGCTCGCCACCCCCTACGTGCTGGATTACGATCTCGTCGTGCTCGCGGTTTCGATCGGCTTTTTCGTCCGCCACGGCTTCGCCCGCGGATTTCGCGACTATGAGATCAGCATGCTGGCCGCCGCCTTCATCGTGCCGCTGCTGTCGCGCGGCATCGCTGCCGGCACCGGGATTCCGTTGGGCTTGCTGGCGCTGCTTTCGCTTTACGCTTTCACCTTGCGACGCGCGGTGGCGGATTGCGCAACTCCAACCGCTGCAACGGCGCTGCCGGCGCATTCCTAATCGCCTTTGATTGGTAAAATCTGCTCGTCGGTTGCAGTGCGGCAGGCGATTTCGAGCTTTTCCGGAATGAGGGGCTTGCGAGCCACCCCCGGCCGCATCATTGTTTAGCCGCGGTGACGATGGACAACGCAAATCCACGCACACGGGGCGGCGACGGAACCAAGCGGCGGCAGAATGTACAAACTCTATTCGATGCAACGATCCGGCAACAGCTACAAGGTCCGCCTTGCGCTGGCGTTTCTCGACGCGCCGTACCGTGCGATCGAGGTCGACATTCTCAGCGGCGAAAGCCGCACGCCGGATTTCCTCGCCAAGAATCCCAGCGGCCAGGTGCCGCTGCTGGAGGTCGCCGAAGGCCGTTACCTCGCGGAGTCCAACGCCATCCTCTGGTATCTCGGCGTCGGCACCTCGCTGGCGCCGGAATCGCGGATCGATCGCGCCGACGCGCTGCAATGGATGTTCTTCGAACAGCACGCGCTGGAGCCCAATATCGGGGCGGCGTATTTCTGGCTGTCGCTGGTCAAGGGCGGCCGCGACCTGCAGACCCACGCCTTGGAAGACTGGATGGAGCGCGGCTACGCGGCGCTGCAGGTGATGGAAAATCACCTCAAGGACAATGATTACTTCGCCGCCGGCCAACTCACCATCGCCGACATCGCGCTGTACGGCTACACCCATGTCGCCGATCAATGCGACTTCGACCTCGAGGCGTTTCCCGCGATCGGCGCCTGGCTGAAACGGGTGCAGCAATCGCCCGGCTACGTCTCGATGAACTGGCGCCCGGAGAGTATTTCGGACGACGCCCCGGGAATCGCCGCCGAGGCCTAACGGGCCGTTAGCGCCGGTAAATAGCGGGCATAACAAGTAATTTCGCCCTCGTTCCGCCTTTTTCGCTGAGTTACCGCCGCAAAATTGCCTGCGAGTATTGGGAAACAAGCCTATCGCGGTGATTCGCCGCGTCTTTAAGGATCCCGACCATGACACGGTCGCCAAGCACGGAGGAGGGCTTCAAGAGCCTCCGCGCGCTCACTCCCTCGCGTTTGACCCACGCCGTCGCGGCTGCGCTGGCGTTCAGTTCGTTGTCGCTATGCCTGATCGTGGTGATCACCTTGCTGTCGACGGGTCTGGGCATGGCGCGGCCGCTCTGAGCTCGCGCACCCCGACGCGGCCCCGGCGACGGCACGGAAACGCGACGCTTGGCTTGGACCCGTTGGTGCATGAGGCTTTGCGATGAAGGCTCCACTCGTTTGGGTCACCGGATCGCTGGTCGCGGCCATCGTACTGACCGCCTCGTTCCTGATCGCCACCACGGCGAGCCGCGGCGAAACCAGTTCGTTCGCCTCCTCCGCCGGCCCGCTCGAGGTCCACACCGTCGCCTCCGGCCTGGTCAATCCATGGGCGCTGGCGTTCCTGCCGGACCGGCGCATGCTGGTCACCGAGAAGCCCGGCCGGATGCGGATCGTGACGCCGCAGGGCCAGCTCTCGCCGCCGCTGCAGGGCGTCCCCGAGGTCTGGGCCTCCGGCCAAGGCGGGCTGCTCGACGTCGTGGTCGACAAGTCGTTTGCTGATAACAAGACTCTGTATTTCTGTTTCGCCGAACGCACGGGCAATGGCGGCCGCACCGCGGTGGCGCGCGCCAAGCTCGACGATGCGCGCCCGCCGCGGCTCGACGATGTGAAGATCATCTTCCGCCAGGACGGCCCGTTGTCGAAGGGCAATCACTACGGCTGCCGGATCGCGCAGGCGCCGGACGGCAATTTGTTCGTCACCCTCGGCGAGCATTTCTTCGCCCGCGACCAGGCGCAGACCCTCGCCAACCATCTCGGCAAGCTGATCCACATCACCCCGGACGGCGCCGCCGCGAAAGACAATCCGTTTCTCGGCCGCTCCGACGCCAGGCCGGAGATCTGGAGCTACGGCCACCGCAATCCGCAGGGCCTCGCCTTCAATCCGAGGTCGGGCGCGCTGTGGGAGATCGAGCACGGCCCGCGCGGCGGCGACGAGGTCAACATCATCGCCCCCGGCAACAACTACGGCTGGCCGGTGATCGGCTTCGGCATCGATTACGACGGCAGCAAGATTCACGACAGCACCATCAAAGACGGCATGCAGCAGCCGATCAAATACTGGGTGCCGTCGATCGCGCCGAGCGGCATGGCGTTCTACATCGGCGCGCTGTTTCCAGCGTGGCGCGGCAGCCTGTTCACCGGCGCGCTCGCTGGCCAGATGCTGGTGCGGCTGTCGCTCGACGGCGACAAAGTCACCGGCGAGGAGCGGCTGTTACACCAACTCGGCGAACGCATCCGCGACGTCCGTCAGGGACCGGACGGCGCGCTCTATCTGCTCACCGACAGCGCCACGGGCCGCATCCTGCGGGTGACGCCGGCCGGCAAGTAGTCCGTGTCCCGGCCCGAAGCTGCCCGTCTTCGCGCGGCTTCGGGAGCCCCGGGACCGTTACGGATGCCGTGCTCCGCTACGGCCCCGGCTCGCTTCGCGCCACGCCGCATGCGCGGCGCGTCGCGAATAGTCCGGGGCACGCTTGCCGACGCGCCCGCCTCACGACCACTTGTGGAAAATGAAAAACGCCCCCGCCGCGATGAAGGCGAAGCCGACCGCGTGATTCCAGCCCAGCGGCTCCTTCAGATACAGAATCGAGAATCCGGCGAACACCACCAGCGTGATCACTTCCTGAATGGTCTTCAGCTGCGCCGCCGAATACACCTCGCTGCCCCAGCGATTCGCCGGCACCGCCAGCCAGTACTCGAAAAACGCGATGCCCCAACTGATCATCACCACGAGCGCCAGCGCGCTGCTCTTGTATTTGAGATGGCCGTACCACGCGAAGGTCATGAACACGTTGGAGGCGAGCAGCATCAGGATCGGCAGCAGATAGGGCGACACTGGCATGGAAATCCTTCCAAAAACGGAGCTAACGAGAGACGCAACGGCAAGTTCCGGCACGGCGAAGACGGCCTTGCCGCGCCAACGCTGCCCCAGCGGACAAGGCCACGTCACGACCGCGTAACAATGCGCAGCTAACCTTCCGGTGCGGTGATCGACAACCCCCGTCGCCGATCATCGCTCCCAACGCGGTCCCCGTCAGTCGCCGCGCCTGTCTGGGACCGCACCTTTTTCAACGCCGGCGTGCTTTCGAATATTTTGCTCGGATAATCTGCACAGGCCCATCCTCTGCCGCGCGCCGTTGCGATGGCAGCCGCTGAAAAAGACCATCGCCATGATCCGCTTCGTCGTCGTCGTCGCCGCATTCGTCGCGCTCACCCTGCTCCTGCTGCCGTTCCAATTGCTGGCGATGCGCTTCGACCTGCGTTTGCAGCGGATCATTCCGCAGCTCTATCACCGCGCGCTGTGCCGATTGATCGGCGTCCGCATCCGCCAAGTCGGCCAACGCAGCGCCGACGCCCCGGCGCTGATTCTCTCCAATCACGTCTCCTGGCTCGACATCTGCGTGATCGGCGCGCTCGGCCCGGTGGTGTTCGTCTCCAAGAGCGAAGTGGCGCGCTGGCCGGTGTTCGGCTGGCTGTCGCGGCTGCAGCGCACCGTGTTCATCGACCGCCAGGCCCGCCATCGCACCGGCGCCGCCACCCAGGAAATCGGCGACCGGCTGGTCGGCGGCGACGCCGTGGTGCTGTTCGCCGAAGGCACCTCCAGCGATGGCGTTCGCATCCTGCCGTTCCGCTCGGCCTTGATCGGCGCGGTGCATCACGCGCTCGGCGCCTCGACCCAGCACAACGCCATCACCGTGCAGCCGTTGTCGCTGGCCTATGTCCGTTTCGCCGGATTGCCGGTCGGCCGCGCGCTGCGCGAACGCGTCGCCTGGTACGGCGACGCCGACCTGATGCCGCATCTGATGGGCGTGCTGTCGGCCGGCGCGATCGACGTCACCGTCAGCTGGGGCGACGCGGTCGCTCACGATGTCTCCGCCGACCGCAAGGCGATCGCGCGCCAGGCCGAAGCCGAGGTGCGGCGGATGACCGGCGCAGCGTTGCGCGCGGCGCCGCCGGCGCTGCCGGCGCCCGCCACCGAGAAATTGCCGCTGCCCTGGCCGCAGCCGGCCTGAGCCGCGGCCGCGCCGCACGAGTGTTGCCTCCGCCGTCTCTTGCCTTCCCGTCTCTTGCCTTCCCGTCTCTTGCCGTGGTCTGGCGCGCACGCCACAATGCGCGGGACGTTCGACAGGACCAAATCATGGAATTTCGCAATCTCGGCGGCTCCGGCCTGCGGGTCTCCGCGGTCGGACTCGGCTGCAATAATTTCGGCCAGCGCACCGATCTCGACAGCGCCCGCAAGGTGATCCACAAGGCGATCGATCTCGGCGTCACGCTGTTCGACACCGCCGACACTTACGCCAATCGCGGCGGCTCGGAGACCGTGCTCGGCACCGTACTCGGCACCCGCCGCAAGGACATCGTGCTGGCCACCAAGTTCGCCAAGCCGATGAGCGACGACGGCACCAAGCAGGGCGCGGCGCGGCGCTACATTATCACCGCGGTCGAGGCCAGCCTGACGAGGCTGAAGACCGACTATATCGATCTCTATCAGCAGCACGATTTCGATGCGCTGACGCCGATCGAGGAAACCCTGCGCGCGCTGGAGGACCTGATCCGCGCCGGCAAGGTCCGCTACATCGGCCATTCCAATTTCCCGGCCTGGCGAATCGCCGAAGCCGAATTCGTCGGCCGCGCGCTCGGCAGCAACCGCTTCGTCTCGGCGCAGGACGAATACAGCCTGTTGGTGCGCGACATCGAAAACGATCTGCTGCCGGCGGCGCAGGCCTATAATCTCGGGCTGCTGCCGTTCTTCCCGCTGGCCGGCGGCATGCTGACCGGCAAGTATCAGCGCGGCGCGCCGGTGCCGCCCGACACAAGGTTCGGCAAGACGCCCTATATGCGAGAGCGCTACCTGACGCCAAAGAATCTCGACATCGTCGAGCGCCTGCAGGCGTTCGCGCAAGCCCGCGGCCATACTATGCTTGAGCTGGCGTTCAGCTGGCTCGCCGGCCGCCCGCAAGTCTCCAGCGTGATCGCCGGCGCCTCGACGCCCGAGCAGGTCGAACAGAACGTCGCCGCGCTGAACTGGACGCTGAGTGCCGAGGAATTTGCCGAGATCGACAAGATCACCCAGGCGTGAGCGCTGAAAGTGCTTGCAACACGCGTGGCGCCGTCATCCTGAGGTGCGAGCCGGCGTCGCCGGCAGCGCTAACCACGATGAAAGTCGAGGCGAGCCTCGAAGGATGCGGCTACGCGTGTTTGTGGCGCCCCAAGCCCGCGGCCCATCCTTCGAGACGCCCGGCTTCGCTGCGCTACGCCGGGCTCCTCAGGATGACGGCGAACAGGTGACAAAGACCGCATCCAGGACGGATTCGCATCCCGTCCCCCGCCGGCGATCAGCTCGCGTCATGTCGACGCCTTGGTAGGATGGGTTGAGCGAAGCGATACCCATCACTTGCGGCGGCCTCGCGAGCGAGCAACCGATCCGGCGCGCTACGCGTCGCATACTAATTCGTCCTTCTCCCTCGCATTCGTACCAGGGCGTATTAACCTAAGATTTTAAGGGAACAGGAATGGATCGAGCGCTTGCTGAGATCACACTGTCATCGGGGGAGTAACTCGCATGACGACGATTGGTCCAGCCTTTCCGGCGCAGATATTTGTAGCTCAAGCGGAAGTTCGGCTCGTTGCGCATCAGACCGCAAAAGCCGATCCCGCGATCATCAAGGCCGACGAGCGCGCGCTTGTCGCCGCCCAGCAATCCTCGATCGCGCAGCCCGAAGCGGTGCCGCCGATCGATATCGTCGCCTAGCAGACGCGGGAGGGGCGAAATCCTACCGGGTTTCTTCTTTCTGAACGCGCCCCAAACTGCTAGTCTTGCAGGATGACGACTTTGCTCGATCAGGCCGTGGCTTCCTTGCGCGATCTACCCGCGGAGACGCAGGACGCCTTGGCGCGACTGTTGTTGCAGTTCGCTGGCGTCGACCAACCACCGCTTGAGATGAGCGCCGAGGAGACCGCCTCGTTCGATGAATCGCTGGCGCAGGCTGAGCGCGGCGAATTCGCCACCGACGAACAGCTGCGCGCGATTTGGGCGAAGCATGGGCTGTGAAGCTGCGCTTCACCATCCGCGCCGCCGCCGAACTCGATGAAGTCCTCTCGTCGATCGACCACCGATCGCCGCAAGGTGCCCAGCATGTCAAACAGCGGCTGTTCGCGGTCATCGCGCTGTTGCCGCAGTATCCGCAAGCCGGGCGGCTGACCAACAAGGTCGGGCTCCGGCGAGTGGTCGCCTATCCCTATCCTTACCTGATCTACTATCGCGCCACAGACGCCGAGGTCGTGATTCATGGCGTCCGTCACAGCGCGCGGCGACCTTTGTCGCAACCCAAATAGCAGCACGCCCATGGACCCGGGCGGTGTTTTGCTGAACAGTGCCCGGTGGCAGATTCGCTTGCAAAGGAAATACCCATGTCATCGTTTCGCATTCGCACCGCGCTGGTCGCGGCGCTCGCGCTCGCCGGCCTCAGCGCCACAGCCCCGGCAAAGGCCGATAGCGGCACCATTCGCATTTCGGTGCTGAAGGGCGGCTGGTTCATCGGCGCCTCCGGCGGCAGCGGCACGCTGACGTTTCACGGCCGCAAATATCCGTTGTCGATCGGCGGGCTGAGCGCCGGGTTGGTGTTCGGCGCGTCGCAGACCTACCTCGCCGGCCGCGTCAGCAACATCTATCGGCCGTCGGATGTCGCCGGAGTCTACGGCGCGGGCGGCGCCGGCGCGGCGGTCGGCCGCGGCGTCCGCGGCATGGTGCTGACCAATGAGAAGGGCGCGGTGCTCGAACTCAGCGGCCGGCAGACCGGCTTGATGGTCAACGCCGACTTGAGCGGGCTGGCGATCTCGCTGAAGTAGCCCGGCGCGGTCGTCGCTGCGCGCACCCCCATCACCCAGGCGGCGAAGTATCGACCTTCGCCGCAGGGTGGAGGCGCACCTCCGCGCCTTCCGGTTCCCTGCCGTTTCCGCACCGTCTGAAGGGGTCGAAATGATAAGCGACGCAACCGTTTCGGCCGATTATACTCGCGGTTGCGATGAACCCGACGTGAAAGCCTGCGAGAGTGCGATCACCTTCATGACAAAACGGTTTGGAATCCCGGCGCCTGCGGCGCGCCGCCTGGTCTGTTCCCGCTGCGGCGCGGAGTTCGCCTGCAATCTCTCCAGCGACTGCTGGTGCGCCGACGAATCCGCCAAGCTGCCGATGCCGGAGGACAGCGGCGACGGCGATTGCCTGTGCCGCGACTGCCTGCGCAAGGCCAGCGCCACCGCTGTGCACTAACGCGCCGCGCGCGCATCCGATCGAGCGGGAATCGCAACGTGACAGCTGACTGGCAAGTCGACGCGGTGCTGCTCGACATGGACGGCACCCTGGTCGACACCGAGCGGGTCTACATCACGAGCTTGACCGAAGTGCTCGACGGCTTCGGCTATCCCGACGCCGCCGCGGTCTGCGCCGCCATGGTCGGGCTGCCGGGTCCGGAATGCCAGCAATTGCTGGTCGAGCGTTACGGCGCCGACTTTCCGTTGCCCAAGATCAACCGCGCTTTCGCCGAGAGGCGTGACGCCATGCTGGCGGATGGCCTGCCGCTGAAGCGAGGTGCGGTCGAATTGCTGGACGCGCTGCGCGCGGCGGATTGGCCGATGGCGGTGGTCACTTCGGCATCGCAGGGCACCGCCGAGGCGCATCTGACGCTGGGCGGCATCCGCGCGCGGTTCGAACTGATCGTCACCCGCGACGACGTCGCGCACGGCAAGCCCAATCCGGATCTCTATCTGCTGGCGGCAAAGCGGCTCGGCGTGACGCCGCGGGCCTGCGTCGCGGTGGAGGATTCCAGCGTCGGCATCGCCGCGGCATTCGCCGCCGGTGCCATCGCGCTGATGGTGCCGGACCTGCAGCAGCCGAACGCCGCCACCCGCGGCCAATGCGCCGCGGTGCTGCCCGATCTCAACGCCGTGCTGGCGCTGCTGCGCACGCGGGCGGGGCTTTGATCCAGCGACCATGAGGGCTGCGGCGCTTTGGGGCGAAGCGCTTACCCCAAAAAGAGGCCGTCATCCCGGGGCATGAGCAGCGAAGCTGCGAGTGAGCCCGGGATCCATAACCCCTGCAGGGGATATGGATCCCGGACTTGCTCGTTCTGACGAACTCGCAATCCGGGATGGCGGCTGTGTTTGAGGTGAGCGCAGTGCCGTAAACTACACCGAATAACCTTCGGATTTCCGCGCCAAGCCATCGAAAGCGTCGAGCATTTTCTCGCGCCAGGCATAGACCGGATCCTCCGGCTTCAGCAGCGCGAACGGGCTGGTCGCCCGCGCCCATTGGAAGCCGCCGAACATGATGTAGTCGGCGTAGTTCGGCGCCTGGCCGCCGACGAACGGCTGAGACTTCAGCGTCAGCCGCAGTGGATCGAGCCCTTTGCGAAACCCCTCGACCGCGGCGTCGCGGTTGGCGGAGACCTGTTCCAGCGACTTGCCGAACCGCGCCTCGCGGGTGTTGCGGAAGTATTGCTGATCCACCGGCCGCAGATGGCCGTGGATGTCGGCAACGATCAGCGGAAACATCCCGCCGATCACCGCGATGTCGCCCCACCAGTTCAGCATCCGCGCCATCGCGCGTCCGCCTTCGCCGCCGAACAGCGACGGCCGCTCCGGGTAGGCGTCTTCCAGATAGTTGGCGATCGCCCAGGAATCCGCGACTGATTTGTCGCCGTCGAGCAGCACCGGCACCTTCTCGGAGTTGTAGGGGCTGATCGCGCCCTTCTCGGTGAAGCGCCAGGGAATCGAGGTGGCGTCGAGCCCTTTGTGCGCCAGCGCCATCCGGATCCGCCAGCAATACGGGCTGAACGGCCGGGTCTCCTCGACGCCGACCAGTTCGTAGAGCCGCAGCGCCATTACTTCACCACCGATGCGGTCTGGCCGAACAACAGCTTCTTTTCCTCCTCGGTGCGGATCGTCGGCTGGCCGAAATCCGGATTGACCTCCTTGGCCTTGGCATAGGCGCGCTGGGTCGCCGGGCGCTGTTCGATGGCGTTGAGCCAGCGCTTCAGATGCGGGAAATCATCGATGTTCTGGCCCTGGTTCTTGTAGGGCACGATCCACGGATAGCACGCCATGTCGGCGATCGAATACTCGCCGACGATGAAGTCGCGATCCGCCAACCGCTTGTTCAACACGCCGTACAGCCGGTTGGTCTCGTTGACATAGCGGTCGATGGCGTAGGGAATTTTCTCCGGCGCGTAGTTGCTGAAGTGGTGGTTCTGCCCGGCCATCGGGCCGAGCCCGCCCATCTGCCAGAACACCCACTGGATCGCCTCGTAGCGCGCATTGAGGAACGACGACAGGAACTGGCCGGTCTTCTCGGCGAGATACAGCAGGATGGCGCCGGATTCGAAGATCGAGATCGGCTTGTCGCCGCTCTTCGGCGCATGATCGACCAGCGCCGGGATCCGATTGTTCGGCGCGATCGCCAGAAACTCCGGCTTGAACTGATCGCCCTTGCCGATGTTCACCGGAATGACGGTGTAAGGCAGCGCCGCCTCTTCCAGGAACATCGTGATCTTGTGGCCGTTCGGCGTGGTCCAGTAATACAGATCGAGCTTCGGCGCGGTCATGGGCGGTCCCTGGGGTTGTTCTTGCTCGGTTTGGGGCACCCGAATGGATGCGAGTGCATGGACTTTTCACCGGATACCGGCCCGAGTCAATGGCCTCGCCGGTTGACCGCCGCTTGAATCTTGGAGCGGCGAGTCGGTTGACGCAATCTGGAGCATGATCACGAAGAGTGGAGATTGGTTTTCGGCCAATGACGTTACGGGTGTTGCGCAGCGCGCGCCGCGCGAGGGCGCCGGTCTCGGTTCGGGCTTGAACCGCACGGCCGATTGCGCCGACAATCGTCCGGCGCCACGTTCCACGCTGCCCATTCGTCAGCGTCCGCAATGGCGCGTTGCGGAGAACCCGATGCGAGATAGCACCGACGACCTGCAGGCGGCCGCGGCGGCCGGACTGATCAGCCAGGATCAGCTCGCGGCGCTGCGGGAATTTCTCGCCACCCGCCAGCGGCCGGCCGCCGTCGCGCCGCCGACCGCCGCGCCGCGCTTCGATCTGGTGCATCTGTTGTGGTACGCCGGCGCGCTGGTGGTGATCGGCGCGATGGGGCTGTTCTCGACGCTGGCGTTCGCCAAGATGGGCGGCCCGGCGCTGACCGCCTCCGCGCTGGTCTACGCCGCGCTGTTCGGCGCCGCCGGGCACTATCTGTGGCATCGCAAAAATCTGCGCACCCCGGGCGGGCTGTGCATCGCGGTCGCGGTGGCGATGGCGCCGCTCGCGGTGTTCGGCGTGCAGGACGCGCTCGGGCTGTGGACCGAGTTCGGCCGGCCCGCGACGGTGCGCGACTTCTACATCTGGGTGAAAGGCAGCTTCGTATTCATGGAGCTCGCCACCATCGCGGCGGCGCTGCTGGCGCTGACATTCTACCGCTTTCCGTTCATCGTCTTGGTGCTGGCGGTGGCGCTCTGGTTCCTGTCGATGGACATCGTGCCGTGGCTGACCGGTGCCAAGCTCGGCGACTGGGACACCTCGCGAAGAGTCTCGATCGGATTCGGCCTCGGCATCCTGCTGGCTGCCGTGATCGTCAATCTGCGGCAGCGCTCGGGCGATTTCGCGTTCTGGCTGTATCTGTTCGGCGTGCTGACGTTCTGGGGCGGGATCACCGCGAGTGCGAGCGGCAGCGCGCTCGACAAGGCGGCGTATTGCGCGCTCAACGTCGGCTTCCTGCTGATCGCGGTGCTGCTGGCGCGCCGGGTGTTCGCGGTGTTCGGCACGCTCGGCATCGCGATCTATCTCGGCGACCTCGCCGCCGAGCTGTTCAAGGATTCGCTGCTGTTCCCGTTCGCGCTGTCCGCCATCGGCATCGCCATCATCGCGCTCGGGCTGTACGCCAACCGCCATCAGGCGGCGATCGCCGGCTGGGTCGAGGCGCGGCTGCCGGATGTGCTGAAACGACTGCGCCCGGCGCCGACCGGCTAGCCGGGCACCGCGTTCGGTCGGTCCCGGACCTTTATTCGGCGACTGCTTGCCCCCATATTGGCGGCATGGCGAAGACTCCCGACAAACCCAACAAGCCGATCAAGACCCCGAAATCCAAGGCGCATCGGCCCGACGTGAAGCCGATCGGGCCGGCGCTGGCGGAACTGCTCAATCCCGCGATCAATCGCGGCGACGCCGGCATGGGTTCCGGCACCGGGCTACAGCCGCCGCCGGACAATTCCCGCGACCGCCGCACCGGCGGCGAGGCCGCGATCCATCGCGCGCGAGCGTCGACGACACAAGTGCCCCCACCCAACCCTCCCCCGCAAGCGGGAGAGGGCTCCGCGCGGCGAGCGCCGCACACCGTCGCTCGCGTTGAATCCGTGGAGGGGCAGCCATCGCCCCCTCTCCCGCTTGCGGGGGAGGGCCGGGGTGGGGGCGCCACGCGCACGACCGCGCCCGGCTTCGCCGAAGCCCCGCAATCCGACTTCGCCACGCCGAATTACGGCACCACAGCCACCATCCCGACGCTCGATCCGGAACTCGCCAAGCAGCTCGGCTTCACCACCGAGGAAGAGGATGAAGCCGCCCTCGCCCGCCCGCCGCGCAACAAGATGGAAGCGCTCGGCGTGCAGGCCACCGCCGACGCGCTGGAGAACCTGATCCGCGACGGCCGCCCGGAATTCAAGGGCGAGGACGGCAACGTCAAGCTATGGACGCCGCATCGCCCGCCGCGCCCGGAGAAGACCGAAGGCGGCGTGCGCTTCGTCATCAAATCCGAATATGAACCGAAGGGCGACCAGCCCACCGCGATCAAGGAACTGGTCGAAGGCATTTCGCGCAACGATCGCACCCAGGTGCTGCTCGGCGTCACCGGCTCCGGCAAGACCTACACCATGGCCAAGGTGATCGAGGCGACGCAGCGCCCGGCGATCATTCTGGCGCCGAACAAGACGCTGGCGGCGCAGCTCTATGGCGAGTTCAAGAGTTTTTTCCCCGACAACGCCGTCGAGTACTTTGTCAGCTATTACGATTACTACCAGCCCGAGGCCTACGTCCCCCGCACCGACACCTACATCGAAAAAGATTCATCGATCAACGAACAGATCGACCGGATGCGCCACGCCGCCACCCGCGCGCTGCTGGAGCGCGACGACGTCATCATCGTCGCCTCGGTGAGCTGCATCTACGGTATCGGCTCGGTCGAGACCTATACCGCGATGACCTTTGCGCTGAAGAAGGGCGAGCGGATCGACCAGCGCGCGCTGATCGCCGATCTGGTGGCGCTGCAATACAAGCGCACCCAGGCCGATTTTACTCGCGGCACCTTCCGGGTGCGCGGTGACGTCATCGACATCTTCCCGGCGCACTATGAAGACCGCGCCTGGCGCGTCAATCTGTTCGGCGACACCGTCGAGACCATCGAGGAATTCGACCCGCTCACCGGCCACAAGCAGGACGAGCTGGAATTCATCAAGATCTACGCCAATTCGCATTACGTCACGCCGCGGCCGACGCTGTTGCAGGCGATCAAATCGATCAAGGCCGAGTTGAAATGGCGGCTCGATCAGCTCAACGATCAGGGCCGATTGCTGGAGGCGCAGCGGCTCGAGCAGCGCACCACCTTCGACATCGAGATGATGGAGGCCACCGGAAGCTGCGCCGGCATCGAGAACTACTCGCGCTATCTCACCGGCCGCCGCCCCGGCGAGCCGCCGCCGACGCTGTTCGAATACGTCCCCGACAACGCGCTGGTGTTCGCCGACGAGAGCCACGTCACCGTGCCGCAGATCGGCGGCATGTTCAAAGGCGATTTTCGACGCAAGGCGACGCTGGCCGAGTATGGATTCCGCTTGCCGTCCTGCATGGACAACCGGCCGCTGCGGTTCGAGGAATGGGACATGATGCGCCCGCAATCGGTCGCGGTGTCGGCGACGCCGTCGGCGTGGGAGCTGAACGAGAGCGGCGGCGTGTTCGTCGAACAGGTCATCCGCCCGACCGGGCTGATCGACCCGCCGGTCAACATCCGTCCGGCCCGCACCCAGGTCGACGACCTGGTCGGCGAGGTCCGCGCCACCGCGCAGGCCGGCTATCGCTCGCTGATCACCGTCTTGACCAAGCGGATGGCCGAAGACCTCACCGAATATCTGCACGAACAGGGCATTCGGGTGCGCTATATGCACAGCGACATCGACACCATCGAACGCATCGAGATCATCCGCGATTTACGCTTGGGGGCTTTTGACGCCCTGGTCGGCATCAACCTGTTGCGCGAAGGACTCGACATTCCGGAATGCGCGCTGGTGGCGATCCTCGACGCCGACAAGGAAGGCTTTCTGCGCAGCGAGACCTCCCTGATCCAGACCATCGGCCGCGCCGCGCGCAACGTCGACGGCAAGGTGATCCTCTACGCCGACCGCATCACCGGATCGATGGAGCGCGCCATCGCCGAGACCGACCGCCGCCGCGAGAAGCAGGTCGAGTACAACACCGAACACAACATCACCCCGGAGAGCATCAAGAAATCGATCGGCGACATTCTCAACAGCGTCTATGAGCGCGACCACGTGCTGGTCGAAATCGGCGGCGGCGGCCAAGGCGGCAGCTGGTCCGACGACGTCGGCGCGATCGGGCATAATTTCGAGACGGTGCTGGCCGATCTCGAAACCAGGATGCGCGAGGCCGCGGCCGACCTGAACTTCGAAGAGGCCGCGCGGCTGCGCGACGAGGTCAAGCGGCTGCGCGCCACCGAATTGGCGGTGGTCGACGATCCCACCGCCAAGCAACGCACCGTGCAGGGCAAGGCGGGGTCCTACGCCGGCGCCAAGAAATACGGCGCTGCTGCCAACCTGCCGCAGCAATCCAAGGAACGCGGCGGCAACAACACGCCGAAGGTGCGGGGGGCGACGGGCGCCGCCACGCAACGCGACGGTTCTTCTCCCTCCCCCCTTGCGGGGGAGGGTCGGGGTGGGGGGTCTAAAGCGGCAGCCTCTCGCATCCACAAGCCCGATCTCGACGAGATGGGTATCGCCAGCTGGCACGAGGTCATGCCGGATCGCAAAGGCCGCGCCAAGCCGCGCAAACCGACGCTCGACGAGATGGGCCCCGGCACCGAGAGCAGGATTTTTCAGCCGAAGACGTCGCGCGAATCCGGCCCGGAATTCGGCCCCTCGCCGCGCTCATCCGGCGGCGCGCCGGGGCACAGGGGAGGATGGAAGAAGAGGTAGCCGTTACTAACGGACCTTTATTTTGATCAAATCTTGAATAAGCTGCCCACCTTTAAAGAGCTGATCGCGGTGGGACTCCAGTCCTGAAAATGTTGCGAATGGGAATTTATTGATTAGGAATACTTCAAAATCAATCTTTCGTTCAGACAACGTATTGAATAGCGTGTCCCAGAAGCCCTTGTAAATCCTCGGCTCCCAATCTTGAATAATCCCCCGATCTGCACATTGAATTGGAACATGACCCGTGGGCAATAGCGTTAACTGGGCGCAATTCAGCTCGTTCAGACGCAAACTAACTTGGGATGAACTGTGATACACGCCAACACAGTAGTATTCTTGGATGGGACGAACGGGTATTAGCATCTCTCCCGATTTTTCTAACTCCGCAATCATTCCGTCCAAATCGAGCCAGCCAACACTACTTTGCACGCGAAAAATTTCGCGCACGTCATCTATTAGTTCTCCAAGATGGTAGCAAGCTATTTCAAGTTCCTGGTCAGATATTGTGGAACGACGCAATCTGACAAGCTGATCTTTAGCCCAAGGCACAATTATAGATTGTGGAGCCAGTAGTTTATTTGGCCTTCTATTGGCAGCTGACACATCGTACTCAGCGATCCCCGCAATGGGGTCGCCGGGCCCCTGGGCTAGGGTCCCAATTCCACCCACCGATTTTATAAGCCGCGACTGATATTCGCGCAGGCTAACGCAGCAATAACCGTAAAACCCTTCGGCCTTACTACCCATCGGCGCGAGAAGTTCATTCTCGTCTTCGGAAAGAGGCGGGTGTTCGGTCTTCGCAAGGAGCGTCGACAAACGCTTAGATACCTCACTCGCTTCACTTTCGTACACCAACGGCGCATTAACGACCATTGGAGCAGAAGAGGAGAAGCGAAACACAACGCTCACATCCAAGGCGGCAGTGGTAACGCCTAGCCAATGGAATAGCATATCCTCGACAGATAATATTCTACTGTTTCTATAAAAATATCGATCTTGTAGCCGCTGGAAACTCTTTTCGCTAATCTTCAACATCACTCGGGTATTTACATCAGGCGCAGACACGTCATGTATTTTTTCTTCGATCGAGAAGTTTGCACGACCGCGAACTCCGTGAGCAAACTCCAGAACATTCCAAGAGCGTTTGGGGCCGGCAAATTCACGCGATGCCACGACAACAACAGTTGAGTACATAAAAACTGAAAAGAAGCCAATTCCAAATCTTCCAACGGGCTTGAATTTTGGCTCGCTGGGCAGGCCTGGATATAGCTCTGCGGCGCTGGAACTTGACCAAAAAGAGGTACCAAAATCCAATAGAGACCGCGTGACTGTCCTTTCAGACATCCCCACACCATCATCCTCGACGATCAACCAAAATTCGCCTTCTCTAATTTCCTCGAAAGATAACCGGATGAGGCCCGGATACTTGTTATCATCTGTTGGTCGAAAATGGGGATCGACGAAGCGCCTTGCACGGATCGCGTCGACAGAATTCTGAATAAGTTCGCGGATGGGTACGGTAGGATCATCCCCGTACAGCTGCTTACCCCCTAAACGCTCAATAATGCCGCTAGGGTCCGATATTTTCGGGAGAGTGTTCACTGGCTTCCAGCCTTCAACTTTGACCGTTTGAGCCAGGATATCAGGGTCACCAGCGCCTACGGCTCTTCGCACGACGAAGGGACGACGTTTCCGATCGGCAAGAAGAGCGTCGCATCCCCTCAATTCTCGATCGGCTATTTCGATAGCATCGAAGCAAAGCCACCAATCGTCGGTTTCCGCCATTTGAAATGCCGACTTACTGTCAAACAGGAGTCCATCCTCCCGACGCTTCGCCGGGTAGATCTTGTTTTGAAATGCCCAGTGGCGCTTGGAATCTCCCTGAGGACGACGCAGCGCAAAGAGGAAACTTGGAGCGCGAGTTTCATCGATCGCGCAGGCATCGGCACAGCGTAAGATGCTCGCAAGCAACAAGCCATCAACCTCCCACTCCCTTGGCCAGGCGGCAGACGCAGGCGTAGGATCGCCGAAGTAACGGGCGAGTTCAGGAAGAGGCCAGTGATGGCTCGCTGCAATGTTTCCGATCAGCAATCCGTAGGACTCGAGGAGGTCGTCATTCTGAATGAGCGCCATCGGGCGCCCACTGGAAGGTTGCGTCCAGAGCGCCGTCACAAGTTTCTTGGCCTGGGAGGCATGTTGAGATCGCAAGATCTGAAATGTCACCTCATCGACGATCTCGCTATCGGGCTTCTCGCGCTGTTCATCACTCGGCTGTTCGACACCGCGCTTTTTCCAAGCAGAGGCGACCGCATCCCGCCATTCGATCGATTTTTTAAGATCTTCGAGGCCGTTGGGGTAAGCCGCCAGCGCCATCCCCGCGTCGTGCAACAGAAAACTCGCTCCAAGAACAAATCCTTCAAGTGGATTCAGCTTAAGATCGGGGCCGCAGATCTCCGACGCAACATCCCACAGCGTGTCAGCATGCGTTAGGTCGTGTACCGTCAAATGTGGTAGCGCAGAGTGGATTTGGTTGACCAGGTCGCCGGCCCTGTCTCGTAGCTGTCTATATGCACCTGCGAGAGCCTCGCGGTCACCTTCGTCTGGATCGTTTCTTCTCTTTTGGAACGCGCTACGCCACAAATTTGAGCGTTCGTAAGGTCTCACTTTCATAGTTTAGGCTCCCCGGACAGTCCGCAACATGGTTATCACAAGTTGTATCAGTGTTGTGGTGGAGGCTTTTCCTTTTCCACGAACAATTCGGCTAAAGGCTGATCAGCCGGCGCCTTCAAGGCGACAAGCAGTTCGGCGCCGCCGCCAACCTGCCGCAGCAGTCCAAAGAGCGCGGCGGCAACAACACGCCGAAGGTGCGGGGCGCCTCCGGCGCTTCGGCGCAACGCGACGGTTCTTCTCCCTCCCCCCTTGCGGGGGAGGGTCGGGGTGGGGGGTCTAAAGTGGCAGCCTCTCGCATCCACAAGCCCGATCTCGACGAGATGGGCATCGCCACTTGGCACGAGGTCAAGCCGGCGCGCTCCGGCCGCGCCAAGCCGCGCAAGCCGACGCTCGACGAGATGGGCCCGGGCACCGAGAGCAGGATCTTTCAGCCGAAGACGTCGCGGGAATCCGGCCCGGAATTCGGCCCCTCGCCGCGCTCCTCGGGCGGCGCGCCGGGACATCGCGGCGGGTGGAAGAAGAGGTAGTTGGCGCGGCTGGCATTCCACTTGCGCTATTCCCCAACACGGAATAGCTTCCCCGGATGATCCGCTCGTTCCGAGATACGGCAACCGCAAGGCTGTTCGCAGACCAGGACGTAGCGCGATTTCGCGCCATCGAGCGTCAAGCCCGCCGGAAGTTACTGCTGCTCGATGGCGCTGGAGCGTTGGACGATCTGCGGCAGCCGCCCGGTAATCGGCTAGAAGCCCTCAAGGGTGATCGCCATGGACAACATTCGATCCGCATCAACGATCAATGGCGGATCTGCTTCGAATGGCGCGACGGTGGCGCGGAGATGGTCGAGATCGTGGACTATCATTAGAGGACGGCGACGATGGTCAGACCAAAACAACTCGCCCCGATCCCTCCCGGCGAGATCCTGATCGAGGAGTTTATGAAGCCGAACGGCATCAGCCAGAACCGGCTGGCGCGCGACATCGACATCAACCCGGCCCGCGTCAACGACATCGTCCACGGCCGCTCGGCCATCACCGCCGCTGTCGCGCTGCGGCTAGCGAAATATTTCGGCACCACGCCGGAACTGTGGATGAATCTGCAGGCGTCTTACGACTTGCGCCGTGCCCGCGCCGGCGATTGGCCGACCATCGAGCCGCGCGTGCGGGTGCTCGCCGCCGAATAGGCGAACGGTTTTCAGCCGACTTTGAGCCGGCAATTCGGCCCGGAATTCGGCCCCACGCCGCACTCGTCGGGCGGCGCGGCGGGGCACAGGGGCGGGTGGAGCTGTATGAATGTCCGCCGAGCTGCGCTATCATTCCGGCTGGACTGATCAGGAGTCAACGATGTCGGCAACCCTGACCATCCAGGTCGATTACGACGAGGAGGCCGGCGTCTGGGTCGCCGAGTGCAGCGAGATTTCGCTAGTGACCGAGGCCGACACCTTCGAGATCCTGTTCCGCAAATTGCCGGACATGATCCAGGACGTGCTCACCGACAACGCCGATCCGCGCGCCGGGACCGACGTGCGCTTCGAACTGATCACGCATTCCCATCCGCGTCCGCGGAGCCGCGTCGCCTGAATGACCGACTTCGCGCCGGCCGTGAAAGATATCCTCCGACAGAACGGCTGCGAATTCGTCCATCAAGGCAAGGGCGACCACGAGATGTGGAAAAGCCCGATCAGCGGCAAGACCTTTCCGGTCGATTCCAAGATCAAATCGCGACACACCGCCAACGGCATCTTGAAGCAGGCGGGACTGCCGAAGGCGTTTTGAATCACCCGACGGCAATGGGGTGCTCACCATGACAAAACCCGCGTCGCGCGAGTTCGGGCCCGGAATTCGGCCCCTCGCCGCGCTCATCGGGCGGCGCGCCGGGGACATCGCGGCGGGCGGAAGAAGAGAAAATGAAATTATTCTTGCCCTTAATGCGTTTTCATGAAAATAAAGCTTCATGACATCTCGCACTCTGCCTTTTCCAGTAGCAGACGCATTGCCCAGATTAGGAGCGGCGATCCGGACGGCACGCATTCGGCGCCGTAAACGGGCGGCGGATTTCGCCCATCGTCTCGATGTGTCGTTGCCTACGTTACGCAAGCTGGAGTCGGGAGACCCGGGAGTTTCTATCGGCAAATTCGTCATGGCTCTTTGGCTGCTCGATCTGTTGCCCGCCATGATCGAGGCGCTCGATCCGGCGGCGGACGAAGTGGGCCTGACCCTGGATCTCGCGCGGATGCCGAAGCGTGTCAGACACGGGGGCGAGGTCGATCTTGACGACCTCTGACGTCGCCTTCGTCTTCACGGCTGTTCCCGACGGGATTCCAGCCCTTGTCGGGCGATATCGGCACCTACGCGCTGGCGCCTCCAAAGCCTTCGGCGAATTTCAGTATGTCGGGTCGTGGTTGCGCCGCTCAGATGCATTTCCGCTCGACCCGGTGAACCTGCCGCTGTCGCGAGAGACGTTCACGACGGTGAAACGCGGCCGATTGCACGGTGCCCTGGCCGATGCGACCCCCGACCGATGGGGACGTGAACTGGCGATCTTGGCCACGCCGGGGAAAATATTCTCGCCGGTCGATTGGCTGCACGTTGCGGGGCCCGACCGCGTCGGGTCGCTGGCCTTCTCGTCCGACACCGACATGACGGCAACCGTCAACAATGCCCGCCTGGGCCTCGGATCATTGGAGGCCATCGCCGCTGAATTCGAGAAGATTGAAGCCGGCCTACCTGCCTCCCCCGAAGCCAAGCGCATCTACGACGCCGGCGTATCCATGGGCGGCGCCAGACCCAAGGCCGTTCTCGATGTGGACGGCGCGCTCTGGATCGCGAAATTCGAGCGGAAGACCGACACCTTCGACCAATGCGGCGCCGAGCATGCGACCATGCGGCTCGCGGCCACATGCGGCATCGACGTTCCGGAGACCCGGCTTGTCCAGATCGGCTTCCGGAACGCCGTGCTGGTGAAGAGGTTCGATCGATCGCCCGCGCCGGATTTCGCCCCGACCGTCCATTTCCTGAGCGCGTTGTCGCTCTTGAACGGCGACGAGACGGTTGCTGAAGGGTCATACGCCGCCATCGCGGCGGAGTTGCTGCGTCATGGAGCGCGCCCGGATGAAGATCGTCGGGAGCTTTTTCGTCGCATGATCTTCAATGTGCTCTGCGGCAACCGCGATGATCACCTCAAGAACCATGCATTTATCTACGATGGGCGCGAATGGCGGCTGTCGCCGGCGTTCGACGTCGTGCCGCAACCGGACATGCAGCCTGAGCATGCCATCGCTCTGGGCCGATTAGGCGTGTTTCCGAGTATCGCGAACTGCCTCAGCCGCTGTGGCGATTTCGGGCTGTCACGGGAAGCCGCTGCAAGCGAGGTCGAGCGCCTTGCTCGCCAGGTCCGCGAATGGCGCTCATTCTTCGAAGCGGAAGGCATCTCGCAGGCGACCATCGAGAGGATCGCCTCCGCATTCAAATTGGCCGACGAATTCGAATCGTAAGCTCCCCGCTCCCTATCAAATCCCACATGGCGGCCGCGGCTGAAGAAGTCGTGGGCGGTTTTGTTGGCTACACGATCGTCGATGGCAAGATCGGGTTTTGTTCGCGAGGGAGACAACGGGGTACACGGGTCATTTGTATCGGCGTGCCACGCTGAACACAGCTACGTGGTGTTTGCGTCGATGCGAGATCACCCCTCCCCCATCAACACCCCCGCCGCCTCCCCTGCCTCTCCCGCTTCCTTCAGCAGCAAATACTCGTCGCGCTGCAGGGTCGCGGCGCTGGCCGCTACGACGGCGCGTTTCGGGCAGATGCCGAGGCAGCCGGTTATCACCAGGCGCGGGCGCTTGACGCCTTGCGCCTGGCTGCGCTGCTTCAATGCGGATTTCAACGCCCGCTTCAGCGCCTTGCCGTCGTCGACGCGCGACAGGCATTTGCGGCAGATCAGCACAGGCGGGGCGCGGCGCGGGCGGGCGATGACGAGGGACGTTGTCTTGACCATGCGTTCGATATGGGAGGTCAGCGCGGCCGATGCCAGGTAATCAGGCCAAGACGGCTGCAATCGCGCGCGACGTCCGTCGCTACGCTGCGCTCGGAGGCGCCCTCCGCCCCGCCACACATCGGTTGAAGCTTTCGCCAGCCTGACGTCGTCCCCGGCGGTGCACGCTTGCTCACCCGGGCGCCCGGTTCCCGTCAACGCTCGCTTAAGCCCGCTGCGCTACACTGAAAGCCTTGCTTTTCCCCTGCTGCGGACCCGCTCCATGAAAATCGGCACTTTGCTCACCCTCGCCGTCGCTTCGCTCTCGGCCGTCGGCGGCGGACTCGCGGTCTATCTGGCTGCGACCAAATACCAGACCATGGAGCAGGTCTCCAACGCGCAAGCGCGGCTGTCGCTGGTGCGCGCGGTCGGCGACATTCCGCGCTACCTCAATTCCGAACGCGGTTTCTCCACCAACATCCTGTTCGGACCGGCCGTGGTCGACCCCAAGCTGCGCGCCGAACTGGACGCCAAGTATCGCAAGCCGACCGACGGCGCGCTCGACAAGATGAACCAGATCAGGACCAACTCCGTCGCGGCGTTCGACGACGGCGCCAACATCGCAAGCCAGATCGAGGCGCTGAACGGCCGCTTCAAGGCGCTGCGCGGCGCGATCGACGCGGCGATCGACGGCCCGGCGGAGCCCCGCCGCGACGCCGCCAAGAAGATCATCGCCGACAATTCGGCGTTCAACGCCGCGGTCACCACGCTGCTCGCCGAGCAGGTCCGCAAGATCGCTTCGCGCAGCGGCGCGGCCTACCGGCAGGCCACCTACGCCAACGTCGCCTGGTCGCTGCGCGACGTCGGCGGCCTGAATTCCAGCCTGCACAAGAACATCGTCGGCGCCAAGCGCGTCGCCACCGAGGCCGAACGGCTGGAGCTCGCCCGCTCGCAGGGCGCGTCCGATCAGATCGAGGCCTCGCTGCTGGCGCTGCGCGGCAATCCGGCGACGCCCGCCAATGTCGCCGCCGCGCTGGACAAGATGAAGGAGATCTTCGTCGATCGCTTCGGCAAGGAATTGAAGATGGTTCGGACCGGCGCGGTGAGCGGCCAGTTCGAACACGACGTCGAGACCTATTACGGCGAGACCCAGATCGCGCTCGCCTCGGTGATCGGCGTGCGCGACGCCTTCTATGACAATGCCGAGGAGATCCTGGCCGACGCCTATGGCGACGCGCGGCTCAGTTTCCTGATCGCGGTCGTGGTGCTGCTGGCGGTTGCCGGCGCCGGCGCCGGCCTCGTGGTGATGGTGCGACGCCGGATCTGCCAGCCGATCGTCGATATCACCGCCTCGATGTCGCGGCTGGCCGGCGGCGACGCCACCGGCGCTATTCCCGCCAGCGACCGCCACGACGAGATCGGCGCGATGGCCGCCGCCGTCCAGGTGTTCAAGGACAACATGATCCGCGGCGAAGAGCTGGCCGCCGCCCAGGCCGCGGAGAACGACGCCAAGATGCGGCGCGCGCGGATGATCGACGATCTCACCAAATCCTTCGAGACAAGGATCGGCGAGCTGGTCGAGGGCCTGTCGTCGTCCTCCGCGACCATGGAGTCGACCGCCCGCGCGATGTCGTCGACCGCCGCCACCACCAACCGCCAGGCCGGCCTGGTCGCCGGCGCCTCCGAGCAAACCTCCTCCAACGTGCAGATGGTGGCCAGCGCCACCGAGGAATTGACCTCGTCGATCAGCGAGATCAGCCGCCAGGTGGCGCAATCGGCGCAAATCTCCGCCCGCGCCGTCGCCGACGCCAAGCGCACCGGCGACACCGCGCAATCGCTCGCCGCGGGCGCGCAGAAGATCGGCGACGTGGTGACGCTGATCCAGAACATCGCCTCGCAGACCAACCTGTTGGCGCTGAACGCCACCATCGAGGCGGCGCGCGCCGGCGAAGCCGGGCGCGGCTTTGCCGTGGTCGCCTCGGAGGTGAAATCGCTGGCCGGCCAGACCGCGCAGGCCACCACCGAAATCTCCGAACAGGTCGCCGCGATCCAGAACGCCAGCGACCAGACCGTGACGGCGATCCGCAACGTGCTCGAGGTGATCACCGAGATCGAGCAGATCGGCGGCGCCATTGGGGCTGCGATCGAACAGCAAGGCTCGGCCACCAAGGAGATCGCCCGCAACGTCCAGGAAGCCGCGCACGGCACCCAGGAGGTCAACGCCAATATCTCCGGCGTGCAGCAGGCCGCCAACGACACCGGGGCCGCGGCGACGCAAGTGCTGGGCGCCGCCGAAGAGGTGTCGCAGCAGTCGAAAGATCTCGCCAGCCAGGTCAACCGCTTCCTCGCCGACGTCCGCGCGGCGTGAGGGCGGCCGAGCCAGAACGCCGATCGACACCACGTGCACCGGCGATCGCTCGCCTGGCGACTTGCCAGACGCCGCGAAATCGCTAATCCATGCAGCACCGCGTAGTTAGCGCTCAGACATTTAAGCTTGCGACACTCAAAGGACTTGAAGCCATGGCGGACGCCGATCTCGATGTCATCATCCGGCAGCTTGCGAAGCAACAGACCCGGACGCTGACCGCCGCCGCCAAGACGCGCCGCGATCGCTATCTCGGCCTCGCCGCCAAGGCCAAGGACGCCGCCGCCAAGGCGCGGTTCAAGGCGCTCGGCAAAGAGGCGTTCGAGCAAGGCACCGCCGCCGCCAAGCGGCTGCAGACCTCCGCCGACAACGCCGCGGATTCCTACGCCCGCGCGATGCGCAAGGCCGCGGAGGCGCCGGCCGCGAAGCCAGCCCCGACCACCGCCCCGCCGGCCAACAAAACGCCGGCGGCCAAAAAGCCCGCGCCCGGCAAGCCGGCCAAGAAGGCGGCGCCGGCCAAAAAGCCGGCCAAGAGCGCGAAAGTTAGCGCGACCAAGAAGGCCAAACGCTGATCGCAGCGCTGCTGCGGCGCCGCCGCGCCGGCGTCGCTCAGCGGCGGAAATTCGGCCGGAACGGCCGCGGCTGCCAGCCGATCTCGGTCGCCGCAGGCGTCAGATCGAAGGTCATGTCCTTGGCCATCCGCCCGACGATCGCGCCGGAGATCCCCGGCACCACCTTGGCCACCACCGGCACCACCACCGCCCAAACGAAGCCCGGCAGCGGAATAATCATCCGCCGCAGCCCGAGCCCGTCGAAGATCCGGCCGACCATCTCGCGATAGCTCAGCGTCTCGCCGCCCGGCAGGTTGTAGGTCTTGTTAAAACAATTCGGCCGCGACGCCGCGGCGATCGCCGCCTGCGCCAGATCGTCGGCGTGCACCGGCTGGCGCAGCCCCTCACCGCCGCCGGCCAGCGGAAAGAAACGAAAGCGCCGGATCAGCGCGGCGATCCGCGACACGTTGGCGTCGCGGCCCTCGGCATAGATCAGCGTCGGCCGCAGCACCGTCCAGGCGATGCCGCGCGCGGCGCACTGCTCGATGATGCGGCGCTCGGCCTCGGCCCAGCGGCGGATCATCTCGCGCTCATCGGGATCGTCGGAGTTCTGCTTGGTCTCGAGGCTGGTCGAGGTGAAGACCACGAGCCGCGTCATGCCGTGCGCCGCGAGCGCTGGGATCGCGTCGGCCACGAGCGCCGCCGGACTGGTCGCATACACCGTCTCGAGCGAAGGCAGCGCTAAGCCTGCGGGATCGGCGAGGTCCGCGGTCAGCCATTCGATGCCCGGCGCGGCGGCCTGCGGATGTCGCGACACGCCGATCGGCAACTCTCCGGCTTCGGCGAGCCGCCGCAGAATCAGCCCGCCGACCATCCCGGTCGCACCGATCACCAGAGGCCGTGGCGCGGTGTTATGGCCGCCAGTTGCGGCGCTGTGCCCCGAGAGATTCATCAGCAACGGATCTATCCTCGTCCATCGAATGTCAACGTTCGTTCCTTCCCTTCCACGCTTGCTCGCCAACCTTTCAATGACTATTTTGCAGTCATTGACTGATGGAGGCCGGCATGGCGGTGATGACGATCCGGAATATCGACGATGCCATCAAGAAGCGGCTCCGCGTGCGCGCCGCCGTCAACGGGCGCTCGATGGAAGACGAGGCGCGGGACATCCTGCGGTCGGCGCTGTCGACAGACGAGCCGCGCGCGCGCAATCTCGCGCAGGCCATCCATGAGCGGTTCACGGCGCTTGGCGGCGTCGACCTTCCCGACACGCCGCGCCAGGCGATCCGGCCGCCGCCGGAATTCGGCGAATGATCGTCCTCGACACCAACGTCATTTCCGAGCTGATGCGTGCAAAGCCGGATGCCGCGGTGATGGCGTGGTTCGGTCAGCAGCCGATCGCCGGCGTGTTCACGACGACCCTTACGCAGGCTGAGATTTTTTACGGCCTGGCACTGGTGCCCGAGGGACGCCGCCGGGACCAACTGATCGCCGCCGCGCGACCGATCTTCGAGATCGATCTGGCCGGTCGCGTGCTGCCGTTCGACACCGACGCCGCCGACGCCTACCCGGCCATCGCGGCGAGCCGGCGACACGGCGGCCACCCCATCAGTCAGATCGACGCCCAGATCGCCGCCATCGTCCGCTCCCGCGGCGCCCGGCTGGCAACCCGCAATGTTGCGGATTTCGCGGACTGCGGGATTGCGGTGGTCGATCCGTGGATGGGGACGTAGCGGTCCACGTAGCCCGAACGAGCGCAGCGATATCCGGGACAGCAAGCGCATTCTTCGTAGGGCGGATTAGCCGAAGGCGTAACCCGCCGAACAGCCGCAGGGCTTGTCTCGACGCAATGGCGGATTACGCTGCGCTAATCCGCCTACGGGCTGACCGCACTGTCGCGACGGCGCCAGAGGCAGCGGCCGGTCGAACTTCACCATCAGATGTCGGACCCTTCGCGTGATCGAACAGCCTTGATTACAAATCCAGCGTGCTCTGCTTTTCTAGATTCTCGCGTTTGGCTTTCCTGAAGACTGAGGGATCGACCCAGGGGATATGAGGGCGCTTACCGTCGAACAAATCCTCGATGGTGAGGATCTGAATCTTCTCGAATTTGCCGTGCAGCGGGCTCTCGTAGAAGCCGGCGGCGGTGGCTTCGGTGCGCATCCTGGTGGTCGGGTCTTCCAGGGTCAGGAAGATGCCGATCTTGGCCTTCTCGCGATCAACCGTCGCGATCAGGTCGCGAATCATGCCGACGCCGACATTGCCGCCGCCCTTGACCGAGACAATCGCCTTCTCGGTGATCTTGCCGTCGGGCTTGAAGTACAGATAGCCGTCGACACCGCCATCGGCACCCTTCTGGCCGCCCTTGTAGGGCTGCGCCTCGACCATCGACAGCGCCCAGAGCTGAAACTGATGCTTATCCTGCGTGGCCAGCGCCTGCGCCGCGCCGATGTCCTTCGGCACACCGTGAATTTCGAACTGAGCATGCGGAAAGGCATCGATCAGCCGCCGCTTGATAAGATTGATCGCCAGATGGGTGACATCGATACCGATCCAGTTGCGGTTCAGCTTCTGCGCCGCATGCACGGTGGTGCCGCAGCCGCAGAACGGATCGAGCACCACGTCGCCTTCGTTAGACGAAGCGGAGATGATGCGTTCAAGCAAAGCAACGGGCTTTTGAGTACCGTAACCCAGGTTTTCTTTTCGCGACGGAAGGCCAATGTCACTCCAATCATTCTGAAGCGCTACGCCGGGCATCTCGTCGAGATACCTCTTTTCAGCAGGCACGGTTCCGGGACGCGTTTGAATTACCTTCCCTTCATTTATAAGTTGTTGCATTCGCAGTTTGGAGTAGCGCCAGTAGCGGGTGACACCAAATATTTCGTAGCTAGGATTTCCTTTGGCTGCTCCTCCTGGCCCGGTGATGTCGCTCAAGCGGTACCGACGACCATCTGGATCTGAAAACTTATAAAAATCTCTAACATACTCCTCAGAGTAAGGCGTGTATTGCTGGTTCCAATTCCACTTGTCAGACTTCGTGTAAAAGAAAATGATATCCCGAACATTTCCGTACTGCGTCCGGCCCTGCTTTGCATCGTTGTGAGCAGATTGTCTACGCCAACTAATTTCTGTTTTGAACTGCCGCTTACCAAACACCGCATCTAGTAAGATCTTTAAGTAGTGGCTCGCTGTCGGGTCACAGTGAAGATATAGCGATCCGGTCGGCTTAAGCACCCGATGCAGTTCCAGGAGACGAACCGCCATCATGGCAAGGTACGCCATCATGTCGTTGTCTTTGAGGAAGGAGCGCATTGCCCGCAGCATTTCGCTGACATCGGAATTGCCCGATTGGATCACCTCGTCAAAGGCGCGCTCAGCTGTTGGGCTCCAGTGCCAAGTGTCATCAAAAGCCTCGATCTGCGCTGGGCTGCTTTCGCCTCCCGGCGCGTGAAACAGCACGTTGTAGCTGGCGTTGGAATTGAACGGCGGGTCGAGATAGACCAGATCGACCGACTCGCTGGCGATCGAACCACCCAGGATGTCGAGATTGTCGCCGTAATACAGATGGTTCGGCGCGAGTTGCTTAGGCGTGGACTTGGCGGAGGACATTGCAGAGAATCCTTTGTCAAGCGACGCTACCGGGGGTTGGGGCGACGCGCAACGGATCGGGGCTGTATTTTGCGCCCGCAAGAATGTCGATGTCCTGAAGACGAAAAAAGCCCCGGATCGCTCCGGGGCTTTGTCCTGGCGGCCGGGGCAAGCCCGACAATGACGGCACCTGGTCTTAGTAGCGATAGCAAGCGTAGCCCGGATGGAGCGAAGCGCAATCCGGGTCTTCCGATTCGACGATGCATCTCCCCGGATTTCGCTTTGCTCCATCCGGGCTACGGACTGAGCGTTTGGCCAACGCGGCGCCGTGCCCCGGATGCTGCGCGGCGCGCCGCGCTTGCGGCGTGGTGCGCTGCTGATCCGGGGCCCCGCTTCGACGACGCTCAACCGCTTTGTCCGGCAGCGTAGCGGGGTCCCGGATCTGCGGAGCAGCACTCCGTGCTGCACCGCGTCCGGGACACGGGGCTCAGACGCCCGCCAGCAAAAAACCCCGGATCGCTCCGGGGCTTTCGTGTGTGGATGGATCGCCGGGTCAAGCCCGGCGATGACGGCGGCAACCGATCTCAATACCGATAATGATCCGCCTTGAACGGGCCTTCCGGCTTGACGCCGATGTAGTCGGCCTGGTCGGGGCGCAGCGTGGTCAGCTTGACGCCGATCTTGGCGAGATGCAGCCGCGCGACCTTCTCGTCCAGCGACTTCGGCAGCACGTAGACTTCCTTCTTGTACTTGCCGTCCTTGTTGTTGGCGTAGAGTTCGATCTGCGCCAGCGTCTGGTTGGTGAAGGAGGCCGACATCACGAAGGACGGGTGGCCGGTGGCGTTGCCGAGGTTCACCAGGCGGCCTTCCGACAGCAGGATGATGCGGTGGCCGTCCGGGAAGGTGATCTCGTCGACCTGCGGCTTGATGTTGTCCCACTTCAGGTTCTTCAGATGCGCGATCTGAATCTCGTTGTCGAAGTGGCCGATGTTGCAGACGATGGCGCGATCCTTCATCGCGCGCATGTGCTCGATGGTGATGATGTCCTTGTTGCCGGTGGCGGTGACGAAGATGTCGGCGCGGGGTGCGGCGTCTTCCATCGTCACCACTTCATAGCCTTCCATCGCCGCCTGCAGCGCGCAGATCGGATCGACTTCCGACACCATGACGCGGGCGCCGGCCTGGCGCAGCGAGGCCGCCGAGCCCTTGCCGACGTCGCCGAAGCCCGCGACCATCGCCACCTTGCCCGACATCATCACGTCGGTGCCGCGGCGGATGCCGTCGACCAGCGATTCGCGGCAGCCATAGAGGTTATCGAATTTCGACTTGGTGACCGAATCGTTGACGTTGATCGCCGGGAACAGCAGCGTGCCGGTCTTCTGCATGTCGTACAGCCGGTGCACGCCCGTCGTGGTCTCTTCGGAGACGCCTTTGATGTTCTTGGCGATCTCGGCGAAGTAGCCCTTCGGCTTCTCTTTCAAGAGCCGCTTGATCAGGCCGTAGAACACTTCCTCCTCTTCGGAGTTGTGCTGATCGAGGAACACGGTGTCGCCGTTCTCGGCGCGCAGCCCCTGATGCACGAACATGGTGGCGTCGCCGCCGTCATCGAGGATCATGTTCGGGGTCAGAATTTCACCCGGCTTTGCGCCGTGCCAGTCGAACATCTTGGCGGTGTAGGCCCAATAGTCTTCCAGGCTCTCGCCTTTGACCGCGAACACCGGAACGCCGGCCGCGGCGATCGCCGCGGCGGCATGGTCCTGGGTCGAGTAGATGTTGCACGACACCCAGCGGACGTCGGCGCCGAGCGCGACCAGCGTCTCGATCAGCACCGCGGTCTGGATCGTCATGTGCAAGGAGCCTGCGATCCGCGCGCCCTTCAGCGGCTGCGTCGGGCCGTATTCCTCGCGGGTGGCCATCAGGCCGGGCATCTCGGTCTCGGCGATCGAGATTTCCTTGCGGCCGAAATCGGCGAGGCCGATGTCCTTGACAATGTAGTCGGTGAAGCTGGGCTTCTTGGCGGTGGCGGTCATATGGGTTTCCTGAAACGGAGTAATTCGGACACGTCGATACGAAACAAAATCGAGCGTTTTGTGACGATTCCCGCGAGCACAGCGTCATCCTGAGGTGCGCGCACTGTTGTGCGCGCCTCGAAGGATGGCCGCGGGCACTTCGCCGGGTCATCCTTCGAGGCTCGCCGAAGACGGCTCGCACCTCAGGATGACGGCACGACCTCCCCCGGCGAGCTGCCGAGGGAGCGACTTGCTTACTTAGATAGCGCGCTTCAGCGCCTCCGCCAGATCGGTCTTTTCCCAGGAGAAGCCGCCTTCGGCATCCGGGGTGCGGCCGAAATGGCCGTAGGACGAGGTCCGCGCATAAATCGGCTTGTTGAGATCGAGATGCTTGCGGATGCCGCGCGGGGTGAGGTCCATCGCCTCGGCGACCGCCTTCTCGAGCTTGTCCTCGGTGACCTTTCCGGTGCCGTGGGTGTCGATGTAGATCGACAACGGCCGCGCCACGCCGATCGCGTAGGCGAGCTGCAGCGTGCAGCGGTCGGCGAGGCCGGCGGCGACGATGTTCTTCGCGAGATAGCGCGACGCATAGGCCGCCGAGCGGTCGACCTTGGTCGGGTCCTTGCCGGAGAACGCGCCGCCGCCATGCGGGGCGGCGCCGCCGTAGGTGTCGACGATGATCTTGCGGCCGGTCAGGCCGGTGTCGCCGTCCGGGCCGCCGATGAAGAACTTGCCGGTCGGGTTGATGTGCCAGATCGTCTTGTCGGTGATCCAGCCCTCCGGCAACGCCTCGCGCACATAGGGCTCGACCCGCTCACGAACCTGGTTCGAGGTCATGTCCTCGACCAGATGCTGGTGCGACACCACGATCTCGCGGACGCCGACCGGCTTGCCGTTCTCGTACTGGATGGTGACCTGGCTCTTGGAGTCCGGACCCAGCACCTTCTCCTTGCCGGAGTGGCGGGCTTCCGAGATCAGCCGCAGGATCTTGTGGGCGTAGAAGATCGGCGCCGGCATCAAGTCGGGGGTCTCGTTGGTGGCGTAGCCGAACATGATGCCCTGGTCGCCGGCGCCCTCTTCCTGATTGGTACCGGGCTGCAGCGCGTCGACGCCCTGCGCGATATCCGCCGATTGCGGATGCAGCAGGATCTCGATGTCGGCGGTCTTCCAGTGGAAGCCGTCCTGCTCGTAGCCGATGTCCTTGATGGCTTCGCGGACCACGTGCTCGATGTGCTCGTTGGTGACCGAGGCCGGACCGCGGGTCTCGCCGGCGATCACCACCTTGTTAGTGGTCGCCAGCGTCTCGCAGGCGGCGCGGATCGCCCAAGGATCGATGCCCGCCTTCGGACCTTCGCGGAAAAACAGATCGACGATTTCGTCGGAAATCCGGTCACAGACCTTGTCGGGATGACCCTCCGAAACCGATTCACTCGTGAACAGATAAGACGCGCGCATCAAACCAACCCCTTTCCGCCGGCACCCGGCGGCCCTTTCCTGATGATGTCCTGAGAAGTCAATCGCGGCGGCGCGAGATGACATAGGATTCGTCGTAAAACCAGAGCCCGCTGTGCTTGCGCAACACCTCTCTGGTGGCATTGAGATAGTGGCCGCCGTCAGTCATTTCGGTTAATCGGTCATCCTCGATTTGAGCCACATAGACGGCTGCGTTCCAGGCTGCAAAAGCCGTGGATGTCCCGATCGATCCGGTGACCTCGTTCGGCAGCGCCTCCATATCATATCTGAAGATCGAACGACTATCGGCATAAGCATTAAAGTTGAGGTCGCGGCCCGCCGACCCCAGCTCGTATTTCACAGCGCGCAATAGCTCATGGCGGCTCACGGCAAAAGGATTTTCTCCGGGCCACACCGCCCGGACAATGTCCAGCCCCGGATCCTGGCCATGGGAGTGAATCCCGATCAGCCGGCCCCCGGGGCGCAGCGCACGCGCCAAGGGGGCGATGATCCGCTTAGCCCGAAAGTTTACACTGGATTTCGCCCGGTAGGGTTGCGAGGCGATCACCAGGTCGAAATTGGCCTCGCTGCGGCCCGCCCGGGGAATCATCGAATCGAGCAAAAAGCGGTGATCTTCCCGATAGATGACGATGGCGACGGGGCGTTCATAGATCGGCATTCCGGACCGCGCACTGATGCTGGCGCGCCAGTTCTCTTCCAGGAACGGGCCGAGTTCGGCGATCTGGGTCTCGAACTCTCCGGACGAAGATCCGCGCAGCACCACTTCGTGCCAGATCATCCCGGCGGCTGCGGTCGGCGACGCCGGGGTCAGCCAGGGCGCCTCGGCATAATACATATTGGTGAGAACAAACACCGTCGCCGGATGCTCGAACAACCGGTCCGGCACTTTGTCCAGTGTCAGCCGAACATCCTCCAGGCTGAGTTCCTTGCCAGCGATGTAAAACGGCATATGCGGGAACCGGCCATGCATGGTGCGCAGCACGCGGGCCAGCACCGTCCCGTCGCCCACTCCGGCGTCGAACACCCGAATCGCCGGTGGGCGGGGATGGATGCTGCCGAGTTCCAGCGCCACCCGTTCGGCGATCACCCGCTTTTCGCTGCAGGTGTGGACGAACAGCAGGTATTTTTGGCGGTTCTCGAAAAACCGGAAATTGCCCTGCGGATCGCGGCGCTCCGGCGGCACCACCAGGCCGCGCGGCGGCGGCACGCCGCCCTCGGTGCCGACGGCGATGAAGGCGCGGATCCGGTCCAGCGTGTCGATGGTGATGCGCTTGCCCTCGCGCAGCCGATGCACCAGCTTGCCGTCATTGACGGCGCGGCGGCCAAAGGTGGTCTCCGCCATGCCGACGCGGCGGCAGAAGTCGGAAATCTCGCCGAGCAGCTGGTCGTTCTTCATGGGGCGCCGGTGGGCAGGAGGGATACGGCCTCGGCTGGTAACACAGTCTGCCCACTCTTGGAACGCGCGGCGCGGGCAAAATCGTCCTGCCATGCCAACGTCGTATCGCTGCGTTAGGAAACGGTGATCCGGCCCAAGCCCGGCTTTGGCAGCGGGGCAGCGGTCTGCTATGACGCGGCCGCGCACCGGTCCGCCCGGGCCACCACCAGCGACAGGTTCTTCCATGAAAATTGCCATGATCGGCACCGGCTATGTAGGGCTGGTGTCCGGCGCCTGCTTTGCCGATTTCGGCCATCAGGTCACCTGCGTCGACAAGGACGAAGCCAAGATCGACGCGCTGCGGCGCGGCGAAATTCCGATCTTCGAACCGGGTCTCGACGCCCTGGTCGCCTCCAACGTCAAAGCCGGCCGGCTGGATTTCGCCACCGAGCTGTCGGCGGCGGTCGGCGAGGCCGATGCGGTGTTCATCGCGGTCGGCACGCCGTCGCGACGCGGCGACGGCCATGCCGACTTGAGCTATGTCCATGCCGCCGCCCGCGAGATCGCGGTGGCGCTGAAGGGTTTCACCGTGGTGGTGACCAAGTCGACGGTGCCGGTCGGCACCGGCGACGAGGTCGAACTGTTGATCCGCGAGACCAACCCGACCGCCGACGTGGTGATCGCCTCCAATCCGGAATTTTTGCGCGAAGGCGCAGCAATTCGCGACTTCAAATTCCCCGACCGCATCGTGGTCGGCACCGACGACGAACGCGGCCGCAAGGTTTTGGGCGAGATCTACCGGCCGCTGTCGCTGAACGCCGCGCCTTTGATGTACACCGCGCGCCGCACCGCCGAGCTGATCAAATACGCCGCCAACGCCTTCCTGGCCACCAAGATCACCTTCATCAACGAGATCGCCGATCTCGCCGAAAAGGTCGGCGCCGACGTCCAGGAAGTGGCGCGCGGCATCGGCATGGACAACCGGATCGGGCCGAAATTCCTGCATGCCGGCCCGGGCTTCGGCGGGTCGTGCTTTCCCAAGGACACCCGCGCGCTGGTCAAGATCGCGCTCGATCACGACGTGCCGCTGCGCATCGTCGAGGCGGTGCTGGCGGTCAACGACAACAGGAAGCGCGCGATGGCGCGCAAGGTCTCGCACGCGCTCGGCGGCCATATCCGCGGCAAGACCGTCGCGGTGCTCGGCCTCACCTTCAAGCCGGATACCGACGACATGCGCGAGGCGCCGTCGATCCCGCTGGTCACCGGCTTGCTCGACATGGGCGCCAAGGTGCGCGCCTTCGATCCGGTCGGCATGGAGCAGGCCCGCGCCGAATTGCCCGAGGTGACCTATTGCGACGATGCCTATGCCTGCGCCGAGGGCGCCGACGCATTGGTGATCGTCACCGAATGGGTCCAGTTCCGCGCGCTCGATCTCGGCCGGCTGAAAGCCGCGATGAAGCAGCCGGTGGTGGTCGACCTGCGCAACATCTATCGTCCCGAACAGATGGCCGCGCACGGCTTCGTCTATGAAAGCGTCGGACGCGGGACGGGGGCGTCCTGATCCACTCCAAGGGCACATTCGCGCAATGCCGCATCCGGAGGATCTACAACATCGCACTGGACGCTGGGGGGAGCGATCGACGCTGCTGATCGTTATCCTCGGCTGCCTGCTTCTGCTGCTGTTCGGGTTTTCTCGCGAGACTTTCTTCCGAAATTTCGTCGACGCCGACAAACTCCTGGCCGCCGAGTGGACGCGGCACGTGTTCCACGACGGGCTCGGCTGGATGCAATTTCAGCTCCCGCGAACGCCCAGTCTGTTTCCCGACCTATTGTTGTTTGCACCGGTACAGATCGCCACAGGCTCCTGGCGCGTGGCGACCTTCGTGCTTGCAGGTACCTTGCTGATCACCTTGGTCGTCATTGCCGGCCTCATCGTCGGCCGCATCGCGACGTTACCGAAAGCGCCAGCGATCGCCGTGTGCTGGATCGTCAGTGCCACGATGCTGAGCGCCGAGCTGGCATTCTCGGGAGCCGGCCGGCATTTCCAAGCCCTGCAGCCCGTGGCGCATGGCGGTGCATTTATCGCTTCGCTGGCGGCGGCATGGCTGACCGATCAGTTGCGGCGCAATTTTCGGCCTTCGGGAGCCATCGTCCTGTTTGCGATCTGCGCTCTGGGAGTCGCGTCGGACAAGCTGTTCGTGCTCTGCTACAGCGCGCCGGTGGCGGTCGCACTGCTGCTCAGCCCCACCGCCTCCCGGAACCGCCGATGGTTGCTGTCCGGCGTAGCATTGGCGTCGGCCGCCGGCCTGATCGGGGACGGCTTTCTCAACCGGCAGCCGGACATTCCGTTGAATTGGTCGATGATACCGCATCACATCGGCTTGTTTTTCAGCGAGATCAACGCCTCTTTACTGGTCGGAACGCTGATCCCGATGCTGCTGTTGCTGGCCGCGCCGCTGGCCGTGCGCTGGTTACCCGCGGGTCGCCAGAACCGTGACGGCGCACGGTTCTATTGGACTATCGCAGCCTGCGCCATGGTCGGCACGCTCAGCCTGACCGCCGCATTCCTCTACGAAGATCGCGGCGCCTATCGCTATCTCGCCAGCGTTATCTGGTGGCCGACGATCTTTGCGGCCGCCGCCGTCGGCCTGCTGCTGAAGCGATGGACTTCGCTGATCGTCGGGCTGACGTCGGTGGTCGCGGCGGGTTTTGCGGCGATAGCCCTGTATGCCGTGCTGAGGCCCTCGATCTCGCTCTGGACCTGGCAGCATCCTGCCGTCGACTGCTTGGGCGACGACGCGCAAACCGCCCCACTTCGCGAGGGGCTCGCCGGATACTGGACGGCACGCCAAATCACGGCCAGCAGCGAATGGCGCCTGCACGCCGACCCGGTCAGCGCCACCGGCGAACGCTATCATTGGGGCAACGATCCGCGATCCTATTCAGAAAGCCGCATCGATCGCGGCCGGCCGCCGGACTACCGATGGATCCTGCCGGATGGACTGGATCAGGCCGCGCTCACCGCCCGCTTTGGCCAACCCGCGCGCGTCATCGATTGCGCCGGTCAAACGATCTGGATCTATTCGCAAAGGCTGACCGTCGGCCCCGCAAGATGAGAAAACTGGACCGGCGTAGCGAGTCGTCAGTTCGGGGCTTCAGAAGCCCAAGACGCGCCGCCACCGTTTGGCGTGTCGACGCGCTCAGCCGGCTTTGCTCTGTGTCTGCTCGGCTTCCACTTCGGCCAATAGCTTGCGCAGCACCTGGCGACGGCTTTCGTCGCCGGCTTCGGCCAGCAGTCTCTTGTAGAGCTTGGCGTTTTCTTCCAGGACGAACCTTTGCACGGCCGCACCTTGAGGTTTGATCGGAACCTGGCTTCGCATGGCAAAACGGTACGCTGCAACCGCAGAAAAGTCGCCTCGTACCAACACCAGCAAGCGATGATAGGCTGCGGCAGCGGCCGCACCACGGGGCGATTTGGCGGCGATTGGCCTCGAAGTCTGTCCCAGTGCGATCACGGCGTGCCGCTGTTGAATCGCGACGACCACGAAGCTCAGTACGAAAACCCCGCATAGACGAATGCGGCCCGGCTTTTAAGAGAGAATAAAGCGCTTTTAATTGCTCTTAAGAGCACTTTATCTTCTGCTCTCGAGCCGCTCCACACTGTCGCGCCTGAGGCCTGGACCGGCGCCAAATAAGCGCAGGTTCCTGATCGCCTCTGACGATGCCTCACCTGCCCCACACCTCGTTGGCCACCTCGACCGCCAGCCGCAGCTTGGTCCACTGCTCGTCCTCGGTGAGGCTGTGGCCCTCCGCGGCGGCGGCGAAGCCGCTTTGCGGCGCCAGCGCGAGCTGCTCCAGCGGCACGAATTTGGCGGCCTCCTGCAGCCGCCGCACCAGCTCCGGCTTGCTCTCCAAGGCGCCGCTCTTCGAGCCGATGAGGCCGAGCACCACGACCTTGTTGCCCTTGGGCAGAAACCGCAGCGATTCGAAGCCGCCGGCGCGGTCGCAATCGAACTCCAGGACATAGCCGTCGCAATTGATGCCTGCGAGCAAGGTCTCGGCCACCGGCTCGTAGCCGCCCGACGCAAGCCAAGAGTAGCGGAAATTGCCGCGGCCGACATGGCTGGTGATCACCATGTCGGAGGGGCGTTCGGCGATCGCGTAGTTGATGATGCGGGCATAGACCTGCTGCAGATTGGCGGCGTCCGTGCCGCGCTCCCGCAGCGTCTGCCGCTCGGCCTCCGAGCACAGGTGAGCCCAGACCGGGTCGTCGAACTGCAGATAGCGGCAGCCTTCGTCGTAGAGCGCCTTGACCGCCTTGCGATAGGTCTTGGCGAGATCCTCGAAGAACAGCCCGATGCTCGGATAGGCCTCCTGCGAGATGGCGTCGCGGCCACCGCGAAAATGCAGCACCGAGGGCGACGGAATCGTCAGCTTCGGCGTCACATGGGCGATTTCGGCGTGGCGCTGCAGAACCTTGAACTGCGTCGGCAACGGATGATCGTCGGGAAAATCCAGCTTGCCGATCACCCGCACCGAACGACCGTCGGCATCCAGCTCGCAGCCTGCGAGCCCGCCGATAAAGTCCAGCGGTCCGGAGTCGCGAAATCCGCCGTCGGTGGCGAGCTTCAGCCCATAGGCCGACTGCTTGTGCACCAGCTTTTCGATCTCGACGTCTTCGATCTTGCGCAGATCGTCGGCGGTGATCGCGCCGCTCGCCAGCTTGGCGCGAGCGTCCTCAATTTTCTGCGGGCGCAACAGGCTGCCCACATGGTCCGCACGAAACGGCGGTCTCGTCCGTTGCATCATGTCTCCCTGTCAGTCGAATGCGTCGGCGCGCACACCGCTACACGTTCGACCGGCCATCCAAAACGACCATAGAAAGACATCATTAATTCAATGCAAACCGAACGCCGACAGCTTCACCCTGCCGCGCCGCTCGGATCCGCGCGGGCTGCGCACGTCCTCCGAGACGAGCCGCCGCAGCACAACTGATCGTTGGCAAACCTGGCGCGGCAGCCATATCATTGCCATGGAAGCCAGGATCTATCATTGAGGGGCCGGATGATATTTGCGGCCATCTGGTGGCGAGGCAGGACGATTTTGCGGGTTTCTAATTGGTTCGAGATGGGCTCCTGGCAACGCCGCGGCGCGGTCGGCGCCGTGCTGTTGGCGTGCAGCCTCGGCGGTTGCGGCACCATCAATGAAAAGATTTCCGAAGGCGCCGGCGATTACGTCCCGCAATGGGCCGGCGGGCTGCCGGCGGACGCGCCGCCGCGGCCGGGCAGCGCCAAATACGAGGCCTGGCAAAAGGAGATGGCGCGGCGTCGCGCCATGCCGGCTCCCGAGCGCAAGGAGCTGGAGAAGACCGATCCGTCGGGCTTGCGCCAGTCGAGCGGCCAATAGGCTCGGGGCGCACGGTTGAGCCGCGTTCCGGGCAACTTGCCGCGCTCCAGGACGTTGAACACGCCCGAACCCAGAATGAGGTTGGCATGCGCTGGATGATCGGCGGTCTGCTCGCTGTGTTGCTGCTCGCCGGCGCCTATCTGGGCAGCGCCGCCTTCGCGCTGTCGGCGCTGGCCAACGCGGCACGCCAAGGCGACGGCGCGGAGATCGTGCAACGCACGAATCTCAAGGCCCTCACCGACTCTCTGGCCCAGCAAGTCGTCGCGGCCTATCTGGAGCGCATCGGCGAAACCCGGCGGATTCGGCCGATCGAGAAGGCGCTGGTGAACACCTATGGCGCGGGGCTGGCCGACGCGCTGGTCGGCAAGTTGCTGACCGCGGACAATCTCGCGACGATCTTGAAATCCGGCGCGCTGCAAGGCGCCCCCGGTACGCCATCGATCGCCGGACTGCCGGCCTTGGCGGAGCTCAACACCAGCGATCCGGCGTCGCTGCTCGGGCGCCTGCGCCTGATCAATCCGGTGAAGCTCGCCGTTCGCGTCAGCAACACATCCGATCCGGAGACGCTGGCGGCGGTCGAACTGCATTACGAGGACCTCGGCTGGAAATTGTCCGGCCTCACTCTGCCGAAGCCGATCACCCGCAAGCTTGCCGAGGAATTGCCGGTGCGATAGCGGCTGGCGCGGCGGGCCAGGCGCCGTCGCACGGCGCCGATGGACGACACCACCGCGATCCCCTATACGGCGGTCACCCAGCCCCGATGGACCGTTCGCAGTCCGCAACATCGATCCCACCGGCCATGCCGAACGACGCGCTTCACCCCGCATGGTTGATCTGCCTCGGCGTCGGGTCGGCGGCGGCGCTGGCCGCATTGCTGATCCGATTGAGCTTGCCGCTGCTCAGGCGCTACGCGCTGGCGCGGCCGAATGCCCGCTCCTCCCATACCACGCCGACTCCGCAAGGCGCCGGCATCGCGGTGGTTGCCGCGACGCTGCTGGTGGCCGGAGGTCTGATCTGGCTGCAGGCGCCCGCGGCGCTGGCGACGCTGCTGCCGGTGTTCGCCGCCGCCTTGCTGCTCGCCGCGATCGGCGCGATCGACGACATCGCGCCTCTATCGGTGACGCCGCGGCTGATCGCGCAAGCCGTCGCCGTCGCCGCCATGGTCTGGGCGCTGCCGGACGGCTTGCGGATCGCGCCGTTTCTCCCCGAATGGCTGGAACGCGCCGGGCTGCTCGTCGGCACGCTGTGGTTCGTCAATCTGGTCAACTTCATGGATGGGCTCGACTGGATCACGGTGGCCGAGGTGGTGCCGGTGACCGGCGCGCTGGCGGCGCTCGGCCTCATCGGCACGCTGTCGTGGCCGGACGCGGTGCTGGCGGCGGCGCTCGGCGGCGCCTGTCTGGGCTTTGCCCCGGTCAACAGGCCGGTGGCGCGGGTCTTCCTCGGCGACGTCGGCAGCCTGCCGATCGGGCTGTTGCTGGCCTGGTGCCTGATCGAACTCGCGGCACAGTCGTGGGCGGCCGCGCTGCTGCTGCCGTTGTATTATCTGATGGACGCCACGCTGACGCTGTTGCGCCGGTTGGCGAAGCGCGAGGCGGTCTGGCAATCGCACCGCTCGCACTTCTATCAGCGCGCCACCACCAACAAATTCACCGTCATGCAGGTGGTGTCCGAGGTGTTCGTGTTGAATCTCGGCCTCGCCGCGCTGGCGATCGGCGCGGCGCTGAGCCACTCGCCGATCATCGAAGCCGGGCTGCTGGCGCTCGGCGTCGCGGCGGTCGCGGTGGTCCTGACGCGGTTTTCGCGGCCGCGCCGCTGATCACTGCGCCGCGGTGCGAAGCTCGGCCTCGGCGCCGAACTCCGGCACCGCGGCTTTCAACACCCCGGAGATCTCCGAGCAGGTTTCGTTGCTGACGCCCTGCTCGAGTTGGGTCAGCCATTGCCGCAGCAACGCCATCGGCGGCTGGTTCGGTTTGGCCGCGACGATGCCGGCGATGCCGGTCTCGCTGATCGGCTCCTGCTCGGCGAACAGGATTTCATTCAGCCGCTCGCCGGGGCGCACCCCGGTGAACACGATCTCGATGTCGTAGCCGGGCTGCAGCCCGGACAGCCGGATCATCCGCTCGGCGAGATCGACGATCTTCACCGGCTGCCCCATGTTCAGCACATAGACCGAGGCATCGAACCGCGCCGGACTGAGCGCATGAGTCGCGGCCGTGATCACCAGATCGCAGGCTTCGCGGATGGTCATGAAGTAGCGCACCATGTCCGGATGGGTCACCGTGATCGGCCCGCCGGCCTCGATCTGCGCCTTGAACTTCGGCACCACCGAGCCGTTCGAGGCCAACACGTTGCCGAACCGCACCGAGATCAGCCGCATCGGCGGCTTGCCGCCGTCGGCGCCGGTCATCAATTGGCGATCCAGCGCCTGACAGTACATTTCGGCGAACCGCTTGGTCAGCCCCAGCATCGACACCGGCTGGATCGCCTTGTCGGTGGAAATCATCACCATCGCGGCGGCGCCCGACGCCAGTGCGGCGTCGGCGACGTTGACCGAACCGAAGATGTTGGTCTTGACGCCCTCCGCCCAGTCGCGCTCCAGGATCGGCACATGCTTCAGCGCCGCGGCGTGGAACACGATGTCCGGCTTGAACGCGGTCAGCAATTGGTGGATGCGATCGCGGTCGCGCACGTCGGCCATGCGGCCTTCGACCGCCACCGCGGGCTCCTTGGCGAGAATGGTTTCCATCGCCGCATGCAGCGCCGGTTCGGAATTCTCGATGATCAACAGCCGCGCGGCGCCGAAGGTGGTGACGCGGTCGCAGATCTCGAAACCGATCGATCCGCCGCCGCCGGTGACCACCACGGATTTGCCGCGCACGAACGCCTCCAGCCGGGCGTAGTCGATCTTGACGCTCGGCCGCAGCAACAGATCCTCCACCGCCACCGGCGCCAGCCGCGGCGTATCGCGGCTCTCCTCCAGCGACGGCAACCGGCTGACCGCGAGGCCCAACTTGCGCGCCCGCATCAGCACGGATTCCGGTTGCGCCTCGCTCTCGAACGCCGACGGCGTCATCACCACGAGCTTGATCGGCTTGTTACGGCCGGCGAAATCGTCGACCACGTTGGCCAGATCGTCGATCGTGCCCAGCACCGGGATGCCGCGGATCAGCTGCCCGCGATCCGAACTGGACGGCGACAGGATGCCGACCGGCCATTGCCGCTTCACCGCGCCGCTCTCGACCGCGCGCAGAAACACTTCGGTGTCGGCGGCGCGCCCGATCAGCAAGGTCGCCGCGGCGTCCTTGAGCTTGGCCTGGTTGCGGGTGCGGGTGTAGCGGAAATGCCGGTAGGCCAACCGCGAACCGCTGAGGAAGAACACCTCGAGAAACCAATAGATGATGATGGTGGTCTTGCCGAGAAAGAACGTTCCGAACACGTTCGGCGCCAGGAAGATATAATCGAGCACCAGCAGCGCGACCGTCAGTACGCTGGCCGCGCGCAGGATGTTCAAAAGATCGGGGACGGAAATGAACCGCCACTTGGTGGTGGTCAGATGGAAAAAGTAACAGACGAAAAAGCTGAAAACCACGAAATAAGGCAGAATCGTCAGCAGCAGCGGCAGTCGCTCGGTGAAGTTCTCGCCTTGGAACCGCAAGAAAAAACTGGCGATCACCGCGAACGCCGTCACCCCGGCATCGTGAATCGCGATCAGCCAGTTCCGGTAAGTAAAAGCGGAGATCCTGGTCATCGAGCGGCGGGCATTCGTTTGGGATGTTTCATCACTCACTTTCGCTTACGCGGCCGCTCAACGTCTCGCGGATGTTCCGGTTCAACCGTTGCATAGCAGAACCGAGGCCCTGCACCCGAAGACATTCGCCATTGCCAACAGCAGTCACCGTCACCCCCTGCCGTTTCGTAACCAGGTCGGTAACATGAAACTCCTGCCGCGATTGGACGATCACATCGACAATCCGCCGGCGTGGACAGCCCGAGTTCCCGCGAACCGCGGCGGGTTAAGACCAAACCAAGTCGAATTTAAGAACACTGAATTTGTGTTCATTGGTTAAATCCGACCACGACGCCACGCCCGGCCGCGCGCCATCCGTTGGCCCCTCAATCGACGAACACCACGGTCTTCTTGCCGTTGAGGATCACGCGATCTTCGAGGTGATAGCGAATCGCCCGGGCCAGCACCCGCCGTTCGATATCGCGCCCCTTGCGCACCAGATCCTCCGGCCGGTCGCGGTGGCTGATCCGCTCGACATCCTGGTCGATGATCGGACCTTCGTCGAGCGTGCCGGTGACGTAATGCGCGGTGGCGCCGATCAGCTTGACGCCGCGCTCATGGGCCTGGTGGTAGGGCTTGGCGCCTTTGAAGCCTGGCAGGAACGAGTGATGGATGTTGATGCAGCGCCCGGCGAGCCGCCCCGACATTTCGTCGGACAGCACCTGCATGTAGCGCGCCAGCACCACCAGATCGGTCTTGGTGTGGGCGATCACCCCGGAAATCGCGGTTTCCTGCTGCCGCCGCGTCTCTTTGCTGACCGGCAGGTAGTGAAACGGCACCTCGCCGAAATCGAGCCCCTCATAGGTATCGCGCGGATGGTTGGAGATGACCGCGGTCGGGGTCATTTCGAGCTCGCCGGTGCGCCAGCGATACAGCAGATCGACCAGGCAGTGGTCGGATTTCGACACCAGCAGCAGCACCCGGCGGCGGTTGCCGCGGTCGCGCATCTGCCAGCGCATCATGAACCGCTCGGCCACCGGGATGAACAGCTCGCGCAGCACCGGCAGCGTCACCCGGGTCTGCGCCGCGTTGAACACCACCCGCATGAAGAACTGGCCGGTCTCGGTGTCGTCGAACTGCTGCGCGTCGAGGATGTTCTGTCCATTGTCGAACAGGAAGGTCGAGACGGCGGAGACGATGCCGGGCAGGTCGGGGCAGGACAGCGTCAGCACGAATTGATGGTGAGGCATGAGGCCAGCTTGATGCGAGGACGAAGCGGGAACGGCAGGCGAAGCGACTCTGCTCTACCACCCGCGGCGGCCTTGCGCCAATCCCGTCCAAAGCGGCAAGATGCCGAGGCCTCGAGCGCAGGAGATCCCATGGTCGAACGGCTGGACGGCTACCGCATTCTGATCCTGGAAACCCGGGAAGAAGCCCAGTTCGCGCGGCTTTTGACCGAACAGGGCGCCGCGGTGCTGCAATGCCCGATGTTCGCCATCCACGACGCGCCGGACCCCGCCCCGGTCGAAGCCTGGATCAGACGCTGCATCGCGCAGCCGTTCGACGATCTGGTGCTGACCACCGGCGAAGGACTGCGCCGGCTGGTGAAGGCGGCGCGGCGCATCGAGCTCGGCGAGCCGTTGATCGCCGCGATCGGACAGTCGCGAAGCTTTGCGCGCGGGCCGAAGCCCGGCCGGGCGCTGCGCGAAATCGGCCTGGAGGCCAGCATCGTCACCGAAGTGCCGACCTCGGAGGGCATCGCCGCAACGCTGAAAGCCGTCGACCTTCGCGGTCGAAGGCTCGGGCTGCAGCTCTATCCGGACAAGGACCATAGCGTCTTGATCGCGGCGATCACCGCGGGCGGCGCCAGCGTCGACCCGGTTTTGCCGTACGTCTATGACGCCCGCGCCGCCGAGAGCAACGTGCTGGCGGCGATCGACGCGATGGCGGCGGGCAGCATCGACGCGCTGGCGCTGACCAGTTCGGGACAGATCCGCCGGCTGATCGACGTGGCGCGGGCGCATCATTGCGAGCCGCGGCTGCGCGAGGCCTTGGCGGCGACGCCGATCGCTTCGGTCGGCCCGGTGGTCTCCGAGGAGTTGAAATCCTACGGGCTGCGCACCGACATCTACCCGGCCAACGACGCCTTCTTCATGAAGCCGTTGATCAGCGCGATGGCGACCGCGCTCAATGCCCGCAAGCCGCGCGCCGCGGCGCAGTGACCAAGCGTCGTTACTCGGCAAGCACGCCCCTGAAGTGCTCGATGGTCTTGCCGAGCCCCTCGCGCAGCTGCACCTTTGGCTCCCAGTCCAGCAATCGCGTCGCCAGCGAGATGTCCGGCTTGCGCTGCCGCGGATCGTCGGACGGCAATGGTGCGAACACCAGCTTGGAGCGCGAGCCGGTCAATTCGACCACCTGCTCGGCCAATTCGCGGATGGTGAATTCCACCGGATTGCCGAGATTGACCGGGCCGGTGATGTCGTCGGCGGTCTCCATCAGGCCGATGATGCCCTCGATAAGGTCGTCGACGTAGCAGAACGACCGGGTCTGCGCGCCGTCGCCATACAGCGTGATGTCCTCGCCGCGCAGCGCCTGCACCACGAAATTCGACACCACGCGGCCGTCGTTGACGTACATCCTGGGGCCGTAGGTGTTGAAGATCCGCGCCACCTTGATCGCGGTGGCGTGCTGGCGGTGATAGTCGAAGAACAGCGTCTCGGCGCAGCGCTTGCCCTCGTCGTAGCACGACCGCAACCCGATCGGATTGACCCGGCCCCAATAGCTCTCGACCTGCGGATGGATTTCCGGATCGCCATAGACCTCCGAGGTCGAGGCCTGGAAGATCTTGCAGCGCAGCCGCTTCGCCAGCCCGAGCATGTTGATGGCGCCGTGCACGCTGGTCTTGGTGGTCTGCACCGGGTCGTGCTGGTAGTGGATCGGCGAAGCCGGACAGGCCAGATTGTAGATCTGGTCGACCTCGATATAGAGCGGAAAGGTGACGTCGTGGCGGATCACCTCGAAGTCGGGGTTGGCGAGCAGATGTTTGATGTTGCGGCGCTGCCCGGTGAAGAAATTGTCGACGCAGATCACCTGATGGCCGAGCCCGAGCAACCGCTCGCACAGATGCGATCCCAAGAAGCCGGCGCCGCCGGTGACCAATACTCGCTTGCCAAGCTTCATCTCTAAACTCTCAGATTCTGTGACGACGTCTCGCAAGACGCCGCAGGGTGTATGGGCGCATTGCCGCAGCGATGCCAGCCTGCATCGGGCGACGCAATCCCCTAGCGGATCAGGTCGCGGCGGGCCATGCGGCAGCGCCGCCGACGTTACCGTTGGCGTACCGCCGGGACCGCGACGGCCCGTTCGGCCGTCCGCGATGCGCGATCTGCCATGCCGCGACAACCTGCGGTTTGACTCTCGGTCACCTCCGGGCTTCGTTTCGATGCGATCAATCGTCGCGCAGCGGAAGCGATTCGATCGCCGCAGCGTGCGCCGCTTCGAACCGACATTGCGCAAATTGCGCGGCCGATCGCAAGCCCCATCCCGCGCAGCGGAATGCGCAGTGACTTGACGCAAGACCACGGCGCCGACGACGGCCATGCTGCCGACCGGCAGACGTTTCGCTTGGCCCACGACGGCATCACCGAGTTGCGCAACATGACGACCGGGCTCACGCGGAGCGCAGCCGAACAGCGGTTCCCGATGCGAACGGGTCGACCGAACGGAGGGCCGGCAAACGGTGAGCGTGAAACGATCGGCGCACTTGCGGCGCCGCGATCATTGCCTCACAATCAAAATCAAATCGGGATCGTCGGGCGGCAACCTCAACGCCTTCGGCAATACCCGCGACCATAACAAAAAAACCAAGGAGGAGACCCCATGCGTAGACTCGTAGTGGCTGCCGCGCTGGCCCTGCCGATGCTCGGCCAGGCTGCCCACGCCCAGGAAACCGTCAAGATCGGCTACATCGACCCGTTGTCGGGCGGCGGTGCCAGCGTCGGCGAAGTCGGCTTCAAGACCTTCCAGTTCATGGCCGACGAGTTGAACGCCAAGGGCGGCATTCTCGGCAAGAAGGTCGAGATCGTCCCGCTCGACAACAAGACCAATCCGCAGGAAAGCCTGATCCAGGCGCAGAAGGCGATCGACGCCGGCGTGCGCTACGTGACGCAAGGCAACGGCTCGGCGGTCGGCGGCGCATTGTCCGACTTCGTCACCAAATACAACGAGCGCAATCCCGGCAAGGAAGTGCTGTACTTCAATTACGCCGCGGTCGATCCGGTGCTGACCAACGACAAATGCAGCTTCTGGCATTTCCGCTGGGACGCCAATTCCGACATCAAGATGGCGGCGCTCACCAACTACATCAAGGGCGTTCCGGCGATCAAGAAAGTCTACCTGATCAATCAGGACTATTCGTTCGGCCAGTCGGTCCGCACCCAGGCCAAGGCGATGCTGGCCGCCAAGCGCCCCGACATCGCGATCGTCGGCGACGAACTGCATCCGTTGTTGAAGATCAGCGATTTCGCGCCCTACGTCGCCAAGATCAAGGCATCCGGCGCCGACACCGTGGTCACCGGCAATTGGGGCCAGGACATTGCGCTGTTGTTGAAGGCCGCCGCCGACGCCGGGCTGAAGGTCAACTGGTACACCTACTATGCCGGTGGCACCGGCGGACCGACCGCGATCAAGCAGGCCGGCCTCAACCATCAGGTGTTCCAGATCACCGAAGGCATCGCCAATCTCGGCCACAAGCCGTCGGAGGATCTCGAAAAGGCGATCCGCGCCAAGTACGACTTCAGCCTGTTCTATCCGCGCGTCGTCAACGAAATGCGGATGTTCGCCGCGGCCGCCGAAAAGGCCAAGTCGCTGGAGCCGGTCAAGGTCGCGCAGGCGCTCGAAGACATGAAGTTCGAAGTGCTGGACGGCGGCGAAGGCATCATGCGCAAGGACGACCACCAGTTCTTCCAGCCGATCTACATCTCCTCGCTCGGCGAACGCAGCGAGAAGGAGCCGTTCGACGAGGAAAAGACCGGCTGGGGCTGGAAGCTCGTCGCCAAGATCGACACCGCCCAGACCATGCTGCCGACCACCTGCAAGATGGAGCGGCCGTAGCCGCGACGTCGACGCACGCGCGCGGCGCACGCCACGCGACGCGGCGAACTCCCTCTCCCCGCTTGCGGGGAGAGGTGAAGAAAGCCCCCCATTCTCAAGATCGCAGGCCAAACCTTGCTTGAACTGATCGTCATCTCCACATTGAACGGCGTGCTGTACGGCATGCTCTTGTTCCTGATGGCCAGCGGGCTCACCGTGATCTTCAGCATGCTCGGCGTGCTGAACTTCGCCCATGCCAGTTTCTACATGCTCGGCGCGTTCTTCGGCTTCCAGATCAGCCGCTGGTTCGGGTTCTGGCCGGCGCTGCTGATCGCGCCCTTGCTGGCCGGCGCGATCGGCGCCGCGGTGGAGCGCTACGGGCTGCGCCGCGTGCACAAGAACGGCCACGTCGCCGAACTGCTGTTCACCTTTGGCCTCGCCTTTGCGATCGAGGAGATCGTGCAGATCATCTGGGGCAAGAGCCCGGTGGATTTCCGCGTGCCGCCGCTGCTCGACTTCCCCGCCTTCACGCTGTTCTCGACCAATTATCCCGCTTTCAAGATGTTCATGCTGCTGGTCTCGGTCGCGATCTTCCTCGGCCTGTTGCTGGCGCTGAAGAAGACCCGGATCGGGCTGATCGTGCAGGCCGCGCTCACCCATCCGCATATGGTCGGCCATCTCGGCCATAATGTCGGGCGCATCTTCATGCTGGTGTTCGGCGTCGGCACCGCGCTGGCGGCGGTCGCCGGCGTGATCGCGGGGCCGGCGCTGGTGACGCAGTCCAACATGGCCGGGCTACTCGGCCCGATCCTGTTCGTCGTCGTCGTGGTCGGCGGGCTCGGCTCGCTGCCCGGCGCCTTCATCGCTTCGCTGTTGATCGGCCTGTTGCAGACCTTCGCGGTGTCGATGAACGCCTCGCTCGCCGGCCTGCTCGGCCCGCTCAGCCCGGACCTGGCGCAGAGCTGGCTCAGCGACATCTGGAACGTCACCATCGCGCAGATCGCGCCGATCATGCCCTATCTGCTGTTGGTGCTGGTGCTGATCTTCCGCCCGATGGGCCTGTTGGGGACCCGCGACACATGAGAGATATCACCGTGAGCGCAGCTCCTCCGCCGCCGGCGCTGGTCGACAAACTGAAATTCTATGGCATCTGGATCGCGGTGGCGCTGATGCTGCTGCTGTTGCCGAAGATCTTCTCCTCCGGCGGCTCGCTGACCACCTTCAGCCTGATCGGCATCTCGATCATCTTCGCGCTCTCCTACAACATCCTGCTCGGCCAGACCGGCATGCTGTCGTTCGGCCACGCGGTGTATTACGGGCTCGGCGGTTTCCTCGCCATCCACGCCATCAATTTCATCGTCGGCCACAAATTCCCGATCCCACTGCCGCTGGTGCCGTTGATCGGCGGCGCCACCGGGCTGTTCTTTGCAGCCTTGATCGGCTGGGTGATGACGCAGCGCTCAGGCACCGCCTTTGCGATGATCTCGCTCGGCCTCGCCGAACTGGTCGCCTCCTCGGCCTTGATCCTGCGCTCTTTCTTCGGCGGCGAAGCCGGCGTCTCGGCCAATCGCACCAAGCTCCTGAAAGTGTTCGACTGGAATTTCGGCCCGCAGATCCAGATCTATTATCTGGTCGCGGCCTGGACGCTGCTGGCGGTGATCGCGATGTACGCGCTGACCCGGACGCCGCTCGGTCGGATGTGCAACGCGGTGCGCGACAATCCGGAGCGGGTGCAATTCGTCGGCTACGATCCGCACGTCATCCGCTATCTGGCGTTCTGCTTCGCAGGCTTCTTCGCCGGCATCGCCGGTGCGCTCGCCGCGATCAATTTCGAGATCGCCAATTCCGCCTATCTCGGCGCGGTGCAGTCCGGCACCGTGCTGTTCGCCGCCTATATCGGCGGCATCGGCTTCTTCATCGGCCCGATCGTCGGCGCGATCTTCGTCACCTTCCTGTCGTTGGGCTTGAGCGACGTCACCCCGGTTTGGCAATTGTATTTCGGCCTGTTCTTCATCGCGGTGGTGATGTTCGCGCCGGGCGGCGTCACCGGACTGTTGATGATGCACCGGCCGCTGATCAAGGGCCGCGCCATGGCGCGGGTGCTGCCGAGCTACGCGGTGGCGCTGCTGCCCACATTGGCGATGATCACCGGGCTGATGTTGGCGATCGAATCCACCGTGCACTACACCGTCAATCCCGGCGAAGACCCGCATATCCGCTCGTTCGGCATCCCGTTCGATGCGGCGAGCCCGCTGACCTGGGCCACCGCGGCCGTGCTGATCGTCGGCGGCTTTGCGCTGGCACGGCTGAGCTGGCGCCGCGTCGGCCACGCCTGGGACGAGGCGCTGACCACCGCCCGGCAGAACGGAGTTGCGGCATGAGCGCCATTGAGCCCAGCGCCATCGAATTGCGCGGCGTCGAGAAGAGCTTCGGCGTCACCAAGGTGATCCAGAACGTCGACCTCAAAGTGGCCCAGGGCGAACGCCACGCGTTGATCGGCCCGAACGGCGCCGGCAAGTCGACGTTGTTCAACCTGATCTCCGGCTATATGCGGCCGACCACCGGCAGCATCCTGTTGCGCGACGAGGTGATCTCGGGGCTGCCGCCCTACCAGATCAACCGCCGCGGACTGTCGCGCAGCTTCCAGGTCACCAACGTGTTCGGCAACATGACGGTGTGGGAAAATCTGCGCTGCGCGGTGCTGTGGGCCACCGGCCAGCGCTATGCGTTCTGGAAGAACATCGACAAGCTGCCCGAGGTGCGCGAGCGCACCGCGCGGATTCTCGAGGACATCCATCTGGTCGGCCGCCGCGACGTCCCGGCCGGTCTGCTGACCTACGCCGAACAACGCGCGCTGGAGATCGGCATCACCATCGCGGGCGGCGCCAACGTGATCCTGCTCGACGAGCCCACCGCCGGCATGAGCCACGCCGAGACCGAGCGCGCGGTGTCGCTGATCCGCCGGCTCACCGAGGGCCGCACGCTTTTGATCGTCGAGCACGACATGAGCGTGGTGTTCGGCCTCGCCGACCGGATTTCGGTGCTGGTCTATGGCCAGATCATCGCGTCCGGCACGCCGGAAGAGATCCGCGGCAATCCCAGGGTCAAGGAAGCCTATCTCGGCGAGGAGGCGGCGTGATGCTCGAGGTCAGGGATCTGCACGCCTATTACGGCAAGAGCCACATCCTGCAGGGCGTCGACATGCAGATCGCCGCCGGCGAGGTGGTCAGCCTGCTCGGCCGCAACGGCGTCGGCCGCTCCACCACGGTGAAGGCGATCATGGGCGAAGTGCCGCCGGTCGGCAGCATTCGCTTCAAGGGCGCCGATATCGCAGGCTTGCCGAGCTACAAGATCGCGCATCGCGGGCTCGGCTATGTGCCCGAGCATCGCGACATCTTCCCGGGGCTCACGGTGCGGCAGAACCTGATGCTCGGCATCAAGGACCCGCGCCATCCCGGCAAGTGGCGGCTCGACGACATGCTGGAGATGTTTTCGAACCTGAAGGCGCGCGCCGACACCGCCGCGGGCGTGTTGTCCGGCGGCGAGAAGCAGATGCTGACGATCTGCCGCACCCTGATGGGCAACCCCGACCTGGTGATGATCGACGAGCCGACCGAGGGGCTGGCGCCGATCATCGTGCAGCAGGTCGGCGACCTGATCGCCGAGATCGCCCGGCGCGGCGTCGCCATCCTCTTGGTCGAGCAGAAGCTGTCGATCGCGCTGCGGATCTCGCACCGCGTCTATGTGATGGGCCACGGCCGCATCGTGTTCGAAGGCTCGCCGGCCGACCTCAAGGCCAACGACGCCGTGCGCAAGGAATGGCTGGAGGTCTGAGGCGACGTCGGCGAATCCCCGAAGGCTGACTTCGAGTTGGTCATTGCGAGTGGGTCATGGCGAGTGGGTCATGGCGAGTGAAACTCCGGCCTTCGGCCGACCCGTCTGGACAAAAACGGATATCAAGCGTGCCCCGGACGCAGCGCATCGCGCCGCTCTTTACGGCGTGGTGCGCTGCAGAGCCGGGGCCGTAACGGAACGCGGCCCTCGTAGCGGTCCCGGTTCTGCGGAGCAGCACTTCGTGCTGCACCGCGCCCGGGACACGATGCCGAACTCGTTTTCTTCCTCACTCCTTCGCATTCCATTCGGAAAATCCGAGCAGGCGCGCGACGGAACTATCGAGCTAGATCACCGGTCCGCTCGGTCGCTGTGAAGTTCATTCAACAGTGTATCGACGGTCATCACCGGGTTGCGGGGCGGCGGCCCCCGTCCGATGATGATCGATGGCGTCAGCCAACCGTTGCGAACGGCATCCAGCAACAACGCGTCCGATGGCATCGAACTACGAGCCGGGTTGGGAGGACCGATCTCCGCAACGACGCGATCGCGGTCGGTGACCAGAACGGTCTCGCCACCGGCGGCAATCCGCACATACTCGCTCAGCTTGTTCTTCAGTGTCTTGAGACCGACGGAGCGCATCCTGCATTGTAGCTACCAGAGGCTACCATGTCAAAACCGGTTCGCAGAGCTGGGCGGCGCCTTTTTGCTGCCAGACAGCCTCGCGCCGGTGATTCATGACGCCGGTTCTCGTCCCGTTCTGCGGCGGCGCAATCGTGGGCCGCCCGGCGGAGCGGCTCATTCCGCGTGCCCGGCAAGAGACCGTTTACCACATTTGCAATGGAACAGCGCGGGCCGGAACGAGTGGAGGCACTTTCACTTGGTACATGCGTAGCAGAATAGCGCGACGCCCTTGGAGGCCAGCGGCATGAGGAATGACCTGAGCGAATGTGATCAGACTCTTCCGCTGTTGTTCGCTGCGGTCAAACGCGAAGGCGACGCCAGCGACCGCATCCGCCGCGCGTTGCAGGCGGTGCGCAGCCATCTCGGCCTGCAAGTCGCCTACGTCTCCAGGTTCGAGGGCGAGCGCTCGGTGTTCCGCGTCGTCGATGCGCCCGGCCTCGAGCACGTCATCAAGCCCGGCGACAGCCGCCCGCTCGACGAAATCTACTGCCGGCACATATTGCAAGGCCGGCTGCCGCAACTGATTCCCGACACCTCCGCCGAACCGCTGGCGATGGCGATGCCGATCACCGCCGAATGCCAGATCGGCAGCCATCTCAGCGTCCCGATCGAGCTGCCGAACGGCGAGACCTACGGCATGTTCTGCTGCATCGGCTTTCAGGCCGATTGCTCGCTGAACGAGCGCGACCTCGCGACCATGAAGGCGTTCGCCGAGATCGCCTCGTTCGAGATCGGCTGTGAGTTGGAGGCGCAACGCGAGCTGCGCGCAAAACAAACCCTTGTCGGCCAAGTGATCGACGAGGATCTGATGTCGATCGTGTACCAGCCGGTCTGGGACATCGAGGCGATGCAGCCGCTCGGCTTCGAATGCCTGGCACGGTTCTCGCCGTTGCCGCTGCGCTCACCGGACAAATGGTTCGCAGACGCGGCCGAGGTCGGCATGGGCGTCGAACTCGAACTGCACGCCATCCGCAAGGCGTTGCAGGCGATCGGCCGCTTTCCGGCGCCGATCGACCTCAGCGTCAACGCTTCGGCGGCGACCATCCTCGGCGGCGATCTCGCGCGGCTGTTCGACGGCGTGCCGCTCGATCGGTTGATCGTCGAGATCACCGAGCATTCCAGCGTCGGCAACTACGACGCCATCCTCGACGTGCTGCGGCCACTGCGCCAGCGCGGCTTGCGGCTCGCGGTCGACGACGCCGGCGCTGGCTATTCCAGCCTGCACCATATCCTCAACATGCAGCCGGACTTCATCAAGCTCGATATCGGGCTGACCCAGAACATCGACCTCGACCCGGCGCGCAAGGCGCTGGCCCGTGCGCTGGTCGGCTTCGCCCGCGACACCGGCAGCCGGATCGTCGCCGAAGGCGTCGAGCGTCAATCCGAACTCGATGCGTTGCGCTCGATCGGGGTGAAGAAGGTCCAGGGCTATCTGCTCGGCCGTCCGATGTCGCTGCAGGATGCGGTCGCGCTCTGCCCAACCCGCCGCCGACGCAAGACCCCGCTCCGCCTCAGCGCCTGATAAGCGCCGCGCGAGGCCCGTGCATTGCTGCGACGCAGCATCTCCCCTCACACCGAAGCGCAAATACGCCGCAGTCGGCCGGCTTTGACATCGGCGAACCTAATAGTCGAATATGACGCGGATTCGATCCGTGTAAGCTCGGACCAGCGGACCAACCGCGGGATACAGAGCGTCAAACGCTCGGATCGAGTGCGTTGCGACGGCAGGCGTGTTCAACGCCGCCGTGCCGACGAACCAGGGGAGGGAATGCGTGGATCACGCATTGGAAGTGCGCGCAGTCTCGCTGCGCTTCGGCGGAGTCCGCGCGCTGACCGACGTCAGCTTCGCGGTCGCTGACGGCGAGTTATTTTCCATCATCGGCCCGAATGGCGCCGGCAAAACCTCGATCGTCAATTGCATCTCCGGCCGCTACCGGCCGACCGAAGGCCAGCTGTTCTACCACGGCCGCGACATCACCGGCTTGAAGCCCAATGCCCGGGCTTCGCTCGGCATCGGCCGCACCTTCCAGAATCTGGCGCTGTTCCACCATATGAGCGTGCTCGACAACATCATGGTCGGCCGCCATCACCTGCTGAAGAACAACTTCATCACCGGCTCGCTGTATTGGCTGACCGGCGCGCGCCAGGAAGAACTCGAGCACCGCCGCAAGGTCGAGGAGATCATCGACTTTCTCGACCTGCAGAGCGTGCGCAAGGCCACCGCCGGCACCCTGCCCTACGGCCTGCGCAAGCGCGTCGAACTCGCCCGCGCGATGGCGCTGGAGCCGCGACTGATCCTGCTCGACGAGCCGATGGCCGGCATGAACTTCGAAGAGAAGGAGGACATGGCGCGCTACATCGTCGACCTCAACGAAGAGTACGGCATGACGGTGATGATGATCGAGCACGACATGGGCGTGGTGATGGACATCTCCCACCGCGTCATGGTGCTGGATTTCGGCCGCAAGATCGCCGAGGGCGATCCCGCCGCCGTGCTGGCAGATCCTCACGTCAAGCGCGCTTATCTCGGCGAAGAGGACGAGGTGCTGGTCGACCCCGACGACAAGCCCGATCATCCGGTGGTGACGGAGACCGCGGCATGATGAACTATGCGGCCCGCGTCGCCGAAGCCGACACTTATCCGAAGTTGTTGCGGCTCAACGCGCAGCAGCACGGCGCCGACATCGCGCTACGCGAGAAAGACTTTGGACTGTGGCGCGAAGTCACCTGGTCCGACTATCAGGAGCGGGTGCAGAATTTCGCGCTCGGCATGCTCGAGCTCGGCGTGCAGCGCGGCGACGTCATCGGCATCATCGGCGACAACCGCCCCGACTGGGTCGCGGCCGAAATCGCCAGCCACGCGCTCGGCGCGATGAGCCTTGGCCTCTATCGCGACGTGCTCGACGACGAGGCGGCGTATCTTTTGAGCTACGGCGCGGCCAAGCTGGTGTTCGCCGAGGACGAGGAACAGGTCGACAAGCTGCTGCTGCTCGGCGAGCGCGTGCCACAGCTTTGCCACATCGTATATTCCGACCCGCGCGGCATGCGGAAATACGACGATCCCCGGCTGATCGACGCCGATCAACTCGCCGCAATGGGCCGCGCCCGCGCCGGGCACAACCCGATGTTGTACGATTCGCTGGTCGATGCGACGCACGGCGAAGACGTCGCGATTCTCTGCACCACCTCGGGCACCACCGCACATCCGAAGCTGGCGATGCTCGCGAGCGGCCGCGTGCTGCGGCACTGCGCGGCCTATCTGGCCTTCGATCCGAAAGGCCCCGACGACGAATACGTCTCGGTGCTGCCGCTGCCCTGGATCATGGAGCAGGTCTATGTGCTCGGCAAAGGCCTGCTCAGCCGCATGAAGGTGAACTTCGTCGAGCAGCCCGACACCATGATGAACGATTTTCGCGAGATCGCGCCGACCTTCGTGCTGTTCGCGCCACGGGTCTGGGAGAGCATCGCCGCCGACGTCCGGGCGCGAGTGATGGACGCTTCGCCCTTGAAACAAGGGCTCTATAACCTCGGCATGAAGGCCGGCCTGTCGGCGCTGGCGCGCGGCGAGACCTCGCTGTTCGCCAATGCTATTCTGTTTCGCGCCCTGCGCGATCGCCTCGGCTTCACGCGGCTGCGCTCGGCAGCGACCGGCGGCGCCGCGCTCGGCCCCGACACTTTCAAGTTCTTCCAGGCGATGGGCGTGCCGTTACGCACGCTGTACGGTCAGACCGAGTTGCTCGGCGCCTACACGCTGCATCGCGAGGGCGAGGTCGATCCCGACACCACCGGGGTGGCGATGTCCGAGGAGATCGAGATCCGCATCGACAATCCCGACATCCACGGCGTCGGCGAAATCGTGGTGCGCCACCCCAACATGTTCCTCGGCTACTACAAGAACGACGAGGCCTCCGCCGACATCATCGACGGCTGGATGCAATCCGGCGACGCCGGCTATTTCAACAAGAGCGCGCAGCTGGTCGTGATCGACCGCATCAAGGATCTGGCCGAGACCTCGCACGGCGAACGGTTCTCGCCGCAATATATCGAGAACAAGCTGAAGTTCTCGCCTTACATCGCCGAGACCGTGGTGCTCGGCGCCGGCCGCGACATGCTGGCGGCGATGATCTGTATCCGGTTTTCGATCATCTCGAAATGGGCGGAGAAGAAACGGATCTCCTTCACCACCTACACCGACCTCGCCTCGCGGCCGGAGGTCTATGCGCTGTTGCGCAAGGAGGTCGAAGCGGTCAACGCCACGCTGCCGGCGGCGCAGCGGATCGGCAAGTTCCTGCTGCTCTACAAGGAGCTCGACGCCGACGACGGCGAACTGACCCGCACACGAAAAGTCCGCCGCAGCGTCATCAACGAGAAATACGCCGACATCATCGAGGGCGTTTATGGCGGCGCGCCGGAAATTCCGGTCGACACCATGATTCAGTTCCAGGACGGCACCACGCAACGCATCCGCACCAGGCTCGCCGTGGTCGACCTCGCCCGCGACGCGGCGGCAATGGGGGCGGCGGAATGAGGAAAGTTGGGCCGCAAGACCCGTCATGGCCGGGCGAAGGATGCGACGTGAACACGTCGCGTCCTGACGTCCCGGCCATCCACGTCCTTATCTACAGCCATAACGTGGATGCCCGGGACAAGCCCGGGCATGACGTGGAGAGGTCAGACGACTCTCGCAAACTCTTCGCCCGCAGAACTGACGGAGCCCCTTCCGCATGAATTCCCAGCTCCTAATCCAGCTTCTGGTCAACGGCCTGGTGGTCGGTACGCTGTACGGCGTGGTGGCGATGAGTTTCGTGCTGATCTACAAAGCCACGCAGGTCGTCAACTTCGCGCAGGGCGAATTGCTGCTGATCGGCGCCTGGGTGTGCTGGACGCTGCTGACCAAATACCAGGTGCCGTTCTATCTCGGCATGCCGATCACGCTGGCCTTCATGTTCTGCTTCGGCATCGCGGTGCAGATCGTGGTGCTGCGGCCGATGATCGGCGAGCCGATCATCTCGGTGATCATGGTGACGATCGCGCTGTCGACCGTGTTCCAGGCCGCGCTGAAATGGATTTTTGGCGTCAGCCCGCAGCCGTTTCCGCGGGTGTTCGAGAGCCAGTCGGTGTCGTTCGCCGGACTGCAGATCCAGACCGTCTATGTCATGAGCCTGGTGGTCTCGGTGGCGATGATGATCGGCATGGCGTGGTTCTTCAAGGTCTCCAAATATGGTCTAGCGATGCGCGCCACCGCGTTCAACCAGCAGGTCGCGCAGTCGCTCGGCATCTCGGTGAAAAGCGTGTTCGCGATGGCCTGGGCGATCTCGGCCACCGTCTCGGCGGTCGCCGGCGTCGTGGTGGCGGTGGTCAACGGCGTGTCGTCGGGGCTCTCCACCTACGGCATCAAGGTGTTTCCCGCGGCGATTCTCGGCGGGCTGGATTCGATCGGCGGCGCCGTGGTCGGCGGCCTGATCATCGGGCTCCTCGAGAACGTCGCCCAATATGTCGACAGCGAATATCTGCACTGGGGCAATCTCTACGAGGTGGCGCCGTTCTACGTGCTGATCATCATCCTGATGATCAAGCCCTATGGGCTGTTCGGCACCAAAGACATCGAACGGATCTGATCCCCATGGCGACACCTTCGATCATTCCGGCCGGCGATTTCCGCAGCTCCTACGCCGCCGACACCACGATCTTCCCGACCCCGATGAGCCGCAATGCCGCGCTCGCCGGCATCGTGGTGGTCTGCTTCGCGCCGCTGCTGCTCAGCGAATACTGGCTGAGCATCCTGATCCAGATCGGCATCTACGGCATCGCCGCACTCGGGCTGAACATCCTGGTCGGTTTCACCGGGCAGATCTCGATCGGCCACGCCGCATTCTTCCTGCTCGGGGCCTTCACCTCGGCCTATATCTCCAACACCCTGCCGATCCCGGTGTTCTTCGCGATTCCGCTGTCGGGCGTGATCACCGCCTTGGTCGGCCTGATCTTCGGCCTGCCGGCGGCCCGGCTAAAGGGGCTGTATCTGGTGATCGCCACGTTGGCGGCGCAATATATCCTGCTCGACTTTTTCTCCCGCGCCGAATGGTTTTCCGGCGGCTCGGTGCCGGCGATGGCGCAGCCGTTCTCGCTGTTCGGCTATGTGCTGCGCGGCGACCGGCAATATTTCTATGTGGTGCTGGCCTATGTGCTGGCGAGCTATCTGTTGGTCACCAACCTGATGCGCAGCCGCGACGGCCGCGCGCTTGTGGCGGTGCGCGACCATTATCTCTCGGCCGAGATCATGGGCATCAACCTCACCAAATATCGCACGCTGTCGTTCGGGCTGGCGGCATTCTTCGCCGGGATCGCCGGCGCGCTCTATGCGCATTATCAGCTGGTGGTCTCCAACGAAGGCTTCGGCATCGAACGCTCGATCATCTTCCTCGCCATGGTGATCATCGGCGGCACCGGCTCGATCATGGGCACCCTGATGGGCACCGCCTTCGTGGTGCTGCTGCCGGAATCGATGGAATGGCTCTCCGCCTCGCTGAAAGGCGGCGCGATCGATCGCGCGCTGTCGCTGAACAACAACCTGACCTTTCTGCGCGAGATCGCGATCGGGGTGATCATCATCCTGTTCCTGATCTTCGAACCCGATGGCCTGGCGCATCGCTGGCGGCAGATCAAGACTTACTGGAAACTCTACCCATTCTCGCATTGAAGCTCGAGCGGGACGACCGAATGAAACGTCAACGAAAGATCACCGGAGGACACCACATGACGATGAAATCCTTGTTGAGCACCGCGTCGCTGGCGCTCGTGATCGCGGGCTTCGGGGCCGGCGCGCAGGCGCAGATCGCGATCGGCCACCTCGCCGATTATTCCGGCGGCACGTCGGACGTCGGCACGCCCTACGGCCAGGGCGTCGCCGACACTTTTGCCTGGGTCAACAAGCACGGTGGCGTCGGCGGCAAGCAGCTCAATGTCGACACCAACGATTACGGCTATCAGGTGCCGCGAGCGATCGCGCTGTACAAGAAATGGTCCGGCAGCGACAAGGTCGCGGCGATCATGGGGTGGGGCACCGCCGACACCGAGGCGCTGACCGGCTTCCTCGCCAACGACAAGATCCCCGATTTGTCCGGCTCTTACGCCGCGGCGCTGACCGATCCGCTCGGCGCCAGCGGCAAGGCCAAGCCGGCGCCGTATAATTTCTTCTACGGTCCCTCCTATTCCGATGCGCTGCGCGCCGAATTGACCTGGGCCGCGGAAGACTGGAAAGCCAAGGGCAAATCCGGCAAGCCGAAATTCGTCCACATGGGCGCCAACCATCCCTACCCCAACGCGCCGAAGGCCGCCGGCGAAGCGATGGCGACCGAACTCGGCTTCGACGTGCTGCCGCCGCTGGTGTTCGCGCTCGCCCCGGGCGATTACAGCGCGCAATGCCTCAGCTTGAAGAGCGCCGGCGCCAACTACGCCTATCTCGGCAACACCGCGGCCTCGAATATTTCGGTGATGAAGGCCTGCAAGACCGCCGGCGTCGACGTGCAGTTCATGAGCAACGTCTGGGGCATGGACGAGAACGCCGCCAAGACCGCCGGCGACGCCGCCGACGGCGTGATCTTCCCGCTGCGCACCGCGGTCGGCTGGGGCGGCGACGCGCCGGGCATGAAGACCGTGCAGGAGATCTCCAAGATCTCCGATCCCACCGGCAACGTCTATCGCCCGGTGCATTACATCGCCGGGGTCTGCAGCGCGCTTTACATGAAGGAAGCGCTGGATTGGGCCGCGGCGAACGGCGGCGCCACCGGCGAGAACGTCGCCAAGGGCTTCTACCAAAAGAAGGACTGGGTGCCGGCCGGGATGGAAGGCGTCTGCAATCCCTCGACCTGGACCGACAAGGACCACCGCGGCACGCTGACCGTCAACCTGTATCGCTCGCGGGTCTCCGGCCCGACCGACGGCGACCTCAACGACCTGATCAAGAAGGGCACCGTGAAGCTCGAGAAGGTCAAGACCATCGAGCTGCCGCGTAAGGCGGAATGGGCGGGGTGGTAGCGCTTCCCTCTCCCCGCTTGCGGGGAGAGGTGCAGGAACCGCAACGCATCCGTCGCGATGAAGCGATGCGAGATGAGCCGGAGCCACGCCCGTGCAAACGAACACCGATATCAGCAGCCGCCCTATCCCAGCGTCCGCTGCCGCCCCGCTGCTCAGCGTCAAAAACATCGAAGTGGTCTATGACGACGTGATCCTGGTGCTGCGTGGGCTGAGCCTCGAAGTGCCGCAGGGCGCCATCGTGGCGCTGCTCGGCGCCAACGGCGCCGGCAAATCCACCACGCTGAAGGCGATCTCCGGGCTGTTGAAGACCGAGGACGGCGAGGTCACCCGCGGCGAGATCCTGTTCGACGGCGAGCGGATCGACGGCATCGATCCCGACAAGATCGTGCGCCGCGGCATTTTCCAGGTGATGGAGGGCCGCCGCATCATTTCCGACATGACCTCGCTGGAGAATTTGCGGCTCGGCGCCTTCACCCGCAACGACAACAAGATCGGCGCCGATATCGAGATGGTCTACAACTACTTTCCGCGGCTGAAGGAACGCACTGGCCTCGCCGGCTACCTCTCCGGCGGCGAACAGCAGATGCTGGCGATCGGCCGCGCGCTGATGGCGCGCCCGAAAATGATCCTGATGGACGAACCGTCGATGGGGCTGTCGCCGTTGCTGGTCAAAGAGGTGTTTTCGATCATCAAACAGATCAACCGCGACCTCGGCGTCACCATCCTGCTGGTCGAACAGAACGCCCGCGCAGCACTCTCGGTCGCCAGCCACGGCTACATCATGGAACAGGGCAAGGTGGTACTCGACGGCACCGCCGAAGAGCTCCGCGACAACGAGGACGTCAAGGAATTCTACCTCGGCGGCGCGGGGGATCAGCGCAAGAGCTTCAAGAATCTGAAGAGCTTCAAACGCCGCAAGCGTTGGCTATAGTCGGACCGGTAGCCTGGTAGTAGACCCAGGATGACGCCGTGTTAAGGGCGCGTTAACCAAAACTTCGCAGGCTGAAACCGGGTTCGATTCCCAGGAGACCGCCATGCGTCCGTCAACGCAAGTACTCAGACTGGTCGCCATCCCCGTTGCGATGGCAGCATTTCTCATCGCCGCGGGAGTTGCCGGTGGCATGACGTTGCGCACCAGCGCCGCCGTGCAGATCGCTTCGATTCGCTGAATCGACCAAGGCATGCGACGTCGCGTCATCCCGGCTCGATGACCGCATCGCGAGGTCAGGCCGGCTTGCGTGCTGTGGCGACGTATTGTGCGCCGAGCGGCAGCCAGCGAATCGCTCTTTCAAGACGCTTGACGATTGCGACGTCGAACGGTGTGAAAAAGATGTACTCGATCTGCGCCGGTTCGAAATCGGCATCGCGCATCAATTTCGCCATCGAACCAGCCCTGAGCAGCACGGCATCGTGGTCGAATTTGCAGCGATGCACCGCAAGCCGGGTCAGCGGATTGAGCGGATTGTGTTCACACACCACCATCACGCCGCCAGGACGCAACACCCGCCGCACCTCGCGCACGAACCCGCCCCACTCCGCCGGCGGGACATGGTGGATCACGCAGATGGCGACCGCGATGTCGAAGCTGGCATCCTCGAACGGCAAGGCGCGGCCATCATAGGTCAGATAGGCGTTGGCTTGATGCTGGGCCTGCGCGGCCGCGATCGCGCCAGCATTGACGTCGACGCCGGTCAGTTGGATCTCGGCAGCCGGCAGAAACGCGTGGATCAATCCCGGTCCGCAGCCGATGTCGAGCAGCCTTGCGGGTGACGCGCCCTGCAGCGCGCGGACCTTCTCGATGATCTTCTCGGCCTTGCCGCGCGTGAAGAACGACTGCGGCAGCCCGGAAAAATCGATCGAGCTGTTCACGTCCGCGGCATAATCGGGATAGTCCTCCGCGGCCCAACGCGTGGCCGGGGCCTCGTCCGGTGGCGGCAATGCCATGAGTGAGCTCTCCCAAGCGATGGTTCAAACCCGCGGCCGTATCAAGGGCTCGGCTTGCCGCGCAGCCAGCCGATGTAAAACTCGCCGAATTTCCGATCGATCTGCACCTCGGGCCGCACCACGCGGCTGACCACGAGCACCGGCCGGGATGTCGCCAGGATCTGCGGCGGCAGACCGGCGCTGTCCGGCAACCAGACAAACTGATCCGGCGTCGGCGCTCCCATCAGCACCGGATTCTGACCCATGACAATGGTCTGCGGCGTCGCCATCGACCGCAGCACGCTCGCCAAGCCGGCATGGCTGTAACCGCCGAGATGCACCGCGAGCGCCAGATAGTTCAGCAGGTGAAACGCCAGCAGCGGTGCCAGCGCCAGCGGAAACACCCGCAATGCCGCGAAATACAGCGGCACGAAAATCCAGATCACATAGAGATAACTACCGCGGCCGAGCAGTTCCAGCAGGCACACCGCGATCAGCGCTTGCAGCAGATACTCCGAGGCATGCGACCAGATCCCTCGCCAGCCGCAGCTGCGCAGCATCAGCCAGGCGCCGAGGCCGAGGCCGGCCAGTTCGGGCAGATGCCGCTTGTATTGGGCAAACCAGAAATAAGCCGCGAGCGGCGAGCGGATGCCATTGCTGCCCTGCCGTTCGCCGAGCGCGTGCAACCATCGCAACGACAGGATGTCCGGATGCAGTGCCCAAACCACCAGCAGTCCGCCGACGCCGCCCGCCGCCAACGCCGCGAAGCGTTCGAGGCTTGGCCGATCCCGCAGCGCCCGCAAGGCGATGAACGTGGCGCCGACGACGCCGGTGGCATGCGCTTCCACCGCCAATACTGCCAGCACGCCGGCCAGCCACACCAAGCGCCGCCGTCGCACCAGCAGCAGCGCGATCAACGTCATGGCGAGCGAGATGCTCTCCGCGCGCAACGAAACGATGTCGCGCAGCACCGGTTCCATCAAGCACAGCACCGCGCTTGCCGTCAGCGCGGCCACCGGGGGCCAAGCGAAATCGCTGCGCAGGAAACAGTACAATGCGCCGAACACGATCGAGAGCCACAAGAGATTGGCCAGCAGGATCGTCGTGGAGCTGTGCCCCGTCACCAGATAGATCGCCGCGACCAGCGCGGTCGGGATCATCTGGAATACATGGGTGCCGCCGACCGGATCGTCCGGATAGAAGAACCGGTCGGCACGGATGCCGTGGTCGACCAGATTGACCGCCCAGGAATAGATCCAGAAGCTGTCCATCTCGCTCGGCGTGAACACCATGAACAATTTGGCCGCGACCGTCAGCAAGACCGCCAGTGCAGCCAGTGCCACCGGCCAGCGCGCCACGGTGCGGCTCCAGTGCGCCGGGGTGGTAACTTCAAACTCGGTCGCGAACTGCATCAGTTCACTTTCTCGGCGCGCTCGGCGCGGGCCGCGGCCGAGCGCGGGTTCGTCCCCGCCCGGGCGCGGATGATGAATTTCGGCCGGCGCTTGGTCTCCACGAAGATCTTACCGATGTACTCGCCGATTAGGCCCAGGAAGATGAACTGCAAGCCCTGGGAGAACAGCAGCGGCAGCATGATCGAGGCCCAGCCCGGGATGGTCGCATGGGTGAACAGCGCGGCCCACAGCGCCCACAGACCGAGCAAGAAGGCCATTGCCGACACCGTCAGGCCAAGCAACCCGATCGCCCGAAGCGGCGCCACCGACCAGGAGGTGATCCCGTCAATGGCCAGACCGAGCATCTTGCCGATAGGGTACTTGGTGGTTCCCGCGGCCCGCGACGTTCGGGGGTAGCTGACCTGCGCCGTGGCGAAGCCGAGCTGCGGCACCAACGCCCGTAGGAACAAGTTGGATTCCGAGTATTGCAGCAAGGCGTCGATCGCCGGGCGGCTCATCAACCGGAAATCGGCGTGCTGCGGCACGATGTTGACGCCCAGCAGGCGCAACAAGCGGTAGAACAGCGTGGCCGAACTGCGCTTGAACCAGCCGTCGCTTTCGCGATTCGAGCGCAGTCCGAATACCACGTCTGCGCCGGCGTCGTATTCCTTGATCATCCTGACGATCGCCTGGGGGTCGTCCTGCAGATCGGCATCGATCGACACGACAAGATCGGCATCCGCGGTCGACAGCCCCGCCCACAGCGCCGCCTGGTGTCCGCGATTGGCGGACAACCGAACGCCGTCGAAACGCTGCGGATCGGCGGCGTGCAAGTCTTCGATCAGACGCCATGTCTGGTCCGAGGATCCATCATCGACAAACAGCACCGCGCTCGACGGCGCGATCAGGCCCGCGCTGATGCAGGACTCGATCACGGAGGCCAGCGTGGCGGCGGTGGATTGCAGCACCTGCTCCTCGTTGTAACAAGGCACGATGATCTGCAGGCGGTCGCCACTTGCCATGTCCTCCTCCATCAGCCTTCATCGCACGCCGCGTCATCGTCCCCGGATCGCGACGGCAACCTACCGAGCACAGCCGACGTCCCGGTACTAAAATGAGGCCCCCGCACCAGGCCAGCTCCGCAATCCGGGTTTCGGTCTAGAACTCCTCAACCAACCATGCGTCGAGACCACGGACCTTGTTATCTTACACTAAAGGCGTTGATAATCGTCTTCGATGCGGATGATGTCGTCCTCGCCGAGACAGCTTCCGGTCTGCACCTCGATCAGCTCCAACAGGATCTTGCCCGGATTTTCCAGCCGGTGGGTCGTCCCGATCGGGATGTAGACCGATTCATTTTCGTGAACCATCTTCACGGCATCGCCCACCGTCACCTGTGCGGTGCCGCGAATCATGATCCAATGCTCGGACCGATGGTGATGCATTTGCAGCGACAACGAAAGCCGCGGTATCGGCGACGACGAGATCGGCGGCCAGCGCAAGGACGATAGCGTTACGGTCGCGGGTTTGCGCGAACGCGGCGCCGGCGGCGATCGCCGGACCGGAGTCGCGCCGCAATGGCTCCAGGATCACGTCGGCTCCCAGCCCGATGTCGGCCAGCGGCTCCAGCACCATGAACCGATAGGCGAGATTTGTGATCACGATCGGGCGTTCGAACAGCCCCAGGGTCGGACACCCGCAACACCGTGTTCTGGAAGGTCGATCGCGGCCCGAACAGCGGCAGAAACTGCTTGGGACGCACCTCGCGCGACGCGGGCCACAGTCGCGTCCCGGCACCGCCGCACATGATCAGCGGAATGATACGTCTCTCAGTCGACGGATTGCCCTCCTGACGGCGGTTATCCCATTTGGAAAGAGATCGCAAGAGTGCCGCGGCGATGTACCGGACGGGCCGCCGCCCCCCGTCTGGGTCCCCAGCATCGATCCATGGCGGGTGACGGCGGCGTCGCCGATCGACGCGGCATGCGCGATGGCTTTCGCGCCTGGCCTGCCGACGCCAGAAGTAGTTGCAGCTCTACGCGCCGATCCGAGCCGCCACGGCAGTCACCGCACGTCCACGGCGCTCGCCGCAGATCGCATCAACCCGCGCTGCCGGACGACAACGGGTATCGCGCGGCAAGGCTTCGCAGCGGCATCGATTGCTCTTCCGCGCTCAGTTCGTGGATTGCGATGACGTACGCATCGATCCGCCCTTGCGTGACTTCGAAGGCTTCGGGGGCCCAAATCTGCGGCTGCGGTCCGGTGGTGCCGCGGACCCATACGAGGCAATGCCGTCGTGCCATCGCGCTCGCCTAGCTCCGCTTGATGCCGAACGTCATCGCCTCACTCCGAACATGATCGACGCGCATCGCCAGCGAGGCGATGCCCGGTCAGCCCCGGGCCTTTCGCCGCTCGACATAGGCCTCGATTTCCGCGATCAAACGCGCGGTGCTGTCGGGCTGAACCAGACCGCGCTTGATGCGATCGACCAAGAGACCGCGCTTGCCATGAGCCAAAACCTCGCTCACCGCCTCCCGGATCGCCGCCGGCGCGTCATCCGAAATATATCTGACGTCATCGCCGAGCAGTTCCCGCGACCACGGATGCTCGCGCAGCACCAAGGGCGCGCCGGCGAGCCCGGCCTCGATGGCGGAATGGCCCGGAAAATCGACCCCCAGTTCCAGGAACACGTTGCAACTCTGCATGGCCGAGCGAATGATCTCGGAGCCGGGCTGCAGATACGGCAAAAATCGAATGTTCTCGGATGCCGCGGCCTTGCATTTCTCGAAGTAGCCGCGATCGCGATAGCCGCCGATGAAGATCAACGGCACGGCGAATTCGTTCAGCGCTTCGATCGCCTGCAACTGCTGCTTGGCTTCGTCCAGCGCCCCCACCCACAGCACAAATCGATCGACGCCATAGGCGGATCGGAACAGATCGTCCGCGACCGGTTTGGCGAACGACGGATTGATGCCCGGCTGAACCACGACCAGCTTGGCTTCGTCGACCTTGAAGGTGGCTTTGCAAAGCTCGGCTTCGACGAAGGTTCTCAGTACGATCAGGTCGGCGAGATCAAAGTGCTCTTGCACCACAGCCAGCGACTCGGGCGCCGGGCTGAAGAAGTTATAATTCGGCAGAAGGATGATGGGCTTTCCGGAATCCCGAATATTTCTCAGCAATCCCTCGCCACCGCCGACCGCAGAGAAATGCACCACGGCATCGTAATAGCGCAGCGGACGCGAGGTGGGGCCGTAGAAATCGGCGCGCACGCCGTTTTCGCTCATGTATTCCGCCAGCGACAAAAATTCGGTCTCTCCCCCGCCCGGCGCCAGAAAAGCTTGATGATAGGTTGTCAACAGTAGCCGCATTTCGACAACTCGCAGGCATGAGAAACCGCAAGGACTTAACCCTTTTCGGTCGCCACTGCCAAGGAAGTATTGACGCTCGGACCCAGAAAATCTAAGCCTTTCGATTATGCTGGCCCAGAATCTGTCGATCCGCAGGATGGCAATTCCAGGACAGTGACGGATCCGCCTTCGGGGCCAAACCTGCTAATCTATTCTGAGGTCCGGACGACCTGTCGGGAGCCCTTCCCCGCTTGGAGGGCATCGAGTTGTTTTGTGAACAGTGAGCCGGATCTGACATGGCAAAGCCGAAATTCAAGGGCATCATTCTGGCCGGCGGAAGAGGCACGCGACTCTTCCCCGCAACGATTTCGATCAGCAAACAGTTGATCCCGCTTTATGACAAACCGATGGTGTATTACCCGCTGAGCACGTTGATGCTCGCAGGCGTTCGCGAGGTGATGATCATTTCCACCCCGACCGCGCTTCCGCTTTATCAACAGCTGTTGGGCACCGGTCACCAGATCGGAATGGAATTCGACTACGCGGTACAGGCCGAAGCGCGGGGACTGGCGGAAGCCTTCGTCATCGGCGAGAAGTTCATCGGCCGATCGCACGCCGCGTTGGCGCTCGGCGACAACATCTTTCATGGCTCCGGAGTCGGCGACGGGGTGCGCAGCGCGGCCGCGCGCGAGAAGGGCGCCTCGGTTTTCGCCTATTGGGTGCACGACCCCGAGCGCTACGGCGTCATCGAATTCGACGAGAATGGCAAGTCGCTGTCGATCGAAGAGAAGCCGGCCAAGCCGAAGAGCAACTACGCGGTGACCGGCTTGTATTTCTACGACAACGACGTTGTCGAGATCGCCAAAGCCGTCAAACCGTCGGAACGCGGCGAACTGGAAATCACCGCGGTCAACAACGTCTATCTCGCCAACGGCACCCTCGCCGTCGAGAAACTCGGCCGCGGCGATGCCTGGCTCGACACCGGAACCCACGACACGCTGCTCGAAGCCAGCCAATTCGTCCAGACCATCGAAAAACGCCAGGGCCAGAAGATCGCGTGCATCGAGGAGGTCGCCTGGCGGATGGGCTTCATCGACGACGAAGAGCTCGAGCAGCTCGCCCATCCCTTGGTCGCCAGCGGATACGGCAAATATATCCTCAATCTGCTGCGACACTGACCCCGCATCACGCCCGCCCGCCCCGGGCATTTCGATCCATCATTCAAGGCGAACCATGAAGAATACGGTCATTATCACGGGGGGCGCCGGTTTCATCGGCTCCGCGCTGTGTCGGCATGTCGTTTCGTCCACCGACGTCAAGGTCGTCTGCATCGACAAGCTGACCTATGCGGGAACCCGCACGTCCCTGAAGACGCTCGAGGGCAACCCGCGCTTCGTGTTCGAGCAGCTCGATATATGCGATGCTGCGGCGATGGCCGGCGTGTTCGCCACCCACCAGCCGCGCGGCGTGATCCATCTGGCGGCGGAATCCCATGTCGATCGCTCGATCGCCTCGGCGGCGCCGTTCATCACCACCAACATCAACGGCACCTTCGTGCTGCTGGAAGCCGCACGCGCCTACCACGGTGCGCTCGCCGCCGCCGACCGTGACGGTTTCAAGTTTCATCACGTCTCCACCGACGAGGTCTATGGCGCGCTCGGCGAAACCGGCGTGTTCAAGGAAGATACGCCGTATTCGCCGAACTCGCCCTATTCGGCGTCGAAGGCGGCGTCGGACCATCTGGTCAATGCCTGGCTGCACACCTACGGGCTGCCGACGGTGACGTCGAACTGCTCGAACAATTACGGTCCGCACCAGTTTCCGGAAAAGCTGTTTCCGGTGATGATCCTCAACGGCCTCGAAGGCCGCCCGCTGCCGGTCTACGGACAAGGCGCCAACGTGCGCGACTGGCTGTTCGTCGAAGACCACGCCCGCGCGCTTTGGACCGTGTTCGACAAGGCCGCCGTCGGCGAGAAATATATGATCGGCGGCCACAGCGAACGCCGCAACATCGACGTGGTGCACGGCATCTGCGATCTGCTCACCGAGCTTCGGCCGCGGCCGGACGGCAGCAGCTATCGGTCGTTGATCAGCTTCGTCACCGACCGCGCCGGCCACGATTTCCGCTATTCCGTCGATTGCTCCAAGATCGAACGCGAGCTTGGCTGGAAGCCGCAGCACTCGTTCGAGGACGGTCTGCGCCGCACCGTACAATGGTACATCGACAACGCCTGGTGGTGGCAGCCGTTGCGGCAGAAACACGCCTGAGCGACGAAACGAGGCCACCATGCGAATTCTGGTGATCGGACGCCACGGACAAGTCGCCACAGCCTTGGCGCGGCTTGGCGCCGGCGTTCACGACGTGACCTGTCTCGGGCATGACGACGTCAACGCCCTGGTGAAGGCCGAGCTCGACGACGCGGTAACGCGAACCGGCGCCGAGGCGGTCATCAACGCGGCGGCCTACACCGCGGTCGACAAGGCCGAAACCGACCAGGACGCCGCCTACGCGCTGAACCAGCGGTTGCCGCGGCTGCTCGCGGAAATTTCAGCGGCGCGCGGCGTTCCGTTCATCCATCTGTCGACCGACTACGTGTTCGACGGCAGCAAAGCCGCGCCCTATCTGCCGACCGACCCGATCCGTCCGGTGAGCATCTACGGGGCCTCCAAGGCCACCGGCGAGATCGCCGTGCGGGTCGCCAATCCGGCCGCGGCGATCCTGCGGACGGCGTGGGTGTACAGCGAGACCGGCAGCAACTTCGTCAAGCGCATGCTCGAACTCGGTGCCGAGCGCGACGAGTTGCGGATCGTCGACGACCAACTCGGCAATCCCACCTTCGCCGACGATCTCGCGGCCGCCTGCCTGCGGCTCGCCGCGCACCCAGGCCTCCGCGCCGGATCGGCCGGAGGAATCTACCATTACGCCGGACACGGCGACGTGACCTGGTATGGCTTTGCGCAGGCGATCTTCGCGGAGGCCAGCCGGCGAGGACGCCGCACCCCGCAGCGGGTGCTGGCGATCACTTCCGATCAATATCCGACCCCGGCCCGCCGCCCGGCCAATTCGCGCCTGGACTGCGCCGCGACCGAGGCCACTTTCAGCGTCGCTTCACAATCCTGGCGAGATGCTCTAAAGACGTGCCTCGACCGGCTGCTCGCCTGAGTGCAGCCGCCGCGGACAGCCATTCTCGTCACCCTTTGGCTTTGCCGCCCGCCGTGCGCCAGGCTGAGACGGTTCAGGTCGGCGAGGCCACCCAAGGTTAGACGCGACCGATGCAACGGACTGAAATTGCCATGAGCAGCAGCGAAATCGCCGTTCTCCGTCCCAAACGGAGCACGAGATTCTCGACTTGGCACTATTTCGACCTGGTGATCACCCTGGCCCACAAAGAGGTCAAGGTCCGCTACAAGAACAACGTGCTGGGATATCTGTGGTCGCTCGCCAATCCGCTGGCGTCGGCGCTGGTGTTCTATTTCGCCATGCAGGTGGTATTCAAGTCGAGCATCCCGAACTATCCCTTGTTCCTGATCATCGGGTTGTTTGCCTGGCAATGGTTCAACAACTACCTGATCGGCGCCTGCAGCGTGTTCTTGGCCAACGGCAGCCTGATCAAAAAGTCGGTGTTTCCGCGCTCGGTGCTGCCGATCGCCCTGAACATCCAGGACGCCTTCCACTTCGTGATGTCGCTGCCGATCACGTTCTGCTTCATGTATTTCTACCATATTCCGATCGGATCGAGCGTGATCGTCGGGGTCCTGCTGTTGATCCCGGCGCAGTTCCTGTTCCTGCTGGGAATCGGCCTCGCGGCCTCCTCGATCAACCTGTTCTTTCGCGACATGGAACGGATCATCGCCATCGTGCTGAGCATGATGATGTATCTGTCGCCGGTGCTGTTCCCGATCGAAAAGGTGCCGGCGCCCTACAATCACTGGATGAGCTTCAATCCGATGACGCCGCTGATCGAAGCCTGGCGCGGCGTGCTGCTGAAGAACGAGGTGCAGTGGGGCAACATCGAATTATGCTATATCTATGCCGCGATCGCGCTGGTCATCGGCAGCTTGATCTACCGCAAACTCTCTCCCGGCTTCGCGGAAGTCATCTAATCGCGACGGCGCGCCTGCGGCTCGGGGCCTGGCCAGCCGGTTCAATGCAAAAATAGGGCGATGACTTTGGCAGTCGCAATCAAGTTCGACAACGTCACCAAGAGCTATTCGGACCGCACCTTCCTCACCGGCGGCTTGAAAAACTATGTGCTGAACATCTTTTCCGCCAGCAAGTACAAGAAGACCCATCCGGTGCTGACGGACATTTCGTTCGAGATCCGGCAAGGCACCACGGTGGGCTTCGTCGGCCGCAACGGCGCGGGAAAGAGCACGCTGCTCGGGCTGATCGCCGGCATCATGCGCCCCGACAGCGGCATGGTCAGCGTCACCGGCAGGGTCTCGTCGCTGCTGGAACTCGGCGCCGGGTTCCATCCGGATCTGTCCGGCCGCGAAAACATCGATCTTTACGGCGTGGTGCTCGGGTTCTCGCGCGCGGAAATCCGCCGGCGCGCAGACAGCATCATCGCCTTCGCCGAACTCGAAGACCACATCGACACGCCGATTCGGTTCTATTCCAGCGGCATGCTGGCGCGGCTGGGCTTTGCCGTGGTGTCGCAACTCGATCCGGAAATTCTCTTGGTCGACGAGGTGCTCGCCGTCGGCGATTTCGCGTTCCAGGCCAAGTGCACCGAGGTGATCAAGCAGTTTCGCGCCTCCGGCGGCACCATCGTGCTGGTGTCGCATTCGGCGGCGGACATCACCACCTTGTGCGATCAGGCCTTCCTGATCGAGAACCATAGCATTGCGGCCTCCGGCGATCCGGTCGACGTGATGAACAGGTATCAGCACCTGGGCGCATGAAGCGATGATCGCGATCTACGAGCCGCTGTATCGCCCCGGACAGACCCTCGTCGAGCCGGCGTTCAAGCCGCTTCTGATCACCGACAACAACCGGCCGGAATGGCGCGAATTCGCCATTCTGGTCGACATGTATCGTCGCGGGCTGCATCGCCAACACCGCTTCACCGGGCTGTTCTCTCCGAAATTCGGCCTGAAGACCGGGCTCTCCGGCGCGCAATTCATCGACTTCGTCAACGCCAATGCCGACGCCGAGGTCTGTTTCGTCAATCCGTTTCCGCAGCTCGCCTATATCTCGTTCAACGTCTGGATGCAGGGGGAGAACGCCCATCCGGGCCTTGTCGCGCGGGCCCAGGCACTGCTCGACGCCTGCGGCATCGCGATCCGGGTTGCCGAGCTGCCACGGCATGGTCCGGACCTGCTGTGCTACTGCAACTTCTGGGTCGGCACCGAACAATTCTGGGAGGACTATGTCGGGGGCGTGCTGGTGCCGATGGCCGAATTCCTCGAAGCTCACCCCGAGCACCCGGCCTGCCGCGACGTCCTCAAGACAACGGTTCACATCCCGCCGTCTCCGTTTCTCCCCTTCATTGTTGAACGACTGTTCAGCAGCTATCTCTCGCTGACACGATCTCCGCCCCTCGCTCGTGGTTTCCCGACCGATCCACTGCAGTTCTGCCTCAACGATTTCGAACGCCGGCTCGTCATCCACAATCGCGACCGGATCGACTCGGCAGACCAGACCGGCGTATTTTCAGACGAAGTGAAAAAAGATATGCGGTTCGCTAGCGAGGTCTGGCAGGATTTCACCCTCGCCTACTATGGTGACCGCCCACATCCGCATTCAGGAGGTTCGTTCCAATCGGTCGGGGCCGGGAGGCCAACTCCGCGAATTACGTAGTTCGAATAGAGGAAAAGAAAGGCCGCCACGGCTGACAAGTGGTTGGAAGCTAGACCGACTTGCCCAGCGGCGGCAACAGCCGACTCTCCCAGAACTCTCTAGCGTCGGCAAAGCGATACCAAGCATGGCATCCGAACGGATAGTGGCCGCGTGATTGTTGCAGCAAGAAGTTCGGATCATATTCGAATGAGAATCGGTTAGCGACATCCAGAGGAGCGACTCGAAACGACGGGTCCATCAGCGGCGCAAAAACGCCCCAATATACGTCTTCAGCAAGCATCTTGTGCTCTTTGTAGTTCGAAGGCGTCAAGTGCTTGCGGAAGCGCAAGAGGCGCATTGCAACGTCGACGTTTCCATCAAACAACCTATCGAAGGCATGACGGAAAGTCGGTCTTCGATTCTCCAAATGTTCTATGAAGGCGGACACGCGGCGCAAACTGAACCCGCCATTTCCCGCACCAACCTTGGCGAATGGCCATGGTTCACCGATGTATCGCTCGATCAGGTCAGGATACCAACTCGCGCCAATGTAATCATACTCGGTTTCACACCACTCAGTCAGTTCATCCCGAAATACAAGTGAATCGAGCTGATAGATCAGAATATGGCTGTGCTGCGCAAAGCGACGATAGAAAGCAGGAGACAACATCAGGCGATTATATCCAAGCAAACCTTGGAAGCTCTCGTCCGGAAATATCTCGTTATCCAGCCCCTCGATCGACCAGTCGAGTTGCGCGGGCTTGGCAAGCACGAGGCGATAGCGACCGAGATATTTCTTCAGATGCCGAAGCGACGTCTCTGCTTCCGGCTCGGTATGTTTGATATGTACCGGAACCACGACAACCGGATTGACTGACATTACTGTTGGTTCCAGATCGTCTGCATCAGCCAGGCACGACCAGTGATGCCGGACGACTTGTCCGACATCAGAAACGCGACCAGTTCGGCGACTTCTTCAGGGGTGTTGAACCTCTTCAACTCCAGCGGATCAGCGATTTCGGCCTTGAACGAGGCGGCGTCGCGCCCCATCTCCGCGGCGATGCGAGCGACGTCATTGCCGGTCATTTCGGTGTCGACCCAGCCGGGACACACCGCGTTGACCGTGACGCCTTCGCGGCCGAGTTCCTTCGCCCAGCACTTGGTGAGACCGATAAGGCCAAATTTTGAGGCGCAGTACGCACCGTAGCCCGCACGTCCTTCGACCGATAGCTGTGAGCCGATAGTGACGATCCGGCCCGGGCGGGCGAGACTTGGTAGCAAGCCGCGCATCAGTCGATAAGGCGCTTCGAGGTTTACGGCCAGCACTTCACGCCAGGGATCATGCTCGCAGTCCGCAAGCGTCGCCGTCGCGCAAATCCCGGCATTGTGGACAATTCCCCACAACGGCTCTCGCCATTTCGTGACGAAATCCGCCAAAGCTGCATCATCGGCAAGATCGAAAGCAACAACGATGGCATCGGCGTCGACCACAAATCGCTCGGCTCGAAGCCTTGTGGCTGACGACTCGCTCTTGGTCACCAGCGCCAACGAAAAGCCGTCCCGCGCCAGCACGCGCGCGATCGAGAGCCCTATACCGCGCCCGGCGCCCGTGATTAGAACCCGTCCGGTCACGATTTCCCAGCTATCAAATGTGGATAATGATTGAGGCCCGTATATACGGCAACCTCAGGCCGAGCAACGATCCATTTCCTACCCGGCCGTTGTTCCAATGACGCGAGATGGTGCTCCCATAGGGGGGGCCGAATGATCGGGACATCGCCGCGCTCAAGAACTCGCGCACGGCGCAGCCCCCCTTATCAGCCGAGACGACCGCCAGCGCGTCGATTGATTTCGATGGCCTCGAACAGCACGTCGCGGGAAATCCAATGACCGTGCAACCCGTTCTCCCCGCTGCTGCTGGGTACGCCCACTCTGCTCAACAGGCCCATATAGGCCCGGTCCTGGAGGAAGTGCTTGTCGTAACGAACTTTTTCCCAGATGTCGCCGAGCGAAAACTCAAGCGGCACCATGGTCGGCAGCCCCAACATCGACAGGCAGCGGTAATGGACGTCGACGGTTTCCTCATCGGTGACGCCAAGCAACCGTCCGATTTCGGCAGAGACGCACATGCCGATTGCGATCGCCTCTCCGTGATAAATTTCACCGCCCGAGAGGTGCTCAACTGCGTGGCCGACCGCGTGGCCGTATTGCTTGATGGTTTCCTCGCGATCCGAGTGCAGATCCGGCACCATCATTTCGAGTTTCAGATTCACAGAGCGGATCACGGTCTTCGTCAGGAAACCGATTTCGTCCAGATGATTGTGGTGCGACATGATGTAGTTCAGGAAGTCGCCATCCTGGCAGAGCGCGTGCTTAACGGATTCTGCGAGTCCGCAGCGGATCAGTCTCGGATTCAACGTCTGCAAGGCAATCGGGTCGATCAGTACGTTGGAGGCCGGATAGAAGCTGCCGATCAAATTCTTGCCGTGGCTGAAGTTGAGCGCCTGCTTGAAGTCTATCGCTGCGTCGACCTGCGCAAGCAGGCTCGTCGGCAGATGGATCAGGCCGATTCCGCGATACAATGTCGAGGCGAGAAAGCCGGCGAGATTGTTGACCAGCCCGCCGCCAAGGCTGAAGATAACCGAATATTTGTCGATACCGTGATCGAGCGCGGTTTGAACCAAGCCGGCGTAAACTTCGAAGCTTTTCGATGCTTCCTCCGCTGGCACGACAATTGTCCGCACCGTCCGTCCACTGCGCTCGATGCAATCGAGCACCGGACGCAGATACAGTTGCTCAACGTTCGCGTCGGTGATCAACAGATGCTTGGATTCTTTCCGCACGTTGTCGAGCACGCCCAAGGCATCCAGGTTCCGCAGCCCGTTCTGGGCAACCAGAACCTGGGTTTGGATGTTGTTGTCCGCACGGAATGTTGAGGCGAGCGAGACGTCGGACAGTGATTGTTCCATTTTCATTTAAGCTCGGGAGCGGATGCGATGTTGGCAATCCGCGGTTTCATAAAGATACGACGTTCACAGCCGCGGCGACCTGCCCGCGAGAGTGTCGCGTGGGCGGGGGCGGGAAGCAGCGATTCCCGCATTCTCTGTCTAATTAGGACCGACGGGCCGAGCGATGCGCACTCCGCCATCAAATGCCCGTCCGTGCCTCTTAGATTGTTTGCCGATGTCGGGCTGCTCACGAACAATCCATCATATTCAATTGCGTTATCTTTAAGCAAGCTTGGTCGCCTGCTTCGCAAGTTCGAGCCGGTCCGTGAGCATTCACGGTAAAGCACGGACAAGCCCTGGCGTGCGCCCTGCGACACAATCCCAGTTGCGCTGATCCTTGCTGCAGAACCGTTAGCCAGCAGCGCCTTGGGCGTCAAGTTGCGAAGCAAGTGCACCAAAATTCAGCTTCACAGTTCACTGGTTCGGTTTTGGTTCATTCGAGAGCGAAGCAGCTCCGAATAAACCCTGCCACACGCCTCGAGACTGTAGTTTTCCAGGATCGTGCGTTGGCCGGCCTGGCCGCGGCTATGCCGCAGCTCCGGCTGTTCGAAACACTCGCGCAAAGCGGCGGCCGCGGAATCGACATCCGGCTCGAACCAATGCTGCGCTTGATAGAAGGCGTAATCGCCGCGCAGCACCGGCAGCAGCCGTCCCTCGACCAGCCAGCTGTTGTCCTTGGTCATGAAGTCGACATTGCCGGAATAGCCCGACGCGATCGCGGGAATTCCCAGCGCCATCGCCTCAGCCATCAAACGGCCGAATCCTTCGGCACGATGCATCGAAAGCACTACGTCGCAGGCCCGCAACAATTCGTAATAGGCGTTGCGGTCCATCACTTCGTCGAGGATGACGATGCGGTCGTCGCTCGCCCGACGCCGCAGACATTCCCGCCACAGCGCATCCTTCTCGACATTCATCGCTTTGACGAGCAAGCGAACGTTGCGTTCGCAGGGATCAAAGGCGCGCTGAAAGGCTTCGATGGCGCCCAGCGGGTTCTTTCGCGAGATCGACGACGCGCCGTCGAAACTGGTGAAGATCACCAACGCACTGTCCGGGAGTCCGTAGTCGGCGCGATTGGCGACGCCGGTCTCGGGCACGTTGATCGGCAACGGCACCTTGGTGACGGGCTTGTCGGTGGCGGATCTGAAGGCCCGCGCGGAATGCTCCGAGTGACACCAGATTTCATCGACGAGATTCAAGGCGAAGCTCGCGGCATGGGGGAAACGGTCAAGCTCCCATTGCCAGAATCCGATTCGTCGTTTGGCTTGAAATGCCCGGCTGCCGACCGTGTTCATCAAGGTCACGGTGTCGAAGGCCGGCATGACATAGAACATCACGTCGCTCCGGAATTCCGCGAGGGCAGCCTCGATCGCCGGCTCATCGATGCCCTCGCGGGCGACAATCTGCCAAGGCGCGCGGATCACCGAGGGGGCGACGCCCACCGCCTGCAACGCCGCGCGCAAGAGGCGAATATCTTCGCCCAAGCCGAATTCCCCCCTGGGATAGCCGACCAGGGCGACAGCAGACGCCGCAGCCGCATCCGGCTCCGCCGCACGATCGCCGGCACCGGCGCCAAGGCGAGAGCGAAGAGGCGCAATGGTGCCCCGATCGAGCGCGAGTTCGGGCGTGATCCCATAAGTCTTGGCAATTTGTGCCGTGTCGCGCTTATTGCGCGGCATGCCGCCATCCGGCAGTCCCAGCAGCGGCGCTTCGACCTCGATCAGATAACGCCAGCCCTCGGCGAGGCCCTCCGGGGTATCCAGGTCGAACGACGACCGCAGCTGCTCATTGCGTTGCCACACCAAGGCAACCAGCAGCGTCGGGCGAACCAGCGCGCTTCCGGGAGACGTCTGCAAATCGCAGCTGTGCAGCGCCTCGAATTGCGCCGTCGTCAGCCAGTCCGGCGCGCCCAGCAGTTCCCGCTGTCCTTCGGTCATCCACCAGTACCAAACACCGGCAATCCCCTCCGGCGTCGAAACGTCAAACAGCCGCTGCAACTCTTCGCGGCGTGCATGGATCAGCGCAAGCAACGGCGTCAGTGCCAATCGGCCGGACGCCGACATCCCGGCCAGATGCCGCAAATGCAGCGCCGTCGCCAGCTTGCTATCGACCGCATCGGCATATTGAGGCGCGTCGGCGCGACCGTACAGCAGCCACCAATAGACAAAATCGCCGACGCCCTGACCCGTGGTGATGTCAAAATTAACCTGGAGGTCGCGACGCGCAGAGTAGAAAATCGCCATCGAATCCGGGAAGATCGCGGCGAATCTGTCATCCGCGCCGCCAGCGTCAGCCGCGGCGGGCAGCATGCCGTGGACGATGCGCGGCATGCCGCCATCCGGAAGCCGCAGCACCGACGCCTCGCTGTCGAGCAATACCCGCCAGCTCTCCGCGATGCCCTCCGGGGTGTGCAGGTCGAACGTCGCCTGCAGCAGTTCATTGCGCTGCCACACCATGGTCGCCAGCAGCGTCGGGCGAACCGGCCCGCTTTCGGGAAATGCCCGCAGATCGCAGCTGTGCAGCGCCTCAAATTGCGCCACTGTCAGCCAGTCCGGCGCGCCGAGCAGTTCGCGCTGTCCGTCGGTCATCCACCAGTACCAGACACCGGCAATCCCCTCCGGCGTCGAAACGTCGAACGCCTTCCGGAGATCTTCTCGATGGCGAAGGATGAGGCTGAGAAGCTTGGTCAGACCGAGCTGCTGCGCTTCGACCATCCTCCCCAGATCTTGCAAGTGCAACGCCGTCGCGAGACACCGATCCAACGCGAACTGAATACCGGGAAAAAGCGCACGACCGACCTTCATCCACCAATGCACGAGGTCGTCGGCGCCGGCATCGTTTTCGATATCGTATTCGAGTTGAAACGCCGGACCACAGGACAACCAGGCCGCAACCAAGCCATTGGGAAGATCATAGCCGAAGGATGCAACGGTCCGATAAGGCAGCAGCAACAGGCTGTCTAACGATTCCGCCGCATTTTCGGTTGAATTTTGGGCTGACCACACCGACAATTCGCTTCGTCTCTTCAACGGTCAAGACTTCCTGCACTATAACATAGCGGCCACCCGAGGCCGGTTTGCCTGGGCGAATTTCAGCCCTCAGTCGCCAATAGCAAAAATCACCTCTGATGGGTGATATGCTTATCGATCATGGCGACATCATAGCTGGTATGCTCTACGATTACCTTATGCCAGGGCTGCCCGAAAGGCACCTTCCAATAATTTTCCCTGATAAGATCGCGCTTAAGGAACGGATATCTCTCATAAATCACCAGCTCTTCCCAAAAGAAATGGGTCGGGTTGAACATGGTTGGCTTTCTCGTTTCGATGAGTGCCAAGAACGCTTCGATCTGAGGATCCCGGGGAAGCGCCTCAACCGACGAAATCTTCCTTGCTTTGCGGATTTCGGCGTCGACACATTTGTAGACTGCGCCGACCCGCAGGCCCGCCTTGACCAATCGCTGCGTCAACCCGATCTCGCCACATTTGATGACGAATTTTCGGCTGTCGATATTTGGAAACCAGAACCAGAAACGCCAGAACGCCCTCGACTTGATCGCCCGGCCGTAGAAAACCAGGAAATAAGATTGCAGATGGTAGGCGATTTCCTCACTGTCGGTCGCCCCCCAAACGTCGAACACCTCGGGGTCGCATCGCCCCAACAGTTCATCCAGCGGAAACAACGGCCCGTAGACACTGTCATTGGCAAGAACCAGACATTGCGTCGACGGCAGATCCGGGATCGACATGATGCCGTCGCGGTAGGCGCCAAAATCGTATCCGGTGTTTCTTCGCAGAATGATCTCCCGGCACAACGGAGAGAGAATCGTGATTAGTTGGTCGTCGATCGTCGGCGAATTCGAGACGAAGGTGATACGAAAACCAAGCCGCGAGAACTCGCGGAGTTGCGCCGCAACAAAATCAGCCACCACCCCTTCGGGATGGAAATGCACATAAACGGCATGGCGCTTCAGCGAACGGTTGGGATCTGCGCCCTCCCAGCGCCGGCGGATAGATCCTCGAAGCCGCGCCAGCAATCCCCACACAATCGACACTGCAATGAGTGGTTCACGAATGAACTGCATGTTTCCTTGAAGCCCGAATCCCGTGTCTCTCGTAGACCACACACATAACGAATTGACGATATCCCATACTAATGGGTTTTTCTTTGCCAATATTTCCTTGAGTCGCTATGGAAGGCGAGTCACCTCGCCGCGAACATCGATAGGGGTAAAGGGTTGAGTAACCAGTTTGCAAGCATCGAAGAGTTCTTCGATGAGAGCTATTACGCGTTTTCCGGCGAAGCCAAAAAGAACGGAATCCGTCCAATCGATCACTATCTCCAGTTTGGGGAACAACTCGGTGCTGCTCCGTCGACCAGATTCGACCCCAAATACTATTTGAAACAATATCCCGATCTTGGTGGCTGGCAAGGGGGACTGCTCAACCACTATCTGCAGTACGGCAGAGCGGAGGGCCGACAGGGCGTCGCAATGACCCCGAGCATCGCGTGCCCGACGGAAAAGATCGATCCCGGCCGCGCGACCATCCTGCTGGCCGTTCACGACGCGTCACGGTCCGGAGCGCCGATTCTGGCATGGAATCTGATCAACGAGTTGCGCAAGCAACATAACGTCGTGGTTCTGCTCAAAAGCGGCGGCCCGATCGAACCGGCGCTCCGGGAGGCGGCGACTGAACTCGTCACCATCCCTGCCGAATTTCCCTATGGGTCCGGCGAGGACGCTCTCTTCGCTCAGAAGCTGACCGAAACCTACTCGCCGCTCTACGCCATCGCCAACAGCGTCGCGACGCGCGAACTGGCCATTCTGCTTGAGGCCGCAGGCGTCCCGGTGATCGCATTGGTGCACGAATTTTCCAGCTACTTTCAACCGATCGGGATTCTCAACCCGCTGTACGTTTCGGCGTCGAAACTCGTCTTTCCGGCGCCGATTGTCGCCGACGCCAGTGTGCAGGACTATCCAGGTCTCAAGCCCCGACATTTGGATATCCTGCCTCAAGGCCCGTCGAAAGTTCCCAGCTTTCAGCACCCTACCGGCGGCGCCGAGCGTCGCAGTTCCGTGCAACGACTGGAGGACCTGGCGCTTGAAGATACCGCCGTGATTCTCGGGACTGGGCGAATCGAATACCGAAAAGGCGTCGATGCGTTCATCGCAGCGGCCTCGCAGGTCCAACGCAGCGCGACACGAAAATTCAAATTCGTCTGGATCGGCCATCTGCATCCGTCCGACGCCAGTTATTTCGGTTTTCTGCAAGAGCAGATCAAGCGAAGCGGCCTTGAGCAACACGTTCTGTTCGTCGATGAGGTCGATGAACTTGAACCGTTCTACAGCAAGGCCGATGTGTTTTTTCTCAGTTCGCGGCTGGACCCGCTTCCAAACGTTGCCATCGACGCGTCGTTGAGGAAGATTCCAGTGGTCTGCTTCAAGAACGCCAGCGGCTTCGCCGAGTTGCTCGAGTGCAGCGACACTGCCAAAGAACTGGTCGTCCCCTACCTCGACAGTTCGGCGGCCGGCCGCATGATTTGCGACCTGCTGGCAGATGCCCGCCTGTTGACACGACTTGGCGAGGATATTCAGGCTGTTGCCAACGCCACCTTCGACATGGGCCAATATGCCCGCAAGCTCGACCAACTCGGACGCACCTGTGCCGCCGACATTGAGCAGATGGCGCTCGACCAGGCGACGATCCTAGAGTCCGGGATCTTCAACGCCAGCCTTCGTTTCGGAAGTTGCGCGGAAAAGTTCACGCCCGATCAGGCCGTCAACGAATACCTCAACGCGTCGCGACTTTGCCGGCCGCTGCACCGGGGCAAGGCCGGAATGCTGATTCGCCGGCCGGTCGAAGGCTTTCATCCTTTGATTTACGCCGCCGAGAATCCCGAGGTCGATCGCCAAGGCATCGATCCACTGGCGCATTTTCTTCGCAATGGGCGACCGGAAGGGCGTTGGACCCATCGTGTCATCCGCCCCGAACCGCGCCGCGAAAGCAATGCAGCCCGGCCGCGGATCGCCATCCACGGCCATTTTTACTACCCGGATCTGCTTGAGAGCTTCCTAAAGTTGATCGCCGCGAATGCCAGTTCGGTCGATCTGTTCTTGACCACCAGCGGCCCGGAGCAGGCCGCGCAGATCCGAAAGTCGCTGCGGGCCTTCGGCATTCAAAATGCCGATGTCTGGTCGGTGCCGAATCGCGGGCGCGATATCGGGCCCTTTCTCAAGGAAATGCCCGACAAGCTCGGCTCCTACGACATCGTCGGCCATTTTCACGGCAAGCGAAGCAAGCACGTCGACTCCACGGTCGGCGACCAATGGCGGGATTTTGCCTGGCAGCATCTGATCGGCGACGCGTTTCCGATGATCGACGTTATCGCCGATGCATTCGCGGAGGATGCCAAGCTCGGGCTGGTTTTTGCAGAGGATCCCTATCTGAACGGATGGGACGAGAACCGCGACCTGGCCGAACGGCTGGCGCAGCGCATGAAGATCGAGGCCCCGCTTCCCGAACACTTCGATTTTCCGATCGGGACGATGTTCTGGGCGCGTGTCGCTGCGTTGCAGCCGTTGTTTCAGTTGAACCTGGATTGGAATGACTACCCGCACGAGCCGCTGCCGATCGACGGCACGATTTTGCACGCGCTCGAGCGCATCGTTCCGTTCGCCGTCCAGAAATCCGGCTTCGAATACGCCACAACCTATGTGCGTTCCAGCATGCGCGACGATGGCCTGGCCTTTATTCGCCGCCCCGGCTTGCAAAGGTGACGCCCGGTCGCAGGAGCGTTCGGTCGCTCGCTGCACTGGGCTCTCGACGCGGCACCGACGTGCGGCGACCTCCCCGTCGGGGTTGTTTCCAAAGGCTTTTTGTTGCACTTGGTGGACTTCATCAGCTGCCGATGGTGATGGCCCTTGGTCTCAAGCTGGCGTAGCGTCAAGGTCAAGTTCTGCTAATCGGAGGTTCGGGCATTGTTTACTCCTTCTGGACCACCGAACCGGGTGCCGGGCTGTGGGCCGATCCTTCAGCAAAGCGATTCACGTCCGATATCGGGACCCCGCCTTCGGGCCATCGGCCGGTCTTTCTGACATGGCGTCCCATGTCGTGATCGGCGGCTCCGGGTTTCTGGGACGGCATGTCGTGCGTGCCCTGATCGAGCGTGGCGATGCCGTCACCGTGGTCGACATCAGTCCCTACCCGGCCGACAAGCCGCATGCCGCACCGCCTTGCCGTCTGATCGACCTGTCGACCGCCAGACCCGGGGATTTCGACGCCATCGTCGGCACCGCCACGACCGTGCATCACTACGCTTGGACGACGGTGCCGCAGACCGCCAACGCCGATCCGGCCACCGATCTGCACGTCAACCTCGGCGTCACGCTGCAAATTCTGGAAGCGATCAAGCGCCGCGGCGGCGGTATCGTCGTATTCCCCTCATCGGGTGGAACGGTCTATGGCCGGCTGCAATGCGTGCCGGTGCCGGAGACCCACGCGCTGGCGCCAATCACCGCCTATGGTGCGTCGAAGGCCGCGGCGGAGCTTTATTTCAACGTCTATCGGGACCTGCACGGCATCGACGCGCGGATCGCGCGGATCGCCAATCCGTTCGGCCCCGGCCAGAACCCGAGACGGCCTCAAGGTGTCGCGTCGACGATTACCTATCGGGCGTTGGCCGGCGAAGCCGTGGAGATCTGGGGGGATGGATCGGTGGTTCGCGATTTCATCCACATCTCGGATGCGGTCTCCGGCCTGCTGGCGGTGGCCGATGCGAAGCCCACGAGCCCGCATATTCTGCCGACCTACAATATTGGCAGCGGAAAAGGCGCCAGCGTCAGGGAGATCGTGGCCATGGTCGAGCGACACCTCGGTCGCCCGATCGCGATCGAAAAAAAACCCGAACGGGCGTTCGACGTTCCGACCAGCGTGCTCGACATCAGCAGGGCCACCACCGAACTCGGCTGGCGTCCGGCAGTCGAACTCGATCAGGGCATCGGACGCATGATCGCCGATCTTAAGGCCGACGCGACGCGATTGTACTCATCGCTGTGACCATGCGCATCCACATCATCGCCCGCGACATCCAGCGCTTCGACGCGGTCGGAAACTTCTGCCGGCAGATCCACGCCTTGCTGCTCGCGCAAGGCTATGACGCGAGCCTCGCCGCGGAGAACTGCCACCCAGACGATCGGGCGCTGATCGCAAAAATGCCCGAGACGATCGGCACGATCGGCGCTGACGATCTGGTGATCTTGCATTTCTCGACCGAAGACCCGGCGTTTCCGGCCATCGCGGCACTTCCCTGCGCCAAGATTCTGTACTTCCACAACATCACTCCGGAGCGCTTCTTCGCCGGCATCGACGAGCGTACCGCGGGACTGGTCCGTCAGGGGCTGCAGCAGCGCCCGCTCGCGGCGGGCTTCGACGTGCTGATGGCCAATTCGCGTGCCACCGCGCAGGTGCTGCACGACGGCCTTCCGCCGCAGGACCAGCGGCGCATCACTGAGGCCGCGATCGTCGCCTGTCCGCCGCTGATCGGTGCCGACCGCTGGGACGGCATTGTCGACCAGCCTTCGAACGCCGATGCCGATGCGCGAACCGTTCTCTATGTCGGGCGGCTGGTGCCGCATAAGGGCGTGACGCAATTGCTCGACGGCTTTGCGACGCTGGCCGCGCACGATGCCGGCGTCCGCCTGGTCTGCGTCGGCGGCCCGCCCGACCAAGCCTATGCCGCGGTGCTCTCGGCCCGGATCGCGGCGCTGCCGCCGTCGATCGCGCAGCGCATTGAATTCCTCCACGGGCTATCCGACGGCGCGCTGAAATCGCTCTACCGCAACGCCGGCGTCTGCGCGTCGATGAGCCGGCACGAGGGCTTCGGCGTGCCGCTGCTCGACGCGCTGTCGTTCGACAAGCCGCTGGTGATCAATTCCGAAGCCGGCATGATCGAAACCGCGGGCGATGCCGCGCTCGTCGTCGACGCGTCGGATGCCGAGGCGGTCGCCAATGCGCTCGCCGCCGCACTCGACGACGAGGCCACGCGCGCGCAGCTCGGCGCGGCGCGGCGCCTGCGCCTGCCGGCGCTGCGTCGCCAGGCCGACGGACACCTCATCCTCAACGCCGTGACCCAAGCCAGGACCCTACATCGTGCGCGTATTGTTTAGCACCTATCCGTGGGCGTTCGAGACGCCGGGCGGCGGCGAGATTCAACTGCGGAAATACGCCGAGCAGCTGCCGGCGCACGGCGTCGCGGTGCACTTGCACGATCCGTGGCGCGCCAATCTCGGCGACGTCGATCTGATGCATTTTTTCTCCTGCATCGGCGGCTCGATCCATTTCTGCAATTATGCCCGCCAGCGCGGCCTGCCGCTGGTGATCTCGTCGTCGCTGTGGATCACCGCGGATACCATGCATCTCTATCCGATCGACGAAATCCGGGCGCAATTGGCGCTCGCCGACGTCATCGTCACCAATTCCGACACCGAATCCGATCAGTTGGCAAAGTTGCTGGGCCTGCCGCGCGAGCGCTTCATGGCGGTGATGAACGGGTTCGACAACCGTTTTCTGCAACCGCAGGACCCCGCGCTGTTCCGCAACGCCTTCGGCATCGAAGGACCGTTCGTACTCAACGTCGGCAACATCGAGCCGCGCAAGAACCAGCTCGGCCTGGTTCGCGCCATGGCCGGTCATCCGCTGCCGCTGGTCCTGATGGGCCATCAGCGCGACCCAGCCTACGCCGCCGAGGTGCTCGCCGAAGGCGGCAGCCAGGTGCATTATCTCGGCGCGCTGGACCACGACGAGCCGCGGCTCGCCTCGGCGTTCGCCGCCTGCGCGGCGTTCGTGCTTCCCTCGACGCTGGAAACCCCTGGGCTGGCGGCGCTGGAGGCGGCCGCGATGGGCGCGCCGCTGGTGGTCACCTCCGAAGGCTCGACCCGGGATTATTTCGCCGGCTTTGCGCAATATGTCGATCATCGCGATCCCGGCGACATCCGCCGCGGCATCGACCGGGCGCTGGCGCAGGGACGCGACACGGCGCTGCAGAGCCATGTCGCTTCGCGCTTCAGCTGGCCCGAGGTGACCCGCCATCTGGTCGAGGTCTATGCCGCGGCCCGGCAACGGCGTTCGGGCCGGTAGCATGCAACGAGGCGCGTCCGCCTTGGTTGCACCGACCGGCCGCTAGGGCTATCACTCGGCCCACCCGAACAGCGAGGTCTCTCGGAATGCTGCATCAGGCCATCATCAACGGCGTTCGCGGCTTCACAGGCTCGCTGATTTTGTTTCCGATCGCCGAACGCCTGGAAGGCCGCGACATGCGCGGCAAGCAGCGCCAGTTCGCCGCCGAAATGGAACAGCCGTTCGCGGCGCGCCGCGCCCGCTCCTGGGCCGAAACCGTAGACACCGTGCGCTTCGCCGCCGCCCACGTGCCGTATTATCGCGAGCTGTTCGCACGCATCCATTTCGATCCCGAGGCGCTCGCCCGCGATCCGAAATTCCTCGACGACATTCCGTTCCTGACCAAGGACATCATACGTGCCGAAGGCGAACGGCTGTTGCGCGACGATCACGCGGCCTTCCGCAAGCATGCCGCCAAGACCGGCGGTTCCACCGGGCCGTCCGCCGTCATCTATTACGATCAGGACGCCGCCGATTGGTCCTCGGCGGTCACGCGCTATGCGCGCGGCCTGATCGGTGCCGGGCCGATGCGCTCGGAGCTGCATTTCGCCAGCAAGTTTCCGGAAGAGTTTCCCTGGAAGGCGCGGATGCGCGAACAGGTCAAGTGCCTGTCGAACAACCGCTACAACATTTTCTTCGCCACCTTCGAGCCGGATGAACTCGACGAGATCTGGCAGCAGATCAGATCGATCCGGCCGCATCTGGTGCACGGTCATCCCTCGACGCTGTACCAACTGGCGCTGCACGTCGAACAGAAATACGGCAAGGCGAAAGCCTTCAACGTGTTCGAATCCTCCGGTGAGCTGCTGGAGAGCAGGCAACGCGCGGCGATTGCCCGGGTGTTCGGCTGCGAGGTGATCGATCGTTACGGCCTCGCTGAAATCGGCGTCGTCGCCTATCAGACCGACCCGCAGCGACCGCAAATGCAGGTGTTCGATCCGCTGGCCTGGCCGGAGATCATTGCGGCCGAGGGCGGCGTCGATGTGCCGGAGGCCGACGGCGCCAGCAATGGCGAGTTGGTATTCACGGCGCTGAAAAACCGGATGATGCCGCTGATCCGCTATCGCAGCGGCGATATCGCCGCGCTACGCGAGACGCCCTCCGGCTTCGTAATCGACGGCATGGTCGGGCGCATCCACGACGTCATCGAGATCGCCGGCCGCCGGCTGCCGACCCACTACATCCAGGACGTGCTCGACCGCATCGGCGCGGTGAAGGAATTCCAGATCGAAATCCGCGACGGCCGTCCGCTGTTCCGCGTGGTGCCGGAGCCGGGCGTCGATCAGCAGGCCTTCAGCGAGCGGCTGAAGGGCTGGTGGGGCGACAACATCGACATCGAGTTCATCGAGTCCACGGCGCTGCATCTGCAAGGCTGGCGCTCGAAATTCCGCCACCTCGTATCGTCTTCCAAGAGCAACTAATCGGCCATGATCTATCTCCTCGCCGACAGCCGTGACGCGGTCACGACCGAACTCGTGCAGCGCGCTTTCGAACGCTCATTTACCCGAGGCCAGGTCCGGTTGATCGATTGCACCGACGCGATCACCGCGAAGGCCCCCGTGGTGATTGCGCTCGCGCCGGACGAAGCGCTGGCGACGGACTTGCAGCGCGTCGTCAGCCAGGGCGGCAAACTCCTCCTGCTTGGAAAGCTCGGGCCGCGGCTCGCCGCACTGGCCGGCGTCACCGTCGCCGAGGCTTCCCCCGATCTCGCCGCCGCGGCCGTCAGCGCGCCAGCGCCGAGTTACGCCACCGCGCAGAGCCGCGCGGCGCTGCGCTATGCCCGGACCGGGCTTGGCGCGGCCTCCCCGCTGCACGACCGCCGGCTTTGCCGATTCGATTTCACCAACGAATGGAACAATCTCGGTTACGGCCGGATCGGCATCGGGCCAGACCGCTGGTCGATCGGCCAGCTCGCGAGCCATTGCGACCAGGTGATCGCCGAGCTTACGCTGGACGACTTCGCCTCGCCCGGCGCCGCGGTGACGCTGCGCGATTGGCCTGCAGGCGCGGTGCTGTGGTTCGCCCGTCCGGTCGGCCCGATCGACGGGCCGGATTGGGCCGTAGTCGAGCGCTTCATTGCCGATTACCGCGCGGCAGAGCTGAGCTGCCGGCCGTTCCTGCGCGACATTCCGCACGGCTACGGCGCCGCGGTGACGATGCGGCTCGACTGCGACGAGGACATCGCCTCGGCCCGGCCGTTGCTGGAGCTGTACCGCGACCGCGGCCGGCCGCTGTCGCTCGCCATCAAGACCGACCAGCCGTGCAACCCGGCGCATCTCGCGCTGATCGGGGATCTGCGCGCCGCCGGCGGCTCGATCCTGTCGCATTCGGTGAGCCATGCGCCGAATTGGGGCGGCTCGGCGGAAGCCGCCGAGCGCGAGGCGCGCGACTCCAAGTCCTATCTCGAGAGCCGCATCGATGGCCTGACGGTGCGCTATGCGGTGTCGCCGTTTCACCAGAACCCGACCTATGTGCCGGCCGCGCTGGCCCGCGCCGGCTATGACGGCTTCGTCGGCGGCATCATCGCCAACGATCCGGAATACATGATGGCGCGCGCCGGGCAGCCGCCGTTCAGCCCCGAGCAGATCATTTCGCACACCCAGGGCTGCATGCTGCACGGCGATTGCATGCTGAGCGAGGGCGACCCGCTGCGGATGTTCAAGACCGCGTTTTCCCTGGCCCGCGACGGCGGGCAGTTCTTCGGCTACCTCGATCATCCGTTCTCCGAACGCTACGCCTATGGCTGGGCCAGCGAACCGGCGCGGGTCGCGGCGCATGGCGACTTCCTCGACTACATCGAGCAGAATGCCGGCGACGGACCGCTGTTGTTCGTCAACGAAGACACCGCGCTTGATTTCATCAAGGGCAAGGCAGCCGCGGAGATTGCCTTCGACGAGGCATCGGACAGCTATCGGGTCAGCGCGACGGAAGCTGCCGGCTTACCGTTGTCGATCGGCTTTCGCGGCCGGGTCGTAGCGGCGCGATGACTAACACCAAGAAGATCATGGTGGTGTTCGGTACGCGGCCCGAGGCCATCAAGCTCGCGCCGGTGATCGCGGCGCTGCAAGCCCGCCCGCGTCAGTTCGACACCGTGGTCTGCTCCTCCGGGCAGCATCGCGAAATGTTGCTGCAGACGCTGGAGACGTTCGGCATTCAGCCGCAGATCAACCTCGACGTCATGCGCCCCGACCAGACCCTGCCGGATCTGACCGCGCTGCTGATTTCACGGCTGACCGCGACGCTTGCTGCGGAGCGGCCGGATCGCGTCATCGTCCAGGGCGACACCACCACGGCGTTCGCCGCCGCGTTGGCCGGCTATTATGCCCGGGTGCCCGTCGCGCATGTCGAGGCCGGGCTGCGCTCGCACGACCGGCACAATCCGTTTCCGGAAGAGATCAACCGCCGGCTGATCAGCGCGATCGCCGATCTGCATTTTGCGCCGACGCAAGGCGCCGCGGACGCGCTGCGCGCCGAGGCGATCGCCCAGGCCACGATCCATGTCACCGGCAACACCATCGTCGATGCCTTGCTGGCGCTGCGCGGCCGGCTCGAGACGCCGGACGGCCTCGCCCTTGTGCCGGCCGCGATCCGCGGCTTCGGCACCGATGGGCAACCGCTGATCCTGGTGACCTGCCATCGTCGCGAGAGCTTCGGCGACGATCTCGCGGCGATCTGCCGCGCGCTGAAGCGCATCGCGCTCGGCCACCCCGATCATCGCATCGTCTTTCCGGTGCACCTCAACCCCAACGTCCGCGCCCAGGTGATGCCGCTGCTCGGCGACACGCCGAACATCGCGCTGCTGGAGCCGGTGAGCTACCCGTCGCTGGTCTATCTGCTGTCGCGCGCGGTGCTGGTGCTGTCGGATTCCGGCGGCATTCAAGAGGAGGCGCCGAGCTTCGGCGTGCCGATCCTGGTGCTGCGCTGGAAGACCGAACGGCCGGAGGGCGTCGCCGCCGGCGTCGCGCAGCTGGTCGGCGCCGACGAGGAGCTGATCGTCGACCGCGCCGGCGCCTTGCTGGCGCAAGCCGGCGATCGCGGCGCGGCGGTGATCGCCAATCCCTATGGCGATGGCCGCGCCAGCGAACGGATCGCCGACATCCTGGCGAGCGCGTCATGACGACACGGCGCGCCGACGTCGTGATGTTCTCGACGGCCGATTGGGCGTCGCAGTACTGGACCAACAAGCAGCACACCGCTGCGCATCTCGCCGCGCGCGGCCATCGCGTGCTCTATGTCGAAACCGTGGGGCTGCGCCGCCCCGGCCTCAACAGCATGGACGTCGGGCGGATCTGGGCGCGGCTGCGGCGCGGTCTGAAGCCGATCGCGGAAGTGCGCGACAATCTGTGGGTGCTGTCGCCGCTCACCGTGCCGCTCGGTCAGCGCTATGCGCCGATCGCCGCATTCAACCGCTGGCAGTTGCGGGCGCGGATCGGCGGCTGGCTGCGCAAACACCGCATCGGCCGGCCGCTGATCTGGACCTATCACCCCTACATGCTGGAGGCGGCCGAGGCGCTCGATCCCTCGGCCATGGTCTATCATTGCGTCGACGATATCGGCGCGGTGCCGGGCGTCGACCGCGCCGCCTACGACGCCGCCGAACAGCGGCTGTTGCGGCGCGTCGATCTGGCCTTCACCACCAGCGGGCATCTGCAGCAGCGCTGCGCCGCCATCGCCGGCGAGCGCGCCCGTTACTTCGGCAATGTCGCCGATATCGACCATTTCGCCACCGCGCGCGGCAACATCGATCTGCCGCCGGAACTCGCCGCGATTCCGCGGCCCAGGCTCGGCTATGTCGGGGTGATCTCCGACTTCAAGATCGATCTGGAACTGTTGCAGACGCTGGCCGTGGCCCATCCCGATTGGCATTTCGTCTTCATCGGCGACGAACGCGAGGGCCAGCACAGCGACGTCGTGACGCGCATGGCGCAGCTGTCGAACGTGCATTTTCTCGGCTGGCGATCCTATCAAGACCTGCCGCGTTATCTTGCCGGCTTCGATGTCGGCCTGCTGCCGCAGCTGATCAACGACTACACCCGCGCGATGTTTCCGATGAAGTTCTTCGAATACCTCGCAGCCGGACTTCCAGTCGTCGCCACCCCGCTGCCGGCGTTGCGCGACCTTGCCGCGGTTCACGGCATCGGCGCCGATACAGCAACGTTTGCGCAGGCGATTTCCGCAGCTCTCGATGGCCGCGGGCCGCAGCCGCTACCGATCGACGACCCGCTGCTACAGGCCAATTCCTGGGACGCGCGGCTCGACCAGATGTTGGCAATGATCGAGGCAACCTCGGCCGCGTCGCCGCGCGGTTAGCGACGTCGCCTTCGTCGTTGTTGCAGGAGTCTGGGCGCGCCCACCATCCTTCGACATCGGCTCTTGACGGTGCCGGAGCAACATTACAGGATGTCCAGCCTTAGTGGATTAATTTCGTATTTGAGCTCGTGCATACCGCCGAACCTGCCACACCGAAAAGTATCGCCGCCGGCGGCAGGCTGCACGATCATCAATCGACCTATTGCTGGTCGATCTGCCCGACGCCGTTCTCTCGACGAACAACAGTTCTGTTCCGCTTCGCGCTCACGTCCTCCAATTCAAGAACCCCATGACCAATCTTCCGAACGATTTCGATGCGAGTTTCTATCGGCTCCAATATGCCGACTTGGCCGATCTGTCGGATGCCGATCTGGCCAATCATTGGACGCGGCATGGCGCGTCGGAAGGACGATCGGCTGCGGCGGATTTCGTGCGAGCGGACCTCATCGCGTGGATTGGAGATCGCCCTGCGCTTGAAATCGGGCCGTTCACCACCCCGACGCTGCGTGGCGGCAAGGTTCGGTATTTCGACGTCGCCGACCGCGACGCCTTGCTGATCAGAGCGCGCGAGATCGGGCACCCGGCGACCGATCCGGTGGACATCGATTATTTCCATCCGACCGGGGATCTGTCGGTCATTCCCGACACCTTCGACATCGTCTTCAGCTCGCACTGCATCGAACATCAGCCGGATCTCGTCAGGCATCTCGTGCAGGTGGAGGCGCTGCTCAACGCGCAGGGAGCCTATGCGCTGGTGATCCCGGACAAGCGATTTTGCTTCGATCACTTTGTCGCGGAAAAAACCATCGCCGACGTTCTCCAGGCGCATTCGGAACGACGGATGACCCACACGCTGAAGAGCGTGATCGAAGCGCGCGCCCTCACCTCGCACAATATTCCGGCGAAGCATTGGAGCGGCGAGCATTCGGTTCCGATCATCGCGCTCGAGCCCGACGCCGTGCAGCGCGCGGTCAAGGAGTTCGAGGCCGCCAACGGCGGCTATATCGACGTTCACGCCTGGCAGTTCACCCCGATCGGCTTTCGCGCCATCGTGGATCAACTGAACAGGCTCGGGCTGATCCGACTGAAGGCCGAGCGCGTCTTCGCCACGCCGCACGGATGCTTCGAGTTTTGCGCAGTGCTGCGGCTGGACTGATCTGCGATATCAAGACGCATCGGCAACTGACGAAGGCGCCGCGACGTCGCAAGAAACGTCGTGCAGCGCGATCATCCTCGTCTTGCGTCATACACCTCGCGGTAGATGGCGCGGACCCTCGCGCAGAACCTTGCGTGGTCGAATTGCTCGCGCGCCCGCGCCTGCGCCGCGCGGCCGAGGCGCTCGGCCAGCTCCGGATCATCGAGGACGGCGTTGATCGCGCTGGCGAGCGCGGCGGCGTCGCGCGGCGGCACCGTCAGCGCCTCCAGGCCATGGCGCGCCACCAGCGGCACCGCGGTCGGCAACGCCGTGTTGACGATCGGCAAGCCGGCCGCCATCGCCTCGAGCTGGGAAATGCCGAAGGTTTCCGCGGCCGTCACCGAGGGGAAGGCGAACACCCGCGCCGCGCGCAAATGCACCCGCACCTCCTCCGCCGACAGATAGCCGGCGAAGGTCACGCGATTGGAGACGCCGGCATCGGCTGCGATCTGTGCGAGACGTTCGCGCTCCGCGCCGGTGCCGACGATGCTGAGATGGCCATCGATTCGGGGCAGAGCCGCGAGCAGAACGTCGAAGCCCTTGTAGGGCACCAGCCGGCCGAGCGCCACGATCAGCCGCGGATGGCGACGCCGCAGCGCCTCGGCGCGCGCGCAGCCATCGGCACCGAGCGTCGCCCATGCCGCGGCATCGACGCCGAACGGCACCGCTTCGCATTTGGCGAGATGCGGCCGCAGCAACGCCGAGTTCTGCGCGATGATCTGGTCGGACACGATGATGCGGTCGGCACGGGCGAGCGTGGCCCGCGTCAAGGGCGCCAGCGCCCCCGCCAGCAACCGACGGCCGAGGATCTCGGCGTGCCAGTGCACCACCACGCCGACATGGTCGGGAACGGCGAGCGCGCCGATGTCGTTGAGCGGAAACGGCGCATGCAAGGCGACGACGTCGGCCTTGCGGATCGCCCACGCCAGCGCCAGCGGAAATTGCGGCGCGATCGGCATGCCGAACAGGTTGCCGAGCGAGGCCACCGCGCGGCTCGGCACGCCGTCGAACGCGGTGCTCTGCCCGAGCCCGCGCATCCCGCGCGCCACCAGAATTTCGCTGCGAAGATCCTCCTCGCCCGCCGCGGTGAGCAGCGCGATGACCGCCGCGACACCGCCGTCGACGTCCGGGCGGTAGGCCTTGTAGGCATGCAGCACGCGCATCAATCGCACCTTCAGATGAAGGGCCGTTAAGCCCGGTTTCGCCGAGCAATTCAACCCCTTGACGCGCCACCTGTTTGCCTTCTTGACTGGTGATCGGCCGGCACGCTCGCCCACAGCGATCGATCGATGCGCCGGCCCGAGGACAACTAGGACATCTGCGATGACGATTGATGAGTTGAACATCCCGGGCGTAGTCGTGCTGACGCCGAAACGCTTTGCCGACGACCGCGGCTGGTTCATGGAAACCTACAGCCATCCGGCGCTGCAAGCCCTCGGCATCGAGCTCGATTTCGTCCAGGACAACCACTCGCTGTCGCTGCACACCGGCACGTTGCGCGGCCTGCATTTCCAGACCCCGCCGCACGCCCAGGCCAAGCTGGTGCGCTGCGTGCGCGGCCGCATTCTCGACGTCGCGGTCGACGTTCGGGCCAATTCGCCGACCTACGGCCAATACGCCTCGGCCGAATTGTCGGCCGCCGACGCCCGGCAAATCTTCATCCCGGTCGGCTTCGCGCACGGCTTCGTCACGCTCGAACCGGATACCGAGGTGGTCTACAAGGTCAGCGACATCTACGCTCCGCAATGCGACGGCGGCATCCGCTGGAACGACCCCACCATCGCCTTCCCTTGGAACATCGAGCACGGCCCGTTCCTCTCGCCAAAGGACGAAAAGCTGCCGCTGCTGGCGGATTTTGTCAGTCCGTTCCGAATGTGACGGAGGAGACAACTGCCGCCGAACGGCGCCCCGTTAAAACACGCTGCGCTCGGACGAACTCCGATCGGAAACAACTGCGAATATTTGCGCGCCGGCCGTCGCCTCGTCCGACACAGGAATGGGATCGCACTTAGCACCATGCTAATCGCTAGCTTGACCCCTGGCTTTCTTTCATGCTCTTTCCTTGGCTACATTTGCAGGGCTAAGGGGATTTTGCAGTGAAGCGCGATTGGAGAAAGCTTCCAGTAGAGTGGCCGTTGGTTTTACCAATCATCGTTTACTTGGTGCTATTTTTTCGGGCCTTCCAATTCATCGTCGACGACACGTTCATCACCTTCTTGATGTCGAAGAATTTGGTCGACAGCGGTGTCATCAGTACCGACCCCGAACTTCATATCAACGCAACTACGGCGTATCTCCACATATTCGCGGGGGCGCTGTCATATTTGATTGGTGGAGCTGACTTCATCGATTTTGGCGTCAAGACTTTCGCTGGATTTCTCGGCTGCACCTGCCTCGCTCTTGTCAATTCGATCCAAAAATCCATCGGCGTCTCCTCCGGACTGCGGCTTCTCTGCGGACTGTTCCTGGCGGGCAGCTTTCCGTTCGTGCTTTGGTCTGCAAGCGCGATGGAGACGACCTATGTCGCGACCACCTTGATCCTGCTGTGCTGGGCTTTCTACTATCACCCGCGATCCATTCCCGAACCGGTGGTATTCTCGCTGGCGGCCCTGTGCGTCCTGTATCGGATGGATACGCTGGTCTTTGTCACGCCGATCCTTTTCGGCACATTCTACCTCAATCGGTTTTCTCGCCGCACGTTGCGCAATTCTGGTTTCTTCCTCGTTCCCCTTGTTCTTTTCGCTATCTTCTTACGGATATATTACGGCAGCGTTCTTCCAACGCCGGCAATGAAGGCGTCGTTCGGCCTCTACGCCATGCTCATGAATGCAATTCACACGGGCCTTCCCTACCTTGAAGACTTTGCGCTTGTGAACCTCCATGGCCTTGGCATCATTGCTGCCCTGATCACTGTGCTGGCGGGATTGCCGGGGTTTTTTCGGATGCGGCTGGAGGGCGATCGCGCCCGCATGTTCTTCATCGGCGCGGCGGCCCTTGGATACATCGGCTACATTGCGTCGCAGGGCATCGTCCATATGATGTTCAGCTTCCGGTTCTATACACCGCTTATTCCGGTCCTTGCCCTGTTGCTCGGTTTTCAACTCGACGCGATTGGCAGACGCTTGAAGCCCGCTCAATGGCACGGCACGGCCGTCAAAGCGGCGGCCGTCATGCTCACGACCGCCAATCTGGCGATCTTCTGGTATGGCACAAACGTCAATATGTATTTCTCGCGAGTCCGGGATCCCGGGCTCGGCCCGGTCGGCAACGATACGATCGACGGGTGGGCCACTCTCCATCAGGAGATGAAAGGTGCTGGACGGTATTTCGCGACCCAGATCCCGCGCGACTACCGCGTCGGCCTTTGGGTTGCCGGGATTATTCCTTTCTACATGCCTCAGCGCGTTTTCGACAACCATTTGATTGGATCGCCCACCGACAAGTATGTCGACTATATTGTAGCGCAGTGTCCGTCAGACCAGACGAGCCCATCGGATATGAAGCAATATCCGGGGCTCTATGCCAGCAAGAAAGCGCTGTACTATCCTCTGACATCATGGTGTCTGATGCCGACGTCGATGTCTCCAAACAGCGACGTGGCGGACGCTCCGGTGGCGCCACCATTCGGAATTGTCTACGGGCATCGGCGCTATTGGGAGAATCTCTTTCTGGCCGGGGAACAATTTCGCGATCATCCCGAGCGTTTTGCTTCGCTGCCGATGAAGGTCTTTCCGGGATTTTCCAACAGGCCGGTACGGGTTAGTTCTGCCCTGACACAACTCGACACCGACTATGCAAAGAATATATTCTCGCTGGCTCCCCCGGCGGAAATGGTTTTCGACCCACCAGCGGGGAGCCACAGCGCAACCATGGAATATGGGTTCGCATCGAAGATGTATTCGATCGGGCCGACGATCTCCCCAGTTGAATTTATCGTTTCCCAAGATACGGCAGGCGGCCGCAAGGAATTATTCCGGCGCCGGCTCGATCCGGAAGCGACGATCGAGAGCGAGCGCGGCATTCAGAAGATCACCGTGGATCTTCAAGGCGACGGCAAGCTCTACCTAGCCTACCATTCGCTCCATGGTGAGCCCAAAGGTCCCGGCATCGTATTCATTACCGACTTCCAGTTCCGCTAATGAGAGTGTTCACAGCTTCGTACGGTGAAACAGCGGACGCGGCAGGTTGCGCACCGCCAACATGATCCAGCGCCAGAACGTCGGCGTGTAGACGATTTCTACCTTGTGATCGATCGAAGCGACGATGTCCTTGGCAACTCTTTCCGGACGAGCCCACATCAATCCGCGTTGGTCGAGATGCGATGTCATCGGTGTGGATACGAATCCAGGCCTGATATCGATGACGGCAATACCCGCCGGCTTCAACCGATGTCTCACACCCTCGAGGAACCGCTGTAGCCCGCCCTTCGCGGAGCCGTATGCATAATTGCTCTGCCGACCTCTCTCTCCCGCCACCGATGTGATGACCGCAATAGTTCCTGCGCCTCGCGGTTGGAAGCGCTCCGCAAGCATATTGACCACGACCGCCGGGCTCGCGAAATTAATAAGTAGCGCGTTAATCAGCGCAGCCGAATTGACCTCCGTAGTTTTCTGATCCGGCAAAGTGCCGTAGGCAACAACCGCAATGTCCAAGCCGTCGAACGCATTCCAGGCGCTAGCCAGCACATCGGGAAGTTGCTCGAGCGAAGCAAAGTCCGCGAGGATAGTCTGCACCCGCGGCGCGCCTCTCACCGTCAGGTCTTGGGCGATGCTCGACAGTGTTTCGTCGCTTCGTCCGATCAGCACCAGCGAGTCGCCGCGCTCCGCATAGAGCCGCGCGACCTGAACGGCAATCCCCGACGCCGCGCCGAAGATCGCAATTCGGCGGGTCATAGGTTTTGACCTAGTCACCTTCTTCTCCCCACTGCAAGACCGACGCGGATCGCAAACTCCGACGATATCGCGGGATCCATTGAATCTTGGAAACGTCCAGCGAAGGGATATCCCTGCCAGAACGCCTGACGGCTCATCAAGCTGTCCTTGGCTGGATAGATGCGACCATTGGATTCGATCGTGATCGCCTCAAGCCGTTCGATCAGACGGACCGTTTGTGAGCCATCATTTGGAAAGTCCAGCGCAAATGTAACGCCTTCCATTGGAAATGACAGCAGCCCGCGCGATGGCAGCGCTCCGAACACCTTCAGAACGGAAAGCATAGACCCCGCGCCGGCGGCGACGACTTCCCGGAGCATCGCTCGGACAACTTCGAGGGCGCAGCCGCGCGGAATCACGTTCTGGAATTGAAAAAACCCATCGCGACCATAAAGCCGATTCCAATTGCCAAGGCCATCGAGCGGATAAAGCGCTTGTTCGTAAGATCCGGTCGATGTCCTCTTTCCGAGCTTTCCCAATTTGCGCCTGTAGAGCGCGTTGAAAGCCCTGGTCGAAACCCGGTTGACGACGGAAATCGGAGGCGTCCAGGGGATAGAAATTCGCGGCTGCAGCGGGGGCGGCGGAGCCCCTACGCCCGCAACGTGTCGAGAACGGGAAAAGATACCCCGACCAATGTCGGCGCCCTTCGCAAAACAGTCGATCCACGCCGCCGTGTATTCCCATGCCAGATCGGATTGCACCGCTAATTGAAAGTAATCGTCGAGGCTACCGAATGCTATGTCCTCAGCTTCAAAGGCCAGCCCATCCACCCGGCGCAGCTTGAGCGTTGCTTGCAAGATGATCCCGGTCAATCCGAGCCCACCGATTGTTGCCGCGTAAAGTTCGGCATTCTCGGATTCTGAACAGCGCAGAATCTCACCGCTGGACCGTAGCAAAACAAATGACTCGACGTGATTTCCGAACGAGCCGAAGACATGATGGTTCTTGCCATGCACATCATTGGCGATCGCACCGCCGACGCTGATAAATCTGGTTCCAGGCGACACCGGGAGAAAGAAGCCGGCGCCATCTTGGTCCGGACGGCAGATAACCCGCAGGATGTCGGCGAGGCGTACGCCCGCTTCGCAAACAAGGTGTCCTGTTTCAGGATCAAAGGCTATGAAACGATCGAGCCCCCGGCAATCGATCAGGAGGCCGCCTGGATTGAGGGCGACGTCGCCATACGACCTACCGCAACCATGCGCGAGGAAGGGCGCGTTAGAACCGGCGCCCACCAGCGCGATAAGCTCCGTCATAGAGCCCGGCAAGGCCAGCCGATGACGCATCGTCTGGTTTCGCCCCCACCCCGAATATTCGCTGGTCCAATTCACCACGAGGCCGCGATGAATGCTGCCGCGCCGAGCACTCCCAAGACTAACGACAGACGATCTTTGAGCGCGAACACCAAAGGATCCTCGTTCATCAGCCCATGAACAGAGAGATGCCAGACCCGAAGCGTCCAAAGCATCAATATCGGCATCATCACCCACAGGATTTGCGGATGTCCGTAAATCGCTCTCGGATATTGGTCATTGATCAGATAAATCATGAAAACGACTATCGCCCCGAGACCGCTTGCGACCCCCGCGGAAAGCAACAACGGCAGATCTTTTTCTGTGTATCCCCGCGCTCTAAAGGCGTGGCCCACGACGCGTACCCCACGTTCCAACTCTGCATAACGTTTGACGGTAGCGAGACAAAAGAAGAACAACATCGAAAACGTCAGCAGCCAGGGTGAAGCTCCATCCGGCACTAGAAAGCCGCCGGCAAGGACGCGAAGCGAAAACAGTGCAGCCAAAATCATCACGTCGACGACAGCCAACCGCTTAAGCAACAGGCTGTAGACGAGAGCGACAGCCAGGTAGGCGAGTAATGTTAGGGTACAGCCCAAGGGCAGCAGCAGGGAAATCAAGAACGCACTACTGATCAGGGCGATCGCTGCAGTCATGCCGCTCTGCACGGAAATCAAACCGGCAGCGAATGCGCGCAGACGTTTGCGTGGATGCTTGCGGTCCGCCTCAAGGTCAAACAGATCATTTATGATATAATTGCCCGAAGCGACCATTCCCACCAGAACGAACAGCAGCAGGGACTGCGCGACAGTTTCCAGATCAGTGAACTTCTGCGCTAGGATCGGCGCGGCAAAGACGAGAAGGTTCTTTGCCCAATGCTCCAAGCGCAACGCCTTAATCCACGTCCGATAGCTTCCGACGGGGCTCGGGAACACACGCTCAACGATGGTAATGCCAGCCAATCGTTTGGCGAAACGGTTTCCGGCTCCGACCAACACCACAGTTTCCGCCGCTTCGAATATCGGCAAGTCCGCCTTTGAGTCCCCGGCATAAGCGAAGCGCTCGCCGAACGCTTGCCTGATCGCCGCTAGTTTTCGAGCACCGGAGAAATTCTCCCGACCATCAGATCCCACAACCACATCGAAAAGTCCGAGATGCTTGGCGACGGACTGCACCAAGGAGTCATCGGCCGCACTGAAAAGGCCCAGACGGCGGCCCGCCCGCCTTTGCTCTTTGAGGAAGTCAACAAATGGCGCGTTGTAAGGAAATGTCGCTGCATCGGTGATCGCTGCATTAGCGATGTGCCGCTTGAAAACTGCTTTCCCTCCGCGAAGGAACGAAAATAAATGTCTGCAATGCGAGGGGCGGGCCCTAAGGGCAGAGAAAATACTCTCGTGCAAAGAGTCCGTAACTATCAGAGTACCATCAAGATCCACCGCCAACGGCAATTCTGTAAAATTCTGGCTATCATCAATTCTCATCATGGCTTCCGGAGGAGATAAGTCAAAAAATTTATTTTAGTCCGCCTATTAAATCGTTTCATTGCATAATTTTCTTAGCGCTGCCGCTGTACAATTAGAGCACCGTAGCCCCCCTCGCAAGGAGGGGAGTCCATCCTGCTATCAGTTCCTCAGTTCCCCATGATCCAACGTCGCGCGGGGAAACGCCGTCTGCTGCTGGTCGATGACGTAGAGCGGACGATTGATGCCGTTCTTGTAGATCCGGGCGACGAACAGTGCGATCGATCCGACCGACAGGATGGTCGCGGCCCAGTTCAGATGTTCGAGCCATTTGAGGTCGGAAACGCCGCCGAACAGGCAGAGCAGGGCAGCCAGAAGGTTGAGCGGCACCAGCACCGCCGCGATATAGGCCGCAAGCCGCAGCGGAAAGGTCGACGCCGACAGGATGCCGGCGATGGCGAACGTCGTCATTCGCACCAGATTGTAGTGCGTGGTGCCCGCCACGCGGGTCTGCCGCTCGAACGGGATGGCGTGGCGACGGAACCCCGCATAGGCGATCTCGTTGCGAATGAACGGGTAGGTCGAGCGATTGTTGAGACAGACCTGCCTGACCCGGCTGTTCATCAAGGCGAATTCCGCCATGTCGAGGATGAAATCATTGTCGGCGATCAGCCGGGTCAGCCGGTAGAAAACCTTGCGCGCGGCGACCAACACCGCGCTCTCGGGCCGCGCGACGCGTTGCCCATAGACGATATCGAAGCCGCGCTGCCAGTGATCGAGGAAGGTCGGGATCATTTCCGGCGGATCCTCGCAATCGACGTCGATGAAAATCGAGGCGTCGCCGGAGGCGTTGGTGAGGCCGCAGGTCAGCGACGCCTGATAACCGAAATTGCGCGACAGCGTGATGACGTGAACCCAATCGTGAGACCGCCGGATCTGCGCGATCGCGTCCAGCGAGCCGTCGGTCGAGGCGTTGTTCATGAAGATCAGCTCGAAATCGAACGTCTCGCGCAACGGTCCGATCACCGTCATCAGCCGGTCAAAGAACAACGGGATCGATTGGTCCTCGTTGTAGACCGGGCAGATGATCGAAACCGACGGCTTGCGCGCTGCAGCGTTATCCATGTCCCGCAGATGCTCCTCGAAAATTCGCGAGGCCCACCCGGCGGGACAACGCGCTGGAAAATGCCCCGTCCGGATCGACGCGACCGATGACGGCCTGGAATTCCGCCAGCCTCGGATAGAACGTCTTGATATGACGCGCGGAGGCCCGCGCGTCCTTGGCGAAATAGATCCGGCCGCCGGCCGCGGCGGTGATCTCGTCGAAATCGTCGAACAGCCGCAGCGCCGCCGGCCCGCTCGGCAGGTCGCAACTGAACGCGATGCCCTTCATCGGAAACGACAACAGCCCCTCGCCTTGCGGCCCCATGCGCTTCATCGAGGTGAAGAACGACGACAGCCCGGAACGGTGCAGCCGGTCCAGCAGCGCCCGCACCGTCAGCTCGGCGCCGTCCTCCGGCGCCACCATCTGATACTCCATGAAGCCGCGGCGGCCGTAGAGCTTGTTCCAATTGGCAACGGAATCCAGCGGATAAAAATACGAATGCGCCGGCACCAGGGATTCGCCGGTCCCGGCGCTGCGATAGCGGTGATACAGCGCGGTATTGGCGAGCCGCACCACCATCGGAGAAATCAAGCCGCTGGGAAGCCCGGTCGGCAGCCGCCAGCCCGGCGGCCGGACGAATTCCAGCTTTCCATTCGGCACCGCCGCCTCGGCCCGCTCGCGCGAGGCGTGATCGCCGATCATCACGACGCCGCGGCCGAGCTTTGCGCCGGTCGCCGAGCCATCGATCCACGCCACCGAATAGGCCGCATGATCCGTCGTTGCCAGCACCGACAGCGTTTCGTCGAGATCGCGGGTGACTTGATTGCGGGCGACGATCAGGTTGGACCCGACCCGCATCAGCTCGATGGTCGCCTCGAGGATGATGCCGGTCAGCCCCATACCGCCGAGCGTCGCGGCAAACAATTCGCCGTGCTGGCTACGGCTGCAGCGCACGGCCTCGCCGTTGGCGAGCAGCAGCAGAATGTCCTCGACATGTGCACCGAAGCTTCCGGCACTGTGGTGGTTCTTGCCATGGACGTCGCAGGCGATCGCGCCGCCGATCGTGGCGCGGCAGGTTCCCGGCGTCACCGGCAGGAAAAATCCTTTCGGCAACGCCACCTCGAGCACGTCGCGCAGCGACACCCCGGCCTCGGCGCGCAGCCGCCCGCTCTCCACATCGAACGACAGCATGCGGTCCAGCCGGGTCATGTTGACGACGACGCCGTCCCGCGTCACCGCCGCGTCGCCATAAGCCAAGCCAGCGCCACGCGCGATCAGTCCGGCTTCACCGAAAGCCGCCGGTGCCGCGACGGCCTCCGCGAAGCGCTCGGGCCGCGTCACGCGACAATCCACCGGATTGGTGTTGCCCCAGCCGGTCAGGCTGAGTTGGGTCGTTGCGGCGGTCAAGGCTGGTCTCCACGGCCTCGCAGAATGAAATCAAACAGCGGACTATCCGCTGTACGTGATGTCTTCAGGTCAATCCATATATCAAGCAAGAAACATTTATATTGATTCATGAATGGACTTGCCGCATATCATTTTGGATCGTCGGATATCTCGTTCCCCACTCATTTTTACGCACTTTTCATTGCTGGTCAGTCGATGCCATCACGGGTGATTATGGCGCTGGTGCTGACCCTCGTCGCGGCAGCAATCATTTTGCTCGCGAACGTCGTTCTCGACATCTCGCAAAAGACCCAGCTGCAAATCGCCATTGAGGCTAATGTGGCGAACCAGTCGACGCTTGCGATTTTCGTCGATGACGAACCGCGCCCGTATCTGGCGCAACGCGCCCGCTTCGATCCCCACCTCTACATTGCGCCGGGCGTCCAGCAAGGATTGCATCGCATGAGGCTGGAGCTTTCCGGCCTCGGTGAGGGCGATTGGATTCGCGCGGTCACTTTCGAGGTCGGCGACACTCCGATCCGCCGTTTCGACGTCGAGCAAATTCGTGCCGCCGGCCCGACTCAAATCGGTCGGCCCGCCATCGTCGACCGGCAAACGGTACTGACACCGGTCGACGGCAAGCTCAGCATCGCACTGGCCGACCTGAAGCTGAGCTACAACGGACCCAGCATCGCGAGACTGCCGCAGTGGACCGGTCGTCTCGGACGCGGCGATGGCGTTCTCGGCCTGATCCTGCTCGGCTTTGTCCTCGTCGTCATCGCCAATGCCCGCGGGGCCGGCATGGCGAGCGTGCTGGTTCTTTGCCTGACCTCGACGGTGTCGGTGTATCTCGCGGTGCCGATCATCACGGCGATGGTCGCGGTCCCGGACGCAGCGTCGCTTTCGGTCGGACGGGCCGCCTATTTCGGGTTGTCCACCCTCGCCAACCAGCTCGCCGTCTTGATCGCCCTCGCAGGCGCGGCGACGGCCGCGGTGTGTCTCCTCATCATTCGGCGGGGTCAGTCGGCTTGCGTCGGACCCGCCGTCGCGCCAGGCGCTGCCACGCTTGCGGGACGTTGGCGGGGCGCCGTCGCTTTGGTGCTGACGGTGTTCGTCGCGTCGGTCCCGTTACTGGCCGTCGCCCCCGACATTTACGCGCAGGGCCATTATCCGATCCCGCCCGGATGGGACACCAACAATATCACGCTGTGGCAATACCTGATCCACGAGGGATTTCGGCCGCTGCGGGATTTCTGGTTTCCTTATGGCGGCACCTGGGTGTTTTCGCTGCCGGCGCCCTGGGGCCAGATCTTCAGCGCCGCCGAGCAGACCCTGCTCTATGCCGTTCTGTTGCTGTCGCTGCATGTGGTGATGGGCCGACGGTTGCTCGCCCCTTTCGCGATCGTGTCGCTGATCATGATCGCCGATCGGCTGTATATCTTCTGGGGTGTCTTTCGGTACCTGCTCGCGGTCGACGTCTTCATCGCCTTCCTCGCTCAACTGGCGCCGGCACGCACCCTGTGGACGCGCGGACTGTTTCCCGCAGCCGTGCTGCTGGCGGCGTTCATCGAACCGATCCAGCTCCTCTATGCGGCGCCGGCGGTGTTGATGACGTTCTGCCTGGCGATCCGTTCGCAACCGGGCCGATCGCCGCACGCCGTGGCACGGCGCTTCGCGCTGGAATTCATTCCGGGGTTTGTTGCGGTCGCAGGTTATGCCGCGGTGCTGGCGGCGACCGGCGACCTGAAATACCAGATCGGCTTTCTGACGTCGCTCGGACCGCACACCGTCAGCTCTGCCGTCCCCACCAACCTCGTGGCCGCGCTCGGCCTGCGCTCAGACTTGGCTGCGATCGTCGCGCTGACCGGCCCGTGCCTGCTGGTCGCCATCGGACTGTATCGCTGCCTGGCGACGCCCAAGAGTGCGATCCGGGACATGTTGCTGCTGGGGCTCGGTCTGATCGGATTCATGTTCGTGCAAAAATACATCGTCCGAGAAAACCAGTGGCAGTGCGTGCTGCCGACGGTGCTCGGACTGCTGGTTTGGGCCCATCTCGAGCCGGCGCTGCAGAGGCTGCGAACCGCCGCGATCGCCGGGCTGATCGCGGGATTGCTCGTGATCGTGCTGAGGCCGACCGGCGAACCCAGCAACTATCTGCAACGGCTGCCGACGGCGCCGCTGAAAGCGGCGCGAACACTGGCAACGGCCATTCGAGACACCGAGCAAACCACGCGGACCCGTCAGTTCGCCTATTCCGAACAACGCTTCGCACTCTACCGGCCGGAGCTCGAGCTGGTTCGGCGGCTGGATGCCCTGTCGAGCGGCGCGCCCGGGCCGGTCTACGTTCTGGGCGACACGCCGCAGCTCTACATCCTGCTCAAACAGTTGCCGCCTTACCAGAGCAACAACTACAATGCGGCGCCGATCGGCGAACAGCGGCATGTTCTGGCCTGGCTGGACGACAACAAGCCGCGCTACGTCGTGTGGCGCATCGAGGATCTGCAGTTCGAACTGCCCCACGTGCTGCGCGTGCCGTTGATCTACAGTCGAATCGTGCGCGACTACGTACCGCTGGAAACCGTCGGCGGGTTCGCGGTCCTGCGGCAGCGGGGCGTCGACGAGAAGCCGGCGCTGGCGTGGTGGCGGCAGCATCTGACGCCGGTTTTCGACATGGGCCACATCCTGCAGAACATCAGCACGTCGCGCCGGCCGTCCTGCGACCCGCAGGATCTTTCCCGATGCACCCCCGTGCTCGTGCTGAGCGTTGCCGAAGCGCAGCGTCGGGCGCCCGCGATCTCGGTGCCGCTCGCTTCGGGCGATCTGGAGTTCGAGCTGAAATTTGCGCCCGAGCCGACGGTTGCGAATTACGTCGTTCCTCTCGAACGACTTTGGGCCTACGATGCCGCAACCCTGCTCGGCCAACCGTTGACGATCGCGAAGAAGGACATTCCGGGCGTCACCGTGACCCGGGAGGGGCGCCTGCGGGACGAGCGCTTCCTGTATTGAGCACCGGCCGTTAACCGAGGACCGACCGAGCGATGGACGACACCGAGCAACCGATCAAGGTCAGCCGCCGGGAATTGGCGATCGTGGCCGCACTCACCGGTGTTGTGATCGTGCTATTGAGCGCGAATCTGACCAGGCTCGGCGAGCAGATCGCCGCATGGATCAATCCGCTTCGCTATTCCGGCACCGCCGCGTTGGCGGATTTCATCTGCCCCGCCGCGATCGCCGAAGGCGGACTGCGAACCGGTTGCTCGCATACCGCGCTGGCTTCCAACCCGAACATATCAGGATTCGTCGACAGCGCCGCGACCACCGCAGCCGGGCTGCGCATCACCGGCTGGGCCGCAGACCGCGGCAGCAATTCCGAGGTGGCGCTGGTTGCCGTGACCGTGAACGGCGTGCTGCGCGGGGCGGGTCCGGCGAGCAACCCTCGCCCTGACGTCGCGGCGGCGCTGGGATTGCACGACCACTTGAAGACCGGCTTCGATCTGACGGTACCGATCGACGGGCCGATCCAGCCGGCCGATCTGAACGTGCGGGTGTTCGGCATCGCCGCCGACGGCCGGTTCTGGGAGCTGAGCTCGACGGCGCCGTTCTTCAAGCGCGGTTAGCATGTCGCACAATCCCTCCCTTGCTTCCCAAAACGCCCTGATCGTCGGCGCCACCTCGCGCCTCGCCCAGGCGATCGCGGTGGAGTACGCACAGCGGCGGGTGGCGATCGAACTTGCCGGGCGCGACGCCGGCGAACTCGCACGGATCGCAGCCGATCTTGCGATCCGTCACGGCGCGACGGTCCGCACCCAGCCGTTCGACGCGCTCTCGAACGAAAGCATCGATGCGCTCGCCGCCGAGCTGTTGGGTCGCGACGCGCTGCCCTCCGACCTGGTCTTCGTGATCGGATACGCCGAAAATCTGGAGCAGTCGCATCGGGACGTCGCACTTGCCGCGCAACTGCTCGCCACCAACTATGCGGCGATCGTTCGTCTGCTGACGCAGCTGATGCCGCGGCTGGAGTCCTCTCGCGACCACCGCATCGCCTTCGTCGGATCGGTCGCCGGCGATCGCGGCCGGCGAACCAATTTCGTCTATGGCGCCGCCAAAGCCGCGCTGGCTGCCTATGCCCAGGGCTTGCGGGCGAGGTTGCTGCCGACCGGCAGCCAGGTGCTGACCATCAAGCTCGGCTATATGGACACCCGCCTCGCCTTCGGCAAAACCCCGGGACTGATCACGCCACAGCCGCGAACGGTGGCACGATCCATCCTCGCCGCGATGGACCGCAATGCGATGGTGGTCTATGTGCCATGGTATTGGCGTCCGATCATGACCTTGCTGCGGCTGTTGCCGGAAGCGATTTTCATCCGATTGCCGCTGCCGTGATGCAGGAACTTATTCCACGACCCGGCGGCGCGCGTGATGATCGATCTTGGAGCCGGAAAACGGTGCCCACAGCGCCTCAATCGCTTGACATGCCTGCTGGCACCTGTAGGCCGTAACTTTCGTAATCGAATGCGCGAGTGGACACTCTTCGGGGCTGAGGCATGAATGTTTTAGTGACGGGAAATCTTGGTTACGTCGGCGCGGTGCTGGTTCCTTATCTGCGCGCCCGGCATCCAGGTAGCCGGATTGTTTGCTACGACACCGGATATTTTGCGCACTGCATCACCTCGCGGTCGCGCGCGCCCGAAAGCTATGCGGACCTGCAGTACTTTGGCGATATCCGCGATCTTCCCGATGCGCTGATTGCCGGCACCGACGCCATCGTCCAGCTCTCCGCGATCTCCAACGACCCGATCGGCAACGATTACGAGAAGGTCACCATCGAGATCAATGAAACCGCCAGTCTCGATCTGGCGCGCCGCGCCCGCGATGCCGGGGTCCGCTCGTTCGTGTTCGCCTCGAGCTGCAGCGCTTACGGATTTGCCGAAGGCGACGCCCGCCGCGAATCCGACGCGCTCAATCCGCTGACCGCCTATGCCCGCTCGAAAGTGGGGACCGAGCGCGGACTCGCCGGGCTGCAGAACGGCGAGATGACGATCACCGCGCTGCGCTTTGCCACCGCGTGCGGCATGTCGCCCCGGCTGCGGCTCGATCTGGTGCTCAATGATTTCGTCGCCTGCGCGCTGTCCAGCGGTGAAATCACCGTGCTCAGCGACGGCAGCCCGTGGCGGCCGTTGATCGACGTGTCCGACATGGCTCGCGCCATCGACTGGGCGATCCAGCGCGACCGCAGCGCCGGCGGCCCGTTCGTCGCCGTCAATGCCGGAAGCAACGCCTGGAATTACCAGGTTCGCGACCTCGCCCAGGCTGTCGCCGACGCCATTCCCGGCACCAAGGTCAGCATCAATCGCGACGCCCCGCCCGACAAGCGATCCTACCGGGTCAATTTCGACCTGTTCGCCGAATTGGCGCAAGGTTACACGCCGACGGTGACACTGACGGAATCGATCGAACGGCTGGTCGCCGGGATGCAGGAGTTGGGCTTCGCCGACGCCAACTTCCGCAATTCGCAATTCATGCGTCTGCAAACCATCAGGAAGCATCGCTCCGACGGCCTGCTCGACGCCGACCTGCGATGGACGAATTGACCGGACGCCGCCTCTCCCAGCCTCTTTTGATCGACAGACCGCAATGACCAACATCACCAAGGCCGTGATCCTCGCCGGAGGAATGGGGACGAGGATCGCCGAGGAGACCTCGACGCGCCCCAAGCCGCTGATCGAAATCGGAGGACTGCCGATCCTCTGGCACATCATGAAGACGTACTACGCGCACGGCATCAAAGAGTTCGTGGTCTGTCTCGGCTACAAGGGATATATGATCAAGGAGTACTTTTCGAACTACTTCCTGCATCAATCCGACGTCACCTTCGACTTTACCGACAATTCGGTGATCTACCACCATAAGCGCGCCGAGGACTGGAAGATCACGCTGATCGACACCGGCCTCGAGACCATGACCGGCGGCCGCTTGAAGCGCGTGGCAAGATACGTCGGCGACACTCCGTTCTGCTTGACCTATGGCGATGGCGTCTCGGACATCGACATCGGGGCGCTGCTGAAATTCCACACCGCGCACGGCAAGCTGGCGACCATCACCGCGGTCAGCCCGCCCGGCCGGTTCGGCGCGCTGGTGCTCAATCCGGCCGACGAAGTGCAGAGCTTCCAAGAGAAGCCCGACGGCGAATTGGGCTGGATCAACGGCGGGTTTTTCGTGCTCTCCCCCGATGTGCTGCCTTACATCGAACAGGACTCGACGATCTGGGAACGCCAGCCATTGGAGCGGCTCGCCGCCGAGGGGCAACTCGTCGCCTACAAGCATCGCGGCTTCTGGCACCCGATGGATACGCTCCGCGACAAGCAATATCTCGAGCAGCTTTGGGCCACATCGAAGGCGCCCTGGAAGGTTTGGTGAACCGGGCTTTCACGTGATGGATCGGCGGATCTTCGACCGAGGTTTCTTTAAGGATATGTCATGACGTCCAAACGGCTCTGCCGGCATTGCTCCAGCCCGCTCGACATCCTGGTCGCCGATCTCGGCAGCACCCCGATCTCGAACGATTATTTGTCCGCCGAGGCGGTGGACGGCGGCGAGCCCTACTATCCGCTGCGCACCTATGTCTGCGAAAATTGCAGGCTAGTGCAGCTGCAGAACTTCTTCCGCTCCGACGAACTGTTCCGCGCCGACTACGCCTATTTCTCGTCCTATTCGACGTCGTGGCTGGCGCATGCCGAACGCTATGCGCAGCAGATGCAGCAGCGCTTTGCGATCGACGGATCGAAGCTGGTGGTCGAGATCGCCAGCAACGACGGCTATCTGCTGCAGTACTTCCAGAAGGCCGGCATTCCGGTGCTCGGCATCGAGCCCAGCGCCTCGGTGGCGAAGGTGGCGCGGGACGAACGCAACATCTCGACCCTGGTGAAGTTCTTCGGCAGCGCCACCGCGACCGAACTGGTCGACAGCGGCACCCGCGCCGATCTGACGACGGCGAACAACGTGCTCGCCCACGTTCCCGACATCAACGATTTCGTCCGCGGCTTTGCCATCCTGCTGGCCGACAACGGTGTCGCGACGTTCGAATTCCCGCATCTGTTGCAGATGTTCCAGCACAATCAGTTCGACACTATCTACCACGAGCATTTCTCCTATCTGTCACTCTTGGCCTGCGAACGGATCTTCGAATCGCAGGGGCTGCGGGTGTTCGACGTCGAGGAACTGCCGACCCACGGCGGCTCGCTGCGGCTGTTCGCCTGCCGCAAGGACGCCGAGCACAAGCCTCAGCCGGGCCTCGCCGCGGTTCGCGCCCGCGAAGCCGACATGGGATTGCAAACCAACGCGCCCTATCTGGGATTCGCCGAGCGGGTCCGCGAAACCAAGCGCGCGCTGCTGTCGCTGCTGATCGACCTGAAGCGCCAGGGCAAGCGGATCGCCGCCTACGGCGCGCCGGCCAAGGGCAATACGCTGTTGAACTACTGCGGCATCGGCGCCGACATGATCGACTTCACCGTCGATCGCTCGCCGCACAAGCAGGGCATGTTCCTTCCCGGCACCAGGCTGCCGATCTTGGCGCCGGAGGCGATCGCCGAGGCCAAGCCCGATTATATCGTGGTGCTGCCGTGGAATCTGGAAGCAGAAATCGTCGAACAAATGGCCTCGGTGCGCGCCTGGGGCGGCAAGTTCATCATTCCGATTCCGCTGCCGCGCATTGTGTGAGGATTGACGGCGTTGAAGATCATCCCGACACCGCTGGCCGGCTGCGTGCTGATCGAGCCCGACATCATCGCGGACGAGCGCGGTTACTTCCTGCGGACGTTCTGCGCGTCGACCTTCGAGGCCCACGGCCTCAACCCGGCGATCGACCAGGCCAGCCTATCCTACAACCGCGCGCAATACACCCTGCGCGGCCTGCATTTTCAGGCACAGCCGCACATGGAAGACAAGCTGGTGCGGGTGGTGAATGGCGCGATCTTCGACGTCGCGGTGGATATCCGCACCGATTCGAAGACTTTCGCCAGATGGTACGCCGCCGAGCTCACCGAGCAGAACCAGCGCGCGCTGTATATTCCGCGAGGGTTTGCCCACGGCTTTCTGACGCTGACCGACGAGACCACGGTAGCCTATCAGATCGCGCAGCCTTACGTGGCGAGCCTGGCGCGCGGCGTGAACTTCAGCGATCCGCAGATCGCCGTGCGCTGGCCGCACCCGCCTTCTGTCATCAGCCAGCGCGATCGCGATCTGCCCGCGCTGGCGGCGATCGATCCGACCTCCGTCTCGCAGTGAGCCCGCCATGCGCGTCCTGATCACCGGCGCTCGCGGCTTCATCGGACGGCACGTTCTGCGTCGGCTCGAAGCCGATCCCCGTGTCACTGAGATCCACGCCACGCAATCGCGCCGGCGGGACAGCGACAATGGCCAGGCCCGCACCGTCTGGCACAGCCTCGATCTGTTGCAGCCGGACGCGGCTCATGCGCTCTGCCTGAAGCTGCGTCCGACGCATGTTTTGCATGCGGCCTGGATCACCGCGCACAACGACTATTGGGGCAGCCCGGAGAACCTGGCGTGGCTGGCCGCGAGCTGCGACCTATTGCGCGCCTTCGCAGCATCGGGCGGCGAGCGTTTCGTACAGATCGGCACCGCCGCGGAATATGATTGGTCGTATGGCTGCATGGTCGAGGGCGTCACCCCGGAGCGGCCGAACACGCTGTACGGCAGCGCCAAGAAGTCATTCCATGACGTGCTGCAGGCGGCCTCCGCCAAGCTCGGCCTGTCCGCCGCCACCGGCCGGGTGTTCTTCGGCTATGGCCCTTACGAAAATGCCGGCCGGATCATTCCTTACGCCTGCCGGCAATTGGCGCTGGGGCAGCCCGCGGAATTCTCCTCCGGCGCGGCCTGGCGCGATTTCCTCTATATCGAAGATTTGGCGGCCGCCGCCGTGGCGCTGCTGAATTCGCCGCTTGAAGGCGCGGTCAACCTCGCCTCCGGCGACCCGATCCAACTGCGACGCATTGTCGAACTAATTGGCGAGATCAGCGGCCGCGCGGAGCTCATCCGGCTCGGCGCCAGGCCCGACCGCGAGGGCGACCCGGCGATGATCGTTGCCAGTCCGACGCTGATCCGCTCCACCGGGTGGCAGCCGAGCTATTCGCTGCGCCGCGGCCTCGAGACGACTTACGCCTGGTGGGCAAGCGAAGTGGCGAGAGCCGATGCAGACGGGCGGAGGTGATCGGTTGCGGAGCCTCGGCAAACGATTTACAACCCGGCGAATTCACAAAGATCGTTATGCAACGGTTGCGGCGCCGTCGCGAGATGCAGGCAAACGATTTGTCATGATGTTTTTCAATCACGCTATTCAGTTCGTCGCGCGGCCTGTTTGATGCGCAAATTCGCTATTCAGGCGCTCAAATTCCTGGTCTCGGCGGGGCTCCTCTTCCTGGCGCTGCGCAACGTCGATTTTGCAGCGCTTTGGGCGCGGATCGGCCGCGGCAGCATCGGCTGGCTGGCGCTGTCGATCGGCATCTTTCTGGTTCAGATCGGCTGTTCGGCGCTGCGCTGGCGCCGGATCAGCTCTTATTGCGCAGCACCGCTGTCGATCGGTCAGGCGCTTCGCTTCAACATGATCGGCGCGTTCTTCAACCAGACCCTGCCGTCGTCGATCGGCGGCGACGCGGTCCGGCTGCTGTTGGTGAGCCGCACCGGCGCCGGCTGGCGTGCCGCCGCCTATTCGGTGTTCGTGGATCGGGCGATCGGCCTCATTGCGCTGGCCATCATCGTCATTGTCAGCCTGCCCTGGAGTTACCAACTGATCCAGGACCCGCACGGCCGCACCGGGGTGACGCTGATCGATCTCGCCGCGCTGGGCGGCGGCATCGGCTTTCTGGCGTTCGGCAAAATTCGCTGGCACCGGCTGAAGGCCTGGCGGCCGACGCATCACATTCAGGCCTGTTCGGTGGTCGCCAACCGTGTGCTGTTCGAAAGCGCCGGCGGCGCCTGGGTGGCGCTGCTGTCATTCGTCATTCACGCGCTCACGGTGACCATCGTCTGGTGCGTGGCGCGATCGATCGCCGCGCCGGTGCAGTTTTGGGAACTGTTGCTGCTGATCCCGCCGGTCACGCTGGTGACCATGCTGCCGATTTCGATCGCCGGCTGGGGCGTCCGGGAGACCGCGATGATGGTGGCGTTCGGCTATGCCGGGCTGCCGCTCGCCGACGGCGTCAACATCTCGCTGCTGTTCGGCGCGGTGACGTTCTTCGTCGGTGCACTGGGGGGCGTGGTCTGGATCTTTTCCCACGAAAAGAAAGCCAACACGGCCGGGTGACACCGGTGCCGATCTCGATATGTCGCTGGAACACGGCGCGATGCCATCCCCTCGGCCGCGGCGCGGGAAGGCCGGCACGGGCGATGATATTCTTGTCAAATTCCTTTGGTGGGCCCGGCAGGACTCGAACCTGCAACCAGACCGTTATGAGCGGCCGGCTCTAACCATTGAGCTACAGGCCCGGGCGTCGCGCGGACGACGGTGGGCACCCATACAATGCCACCCACCATCCGGCAATCGTCACGTTGTCTGATCGCTCCCAGCAGCCGGCTACCGTGATCGGGCGGCGCAGAAAAGCCAATAGGTTCAAGCGATTATGAATTCCGGGCAATCTGAGCCGGAGGCAATCAGAGGCTTCAGAGTTCTCAAGCAGCGCCGCCTCAGCAACAATTCCAACCAAGCTTCCAAGGGCCGGCATGTTGCAGACCATCGAAGGCGCCGCGGATGCCGACCACGAAGTCGTCGGAAAAGCCTTCCGGCAACTTGATCGAAAAGCCAGATCCGCCGTTGCCAAATCCGGCCTGGCTGACATCCGGCCTGGGCAGGTCGGTCCAGCCGGTGGCGATCACCTCGGCGGCCGAACGAATCTCGATCAACAATCTCTCGCCGGGAGCTTCGAGATTGACGGCCCATCCGGTCACCACACCGTTGCTGACGTCGTCAACGAAGCCGTGATGAAACGGCGGCTGGCTGCCCAGCAGAGGCCGTAGTGCCTCGATGCATCGGTCGATCGACTCAACGCCGCCTCCGATGCAATCGCAAACCCTTGAGAGGAAGCCGGCGTCAAAACCGCGGTCGATGTAATTGTGTTCGTGAGGATTCGCGAGGTGATCTATTCTGCGCTGGATCACTCGGACATCGGTCAGCGCCTTCTCAAAGAAGTCCGGGAGCTCTGCGACGAGGCACCGGGTCCGCAATTTCACAAACTCAAACAACTCGTAGTCGAGCCGGTTGAGATGTTTGAAGCTCGCGATGGCCGCTGGACTCGGCGAGTCGCTCTTTTCAATCGTCCTGGTACGGTTTGTGTCGAAATGAAATGGACGCGACAAACCGGTTCGCCCGCACAGAAGCAGCAAGTAGGACTCCATGTCTTCGGCAAGTCCAGCGAAGATTCTTCCGGATTCGATGTTGGCCTTGGCCTCCGCGAGCGAGCGCTCGTTGGGCGCTTTACCGCTCAGCATTTTGACGAGCAAATTGGTTTCCTGGAGGGAATTTTCGACCCATTCCTCCAGCGTGATGGCCCCTCGATAGACGAGACTCTCCTCCGAGGAGACGCTGCAGCCCTCGCTCATCACTCCGTTCTTGCCGGTTCGAACATAATGGAAATGCGAAATCTGCCTTTGAAGCGGATCGCGAAGGATCGTCACGTAGTTCAGTGGCCTTCGGAGTTGATGGTGGACGCCATAGACCAGGTGGCCGCCTCCGATCCTGGTCTGAAGATAACGAGGCGTATTGGCCGCAACGCCGCCGGAATCCCGGCTCAAATTGACGAAATTATCGCCGGACTGATTCAAGCGAAAAAACGAAAGGACGGTCATCCCGGCGCTCTTCGGCGGATGCAGAAACAGAACGGGATCATCCCGTCTCGGTGCCACCGCCTCCGTCCAACTGCTGCAATCGCTGATATCGATCATCGCCGTCCCGCCTCGGAGAAAGTCACCCCTCACACAATCTCTCCATGCAAAACGGATGCTAGCAAGAGAGGCTTTGGTCCAAGTTGCCGTTGACAGGTTCCGCACACGGAACTCGGCCGTGGATACCTTTCAACCTAACTTTAGCGGAACTCAATGGTGGTGAGAGTAGCAATAGCAGCGCGACTAGGGACGCTACCTAGTATCCGGCTCACGCCACCGCCGGCCGGCCCCGCGCCCGGATCAGCAGCGCCACCATGATGGTGACGTTGAGCGCGTTCCAGGCCATGCCGTTGATGAACGCCGCGGCGTAGGAGCCGGTGGCGTCGAAGATCACGCCGGAGATCCAGCCGCCCAGCGACATCCCGAGCACCGAGGCCAGGATCACCATCCCGACCCTTGTGGCGGCCTCGCTGGCCGGCATCGCCTCACGGACGATGATGGCATAGCTCGGCACGATGCCGCCCTGGAACAGGCCGAACATCGCCGAAATGACGTAGAGCGAGCCGAGGCTGTCGAAGAACAGGTAGAACAACAGCGCAACGCCCTGCGCCACCGATCCGAGCAGCAGCGTCTTGATGCCGCCGATGCGGTCGGCGAGAAAACCCGAGCCGATCCGGCTGGCAATGCCGAAGCCGAGCATCAGCGACAGCATCTCGGCGCCGCGCGCCGGCCCATAGCCGAGGTCGCCGCAATAGGCCACGATATGCACCTGCGGCATCGCCATCGCCACGCAGCAGGCGACGCTGGCGACACACAGCAACGCCGTCAGCGTGTTGGTCGGCAGCCGCAGATCGATCCGCGGCGGCGGCGCGTTGAGGTGGCGGTGCGCCTCGTGGCGGCCCATGCGCGCCCGCAACGCCAGCAGCACCACCGCCATCGTCGCCGTGCAGACCACGCCGATCCCGATATGGGTCGGCCGCCAGCCGAACGACTGCACGCCCCAATTCACCAGCGGCGGCCAGATCGTGCCGCCGACATAGTTGCCGCTGGCGGCGATCGCGACGGCCAGGCCGCGGTAACGCTCGAACCAGTGCGACGCCTCCGCCATCAACGGGCCGAAGGTCGCCGACGAGCCGGCGCCGATCAACAGATGCAACAGCACGAATTGCCACAGGCTGGTCGAAACCCCTGCCCCGACATAGCCGAGCCCCAACACCACCACGCCAAGCCCGATCGCCGGCACGATGCCGAAGCGGTCGGTCAGCTTGCCGGTGAGAACCCCGCCGAGGCCGAACCCCAGCATCGCCAGCGTGAAGGCCAGCGAGGCCGCGCCGCGGGTGGTGTGATATTCGGCCTGCACCACCGGCAGCACCACCACCACCGACCACATGCCGACGCTGCCGATCGAGCCGATCGCCAGCGCAAGGGCCAGCCTGATCCACGCCTGGCGAGAATCTGGGATGAATTTGGCCGACGTTGCGGCTGTTGAAGAAGGCGTTTCCACGACGCAACTTCGCCGGCCTGCGGGTAAGGGTCAAGAGCGGCTCGCAACAACCCGCGAGCGGGAGCCGACGCCGTCGGAAGGATGGGCGACAGCCGCCCGCGTTAACCCTTTCCTAACCATGCACAGGGCAAAAATTGCCTAGTGAGTTGAGTGTCGTCGACCGCGTGAATTCGGGGATTGCCCGTAGACGCCAGTGCGGTGCCTCACCTTCAAGCCGGCGGCCCTTCGGCCGTCGCGCAGGCGTTTAGCAGCCGCGGGCGACAACCGCGGGGGGAAGCGGCAACGATGTCCGATGTAGCGGCGGGTCAGGGCGGCGGCGCCAAGGGGATGCAGATCCCGAGCCTCGGCGAACTCGGCACCATGCTGAAGCGCGGCGATTTGGCGCTGGCGTTCGGCGTGCTGACCATCCTGGTCGTGCTGATCATGCCGCTGCCCTCGGTCGTGCTCGACCTGTTTCTGGCGATCTCGATCACGCTGTCGATCCTGATCCTGATGACCGCGCTGTTCATCCAGGCGCCGCTGGAATTCTCCTCGTTTCCGACCATCCTATTGATCTCCACGATGTTGCGGCTGTCGCTCAACATGGCTTCGACGCGGCTGATCCTGTCGCACGGCCATGAGGGCACCGCCGCCGCCGGCCACGTCATCGAGGCGTTCGGCAATTTCGTGATGGGCGGCAATTTCGTCATCGGCATCATCGTGTTCGCGATCCTGGTGATCGTGAACTTCGTCGTCATCACCAAGGGTTCGGGCCGTATCGCCGAAGTCGCCGCGCGGTTCCAGTTGGACTCGATGCCGGGCAAGCAGATGGCGATCGACGCCGATCTGTCCGCCGGCTTGATCGACGAAAAGACCGCCAAGGCGCGCCGCAAGGACCTGGAAGACGAAAGCGGCTTCTTCGGAGCGATGGACGGTGCCTCGAAGTTCGTCCGCGGCGACGCCGTCGCCGGCCTTTTGGTGGTGTTCATCAACGTGATTGGCGGCATTATTATCGGCGTCGCCCAGCAGGGCCTCTCGTTCAGCGAGGCGGCGCGGACCTACACGCTGCTGACCGTCGGCGACGGCCTGGTGACGCAGGTGCCGGCGTTGATCGTCTCCACCGCCGCCGGCCTGTTGGTGTCGAAGGCCGGCGTCTCCGGCGCCGCCGACAAGGCGCTGATGAAGCAATTGTCCGGCTATCCGCAGGCGCTCGGCATGTCGGCCGGCGTCATGCTGGTGCTGGCCACCCTGCCCGGCATTCCGATGCTGCCGTTCCTGCTGCTCGGCGGCGGCGCGGCGTGGCTGGCGGTGTCGGCCGGCAAGCGCAACCGCGCCGCCAAGGTGACCGAAGAACGCGAAGCCAACGCGCCGGCCGCGGCGGCCGCCGCCGCCAGCGCCGCGGAGGAGGAGCCGATCCAGGCGTCGCTAAAGATCGACGACCTCAAGATCGAGCTCGGCTACGCGCTGCTGCCGCTGGTCAACGGCCCGGACGGCACCGATCGCCTCACCGAGCAGATCAAGGCGCTGCGCCGCTCGCTCGCGGTCGAGATGGGCTTCGTGATGCCCTCGGTGCGGATCCTCGACAACGTCCAGCTCGAGGCCAACAGCTACGTCATCAAGATCAAGGAAGTCGACGCCGGCACCGGCCGGATCTGGCCGAGCCAGTTCATGGTCATGGACCCCGGCGGCAATCAGGTCGCGGTGCCCGGCATCCACACCACCGAGCCGACCTTCGGGCTGCCGGCGACCTGGGTCGACGCCAGCCTCAAGGAAGAGGCGACGATGAAGGGCTACACCGTGGTCGACGCCGCCACCGTGCTGTCGACCCATCTGACCGAACTGTTGAAGAACAACATGTCCGACCTGTTGTCCTACGGCGAAACCCAGAAGCTGTTGAAGGAACTGCCGAAAGAACAGGGCGAACTGGTCAAGGACATCGTGCCGGGACAGATCACCGTGTCGGGCATCCAGCGCGTGCTGCAGCTGCTGTTGGCGGAGCGGATCTCGATCCGCGACCTCTCGACCATCCTCGAGGGCATCGCCGATGCGCTCGGCATTTCGCGCAACCCGTCGACCATCGTCGAGCACGTCCGGGCCCGGCTGGCGCGGCAGATCTGCGCGCAGAACACCTCGTACAACGGCTATCTGCCGCTGATCGCGCTGTCGGCGAAGTGGGAGCAGGCGTTCGCCGAATCCATCATCGGCCAGGGCGAAGACCGCAGCCTGGCGATGCAGCCGTCGAAACTGTCGGAGTTCATGACCGTGGTGCGCGACAAGTTCGAGCAGGCCGCGCGCGAGGGCGAGGCGCCGGTGCTGGTCACCTCGGCCTCGATCCGGCCGTTCGTGCGCTCGCTGGTGGAGCGGTTCCGGGCGCAGACCACCGTGCTGTCGCAGGCCGAAATCCATCCGCGCGCGCGGCTGAAGACCGTCGGAAGCGTCTGAGCCGGCGCGGCATTTCCGCAACAGCCAAGCGCTTTCCGCCCGGAGGCGCGGCTTGACACCGCGCGGCTTTGCTCGCCTCGCATCGCCGGCGAATCAGGTAATCCCCTGATTTATTGAATAAAACTGTCGTTCGCCGGGGGCGTCAGCGATTTCCGATCGCGAGCTTTCACGAATTATCACTGCCTTGTGATCGGCTCTTCGGAACCAATTGCAGAATTCTTACGTTTCCTCCTGCGAGACGTTGAACCGCCGATGGAATGCGCAAGACACATCGCCAAAGCGGAGAAACGGCAGGAGGCTTCAATGAATCATTCGATTTACAGCGCCGACCGAACCACCCATTTGAAAATCGTGGTGGTTGCTCTTATCGCCGGCATCGCGGTGGCAGGATTTGGTATTTCCGCCCGCGTCAACTCGGATGAGTCATACAGCCAGACCGCGCGGGTGATCAAGGCCGGCCAGCCGGTCACCGTCACCAGCTCCAGCACCTCGCTGGTTCGCTGATATCGTTGAGATTTCGAATTCACGCGGCGCTTTCCAGCCCCGAGCTCCGCGTGATGTCTAGGAAAATCCACTCCCCCAAGTGGACCTAAGACGGAAAACGCCCGCGCCCCACGGGCGTTTTCTTTTGTCTGCAGCCTTGGCAATCGGGCCTTGACGATCGGGCTTGGCGATCGGCCGGATTCTGCGGCCGAAAATCTTGTGGCAAAGCTGCGGCAGGCTATTTGGTCGGCGCCGTCGGCGGCACGGTCTCGATCAGCTTGCCGGTGAACACGATCGGCCCGGTGGCGACGCCGGTCGGCGAGCCGCCTTCCGGCTCCACGGTGACCGCATAGGTCGCCTTGCTCACGGTGTCGCTGTCGAACGCCGCCAAGGCGGCGCGGATGGTGAAGTCGTCGCTGCCGATCACGCCGAGCGAGCGCGGCCGCTGCAATTTGTCCGACACCAGCCACAACTCGTAGCTCTTGCCCGGCTCCTGCTCGGCGCCGACCTTGCGCACGGTGAAATCCTTGGTGGCGGCGTTCACCGTCAGGATGAACGCCGGCGAGGCGGCGTCCTTCTGCAGCAACGCGACGTATTGCGCCGGGATCGGCGGCGGCGGGCCTGCGACCTGCACCACCTGGGTGCGAATCGCGGGGCGCAATTCGTTCGGCAGGATGTCCGGATACGCCAGTTGCGCGACGATGATGGCGAACAGCGAGGCTGCGATCGCGCCTATGCCCATCGCGCCCCACTGCCACATCTTGGCGCGGAACGCGAAATGCACCACGCGCTTGGATTCCGGGCTGAGCCCGGTGGAGACCGCGGGCTCGGGCTGAGGCGCCACGACCACGGGCGCGACCGGCAGCGGCGGAATCTGCAACGGCTGCTGCGCGCCGGACAGGCCGGCGGCCAGCTTGATGCGGTCCCACAACTCCGCCGGCGGCTCGACCGCGTCGACCATCTGGTTGAGCGCGCCGAGCTTGCGCTCCCAGGCCTCGACCATCGCGGCGAAGTCCTTGTCGACCGACATCATCGATGAGACCTGGGCGCGCTCGTCGGCGTCCAGCGTGCCGAGCGCATATTCCGCGGCGAGCGCGATATGGTCTTCGCTGTACTCCATCATGCCAATCCCAGACACTCGCGCACGTCCAACAGGCTGCGGCGCAGCCAGGTCTTCACCGTGTTCACCGGCGTCTCGAACTTCGCCGCCAATTGGTCCCTGCTCCAGCCGTTGTAATAGGCCAGCAGCACCAGCTTCTGCCGATCCGGCTCGAGCCGGCCGACGCATTCCAACAGCCGCTTCAATTCTTCGGTCATCTCCCGGCGCGCCAACGGATCCGGCGTGTCGGCGGCCACGTCGAGCGCGGCCGGCTCTTCCTCGATCGAAACCTCGCCGCGCTTGCGCACCACGTCGATCGCCCGGTTGCGCGCGATCGAGACCATCCAGGTGATGGGGGAAGCGACGGCGGGGTTGAACTGCCCGGCGCTTTTCCAGATCTTGACGTAGGCTTCCTGAATGACCTCTTCGGCGAGGTCCTGACGCCGCAAGATACGCAGCACCACGCCGAACAGTTTCGCGCGCGTCGCCGCATAGAGCCGCTCGAAGGCGAGTTCGTCGCCCTTGGACACAGCGGCAAGCAGCCAGACCAACTCAGCCGGCGTCAGCATTCAACGTCCCCCACGGCGATACCCCATCGCCATCTGCGCGCCGATCGGCGGCGCACCCTCCTAGCATAAACCGCAGTCCTGGCATCCACCAACCATCGGGGGAGATGGGGTGTGGATAGGCGGAGTTGCAGAGCCCCGGGGCTTGGGCGGCGGCCTTCCGCTGAGCACCGCCAAGACATATTCGGCGCGCCGCGAGCGCAGGCTTGCAGGAAACGCCGATCACCGGACCGAGGCGTGCACCCGTCATTGCGAGGAGCACTTGCGACGAAGCAATCCAGAGCCACGCGTGCAGCCCCTGGATTGCTTCGCTGCTCAGGCGGCGCAGCGCGCCGCCCTCGGCTCGCAATGACACCCTGATTTCGCTCGCCGCGCTTTCGACCAGGCTCCATCGCCCCAACGGGGTTTCAGCCTCGCGTCGGATCGCCGCGATCACGCACGGCCTCTCTGCGGGTCGTCCCGGCGCAGGCCGGGACCCATAACCCCTGGAGTCCACGATGAAGCAGAGGACTTACCACACGGCGAAACCGCCGCCTCCGCGGAGTATGGGTCCCTGCGTACGCAGCGACGACGCCTTGCCTACCCACCTTTGCCGGGTCGGCACAGGCGACGCAACGCGGCCAGGTGATTCGGATCCACAATTTCCATCAAGCCGACCAGCGCCGCAGCCGCGGACTTACTTTCCTCGAGCGTCATCGACGAAAATCCAATGAGATCGTCAACGCTATCCGAATGGGATTCTAGCTGAACAAGTCGCTGTAACGCTGCCACCCGCTCGCCGTCGAGCGCTTCGTAGTCCTTCCCAAGCTGTTCCATCTTGCCCGCGAAGCCAGCGCTGCCCGGGCAGCGGAACGCGAGGAATACGTCGAGCACCCTCCGAAGGACGTTCGGAATCATATAGGCGTACTCATACTCCGAGTCGTTACTCGCATGGAACTTGAGAACGTGGTCGACGAGATAGTGATATTCGGAGTCGTACTCACGAAGCAATCGCGACATTTCCACGATCGTGGTAGTGCGCGTCTCTCCTCCGTGGGGAATTTTGACGTCCAGGAAAAGAAGACTGGCGGTCGGCGTGGCATTTTCTTTGCGCGGTCGATGGAAGCGGCTCCATGCCTTCTTAAACTCGTTCATACAGTTCTGATTGTGGGTCAGCACGAAAACCTGGGATGCATCCGCAAGCCGACTTAAGAGCAAGGAGCAGGCGTAGTTGAGAGCCTTGCTGTCGAGACTCGATATTGGATCATCCACCACGACGATGCTGTCCTTTATAGATTTCCCGTCAGCTTCCAGCGTCGACAGGAAGTAACATATGGCTATCGCTGTTTTTTCCCCCTCGCTGGGGCTACCCTCGATGGGTCGACCACGCCGGTGGATTTCGTAGCCCTTATCAACGCTGACAATCGAGAGTTCCTTGTGGCCGAGATACGCTTCGATCAGCCGGTTGATTTTCGCGGCGGCTTGCCCGTGTTCCTTCACACGCACACTCAGATCGCGCGCTTCGGCCTGAAGCGCCTGGAGTTCGCTAGTCGCGGCCTTGAGTTCATTCTCCGCACTGGCCACCGCCTCGCCAACGCTCGCATACTCCTGGTGATTCTCGGCCAAATGGTGCCTACGCAGGGCAAGGCGCGCGTCCTCCTGACGTTGAGAAAAGCTGGCGCACGCCTCGTTGTGTCTTGCGATATTAAGATTCAATACCCCTCCCCAGGATTCGATCCGCGCAAAGGCTTCGTCGGTCAGCCGCGAATCACCCCACGTCATCGCCTTAGCGTCAGGCTTGAGAGTCGGCCTCGCCAACTTCGCGTCGATCGCCGCAATCGCCGGTTCAAGTACCTTCGCAATGGAATCGGCGAGCTCCTCCTTCACCCGACCGGCGGCTTGGTCGTATTCTTCGCGCCGATCGGCCACGACGTCCCTGGATGATGAAATCGACAACGCTATTTTCTGATAGCGTTCCCGCTCGGCCTCTAGTTTCTCCTTTGCGAGGTCGAGCGCCTCTTGAAATTTCTCAAAACCCTCGTCTAACGCGCTCGCCAACAGATCTTTGCGCTCGGACGATAGAATACCGCCGCACAATAGACACTCATTGAGTCCGTGGTTTTCGTGATAGTCTACCCCCTCTTGAACCCACCGCAACATTTCCGAGTGCGTCTCCAGTTCAGGAATTATTGTGAGGCTCGGAGTCTCCTGCAGCAGGCGGATCGCCGTTTGCAATGCGACGTTTGCCGGTGCGGTATCGAAGTCTACATTCGCGAGTTCCGGCATTGCCTCATCTCGCCGACACAACTCCCGCTGCGCCGCCAGTTGTGTATCGTTGAGTGTTGCTCCCGCATCCAAATCAAGTGCAGCATAATCGGAGGTGAGCTGGGGCGCCTCATATTTTCGATTTGCCGGTCTGATTTCCTGAGAGATCTTCCGAGCCACTTCACGCTTGAATGTAGCAACTTGCTGTTCCCCGGCCCTGACAAGCTTCTCGGCACCTGCCTTTCGCTCAGTCGCCGCCGGTATAGCTGCTTCAGTCCTTTTCAGATTCGCAGCTGCTTCGGCTTGTTCTTTGCCGATATAGAACACAGGGCGCGCCTTGCCGGCCGACCACTGCAGGTTTAGATCAATGAAGTCCTCATTGAAAACCGCCAGACGGCTATTCAAAGCGTTTAGAGTGCCGGCTCGCACCGTCTCGCCGCTGTCTGTAGTGAACTCGAACTCGCACGCTGCAGGCAAGTATCCGGTATTGGGATCCGGTTGCATCGCCGCAAAACACCTCGACAGAGTACTCTTGCCTGAACCGTTAAATCCGTAGATCAGATTGAATCGCCTAAACCCTAAGCTTGGCGTTTTTGGAGTGCGATCAGCTAAAATTCCGGCATTCCGTAGCTTACAAATGTTCTGAATGAGCATGACGAATCCAATCTTGATGGTCAGAAACTAACACCAGATTGGGTTGAATCACAAACCGCGTCATAACCTGAGAGTAGTAACGCGCACTGGGCGCTGTGCTCACCTCCTCTCGATCCCAACGCCACTTCACGCCCTCATGGTGGGCACGCTTTCGCCGTCGCTCTGCGAGCGACGGCGAAAGCGTGCCCACCCTACGCTGCTACGACGTTGACGCGACGGCATGCCGCGCAAGGTAGTCATCCAACTGCCTGAGCAGGATTTCGCGCTCCTCCGTGGTCACGAAGGCCGCCTCCAGCCCGTTGCGGACGAGGCGGACGATCTCCTCCCGCGACAGGTCGAGAGCCTCGCGGCAGGCCAAGAGGTTCTCGGTCACGTAGCCGCCGAAGTAAGGCGGGTCGTCGGTGTTGACGGTGACGTGCAGGCCCTGCGCCATCATGGTCTTCAGCGGATGCCGCGCCATCTCCGTCACCCCCTTCAGCCGCAGATTGGAGAGCGGACAGACGGTCAGCGGGATGCGTCGCATGGCCAGTTCTCGTACCAGATCGGGATCGGCGAGGCAGGCGTTGCCGTGGTCGATGCGGTCGACCTGCAGCAATTCCAGAGCCTCACGCACGTAGGCGGCGGGCCCTTCCTCCCCGGCATGGACGGTGGTGCGAAAGCCGCGGTCGCGGGCCGCTTTGAAGAAGCGGGCGAACTTGGCGGGCGGGTTGCCGAGCTCGGCGCCGCCCATGCCGATGGCGATGATCTGGTCTTTCCAGGGCATGATCTGATCCAGCATGACCATCGCGTCCGCCTCGGTGCGGTGGCGGTGGACGCTGATCATCAGGCCGACGCTTAGTCCGTGCTCGCGGCGCGCCTCCTGCATCGCGCCGAGCACGCCGGACATCAGCGCCTCGAGTGGAGTGCCACGTTCAGTGAAGCTCTGCGGGCCGATGAAGAGTTCGGCGCGGACCACGCCGTCTTCATGGGCCCGGCGCAGGTAGGCGCGGGTCACGTCGCGAAAGTCGCCCTCGGCGACCAGCACCTTACAACCCTCGAAGTAGAGATCGAGGAACGACTGCAGGTTATCGAACTGGTAGGCCCCACGTAGCGCCTCGGCCGTGTCCCAGCGGAGCTTCATGCCATTGCGGGCGGCGAGGTCCAGCATCAGCTGGGGTTCGATGCTGCCCTCGATGTGCATGTGGAGATCGGTTTTGGGCAGGCCGCGGATGAAGGATTCGAGGTCAGTCATGTGGTGTCCTTAAGAACGGTCGAGGGCGCGGCACGCGTAGGGTGGGCAAAGGCGCTCGTGGCGCCGTGCCCACCATCTCGGTCGCGACGCCACTTCCAGCCGCGGTGGGCACGCTTCGCCGTCGCTCGATGGGCGACGGCGAAGCGTGCCCACCCTACGCTACTCCGCTACGCTACTCCGCCCGACTCAAATCAGCCTGATTACGCTCGGCGAGGCGAGTCATCTCGCATCCCCCAGACGCAAACACCCGGGCCTTGCGACCCGGGTGTTTTGTTTGCGGTCTGCGATCAACCGGCGACGCAGCGCCGGCGAAGCCCGTTCAGGCGACCACGCCGATCCGGGCGCGCATCAGGCCGATGCTATCGAGGTCGGCCTGTTCGCGCGCACTTTCTTCGGCGCGTTCGCGGGCCTGGTCGCGCTCGTCCAACAATTCGACCTTCTTCAACTCGTCGAAGGCTTCGTTGAGCTGGCTGCGGGCGTCCTCGAGCTGGATGCGCAGTTCGTCGGCCGAGCGGGTCAGGTTCTCGCGGCGCTGGATCGCGGCCTTGGCGTAGGTCGGATAGGCGAAATGCGTCGGATCGTTGATCCCGGCGCGCTCCTGTTCGGATTGGATCTCGCGTTCGAGATCGACCGACATGCGCTGGAAGTCGGCGATCATGCCTTCGATCTGCGCGACCCTTCGGCGCTTTTCGTCGACCTGAAACTTCTTCAGGCGGATCAGGGTTTCGCGTGACTTCATCGACTTAATACTCCCCAGAAGTCCCAAGCTGACGCGGGACGAGCCGGCATTCCCGAATCGGGCCTCACCGGCAACGCAAGTGCTTCTTCCGCATGATGGCGTGACAAAGTTAGCGTTCCGTTTCTAAATTACTGACGATTTGCTCCAATTGTGCGTATCCTGCCTGCAGCGCGGTGGCCTCTTCCTTGCCCTGGCGCAAAAAGTCTTCCAGCGGCTGGTGCAGCCTGATCGCCTCGTCGACCTCGGGGCTGGAGCCGGCGCGGTAGGCGCCGAGCCGGATCAACTCTTCCATGTCGGCATAGGTGCCCATGATCTGCCGCGCCCTGCGGATGATCGGCAGATAGGCCGGGTCGGCGGATTTCGGCATGGTGCGCGACACCGATTTCAGGATGTTGATCGCCGGATAACGGCCGCGCTCGGCGATCGCCCGCTCCATCACGATGTGGCCGTCGAGAATGCCGCGCACCGCGTCGGCCACCGGCTCGTTATGATCGTCGCCGTCGACCAGCACGGTGAAGATCCCGGTGATGGTGCCCTCGTTCAATCCCGGGCCGGCGCGCTCCAGCAGCTTCGGCAGTTCGGTGAACACGGTCGGCGTATAGCCTTTCGCGGTCGGCGGCTCGCCGGCCGAGAGCCCGATTTCGCGCTGCGCCATCGCAAAGCGCGTCACCGAATCCATCAGGCACAGCACGTCCTTGCCGTCGTCGCGGAAATATTCCGAAATCGCCAGCGTGAGGTAAGCCGCCTGGCGCCGCATCAGCGCCGGCTCGTCGGAGGTCGCCACCACCACCACCGAGCGCGCCATGCCCTCGTCGCCGAGATCGTCCTGCAAAAATTCCTGCACCTCGCGGCCGCGCTCGCCGACCAGGCCGATCACCGAGACGTCGGCGTCGACGTTGCGCGCCAGCATCGACAGCAGCACCGATTTGCCGACGCCGGAGCCGGCGAAAATGCCGAGCCTTTGACCGCGGCAGCAGGTCAAAAAGGTATTCAGCGCCCGCACGCCGAGATCGAGCGGCGCGCCGACCCGCTTCCTGGAATGCGCCGGCGGCGGCGCATTCCGGAACGTCATCGGCGAGGTGCCCTGGGTCAGCGGCCCCTTGCCGTCGATCGGCTCGCCCATCGCGTTGAGCACCCGGCCAAGCCAGGACGGCGACGGCCGCACCTGCGCGGCGGCGTTGGCGATCACCGCGCGGCAGCCGCGCCGCACCCCTTCGAGCCCGGCGAACGGCATCACCACGGCGTTGTTGCCGTTGAAGCCGATCACCTCGCAAGGAATGAACCGGCTACCACCAGTTTCCACCACGATCCGCGCGCCGACCGACATGGCGTGGATCGGACCGGCGATTTCGACCATCAGTCCGCGGACGCCGACCACCCGGCCGTACATCATGACGCCGTCGATATCGCCGATCTGCTCCGCCAGTGCCTTCATTGCGAAAGCCTTAAACTTCCTCGCCGTGTGGGCGGATCCTTAACCTGCTGTTTACCCGCATCGTTAATCATTAGCACACTGTCTTTGGCTGGCTGAAGGCGGTCGCTCCTAGAGAACGAAGGGCGAATCGCGAGAGTCGGTTGAACCCGATTCTTAATGTGGAACTTGAACTGGTACGGATGCAAAAAACTTCTTGTACGCAACATCTTATGGCGATTCGATAAAAATTGCACGGTTAGAGCTTGCGGACACGAATCAGGTTTTGTTAACCATATGACGTCAGGATCCGAATCAGTTGTTCAAAGGCGTTTCCAGTGCCGCAGGTAGTGCGGACGCCTGACGCCCGGAGCGGCGCTTAAAGGGGACTGGCATGCGCGTATTGCTGATTGAAGACGACAGCGCCACCGCGCAGTCGATCGAACTGATGCTCAAATCCGAGAGCTTCAACGTCTATACAACCGATCTCGGGGAAGAGGGCGTCGATCTCGGCAAACTGTACGATTACGACATCATCCTGCTTGATCTGAACCTGCCGGACATGTCCGGATACGACGTTCTCAAGCAGCTGCGCGTGTCGAAGATTAAGACTCCGATCCTCATTCTTTCCGGCCTCGCCGGCATCGAGGACAAGGTCAAGGGTCTCGGCGTCGGCGCCGACGATTACATGACCAAGCCGTTCCACAAGGACGAACTGGTCGCCCGCATCCATGCCATCGTCCGCCGTTCCAAGGGCCACGCCCAATCGGTGATCCAGACCGGCGACCTCGTCGTCAATCTCGACACCAAGACCGTCGAAGTCGGCGGCCAGCGGGTGCATCTGACCGGCAAGGAATATCAGATGCTGGAGCTGCTCAGCTTGCGCAAGGGCACCACGCTGACCAAGGAAATGTTCCTCAACCATCTCTATGGCGGCATGGATGAACCCGAGCTGAAGATCATCGACGTCTTCATCTGCAAGCTGCGCAAGAAGCTCGCCAACGCCTCCGATGGCCGCAACTTCATCGAAACCGTATGGGGCCGCGGCTATGTGCTGCGCGAGCCGCACGAAGAAGAAGCCCGCATCCCGGCCTGAGCCGCCTTCAGCGGCGCGATTTCAAGGAGAGCCTGACCAGCTCTCGCCTCCCGACTGAACCCCGCCGCAAATGGCGGGGTTTTTGTTATGAGCCACACAAGGACGCATCATGGGGTCGACAGTTTCGCTGCAGCCACTCACCGGCGCGGACCGTCGCCGACGTCTTCTGATCCACCTGGCGGCCCCCGGCGTTTTTGGATTGATCTCCCTTTTCCTCGGCGTCGACGACAATTGGGATCTGCGCCACTACCATCTCTATGGCCCATTTGCGCTGTTGAACGGCAAACTGGACATCGACTTCACGCCCGGCAGCTTCCAGATCTACTTCAATCCGACGCTCGATCTGGCCTACTATTTGATGATCCGCCACTGGCCGGCGATGCTGGCGGGCTTCACCTGGGGCTGCGTCCATGGCCTGAACTTCAATCTCCTGTTTGAAATCATCCGCCGCGCTCTTCCCAACCTCCCGGAGCGCGATCGTCTGCGCGTTCCGTTCTGGCTGAGTGTCGCCGGCATCCTGACGCCGAATTTCTTTTCCGAAATCGGCAACACCATGGGCGACAACGCCACGGCGCTGTTCATCCTGTCGGCGCTGCTCGTCATCCTCACAGCGAGGCCGCGGCTGCAGGCCGCCGCGACGGCCGCCGCGACGGCCGCCGCCTGCTGGATCGGGGGCGCCGGGCTGCTCGCCGGGCTCGGCATGGGTCTCAAGCTGACCAATTGCGTCCACGTTGCGGCGCTTGGTCTTGCCTTGTTCATCATTCCGGTTCCCTGGACGCGCCGGCTCGCGCTCGTCGTCGCCTTCGGACTGGGCGTGGTGGGCGGCGCGGCGATCACCGGCGGATCTTGGCATCTGACGATGTGGCGGGCGTTCGGTAACCCGCTATTTCCGCAGTTTACGTCGCTATTTCCCAGCGAATTGGCGCCGAATTTCAGCATTATCGACAGGTCGTTCTTGCCGACGACGATCGGCGAGCACCTACTGTGGCCGTTCATCTTCACCCTGGCGCCGCGGCGCACAGGGCAGGCCAGCTTCCATCAGGCGATCTGGGCGGTGAGCTACCTCTCGTTCTGGGTCTACGCCGCAACGGCCCTGATTCGGCGGTGGCACGGCGTGGCCGCTCGACGGTTCGAGCCGCAGCAATGCTACCTGCTGACGTTTTTCGCGATCGCCTATCTGCTCTGGATGATGGTGTTCAGCATCGCGCGCTATCTCGTTCCGATCGAAATGTTGACCCCGCTCGTTGTGGTTCTGCTGCTACGGGGAATATTCTCGGATCAGACCGCACGATGGATCGCCACGCCGCTGCTGATCGCGGCGACGCTGGTGTTCGTCGCGGGCGGGGTGCGTTTCTGGGGGCATCAGCGCTGGGCCGACCCGCCCTACCGGGTCGATCGACCGGAGCTCACCGACGTGGCGCGAACCACCGTGCTGATCATCAACATGGATCCGCCGCCGACCTGGATGATCACCCAGTTTCCGCCACAGCTGTCCTTTGTCGGGCTCGACCCGAGCTTCCGCACCGCCGCCCATCGTCAGAAGGTGCGCCAGCTGATCGCACATCACGGCGGGCCGCTGTTCGCGCTGTATCAATATGGCCCCGACCCGGAGCGGCGCGGTGAGATCGAGGCGCGGGCCAAGGCGAACCTTGCCGCTTATGGGATGGCGATCGACATTCCCGCCTGCACGACCTATGACGCCTATGTCGGACAGCAGCGCACGCCCTATCAATGGTGTGCGGTTTCCCTTGCCGACCAAGGGGCCGACTGACCCGCGGCACCGCGCGCGTCTCACGGGTGAGGCCGCCGGCTAGTTCCGCTTGTAATCGTCCTCGAACCGAACGATGTCGTCCTCGCCGAGATAGCTGCCGGTCTGCACCTCGATCAATTCCAGCGGGATCTTGCCGGGATTCTCCAGCCGGTGGGTGGCGCCGATCGGAATGTAGATCGACTCGTTCTCGTGCACGATCTTGTTCAGATCGTTGATGGTGACCCGCGCGGTGCCGCGCACCACGATCCAGTGCTCGGAGCGATGGTGATGCATCTGCAGCGACAGCCGGCCGCCCGACTTCACCACGATGCGTTTGACCTGGTGACGTTCGCCGTTGTCCAGCGACTGGTAGGAGCCCCACGGCCGATGCACATTGATATGATCTTCGGTGACCCGCGGCGCTTCGGCTTTCAGTCTTACCACCAGCCGCTTCAGGCCGTTGGGGTCCTGCTGCCGCGACACCAGAATGGCGTCCTGCGTCGCCACCACCACAAGGTCGTCGACGCCTTCCAGCGCCACCAACGTCTTGTCGGTCGCGACGTTGCAGTTGCGGGAATCCTCGAACACCGCCTGGCCCTGCGCGGCGTTGCCCTGTGCGTCCTTGGCCGAAAGCTCCCAGACCGCGTGCCAGGAGCCGACATCGGACCAGCCGCAGGACACCGGCACCACCGCGGCGCGGCTGGTCTTCTCCATCACCGCGTAGTCGATCGAGATCGGTTTCGCCGCCGCGAACGACGCCGGATCCAGCGTGATAAAGCCGAGGTCGCGCCCCGCCTTGGTCACCGCGTCGGTCACCGCCTGAACGCTGTCGGCATCGACCAGCCGGTATTCATCGAGCAGCACGGACGCGCGGAACATGAAGTTGCCGCTGTTCCAGAGATAGCCGTCCTTGATATAGGCCTCGGCGGTCACCGGGTCCGGCTTCTCGACGAAACGCGCCACCGCGCGGACCTCGCCGGCCACCGTCGCACCGGGGCGGATATAGCCGTATTCGGTGGCGGCGCGGGCCGGCTCGACGCCGAAGGTGACGATGCTGCCGGCCTCCGCGGCTTCCAGGCCTTCGCGGCAGGCGGCGAGGAAAGCCGGCGTATCGGTCACCACATGGTCGGACGCCAACGCCAGCACGATCGCGTCGGGGTCGTGGATCTGCGCGAAGGCGGCGCCGGCGGCGATCGCCGGGCCGGAATCCCGCCGCGCCGGCTCCAGCAGCACATCCGCCTCCAGCCCGATCTCGGCCAGCTGCTCAAGTATCATGAAGCGATAGGCGGCATTGGTGATGATGATAGCACGCCGGAACAGCGCGGGATCGGACACTCTCAGCAAGGTATCCTGAAAGGTCGAGCGCGGTCCGAACAGCGGCAGAAATTGTTTCGGCCGCGACTCACGCGAAGCCGGCCACAGCCGCGTCCCCGCTCCACCGCACATGATCAGGGGAATGATCGGAGTGGCCATCAGATCGAAACGCCTCTCGGTTGGTTTAAGCGTGCCGCTTTCTGTCGCATTTGCGCAGGTCGCGCAAGTGCAGGCGCGGCGCGCTAGCCGGCGACCCCGCCGTCGCCGCTGCGCCGAAACACCACGAAATGCGACAGCGAGAAATTCACCACGAAGCTCACCAGGATCGACACCAGCTTCGCCGTCAAGACCGGCAGATAAAGCGACAGCACCACCAGCGTGGTGGTCGCGGCGGTCACCCCGGCAATGCCGGACACTACGAATTTTAGATAGTCGCGCAGCCGCAGCTTGCCGCCGGATTCCCGTCCGAAGGTCGTGAAGCTGTTCATGATGTAGGAGCAGGACACTGCGACCGCCCACGCCAGCACGTTGCTGGCCACCAGGGGCACCCCGATCCAGTCATAGAACACCAGGAAAACCCCGAGGTCGATGAAGGCGTTGATGACGCCCACCAGCGCGAAGCTGACCGCCTTCACCCAAAAATCCCGCCTATGCCAAGCGGCGACGAGGCGGTCCAGCAGATGCTTCATGGCAAAACTCGGTTCGAACGGTTGCGGTGCGAAGCCTCGAACGCGAGCACACCGGCAGGCCCATTCGAAGAACGGCCGGAGCATAACTCAGATGGCGATGCCCGGCCAGAGCAGCGGCATTGCGCGGTCAACAACGGCGCACCGCAGCGGACCCGCCACAGTGGTCCGGCCGTCTTGTGGTGGGCACGGCGCAAGAGCGCCTTTGCCAACCCACGGCTACTACGGTTCTTCGCGCATGATCTCGTCGCACGGCGCCACACCGAGTTCGGAAGGGGCCACCGTTTCGCCTGTCGCGGGCGCGGCCGGGAGCGCGCCGGCTACGGCGCGGCGGGGTGCCAGGTGGCCGCCGCCAGATCCAGCGCGCAGACCTCCGGTCCGAGCTTGTTCTGCCGCATCCACTCGGCGACTTTGGCCGGATAGGACGGATCGCCGAGGTCGTTGAGCTGCCAGCCCTTCGGCCACCACGACGAATTGCCGTTCAGCGTCGGCAGGCCCCGGACAGCGGAGACGATCATCGCGTCGGATTGGATCTCCCACCATTCCTTGGTGCCGCCGCTGCCAGGCGATAAGTAGAACGCGCGACACGCGGCCGGCGCCGGCGGCAGGCTCGCCAGCCAGGCGATCTGCTCGCTGCGCCAGAACCGCGGCGGCGATTTGCGATTGAGCTGCTCGGTCAACAGACCCAGCGCCAGCACCGGCACCAGCCACACCAGCCATGTCTTGGAAGCGCCGCTGTGGCGCAATAGCTCAAGGCCGATCACCACCACGACGCAACTGGCGAACAGCGCCACGATCTGCGAGCGGAACGTGGTGCGCACGCCCTTGGCGCCCGGGACGTATTCCCAAATGACGTGCCAGGGCCGATAACCGAACCAATCGAGCTGCACCAGCCAATACAGCATGACGGCGAGCGCCAGCGCCAGTCCGACATCGCCGGCCACGCCGAGCTTGCGCCGCGCGCCGCCGAGCAGCGCCAGCATCGTCGCCAGGAAGGTGGCGAACAACAGCGGCGTATAGCCGAGCTCGACCTCGCCGAGCTGGCGGCCTTCGATGCCGGCGATGCCGAGCGATTTCAGCAGCCGTCCCCAGACGATATTGTCCGCCCCCGGATTGATGATGTCGGCAAGTTGCGGAAAGAACCCCTGCACCTCGTCGAACGGGCGCGCGGTGCCGCGCAGCAGCACCGGCACATACAGCACCAGGAACGGCACAAGCCCCAGGGCGAAGCCGGTGACGAAGCCGATGGTGACGGGACGGCGCTCGACAAACAAGCGACGGGACAGCGTGACCATCCGCGGCCGACCGCCGATGACTGCATAGATCACGAAGGTGAGCATCGCCAAGGTGGCGGCGAACCACGCGGTCAAATAGGCGGTGAAGAACATCAAGGCCAGCAGCAGGCCGGACGATGCGGCGAGCAACGCGCCGAGCGGCTTCCTCGGGCTGCTCCAGGCCGCGGTCGACAACAAGACCGCCGACGGCAGCAGCATCACGCAATAGCTTTGGGCGTGGCCGATCTTCAGCGCCATCATGTTGGCGAAGCCGAACAACGCGGCGCCGAGCAACGCGGTGAGCGCGGACGCCGACAGGCAACGGCGGGCCAGGATGTAGAATGTCGATGTCCCGATCAGCGACAGCAGCAACATTACGACCATGAAGGATCGGAACGGATCGATGCCGGCGGCGCGCGCGAGCGAATAGGGCAGCGCATAGAGGAAGTAGGCGTCGGTGAAGCCCAATACGCCGCGTTCCGGATAGAAGAAGATCGGGTCGCTCCAATGCGGGTCGAGGCCCGCGAACCAGCGATGCCAGTGCTCCAGGATGGCGATCAGAATCCGCGCGTCGCCGGTATCGCCGAACACTCCGTCAAACCCGGTGAACAGCCAACTGCGGTAGAAATACAGGCCAAGCATCACGACCGACAATACGACCGCGGCGAACCCGATACGCTGGCTGCGGGTGTCGCCCGCTTGCAAGCTGTGGCGTCGATCGGTCGTCGGTATTTGGTTTGTCATCGATGCGACATTTCATTCAACGGTGAGGGCAATCGGCGGCGTGCTGACAACGAGCGGTCGGCGATGGCTTAGTTGGGCAGCTCTTTGGCGCTGCGTTGCCCGCTGCGGCTCACCCTCGCGCTCGGCAGCGACAGATAGGCCAGCATCTTCATCTCGCGGCGGCCGCGGGTCACCGTATCCAGCACCAGACCCGAGGAGACCGACAGCATCGCCAGGGTCATCAGCCCCATCGACAGCACAGCGGTCGGCAGCCGTGGAACCAGGCCTTGCTCGAGATAAGTGATCACGACGGGCACCGCGAGGCCGGCCGACAGCAGCGCCAGGAAGGCGCCGATCGCCACGAAGAATTGCAGCGGCTTCTCCCACCGGTAGAGTTTCAGGATGGTGCTGAGAATCCGAAAGCCGTCGCGCCAGGTGTTGAGCTTGCTGAACGAGCCTTCCGGCCGGGCGTAGTAAGGCGTCTGGAGTTCCGCGACCGGCAGCGCCAGCTCCAGCGCGTGGACGCTGAGCTCGGTCTCGATCTCGAAGCCGCTCGACAGCGCCGGGAAGGATTTGACGAAGCGCCGCGAGAACACCCGGTAGCCGGACAGCACGTCGTTGAAGGCCTCGCCGAACACCGAGGACAGAAAGCTGGTCAGCATCCAATTGCCGGTGCGGTGGCCTGCGCGATAGGCCTCCGGCGCCTGGTCGACGCGCACGCCGACCACCATGTCGAGACCGTCCGACACCAGCGCCTCGATCATCCGCGGCGCACTGGCCGCGTCGTAGGTGGCGTCGCCGTCGACCAGCACGTAAATCTCGGCATCGACGTCGGCGAACATCCGGCGGACCACATGGCCCTTGCCCTGGCGGCGTTCGCTGCGCACCTCGGCACCGGCCGCGAGCGCCACCGCCACGGTGCGATCCGACGAATTGTTGTCGTAGACGAAAATCCCGGCGTTCGGCAGCGCCTTACGGAAATCCGCGATCACCGCGCCGATCGCCGCTTCCTCATTGTAGCATGGGATCAACACGGCAATCGTCGTGTCCGGCGCCGGCCGGACATTTGCGGAGGTCAGCCTGTCCATCGATATTTATACCGTGATTCGTCTGGGATCGATCCATTGCCCGGCGGCGCCCGAGCGACGTCGCGCTCCACGCTTCGCCTTCGCAAGGTGACGTGCGGCGGCAACCAAAGCATAGCGGCGGCGGCCAGGCAACCGCAGGCGGCGCGCGAAGCGGGGCGTCAGCGCGGTCGAATGGCCCGGCTGTTCCAGCCGGTGCCGCTACCACATCCACAGCAGTCATGTATGGACGGTCCTCTGGGCAAGCTTTTTTGGCGTTTCGGCAAATGAAGCGATGCGGTCATGTATACGGCCTTGCGGCGCGGTCGTTGAGCGCAGGCCCTGATGGATATCGCGGATCGAGCTCGATCATTCCGACGTGCTGTGACGCGCTTCCCGGGTACATCGACCACACGCCGTTTCTTTTGCGATGCTCTTTCTGGGTGGGTTCGCTTCCTGCTCTCCAGCTTGTAGACCAACTCGGGGTCACGCTCAGATCGTCTGGTTGTAGGCGCCGACCGCGGGGTGGGTGCGCAGCACCACGTTCACCGCCTCGAACATCTCGTGCATCCGGGCTTCCGACACCGGGCTTTCCACCACCACCACCAGTTCCGGCTTGTTGGAGGAGGCCCGCACCAGGCCCCAGCTGCCGTCTTCGCAGGTGACGCGGACGCCGTTGACGGTGACGAGATCGCGGATCGGCTGGCCGGCGACCTGGTCGCCGTGCTTCTGCGCGGCCTCGAAATGCGCGATCACCGCGGCGACCACGCCGTATTTGGTCTCGTCGGCGCAGTGCGGCGACATCGTCGGCGACGACCAGGTCTTTGGCAGCGCGTTTTTCAGATCGGACATGGTCTTGCCGGACGCGCGATCCAGCATCTCGCAGATCGCGATCGCCGAGATCAGCCCGTCGTCATAGCCGCGGCCGAGCGGCGCGTTGAAGAAGAAGTGGCCCGACTTTTCGAAGCCGGCCAGCGCCTTCGATTCGTGGGTGCGCCGCTTCATGTAGGAATGCCCGGTCTTCCAGTATTCGGTTCTGGCGCCTTGCGCCTGCAGCACCGGGTCGGTCGCGAACAGCCCGGTGGATTTGACGTCGACCACGAATTCCGCGTTCGGCGTGATCGCCGACATATCCCGCGCCAGCATCACGCCGACCTTGTCGGCAAAAATCTCTTCGCCCGTATTATCGACGACGCCGCAGCGGTCGCCGTCGCCGTCGAAGCCGAAGCCGAGATCGGCCTTGTGCTGCAGCACCGCGTCGCGCATCGCGTGCAGCATCTCCATGTCTTCCGGATTGGGATTGTATTTCGGAAAACTGTGATCGAGTTCGGTGTCGAGCGGGATCACCTCGCAGCCGATCGCCTGCATCACCTGCGGCGCGAACGCGCCGGCGGTGCCGTTGCCGCAGGCCACCACCACCTTCAGCTTGCGCTTCAGCGGCGGCCGCTTGGTCAGATCGGCGATATAGCGCGCCGGAGAATTTTCGTGGAATTGATAGGAGCCGCCGGCCTCGTTGTGAAACGCGGCGCCGAGCACGATGTCCTTCAGCCGCGTCATCTCCTCGGGCCCGAAGGTGAGCGGACGGTTGGCGCCCATCTTGACGCCGGTCCAGCCGTTGTCGTTGTGCGAGGCGGTGACCATCGCGACGCAGGGCACGTCGAGCTCGAACTGCGCGAAATACGCCATCGGCGTCATGCACAGACCGATGTCGTGCACCTTGCAGCCCGAGGCCAGCAGCCCGGAGATCAGCGCGTATTTGATCGACGCCGAATAGCTGCGGAAATCGTGCCCGGTGATGATCTCCTTGCGCTGCCCCAATTCGCCGATCAGCGTGCCGAGCCCCATGCCCAGCGCCTGCACGCCCATCAGGTTGATCTCGGAGCCGAACAGCCAGCGCGCGTCGTATTCGCGAAACCCGGTCGGCTTCACCATCGGCTCGGATTCGTAGGCGTAGGTGTTCGGAAACAAGACGGGTTTCGGCACCGGAAACATCAATGGCCTCGCAAGGAAGAACGTGTCAGGTCAAACTTGGCAGCCATAGCGGATAGGTCCGCCAGTGAGAAGCCATATTCGATCTGACGACGGATTCGGCTCTGGGATCGGTCTATGGTCGCGATCCACGACAATTCCGGCGCGGCCGATCTGCAACGCGCCGCAACGCGTCGCTCACAGACCATGGATCACGCCATCGGCCTGATATAAGACGACCGCACCAACGACGGCGGATCAAGACGCGGGACCTTCCAATTGCCTGACCCCCTTCACACCGAACTCGGCGCTGCAAAAGCCTGGATCGTCGACAAGGCGCTGCCGTTCTGGTCGCGCACCGGCTTCGATCGCAACATCGAGCTGTTTGTCGAGCGGGTCGACTTTTCCGCGCAGCCGATCGACGTCCCGCAGCGGCTGATGGTGCAGTCGCGGCAGATCTATGTGTTTAGCCATGCGACGCAGCTCGGCTGGTTCGACGGCCGCGAACTGGTCGACACCGCGCTGCGCTCCGTCCTCAAGAAATATGCAACCGGACAGCCACGCGCTCCGATGGCGTTCTCGGTCGATCGCCGCGGCAACCTCGTCGAGACGTTCGCCGACACCTACAGCTACGCGTTCCTGTTGCTGGCGCTGTCGTTTGTCCGCAAGCTCGGCGACTGCGGTGCGGCTGATGCAGCGGCCGCGGAGATGATCGCGTTGTTGCGCTCCGATCTGGCGCATCCCTGCGGATTGGGATTCCTCGATCGCCTGCCGCGGCGCGATGCCTACTCCCGGCAGAATCCGCAGATGCATCTGCTGGAAGCGGCCCTTGAGGCCGCGAGCGCCTTCGACAACGCCGAGGCGCGCCGGATCTGCGACCAGATCGTCGCGCTGTTCGAGAGCAAAATGTTCTCGCGGCAGCACCGCGCGCTCGCCGAGCTCTACGACGACAACTGGCAGATCGCCGACCTACCGCGGGCCAGCTTCGAGCCGGGCCACCATTTCGAATGGATCTGGCTGCTCGACCGCTTCTCGCGCGCGACCGGTCGCGCCACCGAAGCGCTGATCGGCGAGCTGTCGCAACGCGCCTACGCCGAGGGCATCGGCGGATCGGGCGCGATCGTCGAATCGATTGCGATCGAAGGCACGGCGCGGGTCGAAAGCCGGCGCTGCTGGGCGACCTGCGAAGCGCTGAAGGCGGTCGCCAGCGATTTCGAATTCGGCCGCGACCGCGCGCTGTCGAAAAGCCGCGCCGCCGCGCTGCTGCGGGCGCTGCGGGTCTGTTTCCTGTCGGGGCCGTTCGACGGCGGATGGATCGACCGCATCGACGGCGACGGCCGGCCGATGCTGGACTACGTGCCGGCCTCGACGCTGTACCACGTGTTTGTCGCGATCGCCGAAGCCGACCGGGTGTTCGGCGGCGCGGACTGAACGACTTGGTGTGAAGCGTGCCCCGGACGCTGCGCACAGCGCCGCGGTTGCGGGGTGGTGCGCAGCAGATCCGGGCCGTTGCGACGACAGCGCTTGGAACGGTCCCGGCTCGCCGCGCAGCGCCAAGGCGCTGCTCGGCGTCCGGGACACCGGCTTTGCTGACCACCGCTTGACTCGTTCCCAATTCGGGAACATGATTCGGCATGCGGATTATCGCCTGGAGCACCCTGGCAGCCTATGTGGAGGGACATCCCGAGACGGCAGTGCCGCTGACGCGGTGGAGGACTTTGCTCAGGGCCGCGAAGTGGGCGTCGATGGATGACGTCCGGCGCGCGGCGCCGAACGCCACTGTTCTCAACGCCGAGCGGGTGAAATTCGAGGTCGCCGGAGGAAAGCATCGGCTGATCGTCGTCATCGACTTCGGCCGGCAGATTGCTTTCGTGAAGTTCATCGGGACCCACGGCGAATACGACAAGATCGACGCCCTGACGGTTTCGCGTTTTTGAGGGAGATGCACATCATGGACATCCGCCCGATCCGGAACGATGACGATCATGCCGCCGCGCTCACCGAGATCGAGAAGTTATGGGGCGCGCCGACCGGCACGGATGACGGCGACAAGCTCGACGTGCTTGCGACCCTGGTCGAGAAGTACGAGGAATCGCGCTGGCCGGCGGTCGATATCGCCGATCCGATCGATCTGCTTCACTACGCTATTTCCGACCTCGGGCACACCCAGGCCGAGCTTGCGGACTTGCTCGGCTCGCGCTCCCGTGCTTCCGAGATCCTGGGCCGCCAGCGAGCGCTGACGGTCGAGATGATCCGCACCATCAGCGAGGCCTGGAAAATCCCCGCCGAACTTCTCGTGAGACCGAGTTTGGCCAAAGCGGGTGCATGAATTGGGTCTGAGCGTGCCCCGGACGCGGCGTGGTGCGCTGCGCTTGCGGCGTGGTGCGCTGCAGAGCCGGGGCCGTTACGGATGCTGCCTTTGGTACGGTCCCGGCTCGCCTCGCAGCGCAACGGCGCTGCTCGACGTCCGGGACACGGATGTTGCAGATCCTCGAAACGGGCTTCGCGCCGATCGCGATCCGCGATGATGAGACAACGCGCAGCGCACTATCTTGCCGCGACCAGTTTCAGCGCGGGCTGCATCGCCGGCACGATCGACGGCGCACGGCGGTCGGCGTTCGGCCGATAGATGCCGCGACGATCCGGATGCGGCTTGAACGCGTCGGTCAACCCGACCACGGTTTCGGCGGCGCCGAGCGCCAAATAGCCGTCGGCTTCCAGCACTTTGGCGATGCGGTTGAAAATCGAGATCTTGGTGTCCTGATCGAAATAGATCAGCACGTTGCGGCAGAACACCACGTCGAACGAGCCGAGACTTGAGAAGTCCTGCAACAGATTGAGCTTACGATGCTGCACCATGGCGCGGATCTCGGGGTTGAGCTGCCAGAGTTCGCCGGTCTGCTTGAAGTACTTCACCAACAGCTGAATCGGCAGTCCGCGCTGCACCTCGAACTGGCTGTACAGGCCGGATTTGGCCTTCTCCAGCACCGCCTCGTTGAGATCGGTAGCGACGATCTCGACCCGCCAGCCGGACAGCTGTGCGGCCATCTCCTTCAGCACCATCGCGATCGAATACGGCTCCTGCCCGGTCGAGCCGGCGGCGCACCAGATCCGCAAGGCACGGCGGCCGGCACGGGCCTGCAGCAACGCCGGAATGATCTCCTCGCGCAGATGGTCGAACGGCAACTTGTCGCGGAAGAAGAACGTCTCGTTGGTGGTCATCGCCTCGACCACTTCGGCGGTGATCGCCTCGGCGCCGGCGCGGATTTTTTGCACCAGTTCGCTGATGCCCGGCAGATCGTGGCGCCGCGCCAGCGGCAGCAGGCGGCTTTCGACCAGGTAGCGCTTGTCGGCCGACAGGTCGAGGCCGGAGCGATCCTTCAACAGCTTGCAGAGAAAATCGTAATCGGCCGGGCTCACGAGCGGTCTCCTGCAAATACCCGGACCAGCTTCTGCCCGATCTGATTGAGCGGCAGGATCGCCGCGCAGATCCCCGCATTGGCCGCGGCGCCGGGCATCCCCCACACCACGCTGGAGGCCTCGTCCTGGGCGATCACGCTGCCGCCGGCGGCGACCACGTCCTTGCCGCCGCGCATGCCGTCGGAGCCCATTCCGGTCAGCACCACCGCCATGATCGCGCTTTGCCAAACCTCGATCGCCGAGATGAACAACGGATCCACCGCGGGCTTGCAAAAATTCACCGCCGGACCGTCGTCAAGCGCGATCACGGTGTTGCCGCCCTGCCGCGCCACCCGCATGTGCTTGCCGCCCGGCGCCAGGTAGATCTGGCCGGGCTTGATGATTTCGCCGTCGATGCCTTCATGGGCGGGGCGTCGGCTGGCGCGCGCCAGATGTTCGGCCAAGATGGTGGTGAAGGTCGGCGGCATATGCTGGGTGATCAGCACAGGGAAGCGATCGATCACCGCACCGATGTCGGCGACCAGCGTCATCAGCGCCTGCGGGCCGCCGGTCGATGAGCCGATCAGCAGCACGCGCGGCGCGGTCAAGCTGAGCGCGCGGCGCAACAGCGGCACCGCCGGCGCGTGACCGGCTGCCGGCACCGGCGCCGGTTCGCGGGCGCGCACGATGGCGGGCGCGGCAACCGCACCGGGCCCGGTCTGGACTTTGCGGCGAACCCGGGCGCCGAGGCTGCGCACCTTCTGCAACAGGTCGTGGCGGAATATTTCGGCCGCGGAAGCTTCGCGGGTGCTCTCCGGCTTCGGGATGTAATCGGCGGCGCCGAGCGACAGCGCCTTGAAGCTGATCTCGGCGTTGCGGCGGGTCAGCGTCGAGGCCATGATGATGATCAGATTGCGCTGCTTGGCGAGCAATTGCGGCAGCGCCGAAATGCCGTCGAGCTCCGGCATTTCGATATCCAGCAAGGCGACGTCGGGCTTGACCCGTTCAACCTGGTTGACGGCGTCCAGGCCGGTGCGCAGCGAAGCCGCCACCACCATGTCGGGCTCGGCCTCGATCCAGCGCGAGATCAATCCGCGGATCACCACCGAATCGTCGACCACCATCACGCGCAGCGGTTCGTACCGCACCGGTTCCGGAATCGAAGCACTTGCCACTGCGATACTCATTCAACACCAAACTCAAGACGAACAAAGGCAAGGCGCTCGACCGTCCGGTGTCGATCGCGAGACCGGGATGACGAGATCAGATCAGGCCGACTTCGTGAAATTTCGCCATCACGATGTCCTTGTCGAACGGCTTCATGATGTACTCGTTGGCGCCGGCATGCAGCGCGCGCGCGATGTGGGCGACGTCGTTCTCGGTGGTGCAGAACACCACCTTGGGCTGATCGCCGCCGGGCATCCGACGCAGATTGCGCAGGAATTCGTAGCCGTCCATCACCGGCATGTTCCAGTCGAGCAGCACCGCTTCCGGCAGACTGCGCTTGCAGATTTCCAGCGCCTTTTCGCCGTCCTCGGCTTCGACGATCTGAAAATCGAGACCTTCCAGAATCCGGCGGGCGACTTTGCGGATGACGCTTGAATCATCGACGACCAAACATGTTTTCATTTCAGCCTCTGTGTTCTCTCTGATCGCCCGGATGGGCATTTTCAACTCATCAAGGCACGCAAATCCGTCGCAGCTTACGCAGCAATCCTGTCAGGACCGATTTCGAGGACGCGGTCGACATCGAGGACGACCATGAGTTGGCCGTTGAGGCGGTGGACGCCGCAGGCCATTTTGGCCATGCGGGGGTCGAGGTTGACGGGGTTGACCTCGCGGCTGTCGTCGGCGAGCTTCAAGACTTCGCCGATGCTATCGATCAGAAGGCCGTAGGATTCGCCGCGCAGGTCGACGCCCATCGCCATCGGCGGCTTGCCGTCGTCGATCCGGGGCAGCCCGAGCCTCGCGCGCATGTCGATCGCGGTGACGATGCGGCCGCGCAGGTTGAGCACGCCGGCGACGTCGTCGGGGGCGAGCGGCACCTTGGTCAGCCGTTCCGGCATGAACACGTCCTGCACCCGGCTGATCGGCAGCCCGAACAATTGCCCGCCGATCATCGCGGTGACGTATTCGGTGATGGCGCCGTCGGAGGCAACCGGCTTTAAGGTTTCGACGCTGGAGATGTTGGTGGTCATCGTGGTCCTCACGCCGCCTGGTTCAGATGGGTGGTCTGTTCTTTCAGCGCGGCGATCAGGCCCGGCCGGTCGAACTTGGCGACGTAGTCGTGGAAGCCGGCCTGCCGGCCACGCTCGATCGCCGCCGGCGAGATCATTGAGCTCAGCGCGATGATCGGGGTCTGCGCCAATTTGGCGTCGGCGCGGATGGTCTCGGCGAATTCGAAGCCGTTCATGTCCGGCATCTCGATGTCGGTGAGGATGGCGTCGAATTCCTGGCCGGAGCGCAGCACGCCCAAGCCTTCCTGGGCGTTGGTGGCGAGCCGCACCTTGTAGCCCGCGGCCTTCAGCACCGGGCCCAGCATGTTGCGGAAGAACGCACTGTCGTCGACCAGCAGGATCGACTGTGCGGTGGTGGAGGGCCGCATTTCCTTGCGCTTGAACCAGTCGGCGAACGCCATCGGCAGGAAGTGGCCGACGTCGATCACTTCGGTGGCGGCGCCCTTGATCACCGCGGAGCCCAAAATGCCCTCGTGGCTGGAGCCGACCTCGATCTGCAGATGTTCTTCGACGATGTCGACGATCTCGTCGACCACGAGGCCCATCGCGCGGTCCTCGTCGGCGAACACCAGGATCGGCTGCGCCCCGGAGGTCTTGACGCTGACGCCGTCCATCGTCACCAGCGGCATCAGCTGATCGCGGTACTGCACCATGTGGCGGCCGTTGGAGAACTCGATCTTGTCGGCGGCGATCTCTTCGAGCCGCGTCACCAGCGACAGCGGCACCGCCTTGGGCTGCGCGGAACCGGCGCGGAACACCAGCAGCGAGGTCAACTGATCGGCCGAGGAGGCGCGGATCGCGGCGTTGTCTTCGGCGATGTCGTGCTGGGCTGCGACCGAAGTGCCGAGCGCCTGCGCGATGCCGTTGGGATCGACGATCATGATCACCGCGCCGTCGCCCAGGATGGTGTTGCCGGAGAACATGCCGATGTGCCGCAGCTTGGTCGACATCGGCTTGACGACGATTTCTTCGGTGTGGAACACGCCGTCGACGACGATGCCGAAGGTCTGGTTGCCGACCTGGGTCACCACGATGAAGCCGTTCTCCGGCTCGGTGACCTTGCCGTCGTCGATCCGCAACAGGTGGCGCAGATGCATCAACGGCAGCAGCTTGTTGCGCAAGCGCAGGACGGGCGTGTCCTTGATGCGCTCGATCTTGTGCTCGGAATTGGCGTGCGCCCGCACCAGCTCGACCACCGCCAATTGCGGGATGGCGAAGCGGTTGCCGGCGGACTCAACAATCAGCGCCGAGACGATCGCCAAGGTCAGCGGGATCTTGATAGTGACGCTGGAGCCTTCGCCGGCCACCGACTTGATGTCGATGGTGCCGCCGATCTGATCGATATTGGTGCGCACCACGTCCATGCCGACGCCGCGGCCGGACACGCTGGTGACCGCAGCCGCGGTGGAGAACCCCGGCGCGAAGATGTATTTGTGGATCTGGCTCTCCGACATCTTCTCGACGTCGGCTTCGGAGGCCAGCCCGTTGGCGATCACCTTGGCCTTGATCCGCGCGGTGTCGAGGCCGCGACCATTGTCGGCGATCGACAGCACGATGTGGCCGCCCTCGTGATAGGCGGACAAGCGAATCGTGCCCTGCTCGGGCTTGCCGGCGGCGGCGCGATCGGCCGGGGTCTCGAGGCCGTGATCGGCGGAGTTGCGCACCATATGCGTCAACGGATCCTTGATCAGGTCGAGCACCTGGCGGTCGAGCTCGGTGTCGGCGCCGTGCATCTCCAGTTCGATCTGCTTGCCGAGTTCGGAGGCCAGATCGCGCACGATGCGCGGCAGCTTCTGCCAGGCGTTGCCGATCGGCTGCATGCGGGTCTTCATCACGCCGTCCTGCAGTTCGGCGGTGACGGTGGAGAGCCGCTGCAACGGCACCTTGAACTCGGTGTCCTCGTGGCGGCGGCTGATCTCCAGGAGCTGATTGCGGGTCAAGACCAGCTCGGACACCATGGTCATCAGGTGCTCGAGGGTGTCGACATTGACCCGGATCGACTGGTTGGCGATCTTGTCGGAATCGTGCAGCGGCATATCCAATTCCACGGCGGTCTTCTTCTTGGTCACGGGCTTGCCTGGCTTGGCGTCCGATTTGGCGTCGGATTTGGCCTCGGCGGCCACCGGCGCGGCGTCCGCGGGCTTATGCTCGGCGTGGTCGGCTTCGGCAGCTTTGGCTTCGACCGGCTGCGCAATCTCCACCGCGACTTCGGTCTCGCGAAACGCCCGCTCCAATTCGTCGAGCGAGACTTCGCCGGGGCGCAGCGCGCGCTCCAGAATCTGCGGCACCAGCGTGCCCTCGGCGACCGCCGCCACCGGCGCGGCCTCCACTTCGGGGACGACTTCGACCACCGGCGCCGCCATCGGCGCTTGCGACAACACTTCCAACTCGCCGATCAAATCCTGGTCGACGCCCTCAGGCTCGGCCTCGGTGGCCTCCAGCCCGCCTAGAATCTCTTTAATCCGGTCGATGGTCAAAAGGATCAGCGTCACCGCCTCGCCGGTCACCGGCATGCCGTCGCGGAATTTGCCCATCAGGGTCTCGGCGGCGTGCGCCAAAGCTTCCAACCGCGGCAGACCCAAAAACCCGCAGGTCCCCTTGATGGTGTGGACCAGCCGGAAAATGTTGTCCAAAATCTTGGCGTTGTTGGGGTCCTGCTCGAACCTGACCAGTTGGTTGTCAACCGTGTCCAGGCTCTCATTCGTCTCCGTCAAAAACTCGCGCAACAAGTCGTCCATGGAACACGCCTTCAGTCTCTGGCGCGCACGTCGTCACGCCTTGGAACCGGCACTGTCGGCGCAAAGCGTTTAATATTGGTTGAGTAATGGATAAGAACGATCACGACCGGCCGATCGCAGTGTCGGCGGCCGTCGTCAAGCATTGGTTAACCAACCCGAATTCGGATCGCCGACGGCACAGCGTCGACGATGCGAAGCTCGCCGCTCAGGAGGCCGTCACCACCACGGCTTCGCCTGCCGGCGCCAGCGACACGCTGAAGCCGCAGGCCTGCGCCAACAGCCGCGTGTAGTAAGGCTGCACCGCATGGGCATCGATCGAGCCGGCATGCGCGCCGCTCAGCATGTCGACGATGTTGGTCTGGGTGCGGGCGTTCAATCCGGACGCCGCGACGCGGAAGCCCATCGCATCGCCCTCGCCCACCGCTTCGACCGTCAGCACGCCGCCGCGCGGAATCGTCTGCTGGGCGATCACCAGCATGTTCAACAGCAGCTTGACCTTGTTCTTCGGCAACAGAATGCGCGGCAAATTCCATTCGATCTTGGTCTTGTCGTCCTCGAGATGGCCGCGCGCCATGTTCTGCGCATCGCCGAGGTCGATCTGCGCGCCGGCCGAGCCGGCCGCGCCGAACGCCAGCCGGCAGAACTGCAATCGCGCCGAGGCGGTGCGCGCGCTCTTGCGGATCAGATCGAGCGCAAATTCGCGATCTTCCTGCTTCGGACTGTCATCCAGCACTTCGAGGCCATTGACGATGGCGCCGACTGGGCTGATCAAATCGTGGCAGACCCGCGAACACAACAGCGCCGCGAGTTCCAGCGCATCGGGAGCGGGGACGGAGACGGGGGCAGATATCGGGGTGCCAGACATCACATCTTTCCTGGAAAGCCGCTCGGCTTGGACACGGCGAATCAGCCATGGGTGATGGTTGATACACCGCGGGCGCCGCCACTGCCAACACGAGGCGGCCGTCGTCGCCTGGTCCACGCGCAACCCGCGTTGCAATCATCGCCAAAACCGCACACCGCCGCAACAGGAAGTCTGATGATCAGCAAGCCAGCCTCCAGCCACCCCAGCCTGCAGCGCGAGGCGGCCGAAGCGCTGCTGGCGGGGTTGACCGAACTGGTACTCAGAGCGGGGGCGGCCATCCTGGCGGTCGACCGCGGGCATCTGGCGGTAGAAGGGAAATCCGACGGATCGCCGGTGACCGCGGCGGATCTGGCCGCCGACCGGATCATCGCCGACGGGCTGGCGCGGCTGTGCCCCGACCTGCCCGTGGTCTCGGAGGAACGCGTTGCGCTGGCGACGCCGCCCTACCGCGGCAGCTTCTTTCTGGTCGATCCGCTCGACGGCACCAAGGAATTCATCGCCGGCCGCGACGAATTCACCGTCAATCTGGCGCTGGTCACCGATGCGGTGCCGCTGCTCGGCATCGTCGGCGCGCCGGCGCTGGGGCTGGTCTGGCGGGGCATCGTCGGGGCCGGCGCCGAGCGATTGCGCGTGGCGCCGGATATGACGGTGAGCGAAGCCAGTCCGATCCGCACCCGCCGCTTCCCCGCCGGCTGCGAATGGATCGCCGCGGTCAGCCGCTCGCATGGCGATTGCCGCACCGAGGCGTTCATCGACGAGCGGCCCGGCGCGGTGCGCAGATGCATGGGCTCGGCGGTGAAATTCTGCCGCGTCGCCGAAGGCGTGGCGGATATTTACCCGCGGCTGGCGCCGACCTGCGAATGGGACATCGCCGCCGGCCATGCGGTGCTCTCCGCCGCCGGCGGCAAGGTTGGCGATTCGGCGGGCCGGCCAATTCGCTTCGGCCTCGGTGCGGCCGGCTTCATCATTCCGGAGTTCATCGCCTGGGGCGATCCCAAGGCTGCGGCCTGAAGCTATTGCACCAACGAGTCCAACAGCTTGGGCCAGCGCTGCTGGGCTTCGGCGAGGTAGCGGGCGGGATCGGCGGAAAATTCCTCGCGGCTTTCCTGGCGCGAAAACAGATACAGCCGTTGGCCGACGACCAGCCAGAGTTCGCCATTGCCCTCCACGGCGACGCCGCGGGCGACGTCGACCGGGTCGTAACCGCCGAATTGCGGCGCATAGATATCCGGCCGCTCGACGAAATAGGCCCGGTTCGCGGCGTTGCAGAACCGCCAGACCGCCCCGGCCAGCCAGGCCTCGACGTCCGGGCGGCCGAGCACCGCCTGCTTTTCGGTAAAGTACGCCACCGGGTCGTAGCCCGAGATCGCGACCCCGGTGTAGCGGTTGGCGACCACCCGCTCGGTGGTATTGGCACGGACCAGCACCGGCACGCCCACCCCAGCTAATACGCCGGCCAACGCCGCAATCAGGGCTATTCCGCGGCGCCGCGCTTTTCTTTCCTGCCGTTGTGCCGTCATAGTTGATGCCGATAACAATCGAGTCGGGGACACTGGACGCAAGCCTTAGCTGACGCTGCTCAGCATTCGGTTAAGGCCGCAGCCATGAATTTTGAGACCTAGGGGTTCTTCATCATGACTTTCGCATCACGCCTCGCCGCGGTGACGCTCGCCGCGATGATGTCCTGGATTGTGCCGGCATCGGCGCAGCAGGCGCCGCGGCAGCAGCAGGCCACGCCGAACACCTATGGCCCGGACGAATTGACCAACGCCGGCCACCGCTTCTTCGGCAATGTCTCGCGCGGCCTCGCCTCGGTGATCGAGCGGGCGGTCAGCCAATGGGGCCTGCCGAACGGCTATATTCTGGGCGAAGAAGGCTCCGGCGCCTTCGTGGCCGGGCTGCGCTACGGCGAGGGCACGCTCTACACCAAGAATGCCGGCGATCTGCGGGTATATTGGCAGGGTCCCTCGGTCGGCTTCGATTGGGGCGGCGACGGCGCGCGGACCATGACGCTGGTGTACAATCTGCCGGCCACCAATGCGATCTATCAGCGCTTCGCCGGGATCGACGGCTCGGCCTACATCGTCGGCGGCTTCGGCATGACGGCGCTCACCGCCAACAACATCGTGCTGGTGCCGATCCGCTCCGGCCTCGGGCTGCGGCTGGGCGCCAATATCGGCTACCTCAAGTTCACCCAGGGCGCGACCTGGAATCCTTTCTGATCGGCCGCGCGGCTCGCAAAGGCCCAAATTCCCACAAAATCGCGTGACGGCGATGCCGGATTCACGTTAACGCTGCACGGCGCTGGCGTGTCCGCCGGCCGCGATGGCAGAGTGGCCGGCGCCAAGCGGCGTCGGATCGCCGATGTTCGGCACCGATCGGCTCTCGCGCTGCGCGGGCCGGCGATGGCTGCCGGCCTCGCCGGCGCAAATGACCTGCGGCCATTCTGAAGGAGTGTCATCCATGGTCGAGCCGATCATGTATCTGGCGATCGGTTTTCTGGTCTCGATGCTGCTGTGGCTGATGATCGTGCCGCTGGTGCATAATCGCGCGGTGCGGCTGACCACCAAACGGCTGGAGGCCGCGACCCCGCTGTCGATGGCGGAAATCCAGGCCGACAAGGATCAGCTGCGCGCCGAATTCGCGATGTCGGCCAGGCGGCTGGAAATGAGCGTCGAGCAGCTCAAGAACAAGACCACCAGCCAGCTCGCCGAACTCGGCAAGAAATCCGACGCCATCAACCGGCTGAAGCTCGAGCTTGGCGAAAAGAACGCCGCGATCTTCGCGCTGGAGGCCCGCGAGGCCGCTCTCAAGGAACAGCTGCAGACCACCGAACAGGATTTCGCCGGCAAAGCCGCGGCGCTGCAGGCCGCCGAACAGGCGCTCAGCGACAAGCAGGCCGAGCTCGCCAAGCTTTCGAGCGAACTGGCCGACCGCACGCTGGAGGCCGACAGCCGCCAGGTCGAGCTGGTCGCCATGCACACCCAGATCGACGCGCTGAAGACCCGGATCGACGCCGCCGAGAAGGACTTCGCCGCCACCCAGCAGCGGCTGGAGCAGCAGCGCGGCGAATCCAACGCGGCCAACCAGGATTTGACGCAGGCGCGCGAGCGCATCACCCAGCTCAGCCAGCGCGTCACCGAGCTCGACCGCCAGCTGATCGCCCAGGTCAAAGAGGCCGAAACGCTCGCCGGCCGGCTGCAGCAGCTCGAGCGGGACAACGCCGAGCTGCGGGCCCAGGCGGTCTCCGTTGCTGCCGCGAGCGCGGCAGCCTCGCCCGATCTTGAGCAATTGCGCACCGAAAAGGCCGTGCTGGAGCTGGAGCTGCGCGCGACCCGCGAGGATCGCAGCAAGCTGCAGCGCGATCTCGCCGCCATCCAGCAGCAGGCAGAAACCGCCTGGGCCACCGAGCGGATGGAGAACGCGCTGTTGCGCGAGCGCATCAACGACATCGCCGCCGAGGTCGCCAAGCTGGCGATGCAGCTGGAGGGGCCGGACTCCGCGATCCAAGCGATGCTGGCCGCCGCCCCCACCGAGCCCGCGAAATCCACCAATGGCGCGGCCCCCGCCAAACCCGCCGGAAGCGCGCCGCGCGGCACCTTGGCCGAGCGAATCCGGGCCTTGCAGTCGCAGACCGCCCGCACCGGGCAAGCGGGATAGAAGTATCCCGGGTTTTCCGCCAACGTTGGCTTGACACCGATGCCTGCAATTCCGTAAATCCCGGCTCCGAAACACCCGGTCTGTTCGCAAGCCGGCCTTTCGGACCAGATGTTGAGATCCCGGGCGCATAGCTCAGCGGGAGAGCGTTCCCTTCACACGGGAGAGGTCCAAGGTTCGATCCCTTGTGCGCCCACCATCTGAAGCCTCGGAGATCGGTTTTTTCATTCCTGGGCACCTCGCCCTCTTGAGCAAAAGTCAACGGGCTGGGGCGAATTCTGACCCTGGAAAGCGGCGCGCTCGGCGAACACCTAAAACGCCACAACGGTGAGCGCCAGGATCATGAGCACGAGTTTGCCGGCGACGTTGGGGTGCAGTCGCGCCCTGATCAAACCACGCCGAGGTCGCGGTTGGCGCGGTCCCTCCCAGCAAGACACGTACCCGCCACAAACCCCGGCCACGGCGAGAGCGATGATAAGAGCATCACTGATGCAATCCTAGATTGTCAGGACTCGCGTTAAAGCTGTTTGACGCTTGGGTTTCAAGCATTCGCAACCTTACCTGCGCGAGTTCGAGTATCGCCATGACTTGCGGAAACAGCCTGCGTTGACGTTTGAGCTTCTTTTTCAGGCATCAGCGTTCCTCGGGAGTTGTTCGTCGCATTCGTGATTCATTGTGACCAACGCATACGAGGCCAACATCGATTCTTTTGTTAAATCGGTTGCAGATACTTGCCAAGTTTGTTTCTCCGTTTGGAGTCTGTTCATCATTGAATGCAATCACCGTGACAACGTAATAGTGACTGGTGCCGTTCAAGACAGTGTCAAATTGCGCATCCGTCAAATTGGATTCAAATTCAACTGTGCGTCCGCCCTTGACTGGAATCTCTATGCCGGGCCCGATAGGCGGTAATTTCTGCAGCGCCAATTGGTACAAGCTATCTTCTTCGCGCTCGCTGAGGATGCGATCGTATAGACCCTGAGCGGTGCCGACTCTGCTTCCCATTCGCGCGATTACATCGCCGTCATTAATGACCGAAATTTCTGCGGTTCTCTTTTCCCTAGTGAAAGCACCAACTCTTGCGAATAAACGAGCGCCGGTTTTGACGACAGCAGCCGCAGACCGTCTATCTTCGGCAAGATTCACGAAACCGTATATGGCCGCGTTGCTCAAAAAAAGGACGACGAATGCTGCGAGCAATGAAGTTCTTATGGTGCAGAAACCGATGGGGAGACCACTCCAACGCCGAATGCCGGTTAGCAGGCTGGCATCGTTCGGAGTGAGAAATGCAGTTACGTGCCAGTCGGACCAAAACGCCCAAACTACGGCGGCTGCAAGAAACGCGGCGACCTCAAAGATCGTCACCGAGAGCGGGATGTTTGTCACACCGCTCACCTGAAGCCCCACGCCGAAAAGGTACGGAACAGCCGGAAGCGCGACCAGGAAGTACGGCTTAGCTCTATTACGCATACCTGCCTCCGCCCTCTGGCGTCAGTTGTGGCAGACAAACATGTACCAACGCCAGCTACATGTTCCAAGGTGCGCAACCCCGGCCGCGCTCAAAATCGTCGCCGGCATCAAGGGTCTACTAGTCGGCGTCGTGGTCGGCCTATGCCTGAGACCATCGCCCGGCGCGCCAACGCCGGTGAGTCAAATCGAGCCCGGCGCTATACCCATAGCCCGACACATTCCTAGGCCGCCGCAAGGCAGTTTGTGCATCACCTTGCCTCTTTAACCAATAGTGCAAAACGCACTAGATCATGACCAAGGCGCGGGGAATGGTGCCCAGCCGAGCAAGGAAAACCCCAAATTGCAAAGTCGACCGTCCGGAACATGTGCGTTGATTCAGCTTCCGGCGAACGCCTAGCGATCGGATGGACGATCGACGCCGATCGGTTTCACGTTTGGATGCGCACCGGCCAGCCCGAAGACGTGACTTATAGGAAGCCGGCGGCTGAGATCGAGCGCGGCGAACCCGCGCTACTATGACCCCTACCAGCTTGACAGGACGAAAAAGGTCAACGCCGCGATATGGGCCGAGGTTTGGCGATCGTCTAACGCGACGCCATACTCACTCGCGCACGCCAAGCGCTGTCACTAAGCGCAGCCGAGATGTTTGATTATTCCTTTGCTCGCGCGTTCGGTAACGTGGTTGCGTTGTTCGCCGGAATCTATTGGATACTGGGCTTCTATGGCGACTTGCTCGAAACGCCAGAAATAGCCTTGGAGCTAAATCCCGTTCCTGGACCATTTTGAATGACCCGTTGCCCGTTCCCCGGCCCGGACTGGATAACCCGAGAGCCGATCGCTGATCCTCCGGTGGGGGCGATCGCGGTTACTTCTGCGCCAGTACCTGACCCGTTGTTGATGATCTCTTGACCTGTGCCGCCGCCGCTACTGCGGATATCCTGTCCGACAGCCAACTGAGCCTCAACTGACTGTGACCTGATTTCAAATCCAAAAAACGTAAGGACCCCGACTATGCAGCTCACAATGCCTGCAACGGGACCCCATTCCTTTGCCCATTTTCGAATTCTCGCTACTATCATGGGTGCGTCCTTGTTCATCGATGATGAATTCTACATCATGCCCTGGTGAAGTCGATCCTTCGCTCCAATCCACGCGCAAAGGCATCCTAGCGTGTTGGAAGCGTTGCATCAGATAGGGCGCTGCCGAGATGCGCGACGCCAGCCTGCCCCGCCCCAAATCCGCCCCGGCGCATCGTGCTAGCCTAGAAACCCAAATAGTAACAAAGCGCTACCATGTGAATGCCCGTTCCCTTCACACGCCTTCACACGGGAGAGATCCAAACTTCGATCCCTTGTGCGCCCAGCATCTTTCAATGGCTTAGTGCCCTCGGCCGTTCTTCCCCCACTGACGTCTCACACCATCGGCTGCTGAAATTCGGCGCTGCCTTGGCGAATAATCCACCCTTTTTTGAGCCCGAGTTGACGGTTTGGACCATGGCTTTTGCCGCGCCGCTGGGTTGCCCCGCCGCTTGTGCGGCGACGGGCGCCATGCTTAAACGCCGCGGTCGTCGGTGCCTCTCGCAAGGGAGGTGAAACGGGAATGCGGTGCGGGACGATGTCCCAAGGCCGCGGCTGCCCTCGCAACTGTATGCGGATCGAGACGTCCAACATGCCACTGGCCGATCGGCTGGGAAGGCGGACGAGGAGATATCCGCGAGCCAGGAGACCGGCCGGCGACGTCGATCTTACGCGTTCGGCGATGGGCCGGCGGAGGGCATTGTCTTGAAGATCTCGTTGGCCGCGCCTGGCGCGGCTGCGACAATTATTTTGGCGCGTGCGGCCGATCGCGCCGTGCTGCTGCCGCTGTTGATTGGCGGCGTCGTCCTGTTGTTCCTGGTGTCGCTCGGCGTCGGCCCGGTTCGGTTGCCGATCGCCTCGGTGGTCGAGGCGCTGTTCGGTTTCGGCAGCGAGATTCAGCAGACCATCGTGCAGGAAATTCGGCTGCCGCGCGCGCTGTTGGCGGTGGCGATCGGCGCCATTCACGGGCTGTCGGGCGCGGCGCTGCAGGGATTGCTGCGCAACCCGTTGGCCTCGCCGTCGCTGTTCGGCGCGCCGCAGGCGGCGGCGTTCGGCGCCGTCTTGGTGATCGCCACCGGGCTCGCCGACGTGCTGTCGTTCGCGCTGCCGTTCGCGGCGATCCTGATGGCGTTCGCCTCGGTGTTCGTGCTGATCGCGGTGGCCGGTCGCAATTCCAGCCTGCTGCTGCTGATCCTCGCCGGATTGGCGCTGTCGAGCCTGGCCGGCGCCGCCACCGCGCTGGCGCTGAACCTGTCGGCCAATCCGTTCGCCGCGCTGGAGATCTCGTTCTGGCTACTCGGCTCGCTGGAGGACCGCAGCTTTCATCATCTGGCGTTGGCGCTGCCGTTCATTCTGTGCGGCGGCTTTCTGCTGCTGGCGCGGCGCGATGCGTTTCGCGCGCTCAGCCTCGGCGAAGAGACCGCGCAATCGCTCGGCGTCGACGTCGGCCGGCTGCGGCTTCAGGTCATCATCGGCGTCGCCCTCGGGGTCGGCGCCGCGGTCGCGGTGTCCGGCACCATCGGCTTCATCGGCCTGGTGGCGCCGCATCTGATGCGGCCGTTGGTCGGGCACGATCCCGGCCGGCTGCTGGTGCCGAGCGCGCTCAGTGGCGCGGCCTTGCTGCTCGCCGCCGACATCGCGGTGCGGATCATTCCGTCCGGCACCGGAATCAAAGTCGGCGTGCTGACCGCGCTGATCGGCGTGCCGTTCTTTCTGTATCTGATCATGCGCGAGCGCCGCACGCTCGGCGGCGGTCAGGCATGACGGCGACGGCTTTTCTCGCGATCGAACGATTGTGCGTCCGCCTTGGGGGTCGCGTTCTCGTCGACGACGTCTCGGTCGCGCTGCCGCGCCGCTGCCTGGTCGCCCTGGTCGGCCCGAACGGCGCCGGCAAGACCACGCTGCTGCGCGCGCTCGCCGGCCTGGTGCCGAGCCAAGGTCAGGTGACCATCGACGGCAAAGACCTTGCCGGCCTGGCGGTGCGCGAGCGCGCGGTGCGGTTCGCCTATCTGCCGCAAGGCCATGCGGTGCATTGGCCGCTGCCGGTCCGCGACGTGGTCGCGCTCGGCCGTTATCCGCACGGCGCCACCGACCCGCGGCGGCTCGGCCCGTCCGACGCGGCGGCGGTCGATCGCGCCTTGCATGAGGCCGATCTGATGGCGCTGCAGGACCGCCCGGTCAGCGAATTGTCCGGCGGCGAACGCGGCCGGGTGGCGCTGGCCCGCGCGCTGGCGACGCAAGCCCCGGTGCTGCTGGCCGACGAGCCGATCGCCTCGCTCGATCCCTACTACCAGCTCTCGGTGATGGCGTTGCTGCGCAAGCAGGCCGATGCCGGCGCGCTGGTGGTGGTGGTGACCCACGACCTCGGCCTCGCCGCGCGGTTCGCCGATCGGGTCTTGACGCTGCGCGACGGCCGGCTGAGCAACGCCGGAGCTCCGGACGTCGCGCTCTCGGCGGATAGGCTGGCCGAGATATTTGCGATCGAGGCTTTTCGCGGCGTGCACGACGGCCAGCCGGTGATCGTGCCATGGGCGGCACGATGAGGCGATGTCTCGCCCGATCCGGCTGGCTCGCCCGCGCAGGCGGCGTGCTGGCCTTGGCGACCCTGGCGACGGGCGCCCTCGCCGGCCCGGCACGGATCGCCTCGATCAACATGTGCACCGATCAATTGCTGCTGGCGCTCGCCGATCCCGAGCAGATCGCGGGCCTTGGCCCCTATGCGCGCGACCCGCGGCTGTCGTGGTCTGCGACCGAGGCGCTGCGCTATCCGCGGCTGTCCGGCGAGGCCGAGGATCTGTTGATGCTGCAGCCCGACCTGGTGCTGGCCGGCCGCTACGGCAAGCGCGCCACCCGCGACCTGCTGCGCGCCAAAGCCGTGCCGGTCGCCGAATTCGACGTGCCGCGCAGCATCGACGACGTCAAAAGCCAGATCCGCCGCGCCGGCGATCTGGTCGGCCACACCGATCGCGCCGAGGCGCTGATCGCGAAGATCGACGAAGCTTTGAGCCGCACGCGGGCAGCGGCCTCGCGCCGCCACGACCGCGTGCTGACGGTGTCGCGGCGCGGCTGGGTCTCGGGCAGCGACAGCCTGACCAGTTCGCTGCTGGCGGCCGCCGGGCTGTCCAATGCGGCCGCCGAGCTCGGACTGCCGCATGGCGGCTTCGCCGCGCTGGAGACCATCGTCGCGTCAAAGCCGGATCTGATCCTGATCGCCGAAGCCGATCCGGCCGCGGAGGATCAGGGCAAGGCGTTGCTGCTGCATCCGGCGATCCAGCGCGCCTACCCGCCCGACAAGCGGCTGGTGATCGCCGAACAACTGACGATGTGCGGCGGGCCGATGCTGCCCGCCGCGCTCGACCGCCTCACCGCCGCGCTGGACCGCATCGGTCACTGAGGCGATCTCAGCGCGCCAAGGCCAAGAGCGCGTCGAGATCGAGCTGCGCCTCGATCTGTTCGGCCAACGCATCCAGCGTGGCTTCGACCCGCGCCTCATAAGCGAGCTGCGAATTCGATCCGCCGACGCTGCGAAGCCATTGCGCGCGAAACGCGTCGCAGCCGAACAGCCCGTGCAGATAGCCGCCGCTGACGCGGCCGTCGGCGGAGATCGCGCCCTCCGGACGCGGCACGCCGTGCTCGTCGAGTATCAACCACGGCCGCGCCAAGCCCGGCCCGGTGGTGCGGCCCATATGCATCTCGTAGCCGGTGACCCGGCAACCGCTGATTTGGTCGACGGCGTCGATGTCGGTGAGCCGCTTGTCGCCGCCGATCTCGGTCTCGACGTCGAGTAGCCCCAGCCCCGCAGTGTCGCCCGGCGCGCCTTCCAGCCCTTGCGGATCGCGCACCACATGGCCGAGCATCTGGAAGCCGGCGCAGATCCCGACCACGCGGCCGCCGCGGCGGACATGGGCGAGAATGTCGATGTCCCAGCCTTCCCGGCGCAACACCGCGAGATCGGTCCGGGTCGCCTTGGAGCCGGGGATCAGGATGACGTCGGTGTCGGCCGGGATCGGCGAACCCGGCTGCACCCAGCGCAATTGCACGCCGGGCTCGGCGGCGAGCGGATCGATGTCGTCAAAATTGGCGACGCGCGACAATCGCAGCACCGCGATCTTAAGCCCAACGCCAGCGCCATTGGCCGGCCGCTCCAGCGCCAGCGAATCCTCCGCCGGCAATTGCTGGGCGCGATCGAACCAGCGCAGCACGCCGAGGAACGGCCAGCCGGTGTGTTCGGTGATGGTTCTGCAGCCCGGCTCGAACAGCGAAAAATCGCCGCGGAATTTGTTGACGATGTAGCCTTCGACGCGGTCGCGGTCGGCATGGTCCAGCAAGGCGTGGCTGCCGACGATCGCCGCCATGGTGCCGCCGCGGTCGATGTCGGACAACAGCACCACCGGCAGGTCCGCCTGCTCGGCGAGCCGCATATTGGTGATGTCGGAGGCGCGCAGATAGACCTCGGCGCCGCTGCCGGCGCCCTCCACCAGCACCAGATCGGCCTCGGCTTTGAGCCGCTGCAGACTGTCGAGCACCGCCGGCATCAAGGCGCGGCGCATCTTGTGATAGACCCTCGCCGGACAATTGCCGAGCACGCGGCCGCGCAGCACCACTTGCGCGCCGATCTCGCTCTGCGGTTTCAGCAGCACCGGGTTCATGTGAATCGAGGGTGCGGCGCGGCAGGCGCGCGCCTGCATCGCCTGCGCGCGGCCGATCTCGCCGCGCGGGATCACGCCGTCGGCACCGGGCGGCAGATCGCTGTCGCAGGCCACCGCGGCGTTGTTGCTCATGTTCTGCGCCTTGTAGGGACGCACCATGAGGCCGCGGTTGGTGTAAGCGCGACAAAGACCTGCGACCACCATGCTCTTGCCGACGTCGGAGCTGGTGCCCTGGATCATCAGCACGCGGGCGCGGCGCGGCAGATCGGCGGGCGCGGCGGTGAATGTGATGCGGTCGATCAGTTCGCTGACGTTGATATCGGGCATTTCTTGTCCATGATTGATGTGAAGGTCGCGGCAATGCGGTCGCGATCCGTCGTGGCCGCGGGCGCGCGAATGGTGGGGCCCGGCCGATCAGCCGTCGGCTTCGGTGTTCGGCTGCTTGAGCCGCCGCGGATCCTGGTCGTGGCCATCCCAGATTTTCGGGCGCTCGAGCCAGCGCTGGATGAAATTCCAGGAGCGGCGGTAGCCGTTATGCGGCAGCGTGCAGGCCGAGCAATCCTTGCGCTTCAGGCCATTGCGATCGGTGAACACCTGATACGGCCCAGGGCATTCGTAGGCGATCAGCGGGCAGTAACAGAACAGGCAATTGAACTCGCGTTCCACCCCCGGGTGACAGGGCATGAACGGACAGTTGGCATTGGTGAAACCCTTGAAGGCTTCGTTACTGGTGGTGTGTTTCGGTTCCATATCGACTCCAGGAGCAGGCGCAACTCGGCGCCCGCAGCGGCTCGCGCCATCACGCAGCGACATGTCGACGCGCAGCCGCACTCGTGCAGCATTGCTGCGCGCGAACCGTTACTTGAGAATGTCTGATCGAGACGCCCGCCGCACGCGCGATCGAGCGCGGACAGCGCATCCTTTGGATCGCCGGCGACGCGCTGACTAGTTGAGCTTGTTCATGATTTCTCCGCTATCGACCCGCCGTCGATTGAGTTGGACCAGCGTCTTCGGCCGGTCTCCTGGCTCACGGACATGGTCCCCGATCGCCTTCCCGATGCACGGCATCAGTGGCTTATCGATCGGGCACAGTCCGCCTACAGTTGCGGGGGCAGCCGCGGCATTGGCGATTTCTCGCCGCACCGCATTCCCAGTTTCACCTCTGTTACCAGAGGCACCGAAGACGGCCTGAAAAGAGCATGACGCGTGCCGCCACGCAAGGAGAATTGCGCCGCGCGAGCAGGCGGCGCGGCTCGCGATTCTCGTAACGATGATCCAAGGATGAATGCCCAAGCGCAGCGGCATTCGCCCGGCCGTCGCCGGCCGCTGCGAGTGCGAGATCGTCGCAGGTGCTCGGCAGATTGCCGCGGCGGTGCGACCGCCGGGCGATAGGCTCGGCCTGCGGCATCCGGCTTCAGAACTGATAGCGCCACACCACCAGGATGGTCGCCACCGTCAGCGCCAGACTGATCACCCAGCCGGTCAAATAGCGTGCGGCGGGATCGCCGACGCCGCTCATCACTTCCGCACCTGGGCGGGCGCTTCGCCAGTGGTCTGCCATGTCGACCTCCTGAAAAGGAGATAATCGGCAGCCATAGCGCCGGTTCCGGCGCCTCAAAGATTGAGCGACGGTCGCCCGGCAACGTTTACGTGAAGTCCGGCCAGGATTCCGGACGCCGCGCCGGCGCTGTTATGAATCTGTTAACTTTGCTCGGTATAAGCTCAACTTATGTGAGGCGGACCGGATGTACGTTCGTTTCTCAGAGGCTCGGAGTGAAAACTTCGGGCCGTCGTTTTTTTAGGGCAGCTTGGCGCCGCCATCGCGGCTTTCGCCCGCAGCGGACTGCGGATCGCCGGCTGGCATGTCCCTCGCCCTCGCGCCGGCTCCCCCGCTCACATCACCACTTCGATCAGTCTTGGCCCCGGCTCGGCCACCGCCTCCGCCAGCGCGGCGACGAACGCTTCGGCCGTGGCCACCGAGCGCGCCGGCACCCCCATGCCCTTGGCGAGCGCCGGCCAATCCAGCGTCGGCCGGTCGATGCTGAGCATGTCCATGGCGCGTGCGCCCATCTCGCCGGCGCCGACGCCTGCGAATTCGCCCTTCAGGATCTGATAATTGCGGTTGGCGAACACGATGGTGGTGACGTCGAGGCCTTCGCGCGCCTGGGTCCACAGCGATTGCAGCGTGTACATCGCCGAGCCGTCGCCGACCATGCAGATCACCTTGCGATCCGGACAGGCCACCGCGGCGCCGGTGGCGACCGGCGTGGAGAAGCCGATCGAACCGCCCATGTTCTGCAGCCAATCGTGCGGCGCCGAAGCCGCGGTCGGCGGGAAGAAGCCGCGGCCGGTGGTGATCGATTCATCGACCACGATGGCGTGCTCGGGGATCGCCACCGCGATCGCCATCGCGATCGCCGCATGGGTCAAGGCGCCGACCGGCTTCACCAATTCGACCATCGGCTGCGGCTGGGCGTCGGGCGCTTTGGCGCCGAGCACGCCGGCCAAGGCTTCCAGCGCCGCCACCGAATGCTCGCCCGGATCGGTCATGCGATGCACCTCGCAGCCTTCGGGTTTGAGCAGGCTCGGCTTGTTCGGATAGGCGAAGAACGCCACCGGATCATTGGCCTCGACCAAAATGATGTGGCGGAAATCCTTCAGGATCGGCAGCGCCTGCTCGATCACGTAAGGAATCCGGTCGATCGCGAAGCGGCCGCGACCACGCGCCATCTTCGGATTGTAGGTCTGGCCCATCACCTTGCAGCCGGTCTTGCCGGCGATCCGCGAAGCCATCGACAGGCCACGCTCGGTCAGCGCGCCGCCGGTCATCAGCAGCAGCGTCGACTCGCCCGTGCGCAGGATCTTGGCGGCGGCTTCCACCGCCTCGCGCGAATAGCTGGCGCGCTGCCTGTCCTCCGGCACCGCGGCGATGCCGTCGGCCTCGTTCCAAGCGGTATCGGCGGGCAGGATCAGCGTCGCGATCTGGGCGTGGCGGGCTGCGGCGATCGCAGCCGCGCCGTCCCTCGCCACCGCTTGCGCGTCCGGCGAGGTGCGCAGCCAGGCTGACATCGGCCGCGCCAGGCCTTCGATATCCGAGGTCAGCGGCGCGTTGTAATCGATGTGATAGGTGGCGTGCTGGCCGACGATGTTGACGATGCCGGAATTGGCCTTCTTGGCGTTGTGCAGATTGGCCAGGCCATTGGCGAGGCCCGGACCGAGATGCAGCAGCGTCGAGGCCGGCTTGTTCCGCATCCGGAAATAGCCGTCGGCGGCGCCGGTCACCACGCCTTCGAACAGCCCGAGCACGCAACGCATGCCCTCGACCCGATCCAAGGCTGCGACAAAATGCATCTCGGAAGTGCCGGGATTGGCGAAGCAGACGTCGACGTCGCCGGCCACCAGGGTTCGCACCAGACTTTCCGCACCATTCATGTTTTGAGGCCCTTCGGCTTGGTTGGACGCCGCATCGATCAATCATCGTTGCGCGTCGGCGTCAAAGGTTTACCGAACGCCGCGCGGCCCGGCGATTCACCACTCACGCGGCCGTGGGTTGCGCATCTGCTCGCTTTGTGGCCACTTCCCAGGCGAAATTCGGACACGTGGGGAAACAGATGAATCGGGTTGCTGCGGCGTTGGTTGCGATGGTGGTTTTGGTCGGCGGTGTCGGGGCGGCCTCCGCCCAGGAGGACTCCCGGGGCTTCATGGGCTTTGGCCCGAACTTCTTCGGTGGCGCCAGCGACGCCAATCCGATCCCACGCACCACGGTGAATTTCGCCAGCAACTACGCGCCGGGAACCATCTACATCGATACCGCGGAACGCCGTCTGTATTTGATTCTGCAGGGCGGCCAGGCGCTGCGCTACGGCATCGGGGTGGGCCGCGACGGCTTCCGCTGGGGCGGCGTGCACCGCATCACCGCCAAGAAGGAATGGCCGAGCTGGACGCCGCCGTCGCAGATGCTGCGCCGTCGCCCCGACCTGCCGCGCCACATGGCGGGGGGCATCGATAATCCGCTCGGCGCGCGGGCGATGTATCTCGGCTCGACGCTGTATCGCATCCACGGTTCCAACGAGCCGGAGACCATCGGCCAGGCGGTGTCGTCGGGCTGCTTCCGGATGACCAACGAGGACGTCCAGGATCTGTATGATCGGGTCCGCGTCGGCACCACCGTGGTGGTGAAGAACTGAGCTCGCAGCGCCGCGCTGCGCCGGCGCGGCTGCGGCCGAGCCGGCTGTTTCAAGCCATCGTGCTCGTGACCGGCGCGGCGGTCGCGGCGTCACTGACGCCGCTGCCCGCGTCCGCCAAAAACCCAAGCGCCGCAACGAACAGCGTCGCGGCCAAGCAGCGCAGCGAGCGCAAGGCGTTCAGCGACGCCGAAATCCTCGACGGATTCTTCAAGACCGCGTTCGGTGCCGAATATCATCTCGCCGGTCGGGTCGACCGGATCCGCAAATATCCCGGTCCGGTGCGGGTCGCGATCGAGGGCGCGCCCCGCCGCGACCGCAGGGCGCAGCTCGCCGGCGTGGTCGCCGAGATCGCCGCGCATGTGCAGCACCTCGACATCGCGCTGGCCGAGCCCGGCGGCGAGGCACAAGTCACCGTGACTTTGGTGCGCGACCGCGATCTGTATCCGGCCATCGCCAAGTCGTATGGCGCCGAGCGCGCCAAGGAAATCCGCTCATCGCTCGATCCGCAATGCCTGTCGGGCTTCCGCAAGAACGAGCGCTACGAGATCGAACATTCCGACGTCATCCTCACCGTCGACAATGGCGACTTCGTCTTCCTGGATTGCGCCTATGAGGAGCTGCTGCAGTCGCTGGGGCCGATCAACGACACCGATTCCCTGCCGTGGACGATGTTCAACGACGACGTGCAGATGGGCTTTTTCGACGTCTACGATCAGTACATCCTCAACATCCTGTATCACCCGCTGATCCGGCCCGGCATGACCGTGGCGGAGGTCGAGGCGGTGCTGCCGGTGGTGTTGCCCGAGGTACGGGCGTTCGTGGCGAGGGTGAATGGGTTGCGGCAGGAGTGAGGCGCGCGGCGCTCAGCCCCATACGAAGCGTCATTCCGGGGCGCGAGGGCGTCAGCCCGAGCGAACCCGGAAGCCAGTGCTCACGCCCTGGAATACTGGATTCCGGGTTCACTCGCCGCTATCGCTGCTCGTGCCCCGGAATGACAGCCGCGGGAGACCACGCCCTACGCGCTCTTCTCGAACAACTCCCGCCCGATCAGCATCCGGCGGATCTCGCTGGTGCCGGCGCCGATCTCGTAGAGCTTGGCATCGCGCAATAGCCGCCCTGTGGGATAGTCGTTGATATAGCCGTTACCGCCGAGCAGCTGGATCGCATCCAACGCGCATTGCGTCGCGCGCTCCGCGGCGTAGAGGATGGCGCCGGCGGAATCCTCGCGCGAGGTTTCACCGCGGTCGCAGGCTTTCGCCACCGCATAGACGTAAGCGCGCGAGGCGTTCAGCGTCACATACATGTCGGCGACCTTGCCCTGCACCAGTTGGAACAGGCCGATCGGTTGGCCGAACTGCTTGCGCTCGTGGATATAGGGCATCACCACGTCGAGGCAGGCCTGCATGATGCCGAGCGGACCCGCGGCCAGCACCGCGCGCTCATAATCCAGCCCCGACATCAGCACGTTGACGCCGCGCCCGACGTCGCCGAGCACGTTCTCCTCCGGCACCTCGCAATCCTCGAACACCAGTTCGCCGGTATCGGAGCCGCGCATTCCGAGCTTGTCGAGTTTTTGCGCGGTGCTGAATCCATTCATGCCTTTCTCGATAATAAAGGCGGTCATGCCGCGGGCGCCGGCGGTGGGATCGGTCTTGGCATAGACCACCAGCGTCTCGGCTACGGGTCCGTTGGTGATCCACATCTTGCTGCCGTTGAGCACGTAGCGGTCGCCCTTCTTCTCGGCGCGGGTCTTCATCGACACCACGTCGGAGCCGGCGCCGGGCTCCGACATCGCCAGCGCGCCGACGTGTTCGCCACTGATCAGCTTGGGCAGGTATTTTCGCTTCTGCGCCTCGTTGCCGTTGCGGCGCAATTGATTGACGCAGAGGTTGGAATGCGCGCCGTAGGACAATCCCACCGAGGCCGAAGCCCGCGAAATTTCCTCGACCGCGATGCAATGCTCGAGATAGCCGAGCCCGGCACCGCCATACTCCTCTTCGACGGTAATGCCGTGCAGGCCGAGCGCGCCGAGCTTCGGCCACAGATCGCGCGGGAACTGATTGCTCTTGTCGATGTCGTCGGCGCGCGGGGCAATTTCGTTTTGCGAAAAATCCCGCACGGTGTCGCGGATCGCGTCCGCGGTCTCGCCGAGATCAAAATTGAACATCCGTTGCGCGTTGGGAATCATGGGGTCGCCTCCGGTCGCCTGCTGGTCTGTGCCAAACTGCTTCCGCTCAGGTCTATTCGCCGGCATCGGCAATGTCACGAGGCCTGATGACGAGTGCGGCATCGCAGCTCCCGGGCCTTGCGCCGCCGCGTGCGACGGAGTGTAATTCCAGCCAATCGCCGCCGGCCTCACCACACCAAGCGGCCTCGGGAGAGCGCACAAAGTCAAAGGAGCGCGGCATGCACGGCAGCGTGGATTCGGAAAAGGCCGACCGATTGCGCGCCGCCCGCGCGGAGGCCTACGCCACGCCGCTGAAGGACTTCCATCCCGGCGCGCCGCGGCATTTCCGCGACGATACGCTGTGGCCGTGGTTCGAGCGGCTGCGCGCCGAGGCGCCGGTGCATTACTGCACCAACGCGCCGATCGAGCCGTATTGGTCGGTGACCAAGTATCACGACATCATGAACGTCGACACCCACCACGAGATCTTCTCCTCGGACTCCACGCTCGGCGGCATTTCGATCCGCGACGCGCCGCAGGGCTACGACTGGCCGAGTTTCATCGCGATGGACCAGCCGCGGCACGCCGAGCAGCGCAAGACGGTGTCGCCGATGTTCACCCCGGAGCATCTCGACGAACTGGCAGTGCTGATCCGGCAGCGCGCAGGCCAAGTGCTCGACGCGCTGCCGAAGAACGAGACCTTCAACTTCGTGGAGAAAGTCTCGATCGAACTGACCACGCAGATGCTGGCCACATTGTTCGACTTTCCGTTCGACGAGCGGCGTAAGCTGACGCGCTGGTCCGACGTCGCCACCGCGCTGCCGAAAAGCGGCGTGGTGGAATCCGAGACGCAGCGCCGCACCGAAATGAGCGAATGCGCCAGCTATTTCACCAAGCTGTGGAACGAGCGCATCAACGCGGCGCCGCGCAACGACCTGATCTCGATGATGGCGCATCACGACGCCACGCGGCAGATGGACCACGACAATCTGATCGGCAACATCATCCTGTTGATCGTCGGCGGCAACGACACCACCCGCAACACCATGACCGGCTCGGTGCTGGCGCTGAACGAAAACCCGGACCAATTCAGGAAATTGCGCGAAAACCCGGCGCTGCTCGACAGCATGGTGCCGGAGGTGATCCGCTGGCAGACGCCGCTGGCGCATATGCGGCGCACCGCGCTGGTCGACAGCGAACTCGGTGGCAAGCTGATCCGCAAGGGCGAGCGCGTGGTGATGTGGTACGTCTCCGGCAACCGCGACGACGAGGCGATCGAGGCGCCGAACGATTTCATCATCGACCGCGCGCGGCCGCGCACGCATCTTTCGTTCGGCTTCGGCATTCACCGCTGCGTCGGCATGCGGCTCGCCGAACTTCAACTCAGGATCGTATGGGAAGAAATGCTGAAACGCTTCGACCATATCCAAGTTGTCGGCGAACCGAGGCGGGTGTATTCGAGCTTCGTCAGGGGCTACGAGTGCCTGCCGGTGCGGATCTCCTGATCGTTTGCGACCGATGCTTCCAGCCCCATCGTTTCCAGCCCAGAGAGTCCGACTTCATCAATGACCGATCACAGCGCGGAGCAGGACGAATTCCATGACATCCGCGACGCCGTCGCCAAACTGTGTGGGCAGTTTCCCGGCGAGTACTGGCGCAAGCTCGACCGCGCCATGGAATATCCGCAGGCCTTCGTCGATGCGCTGACCGAAGCCGGCTATCTGTCGGTGCTGATCCCGGAAGAATATGGCGGCTCCGGACTGAAACTGTCGGCTGCGGCGGCTATCCTCGAAGAGATCCAGAAGGCCGGCTGCAATGGCGGCGGCTGCCACGCCCAGATGTACACCATGGGCACGCTGCTGCGGCACGGCTCGGACAAGCAGAAAGCCGAGTGGCTGCCGAAGATCGCCTCCGGCGAAGTGCGGCTGCAGGCGTTCGGCGTCACCGAGCCGAGCTCGGGCACCGATACCTCGTCGCTGAAGACCTTCGCCAAGAAGGACGACAACGGCGACTACGTCGTCAACGGCCAGAAGATCTGGACCAGCCGCGCGGAATATTCCGACCTGATGATCCTGTTGGCGCGGACCACGCCGAAGGAGCAGTCCGCCAAGCGCACCGACGGATTGTCGGTGTTCCTGGTCGACATGAAACAGGCCAAGGACCACGGGCTGACCATCCGGCCGATCCGCACCATGATGAACCACTCCACCACCGAGGTGTTCTTCACCGATTTGCACGTGCCGGCCGAGAATCTGATCGGCGAAGAGGGCAAGGGTTTTCGCTACATCCTGTCCGGCATGAACGCCGAGCGCATCCTGATCGCGTCGGAATGCATCGGCGACGCCAAATGGTTCATCGCCAAGGCCACCGCCTATGCGCGCGAGCGCGTGGTGTTCGGCCGGCCGATCGGACAGAACCAGGGTATCCAATTTCCGATCGCCAAGGCTTACGCGGCGATGCGCGCCGCCGAGCTGATGGTGAAGGAAGCCGCGCGGAAATACGAAGCGGGTCTGGATTGCGGCGCCGAGGCCAATATGGCGAAGATGCTCGCCGCCGACGCCTCGTGGGAGGCGGCGAATGCCTGCGTGCAGACCCATGGCGGCTTCGGCTTTGCGGAGGAATACGACGTCGAGCGCAAATTCCGCGAGACGCGGTTGTACCAGGTGGCGCCGATCTCGACCAACCTGGTGCTGTCCTACGTCGCCGAGCACGTGCTCGGCCTGCCGCGGTCGTATTGAGAGGAAGCGTTCGGTTCAGTGCAGACCCCACCCCACAACGAAGCTGTCATTCGGGGCGCGAGTTCGCAAGAACGAGCGAACCCGGAATCCAGTACTCAGGGGCCTCGTGTCCCGGACGCGGTGCCGCGTTCTTCACGCGACGCCGCGAGCCGGGACCGTTTCAAGCGCCGCGTTCCGTTACGGCCCCGGATCTGCAGCGCACCACGCCGCGAGCGCGGCGCGTTGCGCTGCGTCCGGGGCACGCTCCAATGACGACAGCTATCCTAAAGGACCGCCGATGCTGCCGCTTGAGGGACTGACCGTCGTCGCCGTCGAGCAAGCCGTCGCGGCGCCGTATTGCAGCTCGCGGCTGGCGGATGCCGGCGCGCATGTCATCAAGGTCGAGCGCCCGGAGGGCGATTTCGCCCGCGGTTACGATCACGCCGCCAAGGGCCTGAGCAGCTACTTCGTCTGGCTCAATCGCGGCAAGGACTCCGTGGTGATCGATCTCACCACGCGTGAAGGCCGCGACGATCTGGAGACGCTGATCGCCTCCGCCGACGTGCTGCTGCAGAATCTGAAGCCCGGCGCGATGGACAAGCTCGGCTTTGCCCGCGAGCGGCTGCGAAAGGACTATCCGGCGCTGATCATCTGCACCATTTCCGGCTATGGCGACGACGGCCCGTACGCGCATCGCAAGGCCTATGACCTGTTGATCCAGGCCGAGAGCGGGCTCGCCTCGATCACCGGCGGCCCTGAGAGCGCGGCGCGCGTCGGCATGTCGATCGTCGACGTGGCTACAGGCGCGGCGGCGCACGCCGCGATCCTCGAGGCGCTGATCGGCCGCGCCCGCCACGGCCAGGGCGCCGACATCCGGATCTCGATGTTCGACGTGATGGCGGATTGGCTGACCGTGCCGCTGTTGAATGCCGAGGCCGGGCAACCGCCGCAACGGATGGGCTTGGCGCATCCCTCGATCGCGCCCTACGGGGTGTTTCGCTCCAAGGACGGCAAAGACATCCTGATCTCGATCCAGAGCGAGCGCGAATGGAAAAAGCTCTGCGCCGAGGTGCTGCGGCAGCCGCAGCTCGCGGATGATCCACGGCTCTGCAACGGCGTCGAGCGGGTGCGCAACCGCGGCTTCACCGACGCCACCGTCGCGGCGGCGTTCGGCCTGCTGACCCGCGAGGATCTGCTGGCGCATCTGACCGCTGCCGACATCGCCTTCGCCGAAGTCAACACGATGGCCGACCTCTCCGCGCATCCGCATCTGCGGCGGATCGAAGTGGCGACGCCGAATGGCCCGGTGAGCTATCCGGCGCCGGCGGCGATCTTTGTCGGCGAGGAGCGCCGCTACGGCGCGGTGCCCGGCATCGGCGACAGCCCGCAGGATACGACCAAGGCGAAAACCTCATGACCGACGCTCTCGATCTCGATCATCTGAAACAATGGATCGGCCGTAGCGAGCAGGCCTCCGATGTGGTGACCGCGCAGCTGGTGAAGGGCTTGCGCGCCACGTTGTTTCTCGACATCGGCGCGCCGGCCGCGGGCGACGCGGCACCGTTCACGGTGCATTGGTGCCTGGCGCAGCCGGTGGCGGCGATGGCCGAACTCGGCCCCGACGGCCATCCGGCGCGCGGCGGGTTTCTGCCGCCGGTGCCGCTGCCGCGACGGATGTGGGCCGGCGGCGAGTTGCAGTTTCTCGACACGTTGCGGGTCGGCGACGCGGTCAACCGCACCTCCACCATCACCGACGTAACGCTGAAGCACGGCTCCAGCGGGCCGTTGTGCTTCGTCGCGGTCGAGCATGTGATCTCGACCGCGCGCGGCATCGCTATTCGCGAACGCCAGGACATCGTCTATCGCGACGCGCCGAGCGGCGGTGCCGCGCCCGCGGCCAAGCCCGCGGCGCCACCGCCCGCGCAGCATCGCGAAATTCATGTCGCCGATCCGGTGCTACTGTTTCGCTATTCGGCGCTGACCTTCAACGGCCACCGCATCCATTACGACCGCGACTACGTCACCAAAGTCGAATTCTATCCGGGTCTGGTGTTTCACGGCCCGCTGCAGGCGGCGCTATTGGTGAACTTCGCGGCGAAATTGCACGGCGGCGCCGAGCCAAAAAAGTTCAGCTACCGCGGCGTGCAGCCGTTGTTCGACGGCGCCGAATTCAGCGTCAACGCCAACCCGACCGACGCCGGCCTCGAGCTCTGGACCGCCAACGCAGACGGCGCGCCGACCATGAAGGCCAGCGCGAGCTGGTGATCACTCGGTCATTCCGGGGCATGAGCAGCGAAGCTGCGAGTGAGCCCGGAATCCATGACCCCTGCAGGGAGTATGGATTCCGGGCCTGCGGCAAGTCGGCTACGCCGCCTTGCGCGCATCCCGGAATGACGGAGTGAGGTGATTGAGCCCGTCATGCGCTGCGGGATCAGGTATCACCCCGCCTTCGCCGTCGCCCGATAGGCGTCGCGCATCTTGGCTTGGATCTTGGCCATGCCGCCGAGCCAGCGATCGTAGTTCTCGGTCTTGGCGCGCATATAGCCCAGCACCTGTGGATGCGGCAGGATCAGGAAGCGCTCCTCGGCGACGCCCTCCAGCGCAACCCGAGCCACTTCCTCCGGCGACAGATCGCCGTCGCCGGATTGCGGGCCCTTGGGGATCGCGCGCAGCATGTTGGTATCGACGCCCTGCGGGCACAGGATCGACACCTTGATGCCGTCGGCGCGATGCGAGATCGCGAGGTTTTCGGCGAAGCCGACCGCGGCGTGCTTGGTAGTGGAATAGGCCGGGCTGCCGACCTGCGACAACAGACCCGCCGCCGAAATGGTGTTGAGGAAATAGCCGCCGCCGCGCGCCTTGTAGAGCGGGATCAGATGCCGCGCGGCATGGACGTGCGCCATCACATGGATCGCCCAGCTCTTCTCCCACGGCTCGTCGGAGGCACCGCCGGCATTCTCCGACAATGGATCAAAACCGCCGCCGATTCCGGCGTTGGAGCAGAACAGCGCAATCGGCCCGAATTGCCGCTCGGTCTCGCCGATCAGATGCGCGATGTCAGCCTCCCGGCCGACGTCGCATTTGAACGCCGCGCCATCGATCGAAGCGGCGACCTGTTCGGCGCGCGCCAGATCCAGATCGGAGACGACCACCTTGGCGGCGCCGGCGCGATGCGACGCCTCGCACAGCGCCTGGCCGATACCATTGGCGCCTCCGGTCACGACCACGATTTTGCCGGCGACCTGCATGGTCCCCTCCCCTATTTTCTTGATTGATTGATGGATGGATGGAGATGACGAGGCCGTTGAATGGCCTCGTCGGTGTCGGATTACGCAAGCACGGTGTCGAGCACCGCGGTGTAGTGGCAAGCGGCGCCGAGCAGCACGAAGGAGTGCCAGATCGCATTCTGGAACCGGAGTGCCCGCCAGGCATGAAACACCACGCCCAGCGTGTACAGCACGCCGCCGATGGCGATGAACCACAGCGCCAGATGCGGCACCGCGGCCGCCACCGATTCGTAGGCGATCAGCCCGCTCCAGCCCATCGCCAGATACAGCCCGATCGACACTTTGTCGAACCGGCCCGGCACGAACAGCTTGAGAAGGATACCGATAATCGCGACGCCCCAGACCCCGCCGAGCAGCGCCGCGGCGAACACCTGGTCCTTGATCTGCGCCAGCAACGGCGTGTAGGTCGCGGCGATCAGGATGTAGATCGCCGAATGGTCGAACCGCCGCAGCATCCATTTGCGCCGCGACACCGGCCACAGATTGTAGGCCGCGGAAAACCCCAGCATCGCCAGCAAGCCGCCGGCATAAACCAGCACCAGCAGGATGTCGGAAGGCGAGGAAAACACCGCGGCCAACACGATCATCACCGTCACCGCGATCACGCCCAGCGCGACGCCCAGAACATGGACGACGCCGTCGGCGATCAGCTCGGCGCGGTCGTAATGCCAGCCCACCGCGCCAGCGGCGTGGCCGGAGTTCGCGGCGGGGCGGGAATACGACGCGATTTGCTTCAATTGGAAGATCGGCATCCGGCGTTTCCCGCTGAGAACTTTGTTGTAAATTGATCTGGCGCATTCAAGACGCCCGACGCGGCACGATAAATCATCTTCTGTTGCCGGTCGATGACGGGCAGACTATTCGTCTGCAAACCCGGCAAACCCAAGGCTTGATTCGCCAGAATCGCTGCTTTCCGGCTAATTTTGCCCGGTTTCTCTGTCCGATCGAGCCGAACCCGAAGCATGGCCTTCAATTTCTCCAATATCGTCGAGGAAGCCCGGCTGTCGGCGCGGGCGTTGCTCGATTACAGCGACAATCTGTTCAACCCGACCATCAGGCTGGGCGTCACCGGCCTGTCGCGTGCCGGCAAGACCATCTTCATCACCGCGCTGGTGCACGGCCTGTCGCGCGGCGGCCGCTTCCCGATCTTCGAGTCCATGGCGAGCGGCCGGATTGCCAAGGCACGTCTAGAACCCCAGCCGGACGATGCGGTTCCCCGGTTCGATTACGAACATCACCTCAGAACGCTGATCGACGAGCGCAATTGGCCGCACTCAACCGTCGACATCAGCGAATTGCGCCTCGTCATCGATTATCAGCGCAAGAACGGCGCCAATCGCACGCTGACCATCGATATCGTCGATTATCCCGGCGAATGGCTACTCGACCTGCCATTGTTGAACCAGACATACGAGCAATGGGCGGCGGAAAGCCTTAAGCTGTCGATGCAGGACCCACGGGTGCGGCTGGCCGGCGAATGGCACGCCCATCTCGCCACGCTGCAGCCCAAAGGCCGCGAAAACGAACAGACCACGCTGACTGCTGCGCGGCTGTTCACCAAATATCTGCGCGAATGTCGCGACGAACAGTTCGCCATGAGCCTGTTGCCGCCCGGCCGCTTCCTGATGCCGGGCAATCTCGCCGGCTCGCCGGCCTTGACCTTCGCGCCGCTCGACGTGCCCGCCAATGGCGAGGCGCCGGACGGCACGCTGTGGGCGATGATGCGGCGCCGCTTCGAGGCCTACAAGGACGTGGTGGTGCGGCCGTTCTTCCGTGACCACTTCTCACGGCTGGACCGCCAGATCGTGCTGGTGGACGCGCTGACCGCGTTCAACGCCGGTCCGGAGGCGTTGCACGACCTGGAATCGGCGCTCGCCGGCATTCTGGATTGCTTCCGGATCGGCCGCAGTTCGCTGCTGAATTCGATGTTCCGGCCGAAGATCGACCGCATCCTGTTCGCCGCCACCAAGGCCGACCACCTGCACCACGCCAGCCACGACCGGCTGGAAGCGATCCTGCGCCGGCTGGTCGAGCGCGCCGCGGGCCGCGCCGAATACGCCGGCGCCGCGGTCGACGTGGTGGCGCTGTCCGCGGTGCGCGCCACCCGCGAGGCCCAGGTGCAGCGCGGCCACGACCGGTTGCCCTCGATCGTCGGCACGCCGATCGCCGGCGAAACCTCCGGCGGCGACATTTTCGACGGCGAGACCGAGGTGGCGACCTTCCCCGGCGACCTGCCGACCAATCTCGAGGAGATTTTCAAGGCCGGCGCGTTTCGCGGATTGGCCGCCGGCGACGCCGAATACGCCGACTACCGCTTCCTCCGGTTCCGGCCGCCGCATATTGCCGATCGCGGCCCGGATGATACCATCCTGCCTCACATCCGCCTCGACCGCGCGCTCCAGTTCCTGATCGGAGACAGACTGCAATGACGGAGCGGTTTCAAAGTCGCCGGCCGGCCACCTTCAAGCTCGGCGATCCCAGCGTCGTCGTGACCGATCCGGTCGAGGACGCGAGTCGCCCGCAGCCACCGCGCGGCCGGGTGCAGATCACGCCGGAAAACGACCAGGTCGCGGCCGAGACGGTGCCGGCGGAAGCCGCCCCGGTGCTGGCTGTACGCAAGGGATTCCGCTGGGCGACGCTGTTCTGGAGCGCGGTCAGCGGCCTGGTTTCGCTCGCCGCCTGGCTCGCGGTGACGCGGCTGATCGAAGACCTGTTCGCGCACAATAAGACGCTCGGCAGCATCGCGCTGGTGCTGGCGGTGATCGCCGGCGTCGCCTTGGCGGTGATCGTCCTTCGTGAAGTCACGAGCCTGTTGCGGATGGGTGCGATTGAAAAGCTGCACCGCCGCGCGCTGGTGGTGCTGGAGACCGACAACCGCGCCGAAGGCCGCGCCATCGTCAAGGAACTGCTGACGCTGGAGAACCAGAACCCGCAGCTGGCCCGCGCCCGCACCACGCTCAACACGCATCTCAACGACATCATCGACGGCGCCGATCTGATCCGGCTCGCCGAGCGCGAACTGCTCGAGCCGCTCGATCAGCAGGCCCGCAACCTGGTCTCTACCGCCGCGCAGCGCGTCTCGCTGGTCACCGCGATCAGCCCGAAGGCGCTGATCGACATCCTGTTCGTGTTCATCGCCGCGTTGCGGCTGGTGCGGCAGCTGGCGCGGCTCTATGGCGGCCGCCCCGGCACCATCGGCATGATGCGGCTGATGCGGCAGGTGATCGCGCATCTCGCCATCACCGGCGGCGTCGCAATCGGCGACAGCGTGGTGCAGCAGGTGCTGGGTCACGGCATCGCCGCCAAACTGTCCTCCAAGCTCGGCGAAGGCGTGCTCAACGGCATGCTGACCGCCAGGCTCGGGCTCGCGGCGATCGACCTGACGCGGCCGCTGCCGTTCATCGCGGTGCCGCGACCGGCGCTCGGCGATCTGGTCAAGGACCTGATGCGCAAGCGTGAGAAAGACGAATAGCAGCCGGCGGTTGCGGGCGGAACCGAGCCGGGTTCGGCCGAATCCTTGCAGCTTAGCGCGGGCGCGCGGTTCATCGCGGCGCCGGCCTCCGCTGCACTGCGGCAAAAACCGGAAAAATCGCCGAATTACGGCTCTAACCGCGGTCGCAACCGGATTCGGCGATTGTTTAAGCTATCAAGCGATCGCGATACCGCGTATCGTGCGTCGTAGAACAAGCCGGTGTGCGGGGCCGACCGTTCGTTACGTTTTTAAATCCTGCGGAGACTCTCTACATGGCTAAAGGTACTGTGAAGTGGTTCAACGCCACCAAGGGCTTCGGTTTCATCCAGCCCAGCAATGGCGGCAAGGACGTGTTTGTCCATATTTCGGCGGTTGAGAAGGCAGGCCTTTCGACGCTCAATGAAGGTCAGACGGTTGAATTCGAAGAAGTTGCCAATCGCGGCAAGACTTCGGCGGAAAACCTCAAGGTTTGATCGGCGACGTTGTTCGAAAGGCATGCCCTCGGAGATGATCCGAGGGTGCGTCCTTTAAAAAAGATCGTGCTGAATTTTGCGATGGCCCTCACTCCAAGTACGGCCATCGTTTTTTTGTATGCGGCGAAAATTGTCCGCAGCAGGCCTCAGTCCTGCTTGACCCATTGTCCGACCGGCATCACCTCGGGCGACTGCGCATAGCCGCGGGTCCACATATCCACCACCCATTCGGTCTGCGTCGCGCGCTCCAGCAACACCGCGGTGTTGTGCGGCGTCTGCAGCACCAGCACGTTGCCGCGATAATGCGGATTGCCGACGCTGTGATGTTTCAATAGCCCCCAGTCCTGCAGCAGCAACAATAGGCTGGTGGTGTTGCGCGTGGTGTCCCAGCAATCGAAATTCGACTTGTCGGCGCCGAAGCGGAAATCCGCCCGCGCCACCCGTTTGTCGGTGCCGAGCACCGGCCCCACCCGGCGATCGAACCACACCACCGCCTTCTGCACCGCGGCGCGCTCCGCCGCCGCCGAGCCGCGACCGCCGGCGAGGATCTGGGTCAGCGCCCGGCGGTCGCCGGGGCCGAACTCCAGCGTCTGCCGGCGCCGGCAGACGAAGCCGTAGCACACCGTCATGGCATTGCCCGACGGCGGGAAGATCGACACCGAAGTGTAGAGCTGGGCAATCGCCGGACTGATCTCGCCGGCTTCAGCCGAGGCCATCGCGCCCAGCGCGGCCGAACTGATGGCCAGCGCCGCGACCGCGCGGCTAAGACGTGAACGGATCGGGTTACTCGATGTCATGCAGTCATTCCATGGTTTCGCGCGAACCTAGCCCGCCCGCCCGGGCCTGCCAATATCGCGGGCCAAAGCCGGTCGCGCCGCGCGCAGCGCCGGCCTTTGCAACCCGCCGCCGGATCGCCATGTCTTCACAGGGCGCGCTCTTCGGAGTCTTCGGAGCGTGACCTTTGAGTCATGACTGTCGGGACTGTTCCAGAGGCTAAGTGAGAGGCGAAACCGGGCTTTCGACGACGGCGGTGTTTGTGAGAGGTGCTGCCTCTCCACGTCATGGCCGGGCTTGTCCCGGCCATCCACGGAAAACAGGCAAGGCGTCGGATGTGGGCGTGGATGGCCGGGACAAGCCCGGCCATGACGTGTTGGGCGACGTGCCTAATGGGGAGTCGCAGCATTTGCGGCGAGGCTCTTGAGTGGCAAGCATGGGGAGCATTCCGATGTTGGACAATTCTGCTCTTCCCGTATTCAGCGCGCCCTATGCCGCCGACGACGGCGATCTTGCCGCCGCGCTGTTGCCGACCGCGCGGCTGTCGCCCGAGCGCGAGGCCCGGATCGACGCCAGCGCAACGCGGCTGATCGCGGCGATCCGCGCCGACCATGACCGGCTCGGCGGCGTCGAGGAAATGTTGCGCGAATTCGCGTTGTCCACCAAGGAGGGCGTCGCGCTGATGGTGCTGGCGGAGGCGCTGTTGCGGGTGCCGGACGCGCTCACCGCCGACCAGTTCATCGAGGACAAGCTCGGCCAGGGCGATTTCGAACACCACGCCACCCGGTCCGGCGCGCTGCTGGTCAACGCCTCGGCCTGGGCGCTGGGGATTTCCGCGCGGGTCGTTCACACATCGGAAACCCCGCAAGGCATACTCGCCAGTTTAAGCAAACGCATCGGCGCGCCAGCGGTGCGCGCCGCCACCCGCGCGGCGATGCGGCTGATGGGCAATCACTTCGTGCTCGGCGAGACCATCGCAGCGGCGCTGCAACGGGCGCAGGGCGGCGGCGCGCGTTATTCGTTCGACATGCTCGGCGAAGGCGCGCGCACGCAAGCCGACGCCGACCGTTACTTCGCCTCTTATGCGGCGGCGATCGACGCCATCGGGCGCAGCGCCGGCACTGCCCGACTGCCGGCACGTCCCGGCATTTCGGTGAAACTCTCGGCGCTGCATCCGCGGTTCGAGGCGCTCAGCCGTGCCCGGGTGATGGACGAACTGGTGCCGCGGGTGATCGAGCTGGCGCGGCAGGCCAAGTCGTATGACCTCAACCTCACGCTCGACGCCGAGGAAGCCGACCGGCTCGAACTGTCGCTCGAGGTGTTCGCCGCGGTGTTGCGCGATCCGTCGTTGGCCGGCTGGGACGGCTTTGGCCTCGCGGTGCAGGCCTATCAGAAGCGCGCGCTGGCGGTGATCGATCATGCGGCTGATCTCGCACAACGGCTCGACCGCCGGCTGATGCTGCGGCTGGTC
>NC_007925.1:4765000-5513844 GCF_000013745.1 Rhodopseudomonas palustris BisB18
ACTTAGATGTTTCAGTTCCCTGGGTTCGCTTAAAACCCCCTATGAATTCAGGAGCTTCATACCTTCGCTTGATAACCGGAAATCCAAAACCTCACGGCTTGGAAGTCATCCATTTCTGTTTGAGCCCCAAGTCACAAGGACTTGGAGTTCCGGCTATCGAAGGTGGGTTTCCCCATTCGGAAATCCGTGGATCAAAGCTTCTTCGCAGCTCCCCACGGCTTATCGCAGCGTAGCACGTCCTTCATCGCCTCTCAGCGCCAAGGCATCCACCGAACACCCTTAAGGCACTTGATTGCTCTCATTATCAATGTCCACACACTCGGCAGAATGTAACCGCATCCGTGTTCGTAGCTCGAAAGCTACCAACTTGCCCCCTCGATGAGGGCCACATGCGGCTGGACATGATTAGAAAGACCAGCTTGCTTCTTAAGATCGAACCAGTGGTGAGGCGGTCAAGCTTCACCAACAAAGATTGAGCATCCGCAAACCGTCTTGCGACGGTCACGACTGCAAAATCCTGGAGATAGCATTTCGAACCCCGTGGATTGCTCCACAAGATCCAAAACCTGGATCGATCTCCTCTATACGATGTCAGATATCCCGCAGCGCGCATCCGTTGGGACACAAAGCTGCGAATTGATATGTCGCGGATGGACCCTGGTCATTCCAGGATCGTTGAACACGGTTGCCTTAAGCTCTCAGTCTCGATCGTCGGCTGCCCGGCTTGCATCGCCCGGCTACGCTCTTCGAGCTTCGCCGCGGCAGCCTTCGCAAGGTCTTGCTTGCGTCAGGCGCGATCGGCTTGCCGAGCCGTAGCTGGCACTTGCCAGCGAAGGCTGGTGGAGCCAGACGGGATCGAACCGACGACCTCATGCTTGCAAAGCACGCGCTCTCCCAGCTGAGCTATGGCCCCAAACCAGAAGAGACGAATTTACAAACGCGATCATCGGAAGCGTCGGTCAGAAGCTTGGCTTGCCGAGCTGTAGCTCGCGCAGTTCAGTGCACAATCTCACCGGCCCGCCTACGCCCAAGAGGGCTTCGGCGCGGCAGCTTTCCGCTCGCTTGCGCGAGCGAAAGCTGGTGGGCCTGGGAAGACTTGAACTTCCGACCTCACGCTTATCAAGCGCGCGCTCTAACCAACTGAGCTACAAGCCCTAACGACGAGAGCTCGGGCTCAAAGCGCATGCGCGTCGACGAAGCTTGCAAGCAAGCCACATCAAGACAGCGCACGCGCCTGGCGCGTGTTCGTCCGCGAAGAAAGAGAAACGAAGACGGCGAAATCCCGCCAATGCAGCTCAACGATTGATCCAACCGTTGGCCACTGATGTTTCAAAAGAGGGTCGATAACAGCAAGCTGTTGAAGACCCATCCTTAGAAAGGAGGTGATCCAGCCGCAGGTTCCCCTACGGCTACCTTGTTACGACTTCACCCCAGTCGCTGACCCTACCGTGGTTAGCTGCCTCCCTTGCGGGTTAGCGCACTACCTTCAGGTAAAACCAACTCCCATGGTGTGACGGGCGGTGTGTACAAGGCCCGGGAACGTATTCACCGTGGCATGCTGATCCACGATTACTAGCGATTCCAACTTCATGGGCTCGAGTTGCAGAGCCCAATCCGAACTGAGACGGCTTTTTGAGATTTGCGAGAGGTTGCCCTTTAGCATCCCATTGTCACCGCCATTGTAGCACGTGTGTAGCCCAGCCCGTAAGGGCCATGAGGACTTGACGTCATCCCCACCTTCCTCGCGGCTTATCACCGGCAGTCTCTTTAGAGTGCTCAACTAAATGGTAGCAACTAAAGACGGGGGTTGCGCTCGTTGCGGGACTTAACCCAACATCTCACGACACGAGCTGACGACAGCCATGCAGCACCTGTGCTCTAGGCTCCGAAGAGAAGGTCACATCTCTGCGACCGGTCCTAGACATGTCAAGGGCTGGTAAGGTTCTGCGCGTTGCGTCGAATTAAACCACATGCTCCACCGCTTGTGCGGGCCCCCGTCAATTCCTTTGAGTTTTAATCTTGCGACCGTACTCCCCAGGCGGAATGCTTAAAGCGTTAGCTGCGCCACTAGTGAGTAAACCCACTAACGGCTGGCATTCATCGTTTACGGCGTGGACTACCAGGGTATCTAATCCTGTTTGCTCCCCACGCTTTCGTGCCTCAGCGTCAGTAACGGGCCAGTGAGCCGCCTTCGCCACTGGTGTTCTTGCGAATATCTACGAATTTCACCTCTACACTCGCAGTTCCACTCACCTCTCCCGTACTCAAGACTTTCAGTATCAAAGGCAGTTCTGGAGTTGAGCTCCAGGATTTCACCTCTGACTTAAAAACCCGCCTACGCACCCTTTACGCCCAGTGATTCCGAGCAACGCTAGCCCCCTTCGTATTACCGCGGCTGCTGGCACGAAGTTAGCCGGGGCTTATTCTTGCGGTACCGTCATTATCTTCCCGCACAAAAGAGCTTTACAACCCTAGGGCCTTCATCACTCACGCGGCATGGCTGGATCAGGCTTGCGCCCATTGTCCAATATTCCCCACTGCTGCCTCCCGTAGGAGTTTGGGCCGTGTCTCAGTCCCAATGTGGCTGATCATCCTCTCAGACCAGCTACTGATCGTCGCCTTGGTGAGCCATTACCTCACCAACTAGCTAATCAGACGCGGGCCAATCTTTCGGCGATAAATCTTTCCCCGTTAGGGCTTATCCGGTATTAGCTGAAGTTTCCCTCAGTTGTTCCGAACCAAAAGGTATGTTCCCACGCGTTACTCACCCGTCTGCCACTGACATATTGCTATGCCCGTTCGACTTGCATGTGTTAAGCCTGCCGCCAGCGTTCGCTCTGAGCCAGGATCAAACTCTCAAGTTGGACTTGAAACTTTAAACCGGCTGATCACATCGTTTGACGAGGTCCCACCATATAATGTCGACCACGATTCACATCGCGATCGTCACGTCGGCCGATCAGCAAACCCCGAAGGATCAACTCACCAAACCAACATGGTGTAACCTATGTAAACGTGTACCGCCGAAGTCTTTCGTCCGGTCCCAATCCTCAAAAAGCCGAAGCTCTCATCCGATCAAGACCCGCAAGGACTCCGCCGTCCACGTTTCTCTTTCTTCATTTCAACTTGTCAAACAGCCCGGGGCACAAACCCCAACTTCCCGCTAAGGAAGCAATGTCTCCCCGTAGGGAACGCCTTCCAAACCAGGAAAGCAACACCCCCATCTTGGGAGGCGTCGTATACTCTCATCCGACGACAAAGCGCAACCGATAACTTTCGGCTGCTCAAGTCACTCACCTTGATGAGGAGCATCAGAGGCGCGGAAGCTCGCCGCGACCCGTGTGGGCCAGGGCGTTGCCGCCGCGCTCAGTGGTCGTTTTATAAGCCCGCCCCCTCGGATGAGTCAACACCCATCGTCAAGAAAATGTCGCATCCTGTGGGAACCCGAGAAGTCCTGAGTTTTCAGGGCCTCAGCCGCACTAGAGCCACAATCCTGCAGCGTTCTCCAGAACCGAGATGCAAAGAATCTTTGATTGCCCGCGCTTCGGCAGCTCGGATTTTGCGCGTTTGGGGGATCTTGCTCGCCATGACATCCAGTCTGAACATTCAGTCTGACCCGTTTCACCGCGTTTCCGGCGCGGTCGGCAAACTCCGCTCTTGGTTCTGATCGGTGATTGCCCGATGGTCGTGCAGCAGGCCAAACGACTCGATCGTTGCGTGCGGGGCGCGCGAGGTTGCGGTGCGACAGCCGCGGCAATGACGAAATGGTGGGGGACGGCGGTTTGAGCCACAGGACGACACGCGCGCGCAGCTATGGACGCGAGGCCGGGATCATCGACCTCGGCCACGAGCCGCCGCTTTCCGTCGACGGATCCGAAGCCGCGGTGATCGATCGGCGGCGCGTCTCGGTGCAATGGTTCAGCGGCACGATTCTCACCGGCCTGTGCGGCGCAGCCTTGATCGGCGGCGCCGTTTTCGCATCGCTGGACGGCGAAATGACCTTCGCTAAAGTGCCGGAGCGCGTCGAAGGCGCGCTTCGCGGCGCGTTCGGCGCCAATGATCGCAATGCCAGCCTGCACAAGAGCGACCGGCTGCCGCCGCCCTCCGAATCCGCCGCGGCGCGCCAGGTGGTGCGGGTCTCCACCGTCACCCGAATCGGCAATCGTGACGTGATGCGGGTGCGGCCCTTCATTCGCATCGCCGGCAATCTGGCGCTGACCACCAGCGAGCTGTCCGCCAAGGTGCCGCCGTTCAATGCCCAACGCATGCTGACCGACGTCGGCGCGGCGACGCCCGCCGCCGCCGAAGACGCGCAGAATCCCGACGCCGTCGAGCCCGACGCCGAGGTGTCGTTCGTCACCCGCGATCTCGGTCCGATTCTGCCGAAGGCCAAAGTCGCCGCCGTATTGGCGATCGACGAGGTGTTGATGCGGGTGCGCGACGCCTCGAGCTGGCGCGGTCAAACCGGGGTTCGCTACACCATGGCCAGCGCCACCGGCGAAGCCGGCACGCCGCATTCCGACATCAAGATGGCCTACGCCACCGAGGGCAACGTCGCCGCCGATCCCTATGCCGGATTCGAGACCCGCGTGGTGCCGGAGAACGTGACGCTGCTGCCGAAGACCAAGGACCAGGCGACCGGCGGCAACCCGACCAACGAGCGGATCCACATCGTCAAGAAGAACGACAGCATTTCCACCATCCTGCGCGACCAGGGCGCGACGCCCGAGGAAACCCGCGCGATCGCCGCCACGCTCGGCTCCCGCGGCCGCGACGGCGGGCTCAAAGAAGGCCAGAAGATCCGCATCCTGATGGCGCCGGCCGGCCCCGGCCAACGGCTGCAGCCCTATCGCGTCGTGGTGGCGAGCGACTCCACTGTCGAAGCGGTGGCGGCGCTGTCCGACCTCGGCAAATACGTCGCGGTCGACGTGCAGAGCATGAACACCGTCGCCGAGGTGCCCGACAGCAGCGACGACGACGAGGACGACGGCACCGGCGTGCGGCTGTATCAAAGCATCTACGAGACCGCGCTGCGCAACAAGGTGCCGGCCGGCGTGATCGAGGACATGGTCCGGATCTATTCGTACGACGTCGATTTCCAGCGCCGGGTGCAGGCCGGCGATTCGTTCGAGGTGTTCTTTGCCGGCGAGGACGAAGGCTCCAACGCCACCGAGAAAAACGACGTGCTGTATGCCGCGCTCACCGTCGGCGGCGAGACCAAGAAATATTATCGCTTCCAGACCCCCGACGATTCGGTGGTGGATTTCTACGACGAGAGCGGCAAGAGCGCGAAGAAGTTCCTGGTGCGCAAGCCGGTCAACCAGGCGATCATGCGCTCGGGCTTCGGCGGCCGGCGGCATCCGATCCTCGGCTACGTCAAGATGCACACCGGCGTCGATTGGTCGACGCCCTACGGCACGCCGATCTTTGCCTCCGGCAACGGCATCGTCGAGAAGGTCGGCTGGGAAGGCGGCTACGGCAAATACGTCCGGCTCAAGCACAACAACGGCTACGAGACCGCCTACGGCCATATGTCGGCGTTCGCCAAGGGGCTGGAGCCCGGCAAACGCGTGCGCCAGGGCCAGGTGATCGGCTTCGTCGGCTCCACCGGACTGTCGACCGGCGCCCACGTGCATTACGAAATTTTGGTCAACGGCCGCTTCGTCGACCCGATGCGGGTCAAGCTGCCGCGCGGCCGCTCGCTGGAAGGTCCGCTGATGGCGAGCTTCGAGAAAGAACGCGACCGGCTGGATACGATGATGACCAGCCGCAACGGCCGGCTGTCGGAAGATCTGTCGACGCCGTCGCGCAACCAGAGCGCCTCGGCGCAGGGACGTCCCGTCACGCGGTAAATTCCGAGCAAATTCCTGTCGCGCAGACAGGAATTGTGTTTGCCAACCCCCCTCCCCGATCAAATACTCTCCCGATAACAAACAAAATTCGGGAGGGATTTGATGAGAGGCCGTCTGGCGTTCGGCGCAGCTCTGGCTGCGATCGCGCTCACGCACTGCAATAGCGCCGCACGGGCGCAGGGTTATCAAGTCAGCAAGCTCGTCTCGGGCTCGGCGTTTCACGGCGTGCACGGCCTCGGCGTCGACAAGTCCGGGCGACTGTTCGCGGGCTCCGTCGCCGGCGCCGCGCTGTACGAGGTCGACCGCGACAGCGGCACCGCCAAGGTCGCGATCCCGACGCCGCAAGGCATGGCCGACGACATCGCCTTTGCGCCCGATGGCACGATGGCCTGGACCGCCTTCCTCACCGGCGATCTTTACGCGCGCAAGGCCGACGGCCCGATCAAGAAGCTCGCCGCCGGCCTGCCCGGCATCAATTCGCTGGCCTATCGCAAAGACGGCCGGCTCTATGCCAGCCAGGTGTTTCTCGGCGACGCGCTCTATGAAATCGACGTCGAAGGCGTCAAGCCGCCGCGCAAGATCTTGGAGAAGATGGGCGGGCTGAACGGCTTCGAATTCGGCCCCGACGACATGCTCTACGGCCCGTTGTGGTTCAAGAGCCAGGTGGTCAAGGTCGATGTCGACAAGGCCGAACTGAGCGTGGTCGCCAACGGCTTCAAGATTCCCGCGGCGGTGAATTTCGATTCCAAGGGCCAGCTATGGGTGGTCGATACCGCGCTCGGCCAGCTGACCCGGGTCGATCCCAAGACCGGAGCGAAGAAGCTCGTCGCGCAGCTCAAGCCGTCGCTCGACAACCTTGCGATCGACGATCGAGATCGCATCTACGTCTCCAACATGGCTGACAACGGCATTCAGGAAGTCGATCCGGACAGCGGCACGGTCAAGCAGCTGATCATCGGCAAGCTGGCGCTGCCCGGCGGCATCGGCGTGGTTTCGGAGAGCGGCAAGGATACGGTCTACGTCGCCGACGTGATGGCCTATCGCAGCGTCGACGGCGCAACCGGCGAGGTTCGCGAGATCGCCCGGATGCATGCCGACGGCGTGACGCTGGAATATCCGATGAGCGCCACCGCCAAAGGCGACGAGGTGATTCTGTCGAGCTGGTTCAGCGGCACCGTGCAGGTGCTCGATCGCAGAACCGGACAATCGCGCGAGATGGTCCATGGCCTGAAGGCGCCGCACGACGCCATCCGGCTCCGCAACGGCGATCTGTTGGTCAACGAGCTCGGCAGCCGCTCGCTGATCCGACTCGGCGGCGAGCACGGCAAGCAGCGCAGCACCGTCGCCGGCGAGCTCAACGGTCCGATCGGGCTGGTCGCGGCGGACGACGGATCGGTCTACCTGACCGAGGCGTTTTCCGGCCAAGTGACCAGGGTCAAGCTCGACGACGGCGCCAAGACCGTGGTGGCGAAGGATCTGAAAATGCCGGAAGGCCTCGCGCTGGCGCCCAGCGGCAAGCTGATCGTGGCCGAGGTCGGAGCCAAGCGCATCGTCGAAATCGATCCCGCGACCGGCAGCGTCACCGAACTCGCCGGCAATCTGCCGATCGGGCTCGCAGCCGCGCCCGGGCTGCCGCCAACCAACATTCCGACCGGCGTCGGCGTCGGGGCCGACGGCACGATCTACGTGTCGTCCGACATCGAGAACGCAATCTACAAATTGGTGAAGCAGTAAGCCTATTCCGCCGCCCGGGACTCGCGGAGCAGCGCCACGGCGGTGCTCCGCGATCGGGAGGATGGTTAGTTCAGCATCCGTTTCGACAGCGGCCGCTCGAACGGCGCGATGTCGGCGGTGTGCGGCGGCCTGCCGTTGAAGGTCAAGACGCCGCCTTCGGTCGAGATCGCGACGCGGTCGCCATCCTTGATGTCGCCGGCGAGAATCATCTCGGCCAGCGGATCCTGTACGTGACGCTGGATCACCCGCTTCAGCGGACGCGCGCCATAGGCCGGATCCCAGCCCTTTTCGGCCAGCCAGTCGCGCGCCGAAGCGTCGAGCTCGAGCACGATCTTGCGCTCTTCCAACAGCTTGGCGAGCCTGGTGAACTGGATCTCGACGATCCGCCCCATCTCGCTCTTCTGCAAGCGGTGGAACAGGATGATCTCGTCGACCCGGTTGAGGAATTCCGGGCGGAAATGCGCCCGCACCATCGCCATCACCGGCTCGCGCACCACTTCGGTGTCTTCGCCCTCCGGCTGGTTGACCAGGAATTCCGAGCCGAGATTCGAGGTCATCACGATCAGCGTGTTGCGGAAATCCACCGTGCGGCCCTGCCCGTCGGTCAGCCGTCCATCATCGAGCACCTGCAGCAGCACGTTGAAGACGTCCGGATGGGCTTTTTCGATTTCGTCGAACAGCACCACCTGATACGGCCGCCGGCGCACCGCTTCGGTCAAAGCGCCGCCCTCGTCATAGCCGACATAGCCCGGAGGCGCGCCGATCAGCCGCGAGACCGAGTGCTTTTCCATGTATTCCGACATGTCGAGCCGGACCATCGCGGTCTCGTCGTCGAACAGATACTCGGCCAAGGCTTTGGTGAGTTCGGTCTTGCCGACACCCGTGGGCCCCAAGAACATGAACGAGCCCATCGGCCGGTTCGGATCCTGCAGCCCGGCACGGGAGCGCCGCACCGCGGTCGCCACCGCGTGCACCGCCTCGAACTGGCCGACCACGCGTTTGCCGAGCGAGTCTTCCATCCGCAGCAGCTTGTCCTTTTCGCCTTCCAGCATCTTCTCGACCGGCACGCCGGTCCAGCGCGAGACGACCTGCGCGATGTGGTTGGCGGTGACCGCCTCCTCCATCATCTCGCCATTGCCGGCATGGGCTTCGATCTCGGCGAGCCTGCGCTCCAGCTCCGGAATCCGGCCATAGGCCAATTCGCCGGCGCGCTGATATTCGCCGCGGCGTTGCGCGTCGGCGAGTTCGATCCGCAAGCCATCGAGCTCGCTCTTGAGCTTCTGCGCGTTCGACAGCTTGTTCTTCTCGGCGCTCCAGCGCGCGGTGAGCGCGGCGGATTTCTCCTCGAGTTCGGCGAGTTCGCCGGACAAGGTTTGCAGCCGGCTCTTCGAGCCGGGATCGGTTTCCTTTTTCAGCGCCTCCTGCTCGATCTTCAGCCGGATGATTTCGCGATCCATCGAATCCAGCTCTTCCGGCTTGGAATCGACCTGCATTTTCAGCCGGGCCGCGGCCTCGTCCATCAGGTCGATGGCTTTATCCGGCAGGAAACGGTCGGTGATGTAGCGGTTTGACAGCGTGGTCGCCGCCACCAGCGCGGAATCGGCGATCCGCACGCCATGGTGCTGCTCGTACTTGTCCTTCAATCCGCGCAGGATCGAGATGGTGTCCTCCACCGTCGGCTCGGAGACGAAGATCGGCTGGAACCGGCGCGCCAGAGCTGCGTCCTTTTCCACGTGCTTGCGATATTCATCCAGCGTGGTGGCGCCGATGCAATGCAGCTCGCCGCGCGCCAGCGCGGGCTTCAACAGATTGGACGCATCCATCGCGCCATCGGCCTTGCCGGCGCCGATCAAGGTGTGCATCTCGTCGATGAACAGGATGATGCCGCCTTCGGCCGAAGTGACCTCGGAGAGCACCGCCTTCAGCCGCTCCTCGAATTCGCCGCGATACTTTGCGCCCGCGATCAGGGCGCCGAGGTCGAGCGACAACAGCTTCTTGTCTTTCAAACTCTCCGGCACGTCGCCGTTGAGAATGCGCAGCGCCAGGCCTTCGACGATCGCGGTCTTGCCGACCCCGGGCTCGCCGATCAGCACCGGATTGTTCTTGGTGCGGCGGGAGAGCACTTGGATGGTGCGGCGGATTTCCTCGTCGCGGCCGATCACCGGATCGAGCTTGCCATCGCGTGCCGCTTGCGTCAGGTCGCGGGCGTATTTCTTCAGCGCATCATAAGCGTTTTCCGCCGTGGCGGAATCCGCTGTGCGGCCCTTGCGCAGCGCGTTGATCGCGGCGTTGAGGTTCTGCGGGGTGACGCCGCCCTTTTTCAGCAGCGCGCCGGCCTCGGAGTCCCTGTCGAGCGCCAGAGCCAGCAGCAGCCGCTCCACGGTGACGAAGCTATCGCCGGCCTTGTCGGCGGCCTGCTCCGCAGCGTCGAAGGCCCGCGCGGTGTCCGGGGCCAGATAGACCTGGCCGGCACCGGCACCCGACACCTTCGGCATCTTGTTCAGCGCGTCTTCGGTGGCCTTGAGGATGGCGCGGGAGTTGCCGCCGGAGCGGTCGATCAGGCCGCCCGCGAGGCCTTCGCTGTCGTCCAGCAGCACCTTGAGAATGTGCAGCGGCGAGAACTGCTGGTGGCCCTCGCGCACCGCCAGCGATTGCGCCGACTGAATGAAGCCGCGCACCCGCTCGGTGTATTTTTCGATGTTCATTGTCAATGTCCCTCAGCCTGCCGTTGCGCCTCGAAAGCACGCCAACGACATCTTCATTGGGTTGCGCCGACCGCGCTGATCGTGCTCAGCCGGCGGCGATGGCTCGCCGGCTCAAACGGCCGGCTTGCAACCAATGTGGGATCGGATTCCGAGCGGCGAAAGGGGTTCCCTCACAATTTCGTCAGGCCCCAGGACGCGGGCCCGCACGATGGCTTTGGAGCTGGCCGGAAACGCCGCGCATAACGTGAGGCACTAAGCATCCTCACGTCATGGCCGGGCTTGTCCCGGCCACCCACGCCCACAAGCGACGCCTTGGCTGTTTCCGTGGATGGCCGGGACGAGCCCGGCCACGACGCGGAGAGGTCGGCAATCCCGAGGCGCCGTGGGGACGCGTCGCACAGACGATTCCGTTGCGCGCGGCTCATGCAAAACCACGCGCCTCCTCTTCAGCTCGCCGGCATCACATAGGCGTAGATCCGGCTTCGCGGATAGCTCGCCTCGGCGACGCGGTGGCCGTGATTGCCCGACACCACGATCGGATTGCCCTTGGCGTCGATGCCGCTGACCACGCCGACATGGCCGCCGCGCTTGCCACGCGACATCACCGCGATGGCGCCGACTTGCGGGCCGGAAATCCGCTGGCCGTAGCTGGCGAACGAGCGCGCCATGTCGGAGCCGCTGCCGCGCAGACCCGCGCGCTCCAGCACCATGTTCATGAACCGCGCGCACCACAGGCTGCTGCGGCCGGTCGGATTGCCGCCGCCGATGAAGCTGCGCGCGGTGGCAACGACGTTGGAAAACCCGAAGCCGTTGCCGACGCCGGGCGACTGCATCGCGCCTGCGTTGTTATCAGCAAAGCCGAACTGCGACTGGGTCGCGGCCGGCATCGCCGCCGCGCGGCGCTGATAGCGGCTGTGGTGTCCGGCGCGATGATGCCGTTTGAATTGATGATGATGCCGCTTCGCGGCGTGATGCGCCTGATGCACGTGAGCGTGCCGAGCGGCGCCATGATGCGACCGGGCCGAAGCCGGAGTCGCGAATGCGGTGATTACCACGATGAGCATTGCAACTGCAGAAAAACCAAAGCAACGACGAAACGCAACGAACTCAACCATACCAGATGTCCTCATCAACACCCCCAATTCCATCCGGCCGCATGCACGGGCCGGACAACGAGGGCGCCTCTTGCATTTCCTGATGTGGCGAGATCAAGACCTTTAATCGCAGGATTTCGTGAACCATCGCCCCATTGACACGGCTATCGCGCGCGACTCGAAGACGAAATTCGGATTAACCAATGGATGCGGAGCGCGCGCGGAATCGCTATGATTCAACGTCAGCGCGCATCGTCGCGCGATTACGTCAAAGGAATCGCGATGCCCTTCGCCATCACCAAGGACCACGTGCAGTTGTATTACGAGGAAGTCGGCGACGGCACGCCGATCCTATTGCTGCACGAATTCGCCGGCGATTATGCCAGTTGGGAGCCGCAAATGCGCGCCTTCGCGCGCGGCCATCGCTGCATCAGCTACTCCGCGCGGGGCTATACGCCGTCGCATATTCCCGACAACGATACCGACTACGACTACCACCACGTCCGCGACGACGCGATCGCGATCCTCGACCATCTGCGGATCGCGGCGGCGCATTTCGTCGGACTATCGATGGGCGCCTATTCGGCGTTGCAAGTCGCACTGCATGTGCCGTCGCGCGTGCTGTCATTGACGCTGGCCGGCATCGGCTCCGGCTTCGAGGCCGATCGGCTCGAGGCGTATCGCGCGCGATGCCGCGCCGAGGCCGACGAGTTCGAACGCGGCGGCGCGCCGGAAATCACCAAGCTCGCAGGCTTAACGCCGGGACGAATTCCGTTTCTGGTCAAGGATCCGCGCGGCTTTCGCGACTTCCACGACGCGCTCGGCGAGCACGACGCCAACGGCGCGGCGCGCACCATGCGCAACTTCCAGGGCGCGCGGCCGCCGCTGTCGGAGTTCAAAGAGGCGATCGCCAAGCTGTCGCTGCCGACCCTGATCATCGTCGGCGACGAGGACGATGCCTGCATCGAAGCCAGCCTGTTCCTGAAAAGTCAGATCGCAAGCTCGGGGCTTGCGATGTTTCCGAAATCCGGCCACGCGCTCAATCTCGAGGAGCCCGCGCTGTTCAACGAAACGCTGGAAAAATTTCTGGCGCTGGCCGAGGCCGGACGTTGGGGCCCGCGCGATCCGCGCTCGATCAGGGAGTAGCAGCCAACCCAACGTGCGCCGGGCGCAGCGTAGCGCATCGCATTGGCGGCGTGGTGCGCTGCAGATCCGGGGCCGTTACGGAGCGCTGCGCCTGGAACGGTCCCGGCTCGCGGCGCGGCATAAGAATGCCGCACCGCGTCCGGGACACGAGTTGCAAACTCGATTGCTTACTTGGTCTTCTCCGCGCGGCTCAGCAGGAACACGCCCTGCTCGCCGAACAGGTTCCAGAACCACCACGGCGCATTCAGCCGCAGCGGACGGCCGTGCTGGTCGAGCGCCACCGCGCGTTCCATCTTGACGTTGATCTCGTCGCACAGCAGCACGAAATCCTTGATGGTGCAGAAGTGGATGTTCGGGGTGTCGTACCAGGTCGCCGGCAGATTCTCGGTGCGCGGCATCTGGCCGTGGATCAACAGTTGCAGCCGCATGTTGAGGTAGCCGAAATTCGGAAACGACACGATGGCGCGGCGGCCGATCCGCAGCAGGTTTTCCAGCACGGCGCGCGGCTGCCGCGTCGCCTGCAGGGTCTGCGACAGGATCACATAGTCGAAGGCGTCGTTGGGATAGTTGACGAGGTCGGTGTCGGCGTCGCCTTGCACCACCGCGAGCCCGCGCGACACGCAGCGGTTGACGCCCTCGCGCGACAATTCGATGCCGCGGCCGTCGATGCCGCGGCTTTCCAACAGCTGCAGCAGATCGCCCTCGCCGCAGCCGACGTCGAGCACCTTGGAGCCGGTTTCCACCATCTCGGCGACCAGCACATGGTCGGCGCGATAGCATTTCAGCGGATGCACGGGTTCCGGCGTGATGAAGGGCAAGGATTCCTGAGCCGACATATCAGTGCCCCTTCCCAGCCAAGCCGTGCGCGACGCCGGCCGATTGCAGGAAGGCGCGCACGATATCGACGAATTCCGGCACATCGAGCAGGAAGGCGTCGTGGCCGCGATCGGTCTCGATCTCGGCGAACGACACCCGCGCGCCGCCGGCGTTCAGCGCGTGCACCACGTTGCGGGATTCCGAGGTCGGAAACAACCAATCCGAGGTGAACGACACCACGCAGAACCGCGTCGTGGTGTCGCGAAACGCCTCCGCCAGCACGCCGTCATGGTCGGCGGCGATGTCGAAATAATCCATCGCCCGGGTCAGATACAGATAGCTGTTGGCGTCGAAGCGCTCGACGAAGGACGATCCCTGATAGCGCAGATAGCTCTCGACCTGGAAATCGGCGTCGAACGAGAACGTCGGCAGCTCGCGATCCTGCATCCTGCGGCCGAATTTGCGATGCAAGGCGGCGTCGGACAGATAGGTGATATGCGCGGCCATCCGCGCCACGCCGAGGCCGCGGTGCGGGTAGCTGCCCTCCTCGTAATAGCGGCCGTGGTGCCACTCCGGATCGGCCATCACCGCCTGGCGGCCGAGCTCGTGGAAGGCGATGTTCTGCGCCGAATGCCGCGTCGAGCAGGCGATCGCCAGCGCCGAGGCCACCCGCTTCGGGTAGGCCACGCTCCATTGCAGCGTCTGCATCCCGCCCATCGAGCCGCCGACCACGCAGAACAGCCGGTCGATGCCGAGCCGGTCGATCAGCATCGCCTGGGCGCGGACCATGTCGGGAATGGTGATGATCGGGAAATCCAGCCCCCACGGCTTGCCGGTTAAGGGGTTGGTGGAGGACGGGCCGGTCGAGCCCATGCAACTGCCGATCACGTTGGAGCAGATGATAAAGAACCGCTCGGGGTCGAGCGGCTTGCCGGGGCCGACCAAAGTCTGCCACCAGCCCGGCTTGCCGGTCACCGGATGGATGTTGGCGACGTGCTGGTCGCCGGTCAGCGCGTGGCAGACCAGGATGGCGTTGGATTTGTCGGCGTTGAGCGCGCCATAGGTCTGGTAGGCGATCTGGAATGGGGCGAGGTCAACGCCGCAATCCAGCCGCAGCGGCTGATCGGCGCCGAACAGCGCGACCTGCGAGGACGGATGGTCGGCCTCGTGGGCACGCTCTTCGGCGTGCACCGCCTGGCTCTGGATCGACTGCACCTTCACCATCTCGAGACCGGTCTCCTCACGGTTCCCAGACAGGCCACAAAAAAACCCGGCCTGAACAATGTTCGGCCGGGATCAAACTGTCCCCGGCCTGTTTAGCGAGTTGTTTAACGTGGCTGCAAGCCGGCCGGCTCAAATGACCACGGAACGAGCTAAGATATTAATCCCACACGGGTCTTTCGTCAAGACTTACCGCGGAATGGCCGGCACCCGGTGTGGCATCCAAAGCCTTAAGCTTTTCTTTGCTTTCGCGGCCGCTCTTTCTTAAGCAATGCGTCTTGCCCGGCGGTCGGCCGTGATCCAACCGGGATGGCTTGGCGGGAGCGCCTCTCGCGTCCCTCGAAGGTCTTCAACAATGTCCACTTTGCCTCCCTCGCCGCCGTCGCTGGCGGATCTGCGCCGCGAAATCGATAGTATCGACGAGCAGGTCCACAACCTGCTGATGCAGCGCGCCGACATCATCGACCGGCTGATCTCGGTGAAGCAGACCCAGGAGGTCGGCTCCGCGTTCCGCCCGGCGCGCGAGGCCGACATGATGCGCCGGCTGGTGCAGCGCCATCACGGCATCCTGCCGCTCGATACCGTCGAGAGCATCTGGCGGGTGATCATCGCCACCTTTACTTATGTGCAGGCGCCGTTCGCCGTGCATGCCGATCTGTCGCTGGGCGAATCCGCGATGCGGGATTCCGCCCGCTTCCATTTCGGCTTCACCGTGCCGTTCGTGCCGCATTTTTCCGCCCAGGCCGCCGTCGACGGGGTGTCGCGTTCGAAAGGCGATCTGGCGCTGGTCTCGGCCACCTCGAGCCGCACGCCGTGGTGGCTGGCGCTGGAAGCCGAGGGGACGCCGAAGATCATCGCCAGGCTGCCGTTCATCGAGCGCGCCGACCATCCGGCGGCGTTGCCGGTGTTCGTGGTCTCCAGGGTCGCCGACAGCGCCATGGTCACCGAGGTCGAGATGTGGAGCGTGCGGGTGTCCGGCTGGAACGCCGAGATCGCCCGGGCGCTGTCGCCCTTGGCCGAGATCGTCGCGGTGCCGGATACCGCCTTCGACGGCGCCGCGCTGCTGATTTCGATCACCGGCACCACCAGCCTCGACGCCGTCAAGACGGCGCTGATCGATTCCGGCGCCTCGCTGCGCTCGCAGGCCCTCGTCGGCAGCCATGCAACCCGTTATATGGTGCCCCCGACCGGCGCGCCAAAAAGCTGATCCCGCGTCAATCATCTGGAGTCCTACGATGTCCCGCCCCGTGCCGAATCCCGGCATTCTCGATATTGCGCCCTACACCCCCGGCAAGAGCCCGGTCGCCGAACCCGGCCGCAAGGTGTTCAAGCTGTCCGCCAACGAAACCCCGTTCGGCCCCTCGCCGCACGCGATCGCGGCGTATAAGGGCGCGGCGGATCATCTGGAGGATTATCCGGAAGGCACCTCGCGGGTGCTGCGCGAGGCGATCGGCCGCGCCTACGGGCTCGATCCCGACCGCATCATCTGCGGCGCCGGTTCCGACGAGATCCTCAACCTGTTGGCGCACACTTATCTCGGCCCCGGCGACGAGGCGATCGCCACCACCTACGGCTTTCTGGTCTACCCGATCGCCACCATGGCGAACGGCGCCAAGCTGGTGATCGCCGAGGAGAAGAACCTGACCTGCGACGTCGACGCCATCCTCGCCAAGGTGTCGCCGAGCACCAAGCTGGTGTGGCTCGCCAACCCGAACAACCCGACCGGCACCTATGTGCCGTTTGACGAAGTCAAACGGCTGCGCGCGGGCCTGCCCGAGCACGTCATCCTGGTGCTCGACGGCGCCTATGCCGACTACGTCGGCAAGAACGACTACGAGAGCGGCATCGAGCTGGTGTCGACCACCGACAACACCGTGGTGACCCGCACCTTCTCCAAGATCCATGGCCTCGCCGCGCTGCGGATCGGCTGGATGTTCGGCCCCGCCAACATCGTCGACGCGATGAACCGGATCCGCGGCCCGTTCAACACCTCGGTGCCGGCGCAGCTCGCCGCGGTCGCGGCGATCAACGACACCGCGCATGTCGAGATGTCGCGCGCCCACACCGAGACATGGCGCAACTGGCTCAGCGAGGAATTCACCAAGCTCGGCCTCACCGTGACGCCGAGCGTGTGCAATTTCGTGCTGGTGCATTTTCCGACCGCCAAGGGCAAGACCGCGGCGGACGCCGACGCGTTCCTGACCAAGCGCGGGTTGGTGCTGCGGGCGTTGAACAATTACGGCCTGCCGCATGCGCTGCGCATGACCATCGGCACCGAAGAGGCCAACCGCCTGGTGGTCGAAGCGGTCGCCGACTTCATGGCGCAGCCATGATCGCCACGCCGCCGTTCAAACGGCTGGCGCTGATCGGCTTCGGGCTGATCGGCGGCTCGATCGCGCGCGGCGCGCGGGCGCAGGGTCTGGCCGCCGAGATCGTCGCCACCGCGCGCTCGGCGCAGACAAGGGCGCGGGTCGCCGAACTCGGCATCGTCGATATGGTGCTGGAGAGCAATGCCGAGGCGGTGCAGGGCGCCGACCTCGTCATCCTGTGCATCCCGGTCGGCGCCTGCGGCGAGGTCGCGAAAGAAATCGGCCCGCATCTTTCGCCCGGCGCGATCGTCTCCGATGTCGGCTCAGTGAAGGCCGCGGTGGTCCGCGCGATGGCCGAGCATCTGCCGGAGGGCGTGCATTTCATTCCGGCGCATCCGGTGGCCGGCACCGAGAATTCCGGCCCGGATTCCGGCTTCGCCGAACTGTTCATCAACCGCTGGTGCATCCTGACGCCGCCCGAGGGCGCCGATCCCAAGGCGGTCGACAAATTGGCGGCGTTCTGGAGCGGGCTCGGCGCCAATGTCGAGGTGATGGCCGCCGAACACCACGATCTGGTGCTGGCGGTGACCAGCCATCTGCCGCATCTGATCGCCTACACAATCGTAGGCACAGCCGAGGAGCTCGAAGGGGTGACGCGCTCGGAGGTGCTGAAGTTTTCCGCCGGCGGCTTTCGCGATTTCACCCGCATCGCAGCCTCCGATCCGACGATGTGGCGCGACGTGTTCTTGAACAACAAGGACGCGGTTCTGGAAATGCTCGGCGAATTCCAGGAGGATCTGTCGAAACTGACCCGGGCGATCCGCCGCGGCGACGGCGACGCTCTGTACGAGCACTTCGCCCGCACCCGCACTATCCGCCGCGGCATCGTCGACATCGGCCAGGACGAAGCCCTGCCCGACTTCGGTCGTCCCAAGGCGGCGCTGGCCAAGAAGGCGGCGGAGTAAGCAAGCGGTCGACGGGTCAGCAGGTAGCCCGGATCAGCGCAGCGACATCCGGGATGAGCACGAAGGCCCGTGGCCCCGGATATCGCTGCGCTCATCCGGGCTACACTCGCTGAAGTTTTCCGCCGGCGGCTTTCGCGATTTCACCCGCATCGCAGCCTCCGATCCGACGATGTGGCGCGACGTGTTCTTGAACAACAAGGACGCGGTTCTGGAAATGCTCGGCGAATTCCAGGAGGATCTGTCGAAACTGACCCGGGCGATCCGCCGCGGCGACGGCGACGCTCTGTACGAGCACTTCGCCCGCACCCGCACTATCCGCCGCGGCATCGTCGACATCGGCCAGGACGAAGCCCTGCCCGACTTCGGTCGTCCCAAGGCGGCGCTGGCCAAGAAGGCGGCGGAGTAAGCAAGCGGTCGACGGGTCAGCAGGTAGCCCGGATCAGCGCAGCGACATCCGGGATGAGCACGAAGGCCCGTGGCCCCGGATATCGCTGCGCTCATCCGGGCTACACTCGCTGCGCGACGATGCGGTCGCCCCGGCCTGTGGCAGCGCCACGCTTGCGGCCATCCTTCGAGACGCCCGGCTGCGCGCTGCGCGCTTTGCCGGGCTCCTCAGGATGACGCTGATTGGGTTGCTGACGATCCAAAGCCCAGAGTCGTCATCCTGAGCGTCGTCATCCTGAGGCGCCCGAGCGCAGCGAGGGCCTCGAAGGATGCGGCTGCGCATCGATGCGGTTGCCCCGGCCTGTGGCAGCGCCACGCCCGCGGCCATCCTTCGAGACGCCCGGCTGCGCGCTGCGCGCTTTGCCGGGCTCCTCAGGATGACGCTGATTGCGAGCTGATGATCCATGCCCAGATCCATGCCCAGAGTCGTCATCCTGAGGTGCCCGAGCGCAGCGAGGGCCTCGAAGGATGCGGCTGCGCGACGATGCGCTCGCCCCGGCCTGTGGCAGCGCCACGCCCGCGGCCATCCTTCGAGACGCCCGGCGTCGCGCTGCGCGCTTTGCCGGGCTCCTCAGGATGACGCTGATTGCGAGCTGATGATCCATGCCCAGATCCATGCCCACAGTCGTCATCCTGAGGTGCCCGAGCGTAGCGAGGGCCTCGAAGGATGCGGCTACGCGACGATGCGCTCGCCCCGGCCTGTGGCAGCGCCACGCCCGCGGCCATCCTTCGAGACGCCCGGCGTCGCGCTGCGCGCTTTGCCGGGCTCCTCAGGATGACGCTGAAATGGGCGGTGATCGCCCGCCGATGCGTGCAAAATGTCAAACAGCCACGATCAAAAAGTTCTGGATGTGCGCCCGCGATCTCGCGGCGCTGAGCGCCCGAGCTTTGCAAGAGTCCCCCTCGAACCAATGAGGGGGGAGGCGCGCCGCAGGGCGCGGGGGTGGAGCTGTCGCGGTGCTGCGGCTCGCCTCGCAAGGCCAGCCGCGACCGCGCGTCGCCTTGCGGCGCGCCCTCCTGCGGCGATTATGGGCCCCGGGACCGTGCTTCCGGGGACAGGCGCGATGCACTCCGCACCGCCGATTCCGGCGATCTCTCACCGTTCACCTGTCCCGCGTCCAGCCAACCAGCAAGTGGCAGAGCCTCGTAGTGGGCCCGGACGGTGGCCTGGGGCCTCCCGGGTCGCGGTTGCGAAGCGCGAGCGCGGGACGCCGCGTCGACCGATCGGGAGCAAGCTCCCTCTCGGCAGCGATCGGTGGGTTGCCCCACTTCTCGCTCTGTCCCGCAATCTTGACGCCTCGCGAAAGCGCCCCTCACGGACAGGACGATTAGGAATATAATCTTGATTGAGGATTTGTCAAGCGGGGCTTGCGGGGGCACTTGCCGGCCGCTTATCTGTAGATACAATAATTAGATGAAAATCACTTACGATCCGACGCGCGGCATGTCATCTCGATGAGGAAAGCCAATGACCGGGAAAAAGCGCGCTTCGGGCAGCGACTTGAAGAAAGTTGATGCCCACGTCATCCAGCCGGAGGAATACGACGAAATCCCCGAACTGACGGAGGAGTTTTTCGCCCGTGCGGATTTGTATCACGGCGGCAAACTGGTCCAGCGCGGCCGGCCGAAATCCGACGCCCCCAAGCAACTGGTATCGCTGCGGCTCGACGCCGAGGTGCTGCGCTGGTTCAAGGCCACCGGCGCCGGCTATCAGGCGCGGATGGGCGAGGTGCTGAAGTCGCACATGACAAGGAAGAAGAAGGCGGAGAAGAAGGCAGGGTGACGTGGCTCGGAGGGGGAGCCCGGGCGCCCCTGCGTCGCAACCCACCGATCACAGAAAGGGCCCTGGGTCCGGTAGGTTACGCGCTCCGCGCCAACCCGCCGGACGCGCTGTTCGACTGCGTCATTCGCTTTGGTCATGACGCCTTCGGAGCGAAACAGTCACCTCAATGAAGCTGTTCTGCGAACTGGGTGGGCCGGGAAATTGCTGCTTGCAAGGATTTGTTCGACGTCATACCTGCCCCGATCGAGCCGCGAACGAGAAGGACAAAAGATGCGGGGTAGGAGACGTCTGATTGTTACCGGAAGCAGTGGGCGCATTGGTCGGACCATCGCAGCCGCGGCGGCCAAGTCCTATGCGGTCACAGGTGTCGATATCGTTCCGTCCGAGACCACGGACATTGTTGCGGATGTTACCGACTACGAGAAACTTGTGAGGGCGTTTGACGGGGCCTCTGCACTGATCCACAGTGCCGGGCTGCATGCACCTCATGTAGGCCTGTTCTCCGAACACGAATTTCGCAGGGTGAATGTAACGGGCACCGCGACGATCATTAGGGCGGCGCTTACGACGGGCGTTCGCCATATGATCTTCACGAGTACAACTGCGGTTTTCGGCGTGAGGCAGGACGTCGTCGGCGATGCCGAATGGATCGACGACATGTCACAGCCACATCCGCGAACGATCTATCACCATACGAAACTGGAGGCCGAAGCGCATCTTGCCGCCGTGGCAGGCCCTCAGTTGAAGGTCACGGTGTTGCGTCTAGGGCGTTGTTTTCCTGAGGCGGTGAACCTGATGGCGCTCTATCGTCTCTACCGCGGGATCGATGAGCGCGACGCGGCTGTTGCCCATCTGCGAGCGCTCGATGCGGATGGGCCACATCTCGCCACGCACATCGTTTCCGGTACGACGCCGTTCTTGCGTGAGGATCGGGAACTATTGGGGGTTGACGCCCCGACAGCGATCAGGCTGCGGTGTCCGGCTCTTGCTCAAGAATTTTCGACACACGGTTGGGCATTTCCTCAAGCGATTGATCGAGTCTACGACAACGCCGGTGCCTGTGCCGCGTTGAATTGGCATCCCCAATTCGGCTTCGAGCACGTCCTAGCGGCATTCCATAGCGGTTGCCAAAGCGTTTTGCCTCCGATATCGGTTCCGCAGTAATACCAAAGGGCATTGTCCCTGGCTCCCGCGGGATTGAACCAAGCCGGCGAGATATCTGGCCGAGAGGCGGGTGTTGTTTGCTCCCGGATATCGCTGCGCTCATCCGGGCTCCGCGACACCCACCTCGCGCGCTACCTGCGTCACTCCAGCGCGATGATTACGCACGCCTGCTGCCGAGATCCTGCAATATCGGCAGATCCCTTTGCTCAGGCAGATGGAACGACTGGCCAGCCGCAATTGCCTCCCAAATGTCCGCCAATTCGGCGATCGATTGCTTCGGCAGGATTCTCTTCATCACCTCTTGCAGCGCCTCCCGACGCGGCCAGCGCATCAGGCCTTTCGTCGCCTCATCGGCCTCACGCAGACTGCGGGCCACCAAACGCGCCGAGTGGCGCAAATTCCAAATACATGCCGCGGCTGATTCATCGGAGCTATCGGTGGGACCTACCGCCCCACGACGCGCATCGCGGGCTCCCTTCATGAAGGTGTAGCACGCCACCACATGACCGACCGTGTCCGCACGAAACAGGCCGAGGTTTTCCGCATTGGCTTTGAACAGGGTGAAATAGTCCTCCTCGCTGGAATAGGCGATTTTCTTCGGGAGATCCCTGATCGCCGCGTCAAAATTATCCCGAAGCTCCATCTCCTCGATGACAGCCACAAAAGAACAGATCTCGACAAAGAGAATTTGTCGCAACGAATCGAACTTATACAATTCCACAGCGACCCAGCCGATCAGGCTAAGGACGCCTCCAATCAACAGAGCATAAATCGCCGTTGAAATTGAGTGTGGGTCCATAGCATCCTCCATCAACGATGGTACGAAACCGCGCTTTGCAGCGACAATTTACTCTAAAGCAAGTAACACCTTTCTCCTGTACAATTTTGCACAGCCGCGGTTTCAAAGATCGAATTCGAAGCTCAATTGCGCTAAGTATCATGTTACTGTGGTCAGAGCCCGCAGGGTGGGTGGGGCGCCCTGGCGCCGTAACCCCACCGATCACAGAGAGCGCCCTCGACCCGGTGGATTACGCGCTGCGCGTGAGAGCGTTTTCGGTCAGGATTGCATCATCCAACCAAAATGTCGTCGTCATTCCGGATTGCGAGTTCGAAGAACGAGCAAGTCCGGAATCCATACTCCCTGCGGTGGTTATGGATTCCGGGCTCACTCGCAGCGAAGCTGCTCGTGCCCCGGGATGACGGCCCGGGACTCTTGAACCGCATCAATCCTAACCGAAAATGCTCTAGCCCACCCTAAAAAGAACTACAGATTACTTGGCTTCCTCGCCGTGCCCGCCGCGGAGCTGCCGCGGCGCTCCCTCGTCAAACGCGGCGAGCGCTGTAGCCCGGATGAGCGCAGCGAAATCCGGGGGCTCTACTGGAGGTGCATGGGCATGGGCATCTTGCCGATAGACGAGGCGCTATTGTCTCCCGGATATCGCTGCGCTCATCCGGGCTACTCCTGCTACTACTCCTGCTACGACACCAGAAGACTGCGGCGCTTTCCGCCGCGAAACGGTGGGCACGCTTCGCTTTGCCCACCCTACAAGCTACCCGCTCCGTGCTACTTAGTTTCCCCGCCCCGTTCGCGTCGCGGCATCAGCGGCGTGCCCTCGTAAAGCGCGGCGAGCGCGCAACGGAGCCCGAATGCCGGTAGTCGCAATTCGGCTTCGGGGCCGTTGAGCAATGCCGCCCTCCAGCCGTCCTTTGACCTGATATCGACCGCAACCTCGATGCGGTCCTGCTCGACGATCAGCACCGCCTCGCACGGCGGATGGGCCCGATAGATCTCGCGCTTGACGTCGATCCAGCGGCCGCCGGTGCCCGGCACCGGCAATTCGTCGGTTTCCGAAACGATCTCGGCCAACAGATAGCAATGCTCGACAAAACGCTGACCGGCGGCGTAGTCGGCGTCGATCACGCCGACATCGGGCTCCGGGCGATAGGCAATCGAGCCAAGATCGATGCCGGGGCGCTGGGTGGCAAGCCGCGACCGATCGAAACGACCGAGTGCGTCGGTCAACAGCCATTCGAGATTGCTGGCGATCCGATTATGCGCGATCGTCGCTGGCGTCATCATCATCGGAACACCAGAAATCAGTTCCCACCGCTCGTGGTCGGGACGCCGGTCCTGAAACGCCCGGAATTCGGCGACCGACATTCCCCCGGCCAGCGCACTGTCCGAAATCGCAACTCCCATCGACGCCTCCGCGGGTTCAGAGCTGCCCCGGCCATTGCAACGCCGAAACGACGCAGCGTCCAGCGGAATTTTCCCGCGATGAAGCGGCCCCTTCGTCGCGCCCGCCTAAAGCCACTTCTTCCACTTGAACAACAGATACGGCACCACCGCGGCGCACAGCATCATGGCGAGCGCCATCGGGTAGCCGTGCTCCCATTGCAATTCCGGCATCAGCCGGAAATTCATGCCGTAGACCGAGGCGATCAGGGTGGGCGGCATCAGCACCACCGCCATCACCGAGAACAGCTTGATGATGTTGTTCTGCTCGAGGTTGACCACGCCCAGCATCGCATCCAGCACGAAGGTGATCTTGTTCGACAGATAGGAAGCGTGGTCGCTCAAGGAGCCGACGTCGCGCTGCATGGTCTTGAGCTGCGCGCGCATCTCCTTCGACCATTTGACGTCCTCGGTCTCGGCGGTGACGAAGGTGACGAGCCGGCCGATCGAGACCAGGCTTTCGCGCACCTTCGAGGTCAGATCGCCCTTGCGGCCGATCGCGATCAGGATGTCGGAATAGCGCTTGGCGTGGCCGGTGCGCAGCGAGGCGTCGGGCTCGAAAATGTCGCGGCTGACCTGGTCGATGTCGGCGCCGACCCGCTCCAGAATGTCGGCGCAGCGGTCGATCACCGCGTCGAGCAATTCCAACAGCACCATGGCGCCGTTGGTGCCCGGGGCGACGCCGCGCGCCAGCTTGTTTTCCACCAGCAGGAACGGCTTCGGCGCGTCGTAGCGCACCGTCACCAGCCGCTGGTTGGACAGGATGAAGGTGATCGGGCTGATCCGCGGCGAATTGGTGTCGGCAGCGCAGACCAGCGTCGCGGTCATGTAACGGGCGCCGTTCTCGATATAGAGCCGGCTGGAAATCTCGATCTCCTGCATGTCCTCCCGGGTCGGCACCGCCACCCCCGCCAGCCGCTCCACCGCGCGGTCCTCTTCCGGGGTCGGCTTCTCCAGGTCGATCCAGACCGCGTCGGCGGGCAGTTCGGACAGATCGGAGCCGGCGGATTTTTTCAACGCGGATTGGGACGGGGAGAAGATCGCGATCATAGCAACTCCGAGAACGGGGACGAGCTGGTCGGGCAGGAATCTTGCAGTGCGCAACTCCGCAGCTTTTGGCAAGCCCGCGACATCGGCGCCAGCCCGGCATGCCGCGGCACGATGACGGACGCGTGAACGGCGGCCGGCGAGATTCAGGTTGCTGCCTGCTAATTGATCGGAAGCCTGATTTTTTGAGACAAAATTGCCACAGCTGCGCGCCGCGTCGCGTCGACGCGATCTAAGCGCTGGAAAGACGGCGGATTTCGGCGATAATCATGGGCATGGAATCGTGGCTTTGAGGGCCTGTTTTTGGCGCGCTCCGGCGCCGGAATTCGATTGGATCGAGATAGATGGCGACTTTGGGATCGAAACTCGGATTGCTGGCCGCGGGCCTGCTGCTGTCCGGATGCGTGCAGACCACGACGTATCAAGAGACGTCGCAGAACGTCTTGAAGCCGCGCGACAAGGAATTGCTGGCCAAGGTGTCTTACGTCAAGACCCCGGTCGCCGAGCCGTTCCGCCGCGCCATCGTCGACTATCATCGCAAGGAAACGCCGGGCTCGATCGTGGTCGATTCCGACAACCATTATCTCTATCTGGTGCAGGACGGCGGCAAGGCGATCCGCTACGGCATCACGGTGGGCGAGGAAGCGATGGCGTGGTCCGGCATCGCCAAGATCGGCAACATGGCGGAGTGGCCGCCGTGGCACCCGACGCAGAGCGAAATCTCCCGGCTCGGCGTGCCGAAGTTCGTCGCCCCCGGTCCGGACAATCCGATGGGTTCTCGCGCGCTGTATCTGTATTCGGGCGGCAAGGACACCCTGTTCCGGATTCACGGCACCAACCAGCCGGAATATATCGGCGCGTCGATCTCCTCCGGCTGCATCCGGTTGACCAATGAAGACGTGATCGACCTCTACAGCCGGGTGAAGCCCGGCGCCGTGGTGGTGGTGCTGGAGCCGAAGCACGGCGACTCGCCGGTGAATTCGAAACTGGCGCTGCAGGGCAGCGGCACCGGCCCGTTCTGATCGCGAGCCCTCGCCAAGACGTCAGGCCGCAGGCCTGACGGGCTGTGAGATTTCAAAGGCGCCGGTGCTCCCGGCGCTTTTTTGTTGCCTGGGGCACGGGCTTGGCGGTCTCGGCCGGCGCCGGCTCGGCCTCCGGCTGCGGCTCGGCCTCGGCCGGCGCGGCGTCCTGCTGCGGCGCGGCCGGCGCCGCACCCTCCTCCGCCCGCACCGCGACGGCGCGCGGCGGCGCCTCCTCCGGCCGCTCCGCCGGCAACAGCGGCGCCACCACCGGCAGCGGATCCCACACGTTCCATTGACAGATCCGGTAACCGCCGCGGCGCTGCGCCAGATCGAGGTGGACGTGGTCCTCGTGGTACCAGTCCGAGCCCGGCCCCAGCACGGTGGTGAACCGCGCGCACAGCGACACCAGCACGGTCTCGCGCACCTCGCGCGAGGCGGCGCGGTCGGTCAGCGAAATCGTCGCGCCGTTGGCGAGCTTGAGGCCGCGCACGTCGATCGCGTTGGCGCGGCCGTGCTCGGAGAGTTTGGCGCCGACCACCCGGTTGCGGCCGCGGCACTCGAACGAATCGAAGTTGTCGAGATCGGCGAGTTTGCTGCCGAGCCGGGCCGCCAACGGCGCCATGTCGTCGCGGATCCAATGCGTCAGTTCGCTGGCCATCGCACAGCGCAGGATCGCCGCCGGCTTCACCGCCACGCGGCTGTGATCCGGCAGCACCACGGCTTCCAGCCGCACCAGATCCTCGCCGCCGCAGCCGCCGGCGCCGTGAATATCCGGAATCGACGGCGCGATCGCGATCTGTTCGGTGAGCGCCAGCCGGCAGGCCGAGAGCTGCGGCGCGGGCTTCGGCTCCGGCTTTGCCGCGGCCGCAGGCGGCTCGCTGTCGCCCGGCTGTTGATCGGCCTCCTCCGCCGACGGCGGCGTCGCGGCCGCGGGCGCCTCCACCGGGCGCGGCTTCGGCAACGGCACGTGGCCGTACGCCATTCCGGCATCCGGACATAACAGCAGCAGCACCGCAGCCAGCGTCAGCATGGACGCTTCGCCGCGCCTGCGAGGTCCACAAGCCCATTTGCTCAAGCCATTGTCCGCGCTAAAGTTGCTGCCAAAGGGATAACAATAAGGAGGAACGTTCGGATGCGCGGCTTGATGCAAGACTGGCCTTTGTTGTGTCATCGGATCATCGACCATGCGGCGATGATCCACGGTGAACGCGAGGTGGTCACCCGGTCTGTCGAGGGTCCCATTCACCGCACCAATTACGCCGAAATACGGCAGCGCGCGCTGAAAGTCGCGCAGCGGCTCGACCGCGACGGCATCAAGCTCGGCGACCGCGTCGCCACCATCGCCTGGAACACCTGGCGACACCTGGAAGCTTGGTACGGGATCATGGGTATCGGCGCGATCTGCCATACCGTCAACCCCCGGTTGTTTCCCGACCAGATCGCCTGGATCGTCAATCATGCCGAAGACCGCGTGATCATGACCGATCTCAGCTTCGTGCCGGTGCTGGAGAAGATCGCGGCGCAGCTGCCGAGCGTCGAGCGCTACATCATCCTGACCGACGCCGCGCATATGCCGCAGACCACGCTGAAAAACGCGGTGGCCTACGAGGACTGGATCGCCGAGGCCGACGGCGATTTCAAGTGGGCGATGTTCGACGAGAACACCGCGGCGGCGATGTGCTACACCTCGGGCACCACCGGCGATCCGAAGGGCGTGCTGTATTCGCACCGCTCCAACGTGCTGCACGCGCTGGTCGCCAACAACGGCGACGCGCTCGGCGCCACCTCGAAGGACGTCATGCTGCCGGTGGTGCCGCTGTTCCACGCCAACAGCTGGGGCATCGCGTTCTCGGCGCCGGCGATGGGCACCAAGCTGGTGATGCCGGGCGCCAAGCTCGACGGCGCCTCGGTCTACGAATTGATGGACACCGAGAAGGTGACCTACAGCGCCGGGGTGCCGACGGTGTGGCTGATGCTGCTGCAATACATGGACAAGGAAAAGCTGAAGCTGCCGCATCTGCGCGTCGTCGCCTGCGGCGGCTCGGCGATGCCGCGGGCGATGATCAAGGCGTTCTCCGACATGGGAATCGAGCCGCGCCACGCCTGGGGCATGACCGAGATGAGCCCGCTCGGCACGGTGTGCTCGCTGCAGCCGCAATTCGCCGATTTGCCGGCGGAGCAGAAGCTCGACATCCTGCAGACCCAGGGCTATCCGCCGTTCATGGTGGAGATGAAGATCACCGACGACGCCGGCAAGCGGCTGCCGTGGGACGGCAAGACCTTCGGCCGGCTCAAGGTGCGCGGCCCTTCGGTGTCCGCCGCCTATTTCCGGGTCAAGGACGAGATCCTCGACAAGGAGGGCTATTTCGACACCGGCGACGTCGCCACCATCGACAAATACGGCTACATGCGGATCACCGACCGCTCCAAGGACGTCATCAAGTCGGGCGGCGAATGGATCTCCTCGATCGATCTGGAGAACCTCGCGGTCGGCCATCCCAAGGTGGCGGAGGCCGCGGTGATCGGCGTCTATCATCCGAAGTGGGACGAGCGGCCGCTGCTGATCTGCCAGCTGAAGCCGGACCAGACCGCGACCCGCGACGAGATCCTGCACTACATGGACGGCAAGATCGCCAAATGGTGGATGCCGGACGACGTGATCTTCATCGAGGCGATCCCGCACACCGCCACCGGCAAGATCCTGAAAACCGCGTTGCGCGACCAGTTCAGCAACTACAAGCTGCCGACCGCGGCGGCGTGAGGCGCGCATCGCGGATGTTGTTGACTCTCCCCACGCGCGGGGAGAGTTTCGCTGCGCTTTTCCCTGGCCCCGGAGCGCGTGCAATGGACGGCGTCGCGCCCGTCGTTCCCATCCCCCACAACAGCCAGCTCGAAGCCCGTACCCGCGGCTTCGACGCGCTGCGCGGCAGCTTGACGCTGCTGGTGCTGTTTCACCATGCCGCCATCACCTACGGTGCCCCCGGCGGCTGGTTCTATCGCGAGATCTCGCCCAACGACTCGCCTTCCTCGCAGCTCTTGATGCTGTTCGTGACGGTGAACCAATCCTACTTCATGGGCGTGTTTTTCCTGCTGGCCGGGTATTTCACCCCCGGCGCGCTGCGGCACAAGGGAGCGCGGCGCTTTGTCCGCGACCGGCTGTGGCGGCTCGGGCTTCCGCTGTTGGTATTCGGCGTGCTGCTCGGCCCGCTCACCGTGGCGCTGGCGTGGACCAGCAAGGGCTGGCCGGTGCTGCCGAGCCTGATTTCGATCTGGCGCAGCGGGACTTTCATCCCAGGGCCGCTGTGGTTCGCCGAAGCGCTGTTGCTGTTCGGCTTTGCGGCGGTGCTGTGGCATCTGCTGCTGCGCCGCCGCAGCGGCGCGGTTGCGGTCAGCAAAGCGTTTCCTTCAAACAGAACGCTCGCGATCGCCGCCATCGCCACCGGCGCGACCTCCTTCGCGATCCGGCTGTGGTGGCCGGTCGGCACCGCCTTCGCCGGCCTGCAATTCGGTTACTTCGCCGGCTACGCGGTGCTGTTCGCCGCCGGCTGCATCGCCGCCGAGCAGCGCTGGCTGGAGCGGATTCCGCCAGAAAGCGTTCGGCTGTGGTCGCGCGTGACGCTGCTCTGCCTGCCGATCCTGCCCGCCGTCGTCTATCTCGGTGCCGCCGTTCCCGCGCTTCAGGAATCGCCCGAGGGCGGCCTCAATCCGCTCGCCATGCTCTATGCATTCTGGGAGCCGCTGGTCGCCTGGGGCATCATGCTGTGGCTGCTGACGGTCTATCAGCGGCGTTTTCCAAGGCTCGACGGGCTGTGGCGATCGCTGGCTGCGCGGGCCTATACGATCTACATCATCCATCCGCCGGTGCTGGTCGGTGTGGCCCTGGCGTGGCGCGAGACGGCGGCGCCGCTGCTGGTGAAATTCGCCATCACCGGGCTTGTGAGCTGCGCCATCTGCTTTTCCTCGGCCGGGCTGATCCTGCGCATTCCAGGTGCCCGCCGGATCCTGTGAGGGCCTCGGCCGAGGCCGGCAAATCTCTTGGCATTGCACCCTTGAATTTCACCCCCGAGCATGGTCTCAAACGGGCCTGACGACCGTCGGCCCTCGGCGGCCGCGCCTCCCAACCGGCAGACATTCAGCCCATGGCCCGCAGGTTTTCCGCGCCGTATCAGACGGAGCCGGTGTCCAGTCTCGCGCTGTGGGCGCGGCGGCTGGCGGTGTTTTCCGTGGTCGCCACGCTGACCTCGATCGGCATCGTGCGGTTCGGCTTTCTCGAGGTGAAGCCGGCGCTGGCGACGTTCTTCGCAGCACTCGGCATCGCCGGGCTGTCGATCCTGGTGGCGCTGGCCGGCTTCGTGGCGATCTGGCAGAACGGCTCGCGCGGCATGGGCATGATCCTGCTGGCGCTGACGCTCGACGTCGCGATCCTGGCCTATCCGGGCTATCTCGGGCTGCAATATCGCCGGCTGCCGCCGCTCCACGACATCACCACCGACCCGATCGATCCGCCGAAATTCGAGGCGTTGGCGCGGCTCAGAGTCGGCGACGGCACCAACACCGCGGTCTATGCCGGGCTGTACTCCGCCGAACAGCAACGCGCGGCCTGGCCGGAGATCGAAACCGTGCAGCTCGATGTGCCGGTGCAGAAGGCCTACGACGTCACGCTGGAATTGATCACCAAGCGCAAATGGCGGATCGTCGACGCCCGCGCGCCGCAGCCGCCGCGCCGCGAAGGCAAGATCGAGGCGGTGGCGCGCACGCTGATCATGGGGTTTCGCGAGGACGTCGCGATCCGCGTGTTGCCCGACGGCGACGGCTCGCGGGTCGATATCCGCTCCTCGTCGCGCTATTTCGAAAGCGACCTCGGCAGCAACGCCGCGCGCGTCACGAAATTGATCGACGACATCAACACCGCCGCCGACAACGCAGCACTCGCCAAGAAGCCGGCGGAGCCGGCCAAGGGCGCGGTGAAGGGGAAGAAGTAGGGAAGGGCGAATGGCGAATGGCGAATGGCGAATGGCGAATGGCGAATGGAACGCCGGCCGCAGAGCCACCGCAAGGCCCTTTTTGCGACGGGCGTGTCGATAGCACGACGCCTCGAACTAAAATGAAGACGTCCTTCGCTATTCGCTATTCGCCACTCACTATTCGCCCCCCGCTACTCCCTCCCCGCCAACCGATAGCTGCCACCGATCAAGGGGTCGCCGTCGGTCGCCACCACGCCGCGGCCGACCAAATCTTCCAGATGCGCCAGCACCGAATAGCTGGCGGCGCCGGTGAGCCGCGGGTCGATGCCGATATAGACCGCGCGCACCAAAGTCGGGATGTCGGCCTCGCCCTTGTGCAGCCGATGCAGGATCGATTCCTCGCGGGCCTGGCGATGCCTAATCAGAAAGCGGACGTAGCGCGGGCCTTGCGCGATCGCCTCGCCGTGGCCGGAGAAATACAATTGCTCCGGGCGCGCCGCGAGTTTTTCCAGCGACGCCATGTAGTCCGGCATCGCGCCGTCCGGCGGCGCCACGATCGAGGTCGACCAGCCCATCACGTGATCGCCGACGAAACAGGCGTCCCGCTCGCGCCAGGCAAACGCCAGATGATTGGCGGTGTGGCCCGGCGTCGCCACCGCCTCGAGCGCCCAACCATTGCCTTCGACCACGTCGCCGTCGCGCAGCATGACGTCCGGACAAAAGTCGCGGTCGGCGCCGGACTCAGTGATGACGGATTCGCTGTCGTAATACGGCCGCGAGGCGCGGTGCGCGCCCTCGGCATAGACCGTGGCGCCGGTCGCCATCTTCAAGCGCGGGGTGTTCGGCGAATGGTCCTTGTGGGTGTGGGTGACGATGATGTGGCTGACGGTCTCGCCCTTCACCGCGTCGAGCAGCGCCTGCGCGTGCGCCTCATTGTCCGGGCCGGGGTCGATGATGGCGACGCGCCCGCGGCCGACGATGTAGCTCACCGTGCCGGTGAAGGTGAACGGCGAGGGATTGTTGCAGAGGATTCTGCGCAGCCCGGGGACCGGCTCGTCGACCACGCCGGGCTGCAGCACAAAGTCGCGGTTGAACGGGACGTCGTCATTGTCGCTCATAGCGGGGCCTGTGTCACGGGTTCGACCACAACCAAGTTCGTCATTCCGGGGCGCGAGCCGCTTGGCGAGCGAGCCCGGAATCCATAACCACCGCGGGGAGTATGGATTCCGGGCCTGCCCCCCGGCCGGCTTCGCCGACCGGGATGCATCCCGGAATGACGATCTTGAAAACGGCCAAGCAATTCTCTGGTGCGGTCCCGGCCCTGCGACGCCGCGCAAGCGCGCGGCATCGCGTCCGGGACACGCGCGTCAGCTGAACGCCTGGATCCCGGTGATGGCGCGGCCGAGGATCAGCGCGTGGACGTCGTGGGTGCCCTCGTAGGTGTTCACCGTCTCCAGGTTCTGGGCGTGGCGCATCACGTGGTATTCGATCTGGATGCCGTTGCCGCCGTGCATGTCGCGCGCCATCCGGGCGATGTCGAGCGCCTTGCCGCAATTGTTGCGCTTGACGATCGAGATCATCTCCGGCGCCATCTTGCCTTCGTCCATCAGCCGGCCGACGCGTAAGCTGCCCTGCAGCCCGAGCGCGATCTCGGTCTGCATGTCGGCGAGCTTCTTCTGCACCAATTGCGTCGCGGCCAGCGGCCGGTTGAACTGCTTGCGATCCAGCGTGTATTGCCGGGCGCGCGCCATGCAGTCCTCGGCGGCGCCCATCACCCCCCAGGAAATACCGTAGCGGGCGCGGTTGAGGCAGCCGAACGGGCCTTTCAGCCCGGCGACGTTGGGCAGCAGCGCCTCTTCGCCGACCACCACGCCGTCCATCACGATCTCGCCGGTGATCGAGGCACGCAACGACAGCTTACCGCCGATCTTCGGCGCCGACAGCCCCTTCATGCCCTTCTCGAGGATGAAGCCGCGGATCTGGTTGTTGTGCTCGGGCGACTTCGCCCACACCACGAACACGTCGGCGATCGGCGCATTGGAAATCCACATCTTGGTGCCGGTCAGCCGGTAGCCGTCGGAGACCTTCTCGGCGCGAGTCTTCATGCCGCCGGGGTCGGAGCCGGCGTCGGGCTCGGTCAGGCCGAAGCAGCCGACCCACTCGCCGGAGGCGAGCTTGGGCAGATATTTCTTGCGCTGGTTCTCGTCGCCATAGGCGTAGATCGGATGCATCACCAGCGAGGACTGCACGCTATTCATCGAGCGATAGCCCGAGTCCACCCGCTCGATCTCGCGCGCCACCAGCCCATAAGCCACGTAGCTGGCATTGGCACAGCCGTACTCCTCCGGCAGCGTGATGCCGATCAGTCCGAGTTCTCCCATCTCGTGGAATATCTCGCGATCGGTGCGCTCTTCCAGATAGGCCGAGGCGACGCGCGGCATCAGCTTGTCCTGCGCGTAGGCGCGCGCGGTGTCGCGGATCATGCGCTCGTCTTCGGTGAGCTGGTCTTCCAACAGGAACGGATCGTCCCACTGGAAATTCACCGGAGCCGGCTTGTCCTTGGACTGCGGACGAACGCTCATCGAAATTCCTTTCACAAGGCTACGCTCCCGAAGAGGAAATGCGGCAGCGGCAGGTTAGTTGCTCGCAAACTAGCCTTCAAGCCGCTCGTTGGAGACGATCTCGATGCCGAACCCCGACAGCCCCTTGTAGTCGTGCTGCGACGACGTCAGGTGGCGGATCGAGGAGACGCCTAGGTCGCGCAGGATCTGCGCGCCGACGCCGATCTCGCGCCATTGCTTGTGGCGGTCGGCCTCGGCGGATTGCGGCTCGTCGATCGGCTCGACCGGCACGCCGGCGGCGCCGTCGCGCAGATAGACCAGCACGCCGGAGCCGTTCTGCTTGAAATGATCCAGCACCGCCTGCATCCGCCGCGGCCCGGAGAACATCTCTTTCAGGATGTTCGGCTTGTGGAACCGGGTCAGCACGTTCTTACCGTCGCCGATCCCCTTGTAGACCAACGCGATGTGGGCGATGGATTCGAACGGCGAGCGGTAGGCATAGCCCTGCATCGGCCCGATCGGGGTCTCCATGGTGAAGCTGGAGACCCGCTCGATCAGCTTCTCGCGGGCCTGGCGATGCGCGATCAGGTCGGCGATGGTGACGTGCTTGATGTTGTGCAAGGCGGCGAATTTGACGACCTGCTCGCCCTTCATCACGGTGCCGTCGTCGTTCATCAATTCCGAAATGACGCCGACCGCCGGCAGCCCGGCGAGCTTGCACAGATCGACCGCGGCCTCGGTATGGCCGGAGCGCAGCAGCACGCCGCCCTCGCGGGCGATCAGCGGGAAGATGTGGCCGGGGCGGGAAAAATCATTGGCGCCGGCGTTCGGATTGGCCAGCGCCCGGCAGCACGAGGCGCGTTCGTCGGCGGAAATGCCGGTGCCGTTGTCCGGCTTGTAGTCGATCGACACCGTGAAGGCGGTGGTGTGGTTGGAATCGTTGTTCGACACCATCGGATCAAGCCGCAGCCGGCGGGCGTCCTCCACGGTGATCGGCGCGCAGACGATGCCGGAGGTGTGGCGGATGATGAAGGCCATCTTCTCGGCGGTGCAGAACGAGGCCGCGACGATCAGATCGCCCTCGCCTTCGCGGTCGTCGTCGTCGGTGACGACGACGATTTCGCCGCTGGAAAAGGCTTGCAGAACTTCCTGAATCGGATGGGCCATCGTTGGTTTTGCTCCTCTTTGCGGAGCAATAGCCGGACTCGCCGAACGGCGCCAGTCTCAATGTCCCGAGCGCCGATCGGCCGCCCGACGGCCATTCCGCCCCGCGAACGGCGAGGCGACGCCGTCGCGCCGGCCGAGATTTTCCCGGTGCGGCGCGACGGCGAGCGTGCTGCTGTCGCTCAGAATTTAACGGTCAGCCTTGCGTTGAGCGAACGCCCCGGCCCCGCCACGTTGTAGCCGTAGGCCGTCGACGAGCCCATCATCGACACCACCTTGTAATCCACCAGATCGGCGCCGCCGAGCGGCAGGTAGTAGTTGGTGTTGAACAGGTTGTCGACGCCGAGATCGAGCCGCACCGCGTCCCACTGATAGCCGGTGCGTAGATTGACCAGCGCGTAGGCCGGCGTGGTCAACTCGTTGTGAACCTGGCTGACGTCGTCCTTGGCGCCGACCAGTTGCAGCTCGATGCTGTTATTCCAATTGCCGAGCGTGTGATCGAGCGCCAGCTTCGCGTTGATCGGCATCACGTGGTAGAGGTTGACGCCGTCGGTGCGCTCGCCGCGGACGTAGCCGAGCTGGCCGCGCAACACGCCGCGGCCGTACACCGGGCCGTCCCAGACCTGCAGCTTGCCGTCGAGATTGACGCCGTACAGATAGGCGTCGTGATTGGCGAACTGCAGGAACACGAAGTTGTTGGTCTTGGTCAGATTGGCCGCGGTACAGGCCGACGAGCCGCCGCGCACCGCGCAGCGGTCGACGTCGATGTAGTCCTGCACGTAGCTGTAATACGGCGTGACCCGGACCTCCCAGAACTTCTGCGCCGGATCGTGCCAGGCCGCGGTGAAGCTCGCGGTGTGGGCCTTTTCCGGCACCAGATCGAGATTGCCGAGATAGCCGTTGCCGTCGCCGAACCAGCCGATCATCTTCATCGCCATCGCAGCCGACGACCAGGCATAGCGCTCGTACAGATTGGGCGAGCGGGTCTTGCGGGCCAAACCCAGTTCGAACTGGCTGGTCAGGCCCGGCTCGTAGCGCAGCAGCGCCGAGCCGTCGAAATTGACGTCGGTCTTGGCGTGATCGCGGGCGTTGAACAGCGCGGCGTCGGTGCCGTACATCGCCATCGCGTTGTAGCCCTGGACGTCGCCGGTGTCGCTCCACACCACGTCGTTGCGCAGGCCGACCAGCGTGGTCCATTCGCGGTCCCAATGCCGCTCCCACTCGACGAACGTGCCGAGCCTGGAGCGATGGCCGTTGTTGATGTTGACGAAGGTGTTGGGGCCCATCATGCCGGCGGTCTTGGTCACCGGATCCCACCAGTCGTCGAGCTGGTTGTGATAGAATTCGTTGCCGACCCGCAGCAGATCGTGGCCGGACACCGCGAAGCTGGCCTTCAACTTGTAGCCGATATCGCTCGCCTTGGTGTCCATCGGCATCGATCCGGTCTTGTCCGGCGCGATGAAGCCCATGGTGTGCTGCACCTGGTGATAGAAGGCCGAGGCCTCGAACTGGCCCCAGTCGAACACGCCCTCGTAGCGGCCGTTGATGAAGGCACTCTGGTTGTAGACCATGTCCATGTATTGGTTGACGTAGCCCTGATACGGGATGAACTGGCCGCCGACCTGCACGGTGAACAGGTTTCCGAAGGTTTGCTTCGAGATGCTGAGCGCGTGGTTCTGGATTTCGTACAGCGTCGATTTGATCCTGGTGCCGTCGCCGGCCTTGTAGTCGGAGGCCTTGGCCCAGCCGCCGGTGTAGGTGACGCTGGTGTCGGCGTTGGCGACCGTGGCGATGGCGTCGACGCCGTAGCCGTTGCCGTTGCTGCGGAAGAAGCCCGATACCTGGCCGGTGGTCAGCCAGCCCGGGCCCTTGGCGAACAACGGCGGCGCGGTGGTGACATCGACCTTGGCGCCGATGTAATCGCCGCCGACGCTGACCGGGGCGACGCCGAGATAGGCCCGCATGTTGGCGATCATGGTCGGATTGACGAACGACAACGGCGGATTCATCTCGTTCGGGCAGGCCGGGCTGATCAGCATCGAGTTGATCGCCACCTGGACGCGGTCGGCGCCGACGCCGTTGATCGCCGGCAGGCTGGAGACGCCGCCGGCGCCCCAGGCCGCACCGCCCGGGATATCGGCGATCAAGGACGCCGAGTCGCTGGTGGAGAGGCTGCGCGAGGTCGCCGTGGCGGCGGAAATCGTCGTGGTGTCGGCCGGGACCACCGGGCCTTCCGAGATCGGCGCGGGCTCAGGCGCGACGACGGCGCGGCGCGGCGCGGCGGACCGCTGCGCCTGTCGATTGGGCTTCGGCTTGGCGCCTTCGACCACGATGGTCGGCATCGAGACGGCGTTCTGCGCCGCGGCGGGCACGGTGGTCACCGCTAGCAAACCGCTGGACAGCAGCACGGCGAAACCGGGCGACAGGATGGCACTGGTCGTGAGCAAAGCGCGGCGAGTGCCGGCGGGTGAGCTGGACAGCATGATGAGGAACCAGGGGAGTTTGCAGGCGCGCCACAGCGCGTCACGGCCCGCGGGACGATGGTTTTTTGCGAAACTGCCCCACCAGCAAGGCGGGTCGGCTTCGCGCGGCGGCGATCAACGACCGAAGCCACGCGGCCGCGAGCGGCACATCGGCGTGGCGTTCGGGAGTTAGATCGCGGCGGGTGGCCCGCGGGCGGAATGCGCGGCGGCGGGTGCCGCGCGCGGCACCGCGGCGGACAGCCGCCAGGTCGGCGCGGCGTCGACGAAATTCGGCAGCGGGCCGATCGCCGGCAACGGCACCGGCGGCGCCAGGCTGTGGCCGATCACGCAGCCGATGCATTTGATGTGCGGCGCGACGCCGTGATCGCCGGAATCGGCGGGCGGGTGCGCAAATCCTGAATCGCACAGCGCCGACAGCGCCAGGGCGTCGGGCTGCTCGGCGCCGGCCACAGGTGCCGCCAACGCCAGCGTGGTCTGAAAGATCAGCGCGAAGGCGGTGAACCAGATCAGCGCCAGGCGGGCGGCGTGGCGGAGCGCGGCGGCGGATAAAGCGGCCGGTGCGGCGAGCGGGCGCAGCCGATCGAATCCAGCGACGCGCCGCGAGCCGGTGCGGCGCGTGCCGTTACGATCCTGCTGGCATTGCCGCCGCGTCGTGTTCAATCCCGCCCCCTGCCAATCGCCGGCGCCCCGAGACATCCTAATGGGATGTTAACGCGGGCAGCAATCCACCATCCCCCGGACGGTTTCAAGGGGACCGCGGCAGAACAGAATGGAATGCTTTTAAGGTGGGGACGAAGAGGCGCTAATTGCGGGACACAGTCGAGCTTAAGGTGATGCTGTCATTCCGGGGCGCGAGCCGCGCCAGCGGCGAGCGAGCCCGGAATCTTGCGGTCAGGCGGCCGCCCTCGCCGTGCGGCGAGATTCCGGGTTCGCTCGAGCTTCGCTCTCGCGCCCCGGAATGACGCACTTTTGGTTGCAAAGCGCATCCACGACTGTGTCACCAGCTACTCCGCCGCGGCGGCTTTTCGCTGCGCGAACTGGTCGAACGCCTCGACCGCCTGCGCCGCATACATCACGCTGGGGCCGGCGCCCATGTAGATCGCCATGCCCATGGTTTCCATCACCTCGTCGCGGCTGGCGCCGTGCTTCACCGCAGCTTCGGCGTGAAAGCCGATGCAGCCGTCGCAGCGGGTGGCGACCGCGATCGCCAGCGCGATCAATTCCTTGGTCTTGGTGTCGAGCGCGTTGGCTTTCAGCGCCGCCTGGGCGATGGCCGCAAAGCCCTTCATCACCTCGGGCGCGCCGCCGCGCACTTCCTTGAGTGCGACCGAGAGTTCGCCGGTCACATCGATCCAGTTCTTATGCATGCAAGTGTTCCTGACAAAAGGTGACGATCGTGTTCAGCCATACCAGAATGTCGCCGCTTTCGGCGCCGTGTCCCGGACGCGGTGCAGCGCGCAGCGCTGCGTCGTAAGCCGGGACCGTTACGACGGCAACATCGGTCACGGCCCCGGCTCCGCAGCGCACCACGCCGCAAGAGCGGCGCGCTGTGCTGCGTCCGGGGCACGCTCGATTGGAGCGCTGGCCCGAGTGGCGGGCGGCAGTGCTCAGACCTTCTTCGCCGGGCAGGTGTTGAGACCGAACAGCGTGTAGGCCGGGCAGAAGCCCAGCGCGGCGGTGAGCAGCGGCACCACGCCGATCCAGGCCCAGATCGGTCCGCCGGTCAGCGCCCAGCCGATCAACGCCAGGCCGACAATGGCGCGCAGCGCGCGATCGATCATTCCAACATTCGTGCTCATGATTTCCTCCTGATTGAGAACCAATGCAGCAAAGATAGGATGCAGCGCGGCCGCGGTCTGTGATCAAGTCACCGTGCCGGCTGCGCCGCGGCGCGCAGCGGGGCGGCGTTGCGCAATTCCACCCGGCCGCGGCCGAGGCTGACCCAGCCGCGCTTCTCGAAGCACTTCAGCTGCCGGCTGACCACCTCGCGGGCGCTGCCGATTTCGGCGGCGAGCTGCTGGTGGGTGATCGAGACGTCGCGCCCGTTGGCGGCCAGCGCCAACAGCCGCGCCGCCAGCCGCGACTCGATCGATTCGAACGCGACCTGCTGGATCACCCGCATCAGATCCGCCATCCGCGCCGCCTGGGCGTTGAATACGAAGCTGCGAAACCGCGCCGAGCGCCCGATCAGATCGTGAAAGGTCGCCGCCGGCAGCCCGATCGCGTGCACCGGCGTCTCGGTGACCGCGAAGGCGCTGTAGGCGGTGTCGGCGAGCAGTGCCAGCGTGGTCAGGATGCACATGCTGCCGGGACCGAGCCGGTACAGCACGATCTCGTTGCCGTCGGCGTCGAGCTGATAGACCCGCACCTGGCCTTCGCACACCATGATGAAATAGCCGCACGGCTGCTCCGGCGCGAACACCGTGGCGCCGGCCGGCAGCTGCATCGCCACCGCGCCGCCGATCAGCGGCGCGCTCTCGCTCGGCGCCAAATCCGCCAGCGGCGGAAAACGCTGCAACCAGTCGAGGTCTGACAGATCCATTCGCAACGGCCGATTTCTTCAAATCCCCGCACCCGCCGCACGGCGCCACGGGGCGCATCACCGTGCGATTCAGGCGGCGGAACGCCGCCGGAGTCAAGCCGCGCCGGCCGGCCCCCGCCGCGGCGCCGCAATGTTGGGCGCGACGTTCCATCAAGCGTTTGTTATCCTGTGCGAAACGGACCACTCTCAATGGCGGACGGGCGAATGGGCAATGGGTTGCGACGATGGTTGGAGGCCCACGATCTGCTGGCGATCGTGATCGGCGTGCTGGGCGCGATTTCGCTGCTCGCCACGCTATTGGTCGTCGGCGGCTACCTGCTGGTAACGCGCTGAACGACGACTATCTTTAAGTCGAAGTGGGAGAGCCGCGATGCCATCATTGACCGCATGGAAAGTCCCCGCCTCGGCGCAGCCGCGCGCCGAGGATTACAGCTTCGACCTCGACCACGTGCTGACTTCGGTGGTCGGCCTGCATTCGATCATCCCCGGTGACGCCTTCACCGCCGACACGCTCGGCGTCGAACGCGCCGGCAACGGCGTGGTGATCGATCACGGCCTGGTGCTGACCATCGGCTATCTGATCACCGAGGCGGAGACGGTGTGGCTGCATCTCGGCGACGGCCGCATCGTCGAGGGCCACGCGCTCGGCTTCGACCAGGATTCCGGCTTCGGCCTGGTGCAGGCGCTGGGCGAGCTCGATATCGATCCGATGCCGATCGGCAGTTCGGCGGCGGCCTCGGTCGGCGACCGCGTGGTGGTCGGCGGCGTCGGCGGCCGCGAACGCTCGGTCGCGGCGCAGATCGCCGCCAAGCAGACCTTCGCGGGCTATTGGGAATATCTGCTGGACGAGGCGATCTTCACCGCGCCGGCGCATCCGAACTGGGGCGGCGCGGCGATGATCTCGGAGGCCGGCGAATTGATCGGGATCGGCTCGCTGCAGATCGAGCGCGAGCATTCCGGCCGCGACGAACATCTCAACATGATCGTGCCGATCGACCTGCTGAAGCCGATCCTGGAGGATCTGCGCAAATTCGGCCGGGTCAACGTCGCCCCACGGCCCTGGCTCGGGCTGTATTCCGCCGAGATCGAGGACAAGATCGTGGTGGTGGGGATCGCGCCGAAGGGCCCGGCGGCGCGCGCCGAACTGAAGACCGGCGACGTCATCCTGGCGGTGCGCGGCGAGAAGGTGTCGAGTTCGGAGGAATTCTATCGCAAATATTGGGCGCTCGGCACCGCGGGCGTCGACGTGCCGCTGACGCTGTACCGCGGCGGCGATACTTTCGATGTCGAACTGGTGTCCTCGGACCGCAACAAGTTTTTGAAGAAACCGCGGATGCATTAGCAAAGTCGTCATTCCGGATTGCGAGTTCGTCAGAACGAGCAAGTCCGGAATCCATAACCCCTGCGGTGATTATGGATTCCGGGCTCGCTCGCAGCTTCGCTGCTCGCGCCCCGGAATGACGGGCGACGATGGGGGCACGCATCGCTCGACACAAAACATCGTCGGTGTCGGTCTCGCCGCGCGCTACTCCCGCGGCAGCGCGGCGCGGCGCAGGCGGTCGTTGATGGCTTCGCCGAGCCCATGCCGCGGCACCGGCATCACCGCGATGCCGCTGGCGCCCTTGGCGTCGAGCGCGCGCAGATAACCGAACAGATTGGCGGCGGCTTCCGCCAAATCGCCCTGCTCCGACAGGTTCATCACCACGGTCGTCGCATCGACGCCCGGCAACGCTGCCGCGCCGAACGCCAGCAGCGCCTCGCCGGGCTCGACATGCGTCGCTTCCAGCCGCACTTTCGTCCGCGGCGCGTAATGCGAGGCCAACATGCCGGGCGCCAGCGGCCGCGTCGGATCGGCGGCCACGGGCTGCGCCAACGCGCGGCCGAGCACGGCCTCGATCTTTTCGCGCGGCAGACCACCGGGCCGCAGCAGTACCGGCTGGTCGAAACACGCAACAATCGTCGATTCGACGCCGACCGACACCGGCCCGCCATTGACGATCAGCTGGATGCGGCCGTCGAGGTCGACATGCACATGCGCCGCCGTGGTCGGCGAGACGTGGCCGGAGCGATTCGCCGACGGCGCCACCACCGCGCCGCCGAAGCCGCGCAGAATAGCTTGCGCCACCGGATGAAGCGGCACCCGAATCGCAACGGTGTCGAGTCCGGCGGTGGCGAGATCGGCCACCGGGCAATGCTCGGCCTTCGGCACCACCAGGGTCAGCGGCCCCGGCCAGAACGAAGCGGCGAGCCGCCGGGCATCGCCGTCGAATCGGCCGATCCGCTCCGCCGCCGCCAGATCCGCCACATGGGCGATCAACGGATTGAACGACGGCCGGCCCTTGGCCTGATACAGCCGCGCGATCGCCGCCGCATTGCCCGCGTCGCAGCCGAGCCCGTAGACCGTCTCGGTCGGAAACGCCACCAAGCCGCCGTCCCGCAGGCATTTCACGGCTTTCGCCACGCCATCTTCGCCGGCGGCGACGATCGGCGTCGCAAGGTCCAGTTTCATCTAAATTCCAATCCTCAATTCGCCTCCTTGCGGAGTGCGAAACCCTTGGCTATAAGCCGGCCATTGTCGGAGTGTGGCTCAGCCCGGTAGAGCACTGCGTTCGGGACGCAGGGGTCGCAGGTTCGAATCCTGCCACTCCGACCAATATTTCATTACGCTTTTGCCTTCTATTGCGAGCGTGCTCAAGGCTACCACCGTTTCGACCACCCAACCGCTCCGAGTTTTTGTCGCAATAGCGATTGCGGCGGTCTGCATCTAATCGGGATGGTGGTGGCCGCAATTCTCCTGAAGCACCTCGACGACATTCCTAGGAAACCAGCAGCTTCCAAGAGCGGCGCGCCGCGCGGCATGAGCCACGTGGCCGCTGTTTGACGCAATGTGTGCGGACTTACCTCGCCGGGCAATCCCGCGAGGCGCACGCCGCTCGCGAAGCCTTTCTTAACCGAACCGATTGGCTTTCCATTGTACAACACTAAACATTGGGCAATCAGATTTCGACGTTTCCACCGTCGCATGTGAGCCAAAAGCCGAGGTGGTATTGAAGCGGGCGTCTGGCGTTTCTTTGTGCGCCTTTCGTCCGATCGCCTGGCGAAAACGATTCCACGTTCGAGATCGACGTATGAAAGCCATGCAACACCAAGGCCAAATGATCGCCTTCGCGCGAAAATTTCGCCGCAGGACTCCGAGAGGCGGGCGTCGATCGCTCCGGGCTGTTGCTGGCGAGCTTGCCCGAAATGGCTACGTTAGTCAGGCAGGAAACCCCTTTACTGCAATAGCCGTCGCCCGCATGCTCGGCCAGTTGTGAGCGAACGGGAAACGACGCCGTTGTTGAGATCCGCTATCAGTTTATCAATTCCAACAGAGAAGCAACATTCTCATATGGTCACTACGCGCCACTCCTGGCTATTCAATGACGTCTGCAGCAGCGGTATCACGGCCGATTGTTCGAGATATTTTTGCTTCCAAAAATTGGACATTGCTTGACGGGAGGCGTCGGCGACGACACGAATGACCATGCCAATAACAGCCATGCACAAAAATTTCCGTCCGGTAGCCGGGCAGAATCAAGTCCGGATGTCCAGGAAGATTGGATCGATGAAGTCTGAAGCGATAACCCGCTGCGTGAAGTGCCCTTCGAACAGCGATCTCGGGCTTTGTATTCTTGTTGTTGACTGCCGCCATGATCCGAGATCGGACCGCAGGAGAAACGTTGTCTGTCATGGGCGCGCCTCCGCTCATTTAGCTCGCAAACGACATTCGAGCACGGGCGGCAACCAAGCAGGCTGTTGTCATAGGCACCTCCAGCGACTTCCACGCCTGGTTACATATCACTAAGATCGCTACAGGCAAGCGATCAAGGAGGTGGGCGTGCAAAACAACTATACTATGAAAATATCGCGACTGACGGTCGATAAGCTCGGCGTCAAGTTGTATGACCGCGCCTCAGCAGTTATTGCCGAACTCGTTTCCAACTCATACGACGCAGACGCCACTGAAGTGCGGATCAGTGCACCGATGGGCCAATACCTTGCTTCAAAGGCCGGCGGTCAGATCATTGACAAAGGTTTTGAGATCATCGTGCAAGACAATGGTCTTGGTATGGACCCTAGGGGCATGCAGGAGTTCTTTCTCGTCGTTGGCAGCGACCGACGCTTAGACGCAAAGCGCGGAGACACCTCCAAACTGTATGGCCGAAAAGTCATGGGCAGGAAAGGAGTCGGCAAGCTTGCGCCGTTCGGTATCTGCAAAACCTTGGAAGTGATTAGCTCAGGCGGCGAGAAGGTTGTTCGTCGCCAAGCAGGAGGCAATACCGAGACGGGATATCTCACATCGCATATTTTACTCGACTACGACGACATCGTTGGCGACGACGACGGCGACTACCAACCGACCGTGGGATCGCTGGACAATAGCGTTCAGCCCTCTCGCGGAACCACGATTAAACTGTCTCGGTTTAGCTATCGACGAGTTCCCGAAATCGAGCATCTCTCCCGCCAAGTCGCTCAGCGATTTGGTATTCGGTCAGACAAATGGAAGGTGCTGCTTCGAGATTCCACGATGACGGATGGCGCCAATGGCTCCGAAGTCAGCGTTGGAGAGTTCGACATAAATGTCATGGAAGGCACTCGTATAGAGTTCATGGGGCCCGACGGGCCGACAGTCTCAACGGTTTCGGCTGATGGTTATCAGGCGCGAACACCGATCGGCGATCTTATAACAAGTTTCAACGCGGGCTTCTCGCACGACGGAAGATTTTACCCTGTCAAAGGGTGGGTTGCATATGCGCGCGAATCTTATCGCGACGATCTCATGGCTGGAGTTCGTATTTATTGTCGTCACAAGATTGCAGCCCAAACGGCTTTGTTCAATCGAGGGGCAGGTTTTCACGGAGAGCACAGCGTCCGCTCATACTTCATCGGCGAGTTATCGTGCGACTGGCTTGATGAATACGAAGATCTCATCCAGACGGATCGCCGCGACATTTTATGGTCGCATGATTTAGGACAAGCATTTCAAGAATGGGGGCAATCGCTCGTTCTGGAAGTGGGAAAGCGTGCCCGCGACCCCATGCGGAAGAAAACCCGCGAAGTCTTTCGGGAAGTTGGTCGAGTTGAAGAGCGAGTGAACGCCGCTTTTCCCCGCCCAGAGCAACGAGATCTCCGTGAGAAGGCCACCGAGATTGCGGAGATGCTCGGCAAGAGTTTGCGTGAAGATGAAGTGGGGGATTTCGATATTGTCGGACCACTCGTAACGCTCAGTATTGATCTCGCTCCTCACATAAGCCTTGAGCGGAAACTTCGTGAGGCCGCGGAAGCGGAGAATACACCAGCGGCAGTCATCGGCAGCATTCTGCGAACGGCGCATCTTGCGGAGTTGCATTCTTTCGGCCGCATCGCTTACGATCGGGTTCGCGTCATTGAACGCTTGAAGTCTCTGAAAGACGATCCAAAAACTGTTGAGGAGGAGCTTCAAGAACTCATTGAAAATGCTCCTTGGCTTATCAATCCAGAGTGGGCACCAATCACAGCCAACCAGGCCCTCAGAACGCTCAAGATCGAATTCGAAGAATACTATCGTCTGCGAACTGGGCAGTCGATCACGCTCAGGGATTTTGCGGAAACGCAGAAGCGGCCTGACTTTGTTGCGTTTGCCGTCGGTCAACAGTTGGAGGTCGTGGAAATCAAGCGCCCGTTCCACAAGCTCATGAATGACGAGATGGAGCGAATTAATCGATACTACACCGAAATGCGCGATTTTCTGGACGATCCCGGACACGCGGCGTTCAAGAAGGAATTTCAAGATTTCAGGATAACTCTTGTGTGCGACGGGCTATCGCTGAGCGGCATGGCCAAGACGGCGTTCGAAGGTATCACTAAGGAGGGGCGCCTTGAGCATGTGAAATGGCGCGATTTTTTGCTGCGGACCGAAATGAGTCATAAACAATTCCTCGAAGAAGCCGAAAGACAGAAACGTGATGCGGCGCAAAGAGACTAATGCGGGGCTGCCCGGCGCCCAATTGGTGGCCATTGACCTATTTTCCGGTGGAGGGGCTCTTACTCTCGGATTGAAAACCGCGGGCTTTCGAGTGGTCTCCGCTGTTGAGGTCGAACAACATGCATTCGCGACTTACAAGGCCAATCATCCGGAGGTGTTTGCCTACAAACAGGATGTCCGCACCGTCGATGGCCAAAGTCTATCGATGCATGCTCCTCGCAGGAAAATTGACTTGTTGGCGGGATGCCCGCCTTGTCAGGGCTTTACGAGCCTGACATCGAAGTGGCGACGTCAAGACCCCCGAAACAACCTCGTGCGTGAGATGTCTCGCCTCGTACAGGAAATTCGACCGCGGGCTGTAATGATGGAGAACGTTCCTCGGCTTGCTTCGACAGGGCGGGATTTGTTGGATGGTTTTATCGTCGATCTCAAGAAGGCAGGTTACCGGGTCGCATGGGACGTGCTGCAGGTCGCAGATTATGGCACGCCGCAAGCTCGAAAACGCTTAGTACTACTCGCGGGCAGGGGCTTTGATATCGACTTGCCACCGGCGACACATTCTTCGACTAGCGGGTTCGACCTCCCACCCTGGAAGACAGTCCGGGACACAATTGGGGGACTTCCACCCCCCTCCGATTTTGTCGATGTCCGGCACACGATGGGCAATCGCGTGGCTGATTGGCATGTAGTGCGGAAGCTCTCGCCCGAGAACCAAAAGCGCATCAAACGCGCGAAGCCCGGAGCAAGCTGGCAATCTATCCCGGAAGCGTTGAGACCGAATTGTCATCGGGGTGGCTATGTTGGTTTCGGTAATGTGTACGGACGCATGAGTTGGGATGAAGTGAGTCCTACGATCACGGCCGGTTGCGCCACGTTCAGCAAAGGACGATTTGGCCATCCAGAGGCACACCGGACGATATCGATCCGAGAGGCCGCGCTACTTCAAGAGATTCCGGATTATTACCTTATAGACACACCGCATATCGACCAGGCCTGCAGCATAATCGGCAACGCATTGCCTTGTGGGTTTGCAGCGGTTATGGCGCGGCATGCGGCGCAAACTATCCAATCTCATTTCCTCCCACGTCGACAGAGTAACTGAGTAACCGTCGCCCTTGAACTTCGGATGCCCCTCAAACGAACAAGGACCGCTCAAGAGCAATTCTAAGCCCGAAGGCTTGGTGGGGGCTTGGGACAAAGGAAGAACGACAGACGCCCTCCAATTGGCTTGAGCGGGATTCCGGATTTTTGGATATTGGCGCGAACCAGCGGCTAACCAACGAAATGGGGTGAACAGACCGGGACAATCATCCTCGACAGTGTCAGCACCTGCAAATCAAAGAGCGTCCCGGGAGAAGCCAACGTTCGGGACGCAGGGGTCGCAGGTTCGAATCCTGCCACTCCGACCAGTAATTCCCGACAGGCTTTTTGCCTTTTTCCCGAACCGTTTCAAGGCAAGCCGACCCTTTAGCAGATATCGCTCACGATCGCGCGGCGCGGCTCACGCCGCCGCCGGCAGATCCAGTTCGGCGCGCAGGCCGCCTTGCGGCGATGGCGTCAGCGTCAATCGCCCGCCATAGAGTTCCGCCAGATGCGCGACGATCGACAGCCCGAGCCCGTGGCCGGGCTTTTCGCTGTCGAGCCGGCCGCCGCGCTGGATCGCGGCGACGCGGTCGGCGCCGTCGAGCCCCGGCCCGTCATCGTCGACGGTGACGATCAGCCGCTGGCCGGCCAACGCGACGCCGATCGCGATCCGGTGGCGCGCCCATTTGCCGGCGTTGTCGGCGAGATTGCCGATCATCTCGCCGAGATCGTCGGCCTGCCCAGCGAACCAGGCGTCGTCGGGCGCCTCGATGCTCACGGCGCGCTCCGGATAGAGCCGTTGCAGGCTGAAGCGGACGTCGGCCAGCACCTCGGCCAGCGCGGCGCGGGCGTGCGGCGCGCGGAAGCCGGCGGCGGCGCGCGAGCGCACCAGATGATGCTCGACGGCGCGGCGCATGCGGTCGATCTCGGCTTTCAACACCGCGCCGGAGGCCCCGGCGATCAGCGCGGCTTCGTTGCTGATCACCGCGATCGGGGTCTTCAACGCATGGGCGAGGTCGCCGGCTTCGGCGCGCGCCAGATCGATGGTGGCCTGGCGTTGCCGCAACAGCGCGTTGACCTCCTGGATCAACGGCAGCACCTCGACCGGCCCGGCGGTTTCGTCGAGCTGGTCGCGCGTGCCGAAACGGATGGCGTTGAGCGCGCTCTGCACCGCGCGCAGCGGCCGCAGCCCGTAGCCGACCTGCAGCAGCACCAGCGCGCCGAGCGTCAGCCCGAGCAGGCCGAGCGACAGCGCAAGCGTGCCGGCGAAGCTGCGCACGTCGGCGTGGATGTCGAGGCAGGGGCCGGCGACCAGCACGGTGAGCGGCGCCGCGCGGTTCGGCAGCACGATGTCCTGCACGATGACGCGCAGGCTCTCGCCGGCCGGTCCCTGGACGTACTGATAGGACGCAGGGCGGCCGACGCCGGGGCTTTGCCCGGCGAGCGGCGCGCCGCCGAGCGAGGCCGAGGCGCGCAGTATTCCGCCGTCGGCGCGGATTTCCCAATACCAGCCGGACAGCGCCGGCTTGAAGCGCGGATCGGCCGGCTCCCACGATAGCGTCGGCCCGCCGCGCTCGTCGAGTTCGGCGGCCGCCGCCAGTTCCTCGAGATGATCGTGCAGCGTCAGATCGAAGCGGCGCTCGATATGCGAGCGGAACAACCACACCAGCAGCACGCCGGTGACCGCGAGCGACACCACCACCCAGGCCAGCGAGGCGCTGACCAGCCGCAGCTTCAGCGACGGCGCGCGCGTCATGGCGTCACGTCCGCCAGCTGGTAGCCCTGACCGCGCCGGGTGCGGATCGCATCGGCGCCGATCTTCTTGCGCAGCCGGTTGACCAGAACCTCGATGACGTTGGAATCGCGGTCGTCGTCCTGGCCGTAGATGTGCTCGGTGAGTTCGGTCTTCGACACCACCTTGGCCGGGTGCATCATCAGATAGGCCAGCGCGCGATATTCCAGCGCGGTGAGATCGAGCGGCGCGCCATCGCGGCTGATGCGTTGCGTCGATGGATCGAGCCTGAGCCCGGCGACGCTGATCTCCGCGGTGGCGTGGCCCGAGGCACGCCGGATCAGCGCCTCGATCCGCGCCAGCAGTTCTTCGATCTCGAACGGCTTGGTGAGATAGTCGTCGGCGCCTTCGCGCAGCCCGGTGACCTTTTCGCGCCACGACGCCCGCGCGGTCAGGATCAGCACCGGCATCGCGCGCTTGGCGTCGCGCCAGCGCCGCAGCACAGAGAGCCCGTCGAGCCCCGGCAGCCCGAGGTCGAGAATCGCGGCGTCATAGACCCCGCTGTCGCCCATGAACCAGCCGTCCTCGCCGTCGGCGCTGCGATCGACGGTGTAGCCGGCGCGCTCGAGCGCCTCGGCGATCTGCCGCGCCAGCCGGGTATCGTCCTCGATCAGCAGAATGCGCATGGTCGCTCCTGCCCGCGATCGCCGCGCGGCTATGACGGCGCGCAATCGCGCTCCGGCCGTCCGGCAGCGTCGCCTTGCAGCTGTTCGAGCGTGCGCGCATCGAACCGCAGCCAGACGATGCGGCCGTCCTGCGGAAGCACCTTGATCTCGTAGGCCAGCCGGCGGCCTTCGAGGTCGAGCGCGGTGCGCTCGATCTTCAGGATATGCGCATCCGGGAAGCGCGCCTTGATCTTGGCCAATATCGTCGCGAATGCCGCCGCGGCCTCGAGCGGCGCGTCCTCGCGCAGCGCGCATTCGCGCGGGCTCGGCGTCGCGGTGGGCTGCGCCGGCGCCGGGACGGGCAACGCCAGCAGCAGCACGGCGAGCGAAGGTCTGATCGGGGGCATGGCGCTTCGCCTGCTGATGGATGACGCGACGATCTGTACCGGCCGCGACCTTACGGGACGCTGAAGCCGCGCTTCAGCGTCGCGACAGAGCGCGCGGCGCAAGGTCGCTGCGAACCTGCAATCAAGGAGGCACATCATGATCCGCAAAGCACTCGGCATCGTCGCGCTCGGCGCACTGGCTGCGCTGCTGTCCGCCCCGGCATTCGCCCAAGGCCCCGGTCCCGGCGGCGGTCCGGGCCCAGGCATGGGGATGGGGATGGGCGGCGGCGGCATGGGCCGCATGGGGGTGATCACCGCGCTCTGCACCAAAGAGATCGCGGCGCATTGCCCGACCACGCCGCGCGGGCCGGCGGCCTGGGTCTGCCTCAACGATCACCAGAAGGACCTCGGCGAAAATTGCCTCGCCGCGGTCGAGGGCACCGGCCCGGACATGGGCCCCGGCATGGGGCCGGTGGCGCGGCTGTGCATGAGCGAAATCGCCGAGCACTGCGCCGGCATCGAACACGGCAGCGGCCTGGTGCGGCGCTGCCTCGACAGCACCCGCGACAAGCTCAGCGAAGGCTGCCGCTTGGCGCTCGACAACACCGGTTGGGGGCAGCGGCGTAGCAACGCGCCGCAATAGCCCGCGCGCTTTCTCATCCCGCAAACATGGAGACCACAGATGACCAAGAGCCTCATTCTCACCGCGCTGTTCGCCGCCTTGGCGCTTTCAACGATCGCCCCCGCGCAGGCGCAGGGCCGCGGCTACGGCGACGGCCGCGGCCCGGTCGGCCAGATCTGCGCCCGTGACATCGACGCCTATTGCGCCGGCATCCGGCACGGCAGCCGCGGCGTGCGCAACTGCCTGAACAGCCATCGACCGCAATTGTCGCGGGCCTGCCGCGCCGCGCTCGACGGCACCGGCGGCGGCCGCGGCTGGCAATGACGCCGCGGCTACGGCTCGGCCGCCGCGCGACAGGCGGCGGCATGCGCGGCATCGCCTTCCTTCAGGCAACGGTCGGTCACTTCGGTTTCGGTCGGCCGCAGCCCGATCCAAGCGTCCACCGCGGCCTGATCGAAGCCGGATTGGCGGTGCTCGCCGACCTGCATCAAGGGGCGGCGGATCAGCAGCGGATCTTCGATCATCATGGCGATCGCGACATCGGGGCGGATTTCGTTAGGCCTAATCTCGCCGGATTTGACGCGCGGCGACGAAGCGTTGAACCAGTCGGCGACCGGCTTTTCACCGAAGAATGGCCGCAGCGATGCGGCGTCCCAAGGCTGGGTCAGCAGGTTGCGCACCTCGACGTCGTGGCCGGAGGCGAGCAGCAGCGCCTTCTGCTTTGCGTTGCCGCCGCAGCCGGGCTTTTCGTAGAACGTCACCTTGGCCATCGTCGCCCTGCCTTGATTGCCGGTCAGATGTAATACACGCCGGCGCCGACATCCTTCATCGCCGGACGCAGCGCGCGCAACCGGATCGCCGTCAGCGTCGCCTTGGCGATGTCGCGGCCGCGCTCGTCGGTGCCAGTCCACACCGCATTGGCGCCGCGCGGATCGATCTCCAGCAATTTGACGCCGGCCGGCACCAGCGTGGAATCGCGTACCAGGCCGCGCAACACGCCGTCGATCGAGGCCGGCACCGGCTGGCCGTCGAGATGGCCGAGCACCACGCCTTTGAAGATCCTGGTGCCGATTTCCAGCGGGGTGTGCCAGCGGCCCTGGCGGTCGGAATAGACGAAGCGTTCGGCGCCGACGCCGCCGAGCGAGCGGGCGACGCCGTCGGCCGCATCGGTGTGGCCGGTGCGCACCACGGTGCCGTTCTTCGCCGGGCGCGTCTCCACCGCGATGTCGCAATTGACGTCGACGGTGAATTGCGGGCCGAGCCCGATGGTGACGTCGGCGATGCCGCGGAAATCCGGGGTGACGCGATGCTTCTGCATCCTGGCGTCGACCAGGATCTTGATCGGATGCAGCGCGATGATGTCGGTGAGGTGCAGCGAGGTGACCGCCACCTGCCCGGGCGTGGAGAACACCGCGGCGATCTCGCTCGGGGTCTCGGCGTGCTTGCCTGCGATGCCGTCGACCACCGCGCGGTCGTCGAACAGCGCGTCGTGAAACGCCATCGCCCGGCGCATCACCGGCGGGAACGGATCGTGGCACATGATCACCGCGTAGCCGAGCCCGGTCAGGCTGACCGCGACCGCGGAAGCGATCTCGTTGGTGCCGAGCAGCACCGCGATCGGCAACTGGCTAGCGCGAAGCCGCGAGTTCAATCTGGAGTGGGTCACGTCGCTCTCCGCGGGTCGGGCTGCGACGAGGCGGCGCCGTGCACGCTTGCCTGCCGGGTGGACACTTCGCGCCACCAGTTCTCGACCACGGCGCGCGAGCACAACAGCATGGTGCCGCGGTCGCCGGTGAATTCGGTCCACGCTTCGAGGCACGAGGCCGGCACCGCGGTGAGCAGCGGCCGGCCGCTCTGGATCGCGTCGGCGATCTCGCTGCGCAGGCCGTGGCCGCCGGCCTCCTGCTTGGAGAATTTGTTGACGATGATCAATTCGAGGTCGGCGTCGACCGCGCTCTGCACCGCGCGCGAGGCCTCGGCGAGCCCGGCGCTGTCGAGCTTGCAGGCGCTGGAGCCGGAGCCGAGCGATTGCGAAATGCCGATGGCGCGGCCGGTCATCAGGTCGATCGCCTGCATGCCGCAGAGCTTGCCGTTGCCGTCCTTGCTGTTGCGCTGGACGATGCCGCCGACTTTGGTGCCGGCGCGCACCAAAGCCTCGCCGAAATCGGCCAGCAGGGTGTCGACGTCGTCCCCGGCGCGGTAGGCGATCGCGGCGACGAGGTTCGGATCGGGGTCCGGAAGGTCAAGCGTCATGACGAAGCGTCCTGTATGGGTCCGTTCAGCCCGGTCCGCGCCGAGCACCAAGAAGACCAATGAGCCACTGCCCACCCCAAGAGCAAGCTTCGTGCCGCGCCGGATTGGTCCATGAATTGCTGGAAAGCCAGACGAAACCGGACGCTTGCGGCCGGAATCCGAGAATACCGCCGCCGGGCCGTCGCAAGTCCGACATCGGTGTATCCAAGTGGACATAACGGAACAGACCCGCGGCCGGAGCCGGCCGATTGCCAGCGGCGGCGGCTTCGCCGTAAAGCTGGTCCGCCATCAGGAGCCATGCAGTGAGCCATTCCCTGTCGACCGCAGCCAGCCGCGCCGAACTCGAGCGCCTCTTGGCCGATGACGTGCCCTATGGCGACCTCACCACCGAGGCGCTCGGCATCGGCGCCGCTTTCGGCCGCATGACATTTTCGGCGCGCGATCCGATGCTGCTGGCGCTCGCCGAAGACGCCGCCGCGATCATCGAACTGGCCGGCGGCCGGGTCGAACTTTTTGCCGCGTCGGGCACAAGGCTGGCGCCCGGCGCGCCGATCCTCGCCGCGCAGGGGCTGGCCTCGGCGCTGCTGAAAGGCTGGAAGGTGGCGCAGACCCTGATCGAGATCTGGTCCGGCGTCGCCAGCTCCGCGCGCGACATCGTCGATGCCGCAACAGCGGTCTCGCCCGGCATCGTGGTCGCCTGCACCCGCAAGAATACCCCCGGCACCAAGCGCTTCGCGGTGGCGGCGGTGAAGGCCGGCGGCGCGGTGATGCATCGGCTGGGGCTGTCGGAAACGCTGCTGGTGTTCGCCGAACATCGCGGCTTTCTCGGCGACGAGCCGCTGGCCGCAACCGCGGCGCGGCTGCGGCGCGGCGCGCCGGAAAAGAAAGTGGTGATCGAAGTCGGCTCGGTGGAGGCCGGCGTGGCGGCGGCCGAAGCCGGCTTCGACGTGATCCAGGCGGAGAAATTCGCGCCATCGGACATCGCAGCGCTGCTGGCCCGGCTGGCCGCAATGCCGCGCCGGCCGGTGATCGCCGCCGCCGGCGGCGTCAATCCCGGCAATGCCGCGGCCTATGCGCAGGCCGGCGCCGATCTGTTGGTGACCTCCGCGCCCTATCTGGCGAAGCCGCGCGACGTCCAGGTGCGCATCGCGCCATTGCCGCGATGAGGCTATGCTCTCGTCCGACACTCGCTTGAACCGGTCGTCCCATGTCAAAGCCTTCCAACCATCTGCCGCAGCTCAGCGTCCGCATCGATCTCGACCCGGAGGGCCGGATCGGCCCGGGCAAGATCCAGCTCCTTGAGAACATCGCCGCTTGCGGGTCGATCTCCGCCGCCGGCCGCGCCATGGACATGTCCTACAAGCGGGCCTGGGACCTGGTCGACGAATTGAACCGGATCTGCGGCCATGCCGCGGTGGACCGCCAGACCGGCGGCAAGAACGGCGGCGGCGCGATCCTCACGCCGTTCGGCCAGTCGCTGGTCGAGCGCTACCGCGCGATCGAAAAGGCCGCCGCCACCGCCGCGCGCGCGCAACTCGTGGCGTTGCGCGCCGACATCGCCAAGGGCCGCAAGAAAGCCGAGAAGGCAGGCGCCTGACGGCGGGCTGGGTTGCGACGCGCGGCCTTGTTGGTCGCAGCGCGCCGTCGTGATATACAGCGAGCTATAACGCCCGCGACAAGGGTTCCGCGCGCCGCGAGGGATAGACCATGTTCGATTCGCAATGCGACCTCGCCGCGCTGGTCTACGACAAGGACCAGGATCCGGACGCGATTCTGCGCGGCTTCGCCGCCGATCTCGCTTCACGCGGCGTCCGCGCCGTCGGGCTGGTGCAGACCGGCCATCACGAAGTGGATCGCCGGCAATTGACCGCAACGCTGGTGCATTCCGGCGAACAGCTGCAGCTGTTGCAGGATCTCGGCGCGCTCGCCACCGGCTGCCGGCTCGACGTCGGGCAGTTGCTCGCGGCCGGTGCGCAGATCGAAGCCGCGATCGGTCAAGGCGCCGATCTGTTGATCATCAATCGCTTCGGCAAGCTGGAGTGCGAAGGCAAGGGGCTGTGCTACCTGATCGACCGCGCGCTCAGCGCCGACATCCCGGTGCTGATCGCGGTGCCGGACTATCGCTTCGACGACTGGATCGCGTTCGCCGACGGCATGAGCGTGCGGCTGAAATGCAACCGCGTGGCGCTGGAGGCGTGGTGGAGCGCGGTGTCGACGCGCAGCACCGGATTGCTGCACAGCGAGCACGTCTCGGTGTGCGAAGCGCTGAAGTAGTTACCGCCGTGGGCGCTCGCCGCTGACGACGGCATGGGTTTCGCAAGAGCTCAACCCATCCTACGGCTACTGACCAATTCCCGGACTCGCTGTGTCCCGGGCGCGGTACAGCGCGGAGCGCTGCTCCGCAGAACCGGGACCGTTACGGTTGCCGCCGTGACCAATCAGGCGCTGCCGTCGTTACGGCCCCGGCTCTGCAGCGCAGCGCTACGCGCTGCGCTGCGTCCGGGGCACGGCGCTTAGTAGTCGCTCCCCAGGGACGCTCCGCCAGCGTCCGTGGATGGCCGGGACGAGCCCGGCCATGACGTGGAGAGGTTAATCCTTCACCACCCGCACCGCGCCGCGGGCGGCGCTGGTGGTCATCGCGGCGTAGGCCTTCAGCGCCGAGGTGACCTTGCGGCTGCGCTTGCCGGGCTTCCAAGCATCCTTGCGCGCCAGCATGGCGACGCGGCGTTCCGCCAGCACGGCGTCGTCGACCGCGAGCCGAATCGAGCGCTGCGGAATGTCGATCTCGATGCGGTCGCCCTCTTCGACGAGGCCGATCAGCCCACCCTCGGCGGCTTCCGGCGAGACGTGGCCGATCGACAGCCCCGAGGAGCCGCCGGAGAACCGGCCGTCGGTGATCAGCGCGCAGGCTTTGCCCAAGCCTTTCGATTTCAGGTAGCTGGTCGGATACAGCATTTCCTGCATGCCGGGGCCGCCGCGCGGCCCCTCATAGCGGATCACCACGATATCGCCGGCTGTGATCTTGCCGCCGAGAATGCCTTCGACCGCGGCGTCCTGGCTCTCGAACACCCGCGCCGGGCCCTGGAAGGTCAGGATGCTGGCGTCGACGCCGGCGGTCTTGACGATGCAGCCGTCGATCGCGAGGTTGCCGGACAGCACCGCCAGGCCGCCGTCCTTGGAGAAGGCGTGCTCGGCGTCGCGGATGCAGCCTTTGGCGCGGTCGGTATCGACGTCGTCATAGCGCTGCTCCTGGCTGAACGCGACCTGCGTCGGCACGCCGCCGGGCGCCGCCTTGTAGAACTTGCGCACGCTGTCGCTCTGGGTGCGCATCACGTCCCAGCGGTTCAGCGCTTCGCCGAGCGAGGTCGAGTGCACGGTCGGCAGTTCGGCGTTGATCAGCCGGGCGCGGTCGAGTTCGCCGAGAATGCCCATCACGCCGCCGGCGCGATGCACGTCCTCGACGTGAACGTCGGCCACCGCCGGCGCCACCTTGCACAGCACCGGCACCCGGCGCGACAGCCGGTCGATGTCCTGCATGGTGAAGGGGATCTCGCCCTCATAGGCCGCGGCCAACAGATGCAGCACGGTGTTGGTCGAGCCGCCCATCGCGATGTCGAGCGTCATGGCGTTCTCGAACGCCTTGAAGCTGGCGATGTTGCGCGGCAGCGCCGTCTCGTCGTCCTGCTCGTAGTAACGCCGGGCCAGATCGACGATCAGGTGGCCGGCCTCGACGAACAGCGCCTTGCGGTCGGCGTGGGTGGCGAGCACCGAGCCGTTGCCGGGCAGCGCCAGCCCGAGCGCCTCGGTCAGGCAGTTCATCGAATTGGCGGTGAACATGCCGGAGCAGGAGCCGCAGGTCGGACAGGCGGAGCGCTCGATCGCCTCGACGTCGGCGTCGCTGACCCGGTCATCGGCCGCCGCCACCATGGCGTCGATCAGGTCGACCGCGCGCTTCTTGCCGCCGACCGTGACCTTGCCGGCTTCCATCGGGCCGCCGGAAACGAAGATGGTCGGAATGTTGAGCCGCAGCGAGGCCATCAACATGCCGGGGGTGATCTTGTCGCAATTCGAGATGCACACCATGGCGTCGGCGCAATGGCCGTTGACCATGTATTCGACGCTGTCGGCGATCAATTCGCGCGACGGCAGCGAATACAGCATGCCGTCATGGCCCATCGCGATGCCGTCATCGATCGCGATGGTGTTGAATTCCTTGGCGACGCCGCCGGCGTTCTCGATCTCGCGGGCGACCAATTGGCCGAGGTCCTTCAGATGCACGTGGCCGGGCACGAACTGGGTGAAGGAATTCACCACCGCGATGATCGGCTTGCCGAAATCCTCGTTCTTCATGCCGGTGGCACGCCACAAGCCGCGAGCACCCGCCATATTGCGGCCATGGGTTGTGGTCCTGGAGCGATAGGCGGGCATGGCGAGTTCCTTGGCAGATGAAAGGGTTGCGGTCTTTTAAGGCCGCGGCCGGGCAATTTACACCAGAGATTTCGTGGGCCTGTTCGGCGAACGGGCCGGTGCACGCCTCCGCCGCGTCGCAGGGGGAATGCCACCGCAGCGAGATCTGCTACAACGCTCAGCCTCGCCGTGCCGCCAGCGCCAGGATCCCGATGCCCATGCCGCCGCTCTCCGCCGATCTGATCGCCCGGTTCAAGACCATCGTCGGCGACAAATACGCCGTCACCGACACGCTGGACGTCGCGCCTTACGTCACCGAGGACCGCAACCTGTTCCATGGCCGCTCGCCGCTGGTGCTGCGGCCAGGCTCGACCGCCGAAGTGGCGGCGATCTGCCAGCTCGCGACCGCCGCGCGCATCGCGCTGGTGCCGCAGGGCGGCAATACCGGTCTGGTCGGCGGCCAAACGCCGCTGAATGGCGAGGTGGTGGTGTCGCTGCGGCGGATGGACAAGGTGCGCGACATCGACCTCGCCTCCAACACCATGACGGTGGAGGCCGGCATGATCCTGCAGAACGCGCAAAGCCGCGCCGCCGACGCCGACCGGCTGTTCCCGCTGTCGCTCGCCGCGCAGGGCTCCTGCACCATCGGCGGCAACCTCTCAACCAATGCCGGCGGCACCGCCGCGCTGGCCTATGGCCTCGCCCGCGACATGGCGCTCGGCCTCGAAGTGGTGCTGGCCGACGGCCGGATTCTCAACGGCCTGTCGAAGCTGAAGAAGGACAACACCGGCTACGATCTGCGCGACCTGTTCATCGGCGCCGAGGGCACGCTCGGCATCATCACCGCGGCGACGCTGAAGCTGTTTCCGAAGCCGCGCGCGATCGAGACCGGCTTTGTCGGGCTGAAATCGCCGGACGATGCGCTGAAGCTGCTCGACATCGCCCGCAGCGAGGCGGCCGGCGCGCTGACCAGTTTCGAACTGATCGCCGACATCGCGGTGCGGTTCAGCGTGGCGCTCGGCAACCGCGATCCGCTGCAGAGCCAGCACGCCTGGTACGTGCTGATCGAATTGTCGTCGTCGCGCGCCGATTGCCGCGACACGCTGGAAGCGATCTTGACCCGCGGCCTTGAGGAGGAACTCATCGACGACGCGGTGATAGCGGAAAATCTCAGCCAGCGCGCCGCGTTGTGGAAATTGCGCGAAGAAATCTCGCCGGCGCAGAAGCCGCAAGGCGGTTCGATCAAGCACGACGTCTCGGTGCCGGTCGCCGCGGTGCCGGCGTTCATCGCCGAGGCCAATGAGGCGGTGGTGAAACTGATTCCCGGCGCCCGGCCGGTGCCGTTCGGTCATCTCGGCGACGGCAATATCCACTACAACATCAGCCAGCCGGTCGGGGCTGATACCGCGGCGTTCCTGGCGCGCTGGCACGAGGTCAACGAGGTGGTGTTCGCGATCGTGATGAAAATGGGCGGTTCGATCTCCGCCGAGCACGGCATCGGCCTGTTGAAGGTCGCGGAGCTTCCCGGGGTCAAGGACCCGGTGGCGATGCAGCTGATGCGCTCGCTGAAGACCATGCTCGATCCGCTCGGCATCATGAATCCCGGCAAGGTCCTGCTGGCGCATCCTCACCCATAAGCAACAACGGCAAATCCCAAATGACTAGCACCGAGACGCTTGCGATCGCGCCGATCGCCGACGCCGATATTCCCGAAGTGATCGCGCTCTGGCAGCGCTGCGGGCTGACCCGGCCGTGGAACGATCCCGGCGCCGACATCACGCTGGCGCGCAGCGGCGCCAACGCCGACGTGCTGGCCGGGCGGATCGGCGACGCGATCGTCGCCACGGCGCTGGTCGGCCATGACGGCCATCGCGGCTGGGCGTATTACGTCGCGGTCGATCCCAACCATCGCGGCAAGCGGTTCGGCCGCGCCATCATGGACACCGCGGAAGCCTGGCTGCGCGGGCGCGGAATCGAGAAGCTGATGCTGCTGGTGCGCGGCGACAATCTTCCGGTGAAGGCGTTCTATCAGCAGCTCGGCTACGGCGAGCAGGACCGCGCGGTGTTCGCGAAATGGCTCGATGGCCGCGAGCCGACGCCGTAGCTGTGACTTAAGAGATTGAAGAAAGCGTTCAAGCGCGTCAGAGACCTTTCGAGTGGATCGATGCGCTTCAAGATTCTCTCGCCGTCATTCCGGGGCGCGAGCAGCGTCAGCTGCGAGTGAGCCCGGAATCCATAACCCCTGCAGGGAGTATGGAGTCCGGACTTGCTCGTTCTTCGAACTCGCAATCCGGAATGACGACTGCATTTGGGTTGGATGCTTCAATCCAAAACGAAAATGCTCTGAGCGCCGCCGCGCGGACTATTTCGGCACCAGAAAGTGCTTATCCCAATCGCTGCGCGGGATGACGTCGCCGAGCTGATAGGAAAACGATTTGACGGCGAGCCCCTGGTCGGCGGTCAGGCAGGTGTAAGCCAGGTGATACCAGGCATTACCGTTGCGGATCGCGCCGCCGGGCGCCTTGACCAGCTCGCCCTGGATGATGGTGTCGGCGAACGCATAGGCGACGAACTCGTCGGTCTTGAAATTCTTGTGCTCGCGGTTCACCGTGCCCATCGCCTTGGCGTTACAGCGCTGCTCCAGCCGGGTTTCCGGCGACAGCTTCATCATCTGCTGATCCTGAGACTGTCTCGCCTGCACGGGACCAGTGCCGAACCCCGCCGTCGCGGCCGTCGCAACGAAGGCAAGGCAAAAAGAGGCTTTCATGGAATGGAAACCGCGGTTGGAGGGTGAGACGACGAGCGCAGCCGATCGGGCAGAGCGGCTTCCGACAGAATAAGGGCGTTTTTGCGCCGGCCGCTTCGGCGCGCGCCGGGCGGCGAACCGCGCGGCTGCTAGAATAACGAGCCCTGTCCCTCGTCGCCGGACGCCGCCTTGACGGCGCGGCGGGACGTCGCCGCGGCCTTGGCCGGCTTCGGCGGCTCGATCGGCGCCGGCTCTCCGACTGCGATCGGCAGGATCAATTGCGCATCGTCGTTGGCGACGCGGTTGACCGCGGTCGACACCGGATGCCAGCGCAACGCGCCCTCGGCCGGCGGATGCAGCAGCATCGCCGCTTCCTCAGCCGACACCGCGGCGCAGTCCAGCCAGCGCGCATAATCGCCCGGCGCGATCGTCACCGGCACCCGATCGTGCAGCACCGCCATCGGCTTCGACGCCGCGGTGGTGACGATCGCCACGGTGTCAAGTTCCTCGCCGTTCGGGCCGACCCAGGTTTCCGCCAAGCCAGCGAAGCCGAGCGGCACGCCGTCGGCGGGATGGATGAAATACGGCTGTTTCGGCTTGCCGCCGCTTTGCCACTCGTAATAGCCGTCGGCCGGAACCAGGCAGCGCCGCCGCTTCATGGCGTTGCGGAACGCCGGCTTGTCCAGCACGGTTTCCGAGCGGGCATTGATCAACAGGCTGAAATTGCGGGGATCCTTGACCCAGGATGGGATCAGCCCCCAGCGCATCAGCCGGAACCGGCGGGCACCGTTGTCCAGGATCACCACCGGGATCGGCTGGGTCGGGGCAATATTGTAGCGCGCCGGGAAATTCGGCTGCTCGGCATAGCCGAACGCCAACCGCACCGCAGCCGGCGGCGAGGTGATTACGAACCGGCCGCACATCGGCCGCGCCAAAAAAACGTCATCTTCAGCACCCCTTAACGGAAAAGCATCAACACTACCGCGATGTCATCGATGACCCTGCAATCGGCGCACTCTGCTCGCCCGGCGCCGTCCAGCGCCGATGCCGACGCGCGCGCCGCCCAGCTGGTGGCCGCCAACATCAATCCGAAGACCGGGCTGGCGACCGATTATCTCAACCATTTCAACGAAGCGATCATGCTGCTGGAGATGATTCCGGACCTGCCGGAATGTTTCGAGGATTTTCTCGAATGGCAGCCGTTGTCCTATGCCGAGCACTTCCACGCCTCCAATTTCAAAGCCCGCGACCTCGCGATCGAAGCCTATGACAACGCCGATCCGTCGATACGCGCCGATTTCGACGATATCACGAGCAACATGACCTCGATCCTGAACGCCGTCGGAACGGCGATGCGCGAGGCCAAGCAGGACAGGACCCGCTCGGCGCTGGCCGAGCAGGCGGTCGGCTGGGTCAAGCCGCTGGTCGCCCGCGCCGGCGGCATCATCAACGGCCAGGGCGTCGAGGCCGACGTCGACTACATCATGGCGCATTGAGCGCCATGGCCGCGCCGGCAGATCTCGATTCGCCGCCGTACCGGCCGCAACTCGCGGTCAGCGCCGCGGTGTTCCGCGACGACCGGCTGTTGCTAGTGCGCCGCGCCCGCGCCCCGGCCAAAGGTTTCTATTCGCTGCCCGGCGGCCGGGTCGAATACGGCGAATCGCTCAGCGCCGCGTTGCATCGCGAGGTCGCCGAGGAAACTTCGCTGTCGATCGAAATCGCCGCATTGGCCGGCTGGCACGAGGTGCTGCCGGGGCCGCATCACGCCGGGCATTATCTGATCATGAGCTTCGCGGCGCGCTGGATCGGCGGCGAGCCCAAGCTGAACGAGGAATTGGACGATTTCCGCTGGATCGCGCCGGAGGCTGTTGCCGAAATGCGCCACACCGAAGGGCTGCCGGCGATCGCCGCCGCCGCCTGCGCCCTGCTCCGCAGCTGAGCGCGCCGGCAGGCGCCTTGCGCCGCCCGACCTGAAAAGGCATATCAGGCCACGCTTGGACCCGTCATGCTCAGCCGATTTATCGCCATCCTGATCGTCGTCGCGACCTGCGGCCTCGCCCCAGTCCGGGCGCAGGACGCCGCGGCGCCGTTCGACGGCGACCTGCAGCGACTGGCGGAAATTCTCGGCGCGTTGCATTACCTGCGCGGGATCTGCGGCGCCAACGAGGGCACCAAATGGCGCAACGAGATGCAGGCGCTGGTCGACGCCGAAACCCCCTCCGGCGAGCGTCGCACCAGGATGATCGCCGGCTTCAACCGCGGCTATAACGGCTTCCAGCAGACCTATCGGACCTGCACCCCGGCGGCCGACATCGCGATCCGCCGCTATCTCGAAGAAGGCTCGCGGATCTCGCGGGATCTGACGGCGCGCTACGCGAATTAGGCTCGCGTGGTGCGGAGGCGGCACGGTGTCCCGGACGCGGTGCATCGCGCCGCGGAGCGGCGTGGTGCGCCGCAGATCCGGGACCGTTACGGAACGCATCCCTTGAAACGGTCCCGGCTCGCGTCGCCGCAAGCGCGGCAACGCGTCCGGGACACGAGCCTCATGTGTACCGATACGCGCAGTTCCCGTTCACCGCGAACCGCCGTTGCGCCGTTAACCTTTCCTAAAGAACTGCCCTATCGCTGGTTAATTCGCATGCTAATGCTCACACATTCGCCGCGGTCCGTTGTGGGTCGCGCATTCAGCCTGTTGAGTTTCATGAGCCAGCAATCGTCATTTTCCTCCGCCCGCGACCCGCTGCCCGATCAAGAACAGAAGCAGGCCGCGCTCAGTTATTTGAACGAAGCCTGGGCCGAAGCCCGGCACGACGGCGTCGACGGCGATTGCCTGGCGCAGGCCAGCCTGTTCGCCGCGTTCGCCGAACTGGTCGGCACTTATGGCGAGGACGCGGTGGCGAAGTTCGTGGAAGGCTTGCCCGGCCGGGTTCGCAACGGCGAATTCTCGCTGGCGCTGGCGCGGCAGTAATCAGCGGGACCGACATTCGATCAGGCTTTCCGCGACGCCGGCGTCTCGGCAGATCGCTACTTCTCCGCGTCATGGCCGGGCTTGTCCCGGCCATCTACGGAAAACAAGTAAGGCGTCGGTTGCGCGCGTGGATGACCGGGACAAGCCCGGCCATGACGTGGTGAGCGGAGTGCCTGCGGCCCATCCTTCGAGGCCCTCGCTGCGCTCGGGCACCTCAGGATGACGCAAACCGCGTGGCGCTCCATCGCGCAGAAGCCGTAGCGCGCGCTGACGCAAAACGCGTGGCGCTATGCCCCCAGCGTTTCCAGAAACCGCACCGGCTCGCCGGTCGACGGCGTCAGCAATTCGCCCTGCCACATCACCTTGGCGCCGCGCACGAAAGTGCCGACCGGCCAGCCTTTCACCGTCACCCCATCATAGGGCGTCCAGCCGGCGCGCGATGCGGTCCAGGCGTTGCTGATGGTCTCGCTGCGCTGCAGATCGACGATCGTGAAATCGGCGTCATAGCCCGCGGCGATGCGGCCCTTGCAGGCGATGTTGAACAGCCGCGCCGGGCCGGCGCTGCTGAGGTCCACGAATCGCGCCAGCGATAATTTGCCGGCGTTGACGTGATCCAGCATCAACGGCACCAGCGTCTGCACCCCGGTCATGCCGGACGGCGACGCCGGATAGGTCTTGGATTTTTCTTCCAGCGTGTGCGGTGCGTGGTCGGAGCCGAGCACGTCGACGATGCCCTGCGCCACGCCATGCCAAATGCCGTCGCGATGCGCCGCGTCGCGCACCGGCGGATTCATCTGCGCCAGCGTGCCGAGCCGCTCGTAGCAGTCCGGCGCGGCCAGCGTCAGGTGATGCGGCGTCACTTCAACTGAAGCCACATCCTTGTGCTCGCGCAAAAATTCGATCTCCTGTTTGGTCGAGACGTGCAGCACGTGGATCCGCTTGCCGGTCTCGCGCGCCAGTGCCACGAGGCGCTGCGTTGCGGTCAATGCCGCGATCTCGTCGCGCCACACCGGATGCGAGCGCGGATCGCCCTCGATGCGCAGCGCCTTGCGATCGTTGAGGCGATATTCGTCCTCGGCGTGAAACGCGGCGCGGCGCTGGATCACCTGCAGGATTTTGCGGATGCTGTCGTCGTCCTCGACCAGCAGGCTGCCGGTGGAGGAGCCGATGAACACCTTGACGCCGGCGCAGCCGCGGGCGCGCTCCAAGTCCGGCAGCTCGGCGACGTTGTCGCGGGTGCCGCCGATGTAGAACGCGAAATCGCAATGCATGCGATGCTCACCGCGCTTCACCTTGTCGGCAAAGGCCTCTGCGGTGACGGTCAACGGATTGGTGTTGGGCATTTCGAACACCGCGGTGACGCCGCCCATCACCGCGCTCAGCGAGCCGGATTCCAGGTCTTCCTTGTGGGTCAATCCCGGCTCGCGGAAATGCACTTGGGTGTCGATCACCCCGGGCAGCACGTGCAGGCCGCGGCAATCGATCAGCTCGTCGGCCGAGGCCTGGCCGAGGTCGCCGAGCGCTGCGATCTTGCCGGCGGTGATGCCGATATCGCCGGTGCCCTCGCCGTCTTGATTGACGATGGTGCCGGATTTCAGAATCGTATCGAAACGTTGGGTCATGGGTCCTCGTTCGCCCGTTTGGCAGGCAACGCCGCCGATCATGCGGGCTTGTTGCAGCCACCTTAGCGACTTAACTTGAAATGGACTATCCGGCCGGGGCCTTGCTGCCGGCCATCGAGCGAAAGAACCGACATGAAGTCAGCGTTTCTCGCCAATCGCGGCGTGGTGAAGATCAGCGGCGAGGATGCCCGGCATTTTCTCAACGGCCTCGTCACCACCGACATGACCAAGCTGACGCCAAGTCAAGGCCGGTTCGGTGCGCTGCTGACGCCGCAGGGCAAGATCGTCGCGGATTTCTTCGTCACCGAACTTCCCGCGGCCGACGATGGCGGATTCCTGCTCGACTGCCCGCGCGAGCTGGCGCAGCCGCTCGCCGACAAGCTGAAATTCTACAAGCTGCGCGCCAAAGTTCTGGTGGAAAACCTCTCCGACCGGCTCGGCGTGCTGGCGATCTGGGACGGCGAACTCACGACGCTGCCGGAGGCGTGCTTCGCCGATCCGCGCGATCCCAAGCTCGGCTGGCGCTGCCTGCTGCCGGTGGAACTCGCCAACAAGACCGCCGAGTGGATCGGCGCGCCACTGGTCGACGCCGTGCTGTACGACGCCCGTCGGATCAGCTGCGGCGCGCCGGCCGGCGGCGTCGATTTCCGCTACGGCGACGCGTTTCCGCACGAAGCCAATATGGACCGGCTGCACGGGGTGGATTTCGACAAGGGCTGCTACGTCGGCCAGGAAGTGGTGTCGCGGATGCAGCATCGCGGCACCGCGCGCACCCGCACCGTGCGCCTGGGGTTCGACGGCGCGCAGCCTGAACCGGGCAGCGAATTGCTGGCCGCTGACAAGCCGGTCGGTCACCTCGGCTCGCTGGCCGACGGCGTGGGTCTGGCGCTGGTGCGGATCGATCGTCTGGCCGAGGCGGTCGAAGCGGCGTCGGCCTTGAGCGCCGGCGGCGTCGCGGTGCGGCTGCTCGATCCGGTCGAGGCGCCGAAGGCGCCGACCCGGACGCTGGCATAGTTATGACGCGCGCGGTGCGGCACAGCGACGGGCTGACGCGATGCCCATGGCCGGGAGAAGACCCGCTCTATGTCGCCTATCACGACAGCGAATGGGGCGTGCCGGAATATGACGACCGCGCGCTGTTCGAAAAGCTGATCCTCGACGGCTTCCAGGCCGGGCTGTCCTGGATCACTATCCTGCGCAAACGCGACAATTTCCGCAAAGCCTTCGACGATTTCCTCCCCGAGAAGATCGCGCGCTACGACGCGGAGAAGGTCCACGCGCTGATGAACGACGCCGGCATCGTGCGCAACCGCGCCAAGATCGAAGGCACCATCAACAGCGCCAAGTCCTATCTGGAGATCATGGAAAAAGGCCCCGGCTTCTCAAGCCTGTTGTGGGACTTCGTCGACGGCAAGCCCCTGGTCAACAATTTCAAATCCACCGCCAGCGTGCCGGCGGCGACGCCGCTGTCCGCCGCGATGTCGAAAGAGTTGTTGTCGCGCGGCTTCAAATTCGTCGGCCCGACCATCGTCTACGCGTTCATGCAGGCCACCGGCCTCGTCAACGATCATCTGGTGAGCTGCTTCTGTCACGAGCGCTGCGGCGCGATGAAACGGCCGGCGGCGAAGGCTAAGCGCAAGTAACGAGCGGCAACAGCCCGTTCGCCGGTGGGTTGCGGCGCCCGAACCAAAACGAAACCGTCATTCCGGATTGCGAGTTCGAAGAACGAGCAAGTCAGGAATCCATACTCCCTGCAGGGGTTATGGGTCCCGGGCTCACTCGCAGCTCACGCTGCTCGCGCCCCGGGACGACGGCTGATTTTCTGGACCCGCATCGAACCCAACCGAAATCCTTCTGATTTCCGCCGCATCCGCCACCGCCGCCGCCACGCCCGCGATCACACAGACCGTGACCGGGGTTTGCCCGCCGTGATATCCCGCTGTGAATCAGAATTGCAATCGGCTCACGCGACATGACGACGGCCAAACCAAACACCTCCGACGTCTCCCCCCGGGTCTGGCAGCGCATGCTGTCGGGCCGCCGGCTCGATCTGCTCGACCCCTCGCCGCTCGACATCGAAATCGCCGACATTGCCCACGGCCTGGCGCGGGTGGCGCGCTGGAACGGGCAGACCCACGGCAGCCACATCTTCTCGGTGGCGCAGCATACGCTGCTGGTCGAAGCGGTGATGCGGGCGCACGCGCCGCGGATCGACCGCCGGGTGCGGCTGGCGGCGCTCTTACACGACGCACCGGAATATGTCGTCGGCGATATGATCTCGCCGTTCAAAGCGGTGATCGGCGGCTCCTACAAGGCGGTCGAACACCGGCTGCTGGGGGCGATCCATATTCGCTTCGGCCTGCCGGCCACACTCGACGACGCGCTGGAGCGGCAGATCAAAGCCGCCGACATGGGCGCAGCCTATCTGGAGGCGACCGAACTCGCCGGTTTCACCAAGGCCGAGGCCAAGCGGCTGTTCGGCAACGATCCCGGGCTACCGGAGACGACGCGGCAGGACTATCTGACGCCGTGGTCGGCCGGCAAGGCGGCGAAGCGGTTCCTTTCTCGCTTCGAAACGCTGCGGGACTGATCCGCCGAGCGATCGCGCTTTCCCCCCCGGGGCCGCGGACCTATAATCGGCACAACCCAAGGACCGCGATGATTCACGTCTGCTCGCTCGCTGCATTGCATCCGACCGTCGAGGCGACGGGGGCCAGCCATATCCTCACGGTGATGGCCAATGTCGGCCAGGTGCAGCGGCCGGGCTCGGTGAGCGAAGCCAATCATCTGCGGATTTCGATGGACGACATCACCGAACAACTCGACGGCTTCACCGCGCCGTCGGTGGCGCATATCGAGCGGGTGCTGGATTTCGTCCGTGCCTGGGACCGCGCCGCGCCCCTGGTGGTGCATTGCTACGCCGGGATCAGCCGCTCCACCGCCAGCGCCTTTGCCGCCGCCTGCGCGCTCAATCCGCATCGCGACGAGATCTCGATCGCCCAGCAGATCCGCAACGCCTCGCCGAGCGCCTCGCCGAACCGGCTGATCGTCGCACTGGCCGATCGGGCGCTGCGCCGCGACGGCCGGATGCTGCGCGCGCTCGACGCCATCGGGCCGGGCAGCCTGGTGGTCGAGGGGCGGCCGTTTCGCGTCGACCTCGAATGATGCCGATGATCGCCCGATGAGCGATAAGCTACCGACGCCGATCGAGATCGGGCTGACCGCCGCCATCGTGGCGATCGAGGACAACGAGCCGTTGATCCTCACCGCGTCCGGCGGCGACGGCGAAAATCTCGCCGGCCTGCCCTATGGCCCGTTCGAGGCGGTGACGCATCGCACCTTCGAGATCGGCCTGCGCGCCTGGGTGGAAGAACAGACCGGGCTGCGGCTCGGCTATGTCGAGCAGCTCTACACCTTCGGCGACCGCGGCCGCCACGCCCGGATCGGCGACACCGACGTCCATGTCGCCTCGATCGGCTATCTGGCACTGACGCGGGCCGCCGACAACGTATCGCGGGCGCCGGGCGCCAGCTTCGAGCCCTGGTACCGCTATTTCCCCTGGGAAGACTGGCGCGCCGCACAGCCCGACATCATCGCCCGCGCCATCATCCCCGAACTCACCGCCTGGGCGGCCGAGGCCGAGACGCCTGACACCGCGCGCGCGCTGGGGCGCAAGGACCGGGTGCGGTTGTTCTTCGGCGTCGACGGCGCGCAATGGGATGAGGAGCGCGTGCTCGACCGCTACGAGCTGTTGTACGAAGCTGGACTGATCGAGGAAGCGCGCCGCGACGGCCGCCCTGCGGCGCTGGCGCGGAACACTATCCCACTACTTGGCGTCCCGATGCGGTTCGATCACCGGCGGATTCTCGCCACCGCGATCGCGCGGTTGCGTGCCAAACTGAAATATCGCCCGGTGGTGTTCGAACTGCTGCCGCCGGAATTCACCCTGACCGAATTGCAGCGCACCGTGGAGGCGATCTCCGGCCGGCATCTGCACAAGCAGAATTTTCGCAGGCTGGTCGAGGCCGGCGCGCTGGTCGAGCCGACCGGCGAAATGTCGACCCACACCGGCGGCCGCCCGGCGGCGCTGTTCCGCTTCCGCCGCGAAGTGCTGCAGGAACGCCCGGCGCCCGGACTGCGGGTGCGCGGACGGCGGTGATTTGAGCTGTTTGCTTTCTGGCTGACGCCGGAGCCAGGTTGGATAGCAAAATCCTATCTACGCAAGCTCGGTTCACACATCGAATAACAACGACGCCCCGCCGAACTCAGCGCACAGGAATGGATCAAAAGGCTCTTGGCGAACAGGGGGAGAACGCCCCTTATTTGACGAAGTAATCCGTCTGCCGAACGCGATAAGCGGTTTTGGTCAGCTGATAGGGAACACCATCGACGTTGCCGACATCCGGCACGTCCTCGCGCTTTGATTTTTCAATGCTTCGCCATTCCAAGAAGGTCACGATAGCGACGGCTATCAAAACAACAAGTGGAGCAGCGATGGCCACAAGCTGAAGGCTCATTCTTCAAATCCTGACAGCACCGCCCGCCCAAGCAAATGGAAGGAAATGCCGGTCAACAGCGACGTTGAGATCACAAAAAGGATCGTATCCCTCGTCGCCGATGATTGTACTCCCAACAACAACGCCACGGTAGGGGTCAAGCACCCTACGGAAAGAATTAACGCTCCCAGCGTGTTAAGCCAGCTCGCGATATGCTTCCTGAGTTCGTTGCGGCGGGTTGCGCCCATTGTTCGATTCCCTGCTCAACAATTTTGCAGAGAATAAACTGTAAACCGTCAACCCGTTGTTAACCGTTGAGCGACGCGCCGCTGCCCGCAGCTATTCGGTCGAGCGGCGCAGATCGGAAGCGCCTTCGGCGGCGGGCGCGGCTTTCACCGGCTCGATCTTGGCCGACTCGACGCGCGGGGTTTCGACCCGCTGCGTCACCTCGACGCGCGCGGCGTCGGCGGAGCGGGTCGCGCCGGTGTGCCGCGGCCCGTGTGCCCGCGGCATCGTCGCCCGCGCCATCAGCATCTGGCCGGCACCCTGGTGGCGGAAATCGCAATAGGCGAAGCCCATGCCGGACACCGCGCCGCGAAAGCTGCGGTCGTCCATCTTGGTCAGGTTGAAACAGGGCTCGAACGGAATGCCCTTGATCGAGGCGCAGATCGCCTGGCCGCGCACCTGCAACGTATTGCCCGGAAGCCGCATGTTGCGGCTCGGACCGGAGCCGGAAAACTGCACCGCCCCGGCCGCGCCGCCATCGTCGAACACCCGTCCGGCGCCGCGGGTGCCGTCGAAGCAGGTGAACGCGAACACCTTGCCGGCGACGAATTTGCGCGCCTCGTCCGCGTTCATCGAGCCGGCCAAAGCCGGCGCCACCATCGCGCCGGCCGCCAGGGCCCCCACCACAAAACGCACGAACATCCTGAACTCCGACTGACTGGGCGCGGAACCGCCAATGACTACGTCTCTTTACCCGGCACTCACCATATCACCGTGGCAACATTGGAGCAGCTTGGTTGGTAAAGTCTGAACGGGTCAGCATATTTTTACCACGATTCGACCGCGCACCTCGCCGGCCAGCACCTTGGCGCCGGCGGCGATCACCTCGTCCAAATTTATTTCGTGAGTGATCTCAGCGAGTTTACCCTTGTCCAGGTCGCTCGCCAGACGCAGCCAGGCCAACTGCCGCAACGCGATCGGGCACATCACCGAATCGATGCCGAGAAGACACACCCCGCGTAAAATGAACGGCGCCACCGAGGTCGGCAGGTCCATGCCGGCGGCGAGACCGCAGGCCGCAATGGCGCCGCGGTACTTGGTCATCGACAGCACGTTGGCCAGCGTGGTGGAACCGACGCTGTCGATGCCGCCGGCCCAGCGCTCCTTGGCGAGCGGCTTGGCGGGGCCGTTCAATTCGCTGCGCTCGATCACCTCCGAGGCGCCGAGCTCGCGCAGATACGGCACTTCGGCGATCCGGCCGGTCGAGGCGATGACGTGATAGCCGAGTTTCGACAGCACCGCGATCGCCACCGAGCCGACGCCGCCGGCGGCGCCGGTCACCACGATCGGGCCCGCGGCGGGCGTGAGGCCGTGATTTTCCAGCGCCAGCACGGCGAGCATCGCGGTGTAGCCGGCGGTTCCGATCGCCATCGCGTCACGGGTCGACAGCCCCTCCGGCAGCCGCACCAGCCAGTCGCCCTTGACCCGGGCCTTCTCCGCATAGGCGCCCAAATGGGTCTCGCCCATGCCCCAGCCGTTGCAGATCACCTTGTCGCCGGCCTGCCAATCCGGATGCGACGATTGCAGCACGGTGCCGGCGAGATCGATCCCGGCGATCATCGGAAACCGCCGCACCACCGGCGCCTTGCCGGTGACCGCGAGACCGTCCTTGTAGTTCACCGTCGACCATTCGACGGCGACGGTGACGTCGCCCTCCATCAGCTCGGCTTCGTCGAACTGGGTCAGCGCCGCCACGGTGCCCTTGTCCGCCTTGTCGATCCGGATCGCCTTGAACGTTCCCACCATCTGCTCCCTGACGCGCTTCATTGAATGCGCGGCAACCTAAAGCGTCGCCGCGAGAATCCCAACCGCGTTTGTTGGATCGCTTTGGCCGCCGCCATGCAGCAATGCATTTCCTGGCGTCAGCTGTGACGATTTAACCGGTCGCGGCTCTGGCGGAACCCATTGTGACATGCTATATTTGATTTGCTCCTAATGAGGATAACTCCTCATGAGATCTGAGGTGCCCGCGGCAGTGCGCGGAGGTCGGATCGATGAGCAGCGTTTTGACTGCCGGCCCGTCGTGGCCGGATTTCTCAAAACCAGAATATGCTCATGTTGAGTATATAAGGCCGAGACGGAGAGAGTACCATGGCGCTTGCTGGAATTTACGGCCCGGACAATTTCGGCCACCCGCTGCATGGCCGGCCCGAGTCGCGCCCCCGCGCGCCGCTCAGCGCGCTGGAGCGCGGCCGCGCGCTGCCGATGCCGTCACTGGAATGGACGCCCGAGGTGGAGCGCGCCACCGCGCATCTCTATGAACGCGTCAAGAAGGTGATCACGCCGATCGAGTGGCCGTTCATGGCGCCCTACATCAAGGCGATCAACGAGGCCAAGCGCGAGCGCAACGCCGTGATCCTGGCGCACAACTATCAGACCCCCGAGATCTTCCACTGCGTCTCCGACATCGGCGGCGACTCGCTGCAGCTTGCGATCGAGGCCACCAAGGTGAAGGCCGACGTCATCGTGCAATGCGGCGTGCATTTCATGGCCGAGACCTCGAAGATCCTCAGTCCGGACAAGACCGTGCTGATCCCGGATTCCCGCGCCGGCTGCTCGCTGGCCTCCAGCGTCACCGGCGCCGACGTGCGGCTGTTGCGCGAGCGTTTCCCCGGCGTGCCGGTGGTGGCCTATGTCAACACCTCGGCCGAGGTGAAGGCCGAGGTCGACATCTGCTGCACCTCGTCCAACGCGGTGAACGTGGTCGAAAGCCTCAACTCCGACACCGTGATCTTGCTGCCGGACCAGTATCTGGCGCGCTACGTCGCCTCGCAGACCAAGGTCAAGATCATCGCCTGGAAGGGCGCCTGCGAAGTGCACGAGCGCTTCACCGGCGACGAGCTGCGCAGCTATCGCGAGGCCGATCCGTCGATCAGCATCATCGCGCATCCGGAATGTCCGCCCGACGTCATCGCCGAAGCCGACTTCACCGGCTCCACCGCGCACATGATCAACTGGGTGCGCAACAACAATCCGGCGCGCGTCGTGTTGGTCACCGAGTGCTCGATGGCCGACAACATGCAGGCCGAACTGCCGGACATGGAAATCGTGCGGCCGTGCAACCTGTGCCCGCACATGAAGCGGATCACGCTGCCGAAGATCCTCGACAGCCTGATCTATCTGCGTGAGGAAGTCACCGTCGATCCGATGATCATCGACCGCGCCCGCCGCTCGGTGGAGCGGATGATCAACCTGAAGAACTAATCGCAGGCGACGGCGCAAGCGGGACGTTGCGCCGTCGCTGTTTCGTATCGTCCCCGATCGACCGCGCGCCAGCCAAAATCTGCGCGCAGCGCCGCTCAGCGGCAGAGTTGGACCAAGTCATGAGTACGACGTCGGACCTCGATTTCGCCCATAGCGGCACCGACGTGGTGATCGTCGGCGGCGGATTGGCCGGACTGTTCTGCGCGCTGAAGCTGGCGCCGCGGCCGGTCACCGTGATCACCGCAGCCCCGCTCGGTGAAGGCGCCTCGACCGCCTGGGCGCAGGGCGGCATCGCCGCGGCGGTGGCCGAAGGCGACAGCGCGGAATCGCACGCCGCCGACACCATCGCGGTCGGCGCCGGCCTGGTCGACGAGAACGTGGCGCTGCAGCTGGCGCGCGAGGCCGGCCCGCGAATCCGCGACCTGTTGGAATACGGCGTACCGTTCGACCGCGACCTCGAAGGCCGGCTCGCGGTGTCGCGCGAGGCCGCGCATTCGGCGCGCCGAATCGTCCATGTGCGCGGCGACATGGCCGGCCAGGCCATCATCACCGCGCTGATCAAGGCGGTGCGCGCCACGCCGTCGATCAAGGTGATCGAAGGCTATTTCGCCGAAGCGCTGTTGACCGACGGCGGCTCGGTGGTCGGTCTGCAGCTGCGCCAGGCCGGCGTTGCGATCAGCCGGCCGATCACCATGCCGGCGCGCGCCGTGGTGCTGGCGACCGGCGGCATCGGCCATCTCTACGCGGTGACCACCAATCCGGTGGAAGCCTCGGGGCTCGGCCTTGCGATCGCGGCCCGCGCCGGCGCGCTGATCGCCGATCCGGAATTCGTGCAGTTTCACCCCACCGCGATCATGGTCGGCCGCGACCCGGCGCCGCTCGCCACCGAAGCGCTGCGCGGCGAAGGCGCCACGCTGATCAACGGCCAGGGCGAACGCTTCATGCTGGCGCTGCATCCGTTGGCCGAACTGGCGCCGCGCGACATCGTCGCCCGCGGCGTGTTCGCCGAGATCGCGGCGGGCCGCGGCGCGTTTCTCGACGCCCGCACCGCGCTCGGCGCGCATTTCGCCGCCGAATTTCCTACCGTCTATGAAAGCTGCATCAGCGAAGGCGTCGATCCGGCAACGCAGCCGATCCCGATCGCGCCGGCGGCGCACTACCATATGGGCGGCATCGCGGTGGACATGCACGGCCGCAGCTCGCTGCGCGGGCTGTGGGCGGCGGGTGAAGTCTCCTGCACCGGCGCGCATGGCGCCAATCGGCTTGCCTCGAACTCGCTGCTGGAGGCCGTGGTCTATGCGGCGCGGATCGCCGAGGACATCGGCGGCCGCGAATTCGGCGCCGCCAGCGGACGGATCGACGAGTTGCCGATGGCGCGCAATGCCGCGCTCGGCGCCGCGCAGGAAGCCGAGCTGCGGCAACTGATGAGCGGCAATGTCGGGGTGATCCGCAACGCCGACGGCCTCGCCGCCGCGGTGCGCCGCTTCGCCGCGATGGAAGCCGGAGCCAGCAGCACCGCGATGCTCAACATGGCGACCACCGCGCTGTTGGTCTCGACCGCAGCCTGGTCGCGGCTGGAAAGCCGCGGCGCGCATTATCGCTCGGACCATCCGGCGGAAAACCCGGCGCTCGCCGATCGCACCATGACCACGCTGGCGGACGCCCGCGACACCGCCGCCTCGCTTTCCGACACCGCGCGCCGCTCGCGCCCGGTGGTCGCCTGAAAGGACCACACTTGCAATGATCACTCCTTCCGCGCTGCTGCACACCGATGCATTCCTGTCGCCGTTCGCCATTGCGGAGGCGGTGCGCCGCGCGCTGGAGGAGGATCTCGGCCGCGCCGGCGACATCACCTCGAACGCCACGATTCCGGCCGAGGCGCACGCCCAGGCCACCATGGTGGCGCGCCAGGCCGGCACCATCGCCGGCCTGCCGCTGGCGGTCGCGGCATTTCAGGCGCTGTCGCCTGACATCTTCATCCAACCGCACGTCCATGACGGCGATCCGGTGGCGCGCGGCATCCCGGTGCTGACGATCTCCGGCCCGGCCCGCGCGGTGCTGGCCGGCGAGCGCACCGCGTTGAATTTCGTCGGCCGATTGAGCGGCATCGCGACGCTGACCGCCGATTACGTCCGCCACGCCGCCGGCAGCAAGCTGCGGATCTGCTGCACCCGCAAGACCACGCCTGGACTGCGCGCGCTGGAGAAATACGCGGTGCGCTGCGGCGGCGGCTTCAACCACCGCTTCGGGCTCGACGATGCGATCCTGATCAAGGACAACCACATCGCGGTGGCCGGCGGCGTCCGCCCGGTGCTGGAGCGGGCGCGGGCGCGGATCGGCCATCTGGTCAAGGTCGAGATCGAAGTCGACACGCTGGATCAACTGAAGGAAGTGCTCGCCTCCGGGCTCGCCGACGTGGTGCTGCTCGACAACATGGACATCGCGACGCTGCAGGAGGCGGTCAGGCTCGCGGATGGCCGCGTGGTGCTGGAAGTCTCCGGCGGGGTCACCCAGGACACCGTCGCGGCGATCGCGGCGACCGGCGTCGACTACGCCTCCGCCGGCGCGCTGACCCATTCGGCGCCGAATTTCGACGTCGCGCTGGACATCGACGCGTAGTCCAACTGATCGTTGACGCGAGCGCGTCGCGACCGGCAAGTTCTGCCTTCCGCGGCAGCAATTTCCGATTGATGGCCCGGCCGGTCGGAAAAACCCGTTTGCTTTCAAGCCTTCGCTTTGGCGCGACCCTTGCTCGCTCGTTCTGCGAGGAAACACGGTTGGCGAGGAGCCGGCGCATGGTTGCAGGCATCACTGGCATCACGTCGAATTATCCGCGCGCATCGGCGACATACGGTTCAACTCCGACATGGACGCGGACTGACGCCCTGCCGGAGGCCCCAGCGAAGACGGAGTCCGCAACGAGCCGCTACCGGGTCGATGTGTCGAAGCTCATTCCGTTGCAAGCCACGCTGATCTCGGTGGCGGACATTCCCGAGCTGCGCGACGTGATGGCGGCGAACTGGCTGAGGACGCAGAGCGCCGAGGCCTCGCCACCGGCGGTCTCCGACGATGCGTCTCAGAAAACTTATGCGCAGGTCAAGGTCGACGGCAAGGTGGTCGTCACGCTCGATAATGGCGGATGCTCGACGATGAGCAACGCGGCCGCGGCGATGGTCGGCAAACTGCAGGATCCGCCGGGTCTGAGCGGCCCCAACCTGGCGCAGTGGCGCGCCGACAGTTACGCCAAGCTGCTCGGCGGAACGGTCGAGAAGGCCCCGACCGCGATCACCCAGTCGCAATTCACGCCGCACCAAAGCTGGTATCGGGAGTATAGCCGCGACGAACTCGACGCGGCTTATCAGGCGATGCTGGCCGACGGCCAGAAGGCCAGCAGCGCAGGCGCGTCCGCCTATAGCGCGTCGCAGACACCGGCGGGTCGCAGCGCCGATCGCAGCGCCTGACCTGACTGATAGTCATTCCGGAAATAAAGCAGCCGGCCGAGCAAATCATCCGCCGTCATTCCGGGGCACGAGCAGCTTCGCTGCGAGTGAGCCCGGAATCCATAACCACCGCAGGGAGTATGGATTCCGGACTTGCTCGTTCTGACGAACTCGCAATTCGGAATGACGACGACATTTCGGTTGAATGATTCAATCCTAACCGAAAATGCTAGAGCCCGAGCGAACCCGGAATCTCGGAACGGCGGCGGCTGTTACACCAGCAGCAAGATTCCGGGTTCGCTTGCAGCTTCGCTGCTCGCGCCCCGGAATGACACGTGTTTTATTGGTCGAGGCATCTCATCGATAGACCGCCTCAGCGCCGCTCGGAGGCACTCGTAATTTCCGCCGAGCTCTTGCCGACTTCGGCGAGTTTGGCGGAGATCGCCGCGGTTTCCGCCGAGTTGCCCCAGCTCGGCGCGTCGCTGCCGTCGCCCCAATTGCGCGGCCGATAGAAGGTGTGCACGCCGAATTTGTACATCTTCTTCATTTCGTGCACCCAGGACGGCCGCACCCAATAGGCGTGATAGTGCGTCGACTTGCCGACTTCCGGCAGCCACAGCTGGCCGTCGAGCGAGGCTTTGGCGATCTTCTTGGCGCGGTCCCACATGTCGGGTTCGCGCACCACGTCGGCGACGTTGTCGCAGGCGAAGGTGAACTGACAGGCCAGATGGCGGTGCTTGTTCTGATACACCACGCCGCAGACATTGCTGGGATAGAAGCCGGAGAACGCGCGGTTCAGCACCACCTGCGCCACCGCGATCTGGCCGCGCACCGCTTCGCCGCGGGCTTCGAAATAGATCGCGTCGGTCAGGCACTTCTCGTGCTTGGCGCGCAGCTTGGCGTCGAACAGGCCGAGCCGCTCCGCCGGGGTCTTGACCCGCTGATTGTCGGCGTTGACTTCGCCCTTGCTGGCGATGCTTTCGCCCGCCTTGGCGGCCTCGCTTGGCGCAGCCGTCTCCGGCAACGCCGCCGTCACCTTCATGTCGGGATCGATGCCGGTCGGCAGCACGATCATCGGCTCCTCGCCGGGCTGCCATTGCTCCATGCTCTCACCGGGCGCGCCGAGCGACGAACTGCCGAAGAACAGGCTGGAGGTCTTCACCGAAAAGCCGTCATGCGCCGGCGCCACCGTCGGCGCGCCGATGCTGGCGTCGCCGAGCGGCTGCGCCTCCAGCGACAACGACACGTCGTATTGCGACAGCGGCGGCGCCTGCAAGGCTTCGGCGAGTTCGGGATCGAGCGGGGCGGCCGGCCCGGCCGGCAATTGCGCCGCGGTCTTGGCGCCGGCGACGTTGGGTGCCGCGGAATCGTCCTGCGACGACGGCGAAGTCTCGATCGGCGTGGTGTCCGGCGTCACCGTAGCGAGGCGATCGCCTTTCAAGGTGCGATCGACCTTGGGAAAGTCCGCGGCCTCGTAACGGCCAGGCGGCTGCGCCAGCGGATTGCGCGTCAGCGAACCGGTGATGTCGCGGGTTCGATGGTCGAGACTGGCGAGCTGCACGTCGGCGCTCGGCGGCAACGAGGTGCCGATCGGGCGGCCGAACGAAAACGTCGCGAGCTGGATGGTGGCGACCGACGAGGAGAACACCCGCTTCTGCCAGCGCTCGGCGACGCCGGGCTGCCGGGCGAGCAGCGACGCGATATCCTGATATCCGAGCTCTGACGGGATCAATGCGAAGACGCAAAGACCAAGACCGAAGGACGCAAATTTCGCGCCCTTCGGCCGGTTACGCATGACTGACATCGATACGCTCACGCAACGCTTACACCTGATCGAAAGCACATTTACGTCGAATTCGATCTATTGCGTTGTTAGAGAATTAAAGTTGCCGGGGGGTTAATCGGCGATGCGCCGCTGCCACAGGCAAGTACCAGGTGCAATGCGCAGAGCATTGCAAAAACCTTGGTAAACCGCGACTTCAGCAAAGTGGTAAACATCGCGTCAACGCAGCGATGCGACGCGACGGCAGCGCATCCGAGTTCCATGCACCCCGTCGATGGCACAAAAAAAACGGCCGGAAGAATTCCGGCCGCTTCTGTGGATGACGATCAGTTCAGGCGATCGCAGCGATCGCGCCGCGTTCAGGCCTGGCTTGCGACTTCCTTGCCGAGCGCGGCTTGCGCGGCGGCGAGCCGCGCGATCGGCACGCGGTAGGGTGAGCACGACACGTAGTTGAGGCCGATCTCGTGGCAGAACGCCACCGACGCCGGATCGCCGCCGTGTTCACCGCAGATCCCGACCTTGAGGTCGGGGCGGGTCTTGCGGCCGCGCTCGACACCGATCTTGACCAACTCGCCGACGCCGACGCGATCGATGCTGACGAACGGGTCGATCTCCAGGATGCCGCGGGCGATGTAGGTGCCGAGGAAGCTCGCGGCGTCGTCGCGGCTGATGCCGAAGGTGGTCTGGGTCAGGTCGTTGGTGCCGAACGAGAAGAATTCGGCGGTCTCGGCGATCTGCCCGGCCTTCAGACAGGCGCGCGGCAGTTCGATCATGGTGCCGACCGCGTAATCGATCTTGCCGCCGGTTTCGCGGAACACCGAATGCGCGGTGGCGTCGATCCGCGCCTTGACCAGATCGAACTCCATCTTGGTGGCGATCAACGGCACCATCACTTCGAGCCCGACCGCGACGCCGGTGCGCTTCTGCGCCTCGACCGCGGCCTCGAAGATGGCGCGGGCCTGCATCTCGGCGATTTCCGGATAGGCGATCGCCAGACGGCAGCCGCGGAAGCCGAGCATCGGGTTGAACTCGGCCAATTCGCGGGCGCGATCGGCGAGCCTACGTGGATCGGTGTTCATCGCACGCGCGACTTCCTCGATCTCGGCCTGGCTGTGCGGCAGGAACTCGTGCAGCGGCGGATCGAGCAGCCGCACCGTCACCGGCATGCCCTTCATGATCTCGAACAGTTCGACGAAATCCGCGCGCTGCATCGGCAGCAATTTCGCCAATGCCTGACGACGCGACTGTTCGTCTTCCGACAGGATCATCTCCCGCACGGTGCGGATCCGGGTCTCCTCGAAGAACATATGCTCGGTGCGGCACAGCCCGATGCCTTCGGCGCCGAACTTGATCGCGGTGCGGGCGTCGACCGGGGTGTCGGCGTTGACCCGAACCCCGAGCTTGCGCACCTGATCGGCCCAGCCCATCAGCGTGTTGAACTCGCCGGACAGTTCCGGCTCGATCATCGGCATCCGCCCGGCCAGCACCTGGCCGACCGCGCCGTCGATGGTGATGATGTCGCCGGTCTTGAAGGTGCGGGTGCCGATGCTCATGGTGCCGCGGCCGTAATCGACCCGGATCGCGCCGCAGCCGGACACGCAGGGCTTGCCCATGCCGCGCGCCACCACGGCGGCGTGCGAGGTCATGCCGCCGCGGGTGGTGAGGATGCCTTCCGCGGCGTGCATGCCGTGGATGTCCTCGGGGCTGGTCTCGATGCGGACCAGGATCACTTTGCGGCCGTCGGCCTGCAGCTTGGCGGCCTCGTCCGAGGAGAACACGATCTCGCCGGAAGCCGCGCCCGGCGAGGCAGGCAGGCCGGTGGCGATCACGTCGCGCTTGGCGTTCGGATCGATGGTCGGGTGTAGCAACTGGTCGAGCGAGGCGGGATCGATCCGCGACACCGCTTCCTTCTGGTTGATCACGCCCTCGCTGGCGAGTTCGACCGCGATCCGCAGCGCGGCCTTGGCGGTGCGCTTGCCGCCGCGGGTCTGCAGCATCCACAGCTTGCCCTGCTCGACGGTGAACTCCATGTCCTGCATGTCGCGATAGTGCTTCTCGAGCAGGGTATAGATCCGGGTCAGTTCGTTGAACGCGTCCGGCATCGCGACTTCCATCGACGGCTTGTCGGAGCCCGACGCTTTTCGCGCATATTCGGTGATGTCTTGCGGGGTGCGAATCCCCGCCACCACGTCTTCGCCTTGGGCGTTGATCAGGAATTCGCCATACAGGCTGCTCTCGCCGGTCGACGGGTTGCGGGTGAACGCCACGCCGGTCGCCGAGGTCTCGCCCATATTGCCGAACACCATCGCCTGGACGTTGACCGCGGTGCCCCAGGATTCCGGAATGTCGTGCAGCTTGCGGTAGGTCACCGCGCGGGCGTTCATCCAGGAGGAGAACACCGCGCCGATCGCGCCCCACAATTGCGCGTGCGGGTCCTGCGGGAAATCGCTGCCGGTCACGCGGGCGACCGCTTCCTTGTACTGGCCGACCAGGTCGATCCAATCGTCGCCGTCGAGGTCGGTATCGAGGGTGTAGCCCTTGCCGTCCTTGTAGGTGTCGAGGATTTCTTCGAAATGATGGTGGTCGAAGCCGAGCACCACGTCGGAATACATGGTGATGAAGCGGCGATAGCTGTCATAGGCGAAGCGGCGATCGCCCGACAATGCGGCGAGCGCTTCCACGGTGACGTCGTTGAGCCCGAGATTGAGCACGGTGTCCATCATGCCGGGCATCGAGGCGCGGCCGCCGGAGCGCACCGAGACCAACAGCGGGTTCTTGGCGTCGCCGAACCCCTTGCCGGTGATCTTGCCGACGGTGGCGAGCGCCTTGTCGACCAGGCTCGCGAGCTCCTTCGGGTAGGATTTGTCGTGGGCGTAGAAATAGCTGCAGACCGTGGTCGGAATGGTGAAGCCGGGAGGCACCGGCAGACCGAGATTTGCCATCTCGGCGAGGTTGGCGCCCTTGCCGCCCAGCAGGTTGCGCAGGCTGGCGTTGCCTTCGGCCTTGCCGTCGCCGAAGCTGAACACCCACTTGTTGGCGAAGGCATCGGCCGCCGGCTTTTTCGCCGGCGCTTTCGACGCTGCCTTCACCGGCGCTTTCACGGCTGCCTTGGCCGGCGCTTTCATCGGCTTGGCGACGACCTTCTTGGCAGGCTTCGCCACCGCCTTCACGGCGGCTTTCGGCGGACTTTTCGCCACCGTCTTGCGCACCGCGGCCTTGGCCCGGGCGGTGACGGAAGATTTTGATTTCGCGGCGACTTTTTTGGTCTTGGAAGCTGCTTTAGCCATGGCGCTCAACAGTCCGCAATAATGGGAAAGGGTGGCGCCATACACCACGTTTTGGCGAGTCCGCGCAAGCCGCGCGGCCGCGGCTCCAGACTAAAGATGAAACCAGCGCAGCACGCCGAGGCCGATAAGACCTATGCAAATCAGATAGATCGCGACCACCAGATTGAGCAGGCGGGGCATCACCAGAATAAGCAGGCCAGCGATGAGAGCCACGATGGCCGGGATGTGGGCGCTGGTAATCACCATGTTTTTCTCCTCATGACCGCTGACGTCGAATCGGTGGCCGAACTTATCCGGCGCGGCGCGCCCCGCCTAGCGACCTCAAAGGTCCGTGCGCCCCGCCGACGGCGCTTCCACATCCGATGCAGGCCCGGCGCGACGAAAATTCCGCCCGGCGGGCGGAAGGATTTTCTGGAACCTGGCCGCGCCGGAGGAATTGATCCGGGTACGCCGCGCAAATTGCGATGCACTCGCATCCCTGCCAAGGAGATCAGCTATGCGAAATAGCATTGTCGGCCTCGCCGCATTGGCCGGCGTCTGCGCTCCGCTGGCGGCGCAGGCGCAGAGCCTCACCACCGGCTCCGCTTCCGACGGCGTGGTCGCGGCCGATGCCGGCGGCGGAATCGCCCGCGAACAACGCTCGGCGTTTCGCGCCTACATCGTGCGCGAGCGCGTGCCCGACTACTCGATCCAGCAGCGCGTCACCGTTGGCTCGGTGTTACCTGAAACCGGCGTGATCATGTACGACGTGCCGCAGAGCTTCGGCGCCACCACCCACCGCTACACCGTGGTGAACGGCGAAACCGTGCTGGTGGAGCCGCGCACCCGGCGCGTCGTTCAGGTGATCGACTAGACCCGATGAATTCGAACGGGACGGACGCAGCGTACTGCGACCGGACCTAAGAGAGCCCCGTCCGCGTCCCCCCGCCGGGCGGGGCTCTTTTCTTGGTTCTCGTTCGACGCCGGGTCCGACCGGAAGGTTTGCAGCTAGCCGCCCTTCAGCATCGACAGCAGCGTGTGGGTCGATTTGTAGTTTTGCACCGCGGTGTCGCGCAGGCTGGTGGTCCAATGCGTCGCCTGCCGCTCCTCGTTGCTCATCGCCGAATAGGCGTTGAGGATGCCGAGGCTGAGCTGGGTCGGATCGCCGGTTTTCTGGCTCTGCTTCAGCGCCGTAAGGATGCTGGCGCGGCTGCGGGAATCCAACTCCTGCTTGGCGGCGAAGCTTTCCTGCTTGGAGAACAGTTGATCCTGGTTCAGCGCGATCGCCGACAGCGAGCGATTGTCGATGGTCGAGAGGTCGGCGAGCTGTCCAGTCTTGCGGCCGCGATCGAACACCAATTCGCGGCCGAGCGCCGCGGCCGACTTGGCCTGGGCGTCGAGCGTGGCGCGCACGGTCTTCGCCACGCTGGAGAAATCTTGCGTCGGCGCGGCACTGCCGTTCGGATATTGCGCAAGATAGGCGGCGACCGGATCGTTGCTGATGCCGGACGGCGGCTTCGAGGGCTCGGTCTGCGTCGCCTGCACGCCCTTGGCGACGGCGTTGCGTTGCGCCGTCCAGATGCTGGTGGCCTTCTCTTCCGGGCTCGCGGCGTCGAGATAATCCAGCGCCGCCTTGTAGATCGCGCCGTGATCGCCGGTGAGCTTGGTGGTCTGCGCCGCCGGCGCCAGCGCCGCGTTGAAGCGGCTGTCGAGCGCGGCCGCGGCGACGCTCTGTTCGTCGGGGGTGAATTTGCCGCCGTTGTTGGTGGCGACAGCGAACAGCGCGCGGCGATCGAACGAGGTCAGGCTGACGGTCAGCTTGCCGTCGGCGTCGAGCGGCCCGGTTGCCTTGGCGGCGGCGTACAGCTTGTCGAGCGCGGCCCGCGCCACGGTGGTGATGGTGGCGAAATCCGGCAGCGACGACGCGGTGGCGAGCTGGGCGCGCGCGCCGTCCGACAGCGTCAGATTGGTGGCGGCGTTGCCGCTGCCCGTCGCGGAGTCGTCGATGGTCGCCAGCGTATTGGCCAGCGACGGCTGCGTCGCCACCGCCCGCGAATAGGCCGAGCCCGCATAGGGATTGCTGTAGCCGGTATAAACCGACGTCATGGTCGCCTCCGAAAGCGCAGCGGTTAAGAAACCGTTAGCCGGGGCAACTTTTTCAGGCGATGGTTAATGACGCGTAAAGATTTCGCTATGTTTCGGGATATTTCTGAGGCGCGTCGCGGACGCCTGAAGCGGTTTCACAGCGCTGTCCAACGAGCAAAGCGTCATCCTGAGGAGCCCGGCGCAGCTCGAAGAGCGTAGCCGGGCGTCTCGAAGGATGCGCCGCGCGGCCGGCGCCCGACCCGACCGCATCAACCGGCGAGGCGCCCGATGGCGCCGCTCCCCCGCGGCCGCATCCTTCGCGGCGCGCCGACGAGAGCCTGCGCCGCGGAGCGAGCCTGTGCTCCGGCGCGCACCTCAGGATGACGACGCCGTGCCCGCGACGCTCACCGAAGCGGTTTCACAGCGCTGTCCAACGAGCAAAGCGTCATCCTGAGGAGCCCGGCGCAGCTCGAAGAGCGAAGCCGGGCGTCTCGAAGGATGCGCCGCGCGGCCGGCGCCCGACCGGACCGCATCAACCGGCGAGGCGCCCGATGGCGCCGCTAACCCCGCGGCCGCATCCTTCGAGGCGCGCCGACGAGAGCCTGCGCCGCGGAGCGAGCCTGTGCTCCGGCGCGCACCTCAGGATGACGACGCCGTGTTAGTCGCGACGGCGCGACCTAATCCTGGATCTTGGAGAAATCCGCTACTGCGCGGGTGGCGGCGCGGATCTCGTTGAGTAGCTTCAGGCGGTTGTCGCGCACGCGGGCGTCGTCGTCGTTGACCTTCACCTTGTCGAAGAACGCATCGACCGCAGGCCGCAGCTTGGCCATCGCGCTCATCGCGGCGGCGAAGTCTTCCCTCGCGACGGCGCTCGACGCCTCAAGCTTCACCTGATCGATCGCGGTGGCGAGGGTCTTTTCCTCGTCGGCGACATAGAGCGAAGCGTCCGGCGCACCGTCGAAGGCGCGGGCGTCTTTCTTCTCCTCGATGCGCAGGATGTTGGCGGCGCGCTTGACGCCGGCGAGCAAATTCTTGCCGTCGTCGGTCGCGAGAAACGCCGCCAGCGCCTCGACGCGGCGGACGATCATCAGGATATCGTCCTGCCCTTCGAGCGCGAACACGGCATCGACGAGGTCGTGCCGGGCGCCTTGCTCGCGGAGTTGGACTTTGAGGCGGTCGGCGAAGAAGGAGAGAAGATCGACGCTGGTCGTGCGGGTCTGACGGTCATTCCATGATTGGGTCGAATGCGCATTCAAGACGAGAGAGAATCCCCCCGAACTTTTCGCCTTCGTTTGCGCTATTCTCATCGTTGTCTGATCCACAGCACTCGAATGCCCTTCGAAAGCTGAGATCAAATTTGGTCTGATATTGTTCTCCAAGATCAACCTAATCACCCCCAGCGCCGCCCGCCTCAGCGCATAGGGGTCCTTGCTTCCCGTCGGCTTCTCATCAATCGCCCAGAAGCCCACCAACGTATCGATCTTGTCGGCCAGCGCCACGGCGATGCTTACCGGATCGCTCGGCACGCGATCATTCGGCCCCTGCGGCTTGTAGTGCTCCTCGCAGGCGGCAGCGACGCTGGCGTCCTCGCCTTGCGCCAGCGCGTAGTACTTGCCCATCAGGCCCTGCAGCTCGGGGAATTCGCCGACCACTTCGGTGAGCAGATCCGCCTTGCACAGCTGCGCGGCGCGGCGCGCCTTCTCGACATCGGCGCCCACCAGCGGCGCGATCTCCGCCGCCAGCCGTTCGATCCGCGCGATGCGCTCGGCCTGGGTGCCGAGCTTTTCGTGAAATACGATCTGCGCAAATTTCGGCAGCCGGTCTTCCAGCTTGGTCTTGAGGTCCGTCTCGTAGAAGAACTTCGCATCCGACAGCCGCGCGCGGATCACCCGCTCGTTGCCGGCGACGATCGCCTTGCCGCCGTCGGACGCTTCGATGTTGGCGGTGAGGATGAATTTGTTGGTGAGCTTGCCGGTCGCGGGGTCCGAGACCACAAAACACTTCTGGTTGTTGCGGATGGTGGCGCGGATCACTTCGCCGGGGATCGCCAGGAACGCCGGGTCGAACGAGCCCATCAGCGCCACCGGCCATTCGACCAAGCCCGACACTTCGTCGAGCAACACCGGGTCCTCGACCAGTTCGAAATTCTGCGCCTGCGCCAACGTGCGGGCGTCGTGCAGAATGATATCCTTGCGGCGCTGCGGATCGAGCACGACCTTGGCGTCGAACAGCTTGGCGTCGTAATCCTCGAAGCGGCGCACCGAGATTTCGCCGGGCGCCATAAAGCGATGGCCGCGGGTGACTTGGCCGGCCTTGATGCCGCTGACGTCGAACGCCACCACGTCGGGATCTTCGGTGTCGATGCCGAAGGTGGCGACGATCGAATGCAGCGGCCGCACCCATTGCAGCGCGCCGGGCTTGGCCGAGCGCTCGCCCCAGCGCATCGATTTCGGCCACGGGAAGGTGCGCACGATCACCGGCAGGATATCCGCCAGCACGTCGAGCGTGGCGCGGCCGGGCTTCTCGATCAATGCGATGTAGAAATCGCCCTTCTTCGGGTCGCGCTGGATCTTTGCTTCGTCGAGCGAGGCGAGCCCCGTGGCTTTCAAAAAGCCCTGGATCGCGGCGTCCGGCCCGCCGACCCGCGGGCCCTTGCGCTCCTCTTTCAGATCCGACTGCCGCGCCGGAATGCCGTGCACGGTGAGCGCGAGCCGCCGCGGCGTCGCAAACGCTTTCGCGCCGTCATAGACCAGCCCCTCGGCGACCAGCTTGTCGGTCACCATGCGGCGCAAATCCTCGGCGGCTTTCGCCTGCATCCGGGCCGGGATTTCTTCGGAGAACAATTCGAGCAGAAGATCGGGCATTACTGGCTCTCCCCACGCGGGGCTTCACCCTGCCTCGAAGTGGAGGGTGAAGAACCGCCCGCCTCGGTGTGCAGCCAGGCGGCGCCGCAGGCCTTGGCCAGTTCGCGGACCCGCAAAATGTAGCTCTGCCGCTCGGTCACCGAGATCACGCCGCGGGCGTCCAACAGGTTGAAGGCGTGACTGGCCTTGATGCACTGGTCGTAGGCCGGCAGCGCCATCAGATGCGCCTCGCGCTTGTCGCTGTCCCAGCCGGCGGCGAGATATTTCTGGCAGGCGCTCTCCGCCATCTTGAACTGCTCGAACAGCATCGCGGCGTCGGAGTGCTCGAAATTGTGCCGGGAATATTCCTTCTCGGCCTGCAGGAAGACGTCGCCATAGGTCACCTTGTCGGCGCCGTCGCGGCCGTTGAAGTTGAGATCATAGACCCGGTCGACGCCCTGCACATACATGGCGAGGCGCTCGAGACCGTAGGTCAGTTCGCCCGCCACCGGCGCGCATTCGACGCCGGCGACCTGCTGGAAGTAAGTGAACTGCGAGACCTCCATGCCGTCGCACCAGCACTCCCAGCCGAGCCCCCAGGCGCCGAGCGTCGGGCTCTCCCAATCGTCCTCGACGAAGCGGATGTCGTGCAGATGCGAATCGACGCCGATCGCGGCCAGCGACTTCAGATAGAGCTCCTGGATGTCCGGCGGCGACGGCTTCAGGATCACCTGAAACTGGTAGTAGTGCTGCAGCCGGTTCGGATTCTCGCCGTAACGGCCGTCCTTCGGCCGCCGCGACGGCTGCACATAGGCGGCGCGCCACGGCTTCGGGCCGAGCGCGCGCAGCGTGGTGGCGGGATGGAAGGTGCCGGCGCCGACCTCCATGTCGTAGGGCTGCAGGATCACGCAGCCGTAATCCGCCCAATAGCGCTGCAACGCCAGGATCAGTCCCTGGAACGAGCGTTCCGGGCGCATATGCGGGGGAAGAATGTCCATGATCGGCTTCGGATTCGCGAGGGATGGAAAGCGCGCGGACCGTATCGGCGCAGCCCCCTGGAATCAAGGCAATGTCCGGCGCCAAGACCATCGCGGCGTTAACCCGGCATTCACCATGCGACCCGCGCGGCCCTCGGAGTTTTCCGATTGTTAGGAAATCGCGTCCTAGATTTGGGTCCGTTCGACGCTGCGTGCCTACAGCGATCGGCCGGCGCAAGGTTGCGACGCGACCGCGCGGAAACGCCTCGGCTCGCTGAGGCATTTCGAAAACCTCCAAGCTTGCTAGCCGGTCTCAGGGTGGTGCCTCGCCCGGAGGCCGGCGCAAGTGTGGCCGCAACGGCCGCCCGAGCATTTTCGGTTGAGATGGCAGTATCTACCCCATGACAGCCGTCATTCCGGATTGCGAGTTCGCAAGAACGAGCAAGTCCGGAATCCATACTCCCTGCAGGGGTTATGGATTCCGGGCTCGCTCGCAGCTGACGCTGCTCGCGCCCCGGAATGACAGCAAGGGGAATCTTGAAGCGCAGCAATCTAATTCGAAGAGTCTCTAGCTGGGCCGATAGGCGCCGGTGATCGGATCGCGGCGCAGCGTCGGAATCTTGGCGGGCTGCGGCTGCTGCTCGTTCAGCACCGCGTTGCGAACCTCTTCCAGCTCCAGGTTGATACGCTGCGCGGTCCGGTAAGCCCAGCGCACCACGGCAAGGCCACCCAGGGCGGCAGCGACGGCGATCAGCGGCGGCATCGGTCGATCCTCGTGTTGCGGCTTCCAACGCGGCATCATGGCGCAACCGAACGCGGCCTTCAATCGGCGTTGCAGGGACCAAATGGCGCGGGCCGCCGACCCTCAAAAGCCGTATTTGGCCCATACGGCGCGGGCTTCCAGCGCCGAAATCAACTGATCCGGCCACTCCGCCACGGCATCGAACGGGCCGAGCGAAGTTGCCGCCGAGCGGCGGCCGAACAGCCCGGCCAACATGCCGGAGGCCGGCGCGATCACCGGGGTGCGGACCTTGTCGCCGAACCGCGCCCGCAGGGTGCCGCGCAGATCGCCGATGCCGTCGCTTAAGCCCAGCGTCACCGAGGTGCCGCCGGCCCAATATTCGCCGGAGAACAGCAGATCCTCGGCGCCTTTCAGCTTGGCGCCGCGGCTGTCCTTGACCAACGAGATGAACATGGCGTGGATCTCGCGCTGCAGCGCCTTGACCCTGGCGACATCCTCGGGATCCTCCGGCAGGAACGGATCGAGCTGCGCCTTGTGTTCGCCCGCGGTGTAGAGCCGCCGCTCGACGCCGATCTTTTTCAACAGTTCCGGAAAACCGAAGGTGCCGCCGACCACGCCGATCGAGCCGACGATCGACGACGGATCGACGTAGATCTCGTCGGCCGCGCAAGCCAGCATGTAGCCGCCCGAGGCCGCGACGTCTTCGACGAAGGCGATCACCGGCAGCTTCTTCTCGGCGGCGAGCTGGCGGATTCGCAGATAGATCTGCCGCGACTGCACCGGCGAGCCACCCGGCGAATTGATCGCCAGCGCCACCGCCTTGGCATTGCGGGTGGCGAAAGCGCGATCCAGCATCTTGGCCGTGCCAGCCAGCGACAACCCCGGGCGCAGCGGCGTCACCGCGCCGATCACACCGGATAGCCGCACCACCGGCACCACGACTTGACCGGGCCGCCAACGCTCCGGCAGCCAGCCCAGCAGTCCCTGCAACGCGCCCGCACTCGCCCGATGTTCAGCCGTCTGCTCGCTCATAAGTTACCTCAAAATTAATCAATGATGTTTACTCTACGCTCACCAACGCTGGAACGCGTTTTGCATTGCAGTGGTTATATAAGCGGCAATTGGCGGTGGAGAAGAACATGAAAATCTATCTGCTGGTGACGTTGATTGGCGCACTTCTGACCGCCGTGCGTTTCACTGCGACGCCGGAGCCGGAGTCGAAAACGCTGTCGCAATAATCCGGCTGCTCAAGAACCGCGCAGCTGCGACATCAAGTCGCCGGCAATCGGGTCGCCGGCAAATCGGTCGCTGACAATCAGGTCGCTGACAATGGCAAGGCCTCGCCTCTCAGCGCCGCGGCGGCCTTGAGAGTTTCTGTACCGGCCTCATCCCTCAGCATCAGCCCGGGCAGCAGCGACAATGGGGCCCGTCCGCCTTTGCTGGCCCGCACCAGCACACGGATCGCCGGCAGCCCGGGTTGCGGGTGCACCGGCAGGATCACCAGACCGCCGAAGCCGCGGTCCAGCGCCTCCAACACCTCCGCGATCGCGTCGGCACGCCAGATCAGCGTCAATTCGCCGCCGGATTTCAGAATCCGCCGGGCGGCGTGAACCCAGCCCTCGAGCGTGGACCGCGCCGCGACATGCGCCAGCCGCCGCCCCGCATCGGGAGAGCCGCGATGCCGCGCGGCGTCGTTGAACGGCGGGTTCATCAGCACCGCATCGACGCTGTCGGGAAACAGCCCGGCCTCCGCGAACGCCGTGGCGCCGGCCTCGACATCGAGCACAAAGACTGCGGCGGAGAGCTGGTTCAGCGCGGCGTTGCCCCGCGCCAGTTCCGCCAGGCCGGCGTCGATTTCGAGCAGCATCAGATCGACACCGGCGACGCGGCGCGCCAGCGCCAGCCCGGCCGCGCCGACCCCGGCGCCGAAATCGGCCACCCGGTCGCCGGGCCGCGCCGCGGTCGCCGCCGCCAGCAGCATCGCGTCGTGGCCCGCACGATGGCCGGATTTGGGCTGCCGCAAGCGCAGCCGGCCGCCGAGAAATCCATCCTCGGTCAGATCGGACGGCTCAGACATCGGCCCGCAGTTCGTGCGCCAGTCCGGCTTCGGTAAGCAGCTGCCGGGCCTCCTGGTTGTCGTCGTCATGCACCAGGATCCGGCGGGGAATCACGCCGACCGAGCCTTCGATCACGCTCATGTTCTGATCCAGCACCAGATGGTGGATCCGGGCGGCGTCGAGCAATGCCCCGATCGCCGATACCAGCACCACGTCGTTGGTTCGCACCAGTTCGCGCACGCTTGCGTCTCCCTTGATCCCTGCATTATAGCTGCCCGCCAGCCGCGCGGCGCCCGCCGCGTTGCCGCGTTACACGGCAAACCAAATGTTATAGTGTGACCTTCGACCTTGGCGTGATATCGCGCCAAGCTTTGGAATCAGAGCCTTTCATGCCCGTCGGGTTCGGCTGGCGCGGAACGCTCCTCGGACTTTGGAGACCAGCGTGGCCGTTATCGTACCTTTCGAGGGACCCCCGACCGCTTCGATAGATCAACTCGTCGAGCTTGTCGCCGCCGATATGGAGCGCGTCAACGCCGTCATCCTGTCGCGGACCGGTTCCGAAGTGACGATGATTCCCGAGGTCGCCAACCATCTGATCTCCTCGGGCGGCAAGCGGCTGCGGCCGAACCTGACGCTGGCGATGGCGCAACTCACCGGCTATTCCGGCGAAGGCCACATCAAGCTCGCCGCCGCGGTCGAGTTCATGCACACAGCGACGCTGCTGCACGACGACGTGGTCGACGAGAGCGAGATGCGCCGCGGCAAGAAGTCGGCGCGGATGCTGTGGGGCAACGAGGCCAGCGTGCTGGTCGGCGATTTCCTGCTCGGCCAGGCGTTCCGGATGATGGTCGAGGTCGGCTCGCTGCGCGCGCTCGACATCCTGTCCTCCGCCGCGGCGACGATTGCCGAAGGCGAGGTGATGCAACTCGCCGCGGCCAAGAATACCGCCACGACGGAAGACGAATATCTCGCGGTGATCCGCGGCAAGACCGCCGAACTGTTCGCCGCCGCCTGCGAAGTCGGGCCCGCGATCGCCGGTCGGCCGAAGGCCGAGCAATCGGCCTGCCGCTCGTTCGGCATGAATCTCGGCATCGCCTTCCAATTGGTCGACGACGTGCTGGATTACGGCGGCAAGGCCGCCAAGCTCGGCAAGAATGTCGGCGACGATTTCCGCGAGGGCAAGATCACGCTGCCGGTGGTGCTGGCGTTCCGCCGCGGCAACGACGCCGAGCGGGCGTTCTGGATCAAGGCGCTGGAGCGCGGCGAGATCACCGAGCCCGACCTCGATCAGGCGATCGGGCTGATGACCAAGCATCGCGCGCTCGAAGACACCATCCAGCGCGCGCATCACTACGGCGCCATGGCGGTCGACGCGCTGGCGCTGTTCCCGACCTCGCCGATGAAGGCGGCGCTGGAGCAGGTGGTGGCGTTCTGCCTGGCGCGGTCGCACTAAACAGGTCGCATGGCCGGGCCGCATCGAGCGTCGCGGCGGCTGCTCATCGCGCGGCTCGTCCTTCGAGACGCCTGGCTTCGCGCTATGCGCGATGCCAGGCTCCTCAGGATGACGGCTTAAATGCGTTGAACAGCCGAACCCGCTATCGTGCCGGGCCTCACGCAACAGCAATTGCAGAGACACGACGCTCGATCGACGGATCACGATCGATGCGGAATTGCTGATATCAGCTTCTCAGCACACTCCCGCGTCATCCTGAGGAGCCCGGCGTAGCTCGAAGAGCGAAGCCGGGCGTCTCGAAGGATGGGCCGCATCGCCACGCGGTGACGCGGCCGTCGACGCCTCAGCGGCGGCCGACGCGATTGACCGGGCCGCCCATGTTGCGGCCGACGCCACCGACGCCATAGCCGGGACGACCGACGCCGTAACCCGGACGACCGACGCCGACACGGCCGACACCGACCGGCCCGGCAACGGCGGCGCGGGCAACCGGTGCGTATCCGACGCCGCCGATGCAGCCGCGCGGTCCGCAGACCGCGGCTTCGGCCGGCCGGCTATCGACGGCGACCAGGCCGAGCATCGACAGCGCCAGGGCCGCGAGAGCAACGCGGGGAGAGAGAATGCGATAGGTCATGACAAGCCGTCCTTGGGTTGAGGGGTAATGCTGCGGTGGCCTTAAGCGGCGCCCGCAGTCGCTTGGTCTCAGCTCAGATCGGACAAGCCGCGCGCCATCCCGGAACACGGAATGCCGACGTCGCGAATTGGCCGGGTGCCTGTCGTCGGCGCGCAGCCGCCTAATTGGGCAGGCCTTGCAAGTGCGCCGCAGTGTCGTCTGCCCCCACGATGGCGGGCAATCATGACCAAAGCGTTCGGGATTAGGGTTGCATTGCGTGGGAGCTGAGGATTGGCGCGTGGCGCCGATGGAGGGCGGGCGTGCGAGCCAACACTCATCGTTTGATGTCATTCCGGGGCGCGAGGGCGAAAGCCCGAGCGAACCCGGAATCTAGTATTCCAGGGCGGTGGTTATAGATTCCGGGCTCGCTCGCAGCTTCGCTGCTCACGCCCCGGAATGACGGCATGGTTGTCTCCGAGGAAGATCACCTCGATGCAAGCGTGCGTTCAGCCCAGCGTCCCGGCGTGCACCCACCAGTCGGGATGCGCTGCGCTGACGCTTTGCGCCGCGGCCTCGGCTGCGGCGGCGTCGGCAAAGATCGCAAAACAGGTGGCACCCGACCCCGACATCCGCGCCAGCCGCGCGCCCCGGGCCTTGCCGAGCAGCTTCAAAACCTCGCCGATCACCGGCTGCAGCTTCTTCGCCGGCGCTTCGAGATCGTTGATGCCGGCGGCGAGCACCGCGATCCAGGCATCGAGCGGTGCGGCCTGGTCCGGCCATTTCGGCGCGGTGACGACGTCGGTGACGCCGACCCGCAACTGACCGCTGCGCAGCCCGAGCGCCGCGAACACGTCCTTGGTGGCGACCGCGACGCGCGGATTGACCATCACCACCGGCAGCCGCGGCAGCGCCAGCGGCAGCAGGGTTTCGCCGATCCCGGTCATGATGCAGGATTTTGAGGCTAGGCACACCGGCACGTCGGCGCCGGTCTTTCGCGCGGCATCGATCAGTCGGGGATCGTCCAGCGCCAGATCGTTGGCGCGGGCCAACAGCCGCAACGCCGCCGCGGCATCCGCCGACCCGCCGCCGATGCCGGCGGCGATCGGCAGCTGCTTGTCGAGCGCGAAGCTTCCCGTGCGCAGATCGGCGACGCGTTCTCCGAGCAGCCGCGCCGCCTTGATCACCAGGTTGTCGGCATTGTCGCCGCATTCCTGGACGCGCGGCCCGGTGGCGGTGAGGCTGAGTTCGGATCCGGCTTGCAGCGTCAGCCGGTCGGCGCAGTCGGCGAACGCCACCACGCTTTCCAACTCGTGATAGCCGTCGACGCGGCGGCCCAGCACCCGCAGCGTCAGATTGACCTTGGCACGCGCCTCATCGTGCAGCGCCTGCACCGACATCACGTCGCTCAACTCAGCCGCCCTTGCCATCTTCTTTTTTCTTGTCCGCCGAGGCCGCCGACGCGCCGGCGTCGTCCGGCAGCCCGTTCTCGATCTTGGCCTCGATCTTCGGCAGTTCTTCCGCCTCGGGCTTCAGATCGCGGGCATGCACCCACTGGAATTTCGCCTCCAGGGTGCGCCCGACCCGCCAATAGGCGTCGCCGAGATGATCGTTGATGGTGGGATCTTCCGGCTTCAGGTCGATGGCGCGCTCGAGGTTCTTCACCGCCTCCTCGTAATTGCCGATGCGGTAATAGGCCCAGCCGAGCGAGTCGACGATGTAGCCGTCGTCCGGGCGCTGATCGACCGCGCGCCGGATCATCTTCATCGCGTCGTCGAGATTGATCCCCTGATCGATCCAGGAGTAGCCGAGATAGTTCAAGACGTGCGGCTGCTCCGGCTGCAGCTCGAGCGCCTTCTTCATGTCGGCTTCGGCCTTGCTCCATTGCTTGGAGCGCTCCTCGCAGATGCCGCGGAAATAGTAGTACACCCAGTTGTTCTTCTCGGCGCCGGACAGCACGTCGATGCCCTGCGAGTAGGTCACCGCGCAATCGGCGAACTTCTTGCGGCCGCGCTCGATGTTGCCGAGCGCCATGATCGCCTCGAGATCCTTCGGATCTTCGGCGGTGACGTCCTTCAAGATCTTGATCGCCTCCTCGCTGCGGTCGGCGGCGTCGAGATCGGTGGCGAGCTGGATCTGGGCGTTGCGCTTCAGCGGCGAATTGGCCGGCACGCGCTCGTAGGCCTTGATCGCCATCTGCGGCTTCTTCACCGACTCGTAGAGATCGCCGAGCGACAACAGCGCCAGCGAATGCTGCGGCTGCAGGTACAGAGCGAGCTGCAGATAGACCAGCGCCAGATCCTCGCCGCCGCGCCGGGTCAATGAGGCGCCGATGCCGTACAGCGCCTCGGCGGCGCCGGCCTGCGCCGAATCGACCAGCGGCGGCAATTTCTTGCCGGCCTTGGTCTCGCGGATGCCTTCCAGCACCAACGGATGCCGCGCCAGCTTCTTGTCGAACGCCTCGTAGACCGCGCTCGCCGCGGCGTCGTCCTTGTTGCGCGACAGCCAGCGCCCGTAAGCGTCGACCACCCGCAACGCGGAGTCGTCGAGCTTGTAGGCGCGTTCCAGCCGGACCCCGGCGTCCTTCTGCTTGCCCGCGAGATCCAGCATCATGCCGGAATGCAGGTCCTTGAAAATCGGATACCATTCCGGACCGGCCAGCTTGTCGATATTGCCGACCGCGGTCCTGACGTCGCCGGCGCCGTAGCTCGCCCAGCCGGAGATCAGCGTCGCGACCAGATCGGTGATCGGACCGCGCACCGATTGATTGATGTTCTGCTGGGCGGCGGCGTATTTCTTCTGCTTCAGGTCACGAATGCCGACCACCAGGCGCGCCACCCGGTTGGTCTTGTCGATTGCCAGAATGCGATCGGCGAGCTTGACCGCCTCGTCGATGTCGCCGTCGGCCAGCGAGGAAATAAAGGCGCGATCCAACAATTCGTTGTTCTTCGGATCGGCGCGCAGCGCCGAGCGATAGAAGGTCGCCGCCGCACTGGCGTCGCGCTGCACGCTGGCGTGGCGCGCCGCCAGATAGCTGCCCGCGGTGGTCAGCGATTTCAGATCGCGGCTGGTCGGAAACGGCACCGAGCTGTCGTTCTGGTGATCCGGCGTCTGCGCCAGCACCGGGCTGGACAGCGGCAGCGCGGCCAGCGCGACGGCAGCGATCATCGAGCGACGAAGTCGAGTTGAAAGCATCAAGGTTCGCCCAGCTCCAGATTGACGGATGAGATCGGATGCGCAACCGAAACCGGCAGCTGCAAGTCAGCAACATGCCGCGTTTGACGTTCAACCGCAAGGATAGACCCGGAACCGCCGGCCAGCCTACACCGTGCGCACGTTCCACGCATCGGATTGAAGGCGCTCGCAGTATGGCGTTATCGTGACCGCAACTGCGGCCACACGCGATCGTGGTCACATGCCCTGATAATTCGGACCGCCGCCGCCCTCCGGAGGCACCCAGGTGATGTTGCCGTTGGGGTCCTTGATGTCGCAGGTCTTACAGTGCACGCAGTTCTGCGCGTTGATGACAAAGCGCGGCCCGTCCGGGCCTTCGACCCATTCGTACACCGCCGCCGGGCAATAGCGCCCCGACGGACCGGCATAGACGTCGTGCTCGGACGCCTTCTGCAGCGCCATGTCGGCGACCTTGAGGTGAACCGGCTGGTCCTCCTCGTGGTTGGTGTTCGACAGGAACACCGAGGACAGCCGGTCGAAGGTCAGTTTGCCGTCGGGCTTCACCACCGGGAACGGGGCGTGATCGCTCGCCGGATTGAGCGTGGCGCGATCCGGCTTGGAATGCGACAGCGTGCCGAACAGCGAGAAGCCGAGCGTCGAGCACCACATTTCGAATCCGGCCAGCACCACGCCGACCCGGGTGCCGAAATTCGACCACAGCGGCTTGATGTTGCGGACCCGGAACAGATCCTTGCCGACCGGCGAGGCGCGCCAGACGTCCTCGTAGCTCGACAGCTCATCATTGCTGCGACCGGCACCGAGCGCGGCGACGACGTGTTCGGCCGCCAGCATGCCCGAGCCGATCGCGTTGTGCACGCCCTTGATGCGCGGCACGTTGACGAAGCCCGCCGCGCAGCCGATCAGCGCGCCGCCCGGGAAACTCAACCGCGGCACCGATTGATAGCCGCCTTCGGTGATGGCGCGGGCGCCATAGGACAGCCGCTTGCCGCCCTCGAAGATCTTGCTGATCGCGGGGTGGGTCTTGAAGCGCTGGAAGCTGTCGAACGGCGACAGATAGGGATCTTCGTAGTTCAGATGCACCACGAAGCCGACCGCCACCAGGTTGTCGTCGTAGTGATAGAGGAACGAGCCGCCGCCGATATTGTCGCTGAGCGGCCAGCCGAACGAATGCGCGACCAGTCCCTTCTTGTGCTTGTTCGGATCGATCTGCCAGACCTCCTTGAGGCCGATGCCGAATTTCGGCGGCTCGGAGTCCTTGTCGAGCTGGTATTTGGCGATCAGCTGTTTCGCCAGGCTGCCGCGGGCGCCTTCGGCGAACAACGTGTACTTGCCGTGCAGCTCCATGCCGCGGGTGAACGACGCCTTCGGTTCGCCGTCGCGGCCGATCCCCATGTCGCCGGTGGCGATGCCGCGGACTTCGCCGCCCTCGCCATACAGCACTTCGGTGGCGGCAAAGCCGGGATAGATCTCGACGCCGAGCGCCTCGGCCTTCGGCGCCAGCCAACGGCACAGATCGCCGAGCGAGCCGATGAGGTTCTTGTGGTTGTTGAGCATCGGCGGCACCAGGAAGCTCGGCACCTTGAACGACGTCTTGCCGGTCATGACGAAGAAATGGTCGTCGCTGACATGGGTCTTCAGCGGACATTCGGCGTCGTCGCGCCAGCCCGGCACGAGTTGATCGAGCGGCGTCGGATCGATCACCGCGCCGGACAGGATGTGGGCCCCGACCTCGGACCCTTTCTCAACCACCACGACCGAAAGCTCGGCGTTGAGCTCCTTCAGCCGGATCGCCGCGGCCAACCCCGCGGGCCCCGCACCGACGATCACGACATCGAATTCCATGGACTCGCGGGGCGGCAGCGGTTCAGCACTCATGCTTGATCTCACAGACACACTTGGGACGTTTCCAATTTGTGTTGTTTCCGATTTTTCGGGGAAGAACAACCCTTCCAAACGTACCTTCAATGGTTTCGCCGCGCGGCAATCCGCGCTAGCGTGGCAGAGCGATATTCCGCCAGCCGGGCGCGATGCGCGCTTGGAACCGCCGTGCGGAATGCCGCGGCGCGGCGAACTACGCTCGACCGCGGCGGCGTGTTACGATAGGCCCATGAACACTCTGCCGCGCCAACGTCTGATCGATCGCCATGACGCCTGAGCCACGACCGAACGCGCGGGAGCTGCTGGCGTTCTATCTCGAAGCCGGCGTCGACTGCGCGTTGATGGATGAGCCGGTCAACCGGCTGCTCGACGACATCGCGCCGGAGCCGGCGCGTCCGCCGGCCGAGCCGCGCCTGGTTTCGCCGCAGCCGCAGCCGGCCACGCCGCGCGCCGTGCCGACAGCCGCGGCGCCCGCGCTTGCGCCGGATGCGGCAATTCTGTCGGCGCGCGAGGCGGCGCGCACCGCGCCGTCGCTGCAAGCCTTGCGCGAGCTGCTGGCGGCGTTCGACGGCTGCGCGCTGAAGGCCACCGCGACCCAACTGGTGTTTGCCGACGGCAATCCGCAGGCCCGCATCATGCTGGTTGGCGAGGCGCCCGGCCGCGAAGAGGACATCGAAGGGCTGCCGTTCGTCGGCCGTTCCGGCAAGCTGCTCGATCGCATGCTGGCTTCGATCGGGCTCGACCGCAGCACGGTCTATATCGCCAACGTGATTCCGTGGCGACCGCCCGGCAACCGCACGCCGACGCCGCAGGAAACCCAGACCTGCCTGCCGTTCACCCAGCGCCAGATCGAACTGGTCGATCCGGATCTCCTGGTGACGCTCGGCAATCCGTCGACCCAGACCCTGCTGGCGACCCGCGAGGGCATCATGAAGACTCGCGGCCGCTGGGTCGATTACGACACCGGGTCGCGCCGCATCCGCGCGCTGCCGACGTTTCATCCGGCCTATCTGTTGCGCTCGCCATCCTACAAGCGGATGGCCTGGCAGGATCTGCGCGCCATCGCCAAGGCGCTGGAAGATTTGCCGCCGAAGGCGTGAATGAAAGTGAGGGGATGTGCCCCGGACGCGGTGCAACGCGCCGCTCTTGCGGCGTGGTGCACTGCAGATCCGGGGCCGTTACGGATGCTGCCTTCGTAACGGTCCCGGTTCTGCGGAGCAGCGCACCGCGCTGCACCGCGCCCGGGACACGAAAAGCGTGGCCGCGTTACGGCGTCGGCTTCGGCCGCACGATCGCCCAGCCGATCCGCAATGGCGGCTGCCGGCCGGTGATCAGCCAGGCGAAGGCGCGCGGGATTTCCGGCACCAGACCGGGGAAGCGTTTGGCGATGTCCTCGGGCGGCTGGCCGATGGTGTCGAACGCCCGCCACACCACCACGCCGCCGAGCTCGTTGAACTTCGCCGCACTCAGCCACGGCGTCTTCTGCGCCGCCGCGTCGAGCCACAGATGCGGCCGCGAGGCGCCCATGGCGATCAGCGCCGCGAGCTGCGGATCGCCCGCCACCGCCGGCAGCGGCCGGTTGGTGCGGCGCTCGAAACTGTCGCCGAAGAACCGCGCGATGTCGCTGGCCGGCAGCGCGGTGGCGCGCTCGGCGCCGCCGAACCAGGGTTGCGCCAGCGTCGCCGCCAACAGCGCGAAGGCTGGTGCCGCCACCACCGCCGCCCAGGCGGCCCGCAAGATCCGCTGCCGCCGCAGCGCGATGCTATCGCCGGTCATCACCACCACGGCCAATCCGGACATCAGCAGCGCGATGCCGGCGCCGCCGACCACGTGATTGAGCCCGAACAACGCCGCCAGCAGCACCCCGATCAGCGCCAGCGCCAGCGCGAAGAAATAGACGAATTGCCGCGCCAATGCGCCGACCGGCGGCCGGGCGAGGATCGGCGGATCTTCCGGACCGCGGTGGATGCGGCGCAGGTTGAGCAAGATCAGCAGCGCCATGCCGGCCAACGCCACCAAGAGGTCGACGACCAGTTCGCCGCCGAGCGTGAGCCGCGGCACGAGATCGTCCGCCACCGGCAGCGGCGGCAGCGCGAACGGATCGGCGCGCACCACCCACACCAGATAGGGCAGCACCAGCACCACGATCACCAACAGCGCGAACAGCGGATCGACCGAGGCCAGCGCGCGGCGGCTGCGGGAATTCGCCAACGCAAACCCGATCGGCAGCAGCAACAGCAACGGCGCCGCGGTGGTGGTCAACAGCAGCAGCCCGACCTCGATCGACAGCGCGAACCAGGCGTTGCGGCGGCCCTGGCCGATCAGGCGCCAAGCGTGCAGCAGCAGCAGCGCCCACAGCGGCCGCGCCAGCACCAGCGGCCCGAAGTCCACGCCCTGCCCAGCAAAAGCGGTGACGGTCAGCGTCAGCAGCACCGCCACCACGGCGTGCTGCGGACCGACGACGGCGCGACCCAGCGCATACAGCGCCGAGAACGTCACCACGGCGCACAGCTGCGCCAAGAGATAGACGCCGAACAGGTGATTGCCGGCGAGCCGATAGGCGAGATCGGCCAGCCAGAACGCCAGCGGCGGGCCGAGTTCGGTGCCGACCTGATATTCCCGGCCGTAGGCCAGGGTCAGCGCCAGATCCGGCGGCGGCGCCGAATACAGCAGCAGCGGCACCACGAACCACATCGTGGCTTGGATCGTCACCACCAGCCAGAACACCAGTCCGGGCCGGGCGCGGATCAATTCGACGATCAGGGAGGTGAAACGCATGAACCAGCTAGCATCCTGAGTCGAATTCCGCTGCGAGCCTACCAATAGCCAAGTTCAGGCGCCAAGGACCAGCGGAAAGCGGCCAGGCCGCCAAGGCTGATGGGCAGATTGACGGTGGCGGCCAAGCGCCGCGTCAGACCGGCGGGGCGCCGAACTCGAACAGATCGGCCGCAACGGCCGGCACCGTTGCGGTTTCCGGCTGGTGTTTTTGCCGGGCTGCCACCACCGGCGCGAACAGCCGGCGGTGATGCTTGCTGGGGCCGAGCCGGTCGAGCGCCGCCAGATGCTCCGGCACGCCGTAGCCCTTGTGGTTCTCGAAGCCGTAACCCGGGCAATCCTCCGCCAGCCGGCACATCAGCCGGTCGCGCGACACCTTGGCGATGATCGAGGCGGCGGCGATCGACAGCACCAGGCCGTCGCCGCCGATCACCGCGTCGCAGTCGCAGCTTGTCGCGATCTTGTCGCGGCCGTCGACGAAGACGTGCCGCGGCATCTCCGGCAGCGCATGCACCGCTTTGGCCAGCGCCCACAATGACGCGCGCAAAATATTGTCGCGATCGATCCGCGCCGGCGACGCATAGGCCACCGCGAAGGCGGCAGTGGCGCAGATCTGCTCGAACAGCTGTTCGCGCTTGTCGGCGGTGAGCCGCTTGGAATCGTCGAGGCCTTTGGGGATGCGCTTGGGGTCGAGCACCACCGCGGCGGCGACCACCGGCCCGGCCAACGGGCCGCGGCCGGCCTCGTCGCAGCCCGCCACCGGCCAAACGCCGCGCTTCAGCAGCGCGCGTTCGCGCCGGAAGCTCGGCGGCGCCACCGCGATGACGCCCTTGCCCGGCTTGGTCGGCGCAGGTTTTTCCTTGTCCCGAATCATGCCGGGATGCTGCGGGCTGATGACGGCGCGCGCAACCCGGAACTGGCGGCCTGTGCCCGACATTCACGGGTGAGACGCACAGATCCAAGAGCGGCATCCATTTGAGTTGAGATCCCAATTGGGTGATGGATCCCATTTTGGGTTGACCATTGAGGCGATGCCTAGGCGCCACCGGCAGCACGCTCCCTCCCCCGCTTGCGGGGGAGGGGTGGGGTGGGGGAATTCGTCAGCCCCGCGCTCGTGTCGCCCCCTCCCTAGCCCTCCCCCGCAAGCGGGAGAGGGGACGCTCAGTGCTCGGGGAAAGGCTCCCCCCGTTTTTCTCAAACCACTCAAACCAAACGCGTCGATGTCCCCCCGGACATCCCTCTCAAAACATCTCCCTCAAAACATCCCTCTCAAAACAAGCTCAGCTGCTGTCCAGCGCGGTTGGGTCGGGCGAAATGGTCGGTGGTCAGCTTCACCCGTTTCTTGTTGAGGCCGAGTTTGGCGCAGGCGATCTCGAACCGGCGGCCGATCATCCAGGCGATCGGCCCGGTGCCCTTCATCCTTGTGCCCCATTGCGAATCGTAATCGCGGCCGCCGCGCATGTCGCGGATCAGGGTGAAGACGTGACGGTAGCGGTCGGGATAATTCGCCATCAGCCATTCCCGGAACAGGTCGCGCACCTCGAGCGGCAGCCGCAGCAGCACGTAGCTCGCCTCCTTGACCCCGGCATGGGCCGCGGCGTCGAGAATCCGCTCGATCTCCATGTCGTTCAAAGCCGGAATCACCGGCGCCACCATCACCGTGGTCGGAATCCCGGCGTCGGATAATTGCCGCAGCGCCTCCAGCCGGTTGGCCGGGGTCGACGCGCGCGGCTCCATCGAGCGGGCGAGCTTGGGATCGAGCGTGGTCACCGACAGCGCCACCTTGGCGAGGTTGCGCTTGGCCATTCGCGACAGAATATCGATGTCGCGGGTGACCAGCGCCGATTTGGTGACGATGCCGACCGGATGCGAGGCGCGCTCCAGCACTTCCAGAATGCCCCGCATGATCTTGCTGTCGCGCTCGATCGGCTGATACGGATCGGTGTTGGTGCCGATCGCGATCATCTTCGGCTCGTAGTCGGGAGCCGCCAGCTCCTTCTCCAGCAGCGCCGGGGCGTCCGGCTTGGCGAACAGTTTGGATTCGAAGTCCAGCCCCGGCGACAGCCCGAGAAAAGCGTGGGTCGGCCGCGCGAAACAATAGACGCAGCCGTGTTCGCAGCCGCGATAAGGATTGATCGAGCGATCGAAGCCGATATCGGGCGAATCGTTGCGGGTGATGACTTTGCGCGCGGTGTCGAGGCCGACCGTGGTCTTGAACGGCGGCAACTCGTCGAGCGACTGCCAGCCGTCGTCGAACGCCACCCGGGCTTCGGCTTCGAAGCGGCCGCTGTCGTTGGACTGCGCGCCGCGGCCGCGCCGCCGCTGCCGGTCGATGGCGACCTCCAGCTGCGGAAATGGCGTGGTCGCACCCGCCGGTTCGGTGGGGGGCGCCGGGACCGGCGGGTGCTTGAGGGCAGTTGATGTGCTTCTCATGCCACCAAGATAACATTGAAAAAGAACAAAGCAAGAACATTAATCGCGATCGCCCGGGCCGCCGCCCGCCGACCTTCTGCTGATGCCATCGCAACGGATTCCGGCTGATTTCGTTGCGGCAAGGTGCTAACGATGCGGCGTTTTTCATCGAAAGGTCACATCCGCCCAAATGCTCAGCGTCATCATTCCTACCGACGGCATCGAGCGCACCGCGGTCGCCACGTTGGCCGCGCTGGTGCCCGGCGCCGCCGCCGGCGTGGTGAGCGAGGTGATGCTGGTCGATCGTGGCGGCTCCGACGTGATCGAGCGGGTCGCCGATGTCGCGGGCTGCCATTTCCTGGCCTTCGAAGGCTCGCGCGCCGCAGCACTCGCCGCCGGCGCCCGGCAGACGCGCTCGCCGTGGCTGATGTTCCTGCACGCCGGAGCGGTGCTCGACGCCGGCTGGATCGACGAGACCGCGCAGTTCATCCAGCGGGTCTCGGACAGCGGCCGTCCGCGCGCCGGGATCTTTCGCTACGCCCGCTCGCCCTATGCGGAGCGCAGTTGGCGCGATGGATTGAATGCCTTGGCCCGCGCCATCACCGGACCGTTGGCCGACCAAGGGCTGTTGATCGCCCGCGATCATTACGACCGGCTCGGCGGCTACGACGTCCGCCGCTCCGAGGCCAAGCTGCTGCGGCAGCTCGGCCGCTCCTGCCGCACCCAGCTGCGCAGCAGCATCGTCCTGGTCTGAAGCTCACGCGAAAGATACTTGCCTCCGTCAAATAATCATTTGACGATAGCAAGTCTGGAGTGGGCACGATGAGGGACGCGGTTTCCGACCCTGAGGTCGCTGCGGTGCGGGCCTTCAACCGCTTCTATACCCGCAAACTCGGGGTGCTCGACCAGCACCTGCTGCAGAGCCCGTACTCGCTGGCCGAAGCGCGGGTGCTGTACGAACTGGCGCAGCGCGACGACGTCGCGGCCAAGCAGATCGGCGCCGAACTCGGGCTCGATGCCGGCTATCTCAGCCGCATCATTCAGAATTTCCACCACAACGGCCTGATCAGTCGCGCCGCCTTGCCGACCGACAAGCGGCAACACCGGCTGGCGCTGACCGCCAAGGGCCGCGCCGCCTTCGCCAAGCTCGACCGCGCCTCCCAGGCCGAGGTCGCAGCACTGCTGGCGCAACTGCCGCGCGGCGCGGCGGAGCGGCTTGTCGCGGCGATGCAAAGCATCGAACGGCTGCTGCAGCCCGCCGCCACGTCGCCGCTCGCGACGCTGCGCGGCCCGCGACCCGGCGACATCGGCTTCGTGGTGCAAAGCCACGCCACGCTGTATGCCGCCGACTACGGCTTCGACGCCTCGTTCGAGGCGCTGGTCGCCGAGATCGCCGGCAAGTTTCTCGCGTCCTATGATGCTGCGCGCGAACGCTGCTGGATCGCCGAGCTGGACGGCGAGCCGGTCGGCTCGGTGTTGCTGGTGCGCGACAGCGACGCCGTCGCCAAGCTGCGGCTGTTGCTGGTGACGCCGCAAGGCCGCGGCCAGCATCTCGGCCAGCGGCTGGTCGACGAGGCGACAGGCTTTGCCCGGCACTGCGGCTATCGCACCATCTCGCTGTGGACCCAGAGCAATCTCACCGCCGCGCGAAATATCTATCAGCAGGCTGGCTTTGAACTGGTCGAGACCAAGCCGCATCGCAGCTTCGGCCAGGATCTGATCGGCGAGACCTGGGAGCTGCAGCTTTAGCCGCGGTGCGCCGCGCAGCGTCCCGCCGGACCGCACCCCTCGGGCGCGCGCCCTCACTCGGTGCAGTCCTTCACGCTGCTGCGCACGGGGTGTTTCGGCGAGCATTGGCCTCTCCGCGTCATGGCCGCGCTTGTCGCGGCCATCCACGGAAACAGGCACGACATGACGTGTAGGCGTGGATGGCCGGGACGAGCCCGGCCATGACGTGTTAGGCGACGTGCCTGATGATCGGGGCAGTCAGCTTCGCGCATCATCAACCGACGACGATCTAGGACGACGGCAACACACGCCCCGACCTAAAGCCGCTCTGCGCCAAACGTATTGCAGGCCGCGACCGTGCCCTGCTGATAGCCGGTCATGAACCAGCGCTTGCGCTGTTCGGCCGAGCCGTGGGTGAAGGAGTCCGGCACCACTTCCCTTCCGGCGTTGCGTTGCAACGTATCGTCGCCGATCGCGGTGGCGGTCTTCAGCGCGGCGTCGATGTCGCCGTCTTCGAGGAAGTTCGGCCGCTTCTTGGCTTCGCGATTGACCCAGACGCCGGACAGGCAATCGGCCTGCAACTCGACCTTGACCTGCAGCGCGTTGGACTCGGCCTTGTCGCCGGACTGCTGCTGCAAGCGCGTCACCCGCGGCAGGATGCCGAGCAGGTTCTGCACGTGGTGGCCGGCCTCGTGGGCGATGATGTAGGCCGCGGTAAATTTGCAGGCGCTGCCGGAGCAGCCGCGGAAACGCGTTTCGACCTGCTTGAAGAATCCGGTGTCGAGATAGATCTGCTTGTCCGGCGGACAATAGAACGGCCCCATCGCCGCCTGCGCCATGCCGCAGCGACCGCCATTGGTGCGGCCCTTGAACAACACGATTCGCGGGCCGACATATTTCTGGTTGCTGTCGCGGAAGATTTCGGTCCAGCGGTCGTCGATCTCGCCGAGCACGCCGGAGATCATGCTGCCCATCTCGTCGGTCGGAGCGCCCTCCTTGCGCGGTCCCGGACGACGCTCGCTTTCGTAGCCCGACGATTCACGGCCGTTGGTCAGAACCTCGGCGCCGCTGATCAGGATCCGCGGATCGATACCGGTGGCCCAGCCGATCAGGCCGAGCACCACGATGGCGCCGATGCCAAGCCCGCCGCCGCCCATTTGGAAACCACCGCCACCGCCGCCGCCACCTTCGTCGTCGCGGCGGTCGTCGATATTGTCGCTGCGACGGAAATCATCGTAACGCATCTGGCTTTTCCTTCATGGCATTGGGGTGTGTCGGCATCGGTGTCTGCGCGGCGCTCCGGCGCGCAGGCGTAACGCGCCGCGCGGCCAATATTTCCATCCGGTTAGCATTAACCCGCCGGGCAAATATTGCCTAGCAAGAAGCGCTCATCTTCCGCAGTTCGCTAACCCGCTGTTTACCTCGACGCGGCAATGTACGGTCAGTCGGTTGTTTAGTCCCGCGTCGCCGACAGCGTCGCCTGAGTCAGAGTAATTGAGTCATGGTTGTGTCGCGTCGCGGGGCGTCTGCAAGGGCGCCCCGCACCAAATTCGAGTCTCATCCGAGTTCGCAAATCGTCATCGGCGATTGCGTCGCCGAGATGTCAAAGATGGCAGCCGGTTCGGTCGATCTGGTGTTCGCCGATCCGCCGTACAATCTGCAATTGAAGGGCGATCTCAAACGCCCTGACGAATCCCATGTCGACGCCGTTACCGACGACTGGGACAAGTTCGATTCCTTCGCCGCCTACGACAACTTCACCCGCGCCTGGCTATTGGCCTGCCGCCGGATCATGAAGCCGACGGCGACGCTGTGGGTGATCGGCTCCTATCACAACATCTTCCGCGTCGGCACCATCATGCAGGACTTAGGCTTCTGGGTGCTCAACGACATCGTCTGGCGCAAGACCAATCCGATGCCGAATTTCCGCGGCCGCAGATTCACCAACGCGCACGAGACCATGATCTGGGCAGCGCGCGACGAGAATTCCAAGGGCTACACCTTCAACTACGAAGCGCTGAAGGCCGCCAACGAAGACGTCCAGGCGCGCTCCGACTGGCTGATCCCGCTGTGCACCGGCGAGGAACGCCTGAAGGGCGCCGACGGCAAGAAGATTCACCCGACGCAGAAGCCGGAGGGCCTGCTCGCCCGCGTGCTATTGTCGTCGTCGAAGCCCGGCGACCTGGTGCTCGATCCGTTCAACGGCACCGGCACCACCGGCGCGGTCGCCAAGCGATTAGGCCGCCACTACATCGGCTTCGAACGCGACCATGACTATGCGGCCGCCGCCCGCGCGCGGATCGACGCCATCGAGCCGTTGCCCGATGCGACGCTGGCGCCGTTCATGACCGCGCGCAGCGCGCCGCGGGTGGCGTTCTCCGAACTGATCGAACGCGGCATCATTTCGCCCGGCACCAAGCTGGTGGATTCCAAGAAGCGCCACGGCGCTTTGGTGCGCGCCGACGGCGCCATCATGCTCGGCGACAAGGTCGGCTCGATCCACCGCATGGGCGCGGTGGCGCAAGGCTCGGAAGCCTGCAACGGCTGGACCTTCTGGCACGTCGAAACCCACAAGGGTCTGCGGCTGATCGACGAATTGCGCGCCGAAATCCGCAGCGAGATGGCCGCGAGCTAGCGGCAAATCTGTTCACGACTGGTCAAGAACTGCCGGCAATAACTGCCGGCAGGACGCGGTGCGACGCCTGCGTGATGTTGCAAATCATTGCAATCAATGACGTTTTGTGTTGGTCCGTTTCTTGCGTGACTCTCCGCGACGCAACCCGTCGGGAGAGTCCGATGTCCGGCTTCATCAGTCCTATCGCTTTCACATCCTCATCGTCGTCACCGCTGTCGAACAAACCGCTTGATACCAAACCGCTGCTCGACGCGTTGAAACCGCAGACGGTGGAAGAGAAGTTTCTCGCCTACGCCAATATGACGCCGGCCGAGAAGCTGCGCGATTCGTTGCTCAAAAGCATCGGCGTCACCGAGGACGACTTGAAGACCATGTCGCCGAAAGACCGCGAGGCGATCGAGGACAAGATCAAAGAGAAGATCAAGGAAGCCGCCGAGAACCAGACCGAAAAGAAGACCGGCTTCATCACCGACATCAGCGTCTGATCGGTTTGCCGTCACCGAGCCCGTGCGCGATCACCTTGCGCATCACGTTCGGCAACGCCTCGTGCTGCAAGGTCGCGATCTTGACCCAGCGCATGCCGATCGGCGCTCGGCTACGCGCCGGCATGGTTGCGGTGTAGACCACGAGTTCCAGCGGAAAATGCGTGAAGACGTGATTGACCACGCCCGGCTTGCGCTGCCAGCGCGCCACGCCCGGCAGCGCCGGCGCCTGTTGTCGCGCGATAGTGTCGTCCTGGTCGGCGATCCAGTCGGAGCCCGGCACTTCGGTCATGCCGCCGAGCAGGCCTTTTTCCGCCCGGCTGCGCACCAGAAGCTCGTCGCCGCGCCTCACCACGAAGGCGGCGCCGCGCCGCAGTTTGCCGGTGGTCTTGGCAGCCTTGCGCGGAAACGTCTCCTGATCGCCGCGGCTGCGGGCGACGCAATCTTCGTTTAAAGGGCACAGCGCACAGGCCGGCTTTTTCGGCGTGCAGATGGTGGCGCCGAGATCCATCAGGGCCTGCGCCGAGTCTCCGGCGCGCGCTTCGCCCGCCAGCGTCAGCGCTAACTCCGAAATCTTCGGCTTGGCCTGCGGCAGCGCGTCTTCGACCGCGAACAGCCGCGACACCACCCGCTCGATATTGCCGTCGACCGGCATGCAATGACGGCCGAACGCGATCGCCGCGATCGCCGCAGCGGTGTAGGGCCCGATCCCCGGCAGCGCCCGCAGGCCGGCCTCGGTGTCGGGGAAGGCGCCGCCATGGTCGCGCGAAACCGCCACCGCGCAGGCGAAAAGATTGCGCGCCCGCGAATAATAGCCGAGCCCGGCCCACATCCGCAGCACGTCGTCCTGGCTGGCGCGGCCAAGTGCCGCAACATTCGGCCAGCGCGCCAGAAATTTCTCGAAATACGGCCCGACCGCTTTCACCGTGGTCTGCTGCAGCATGATTTCGCTGAGCCAGACCCGGTAGGGGTCGGCGGCCTGCCCCGGCAGCGCCCGCCACGGCAGCGCGCGGCGATGCCGATCGTACCAGGCCAGCAGCAGCCGGGGATAAGCAGAGCCCGGGGCAGCCTGGCGGCGGGCTTTTTGTCTGGCTGGCGATACGGGCACGCCGCAATCTAGGATCGGATTCGCGCCGGCGCCAGTCCGCAGATTGCCGGCCGTAACGCGCCGCGTTATAATATGATTGTAAGTTTCGCCGATCCGGAAACCGAACTGATCTGGTCGGGCCGACGCAGCCGCAAGCTGCCGTCGGACATCCAGGGTGTGGCCTTGAGAAAACTCCGTCTTCTCAATCAGGCCCGTGTGCTGGGTGATCTGCGGGTGCCGCCTGGCAATCGGCTCGAGGCGTTGCGGGCGGACCGGCAGGGTCAGCATTCGATCCGCATCAACGACCAATGGCGGATTTGTTTTGTGTGGGACGACAGAGGCCCGATCAATGTCGAAATCGTCGACTACCACGGCTAGGCGCGGGCTGATCCCCAACCCGCATCCCGGCGAGATCTTGCTCGAGGAATTTTTGAAGCCGATGGGTCTCAGCCAGAACGCGCTGGCCCGTGCCGTCCATGTGGCGCCCCGCCGAATCAACGAGATCGTGCTCGGCAAGCGGGACATCACGGCCGATACCGATCTGCGGCTGGCGCGCTATTTCGGGCTGTCTGAGGGGTTTTTTCTTGGCCTGCAGATGGATTACGACCTGATGCAGCGCCGCCGGCAGATCGGCCGCGACCTCAAGGCGATTCAGCCGCGGGCGGCGTGATCGCGCTGCCGCTCTCCCCCAACCAATGCTATAACGCGCCATGCTCAAGCCCGGCCGAAGTTCCGCCAAGCCGTTGTCCGTCCTGCTCGGCGGGGTGTTTTCCGACGCCTTCGCGCGGCAGGGCTTTGCCTCGCGCGAATTGGTGGCGCGCTGGGCCGAGATCGCCGGCCCCGAGGTCGCCGAATTCGCCGAGCCGATCAGGATCCAGTGGCCGCGCCCGGTCGAGGGACAACAGACCCAACCGGCGACGCTGATCCTGCGGGTCGAAGGCCCGATGGCGTTGGAAATCCAGCACGCCTCCGACGTCATCCTGCAGCGGGTCAACCGGTTTTTCGGGTGGAATGCGGTCGCCAAACTGGCGCTGCGGCAGGCGCCGCTGTCGCGGCGGCGCAAGCCGAAACCGCCGCCGGGCCCCGATCCCGAAGCGGTCGCCGCCTTGGCGCAGACCTTGGGCTCGGTGGAGGACGAGGAGCTGCGCAGCGCGCTGGCCCGGCTCGGCGCCTCGATCAAGCGAAGGTGAGTTCGCGGCGATCATCCGTCACACAGCCCACCATTGCCACAATTGGCGTTTCAAGCTAGCGAACAACGGTTCTGTGCGGCGTGCCCCGCCGAATTGGGAGAGTTTTGACGTGATCATCACCCGCCGCGCCTTCACCGCCGCCCTGTCGCTGACCGGGCTTGCCGCCCTGGCTGGATTTTCGCCGCTGCGCCTGATCGGCGAGGCGTTCGCGCAGGACGCGCCGTCCGCCGCCGACGTCGCCAAGCCGGGCGCGCTGCCGGACATGGCGCTCGGCGCCCCGAACGCCCCGGTCACCATCATCGAATACGCCTCGATGACCTGCTCGCACTGCGCCAATTTCAACGAGACGGTGTTTCCGAAATTGAAGGCGGAATACATCGACACCAGCAAGGTCAAATACGTGTTCCGCGAATTCCCGCTCGACATCAAGGCCGCCGCCGGCTCGATGCTGGCGCGCTGCATCGCCAAGGACGACGCCGGCAAATACTTCGCCGTCAACGACATGTTGTTCAAGCAGCAGACCGACTGGGTGCTGAAGAACACCACCGAAACCTTGAAGCGGATCGGCAAGCAGGCCGGCCTTAGCGGCGACGCCGTGGAAGCCTGCCTGAAGGACCAGGCGCTGTTGGACAAGATTGCCGCCGACCAGAAATTCGCCAACGAGGTGCTGAAGGTGAATTCGACGCCGACCTTCTTCATCAACGGCGAGATGCTGAGGGGCGAGGCGTCGTTCGAAGAGTTCGGCAAGAAGATCAAGGCGCTGTTGAAGAGCTGAGACGCACGCCAATCGCGGCCTGCGGCGCCCGTGCGTTCTACCACGGGAACGTCGTCATCCTGAGGCGCCCGAGCGCAGCGAGGGCCTCGAAGGATGCGGCTGCGCATCGATGCGGCCTCCGGGCTCTGGGGCTGCGCTACGCCCGCGGCCATCCTTCGAGACGCCCGGCGTCGCGCTGCGCGCTTCGCCGGGCTCCTCAGGATGACGCTGATTGGGTTGCTGATGATCCAAGCCCAGATCCAAGCCCAAAGTCGTCATCCTGAGGTGCCCGAGCGCAGCGAGGGCCTCGAAGGATGCGGCTCCGCATCGATGCGGTTGCCCCGGCCTGTGGCTGCGCCACGCCCGCGGCCATCCTTCGAGACGCCCGGCTTCGCGCTCCGCGCTGCGCCGGGCTCCTCAGGATGACGCTGATTGCGGTGCTGATGATCCAAGCCCAGATCCAAGCCCAAAGTCGTCATCCTGAGGTGCCCGAGCGCAGCGAGGGCCTCGAAGGATGCGGCGCCGCGACGATGCGGTTGCCCCGCTCTGTGGCAGCGCCACGCCCGCGGCCATCCTTCGAGACGCCCGGCTGTGCGCTGCGCGCTTTGCCGGGCTCCTCAGGATGACGCTGAAATGGGCGGCGATCGCCCGCCGATGCGTGCAAAATGTCAAACAGCCACGATCAAGAAGCTCTGGATGTGCGCTCGCGATCTCGCGGCGCGATGCGCCCGAGCTTTGCAAGAGCCCCCTCGAACCGATGAGGGGGGAGGCGCGCCGCATGGCGCGGGGGTGGAGTTTCGCGGTCTGCGGCTTGCCTCGCAAGGCCAGCCGCAAAAGACCGCGCGTCGCCTTGCGGCGCGCCGTCCTGCGGCGATTCTGGGCCCCGGGACCGTGCTTCCGGGGACAGGCGCGATGCACTCCGCACCGCCGATTCCGGCGATCTCTCGCCGTTCACCTGTCCCGCGTCCAGCCAACCAGCAAGTGGCAGAGCCTCGTAGTGGGCCCGGACGGTGGCCTGGGGCCTCCCGGGTGGTGCTTGCGAGGCACCAGCGCGGGACGCCGCGTCGACCGATCGGGAGCAAGCTCCCTTTCGGTAGCGATCCGTGGGTTGCCCCACTTCTCGCTCTGTCCCGCAATCTTGACGCCTCGCGAAAGCGCCCCTCACGGACAGGACATCTAGGAATATAATCTTTATCGGGAAATTGTCAATGGGGTCGACGCTGTAGCCCGGATGAAGCGAAGCGAAATCCGGGACAGCATCTCCACGCCGGCGTCGCCGGCGTGATATCTTGTCGAGAGGTGAGCGCTATTTGCTCCCGGATTTCGCTTCGCTTCATCCGGGCTACAGAGATAGGCTGCTGATCACAATCAGTCATGGATCGCTGGCGACAGGCTTTCCGCGATGGTCCTCTATCGGCGTAATTTCCTTCCCGGCGGGACGTTCTTTTTCACGGTGACGTTGGCCGACCGTCGCTCGTCCGCACTCGTCACCCATATCGACCTGCTACGCGACGCCTTTCGTAAAGCGAAGCATCAAAAGCCCTTTGCCATCGACGCTATCGTGATCCTTCCTGATCACTTGCACGCCATCTTCACGCTACCAGCGGACGATTCCGATTTTCCCGGACGTTGGAAGGCGGTGAAGGCCGCCTTCACGCGCGGCGTGGTCGCCACCGGAGCGTCGATCCCCCGCGATCACCGTGGCGAATATGCGCTGTGGCAGCGACGGTACTGGGAGCACACGATCCGCGACGATCGCGACTTCGAACGCTGCGCCGACTACATTCACATCAACCCAGTCAAACACGGGTTGGTCGCGGCTCCGAACGCCTGGCCATATTCCTCTCTGCACCGATACATCCGCGCCGGTATCCTAGATTGCGATTGGGGCGGCGACGGCAAGACCGACATTGAAGGCTTCGGCGAACCGAACGACTGATCCCGGATTTCGCTTCGCTTCATCCGGGCTACAGATGATCGCCTCGTAAAATCACGAAATCCCCTGTTTTTTCCGCGATATGCCGCAAAATCACCTCTGGAAAAGCCGGGTTCCGCGGTTGCCCTGCCGGTTTCGGCTCGCCATTGTCGGCCGCTTGAGAGCCGCGGATTGCGAGTCGGTGGCGGCACGGCGGTACCCTTCTATGGTATTGTTCGGCCACAGGGATTCGCGGCAGCCGCTTTCGTCAACAGAGCAACGTGTCCATGAAACTCACGCGCCTTCGCCTTCACGGTTTCAAGTCGTTCGTCGAGCCCACCGATTTCCTGATCGAGCCGGGGTTGACCGGCGTGGTCGGGCCGAACGGCTGCGGCAAATCGAACTTGGTCGAAGCGCTGCGTTGGGCGATGGGCGAGACGTCGCATAAGTCGCTGCGCGCGGCCGACATGGACGCGGTGATCTTTGCAGGCTCCGGCAACCGGCCGTCGCGCAACCACGCCGAAGTGGTGATGACGATCGACAACACCGACCGCACTGCGCCTGCGGCGATGAACGATCAGGAAATCCTCGAAGTATCGCGCCGCATCGAGCGCGAGGCCGGCTCGGTGTATCGCATCAACGGCCGCGATGTCCGCGCCCGCGACGTGCAGATCCTGTTCGCCGACGCCGCCACCGGCGCGCGCTCGCCGGCCTTGGTGCACCAAGGCAAGATCGGCGAAATCATCCAGGCTAAGCCGGAGCAGCGCCGGCGCGTGCTGGAAGACGCCGCCGGCGTCGCCGGGCTGCACGCCCGCCGCCACGAGGCCGAATTGCGGCTGAAGGCGGCGGAAACCAACCTCACCCGCGTCGAGGACGTGATCGGGCAATTGTCCTCGCAGGTCGAAGGCCTGAAGAAGCAGGCGCGGCAGGCGATCCGCTTCAAGGACGTCGCGGCGAAAGTCCGCAAGGCCGAGGCCACGCTGTTTCACCTGCGCTGGCTCGACGCCCACACCGAAGTGGCGGCCGCGGCGCAGACCCACGATCTCAATGTGCGCGAGCACGCCGAGCGCACCCGCGAGCAGGCCGAAGCCGCCCGCATCCAGGCGATCCGCGCTTCCGAATTGCCGGCGCTGCGCGATGCCGAAGCACGCGCCGCCGCCGGGCTGCAGCGGCTCACCAATGCCCGCGAACAGCTCGACCGCGAAGAGGTCCGCGCCAAGGAGCGCGCCGCCGAACTCGATCGCCGGCTGTCGCAGTTCTCCTCCGACGTCGCCCGCGAGCAGCAGCAGGCCTCCGACGCCGTGGTGGCGCTGGAGCGGCTCGCTACCGAAGACGTCGAGCTGAAGGACGAGATCAAGTCGCGGGTCGAACAGCGCAGCGGCGTCGACGAGCGCGTCGCCGAGGCCGAAGCCACGCTGGCCGCGGCCGAGCGGGTATTCGCCGAACTCACCACCGCGCTGGCCGATCTCACCGCGCGGCGCCGGCAGTTCGAATCCGGCGTGCGCACCCATCGCGAGCGCCTCGCCCGGCTCGACAATGAAATCGGCAATGTCGAGGCCGAGATTTCCAAGCTGACGCAGTTGACCGGCAGCCTCGGCGATCTGGAAGCGCTGCAGGGCGCGGTCGAAGCGACGCTGGACGCGCTGGCGGAGTCCGAAGCGCTGGCGCAGGCCTCGGAATCCGGCCATGTCGCCGCCCGGCAGGCGCTGGAGGCTTCGCGCGGCCCGCTCAGTGAGGCCGAGAAGAAAGTGCAGCGGCTGGAGACCGAAGCCCGCACCATTTCCAAGATCCTCAACGGCGAATCCAAGAATCTGTGGCCGCCGATCATCGACGGCGTCCACGTCGCCAAGGGCTATGAGAAGGCGCTGGGCGCCGTGCTCGGCGACGATCTCGATGCCCCGGTGGATGCCTCGGCGCCGATGCGCTGGAGCGATATCGGCGTGCAGGACGGCGATCCGGAATTGCCGGAAGGCGTCGAATCGCTGGCCGCCTTGGTCACCGCGCCGCCCGAACTGGCGCGCCGGCTGAAGCAGATCGGCGTGGTTTCCAAAGAGCGCGGCGCCGAATTGGTGGCGCAGCTGAAGACCGGGCAGCGGCTGGTGTCGCGCGACGGCGACGTCTGGCGCTGGGACGGCTTCGTCGCCGCAGCCCATGCGCCGACCGGCGCGGCGCGGCGGCTCGCGGAGCGCGCGCGGCTGACCGAAATCGAAGCCGATCTCGAGCAGGCGCGCATTGAAGCCGCCGCCAAGCGCGAGGCGCTGGAGATCGCCGAAGCGGCGCTGAAGGCCGCAGCCGCGATGGAGAGCGAATCGCGCGAGACGCTGCGCGCCACCCGGCGCGAGGTCGACGGCGCGCGCGAGCGCCACGCCGCCACCGAACGCGAGATCAACCGCCACGCCGCGCGGCGCTCGGCCTTGACCGAAGCGCAGTCGCGGCTTGCCGCCGACCGCGCCGAGGCCGAAGCCGCGATGTACACCGCGGAGGAAACGCTCGCCGAACTGCCGCCGACCAGCGACACCGAGCAGCAGCTCGCCGCGGTGCGCAGCGAGATCGAAGGCCACCGCCGCTTGGCCGCGCAGGTCCGCGCCGAAGCGAGTGCGTTGGCGCGCGAAGCCGAACTCGCCGACAAGCGGCTGCAGGCGATCGTCGCCGAGCGCGCCGAATGGCAGCGCCGCAGCGAGGGCGCCGCCTCGCAAATCGCCACCATCGAATCCCGGCTCACCGAACTCACCGAAGAGCGCGCCGAGCTCGACAACGCCCCGGCGGCGTTCGCGCAGCAGCGCAGCGCGCTGATCAGCGAAATCCAATTCGCCGAAACCGACCGCCGCGTCGCCGCCGACGCGCTGGCCACCGCCGAAACCGCGATGGCCGAGACCGACCGCGACGCGAAGTCGTCGCTGGAAGCGCTGTCCAGCGCCCGCGAAGCGGTGGCGCGCGCCGAGGAGCGGATGGAGGGCGCGCGGCGACGGCTCGACGACATCGAGCGCGAGATCCGCGACATGCTTGAAGTCGAGCCGCACGCGGTCGGCGGGCTCGCCGAGATCACCCCGGACACCCAGCTTCCGCCACAGCACGAGGTCGAGGCCGAACTCGACAAGCTGCGCCGCGACCGCGAACGGCTCGGCGCGGTCAATCTGCGCGCCGACGAGGAATTGCGCGAGGTCGAGACCCAGCACGGCTCGCTCGCCACCGAGCGCGACGACTTGGTCGAAGCGATCAAAAAGCTGCGCACCGGCATCCAGAGCCTCAACAAGGAAGCCCGCGAGCGGCTGCTGACCTCGTTCGAGACCGTCAACAGCCATTTCAAGCGATTGTTCGTGGTGCTGTTCGGCGGCGGCGAGGCCGAATTGAAGCTGGTCGAGAGCGACGATCCGCTGGAAGCCGGGCTCGAGATCGTCGCCAAGCCGCCCGGCAAGAAGCCGCAGACGCTGTCGCTGTTGTCCGGCGGCGAACAGGCCTTGACCGCGCTGTCGCTGATCTTCGCGGTGTTCCTCACCAACCCGTCGCCGATCTGCGTGCTCGACGAAGTCGACGCGCCGCTCGACGACCACAACGTCGAACGGTTCTGCGACCTGTTGAACGAGATGACCTCGACCACCGAGACCCGCTTCATCGTCATCACCCATAACCCGATCACCATGGCGCGGATGAACCGGCTGTTCGGCGTCACCATGGCGGAGCGCGGCGTCTCGCAGCTGGTCTCGGTCGGGCTCGAGGCCGCGGTGAAAATCCTCGATCAGAACGTGGCGTGAAGCTTGCGCTCCCCCTCCAGCGGAGGGTGAACAGCCGATGACCTCCGCCGCGCTGCCCGCCGAACTCGCCGCTGCGCTGACGCGCAAATCCCACGGCCTGTCGCTCAACGAGGCCGCCACCCGCGCTGCGGCGATGTCGCAGACCTATCGCGCAGGCGGCGGCTCGCTGGCGATCAGGAGCGAGGCCGACGCCCTGGCTTATGCGCTGGCGCGGATGCCGGCGACCTATGCGGCGGTCACCGCCTGCCTCGATGCCTTGAGCGCGCAGCGGCCGGACTTCGCGCCGCGCAGTCTGCTGGATTGCGGCGCCGGCCCCGGCACCGCCACTTGGGCGGCGGCGGAAGGCTTCGCCTCGCTGCAAACCTTCGCGCTGTTCGACGCCAATGCCGCATTGCGCGCGCTGGCAGGCGACCTGATGCAAGGCAGCCAGCGTCTGGCCGCGACCTGCTACACCCAGGGCGACGCGGCGACGCTGCTGGCCCAGGCGGAACCGGCGGATTTGCTGATCGCCAGCTACATGGTCAACGAGTTGAGCGAGACGCAGCGCAACGTCTTTGCCGATCTGGCGTGGGCCAAGACCACCGACACGCTCGTGATCGTCGAGCCCGGCACGCCGGCGGGCTATGCGCGCATCCTTTCGCTGCGGGCGCGGCTGATCGCGCAGGGCGCGCAGGTCGCAGCGCCCTGCCCGCACGACGGTGCGTGTCCACTGGTCGCACCCGACTGGTGCCACTTCACCCAGCGGCTGCCGCGCTCGCGCGCGCATCAGCATCTCAAGGGCGCGGAACTCGCCTATGAGGACGAAAAATTCAGCTACGTCGCGTTGACCCGCGCGCCGCTTTTGCCGCGCCCGGCGCGGCTGCTGGCGCAGCCGCTCGCCACCAAGATCGCCGTCACCGCCAAGCTGTGCACCGCGAACGGCCTCGACATCGCCACGGCGCCACGGCGCCACAAAGCGGACTACGCGCGGTTCAGGAAACTCGACTGGGGCGACACGGTCTGATCGAAAGCCTCGACTCTGCGAGCCATTCCTGATTTGAACGGTTCGCGACCGAGCACCGACTCATGCAGGCCGCAGCTTTCGCGGCCCCTGCCCCGCGACGGCGATTTGGACTCATCTCGGCGCAGGTTTGGTCTCATTCAGGAGCTGTCATCCATGACCTGGATCGTTCTCGGCTTCCTCGGCATTGTCTTTCTGTTCGCGCTCGGCGCCTATAACCGGGTGGTGGCGCTGAGCCAGCGGATCGGCCAGGCGTTCGCCGACATCGACGTGCAATTGAAGCAGCGCCACGACCTGATCCCGAATCTGATCGAGACGGTGAAGGGCTACGCCGCGCATGAGCGCGGCACGCTCGAAGCCGTGGTGACGGCACGCAACGCCGCACTGTCGGCGCATAGCCCGGGCCAGATCGCCGCCACCGAGACTACGCTGTCCGGCGCGCTCGGCCGGCTGATCGCGCTGGCAGAGGCCTATCCCGACCTCAAGGCCAACGCCAACTTCCAGCAATTGCAGTCGGAATTGTCCGACATCGAGAACAAGATCGCCGCCAGCCGGCGCTTCTTCAACAACGCGGTGCAGGAATACAATACGGGGATCCAGCAGATGCCGATGGCGCTGGTGGCCGGCGCGCTGGGCTTCACCCCGAAGGAGTTCTTCGACCTCGGCGCCAGCCGCGCCGAGGTCGAACAAGTGCCGCAGGTCAAGTTCTGAACTCATTCTAGAGCCGTCATTCCGGGGCGCGAAGCAGCGAAGCCGCGAGCGAACCCGGAATCTCGCATCAAGCGAGGTTGCAGCAAGCGAGGTGGCAGCCTCCGCCAGGCGCTGCAAGATTCCGGGTTCGCTCGCACTGCTCGCGCCCCGGAATGACGACGGTGGGGGCCGTCGAAAAATGCCTCGCCCCCAGGAGTTGCGCGCGATGGCCGCCTACGGTCTCTACACCCACATCGCCGCGAACAGATCTCGGTCGGTGCTGCTGCTCGCGGGCCTATTTTTGCTGATCTATGTGCTGGTGTTCGCCGCCGCGCTGGTCGGCGAGGCGATCGGCGACAGCGGCTACCCGATGCAATATTATCTGGCGGCGGCGACCCGCGATCTGATCCAGGCGCTGCCGTTCGCCACGCTCGGCGCGGCGCTGTGGATCGCCATCGCGTATTTCTTCCACCAGAACATGATCGACGCGCTGACCGGTGGCCGCAGCGTGACCCGGCAGCAGCAGCCCAAACTGTACAATCTGTTGGAGAACCTGTGCATCTCGCGCGGCCTCCCGATGCCGCAGCTGAAGGTGATGGAGAGCCCGGCGCTGAACGCCTTCGCCACCGGGTTGAACCGGCGGCAATACGCCGTGACCGTCACCACCGGCCTGCTTGAGGCGCTCGACGACCGCGAGATCGCGGCGGTGCTCGGCCACGAGCTCACCCATATCCGCAACGGCGACGTGCAGATGATGGTGATCGCGGTGATCATCGCGGGCGTCATCGGCTTCTTCGCAGAGTTGGTGGTCCGGCTGTTCTTCAACGCCGGCTGGCGTTTCGGCGGCGGCCGCTCGTCGTCGAACAACGACAAGCGGTCGGGCGGCGGCGCGCTGGTGGCGATCATCCTGGCGGTCGCGCTGATCGCGGCGGCCTGGGCGTTGTCGCAGCTGGTGCGGCTGGCGCTGTCGCGGGCGCGGGAGTTTCTCGCCGACGCCGGATCGGTGGAATTGACCAAGGACCCCGACGCGATGATCATGGCGTTGCGCAAGATCGAGAGCCGCGGCGAGCTGGTCGGGGCCACCTCCGCGGTGATGGAGATGTGTGTCGACAATCCGCGCTCCGGCTTCGCCGACCTGTTCGCGACCCATCCCTCGGTGCAGGCGCGCATCGACGCGCTGGTGAGCTATGCCGGCGGCCACGATCCGGGACCGCTGGCGCTGCCGCCGGAGGCCTCGGCCGCCGAGGCGCCGCCAACCGAGGCGGCGGATCGGGCGTTGCCGCCAGCGGGGCCATGGCGCGAGCCCGCCCCGCCCGGGCCGTGGGGACCGCGTTGACCCCGGTCCGGCCCGATGCGCGGTGCCGCGCCGGCACGCAGCACCAGGAATTTGTGAGCTATTCGGTGGGCGGCAACCTCGCCGATTGAAATATCCCTTGTTTCTGCCATGTTCTCGACCAAAGCAGAAGGGGCGGTCCGCGCGCGTGAGTCTCGCTCACGCGCTGGCGGCAACACACCGGCCCCAAGAAGGATTCTCATGGCGAAGCCAGCAGTGATTGTTGTGGGTGCCGACAAAGGCGGCGTCGGAAAAACCACGGTCTCGCGCACCTTGCTCGACTATTTCAGCGCCAACAACGTGCCGACCCGGGCGTTCGACACCGAATCGCCGCGCGGCACCCTGAAGCGCTTCCATCCCGACATCACCGAGATCGTCGACATGACGACGACCGCGGACCAGATGAAGATCTTCGACACGCTGAATTCGGCGTCGCCGTCGGTGACGGTGATCGACGTCCGCGCCGGACTGATGTCCAACGCGCTGGCGAATCTGCGCGACATCGGCTTTCTCGACGCCGCGAAATCCGGCCAGATCACCTTCGCGGTGTTCCATATACTGGGACCCTCGATCGCATCCTTGGACGAGATCGCCGAGACCGCGGGCTTCATGCAGGGCGCCAAATACTTCCTGGTGAAGAACTTCATCAACAACACCAGCTTCTTCGAGTGGGACCAGGCGACCTACAATTCGTACTTCCACCGCATCAAGGACGCCACCGAGCTGGTGATCCCGAAGCTCAACGAGATGGCCTACGAGCAGGTCGAGGTCTCGTCGGTGCCGTTCCTGAAATTCGTCGCCAACAAGGGCACCCAGGACGAGCCGGCGAATTACTCCTTCGTGTTGCGCGGCTATGTCCGGCACTGGCTCGCCAACGTCTGGAGCGAGTTCGACCGCATCAAATTGACCGACATTGTCGGCAAGGAAAAGCCGACCGGCCGGCCGCCGAGCAACGCCGTGGCGGGCGGCGTCCACGACGGTGAGAAATAGTTGCAAAGCGCCGGAATTTGGTTGAATCAGGCGATCACCTCGCCTGATATCGCCCCATGGCCCGCACCCCGGTCTACATCATCTGCTCGCCGCGGCCGTTCGTCGGCAAGACGCTGATCGCGCGGCTGCTCGCCGAATTTCTGGCGCTGCAGCGCGGCGACGTGGTGGCGTTCGACGTCAACCTGAAAGAGCCGTCGCTGCTCGACTACCTGCCGCGGCTGACCGAGACCGCCAGCGTCGACGACACCTTCGGCAAGATGGCGCTGATGGATCGGCTGATCCTCGACGACGGCATCGCCAAGGTGGTGGATCTCGGTTTCCACGCCTTCGACGAGTTCTTCAAGATGTCGGAGGAGATCGGCTATCTCAAGGAGGCGGCGCGCCGCCAGGTGGCGCCGCAGATCCTGTTCGTCGCCGACACCGACCGCGGCTCGCTGCGCGGCTACGACATGCTGCAGGCGCAGATCCCGCCCCGCGCGCTGGTCACCGTCGCCAACGACTACGCGCTGCGCGGCGAGATGCCGGCGGTGTTCGCGCGCGGCCGCGTGCTGCCGATCGACGCGCTGCCGACGTTCCTGAAGACCTATATCGACCGGCTGAATTTCTCCTTCACCGGCTATCTGCGCACCGAGAAGGATTCCTCGACCGAGCTGCACCAGTGGATCCGGAAGAACTATTTCAGCTTCCGCGATCTGGAACTGGTGAGGCAGCGGTAGTCGAGACGTTCGGATTGATGCGCTAGGAAAATCCCTGGCCGTCATTCCGGGGCGCGAGCAGCGCAAGCTGCGAGCGAGCCCGGAATCCATAACCACCGCAGGGATTATGGATTCCGGACTTGCTCGTTCTGACGAACTCGCAATCCGGAATGACGTCCGCGGTTGAATTGGGGGCAGTCGGCAAAAAGCCCTCGCGCGAACGCGAGGGCTTGTTGCTTTCAGCCACTATGGGCCGCGACGACGACCGCCGTCGCCGTCGTTACTCCATGTAGGCCCCGGCCATCGCCGAGACCGCCGACTTCGAATAGCGCGCCAGCACGCCCTTCTTGGGCGCGCGGGCGGGCAGCGTCCAGGCCGCGCGGCGCGCGGTCAGGATCGCCGCGACCTCGTCCGGCGTGCGCGGCGCGCCGGCGACGCCGACCACCCGCAACGCGCGGCTGGGAATGTCGATCTCGATCAGATCGCCATTCTCGACCAGCGCGATCGGGCCGCCATCGACGGCTTCCGGCGACACGTGACCGATGCACGGACCGCTGGTGGCGCCTGAGAAACGCCCGTCGGTGACGATGGCGACCGTGCCGTTCAGCCGCGCGTCATAGACGATCGCGTCGGTGGTCATGAACATCTCCGGCATGCCGGAGCCCTTGGGGCCTTCGTAGCGGATCACCACAACGGCGCCGGGATCGATCTTGCCGGCGACGATCGCGACCTGGGCCTCGTCCTCGCTGTCGAACACCGCGGCCGGACCGGTGTGGACATGCATCGCCGGCTTGACCGCGGCGTATTTCACCACCGCGCCGTCGGGGGCAATATTGCCCTCGAGCACGGCGATCGAGCCGAACTTGTCGGACTTCGCCAACGGGCGGATCACCTCCTCCGCCGGGATCGAGTAGCTGCGCAGATGACCGCGGCCACGCTCGAAGAAGCCGTCGTTCTGCAGCAGTTCGAGGTTGTCGCCGAGCGAGCGGCCGGTCACCGTCATGACGTCGAGATCGAGCTGCTCGCGCATCAACCATTGGATCATCGGCACGCCGCCGGCGAACCAGAACAGCTCCGCGGTGTATTTGCCGCTGGGCTGGATCGAGGTCAGGTAGCGCACCTTCTGGCCGATGGCGTCCATTTCGCGCGGATCGACTGAGATCCCCAATTCATGGGCGATCGCCGGCATGTGGATGTAGGCGTTGGTCGAGCCGCCGATCGCCGCATGGACCATCATGGCGTTGCGGAAAGCGGCTTCGGTCATGATCTTGCGCGCGGTCAGGCCGGCCGCGGCGAGACGCATGATCTGCTTGCCCGCCGCGCGCGAGGCGCGGCGAATCTCAGTCATCGTCGCCGGCATCAAGGCGGTGCCGGGCAGCGCGAGACCGAGGGCTTCCGACATGCACTGCATGGTGCTGGCGGTGCCCATGAACTGGCAGGCGCCGCAGGACGGACAACCGGTCAGCTTGTAGTTGGTCATCTCGGCCTTGCCGACCTCGCCCTTCTTGTTGCGCGCCGACAGCGGGCCGGCGAGGCCCGAGGTCGAGTTGCCGGGCCCCGAGCGCATCGCTCCGGACGGGATGTGGATGGTCGGAATGTCCATCCGCGCCGCCGCCATCAGATGCGCCGGGGTCGACTTGTCGCAGCCCGACAACAGGATCATGCCGTCCCACGGGATCACCGAGGCATGAATCTCGACCATGTCGGCGATGATGCCGCGCGAGGCGAGAATGTAGTTCATGCCCTCGTGGCCCTGCGCCCAGCCGTCGCAGATGTCGGTGACGTGGAACTTGGCGGGTTTGCCGCCGGTCTCATAGACGCCGATCGAGGCTTCGTCGGCGAGCACGTCGAGGTGGAAACTGCCGGGATGGCTGTCGCCCTGGACGTCGTCGATCAGGATCTGCTTCTTTTCGAGATCCTCCTCGGTCCAGTTCATCCCCATCATCAGGGCGTCGACCTGGGCCCACAGATCGCGAACATGGCCGCATTTCTGGTCAGACATTGGAATTACTCCTTTGTGCGCGTGCTGCGGGGGTCAGGCGGTGCGGCCGGTGGTCTTGGCCGGCAGGCTGAGGGCGATGAAGAAACCGATCACCAACATGCCGACCAGGAAGTACACGCCGACGTCGTAGCTATCGAACGAGGTGCGCAGCCAACCGACCGCGAACGGGCCGACGAAGCCGCCGAGATTGCCCAGCGCATTGATGATGCCGCGGACGCCACCGGCGACTTCGGACGGGAACAACAGCGGCGGGATGGTCCAGAAGATCGACGAGGCCGACTGCATGAACAAGCCGCAGGCGACCAGGAAGCCGAACGACACCCAGATGTGGTCCTTGAGCAAGGTCGACAGCAGGAAGCAGATGGCGAAGCCGAGGATCGGCAGCGCGGTGTAGCGGCGGCGGTTGCCGGAGCGGTCGGACAGCTGGGCGAAGCCGTACAGGCCGAAGATCATCGCGATGTAGGGGAACATCGACAGGAAGCCGATGCCGGTCATGCCGGTGTTGGTCAATTCCTTGAGCAGCGTCGGCAGCCACATCGCGAAGCCGTAGATGCCCATCTGATAGAACAGATACAGCAGGATCAGCTTCCACATGTTGGGATCGCGCATCACCGCGCCGTAGGAGATCGGCGCACGGTCCTTGCTCTTCATCTCTTCCTGTTCGGCGGCGAGACGCGTGGTGAGATAGTCGCGCTCTTCCTTGGAGATCCACTTCGCGGTCGCGGGACTGTCGGAAATCAGCGGAAACCACACCAGGATCAGCAGCAGCGACAACACGCCTTCGCCGATGAACACCCAGCGCCAGCCGAACGAGGAGATGATCCAGCCGGACAACGGCCCGGTGATGATCGAGGCGATGGCGATGTTCATGATGAAGTACGCGTTGGCGCGGCCACGTTCCTCATTGGGAAACCAGTGGCTGAGGATCACCAGCATCGCCGGCCAGACGCCGCCCTCGGCGACGCCGATCAGGAAGCGGATGATCAGAAGCTGGGTGGAGTTTTGCACGAAGCCGCACAGAATCGACAAGCCGCCCCAGACCAGGATCGACCAGCCGATGAAATTCTTGGCGCTGCGGTGCTCGGCCCAGTGGCCGGCCGGAGCCTGCAGCATCACGTAGCCGATGAAGAAGATGCCGGCGGCGAGGCCGGACATCGATGCGGTCATCTGCAGCGATTCGTTCATGCCGCCGGCCATCGCGAAGCCGATGTTGGTGCGGTCCATGAAGGAGAAGATGTAGACCAGGATCGCCGGCGGGATGATCCGCCACCAGCGTGCGGAGGGAATGGGACGTGCATTGTCGATGGCTATGGCGGTCATAACTGTGGCTCCCATTGAGTTGTCTTGGAAGGGTCCGGCCCGGTTGGCGCCCGGGTCCGCTGTGGTTCACCGTGCCGGGACCAAAGCGCCGGCATTGTTTGGGGCTTGGTTTTGGATCTTGGTGTTGGATCTTGGTGTTGGATCTTGGCGGGGACGGCCCGAGGGCCGTCCCCGGGGGTCAGGCGGCGATGACGCCGGCCGAGATCAGGATCTCGTCCAGGCGCGCGCAGGTGGCAGCATCGGGGCGTGTCGCGGGGGCCGCGACCGCGGTCGAGATGTCGAGCCCGGTCTTGACGAGGGCTTCCTTCACCAGACCGGTGAACGGAACGTCGGTGATGTAGATCTGGCACAGCACCGCGAGCCGGCGCATCAGCGGGCCCAGCGCGGCAAAGTCGCCGCGGTTGAAGGCGGCGTAGATGCCGCAGGTCACTTCCGGGGCGAAATTCGAGGTCGCCGGGATCACCCCGTCGCCGCCGAGCATCAAGGTGTCGAGCACGTATTCGTCGAAGCCGCAGAACACCAGGAAGTCCGGCCGAACGCTCTTCACCTCGGTGATCAGCCGACGGATGTGGCTGAGGCAGTCGACGGTGTCCTTGATGCCGACGATGTTGGGGCAGTCGCGCGCCAGCCGGCCGACCAACTCGATCGACAGATCCTCGCCGGTCAGGGCCGGGAAATTGTAGAGCAGCACCGGCACCGGCACCGCTTCCGCGATGCTTCGGTAGTGCAGGTAGATCCGTTCCTCGGTCAGCCGCGCGTAGTAGGGATTGACCACGATCACCGCATCGGCGCCGGCGGCGGCGGCGTGCTGACCGAGTTCGATCGCCTCGAGGGTGCCGCAGGCGGCGGTGCCGATGATCACCGGCTTGCGACCCGCGACCCGCGCAATGCAGAACTCGGCGATCGCCTTGCGCTGCACCGTGGTCAGATGGGCGAATTCCCCCGCGCTGCCCAGGAACAGGAAGCCGTTGACGTCGCTCTCCAGCAATCGGTCAATCACACGCCCCATGCCTACCGAATCGAAAGTGCCGTCGTCATGCAGAATGGTGGGGACTGGCGGGATGACGCCGCGAAGCAGGGGAAGGGGCATGGGATGGTCTCCGATAGTAATTCCGTATATGGAACTTGATTTCCTGGTGTGGAATAGGCAGTATTATGATGCGGCGGAATCGTCAAGTTCCGTAAAACTACGCAGTTCGTCGGGGGCGTCCCGCCGCGCAGCCGGACGGCAAGTTGCTTCGGCGCGCGATCCAGGCGATCCACGGCCGAATGACGACGGAGGTTGAGATGAGCATGGAGACTGTGAATGACCGGACGGTCGCGCCCGAGGAGCGCTCGGCGGCCCCTGCCCTGACCAAGGGTTTTGCGATCCTCGATCTGATCGCCCAAGAGCCCGGCATCGGCTTCGCGGCGATCAGGTCCCGGCTTGGCCTTCCCAACAGCAGTTGCCACCACCTGATCAGCACGCTGTGCAAGGTCGGCGCGCTGCAATTGCAGGCCGACCGCGGCTATGTGCTAGGCCTTCGGCTGTTCGAACTCGGCACCATCGCCGCCAGCCAGCGCAAGATCGAGCAGTCGGCGCTGCCGGCGCTGAAGCGGCTGGCCCAGGAAGTCGAATTGACCTGCCACCTCGGCGTCATGGAGGGCACCGAGGCGGTCTATCTGATGAAGGTCGAGGGCTTACGCGAGATCCGGGTCAACACCTGGATCGGCAAGCGGTTGTCGCTACATTCCTCGTCGCTCGGCAAAGTGCTGCTGGCGTGGCTGTCGCCTGGCGAGATCGAGGACAAGCTGCGCAACGCCACCTGGGAGGCGAAGACGCCGTCGACCATCACCGATCCGGCGAAATTCCGCGCGCTGCTGAAAGCGGTGCGAGCGCGCGGCTGGGCGTTCGACGACGAGGAGGACGCGCCGAGCATTCGCTGCGTCGCAGCCCCAGTATTCGACATGAAGGGCCGCATCATCGCAGCGATCAGCGCGGTCGGCACAGTGCTCGACATCGAGCCGGAGCGCTTCCCGGTGCTGGCCGAAAAGCTCTGCGCCACCGCGGCGGAAATCTCCGCCAATCTCGGCTACGGCCAGGTCGAGCGGCTGTGAGCCCAAAGATGCGGCATGCTCTTGAGATGCCTCAATTGAACTTTTTGGAAAGAACACTATTTTTAAAGGATAATCAGTTGGCCTAGCGGCAACCCACTGGATTAGGCCCATGAGCAACCCCGTCATCTTAGCCTTTATGCGCTGGTGGAACGCCCTTGCGCTACGCAACGGAACCGCTCGATAATTTCTTAAAGAACAAACGAAAAAGGCCGCGCGCAGGATGGAGCACGGGGTCTTTTGCGCCTTCCTTGAAGGCTCCGACAACGTCATCGGATACTACGCTTTGCAGCTCGGTTCCGACAGCGTTTCAGAACTCTCCGAGACCAACAAAGACAAGTACATCCGGAACTACACAGCGTTTCCAGCCGTGAATTTGAGTTTCTTGGCGGTCGATACGAATTATCAGCGTCAAGCTCTGGGGTCGCATCTGTTGATGGACGTCTTCTCAAAAGTTACCGCGATCACTGCGCATGCTGGCTTACTGCTTATCCCGTTTACTCAGGGACACGCCAAATATAGTGGCACTATCTTATCCCTCCCCTTGGAGCCAAGGGGATGAACGTTCGGAAGACCTTGCGAGATTCGTCAGGGTTTGTCCCGCAGCGCGTCTTGCCGACGGGTTTTTGAACAGCTGATCTCGGAGTTTGCCGTTGCGACGTTCTTGTTTGGCGGCTGGTTTGGGCGAGGCCGGGCCGACGTTCGTGATATCGACCTTGATCGTCCGCGGCGCTGCGAGATCTGGACACATCGAGTGACGCATTTTGGCACGTCTCATCCGTAACGTGATTCCAAGCTTGATCCATGGGATACGTTGGGATACACTGGGTTACATGAGATTAGAGGGCCATTCGATGTCCGAGCAGACTGATAAAACTCAAATTTCTCTCAGGGTCCCCACATCTACGGTTGATGCCTTCGAGCAGATCGCAAGAGCACTGGATCGCGACCGCACTTGGGTGATGCTGCGGGCCCTCAGTCATTTTCTGGCTGAAGAGGGTGCCGATATCCTGCGAGAGGCGGACGGTCTGGCTGCGCTGGATCGTGGTGACGGCGTCGATTTTGATGGAGTTATGGACGAAGCTACCAGGATCGTTGATCAAGCCAAGCTAAGGCGTCGCGGGATTGCCGGCTGATGGCTCCGCGTCTTGCCCGGATGACTCCGAAAGCCCGACAGTGGTTTTGGAGCAAATCACTTACATCGCCGAGCGAAGTCCAGCGGCGGCCGAAAAAATCATCGCTCGTATGCAGGAAGCTCGACGCCTATTGGCGGAACATCCGCACAGCGCTCCGCCGGGGTTGATCCCCGGCACGCGCCGAATGGTAGTAAATCCCTATATTCTCACGGTTCGACAGCGAAATGGCGTCGTTGAGATCGCCGCGATCAGGCATCCTGGACAATCAGACGCGTACAAGCCGATAGAAGCTCTAGATCTGGATGACGACGACAACGACGGCGGAACATCGCCACCAATCTCGTCGATCTAATTGTGGATTCGGCGACCCTACCGCAGTGGCGTGCTGCTGACGGGCTTATGAACAGGCCATCCTAGAATTCGCCTGTGTGACGTTCTGGATTAGTTTCTCGTCTGAGCATCCGCCGGGCCGCCGTCCGTCATATCGACCGTGATCGGCCGCAGCGGATGCCGATAGCGAGCAGTGAACCGCTCTTCGCCATGTCGCCGGCGCGCCAGCACGGGCCGTCCCGGCAAACGCCTGCTGTAAGGCCGCTCAGACCGGACGGAATCAACCAGCTCGAGCTGATCTCGGTCGATGCTGATTCCACGGCGTTCTACGAGAGCCTTGGATTCAGAATCTATTCTGAGAATACCAAGCTTCCTAAAATGCTATACCCTTTAGAAGACATCCTTACATTGGTGCAGTCCCAACCTGCTTGACGGCACCAATACCCTTCCGTTGCCGCGAACCGGCTATGGCCTGCGAAACCGGGTGACGCGACGGGCGCCGGCGACGCGCTTGCCGCCGATCCTTCGAGACGCCCGACTTCGCGCTATGCGCATCGCCGGGCTCCTCAGGATGACGCAGAATCGCGTGGACGGCCGCCGCTCAGTGGCCTTCGAATTCCATCAGCGCGCGGACCGGCACGCCCATGTCGCGGATCTTGGCGGCGCCGCCAAGCTCCGGCAGGTCGATGATGAAGCAGGCGGCGACGATCTCGGCGCCGGTCTGGCGCAAGAGCTTGATGGCGCCTTCCGCGGTGCCGCCGGTGGCGATCAGGTCGTCGACCAGGATCACGCGCTCGCCGGGCTTGATGGCGTCGACGTGCATCTCGATGATGTCGGAGCCGTATTCCAGCGCGTAGGACATGCTCACCGTGGTGTGCGGCAGCTTGCCCTTCTTGCGGATCGGCACGAAGCCCGACGACACCTGATGCGCGATGGCGCCGCCGATGATGAAGCCGCGCGCTTCGATGCCGGCGACCTTGTCGATCTTGGAGCCGGCCCAGGGCTGCACCAATTCGTCGATCGCGCAGCGGAACGAGCGGGCGTCGCCGAGCAGCGTGGTGATGTCACGGAACAGGATGCCCGGTTTCGGATAGTCCGGGATGGTACGGACGCTGGCCTTGAGATCGTAGGCGATGGTCATCGTAAGGTCTTTCACTGCTGCGACGGACATTCCAAGACGTCCTTTCCAAGTGGCGGTCAATTGGCCGGAAGACCAAGCCGGAAGGCGTTTTCGACGATCCGCAGGCCGACCTCGCCACCGAGCGACATCAGCGATTCGGGATGAAACTGCACGCCGCCGACCGGCAAGGTCTTGTGCTCGATCACCATGGCGATGCCGTCCTCGGTGGCGGCGGTGACGGCCAACACCTCGGGCATGCTGTCCTGCTCGACATAGAGCGAGTGATAGCGGCCGATCACGATCTCGTCCGGCAGGCCGCGCATCAGCGTGCCGCCGCGGACCTGGATCTTCGACGGCCGGCCATGCGCCGGCTGCGCCAATTGCCCGAGCTGGCCGCCGAAATACTCGCCCATCGCCTGCACGCCCAGGCACACCCCGAAGATTGGCATGTTCTTCTGCAGCCCAGCGTCGATCGTCGCCTTGATCTTGAAGTCCTCCGGCCGGCCGGGGCCGGGCGACAGCACCAGCAGATCGTAGTCGTTGTTCGCCAGCATCGGCAGCGCGTGGATGTAGCGCACCACGGTGACCTGAGCGCCGACCTGGCGGAAGTAATCCGCCAGCATGTGCACGAAGCTGTCGTCGTGATCGATCAGCAGCACCTTCTTGCCGGAGCCCGAGGCGTCCGGCGCCAGCGCCGACAGCCGCTTCGGCGGATCGCCGCGCAGCGCCTGGAACAGCGCCGCGGCCTTGGTCTGACATTCCTTCTCTTCGGCGACCGGATCGGAATCGAACAATAGCGTGGCGCCGACGCGGACTTCGGCGAGGCCGTCCTTCATCCGGATGGTGCGGATGGTCAGCCCGGTGTTGATGCTGCCGTCGAAATTCACGCAGCCGATCGCGCCGGCGTACCAGCGGCGGCTCGAGCGCTCGTGGTCCTCGACGAACTGCATCGCCCATAATTTCGGCGCCCCGGTCACCGTCACCGCCCAGGCGTGGGTCAGGAAGGCGTCGAGCGCATCAAAGCCCGGCCGCAACATGCCCTCGACGTGGTCGACGGTGTGGAACAGTTTTGAATAGGTTTCGATCTGGCGGCGCGCGAGAACTTTAATTGTGCCCGGCACGCAGACCCGCGCTTTGTCGTTGCGGTCGACGTCGGTGCACATGTTGAGCTCGAATTCGTCTTTCTCCGAATTCAGCAATTGCCGGATCTGCTCGGCGTCGCCGATGGCGTCGACGCCGCGCGCGATGGTGCCGGAAATCGGGCAGGTCTCGATGCGGCGCCCGTCCGAGCGCACGAACATTTCCGGCGACGCCGCCACCAAAAATTCGCCGTCGCCGAGATTCATCAAGGCGCCGTAGGGCGACGGATTGATCCGGCAGAGCCGCTGAAATACTTCCGCCGGCGAGCGCTCGCACGGCTCGGCGAACAATTGCCCGGGCACCGCCTCGAACAGATCGCCGCGGGCGAACGCCGCGCGGGCGACCTCCACCGTGGCCTGATATTCGCCGGGGGCGTGATCGGCAAAGCCCTGCCGTGGGCTCTTGGCGTAGACGCTGTCCGGGGTGTCGTGCGACAGCCCCTCGGTGGAGCGGCCGTTCCAGGAGAATTCGTAGGCCAGATGCACGCCGCGGCCGGTGGCGCGGTCATAGGCCAACAGCCGGTCCGGGACGTACAGCACGATGTCGCGCTGGTCGGCTTCGCGGGCGCGCTTTGGCTTCAGATCTTCGAACTGAAACACCAGGTCATAGGCGAAGGCGCCGAACAGCCCGAGCATCGGATCGCCCGGCGAGGCGAACGCCGCCACCAGCGCCCGCACCAGCGACATCATGCTGGCGCGCCTGGTGCGCTGGTCCTCGTCGACCGGCGCTTCGCCGCGGATGATATGGCCGTCGATCTGGCGGCCGGCGACTTTGTCGATCACCACGCAGGGCTCCTGCAGGGTGGCGGCGAGGAACGCCAGCAGCACCTCGCCGCGGGCGTTCAGCGCGGTCAACGCGAAGTTGTCGCCGGTGGAAACCAGCCGCAGCGGCGGATCGGCGAAGCCGAGGTCGAAGCTCTCGTAGCGGCCGGGCACCGTGGTGCCGGACGACAGCATCACGCCGGGGCGGTGGTCGAGCAGGTCGATCAGATTGTCGAGCGCGTCGCCGCCGGTGAATTGCTGCACGCTGCGCGTCACCGAAAGCCCGCCGGCGGTGGCGTAATCGCTGCGCGCGGGCAGCGCGAATACGGTTCGGTTCATCTGTCCTTGCTCCTTAAACGCTGGCCCCGTCGCAAAACTCGGTGTTGCGGAAGGCTGGGAACGCAGGGCAAACAAACAAAAGGCCGTCGCACTGCGTTGACGGCCTTGACGATTGGAAAAATGGAAATCGCACCGGCCACCTTCAGAAGGTGGGCCACCAGAGACGGGAAAGGCGGGCTGCCGTGCGCATGGCGGCTAAACCATCATCCACGGCCGGCGATGTCAAGGCCCGAGCGGCGCGGAGCGGCCCCGACCAAAGGGGGAGGCGCGGAGCAGGCGCGAGGCCCCGGTTGCAGGGCTGTTGCACTCGGCTAAGCTGCGGGCGGGCTCAAGGAGCGGCGCTGATGCGCTACGCCATCGTAATCGAACAGGCGGCAATTATTCGGCCTATGTGCCGGACCTGCCGGGCTGCGTCGCGACCGGCGACAGCGTCGCGGCGGTCGAGACTGAAATCCGCGCCGCCATTCGCTTTCACATCGACGGTTTTAAAGAGGACGGCCTGCCGGTACCCGCCGCCACCAGCATCGCGGCTTACGTCGAAACCTGATCGGGGCGACCCGCCCGGCTGCAATGGCCGTCAAGCGAACCTCATCCCGCCGCAGGCGGCTGTGCCCCCTGTGGAAAAGTCGCAGATCTCAATCGCGCCGGAATGGCGGAAAAATTCCGCCTCAATCCGGCGACGATACTTCGTCGATACGGCAAGTGACCGTAGCAGCAACCGACCGAGGTGGCGTGATGGGTAACCGGATTGACGCGCAGATCGACGACATCATCGCTTCCTGCGACGGCAACCTCGTCGGCGCGATCAAGGCGCTGATCCTGGTCAACGAGCGGCTGGAATCCGAGATCGCGCGGCTGCAGGCGGCGGCTCCGGTCGCGAACTGTGCCGACGAAAGCCCGCTGCAGCCACAGGCTCCGCTCACGCCTTCTTCAGAAACTCGGTGCGCAGCACCAGCCCTTTGACCTTGTCGGTGCGCGGTGTCGGTCTACGCCGCCGCCGGCACCATGTCGGCCAAGGTCCGCAGAATCGCGACGAACCGCTCGAGCAGTCCGTCATCCACCACGGCATCGAGGTCGCCATGCGCGACCGCGTTGCGTGGCGCGATGGCGCGCCGCAGCACATGGGCTTCGTCGGGCGTGACATAGCCGTCCGACGCCAGCACCTCGACCAGGCGGGCCGGCGTCTGCGGGCGCTGCAACTGATCGGGGAGCAGCGCCCGCCCGACCGCCTCGAAGGTCGCCCAGGCCATCACCAGCGCCGGGTGACGATGACCGGCGGAGAGCAACGTCTCCACCTGCCGAATCGACCCATCGATCAATTGGCGAGAGGCTATCCCCAAGTTTCTGCCGGAGGCCAACGGCGAGGCATAGAAAACCTGCAGCTCCCAATCGCTCTGACCGGCAAATAGCGACTGCAGCCCTTCAATCTTGTTGTCGGATGGAGACGTCGGGCCGACGATCTCAATGGCAATCTTCTTGCCTTTCTTGAGCGCGATGGCATCGGGCCGATAGGCCTGCATGAAAGGCGGAAGAATCGCCGGCGAAGGGTTCACATAAACGTCAAAGCCCTCCGCCTGGTATTTCGGCAGCAGGCTCTCGATCACTTCCGCTTCGCTGCTGCCAAGACTGCTCTCGAGACGGTTCATCAGGTGAGGTCCTCGAATGGATCGTCGGACAACCGGATATATAGGACAGGCTCGCTCTGGATTAAGGCCTGCTGCAAGACCGGGCTAGGCGAGCCGAACCCGAATACGTTGCCGGGCTCGAACTTCTGAACCAGCACACGGTGCACCTGTCGATCGTCCAGATAGACATTGCGCCCCAGTGCATCGAGAACCGGCTTGATGATATTGTCGATATCGCCGGCCATTTCCGAGGCAGGGAAGTAGAACAACGTTGCTGCGATCGGGCTGCCGCTGGCGAAATGCCCCTCCGGCAGCGCCGCCCGACTGGCGGCGATGATCTGCGCCTTCCACTGTTCGATCGATTCCCGCCGCTTGGCCTGCAAGGAAACCGGCGTTCCCACCACAAGAAATTCCAGCGGGAATTGGATGTCCGCGCCCATGTCGTCGATCGCCCCACCGCGCCGCCGAAACCAAGCTTAGCGCGTTAAAGGGCCGGCTCAACCGGATCCCGTGGCCGTCAGGTCGCCCCCTGCCCTCACGCCTTCTTCAGAAACTCGGTGCGCAGCACCAGCCCTTTGACCTTGTCGGTGCGGCCTTCGATTTCGGCCGGGTCTTCGGTGAGGTGGATGTTCTTGATCACGGTGCCGCGTTTCAGCACGGTGGAGGAGCCCTTCAGCTTCAAATCCTTGATCAGCGTGACGGTGTCGCCCTCGGCGAGCAGCGCGCCGTTGGAATCCCTGACCTTGATGTCCATGTGGTGTCCTCGTGGCGCCGCGCGCATTGGATGAATGGCCGGCACCAAAGCCGAACTGGCGGGCGAAGGCAATGTGGCGCTGCTCCGCCAACAGACCGCTACACAACAAAAGCGGGGCGGATCGCTCCGCCCCGCCCCGCGCGCAATTATGAAAAATCAGAACTTGTAGGTGATGCCGGTGCCAATCAGCCACGGATCGAGGTTGACCTTGCCGGAGACCGGCACACCGCCGGCCAGCGTGCCGTTCCAATCCGGGCGCAGCCACAGCTTCTTGACGTCGACGTTGAAGCCCCAATGATTGTTGATCATGTAGTCGAAGCCGACCTGCACCACCGGCGCCGCGGTGTCCTTGAGGTGGCTGTCGGTCACGGTGCCGCCCGCCGCCGACTGGCTGAAGAAGAACGTGTAGTTCACGCCGGCGCCGACATAGGGCTTGAACGCGCCGAAATCGGTGAAGTGATATTGCAGCGTCAGCGTCGGCGGCAGCAGCCAGGACTTGCCGACGTCGACGCCGGCCAGCGAGCCCGCGCCGGTGACGTGGTTCTTGGTGACGCCGAGGATCAATTCCGCCGCGATGTTGCGGGTGAAGAAATACGAGATGTCGAGCTCAGGCACCACGACGTCGGAGGTGGCGAGGTCGGAGCCGGCGATGCCGTTGACGGTGCCGGAATCGCGGGTCACGACGCCGAGCGCGCGCAGCCGGATCATCCAGGGATTCCACGCCTCGACCACGGGCGCCTTGTAGAACGGCTTGCCCGCCGGCATGTCGGCGGCCTCGGCGGTCGCCGATACCCCATTCAGCGCCGTCGCCAACATCAGCGCCGACATCGCAACCAATAGCTTCCTCATTACCTGCCCCTGTTAGGATTACCCCGCGGGCGCGAGCGCGCCCGCTGGCGGGAACCAGCGCAGGAAGAGCTTTTCTAAGTTTGATCTAAATCAAATCGACGGTGTTTTGGTGTGTGCGTGGCGGCATTGTCACAGCTACGCGCGCAACGGTTCGCGGCGCGAATAAGCACCGGTACCATGTGCGGGTAGTATAGACGAAAGGCGCAGACATAGCGCGTCGCTTACTCGGCCTGAGGCCGCGCCGCGCTCAGGGTCGGTCGGGGTGATCCATCATGAACTCGCCGAGATTGCGCTGGGCGCGGTTGGCGCGGGTGATGGCGTTGCTACGCTGGACGTCGCGGTTCTTGCGGCAGTTGACATAGTCGGTGGAGCCCACCGCGACATTGTTGGCGCGGCAGAACTCGTCGTCGTCGCCCATGTTGGCGGCGGCGGGCACGTCGTGGCGGGTGGCGCAGGCGGACAGCGTCAGCGCCGCCAGCAGCAGCGCGATCGGGCGGGTCGGGATGGTCATGCGCTCTCCTGGACGGGCATTTCGCCCGCCCAGTTGCCCCGCGATCGCGGCAATTGCAAGTCTTGCGCTGGCAAGTCGGCCGTGACGGCCCGCCTGCCCCGGTGCCCCGGCTCAGCCGTGGCTCTTGAACGCGTCGCTGATCTCGTCGAGCGCCTTCGGGTCCTCGATGGTCGCCGGCATCGCCCATTCCTCGCCATCGGCGATCTTCTTGATCGTGCCGCGAAGAATCTTGCCGGAGCGGGTTTTCGGCAGCCGGCCGACCGTAATGGCGAGCTTGAACGCCGCGACCGGCCCGAGCTTGTCGCGCACCAGCTTGACCACTTCCTGCTCGATGGTGACGGCGTCGCGGGTGACGCCGGCCTTCAACACCAGGAAGCCGCACGGCACCTCGCCCTTGATGGGGTCGTTGATGCCGAGCACCGCGCATTCGGCGACGTCGGGATGGGAGGCGAGAATTTCCTCCATGCCGCCGGTGGAGAGCCGGTGGCCGGCGACGTTGATGATGTCGTCGGTGCGGCCCATCACGAAGACGTAGCCGTCCTCGTCCATGTAGCCGGCGTCCGAGGTCTTGTAGTAGCCGGGGTAATCGATGAAGTAGCTTTCCCGGCAGCGCTCGTCCTGCTGCCACAGCGTCGGCAGGTTGCCGGGCGGCAGCGGCAGCTTGATCACGATCGAGCCCATGGTGCCGAGCGGCACCGGATGGCTTGCCTCGTCGACCACCTTGATATCGTAGCCCGGCATCGGCACGGTCGGCGAGCCGTGCTTGACCGGCAACAGCCCGAGCCCAACCGGATTGCCGGCGATGCACCAACCGGTTTCGGTCTGCCACCAGTGATCGATCACCGGCACGTGCAGCATCTCTTCGGCCCATTCCACCGTCGGCGGATCGGCGCGCTCGCCGGCCAGGAACAGGGTGCGCAGCTTCGACAGATCGTATTTGCCGAAGAAGGTGCCGTCCGGGTCTTCCTTGCGGATGGCGCGGAACGCGGTCGGCGCGGTGAACAGCGCCACCGCGCCGTAGTCCGCAATGACCCGCCAGAACGCGCCGGCATCCGGGGTGCCGACCGGCTTGCCCTCATACATGATCGAGGTCGCGCCGTGAATCAGCGGGCCGTAGATGATGTAGCTGTGGCCGACCACCCAGCCGATGTCGGAGGCGCACCACCAGACTTCGCCGGGCTTGACGCCGTAGAGATTTTCCATGGTCCATTTCAGCGCGACGAGGTGGCCGCCATTGTCGCGCACCACGCCCTTCGGCTTGCCGGTGGTGCCGGAGGTGTAGAGGATATACAGCGGGTCGGTGGCCTCGACCGCCACGCAATCGGCCTTCTTGCCGGCGGCGAGTGCAGCGGCGCGCAAGCTGGCCCAGTCGTGATCGCGGCCGGGGGTGAGTTCGCAGGTCTGCTGCGGCCGCTCCAGGATGATGCAGGCCTGCGGAGGTGCTGCCGACAGCGCGATGGCGTCGTCGAGCAACGGCTTGTACTTGACGATGCGGCCGGGCTCGATGCCGCAACTCGCCGACAGGATCAGCTTCGGCTTGGCGTCGTCGATCCTCGTGGCGAGTTCCTTCGACGCGAAGCCGCCGAACACCACCGAATGCACCGCGCCGATCCGGGCGCAGGCCAGCATCGCCACCATCGCCTCCGGCACCATCGGCATATAGAGGATGACGCGGTCGCCCTTGGCGACGCCGAAATCCTGCATCACCGCGGCGAGCGTCGCGACTTCCTCGAGTAATTGCGCGTAAGTCAGTTTGGTGACGGTGCCGGTCAAGGGCGAATCGTGGATCAGCGCCAGCTGATCGGCGCGGCCGCGTTCGACGTGGCGGTCGAGTGCGTTGTAGCAGGTGTTGACCTGGGCGCCGGCAAACCAGCGGCCATACAGCCCGAGCGAGGCGTCGAACACCTTGTCGGCGGGCTTGATCCAGTCGATCTCACGCGCCGCCTCGCCCCAGAAACCTTCCGGGTCGGCGAGCGATCGGGCGTGGACCTCGCGATAGCGGCTGTTTTCATGGATATTCATGGCGCGTTCTCCCCTCGTATTGGCGGTTTGCCGCCATCTCCAGCTTTTAGCCGGCGTTAGCAACCCCGCCTTTGTTCCTAATCAACGACGTCGGCCGCTTGGAACGGGGGTTTTGCGTCGATCAGCCGGGCTAATCGGCCTTGCCGCCGCGCAATTGCCGCAGCCGGGCCTTCATCGCGGCGCGCAGCTCATCGGTGGAGCGGCCGAACGCCGCATTGCGTTCGGCGAGGTAGGCGTCCTGCGCCCGCAGCAAGGCGCGGCGGGATACCGTTCCTGCAGCGGCGTGGCGTAGTTTCGCCTGATGCGCAGCGTCGATCTCGCGATCGAGATCGGCCAATTCCGGATCGGCGCAGATCGCCTTCTGCACTGGCCGCTTGGCCTGCTTGCAATCGAAACTCGGCTTGTTCTTGACCGCGAGCTGGGCGCCGAGCCGCTCCAATTCCAGCGCCAGCGATTTGTAGTTGGCGCGCGCAGCCTGGTGCTGAGGGTCGCGTTTCACCGCGGCGGCGAAATCCGCCAGCGCGCCGGGGCGGTTGCCCTGCCGGCGCCGCAACTCGCCGCGGGCATTGAAGCCGTCGGGCTTTGTGGCATCGAGCATCAACGCGGTGTCATAGTCGCCGAGCGCACGATCGAATTGCTGTTTGCGATCGAACGCGGCGGCGCGCGCCAGCAGCGCCTTGACGCGCTCCGGCTTGCCGGTCTTCTCCTGATCGATCAGCGGGGTGCACACCGCGATGACGTTGTCGGCGTCGCCGTCGGTCGCGGCATTCACGCAGGGCGCGGGATCGATCAAAGGATCGTCGTCCGGCTCGCTGACGGTGGCAAAGCTTGGCGCGGCGAGGCCGAACAGCGCGGCAAGACTGAGCCCCGCGATGATCAAAAACCGGCGCATCGATGAAGTCCTATCGGGTGGCAACGAGGTCATTGTGAATCGGCCTAGCTCCGGCGGCCGACCCGTGTCGATGAGATCGACGGGACGCGTGCCCCGGACGCAGCGCACTATGCCGCGCTTGCGGCGTGGTGCGCTGCAGAGCCGGGGCCGTTACGGAGGCTGCCTTCGTAACGGTCCCGGTTCGACGGAGCCGCGCGAAGGGCGCTGCTCCGCGCCCGGGACACGGCGCCTTATCGACGCTCCATGCCGGTGACCTAGCGCGATTCGTCGCCCGCGAGAAACCCGGCTACGGCTCGCAGGCACTCAACGTCGTGACATGGACGCCGACGTCGTGGCCGAGAATCTCCGACAGCGTGGCGCAGCGCCCGCTTTCGCACAGCCGCCACTCGCCGGCGGCCGCCGAATTGCCGAGCGCCAATTCAGGCTGCGGCGGGTTGTGCGGATGCCATCGAAACCAGCCGTCGATCAATCGCGCGTCGGGGGGCGGCTCCATGCCGGCGCCAAACCCCTTGATGCGGGCCTCGACCAGTTGCAGCCCCTGCGCGGTGACGCGCCAGTCTTCCTGCCACGCGGTCTTCTCGATCGAATGCGTCCAGGCCAACGTGAACGCCGCAATCTGCAACGTCTTCAGCGCGCCCGCCGAGACCAGGCACAGGCTCACGCGTGAGCGACCTCGGGCCGCGGCGGCCGCTGCCGCCATTGCCACGCCACGATGGCGAGCCCGAGCGGAAAGCCCACCCAGTCGCTGTAGGGAAATTCGCCGAGCAGACACAGCCCGCCCGCCAGCGCGACGATCCGCTCGATCGCGCTCATCCGGGTGAACAGGAAGCCGATCGCCGCCATCCCGAACAGCCCGATCGCCACCAGCGCCTTGATTGATGCATAGACCACCGCGCCGGTGAACCCGATCTTCGCCGCCATCGGATCGCCGTCCTGCAGCATCAAGGCCGGCGAATACACCGCGATGAACGGAATGACGTAGCCGGCGAGCGCGATCCGCATCGCCTCCCAGCCGATCTTGTCGGGATTTTCCCGGGCGATCGGCGCCGCCGCCAAAGCGGCGAGTGCCACCGGCGGCGACAGGTCCGCCATGATGCCGTAGTAGAACGCGAACATGTGGCTGACGATCAACGGCACGCCGAGATTCGCCAGCGCCGGCGCGGCCAGTGCGGCGGTGATGATGTAGGTCGGAATGGTCGGAATGCCGGTGCCGAGCAGGATCGACAGCAGCATGGTCATCACCAGCGCCAGGAACAGGCTGTGCTCGCCGAGCCCGATCACCCAGCCGCCGAAGATGGTGCCGACCCCGGTCTGCGTCATCATGCCGATGATGGTGCCGACGATGGCGCAGGCCATGCCGACGGTGAGCGCCGACTTGGCGCTGACCGCGAGCGAATCCCGGCAGGCATGCAGCGTCGCCCGGCCGCCTTGGCTGAGGCTGGAGAGCAGCACCAGCGCGCCGACGATGCCGGCGATGGCGAAAATATCGACGCCGTGGCGCGACACCACGCCCGCGATCAGCGCCAGCCCGATCCAGAAGATGACGCGGAGTGCGGTGCTGGAAACGCCCAGCACGATGCTGGCGCCGAGGATCAGCGCCACCGTCAGCGCCAGCCCCATGGTGCCGGCGTAGAGCGGGGTGAAGCCCTCGAACAGCATGAAGATCAGCGCCGCCAGCGGCAATACCAGATACCAGCCACGGACCAGCGCCTTCCAGGCGTTGGGGATCTCGGCCTTCTTCATCCCGACCAGGCCGAATTTTCCGGCTTCCAGATGCACCATCCAGAAGGCGGAGGCGAAATACAACATCGCCGGGATCACCGCCGCCTTGACCACCACGGAATAATCCACCCCCAGCGTCTCGGCCATGATGAAGGCCACCGCGCCCATCACCGGCGGCATGATCTGGCCGCCCATCGAGGCGGTGGCCTCGACCCCGGCGGCAAAGGCGCGGCGATAGCCGAAGCGGATCATCAACGGGATGGTGAACTGGCCGACGGTGACGACGTTGGCGACGCCGGAGCCGGAGATCGTGCCCATCATGCCGGAGGCAAACACCGCGACCTTGGCAGGTCCGCCGCGGGTGCCGCCGAACAATCCCAGCGAGACGTCGGTGAACAATTGGATCATGCCGGCGCGCTCCAGGAACGAGCCGAACAGGATGAACAGGAAGATGTAGGTCGCCGAGACGTAGATCGGCACGCCGAAGAAGCCCTCGGTGCCGAACGACAGATGGGTGATGACCTGGTCGAAGCCGTAGCCGCGATGATTGAGCGGCGCCGGCAGATATTGCCCGAAGAACCAGTACAGCAGGCAGACCCCGCACATCAGCGGCAGCGCCAGCCCCATCAGCCGCCTGGTGCCCTCGAAGATCAGGATCGCCAGCAGCGTGCCGATCACGAGGTCGGTGTTGGTCGGATCGCCGTCGCGCGCGATCAGGTCGGCGTAGAAGATCCACTGGTACAGGCCGCAGAGAAAACCGATGCTACCGACCAGCCAACCCAGCGTGCGACCGAGATTGCTCTTGGCGGTGAAATTGCCGATCAGCCCGAAGGTCAACAGGATCAGGAAGCCGACATGGACGCCGCGCACCACCTGGCTTGGCAAGATATTCCAGGCCGCGATGACGAGTTGGAATGTCGCAAACGCAATGGCGACGCCGTAGGCCAGATGATCCCAGCCGCGCGGCCCAAAACCTTCCGGAAAGCCGTGTTCGAAATTGTCGAACTCGATTCTGCCAGGGATGTGGTCGGCGGTGGTTTCAGGCTGCAGCATGGGTCGTGTTCCTAGCTAGCAAAGGCTCGGTGATGTCTGCCGCCCTGGCGCTAAATCCAAACGCAATTTCCAAGCTGGCGACGTATCTGCAAGATGCGTCCCCTCTCCGCGTCATGGCCGGGCTCGTCCCGACCATCCACGCCCACCAGCGACGCCTTGGCTGTTTCCGTGGATGGCCGGGACGAGCCCGGCCATGACGTATTGAGCGAAGTGCCTGATCGCTTTCGTGGCGTTTTCGGCCGGCGTTCCACACCATAAGGCTCGGCGGCCTCATCCTTCGAGACGCCCGGTCTCGCGCTACGCGCTCCGCCGGGCCCCTCAGGATGAGGGCAATTACTTAATCAATCCCTTTTCCTTGTAGTAGCGGATCGCGCCGGGATGCAGCGGCACCGGGCTGCCGGTGGCGGCGCCTTCGAGCTTGATCTCGCGGCCGGCAGCGTGGGCGTTGGCGAGTTCGGGCAGATTGTCGAAGATCAGCTTGGTCATCTGATACGCGACGTCGTCCGATACCGCCGAACTGGTCACCAGGTAGTTGATCACCGCCGCGGTCGGCACGTCCTTGTCCTGGCCCTTGTAGGTGCCGGACGGAATGGTCGCCGCCACGAACGGCGGGCCGATCTTGTCGACCACCTCCTTGGGCACCGACACCACGGTGATCTCGCTGGAATTGCTCAGATCCTTCAGCGAGGCGACGCCGAGGCCGGCGGACTGCAGCGTCGCGGTGAGCTGGCGGTTCTTCATCAGGTCGACGGATTCGGCGAACGGCAGGTACTCGACCTTGCCGATGTCCTTGTAGTCCATCCCGGCGGCCTTCAGGATCGCGCGGGAGTTCAGCTCGGTGCCGGATTTCGGCGCCCCGACCGACAGGCTCTTGCCCTTCAGATCGGCCAGCGTCTTGATGCCGCTCTCGGCGGTGGCGACGATCTGGATGTAGTTCGGATAGATCGCGCCGATCACCCGCAGCTTGTCGAGCTTGCTCTTGAAGCCGGCCTCCTCGTCGCCTTCCCACGCCGCCTTCAGCGAGTCGCCGAGCGAGAACGCGATCTCGCCGCTGCCGCGCTGCAGCAGCACCAGATTTTCCACCGAGGCCTTGGTGGCCTGCACCTGGGTCTTCACGCCCGGAATCTTGTCGCCGTAGATTTTGCCCATCGCGACGCCGAGCGGGTAGTACACCCCGGAGGTGCCGCCGGTCAGGATATTGATGAATTGTTGGGCGCGGGCCTGCGGCGCCGACAGAACACAGGCGGCCGCAATCGCGACGCCGAGCAACCTGGACTTCATGAGCGATCTTCTCCCTTTAGCTTTGCGGCGAAAGTGGACGGATCGACCGCCGCGGTCAAGGCGTCCGATAGAACAAGCCTGAGCCGGCGCCCGGAACCCGCCGCCGCGGCGGCTGTTGCACCGGGCTACCCATTCCCACCGCGAGGCCGACGTGCCGCAGCATGAAACCACCGCCCGGCGTCCGCTCGACGCATTGAACTTCTTCCTGGCCGACGTCCGCGACGGCCTCGGGCCCTATCTGTCGATCTATCTGCTCACCGAACAGCAATGGGACCAGGCCTCGATCGGCGCGGTGATCGCGGTGGCGGCGGTCGCCGGGATCGTGGCGCAGACTCCGGCCGGCGCGCTGATCGATGCCAGCAAGGCGAAGCGGGCGCTGATCGTGATCGCCGCGATCGCGGTGACGCTGACCTCGGTGGCGCTGCCGTTCATCCAGAGCTTCGCGGCGGTGGCGGCGACCCAGGCGCTGGCCGCCACCGCGGCGGCGATCTTCCCGCCGGCGGTCGCCGCGGTGACGCTGGGGATCGTCGGCCCGCGCGCCTTCGCCAAACGGATCGGCCGCAACGAGGCGTTCAATCACGCCGGCAACGCCGCCGCGGCGACGCTCGCCGGGATCTTCGCCTACGGGTTCGGACCGATCGTGGTGTTCTGGTTGCTGGCGGTGATGGCGCTGGCCAGCATTGCCGCAACGCTGGCGATTCCGCGCGACGCCATCGACGATCACGTCGCGCGCGGCCTCGACGGAATGGCCGAGCCGGGCGCGCCACATCACGACCAGCCGTCCGGCTTCAGCGTGCTGCTGACCTGCAAACCGCTGCTGGTTTTCGCCGGCGCGACGGTGCTGTTCCACTTCGCCAACGCCGCGATGCTGCCGTTGGTCGGGCAGAAGCTAGCGCTGGCCAACAAGGATCTCGGCACCACGCTGCTGTCGGTGTGCATCGTCGCCGCGCAGCTGGTGATGGTGCCGGTGGCGATGCTGGTCGGACACAAGGCCGACGTCTGGGGCCGCAAACCGATCTTCGCCACCGCGCTCGGGGTGCTGGCGCTGCGCGGCGCGCTGTATCCGTTGTCCGACAATGCGTATTGGCTGGTCGGGGTGCAACTACTCGACGGCGTCGGCGCCGGCATCTTCGGCGCGCTGTTTCCGCTGGTGGTCGCCGACCTCACCCGCGGCACCGGGCATTTCAACGTCAGCCAGGGTGCGATCGCCACCGCGGCCGGGCTCGGCGGCGCGCTGAGCAGCGCCGTGGCGGGCGTGATCGTGGTCGCCGCCGGTTATTCCGCGGCGTTCCTGTTTCTCGCCGCGGTCGCGACCGCGGCGCTGGCGCTGTTTCTGATCGCGATGCCGGAGACCGCGACGGCCGCCGCGCCGGATGCAGCCGCCGAACTGTCGCCGCAACCGTTGCGCTGAGTGCGGCCGCAAAGCCGAGATTGCCAGAAACCGCGGCGCCGTCACGACGCGAACACGCCAACGCGGGCAAGCTGCGAGCGGCTCGCGCTGAAAACGTTAAGGTCTTAGCCGCACCGGATCGCCGTTAGTCGCGCGAATGTCGTGGCGCTGTGCCGGATCGCGAGCAGTCCCGGCAAGTCAATCCCGGATAATCCGCCGGCGCCCGGTCATCGTGTATTGAAATGACACGCGATCGGCACCAACCGGCATCGTTATCATTCAAATTTGAATCTCTGTTGCATGCTTAACCCTACCTGCGACTTCATGAGGACATCTCAAAGATTCCATAATTTAATCCGCTGCGGCTAAGTAGAACGAAACCCGACTTTTGGGGGACTTCTATGAAGAGCGTTGACCAGCTTGGGAGAGCGCAACTCGCGACATTCGGACGGCGAAAGGTGGCCCCGCGGGTCTGCATCGCCGACAGCAAGAGGCACCTGCGGACCTTCCTCGCCGACGCGCTCGAAGACCTCGGCTTCATCACCGGAGAATGCGGCAAGGCCGACGAGTTCGCCGCCGCCCTCGATCAGCATCAGCCGGATCTGGTGGTGCTCGGCTCCTCGGTCGAGGGCGTCGAGGCCGGGCGGATGATCGAAATGCTCGCCGAGCGCGGCTTTGCCGGACACGTGCTGGCGATCTGCCCGCGGGAGTCGATCATGACCGCGGCGATTCAGCAGATGGGGCGCGAGCACGGCCTGGCGATGCTGCCGCCGCTGCCGACGCCGTTCAGCGCCGGCACGCTGCATCAGGGCCTGGCGATGCTGCTGCCCGCCGAGCCGGTGCCGAGTCCCGCGGTCGACGTCGCCGAAGCGCTCAAGGCCGGCTGGCTCGAACTCTGGTATCAGCGCAAGATCGACACCCGCAGCTTGATGCCGTGCGGCGCCGAAGCGCTGGTGCGGATGCGGCATCCGACCTGGGGCGTGGTGCCGCCGGCGCATTTCATTCCCGCGGAAGACGATCAGCACTTCCGCACGCTGTCGGAATTCGTCATCAACCGCACCATCGCCGATTGGCACTATCTTCTGGAACGCCACGGCGCGACCGATCTGTCGATCAACCTGCCGATCTCGTTTCTCGCCAACCGCGACGCCGTGCACGACCTGTGCAGCTGGATGCCGACCCATCCGGCGTTCCGCGGCCTGATCGTCGAGGTCGACGCGGCCGAGGTGATCGCCAATGTCGACCTATTGGTCGATACCGCCAAGCGGCTGCGGCTGCGCAACATCGCGATTGCGATCGACCGGCTCGGGGTCGATTGGCCGGCGCTGATGGACCTCGACAGCTTTCCGTTCGTCGAATTGAAGGTCGACCGCGAATTCATCGCCGGCTGCGCCGACGACCGGCTGAAACAGACGGTGTGCCGCCGCATCGTCGAACTCGCCAACGGCTATGGCGCGCGCACCGTGGCCACCGGAATCGAAAACCGCGCCGATTTTCTCACCGCGCACGAGATCGGCTTCGACGCCGTGCAGGGCTATCTGTTCGGCAAGCCGATGGGACTGAAGAAGTTCGCCCGCTCGGCGACGGCGCAGCCGCTGCGGCTGTACGATTGAGCGGCGCGCGATCCGCCTTCGCCGCCATCCTCCCCCGTCAGTCGAACGTCATGTCGACGCATTTGGCGACATCGGATCCGAGCCCGGAGCTGATGATGATGCAACCGCGAACCTTCTGCGCGGTGTTGTCGCTGACCCACACCGCGTAGCCGCCGGTGCCGAAAAACGAGTTGGTGTTCGGCGGCTCGGTCTCGGCGGCGTCGAACGAATAGTTGGAGTCGGTGTCGAACACCCGGGGCTTCTTGACGCAGCCGCCGTCGGTCTGGACGTTGAGGATTTCCTTGCTGTCGCGGGTCATCGACAGGCTCACCGTGCAGCGAAAATATTCCGAACTGCGGACATTGAACAGATACGCGAAAGACCGGCAGGTCGCGGTGCTGAGCTTGCCGGCGCTGAAGCCGCGGCCGCAGGAAATCCGCTGGTTGCTGGCCAGCTTGAACTCGTCGGCCAATGCCGGCGCCGCCTGCGCCAGCGCGCCGAGCAGCAGTGACAGCTTCACGATCTGACCCATGCCAATCATCCTCTCGCCACGGCGCGCGGCCGCCAGCCACTCGGTCATGTTTTGCGCCGGCGAAATCTTGTCCCAAGCCGTAGTCTGCCAGCGCAGCAGATTAGCCCGGTTCCGAGGGATGACAAAATTGCGAGCCTCACGTCGTCGGGTTTGACGAACAAAGCGCGTTCGTGATTTGTTCAAGCAGTATTCGCAGGCTTGAGGCTCTGAGTGCTGGATCGCGCGCAATGGGAGACGGAGGATGAGTTCAGGATATCTCAAGACGTGGCCGGGCATCGCGGCCCTCGGCGTCGTGGCGAGCACGGCGCTGGCGCAGACCGCGGCGCCGGCGCCGGCGCCGACGCCGTGGGTGCTGGCGCCGGACGTCGGCTACGCCTACGAGAGCAACGGCAAGACGTGGTCCTACAAGATGGGCACCAGCAACGCCAAGGATCTCTTGAAGGGCGCCAAGAAGGTGCCGAAGAACACGCTGTTCTTCATCGGCAGCAACGGCCAGCTCTACATGCGCAGCGGGCCGTATCTGGAGGACGACGGCAAATTCAAATTCGGCCCGGGATAGCGCGGGACCTGAATTCATGATCCGTCGCGTGAGCGTCGTTCGCCGGGCGAGACGCCATCGACTATGTGACGTCATTCCGGGGCGCGAGCAACGCAAGCTGCGCGCGAACCCGGAATATCGCAACGAGCTGTCACGCCTACCTCGCGGCAAGATTCCGGGTTCGCTCGCGCTGACGCCCTCGCGCCCCGGAATGACGGCTTAATTGAATGCGACCAACCCGCACGCCGCGTTAGAACGCCGCCGCCAATTCGCGGGCGCCGGGGTTGTTGCTGTTGCTGTCCATCCGGGCGTCGGTGACCGCCAACAGTTTGGCCACGGTGTTGTGGCGAATCGCCACCGGATTGCGCTCATAGCCGCTGCGCTGGAAGAAATTCGCGGTCGGCACCTGTTCGCGCAGCGCCTGCGGCATCGTCACCATGTCGAGCCCGGTGCCATCGCCGGTGAGATTCATCATCTCCAGTTCGGCGGCGCTGAGCGGACGGCTGTGGCCCTTCTGCCGCGCAAACCGCACCGAGGTTAGAAGCTTGTGGACTTGCAGCAGCGGTCCGACGTCGAGATCCAGCACCATGGCGTGGATCGCCCAGCCCTGCGGCTGGTTGCCGAGCTTCTCATGCTCGCTCCATTGGTCCGGCACCGAACGGGCGAACGCCACCATCCGCTTCACCACCGCGATCTTGCGATCCAGTGCCTGGCGCGGCGCCCCGCTCAACCGCGCGGCTTTCTCGATCAGCGCCGCGACGATAGCGTGGCCCTGCTCGGCCATCAGTTCGACGCTGTTGGTGGTGAGCAGCTGATTGTAGCCGATCGCCGTGGAGATCGCCCGCGAACCGGGACGCGACGCGCTCAATCCGGACTGCATGTCGTGGCCGCCATTGCCGCCGGTTTCGAACGCATAGACCCGCACCGCCTGCTCCCGCGTCAACCCGGCGGCGAGCGCGGCGCGGGCATAGGCGCGCTTGAATTCGAGTTCGGCGGCGGGGCGCTGCGGGGCGATCTGATAATGCTGGGCGGCGGCCTGCAGCAGATCGCCGACCAGCGGAATGGCCTTGCGTTCGCGGCCGGGCGCGGGCTTCTCCGCCGGCTGCGGATCCACCGGCCGCTTCGGGCCGTCATAGACCGGCGGTTGCACCAGCACGTAGTCGTCGGGCGTGACCGGCTCGCCGTCGCGGCGCTTGGCGTTGCGGCCGCGCCGCTTCTCCGAGATCGCGCTCCAATAGGCGCTGGCGTCGGCCTCGTACTCCTGCCGGGCCTCGAGATATTGCTGCAGCCGGGCGCGATACTCCGCGATCGCCTGCGGCGAGGCGAGCTGCGCCATCGCGTCGACGGGACGTTTGGCGGCGTCCTCGGCGCGGGCCGGCGCCGCGACCAGCCACAGCACCGCCAGCGCGGAGCCGAGCAGACGAATCGGATCAGGTTTCATCACGGTGTTTTAGCAAGCATGGCGCGCAAGTCAGCCCCGAACCGACGCGACATGACGATTGACGCCTGCGGCGCGATGAAAACCGGTTGCAAACCGCTTTAAGCGGCGCGCACCGTGTCCATGAACTTGCTGACTTCCTGCCTCAGCCGGCTGCTGTCGCGCGACAACGTCTGTGCCGCCGACAACACCTGCGAGGAGGCCGAGCCGGTCTCGGAGGCGCCGCGCTGCACATCGGTGATGTTGGAACTGACCTGCTGGGTGCCCAGCGCCGCCTGCTGCACGTTGCGGGAGATTTCCTGCGTGGCCGCCCCCTGCTCTTCCACCGCGGAGGCAATGGTGGCGGCGATCTCCGACATCTTGCCGATAGTATCGCCGATCTCCTTGATCGCGCCGACCGACTCCTGGGTGGCAGCTTGAATCCCGGCGATTTGCTGACCGATCTCGCCGGTGGCCTTGGCGGTCTGCTCGGCGAGGGCTTTCACCTCGGAGGCCACCACCGCGAAGCCGCGACCGGCCTCGCCGGCGCGCGCGGCTTCGATCGTCGCGTTCAGCGCCAACAGGTTGGTCTGCCCGGCGATGGTGTTGATCAGTTCGACCACGGCGCCGATTCGCGCCGCCGCCTTGGCCAGTTCGCCGACCCGGTCGTTGGTGTTCTGCGCCTGCTGCACCGCCTCGCTGGCGATGCGCGAGGATTCCTGCACCTGGCGGCTGATCTCGTTGACCGACGAGCTCATCTCCTCGGTCGCCGAGGCCACCGACTGCACATTGGTGGAGGCCTCTTCCGAAGCCGCCGCAACCACCGTGGTGAGCTGCTCGGCGCGCTCCGAGGTCGCCGACAAGGTGCCGGCGGAGGCTTCCAACTCGGTCGCCGCCGACGACACGGTCTGGATGATCTCGCCGACCGCGCTTTCGAAATCGGCGGCCAATTTGCTCATCTCGGTCTTGCGCTGGGTGATGGCGGTGCGTTCGGCCGTGGCCTGCTCTTCTTTCATTCGTTCGACCGCAAGGCCGTTGGTCTTGAACACCTCGACGGTGCGGGCCATCTCGCCGATCTCGTCGCGGCGCTCGATGCTGGGTACGCTGGCTTTGAAATCGCCGTGCGCGAACACTTCCATCACGCTTTTGAGCGAGCCGATCGGCTGCGCCAATCCCTTGCTGCCGATCCACATCGCGATAGCGAACGCTAACAGCAGACCGACAATTCCCGCCGCCCACACCGTACGGATCGAGCTGGCGGCGCGCGCCGACATCAAATCGGACGCCTTGCCTGCATCGGCGAGCATGGTATCGACCATCGCGATATGGGCCTTGATGCCGGCCTCGACCACCGGGACACATTCCGTCTTGAGGCGCGTCGCGGCGATCAGATTGTCCTCGGTCGAGGACGTGGTGGAGGCAAATTCAATGACCGGGTCGCACGCAGCGAACGCGGTCTGGAATTGGGCGATCACCGGCTTGATCAGCGTGGCCTGCTCCGGCATGGCTTGCAGCACCGATGCCATGCCCTTCTCGAACGATTGCCGGCTCTCCTTGGCCTGCGCCAGCAACCTGGCGTTACCGGCGCCGGAGGTTTCCGCCAGCAGATGGAACGCGGTCGAGACGTAGTTCTCGGCACGCCTGGCGGCGCGCACCGCCAGCGTCGACGACTTGTCGATCCGGGTCACCATATCGGTGTTGGCATCATCCATCTCTTGCATCTGGCCGGCCGCAAAGCCGACGATCCCGAGCGTCACTATCGCCATCAGGCCGACGATCAGGATGATCTTGTAGATGATCTTGAAATTATTGAGCCAGGACATTCAGTGCTCCAGCGCGATGTCGCGTGATAAGGATCGGCGTGCCGGGCCGGATGCCGATCGCGGTGATACATTGGTAACTAACCCCGCGTCGCTCTACGCAGCGTTAATTTGCGACCAAGTACAATTACTGGACCAATCCGAAACTGGGTGCTTTCGGAAACGATCATGCGCAATCGAAAAGCCAGAGCAGGACGACGACTCCACCACGCGTCTGCTCTGGACAGCAACGCCTCGGCAATAGGTCGCCCAGTCGGCGTCCTGCTCCGGAGCAGGCGAGGGCGGCGGTGGCGGGCCGCGGTGCTCGAGCATTTTCGGTTAGGATTGAATCATCCAATCAAAATGTCGTCGTCATTCCGGATTGCAAGTTCGAACAACGAGCAAGTCCGGAATCCATACTCCCTGCGGTGGTTATGGATTCCGGGTTCACTCGCAGCTGACGCTGCTCGTGCCCCGGAATGACGGCCCGGGACTCTTGAACCGTAGCAATCCTAACCGAAAATGCTTTAAGCGGCGCGCACGGTGTCCATGAACTTGCTGACTTCCTGCCTCAGCCGGCTGCTGTCGCGCGACAACGTCTGTGCCGCCGACAGTACCTGCGAGGAGGCCGAACCGGTCTCGGAGGCGCCGCGCTGCACGTCGGTGATGTTGGAACTGACCTGCTGGGTGCCCAGCGCCGCCTGCTGCACGTTGCGGGAGATTTCCTGGGTGGCGGCGCCCTGCTCTTCCACCGCGGAGGCAATGGTGGCGGCGATCTCCGACATCTTGCCGATAGTGTCGCCGATTTCCCGGATCGCACCGACCGATTCCTGGGTGGCGGCCTGAATGCCGGTGATCTGCTGGCCGATCTCGCCGGTCGCCTTCGCGGTCTGCTCGGCGAGCGCTTTCACCTCGGAGGCGACCACCGCGAAACCGCGACCGGCCTCGCCGGCGCGGGCCGCCTCGATCGTGGCGTTTAACGCCAACAGGTTGGTCTGCCCGGCGATGGTGTTGATCAGTTCGACGACGTCGCCGATCCGCGCCGCCGCCTTGGCCAGTTCGCCGACCCGGTCGTTGGTCTTCTGCGCCTGCTGCACCGCCTCGTTGGCAATGCGCGAGGATTCCTGCACCTGGCGGCTGATCTCGTTGACCGACGAGCTCATCTCCTCGGTGGCCGAAGCCACCGACTGCACATTGGTGGAGGCTTCTTCCGAAGCCGCGGCGACCACCGTGGTGAGTTGCTCGGCGCGCTCGGACGTCGCCGACAAAGTGGTGGCGGAGGCTTCCAACTCGGTCGCCGCCGACGACACGGTCTGAATGATCTCGCCGACCGCGCTTTCGAAATCATGGGCCAGCTTGTTCATCTCGGTCTTGCGCACCGTGATCGCGCTCTGTTCGGCCACGATCTGCTCCTGCTTCAACCGTTCGACTTCGAGGCCGTTGGTCTTGAACACCTCGACGGTGCGGGCCATCTCGCCGATCTCGTCGCGGCGCTCCTTGCTGGGAACGTCGGCGGTGAGATCGTTGCGGGCGAAGGCTTCCATCACGACCTTCAACTGGCCGATCGGTTGCGCCATTCCCTTAATGCCGATCCACATCGCCAGCGCAAAGATCACCAGCAAACCAACCGCACTGGCGGCCAGCACCGTCATCACCGCGGAGTTGGTATCCACGGTCAATTGGTCGGACCCTTTCGCGGCAGCCAGCAGCAGCGCCTCGACCAGCTTGGTCTGCGCCGCGATCGCGGATTCGATCAAGGGGACGCATTCGGCCTGCAGCCGAGCCGCGGCCTTCAGGGCGCCCTCCGGCGAAGTGGTCTTCGACGCAAAATCGATTACCGGGGCGCAAGCACCGAAGGCGCTGTAAAATTTCGCGGCGACCGGCTCGATCAGCGCGGCCCGCTCCGGCAGGCCGCGCTGCACCTGGGCGATCATCGTCTCGTAAGCCTTGCGGCTGTCGCCAAGCGCGCCGAGGTACTTGGTATTGCCGGCGTCGGTGGTTTCCACCGCCAATTGAAACGTCGCGGCGATATAGGCGTTGGCCTGGCTGGAGGCAAGCAGGGTCATCGAGGTGAACTTGCCGACCCGATCCACCAGATCCGTGTAATTTTCATCGACGGCTTTCAAGCGGACGGACGCGAAACTCGCCACGCCGATCGTCAGCATCGCCATCAACGTAACGATCAGCACGATCTTGAATGTAATCTTGAAATTGTTCAGCAGCGACATCTCGCACTCCGACACAAGGACGCTGATCAAGCGCAGGGAGTGCGTAGCTGATCCGAAAAATGCCGGCACCTGGCAAGAGCGATAGGGCTTGCAGGTCACCCATGCGTTAACTTTCCGCCGGGTAGAGTTACGAGTGCGGCACTAGCAGTCTGCTGAAAAACTGCGGCGCAGGGCATCAAACCCGTGAACAAAACGGAATCGAAGAGAGTCTAGAACGAAATCGAACCGCGGCGAAATTGAGTTTTTCAGCGGACTGCTAGAGCATTCTCGGTTAGGATTGATGCGGTTCAAGAGTTCTGGCCGTCATTCCGGGGCGCGAGTAGCGTCAGCCGCGAGCGAGCCCGGAATCCCATAACCATCGCCGGGAGTATGGATTCCGGACTTGCTGGTTCTTCGAACTCGCCCCCCGGAATGACGCCGATTTTGGTTGGATGATTCAATCCTAACCGAAACGTCCTAAGCGCCGCACGCGCAATGCAGCGTCAGCGCTCGATCTGCGCGGCCGCCGGCAGGATCGGCAGGTCGAGCTGAAATCGCGCGCCGCAAGGCTGGTTCGCCCGCGCCTGCAGACGGCCGCGCAGCTGCCGCACCAACCCGTTGATGACCTTGAAGCCCAGACTGCACCGCGGCGCGTCGAAATCGAATCCTGCGGGCAGTCCGACGCCCTGATCGGCGACCTCGACGTAAAGCCGACCGTCGATCCTGCTGGCCGACAGCTCGATCACGCCGCAATGGTCGGGATAGGCGTGCTTGACTGCGTTGGTGACGAGTTCGTTGATCAGCAGCCCGAGCGGAATGGCATGATCGGCCGGCAGCGGGATCGGGTCGGCGCGAAAGCACAATTGGTTTCCGTTCGCCGTGGCCTGCAGCCGTCCGCAGAACTCCTCGATGAAGTCGGCGAGATCGATGAAGCCGATGCGCGAGCCGCGCGCCAGATTGTCGTGGACCTGGGCGATGGTGGCGACCCGCGACGAGGCCTCCTGGAGCGCGGCCCTGACGTCGTCGGAGTGCGCGCTACGTGATTGCACGCGCAGCAGCCCGACCACCGATGCCAGGCTGTTCTTGATACGGTGGCTCATTTCCCGGGTCAGCAGCGCCTGATGCTCGAGCGCTTCGGCCAGCCTGGCGTCGGCTTGCTCGCGTTCGATCGCGATCCCGAGCAGACCGGCGAAAGCGGCAAGAAAATCCGCGTCGGCCTGGTCGAACTGACCGGGATCCGAGCTTTCGACCTCGAGCACGCCGAAATAATCCTTGCCCTCGCCGCCGCGCGCGATCGGCACGTTGATGACGCGAATGATGCCGTGGTCGACCAAGCTTTGCGGGGTGTGAAACCGGAGATCGTCCGGCAAATGATTCGAGATCACCGATTCACCGGTCTGATAGGCGTATCCGGCAGGAGAGCCGACGGCGGTGCCGAGCGACGCGCTGTCGATCTGTTCCGGTGCCCAGCCGACGTCGGCGCGGCAGAGCAGCCGGTTCTGGTCCGGCAGAAATTCCAGCACCTTGGCGAACCGCGCCTGAAGCCCTTCGGCGCAGCATTCGGCGGCGCGCTGCAGGATCTGAGGGACACCGCGGGTTTGCAGCGCAAAACGGCCGAACTCGCCCAACAGGGATTGCTGCCGAAGCCGATATTGCAGTTGGTCACGCACCGCTTCAGATTGCAGAAAGATTGGGAAATCCGCAGTCTTTTCGAAGGGCTGCTCCAGCATGAAGGGCTCCGCCGAATCCACTCGTATCCCGCCGCAAGTGCCTTGCGCCGATGCGAGTTCCGCACTGTCCCGTAATTCTGCCGGGTTTCGCCGATTCGGTCTGAGCAAAACCGGACAAGGGGAAGCGTCTGGCGGCGATTTTCTGCCGGCGATCTTTCCCTGACGTCTGTGGTGTGGACCACCGACACGGCGCTGATTTGCGTGCAATGAATGAGCGGTCCCAAGGAGATACGCGATGTTCGACCGTGACGAAGAGCGCCGACTTGAGCTTGAATGCCTGCGGCTGGCCGCGGATTTTCGGCAGATCGCAAGCGATACTTTGAACCCGGAGCTGAGAATCCAGTGCCTGCGGATGGCGAAGCTATGGTCCGAGCCCGCAACTGACGGCCCGACCGAACGGATCGCGCCGCTCAGCCTGGCGGCTCACTGATGACAAGTCATCAGGGCAGCTCCCCTTCTCCGCCGGTGGTTCTCATCGTGGAAGACGATGCGCATGCTTCATAGCAAGGTGAGCGATTTTAGTCAGACTTCGGCGCGGCGCCGTGCTTGCATTCGCCGAGGTGTCGAACACCCATGCGCGCGGATGTTCGACGACGACAACCCGGAAGGCGACCCCACTTGACGTGAACCACCCCCTCTCGTCGATCACGCCGACCGGCCCAACCAATTGCTGGCGGCGATGGAACCGGCGAGCCGGCGACGGATCGAACCCCATCTGGAGCCGACGCATTTCAAGCTCGGCGACATGGTGTGCGACGCCGGCGGCCTGCTGAAACATGCGTATTTTCCGCAAGGATCGGTGTTGTCGCTGCTCACCGTGCTGGAGAACGGCGACGCGATCGAGACCGCCAATATCGGTCGCGAGGGTGGCTTCGGACTGTTCGCGGCGATGTACAGCCGGGTGTCGTTCAACCGCTGCATCGTGCAGCTGGAAGGCCACACCGCGCGCTGTCCGATCGAGCTGTTGCAATACGAATTCAAGACCAGCGAGCACGTCCGCAATCTGTTCGTGAGCTACTCAGAAACTTTGCTCTCGCAGGTGCAGCAAACGGTGGCCTGCAACGCCATGCATTCGACCGAGCAACGCATGTGCCGCTGGCTGTTGATGATGCATGACCGCGCCGGCGGCGAGGCGTTGCCCTATACCCACGAATTTCTGTCGCACATCCTGGGCGCCAACCGCAAATCGGTGACGCTGGCGGCGCAGGCGATGCAGGCCGCGGGGCTCATCAGCTACCACCGGGGTACCATCCAGGTACTGGACCGGCGGGGGCTCGAGAAGGCGTCCTGCGAGTGCTACGCCATCGTCAAAGAGCGGTTCGACGCCTTTCTGAAGCCGCCGGCCACCGCGGTGCAGGGCCACAGCCGCGGGCGCGCCACGGCCGAGTAGCGCGATTTCGTCGATCATCGCTGGACCTTTCTCTCGACCGACACGTTCTAGTTGTGTACGGTAACGCACCAAGACAAAGGGAAGCTATGTTGGAGCGCGCAGTCAAGGATACGTTCGATTCAAAAGCCTTCCTCGCCGGGGTCGGCGCGGGCAAGGCGATCCTGGAATTTCGCAAGAATCAGACCGTCTATGTCCAGGGCGATGCGGCGAACGCGGTGTTCTACATTCAGAAGGGCCGGATCAAACTCACCGTGCTGTCCGAACAGGGCAAGGAAGCCGTGGTGGCGATCATGGAGCCGGGGCAGTTTTTCGGCGAAGGCTGCCTCAACGGCCATTCGCACCGCATGGCCACCACGGTGGCGATGGAGGAGTCGCTGGTGACGTCGATTACCAAGGAAGCCATGCTGAGGACGCTGCACGATCAGCCGAAATTCTCCGAACTTTTTATGGCCTACCTGCTCACCCGCAACAGCCGGATCGAAGAGGATCTGATCGACCAGCTGTTCAACTCCAGCGAGAAGCGGCTGGCGCGATTGCTGTTGCTGCTGGCGAACTTCGGCAAGGAAGGCAACCCGCAGCCGATCACCCCGCATATCAGCCAGGAGACCCTGGCGGAAATGATCGGCACCACGCGCTCGCGCGTCAGTTTCTTCATGAACAAGTTCCGCAAGCTCGGGCTGATCAGTTACAACGGAAAGATCGAAGTGAACAGTTCGCTGCTCAACGCCGTGTTGCACGACAAGCCGCACATCGAGCGCGAGTAGCACAGCGCCGGCGAATCCCGCCGGGCCGAAACCATGCTGCACTGCCCGCCCAGTCCGACGGCGTCCAATAGTGCACAGCGAATCAGCCCCCGTAGCTTTACGATGCAGCATTGCCAAATCGCTCATTAGCCCGCTGCCGGGGACAGGGAGTGTAGCGCTTCCGCCTTATTCCGGAGGAGACGAGATGCGCCAGTTGTCGCTGCAATTTCCGGCAACCGCCTGCTCCGGTCGCTCGCCCGCCATGCACTGCCGCTACTGCGGCTCCGAACAGCCGATGTCGGCAATCGCGCATTACCCGCTGCTGTATTGCGGCAAAGACGCCGTGCTCTACAGGTGCGTGGTCTGTGGCTCCGAGCGGACCGCCAGCACGCCGCTGCCTCGGCCAAGCATGTCGAAGGGGAACGAGCGGCCGTAGGGCGCGTTGGGGTCGACAGGACGCCGGCAAGGTCCGGAACGCTCAAGGTCCGGACCTCTTCGCAAATTGCCACGCGTCTTATTTGGATAGATTACTGCGGCTGAACTTCCTAGGGTTGCATTCGCGCCGTCGAATCAGCGCATGGCGAAAGAGTTTAGTGCTCCCGCCAAACAGCCAGGATCCCCTATGCCAACCGATCCTCACCGCTCTGCACCGGGCACCCAGGTGTTGCGGGAAGCCCCGCCGATGCCGTGCGCCCGCTGCGGCGGGCGAATGTGCGTCACCCGGATCGCGCCGATGGCCTGCGGCCGCGATCTGCGCAGCTTCGAGTGCTCGAAATGCGGCTATGTCGCGCAATACACCGTCAAATACGGCAGCGCGCTGCCTTGGGTGCTGGTCGGTCGGCAGCGCCACTGACGGCGGACTCTCGTGTTAGTTTTGCAGCAGAGCCGACAGCAGAATGCCGCAGACGATCATCAGCAGGCCCAGCGCCAAATTCCACGAGATCGCTTCGCCGAGCAGAACGGCGCCCGCCGTCGCGCCGATGATCGGAACGAGATAGTTGTTCAGCGACGCGAAGCCCGCCCCCGAAATCGAGATCAGCTTGTAGTAGATCGCGTAGGCGCACCCGGTATTCAGAACACCGAGAGCAACCATCGCGGTGGACGACGCGGCGCCGGCACGGCCAAAGGCAATCAGGGCATCTCCCTGCAGCACGGCGCCAGCCGCCAACAGCAGCGACGAGCACGACAGCGACAGGGCCGCCACGACCATCGGCGGAATCTGCGGCGGGATCGACCGGAAGATGATCGCGCCGAACGCGTAGCCGAGAGCGGCGCCCAGCGCGCAAAGCTTGCCGAGCGCGTCGTCCGATCCGAAACCCGCCGGCGCGGGCGATGGAAAGATGCCGTTCCATCCGAACGCGATCACCACGCCGGCACCCGCGACGACCACGCCGAGCCAGCGCCCCGCCGACCAGCGCTCCTGCAACATCAGCCCCGCGACGACGATCGTTGCGATCGGAGCTGCCCCCATCATCACGGCTGAACTGCTGCTGCTGGTGAGACGGCCGCTGAGGCCGAGCAGAAAGAACGGCACCACCTGCCCGACCACCGAGAGCAACACGATGCGCGGCCAGATGCGCGCCGCGATCCGCAGCCGGCGCACGGACAGCACCGCGACCCCGCCGAGAACCACAGCGGCGACGGCGGCTCTCGACAGCGCGATCGACAGCGCGCCGTAGTCTTGCGCGGCGATCTCGATCAGCACGAAGGACGTGCCCCACAGCAGCGACACCGCGAGCAGAAGCGACAGCCCGAGCCAGGGGGATCCAGTCATGGCGCACTGCAGAATTTCAATTCCGGGTCAGATCTTTGACCAACCCGCACAACCTCGCAATATCGGTTTCGTGGTGATCGGCGGTGAGACACGCGCGGAGAGCCGCTTTGTCGTGCGGAACGGCAGGGAAGAATGCCGCCGCAAGGTAGCTCTCACACTTCGCGGACCGGTCGAGACGGCATTGCTGCGCACCGTTGTTACACAGTCGGGCGCACGCAGCTCACTGTAAGGGCTTAACTTGTTGAAGGGAAAGACATCTTCAAGTGAATGGTGCCCAGGGGCGGGATCGAACCACCGACACTGCGATTTTCAGTCGCATGCTCTACCAACTGAGCTACCTGGGCGTCGTCCGCCGGCGCGAAACCGGGGGAGCGCCGGGTTATAGTCAGGCAGGACAGCGCTGTCCACCCGCCCGATGTCGATTTATCCCGTGAAAAGTTCTGGCGATCGAAAGCCGTGGCGCCGCGCGCCGGATCCGCCCGCGCACCGGGGCGGGCAGCAGCCGGCAGCGCTCAATCGGCGTCGTCGTCGTCGTCCTTGGCGGCCGGGATGCTGTAGGAATTCGACAGCCAGCGGTTGAGGTCGACGTCGCGGCAGCGCTCCGAGCAGAACGGCCGCGACGCCGCGGTGGCCGGCTTGCCGCAGATCGGGCAGCGCTTCTCCGGCTTGGCGCCGTTGGCCGGCGGCTCAGCTGGCATTGAGCCAACCGGCGCGAATCGGGAAGCCCTCGCCGCCGAGCAGCGAAATGGTCTCGTACAGCGGCAGCCCGACGATATTGGTGTAGGAGCCGACGATCTTGACCACGAAGGTGCCGGCGATACCCTGCACCGCATAGCCGCCGGCCTTGCCGCGCCATTCCCCGGAGCCGACATAGGCCTCGATGTCGTCCTCGTTCAGCCGCTTGAACCGCACCTTGGTCTCGATCAGGCGCTGCCGGAAGCTCTCCTTCGGCGTCACCAGGCAGATCGCGGTGTAGACCCGGTGGTTGCGGCCACTGAGCAGCCGCAGGCACTGCGAGGCCTCGTCGACCAGCTCGGCCTTCGGCAGGATGCGGCGGCCGACCGCCACCACGGTGTCGGCGGCGAGCACGAAAGCGCCGCGCAGGTCGTCGTCGAGCTGCACCGATTTCAGCGCCGCCTCGGCCTTGGCGCGGGCCAGGCGATTGGCGCAGGAGCGCGGCAGCTCGCCGCGCGTCGGCGTCTCATCGATATCCGCCGGACGCAGCGCGTCGGGCTCGATGCCGGCCTGGTTGAGCAGGGCGAGACGCCGCGGCGAACCGGACGCGAGAACGAATTTGGGACGGCCGAGCATGCGGGGATTTCGGGGGCTTGAGGGCTGCGCGCGGAACCTATCGGATGCGTCCGGCTTCGACAACCGCGCAGGGAGAGTTTCGCCGCGGCGACGCATCAAGCCGCCGTGTCCCGGGCGCGGAGCAGCGCGCCTTCGCGCTGTTCCGCAGACCCGGGACCGTAACGAATTCGGCGTCTCGGGGTACCCGTCGCGAAGGCTGCGGTCCGTAACGGCCCCGGATCTGCAGCGCACCACGCCGCTTCGCGGCGCGTTGCACTGCGTCCGGGGCACGTGCGTTGAGAGGCCTGAGGATAATGGGCGAAGGCCGCCTCACTCATTGCCCAGACCGTGGCGGCCGAACCGTTTGCGGATGTGCTGTTGCAGGCTGTCGCGGACCTCGCGATAGGCCTGCAGCCGCTGCTCGCGGTTGCCGTCGAGCCCGGTGGGGTCCGCGGTCGGCCAGTATTCGACATCGATAGCGTGGGTGCGGGTCAGTTCCAGCGCCTTGTGGTGCGCCTCCGGCGACAGCGTGACGATCAGGTCGAAATTCAGCCCTTCGTAGTCGTCGAGTTCGTCGAAAGTGGTCGGCTTGTGCTTGGAAATGTCTTCGCCGAGCTCGGCCATCGCCGCCACCGCGAACGGGTCGAGCTCCTGCTTCTTCACCCCGGCGGAGCGGACGTACATGGTGCGCGGCGCGATCTGCCGCAGCAGGCTCTCCGCCATCGGCGAGCGCACGGCGTTCATCCCGCAGGCGAACAGCACGGCTTGCGGATGGCGCGAGCGCGGCGACGCCGGCATCGCTCAGGACCGCGGGATGGCGCGCGGGCGAAGGCTCAATCCAAGCCCGCACGCGGCGTTCATCGCTCAGCCCTTCCAGTGCAGCACGGAGATCAGCGTGAACAGCCGCCGCGCGGTCTCGAAATCGATCCGCACCTTGCCGGCGAGCCGCTCCTGCAGCGTGCGCGAGCCTTCATCATGGATGCCGCGGCGGCCCATGTCGATGGCCTCGATCTTGTCCGGCGTGGCGGTGCGGATCGCCTGATAATAGCTGTCGCAGATCATGAAGTAGTCCTTCACGATGCGGCGGAACGGGGTCAGCGACAACAGGTGCACCATCACCGGGCTGCCGTCCTCACGGCGGATGTCGAACATCAGCCGGTTGCCGGTGATGCCGATATGCAGCGTGTACGGCCCCTCGCCGCCGCCCTGCGGCGCGAACAGGTTCTTCTCGACCAGGTCGTAGATCGCGATCGCGCGCTCGTGCTCGATGTCGGGCCCGGAACGCCCGATCGACTCCTCGTCCAGCGTCACCGCGACGATGCAATTTCGGGAATCGTCTGGTTCCTGCTGGCTCATCGCAAATTGAGGCGCAATCCGACCGAGCGCGCATGGGCATCGAGGCCTTCGGCCTTGCCCAGCGTCATTGCCGCCGGGCCCAGCGCTCGCAATTGCTCGGGCCCGCATTTCAGCATCGAGGTTCGCTTCATGAAGTCAAGCACCCCGAGGCCCGAGGAGAACCGCGCCGAGCGCGCGGTCGGCAGCACGTGGTTGGAGCCGCCGACGTAGTCGCCGATCGCCTCCGGGGTATGCGGGCCGAGGAAGATCGCCCCGGCATTGCGGACCTTGCCCGCCACCGCCTCGGGATCGACGGTCATGATTTCCAGATGCTCGGCGGCCAGCGCATTGGCGATCTCGGCGGCCTCGTCGAGATTGCCGACCAGGATCACCGCGCCGTAGTCGGTCCAGGACGCGGTGGCGATTTTTTCGCGCGACAATGTGGTGAGCTGTGCTGCGATGGCGCGCTCGACCTGGTCGGCCAAATCGGCGTCGTCGGTGATCAGGATCGACTGCGCGTTGGCGTCGTGCTCGGCCTGCGCCAGCATGTCGGCGGCGATCCAGTCCGGATTGCCGGTCTGGTCGGCGATGATCACCACTTCGGAGGGGCCGGCGATCATGTCGATGCCGACCTTGCCGAACACCAGCCGCTTGGCGGCGGCCACATAGGCGTTGCCGGGGCCGACGATCTTCGACACCGGCGCAATCGTCGCGGTGCCGTAGGCCAGCGCCGCCACCGCCTGGGCGCCGCCGACCCGGTAGATCTCGGTGACGCCGCCGAGCGAGGCGGCGGCCAGCACCAGAGGATTGAGCTTGCCGTCCGGGGTCGGCACCACCATCACCAGGCGTTCGACGCCGGCGACCTTGGCGGGCACCGCATTCATCAAGACCGAGGAGGGATAGGACGCGGTGCCGCCGGGCACGTACAGCCCGACCGCCTCGATCGCGCTCCAGCGCCAGCCGAGCTCGACGCCGAGCGCGTCGGTGAAGCGGTCGTCCTTCGGCAATTGCCGGCGGTGAAACGATTCGATGCGGTCGCGAGCCAGTTGCAGCGCCGCGATGGTCTCGGCGTCGCAAGCCGCAACGGCGGCTGCGACCTCGTCCGGCCCGATCGCAAGGCCGGCGGCCTCGAGCGGCAAGCGGTCGAACTTGGCGGTGGCTTCCAGCAAAGCGGCGTCGCCGCGCTTCGCCACGTCGTCGACGATGCCGCGGGTGGCGGTCTCGATGTCGATCGAAGCTTCCCGCTTGGTGGCGAGGAACGCGTTGAATCGGGAGGCGAAATCGGCGCTGCGGCGATCGAGGCGAATGGGCATTTGCGGGTTTCCAGCAGGGGTCTTCGTCCGAAGGGCCCCCTGCTCAATGGCGCGGCGACAAATCGCCGTCAACCCTTGGATGTTGCAAGATGGGCCGAATGGCAGGTGGTCGGGCGAATCACGGGCCGGCCGCGCCTCCGGCGGGACCGGACGCAGCGAAACCGTCGGCGCGGGCGTCGGCATCCAGCGCGATCAGCTTGAGCAGCCCGGTCACCGCGTCACCTTGCGCCTTTTATCCGCTGATGCGCTCGATGGTGGCGCCGCAGGCGGAGAGTTTTTCCTCGAGCCGCTCGAAGCCGCGGTCGAGATGATAGATCCGGTTGACCATGGTCTCGCCTTCGGCGGCAAGACCTGCGATCACCAGCGACACCGAGGCGCGCAGGTCGGTCGCCATCACCGGCGCGCCGCGCAGCTTGGCGACGCCGTCGATGGTGGCGGTCTCGCCGTCGAGCTGGATCCGCGCGCCGAACCGCGCCAGCTCCTGCACGTGCATGAAACGGTTCTCGAAAATCGTCTCGGTGATGTGCGAGGCGCCCTTGGCGCAGGCCATCAGCGCCATCAATTGCGCCTGCAGGTCGGTCGGAAAGCCCGGGAACGGCGCGGTGGTGACGGTGACCGGATTGAGGCCGGCGCCGTTGCGGGTGACGCGGATGCCGTCATTGTTGACGGTGATGGTGGCGCCGGCCTGCGTCAACACGTCGAGCGCCGATTGCAGCAATTCCGGCCGCGCGCCGGACAATTGCACGTCGCCGCCGGTCATCGCCACCGCCATCGCATAGGTGCCGGTCTCGATGCGGTCCGGCAGCACGGTGTGGCGGGCGCCGTGCAGCTTGGCGACGCCCTCAATGGTGATGCGCGGGGTGCCGGCGCCGCTGATCTTGCCGCCCATTTTGTTCAGGCAATCGGCGACGTCGACGATTTCCGGTTCGCAGGCGGCGTTGCCGATCACGGTGGTGCCGCGGGCCAGCGTCGCCGCCATCAGCGCCACATGGGTGCCGCTGACAGTCACCTTGGGGAACTCGATCGCAGCGCCCTTGAGGCCGCCGGGGGCCGAGGCGATCACATAGCCGCCGTCGATGGTGAGCGTGGCGCCGAGCTTCTCCAGCGCCATGATCAGGAGATCGACCGGACGGGTGCCGATCGCGCAGCCGCCGGGCAGCGATACCTTCGCCTCGTGCATCCGCGCCAACAAGGGTGCGATCACCCAGAACGAGGCGCGCATCTTCGAGACCAGCTCATAGGGCGCGGTGGTGTCGATGATGTTCTTCGCGGAAATGTGCAGGGTCTGGCCCTGATATTCGTGGTCGCCGGGGCGCTTGCCGGCAGCCATGATGTCGACGCCGTGATTGCCGAGAATGCGCTGCAATTGCGCGACATCCGCCAGCCGCGGCACGTTGTCGAGGATCAGGGTCTCGTCGGTCAAAAGGCCGGCGATCATCAGCGGAAGTGCGGCGTTCTTGGCGCCGGAGATCGGAATGGTGCCGTTGAGCTGGGCGCCGCCGACGATACGAATCCGATCCATGCCTGGTCCTGCCGATTCCTGCTGGTTGCTGTGCCGACGTCTTAGGCGTCTCCGCCGACGATTGCAAAAGCCGCTGGATTTGCGGCGATTTCATGGGAAATCGGGCCGGTTTTGGCGCTTTTCAGCAAAAGGAGCGCGTGTCGCGGGCGAGGAGCAGCGGCTCTCGCGCTGCTCTGCAGACCCGGGACCGTCCCAGATGCCGCGTTCCGTAACCGCCCCGGCTCCCGGCGCACCACGCCGCAAGCGGCGCGTTGCGCCGCGTCCGGGGCACGCGTTCACACGACCTTGTTGATGTCGTCGCTCTCCAGCACCGGCTTCGGATAGCCGTCGCGGGCGACCTTGATCATGGCGCGGCCGACCTGCTCGGTGGTGGTGACGTAGTTCGGCACCAGTTTCTTGGTCAAGTTCCACAATGGCGCGCCGACATCGTAGAAGAACTGCACCCAGCGGGTCTTCGAGGTGATGCCGCGCAGCGGCTGGATCATGGCGGGGCGGAACATGTAGCCCTTGAACGGCAGCTTCAACAGATCGTTCTCGGTCTTGCCCTTGACCCGCGCCCACATCAGCCGGCCCTGCTCGGTGGAATCGGTGCCGCGACCGCTGACATAGATGAACGTCATCGCCGGATTGAGCTTGGCCAGGGTCCGCGCCGCGGCGAGCGTGATGTCATAGGTCAATTGCCGGTAGTGCCGCTCGTTGAGGCCAATCGAACTGACGCCGAGGCAAAAGAAGCAGGCGTCGTAGCCCGCCAGCTGAGATTCGACATCGGAGAAATCCAGAAAATCCTCGCGCAGGATTTCGCGCAGCTTGTCGACCTGGCGGTGCGTCGCGGTGCGGCCGATCGCCAGCACGCGTTCCACCTCCGCATCGCGCAGGCACTCGCGCAATACGCCCTGCCCGACCATTCCGGTTGCGCCGAACAGGATTACTTTCATTGTGCGGTCCATCCCTCGCGCGGCAACCGCGATCGCTTGATGCGATGCGGGCCGCGCCGCGATCATACGCGAGTTGGGGGGGCAGATACTAGCCGCGACGCCGTCGGGGCGTCGCGGCGCGCTGGTACAACTTTGCCGCGCGAACGATGACCGGCTTCGATGGCTAGCCTGTGATGACTTGCCTGTGATGACTTGCCTGTGATTAGCCGGTGATGAAGGCCAGGATGTCGGCGTTGATGGTCTCGGCCTGGGTGGTGATCATGCCGTGCGGAAAGCCTTGGTAGGTTTTCAGCGTGCCGTTTTGCAACAACTTGGCGGTGAGCGGCGCGGAATCCTCGTAAGGCACCACCTGGTCGTCGTCGCCATGCTGCACCAGCACCGGCAAGGTGAGCTTCTTCAGGTCGTCGGTGAAGTCGGTCTGCGAGAACGCGACGATGCCGTCGTAATGCGCCTTGGCGCCGCCCATCATGCCCTGCCGCCACCAGTTCTGGATGAGGCCTTCCTGCGCGGCGACGCCCGGCCGGTTGAAGCCGTAGAACGGCCCCGACGGCAGGTCGCGATAGAACTGCGCGCGGTTGGTGGCGACCTGCACTTGCAAGCCGTCGAACACTTGCTTCGGCAGCCCGCCGGGATTGCTTTCGGTCTTCACCATGATCGGCGGCACCGCGCCGATCAGCACCGCTTTGGCGGCGCGGCTCTCGCCGTGGCGCGCCAGATAGTGCACCACCTCGCCGCCGCCGGTGGAGTGACCGATATGCACGGCGTCGTTGAGGTCGAGATGCGCGGTGAGCGCCGCCAGATCGTCGGCGTAGTGATCCATGTCGTGACCGTCGGCGGTCTGGCTGGAACGGCCGTGACCGCGGCGGTCATGGGCGATCACCCGGAACCCCTTGCTCAAGAAGAACAGCAGTTGCGGATCCCAATCGTCCGCCGACAGCGGCCAGCCGTGGCTGAACACGATCGGTTGCCCGGAGCCCCAATCCTTGTAGTAGATGTCGATGCCGTCCTTGCTGGTGATCGTCGCCATGCAGAGCCTCTCCGTGATTGTCGAACGCGGTGGTGGACAGGTGGTCGTGGAAAGGTGGTCGAGGAAAGGTGGTCGAGGAAAGGTCGTTGGAGGGACTGGACCTATTCGCCGGCGCGCCGAGCAGGGTCGGCATTGATAGGCGCCGAGCAGAACTGGAAAGGTCGACACCTCCTTTTTTCGGACCCGACGAGATGCTAATCGACAACTTAGCAAAGCGCTACCAACAGCGGCGAGCCGCGGCGCGCATGTTCGGTCCGGGGCGATCAAAAAATGTTGAGCACCGCGCCGCAATTTGTTGCACGCTCGTCATCAACTCCGCGGCGCGGCTGCGTAGCAGTCCGGCCTTCGGATCAGTCGATACTCGCGATGGAGCGCTGAGAAATCGCGTCGCGAACAGGGCATCCGTCTGTCATACCGGCGGTGCCGCCGCGGTTGCGTCGGCGAGGTAACCGTGCAGCGACGCCACCACCTGGGCGCCCTCGCCGATCGCGCCACCGACCCGCTTGACCGAGCCGGAGCGCACGTCGCCGACCGCGAATACGCCGGGCACCGAGGTCTCCAGCGGCGTCGCCGGCCGCTGCTCGTATGCCGCCCCGGTGATGACGAAGCCGGCGCGGTCGAGCGCCACGCCGCAGCCGTCGAGCCAGCCGGTGGCGGGGTCGGCGCCGACGAACAGGAACACGTTGCGGATATTGCTCCAGCTCGCCTCGCCGGACAGCCGGCTGCGCAATTGCGCGCGCTCTAGCGTGGCGTCGGCCGCGCCTTCGAGCGACACGATCTCGGTATTGAACAGAAGCTCGATGTTCGGCGTCGATTCGATCCGCTCGATCAGATAGCGCGACATGCTGGCGCCGAGCCCGCCGCCGCGGATCACCATGTGCACCTTGCTGGCATGCGCCGACAGGAACACCGCGGCTTGCCCTGCGGAATTGCCGCCGCCGACCAGGATCACCTCCTGGTCCTTGCACAGCCGGGCCTCGATCGGCGAGGCCCAGTACCACACGCCGCGGCCTTCGAACTTGTCGAGATTGTCGATCCGCGGCCGGCGATAGCGGGCGCCGCTCGCCACCACGATCGACTTCGCCCGCAACGGCGCGCCGTCGTCCAGCGTCAGCGCAAAGGTGCCGTCGTCGCAGCCGCATTGCAATGTCTTCACCGACACCGGGATCATGATCTCGGCGCCGAATTTCTGCGCCTGGTTGTAGGCCCGCGCGGTCAAAGCCAGGCCGGAGATCCCGGTCGGGAAGCCGAGATAGTTCTCGATCCGGGCGCTGGCGCCGGCCTGGCCGCCGAACGCCCGCGCATCGAGCACCGCCACCGACAGCCCCTCGGAGGCGGCATAGACCGCGGTCGACAGCCCCGCGGGGCCGCTGCCGACGATCGCCACGTCGTACAATTTATCGGGGCTGACGGCGCCCAGCATGCCCATGGCGCGGGCGACGTCGCTCTCGGAGGGATTGCGCAGGATGCTGCCGTCCGGCGTCACCACCAGCGGCAGATCGGACGGCTGCGGCGCCGCGCGCGCCACCAGATCGGCGGCGTCCTTGTCCTGCGCCGGATCGAGCAGGTGATGCGGATAACCGTTGCGGGTGAGGAAGCCCTGCAGCCGCACCAGGTCGCCGGAATTCGGCGCGCCGATCAGCACCGGGCCGCCGACGCCGCCCTGGATCAGGCTGACGCGGCGTAGGATCAGCGCCCGCATGATGCGCTCGCCGAGGTCGGCTTCGGCCACCAGCAGCGCGCGCAGCCGCTCCGGCGGGATCAGCAGGCATTCGACCTCGCCCTCGGCATGGCCGTCGACCAGCGCGTAGCGGTTGGACAATTGCCCGAGTTCGCCCAAGAACTGCCCAGGGCCCTGCTCGACCACCGGGGTGATATGGCCAAGGCCGTCGCGCTGGGTGATGGCGACGTGACCGTCGAGGATGACGAACATGCCGGGGCCGGTCTTGCCGGTCTCGAACAGCGTGTCGCCATCGTGATAGCGCCGGAGTTCGCCGAACCGGCGGATCCGGGCGATCTCGGCCGGCGTCAGGCTGGGGAAGGTCTGTTCATGCCGCGGATGCATCGCCGAGCGCGAGGCATTGTCCGGGGGGCTGTCGTCTGCGGGCTCTGCGGGCTGAAGCGACATGGAGCGGCGCCCCCTCTCGTTGCTGCGTTAAGCGTTGCGATCCTCGCCTGCGTCCGACGGCGTCGATGTCGCCGCCGATATGTCGTCAGTCTGCGGCGCGATGGCTTCCGCGCGGCCGCGCAATTGCGCTTTCCGCCGCTTCAGGTTTTCGCGCAACGCGTCGCGCAAGCGGCTTTGCCGCGCTATGTTGCGATCGGTCTTGGGGAGGTCGGGCGCGTCGGTCATGGCGTGGCGGTCGTTCCTCGGTGGTTCGATCAAGAAAGGCGACGATGACAACAACATATGCGCTGGCTGCCGCACCGCAACAGACCCTCGCCGCGTGGCATCGCTTCGTCGCCAGCGGCGACGGCGAGGTGCTGCGACCGTTGCTGGCGGAAGACGTCGTATTCCGCTCGCCGTTCGTGCAATCGCCGATCCCGGGCCGCACCGCCACGCTGTTGGTGCTGACCACGGTGACGCAGATTTTCGAGAATTTCCAGTATCACCGCACGTTCGTTGCCGGCGCGCACGATGCCGGGCTGGAGTTCTCCGCGAATATCGGCAAATGGCAGCTCAAGGGCATCGACCTGATCCGGTTCAACGAGGAAGGCCAGATGATCGAGTTCGAGGTGATGGTGCGGCCGATCAAGGCCTTGGCGGCGCTCGGCGAGGCCATGGGGAACCGGATCGGCCCGCAATTGCTGGCGCTGAAGGCGGGCGCCGCGGGCGGCTGACCGCGCCGCCGCCTCCCCCGCCAAAAGGAGACAGGAAAGACCGCTCCTCGCGCTTGCGTCGGCGGATTCAATGTGGCAAGGATCGCCCCGCGGCGCGGCGGTCCTCGGGGCTGATTCCCGCATCGATAAAATGCTGCCGTAGCTCAGTGGTAGAGCACTCCATTGGTAATGGAGAGGTCCACAGTTCGACCCTGTGTGGCAGCACCATTTTCCTTTTAATTTAATGGTTTAGTTCTCTCAGCGTGCGAAGGCGCTGGGGCCGCCGCCGCGCGGTCGGGATATGCCGACAACCTCACCTGACATAGACGGCGGAGTGATGGCTATTCGCCGACGAGATCAGCATCTCGCTCGGGACAGCGGATCGGGTCGTGGTCAAGCCGCAGTGCCTCGAGCGCCTCGCAGAGGTAGAACCCACGAATGGGCTCTTCGGAGCGATACAGGGGTTGTGCAGCAAACCTGCCTCAAAGCGACTCAACGTGAGCTCGCAGGATGTCCACCGTCTCGGTCAGGCCGTTTGCTTCCATATCCAGCAGCAGCACTTCCGCTGTCTTTTCCGGCTTCTTGAACCTCTCGCGCATACGCCGAATTGCTGCCACCGCACGCCCGGGGTCGAGCGCGATGGTGTCGGCAATGAATTCGTCAGCAGAACGCGCTTCTATATTGAGACGCTTCAGAACGTTTTCTGGAAAGTCTTTCAGATTGTCAGTGACGATCATTGCCGCTTGAATCTTGAGCGCCGCGGCGAGGACGTGGGCGTCGCCGGGGTCCGGGAGGCCGCCGCTGGCCGGCAAGAATACGTCGAAGTCGGTCACCATCGCCTCTTCGAAGGCCGTCTCCATGCTCGCCCGAGCCCTTGCCGCACGATCTGCGGCATCAGGGACGCCTTTGTCTGACAGTATTTTTTCGATGGCCCTTTGAGTTTCGTCCAAGATGCACGCCGACCAGCGAAGCCGAAAAAACTCCGCCTCCGCCAGCGTGAGTAATAGATTGCGCTTTAGAGCACCGGCAAGTGTGCACGCGTCGACAAGCGCCGTGAATCGATTGGCGAACAAGGCTTACAAATTCTCCGCATCAAGCTCTGCTAGATCGGACAGTGCCTCGCTTCTTTTCATATCGCGCGCACGCTTATAGGCGAAGAGATGGTCAGCTTTGATCCTGCGATGGCGACCGACCAAAGAATGCTCTATTTCGCCTTTCTCAAGAAGCGACACGAGGAATGGCCGCGACACATTTAAGATGTCGGCTGCTTGCTGAGTCGTAAGCATCTTACTAACTGGGACAAGCGTCACCGCATCGCCGCGACCTACGTGACGAAGCAATTCCATCAGAAGATTCGACAAGGCTGGGGATAGCGTTATCTCGGACGGTTGCTTGGCGTTTTCGCTCAGCACACGCAGCTTTGCATCACCAGTGGCGTGCGTGGCGAGAATCTTCCGCAATTGATTGGCTGCCGCCTTTTCATTCTCAGACGGCAAACGGCCACCGAGGCCCTCGGCAAAAGCTGGCATGGTCATGTTATGAACTCCGTAGGGTGTTCGCTACCAGATATTCGAAATAAACGCAATATAAGAAACATTCGAAACGGACTTTGGTTCGGAAAAACCTTGCGGAAGACACACCCAATTAGGCCATTCCTCCCGACTGCAAGTTCGACCACTACGAGGCCAATGAGCGGTGAGGCCGTTCTTCGACGCCGACATCCTGATCTAAACGGCCCGCCGCATAGCCGCGCAACTACGCAGCCACGCACCCCTGCGCGACGATCACCCTTGCGCCGGCATCGGCGAGGCGTTGGCGTTGCTGCTCGGAGGCGCCAGCGTCGGTGACCAGCGTCCAGCGCGGCGGCAGCGGCGCCCAGGCCAATTGTTCGGCGCGGCCGAGCTTGCTGGCGTCGGCGAGCACGATCAGCTCCTTGGCCTGCTGCATCATCAGCGACTTCAACGCCACCTGCTCGAGATCCGCCTCGCACAAGCCGCGGCCGCCGACCACGCCGTCGGCGCTCATGATGGCGCGGGTCGCGGACAGCCGGCGCAGCGCCTCGTTGGCGAGCGGCCCCATCGTGCTCATGCTGGTCGAGCGCAACGCGCCGCCGAGCACGACCAGCTCGATCGCCGGCGCCTTGGCGAGAAACGGCAACAGCGCCAGATTGTTGGTGATGATGCGCAGCCGCCGCTGCAGCAGCAGCCGGCTGAACGCTGCGACCGTCGACCCGGCATCCAGGATCAGCGTGTCGCCGTCCTCGATCAGCTCGATCGCGGCGCGCGCGATCGCCTGCTTGGCGTCGCCATCGACCGCGAGCCGCTGCTCGAAGGTGGTCTCGATGGCGTGGCCGGTGAGAATCGCGCCGCCATAGGTGCGGCGCACCGCGTTGATCTTGGAGAGCTGCTGCAGATCGCGCCGCACCGTGGAGGCGGAGACCTCGAACCGCCGCGCGAGGTCGTCGATATCGATCTCGCCGGCGTTCAGCGCTTCCAACAGGCGGGCGTGACGCTCCTTGCTGCGCATCGACATCTCGACTCTCAGACCCGCTCCGCTGTGACGCCGTGCCGGGCGTCGCCTTTGGCAAACCCGCGGCACGGCCGTTTCGATAGCATGACGCCGCGGCGCAGTGGAATGCTGCGCTTCTCCGACCTTAAGCCGTCACTCCGGGGCACGAGCAGCGAAGCTGCGAGCGAACCCGGAGTCTCGTACTCACCGCCCTGCAATACGGGATTCCGGGTTCGCTCGTTCTTCGAACTCGCGCCCCGGAATGACAGCCTCGTTTTCAGTCGCGCCAGCGCGATTGATCGAACCGCTCAGACCGGCTCGGCGACCTGCTTCGGCGCCAGCTCGACCGCCTGGCGCAGCGCCTCGATCAGGCTGCGCTCGTCGGCGATGCCCTTGCCGGCGATGTCGAAGGCGGTGCCGTGGTCGACCGAGGTGCGGATCACCGGCAGGCCGACGGTGATGTTCACCCCGGCTTCCAGCCCCAGCACCTTGATCGGGCCGTGGCCCTGATCGTGATACATCGCCACCACCATGTCGAAGTCGCCGCGGCCGGCGAGGAAGAACAGCGTGTCGGCCGGCAGCGGGCCGCGGACGTCCCAGCCCTTGCGCTGACAGGCTTCGATGGCGGGGGTGATCTTCTCGGCTTCCTCGCCGCGGCCGAACAGACCGTTCTCGCCGGCGTGCGGATTGATCGCGCAGACGCCGATCTTCGGATTCTTGATGCCGGCGCGGACCAGCACCTCGTGGCCGCGCGTGATCACGCGCTCGACCAGGCCGGGCTCGATCTTGGCGATGGCGTCGATCAGGCCGATATGAGTCGTAACGTGGATCACCCGCAGCTTCGGCGACACCAGCATCATCGAGACTTCGGGGGTGCCGGTGAGATGCGCCAGCATTTCGGTGTGGCCGGGGAATTTGTGGCCGGCGGCGTGCAGCGCTTCCTTGGAGAGCGGCGCGGTGCAGATGCCCTGCGCGACCCCGGCCTGCACCAGTTGCACCGCCTTCTCGATGAAGCGGAACGCCGCCTCGCCGGCGACCGGCGACATTTTGCCGAACGGCAGATCGTCAGGGACGATCTTGAGATCGACGCACTGCACCGCCTTCGAGGCAAAATTCGCGTCCTTGGCGTCGCTCAAGGCGTCGACCTGCAGCGACAGCCCGCAGATCTTGCCGGCCTTGCGCAGCCGGTTGGCGTCGCCGACCACCAGCGCGTTGCAATTCTTCTGCGCGTCGGGATGCGCCAAGGCCTTCATGATCACCTCGGGCCCAATGCCGGCGGGATCGCCCATGGTGATCGCAATGGTCGGACGGGTCATGAGAAGCTTCCTTTGGTTCGAACGGCGGCAAGCCGTTCGCTGATACGGATCAAGCTCTGTTCGTCGCCGAACGCGCCGGCCTTGGTGGCGATCGGGACCGACAATCGGCCCAGCGTAAGGCCGAGCGAAACGCCCGGCTCGATTTCGTCGGCGAGCCGAATGCCGTTGACGCCGAAACGCGCCAACAGGGCCGCCGCGGTTTCGCCGCCGGTGGCGGCAAAGGCGCCGATCGACGGCGCGACGCTTTGCAGCGTTTCGGCCAGTCGCTGCGCCAGCTTGGGGCCGAGCGCCATGTCGGGATGATCGTTCATCACGATCTCGACCAGCGCATCGCCGCCGCCGGACAAGCGTTGCATGACGGCGAGCGCCAGTTCGGCGCGGCCGCCGCCGTCGTTGAGCAGCGTCTGCGGCGTCACCGGGAAATGCGCCACGGTGCCGGTCGCCACCAGCTTGCAGGCGGCGGAGCGCGAGGCGCCGGCGAGCGACCCCACCACGATCAGGGTGCCGTGGGCGCTGGTCGGGATTCGCAACGGCGCAACCGCATGCTCGGCCTCGAGCCCGGCCAGCGCGTGCGCCAGCCCGCCGCTGCCGATGAAGAAGGTGGATGGCGACGCCGGCAGGCTCGCGTCCGCGATCAGATGCAGATCTTGGTCGGTCTCGGCATCGCACACCGCGACGACGTCGCCCTGGCGCGAAAGCTTCGCGAACACCGCGCGCAGCTCGCCGCCGCGGATGGCAGCCAACGTTACTTTCTCGCCGCGCACGCCGGCACTCGCCAGCACGTCGACCAGATCGGCAGTCGGATAGGAGTGATCGCGCTGCCAGACTTCGGCCTGCTCGAGCGGCTGGCCGCCGACCACGATACGGCCGTCGATCGTGGTGCGGCCGGTGGCCGGAAACGCCGGCGCGAACACGCCGAACGCGCCGCCCAGGCGGGACTTCAGATAGGACAGCGTCGCCGCGGTTTCCGCGGCGGGCTGGCCGCGCAACGTCGAGTCGATCTTCTTGAACAGGATACGCTCCGCCGCGGCCAACTGCGTCAGCACCTCGGCGTGGCGGCGGGCGGCGTCCGCGGCGCTGAGGCCGCGGCTCGCTGCGTCATAGGCCAGCACCGGCAGCTGGTGATCCTGCGCGGCGTCGGCTTCTCCCCAGGTCACCGCAGCCGCGCGTCCCCTTCGACCGAAGGCGATCGCGCAGTCCGCGGCACCGGTGAGATCGTCCGCGAGGATCAACCAGCCATGCGCCATGGTCAGCGGCCGGTCACGGGCGCGACGGGGGCCACCGGCGCGGTGGGCGCGATGTCGTCGGCCACCACCAACGCCTCTTCCGGTTCGTCGGCGCCGCGGCCGACAATGCCGGCGAGCCAGGCGGTGACGATCGGGGTCAGGATCGCGGTGACCACGACGCAGGCCGCAACCAGAATGGTCGCGGGCCGCGCGGCGTCGGCATAGGCCGGATTGGCCGCGGCGACGATCGCCGGGACGGCGGCGGCATTGCCCGCGGTCGAGGCCGCGGCAACGCCGGCGATGCCGGTGCCGCCGGTGAGACGATCGGCGAAGAACAGCGGAATGCCGGTCACCACCACGACGGCGACACCCATGCCGAGGCCGAGCAGGCCGGCCTGCCACACCTTGGTGAGGTCAAGGCCGGTGCCGAGCGCGAAGGCGAAGAACGGGATCATCACCGGCACGGCGCGGCTGAGAAACGCGCGCATCTCGCGGTCGAGATTGCCGATGATCATGCCGACGATCAGCGGCAGGATGGCGCCGACCAGGGTCTGCCAGGGGAACGCCGACAGCCCGGCGACGCCGAGCGTCACCATGGTGAGGAACGGGCCGCTCTCCAGCGTCATGATGGTATAGGCGCCGACGTCCTTCGGACGGCCGTATTGGCCCATCAGCGCCATGTAGAGGCCGCCATTGGTGTCGTTCATCGCCGCGACGATGGCGAGCGTCGAAATCCCGGCGAACATGCCGCCGGTGACCGGGCTCTCGCCGAGAATGCGGCCGAACACCACGCCGAGGATCACCGCGACGCCGACCTTCACGAACAGCAGCGTGCCGCCCTTCTTGACGATGTAGGGGGTGGAGCGGAAATCGATGCTGGCGCCCATGCAGACGTAAAACACCGCCAGAATGGTCAGGGCGCCGGAGAACAGCGCCCCGGTGAAGGAGCCGAAGAATTGCGGGGTGCCGGGGAAGAAGGTGGTGATCAACGCGCCGATCAACAGCGGCACCGTCATCATCCCGCCGGGCACTTTCTCGATCGCTCGCTTAATCGGAATCTGCATGTTGTGACCTTCCCGCGCCCCGCGCTTTTTTGATCAGTTTGCGCAATTTTATGTCGGCAACCGCGCCTGATGGGGCTATTTATGCTTAGGATGCGCAAATCGCAAGCATCTTTGCGCAGTTTACGCAAATATTCTGCGCAATCGTGTCATGCGCGCGCAGGCGGCCTCGGTGTGATTCGGGGCCGAGGCGCGTTGCTGCGAGCCTCTCCCCTCCCCCTTGCGGGGAGGGGTCGGGGGTGGGGGTCAACAAGCACGGCGTTCGGGTTCGCTCACCACTTGCAGATGGCCTGAGTGTGGTTCGCCCTGGATGATCCTGACGGCGCGGATCCCGCAGCTACCCCCACCCCCAACCCCTCCCCGCAAGGGGGAGGGGAGCGCGCCGCCGTTGTTGCAGGCTCTGCGGTTTAATCTTGAGCGATGAGTTAGGACAGCTAGCAGAGTTCGTTAGGCATGGGGCCTGACGCGGCTCGCGACTCCGGGCTTCGCCGGAAGGAAGGTTGCAAGGAGCTCCCCTTCCCTCACACCACCGCGCGGCGGCCGATGATGGCGAAGCGCAGCCGGCTGGAGATGGCGTCGATCGCCGCCACCGCGACCATGATCATCAGGATCAGGAACGACACCTTCTGCCATTCCAGCACCCGGATCTGTTCGGCGAGCTGCAGGCCGATGCCGCCGGCGCCGACGATGCCGATGATGGTGGCCGAGCGGGTGTTGGACTCGATGAAGTACAACAGCTGCCCGGCGATCACCGGCAACACCTGCGGCAACAGCCCGAAGCGGATCTCGTGCAGCGCATTGCCGCCGGAGGCGCGGACGCCCTCAACCTGCTTGCGATCGGCGCTCTCGAACGCCTCGGAGAACAATTTGCCGAACGCGCCGAAATCCGACAGCGCGATCGCCAAGACGCCGGCGAACGGGCCGAGCCCGACCACGTTGATCCAGACCAGCGCCCAGATCAGCGTATCGACGCCGCGGATCGAATCCAGAAAGCGGCGCACCGGAAACCGCACGAAATTGGTCGGCACGATGTTGCGCGCGGCGAGCAGACTGACCGGCAGCGCCAGAACGGCCGCGAGCGTGGTGCCGAGCAGCGCGATTGACAGCGTCTCGCCCATCGCCGCGAGGTACGTCATGAGCGACGATCCCGGATCCGGCGGGATCATCAACAGCACGAACCAGCCGAGCTGGTTGAGCCCCGCCCACATCCGCTGCGGCGAGAATTCCAGCTCGTTGAGGCCGAAGATGAACAGCGCCAATGCCGCAAGGATCAGCGTCGGCGGGCCGAGCCGCGACGACGCCGGGCGCGCGAACACCGCCGGATAGCGCGCTTTCAACCCGCGCAGATCGGAATTCGGAAACTCGCTCATGCGCGTTGTCCGCCGAACAATCGGCCGCGCACGACGCCGGTGCCGATGTCGATCACGAACACGGTGGCGATGATCAACAGCAGGATCGCGCTGACGTCGGAGTAATAGAATTTGCGGATCGCCACCACCAGCTCCTGGCCGATGCCGCCGGCGCCGACGAAGCCCATCACCGAGGCACCGCGCACATTCATCTCGAAGCGCAACAGCGCGTAGCCGGCGAAGCCCGCGGCGACCTGCGGCAGCACCGCAAAGCGCATGCAGGAGAACCAACCGGCGCCGGTGGCGCGGACGCCCTCGACCGGCTTCATGTCGACGTTCTCGACGATCTCGGAAAACTGCTTGCCGAGCGCCCCGGTGGAATGGATCGCGATCGCCAGCACGCCGGCCATCGGCCCCAATCCAAACGCAATGACGAAGATCAGCGCGAACACGATGTCCGGCACGGTGCGGCAGAATTCCAGGTAGCGCATCGCGACGATGCGCAGCCATGGCTGCGGCGCGGTGTTCTTGGCGGCGACGAAGTTCAACAGCAGCGCCAGCACCGCGCCGCTCAGCGTGCCGACATAGCTGATCAGCACGGTCTCGCCGAGCAGCGCCAGCCACTTATGAAAACCCCAGAACCATTCGCCGGGATCGGACCACACCCGGGCGCCGCTCTCCAGCGTGAAGATGCGATCGAAATAGCTGACGAAATTGCCGATCTTGGCAATGAAGGTGGAAAGATTGACCTCGGCGCCGACCGCGGCCGCCAGCAGAGCGGCGACCGCGATCGCGGCGCCGATCGCGAAGCGCAGCCGCTTGCGCGCCACCGCGTGGCGATAGGCGTCGTTCAGCGCTGCGAGCTGCTGCTCGGGCAGAACGGAAACCGCAACCGCCATCAGATCCGACTTTCTACGTTGCAAAAAAAGGGAGCCGGATCTTGCGACCCGGCTCCCTGGTGGCGCGCGGCGTTACGACGCCTTCTTCTTGCGCAGGGCGTCGACGAACTTGATCAACTCGATGGTGCCGTCCCAATCCTTGGTGGTGGCTGTGTGGAAGCCCTTCTTCTGGCCGTCCGACAGCCGGTCGAACGCGGCCTTGTCCTTGCTCGGCGCATCCATGAACGCCTTGGCGATCGCCGCCTTGAGATCGGCCGGCAGATCCGAGTTGTAGGCATAGGGGCCGTTGATGATCGGCGCCGACTTGTGGATGATGCGGAACTCATCCTTCTTGAACGGGGTGCCGTCGGCGTGCTTCAGCATGTTTTTGTGCAGCATCTGGGCCAACGTCGAGTCGTCTTCATTGGTCCACTGGTTGGCGGCGACCTCGACGGTGCCCTGCGCCAGCGCCAACAGCGCGTTTTCATGGCTGCCGGTGAACACCACTTTGCCGAAGTAAGCTTCGGCGTCGGAGATGCCCAGCTTGTCGAGCTCGAAGCGCGGCACGTTGTTGCCGGAGGTGGAGTTCGGATCGACCAGGCCGAGGTTCTTGCCCTTGAGATCGTCGATGCTCTTGAACGGCGTCTTGGCGTTGACGAAGAACACCGAGTAATAGCCGGTGGAGCCGTCGACATTGATGTCGTTGGCGAAGGCGTCGGTCTTGACGCCGGTCAGCCGGGCGCGGGCGAACGACGCCGAACCATAGCTGGCGAGCTGGATGTTGCCGGAGCGCTGGCCCTCGATCACCGCGGCGTAGTCGTTGGCGATCCGCAGATTGACCTTCACGCCGAGTTCCTTGGACAAATAAGCGACGAACGGCGTCCAGCGCTCGGTGACGCCGGAGGCGTTTTCGGCGGGGACCACCGCGAAGGTCAGTTCGGGATATTTGGTCTTGTAGTCCTGCGCCGCGGCGGCGGAGGCGGTGATCGCCAGCGCGGCGGCGGCCAGAAGCATCGAACGACGGTTGATCATGGTGACATCCCTGTGGTTGTGGTGTGTTCGGTTGCGCGTTGGCAACCATCGTCTGCGTGACGCGGCTTACGCCGCGGCTGCGGTGCCGAGCGCCGGCAGCATCCGCCCTGCGGGCTGCGGCGCCGAAGCCGCCCCCATCACCTCGTTGGCTTCGAGATCGTAGAGTTCGCGCGCGATGTTTTCGGTGAGCGACGCCGGCGCGCCGTCGAACACGATCCGGCCGCTCGACATGCCGATCAGCCGGTCGCAATAGGTGCGCGCCAGATCGAGCGAGTGCAGGTTGCACAAAACGGTGATGCCGAAATGCTTGTTGATGCGCAGCAGCGCATCCATCACGATTCGGGTGTTGCGCGGATCCAGCGAGGCGATCGGCTCGTCGGCGAGGATGATGTCGGGCTGCTGCACCAGCGCGCGCGCAATGGCGACGCGCTGCTGCTGGCCGCCGGACAGCGAGTCGGCGCGCTGCGCCGCGACGCCGCCCATGTCGAACTGTTCCAGCGCCGACATCGCCAGCGCGCGATCGCGCTCCGGCCAGGCCTGCACCAGCGAGCGCCACGGCGGCATCTCGGCGAGCCGGCCCATCAGCACGTTGGTCAAGACGTCGAGCCGGCCGACCAGGTTGAACTGCTGAAAGATCATCGCCGAGCGGGCGCGCCATTGCCGCAGCTCGCGGCCGCGCAACGCGGTGACGTCCTGGCCTTCGAACAGGATGCGACCCGCGGTCGGTTCCGCAAGCCGGTTGATCATCCGCAGCAGCGTGGATTTTCCGGCGCCGGAGCGGCCGATGACGCCGACAAATCCGCCTGGCGCAACCGCAAACGACGCATCATCGACGGCGGCCTTCGTTCCGAAACGGCATGTGAGCCCTTCGACAACCAGCATGAGTAACTCCTGATAAGACGGCACATCGGTACCGCCGCTCATTTACAGTCGTGTGACGGTTGTTCGACGACGCACCGCAGAGCAGCTCATCGCAGGCGCGTCATTCATTCGTCACGAAACCTATCGAAGGAAGGCCGACCTCAACTGGATGCGCGTGCATCCGCAATGGATGTGCTGATGGCTGACAAAAATCTCTCCTTGGTTCCTTGCATCGCCGCATCCGCCAGCGTGCACGATTGCACGCTCGGCGCTTATTGCGAGGTGGGCGCGCGCACTTCGCTGCTGGAAGTGGCGATGGGCGATTACTCCTATGTCGTCAACGACAGCCAGATCGCCTATGCGACGATCGGCAAGTTCTGCTCGATCGCGGCGATGACCCGGATCAATCCCGGCAATCACCCGATGCAGCGCGCTGCACAAGCACATTTCACCTACCGCGCCAGCGCTTACTTCGACGGCGAGCCCGACGACGCTGAGTTCTTCGCGTGGCGGCGGCAGCATCACGTGACGATCGGCCACGATGTCTGGATCGGCCATGGGGCGATTCTGCTGCCGGGCCGCAACGTCGGCACAGGCGCGGTGATCGCGGCCGGCGCGGTGGTCACCAAGGACGTCGCGCCCTACAGCATCGTCGGCGGCAATCCGGCTAAGCCGATCCGGCAACGATTCTCGGAAGCCATCGCGGAACGGCTGATCGAGCTCGCCTGGTGGGACTGGGATCACGCCGCGTTGCGCCGCGCGCTGCCGGATTTTCGCAATCTTGCGATCGAAGACTTTCTCGACACGTATCAACATCACGCCGGGGCGCCGGCGCAAGACAACAACGAGCGGAGCCAGCACGCATGAGCGCATTGAGCATCGAAGGCGGCAGCGTGCTGCTGGGCGATCAATTCCACGATGTCAGCGTCAAACTCGGCGACGGCCGGATCGCGGCCATCGACCTGAAGGCCGCCGCCGGCGCGACGCTCGACGCGCGCGGGCTGAAGCTGTTGCCCGGCATCGTCGATATCCACGGCGACGCCTTCGAGCGGCAGATGATGCCGCGGCCGGGCGTCGATTTCCCGATCGACATTGCGCTGTGCGAAAGCGACCGCCAGGCGATCGGCAACGGCATCACCACGGTGTTTCACGCCGCGACCTGGTCGTGGGAGCCGGGCTTGCGCAGCGGCGCCAACGCCGAGCGGCTGCTCAACGCGATCGAGACGCTGCGGCCACAGCTCGCCGCCGACACCCGCTTCCACCTGCGCCATGAGACCTACAATCTCGACGCCGAACACACTATCAAGCATTGGATCGCCGCCGGCCGGATCGATCTGTTGGCGTTCAACGATCACACCGAGTCCACCGTCGCGGCTCTCGACAAGCCGGCCAAGCGCAACCGCATGGTGGAGCGCTCCGGCGTCAGCCATGACGAGTTCGACAGGATCGTCTCGCACGTCGTGGCGCGGCATCACGAGGTGCCTGGCTCGATCGCACGGCTGGCGGAAACCGCGCGCGCGGTGCAGCTGAAGATGCTGTCGCATGACGACGACACCCCCGAGCTGCGGCAAGCGTTTCGCGACCAGGGCGTGGCGATCGCCGAATTCCCGGTCAACGAACCGACCGCGCGGGCGGCGATCGACGGCGGCGACGTCACCGTGTTCGGCGCGCCGAATGTGGTGCGCGGCGGCAGCCACACCGGCTGGACCAAGGCCGCCGACATGATCGCCAACGGGCTGTGCTCGATTCTGGCGTCGGATTACTACTATCCGGCACCGCTGTTGGCGGCGTTCCGGCTGGTCGCCGACGGCGTTCTGCCGTTGGCCGAGGCGTGGACGCTGGTGTCGTCGGCGCCGGCCAAGGCGGTCGGCCTCACCGACCGCGGCGTGATCGCCGAAGGCCGCCGCGCCGATCTGATCCTGGTCGACGACGCGGTGGCGCTGCGGCCGCGGCTGGTCGCGGCGATCGCCGCCGGCCGGCTGGTCTATCTCCGCGAGGCCGAACGTCTCAGCGGCGAACAGCCGGCGTTGCGCACGGCGTTTGCAGCGGCGTGAGAGCGAGCTATTCTGCAGCCATGTCCCGCTTTCCCCGTTACGCCATCTATTATGTGCCGGCCGCCGACAGCGCACTTGCCTGCTTCGGCGCCGCGCTGCTCGGTTACGACGTCCATCGCGGCGGCGATGTCGAATTCCCCGCGGATCTCGCATCCCTCGTCGACGACTGGCGCGAACTGACCGCGGACCCGCGGGCTTATGGCTTCCACGCCACGCTCAAGGCGCCGTTCTCGCTGGCGCCCGGCGCCACCGAAGCGGCGCTGCGCAAGGCCTGCGAAGATTTTGTCGCCACCGCGCCGCCGATCCCTGTGATCAAGCCCACGGTCGCGGCAATCAGCGGCTTCATCGCCGTGGTGCCGGCTGTGCCGTCGCCAGCGCTCATCGCATTGGCGCAGGCCTGCGTTACCACGTTCGATGGCTTCCGCGCGCCGTTGACCGAGCAGGATCGCGCGCGGCGCAACCCGGCGGCGCTGTCGCCGGCGCAAGTCGGCTATCTCGACCGTTGGGGCTATCCTTACGTGTTCGAGCAATTCCGTTTCCACATGACGCTGACCGGCCGGCTGCCGGCGAATCGGCAGGAGCCGATCCTCGCGCTGCTGCAGCAGCGCTTTGCGACGTTGGCGTTGTCGGAGCTTGCGATCGACCGCATCGCGCTGTTTCGCCAGTGCGACGCCGCGGAGCGGTTTGAGGTGATCGGAGAATTCGCGCTGCGATCGGCTGCGGACCGGAACTCAGGCTCGCCTGAGCCAGCGCCAGAAGCGTTGCAGCGCAGTTAGCGGCATCCGGGCGGGCGAAACCGGCGCGGGCGGTTCGCGCCGCGGGCCATCGCGATCGCCGGCGGCGTCGGCCGCGGCCTGCAGCGCCAGCGGCCCGACGTGTGTAAGGAACGCCTGCTCATGGCCGCGCGACAGCCGCTCGACCGCGACCTCCAGCGGCAGCCACGCCACTTCTTTGACGTCGTCCATCAACGGCAGCGTGGGCTCCGCGGTGGCTTCCATGCGCCAGAAATGCACCACCTTGGAGCGTCCGCCGGTGTTGTAGGCCAGCGTGCCGATGAACTCGTGCACCAACACGCGGTGGCCGGTCTCTTCCAGCACCTCGCGTTCGGCCGCCTGACGCGGCGTTTCGCCGGCGTCGAGTTTGCCCTTCGGCAACACCCATTGGTTGCGCTTGCGCAGCCGCACGATCGCGAGCCGGGGCACGGCGCAGCTTTGCAGCACGATGCCGCCTGCCGCCAACGACGGCTCCGCCAAATTTCGCCGATCCGATTTCATGACCCTGTGCCGTCCGCATTGGCCGCCATGATGCGCTCTGCGTCGCGGCAGAGCAAAGCGAATTGCGACGGATGACGGGTCGGGTCAGCGGGATCGACGACGACTCACGGCGCCGGCGGCGGCGCCACCTTCATATACGCGCGGTCCGGGCTGAGCATGCAGCGATAGACCCGCGTGGTGGCGGTCTGCCATCGCTCGACGGTCTGTCCGCAGGTGGTGCAGACGAAGCTGCCCGGCCGGCCGGCCAGAGTCTCGGACTCGGCGCAGCGATACTGCGCGCCGCACTGGCATTCGATATCGAACATTTTCATGCGATCGACCTCCATTCCATCGAGCCAGCGAGCATCATGCGGCGCATGACCTCATCCTGGCCAAATGGTCTCAGTCCCTGAGCTTGCCGATCCAGTCGCGGAGGGTCGGCATGCAGATAAACCCGACGAACAAACCCGGCGCCAGAATTTCCATCGCGCTTTTCAGAGGATCTCACTTGCCGATTGCATGTCCGGCAAACCGCACTTGAAACCACCGTCGCTGCGAGCCCGCCGGTCCTGTCGCCTGGCGACCCGCTGGCTCCTTCACTGCAGCTACGCCAGGTTTATGACAGTGGGACGACATTTGCGCCGCAACGCTCCTTCGTCCCCCGGATCCGGCCTGCACGGAGAAACCCTGCACCGAAGTTAAAACGCAGTCCGCGCGCGATGGATCCCCGTCGCCGACGCCGCGATGCGGCGCGGGAACTCGCGCAAACGGCGATAATGCCCTGTTAATCTCGTTTTCGTACCATCCGCCGACCATCATCAGGGCAGCGCGGGGGCGGCGGCGCATCGGCGACGCAGGGTTCGACCATGACCGATTTTGCCCTTGCGGCGCGTCCCGAATTGCCGGCAACGGCGGCGCCCGGCTTGAAAGCGCTGCAGCTGCGGCTGTTGTGGCTGGTCGGCGCCTGCGGCGCCATCGTGTTCATCGAACCGAGCCCCTATGAGATCGCCATCGTGATCGCGGTGGTGGTGTTCGCCGCCACCGGATTGCGGATGGCGCCGCCACTGTTGGTGCCGCTGACGCTGCTGATCGGCATCTGCCTGGGTTACGCGATCGGGGCCATCGACCTGATCGACGATCCCGAGATTCTGACCTGGCTGTTGACCTCCTGGTACATGGCGACCACCGCGATGTTCTTCGCGATGCTGGCGCTGCAGGACACCAGTGCGCGCATCGACGCGCTATTGCGCGGCTATCTGTTCGGCGCGATCGTCGCGGCGCTGGCCGGCATCGCCGGCTATTTCGGGGTGATCCCCGGCGCCGACGAGCTTTTGACCTTTGCCGGCCGGGCCCGCGGCACCTTCAAGGACCCCAACGTGCTCGGCGCCTTCCTGGTGCTGCCGGCGCTCTACACGCTGCTGCGGATCATCGAAGGCTCGTTCTGGAGCGCGCTGCGCAACGGCGTGGCGTTCGGCATCCTCAGTCTGGCGATCTTTCTGGCGTTTTCGCGCGCCGCCTGGGGCACTTTCGGCGGCGCCGCGTTGTTGATGGTGGCGCTGATGTTCATCACCGCGCCGTCGCAGCAGGCGCGCTTGCGCATCGTGATGCTGGCGGTGGTCGCGCTGCTGCTGGCGGCCGCGGCGATCGCCGTGCTGCTGTCGCTCGACCAGGTCGCGGCCTTGTTCAAGGAGCGCGCCAGTTTCCACCAGCCCTATGACAGCGGCCGGTTCGGCCGGTTCGGCCGCCATCTGCTCGGCGCCGGCATGGCGCTCGATTATCCGACCGGCATCGGCCCGTTGCAGTTCAGGCGGTTCTTCCCGGAAGACACCCATAATTCGTTTCTCAACGCCTTCATGTCCGGCGGCTGGATCAGCGGCACCCTCTATCCGGCGCTGATCTTCACCACCGCGGGCTACGGACTGCGTTTCGCCTTCGTCCGAACGCCCTGGCAAAAAGCCTACATCCTGGTCATCTCGACGCTGCTGGTGACGATGCTGGAGAGCTTCATCATCGACACCGACCACTGGCGGCACTATTTCATGCTGCTCGGCTTGACCTGGGGACTGGCGGTGGTCAGCAGCGGCTTTCGCGCGGCCGCACCCACGACATGACAGCGCGAGCGCGCGCGCAACACGCCGAGGCAATCGTCAGATGAGCGAACCACGACACATCCTGGTGAGCGGCGGCGCCGGCTATATCGGCAGCCACATGGTGCTGGCGCTGCTTGAGGCCGGCGAACGGCCGATCGTGGTCGACGACCTGTCCACCGGGTTTCGCTCCGCGGTGCCGGCCGGGGTGCCGCTGTTCGAAGGCAGCAGCGGCGACGCCGCGCTGATCGGCGGCCTGATCGCGCGCTACCAGATCGAGGCGATCATCCACTTCGCCGCCAGCATCGTGGTGCCGGACTCCGTGCTGCACCCCTTGGCCTACTACGCCAACAACACGGTGAACGCCCGCGCGCTGATCGCCTGCGCGGTCGAGCATGGCGTGCCGCATATCGTGTTCTCCTCGACCGCGGCGGTCTATGGCGAGCCCGACCGCGTGCCGATCGACGAGCAGCAACCGACCGCGCCGATCAATCCCTACGGCCGCTCCAAGCTGATGGTGGAGTGGATACTGGAAGATACTGCGAAAGCCCATCCGATCAGCTACGCGGCATTGCGCTACTTCAACGTCGCCGGCGCCGACCCGCAGGGCCGCGCCGGCCAATCGGCGCGCAACGCCACCCACCTGATCAAGATCGCCGTGCAGGCGGCGCTCGGCAAGCGCGCCGGCATGGACGTGTTCGGCACCGACTATCCGACGCCGGACGGCTCCTGCATCCGCGACTATGTGCACGTCGCCGATCTGGCGCAGGCCCATCTCGATGCGTTGCGCTACTTGCGCGGCGGCAAACCCAGCCTGGCCTGCAATATCGGCTATCAGCAGGGCTTCTCGGTGCTCGAAGTGATCGATACCGTGAAGCGCGTGTCCGGCGTCGATTTCGAGGTGCGGCTGCGCGAGCGGCGCGCCGGCGATCCCGCCAGCCTGGTGGCCTCGAACCAGCGGGCGATCTCGCGGCTCGGCTGGACCCCGCGCTATAACGATCTCGAGACCATCGTCCGCCACGCCTTGGACTGGGAACGTCGCTTGCCGTCGGCAATCGACTAGAGCATTTTCGGTTAGGATTGAGTCATCCAACCAAAATGTCGTCGTCATTCCGGATTGCGAGTTCGAAGAACGAGCAAGTCCGGAATCCATATGTGGACGGCCCCCGAGCCACAAGAGTTTTTGATGTCGGATCGGATCGCTTGCATCCATATGTCCGGCCTGTTGATGCGGTCGCTTTGGACCGCTGGCCAAGATGGTTTCCGCGACGCGAGCTCCACACATAGTCACGACCTTTACGTGCCAATGGATTCCACGGACTGTCTCGCCTCTCGGATCGATCGATCGCGCCATCTGTCTCCTCTTGCAGCTCCGGCCCGGCCGGCGGGCGAATGCCTGCCGGCCGATCTCTCAGGCGGCGTGCGGCGATGCGTTCAGCATCCGCGCGCCGTCGTAATTTTCTCCGGTCAGCATCAGCTTCCAGGCGATCCGGGCGATCTTGTTGGCGAGCGCTACCGCCGCGAGCTTGGGCGGCTTGCGCGCCAGCAGCGCCAGCAACCACGGCGACGCCCGGCCGCGGCCACGGCGCACCTGCTGGATCACCGCGGTCGCTCCCGCCACCAACAGGCTGCGTAGCAGTTCATCGCCGGCGCGGGTGATGGTGCCGAGCCGAAGCTTGCCGGCGGTGGAATGATCCTTCGGCGTCAAGCCGAGCCAGGCCGCAAAGGCCCTGGCCGAGGCGAAGGTCTGCGGCACCGGCGTTTTCATCACCAGCGCACTGGCGCCGATCGGTCCTACTCCGGGAATCTGCGCCAGCCGCCGGCTGCAGGCGTCGGCGCGATGCCAGGCCAACAGCTTGGCGTCGATCACCTTCAGCTCATTCTGCAGTCGCGCGTAGTCCTGGCCCTGCAGCGCGAACAGCTCGCGCGCCAGCGTCGGCACGGTGTCGTCCTGCGCGATCCGCAACAGCAGCGGCTCGATCTTGTCGAGACCTCTCGGCGAGATCAGGCCGAATTCCGCGGCATAACCGCGAATCGCATTGCTCAGCTGGGTACGCCTTGCGATCAGCTGCTGCCGCAGTCCCATCAGCATCAGCGCCGCCTGCTGCTCCGCGGTCTTCACCGGCACGAACTCCATCGTCGGCCGGCTCATCGCCTCGCACAACGCCTCGGCGTCGCGCCCGTCGTTCTTGTTGCGCTTGACGTAAGGCTTGACGTGCTGCGGCGCCAACAGCTTCACCACGTGGCCGAGTTTGCCCAGCTCCCGCGCCAGGTAGTGCGCCGCACCGCAGGCCTCGATCCCGATCGGCGTCGGCGGCAGCTTGGCGAAGAACGCCAGCATCTCCTTGCGCCGCAGCTTCTTGCGCAGCACCGGCTTCTCGGCGGCATCGACCCCGTGCAGCTGGAAAAAATGCTTCGACGTATCCATCCCAATGCGGATAATCTGCTCCATGGACGGCTCCCATGTTTGAGTTTGCGACAACCTCATTCTGGCACAAAGCGATGCCGTAGGGGGCCGTCCACACCATCATACTCCCTGCGGTGGTTATGGATTCCGGGCTCACTCGCAGCTGACGCTGCTCGTGCCCCGGAATGACGGCCCGGGACTCTTGAACCGCATCGGTCCTAACCGAAAATGCTCTAGCGTCGTTTGCTGCGCGATCTCGGCGGCCGCGACGTCATTCTCCGCCAAAGCTCAGTTGCTGCACCGCCAGAACACATCGCTCCTCACCGCGGCCAGTTGACGGCCTCCGATGGCCGCGTGATCGCGCTGCGATATTGAGATTGATTTGCCGCAAAGCATAAAGCCTCGCGGTCTGACACAAATCCGTAAGAATATGTCGCGGGTCTGCAACGGATACAGCGAATGTTTCGCGTGAACAGGATCTCGGCCACTCCCAAGATCCTCGCCATCGTCTATACGGACGGCGGGGTCGCCAGCCCTTACATCGCCGAACTCGGCTACCGACTTCGTGAGGTCGGCACGTCCGTCGCCGGAATCGTGCAGTACAAATCTTCGCTGCCGCGGCCAAGCCGTTGCGCCATCGAGGTCGAGGAGCTGAGCTCGCGATTCGTGCTGCAATTGTCCGAGGACGAAGCCGATCAGCCGTTCGGATGCCGGATCGATCCCGAAGCGCTGGCCGAAGCCGCCGCGCTCATCGCAGCCGCGCTGCGCAAGAACCCCGACGTGGTGATTCTGAACAAGTTCGGACGGCTCGAGGCCGAGGGCGGCGGATTGCGCGAAATCATCGCCGAGGCGATCCTGCTCGGCACGCCGCTGATCGCCGGAGTGCCGCGGCGCAACCTGGCGCCGTGGCGCGCCTTTACCAAAGGTCTCGCGGAAGAAATCTCGATCGGCTCGACGCGTCTCTACCAATGGCTCGCCGCGCACCGCATGATCCTGGATTGCGAGATCGCGGTGGCGCCAGCGATGCCGACGATTCGCGCCACCGGCTGAGCCGCGTTTCCAGTCTCGGTGCATTGCCGCAACGAGACCGAACCTCGCAGTCCGTCATGCGAGGACTGTTGCGACGAAGCCATCCAGGGCATCACGCGCGACGCCCCTGGATCGCTTCGCAGTTCGCTCGGCGCGGCGCGCCGATCTCGGCGCGCAATGACAGAATAGCCTCCCTGCCCGATCCGCGCCGGAAGCAACCGACGCGATCCAGAGCATTGATGGCGGAAATCCTACTTGCCGATCATCACGTCGGACGACTTGACCACGGCCGACACCGTATCGCCGACCTTGATGGCGAGATCGTCGACGGCTTCGTTGGTGATCGCCGACATGATGGTCAGGCCGGAGGCGAGCTCGACCTTGACGTGCGCGGTGGTCGATCCCTTGGTAACCGCCACAACTTTACCGGGAAGAATATTGCGAGCACTCAGCTTCATCTGAAATCCATGGCTGCGGGAATGGTTTTCCCTGGGGATCGCGTTACTACACGAATCGTACCGCGAAGTCCAAGTCTGCAAGGGATATCTGTGCTGACGCCGTCACATGCATAGCGGCGATGCTGACAGGCCATTTACAACGCCGGCATCTGGGCTTTTCGTCTTGTTGCAATGGCATATCGCTTGCATCTAGCTGAGCGGCGTCGTTATTGCCGGATACAGAACCACAAGGAATCGATAAAATGCTCGGAATTGGTGACCACCTGCCGTCCTTCGAAGTCGTCGGCGTGAAGCCCGGCTTTCATGTGCAGGAGGAAAACGGACAAAGCGCGTTCGAGACGCTGACGGAGACCAGCTTTCCAGGGAAGTGGAAGGTGATCTTCTTCTATCCGAAAGATTTCACCTTCGTGTGCCCGACTGAAATCGCCGAATTCGCCCGGCTGTCGAAGGATTTCGCCGATCGCGACGCGGTCGTGCTGGGCGGCTCGACCGACAACGAATTCTGCAAACTGGCGTGGCGGCGCGACCACAAGGATCTGCACAAGCTGGCGATCTGGCAGTTCGGCGATTCCAAGGGCTCGCTGGTCGATGGCCTCGGCGTGCGCTCGCCCGACGGCGTCGCCTATCGCTACACGTTCATCGTCGATCCCGACAACGTCATCCAGCACGTCTACGGCAACAACCTCAATGTCGGCCGCAGCCCGAAGGACACCTTGCGGGTGCTCGACGCGTTGCAGACCGACGAATTGTGCCCGTGCAACCGCGAAGTCGGCGGCGAAACCCTCAAGGTGGCGTAACGCGGCATGTCGATCGATGCATTGAAGGAGCGGATTCCGGACTTCGCCAAGGATGTGAGGCTCAACCTCTCATCGATGGCGAGCGACGAAACGCTGGCGCCGCAGACCAAATACGGCTTGTTCGTCGCCGCCGCGGTGGCGACGCGCAACCCCGACGTGATCGCGGCGATGCAGGCTGTGGCGCGCGACAACGTCGCGCCTGCGGTGATCGCGGCGGCGAAATCCGCAGCGGCGATCATGGCGATGAACAACGTCTATTATCGCTTCGTGCATCTGGCGTCGAACAAGGACTACGCCACGATGCCGGCGCGGCTGCGGATGAACGTGATCGCCAATCCCGGCGTCGACAAGGCCGACTTCGAATTGTGGTCGCTGGCGGTGTCGGCGATCAACGGTTGCGGCATGTGCATCGATTCGCATGAAAAGGTGCTGCTTGCGGCCGGGGTGAGCACGGCGGCGATCCAGACCGCGGTGCGGTTCGCCGCGATCATCCAATCGGTCGCGGTGTCGATCGAGGCCGGCGCCGCTGATCTGGCGATGGCGGCGGAATAGTCCGAAACACGTAACCTATGTCACTCAAAAGCCTCCCGGCAGCGATGCCGGGAGGCTTTTTCTTTGATACGGAGCGATCGACCGCAATTGCAACCGTCACACTACGCGCCGTCATTCCGGGGCGCGAGCACTTGCGAGCGAACCCGGAATCTTGCTGCGGATGCAGGAGTCCGCGGCGCGTTGCGAGATTCCGGGTTCGCTCGAGCTATCGCTCTCGCGCCCCGGAATGACGGCCTTGTATTTGGTGAGAAGCGCGTACGAAATCTGCGACGCGACGTGCCCCGGACGAAAGCGCAGCGCGCCGCACTTGCGGCGTGGTGCGCTGAGAGCCGGGGCCGTTACGGACCGCGGCTTCTCATGGCATCACTCGTAACGGTCCCGGTTCTGCGGCGCAGCGCTTCGCGCTGCACCGCGCCCGGGACACGAGTCACCGCGCCAATGCTTACCAGCGCCAACCCGCTCAGCCGAATTTGAACAGCACGCCGTAGCCGCCGCGCGGGTAGTTCCACTCGATCTCGCCGCTGCCTTCGGCGATCACCCGGCAGGTGCCGCATTCGACGCAGCCGTCGGGGGCGACCTCGACCTGGCCGTTGCTGTTGAGATCGTAGCAATGCGCCGGGCAGACCTTGAGCAGCGTCAGCAAGGCCGCCGACGGCTTGGTATGCGGCTTGACCTTGATATGCGCCTGGCCGGCGTCGACCAGATAGCGATTCTGGAACAGCTTGTCCTCGACCCGCACGCCCGGTTCCGTTGTCATGGTTTCGACCTCCGAATAATTCGATCAATCAGTTGCGCTTGCGACGCGACTCAGCGCCACGCCCGGGCGAAGCGGATGGCATCGCCGAACAGCCCGGTCCAGGACCGCGCCGCCACGAACGACTTCAGCGTCAGCTTTTCCTTCTCCGCCTTCGGCGTGCCGTCGACGCGGACGAAGTTCTGCAGCGCCTTCGACACCAGTTGCGGATAGGTCAGGAAGAAGTTCTGCGACTGGATGTGCAACAGACCCGGCATATCCTTGTACTTCTTCAGATCCTTGATCACGAAGGAGTCGTCGATCATCTTCTTGTAGAGCGCGAGGTTGGCCGCGGTCATCGGATCCTTACGCGACTTGATCTGGAAGATCGCCTCGCCCGCCAAACGCCCCGAGGTCATCGCGAGATTCGAGCCCTCGCGGTGCATCGCGTTGTTGAGTTGGGCGGCGTCGCCGACCACCACCCAGCCGTCGCCGAACAGTTTCGGGATGGCGTTGTAGCCGCCTTCCGGAATCAGATGGCCGGCATATTCCTTGACTTCCGAGCCTTCGATCAGCGGCGCCACCGACGGGTGCTTCTTGAAGCGGTCGAGCAGATCGTACGGCGTCTCCCCGGTCTTCTGGAAATCCGCCACCAGACAGCCGATGCCGAGCGACACCGATTCCTTGTTGGCATAGATGAAGCCCATGCCGGTCATGCCGCGCGAGATGGTGCCGGCGGCCTCGATCACCACGCCTTCGTCGCCCTTGAGGTTGAACCGCGCTTCGATGGTCTCGCGCGGCAGGAAGTGCATTTCCTTGACCGCCAGCGCCACGTTCTGCGGGGTCGGACGATCGCGCAATTCGGCGCGGGTGCCGAGCAGGCCGTTGACGCCCTCGGCCAGCACCACCACGTCGGCATGGACCTGGCCGCCTTCGCGATCGGTCAACACCCCGATCACCTTGCCATAGGCGTCCTTCACGAGTTCCTTGACGGTGGTTTCGCACAGCACGATGGCGCCGGCTTCGCGCACCTTGGAGGAGAACCAGCGGTCGAACTGCGCCCGGATGATGGTGTAGCGGTTCGGCTTCTCTTCGTTGAAATCGTCGGAGCGATAATGCAGCCCGGTGTGGGCGCGCTCGTCCATGATCCAGAACCGCTGCTCGACGAGGTGGCGCTCCAGCGGTGCGTCCTCGCGGAAGTTCGGCACCAGCTTTTCCAGCATGTCGGCGTACAGGATGGCGCCCTGCACGTTCTTCGAGCCGGGGTATTCGCCGCGCTCGATCTGCAGCACTTTCAAGCCACGCTTGGCCATGGTGAGCGCGGCGGCGTTGCCGGCCATGCCGGCACCGACAACGATCGCGTCGAAACGTTCGTCAATCATGGCGATCTCCTTTAGCTTGCGATCCGGTCGCGGGTGTGCGGCGACAGCCGCTTGCGGAAGGCTTCCGTCAGCGCCGGCAACAGCCGGATGGCGTCGGTGACAAGGGCGAGATGGGCGAAGTCGAAGATCGGCGCGTTCTTGTCGGTGTTGATCGCCACGATCAGATCGGCGCCGTCGACGCCAACGCGATGCTGGATCGCGCCGGAGATGCCGGCGGCGATGTACAGCTTCGGCCGGATGGTCTTGCCGGTCTGGCCGATCTGGCGATCGGCGGCGACCCAGCCCTTCTGCACCAGCGGCCGCGAGCAGCCATATTCGGCGCCGAGCACGCTGGCGAGTTGCTTCACCAGCTGGAAGTTTTCCAGCGAGCCGAGGCCGAGGCCGCCGGAGACGACGACGTCGGCGAATGCGAGATTGGAGGTCGCCTTGTCGCGGTCCGGCACGAAGGCCAGGATCTTGGTGACGATGTCGGCCTCGACCATGCCGAGGGTGTGCTCGATGACGCGGGCGATCGGCTTTTCGACGCGATCCGGCATCGGCATCACGCGCGGACGCACGGTCGCCATCTGCGGCCGGAAGTTCAGCGTGTAGATGGTGCACAACAGCGAGCCGCCGAAGGTCGGCCGGGTCGCCGCCAGCGAGCCGTCGGTGTCGACTTCGAGCTCGGTGCAGTCGGCGGTGAGGCCGGTCAACAGCGTGGTCGCCACCGCGCCGGCCAGGTCGCGGCCGAGCGTCGAGGCGCCGAGCAGCAGCACTTCCGGCTTGTAGGTGTTGACCATGTCGGTCAAAGCCTTGCTGTAGGGCTCGTTGCGATAATCCTGCAGCACCGGGTCGGCGCAGACATAAGCGAGATCAGCGCCGTAGCAGAACGATTCGGCGACCGCGGCGTTCAAGGCCTCGCCGGGCGCGCCGATCAGCACCGCGGCGAGATCGACGCCGAGCTTGTCGGCGAGCTTGCGGCCGGAGCCCATCAGCTCCCAGGAGACCGGATGAACGTGACCGCGCTCTTGCTCGATGAACACCCAGACGTGCTTGTACTGCTTGAAGTGCTCGGACAGCTCCTTCTTCGCAGCCGCGCGGCCGGCGGGTGCAGGGGTCGGGGTTTTGGTCGGCTGTGCCATCGGAAGCAGCTTTCGTTGGTGTTTCAGAAACCGCGGGCGAGTTGGAACATGTCGTCTTCGAGCTTCGGCCTGAGCTTGAAGATCTCCTCGATCAGCGCGTCGGCGGGCGGACGGCCGGCCGGATCGACCAGCGCCGCCTTCTCCGCCCGCGGGGTCGGCGCGAACACGCGCTTCACCACGGTCGGCGAACCGCGCAGGCCGCATTTGCCGATATCCTCGACGCCGGCATCCTGCGCGCTCCATTTGACGATTTCGGCGCGCGCCGCACTCAGCGCGTTGACCATCGAGCCGCGACGCACCTCGTTGGTGCCCTCCAGCATGGTGATCAGCACCGGCAGCGTCGAGCGCAGCACCTGCACGCCGCCTTCGGAGCGACGCTCCACTTCGATACTACGGCCCTGCAGGTCGAGGTTGACGACCTTGGAGACGTAAGTGAGCTGCAGGAAGCCGAGCCGCTTGCAGACGCCGGGGCCGACCTGGGCGGTGTCGCCGTCGATGGTCTGCTTGCCGGTGAACACGATATCGACCGGAGCGATGCTCGAGCCGATCTTGCGCACCGCGGCGGCGAGCGCATAGCTGGTCGCCAAAGTGTCGGCGCCGGCGAAGAACCGGTCGGTCAACAGCACGGCGCGGTCGGCGCCGAAGGTCAGCGCCTTGCGAAGCGAGTCCTCGGCCGAGGGCGGGCCCATCGTCAGCACCGTGACCTCGCCGCCGAACTTGTCGCGCAGCCGCATCGCCTCTTCGAGGGCGAACAGATCATACGGGTTGATGATCGTCGGCACCCCTTGGCGCATGATCGTGTTGGTGACCGGATGGACGCGGATCTGCGCCGAATCCGGGACTTGCTTGATACATACGACGATATGCATGTGCGGCTCCGAAGCTTTCATCTGGCTTGCTAACAGCAAGCCTCATACCAACTTTTCCTCGGACCGATTTATCACGCCGAGACAATGACTTACCGAAACGTCGAGGCGCCGGCCGGCGCGCAACAAAATGACCTGCGACAACGCAAGTCCGACACTTGTCGGGAAGATGACAGCGCCGCGGGGGAATGGGGACAATCAACCAGCGCTGCGGCAGGGTTTCTCGGACCGTGCGGGCCGCACGTCGTGCGCCGAAACGCCACGAGCGGCGCGTTGCCGCGCCGCTCGTGGCTGTTCATTCAGGTCAGAAACCGAACCCGCTGTTCGCGCGGGTACGATCGCGAAGATGTTACTTCAGGGTCTCGAGCGGGACGAAATGGGTTTTCTTCGGCGCCACCGCGTCCTTCAACACCTTGAACACCCGCTGATCGAGCGGCGTCGAGGTGAGGAAGTCCTCATAGGCGCGTTCCAGCACCGCCTTGCAGCGCGCCGCGGCGACCGAATTCGGCATCGCTTCGAGATCTTCGCTGGCGAGGTATTGTCCCATCCGCTTCAGGATGTGCAGCCGCGCGACGTCGAGCACCTTGGGATCGAAGCAGACCCCGAGCAGGGTGAAGAACTCCTCCGCCGAGCCGGCGCGCTTGAGCTGGTCGACCACGTTGCCGGCGGCGAGAGTGGGTTGGGTGGGCGAGCACATATTTCGGCGTCCTTCTGTTGGCGGTGGACCGCGGCGCGGCCTCAGGCGCAATTCGGCAATGGTTGGTCGCAGACCTCGCGCCAAATCGCCGCCAGCGTCTCGGCCTCGACCGGCCCCTTGTTGGCGACGGCGTGTTCGCGCACCCGGGCCAGAATGCCCTGCAACTCGGTCGGCGTGGCCGGCAGGTTCAGCGCCGCCAGCGTCGAGGTGATCGCCGACAGCCCGGAATGCTTGCCGATCACGATGCGGTTGGAACGACCGAACAGCCGCGGGTCGAGCGATTGGTAGGTGCGGTGATCTTTCAGCAGGCCGTCGACGTGGATGCCGGACTCGTGAGTGAAGACGTGCTCGCCGACGATCGCCTTGTTGAGCGGGATGGTGCGCGACGCCGCCGCCGCCACGATCGCGGCGACGCGGCCGAGTTCCGACAGCACCACGCCGGTGTCGCGGCCGTAGAGCTGCTTCAAAGCCACCGCGACCTCCTCGAGCGGCGCGTTGCCGGCGCGTTCGCCGAGCCCGATCACCGTGACCGAAGCGTGGCTGGCGCCGGCCTTGATCGCCGCCAGGGTGTTGGCGGTGGCAAGGCCGAGATCGTCGTGGCCGTGGAATTCGAGTTCGAGATCGGTGGAGCGGCGCAGCGCCGCCATCAGCTGGAAGGCGGCGTCGGGATCGAGCACGCTGAGCGTATCGGCGATGCGGAAGCGGCGGGCGCCGGCGGCTTTGGCTTCGGCGATGATCTCGGTGAGAAAGCCGACATCGGCGCGCGAGGAATCCTCGCCGCCGACCGCGACCGCGAGCCCCTTGTCGCGGGCGTAGCCGACCACGCGCTTCAACATTTCGATGGCGTTAGAGCGCTTGCCGCCGAGCTTGGCGGCGATCTGCACGTCGGACACCGGCACCGACAGATTGACCATCGCCACGCCGGCGGCGAGTGCTGCGTCGACGTCCTCGGTGCGCATCCGGCACCAGGCGATGGTGGTCAGCGGCAAGCCGTCCTCGACGATGGCGCGGATCGCGGTGATCTCTTCGCGGCCCATCGCCGGGGTGCCGGCTTCGATTTCCGGCACACCGGCCAGCGCCAAGGCGCGGGCGATGGCGAGCTTTTCGGCGGTGGTGAAGGCGACGCCCGGCGCCTGCTCGCCGTCGCGCAGCGTGGTGTCGTTCAGCACGATGGCGGGAAGCGGCGTCGCGGGGACAACGTTCGCCGCCGGACGGGTGCGCGGCACGTCAAAGCCGAAATCTCTAAACATGCGCCTGATCGAGCGCCTGCGGCGCCCCCCCCTGTGATCCGAACGGCGAAATCGCCCGCAGCTTGGCGACGATCGGCGGCACCGCGGCGATCGCCCGGTCGATGTCCGCATCGGTAGTGTCGCGCGACAGCGAGAACCGCACCGCGCCGCGCACCGCTTCCTTGGCGACGTGCATCGCGGTCAGTACGTGCGACGGCTCGAACGAGCCGACCGAACAGGCCGAACCCATCGACACCGCGATGCCGGCGCGATCGAGCAACAGCACGATGCTTTCGCCCTCGATGTAGGAGAACGCGATGGTCGACGTATTCGGCAGCCGCTCGGCGCCGCTACCCACCGCAACGCAATTGCCGACCTGCGAGAGGATGCTTTGCTCCAGCCGGTCGCGCAGCGCGCGGACCCGGATGTTTTCCTCTTCCAGATGCGCCGCGGCCAACTCCGCGGCGGCGCCGAGGCCGACGATGCCCGGCATGTTCTCGGTGCCGGGGCGGCGGCCGCGTTCCTGATGGCCGCCCTTCAGCTGCGGCTTGAACCGCACGCTGTTGCGCAGATACAGCGCGCCGATGCCTTTCGGCGCATGAAACTTGTGGCCGGACAGCGACAGCATGTCGATCTCGGTCGACTTCAGGTCGATCGGCAGCTTGCCGACCGCCTGCACCGCGTCGGTGTGAAACAGCGCGCCGAATTCCTTGGCCTGCTCGGCCAATTCCGGCACCGGGAAGATCACCCCGGTCTCGTTGTTGGCCCACATGATCGACACCACCGCGACCCGCTCCGACAGCGCCGCCTTGTAGGCGGCAAGATCCAGCCAGCCTTCGCGGTCCACCGGGATGATGTGGATGCGGATGCCTTTGTTCTTTTCCAGCCAGGCGCACAGCGCCAGCACCGCGGGATGCTCGACCGCGCTGATGATGATCTCGCGCCGTCGCGGCGAGGCTTCCAGCGCCGACATGATCGCAGCATTAGCGCCTTCGGTGCCGCCGGAATTGAACACGATCTCGGCGGCCTGTTCGGCGCCGAGCAGCGATTTCACCTGCTCGCGGGCGCGCCGCAACGCGACGCCTGCGGCCTCGCCGAAGCCGTGCTTCGACGACGGATTGCCGTAAGTTTCGGTGAACAGCGGCAGCATCTTTTCGACCACGCGCGGATCGACCGCGGTGGTGGCGTTGGCGTCGAGATAGACCATGGGGGCTACTCCGCTCATGACACCGGCACCACGCGCACCGGGCGCTGCAGCTTCTCGGCGAGCTGCGCCTGCACGCCGGACAGCGTCACCGACGCCAACTGACAATCGACGCAATTGCCCGACAGCCGCAGATAGATGGTGTTGCCGTCGACATCGACCAGCTCGCAATCGCCGCCGTCGCGCTGCAGATGCGGGCGCAACGCTTCGACCGCCTGCTTGATCAGTTCGAATTGTTCGGGCGTGCCGCGGTCGCGATTTTCCGACGGCGGCAGCACCGGGCGGGGTGCTGCCGAAGTCGGCGCCGGGCGCGGCGGAATCGCGATATGGCCGGGAATATTGGCGCGGGCGCCGGAGCCCAAGGGAGGCGGCGCGTCGCCGCGCGGCTTCAATGCTTCGCTCGACGGCGGCACCGAGCCCAGCCGGTAGGCCTGCCGCGGCGAAAGATGGCCTTCGGCGACCATGTCGGCATTGACCCGCGCCAGCACGGTTTCGATCTGCTTGTAGCAACTGAAACAGCCGCCGCCGGCCTTGGTATGAAACGTCACCTGGTGCGGATCGGTGAGATGATTGATGCGGATGGTGCGCTCGGCCATCGCCTGGGTGACGCCGAAGCATTTGCAGATCACCGCGGAGTCCGTGGCGGGGGCCGGCGCGCCGTGCCGGCGATAGTCGGCGATGGCATTTTGTACGGCTTCGTACGTCATCACCGAACAGTACATCCGCTCCGCCGGTAGCCCGCCGAGGAATTCAACGACGTCAGCGGCGGAGATCTCCAGCGCCTCGTCGGTGGTCTTGCCGGTGATCAGCTCGGTGATCGCCGAGGACGAGGCGATCGCCGATGAGCAGCCGAAGGTCTGGAACCGGGCCTGCTCGATCCGGTCGGTGACCGGATCGATCTGCAGCATCAGCTTGACTGCGTCGCCCCACCCCATGGTGCCGACCGAGCCGACCGCATTGGCCTGCGCCAGCACGCCGACATTGCGCGGGTTGGCAAAATGTTCGCCGAACCTGTCGTGCTGCATCGTCGGCATCAGGCGGCCTCGCGCTCAGTTAGCCGAAGGATTTGCCGCAGCCGCATTTGGTGCCGGCGTTGGGATTGTCGAAGGTGAAGCCGGAGCCTTCCAGGCTTTCGACGAAGCCGATCTTCAGTCCGGTCAAGAGCGGCTGGGAGTCCGGATCGAGGAACACTTTCACTCCGCCGGCGTCGATCACGGCGTCGTCGGCGCGCGGCTCGGTGTCGAGCCCGATCAGATATTTGAAGCCGGCGCAGCCGCCGGTCTCGACCATGACGCGCAAGCCGCCGTCGGACTTGCCGGCGCGGGACATCGCAGCCTTGACGGCGTTACCGGCTTCTTCGCTCAGGGTGATCATGTCGCACGCTCCTCTGCATCGCTTGTGACCATCACTAAGCAACAGCCGTGCCATCGCGGCCGCAGGCCCATAAGCCTACGAAACGCGGGGGTTTTTCGCTGTCGGCCGGAATGTCGGGATTGCGACAAGGTGAGCTGATTGCGACAGCGTCGCAAAGACGACGGGGCAATGACGACGGTTTTCAATGAGCGTCATTCCGGGTCGCGAGCCGCGTGAGCGGCGAGTGAGCCCGGAATCCATACGCCCGGCCTCCGGAATAAGGCCCGGTGTTGCCGTCTGCGAACAGCCGCCAACACAGGGGTTATAGATTCCGGGCTCGCTCGCAGCCAGAGCGCGTCGAAGACGCGCGTGAACGCGCTTCTGGCTCGCGCCCCGGAATGACGGCTTGGTGTTGGTTTGTACGAGTAGGAACTACGACGCCTGCAGCGCGGCGGTGCGGCGGCGGTCGGCCATTCGGCTTTCGCCGCTCTCGTCGCCGAAGCAGCGGCTGAAATCGCCGCAATGCGTACACACCGGCGTCGAGCACATCACGATGCCGTCGTCCTCGCAGAGCTTGCGATAGAAGAACCGCTTCCAGCGCATGTTGCCGGTGTTGCTCAGCGCCAACGGGCCGAAATGCCGGGTCAGCAGCCGCGACAATTCGCTGCGGTCGCGCAGCCCGAGGTCTTCCCACAGATGGTTCGGCTCCATGGCGCGGCGCGCCACCATCGCCGCCAGCCAACGGCCGATATCGCCGTCGCTGGAGCGATTGGCGAGGAGCAAGTCGCGCACCATGCCGGCCTCGTCGTCGTCGAGCGGTTCGCCGGCGATCGAGGGGATGAACAGTTTGGCGATATGCGGAAACCAGCGCCCCAGCAGCACGACCAGATCGTCCGCCGCAACACCGCTGCGCTCGGTGACCGCCCCCCGTTCGGTCAACGCTACCGCGAGGATCGACGCCAGGACGTGGCGGTCGAAGTCGCGATCGTCGTCGATCCGGGCATTCGCCGCGTCGCGCCCGGTCAGCACGCGATAGATCGCGGCCGCCGGCGACACCTCGTCGCAATCATCGATGACGACCAGCTGCGGCGCGAGCCGCACCGGGGCGACCGAATTGTGCTGGGATGCTACGCCGATCACGGCAAAACTCCTTCAGAGTCCGAGTTCGCTGGCCTTGACGTGGGTCTGGCAATCCTTCGGGCAGACCCGGTTGCAGGCCGAACAGCCGATGCAATTGCCGGCCTTGTCCAGCACCATCACCTTGCGGACGAATTCCTCGTCGTCATCGTCGTCGTTCTCCAGCGAGCAGCCGACCAGCTCGCCGTCCTCGTTGACGCCCATCAGGTGCATGACGTCGCGCGAACAGACCTTGTGGCAGCGGCCGCAGCCGATGCATTTGGTGCCGTCGATCGCGGTGATGTAGGTCGGCTCCCACGCCTGACCGTCGCGGGTGGAAAATATGCTCATCTCGTTCTCCTGCGGCGCAGCCTTTCTTGGGCTGCGCGAAATCCATGCCTGTGGGGCCAGTCCGCCGCTCAGGCGGCCTTGGCTTCCAGCTCTTTCAAGGTCTTGCGGGCGGCTTCCAGCGCCGCATAGGCGTCGTGGGTGTCCTGCGCGACGGCCATGATGGTCTGCCAGTTCACCGGCAGTTCCTCCGACAGATCGTGCAGATTCATCTTCGCGTTGATGGCGCGCGAGGACAGTTTCTTGATTTCGGCTTTCAGCGTCTCGATGTCGGACATCAGCGGGCTCCGGCTGGCTTCAATACGCGGCGACTTCGGGATATTTGCGGATCATCTCGATGCCGGAAGTGACGAATTTGTCGCCCTCCTCGGCCAACTTGGCGAGGCTGTCGAAGCCGAAACGATGCACGTCGCGCAGCTGCTTGTTGACGACGATCAGCCGCCCGGCGGCGAGGATCATCCGGCCAAAGCCCTCGTGGTGCATCTTCATCATCGGCGACACCATCAGGCCGGTCTCGCGTTCGATCGCCAGGCACACCGCGTTGTAGAACAGCTCCAGCCGCCACAGCGTTTCCGGATCCGGATCGCCGACGATCGGAATCTCGCGGCGCATCTCCTTGGTGATGATGTAGGGCTCGATCAGGGTGAAGTCACTCTTGCCCTCCCAGGCGCCGTGGGTGTCCTGGGCGCGCCACTGCTTGATCAGTTCCTTGACGAAGACCGAGTCCAGCGCGGGATCGCGTTCGGCGACCGATGCCTCAACCATGCTCCACCTCCTCGGCGAAATCGAACTTGCGCTCCTCGCCCTTCAGCAACGCCTTGCGCAGCCACGGCGGCGGATTGCCCTTCAGCACGGCGCAGAGCTTTTCCAACAGCTCGGCGATCGGCTGCGGCTCGGCGACCTTCATCGGATGGACGTTGGCGGCCACCACGCGGGCGGCGCCGGAGCCGCCGATCGCGGCGACGTAGAGGATCGCGCAATCGCGGATCGCGTCGATCCGCGCGGTGAGCTTGTCTTCGTTGCCGTCTTCGATGTCGTCGCCGAATTGCACCGCTTCGAGGAAGCGCGAGCCCTCCGGCGCGATCTCGTAGATCGCAATATTCTTGGCCCAGCCGAAATGCGCGTCGACGCGCTTCATGTCCTGGGTGGCGAACGCGACCTTCATGCTGGCTCTCCTTTGCTTGGCATCCAGTGTGCCGCCTGCTGGACTCTTAATGAGTCGCAGGCGTCGCACTGACGGAATCCGTGGGTGTGGCCGGCTGTCGCCAGGTGCCGACATCCGGTTCATGGAGGTCGGCGATGAACAGATTGCCGACGGTGAAGATCAGGTCGCGGGTGCCGCGATAGCCGACCGACAATTGATGCGCGGCGCCGAGCCGATCGAAGATCGGCAGCCCGATGCGGTGGAACGGCACCGCGAGCCGCGCGGCGGCCTGGCGGCCGTGCGAATGCGACACCAGGAGATCGCAGCCCTCGGCGCCGGCCTCGAGATCCTCGAGGTCGCCGATCAGCACCTCGTCGCAGGGAATCTGGTCGAGCACCGGCGAGGTGGTGGTGGTCACCGCCGCGGTGATCCGGCAGCCCATATCGGCGAGCCAGCCGCCGATGTTCAGCAGCATGTCGGGCTCGGCGCCGATCGCAACCTGCTTGCCGCCGAAGTAGAAATGGCCGTCCAGCATGGCGTCGATCAGCTGGCTGCGCTGGCGGCGATATTTCGCCGGCACCGGCTTGCCGCTGATCTTGGCAAGGCAAGCGATGAATTCGTCGTTCGGCGCCAAGCCAGTCAGGCGGCGGAACAGCGTGAACGGGATGCCGGTGCGGGCTTCCATCGCTTCGGCCGCGGGGCGCATCTGTTCGCCGATCGCGATGGTGTGGATCGCCGAGCCCATCGCGGCGATCTGCGACACCGAGACGCCGCCATGGGTGGTCGGCGTGAAATCGTCGGGCACGTGGCCGTCGAGCGAGCCGGAGATATCCGGCAGGAAGGTCGGCTGCAGCCCGAACGCCTCGATGATATCGCGCAGTTCGTCGAGATCGCCCGGGGTGAGATGGCTGCCCGGCAGCACGTTGAGCCGGCCCTGGCGGCGCGAGGTGCCGGACGCCGGCCGCAGCACCAAAGCTTCGACCAGCCGCGTGGTGGCTTTCGACCAGCCGTCCTCGAAGGCGTCCTTGAAGTCAGGTGTGGCGACATTGACCAGCGCCACGTCGGCGAGTTCAGGATGCTTGCCGCGGATGGTCTTGATGAAGCTGTCGACGTCGTCGCCCTTGATCTCGGTGACGCCGGTCGAACAGATGCCGATGATGTCGGGTTTGGTACGTCCGACAATGTTGACAATCGCCTGTTCGACATTGTCGTAGCCGCCGAGCACAGTGGCGACTTCGCTCATCGCGGTGGTCTGCAGCGGGATGGATTCCCGGAAGTGACGCACGAACAGTACCAAACCGAACGAAGTACATCCTTGTGAACCGTGCAGCAGCGGCATGCAGTTGCGCACGCCCATGAACGCCAGGGCGCCGCCGAGCGGCTGGCTCATTTTCAGCGAGTTGACGGTGCAGGATTTGGTGGACGTCTTGATCTTTGCCATTGCCGACCTCATGCGACCTGAACGGAGGGCGCGCCCGTGGCGGTCGCCGCTTCGCGCGCCAGCATCGCCGCGATGGTCTCCTTGCAAGAACCGCACCCACCGCCGGCCTGGGTGAGCTGGGTGACTTGCGCGATCACGGTGAGGTCGTGGCTGCGGATCGCATCCTCGATGGTGCCGACGCTGATCTCCTTGCATTTGCAAACGATGGTCGCCCGGCGCTCGGCCTCGGCGCGCTCCGGATCGGCGGCGAGCGCTGCTGCATCCGCCGCATTGGCGGCGTCGGCGCGGTCTTCCCAGCTGACCTCGTCCCACGGCGGCGCCATGCGGACCTGCTGCCACACCGGATTGGACAACGCCTTATCGATCTGCCGAACCATCTCGATGATGCCGACATAGCCCGCATAGGCGTAGTGCCGCTCCTGGTTGATATCGAGCCAGGGCATCTTGGCCTTCAGCGCCACGAATTGCGAGCGGCCGCCGGACAGCATGATGTCGGCCTTGGCCTCTTTCAGCATCTTGTACATTTCGCGCGGCCGCAGGTCGTCGATCTGGTGGACGTCGGGGCTCATCTCCTTGAGCCGCTCCTTGTCCTCCTTGGTCGACTTCTTGACGCTTGAGCCCACGATGCTGAGCCCGGCCTCCTGCAGCGCCGCCACCACCGACCAGGATTTGACGCCGCCGGTGATCAACAAAACCTTCTTGCCTTGCAGGCGCGGCGTGAACGCCTTGAGCGCCTCCCAAGCGCGGGCTTCCTCGCGGGCGATCACCGCTTCGACGCGGTCCATCAACTCGGCGTCGGCGCCGCGCGCGATCAAGAGCCTGGCGATCTGCCGCAGCGAATCCGAGGTGTCGGTGATGCCGTAGAACGAGCCTTCGAAATACGGAATGCCGTAGCGCTCTTCCATCTTGCGGGCGACGTTGATCATCGCGGTCGAGCACACCATCATCGCGGCGCGGGCGCGGTGCGAGCGGGCGATCTCGTGGTAGCGGGCGTCGCCCGACAGGCACGACAGGATGCGGATGCCGAGTTCGTCGAGCAGCGGCTTGACCTGCCAGAGTTCGCCGGCGACGTTGTATTCGCCGATGATGTTGATGTCGTAGGGCGTGGTGTAATCTGGCTCTTGGGTGCCGATCACGTAATCCAGCATCGCCTCGCCGGCGAGCTTGTTGCCGAGATTCTTCGGCCCGACGAAGCCCGGGGAGATGATCGGGATGCACGGCTTGCCGAACTTCTCGCTCGCCACCTTGCAGACCGCGGCGATGTCGTCGCCCATCATCGCCGGCACGCAGGTCTGATAGACGAACACCGCCGGCGGATCGTATTTCTCGATGATTTCGCGGATCGACTTGAACAGCCGCTTCTCGCCGCCGAACACCACGTCGTTCTCGCTCATGTCGGTGGTGAAGCTGGTGCGATAGAGCTTGGAGCCCGACGACTTGACGCCGCGGTTGTCCCACGAACTGCCTTCGCAGGCGATCGGGCCGTGCACCAGATGGGCGACGTCGGTGACCGGCTGCAGCGCGATCTTGGCGCCGTCAAAGGCACAGCCGCCGGCAGCGGCGCCGGGCTGCAGCGGTTTGCTGCAGCCCTTCTTGCGCTCCTTGGCGGCTTTGCCGGTGTTGGTGGAGCAGCCTGGCTCGTTGAAGACGTCTTGGATCTTGTCGGCCAGGCTGCTCATTTTCGTGCGTCCTATCTCAGAGACCTCAGCGGATGATGTCGAAGCTGATGTCGTTCTTGCCGGCGACGACGTTCTTGTCGATTTCGTCGAAGATCTTATCGAGGATCTTGACCAGCACGTTGAGCGAGCCCTGATAACCCCACACCGGGTAGCGGTGGTGATGGTGACGATCGGCGATCGGGAAGCCGATGCGGATCAGCGGGGTATTGGTGTCGCGCTCGAGATACTTGCCGTAGGTCGAGCCGATCATGAAGTCGACCGGTTCGGTGAACAGCAGCGAGCGCAGGTGCCACAGATCCTTGCCCGGATAGGCCTTGCAGTTGGCGCCGAACGGCGAGGAGGCGAGCAGCTGCTTGACCTTTTCTTCCCACGCCTTGTTGCCGTTGGTGGCGACGATGTGGGTCGGTTCGGCGCCGAGTTCGAGCAGGAACGCCGCCAGACCGAGGCAGAGATCCGGATCGCCGAAGATCGCGAACTTCTTGCCGTGGATGTGGGCGCTGGAGTCGCCGATGGCGTCGACCAGCCGGCCACGCTCCTTGGTGATCGCGTCGGGGATCGACACGCCGGTCAGCCGCGAGACTTCCTGCAGGAACTTGTCGGTGCCGGACAGGCCGATCGGATGGTTGAAGGCGGCGACTTCCTGGCCGTGGGCGGCGATGGTCGCCAGGGTCTTTTCGGTGCAGAATTCCTGCATCGAGATGGTGCCGACGGCGTGGATGGCGTTGGCGGCGTCTTCCAGCGTGGTGCCGCCGTCATACATCCGGAATTCACCGTCCGCAGGGGTATCCCAGACGTCGCTGTTGTCGCCGAAGATGGTGTACTTGATCCCCATCAGGTCGAACAGACGCTTGATCTCGCGCATGTTGCCGACGGTGTAGCCGTCGAAGCCGCCGATGAAGTTGATCGAACCGTTGGGCTGACGCTCGAGCTTCGGCGCGGTGCCGGCCTTGCCGTCCCAGAAATGCTCGACGATGCCCTTCATCGCGTTGTCGTAGCCGGTGATGTGGCTGCCGACGAAGGCCGGGGTGTGGGCGAAGGTGACGTCGAAATCGGCCGGGACCGAGCCCTTTTCCTTGGCGCCCTTGATGAAGGCGTTGAGGTCGTCGCCGATCACTTCGGCCATGCAGGTGGTGGAGACCGCGATCATCTTCGGCTTGTACAGCGCGTGCGCGTTGGCCAGGCCGTCGACCATGTTGTTGAGGCCACCGAACACCGCGGCGTCTTCCGTCATCGACGAGGAGACGCACGAGGTCGGCTCCTTGAAGTGGCGGGAGAAGTGGCTGCGATAGTAAGCGACGCAGCCCTGCGAGCCGTGCACGAACGGCAAGGTCTTCTCGAAGCCGACCGCGGCGAACACGGCGCCGAGCGGCTGACAGGCCTTGGCCGGGTTGATCACCAGGGCTTCACGGGCGAAGTTCTTTTCCTGATATTCCGGCGTCTTGGTCCATTCGCGCACGCGGTCGAGTTCGGCGTCCGAGACCGGATTTTCGAAGTTCTTGCGCTTGCCTTCCAGCATTTCCTTGTAGTCTGGCTTGGCGAACAGGTCGAAGTGGTCGAGGATCTTTTCTGCGTTCTGGCTCATGACATTTTCTTTCCGAAGAGTTCTGGGCTCCCGGCAAGTCGCGGGAACAATGAGAAGCGGCTTGACCGGGAGCTCTAACGTTAGCTCCAGGGAGCCTTGTTCAGTTTCCAGACCGGTGCGTTGATCGCGATGTCCATGTCGCGGGCGAAGATCGCAAAACCGTCGTAGCCGTGGTACGGACCGGAGTAATCCCAGGAATGCATCTGCCGGAACGGCACACCCATCTTCTGGAAGATGTACTTCTCCTTGATGCCGGAACCGACCAGGTCGGGCTGCACCTTCTCGACGAACTTCTCGAACTCGTAGCCGGTGACGTCGTCGTAAATCAGCGTGGAGTCCTTCACGTAATGCGTGGTGCGCTGATAGTCGTCGTTGTGGCCGAATTCATAGCCGGTGCCGACCACTTCCATGCCGAGATCTTCGTAGGCGCCGATGACGTGGCGCGGACGCAAGCCGCCGACATAGAGCATCACCTTCTTGCCCTGCAGGCGAGGCTTGTACTGGGCGATGACCGCTTCCATCCGCGGGGTATATTTCGCGATGACGCGCTCGGCGCCTTCCTTGATCTTGTCGTCGAAATGGCTGGCGATTTCGCGCAGACTCGACGAGATCTTCGACGGACCGAAGAAGTTGTATTCGACCCACGGAATGCCGAACTTCTCTTCCATGTGGCGGGTGATGTAGTTCATCGAGCGGTAGCAGTGCAGGATGTTCAGCTTGGCCTTCGGGGTGGCTTCGAGTTCGGCCACCGAGCCGTCGCCGGACCACTGCGCGATGACCCGCAGACCCATTTCTTCGAGCAGGATGCGCGACGACCAGGCGTCGCCGCCGATGTTGTAGTCGCCGATGATCGCGACGTCGTACGGGGTCTGCTCGAACCGCGCCGGCTTGTCGGCCGACTTGTCGAACACCCAGTCCCGCACCGCGTCGTTGGCGATGTGGTGGCCGAGCGACTGCGAGACGCCGCGGAAGCCTTCGCAACGCACCGGCACGATGGTTTTGCCGTCATACTGCTTCGACTTGGCCTTGGAGACCGCCTCGATGTCGTCACCGATCAGACCGATCGGGCATTCCGACTGGATCGAGATGCCCTTGTTGAGCGGGAACAGCACTTCGATTTCGTCGATCAGCTTGCCGAGCTTCTTGTCGCCACCGAACACGATGTCCTTTTCCTGGAAATCGGAGGTGAACTGCATGGTGACGAAGCTGTCGACGCCGGTGGTGCCGACGTAATAGTTACGGCGCGACCCCCAGGAATACTGGCCGCAGCCGACCGGGCCGTGGCTGATGTGGACCATGTCCTTGATCGGGCCCCACACCACGCCCTTCGAGCCGGCGTAGGCGCAACCACGGATCGTCATCACGCCCGGGATCGATTTGATGTTGGACTTGACGCCGCATTCGGATTTCTCGGACTCGTAGGTGCCGAGGTGCTTGGCGCGACGCTTGGCGAACTTTTCCGGATAGGCCTTGAGGACCTCCCCGATCAATTCCTTGTTGCGCGCCTTGGTGTCTTCGGTGGTGGCTGCGATCGCAGAGCTCATGGTCATACCTCGTTTCGCGGGACCGCTGATCTGGGCGCCGACTGCCATGAGGCAGCCGGCCCCGTCAGACGCGTGTTAATCAGGCCGTGGCTTCGGCGGCGGCCTTCGCCGCTTCCTTGGCCGCGAGTTCGGCGAGCGCCTGCTCGTCGGTCTTCATGATGCCGAAGTCGAGCAGCATGCCTTCCAGCTCTTCCATGGTGATCGGGGTCGGGATGGTGCCCTTGCCGGAGTTGGCATGGATCTTCTCGGCCAGCGCGCGATATTCCTTGGCCTGCTGGCTGTCCGGCGCGTATTCGATCACGGTCTGGCGGCGCAGCTCGGCGTGCTGCACGATGTTGGCGCGCGGCACGAAGTGGATCAGCTTGGAGTTGAGGCGGGCGGCCAGCGCTTCGGCGAGGTCGAGCTCGCGGTCGGTCTGGCGTTCGTTGCAGATCAGGCCGCCGAGGCGGACGCCGCCCGAGGAGGCGTACTTCAGAATGCCCTTGGCGATGTTGTTGGCGGCGTACAGCGCCATCATCTCGCCGGACATCACGATGTAGATTTCCTGCGCCTTGTTCTCGCGGATCGGCATCGCGAAGCCGCCGCAGACCACGTCGCCGAGCACGTCGTAGGAGACGTAATCGACGTCTTCATAGGCGCCGTTCTCTTCCAGGAAGTTGATCGCGGTGATGACGCCGCGGCCGGCGCAACCGACGCCGGGCTCCGGGCCGCCGGCTTCGGTGCACTTGATGCCCTTGTAGCCGATCTTCATCACGTCTTCGAGTTCGAGGTCTTCCACCGAGCCGGCTTCAGCGGCGAGGCTGAGCACGGTGTCCTGCATCTTGGTGTTGAGGATCAGACGGGTGGAGTCCGCCTTGGGGTCGCAGCCGACGATCAGAATCTTCTGACCCATCTCGACCAGTGCCGCGAGCGTGTTCTGTGAAGTGGTGGACTTGCCGATGCCGCCCTTGCCGTAGAACGCGATTTGCCGAAGTGCCGCCATGTTTTCTCTCCGTTGCCTTGAACCGTTTGATCGATGTGCGCGGCTGCGCAGTGAGTTTCCGTCCAAAAACCGTCGCACGGCTCAGATGCGGACGTTGCTCCTTGCATTCACTGCTCAGACAACAACCCATCGCCTTGCTGACCAGTGTTTTGCAACGACCGTGCCAACGCGTTTAGAATAAGAAAAACTCTTTGATTACCTGGAGATAACGCGTTCGTCCGGCGCTACCCGGGTGTTGTTTCAAACCCGACATCGAATGGTTCGGGCCGACATCGGCGGCCGCTCCTGTATGAAACAAAACAACCGATGCGGCGCGGCGCGCTGTGCGACAACTGCATGTCGTGAGAATGCGTTGCGACAGCCGAAATCGGACTGCGCTTTCGAAGCGACGGTGTTCGATGTTTCGCCGCGACCAGGGGAGCATCGTGCCCCGGACGAAAGCGCTCCAAGCGCTTGCGCGTGGTGCGCTGCAGATCGGGGCCGTTACAGAGCGCGGCGTCTGGAACGGCCCCGGCTCACGGCGCCGCGTGAGGAACGCGGCCCGCGTCCGGGACACGAGACCTTCGAGCAACGCCGATTTGTTTGAGAGGAATAGCGACGAAGCTTAGCGCCGGCCTCAGTTCGTTGGCTATTCGCCAGCGCCTTGTTACGCCGTCGCCGGCTCGGGCTGGGGCTGCGCCAGCGCGGCGCAGAACTCCGACAGCGGCAGGTCGATCCGGGTGATGTTCTGTTCTTCGAGAAACTTGGCTTCGTTCTTGGTCAAGGGATCGGGCAGCACCGCCCAATGCCGATCCGACGAGCGCTTCATGATCTGGCGAGCGAACAGCCGGTCGAGCTGTTCGGCGAAGCGGCAGCCGAGGAACAGGAAGTTGCGGCCGCTGCGGATCTTCTGCACCGGCTCCGGCAGCGGGGTCTGAATGTCGATTTCGGTCAGCACTTCGACAAAGTCGCTGTCCGACACCAAAAAATTCGCCGCCGGCGCCACCGAGCCGAGCGGCTGATACAGCAGCGTCGACCATGCGGCGGCCTCGGCCGGCGCCGGTGCGAACAGCGGCATCTCAGCCGGCTCGGCGACGATGCTCGGGGTGTCTTCCGGCACCAGCGCGCCGTCGGCGCGGAAGTAATGCACCCAGCGGCCGAAATGCTCGGTCTGGCTGACGCCCTGCGCCATGCCCCAATCGGCGCGGCCCGCCAGCGCCTTCATCGCGAGGTCGTCGTACCAGGCGTTGACCCACAGCGGCAGCTTCGGCTGCGCCGCCAGAAAGCGATGCAGCGCGGTCGGCTGCATGTCGGAGCGGAACGCCTCGATCATCGCCTTGGTCAGCGTCGAACGATGCTTGAAGTTCTCGATGTATTGCGCGGCGCCGGTGACGTTGTTGCGGACCTTGTGCGGCACCTTGATCTTGGCGGTGAGCTTACCGACCAGCGCCAGCGGCGAGTCCGGCACCGCGCAGGCCTCGCCGGCGAGCGCCAGCACGCCGGGACCGAGATAGGGGATCACCTGGCCGGCACCGAACCGGGCTTTGATGTCTGCGAAGGTCGCTTCCGTCATGGTTTCAACCTCGTTGTGCCGGCTGCGCGATTACGCCGCCAGTCTGTGCGGCACCACCACCAGACCGGTGGCGCGCGCGGGATCGGATGTCAGCTTCCAGCAATGCTCCATGCCGTCGACCAGATAGAGGTCGAACAGCGGATATTCGCGAAACGCGGTCTCGTCGGCCATGTCGGACGCGTCGCAGCGGGTCAGCGACAGTTTCGGAAACTGCCGGCGCAGCTCCGCCACGATCTGCGGGTCGGCCTCGGGCGCGCCGAGCAGCGCGCCGATTTCACTGAGCTCCTCTGCCGACAGCGCCATGGCTACATCTTCCGTGCTTCGACGGTGATCGGCAGCTTGGTGTCGGCGGCCAGCGCCGGCAATTCCAACTGCCAGCCATTGGCCAGCGTGATGTGGCCGCCCCACATTTCCGGCTTTTCCATCGACACGATCGGCTCTTCCAGATCCTTCTTCGGAACATAGGCCGAGAGCTGTCCCTGCGATCCCTTGCGGATCATGATCTTCATAATTTCGATTCCTTGATTGGCCGCCGAAGGCGGCGGCTAGAAGCTTGCGATTTCATCTTCCAGACAGCCGACCACGCGGCTCGGCCCGAATTCCACCAGATAGACCGGCGTGTCGGTTTCGACATGGCTGCCGATCTTGACGATCTCGCCGGCATCGCCGGTCTGCACCAACAAGGCGCCCTCCGGCTGCTCCGGAAACGAGCCGTCGTTGAACAGGTCGATCGCGGCCTTGACCCTTTGACCCCATTGATATTTCGGCTCAGCCATCACGCCACGTCCTTCTCGATCACCGACTCGGCCTGTTCCACCGGCTCGATCTCCCTGCCCTTCATGCCGACCTTGCGGCCCTGCGATACGAAATCCACGCCGTAGATGTAGAACTGCTGCAGGAAGGTGCCGATCGAGACCACGTAGCCCTCGTCGCCCTTCTTCACCAGCACCTCGCCGATCTCCTTGCCGGGAAAGGTGCCGTCGTTGCGGATGTTGAGCCGCGAGCGCACCTTCTCGCCGTACTCAAACTCCGGCGGGCCGTCGAGCTCGACGATGTCGCTGTCGCGGCTGATCTTGCTCATCGGCGTCTCTCCATCGTCATGCTGATATCAATCGTCATCGGATTTTCCGATGCGTTGCCAGACGCCGAGCAACAGCCCGGCATTGACCTTGTCGGTGGGGTCGAGTTCGAGCAGCTTCTGCACCGCGGCGTGGCCTTCGTCGACGTCGCCGAGCCGCATCTGCAGATAGGCGTAGGCCTTCAGCGTGAACAGATAGAACCGCGGCAGCACCGCGGCGTAGTTGCTGAAATCAGCGTCGCCTGGCTTCACGCAATGCCAGTCGGCGACGAGGCTGTTGTCGCGCGCGGCCTTGCCGAGGCAATGGCAGGCGACGTCCAGCGCCTCTTCGAGCCGGCCCTTGTAGAAGTAGAACCGATACAGCCCGATCAGCACCGCGGCGTGATCCGGCGCCAACGCCTTGGCCTCGTACAAATGCTGTTCGGCGAGTTCGGCGCGGTGATACAGCGACGCCGCCTGATCGAGATGGCGCTCCGCCGCGGCCGGCAGGCCGGCGCCGAGCAACGCGTCCGCAAGCAACGACGGCTCCGCTCCGAACATCGGCGGTTCGTTGCCCGCGGCCGGCGCCATGTCAGATCTCCCGCAACTGGTGCAGGGTGACGGTCGGCTGCGGCGTGCTGTCGGTGGCGCAACCGCAGGCGCTGCGCTTCGGATCGTGGAACACGAAGCCGCTCGAGGTCGGGGTTTCGACGAAGTCGACCACCACGCCGTCGAGCAGCTTCTGACTCGCCACTGGCAGATAGAACGAGATGTCGCCGATGGTTTCGACCACCTCGCCCGGGCGCACCGCGGGCTCGACGTCGAATTCGGCCGACAGGCCGGCACAGCCGCCGGCGCTCACATTGAGGCGGAAGCCGCCGGCGCCGGGGCTGAAGCGCAACATGCGGCGGATGAACTTTTCGGCGGAAGGCGTCAGCGTGAAGCTCATGCGCGCCTCCCTTACGCCGGCGCCTGATAGCGCGGCACCGAATTGTCGATCACGCAGGTGCCTTCGACCGGGCACACCGCGACGCACTGCGCCATGTCGAAATGCCCGAGGCATTCGGTGCATTTCTTCGGATTGATGTGGAAGGTGCCGCCCTTTTCGAAGATCGCCACATTGGGGCATTCCGGCTCGCAGGCCGAACACGAGGTGCACTGGGAGGAGATGATCTTGTAAGCCATGCTATTTCCGTCCTTCGTCTTCCATCCTTCACGGCCGAGCGGAACATCCGCGCGGCGACTGGTCGAAATCGGCGAACCAAATGCTAAGGCCCGGTTCAGGCCTCGGTGAATGCCCCCTGACGAATGTCGGCGTCACCCTTGGCGACGTGGCTGATTTCCTTCTTCTCGACGCGCTGCAGGTAGTCCTTGAAGTAGGCGATCACCGAGGTCTCGATGAACTCGAAGGCGTAGGTTTCCACCGCCTCGATGCCAGCCGCGGCGAGCGAATCCTTCGGGCAGATGCCGATCTTGGCGACCAGCACCGCGGTGCAGTCGTTCAAGGCGCGGATGATGGTGGCGGCACCGTCGGCGGAGGCGTAGCCGCCTTCGCAATACAGATCGACGCGGCGGTGGCCGACGAATTTGGCGCCGGCGGTGGAGACCTCGTAGATCTGGAATTCGTGGGCGTGGCCGAAATGCTCGTTGACCCGGCCACCGCCCTTGGTGGCGATCGCCACCTGGATCTTGATGGCGCTGGTCTCGTCGGCGAGTTTCACCAGCTCGGCGGTCTTGGCCTTGGCGATCGCCTCGCGCTCCAGCTCGACCTTGGCCTGATAGGCCTTGCGGGCTTCGAGGTCGTAGGTGACCTCCATCGCCGCGACCTTCTCGTTGGAGAATTCGTCGCTGCGGTCCTCGCCAAGCAGGCCGACGGCGTCGGCGCGGCACTGCCGGCAATGCCGCATCATGTTCATCTCGCCTTCGCAGGCGTCCTGCAGCGCTTTCAATTCCTGCGCCGACGGGCCACGCAGCCCGGACAGGCCGTACACCGTGCCATGCTCCGGCTCGGAGATCAGCGGCATGATGTTGTGCAGGAAGGCGCCGCGCGACTTCACCGCCTTGTTGACCTCGACCAGGTGCTTGTCGTTAACGCCGGGGATCATCACCGAATTGACTTTGACCAGGATGCCCCGCGCGGTGAGCATTTCGAGCCCAAGCAATTGCCGCTCGCTGAGGATCTTCGACGCCTCGACGCCCTCGTAGCGGCGGTGGTTGTAGAAGATCCACGGATAGATCTTGGCGCCGATTTCCGGGTCGATCATGTTGATGGTGATGGTGACGTGGTCGACGTTCATCGCCTGGATGCGATCGACGTGGTCGGGCAGCATCAGGCCGTTGGTGGACAGGCACAGCTTGATGTCCGGCGCAGTCGCCGACACCAGTTCGAAGGTCTTGAAGGTCTTTTGCGGATTGGCCAACGGATCGCCGGGGCCGGCGACGCCGAGCACGGTCATCTGCGGCACGCTGGAGGCGACCGCCAGCACCTTCTTCGCCGCCTGTTCGGGAGTCAGCTTCTCGCTGACCACGCCGGGGCGCGATTCGTTGGCGCAATCGTATTTGCGATTACAGTAGTTGCACTGGATGTTGCAGGCCGGCGCCACCGCGACATGCATGCGGGCGAAGTGATGATGCGCCTGTTCGCTGTAGCAGGGATGGTTCTTGACCTTCTCCCAGACCTCGGGGGCGAGATCGCCCTGCCCGGCTGCCGAGCCGCAGCTCGACTTGCCGCTGCCGCCCTTCGAACTGCAGCCTGCGCTGGCGACCTGCTGCCGAATTTCCTCGAGCGACTTCGCGCCGGGCGCCCCAAACTCCAGCAGTTGTACCAGCTTCTGCATGTCGTCCTCGCTGTTTGCCGCGCGATGATGGTGCGGGCGCGCCGGTGTGTCTCGATGCATCAGGCCGGGCCGCAGCCTAGCCTTCCGCCACGACAGTTACGCAACTAACGTGCCAGCCCGTGGGCAAGCAGTAGCGCTTTGAAAATATGATGATTTCGAAGGCGCGCCGGGTGTCACGATGCCGACAACGGCGGGGGCCACGCGATCCGGCGCTGTTACAAAGGTGACATTGTACGCGCGCGGCAATGTCGGATTTCCGGAACGTGCAAAGCGGCGAATAGCGCACGCGGTGGTGCTGAATCGCATCGCGGGACGCCGGGCAGGCGATGCAGAACTTCACGAGCCGCAACTGCGCATCGTCAAGGTGATGCGCGTTGCTGAGCTCGGATCAACGATGCGGACCTCGGCGTCGCCGCGGTCGCCGGTGGTGTCGGTGTGGCTGGCGGCAATAGCGCGCCAGGGCAGAGATTTAGGCCGGAACGCAGGTGTTCTCGACCGGGCAGACCGAGGCGCATTGCGGCTTGTCGAACTGGCCTTCGCACTCGGTGCATTTGGCGGCTTCGATGATGTACATATCGCGCTTCAGGACGATCGCGGCGTTCGGACATTCGAACTCGCACGCACCACACACCGAACACTGCGAGGCGACAATTTTGTAGGCCATAGAGAACTCCTTAGCTGGCGGATGATGCCACGCCTTTCAAACCTTGTGCCAATCGGCAAATATTTGATCTAACGCAATTTTGCGCGATGTCCCAAGCCGCGGGGCAAGTGTTGCCGCTGACATCGCGTCGCAACTGAGACAAGCCGCGTCGCGATCATTCGGGCGGACTACGCGAGTGATTTGCAACGGCACTCCGTTGCGGCAGGAATGCATCGCCGCTGCGTCCCGGCAGGAACGCGTCGACGCTGCGTACCGGCAGCAATGCGTCGGCGCTGAATCCCGGCAGCAATGCGTCGTTCGTAAGATCCGGCCGCAAATGATGTGACGCGATCTGGCACTTCGCCCCAACGCGTCATGGCCGCGCTCGTCGCGGCCATCCACGCCCGCAAGCGATGTCTTCCCTGTTTCCGTGGATGGCCGGGACGAGCCCGGCCATGACGCGGAGAGGGCGCAACTCCCAGATAAGCCGCGCGCGTCGCAGCCGCTCAGAAGTGCTTGACCTCGATGTCGTACTTCTTCAGCGCGTAGCCGATCTGCCGCGGCGTCAGCCCGAGGATGCGCGCCGCCTTGGCCTGCACCCAGCCCGAGCGTTCCATGGCGTCGACCAGCCGCTCGCGCTCGGACATCTGCGCGTCGGAGGCCGCTTCGACGCGGGCGGGCGGCTGCGGCGTCGGCACGGTGGGCGCCGGTGCTGCAACGTTGCCGCGGGGGCCGTCGGCCCGGCCGATCGGTGCGACTGCAAGCGGAATTTCCGGCGGCGGACGCTGCGCGGTGCGCTCCGAATGGCTCTTCCAAAGAATCGACGACAGGCACTCGTCATGATGGCAGGCGAAGTCGTCCTGGTGAATCGCCGGACCGGGCGCCAGCGTCGCGGTGCGGCGCACGCAGTTTTCCAGCTCGCGCACGTTGCCGGGGAACGAACACCCCTGCAGCAGCTCCATCGAGGCCGGATCGAACTCCAGGTCGCGCTCGTTTTCCCTGTTGAAGTTCTTCAGGAACTCGCTGGCCAACAGCGGAATGTCGCTGGCGCGATCACGCAGCGGCGGCAGCATCATCGGCACCACATTGATGCGATAGTACAGGTCGGCGCGGAATTCGTTGCGCGCCACCGCCTCCTCGAGATTGCGGTTGGTGGCCGCCACCACGCGGACATTGACCTTGATGGTGTGGTTGCCGCCGACCCGCTCGAACTCCTGCTCTTGCAACACCCGCAACAGCTTGGCCTGGAACGACGGCGAGATTTCGCCGATCTCGTCGAGGAACAGCGTGCCCTTGTCGGCGAGTTCGAAGCGTCCCTTGCGCGACGCGATGGCGCCGGTGAAGGCGCCCTTCTCGTGGCCGAACAATTCGGATTCCAGCACCGATTCGGGCAACGCCGCGCAGTTGATCTTGATGAACGGGCCGTTGGCGCGCGACGACAATTCGTGGATCGCCTTGGCGATCAGCTCCTTGCCGGTGCCGGACTCGCCGCGCAGCAGCACCGGCGAATGCGATTTGGCGATGATGCCGACCTTGGCGAGCAGCCCGCGGATCGCCTGGCTTTCGCCGATGATGCCGTCGACGCGGACCTTCTTGCGCTCGCGCGGCGGTTTCAGCTCGGACAATTGCTTCTGCAGCCGGTGGCTCTCGGCCATCAGCCGCTCGCGGTCGCGCGCCACCACGCGGTGCAGCTTGACGGTCTGGCCGATCAGATTGGCGATCATGGTGAGGAAGCGGACGTCGGCGTCGAGCCGGAAGATCGAGCGGCCGTCGCGGACGCGGTCGATGGTCAGCGTACCGACCACCCGGGAATCGATCCGGATCGGCACGCCGATGAACGAAACGCGGACCTCGGGCGAGGCCCCGAGCGCGTCGGCATCGGCGCGCGAAAACATCGGATGCGAAGAAACGTTCTCGACCACCAGCGGCACCGAGGTCGCGACGATCTGGTCGATCGCCTTGGCCGGCAGGCGGGCGCGGTAGCGGTCGTCGGTGCCTTCGTTCCAGCCGGCGCCGACGGTAATATCAGGCACCCCATCGTCGGCCAGCAGCGACACCGTGCCATGCCGCATCTGCATGAACGACTGCAGCAGATTGACGACATTGGCGAGCGTGGTTTCGAGACGCGCCGGCGCGGTGAGGATCTTCGAGATCTCAAAGATACCAGTCAGAGCAATTTCGCTCAGAGGTATCAGAGTGGTCGGGCGCGATTCCTCGGCATCGGCGACGTGCGCTTCGCGATAGACCATCGTGCTGTCTCCATGCTCCGGACCTTCCCCGCCTATTAAGTAGGAGCTTTTAATGGATAGTGCCTTGGGTTCAAGCAGATGTCGTGCACAACTTGACCGCAATGCTGAGGAAGTTCACAGCGCTACATGCCCACTATTTACCCAACCGGAGCGTGCTGCAGCACAATGAAAACACGTAGTGCGCGACACGGGTTTTGGAACGCATTGATTTAGCGCAAATATTCACGAGCAAATAAGCGCCGGCGTTCTATTACCACTCACTAGGAGCAAAACGTCACACGTGCTGCCCGCCATTGATGTGGATCTCCTCGCCGGTGACATAGCTCGCAGCATCCGAGCACAGGAAGAACATCACCTTGGCGACTTCGTCGGGAGTACCAATCCGCCGCATCGGGATGGTCGGCGCCAGCCGCGCCTCGGTTTCCGGCGACAGGATATCGGTCTTGATCTCGCCCGGCGCGATCGCGTTCACCCGGATACCATAAGGCGCGTAGTCGTGGGCCATCTCCCGGGTCAGACAGGCCAAAGCGGCTTTCGACGTCGCATAAGCGGTGCCGGCAAACGGGTGCACCCGGGAGCCGACGATCGAAGTGACGTTGACGATCGAGCCGGAACCGGCGCGTAGCTCGTCGAACAGCCCCTGCGCCAACAGGATCGGCGCCAGCAGATTGACGTGGAACACGCCCATCCAGGTCTCGACCGGGGTGTTCAGCGAGGTCAGCCGCTCGCCTTCCAGACCTTTCGGCGAAATCGCGGCGTTGTTGATCAGCGCGTGCAGCGGCGCGCCGCCGAGCCGCTCCTTCAGCGCGGCGATCGCCCGCGGCAAGGCGCGGTAATCGCCGAGCTCGATCTCGACGTGATCCTCGACGCCGGTCGCCCACGGACAGCGCTCGTCGTTGAAGGGCTGCCGCGAACAGGTAACGATCCGCCAGCCGGCCTCCGAAAACAATTTGCCGGTGGCGTGGCCGATGCCGCGCGAGGCGCCGGTCAGCACCAGGGTCTTCTGCTTGCCGCTGCGACTGTCGCGCTGATCGTTATGGAACGGGCAAGCCCCGATCCCTGCGGCCGGCGGCGCGCCGGGGTGGCGCAGCTCGGTCGCACCGGGGTGCTGAAGCTCCGCAGATCCCGGGTGGCCGAACTCCGCAGACCCGGGATGGTGCAACTGTGACGTCGAAGACCCGCTGACGCTTCGCAATGAAAGTCTCCATCGCCATCGGGCTTGGATGGCCACATCGGGCTTGCAGGAAATGGGCCAGGCCTGTTCAGACTGATTGTCGCAATCACAGCGCCTGCAATGTCGTCTGTTCGACAGTCAGTGGCGCGTCCGAAACATTGCCGGCGTTGCTTTCTCGACAAATTCGCCGCGCCGTTCGGCCGGAAAGGTGCTGGGCGGCCCCCGGGGGCATCTTGACGGTCCTGTGACGGCTGGTCCGTGTCTTGCTTTGAGCGCTGCGGAAGTTGGAATGGGCCTTGGGTGACGCGAATGCATCGACCAGCCGACCACAGAAAAAAGCGCTTCGCCATCGTCCTCGGGACCAATGAGGTCGCCTCCGCCGTGGCGGTGTACCTGCATCGCGCGGATTTCGGCGTGGTGCTGTCCAACGACCCGGACTTTCCGGTGATCCGTCGCAAGATGGCCTTCGCGGATGCGCTGTATCGCGACGACGTCAAGGTCGAGGAGGTCCGCGGTGAGCGGGCCGACGACGGTATGCAGGTATTCAAGGGTCTGCGCACATTCGACCGCGTATCGGTGACCCGGCTCGGCCTCGCTGACCTGCTGCCGGTCGGCGCCATGGACGTCCTGGTCGACGCCCGGCTGCAGCAGCACCGCACCACCCCCGACCTGCATCGGCTGGCAAAATTGACGATCGGAATCGGCGCCGGCTTTTCGGGCAGCACCAATTGCGACGTCGCGGTCGACGCCCCGCCCGAGCGCTGCGCCGGGGTGCTGCATGACGGCTGGACCGCGGGCGCCACCTCGGCCGACGCCGCCGAGGCTGCGAACCAACGCTTCGGATATGCGCCGAGCGCCGGCCGCTGGCGCACCGCGGTGGAGATCGGTGCGCCGGTGCTGCGCGGCGCCGTGCTCGGCCTGCTGACAGGCAACCCGCATCGCGCGCCATGCGATGGCGTGGTGCGCGGCTTGATCCGCGACGACAGCGACGTGCCGGCCGGGGCCCGGCTGCTGGAGATCGATCCGCGCGGCCGCCACGCGCAATGGACCGGGATCGACGAGCGCGGACGGAGCATTGCCAAGGCGGTGCTGGACGCCGTGCAGCTGCGCAGCGAACGGCCCCGCGCCCTGATCGCCGCCGCCGCTTCGCATCCCGCGGTCTGACCGCCGACTTCGCGTATCACTGCTATTTATTACCACGGTAGGCGGGTGGAACCGACAAACCGCCGGTACCGACAGATTGCAAGCGACTTGCAGCCGCGCGGCGCTATGCTACGCTATCGTCAGTGTCTGCTAACAGACCGCAGCAGTTGGCGTCATAAGGCGTCATAAAGAGAGTTCGCCATGGGGGGGAGCGTCACTGCCGGTTTCGGCAAGGCGGAGCCGCGGCCGCAGGTCGGGGCCGCACAGCCGCTGAAAATCCTGTTCCTGCATCCGAAGACGCTGGTGGATTCCTGGCCGGTCCCGATCGACACGTTGGGCGAAATCGTCAAGTTTCCCAGCGCGGTCTATCCGGTGCTCGCCGCCACCATCAAGGATCTCGCGGTCGAGACAAAATTCCTCGACGGCTATGTGGCGCGGATCTCGCTGCCGGAGTATCGCGCGCGGCTGCGCTGGGCCGACGTGATCGCGATTTCCTGCATGTCGCCGCTGAAGGCGCTCGATACCGAACTCACCATCAAGCTGGCGCGCGAGGTCAATCCCGCGGTGAAAATCGTGGTCGGCGGCAATCACGCCACCGCCTGGCCGGACCGTTGGATCGACGCCGGTGTCGATTTCGTGGTGACCGGCGAAGGCGAAGCCGCGTTCCGGGCGCTGATCGAGGCGCTGATCGTCGGGGCTGCTGCGTTCGACGCCGTCCCCAACCTGTGCTGGCGCGACGGCGACGTGTGCCGGCGCTCGCCGCTGAAGGCCGAGCCGACCGACCTCGAAGCCGCGCCGATGCCGGACTGGAGCGGTTTTGACCTGCGGCCTTATGGCCTGGGCATGAGCAATGGGTTCGGCGCCGCGGTGGAGATTTCCCGCGGCTGCCCGCATCGCTGCGATTTCTGCAACATCAACACCTTCTGGAACTACAAGCAGCGCTACAAGTCGGTCGACAAGGTGATCGCCGAACTGCAGGCGCTGAAAGCGGCCGGCGTCGGCGAGTTCATCTTCACCGACGACAATTTCGGCGGCGACGAGCGCAAGACCGTGGCGCTGCTCAAGGAGATGATCGCCCACCGGCTCGATTTGCGGTTCGGCTGTTTCCTGCGCGGCGACACCGTGCATCGCAACCCGGATTTCGCCCGCCTCGCGCACCAGGCCGGGATGCGGTTCTGCATGATGGGAATCGAAACCCTCGATGCCGAATGGCTGAAGAGCCATCGCAAGGGCGTGCGCGCCCATGATGCGATCGCCATGTACAACAAGATCTACCGGACGCTGCGGGCGCAGGGCATCTTCGTGGTCGGGCTGTTCATCATCCCGGCACAACGCGGCAAGGCGCGCTACGTCAAGCCGACCGGGATCGTCTGCGACTATCAGTTCACCGCCGACCTGGTGGCGCTGCGCGGCAGCGCCCTGTTCGCGCAGCACGCCGAGGCCGACACCGTCTCCAAGGACATGTTCTACCACGACTGGAACCTGTCGAGCATCCTGGTCGACGACCGCGCCGAGCAGCGCAGCGGCAAGTCGTTCTTCCACACCGTGCGCGAGAACCTGTCGTTTCATGCGTTGCGCCAAGCCTTTGCCGGCTCGCCGGTGGCGCGGCGGTTTCGCTGGCGGCCGCTCTGGATTCTGCTCGAGCGCGCCATCTGCACCACACGCGCCGACGTCAAACGTTACCGGGTGGCGCGTTCGAAAGCTTTGACCATGCAGCAGAAGCAGGACTACGCTGTCGGCAGCGTGCTCGATCCGGCGCACATCGCCCGCCTGGCGCGCCGACGAGCGGTGTTGACACCGCTCGGACTGCGCACCAGCCTGTGGACCCGCGCGCATCATAGCCACAGCATCGCGGCCAGAGACTAATCGCAGGGACCGCCAAGGAGCACCGATGGATACGATCCTGGTCACGCGCTCCGGCAGAATTGCCACGGTCACGCTCAACCGGCCGGAAGCGCGCAACGCCATCAACGGCGCGATGCATCAGGAGTTGAAGGCGTTCTGGCCGGCGTTCGATCACGATCCCGAACTCGACGTGGCGATCCTGACCGGCGCCGGGCCGGACGCGTTCTGCGCCGGCGCGGATCTCAAGGAGTACATCCCGCAATGGCTGACGCGGTCGTTTCAGGACATCCGCGACAATGTCGATGACGGGCTCGGCGGCATCACCCGCGGCATCCGGGTGAAGAAGCCGGTGATCGCCGCGGTCAACGGCTGGGCGCTGGCCGGCGGCTTCGAACTGGCGCTGGCCTGCGACGTCCGCATCGCCAGCGCCACCGCGCGGTTCGGCAGCTTCGAGATTCACCGCGGCTTTCATCACGGCGACGGCGGCATCGTGCGGCTGGTCGCCAGCATCGGCGTGTCACGCACCATGGATCTTCTCTACACCGGCCGCGAAGTCAGCGCGCAGGAAGCCCACGCCATCGGCCTGGTGGCGCAGCTGGTGCCGCCAGGCGAACTGCTGGCGACCGCGCAGGCTTACGCCGCCAGACTGGTCGAAAAGAGTCAGGTCGCGCTGCATTCGATCAAGGAGACCGTGCTCGAAGTGGTCGGCAAGTCGATGGGCGAGGCTTTGAAAATCGAAGCGATCCTCGGCTATTCCAGCGGCGACGTCGCCCACATCCGCGAACAACTCAGGGAGTTTGCCGAGAAGAACGCCGTCAAAGCCTGAACCGCACCGACGATCGGCGGAACCCGCGCGACGCGAAGCCGGTGCATCATTGAACCTGTCCATCGTTCGAACAGACGCCTGAGCGACCCTGGTGCGTTGCGCGCCAGGCCGGAGCCGTTTCGACATGCTGACTTGTCCAGACTGTGCCGTGACCGTGCAGCCCACGCAGCGGTTCTGCGCCAATTGCGGGATCGCGCTGTCCGCAGCCAAACCGGCGGCCAGACCCGCCGCGACGCCGGACATTGCCGAACACCGGCAGCTGACGCTGATCTTCTCCGACATCGTCGGCTCGACCACCTTGACGGCGACGCTGGGCGCCGAGACCTATCGCGAATTGTTGCGCAGCTTCCGCGAGATCACCGCGCGGATCGTCAACCAGTATCAAGGCCAGCTCGCCCGCTTCGAGGGCGACGGCATGATGATCCATTTCGGCTTTCCGATCGCGCGCGAGGACGACGCGTTCCGCGCGGTGCAAAGCGGGCTCGATCTGCAGGAGGCGGTCGGCGTGCTCAACGAGCGCTACCGGCCGATCGGCGCCGGCGACTTCTTTCAGATCCGCATCGCCGTGCACACCGGCACGGTGATCGCCGGCGACATCCAGTCGGAAACCACGCGCGAACAGATGGCGATCGTCGGCGAGGCCGCCAACATCGCCGCGCGACTGCAGAGCCTTGCCAATCCCGGCTCCACCATCATCAGCCAGGACACTTACGATCTGGTCGGCGCCCGGTTCGATTGCCGCTATCTCGGCGCGCCGGCCCTCAAAGGCGTCGAACGCCCGATCAAGATTTACGAAGTGCACGTCGCCGAAGCCGGCGAAGAGCTGCGGCGCGGCCCGGCGCCCGGCCGCATGATCGGCCGCGAAAAGGAAATCGCCCGGCTGGAACACCTGTGGCAGCGCACGCTGACCGGCGAAAGCACCTTGGTGGTGGTGGCCGGAGAAGCCGGCGTCGGCAAATCGCGCTTGCTGCGGGAATTGTTCGCCGCGCTCGGCGACCAGAAATTCCTCAGCATCGTGCTGAAATGTTCGCAGCTCTATCAGCAGTCCGCGCTGCATCCGTTCGTGCACTACCTCACCGACACGCTCGGCCTGTCGCGGGTGCCTCGCGCCGAAAAGTTCGATCGACTGACGGGCGCCTTGCGGCTGCGCTTCGCCGACCCGTCCGAGCACATCGCCATCCTGGCCAACGTGCTGTCGGTGCCGCTGCCGGAAGGCTATGTGCCGGCGCGGGATTATACGCCGCAGCAGGAGAAGGCCCGGTTCCAGGAAATCCTCACCGCCTGGCTGCTGCGCGAGACCGAATCCCAGCCGGTGCTGCTGGTGGTCGAGGATATGCACTGGGCCGATCCGTCGTCGATCGAATTGCTGACGGCGATCCTGCCCAAGCTGAACAACGCCCGCACCTGCGCGATCATGACGTTCCGCGACGATTGCGACCGCACCTGGATCGACCGGCTGCAGCCGCGGCTGATCCCGCTGCAACGGCTCGACCCGCACCAGACCACGGACCTGATCCTGGAGATCGCGCACGGCCGCTCGCTCAGCAGCGAAATGCTGGAAACGCTGAGCGCACGAACCGACGGCGTGCCGTTGTTCATCGAGGAGATGACCCGGCTGGTGGTGGAGAGCGAGCTCGCCGAGGCCGCGGAGGGCAAACAGCCGCTGCCGTTGACGTTGCCGGCGACGCTGCAGCAATCGCTCAACGCCCGGATCGACCGCGCCGGCGCCAACCGCGAAATCCTGCGGCTGTGCGCTACCATCGGCCGCGAGTTCGACCATGACATGATCGCCGCGGTGTGGGACGGCGATCCGCGGTTGCTGTCGTCCGAACTCGACAAGCTGACCGAGGCCGGCATTCTGGAGCCCTCGGGCCTACCGCCGCGGCGCAAATGGCTGTTCCGCCACGCGCTGATCCAGGAGAAGATCTACGAGTTCGGGCTCTCGGCGCACCGCCGCGCGGCGCACGCCAAGATCGCCGCCGCGATCGAGGCCCGGCTGCCGGCGATCGCCGCCGACAATCCGGAAATTCTGGCGCACCATTATCTTGAAGCGCGGATGCAGGCCAACGCCTTCCCGTTCCTGCGCAAGGCCGCCGAACAGGCGATCCAGCGCTCGGCGCACCGCGAAGCGGCGCATCACCTCAACGCGGCGCTGAAGATCGTCGCCGCGATGCCGGCGAGCACGCAGACCGCGGCGCAGAAACTGCAGCTGCTGTTGCAGGCCGGCGTAGTGCAGACCGCGCTCGGCGGCTATGCCTCGCCGGAGGTCGGTCACAGCTTCGAGCAGGCGCGCGAACTCAGCCGCGGGCTGGATCTGTCGGTCGGGCTATTCCCGGCGTTGCACGGGCTGTACCGCTACTATTTCGTCCGCGCCGATCTCGACGACGCCTCCGAACTCGCCGTTGAACTGCTGTCGATCGCCGAGACCAGCGGCGATCCCGGCCTGCGGCTGGAGGCCCATCGCGCAGCGGCCAACTGCGCGTTCCAGAAGGCCGAGTTCCGCCGCGCCGCCAACCATTTCGACATCAGCCTCAGCCTGTACGACGATCGGCAGCATGCGTCGCATCGCCACACCTTCGGCGTCGATCCGTTCGTCGGCGCCTCGTCGATGGCGGCGATGAACGCGCTGCTGCTCGGCGACGCCGGCACTGCCACGCAATTGAATGCCCGCGGCGTCGCCAAGAGCGAGGAACTCGGCCATCCGTTCACGCTGTGCTGGGCGTTGAACTACGCGCTGGTGCAGCTGCAACTGGCCGGACGGACCGACGACGTGAAGACGCTGGCGGAGCGAGTCAGCGCGCTGACCGCGCATTATCGCTTTCCATTCTGGCAGACCGGCGGCCTGATCATGCAGGGCTGGTGGCTGCATGCCACCGGAACCGACCGCGCCGCAGGTATTCAGATGATGACCCAAGCGGTCGACAGCTGGGAACGGCTCGGCGCGATCGCCTTTCATGCGTATTACACCTCACTGCTGATCGAGGCGCATCTGCGCGACCATGACGCCGTCGGCGCGGAAACCATTGCGCGCCAGGCCATCGCCACCGCGCAGCGCAAGGGCGAGACTTGGTGGATCCCGGAATTGCTGCGGCTGTTGGCCTCGGCCCGCGCGCTGGATGGCGCGGCCGGTGCCGAGCCGCCCGCGGCGATCATGGCTCAGGCGCTCGATCTGGCGCGGCGGCAATCCTCACGATTTCTCGAGCAGCGCCTGCTCGCGTCGCCGCTGCTGTGCGGCTAGGCCACGGAATTACCGCTGGCCATCCGAGGAGTGGTATCCCGAGGCCGCCCGATTGACTTCGATCAATTCCGCCGTCGAGAAGGCGTCTAGAATTCAATCATAACCGAAACGTCATTTTGTTATATAACAAGTGTGACAATCATCCTGGACCAAGTTCCAGATTCGTATTCACTCTTCCCTGCAATCACAATGGCGGTTGACCGTGACCTTATCTACCCCGTCCGACCTCGACAAATTGGTAGCGCGCGTCAAAGCCGCCCAATTGATCTTCGCTACCTATTCTCAGGAACAGGTGGACCTGATTTTCCGCAGCGCCGCTTTGGCGGCCTCCGACGCCCGGATCTCGCTGGCGCAGATGGCCACCGCGGAAACCGGAATGGGCGTCGTCGAGGACAAGGTGATCAAGAATCACTTTGCCTCCGAATACATCTACAATGCCTATAAGGACGATAAGACCTGCGGCATCATCGAAGTAAACGACGAAGCCGGCATCATGGTCGTCGCCGAGCCGATCGGACTGATCTGCGGCATCGTGCCGACCACCAACCCGACCTCGACCGCGATCTTTAAGGCGCTGATCTGCCTGAAGACCCGCAACGGTATCATCTTCAGCCCGCATCCGCGTGCCGCGCGCTCGACCAACGCCGCCGCCAAGCTGGTGCTGGACGCCGCCGTCGCCGCCGGCGCGCCGCCGGATATCATCGGCTGGATCGAAAAGCCGACGCTGGAACTGTCCAACGCGCTGATGCACCACCCAGCCGTCAACTTGATCCTCGCCACCGGTGGTCCCGCCATGGTGAAGGCCGCCTATTCTTCAGGCAAACCGGCGATCGGCGTCGGTGCCGGCAACACCCCGGTAGTGATCGACGAAACCGCGGATATCAAGCGGGCGGTAGCGTCGATCCTGATGTCGAAGACTTTCGACAACGGCGTGGTCTGCGCCTCGGAGCAATCGATCATCGTCGTCGACGAAGTGTACGACGCGGTGCGCCAGCGTTTCGCCACCCATGGCGGCTACATGCTGAAGCCCGCGGAATTGGACGCGGTGCGCCGGGTGTTGCTGGTCAACGGCAACGTCAATGTCGATATCGTCGGGCAATCGGCCGCACGCATCGCCGAACTCGCCGGCATCTCGGTGCCGCACGACACCAAGATCCTGATCGGCGAGGTCGAACTCACCCACACCTCGGAACCCTTCGCGCATGAAAAGCTGTCGCCGACGCTGGCGATGTATCGTCGCGCCGACTACACGCAGGCGGTGGCGGCGGCGGTGGAGCTGGTGGCGCTGGGCGGCATCGGCCACACCTCGGCGTTGTACACCGACCAGGACCTGCAGCCGGAGCGCGTCGCCGATTTCGGCACCAAGATGAAGACCGCGCGGATCCTGATCAACACCCCGTCGTCGCATGGCGGCCTCGGTGATCTGTACAATTTCAGCCTGGCGCCGTCGCTGACGCTGGGCTGCGGATCGTGGGGCGGCAATTCGATCTCCGAGAATGTCGGACCCAAGCACCTGATCAACAAGAAAACCGTCGCGAAGCGAGCCGAGAACATGCTGTGGCACAAGCTGCCGAAATCGATCTATTTCCGCCGCGGCGCCACCAGCGAGGCGCTGAAGGATCTCGCCGGCAAGAAGCGGGCGCTGGTCGTCACCGACGGCTTCCTGTTCAGCAAGGGCTACACCGACGACGTCATCCGGCTCTTGAAAAAGAACGGCATGGAGGTCGAAACCTTCTTCCAGGTTGAAGCCGATCCCACGCTGTCGATCATCAACAAGGGCGTCGAGATCGCACACGCCTTCAAGCCCGACGTGATCGTGGCGTTCGGCGGCGGCTCGCCGATGGATGCCGCCAAGCTGATCTGGGTGTTGTACGAGCACCCCGACGTGCAATTCGAAGATCTGGCGCTGCGCTTCATGGACATCCGCAAGCGGATCTACAAATTCCCCAAGCTCGGCCAGAAGGCGGAGCTGGTGGCGATTCCCACCACCTCGGGCACCGGCTCCGAAGTGACCCCGTTCGCGGTGGTGACCGACGACGCCTCCGGCATCAAGTACCCGATCGCCGACTACGAACTGACCCCCAGCATGGCGATCGTCGATGCCAACTTCGTGATGCATCTGCCGAAGTCGTTGACGGCGTTCGGCGGCATCGACGCGGTGGTGCACGCGCTGGAAGCCTATGTGTCGATCATGGCCAGCGAGTTCACCGACGGCCAGGCGCTGCAGGCGCTGAAGCTGTTGAAAGAGAATCTGCCGTCGGCCTATGTCAACGGCGCCAAGGATCCGGTGGCGCGCGAACGGGTGCATAGCGGCGCCACCATCGCCGGCATCGCGTTTGCCAATGCGTTCCTCGGCGTCTGCCACTCGATGGCGCACAAGCTGGGTGCCGCGTTCCACATCCCGCATGGCCTGTCCAACGCGCTGTTGATCTGCAACGTGATCCGCTACAACGCCAACGACAATCCGACCAAGCAGACCGCGTTCTCGCAATACGACCGGCCGAAGTCGCGGCATCGCTACGGCGAGATCGCCATCGCGCTGGGGCTGGACGGCGTCAACACCGCCGCCCGCATCGATCGGCTGCTGGAGTGGCTCGAAGGATTGAAGCGCGAACTCGACATCCCGGCGTCGATCCGGGAAGCCGGCGTGTCCGAGGCCGACTTCCTGGCCAAGGTCGATAACATCGCGGTGGAAGCGTTCGACGACCAGTGCACCGGCGCCAACCCGCGCTTCCCGCTGGTCTCGGAACTGAAGACTATCCTGCTCGACAGCTATTACGGCCGTGCCTTCAGCGAGGCGCACGAGGAAGACGAGGTCGTGACATTGTCGGTGGCGACGGCGAACGCCGCGGAATAGCCGAAGGCCCTCGGCCCCTTGCAAGGCCGCAAAGAATTCAACGCCCGGCGATCCATCGCCGGGCGTTGGCATTTCACACCCTGGATGACGGCGACATCAAGATCGCATCACACCGAGGGGGCGTCGCAGCCTTGCTCCGCCGCGGGCTCGTCGGCATTGGGATCGCCCGGCGCCGTGGCCCAGGCCAATTCGACCAGCGTCACGATGCGCCGGCCGGTGCCGTCGAGCTGGCACACGATCAGCCCCTGCTCCTCGATGTAGCTCAACAGCCGCCTCGCCCGGCGCAGCGAGTGCGAGCCATAGGCCCGCGCGATCGCCGCGTCGCCCGGGCACGGCCAGCCTTCTTTCGCGGCGCGCGCGATCATCATGAACACGCCCTGCATTTCCTCCGGCAGGATCGAGGCGCGGACCGCAACGTCCTGCCAGGCATCGTCGTCCGCGATGTCGGAGCCGAGCCCGGCGCGGGCGCGCGTCAGCATGTGGCGGAAGCCGGCCAGATCCGGCACGTCCGACCCCAGACCGTCGATCCGGCAGCGCACCACGAACTCCTGATACAGCACGCCGATCGGGCGGAACCCGGCGTCGGGTTCGGCCATCACCGCGCGCAGCACGCGGTCGACGCGCTCCTGCCGCTCCGCCAATTGCTCGGCGCTGACCGGCTGCTCCGCCGCCTCGGCGCGGCTTTCCAGCGCCGCGGACTTCGCCGCCATCAATTGCCCGAGCAGGTCGGGCTGGGAGCGGCGCTGCGGCCGCTGCGGCTCGGGCGGCGGCGCGGCGAGGATGATAGCGTGGGCTTCGCTGGAGGCTTCCGGCAGCGGCATCAATCGCGGCGTGGCGTTGCGCGGCTGGGTGGCGGTGGGACCGATGCGCAGCGCCAAAGAGCGGCGCGACAGCGCGGGGCCGAGCGCGATGAATTGGCCGCGCTCCAGATCGCGGAACGCGTCGGCCTGCCGCCGCTCCATGCCCAGCAGATCGGCGGCGCGCGCCATGTCGATGTCCAGGAAGGTGCGGCCCATCAGAAAATTCGACGCTTCCGCGGCAACATTCTTGGCGAGCTTGGCGAGGCGCTGAGTGGCGATGATGCCGGCGAGGCCACGTTTGCGGCCGCGGCACATCAGATTGGTCATGGCGCCGAGCGAGAGTTTGCGCGCCTCGTCGGAGACTTCGCCGGCGACGGCGGGCGCGAACAACTGCGCCTCGTCCACCACCACCAACATCGGATACCAGTGATCGCGCCCGACCTCGAACAGTCCGTTGAGGAAGGCCGCGGCGCGCCGCATCTGGTTCTCGGCATCCAACCCCTCGAGATTGAGCACCGTGGAGACGCGATGGATGCGGGCGCGCTCGCCGGCGACCTGCAGGCCACGTTCGGTATGCACCTCGGCGTCGATCACCAGATGGCCGAAGCTGTCGGCCAGCGACACGAAGTCGCCCTCCGGATCGATGATGGTCTGCTGCACCCAGGGCGCGCTCTGCTCCAACAGCCGGCGCAGCAGATGGGATTTCCCGGAACCGGAATTGCCCTGCACCAACAGCCGGGTGGCCAGCAGTTCCTCAAGGTCCAGCGTCGCCGCGGCCCCTGCCGCGGTGTGTCCCATCTCGATCGCAACCGTCATGTCGACTCAAAACCTCCCTGCGGAGAGCGGGCTTATCAACCAGGAGGCGGCGCGTCGAGCGGCCATGGCCGGCGCTGTGGATTCGCGCTAGCTTGCGCAGCACGCTTCGCTTGGCGCGACGCGCCGGGTTCCGTTGCCATCCAACCGAAGGCGCTCAATGCCGCGAACGACTGCACGGTTTTTTCTGCTCGGAGCCGCCTGCTTGATCGGCGTGACGTTGGCCTCACGCGCGGACGCCGCCGAACCGCAGCCGGGCGACGCCGCCGCGCTGCAGGCCGCGATCGATGGACCGCAGCGCAGCGCCCGCTTCATCGCGCGCGACGCGGTGCGGCACCCGGCGCAGGAATTGACCTTCTTCGAGATCACGCCGCGCGCCACGGTGATCGAGATCTGGCCCGGCGCCGGCTACTGGACGGAAATTCTCGCGCCCTATCTGCACGACCATGGCACGTACTACGCCGCGATCGAGCCGCGCAGTGCCGGCAGCGAAACCTCGCCCGACGCCAAGACGCCGTTTCAAATCAAGCTCGACGCCGACAAGGCGCTCTATGGCGCCGTCAAGCTCACCGAATTTGCGCCAAAAAATCCTGCGCCGATCGCCCCCGATGGCTCGGCCGATGTCATTCTCACCTTTCGCAACCTGCACAACTGGCTGAAACAGGGCAACGCCGACCAGGCGCTGGCGACGTTCTATCGCGCGCTGAAGCCTGGCGGCATCTTGGGGTTGGAGGATCATCGCGGCCAGCGCGACGTCGCGCAGGACCCGCGCGCGCTGGACGGCTATGTCCGGCAGGACTACGCGATCGCCTTGGTGCAACGCGCCGGCTTTGAATTCGTGGCTTCCTCCGAGATCAACGCCAACCCGAAGGACACCGCGAATTGGCCGAAAGGCGTCTGGACGCTGCCGCCGACCTTCTCGCTCGGCGATGTCGACCGCGACACATACGCGGCGATCGGCGAAGCCGACAATTTCGTGCTGAAATTCCGCAAGCCGCTGCGGCATTAAGCGCGGAGGTCGTCATGGTCGGGTCCAGGCGCAGCACGCGCCGCCAAACGCCGTGGCAATCGGCCCTCACCGGTGGATGGCGGGCGCACCAAGAGGCCGCCGACGCAGCCATGTCAGCCCGGCAATCCCCGCGATGGAGAGTCCGAAGATCGGCAGTATCGTCCCCGCGACTGCCCGCGAGGTGATCGCGCCGGTCCAGACTCCGTACCTCACATCCGATAGCGGATGCCGCCATAGATCGCGCGCCCCATGCCTGGGTTGAACAACGCCGACGTCGCCGTCGCCACGCCGGCGGTGATGGTGCTGGAGATGTAGCGGGTGTCGAGCAGGTTCCGCCCTTCGACATAGCCCGACCAGCCGATGCCGTGGTCGTAGCCGACCTTGAAGTTCAACAGCGCGTAGGGGTCGATGGTCAGGCTGTTGGCGTTGTCGGCGAAGAACGCCTGCGGCATCCATTCGACGTTCGGGCCGGCATAGAAGCCGTTCTGATGCTTGTAGAGAATTTCCGCGCGGAGGTAGTGCGGCGGCAGACCCGGCAGCCGGTTGTTGCCCCAGGTCGCGTCGCGGTCGAAGCGGAAGTCGCTGTAGGTGTAGGCGACGTTGAACCAGAAGCGGTCATCCTGCGCGAAACTGGATTTCAGCAACGCCACGCCGAGGCCGGCTTCGACGCCCTGATGCACGGTGCGGTCGGCATTGACCACGGTGCAGGGACTGAACGGCGACGTGGTCAGGCACTGAAACTCGTTGCGCAGATCGGTGCGATACGCCGACAGGTCCCAGGTGACGTCCGGCCGGCGGCCGCGCGTGCCGATCTCGTAGGTGGTGCCGGTCTGCGCCTCGACGTTCGAACTCGCTGGCGACGAGAAGCTGTTGACGTCGAAGGTCGGCACCTCGGCGTTGCGCGAGATGTTGCCGTACACCTGCCATGTCGGATCGACGTCCCACAGCACGCCGACCTTCGGACTGACCAGGTCCCAGTTTCGGGTGCCGGACTGATTGCCGTCGGACAGGAAACGGTCCTGCTGTTCGCGCGAGGCGTGGAGGAACTGGGCGCCGGCGATCAAGGCGACGTTCGGCAGCACATAGAGCGAGTTCTCCGCATAGGCGGTCACGTTGTCGGATTTCCACAGGTTGGACGACGCCAGCGCGCCCTTCACCGCGCCGGTGAGGTTTTGATACTGGTTGATATCAATGGTGCCGTTGAGCACGTTGACGCCAGCGGTCAGCCGGTTGCGCAAGCCGCCGAGCGAGCGTTCGTCGGTGGCGCGCACGAAGCCGCCATAGTCTTGCGCGGTGAAGTCCAGCCATTGATAGATCGGATGCATCACGTGGCGGGCGAGGCCGAAGACGCCGAGATCCACGGTGGTGTCGTCGAACCTGAGCGTGGTCTTGTTGGCGATCCGGACCGTGTCGATATTGCGCTGCTGATCCTGCCGCAGGAATTCGCTGTCGGCGGCGCGCGGCGAGTTCAGCGCCGCCTGCTTGGTCACTTCGCCCGGCAACTCCGCCCGCCACCGCCCGGCGTTCAGATAAAACCGCGTCTCGGCATCGGGAGAAAATTGATAGCCGAAATTGGCGTTGAGCCGCTCGGTATCGGTTCGGCTGTGCTCGCGGTAGCCGTCCTCGCGCTGCGCCGAGGCGGTGATGAAATAGTCGGCCGGGCCATTGACGCCGGCGATGCTGCTCTGGGTCTTGACATAGCCGAAGCTGCCGCCATCGACACGCGCGTCGAACGCCGGCGCGTCGCGTCCCGTCGGCATCACGAAATTGATCGCGCCGCCGAGCGAATTGGCGCCATAGCGCAGCGCGTTGGCGCCCTTGAACACTTCGACGTAGCGATAGACGCTGGGATCCACCTCGAACAGGTCGAACAGCCCGTCCGAGGTGTTGAGCGGCAGACCGTCCATGAAGATGTTGATGCCGCGATTGCCGTAGTTCCTGGACAGACCCGAGCCGCGGATCGATACCCGGCCGTCTGGCCCCCATCGGGTCTGAATCAACACCCCCGGCACCCAGCCGAGGATGTCCTTCACGGTGTTGGCCGGGCCGTTCTTGAACGCCGTATCGGGCACCACGGCGACCGCGCCCGGAGTCCGATCGATTTCTTTCAGCGCCTGCTGCGCGGTCGGAACCGTGAGAGAGCCAGGCGCGCGCGTTCCCTGCCCCGCCGAATTGGGCGACGGCGCCGCTGGTGTGACTTGGCGTGCCGAGCGGCCGCCGCCCGTGACTTGCCGCGGTTTGCGCGCGCTGACCGTGCGCTGCGGCGCCGCGGACTCCACCGTGATGGTTGGCAGCGACGTTGAAGCTGATTGCGCCGACGCTGCGCCGGTGACGAGCGTGGCCGCGGATGCCAGCAGAGCGCGGCGCAGCCGTGATGAGACGGATCGCATGGGAGAGTCCACCATTTTGAACTGAGAAGCGGGAGAACGCGACAATCAGCTCAGCTGCGGCGGGGCTCGGGCGCGGTGTCCGGCAGCGACCTGCCGCGGGCGACGATCGTTGGCGGCGGGAACCACCGCTTCGATGGCGACGGCAATACGCGTGATGGCGAACGACGCGATCGCCGGCGGTGCACCCGGCGCATGATTTCCGATACAGGCCGGACAATGCACGACGGCGATGCCGGTCGGCTTGTCGTCGCCCGGCACCCCCGTCGTTTGATCGGGATGAGTGACGCAAATCGCGGCGCTCGCAACTTGCGCGGTGGGCGACAGCGCTGCCAGCAACAGGCTGGACAGCACGACATTGAGCACCAACGCATAGGCCGCGATGAAGCTGGCCGTCAGTCCCACCGCATGCGTTTGTCGCGATTTGCCCACAGCGCCCCCCAGACCTCGCTTATCATGGCGGCCGGTGAACGCAAACGACTTTCAAAAGCAACGTTGTCGCCCGGATTTCGCGGTCTGGTTGCGCACTAATTCGGTTCCAGAGCCGCACAGCATCCGCCGCCCGCGCAACGACTTCGGGAAGAAGCGGGCGGCGTCGGCCCTTTGAAATGCGTCACGGCCTCGTCACGCAGGCCTTTCTCCCAGATGTCTGCGCAAGACCGTGGCGAGCGCGCATATACGGACGGGTTTCCAGCAAGCCCCAGAAATGCCCGACGTCGTCGCGGAACGCGGCCTTCCCGAGCGCCATTTCGCCGGCCTCGACGCCTTGGCGATAGAGCTCGATTGCTTGATCCAAGTTGCTGGCGGTTTCCTGCGCCAGCAGGACATAAGCGTCGGCGCAGAGCGGAGATAGTCCGAGCGCTTTTTTCGCCAATGCGATCCGGCGCTTCGGATCGCTGGCGCCCCATGCGTCGTACATGAGGTGGGCAGCCGTGGCTTCCCTACCGATTTCCCCGTGGTAGGCTCGATTCGGTGACTGGATGACCATGACTGGGGCCGTGGCTTCCCTACCGATTTCCCCGTGGTAGGCTTCAGAATGCCGGCGATGCCGCTGAGAGTGGGCCGTGGCTTCCCTACCGATTTCCCCGTGGTAGGCTTCGACCTTCACCGGGGTGCATGCGTTTCGCGCCGTGGCTTCCCTACCGATTTCCCCGTGGTAGGCTGTTTGGTCGCGAAGCACTGCAGCACCGCCCGCCGTGGCTTCCCTACCGATTTCCCCGTGGTAGGCTCGCAAGATGTGGCGGTGCTCTCTGATCAAGGCCGTGGCTTCCCTACCGATTTCCCCGTGGTAGGCTCACCCGGTCATTTCCGAAATCGCGATAACGGCCGTGGCTTCCCTACCGATTTCCCCGTGGTAGGCTAATGACTTCGCGTTCGTGTTTACGTTTTGGGCCGTGGCTTCCCTACCGATTTCCCCGTGGTAGGCTACCGACGGCGTCGACGTGATCGCTCTGAGTGCCGTGGCTTCCCTACCGATTTCCCCGTGGTAGGCTATGGCAGTATCGTTGCCACGACGGCAACGGGCCGTGGCTTCCCTACCGATTTCCCCGTGGTAGGCTGGCGCTGGGCTTCATACCGGCTGACTTGTAGCCGTGGCTTCCCTACCGATTTCCCCGTGGTAGGCTAGCTCAAAGGGAACCACCATGGCTAAGCTTGCCGTGGCTTCCCTACCGATTTCCCCGTGGTAGGCTAGCCCGAACAGACCGGGCTGCAGCGCGCGGGCCGTGGCTTCCCTACCGATTTCCCCGTGGTAGGCTAACGAATAAGCCGCTACGCCAACGGCGATCGCCGTGGCTTCCCTACCGATTTCCCCGTGGTAGGCTGGCGTGTTGCAGCGAGCAATAACAGCGGAAGCCGTGGCTTCCCTACCGATTTCCCCGTGGTAGGCTCCGATGACCTGGCGCTGCTCGGCTACACCAGCCGTGGCTTCCCTACCGATTTCCCCGTGGTAGGCTCAGCCAATCTGTTGACGGCTCGCAAACCGTGCCGTGGCTTCCCTACCGATTTCCCCGTGGTAGGCTTTGCGGGGGCACCGATAGGCTATCGGTCGCGCCGTGGCTTCCCTACCGATTTCCCCGTGGTAGGCTGGTGTTTACCCGCACGTTCGTAAGAGAGACGCCGTGGCTTCCCTACCGATTTCCCCGTGGTAGGCTTCGCGATGCTGCGAGCCGCCGTCACCGACCGCCGTGGCTTCCCTACCGATTTCCCCGTGGTAGGCTACGAGCGGCACAAACGACTGAAAATGCTCTGATTTCCGCCTGAACCGCGAGGCGGAAATCAGAGCAGGACCAGTTGTTGCGGTGCTTTCTTCTCATTGAACGTTGCTTCCCCAAGCAACAGCCTCATACGCGCGTACTGGCGATCCGTGACCTGAAGGGTACGGACACTGCCGCGCGGCGGCAAGTTTTTAACTACGCGATGACCATGTTTATCCGCGGCGTCGTCGCCCCGACAAACTCGGGAGTACACCGACCATTGCAGCATCATGAATCCATCGTCTTTCAGGAATTTCCGAAACCGCGTCGCGTGACGGCGATCGGTCTTCGTGCCCACCGGAAGATCGAAAAAGACGAACATCCACACGAATCGGACCTCCTCGCTTTTCATGAAATGCGCTCCAATTCCGGCAATTCGAGCAACGCCGGCTTTTCGAACTCCAGCGCACGGCAGAGGCTGGCGGAGGCCATTTCCGCGGCAACCAGAAGCGACACCTTGGCGTCCCCGACCCGGCCATTCATCAGCAGCACGCCGGCCATGGCGCGACGGTCATCCAGCGTGAGATCGCCGTTCTTGGCCACGCGATCACCGAGAGTCGTCCATGCGAGACCATCGACAAACGGCCGGAACGGCTCGACGATATCGTCCGCGAGGTTGAAAGCATTGGCCGCGCTCTCGTGCTTCAAACCGAACGCCGGAAGAAATCCGCAGGCGACCAGCGCCCGCGCAACGCCGGCGCGCATGACGGCATAACCGTAGTTCAGCATTTTGTTGCGAAGATCACCCTCGTCGTCGCGCACGAAATCCCCAAACAGACGGCCCCAATAGAAGCGCGCCGCGCGGGCCTCGACGTTCTCCGGATCGCCCGGCTCGACATGACGCGCAATCTCCGCGAGAGTCTCTGAATTCTGGCGGTTAAGAACCGAGAGCGAAGCCGCCTGATTGAGAATCTTGCGGCGAATGATGGCTTGCCACAGCCGCCGCTTCACGCCGTCCTTGGCGTCGAACTGAAGCTTCGCGATCGCGCCCTGGCGATGGTGACGATGAAACGGCAAGGCAACGCCCGATGGCGTGTGCCGCTCGTCGGTAAAGATCAGCACGACGCCGGCGTCCATGCACGCACTCATCAGCGCGCTCGACAGCGTCGCCTGCGGCGTGTCGATCACGATCCAGGCAATATCTTCCAGTGCGAGCCGCACTTCGCCCGCATCCTGTCTGACGCAAACCTGACCGTCGGCAAGCGACAGCCTTGCCGCCTGCGTCAGGTGCAGGCCTCGCCACGCCATGTACGCACCTCGCGCGGAATTTCAAATTTTCGTCCGAGCCGGTCGATGGTGAATTTTTTGAACGATGCAAGGGTTTTCAGTCCGATTCCGCTGACCGTTGCATCTTTGCCGAGCGAGATATGCTTGCAGACGCTTGCTGCTCCCGTGCCGCGATGAAGACCACGAAAGTAACCGTCGATGCACTCCCCGTTCGCTTTCGATATTTCGACATAGGACAACCCGAACAGCGACCAAAGAAACTCATAACTGCTGTCGATCTCTTTCCAATCCTTGTCCTCCGCATAAGCGATCACGGCGCGGTCCGGCGGATCGTTCAGTGCAACGATCTGATGCGGATAGATCGGCACAACATAATATTCCCAAACAGCTTTCTTGTTTTTCTTCCTGAAAACATCCACGCGCGCCATGTCGCCGCGATCGACGGTGCCGCCATTGATCTCGACTGATACTTTGTCGTTGGTCTGTATCCGAACCTTGCGAATGACATCGCCCTTCGGAGACAGCGGCGGCCTGTCTTTCGGCTTGCCGGCCGCGATCCACGCGCGCAGACTTTCCACCAGTTCATCCCGCAACCGCTTGGGATCGCTCACCTGCCCGTACGGCTTCGGAATCGGAATCTTCTCCAGGTCCTTGTCCGTCAGTTTTTCGACCGGCTTACGCTCGAACACCAGCCTCTCGCCTTCGATTTCGCGAATCTGTTTGATGGTGGCGTCGTGCGCCTTGCCGCGCGCGCGCCGACGCTCGGCGCGCGAGACGAAAATCCCGGGCATGGTCTCCGACCCATAGACCGTGCGTCGAACATCGGCGCGGAAGCCCCGCCAGGGCTCGGCGCAATGAAAGATGTCGTCCGGGCGGCCCTCGCGCTCGCGCCTTTGGACTTCGACCGTCAGGCGCTGCAGCAGGCTCTCGGTGGTGGCGGCCAGCACCAGCGCATCGACGGCGTGATGCCGGTCGTCCTCGACCCGCTTGCCATCCTGCTTCTTCAGGCCCTCCAGGCCCCAGGCCCGCCGCAGTTTGGAGGTGATGGCCCCCGGTCGGGTGAACACCCGCCGCTCCTCCACGATCGTCAATCCGTCGTTGCCGCCGTCCGCCCGACCGCAAATCGCCCGCTCGCACTCGCGCGGCGGGAACATTCGCGAGAGTTCGTCGGCGAGCAGCCGAGTGGCCCATTGCGTATCGGTGAGGTTGCGGGCCTTGAATTTGTCCTCGATCGCCGCCGCATCCTTGATGCTGTAGTTTCGCTTCTTGCGCCCCTTGACCTCCTGGAGGTTTTCGACGCGCGCAACGTACTCCATCCATTCGACGTCGGTTTTGTCGGCCTCGAACCACTCGAACGGCGTGCGCCCGCGCTTGTTCTGATTGGACCTCGCGGTGCAGAGCGTCTTGTTCAGATACGAATCGTCGCCGAACCGGCTCCACGGCAGGATGTGGTCGACCTGATAGCGGGTATCGTTGGCCGCGACCCCTGCGGGATCGATCGCATCGCCGGAATAGATGCACTTGAAGTTCTGTTCCTTGGCGAGTTCGTATCGCAAGAGCTCGTCGTCGCTGGGGGCGCGGCCGAGGTGTTCCTCAGCTTGCTTGCGCCGCTTCGCCTTCTCGACGTTTCTCGCTTCGATGCCATCCGTGAGCTGCTTGCGCTCCTCGGCGCTTTTTCCGACCGAGCGCGCGAGTTCAATATGAAAGTAGTCGATCGGTCCGTATTCGCGCGCCACCGCTCTCACTTGCTTAAGAGCCTCGCTCAGCGCCTTCCGAGTCACCGGGCTGCCAACCTGATCGAGCGGGACCGACAACCGCGCGGCATGATCGTAGCCAACGCGCGCGCAGGCCTCCGAATAGACCAACCCTTCGCGAAGTCCGGGGATGATATTGCGTGCCGCGCGCGCCGAGATGTGCCCGGCCCGGGTGAACTCCTTGAAATCGCCATTGGCCGCCGCCTGCATCAGGGCCTCGACGACGAGGCTATCGAGACCGAGGTCTTCAAGCCCATTGCGGATCGATGTGATGTCCTCGCGGAACGACAGGATTTCGGCGATACGATCGAGTGTTTCTGGCGTTCGCGACAGCGATCGCCACGGCGCATCACCCAGCGCATCCTTCAACGTCTTCGTTCCATAGGCTGCACCGCCGGTCCGCGCGACGACGTCGAGCGATGCTTCCTTGTCCTTGCCGATGCCGGAAAACCGCGCGTTCGGATCGAGGTCGAGCGCCTCGCGCAGCGATTTGAACGTGATGGTCTTCTTGGTTTCGCCGAAGCCCTTGGCGGCCAACGCGATTTCCTCCGCGGTCAGTCGCCGCTCCGGCGATCGGCCCACGGCCAATTTGAGATTCGCCAGTCGGGAGAGAAAACGGAACAGCTCGAACGAAGGTGCGCGCCGCGCGGCGCGCTTCTGTCCCGGTTCAAACGGGCAATCGCCCACCCTGTCTTCGCTGTCCTGCAGCGGACGCTGAAAGAATGCGACGTCCGCAAATGTTTGCGCCAGCGTCTCGGTAGCGGCCGCGCTGCCAAATCGAAGCTGAGCGCGAAGGATTGCGCGAACCTCGTCCTCGAGATCGGAGCGTTTCGCGGTGTGCGAGTAGTCCTTGTCGCGATTGCGCTTGCGGTTCGCGAACTTTGGATCGTTGGCGATCATGTCGCCGAAAGCATGATACTTTGCGAGCCCCTCGCGCGTGGCCTCCATCGCCTTTTTCATCTTGGAGGTTTCGTCCGCGGCATTCGCGCCGGCCTCGTTCTTGGCGTTCGACCGAAAGCCGCGATGCCGAGCGATATGACCAAGAACGACCGCGAGTTCTTCGTTGCTCAAAAGACGCTGATGTGCGGCGGCGCGAAGCGTCCACGGCGTGACTTGCGCTGCTGCCGAAGCTGTCGAAATTCGGCGCATCGCCTGATTGAGAGCGTCCGGTCGCGGATCGGGAAGCAGACCAAACTCGCAAAGCAAGCGGCGGACGCCATTCATGCGCTGCCGGCGGCGGCGAACGATCCGCCGCTGCCCACGCGCGGTGCGGCGCGTTGCGCTCTTTGGCTCGCCGGTCTTGTCGATCAGAGGGGCGTCGAAACAGCGGACGCCGGTAGCGATGATACCTCCCCCGGCCCCGCTTATGTCGACGACCCCCCATCCGCACGATGCTATACCGAGGTCAATTCCGAGAATACGCCGGACAACACGCTCACTCATCACGCCACCAAGATTGCACACAATCAAAAATCGATTATTGACCGTCTTGTGTATTTCGGCAATCATGCGGTGGGAAATCGGTAGGAAAGCCACGGCAAGTAACGGAAACCTCGGTTTTCGTTACGAAGGATTACCCCCGTTACGGAAACGTGACGGGGGGATTCATTTGATCTGTCAGTCGGCTTTGGCTCGGCTGAACTCGGCCAGCCGTGAAACGCGCCAGGCGCAAAATGGCTATCTTCCTGCGCCGGAAATCTCACTCCTCACATCGGCAATCATCGGACCAGCGCGCGCCGCTCGCCGCAGCCTTTCCAGACCCGATCGATGCGCATCCGAAATCTGGGCCGGCCTGCTCTCGTCTCGTTTGGAGATAACGGTGCCATGTCATTGGAAGAGGCGCACGCGTATGGCGGCGCAGGGTCGCCCCGTTAGAACAGCAATTGTGTGACGACAATTATCTTGGCCGGCGGACGACAACTAGCTTGGCCGGTGTGGCCGGACGGCGGGAGGGCGTAGCCCGACCAGAGTCCGGCCACACCGGCTGCGCCGTTTTGTGGGGTCATTTGACGTCACTGGCGGTCGTTTCTGAGGTGGTGCAAGCGGTTCTTTCCTCAATGGAAAGGGCCGTTCGTGCCAGGCAGCCACCTCAACGACCACCAGGTGAGAACGTACATGGACCATCGTCGAACCCATCCTCAGCACACTGCCGCCGCCAAAGCGGGAATCAGCGAACGCTCGGCTCGTCGGATCGATCGCGATCCAACCTTGCCATCGCAGCGCAAGACACCCCGAGGTTATCGGACCCGTCCCAACCCGTTCGACGGCGTTTGGGAAGCCGATATCGTGCCGCTGCTGCAATCGATGCCGTCGCTGCAGGCCATCACCATTTTGCGCGAGCTGCAGCGGCGTCATCCCGGCCGCTTTCCCGACAGCCATTTGCGAACCCTGCAGCGCCACATGCGGCGGTGGAGCGCACTCGCCGGCCCCGAGCGCGACGTCATCTTCCGTCAGGAGCATCCGCCCGGTGCGCAGGGCCTTTCCGACTTCACCGATGCGGGCGAGCTTGGTGTGACGATGGTTGGGCTCGCCTTTCCGCATCGCTTCTATCACTTCGCGCTGGCCCATTCGCAGTGGGAGTACGCCCGCGTGGTCGAGGGCGGGGAAAGCTTCTCGGCGCTTGCCGAGGGGCTCCAGAACGCGCTCTGGCTGCTCGGGGGGGCCCCGCGCGAGCATCGCACCGACAGCCTCTCGGCTGCGTTCAAGAACCTCTCGGAGGAGGAGGACTTCACGCGCGCCTATCGTGAACTTTGTGACCATTACGGCATGGCGGCGACCCGCAACAATCGCGGTGTCAGTCATGAGAACGGCTCGATCGAAAGCCCGAATCGCCACCTCAAGAAGGCGCTCGATCAGGCGCTGACGCTGCGCGGTAGCCGTGACTTCGATACTCGGGTGGCCTATCAGGCATTCACCGACGACATCGTCGGCCAACGCAATGCCGCCCGCGACCAGGCCTTCGCAGCCGACCGCGCCGCCCTGCGGGCGCTGCCGCCGCGCCGCACCACGGACTTCAGCGAGGCTGCCGTGGTGGTCACGTCCTCCAGCATGTTCTGTCTGCGCAAGGTGTTCTACACGGTGCCGTCGCGTTTGATCGGCCATCGCCTCAAGGTGCACCTCTACGACGATCGGCTCGACTGCTTCCTCGGCTCGACGCAGGTGCTCGTGCTGCCGCGCGGCCGGGTGCCGCGGGGGGCCCAACGCGGACACGTCGCCGACTACCGGCACGTGCTGCCGAGCCTTCGGCGCAAACCCCAGGCCTTGCGCAACCTGGTATGGCGTGACGCGCTGTTCCCGCGGCCGGCGTTCCGCCGGGCCTGGGACACGCTGGTCGAGCGAGGCCCGATCGACCGGGCTTGTCGCACCATGGTGGCGTTGCTCGACATCGCCTATTGCAGCGGTTGCGAAGCAGAACTCGCCGCGCATATCGACAGCGTGCTCGATCTCGGCCACCTGCCGGATCCCAACGCCCTGCGGGCTGTGTTCAGCCGCGATGCCGCGGCTCAAAACGGCGGGGCGGCATTGCCCACGGTGGCCGTCACGATGCCGGCCGCGTTGATCTACGACGTGCTGCTGTCCAGCGTCCACGGCGAGGTGTCGTCATGCTGACGCGCGACAACACACCAGCGCCCATCACGGTCGATCTCGCTCGCCTGCCGATGCTGCTGACCTCCCTGCGGCTGCCGACCATCGGCCAAATGTGGGCGGACCTCGCCGAGCGTTCAGACCGCGAAGGCTGGCCGGCCGCTCGCTATCTTGCGGCCTTGCTCGAGCACGAGCTTGCCGAACGCTATCAACGTCGAATCCAGCGCAACATGCAGGACGCTCACCTGCCGGCGGGGAAGAGCTTCGCCACCTTCGACTTCGCCGCCGTCCCGATGATCAACAAGAGCCAGATCACCGCGCTCGCGGCCGGCGGTTCTTGGCTCGACAAAGGCGCCAATCTATTGGCCTTTGGCCCGCCAGGCGTTGGCAAGTCGCATCTCGGCGCAGCTCTCGGCCAGGCTCTCATCGAAAACGGCTATCGTGTTCTGTTCACCCGCACGACCGACATGGTGCAACGACTTCAGGCCGCTCGCCGCGATCTAACGCTGCAAAACGTCATGGAAAAGCTCGACAAATACGACCTGCTCATCCTCGATGACCTCTCTTACGTCCGCAAGGATCAGGCCGAAACCAGCGTGCTCTTCGAACTCATCTCCGCCCGTTACGAGCGTCGCAGCTTGCTCATTACAGCTAATCAGCCATTCGGGGGCTGGGAGGAAATCTTCCCCGACAAGGCAATGACCGTGGCCGCCATCGACCGCCTCGTGCACCACGCCGTCATTCTGGAAATGAACACCGACAGTTATCGTCGCAAGGCCGCAGTCACGCGAATGACCGATCGGAAGGCCTCGGAAAACTCAAAGCAAAAGCCTGTAACCAAAACGATCTAATCGTCGCAATCGCGCCAATTAGATCTTGCGTCGTTGCTCAACTCCTTGCACCCTCAAATCGCTTCAGAGGCGACCGCCAAAACCGGCCATCCTAGTTGTCGCCGACCGGCCATCGTAATTGTCACTCTACAAGCAATCATGGGTCGGGAAGTGGCTGGCGGGCCGAGAACGAAGAAACGGAGAACTACGTCTACTCCATAGCCCTCTATGGCCCTCCTAAATAGAGCTGCAAACACTTGGCGCGCATTGGCGAAAAGCTGCTTGCTAGCGCTAGGCTCCTTGACGAACGACCGAAGGAAGCGAAGATGCTTATCGTCCCGGTTCAACGCTGAATGTTTTTGCTCCTAGAAGCGTTGAAACTTAAGGTTCCAGCAGACGGTGGGGTGGCTGCAAAGAGGTGCGATGTGCAATTCCATGCGGGGACCCGACTGCACCGCTTAAAGCCCGCCTCCATGACTCTCAGCGGGGCCACCATGCGCTCTTTCGGTAGCGATGGGGATTGATGCCCAACATCATCACCGGACTCAACGAGCTTCCTAGCGCCAGCATCGCAGTGACTTCAGGGATGGGCTTGAAGTCAGGCGTTTGAAGTGACCTGGCAGATACCGGACCCGATTCAATGGCTAAGGGACGGCAGGTTCGTGTTGGGCCAGTAACGGACATTGTTGCTCATGTCAGAGACCCCTATCCCGGAATCAGAGTGAGACTTCGTCGCAATGATGGTCCAGCCGGTACGCGTTCAGCTTGCGCTTTTGCAGCAACGCAGCCAACCGGTCGGAAATGAACCAGCACCCGCTATAGCGATGTTCGACCCAGCACGCCCTACCGCCGATGACAGCCGCGTCCAGCGCGCATTGCCAAGGCCCGACGCGGCGCTCGTAACTCCAGTTTTGGATATCGCCGCGCCCACTCGCCCTGAGATTACTCCGGTCTTCAATAATCGAATCGATCCGCCCGACGACATTGAAGATGAAGAAATCGCCGGGCTTGGCGACGCCGTTTTTGTCCTCGGCAACGACCGGGAAAAATTGATGCCGCCCGGGGTCGAGCTCCTCGACCGCGTCCCTGAGCCGCGAACTGACCAGATTTCCGCCGCCAAGCAACAGCATCCAGTCGCACATTGTTTTAGCCCGGGTGAGGCGCACCCGGCGGGGCACTACCTCGGGCGGAATCCAGGTTCCGGTAACCCAGGATGCACTAGTGATCGTGCCGGGATAGGCATCGGTCCGGTCGAAAAACGCACGCAGAACCTTCCGGTCGTCCTCGGAATATCCGATTTCCGACTTACCGTACATTCCGTGAATGATGTAAGCCATTCCGTGGTCTGCCTACTTTGTCCCAATGAGCGGCCATCGTTAGGCTGTTCGCGATCCGGGGGCTAACTTCGGGCCTTGCGCGGGGCAATCAACAGCTTGTCCGGGGTCGTCTTCAGGGCACCCGCAATGCGAGCCAGCACGATCACCGTAACGTTCCGCTTCCCGCGGTCCACCTAGCTGATGTCGGCGCGATCAAGCCCGGCCTCTAAAGCAAAGCCCTGGTCTGCCCCGCTGAGGGATGGTCAGATATCCCCCAACAGCGCCTCCCGGCACGCGCTCTGCCTGCCAACCATGGAAGTCTAAAGCATGCTGTTGCGCTGGTCAGAACTTTGGTCAGAACGTGGTCAGACGGCCAACTGCCATGCGCATCTAAGCTTCTGTAAAATATATATAATCTCCAATTAACAGCAGGCTGGCGGAGAGAGTGTCAGTCAATCCCTATTGAAAGGGAAAGCATTTCCGACTTTCCTAGACCAAGACCCACCGTTTGACCAACGGCCGGAGAATCGGGTTTCGCCTCAGACAAACACCAGCAGTGCTGGTGCTCCGCGATTGGTGCCGTAGAGTCTTGCCCTCCGAAGGCAAAGGTCACACGTTCGAATCGTGTCGGGTACGCCATTCAGAACAAAACTGCGAACTCGTATGGCATTGAAGACTCCGTTTGATCCTCAATCGGGTCGGCTTGAGCGACGTGGCCGCTATGACGCGACGCTCGCTGCGATGGCGCGCTGCCGGGCTTCGATCCATTGCACCCAGGCCGCAAGTCCCTCGCCGGTGGTGGCGGACAGCTGCAGCACCGACAGGCGGGGGTTGACCCGGTGCGCCAGTTCCAGACAGCGTTCGACATTGAAGCTGACATAGGGCGCCAGATCGATCTTGTTCAGGATCATCAGGTCGGCGGCGGCGAACATGTCGGGATATTTGAGCGGCTTGTCCTCGCCCTCGGTGACCGAGAGGATCACCACCTTGGCAGCCTCGCCGAGATCGAAGGCGGCAGGGCAGACCAGATTGCCGACGTTCTCCACGAACAACACGCCACCCGCGGCCAGATCGAGCCGCGCGAAGGCGTCGGCCACCATCGCGGCGTCGAGATGGCAACCTTTGCCGGTGTTGACCTGGATCGCCGGCGCGCCGGATTCGCGAATCCGGTCGGCGTCGAAGCTGGTCTGCTGATCGCCTTCGATCACCGCCACCGGCAATCGGCCGGCCAGCGCGGTGATCGTGGCGCAGAGCAGCGTAGTCTTGCCGGAGCCTGGGCTCGACAGCAAGTTCAGCGTGAGAATTCCGGCCTGCGCAAAGCGCGCGCGATTGGCTTCGGCAAGACCGTCATTGTGCGCCAGCACCGCGCGCTCCAGCTTGATGATCTGGCGCTGGTCCAATCCCGGCACCGAGACCCCGGCTTCGCCGACGCCGTAATGCACGGCCGCATGATCGTGATGATCGTGATCGGCATGATGATGGTCGTGCGGATGTTCGTGATGATGGCCATGCGGCGTGCCGGCGGCATGCAGCGCGGCGTGCGCGGCCTCGTCGAGGTCGTCATGGTCGTGAAGAGGCTGTCCTTCGACGGTCCCCTGACCGCAACCGCAAACCGCACACATGGCCCGTCTCCTGTTCGCTGTGACGCTCTAGACCGGGCGGATCTTCTTGCCCACGCTCGACCACTCCTCCGCCGGCAACCGGCCGGCCGCCGCGGTGGTCAGCCGCGGCATGTCGAGGATCGTGTAGTCGGTACGACCCTTGCGGCTGATGTAGCCCTCCTTGATCAAGCTGTTCAGCGCGGTCGAGGTGGTCTGGCGCGAGGACCCGATCAGGTTGGCGATCTCCTCGATGGTGAGTTCGACCGACAGCGTGATCCCGGCTCCGGTGGCCTTTCCCTCGCTCGAAGCACGGTCGACGAAGAACCACGCGATCCGTTGCTTGATATCGTGAAACATCAGGTCCTCGATGGTGCGCATGCAGGACATGATCGCGCGACCGAGAATCGAAACCAGTCCGAAGGCGATCGCCGGGCACTGCTCCAGTTTCTTGCTGAAGGTGCGGATATCGGTGAAGCGCAATTCGCTCTTCTCGACGGCCTCGATCAGGCAGCCGGAATGCATGCAGAAGATGTCGCCCGGGACCAGGTAGAACAGCGTCATTTCCCGCTCGTCGCCGACCAGATAGACTTTCAGCCTGCCGCCCATCACCACGAAGACGCCGTTCTCGTCGCCCTCGCCGGTGCAGATCATGCTTCCCTTGTCGTGCTTGCGCACGTTGAAGCCATTGAAGAATCCCTCTCCCGAAGGGCTGGTCAAGACATCGGCGATATTGAAGCGCGGCGGCATTTCGTTTCCCTCACGCAAAGGGGCCTCGGGCGCCAGTTGTCCGACATTGGGCTCTGACCGCGCCGATCGAACGCGGGTCGAGTCCAGTCGTCACGCGGTTGGGCGCGGCCCTCCAATGTTAGCTTTATGGTGCTCAGTCACATCAGCGCCGCCGGGTGTCACTACACTTTCGTGGGAGTGGTGAAGGTGTGGTTGATGCGAATGCGCGTGCTGCGAGAATACATCGCGGGCCGGGCTGCCGCCGATCGCTTCCAGCGCGGCTTCGAGCGAGCGACGCGCCAGTTGCACGTCGGCCACCGCCTGGTCGAGCAGCTGATCGAGCCTGGCGCTGGCGCCGATGGCGCCGCGCTGCGCTTCGATCTCGGCGACATGGTCCTGCGCATGATCGATGAAATGCGCCAGATAAGCGCGCAGCCGCGCCTTGGCCTGGTCCTGCGGCGTCATGTGATGTTCTCCTCGATGAGAGTGACGATTACGCCTTTTTGCATATCGATCCGCTGGATCGAGACGCCCGAAAACAACTGCTCGTCCCCGAACAGGGTCGAGACCCGCACTGCGCCGGGCTCGAAGCTGATCGCGGTGACGTCCTTGACTTCGACCGCGCTGGCCGAGGCGGTGCGCGTGACGACGACGGTTCCTAGGCACATTGCATTTGCTCCTTCGGCTGCTCGGGCGCGATGCGATCGAGCAGCGTCAGCTCCAGGGCATGCGCGCGTTCGCGTCCCACCTCGGCCAGATCGTAGAACGACACGCCGGCCTGGTCGGCGGCCTGCACCGCGGCGTCGAATGGCAACGAGGCCAACAGATCGCAGCGCCGCGATTGCTCGGCAATGAAAGCGCGATCCTGGTCCGAAGCCACCTTGTTGGCGACGTAGCAGATCTGCTTGATGCCGAGCTCGCCGGCCAGTCGCTCGATCTGCCGCGCGGTCTGGAAGCTGCGCGCGCCGGGCTCGACGACGATGATCAGCATGTCCACCGCCTCGACGGTGCCGCGACCGAAATGCTCGATGCCGGCCTCCATGTCGATCAGCACGCATTCCTTGCGCCGGGTCAGGATGTGCCGCAGCAAGGTGCGCACCAGCGCGTGCTCCGGACAGACGCAGCCGGTGCCGGCATGGTCCACGGTCCCCATCAGCAGCATCTTGACGCCGGCGTGCTCGACGCAGAACTGATCGGGAATATCGTCGACCTTCGGGTTGAGGATGAAGTGGCTGCCCATCCCGGCGTGGGCGCCGGTGCGTTCGCGCGCCAGATCGATCATCTTCGAGATCGGGGTGACGCCGGCCAGCCGGTCCTGCGACACCCCGATCGCCGAAGCCAGATTGGCGTCGGGATCGGCGTCGATCGCCAGCACTTTCCAGCCGTCGTCGGCGAGCGCGCGGGCCAGCATGCCGACGATGGTGGATTTGCCGACGCCGCCTTTTCCGGTGACCGCGATCTTCATGTCAACCTCGCAGGCAGCACCGGGCGCTTCGCTGCGGCCAGCGCGGCGATCGGCGCCACCGCCAGGGTCTGGATGCCGAGGCCGTCGCGACGCTCCTGGATCGCGGCGAACATCTTGTCCGCGGCGAGTTCCGGATCGGTCTCGACGATGAAGTAGCCGCCAAGCAGGTCGCGCGCCGTGGTGGTGACGAGCTGGCTGACGACGTCGGAGCCGACGATCGGCGGCACCGTGCCGAGATGGGTCGGGATGCCGAGCGCGACCGCCCAGCTGCCGATCACCACGGCCTTTTCGGTCATCGCTTCCGGCGCCGAGGCCACCAGCGGCAGATCGGAAATATCAACGCCGAGCTTGTTGGCGAGCGCGGTGGCCAGCGCCACGGCGCGGCTGTTGTCGACGCAGGAGCCCATATGCAGCACCAGCGGCAGCGGCCCGCCGAGGCCGGCGGATTCGCCGATCGCGGTCAGCACGCTCTTCAGGCCCTCGCCGGCATATTGCCGGGTGGCATCCTGCGTCATCATGCCGGCCTTGGCATAGGCGCCGGCGGCGCAGCCGGTCGCCAGCACCAGTACGTTACGTTTGGCCAGCGAGCGGGCGATCGCGATATAGGCGCTGTCCTGCTGGGTCTTGGTGTTGTTGCAGCCGGCGAACAGCACCACGCCCTGGATATTGCCGTTGACGATGTTGTCGACCAAAGGCTGCAGCGGATCGGCGGCGTTGATGGTGGCGAGCGCCGCCACGATCGCCTCGGTGCTGAATCCGACGATCGCCTGCTGGGTGATGTTGGGGATCTGGATCCGCCGCGGATCGCGGTGCTTGAACGCCTCGATCGCCATCCGCACGATCGACTTGGCGTTTTCCGAGGCCTTGGCTTCCTGGAAATCCATATGCGTTGCGCCGGCGATCTTGTTCTGCTTGTCAGTGGTGATGATCTTGGTGTGGAAGCATTCCGCAACCCGCGGAAGCGACGGCATGATGCACTGCACGTCCAGCACCATGGCGTCGAGCGCGCCGGTCAGGATCGGCAGTTCCTGCGACAGATAGTTGGTGGCGAGCGGAATGCCGTGGCGCACCATCACCTCGTTGCCGGTACAGCAAATGCCGATGATGTTGATGCCGTCCTTGGCGCCGGCGGCGATCGCTTCGTCGTTCAGATCGGCGGCGATGTCGCAGATGATGTCGGACAACAGCGGGTTGTGGCCATTGACCGCGACGTTGACGGCGTCGCGCTTAATGACACCGAGATTCGACGTGGTGACGATCGGCTTCGGCGTGCCGAACAAGGCGTCCGACAGTTCGGTCGCCAGCATCTCGCCGTCGAGGTCGGCCAAAGCCACGCGCAAGCCGCCGAGGATCAAATTGGTCGGATCGGCGTCGCAGCCGAGATGGGTGCGCGACATCGACTGCGCCACCGCCGCATCGATATTGTGCGGCAACAGTCCGAGATCGCCGAGCTTCTTTAGCCGCGGCGCCGGCAGCGACGCCGCCAGCCAATGGCACGGCTCGTCGTAGTTCTGATTCTGGAAATCGTGCAGCGTGAGATCGGCGAGTTCGCGCACGATGGTCATCAGATCGCGGCCCTCGGTCGCGACGCCAAGCCGCTTGGCGACCACCAACAATTTCTCTTCGTCGCGGATCGAATAGTCGTGCAGGTGGCCCTGGCTGAGATGCAGCATCGCCAGCGCGATGTGGCGGCCGTGCTCGGAATGCGCCGCGGCGCCGGCGGCCATCATGCGGACCAGGTGGCGCGCGACGATGGTGTCGCGGTCGGCGCCGCAGATGCCGAATTGCGGGCCCTGGCCGAACGGATCGATCCGGCACGGTCCCTTCAGACAGATCCGGCAACACAGCCCGGTGGTGCCGAAGCCGCATTGCGGCTGCTGCTGAGCATGACGGCTCCATGCCGTGCCGATGTTGTTGGCTTCGGCCACCGCCAGCATCTGGACGGCGGCCGGATCGGACGAGCAGGTGTTACAATCGAGGCAGGCCACAGGAGAACCTCTTCAATTAGAGCGAAATACGGAGTGAACGGTGGGCTTGGGCGAGCTCGCGGGCGCGGGCCAATCGCAAAGCATCGCGGTAGGCGATCAGATCGACCATCTTGATCGCCTTGGTCGGGCAGGCCTCGACACAGGCGGGGTCGGCCTTGCCGTTTGCGGCGCGCCAATCGCTGCACAGGTCGCACTTCTTGGCGACGCCGCGGTTGGTGATCGAGGACGGGCCGAGCTTGGCCTCGGAGCGCACCGTGATGGCGCCGAACGGGCAGACCATGACGCAGAGCTTGCAGCCGATGCATTGCTGCTCGACGATCTCGATCTGGCCGTTGGCCTGGCGGCAGGAGCCGGTCGGGCAGACCATGGTGCAAGGCGCGTCCTCGCATTGCCGGCACTGCATCGGCATGGTGGCGCCGTCGACCGACACCACCTGGTTGCGCGCGTGTAACGGCAGGTGCGCGGCGACCGCGCTGATGATGTCGTGGCCGTCGCCGTGCGCGACGGCGCAGGCCAGTTCGCAGGAATGGCAGGCCAAGCAGCGATCCGGCTCGGCATAGATGATGACGTTTTCTTTAGCGTGTGTTTGCGACATCTGTCGGCCTCCAGGCCTGTTACGCTGGCTGCGCGCCGCTAGGCGCAGACCACGATCTCATCGACGGTCATTCCTTGTGACGGCAGCACGCTGACGTCGCTCCCTTGGCAGGAGCCGCATCGGAAGCGGTGGTCGGCCACCCGCTCGTCTTCGCAATCCCTGCAGAACACCCGCACAGGGCGACGGTTGATCTTGAGCAGCGCGCCGGCCATGTTGGTGTCTTCGGCCAGCAGGTTGAACGATGATTCCAGCACGCGGGGTTCGATGCCCTGGAGGCCTCCGATCGTCATCGTGATCTCGGAAACCTTGCCGCCACCGCGGCGCAGGACTTCCTCATTCACCACCCGCATGAGGGCACAAGTGATCGTGATCTCGTGCATCTCGGGGACCCCAGAGCCATCTCGTGGCGGTGGATTAGGCCGAAGCCGTGGGTGGTTCTGTCCGCCAAATGACAATTCTGAAAAAGATTTAGAACGCTGCGAAATCGCCGAAACGCAGTGCCTCCTCGTCATTGCGAGCCGACGACGGCGCGCTGCGCTAGCCGAACAGCGAAGCAATCCATGGCCTCTTGGTGCCCCTGGACTGCGTCGTCGCGATGCCGAGCTTTGTGCCTGGTTTCGTTGAACACATTCTGAGCCGAGCTCTGAAGCGATCTTCGATCGCAGTGCCTCAACGCTCGGTGCATGAAATGCAGGGATCGATGCTGTTGACGATCAACGGAATGTCGGAGATCCCCTCGCCGACCATCATCAGATGCAGCACGTCCCAGTTCATGTAGCTCGGCACCCGCCATTTCACCCGCGCCGGAATGTCGGTGCCGTCGGTGTTGACGTAGTAGACGAGTTCGCCGCGCGGCGCCTCGACCTTGGTCACCGCCTCGCCGGCCGGAATGAACGGCAGCGGGCCGGCGTCGGTCGCACCATCCGGCAGATCGCGCAGGCACTGCCGCAGCAGCCGGATCGAGGCCGCCACCTCCTTCAGCCGCACCATGGCGCGCGACCAGACGTCGCCGTCCGGATAGGTGATCACTTCGACGTCCATCCGGTCATAGACCGCGTAGGGCGCCGCGGTGCGTACGTCATAGCCGTGCCCGGCGCCGCGCGCCACCGGGCCCATCAGGCCGTATTCGATGCAGTGCTCGCGGCTGATCCGGCCGATGCCGCGGGTGCGCGACTGGATCGTGGCATTGGTCTCGTAGACCGGAATGATCTCGTTCAACAGCAGCGGCTCCAGCCGGTCGAGCTGGCTGATGATGTAGGCCGACTGCGTGGCGTCGATATCGTATTTCACCCCGCCGATGATGTTGGCGGCAAGATCCATGCGGTTGCCGAACACGGTCTCCTTGGTGTCCTGCATGATCTCGCGGGCTTCCATGACGTGCATGAACAGCGATTCGAAGCCGACGACATGCGCCAGGATCGCGACGTTGAACATGTGCGAGGCGACGCGCTTGATCTCGTCGGCGAACACCCGCAGATACTGCGCGCGCTCCGGCACCTCGATGCCGGCGATGGTCTCCAGCGCCATGCAATAGGCTTCCGGATGGCTGTTCGAGCACAGCGAGCAGACCCGCTCGATCAGCGCCAGGTTCTGGTAGATGTTGCGCTTGGCGGTGAGATATTCGATACCGCGATGCACGTGGCCTGCGGTGATTTCAAGCCCCGCGACCTTCTCGCCCTCGACGTCGATGCGGAAATACATCGGCTCTTCGAGCGAGACGTGCAGCGGGCCGACCGGCATGTTGAAGGATTTCATCACAGCTTCTCCCGATCGGTAATCAGCCGCTCGAACAGCATATTGGTGCTGGCGGCGTTGGAAATCACGGAGAGCGGAATCAGCCGCTCCATCACCCTGCCGTCGACGCTTTCGTCGAGGAACAGCCGGCGGTTGTCGGTCCGGCCGTTGGTCTTGATGTCGTAGAACTCCATGAATTCGCGCTCGTGCCAGTCGGCATTGCGGAAGATCGGCACGATGGTGTCGACGCTGGCGCCGCTGGCGAGTTTCACCTTGACGGTGACGGTGCTGCCCTCGATGTCGAAATGATAGGCGAGCAGGTTGAAGCCGGCGTTCCGATCGGCCAGCGCGGTGATCATGCTCAGCCTTGCCTCGAAGGCTTTCAGCGCACGGCAGGTGGCGACCAGGTCGTCCTTGTCGGCCAGCGTGATCCAGGCGGTGACCCGGCCGTGCCGATTCTCGCTGATCGAGAATTCGCCGCGGATCATGCGGGCGATGGACATCACCCGATCCTTGATGGTGGACGCGTCGGTCATATCGCCTCTCCTCTGTAGCTCGCCTTGCGCCGGCACTCCGGGCACAGATCCATCAGCCGCTCGGCGCGCGGATTCGGCCCCTTGTAGGCGAGCTGCGTCAGCACGCTGCCGGTCGGCAGCAGTTTGTCGCCGCACGAGGTGCAGCGCTTGTAGGCGACCACCCCGTGATCGAGCTGGGTGTATTTGTCCTGCTGCAGATGCGACAGGTGCCAGTCGTTGCTGAGCTTGATCGCCTTGGTCGGGCAGTAATAGGCGCACAGCCCGCAGGACACGCAGGTGTTGTGCCAGATCACGAAATGCAGGCCATCGTCGGCCTCTGCGAAGCGGATCGCCCCGGCGGCGCAGACGTGCTCGCACATGTTGCAGCCGACGCAGGTGGCTTCGTCGAACGTCACCTTGCCGCGATAACCGGCCGGCGTGGTTGCCTCGCCGAATGGAAACGCTTCGGTCGAAGGGCCCTTGCGCAGATTGTCCCAGAGGATCTTGAGGAACGTCACGATGAACTCCTATGTCCGCTTGGCCCAGATTTCGATGGCCATGGCGATGCCTTCGATGATCGCCTGCGGCCGCGGCGGACAGCCGGGGACGTTGACGTCCACCGGCAGATAGCGATCGATCGGCCCCTCGATCGCGTAGCTTTCGCGGAACACGCCGCCGGAGATCGGGCAGATCCCGATCGCGACGGTGACTTTGGGATCGGGGATCTCGTCGAACACCCGCAGCACCCGGTCCTTGACCCGCGCCGTCAGCGGGCCGGTGATCAGCACGATGTCGGCGTGCTTCGGGCTGCCGCAATACTGGCAGCCGAGCCGCTCGACGTCGTAGCGCGGAATGCAGGCGGTGGTGGCGAGCTCGACGTCGCAGCCGTTGCAGGACCCGGCGTTGATCCGATAGAGCCAGGGCGATTTCTTCGCCGCGGTCGAAAAGAAGTTCATCACCATCGCTCCCTAAAGCCGCGCCGCGACGAGGACCAACCCGGTGATGCCGAGCAGCTCCGGCCACTTCAGATAGAACAGCACCGCCTGATCGATCCGCATCCGGCCGACCGCGGCCTTCAGCAGCGCCCCGGCCAGCACCATCACCACGCATTTCAGCGCGAACACCACGAGGCCGGCGATACCATCCGGGCCGTTGGGGAAGAACAGCGCAACGCCGAGCCCGATCACCACCACGCTCTTGATCGCCGAGGTCAGCTTCAACAGCCCGAGCGGCGGCCCGGAATATTCCACCAGCGGACCTTCCAGCACCTCGGCCTCGGCCTCCGGAATGTCGAAAGGCGCGATGCCGAGATTGGCCGGGATGAAGCTCAGATAGGTCAGGAATGCCGGCAGCAGCCACGGATCGAACAGGAACGCGCCGTGGCTCTGCTGATAGTTGACGATGTCGGACAGGCTGAGCGCGATCGGCTGGCCCATCGCGGCGCCGGCGTGCAGCGCCACCGCGACCAGCGACAGCAGGATCGGCCCCTCATAGGCCAGCACGATCGCCATCTCGCGGGAGAAGCCGATCGCGCCATAGGGCGAGCCCGAGGCCGAGCCGGCCAGCATCAGCGCCACCGCCGGCACCGAGACCAGATAGAACAGTACGATCAGGTCGCCGAGCAGCGGGCTCGGCTGGTAGAAGCCGGGGATCGGGATCATCGCCGCGGCGACGCCCATCGCGGCGAGCCCGATCAGCGGCACCGTCAGGAATACGAAGCGGTTGGCAGTGTCCGGAATGAGGGTGCGTTTGCGCATCAGCTTGACCAGATCGTAGAACGGCTGCACCAGCGGCGGCCCGACCCGGCGCTGCAACCGGGCGATGGCGCGGCGCTCGACGCCTTTCAGCGCCAGACCCAAGGCCATCGCGAACAACCCGCCGGGAAACACCACGACGGCGAGCAGAGTCCAGAGCGTGTCCTTAATCATGGCGGGGACTTTCAATCGCGGGTTCGGCCCGAAGCGCCAGCCGGATCAGGCGCTCCGGCGTCTCGTAGAGTGCCGACGCCGGCATGTGCATCCGAGCGTTCGGGATATTCATCACGCCGCCGGTGTGGACGTAGCTCGCGACCTTGGTGCTGCCGGCGACCCGGTAGTACAGCCAGCCGATCAGGCCGACGGCGACAAGCGCAAGGCTGAGCACCAGCGGATTGAACGGGCTCGATCCCGGCAGCCCGCCAAGCCAGCTCGCCGCGATCGGCTCGAGCCCGAGGCTCGCCTGAATCCCCGCGATCGGCACCAATAACAGGCCTGGAAACACCCCGACCGCGACGCTCGCTGCGACCAGCAGCAGCATCGGCGCCAGCATCACCGCGGGGGCTTCCTTCATCCCGGCCGCGACCGGCGACAACTGCCCCATGAAAGCGGTGTGGGCGAATTTCAGCACCGCGGCCAAGGTGAACAGGCTCGACATCAGCGCCGCCAGCGCCAGCAGATAGTGCCCGCTGTCGAACGCCGCCTGATAGATCAGCCATTTCGAGCCGAAGCCGTTGAGCGGCGGAATCCCGGCCAGCGACAGCCCGGCGAACAGGAAGATGCCGAAGGTGATCGGCATTTTCCGTCCCAAGCCGCCCAGTTCGTCGAGGCTGGTGATATGGGCCTGCGCCAGGATGCAGCCGGCGACCAGGAACAAGAGGTCCTTCAGCATCATGTGGTTGGCGGCGTGCATCAATCCGCCGGCGACGCCGAGCGAGCTGCCGAGCGAAATCCCCAGCAGGATGTAACCGAGCTGGCTGACGGTGCTGTAGATCAACAGCCGCTTGATCCCGGTCTGCACCACCGCCATCGCGCCGGCATAGAGCAGCGTGATCGCGGCGACCACCGCGACCACCTGCATCAGGTTCGGCATCCACGGCGAAATGGCGGCGAGCTTTGCGAAGGTCGTCCCTGCCCCGAGCACCACGAAGAATTTCAGAATACCGTAGGGGCCGACCTTCAACAGCACCGCCGAAATATAACCGGAGACCGGGGTCGGCGCCGGCACGGTGTGCATCTGGTAGTCGATCCGCAGCGGCAATTGCGCGGCCTTCATCAGGAAGCCGGCAAAGATCAGGCTGATCGGAACCAGCAGCGCGGCAGGTTGCAGCTTGCCGACGGCTGCGGCCAATTCGGCAATCTGGAACGTGCCGGTCGTCGCCGCCAGCATGGTGACGCCAAGAAACAGCACGCTGGCGCCGACGAAATTGAAGATGAAATATTTGGTGCCTTCGCGCAGCGCCTCGGCGGTCTCGTCGTGGCTGATCACCAGATACAGCGTCCAACTGCTCATCAGCTCCCAGAACGCGAAGAACGAGAACAGGTTGCCGCTGGCGGCGACGCCGAGCAATCCGGCGATCATCGCCAGGAAGTAGAAGAAGAACCGGTTCTGCGCATGGCCATGCGCCATGTAGCCGATCGAGTAGCACAGGTTGACGCCAGCCATCGCCACGATCGCCGCGGCATACCAGAACGACAGCGCATCGTAGCTCGCCGCCTGCAGCAGCACGCCGGCCAACGCCGCCGCCATCACGCCGACCGACAACACGCCGGCGCGCAGCGGACGGCCGCGGCCGAGCAGATAGACCGCGATGGCGCCGAGCGCGGCGATCGCGGCGGCGAGCGACCATTGCATCGTCAACGGCGGCAATGCCGCACGCGCCAGCTCGCTGTGCGCAGCCAGACGATCCACCACCGGCAGCGCGAAGTGCAGCACGGCGTCCGGATACAGCCCGTTGACCACGCAGAGTGCCGCGAGCGCGCCGAGCACGATCCGCATCGACAACGGCGCCTCGGCGATTGCGGGTCCGCTATAGGGCGCGAAGAACACCACGCGCAGGATGCGGGCGTAATACATCGCGCCGATCACGCCGCCGAGCAGCATCACGATCGCCACCGGGATTTGGCCGGCCTCGACGCAGGCATAGATCATCAAGAACTTGCCGACGAAGCCGCCGAACGGCGGTACGCTCATGATCGCCAAAAGGCCGATGCCCATGCAGAACGCGGTGAACGGCATCTTGCGGCCGATGCCCTTCAAGGCGTCGAGCGTCTGGCCCTTGGCGCGCATGATCAGCGCGCCGGCGCAGAAGAACAGCAGCGTTTTCATGATGGCGTGGTTGGCGACGTGGACCAGCGCGCCGGCCAGCGCCAGATAGGTGCCGACGCCGATCACCATGGTGATCTCGCCGACCTGCGCCAACGTCGAATAGGCCAATAGCCGCTTGATGTCGGTCTGCCGATAGGCCTGGATCTCGCCGATCAGGAAGGTGACGCTGCCCAGCACGATCAGTACCACGCCGGGCGCGGTCAGCCCGCCGAACACATCGAGGTGGACGAAGCTCGCCGCGCCGAATACCGCGAACAACAGCTTCACAATGCCGAGAATGCCGGCCTTGGTCAGGATCCCGGACATCGGCGCCGAGATCGACGACGGCGCCACCGGATGGGCATCCGGCAGCCAGCTGTGCAGCGGAAACAGCCCGGCCTTGGCGCCCAGCCCGACCAGGAAGGTCGCGGCGATCAGCCAGCCCATCGCCGGCGACAATTGCGGCGCGCGCTCGGCGATTTCGCTGAGTTCGAAGGTGCCTAGCTGGGTGTGCAGCAACAGGATGCCGAGATGCATCACGTAAGCGCCGGAGCTGCAGATCAGGAAGTACTTCATCCCGGCCTTGAGCGCCTTGTCGGTCTGCTCGTGGATCACCAGGAGATACGAGCTCCAGGTCATCAGCTCCCAGAACAGATAGAAATTACCGAGATGGTTCGCTGTGGCGACGCCGATCAGGGAGCCGATCATCACGAACAGGAAGAAGAAATAGCGGTTGATGGCGTGCGAATGCGCGATGTAGCGGATCGAATAGACCGTGACGGCGAGGCCGATGCCGGCGAAGATCAGCGCGAAATAATCGCCGACGTCGCCGCTCTTCAAGGTGAAGGCCACCAGCGCGAAGGTCGCAGCCGCGATCACCGCGGCGCCGACGCTGCGCAGCGAGGGGGAGAACCGGCCGAGCACGAACAGCAGGAAGCCGCCGACGTAAGGCAGCAGCACCGGCGCGCTCCAAGCGGTCTCGAATTCCGGCAGCGCGGAGTGATCGGCCATGCCGGCCGCGGTCGCCGCCATCGCCAGGAACGGGTCGGGATACAGGCTCATCACGATGGTGGCGAGCGCCAGCACCACCATCGGCGCGTCGCGCGGCGTGATGGCGAAGAACGAGATCGGCTTGTCCTTCAGAATGCCGTGGCTCTGGCGCTGGAAGCACACCACCTGCACGGTGCGGATGAAGTAAACCGCGGCGATGATGCTGGCGATGGTGCCGCCGACCGCGAGCAGCCAGTCGCCGTTTTCGATCGCGGCATAGAGAATAATGAATTTGGAGAACGCGCCCTTGAACGGCGACAGCCCCATCACCGAGAACATGCCGAAGCCGAACATCAGCGACACGAACGGGAACCGTTCGACGCTGCCGACCAGATCGTCGAGCTTCGACGATCCGGTGCGCCGGATCAGATGCCAGGCCGCCAGCAGCAGCAGCGCGCGCATCACCATCTGGTAACCGAGGTGCATCACCGCGCCGGTGTCGCCGGTCAAGGTTCCAACCCCGAACCCCATGAGAACATAGCCGAGTTCGGCGATGCAGGAGGCGATCAGCATCCGCTTGAGGTCGCGGATCTGCATCAGCGCGGTGACCTCGCCAGCCAGAGTCAGCAACAGTCCAAGCCAGCCGAGAAGTGAAATATGAGCCATGGACCGCATCCGTCCTTCTTGCCTGCCGCGCAGGGATCGGCGGTGAATAGGCCGAATGGGCGGTCAATTCCGTCAGACAGCGGACAAATCGGAAATTATCGGGAGGCGCGGTCGAGCAGCGCAGTGAGCCGGTGGCTTGCACATCGGCGTCGGGCTGGGAGAAAGGGCCAGGTCGAGAATCAGGCGGCTCGGCACGTGAGCAGTCCATTGCGCCACGCGCCGATTGCCGATTGCACCCGTTCGGACAACCTGCGGAGAACCGTCTGGCCTTCAGCTGATCTGCTGAATAGGGCAGGCGTCTGTCGAACGGTGTCAGCTTGGCTGCACCCGCGACATTGATGTTCGGCCCCGGCGGCTTGTCGAGATAGTTCTCGTTCGTTGCCCAGCGCAGGAATGATTTGAACAGCTTGAAGTATTTGTCCTGCGTCTTGATCGAGAGCGTCGGGCCGTTCGAGCGTTTTGCAGCCGCGGCCTTTGCCGTCATTCCGCTATTTTCCTTGCACTTGGCATAGTTTGGCGGGAGCTCCGAGATGAGATCGCGGACAGCTTTGACGTCGTCGACATCAAGGGATCGCATTGGTTTGCTGGCCCCTATGGCCTCCTCGGCCAAGCTCAGCACGTGCCTGACGTCAGTCGCGGTCTTGTTTGCCCAATCGCTCTTGGCTTTGAATGCGCAATAGAGCTCGCCAACCTCCTTTGGCGAGGGCTGCTGCGGAGCTACGTGGGGCGCCTCGCCGATGATGGGAGGACGGCCGGTAGGCTCCATGCCTGCTCTAGGTCTGTCTCAACAAGTCGCTGGAGCAGGCGATGCGTCTGCCCGCCGATCCGGGTTGCGATCTCGAAGATGAGGTCTGCCTAAATAGCCCCGCGCGAGCTCATTGATCGTCGCCGTGGTAAATTGCGGCATGGCCCCCCAGCGTCTTTGAGAGCACGTCGAAGGTATTGCACAGGAGGCGGCTGCGCACTTTGGCGGTCAAAGGGTCGCTGGTCCGGAGTGACGCTTTGATCTCGCTCCGCCGCACGCGCGGTACGAGTTGGCGCGGCACCGCCATCCGGAAATAGAAGATCGCGTCACGACGGACGAGTCGAGGAAGAAGCTGCAAAATGGCGCTCCGCTGGTCCAGATTCTGTACCAGGGGTCGGAAACGGCCAGCTTCGCGCTCGGAAAAGCGTAAGGATATGAAAGCCTTACTGCTTCAGTGGCGGAGAGAGTGTCCGCCCAGAAATGAGAGAAACGTCCGTTTTACGGCTATCGAAAGTGCACGAATTTTGGCTACATACACCTACACATACACCATGCGCCACCATCCTCGAATGGACGAAACACCAGAAAGCCAGAGCTCGACAAGGTAAATATCCCCCGGCAGAGCCGGGGGCTTTAGGGATTGGGCCGCTCGAAGCGGCTTCCAGGGAAGCTGACGCGACCCTGCGGTCATTTGGCCACCTGAAGGTGGCAGTCAACGCCACAAATTCAATTGCTCCAGGCGCCTGTCCTCCTGTCTGATGTACTCCCGGATCACCGCTTCGTCCCGACCTATGGTCGAGACGAAGTACCCTCTCGCCCAGAAGTGCTGCCCTACAAAATTGCGCTTCTTCTCTCCATAGACACGGGCCAGGTGGATGGCACTCTTGCCCTTGATAAACCCGACCACCTGCGACACCGCATATTTCGGTGGAATCGAAATCATCATGTGGACATGGTCCGGCATCAAGTGACCTTCTTGGATCCGGCTTTCCTTCTGCTGCGCCAGCTTGCGAAACAACTCCCCAAGGTGACGTCGCAACTCCCCATAAAGCGTCTTTCTCCGGCATTTGGGAATGAACACAACATGATATTTGCACTCCCATTTGCTGTGGCTTAGGCTCTCGTACTCGTCCATCGTCAAACTTCCTCTCGTGTGCGTGGTGGCTCACGATCAGAAGTTTCGGCAATGGGCGACCGCCGTAAATGTCAAACTTTTGCTGCCTCCCCGGCAGAGCCGGGGGGGCCTCCTGGTTATGCTAGCGAGCGCGTCATATACCTGCGTCGGCAGCGACAACGTTCCGTTGACCGCCAAACGCCCCCAACTCGAAATCGCAGGAGACCCAATCGTTGACTGACGACTGGCACCAATACTGAGATTGTTGAGAGATGCACCCAAGAAGGACAACAACCAAAGCCGGCGGCTGCTGTCGCTGGCTGCAGGAACGCGGCGCAAGCCATCAAGCTGAAGCGCTCGCACCTCGGCGCGACTCATTTCTCATTGACAATTCGTTTGAGCAGGGGCCCCGATCGGCGCCGATCGGGACCCTTGCCAAATGCGATCTTTCTCAGTTAATTCGGTGCTGATCCACACATGCGAGCTCCGCGGACCAACTACGTATTATAATTGGGAGAGGCGAAAAAGTCTTTCCCGCGGCAGCATCAGCGACGGATGCGGCATCATTTTCGTCGCACGCGACAACCCCGCAACAGGCAGTATTTTTGCTGCGGCATTTCCCTTGCCATGCCCCCCCGCATGGAGACCGCCACCATTCCAATCAGGCGCCCCCTTTGGTCCTTGCTGCTGATGCGTGCCGGGAGGTCGAAATTGGCGACCGTCGCCTGATCCGTACTAATACGATTTCACTGGGAGCCGTTCATGCGGCGAAGACGGCGACAAATGCCATCGAGTCGAACTCGTAAGACTACGGATGCCGCAAATTGTGGCGCGAAGATTCCCGCGAATAATCCGCATTACAGAGCGTTTTCGCGCAAAGCACTTCCTATCGACTGCAGCCGAGTCACGCATTCAAAACGCAATTTTAACTATAAGCCAGCATCTCTTAGGGAGAGTAACAATGCTTCAAGGTATCACATGTCGCGTCTCAACATCAGGAGATTTCGTCATCTGTCGCTGCTAACCGTCTGCGCACTCGCGGCGTGCAAGACCAGCGACGGACGTCATCCTCCGGAGTTCCGACTGCCTGATCGCTTCACCACCGGGTCGGTCAATCCTGTGCCGAACCCGTACCAGACGTGGTGGCGGCGGGTCGGAAACCACGAACTGAGCCAACTGATCGAGCGCGGCCTCGCCAACAACCTTGATATCGCAAGAGCCGTCGACCGCATCAACGTGGCAAGTCAACGCGTGACGATCGCCGGCGCCGACGCTTTCCCTCAGGTCGGCGTCGGAGCGACAACGCAATCGTTCGGTACCATACCTGCCGGCGTGACCGGGACCACATCAACTCATTCCGCCGGCCTGAACGTCTCCTGGCTGCTCGACTTCAACGGCAAGATCGCCAAGCAGAAGTCGGCTTCGGAAGCCGAGCTGCGGGCCGCGGGTTACGACTTCGCCAATGTCCGGTTGGCCTATCTGGCCGATCTGATCGCAACCTATATCGACATGAACTACTTCGCGCGGACGATCGCGGTAACCGAGGGATCGATCAAGAACGCCGAGGACACCGTAACGCTGGTTCGCAACATGAAGGAATTGGGGACGTCCAGCGAACTCGACATCGCCCAGGCCCAAGCCGATCTCGCGACGTTGCGTGCCTCGCTGCCCGCACTACAGCGCGACAGGACCATCGCAGCCAATCACATCGCGACGTTGATCGGCGTCGCTGCGGGCAGCCTGACGCTACAGGGAAGCCGGAGTCTTGAGCCGCTTCTCTCCGCCGATGTTGGAGCTGGAATTCCCGCGGATCTCATCCGCAACCGGCCCGATATCCGCGTCAAAGAACAACTGCTCTACGCGGCCGCAGAGCGCATCGGTGTGGCGCGGGCGGATCTGCTGCCCAGCGTGACGTTGAACGGGACGATCAATGCGGCGCTGTCGCCGACGATCTACGGGATGCTCGGTGGCGGCACCTGGGCGTTCGCCTCTTCCATCCTCGCCCCGGTGTTCGACGGCGAGCGGCGTCAGGCGACGATCCGGCTCGCCCAAGCCGACTGCCACCTGCGCTATCTGGACTGGAGGCAGAACGTGCTGGTGGCGGTCGAGGAAGTCGAGAACCTGCTCACCTCGATCAAGCGCGGCCAGCGTGAACTCGCGTCATTGCGCGACAGCGTCGCCGCCAACGAAAAGAGCCTCAGCCTGACCCGCGCCGCAATGACCGGCGGCACTGGAATCCTACTCGGCGTGATCGACGCCCAGCGCTCGCTCAATCGGTCCCGCCTGGCACTGGCGCAGAGCCAGCGCCAGCTCGCCCGGTTTCAGATATCGCTGCAAATTGCGATCGGAGCAGGCGCCGACGCGCCGGTATCGGCTCCGGTGCCGGTTGTCGCTGCGACGACGCCCGCTGCTCCCGCTGCGAACGTCGCGCAGCGCGACGGCTCGCCGGCTCCGCAACCGACGACCGTCAAGAAGCCGCCGCGACCGGCTGCTTGAGCAGCCCCTGAGCTTCGAGCGCATCCAGCTGTCGGAGCGTGTGCGCGAAAATGTCCTCCATCCTCTGCAGCAGCTTTCGCAATTCCGCGGGAGAACAGCCTTCACCGGTTCTGAGCCGCGTCTCCATCAAGCCAGCGAGCGCCGCCATGCCGGAGGCACCCAGTATCTTGCTGGAGCTCTTGATGGTGTGGGCTGGCAGCACGGCCTCGTCGAGCTCATCCTCGTCGATCTGCTCGCGCAGCACGTTCAGATAGTTTCGGGTGTCGGCGCGGTAGAGCGATAGCAGGGTATCCAAGTTTCGAACGAGGTCGCGGGTCTGCTTCAACACGGCCAGATCCATCAGCGGCACCTTGCCTGCCGGGGTTTCGGGAGCCGGCGGATTCGGCTTGGCCGTTGCCGCAGCAGGGACGTTCGGCGCGGGAGCAACGGGCTGCGCCGCGACGACGGGCGGCGGCGGAACCAGCGGCGCCGCAACCACCGGCGCCGGAGCCGCCGGCGCGTCGTGTTGCGCCAGATCGAGCACCGCAGGTCGCGGCACCGCGGCGGTCGCGCGGCTCGCCGCCGTCGCCCGCTCCGAACCGAGAGCCGACGGCGCCTTGAGCAGCCCGGACTTGACGAGTTGATCCAGCGCATCGGCGATAATTCGGATCGAGATCGGCTTGAACACGACATCATCCATGCCGGCCTCGATGCAGGCCTCACGGTCGCCTTTGAGCGCGTTCGCCGTCACCGCCACGATCGGGCAACTCTTGATCTCGCCCGCCGCCATCAGCTCGCGCATTTTGCCGGTGACAACGAACCCATTCATGACCGGCATTTGGCAATCGATCAGCATGAGATCGAACGACCCCGCCTCAGCCATCCGGATCGAGCTTGCCCCTTCCGTCGTCGCCTCGACCGCGAAGCCGAACTCTTTCATGATCTCTTCGAGGATGATCAGATTGATCTGGTTGTCATCGACCAGAAGAACGGAAGAGCCGGAAAATTTCGGCAGCTCCATCGCCTCGGCGGACGCCCCGCGCAAGACGCCGCCCGACGGCAGCGGCGGTGCCGCCGCCTCCGCACTGATCGACCGGAGTTCGTCAATCAGATCCACCGCGATGAACGGCTTCACCAGGAAGCCACTGAACTTCTCGTAATGCGGACTGAATTGCGACTCGCCCAGAATCAACGCCGGGAGGCCCGGACCGATCTCCGCTTGCAGGGCCTGCCACTGGTCGCTTGCGCGCTGAATATTCCGGTCCTCGTCGAAGATCAGCGCGCGCATCGGCGCAGCCTTCATCGCGGCCAGGATGCGCGGCAAGCAATCCGGACCGTATTCGAATTTCCGGCAATGGACTCCAGCATCCGAAAGCGCATGGACGATGGCCTTGAACTGCGCCTCCGATCCCGTCACCACGCCGATGCACTGGCCCCGCGCATCGTCCTCGCTGTCGGCTCGCTCCTCGATGACCGGAATCCAGAACGAGAATGTCGAGCCGACGCCCTTCTCACTCGTGACCCCGATCTCGCCCCCCATCGCGTTGCAGAGCTTCTTGCAAATCGCCAGCCCGAGGCCGGTCCCTTCGCGATGCCTCTGTCCGTCGTCCTCCGCCTGAACGAATCGACCGAACAACTTTCCCTGCTGTTCCTCGGTCAGTCCGATGCCGGTGTCCACGACCGAGATGTGAAGCCGTCCCGACTTCTCGTCCTGGTGTTGGTACGACACGATGACGGCGACGCCACCCTTCGACGTGAATTTGAGGGCGTTGCCGATCAGGTTGCCCAGGATCTGCCTTAACCGCATCGGATCGAGCTGCACATGGCGCGGCACATCCGGCGCTACATCCAGAACCAGCTCCAGGTCTTTCTCACGTGCCTGGGCGAAATAGAAGCTGGCCGCCTCCTTGAGCTGCAACTGCAATTCCACCTTGCAGGGCTTGATCGCCAATTGCCCGCTGTCGAGCTTTGCCATGTCCAAGACGTCGTTCAGGATCGTCATCAGCAACGACCCGGATGTCACGATCAACTGGGCGTAGTTGCGCTGAACCGGCGTCAGATCGGTCCGCATCAGCACGTCGGCCATTCCGAGAACGCCGTTCAAGGGTGTCCGGATCTCATGGCTCATGTTGGCGAGAAATTCGCTCTTCGCCTCATTGGCGGCCTCGGCACGCCTGACGGCGTGTTTCAGAATCCTGTTCTGCGCTCGCGCGGACCGCGCAAACATCGTAAACAGAGTGCAGGAAATCACGAAGATCCCGATCAAGCCCAACGCGAAGATGATGAGGCTTCGCGTCGCCGGAAATTGTTCGGCGAATTCGATTTCGAGCTCGACATCGCTGCTGAGCGTCACCGTTCGGCTCGACGTATGAGGCTCGACGATCAGTCCCGCCTTTTGTACGACGGCATCGACCGACAGCTCCGATACCTTGCCGTCGATATAGACCCGAATTGCGGTGACGAGGGTGCTGGTTGCAAAGTTCGAGGCGGCCTGTGAGACGGCCGTTTTCAAATCCAGAATCACGTAGGCGATGAAGTCCTGGTCCGGCCCAGTATCGTCGGGAACGCCCTGAACGAAGACGACGAGATCCTTTGATATCGCTGCGAATGTGCGCGGATAAGCGGACGTCACGACGCCGCGGGTCAGCGCTAAATTGCGCTTGAGCTCGAGGTTGAGCGAGGCCATCTCTTGTCTGTCGATCGAAAGCGCGGTCCGATCCGTCAGGAAATATTTCTGGCTGAAATCGCCGCCGAGGCGGACGTAGCCAATTTCCCTTATGTTCGCCGATTTCTTGGCGGCCCTCCTCAATTTGCCATCGATCAGCGCCTCCCCGCCGCTCGCCACCAGGCCGATGAGGTCCTTGATGCGGACGAGCGCCACATCGCCCTCCGCGGAAGCGAGGCGTGCGATGCCATCGGATTCCAGCTTGAAGTTCTGGTGATTGAGTTCGATCGAGCTTGCGGCGTAGAAATAGATCAGGCCGCTCGTCAACGCGAAAATCGCGCCGATGATCCATGCCAGCGGGACGCGGATGGTCTTGTCTTTGTGAACGATCAACATCATTACCACCCGACCGTTCGCGTCGTTTGAATGACGCCGACAACCTCGTTTCCCGCCTCATTGTAGGCGAGCTTGCTGAATGCATAGCTGTTGGCGCGCGAGATGCCGCGCCCATTGAGCGCGCCGGCGCGCGACGGATCGGCAGCGAGGAACGGACGCCAGTCGAAGCCGGCCCCGGTGTCCTTGACCGAGAGCACCAGATGCCCCTCGCGGCGAACCATCGTCGCCTCCACCTCGCCCTTGTAGGCCGCATCGGCACAGCGACTGGAGAGTTGCTCCTGCCAGCGGCCGGCCGCGAGCAAGGCGGCCTTCTGTTCGAGGCCGAAGCCCAGAACGCCGTGCTCGACGGCATTCTGAACCAGCTCGTAAATGCCCTGGATGATCGTCTCGGGTTCGGCGTGCAGGCTGGCGAGCAGGCTGCAGACGCCTTCGACCTCGTCCGGCCGCTTGAGCAACGTGCGCAACACCGTCACGTTGACAAACGCGGACTGATGGACCGAGAGCTTGGAGGCTACGTTGCGCTGACGGTCGACTTCCTTGCGCGCGGAGTCCACCACCGAACGCACGAGGTCGACCGAGGGCGGCTTGGTCAGATAGTAGAATGCTCCGGCGTCGAGACCGGCGGCGATGTCTTCCGCGACGTTGGAGCCGGTAAGCAGGATAACCGGGATGCCGCGGGTCGACGGCTCGCGCTTCAATCGCCGGGTCAGCGCGAAGCCGTCCATCACCGGCATCATCCGGTCTGTGATGACGACGTCGGCGCGGCCGGGATTTTCGCGGAGCATGGCGAAGGCTTCGGCGCCGTCGCTCGAGGTCTCGGTAATGAACCCCAGCGACGACGCCATCTTTTCGAAAATCGCAAGCGAGAACCGGTCGTCGTCGACGATCAGCAGCCGTGTCGGCGCTGAGCCGGTTTGAACGGCAGGATGTGGCATTGATCACCGTTCGTTGAAGGCAGAGCCCAACGTCCTTTGCAAGGGGGTAAGAATATATTCCATGACCGTCTTGCGCCCGGTGATGATCTCGCAGGTCACCTCCATGCCCGGCTGGATCACCGCTCCAGGAGCCTTGGGCATTCGGATGTCGACCGGCTTGATCTTGACGCGATAATAATACTGGCCGCCAATCTGGAAGGACGAGGGCGAAATGGACTCGACGACGCCTTCGAGGCTTCCAAAGCGTGTGAAATTGTAAGCGCCGACGCGGATCTGCGCCGATTGTCCCACGCGGAGATAACCGATCTCTGACGAGCGAACGCTGGTTTCGGCGACCAGCGGCGTATTGAGAGGGACCAGCGTCGCCAGCGCCTGGCCGGACCCGACCACCTGACCGATGGAATTGACCTCGATCGATTTCACCAGCGCGGCGACGGGCGCGGTGATGGTGAGGCGCTGCTTGCGTTGGTTCTTCTTCGCGATGTTGGCATCGACGACATTGAGACTGGCCTCGAGATCGCGAACCTTCTGGGCCCGATTCGAGCGCAATTCCGCTCCGTAGCTCACCAGTTGCTTTTCGACCTCGCCCAGGCGTTCGATCGCTCCCTGCTCGCGCGACGCCGCAGCGTCCGCCGCCGACCGCGCGCGGACCACCGCCTGACGGCGCTCCTCGGCTTGCAGCCCCGTCGCCACGCCGATCCGCATCAAATCCGCGAAGCGCTTCGACACGCGCTCGGCGTTCTCGACCTCGTCGAGCGCTCCCTTCAACTGGATGGCAGTGGCCTCGCGATTGTATCTGGCCTGCGCGATCTGGCTCGAAAGGCGGGAATACTCGTTCTTCTCAAGGGTCTTGGCGGCAGCGAAGGCATTGGTGTTGGCGATTTCCTCGACCGCATAGCGGCCGTTTGAACTCGTGAAAGCCGGCTCGCGTCCCTCGAACAGAGCCACTTGGGTCTCGATCTGCGCCAACAGATCGACCCTTTGCCGTTCCAGCGCGACGTCGTCCTCCGCCGTTCCGGCGTCGCGAAGCACGATGAGCGTATCCCCTTTCTGAACCGTCGCCCCCTCGCGAACCGCGATGCGCTCGACCAAGCCGCCCTCGAGATGCTGAACCACCTGTTCCGATCCGACCGGCGTGAAGCTTCCGACGGCTTGCGTGACTTCGTTCAGTTCGGCGAAGCTGGCCCAGATGATCGCAGCCGCAGTCCCTGCCGATGCAATCAGGCCGAAGCTTCGGGCAAATCGAAACGCCGCGCTCTCCCTGCCCATCGGCGGCAGGGTGATTGCATCCATCAGACGCTTGTCGCGTTCGAAGGCGAGCCTGAAACTCTGAATGCCTGCCGCGAATTTCATGCGCGCTTCTCGCTTTTCGCTCGACTGACCGCCACGATCCGGGGAACGCCGCCATAGGAAAGTTCAACCATCCGATCCGCCTGGCTCAGGAAGTCCGCCCGGTGCGACACGAAGACGATCGTCCGCTCGCCGCGGAAGTCGGAGATGATGCGCCGCAACAGCTCGCCGAGTGAGCCCTCCATCAGGCTGTTGGGAAGCTCGTCGATCAGAATGAGCTTGCTGTTGGTGAGGAACGCCCGCGCGAACGCGACGCGCAGACGAAATTCGTCATTGAAGCCGCGAGCCTCGTCGGCCGCGATGTGATAGTCCAATCCGTTCGGCAGTTGCCTGACATCTTCATCGAGGCCTACGACCTTCAGTATCTCCTGCAGGCTCGCGTCGGAAGCCAGCGGATTGGCCAGCAACAGGTTCTCGCGAAGCGTGCCAGGGAGCAGCGCCGGCTGCTGCGGCACATAGGACACGCGCCTGCGCAGCTCCTCGACCGAGAACTGCCTGATATCGACCCCATCGAGCCGGATCACCCCGAGGCCGATCTCCATCATCCCGAGAATCATCTTGAGGATGATCGATTTGCCGGTTCCTGCCGGCCCATACAAGGCGATGACCTCGCCCGGTCGCACATCGAGATCGAGGGCGACGAACACCGGCCTGGTATCCGCCGAGCGAAATCCGACGTTGACGAGACTGAGCGCGCCCGCAAGATCCTCCATCCGCTCGCGGCCCTTCAGCCTCTCGAGTTCGGTCGGCATTTCCTTGAGCTCGTTGACCTGAGCCACGCTCTTGCGGATCTGCTCGATGCGCAGGATCGAGAGACAGAACGTGTGGAAGGGCAGCAGACACCGCAGGCCGAGGATCGTCATCGCCAGAACCTCGACCCCACCGGTAATGCTCGACTGAACGGCGAGCCCTCGCATCACCATCAGAATGATGATCGACCCGGAAAACACGCTCGATGAGACGGCTTCGATGGCTGCGCCGAGCTTCTGCAATTGGGCCTGCGCGGCCTGATCGCGCACCAGGCTGGCGCTGAGCCGCGTCGCCCAGACATGCTGGAGCCCGACGTCGCTAATCGTCTGCAATCGGTCGAAGGTTTCGATGGCGATGCGCTGCGCTTCGGTTGCCGCGTCCGCCACCACCGAGATGTAGATCCTCGCGGCGCGCAGGCCGATCAGGAACACCAGTGCGAACACCAACATCGCGCCAACCAGGACCAGCGCGCTGCGCCAGTCGATCAAGGCGACGATCACAGCGTAGAACGGCGCCAGCACGATATCCATCGCCGCCGGACAGGCGGGACTGACGAGAAAATCCCGAATCCCCTCGAATGAGCGCATGCGCGCCGCCTGCGCCGCTGGCGACGCCCGCTCCGACAGAGACGGCGGAAGCCTCAGGATGTGTTCGAATGAGGCGGCGTTGACGATGAACTCCAGCCGGTTGGCGACCCACGACAAGATGTTCGACCGCAGGTCGGAGAGCTTGGCGTCGGCGACGACGATCAGGATCAGACCGACCGCGAGCAGCGGCAAGGTGCCGAGCGCGGCCCGCGTGATCACCTCCGAGAAAATCGTCGATATGGCCGCGGCGGAGAGCACGCCGAGCACGGCGAGCAGAAAGCTGATGCCGGCAAGCGTCAGCCAAACGCCTTGAAAACGGCTCGACAGCGCGGCGATCCAGCGCAGCCCGGTATGCCCGCGTCGCGTTGCCGACAACGGATCAATCGCGCTGCGATATTCGAACGTCGCGACCCGCGCATATGACGAGAGCCGTTTCAGGTCGTATGGAACCGGCTCGGCATTCGCCGTCAGTTGGAACAGCTGTCCGGTCCGACTATCGGTCACGACGACATACTTCCCGCCACGGTCGTTGACGAGAACAGCCGGCCCGCCGTTTTCGATGGCATCCCGCGACGCCAGCCGATCGACCACGAAAAATCCGAGATTTGCCATCCCGATGGTGACGACCGTTTGGGCTTCCGACGGCAAATTGCGCGGCAATGCCCCGAGGACGTTCTTGAGCGGAAACTCCTGGCCGCTGAATATGACCAGCGAAGCAAAGACTTCGGCCGTCTGGATGTCGACGCCGTTGCGCGCAATGATCGCCGCGGCGGCAACGCTGACTGCGCACTTCTCGCGGATGCTTGAGGGGGCCGGCGTCGCTGGCTCGACGCCCCCCTTCTTCGGGTCATCCGAGGCCGCAAACGTTTCCAGGCGCTTCAGCAAATCCCGCGCTGTCATAGCTTCAGTCCGCGGTAGGTCGTGAGCTCTTCGGAGGCCTGTGACCGATCCAATTGCAGACCGTCCGGCCGCAGCACGTAGTGACGCGAGGCGCCGCCGGTGAGATTGCGATCTTCGGACACGATGACCACCGTGGCCCTGCCCCGCACCTGCGCAAGAAATCGATGGAGATTTGCGTAAGCAAGCTGGTCGAGCCCGCGGTCGGCGTTGTCGAGAAGAATGACCCGCGGGCGATGAGCCAGAGCTCGGACGATGGCGATCTGCTGGCAGAGCGAAGCCGAGATGGATTCCACGACGTCGCCGGAGACCGCGGTCTCGACCCCTTGAGGGAGTTGATTGATCTGGGCTTCGACGCCAAGCATCGCAGCGACGGCAAGCGCCTGATCGATCGTGACCTCGCCGAAGCGCGTGATGTTGTCCCGGATCGTGCCCTTGAACATGATCGCGGTCGACGTCACCAATGCGACGCCCGCATTGAGAGCGCGGCAGGAGATTTGTTCAGCCGGTATTCCCTCCAACGCCACATGACCCGAGGCGGGTTTCTCGACGCCGGCGAGGATGCGCATCAGGTGGGTCAACGCCTTTTCCGAAGAGCCGGCAATGGCGACGAAATCGCCTTTCCGCAACTGCAGGTCCAGACCCGTGTAGCGCTCGGTCGACAGCCGGCTCTCGATCTGGAACGACAGTCCCACCGCGTCCAGTTTGCCGTCGCGAGACAGCTCCGGCCCCTCGGCGACAGATCGTCCCGCCTCCCTGCCCAGCAGTTCGGCGACGACGTCGCGGCTCTCGCATAGATCCTTGGCTTGAATGTACAAGAAGACTGCCCGCTGCAGGGGCGCCATCAGGCGGCCCGACAGCAAAATCACCGCCGCAACCGCGCCAATCGACATCGACCCGGCAGCGACGCCATAGGCGCCGCACAGCAGGGCGACGATGGTGAGCCATTGATTGGAGACCGCCACCTCGTTCATCAGGCGTCCCATGGCTATCGCCATTCTGTAGTTGCATCGCGCGAGGTCGGCCTGGAACACCTCGTATTGGCGCGCCACCCGTCCCTCGACGCCGAGCGCCTTGATGGAGTGGATCGCACCCAGCACGCTGAGAAGAAAACTGTAACGGCGCTCGGTCTTTCGCGAAACGATCCGCGCCAGCCGGTTCATCTTCCATCCGTCTGCCATGGTCATGGCAAGTCCAATGGCGACGCTCACCGTGACCGCCACCCCGGAGAGCGGCGATATAAAGAAGATGAGCCCAAGGACCACGGGAACGAACGAAAGTTCAGCAAGCGCGATGACGGTCTTGCCGCCGAGATCCTCGGCGACCTGGCCGACCCGACCGAAATAGACGATCGCCTGCGCCGCCCCGGCCTTGGCTGATCCGGCGGCTCCGCCACGGACGAGCTGTTCGAACACCGGCGTGATAAGCGTTTGATTATACTTGAGCGTCTCTTCGATAGACAGGATATTGCGGGCAAATCGTAGCGAGGCCTCGAGCAACGTGACCGCGAGCGCCACGAACACGATCACCGGCAGGGTGGTCGTGTTCGGCGCCGGCAAGATCCGGTTGAAGATGATCTGCGCCGTCAACGGCACGCATAGTCCGAGGACGTTCAGCGCCAACGTCGTTGCGATGAGCGTCGAATAAATTCCGATGACTCTCCTTTCCTTGGTGTGGGCGCTGATCATGTCACTCGGGCTTCATCCCATCAGAAGTGAAAACCGAAACTGCTCACCGTCTTCGCGGTCAGTGCAGCGAGCAGCGACGTCGATCCTGTCGGCGTCGGAGCGGTGGGCATCGAGATGACCGGCGCCACCGACACGCTTGGCGTCGACGTGGTGGGGCTGTGGCTGCTCGTCAGCAGGCTGGTACTGGCCGCAATCACCGAGCTGCTTCCCAGAACGGAATGCGTGTCCGTCGTTGCAATCGCCGACGGCGTCGAGATCGACGGCGCCACGAGGGACAACCCCGAAATGGAGAAATTGCCTCCGTTCAGGGTCGAGAGCGTGCTCGACAGCGACGACGACAAGACGCTTGTCGTGCTCGCCACGTGACTGTCGATCGCACTCATGGTCTCGATCGCTCCGGAGACGACCTTCGCGAGCACGTCAGTCGTTGCGGTCGTCGCGGAGGACGTTGCCGCGAACGGTGACATCGGCGCGATGCTGGTTAGGACCGACGAGGCGATCGTCGATGTGGCTGCAGGCGTCACCGCACCGATGCCGGCCGACGACGGTGTGGCCGACGTCAGTCCGCTTGCGATATCGACGATGCTTGCAATCGGTGCGGCAGCCGTGGCGAGCAGCGGGGCTGCGACTGGGACGCTGGTGGCGGCCATGGTCGCGGAAGAATCCAAGTCGGCCGCGGAGATCGCCGCGGCTGAAGAGGGAATGAGGCCAGAAGACAGCACATCGAGATTGGCAAGAAGGCCGACATCGATGTCGATGTCGCGGCCGAGCAGCGACTCCACCGGATCGAGCGGCACCGCGACGGCGGCGCCGAGCGTGTTCAGCAACGGCACGTTGGTCGCGCCGAGCGAGAGGTTGAGGTCGGTGTCCGACGGCGATGGCCCGGCCGGCGGGGTGTTCGCGAGATTGCCGCCGACGAGGTTGCCCAAGCTGCCGACAACATCGCCGACATTCGCCACGGTCGCATTCACCGGCGCCAGATCGATCGCGGCACCGAGATCAATGTTGATGTCGCGGCCGAGCAACGACTCCACCGGATCGAGCGGCACCGCAACGGCGGCGCCGAGCGTATTCAGCAGCGGCACGTTGGTCGCACCCAGCGCAACATTGAGGTCGGTGTCCGGCGTCGACGGACCGGCCGGCGCGGTGGTCGGGAGATTGCCGCCGCCGAGGAGGTTGCCGACAACATCGCCGAGACCGTTGCCGATATTGGCCACGGTCGCGGTCACCGGGGCCAGATCGATCGCAGCGCCGACATCGATGTCGATATCGCGCCCGAGCAGCGTCTCCACCGGATCGAGCGACACCGCAGCAGTCGAGCCCACCGTGTTCAGCAGCGGCACGTTGGTCGCACCGAGCGCAACGTTGAGGTCGGTGTCCGGCGATGACGGACCGGCCGGCGGGGTGCTGCCACCGAGGCTGCCCAGGTTGTCGACCAGACCGCCGAGACCATCGCCAACACTCGCCACGGCGGCCGTCACCGGCGCCAGATCGCTCGCAGCGCCGACATCGATGTCGATATCGCGCCCGAGCAGAGTCTCCACCGGATCGAGCGGCACCGCAACGGCGGCGCCGAGCGTATTCAGCAGCGGCACGTTGGTCGCACCGAGCGCAACGTTGAGGTCGGTGTCCGGGGCCGAAGGACCGGCCGGCAGATTGCCGCCGACAAGGTTGTCGAGGTTGCCGAGATTGCCGACAACATCGCCGAGGCCGTTGCCGATATTGGCCACGGTCCCGGTCACCGGCGCCAAGTTGAGTGCAGCGCCGAGATCGATGTCGATGTCGCGCCCGAGCAGCGTTTCCACCGGATCGAGCGAGACCGCGGCAGTCGAGCCGAGCGTGTTCAGCAGCGGCACGTTGGTCGCGCCGAGCGAGAGGTTGAGGTCGGTGTCCGACGGCGACGGCCCGGCCGGCGGGGTGTTCGCGAGATTGCCGCCGACGAGGCGGCCTACAACATCGCCGAGACCATCGCCGATATTCGCCACGGTCGCATTCACCGGCGCCAGATCGATCGCGGCAGCGATATCAATGTCGATGTCGCGGCCGAGCAACGACTCCACCGGATCGAGCGGCACCGCAACGGCGGCGCCGAGCGTATTCAGCAGCGGCACGTTGGTCGCGCCGAGCGAGAGGTTGAGGTCGGTGTCCGACGGCGACGGCCCGGCCGGCGGGGTGTTCGCGAGATTGCCGCCGCCGAGGAGGTTGCCCAAGCTGCCGACAACATCGCCGACATTCGCCACGGTCGCAGTCACCGGCGCCAGATCGATCGCGGCACCGAGATCAATGTCGATGTCGCGGCCGAGCAAAGACTCCACCGGATCGAGCGGCACCGCAACGGCGGCGCCGAGCGTGTTCAGCAGCGGCACGTTGGTCGCGCCGAGCGAGAGGTTGAGGTCGGTGTCCGACGGCGACGGCCCGGCCGGCGGGGTGTTCGCGAGATTGCCGCCGCCGAGGAGGTTGCCCAAGCTGCCGACAACATCGCCGACATTCGCCACGGTCGCATTCACCGGCGCCAGATCGATCGCGGCAGCGAGATCAATGTCGATGTCGCGGCCGAGCAACGACTCCACCGGATCGAGCGGCACCGCAACGGCGGTGCCGAGCGTATTCAGCAGCGGCACGTTGGTCGCACCCAGCGCAACATTGAGGTCGGTGTCCGGCGTCGACGGACCGGCCGGCGCGGTGGTCGGGAGATTGCCGCCGCCGAGGAGGTTGCCGACAACATCGCCGAGACTCGCCACGGCCGCGGTCACCGGCGCCAGATCGATCGCGGCACCGAGATCAATGTCGATGTCGCGGCCGAGCAACGACTCCACCGGATCGAGCGGCACCGCAACGGCGGCGCCGAGCGTGTTCAGCAGCGGCACGTTGGTCGCGCCGAGCGAGAGGTTGAGGTCGGTGTCCGACGGCGACGGCCCGGCCGGCGGGGTGTTCGCGAGATTGCCGCCGACGAGGAGGTTGCCCAAGCTGCCGACAACATCGCCGACATTCGCCACGGTCGCAGTCACCGGCGCCAGATCGATCGCGGCACCGAGATCAATGTTGATGTCGCGGCCGAGCAAAGACTCCACCGGATCGAGCGGCACCGCAACGGCGGCGCCGAGCGTGTTCAGCAGCGGCACGTTGGTCGCGCCGAGCGAGAGGTTGAGGTCGGTGTCCGACGGCGACGGCCCGGCCGGCGGGGTGTTCGCGAGATTGCCGCCGCCGAGGAGGTTGCCCAAGCTGCCGACAACATCGCCGACATTCGCCACGGTCGCATTCACCGGCGCCAGATCGATCGCGGCACCGAGATCAATGTCGATGTCGCGGCCGAGGAACGACTCCACCGGATCGAGCGGCACCGCAACGGCGGCGCCGAGCGTGTTCAGCAGCGGCACGTTGGTCGCAGCCAGCGCAACATTGAGGTCGGTGTCCGGCGTCGACGGCCCGGCCGGCGGCGGGGTCGGGAGATTGCCGCCGACGAGGTTGCCCAAGCTGCCGACAACATCGCCGAGACTCGCCACGGCCGCGGTCACCGGCGCCAGATCGATCGCGGCACCGAGATCAATGTCGATGTCGCGGCCGAGCAACGACTCCACCGGATCGAGCGGCACCGCAACGGCGGCGCCGAGCGTGTTCAGCAGCGGCACATTGGTCGCAGCCAGCGCAACGTTGAGGTCGGTGTCCGGCGTCGCCGGCCCGGCCGGCGGCGTTGTCGGGAGATTACTTCCGACGAGATTGCCGAGGTTGTCGAGGTTGCCGACAACATCGCCGAGACCGTTGCCGATATTGGCCACGGTCGCGGTCACCGGGGCCAGATCGATCGCAGCGCCGAGATCGATGTCGATATCGCGCCCGAGCAGCGTCTCCACCGGATCGAGCGAGACGGCGGCAGTCGAGCCGACCGTGTTCAGCAGCGGCACGTTGGCCGCACCGAGCGCGACGTTGAGATCGGTGTCCGGCGTCGCCGGCCCGGCCGGCGGGGTGGTCGAACCGCCAGTGGAATTGGTTTGCCCTCCGGCCCCCGGGGACCCCGGATCGGTCGTTGTGCCGGTCGGGACGACAGAGCCCGTCGCTCCCGACGTGTCCGGCGTGTCCGGCGTGCCGCCAGGTGTCACCGGGGCAGTGGTGGCGGGGTTCACGATGGGTGCCGGCGTTGTGATAATGCCACCGCCGGTGGTCACGCCGCCGCTGTTGGTCGGCACGGCCGCGCCGGCATCTGTCGGAGCGGCGGCCGGCGCCGCTGCGCCTTGCGGTGCCGCGGCCGCTTGTGGCGCCACCACCTGGGGCGCTGTCGCAGCGCCACCCACACCGCCTGTCGCCACACCCGCCCCTTGCGCGGCAGTGGACGCCGCTGTCAGGTTGGCGTCGGCGGCCTCCGGATTCACCGGCACCTGCGCCGTGCGCCCCAGCGAGCCCGTGCTCAGGCTGGATTCACTGTCACCGGCGACGACGCCTGGATCAACCGAGGAAGAAAACAGATTCGTTTGTGTCTGAACGCTGTTAGCAAGCGAGCCCGTTGCGCCGATGAGATTGTCTCCGGTCAAGATACGCGATCCATTGGGCGTCGTATCCTGAACCGAATTGACCTGCGGCATTGTCGTCTTGGATACGGCATCCGCCGGACCGAGACCGGAGAACTGATCGAACGCCTCGTACAATTTCGAGTCCAACATAGACGTCGTCGTTTGATTTTCAGCAGCCATCTCGAAACGCTCCTGTGAACCTGCTCAGAGGCCTAATTCTATCTTCCTGTTGGCTTACGTTTCTTCTGTGATTAAGTTTCGCCATGTCTCGCGACGCGGCGCCGATTTAGTAGAAATCCGCCTCTTTTGCGCTGCGGTGCAGTTCGGCGACACACCGTCGGCGCGGTCGTGACGTTCTCTTTTCTAAAAATGGCGAACCTCCAAAACGAACGAACGTCTCATCATTGCGACGACGTTAATCGACCATTCGCTAATTAACCCTTGATCGCTCGCTACTTTTGACCTCGTAGATTCACCAGTTACTTGGCTCGCAGAGCAGACGTTACTGACCTCGCAGACCAAGCCGCGCAGCAATTGAGCGCATCTTTAGAACAACTACTTTTCGAGAAGTTTTGGACGCCTGATGCGGGCATTTTGATTAGTTTGTCCGGCGACCAATTTGTTGCCGCTCGATCACCCTGGCGAAGCTATTGCCCTGGATGTTGCTGCCCTTCCGACGGCCTGCGACCGAATGCCTCGGAACAAAGATGCGCGGACAAGAGCGCAGCCGCAGTTGCGGCCCGCGCATGGCCGCGCAGCCCAGAACATTTCGTGCCGGGTACTGCCCAATATTGGCTGCCGACAGGAAGCTCCCGCGCAAAGAGCGGCGAAGGACCTAAGCCAGTTCCGCCGATGCGCGCTGCATGTTGGCCGACATGTCCGCCGTCACTGCGCTCTGTTCCTCGACCGCTGCGGCGGTGGAGGCGATGAATTCGTTGACATCGGCGATCGCGGCCTTGATCGCGGTCAGCGAGCTCGCGACTCCGCTGGAGACGGCGTTCAGCGCTTCGATTTCCGCCGTAATCGTGTCGGTCGCCTGCTTGGCCTGACCGGCGAGGTTTTTCACCTCGGAGGCGACCACCGCAAAGCCGCGACCGGATTCGCCCGCGCGCGCGGATTCGATCGTGGCGTTGAGCGCGAGCAAATTGATCTGGCTGGTAATGCCGGCGATCATCTCGACGATGCCGCTCATCGCCTGCGCGGCCGCGTTCAGCCTTTGCGCTTGGCCGTCGGCAGCGTCGACCCGGGCGGTCGCGCCCTTCGAGGTCTCGCGCGACTTCGCCATGGTTTCGGAGATCTCGCGAATCGATGCGCTCATCTGCTCGCTGCCGGCCGCAACCGCCTCGATGAGCCCACGCGCATTGTCCGCCTTCTTGCGGCCGATCGCTTGCGCGGTGATGTCGGTGGCGTACTTCACCACCTTGTAGGGCTTTCCGTTGAGATCCAAGATCGGATTGTAGGAGGCCTGGATCCATATCTCCCGGCCGCCCTTGGCGATCCGTTTGTATTCGGCGGCCTGGTATTCGCCGCGATTGAGCGCTTCCCAGAATTGGCGGTAGGCGGCCGAGTTCTTATCGCGTAGCTCGACGAACATGCTGTGGTGTTGGCCCTTGATCTCCGCGAGCGAATAACCCATCGCATTCAAAAAGTTCTGGTTCGCTGTACGGATCGTGCCGTCCATGTTGAACTCGATCACGGCCTGCGACTTCTGGATCGCGGCGAGCTGGCCGTCGCTGTCCGCCGCCTTCATCTTCTGCGCGGTGACGTCCGTTGCGAACTTCACCACCTTTAGCGGCTTGCCGGTCTCGTCGAGGATCGGGTTGTAGGTCGCGAGAATCCAGATTTCGCCGCCGCCCTTTGCGATCCGTTTGTATTCGGCGGCCATGAACTCACCGCGGTTGAGCCGCGCCCAGAATTCGGCATAGCCGGCGCTCGCGCGATCCTCGACCGTCACGAACATGCTGTGGTGCTTGCCTTGAATCTCGGCGAGCGAATAGCCCATCACGCCCAGGAAATTCTCGTTGGCGGTGATGACGGTGCCGTCCATCTCGAACTCGATCACAGCCTGGGCACGGTTGATCGCGGCAATCTTGCCGGCGTCCTCCATGGTCCTAAGCTTGTACGCCGTGATGTCGGTCGCGAACTTGATGAAGCTGACGACCTTGCCGGTCTCGTCGCGCAGCGGCGCATAGGAGGCGTGGACCCAGACTTCCTTGCCGTCTTTGCCGAAGCGCTTGTATTGGGTGGTCTGGAATTCGCCGCGGTTCAGGCTCTTCCAAAAGTCGCGATAGCGGGCGCTCTCGCGCTCGGCCGGGCTGACGAAGATGCTGTGATGCTTGCCCTTGATCTCCGCGAGCGTGTAGCCGCTCATCTTCAGGAGGTTCTCGTTGGCGTTCAGGATGGTACCATCGAGGTCGAATTCGATGACAGCCTGCAAGCGGTCGAGTGCCTCGACCTCCGCCAGCGCGTGCTTCACTCTCTTGCTGTTAAACCCGAACACTGCGCACCCCATGAGTTTGCGGAAGCCGAAGTGTGACATCCGACCCGGTCAAAGAACTCCCATGGACGCGTTGATCAAGCGTAAACGCCGGCATGGCACAGCGCGCAACTAGTAATTTACCCAGGTGTTGCTACGATGAAAATCGGCAAGTCCGATCGAGAGCGGCTCTGAACAATTGTTGGCACCTTACTGCCGCGGACAATAATAGCTACGCTCTTACATAGCATCGTCCGCGACAGTCGAGCGGTAATTTGGCGATGGTGAGTTGGTATTTGATCGAGCGGGCGTGCTTCTCGTTGATCTCGGCGCTGAGCAAATCACCGACGATACGTTGAGGTCCATGCTGACGCTTGACCGCCGTGGTCATGATCTCGTGCCCGGGCAGGGCTTCGCCCGCCCCAGCACAGGCTCCGGCGACCTTCATGCCGTAAAGTTTGAGCTCGCCCATCAGGTCGAACAGTGGAGTGCGTTCCATCAGACGGTTCTCCGCAGTTGTCGTAACGGGCACAATCGGCAATCGGCGCGTGGCGCAGTATCAGCGCGGCCGGCGTGAGGATGTTGGCTGGCGGCGTGGGGTCACGCTGGCGCGCCAAGGCCGCCCTGGCGGATGACGATGCGGTCAGAATAGGCATGCGCCTCGACCGGGCGTCCGACCGCGTTCACGGCAATCGGCAGATGGTCGACATCCTCAATGCGGTGCTGATCGACGGGCTGCCGGCGGTTGAAGCCGGCTGCGCCGAGGCCATTGAACACGGCGTTCATTCCGCCGACGTCATCCTCAACATCCTCGCCGCAACCGAATGCAAATCAGCACCGAAGTGTGCCCCTCTCGTAGGTCCGACTAAGTAGTTGATTTCTGAGTGACAATTCGTTTGAGCAGGGGTCCCGATCGGCGCCGATCGGCCCCCCTGCCAAATGCGATCTTTCTCAGTTAATTCAACGATTTATACTGAGGAATTGCGGAGTTCCACTTCGGTGCTGGCAATCCGGATGCAGATGGATGAGCTTGGGCTCGAACCCGATTACCGTATCAAGAGCCTGGCTGATCTGCCGAAGCTGGTAAATTCGCTAACTTGACCCCTTCATCGGGCCGTGCGCCGTTCGGTGTCGGGGACTCGGCGAGGCGCCATGATCGCATTGCGCCGCAAGCACGTGCAATGCGTTACGCGAGCCGGCATGCGAAGCACCGCCGCAAGGTCGGTCAGTTGAGCCAAACGGCTGGTAGCGCCGAGATTGTAGTTGCACTGGTCAATTCCCGTATCCCATCCTCGAACCCGACGATCGGTTTCCAGTCAACCAGCGTACGCAGCTTCGACGAATCGGCGATAATAAATCGGATATCCCCCAGGCGGAATTCTCCGGTCGTCACGGGGGAGGTTCTGTCAGGACGCTTGAGTGTGAATAAGCCCCGAGAGTGACCACCGCAAATTGACTCAAATAGCTTAACGTGCCGATCGACGCCGGCGTGCCGATTCACACGTGCCAAGCCGTGCGATGGCGGGCAGCGCTACGACATTTGGAGTCTCCGCGCCGTCCGCCATCAGTCAAGCCCGATCCCATGGCCTTTCCTGCGAGATGGTGGGCGCGTCTGTGGCTCGTTCCACAGCGAATGCCTGCTTTCCCTTTGCGGCCCATAGCTCGCGCGCGTGTTCGCCCTGATCGCTTTGCAGCTTGTCTGCCATCCAGAGCAGCGCGCCGTAAATCGTGGCGCGGTCGTCGCCGGTCAGCTCCACAATCCCGGCCTTGGCGATAAGGCCGCCGAGTTCGATCAGATGCCGCGTGCGCTTGCGGCGCTCGACCTGCCAAGTGCGCATGTCATGTCGCGCCCTTGCGGCCTGATGCCGGTTACGCGCCGCTCGGCTGCGCAGGAGCGCCGTCCGTGTTGCGGTCAGTTGATGGTGCATTTCGCCGCGCCCGGCTCTGAAAGAACGCGGCCCCGCGCTTGGCCCATGCCTCCCTCTTTCCGGCATCTTTTGTTTCCGCCAGCACGATTAGCGCGCCGGCCAGTTCGTCGGCGCTGAGCTCGTCCGCCCCGGTGGCGATGACCAGCTCACCGAGTTGCTGCACCTTGCGGGTTTTCAGTTCTCGCGCCTTGTCCTGAAGCGCTTTCAGTTCAGCATCAAAGTCCCGCGGCTTGCGCATCATGTCCTCCAGCAATGTTGATGGATTGATGATAGTTGAGCCGTGGGCACAAAGCTGTAAGCTCGCCGGGACGGTTTGAGACGGCATAGTCCCGTACGAGAAATTTTCGAGGGAGGGCGCGCTTATACGTCGTTCCGACGTGCGCTTCGCCGCGTCAATGATCCGGTCGCGATGGCGATCTATCATCTTCACGTCAAAGTCATTGGCCGCAAATCCGGCTCCAGCGTGGTGGCGGCGGCCGCCTACCGCTCGGGCTCGCGGTTGCGCGACGAGCGCCTCGATCGCAGCCATGACTTCTCCGCCAAGCGCGGCGTCGTTCATTCGGAGGTGATGCTGCCGGAAAATGCGCCGCAGGCATGGAGCGACCGTGAGCGCCTCTGGAACGATGTCGAGGCCTTCGAGATCCGCAAGGATGCGCAGCTTGCCCGCGAGGTGGAGTTCGCCATTCCGCGCGAGATGACGCAGGCGCAGGGCATCGAACTGGCCCGCGACTTCGCGCAGTCGGAGTTCGTGGGTCGGGGCATGATCGCCGATCTCAATGTGCATTGGGATATCGGCAAGGACGGCATGCCCAAACCTCATGCCCATGTCATGCTGACGATGCGGTCAGTTGACGAGAATGGCTTCGGCCCCAAGGTGCGGGCTTGGAACCGCACGCAGATGGTCGAGCGCTGGCGCGAACGTTGGGCTGAGCTTGCCAACGAACGTCTGGCTGAGCTCGACATCGACGCACACATCGACCATCGCAACTTTGAGGCGCAGGGCATCGGGCTGGAGCCGCAAAGCCAGATCGGCGCCTCCGCGCAGCGCATCGAAGGCGAAGGGGTCGAGGCCGCCGACCGCGCCGAGATGCACCGCGAGATCGCGCGAAACAACGGCGAAAGGATCATCGCCGATCCTTCCATCGCACTGGACGCGATCACGCATCAGCAATCGACCTTCACGCCGCGCGACATGGCGAAGTTCGCGCACCGGCACAGCGACGGGATTGACCAGTTCAACGCCGTGATGGGCGCGATGCGCGGCGCGCCCGATCTGGTCGAACTCGGACAGGACGCTCGCGGCGAGGACCGCTTCACCACCCGCGACATGATCCAAACCGAACAGCGGCTGCACCGCGCGGCCCAACTCATGGCCGAGCGGGAACGCCATGCCGTGGAGGACGCAGATCGCGAAGCTGCCTTGGCTCGCGCCGAACAGCGCGGCCTTGTCCTGTCCGGCGAGCAGGCCGATGCGCTGGCGCATGTCACGGACGGGCGCGATCTTGGGATCGTGGTTGGCCATGCCGGAACTGGCAAGAGCGCGATGCTGGGCGTGGCGCGGGAGGCATGGGAGGCGGCGGGTTACGAGGTCCGGGGCGCGGCGTTGTCCGGCATTGCCGCCGAGAATCTGGAGAGCGGATCGGGCATTGCGTCACGCACCATCGCCAGCATGGAACATGGCTGGGGCCAAGGCCGCGACCTGCTCAGCGCGCGCGATGTGTTGGTGATCGACGAGGCCGGCATGGTCGGCACGCGGCAATTGGAGCGCGTGCTGTCCCATGCTGCCGAGGCCGGCGCCAAGGTCGTGCTGGTCGGCGATCCGCAACAGTTGCAAGCAATAGAAGCCGGCGCGGCGTTTCGGTCGATCCATGAGCGCCACGGCGGCGTCGCGATCGGCGAGGTGCGCCGCCAACGCGAGGATTGGCAGCGCGACGCCACGCGCGACCTGGCGACCGGCAAGACCGGCGCAGCGATCCAAGCCTATGCGAGAGGCGGCATGGTGCATGTGGCGGCTTCCCGCGAGCAGGCGCGCGTCGATCTGATCGACCGCTGGGATCGCGACCGACAGGCATCGCCGGACCACAGCCGCATTATCCTCACCCACACCAATGACGAGGTTCATGCGCTCAACGCCGCCGCGCGGGAACGGATGCGGGCGGCGGGCGATCTGGGCGAGGATGTACGTGTCACGGTCGAACGCGGCGCGCGCAGCTTCGCCAGCGGGGACCGCATCATGTTCCTGCAAAACGAGCGCAGTCTCGGCGTGAAGAACGGCACACTCGGCACCATCGAACGGGTCAGCGCGCTGTCCATGTCGGCGCGCATTGACGATGGCCGTTCCGTTGAATTCGACCTGAAGGATTACAACCGCATCGACCACGGCTATGCCGCGACCATCCACAAGGCGCAGGGCATGACGGTGGACCGGACCCATGTGCTGGCGACGCCGGGCATGGACGCCCATAGCAGCTATGTCGCGCTGTCGCGGCATCGCGACGGCACCGACTTGCATTATGGCCGTGAGGACTTCGCCGGTCAGGACCGGCTGGTTCGCACCCTGTCGCGCGACCGGGCCAAGGACATGGCGTCGGATTACGATCGCGCCGATCCGGTGCAGCGCTACGCCGAGCGGCGCGGCATCACTTTCCGCGAGCGTGTCGCCGAAATCGTCCAGAAAATCGTGCCGGAGAAGCTGCGCGGTATGTTTGACGGCCTGCGCTTTCCTGGAGATGTGCCCGGCCACGATGGTGGACGGAGGCCGGAGCGGGAAACGCCGGAAAGGGAAAGCGCCACGGCGGCGGTCCGGCGAAGGACGGATGCGCCGGAAAGGACCGTGGCAGCGGACACGGACGTGGCACTGCGTCAAGCTCGCACCAAGGCGCTCATCCGCCACGCCCGCGCCGTGAATGCGATCTTCGAGATGCAGCAGCAGGGCGGCAAGGCCAGCTCGGAGCAGGTGAAGGAATTGCAGGAGGCCCGCAAGGAATTCGAGGGGGTACGGCCTTATGGCTCGCACGACGCTGAAGCCGCCTACAAGACGAACCCGGAACTCGTAGAGCTAGCCGCTTCGGGCAATCCCGCCCGCGCGATCCGCGCCCTCCAACTTGAAACCGAGCTGCGCACCGACCCCGCCCGGCGCGCCGACCGCTTCGTAGAGCGTTGGCAGAAGCTCGACCGGACCAGCCAGCGCCAGTATCAGGCGGGCGACATGTCGGGCTACAAATCCACGCGAGCGGCCATGGGCTCCATGGCCAAGAGCTTAGAGCGCGATCCGCAGCTTGAATCCATTCTAGCAGGCCGCAAGCAGCAGCTCGGCATCGCGTTCGAAACAGGCCGCCGGCTCGGCCAGGAATTGGCATTCACCCACGGCATCGATCTCGGCAAAGGCCGGGGCATCGGGCTCTGATTTTGCTGCATGTCGTTGTCCCAAAACCTCGCCAAGCCTTTTGACTGGCACGCTTCGAGTCCGCCGATCAGAAGTATTTGCCGCCGATTGTACACCCCACTACGACGACGCAAAAAATACTCTTGCACGCGCGCGACTGCTTGCTCTGACTGGATCAGGAGCAGTCAGCAGGAAGCGGCGCAACGATGCCAGAACCAGATCGTATCATCCGCCTGAAAACCGTTCTGTCCCGGACCGGCCTGTCCCGGTCCACCATCTACCGCAAGATCACCGAGGGGACATTCCCGGCCCAGATCAGGATCAGCGTCAACGGCGCAGGCTGGCGGGAATCCGACATCAACCGATGGATCGCAGACCCCGTGGCGTGGCGGCCGAAACACGAGTTCGACGATGCCCGGTGAGGTCGGTGGTTGTACCATGTCCTCGCAGGCCCTTCAGACTCCGCAACCAAACCAAATCGCCGCGTTCTATCTGACGCCCTGCTTCTCCGGTTTCATGACTACGCCCGGAACGCCACGACGATGTCACCGCTGCTGAAAGGTCGGGCGCAATAGTCGGCCCAGTCCTCCATCATCCGGTTGCGCAGGTCGAGGAACGTCGTGCGCCGATAGGCCGCGACCACTTCGTCGCTGACCTTGTGCGCGAGCGCAGCTTCGGCGACGGGATCGTCATAGCCGTGCTCTGCAGCCCAATCGCGGAACGACGACCTGAATCCGTGAGGAACGATTCCGCGGTCAAGCTTGGGATCGATCCAGTGCCGCTTCAGCTCATTCATCCTGTCGATCACCGCGGCCATCGAAGCGTCACTCAGCGGCTTGCCCTTGGTGTTGGGGAAGATGTACTCGCTGTCATCCTTCGTGGCTTCCATGCGATCAAGCACGGCGAGCGCTGCCTTGCTCAATGGCACTCTGTGTTCGGCATCGCTCTTCATGAGTGCGGACGGAATGGTCCAGACTGATGTCCGCCGATCGATCTGGTCCCATTTTGCCGCTACTGCGTTGCCCGGCCTGACGGCCGTCAAGATTTGAAACTCAAGAGCCGCCGCAGCGGCACCGTCACGCTCGCGGAGCTTGCGCATGAAGTCGGGCAATTGTCTGTAAGGCAGCGCCGGATGATTGCGGACCTTGCGAACCTTCGAGGTGGCTGGGAGCAGGTTATCGAGATGCCCCTTCCAACGTGCCGGGTTTTCGCCGTTGAACTCGCCCTTCGCCTTGGCGGCGTCGATCACCAACTCGATGCGACTGCGAATACGGGTGGCCGTTTCGGTCTTGCTCGCCCAGATCGGCTCGATGATCCGCAGGACCAGCGTCGTATCAATCGCGCCGATGGGAAGATCACGGATGGTCTTGCAGTAGTCGTTCTTGCTCGGCTTGCCCTTCTGGTCGATGCCGAGCAACGTCATCACCCATTGGTCGGCGTGCTTGGCGTTTTTCCAGCCTGACCGATTGGCTTTGATGAACCGCTTGGCCGCCTCTCCGAACGTGATCGCCTTGGCCGCTTCGATGCGGGCGGCGGCTTCCGCTTGGCGCTTTGCCTGGATGGGGTCGCCGCCATTGCGGCGGACCTTGCGCGCTCCGGTCGCCTTCTCTCGCGCCTCTTCAAGGCCCACGTCACGCAGCGAACCCAAGCCATGCCAATGTGTGCGGCCGTGGAGCTTGTATCGAAACAGCCAGCTTTTTGAGCCGCCCTCGGCGATCTGCAGATAAAGCCCGCCGCCGTCAGCGTGCATTCCTCGCCGAGACAAATGCTCGACCGTTTTGACGGTCAGTTTTCCGAATCCCCGCGCCATAAGCTGGCACCTTAGCTACATACACCTTTACATACACTTAGGCGTGAGATTTGGCGATACAAGGTGGAGCGGAGTGGCACGCCAAACCCGCTGTATATGGCTGATACTACTGCGCTTTATGGCGGAAATTGGATTAAATGGAACGTTCTGAAACAGTGTTTTGGCGGAGAGAGTGGGATTCGAACCCACGGTACGGTTTCCCGCACACACGCTTTCCAAGCGTGCGCCTTAAGCCACTCGGCCATCTCTCCGTGCGCCTTCTCATGACGGGGCGCGGCGATTTTGGCAAGGGATGCCGACCGGGATCGCGCGGTTTTCCATAAGCCTATGGTTTATCGTTAAAATCCGGGCTCTGCGGGCGACCGTCTCGGCTCCCTCCGGGAGGTGCCCGGCGGCCGCCGGGCATCATCGCCGCAATGCACGGCGATTCCCTGCGAGCGTTGCGCAGCGGCCGGGCGGCCTGCGCCACCGCCGGCGCGGCCTGCCGATCGTTTCGGGCGAGACCGAGCGACCGGGGCCGAGCGAAACCGAGCTAATGATAGCGGATGATGTCGTGACCGCCGATCGAGCGCACCGGCCATAGATCCGGGTCAACCACTTCGATCGCCCGGCCGGCCTGTTCGTTGACGGCATGCGAACTCTGCAAGGCGGCGAGGAAGTCCGCGAACCAGTTGTGGATCGAGCCGGTGCGCAGCTTCTCCATCATCGCTTCCCAGCGCATCCGCCGTTCGATCAGCGGCATCGACAGCGCCGTCGCCAGCGCCCGGGCCATGCCTTCGACGTCGTGCGGGTTGACCTGCAGCGCGGTGTCGAGTTCGTCGGCGGCGCCGGCGAATTTCGACAGCACCAGCACGCCGGGATCGCCCGGGTTCTGCGCCGCGACGTATTCCTTGGCGACCAGATTCATGCCGTCCTGCATCGGGGTCACCAGGCCGACCTGCGCGGTGCGATAGAGGCCGGCCAGCACGGTCTGATTGAAGCCCTTGTTGAGATAGCGGATCGGGGTCCAATCGACCTCGCCGTGGCGGCCGTTGACATCGCTGACCAGCCGGGCGAGTTCGCTTTGCAACGTGCCATAGGCTTCGATGGTGCCGCGCGACGGGGTGGCGATCTGCAGCAGCGACACCGCACGCAGCATCGCCGGATGGCTGGTCAGCATCTTGTCGAACGCGGTGACGCGGTTGACCAGGCCTTTGGAGTAGTCCAGCCGGTCGACCCCGATGATCAGCTTCTCGCCGTTCAGGCTCTTGCGCAGCCGCGAGACGTCGGGATGCGACGCCGCCTTGGCGGCCTGCTGGGCGAATTTGTCGACGTCGATGCCGATCGGGAACACGCCGCAGCGCGTGGTGCCGTTGCTCGAGGTGATGGCGCGGCCGGTGACGTCAAGCCCGAGTTCGGTGCCGACATAGCCGATGAAATTGTCGAGATCGTCCTCGGTCTGAAAGCCGAGCAGATCGTAGGCCAGCATGGCTTCGATCAGTTCGCGGTGGTGCGGCACGCCGCTCATGATGGTGGCGGCGGGCCATGGCGTATGCAGAAAAAAACCGATCGGCTCGGTGACGCCGAGGTCGCGCAGTTCGGCGCCGAGCGCCAGGAAGTGATAATCCTGCACCCAGAACGCCGCGTCCGGTTTGCGGAACCGGAGCAGCGCGCGGGCCATGAAGGCGTTCACTTCGCGATAGGATTGGTAATCGTCCTGCGTCACGCGGACCAGATCGAGCCTGGAATGCAGCGCCGGCCACAGCGCCGAATTGGCGAAGCCCTCGTAATAACCGGCGTAATGCGCCGACGGCAGATCGACCATGGCGAGGGCGCCGGTGCCGAGCGCTTCGACCTCGGCGAAGGGATCCTTGTGGGCGCCGTCCCGCACCCGCCCGCTGGAACCGACCCAGATCGCGCCGGATTTTTCAACGACTGGAAGCAGCGCCGCGGCCAGCCCGCCGGTCATCGGCTCGTTGGCCGCAGCGCGCGCTACCCGATTCGAAACGACGATGAGCTTCACAGGGGTCCCCTCCCGGCCTTCCGTAACACAGTAGAGTTCGGAAAGATAAACAGCCGTTCATCAATATCGTTCCGGGAACTTCGCGAGGCATTGCGGCGGGTTCAAGTCTCGATTCCGGCGGGAACCGGAAAGATTGATGCGTCAGGCGCGACAATTCGCTGAATAGTTTCAGCTATGACGCTCCCAACAGGCCGGCGAGCCAGGCCCGCACGTCGCGCGGCTGCTCGAAATGCCCGGCGACGCCGCGGCTGTGGCGGCCGACCGAGAATGCCAGGCCGCCGAGATCGGGCATGATGTTGAACACGGTTTCGTCGGTGACGTCGTCGCCGATGAACACCGGGTGGCGGCCCTTGAAGGGGGCGTGCTGCATCAGTTCCAGCACGCCGGTCGCCTTGGTGAAACCGGCGTGTTTGATCTCGCACACCGATTTGCCGGGCAGCACCTCGATCGGCGCGCTCGGCAGTTCGGCACGGATCAGCGCCACCGCCTCGTAGATCGCCTGCTCGGCATGCGGCGCCAGCCGATAATGCAGCGCCAGCGAGTAACCCTTGTCTTCCAGGAGAATGCCGGGGCTGAGCTTGGCGATCGCGGCGAGCCGGCCTTTGAGATCCTTATCCAACGGCGGCGCCTGCACTGCCACCAGATCGCCGTCCCCGGTCAGCCGCATCTCGGCGCCGTGGCCGCCGACCGCGGGAAACCGCACCGGCGCAAAAATCAGATCGATGTCGTTCAGGGAGCGGCCGCTGACCAGCGCCATCGCGCCGCCGGTGCGCGCTTTCAGCCCGGTGAGCGTCGCTTCGAGCCCCGGCGGAACCCAGACTTCGCGCGGCGTCGGCGCAAGATCGAGCAGCGTGCCGTCGATGTCGAGCAGGATCGCGCAGTCCGACAGCTGCGGCAGCAGCGAATACGGCACCGGATCGAACCGCAGCGCGTCGACATTGTCCTGCGAACGCGCCTGCGCGGCGGGCTCTTGCTGCGCGAGGTCTTTTTGGGCGAGATCTTGCTTCATTCACACTACTCCACGGTGGCCAGCGGGCGCGCCACTGACTCAAGCGATTTTCGTTCGGCGGCGATGCCGTAGCGACGCGCGATCACCGCCGCAGCGATCATCAGGCCCGCGCCGAGAAGATAGCCCGCGAACACGCTGTTGCGCGAGCCGGTATCGACCAGCGCGCCAAACAGCGCCGGACCGGCGACGCCGCCGATCCCAGTTCCGATGGCATAGAACAGCGCGATCGCCAACGCCCTGACTTCGAGCGGAAAGGTTTCGCTGACGGTGAGATAGGCAGCGCTGGCCGCCGGCGAGGCGAAGAAGAAGATCACCATCCAGGCGATGGTCTGGGTTTGGGCGCTGAGCGCGCCGATCGAAAACAGATACCCGGATAAAGCCAGCAGCACGCCGGAGGTTCCATAAGTCAGCGGGATCATCACCCGGCGGCCCAACGTATCGAACAGCCGCCCGAGCAGCAGCGGGCCGAGGAAATTGCCGGCGGCGAACGGCAAAATGTACCAGCCGACCTGATTGGAGGCGATGCCGAAGAAATCGGTCAGCACCAGCGCATAGGTGAAGAAGATCGCGTTGTAGAAGAACGCCTGCGCGGTCATCAGCGACAGCCCGACCAGCGAGCGCTGCCGATACAGCGTGAGCAGCGTATGGGCGACCTCGCGCAGCGGGGTATGGCTGCGCATCCGCAGCCGGATGGTCGGCAGCAGCGTCGTCACCGGCGGCGCCTGCGCGGTGCGCTCGATGTCGGCGATGATCGCGTTGGCGCGCTCGGGCTGGCCGTGGATCATCAGCCAGCGCGGGCTCTCCGGGATCCACAGCCGCATGAACAACACCGCCAGGCCGAGCACCGCTCCGGTGAGATAAGCCAGCCGCCAGCCGTAGTCGGGGCCGATCACCGCCGGATCGAGCAGCACGATCGCCGCCACCGCGCCGAGTGCCGCGCCGACCCAGAAGCTGCCGTTGATCACGAGATCGGTGAAGCCGCGGTAGCGCGCCGGCACCAGCTCCTGGATTGTCGAATTGATCGCGGTGTATTCGCCGCCGATGCCGGCGCCGGTGAGAAAGCGAAACAGCGCGTAGCTGCCGACGCTCCAGGAAAAGGCGGTGGCGGCGGTGGCGGTGAGATACAAGGCCAACGTGATGAAGAACAGTTTCTTGCGGCCGATACGGTCGGTCAGCCAGCCGAAGCCGAGCGCGCCCAGCACCGCGCCGGCGAGATAGGCGCTGTTGGCAAGCCCGACGTCGAAATTGGAAAACTGCAACGATGGGCTCTCTTTCAGCGCGCCGGACAGCGCACCCGCCAACGTGACTTCGAGGCCGTCGAGAATCCAGGTGATGCCGAGCGCCACCACGACGCGGGTGTGAAAGGTGCCCCAGCGCAGCCGGTCGAGCCGCGCCGGAATATCGGTCTCGATGATGCGATCGGCGCCCTCAGCCGGGACCGGCGTGCCGACCGGCTCGGCGCCTGCGACGCTGCTCACTCCGGCCATTCGACCTCACCCCCGAGAGCGCCAGCGATGCGCAGGCCGTCCTGTCGCAGCTGATGGACGGTCAACCGGGCGGGCCGGCATCGGTTCCCCGTACCATAAGGTGAAGCCTTGTGTCCCGGACGCGAGGCCGCGTTCTTCACGCGGCGTCGCGAGCCGGGAGCGCTGCGTTCCGTAACGGCCCCGGATCTGCAGCGCACCACGCCGCAAGCGCGGCGCGCTGCGCTGCGTCCGGGGCACGCTCATCCATTGAGCAGCGTCCGGGCACGCTCATCCGAGGAACGCACTCTATCTGCAGCCGTTGCCCGATAAAACCTGGAGATACGTCATGGCGCGAACAACGGCATCCGGAGCGACCAAGAAGACCGCACGCAAGACCACTGCGAAGAAATCCTCGGCGCGCAAGACGGCGAAGCGCAAGACGGCGACCCCAAAGCGTTGGTCGCAACACGTCACCGAGGAGAGCGATGCGCTGGACTTGAAGCAAGGCGTGTTCACGCTGCACGACCCGAGAAAGATCGCGGCGTCGTTGAAGCGCTCGGCGGAACAGAGTTCGCGGCGCAAGACCGGCGCCTACCGCTCGGCGCTGTCGATGCTGACGTTCTACGTCAACCGCGCCGGCAAGACGCTGCCCAAGACGCAGCGTGAACGGCTGGAGCGCGCCAAGGACGAATTGAAGCGGCAGTTCGGCCGGGAGTAACAGCCACAAGCTGTAGCCCGGGTGAGCGCAGCGACACCCGGGAACGGAGCCAAGCCACGACGAGGCGCTCCCTCGCGATTCCCGGATTTCGCTTCGCTTCATCCAGGCTACAGGCTACAGGCTTCGTCCGGGCGACAGCCTTTCAACACATTCCGAATTGAAGTAGGCCACTCGCCTCGATTGCGGCGGCTCAACGAAGTAGCCCGGGTGAGCGCAGCGATACCCGGGAACAGAGCCAAACCACGACGAGACGCTCCCTCGTGATTCCCGGATTTCGCTTCGCTCCATCCAGGCTACAAACTACAAACTTCGTCCGGGCGACAGCATCTCAACACATTCCGAACTGAAGTAGGCCACCGCCCTCTCCGCGTCATGGCCGGGCTCGTCCCGGCCATCTACGGACACGGATACGGCGCGGCTTGTGGGCGTGGATGGCCGCGACAAGCGCGGCCATGACGTGTTGGAGGCAGTGCCCGATAGGTTCGCCACACCCGTAGCCACGCAACCAGGAGTGAGCCCTCCTGAGCGCCGCGACAGGCAACTACGCCGCGCGGATCGTGGCCATGAAGCGGTCGAGCTCGGCGCGCAGCCGCGCGCTTTCCGCCGACAGGCTCTGCGCCGAATTCAGCACCTGCGCCGAGGCGGCGCCGGTCTCGGCGGCGCCGCGGTTGACCGCGGTGATGTTGCCGGCGACCTGCTGGGTGCCTTGCGCCACGCTGTGCACGCTCGAGGCGATCTCGCGGGTCGCGGTGCCCTGCTCGGTCACCGCGCTGGCGATGGTCGAGGCGATGGTCGAAATCTGTCCGATGGTGTCGCCGATCTGTTTGATCGCCGCCACCGATTCCTGCGTCGCGCTCTGCATTTCGGCGACTTGCGCGGAGATCTCCTCGGTGGCCTTGGCGGTCTGGCTGGCCAGCGACTTCACTTCGGAGGCCACCACGGCGAAGCCGCGTCCGGACTCGCCGGCGCGGGCGGCCTCGATGGTTGCATTCAAGGCCAGCAGATTGGTCTGCTCGGCGATCGCGGTGATCAGTTTCACCACGTCGCCGATCTGCTGCGCGGCGTGGCTCAATTTGCCGATCCGGCTGTCGGTCTCGCGGGCCTGGCTCACCGCGCCGTCGGCGATCCGGCTGGATTCGGTGACCTGGCGGCCGATCTCGCCGACCGAGGCGGACAATTGTTCGGTGGCGGTGGCGACCGACTGCATGTTGGAGGACGCCTCCGACGACGCGCCGGCGACCTCGCCGGACAGGCTCTGCGTGGTTTCCGCGGTGCGGGTCAAGGTGCCGGCCGCGGTCTCCAGTTGCTCGGCGGAGGCCGAGACGTGCGCCACGATGGCGCCGACCGCGGATTCGAATTCGTCGGCGAACCGGATCAGTTCGGCGCGCCGCGCCGCGGCGGCGGCCGTGCTCTGGGCTTCCTGAGCCTCGGCGTCGCGCGCGGCCTTGCTGACCGCCTGGACCTTGAACTCCTCGACCGCGGCGGCCATCTCGCCGATCTCGTCGTTGCGGCCGAGCCCCGGCAGCACCACCTCGAAATCGCCGCCGGCGAGCTTGCGCATCGCCACGCACATCGCCGTCATCGGCCGGGAGATGCCGCGGCCGAGCAGGATCGCCAGCACGCCGCCGAGCAGGAAACCGCCGATGCCGAGCATCGCCACCAGCCGCTCGGTGGAACTGACGCTGGCATCGGACTCCGTTTCCAAGCGCTGCTGATCCGCCAGCAGGTCGGCCTTCATTGCCGCCGAGCTTTGGGTGATCGCGCTCGCCGAGGCCACCATCTTGGCCAGCAGCGCGTCGATCGATTTGGAGTTCTCGATCAGCTTGGCCAGCGCCTGCTTGTAACCGTCGAGCAGCTCGGTGATTTCCTTCAGCTTGTCGATGACGGACTGGTTGTTGGTAGAGATCGCGCGCAGCGAATTCTCGACGAATTTCAGCCGCGCTACCGCGCTATCGGCCACCGTGCGGTCGGAATTGATCACGAAAGTGTTCGCCAGCGTGGTGGCCGCGAGATATTGCCCGGACACCTGCTTGGCGCCGAGTTCGATCGCCGGCAGATCCTCGTCGGCGGCGATGCTGGCCAGATCGTCGAGCTTGTAGCGCAGGCTGGTGCCGCCGCGGGTCAATTGGTTCTGCGTCACGCTCGCGCTATCGGTCTTGACCGCGAGAATGTCGGCGAACACCTTGGTGAAGGTGGCGAACTCGGCCGATAGCCTGGTCACCTTGTCGCGTCGCGCGGCGTCGCTGGTGGCCTTCAGCGAGGCGTCGATGGCGTCCTTCAACGCGACTTCCGCGGCCAGCGCCGCCTTGGCGTCGTCGTCCTTGCCGGTGACCACGTAATACCGCGCCAGCGCCTGGTAGGAGATCAGTTCGCGATCGATGTTGCGGGCGAGATCGGACTCCTGCACGCTGGTGCGATAGCCGACCACCACCGCGGAGACCCGCTCGAAGCCGAGATAGGCGAGGCCCATGCTGATGGCGGTGATGCCGAGCACCACCGCAAAGCCGAGCGTGACCTTGCCGCGAAACCGCAGCGTCGGAAGCATCGCGGACCTCGCGGCACCGCCCAGATGTTGCTCCGTCACGTCGCGCTCCCCGGTTCCCAGCAGTCGTCATCTCCGGAAACGACCGGAGTATCGGCGCAACGTTAGGTGACAATGGCTAAAGGGTCGTAAAGCGCAGGTTGCGCTGCGAAGCGTCGGCGCCCTGTGGGCGAGGAATCGCACCGGCGTCGATTCACCGCGGGCAACGCAATACCGCCCGTTACGCTTTCTGCACTGTCGGCGACGTCCCTGCTCGCCTCCGGGGCCAAGCCCGGAGCAAGCCTTGATGACGCCGCTGCGACGGCGCCGGGGAAAAATCCCAGTTGCAAAGTCGCCGCGCAGTGCTTCTAATCAGACTAATTAAAAAGTAGCGGGAGGTTCGGGTGGCTAACGTCAGATTAACGGTCAATGGCAAGGCGGTGTCCGCCGACGTCGAGGACAGGACGCTCCTCGTCCAATTGTTGCGCGATCACCTGGGGCTGACCGGAACCCATGTCGGCTGCGACACCAGCCAGTGCGGCGCCTGCATCGTCCATATCGACGGCCGCGCGGTGAAATCCTGCACCACGCTGGTCGGCCAGGTCGACGGCGCGACCATCACCACCATCGAAGGCATTTCCAGGGGCGACGAACTGCATCCGATGCAGGCGGCGTTCCGCGACAATCACGGCCTGCAATGCGGCTATTGCACGCCCGGCATGATCATGTCGGCGATCGACATCGTCAACCGCTACGGCGCCGACCTCGACGAGGACACCGTGCGGCACGAACTCGAAGGCAACATCTGCCGCTGCACCGGCTATCACAACATCGTCAAATCGGTGCTCGACGCGGCCTCACGGATGAAGCTGGCGCAGGCGGCGGAATAGTACTTCCGCGCTCCGACTACCGCGAACCAAATAACAGGCTGCGATCCGCGTCGTCAAAGAATTCGCGCGCGCAGACCGACAGGGAGAGATGTCATGGGCGTTGAAGGCATTGGCGCGAGCGTGGTGCGCAAGGAAGACCGCCGTTTCATCACCGGGCGCGGCCGCTATGTCGACGACATCAAGGTGATGGGCATGACCCACGCCTATTTCGTCCGCAGCCCGCACGCCCACGCCAAGGTGATCAGCATCGACGTCGAAGCCGCCAAGGCGATGCCCGGCGTGGTCGACGTGTTGACCGGCCAGCAGATCGTCGACGACAAGGTCGGCAATCTGATCTGCGGCTGGGCGGTGCATTCCAAGGACGGCTCGGCGATGAAGATGGGCGCCTGGCCGGCGATGGCGCCGGAGACCGTGCGCTTCGTCGGCCAAGCGGTCGCGGTGGTGATCGCCGAGAGCCGGAACCTGGCGCGCGACGCCGCCGAAGCCGTGGTGGTGCATTACGAAGAACTGCCGAGCGCCCACCACATCGCGATGGCGATCGCGCCCGGCGCGCCGCAGCTGCATCCCGAGGCGCCCGGCAACATCGTGTACGACTGGTCGATCGGCGAGGAGAAGGCGGTCGACGAGGCGTTTGCCAAGGCCGCCAATGTGGTGACGTTCGAGCTGGTCAATAACCGCCTGGTGCCGAACGCGATGGAGCCGCGCGCCGCACTCGCCGAATACAACGAGGCCGAAGAACACTTCACGCTGCACACCACCTCGCAGAACCCGCATGTCGCGCGCCTAGTGCTGTCGGCGTTCTACAACATCGCGCCGGAACACAAGCTGCGGGTAGTGGCGCCGGACGTCGGCGGCGGCTTCGGTTCCAAGATCTTCATCTATCCGGAAGAGATGGTGGCTTTGTGGGCGTCGAAGAAAGTCCGCCGCCCGGTGAAGTGGACCGGCGACCGCAACGAAGCGTTCCTGACCGACGCCCATGGCCGCGATCATATCTCCAAAGCCGAGATGGCGTTCGACGCCGACAACAAGATCCTCGGGCTCAGGGTGAAGACCCACGCCAATTTCGGCGCCTATATGTCGCTGTTCTCCTCCTCGGTGCCGACCTATCTGTACGCCACGCTGTTGTCCGGCCAGTACAACATCCCGGCGATCTATGCCGAGGTGATCGGCGTCTATACCAACACCACGCCGGTCGACGCCTATCGCGGCGCCGGGCGGCCGGAGGCCTGCTACCTGTTGGAGCGGCTGATGGAGACCGCGGCGCGGCAGCTCAAGGTCGATCCGGCGGAATTGCGCCGCAAGAACTTCATCACCAGCTTCCCGCACCAGACCCCGGTGATCATGGCCTATGACATCGGCGATTTCGGCGCCTCGCTCGACGCCGCCTTGAAGGCGATCGATTATGCCGGCTTCCCGGCGCGCCGCGAGAAGGCAAAGAGCGAAGGCAAGCTGCGCGGGCTCGGCTTCTCCTGCTACATCGAGGCCTGCGGCATCGCGCCGTCAAAGGCGGTGGGCTCGCTCGGCTCCGGCGTCGGTTTGTGGGAATCCGCCGAGGTGCGGGTCAATCCGGTCGGCACCATCGAGATCCTCACCGGCTCGCACAGCCACGGCCAGGGCCACGAGACCACGTTCGCGCAACTGGTCGCCGATCGCCTTGGCATTCCGATCAGCCAGGTCTCGATCGTCCACGGCGACACCGACAAGGTGCAGTTCGGCATGGGCACCTACGGCTCGCGCTCGGCCGCCGTCGGCATGTCGGCAATCTTCAAGGCGATGGAGAAGGTCGAGAAGAAGGCCAAGAAGATCGCCGCGCATCAGCTGGAAGCCTCGGAAGACGACATCGTGATCGAGAACGGCGAGTTTAAGGTCACCGGCACCGACAAGTCGATCGCGCTGCCGATGGTGGCGCTGGCCGCCTACACCGCGCACAACCTGCCCGACGGCATGGAGCCGGGCCTCAAGGAAGGCGCGTTCTACGACCCGACCAACTTCACCTTCCCGGCCGGCAGCTACATCTGTGAAATCGAAGTCGACAAAGGCACCGGCAAGAGCACTATCATCAAGTTCGTCGCGGTCGACGATTTCGGCCGGCTAATCAACCCGATGATCGTCGATGGCCAAGTCCATGGCGGGCTGGCGCAGGGCATCGGCCAGGCGATTCTCGAGCAGGCGATCTATGACGACACCGGGCAGTTGATCACCGCGTCGTTCATGGACTACGCGATGCCGCGCGCCGACGACGTGCCGAGCTTCGACATCTCGCACACCACGACGCTGTGCCCGGGCAATCCGCTCGGCGTCAAGGGCTGCGGCGAGGCCGGCGCGATCGGCGCCTCGGCGGCGGTGATCAACGCCATCACCGACGCGATCGGCAACAACAAACTCGACATGCCGGCGACCCCGGACCGGGTCTGGCACGCGATGCAGGCATCGCTGCAGCAGGCGGCGGAGTAGTGATGACGAGGGCGACGCATCAAGCGAGGCCCATGGTCGCGGTGTCGCTGATGAGCGCCGTGCCCCGGACGCAGCGCAGCACGCCGCTCTTGCGGCGTGCTGCGCTGCAGAGCCGGGGCCGTTACGAAACGCGGCACCTGGAACGGTCCCGGGTCGGCGTCGCAGCGCCAAGAGCGCCGCACTTTGCCCGGGACACCATGCCCCGAAATCAAATTCATCTCTGAGGGAGACCCGCGATGTATTCCACCAATTATCACCGCCCGGCCACGGTCGACGAAGCGGTGGCGCTGTTCGCCAAGGGCAGCGACGCCAAATATCTCGCCGGCGGCCACACCCTGCTTCCGGTGATGAAGCAGCGGCTCGCCGCGCCCAGCGACGTCATCGACATCGCGCGGATTCCGACGCTGATCGGCATCGAGGCCAGCGCCGACACGCTGACCATCAAGGCCGCCACCACCTATTACGACATCCTCAGCAGCGCCGACGTCAAGCGGACGATCCCGGCGGTCGCGCATCTGACCTCGGTGCTGGGCGATCCAGCGGTGCGCTATCGCGGCACCATCGGCGGCTCGGTCGCCACCAACGATCCGACCGCGGACTATCCGGCCGCGGTGCTGGCGCTGAACGCTACGGTGAAGACCAACAAGCGCGAGATTCCCGCCGACCAGTTCTTCAAAGGGCTGTTCACCACCGCGCTGGAGAACGACGAGATCATCACCGCGATCGCGTTTCCGATTCCGCAGATCGCCGGCTACGCCAAGATGCGCAACCCAGCGTCGCGCTTCGCGCTGACCGCGGTGTTCGTCGCCAAGCTGAAATCCGGCGAAATCCGCGTCGCCGCCACCGGCGCCTCGCAGGACGGCGTGATGCGGGTGCCGGTGATCGAACAGGCGCTCAGCAACGACTGGTCGGCCGCGGCGCTCGACGGCATCACCATCTCCGAAGAAGGGCTGATGGCCGACATCCACGGCACCTCGGACTATCGCGCCAATCTGATCAAGGTGATGGCGCAGCGCGCGGTGACCGCGGCGGGGTGAAGCACGACTGCGATTCAACAAATAAGCCGTCATTCCGGGGCACGAGCAGCTTTAGCTGCGAGTGAGCCCGGAATCCATAACCACCGCAGGGATTATGGATTCCGGACTTGCTCGTTCTTACGAACTCGCAATCCGGAATGACGGCCTCTTGGGTATCGAACGCGTCGACAACTCACCCCTCCGCAATCACCGCCACCACGTCTCCGGCGCGCAGCGTCTGCCCCGGCTTGATGCGGATCGACGCCAAGCGTCCGGCGACCGGCGCCGGCACGCTGATCTCCATCTTCATCGATTCGATGATCGCCAGCGTGTCGCCGGCCGCGACCATGGCGCCTTCGTCGACCAGAATCTTCCAGACGTTGCCCGGCACTTCGGAAAACACCCCGGTCGCACCGTCGGGGATGTCGTCGGGCGCGGCTTCTGCACCGGCCGACTCATCATCCTGAACCGCGTCGAGCCGCAATTGTTTCCAGCGCTGCCGCTCGGCCTCGAACGCCGCCTGCTGGCGCTGCTTGAACGCCGCGATGCTATCCTGATCCCGCGCCAGCCCCTTGGCGTAGTCCGCATAGGAAAACACCGTTTCCTCGATGCGCAGGGGATATTGGCCGTGCGGAAACGCCTCGCGGGCCTCCAGCAATTCGGAGGCGCTGACCGGGAAGAATCTGATCTGGTCGAAGAACCGCAACAGCCACGGATGGCCGGGGGTGAATTCCGGCGTCGAGCGCCAGGAATTCCACATCTGGATGGTGCGGCCGAACAGTTGATAACCGCCCGGCCCTTCCATGCCGTAGATGCACATATAGGCGCCGCCGATGCCGACGGCGTTTTCCGGCGTCCAGGTCCGCGCTGGATTGTACTTCGTGGTCACCAGCCGATGCCGCGGATCGACCGGGGTCGCCACCGGCGCGCCGAGATAGACGTCGCCGAGGCCAAGCACCAAATAGCTGGCGTCGAACACGATGCGCTGCACCGCGGCCTCATCGTCGAGCCCGTTGATGCGCCGGATGAAATCGATGTTCGACGGGCACCACGGCGCATCAGGCCGCACCAGTTCCTGATATTTGTGCATCGCCTTGACCGCCTGCGGGTCGTTCCACGACAGCGGCAGATGCACGACGCGGCTCGGCACGCGCATGGCATCGACCGCCGGCAGTTCGCCTTCGATGGCGGCCAGCGCGTCGAGCAGTTTGCGGCGCGATAGCGTGGCGCCGTCGTAATGGATCTGCAACGAGCGGATACCTGGGGTGAGATCGATCAGCCCGGGCAATTTCGCCGCGGCCACCGCGTCGGCCAACAGCTGCACCCGCAACCGCAGCGCGATGTCCAATTCCATCGGGCCGTATTCGACCAATAGATTGTCGTCGCCGGCGCGGCGATAGACCACTGGCATGGCGCCGTCGTCGCGCCCCGCCACGATCGCCGAGCCAAGCTCGCGCGGCCCGGCGAGCACCGTCGGGCCGGCGACCGGGTCGTCATCGCGCGGCAGCGGCACGAAGCGAACCTTGTCGCCAGGCTTGAGCTGGCCGATCTTCCACAATTCGTCACGCGCCACCACCGCAGGGCAGACGAAGCCGCCGAGGCTCGGGCCATCGGGACCGAGAATGATCGGCATGTCGCCGGTGAAATCCAGCGAGCCGACCGCATAGGCGTTGTCGTGAATATTCGAGGGATGCAGGCCCGCCTCGCCGCCGTCGGCGCGCGCCCATTGCGGCTTCGGCCCGATCAGCCGGACGCCGGTGCGCGCGGAATTGAAATGCACCTCGTAGTCGGTGGAAAACAACGTCGCGATATCGTCGTCGCGGAAGAAATCCGGCGCGCCGTGCGGGCCGTAGATCACGCCGATCTGCCAGGCGCGGGTGAACGGCGGGATCTCGTCAGGCGTAGCCGCGCGGGGTGCGGCGAGAGCGTCGCTCTCCGCAACGATATGCAGCACGTCGCCGGGTTTCAGCGCACCGGTCGAATGGCCGCCGAACGCGCCCAGCATGAACACCGCGCGTGAGCCAAGAATCTGCGGCGCGTCGAAGCCGCCGCGAACCGCGAGGTAACAGCGCTGCCCGGCGCCGTCGATCTTGCCGATTTGCAGCGTCTGCCCCGCTTTCACAGCTACCGGCGCGTGATGCGCGATCGCGACGCCGTCGAGCTTCGCCAGCATGTGGGCGCCCGCCAGCCCGATCACCGCGTCGGTGTTGAAACGCAGCGTCGGCCCGTTGACGGTGAGTTCGAGCGCGGCGGTGACCTCGGGATTGCCGACAATGATATTAGCAAGCCGGAACGAGCGCTCGTCCATCGGCCCCGACGGCGGCACGCCGACGTGCCACAGATGCAGCCGCCCCGGCAATTCCTGCAAGCCGGACTGCGCGCCGGGCGCCAGCACGTCGATGGTGCGGGGTGCGAACGCGAAACTCGCAAGTACATTGGTGGCGACGCGGCCAGAGCGAAACAGCTCGGAGCCGGCGATGGCGCGCAGATAGTCCAGATTGGTCTCGATGCCGGCGACGCGGGATTGCTGCAGCGCGTCGCGTAGTTTATCAATCGCCTGATCGCGGCTGTCGGCATGCACGATCAGCTTGGCCAGCATCGGATCGTAGAACGGCGTCACCTCGACGCCGGTCTCGATCCAACCATCGACCCGCACGCCGTCCGGAAATTCCACATCCGTCAGCCGGCCGGCGCTGGGGCGAAAGCCGGCGTTGGGATTTTCCGCGTAGAGCCGCACCTCGATCGCGGCGCCCTGCGGCGGGCGCGGCGTGTAGTTCGCAAGCGGGCTGTCGCCAGCCGCCTGCCGCACCATCCATTCCACCAGATCGACGCCGAACACCGCTTCGGTCACCGGATGCTCGACCTGCAGCCTTGTGTTCACCTCGAGAAAATAGAAGTCCTCGCGCGCGACGTCGTAGATGAATTCGACGGTGCCGGCGGACTGATAGGCGACGCTCTCGCCCAACGCCACCGCAGCGCGATGCAGCCGCGTACGGAGTTCGTCACTGAGGCCCGGCGCCGGGGTCTCCTCGATCACTTTCTGGTTGCGCCGCTGCAGCGAGCAGTCGCGCTCGCCGAGCGCGATCACTTTGCCCTGACCGTCGCCGAATATCTGCACCTCGATGTGGCGCGCCTCGGCGACGAAACGCTCCAGATAGACTCGGGCGTCGCCGAAGCTCGCCTTTGCGGTGCGCTGCACGGTGGCGAAGCGCTCGCGCAGCGTGTCGGCGTCGTGGCACAGCTGCATGCCGATGCCGCCGCCGCCCGCGGTGCTCTTCAGCATCAGGGGAAAGCCGATGCGCTCGGCCTCGCGCATCGCCTCATCGATCGTCTCCAACAGGCCGGAGCCCGGCAGCAGCGGCACGTTGCTGTGCTGCGCCAATTCGCGCGCCTTGTGTTTCAAGCCAAAGGCATCGAGATGCTCCGGCCGCGGCCCGATGAAGACGATGCCGTGCGAGGCCAGGCGCTCGGCAAAGCCGCGGTTCTCGGAGAGAAAGCCGTAGCCAGGATGCACCGCCTGCGCGCCGGTCTCTCGACACGCTTTGATGATCGCATCGATGTTGAGATAGCTCTCCGCCGCAGGCGAAGCGCCGACCCGCACCGCCTGGTCGGCGTCGAGCACCGCGCGGGTGAAGCGGTCGGCGTCGGAATACACCGCCACCGAAGCGATGCCGATGCGGCGCAACGTTTTGCCGATCCGCGAGGCGATTTCGCCGCGGTTGGCAATCAAGACCTTGTCGAACATGCGCTAGCCCTCTGCCGTCTCGTAAATCACCACTTCGATCGGCGTCGGGAAGAAGCCGTTGCAGGGATTGTTGATCTGCGGGCAGTTGGAGATCAGGCACAGCACGTCGATCTCGGCGACCATCTCGACATAGTCGCCGGGCTTGGAGACGCCATCGACCACGGTGAAATTTCCCGAAGGATCGATCGGCACGTTCATGAAGAAGTTCAGGTTCGGCACGATGTCGCGCTTGGTGAGGCCGTATTTGCCGGCCTCGATCAGAAAATTCTCGCGGCAGGCGTGCAGAAATTTGGTCGCATGGCCGAACCGCACGGTGTTGCTCTCGCAGGAGCAGGCGCCGGCGGAAGTGTCGTGCAGGCCGCAACTATCCGCGGTGACGCGCAGCATCACCCGGCCCTCGCTCGACATCAGTCGCGTGCCGGTCGACACATAGGCCGAGCCCTGCGCGCGCAGCGTGTCCTGACCGCTGTAGCGCTCTTGAAAATCGTCGGCGGCGTAGAACAGCGTATCGACCGCCTGCTGGCCGTGGCTGTCGATGATGCGTAGACGCTGGCCCTTGCGGATGATCGCCGACCACGGCACACGCGCGGCGATCGCGGTCTGCAGCACGATACGGGCGGATGCGGGAATTGAATCGGTCATGACGTTCACCCCGCCACGCTTGAGTTGAGCCAGGTGGCGTTGTTTTCAAACGCGCGCTTGGCTTCGAGGCTGGCGCTGCGGCACAGATCGTCGGCGGCAACAGGCGGCGCCTGGGTGCGGATGAGTTCGACATCGCCGGGCGCGTAAGCAGGTGACGGGTCGAGCGGATGCGGGCAGTTCGACAGCGCAAGCAACAGATCCATCTCAGCGCGCAGATCGACGAAATCGCCGGCGGTGCGACGTTCGCCGTGCCATTCGAAACGGCCGTCGGCATCGACGCTGACCGGCGCGAAGAACGCCACGCAGGGGTGGACGTCGCGGCGCGCGAGGCCAAGCTTGCCGGCGGCGAGCAGGAAATTGTCGCGGCTGTTGCGGAAGCCTTCGCCATAGCGCGCGGCGTTGGTGGCGGCGTTGGAGCAGCCCGCCAGCGTGTCATGCGCGCCGCTGGTGTCTTCAACGATGCTGAGCAGCGCGCGGCCCATGTCGGAGAGGATCACGCGGCCTTTGCGCAACGAAGCCGCCCATTGCACCTTGATGGTGTCGGCGTGGTTCAGCCGCTCGCTGGTATCAGCTGCGTTCCAGGCCAGCAGGCTGACGCAGGACTTACCGGAGCTGTTGACGATGCGCAGCGCCTCGCCGCGGTTGAGCTTGGTGACGAAGTACCAGCCGCCCGGCACGGTCTCGCGATGGATGATCGACGAGGCCGCGATCGGCGCGCCGTCGCGCGGCGTCGGCGGCGGCAGCGCCTTCGGCGCCTGCTGCTGGCCGAGCGCCTTGTGCTGGTCGTAGCGCTGCCGGTTGGCGGCGATTTCGGCCTGTTGCTCCGCGGTGAGGATCATGGATTGCCCTTTCTGAAAGACAATGCGCCGGGCCGTCCCGGCTCATGCTCCTTGTTCGGCCGGGTCGTCCCGGCCGGAGCGAATGGGGGCGTGCGCGCGCGCCTGTGCGGTACGCCGCGGATAGATTTCCAAATCGCGGGAGATGGTGGCGCCGTAGCGCTCGCGCTCCTCCGGGCGATCGCGGTTGCGCTCAAAAGCGATGACCCGGGTGGCGAGCCGAAACGCCTCAGAAAGATCGTGCGTCACCATCACCACGGTGAGTTCGGTCTCGTTCCACAACCGCTTCATCAACACGTGGATATCGGCGCGGATGCCGGGATCGAGCGCGCCGAACGGCTCGTCGAGCAACAGAATCTTCGGGCCGCGCATGATCGCCTGCGCCAGCGCCAGGCGCTGCTGCATGCCGCCGGACAGCGCGGCCGGATATTTGTCCTCATGGCCCTTGAGGCCGACTTCGTTGAGCAGGGCCATCGCCTCGTCGGTGGCGGCGCGCTTCGCCGCGCCGAACAGCCGACCGAGAAATTTCGAATGCTGCAATTCGCGGCCGAGCAGCACATTCTGCAGCACGGTGAGATGCGGAAACACCGAATAGCGTTGAAACACCACGCCGCGATCGGCGTCGGGCTCCGGCTGCAAAGGCACGCCGTCGATCAGGATCTGGCCGCGGGTCGGGCGCTCCTCGCCGAGCAGCATGCGCAGGAAGGTGGTCTTGCCGCAGCCGGAAGGGCCGACCAGCGCCAGGAAGGCGCGCGGCGCCACCTCGAGCGTGATCCGCTCCAGCACGATATGCGCGTCGTATTCCTTCCAGACGTCGTCGAAGCGGATTGCGCTCATTCCGCCCTCACCGACGCGAACCAGGGGAACGCCTTGCGCTGCAGCAGCCGCAGCGCGAAATCCATCAGGAAGGCCAACAGCGTGATCCAGATCACGTAGGGAATGATGATGTCCATCGCGAGATAACGCCGCACCAGGAAGATCCGATAGCCGAGCCCGGAATCGGAAGCGATCGCCTCGGCGGCGATCAGGAACAGCCACGCCGGGCCGAGCTGCAGCCGCAGCGAATCGATCAGCCGTGGCAGGATCTGCGGCAGCACCACGCGCAGCGCGATCTGCCAGCTCGAGGCGCCGAGCGTCTGCGCTTTGATCAATTGTTCGCGCGGCAACTCCAGAACTTTCATCGACAAATCGCGGATCAGGCAAGGCAGCGTGCCGATCACGATCAGCGCGATCTTGGAATTTTCGCCGAGCCCCATCACGATGAAAAGGATCGGCAGCAGCGCCAAGGGCGGCACCATCGACGTCACCGAGACGAACGAACCGAGCATCGCGTTCGCCGCTGGCAACAGCCCGATCACGATGCCGAACAGCAGCGCCGCCGTGGTCGAGATCGCCAACGCCGACAGCAAGCGGCCGAGGCTCGCCAACGTATCCGACAGCATCAGATAACTGCCGGTCCGGGCGTCGAGTTGGAACGCCATCTGTTTCACCGCCTGCGCCATGCTGGACAACGCAGGCAGCAATTTGTCGTTAGGGTTTTCCGCAAGCCGCGCCTCGGAGCCCAGCACATAGCCGATCGCCACCAGCACGAACGGCAGCGCGGCCATGTAGAGGGCCAGTTGCCTGCCGGGTCTGATGTTGATGAGGCGCATCGCCGTGCTCCGAGTCTGGTCGCGCCGCTTACAGCTTGCCCTTGGCGGCGAGGTCCATGTAGCTGGCGTCGAAGCGCAGCTTCACATTGGCCTTGTCGCCGAGCACGGTCTTGTCGCCGAGCTCGATGCCGACCGCATCGGCCGACTTCGCGCCCTTGCCGAGCAGTTCCTTCTCGAACAGGAATTTGCGCACCCGGTCCATGGTCTTGCCGACCGTGGCGCTCTTGGTGAAGGCTTCGGCGTCGGCCGGCTTGTCGAACAATTTGGTCGAGGCGAGCTGGCTGTCGAAGCCGGCGAGATCGGTGCCGGAGGCCTTGGCCATCGCTTCCTTGGCGGCCTTGCCGTCGGCGCCGGCCGCGGTCATCTTGGCGATGGTCTCGTACCAGATCCCGACCAGCGCCTTGGCGAAGTCCGGATTGTCCTTCACCACCGCGGTGTTGGCGACCATCAGGTCGATGATCTCGCCGGGGATCTGCGAGGAATCGAACACCTTCTTGGCGTCCGGCGCGGTGAGGATTTCGGCGACGATCGGATTCCAGGTCACCACCGCGGTGACTTCGGGGGTCTTGTAGGCGGCGGCGAGATCGGCGTCGGAGGTGTTGACGACCTTGATGTCCTTTTCGGCGAGCTTCTTGGTCTCCAGCGCGCGCGCCAAGAGATAATGCGACACCGAGAACTCGACCAGGTTGACCTTCTGGCCCTTGATCGCGGCGAGATCCGACTTGCCCTTCAGGATCACCGCGTCGTTGCCGTTGGAAAAGTCGCCCATCACCAGCGCGGTGGTGTCGACGCCGCCGGCGGCGGGGATCGACAGCGCGTCCATGTTGGTGATGGTCACCGCGTCATAGGAGCCGGCGGTGTATTGGTTGATCGATTCGACGTAGTCGTTGAACTGCTTGACCTCGATGGTGATGCCGTATTTGTCGGCCCATTTCTTGACGATGCCGGTGTCGGCGGCATAGCCCCACGGCATCCAGCCGACATAGATCGACCAAGCGACCTTGAAATCCTTCTTCGGCGCGGCGTCGGCACTCGACACGGCTACGGCGATCATTGCCGACGCCAGAGCCATGTTTCGGAGAATGGAGCTGAGTTTGTTCATTGCGATCCCTCTTGTAAAAAATACAAAAAGGGAATGGCGATAGACCATCGCTTCGCCAATCCCTTGGCCAACGAGGTCTCCCGGGCTTTTGTCCCGCCGTGTCCTGCGAGGATGTCTCCCCCGCAAGCGGCCGCTCTCGGACCAGCACCCTGCATCACGCAAGGCCGGAACCCTAGCAGCCAACTCCAGCTGCATAATGCAGGAGCCGTGCCATGCTGGCAACCGTTGAAATGAAACCGCTTTCCGGATGCCGTCGCGGCGGCCGGTTGTTCGGAACGGCGGCCGCTGGGGCATTTGCCCAACATTTGCGCAGCCGCCATCGCTATATTAACAGAGCAATGCTGTTGTTGTGGCGCGGCGCGGCAAGGGGACATAAAACGGCTTCACCCAGGCGACTGTGATGATCATCCGCTCAGGCCCAGGTGAATGAATCACTGAAGCAATTGGAAAACCATGGCCAAGACCAACGCCAACATTGCCAAGAAGGCGCGCGCCAAAGCCGAGGCGGATTTTGCCACTTGGCTGATGATGGCCAAGCTCGGCAGCTTCGAGGATCTGCCCGCCAACGCCCAGGAGTTCCTGTCGCGCTATCGGGCGCGGTTCGGCGAGATGAGCGAAGCCAAATCCAAGACCGTCGCGGTCAGCGAAATCTATCTGACGTACTATAGAGAGATGGGCGGCACCGGCACGGCGCCGGAGCCGGAGCAGCGACCGGTGTCGAAATCGGCGACCGACGACAACGTCGTCAAGTTTCAGAAGCCGCGCAAGCCGGAGAAGCCGGCCAAAGCCGCGGCTCCCAGTGCGGCCAAGCGCCCGATCCCGGCGCTGCTGATCTTCGCCGGTATGGTCGCGCTGATCGCCGCCTACAAATTCCTCGCCGGATAGGCCGCGCTCGCGCGAGGCGGCATTTGTCCGCGGCTTTTGCGAGGCCTTCGCATCGGATCGCCTGCGACGTCGCGCCTCAGGATCCACAACGATGCGTCTCGCAGGACGCCTTGCACCGTCGAGGGGCCACATCTAATTTGCCGCGCAGTTAGTTTCCGCCACGATCCGCGAGAGCCTTTGCAATGACCGACCAGAAGCTCGAATTCATCGACGGCCAACTCAAGGCGCTGTTCAATATCGTCGTGCTGCTCATCAATACCCACCCCGACCCCGCCGCGCTGAAGACCGACGTGGTCGAGGACGAGGTCGACGAGGCCACGCTGGTCGACGGCCAGCTTCCCGCCGAAGCCTTCCTCGACGGCATGAACGACGTCAATCAGAAATTGATGCTCGCGATCGACGCCGCGATCGCCCGGCGCAGCGCGGCCGGCAAGTAACAGGCTCTCCGTAGTTGCGCCATCCGGTCGCGGACGCGGCGCAGCGCGTCGCGCTGCTCCGCAGATCCGGGACCGGCGCAGAGGCAGCGTCGTCATGGCCCCGGATCTGCAACACCACGCCGCGAGTGCGGCGCTTCGCATTGCGTCCGGGGCACGCACTCATTGTAAGCCTCCACAATTTCAACAGCGCGCCGCGACCGACCGACGCGCGATGACTTCGTCTGGCGAAGTTTGGAGCGAACCAAAATTGCAACTGTAGCGAAACTTGGATCGATGTGGTTACGCGACCCAGCGGCCGCTGATTACCGCTCCAATATCTCCATCTGTAACAATGGCCATGCGCCTTGGCCTGCTGGCGTTTCGGCGCGGTGACGCCACTTGGGGTAGATCATCGCTGCTCGACACCGGCTGGGCATCCGCGGAGTCTGGCATCAGCATCACCGAGGCGATGCCGATCGTGGTCTTGCTCCAGGCCAGCTTGGAAGGGCCGCGTGACAGCACGCCATTAGATGTTCTGACGCCGCCTGCCCCAGCGAAATGATGCTCATCAGCCCGAACTCCCCCGCTCGCGATGATTTGCCGCGAACTTGCAGAGGACACGCAGGCGACGCCCCAATTTTCTCTTGGCTTTGCGACTACGTCGCTGCAACGGATCAAAGCGCTCAACACGCGGGTTTATAGATGTTCTAATCTTGCTGCGTTCACGGGGCGTATTTGCTGCCAAGCGCCAGCGGTTGGTCCGGCGGCTTCGTCGTTCAAGTTCGTGATGGCGAGCGGAGTTCGGCGCAGCGCCGCGTGAAAGCGAAGCAAGCCAGCGCCACACCGGCGGCCCTGGATTACTTCGTCGCAACAGTCCCCCGCAACCACAGACTTATAAATCTCTCGTTGAATGCTGCATGAAGGACACCCGATGCGCGGCGCGCTTCAGGGCCATGTCTGGAATACGACAGCGGTCGCCGCGCACTCTAGAGAGATTCCAAATCGTGTCTTTTAGCGATTCTAAAATGACACACGGCTTGTTTCTTTCAATCGCGAAGCGGTAGCGATAGACCACTCAAGGGGCGCGGCTGATGCCTTCGGCGCGCTGGATTGCGCGGACGTCGCTCGGCCAACAACGACAAAAGAAACCAACGTATGTTAGTGAGTTCACTTCACGGACGCATGCCGCGCTCGCGCGATCGCGCTGGCCGATCCCGGATCGCGGCGCTGCTGTTGGCGGCAACGCTTTGTCTCACCCCGACTCTGATGATGGCGCAGGCGCCGGCGCCCCAGCCGCCCGCAGTCTCCGACTCCGCATCGCCGCCGCCCGCCACCGAGCTTGCCACGGCCTCCGAATTGGCGCCGGTGCTGCCGCACGATCTGACGCCGATCGGGATGTTCATGGCCGCCGATTCCATCGTCAAGATGGTGATGATCGGTCTGGCGCTGGCGTCGGTCCTGACCTGGTCGGTGTGGCTCACCAAGACCATCGAACTCGCCACCGCGCGCCGCCGTTTAGGCCGCGATCTCGGCATCGTCGAAGCCTCGCAGACGCTGCGCGAGGCCTGCGCCAAGCTGCAGGACGCCGACAGCGACATCGCGGTGCTGGCGCGCGCCGCGGCCGGCGAATTGCAACGCTCGCAGGACACCGCCAATCACGACGGCATCAAGGAACGCGTCGGCTCGCTGTTCAGCCGCATCGAGGCAGGCGCGGCGCGGCGGATGACGCGCGGCACCGGCATCCTGGCGACCATCGGCTCGATCGGCCCGTTTGTCGGGCTGTTCGGCACCGTGTGGGGCATCATGAACGCTTTCATCGGGATTTCGAAATCGCAGACCACCAATCTGGCGGTGGTGGCGCCGGGCATCGCCGAGGCGCTGCTCGCCACCGCGCTCGGCCTGGTCGCGGCGATCCCCGCGGTGGTGATCTACAACATGTTTGCGCGCTCCATCATGGGCTATCGCGGCCTGTTGAATGACGGCTCGGCCGAACTGATGCGCATGGTGAGCCGCGACCTCGACCGCGTCTCCTACATGCCGCGTCGGCACGCCGCCGAATAGCCGGGGGAAGAGCGCGTGGCCGGACAGCTTCAGACCGCATCTGCCGACGACGAGATGCAGCAGCTCAGCGAAATCAACGTCACGCCGTTCATCGACGTGATCCTGGTGCTGTTGATCATCTTCATGATCGCAGCCCCGCTCGCCACCGTCGATATCGCCGTGGATCTTCCTGCCTCGACGATGAAGCGGCAGCCGCGGCCGGAGAAGCCGATCTTCGTCACCATGAAGGCGGATCGCTCATTGGCGGTCGGCGAAAATCCGCTGTCGCGCGACAGCCTCGCGGCGGCGCTCGATCAGGTGACGTCGTCGGACCGCACCAAGCGGCTGTTCGTGCGCGCCGACAAGACCATCCCCTATGGCGACGTGATGACGCTGATGAACGATCTGCGCGGCGCCGGCTATCTGAAGATCGCGCTGGTCGGGCTGGAGAGCGCCACGCCATGAGTGTGGCCTCCTATCGCGGCGTCACCCGCAAGGATTTTGCGCGCTGGGGGCTCTGCTTTGTGGTGACGCTGAGCCTGCACGGCGCGGTCGCCGCGGCGCTGCTGGCCAAGCCGCCAGCGGAAGGCGATACGCAGGATTCCGTCACCGCGATCGATGTCGATTTCACCACCGAATCCTTCAAGGACTCCCAAGCCCGCGACGTCGCTCCCGGCGAGGAGCAGATGCAGACCGACGCCGCTCCGCCGCCGATGGAGAAGGCCGAACTCAAGGCCGAGGACAAGACCGAGCCGGTCAAGGATCCGCAGCCGACGCCCGACGAACCGATAGCGACGCCGCCGTTGCCGGCGGTGGCCGAGCCCGACGTCGCGCTCGACACCGCGGCGCCGCCGGAGAAAAAGAAAGAAGAAGAAAAGAAAGACGACGCCGAGAAGACTCCGAACGCGGCGCCGCCGGTGGTCGCGGCCTCCGCCACCACGGCGCCAACGGCGTCGGCCGCGCGCACTGCGATGCTGGTGAGCTGGAAGCGGCAGCTGGCGCTGCATCTGCAGCGCAACAAGCGCTACCCGCCGGACGCCCAGGCGCGGCGCGAGAGCGGCGTCGCCAAGGTGTCGTTCGTGGTCGACCGCCAGGGCCGCGTGATGTCGAGTTCGATCGTCAAGGGCAGCGGCTCGGAGGCGCTCGACCGCGAGACGCTGGCGCTGTTACAGCGCGCGCAGCCGTTGCCGGTGCCGCCCGCCGAGGTCGGCGGCCCCCAGTTCGCGTTCTCGGTGCCGATCCTGTTCCAATTGAAATGATGCCGCGGCTGGCCCGCGCCGCGTTCGGCTCGCGCGCCGGCCGCAGGCTGGCGCGCTATCGCGCCGTGGCCAGCAGATCATCAGCCTTGGCCCAGAGCACGCAATGCTGTCCGACGCGGCCTCGCGCGAGCGTGCACAATGCCTGCGCCAGCGCGCGGCCGGCACGCCGCTCGACGAACTCGCGCTGCCAATGTTCGCGCTGGTGCGCGAGGCGGCGCGGCGCACGCTGGCGGAAGCCCACGTCGCCGAGCAGCTGATCGGCGGCTTGGCGTTGCGCGACGGTTGCGTCGCCGAGATGCAGACCGGAGAGGGCAAGACGCTGACCGCAACCTTGGTGGTGGCGGTGGAAGAGGCGCACAGACGCGGCCAACCGGTGCTGATCGGCACGCCCTCGATCGAGCACTGCGACGCGGTGGCGGCGTATTTTGCCGCGCACGGCTGGAGCCAAGGCGATGGCGAAAGAACCTTCACCGTGCTGCACGCTCGCCACCACGCAGACGAGGCCCGTATCATCGCCAAGGCCGGCGGCTGGAGCATCTGAAGCGGCGGATCGGCGACCGCCGGCTGCCGCAGCACAAGCTGATCGCCGAATTCCAGATCGAAGCCTTTGCGCTGTTCGAATTGCTCGCGCGCGAATTCCGCCACGAGGTGACCGCGCATGCGATGCGGCTTGGGCCCGAGCGCAGCTCGCTCGCATCATCGATCGGCCATTCGCCGACGGTATCCTAATCACAAACACCGTGGCCGAGCGGGTCGCGGGAACCAAACTGTTCCCTGCCGCTTATTTTAGGTTCCCTGACGATGGCGAGCGATCCCATGACCAGCCTCCCGCACGATAACGACAAGCTGCCGCCGCACGATGTCGATCTGCATCCGGCCGAGCAGCGCCCGGACCCCGCCGAACTGCGTCGCGGCGCTGCCGGATTGCCGCCGGACGCCGCCGACTTTTCTCCCGAGTCCCCCGATCCTGTGACTCCATTGCGATCCGAGATCGCGGCGGACCCGGCGATCGCAGCCGCGCCGGAGGTCGCCCCCGCGGCGAGCTGGCGATCAAGCATTTTCGGCTTCGTACGGCAGGAATGGCAGTATTTGTCGATGCTGGTGCTGGTACTGTTCGGAGTGGCCTACACCGGCCTATCCGACGAGCCGATCCGTGCCTATTGGATGGTGCTGACGCCGCTGGTGGGCGCGATCTGCGTCGCCGCCGGCTGGGGCGATGCCGCCAGCCGGCAAGACCGGGTGCGGTTGATCTGGACCCAGGCGCTACATTGGATTGCGGTGCTGCTGGCGATGGAATTGGTCTATGTCTCCGACGTGACCCGGATCATGACCGCCGAAGCCGGCGCGCTGTCGGTGCTCACGGTGCTGGCGCTCGGCACGTTCACCGCGGGCGTCCACCTCAAGGCCTGGAAGATCGGCTTGGTCGGGGTGCTGCTGGCGCTGGCCGTCCCCGGTATCGCCTTCCTGGAGCGATCGGCGATGTTCCTGGTATTGATCTTGCTAATTGCAGCCGCTGTGGTGGCGCCGTTGTGGTGGACCGTGTCGCGGTGGAATCCGTCGCGCCGCGCGCCGTCGTCCGACGCCGCCGAGCCGCTGTAACGCCACGCGTCAGGCGCTTCAGCCGTCGTTGCAGGACCTCTTGCGACGAATCCATCCAGGGCTCCCCCGCGAGGCTGATGGATTGCTTCGCTGCTCGGCCGACGCTACGCGCCGCCCGCGGCTCGCAATGACGACGCTCGTCGCTGCTCGTTCGGTCACGCCGCCAGAGCGGCTCCGGCTTGACCGCGACGCCGCCTGATGTTGTATGCGAGCCAGTCTGAATGCGTTGGAAAGACTGGACATGAAGATCGCCGTCCCCACCAAAGACTGGGCTACCGTCAGCGGCCACGCCGGGCAGTCGCACTGCTGGCTGGTCTATGATCTGACCGACCAGTCCGCCGGCCAGGCGCTGCCGGCCCCCGCCCGCGTCGAATTGACCAAAGAGCAGCTGCCGCATTATTTCAAGGACGACGGCCCGCATCCGCTCGACGGCGTCGAGATCATGCTGGCGGGCAGCGCCGGCGACGGCTTCATCCGCCACATGAAGAAGCGCGGCGCCGACGTGCTGCTGACCGGCGAGACCGATCCGGTGCTCGCGATCAACCGCCTGATCGCCGGCGAAGCCTTGCCCGATCAGCGCTTCGACATCACCACCACGCTGTGCCGCCTGCGCGACCTGTTCTCGCGGCATTGAGCGAGCGCCCGTCGTCGCTGCGTTCGCAGGGACGACGCATTGAGAGGTCGCACCACGCCTCTCCCGTCATTCCGGGGCGCGAGCAGCGAAGCTGCGAGCGAACCCGGAATCTTGCCGCACGGCCAAGCGGCCGCGCAGCGCCGCAGCTGTTGCGAGATTCCGGGTTCGCTCGGGCTGACGCCCTCGCGCCCCGGAATGAAGGCCTGTTATTTTGCCGGCGCACCGATCAACCAATTTCCAGGCGCGCCGATCCACCAACAGGCGTCTTGCCCGATACAAACTAATCCGGCGCCCGCAACCGATAGCCGATGCCGGTTTCGGTGAGCAGGAATTGCGGCCGCTCCGGGTCGGGTTCGATCTTCTGCCGCAGCTGCCGGACATAGACCCGCAAATATTGCGCGTCGGTGAGTTCGTTCCATAATTCCTTCAGCAGAAAACGATGGGTCAGAACCTTGCCGGCGTGCTGCACCAGCACCCGCAGCAAGTCGTATTCCTTCGGCGACAGCTTGATATCTTTCTCGCCGACCTTGACGAGGCGGCGCACCAGATCGACCGACAGCGAGCCTGCGTGAAACACCGGGCGTTCGCCCTGCACCTGCAATTGATGGCGCAGCGCCGCGCGCATCCGCGCCAGCAATTCCTCCATACCGAACGGCTTGGTGAGATAATCGTCGGCGCCGAGATCGAGCGCCTGCACCTTGCCGGCCTCGTCGCCGCGGCTCGACAGCACCACGACCGGCACGTGGGCGTCGCGGGCGCGGATGATGCGCAGCAATTCGTGACCCTGGATGTCCGGCAGGCCGAGATCGAGAATGATCAAGGCCGGCTGTTGCGCCAACAGCTCCAGCGCGAGCTTGCCGTTGCTGGCTTCGAGAATGTCGTAGCCCTGGGTGCCGAGCCCCATCCGCAGCAATTTGCGGATCGGCGGCTCGTCGTCGATCACCAGCACCTTGATCGGAACGCCGCTCATGCCGCGGTGTCCAATGCTGCGCGCGCCGGCGGCACCGGCAGCCGGATGCTCAGCACCGCGCCGCTGCGATCGCTGCGATTGGCCGCCGTCATCGAGCCCTGCATCGCCTCGATGAAGCCGCGCGAGATGGCGAGCCCAAGCCCGGTGCCGGCGCGCACCTGATCGGATTTACGCACCCGATAGAATTTGTCGAACACCGTTTCCAAATCCTCCGGCGGAATGCCCTCGCCCTCGTCGATGATCTGCAGCAGCACCGCGTCGCCATGGCGCGCCGCCCGGACGGTGATGGTGGTGCCGAGCGGCGCATATTTGGCGGCATTGTCCAACAGATTGAAGATCGCCTGCTCGAACAACACGGCGTCGATCTGCAGCATCGGCAGCTCGGCCTCGAGATCGAGTTGGACGTTGTGGTGCGCGAGAATCGTCGCGGCGCGGCGCAGCGCGCTGCCGACCACGTCGCCGAGGTCGTGCAGCGCCGCATTCGGCACCACCGCGCCGGCTTCGAGCCGCGTCATGTCCAACAGGTTGGCGATGAAGCGGTTGAGCCGCTCGGATTCTTCGACGATGCTGCCGATTAGTTCGGCGCGCTGCGCATCCGACAGTTTCGGCGACAGATCGCGCAACGTCGAGGCGGCGCCGAGCACGGCGGCGAGCGGCGTCTTCAGGTCGTGCGAGATCGAGGTCAGCAGCGCCTGGCGCAGCCGATCGGATTCCGCCGAGCGCTTGACCCGGTCCATGTCCTCGACCAATTGCACCCGCTCGATCGCCAGCGCGCCCTGATCGACCAGCGCGTCGAGCAGCCGGCGCTGGTCCGGCGTCAGCAGCGGCCCGCTGCGATCGTCGTCGATGCCGATCACGCCGATCGGGCCGCGGCCGGTGCGCATCGGCAGAAACAGCCGCTTGGCGCCGGGCAGCGTCTCGGAGCCGCGTCCCGCCGGCCGATCATTGCTCCACGCCCAATTCGCCGCCGCGAGGTCGGCGTCGTCGAGCTGGTCCTCGGGCGGATAGCCGGCCTTCACCACGATGCGGCCGTCCTCCGGCAACAACAGCACCACGCGGACGTGCAGCATCAACGCCGCCTGATAGGCGGTGGCCCATAATACGTCGTCGAGCGCCGCGGTGCCGGCGAGCTTGCGGCTGAAGGCGTACAGCGATTCCGTGGTGCGCACCCGGCCGATCGCCGACACCGCCTGGCTGCGCACCCGGCCGGCGAGATTGGAGACCAATAGCGCAATCAGCATGAAGAACAGGAACGCCGCGATATTGGTCGGCTCGGCGATCGTGAAGGTATAGAACGGCGGCAGAAAGAAGAAGTTGTAGCACAACGACGCGGTGACGCTGGCCAGCAGCGACGGAAGAAGACCGTAGCGCACCGCGACGCTGACCACTGCGGTGAGAAACACCAGATCGACGTTGACGACGCCGAAGGTCGGCTCGATCAAGATAGCGAGGCCGAGCGCGGCTGCGACCATCAGCACCGCCATCAGATAAGGTCTTGGATCGAACGAGTCGTTCCGCTCCAGCGTCTTCACGGTCTTGCGGGCCACCGGATCGGCGGCAAGTTCCTCGCCGGCGATGACGTGGACGCTGATATTGCCGGCACGCCGGATCAGATCGTGCACCACCGAGCCGCGCAACAATTCCACCCATAGCGAGCGGGTGGATTTGCCGACCACGATCTGAGTGACGTTGTTGTTGTGGGCGAAGCTGATGACGTCGTCGGCGACGTGGCGGCCGCTGCCCGGGATCGTCATCCCCTCGCCGCCCAGCGCCTCGGCCAACCGCAAGGTGTCGGCGAGCCGGTCGCGTTCGACCTCGGTCAGCCGCTGCGCGCTCCTGGTCTCGACGCAGATCGCGCTCCACGGCGCGTGCAGCCGGTCCGCCAGCCGTCGCGTGTAGCGTACCAGGCCGGCGGAGCGGGTGTCCTCGTTGATGCAGACCAGGATGCGCTCGCCGGCCGCCCACGGCCCGGCGATCGCGTTGGCCTGCATGTGGTTGAGCAACTGCTCGTCGACCCGCTCGGCGGTGCGGCGCAGCGCCAATTCGCGCAGCGCCGTCAGATTGCCCGGCGAGAAGTAGTGCTCCAGCGCGCGCTCGGCTTGCTTCGGCACATAGACCTTGCCCTCGCGCAGCCGCTGGATCAGATCGTCCGGGGTGAGATCGACCAGCTCGATGGCGTCGGCGCGGTCGAAGATCGAATCCGGCACGGTCTCGCGGACACGGACGTGGGTGATCTGCGCCACCACGTCGTTGAGGCTTTCGATGTGCTGGATGTTCACCGCGGTGTAGACGTCGATGCCGTGGCTGAGCAGTTCCTCGACGTCGAGATAGCGCTTGGGATGGCGGCTGCCGGGCGCGTTGCTGTGCGCCAATTCGTCGACCAGCGCCAATCGCGGGCGCCGCGCGATCAGCGCGTCGAGATCCATCTCGTCGAGCACGTGATCCTTGTAGTCGAGCCGGCGGCGCGGGATCACTTCGAGGCCTGCGAGCAGCGCCTCGGTCTCGGAGCGACCGTGGGTCTCGACCACGCCGACCACGACGTCGACGCCGGCCTTGCGCTTGGCGTGGGCGCTTTGCAGCATCTCGAAGGTCTTGCCGACGCCGGGCGCGGCGCCGACGAAGATCTTCAGCCGGCCGCGGCCATCGTCCTCGCGACGCGCGGCGTCGAGCAGCGCGTCGGGCGAGGGTCGTTGGTCAGCGTTGCGGCGGTGATCGGCCATATCGCATCATAGCCTCTGCCCGGCGGCCGGCCTAGTGTTGGCTACTTCGCCGCATCGAGCGCCAGATTGAGCGCCAGCACGTTGACCCGCGGCTCGCCGAGCAGCCCGGCCAGCCGGGCTTTGCTGTGATCGCTCACCAGCTGGCGCAGCCGCTCCTCTGACAGTCCCCGCGCTTTGGCGACGCGCGGCACCTGGAACAGCGCGGCCTCCGGCGAGATGTCGGGGTCAAGCCCGCTCGCCGAGGTGGTGACCAGATCGACCGGCACCGCGGCGGAGGGATTCTCCGCCTTCAGCTTGTCGACATCGTCCTTGACCCGGTCGATCAGCGCCTTGTTGGTCGGGCCGAGATTGGAGCCGGCGGAGTTCGCCGCATTATACGGCGCCGGCACCGTCTTGCTGGAATCCTGCGGATCGGCGGCCGTGGTCGCCGAGGGGCGGCCATGGAAATACTTGTCTTCGGTGAACGGCTGGCCGATCAGCGCCGAGCCGATCACCTGGCCGTCCTGTTCGATCAGACTGCCTTGCGCCTGCTTCGGGAAGATCACGCCGGCGAGCGCGGTCATCGCCAAGGGGTAAGCCAGGCCGGTGAGCAGCGTCAGCGCCAGCAACAGCACGATGGCGGGCCGGATTTCTTTCAACATGATCGTTCTCCTCAAACCAGATGCAAAGCGTTGACCGCAAGGTCGATCGCCTTGATGCCGACGAACGGGATAATCAAGCCACCGAGCCCATAGACCAGCAGGTTGCGGCGCAGCAGCGCGCCGGCGCCGATGGCGCGGTAGGCGACGCCCTTCAAGGCCAGCGGGATCAGCGCGATGATGATCAGCGCGTTGAAGATGATCGCCGACAGGATCGCGCTCTGCGGGCTCGCCAGCTGCATGACGTTGAGCGCCTGCAGCTGCGGATAGAAGGCGAGGAAGATCGCCGGGATGATGGCGAAGTACTTCGCCACGTCGTTGGCGATCGAAAACGTGGTCAGCGCGCCGCGCGTCATCAACAGCTGCTTGCCGATTTCCACCACCTCGATCAGCTTGGTCGGGTTGGAATCCAGGTCGACCATGTTGCCGGCTTCGCGCGCCGCCTGCGTTCCTGTGTTCATCGCCACACCGACGTCGGCCTGCGCGAGCGCCGGGGCGTCGTTGGTGCCGTCACCGCACATCGCTACCAGTTTTCCTTTGGCCTGTTCGTCGCGGATCAGTTTCAATTTGTCCTCCGGCGTGGCCTGCGCCAGGAAGTCGTCGACCCCGGCTTCGGCGGCGATCGCCGCTGCGGTCATCGGATTGTCGCCGGTGATCATCACGGTGCGGATGCCCATCCGCCGCAATTCGGCGAAGCGCTCGCGAATGCCGCCCTTGACGATGTCCTTGAGGTGAACAACGCCGAGCAGCCGGCCGTCCTTGGCGACCGCCAAAGGCGTGCCGCCGGCCTTGGCCACCTCGTCGGCGATCGCGAAGATCTCCCGCGCCGGCTCCGACATCGACGCCATCGCGCGCGCCGCGTTGCCTGATGCGATGGCGCGCGACCGCCCACCGCCTTCGACATGGTTGAGGATCGCATCCACCGCGCCCTTACGCACCCAGGACGCGCCGGCATCGACGCCGCTCATCCTTGTCTGCGCGGTGAACGGAATGAAGGCGGCGTTGAGCTCCGCCATGTCGCGGCTGCGCAGGCCGTGCTTCTCTTTCGCCAGCACCACGATGGAGCGACCTTCCGGCGTCTCGTCGGCCAGCGAGGCCAGCTGCGCCGCATCAGCCAGTTCAAGTTCGCTGACGCCGTGCACCGGGCGGAATTCGGTGGCCTCGCGATTGCCGAGCGTGATGGTGCCGGTCTTGTCGAGCAGCAAGGTGTCGACGTCGCCGGCGGCCTCCACCGCGCGGCCACTCATCGCCAGCACGTTGAAGCGCACCAGCCGGTCCATGCCGGCGATGCCGATCGCCGACAACAGCGCGCCGATCGTGGTCGGGATCAACGTCACGAACAGCGCCACCAGCACCACCACCGAGATCGAACCGCCCGCATAGGCGGCGTAGCTCGGGATCGTCACGGTGGCGAAGATGAAGATGATGGTGAGGCCGATCAGCAGAATGTTCAGCGCGATCTCGTTCGGTGTCTTCTGCCGCGCCGCGCCTTCGATCAGGCCGATCATGCGATCGAGGAACGAGGTGCCCTTCGATGCGGTGATCCGCACCACGATGCGATCGGAAATCACCAGCGTGCCGCCGGTCACCGCCGAACGGTCGCCGCCGGATTCGCGGATCACCGGGGCGGATTCGCCAGTGATCGCCGCCTCGTTGACCGAGGCCACGCCGCGGATCACTTCGCCGTCGCCGGGAATGATATCGCCGGCTTCGACCAGCACCAGATCGCCTTGCTCCAGCTGCTCCGCGGCGACGCCTTCGTAGAGTTCGAAGTTGTCCTCGATCAGCAGCCGCTTGGCCTTGGTGTTGGAGCGGGTCTGCCGCAGCGTGTCGGCCTGCGCCTTGCCGCGGCCTTCGGCGACCGCTTCGGCAAAGTTGGCGAACAATACGGTGAACCACAGCCACAGGATGATCTGGAAGGTGAAGCCGAGATCGGCGCCACCCTGCACCACGTTTTTGGCGAAGATCACCGTGGTCAACGCCGCGACGACTTCGACCACGAACATCACCGGGTTCTTGATCATCAGCCGCGGATCGAGCTTGACGAAGGCCTGACCGACCGCCGGCAGCATGATCGCCGGATCGATCATCGCCGAGCGGCTGGCCCGCCTGCTGGTTTTGAGTTTATCCATTGAGGTCACTCCGAATGTGGTCGATCAGAACAGGGTGTTGGCGGTCATCGCGAGGTGCTCGACGATCGGGCCGAGCGCCAGCGCCGGAAAGAAGGTGAGACCGCCGATGATCAGGATGACGCCGACGACCAGGCCGATGAACAGCCCGCCGGTGGTCGGCAGCGTGCCGGCCGAGGCCGGGATCGATTTCTTCGCCGCCAATGATCCGGCCAGCGCCATCGCCGGCACGATCATGAAGAAGCGGCCGACCAACATCGAGGTGGCGAGCGTCAGATTGTAGAACAGCGTGTTGCCGGTGAGCCCGCCGAACGCCGAGCCGTTGTTGCCAGTCGCCGAGGTGAAGGCGTACAGCACCTCGCTGAAGCCGTGCGGGCCGGGATTGGCGATCGACGCCACCGCGGACGGCAGCACCACCGCCACCGCGGTCCAGCCGAGATACATCAACGGCAGCACCAGGATCGCCAGCATCGCCATCTTGACCTCGCGGGCCTCGATCTTCTTGCCGACATATTCCGGCGTTCGGCCGACCATCAAGCCTGCGACGAAGATCGCCAGCACCACGAACAACAGCATGCCGTAGAGCCCGGCGCCGACGCCGCCGACGATGATCTCGCCGAGCTGCATGTTGATCAGCGGGATCATGCCGCCGAGCGCGGTGAACGAGTCGTGCATGGCGTTGACCGCGCCGCACGACGCGGCAGTGGTGATCACCGCGAACAGGCTGGAGGCGACGATGCCGAAGCGGACTTCCTTGCCTTCCATGTTGCCGCCGGCGAGCCGCAGCGCGTTGAGGCCGGTGGTGCCGCTGGCTTCAGCCCAATAGGTGATCGCCACGCCGGCGATGAACAGCACGCCCATCACGCCGAGGATCGCCCAGCCCTGCCGCTGATTGCCGACCATGCGACCGAACACGTTGGTGAAGCCGGCGCCGAGCGCGAAGATCGACAGCATCTGCACGAAATTCGACAGCGCGGTCGGGTTCTCGAACGGATGCGACGCGTTGGCGTTAAAGAAGCCGCCGCCATTGGTGCCGAGCATCTTGATCGCCACCTGCGACGCCACCGGGCCGACCGCGATGGTTTGCTTGGCGCCTTCCAGCGTAGTGGCGTCGACATAGGCATTCAGCGTTTGCGGCATGCCCTGCCACACCAGGAACAGCGCGTAGACGACGCAGATCGGCAGCAGCACGTAGAGCACGCAGCGGGTGACGTCGACCCAGAAATTGCCGATGGTGCGCATCGAGGAACGCGCGAAGCCGCGAATGAGGGCGACCGCCAACGCGATGCCGGTCGCCGCCGAGAGGAAATTCTGAGTCGTCAGGCCGAGCATCTGCGACAGATAGGACAGCGTGCTCTCGCCGCCGTAGTTCTGCCAGTTGGTATTGGTGAGGAAACTGATCGCGGTGTTGAACGCGAGATCCGGCGCCACCGCCGACTGCTCCTGCGGATTGAACGGCAACACCGCCTGCAGTCGCAGCACGGCATAGAGAATGAGAAAGCCGCCGACGTGAAACAATAGCATCGCCACCGTATAGGTGAGCCAATGCTGCTCGCGCTTGGCGTCGACGCCGCCGAGCCAGTACAGCCCGGCCTCGACCGGCCGCAGCAGCGGCGACAGCGGCGTCCATTCGCCGGTGAACACCCGCGTCATGTACCAGCCGAGCGGCTTGGCCAGCGCGACCACGATGGCACAGTACAATGCGATTTGAATCCAGCCGATGAGTGTCATGGTGTTCGCCCTTCAGAAACGCTCAGGCCGCAGCAAGGCGTAGGTCAGGTAGATCAAGAGCCCGACTGTCACGATGCCGGCGAGGGTGAGATCGAATGTCATGGGTGTGCTCCTCAAAGCCGGTCGCAGCCGTAGGCGTAGCCGACCGACAGCGCGAAGAATCCAAGCCCGAGGCCCAGCATGAGAATGTCCAGCATGAGATGCTCCGTTGCGCGGTGATCTTGGCCGGCGGATCAGATCCCGGCCGAGTGATCAGGTGCGCCTGCCGGCATAGGTTTTCGAGGCGGCAGCGGCAGCGGACTTATAGGAATCTCATAAAGGCCGGCCTGCGGAACCGACGCCGCCCAATTGCGGCCCCCAATTGCGGCCTTGGCTTCGCGCCGGCGATAGCGCTATGCCTCTCGCCGTTCACGGAAAGACGGGGTTCGCCTAATGAAGTGCCTGTGCTGCGCCGACAAACCGTTCGATCAATGTTGCGGGCCGCTGCTCGCCGGGACCACGCCGGCGGCAACTCCGGAAGCGCTGATGCGGTCGCGCTATGCGGCCTATGTCCGAAAGGACTTCGACTATATCCTCAACTCCACCGATCCGCAGGTCCGCGACGAACTCGACCACGACGCCAATCGCGCCTGGATGGACGGCTCGACTTTCACCGGGCTGGATATCTTGAGCAGTTCGCAGCAGGGCAGCCGCGGCGAGGTGGAATTCATCGCCTGGTTCCGGCAAGGCACCGGCCCCGAGCAAAAGCACCACGAGCGATCGGAGTTTCGCAAACATCGCGGCCGCTGGTTCTTCCGCGAAGGCCGCATGGTCGCCAACCGCGCGTGATGCCAAGCACCGCCGGTCGAAGGCGGCCGCCGATTCCGCGATCCATCGCCGCTAGACCGTATCCTACTACTCCAAACAGCAAGCCCCGCGCCGCCTCGCCGGCGAGACTGGGGATAACTGGTGGTTTGCTGGACAGCCGTCATCCCGAAGCGATAATGGGCGGGACCCGGTCTTTTGAGTCGGCTGAGTCGGAGCGTAATCGTGTCGTTGCAAGTGGCCATTCTGAAGGTGTTGTCGAGCTATCCCAACGGATGCGCGACCGTTGACATGCTCAAAGCCGACCTCGCGATTCTGGGCGCCAGCGGCAAAGACTGGACCGACCGGATGAATCAGATGTTGGCGCGCGCCCCGCAGCTCGACATCTTCGGTCAACGCCTCGTGGTTCGGAATGCCCACGGCTGGGAAGTGACCGCTGCCGGCCGCGAACTGCTGTCGACCATTGAGGTTGTAAACGTCGACGCGCCGCGCTCTGCCGTGCCCACCGCCGAGGCCTCGGCTGAGATGGCCGACACAACAGCCGTCGCGAATTCGCCGGCGTCCCCTGCGGCGCCCGACTCCGAGCGTCAGCGCTCGGCGCGGCCGCAACGCAACTTCGTGATCATCGAAGGCGGAAAATCGTTGCTGTCGGCACCCGGCGCCCCGGCTGATCGCCTTCCGCAGTCGACCGCGGCGGAACAAGGCTCGGGCAGCCTCGATCCGATCGACCCTCCGACCGCGGATTGCTGCGTTGCGCCGAACCGGGGCTGAGAACGAGCGTTCGCGTTATCGCGTGAACTGGATCGCCCACATGATCAGCAGCATCGCCGGCACGCTGATCGCGCAATAGGTGAGCCATTTCAGCAGCCCGGCCGCAATGCCCCGGCGAAACGCCGCGATCAGCCGATAGGTCATGATGATCCACGGCAGAATGACCCCGACGACGATCGCGTCTACGTACCAACTCATCTCGTGTTCCCTTGCTTCGCGCCAAACATAACATGCGCGAGAGCCCCGCCATGTCGGCAATTGGGATGATGACGTCACCGCGCCGGCGCTGCAGCAACCGTTGATCGCTGTCCGGGCCGCCTTACGCAACGACGCAGATGCAGCGACACCCGCGCACCACGCAGGATTGCAGCGGCGCAATTCGCCGCCCGTTGTGCGGACAATAAGCGGGGTGTGGCGCTGCGCACCGCCACCGAGACCGTCTGTTGGTGATTTCCGCGGCTGAAACCGCGACGACGACATCGAAGTCAACATTCGCTGATGCCGCGCAAAAGCCCCGTGCTATCATCGCCGGCAGCAAACCGTCGGACTTCGGCGGCTGACATCTCGAGAGTGGGAATTGGCGTATGGTGCGCATCGGCGTTCTGACCGTCTCCGACCGTGCCGCACGCGGCGAATATGAGGATCTCGGCGGCCCCGCCGTGGTCGCCTGGCTCAGCCGCGCCATCACCAGCCCCTGGGAGGCGGTCGGCCGCGTCATTCCGGACGGCGTCGACAGCGTGCGCGAGGCGCTGATCGCGCTGTGCGACGTCGACAAGGTCGACCTGCTGTTGACCACCGGCGGCACCGGCCCGTCGCCGCGCGACTGCACCCCGGAAGCCACCGAGGCGGTGATCGAACGGCTGATGCCCGGCTTCGGCGAAGCGATGCGGCTCGCCAGCCTGCAACACGTGCCGACCGCGATCCTGTCGCGGCAACTCGCCGGCACCCGCGGCAAGACGCTGATCATCAACATGCCCGGCAAGCCGGCCTCGATCGCGGTGTGCCTGGAAGCGGTGTTCGCCGCGGTGCCGTATTGTCTCGACCTGATGGGCGCCGGGCGGATCGAAACCGACGCCTCGGTGATTGCCGCATTCCGGCCGAAATGACGATAGATCGCGGCGACCGCGATGCGCCGCTGAGCGTGGGCGAACGCATCCGCGTCCGCGGCCTGGTGCAGGGAGTCGGCTTCCGCCCCTTCGTGCACGCGCTGGCGCAGCGCCTGGCGCTTCTGGGCTCGGTGCACAACGACAGCGAAGGCGTGCTGATTCACGTCGCCGGCGAACGCGCCGCAATCGAGGCGTTGGTCGCGGCGATCAGCGATGAGGCGCCGGCACTGGCCCATGTGGTCACGATCGAGCGCGCGCCGTGGAGCGCGCCCTCTGGCCTCGTGACATTTGCGATCGCGTCCTCGCCGGCCGAGCACGGTGGTCGCAACACCGCGGGCGTGGTGCCGGATGCGCGGATCTGCGCCGCCTGCGCCGCCGAAATCGACACGCCCGGCGAGCGCCGCTATCGCTATGCGTTTGCCAGTTGCACCGCGTGCGGTCCGCGGTTCTCGATCATCGACGCGATCCCCTACGACCGACCCAACACCACGATGCGCGACTTCGCGCTGTGCGCGCCATGCCGCAGCGAATACGACTCCCCGGCCGACCGCCGCTTCCACGCCCAGCCGATCGCCTGCCCGGATTGCGGCCCGCAGCTGTGGCTGGAGAACGCCGCCGGCGCGCGGGTGGCCGCCGACGATCCACTCACCGCCGCCGTCGACGCCTTGCGGCAGGGAAAAATCCTCGCGCTGAAAGGCCTCGGCGGATTTCACTTGGCCTGCGACGCCGGCAGCGAAGCCGCGGTCGACGCCTTGCGCGCGCGAAAACGTCGCCCCGCCAAACCCTTCGCGCTGATGGCGGCGGATCTCGAAGCTATCCGGCGCTTCTGCCGGGCCGATGCGCAGGAAGCCGCGCTGCTTTTGAGCCCGGCGGCGCCGATCGTGCTGCTGCCGTGGCGACACCATGAGGGGCTGGCCGCCGCGGTGGCGCCGAACCAGTCGCTACTCGGCTTCATGCTGCCGACCACGCCGCTGCATCATCTGCTGCTGAATGAATTCGGCGGCGCGCTGGTGATGACCAGCGGCAACGTCTCCGGCGAACCTCAAGTGATCGACAATGCCGACGCGCAGCGCAAGCTCGGCGGCTTCGCCGACTGTTTCCTGATGCACGACCGGCGGATCGCGCGGCGGCTCGACGATTCGGTGGCGCGCGTGGTCGGCGGCGAAACGCGGCTGTTGCGCCACGCCCGCGGCTACGCGCCGGCGCCGCGCACGCTGCCGCCGGGGTTCGCTGCGGCGCCGCCGGTGCTGGCGCTGGGCGGCGAAATGAAAGGCGCGATTTGTCTCACGCGCAACGACGAGGCGCTGCTGTCGCATCACCTCGGCGATCTCGAAGAGCCGTTGACCTATCGCGAATTCGTCCGCGCCATCGACGACTACGCGCAGCTGTTCGACCATCGCCCTTCTCTGCTCGCGGCCGATCTGCACCCGGCCTATCGCAGCTCAGCCTGGGCCGAGCAAGCCGCCGCCGAGCGTGCTCTGCCGCTTGCGCGCGTGCAGCATCATCACGCGCATATCGCGTCCGCGATGGCGGAGCGGGGCTGGCCGCGCGACGGCGGCCGCGTCGTCGGCATCGCGCTCGACGGCATCGGCTATGGCAGCGACGGCACGGTGTGGGGCGGCGAGATTCTGCTGTGCGACTACATGGACTTCACCCGGATGGCGCACTTGAAACCGGTGCCGCTGCCGGGCGGCGCCCGCGCGGTGACGCAGCCGTGGCGCAATCTGCTGGCGCAGCTCGACGCGGCGTTCGGCACTGAGGGCACCGCGGCGTGCCTGCCGGCATTGCCGGGCGGCGCGATCCTCGCCGCGCAACAACTTGGCGTGCTGCGGCAGGCGATGGCGCGCGGCATCAATTCGCCGCCGTCGTCGTCCTGCGGCCGGCTATTCGATGCGGTCGCTGCAGCCCTCGCGCTGGCGCCGGCGCAACTAAGCTTCGAGGGCGAAGCGGCGATGGCGCTGGAGGCGTTGGCCAGCGGCAGCGCTGATACGCGCGGCTATCCGTTTGCGCTCGACACCGCGACGACGCCCTGGAGCATCGATCCGGCGCCGATGTGGCGGGCGCTGTTAGACGACCTTGCGGCCGGCGTGCCGATCGCCGCTATCGCGGCACGGTTTCACTTCGGGCTCGCCGACGCATTCTGTGATTGCGCGCTAAAGATCGCCAAGGCCAACGACGCGCAAGCGATCGCGCTCGGCGGCGGCGTGTTCCAGAACGGTCTGTTACTTCAGGCTTGTCTCGCGCGGCTCAGTGCAAGTTCGCTGCCGGTGCTGTCGCCGGCACAAATCCCCGCCAATGACGGCGGGCTGGCTTACGGCCAGGCGATCATCGCCGCCGCGCGGGCGCTGGCGTAGCGCGTTCGGCTGGCGCCGCGTTGTCAAAGCAATGCGGCCCGTGTCCCGGACGCGCTGCAGCGTTCTTCACGCTGCTGCGCGAGCCGGGACCGTTCCAAGCGCTGCATTCCGTAACGGCTCCGGCTCTGCAGCGCACCACGCCGCAAGCGCGGCGCGCTGCGCCGCGTCCGGGGCACGCTGGCGTATTGCGGGTGCTTGAACTGGTAGGACCGATTCCGACGGAAGCTCTCAGCAAATCCGCGGCAATTGATCGCCGATCATCAGATCGACCAGTCGCTCGCTGCCGAACCGGGTGCGCATCACCACGTCGCCGGACGGCCCCGCGGTGATCTCGCCGATCGCGCAAGCATCAGTTCCATCGGCGCGGGCACGCCACGCCGCCAGCGCGGCGTCGGCCTGATCGGCCGGCACCACCGCGACCAAGGTGCCTTCATTGGCGAGATACAAGGGATCGAGGCCCAAAATTTCGCAGACGCCGTCGACTTCGGGACGCACCGGAATCTTCGCCTCGTCGATCGCGACGCCGATCTTGGCGGCCGCCGCGATTTCGTTCAGCACCGCGGCGACGCCGCCGCGGGTCGCATCGCGCGCGCAACGCGTGGCGGGCGCGGCCTCAAGCAGCGCATTCATCAGGCCGTTGAGCGGACGGCAATCGCTGATCAACTTGGTTTCCAGCAATAGATCGCCGCGCGCGGCCATCACCGCGGCGCCGTGATCGCCGATCGGGCCATTGACCAGCACCACGTCGCCCGGCCGCACATTCACCGCGGCGAGATTGCGCCCCGGCGGAAACACCCCGACGCCGGCGGTGGTAATGAACAATCCGTCGGCCGCGCCGCGCTCCACCACCTTGGTGTCGCCGGTGACGATCAGCACGCCGGCCTCGGCCGCCGAGGCCCGCATCGACGCCACGATGCGGCGCAGCTTTTCGAATTCAAAACCTTCCTCGATCACCACCGCGCAGGACAGCCACAGCGGCGTGGCGCCGCCGACTGCGAGATCGTTCACCGTGCCGCACACCGCGAGCTTGCCGATATCGCCGCCGGGAAATTCCAGCGGTCGCACCACGAAGCCGTCGGTGGTGAAGGCGAGCCGCGCGCCAGGCACCGACAGTGCGCCGAGCTCGAGCCGCGCCTGATCTTCCATGACGCCGAGAATCGGATTGTCGAACGCCGGCATGAACACTTCGGCGACGAGGTCGCGCATCGCCTTGCCGCCGCCGCCATGCGCCAGCGTCACCACCGTCCCAATCAACTTGCTCATACCGCAGCCTCCGCCGTGGCGACGCGCCGCCCGGCATATTGCCAATACGCCGCGCAAGACCCTTCCGACGACACCATCAGCGCGCCGACCGGCGTTTCCGGCCGGCACACCGTGCCGAACAGCGGACAATCCGGCGGCTTCACCGCGCCCTTCACCACTTCACCGCAGCGGCAATCCGCCAGTTCGGGCGCGGTCGCCGCCCGCGTGCCGCCATAGCCGACGCCGAATTTCTGCTCGGCGTCGAACGCGGCGTAGCGGCCGCGAATCTTCATGCCCGACCATTCGATCTCGCCGAGGCCGCGCCATTCGAAGCTGGCGCGCGGCTCGAACACCGCGTCGATCGCCGCCAGCGCCTGCGGATTGCCGGCCTTGCGCACCACCCGCGCGTACTGATTTTCCACCTCGGCGCGGCCTTCGACCAGTTGCGTCAGCACCATCGCCACCGATTGCAACAGATCGACCGGCTCGAAGCCCGCGACCACCACCGGGCGGTGGAATTGTTCGGCGATGAACTCATACGGCTCCAGCCCGATCACCATGCTGACATGGCCGGGGCCGACGAAGCCGTGGATCTGCATCATCGGGTCCTGCAGCAGCACGCGCAGCGGCTGCGGCACCGTGATGTGATTGCAGAACAGCGAGAAATTCTTGATGCCCTCGCGTTCGGCCTGCAGCAGCGTCAGCGCGGTGGCCGGCATCGTGGTCTCGAAACCGATGGCGAAGAACACCACTTCGCGGTCCGGCAGCTTGCGCGCCAGCGCCAGCGCATCGAGCGGCGAATAGACGATGCGCACGTCGGCGCCCTTGGCCTTAGCGACCAGCAGCGAACCCTGCGTGCCCGGCACCCGCACCGCGTCGCCGAAGGTTGCCAGCACCACGCCGGGACGGCTGGCGATCTCGATGCATTCGTCGATCCGCGCCTGCGGCAGCACGCAGACCGGGCAGCCCGGGCCATGGACGAATTCGATGCCGTCATCGATCAAGCGATCGAGGCCATGGCGAAAAATCGTGTGCGTATGGCCGCCGCAGATCTCCATGATCGAGACCGGCTTGTCGTGGGTGGCGCCGAGCGCGGCGGCGAGCCTTGCGATCCGCGTCAATTCGGCGCGGGCATGCGCCGGATCGCGGAATTCGTCGGCAAAGTTCTTGGCTTGGGTCGCGGTCATTGCGGCGCCATCACGGCGAGTTCTTCTTCCACGGCGCCGGTGGCGTCGAGCAGGTCGAGCGTGATCCGCGCCTCGTCCTCGTCGATCCGCGACACCGCAAAGCCGACATGCAGCAGCACCCAGCGCCCGATCAACGCCGCGATCGGTTCAGCGGGATCGCTGACCAGCATCACGTTGATCTCGCGGCGCACGCCCTTGACCTCGGCGAGCGCCAGCATCTTGTCCGCATCGGTGACGGCGATGATTTGTACGGGAATGCCGAGGCACATGATGCGTCCGTCCTATGTGGCCAATCGGGATTTCAACCAGGCGATCCAGGCATCCATGCCTTCGCCGCTGCGCGCCGACAGCACCAGCACCTCGACCGCAGGATTGACGCGCCTGGCGTTGGCGGTGAGCACGGCGATATCGGAATCGACGTAAGGCAACAGATCGATCTTGTTCACCAGCACCAAGCGCGCGGCGGCGAACATATCGGGATATTTCAGCGGCTTGTCGTCGCCCTCGGTGACCGAGACGATAGCGACCTTGGCGGCTTCGCCGAGATCGAATGCCGCGGGACAAACCAAGTTGCCGACGTTCTCGATGAACAACACGCCGCCGCGGGCAAGCTCGAGCTGATCGCAAGCGTGGCCCACCATATGCGCGTCGAGATGGCAGCCCTTGCCGGTGTTGATCTGCACCGCCGGCGCGCCGGCGGCGCGAATCCGGTCGGCGTCGTTGCTGGTCTGCTGGTCGCCCTCGATGACGCCGACCGGCACGCTGCCGGCGAGCGCTGCGATGGTGCGGGTCAACAGCGTGGTCTTGCCGGAGCCGGGACTCGAAACCAGATTCAGCGCCAGCACGCCGGCCTCGGCAAAGCGGGCGCGGTTGCGGGCCGCGAGGCGATCGTTCTCGGCGAGAATATCGCGCTCCAGCACGATGGTTCGCGAGCTGACGGCGCCGGGCGCCGGCGGCGCCACCGATGCGGCATGGTCGTGATGATGATGGTGATCATGATGATGACCGTCGTGGGCATGGTCATGGGCGTGGCCGTGTTCGCCGCCGTGACCATGGGCATGATCGTGGTCGTGATGGTCGTGGTCGTGGGCATGGTCGTGATCATGCGGATGGTGGTGCGCATGCCCATGGGCATCGGCGCCCTCGATGGTGGCTTCGGTTCCGCCGCATCCGCATGTGGTACACATCACGTCGTCTCCATTCGCCACGGCGACCGCCTGGCATCGGTTAGGGTCTGCAAGCCGCCGTCTCAGGCCATCGCGGTCAGCACCGGGACCAACTGGCGGGCTTCGTGGATCAGCGCCGCGGTCAACGGCGGAATCGGATCGCGCTTGGGGTAGAGCAAGCCGACCAGAGCGCTCACTTCGGGCGCGACGATCGGGATCGACACCAATTCCGGCGGCACCGACCAGTCTTCCGCCATGATCCGCGGCATCACCGTGGCCAGCCGTCCGGCGCGCAGATGCGCGATGCGGACGATGAAGTCGTTGGACTCCATCGCCGGCTGCACGGTGACGCCGACCTCCTTGAAGATGCGATCATAGATCCGGCGATTCTGCATGTCGGTCGAGGGCAGGCACAACGGCAGCGTCGCCACCTCTTCCCAGGTCACCGTCGGGCGGTCCATCAGCGGCATGTCGCGGCAGGCGATCAGGCAATAACGCTCATGATACAGCGGCACTTCGGCGTTGCGGCCGAGCGATTCCCGATCGAAATAGGTGATGCCGATATCGGTCTCGAGATTCTCCAGCCGGGCCAGGATCTCGGCGGAATTGCACGACGAGATCGAGACGTGCACGCCGGGATGCCGCTCCCAATACGACGCGGTCAGCCGCGACAGGATCGGCAACGACGTCGGAATCGCCGCGATCCGCAAATTCCCCGCGTAGCCCTGTTTCATCGATTCGATTTCGGCGGTCATCGCGCGAAAATCGCCGACGATGCTGCGCGCCCAATCCAGCACCCGCTCGCCTTCGGGCGTGAAGCCCATGAAACGCGCGCCGCGATCGACCAGGATCACGCCGAACTGAATCTCCAGTTGCTTGATGGCCGCCGAGAGGTTGGGCTGCGAAACGCCACAGACTTGCGCGGCGCGGCCAAAGTGTTTCTCGCGTCCGAGCGCCAGGAGATATTCGAACTTCTCGTACATGCTGCAAAGACCCTACGGAACAATCACGAGGCAGTGTCGGGGAGCGGGCGTCTCTCAGCGCAAAATCCGGGCAGAGCCGGAGCATCCGTCGTGGATGCGTAGAAATCGTCCAGATCGATGGCGTCCGTTCCGCCTCTCAGCGCCGCGAAGACCTGCTGGCGCGATCGCGCCTCGGCCTCGTCGATCCGAGAAATGGCGAATCCTGCGTGGATCAGAACGAATGCGCCGACCAAATCCTCGACCGGTCGCTGCGGGCTCACCAGAAGGGCGGCCGAGACGATCTCATGCGCGGACTCTCCTTCGGCAGCCACGGCGACAAGCATCAGCGCGGAATCGGCAACGGCCACAATCTTACATGGTAGAGCGATGCACATGGCGACGATCAGGTAATGGCGTGAATATTCCCCTGTTCATCCGCGGCCGATGACGGCAGCGGCTTGAGAAGGAGGTAAACGCAGGTTGTGAATTCGACGATTGCAACGGCTGCGATCCAGTTCAGAGCACGAAACATGGTCGCAATCTCCAGCAAACCGACGCTCGTACGAATACTTGTAGCCCGTCTTTAGACTTGATCCAAATCAAGAAGCTTGACGATTAGCGGCCGGTTTCGGCTACGGGCCGTCGATCCTGTGCGCGCCTGCATAGACGTTCTGTCCCTCGTCTCGCGCCAGCGCGACGAGCGTCAGTCCGGCGGCCGCTGCCGTTCGCACAGCGAGCCCGGTCGGTGCGGAAATAGCGACAATTGCAGGCATCGACGCCATCAACGCTTTCTGCACCATCTCGTATGAACAGCGGCTGGTGATCAGGCAGAAGCCGGCGCCGAGATCGAAGCCCTGACGCATTGCCGCGCCGATCAACTTATCAAGCGCGTTATGCCGGCCGACGTCTTCGCGCACCAGCAGGATGTCGCCTTCGATTGCAACCCATGCCGCGGCGTGCGCGGCGCGGGTCAGCCGATGCAACTCTTGGTGGTTCGTCAGCGCAGCCAACGCGCGGCGCACGGCGGCCTGCGAAAACGGCTGCCCGGCGGGCGCCTGCGGCGTGTCGGCGCGGGTGTCGGCAACTTCCTCGACGCCGCACAGACCGCAACTGGTGTGGCCGCGCAGATTGCGCGTGCGACGCCGCGAGAGAAAGTCCTGAAACCGCTCCGGCACCAGCACCAGATTGATTTCGACGCCGTCGCAGGTTTGCTGCACGGAGATCTCGCGAACGTCGGATGCCGCCTTGATGATGCCCTCGGTCACCGAAAAGCCGATCGCGAAATCCTCGAGATCGGCCGGCGACGCCATCATCACCGCGTGCGGGATGCCGCTGTACAACACGCCGATCGGCACCTCCTCGGCGACCATCGCCGTTGACTTGCCGCGACCGAGCGGCTGCACCGCGATTTCACACGACGTGCGCACCGACGCCGGCAGCAGTTCCAATCCCGAATTGTCCAACATCGCGATCTCCCAACTGGCGCCTGCCGTTACGGCGCGCCGCGGATTGCATCAGCCGAAATCCCGCGCTGATGCGGGGCGGGGCGGTCCGCAAGCTGGCGCACTTCGATGGCGCAACCGACGCAGGGATCGTAGAGCGACGCGAGCCGTGCGATGGCGGATTTCGCCGCGTCGCCGTCCTCGCCGACCGGAAACTTGTCGAGCGCGGCGGCGAACGGACCGTCGGCGGCGAAATTCCATTCGGTCGGCGCCAGGATCAGATAGCGCTGCACGGTTCCTTGCGGGGCCAGCCGCACCAGATGATGCAGCCGCCCACGCGGCGTTTCCACCGCACAGAACCCGACGCCCGGGCCAAGCGAGGCGGTGGAGAGCCATTCCGAACCGTCGGCCCGCTGCGTGCCGGCAATCAGATCGGCCGCTTCGGCCACCTCGGCGAGCCGCGCGCAGAGTCGCTCCGCCGGCGAGGCAGGGCGCAGCCCGCGCAACGCGGCGCGCGCCGCGGGTCCGGTCTCCGGACGTCGCCCCGGCAGCCACGGCGCCGCGGCGAATGTCTCTTCCTGATCGTCGAGCGCAGCCAGCACCTGCTCATCGTCGTTCGCCGTGAGAACGTCGACGGTCGGCGCTCCGATGCTATCGGCGCCGGCGGTGATCAGCAGCCGCTCGACCCAGGAGCCGGCCGCGGTTGTGTTGCGATCCCGGGTCGCCATGCCGAGCGCGCCGACGGCGCCGAGCAAGGCCTCGCCGTCGATGTGCGACCCCTTGGCCAAGGTCAACGCCGACGACAGCGCCGCAGCCTCGATCGGCGTCGGCCGCACCGTGCTGCCCCAATCGATGAACGTCGCCTGCAGATGCGCGACGACGCGCTCGGCGGCCAGCATGCGAACCGCGGTGTCCGGCGACGGCGCCTCCATCGCAGCGCCCGCCATCGCCAGCGCATTGATCGCGGCGAGCCAATGCGAGGTGCCGCACAACGCAAACAGCCGCCGCGTCAGATCGGGAATGGCGACCGGCCGGTGCCGTGCAATCGCGGCCGCAAGGCCGCGCGGTCGATCGCTCAACACGCTGCGCGCGACCACCCGTGCGTCCGCCACATCGGCCGTGATGCGGACGCAACCGGGCTGCAGCGGGTCTGCCACGATCAGCCGCCTGTCACATTCATGCTGCGCTCGACCGTCACCGGGAAACGGTTGGCGGTCGCGAAATCGTGGCCGTCGGGCTTGTGCGCGACCGCGGCATGGATCGCATCGATCAGCGGCGCCTCGCTTTCGCTGCTGCGCAGCGCGGCGCGCAGATCGAGGCCTTCGACATGGCCGAGGCAGGGCACCAACTGGCCGGTCGAGGTGATGCGGACCCGGTTGCATGACTCGCAAAAGCCGCGGCTCATCGGCGTGATGAAGCCGACCCGGCCGCCGGTCTGCGCCACCCGCACATAGCGCGCGGGACCGCTGGAGCGATCCAGCAGATCGGTCAGCGTGAAGCGGGTCTCGAGATCGGCACGGATCTTCTGCAGCGACACGAACGACGCCGGGCGCTTGCCGGCGTACAGCCCCATCGGCATGACTTCGATCAGCGTCAGATCCATGTTGCGGGCGTGGGCGTATTCGATCAGCGCCGGGATCGCAGCTTCGTTCACCCCGGCCTGCACCACGGTGTTGAGTTTCACCGGCAATCCGGCGGCGCGCGCCGCCGCGATGCCGTCCAGCACCACGTCGACGTCGCCGCCCATCGTGATCGACTTGAATTCAACCGGATCGAGCGTGTCGACCGAGACGTTGATGCGGCTCAGCCCGGCATCGGCGAGTTCGCGGGCGTAGCGGCCGAGCAGCGCGCCGTTGGTGGTCATGGTGATTTCGTCGAGCGCGCCGGAGACCAGGTGCCGCGACAGCGCGCGCACGAAGGACATCAGGTTGCGGCGGACCAGCGGTTCGCCGCCGGTCAGACGGACGCGGCGCACGCCGCAGCCGACGAAGGCCGAACACAGCCGATCAAGTTCGTCGAGCGTGAGCAGTTCGGCGCGCGGCGCAAATACCGGATGGGCGCCCAGGCAATAACTGCAGCGGAAATTACAGCGATCGGTCACCGAGACCCGCAGCCTGTCGATGTGGCGACCGTGTGGGTCGATCAGCGTGCCGCGAGTAGAAACGTCGTGACGGATGGACATGGGAGATTCCCCGGAAGTACTGGATCTCATCGTAAGTATCCGTCCGTGGCCGACGCTGCCGGCCACGGACGGCCGTGTGTGGATTACTCAGCCGGCATCGCCCGCTTGCCATTGGAGGGCGCCACCTGCTTGGCGGCGCGCGGCGGCAGCGGCGTCAAGCCACCGAGACCCTTGCGGTAGATCGCCCAGTAGATGAAACCGACAAAGCCGGCGCCGCCGACGATGTTGCCCAGCGTCGCGGGGATCAGGTTATGCACGATGCCGAGCGTGGTGATCACGGAGACATCCATGCCGGCCGGCACATGGCCGGTTTCCACCAGCACCCAAGCCATCGGCAGGAAGAACATGTTGGCGACGCAATGCTCGAACCCGGCAGCAACGAATGCCGCGACCGGCAGCACCATGCCGGCCATCTTGTCGGCGACCGAGCGACCCGCATAAGCAAGCCAGACGCCGAGGCAGACCAGCAAGTTACACAGAATGCCCTTGAAGAAGATCGTCACCATGTCGGGTTGGATCTTGCTCGCCGCAAGCTTGAGGATCGCGGTCCCGACCGCGCCGTTGTTGAGATCGGCGAAGTGGGCCATGTACAACATGAAGACCAGGCCAAGAGCGCCGACGAGATTGCCGACCCATACGACGGTCCAGTTACGAAACACCTCGCCGGTTCGGATCTGACCGTTCCACCACGCCATAACGATCAAACAGTTGCCGGTGAACAGCTCGGCGCCGCCGATCATCACGATGCTGAGCCCCAGCGAGAAGGCGATGCCACCGAGGAAGCGCTGTGGCGCGAAGCCGAGCGTCGGATCCGCCAGCACGATGATAAAGAACATGCCGCCGATCCCGATGGAGCCGCCGGCGATCATCGACAGCATGAACTCGGGCAGGAAGGGCATCCGCGCCTTCTTGACGCCGAGCTTTTCGACCTTGTCTTGAATTTCAGCTGGAGAGTAGGCGTCTGAGCCCAATATTGCGTTATCAGCCACGGCGTGTCTCCTTCAATGTGGCACTAAGTCACTAAGTCACTGAGTCACTAAGTCATTGCTGTCTGGTCGTGGCGTTCGGCCACGGTCGGCAGATCGTCAGGGTCCGTACCCAATAAGAGGCTTCGGTGCAGACCCTCCACCGCAGCCTTAACCGCCGGCGTCATGTCGCCGTAGAACGTCACCACGGCCGGCTGAATGCCGACGAACGTCACCCGCGGCACGGTCTCCCGCAGCGAGGCGATCAGCACGTCGAGCGGGATAGCGTGAGTGGTGATCAGGAATTGCTTGGCGACGTCGGCCTCTTCGATCCGGCACACCGTGCCGGGGGGAAGCTGCATGTCGGCCGCGTCGACCAACAGCACCCGCTCGGGCGCCTCGGCGCGGACCACATAAGTGACGTTCTCCGGCGTGGCGCCGCCGTCGAGCACGCTCCAACCCGTCGCCGGATTGGCTTCGAGCAGCTCCGCAAGCAGCGGCCCTGCCCCGTCGTCGCCCATCAGCGTGTTGCCGACCGTCAGCACCATTCCGGTCATAGCCGTCGTCCCATCAGATAGATGGCGGGCTCCGCCTCGATCGCCGCCAGCGAGACCCCGAGTTCGCGCAGCCAATCGGCGGATTCGCTGTCCAGCGACGGCGAGACTTGATCGATCGCAGCGCCGAGCAGCTCGGTGTGCGAACGGTCGATGGTGATCTCACCGAAGCGATGCAGGCCGTCGAGCTTGCGCCTCGCCTCGCCCTCGGGCATCGCCGCGACCAGCCGTTCGAAGAATTCGGCTTTGCAGCGAAGCACCGGCTTGAAGCAATCGAACACCCCGACGTGATGTCCGATCGCCAGCGAGTAGTAGATCACCTGCTTGGCGTCATCCGGGATGTCGCCGTCGCGCTCCATGATCTTGGCATTGAGGCGGTAGAAGATGACGTCGCCGCTCATCACCGCAACTCCGTTTGCACCAATGCTTCGCCGAGCCGCAGGAAGATCTCGGCCTGCCGCGGGTCGCTCTCGGCGGCCGCGAAGCTGGCGATGCGCTGATGCAGCGGCGTGGTGCCGCCGAGTTCGATCATGGCGAGGAAACGATCGGCGATATCGCGGCCCTGGCGGTAGCCGGCCATGCGGCGGGCCTCGCGCTCGACGTGAACGCGCAAGTTATAAGGAATCGCCGCGTGGTTGATTCCGGCCTGCTCGTCCTCGCCTTCGATGTGGGTCTTGGCCTTCAGCTTCTGATCCAACAGGCCGAGCGCGACGGCGAAGCCATAGATCGTGGCCGGCGGCGTCGGCGGGCAGCCCGGAATGTAGACGTCGACCGGGACCACCTGATCGGTGCCGCCCCAGACGCAGTACAGATCGTGGAAGATGCCGCCGGTGCAACCGCAGGCGCCGTACGACACCACGATCTTCGGATCCGGAGCGGCCTCGTAGGCGCGCAGCGCCGGCATCCGCATCGCGCGGGTCACCGCGCCGGTGAACAGCAGAATGTCGGCGTGACGCGGCGAGGCGACCACCTTGATGCCGAACCGTTCGGCGTCGAAGATCGGCGTGATGGCGGCGAAGATCTCGATCTCGCAGCCGTTGCAGCCGCCGCAGTCGACCCGATACACATAAGCGGAGCGGCGGATATTCGACAGCAGCGAGGATTTCATCCGCTTGATGTCGGCGGGGGTGTCCATTTTCATCGACGTTTCTCCTGCTGATCGGTGATGCGGGCGATCTGCACCAGGTCATTGACGCGCTTGCAGCTCGGGCAAGTTGCCAGCATCCGACGCCGGCGCTCGATTTCCGCGGACGCCGTCGCCGTGACTTCGGCGCCGTCCTTGACGGTGGCCGCCTCGATCAGCGCGGTGACGTAGGCGATCTCCTTGGCGGGCGCGAACGGCTCGCCGCAGCAGACGCAGTTGGCGAGCTTGAACACCGCCTTGACCGTGAGGTCCGCCTTGTTGGCGACCGCAAGCTCGAAGTCCGGCGTCAGCTTGATCGCCTGGGTCGGACAGACCTCCTCGCAGCGGCCGCAGAACACGCAGCGGCCGTACGAGATCGACCAGGTGCGCGTGCCCGCAACAAGGTCGGTTTCCATCGTCAAGGCGTTGGCCGGACAGGCGACGGTGCACGCCGCGCAGGCGATGCACTGTTCCGCGTTGTGCTCGGGCTTGCCGCGAAAATCCTTGGAGATTTCCAGCGGCGCGAACGGATATTTCACCGTGGCTTCGCCCGTGCGGAAGACTTCCTTTAGCAGTTTGAACATTGACGTCTTCCCTACTTCAACGGCGAGTCTTTGCGCTCGCGGCAATAGCGTTCCATTTCCTTGTAGGGAATCGTCTTGCTGGTCTCCTTCTTGACATCGACCACGGTGACGCGGTCGGTGCAGGAGTAGCAAGGGTCGATCGAACCTACGATGAGTGGCGCATCGGACACCGTGTTGCCGCGCAGCATGTAGCGAAGCACCGGCCAGTTGGCGTAGGTCGAGGCCCGGCAGCGCCAGCGATAGAGCTTCTGGTTGTCGCCGGTCATCGACCAGTGGATGTCCTCGCCGCGGGGGGCTTCGGTGAAGCCGAGCGCGAACTGGTGGGGCTTGTAGGTGAAGTCCTCGTTGATGATCGGGCCTTCCGGGGTGCCTTCGAGCAACTGCTCGATCAGCGAGAGGCTGTCGAAGATCTCGGCGGCACGAACCATGGTTCGCGACAGCACGTCGCAGCCGTCGCCGGTGTGAACGCCGAGCTTGACGTTCTTATAGCCGGCGAAGGCGTGGTCGACGCGGGTGTCGCGTTTAAAGCCGCTGCCGCGCACCAACGGACCGACCGGCGAATAATCGCGCGCGATCTTGCGATCGAGCAGGCCGACGCCGGCCACGCGCGGGCCGAAGTTCGGCGTCGCCAACAGCATTTCCAACAGCCGCTGCACTTCTTCGCGCAGTTCGCCGACCAATTGCAGGGTGCGGGTGCGCTGCTCGCCGAGGATATCGCGGCGCACGCCACCGATCAGGTTGATCGCATAGGTCTTGCGGGCGCCGGTCAGCATCTCCGCCAGCGTCATCGCCTTTTCGCGGACCCGGAAGAACTGCATGAAGCCGGAGTCGAAGCCGACGAAATGGCAGACCAGGCCGAGGTTCAGCATGTGGCTGTGCAACCGCTCGGTTTCCAGCAGCAGCGAGCGGATCGCCTGGGCGCGCTGCGGCACGATGATGCCGAGCGCGTTTTCGACGGAGTTGGCATAGGCCACCGAGTGGGCGTAGCCGCAAATGCCGCAGACCCGGTCGGCGAGGAACGTCACCTCGTTGTAGCCCATCCGGGTTTCGGCGAGCTTCTCCATGCCGCGATGCACGTAGAACATCCGGTAGTCGGCGTCGACGATGTCTTCACCGTCGACGAACAGCCGGAAATGGCCGGGTTCGTCCGAGGTGATGTGCAACGGCCCGAGCGGCACCACGGTGGTCTCGCCGGCCGCGTCGTTGCGGAACTGGTAGTTCTCTTTGTCGCTGGTCGGCGGCGGACGCAGCCGATAGTCCATCGAGTCCTTGCGCAGCGGGTGCAACCCGTCCGGCCAATCGTCCGGCAGCACCAGGCGGCGCTCGTCCGGCAGACCGACCGGGCGCAGGCCGTACATGTCGCGGATTTCGCGCTCGCCCCAGACGCAGCCCGGAACCTTCGGCGTCACCGAGGGGAATTCCTCGTTGTCGCTCGGCACCGCGGCGTGGACGACGACGTGGCACTTCTCCTCGCCTTCCATCGACAGCACGTAGTACAGGCCGAAGCTGTCGTTGAGCGAACGCTCGTCGTTGCCGACCACCACCGAGAGCCAGCCTTCGCGCCCGTAATACAGCGTCGAGACGGCCTCGGGGAGTTGGTTCAGCTTGACGGTGACGGTGACCTGCTTGTCCGTCTGCCAGCGCTCTTCGAGCACGGCATGCGGCAACTTCTGGCGCAAATATTCGATATGCGAGGCGCCGACCCGGTCTGCTACATTGATGTTCATGTCAGTTCTCCGTTGGGGCCGGCGGCTATTTCTTCGCCGCGACGTGTTCGATCGGCGTGGCGGTCGCCGTCGCATGTCCTTGATCCATGACGATGCCGGTGGCCTGGCGCAGGATCTCGCCGACCGGGCGAGGCATCGCGACGCCGAACACCATGATGAGCGCCAGCAGCACCCCCATCGGCGCCAGCGACAGCCAGCTGGAGTCGCTCTTCTCCATGTTCTCGGGCGCCTTGCCGAGCACCGAATGCGCGATGATGTCGACCAGCGCCGCAACCGTGATGGTGAACAGCAGCGCGACCAGGATCATCAGCTTCGGATATCCGGCGTCGAGGCCGGCGGCGAACACCATGAACTCCGAGACGAACACGTTGAACGGCGGGAAGCCGGCCAGCGCGAGCGCACCCGCCATGATGAACAGCCCGGTCACCGGCGCGGTGCGCAGGATGCCCTTCACTGAGCGCAGATCGCGGGTGCCGTATTTCTGCAGTACGTTGCCCGAGCCGCAGAACAGCAGCGCCTTGGTGAAGCTGTGGTTGATGGTGTGCAGCAGCGCCGCGGCGATGCCGAGCGGGCCGCCGACGCCGAGACCGATCACGATCAGGCCGACGTGCTCGATCGAGTGGTAGGCGAGCTTGCGCTTGAAGTCGTGCTGGACGAACACCAGGAAGGCCGAGATCGCCACCGTCAGCACGCCGAGCACCAGCAGCATCGACTGCGGAAACTCCGGGCCGATCGCCTTGATGGTGACGGCGTAGTAACGAATGATGACGAACAGACCGCACTTCAGCAACACGCCGGACAGCAGACCCGAAACCGGGCTCGGCGCTTCGGAATGCGCGTCGGGCAGCCAGGCGTGCATCGGGAAGATGCCGGCCTTGGTGCCGAAGCCGATCAGCACGAACACGAAGGCGATCTTGATCAGCGTCGGATCGAGCTCCTGGGCGTGGGCCATGATGCTGGTCCACAGCACGGCCTGGTGCGGATCGATCGAGGCCGCGGCATTGGCGAAGGTCAACACCGTGCCGTAGAGGCCGAAGGCGACACCGACCGAGCAGATGATCAGGTATTTCCAGGCGGCTTCCAGCGAGGTGCCCTTGCCGTAGATGCCGACCAGGAACGCCGACCCCAAGGTCGTCGCTTCGATCCCGACCCACATCATCACGATGTTGTTGGCGGTGACCACCAGCAGCATGGTGAACAGGAACAGGTTGAAGAAGCCGTAATACAGCTTTTGCTTCCACGGCGTCAGTTCGCCGTGCGCGACGTCGTGCCGGATATAACCGATCGAGTAAAATCCGGTGAGGCAGCCGACGACGCCGATCAGACCGACGAAGATCGCGGCCAACGGATCGACCATCAGCCAGTCGCCGAACGCCATCAGGTTGCCGGACGACAACACATGACCGACGGTCATAAGAGCCAGCACCAACACGACGACGAGCGAGGCAAGGTGCAGCAGTTCGATACGCCTGGCAGTTCGTCCGCTGATGGGCATCGCGAAGATCAGCATCGCGGCGACCAGAGGGGAGATCAGCAGGAGGGGAGGCAGGTCCGAGGCGACCATGGCGATCATCCCTTCAAGGTGGTGAGCTGGTCGGCGTCGAGCGTTGCCAGCTTGCGGTTAATCTGCGTGGCCAGGATGACCATGATGACGACGGCGAAGACGGCGTCGGTGGTGATGCCGATCTCGACCAGTTCGGGAGCGCTGCCCGCCAGCAGGGCGAGCGTCAGGTGCGAGCCGTTCTCCATCAGGCAATAGCCGAACACCTGCTTGAGGATGTTGCGCTGGGTCACGATGCAGGCCAGCCCGAAGAAGAAGTGGGCGAGCGAGATGGCGAGCGCGGGCTTGATCCCCGCGGCCGCCGGCAGCGTCACGCCGGAGATGATCAGCGTGCAGAGCAGGACGACGACGGCGGCGAGCAACACGGTGACGGCGGGCGAGATCCGCTCGCCGGTTCCGAGCCGTTCGTCCGACAGCCGGCCGAAGCTGCGCGCCATGATCACCGGCACCAGCACCACCTTGGTGACGAACGCCACCGCGGCCCAGATATAGAGTTGCGGCGCGTTGGTGGCCGAGCCGAGGGCGACGAACACCGCCACCAGCACCAACGATTGAAGCGCGTAGAACTTGGCCGATTGTGAGGGCTTGCGCGCCACCACCACCAGCAGCGAGGTGACTATCAGCAGGCCCGCAAGCCCATTTACGATCTGTAATCCAGACATCTTGTTGTCCTCAACCGAGCCAGCTAGCGGCGATGAAGCTTGAGCAGACCGCCATGACGATCAACGTGATCAGCACGATCTGCATGGAGAGCGGAACCGGGGACGCTGCGGCCACCGCCTCCGACGGACGACCCGGCACTGTCCAACCGACCCATTTCAGGAACCAGGCGAAGCTGCCGACCGATTCAAGCAACGCGATCACCAACAGCACCATCAGCAAGGGGTGCTGTTGAGCGACCTCAAAGCCGCCGGCGAAGATCGCGAACTTCGAGAAGAAGCCGTTGAACGGCGGGACGCCGGCGATCGCCAAGGCCGCCACCACGAAGGCGATGCCGAGCAACGGCGATTTCGACAGGACGCCGCGCAACAGCGGCAACATGCGCGTTCCGGTGGTGTAACTCAGTGCGCCGGCGACCAAGAAGAACAGCGTCTTGGCGAAGGCATGGTTGAACAAGTGAGCGATGGCGCCGTTGAAGGCCATCTGCGAACCGAACACCGACAGCCCGAGACCGAGGAACATGTAGGAGAGCTGGGTGATGGTGGAGTAGGCCAAGAGCCGCTTCATGTCACACTGCGGCAGATACATGATGAAGCCGTACACCAGGGTGATGGTCGCCATGATGGTGCAGACGTAGCCGACCAGTTCCGGCGCGCCGTTCGACGACATCAGCGCGCGGGCGAAGATGTAGACGCCGACTTTGACCATCGAGGCGGCGTGCAGGTAGGCGCTGACCGGGGTCGGCGCTTCCATGGCGTCGGGCAGCCACATGTGGAACGGCAGCTGCGCCGACTTGCCCCAGGCGGCGACCAGAATCGCCAGCAGCACGATGGTCTTGGCGCTGTCCGACAGCCCGCCGATCGCCGACAGCGCGAACGTGTGCGTCTCCAGGAACATGACGCTGGCCGCGACATACAGCCCGAGCGAGGCGATATGGGTGATGATCAGCGCCTTGGCGGCGGAATACAGCGACTTCGGCTTTTCGTAGTAACCGATCAGCGCCCAGGAGCAGACGCCGCTGATTTCGAAGAACACCAGCTGGCCGATCACCGTGGTGGAGAACACCAGGCCCGCCATCGCGCCGATGAACAGCGAAAGGAAGGCGAAGTAGCGCCGCCGCACGATATCCGGATGCTCGCGATTGCCGGCGTCGAGATAGCCGCCGGAGTAGATCGAGATCAGGAAGCCGATGCCGACCACCGCGCAGGCGACCAATACCGACACGGTGTCGACGCCGAAGCCGAGGATCTCGACGCCGCCGAAGTTGATTACCGAATATTCGCTCGCCACCTTGCCGCCGATGGCGAACTGGTAGGCGAGCACGAGCAGCACGGCGGTGGCGAGGCCAGCGAAGACCTGGCCGAGGCGTTTCGAGGCCGACCGCGGCGAGAGCGCGATGAGAGCGGCTCCGACGGTGGGAAGTAGGATGCTTGCTAGCGCAAGGGCGATCATGGCTTTGCTCCTCGGCTCACAGGCCAGAGATGTAAAAGACGAAGGCGAGCGAGGCGATGCCGAGCCCGAACCAGCTGTGCCGCGGCGTCAGGCGGAAACGCGCCCGGGCCACGCTGTTCTCGACGACGCCGAGCACCACGGCGACCACGCCGATCTTGGCGACGAAGGCGACGAGGCCGATCGAGAGCCCGAGCAGACTGGTGTCCGACGAGCTGCCGAACGGCGCGAAGATCGCGAACACGAAGGCCAGGATCAGCAGTTGCTTGAACCCCATCGCGACCTTGAGCAGCGCCAGCGACGGACCGGAATATTCCGACAGCGGGCCTTCCTGCAGTTCCTGCTCGGCTTCCGCCATGTCGTAGGGCAGTTTGCCGAGTTCGAAGTAGCAGGCGAAGATCGCCGCCGCACCGGCCAGCAGCACCGCCCCCGCCGAGCGGACATGCCCGGTGGCGATCGCTTCGCCCATCGCGCCGATGTCGGTGGTGCCCGCCAGCAGCGCGCACACCATCAACGACAGCACCAAGGTCGGTTCGACCAGCACGCCCAGCGTCAGTTCGCGGCTGCCGCCGATCCCGGCGAACGACGAACCGGAGTCGAGGCCCGACAGCGAGAAGAAGAACCGCACGATGGCGAACAGGTAGATCACGGTGATCAGATCGCCGAGGCCGGGGATCGGCACCGCGCGGGTCAAGACCGGCACCGCCATGGCGATGGTCAACAGCGCGGCGATCATCACCGTCGGCATCGCGCGGAACGCGAAGCCGGCGGCCGGCGGCTGCAGATTCTGCCTCCGTAGCAGCTTGATGACGTCGCGGTAGTCCTGCAGCACGCCCGGCCCGCGCCGGGTGTGCATCTTGGCGCGCATCACGCGGGTAATGCCGGAGAACAACGGTGCGGCAGCGAGCAGCAACAGGGCTTGCACGAATGCCAATGAGACTTGGGTGAGAGTGGGCACGACTGTTTCTCTCCTAGCGAAGCGTAATGAGGAGGAGGATCGCGAGCGCCGCGACGATGTAGAGGCAGTAGGTCGACAGCGCGCCGCTTTGCAGAACCTGCAGGCGCTTGCCGACGCCGCCGACGAAGTCGATCGACGGACCGACCAGCGCGCGGTCGAGCATCGGCTCACCGCGACGGGCCAGCGAGACGAGCTTGACGAATTGCCGCTCGATGCCCTCCGAGGCCGCCGCGGCGGTCCGGCGCACCGCATAGAGAGGTGCGAAGAACATCCGGATCGGCTGCGCGAAGGAGTGCGCCGTGACGGTCATGTGGGCGTCGGGCAGATAGCCGCAGGCCCACGGTTCGGCGGCCTGGCGGCGGTTGGCGCGGGATCCGGAGAACGCCGCGCTGATCGCCAGCGGCACCGTCGCAAGTCCGACCAGCAGCATGGCCAGCAACGGCGTCGACAGCAGGGTGTGGGCGGGATCGCCGGGCAGAACCATGCTGCCGTTGGCGAACACCGCCGGCGGCATGTGCAGGATCGCAGCGGCGATGCCGCCGATCACCGGCACCACCAACGGCGCCGCAAGCCCGAGGCCGACGCAGGCCGCGGCGAGCAGCACCATGCCGATGATCATCGGCACCGGCACTTCGGTGGTCTGCTCGGCCTTCTTGCTGCGCGGCAGGCCGGAGAACATCTCGCCATAGGCCTTGACGAAGCACATCACGGCCAGCGCGCCGGTCAGGGCCAGCGCGGTGGCGGCGATCGGCGTCGAGAACTGCACCAGGAAGGTGCCGTCGAGCGCGGCGGCGAACAGCGCCTGATAGGTGAACCACTCCGAGACGAAGCCGTTGAGCGGCGGGATCGCGGAGATCGCCAGCGCGCCGACCAGGAAGCAGGCCGAGGTCCACGGCATGGTGCGGGCGAGCCCGCCCATCTTGTCCATGTCCTTGGTGTGCATCCGGAAGATCACGGCGCCGGCGCCGAGGAACAACAGGCCCTTGAAGATCGCGTGGTTGACCAGGTGATAGAGACCGGCCAGCAGGCCGAGCATCGCGACCAGCGGATGATGCGTAGCGATGCCGATCATGCCGGTACCGATACCCAGCATGATGATGCCGATGTTCTCCACCGAGTGGTAGGCCAACAGCCGCTTGATGTCGTGTTCGGCCAACGCGTAGATCACGCCGAGCACCGACGAGATCGCGCCGAGTGCCAGCACCGCGATGCCCCACCACAACACGTCGCCGCCGAGCAGATCGACGCTGACCTTGAGGATACCGAACACGCCGATCTTGATCATCACGCCGGACATCAGCGCGGATGCATGTGACGGCGCGGCCGGATGGGCGCGCGGCAGCCAGACGTGCAGCGGGATCATGCCGGCCTTGGCGCCGAACCCGAGCAGCGACAGCACGAACACGATCGACGCCACCAGCCCTGAGGGATGCGTGGCGCGGAACGCGGCGAAGTCGAGCGAGCCTGCGGCGTTGGCCATCAGGAAGAAGCCCGCCATGATCGCCACCGACCCGGCGTGCGCCACCAGGAAGTAGATGAACCCGGCCGACACCGCTTCCTCGTCCTGGTCGAAGATCACCAGGAAGTACGAGGCGAGCGACATCATTTCGAAGAACACCAGGAACCAGAAGGCGTTGTCCGCGACCACCACCAACACCATCGAGGCGACGAAGAGGTTGAAGAAGAAGCCCATCGGCCCGACGCCGCGCCCGCCATACTCACGCACGTAAGAGAATGAGTAGATCGAGGCGACGGCGGCGAGCGTGGAGATCACCAACACCATCAGGCCCGACAAGGCGTCGAGCCGGATGATGAAGTGGGCGAAGGAAAACGGCCCGGCGACGTCGAGCACGAGCGGCGCGCCGCTCAGCACCGAAGCGCCGGCGACGCCGCCGAGCACCGCGGCCACCAGGCCGCCGAGGCCGGCGAAACGGATCGCCCAGTTTTCAGCGCGCGACAGCAACAGGCTGCCGAACGCGGCAACGACGGAGCAGGCGAGCGAGGCACATAGAAGCTGGATCGGGGTCATGTCAGTCGCGCTCCTCAATCGATGGAGTGTTGGCTTGTGACGGAGCGTCAAAGCCGACCGTGTTGAGCGTGGCGCTGGCCGTTGCACTGGCCAGACGCTTCGCGGCATTGGCGCTGTCGAGCGACTGCGCGTTCACCACATGCAGAGCAGCGGTGGGACAGACGCGGACGCATTCGGGGCCGGCCTCTTGGAAGCTGCACAGATCGCATTTCACCGCGACCGAGCGCACCCCGAGGCTCCAAGCGAGCAGCGGATCGAGCGCGGCGGATTCGGTGGGGTGGCCGACCCTAATGCCGGCGACGCCTTCGATCGGCGTGCCGGAGGGCGTGATCGCGCCGAACGGACAGGCGATCGCGCACATCTTGCAGCCGATGCAGGTCTGTTCGTTGAGCACCACCTGACCGTCGGTGAGCTTGATCGCGTCGACCGGGCAGACCCGGGCGCACGGCGCGTCCTCGCAGTGCCGACACTGCACCGGCGCGGTGATCTCGTAGGTGCGAGTCACTGTCAGCCGCGGGTGCGCCTGCAACCCCACGGCACGATGGACCGTCGAGCATGCGGCCATACAGGTATTGCAGCCGATGCATCGCCCCGGGTCTGCGATGACAAAACGGTTCATGTCCATCTCTCCACGTTGATGGCTGGCCCCGACGGTGAATGGCTCCACCGCGTGCCACGGCCTGACGGTGCGTCAGGTCCTGGGGATTTCGATAAGCAGAACTGATGATCCAAGAAGAATGACCTAACAAGAGAAGTAAATCGAAGTATTCGCTGTCTCTGTAGGACACCTACACCGAAAAACGGAATCTTGATCAGCTATTTTTGCGCAGCTCTCATGTTTTGTTTTTTTGATCTAGATCAGTTCTATTGTTGTAAGACGCGATGTACATGCCGTTTACCTGCAACACACGCGCCCATATCTTGGTTTTATTGAGCGATAACCAATCATGATGATGGGCGGGGTGACGTGCGGGCAACCGAGCCGCCACGCGAAGCGGGCCACGCGGACTTCACCGCGCGGCCTTCACCTGCGGACGTCGCCTAAGTGGAGATGTGGAGAATGAATCGATTCATCGTCAGCGAACCCAACAAGTGTATTGGGTGTCATACTTGCGAGGTGGCGTGCGCGCTTGCGCACGAGGCGTCGCAGAGCGTGGACGCGCTCACGCCCTCAAACTTCGCGCCGCGCATTCGGCTGATGCAGACCCTCACGGTGTCGACCCCCGTGACCTGTCACCATTGCGAAGAAGCGCCGTGCCTGAAAGCCTGCCCGAGCGGCGCCATCTATTATAAAGCCGGCACCGTCCAGGTCGATCAGTCGCATTGTTTGGGTTGCAAGACCTGCGTCGTCGCCTGCCCGTTCGGCGTGATGGAAGTGATTACCCATCCGACCTACCGCACCTTTGCCGGCGTCACGGTGGCCGACGGCCTCAAGGCCGAAGCCCACAAATGCGACCTCTGCATCAACCGTGAAAAGGGCCCGGCCTGTGTCGAGGTCTGCCCGACCGCCGCCTTGCACGTCATGGACGAAGCCAAGATGGCCGAGCTGCAGCGCGAGCGGCGGCTGCGTTCCGCCGTCAGCGGCGGATTGACCGGCACCGCCGGCGACATCATCAACGCCAACTAACAGCTTAACCGAAGTCACTTACGAGGTAAAATCATGGAAAAACACATCTCTGTATGTCCGTACTGCGGATCGGGCTGTAAGCTCAACCTGCTCGTCGAGAACGACAAGGTAGTCGGCGCCGAGCCGCTGAACGGCGTCACCAACCAGGGCGAGCTCTGCCTGAAGGGCTACTACGGCTGGGATTTCATCAACGACACCAAGATCCTCACCCCGCGTCTGCGTCAGCCGATGATTCGCCGCACCCGCACATCGGAATTCGAGACGGTGTCTTGGGACGAGGCGATCGCTTTCACCGCCAAGCGGCTCGGCGACATCAAGAAGAAGCATGGCCCCGACTCGATCATGCTGACCGGCTCCTCGCGCGGCACCGGCAACGAATCCAATTACATCGCGCAGAAGTTCGCCCGCGCGGTGATCGGAACCAACAACGTCGATTGCTGCGCCCGGGTCTGCCATGGCCCGTCGGTTTCGGGACTGATGGTCACGCTCGGCAACGGCGCGATGAGCAACTCGATCTGCGAGATCGAAGACACCGACTGCATCCTGTGCTTCGGCTACAACGCCGCGGACAGCCATCCGATCGTCGCGCGCCGGATCTTGAAGGCCAAAGAAAAGGGCGCCAAGATCATCACCTGCGACCCGCGCTTCATCGAAACCGCCCGTATTTCCGACATGTGGCTCTCGTTGAAGAACGGCTCCAACATGGCGCTGGTCAATGCTTTCGCCAATGTATTGATCACCGAAGGCCTTTATGACCGTGATTTCGTCGAGAAATACACTGAAGGCTTTGAAGAATACAAAGCAACTGTTGCGAAATACACTCCCGAATACGTTGAAAGCATCACCGGCCTGAAGGCTTCGCAGATCCGTGAAGCGATGCACGTCTATGCCGCCGCCAAGTCGGCGACGATCCTGTGGGGCATGGGCGTGACGCAGTGGGGTCAGGCGGTCGACGTGGTGAAGGGTCTGTCCGGCCTGGCACTGCTGACCGGCAACCTCGGCCGTCCGAACGTCGGCGTCGGCCCGGTGCGCGGCCAGAACAACGTTCAGGGCGCCTGCGATATGGGTGCACTGCCGAACGTGTTCCCGGGTTACGAGTACGTCACCGATCCGGAAGCCCGCAAGAAGTTCGCCAAGGCCTGGGGCGTGCCGAGCCTGCCGGACAAGATCGGCATGTCGATCACCGACGTGCCGCACGCTGCCGAAGAAGGCAAGCTGAAGGCGATGTACATCTTCGGCGAAGATCCGGCTCAGACCGAGCCCGACCTCGACTCGGTGCGCAAGGGCTTTGCGGCGCTCGACTTCATCATCGTGCAGGACATCTTCATGACGAAGACGGCGATGTATGCCGACGTCATCCTGCCGGCGACCTCGTGGGGCGAACATGACGGCGTGTTCTCGTCGGCCGACCGCGGCTTCCAGCGCTTCTACAAGGCGGTGAATGCCAAGGGCGACGTCAAGCACGATTGGGAGATTTACGGCCTGCTCGCCACCGCGATGGGCTATCCCATGAAGTACAGCAGCACCGACGAAATCTGGGCGGAGCTGATCTCGCTGTGCGACCTCTACAAGGGAGCGACCTACGAGCGTCTGTCGGGCCTCGGCTACATTCAGTGGCCCTGCCCGGAAGAAGGCCATCCCGGCACGCCCTACCTCTACGAAGGCAACAAGTTCCAGACCAAGAGCGGCAAGGGCCTGTTGTTCGCGTCCGAATGGCGTCCGCCGTTGGAGAAGGTCGATGCGGAATACCCGCTCGGTCTCTGCACGGTTCGCGAAGTCGGGCATTACTCCTGCCGTTCGATGACCGGCAACTGCTCCGCCCTCACCGCGCTTGCGGATGAGCCGGGCTACGTCACCATGAACCCGGTCGACGCCGCCAAGCTCGGAATCAAGGACGAGCAGCTGGTCTATGTCGCATCACGTCGCGGCAAGGTGATCTCGCGTGCGAAGATCACCGAGCGGACCAACCTCGGGGTGGTCTATATGACCTACCAGTGGTGGATCGGCGCGTGCAACGAACTGACCATCCATCACGTCGATCCGATCTCGAAGACGCCGGAATACAAGTTCGCCGCCGTGCGTGTCGAGGCCATCGCCGATCAGGTGTGGGCCGAGTCGCACGTTCAGCAGGACTATACCAACCTGAAGAAGCGCCTTGCCGCGGCGGCCAATCCGGTCGCCGCGAAGGTGGTTCAGCCGGCCTAAGTTGAAAGCTACCTCCTGAGCCTCGACCGCCGGGGCGTCCGATGCAGACAAAGCATCGGATGTCCCGGTGGCCGCGGTTTCCACCACTGCCAGGGAGTGCGCCATGCATGAAATGACCATTTGCGAAGCGATCGTCAGCCAGCTCGAGGACGAGCGTCGCCGCCGCGGTTTCGACATGGTAAAACGGCTGCGTCTCGAAATCGGGCTGTTGAGCTGCCTCGACCCCGACGCACTGCGCTATGCCTTTGAAATCACCACCCGGGAAACCTTCCTCGACGGTGTGATCCTCGAGATCGACCGACCGCCCGGCCAGGCGAAATGCCTGGACTGCGGCGCCGAAGCCGCGGTTTCCAGCCGCACCGACGTTTGCCCGTCCTGCGGCAGCGCACGACTTGACGCCGCGGGCGGCACCCAGATGCGCCTCGTCGAGATGGAGATCACCGGCCAAGCCGCTTGATCCGACGCGACGCTCGCCCGTCGCATGATCCCAAAGAGGCGATTCCGGCTTTCGGAACCCGGTCATACTCACTCAAAAAATCAGTTATGCTGCGCTAGAGCTTTGTTAGGATCGATGCGGTTCAAGAGTCCCGGGCCGTCATTCCGGGGCACGAGCAGCGTCAGCTGCGAGTGAACCCGGAATCCATAACCACCGCAGGGAGTATGGATTCCGGACTTGCCAGTTCTTCGAACTCGCAATCCGGAATGACGACGACATTTTGGTTGGATGATTCAATCCTAATCGAAACTGCGCTAGGCCGGTGCTCAGCCTTGCGGCCGGCACCGAACCGGGACTGGTTCTTCTGCACGGGCGCCGTCTCCGCGCCGCCGATCAGGCGCTCCGCACCGAGGTCAGGAATTTGCCGACCTCGTCCTTCAGCCTGGTGCTGTCGTGCGACAGCGACTGCGCCGCCGACAGCACTTGTGAGGAGGCCGAACCGGTTTCGCTGGCGCCGCGCTGCACTTGCCCGATATTGGCACTCACCTGCTCGGTGCCGCGCGCGGCCTGCTGAACGTTGCGGGAGATTTCCTGGGTGGCCGCGCCCTGCTGCTCCACCGCCGAGGCGATCGTCGATGCGATCTCCGCCATCTGCCCGATGGTTTCGCCGATCTCCTTGATGGCGTCGACCGACTCCTGGGTGGCGATCTGAATGCCGTTGATCTGCTGGCTGATCTCGCCGGTCGCCTTGCCGGTCTGTTCGGCCAAAGCCTTCACTTCCGAGGCCACCACCGCGAAGCCACGGCCGGCGTCGCCGGCGCGGGCGGCTTCGATGGTGGCGTTCAGCGCCAACAGATTGGTCTGTCCGGCGATGGTGTTGATCAGTTCGACAACGTCGCCGATCCGGGCTGCGGCCTTGGCCAGCTCTCCGACGCGATGATTGGTCTTTTGCGCCTGGTTAACGGCGGCGTTGGCGATCCGTGCCGAGTCCTGCACCTGACGGCCGATCTCGTTGACCGAGGAGCTCAATTCCTCGGTGGCCGAGGCCACCGATTGCACGTTGCTGGACGCTTCGCCCGACGCCGCCGCGACGGTGTTGGTCAGTTGATGCGCGCGCTCGGCCGCCGAGGTCAGCGTGCTCGCCGAGGCTTCCAGCTCGGTGGAGGCCGACGACACCGTCTCGACGATCTCGCCGATCATCGCCTCGAAATCCCGGGTGATGCTGTCGACCCGCTGGCCGCGCAGAATCTTGGCTTCGGCCTCGCGCGCCGCCGCCTCGTCGGTTGCCTGCTTGTCGATCAGCGCCTGCTTGAACACCTGCAAGGTGTCGGCCATCACGCCGATCTCGGTGCGCTCGCCCTGATGCGGCACCATCACACCGAGGTCACCCTTGCCCAGCGCCTGCATCGGCGAGACGATCGAGCCGATCCCGCTCGACACGCTGCGCACCAGATAGATCGCCAGGCCGATCCCGATCGCCGCCGAGCCTGCCAAGATCGCCGCGATGAGCAAAAACGCCGCGTTGAAATGTTCGGCGCTGGAGACCCCGGCGGCATCCGCCGCGCCTTTGTTGATGTTGATCGCGCGATCCAGGGTCAGATCTGCGGTCTTGCCGATCGGGTAGGCTTTGGTCTCGTTGAATTCGAACGCCTCGTGCGGCACCCGGCCGGCGCCCTCGCGCGACAGCACCAGCACCTGCTGCACGGCGTCTTCGTAGTTATTCCATTGTTGCGTCCAGTTCTTGAACAGCGTGCGCTCGTCCTCCGCCTGGATCAACTTCAGATAATTCTCGCGAATGTCCGTCATCGCCTTCGAGGCGGCCTCCAGTCGCTTCGCCGCGGCGGCCTTGGTCTCAATCGTTTCGCTCAAGACGTGCAGTCGCACGATGCCACGATAGCTGGCGGCGGCGGCGCGCAGGTCACCGAGCGCGCGCACGCTCGGCAGCCAGACGCTCTGGATCTCCACGGTGCTGGCGTTGATCGAACTCATCTTCATGACGGCGAGAATGCCCATCGCCGTCGAGGTGATCAGCAAGAACGAGACCACGATCGTGATCTTGGCGCGGATGGATAGGTTTGTCAGCATGTTGAAGATCCTTGGAAGCAACCATGGCAAGCGGTGGCGCTCGCCAGATCGGGGCGGCCTACGATCGTATCGCGGCATCAATTGTTAGGTCCGCGCAACTTGCCGAAGTATTAAGTTTGCAGCTCGCAAATATGCTTTGCGTCCAGCGCAACAAACAGCGCAGATGACTTTCGGCGATCAGCCGACCGCGGCCTCGCTCCGACGATCCCAATAGGCCGGACTACCGTATCGGCGCGCCAGAAAATCGATGAAGCTTCGCACCTTCGGCGAGACGATCTTCTTTGGCGGATAGACACCCCAGATCGCCGGCTCGGGACCGCGCGCGGCGAACCAATCCCAGCCCGCCAACGGCACGACCAGGCGCCCGGCGCGCAGATCGTCGCCGACCAGCCACGACGGCAGCAGCGCGATGCCGAGCCCGGCCAGCGCCGCGCCCTGCAGAGCTTCGGAATCGTTGGCGCGCATGTTGCCGCTCACCGCGATCTGCAACGGCTCTGTGCTGGAATCGTCGCTGCGCCGCGCATACCAGCAGTCGCCGGATTGCAGGGTGAAGATCAGGCATTGCTGGCGCGCGACATCGCGCGGACGACTGATTGGTTCGCACTGCCGCAGAAAGCCCGGACTGGCGACCAGGATGCGGCGATGCGACGCCAGCCGCCGCGCCACCAGGCTGGAATCGGTGAGCGAACCGATCCGGACCGCGACGTCGTCGCCGGTCTCGATCAGGTCCACGGTCGCGTCGGTCAGCGTGGCGGCGATGCGGATCTCGGGATACTCCGCGACGAAATCCTTGATATGCGGCATTACGTGCAGCCGCCCGAACGCGGTCGGCATGCTGATCCGCAACACCCCGCGCGGGCTCTCGTTCAGCGACGCGGTCGCCGCCCGGGCCTCTTCCACGGCGAGCAGGATCTGCGTGGCGCGGTCGAAGAACAGCGTGCCGGCCTCGGTCAGATGCAGCCGCCGCGTCGAGCGGTTGAGCAGCGCCGCGCCGAGGTCGCTCTCAAGCGCGGTGATATGCCGCGAGATCGTCGACACTTTGACGTCGAGTTCGGTCGCCGCCAGCGAAAAACTGCCGAGCTCGACGGTGCGGATGAAGGCGCGCATCGCCATCAGATAGTCCATCGCCTACTTCCCATCTGCGCAAAAGTCATTTGCCGCCGAAGCGCTTTCGCCGGCTGCGATTTTGGCGCCATCATCATCTCGTCAATTCACTTCGACGTTGCGAGAAACGCCATGACCTCCGCCCCCGCCGCCTCCGCGCCCGAAACTTCGCCCGCGACGCCGTCGCCTCGATGCCTTGTCGGCGTCGTCGGACTTGGCCGAATGGGCCGCGCCTTCGCCGAGAACCTGCTCGCCGACGGCCATCCGATCGTGGTGTGGGACGCATTCCAGACGCAGATCGACGCCATGGCGCGGCCGGGCGTGGTGGCGGCGACCAAGCTCGCCGATCTCGCCGAGTGCGACGTGGTGTTTTCCTCGCTGCCCGACGACGAGGCGGTGACCGCCGTCGCCGCCGGAGCCGGCGGGCTGGTGAAAATCATGAAGGCCGGCGCGGTCCATATCTCGATGAGCACCATCAGCCCGACGATGTCGCGCCGTCTCGCCGCCTGGCATGGCGAATGCGGCCAGGGCTATGTGGCCGCCCCGGTGCTCGGCAATCCGGATCTGGCGCGCGCGCGCACGCTGTTCATTCTCGCCGCCGGCCCCGACGCCGCGATGCAGAAGGCGCGGCCGCTGCTCGATCGGCTCGGCCAGAAGCTGTTTGTGATCGGCGAAGACGCCGCGGCCGCCAACCTCGTCAAGCTCGCCGGCAATGTGCTGACCGCGCTGACGCTGCAGAGCATGGGCGAAGTGCTGGCGCTGCTGCGCAAGAGCGGCATCGATCCGCGCGTCGGCTTCGACATCTTCACCAATTCGCTGTTCGACTCCCGGGTGCATCGGACCTATGGCGGCAAGATCGTCGACGAGCGCTACAGCCCGCCCGGCATGACGGTGCCGCTCGCGGTCAAGGACCTGCGGCTGGCGCTGGCGGAAGCCGAGACCAACAGCGTGCCGATGCCGGCCACCAGTCTGGTGCGTGATCGCCTGGTCGCAATGGTGGCGCATGGCTGGGCCGATCTCGATTGGTCCGCGCTCGGCCTGCTCGCCGCGCGCGACGCCGGACTGCCCGACCTCGTCGCGCCGAGCAGCCAGGCGCAAAGCGACACCCGGGGGACCAATGCGCATCCCGACCGGGCGGCAGCGCCGGTGAAATTGATCGATCAGGTCTATCCTCCTTCGGGCTCTCGCCCGGCGCCGGCCGGCGGCGGGTCGTCAGTACTGATTGCGTAGCTCCTTGAACCTGCCGAGAATGAATTCGACTTCTTCGCGGGCGATCTGGCCGACCAGCCGATCGGAGCCATCGACGATCGGAAGCGCGGGGAACGGATAGCGTTGAAACATCCGCGCCGCGGTCTGCACCAGATCGGACTGCTGCAGCCGGGCCGGCTGCGCGGTCATGACGTCGGACAGCTGCGCCTCGGCGCGGCCGCGGATCAACGCCGACGGCGACACCACGCCGAGCAGGTGCCGCTCGGCATCGACCACGTAGACGAACGACACCCGGCTGGCCTTGCCGTCGACCCCGCGAAAGTCGGCGATCGCCTGTTCGACCGTATCGGATGCGCGACGCTCGATCCGGCACGGCGTCGCAAAGTGCGCCAGTTCGTCGGTCTTGTTCCACAGGAGCGTGCTCACCCGTTCGACCTCTGGCCGGCCGAGGTTTTCCAGAACCGATTGGATTTCCGACAGCGGCAGTCCCCACAACAGGCTGGCGGCGCGCGCCGGCGTCAACACGGCGATCAGTTGCGCCATGCGGGCGCTGCCGATCGCCGAGATCAGCTCGCGTCGAAACAGCGGCGTCTCATATTCCAGCACCGCGGCGGCATCGGACGCGCCGAGCCGGCTGAACTCCGCGATGCGTTCGGCCGGCTCCATTTCCGACAGAATCTCGGCGAGATCGACCGCCGGCATCTCGTCGTCGCCGACCTGATGATTATGCGCAAACAAGCGCGGCACGACGATGTCTTCGATGCTGACGCTGCAGCGCAGCGCCGACGGATGCACCAGACGTTTCAGCCGGGTTTCGACGAAGTCGACGACGTTGCGAAACGGCTGCTCCAGCGCGTCGAAATCGAACGCCGCCACGGTCAATTCGCCGCCGCGCAGCGCCAGCCGGGCATCGCGGGCGACCCGCACGCTGCCGCTCCGGCGATCCAGCATCCGCTTGCCGAACACCAACTGCCCGAGATGAAACCGATCCGGATGCGGCGCGATCTCGGGCCGCGAGCCGCGGCTCGCGGCGAACACCAGCGCTTTGGCATCGAGCGTCTCGGCATCGCCGCACGCCACCGCCTTGAGGCCCTCCGCGGTATGGACCATCACGCCGTCGACCCACAGCCGGGTGCCGACTTTGAGAACCGTGAGGTCGGCGAGCCGGCCGCAGCGCAGGTCGCCGACGACGACGGGGCGGCCGATCAGGCTGCTCAGCAGGAAGACGCGTTCGTCGGCGTCGCTCATCGGCCCTGTCCACATCGTTGGATGTCCACCTTCACGCGGCCACGAGGTCGGCATTGCCGCGCTCCCCATCACGCCAGCCCGCGATGCAGCCGCTTGCAGTCCTCGACCAGGGCGGCGACGGCGGCGACCGACCGCGTGAACTGACGCTGTTCCTCGTCGTCGAATTCCAGCTCGATGATTTTTTCGATGCCGCCGGCGCCGATCATCACCGGGACGCCGACATGGAGACCGTCGACGCCGTATTGGCCGCTCAGCGCCGCCGAGGCCGCGAACACCCGCTTCTGATCGCCGAGATAGCTCGTCGCCATGGCGATGGCGGCGCTCGCCGGCGCGTAGTAGGCCGAACTGGTCCACAGCAGGTTGACCACCTCGGCGCCGCCGGTGCGGGTCCGCTGCACGATGTCGTCGATGGCTTGCTGGGTGATCCAGCCCATCTTCACCAACGCCGGCAACGGCACCCCGCCGACGGTGGCCTGGCGCACCAGCGGCACCATGTCGTCGCCGTGGCCGCCGAGCGTCATCGCCTGCACCTCGGTCACCGAGACGCCGAGCGCTTCGGCCAGAAAGCTGCGCAGCCGCGCGCTGTCGAGCACGCCGCCCATCCCGACGACGCGCGCGGGCGGCAGGCCGGAGAACCGCCGCAGCGCCCAGACCATCGCATCCAGCGGGTTGGTGATGCAGATCACGAACGCGTCGGGACAATAGCGGCCGATCGCGGTGCCGATCGATTCCATCACCGGCAGGTTGATCGCCAGCAGCGCATCGCGGTCGACGCCGGGCCGGCGCGGCACGCCGGCGGTGACGATCACGACGTCGGCGCCGGCGATATCGGCCTGATCGGCGGTGCCGGTCAGCACCGCGTCGCATCCCTCCACCGCGGCGGCATGCGACAGATCCAGCGCCTTGCCCTTCGGCGGATTGGCGTTGACGTCGAGCAGCGTGACGTCGCCGAGCCGGTGCAGCATCGCCAGGTGGGCGAGCGTTCCGCCGATTTGGCCGGCACCGGCCAGGACGATCTTCTTCCGTGACATGTCGAAACCTCAAATGTTGACGGCTGTTTCCACTGCGATGCGGCTCGGCCGCGCCGCGCGATCCCGCCGAGCGGGACCGCGCGCGCAGCGCTGGATCAGGTCGGTTGGTCGACGAATTGTCGCTCCGGGTGCATCAACAGGCTGGTCAACGTGCCGGCGAGCATCAGCGCGATCGAACACAGGAACGGCAGATACCAATTGCCGGTGAGATCGAGGATCCAGCCGAAGGTGACCGACGACAGGATGCCGGCCAAGGCGAAGCCGATGTTCATCATCGCGCTGGCGGTGCCGGCATATTGCGGAGCGATGTCCATCGGGACCGCCCAGGCCGGCGCGATCACCAACTCGAGGAAGAAGAACCCGGCGGCCAAGGCCAGCGTGATCCACATGATGTCGTGCAGATACATCATCGCCGTCAGGCACACCGCGGACCCGAGCATACCGATCCACAGCACCGACAGCCTGGCGAGCTTGACGTTGCCGGTCCGCCGCTTGATCGCGTCGCTCATCAGTCCGCCGACGGTGTCGCCGACCACGCCGGCGAAGAACACGCCGGAGGCGAACGCCGCGGATTTCTTCAGATCGAAACCCTGGCCTTCGAGGAAGAACGACGGCAGCCAATTCAGGTAGACCCAGGCCGACCAGCCGTAGCAGAAATAGGTGAACGTCACCGGCGCCATGCGCCAACCGAGCCGCAGCCACGGGATCTTCCGCGCCTTGGCCGGCGCGCGTTCCGGCAGCCCGATCAGGTCCTCCGGGCGAATCTTCGGATGGTCACGCGGGTCGTCGCGATAGTAGTAGACCCAGAAGCCGACCCAGGCGAGCGTCAGCACGCCCATCACGGCGAACGAGCCGCGCCAGCCCCACAGGATCACCAGCGCGGCGACGATCGGCGGCGTCACCGCATTGCCGAGCCGCGAGAAGGAATGGGTAATGCCCTGCACGAAACCGTAGCGGTCGGAGGGGATCCAGGCCTGCATGCCGCGGGTGGCGGAGGGAAACATCACGCTCTCGCCGAAGCCGAGCAGCAGCCGGCACATGAACAGGCCGACGACGCCGCTGACGAGGCTGGTGCAGAACGTCGCCACCGCCGCGACCGTGACGCAGACCATCAACACCCGCCTGGCGCCGAAGCGATCGGCCAACCAGCCGCCGAACACCATGAACAGCACGTAAGGGTAGGCGAACGCCGAGAACACCACGCCCATCTCGACATTGGAAATGTCGAACTCCTTGCGCATCATGCTGGCGGTGGTGCTGATGTTGACGCGATCGACGTAGGCCGAGAAATACAGAATACACAGCAGGCCGAGGACCACATTCGGCGCCGAGAAGATCGATTTACTCCAGTGAGTCGGTCGGAGAGCCGTTGCTTGTTCGGTCACTTGCTTCTCCTAAAGGTTCTTGGTGATGCTCGGGTCCGAACCTGGGATCCGCGGACGCGAAATCCGGGGCTTGGACGGTCGTCAATGTCTTTCCAGAAGTGAAAGGCCGGCACCGATGCGGTGCCGGCCTTTCGATGGTTGATCAGAGAATGCCGAAGGTCAGAAGGATAAAGTAGGTCGGGATCGTGAACAGCGCGAGCACCGTGGTGAGTGCCGTCATGACCGCCACGTAGTTGGCGTCGGCTTTGTAGGCCCGGGCCGCAATCGAGACCTGGGTCATCACCGGCATCGACGATTCGATGATCAGGACGTTGCGCATGAAGCTCGGAACTTCGAACAGGTAGCAAGCCAGGACCGTCACCGCCGGCGCGATCAGGAAGCGTGCCGCGATCAGGATTCCCATGTCCAAGGTAATCCGCACGCTGCGCAGGTTGGCGATGTAGATCGCGATACCGATGAACAACATCGCCAACGGCGTGGTCATGCTGCCGAGGTAGGTCATGGTGCTGGTGGCGAAGGTCGGCAATTTGACGCTGAGCAAGATCAGCGAGATGGCGACCACGGCGCCGATCAGCGGCGGCGACATGATGTTCTTGATGGTCTTCAGGCTCAGCACCTTCGGCACGCTGACGTCGGCGTTGTCGCCGCCCTCGAGCCGCGCGAACTTCGGTCCGTCAATGCTGAGGCCGTAAGCGCCGATGGTCCAGAACAGCAGCGACTGCACCAGATAGTACATCACCGCGATCGGCAGCGCCTTGTCGCCGAACAGCGCGATGTTCACCGGGAAGCCGATGAAGGCGCTGTTGGAGACGAAGAACATCGCGCGGAACGCGCCGCGGCGATAATCCGGAACCTTGAACAGCTTGGAGACGACGATGCCGATGAGCCACAGCGTGAACATCGAGCACAGCGGCACGATCACCGCGACGCCGAGCTGCAGCAGATCTTCTTTCTTGTAGGACTTCATCATGCTGACGATCATGTAGAGAGGGATCGTCACCGTCATCGCGAACTTGGAGAACAGCTGTCCAATTTCTTTGTTGAACCACTTGATCTGAGTGAGGTAGTAGCCGAGCAGGATCATCAGCATGCAGCTGAAGACCCCACTGAGGGATTCGAAAATGGCCATGTCAGTCTCCGTTTGGGGTGTTGGATGAGGGATAGGGGAGGCGGGAAAATTCAGTAAGCCGGCGAGGCCGCATCGGTCAGTCGAGCACCTCCATGGCGTCGCGGATCTGACGCACCGCGTAGTCGAACGGCATCGCCACCATGGCGATCGATGGCACTTGCGGAAACGCCTCCGTCGTCAGTTTGGACAGCACTTGCCCGGGATTGATTTCAACGAACAAGGTGGTGCCCAGGCCCACCAGGATCTCGGTGGAATCGTGCCAGCGCACCGGATGCGCGATGTTGGTGGCGACGTCTTCGCGGATCCGGTCCAGCACCCTGGTCGGGCGCGCCCGCCGATTGGTCATGTACTGCGCCCGCACCGTTCCCGGTTCGAGCGTCTTCAGCTTGTCGAGCAGCACGTCGGCGACGCCCTGCAGCAGCGGGCAATGCGACGGCACCCTGACCGCGAGCCGCTCCGCCTTCTTGCAGCCGGTTGCGATCGCCAATTCGACCACCCGGTCGACGCCGGGCAGCGCGCCGGCGACGACGATCTGGCGCGGCGCGTTGAGATTGCCGACATAGACCGGAAATTGCTCGGTGGTGGCCTTGGCCACCAGCGCCGTGACCTGCTCCTCGTCGAGCCCGACGATGGCGGCGAGCCCGTAGCCGGTGGTGAATTGCTGCTCCATCAACGAGGCGCGCAGATGCACCAGACGCAGCCCGTCGGGGAACGCCAGCGCGCCGCAGGCCGTGGCCGCGGCGTAGGCGCCCACCGAGAGACCGGCGACGGCGCTGGGTAACGCCCCCTCCGCGGCGAGCGCCCGCGCCACAGCGACGCCGGCGACGTAGATCGCCACCTGCGTTGACACCGTCGATTCGAGGATCTTCTCTTCGTCGAGCTCGAGCACGTTGCGGCCGAGCACCTGGCTTGCCTCGTCGATCGTCAGCGCGACGCTGGGATGCGCCGGCAATTCGTGCAGCATGCCGGCGCGCTGCGATCCTTGGCCCGGGAATAGAAAGGCGATGCTCATTGCAGGTCTCCCTCTGTGATGCTCCACGGGTCGCGAACCAGTCGTGATCCGTCGCAGGTCTTCAGCCGACGGCGCAGCGAGCGGCCGTCGCAATATTCGCGCAGCGAAAAGCATCCCTGCGGGGTCTCGACCTGGATGTCGGCGACGCCATCGACCGCGTCGACGCTTTGCAGCAACGCGCCGCCGTCGCGCTCCGAGAGCGGCGACACGGCGTAGATGACGAGATCGAGATCGCTGGAAACCGTCGCGGCCGGAATTCCGGTGGCCAGTTCGAAGCCGACGCTGCCGACCGGGCCCCACGGCAATCGCAGTTCGGACCAGGCGGCTTCGACCGCGCTGAAGCCGCGCAACGCCGGGATCGCGGCGAACCGCGCCGCCGACGGCTCGTGCCGGGCGATCAGCAAATCACTCGGGTTGATGCGCTTGGTGACAGAGCCGACCGAAATCGCGCCGGCAAATCGTTCGCAGCGCGCGGCGCCGCGAATGCCGACCGGAATCAACCCGGCTGCGGCGCGGCCGCGGCGCACCACCACGACGGGCGCGGCGTCGAGCGCGGCGAACACCCATGCCGGCGTCGACGAATCTGAAATGAGGGTCCGCGGTTCATCGATCCACAACAGGTCGTGCGGACGAAGCGGCAGCGGAATGAGGGGATCGGACATGATGCACGCCAGACGCGAGGGCGTCCTTTGAACGCGGGGGGAAGTTGCGCTCGCCCGACCTTGCGGCGGGCGAGCGCGTTGTCGAAATCAGCAGGCCGCCCACTGCTCGGTCATCATCTTGCGGACTTTGATCGAGGCCTTGCGGAACGCCTTGGCGCCATCGGATTCGAGCCGCACGTCGAGGGTGCGCGACGACTTGCGGGCATCCGCGATGGCTTCGATCAAGGTCGACTTCACCTGATCGATGGTCGCCGGCGTCGGGGTGTCCGGACCGGCGATCTTCAGCAGCTTGTGCAGACCGCCGAGCTTGTTGAACGAGCCGATATCGTAGGCCATCGGCACGATGGTCTCGCCGAGCTTGTCGAGTTCGGCGACGCTGCGCTTGGTGATGCGCGCGGCGGCGTCCTTGTACATCGCGTGGATCAGCACTTCCGGATCGTCGAACGCGATCATCCGGTTGGCCTGGCCGGCGAGCGCCAGGAACGCCCCGGACACGCAACGCCCGACGATCAACGCGATCACCGGATGACCGGCCGTGCGGGCATCGGCGTAAGCGGCGATGATCGCGGCGGCGGCGACGTGGATGCCGAACAGCTCCTCGCGACGGCCGTAGGCCTGGCTCTTGGTATCGCACACCGTGATGATCGGACGTTTGGTGCCGTTCTTGTCGGCTTCGATCACGGCGCGCAGGTTCTTGGTGCCGTACCAGCCTTCTTCCAGCCCGACCTCGGTGTGGCCGGTGCGCGGAAAGCGGGCATTGGCGTCGGGCGCCACGCCGACGAACACCGCCTTCTCGCCGCCGAGCACGGCCTCGGCCACCATCAGCGAGCCGGGATTGCCGTCGACCTTGCCGTTGCTACCCGTGAGGGCTTCGAACCACTTGCGGCCGCGATTGTTCAGGGGATCGGTCATTTCGCTACTGCCTTCCATGCGTTACGGATGTCTTCGGCGACCCACTGCTTGGAGGGGTCCAAAAACTTCAGGCGTTTGATGAAGAGTTCGTACTTGTCGGTCCGCAATTGCGCGGGCTGGCCCTTGCGGAACAGGTCGGTCACGGCCTTGGTCACCGCATCCGCATCGTCCTCGAGCAGCACGTCGGCGAAGTCGGTGGCGAAACGCTGCGCGCCGCCATTGACGCCCCAGACGAACGGCTTGTCGGCAGCCACGAATTCATCCTTGCCGGCTTCCAGCTCGATGACTTCGGGACCGTTCATGCTGAGGCGGGCCTGCCGCGTCATCACCACGTAGGAGGCCAGACCCGCGGCGAGCGACATGCCGCCGAAGCAGCCGGTCGGTCCGGTGATCACCACGATCAGCGGGGTGTGCTTGCGCAGCGCCACCATCTCCGCGTAGATCTCGGCGATCACCAGCTCGCCCATGTTGGCTTCCTGCAGCCGCACGCCGCCGCTCTCGAGCGACAACACCGCGCGGGTCGGAATGCCCTTCTCGTTGTCGAGCCGGGCCAGCCGGAAGGCTTCGGCCATCTTCATGCCGCAGACTTCGCCGATCGAGCCGCCTTGGAATTTGCCCTCCATGGCGATCACCACGGCCGGCTTGCCGTCGATCTTGCCCTTGGCGACGACGCAGCCGTCGTCGGATTGGGTGACGATGCCCTGCATCGGCAACCAGGGCGACTCCACCCGGTCGAACGGACCGAGCAATTCGTGGAAGCTGCCCTGGTCGAGCAGCTGCTGAGCGCGCGCACGGGCGTTGAGCTCGATGTAGCTGCGGCGCGCGGCGAGCGCGAGCACTTCGTCGGAAAGTGTTGTTTCGAAGGTCATGACTTGCTCACCTCAACAGCTTGCTGAAGACGCAGCGCCACGGTTCCCGGAGTGGCGCCGAAATCGTGGATTTCGATGTTTGCAGCTTCCGGATGCTGCTGCAGAAAGCGCTCGATGACCGCTTTCCAAGTGTCGACGAAGCCGGTGACGCTGGTCTGGATGGTGACGCGGGTCTCGCCGTCCACCGACGGCTCCATCAGGATCTCGAGATCGCCGGACCCGACCACCCCGACATGGGCGCGTCGCGCTTTCACCTTCGATGAAGGGAATTCGAAGTTCAGGATTTCCATTGCGAAAAATCTCCATTTTGATCGATGTCGACAGGCGCGCCCGACGACAGTTGATTGAGAGAGTCCAGGAACAGGGTGGCGGCGAACAAATCCCCGCTGCCACCTGGAGAGGCGTTCAGCTCGAGCAGATCGATGTCCAACTGATCGAGGGCATCGAGACCGGCTTTGGTCGAGGTGCCGCCCAGTCGCAGGATTTCGGCAGCGCCGCTCTTGGCGGTCTCGAGTGCCTTATGGCCGCCGCGGTGAAGCAGGCAGGTGTCGTCGAGTGCCGCCATGATCGCCAACAGAGCGTCCAGTCTGGCGAAGGTCTCGGCGACGCCGCGTGAGCGTGCCTGCTGCAGCGCCGGCAAGCCGACGCCGACGACGTGAGGAAAGCCGTCTTGAGCCTCCCCTCGGGCGCCGGGCACGCCGTAGCGCTCGACCACCCGACTGCCGTTGGTTGCGTCGGTCGGCATCCGGCTATCGCTGTAGCGCGCGATACTTCCGGCGATCGACGCGATCTCCACCGCATCCGCGGGATGGGACGACATCACTGCCCCCCCGACCAGCAGACCGAGCGACCAGATCGCACCCTTGTGGGTGTTGACCCCGGCGGTCGCCGCGAACATCGCGGCTTCGCCTTCCCGGCCGATCGCGGCAAGTTTTTCACGAACTTGCCGGCTCGGTGCAGCGCCTGCGACCGCGCGGGCCATGTCCCTGAAGCAGGGAAACAGCGAACGTGCCGAGCGATGCATCAGCGCGATGTCGAGGTCGGCATGGGCGCCGGGTCCGCGAGCATCGACCAGCCCTGGCTTGGGCGTCAGGCTGGCTTCTGCGATCATCGACTGCACCGCCAAGGTGGCGATCCGCGTCGGTAGCGCGTAGATCGGCGCCGAGAACGACGACTCCTCGCGACTTCTTGCCTGCTGCGCAGGTTGTGCAAGAGCTGAGTGCATCACCAGCTCCTGAAGCGTGCCGGCGGCTCGTAAAGTCCACCGGACCAGGTCACCAGATCCTTCATGCTGCGCGCCGACAGCAACGAACGGTTGGCGTCGGTGCGACGCACGCCGAGATCTTCCGGATAAGCCACCACGCCCTTTTCGCGCAGCGCCTTGACCTGCTTGGCGGTGGACTTGAGGCCGACCTTGGTGACGCCGGCGACCGCTGCGACCGCGGCGCGGCGCTCTTCGATGCCGTCTGCCTTGTAGAGGTAGGCGATGCCTTCTTCGGTGGCGACGTGGGTGACGTCTTCACCGTAGATCATCACCGGCGCGATCGGCAGCTTGGCGTCCTTGCCGACCTGGACCGCGTCGAGGGTTTCGACGAACAGCGGCACGCCGCCGGCCTTGAAGGTCTCCACCACCTGCACGCAGAGCTTTTGGCCGCGCACGATGGCGTCGTCGGAGGTGATCAGCGACAACCAGGCGGCCGACGGATGCCTGCGGCCGCGCGCGTCGCTGCCGAGGTTGGGGGCGCCGCCGAAGCCGGCAATACGTCCTTTGGTGACCGTCGAGGAGTTGCCCTGGGCGTCGATCTGCAGGGTCGAGCCCGCGAACAAATCGACCGCGTAGTGGCCGGCGAGCTGCGCGAACACCCGATTGGAGCGCAGGCTGCCGTCCGCACCGGTGAAGTAGATGTCGGGGCGCGCCGCGACGTACTTCTCCATGCCGTCTTCGTTGCCGAAGCTGTGGATGCTCTCGACCCAACCGCTCTCGATCGCCGGGATCAAGGTCGGCTGCGGGTTGAGAATCCAGTTGCGGCAGATCTTGCCCTTCAGCCCGAGCTTGCCGCCATAGGTCGGCAGCAAGAGCTCGATCGCCGCGGTGTCGAAGCCGACGCCGTGGTTGAGCGAGGTCACCTGATGCCGCTCGTAGACGCCGCGGATCACCATCATCGCGGTGAGGATCTGCAGCTCCTTGATGTCCTTCGGGTCGCGGGTCTGGATCGGCTCCTTGGCGTAGGGACGATCGCCCTCGACGATGACGTCGATCCAGCCGCCCGGAATGTCGATGCGCGGCAGCTTGTCGACGATCTGGTTGACCTGGACGATGACGATGCCGTCGCGGAACGCCGCGGCTTCCACCATCGACGGCGTGTCTTCGGTGTTGGCACCGGTGTAGAGGTTGCCCTCGCGGTCGGCCATGTCGGCGCAGACCAGCACCGCGTTCGGGATCAGATCGACGAACATCCGGGCCGACAGCTCGACATAGGTGTTGATCGAATTGACCTTGATCTGGCCGTCGTCGAGCATCTGCGCCAACCGCAGGCTCTGCGGACCGGCGAAGCTGAAGTCGACTTCGCTGGCGATGCCGAGCTCGAAGATCTCCATGTGATCGGGACGCGCGATCGCCCAGATCACCGCCTTGAGGTCATGAATCTTCTTCGGGTTCACCTTGGCGAGCGAGCGGGACAGAAAATCCGCCTGCTTCTGCACGCTTTCGATGATCACCCGATCGCCGGGGACCAAGAGGGTCTCGAGCGCTTCGACGATCTTCTTTTGCGGCAGGAATTTGCCGTTCATCCATGGGCTGACGAGTGCCATGCGACGCTGTTTGCCTTCGCGGCGTGTTGCCCAGGACCGAGCACCGGCCACTTCGCTTGTTGCGACGTCCATCGTTGATCTCTCCATTGGAAGGATTGCGCGACCTGCACCGACTGCGCCGCGCAACTGATGACGGCGGGAACCTGCGCTCGTCACAGCCAATTGAGAAATCGTATTTTTTCCTTTGCTTGATTAGTTTTTCAAATTGAGTTTCTGAAATACATCCTCTGATGGAAGGTAAAATAGCGCATGAACGTAAAAGTATGACTGATTGATCTGCAATCATGCGAGTCTTGATAAATCTGACAAATGAACAATTTTCAGCTAGTCATTCGGCAGACGCGGCGATCGAACGCCGCCCGAGGACTTTGAGCGATGAAAATCCGACAGATCAGAGCCTTCCTGGCGGTCGCCGAGGACTTGCATTTTCGCAAGGCGGCGGAGCGGCTTGGGCTGACCCAGCCGGCGCTGACTTTGGCGATCCAGGCGCTCGAGGAGGAGATCGGCGTGCCGCTGTTGCAGCGCGACCGCCACGACACCAAGCTGACATTCGCCGGCGAGGTGTTCCGCGGCGATATCACCGAGATGCTGGCGAGCGCCGAACAGGCCGCCGAGCGCGTCCGCCGCGCCTCCGCCGGCATGTTCAACTATCTCAAGATCGGATTCATCTCGACCGCCACCACGGCGCGTTTCATGCCGCGGCTGATCAGCGAGTTTCGCCGGATTCATCCTCAGGTCGAGCTCGGTCTGCAGAACCACGTCAACGTCGACCTGCTGGCGATGATCGAGTCGGCGGCGCTCGATGTCGCCTTCATCCGATTGCCGCTGGTGACGCCGCATCGGGTCGAAATCGCCAGCGTGTACAAGGAACGCCACGTGCTGCTGTTGCCGGCCGACCATCCGCTGACGCAACAGCCCTCGCTGCGGGTCCGCGATCTGCAGAATGCGCCGTTCATCATGTATTCGCGGCGCAACGCGCCCGGATATCACGACCTGATCATGCGCACCCTCAACAGCAACGGCATCAACCCGACGATCGCCCAGGAGGTCGGCGAGATGTACACCCTGGTGGCGCTGGTGGCGGCCGGCATCGGCATCGCCGTCGCGCCGATTTCCGCGCGCAACTACAATCTTCCGGGGGTGGTCCTTCGCGAGGCCAGCTGGTTGCCGGCCGCCGAGATCGGTCTCGCCTTCCGCAAGGACGACAGCAGACCGGCAAGCCGGCTGTTCATCGATCTTGCGTTGCGCACCCGACGGGAGAATGAAGCCGCCAGCGAGGACGAGGCGCCGACCGATCCGAGTTCGCCTGCCGCGGCGGCGTTGACGCGGCGCGACGCCGCGGAAAAGGAGTGAGGTCGTGGAATCCAGCCAGTTGCGGTGCTTTCTCGAAGTGGCGGAGACGCTGCATTTCACCCGTGCGGCGGAGCGGCTGCATCTCAGCCAACCCGCGCTCAGCACCCAGATCGAGAAGCTCGAACGTGAGCTCGGCGTCGATCTGTTCGAGCGCTCGCACAAGAAGACCACGCTGACCTATTCCGGCACGCTGTATCGCGAGGAGGCTCGAAAGATCCTCGCACTCGGCAGCCGCGCGGTCGAGCGGGCGCGGCAGGCGGCGGCCGGCCAGATCGGTCGGCTGCGGATCGGCTTCATCTCCACCGCGGCGGCCTACGTCATCCCGCAGCTGGTCTCCGACTTCCGCAAGCAGGCGCCGAATGTCGAACTCGACCTGCGCCACTATCTGACCGCCCAGCAGGTCAACCTGCTGTGCGGCGGCGAACTCGATATCGGCTTCCTGCGTATTCCGCTGCGCGAGCCGCGCGGCTTGTCGACCATTCTGGTTCACGAAGAACCGTACAAGCTGTTCCTGCCGGCAACGCATCCGCTGGCTTCGCAGGCCCGGCTCGAGCTGCAGGATCTCGACGGCGCCGAATTCGTCACCTATTCGAAGCTGAATGCGCCGGGCTTCGCCGAGACGCTGGCCACGGTGATGCTGCAGGCCGGGATCAGGCCGGCCGCCACCCATGAGGCCAGCGATATGTACTCGCTGATCTCGCTGGTCTCCGCCGGGGTCGGCATCGCCATTGCGCCGGCCTCGCTGCAGAACTATCGGCTGCCGAATCTGGTGATCCGCGATCTGCAGGGCATCCGCCCTTCCGAGGTGGCGCTGGCGCATCGCGACGGGATCGACCATCCCGCCGCGCTGGCCTTCATCCGCGCGGCGCGCGTAATGTCGGACTTCATCAAGCGGTGAGTCCTTTTGCACGCGATGCGTTCGAGGGAAGGCGCGCCTCGCCTGATTGATAGAACGACACCGCGACGCCGTCATCCTGAGCTGCCCGGCTCCTCAGAGGCTGACCGAACGAGCAGCGAGCCAAATCAGGGATATCGTCTTCATTGCGAGCCGAGGACAGCGCGGTGCGCTGGCCGAAGAGCGAAGCAATCCAGGGGCTTCTTGCGTGGCCCTGGATTGCTTCGTCGCAACAGCTCCTCGCAATGACGGGGTTGCGACGCGTCTCGCGCGCCATCCATCGCCATGCAAATTGTCAAACAGCCACGTCCGATAACGATCCGCCCACGCGCCATCGCTCTCGCGCAACGCCTTGCGCGAGTGGAGCCGGTAGTTTCCCCCCTCGCCAGGTGAGGGGGACGGAGCGCCGCAAGGCGCAACCGTGATTGAGTGGCGCTGCCCGGCGCTGCTCGCAAGCAGCGAAAGGCCGCGCACGCCTTGCGGCGCTCCATCGCGGGATTTGTCGACCCCAGGACCGTGCTTCCGGGGACAGGCGCGATGCACTCCGCACCGCCGATCCGGCGGGCTTTCCCCGCCTTCACCTGTCCCGCGTCCAGCCAACCAGCAAGTGGCAGAGCCTCGTAGTAGGCCCGGACGGCGACCCGGGGCGTCCCGGGCTTGCGGGTGCGAACCGCGCGCGCAGGACACCGCATCCTCGCTCCGCCTCATGAGCGCCCTCGAGAAGCGCCCCTCGTGAGCGAGGACGGAGTGATCATAAGCGACGTCGCAAAAGCGGGGATTGCTATCCGCGTTTTTTTTGCGGAGTGCGTAGCCCCGGATTGCTTCGTCGCAAGAGCGGCTCGCAATGACGCGCTGACGCCGGACTTCATTGATCGCTTCGGTCAGACACTCAGCATGACGCCGAGCTCGTTTCGCCCGCAGATGCGGGGCCGCATTCGCTCAGCGAAAATTGTGATCGAGCGTCTTGTGGATGTGGGTCGCGGCGATCGCCGCATGTCCGGTGCCGACCGCGATCTGGTGCAGATCCGACACCACGTCGCCCGCGGCATAGATACCGGGCACGGTGGTGCGCTGATGGTCATCCACCTTTAGGCAGCCGACCGGATTGGTGGCCGCGCCCAATGCGGCGGCGAGATCGGAGCGCACCTCGCAGCCCAGCGCCGGATACACCACGTCGAACGACGGCAGCGCGCGGTCCGCCAGCCGCGCGCGGATCCGCCCCTGGTCGCGCTCCAGCCCGATCAAAGGTCCGGCGACCGCGATGCCGGCGGCGTCGAGCTCCACCCGGCATTGCTCCGACGCCGCCTTGCCGTCGATAGTCAGCAACGTGACGTCCTTGGAGTAGCTGCGCAGGAATTTGGCCTTGGCGGCGGCGTCGTTGCCATGGCCGAGCACGGCGATGCGCTGGTCGGTGACCTCGTAGCCGTCGCACACCGGGCAATAGCGGACGCTGCCCTCCAGCACCGCGTCGTCGAGCCCCGGCAGCTCGGGACCGTCGTCGACGATGCCGGTGGCCAACAGCACGATGCGGGCGGCGATCCGCCGGCCCGGCGTGCGCGCCACGAAGCCGTCGCCGTCGCGCGCGAGGTCGCTCACCCGCTCGGCGATGATCGGCACCCGATAATGCTCGGCCTGTCGCCGCAGATTGGCCAACAGCCCGCGGCCCGAGACGCCATCCGGAAAGCCCGGATAGTTGTGGCTCTCCGGGATCAGCGCGGCGCGGCTGCAGCCGTCGTCGACCACCACGATGTTGCGGCGATAACGCGCCAGATAGATCGCCGCGGTCAGCCCGGCGGGGCCGCCGCCCACGATCAGGCAGTCGACGTGGTCGGGAGCAGCGGCGGTCATGGGCATGGATCCTAGCTGTTCCGGCCGACCAATTGCGGGTCCCGGCGGATTGTCTTCGGGGAGGCGCCGCGGCGGGCGCCGGGCGTGCCGAGCTGCTGGTCGATCGCGGAATTCAGCTGCGCGCCGAGCAGCACCACGATGGTGGTCATCCACATCCACACCATCAGGCCGATCGCGGCGCCGAGCGAGCCGTAGGTGGCGTCGTAGTTGGCGAAATTGGCCAGGTAATAAGACAGCGCCGCCGACCCCGCGAGCCAGCTCAGCGCCGCGGCGACGCTGCCCGGCGAAATCCAGCGCCATTGCGGCGCGGTGAGGCTCGGCCCGTAGCGATACAGCACCGCCAGTCCGAACAGTACCAGCACGGCGAGCGCCGGCCACCGGCCGTAGCGGATCAGCGCGTCGGCGGTGGCGCCGAGGCCGACCATCGACAGCACGATCGGCGCGGCCACCACCAGCCCGATCGCCGCCAACACCGCCGCCAGGCTGCCCAAGGTGAACGCCAGCGACACCGCGTTGAGCTTGAAGAAGCCGCGCTTCTCCTGCTCGCCATAGACCACGTTGAGCGAATCGATGATCGCCTTCATGCCGCCATTGGCGCTCCACAGCGCCAGCGCCATGCTGAACAGGAAGGCGGTGCCGAGTTTGACGTCGCCCTTGGCCAGCACCCGGCCGACCTGGTCCTGAATGATGCTGAAGGCGCCCGCGGGCACCAAGCCGGCGAGCAGCGACAGGTGTTGATTGATGGTGTTGCCGTCGGAGAACAGCGCGTAGGACGACACCAGCGCGGTGATCGCCGGAAACAGCGCCAGCAGCCCGTAGAACACCGTGCCGGCCGCGACCGCCAGCAGCCGGTCGTCGTTGGTGCGGTGATAGAGCGTGACGAGGATGGTCTTCCAGGCGGCCCACGACCGCAGCGAGGCCGGCCCATCGGGCGCGGTTTGGTGATCCGCCGCCCGGCGGGGCGGCGGATCGTCGGCTAATGAGTCTCGGAGTCCTGCCAACGCTCCAGATCCGGCTTGGTCGGCTTCTGATTGGGGCTCTGAGCGCTCTGGCCGGGGTCTTGCCATGGCTTGTCGGTCCCGCTCTTCTGCTGATCGTGCTTGGTGTGCGGATCGTGCTTGGTGCCGGAATCTGAATTGTCAGCCATGATCAACGTTGCTCCGCAGACTGGATCCGGCTGCCCGCATGATCCGCGGCCCGCTTGATCTTGTCCCCGACCTCGCCGGCCTCGGCCTTCAGCTGCTCCGGGGTCAGCCCCTGGCGACGGGCTTCGTCGCCGGCCGCATCGACCGCATCGCTGGCGAATTCCTGCACCCGGCCGGCCTGCTCGCCGACGAACTCCGAGGCGCGGGCTTTGAGCTCGTCGCTGCTGTCGCCGAAATACTCCGCCTCGAGCCTGGTGGTCGGCAACGACGCCGCGATGCCGGCGCCGATTGCCAGACCGACGGCGCCGAGCAGCAACGGCTGCTCTTCGAACATGTCGCTGAGCCGCGACCGCGCCGAAGCCAACAGATCGGCGCTGCGCTCCGGAATCGCATGCGCCAATCCGGACGCCGATTCCGCCACCTCGGAGCCGAGCCGCGAGGCGCGGTCGAGCGCGCCTGACGCGGTGTCGCGAACCGTCTGCGACGCCGCCCCGACCATCGCGCCGGCGCTTTCGCCGGCCTCCGACAATTGCTCTCCGATCGCATTGACGCGGCTCTGCACCGCAGCGCGACCGGACGACAACGCGTCGGCGGCGGCGTCCGGCAAGCGGTCGAGACCGCCGCGGCGGGCCAGCCGCTGCGCGGCGTCGACGGTCTTGCCGCCGCTGAACAGCCACAGCACGCCCATCCCGATCAATGCGGTGGAAACCGGATTGCGGCGCACCGCCTGGCCGAGATTGCGGACGAAATCCGCGCCCATGGTTTCGTAGGCCGAGTTTACGCTCATCGTACCATCTCCTTGGCGGCGATCTTGTCGCGCTCGATTTCCTGGATCATCACGGTTGGCTTCAAGGCGTCGCCGGACAGCCGGCTGATGCCGATGCTGATCAGGATCAGCGCCAGCACGCCCGCGCCGCCGCCGGTGATCAGATAGGACATCGCCGGGGTGAAGCCGGCCTGCGTCAACGCCGCCGCGATCGAGAACAAGATCAGCACCAATGCCGGCATGAAGATCACCGCGCCGGCGCCGATCATCGCGCCGGCCCGGCCGATCTGGCCGAGCTTTTCGGAGAATTCGGCGCGCGCCAGATCGATTTCGTTGCTCAGCAGTTTGGCGAGCTGGCCGAAGGCGTCGCTGAACAGTTCGGGTATCGACCGATTAGCTGGTGAATTCATCGCGATACCCCCTGTTGTCGTCGGACGTCGCGCGCTGCGAGGTGCCCCGGCCGGTGTCGGCCGAGCCGCCGGCGTTATCGCCCGAACTCTTCAGGAACCGCACCACGCCGAAGCCGGCGAGCACCGCGAGGCCGAGGAATGCGGTCGGCTGGCGCCGCGCGAAGGATTGCGCGCCGGCGACCAAGTCCTGCAGATCGCCGTTGCGGACGCTGTCGGACACGCCTTCCACCTTGGACGCGGCCTTGCGGATGTAGCTCGCGGCGAACGGCAGATCCTGATCGAACTCGCGGGCGGCGCGCCGCATGGTTTCGGCGAGATTGCCGACATAGTCGGCGCCGACGCCCTGCTGGTCGTGCACGCGTTCCTTGATCTTGTCGCCGGCCTGCGCGGCGAAATCCTTCGCCGCTTCGGTGAACTCGGCGGCCTGATGCTTGATGGTCTCGGCCGAAGAGCCGGCCAGCTCGCTGACCTTGTCCTTGAAGTCGCCGGCCTTGTCCTTGATGTCGCGACCGGCGTCCTTGCCGGCCTCCTTGAGATCCCGGCCGGCGGCCACGGTCTGCTCGGTGACGCCGCGCAGACTCTGCGGCGCCGAGCCTGACTGCTTCGTCGAGTTGCCGACGCTGGAATTCGACGGAGTGGTGCTCTTGAAGCTCTGTTCAGCCATTATCTTTCCTTCCCGGATTTAGATGTTTCGCTGTCTGTTCAACGCTGTCTGGTTCAATGCTTGTTGTGCGACGATGGTCGGTCGAACGAACCGGTCGCGGCCTCCGCCACCTTGCGGGCCCGCTGCCCGAGATCGCCGGCGGCCCCGGCAACACCGTCCGGAGTCAGCCCTTCCTGCTCGGCAGCGCGGCTGACTTCCTGATAAGCGCCGCTCACCGCCTCCTTGACGCCTTCGACGCTCTGCGCCGCGACATCGCGCGCCCGCTCCTTGAGGCCGCGGGCGGTGCCGCCGACCAGCCGATCTTCGATCCGCGAGCGCGGTAACGCACTGGCAATCAGTCCACCCAGCACCAGACCGATGCCGGCGACCAGAAGCGGGTTCTGCGTCGCCGTGTCCATCAGCGTGCGCCCGGCCCGATCGCCGGCTCGGGCCGCGCGATGCGCCAGATCCGCGGCGCGATCCCGTGCAATGGCTGCGGCGTCGCGACCGGCGTCGACCGAAGCCGAGGCCGTCTGCCGCAAACGCGCCGCGGCTTCGGCGGCGGTTTCGCGCATCGACGCGGCGGCCTGCCGCACCGTCGAGGCGGAGTCGCGGACCGAGTCGACCGCCTCGGCGGCGCTGCGCGAGCCGCGCTCCGACAACTCCGACACCTCGTCGGAAATCCGGTCGCCGGCGTCGTTGGCCTGGTGACGCAGCCCGTCGACGGTGGACGAGATCGTCGCACCGAGTTCCGCGGCCTTGCCCTTGAGCTGTTCGGTGCCGACCGCAACCGCCTCGCTGGCGGCGGCGTAGCGATCGGCGGCGTAATCGCGGGTGGCGGCCGCAGCCTCGCCGACCTCGGCGCCGATGTCGCGGGCGCGGCGACCGACTTCGCCGGCCAGCTCCATGGCGGCGTCATTGGCCTGACGCGCCACATCCTGGCCGCGCTTGGTCCCGGCCAGATAAAGCCCGGCGCCGACCATCAGCACCGGCGCGGGAATCGTCCTCACCACGCGCAGCAGCGGCACCGCGATGCTGGCGCCGATCGCCAGCGCCTGCAGCGGGTTATTGCGGATCGCGTCGGTCACGCTGTCGATCATGGCTTCGCCGCGGCTCTTGATGTAGCCGGAGACCTCGGCCTTGATGGCGTCCGGCGAGTAGCGTTCGCGGAAATCCTGCGCGGTGTCCGTCACCGTGGATTTCAGCTGATCGACGGTCGCAGTCAGGCCCGCCCGCGCGAGTTCGGCGTCGCGACGTATCTCTTCCAAGGATCGAGAATCGGCTTGGGCCATCGGTGGACTCCGTGTTGATTGGAAGGCGTGCATGTGAACTCGGCAAGTTCGGCTATGTTCCGTGAACCAAGCGGTTTCTGGCACTGGCGGGCGGATCGTGATCGCGCATCGACACGGCGACTGGACCTTGCGCAGCGCTCCGCAATACTGAGCCTCCTGCAGCGAATAGGACCTTGCCATGGCGCTCGATGACTTCACCCTCGCCGACGTTTACCGCCGCAATGCCGCGCTGTTCCCTGAGCGCACCGCCTTCCTGCACGAGGGCCAGCGCGTCAGCCATCTCGACTATCTCCGGCGGGTCGAGCGGCTGGCCGCCGGGCTGGCCGGCGAAGGCGTCGCGCCGGGTGACCGCGTCGCCGTCCTGGCGCAGAACGCGCTGGACGTGATCGAACTGATCGGCGCGGTGGCATGGCTTGGCGCCACCCTGCTGCCGGTCAATTTCCGGCTCGGGGCTGAGGAGATCGGCTATGTGCTGGCGGATGGCGCGCCGGTGGTGCTGATCGTCGGCCGCGACTATCAGGAACTCGCCGCATCGCTGATGCCGTCGCTGCCCTCGGTGCGGCGCTGGTTCGGCCTCGGCGACGCCGCCCCGCCGTTCTCGCCGTTCGCCGAACTTCGCCACCCCGCGGGCCCGGCGCCCGAGCGTGACGTCGATGCCGACGCCGGCTTCGTCATCATCCACACCGCCGCGGTCGGCGGCCGGCCACGCGGCGCGGTTTTGTCGCAGCGCAATCTGCTGATCGCGCAGAGTTCGCTGATCCAGGCCTGGGACCTGGGCGAGCGCGACGTCAATCTCGGCGTGTTGCCGCTGTTCCACATCACCGGCCTCGGCCTGGTGCTGACGGCGCAACAGGTCGGCGGCGCGAGCGTCCTCGCCGCCAAGTTCGATCCGGCGCAGGCCGTCCGCGACATCGCCGCCGAACAGGTGACCCTGCTGGCGAGTTTCGCGCCGATGCTGGCCAATATCCTGGATCACGCCGGCGGCGATCAGCTCGCCAGCCTGCGCGCGGTCACCGGGCTCGACAGCCCGGAAACCATTGAACGCTTCGAGGCCGCCTGCCCTCACGCGCGGTTCTGGTCGACCTTCGGGCAATCCGAAACCGCGGGGCTCGCGACTTTGTCGCGCTATCGCGAACGGCCGAAATCGGCCGGCCGGCCGCTGTTCTGGCGCCGCATGACGGTGGTCGACGCCGACGACCGGCCGCTGCCCTGCGGCGAGACCGGCGAGATCGTGCTGCGCGGCCCGACCGTGTTCAAAGGCTACTGGAACAACGAGGCCGCCACCGCGCACGTCTTGCGCAACGGCTGGCATCACACCGGCGACATCGGCCGGTTCGATGCGGATGGTTATCTGTGGTACGCCGGCCGCGCGCCGGAGAAGGAACTGATCAAGACCGGCGGCGAGAACGTCTATCCGGCCGAGGTCGAGAGCGCGATCCGCGCCCATCCGGGGATCGCCGAGGTGGTGGTGATCGGGGTGCCGGATCCGCAATGGAGCGAGGCGATCAAGGCGGTCTGCGTCCGCCGCGCCGGCGCCGCTCCCTCAGCCGCGGAGATCGCCGATTTCGTCGCCGGGCAAATCGCCCGGTTCAAGAAGCCGAAACACGTGGTGTTCGTGAACAGCCTGCCGAAAACCGCGACCGGCGCGATCGACCGCGCCGCGGTCAAGACCGCGCATGGCGAGGGGTAGCTCGCTCGTCGTGAGCTTGGTCGCCCTGGGCTTCGTGTCCCGGACGCGAGCAGCGTTCTTACGCTGCTCCGCGAGCCGGGACCGTTCCAAGCGCTGCCGTCGGAACGGCCCCGGATCTGCAGCGCACCACGCCGCAACAGCGGCGCGTTGCACCGCGTCCGGGGCACGCTTCGGTTACAAGACTACGTCATTCCGGGGCGCGAGTTCGTCAGAACGAGCGAACCCGGAATCTCGCGGCAAGTTCGGCACTTGCCCGCGTGGCGAGATTCCAGGTTCACTCGCGGCTCACGCCGCTCGTGCCCCGGAATGACAGTGAGAGAGAGCAGCGACCGCATCGACCCACCGAAGCCGCTTAGTTCACCCGCTCGCGGATCGCGGCTTCCAGCGATTCCGCCAGTTGCTCCTGGGTGTAGGGCTTGCCGAGCCGCGGGAAACCGAGCAGCGCGTCCGGCGGCAATTCGGCATAGCCGGTGGCCAGCACGATCGGGAGCTTCGGCTTGACGATCTTCACCCTGGTCGCCAGGTCGAGCCCGGTCATGCCCGGCATCGCGTAGTCGGTGAGCAGCACGTCGAACCGGGCGTCGGAACCGAGCAGCTGCAGCGCCTGGGCGCCGGACTGCGCCTCCATCACGCTGTGGCCGAGATCCATCAACAGATAGGCGGTGTTCATCCGCACCAATGGGTCGTCGTCGACCAGCAGGATGCGCAATTGTTGGCTGGCGGCATCGCGGGCCAGCGGCGCCAGCGCGGTCGCCGGATGAATCATGTCCTCGCGCCGCGCCCGCGGCAGCCACAGGTTCACCACCGTGCCGTCGCCGAGTTCGCTGCTCATCGTCATCGCGCCGCCGGACTGCGCGGTCAGGCCTTGCACCATCGATAGCCCGAGCCCGGTGCCCTTGCCCAATCCCTTGGTGGTGAAGAACGGCTCCATCGCCTTGGCCAGCGTGGTCTGATCCATCCCCTCGCCGGTATCGGCAACGCTGATGCAGACGTAGTCGCCGTCCGGCAGTCCCTTCGGCCGTTCGCTGGAGGCGGCGCCGTCGTTGCGGCAGGTGATCACCAGCGCGCCGCCGGACGGCATCGCGTCGCGGGCGTTCACCGCCAGATTCATCAACGCCAGTTCGAGCTGGTTGGCGTCGATCTTGACCGGCTCGACGTCGGGGGGGATGTCGATGCTGATGTTGATGTTCGGTCCCAGCGATTGGCGCAGGAAGTCCATCATGTCGGGGATCAGCTTCTGGATTTCCACCGCTTCGAGCTTCAGCTCCTGGCGCCGCGCGAACGCCAATAGCCGCTTGGTCAGCGTGGCGCCGCGTTCGGCGCCCTGCAGCGCGCCGTCGAGCAGCCGCGAGGTGCGCGGATCGTCCGGCAGCCATTTCTTCAGCAGCGACAGGCTACCGAGGATCACCGCCAGCAGATTGTTGAAATCGTGCGCGACGCCGCCGGTGAGCTGGCCGATGGTCTCCATCTTCTGCGCTTCGTGCAGCTGGTTCAGCGCCAATTCGCGCTCGCGGGTGCGTTCCTGCACCAGCGCCTCGAGCTCTTCGTTGCTGCGGCGGAGCGACTCGCGAGCCTCGACGTGGTCGGTGATGTCGGTCGCGGTGCCGAACCAACGGCTGATGCTGCCGTCCGGCGTCAGCACCGGGATCGAGCGCAGCTTGAACCAGCGGTGGCTGCCGTCCTTGCGGCAAAGCCTGGCGTCGACGTCGAATACCCCGCCATCGGCCAGCGCCGCGGCCCAGGATTCGGTGAACGCGGCGCTGTCGTCCTTGTGGATGGCCTTGAGCCAGCCGGAGCCCAGATGCTCGCCGAAAGGCGCGCCGGTGTAGGCTTGCCATTGCGGATTGAAGTAATCGCATTCGCCGTGCTGGTCGCAGGTCCACACCAGCTGCGGCAACGCCTCCAGCAGCGCGCGGTGGCGGCCTTCGCTGTCGCGCAAGGCGGCTTCCGCGGTGGTGCGTTCGGTGACGTCGCGCCAGATCGTGGTGATGAAAACCCGCTCGTCGGCCTTCCAGCGACCGAGCGACACCTCGAACTGGCACAACTCGCCGTACTTGCGGCGGCCGTTGACCTGCAGCGTGCAGGAGTTCGAATGCTGCAGGTCGACGAAGGCCTGCACCAGCCCATCATCATCGTGCTCCAGCAGCATATCGAGCTTGTGGTCCAACAGCTCGGAGAGTTCGTAGCCGAACACTTGTTCGGCCGCGCCGTTGGCCCATTGGATGGTGCGGTCGAGCCCGATGGTGATGATCGCATCCGGCGCGGAATCGACGATGGCGTGGTAGCGCGCGTTCTGCCGCTCGCGCAGCACCCGCTCGCGGGCCACCGGAACGCTGACATCGTTGATCTGCAACATGCAACGCGGCGCGCCGTTCGACCACACCGGTCGCACCACGATGTTGTGCAGCAGTTCTTCGCCGCTCTCGTTCTGCAACGGCAGCAACTTGTTGAGCGAATGGGTGAGAATGCTGGAGCTACCGGTCTGCAGGCAATCCGCGATCACCGAGGGCAGCCGGGTGCCGCCGAGATTGGGAAACAGCGCGATCAGGTTGCTTCCGAGCGCATCGGACCGCGGCAGCTTGCTGACCCGGGCGATCCAATCGTTCCAACCGACGATGCCGCTGCGCTCGTCCAGCACGATAACGCCGACGTCAAGGGCATCGACCACAGCCGCGACGTCGAATTCGGAGTTGCCTTCTGACATTGTTACGCGGTTTGGTTCTCGACGCCCTCTATGAACTCACCGACGATGTGCTTCAGCGCGGTAATCGACGGCAGATCCATTAGTAGCGCGATGAAGCCGCGAATGTCGCGATTTTTGATGGTGAAGTCGATATAAAGGAACAGCACTAGGTTGCCATCGTCGGCCGAGCCGTCAACCTCGAACAGCGTCTTGCCGTCGCCACGGATCACTGACGGTAACGACATCCGCATGGTGCGCCGTAACAGGTTGGCGATGGTCGCCAGACAGGCATTGAGGATCACATTTCCGGTTTCGGCGAGCGCTTCCTGCTCGAGGTCGATCACGTCCTCCAGGCTATGCTCATGACCGACGATCGAGCGCACCAGTTCCAGGCTCTGCGCCTGGGGAAAGATCAGTAGCGCTTTACCGGCGAACGGTCCGTCGAACGACTGCTTCACCGCCACCAACTGCTGGGCGTTGTCACCTTCGACCAGCTGGGCGGCAATGTCCCGCGCGACGATGCGGACCGCCGGCACTGACAGCAGCACCTGTTCGCCAACCATCTGGCGGAGACTCGCGGCGGCACGGCTGACACCGAGATTGGCGATCTCCGCGAGCGCGTCTTGTTCGATGTCGGTAAGTTCGCCGCGTTCGATGCTCATTTCGCCTTCGTTTTCAGTCGCAGCGCTGCCCCCGCGAGAAACGCATCGAGCGTCTCGTCGGTCAGGGGTTTAGCGATAAAGGCAGCATTAAGTTCCCGCGTTCGCGCAATAATTTCGTCTTGCGCATTGGCCGACACCACCGCGGCGGGCATCCCCGGCTGCGCCACGCGGATCCGGGCCAGCAATTCCAGCCCGTCGGTTCCGGGCATGTTGAAGTCCACCAGCACGATGTCGGGTGCCGCGTCGGACAGCGCCTGCAGCGCCGCCTCGGCATTGCCCGCCTCGACGAGGTCCCAGTCCGGCCGCAACCTGCGGAAGGCGCTCGCCATCACCATTCGGGCGAGCTTGCTGTCGTCTACGATCAGAACCTTGTGTTGCATGTCGCTCGATCTCGCGCGGCGCGCGGCCGCATTCTGGTTCCCGGGCCCGCCTGAGTGACCTCCCACGGAAACCTTGGGTTCGAAATAGCACGGTTTTCGGCCTTTTCACAAAGCCTTGTGGAACCACCGGGCCACGAAGGGATCGCCGCAGGTCCCGACCAAGTCGGGCCCGGTGGCCAGGATGAGTTGCAGGACGGCGGAGTGCAGATGGCTGGACTGCGTCCAATCGAGCGCAGCCTGGGGGGTTTCCTGCAGCAGCCGCAGCAGCGCTTCGGCTTCGTCCACGGGGCAAGCCCCGGACAGCACGATGGTTCCTGCCGCGTTGCGCACCACGCTCACGGCACGATCTCCTGCAGATCCAGCACCAGCAACACCCCGCCATCGCCCAGCAGCGTGGTTCCGGCAAAGCCCCGCGCCGTGGCCAGCACGCCCTGCATCGGCTTCAGCACCACCTCCAGCCGGTCGCGGATGGCGTCGACGGCGAGCCCGGCGAGCTTGCCGCCGACCTCGGCGACAACCACCAGCCGGTCGCCGGACGCGGCCTGCGGCTTGGCCGGCAGATGCATCAGCTCGGCCAATTCGCAGATCGGCACCACATGGTCGTCGAGGACGAAGCCGTCATTGGCCTTGAACCGGGTGATCCGCTCCGGCGGCAATTGCACCGTCCGGCACACCGCATCCATCGGAATGCCGAACTGCTGGTTGCCGGCCTCCACCACCATGATCCGCAGCATCGCGATCGAGGACGGCAGATCGAGCCGCACCGTGGTGCCGGCCCCGACCCGGCTTTGCAGCGACACCCGGCCGCCGATCGGCGCGATGGTCGAGCGCACGATATCCATCCCGACGCCGCGGCCGGAAATGTCGGAGACCGCCGACGCGGTGGAGAACCCGGCGGCAAACACCAGGTCGATCACCTGGGCTTCCGTCAGGGCGGCCAATTCGGCGGCGCCGAGCAACGCCTTGTCGGCGGCGCGGCGGCGCACCATCGCGGGGTCGATGCCGCGGCCGTCGTCGATCACCTCGACGACGAAGCGGTCGCTGGATCGCGACGCCCGCAGCGTCAGCGTCGCGGCCTGCGGTTTGCCGGAGGCCACGCGCTGCTCCGGCGCCTCGATGCCGTGGTCGAGCGCGTTGCGCACCAGATGCAGCATCGGCTCGAACAACAGGTCGACGATGGTCTTGTCGGATTCGGTGGTCTCGCCTTCGGTCATCAGCGTCACCGACTTGCCGAGCCGTTGCGCCAGATCGCGCACCAGCCGCGGAAACGCGCGAAACAATTGCGCCACCGGCACCATGCGCAATTGCAGAATGGCAGAGCGCAGCTCGGCGTCGAGCCGCTCGAACGCCTCGACCTGGTGGCGCAGCAGCCGCGCGGTCTCGGTGCCGCTCGCGGTCGCGGCGCGCTTGGCGAGATGCGCAAAGCCATTCTTCACCAAGGTGAGTTCGCCGGCGAGATTGACCAGCGCGTCGATCCGCGCCTCGTCGATCCGCAGCGTGCGGCTGCCGCGGCCGCCGGCGGCGCTCTCGCCGACCGGCTCGGGCTGAGACGCAGCGGCCGCCGCGGGCGCCGTATCGGCGGCGAGAAACCGGGCGAGGCAGCGCTGCAGCGGCGCGGCGTCGGCTTGCGCGGCGGCCTCCGCCGCGGCCGCTTCAACCTGCGCGGCGGCGTCGCCCAAGCCGTCATGGCGCAGCGCATTGGCGGCGACCCGCGACGCCGCCCCGATCCGGCCGACCAGATCGGCGGCCTCGGCGGGCGCAGCCAGCACGCGGGCTTGTTCCTCGATCATGCCGCGCACCAGATCGGAGACCCGGGTGGCGCCTTGGCTCGGCGCCGCCGGCACCAGCATCTGCGGCGAAAGCGCGACAATCCGCACCTGATCCGGCTGCAGCCGAAACAGCGCCGCCAGCGTCGCGCGGTCGACCGCCGCGACCGCTTGCAGCCGCAGGTTGCAGGCATACGGATCGATTTCGGCGAGCGCCGGCCACGGCTCGCGCGGCATGATTCGCAACGCCAACAGCTGCGGGATCTTGCGCATCAGCCCGAGCGGATCGTCGCCATTGAAGAAGCAGCCGGGATGCGGCTGGTAGTCCACCGCCGACAATGTCGCGATCGGCGCGTCGGGCAAATCGGCGCGGGCATCGTCGAGCAGCCCCGCCACCCAGTCCGGCAGCGCGCTCGCTGACACGCCCGCCGCCGCCGCGCCGCTCGGCGCCAGCAGCGAACGCAACGCTTCCGCCAGCAGCCGCGCCGCCTCGCCGGCGTCGTCGGGCAGCGCGCCCTCGGCCTCGAACGCATCGACCCAGCGCGACACCTGGTCGAGGCACTGCAGCGCGCCGTCGATGATCGCCGGCGTGACGCCGAGCCGGCCGGCCTGCACCTCGGCCAACAGATCCTCGGCGGCGTGCATCGCCAATCCCATCGCCGGCAGATCGACCAGGCCGGCGGCGCCCTTCAAGGTGTGGAAGGCACGAAACACCGCTTCGATCCGCGGCGCCGAGCCGCCGTCGCGCTCCAGCGCGATCAGGTCGTCGCCGGCCTGCTGCACCAGTTCGCGGGCCTCGAGGACGAATTGCTCGTGCAGCGCATTCATCACGGCGCTCCGGCGAGCAACGCGACGTGGCTGAGCAGATCGGCTTCCGAGACCGGCTTGACCAGATAGAAATTGGCGCCGGCGGCGCGGGCGTCGTCGCGGTCCTGCTGGCCGGCTTCGGTGGAAATCATCAGCGCCGGCAGCGAGGCGATTTCGGCGGCCGAGCCGCGCAGCGCGCGCAGGAACGACAGCCCGTCCATCCGCGGCATGTTGACGTCGACGATCACCAGGTCGAAGCGCTGCGCCAGGCACTTCTCCATCGCCTCGAGGCCGTTGATCGCCTGTTCGACCGCGAAGCCGGCCTTCTCCAGCGCGGCGCGGTAATACAGCCGCACCAGCGAGGAGTCGTCGACCACCAGGATCCGTCGCAGCGCCGACACGTCGCTCTCAACGTTGCTCGTCATGATCGGCCTCGGGCTTTTGATAGATGATGGCGTCGGGAAACCGGCGGATCCGGAACAGCGGCGAGATCCGGCTCATGGTTTCGGAATGCCCGAGACAGATGAAGCCGCCGGGGCGCAGGCAGTCGTAGAGATTTTCAGCGGCGATGCGCCGCGAGGCGTCGTCGAAATAGATCAGCACGTTGCGGCAGAACACGATGTCGAAATCGCGATACTGCGCCATGTCGGCGGCGTCGACCAGGTTGGCGCGGGTGAAGCGGATCGACTCCCGCAAGCCGGGATCGATCTGGTGCTGGCCGGCAGCGAGCGGCTTGAAGTAGCGCGCCACCACGTCGCGGGAAAGCCGCATCAAGGCGCGCTCGCCATAGATGCCCTGTTCGGCCTGCTGCAGCGCGCGGGTGTCGATGTCGGAGCCGACGATCTCGATGTTGTACTTGTCGACCTCGCGCCAATGCTCCATCAGCCAGATCGCGATCGAATACGGCTCCTCGCCGGTCGAACACGGCACCGACCAGATCCGCAAGGCCTCGTCCGGGCCCTTCCGGGTCAGCAATTCGCCGAGCAGGCTCTGCGTCATGCAGCGCAGCTGATGCTCTTCGCGATCGAAATAGGTCTCGTTGACGGTGAAGGAATTCACCAGATGCTCGATCTCGTGCTCGGCGTCGGCGCGCAGCATCGCGAAGTAAGCCGCGAACGATCCGCAGCCGGTGGCGGCGATCCGCTGCGCCAGCCTGCGGTCGATGTAGTAGCGCTTGTTGTCGGCGAACGACATGCCGGTGCGGCGATAGAGGAATTCGCACAGCCGGCGGACGTCCTGCTGGCTGATCGCAACGCTCGGTTCGCCGTCCGCTCGAGTCATGGCCGGCTCAACCCTCGGCGCCGGAAATCTGATCGATCGCCACCGACGCCGCGAAGCGCAGGAACGCGACGTCGGCGAACCGGGCGGCGCAGGCCTGCAGCGCCGGGATCGCCGCCGGCGTGCCGACTTCGGCCAGCACGTCGATCGCGGCGCCGCAGACGTTGGGATGCGGCTCGCGCGCCAACAGATCGCTCAGCAGCGCGGTGGCGGTCTCGGCCGGCATGTTGCGAACCAGTTCGGTGGCCAGAATGCGCACGTCGGAATCGGCGTCGGCGAGCAGCGCCGTCATGAACGGCAAGGTCGCCTCCGGCATCGCCTGCAGCGCCTCGATCGCCGACGCCCGCAAGGCGGCGTCCTGCACCCGCAGCGCCGGCAGCAGCGCCGCCACCGCGCCGGCGTCGCCGATCCGCAGCAACGCCGTCATGATGGCTTCGCGGACCTGCGGCACCTGCTCGGCGGCGAACGCCGCCGCCAGCTGCGGCACCGCGCCGGGGTCGCTGCCGAGCCCGCGCGCCGCCTGCCAGCGGCGATCCGGATCGGGATCGCCGAGCGCTGCGGTCAACGCCGCGAGATCCGCGGCGGGCTGGCGCGCCGCGGCCGGCTTGGGATCGTCGCGTCTAATCAGCGGCATCGGCGTTCCCCCATTCGATCACCGCGGCGGCGATCTCCTCTACCGGCAGCACCAGCGTGGCGCCGCCCTGCCTGACCAATTCGCCGGGCATGCCCCAGACCACCGCGGTGGACTCCGCCTCGGCGATGGTGCGTCCGCCCAGCGCCTGCAGCCGGGTCATCGCGGTGGCGCCGTCGTCGCCCATTCCGGTCATCAGCACCCCCAGCAATCTCTTACCGTCATAATGCTCGAGCGCGCTATCGACCATCCGCTCGACGCTCGGATGCCACGGATAGTCGCGGCGCGCCGGCACCGACAGCGCGATCAGCCCGGACGGCCGCGGCGCCACGATGACGTCGGCGTCGCCGCGGCCGATATACACCGTCCCCGGCTCCAGCTGCCGCGGCACGTCGACCTCGACCACGTTCAACGCGCATTCGCGGTCGAGCCGCTTGGCGAAGGCGCCGGTGAAGGTCGCCGGCAGGTGCTGGGCGATCAACACCGGCCAGGGGAAATCCGCCGGCAGCTGCGGCAACAAAATATTGAGCGCCGCCGGCCCGCCGGTCGAGGTTCCGATCAGCACCAGGCCGGGCGCCGGCTCCGCTTTGGCGCGCTGCCGCGCCGCGCCGCGCCGCGCCGCCTTGGCCCGCGGGCTCGACGCGGCGTCGCGGAACTGATGCCGGATCCGGTCGGCAAGCCGGTGGGTCGGGCGGATCTTGGCCTGCGCGGCGCTGCGGATCGTCGCCACCAGCAGCGGCCGCAGCCGGTCGAGTTCCAGCGAGAACGTGCCGCCGGGCTTGGCGATGACGTCGACCGCGCCGAGCGCCATCGCCGACAGCGTGGCGTCGGCGTTCTGCTCGGTGAGCGAGGAGATCATCACCACCGGGCGCGGCGCTTCGAGCATGATCCGACCGAGGCAGGTCAGCCCGTCCATGCCGGGCATCTGCACGTCGAGCGTCACCACATGCGGATCGAAGGCGCGCACCATGTCGAGCGCCTCGAGGCCGGTGCGCGCGGTGCGGATCTCGAAATCGCCTTCCTCCAGGAAGACGCCTTCGAGCAGTTTGCGCACCAAAGCGGAATCGTCGGCGATCAGCAGCCTGATCACGATGCCGGCAACGCTGCGTCGGGCCTGCTGCGAGCGAATTTGGCCAGCACGTCGGCCTCGACCCGATCCAGCAATTGCGCGGGATCGATCAACAGGATGATGCGGCCGTCCGCCTCGAGATTGGCGACGCGGTGGATCAGCCGGGCCTGGTCGGCGGAGACCTCCGGCGCGGCGCTGATGGCGTGCGCCGGCAGTCTGATGAGTTCCGACACGCTGTCGACAAGGAAGCCGGTCTTGCCGCCGCCGCTGTCGAGCACCAAGACGCGCTGCGCGGTCTTGGCCTGGTTCGCCGCCAGTTCGAACCGCCGCCGCAGATCGACGATCGGCATCACCCGGCCGCGCAGATTCATCACCCCGTCGATGAAGGCCGGCGCCTTCGGCAGCCGCGTCACCCGCTCGGGCGCCCGCGCGACCTCGTCGATCGCCGCCACCGGCACGCCGTAATCCTGCTCGCCCAGCCTGAAGACAATGAACTGTTCGTCGGCCACCGCATCCCCGCCGGCTTGATGCCCCGCCACACTGCCCTGCTCCTGCTGTTGCGACAACACCCGACTGACCAGTTCGGAGCGGAACAGGCGGTCGGCGCTGAGCAGCCCGACCAGCCGCCGGCCATGGTCGAGCCGGCAGATCGCGGCGATCTCGGCGTCGCCCTCGCCGCGGGTCAACAGCGCCGGCGCCGGGTCGATCAGCGCCGGATCGACCCGCAGGATGTCGCGGGTGCGATCCACCACGACGCCGACCGCGCCCTGCCCGAGCGACAGCACGATCACCTTGGCGCGGCCGTCGCGAACGAGATCGTCGGGAAATCCGAGCAATGTGCGCAGCGACACCAGAGGCAGCAGCCGGTCGCGCAGCGTCACCACGCCGAGCACCGCGGTTTCCGGGCGCGGCACTTCGGAGACATGCGGCGGCAGCGCGATGATTTCCAGCACCCGCTCGAGCGGCAGCGCGTATTCCTGCGCGCCGAGATCGAAGCTGAGCAGCGCCAGGCGGTGCTGAGCCGCTTCGTTGCGCCCCGCCGCGCCGGCGATCACCGCGACCCCGGCGGCCGCGCGCGGACCGGCGCTACTCAGCCGGGCGAACTGATCGCGCAACAGCCGATCGGGATGCACGACTTTGATGGTGTCGCGGCCTTCGCCGCCCTTGATCACGCCCTCCAGCAGCCCGGGATCGAGCTGCCCGGCGCCGGCATCGTCCTGCGCGATCGCGTCGTCGGCCACCCGCAGCAGCCGATCGATGCGGTCGACCAACAACCCGAACGGCGCGGCGCGATCGATCACGATGACGCGCGCGGTGTCGCCGGCGGATGCGTCCGGCCAGCCGAGCAACCGGCGCAACGACAGCACCGGCAGCACCGTGCCGCGCAGATTGGCGAGGCCGAGCAGGCTCGGCGGCGCCATCGGCATCTTTGCCAGCTTCGGCGGGCGGATAATCTCGGCGACCTGCTCGAGCCGCAGCCCGAGCCGTTCCGCGGCGACGCCGAACACCACCACATGCGACGCGCTCGGCGCTCGCGCGGCATCGCCGGCCGGAGCGGCCGCCGGCGCGGCGCTGCTGCTGGTGGCGGCGGCGTGCTGCGCGCGCTTAGCCATGCTGGCGCTGGATGTCTTCGGCGAGCGAAGCGATTTCCTCGATCGCCGCCGCCAGATCCTCGGCGCCGCGGGCCTGTTGCTTGGCGGCCGACGCCGCCTGCGCCGCGGCGCTGCCCGCCTGTTCGGCGACGCTGGCGACCTGCTGGGCGCCGCGCGAAGCCTCCTGCATCGACGACAGGATGGCCTCGGCATTGGCGACGATCTGCCGCGTGCTGGCGGCGACCTCGGTCATGTCGGTCTCCACCACGCCGATGCCGGCCAGCACCGCGGCGGTCTTCTGGTTTTCCGCTTCGGCGGCGGCGACGATCTGCTCCAGTTCGGCCCGCACCGCCTTGATCTGATCCTGGATCGCCTGCACCGTATCCTTGATGCGGCCGGCATTGTCGCCGGAATCCCGCGCCAGGTTGCGGATGTCCTGCGATACCACGGCGAAGCCGCGGCCGAATTCGCCGGCGCGCGCTGCTTCGATCGAACCGTTGACCGCCAGCATGTTGGTCTGGATCGACACCATGCCGATGCCGTCGACGATCTTGTCGACGCGGCGGCTCACGCTCTCCAGCCCGCCGATCATCTCGCGGCTCTTGCGGGTGGTCTGCAGCGAGCGCGCCACCCCGTTCGACAGCTCGCCGATCGTGGTGCGGATTTCGCCCAGCATGTCGCGCATCCGCAGCGTGCGCTCCAGCGAGTTCGCGGCCTGGGCCTTGGCGGCCAGCGCCGTGGCCTCGATCTGGGTCATCGCCGCGCTCGCCTCTTGGGTCGCTGCGGCCTGCTGCTGGGCGCCGCGGCTGATCTCGTCGAGCGCAATCATGATCTGCGCCGCGGCGCCGGAGATTTCCTGCACCGCGGTAGACAGTTCTTCCGCCGAGGAGGCGAGTTCGGCCGCCTTGCCGGTGCCCGACAGCGCCTCGCTGGCAAGCGCCGCCACCGCCTGGGTGGCGACGTGGCTTTGCTCCAGCGCGGCGGTCTGCTGTTCGACGCTACGCAGCGCTTCGGCGGCGGCCGCCGCCTGTTCTTCGGCCGCGGAGGCGATGATCTCGGCGCCCTTCTGCGCCTCGCGCGACGAGGTCTCGGCCTGCGCCGCCGCGGCGGCGATCGACTGGCTGCTGTCGGCCAGCGTGCCGACCTCCTTGCGCAGGTCGCCGAGCGCCAGGATCACGGTCTGGCTGCGTTGCGCTTCGGCGGCGGCGCCGTCGGCGGCGCCCTTGATCATGCTGGCGATCAGCTTGACCTGCTCGTGGATCTGGCCGGCAAGCTCCTGCACGTCGAGCGCGCTCTTCTCCGAGGTTTCGGCCAGCGCCCGCACCTCGTCGGCGACCACCGCGAAGCCGCGGCCATGGTCGCCGGCCCGCGCCGCCTCGATCGCGGCGTTGAGCGCCAATAGGTTGGTCTGGTCGGAGACGTGGCCGACGGTCTTGGTGACGTCGCCGATGCTGACCGCCTGCTCGCTGAGCTGCTCGATCACCGCCACCGAGCCGGCCTGCCGCTCGCCATTATGCTTGATATTGCCGGCCCACAGCGCGATCTGGCTGGATGCATCGCTGAGCACGCTCTGCAGCCGCTCGGTGCCGCGGCGGGTGGTGTCGGCCCGCTCGCGGGCCTGCTGCAGCGCCGCGGTGGCGGAATTCGCTACCGCCAAGGTCTCCTGCGAGGCGCTGGCCGCCTCCTCGGCGCCGCTGGCGATCTGCTCCATGGCGCGGCGCAATTCCTCCGCCGCCGAGGTGGCCTCGACGATGCCCCCGGCGAGCTCCTCGCTGGCGGCCGCGATGCGCTCCTCGATCTTCTGCTTACGGCTGGCGGTGTCGGCGGGCGCCGGCTTGCGTCCACCCGGCCGCGCGGCGGGGGTCTTGGCAGAGACGACGTCGGCCACTTGCGACGCCGCGCCGCGCCGCGGCGCGCCCTTGGTGGCGAGATCGGCGGTTTTCATCAGCGATTTCGGCCCCGGCGACGGCACCGGCCGGGCGGACGGCTGCGTCGCAGGGTCACCGGCAGCGGCCAGGCTCCCCGCGCCGACCGGCGTCCTGGCCCGCCCCCGCCCCGTCACATCCCCGACATGACCCCGACGCTTGCTGCCATTGCCGTTCTTCCGCATCGACACGTACCCATCGAGTAAACCACGGCCGAGGGCCGCGGTGGCCTTGCTGACAGGCCGAAACTTCGTCGGCAGAGAAGACACAATAAAGAATTGACGTGCAAGGGTGCGCGGACACAAAGACATGGACGACCGCAGTAATAATCGCTCTGATAGCGGTCGCGGCGCTGCCTCGGATGCGGGGCTCGGTCACTGCCGGGGCGCCGCCACGGCCAGATCAGAAAGACCACGACTCAGAAGACCACGACTCGGAAAGATCCACGACTCGGAAAGATCACGTCGATGGCGAGCGACGACTTCAATCCGCTGACCGACCTCGAGCGCGATGCGCTCGCCGAACTGTCCAACATCGCCATGGCCCGCGCCGCCTCCAGTCTGCGGCAGATGGTGCAGCATCAGGTGCTGCTGTCGGTGCCGGCGGTGGAGGTGCTGACCCAGGCGGCCGCGGCCAAAATCGTCGCCATGCCGGAGCGCGCCAGCCTGGTCGCGGTGCGGCAGGATTTCAGCGGCGCGTTTTCCGGCCGTGCGCTGCTGATCTTTTCCGAGGCCAACAGCCTCGAACTGGTTCGCGCGGTGGTCGGACCGAAGATGACGCTGGAAGACATCGTCGATCTCGAGGACGAAGCGCTCGCCGAGACCGGCAACATCATCCTCAACAGTTGGGTGGCGACGATCGCCAACATATTGAAACGCGCGCTGCGGATGTCGCTGCCGGTGGTGGTGCGCGGCGACGGCCGACAGATGTTCGACAGTCCCGGCCGACCGGATAGCCTGATCCTGTTCCTCCACATCAATTTCGAGATCAGCCACAAGCCGATCAGCGGCTATGTCGCGCTGGTGATGGACATCCCGTCGTTCGGCGAGTTGCGCGTGCTGATCGGCGATTTCGTTAGCAACATCGCCCAGAGCGCCGGCGCCAATGAACGACGTCGGTGAGGTTAATTTTTTGTAACCCGCACTGTCACACACAGGTGATGGCGGCAGCGCTTCAATTGCAGTGCAACAACGGCTAGAACCGACCGTGTCATCCGTGGCGTGCACCGCGGGCTGGCTGTTGCCAAGACCATGGCAGGCGGCGATCCGTTGGCTGCTGCAATCGGCTGCTCTCGAATCGTTGCCGGAGGAAACCCTATTCCATGATCGCGTTGGTTCGCATTGCGTTGAGCCGACCGTACACGTTCGTGGTGCTGGCCCTGCTGCTGTTGATCGTCGGGCCGCTCGCCGCGCTGCGAACTCCGACCGACATCTTCCCGGAAATCCGCATTCCGGTGATCGGGGTGATCTGGCAATATACTGGCCTGCCGGCGGACCAGATGTCCGGCCGCATCACCACGCCGTTCCAGCGCGCGCTGACCACCACGGTCAACGACATCGAGCACATCGCGGCGAATTCCTATGCTGGCTTCGGCATCGTCAAGATCTTCTTCCAGCCCAATGTCGACATCCGCACTGCCAACGCCCAGGTCACAGCGATCTCGCAGACCCTGTTGAAGCAGATGCCGGCAGGCGCCACGCCGCCGTTGATCCTGAACTACTCGGCCTCCACCGTGCCGATCATCCAGCTGGCGCTGTCCGGCGACGGGCTGACCGAGCAGAACCTCGCCGACATCGGCATCAACCAGTTGCGCACCCCGCTGGTGACGGTGCCGGGCGCGGCGATCCCCTATCCGTTCGGCGGCAAGCAGCGCCAGGTGCAGATCGACCTCAACTCGCAGGCTTTGCAGGCCCGCGGTCTGTCCGGGCAGGACGTCGCCAACGCGCTGGCGGCGCAGAACCTGATCACCCCGGTCGGCACCCAGAAAATCGGCGGCTTCGAATACACCATCAACCTCAACAACTCGCCGTTGAAGATGGAAGAGCTCGGCGACCTGCCGATCAAGACCGTGAACGGCGCGATGGTCTATGTCCGCGACGTCGCCCAGGTCCGCGATGGCAACCCGCCGCAGACCAACATCGTCCATGTCGACGGCAACCGCTCGGTGCTGATGATGGTGCTGAAGGCCGGCGCGGTGTCGACGCTGGATATCATCTCCGGCATCAAGCAGAAGGTGATCGACGTCAAGGCGTCGCTGCCCGACGCCTTGAAGATCAACTTCATCGGCGACCAGTCGGTGTTCGTGCGCGGCGCCATCACCGGCGTCGCCTATGAGGGCATCATCGCAGCATTGCTGACCAGCGTGATGATCCTGTTGTTCCTCGGCAGCTGGCGTTCCACCGTGATCATCGCGGTGTCGATCCCGCTGTCGGTGCTCGGCGCCATCGTGATGCTGTCGCTGATCGGCGAAACCCTGAACATCATGACGCTGGGCGGCTTGGCGCTCGCGGTCGGCATCCTGGTCGACGACGCCACCGTGACGATCGAGAACATCAACTGGCATCTGGAGCAGGGCAAGGACGTCGAGACCGCGATCATGGACGGCGCCAACCAGATCGTGACGCCGGCCTTCGTGTCGCTGCTGTGCATCTGCATCGTGTTCGTGCCGATGTTCTTCCTGCAGGGCATCGCCCGCTTCCTGTTCGTGCCGATGGCCGAGGCGGTGATGTTCGCGATGGCCTGGTCGTTCCTGTTGTCGCGCACGCTGGTGCCGACGATGGCGAAATATCTGCTGCATCCGCACGAAGAGCATTCGCCGGCCGGCAAGCGCCGCTCGCGCAATCCTTTGGTCGCGTTCCAGCACGGCTTCGAGGCGGTGTTCGCGCGGATCCGCTGGGGCTACAGCGAATTGCTGACGCTGGCGATGGCGCGGCGGCCAGTGTTTGTGATCGGCTTCCTCTGCTTCGTCGGGATTTCCTTCGCGCTGGTGCCGTATCTCGGCCGCAACTTCTTCCCGGCGGTCGACGCCGGCCAGATCCTGCTGCACGCCCGCACCCAGGTCGGCACCAGGATCGAGGAGAGCGCCAATCAGTTCGCCGAGGTGCAGAAGGCGATCCGCAAGATCATCCCGCCGCAAGAAATCGAGACCGTGGCCGACAATATCGGCATGCCGATCTCCGGCATCAATCTGACCTACAACAACACCGGGGTGATCGGCACCCAGGACGCCGACATCCAGATCAAGCTGAAGGAAGGCCACCGGCCAACCGAACACTACGTGCAGGCGCTGCGCGAGCAGTTGCCGCGGCTGTTTCCCGGCGTCAGCTTCGCGTTTCTGCCGGCCGACATCGTCAGCCAGATCCTGAATTTCGGCGCGCCGGCGCCGATCGACCTGCAGATCCGCGGCGCCAATCTGGCGGAGAACTTCACCTACGCCAACCGGCTGCTCGCCAAGGTCCGCCGCATCCCCGGCGTCGCCGATGCGCGGATCCAGCAATCGCCGAACAGCCCGGCCTTCAACATCGACGTCGACCGCACCCGCGCGCAATATGTCGGCGTCACCGCGCGCGACGTCACCAACAGCCTGGTGGTGAATCTGGCGGGATCCTCGCAGGTGGCGCCGACCTATTATCTCAACCCCGACAACGGCGTGTCGTATTCGGTCGTGATGCAGACGCCGCAATATCAGATGGATTCGCTGGGCGCGCTGCAGACCCTGCCGATCACCGCGGTGAATTCCACGTCGCAGGCGATCCTCGGCGGCATTGCCGACATCACCCGCGGCGCCGGCAACGCCGTGGTCTCGCAATACGACATCCAGTCGATGGTGCAGATTTTCGCCACGCCGCAAGGCCGCGACCTCGGCGCGGTGGCGGCCGACATCCGCAAACTGATCGACGAGACCGCCAAGGAGGTGCCGAAGGGCTCTTCGGTGGTGCTGCTCGGCCAGGTGCAGACCATGAACAGCGCCTTCGCCGGGCTGCTGTTCGGGCTACTCGCCGCGATCGTGCTGATCTATCTGTTGATCGTGGTCAACTTCCAGTCCTGGGCCGATCCGTTCGTGATCATCGCCGCCCTGCCGGCGGCGCTCGCCGGCATCGTCTGGATGCTGTTCACCACCAAGACCACCATGTCGGTGCCGGCGTTGACCGGCGCCATCATGTGCATGGGCGTCGCCACCGCCAACAGCGTGCTGGTGATCTCGTTCGCGCGCGAACGCTACGCCGTGCTCGGCGATCCGATCAAGGCGGCGCTGGAAGCCGGCTTCGTGCGCTTCCGCCCGGTGATCATGACCGCGCTGGCGATGATCATCGGCATGGCGCCGATGGCGCTGGGTCTCGGCGAAGGCGGCGAGCAGAACGCGCCGCTCGGCCGCGCCGTGATCGGCGGACTGATCTTCGCCACCATCGCCACGCTGATGTTCGTCCCGGTGCTGTTCAGCATGGTCCACAACAAACAACCCGCCACCGCGCCGCAGTCCTCGCCGGAGATGTCGCATGTCCATTGAGCCCGAGCCGCGCGAGCCGGAGCTGATCGCGCCCGAGCCGGACGCGCCGCCGCCGCGGGTGTCGCGCCGCAAGCTCGGCCTCGCCGGGCTGCTCGGGGTGAGCGTCGCCGCGGTGATCGTGGTCACCGGGATCATGGCGCGCGACAAGAGCAACGCCGAGTTGCGCGATTGGACCGACGCCCAGGCGATCCCCAGCGTCGCGGTGGCGTTGCCGGACGCCAAGCTGCTCACCGCCACGCTCGATTTGCCCGGCCGGCTGGAGGCGTATTCGCGCGCCCCGATCTTCGCCCGGGTTTCGGGCTATCTGAAAAGCTGGAGCGCCGATATCGGCGCCAAAGTGAAGGCCGGCCAGGTGATCGCCGAGATCGAGGCGCCGGATCTCGATCAGCAATTGCTGCAGGCCCGCGCCGATCTCGCCAGCCAGCAAGCTTCCGCGCGGCTCTCCGAAGCCACCTTGAACCGCCGCAAGACGCTGGTGGCGTCGAACTTCGTCTCGGCGCAGGAAATCGACGAGCGCACCGCCGACCTCGCCAACAAGAAGGCGGCGGTGAATTCCGGCCAGGCCAATGTCGAACGGCTGGAGGCGTTGGCCGGCTACAAGAACATCACCGTGCCGTTCGACGGCGTGATCACCGAGCGCAACACCGACGTCGGCGCGCTGATCTCCGGCGGCGCCGGCACTGGCCCCGCGATGTTCGTGGTGTCCGACATCACCAAGCTCAGGGTCTATGTCAACGTACCGCAGAGCTACGTGCCGGCGATCAAGATCGGCGCCAAGGCCGAGCTGACGCTGCCGGACTATCCCAACCGCGCCTTCACCGCGACGCTGGAAGCCTCTTCGCAGGCCGTCGATGTCGGCTCCGGCACCACGCGGATGCAATTGGCGCTGGACAATTCCCGCGGCGAGTTGATGCCGGGCGGCTATGCCAATGTGCGGCTCAACCTGTCGCACGACGGCGCGCCGCTGCACATTCCGGCGAGCGCCCTGGTGTTCGGCCGCAACGGCCTGCGGGTCGCCACCGTCGGCCCCGACGACCGGGTACTGTTCAAGAAAGTGGCGATCGCCCGCGATCTCGGCCGCGACATCGAGATCGCCTCGGGGCTGGCTTCTGAGGATCGCATCATCACCGCGCCGCCGGACGGCATCAACGACGGCGACCCGGTGCGCGTGGTGTCCGGGCCAAAGTCAGCCAAGCCCGCCACCGCCTCGGAGAAGCAGGACTCCAAGGGGTGAGGCGATGCGGCTTGCTACTTGGGGCGTGAGCCGCTGCTCGGCTTTTGGCCTCTATTTGCCAATTTAATCCAACGTCCGCTCCACAATCACCGTCATCCTGAGGAACCCGGCGTAGCCCGCAGGGCGAAGCCGAGTGTCTCGAAGGATGGGCTGCGAGCACCCAGACGGTCCTAGATGCGCTGACGGCGCCACCGAGTAGAAATATCTCCTCCGTTCCGGGACTTACGTTTCGTGCCATCAACGGACAATCCTGCCAAGGATGCGAGCAGCCCGCTCGATCTCGACGTCATTCCACGCGGCGAAGCCGAGAAAGAGCCCCTGCGCCTTAGTCTTGTGAAAGACCATGCTCGACAAGGGGCGGGCGACGACTCCCGCTTCAAGAAGCCGCGCCGATAGCTGATCGTCTCTCGCAAAAGCACCACATCGAGCCAAGAGTTGCATCCCCCCCGCTGGGATCTCGATCGACAGCCGATCGCCCGTCTCGGATGCGAGGGCCTTCAGCAATTGGTCGCGCCGTTCCTTGTAGAGGCGGGTCATTTTTCGGACGTGAGCGAGGTACATTCCATTACGAATGAACTCGGCCAACGCGTCCTGCATCGGTATCGCTGCCGACAATCCCATATGGCGCTGCGCTAATTCGAATATCTCGATGAGTCTTTCGGGAACGATGATGTAGCCAATCCGAATATCCGCAAACATCGATTTCGAAAACGTGCCGACGTAAAGGACTGTTGTCGAAAGACCCATCCCCTGTAATGCAGACACTGGGCGCGCCTCATAATGAAATTCGCTGTCGTAGTCATCCTCGACGATCGAAGCCCCAACGGATGCTGCGAATCGGAGCAACTCCAGCCGACGACCGGCAGGCATCAGCCGTCCCGTCGGGTACTGATGGGACGGGGTTACAAAAATCAGGCGAGGAATGTCCTTGCGTTCGCCCAAAGCCATACCAAACTCATCGAGCGGCACTCCAGCGACGATAGCGCCGGCGCTTTGCAATGCGGCGAACGCCCCGCCATACCCTGGACTTTCAATCCAGGCGAGATCGCCCGTACCGATCATCACTTTGGCGATCAACGCAATCCCCGCCTGTGCGGAAGGCACAATCATGATTTGGTCAGGTGTCGCCTTGACGCCCCTATGCTCCGCCAGATGCTGCTGCAATGCTTTCCGCAGTGCGGCGCTGTTGTGGGAACTGTCTCCGCGTACACGGGCGCTACGGGCTGCACGCCGCAGACAGCGGGCCCAGATATCGTGAGGAAACTCCCGCTCGTCAGCCAATCCCGGCTGAAACGCGCGCGGTCGCCCCCTATAGATTGGCGGCCAACTCGCGTTATGGAGACTGCGTGCCCAAGGCGACACCCTGAGTTCCACGGTACGCTGATCGGTCTTTATTCGCTGCGGCTTCCTTGCATCAAGCGAGGCTCCAATTGACACGACTGCCCGTCGGCCAGGCGAAGTCGTCAAATAACCCTCGGCTGCAAGCTGCTCTATCGCAAACGAGACTGTGTTGCGGCCGACACTCAGTGATTGAGCCAGATCGCGACTTGAAGGCAAGCGCTGAGCTGGTGCCAAACGTCCGCTCGTGATGAGTGATCTCAATTGTTGCGTGAGCTGTCGCAACAATGTCTCGTCGCTGTCCGGCGACAATTTGATCAAACCGGATAGAAGGTCGCCCATCAACTGGCTCTGCGATTTTTTAAGATTTGGATCTTTAGTTAGATCCAGATGGTGACGTAGGCAATACCCATCAATGTGCTTCCAGAACCCGAAGTTTCCAGATGCATCAAGGCCTATCACCACGCAGCGCAGTTGCGCTCCTCGCGATCGTTGTCGTGGCATGGGGAACGAATTGGCCGGTGACGAAGCTGATCGTGCAAGACATGTCGCCGGTCTGGTCGACGGCGCTGCGCTGCGGGATTGCTGCGGCGACCCTGGGGCCGCTGCTTTGGGCGCAAGGGAATTTCATAATTCCCAAACGCGGAGATGTTCCGGTCGTGTTTTGCACGGCACTGCTGCATATGGTGGCGTTTTCTGCCTTGGTCGCAGCGGGTCTGCAGTTCGTGCCGGCCGGCCGAGCAATTGTTCTCGGCTACACCACGCCGATTTGGGTTGCGGTCGGCGCGCGGATCTTTTTGTCAGAAGCTATCACGACGAGGCGCGCCATCGGCATTGCCATCGGCCTCGCCGGATTAGCGGTGATATTCGATTCCAGAGCGCTGGATTGGGGCGACCGCAAATCACTGCTTGGAAGCAGCCTGATCCTCACGGCGGCGTTTTGCTGGGCCGCAAATATCGTCTATGTCAGGGCGCACAAGTGGATTTCGACGCCGTTCCAGCTCGTGTTCTGGCAGGTGCTCATTGCAGCAATTGTATTGTCGATCCTTGCGATGTCCACCGAAGGGGTGCCCCACATCGAGTGGAGCCAGCGTCTCGTCGGATTGTTGCTCTATAGCGGGGTCATCTGTACGGCGCTTGCCCATTGGGCAATGTCGATGGTCAATCGCAGCCTGCCAGCGGTGACCACATCGCTAGGATTACTTGCCACGCCGGTCCTTGGGATCGTCAGCGCCGCCATCGTCCTGAATGAGACCCTTGAGCCATCGCTCTTCATAGCAATGGCCTTGATCATCGGCGGCATCGCGCTCGGCACAGTGAGCGGCGGCAAGTCTACGCAGATGCAGCCTCGGGCAAGCCGCGAGGGACTATCCGACCGATGACCGTTGTGGGCCATTCGCGACCGACGTTGATCGGCGACAAGCCGGCCACGTCCGCTATGCCGCCGAGACCGGGAGTCAATTCTATGAATCGGCGGCTCCGAGGCGCTGTGCTGATCGCATGGCTGGTGGCGTTTGCTAGCTAATGCAGGGGAACGCCGCAACGTTCGACGCTCGGCCTTGCGGCGTCATCCTTCGAGGCTCGCCTTCGCCTACAGCGTAGCGCCCCTGCCGTGGCTCGGCTCGCACCTCAGGATGACGGCGCGGGGTATCGCAGCGATCTATCCGCAGCAGCTATCCGGCGCCCGCTCCGCAATCGCCGTCATCCTGAGGAACCCGGCGTAGCGTAGCGAAGCCGGGTGTCTCGAAGGATGCGCCGCGCGTAGCTGCGCCGCCCGGTTCAATCCTCCGCCTGCTCGCGCCGGATCGCCTGCCAGCCGATGTCGCGGCGGCAGAACCCCTGCGGCCAGCGGATCAAATCGACCGCCGCATAGGCGCGGCGTTGCGCCTCGGCCACCGTCTTGCCCGACGCGGTGACGTTGAGCACCCTCCCGCCATTGGCGAGAATTTTTTCGCCATCGGCCTTGGTGCCGGCGTGGAAGATCTGCACGCCTTCGACTTGCGCGGCGTCATCGAGCCCTTCGATCACGCTGCCCTTGGCATAGTCGCCGGGATAACCGTTGGCCGCCATCACCACGGTGAGCGCCGGATCGGCGCTCCAATTCAGTGCGATGCGATCGAGCCCGCCGTCGCAGGACGCCAGCAGCGCCGGCACCAGGTCGGAGGCGAGCCGCAGCATCAACACCTGGCATTCCGGATCGCCGAACCGCACATTGTATTCGATCAGCTTCGGGCCTTGCGCGGTGATCATCAAGCCTGCGAACAGCACGCCTTTATACGGCGTGCCGCGCGCGGCCATTTCCCGCAACGTCGGATTGATGATCTCGTCCATGGTGCGGGCGATCATCGCCTCGTCCATCACCGGCGCCGGCGAATAGGCGCCCATGCCGCCGGTGTTCGGCCCCTGGTCGCCATCGTAGGCGCGCTTGTGGTCCTGCGCCGCGGCGAGCGGCAGCGCGTGCGCGCCGTCGCACAACACGAAGAACGAGGCCTCCTCGCCCTGCATGAATTCCTCGATCACCACCTCGGCGCCGGCTTGGCCGAATCCGCCCTCGAACATCATCTCGAGCGCGGCTTCCGCCTCGGCAAGCGTCATCGCCACCACCACGCCCTTGCCGGCGGCCAGCCCATCGGCCTTGATCACGATCGGCGCGCCGTGGGCGGCGAGATGCGCTTTCGCAGCCAAGATGTCGCGGAAATGGCCATAGGCCGCGGTCGGGATATTTTGCGCGGCGCAGATTTGCTTGGTGAAGCTCTTGGACCCCTCGAGCCGCGCCGCGGCCTTGCTCGGACCGAACGCCTTGATGCCGGCGGCAGCCAGATCGTCGACGATGCCGGCGGCGAGCGGCGCCTCCGGGCCGACCACGACGAAATCCACGCCGTTCGCCTGGCAAAATCCGATCACCGCGGCGTGGTCGGCAAGGTCGAGCGCTGCGCATTCGGCGATTTTGGCGATGCCGGCATTGCCCGGCGCGCACCACAAGTTTGCCACAAGATGCGACGCCGCGATTTTCCAGGCCAGCGCGTGTTCGCGCCCGCCGGAACCGAGAAGGAGAATGTTCACGCTGTGAGAATCCTGGCCCGCAAAGATCGCTTGTTTAAGGCCCCTGATCGGGCCGCTCAAGCCCGGTTCTGGCCCATTGGTCCGGTTTGACTTAACGTTGGGGCTGACTTAACCGACGGCGAGAGTATTCTGGGCGTAACGAGGCTCCCGTGACCAGCATCGAACCGATCCGCAAGCAGATTGTCGTCGACACCCCACCCGACCGCGCGTTCCGGGTGTTCACCGAGCAGCACGGCGCCTGGTGGCCGCTCGAGACCCATCACGTCGGCGACAAGCCGGCGGAAACCGCGATCATCGAGCCGAAGGCCGGCGGCCGCTGGTTCGAGCGCTCGACCGACGGCACCGAACATCTCTGGGGCCGGGTGCTGGTGTGGGAGCCGCCGCAGCATCTGGTGATGACCTGGGAAATCAACGGCGACTGGAAGCACGACGACGCCCTGGTCACCGAGGTCGACGTCCGCTTCGTGCCGGTCGGCGCCAAGCAAACGAGAATCGAGTTCGAACATCGGCTGCTGGAAAACTACGGCGCCAACGCGCATTTCATGCGCGCGCCGATGGACGGCGGCTGGAGCAGCTTTTTGGAACTGTTCGGCGCCCAGACCGAGAAAGCCTGAGAACTCAAGCGCCGCGAAATTGCCGTTTGGCGTTGGCCGCCGAAGTCCTTACCTTTGGTCCACACCAGAGATCAGATTCGATGCCGCCAACGACAGCCGCGCTGCCGAACTCGCCGGAATTCACCGTCACCGAACTCTCCTCCGCGCTGAAGCGGACGGTCGAGGACGCCTACGGTCATGTCCGGGTGCGCGGCGAGATTTCCGGGTTTCGCGGCCCGCATTCCTCCGGACACTGCTATTTCGCGCTGAAGGATGAAGGCGCCAAGATCGAGGCGGTGATCTGGAAGGGCGTGCATGGCCGGATGCGTTTCAAGCCGCAGGAAGGCCTCGAGGTCATCGCCACCGGCAAGCTGACCACCTATCCCGGCTCGTCGAAATATCAGATCGTGATCGAAGCCATCGAGCCCGCCGGGATCGGCGCGCTGATGGCCTTGATGGAAGAGCGCAAGCGCAAGCTCGGCGCCGAAGGGCTGTTCGACGAGGCCCGCAAGCAGCTGTTGCCGTATCTGCCGGAGGTGATCGGCGTCGTCACCTCGCCGACCGGCGCGGTGATCCGCGACATTTTGCATCGGTTGCAGGACCGCTTCCCGCGCCGCGTGCTGGTGTGGCCGGTCAAGGTGCAGGGCGACGGCTCGGCCGAACAAATCGCCGCCGCGATCCACGGCTTCAACGCGCTGCCGGAAGGCGGATCGATCCCGCGGCCCGATCTGTTGATCGTGGCGCGCGGCGGCGGCTCGCTGGAGGATCTGTGGTCGTTCAACGAGGAGATCGTGGTCCGCGCCGCCGCCGACAGCATGATCCCGCTGATTTCGGCTGTCGGCCACGAGACCGACATCACGCTGATCGATTTCGCCGCCGACAAGCGCGCGCCGACGCCGACCGCGGCGGCCGAAATGGCGGTGCCGGTGCGCGCCGAATTGTTCGTCGAGGTCGGCCAGCTCGGCCACCGCGCCATGCTTTGTTTCCAGCGCGGCCAGGAGCGGCGCCGCAGCGAGCTGCGCGCCGCCACAAGGGCGCTGCCGTCGGCCGCGGCACTGCTGGCCATTCCGCGACAGCGTCTTGATGGAGCGGCGGCGGCGCTGCCACGCGCGTTGCGCGCCAACAGCCATGCGCATCACCGCCGCTTCGCAACCGCCTGCGCCGGGCTGACGCTGAAGGTGTTGCGCGCCCAGGTCGCGCACGCCACGCAGCGGCTCGCCGTCAATGGCGAACGGCTGAAGCATTGCGCGCGGGCCGGGCTGCGGCATCGCCGCGATCGGTTCGCGGCGCTCGATGCCCGCTTCAAGGCGTCGAAGCTGGCCAATGTGCAGGCGCAGCGCAAAGCCTTGGCGCGCGACCGCGAACGCACGCAGCGGCTCGCCGAGCGGGCACGCCGCGCGCTGCTGATTGCGTTGCAGCGCCAGCAGGCCCGGGTGGCGTCGTGCGGACAGTTGCTTGGTGCGCTGTCGTATCGCGGCGTGCTGGCACGCGGCTTCGCGCTGGTGCGCGATGCGCAGGGGCTGGCGGTGCATGCCGCGGCGGCAATCGATCCCGGCGCGAGGCTCAGCCTGGAGTTTGCCGACGGCCGGATCGGCGCCACCGCGGATGGCGAGAGCGCGGCTGCGCCGCGTAGTAAGCCCGCGGCAAAGCCGGCGACGGCGAAGCCGGCCAGCACGACGACGGCGAAGCGAGTGTCGAAATCGGTCGATCAGGGCAGTTTGTTTTAGAGACGGGATCTATCGTCGGGTCGGAGTGCCTCACAATTAAGAGGCCGTCATTCCGGGGCACGAGCAGCGTAAGCTGCGAGTGAGCCCGGAATCCATAACCACCGCAGGGGTTATGATGGTGTGGACGGCCCCCTACGGCATCGCTTTGTGCCAGAATGAGGTTGTCGCAAACTCAAACATGGGAGCCGTCCATGGAGCAGATTATCCGCATTGGGATGGATACGTCGAAGCATTTTTTCCAGCTGCACGGGGTCGATGCCGCCGAGAAGCCGGTGCTGCGCAAGAAGCTGCGGCGCAAGGAGATGCTGGCGTTCTTCGCCAAGCTGCCGCCGACGCCGATCGGGATCGAGGCCTGCGGTGCGGCGCACTACCTGGCGCGGGAGCTGGGCAAACTCGGCCACGTGGTGAAGCTGTTGGCGCCGCAGCACGTCAAGCCTTACGTCAAGCGCAACAAGAACGACGGGCGCGACGCCGAGGCGTTGTGCGAGGCGATGAGCCGGCCGACGATGGAGTTCGTGCCGGTGAAGACCGCGGAGCAGCAGGCGGCGCTGATGCTGATGGGACTGCGGCAGCAGCTGATCGCAAGGCGTACCCAGCTGAGCAATGCGATTCGCGGTTATGCCGCGGAATTCGGCCTGATCTCGCCGAGAGGTCTCGACAAGATCGAGCCGCTGCTGTTGCGGATCGCGCAGGACGACACCGTGCCGACGCTGGCGCGCGAGCTGTTCGCGCTGCAGGGCCAGGACTACGCGCGACTGCAGAATGAGCTGAAGGTGATCGACGCCAAGCTGTTGGCCTGGCATCGCGCCGACGCCTGCAGCCGGCGGCTGGCGCAGATTCCCGGAGTAGGACCGATCGGCGCCAGTGCGCTGGTGATGAAAACGCCGGTGCCGCAGACCTTCGCCTCGGCCAGGGCCTTTGCGGCCTGGCTCGGCTTGACGCCGAAGGATCATTCCACCGCCGGCAAGCTTCGGCTCGGCACCATCACCCGCGCCGGCGATGAACTGCTACGCAGCCTGTTGGTGGCGGGAGCGACCGCGGTGATCCAGCAGGTGCGCCGTGGCCGCGGCCGGGCGTCGCCGTGGTTGCTGGCGCTGCTGGCGCGCAAGCCGCCCAAGCTCGCGGCGGTAGCGCTCGCCAACAAGATCGCCCGGATCGCCTGGAAGCTGATGCTGACCGGAGAAAATTACGACGGCGCGCGGATGCTGAACGCATCGCCGCACGCCGCCTGAGAGATCGGCCGGCAGGCATTCGCCCGCCGGCCGGGCCGGAGCTGCAAGAGGAGACAGATGGCGCGATCGATCGATCCGAGAGGCGAGACAGTCCGTGGAATCCATTGGCACGTAAAGGTCGTGACTATGTGTGGAGCTCGCGTCGCGGAAACCATCTTGGCCAGCGGTCCAAAGCGACCGCATCAACAGGCCGGACATATGGATGCAAGCGATCCGATCCGACATCAAAAACTCTTGTGGCTCGGGGGCCGTCCACATATGGATTCCGGACTTGCTCGTTCTTGCGAACTCGCAATCCGGAATGACAGCGTCGTATTCGGTTGCGCGCGAACAGCACGACCGTGCGAGTCTAGCCCACCCCCACCACCTCGGTGAACTGCTTCAGCCCGATGAAAGCGACGTCCTCTTCCAGCACCAGATAGACCGGGATCGCCGCGAGGTAGCTGCGAAATCGGCCCTTGTCCTCGAACCGGGCGCGGAATTGCGACCCCGCCAGGTGCTCCATCATGTGATGGATGATGCCGCCGGCGACATAGATGCCGCCCTTGGCGCCGAGCACCAGCGCCAGATTGCCGGCGACGCTGCCGAGCAGCGCGCAGAACATGTCGACCGCTTCGCGGCAGGTCGCGCACGAACCTTCGACCCCGGCCTTGGTGATCTGCGGCGCGGCGCGCGGCGGCAGCGAAAGACCATCGAGCGACACCAGCGCGTCGTAGAGATTTTCCAGCCCGCTGCCGGACAGCGCGCGCTCGGCGGAGACGTGACCGAACTTGCGCCGCAGCACGCCGATCACCGCATCCTCACGCGGATTGACGCCGGCGAGCGTGGCATGGCCGCCTTCACTCGGCAGCACCGCGCGGCCGTGCGGCAGCGGCACGTTGGTGGTCATGCCTAGCCCGGTGCCGGGGCCCAGCGCGAACAACGGCGCGCCCGGGACCGGGTGGCCACCGCCAAGCTGGCGCAGCCGCGCCTTAGGGATCGCCGACAGCGACCATCCCACCGCCGCGAAATCGTTGATCACCCGCACCGCAGGAATCGCGAACGCCGCGCTGAGTTCGGCGGCGTCGATCACCCATGGCGAATTGGTCATCACGCAGCGGCCGTTCTCCACCGTGCCGGCGACCGCGAGATGCGCGGCACCGATCGTGCCGAGATCCGACTGCTTGCGCAGATAGGCCGCCATGGCCTCGGCAAAACTCGGATAATCGCTGACCACCAGATGCATGACGGCACCGATCGCGCCGCCGCGCAGCAGCGCGAACCGCGCATTGGTGCCGCCGATGTCGGCCAGCAGCACCGGCTGGCCAGCGGCTTGCAGCTGTGCCGTCATCCCTGCCGCGCCGCCTTGAAAGCCTCGCCGCAGCATGAGGTTTTCGGAGTATCCTGCTTCAGCGCGCTCCGGGAGAGCCGGTTGCATGACGCCCCGGTGGTTGTCGCCTCAGGGATCGATACCGCCAATCTGTCGTCCTCCGGCTGTTCCAATGCGGAGCTTCTCGATAGTCCCGCGGACCCAATAAGGTGTTGTGTTATATCAAAGATCTTGCCGACCGCGACTGCGAAGATGCGCTGTGAACAAGGAGATAGATGGGTGCGACGAACCAAATGGGGCGGCCTTGCCGATGGCTGTTTCGAACCCAGCGGCTTCTTTCGGGTGGAGCAGGACGATGGCGTATTCTGGTTCGTCGATCCCGATGGCGGCCGGTTTCTGTCCAAGGGCGTCAACAACGTCCAGTTCGCTCCGGATCAGATTCGCGGCACCGATCGGACGCCCTATGCCGAGGCCTGCCTGGCGAAATACGGCAGCCGCAACGAATGGCGTCGCGCGGCGGCGGAGCGATTGACCGGCTGGGATTTCAACACGCTGGGCTGCTGGTCGGATGAGATCGTCGCCGGCGCAGGCGCCTTGCCGCTGGCCACCGCGCCGATCGTCGACCTCGGCGCTTCGTTCTGGCTGCATCGTCACGGCCAGCGCTTTCCCGACGTGTTCGACGCCGAATTCGACAATCACATCCGGCAACGCGCCAAGGACCTGTGCACGCCGCGCCGCAATGCTCCGGAATTGCTCGGCACCTTCATCGACAACGAGCTGTACTGGTCGCCTGACTGGCGCGGCCACGACGAGTTGCTGACCACGTTCTTGAATTTTCCGCCCGGACGCGCCGGCCGCGTCACCGCGATCACCGCGCTGCAGCAGCACTATGGCGAGTTCGCCCACTTCAACGTGATCTGGCACACGCCGGTGCGGTCCTGGGAGGCACTGCATGCGCTCGAGACCATCGCGGCGCCGTTTGTGCGCGCGGCGCCGGGCGGCGATTATGCCGTGCTCGAAGCGGAGGCCAACCGCAACCCGCGGCGCGCGGCGTTCGCCGCCGATTGCGACGCCTTTGCCGCGGTGGTGGCCGACCGCTATTTCGAACTCTGCACGGCGGCGATCAAGGCCGCCGATCCCAACCATCTGGTGCTCGGCGCAAGGCTCGGCGCGCTGCCGCACGACGGCGTGGTCGCCGCCGCCGGCCGCCATCTCGACGTGATTTCGTTCAATTGCTACGGCTTCGACCCATCGGCCTTGCTCGACGCCTATGCGGTGACCGGCAAGCCCTGCCTGATCACGGAGTTTTCGTTTCGCGGCGACGATGCAGGCCTGCCGAACAGTTGCGGCGGCGGTCCGCGGGTCGCCACCCAGGCCGACCGCGCCCACGCCTTCGAGCGCTATGTCGCCGCGGCGCTGATCAAGCCGAATCTGGTCGGCTACCACTGGTTCGAGCATGCCGATCAGCCGGCCGAAGGCCGCTTCGACGGCGAGGACTGCAATTACGGCACGGTGACGATCAAAGACGAGGTCTATCCGGAACTCACGGCATCGATGAGCCGGTTGAATGCGGCGGCGGAGAGCATCCATCGCAAGGCCGTGGCGGCGCGACCGGCGGCTTGACGGATCCGCCTGCGGGTCACCCGCGGCGTAGGACGGCGGCGACGTCAGATAGCTTGGCGATCACCGTAGCGCTACGAGGACAATGAAACGACCGCGAGTTCCGCAACCGGAAATTGCGGCTCTTAAACCATCCCTAACTCCGTTTACTAACTGGCCTTCCATCTATTGCGGGTCACTGTCCGGACGGGAGGACCGGCATGCCATCGATATTTTCGCATCCGACGATTCATCTTGGCAAAGACGCAATCGCCCCGTGCGACGACCAATCGATCGACCCGAACTCAATCACCCGCCGCGATCCGACCCGATGGCTGATGCTGTGCGGCGTTCTGTTGATCTCCTCGATCGTGATTGCGACCGCGCTGATCATCGATCAATTCCGGGAGCGCGCGCTGCAGAACAGCGAACGCGAACTCAGCAATACGGCGCTGCTGCTGGCACGCCATTTCGATCGCGAGCTCGACGATGTGGCGGCGGTCCAAGACGACATCGCCACACAGCTTCAGTTAAGCTCGCCGGGCGGGTTTGCCGGAATGGGCACACTGAACGCCCACGAGCTGCTGCGCGCCAAGTTGAGCGGAGCACATGACGTCTCCGGCATCAATCTGTTCGACGCCCGCGGCATCTTGATCAATTCCTCGGAGCGCTGGCCGGTGCCGGACGTTTCGATCGCCGACCGGGCGTATTTCGGGACCCTCGCATCCGGCGAGACGCGCGAGCAGTCGGCCATCGAACTGGTGCAAGGCCGGTTGTCGCAGGGGTGGTCCTTGGTGCTGTCGCGCCGATTGAACGGCCCGAACGGCGAATTCGTCGGGTTGCTCACCCGCGGCATGTCACCCGACCGCTTCGAGCAGTTCTTCGCCTCGGTGGCGCTCGCCAAGGACTCCGCGGTCGTGATGCATCATCGCGACGGCACCTTGCTGGCTCGCCATCCCCACGTCGAAGAGTTGCTCGGGAAGAATTTCAAGACCGGGCGGGAGGACCAAAGGCGGCTGTTCGAAACGCCGGGGCTCGCGCGACTGCCGAGCCCGATCGATGGTCAGGAGCGGCTGGTGGCCTCGCACGCTTTGACCGACTTCCCGCTCCTGATGGTGGTCACCACCACGGTCTCCTCGTCGCTCGCCGACTGGTATCGACAGACCCGCTTCCTGATTATCGTCGCCGCCGGCTCGACCATGATCATCGCGGCCATTCTGTTCCTGATCATAAGGCAGCTGACCCGGCAGCACCGTGCCACGCAACGCCAGCTGACGCGCGACAAGCAACGTCTCAGCACGGCGATCAACAATATGACGCAAGGGCTCTTGCTGTTCGATTCGTCGGCGCGGCTGGTGGTCTGCAATCAACGCTACATGGAGATGTACGGGCTGTCGGCTGAGGTGGTGAAGCCGGGCTGCTCGCTTCGACAGATCCTGGCCGAACGCAAGGCCGCCGGTTCTTTCGAAGGCGACATCGACGCTTATTGCGCCGACACGCTGAGCCACGTCGCGGCCCGCAATGTCACGGTCGCCGTGACCCCGGACGGCCGTTCGATTCAGATCGCAACCGAGCCCGCCCCCGAGGGGGGCTGGGTTGCCACCCACGAAGACATCACCGACCGGCGACGCTCCGAAGAGCGCATCGCCTATCTGGCGCATTACGACGAACTGACCAGCCTGCCCAATCGCACCTCGTTTCGGGAGCGGATCGAGGACGAGTTCGAGCGTGTCGCGCGCGGCGGCACGCTGGCGCTGCTCTACATCGACATCGACGAATTCAAGGCCATCAACGACTCGTTGGGCCACCCGGTCGGCGACGCGTTGCTCAAGATCGTGGCCGCGCGGCTGAAGGCCTGCCTTCGCGAAACCGACTTCGTGGCGCGACTGGGCGGCGACGAATTCGCCATTCTGCAAACCGCGCCCCGCGATGTCCAGGAGGTCACCGAGTTGGTGGCGCGGCTGTTCGAAACAATTCGTGCCCCGTGCGAATGCCTCGGGCACCAGATCTCCACCGACGCCAGCATCGGCATCGCTTTGGCGCCGCCCCACGGCACCGACACCGATCAATTGATCAAGAACGCCGATCTTGCGATGTACCAAGCCAAGGCGGACGGACGCCGGACCTGCCGCTTCTTCGAACCGCGGATGGAGGCCAGCGCCAAGGAGCGCCGCACCCTGGAGCTCGAGCTGCGGAAAGCGATCGCAGATTGCGCTTTCGAGATTTACTACCAACCGATCGTCGAGCTTCGGAACGGCGACGTGATCGGCTGCGAAGCCTTGCTGCGCTGGCGCCATCCGCAGCGCGGCATGATCTCGCCGGCCAAGTTCATCCCGGTGGCCGAAGCGACCGGGCTGATCAACGAGCTCGGCGAATGGGTGTTGCGCACGGCGTGCGCCGAGGCGGCGAACTGGCCGGCGGAGATGAGCGTCGCCGTCAATGTGTCGCCGGTGCAGTTCAAATCACGAACCCTGCCCCTCAAGGTCGCGGCAGCGCTAGCCGCCTCCGGACTACCCGCGAGCCGATTGGAGCTCGAGATCACCGAGGCGGTGCTGATCGACGACGACGAAACGGCACTGAGCGTGCTGCATGAACTGAAGACGCTCGGCGTTCGCATCGCGTTGGACGATTTCGGCACCGGCTATTCGTCGCTCAGCTATCTGCAGCGCTTTCCGTTCGACAAGATCAAGATCGACCGCTGCTTCATCGACGGCATCGCCAGGCCGGACGGCGCCTCGGCCATCGTGCAGGCGGTGGTCAACATCGCGACCGCGCGCCACATGACCACCACCGCGGAGGGCGTCGAAACCGCCGAGCAACGCGACCTGCTGCGCGGCTTGGGCTGCACGCATATGCAGGGCTATCTGTTCAGCCCGGCGATCGCCCCCGACACGGTCAGGCAGCTGTTCGCGGGGGGCGGCAATGCCGCCGGATCGCGGCGATCGCGCGCCGACCGAGCTCGGCGATGAGCGAACCGCTCATGTCGAGGCCGCAGCCCCCGCTCGCCGCGGCGCCGGCGCCAGTTCCTCGAATTGCGACGGAATGTAGTCGCGCCCCTGCTCGTCGGTAATGACCACGCGCCAGCCCTCGCTCGCCCAGATCCGTGCCTTGGCGATGGCGATCAGCGCGCTGATTCGGCTGCTTCGCATGGTCTCGTTGTCGCGTTGCGCGGTGATTTTATAGGCCAAACTTTCCGACTCCAGATCGATCGACCAAGCGTTGTGGCCCATGGTGTTGGCTGCAATTCGCCGGCAACGAGGCAATTTGGCGATGGTCGCCGCAGCCCTGTAAGGCTGGTTCCGATGCCGATCACACGTGGTTGATTCGCGCTGCGACGGCGCCGATTCGATCGGGGACAACATAACGCGTCGCAACATTCTTTCGCGAGTTGCACCCGAGCGGACTTGAAAGAGCGACGGCGATCTGCTCAGCCAATCTGAACAGCGGAGATCGTTTCAAGTCCATGCGTCTAAGGTCCCACACTGCGACCGGATGGGCGGCCTGGCTGCTCGCGGCCGCGCTCGCGATGTGCGTGGTCGCGACCGTCGCGCTGGCCTACAGCCTGATGCAGATCCGCGACAATTCCTCTTGGGTACGGCACACCAACGATGTGCTGCGGCTGATTGCCGGGATCGAACGCGCCGTTCTGCAGGCGGAATCCGGCGAACGAGGCTACTTGCTGACCCATGTGGGCGAATATCGCGAGGCCTACGAAAACGCGAAGGCCGCGCTGCCGCACGCGATTGACGAACTCGCCACGGTGATCGGCGACAATGACGAGCAACAGCACAACCTGGCGACGGTGCGCAGCAGCATCGAGATGCGGCTCGCCCAGTTGCAGCGCGTCGTCGAACTGGCGCAGGACGATCTGCAAACCTCCCTGGCCATTCTCGAACAGGCGCGCGTCGATCTGCTGACCCAGCGGATCGAGCAAGGTCTTTCGACGATGACGAAGCTCGAGCAGGCGCTGCTCAAGGAGCGTCAGCGCAACTTCGAGCGCTCGAACTTCACCGCCGCGGCGGTCGCCACCTGCCTGGTCATTCTGGCGCTGGCTTCCGGGTGCGTCGGGGCATTCCTGATCGAGCGCCAGCGCACCATGGCGCGGCAACAGGCGAGCGACAATCGGCTTCGCGAACTGCAGACCGAGTTGCTCCACGTCGCCAGGCTCGGCACCATGGGAGAAATGTCGGCGGCGCTCGCCCACGAGCTCAACCAGCCGTTGGCCGCGATCGCCAACTATCTGAAGGGGTCGCGTCGGCTGTTGCAGGACAGTTCCGACAAGTCCGCCGAGCGCATCCGCAACGCGCTCGACAAAGCCGCCGAGCAGGCGCTGCGCGCCGGCGAGGTGATCCAGCGTTTGCGTCAATTCGTCTCCCGCGGCGAAACCGAAAAGTCCAACGAGCGACTCGATCGCATCGTCGACGACGCCTTGGCGCTGGCACTGGTGGTCGCCAAGGATCGCGCGGTCGCGGTCTCGCTCAGCCTCGATCCGTCCGCGCAGCACGTGCTGGTCGACAAGGTGCAGATCCAGCAATTGCTGCTCAATCTGATCCGCAACGCGCTCGAGGCCATGGAGCACCAGACTCCCAGAGAGCTGAAGATTTCCAGCACGCGCTGCGACGACGGCATGATCGAAGTCACCGTCGCCGATAATGGCCCGGGCATCGATCCGGAACTGGCGGACCGATTGTTTTTGCCGTTCATGACCACCAAGTCCACCGGCATGGGCGTCGGACTCTCGTTATGTCGCACCATCGTGACGGCCCATGGCGGCGGCATTCAGGCCGAACCTCAACCCGGTGGCGGCACCGCTTTCCGCTTCACCATCCCGGGCGCCGCGCCGAGTTAGTTGGTTTGATTCACAATGCCCTCGGCGTTTCGCAGGCTTTCCGCCGATAACGCGCCCACCGCTCTGCGTCGCAGCCCGACGTGTCCGGTCACGACACGTTGCGCTAGAGCAGGACGACATGTCCGCAAATCGTCATCCTGCTCTGGCTTTTTGATTGAGCATGATCGGTTCCGAAAACCGGGACCACTTTTCGGGATCACGCTCTAAGCGGCTGAATGCGCCCCGGGGTGGGCGGTCAGTGCCGTCACGCGCGCGCCCGGGCGATCGAGCCCGCGGCAATCTGCATGGTCACGCCGGCCACAAACCCGCCGCCCACCAGCAGCGTCCATAACGGATGCGGGTGTCCGTCCAGAATGATATTCCAGACCGACACGAACACCGCCAGCGCCGCAAAGAACGTGCCGGTGGCGCTGAGCCGCTCGATCCATTTCACGCGGGACGTCGCCCGGCTGTCGGCGCTTTGCGCGGCCTCGGGCGGCAGATCGATTCCCAGGTAGAAGCCGACGATCGCGTAGATCATCATCGCCAAAATCACCACCGGAAAGGTGAGGATCTCGACGCTGGCGCGGCCGAGATGCGCCGCGACGAACAGGCCGCCCGCCGCTCCCATCATCGCCAGGCCGCTCCGCTCCAGGACATGGGCAAGCCGACTTGCGCGTGAACGGTCGAAGCCGTTTGCAGTGGTAGGAGTTGGACTGGGGCCGGCCTGAAATGCCGAGATCCAAGCGCTCGATGACTTCACGGAGGTCGCCATTGCTGCTTTCCCTTCTGAGTTCCACCCGATGCCCATCACGGCATCCGACATTGGCCGGCGCCATGCATGCACTGCGGTCCGGCTTCGGGTGAGCCGCTCGACAGTGAGACATCCGTCCGAAGTGGGGGTTCAACCGGGAGGCTGCCAATCAAGAAATTGTGCAACTGCGAACGCGCATATTCCCTTCGGGCACCAAGCGGGGCGGATTGCTGCCGAGCACCGCGGCCCGCGGTTGCAGCCTCATTCGGCCGGTCGAGAACCCCGTCCGATCAGTACAGCCCGGATGTCGTTGACGTTGGTGCCGGTCGGGCCGGTGCGGACGAGGTCGCCGATCGCGTCGAACAGGCTGAAGCTGTCATGCGCGGCGAGCACGACGCGCGGCTGAAAGCCCGCGGCACGGGCCCGTGCCAGCGTATCGGGCGTGACGATGGCGCCGGCGGCGTCCTCGGTGCCGTCGATGCCGTCGCTGTCGCCGGCCAGCGCAAACACCTCGGCTTCGCCGGCCATCGCGATGGCAAAGCCGAGCAGGAATTCGGTGTTGCGGCCGCCGCGTCCCGCCGGTCCCTTGCCGATCGTCACCGTGGTTTCGCCGCCGGACAGCAGCACCGCCGGCGCCTTGAGCGGATGCCCGTGCAGCCGCACCGAGCGGGCGATGCCGGCCATCACGATGCCGAGTTCGCGGCTTTCGCCCTCGATCGCATCGCCGAGGATCAGCGGCGTCAGCCCCGCTTGGGTTGCGGCTTCGGCCGCAGCGGCGAGCGCCAGCGACGGCGCCGCGATGACCTGCACGCTGTTCTGCGCGGCAAGCATCTTCGGCGTCTCGGTGCCGGCGTCGAGGATCGCCAAGGCGCTGGCCGGCAGATCGAGTTGGTAGCGCGCGATGATGTCGCGCACCTCCGCCAGCGTGCTGGGATCGGCCACCGTCGGGCCGGACGCGATCGCCGCGGGATCGTCGCCGGGGATGTCGCTGATCGCCAACGTCACCACCCGCGCCGGATGCGCGGCGAGTGCCAGCCTTCCGCCCTTGATCGCCGACAGATGTTTGCGCACCGCGTTGATCTCGACGATGGCCGCGCCGCTGGCCAGCAGACTCTTGTTGACCGATTGCTTCTCGGCCAGCGTCATCGCGCCGCCGGGCAGCACCATCAGCGCCGAACCGCCGCCGGAGATCAGCGCGATGACCAGATCGTCGGGGCCGAGCCCCTGCACCGCCGCCAGGATTTTCCGCGCGGCCTGTTCGCTTCCTGCATCGGGCGTCGGATGCGCGGCTTCGAGCACCGTGATGCGGCCGCGCGCGGCGCCCTGCTGCAGGCCTTGGCCATGGCGGGTAACGACGACGCCCGAGAGCGCGACGTCGGGCCACGCCGCGTCGACCGCGGCCGCCATCGCCGCCGCGGCCTTGCCGGCACCGACCACCACGCAGCGGCCTTTTGGCTTCTCGGGCAGATGCCGCAGCACCGCAGCACCCGGCTCGGCGCTGGCGACGGCGGCGTCAAACATCCGCCGAAGCGCGTTGCGCGCTTCGGCCTCGGTCCAGTGTAGGGCTGACGCGGTGTCAGACATTCGAGCTATGGATCGCCTCCACCACGGCGTCGGTGACCTGCTGCGTCGTCGCGGTGCCGCCGACGTCGGGCGTGACGATGCCGGCGCCGGTGACTTGTTCCACCGCGCGCATCAGCCGCGCCGAAGCATCGGCCTCGCCGAGATGATCGAGCATCTGCGCCGCGGTCCAGAAGCTGGCGACCGGGTTGGCGATGCCCTTGCCGGTGATGTCGAAGGCCGAACCGTGGATCGGCTCGAACATCGACGGGAAGCGCCGCTCCGGATTGATGTTCGCGGTCGGCGCCACGCCGAGGCTGCCGGCCAAGGCGCCGGCCAGATCCGACAGAATGTCGGCGTGCAGATTGGTGGCGACGATGGTGTCGAGGCTTTGCGGCTTCAACGTCATCCGCACCGTCATCGCATCGACCAGCATCTTGTCCCAACTGACATCGGGAAAATCCTTGGAGACTTCCGCGGCGATCTCATCCCACATCACCATGCCGTGGCGCTGCGCGTTCGACTTGGTGACCACGGTCAAGAACTTGCGCGGCCGCGACTGCGCCAGCTTGAAGGCGTAGCGCATGATACGCTCGACGCCGACCCTCGTAAACACCGCGAGCTCGGTGCCGACTTCCTCGGGCAACCCGCGATGCACGCGGCCGCCGCAGCCGGCATATTCACCTTCGGAGTTCTCGCGCACGATCACCCAGTCGAGATCGCCGATCCCGACATTGCGCAGCGGCGAGGTGATGCCGGGCAGGATCTTGGTCGGCCGCACATTGGCGTATTGATCGAAGCCCTGGCAGATCGGCAGCCGCAGCCCCCACAGCGTGATGTGGTCGGGCACCACCGGGTCGCCGACCGCGCCGAAATAGATCGCGTCGAATTTCTTCAAAGTCTCAAGTCCGTCGGCCGGCATCATCACGCCGTGCTTGCGATAATAGTCCGAGCCCCAGTCGAAGGTCTCGACGTTGAATTTGACGTCGCCGAGCCGCTTCTGCAGGGCGGCCATCACCGTGGTGCCGGCGGCAATCACTTCGGGGCCGATCCCGTCTGCCGGGATCGCCGCGATTGAATATTCACGCATCTGAAGTCTCCGAACTGATTGTTGAGTTTAGCGATGAGCCGCCGCTGCGGCAGCGGCTTCGGCCTTCGCGGTGTTGCGCTGCGAGCGCGCCAGGATCAGCGTCAGCAGCGCCGACAGCACCAGCAGAGCGGCGACGAAGAACAGCCCGCCCTTGAAGCTGCCGGTGAGATCCTTGATCCAGCCGATCATCGCCGGGCCGGCGAAGCCGCCGAGATTGCCGATCGAGTTGATGGTGGCGATGCCGGCTGCGGCGGCGGAGCCGGACAGGAACATGGTCGGCATGCTCCACAGCGGTGGCTTCGCCGAGCTGATGCCGATATTGACCAGCGACAGCGCCAATAGCACCGCGATCACCGTGCCGGCGAACCCGGCCAGCACCAGACCGCCCGCCGCCAGCAGGCAGGCGCCGACCACGTGCCAGGTGCGTTCGCCGCTGCGATCGGAATGTCGCGCCCACAGCACCATGGCGATCACCGCGACCACGCCCGGAATGGCGTTGAGGAAGCCGACCTGCATCGACGTGAGGCCGAATTCCTTGATGATCTGCGGCGCCCAGATCCCGAGCGTGTAGAGCCCGGCCGAGGTGCCGAAATACACCATCGCCAAGGCGATCACCCGCAGATCGGCGAGCCCGCGCCAGATGCTATGGCTGGCGGTGCCGGCCTTCTTGGCGGTTTCGGCGTCCATGGTGCCGACCAGCCAATTGCGCTCGTCATCCTTCAGCCATTTCGCCTGCTCGGGGCGGTCGGTCATGTAGAACAGCACCACCACGCCGAGGATCAGCGCCGGAATCGCCTCGATGATGAACATCCATTGCCAGCCGCTGAGGCCCATCAGGCCGTGCATCTCCAGCAGCGCGCCCGACACCGGCGAGCCGAGCACGGTCGACAGCGGCGCCGCCGCCATGAAGATCGCGGTCATCGCGGCGCGCTGGCGCGCCGGAAACCAGAAGCTGAGATACAGAATGATGCCTGGGAAGAACCCGGCTTCGGCGGCGCCGAGCAGAAAACGCAGCGTGTAGAAGCTGGTGGAGCCCTGCACGAAAGCCATCGCGCCGGAGATCAAGCCCCAGGTGATCATCACCCGGGCAATCCAGATCCGGGCGCCGACCTTGTTGAGGATCAGGTTGGACGGCACTTCAAATAGGAAATAACCGAAAAAGAAGATGCCGGCGCCGAAGCCGAAGACCGTCGGCGAGAAGCCGAGGTCCTTGTTCATCGTCAGCGCGGCGAAGCCGATGTTCACGCGGTCGATGAAGGCGACGAAATACAGCAGCATCACGAACGGCACGATGCGCATCGACACCTTGCGCAGCGTCCGTTTTTCCAGTTCGGCACTCATTATGGAAGGCTCCTCGCCCAGATTTGATTTGCTTTTGATTGGAACGTCAGCCCCGACGTTTTTGACCGCGGCACCCTCGACCGGCGCAGGGGCGGGCTCAAGGGACGTTGGTTTATACAAAAAAATGATATAATGCCGGGCGAGGAGCGCCCGATGGACCTTCACCAATTGCGCTGTTTCGTGGCGGCGGCCGAAGAGCTGCATTTCGGCAAGGCGGCGCAGCGGCTGCAGATGCTGCCCTCGGCGCTCGGCCGTTTCATCCGGCTGTTGGAAGACGATCTCGGCACACGGCTGATGGCGCGCACCACCCGCAGCGTGACGCTGACCGACGACGGCGCCTTGCTGCTGAGGGAAGCGCGTGGCCTCTTGGCCCAGGCTGACAACCTCGCCGCCAAATTCCGCTCTTCGGGGCGCAAGCAGGCCGCCACCGTCCGGCTCGGCGCCATCGACAGCGCCGCCGCGGGCCTGGTGCCGATGCTGCTGCAGGATTTTCGCCAGCGCTGTCCGGACGTCACCGTGCAACTGATCGAGGACAAGACCATCCGGCTGTTGCCGCGGTTGTTGTCCGGCCGGCTCGATCTGGCGATCGTGCGGCCGCCGGAGCATCCCGACAAACGGCTGGAGCTTCTGTTTCTGTTGCACGAGACCGCGGTGGTCGCGGTGTCCGATCGGCATCCGCTCGCCGCGCGCAAGCGGGTGACGATCGCCGATCTGGCGGAGCAGCGCTTGATCGTGCCGGATCGCCGCTCGCGACCGCACAGCCACGATCTCACCGCCAAGCTGTTCGCCGAAGCCGGGCTGGAGCCGCACATCGCGCAGATCGCCGACGAGAAGCAGACCATCGTCAACCTGGTGTCGGCCGAACTCGGCGTCGCGATCGTGCCGAAATGGACCTCGCGGATGGCGACGCGCGGCGTGCGCTACGTGCGGCTTGCGACCTCCGACATGAACCGACTGCCGCTGGCGGCGGCCTGGACCCGCGGCACCCGCGATCCGATGCGCGACGAGATGCTGCAGACGCTGCAGGCCCGGCTGGCGCATTATGGACGCGAGGCGTGAGCCGGCGGAGTTTCGTCCCGCGACCGCACCAAGCTTGGCGCTGTCGGCACCGGCAATCTCGAGCTGTCGTTGAAGACGATGGACGATTTCGCCAAGGCGCAACCGCTGCTGAGGAGGGCCTACGAAGGCTCATGATTGGCCGTGACAACGGCGACTCTTTCTCTACTCGGTGATAACCTGCCCGAACCTCACAGGAAAGAAGTGCCATGTCGCCGGTGTCGTTGCTGCTGAACATTTTGTGGATCGCCCTGGGCGGCTTCTGGATGGCCGCGGGGTGGGTGATTGCCGCGGTCATCATGGCGATCACGATCATCGGTCTGCCGTGGGCGCGCGCATCCTTCAACATCGCCGCCTACACGTTGTTTCCGTTCGGCCAAATGGCCGTTCCGCGCGACGCCCTGACCGGACGCGAGGACCTTGGCACCGGCCCGTTGGGGATGCTCGGCAACATCATCTGGCTGCTGTTCGCCGGCTGGTGGCTGGCGCTCGGACACCTGATCACGGCGGTGCTGCTTGCCGTGACGATTATCGGCATCCCGTTTGCCTGGGCGCATCTGAAGCTGGCCGGAATTGCGCTCTGGCCGATCGGCAAGGTCATCGTTCAGGCCTGACGGTCGCTGCTGCGGCGGTGCGCCCGCCTTGAATCGGCGACGCCGGGCCGCCCTGGCAACGGCACACCCGGCACCGGCTTCGGCCGCCCGACGGCCGTGCAATTGCGACCCGCGCCTGACGGCAGGCCGCGCCACCGCCAAACGAGCGATTTATCGCCCAAATCGCCCCGGCCGGCCGTTGCCGACGCCCGCCCAATCGGCTACATCAACCAGCGAAGCACCCGTAGCTCAGCTGGATAGAGCGTTGCCCTCCGAAGGCAAAGGTCTCGCGTTCGAATCGCGACGGGTGCACCAATAAAAACAACGACTTGCTGCCTTCAGCCCAGCTCTCGGCAAGGGCACCGGAAGCCGCCGGCGGCTTGTCCGCAGGCTGTCCGTTTCCCTGAAGACGATCATGCAAGACGGCAGGATCAAAGATCGGAAACAGCGCAAGGCGCTCTGCCACGCTCAGCCGCGCCATTCCAAGGCGACCGGATGCGCCGCCTCGCCGGCCGATTCGAACTGCGAGATATTGCGGATGGTGGTCTCGGCGATGGCCGTCAACGCCTCTTGCGTGAAGAAGGCTTGGTGAGCGGTGATCAGAACGTTGGGGAACGTCAGCAGTCGGGCAAAATCATCGTCTTGAATGATCTGCCCGGACAGGTTCTCGAAGAAGAGCTCGCTTTCCTCCTCATAGACGTCGAGACCCAAATAGCCGATCGTCTTGCTCTTCAATCCCTGGATCACGTCCCGCGTATCGATGAGCGCGCCGCGTCCGGTATTGATCAGCATCACGCCCGGCTTCATCGCAGCGATCGCCGTCGCATTGATCACGTGATGGGTGTTCGGGGTCAGTGGGCAATGCAACGTGACGATGTCGGACTGCGACAGCAACTCCTGCAGGCCGACATAGCGTGCTCCGAGCGCCGCGAAGGCGGGATTGGGGTGAGGATCAAAACCCAGCACGCGACAGCCGAATCCGGCCATGATGCCGGCGACCGACAGACCGATATTTCCGGTGCCGACAATTCCGATGCAACGCCCTTTGAGATCGAACCCGAGCAATCCTTCCAGAGCGAAGTTACCTTCGCGGACCCGCGCGTAAGCGCGATGGATCTTCCGGTTGAGGGACAGGATCAGCGCGACCGTGTGCTCCGCCACGGCTGCCGGCGAATAGGCCGGCACGCGCGCCACCGCGATTCCAAGATCGCGCGCGGCCATCAGATCCACATTGTTGAAGCCGGCGCAACGCAACGCCACAAGTCGCACGCCGTTGGCCTTCAGCATTCGCAGCACGGATCGGTCGAGCCCATCGTTGACGAACGCGCAGATCGCCTCGGCCTGGCCGCTCAGCTGCGCTGTGTCCGGCCCCAGGCGCGGCTCGAGGAAATGCAGATCATGCCTGTCGCCGTCCTTGGTATTGGCCGCGGTCAGAAACCGCCGATCGTAGGGCTTGGTATTGAACACCGCGACTTTCATGGACCGAACTCCGATCGTGGACTCTTCCGACTGCGCGTCCGCAGACGATCCGGTGGTGCTCACCGGCGCCTTCGGCGTGCGCCTACTGATTTCGAATGCGGCAGCATGACAATTTTAGAGTGATTTGGTCGGCACCTTGTTCTCTGTGGTCGCAATCACTTCGGCCTTCACCCTGCTCCGGGTCAACAGGCGGAAGAACAGCGGCACAAAGATGATGGCGAGCGCGGTGGCGGCGATCATGCCGCCGATCACGCCGGTGCCGATCGAGTGCTGGCTGGCGGAGCCGGCGCCGTTCGCGATCGCCAGCGGCATCACGCCGAGAATGAACGTCAACGACGTCATGATGATCGGCCGGAACCGCAGCCGCGCGGCTTCCAATGCCGCGTCCACCACCGACAGTCCCTCGCGGTGACGCCGCGCGGCAAACTCCACGATCAGAATCGCGTTCTTGGCTGACAGTCCGATCAGCGTCACCAGCCCGATCTGGAAATAGATGTTGTTCTCCAGACCGCGCAGCCAGATCGCCAAGATGGCACCGAACAGCGCAAACGGCACCGCGGTCAGCACCGCCAAGGGCAGCGACCAGCGCTCGTATTGCGCGGCCAGGATCAGGAACACCATCAGCAGGCCGAACAGAAACCCCTGATAGCCGGTGCCCTCGGTCGAGATCTCCTGGTAGGCCGAGCCGGTCCAGCCGATCGAATAGTCCGACCCGAGCGTATTGCTAACCACCTCCCGCATCGCGGCCAGCGCTTGCCCCGAAGAAAATCCCGGCGCCGGATTGCCGAGAATCTTGGCTGAGGGGAAGATGTTGAAGCGATCGACCGAGTCCGGGCCGAGCACGCGCTTGACCTTGACCACCGCATCCAGCGGAATCATCGCGCCGGTCTCCGAGCGGGCGTAGATGAACCGCAGGTCGCCCGGCTCGCTGCGGAAGTCGGATTCCGACGACAGGCTGACCCGGTAGGTGCGTCCGAACAACGTGAAATCGTTGACGTAGAGGCTGCCGAACCCGCTCTGCATGGTTTGGAAGATGCTGTCGATCGGCACCCCGAGCGTCTTCGCCTTGTCGCGATCGACGTCGATCCGGTATTGCGGGACCGAGGTGGAAAATTGCGAGCGCACCCCGGCCAGTTCCGGTCGCTTGGCCGCCTCGGCGACCACCCGGTTAGCCGCATCGGCTAATTCCTGCAGCGAGACGCCGGAACGATTTTGCAAATACAATTCGAACCCGCCGGTGGTGCTGATGCCCTGGATTGCCGGCGGATTGAAACCGATCACGACGCCGTCGCGAAACAGGGCATTGAGCCGGCTCAGCGCCGGCGCGAACTGCCGGGCATCCGACTCTGGCGTGGTGCGCTCCGCCCAGTCCTTCAGGGTGATGAAGGAGACCCCGGCATTGGTCTTCTGCGCGCTCGACAGGATGTCGTAGCCGGACATCGTGACGACGCCCGATACTTCGGGCATGTCCTTGATGGTGTTGGCTGTGATCTGGCCGATCTCGCGGGTCCGGCTGAGCGACGCGGCCGGCGGCAGCGACGTCACCATCAGCACGCGGCCCTGGTCCTCCTCCGGCACCAGACTGCCCGGCACCGTGTTGAACAGCACGGCGGTCGCGGCGAGCATCACGCCGACGACGGCCAGCGAGACCACCACCCGCCGCATGAAGAACGCGACCATGGCGCCGTATCGGTCGGTCAGCCATTCGAAGCCGCGGTTGAAAATCCGGAACGGCCGCGCCGGCTCCTGATGCTGCGGCTTCAGGATCAGCGCAGCGAGCGCCGGCGTCAGCGTCAGCGCCACGATGCTGGAAATCACCACCGACACCGCGATCGTCACCGCGAACTGGCGGTACAATTCGCCGGCAAGTCCGCCGAGAAACGACACCGGAACGAACACCGCGCACAGCGACAGCGAGGTCGCGATGACCGGCCCGCTCACCTCGTCCATCGCCTTGATCGCCGCGTCGCGGGGCGATCTCTTTTCGGTGCGCATGATGCGCTCGATGTTCTCCAGCACGACGATGGCGTCGTCGACGACGATGCCGATCGACAGCACCAGCCCGAACAGCGTCAGCAGGTTGATCGAGAACCCCAGCGCGTACATGCCGGCAAAGGTGCCGATCACCGAAACCGGCACGGCGATCACCGGGATCAGCGTCGCCCGCAGGTTCTGCATGAACAGGAACACGACCGAGGTCACCAGCACGATCGCCTCGATGAAGGTTCGGACCACCCGTTCGATCGATGCCTCGACAAAGCGCGTGGTGTTGAACGGATTGCGATATTCGAGACCTTCGGGGAACCGGGCCTGCAGCCGGTCCATCGTCGCAAGCACGTTGGCCGAGACCTCGAGCGCGTTGGCGCCGGGCTGCAGATAGACCCCGATCGGCACCGTCGGCGCACCGTTATAGGTCGCCGCGAAACTGTAGTTCAGCGCGCCGAGCTCGACCCGGGCGACATCCTTGACCCGCAGTGCGCCGCCGAATTCGTCGGAGCGGATGATGATATTCTCGAATTCGGCAGGATCGGCGAAGCGGCCCTGCGTCGTCACCGAATAGGTGAAGGCGTTCGGTTTGGTCTGCGGTTCCTCGCCGAACCGGCCGGCGGCGAATTGGGCGTTCTGCTCGCGGATCGCCGCGGCGATGTCGCCCGGCGTCAGGCTGAACTGCGCCAGCTTATCCGGACGCAGCCAGATCCGCATCGAATAGTCGGACGCGCCGAACAGCGACGCATCGCCGACGCCGGGCGTGCGGCGCAATTCATCGATGACGTTGATCAGCGCATAGTTGCCGATGAAGACGGTATCGTAGCGCTCACCCGGCGATGACATCGTCAGCACCTGCAGGATATCGCTGGAGCGCTTCTGCACCACGACGCCCTGGCGCGCCACTTCGGCCGGCAGCAGCGGCGTCGCGCGCTGCACCCGATTGTTGACGTTGATCGTGGCCTGGTCGGGATCGGTGCCGATCGCAAACGTCACCGAGATCGACAGCGTGCCCGACCCCGTCGAGGTCGAGCGCATATAGAGCATGTTCTCGACGCCGTTGATCTGCTGCTCCAGCGGCGCGGCCACCGTCTCGGCGATGGTTTCGGCGGAAGCCCCGGGATAGGTCGCGCTGATCCGCACCTCCGGCGGCACGATCGCCGGATATTGCGCGATCGGCAACGCGCGCATCGAGATCAACCCGACCAGCACGATGCCGATCGAGATGACCGCGGCGAACACCGGCCGGTCGATGAAGAAGCGCGAAAACATTACTTCGCCTGGCCGGACGACGCGGCCGGCTCCGCCGCTTCTGCCCGGGTCCGACCATTGGCTTCGCCGTCGGGATTCACCGGCACCGGCTTGACCTTGGCGCCGGGGTGAATTCGCAGCAGTCCGTCGACCACCAGCTTCTCGCCGTCGTTCAATCCCTCCTTCACCGCCCAGCCGCCCTCGACCTTGCGGTCGAGCTTGATCGGCCGTGACATGACGCTGGCATTGCCGGAATTGAGCACATACACGAAGGCGCCTTGCGGCCCCTGCGACACCGCCCGTTCCGGCACCACGAAAACGCCTTGCAGCACCACGCCGGAGAGCCTGACGCGGACGAACTGGTTCGGCAGCAGCGCGCCGTCGGGATTGGGGAAGATCGCGCGGATCTGCAGGGTGCCGGTGCGCGGATCGACCACCGAGGCGGCCTCGTTGATCTGGCCCTTTGCCGGATAGAGCGAGCCGTCGCCGAACTGCAGCGTGACGTCAATGTCGGAGCGTTTCAGCGGCTGGTCGCGTGCCTGATTGATGCCGCGCAGCTCGACGAATTCGGATTCGCTGAGCGAAAAATTCACATAGGCCGGATCGAGCTGGGTGATGGTGGTGAGCACGGTCTGCTGCGCCTGCGCCAGCGCGCCTTCCGGCGGCGACGACAGGCTGGTCGGCCCGGACACCGGCGCGGTGACGGTGGTGAATTCAAGATTGAGCTTGGCGGTCTCGATGTCGGCTTGCGCGCTCAGCAGCGCGGCACGGGCCAGATCGCGCGCCGCGCGGGCGTCCTCCAGCTGCTTGTCGGTCGCGACCTGGCGCTGCGCCAGTTGCTCAATGCGGTCGAAATTCTCCTCGGCCTGCACCAGCGTGGCACGGGCCTGCAGCGCCTGCGCATTGGCGCGGTCGAGCGCGGCCTGGTAGCTGCGCGGATCGATGCGAAACAGCACGTCGCCCTGCTTGACGGTGGCGCCTTCGACGAATTCGCGCTTCAGGATGGTGCCGCCGACCTGCGCCCGCACCTCGACATTGCGGAATCCGGCGACGCGGCCGGCATTGGTCAGCGGCAAGGGCACGTCTGCGCGGCGCAATTCGATCACCGCTACCTCGACCGGCGGGGGGGCGGCCTTTTGCGCGACTTGCTGCGGATCGCCGAAATAGAAATAGCCTGCGGCGCCGAGTGCAAGTGCAACGATGAGGGCAAAGACCAAACCGGCTGATTTCATTCGCACCAACGACCTTCAAGCTGCCGGACCCCACCAAGATCAGCCAACGGATTGGCCCGACGCGTGTAGCAACGTCTGCGAAAGGTACGCGCGATAATCAGGCAACCTGAACCGATCGCGTCGGTTCCAACAGGCGCAACGCCTAAAGTGCGACACGATGTCCGCCACCTTGAGCCGGTCTCCACCACAGCCGCCCGATCATTGACCGGCAGAGCCGGAGACGACACGGGCGCCGAGCATGGTGTTGCCGCGCGAATCCCCACAAGGATGCCGGTAGGACTCCCCCATTCAGAATGAAGCTGCGAATTCGGCAGATGCCGGGACAAGATGTGCTGTTCGAGCCGCGGGCATTAGCCGACGCGCTGCGGGATCGTGAAACCTGGTCACCATCTCAGGTCGTCTGCCCTCGTAGCTCACCGGCGCAGGTCGCTCACTCCAAGTTCCGTCCACAGCCAACCGAAATTGTACTTGGCTATCGGGTTGTTTGGGTCAGCGGATTTCGCGGCCTGGTTCTCCATCGTCTTCAACCATTCGACGACTTTGCTCCGTCCGCTGTCAGTCTTGACCGCGGCGCGCGGCGTTTCTCCTCCAAGCATGCTAACCGGCAGATCGAGCGCCTCGCGATAGTGCCGGTCCATGTAGCCATGGATGATGGCGCATTGCTGCTGCTCGGGAATATCGGGCGGGTCCAGCATGCCGGGGTCGTGTGACGCCATGATTTGCTCGATCGATTCCGCCTTGACCAAAGGTGGACCGAGGCGCAGGCCGAGGATGTCGGCCAGCAGCGCGAACCCACGGTCGGCACGTTGCCGCGAGTTGACACTGAGCACCAGTGACTGGTCCTCCAACCGGATATCGCCGAGCACGAGCGCGCCGTTCAGCCAGGTTTCGACGGCCAGCGCTTGCTCCGACGGCTCGTCGTCCTCCGATCCCGCCGCCGCCGGATTTCCCAGGTCGATCCAACTCCACGACATCGTGCCCGTCTGCCGAAGCTCCGGTCGCGCCTGCAGAATGGCTCCGATGTCGTCACCGGTGGCCCCAGCGGCGAGCGGATACCACGCCTCGCAAAACATCAGTTCATCGCCTTCGGAGTTGTGCAATTCGGGAGTGTCCGGTGCTTGGAGTCGATGAATCACATCGACGAGCCAAAAGGTGGTGAACATCGGAGTGATCGCGCGAAGCCTCTCGGTCGGAGACTGCGCCGAGACGCTCACCTCGTCGAATTCCAGTCCCTCCGCTTCCATGATCTCCCGCTTTTCCTCGATGCTGAGCGAGTCGAGCTCCTGCACGGCTTCAATAAAAGCTTCCGACGTCTCGCGGTTGAATGCCAGCGCGCCACCGGCGATCTGCATTCGCGACCCGATCTGAACGACACGGGCGGCAAGGTGATCCCAGGGCCTGAGGCTTAGGGTCGCGCTCCGCTCGCTGATCAGCACCGGCTCGCCGCCGCGGATCAGGTCGCGCGCCCGAAACGAGGTGCCGGGGACAATATCGCTCACTTCATAGAGGCTCATTGTCGAGGGTCGCAGTGCCGCCATGTAGGCCCGAACCGACGCAGATTCTTTCCACCCCCGGCGCTTCAGATAGCTGTCGATCGCGTTTTCGCCGTCGTCGAATTCCCGGGTCAGAAAGTCCTCGAAAGCGCAGGCCCAAACCATGCTCATGAACAATTCTTCGCCGATTGTGGCGAGGACATCGTCGATCTCAAGGCCGGTTTCGTCGCAGGCGGGTATCAGATGGTCTTGCAGAACCTCCTCGAAGCGGTCGACCCACGGCTCACGCGTCGATAGCTTTACCAGTCCTTCGAGCAAATGCTTGCTACCCATTTTTCCTGCCCGCGTCTTGGGTTCATGTGGCGGCCGCATCGCGCACGACCCAACGCAGTCTAGCAAGAGCGCGCCATCGGTTCGATCCGGATCCGGATCGCTGGGACGAAATCAACTGGTTTTTCGTGATACCGCCCTGGGTCTGCGGCAGCGATCGGCGCACCGAGCAGCAGACCTCTATGAAGGCCAGGGCAGACGCTGGCGAGGGCGCCCGCGGACCCGCCCTCGGCTTTGATCGCGGACGCTGTGTTCCGAAACCCAGGATGCATTTTTCGCGATCATGCTCTGAGCTTCGCAACGTTAGCGCCCCGCACGCAACCGTTCGCCCCGAACTGCCGATGATGCGCACGTCACGCAAACTTGAAGTCGCCGTCCCGGTCTCGGCCAAATTCCCGCGGTAGCGGTCGGTCAAGTGCGACGCTGTCAAACGACAAATTTCTGCCTCGGCGACGCCGCGCAATCGATTGATGATTGATCGCTGCCGATGTGCCGTCGACTGCTACGAGCTGGCACAAATCTCCCGGTGTGGAGTTACGTCAGCGGGCCTGTCCTTCGTCAAAGCGTGCAGCGGCCGGCTCGAAAGCGAGGATCCATGGCTATCACCGTCAACGGCGCCGACGTCGCATTGCCTGATGACCCGCGGGTGTCGCTGCTCGACCATCTGCGCGAGACGCTGCATCTCAGCGGCACCAAGAAAGGCTGCGATCAAGGCGCCTGCGGGGCCTGTACCGTGCTGGCCGGCGGCCAGCGCATCCTGTCCTGCCTTGCACTCGCGGTCCAGTATGATGGCCAACAGATCACGACCATCGAGGGGATCGGCACCGCAACCGATCTGCATCCGCTGCAGCAGGCGTTCGTCGAGCATGACGGATTTCAGTGCGGCTACTGCACCCCCGGCCAGATCTGCTCGGCGGTGGCGATGGTCGAAGAAGCCCGCGCCGGCATGCCGAGCCACGTGTCCGACGATCTGTTGGCCGACCATTTCGCGCTCAGCCACGACGAGTTGCGCGAGCGGATGAGCGGCAACCTGTGCCGATGCGGCGCGCATAACGGCATCATCGCGGCGATCCGGGCGACCTATGCGGACGAAGCGCAAACGCAGGATCCCCTGGCCGTGGAGACAGCCGCATGACGCCGTTCAGTTACAACCGCGCGGCCAATGCCGGCGACGCCGTTCGCCTTGGCGCTGGTCCTGGTGCGAAATATCTCGGCGGGGGGACCAACCTGGTCGACCTGATGCGCGAGACGATCGAGCGTCCGGTGGCGCTGGTCGATGTGACGGCCCTGGACGCTCGCATCTTCGACACCGACGATGGCGGCCTCTACATCGGCGCGGCGGTCCGGAATTCGGCATTGGCGGCCGATCGGCGGGTGCGCGCGAACTATCCGATGCTGACCCGCGCGATCCTCGCCGGTGCGAGCGCGCAGATCCGCAACATGGCCACGGTCGGCGGCAACCTGCTGCAGCGTACGCGCTGCACCTATTTCTACGACGATGCCGGATCGGCGTGCAATAAGCGGTCGCCCGGTCAGGGTTGCGGCGCCCGCGACGGATTCCATCGCTATCACGCGATCCTCGGTGCGTCGGAGCAGTGCATCGCGACCCATCCATCGGATATGGCGGTCGCGCTGGCCGCGCTCGACGCGGTGGTGCATTTGCAGGGCCGCGGCGGAGCGCGATCGATCGCGCTGAGCGATCTGCATCTGCTGCCGGGCGAGCGACCGGACATCGAGACGGTGCTTGAGCCCGGCGAACTGATCGCTGCGATCGAATTGCCGCCGCTGCCGCTGGCCCGCAACTCGGCTTATCGCAAGGTTCGCGATCGGGCGAGTTATGCGTTCGCGGTGATTTCCGTTGCCGCCGCGCTCGAGGTGAAGCACGGCCGTATCACCGATGTCCGGCTCGCTTTGGGCGGCGTCGCGCACAAGCCGTGGCGCGCCGCAAAGGCGGAAGCCGCGCTGATCGGCCGGCCGCCGAGCGAGGTCAGCTTCCGTACCGCAGCCGATGCTGAACTTGCGGAAGCGGTTCCGCTGCCGCTCAACGCCTTCAAGGTCGAACTGGCCAAGCGCAGCATTGCCGCGGTGCTGGCCGATCTCGCGCACGCCTCGGGAGCGCAGCCATGAGCATCGTCGACGACGCCAAGCTGGCGATGAAAGGACTGGTGCAAGGCGCGGTGGCCAAGGCCGTGGCGCTGGCGCCGGACAGTTGGCTTCCCGGCGGCGAGCCCGACCCGCTGATCCGCCACCAGCACGGCCATATCGGCAAGCCGCTGTCGCGCATCGACGGGCCTCTCAAGGTCGCCGGGAAAGCGCGCTTCGCAGCCGAGTTTCCGATCGACGGTATGGTTTACGCGGCGCTCGTTCATTCCAGCATCGCCAAGGGCAAGATTGCCGGAATCGATACGACCGACGCCGAAGCCGCGACCGGTGTGGTCGCGGTGATGACCCACGAGAATGCGCCGCGGCTCAAGCCGCCGCCGGTGTTCATGTCGGCGGCCAAAGCCGCCGGCGGCGACGACTGGCCGGTGATGCAGGATGCCACCGTGCGCTGGAACGGCGAGCCGGTCGCGGTGGTCCTCGCCGAGACCCAGGAGCAGGCAGACCACGCCGCGTCGCTGGTCGCGGTGCGCTACGAGCAAGCGGAGGCGCTGACCTCGTTCGCCGCGGCGATCGCCAAGGGAACGAAGTCGGCGCAGTTCATGGGCGGACCGCTGCACAACGAGAAGGGCGATGCCGAAGCGGCGCTGGCTGCCGCTGCGACCAGCATCGACTCCCTCTATACGACCCCGCGGCACAACCATAATGCGATCGAGCTCCACGGTGTCACCGTCGCGTGGCAAGGCGACACGCTGCGGATCCACGACGCTTCGCAGCTCGTCGCGCACACCGCCTGGTCGATCGCGCAGATGTTCGGGCTGAACGAGCAGCAGGTGATCGTTACCTCGCCGTTCGTCGGCGGCGGCTTCGGCGGCAAGTGTCTGTGGCAACATCAGGTGCTCGCCGCGGCGGCCGCCAAGCTGGTGGGCCGACCGGTACGGCTGGTGCTGTCGCGCGAGGGTGTCTACCGTCTGGTCGGCGGCCGCAGCCTCACCGAACAGCGGGTGGCGCTCGGGGCAGCAGCCGACGGCAGGCTGGCCGCGCTAATTCACAGCGGGACGACGGCCAAGACCGACGGCAATCTGATGCCCGAGCCGTTCATCCTGCCGACACGCAGCGCCTACGCCTCCGAGACCTTGCTGCTCGACGTGCAGGCGGTCGAACTCGACATGCTCGCCAACACCTTCATGCGCGCGCCCGGTGAAGCGGTCGGCACCTTTGCGCTGGAATGCGCCATCGACGAACTCGCCGAGCAACTGGGCATCGATCCGATCGAGTTGCGTCTGCTCAACGAGCCGGAGAACGATCCTTTGTCGGGTCTGCCGTTCTCCGCTCGCCATATCGATCAAGCATGGCGCGCCGGTGCCGCGAAATTCGGCTGGGACCGACGCAAGGCGACGCCACGCGCCCGACACGACGGCGAATGGCTGGTCGGCCTTGGCTGTGCCACCGCGACTTATCCATACTACCGCATGCCCGGCGGCGCAGCGCGGATCACGCTGAGCGCGGACGGCAAGGCGACGATCGACATTGCCGCGCATGAAATGGGTATGGGCACCGCGACGGCGCAAACTCAGATTTCCGCCGAGCGGCTCGGGTTGCCGCTGGATGCGATCAGCTTCAACTATGGCGATTCCACCTTGCCCGGCGTGGTGCTTGCCGGCGGGTCGCAGCAGACCGCCGCGATCGGCGCCTCGGTGATCGCGGCGCATCGCGCGCTGGTCGCGGAATTGCTGAAGCTTGCCGGCAACGACAGTCCGCTGGCCGGCCTCAAGCCCGACGAGATCGCCAGCCGCGACGGCGGGCTGTGCAAGCTTGACGAGCCGGACCGGTTCGAAAGCTACGTGTCGATCCTCGGCCGCGCCCACCGCGACGAGGTTCGCGTCGAGGCCACGCCGCCGGATCCGTTGGAGACGATGCATTGGTCGATGCACAGCCATGGGGCGATGTTCGCGGAAGTTCGCGTCAGCGCGATCACCGGCGAGATCCGGGTCAGCCGGTTTCTGGGATCGTTCGACTGCGGGCGGATCATGAACGCCAAGACCGCGGCCAGCCAGTTTCGCGGCGGCATCATCATGGGGCTCGGGCTGGCGCTGATGGAGGAGACGCAGTTCGACGAGCGCAACGGGCGAATTATGAATCCGAGCCTCGCGGAGTATCACCTCCCGGTGCACATGGATGTGCCGCAGATCGAGGTGATGTGGACCGACATTCCCGATCCGCACACCCCGATGGGCGCGCGCGGCGTCGGCGAAATCGGGATCACCGGCACAGCTGCTGCCGTCGCAAATGCCGTGTATAATGCGACCGGAACACGGGTCCGAGATCTGCCGATTACGCTCGACAAGCTTTTGGCATGAGCTTCGCGGTCGCCTCGAACGCCGGCTTGGCCTTGCGATCCGCCGGCTTGGGGTTGTAATCATGTAATCAAAAGGCTCGTTTCCAAATACGGCAGGCCGCTTTGGCGGCGATCGAGCAAAGATGTTGAACGCGATGCCGCGAGAAGACGAGCTTGAAATTCTACGTCGCGCCTATGCCAAGCAAATCGTCCATGCCGCCCGGGCAAGCGATCCTCGGCTCGAGGACGCGTTGGCTAAACTGCGCCGAGAGGATTTTCTTGGCCTCGGGCCTTGGGAATTGATGCGCTTTCCCGGCGGTTATCAGATGACCCCGGACGACGACCCGGTCTATCTCTATCAAGATGTGCCGGTGGCCATCATCCCCGCGAAAGGGCTCAACAACGGCCAACCCTCGTTCCTGACGTCGCTTGTTTCGGTCGGCGCATTGCGTGAGGGAGAGCGCGCGGTGCATATCGGCACCGGCACCGGCTACTACACGGCTGTGATGAGCCGTTTGGCCGGTCGAAGCGGACAGGTCATCGGGATCGAATTCGAACCCGAATTGGCCGCGCGCGCACGCGCCAATCTCGCCGGATTTTGCAATGTCGATATCATCGAAGGAGATGGTTCGACGGCGCCGCTGCAGCCTGCCGATGTGATCTTTGTGAACGCGGGGGCGTCGCGCCCGGCCGGAATTTGGCTCGACGCCTTGAGGCCCGGCGGTCGCATGATCCTGCCTTTGACCGTGAGGTATATCACCGAACAAGGACATGCGATGACGCGCGGCGCGGTCTTTCTGATTACCCGCGATCGCAGCGGGTACGCGGCGCGTTGTGTGTCCGGCGTGCATATTTACCCTTGCGCGGGCCTGCGGGACGAAGCCTCCGAGAAGGCGCTCAGGGTCGCTTTCGAGAACGGCGGCTTCGAGAGCGGCGATCTTGCCAGAATAACCAGGCTCCATCGATCCGACGAGATCCCGGACCAGCGCTGCTGGGTCCGCGCCCCGGGTTGGAGTCTGGCTTATGATTGAGTTGCCGGCTGCCGTCGCGCCGGGCCAGCGCTGCCGCCGGCCCGGCCGTCTCGCTCCGATCAGAAGATCTTGATCGCGTTCTGCAGCGTGATCCAGACGCCCCAGGCCAGCGGAAGGCCAACGAAGGCCCAGAACGCAGCGGCGCGGGCATCGAAGCCGCCCTTGCCGATGCCATGCGAGCCGCCGCTGGCAACGGTTGCGCCCTTGGCCTGCAGCGCCAGCACCTCTTCCGGCTTCATGAACCACTTGTCGGCGAGCGGCCGTACCAGCGCATTGCAGATCAGCCCCAGCACCAGCATCCCGGCGAGGATGTACATGGTGAAGTCGTAGACCTGGGCGCGCTCCACGCCGGCACTGATCTGCGCCTCGCGGATGTAGTTCACCACCACCGGGCCGATAATGCCGGCGGTCGCCCAGGCGGTCAGCAGCCGGCCGTGGATGGCGCCGACGAACTGGGTGCCGAAGATATCGGCGAGATAGGCCGGCACCGTGGCGAAGCCGCCGCCATACATCGACAGGATCACCGCGAAGGCAGCTACGAACAGCACCTTGCTGCCCATCGCCGCAAACGTTGGAATCGCCGCATAGAGCAGGATGCCGAGCACGAAGAAGGTGTAGTAGGTGTTCTTGCGGCCGATATGATCGGACAGCGAGGCCCAGAAGAATCTTCCGGCGATGTTGAACAGCGACAACAGCCCGGTGAAGCCGGCGGCGATCGCCGCGATCGCGGTCTTCTGTTCGACCGAGAGCTGGTTGAAACTCAGGTCCGGCAATCCGATCAGCTTGCCGGCAAAAATCTCCTGCAGCATAGGCGACGCCATGCCGATCACGCCGATGCCGGCCGAGACGTTGAGGCACAGCACCGCCCAGATCATCCAGAACTGCCGGGTCTTGTGGGCGTCGCGCAGATGCACCTGATGCGCGGTGATGTAGGCGTTGGCTTTTTCCGGCGGGGTCCAGCCGTCGGGGCGCCAGTTCGCCGGCGTGATCCGGTAGCTGAACGCACCGATCATCATGAACACGAAGTAGATCGCCGCCATCGCCAGGAAGGTCTGCCAGACCCCGACGTCGGTCGGCGACTTGAAGTAATTCAGCAGCATGTTGGCGAGCGGGGCGCCGATCATCGCGCCGCCGCCGAAGCCCATGATCGCCATGCCGGTGGCCATGCCGCGGCGGTCCGGAAACCAGCGCACCAGCGTCGACACCGGCGAGATGTAGCCGAGCCCGAGCCCAATGCCGCCGAGCACGCCGGAGCCGAGCCACAGCAGCCACAATTGATGGGTGTAGATGCCGATCGCGCCCAGCACCAAGCCGCCGCACCAGCAAATCGCCGAGACGAAGCCGGCCTTGCGCGGGCCGGAACGCTCCAGCCAGCCGCCCCAGATCGCCGCGGAGACCCCGAGCAGCACGAAGAACAGCGTGTACATCCAGCCCAGACTCGCCACCCGCCAGTCGCAGCTGGTGGTGACCAGCTCCTGGAAGATGCTCATGTCGGTGCAGACCTTCGGCGCGTTGATGCCGACCGCGCGCGACAGCGGCAGCCAGAACACGCTGAAGCCATAGGCCATGCCGATGCACAGATGGATGCACAGCGCCGCCGGCGGCACCAGCCAGCGATTGTAGCCGGCCTGCGCGATGATGCGTTCGCGGTCGAGTAGTCCCGGCCTTACGCCGGAAATTTTGCCGGCACCTTCGATCGTCGTCATGTAACCCCTCCCCTGCAGCCGCCCTTGATGGGCCGGTCTGTTGTTCGTCGTTAGGTCGGTGGCGGCTTCAAAGCCTCCACCGCGTCGCGCACCAGCGGATCCAAGCCGACGCCGCCGGCCTCCAGGTGCTTGAGGATCGCCTGGCGCATCCGCGGATCCCAGAATTTCCGGATGTGTTCGGCGGTGCCCGCCACCGCCATGTCGTGGCCCTGGCTGCGAAAGAACGTGCCAATCTGGTTGGCCATAGTGACCAGTCGATCAGGCGACATCGGCGGCTTCTCCCGTCGCAATGCGGTCGTGATGCGTGAACACCTCGAACCCGTCGGACCGGGCGATCGCGGCGAGCGTGATGCCGGCGCTCTCCGCCATCCGGATCGCCAGCGCCGTCGGCGCCGAGACCGAGACAATCACCGGCGCGCCGATCGCCGCGGTTTTCTGTACCATCTCAACGGATACCCGGCTGGTCAAGACCACCATGCCGTTGGCGGCGGCGATATTCTGCCGCGCCATCGCGCCGGCGAGTTTGTCGAGCGCATTGTGGCGGCCGACATCCTCGCGCAATGCTGCAATGCCGCGCGCCGGCGACCAGAACGCTGCGGCGTGCACCGCGCGAGTCTCGGTGTTGAGCGCTTGCAGCGGCGGCATCGCCTGCATCGCCGCCATGATCTCGTGCGGTGAGAACTGCCGCTGCGTTGCCACGATCGCCGCCGGCCGCAGCGCCTGGGTGATCGAGTCGATGCCGCACAGCCCGCAGCCGGTGGGGCCGGCGATATTGCGCCGCCGCGCGCTGAGCCGCTGCGCGATCTCGCCCGCGAGCCACATCCGCAGTTCGATGCCGTTGTCGAGCTCGACGACTTCCCGCGAGGTGATCTCCGAAGCCGAGCTCACAATGCCTTCGCTCAGGCTGAAGCCGACAGCGAAGTCTTCCAGATCGCGCGGCGTTGCCATCATCACCGCGTAGCTGCCGGCGTTGTAGGTCAACGCCACCGCGGTCTCTTCCGGCACCGCGCGGCTGCCTTGGCTGAAGCCGGCCTCGCGCCAGATCTGTCGGGAGACGTGTTGAACGGGATCGTGCACCAATTACTCCGCGGCTTCGATGGTGGAGGCGATGCGGCGCGCCTGGCGGGCCTGCTCGTCATAGGCCTTCTGCCATTCCGACGGGCCGTTCGACGGCGCCACCTGCACCGCGGTGACCTTGTATTCCGGGCAATTGGTTGCCCAGTCGGAATAGTCGGTGGTGATCACGTTCGCCTGCGTATCCGGATGGTGGAAGGTGGTATAGACCACGCCCGGCGCGACGCGCTCGGTGATCAGCGCGCGCAGCGTGGTTTCGCCGGCGCGGCTCGCCAGCCGCACCCAATCGCCATCCCTCACTCCGCGCTGCTCGGCGTCGTGCGGATGGATCTCGAGCCGATCCTCGTCGTGCCACACCACATTGGCGGTGCGCCTGGTCTGCGCGCCGACATTGTACTGGCTGAGGATTCGCCCGGTGGTCAGCAATAGCGGATAGCGCGGCCCGGTGCGCTCGTCGGTGGCGACATATTCGGTGATGACGAATTTGCCCTTGCCGCGGACGAAGTGATCGATGTGCATCACCGGGGTGCCCTCCGGCGCGTTGTCGTTGCACGGCCACTGGATCGAGCCGAGTTCGTCGAGCTTGGCGTAGGACACGCCGGCGAAGGTCGGCGTCAACGCCGCGATCTCATCCATGATCTGCGAGGGATGCTCATAGCTCATCGGATAGCCCATCGCCTTGGCCAGCCCCAGCGTGACCTGCCAGTCCTCCAAGCCGTTGCGCGGTGTCATCACCTTGCGCACCCGCTGGATGCGGCGCTCGGCATTGGTGAAGGTGCCGTTCTTCTCCAGGAAGGTGGAGCCCGGCAGGAAGATATGCGCGTAGTTCGCGGTCTCGTTGAGGAACAGGTCGTGGACGATGACGCATTCCATCGCCTCAAGCCCGGCGGCGACGTGCTTGGTGTTGGGGTCGGATTGCAGGATGTCTTCGCCCTGCACGTAGAGCGCCTTGAACGAACCGTCGACCGCGGCATCCAGCATGTTCGGAATCCGCAGGCCCGGCTCCTTGTTGAGATGCACGCCCCACAGCGCCTCGAAACTCTCACGCACCGAATCGGTGCCGATATGCCGATAGCCCGGCAATTCGTGCGGGAACGAGCCCATGTCGCAGGCGCCCTGCACGTTGTTCTGGCCGCGCAGCGGGTTCACGCCGACGCCCGGCCGGCCGATATTGCCGGTGGCCATCGCCAAATTGGCGATCGCCATCACGGTGGTCGAGCCTTGGCTGTGCTCGGTGACGCCGAGCCCGTAATAGATCGCGCCGTTGCCGCCGGTGGCGAACAGTCGCGCCGCCTGCCGCAATTCGGTCGGATCGACGCCGGTCGCACTTTGCGTCTGCTCCGGGCTGTTCTGCGGCAGCGCCACGAAACTCGCCCAGCCCTCATATTCGTCCCAGTCGCAGCGCTCGCGCACAAACGCCTCGTCGACCAGCCCTTCGGTGACGATGACATGCGCCATCGCGGTCAGCACCGCGACGTTGGTGCCGGGCTGCAGCGGCAGGTGATGCGCCGCCTCGACCCGCGCCGAGCGCACGATGTCGGTGCGGCGCGGATCGACCACGATCAGCTTGGCGCCGGCGCGCAACCGCTTCTTCAAGCGCGAGGCGAACACCGGATGGCCGTCGGTCGGATTGGCGCCGATGATCAGCACCACGTCGGTGTGCTCGACGGAGTCGAAATCCTGCGTGCCCGCCGAGGTGCCGAAGGTGGTGGACAGCCCGTAGCCGGTCGGCGAGTGGCAGACCCGCGCGCAAGTATCGACGTTGTTGTTGCCGAAGCCGGCGCGGATCAGCTTCTGCACCAGGAAAGTCTCTTCATTGGTGCAGCGCGACGAGGTGATGCCGCCGACCGAGTCGCGGCCGTATTTGGCCTGGATGCGCTTGAACTCCGACGCGGCGTAGGAGAACGCCTCGTCCCACGACACTTCGCGCCACGGGTCGGTGATCTTGTCGCGGATCATCGGGTTGAGGATGCGTTCCTTGTGGGTGGCGTAGCCCCAGGCGAAGCGGCCTTTGACGCAGGAATGGCCGCGATTGGCCTTGCCGTCCTTGTAGGGCAGCATGCGCACCACTTCCTCGCCGCGCATCTCCGCCTTGAACGAGCAGCCGACGCCGCAATAGGCGCAGGTCGTCACCACCGAATGTTCCGGGGTGCCGATCTCGATGATCGACTTTTCGTTCAGCGTCGCGGTCGGGCAGGCCTGCACGCAGGCGCCGCAGGACACGCATTCCGAGCCGAGGAAGCTTTCCTGCATCCCGGCAGACACCACCGAGCCGAAGCCGCGGCCGGCGATGGTCAACGCGAAGGTGCCCTGCACGTCCTCACAGGCGCGCACGCAGCGCGAGCAGACGATGCATTTCGAGGCGTCAAAGGTGAAATAGGGATTGGAGTCGTCGACGCCCGGATTGGGATGGGTCTCACCCTTGTAGCCGTAGCGCACGTCGCGCAGGCCGACCGCGCCCGCCATGTCCTGCAATTCGCAATCGCCATTGGCCGAACAGGTCAGGCAGTCCAGCGGATGATCGGAGATGTAGAGCTCCATCACGCCCTTGCGCAGCGCCTTCAGCCGCTCGGTCTGGGTGCGGACGGAAATTCCTTCCGCCACCGGCGTGGTGCAGGACGCCGGCGTGCCATTGCGTCCCTCGACTTCGACGAGGCAGAGCCGGCAGGAGCCGAACGCGTCCATCATGTCGGTGGCGCAGAGTTTCGGAATTTGCGTCCCGATCTGCATCGCCGCGCGCATGATCGAGGTGCCTTCCGGCACCGTGACGCTCTGGCCGTCGATCGACAGCGTCACCATGGTCGTTGAGGTGGAGCGCGGCGTGCCGAAATCGATTTCGTGAATCAGCGACATGATGGGCTCCTATTCCGCAGCCTGCAGACGCGGCGGCGCTAGTCCAAAGTCTTCCGGGAAATGCGTCAGCGCGCTCAGCACCGGGTACGGCACGAAGCCGCCGAGCGCACACAGCGAGCCGAGCTTCATGGTCTGGCAGAGGTCTTCCAACAGCGCGATGTTCTGCGGGGCGCGATCGCCATTGATGATCTTGTCGATGGTCTCGACGCCGCGCTGCGAGCCGATCCGGCACGGCGTGCACTTGCCGCAGGACTCGATGGCGCAAAACTGCATCGCAAAACGCGCCTGCTTGGCCATATCGACGGTGTCGTCGAACACCACCACGCCGCCATGGCCGACCAAACCGCTGCGCGCCGCGAAGGCTTCGTAATCGAACGGCGTGTCGAACAGTTCGCGCGGGAAGTAAGCGCCGAGCGGGCCGCCGACCTGCACCGCGCGCACCGGCCGCCCCGAGGCGGTGCCGCCGCCGATGTCGTCGACCAGTTCGCCGAGCGTGATGCCGAACGCCACCTCGAACAGCCCGCCGTGCTTGATATTGCCGCCGAGCTGGATCGGCTTGGTGCCGCGCGAACGGCCCATGCCGCAATCCGCATAGGCCTGCGCGCCGCCGGCGAGGATGAAGGGAATTGCCGCGAAGCTCAGCACGTTGTTGATCACGGTGGGCTGGCCGAACAGCCCCTTATGCGCCGGCAGCGGCGGCTTGGCGCGCACCACGCCGCGCTTGCCCTCGATGCTCTCCAGCATCGCGGTCTCTTCGCCGCAGATGTAAGCCCCCGCGCCGACCCGCACCTCGATGTCGAAATCGTGCCGCGAGCGGCCGATGCCGGGGCCGAGATAGCCGGCGCGCCGCGCGCCGGCGATCGCCGCGTTGATCGCCTCCACCGCATGCGGATATTCCGAGCGGATGTAGATGTAGCCGCGGGTGGCACCCACCGCGATGCCGGCGATGGTCATGCCCTCGATCACCATATAGGGATCGCCTTCCATGATCATGCGGTCGGCAAAGGTGCCGCTATCGCCCTCGTCGGCATTGCAGCAGATATACTTCTGCGCAGCGGCGGCTTGCGCGACCGTGCGCCACTTGATGCCGGTCGGGAAACCGGCGCCGCCGCGGCCGCGCAGCCCGGACTTGATGACGTCGTCGATGATCGCCTCGGAGGTCAGCGCCAGCGCCCGCTCCAGCCCCTCATAGCCGCCATGGGCGCGATAATCCTCGACCGAGCGCGGATCGATCACGCCGCAGCGCGCAAACGTCAGCCGGGTCTGCCGCTTCAGCCAGGGGATCTGCTCGGTGAGGCCGAGCCGCAGCGGATGCGGCCCATCCGCCGCGATGGCGTCGAGCACCGAGCCCACGTCGCCCGGCGTCAGCGGCCCGAATGCGATCCGTCCGGCGCCGGTTGAAACCTCCAGCATCGGCTCCAGCCAATACAGCCCGCGCGATCCGGTACGCACCACCTCAAGGCTGACGCCGCGCTTGCGGGCGCAGAGTTCCAGCTCCAGCGCGACCTCGTCGGCGCCGACCGCAATCGCGCCGGCATCGCGCGGAATGAAGATCTTGAGCTTCATCGCTGCGCCTCCGCCAGCAAGGCATCGAGCCGCGTCGCGTCGAGCCGGCCGATCAGCCGGCCGTCCAACATCGCCGATGGCGCGGTCGCGCATAACCCGAGGCAATACACCGGCTCCAGGCTGACCACGCCGTCGCCACGGGTCTCGCCCACCGCCATGCCGAGCGTCGTCTCCGCCCGCGCCGCCAACGCATCGCCGCCGGCCGACTGGCAGGCTTCGGCCAAGCACAGCTTCAGCACGTGGCGGCCGGCCGGGACTTTGCGGAAATCGTGGTAGAAGGTGAACACGCCATGGACTTCGGCGCGCGACAGGTTGAGCGCCAATGCGATCATCGGGATCGCGTCCTGCGGCACGTAGCCGAACGCCTCCTGCAACGCGTGCAGGATCACCAGCGTGGCGCCCTCGTGGCTCTTCAGTTCGGCGATGATTTCCGCCGCGCGCTCGGAATCCCATGCTTCATAGGCCAAGGCCATTGCTCTCCCGACGCTTCCTCGATTGGTATTTTGAAGCCATCAAAATGAGAATCTATCCAAAGGTCAATAAAGCTGTCCGATGCTGCGATACGGAAACCGTATCGTCAGCCGGGGCGCGCCGGGCCGGAGGTGAAATGAGGGGAGGCCTGCCCCGGACGCAGCGCAGCACGCCGCGTTTGCGGCGTGGTGCGCTGCAGAGCCGGGGCCGTTACAAATGCTGCCTTCGTAATGGTCCCGGTTCACCTCGCAGCGCAAGAGCGCTGCTCGGCGTCCGGGACACGAGGCCGCAACCGGCCCTCCACTCAGCTCTCCAGCGTCGGCGCCACTTCGCGGGCGACCTGCACCAGCGCGGCGATCAGCGGGGTCAGCGGCTCGCGCGGCGGAACCACTAGGCCGATCGAGTAGCTCACCACCGGATCGACGATCGGGATGCTCCGCACCGCATCGGAAAACCCCAGCGTTTCCGCCAGTTTTGCCGGCATCACGCTGGCCCAGCGGCCGGTCTTGACATGGGTATAGAGCACGATGATCGAATTCGAGGTCAGCGTCGGCTTGGCCTCGGTGCCCACCGCCTTCAACGCGCGATCGATGATGCGGCGGTTCTGCATATCCGGCGTCAGCAGGCAGAGCGGCACTTGGCCGACCTCACGCCAAGTCACTTCGTCGCGGTCACCGAACAAACCATCCGGCGAGGTCAGCAACCGGTAGCTCTCATGATACAGCGGGACCGAGCGCACTTTGCCGAGCGGCTCGTTTTCGATGTAGGTCAGGCCGGCGTCGACCTCGAGATTTTCCAACAGCCCGAGCACTTCCGCCGAGGTGCAGGACACGATGCGGAACTTGACGTCGGGATGGCGGGCGCGAAACGGCGTGGTCAAAGCCGCCACCATGCCGAGCACGGTCGGGATCGCGGCGATGCGGATTTCGCCGGACAGCCCGTCCTTCAGCGTCTTGATCTCCTGGCGCATCGAGCGGACGTCGCCGACGATGCGCCGCGCCCAATCCAGCGTGCGCTCGCCTTCTGGAGTGAAGCCCTGAAAGCGTGAGCCGCGCTGCACCAGCATCACGCCGAGAATCTCTTCGAGCTGCTTCAGGCTGGTCGACATCGTCGGTTGGGTGACGCCGCAGGATTCCGCGGCCCGGCCGAAATGGCGCTCCTTGGCCAGCGCCAATAACAATTCGAGCTTGTCGATCAATTCCTGCCCCGGCTGTTTTTTGATTAGTTGAAGGCGCTGCTTTGGATCGAACTGTATTTCACCGGCCGGCTATTTTCTATCGCGATCGCTGCGCCGCGGCGCTGGTGACCTGATGCCGTCCGGTGCGGGCCGCTGCAAAGCTCGTCGTCAAGACGGCTTGACAGCGGCCGGCCCGAAACGCCGTCTCACATCGATTTCAGCGTCCAACCGGCATCGGCCAGGGATAAGCCGTGCGGGGCGATGGCAATGCGTGCTAGCGTGCGCATAACAACAACAGGAGAACGACATGGCCAAGGGCGAGCAAAAGGGCAATCGGGAAACCAAGAAGCCCAAGAAGGAGAAGGTCAAGACCATCGCCGCGGCGCCGAGCCAAAAGGGCAGCGGCGGCAGCTGGCAGCCGACTTTGGGATCCGGCAAGAAGAAGTAAGACTTGAGGGCGCCGCGCTGCAGCGCACAGCGGTGAGGCTCAGCGTCGCGCTCGGGTTGCGGACGACGGCCGCTCGGCCGCCGCGGGTTTTGCAGCCCGTTGCCAAGGCCGGCCGTTCGGCGCAAGCTGAGCGCGCGCAGACGGCACGGAGGGGCAGATGAAACACGATCTCGACGGTCGCCACCGCGATCAGGACGGCGAAATCTCCAAGAAACACGGCAACACCTTGGTCGGCACGCTGCGCAAGATCTATGGCCGCGGCTTCGCCGCGGGGCATCCGGATTCGGCCAAGCTCAGCGAGATCCTCCTCGAACTCAACGAGACATCGTTGAGCCAGCTGCGGCATGACCATGGACCGGGGCATCTGGAAAAGAAGATCGCCAAAGCGAGCAAGTAGTGGCGAAGGCGTCCGACTACAGCATTCTGACCTTTCAGCGCAAACCGGGGCGTTGGCGCGCCAATGTCACGCCTTTGGCGGCGCCCAATGGGCCCCGGCACAGCAAGACCATGCTCGGCTTCGTCACCGCCGAGGATTGCGACACCGAAGAAGATGCGGTGAAGGCGGCGAACCAGGCAATCCGCGATCTCGGCTAGTAGGCGCGGACACCGGTCGATCCGATCGACGCCGTCATTCCGGGGCGCGAGCTCATCGCCGGCCCGTTAGCCGACCTGCGCCGGTTAAATCGAAGGAAGCTGCGCCCCGGACGCAGCGCACTATGCCGCTCTTGCGGCGTGGTGCGCTGCAGAGCCGGGGCCCGTTACGGAACGCAGCATTCGTAACGGTCCCGGTTCTGCGGACCAGCGCCAAGGCGCGGCTCCGCGCCCGCGACACGCTATCGGTTCCAGGCTCGCCCCGGGAATGACGCTTTGGTTGGCTGGACGCGCTCAATCAGCCGAATACGCACTGACCACCGTTCAATCCCAGAATCGCTTGGCGGTTGCGAGTTCGGCGCCGGTCGCGACGGCGGATTGCAGCAAATGATCGATCTTGATGCGATCGCGCGGCGGTGGTGGCGGCAGCTGCGTCGCGGCGCCATGCGGGCGCTTGCCGTTCGGCGCCGCCACCGAAATCGCCAACCGCTGCTGCACGGCAATATCGTTCAGCGCCCCCAACCGATCCAGCAATTCCTTCAACGTCGACTGGAACGTGCCCAACCGATCGCGCGCCTTGCGGCCCTCGAACAGCGTCTCGAAGAAGCCGATCGCGTAGTACAGCTTCTTGGCTGAAATCCGCAGCCGGTGGCGCTGCTCCACATTGAGGTCGTGCAGCCGTTCGGCCTTGCGCATTACTTTGCGGGCGCGCCGCGCCACCACATCAGCGGCGAAGTCCACGGCTTCTCGGTGCGCCGGCCTCAGCGTTGGCCGCTCCGCCCACGGCCCGGCCTCGATCCAGTGCCGGATGTCGTGCAGCAAGGCGCGGTAACGCGCCGACTGCATCGCCGCCTTGGCCCCGGCGAACGCCCGGCTCCGCCGCGCGGCGATCTCGGCGAGCCATTCGGCGCGATCCGCCGTGCGCTGGCGCTTGATCCGCAGTTCCAGCAGATGCAGGTCGCGCGCCGGCCCCAGCCGGCCGGTCAGCCATTTCAACTCGCGCTTGAGCCGCTCGGTTTCGGCGTCCTGCAACAATTCGCCGAACGTCGCGATGGCGGCGCGCAGCCGCCGCAGCCCGATCCGCATCTGGTGCACGCCATCGGGATTGGCGACGCGCACCGCGGCCTCGTTGCCGACGACGTGGCGCAGCACCGACCTCGCGATCATGCGAAAGGCATCGACCGTGGCGATGCCGCGCGGCAGCACAATCTTCTCGGCCTTGCTGGCCTCGCTCGATTTGAACACCACGGCCGCACGGCGGGGCGCAACCCTGCCGTTGGATTTGGGTGCACGGCCTACGGTCGCCTTAGCCATCTCGTCACGATCATCACCAATGGCCGGCAACTCAGCCGCACGCCAGATATCGACGACGCGAATACCTTCGGCCGGTGGTTACCACCGGGCCAGATACCCGCCGCCGATATCAATTATCACCGGTTGGGGATAATTTTCAAGGATCTGCTGGGATCGGCGATGGACCGACCGTGATATGCGCGGCGACGCACATCACTGTCATCTAACCGTCATAATTGCCCGCTGCGTAGTTCCGAGCGGCGGCGCGGCTAGAACGCCAGCTTGACGCCACCGCTGAGCGCCAGATCGTCGCCGCCGCTGCGCGCGAAGGTCGACCCGACCGTCAGCGTCGCCGAGACATTGCCGGACACCAACGCCGAGACACCCGCAGCGACCCTGCCATAGGTTCGGCCATCGCCCGCAACCGGGGTCAGGATCGGCAATAGCGGCGCCGACACCAGCATGGTGGTGATGGTGCGGCCCTCGCCGATGAAATCATGCGCGGCGGTAAGGTTGACGAACGGGCTGTAGATCCCGCCGCCGATCAGCAGCGGGTAGCGCAGCTGCACGCCGGTATCGCCGGTCAGCGCTTCGACGCGCTGGCGATCGACCGTCATCGTCAGCAGCACGTCGCCGGTTTCCGTGTAGCCGTCGATCTGCGCGTTGCTATAAGTCAGGCTGGCGAGCGGCCCGACGCGGAGCTGGCCGACATCGAACAGGTATCCGGCCTTTCCGGCGACGGTGAACACGTCGGCCCTGGTATTGCCCCGAATGGTATCGATGATGCCTTGCCGCTGCAGCGCGAAGTCATGGCGGCCGTAGCCGAGCAGGCCGTCGGCGAACCAATGCGCGTCGGCGTAGGAGGCGTAGCCGGCGAACTGATAGGCATCGATGCGCTCTCGCGCGTTCTGCACGCCGAGTTCGACGTCCGGCTGCGAATAGCCGAACACCCCGCCCACCCGCCAGTTCTGGTCGAGGCGATACTCCGCCCCGAAGATACCGCCGACCGAATTGTAGTCGTAGCCGGAGCCGTAGAATTGCCGGTCGCGGCTGCCGTTGGCGTAGCTGGCCGCGCCATAGATCGACCAACGATCCGCCGGGTTGGCCGCTGGCGCCGCTTTCGGCGGTCCCGCATAGGCCAGCGCGGAGCCCAAGCCGAACGGCGCGAGGCTACGCTGGGCGTCGAGCCGGCCGAACACCGACCCGGTGAAGCCCGTCGCCAGCGCGGTGGAGATGCTGCCCTGCGGCACCACGGTGGTCGGCGCGTCGATCTGGTTGGCCATATAGCTGGCGATCAGCGCCATCGCCGCGCCGGTCGGATGCACCGAGTTTTCGTAGAAGCAGCCTGTGACCTGAGGGATGGAGCCGCCGCCATTGGCCTCGCAGCCCGGCACGGCGCTGAAACCGTAGATCGCCGCATTCTCGAAGATCCGCCGCTGCAGGATTTCATAGTTGAACAGGAAGATGCGGACGCCGGCCTGCGCCATCGGCCGCAGCAAGGTCTGCAGTTCCTGATAATAGGTATGCGCAAACGCGTCGCGCGCCGGGGCCTGAACCGCAGCACCGCCCTCCGGTTCGGGAAAATACTTCGAATTGCCGGCGCTGAACCAGGCGATGTTGCGGGCCCCGGCGGCGACCAGCTGCTGCACGCCATAGGTCGCGACGTCGTTGTAGGTGACCCCATCGAAGGTGCCGGTGATAGTGCCGACGCCGGTGCCGTTGACGGCGCGCGCCGCGGCCTGTGTTCCCAACGTCCTGGCGGCGCCGACGTCGTTGACGAGCTGCGATGAATCATTGCCGCCGATCGACAGCGCGATCAGGTCGCGATCGGTGAACCGGACGCCGTCATGGGCCAGCCGGGCGAGTTCATACGGGAAGCCGTAATTGCTGCCGAGAAAGCCAAGGGTGTTGGAGTTGCTGGTCCGCGCGCCGCCGATCGCATAATTCACCATCTCCGGCGCGGCATACAGCGATTGCAGCGTCTGCACGAAGGTGGTGCTGCCGGTGAAGGAGCAAACGCCCGGATAAACACAGGGCTCGTGACCGAGCCGAAACGCGCCGCCCGGCGCGGTGCCGGTATCCGCATAGCTGTCGCCGAAGCCATAGACGCGCGTGAACTGCGCCTGCGCCGAACCGAGCGTTGCGCCGAGTGACAGCACCGCTACTGCCGTGGCCGCCGCGGCGCGTTTGACACGCGGTGTCGTGACGCCGCCGCGCCGGTCGCCGCGTCGCCGAACGACCCGAATAGCCGTGATGCTGAGCATGCCGAATCACCCCTGTTCGCCGCAGCTGAGCGATGCGTGATCCGGCAGTCGGCACAAGCTGATAGAAATACCGAGACATGCTTTGGTGAGGAGGGCGCCGGTATTCAGCTATGCTACGGGGTCTATTTCTTGCGGGACCGCCGCAGTGTCAGCATGGCGAAGCCGATCGTCCCGGACGATCTCAGCTTGCGCTCGCGGCGCCGGGTTGCGCGCGCCGCGACGGCGACGGAAGCGTGATGCGGACGATCAAGCCGTGCGGCTTGCGGTCGTTGAGCGACAGCGCGCCGCCATGCGCGAGCGCCACCGCCTGGGCGATCGACAATCCGAGCCCGAAGCCGGAGGCCTCGTCCATGTTGCGGGCGTCGTCGCCGCGCACGAACGGCTCCAGCATCGCGCTTTTCTGCGCGTCGGAAATCCCGGGACCATCGTCGGCGACGTCGATCTTCACCGCATCCGGCGTGACGGCGAGACCGATCGAGGTTTCGGCGCCGAACCGCACGGCGTTTTCCACGAGGTTGGTCACCGCGCGGTGCAGGTCGTCGGGGCGCGCCATCACCGTGGCGTGCGCCGGCCCATGATAGCTCACGGTCTGGCCGGCATCGGTGAACTGGTCGGCGATCAGTTGCAGCGTAGTCGCGACGTCGGTCAGCGTCATCGCCTCCCGGTTGCGCCCGTTGCGCAGGAACGACAGCACCGACTCCAGCATCGAGCGCATCTGGTCGAGGTCGCCCAGCATGTGGTTGCGGCAGGCCTCGTCCTCGATGAATTCGCAGCGCAGCCGCAACCTGGTGATCGGCGTGCGCAGATCGTGGCTGATCGCGGCCAACATCTTGGTGCGGTCGTCGACCAGGGCGGCGATGCGGGCACGCATGTGGTTGAGCGCGCGGGCGACCGAGCGGATTTCCTCCGGGCCGCGCTCCGGCAGCGAAGCCGCGGCATTGTCCAGCCGGAAATTCTCCGCCGCCTTGGCGAAGGACGACAGCGGCGCCGACAGCGCCCGCGCCGCCCACAGCCCCAGCAGGGTCAGGCTGACCACCACGAACAAGAGCGTGATCATGCCCGGCCCGCCGAGAAAGAACGGCGGCCGCCAGTCCTCCGGTACCCGCACCGAAATCGTTTCGCCGTCAGGCAGCGCCACGCCGATGCGCTCGTCGCTGGTCCCCTCGAGACGCAGCTGACGGTAGTCCCGGCCGAGATGACGCAGCGGCGGCGACGGCGACGGCCCTGCGCCGGGTTCGATCGCGACGAGCGGGCCGGGCGCGCCGGGCACGATCTCGAACTGTGGAAACGACCGCGCCATCCCCGCCAGCAGCGCCGGGCGCTCGTCGGCTGACGCTTTGCCCAATATCTGAACCAGCGCGGTGAGTTCGCCGCGGCCGTGCGCGAACGGTTCCTGCTCGCCCGGCCGATTGACGAAAAACGTCACCGCGATGATGGCGTGGATCACGATGATCGAGATCACCACGATCGCGGCGATCTGGCCGCTGATCCGCTTTGGGACGATCCAGCCGAGCCGTCTCATGGCTCCGCGGTGGGGGCTGCGAGCAGCGGCTCGACCACCGGCGTGAACATGTAACCGCCGGAGCGAATCGTCTTGATCAGCATGGCGTCCTGCGGATCGATCTCGATCTTGCGGCGGATCCGGCTGACCAGCACGTCGATGCTGCGGTCGAACGAACCGGAATTGCGGCCTTGCGTCAGGTCGAGCAGCACCTCGCGCGACAGCACCCGGCCGGCGCGCTCGCAGAAGGCGCGCAACAGATCGAATTCGGCGCTGGTCAGCGCCACCCGGGCGCCGGCCGGATTGCGCAGTTCGCGCAGCCGGAAATCGATCCGCCAGCCGTCGAAGGCGAACGCCGTGGCGGCGGCGGTCGCGGCCGAGCTGGCGTTCAGCGCCGAGGCCTGGCGGCGCAGCACGGCGTTGATGCGGGCCAATAGCTCGCGCGGATTGAACGGCTTGACCATGTAGTCGTCGGCGCCCATCTCGAGGCCGACGATGCGGTCGACGTCCTCGCCGCGCGCGGTCAGCATGATGATCGGCAGCTGGGATTTGGCGCGCACCTTGCGGCACAGGCTGAGGCCGTCCTCGTCCGGCAGCATCACGTCCATGATCATCAGATCGACGCGGCGATCGGCCATCACCTTGTGCATCTCGTGGCCGTCCGCCGCCGCGGTGACGTGGCAGCCGTTGGCGCGAAGATATTTCGCAATCAGCGCCCGGGTTTCGCGATCGTCTTCGACCACCAGGATATTGGGAATGGCAACCATTCGTTCCCTTTTCGCGATTTCGCGCCGCATGCAAAGGGGTTTTTGGTTTCCCGATGTTTCCTACCGCCTGCCGACAGCTTACGCGATCGCCGCGGGAAGCCCAAATCCAGCAAAAAACGTCGTTGTGATCAAGGCTTACGGCGGATGCGGACGACCTGCAGCGCGCCGCCGACCCTGCGATGGCCGGGCAGCGGAATTGCGGCTGCGGCGGCCGCGGCGAGCCATCGGTATTCGTCCATCAGCCGCAGCGCCGTCGCTGCGGCGTCGAGCAGCCGATCCACCGTGGCGTCGACGATCGCCGCGGCGGCAGAGCGAACCGCGGAAAATCCGACCACGAGATTGATGCTGATCATCGGCTGGCTCCCTTTCTGAGGCGCTCGCGCACCGCCTCGATCGGGCGCCCGACGGCTTCGGGCGTCGCTCCGGCACGCGCCCCCGCAGTGTGGCGCGGCTTTGCTATTCACCAGTTAATTTGCCCGCTCGTAGCCTTACGGGCGCACGGTCTGCCAGCCCAAGGTCCGGACGCAAACGCAGCCTCCGGACCATCGACGCAGAACCGAAGGCGGGAGTCGGCAAGAGCCTGATCCCGCCGAGAGTTCAGCTGCGCACGCGTAGCCACGGCGCCATCCGGGCGAGCGTGCCGTCGTGACGGAAGTATTGGTGCCACAATGCGGCGGCGACGTGCAGCAGCACCAGCGCCAGGATCGCGTTGATGATCACGCCGTGCGCGTTGCTGAACGCCTTGGCGAGCTCGGGCGACTTCTCCATCAGCGGCGGAATGCCGAGCAGGGTGACGCCGCGGCCGGCGGCGATCACCATCGCAAGGCCGGTCACCGGCATCGCGATCAAGAGCAGATACAGCAGGCCGTGCACCGCCTTGGCGGTGATGTCGAGCAGCCGCGAGGTGTGGATCAGTTCCGGCGCCGGATGGGTGACGCGCCACAGTGTGCGCAGCAGCACCAGCGCCAGCACGACGACGCCGCCGGCCTTGTGCCAATCCATCACCATGCCGCGTTGCGCCTGCGGCACCGCTTCGTGCCATTCGCCGCCGACGAACAACACGACGATGAACAGCGCGATGATCCAGTGTAGCGCGACGGACACGCCGTCATAACCGACGGAGGCTTTGCCGGTGGAGTCGATGGTGGTCATGAGATTTCCCGAGCATGAAGTTGGCTTTGGCGATTTTATGCCATGGGCATCTGGCCAAGTCATGACAGGAAATTGCACATGGCACGCAACAGCGGCAACCACGTGCCGTCAGGCGCGTAGTTCCGCCGCTGTGCGCTGTTTGGTCGCATCCTCGGCGTGGTGCAACCGGGCGCCTTTGATCAGTCCGTAGATCGCGGGAATCACGATCAGCGTCAGCAGCGTCGAGGACATCATTCCGCCGATCATCGGCACCGCGATCCGCTGCATGATTTCCGAGCCGGTGCCGGTGCTCCACAGGATTGGCAGCAGGCCGGCCATGATCGCCACCACCGTCATCATTTTCGGCCGCACCCGCTCTACCGCCCCCTTCATGATGGCGTCGGTGAGATCCTGTCGGCTCAGCGCCGTTCCCTCCGCGGCGCGCTGCGCGGTGATCTCGGCCAGCGCGTGATTGAGATAGATCAGCATCACCACGCCGGTTTCGGCCGCGACCCCGGCCAGCGCGATGAAGCCGACCACCACCGCCACCGAGAGGTTGAAGCCGAGCGCCCACATCAGCCAGATCCCGCCGACCAATGCGAACGGCAGCGACGCCATCACGATCAGGGTGTCGGAAATCGCCCGGAAGTTGAGATACAGCAGCAGGAAGATGATGGTCAGCGTCACCGGCACCACGACCTTCAAGCGCGCCGCGGCGCGTTCGAGATATTCGTATTGCCCGCTCCACATCACATAGGTGCCGGCCGGAAACGCGATCGAGGCCTGCACCGCGGCCTTAGCGTCGGCGACATAGCCGCCGAGGTCGCGGTCGCGGATGTCGACATAGATATAGACCGCGAGCTGGCCGTTCTCGGTGCGGATCGCGGTCGGGCCGCGCGACGGCGTGATGCTGGCGATCTCGCCGAGCGGCACCGCGCCGCCGGCCGGCATCGCCACCAGCACGTCGCTGCCGATGGCCTGGGCGCTACTACGCAGGTCGCGCGGATAGCGCATGTTGACGCTGAAACGCTGGCGACCTTCCACCGTGGTGGTCACGGTCTGGCCGCCGAGCGCGGTGGCGATGACGTCCTGCACGTCCTGCACCGCAATGCCGTAACGCGCCAGCGCCGCGCGATCCGGCACCACGTCGAGATAGTAGCCGCCAAGCGCACGCTCGGCATAGGCCGACGAGGTGCCGGGCACGGTTTTGAGCACCTGCTCGATCTGCTTGGCGAGCTTGTCGATTTCGACCAGATCGCTGCCCATCACCTTGACGCCGATCGGGGTGCGGATCCCGGTCGACAGCATGTCGATCCGCGACTTGATCGGCATGGTCCAGGCGTTGGAAACGCCGGGAAACTGCAGCGCGCGGTCCATCTCCGCGGTCAGGCTGTCGAGCGTCACGCCGGGGCGCCATTGCTCCTTGGGTTTCAGGTTGATGATGGTCTCGAACATCTCCAGCGGCGCCGGATCGGTGGCGGTCGAGGCGCGGCCGGCCTTGCCGTAGACCGACGCGACTTCCTGGAACGAGCGGATGATCTTGTCCTGGGTCTGCAACAGCTCGGCCGCCTTGGTGACGGAAATCCCCGGCAGCGTGGTCGGCATGTACAGCAGCGTGCCCTCGTCCAGTGCCGGCATGAATTCGGTGCCGAGCTGCCGCGCCGGCCACACCGTCACCGCCAGCACCGCAAGCGCCAAAACGATCACCAGCACCTTGGCCTTGAGCACGGCCTTGATCGCCGGGCGATAGATCCAGATCAGCAGCCGGTTGATCGGGTTCTTGTGCTCCGGAATGATTTTGCCGCGCACGCACAGCACCATCAAGGCCGGCACCAGCGTCACCGACAAGATCGCCGCCGCCGCCATCGAGAAGGTCTTGGTAAAAGCCAGCGGGCTGAACAGCCGGCCTTCCTGCGATTCCAGCGTGAAGATCGGCATGAACGACACGGTGATGATCAGGAGACTAAAGAACAGCGCCGGCCCGACCTCGGCCGCGGCCTCGATCAGCACCTCGATGCGCGGTTTGTCGGGCGGCGCGCGCTCCAGATGCTTGTGGGCGTTCTCGATCATCACGATCGCAGCGTCGATCATCGCGCCGATGGCGATGGCGATGCCGCCCAGACTCATGATGTTGGCGCCGAGGCCTAAGAGCTTCATGGTGGCGAACGCCATCAGGATGCCGACCGGCAGCATGATGATCGCCACCAAGGCGCTGCGCACATGCAGCAGGAACACGATGCAAACCAGCGCCACCACGATGCTTTCTTCGATCAGCGTGTGCTTCAGCGTGGCGATCGCGGCCTTGATCAGGTTGGAGCGGTCATAGACCGCGACGATGTCGACCGAGGCCGGCAAGCTTGAGGCGATCTCCTTGAAGCGCTGCTTGACGTTGTCGATGACGTCGAGCGCGTTGACTCCGAAGCGCTGCAGCACGATGCCGCTCGCCACCTCGCCCTCGCCGTTCAATTCGGTGAGGCCGCGGCGCTCGTCGGGGCCTAACTCGACGCGGGCGACGTCGCGCAGCAGCACCGGCGTGCCGCCGGCACTTTTCAGCACCACATTGCCGAGGTCGTTGATGTTCTTCAGATAGCCCTTGCCGCGCACGACATATTCGAACTCCGAGAGTTCGACGGTGCGGCCGCCGACGTCGGCGTTGCTGGCGCGGATCGCGTCGCGCAGCTTCTGCATCGGAATGCCGAGGTCGCGCATCCGCTGCGGATCAAGAACGACGTTATACTGCCGGACGAAGCCGCCGACGCTCGCGACCTCGGCGACGCCTTCGGCCTTGGCCAGCGCGAATTTCAGATTCCAGTCCTGCAGCGTGCGGGTGTCGGCGAGGTTCAACTCCTTCGACATCACCGCATATTGATAGACCCAGCCGACCCCGGTGGCGTCCGGGCCGATGGTCGGGGTGACGCCGGCCGGCAGCCGCGAGGCGGCGCCGTTGAGGAATTCCAGCACCCGCGAGCGCGCCCAATAGATGTCGGTGCCGTCTTCGAAGATCACATAGACGAACGACACGCCGAAGAACGAGAAGCCGCGCACCACCTTGGATTTCGGCACCGTCAGCATCGCGGTGGTGAGCGGATAGGTGACCTGATCCTCGATCACCTGCGGCGCCTGGCCGGAATATTCGGTGTAGACGATGACTTGGGTATCGGAGAGATCCGGAATGGCATCGAGCGGCAGATGCACCAGCGCATAGAGCCCGGCAGCGGCGGCGAAACCGGCCCCGAACAGCACCAGCAACAAGTTCCGCGCCGACCAGGCGATCAGACGGGCGATCATTTCATCGCTCCGGCGTCGGAGAAGCTTTTCAGCGCGGCCTTCAGATTGCTTTCGGCATCGATCAGGAAATTCGCCGAGACCACCACGGCCTCGCCGTCACTGACGCCTTGGCGAACTTCAACATAGCCGCCGCCGCGATGGCCGAGCTTGACCTCGCGCGGCGCGAAGCGGCCCTCGCCCTGCTGCACCAGCACAACCTGGCGCTCGCCGGAATCCAGCACCGCGCTGTCCGGCACTGCCAGCACCGGCTGCGGATTGCCGGTGTCGATCTCGGCGTCGAGATACATCTCGGGCAACAGCGCCATGTCCGGATTCGGCAGTTCGATGCGAAGCCGCGCGGTGCGGGTGTCGCGATTGACCTGCGGATAGATCACGCTGACGCGGCCTTCGAACACCCGGCCGGGATAGCCGCGCGCGCGCACGCTCACCGCCTGGCCGACCGACAGCGCGCCGAGGTCGCGCTCGGCGACGTCGACCAGCGCCCACACCTGGGAGATATCGGCGATCCGAAACAGCACGTCGCCGGGATTGGCGCGGGCGCCCTCGATGACGTTGCGCTCCAGCACGATGCCGTCGCGCGGCGCCGACCATTGCAGCACGGTCGGCACCGGGCCGCCTTTTTCTATCGCGACGATTGCGGCTTCCGGGACGTCGAGATTGACCAGCCGCTGCCGCGAACCGCGGCCGTAGGTGGCGACGCCGCCGACGGTCTTGGAGTTGATGGTGGCGACGTATTCGGCCGCCGCCGACGACACCGTCGGCGAATAGACCTGCATCAACGGCTCGCCCTTGGCGACTTTGCTGCCGGTGGTGACGTTGGCCACGCTCTGGATGAAGCTCTCCGAACGCATCGCGATCACCGAGACCCTGCGCTCATCGAGCTGGATCGCGCCCGGCGCGCGGATCGTCGTGCGGATCAGCCGCATCGCCGCGCGCTCGGATTTGACCCCCGTGCGCTGGATCTTCTGCGGCGACAGCGACACCGAGCCGTCGTCGCTCTCCTCGCCCTCATAGACCGGGATGTAGTTCATCCCCATCGGATCTTTTTTCGGCACAGGCGACGTATCGGGCAGCCCCATCGGATTGCGATAGAATTTAATCTTGCGCTCACCGCTCGCGGTCGCGGGCGTCGGCGCCGGCGCGGCAGGCGCCGCGGCCTCCTCGACGTCGTCGAAATTGAGATCGGCGGAGGGCGGCACCGCGCGAAACGCCCGGCCGTCGGCGGTGGTCTTCGGCGTCGGCGAATACACCGGCTTGCCGTCGGGGTCCTGGTAATAGATCGGCTCCTCGGCGCTCTGCGCCGCCGCCGGCGACACCAACGTGGCGACGATGTCGCGTGCATGGGTTAGATGTCCGGTGCCACCGGACAGCGCGCCCCCCGCCGCCGCTATCACAGCGGCGGCGGTGGCGCAGGCGAGGCCTGCGCGGCTCACTTGTTCGCCGAGATGACGAGCTTGCCTTCGACCGTGCCGGTCTCGCCCTGCAGCTTGGCGCCGAGCGACAGCAGCCACTTGCCTTCCATGCCGAAGGTGGCCTTGAACTTGTATACCCCGGGCTCGGTGCTGCCCGGCTGCAGCGCGATCTTGGTCGCCATCTCGGCCATGCCTTCCGGCGCCATGTCGAGCCGGGTGGCGAAGATCACCGCGTCGGACACCGGCTGGCCGGTGGTCTTGTTCACCAGCTTGACGGCGACGATCTTGTCCTTGCCGGCGGTGATGACGGGATCGAGCAGCTTGAATTCGTAGTCCTTGACGTCGGCGCGGGCGAAGCCTGCGGTGGCGAACAGGCCAAGGCCGATGAGCGCGGCGGCGAGCGCGCGCGAGCGAAGCGTGGTCATCTGAAAATCCTCGAAATGATGGTCGAGCCGCAAAGCGGCATGTCGGACCGCGCGATCAGCTCGCGCGGCAGCACACGGCGAAAAAGGCCGTTCAGACCAGGGTTCGAGGCGGATGTTCCGGAGGGGAATCGCCCATGCCGTTGGCGTGGGCATCGGCGTGGCGCGGCAGCACATTGCCGGGCATCACGAAATCCGGCTGCAGCAGCGCAACCGGCATCGCAATGAACCCCGACGACATGCAGTTGATCATCGCGACGCATTTGTCGCAGCCCGATGGCTCCGGCGCCTGCGACGGGCAGCAGGGCATTTCGCTCGCCATTTCGGCGGTGGCGACCGTGTCGAGGGCCACCGTATCCATGGCGATCGTATCCATGGCGAGGTCCTGGCCGCGAAGCGCGGCAGCGGGGTGATCTGCGACCATCGACTGGGCGTGGATAGCGCCGTGCGACGACGCATCGGCCATCGCCGGCCGGGACAGCGGCGCCATAGCGATGCCGACGATCATGACGATCGCCAGCAGCCAACGGATGGTGACAAAGCTGTTCACGCGGTCAGTTTCTCATAACGCGCCGGATTTGCAAAGCCCTGGCGGCCTCCGCAGCTTGCCGGGGTTCGGCGGCGTCGATCTTGATCGAGATCAACCGCACCGGGAAAGCCGCGGCTACGCCGCGCGGCGCTCGAGCTGGCCGCGCCGCAACGACTGCAGGAACTCGCGCACCGTATGGCCCAGCGTCGCCGATTGCTCGGCCAGCGTGCTGGAGGCGCGCAATGTCGTGTCTGCGTGCTTTTCGGTCTGGCCAGCGTCGGCGCTGACCACGTGAATGTTACCGGAGATGTCGCGCATTCCGGCGAACGCCTGCTCGATGTTACGCGCCACCTCGCCGGTGGCGGCGGTCTGCGCCTGCACGCCGAGCGAGACGTTGCTGGTGATCTCGTCGACCTCGCCGATCGCACCGCCGATGGTCGATATGGCTTCCACCGCCGCCTTGGTGGTCGACTGCACCTCGGCAATGCTCAGCGAGATATCGTGGGTCGCTCGCGCGGTCTGCGCCGCCAACGACTTGACCTCCTGCGCCACCACCGAAAAGCCGCGGCCGGCGTCGCCGGCGCGCGCCGCCTCGATGGTGGCGTTGAGCGCCAACAGATTGGTCTGCGCGGCGATCTCATCGATCAGTTGCACGATGGTGCCGATCCGCTCGGTGGCGGTCGAGAGGCTTGCCACCGTGAGCCGGGCTTCTTCGACCCGCGCCACCGCGGTCTTGGCGATCGCGGCCGAACGGGCGACGTTCTGCGCAATCTCGTTGGCCGAGGCGGTCAATTCGGTGGTGGCCGCGGCCACCGTTTCCATGTTGGCGGAGGCCTGATGCGAGGCCGCGGAGACCGCGTTCGCGCGTTCACGGGTGGCGGTGGCGCCGCGGCCGAGGCTGCCCGCGGTTTCGCCCATGTTGCCGGACGCCGACGACACCGTCTCGATTACGGCGTTGACCGCGCCTTCGAAATGCGCGGTGTTGGCGTTGAACGCCGCGACGCGCCGCTCGATCGCCTCCATCGCCTCGTTGATGGTTTGGCTGGCGATCAGCAGCGAGCCGCGCAGCCCCTGCGGCAGGATGTGGCGATAATATTTGTCGTCGCGGATCGCTCCCATCGCCGCGCTGGCCTCGCGGACAAAGGCGTCGCAGCGGTCGGTCATGTCATTGAATTCGTGCTGCAGCGCGCCGATCGCGCCGCGCTCGCGGATGTTCAGAACCCGCGCCTCGAAATCACCATCACGCAGCCGCCGGCAGACCTGGGTGAGATCGTCCACCACGCCGTTCAGCCGTGCCAGCGCCACGCCGAGAACGCCAAGCGCCAGCAGCGCCGTCAGCGACCCACCAAGCGCCACCGCGTGGGATTCAACCAGCACGCCGGCGAGTGCGATGAGCAGCGCCGCCGCTGCGACGCCGAGCCCGAGCGCGGCTCTAAAGAGAGAAGACGAGTTGATCATAGGGCATGTTCTTTGCGGTGACGAAGTCGGTCAGGTGGCGATAGCCCGCGGCCAGCCCGTCCTTGGCGTTGCGATGGCCCTGCTCCTCGCGCAGCAGCGCGGCGTAGACCGGCTGCAGCACGGCGATCACCCGACGTTCGGGGACGCGGCGATTGGAATGAAAGCCGACAACGCGGCCTTTAGCATCGAACGACGGCGTGACGTGGGCGAACACCCAGTAGAAGTCGCCGCGTCGCGACATGTTCTTGACATAAGCAAAGATCTCGCGGCCCTCGTTCAAGCTGTCCCACAACAGCTTGAAGACGCAGCGCGGCATGTCAGGATGGCGGATGATGCTGTGCGGCTGGCCGAGCAACTCGGCCTCGCTGTAGCCGGCGAGGTCACAGAACACCCTGTTGGCATAGGTGATCCGGCCCTTGAGGTCGGTCTTGGAGACGATGATGTCGTCGGCGTCGAAGAACAATTCGACGTTTGTTGGCATGACCGCAGCTGACACGACGGATATTCCGATTGGAGAACAATCGCCGCATTCTTACGATCGGCTTCGTTAAGAAAGCCGCAACAACACCATTTCTCTATGTTACGTTCAAAGCTGTTACTTGCAATTACCTCTCATAATTCGTTGCGCGCCGGCGATGGACCTGCACAACCGTGACATGAAATCCGTCACCGTCGGTTGCAATCGGCGGGCGCTGCACGAGAACTAACGCAGAAACTGCCGAAATCGACGCAGCGCCAGCACGAACAGCAGCGATCCGATGCCCAGCAAGGCCGCGAGCTGCGGCCAGACCACGTCGAGGCCGGCGCCGCGAAACAGGATCGACTGCGCGAGTATCACGAAATGGGTATTAGGCGCCGCCAGCATGATGGTCTGGATGAGCTCCGGCATACTCTCCCGCGGCGTCAGCCCGCCGGACAGCGCCTGCAGCGGAATCAGGATCAACATCAGCAGCAGCCCGAACTGCGGCATGCTTCCCGCCACCGTCGCCAAATAGATGCCCATGCAGGTGGTGGCGAACAGATGCAGCATGGTGCCCAGCAGAAACAGCAACAGCGAGCCCTGGATCGGCACCGCCAGCCAACCTTGTACCACCAGCGCCAGCGAAGCACTGGAGGCCAAAAGCACCACCAGCCCCATCGACCAGATCTTGCTCGCCATGATCTCGAACGGCGTCACCGGCATCACCAACAGATGTTCGACGGTGCCGTGCTCGCGCTCGCGGATCAACGCGGCGCCGGTGAGGATGATCGACAGCATGGTGATGGCGATGATCAGCTCATGGATCGCGCCGAACCAACCTTTGTTGAGCTGCGGATTGAACCGCACCCGCATCGCCAAATCGACCGGCACGACGGCCGGCGTGCGATGGTGGCTGAGAAATTCGTTGACCTCGCCGCTGACGATCGACTGGATATAACCGCCGCCGCTGAACGCCTGGGTCATCCGCGTGGCGTCGATATTGAGCTGGATGGTCGGCGACTTGCCGGCCAACAGGTCGCTCTGGAATTGCGGTGGAATGTCGAGCGCAAAAGTATCCAGCCCGGCGTCCATCCTGGTGTCCATCTCGCGCGGGGTGATCAGCTTCGGGATCGAAAAATACGGCGGGTTGAACGCCGCGACGATGCGTGACGACACCGGCGAGCGATCTTCGTCGACCACCGAAATCGCCGCTTGGTTGAGCGTCTCCGGGATCGCCTTGGAGCCGGTGTAGATCGACAGCGTGAAGGCGTAGGCGATCAGCACCAGCAGCATCGGATCGCGCAGCAGGCCGCGCAGTTCCTTGACGCCGAGCTGCAGGATGTTGCTCAGGCGCATCTCAGTTCGCCTGTTTCTTGAGAAGAGCCGCGCCGAGCCCGAGCAATAGCGGCACCGCGATCAGCAACGGCACGAACGAATTCCACAGCTCGACGAAGTCGAGGCCCTTGGAGAAGGTGCCGCGGGTGATGTTGACGAAATAGGTGGTGGGATAGATCCGGCCGATCAGAGCGCCGAAGCCCTGCAGCGACGACACCGGGTCGATCAATCCGGAGAACTGGATCGCGGGGATCAAGGTGATCAGCGCGGTACCGAAAATGGCGGCGATCTGGCTGCTCATGAAGGTCGACAGCAACAGCCCGATCGCGGTGGCGATCACGACGTAAAGGAAGGTGCCGCAGGCCAAAGTGAGGAAGCTGCCGGTGAACGGCACCTGAAACACGAAAATCGCAAAGGCGGTCAGCAGCACGCAATTCAGCATCGCCAGCGCGACGTAAGGAATTTGCTTGCCGATCAGGAATTCCAGCCGCGTGGTCGGGGTGGCGTAGAAGTTGATGATCGAGCCCAGCTCCTTTTCGCGCACCACGCTCAGCACCGCCAGCATCGCCGGGATCATCAGCAGCAGCAGCGGAATCACCGCTGGCGCCATCGCCACCAGGCTCTTGATGTCGGGGTTGTAGCGGTAGCGCAACTCGATCTGGAACTTGCCGGCGACCGCGGCGGCGCCGTACAGTTCGCGCGCCTTCTGCGTCAGCCAGCTCAGATGCATGGCCTGCACATAGCCGCGCGCGGTCTCCGCCCGCGCCGGCATCGCGCCGTCGATCCAGGCGCCGATCTCGACATTGCGGCCGCGGGCGACGTCACGGCCGAAGCCGGGCGGAATCTCGATCGCCAAGGTCAATTCGCCGCCGCGCATCCGACGATCGAGATCGGCGTAGTCGGCGATCGGCGGTTGCTCCTGAAAATAGCGCGACCCGGCGATCTGCAGGACGTAGTCGCGGCTGATCGTGGTATCGTCGCGGTCGAGCGCCGCGAACGACAGCTTCTCGACGTCGAGATTGATGCCGTAGCCGAGCACGAACATCAGCAGCACGCTGCCGAGCATCGCCATGGTGGCGCGGATCGGATCGCGGCGCAACTCCAGCGCCTCGCGCCGCGTATAGGCGAACATCCGCCGCGGATCGAACCAGCGATGCGACGGCTTGCGCGGCGCGACGTCGCCGAGTGCTGGCGCGCTGGCCGTCGTGACCGCCGGTTGCGACGCGATCGCCGGCGCCGCATCCGCAGAGGCTGGGCCGATCGCGTCCTCCAGATAGGCGACGAAGGCGTCTTCGAGATTGGGCGCGTTGCGCCGCTGCACGATGGCGCGCGGGGTGTCGCTGATCAACACCTTCCCGGCATGCATCAGCGAGATGCGGTCGCAGCGCTCCGCCTCGTTCATGAAATGGGTCGAGACGAAGATGGTGACGTTGTCCTTGCGCGACAGGTCGGAGAGAATTTGCCAGAACCCGTCGCGCGCCACCGGATCGACGCCGGAGGTCGGCTCGTCGAGAATCAGAATATCCGGCGAGTGGATCATCGCCACCGCCAGCGACAGCCGCTGCCGGATGCCGAGCGGCAACGCATCGGGCAGTTGATCGCTCACCTCGGCGAGATCGAAGCGCTGCTCCATCTCGGCAATCCGTGCCGGAATCGCCGCCGGCGCCATGCTGAACAGCCTGGCGTGCAGATCGAGATTCTGCCGCACGGTGAGTTCGGAATACAGCGAGAATGCCTGCGACATGTAGCCGACGCGGCGGCGTACCGCCATGTCGTTGGGATCGACCTCGTTGCCGAACAGCCGGGCCTTGCCCTGGCTCGCCGCCAGCAATCCGGTCAGCATCTTCATCGTGGTGGTCTTGCCGCAGCCGTTGGAGCCGAGGAAGCCGAAGATTTCGCCGCGCCCGATCCGGAACGAGACGTCGTCGACCGCGGTGAAATCGTCGAACCGCATGGTGAGATGCTCGGCCTCGATGGCGACGTCGTCGACGCCCGCAGCTACGCGCGGCGGAATCACCACCTCGCGATAGCCGCGGCGTTCGGCCTCCGGCAACAGCGCGATGAAGGCGGCGTCCAGCGTCGCCGCGCCGGTCTTTTGTAGCAGTTCGGCGGGAGAGCCGGCCGCCAGCACTTTGCCGGCATTCATCGCCACCAGATGGTCGAACCGCGCCGCCTCTTCCATATAGGCGGTGGCGACGATCACGCTCATGCCGGGACGATGGCCGCGGATGTCGTCGATCAGTTCCCAGAACTGCCGCCGCGACAAAGGATCGACGCCGGTGGTCGGCTCGTCGAGAATCAACAGATCGGGATCGTGGATCAGCGCGCAGCACAGGCCGAGCTTCTGCTTCATGCCGCCGGAGAGTTTGCCCGCCGGGCGGTTCGCGAACGGCGCCAGCCCGGTGTCCTGCAACAACTGCCCGATCCGCCGCGCCCGCTCGCGCGCGCCCTGGCCGAACAGCCGGCCGAAGAAGTCGACGTTCTCGAACACCGACAGCGTCGGGTAGAGATTCTTGCCGAGCCCCTGCGGCATGTAGGCGATCCGCGGACAGGCGAGCCGCCGATGGGTGGGGTCCGACATCTGGCCGCCGAACACCACGACATGACCCTGCTGCACGGCGCGGGCGCCGGCGATCAGCGACAGCAGACTCGACTTGCCGACGCCGTCCGGGCCGATCAGCCCGATCATGCAGCCCGCCGGCAGGTCCAGCGTGACGTCGTCGAGTGCCACAGCTTTGCCATAACGCAGCCCGACGCCTTGCAGCCGCACCACGGGCGCCGCGGCCGGACCCGCGGGCTCGCTCATTGCACCAGCGTTCCGTTGAGCCGCGCCGGCCATTCGGCCTTCGGATCGAGCCGGATGTAGGCCATGCCGGGCAGCCCGGTCTTGACCCGCTGGATGTATTTGCGCAGCAGCTCCGGCGGAATATGCGCTTTCACCCGGAACATCAGCTTCTGCCGCTCTTCCTCGGTCTCCACCGTCTTCGGCGTGAACTGCGCGACGTCGGCGACGAAGGTGGCCTTCGCCGGAATGACGTATTGCGGCACGGCGTCGAGCACGAGCCGCACATCGCTGCCGATCGCAATCTGTCCGGCCTGCGCGGTCGGCAGGAAGAAGGTCATGTAGACATCGCCGAGATCGACAAGGTTGAGCACCCGGCCGCCGGCGGCGATCACTTCGCCGGGCTGCGCCACGCGATATTGCACGCGGCCGTCGCGCGGCGATTTCAAGGTACTGTCGTTGATCTCGACGCTGATGCTCTCGATCGCGGCCTGCGCGGCGTCGACCGCCGCGCCGGCATCGATCACCTGCGCCTTGGCGGCGCTGATCGCCGCCTCGGTGGCGGCGAGTTGCGCCTGCGCCGCGGCGACCGCGGCTTTGGCGCCCTGCTCGTTGGCGCGATCGTCGTCGAGCACCTGCTGCGACACCGCGCTGGTCTTGATCAAGGTCTCGGCGCGCGCCAGCTTGCGCTCCAGCGCATCGAGCTGCGCCTCGCGCTGCGCGATCACCGCGACCGCCGCGGTGCGCTCGGCCTCGCGCTGGGTGACGAGGCTCTTCGCGGTGTCGACGCCGATCGCGGCTCGGCGCAGTTGCGCGGTGGCTTGGCGGCGTTGCGCTTCCAGCTGGTCGGTGTCCATCCGCGCCAGCACCTGACCGGCGGTGACGTAATCGCCCTCGGCGACGAGGATCTCCCGGATGCGCCCGGGCGACTTGGTCGAGATATCGATCTCGGTGGCCTCGATGCGACCGTTGCCGCTGGCGATCCCCGGCGGCAGATCACTCTTTCCCAAAACCTTCCAAGCGAAATAACCGCCGCCGGCGGCGGCCACCACCAGCGCGGCGATCAGCCAGCGATTCCAAGTCTGTGTCATCGAACCATGGTCTCCCGCCGGTCTGCTGGCGCTGGCGTCGAGACTAACGGCTTTGGCCTGGCATCGACCTTGATTTTGATCAACGACTGTTGACCATTGCACCACCAGAATGTCGCTCGGCTTGATTGGAGCGATCGGGAGGCTCGATGCGTCGCGAAACCGGATCGCGGACCAAACCGCTCACCCGCGACCGGATCCTCGAAGCGGCGATTGCGCGGTTCTCCCGGCATTCCTATGAGGCGACCGGGCTGCGCGATATCGCCGCCGATGTCGGCGTCGACGTCGCCTATGTGCACCGCTGCTTTGGCTCGAAGGAGCGGCTGTTCGCCGCAGCCGTGCAAGCCGCCATCAAGCCCGAGCGATTCCTCGCCGGCCCTGGCGACGATCTTGCCGCGACGCTGTCGCAGCAGGCGTTGGCAAACCAGGCGAGCCAGGGCCCCGATCAGACCGGGCCGCTCGACATCGTGATCCACTCGCTGTCCAGTCCCGAGGCGTCGCGGGTGTTGCGCGCGGTGATGCTGAAGGATTTCATCGAGCCGATTGCCGGCAGACTAGGATCGCCGGCGGCGAGCCGGGCGGCGCTGATCGCCGCGTTGCTGGCCGGCGTCGGCATTCTGCGTAGCGTGCTCGGGGTGGCGGCTCTGCAAGAGGCCGAAGGCGGCGAGTTGCAGACCCTGATCCGGACGGCGATCGACAGCATGATCGATGCCGAGACTGCATCGCAATGCGACGCCACCCGCGCCGGCTGACCGCCGCCGCATCAACTCAGAAGAAGATGTCGTCGGTGCTTTGCGCGCACGGTTCGGCGACGCTGGCCTGAGCCTTCAGGAAGCCAAAGCGTTCGGCAAATTTGCGGTGCACGTCGCGTTCCTTGACCATGGTGTATTGCAAATACAAATCGTCGAACAGCGTGTCCACGGCCTCGCCGATCTCCCCCGACAACTGCTCGCTGCGCGGGCGCCGTTCTTCGAGCCGCAGCGCGACCTCTGAGAGCGAGGCGAATTTCACACCGAGCTCCGCCATCGCGCCCTTGGCGCCGACCACCAATGTTTCGAACACCGCGCTCTCGCGGGTGAGGTTGTCCATCAGCGTCGCGAGGTGACCGTTGCCGGCCTCGATCTCTTCGAGCGCTTGGCCGATCGAGCCTTGCATCTCATCGACGTGCAGCGCCTCTTCGGCTTCGCGCAGTGCCTTCAGCCGATCGGCGGCCTGTTCGATCGCGTCGACCACCGGACAGAGAAATTTCGCGGCGGCCGAGATCCGATCGGCCGTGGTCTTCAGTTCGTTGGCGATCACCACGAAGGCGCGGCCGCGTTCGCCGAGATGACTCGCCTTCAATCCGGCGTTCATGCCGATCAGGGTGATGTCGATCACCGTGTCGCCGAGTGAGGAGATCGCGGCGCGGAATTCCCTGAGCATGTTTTCCAGCACCGAGATCGACTGATCGACCGCCATCTTGGCGCAGCCGCAGGCGGCGATCAGCGACAGCGCGGTGCTGAGCCTGGTCTTCATCACCGCCAGGAACGAACTCATGTCGTCGCCCTGACCGCCGCACAGCGTGCGACCGTGGCCGACCATCTTGGCGGCGTCGAGCCCGAGCGCGGTCAATGATCGCTCGATGGTGCTGACGTCCTGGGCGAATCCGGTGATCGCGTCCTTGAGCTGCACAGCCTGCAGGGCGTGTACGAACGGCGCCACCATCGCCAGATCGCCGGCGTCGCGTCCGGCGGCGGGGGCGATGCCGCCGTTCGGCTGCACCTGGCACAACGCCCGGCAAACGTGTTCCAGCCGTTGCCGCGTGCTGTCGCCGGCCTGCAGCGACACGATCGCGTTGCCGACGGCGGCGCCGATGTTGCCGGCGCTGGCTCTCGCCAAAGCGGCGAGCCGCGTGCTCTCGGCCTGGCGGTCGGTGATCTCGCCGCAGGCCGACATCAGCTCGGCGCTGGCGGTGAGCAGCTGGCCCCGGTAATGCGCCTCGAAATTCGATTGGCCTTTCAGCGCCGCGGCGATCGCGCCGGCCAGCTGTTCCTGGTCCTTGGCGCAGGCCACGATCGAGCGCTGCACCGATTTGGCGAGCTCCGACGCCTCCCGGGTGAAGCTCAAAAATCCGCCGCGGTCGCCATCCAGCGACGCCGCCTCGATGCGAGAACTGCGCGCGATGATGGTGATCATGTCGATATGCTTGAGAATATCCTTGAGATAGACCGAAGCCTTGGTCGCGCTGCCGGAGATCTCGCCGAGCAGACCGGTTTCCGCCGGCAACGCATCGGCCAGGCTGCGCAAGCGCGAGGCGATGTCCCTGCACGCCTTCGACGCGTTGGCGATGTTGGCGCCGGACAATTCTCCGCCGAGCAAGCCGAGGTCGGAGTTCAATCCATCGAAGATGCTATGCGCCCGTCCAAGATCGGCGCCGACCCGTGCGAACACGTCCTCGATCCGACTGCCGACATTCTCGATCGACGTGATGGCTTCGGTTTCGATCGTTGCGGGAAGCGCTCCAGCCATGGGCTCAGACCGTCGGAACCGGTTGTTTGGCATCCTGCCAGAGCATGATTTCGCGCGGGATCTGCGCCAGCGGCACCACCTTGTCGACACCGCCGAGCGCAATGGCTTCCTTCGGCATCCCGAACACCACGCAGCTTTCTTCGTCCTGCGCGCGCGTGGTGGCGCCGAGCTTATGCATCTCCAGCAGACCGCGCGCGCCGTCGTCGCCCATCCCGGTCATGATGATGCCGAGCGCGTTGGGACCGGCATATTGCGCCGCCGAGCGGAACAACACATCCGCCGAGGGCCGATGCCTGGACACCGGCGGACCGTCCTTGATCGCAATATGATAGCGCTGGCCGGTGCGTTGCAGCAGCATGTGGCGACCACCCGGTGCGATGTAGGCGCAGCCCTGCACCACGACGTCGCCGTCCTGGGCCTCGCGGACCTCGATCTCGCACAGGCTGTCGAGCCGCTTGGCGAATGCCGCGGTGAATCCCTGCGGCATATGCTGCACGATCAGAATCGCCGGCGCCTTGGCGGGCAGGCATTCCAGCACATCACGCAACGCCTCGGTACCGCCGGTCGATACCCCGATGCAGACCAGCCGCTCGGTGGTCGGGCGGGCGCGTCCGCTGACCGGCGGCGGCATGATCGCATCCGCCGTCAGCTTGGCTTCCACGACCATCCGCGGCGGACGCCGCGGTCGAATTCGCGCGCGCGCCGCGGCTTTGACCGCATCGCACATCCGCGCGGAGGCTTCGAGCAGCGCATGGGTGGTATCGATCCGCGGTTTCGGCACGATATCGAAGGCGCCGGCCTCGAACGCCTCGAACATCACGTCGGAGCGCTCTTCGGTCAGCGTCGAGCAGATGATCACCGGGATCGGCCGCTGCGCCATGATCTTGCGCAGGAAGGTGATGCCGTCCATCCGCGGCATCTCGATATCGAGAATGATGACGTCGGGGATCTCGTCCTGCAACCGGCGCGCCGCCGCGAATGGATCGGCGGCCGAGGCCATCACCTCGATATCCGGGTCAGCGTTCAGGATTGTGGTCAGGATCTGACGCACCGATGCGGAATCGTCGACGATCAGCACACGAATCTTTGGCCTCAGCATTGGATTTGTCATGACCGTCTAGACCTTGAAAATCGTCGGCTGCACCTGTTTCAGCTTGATCGACTGGTTCTGAATCATCGATTCGGAATGCCCGACGATCAGATAACCGCCGGGCCGCAAATGGCTACACAATCGTTCGACGACCTTGCACTGGGTCGGCTTGTCGAAATAGATCAGCACGTTGCGACAGAAGATCACGTCGACGTCGCGATCCACCGGATACACCGCGTCCATCAGGTTCATGCGCATGAACGCCACCGAGCGGCGCAGCTCGGGCACGATCCGAACTTCGCTACGCGACTTGTCCTTGGAGGACAAGAAGTAGCGCTTGGCCATCGCCTCCGGCACCGGCGCGATCATTTCCTTGGTGTAGATGCCTTCCTCGGCGAGCTGCAACACCCCGGTGGAAATGTCGGTGCCGAGAATGCGGAATTGGAAGCTGGGGCCACCGTTTCGTTGCAGGTCGTCGAGCACGATGGCGATGGTATAGGCCTCCATGCCGGTCGAGCAGGCCGCGCTCCAGATCTTCAGCGGCCTGCCCCGGATCTTGCGCAACAACTCCGGCACCGCGGTGTCGCACAGGAAGTCGAAATGGAACGGTTCGCGGAAGAAATCGGTCTTGTTGGTCGTCACGCAATCGATCAGATGGATCAGTTCGGCATCGAACAGATCCTCGTCGAACAGCCGATCGACATACTCGTTGATATCGTCATAGCCCAGCGCGCGGACGCGCTTCTGCAATCGGCCTTCGAGCATCAACCGTTTGTTTTCGGGCAGCCGAATCCCGACTTGCTGCTCGACCAATTCGGCGATCGCGCGAAAGTGCCGGTCGGACAGCCGCGGTAACGGTTCGATCATCAAAGGCTGCATCGGCTCAGGCCGCCTCGGCTTCCGCCGAACCGCTCTGCAATATTTCGCCGGACGTCATGAGCTTCGCCAGATCGAAGATGATGACGAAATTCTCGCCCTTCTTGCCGATCCCGGCGAGATAATCCGACTTCCAACGCCCGCCGACGGTCGGCGGCGGCTCGATCTGGCTTTCGTCGATCCCGGTGACCTCGAACACGCAATCGGCGACGAAGCCGACGCCGACGAATTGATTCCCCATCGGGACATCGAGGATGATGATGCGGGTCGCCTCGGTCGCCGGCACACTGGGCAGGTCGAGCTTGATCCGCAGATCGACGATCGGATAGCTCGAGCCGCGCACGTCGATCATGCCGAGTAGGAAATTCGGCGCGTGCGGCAGTTTCGAGATCGGCCGCATGTCGAGAATCTCACGGACGTTGCGAATGCCGATGCCGAAGGTCTCACCGTCCAGACCCAGCGTCAGATATTGCGTCGTTTCGGCCATGATTTACTCCTCAAAATACTCTTTTGCAGCGAAGTTCGGACGCGCCGACCCGGCGCGACCGACGTGATCAGCGACCAAACTCGGCGTCGCGCGCATCGGCAGCGTCGTGCATCTCCAGCGCGAAGCCGCCGCCGTTGGCAACCTTGAGTGCGCGGGCCGATCGGACCGCAGGCTTCTTCGCACGATGCACGCTAGCCATTGCCGAACCCTTACCGCGCAGTTGCGCCACCGCCTTGTCCAAGGCAATCGGTTGCGCGCCGTCTTTCGGACGATCGATCTTGAAGTAGGCGATGGTCGATTGCAGCTGTTCGGCCTGCGAGGCGAGTTCCTCGGAAGTGGACGACACCTGCTCGGAGGCCGCGGCGTTCTGCTGGCCGACCTTGTCGAGCTGCTGGATCGCCTGGTTGATTTGCGAGGAGCCGACGTCCTGCTCGCGGCAGGCGGCGGTGATCTCCTCGACCAATTGCGCGGTTTTCTTGATGTCCGGCACCAGCCGCGACAGCATCGAGCCGGCTTCCTGGGCCGCCTTGACGGTCTCGGTCGACAGCGCGCCGATCTCTGCGGCGGCGGTCTGGCTGCGCTCCGCCAGTTTGCGCACTTCGGAGGCGACCACCGCGAAGCCCTTGCCGTGTTCGCCGGCGCGCGCGGCTTCCACCGCGGCGTTGAGCGCCAGCAGATCGGTCTGGCGGGCGATTTCCTGCACGATGGTGATCTTGCCGGCAATCGTCTGCATCGCCTCGACCGCACGGCCGACCGCGACACCGCTGGCCTCGGCATCCTTGGCCGACTGATGCGCGATCTTCTCGGTCTGGCCGGCGTTCTCGGCGTTCTGCTTGACGTTGGCGGCCATCTCTTCCATCGAAGAGGAGGCTTCCTCCGCGGCGGAGGCCTGCTCGGTGGCGCCCTGCGACAGTTGCTCGGCGCTGGCCGACAATTCCTGGCTGCCGGCGGAGACATTCTGCGCCGCGGTGACCGCGTCGGCCACCACACTGCGCAGCCGCTCCACCGTGCCGTTCAGCGAGATGATGAGATCCCCGACCTCGTCGTTGCTGGTGGCCGCCGTGGTTTGGGTCAGATCGCCGCCAGCAACCGCGTCCGCGAGCTTGACCGCGCGGCCGAGGCTGCGGCTGATATTGATGGCGATCCAAGTCGCCGAGCCGATCGCGATCAGCAACGATGCGGCGATGATACTGATCAGCAGCAGCTTGGCGAACGCCGCCTCCGCTGTTGCGGCAGTGCCGAGGTCGACCATCCGCTGGTTCGCGAGTTTGACGAAGTCTTCGAACGCTTCGAGGGTTTCGTTGAACGCCTTGCGACCTTCGCCGTTGCTGATCGCCAGCGCCTTGATGTTGCCTCCCTCGCGGGCGATGCTGATGATCTTATCGGCGTTGTTAGCATATCTTTGATGGAGCTGGCTGATCGTGGTCGCCGGAACAGCGACGCTATTCAGTTGGGCAACGGCCTGAGCCACGGTGGACTTGAGGCTCGTGACTTGCGCCGCGGCGGCCTTATACGAAATCTCCAATTCGTCCGTCGACGACGCGGTGAACGTCGACAGCACCTGGCGACCGAGCCGGGCCGCCTCGAATCGGGTCGTCTGCAGCGCCACCATGGCGCGCAAATACTCCGGCTGATTCGGCGCCTTGTTGAGATCCTGGGCCACAGCATCCAGCGAAGCATTGAATTCGAGCAGCGCCGGCAAACCTTCCGCGCGCCAGAGCTCGGCGGCACGGTTGCTGGAATTGAGCAGACCGACCTTGCCGGCCTGCTGCTGCAGCTCGTTCAAATGCTTGAGCTTGACCGCTGCCTGATCGAGCACCCGCTTACCGGCCTCGGTCGCGATGGCGTGGATCTCGTCACGCAACTTGAGCACCGCGTTCTGACGCTCGATCAACAGCCGATAATTTTCGGCGGTTTCTTTTTCCGACACCGAAAGGATCATCCGCGCCTCGGAGCGCTGCTGGCCTTGGATGTCATTCATCAAATCGGCAGCCATCTTCATGCGACCGCCCTGGTGGACAAGATCGTCCTGCGATGCAGCCAACGTCGTCAGCTTGTTGTAGGCAATCCCGCCGGTGAGCAGGGACAGCAGCGTCACCGCACCGAAGGTGCAGGCCAATTTCGCCTTGACGGAAAATCGCATTGGGACCCCATGAGCTCAATTTGGATCGGATATCGTGCGTTCCTAGCCGGAACCGTGGCGGAGTCGTCAGCCTCACTACCCGGATCCGAATTGATCGATCCGCAAATGAAACGCCTCGCCTGGTTCTTAAACTTGGAGTGATCCCTTCTACGTCCGGTTAATTCCGCACTACGGAGAAGTACGAGAGCGTCGGGGATTTTCGCAACGAGCCTGTAAGGGGCGAAAACGGCCTCGCCGGCGACGGCGAGGCCGCTCCCGAGTTAGCGCTGAAACTCGGCGTCGCGTTCGTCCGCGGCGTCATGCATCTCCAACGCAAAGCCGCCGCCCGCAACCTTGAGCGCGCGGGCCGGCCGGGCGGCCGGCTTGTGCGCCGCCCGGTCCGGCGCCGCCATGGCGGCCGCTTTGCTGCGCAAGTGCGCCACCGCCTTGTCGATCGCAATCGGCGCATCGGCTTGGCCGTCTTTCGGCCGGTTGATCTTGAAGTAGGCGATGGTCGATTGCAGCTGTTCGGCTTGCGACGCGAGCTCCTCGGAAGTCGACGAGACCTGTTCAGAAGCCGCGGCATTCTGCTGGCCGACCTTGTCGAGCTGCTGGATCGCCTGGTTGATCTGCGACGAGCCGACGTCCTGTTCGCGGCAGGCGGCGGTGATCTCACCGACCAGTTCCGCAGTCTTCTTGATGTCCGGCACCAGTTTCAGCAACATCGAGCCGGCTTGCTGCGCTGCCTTGACGGTCTCGGTCGACAATTCGCCGATCTCGGCCGCGGCAGTCTGGCTGCGCTCGGCGAGCTTGCGCACCTCCGACGCCACCACGGCAAAGCCCTTGCCGTGTTCGCCGGCACGCGCGGCTTCCACCGCGGCGTTGAGCGCCAGCAGATCGGTCTGCCGGGCGATCTCCTGCACGATGGTGATCTTGCCGGCGATGGTCTGCATCGCCTCCACCGCGCGACCGACCGCCACGCCGCTGGCCTCGGCGTCCTTGGCCGATTGGTGCGCGATCTTCTCGGTCTGGCCGGCGTTCTCGGCGTTCTGCTTCACATTGGCGGCCATTTCTTCCATCGAGGACGACGCTTCCTCCGCAGCGGAGGCCTGCTCGGTGGCGCCCTGCGACAGTTGCTCGGCGCTGGCCGACAGTTCCTGGCTGCCCGCCGAGACGTTCTGCGAGGCGGAGACCGCGTCGGCGACCACGCCGCGAAGCCGCTCCACGGTGCCGTTGAGCGAGACGATCAGGTCACCGACCTCGTCGTTGCTGCTGACCGTGGTGGTCTGGGTCAGGTCGCCCGACGCAACCGCATCGGCGAGCTTGACGGCGCGGCCGAGGCTGCGACTGATGTTGATAGCGATCCAAGTCGCCGAGCCGATCGCGATCAGCAGCGAAGCGGCGATGATGGCGGCCAGCAGGGTCTTTGCGGAGGCGGCTTCTTCGGCGCCCGCAGCCGCCAAGTCGTTCATCCGCTTCTTGATCAGCGTGATGTACTCCTCGAAGGCATCGAGACTGATGTTAAACGCCTTGAGCCCTTCGCCGTTGGTGATCGCCAGCGCCTTGATATTGCCGGCCTCCCGGGCGGTGGAGAGAATCTTGTCGACGATGCCGGCAAACCGCTCGTAGTCGCGGTTGATGTTATTCACCGCCACGCCGAGCACGCCGAGCTGGTTGGTCGCCTGCGCGATGCTGGTTTTCAGATCGGTCGCCTGTGCGACAGCTCCCTTATATTCGGTCTCGAGCTGCTCCACCGAGGCGGCCGAGAACGTCGTCACCACCAGCCGTGCGAGACGCGCGGCTTCGAGGCGCGCACTCTGCAGGGCCAATAGCGCACGGACGTTTTCGATCCGATCCGGCGCTTTGTTGAGGTCGGTGAAGACTGCATCGACGCTGGCGTTGAACTCGCGCGCGGCGGTCAGTCCGTCCGATTCCCAGAGCTGCGTCGCGCGGTTATTGGAATTGAGCAGGGCGAATTTGCCGGACTGCTTCTGCAAGTCGTTCATGTGCTTGAGCTTGTCAGTGGCCAAGCCGAGCTGGCGCTTGCCTTCCTCGCTGGCGATCGCGGCCAGTTCGTCCTTGATCTTCAACGCCTTGTCCTGGCGTTCGAGCATCGCTCGAAAGTTGTCCGCCGCGTCCTTTTCGGAGCCGGCGTTGATCAGCCGGGTTTCGGCGCGTTGCGCCTGCTGGATTTCGCCCATCACGTCCGCGGTCTTCTCCATCCGCAGCCCCTGCTGGACCAGCCCTTGCTGCGCGCTCTCCAGCGAGGCCAATTTCAGATAAGCCACCCCTCCGGTGATAAGCGACAGGATAGTGACGGCGCCGAACGTAGTGGCAAGCTTTGCCTTGACTGAAAATCTCATGGGTAGCCTCTTGATCCCATTTGCGGGATGGTGGTGGCGGCGACGGCTGGACGAAGTGTCGCCTCGCCCATGACGGCGCCGCCTGTGTTGTTAGCGATGAAACTCGGCGTCGCGATCGTCCGCCGCGTCGTGCATCTCCAGCGCGAAGCCGCCGGCACCAGCAACCTTCACCGCACGCGTCGGCCGGGTCGCGACGCTCTTGGCAGCGCGGGGCGGCGACACCATCGCCGCGGCCTTGCCGCGCAGCTGCGCCACCGCCTTGTCGAGTGTGGCCGGCTGTGCGGCGTCCTTCGGACGATCGATCTTGAAGTAGGCGATGGTCGACTGCAGTTGCTCGGCCTGCGAGGCGAGTTCCTCGGAGGTCGACGACACCTGCTCGGACGCCGCGGCATTCTGCTGGCCGACCTTGTCGAGCTGCTGGATCGCCTGATTGATCTGCGACGAGCCGAGGTCCTGCTCGCGGCAGGCGGCGGTGATCTCCTCGACCAGTTGCGCGGTTCTCTTGATGTCGGGCACCAGCTTCGACAACATCGAGCCGGCTTCCTGCGCCGCCTTGACGGTCTCGGTCGATAGCGCGCCGATCTCGGCCGCGGCGGTCTGGCTGCGCTCGGCGAGCTTGCGCACTTCGGAGGCGACCACGGCAAACCCCTTGCCGTGTTCGCCGGCGCGCGCGGCTTCCACCGCGGCGTTCAGCGCCAACAGATCGGTTTGGCGAGCGATCTCCTGCACGATGGTGATCTTGCCGGCGATCGTCTGCATCGCCTCCACCGCACGGCCGACCGCGACGCCGCTGGCCTCGGCGTCCTTGGCCGATTGGTGCGCGATCTTCTCGGTCTGCCCGGCGTTCTCGGCGTTCTGCTTGACGTTGGCCGCCATCTCTTCCATCGAGGACGAGGCTTCTTCCGCGGCGGAGGCCTGCTCGGTAGCGCCCTGCGACAGCTGCTCGGCGCTGGCGGACAATTCCTGGCTGCCGGCGGAGACGTTCTGCGCCGCGGTGACCGAGTCGGTCACGACGCCGCGCAGCTTCTCGACCATGCGCTCCAGCGCCAGGCCGAGCGTATCCTTGTCCGACAGCGGCTTGGCATCGACGGTGAGGTCGCCATTGGCGATGGTATCGGCGACTATTGCCGTGGCCTTCAGATTCGCCGCCATCCTCTTCATGGCGAGACCGAGCCTATCCTTGTCCGACAACGGCTTGATATCGGTGGAGAGATCGCCATTGGCGATCGTATCGGTGATCATGGCGGTGGCGTTGAGGTTGACCGTCATGGCGTTCAGCGATTTCACCAGGTCGCCGATTTCGTCGTTGCTGGACACTTCGATCTTCTTGCTGAGATCGCCGATCGCGACGGCGTCGGCGAGATCGACCGCGCGGCCGAGCCCGCGGCTGATATTGAAGGCGATCCAGATCGCGGATCCCAGCGCAATCACCAAGGACGCGATGACCAGCACCAGCAGCAGCAACTGCGCGCGGGCGCCGTCTTCCCGCGCCTGTTCGGCCCGGTCGGACATCAATTTCTTGATGTAGACCTGGTATTCCTTTGCGGCGCTCGTAACCCCGGCGACGGCCTTGCGAACTTCCGTCGTCGAAAACTCAATGGCCTTTGCCCGATCGACCTTTGCGAGTTTGATCGACTGCTCCTGCGCCGTGTTCATGGCGGCGTAGGCGGTGGAGAAGCGCTCGAGCAGTCGCTTCCCCGTTTCGGTCGCGGCGGCGTAAACTTCGTCCTTGGCCTTTAACACGCCAGCCCGCAATTCCATGACATCGGCAGCGTACTGATCGGCCTGGGTTTCGGAGCCAGCCAGCAAGACGTTCTTCTCAGCCCGAATCTGCAGCAGGATGCCCTGTTGGATCTCGTTGGCCTTCGTCCCACGATCCGCGGCCGACACGATGTTTTCAGCCGTCGCGACCATTTCGCTGAGCTTCATGTAGGCCACGCCGCCCGCGATCAATGAGAGCAAGATCACGATGCCGAACGTCGCGGCAAGTTTGGCTTTCACAGTGAAACGCATTTCTTGGTCCTCTTATTCCGAAACCGGATCGAGTTAGTTGTTTGCTGAATCTTGGAGTTGTGACGAACCCTGCTGCATTGATGGAGCCGATCCGGCTACGCGTCGCGTTGCGAACCGGCCTTGCCGCGGGGCAAGGCCTCAGGCATTTCGGCGATGAAACTCGTCGTCGCGATCATCGGCCGCGTCGCTCATCTCGAGGGCAAAGCCGCCGCCGCCGGCGGCCTTCAGCGCGCGCGCCGGGCGCGTAGCTGCGCTCTTGGCTCCGCGGGACGACGACGCCATCGCCGCGGACTTGTTGCGCAGCTGGGCCACCGCCTTATCGAGCGCCGCGGGCTGTTCGCCGTCCTTCGGACGGTTGATCTTGAAGTAGGCGATGGTCGATTGCAGCTGTTCGGCCTGTGAGGCGAGTTCTTCGGAGGTCGAGGACACCTGTTCGGAGGCCGCGGCGTTCTGCTGGCCGACCTTGTCGAGCTGCTGGATCGCCTGGTTGATCTGCGACGATCCGACGTCCTGCTCGCGGCAGGCGGCGGTGATCTCTTCGACCAATTGCGCGGTCTTCTTGATGTCCGGCACCAGCCGCGACAGCATCGAGCCGGCTTCCTGCGCCGCCTTGACGGTCTCGCTCGACAGCGCGCCGATTTCGGCGGCCGCGGTCTGGCTGCGTTCGGCGAGCTTGCGCACTTCCGAAGCCACCACCGCGAAGCCCTTGCCGTGTTCGCCGGCGCGCGCAGCTTCCACCGCGGCGTTCAGCGCCAACAGATCGGTCTGCCGGGCGATCTCCTGCACGATGGTGATCTTGCCGGCGATGGTCTGCATCGCTTCGACGGCGCGGCCGACCGCGGCCCCACTGGCCTCGGCGTCCTTGGCCGACTGATGCGCGATCTTCTCGGTCTGACCGGCGTTCTCGGCGTTCTGCTTCACATTCGCCGCCATCTCTTCCATCGAGGACGACGCTTCTTCGGCGGCCGAGGCCTGCTCGGTGGCGCCCTGCGACAGCTGCTCGGCGCTGGCCGACAATTCCTGGCTGCCGGCGGAGACGTTCTGTGCCGCGGTGACCGCGTCGGTGACCACGTTCCGCAGCTTCTCGACCATGCGTTCCAGCGCGATGCCAAGCGTGTCCTTTGCGGACTGCGGCTTGGCGTTGACGGTGAGATCGCCGGATGCGATCGAATCCGCGATGTTCGCGGTGGCGTTGAGGTTCACCGTCATGCTGTTGAGCGATTTCACCAGATCGCCGATCTCGTCGTTGCTGGAAACCTCGATCCGCTGGCTGAGATCGCCGATCGCGACCGCGTCGGCGAGACCGACCGCGCGGCTGAGGCCACGGCTGATGTTGACAGCGATCCACGTCGCCGAGGCGATTGCGGCCAGCAGCGAGGCGATGATGATGCCGATCAGCAGCGTCTTGGCGACGCTCGCTTCTTCCGAGCCGGAGGCGGCAAGCTCGCCCATCTGGTCGTCGGTGAGCTTGATGTACGCTTCGAGTGCCGTCTGGGCTTCATTGAACGCCTTGCGGCCCTCATTATTGGTGATCGCGACCGCCTTGATCTTGCCGCCCTCATGCGCGGTATCGATGACTTTCTCGGCGGAGCGCACAAAGCGATCGGCCTGCGCATTGAGCGCGCTGGAAGCGACTCCGAGCGCCGCAAGTTGGGTCGAGGTCTGAGTCACGCCGGCCTTGAAGGCGACTTTCACCGGCTGCGTGGCTTTGTATTCGGCATCGAGTTCGTCGATCGTACTGGCACCGAAGGTGGTGGTCGCGAAGCGCGCAAGCCGAGCGGCTTCATATTTCGAGGTCTGCAACGAGGTGATCGCGCGCTGCCCCTCCAGCGTCGGTTGCGCCTTGCCGATTTCGGCGACGGCATTGTCGACCGCCGTGTTGAATTCGCGAAGCGTCGGCAGTCCTTCGGAGGCCCACAACTCCGCGGAACGAGTGTCCGACCGCAGTTGCGAAAGTTTGCCGACCTGTTCCTGCAACTCGTTCAGCCGCTGCAACTTCACCGCGGCCTGATCGATCAGCCGTTTTCCGGCTTCGGACGCAGCGCCGTAAATGCCGTCCTTGAGCTTCAGGCTAGCGTCGCGCCGCTCCATCATCAGCTTTTGCTGTTCGGCGGAATCCTTGTCCGAAAGCGAGAGGATCATCCGAGTTTCGGCGCGAAGCTGGCCCTGAATGCTGTTCATCAGGTTCGCGGTCTTCTTCATGCGTTCCGCCTGCGCCACCAGCCGCAGCTGCGAGGTATCCAGCAAGGTAAGCTTGCTGTAGGCGATGAAGCCCGTAACCATCGACAGCGCAATGACGACACCGAACGCACTTGCCAGCTTGGCCTTCACAGTGAAGCGCATCTCTTAGTTCCTCATTTTCTCGCAATTTCGCAATTGGCGTCAGCTTAAGATACGTTCCATGTTCGGAACGATCACGAATTCGTCGCGCCATTTGGTGATGAAGCTGATGAATTCCGGATTCCAGCGCATCCCGACCCGCGGGGTCGGCTGCGCGTCGGCGCGCGAGATCTGCGTCACCTCGTGGACCTTGTCGGCGACCACACCGACCAGCACCGGGTCGCGATCGATTTCGATCTCGAGCACCACGATCCGGGTGTCGGCGGTGTCGGCGGTCTTCGCCATGCCGAACCGCGAGCGCAGATCGGCCAGCGGAATGACGTTGCCGCGCACGTTGACGACGCAGGGTAGATAGGGCCGCGCCCCGGCGACCCGCGTGGCCGGCACCGGATCGATGATCTCACGCACCAGCTTGGTGTTGAGCGCGAATACTTCGTCGCCGATCCCAAGCATCACCGCCTGCATCAGATCGTCTTCGACCTCGGCCTCCGGCCGCTTCTCCAGAACCTGATCCATCACGCCGCCTCATTGGTGAGTTTGCCGTCGCCGAGCGACTGGCCGATCGCCAGCAGCTGCGCGACGTCGAGAATCAGAGCAGCAGAGCCGTCGCCGAGGATGGTGGCGCCGGAGAACATGGTGACGTCGGAATGCAGCTTCGACAGCGACTTGATCACCGATTGGTGGCTGCCGATGATCTGGTCGGCGATCAGGCCGACGCGGGTCTCGCCCGACGAGGCGATGATGATCTTCTGGTGACGATCCGGCTGGCCGCCGACTTCGAACAGATCGCGCAGCCGCAGGAACGGCACAAGATCGCCGCGCATGTTGAGGAAGTCGCGACCGCGCACCCGCTCCTCTTCGGCGGATAGTTCGGCGCATTCCTCGACCGCCGCCAGCGGGATGATGTAGCGGCCTTCGCCGACGCGGATCAGCAGGCCTTCGATGATCGCCAGCGTCAACGGCAGCCGCAACGTCACCGTGGTGCCGCGGCCGTGCTGGGTCGAGATGTCGATCGAACCGCGCATCGCGTCGATGGTGCGCTTGACCACGTCCATCCCGACGCCGCGGCCGGACAGCGTGGAGATGGTCTGCGCGGTGGAGAAACCGGGCTGAAACAACAGCTGATGCACGTCGTCGTCGGACAACACCGCGCCCGGCTGAATCAAGCCCTGTTCTTCCGCCTTGGCGCGGATCCGGGCGGCGTTGAGACCGGCGCCATTGTCGCGCACCGTGACCAGCACCTGGGCGCCGGAGTGGATCGCGGCGATTTCGATGCGTCCGATCTCGGTCTTGCCGGCGGCGGCACGGCTCGCCGTGTCTTCGATGCCATGGTCGATCGCGTTGCGGATCAGATGGACCAGGGGATCGGCCAGCCGCTCGATCATGGTCTTGTCGAGTTCGGTATCTTCACCGGAGGTGACGAAGTCCACCGGCTTGCCGAGATCGCGCGACAGGTCGTGCACCAGGCGGCGGAAGCGGCCGAACAGCGAGCCGATCGGCACCATCCGCGCGCCCATCGTGGTATCGCGCAAGCCGGCGGCGAGGCGTTCGATTTCCTCGGCGATCGCCTTGATGGAAATGTCGTCGGTGGCGGCGGCCAATTGGCTGAGCCTGGCCTGGGCGATCACCAGCTCGCCGACCCGGTCCATCAATTCATCGAGCCGTTGCGCCTGCACGCGTACGGTCGGCATGCCCTTGTCGTCGAAACGACGTTGTTCGTCGCCCTTGGATTTGGTCGCGGCGGTCGCCGGCTTGTCGGCTTCCGGCTCGGCACGCCGCGGTGCGGTGGCGACGGTCGGATTCGGGGCAAGCGACGGCGAGGCGATCATCGGCTGCGGTGCGACCACGGCCGTTTCCGGCAGCGGCTCGCAGCTCAGCACCATCTCGTCCTGCACGAACATGAAGACGTCGTCGATCGCGGCGCGATCGCAATCGCTGTTCAACGTCACGTCCCATTTCAAGAAGCACAGCTCGGGCTCGAGCTCGTCGAGCAGCGGCACATCCTCGGTCAACGCGGTGGCGAACGCGGTGCCGAGCTTGCGTAGATCGTCGAGATAATCGAGCGGGTTCGAGCCGTTTCGCAATACGTCGCGATCGAATTCGATGTGCAGTTGCCAGCCCCGCCCCGCGGTGGCGGGCGCAGGCGGCGCGGTGGTAACGGCGGATGCGATGCTATGCTCCTCGTCCGGCCCGCGATCCGCGGTCGGGGCGACGAAGCGGCGCAGTTCGTCGAGAATTGCATCGCCGATGATCGAATCGGTGCTCTCCGGCGCCTCGATCAGCGCGCGGATGTAATCCTTGGCGGAAAGCGCCACCGAGATCAGGTCCTGGCTGGCCTTGATCTCGCCCTTGCGCACCTGGTCGAACGCGGTCTCGAATTCATGGGTGAAGGTCGCGACCTTGTCGAAGCCAAACATCGCACCCGAGCCCTTGATGGTGTGCAGAGCGCGAAACGTGGTGTCGATCAGTTCGCGGTCGTCGGGACGCGATCCGAGATCGAGCAGCGCGCCTTCCAGCGCCTCGAACAAATCGCTGGCCTCTTGACGGAAGACCTCGACCGGATCCAGCCCACTCATGACCGCACCAGCTTGTTGACGACGGCCTGCAGCTGATCCTGGCTGAACGGCTTGGTGATCCAGCCGGTGGCACCGGCCTTCTTGGCCTCCTGCTTGACCGCGTCATTGGATTCGGTGGTCAGGAACACGATCGGCAACCCGGTCAAAGCCGGAGTCGCCCGCAGCGCCTTGATCAGCTCCATGCCGTTCATCACCGGCATGTTGAGATCGGTGATCACCAGGTGGGGCCGGCTCGCCTTGGCTTTTTCCAGGCCCTGGGCGCCGTCGCCCGCCTCGATGACATTATGACCGAGCGGCGCCAGCGCCACCTTGATCATCTGCCGGATGCTTGGGGAATCGTCGACGGTGAGGATGGTGGCCATTTACTTCGTCTCGCTCTGTTCTGCGTCGGTCCGCTCGGAGAACGCGCTACTGGACACGCCGGCACGTTGAAACGTGGTCCTGAGATTTTGCGACAAATCGGTCAGGTCCAGCCGGCCCCCCTGTTCGTCCGCGGTGCGCGTCGCCGACAGCAACAGCTGCACCGAGGTGACGTCGGCCTTGTCGACCGCCGAGCAGTCGACCTGTAGATCGCGTTGCTGGCTGAGCAGACTACGGATCAGATCATAGACCGCGCGGATGCCGGCAATGCTGCAGTCCGCGGGAAGGCGAAGCGAAGGCTGCGGCGACTTGATTTCCATTTTTTGAACTCATGACCAGTTGATGACACGGACAAGTCGAACGAAGAGAGGGTCTTGAACACGCGCAGAACGGCGCAGTGGCCACAGGTATAACTACGTAGTTCTTTGGTCCCGTTAACACCCCAATTCAACTTTGACGGGTTAATCGCGCATAAAACGATTCAAGGGAAAGGCGAAGCACACTGGCAAAGCGTGAGATCCGATCCGACCGTCGCCTCGTAGTCTTCGACTGGTAGTCTCAGAGTGCTGCAACCGCGTTAATTTTCGTACCCGTAGATTTACGGGACGGCCGAACCACGCGGGCAATGCGCGTCAGCGGGTCGCGCAACGGCCGGATCGCAGCCGATGCAAGGCAAATGATTCCGGCTCAAGCCGGCAGGCAATCATTGATAATACTATTCTAATATGAGGCGCCGGCCGTCGTCAGAACGGACGGCGCTGAGCCGATGACGGCAACATGACGTCGATACGACGCCATGCTTTGAGCGAATGCAGCTCTGCATTTCGGCCGCGGTTAACTGATCGGGCGATTTACAGCCTTTGTCGAACGCTGCCTCGCCGCAAGAACTCAGTGAGACGGCACGCGCGTCATCAACCGCAGCGAATCAGCCGCAGCTCCCGCAAGCTGCGCCGAAGCTGATCTCCCGCTGCACCGGGTCGTTCAACGGCATGCCGGCTTCGGACGGGATCGTCGGGATGGCCCGCAATTGCTCGACGTAATCGGCCGGCAGCCCATTGCAGATTGCACCGCTGACGATGTGCGCGAGATAGGCGTCGGTCGGCGGCTCCTGGATGCCGAGCAGCGCCCTCTTATATAGGAGGACCGGATAGCTCGTCCCCTCGCCGTCGGTCACCTCGGACGGCCAGAGAAAATAGGCGCCGTTGCCGTCGAGCCGGACGTCGTGGCAGCGGTCCAACCGCTCGCCGTCGTAGAACGACAGCCGATACACCACGCCCCAGAGATCTTCGCCGCTGGCTTCGACAAAGGTCTCCTCGCCGCCGCCCCATTTGCTGGATTGGCCGTAGAAGCCGATGCGATAGTTCGGCAGCCTCGCCACCGCGACCGCCATCGGGTTGTAACAGCGCAGCGCGATCTGCGTGCTGTTCATGTCGGCGCCATAGACGAAGTAGAGATGATGCGATTTTTCGCCAAAAGCCAGCATGTCATCATCCTTTGAGTTGCTCGCCGCGGCCACCGCTCTCACCACGCCGGCCGATGCTGATGGTGAATTCGCGCCGACCCTGCAGCAGCGGTTCTGCGACGGCGGCGAGCTGCAGGCGGTCCAGCTCCTGCGCTAGCCAGCGCGGCTGATGATCGCAGACGATGTCGAGCCTCTCGAAGCCGCCGGCGTTGAGGAACGGGATCAGCAGCTGACGCGAATTCAACTCTGGGTGGCTCTTCAGCACCGCGGTGAGGTGAAGCCGGAAGTGAGCGTCGCCGACCTTGACCGGCGCGGCGTCGATCGGCGCCGTTACCTCGGCGAGCGCGCAAGGACCGCAGGCCGCCGCGGCCTTCCGAGCGGCTTCCGCCTCGCGCTCCGCCACGGCGTCGAGCTTGGCCAGCACCGGCCCCTCGCCTTCCCAATTGTGGAAGCCCATGTCCTCGAGCAGCACGTTGTGGATGCCGCGCAATCGCTGGCCGATGAAGATGCCGCAGTGCTCGAGATCGGCTAGCGCGCCTTTCAATTGGCTCTTCAGGTGCGCGAGGCCGAGATCGCGTTGCAGCGCCAGCGGCGTTTCGCTGATGCTGGTCCATTGTCCGTCGGCCCGCTCATAGACCCGAACGAAGCCCGGCTCGAAGAAGCTGATCAGGTCGCCCGCGGCATCGACGAAGGCTGCGATCCGCAGCTTGCCGTCGGGGGCCGGGGCGCGGCGGAGCGCGGAGGCTCCGCCGCAGGATGAGGAACAACCGCCCATGACATCACCACACGTTCAGCAGCCATTCCTTGTTCTTCTTGTGCTCCATGTCGGTGAACAGCGCATTGGCCATCTGTTCGGCGAGCCAAGTGGCGCCGCCATAGCCGACGACCGGGTGACGATAGAGCCCGGCGCGGTCGTAGGTCGGGAAGCCCACCCGCACCATCGGGATATTGTAGTCGATCGAGATGAAGCGGCCCTTGGAGTGACCGAGGATCAGATCGAGCTCGAGTCCCTCATTCTTGATCCGGTTTTCCAGCTCCCAGAAGTCGGCGTTGGTGATGATCTCCATCGGATAATCGACGTTCTCCTGCAGCGCCTTGATGCGGGGATCGTTGACATAGCCGGCATTGTCGTCGCCGAGCAGCAACAGCTGCGGCTTCATCTCCAGGTCGAGGCAGAATTCCGCCAATCCGATCACCAGATCCGCATTGCCGTAGATCGCCACCTTCTTATCGGCGAGGAACATGTGCGCGACGTCAGAGATGGCGTCGAGCGCGATGCCGCGTTCCTTGACCAGGCTCGCAGGGATCGGCTTGCCGGTGACCTGCGAGAGCTTCTTCAACAGCGCGTCGGTGTTGCGGATGCCGATCGGGGTCGGGCCGATGGTCGAGGGGATTTTGAACTTCTTTTCCAGAAGTTGCGCCGCCTTGCCGCCCTCGTAGCGGTTCAGCGCGAAGGTGTGGATCGCCGAGCCGGTGGCTTCGAGGTCGGCGACGGTGGTGTTGCCATGCGAGATGCCGGCGCCGTCGGGCATCAGCGGGCTGTCGAAGCTCTCGATCTCGAACAGCACGTTGGCCTCGATGCCGAGTTCGGAGACCAGGTGTTTGAGCTCCTTGACGTCGCCCGGGTTCACCCAGCCGGTCAACAGGTTGATCCTGCCCGACGGTTCACCCTTCTTGGCGAACTTCTTGACGAAGTCGCGCACCGCGACGTCATAGCCCGACACCATCGAGCCGACGAAGCTCGGCGAATGGATGGCCAGCAGATGCACTTCGCGGTCGGCATATTTCTCGGCGAGCAGGCCCTCCTCCAGCTTAGTGATCAGGCCATCGACGTCGTCGCCGATCACTTCGGTCGAGCAGGTGGTGATGATCGGCACCACCTTGACATGCGGATAGCGCATCAACAGCACGTCGACCGCGGTCTCGACCCGGTCGAGCGCGCCGAACACCGCGCCGTCCTCGTGCACTGAGGACGAGGCGATCTCGAAGCTCTCCTTGAGGTGCTGGGAGATCAAAAGCCGGACGAACATCACGCAGCCCTGACCGCCATGCACGATGCCGATGCAGTCCTTGATGCCGATCGAGGCGAACTGAGCGCCGGCCGGCTGGCAGGTGAAGATCGGGTTGATGGTGCCGACGCGGTCCTTGACTTTGACTTGGCAATTCATAGGAATCTCCTCAGTAGTTCTGGACCGTCAGCTCTTCATTGAGCGAGCCGTCGATGGTGAGCCAATCGATGCGGGCGTGCAGCTTGGCGATCAGGGCTCGGATCTCGTCCTTGCCCATGTCGGAGAGCCAGGCGCAGCGCTCGGTGAAGTTGCGGGCCAGCAACACCGCGTCGACCCAGTAGCACTTGTCGAGCGGGGTCGGATTATCCACCTCCTCGCCAACCAGGATCTGGGCGGTCTTGCCGAGCACGCCGGCGCTCTGCTTGCGCCGGTCCCAGCCGCGGGAGTTGAACTGCCACAGGCAGTTCTTCATGATGTAGTTCTCCAGCTCCGACACCTTCGCCCTGGTCTCTGCGTCCATGTCCGCGAGCGGATCGTGGTCGTAGAGCTTGGGGTAATTGGCGCGCGCGACGTCTTTCTGTTTCTTGATCTTGGCCATGGGGTCCTCCCTACTCGGCGGCTTCGGTGACGCTACGACGCGGAAACACCGGATAGTCGGCGGCGGTCTTGGCGCGGATGGCGGCGATCGGGTCGAACTTGCCGGAATAGCCGGTCATCGGCGACGCCTTTGACTCGTCGGAGAGATTGGCATCGGACAGCATGCGCCGGGTGGTGAAGCCCTTGTCGGTCGCGTAGTCGTCCTTGGAGATGTCGATCGCCGACAGCTGATGCATCGGCGAATAGATCGCATTGTAGATGTCGCGGGCAAAGCGCACCCAGCCCTCCCAGCCCTTGTAGGGGCCGTTGTGGTAAGCATGGGCGTTGAGATAGGGCACCCGCATCTTCTTGGCGACTTCGCCCGGCCGCTTGCCGGTGAAGATCACGTCCGGCTTCAGGGTCTTCAGCGCTTCCTGATTTTCGAGTTCGTTGGGGTCATCGATCGCCAGCGCGCCTTCGCCGCAACGCGAGACGCCCTTTTCCATGTCGCCCTGATGGCCGAACTTGGTGTAGACCGAGACCACCTGGACGCCCATTTCTTCCTGGATGGCATGGGCCCAGTGCCAGAGCTTGGAGCCGCCCGGCCACAGGCACACCTTCTTGCCTTGCAGGCGCTCCTTGTACCAGGCGAGTTCGGGACCCCATTTGGCGGTCTCCTCGGCGATGATCGCCTCGGCGCGGTCTTCGATCCCGAAGAACAGGCCGACCTTGCGCAAGCTGTCGCCGAGCGCCTTGTGGCCGAAGCCGTCGATGTCGAGCCGCGGAATGCCGTAGCGCATCCGCAATTCGTCGCAGATGTATTCGGCCGAGCGGGCGCATTCCAGCACGTTGAGATGGGCGCCGTGCATGCTGCGCAGATCGTCGTAGGAGCCGTTGCCGGTGAAGGTCGACAGCACCTGGATGCCCATACGCTTGAAGAAGTCGATCATGACTTCCTGGTCACCTTGGATGTTGTACTCGCCGACGTAATTGATGACGTAGTCGCCGGTGATCTTCGGCTCGACGGTGCCGACCTTTTGGTTCAGCCAAGCGATGTTGATCTTGTGATGGCCGCCGGATTGGCTGGGGCCTGCGAAACCCGGCGAGTTGCAGACGAAGATATCGACGTCGGGCAGTTCCTCCATCACCTCGGCGGCGATGGCGTTGACGTCGTCGCCGATCAAGGCGGTGGCGCAGGTCTGGTAGATGGTCATGCGCTTCATAGTCGGAAACGCTTTGAACGCCTCGAGGATGTTCTGCTTCAACAGCTTCTCGGCGCCGAATACGATGTGCTTCTCCTTCACGTCGGAAGCGAAGGTGTATTTCAGCTGATAGTCGTTATTATCGCTGATATAGCGTTTGGTCTGCCAGGTGTCGTAGGTGCAGCCGACCGGGCCGTGACTGAGATGGATCACGTCCTTCATCGGCGTGCCGATGACGTGCTTGGCGCCGCAATAGGCGCAGCCGCGTTCGGAGATCGAGCCAGGGATGGTGTTGAGATATCCCTTCGGCAGGCAGGAGGTCAGATCCTCCCCCGGGCCCTTGACGACCGCGTGCTGCTTGCGCTCGGGGATGCATTTGCTGACTTCGAACTCATGATAGGGCATGGGCCTCGCTCCATGAAAGGGTTGGGGGACCGCGCGCCGGGGCGACCGGCGCGCGTGGGGGCTCAGTCCATCAGGCCGTATTTCACGACCATGGCTTCGAGTTCGTCCATCGCCATCGGCTTCGGGATCACGAAATCGGTGTTCTCGATGATCTTGCGGCCGAGCTCCTTGTATTCATGCGCCTGGTTGGCGTCGGGCTGGAATTCGGTGACCGTCTTCTTGTTGAATTCGGCCTTCTGCACGATGTTGTCGCGCGGCACGAAATGGATCATCTTGCTGCCGATCGCCTTGGTAAATTCGGCCAAAAATTCCTTTTCGCCATCGACGTTGCGGCTGTTGCAGATGATGCCGCCAAGCCGGACGCCGCTCTGCTTGGCGTATTTGGTGAGACCCTTGCAGATGTTGTTGGCGGCGTAGATCGCCATCATTTCGCCGGAGGCGACGATGTAGACTTCCTGCGCCTTGCCGTCGCGGATCGGCATCGCGAAGCCGCCGCACACCACGTCGCCGAGCACGTCGAAGAACACGAAATCGAGGTCTTCGGTGTAGGCTTCGTTCTCTTCCATCAGGTCGATGGCGGTGATGACGCCGCGGCCGGCGCAGCCGACGCCGGGCTCCGGACCGCCGGACTCGACGCAGCGGATGTCCTTGAAGCCGGTCTTCACCACCTTATCGAGCGTCACCTTCTCGGCGCCCTCGACGCGCAGCGTGTCCATCACGGTCGCTTGCGGCAGGCCGCCGAGGATCAAACGCGTGGAATCGGCCTTCGGGTCGCAGCCATGGATGAAGACGTGCTTGTCGTGGAAATGCGCCAGCGCCGCCGCGGTGTTCTGGGTGGTGGTCGATTTGCCAATGCCGCCCTTGCCGTAGATCGCAATCTTGCGTGTCACTTTGAAACCCTCCGGGGTTGATCAGATGGATAGTCGTCGTTCGCCTCACAGCGCGATGCGGGCTCGGGCGAACGCTGCGAGCTCAGCATTGGTATTGCAGGGCCCGTGCCAGCCGCGCGCGGCCGACGAAAACCGCGAAAATCAGCGAATTTGCAGAGTTTTTCGTGCGCGACGCCGCGGCGTTTCGACCGCGATGTCATTTTCGCAGGAGATTTCTCACCTCTTGGTACGAAGTCGGTCGCGCGGCAAAGTCGGCGAACGGATTCCGCGAGAATACCTGGCTATATCGTTTTGGTTATAACGCTGGCGTTGCGGCCGGCGCTCGGTGCGCCTGGCCTGCGGCATCGAAACAGCGCTCTTGGCGCGCTGACGCAGCTTCAATAGAGTCGGGAAACACCGACCCAGTGGAATACGGAACATCCGATGACGCGTTCAGACCCGAACCAGGCTTGGCGCACGGTTCACGCAGAAGCCCGCGCGGCGCGGCGGCGGCGTCATGCGGGCCTGATCGCCATCGTCACCGCGACGTTGGCTCTGATCGCACCGCCCGGTCTCGCGGCCGAGGCGCCGGACTTCAAAGGCGCCACCGTCACGGTGGTCAATGCCGGCAAGGCCTGCTTTTTCGCGATTGTCGAGGTGTTCGGGCTGCTGCTGCCGCGCGAGGAAGTCTCGGTGCGGCCGGATCGCCCGGGTTTGAAGGTCGCCGAGATCTCGGTCGATCCCGGCGAGACAGTGACCGCCGGGCAGCCGCTGGCCAGACTCAACCTCCCCGAGGGCGGCACCACGCTGGTGCAGGCGCCGATCGCCGGGGTGGTGAGCGCTTCGTCGGCGGTGATCGGCGCGGTGGCCTCAGCCAAGGGCGAGCCGCTGTTCAGCATCATCGCCCGCAACAAGTTCGATCTGGTCGGCCAAGTGCCGGTGCGCGATCTGTCGAAGCTCGCCATCAATCAGACCGCCACGATCAAGATCGTCGGCGCCGACGAATTGACCGGCAAGGTCCGACGGGTGTCGGCGACGGTCGATCCCCCTAGCCAGCTCGGCCAAGTGTACATCACCGTCAACGCCAGCAAGCGACTGCTGGCGAATTCGTCCGGACGGGCGATGATCACGACCGGCGAAAGCTGCGGCGTCTCGGTGCCGCTGACCGCGGTGCTGTATGGCAGCGCCGGCACCGTGGTTCAGGTGGTGCGGCGGCAGCTGGTCGAAACCCGGCGGGTGGAGACCGGGCTAATGTCCGGCGGACAGATCGAGATTCGCGAAGGGCTTGCCGAGGGCGACGTCGTGGTGGCGCGGGCCGGCGCGCTGCTGCGCGAAGGCGATCCGGTCAGGCCGGTGACCGCAACGGACGCGAAGGCGAAATAGAGGTGTCGGCTATTCGCCGGGCTTTTCGGCAGACGCCCCGACGCGGCCGAACGCGACGTCGCTGTGCAGCGACGACGACAGCGCCGGCACCTGCGTGCCCTCGGAGGCGCGCACCACCGCGGTCTTGGTGGTGAGGAAGGCGGCTTCGGCGGCGACCGGCGAGGCCAGCGCGGTGAGCAACTCGGCCATCAGCACGCTGTTCGCGGCGTTAGAATCGTCGGCGACCTTGCCGGGCGTCGCCGCCGACAGCACCAGCGCATTGTCCGGCACATCGATCGGCGCCAAGCCGTGCGAGTAACCGCGAAAGCGGCGCTCATAGGGATTACGTCGCGACGCATCGATCACCGCAAGCTTGGCGCGGGCGCCCTGCGCTTGCATCGCCGTCAGCACGGATTCGACGCTGACGCCGTTGCGGCGCACGTCGGCCTCCTTCCAGATCGTGGCGTCGACCGGGACCATGTAGCTCTCGCGGCCGGCCTGAATGGCGAAGCCGCCGAAATACAGCATCACCACCGACTCCGGCGTGATCCGCGCCTTCAGCCGCGCGATCGCGCGGTCCATGTCGTTGCGCGTAGCGTCTTCCACCACGTCGACATCGAAGCCGTCGCGGCGCAGCGCGGCGGTCAGCGCGCGCGCATCATTGATCGGCTGCGCCAATGGTGCGCCGGCGTCCGGATAATGGCCGTTGCCGATCACCAGCGCGAGCCGCGAAGCGTTGCCCTTGGCATCGGCCGGTTGGTCGGCCGCCGGCGGCGGCGGCACATCGAGCGCGCGCTTGTTCAGCGCGGCATGGGCGCCCAGCCCCAACGACACCAGACCGACCAGAGCGGCGGCGGTGGTCATCGAACGGCGGGAAATTCGAAACAGCCCGAAATTCATTTGGTCATCCTTGACGCACGAAAGTATGTCGCGGCAGATCGAAAGAGGTTTGCTGGAACAGGCAGGCATTGCCGGGCGATTACGCTGAATTTGCGGCGCTGCAGCATTACCGAGCGGCGGCTTTTCCAGCAACCCAGCAACCGGTTGTCCTCAATGCCAGCGTTTCGTGGCTGGTTACATTGTGGTTTTGCTTCGCCGCCGCGCAACTATACGATCAACACGGCAACCAGGCCCGCAGGAGTTCTTCAGCCACATCCCCGACCTCTGGCGGAATTGTATTTCCCCGAGTTTGGTGCGATTTCTCAACGACTTGCGGATACTGCTTGGATGCCCCGATGGGGTGGTTTGGCAGAGCCTGAAGATAATACCGCTTGGAAAGTTCGCCGATGGATCTTCACTATATGGCCGGCGCCTTCTATCGCGCGCTGACCGCCGCCAAGGACGGCCCCTCGCTGTACGATGTTTGCGATCCGGTATTCTTGCGGCAAAGCTGTGGCAACTCCCATCTGGCGAAATTCTACCAGACCGCGCTCAATAATCCCGCGCTGCGCCTGCTGCTGCGCCGCGCCGGACTGCCGGAATTGCGCGACCCGGTGCGGTTTCGCGCGCTGCGCGACGCGCTGACCGCGGCCTGCGACGAGGACGCGCCGGACTGGGCCGCAATCGGCCGGCCGGTCGCCGATCTCGTCGACACTATCCAACTCGCTCACCCGAAGCCGAAGCGGGTGACCCCGCCGCTGCATCTGCCGCGGCCCGCCGATGTCGACGCCGCGATCCGCGCCTGCGGCAATCACCTGTTGGGCTCGTTCGAGCGCAACGGATTCATTCCGACCTACGCCGCCTTCAACCTGATCGGCGATCCGGACTGCGGCGGTCGCGAACTGCTGATGGCGCTGAACGGACTGAACGCCCGCGGCTACAAGAACTCGACGCTGATGTTCAATCTGGCGCGGGCGTTCATCGCCCGCTCCGCGGTCGGTCGGCTGATCAATCCGCCATGGATCGGGATCGCCGAGCCGATGTGGCAGCCGGTGCAGATCCGACATCGCTCGGCTTATTACGACGCGTTCTTCAGCGAAGCGCTGCTCGGCTTTCTCGGCTGCGGCCTCGCCACGCCCGAGGAGAGCGCGGCAGCGCGCCACGCCGTCGATGCGATGATCGCGTTCTGTCTCGATACCAGCCGCGAGACCGTGCGCGGCCCCGACGGCGGCACCGTCGACGTCGTCACCGCGCTGGCGCCGCTGCCGCATCCGCGGTTCAGCCGGTTGTTCTGGCAGATCAAACAGCGGCTCGGCTTCGACGTCTATGTGCCGGATTGCGACACCACCGCCAGCGCGGTCTCGGTCGCGACCCAGGCCGGCTGCGACGACCCGATGCTGCGCCAACCGCTGATCGACGTGTTCGCCGGCCTGCAGATCCGCGACGGCGGCCGCGCGCCCACGATCACCATGCCGCTGAACGACCACATCGATTACGACGGCGGCATCGTCACCTGGATCGACAGCCTGTCCGGCGAGCGGCCGTTCGGCAACGATCTCGATCCCACGCTCAATCTCGACGTGCTCGAGGTGACGTTGCGCAATTGCGCGCGCTGGCGGGTGATCGAAACCCCGGCGCGGCTCGACACCGTGCAGCGGCTCATCGGCTTTCATCGCAGGCTGATCGCCAGCGGCCAATTCACCGATCAGAAATCGCATATCTACTATCTGCCTGAACTGTATTGCGCCTATTTCGGCCGCTGCACCGCCGCGCTGCGGGCGCTGCCGGAGTCGGCCCAGCGCGCCATCGATCCCGACGACGCGTTCGCCGAGATGCGCGACGCCGTGCTGGGTTATGTGCAGCAGCAGCTGATCACCCACGAGATCAATCCGTTCGACGCCGCTCTCGCGCTGATCGCGCTCGGCCATCTCGGCGCCGAGCCGGACAGCTTCAAGGCGCCGCTCCATTGCATCCTCAACGCGCTCGGCGAGGGGCCGCGCGGCGCGCCGTTCAAGGCCTATGAGTGGAATAAGATGAAGACCCCGACCCGCATTCTGGTCGGCGGGCCCGAAGTGACGTCGGCCTTCGCGCTGATGGGGCTGGCGCTGGCGCGCCGTGCGACGACGCCGCGATCCGCTGCTAATTAGCAACGAGTCCCGGGGAATTGAATTGCCTCCAGAAATCAATGCTGGTGCTGCGGCCCAACTCCCACCACAATCCGAGATCGTGGTGATGCTCGCGTTGAAATGACGGTGAGCCGAGATGGTGACGAGATTTGGGTTGGCGATCGCGCTGCTGCTGTCGCCGGTGTTGGCCGAGGCCGCCGACGTCAGCGGCGTGCCGAAGATCCGCGAAGGCGATCAGGTGACCATCGGCAGCAGCCGCATCCGGCTCGGCGGCATCGACGCCCCCTCGCTGGATCAGCTCTGCCTCAACCCGAAGGGCGAGCGCTGGAGTTGCGGCGTGGCGGCGCGCGACGAGCTGGTGCGCCACGCCGGCAGCAAGTCGTGGAGCTGCCACATCCAGCGCACCGACCGCTTCGGCCGTTCGGTGGGGCGCTGCGAGGTCGAAGGCGAGGACATCCAGAAATGGCTGGTGCAGAGCGGCTGGGCGCTGGCCTATGCGAAGATCTCGCACGACTACGACGCCGACCAGAAGGTGGCGCGCGACGCCAAGGCCGGGTTGTGGGCCGGCGCCTTCATCGCGCCGTGGGATTGGCGGGTGCGCAACAAGGCCACCACCATCCTCGGCGCCGTCAAGCCGCCGCCGACCGCCAACGCCATCCTGCTGGCCTCGGCGTCGGGCCCGGTGGCGCCGTCGCCGGAGTGCACCATCAAGGGCAACGTCAACCGCTCCGGGCATTGCATCTATCATCGCCCGCAAAGCCGCTGGTACGCCAAGATCCAGATGCACGTCAGCAAGGGCACCCGCTGGTTCTGTTCGGTCGAAGAGGCCGAAGCCGCGGGATGCCGCGAGACCAGGCGGTAAGGCGCGGCGGCGTGAACCGCCGGCCGCTATCGTAGCAGGGTCAGGCATTAAGCCGGCCTCAGTCACCGGAGACCCCCGCCCCCGACCCCTCCCCGCAAGGGGGAGGGCCGCGCTCAGCATCCGCGGGGACGGCAACACATCTCTTGCGCAGCGAGCCTGCGCTGAACTACCCGGTCGCCCTGAAGCATCACCGCAACGAGGCGGTACTCCCCTCCCCGCAAGGGGGAGGGGAGCATTGAGGCGGGGTCCTGTTCTCGTTGAGAATCTTCCACCGCTTGATACAGACTTGCCTCTTATGGCCACCGCGTCCGCAGCACACCGCGCCCTGCAATTCGACCGCCGGGCACACATCGCCGCCATCGCCTCCGCTCGGCCCGCCGGCTGTGCCGCTTCGACCATCTCCGGTCAAACATCTTTGACCGCCAGGCTCGGCGAGAGCGCCGGATTTGCTTGAATTCGTCCGGCTGGCGCGGCATCCATCGGGCACCGCCGGCTCGCCCGCGAGTCGCGCCATCGCTCTTAGTCACCACCGCTCTCAGCCCAAGGACAAACACCATGGTCGTACGCGCCGGACGGGAATTTCTGGCGATTCCCGGCCCCACCACGATGCCCGACGCGGTGCTGCAGGCGATGCATCGCCCGGCGCTCGACATTTATTCCGACGCCATGGTCGAGCTCACCGACGGCATCCTGCGCGATCTCGGCCGATTGTTTGCCACCCAAGGTCACTGCTACATCTACATCGCCAACGGCCACGGCGCCTGGGAAGCAGCACTCAGCAACGTGCTGTCGCGCGGCGACAAGATCCTGGTCTTGGAGAGCGGCCGCTTCGCGCTGGGATGGGGCACCACCGCGTCGGGCATGGGCATCGAGGTGGAAATCCTCAAGGGCGACTGGCGCCGCGCGGTCCGGCCGGACGAACTCGAAGCCAGGCTGCGACAGGACAGTGCGCATCAGATCAAGGCCATCGTGGTGGTACAGATCGACACCGCCTCCGGTGTGGTCAACGACATCGCAGCGCTCGGCGCCGCCATCAAGGCCGCCGGGCATCCCGCGCTGTTCATGGTCGATGCGGTGGCCTCGTTGGGCTGCATGCCGTTCCAGATGGACGGCTGGGGCGTCGACCTCGCGATGGCGAGTTCGCAGAAGGGGCTGATGACGCCGCCCGGGCTGTCGTTCGTCGCCGCCGGGCCGCGCGCCCGCGCGATGCACCAGAGCGCCGGATTGCGCTCGCCCTATTGGGACTGGACGCTGCGCGAAGGCCCCGAGCACTACATGAAATATGCCGGCACCGCGCCGGTGCATCTGTTGTTCGCGCTGCGCCAGGCGATCGACATGCTGTTCGAGGAGACGCTGGAGGGGTCGTTCCTGCGCCACAAGCTGCTCGGCGAGGCGGTGCGCCGCGCGGTCGCCGGCTGGGCGATGGGCGGCGCGCTCAGTTTCAACATCGCGGCGCCGGAACAGCGCTCCGACACCGTCACCACGGTGCTGATCGACGGCGCCGATCCGTTGGCGCTGGCGCGCTATTGCAAGCAGAAATGCGGCGTGGTGCTCGGCACTGGAATCGGCGACCTCGCCGGCCGCGCCTTCCGGATCGCCCATATGGGCCACGTCAACGCGCCGATGATCCTCGGCACGCTCGGCGTGATCGAGATGGGACTGCGCGCGCTGCAAATCCCGCACGGCCACGGCACCGAGGCCGCGATCGATTATTTGGGGGATAGCGTGGGGGCGTGAAGGTTGCCGCTGACAGGCGGCGACGCGACACTCGGCATTGACACCCACAGGCGCTGACGATCAGCAGGAGTATACGTCGCCGCGGCCCTAGTTGGCAAATGCACCAACTGGAATATGGCCGTTTCGGCCTGATTTTGCGAGCTTGTCGGCATGACCGAGAACGCAAATCGCTACGCTATCCACGCCTTGGAGGATCGACGCGCCACGCTGGCGGGGGAAGTCCTCAAGATGAAAGAAGGCATTCGCTACCGGGAAGAACGCTGCGGTGGGCAACTTAACCGGCTCATTCTGGACGCCTTGAGGCGGACCGAGGGGCGACCGCTGTCAAATCAAGAGATCGCGGCGGCGATTGTCGAGACCAAGGGATACGGGCTGAGGCGCTGCCGGCGCTGGCAAGGCGGGTTCGAGCAAACCTGACGTATCTGGCGAGCAAGCGAAATGGCTGTTGCCAAAATAGGCGATAGGGCTACCGCCAAATGGGCGCTCCCCGCCTAACCCGTAACCGCATCTGTACCATTTGCCCGACTCCAAGCCGGTCAATAAAATTGTTGACACTCGCTGGATTCTATTTCCGCGCGAACTCTGATAGAGTCGCTCCCAACAGAATGGGGATCGGTGAATGCTTGTCACGCACGAGCGCGAAAAGTTGATTCATGCGATCAACTATTTTGCCCGGAACACAAAAAAGCTTGGCAAGGTCAAGCTATTCAAACTTCTATACTTTTTGGACTTTGAACATTTCAAACAGACCGGTCGAAATGTGACGGGGCTGACTTATTTCGCTTGGCCAATGGGGCCGGTTCCCGTGAGCCTTCATAATGAGATCGTGCAGCCAAAAGACGATATGACTGAAGCCCTTGAGTTGGGGAAGCGAGATATTAGCGACGGTTGGATGCTTGTCGTCAATCCGAAGATACCGTTCTCAGACCGGCATTTCACGAAGCGTGAAATCGCCATTCTGGAACACCTCGCCGCCGAGTATCGGGACGCAGATGCCGATAGCATGATCGAGGCAACACATCTCGAAAATCTTCCTTGGGATCAGATCTATAACAAGGATGGGAAGAAACAGCAGGAAATTCCTTACGAACTAGCGCTCCGACTCGATGAGCGAGAGCAAATGATGAAGATCGCCAGGGACCGCGCCGAACTGCTGGAGAAGCTAATGTGAATCCCGGGTCGGTATTCTTTGACGAAGAGTTCGCATTTCATGATGGCGAGACAGGAGAAAAACTATTTCTTGTCCTTGGCACAGTCGGGTCGATTTCAGTAGTCGCTAAAACGACGTCGCAGCAAAACGGGCGCGGCACGACTTACGGATGTCAAGAGAAAGACAGATTCCATAACTTCTACCTTCCGCCAAAGTCGTGCTATTTCAAAAAATCAACTTGGGTTTGTCTAAATGAGTTCTACGAACTCTGCCCGCGCGATATGCTGAAAAAGAGGTTTGATGGGAAGATCAAGCCTCTTTGCACTATAGAAAACACTATACTTCGTCCGCTGCAGGACTGCGCATTGATAAGCCTCGACATCACAACTCAACAGCAGGAAATAGTAACCGCATGTTTGGTTTCTGGTCAGGCTAGTTCGCACGCTGCCAATACCCCTTCCGCCGCCGCGAAACCTGGTGCGCCATAGCGTCGCATACCGAGCACTTGCAGAGCGACTAACTGCCATCGGGATTCCAGAGACAGAACGGAATATCGCTATTAAGATCAGCCGCGGCGGGTTTACAGCGGCGTTTCTGATCCATGTCTTACAGCAGTCGGTTGCTCATCATTGCGATTGGAGGATGTCTAGCCCTCTTGCTGGCACTCCCCTCAACACCCCAACAGGATGACCGCGATAACGATTCCGACGCAAATTATGCCCGCAAGGAGCGGAGCGAGACCAGCAATCCGGTTTCTGTAACTATCGCCAACCCTATCCAAATCGAGCGGGAAAATAGTGTCGAGACCGCGTGGGATGAGCCAAATTGCAAGACCCCAAAGTCCCACGATGAAGCAGACCTTTGCCAACAAATCAGAGTAGCCGATGCTGCTGACGTCACGCTTTCCTACAGCAGATGGCAAATCGCCCTTTCCGTTGCTACGGTTCTCGGGCTCGCTCTCACGGTCCTTTACGCTCGAAACTCGACTAGGGCCGCGATCGTCGCCGCTAAGGCGGCTAACAGTTCCGCCGTAGTTGCCGAGGAAGCCTTCAGGCGCCTTGAGCGGCCGTACCTGTACATCAAAATCACGGAAACCACTCTGCTCCGCCAAACCGCCAGCTACAAGGCTCCACCTGGCATCCAGTACCAACTTTGGAACCACGGTAAGCTGCCGGCTATTTTGCACTCCATCTCCATTGGTCTCCTGAACAGCCCGGAATTCCCGCTCAAGAGCACAATGGCTACAACCGAACCAACCTATGAGATTATTTGGCCCGGCTCTGCTGCCAAAGACTTCCGATTCATTCGGGTTTGCGATGCCCCCGTTGGGGATCACTTCCAAGGTGCTCGCGCCACCAATCTGGTGCTCTACGGCATCCTTGAATACGACGACCCCACGGGCGCGCGCCATACCGACAGCTTCCTGATGAGAGGCCTGCCTAACGCCACCGCCTTCGTCATTGACGGCGGCGAAGAGTACAACTGGCATGAGACAAGCTACCCAGGCGACCGTAGCGGCAAGAAGCCTGGCGCGTAGATAATTTCTTCTTTTCAGTAAATATCGGACCTCTAATATTGATCCGGCGCTTGAGGTGCAATAATACCGCCGCTGCATTCGCGCGGCTTGGTGCATTTGCTACCTAAGGCCGCGTCGCCGCGCGGCCTCCCCTCCCCCTTGCGGGGAGGGGTCGGGGGTGGGGGTCAACGCGTGCTGAATAAGAGGACGTGAACAGGTCTTGCCATGACCGCGACTTAGCGACCGGCAGACTATCATCGTCACCCGCGCTGCGTGATGGTCATCGGCGCCGCACTCGGGGACCCCCACCCCCGACCCCTCCCCGCAAGGGGGAGGGAGCGATGGGGCACCGCCTCGTGCCTATTGAACGACACAACGCCGAGCGGCGATCGCTCTCTCATTAACCCTGCGGACAACGCGCGGAGCACCCCCCTAGGCGGACTAACCCCACGGCCCGCGGCTACGCGGCTGGCCGCTCCACGGCCCGCGCGGCGCGGCGGTGGCGGCGCGCGCCGGTCCGCGCGGCGCGAGTTCGCCGGCAAGCCGCGTCAGCGCGGCGATGCGGTTTTCGGTCGAGGGGTGGGTGGCGAACAGATTGTCCATGCCCTGGCCGGTGAGCGGGTTGATGATGAACATATGCGCGGTGGCGGGCGCCCGTTCGGCCTCGTAGTTCGGCACCTGATGCGCGGCGTTGTCGATCTTGGCCAGCGCCGAAGCCAGCCAGCGCGGCTCGCCGCAGATCCGCGCGCCGAGATCGTCGGCGGCGTATTCGCGGCTGCGGCTGATCGCCATCTGCACCAGCATCGCGGCCAACGGCGCCACGATCATCATCACGATCGAGCCGATGATGCCGAGCCCGCCATTGTTGTTGTCGCGGTTGCCGCCGAAGAACATGCCGAACTGCGCCAGCATCGAGATTGCGCCGGCGATGGTCGCGGTGACGGTCATCAGCAGGGTGTCGTGGTTCTTCACATGCGCGAGTTCATGGGCGATCACGCCGGCGAGTTCTTCGCGGGACAACTGCTGCATCAGGCCGGTGGTCACCGCGACTGCGGCGTTCTCCGGATTGCGCCCTGTCGCAAACGCATTCGGCTGCGGATTGTCCATGATGAACACCCGCGGCATCGGCAATTGCGCGTTGCTGGCGAGGTCGGCGACCAGCCGCAGCAGATCCGGCGCGTTGCGCGCGTCGACCTGTTGGGCGCCGTACATCGACAGCACCATCTTGTCCGAGTTCCAATAGGCGAAGATGTTGGTGGCCGCGGCGACCACGAGCGCGATCGCGGCGCCCGAGGCCCCGCCGATCAGATAGCCGACGCCCATGAACAGCGCGGTCAGCCCGGCCAGCAGAATTGCGGTCTTGAAATAGCTCATCGTCCTCTCCTGCAGCTCGCGGGATGTTGATCCTCCGCGCTGCACTCCACAGGTGGTGATCGGACGATCGGCGCTCAAGATGCCGCGCTGCGGCAGCGCGTCGCGGTAACCGGCGGCCGGCTGCGACTGCCAATCAGTGCCGCCGCGGTCTTGCCAACGCCGGCACAAAGCGACACGCTCCGGGACAAGCGCGGCAGCCGCGGCGATCCCGCGGCAACGACCGGGCACAGCAAACCGCCGACCCAGGAAACGCCAAGGATCCCGCCATGTCGCTCCAGATCGCAGACGGCTCCGGCCGTCCTTCGCTGGCGCCGCCGAAGCGCGGTGCGCTCAATCACATTCCCGGCGACGAGGGCTGGCCGATCATCGGCCGCACCTTGCAGGTGCTGGCCGACCCCAAGGGCGAGGTCGAGCGGATGGCCGCGACCTATGGCCTTGCCTATCGCAGCCGGGTGCTCGGCGAGACCAGCATTACGCTGCTCGGCCCGGAAGCCAACGAGCTGGTGCTGTTCGACCAGGCCAAGAATTTCTCCTCGACGCACGGCTGGGGGCCGATCCTCGGCCTGTTATTTCCGCGCGGGTTGATGATGCTGGATTTCGACGAGCACCGGCTGCATCGCCGCGCGCTGTCGGTGGCGTTCAAGGCCGGGCCGATGCAATCCTATCTCGCGGCGCTCGACGCCGGTATCGCCACGCGGGTGGCGCAGTGGCGCAATGAGCCCGGCGAGATGCTGTTCTATCCGGCGATGAAGCAATTGACGCTCGACCTCGCCGCCACCTCGTTCCTCGGCGCCGAAATCGGGCCGGAAGTCGACGACATCACCCGCGCCTTCGTCGACATGGTGGCGGCCGCGGTGGCGCCGATCCGCAGGCCGTGGCCGGGCACCGCGATGGCGAAGGGCGTGCGCGGCCGGCGGCGCATCGTGGGGTATTTCTCCGAGCAGATCCCGATCCGCCGCGCCAAGGGCGGCGACGACCTGTTCTCGCAACTGTGCCAGGCGACCCACGAGGACGGCGCGCTGCTGTCGACCCAGGACATCATCGACCATATGAGTTTTTTGATGATGGCGGCGCACGACACCCTGACCTCGTCGCTGACCTCGTTCGTCGCACTGCTCGCCGCCAATCCCGAATGGCAGCGCAAGCTGCGCGACGAGGTGGCCGCGCTCGACGTGCCTGACGGACAGACGCTGCCGTTCGACAAGCTCGATGCGATGCCGCTGACCGAGATGGCGTTCAAGGAGGCGATGCGGCTGAAGCCGCCGGTGCCGTCGATCCCGCGCCGCGCGGTGCGGGATTTCAGCTTCCAGGGCTTTGCGATCCCGGCCGGCACGTTGGTCGCGGTCAATCCGCTGTTCAGCCACCATATGCCGCAGATCTGGCCGGAGCCGGAAAAGTTCGATCCGCTGCGCTTCACCGAGGAGGCGCAGAAGGCGCGGCATCGCTTCGCCTTCGTGCCGTTCGGCGGCGGCGCGCATATGTGCCTCGGGCTGCACTTCGCCTACATGCAGGCGAAGTGCTTCACCCGGCATTTCGTGCAGAACCTCGAGGTTTCGTTGGCGCCCGGCTACGCGCCGGAGTGGCAGATGTGGCCGATCCCGAAACCCAAGGACGGCCTCAAGCTGACGCTGACGCCGCGGCGCGATTAGAGCATTTTCGGTTAGGATTGATGCGGTTCAAGAGTCCCGGGCCGTCATTCCGGGGCACGAGCAGCGTCAGCTGCGAGTGAGCCCGGAATCCATAGCCCCCGCAGGGAGTAGGGATTCCGGACTTGCTCGTTCTTCGAACTCGCAATCCGGAATGACGACGACATTTTGGTCGGACGATTCAATCCTAACCGAAAATGCTCTAGTTTGTCTGACCGGTTGGCGCTGCTGGCACAGCCGCGGATTGATCAGAATGATCGAGCCTGCCGTCTGGGGACCCCCACCCCCGACCCCTCCCCGCAAGGGGGAGGGGAGCAGAGCTGTGGCGACGCACCACCCCAAAGCGGCGTGACGCACGTGAGGCGTGATACACATGAGGCGTGACGCACATCCTCGGACGTTGCCATTCAGCGCATCCTGCAGGGACAACGCTTCCAGCAAACCGCGAGGCCGCCGCGCATCGCCCCTCCCCCTTGCGGGGAGGGGTCGGGGGTGGGGGTCCACACAACGGGTCTCACTCTTGTCGCAAGCTATCAGTCCGGCAACCGAACATGCCGGCGCGCGCGCCGCCCGCCCGCGCTCTGACGCCTCACTCCGCCGGCTCCGCCAGCCCGAGCACGTCGATGCCGTCGGCGCGGCCGCGGATCGGCAGCAGGCCGAGGTCGCGCAGCTCGACCGGCGGCGGCGCATCGAACCGCTGCAAGGCTGCGCGCGACGCCAGAAAGCCGCCGGCGATGTCGCGGCTGGATTGCTCCAGCCGCGACGCAATGTTCATCACGTCGCCGTTGAACACGATGGCGCGCTTGATGTCGCCGATCTCGCCGACGATCACGGTGCCGAAATGCAAGCTGCCGCGGATCTGCGGCGCGGCGCCGAACTCGCGCGCGAATTGCGGCGCGGCGCGCGCCAGCCGCTCTCGCATCGCCAGAAAACAGCGCAGCGGCCGGCAATCGATGGCGCCGGCCCGCTCCGGCCAGGTCACGATCACCTCGTCGCCGACGTAGTTCAACACCTCGCCGCGATGATCGGCCACCGCCTGCGTCAGCAGCCGGAAGGTGCGATCGAGCAGCCGATGGATGGCGATGCCGCCGAGCCGCTCGGCAAGCCCGGTGGAGCCGGCGATATCGACGAACAGGATGAAACGGTTTTCCGCGACCGGCGAATGATAGCGCCCGGTGATGAAATTGGACAAGGCGCGGGTGCCGATCAGGTTGGTGATCGCCAGCAGCAGGTTCATCGCGATCGAGAACAGCCCGGAGTAGATCGTCGCACTCCAGAACGACGCGCGGTCGTCGTCCACCGGCAGGCCAGCCAGCACCGCGCCCAACTCGTAGTACTGGATCGGGATGATGATCGCCGCGTAGATCGCGCTGCGCACCAGCACGTTGAGGGTGAACGGCAGCCGTCCCAGCTGCTCCCGCAGCACGCCGTTGGCGACGAACAGCTCGAACACCCCGATGGCGCTGCTGATCAACAGCCCATAGGCGATCCCGGCGCGCAGCTCGCCGGACGTGGTGTGGCCGCGCGAGATCACGAACACCAGGCCGCCGAGCAGGCCGCCGGTGAGCATGATCGCAAGTGCCCGTACTTTCAGTTCAAGCCGCGGGTTCATCGCTCGCTCGCTGCGCGCCGCGCGGAATGCGCGACCGCTCCTGGCTACCCCGCCGCTTTGTCGAACGCCTGCTTCAGCGCCGCGAGGCCCTGCTGCTGGGCGCTCCAATTGCGTCCGCCGGTGATGGCGCCGTCGATCACCAGATCATGGCCGTTGATGAAGCCGGATTCGTCGCTAGCGAGAAACACCGCGGCGTAGGCGATGTCCTCGGGCACGCCGGCGCGCGGGATCGGCTGCGCGGTCTTGTAGACCTCGCGCATCGTCGAAGCGGTCTGTTCCGCCGCCTCCACCGACAACCCAAGCGCCTTGCCGAAGATCCCGGTGGCGATCGCGCCCGGCGAAATGCTGTTGACCCGGATGCCGGCCTCGCCGAGCTCCATCGCCACGCATTTGGTGAGATGGATCACCGCGGCCTTCGCCGCGCCATAGACCAGCGACGACGAAAAGCCGGCCAGACTTCCGGCGATCGAGCCGTTGTTGATGATGCTGCCGGAGCCTTGCCGGCGCATCACCGGAGCGGCGTGCTTCATGCCGAGCATCACGCTGCGCAGCAGCGTGGCCATCGCCGCATCGAACCGCGCCACTTCGAGGCCTTCGATGCCGCCGGTCTGCGCCGGGCCGCCGGCATTGTTGAACAGACAGTCGAGCCGGCCGAACCGGGTCACCGCCTCATCGATCAGCGCCCGCATCTGATCCTCGTCGGTGACGTCGGTCTGGCGGAACCGGCAGGCCGCGCCGAGTTGCGCGGCAAGCGCCTGGCCTTCGGCGACGCGGCGCCCGGCGATCACCACCTTGGCACCTTCGGCGACGAAAACCTCCGCGGTGCGCAACCCGATGCCGCTGGTCGCGCCGGTAATCACCGCAACCTTGCCGTCCAACCGTCCCATCCGTCTCTCCCCCTGCAGCGCGACGGCATTCTGCGTCGCCGTTGAGACTCTGTTAATGACATTCCGGGACTGCGCAACGCCAAATACGACGCGGGCGCCGTCTGCCGACGTTCGGCGCGGCGACTTAACTAAGATTACAACAGAGCATGCGAGGCTGCCGCACCATGTCAAGCGCGGTCTCCTAGCATGCTGTTGTCCGCTCCCACCGACGTCGCAGACGAAGTGGCTCGTCGCCAGGCGTGGTACGGCGGCGATGCCGCGCCCGGCGCTGAACTGGCGGCGCTGCGGGACATCATGCAGGCCCTACCCGCCGCCGTCACGCTGCAGGATGCGCAAGGCCGCTTCCTGCTGGCGAACGACGCCGCCGCGGCGCAATTCGGCCTCTCCGCCGCACAATTGCGCGCGTGGTCGCCATCCGCCGCGCTGCCGACCGACGCGCTCGAGCAGCGCCGCAGCCTGGCGATCGACCTGCTGAACAGCGGCGAAAGCCTAGTATGCGAAGAGAACATCGGCGACGGCTACGGCTTGCGGATTTTCCGCACCGCGCATCGGCGGCTCGACATCGCCGGCGCCGGCCTGCTGCTGTCGAGCTCGGTCGACATCACCGACCAGAAGCAGGTCGAGCAGGCGCTGTTCCAGCGGGCTTATTTCGACGAGCTCACCGGCCTGCCGATCCGCGGCGTGATCGAGACCCGCGCCAACGCGCTGCTGCAGAACGATCCCGACGCGGGCTTCGCGCTGGCGTTCCTCGACATCGACAATTTCAAGCACATCAACGACTATTACGGCCACGCCGTCGGCGACGCGCTGTTGATCGGGGTCGCCAAGCGGCTCGGGCTGCAGCTGCGCGCCTCCGACACGCTGTCGCGGATCAGCGGCGACGAATTCCTGATGCTGCTCACTCCGGTGCAGAGCCAGAGCGAAGTCATCGACGACATCGAATTCCTGCAGCAGCGGCTGCGTGCGCCGTTCTACATCGACGGCTCGGAAATCTTCGCCTCGGCCTCGATCGGCATCAGCCTGTATCCCGAACACGGCCGCAGCTTCGAGACGCTGCGGCAGAACGCCGACATCGCGATGTATCAGATCAAGAACGCCACCAAGGGCGGCGCCGCGATGTTCGACGTCGCGATGGAGCGCGAGGCCTTAGCGCGGACGAAGGTCGAGCAGGCGCTGCGGCTGGCGATTCTCGACAAGCGGTTCTGCTGCGCGTTCCAGCCCAAGGTCGACATCCGCAGCCGCGAGGTCAAGGGCATCGAGGCGCTAGTCCGGCTGCGCGACGATAACGGCGTGATCCAGGCGCCGGGCACCTTCGTCGACCTCGCCGTCGAACTCGGGCTGATCGACGAACTCACCCACCTGGTGCTGTCCGAAATCATGAAGTCGATCGACCTGATCAACGACACCTTCGGCGCCGGCGTCAGCATCAGCATCAACGTCGCCGCCAAGCAGGCCGGCAATCCGACCTTCATGCGCTCGTTCAGCGAGGCGCTGGAAGCGACCGGCTGCCCGGAGCGCTTCATCGTCGAAGTCACCGAAGACGCCTTTGTGGCGAAATCGCACTTCCAGACCGAGATCCTGCCGATGCTGCGCCGGCTCGGCGTCGGCATCTCGATCGACGATTTCGGCATCGGCTACTCCTCGCTGTCGGCGCTGGCCGATATCACCGCCGACGAGATCAAGATCGACCGCTCGTTCATCACCGACATCCACAAGCGGCCGCGCAGCCAGGGTATCCTCAAGGCGATCGAATCGTTGAGCGAGGCGCTCGGCATGACGGTGATCGCCGAAGGCCTCGAAACCTTCGAGGAACTCGCCTACCTGCAGGCGGCGACGCGGATCCGCTACGCGCAGGGCTACTACTTCTCGCGGCCGATCTTCCTCGAAGAGTTGAAGGCGACGCATGCGATCAGCCGCGAGACCCGAACCGCGCCGCCGGCGCGGCTGCCGGAGCCGGCGCGCGCCAGCGTGATCCGAAGCAGCGGGCAGCGCCGCTAACCCTCGCCAGCGCCGCCTCAGGGGTATTCCGGAGGGCGGTAAATAGCTGAAATCACAGCGTTATCGGCGGTGCGGCGCTTGATCTATCGCAATGTGGCACCCGCTGCGATGGGTCATGATACCGGCATCAATCAGCCAACGCCGGAGGGCGCTATGCCTGCCCATACCAAGCCATATCCATTCGTCGACAAGCTGATCGAGATGTTCGGCGACTGGCTCAAGCACCGCCAGGAAATCACCGAGATGTGCCAATTCGACGCCGCCGAATTCGGCCGCATCGCGCACGACCTCGGGGTGACGTCCTCCGATCTCGACGAGTTGGTCCGCCAGGGACCGCACAAGATCGAAGAGCTGCCGTATCTGTTGAAGGCGCTCGGGATCGACGAAGCCGCCATCGCCCGCGCCCAGCCGCTGGTGATGCGCGACCTGGAGCGGGTCTGCGCGCTGTGCAAACACAAGAGCGAATGCGACCACGACATCGCCGACGGCACGTTGAAAGAGCACTACGAGGCGTATTGCGGCAACGCCGTCACGCTCGACGCGCTGGAGCAGGATGCCCATCGCGACGCAGTGCCGGCGCCGGCGCTGCCCTGATGTGACGCCGATGTCGGGCGCGGCATGGGGGCGTGTGAGCGTGACCGCGATCATGATCGCGGTCGCGCTGCTGCTGCCGCGGATGCCGCAGGCCTCCGGCAAAGCGTTGCCGGACGCCGGCAAGGGCCAGCGGCTCGCCGCCGCCTGGTGCGGCGAATGCCATGCGATCGACGCTCATGCGATGCGCCGCGGACGCAACGACGCGCCGAGTTTTCGCGCCATCGCCGCGCTGCCCTCGACCACCGCGCTGTCGCTGAAGGTGTTTCTGCGCTCCAACCATCCGTCGATGCCGAATTTCATCATCGAGTCGAGCGACACCGACGAAATCGTGCAATACATCCTCGGCTTGAAGCGCAACTGATCGGCCGGCCCCTCGCCTGATCGGAACGGATACCGCGGGATGGATTTCGAGTTCAGCGACAAGGTCGAACGGCTGCGGGCGCAGCTTGCCGATTTCATGCGTTTCCATGTCGAGCCGGCCAACCACGCCTGGCACCGCGAGATCGCCGCCGGGCGCTATCCGCTGCAACTGATCGAGCGGCTGAAGTCGCGGGCGTTCTCCGAAGATTTGTGGAATCTGTTTCTGCCGGGGCTTCGCCCCGACGATCCCGGGCAGCGGCTCAGCAATCTGGACTACGCGCCGCTCGCCGAGATCATGGGGCGCAATCACTGGGCCCCGGAAGTGTTCAACTGCAGCGCGCCGGACACCGGCAACATGGAGTTGCTGCAGCTGTTCGCCACGCCCGCGCAACGCGCGCAATGGCTGGAGCCGCTGTTGCTCGGCGAAATCCGCTCCTGCTTTGCGATGAGCGAGCCGGACGCCGCCTCCTCCGACGCCCGCAACATCCGCACCACGATCCGACGCGACGGCGATCACTACGTCATCAACGGCCGCAAATGGTTCATCACCGGGGCGCTGCATCCGAACTGCAAAGTGGCGATCGTGATGGGCGTCACCGGCGAGGATCTCGAACCGGGGTCGACCGAGCGGCATTCGATGGTGCTGGTGCCGATGGACGCCCCGGGGCTTAGCATCGTGCGCAACATCCCGATCATGCACTACCATTCGCCGGAGGGGCATTGCGAATTGCTGTTTCGCGACGTCCGGGTGCCGGTGGCCAATCTGCTCGGCGCCGAGGGCAAGGGTTTCAAGCTGGCGCAGGACCGGCTCGGCCCCGGCCGGGTGCATCATTGCATGCGCAGCATCGGGCAATGCGAGCTCGCGCTCGAATTGATGTGCGAGCGCGCGCTGGAGCGCAAGGCATTCGGCAAGCATCTCGCCGAGTTCGGCAATCTGCAGGACTGGATCGCCGACTCCCGGTTGGAGATCGACCAGGCCAGGCTGTTGGTGTTGCAGGCCGCGCACCGCATGGACCGCGCCGGCAATGCGGCGGCGCGAATCGACGTCTCGGCGATCAAGGTGGTGGTGGCGCGGCTGCAGACCCGGGTGGTCGACCGCGCCATGCAGGTGTTCGGCGCGATGGGGCTGACGCCGGATACGCCGCTGTCCTATCTGTGGACCTGGGGCCGCGCGATGCGGTTTCTCGACGGGCCGGACGAAGTGCATCTGCGCGTGGTGTCGCGCGCCGAACTCGCCAAGGCCAGGCTCGCGCTCGGCAACAACGCCTGGTATTTCGTGCCGCCGGCGGGCCTCGTGGCGAAGCATTAGCGGATGATCGGCCCCGGTGCCGACCGACTTTCGGAAACGTTCCTGCGCGATCGAGACGATCAGTCGCCGCGACCGTCGCAGCGACGATCCCGATCGCGACTAAGCGCGCGCCCGGTTTTCGATCGGCTCGGCCCTGATGATGTTCGGCTTGGTGCTGGTCTTCGGCTTGTCGGCGACGATGGTGATCAGCCAACGCGGCACCGCGCTGGACTTGTCCTCGCGCACCGCGCGCACCAGACCGGTGACGGATTTTCCGCCGAGGCTCAGCGTCGCGCTGCGGCCACTGAATTGCGCGATGCGCGAGCGTCGGGCTTCTTTCAGGTCGGTGGTCTCGAGCGTCAGCATCGGATGATCTCCTTGTTCACCGGCAGTAGAGCAAGGCGGTGTTACGCGAAAATTAAATTGAGGCCTCGTGCGATTACCGGGCGGATTTGCGGCAATGTCTACGCAACGCGGCTAAGTGTATTGCAACGCGGACGTTTTCTTGATGCCGCGAATGCGACGGACGGTGCGCCCGGGCGCGCGATTAACGAAACCGACGACGCCGCGAGCCGCGCCTTGCGATTAGACGGACTGTGCAGTTCACAGCGAACGGCAGGACATTTAGGGTGGTGGGAAAGCTCTGTTCAGCTTTGCAGCGTAGCCATGTCGCGGCGAATATCGGATTCGCGTCACCTTTGAGTCGAACGTAAATGAGCCTGTTTCCAACCACCGGATCGAACGGCCGCCGCCTGGTGCTGTTCTGGCAATTGTCCCGGCGCTTCTGGCTCGGCGGCCGCTGGTCGGTGACCGCGCTGGCGGCGATGTTGCTCGGCGTGGTGCTGCTGCAATTGCTGGTGCAGGTCTCGCTCAATCTGTGGAACAGGAATTTCTTCGACGCGCTGGAGCGCCGCGACGGCTACGCGATGTGGGCGCAGGCCGAGCTGTTCTTTCCGCTCGCCGCCGCCTCGGTCCTGCTCGCCGCCACCTCGGTGTGGGGCCGCATGACCACGCAGCGCAAATGGCGCGAGGCGATGACGCGCGACATCATCGAGACCTGGGCCGCCAAGAATCACGACGGCGAGATCGAGGGCGGCCTCGACGGCGCGGAGAATCCGGAATACCGCATCGCCGAGGACGTCCGCGTCGCCACCGACGCGCCGGTCGACCTCAGCCTCGCCTTCATCTCATCGGGGCTGACCGCGGCGACCTTCTTCGGCGTGCTGTGGACGGTCGGCGGCAGCATCGAGTTTCAGCTGTTCGGCAAACACCATGAGATCCCCGGCTATCTGGTGATCGGCGTGGTGATGTATTCGACGCTGATGACCAGCCTGATGCTGCTGTTGGGGCGGCGGATGCCGGGCGTGATCGAAACCAAGAACCAGGCCGAAGCGGAATTCCGCGCCGCCGCGGAAATCATGCGCGGCGACCGCGCCGACACCGACGGCGTGGCTCAGGCCAAGAAGGCGACGCTGCTGCAACGGCTCGGCAAGGTGCTGGCGAGCTGGCGCGAGCTGTGCTGGCAATTGGCGCGTACCACGCTGGTGTCGCAGACCAACTTCTTGTTCGCGCCGATCGCCGCCTACATTCTGTGCGTGCCGAAATACGCCAGCGGCGGGATGACGCTCGGCGAGGTGACGCAGAGTGCCGCGGCGTTCGTCACGGTGCAGGGCGCGATCAACTGGCTGGTCGACAACTATCAACGGCTGGCCGACTGGCGCTCCTCGGCGCACCGCGTCTCGTCGCTGCTGCTGGCGATCGACAACATGGACGACGCGGGCGGGCTCGATGCGAACGGGGCAGCAGCGGGCGGGCTCGATGCGGGCGAGGCAGACGCGGCGATGCTACGCGACACTGCCGACAAGGCGGCGCGGCGCTAACATTTCAGCCCGTCATTCCGGGGCACGAGCAGCGAAGCTGCGAGTGAACCCGGAATCCAGTATTCCAGGGCGGTGAGTACTGGATTCCGGGTTCGCTCGGCCTGCGGCCTCGCGCCCCGGAATGACGGCCTCGTATTTGTCAACGCATTGCGCCACACGATCGCCCAAACGCGCTACCGCCCGAGCCATCCCGCGACGCGTTTTTGCGCGTCGGCGCGGGCGGCGGGATCGGAGCCGATATGACCGTTGTCCGGCTCGTCGGTGCTGGCGCTGGCGTGGGTGTCGTGCAACGGCACGTTGACGCGGTCGAAGCTGTGGGTGGCGCCGGGATACACCACCATCTTGGCCAGCGCGCTGCGGCCACGCGCGCCCTCGATCATCTGCCGGCAGGCGGAGGGCGAACTGAGATCGTCGCTGCCGCCGATCAGCAGCAGCGTCGGCACCCGCGCGCTCCAGCCGAGCCCGGACGACAGCCGGCAGTCCGGATAGAACGCCACCGCGGCGCGGAAATCCGGCTCGGTGTTCGAGAACGCCGATTGCGGCCGCACCGCCCACAGCAAGGCGCTGGCGCCGTTGGCCCAGCCCAGCAGGCTGATGCGCTGCTTGGCCACCCAGGGCTGCTGCAGCAGCCATTGCCGCGCCGCGGCAATGTCGGCGACCCGCTCGCGCCTGGCAAACACCCGGCGTTCCTTGAGCCGGCATTGCGGGCCGAGTTCGCGCGAGCCGTAACTGTCCGGCAGCAGCACCGCGCTGCCGGCCTTCAGCAGGTGATTGACCCAGTCGACATAACGGGCCCGCAGCGGCTCGGCGCCGCCGGATAGCCCGCCGCAGCCGTGCAGCGCAATCACCGTCGGGAACGGGCCGGCGCCCGCCGGCTTGTAGAGCAGCGCATGCAGCACGCCGTCCGTCCGTGGCAGGTCGATGGTCTGCGCCGCCGGCGTCGAATTGGCGGCGGCCGCCGGTGCGGCGAACCAGGTCATCGCCGCAACAGCCAGCAGCGCAACACCCGATCGGGGGCCACGCGGTCCGCCCATGCGGGAGCCGGAGTTGCGAATGCAGCGCGCGGGGGCCATGGTCGGGCAGCTCTCGAGCCGGGTTGTGCCGACGAGTGTCTGCCGTATTTGATCGCGACGCCAGCCGGCGCGGAACGCGGAAATCATCACAACTCGGTGGTTTGAATTTGCGCCAGAGCGTCACATTTATGATAGACTATTTTAAACGAGGAGACCGGACGTGCTGAATAAATTTGGCCCCTCGGGCCTTGGCGAAGCCCAGGTGCAGTATCTTGACGGCGACTTCCGCGTCACCTCACCGGGCACTTACGTAAAATGCGCCGTGACCGGGGTGCAGATCCCGCTCGATGAACTGAAATACTGGAGCGTGGATCTTAAGGAAGCCTACGCCTCGCCGGCCGCCGTGCTGCAGCGGCATTTTCCGGCCGCCCTCAAAGGCTGACGCGGTCAAGACCGTCCGGCGCGGCGATGCTTGTCGCGGGCCTGGGTCAGTTTCTCGATCACAAAGTCCCGCAGCGCCTTGGCATCGTCGAACTCCAGCGTGACTGCGAACGGCACCACCGATCGGGCGAATGCGGCATGCGCCGGATCGCTGCGCAGCCGCGCCAAATCCTTCTCGGTGGTCACCAAAGTGAAGCCGTCGCGCCCGGCGATCTCGGTCAGCCCCGCCAGATCCTGCTTGGCATAAGGATGGTGATCGGCAAACACCCGCTCGGCGGCGACGTTGATGCCGGCGGTGCGCAGCGTGGCGAAAAACCGCGCCGGATCGCCGATCCCGGCAAACGCCAGCACCGGCCTGTCGCACAATGCGGCCAGCGACGCCTCGGCGGGCAGAAACCGCGCCCGCAGCAGCAACCCGCCGTTGTCTTTGACGGCGGCGGCGACCGGGTCCGCCGCGCGGCCGCGTCCGACCACGATCAGCGCATCGGTGCGCGCCAGTTGCGGCGGCAGCGGCGCCCGCAACGGGCCCGCCGGAATGACGTAGCCATTGCCGAGCCCGCGATCGCCGTCGATCACGATCAGCGCGGCATCCTTGGCGACCGCCGGGTTCTGGAAGCCGTCATCCATCAAGATCACGCTGGCGCCGCGCGATCGCGCCAGCGCCGCGCCGGCGACGCGGTCGCGCGCCACCACGACCGGGATGTCGCGCGCCATCATCAGCGGCTCGTCGCCGACATCGGCGGCGCCGTGCCGGCCGGGATCGACGCTGACCGGACCATGCAGCCTGCCGCCATAGCCGCGGCTGAGCACCACCGGACGCTCGCCGAGTTCGAGCAACAGCCGCGCCAACGCCAGGGCGGTCGGGGTCTTGCCGGCGCCGCCGCCGTGGAAATTGCCGATGCACAGCACCGGAACACCGACCGCGGTGCCCGGCTGCGCCATGCGGTGCGCGGCGACGGCGCCGTAGATCGCGCCGAGCGGCCGCAACAGGCTGGAAAGCAGGGACGGCGGCCGGTACCAGAAGCCCGGCTCACGCATCGGCGGCGCCCTTTTCGATCCGCAACTGCATCAGATAGGGCTCGAGCACGCCGAGCGTCCGCTCCAGCGCGCCGCCGAGCCGGCCGACCACCGCCGTCGAGGCCTCCACCGCGTGGAGCCGCGCCTGCGCGTCGCCGAGCAACCGAATGAACTGCCGCGCCAGCATCTCGGCGCTATCGACTTGGATCGCGCCGCCGGCGCTGTCGAGCGCCTCGTAAACGTCGGTGAAATTGGCGACGTGCGGGCCGTGCAGGATCGCCGCGCCGAGCTTGATCGCCTCGATCGGATTCTGGCCGCCATGTTCGACCAGCGAGCCGCCCATGAACACCACCGGCGCCAGCCGATAGAACAGCCCGAGTTCGCCGATCGTATCGGCGACGTAGATCTCGGTGCCGGGCTCCGGCATTTCGTCGCGCGAGCGTAGCGCGACCTTCAACTCCGCGGCGGCCACCATGCAGGCGACGCCTTCGCCGCGGTCCGGATGCCGCGGCACGATCACCGTCAAGACATCGGGGAAAAATCTCGCCACCGCGCGGTGGACTTCGATCAGAAGCGCCTCTTCGCCGTTGTGCGTCGAGGACGCCACGATCACCGGCCGGCCGCGCGTCGCCGCCTGCAGCCGCTCCAGCTTGGCGGCGTCGGCCGGCGGCGGCTGCACGTCGAGCTTGAGATTGCCGGTGGTGACGACGCGGCGGCTGCCGAGCGCCGCGAATCGTTCGGCGTCGACGCTGGACTGCGCCATGCAAATGTCGAAGCGGCCGAGCAAGGCCGCGATGGTCGCCGAGGCGCGCTGCCAGCGCGGAAACGAGCGGTGCGACATCCGGCCGTTGATCAGCAGCATCGGCAACCGTCGCGACGCGCCGGCCAGGATCAGATTCGGCCACAGGTCGGACTCGATGAACAGCGCCAGGCTCGGCTGCCAGTGATCGAGAAACCGCCCGACATAGCGCGGCGCGTCATAGGGAATGAACTGGTGGATGATGTCGGGGGGAAAACGCCGCGCCACCACCGCGGCGGAGGTCACGGTGCCGGAGGTCAGTAGAATGCGAATATTCAGCGTGCGCAGCCGCTCGATCAGCGCCGCGCCGGCCAGCACTTCGCCGACGCTGGCGCCATGGATCCAGACCAGCGGGCCGTGCGGTCGCTCCACTTGGCTGAGGCCGCGGCGCTCGTGGACGCGGGCGGAATCTTCCTTGCCCTGCCGCAACCGCCGGGCAATCAGCAGCCGCGACAACGGCGTCGCCGCGGCGGATAGCTTCTGATAGACGCGAAGCGTCAGCGGCAGACGACTAGCCATGAGGCGCCTCGATCGCCCCACCCCGCGCGGCGAACCGCGACATCCTCGGCAGCGGACGGCAAACCACGGAGGCGTCCCGCAAGGAACGCGGCAAACTGCGGACGCGCATGGTCAACGTGCTGACTTCGGATCTTGATCGGGATCGAGCAGCCGGTGCAGGTGCACCACGAAATAGCGCATATGGGCGTTGTCGACGGTCTGGTGCGCCTTGGCCTTCCAGGCCGCGTAGGCAGTCGCGTAGTTGGGAAACACCCCGACGAATTCCACCTGGCTGAGATCCTTGAACGTATTGCCTTCAAGGTTGGTCAACTCGCCCCCGAGGACGAGGTGAAGCAACTGCTCGTTGTCTGGCATTTATGTTTTCCCTACCGCCGGCCGACGGAGATCGCGAACGCTAGACCGATCTGTTCCGGAAACGTTCAACGATATGTGCATGGCGATCGCGCCCCGCAGCCACCAGCACTCCATGCGTCACTTCCGGGCGATTGTAGACGATGGCATCTCCCGCAAGCGTGGTCAGCCTACCATTGGCTTCGTGCACGATCAAATCCGCCGCCGCAAGGTCCCAATCGCGGCTCTGCCCACCCGCAAATGCAACGTCGAGTCGCCGATCGGCGACCCGGCACAACCGCAGCGCCAACGACCCGATTCGCGGGTACGGCGCAACGGAGGAGTCGGCGAGGCCGAGCCGCTCGACCAAGGGCTTCGGCCCCGCCATCCGCGACAGATCGAGCGCCGTGCCGGCGGTGGCGGTGACGACGACACCATTGAGCGAGGCGCCCTGCCCGCGCGCGGCAAAAAAGAACTCGTCGGTGGCAGGCGCGAACACCGCCGCCAGCAGCGGCGCATCGCCGGCCACCAGGGCGGCGCTGACGCACCAGTCTTCGCGGCCGGCCAGGTAGCCGCGGGTGCCGTCGATCGGATCGATGATCCAGACCAGATCCTTGCCGAGCCGCGATGAATCATCCGCGCTCTCTTCCGACAGCCAGCCGTAATCCGGCGTCAGCGCCTGCAACCGCGCGCGGATCAGGTCGTTGACCGCAATGTCGGCTTCGGAGACCGGCGAGGAGGCGCCCTTGGTCCAGTTGCGCAGCTCGGTGCGAAACATCGACAGGCCGAGCGCGCCGGCCTCGCGCACGGTCTTTGTCAGCAACGCGATATCGCGCGACAGATTGTGATGCGCGATCTCGGTGCTAGCGTCCGGCAATCGTCAGCCCCTCGATGCGCAGCGTCGGCGCGTTGGTGCCGTGGCGGAATTCCAGATCGTTGGCCGCCGACAGATGCTTGTACATCTCGATCAGGTGGCCGGCGATGGTGACTTCGCTGACCGCGTAAGTGCATTCGCCGTTTTCGATCCAGAACCCGGCGGCGCCGCGGCTGTAGTCGCCGGTGACGCCGTTGACGCCGGAGCCGATCAGATCGGTGACGTAGAAGCCTTCTTTGATATCCGACATCAACTCGGCGGGCGTGACGGTGCCGCCCTCGAGATGAAGATTGTAGGGGCCGGGCGACGGCGACGACGACACCCCGCGATGGGCATGGCCGGTGGTGGAAAGGCCGAGTTCGCGCGCGGTCGCGGAATCCAGCAACCAGGTCGTCAGCACGCCGTCCTCGACGATGGCACGGCGCTCAACCGCGACGCCCTCGGCGTCGAAGGTCTGCGAGCGCAAGCCGCGCTTGCGCAGCGGGTCGTCGATGATGCGGATGTCGTTGTCGAACAGGCGCTCGCCGAGCCGGTCCTTCAGGAAGCTGGTCTTGCGGGCGATCGAGGCGCCGTTCGCGGCGTTGATCAGATGACTGATCAGCGAACCGGCGACGCGCGGATCGAACAGCACCGGCACCTTGCAGGTCGCCACCTTGCGCGGATTGGCGCGCGCCACCGCGCGTTCGCCGGCGGTGCGGCCGACCTTGTCGGGCGAATCGAGATCGGCGGCGTGCGGCGCCGAGCTGTAATCGTAATCGCGCTCCATCGTGGTGCCGTCGCCGACGATCGCGGTCATCGAGACGCCGTGGCTGGAGCGCAGATAGGAGCCGTGAAAGCCGGTCGAGGTCACCAGCACCATGCCGCCGATGCCGGACGATGCCGACGCGCTGCCGGACTTGCTGACGCCCTTCACCGCCAAGGCGGCGGCCTCCGCGGCGATCGCGCGGCGCTCCAGCTCGGCGGTCGTTGGGACCGCCGAATCGAGCAGGTCGAGATCGGGAAAGTCGCGGGCCAACAGCGCCGGGTCGGCCAGCCCGACGTATTTGTCGTCGGGTGCGACGCGCGCCATCGCCACCGCGCGCTCGGCGAGTTGGGCGGCGTTGTCGCCGTGAATGTCGTTGGTCGAGACCACCGCCTGCCGGCGTCCCACCAGCACCCGCAGACCGACATCGTCGCTTTCCGAGCGCTCGGACTCTTCGACACGGCCGTCGCGGACTTCGACCGATTGCGACACGCTACGCACCGCCACAGCGTCGGCGGCATCGGCGCCGGCGCGCTTGGCGGCGTCCACCAGCCGCTGCGCGAGTTCGCAGAGCGCGGACTGATCGAACAAATCCGAGGAGGTGGACGGGGTGTTGGCCGACAGCGTGTGCGGTGAAGCGTTCACGAACGAATCCTGATGCTTGGAGGGGAAATCAGCTGCCCTGTCAGATGTGCGCGTTTGACGCGAACTTCAAGCACCGACGCACCGATCCGCGGGGAAATTCGCGAGGATTGTTCGGCGCTGCGCAAGGTCTCGTCAATCATGTCGGCCAAGGGTCTGTCAATCATGTGGGCCGATCGAAGCCCGGTCGGATTCGATTAACCAGGCTTTTTAAGCGAATTGGGAGCTCGCTCTGGCACTCTCTCACACATCGACCGGGAGCATAATTCCGGCGGGGAGATAAAATCGTGAGGCGTCAAACAGCAACAAGCGGGATCATTCCCGTCGGGTCGAGCCGCAGCCTGCGGCTCGACCCCCTCTCACTGCCGATCCGGTTCGACGCGCAAGACAACCGCGCCGACGGCGGCATCCGACAAATCGAATTGCATCGCGAACGCGTGATCTTGCGCCGCGAAGTGGGCGGCATGCGGATGGCGGTCAACGTCCGGGTCTGCGACTTCATCGGCATCGCATCGCGGAACACCGATAACGGCAAGATGCTACTGTTGCAGCATCGCGATCCGTCGCTGTCGATTCCGTTGTGCGTCGGCGCCGATTTCGACGAGATCGAAGCCGCGGCGTCGCAATGGAGCGCGATTTTCGCGCTGCCGCAACTGCCGGAAGACAAGACCCGCGAGCCGGCACAACGCCGTCGCCGCCACAACGTGATCAAGGACCGGCGACCGAAATTCCTGGCGCGCCGCAAGGCCGGCGACCTGCTCAACGAAGCCGGCAACTACCAGGGCGAAGACGAGATCATCGCAAGGGATTGATTTTCGCATGCGAGTCGAAGCGTCGAACGCTCACTCACCCGACGAATTCAGGCATTTGAGTTCGTCGTTGCGAGGAGCACTTCGCGACGAAGCAATCCTGATGCGTCAAGTGATGGCCCTGGATTATTTCGTTTGCGGGCGGCGCTGCGCGCCGTCCTCGGCTCGCAATGATGCAGCCGACGTTTCGCAATGCCAGGTTTTCGCTCGGGCCAAGGGCCAGCTACACCGTGATATCGACCAAATTCGCGCTCTGCGACGAATTCGTGGTCTTCGCGCTGGCCGCTTGCGCGGCGGCGACGGCGTCCTGGTCGGCCTTGATGGTGGCCGCGGCGGCCTTGGCTGCCTGGTCGGCGGCGAGCTTGGCCCGCGCCTGCGCCAACGCCTGGGACGAGGATGATTTGCTGCTGCTGATGGTGGACATGAGCTGTCCTTCGGAACGCGATTTACTGTAAGAAAAAGCAGCCTACGCCGCGGATCTTCACTAGGCCTTAACAGGACCGCTCAAACAGCGCGGGTCGCGCAGGCCGTTCAGCCCGCCCGCAGCACTGCGTCGAGCAACAGCCCCGCGGTCAGCAACAGCCCCGCCTCGCGATTGGACTTGAACAGCCGCAGGCACAACGGCGAATCCTTGATCCGCAGCCGGACGATCTGCTGCGCCAGATGCGCCGCGAAAGCGGCGAGCCCGAGCCAAGCCGGCCAGCGCACCTCGCCAAGCAGCAACGCGACGCCGATCAGCGCCACCGCCAGAGCGTACAGCACGCTCAAGGCCAGGTGGGTGCGTTCGCCGAACAACAGCGCGGTGGATTTGATGCCGATCATCAGGTCGTCCTCGGCGTCCTGATGCGCATACATGGTGTCGTAGCCGATCACCCAGACGATCGAACCCGCATAGAGAAACAGCGCCGCCGGATCGATGCGGCCGAGCGTCACCGCAAAGCCCATCAAGGCGCCCCAGGAGAATGCCAGGCCGAGCACCAGCTGCGGCCAATAGGTGATCCGCTTCATGAACGGATAGGCGGCGACGATGATCAAGGAGGCGATGCCGGTTGCGATCGCAAAGCCATTGAACTGCAGCAGCACCGCGAGGCCGACCAGCGACTGCAGCACCATGAACGCCGCGGCCTGCTTGGCGGTGACCTGGCCGGCCGGAATCGGCCGCGACCGCGTGCGCTCGACCTTGTCGTCGAGATCGCGGTCGGTGATGTCGTTCCAGGTGCAGCCGGCGCCGCGCATCGCGAAGGCGCCGATGAAGAACAACAGCGCGAACCACGGCAATTGGCTGACGTCGCGGGCGACGCCGGCGGCCAGCGCCGCCGACCACCAGCACGGCAGCAACAGCAGCCAGGAGCCGATCGGCCGGTCGAACCGCGCCAGCCGCAGGTAGGGCCGCGACCACAACGGAGCCCAGCTATCAACCCAGTTGCCGGTCGCATCCGCGACCCGCGCTGTCGCGAGATTCATGTTGCGTCACTCACCGCGCGAGCACATTGCCGTTGAGGGTGTCGAAGGTGCTGCCGCCGCTGCGCTTGGCGGTGGTGGCCTCCGGGATCGCGGTCGACGACCCCAGCACGTCGCTGAGGCTCGGTCCGGCCGGTGCGCGCTGCTGCTGCTGCTGCGCCACCGAACAAACTTTGGCTTGCATCTGCTCGGTGCGCTTGTGGCCGGTCTTGAGCTGGTCCGCCACTTGGGCGGGAATGCCGCATTTCTGGCTGTTGGCCTCGATGAATTTGATCATCTTGACCTCGGCCTGGGAGAAATTGCCGATCAGCTTGCAGGCCTCGTCGGGCGGCGCGCGGCGCTGGCCGGCGGCCTGGATCGCCTTGCCGCGCTTCTCGGCGTCCTCGCGCAACGGCACGAATTTTTTCATGCAGTCGTCGGGCGGCCCCGCCTGCTGCTGCGGCTGCGGCGGCGCGAAGCCGCCGGACACCGGCGGCGCCCCGGTGGAAAACGCGCTCGGCGCCCCGATCGCGGCGGCGGGCGCCCCGTTGACCGGAGGGAACGGCGATGCGCTGGGGGTCGACGATTGGTTGGGCAGCGGCGCCGGAAAAGCGCCCTGCGCCAAGGCGGACGCCGCCTGCAGAACGCAGCCGGCCACGGTCAACGGCACGATGAAACGACGGGCGATCAAGGCTGGTCCTCCGGCAAAGTTCGAATGGCCCCCAGAATTTGACCCCACGGCTGAGCCCTGAAACTCACGCGGGCACGGCCTACACGACGCGATGCGGAACGCGATCGAGACCTTTTACGATTCCTGGATGGCCTTAACAACCCGCCGAATGGGGCGGTAGCGCGGCGCGGGGTCGCGGCGCTCGCGAATAATGTGTGAAGTTTGGCTTTGTAGTTTGCCTTCGTATCTATTAAGCTCGCCTCATGAGCCTGGATCCGGACCAACATGACGACACCGACGCTCTGGCGCTGGCCCACGACCTCAGATTGGTGATCGGCCAATTGAAGCGCCGGCTGCGCGAACAGGCCTATCTCGGCGATCTGACCTGGTCGCAGGTCTCGGTGCTCGGGCATCTCGACCGCCAGGGGCCGGCCACGGTCACGGCGCTGGCGCGGGCCGAGGGGGTGCGTCCGCAATCGATGGGCGCGACGGTGGCTGTGCTGGAGGCGGCCGGCCTGGTCGGCGGCGCGCCGGACCCCGATGACGGGCGGCAGACCATCCTGTCGCTGACCGCGGCCTGCCGCGACCTGATCAAGGCCGGCCGCGCCGCCCGCGAAGATTGGCTGCTGCGGGCGATCCAGACCACGCTGTCGGCCGAGGAGACCGCCCAACTGGCCGGCGCCGTCGCGCTGCTGAAGCGCCTGGCGGCGTCATGACCGCGCACCACCCGCATCGTCGGATCGCCTCCTGGCAACGGAAGGATACATAATGGCCCTCACCGCACTCGACCCGCGCTCTGCGCTCGTCGTCATCGACCTGCAGAACGGCATCGTGGCGATGCCGACCGCTGCGCCTGTCGCCCCGATCGTGCAGCGCGCCGCGGCGCTGGCCGAGGCGTTCCGTCGCCATCGCCTGCCGGTGGTGCTGGTCAATGTCGCAGGCATCGCGCCCGGCCGCACCGAACAATCGCGCCGGCTCGGCGAGTTGCCGCCGGGCTGGACCGACCTGGTGCCGGAGCTGAACCGGCAGCCCACCGACCACGTCGTCACCAAGCACAGCTGGGGCGCCTTCACCGCCACCGACCTCGACGGCTATCTGAAAGCCCAAGGCGTCACCCAGCTGGTGATCGCCGGGGTCTCCACCAGCATCGGCGTCGAGACCACCGCGCGGCAGGCCTACGAGCTCGGCTTCAACGTTACGCTGGCGATCGACGCCATGACCGACACTAACTCGGACGCGCACGCCAACAGCGTCGGCCGGATCTTTCCGCGGCTGGGCGAAACCGGCAGCATTGCGCAGATCATCGCGCTGCTCGACGGCACGCCGTCTGCCGCCGCCTCGTGAGCGACGCGGGGAACGGCACGTTCCGCTCATTGCGGGGCTTCAACTACCGGGTCTGGGCCGGCGGCGCGATCGTCTCCAACGTCGGCACCTGGATGCAGCGCACCGCGCAGGACTGGCTGGTGCTGACCGAGCTCACGCCCAACAACGCCACCGCGGTCGGCATCGTGATGGCGCTGCAATTCGGCCCGTTGCTGTTGTTGCTGCCGCTGAGCGGCTATGCCTCCGACCATTTCGACCGCCGCAAGCTGTTGCTCGCCACCCAGGCGGCGATGGGGCTGCTGGCGCTCGGACTCGGCCTCTTGACCATCAGCGGGCAGGTGCAGCTCTGGCAGGTCTATGTGTTCGCTTTCCTGCAGGGCTGCGTCACCGCGTTCGATTCCACCGCGCGGCAGACCTTCGTCTCCGAACTGGTCGGCGAGGCCGATCTGTCCAACGCGGTGGCGTTGAATTCCACCTCGTTCAACGCCGCACGGCTGATCGGCCCGGCGCTCGCCGGCCTGCTGATCGCCGGCGTCGGCACCGGCTTTGTGTTCCTGATCAACGCCGCCTCGTTCGTCGCCGTGCTCGGCTCGCTCAGCCTGCTGCGCCGCGACCAATTGCATCGCAGCGCCAAGGCCGGGCGCGGCCGTGGCGGCTTCATCGACGGCTTTCGCTACGTCTGGCGCCGCGCCGATCTCAAGGTCGTGCTGGTGATGTTTTTTCTGATCGGCACCTTCGGCGCCAATTTCGCGATCTTCATTTCCACCATGTCGGTGACGGTGTTTCACGCCGGCGCCAGCCAGTTCGGGCTGTTGAGTTCGATGATGGCGATCGGCTCGGTCGGCGGCGCGCTGCTGGCGACGCGGCGCGACAAGCCCGGCATCGGTCTATTGCTGACCGGCGCCGCAATGTTCGGCTTGGGCCTGGCGCTGGCGGCGGTGATGCCGGAATTCTGGCTGTTCGGCGTGGCGCTGATCGTGGTCGGCATGGCGGCGCAGACCTTCACCACCACCGCCAACAGCACCGTGCAATTGTCGACCGAGCCTGCGATGCGCGGCCGGGTGGTGGCGATCCTGCTGGCGCTGGCGCTCGGCGGCACCCCGATCGGCGCGCCGATCGTCGGCTGGGTCGCGGATAGTTTCGGCCCGCGCTGGGCGCTCGGCGTCGGCGCCGCCGCGGGCTTTGCCGCAGCCCTTGTGGCGCTGGTTTACCTGGTCACGCACCGCAAGCTGCGGCTGCGCCGCGAGCCCGGCGGCTGGCGTATCCGCTTCGACGCCGCAGAGCCGCTCAACGATTGCGGTTGATCGCGATCCATTGCTGGGGTTGAACAGCGTCCCGCATCCCGCCAGACGGACCGACCATGCCCCAGATCGAATTCCGCAGCCCCCGGCTCTATGTCGACGCCGACCTCTCAGCCGGCCTGCAAGTGCCGCTGACCCGCGAGCAGGGCAATTACCTCGGCAACGTGCTGCGACTTTCCGCCGGCGCCGCCGTGCTGGTGTTCAACGGCCGCGACGGCGAATGGCAGGCGATGATCGGCGCCGGCAAACGGGTCGACCGGCTCGACATCCTGTCGCGGGCCCGCGCGCAGGATGGCTTGCCCGACGTGACTTACGTGTTCGCGCCGCTGAAGCACGCCCGGCTCGACTACATGGTGCAGAAGGCGATCGAGATGGGCGCCTGCGCGCTGCAGCCGGTGCTGACCCGCTTCACCCAGGTGACGCGGGTCAATACCGAACGGATGCGCGCCAACGTGATCGAGGCCGCCGAGCAATGCGGCATCCTGTCGATCGCCGCGGTCGAGGAGCCGTTGAAGCTTGAGCGCTACCTTTCGACCCGCGACACCGGGCGGTTGCTGGTGTTCTGCGACGAGGCCGCCGAAGTGGCGGACCCGGTGGCGGCGCTCGGCGGCGCCCGCGAGCGAGCCTCCGCCGGCATCGACGTGGTGATCGGCCCGGAGGGCGGCTTTGCCGAGGAGGAGCGCGCGCTGCTGCTGCGCCAGCCCAATATCCTGCGGCTGGCGCTGGGACCGCGGATCATGCGCGCCGACACCGCCGCGGTGGCGGCGTTGACCCTGGTGCAGACCGTGCTGGGGGATTGGGGCGGAGCGGCATGACACGGCAGGGTTGTATCGCTGTCGCGGTTCAGCCCTAGCCCACTCGACGGTCGAATCTGTCATGCCGCCATGCTAAGGGCTGCGCCGACTTCACAAACACCTTAGCCGAGACTTCAAGATGACCAACACCGCCGCTCCTGCGACCGTGTCCGCCGGATGGGCGGACGCCCTGCTGGCCTCGTTCGGGCAGGCCGGCTACGCCAAGGCCGAACCGGCGATCCTGCAGCCGGCGGAGCCGTTCCTCGATCTGTCCGGCGAGGACATCCGCAAGAGCCTCTATCTCACCACCGACGCCGGCGGCGAGGAATTGTGCCTGCGGCCCGACCTCACCATTCCGGTGGCGCGGGATTATCTGGCCTCAAGCAGCGCCGGAAAACCCGCCGGGTTCTGCTATCTCGGCCCGGTGTTCCGGCAGCGCGGCGGCAAGCGCAGCGAATTCCTGCAGGCCGGCATCGAATCCTTCGGCCGAAAGGATCGCGCCGCCGCCGACGCCGAAATGCTGGCGCTGGCTTTGGGAGCCACCGCGGCGTTCGGCGTCGCCGAACTCGACATCCGCACCGGCGACGTGGCGCTGTTCACCGCGCTGATCGACGCGCTCGACCTCTACCCGGTGTGGCGGCGGCGGCTGATCAAGGACTTCAACCGCAAATCCGATCTGGCGCAGGATCTGGAACAGCTGACGCTGGCGACCGCGACCCCGCGCAACGAATATGAGGGCGTGCTGGCCGCCTTGGCCGGCTCCGACCGCAAGGCGGCGCTGGCGCTGGTTACCGACCTGATGTCGATCGCCGGCGCCAGCAATGTCGGCGGCCGCTCGGTGGCGGAAATCGCCGACCGCTTCCTCGAGCAGTCGACGCTGAAGGGTGGCGCGCTGCCGCGCGACGCGCTGGACAAGATCAAGCGCTTCCTCGCCATCTCCGGCAGCCCCGGCGATGCGCTGTTGCAGCTGCGCGCGCTGGCCGCCGACGCCAAGCTCGACATTGTTGCTGCGATCGACGAGTTCGAAGCCAGGATCGGCTTCATGGCCGCGCGCGGCATCGACCTCTCGGCGACGCGGTTTTCCACCTCGTTCGGCCGCGGCGTCGATTACTACACCGGCTTCGAATTCGAACTGCACCGCAAGGACAATGGCGACGAGCCGCTGGTCGCCGGCGGCCGCTATGACGGGCTGTTGTCGCAGCTCGGCGCCACAGCACCAATCGCCGCGGTCGGCTTCTCGGTGTGGATCGAAGCCTTCACCGACCTCGCCCACCCCGCAAACAGCAGCGCCGGGAGCGCGACATGACCACGCCATTCGTTCTCGCCGTGCCGTCCAAGGGCCGGCTGCAGGAAAACGCCGAGGCGTTCTTCGCCCGCGCCGGCCTGACGCTGTCGAAGCTCGGCGGCGCCCGCGATTATCGCGGCACCATCGCCGGCCTCGACAATGTCGAGATCGCCTACCTGTCGGCCAGCGAGATCGCCGCGCAACTCGCCCGCGGCACGGTGCATCTCGGCATCACCGGCGAGGACCTGATCCGCGAGAGCATCGCCGACGCCGACAAGAAGGTGGCGCTGATCGAGGGGCTCGGCTTCGGCGGCGCCAATGTGGTGGTCGCGGTGCCGCAGGCCTGGATCGACGTCCGCACCATGGCCGACCTCGACGACGTCACCACCGGCTTTCGCGCCCAGCACAATCGCCGGATGCGGGTGGCGACCAAATACATCAACCTGACGCGGAATTTCTTCGCCGCGCACGGCGTGGTCGACTATCGCATCGTCGAGAGCGCCGGCGCCACCGAGGGCGCGCCCGCGGTCGGCACCGCGGAGATGATCGTCGACATCACCTCGAGCGGCGCCACGCTGGTCGCCAACGGCCTCAAGGTGCTCGACGACGGCGTGATCCTGCGCAGCCAGGCCAATCTGGTGGCGTCGCGCGCCGCCGACTGGTCGGCCGACGCGCTGGAAACCGCCCGCGTCATCCTCGACCGCATCGCCGCGCGCGCCCGCGCCAACAAATACAAGGAAGTCCGCACCCGCTTTGCCGGTTGCGACGCATCATTGCTGACCGAGGCGCACAACCGCTTCGGCGTGGTGTCGCCGTTCGGCGGCCCGACCTCGTCCGGCATGATCACGCTGCACTGCCCGCCGGCGCAGCTCTACGCGCTCGGCAGTTTCCTGCGCGACCACGGCGCCGACACCGTGTCGATCGCCTCGTTGGACTACGTGCTCGACCGCGAGAACCCGCTGTTCGCCAAGCTGGAGAGTTTTCTGCGGCAATAATCCGACGCGGGACCGCTTCGGCCCCGTGGCGACAGCGCGCGACAAGTGCCATATGTTCGCGGCACAGACTGCGCGCTTGGAAACCGATCGATGATTCTTGGTTCTGACCTGTCCGCCCTCGCCGCCGGCAACGGCGCTGCCGCTGCGAAAACGCTGTCACTGGTGGTGCCGCTGTTCAATGAGGCGGCGGGCCTGCCGCAGCTGCACGACCGGCTGGTGGCGCTCGCCGCCACGCTGCGGCAGCGCTACGGGCTTGGCTGCGAAGTGATCTATGTCGACGACGGCAGCGCCGACGCCACGCTGAGCGTGGCGCGCGGTCTGTCGGCGCCGACGCTCGACGTCCAGGTGGTGTCGCTGTCGCGCAATTTCGGCAAGGAAGCCGCCTTGATGGCCGGGCTCGACCATGCCGGAAACGGCGCGGTGCTGTTCATGGACGGCGACGGCCAGCATCCGCCGGCGCTGGTCGAACAATTGGTGCAGCACTGGATCGTCGACAGCTACGACGTGGTCTACACCGCCAAGGCGCACCGCGACAACGAAACCTGGCTGCGCCGCACCGCGGTGCGCGGCTTCTACATGCTGATCAATTGGGGCGCGCGGCAGAAGATCCCGGAAGACGCCGGCGATTTCCGGCTGCTGTCGCCGCGCGCCGCCGCGGCGTTGCGGCAATTGCCGGAGCGCAACCGCTTCTTCAAGGGACTGGCGAGCTGGATCGGGTTTCGCCAGATCCGCGTCGACTATGAGCCGGAGCCGCGCTCGCACGGCATCACCTCGTTCAACGCCGCACGGCTGGTCGGGCTGTCGATCGAGGGCCTGACCTCGTTTTCGGTGGCGCCGTTGCGCATCGCCAGCCTGCTCGGCCTGTTGCTCGCCTTCGTGGCGTTCCTGTTCGGGCTGTCGATCCTGTGGGAGACCATGGTCAGCGGCAAATCGGTGCCGGGCTATCCGTCGCTGGTGGTCGGACTGATGACGATCGGCGGCGTGCAGCTGATCATGATCGGCATCGTCGGCGAGTATATCGGCAAGATCCTCTCCGAATTGAAGGCGCGGCCGATCTATTTCGTCGCCGAACACAGCGTCAAGCGCGCCGACACCACCACCAACACCGGCGAACGGACCGCCGCCGAATGAGTAGCGCCGCGCCGCGCCGGATCTGGCTGTGCGCCGACGATTACGGCCTCAGCCCCGGCGTCAACCGGGCGATCCGCGAACTGATCGCGGCGCGACGCATCAACGCCACCTCGGTGATGATGGTGGGACCTTCGATCGGGCGCGACGAGGCCGAGGCGCTTAAAGCGGTGGTCGCCGACAATCCGGATTGCGCGATCGGGCTGCACGCCACGCTGACCGCGCCGTTCTCGCCGCTGACGCTGCAGTTCCGGCCGCTGGACGGCGGGCTGTTCCTGCCGCTTGCGCAGCTGTTGCAGCAGAGCCTGCTGCGACGGCTCGACCGCGGCTTCTTTCGCACCGAGCTTGCCGCGCAGTTCGCCGCGTTCGGCAATCTGTTCGGCCGCGCCCCGGATTATGTCGACGGCCACCAGCACGTGCAGCTGTTTCCGCAGATCCGCGACGCCTTCCTGGAAGCCGTCGCGGATGCCACGCCGGACGCCTGGGTCCGGCAATGCGGCCGCATGCAGCCGCTGTCGCAGCGCGTCGCGATGCCGAAGGCGCTGCTGCTGGATGTGTTGAGCACGCCGTTTCGCGCTCGCGCATCGCGCGCCGACATCGCCTTCAACCCGGGATTTGCCGGCGCCTATGATTTTCTCAAGCAGAGCGATTTCGCCGGCCTGATGCGCGGCTTTCTCGACGGCCTGCCCGATGGCGGGCTGGTGATGTGCCATCCCGGCTATGTCGACGACACCCTGATCGCGCTCGATCCGTTGACCGATCAGCGCGAGCGCGAACGGATGTTTCTGCACAGCGAGGCGTTCGTCGAGCTGATCGCGACGCAGCAGGTCACGCTGCAGCGCCTCGCGCCGCCGGCACCGCCGGTCAGTTTGTCGCATACCGAAATTTAATCCGCCGCGACACTTATTGCGACATAAACGCCGCTTACATCTCCGGCACCCACCGCGAGGCCGCAAACGAGCGCCCGCGGGTGGGGTGATACGCTGCCGTGGAGAACATCATGACACCGCAAGAACGCCAGTTGGTCGACGATCTGTTTGATCGGCTCGCCCGCGTCGAAACCGCGCCGCGCGATCCGAATGCCGCCGACGCGATTGCGCAAGGGCTGCGCCGCGCCCCCAACGCGGTCTATGCGCTGGTGCAGACCGTGCTGGTGCAGGACGAGGCGCTGAAGCGCGCCGATGCCCGGATTCAGGAATTGGAAGGCGGCGCCGCGCACGAGCCGGAGCGGCCGGGCAGCTTCCTCGATTCGATGCGCGGCGCGCTGTTCGGCAACGAGCAGCCGCGCGGCTCGGTGCCGAATGTGCGACCGCCGGAGCCGGCGGGTCGCCCGGCCTGGAACACCGGGCAGGTGCTGCCGCAGGCCGGCGGATTTAACCGCGAACCCTATGGCCAGGGCCAACCCAATCAGCAGCCCTACGCCCAACCCGGCTTTGGCGGGCAGCAGCCGGCATTCGGCGGCGGCGGCGGATCGTTTCTCGGCACCGCGGCGGCCGCGGCCGCCGGCGTGGTCGGCGGCTCGATGCTGCTGTCCAGCATTCGCGGCATGATGGGCGGCAGCGGCAGCCAGCAGAGCTTCGGCGACCAAGCCGGGCTCGGCAAGGACGGCGGCGAGACCCGCAGCCCGTGGAGCAGCGATCAATCCGGCGGCGATCTCGCCAAGGACGCCGGGCTGAACGACGTCGGATCATCCGGACAGCGCGCCGACGACAGCTCCTCCCGCCAGGGCATGTTCGATCAGGCGTCGAACGACGATACTGATCACGACGACATGGACATGGATTCCGACGATTTCGACGACGGCGGCGACAGCGACTACGCGTGAGCTTTCGACCGGCGTCATCCTCACTTCGCCACCTCCCGACTACGACAACGGCCGCCCCGCAAGGGCGGCCGTTTTGCTAGGAGCATTTTCGGTTGAGATTGAAGCATCGAACCCAAATGCAGCCGTCATTCCGGATTGCGAGTTCGCAAGAACGAGCAAGTCCGGAATCCATATCCCCTGCGGGGGTTATGGATTCCGGGCTCGCTCGCAGCTAAAGCTGCTCGCGCCCCGGAATGACAGCCGGGGGACTCTTGAAGCGCAGCAATCCAACTCGAAGAGTGTCTAGATCACGATCACCCGAGCGCCGACATTGACGCGGCCGTAGAGGTCGATGACGTCTTCGTTGCGCATCCGGATGCAGCCCGAGGAGACGTTGGTGCCGATGGTCCAGGGTTCGTTGGAGCCGTGGATGCGATACAGCGTGGAGCCGAGATACATCGCCCGCGCCCCGAGCGGATTTTGCGGGCCGCCTTCCATGTGCCGCGGCAGGTCGGGGCGGCGCGCCAGCATTTCCGGCGGCGGCGTCCAGGCCGGCCATTCCTTCTTCGCCGAGATCTGCTTGACGCCGCTCCAGGTGAAGCCCGGCCGGCCGACGCCGATGCCGTAACGCAACGCCGTGCCGTCGCCCTGCACCAAGAACAAGAACTTGTTCGGGGTGTCGATCACGATGGTGCCCGGGGTTTCCTTGCCGTGATACGCCACCAGCTGCTTTTCGTATTTCGGATCGAACGGCTGCTGCTGCGGGTCGACCGCCTGCTCGTCCGGCCGCAGGCTCTGCTGCGGCTCGGCCGGCAGCAACATCCGCTGCCGCGGCTCGTAGTCATCCGGCGGCACCTGATAGCGCGGCGCCGGCTCGCCGTAACCGGGCTGCGCGGGACCGTCGCTGAACAGGAATTCGATGAAGCCGCCTCCCATCCGCGGGCGTTGCGACGACGCCATCCGCATCGGCGGCGGCGGCTCGTCGGCGTAGATCACCGAGGGCGCGCCGGGCATTTCGATTTCGATCGCCGCGGCGGGGGACAAGCCGGCGCCGAGACATGACGCGCCGGTGAGCAAGGCGAGAGTGGCTTTTTTCAACATCGACGTACTCTGCACTGTTTCGTCGGGAACGCGCCTGAAGGAGCGCTTGCGTGAACGCGATCAGTTAGAAACAAAATCGCATCGCTTTGGTAAACAGAGCCGGGGTTTGGATTCACCACGTCGCGCAACTCGCCGCGTTCCTTGCGGCAGCGTTTATTTTCGATGAACGCGCCGAGCGCATGGTTAACCGCGGGTATCGCCGTTCCGGCATCGTCGCGCGGCAAAGGTCTTCGTGCCGCGGTGAGTTACCGGCACCGACCATGCAGCGATGCCACGGCTGTGAACGCGTCGTTAAACAGATCGCGCTAACAACATGATAGTGAATGAGGGTGAGACAATACGATGGCCGTTCAGCGCAAGCGCTTCCGCATTGAAGAAACCAGTTTGGGCGTCTCGCCTGATTCGTTCAGCGTGGAGAGCGAACAGGCTCCCAAGCACAGCGAGATCATGAGCGAGCTGCGGGCGATTCGCGAGCAGATGGCCAAGCCGATTGCGCAGGGAGCCAGCAACGTCGTGACCAGCGAGCTATCAGCGTCCAACGAGCGACAGATCGCCGAAGCCAACGCGCTGTTGCAGAGCTACCGTGCGCAGATCGAGCAGTGCGAAAAGCTGAAGATCGAACTCGACCTGATCCACGACGCCATCAGCCGCACCAAGCGCGAGATCGCGGTGCTGCACGGCAAGAGCTTCGACGGCGAAGAGATGGCCAAGGTCAACGGCGAACTCGGCGCCGTGGTCGGCGGCACCGAGGAAGCCACCCAGCTGATCCTCGAAGCCGCCGAGGCGATCGATCAGGCCGCCAGCGCGCTGACCAAGGTCAACTCGCCGGACCAGCAGAAATTGATCAGCGAGGAAATCCAGGAGCGGGTGATCTCGATCTTCGAGGCCTGCAATTTCCAGGATCTCACCGGCCAGCGCATCAGCAAGGTGATGACCACGATGAAATTCATCGAAAATCACATCATGGCGATGATGGACATCTGGGGCGGCGTCGACGCCATCAAGGCGCACGCGCCGCCGATCGTCGACACCCGCGAAGGCGACGACAAGCTGCTCAACGGGCCGAAACTCGACGACGAGGGCCACGCCTCGCAGGACGATATCGACGCCTTGTTCAACTGATCACCATCGTTAACGCCGGGTGGCGACGCCCGGCGGCAAGCTGATCGCCGCAATCCCCAGTCCCGTGGGCGCTTGCGCTTCAAGATTCCCAGACTGTCATTCCGAGGCGCGAGCCAGAAGCGCGTTCACACGCGTCTTCGACGCGCCACGGCTGCGAGCGAGCCCGCAATGACGGCTGCATTTGGGTTCGATGCTTCAATCCCAAGCAGCGCAAAGCTCCTGAGACGCTACGCGCGCGGCGCGCAGCGCACATAGACCATGTTGCCGTAGCGGGTGGCGGCGTCCTTGTCGATGAAGCGGGTGACCAGCACGCGCCCGTCGAACGACACGATCTCGCGGTCCTGTTCGCCGCCGGCGGGACCTGCCGGGCCGATATAGTTCTTGCCGCTCGGCGAGCCCTTCAGCCGCAATTCCTGCGGCGTCGCCTGGTCGGCCAGATGCATGATCACCCCTCCCGAGGAGCCGGCGCCGATCACGTAGGGGTTCTTGCATTGGCCGCGCGCGGCGTTTTCAGTGCGCACCCGGTCGTTCGGATTCATGTACGAGGCGAGACCCCAGCGGCCGACGATCTCGTCGGCGCGGATGCTGGCGGGCAGTTCCGGCGGCGGCGGCGGCTCCGCCACGGTCTGTTCCGAGGAACCGAAACCGCCGAACGACCCGCACGCTGCCAGCGAGACCGCCAGAACCGAAGCGGCCCCAAGATTGAAAACTGCGCGTGCGTTGCCTTTAATGACCATTCTTATCCCCGACCAAAACCTGCTGCCCGCCCCGCGGTCGCAGACAAGCGCAAAACTCCTGCCGGAGCAATGCGGTATGTTAAGACGGCGTCCCGCCCCGACGCGCTGCGAACATCCTACACCGACCTCACCAAGCTCTTAAGCCGTTGCTTGACAGGATCGGCCTCAAGCCATATTCCCGGGACGCAATTAGCACTCTTGCAGCCCGATTGCTAAGAGAAATGCGGACCGGTAGGTCGTCGATTGGACCCGATCCACTGAGCGGCATTCGATCTCAGTCGAGTTTGTCAAAAGCAAGCCTTAAAGGAAGCCCCATGGCCAAGACCAATTTCCGCCCCCTGCATGACCGCGTCGTGGTCAAGCGTATCGATGCCGAGTCCAAGACCAAGGGCGGCATCATCATCCCGGATAGCGCCAAGGAAAAGCCGCAGGAGGGCCAGGTGGTCGCCGTCGGTCCCGGCGGCCGCGACGAAGCCGGCAAGCTGATCCCGATCGACATCAAGACCGGCGACCGCGTGCTGTTCGGCAAGTGGAGCGGCACCGAGATCAAGCTCGACGGCGAAGAGCTGTTGATCATGAAAGAGTCCGACATCATGGGCGTGCTGAGCTAAGCAGCCCTGCCCACCCCGGAGCGGCGGCGTAGCTGCCGGCTCCGAGGGTGACATCCCAACCTTTTCTCAGCCTTATCCTTCGAGACACGGGCAAGCCCCGCTCCTCGGGATGAGGCGCATCTGGAGCAGACATTCAAATGGCAGCCAAGGACGTTAAATTTGCCGGCGACGCGCGCGATCGCATGTTGCGCGGCGTCGACATTCTCGCCAACGCGGTCAAGGTGACGCTCGGTCCGAAGGGCCGCAACGTCTTGATCGAGCGCTCGTTCGGCGCCGCCCGCATCACCAAGGACGGCGTCACCGTCGCCAAGGAGATCGAGCTCGAGGACAAGTTCGAGAACATGGGCGCGCAGATGCTGCGCGAGGTCGCCTCCAAGACCAACGACCTCGCCGGTGACGGCACCACCACCGCCACCGTGCTGGCGCAGGCGATCGTGCGCGAAGGCGCCAAGTCGGTCGCCGCCGGCATGAACCCGATGGACCTCAAGCGCGGCATCGAGATCGCCGTCGCCGCGGTGATCAAGGACCTCGTCAAGCGCGCCAAGCCGGTGGCCTCCTCCGCCGAGATCGCCCAGGTCGGCACCATCTCGTCGAACGGCGACGCCGCGATCGGCAAGATGATCGCCCAGGCGATGCAGAAGGTCGGCAACGAAGGCGTCATCACCGTCGAAGAGAACAAGTCGCTGACCACCGAAGTCGACATCGTCGAAGGCATGAAGTTCGATCGCGGCTACCTCAGCCCGTACTTCGTCACCAACGCCGAAAAGATGGCCGTCGAGTTCGACGACGCCTATGTGCTGCTGCATGAGAAGAAGGTGTCGGGCCTGCAGTCGATGCTGCCGCTGCTCGAAGCCGTGGTGCAGTCCGGCAAGCCGCTGGTGATCATCGCCGAGGACGTCGAAGGCGAGGCGCTGGCCACCCTGGTGGTCAACCGGCTGCGTGGCGGCCTCAAGGTCGCCGCCGTCAAGGCGCCGGGCTTCGGCGATCGCCGCAAGGCGATGCTGGAAGACCTCGCGATCCTGACCGGCGGTCAGCTGATCTCCGACGACCTCGGCATGAAGCTCGAGAACGTCACGCTGAAGATGCTGGGTCGCGCCAAGAAGCTGGTGATCGACAAGGAGAACACCACCATCGTCGGCGGCGCCGGCAAGAAGGCCGATATCGAAACCCGGGTCGGCCAGATCAAGGCGCAGATCGAGGAAACCACCTCGGACTACGACCGCGAGAAGCTGCAGGAACGGCTCGCCAAGCTGGCCGGCGGCGTCGCGGTGATCCGCGTCGGCGGCGCCACCGAGGTCGAGGTGAAGGAAAAGAAGGACCGCGTCGAAGACGCGCTCAACGCCACCCGCGCCGCGGTGCAGGAAGGCATCGTCCCCGGCGGCGGCGTCGCCCTGCTGCGCGCCAAGAAGGCAGTCGGCCGTATCAGCAACGACAATCCCGACGTCCAGGCCGGCATCAACATCGTGCTGAAGGCGCTGGAAGCTCCGATCCGCCAGATCGCCGAGAACGCCGGCGTCGAAGGCTCGATCGTGGTCGGCAAGATCCTCGAGAACAAGTCGGAGACCTTCGGCTTCGACGCCCAGACCGAGGAATATGTCGACATGCTCGCCAAGGGCATCGTCGACCCGGCCAAGGTGGTGCGTACCGCGCTGCAGGACGCCTCCTCGGTCGCGGCCTTGCTGGTGACCACCGAATGCATGGTCGCGGAAATGCCGCGCGACGCGGCCCCGGCGATGCCGGGCGGCGGCGGCGGCATGGGCGGAATGGGTGGCATGGGCGGCATGGGCTTCTAAGCCCCGCCGTTCACAACCCCGATCGATCGAAGGCCGCCTCCGGGCGGCCTTCTTTTTTGCCGCCGGTTTTTTCGCCATTGACGCAGCGGATTTGGTAGGAGGGCGTTGGTCTGATTCATTCAGCGCCACCAACGCCCACCGCCCGGTTTGATTTTAGCCTGCGAGGATGTCCCATGCGCGCGCTTGTTTTCGGTTTGATCTGCCTGATGCCCGCCTCCGAGATCGCGCTGGCGCAGACCAAGGCCACACCCAAGGCGGCGGCGCCGACCACCGAGACGCGGTATTTCACCTCGCTCGACGGGCTGATGGACGGCAATGCCGACGTCATCCTCAAGGAAACCCGCCAGGGCAAGACCGTCACCGCGGCCACGCTCGACGTCTGCTATCCCGCCGAGAAGGGCAGCGACCGCAAGGACCGCTTCGTCGCCGACCTCGCGGTGAGCGGCCAGACCCTCACCGGTTCCACCCAAAGCCTCGGCGACAAGCTGCCGGTCACCATCAAGCTCACCCGCAAGCCGACCGGCGATACTTTCGAGTTCAAGGGCCAGGTCGGCATCGGCAAGACCGTCACCGAGGTGTCGTCGACCGACAATGCCGATCTCAGCGAAAAGGAATACCAGGACAACCAGGCCACCGACGACAGCATCGCGGTGGCGCCGCGCGACTTCACCGAGGTCTCGCCGGAGGCCATCGCGGTGCGGGTCAAGCTCGGCACGGTGGTGGAGTTCCTGAAAGCCCTGAAGGGCCAGAACGTCGCGGTGTCGCTGGCCAGCCTCACGGTCGGCTGCGACGCGCTGCGCGCCGGCGAACAGGTGATCAACATCAGCGTCGACCCCGACCGCGCCGCGGCGCTGATCGCCCGCGCCAAGGCCACGCCGGGCGTGGTCGCGGCCGGCTGGACCAGCGGCATCATCGACATGGGCCGCGCCATCCGGTTTCCCGCCGCCGAGTGGCGCGACGCCGACAAGCTCAATCGCGACAAGCTCTCCACCGCGATCTCCGACGTGCTGAGCAAGACGCTGTCGGCGAAACTGGCATCCTCGGTGTGGAGCGACGACACCGGCAAGCTGACGCTGAGCTTCAAGCGGCCGAGCCAGGTGATGCCGGCGCTGGGATTGACCGAAACCATCGAAGTCACCGCGCTGGCCGGACCCGACAAGCCGGGCGCCACCGATCACATGATGCTGTGGGTCTCCAGCCCCTCGATCGCCACCGCCGACGAAACCGAAGGGCCGAAACTCGGGCTCACCGATGCCACCAGCAGCGACGAGGAAGCCGAGCCGAAGGACGACAACGGCTCGCTCGATGCCTTGGCCAGGGACCTGCGCGGCCAGCGCTGGGACCCGGACAAATCCGCCTGGAAGTGAACGGCAATCACGCAAGTCGACGGCGCCGGATTCTGCCTGTTTGACATGCCGCGGCTGAGCGGCAATGAACGCTGCAAATTGGACATGTCTCGGCAGCGTTCTCGACAGAGAGCCTGGCAGGCTTCTTGGCAGGGTTTTCCGTTTGATGGCGCGCATGGACGTTGTGGTAATTGGCGCCGGGCTGGGCGGCCTGACGGCGGGTGCTATTCTGGCGCGCGAGGGCCGCAAGGTCGTGGTGATCGAGCGCGGCAATTCGGTCGGCGGCGCCGCCTCGAGCTACAAGGTCGGCGACCTGTTCGTCGAAGGCTCGCTGCACGCCACCTCCGACCCGCACGAGCCCCGCGACCCGAAGCATGATGCGCTGAGCCGCGCGGGCGTGCTCGACGCCGTGCAATGGGTTCCGGCCGGTTCGTTCTACGAGGTGCGCGGCGGCCCGTTCAAGCAGCCGTTCGTGCTGCCGGACAATCTGGCCGCGGCCCGCGCCGCTTTGCTGGCGGGTTTTCCCGAAGCGCGCGCCGGCATCGAACAACTGTTCAACGAACTCGAAACCGAAGCCGAAGCCGACCCCTCGCTGTCGCTGGCGCAGAAGCTTGATCAGCTGTTCGGCGCCGACGAGGCGGTGAAATGCGCGGTCGCGGCTAATCTCGGCTACTATCACGATGACCCGGCGACGCTGGGCTGGCGGCAATTCGCGGGCGCCCAAGCCGCCTTCCTGCGCAGCGGCGCGCGCTATGTGCAGGGCGGCTCGCAACGGCTATCGAGCGCGCTGGCGCGTGTCATCATGCGCGCCGGCAGCGAGGTGCTGTTGCGCCGCGTCGTCAGCGCCATCACGTTGGATGCGAACGGCGCGGTCAGTGGCGTGGTCCACACCGCGCGCGACGGCAGCGATCCGCAGACCGTCGAGGCCGCGCAAGTGATCGGCAACGCCGCGCCGTCCGCATTGGCCGCGATGCTGCCGGCCGACGCCGGGGAGCAATTGACACAAAGCTACGCCCTGCAACCGTCATCGATCTCGCTGTTCGCGCTGACGCTGGGGCTGTCAAAGCCACCACGCGACTTCGGCGTCAGCGCCTATTCAACGCAATTGCTGCCGGACTGGATGACGTCGCTGGCCGACTACGCGCAGGGCACCGCGCTGATGGCCGGGGAGCCGGCCGGCAAATTGCCGCCGCTGGCGATCGTCGATTACGCCGCGATCGACTCCGGCGTGCCGGCGCCGCCTTACGTGCTGTCGGTGGTCGGCCCGGATGATGTCGCGAATTGGAGCGCGCAGGATGCCGACGCCTATCGCGCCAGGCGGGCGCGCTGGCAGGCTGCCATCGTCGCCGCGCTCGACGCACAGTATCCCGGCCTTGCCGCCGCGGTGACGCATTCCTCGTTCAACACCGCGCTGTCGGTGCAGCAATATCTCAACGCGCCGCAGGGCGCGGTCTATGGCTTTGCGCCGCTGCCGGGGAGCGGCGCCGACCGCTCGCCGCGCACCGTGGTGCCGGGGCTGTATCTCGCCTCGGCCTATGCGGGGTTCGGCGGCTATAGCGGCGTGGTGCAATCGGCAGCGCTGTGCGCCGACCTGGTGTCGCAGCCGCGTTAGCGCGCGGCGTCAGTTGGTGTTGATGCGGAACCGTAGCGGCTGCGCGCCCTGCAAGGTGACGATATCGCCCTGCCGGGTCCAGGTCGCGACCTCGGAGAGTGCCGCGACCAGCGCGTCGTCGAGCGCGGCGCGCGGCGGCGGGCAATCGCGCTGCTCGAGCGGGCCGGGCACGAAGATCACGGTGTTGCCGGCGACCGAGAACTGCCCCTTGCCGCCCTTGCACCACAGTTCCAGCCGGACCTCGCCATTGTCGCCGATCTCCAGGCTAGGCAGCCGCTTCGATCCCGGCTGCGGGGCAGCCTCGAGCGTCATCTCCAGGCCGAACGGGAACTCTTGCTGGGCCTGCGCCGGCAGCGCCGCCAACGCGACGATCGCGGCAACGGACAGCGCCTGCAAAGACGTGATGATGGACGGCATTCGACCTCTCGAAGCAATTTACGATGGGCGGTCGTTCTACCGAGCGCGGGCGGACTTGGCTAGCGCGGGAGCATTCGATCAGCGCATTGCGCGTGAACGTCGAGGGTGCGATGCCGCGACCCCACGCCGAAGCCGTCATTCCGGATTGCGAGTTCGCAAGAACGAGCAAGTCCGGAATCTATATCCCCTGCGGGGGTTATGGATCCCGGGCTCACTCGCGGCTTGCGCCGCTCGTGCCCCGGGATGACAGCTTTGCATCTATGATGCGCACCAAGCAATCGGCAGCCGCGTCATCTACTATTTCAACACCATCGCGGTGAACGGATAGACGTAGGCCTGCAGCGTCACCAAGCCACCGACCAGACAGGCCAGCGCGATCGAGTGCAGGAACACGTAGCGCAGGATCGAACCCTCGTGGCCGTACCAATTGGTGGCGGTGGAGGCCACCACGATGGATTGCGCGTCGATCATCTTGCCCATCACGCCGCCCGACGAATTGGCCGCCGCCATCAGGATCGGCGACAGCCCGAGCTGCTCGGCGGTGATCTTCTGCAGATTGCCGAACAGCACGTTGGAGGCGGTGTCCGATCCGGTCAGCGCCACGCCGAGCCAGCCGAGCAGCGTGCCGAAGAACGGATACAGCACGCCGGTGGCGGCGAACGCCAAACCCAAGGTGGCGTCGACGCCGGACAGCCTGGTCAGCGTGCCGATCGCCAACATCGCCGAGATGGTGATCAGCGAGATCGCACAGAGCCGGATGGTGCGGCCGTATTCCTTGATCATCTTCAACGGCGAGAAGCCCATCAGCACGCCGGAGATGATCGCCGCGATCAGCATCCCGGTGCCGGTGAACGACAGATAGGTGAAGGCGAACACCGCGCCCTCCGGCGTCGGCCGCGCCGCCACCGGCGGCACCTTGTTGATCATGTTGTGCAGTTCCGGCACCGGATAGGCGAAGGTGAAGATCGAATTCGCCCAGGTCTTGAACGCGCCGTTGCCCCAGATCAGCATCACGATGCAGACGATGATCCACGGCAGCAGCGCGCCCCACAATTGCGCGCTGGTCAGCGGCGTGATGTCCATCGGCTTCGGCGCCGCCATGGTGGCGGCGGATTCGTCCTTGCCGCGCAGCTTTGCCGACAGCCACAATTCCCTCGGCTGCCAGACTTTCAGGAACAGGATCAGGCAGCCCATCGAGATCAGCGAGGCGCCGATGTCGACGATCCACGGATTGATGTAGTTCGAAATCACGAATTGCGGGATCGCGAACGACAGTCCGGTGACCAGGATCGCCGGCCAGATCGCGATCATGCCGCGCCAGCCGGCAAACGCACAGATCAGCCAGAACGGCACCAAGAGCGAGAAGAACGGCAATTGCCGCCCCACCATCGCGCCGAGGATATAGGGATCGATGCCGGTCACCGAGGCCAACCCCTGGATCGGCGTGCCGAGCGCGCCGTAAGCCACCGGCGCGGTGTTGGCGATCAGCGACAGGCCCGACGCCGCCAGCGGCGAGAAACCGAGCCCGATCAGGATCGCCGCGGTGATCGCCACCGGGGTGCCGAAGCCCGAGGCGCCTTCGAAGAACGCGCCGAACGCAAAGGCGATCAGCAGCAATTGCAGCCGACGGTCGGTGGTGACGCCGCCGATCGCCCGCTGCAGCAATTGGAACCGGCCGGCCTCCACCGTGATCCGGTAGAGGAAGATGACGTTGAGCACGATCCAGCCGATCGGGAAGAACCCGGTGACGACGCCGAGCAATGAGGCCCGGATCGACATGTTGGCCGGCATGGTGAAGACGAAGATGGCCACCAGATTGGCCAGGATCAGCGCGATGATCGCGGCCAGATGCGCCTTGACCTTGCCGCTGGCGATCAACACCAGCAGCGTGACGACCGGGATCGCCGCCACAATGGTCGACAACGCGGCATTGCCGAGCGGATTATAGAGCTGGTTCCACATCGCAGGCCTCCCCATGGTCTTTTTTGAGCGCGCCGACCGTTTGCCGGTTCGGCGACGTGGCAGGGTGGGGGAGCAGCAAGACACGTTTGCTTGGGATCTCGGCAGGTGCCGAGCGCCGCTCACAAGCTCGCGAATTGGGAAGGCTCCCGCCCCTCGCCGTTACCGGCATGGTAGGGTTGAGTCGAAGCCTGCGACAAGCTGGCGTCCGTCAAAATACGTACGACTTTCGTCTATAATTCGCGGCTTCGCCCCCGCCCTTCCGGAGAGCCCCTGGTGAACAATATCCGCTCCACCCTCGCGACCGTCTGGCGGATCGCGGCGCCGTATTACCGTTCCGACGACAAATGGATGGCCTGGGGGCTGTTGTCGGCGGTGATCGCCATCGAACTCGCCGTGGTCGGCCTGATGGTGTTGTTCAACCGCTGGAACAACGTGTTCTACAACGCGCTGCAGGAGAAGAACTTCGACGTCTTCACCTATCAGATCGGGTATTTCTGCGTGCTGGCGGCGATCTTCATCGCGCTCAAGGTCTACCAGCTCTATCTGAACCAGTGGCTGCAGATCCGCTGGCGCCGCTTCATGACCGAGCGCTATCTCGGCGGCTGGCTGCACGACGCCCGGCATTACCAGATGCAGCTCTTGGGCGACGCCGCCGACAACCCGGATCAGCGCATCGCCGAGGACACCCAGCTGTTCGTCGAACGCACGCTGGCGCTCGGCGTCGGGCTGCTGAGCTCGATCGTGACGCTGGGCTCGTTCGTGGTGATCCTGTGGGGGCTGTCGGAGGCGGCGCCGCTGCATGTGTTCGGCCGCGACATTCCGATTCCCGGCTATCTGGTGTGGGGTGCCTTGATCTACGCCATCATCGGCACCTGGCTGACCCACCTGATCGGCTGGCCGCTGGTCGGACTGAACTTCCAACAGCAGCGCTTCGAGGCGGATTTCCGCTTCAACCTGGTGCGCGCCCGCGAAAACTCCGAACAGATCGCGCTGTTGCGCGGCGAGCCCGCCGAACGCGAGCGGCTGGCGGTGCGATTTTCCCGGGTGGTGGAAAACTGGCTCGGCATCATGACCCGCACCAAGAAGCTGACGGCGTTCACCGCGAGCTACTCGCAGGCCTCGATCATCTTCCCCTACATCCTAGTGGCGCCGGCGTATTTCGCCGGCAAGGTGCAGCTCGGCGGGATGATGCAGACCGCCTCCGCCTTCGGCAGCGTGCAGGACGCGCTGTCGTTCTTCATCACCGCCTACCGCACGCTGGCGGAATGGCAGGCGGTGGTGGCGCGGCTCGATGGGTTCGAGCGCTCGATCGAGACCGTGACCGCGCTGGCCGCCGAGGCCGATCTGGTTCACGTCGCCACCGCCGAGAGCTCCGGCATCGCCTTCAACAAGCTGGCGGTCAAGCTGCCGGACGGCACCGCGCTGGTCAGCGCCGACGGCGTGCAATTGCGCGGCGACCAGCGCACGCTGATCACCGGCCCGTCGGGCTCTGGCAAATCAACGCTGTTCCGCGCCATCGCCGGGATCTGGCCGTTCGGCTCCGGCCGCGTCGTGGTGCCGACCGGCGCCACGCTGATGATGCTGCCGCAGCGGCCGTATTTTCCGGTCGGGCCGCTCGACGCGGCGGTCAGCTACCCGGCGGAAACCGGCAGCTACGCCGCGGCGCAACTGAGCGAGGCGATCACCGCGGTCGGGCTGCCGGCGCTGGCTTCGCGGCTCGAGCAACACGCCCATTGGAACCGGATGCTGTCGCTTGGCGAACAGCAACGGCTCGGCCTCGCCCGCGCCCTGCTGCACAAGCCGGACTATCTGTTCCTCGACGAGGCCACCGCCTCGCTGGACGAGCCGTCGGAAGCCGCGCTCTACCGGCTGCTGGCAGAGCGGCTGCCGGGCACCACCGTGGTCTCGATCGGGCATCGCTCGACGCTCAACGCCTTCCATCAGCGCGACATGACGCTGGCCCGCGACGGCAGCCACTTCGCGCTGAAGGATCAGGTCAGGCTGCCGGCGTGAGAGTGTAGCTGAAGGGAAGACGCTGCCGCATCATGCGCGCATCGCGTGCGGGCGTTGGAGTTCGTCGTTGCCAGCGCGGCCGATCTTTGGCCGACCGCGGTAGATGAAGTCGATGGAAGGCGTGCCCCGGACGCAGCTCAACGCGCCGCTCTTGCGGCGTGGTGCGCTGCAGAGCCGGGGCCGTTACGGAACGCAGCGCTCGGAACGGTCCCGGTTCTGCGAAGCGGCACTGCGTGCCGCATCGGGCCCGGGACACGGGTGACCGCATAGGACAAGCTCAGAGATGGAAACCCACGTTCTCAGACGACGGCTCCGGCGCGTCGAGCAAGCCCGCGGACCGGATCAAGCTCCGCAATGACGACGGCACACAACAAAAAGGGCGGCAGATTGCTGCCGCCCTTCTGAGAAGTCTCGGGAGGAAACTTACTTGACCGCCTGCAGGGTCACGTCAGCCGACAGCTTGGCGGTGAAGCGCTCGCCGCACCAGTTCGACTCCACACCGTTGGAACCGAAATCGCTGGTGATCGCCTGGCAATTGCCCTTCGACAGGTCGGTATCGGTGTAGCGCAGGTCGAGGGTGAACACCTTGTAGGTGAAGCCAAGGCCGACGTTCCAAGTGTTGTAATCCGGCAGCACGATGTTGCCGTAGAACCCATCGGTGCGGCCCAGCCACTGGCGGCCGAACTCACCCGACACGAAGGCGCCGATCCCGCTGGTCCCGAACCAGGTCGGGGGCACGATCACCTTGCCGACCACCGAGGCGTAGGTGCCTTCGGTGCCGAAGTTCAGGAAGTTCGGCGAATAGAACGCGGTGGCACCCAGCGAGAAGGTGTCGTTGAAGGTGTAGTTCACCTTGCCGTAAGCTTCGTAGAAGCTCACGTCTTTCTTCATGATGTTGCCGTTGGCGACATAAACGGTATCGAGAGCCAGCGGGCAGGCGCCGGGGGCGATCAGCGAGTCCGCGCACTTTCCACCCGGATACAGGTAGCCCCAGACGCCGAAGTCGAACGCGACGGGGCCGAAGGTCGGGCGGATACCGCCGTAGATGTCGACTTCAGCAGCGGCGCGGTTGGTGAAGGAGATGCTCTCGAACGAGGAGCCTACGTAGAGCTGCAGGTTCGGGTTGATGTTGTAGCGCGGCTCGAAATAGGCAGTGACCGACGGCTTCTGGTTGGACTGGCTGATGCCGCGGAACACGTAGTCGCTCATGATCGCGCCGCCGAAGGCGACATCCCACGGGTCGAACGCAACGACCGGCGGCGCCTTGGTGTAGACCTTCGCGGGAAGATCAGCAGCCTGAGCCGAGCCAACCCCAATCGCCAGCACCGCTGCGACCGACAACATAGTTTTGTTCATGACGATCCCCATCACTTGAAAGACAGTCCAATTCCGGTGCCCCAAGGCCCGACCGACAATCGACTGCTGCACATTGCGTAAACTTGACGCCAATCTGCTTTGGCCCGGGCGATCCGTGAAGCGAAAAACTCAAGCAGCTGCCGACTTTTTGAGCATTTTGAACGTTTCAAAGAAGGTTGTCCTGCGGTGTTGCATTATGACAACAAAACTAACCGCACTTGCCAGTCGTTACTCCGGTGTCCGTAACCCGAAAGTCGCAGCTCCAATCGGCTTAGCCGACCGGACGCAGCCGGAGGCGAATCGCCGGCGGCCAGAGCCGACCAAGTCGCGCAAAAGGCCGCGCGATGCGCGGCCTTTTGGCGTGAGCAATTCGGCGGAGTGATTGCAGTGTCACTGCAGTGCAATGTCACTGCAGCGCGATGTCACTCCAGCGCGATATCGGTCTCGTCGCGCACGCCGGCCGCCGACCGACGGCCAGGCTCGGCGGTCTCTTCGTCGTCCGAAGACTCGCCGGACGGCGGCGGACTATCGGGCGCGGGTTCGCTGGCCGGCACTGTTTCACTGTCCGGCGTGGCCGTGCTGGTACTGTCATCCTCGAAGGCGGGCGGCGGCGCGGCGGCGGCGGCCGGCTCCGAAGTCCAGTCCGCCGACGGCGCTTCGGTGACCGGGATGGCCACCGTCGCGGGCTTGCGGGGGCGGGGCTTGCGCGGCGGGGATGGCTTCGCCGCCACCCTCGGCGGCGCCGACGCAGCAGCCGGCGCGGCCGGCTCGGCCGCCGACTTTGCGACCGGCTTTGCGACCGGCTTGGCGATCGTTTTGGCAACGGTCTCGGCGACGGTCTTGGCGGCCGACTTTGTCACCGAACCGACGAGCGAGTTGGCCAGCGACTTGGCCAGCGATTTGGCCGCCTTGGCAACGGGGGCCGGCGCGCTCGGCGGTGCCGAAGCCTTGCTGGTCGTCCTGTTGGTCGCCTTGGTGATCGACTTGGAAGCCGCGGTGGAAAGCGCCTTGGAAGCCTGCTTGGCGGGCTTGGCGGCCGACTTTGCGGCCTTCTTGGCCGGCTTGGCGGCCGAGGCCTTGGCCGGTCGCTTCGCAGACGTCTTCGCCGAACTCTTCGCAGCCTTCTTGGAGGCTTTCTTGACGGTCTTGCCGGCGGCTTTCTTCGCGGCCTTCTTGGAGGCCTTCTCGGAGGTCTTCTTGGCGGACTTCTTGGCGGACTTCTTCGCTAGCAAAAGCTTGGCGGCTTTCTTGTCCTTCTTTTGCTGTTTGTCCTTTTTCCCCTTCTTGTCTTTTTTGCTCTTTGCCATCGTGGTCCTCCTGTTGCGCTGATCACTCTGTTGCGCTGGCGCCGGCCAGCGAGCGTTCAAGCAAGGCGCGTCCAGCACGGACCCCTGTGGATCAGTTCAATCCTGGACGCGGGCCGCCGGTCGCCCAATCGAGAAGTTCAATCGTGTGCACCACAGGGACCGACGTTCCGCTGGCAATCTGCACCATGCAGCCGATATTGCCCGCGGCGATCATGTCCGGCTTGACGGTTGCGATGTTGGCGACCTTTCGGTCGCGAAGTTTTCCCGCAATGTCAGGCTGGAGAATGTTGTACGTGCCCGCCGAACCACAACACAGATGACTCTCCGGCACATCTTTCACCACGAATCCGGACTTGGAAAGCAATTCTTTGGGAAGCTCGCGGATTTTCTGGCCGTGCTGCAACGAGCAGGCGGAGTGGTACGCGATCACAAGATCGCTGCGCTGCAGGGGGTTTTGCAATTCGAGCGCGGCGACATATTCGCTGATATCTTGCGCGAGTGCCGACACCTTGGCAGCCGATGCGGCGAATTCGGCGTCTTCGCGCAGCATGAAGCCGTAGTCCTTGATCACCGTGCCGCAGCCCGACGTCGTCACCAGAATGGCGTCGAGCCCGCCGCGCTCGGCCTCTTTCATCCAGACTGTGATGTTGGCCCGCGCATAGGCCAGCGTCTGCACGTCGCGGCCGAGATGATGGATCAAGGCGCCGCAGCACTGCTCGTCGGGCACCAGCACCACCTCGATGCCGTGGCGGGTGAGCAGCCGGATCGCCGCGGTGTTGATGCGCGGCGCCAGCACCTGCTGGGCGCAGCCGTGCAGCAGCGCGACGCGGCCCCGCCGCGGTCCGAGCGCCGGAAACACAGTGCCCGAGGACGGCCCTGCGGGCGGCAGATGAGCCGGCGCCAGCGCCAGCATCGCCTTGACCCGGTTCAGCAATGTCGGCTTGCGCAGATCGTGCGGCAGGGGCAGCAGATTGACCAGCGGGCGCACCAAACGCCCCACCACCATGCCGAGCCGAAACAGCGCCGGCCGCGGCATCAGCCAGGCCAAAGCGGCGCGCACCAGCCGATCCGGCCATGGCCGGGTGTAGTCCTTTTCGATCCGGGCGCGCGCCTGATCGACCAGATGCATGTAGTTCACGCCGGACGGGCAGGTGGTCATGCAGGCCAGGCAGGACAGGCAACGATCGATATGTTTCACCACCTCGGCGGTCGGCGGCGCGTTCTTCTCCAGCATCTCCTTGATCAGCACGATGCGGCCGCGCGGACTGTCGAGCTCGTCGCCGAGCAGCACATAGGTCGGACAGGTCGCGGTGCAGAAGCCGCAATGCACGCAGGCGCGCAGGATGCCGTCGGCCACCGCGATGTCCGGATCAGCCAGCTGCGCCAGGTTGAACTCGGTTTTCATGTCGCGGCTCCGCGCAGCATCCGGCCGCGATTGAGGATGTTTTTCGGATCGAAACTGGCGCGCACCCGCTGGCCGAGCGCGGCCAGGCCCGCCGCCTGCGGATGAAACACGTCGACCGCCTGGCGCACCGGCTCCGGCGCGCGGATCAGCGTGGCGTGGCCGCCGATCGCCTCGACGCGCTGCCGCAGGATCTTGGCGTTGGCATCGACCGAGGGCGGCAGCGCCGCCCAGATCAGCCCGCCGGCCCAGTCATAAACCACCTCACCCTGGCTCTCCCGCGCCAGAGTCTGGCCGAACTTGCCGCCGGATGCCGGCGGGCAGACGATCCGCCACACCGGCCACAGCGCGCGCGGGCCACTGGCTGCGAACGGCGCGACGTCGCGGATCGCCGCCCAAGCCGCGCTTGACGCGGCATCTTCCAGAATCTCGGCCGTGCCGAACGAGGCCAGCCGCGCGGCCAGCGACGCCGCGCGATGCACGACTGATGCGGTGATGCCTTCCAGCCGGATCAAGGTCAGCGCCTGATCCGGCGCGCCGATCTCGCCGAGCGGCGCGGCGGTGGTGCGCAGCACCGAGCCCGGCAGATGCGCGGCGCCGGAGACGTCATAGGGCGAACCCAGGGCCTGCGTCATCGCCGCGTTGGCTTTGAGGTCGTCGAGCCCGCGCAGCAGCAGCGTGCGTTCGCTCTCCGGGCGCGGCATCACCTTCAGCGTCACCTCGGTCATCACCGCCAGCGTGCCCCAGGAGCCCGCCAGCAGCTTGCACAGGTCATAGCCGGTGACGTTCTTCACCACGCGGCCGCCGGCCTTGAAGCTGTCGCCGAAGCCGGACACCGCGTGGGCGCCGAGCAGATGGTCGCGCGCGCCGCCGGCCTTGATCCGCCGCGGCCCGGCAAGCCCCGCGGCGATCATGCCACCGATGGTGCCTTCGTCCGCCGCGGTGCCGAGCAGGCCGGAGGTGTCGATCGGCTCGAAGGCGAATTGCTGGTTCTTGGAATCGATCAGCGACTTGACGTCCGCAAGCGGCGCGCCGGCCTGCACGGTGATGATCAACTCGTTCGGCTCATAGTCTTTGACCGCGTTGAGCGACGACAGGTCGAGCAGCGCATTGGTCGCCATCGGCTGGCCAATCGCGCGCTTGGTGCCGTGACCGACGATTTCCAGCGGCTGCTCGCCGGCGATCGCCGCGCGCACCGCGTCTTCGACATCCTTGGCGTCGCGGGGCTTCAGAGTTTCCACGATCAGATCTTTGCTGTGAGAGGTGTGAACGCGCGGCAGGCCTGGACGTTTCAAAACCGCGGAATGTCCGGGAACGCCAGTCTGCCGCCATGGACGTGGACGCGGCCCAATTCGGCGCAGCGATGCAGCGTCGGAAACACCTTGCCGGGGTTGAGCAGGCCGTCCTTGTCGAAGGCGCATTTCAGCCGCTGCTGCTGGTTGAGGTCGATCTCGGAAAACATCTCCGGCATCAGGTCGCGCTTCTCGATGCCGACGCCGTGCTCGCCGGTCAGCACGCCGCCGACCTCGACGCAAAGCCGCAAGATGTCGGCGCCGAACGCTTCCGCCTTGTCCATCTCGCCGGGCTTGTTGGCGTCGTACAAAATCAGCGGGTGCAGGTTGCCGTCGCCGGCGTGAAATACGTTGGCGACGCCGAGGCCGTATTTTTCCGACATCTCTTTCATCCGGCGCAACACCAGCGGCAATTGCTTGCGCGGGATGGTGCCGTCCATGCACAGATAGTCTGGCGAAATCCGCCCGACCGCCGGGAACGCCGCTTTGCGGCCGGCCCAGAACAGCAGCCGCTCCTTCTCCGAGATCGAGATCTGGCAGGTGGTCGAGCCGCAGGACAGCGCGATGCTCTCGACCCGGCTGATCAGCTCGTCGACCTCGACGCCGGGACCATCGAGTTCGATGATCAGCAGCGCCTCCACATCCAGCGGATAGCCGGCGTGGACAAAAGCTTCGGCGGCGTGGATCGCAGGCCGATCCATCATCTCCATGCCGCCCGGAATGATGCCGGCGCCGATGACCCGCGCCACGCATTCGCCGGCGGCCTCGACATCGGCGAAGCCGACCATCAGCGCGCGCGCGGTTTCGGGCTTTTGCAGAATCCGCACCGTGACCTCGGTGATGACGCCGAGCAGGCCCTCGGAGCCGGTGATGATGCCCATCACGTCGTATCCGCAAGTCTCAGCGGTCTTGCCGCCGACCTTGATGATCTCGCCGCTGATCAGCACGATCTCGCAGCCGAGCACGTTGTTGGTGGTCATGCCGTATTTCAGGCAATGCACGCCGCCGGAATTCTCCGCGATGTTGCCGCCGATCGAACAGGCGATCTGCGACGACGGGTCCGGCGCGTAGTAGAAGCCGCGGTGATCGACCGCCTGGCTGATCGCGAGGTTGGTGACGCCGGGCTCCACCACCACGGCGCGGTTGTCGAAATCGATCTCGCGGATCCGCTTGAATTTGCTTAAGCCCAGCAGCACGCCGTCGGCGAGCGGCAGCGCACCGCCGGACAGCGAGGTGCCGGAGCCGCGCGGCACCACGCGGATGCCGTTGGCGTGGCAATATTTCAGCACCTGCGAGACCTGTTTGGTGGTGTCCGGCAGCACCACCAGCATCGGCGGCTGCCGATACGCCATCAGCCCGTCGGACTCGTAAGGGATCATCTCGGCGGCCGAGGAGATCACCCCCTCGCCCGGCACGATCTTGCGCAAGGCGGCGACGATCTCGTCGCGGCGCGCCAGCACGGCCTGATCCGGCTCCGGCATCTTGATCGACATGCTGCGTCCTCCAGGCTTGGCGCGGGCTATCGCCGCACTCTTTTGTCGTGAGTAGCCGTTCTCGTCGTCAGGCGCCGACCAGAATCCGCGCCGGCATCACCGCCTGTACCACCAGGCCGCGGGCGCGGGCGTCCATCACGCCGACCGCGCGCAGCGCCAACAGCGTCACGGTCTGCACCGCGTCGCGCAGCCGGCCGGCGTCGTCGAGATTGTCCGGCGCCAGCGGCCCGACCAGCGATTCATGCAGCGCGCCGAGCAGCGCGGTGGCGGCGAGTGCCGTATCCTGCGCCGGCAGATGCCCGGCGCGCACCGCGGCGACAATGCGCAATTCGATCTCGCCGGCGATTTCGCGGCGGCTGGCGAGCCTGGACGCGGTGACGTCGACGTCGACCGGCTCGGCCAAAATGCCCCAGGCCAATTTGCGATGCGACAGCACATGTACCGCCACCGTGGTGACCGCGGCGGCGAGCGCCGAGGACGGTCCGGGTGCTGCATCGGCGGCGCGGCGGATCGCCGCCAGTTCGTCGCGCGACACCTCGGCGATCAGTTCGGAGATCAGGTCGGCCTTGCAGGGAAAGTAACGGTACACAGTGCCGGCGGCGACGCGCGCCCGGGTCGCGACCGGGGCGATCTGCACGGCCGCCATACCGCCTTCGGCGGCGGTCTCTCGCGCGGCGGAGAGAATCGCCTGGCGGCGAGCTGCAAGACGTTTGACGACTTGCTGGGTGCGCCGGTAAACCATGGCGGTCTCTTCCCTCTCAGTCGGCCGCGGCACAAACCGCCGATTTTTCAAGGCTTGGAGCGAACGGCTAAGAATCCAAAAGATCGTTCACTCAAGTTGCCAAAGAACTGAACACCAATTCAGACACCCTGACAAGTGGCATTTCCACAACGCCACCACCTGCAGCAACTACCCGGCGACGCCCATCGCGCGGGCCAAGGCGGCCACCGTCATCCCGGTGATCACCGCGAGGAAGTCGTTGCGCCGGATGATGGTGACCGCCATCGCGGCGGCGATCGCCACCATCACCACCGGGCCGCCATTGACCGCGACCGGCAGCGCCGCGGCGACGATGATCGAGCCCGGCAGCGCATCGAGCATCCGCCGAATCCGCGGCGTCACGGTCACGTATCCCATCAGCCAATAGCCACCGAGCCGCGACGCCACGGTCACCGCGGTCATCACCGCAAACGCCAGCATGACGTCGCTGCGCAGAAACTCGCTCATGCCGGATGTCCGTGGCGCGGCGGCGGATCGTCCATCAGCCCGGCGCTGATCGCGCCCGACAATGCGCCGGCGATGATGAACCACCAGCCGGGTACCAGCGCGTGCACCGCCACCGCGACGGCGCCGGAGACCGCCCAAGGCAGCGCCTTCCGCGGCCCCTTCCAGGCCGGTACCAGCATGGCGGCGAAGAACGCCGGCATCACCAGGTCGACGCCGTATTTCTTCGGATCGGCAAGCTGTTCGGCGAGCAGGAATCCCGGGATCGCCGCCACCACCCACAGCGCGTACAGCACCAGGCCGCCGCCGACATAGAACCAGGCATTGGCGCCGCCGTGCTCGCGGTAGCGCATCGCGGCGAGCCAGCCGCCATCGGTGACCAGCAGCATCGAGGAATAAGCCTGCCACGGCGGCAGATTGCCGAACCACGGCTGCATCGTGGCCGTCATCAGCACGAAGCGGATGTTGACTGTGGTGGTGAGCAGCGCCAAGGCGGCGATCGACGACGGCGTCAGCCGGTCCGGCCAGGCCTGCACCGCGACGAATTGCGACAGCCCGCCATAGACGCTGATCATCATCACCTCGACCTCGGCCAAGGTGAAATGCTTCTGCGCGCACAAGGCGCCGAACGCCATGCCGAAGGCCAGCGTCCCGGGCAGCAGCGGCCCGATCGCGATCACGCCGGGCAAAATGCCGTCGCGCGCCCAATAGGCTGGGGCTTTTGGAATATGGGAGGTCATCATCCGTCCGTGTTTACCGCTGAAGCTCATGCGGGCGTTGCACGACGAGGTCAAGCGCTGGGTGCCATGCGGCGGCGGCGGATTGCCGCCGCTACGAACTCGCGTTATAGTTGCGCGGGCTTGGGAATCCTGAATGCCGCCGCCGCCATCCGTCCGGTCCGTGACCGAGCGACTGAAAGCCTTGCTGCCGCCGGACGGCACGCCGGTGCTCAACCGGGTGCTGCGGCTGATGCTGTCGCGGGATTTCGGCCAGTCAATCAGCGACGCGCTCTACGAGCAAGCGCGCGACAGCCTGTTCGCCTCGGGGCAGATCGGCCGGCTACGCGGCCAGGGCGGGCAAGTGTTTCTCGCCAAGAGCGACAATGGCGGCGTCGCCGAACCAACAGCCTCCGATGCCGGCTCGAAACTATCCGAGAGCGAGCTGATGCCGCATCTCGGGCGCTATCTGAAAACCGCATTTCGCAAGGAGCTCGACATCCCGGCCCATGGCGAATGGCTGGTCAAGGATACGTCGCAGATGGGACCGCCGCGCGGGCGCTGGGCGCGGCCGGACTTCGTGCTTCTGACCGCGATGCGGTTTCGGGTGATGCCTGGCGCGCAGCTCGACGTCTATTCCTTCGAGCTGAAAGCCGAATACGGCGCCACTGACCTCGCGGTCTATGAGGCGCTGGCGCAGACCCGCTTCACCCATTTCGGCTATCTGGTCTGGCATCTGCCGGAGGGATCGCCGGCCGGAGCGCGGCTTCCGGACATCACCGGGCAGTGTGGTCAGCACGGCATCGGGCTGATCCGCGTCCATGAGCCGGCCACCGACGACGGCTTCGAGACCGTGCTCGATCCGATCCGCAAGCCGACGCCGCCGGCCGCGGTCGACAGTTTCCTGGAGCGGCGGTTGTCCGAAGACGAGCAGAAGCTGCTGCGGAGCGCGTTGGCGGGGACCGCAGCATGAGCGCGAAAATCATCGCGGTCGCCAATATGAAGGGCGGCGTCGGCAAGACCGCAACCGTGGTTTCGCTCGCAGAAGCGCTCGCCGCCAGCGGCTATCGCGTGCTGGTGATCGATCTCGACGCCCAGGCCAACGCCTCGATCTGCCTCGCCGGGGATTCCATGCTGGCGATGCTGATGGCGCGGCAGGCGACGATCGAGGGATTTCTGCACGACCGGCTGCTCGGCAAGCGGCAGATGAGTCTCGGTGACTGCATCCGCAACAACATCAGCAACGTCTCGCATCTCAACAAGCAGCTCGCGATCTCGCTGTTGCCGTCGAGCCCGGAGCTGCGCAATTTCGAGCAGATGCTGATCTATGAGCTGACCCAGGCCAAGATGAGCTGGGCCGACATCGTCAAAAGCCTCACCGCGGTGATGAGCACGCATCTCGCCAAAGCCCGCAAGACCTACGACTTCGTGCTGATCGACTGCGCGCCGGGAATTTCCGCGCTGACCGAGGTCAGCATCAGGCTCGCCGACCTGATCATCGTGCCGACCATCGCCGATTTCCTGTCGACCTTCGGGCTGCAGAATTTCTGCATCACGATGGCGAGCCGCGGGCTGTCGGAGCAGCTGAAACGCCCATCGCGGCCGCCTTATGTGCTGATCACGCGGCGCCGCCAGATCAAGATCCACGCCGAAACCGCCGCGCAGCTGCGCAACGAGGCGACCGCGGAGCAGCCGGCCTTCGCGACATTCGAAACCGAAATTCCCGAGGCCGTGACAATCGCCGACGCGCTCGGCCAGACCACCAAGTTTCCGACCTTCTCCCAAAAATGGGGCCCCGTCGTGGTGCCGCTGCTGGCGGACCTTGTCGATGAACTCACGGAGGTACTCGATGTCGATCGCGCTTGATGGTTTCGAGGTTTTGTGCCGGCTCGGCGCCCATCCCGACTTGTTCGCGCCGGTGCGAGTCGACGCCGACAAGGCGGCGCGCGCGCTGGTGCTGAAGTGCCTGAAGGCCAAGTCGGTCGGCGTCGAGGCGCTGCGCAGCATTCGCGCGATCATCGGCGACGAGCCGTTCGCGCTGTTGCTCGACGGCCTCAAGGATTCCGAGGTGAAAAGCATTTTGACCCGGCTCGACAAGCATTGCCCGGAGTTGAAGCAAGGCAAGCCGGCGTCGCAACGCCAGCAGTTGCGGGCGATCGCCGAGGACTTGTCCGATCCCTCGCCGCCGCCGAAGAAAACCGCAAAGAAAGCCGCCGCCGCACAGCCGGAGAAACCCGCGGCGCCGAAGCGACTCGGCAGCGAAGTGATGGAGCAGTTTCGCGAAGGCGGCAAACGCAAGCGGTAGTACCAGCCCCATCTCCGTCATTCGCTCCACAACGCGCCGTCATCCTCTCAGCCCGAAATTCTTGATCGGCCCTCAAGCTGCTGGCCTATCTATAATGAGCGCCCTCTCCGCGTCTTGGCCGGGCTTGTCCCGGCCATCCACGGAAACAGACAAAGCTTCGCTCGTGGGCGTGGATGGCCGCGACGAGCCCGGCCATGACGCGTTGAGCCGAAGTGCCAGGGCGGCTTCGCTGTATTCCCGGTCGGGCTCTCGCGATGACGACTCACCCCATGACATGCCCACGCATGCAGGGAATCATCCCCCCAACAAAAAACGCGGCGTTGCCGCCGCGTTTTGTCGTCTCATAGGATCGTTCGGTCGCAGCGTTACGCCTGCGGCTGCGGCTCCAAGCCGGCGTCGGGACGAGGGCGCGGTTTACCGGCCGGCGGCACCGCCGAGGTCCGCGGACCGGCGGGCTCCAGCACCGATTCGCGATTCGGCTTCTTGCCGTTCAGCAGGTCCTGGATCTCGTCGCCGCTCAAGGTTTCGAATTCCAGCAGGCCCTTGGCGAGCGCTTCGAGATCGGCGCGCTTCTCGGTGAGGATCTTGGTGGCCTCGTTGTAGCCTTCTTCCACCAGCCGCTTGATCTCGGCGTCGATCTTCTGGACCGTCGCCTCGGAAGCGTTCTGGGTGCGCGACACCGACATGCCGAGGAACACCTCGTCCTGGTTCTCGCCATAGGACACCGTGCCGAGTTCTTCGGACAGGCCCCACCGCGTCACCATCATCCGGGCAAGCCGTGTGGCCTGCTCGATATCCGACGACGCGCCCGAGGTGACCTTGTTGCGGCCGAAGATCAGCTCTTCGGCAACCCGGCCGCCCATCATGATGGCGAGCCGCGAGGTCATTTGCTCCAGCGACATCGACAGCTTGTCGCGTTCCGGCAGCTGCATCACCATGCCGAGCGCACGTCCGCGCGGAATGATGGTGGCCTTGTGGATCGGGTCGGTGGCGATGACGTTGAGGCCGACGATGGCGTGACCGCCCTCGTGATAGGCCGTCAGCATCTTCTCTTCCTCGGTCATCACCAGCGACTTGCGCTCGGCGCCCATCATCACCTTGTCCTTGGCCTCTTCGAATTCGGCCTGGGTCACCATCCGCTTGTTGCGGCGGGCGGCGGTCAAGGCTGCTTCGTTGACCAGGTTCATCAGGTCGGCACCCGAAAAACCAGGCGTGCCGCGCGCAATCACCTTGAGGTTGATATCCGGCGCCAGCGGCACCTTGCGGACGTGAACTTTCAAGATCTGTTCGCGACCGACGACGTCCGGATTCGGCACCACCACCTGGCGGTCGAACCGGCCGGGACGCAGCAAGGCGGGATCGAGCACGTCGGGACGGTTGGTGGCCGCGATCAGGATCACGCCTTCATTGGCCTCGAAGCCGTCCATCTCGACCAGCAACTGGTTCAGGGTCTGCTCACGCTCATCATTGCCGCCGCCGAGACCGGCGCCACGATGGCGACCGACCGCGTCGATTTCGTCGATGAAGATGATGCAGGGCGCGTTCTTCTTGGCCTGCTCGAACATGTCGCGGACGCGGCTGGCGCCGACGCCGACGAACATTTCGACGAAGTCGGAACCCGAGATGGTGAAGAACGGCACGTTGGCTTCGCCGGCGACCGCACGTGCGATCAGCGTCTTACCGGTACCGGGAGGGCCGACCAGCAGCACGCCGCGCGGGATGCGGCCGCCGAGCCGCTGATACTTGCCGGGGTCGCGCAAGAACTCGACGATCTCCTGCAGGTCCTGCTTGGCCTCGTCGACGCCGGCGACGTCCTCGAACGTCACCCGGCCATGCGCCTCGGTCAGCATCTTGGCGCGCGACTTGCCGAAGCCCATCGCCTTGCCGGCGCCGCCCTGCATCTGGCGCGACAGGAAGATCCAGACGCCGATCAGCGCGATGAACGGCAACCACGAGACCAACAGCGACACGAACCACGGCACGTTGTCGCCCGGCGGCTTCGCGGTGATCGAGACTTTGCCGTTATAGAGCCGCGAAACCAGCGTCGGATCGTTCGGCGCGTAGGTCTGGAAGCTGGAGCCGTTGGTGAAGGTGCCGTGAATTTCCGGCCCCTGGATCACCACGTCGCGAACCTTGTTCTGATCGACCTCGCTCAGCAGCTGCGAGAACGAGATATCCTGCGAGGCGACCCGTTGGCCGGGATTCTGGAAGAGCGTGAAGAGCGCCAGCAGCAGCAAGACGATAATAACCCACAGGGCGAAATTGCGCAGATTGGCGTTCATCTATCTTCCTTCTCGGCCGCGCGGATCGCGGCCCGTGCCCTTGGGTGACAAGGGGTGTCCTTGGGTTGGCTTAAGACACAATCTAGGTGTGCCATTGGCCGCTGCCAAGGGAACCAGTCAGGACTATTTAGCGCATCATCGCGCCCACCACGCTTCGATAATGCCCCTCTGATTGCGGTCTTTCAACGGTGGTTAAGGAGAGGTGGCGCGAATCAGCCGCTGCGGCGCCTGCGCGGCGGCGCCGTTTCGATCCGCAACCGGTCCCGGCCCAGCGTGATCAGCGCACCTGCAAGCGTCTGTTTCAGCGCGATTCGGCCGTGACCGCCGCTGTTTTGGGCGATCGCGCGGTCAATTTCAGCCACCAGGGTCTCGACCTTGCCGAGTTCCGCAGGCCCCTCATCACCGAGGCGATCGATGGTGCGTAGCAATAAACGCACCTTGATCTCCGCCGGCAAGGCGGCAAACGCCCGCGCATCGCAGCCTGGCTGGGCGGAATCATTATCGCGCAGCGCCAGGAATTGTTCGGCGCCGTCCGCCAGAACCTCGAGCGCGGCGTTGGCGCGCGCCAGTCGCGACGCCAGCCGGGCCAGATTGCGCGCGTCGAACCCCTCCTCGGCGTAAGCCGCGATCAGGCCGCGCAGCCGCGGCCGCGCATAGCGCGGATCGGTATTGCTGGGGTCGGTGGCAAAACCGATCTTCGCCTTGTCCAGCGTCGCCACCAGTTGGGCTTTTGACACCTCAAGCAGCGGCCGCGCGATGATCACCCCGAAGCGTTCGGTCTGCCGCGCCATCGCCGCCAGGCCGGCGATGCCGCTGCCGCGCGACATCCGCATCAGCAAGGTCTCGGCTTGGTCGTCCCGGGTGTGGGCGGTCATCACGTGGCTGGCCCCGGCCGCGCGGGCGGCCCGCGCCAGCAGCTGATAGCGCGCTTCGCGGGCCGCGGCTGGTACTCCCGTACTCGGCTTATCACCGCGCCAGCGCAGCGTCCGATGCGGCAGATCGAGTTCGGCGGCATGGCGCTTGACGTCGCGCGCCTCACGCGCGGCTTCCGGGCGCAGACCGTGGTCGACGGTGATCACCGAAATGGCCGGACCGCGCCGCAGCGCTTTGCGCCAGCGCGCCGCCAGCCACATCAACGCCAACGAATCCGGCCCCCCCGACACCGCCAGCACGACAGCCTTGGCGTCGCGCCAGTCGGCGAACAACTGCTTGGCCTGCTGCGCGGTAATCGGTGTGTGGTCGTCGTCAGCCATGGCGGTCCCGGTGCGATGGCCGCAATCTAGAGCAGGTTGCGGCTGATCACTGCAAGTTTGTCTTCAGGATTTGTCATTGCATTGACCGTTGATAAGTCATTCCGGTGCGCGAGGCCGCAGGCCGAGCACATCCAGAATCTTGCAGCGGCGAGCGAGCGCCGGGAATATTCGCGGGGAACCCGGTTAGGCCACTTCGAGCGGCTCGATATGGCTGACGTCGACGTTCCGCTCGGCATGCCAGGTGTCATAGGCTGCCTGCATCCGGACCCAGACGCCCGCGCCGCCGCCGAACAGCTTGCCGACGCGCACCGCGACGTCGGGGGACAGCGGCTTCCGTTCGGCGAGGATATCGTGCAGGTGCTGCCGCGAGATCCCGAGCAAGCCGGCAATCTCCGTCTTGCTCTTGGCGACGGCGGGGATCACGTCCTCGCGCAAAACAGCGCCGGGATGGGTGGGGCAGCGATCTTTGCTGCGCTTGGCGACATAGTCCTTCATCATTGTAACCCTGTTCAACGGAGGCTGCCGGCCTCAGTGGTACTGCTCGAAATCGACGCGATAGGCGTCGCCTCCCTCAAACTCGAAAGTGATGCACCAGGGTCCATTGACGTGGACCGAATAGCGAAGCGGCTTGCCGCGGAGCGGGTGAAAGGCAAAGCCGACGACGTTCATGTCATCGGCTTTGGTGGCAGCGTCCAACTGGTCGAGCCGGCGCATGATCCGGGAATGCATTTTGGCGCCGATTTTCGACGCCTTCCCGGCCCAGAGATCGGCCAATGCCTTCGATTTGAAGGTCTTGATCATCCGGGAAGTGTAGCCTGCCGGGCGACAAAGCGTCAACAGAATGCTTACAGTTCGAGGCCCATCCCGAGGCGCTGACAGGTCCCGTCATTGCGAGCCGAAGACGGCGCGCAGCGGCGGCCGAGAAGCGAAGCAATCTTAAAGGGCATCGCAGGGGGCCCTGGATTGCCTCGTCGCAAGAGCTCCTCGCAATGACGAACTTAAGCGCCTGATTTCGTTGCGGACATTTTCGGCCAGGGGCTCAGCACTTGACCCGCTTCTGTTCGCGATCGACCGCCTGTTTGATGCCGCTCGAGGCCCGCGGATATTTCCGGGTGACTTCGCCGAGCGCCGCGCAGGCGGCTTCCTTCTCCTTCAGCGCCGCCAGCGATTGGCCGAGTCGCAACAGCGCGTCCGGCGCCTTGGCCGAGGTGTCGTATTTGGTGGTCACGGCGAGAAAGGCTTCGGCGGCGTCGCGGTAGAGCTGGCGCTGGAAGAAACTTTCGCCGAGCCAATATTGCGAATCCGCGGTCAGCGGGTCGCCAGGATGGTTCTTGACGAAGTTGCGCATGGTCTCTTCGGCCAGCGCATAGTCCTTGCGCTGCATGTAGCCGATGCCGAGGTCGAACTCATCCTTCGGCGTCGCCGACGGCGGCAAGGTGGTCAGTCCGGCGGACGGACCGCCGCCGTGCGGCACCGATGGGGCGCCGCGCGGGGTGTTGAGATCGAGCGGTTCGCCGGCGGCGCGGCCGCCCGGAGCCCCGACGGGGCTCGACTGCGGCGTGGTGCCCAACGCCCGCGGCACGCCCGGCGCGCCGGGGTTTTGACTGGGATCGAAGGCATCGCCGCGACGGCGGCCGGCCGGCGCCGCGGCCGGAGGCACGCCGGCCTGATCCTGCGCCAAGGGCGCGGGCTGCTGATCATAGACCGGCGCGCGTGCGGCCGGCGGCGCCGCCGCGACGCTCGGCGGCGGCGCGTTCGCCGGCGGATAGCCCGCGGGCGGCGCGCCCGGCACTGGGGCTGCGCTCTGCAGCGCTTTCAACTGCTCTTCGAGCCGGCGGTTGCGGTACTGCAGTTCCTCGTTCTGACCGGTCAGCGTGCGCAGCTGATTTTCCAGCTGCTGCACCCGCATTTCCGGATCGATATCCTCGGACTGCGCGATCGCCTGCGACGACAAAGCGAGCAACGCCGCCATCGCGACGCCGCCCGCAAACATTGGAAATCTGGAGGACATTGTTGCCTGACGATTGGGTCTTGCGTGCTATCAGAACCGCAGCACATTGAGGTTTGGACTACGCCAAAAGTGTGACTGGAGCAAAGCCGAAAGCCAAGTCGAATCCAAGTTCGAATCCAAATTCGAATCCAAGTCGAAAAAAAACCGGCGCCCGAAGGCGCCGGCAGATTTCAATCGAGGCGAAGCGCCTTAGGAACCGGCGTTGAGCACGGTGACGGCCCGGCGGTTCTGCGACCAGCACGAGATGTCGTTGCACACCGCGACCGGGCGCTCCTTGCCGTAGGAGATGGTACGCATCCGCGAGGAATCGATGCCGCGCGAGGTGAGATAGGTTCGCACCGACTGGGCGCGCCGCGCGCCGAGCGCGATGTTGTATTCGCGGGTGCCGCGCTCGTCGGCATGACCTTCGATGGTGAAGGAATAACGGTTGTAGCTCTGCAGCCACTGCGCCTGCTTATCCAGCGTGGCGATCGCCTGCGGCGACAGATCGGTCTGGTCGCTCTCGAAGAACACCCGGTCACCGACGTTGACCACGAAGTCCTGTTGGCTGCCCGGCGTGGCCGCACCGGCCAACGAGCCATCGGCCCCGCCGCCCAGCGGGTTCTTGTTGGCGCAGGCCCCCATGGAGAGCGCCACCGCGAGCACCGCGGCCAGTTTAAATCCCTGGAGGATTCGCATTTGCTGATTCATTCCGGAGCCTCCACGCTCGCGTTTGTCCGACTGGCCCCCGGTCTACAGGGCGATGGTTAAGCGAACGTTCCGTCAACCTTGATGAGTGGTTGCCGGACCCGTTCAAATGCCAGCAGTTAGCGAATTGCGCCCGCATGGTTAATGCGAGGTAAATGTGGCGCGATGGTGAATGTGGCCGGCCAAGGCAGGCTTGCCGGGGCTTTTCGCGCCGAGTGTTGCCGTGGCGCACGGCTGCGGCGGCAGCCGCCGCGGCGACACCCGCCACGACGGCGGCTGGCTCGGCCGCAGCGCGGCGGATCAGGCCCGCGAGACGATCGAAGGGCTCTCGACCGGGAATTCCGTCAGATGCAGCGACGGCGAGGCGCTGTGACTGCGTTCGAAGATCTGGCGGCGCTCGGCGGCGGTCGAGCGCAGGAACGGATAGCGCGCGAACACTTTGCCGTGCAGCGCGGGAAAATCGATCACCATCAGGCTGATCGGCTTGGTCAGCCCGGGATATTGCCGCGGCGGGCACACCGTCTGCATGAAGGCCTTGCGATAGAACGCCTGATGTTCGGCGCGCACCGAGGCGTAGCCAAGATGCGCCTCGAAATGCTCGCAGGCCACATAGGCCAGCCGCAGCGTCATGTAGGGCAATTCGGGAAAGCGATGGGCGCGCTCCGGATCGCCGACGAAGCGGGTCGGATCGACGATGATGTGGCCCTTGTCGAGTTCCGGTTGCAGCAGGTCGGCGAACACATCCATCGACGGGCAGACCGGATTGTCCCGGGTCGCCACGGTGATGCGCAGCGAACTGGTCAACTGCCCCTCCAGATAGACGCCGACGATCCAGGAATTGTCGAGATCGTCGTAGCGGTCGGTGATGATGCCGCTGCGATTCGGCTCGATGGTGCCTTCTTTCAGATAGGCGCGGTAGCGCAGCCGGTAGATCGCCTCTTTGTCGGCGTCGCTCTCGGCCAGCCGGTAGTCGACCTTGTCGAGCAACTGCAGGGCGCCAGAAGGGCCGCCGGGTTTTTGTTTGTGTTGAGCGGAACTCATTCCGGGACTCCTCGCGACGCAACCTAGGACAATTACGAGGTTAACGCTTTATGAATGTCGGGGCAAAAACATCGAGACATTAGGGTTAACCAAGACAATTGTGCCGACCTCGGCGTCCCCGGCGGCGATCATTGGCGAGACGCGGCGGAGGGATTCAGGCGATCGAGCGCGCGGCCCGCGCCTGGACGTGGGTGTCGCTCTGGCTGCCGTGCGAGGCGGCCAACAGCTGCCGGACCTGGGCGGCCGGCACCGGACGGCTGAACAGATAGCCTTGCGCCTCGGTCACGGTGCCGTCGGCGCTGATCAATTCCAGCTGCTCGTTGGTTTCGATGCCCTCGACCACCACCGACATGCCGAGATCGGCGGACAGCCGCGCCACGCCGCGCAGCAAGGTCAGCGGCCGATCGGCGTCGATGCCTTCGAGGAACGAACGGTCGATCTTGACCTTCTGCAGCGGGAAATTGTGCAGATAGCTCAGGCTGGAATAGCCGGTGCCGAAATCGTCGAGCGCGATCCGCACCCCGGCGGCGTGCAATTGCGACAGCGCGTCGAGCGTCCACTGGGTGTTGCGCAACAGCGAGGATTCGGTGATCTCGATTTCCAGCCGGTTCGCCGGCAAGCCTGAGACCTCGAGCGCGTAGCGCACCTCGTTCATCACGTCGCGCTGATGGAACTGCTGCGAGGAGAAGTTCACCGCGATGCTGACGGCGTCCGGCCATCGCATGCATTCCATGCAGGCCTTGCGCAGAATCCAGCGGCCGAGATCGACGATCAGCCCCATCTCCTCGGCCACCGGAATGATATCGACCGGCGACACCGTGCCGCGCACCGGATGATTCCAGCGCAGCAAGGCTTCGCAGGTGGAAATCCGGCCGGTCTTCAGGTTGACCAGCGGCTGATAGTAGATCTCGAACTCTTCGTTCGCCAGCGCGCGGCGTAGGTCGAGTTCCATGATCCGCCGCGACTCCACGGTGTGCGCCATCTCCTCGCGGAAGAAACAGAACGTGCCGCGGCCATCGGCCTTGGCGCGATACAGCGCCATGTCGGCATTCTTCAACAGCACGTCGGCCTTGACGCCGGGCGCGGTCACCGCGATGCCGATCGAAGCGCCGATTTCGACCACGTGGTGATCGATCAGATAACGCTCGCTCAGCCGGTCGACGATCCGCCGGGCCAGCAAGGCGGAATCTTCCTTGGACGCGATGTGTTGCTGGAACACGACGAATTCGTCGCCGCCGAACCGCGCCACGAAATCTTCCGGCCGCAGCATCTCGCGCAGCCGGTCGGCCACGTCGCACAACAACTGGTCGCCGCAGGGATGACCGAGCGTGTCGTTGACCTGCTTGAACTGGTCGAGATCGATGAACAACAGCGCCGAGGGCCGCGTCTCGGCGTGGCCGTGCACGGCCATCAGCAGCCGTTCGATCTCGTCGCGGAAGTTCACCCGATTGGGCAGCCCGGTCAGTTCGTCGTAGCGGGCGAGATGGATGATTCGCGCCTCGGCGCTGCGCCGCTCGGTGATGTCCTCGACCAGCACGACGGTGCCGCCGTCGATCATCGGCTGGAACGTCCAGCAGAAGGCGTGGGCGTCGGTGGTTTCGGAATCCACCGTGATGATCTCGCCGGCGATGGCGTTTTCGATTTCCGACACGATCATTCGGCCGCTCGACGGCGAAATCGTCCCGGCGGCGACGCAAGCGGCGAGAATGTCCGAGGCGCTGCCGCTGCGGTGCATGAAATCGTGCGGCAACCGCATCATGTCGGCGAACCGCTGGTTCATCACCGCGAGTCGGCTATCGCTGCCGCTGAACATGCACAGGCCGTGCGGCATGTTGTTGAGCGCGGTGTCGAACTGGGTGGCGATCGCGGCCTCGCGCTCGCGGGCAATCCAGGCGTTCAGGTAGATCCGCTGCAGGCTCGAGGTGAGATGCCGGATCGCGACGAAGAACACGATGCTGAGCAGCGCCAGCGCGAAATGATAGGCGCCGCCGACGAACATCAGCGCCAAGATCAGCGGCCCGCAGCCGAGCAGCACCTGCAAATGAAAGATCCGCGGCCGTCCAAACGTTCGGCCGACGCCGGCCGAGGTGTAGGCCACCACCGTGGTGACGCAGAGCATGTGCGCGGCGGCGTCGCTGGTCCGCAACAATACCGTGGCGCTCCAAATCCCCAAGGCGATGCCGTAAACGATCGCGCCGACCCGGTAGCGTTGCTCCCAGTTCACCGCCTCGGCGGCTGACAGCGGCGCGTTACGTTGCTTGTAGCGGTACATCTGAAATGCGCGGGCGATGCCCACCGCGACGAACAGCGGCACGCAGAGCCAGATCGGAATGTCGCCGGTGACCGCTCCGATCACCGCCCCGGCGATTGCAGGGCCGAACGCGCCAAAGATCATCGGCAGCGGATTCATGAAGAGCGAATCCACCATCCCGGCGTAGATCGACGGGGACATTTGCTGATCGATGTCCCGGCTAGATGGGGCAAGCTGCATTGGGTGCGCGACCCTCCGTTTAGAGGTCAATTTTTACCCAACTCAAGTGAAGCCTTTCTGAGGGAATATCCTTTCCGAAACCTTTCGGACGTCGCGTAGACCGGGTTTTCGGCTATGATTTCAGGCAACTAGGCAAGGCTTGCCGACCGCTTCCCGCGGCGGCTGCACGAGTTCAACCCCTCGTTGTTGACGGATTATTAACCTGTTCAGGACAGCAGCGGCGACCACGCCGGGTCGGAGGCGAAGCCCGGGGTCGGCACCTTCTGTTCGTTGCGGCCGGAGATATCGACCGTGAACAACGAGGGACCGCCATTGCCGCCGGGGTCGCGGAAGAACATCAGCACGCGGCCGTTCGGCGCAAACGTCGGGCCCTCGTTGTGATAGCCGGAGGTCAGCAGCCGCTCGCCGGAGCCGTCGGGCTTCATGATGCCGATCGAAAACTGCCCACCGCCCTGCTTGGTGAAGGCGATGTAGTCGCCGCGCGGCGACCACACCGGGGTCGAATAGCTGCCCTCGCCGAACGAAATCCGCTGCGCGCCGCCGCCGCCGGCGGGCATCACATAGATCTGCGGCTTGCCGCCGCGATCGCTCTCGAAGCAGATCTTGCTGCCGTCCGGCGCATAGGACGGCGAGGTGTCGATCGCCGGCGTATCGGTCAGCCGGGTGGTGGACTTGGAGCGCAGATCCATCACGAACAGGTTGGAGTTGCCGCCCTGCTGCAGGCTCATGATGACGCGCTGGCCGTCCGGCGAAAACCGCGGCGAAAACGACATGCCGGGAAAATTGCCGACGATCTCGCGCTGCCCGGTCTCGATGTTGAACAGATAGACCCTGGGGTCGCCCTGGCCGAATTCCATATAGGTGATCTCTTGGGTCGACGGCGAGAACCTCGGCGTCAGCACCAGATCGGCGCCGCGGGTCAGATAGCGCACATTGGCGCCGTCCTGATCCATCAAGGCCAGCCGCTTGACGCGGCGTTCCTTGGAGCCGGTCTCGTCGATGAACACCACACGGCTGTCGAAATAGCCCTTCTCGCCGGTCAGCCGCTCGTAGATCTGATCGGAGATGATATGGGCGATGCGCCGCCAATATTCCGGCGAGGTGAAATATTGCTGGCCGGTGAGTTGCTGGCCGGCCGCCACATCCCACAGCCGGAACTCGGCTTTCAGCCGGCCGTCGCCCTGCTTGGTCATGCGGCCGGTCACCAGCGCCTGGGCGTTGATGGTCTTCCAGCTCTGAAACTGCGGCGGGGTGTCGATATTGCTGATCCGCTCGATGAAGGCCGCCTGATCGATCGGCGCGAACAGCCCGCTGCGCTTCAGGTTGTTGGTGATCACCTGGGCCACGCCAAGGCCGACCTCGTTGTCGGCCGGCGTGCCGGCGACGAAATTCGGAATCGCGATCGGCATCGGGGCGACGTTGCCCTCGGTGATCTGCAGCCTGGTCTGCGCCTGCGCGCCACCGGGCAGCAGCAAGGCGGCGGCGGAGCCGGCGCCGCCGAGCAAGGCCTGGCGACGGCTCAGCGGCAGAGCGGGAAGACGGGACGACATCACGGACATGGCTGACTCACTTCAAAATTCATTAGCTGCGAAACATCTGGCGCGGATCGAAAGTCACGATCATGTCTTTCCACTGATCGTAGGTGCCGGCCTGCAGCATGTCGTAAGGCTGGCCCTGCAGCACCGCGCGCATCGCGGCGTCCGCGGCCGCCTGGTAGCGCGGCGAGGAGCCGCGCGAGACGATCTCCGGCGGGGCGGCGAGCCGCCGCTCCGGGGTCAGCCGGATCCGGATGTCCACGATCAATTCTTCAGGCCGCTCGGTGCCGGCCTGCACGTTCCACAATTGCGTTAGCCGGGCGCGAAGCGCGTCGAGCTCGGATTGCGACAGCGTCGCCGCGGTGCCGCGCGAGGAGCCAAGCGAGGCCTGCGAATTCAAGGCGGCGCCGGTCGCGGCCTGCCGGGTCGGATCGCGCTTGTCGAGCAGGGCTGCGATCTTCGACTGGTCGAAGGTGCGCTCCTGCTTCGGCTTCGGCGGCGGTGCCGGCGCGGCCTTGGCCTCGGGCTTGGGCGGCGGCTTCTTGCTCTCGTCCTTCTTCAGCGCCTCGGCGATGCTGTCGGGCTTCGGCGGATCGGGCTTCTTCTCGATCGGCTTCGGCTCGGCCTTGGGCTTTTCCTCGGCCACCGGCTTCGGCGGATCGGGCTTTTTCTCGACCGGCTTTTCCGCCGGCTTCGGCGGCGGGGTCGGCGCCACCGCGGTTTCGATCGGCGGTTTTTCGCTGATCTTGCCGACCGGATCGTCGACCGGCTTGGCGTCGGCGATCTTCTCGACCAAAGGCTTCGGCTTGTCCTTGGCGCCGGTCTTGCTGCCGGCGGTGATCTGCGACAGCTGATCGGAGGAGATGATATCCACCGGCATCGATTCCGGCGGCGGCGCTTCCAGCGAGCGAGCCGAAAAAGACACGAGGCCGTACCCGATCACGAGAACGTGCAGGGCAACCGACGCCAGCAGTGTCTTATCGACCTTCACCAAGGGCCTATCCCTGATCCACTTCGGTCACCAGCGCCACCCGCCGGAACCCGGCCGCCGACAGCCGGCCCATCACCTTCATCACCGTGCCGTAGTCCACCTTCTTGTCGCCGCGCACGAAGATCCGCTCGTCCAGACCGCTGCGCGCTTCGGTGATCGCCTTCAGCTTCGGCACCAGCTCTTCGAGTCCGATCTCGGTCTCGTTGAGGTATACTTGGCCCTTCAAATTAACCGACAGCGTCAGCGGATTCTTGTCCTGGTCGAGGCTCTTGGCCTGGGTCTGCGGCAGATCCAGCGGCACCCCCACGGTGAGCATCGGCGCCGACACCATGAAGATGATCAGCAGCACCAGCATGACGTCGACCATCGGCGTCACGTTGATCTCGGCCATGACCCCGGCGCGACGCCGGCCGCGCCGTCCGCCGCCGCCTCCCGATCCCGCCGAATTCATCCCCATGATCTGCTACTCGCTGCTCGTCGCCGCCGGATGATCACGCGCGCTCGTCGATCTGGCGCGACAGGATCGCGGAAAACTCGTCGGCGAAGCCTTCCAGCCGCTGCGCCTGGCGGTTCACCTCGGAAGCGAACTTATTATAGAAGATAGTCGCCGGAATGGCGGCGATAAGGCCGATCGCGGTGGCGAACAGCGCCTCGGCGATGCCGGGGGCGACCACCGCCAACGAGGTATTCTTGGATGCCGCGATCGACTGGAAGCTCGACATGATGCCCCAGACGGTGCCGAACAGGCCGACGAACGGGCCGGCCGAGCCGACCGTCGCCAGCACCAACAGCCGGCGCTCCAGCCGTTCGACCTCGCGGGCGATCGAGACGTTCATCACCTTTTCGATGCGCATCTGCAACCCGGCAAAGGAGCGCGCCTGGCTCTCGAACGAGCGTTTCCACTCCCGCATCGCCGCCACGAAACACGCCGCCATCGATTGCGTCGGCTTGGCCGACAGCGCGCGATACAGCTCATCGATCGATTCGCCGGACCAGAACGCCTGCTCGAAACGGTCCATCGCCCGCTTGGTGCGGGAGTAGAGCAGCATCTTGTCGATGGCGATCGCCCAGACCCAGACCGAACAGCCGAGCAGCCCCAGCATCACGGCCTTGACGACCCAATGGGCCTGCAGGAATAGAGCAATCAGCGAGACGTCGCTGGAGGCCAGCGGCAAGGCTGACTGCGCCACTTCGGCGGGATTCATCGAAAGGTCCTCTCAAACACACGTGCCGGATCGGCTGCGGCTTGCGGTCGCCGGTTCCGCGGCGACCGGCCGCCGGGCGAAACGCCGGTGCCAAAGCCTTGAGTGTCGCAGGGGAGAGCCCGTCCGAAGCCGTGCTGTGCATCCCCTGTCAACGTGTCAAAACGAGGGCTATCGACGCGTCGGCCCTGCTCTAACCAAACGCTAATCTTGGTTAAGGCCAAGTTACCGGAGCCCAGTCTATCGCAGGAATGTGAGAAGAATCAGAACCCTCGCGCTCCGCTGGAAATCCGCTTGACGTACAGCGTAGGTTTTCTATACTTCCCCGGCATGATCTTGAGCTTTCGCGACGAACCGCGGCCTTTGCCAAAGGCGAATTCGTGCGAGAGTTTCAAAGTTTCGATCGGCAAGGCTGGAAACGCCTTGAGATCCTCGACGCCGCGATGTCGCTGGCCGATTTGGCGGGGTTACCGAGCAATCGTCTGGAAGCTCTGAAGGGCGACCGCGCCGGCCAATATTCGGTGCGGATCAACCAGCAATGGCGGATTTGCTTCGAATGGGCGGCATCGGCGCGCGGCCCGTCGCATGTCGAGATCGTGGATTATCACTAGAGCATGATCCCGAAAAGTGGATACCGGTTTTCGGAAAAGATCATGCTCAATCAAAAAACGAGAGCAGGATGACGATTCGAAGAAACGTCATCCTGCTCTAGTCTGGATTTTCACTGAGCACATCGAAGGCTCCGATCATGGCAAGACCCGCGATCCATCCCGGCGAGATCCTCGCCGACGAACTCAGCGAACTGCAGGTTTCGCCAACAGAGTTGTCGCGACAGATCGCGGTGCCGGCGAATCGAATCTCGCAGATCATTCAGGGTAAGCGTGCCATCACCGGCGATACCGCGCTACGTCTCGGCCATTGGTTTCAGACCAGCGCGCAATTCTGGCTCAATCTGCAAAGCGCCTACGATCTGCGCCTCGCGGCCAATGCGGTCGGCGACGAGGTCGCGCGTCTCCCCACCAAGTCCGGCAGGTCGATCGCCGGCACGTAGCAAAAAACCGCCCGCCTGTGAGACAGGCGGGCGGCGGAGGCTCGACGTTGGGGGGCGCCGAGCCCCGCAGGCTCAGCAGCAATCGGCTCAGGCTTGCGGCTGGCCGTCGGTCGACGGGTTGGGACGCGGGCGGTGCTGCGCCATGAACTGGTCGAACTCGGCCTTGTCCTTGGCCTGACGCAGCCGCTCCAAGAAGTCCTTGAACTCGGTCTGCTCTTCCTCGAGCCGGCGCAGCGTGGCCTCACGATATTCGTCGAAGGCGCGGTTGCCGCTGGACGGCGGGCCGAAACCGAAGCCGCTGCGGTCCATCCGGCCGCGCATCCGCTCCATCTTGTCCTGCATCCGCTCCATCTTGTGCTGAAAGCGGTTGGAATCCCAGCAACCCATTTTTCTGCTCCCGAGAGTGAAGAAGAGAAGTGCGAGGCCGATCGGCCACCAGATGATGAAACCGAGCACGGTCACGATGATCCAGCCCGGATGCCACGGCGACCGCGACATCGGCGGGTAGCGTTCGTCGGCGGATCCGCCCCAACGATTGAGATCTGCGGCGTTAGCCATTTGCCTCTCTCCATGACGGCACCATGCCGTTGTGAATGTAAATAACATTTACATAACTAAACGGTCTCGCGGATTTGTCAAGATGGCGGGATTCCAGTTCAGGTTGCTCACGAAAACTTGTGACCACGACCCACCGCGACCTTAATGAGGTAAGCGCGCGGCCATGGTGATCCGATGGCGATCACGGGCGGCGCGCTGCGGCAAAGCGGCGCGGCGATCAGCGCGCCGGCTTGCCCCACGGCCCGGCCGGCTTGTCATCGTCTTGCGGTTTCGGCTGCGCCGCGCCGATCTCGGGCGAGAAACCGAGCCCGCGCAGATAGATCAAAACGCCGGCTTCCAGCAGGTCTTCCGGGGTCATCGGCAGTTTGCGCCGCGCCGCGTCGCCACGTCCGAACAGTGACGCCACGCCATGCGCCAGCGACCAGATATGCAGCGCCATCATCAAGGCCGGCGGCCGCGGCACGCCGGGCGGGGTCAGCGCCGCGAGCCGTTCTGCGGCAGCGCGAATCACGCCGAAGGCGCGCTCCGACGCCGCCATCAGCGTCGGATTGAGATCGACCGGGACGCCGGATTCGAACATCGCCGAATAAAACGCCGGCTCGTTGCGGGCGAACGCCAGATAGGCCTTGCCGACCCGCTCGAACGCCGAGACGGTGTCCGGGCGGCCATCGTCCCAGGCCGCGGTCAACACCGCTTCGAACTGCTCGAAGCCGCGCTGCGCCACGCTCGACAACAGCTCATCGCGATCGCGGAAATGCCGATACGGCGCCGCCGGGCTGACCCCGGCCATCCGCGCGGCGTCGGCAAAGGTGAAGCCGCCCGGGCCCTTTTCGGCGATCAGCCCGAGCGCCGCCTGCAGCAGCGCTTCTTTGAGATTGCCGTGATGATAGCCGCGCTCCGGGCGCCGTGGTTCTTTCCGCCAGCTCATGTGAAGGGCTTTTACATGAGCCGCGCGGAAAGGTCACGCCTTGTCGATCGCTATTCCGCCCGCTGCGGCAGCAGCTTCGACGCGTGCCGCATCATCCCAGTGATTTCAGGATGGTCAGCGAAGGAGCCCCGCGCAACATCGCCATCTGGCTGTCGAGCCCCTCCCGGCTGCCGGTCATGTGCTCGCGGAAGGCCGCTTCGCTTTCCCACTCCTGTAGGCTGTAGAAGCGTCCGGGCTCACTGGCATGCTCGAATATCTGCGCGCTGCGGATGCCCGGCTTGTGCGAGGTCTTGATCGTGTGGACGAAGGTCTCCCGGATCTGGTCTTCATGTCCGGCGACCGCCTGAATCTCAATCAAAACAAATACGTGGTCCATCCTCTTGCCTTCATCCATATCACTGCCCTTGCGTTGTTGGCTGCAAGCGGAAAGGGCAAGCGCGACGAGCGCTCCGGCCGAGACGCTTACGGAACTGGGTCGATCGTAACACGCGGCGCCAAGCTTCTTGCCGCGAATATCGGCAGCTTGTCCGAGTAGTTCGGAGCGGTGAGGCCGATAGTTCAGAACGCATCTGAACGGTTCGGTTGTTCGAGCAAGACAAAAACCCTCCACTATAAGCCCGCAATCTGCCCGCTTGAGATTGCCTGCTCAATGGCCGGGCCTCACAACCTCTCAACTTACCTGTCCCGTCATCGACAAGCTTCCCCTCGCCCGGGCACGATGCAACGATGGAGGCCCTTACTCCGCCGGCTGCGGCAGCGGCTCACGCCGGCGCAGCGTGGCCAGCGTGACGCCGAGCGCCGTGCAGGCGGCGACCGCGATTCCTGCCACCATCGGCAGCGCGGTGCCGTTTTCGAACAGGCTGATCAACGCGATCAACGCGGCGCCGATCAGCATCTGCAGCGTCGCCGACAGCGCGGAAGCGGCGCCGGCGATCGGACCGTGGCTTTCCAGCGACAGCACCATGGTCTGCGGCAACGCCACGCCGAGGCAGCCGAAGATCACGAACAACATCGCCATCAACACCGCGAACTGATCGACCCCGGACAAGGTCAGCGCCAGCAGCAGCAGCGCGAAGCCGGCGTAGAGCGACACCGCGATGATCACCACGCGGCGCATGCCAAGCCGCGCGCCGAGCGGCGCGGCGAATTGCGAGGCGCCGATGAAGCCGATCGCGTTCAGCGCGAAAGCCAGGCTGTATTGCGTCGGCGTCAGGTCGAAATGGCCGATATAGATGAACGACGAGCCGGCCAGGAAGCTGAAGAAGCTCGCCATGCCGAACCCGCCGATCAACACCAGCCCCACGAACTGTCGGTCGCGCAACAGCACCGCGAAGTTGCCCATCACCGGTCCGACCCCGCCCTTGCTGCGATGCGCGATCGGCCGGGTCTCCGGCAGCAACAGCCCGACCAGCAGCAGACCGAGCAGCGCGGCGATCGTCATCGCCACGAACACCGCGCGCCAGCCGACCAAGCCGATCAACGCGCTGCCGAACAGCGGAGCCAATAGCGGCGAGACGCCGAACACCAGCATCACCATCGCCATCAACCGGGTGGCCTCCGCACCGGTATGCAGGTCGCGGATGATGGCGCGGGGGATCACCGTGACCGCCGCGGCGCCGACGCCCTGCAGCACTCTTGCGGCGATCAACCAGCCGATCGAGGGCGCCAGCGCGCCGCCGATCGCGCCCAGTGCGAACAGCGAAAGCCCGAGATAGAGCGGCGGCTTGCGGCCGACCATGTCGGAGATTGGACCGTATAAGATCTGGAACACGCCGAACGCCAGGAAGTACACCGTCAGCGACAATTGCGCGGCGGCGGTCGAGGCGTTCAGATCGGCTGCGATCGAGGGCAGCGCCGGCAGATACATGTCGATGGCGAACGGTCCGACCGCCGACAGCAACCCGAGCACCACAGCATTCCTGGCAAAGCTGCTCATCGGTTGTTCCTGTGTCGGCGATACTCGGGCTACAGCGCAACGCCGCGAGCCCGAGGGCTGTTCCATCACCGGAACAGTTTTTGCCGCGAAGCGTGACACCGCGGCGTCAGGATATTGAGACGTTCGCTCGTGATGACACGGGGCGCACTCACACCGCACGCCGACTGATCGTTTCAACACCACGCCGGCTGACTAACTCGCACAGAGTCGTCATCCTGAGGCGCCCGAGCGGAGCGAGGGCCTCGAAGGATGCGGCGGCTAACGACGCGGCCGCGCTGACCTGCAGTACCGCCGTGCCTGCGGTCCATCCTTCGAGACGCCCGGCGTCGCGCTACGCGCTCGCCGGGCTCCTCAGGATGACGGCGCGCTGGAGGCGGATTCGGAATCAGGCCGCGCGACGCCGCAGCGAGACATCAGGCGTAGTCACCAGGCGTCGTAATAGATCGTTGGCATAAAGGAATTGAACGCTCGTTGGCAATGAACCACTGTTCCGGGATCCGATACATCACGCAAAGCGCCGTCATCCTGAGGCGCCCGAGCGGAGCGAGGGCCTCGAAGGATGCGGCCGCAAACGACGCGGCCGCAGCTGACCTGCAGCACCGCCGTGCCCGCGGCCCATCCTTCGAGACGCCCGGCGTCGCGCTACGCGCTCGCCGGGCTCCTCAGGATGACGGCGCGCTGGAGGCGGATTCGGAATCAGGCCGCGCGACGCAGGATGACGGGGCGTAGCACCTAATCGCAGTTGATCATCCACGGAATCCCGAAGCGATCGATGCACATGCCGAAGCGCTTGGCCCAGAAGGTCGGCGCGATCGGCATCTTGATCACTCCACCGTCCGCCAGCGCGGCGAACACCTGCTCGGCGCGGGCCGGCTCCTCGACATTGAGCGAAACCGAGAAGCCCGCGGGCCTCTCCGCCGTGCCGGGCGGCGCGTCGGAGGCCATCAGCACCTCGCCGTCGATCGACAGCCGCGCGTGCATGATCTTCTTCACCCAATCCGCCGGCACGTGCTGAGCGGCGGGAGTGCCCTCGTGGGTCAGCATCGCCTCGATCACCCCGCCCAGCACGCGGGCGTAATAATTGAAGGCTTCCTCGCAGTTGCCGGCGTAGAACAGATAAGGATTGACCTGCATCGTTGGACTCCTCGGCCGATCGGATCACGGCGATCTGGATTTTGGCGAAGACGCGCTGATCGGCAAGCCTCGCCGCCGATCTCGGCGCGACTACACGATCGAGTTATGTCGAGGTGTACGGCGCAACTGGCCGCAGGCGACAGGCGTATCTTCTTTGGGATGTCCGGAATCGGACAGAACGGGGGAAAGTTTTCGGTTTATCTGTGATTTAGGGAGCTTACCCCTCATAGTCGCGGTCTGGGATTGATGAAAACAACGAATCAGGAGCGGCAGAACGCTCCAAGGGAGGATTTAATGGGCTCGGTGAACCAGTCACCAAATGAGTTCCTCGCTGCGCTCCCGCTCGACGATTTTGAACTGCTGCTGCCCTATCTGCGATCCGTGGACCTGAAGCTCGGCGAGGTGCTGGTCGAGGCCGGCACGCTGCTGACCAAGGTGTACTTCCCGCATAGCGGCATCATCTCCAAGATCATCAGCTTCGCCGAGGGTGAGAAGATCGACGTGGCGATGATCGGCCGGGAAGGCGTGTTCGGCGGGTCCAGCACGCTCGGCGGCGCGATTTCATCCATGGGCGGCGTGGTGCGATTTCCCGGACGGGCGTCGATGATCTACGCCGCGCATTTCCATAAGGTCATGAACCGCAGTCCGCGCTTACGCGCCGCATTGCAGCACGCGCAACGCGCCCAGGCGATGCAGTCCGAACAGATCGCGGCCTGCAACGCCTCGCATGGCGTGCAAGCCCGGCTGTGCTGGCGCCTGTTGCTGGCGCGGGATCTGGCGCGCAGCGACATCCTGCAGCTCACCCAGGACAGTCTCGCGCATATGCTCGGGGTGCAGCGCAACAGCGTGTCCGCGGTCGCCATCACCCTGCAGCGGGCGGGCATCCTGCGTTACAGCCGTGGCCTGTTGACGATCGTCGACCCCGCCGGGCTGAAGGCCCGCGCCTGCGAATGCCATCAGATGATCAAGGCGCGCAGCGAGGGGCTGAGCATCGCCGAGGCGCTGTGAGGCCACGCGCCCGGCATGGCGACGGCGGAATCGAGCGCCCTCCGCCGCGGGCGCTCGCCGATCGCGCATGATCCTTTGCGAGAACCGGGATCCGAATTAGCGATCATGCTCAGCCGATCGCGATGCCGCCGCCGATGGTGCGGTTGAGCACTTGCGTGGTCTTCTCGATTCGCTCGGCGGCGGAATTCAACGCCGCGACCACCGCGGTCTCGACCACTTTGGCGGCGGCGCCGCCCTGGCGCAGCGCGTCGCGCTCCTGTTCCAGCGCGGTGACGCGGCTTTGCGTGTCGAGCAACTCGTCGGAGACCATCAGCGCGGCCATCACGATCAGCCGGGCGTCGCCGATCTCGCCGAATTTTTCCCGCAGATGCACGATGCGGGCCGCGAGGTCGTCGGCGAGCCGGATCAGCCGCTCCTCCTGGCCCTCCTCGCAGGCCATCCGGTATTGCCGGCCGTTGATCGTGACGTTGACGTGGCTGGTGGCCTCGCTCATGCGGGATCCTCGGCATCGAGCACCGAACGGATGGTGCCGATCGCGGCATCGAGTTTTTCGGCGATCTCGCGGTTGGTGCGTTCCAGCTTGCGCGAGCGGACCAGCGAGCCGTCGAGTTCGTCGGCCAGCCGCGAGCGGTCGATCCCCAGCGCGTGGATCCGCGACGCCAGTTCGTCCTCGTCGCGATCGGCCTCGCTGCGTCGCTCGGCGGCGCTTTCCAGCGCCTCGAGCGCCGCCTGCAGCCGTCGCGTCGCCGCCGCGATGTCCGACGACAGCGTCTGAGCCAGGGAACCGGGTGGGCGATCAGTCATCGCGGCGCGCGCCTTCCTACGAAAGCCTGATAAAAGCGGCGTCTAAGCAAGCCTTTAAGGGGTCAAATTTACGCAGCAACCCAGCCAAGCGCAACGTCATGGCAAAACTATGCACCGCAAACCGGCAACCTGCAGGGTCTGCCGCGGCGATCGCCGGACGCGCGCGAGCCGCCGCTTTGGCCTGCACCGATGACTCGGGCCGATGCAGATGCTATTCACCTGCTGGTCCATGCTTGGCTTCAGAACTCGAGACTTGTCTTCCAGAATAGGCCCGGCCGCACCATCTGATGCGATGGCAGCCGATCGGTACGGCGGGCCGCAACGTTCATGATCCTCTCACTCAGGCGGTAGCTCTCATGACGCAGGTCGATTCCTCCCGTATGGCCAATGCAATCCGCGCGCTGGCGATGGACGCCGTGGAGAAGGCGAAGTCCGGCCACCCCGGATTACCGATGGGCGCCGCCGACATCGCCACCGTGTTGTTCAGCCAATTCCTGAAATTCGACGCCGAGGACCCGCGCTGGCCGGATCGCGACCGCTTCGTGCTGTCCGCCGGGCACGGCTCGATGCTGCTCTACGCGCTGTTCTATCTGACCGGCAATGAGGACGTCACGCTCGACCAGATCAAGAATTTCCGCCAGCTCGACTCCAAGACTCCCGGCCATCCGGAGAACTTCATCACCGCCGGCGTCGAGACCACCACCGGCCCGCTCGGCCAGGGCGTGGCGTCGTCGGTCGGGACTGCATTGGCCGAGCGGCTGCTGGCGGCGGAGTTCGGCGACGACATCGTCGACCACTACACCTACGTGCTGTGCTCCGACGGCGACCTGATGGAGGGCGTCAGCCACGAGGCGATCGCGCTCGCCGGCCACCTCAAGCTATCCAAGCTGATCTTCCTCTACGACGACAACGGCATCTCGATCGACGGTCCGCTGACGTTGTCGGACAGCGTCGACCAGGTCGCCCGCTTCAAGGCGCACGGCTGGAACGCGGTGCAGATCGACGGCCACGACCAGAAGGCGATCGCCGCAGCCATCACCCAGGCGCAGAGCTCCGATCGTCCGACGATGATCGCCTGCAAGACCACGATCGGATTCGGCGCGCCGCACAAGGCCGGCACCTCCAAGGCCCACGGCGAGCCGCTCGGCGCTGAGGAATTGGCCGGCGCCAAGAAGGCGCTGGGCTGGAATTACGGCCCGTTCGAGATCCCCGAGGACGTGCTGCACGCCTGGCGCAATGTCGGCCGCGAAGGCGCCAGCGCCCATGCCGATTGGCGACAGCGTTTCGAGGCGATGGAAGACACCAAGCGCAGCGAATTCCAGCGCCGGGTGGTCGATCGCAAGCGCCCCGAGGTGCTCGGCGACACCATCCGGGCGCTGAAAGACAAGCTGGTCGCCGAGCCGCAGACCATCGCCACCCGCAAGGCCAGCGAACTGGTGCTGGAGGCGATCGAGCCGATCATGCCGGAATTGCTGCTCGGCTCGGCCGATCTGACGCCGTCCAACAACACCCGCGTCAAGTCCGCCAAGGACGTCAAGCCGGGGGATTTTTCCGGCCGCTACATCCATTACGGCATCCGCGAAATGGGCATGGCGGCGGCGATGAACGGTATCTCCGCGCATGGCGGCTTCGCTCCGGCCGGCGGTACTTTCATGTGTTTCACCGACTATGCGCGCCCTTCGATGCGGATCGCGGCGCTGTCGCACACCCCGGTGGTCTACATCATGACCCACGATTCCATCGGGCTCGGCGAAGACGGCCCGACCCACCAGCCGGTGGAGCATCTGGCGTCCTTGCGGGCGATGCCGAACCTGCGGCTGTTCCGCCCGGCCGATCCGGTCGAGACCGCCGAATGCTGGCAGCTGGCGCTGGAATATACCACCGGCCCGACCGTGCTGGCGCTGTCGCGGCAGAATCTGCAGCCGGTTCGCACCACCTCCCACCCGGACAATCTCTGCGCGCAGGGCGCCTACGAGCTGGTCGCCGCCGACGGCGCGGCCGAAGTGTCGCTGTTCGCCTCCGGCTCCGAGGTGGAAATCGCGGTGGCCGCGCAGAAGCTATTGGCGGAGCGCGGCATCCCGACCCGGGTGGTCTCGGTACCCTCGCTCGACCTGCTGCTGCTGCAGAAGGACGAGGTTCGCCATGGCATCATCGGCGAGGCGCGGGTCAAAGTCGCGGTCGAGGCCGCGGTGCGGTTCGGCTGGGACGCGGTGATCGGGCCGGACGGCGGCTTCGTCGGCATGAGTTCGTTCGGCGCCAGCGCCCCGGCGAAGGACCTCTACAAGCATTTCGGCATCACCGCGGAGGCCGTGGTGAAGGCCGCCACCGAACGGCTGCAGCGGAACTAGCGCCATGGCGCGGAAAATCGGCCGGAAAATAACCCTGCCAACATTGACGCATTGCCAGCCGGCGTCATTCAGGGCATGAAACCGACCCATCAGCTACAAACAACAAAGTCTTAGTCTTGCCCTTGAGGAGAAGTTGAATGGCAGTTCGGGTCGCGATCAATGGATTTGGCCGCATCGGTCGCAATGTGCTGCGGGCGATTTATGAGTCCGGCCGCGACGACATCGAAGTCGTCGCCATCAACGACCTCGGTCCGGTCGAGACCAACGCCCACCTGCTGCGCTTCGATTCGGTGCATGGCCGCTTCCCCGGCACCGTGACGGTCGATGGCGACACCATCGACATCGGCCGCGGCAAGATCAAGGTCTGTGCCGTCAAGGATCCGGCGACGCTGCCGTGGAAAGAGCTCGACGTCGACATCGCGCTGGAATGCACCGGCATCTTCACGTCGCGCGACAAGGCCGCGCTGCATCTGACCGCCGGCGCCAAGCGCGTGCTGGTCTCGGCGCCCTCGGACGGCGCCGACCTCACCGTGGTGTTCGGCGTCAACCATGACAAGCTGACCAAGGATCACCTGGTGGTCTCCAACGGCTCCTGCACCACCAACTGCCTGGCCCCGGTGGTCAAGGTGCTGAACGACACCGTCGGCATCGAGACCGGCTTCATGACCACGATCCACTCCTACACCGGCGACCAGCCGACGCTGGACACCATGCACAAGGACCTCTACCGCGGCCGGGCGGCGGCGATGTCGATGATCCCGACCTCGACCGGCGCCGCCAAGGCGATCGGCCTGGTGCTGCCGGAACTGAAGGGCAAGCTCGACGGCGTGGCGATCCGGGTGCCGACCCCGAACGTCTCGGTGGTCGATCTCAAGATCGTCGCCAACCGCGCCACCACCAAGGACGAGATCAACGACGCGATCCGCCGCGCGGCGCAGCAGGAGCTGAAGGGCGTGCTCAGCTTCACCGACTTTCCGAACGTCTCGATCGACTTCAACCACGACCCGCATTCGTCGACCTTCCACATGGACCAGACCAAGGTGCAGAACGGTACTTCGGTGCGGGTGATGTCCTGGTACGACAACGAGTGGGGCTTCTCCAACCGCATGGCCGACACCGCCGTGGCGATGGGCAAGCTGATCTGAGAGGCAACGCTTGAACGATTTGTCGATCAGGGTTCGCAGCGATGAGAAGGCCCGCGAATTGGCGCGGGCGCTTCGAAAGCGCGTCCCTGACCTTCAGTGTTCTGCTTGCGCGCATCGCGACTTCGGACTGCTGGAAGAGCCCAGCGCCGGACAGCGAACTCACCTTGAACGCGGGCAGGTCGATAGCGGCCTGCTCGCCGGCATCAAGTTGACCCAACCCTTAGTCACACTGGTCTGCACCAACTGCGGACATTTGGTGCAATTCTCCGAAGCGGCCTTGCTAGGGGCGGCTCCGGACCAATACGGTCTTGTGGTTTCCGATGACTAATGTCGTCGCGTTTCCTGGTGAACGTCGTCCACCGGGAAGCGGCGGCCCGGAGGATCCGATATTGGAGCAACGCGTTGCCCGCCTCGAAGACGATATGAAAGACGTCAAAGCGTCTTTGAGATCGATCGAAATCATCCTGGCAAAGATCGAAAGCCGGCTCACCGGCCTCGAAGGCCGCCTCACCGGCATTGACGGCCGGCTCAACGGCATCGACGCGCGATTCTCTAGCTTGCCGACCACCTGGACCATGCTCACCATGATTTTCGCAACCTGGGGCATCGGCTCCGGGATCCTCATCTTCGCACTGAATGTACTCAGAAAATGAAAAAATCATTCCTCACGCTCGATGACGCCGACCTGAAGGGCAAACGCGTGCTGTTGCGCGTCGATATCAACGTGCCGGTGGACGCCGGCAAGGTCACCGACACCACCCGGCTCGACCGCATCGCCCCGACCATCCTGGAAATCGCCGACAAGGGCGGCAAGGTGATCCTGCTGGCGCATTTCGGCCGGCCGAAAGGCCCCGATCCCAAGGAATCGCTGCGACCGATCGCCGCCGCCCTCGCCGAGGTGCTGAAGCGCCCGGTGGCGTTCGCCGAGGATTGCATCGGCGAGGTCGCGGCGTCCGCGATCGCCAAGCTGCAGGACGGCGACATCCTGTGCCTGGAGAACACCCGCTTCCACAAAGGCGAGGAAAAGAACGATCCCGCCTTCGTCGACGAATTGGCCAAGCTCGGCGACCTCTGGGTCAACGACGCGTTCTCCGCCGCGCACCGCGCCCATGCCTCGACCGAAGGCATCGGCCACAAGCTGCCGGCCTATGCCGGGCGCACCATGCAGCTTGAGATCGACGCGCTGAACAAAGCGCTGGAAGCGCCGAAGCGCCCGGTGATCGCCATCGTCGGCGGCGCCAAGGTCTCCAGCAAGATCGATCTGTTGGAAAACCTCGTCACCAAGGTCGACGCGCTGGTGATCGGCGGCGGCATGGCCAACACCTTCCTGCACGCCCAGGGCATCAATGTCGGCAAGTCGCTGTGCGAGAAGGATCTGGCGCCGACCGCGCTGCGCATCATCGCCAAGGCCGAGGCCGCCAATTGCGCGATCATCCTGCCGGTCGACGCCACCGTCGCCTATCACTTCGCCCCCAACGCCCCGGCCTTCGCCTATGGCCTCGACTCGATCCCGGCCGACGGCATGATCCTCGACGTCGGTCCGCGTTCGGTGGCGCGAATCAACGCCGCGATCGACGACGCCTCGACCCTGGTCTGGAACGGCCCGGTCGGCGCCTTCGAACTGCACCCGTTCGACGCCGGCACCGTGGCGGCCGCGCAGCACGCCGCGGCGCGCACCAAGGCGCACAAGCTGGTGTCGGTGGCGGGCGGCGGCGACACCGTCGCAGCGCTCAACCAAGCGGGCGTCGCGGGCGACTTCACCTACATCTCGACCGCTGGCGGCGCCTTCCTGGAATGGATGGAAGGCAAGCCGTTGCCCGGCGTCGAGGTGCTGCGGCCGCAATGAGCCGCGCGTCTTGAAGCGGGGTCGGCCCGGGAGTATGTTACATGTAACGCTCCCGGGAGATCCGCCATGGAGGACAAGACCAAGCCGACCGAGGCCGCGAAGCGCAGCGACGCCGCCAAGCGGGTCCGCAAGCACCGCGACAAGATGAAGGCGATGGGCCTGAAGCCGGTGACGCTTTGGGTCCCTGACGTCCATTCGCCAGAGTTCAAGGCGGATATTCGGCGGCAATGCCTCAGCCTCAAAGACGATCCGCAGGAGCAGACGATTCTCGCGGAACTGGAGCACTGGCACGACGCTGAAGGCTGGAAGTGACCCGCGGCGATATCGTTCTTGTCGTGATGCAAGGAGACTTTGGCAAGCCGAGGCCGGCGGTGGTCGTTCAAGCGGACGCCTTCGCGGATATTCCGTCCCTCGCAGTGCTGCCTTTGACGACTGAATTGCGCGACGTGCCGGCGCTGCGGATTCCGATCGAGCCGGATCCGAGCAATAGCTTGATGCAGACCTCGCAGGTGATGGTCGATAAGATCACCGCCGTGGCGCTGCGACGGGTCTCGCGCCGGATCGGCCGCCTGTCCGACGCCGAGATGACCGCGGTCAATCGCGCGCTTGCGATTTTCCTGGGTTTCGTCTGACATCCGTCGCATTTCCGACCATGACACCCTTCAGGAGACGTCAATGAATCTCTCTGACCTCAACAAGGTGGCGCAAGCCATGGTGCAGCCCGGTAAGGGGCTGCTGGCCGCCGACGAATCCGGCGGCACGATCAAGAAGCGGTTCGACGCCATCGGCGTCACCTCGACCGAACAATCCCGCCGCGACTACCGCGAAATGCTGTTCCGCTCCAAACAGGCGATGACACAGGCCATTTCCGGGGTGATCCTGTACGACGAGACCATTTGGCAGGACGGCAAGGACGGCACGCCGCTGATCAAGCTGATCGAGCAGGCCGGCGCGATCCCCGGCATCAAGGTCGACGAGGGCACCCAGGGCTTGCCGAACTGCCCCGGAGAAACCATCACGCTGGGGCTCGACAAGCTCGCCGAGCGGCTGGCGAAATATTACAAGCAGGGCGCGCGGTTCGCGAAATGGCGCGCGGTGATCGACATCGGCCAAAATTCTTCAGGCCAGGCAATTCCGAGCTATGCCGCGGTCCACGCCAACGCTCATGCGCTGGCGCGTTATGCGGCGCTGTGTCAGGCCGCCCAAATCGTGCCGATCGTCGAGCCGGAGGTGCTGATGGACGGCGACCACGACATCGATCGCTGCTATGAGGTGACGCAATTCGTGCTCAAGGAAACCTTCCAGGAGCTGTATTTCCAGAAAGTCGCGTTGGAAGGCATGATCCTGAAACCGAACATGGCGGTGGCCGGCAAGAAATCCGCCAAACAGGCCACACTCGACGAGGTCGCCGAAAAGACCGTGCGGCTGTTGAAGGCTTGCGTGCCGGCGGCGGTGCCGGGCATCGCGTTCCTGTCCGGCGGGCAATCCGACCAGGACGCCACCGCGCATCTTGACGCCATCAACAAAATCGGCGGCCTGCCGTGGTCCGTGACCTTCTCCTATGGCCGCGCGCTGCAGGCCGCGCCGCAACAAGCGTGGTCCGGCAAGCCGGACAACGTCGCCGCCGGTCAGCAGGCCTTCACCCATCGCGCCCGGATGAACTCGCTCGCCAGCAAAGGCGAATGGGCGCCCGAGCTCGAACACAACAAGGCTGCTTGAACCCCGATGGCCGCCAAACCTGCCCCACCGCCGCCGGCTCCGCGGCTCTATCTTGCCACTGCCATGCTCGACGACGTCGCGGCGCTGGCCGCGACGCTGCCCGGCCTGATCGCAACCCATCAGGTGGCCGCGCTGTTGCTGCGGCTGAAACTCACCGATCAGCGCGGCATGATCTCGCGCGCCAAGACGCTGGCGCCGGCGGTGCAGAATGCCGGCGCGGCGCTGTTGCTCGACGGCCATCCCGAGCTGGTGGCGCGCTCCGGCGCCGATGGCGCGCATCTGACCGGCGTCGAGGCGATGCAGGAGCATCTGCCGGAATTGCAGCCCGACCGCATCGCCGGCGTCGGCGGCTTGCGCACCCGGCATGATTCGATGCTGGCGGGCGAAGCCGGCGCCGACTACGTGCTGTTCGGCGAACCCGATGCCGACGGCCAGCGGCCGGCGCAGGACGCCATCGCCGAGCGGCTGCAATGGTGGGCCGAATTGTTCGAGCCGCCTTGCGTCGGCTACGCCGCGACGCTCGCCGAGGCGCAGGACTTCGCCGCCGCGGGCGCCGATTTCGTGCTGGTCGGCGACATGATCTGGGACGATCCGCGCGGCGCCGATGCCGCGCTGGGCGACGCCCGCGCCGCGATCGCGCAAGGCTATCAATCGCTGCTGGCGTCGCTCGCGGGACCGGCCAAGGTCGGTCAGCAATGAGGTTGCGGACGGCGCTGCAGAGGACGGCGATGTTGCTCGGCTGTGCGCTGCTGGCGCAACCGGCGCAGGCGCAGATCTCGCTGACGCCGCCGGCGCCGATTCCGGTCGCACCGCAGCAAAAACCCAAGACCGCTCCGGCGAAACCCGCACCGGCAAGACCTGCGGTGAAGCCGCAGGTCGCGACGCCCACCAAGCCAAAGCCCGCCGAGGCCACCAAGCCGCCGTCGAAACCGGCGACCTCCGCCACCAAGAAACCCGGCGAGCCGCCGGCTGAGCCCGCTGAGCCGATCGACGAATCCCGGGTCGACCTGGTGTTCGGCGCCTATCAGCGCGGGCATTACAAGACCGCGTTCGATCTCGCCACCCGCCGCGCCGAGGACTACAGCGACCCCAAGGCGATGACCATGCTCGGCGAACTCTACTCCTCGGGGCTCGGGGTCAAGCGCGACTACGCCAAGGCCGCGGAGTGGTATCAGCGCGCCTCCGAATTGGGTGACCGCGAAGCGATGTTCGCGCTGGCGATGCTGCGGTTGGCCGGCCGCGGCGGCGCCCCGGCCAATCGCGAGGACGCCGCGCGCTGGCTCGCCTCCTCCGCCAAGCTCGGCAATCCGAAGGCGGCCTATAATCTGGCGCTGCTTTATCTCGACGGCCAGACCTTCCCGCAGGACACCCGCCGCGCCGCCGAATTGCTGCGGCTGGCCGCCGACGCCGGCAACGCGGAGGCGCAATACGCGCTGGCGACGTTCTACAAGGAAGGCACCGGCGTCGAGAAGAACCTCGATCAGGCGGTGCGGCTCTTGCAGGCGGCCTCCTTGTCCGGCAACGTCGACGCCGAGGTCGAATATGCCATCGCGCTGTACAACGGCACCGGCACGCCGAAGAACGAGGTCGCCGCGGTGGCGCTGCTGCGCAAGGCGGCCCGGCAGAACAACCCGATCGCGCAGAACCGTCTTGCCCGCGTGCTGCTCACCGGCAAAGGCCCGCCGGAAGACCGCCTGGAAGGACTGAAATGGCATGTGGTCTCGAAAACCGCCGGCAAGGGCGACCTGATGCTCGACGAGGCGTTGGCCCAGCTCACCCCCGAGGATCGCGCCAAAGTCGACGCCGCGGCACGCAAATGGCTCGGCACCAAGTGATGCGCCCTTGACGCCGCCCCCCCGGCAGGGCACCCCATCGGTCCCATTCCCCGAAAAGACCTGGCCGTTTGTAGATTTGGCCGTTTGAGGTCGTCCCGAGCGAGATCATGCTGCATTCCGCCCTCATGAACATCATGGTCAAGGCCGCGCGTCGCGCCGGCCGCAGCCTCAAACGCGATCTCGGCGAGGTCGAGAATCTTCAGGTGTCGATGAAGGGGCCGGCGAATTTCGTCACCCTGGCCGACAAGCGCGCCGAGGAGATGCTGTACAGCGACCTCACCAAGGCGCGACCCGGCTACGGCTTCCTCGGCGAGGAAGGCGGCATCCGCGAAGGCACCGACAAGAGCCATACCTGGATCGTCGACCCGCTCGACGGCACCACCAACTTCCTGCACGGCATTCCGCAGTTCGCGATCTCGATCGCCCTGCAGCGCGACGACCAGATCATCGCCGGGCTGATCTACAATCCGGCCAATGACGAGCTGTACATGGCCGAGCGCGGCGGCGGCGCCTTCCTCAACGACCAGCGGCTGCGCGTCGCCGGCCGTCGCCAGCTCAACGAATGCGTGATCGCCTGCGGGCTGCCGCATATCGGCCGCGGCGATTTCGCGCTGGCGCAAAAGGAAATGGGCGCGCTGCAGCCCAAAGTGGCGGGCTTCCGCCGCTTCGGCGCGGCGTCGCTGGACATGGCGGCGGTCGCCGCCGGCCGCTTCGACGGCTACTGGGAACGCAACCTGCAGGCCTGGGACATCGCGGCCGGCATCGTGATGATCCGCGAGGCCGGCGGCACCGTCGGCGAGATCGACGGCGGTGATCTATTGAAAACCGGCAACGTGGTCTGCGGCAACGAATTCGTTCACGGCGAACTGACGCGGATCTTGCGGCCGCTGAAGTAGCGGCTGCGACGACGCCGAGAAATAACGGCTGCGACGACGCCGAGCCCCTTTGCTCCCCTCCCCCTTGCGGGGAGGGGTCGGGGGTGGGGGTCAACGGGCACGACCTACCCGGCCAATTTTTCCCAGCTGAATGCGTGAAACGCGTGTCGACGTCGTCTCGTCACGGCATCGACGCGTCGATGTGCGGCCCCCCACCCCCGACCCCTCCCCGCAAGGGGAGGGGAGCGCGCTGCCGTTGCGTTAGGCGAAGTGCTTTGCCTGTAAAGCTTGGCCTCAACGCCTGACGAATCCCCACCAAAGAAACTCAAGCAAGATTCGTCTCGCGATTGCGCGGCCGTGATTGCGATCACCCCGCCGGGCGGCGAACTACTTCGTCGGCGTGGCGCAGCCGGGCGACCATTGCGCGATCGGCTCTTCGATCGGCTCGGCGCGGTCCTCCTGCGGAAACTCGGCCTTGACGCGGTCGATCTCGCGCAGCGCCGCCGAGCCCGCGACCGCGGTCAGGCTGATTTCGTCGAACAACAATGCCATTTCGGCGAACACGCTGCGGTCGCTTTCGTTCTCGTTGACCTGGTCGAGCTCCGACAGCAGCGTCACGATCGCGGCGATCCGCTCGCGCTGGCCGCGCACCCGGTGCAGCAGCCGCTTCGACAGCCGGCGCGCTTCCATGGTGAGAAAGCGGTCGAATGCCGAGGACAGCATCTCCCGGCAGTGGCCGTCCATATTGGTGCCCTGGATCACGATCCGCATCCGCTCGACCAGTTCGAGCGAATCGCCGTCTGCGCTTGGGTCGGCCATCGCTAATCCCCCTCAAGGGTTCGGATCCGACCGCTGCCGCCGCCTCACGGCGCGGCGTTTGGCGTATCAGAGCGCCCTGGCAGTCCGTTGCGCCTCGGTGACGTTGGTGATGAACGTCGAACCGGGCTTGGCATAGAGAAAACCATTGGCGACCGGAACCGGATAGATGGTCGTCAGTGCCGCGGCGCCTTCGGCGACGCTGCGCTTGCCGTCGATCACGTCGCGATACACCTTGGCCACCTCGACCATGTCGCATTGCTGCGGCGACAGCCGCAGCGAGCGCACCCCGGCCTCGGTGAGATCGTCGATTTCGCCGAGCACGCTGGTGCAGGCATAGGACAGCGTCTGCACGCCGTTCATCGCCAGGAACGGCTCGTTGTCGAGCGTGAACACCGCCAGCCCGTCCGGATCCTGTTCGCAGACGAACTTGCAATTGTCCTTCGACAGCTTGTTGAGCCGCGCGTGATAGCAGCGCGCCGAAATCGCCAGCGGCGCGCGGCCGAAGCCGAACACCTCGAAGATGACGTCGGGCAACGCCGCGGCGATGGTGCGGATCGCGGTCAGTGGCAATTCCGGCGGCAGACAGATCCGCTTGGCGCCGTGCGAGGCGAAATACTTCGCGGTGGCCTCGTTGTAGATGTTGACGAACGGCCCGATGGCGTGCGGCCGATCACCAAGCATGCCGAGGCAAGACAGGTCGTTGACCTCCATGGTCAGTTCCGGTGCTGCGGCGAGTTCGGCCATCGCGTTGCGCTCGCGGGTCAGCGACATCAGCGTCAGCGACCCCATCACCACGTCCTTGCCGCAGGCCGACAGCCGCTCCACCACCGCCGGAATGTGCTCGGCGATGAACGGCGAGCGCTTCGAGCAGACGATCTCGCCGACCACCACGGTGTCGATCGGGGCTTCCTCGGCGATCCGGAAATAGAAGTCGCGCCACGCCTCGGGCTTCCAGTTGTAAAGCACCGGTCCAAGTGTGAGCTTCATCTCCGGCCCCGCTTTGTGTTGGTTCGCTTCGCCCATCGCCGTGTCGCCAGTTCTATTGTCTCAAATCTCGGTCCGGCGAAATCGCCGGGATTGGGTGTCGGGTCTTTATCGCCAGGTCTTCTTGTAGGCGCCGACCGTGGTCGACTGCCCCTCGCTGAGCCCGCGCAAGGCGTCGCTCGGAATCGGCAGCCCCTGGTCGAGCGCGGACAGCGCCTGACGGAAGGTGCGCACCACCCGCTCGATATAGGCGCGGCCGCGCTGGCGGCCTTCGATCTTCAGCGCCGACACGCCGGCCTTTTTCAGTTCCGGCAGCATCGTGGTGGCGTCGAGGCTGGAAGGATCCTCGAACAGATAGCCGGCGCCCTCCGAGGTCTGGTAACGGCCCTTGCACAACGTCGGATAGGCCGCGGCCTCGCCATTGGCGAATTTGTTGATGGTGAACTCGCCGAGCCGCGACACCAGCATGCCGTTCTCTTCGCGATACTGGATGTGGCTCGCCGGCGAACACACGCCGTCCATGTTCGGCGACTTGCCGGTAGCGTAGGACGACAGCGAGCAGCGGCCTTCTTCCATCACGCACAACCCGCCGAAGATGAACACTTCGGTCTCGCACTTCACCACCTTGGCGATCGCCGCGATCTCCGGCACGCTGAGCACGCGCGGCAGCACCACGCGCTTGGCGTTGAAGCGGTCGACATAGAACTGGATGGCGTCCGGATTGGCGGCGGCGGCCTGCACCGAGACGTGCAGCCGCTGCTGCGGATGGGCGCGCGCCACATATTCCATCACGCCGACATCGGCGACGATCAAGGCGTCGGCCTTGGCGTCGACCGCGTCGTCGACCGCGCGCTGCCACAGCTCGAAGCCGCCGGCGCGCGCGAAGGTGTTGATCGCCACCAGCACCATGGCGCCTTCGTCATGGGCGTGGGCGATCGATTCGGCCATTTCGGCGCGGCTGAAATTCAGCCCCGGGAAATTCCGCGCATTGGTTTCGTCGCTGAAGCCGCAATAGATCGCGTCGGCGCCCGCCGCGACCGCATCGCGCAGAGCCGACGGCGTGCCCGCCGGACAGATCAATTCCATGGATTATCCTCCGCCACCGGCGCCCATTTCATGGCGGAGCGACGAGGAGCCGACGATGCTCCGCAGCAGCCGTTCGATCGGCGCTGCGAGCGGCCCGAGCCAGACCACCGATTCAGAGAGAAAATCGACGCGGGAGTCGTCGATCGCGTTACGCAGCGCGACCACCGCCTCCATGTCGCCGTCGACGTGAATGTCGCGCGAGAAGAACAGCGCGTCGCCGTCATAGGAGCCGTCGGTCATGCCGATCAGCGCCGACAGCGGCCCGGCGATCCGGGCATCAAGATTGGACGGCAGTGTGCGCACCGCGGTGATTCGCGGATTCATCCGCCGCGGCTCCAGCACGAAGGCAATCGGCAGGTCGGTGGGCTCGAGCCCATACCGCTTGCTGGTGTGCGAACCGAGACGATCGAAAATGCGGGGATGCCGTGAACGGATTTCGCCGAGGCAGATGTTCAGCAACACCTGCAATGGCAACAACGGCAGGACGCGCGCCGCCAGCGCAAGCGGCACTGGCATCCTAGTGACGGAGGAATTGGATACCGACATGAGCCACCTTTGAAAGATCTCGTTACCATCGCCGGGGAAGGAAGTTCTTTGCGCAAGATCAAAGACAGCACCTGGCCTGCGTGCTGACCAGTGCTGTCCCACGGAGACCACATGCTGAACCGCGTTAAACCGCCCTTCCCGGACTTGCGCGCGTTCATGGCGTATCTTGAGTCCCGCGGTCAATTGGTCAGAATCCGCAGACCGGTGTCTGTGGTGCACGATCTCACCGAAATCCACCGCCGTGTGTTGGCCGACAACGGCCCGGCGCTGTTGATCGAGAACCCGATCAAGGCGGACGGCACGCCGTCCGAAATGCCGATCCTGGTGAATCTGTTCGGCACCGTGGAGCGGGTGGCCTGCGGGTTCGGCATTACGCCGGACAAATTGGGCGACCTCGGCGAGACGCTGGCTGAAATGCGCGCGCCGGTGCCGCCGCAGAGCCTGTCCGACGCGCTCAGCAAATTGCCGATGGCCCGCGCCGCCCTGGCGATGCGGCCGAAGACTGCGAAATCCGCATCGGCGCAGAGCGTGGTGTGGAGCGGCGCCGACGTCGATCTCGGCCGCCTCCCGGTGCAGATCCCGTGGCCGAACGAGCCCGCGCCCTTGATCACCTGGGGGCTGGTGTTCACCAAACCGCCGGAGCACAGCGGCGGCGCCGACAATGTCGGGGTCTATCGCATGCAGGTGCTCGGCCGCGACCGCCTGATCATGCGCTGGCTGGCGCATCGCGGCGGCGCCAAGCACCACCACCAGTGGCAGAAGCAGGGCCGCGACATGCCGGTGGCGATCGTGATCGGCGCCGATCCGGCGATGATCCTCTCCGCCGTGCTGCCGCTGCCGGAAGATCTTTCCGAAATCAAATTCTCCGGGCTGTTGCGCGGCGAGCGGCCGGTGCTGGTGCCTTGCGTCAGCGTGCCGCTGCAAGTGCCGGCGGACGCCGAGATCGTCATCGAGGGCATCGTCTCGGCCACCGAGACCGCGCCGGAGGGGCCGTACGGCGACCACACCGGCTATTACAATTCGGTCGAGCAGTTTCCGGTGCTGACCGTCACCGCGATCACCACGCGTAAAGATCCGATTTATCTGTCGACCTATACCGGGCGGCCGCCGGACGAGCCGTCACGGCTTGGCGAGGCGTTCAACGACATCTTCCTGCCGGTGGCGAAGCGGCAGTTTCCCGAAATCGTCGACCTCTGGCTGCCGCCGGAGGCCTGCTCGTACCGGATCGCGGTGGCGTCGATCAAGAAACGCTACCCCGGCCAGGCGCGTCGGCTGATGATGGGGCTGTGGTCGATGCTGCCGCAGTTCAGCTATACCAAATTGCTGATCATCGTCGACGACGACATCGACGTGCGCGACTGGGCCGACGTGATGTGGGCGGTCTCCACCCGCTGCGACACCTCGCGCGACATGGTGTCGATCTCCGACACCCCGATCGATTATCTGGATTTCGCCTCGCCAAAGTCAGGCCTCGGCGGCAAATTGGGCATCGACGCCACCAACAAGATCGGCGCCGAGACGCAGCGCGAATGGGGCGAGGTGCTGACCATGGATCCCGCCGTGTTGCAGCGGGTCGATGCGATGTGGTCGTCGCTCGGGCTGGGACCGGCGCTGCCGCAACGTAAGATGGTGCGATGAGCATTCCCCGCGTCGTCGTCGGCATCAGCGGCGCTTCCGGCGCCGCGGTCGGTATCCGCATCGTCGAACTGTTGGCCTCCACCGGCGCCTGCGAACTGCATCTCGTCGTCACCAAGGCGGCGGAGCGCACCATCGCCTACGAGGTCGGCCACCACGCGCTGGCACGCGCCGCAGACCTGGTCGACCGCCACCACGACATCGGGGACATCGGCGCCTCGATCGCCTCGGGCTCGTTCCGCACCGCCGGCATGATCGTGGCGCCGTGCTCGATCGGCTCGCTGTCGGCGATCGCCACCGGCAATCTCGACACGCTGCTGACGCGGGCCGCCGACGTGCAACTGAAGGAGCGCCGCAAACTGATCCTGCTGGTGCGCGAAAGCCCGCTGCACCTCGGCCATCTGCGTTCGATGGCGGCCGTCACCGAATATGGCGCGATCGTCGCGCCACTGGCGCCGGCGTTCTACCAGCGGCCGCAAACTTTAAGCGAGATGATCGACCACATGGCGCTGCGCGCCATCGGACTGCTCGGCATCGACGACCTCAGCGCCGCGCCGCCGGAATGGAGCGACGACACCCCACCGACCTGCCCGTAGCGGCGCGAGGGCCCTGAAGGTTTTCGCTGCGCTGCCGACGCTCGCAGCGCCTTGCTGTTTTTCGTCGTGTTATCGGCCCCGCACACAAAAAGCCGTCATTCCGCGGCGCGAGGGCGAAAGCCCGAGCGAACCCGGAATCTTGCTGCGGCGACCGTCGGCGCGGGCCGCGGTCCGTTGTGTTGCGAGATTCCGGGTTCGCTCGCAGCAAAGCTGCTCGCGCCCGGAATGACACCTCGTTGTTGATCGAGACGGGGCAGCGCAGAGAGCCCGCCGCCGAAGCGGCCCGCGCCACGCCTGATTTGATCGGCCGCCGCGTATAATCAATCGACGACGCGCGAAACGGCACGCCTGCGAGCACAACGCCGCTCCCACGTCACGACGGCGAGGCGTCACCTCGCCTTTTCATTCCAGGTCCCGCACCCGATGAACGCTTCCGCCGCCCGCCCCGCCGCCTTCGTGATGGTGTCCACCGCGCATGGATCGATGCTGGTCAACCGCTTCGACTATCGGCTGACGCCGGGCGGCGGCTTCGGGGTCGGCTACCAGCTTTTGACGCGGTCGGCGTTCGACCCGGACGAGGTCGACATCGCGCTGCGGCTGCTGGAAACAAGGCGCAAGCATTTCGGCGACGGCGTGGTGGCGATCGACTGCGGCGCCAATATCGGCGTCCACACCATCGAATGGTCGGCGCTGATGCAGGGCTGGGGCGAGGTCATCGCGATCGAAGCGCAGGAGCGGGTGTTCTACGCGCTGGCCGGCAATATCACCCTGAACAATTGCCTGAACGCGCGCGCGCTGTGGGCAGCGGTCGGCGCGCAGGACGGCCACATCCGGGTGCCGAAGCCGAACTACCTGGTGCCGTCGAGCTTCGGCAGCCTGGAGATTCGCCAGCGCGACAGCACCGAATATATCGGCCAGGAGATCGACTACTCGGATGCGGCGACGATCGAGACAAAACTGGTGAGCATCGACGGCATGGCGCTGCCGCGGCTCGATCTCATCAAGATCGACATCGAAGGCATGGAGATCGAGGCGCTGACCGGCGCCGCGGCGTCGTTGCGCCAGTTCCGGCCGCAGCTGATGATCGAGAAGATCAAGTCCAACGAAACCGAGCTGCGGGCTTTCGTCACCGAGCTCGGCTACCAGGTGTTTCCGATGGGGCTCAATCTGCTGGCGATCCACGGCTCCGATCCGGCGCTCGGGCAGATCAGCTGTGGTTGATCCAGAGCAGAGTTTGATTGGAACTGTGCGGCTCATCCAAAGAAGGCCGTCATTCCGGGGCGCGAGCAGCGAAGCTGCGAGTGAACCCGGAATCTTGCTGCGGGCACAGTGAGCGCGGACGACAAGTCCAATTGTGTTGCGAGATTCCGGGCTCGCTCGGGCTTACGCCCTCGCGCCCCGGAATGACGCCTCGTTTTTGATTGAGCGAAGCAATCAATAAAACGAATCAGTCGAACAAAGGCGGCCTTCGAGGCAACGCCACGCTCAATGCACCCCGGTAAAAAACCGTGCGACGCGGAAGCCGGATAGCCAGGTGGTGATCGGCTGGCTGCGCACGCCGGGGTCCCAGGAACCGACCACCGAATCCACGCGACCAACCAGATTGTCGATCGGCAGCAGCCCGACGCCGCCTTGGCCCACCGGCACCCGGCTGTCGGCGGAATTGTCGCGGTTGTCGCCCATCACGAATAGCCGACCCGCAGGCACGGTGATCTCCGGCGTGTTGTCGAGCCGGCCGTTGTCGAACAGCTTGAACACCGGGTGCGACACGCCGCCCGGCAGCGTTTCGACATAGCGCCGCGCCGGCTCGGTGCCGCCGCTGTCGTCCTCGGCTTCGCCGATGCCGTCCGGCTTGATTGCAGTAGCGACGCCGTTGATCCAGACTTGGCCGCCGCGCAGTTCGATGCGATCGCCGGGCAGCCCGATCACGCGCTTGACCCAGACCTGGGAGCGGTCGCCGGGCCAGCGGAACACCACGACGTCGCCGCGCTGCGGCGTGGCGCCGAACAGCCGTCCGGTCTGCGGCACCGCGACGTGGATCGGCAGCGAGGCCGAGGAATAGCCATAGGGAAATTTCGACGCCAGCAGCGCGTCGCCGATCAGCAGCGTCGGCTCCATCGACGCCGACGGCACGTAGAACGGCTCGGCGATCGCGCCCTTGGCGACCAGCACCACCGCCACCACCGCGGTGAGCTGCACCAACTGCGATGACCAGCGCCGCGCCGTCGCCATCATCGGGTGGGCTTGCAGGTTCATCTAACCGGTGCCGCCGACGGTGATGCGGTCCATCCGCAGCGTCGGCTGGCCGACGCCGACCGGCACGCCCTGACCGTTCTTGCCGCAAGTGCCGATGCCCGAATCGAGCTGCACGTCGTTGCCGATCATCGAGATGCGATGCAGGTCGGTCGGGCCGTTGCCGATCAGCATCGCGCCCTTCAAGGGCGCGCCGAGCTTGCCGTTCTCGATGCGATAGGCCTCGGTGCATTGGAAGACGTATTTGCCGGAGGTGATATCGACCTGGCCGCCGCCGAAATTCGCAGCAAAGATGCCGTTCTTCACCGAGGCGAGGATTTCCGCGGGATCGCGCGCACCTTCGGTCATGTAGGTGTTGGTCATCCGCGGCATCGGCAGATGCGCGTAGCTTTCGCGGCGGCCGTTGCCGGTAGGCTGCATGTTCATCAGCCGGGCGTTCTGGCGGTCCTGCATGTAGCCGACCAGAATGCCGTCCTCGATCAGCACGGTGCGGCTGGTCGGCGTGCCCTCATCGTCGATCGACAGCGAGCCGCGTCTTGCAGCAATGGTGCCGTCATCGACCACGGTGACGCCCTTCGCCGCGACCTGCTGGCCCATCAGGCCCGCGAAGGCCGAGGTCTGCTTGCGGTTGAAATCGCCCTCGAGCCCATGGCCGACCGCCTCGTGCAGCATCACGCCGGGCCAGCCGGGGCCGAGCACCACGTCCATCTCGCCGGCCGGAGCCGGCACCGAGTCCAGATTGACAAGCGCTTCGCGGATCGCGCCGTCGGCGGCGTCGCGCCAGGCCTTGCTGTCGATGAAGCGGGCATAGCCTTCGCGGCCGCCATAGCCCTTGCTGCCGCTTTCCTGCCGGTCGCCCTGGCCTGCGACGACGGAAACGTTGACCCGCACCAAGGGGCGGATGTCGCGATAGCTCTCGCCGTCGGGGCGCAGGATCTCCACCACCTGCCAGGTGGCGCCGAGCGACACCGAAACCTGCCGCACCCGCGGATCCTTTTCGCGAACGTAAGCGTCGATCTCGGCGAGCAGCTTGACCTTGGCCTCGAAGCCCGGGGCTTCCAGCGGATTGTCGTCGCCATAGAGCCGCACATTGCTGTGCGCCGGCGCCGCGGCCAGGTTGCCGCTGTAGCCGCCGCGCACCGCCGCCACCGCGTCGGCGGCGCGAATCAACGCCTTCAGCGACATGTCGGAGGAATGCGCGTAGCCCACCGCGTCGTCCTTCACGGCGCGCAGGCCGAAGCCCTGTGCGGTGTCGTAGGTGGCCTGCTTCAGCCGGCCATTGTCGAACATCAGGGCTTCGGACTGGCGATATTCCAGGAACAGCTCGCCATCGTCGGCGCCCTGCAAGCCGCGGGCGATTTCCCCGCGCACGGCGTCGCGGTCGAGCTTGGCGCGGTCGAGGAGCGAGGTGGTGGCGGATTGGGTCATGTTCGCTGTTCCCTGATGGCTGGCTCCCAAGATAGGTGCTGTGCCGGCGTTCTGCGAGGGGTTGCCAAGAGCTCCCCGTGAGCACGGCGGGACGGCAGCATCCCCGCGGCCACACATTCCCGCGTCATCCTGAGGAGCCGGGTTGAGCTCGCAGAGCGAAGCCCGGCGTCTCGAAGGATGGGCTGCGGACAAGGCCTTCCGACGACCCTCCTCGCGGCGGCATCCTTCGAGGCTTCGTCGCCGCGCTGACGCGCTGCGGCGAAGCACCTCAGGATGACGATTCAACATCTCTGGAACGACGACGAGACGCGTTGAGGCGACGCGAAGTCGGCGCCCTTATGGCAGCTTGTCGTAACCCTCGCCGATGCCGTTCAGGCTGAGCGGGAAGCCGATGCCTTCTTCCGGGGTCTCGAAGATGATGAAGGTTGCGGTCTTGGCGGTGCGCAGCTGGCCCAAGAGCTTGTCGTCCATCACTACTTCGGCGACGCAGCCGTTCGGCAGGCAGCGCACGAAGCCGGCGCGGCCGACATCGGCGTTGTCGAGCTTGAGCCCGAGCCCCGACGGCAGCAATACGCCGAGCGGCGCCACCACCCGCATCAGCTTACTCTTCTGATCGGCGGTCTTGAGAATGATCACGGTGAGGCCGGCGTTGGAGCGGTCTTCCGCCACCACGCTCTGGATCAGCGCGCATTGTTCGGATTGCGCGCCGGGCGGGGTGTCGCAGCGGATCTGCCAATCGCCATGCACCGAGCGCACCGCGCCCTGGGCCTGGGCCGCGGAGCCTCCCGCAATACCGGCGGCGAGCGCCAGACCGAGCGCGACGGCAAGCCGCCGACGCGGCGCGCCGCGCGATCCGATGGCTTGGCGTTTGGCCTGGCGCTTATCTTGGCGCTGAAGTTTCGAAAGCCCCATCAGGGTCGATCCCATGGCATGACGATCCGGTCAATGGACTGATACGGCAAACACGGCGCCACCAAGGCACCTGCCAACGCATAGCGACCACGGCGAATCAGGCCGCGGCGACGCATCCCGGGCAGTGCCTACAACGGGCGGCGCGCCTGTCAAGCGTGGTTCACACATCGGCGTACCGATCTGGCGGCGCCGCGATGTCGCGGCCCGCCTTGGCACAAACCTCCGCGATCCTACGCCTAAAGTCCAATCCTGCATTGCGAGGGGACGGAAATTATGGTTTGAGAACAGGAATAAGAAGCGTTCGCATAATCAAAGATCGCCGATTTGTGAGCGCACACGCAACTCTCGCGGCTCAGCGAGATTGAAGACGTGATCACAGGGAGTGCGCGCGACATGAAGATGTCGAGGGGCCGGATCGGCCGGCTGGTATTCAGTCTGGTTTTCGCAGCGATTGCAATTTCGGCCAGCGGCGTCGCATTCGCCGGATTGGGCCAACCCTCCCCTTGGGAAATCAAGCTGCAGGACTCCGCCAGTCCGGTGATGGACAACATCATTTGGTTCCACAATTTCCTGTTGTGGCTGATCACCGGCATCACGCTGTTCGTGCTGGCGCTGCTGGTGATCGTGGTGGTCCGTTTCAACGCCAAGGCCAATCCGATCCCGTCGCGGACCACCCACAACACCCTGATCGAAGTGGCGTGGACCATCGTCCCGGTGCTGATCCTGGTCGCGGTGGCGGTGCCGTCGTTCCGGCTGCTGTTTCAGCAGCTCGACATTCCGAAAGCCGACCTCACCATCAAGGCCACCGGCAATCAGTGGAACTGGTCGTTCTCCTATCCCGACGACAAGATCGATTTCACCTCGATCATGCTGACCGACGAGGAGCGCGCCAAGATCACGCCGACGCCGCCGCGGCTGCTCGCGGTCGACAATGAGGTGGTGGTGCCGGTCGACAAGGTGGTGCGGGTGCAAACCACCGCCAACGACGTGATCCACTCCTTCGCCATCCCCTCGTTCGGCATCAAGATCGACGCCATCCCCGGCCGGCTCAACGAGACCTGGTTCAAGGCCACCAAGCAAGGCAAGTTCTACGGCCAGTGCTCCGAACTGTGCGGCAAGGACCACGCCTTCATGCCGATCGTGATCAGCGTCGTCAGCGACGAGGAATACGCCGCCTGGAAGAAGAAACAGGTCGCCGCCACCGCCGCCAAATCTTCGCTCGCCTCGGCAGGCGCCGCCGCGCAATGAGCCGCGTCCGCCGCGCGACGCAGCACGACTGAACCGTACGTTTCGAACGACCGCAAGGCAGGATAACAACAATGGTAATGGAAACTGCACGGGTTGCTCACTCCGACCACGCCGACGAACACGCCCACGCTCATCCGACCGGCTGGCGGCGCTACGTCTATTCCACCAACCACAAAGACATCGGCACGATGTATCTGATCTTCGCGATCGTCGCCGGGCTGATCGGCGGCGCGATGTCGATCGCGATCCGCATCGAGCTGATGTATCCCGGCGTGCAGATCTTCCACGAAAGCCACACCTACAACGTGTTCGTCACCTCGCACGGCCTGATCATGATCTTCTTCATGGTGATGCCGGCGATGATCGGCGGCTTCGGCAACTGGTTCGTGCCGCTGATGATCGGCGCGCCCGACATGGCGTTTCCGCGGATGAACAACGTCTCGTTCTGGCTGTTGCCGGCCTCCTTCGCGCTGCTGCTGACCTCGACCTTCGTCGAGGGCGAGCCGTCGTCGAACGGCGTCGGCGCCGGCTGGACGATGTATGCGCCGCTGTCGACCTCCGGCCATCCCGGGCCGGCGGTGGACTTCGCGATCCTGGCGCTGCATCTCGCCGGCGCGTCCTCGATCCTCGGCGCGATCAACTTCATCACCACGATCTTCAACATGCGCGCGCCCGGCATGACGCTGCACAAGATGCCGCTGTTCGTGTGGTCGATCCTGGTCACGGTGTTCCTGCTGCTGCTGGCGCTGCCGGTGTTGGCCGGTGCCATCACCATGCTGCTCACCGACCGCAATTTCGGCACCACGTTCTTCTCCGCGGAAGGCGGCGGCGATCCGGTGCTGTTCCAGCATCTGTTCTGGTTCTTCGGCCACCCCGAAGTCTACATCCTGATTTTGCCGGGCTTCGGCATGATCAGCCAGATCGTCTCGACCTTCTCGAAAAAGCCGGTGTTCGGCTATCTGGGCATGGCCTACGCCATGGTGGCGATCGGCGTGATCGGCTTCGTGGTCTGGGCGCATCACATGTACACGGTGGGCATGTCGAGCGCGACGCAGGCCTACTTCGTCGCCGCCACCATGGTGATCGCGGTGCCGACCGGGGTGAAGATCTTCTCCTGGATCGCCACGATGTGGGGCGGCTCGATCGAATTCCGCACGCCGATGCTGTGGGCGATCGGCTTCATCTTCCTGTTCACGGTCGGCGGCGTCACCGGCGTGGTGCTGGCCAATGCCGGCGTCGATCGCGTGCTGCAAGACACCTATTACGTGGTGGCGCATTTCCACTACGTGCTGTCGCTGGGCGCGGTGTTCGCGATCTTCGCCGGCTGGTACTACTGGTTCCCGAAGATGACAGGCTACATGTATAACGAGACCATCGGCAAGCTGCACTTCTGGGTCACCTTCATCGGCGTCAATCTGGTGTTCTTCCCGCAGCATTTCCTCGGCCTGTCCGGCATGCCGCGGCGCTACGTCGACTATCCAGACGCCTTCGCCGGCTGGAATCTGGTGTCCTCGATCGGCTCCTACATCTCCGGCTTCGCGGTGCTGATCTTCCTCTACGGCATGGTGCTGGCGTTCATCAAAAAGGAAAAGGCCGCCGACAATCCGTGGGGGCCGGGCGCCACCACGCTGGAATGGACCTTGTCATCGCCGCCGCCGTTCCATCAGTTCGAAATTCTGCCGCGGGTTCGCTGAGCCAAAAAGACGACGCATCCACCGCGGCGACGCGGCGGATGCGGATAACCAAAAGGGAGATGCGCTTTGTCGGTTGTTGAAAGCCACGACATCGAGTTCGCCGCGCCGCGGATCTCCGAGGCGAGCGTTGCCGATTACATCGCGCTGTTGAAGCCGCGGGTGATGTCGCTGGTGATCTTCACCGCTTTGGTCGGGCTGTTGCTGGCGCCCGGCTATATCCATCCGGTGCTGGCATTCACGTCCATCCTGTGCATCGCGGTCGGCGCGGGCGCCTCCGGGGCGCTGAACATGTGGTACGAGGACGACATCGACGCCAAGATGACCCGTACCGCCAACCGGCCGATCCCCCGCGGCCGGGTCAGCAAGCCTGAGGCGCTGACCTTCGGCCTGGTGCTTTCGTTCTTCTCGGTGGTGACGCTCGGCATTCTGGTGAACTGGTTCGCCGCCGCCCTGCTGGCTTTCACCATCTTCTTCTACGTCGTGATCTACACCATCTGGCTGAAGCGCTGGACCGCGCAGAACATCGTGATCGGCGGCGCCGCCGGCGCGCTGCCGCCGGTGGTGGCGTGGGCCGCGGCCGCGGGCTCGCTGTCGGTCGAGCCGATGCTGTTGTTCGCCATCATCTTCTTCTGGACGCCACCGCATTTCTGGGCGTTGGCGCTGTTCCGCGCCGGCGACTACGCCAATGCCGGGGTGCCGATGCTGCCGGTGACCGCCGGACCCGACGCCACAAGGCTCTCGATCCTGCTCTACACCATCGTGCTTGTCGCTGTGGCTTTCGCGCCGTGGCCGCTGGGCTATTTCGACGCGATCTACGGCATCACCTCGCTGGCGCTGGGCGGCTGGATGCTGCTGCTGACGCTGCGGGTGTATCGGCTGCGCCACGGCAGCGCCGCGTTGCGCGCCAGCCGCAGCCTGTTCAAGTTCTCGATTCTCTACCTGTTCGCGCTGTTCGCGGTGCTGCTGCTCGAGGTCATCGTCCGCGGCGTGATCGGCGCGTTGGCGTGAAGGAGGCGACGATGATTGATTCGCAACGCCCGAACGCACCGTTGATCGACGGCGTGGTACTGACCCCGGCGCAGAAGAAATCGCAGCGCGAGCGTTCGATCGCGATCGCGCTTTCGCTCGGCGTGCTGGTGGTGCTGTTCTTCGCCGTCACCATGGTGAAGGGCGCCGCCGTGCTGGTCCGGCCGATGTGATGGAGCACGCGCAGCGATGACCGAGCAGCCGACCAACCGCAACGACGTGCCGCGCCGCGGGCTTGGCCGCGATGCCACAGTGGCGTCGATCTGCGGACTGGTGGTGGCGCTGATGGTCGGCGCGTCCTACGCCGCTGTGCCGTTCTACAACTGGTTCTGCCGCGCCACCGGCTTCAACGGCACCACCCAAGTCGCGACCGCCGCACCAATTGCTGCGCCGCTGCCGCGCAAGATCACGGTGCGGTTCGATTCCAACGTCAACGGCCTGCCGTGGAAGTTTACGCCCGAACAGACCGAGATCGAGATCCCGATCGGCCAGGTGGTGACGGTGTTCTATACCGTGACCAACCTCTCCGCGCATGAAACCACCGGCCAGGCCGCCTACAACGTCGCGCCACTGACGGTCGGGGCGTATTTCCAGAAGATCAACTGCTTCTGCTTCACCGAGCAGACCTTTGCCGCCGGCGAAACCCGCGAGATGCCGGTGGTGTTCTACGTCGACCCGGCGCTCGCCGCCGATCCGGAGAACGACGGGCTCAACAGCATCACGCTGTCCTACACCTTCTATCCGGTCCGGGCGCCCACGCCGAAGCCGGTGGCCGCTGGCGAGCCGGACAGCCGCAAGGGGGCGCTGTGAGCTCATGACCGATCACGACACGCCTCCGCCGTCCCATCTCAGCGCTGCCGCCCCTGGCGCGCCCGATTCCGCGACGTCCCATCACCCGACCCCGCTTCAAACCACGCCCGCTTCCGATCACGCACCGGCTCTGGCCGGCCCCGCCCACGGAGACACCGCCATGGCCACGGCGCACGCCAAGCACCACGACTATCATCTCGTCGATCCGAGCCCCTGGCCGGTGGTGGGCTCGCTGTCCGCTTTTGTCATGGCGGTCGGCGCCGTCACCTGGATGCACCACATGTTCGCTGGCGCGCCGTTCCTGTTCGGCGCCGGCACCATCGGCGTGCTCTACACCATGGCGGCGTGGTGGGGCGACGTGATCCGCGAGGCGCAGGTCAAAGGCGATCACACCCGGGTCGTGCAGATCAGCCACCGCTACGGCATGATCCTGTTCATCGCCTCCGAGGTGATGTTCTTCGTCGCCTGGTTCTGGGCGTATTTCAATTCGGCATTGTTTCCCGGCGATCCGGTCCACGCCGCCCGCGAGGCGCTGTTCGGCGGGGTGTGGCCGCCGAAGGGCATCGAAACCTTCGATCCCTGGCACCTGCCGCTGCTCAATACGCTGATCCTGTTGACCTCGGGCACCACGGTGACCTGGGCGCATCACGCGCTGTTGCAGAACGACCGCAAGGGGCTGAAATGGGGACTGATCCTCACCATCGCGCTCGGCATCACCTTCAGCTGCGTGCAGGCCTATGAATACAGCCATGCCGCGTTCTCCTTCGCCGACAACATCTACGGCGCCACCTTCTTCATGGCCACCGGCTTCCACGGCTTTCACGTGCTGGTCGGCACCATCTTCCTCACCGTCTGCCTGATGCGCGCCTATGCCGGGCACTTCACCCCGACCCAGCACCTTGGCTTCGAATTCGCCGCCTGGTACTGGCATTTCGTCGACGTGGTCTGGCTGTTCCTGTTCATCAGCATCTATGTCTGGGGCCACGGCGCCTCGACCATGGCGCACGGCGCGCATTGAGGTTGCGGATACAGACGGGGCTTTCTCCCCGTGTCCCGGACGCGCTGCAGCGTTCTTCACGCTGCGCGCAGATCCGGGACCGTCCCATAGGCTGCCTTCGTGACGGCCCCGGATCTGCAGCGCACCACGCCGCAAGAGCGGCGCGTTGCGCTGCGTCCGGGGCACTCACACATTGAAGGTCAGCAAGGACGCACAGCATGATCGACCACCGGCCTGACATTCCCACCCCCACCGTCCTGCAGAGCGCGCTGCGCGGCCTCGCCTGCCGCTGCCCGCGCTGCGGCGAGGGCAAGCTCTACGCCGGCTTTCTCACATTGGCGCCGTCCTGCACGGTGTGCGGCCTGGACTACGCTTTCATCGATAGCGGCGACGGCCCGGCGATCTTCATCATCATGATCGCCGGCGCCATCGTGGTCGGCTGCGCGCTGATCGTCGAGGTGAAGTACCAACCGCCGTTCTGGGTGCACGCCGCATTGTGGCTGCCCTTGATCCTCGCCACCACGCTGTTGCCGCTACGGTCGATGAAGGCGCTGTTGATCGCGCTGCAATTCCACCACAAGGCGCAAGAGGGCCAATTGGTGGATCGCGCGCCGAAATGAGCAATGTCTTCCCGCGGAGCCGCGGCCGGCTCGGCCTCGGCGTGATCGCAGCTCTGATGGTGGCGGTGTTGCTGTCGCTCGGGGTCTGGCAATTGCAGCGCCGGGTGCAGAAACACGCGCTGATCGCCGCATTGACCGAGCGGCTGGCGGCGCCGCCCGGCGAGTTGCCGCGGGCTGTCGAGTGGCCGAAGCTCACTCCGGCGCAGGACGAATTCCGCCGTGTCGCTTTCACCGCGAGCTACGCCAACCAGCCCGACGCGATGGTGTATTCCTCCGGCTCGGCGATCCGCGACGACATCGCCGGCCCCGGCACCTGGGCGATGCTGCCGGCGCGGCTGCCGGGCGGGCAGACCCTCATAATCAATGCCGGCTTCGTTCCCAACACCATGCAGGACCGCGCCCAGCAGGACCGCGCGGTGGCGTCGCTGCGCAGCGGCGAGCCGGTGGCGCTGACCGGCTATCTGCGGTTGCCCGAAGCCGGCGGCGCGCTGACGCCGGCGCCCGACGTGGCCAAGCGGCTGTGGTTCGCTCGCGACACCGCCGCGATGGCGGCGGCGCTCGGCTGGGGCGAGGTGGCGCCGTTCTACATCGACTTGGAGACGCCGGTACCCGCCTCCGGCGTGCCCAAGCCTGGCCCGCTCGGCGTGCATCTGAAGGACGACCACCTGCAATACGCCATCACCTGGTTCGGCCTGGCCGGCGCGGTGGCGATCGCCTTCGCGGTCTGGCTCAATGGGCAGCGGCGGCGGCGCAGCGGCGATGATATCGCCCGCTGAGTCTGACCCTGCCCAACCGAATTACTGCAACGGCGATAAGGCACGGCATCCAACCCGTCATGGCCGCGCTCGTCGCGGCCATCCACGCCCACAAGCGACGCCTTGCCGGTTTCCGTGGGTGGCCGGGACATGCCCGGCCATGACGCGGAGAGGGCATTGGCCTTCCGCGGGCGACGCGCCGGTTTCGGCCTGAGGGATCCACACGGGCTTGCGCAGCGCTTCCTTGTGAAGCTCCGAGCGAGCTTGTAAGGTGCCTTTGAATCCTTCGCGGATGGACGGAACTTCCACATTATCAAGGGCTTGGCGAAAACGCGCGCCTTTGGAGGACGTGTTGACGCAGTATATTTCGACGCGGGGCGAGGCCCCCAAGCTCGGCTTTTGCGATGTCATGCTGACCGGGCTCGCCCGCGACGGTGGGCTCTATGTGCCTGAGATCTGGCCGCAATTGGCGCCCGACGCGATCGCGGGGTTTTTCGGCCGGCCGTATTGGGAGGTCGCCGTCGAGGTGATCCGCCCGTTCATCGGCGGCGAGATCTCCGACGAAGATCTCGGCCGGATGGCCAACGAGGCCTATGCCACGTTCCGGCATCCCGCGGTGGTGCCGCTGCGCCAGACCGCGCCCAGCCAATTCGTGCTGGAATTGTTTCACGGCTCGACGCTGGCGTTCAAGGATGTCGCGATGCAGCTATTATCGCGGCTGATGGACCACGTGCTGGCGAAGCGCCAACAGCGCATCACCATCGTGGTCGCGACCTCCGGCGACACCGGCGGCGCCGCGGTCGACGCCTTCGCCGGGCGCGACAATGTCGATCTGATCGTGCTGTTTCCGCACGGCCGGATCTCCGACGTGCAACGCCGGATGATGACCACGTCGGCGGCGAGTAACGTTCACGCGGTGGCGCTGCAAGGCAATTTCGACGATTGCCAGGCGATCGTGAAGGGGCTGTTCAACCACCACAAATTCCGCGATCGCGTGGCGCTGTCCGGCGTCAATTCGATCAACTGGGCGCGGATCATCGCCCAGGTGGTGTACTACTTCACCAGCGCGGTGGCGCTCGGCGCGCCGGGGCGCGGCGTCGATTTCACCGTGCCGACCGGCAATTTCGGCGACATCTTCGCCGGCTATGTCGCAAAGCGGATGGGGCTGCCGATCCGCAAGCTGAAGATCGCCGCCAACGTCAACGACATTTTGGCGCGCACCCTGAAGACCGGGATCCACGAGGTCCGCGAGGTCCACGCCACCGCGTCGCCGTCGATGGACATCCAGGTGTCGTCGAATTTCGAGCGGCTGCTGTTCGAGGCCTCGGGCCGCGACGCCGCCTTGGTGCGCGGGTTGATGGCCTCGCTGCAGCAATCCGGCCGCTACGTGCTGCCGGATCGCGTGCTGGCGGCGATCCGCGAACAATTCGACGCCGGCCGCGCCGACGAAGAGGAAACCGCAGCCGCGATCCGCACCGCCTGGCGCGAGGCCGGCGACCTGGTCGACCCGCACACCGCGGTGGCGTTGGCGGTGGCCGACCGCGACCAAACCGATTCGAGCGTTCCCAACATCGTGCTGTCCACCGCCCATGCGGCGAAATTCCCCGACGCGGTGGAAGCGGCCTGCGGCGTGCGTCCGGACTTGCCGCTGTGGCTGGAGGGTCTGATGACGAGGCCCGAGCAGATCACCACCCTGAAGCCCGATCAGGCGACGGTGGAAAACTACGTGCTTGCGGTCAGCCGCGCCGCGAAACAAGGAGTTGCCGGATGAGCGTCGAGGTCACCAAGCTTCCCTCCGGATTGACGGTGGTCACCGACACCATGCCGCATCTGCAGACCGCGGCGCTGGGCGTTTGGACCGGGGTCGGTGGCCGCGATGAGAAGCCCGACGAGCACGGCATCTCGCATCTCCTCGAACACATGGCGTTCAAGGGCACCACCAAGCGCTCCTCGCGCGAGATCGTCGAAGAGATCGAGGCGGTCGGCGGCGACCTCAACGCCGGCACCTCGACGGAGACCACCGCCTATTACGCCCGGGTGATGAAGGACGACGTGCCGCTGGCGCTCGACGTGTTGAGCGACATCCTCGCCAACCCCTCCTTCGTGCCGGACGAACTGGAGCGCGAAAAGAGCGTGATCGTGCAGGAAATCGGTGCGGCGCAGGACACCCCGGACGACGTGGTGTTCGAGCATCTCAACGAGCTGTGCTATCCGGAGCAGCCGATGGGCCGCTCGCTGCTCGGCACGCCGCAGACCCTGAAGGGCTTCGATCGCGACACCCTGCAGGGCTACCTGTCGAAACATTACCGCGGCCCCGACATGGTGGTGGCGGCCGCCGGCGCGGTCGATCACCAGCAGATCGTCGACGAGGTGCAGAACCGCTTCAAGAGCTTCGACGCCGCACCGGCGCCGGCGCCATTGCCGGCGCTGTTCGGCCCGGGCGGCTCCAAGGTGGTGCACCGCGATCTCGAACAGGCGCATCTGACGCTGGCGTTGGAAGGCCTGCCGCAGACCGACCCGTCGCTGTTCAGCCTGCAGGTGTTCACCAACGTGCTCGGCGGCGGAATGTCGTCGCGGCTGTTCCAGGAGGTCCGCGAGAAGCGCGGGCTGTGCTACTCGATCTACACCTTCCACGCCCCCTATACCGACACCGGCTTCTTCGGGCTCTACACCGGCACAGATCCGGCCGACGCGCCGGAGATGATGGAGGTGATCGTCGACGTCATCAACGACGCGGTCGAGACCCTGACCGAAGCCGAAATTTCCCGTGCCAAGGCGCAGATGAAGGCCGGGCTGTTGATGGCGCTGGAGAGCTGCAGCTCGCGCGCCGAGCAGCTGGCACGGCATATGCTGGCCTATGGTCGGCCGTTGCCGGTCGAGGAACTGGTGGCCAAGATCGACGCCGTCAGCGTCGAGTCGACCAGCAAGGCGGCGCGCGCGCTGCTGTCGCGCAGCCGGCCGGCGGTGGTGGCGTTGGGGAGCGGTCGCGGGCTGGACACCGCGGTCGGTTTTGCCGAAGGTTTGACTTTAGGGAAGGCCAAGCCGAGCTATCACTGAGCAGCACCGCCGCGACACTTGGCGACGGGCTGTTGATGGAACGGGGAGTTTCGGTCCATGGCACTGTTTCGTATGCCATCGAGCGGGCCGGCGGCACTGGCGCCACGCGGCAACGGCTTGCTGCTGCGTGCGCCGCAGATGGGCGATTTTCCGCAATGGGCGCAATTGCGCGAACAAAGCCGCGCGTTCCTGACGCCGTGGGAGCCGATCTGGCCATCCGACGACCTCACCCGCTCGGGTTTCCGGCGCCGACTGCGGCGCTACGCTGAGGACATCGCCGGCGACCGCGCCTATCCGTTCATCGTGTTTCGCGAGTCCGACGGCGAGATGATCGGCGGCGTGACGTTGGCCAATGTGCGGCGCGGCATCGTGCAGGCCGGCACCATCGGCTATTGGATCGGCCAGCCCCATGCGCGGCGCGGCTACATGACCGCGGCGTTGCGGGTGCTGCTGCCGACGCTGTTCGGCGAACTCAATCTGCACCGCGTCGAGGCCGCCTGCATTCCGAACAACGCCGCCTCGATCCGGGTGCTGGAGAAATGCGGCTTCTCCCGCGAAGGACTGGCGCGGCGCTATCTGTGCATCAACGGGGTCTGGCAGGATCACCTGCTGTTCGGGCTCTTGCACGAGGATTTCCGCGGGTGATGCTGCGGTCGGGCGCAGCGATGCCTTTGGTTCGCCGCCATTGCTTTGGTATAAGGCGGCGGCAAAACACGACAATGCGGAAAGCCGGGGATCTTCGATGCGGGACCAACCTCTGACGACAACCAGCGCGGCATCGTCACGGCGTGGCGCAATGCTGCGCGCCGCGGTGGCGTTGAGCATTTGTGGCAGCCTGTTGGCGACGCCGGCCGCGGCGCAATCCATCACCGACAGGTTCAAGAGTCTGTTCGGCGGCTCATCCGAGCCGGCGCCGAGCGGCGCTGCCAGCGCCCCCGCGCCGGCCTCCGAAGCCGAAGTCGAACTCACCTGCCCTGAGGTCAGCATCCGCCCGGGCGCGTCGACCTACGCGGTCGGGCTGCCCGGCAAGCCGGCGTCCGGCAACGATCTGCGATTTCAAGCGACGATCGGGCGCACCGCGCGCGAGTGCAATCTCGGCGACGGTATGGTCAAGGCCAAGATCGGCATCCAGGGCCGGGTGATCGCCGGTCCGGCCGGCGCGCCGGGCAACGTCGACGTGCCGCTGCGCGTCGCCGTGGTTCAGGAAGGCGTGCAGCCGAAGACGATCTTCACCAAGCTTTATCAGACCCGGGTGACGATGACCGCGGACGGCAACGAGCCGTTCACCCTGGTGGCTGAGGACATCGTCTATCCGGCGCCGTCCGCGGCGGCCGGCGACGCTTACGTGTTCTATATCGGCTTCGATCCGCAGGGCCTGAAGCCGGAGCCCCCCGCAAGGAAGCGCAAGTAGCTCAGCCGAGATCGGCCGCCATCGCCACGCGCAGCGGCTTCGGGATCGGCCGCGCCCGGCCCTGCGCAACGAAGGCGACCTTGACCTTGGCTTCGATCAGCACCGCGTCGCCACGCTTGACCTGTTGATGCATGGTGATCGAGGCGCCGCGCACCTCGAGCGGCCGCGTCACGATCTCCAGCACGTCGTCCATCTTCGCCGGCTTGAGAAAATCCAGCTGCATCGCCCGCACCACGAAGGCGAAGCCCGGCGCCTCATCCTGCGCTTCGGCGAACAGCGCACTCTGCTCGGCGCCGAGCAGCCGCAGATAGTTGGTCCGCCCGCGCTCCATGAAGCGCAGATAGTTGGCGTGGTAGACGATGCCGGAAAAATCGGTGTCTTCGTAATAGACGCGAACCTGCATGCGATGCAGCCCGTCGCCGATCGCGCCGTCGAGAGAATTCGTCAAGCCTCACTCCACTTCTGCGGCGATCGATAACCGCTCGGCCACCGCTCGCAATTTCTTGTCCCTGGTCCAGAGCCTTGCTTCCAGCGTCAACGTCGTCGCGACCAGGAGATGAGCATCGACGTAGCCGATGCCGCTACCGAAAATGTCGTTGCGCTGGATGAAAAATAGAACTTCGGCAGGCTCTGCAACCACCGCCATTTGCATTTCGACGAGAGCAGAGAGCGTGTCCTCCCGGCGTGCAAGCGTCCCAAGGGCGACCTCACCGACCACGAAGGGATGCATCAGGATCGCATTGGCATCCAGCAACGCTTCCATCAGCTCATCGCCGCGAGCCAAATGATCGACCCAGATCGAGGTGTCGGCCAGAATCACTCGAAACGTCGCCTGGGCGGCGCCACCAGATCCGGCGCGGATCCGCCCATGCGGGCTAAACGGCGCGCGGCTTCACTCTCGACATAGGCCTGAAGCGCCTTCTTGATCACCGCCGACTTTTCTTTAACGCCAGCATATTGTTGAGCTTTTGCAAAAAGCTCGTCGTCGATCGCGATGGTGGTGCGCATGCCGACCTCCGTTCTGCGCATCAAATATAGCATCACTCGATGCCGAATCCCATGCCTCAGAAGAACGGGTTATCCAGCGGTCCCCGCAACCGGCGCTCGCCATGCGGGCGGGGCGAGGGAGGCTCCTGCCATCACTCGGCAAACTCCTCATCGATATTCATCCGCCCGTCCAGAACTCGGACGATCACGATTTGAGCGGACTCCACCAAATAGAAGGCGACATATCTATCCACCACGAGCGCTCGCAATGAGGCGCGTAGTTCGCTTCGATCCCGCCCAAGAAATGGAAATTCAACCAGTTCCTCGAACCGATGAAACAACCGGGTAATGATCCGATCCGCGGCAGCGGGATTTCGTTCGGAGAAATAACCGTGGATGGCCAGGAGATCGGCTTCGGCGCGTGAAGAGAGAACGACTTTCACGGCAGCTACCGCTTGGCTTGCGCCCGAGCCCGTGTCAGAAATTCCTGCAAATCCCAGGGACGAACGCGCCCCGCCTCGACGTCGGCGATGCCTTCATCAACCGCATCTTTCAGCGCGCGAAATTTCCTGGCCTGCGACAAGAAATAGTCTGCCGCAGGCTCCCGCATCTCTTCGGGAAGCAGTTCGAGGGCTTCGAGGGCTTTATCGGCAGCTGAACTCATGATGTTAGCTTAACACATTTGCGAGCCGATCGCGAGCCTACCCCTCCTCGCCGCCCTGGCCGAACAGCCCGAACTGCGCCGCGTCGCGCGCGGGCTCGGCAAGGCCGAGGTGCTTGAAGGCGTGGCTGGTCAGCAGCCGGCCGCGCGGGGTGCGCTGCAGATAGCCGCACTGGATCAGGAACGGCTCGATGATGTCCTCGATGGCGTCGCGCGGCTCCGACAGCGCCGCCGCCATGGTTTCCACGCCGACCGGTCCGCCGCCGTAGTTCATCGCGATCGTGCTGAGATAGCGGCGGTCCATCGCGTCGAGGCCGGCGGCGTCGACTTCCAGCGCGGAGAGCGCGTGGTCGGCGATGCCGCGATCGATCGCCGACTTGTCGGCAGCGGAAGCGAAGTCGCGCACCCGGCGTAGCAGGCGCCCGGCAATGCGGGGCGTGCCGCGGGCGCGGCGCGCGATCTCGTTGGCGCCGTCCGGCGTGATGCCGATCGACAGCACCCGCGCGCCGCGGGTGACGATGCTTTCCAATTCCGCGATGGTGTAGAAATTCAGGCGAACCGGAATGCCGAAGCGGTCGCGCAATGGATTGGTCAGCAGACCTGCGCGCGTCGTGGCGCCGACCAGGGTGAACTTCGACAGCTCGATCTTGACCGAGCGCGCGGCGGGGCCTTCGCCGATGATCAGGTCGAGCTGAAAGTCCTCCATCGCCGGATACAGCACTTCTTCGACCGCCGGGCTGAGCCGGTGGATCTCGTCGATGAACAGCACGTCGCGTTCTTCGAGGTTGGTCAGGAGAGCGGCAAGATCGCCGGCCTTGGCGATGACGGGTCCGGACGTGGCGCGAAACCCGACGCCGAGTTCGCGCGCCACGATCTGCGCCAGCGTGGTCTTGCCGAGCCCGGGGGGGCCGACGAACAGCACGTGATCCAGCGCCTCGCCGCGCTTGCGGGCGGCGTCGATGAAGATCTGCAGATTGGCGCGGGCCTGCTGCTGGCCGACGAATTCGGACAGCAATTGCGGGCGCAGCGCGGTGTCGCCGACGTCATCGACGCGGCGCTCGGGGGTGACGATGCGGGAGGGCGTGGTCATCGGATCAGGATAGCACGTGCTGGAACGGCAGCGCTTATTCTCCCCTCCCCCTTGCGGGGAGGGGTCGGGGGTGGGGGAAGCCGCAAGCACTGCGCTTGTGACGTGCCCCCTCCCCAACCCTCCCCCGCAAGCGGGAGAGGGAGCGCGCCGTGCATGTGGCAACCGTCAGCGAAGGCTTGCGTCACGCCGCTCACAAATTCCGCTCCCGGCTGTATTTGTTCGGCAGCAATTCGCCGATAGTCACCGCGACCACGCCGTCGGGACCGGGCACCAGCACGCGGGCGTTGCGGTCATAATCGAAGATCAATTCGCGGCAGGCGCCGCACGGCGACACCACATGAACGTTGCGGTCGGTCTCCTGCGGCTTCGGGTGGCGCACCGCCACGATGGTGGCGATGCCGGCCTCGCCGAGTTCGGTGATCATCTGGCCGAGCGCCACCGCCTCGGCGCACACCGCCATGCGGCCGAGATAGGCGTCGAGATTGACCCCGGCGAAAGTCTTGCCGCTGCGGGTCACCAGCGCCGCGCCGACCTCCTGCCAGTCGTTGCGATAGCGCTGCCGGATCGCCGCGGCGGCCGCCTCGATCAGCGCGCGGTCGGCTTCGGTCAAACTCACTTCGACAACTCCTTCAGCCCGAGCTTGATCAACTGCGCGGTCTCCGCACCCTCGCCGGCGCTGCGCGAGGCGCTCGCGATGGCGGCGGCGGCCTGCGGCTGACCATAGCCGAGATTGACCAGGGCGGAGATCGCGTCGGTCACCGGGCGCGGCGCGCTGCGCTCGTCGAGCGCGCCGGACAGCGCCACCACGGCTGGATCGACGCTGGCAAAGGCCGGCGCCTTGTCTTTCAACTCGGTGACAATGCGCTCGGCGACCTTGGGGCCGACGCCGGAGGTGCGCGCCACCGCGGCCTTGTCGCGCAGCGCGATGGCATTGGCGAGATCGGCCGGCGGCAAGGTCGAGAGCACCGCCAGCGCCACCTTGGCGCCGACGCCCTGCACGGTCTGCAAGAGCCGGAACCATTCGCGCTCCAGATCGCTGCGAAACCCGAACAGCTTGATCTGGTCCTCGCGGACATACGTCTCGATCGACAGCACCGCGGCGCCGCCGGCCTGCGGCAACGCCTGCAGCGTGCGCGCCGAGCAATGCACCTGATAGCCGACGCCCTGCACGTCGAGGATCACATAGTCCTCGCCGTAGCTGTCGATCAGGCCTTTGAGCTTACCGATCATCGGGCCTCCAATGCGGGGACTCTCTCCTCCACCTTGCGGGGGCAGAGCGCTTCGGGTGTGGAGTGAGCGCTAGCGCCGGTGGCAGCCGAACTCCCCTCCCCCTTGCGGGGAGGGGTCGGGGGTGGGGGTCTCCAAGCAAGACCTCGCCGCGTGTTACCCCCCTCCCCAACCCTCCCCCGCAAGGGGGGAGGGAGCGCGCTGTATTCGCCGCGAGGGCGCGTACCATGCCTCGGGCGCGAGAGCGCGCCGTGCGAGTGGCCGATCATGCCTGCACCGCCTTCAGCCGCAGCAATGCGCCGCCGCGGTGATGCGCGTGGGTGATGGCGATCGCCAGCGCGTCGGCGGCGTCGGCGGTCTTCGGCTCGGCCTTCGGCAATAGGATCTTCAGCATCATCTGGATCTGCGCCTTGTCGGCGTGGCCGGCGCCGATCACGGTCTTCTTGATCAGGTTCGGCGCGTATTCCGCCACCGCAATGCCGACCAACGCGGGGGCCAGCATGGCGATGCCGCGGGCTTGGCCGAGCTTCAGCGTGGCGCCGGCGTCCTTGTTGACGAAGGTCTGCTCCACCGCGGCTTCGGCCGGCACGAATTCCGCCAGCACTTTGGCGAGCCCGTGGTGAATCTCCAATAGCCGGCTCGCCAGCGGCAGGTCGTTATCCGGTTCCACCGAGCCGCAGCCGATGAACACCAGCCGGTTGCCACAGCTCTCGATCACGCCCCAGCCGGTGCGACGCAGCCCGGGGTCGATGCCGAGAATACGGATGGGTTGGCGAATCGGCGGAGCACTCATGATGGAGTGATAACGCCTCAGCAAAGTGAACGAAACAGAAACAAAGGCCGGGCGTGCCAAAGCTGAACTAGGGAGACCCACGATCCAACGCATTGCGGTTCGATCCACAACAAACCGTCGTCCCCCGCGAAAGCGGGGGATCCAGTACGCCGAGCGGTGCGGCTCTATCACGGACGCTCTGGAATACTGGGTCGCCCGCTTTCGCGGGCGATGACGGTTGGAATGTGGCCGCGCTTCGAGCCCTATGGAACGCTGATCAGCCGCCCATCTTCGCCATCAAGGCGTCGGACACCTCGAAATTGGCGTAGACGTTCTGCACGTCGTCGTGCTCTTGCAGGAGGTCGATCAGCTTCAACAGCTTCTCGCCGGTCTCGTCGTCGACCGGCACGGTGTTTTGCGGCTTCCAGGTCAGTGCCGCCTTGCGAGCCTCGCCGAACTTCTGCTCCAGCGCCTTGGCCACCTCGCGGAAACTATCCTGCGAGGCATAGACCTCATGGCCGGAATCCGACGACAGCACGTCGTCGGCGCCGGCCTCGATCGCGGCATCCAGCATGTCGTCGGCCGACGCCACCTTGGCGTCGAATTCGATGATGCCGGTGCGGTCGAACATGAAGGCCACCGAGCCGGTTTCGCCGAGATTGCCGCCGGATTTGGTGAAATAGGAGCGGATGTCGGAGGCGGCGCGGTTGCGGTTGTCGGTCAAGGCTTCGACGATCACCGCGACCCCGCCGGGGCCATAGCCCTCATAGCGGATCTCGTCGTAGTTCTCGCCGTCGCTGCCGATCGCCTTCTTGATCGCGCGTTCGATATTGTCCTTCGGCATGTTTTCCTGGCGCGCTGCGATGATCGCCGAGCGCAGCCGCGCATTCATCGCCGGATCCGGGGTCCCGAGCTTGGCCGCCACGGTGATTTCCCGCGCCAGCTTGGAGAACAGCTTGGACTTCTGGGCATCCTGCCGGCCCTTACGGTGCATGATGTTCTTGAACTGGGAATGTCCGGCCATGCGGTCTCTCTACAGGTTTCGTCGGAATGTCATTGTCGGCGCGGCGTTATAGGCTGCGACCGGTGCAAAATCAAAATCGCCGGCCGCCGGAACGGGGTGGTATTTAGGCTTATCCTCGCCCGAGGCGGGAAAAGTTAACCGTCATTTCACGGAGCAATGCCAGGGTAACCGTCGACGCCCCCCATCAAGAGAGTGCCATGGTGTTTGCTGTGTTTCGTCGGCCGCGACAACTCCCGCCCGTGCCGCAGATCCAGCCGGCACCATCGATCGTTGCGCCGCCCGCGCCCGTGCCGGAAACCGCGGCGGCCGATTCGGCCAGCGATATCCTCGGCCTTCTGGAACTCGAGCTCGGCGGGCTGATCCGGCAACTGGAGCGCGCCGCAAGTTCGGTGGCCGGCGGGGCGCAATCCACCGCCGCCACGCTGCACACCATCCGCGAGCGCTCCGACGCGCTGACCGGGCGGACCAGCGCCGCGCAATCCACCGCGACGACGTTTTCGCAGGCGGCCGACAAATTCACCCATTCCGCCGAGGGCATCGGCGCCCAGGTGCGACAAGCCTCGACGCTGGCCGACCAGGCCGCCGCCGCCGCCGCCGAGGCCAGCGCCGATGTCGATCGCTTACGGGAATCCTCTGCCGCGATCGGCAACGTCGTCGACCTGATCGCCAAGATCGCCAAGCAAACCACGCTGCTGGCGCTGAATTCGACCATCGAAGCGGCGCGCGCCGGCGCCGCCGGCCGCGGCTTCGCGGTGGTGGCCACGGAGGTCAAGGCGCTGGCGGTGCAGACCCAGGCCGCGACCGAGGAGATCAAGCAGAAGATCGACGCGCTGCAGAAGGATGCCGCCAGTTCGGTCGCCGCGGTGCATCGGATATCGCAGGCGATCGAGGCGATCCGCCCGGTGTTCGAAAACGTCAACGGCGCGGTGGCCGAACAGAACCGCACCACCAGCGACATGTCGACGAACGCCGCATCGGCCTCCAGCTTCATCGTCTCGGTCGGCGACAGCGCCGCCGAAATCGTCAGCGCCACCCGCGAAGCCGAGAGCCACGGCGAGGAGGTCGCAAGAGCCGGCGCCAGCGTCACGCTGTTCGCCGAGAAGCTGAAAACCCGCACCGCCGTGCTGCTCGGCCGCAACGACAGCGATCACGGGCGCACGCCGCTGCCTTGCCATCTCGGCATCGAGATCGACAAACGCGGCGTGCTGATCAAGGCGCCGGTGTACGAAATCTCGATGGAGGGCATCCTGATCTCCGGGCCCGACGCGGCGACGCTGCCGGCGTCCGAGACCTTGGCGGCGACGCTGGACGGCGTCGGCCCTTGCAAGATCCGGATCGGCGAGCACAGCTCGGCCGGGGTGCGGGCGCGCTTTCATGCGCCGGATGCGACACTCCGCGATCAGATCGAGGACAAGCTCTGGGCGCTGCACGACGAGAATACCGAATTCGTCACGCGGGCGATGCAGGCCGGCGTGACGCTGACCAAGATCTTCGAACAGGGCGTGGCCAGCGGGGCGATTTCAATCGAGGAGATGTTCGACGACAACTATGTCGAGATCGCCGGCTCCAATCCGCTGCAGCATCGCACCGGAATCTTGGACTGGGCGGATCGCGCGCTGCCGCCGTTCCAGGAGAGTTTCCTGGTCAAGGATTCGCGGATGGCGTTCTGCGCGATGATCGATCGCAACGGCTACCTGCCGGTGCACAACAAGATCTACTCGCAGCCGCAGCGCCCGGGCGACGTCGCCTTCAACACCGCGAACTGCCGCAACCGGCGGATCTTCAACGACCCCGCCGGGCTCGCCGCCGGCCGCAACACCCGCAGCTACCTGATCCAGAGCTACGCCCGCGACATGGGCAACGGCAACACCGTGATGATGCGCGAGATCGACGTGCCGATCCGGGTGCGCGGCCGGCATTGGGGCGGCTTCCGGACCGCGTACCGGCTGTAGAGCCCGACGACGTTTCTTTCGAATCGTCGTTCTGCGCCGGCTTTTTGATTGGGCATGATCCTTTCCGAACGATATGCATTTTTCGGGATCACGCTGAATCCTCGACCAATCCTTGACCATCGCCTCCGCGGTGCAACGACAAGACGGCGTCGGCGCAGGTGCTATCGGCCGCAAAGTCGCTGTCGAGCGACAGCGGCCTGTTGAAGCGCGAAGTCGGCCAATTCCTCGCGGCGCTGCGCACGGCGTGATTTTGCATGACTGACCCGCAAGCGGCCCGCGACGGCCATTTCCGGCAAAAATTACCGTTCGGGTTTACTCGGAATTCATTCCGCAGGACGAGAGTGCCCGGCGAAAGTCATCGCCGGCCAGGTTCATAGTCTGTTCTGACCGAGCGTTCCTGCGCCGCGTCCCCCATACACGCCAGGCGTCGCCAACCAACGGTCTAGGACCGAGGGATATTTCACGATGTTTACTCACCTCTCCATTCGCGCCAAGATCATCGTCGTCGTCGCAGTCCTGCTGGTCGCGATGACTGGCATGGGGCTTCTGGCGGTCACCAAGATGCAGGCGATCAACACCGCCGCCGTCGAGATCCAGAGCGACTGGCTGCCGAGCGTTCGCGCCTTGGGCAATCTGCGCGCGGAAGTGGTGACCTATCGGGCCATCGTGCGGCTGCACATCCTGTCCGAAACCGCGGAGGCCAAGGCGGCAGTGGAAAAGCGCATCGAAACCTCGGCGCAAGCGCTGCGGAAGTTTCGTGAGGCTTACGAGCCGCTGATCACTTCGCCCGAGGAACGCACGTTCTACAAGGAATGGAGCCAACAATGGGCGCTTTACGACGCCAGCCTCCCGCAGGTGCTGGCGCTGTCGCGCAACAGCGTCGGCCGAATTCCGCACGAAGCCACCGAGTTCAACGAGACCAAGGCCTATCCGATCTCGAAGAAGGCCGACGTGATTCTGGACAATGATATCGCCTTCAACAACAGGGGCGCCGATGCCGCCGGCCATGCCGCCAGCGCCGCCTATGAATCGGCCTTGATGCAGCTGTTGAGCATCCTCGGCATCGCCATGCTGGCAGGTGGCGCGCTGGCGATCTATCTGGTGCGCGACGTCACGAGCGGCATCGCCTCGATCGTCAAACCGATGCAGGCGCTGGGTCGCGGCGACCTTTCGGCCGAGGTGCCGCATCAGGGCGAACGCAACGAAATCGGCTCGATGGCCGATACGTTGCAGGTGTTCAAAACGGCGCTGATCGCCAAGAAGGCCGCCGACGAGGCGGCGATGCTCGACGCCAACACCAAGATCGAACGCGGTCGCCGGGTCGATACCATCACCCAGAAATTCGAATCGCAGATCGGCGAACTGGTCGAGTCGCTGTCGTCGTCGTCCACCGAGCTCGAGGCCTCCGCCGGCACCCTGACCGCCACCGCGGCCCGCGCCCAGGAACTGACCATTTTGGTCGCGGCGGCTTCGGAAGAAGCCTCCACCAATGTGCAGTCGGTCGCCTCCGCGACCGAGGAGATGAGCTCGTCGGTCAACGAGATCAGCCGCCAGGTGCAGGAATCCGCGCGGATCGCCAATGAGGCGGTGGACCAGGCGAAGAAGACCAATGATCGGGTCGGTGAGCTGGCCAAGGCCGCAGCCCGGATCGGCGACGTCGTCGAACTGATCAATACCATTGCCGGGCAGACCAACCTGCTGGCCTTGAACGCGACCATCGAGGCCGCCCGCGCCGGCGACGCCGGCCGCGGTTTTGCGGTGGTGGCCTCCGAAGTCAAGGCACTGGCCGAGCAGACCGCCAAAGCTACCGGCGAGATCAGCCAGCAGATCTCAGGCATCCAAGCCGCAACCCAAGAATCGGTGGGAGCGATCCAGGAGATCGGCGTCACCATCGGCCGGATGTCGGAGATTTCCTCGACCATCGCCTCGGCGGTCGAAGAACAGGGCGCCGCCACCCAGGAGATTTCCCGTAACGTGCAGCAGGCGGCGCAAGGCACCCAGCAGGTCAGTTCCAACATCACCGACGTGCAACACGGCGCCAGCGAAACCGGCTCGGCGTCGGCGCAGGTGCTGTCCGCCGCAAAATCGCTGTCGAGCGACAGCAGCCTGCTGAAGCTCGAAGTCGGCCAGTTTCTGCAGTCGCTACGCGCCGCTTAGGCCACAACGCTCTGTTCGCCGCCGTGTCGCTAACCTGGCACGGCGGCGAACGCTCGTCTTGGCCTCGTTGCAGCCGCGTATCAGATCGCTCCGCAGCGACAGCCCTTCGCCGCCCCTCCATGCCGGGGGCTTGCAAACCCTCCCGGCTTTGCGTCAGATTGCACAGGTGCCAGCTGGCCCTATTGGAACCGGCCGCATTGCGCTCCTGTTTGCTCGCCGCTGATGACGCCGATCTATTCCGGTCGCGTCCGACTGACCAAACAGGTTTGAAAGACCACGTCGGCAGATCGCAGGGTAATCCGCGCGGCACCGACTCATCAAGACCAAGACCGAACGAGGCCACGACCCGCGACACTTCAACACATCTGCAGCCCTTTGAACGGATTGGAGATTGGTTTGACCGCATCGCAGATTTCATCGCCGCCTTTCGCCGCGTCCCCCAAGCCAACTCAAAAGCGATTTCAGATCGCGCTGATCAAGCCGTCGCATTACGACGACGATGGCTACGTGATCCAATGGTTCCGCTCGTTCGTGCCGTCGAACTCGCTGGCGGTGGTCTTTAGCCTGGTCGAGGATTCGAGGCTGCGCGGCGCGATCGGCGACGACATCGCCATCGACATCACCGCGGCTGACGAAATCAATACCAGGATCAAACCGGCCGCGATCATCGAGCGGTTCCGCGCGCACGACAATTTCGGGCTGGTGTTTCTGGTCGGCGTGCAATCCAACCAATTTCCCCGCGCGCTCGATATCGCGCGGCCGTTGCGAGAGGCCGGCGTGCCGGTGGCGATCGGCGGCTTCCACGTCTCGGGGTGTCTGGCGATGCTGCCGGGGATTCAGCCGGATCTGCAGCATGCGCTCGATCTCGGCATCACGCTGTATGCCGGCGAGCTCGAAGGCCGCTGCGACGCGCTGTTGTTAGACGCCGCGCGCGGCGCATTGCAGCCGCTCTACAACACCCTCAACGATCTGCCCTCGCTGCAGGGCGCGCCGTCGCCGATCCTGCCGAAGCAGTTCCTCGCGCGCACCTACAACACCCAGACCAGTTTCGACGCCGGCCGCGGCTGCCCCTATCAATGCTCGTTCTGCACCATCATCAACGTGCAGGGCCGCAAGTCGCGCGGCCGCAGCACCGACGACATCGCGCGACTGGTGCGCGAGAATCTGGCGCAGGGCGTCAACTGGTTCTTCATGACCGACGACAATTTCGCCCGCAACAAGGACTGGGAATCGATCCTCGACCAGTTGATCGAGCTGCGCGCCGAATCCGCCGCGGCGGGCGGCCGCGATATCAAGCTGGTGATCCAGGTCGATACGCTGTGCCACAAGATCCCCGGCTTCATCGACAAGGCGAAAGCCGCCGGCGTGGTGCGGGTGTTTCTCGGGCTGGAAAGCATCAATCCGCAGAATCTGGCCTCGGCCAACAAGCGGCAGAACAAGATCACCGAGTATCGAGCGATGCTGCTGGCCTGGAAGAGCGCCGGCGTGCTGACCTATGCGGGCTACATTCTCGGCTTCCCGCACGACACCCCGGCCTCGATCGCCGAGGACATCGCCATCATCCAGAACGAGCTGCCGCTGGACATTCTGGAGTTCTTTTGCCTGACGCCGTTGCCGGGTTCGGAGGATCACCAGACATTGTTCAAGCAGGGCGTCGCGATGGATGCCGACCTCAACCGCTACGACATCGAACACGTCGTCACCGCGCACCCGACCATGAGCCGCGAGGAATGGGAGGGCGCCTATCTGTCGGCGTGGTCGGCCTACTACACGCGTGAACACGTCGAGCGGATGCTGCGCCGCGCCGCCGCGACCGGCGGCGGCATCTCGCGGCTGGCGTCGATGATCTATCTGTTCTCCTCGATGGTGGCGATCGAGAAGGTGCACCCGCTGCAAGGCGGCATCCTGCGGCTGAAGCGGCGCACCGACCGCCGCTCGACGCTGCCGCTGGAGCCGGTGTGGCGGTTCTATCCGAAGCTTTTCGTCGAGGTTGCGATCAAGCTCTATCGCAGCGCCGCGCATTGGCTGTGGATCGATGCGCTGCGCCGCAAGGTGCGCAACGATCCGAATCGGCTCAACTACACCGACACCGCGCTGACCCCGGTGGACGACAGCGACACCGAGGAGTTGGAGCTGTTCACCCACAGCGCCGCGGCGCAGCAGGCGGTGCAGCACGCCCGCAAGATCAAGGAACTGACCACGGTGAAGTCGGTGGCGTGAGGCTTCGTCGCGGAGTACCGCGCGCAGGTGGACGTAATTGTTCGACCGAAGGCGCCCGACCAAAACCGCGGCCGTCATTCCGGATTGCGAGTTCGTCAGAACGAGCAAGTCCGGAATCCATAACCCCCGCCGTGGTTATGGATTCCGGGCTCACTCACAGCTTCGCTGCTCGTGCCCCGGAATGACGACCCAATTTTGTAGTGCGGCCGCCGTCCAATCGGACGCAGCGCTACTCCTCCGCGACCCAAAACCCCGGCACCGCCGGCTCCAGCCGGCCGCCGAGCCGCACCGGCGCAATGCGCAGCGCGAGGCCGGTCGCGTCGTCGGTCTCGACGCCGACGCCGCTCAGCGTCGCAGACCCGTTCGCCGGCTCGAACCGGCCGGACGGAATCCCGGTGACGAAGCGGCGCAGCGGTTCGTCCTTATGCATGCCGATCACCGAATCATAATCGCCGGTCATGCCGGCGTCGGTCATGTAGCCGGTGCCCCCGGGCAGGATCTGGTGATCGGCGGTCGGCACATGGGTGTGGGTGCCGACGACGAGGCTGACGCGGCCGTCGCAGAAGAAGCCCATGCCCTGCTTTTCGCTCGACGCTTCGCCGTGGAAATCCAGCACGATGGCGTCGGCGGCTTCGACCAGCGGACAGGCCTCGATCTCGCGGCCGACCGCGGCGAACGGATCGTTGAGCGGCTCCATGAACACCCGGCCCATGGCGTTGATCACCAGCGCGCGGGCGCCGTTCTTGGCGTCGATCAGGGCGGCGCCGCGGCCCGGCGTATAGCGCGGAAAATTCGCCGGACGAACCAACCGCGGCGCGCGCTCGATGAACACCAGTGCCTCTTTTTGATTCCAGGCGTGGTTGCCGAGCGTCACCGCGTCGACGCCGATATCGATGAAATCGTTGTAGATCGCCTCGGTGATGCCGAAGCCGCCGGCGGCGTTCTCGCCGTTGACGATCACCAGATCGAGTTTCCAGTCGCGGATCGCGCCGGGCAGATACTCGGCGATCGCGGTGCGGCCGGCCTTGCCGACCACGTCGCCGATGAACAGAATGCGCAAGATCTCAACTCCGGAAATCGATCGTCTCGGCTTCCGTTAGCACAAGATCGAGCCGGGCGTCGTGCGCCAGCGCTGGAACCAACGGGATTTCCTGCACCGCGAAGCCGATCCCGATCGCGGTCACGGCGCCATCGCGGCGCAACGCTTCGAGGCTGCGATCATAATAGCCGCCGCCATAACCGATGCGATGGCCGGCGCGGTCGAACGCCGCCAGCGGCACCAGCACGATGCTCGGAATTAACGTCGCAGCGTCGCTTGAAGGCTCTGGAATGTTGAGCCGGCCGCGCACCAGATCGTCACCCGGGCGCCAGGCGCGGAACGCCAGCGGCCGGTCGGGCGCGACGATCGCAGGCAGCGCCAAGCGCGCACCCTGCCCGGCCAGGGCTTGCAAGAGCGGTCGCGGATCGAATTCGCCGCGCAGCGGAAAATAGCCGGCGACCACCTTACCGGGCGTGATCTGAAGCGGAAAAGGTCGCACCGCCAGCGCTATCGCCGCCGCTGTGCGGTGCTCGGGGCCGAGCGTCTGGCGTCGCGCCAGCGCCGCGGTGCGCAAATCGGTCTTGGATGGGTCGAGGGAGGACAGAGCCATCCGCCGTTATAGGATGCGGCCATCGCTCGCGAAAGCAGCGCCCCTGTTTCGGGCCGCCCAAATCCAGGGCGACGGGCCGCCACCGGAAAGAGAAGCGCGAAGCCACAGATGCCGTTGAAGCGCTCGATCCCGGAGTTCCCTACGAAAGTAGGTGGGCACCATATGACCGGGTCCACGGACCCGGCCAGGGACAGTTCCCGTGAGGATCGATAAGGCCCCGGGGATATTGGCTCCTGACGCGCAACGCAGCCTCGCCGGATCAATCTAACCACGATGCGCGGCAACCGCCAGCCTCGCGGGTACGATCATCCCGCGACAATGTGCTTTCACGCGCGATGAAGGTTCTGCGGGGCGCAAACGACAACAGCCGGCGCGAGGGACGCGCCGGCTGTTGTGAAATCAGTTGTGACGGCTCAGTTCAGCTTGGAGCGAACTTCCTCGATGCCGCGTTGCAGCAGGCCCTCGGCCACCTGGCCTTTGACCGACTGCGACAGAATGGTCGAAGCGGCCGCGACCGCGGCGTTGGCTGCGGCGGAGCGGACGTCCGCCACCGCCTGGGCCTCGGCGAGCGCGATCTTGCCCTCGGCGGTCTTGGTGCGGCGGGCGACGAAATCTTCCAGCTTGGCCTTGGCTTCAGCGGCGATGCGTTCGGCTTCGTCCTTGGCGCCGGCGATGATCTCCTGCGCTTCCCGCTCGGCGCTGGCGCGGCGAGCTTTGTACTCCGCGAGCAGCGCGGCGGCTTCCTCCTTGAGGCGGGCGGCCTCGTCGAGTTCGGCCTTGATGCGGTCACGGCGGTTGTCGAGCGACTTCAGCACCGTGCGGTGCACCCCGAAATAGGCGAACACGCCCATCAGGATCACGAAGGCGACGGCAACCCAGGTTTCCGGCTCGGCGAGAATCCCGGTCATGCCTGCGATCCCTTCAAGGTGGCGTCGACGGCGCGGTCGAGCGCCTTGCCGTCGGGCACGAGGCCGGACAACTGCTGCACGATCGCCGCTGCCGCGTCGGCGGCGATGCCGCGAACGTTGCTCATCGCGGTTTCACGGGTCGCCGCGATGGTCTTCTCGGCTTCGGCGAGTTTGACCGCAAGCTTCTCTTCGAGAGACTTGCGCTCGGCCTCGGACGCCGCGTTGAGGCGCTCGCGCGTCTCCGCGCCGATCGCCTGCGCCCTGGCGCGAGCTTGCGCCAGTTCGGTCTCATAGGCCTTCAACGCGTCGTCGGATTCGCCCTTCAACCGCTGCGCGGCTGCGAAATCGTCCTCGATCCGCTTGGCGCGCTCGTCGAGCACGCTGCCGACGCGCGGCAGAGCGATCTTCGAGACGATCAAATAAAGTGCCACGAACGCGATCAGCAGCGACACCAGCTGCGAAGCAAAGGTGTCCTTCTGGAACGGCGGAAACGGGGCCTTGTGGCCACCATCCGCTGCGGTGTGGGCGGTGGCGCCATTAGCGTCGCCATGACCTTCAGCCACGGGATACTCCTGTCCGAACGATCGAAACCCTCGCGGGCCTCTCCGTCAAAAGCTTAGAGGGCGAACAGCAGCAACAGCGCGATCAGCAGCGAGAAGATGCCGAGCGCTTCGGTCACGGCGAAGCCGAAGATCAGGTTGCCGAACTGGCCCTGCGCGGCCGAGGGATTGCGCACCGCAGCGGCGAGGTAGTTGCCGAAGATGATGCCCACGCCGGCGCCGGCGCCACCCATGCCAATGCAGGCAATACCAGCACCAATGTACTTCGCGGCAATCGGATCCATGAAACGCTCCTGTTGGGTTCAGCTTGAGAGATCGGGCTTAGTGGCCCGCGTGCAACGCATCGTTGAGATAGATGCAGGTGAGGATGGCGAAGACGTAGGCCTGGAGAAACGCGACCAGCAGCTCGAGCGCGGTCAGCGCGATCACCATGCCGAGCGGCAGCACGGCGCCGAAATAGCCGGCGATGCCGAGGCCCGCCAGCAGCGGAATGAAGCTTGCGAACACCTTCAGCGCGATATGGCCGGCCAGCATGTTGGCGAACAGACGCACCGAATGCGAGATCGGCCGCAGGAAGAACGAGAACACCTCGATGAACACCACCAGCGGCAGAATGAACACCGGCACGCCGGAGGGCACGAAAATCTTAAAAAACCCCAGGCCGTTCCTGTAGAAGCCGTAGATCAGCACGGTGAGGAACACCAGCAACGCCAGCGCCGCAGTGACGATCAGATGGCTGGTAATGGTGAAGGTGTAGGGGATGATTCCGACCATGTTCGAGATCATGATGAACATGAACAGCGAGAACACCAGCGGGAAGAACTTCAGGCCCTCGACGCCAGCGGTCGATCGGATCGTCCCGGCGACAAATTCGTAGGAGATCTCGGCCAGCGACTGGATGCGGCCCGGCACCATCTGCCGCCCGGCCACCCCGCCGATCATCAGCAACGAGATCACCGCCACCGCGACCAGCATGTAAGCCGAGGAATTGGTGAAGGCGATCTCCTGGCCGCCGATGTGGCCGATGGTGAAGATCTTTTCGATATTGAACTGGTGAATCGGATCAATCATCCGCGCGGCATCTCTCGGTCCACCGGCAAGGCCGGCACAGTGACATCAATCGTCTCGCAGCGCGTCCGTCGGCGCGTGATCCGGTCAGGAGCCGCGCCCCGCGGACCGTATCAGGTTGATCAGGCCGGCGGTGAAGCCGAGCAGGAAAAACACGATGAGTCCGAAGGGCGAGGTCGACAACAAGCGGTCGAAACCCCACCCGATCGCAGCCCCAACAACAACACCCACGACCAGTTCGGAGGAAAGCTGAAAGCCGCGCGCAAAGGCCGAGGCCCTGGCTTGCGCGTTTTCACTTCCTGTTCCGGATTGGTCCGCCTGGATTTTTCGGCTCGCCCGGGTTTGGGATAACCGTTGTTCCAGACTTCCGAGCCTTGCGGAAAGCGCAGCCTCATCGGAGGACGGATCGTCGGGATTTCCATCGTGGTGTTTGCCGCCGCGCTCCGTGTCGTCCGTCATGATTTTGGAGACCCGAAACTAGCGGCGGTTGATGGAAGTAACGCCCCGTTCACCCTCAAAAGCCGCGCGGACCATACTGACCACATAAAGCCAAGTCAAGATTCCCGGAGCTCTGGTTAGTGCATTGATTTCGTTGATTATATTGCAGAAAATTCAAAATTGGCCCCGGCTAAACGTCGCACTGCAACCATTGGCCCGCGACGGTATCCGCCTTGCACCTTGGCAGCGGCTCTGCTCCGATGGCGCTTGCGCCCCGATTGCAGCACTCCGGATCCCCACATGTCGCAAGCCGTCGACTACTATTTTTCGTTGCCGTCGCCCTGGGCCTATCTTGGCCACGGGCCGTTTCGCGAGGTCGTAAGTGATTACGATCTCAAGGTGAATTACAAACCCGTGGTGCTGGTCGAGCTGTTCGCGGAAACCGGCGGGCTGCCGCTGGCCAAGCGCCACCCGGCCCGGCAGCGCTACCGGATGGTCGAGCTGCAACGCTGGCGCGCCAAGCGCGGACTGGACTTTCAGCTGCGACCAAAGCACTGGCCGTTCAATGCGCGGCTGGCCGACGGCGTGGTGATCGCGGCGTGCGAGGCCGGGCACGACCCCGATGTTTTTCTGCGCCGCGCCTATGCGGCTATATGGGAAGCCGAGCTCGATCTGGCCGATGCGGCGACGCTGGTCCGGCTCGCCGATCAATCCGGCCTGCCTGGCGGGGCTTTGGTGGAGCGCGCCGCCAGCGAGGCGATCGGCTCCATCTATGAACAGAACCGCCACGATGCGATCGCCGCCGACGTGTTCGGCTCGCCCGCCTATGTGCTGAATGGCGAGGTGTTCTGGGGCCAGGACCGCATCGAGCTGTTGGCCGACGCCTTGAAATCCGGCCGCGGCCCCTTCCGCTGGCAGGATTGCTGACACAGATGAAGCGGGGGCGAGCGGAGGTGGTGATGATGGCGGCGAACACGACGCTGGCGCGGTTGCCCACGGCTAAAAAGTATCACAACGCCGCGGTGGCCTGCGCGCTGCTGCTGCCGTGCGCGGCGTGGGCGCAGGCGGCACCCGACTCTGAAAACGGACGCTACACGCTGCAGCCCGCGAGCGACGGGGTGATTCGGCTCGATACCAGGACCGGAACGGCGTCGATTTGTTCCGACAAGGGTCATGGTTGGGCCTGTCTGGTGATGCCGGACGAGCGCGCCGCGCTGGATACCGAAGTCGGCCGGCTGCAGCGCGACGCGGATCGGCTCAAGGCCGAACTCGAGACCTTGCAGGGCGATAACCAACAGCTGCGGCAGAGCAACGAAGTGCTGAAGGCCCAACTGGCGCAGCGCGAGCCAGCCGGCAAGACCGACGAGGCGTTGCCGAAAGCCGATTCGTTGAAAACGCCGGGCGTCACTTCGAAGGACGGCGAACGCAAACTGGAAATTCCGCTGCCGAGCGACCGCGACCTCGACCGGCTGACGGCGTTCATCGAACACGCCTGGCGCAAGCTGGTCGACCTCGCCAACCGCATGCAGAAGGACGTCGGCGGCGACGGCAAGATTTGACCAGCCGGCCCCTCACAGAGCCCGCAAGGCATTCGATGTCATCACCCAAATCCATCTCGCGCGCGCCGCTGTCGCGCGTCGCCGCCACTGTCGTCACCTCGACCGTGCTGACGGTACGCACGCCGGGGGCCGGCTTCGTCGATGTCACCAGCGAAGTCGCCAAATTCGTCGCCGAGGCCGAGGCTCGGGAGGGTGTCGTCGGACTTTTCATCCGCCACACTTCGGCATCGCTGACGGTGCAGGAAAACGCCGATCCCTCCGTGCTCACCGATCTGATGACCGTGCTGCAGCGGCTGGCACCGGAGACCGCGAACTGGACGCACGACAGCGAGGGGCCGGACGACATGCCGGCGCATGTCAAAACCATGCTGACGTCGACCTCGCTGCAGATCCCGGTGCTCGATGGCCGGCTCGCGCTCGGCACCTGGCAGGCGATCTATCTGATCGAACATCGCCGCCGCGCGCACAGCCGCGAGGTGGTGCTGCAATTCGTCGGCGCGGCGAGATAAGCGGCGCCGTCATTGGGGGCGAGACCTACAATTCAACACCAAGCAGTCATTCCGGGGCGCGAGCAGCCTTGGCTGCGAGCGAACCCGGAATCTTGCCGCGCAGACAACAGGCCGCGCAAGTTGCGAGAGTCCGGGTTCGCTCGAGCTTACGCTCTCGCGCCCCGGAATGACTGGTGCGATGCCAATTTTAGGATCACCCGCTCAACGCAAAACGGCCGCGGATTGCGCCGCGGCCGTTGATAGTCGATGGAGCGATCCGGCGGCGGGCCGCCGGATCGAGAAGACTTAGCTGCGACCGATATCGACGTTCTTGGTCTCCGGCATGAAGATCAGACCGACGACGAAGGTGATCAAGGCGAAGATGATCGGGTACCACAGGCCGGCATAGATATCGCCGGTCGAGGCCACGATGGCGAAGGCGGTCGCCGGCAGCAAGCCGCCGAACCAGCCGTTGCCGATGTGATAGGGCAGCGACATCGAGGTGTAGCGGATCCTGGTCGGGAACAGTTCGACCAGCATCGCCGCGATCGGCCCGTACACCATGGTGACGAACAGCACCAAGATGAACAGCAGCCCGATCACCGCCGCGGCCTGCGGCTTGAAGATGTCGAACGGGTTCGACATCTTGACGATGTCGGCGTTACCCGCCTTCGGATAGCCGGCGCCCTGAACCGCCGCCAGCACCGCCGGATTGGAGGTCTTGGCGTCGACGTAAGGTACCTCGGTGCCGTTGACGACGACCTTGACGCCGGAGCCGGCCGGACCGTAGGCGGTCGAGTACTTCACCGAGGACTGCGCCAGATAGGCCCGCGCGGTGTCGCAAGGCGCGGTGAACACGCGGGTGCCGACCGGGTTGAACAGATCGCCGCACAGCGCAGGATCGGACACAACCTCGACCTTCACGGTCTCGATGGCCTTTTCCAACGCCGGGTTGGCGTTGGAGGTGATCATCCGGAAGATCGGGAAGAAGCTCAGCGCCGCGATCAAGCAGCCGGTCAGAATGATCGGCTTACGGCCGATTTTGTCCGACAGCCAGCCGAAGAAGATGAAGAAGCCGGTCCCGAACAACAGCGACCAGGCGATCAACAGGTTGGAGGTATAGCCGTCAACCTTGAGGATCGATTGCAGGAAGAACAGCGCGTAGAACTGGCCGGTGTACCACACCACGCCCTGGCCCATGGTGCCGCCGATCAAGGCGATCAGCACGATCTTGGCGTTGCCCCAGTTGGCAAAGGCTTCGGTCAAGGGCGCTTTCGAGCTCTTGCCTTCGTCCTTCATCTTCTGGAACACCGGCGACTCATTCAGCTTCAGCCGGATCCAGACCGAAACGCCGAGCAGCAGCACCGACACCAGGAACGGAATACGCCAGCCCCAGGCTGCGAATTCCGGCTCGCCGAGAATGGTGCGGGTAAACAGGATCACGATCAGCGAGAGAAAGAGTCCGAGCGTCGCCGTGGTCTGGATGAATGAGGTGTAGTAACCGCGTTTGCCGGGCGGCGAGTGCTCGGCGACATAGGTCGCTGCCCCGCCGTATTCGCCGCCGAGCGCCAGGCCCTGCAACAGCCGCAGACCGATCAGGATGATCGGCGCCGCGATGCCGATGGTCGCCGCGTTGGGCAACAGACCGACGATGAAGGTCGACAGACCCATGATCAGGATGGTGACCAGGAAGGTATATTTGCGGCCGACGATATCGCCGATGCGGCCGAACACGATGGCACCGAACGGGCGGACCAGGAAGCCCGCGGCGAAGGCGAGCAGCGCGAAGATGTCGCGGGTGGCCGGCGGATAGGCGCTGAAGAACTGCGCGCCGATAATGCTGGCAAGTGAACCGTAGAGGTAAAAATCATACCACTCGAATACCGTGCCGAGTGATGACGCGAGAATGACGAAACGTTCGTCCTTCGTCATCCCTCCCGTACGGGCTGGTGCAACAGCAATCGTCGACATCTCTGAACGTCCTCCCCTGGTGTATTCCGAGTCAAAGCTCTTTCTGCGCGCCCGATCTCAGCCGGAGTGATGCGCAGAATTGCCAGCAAGGTAACATCCTCCCCAAAATTCGCCCAATAAGACTTTCGGCCTGCTGCACCGCCATCGAAAGTTGTGATGCAGTGCAACAGATTCCGCGCTGCAGACGCGAACATCGACCGGCGCGTTAAGCGTAGAAAATTGTTTGCTTGCCAGACGTCTGCGGTCAGGCGAGAATTGCACAAATGTGATTTTCCCCGCGTCTTGCGTGCGGGACGAGCGCAGTTCCCAACCGCCGTCAGAGTAAATGACCCCCACACCCAGCACGCACCTCATCATTGCCGATGATCATCCGCTATTTCGTGACGCCCTGCGGCACGCGGTCGCAAGCGTCGTCCCCACCGCCAAGATCGGCGAGGCCGGAACCTTCGAGGAACTGACGGCGATCCTAGAACAGGAGGCCGATGTCGATCTGGTCCTTTTGGATCTGTCGATGCCGGGAATCAGCGGATTTTCCGGACTGATCTACTTGCGGGCGCAGTATCCGGCGATTCCGGTGGTGGTGGTCTCGGCCAGCGACGACGTCGGCACCATCCGCCGCTCGCTGGATTTCGGAGCCTCCGGCTTCGTGCCGAAGCGCTTCGGGGTGGAGAAGCTGAAGGACGCGATCCAGAAGGTGCTGGATGGAGACGTCTGGGTTCCGCCGGACATCGACCTCAACGCCGCCTCCGATCCGGAAATGACCAAGCTGCGCGACCGGCTGATCACGCTGACCCCGCAGCAGGTCCGGGTGCTGATGATGCTGTCGGAAGGGCTGCTCAACAAGCAGATCGCCTACGAGCTCGGCGTCTCGGAAGCCACCATCAAGGCCCACGTCTCGGCGATTTTGCAGAAGCTCGGCGTCGAAAGCCGGACCCAGGCGGTGATCGCCGCCGCCAAGATCTCCGGCAGCCAATGGCGCCAGGACACCCCGCAGTAATCGGCCGGCTGAATTCTCAGTTCGTTTAACGCAAAGACACCCTCCCCCACGTCATTCCGGGGCGCGAACCGCTTTGCGGCGAGCGAACCCGGAATCCTGCCGCAGGCAAGTGGCGGCCCGTGTGGCGAGATTCCGGGTTCGCTCGAGCTTGCGCTCTCGCGCCCCGGAATGACGGGGGTGAATGGCGGTTAAGGTCCAAAGCGAGCTTGATCGCCGGCGCTATTCCGCGGCGGCAACGTTCTGCTGCGCGCGCCATTGCCCGAGCAGCGCGCGCAGCGACGCCGCCTTCACCGGCTTGTTCAGCACCGAGATATTATCGTCGCGCGCCGCCGCCCGGACCCGTGGGCTGCGATCGGCGGTGATCAGGATCGCCGGAATCTCCTCGCCGAAGCGGTGGCGGATATCCCGGATCCCGGCGATGCCGTTGCCACGATCGAGATGATAATCGACCAGAAGACCGGTGACCGGCCGCCCGGCGGACTCGATCGCCTTGATGGCGGCTTCCGGATCGGCCACCGCGATGACGCTTGCGCCCCAGGTGGTGAGCAGCGTCTTCATGCCGTCGAGGATCGCCGGATCATTTTCGATACAGGCCACCAGGATCCCGGCCATCGACGCCCGCGACAGCGGCGTGGCGCTGGTCACCGCGGCGGTGTGATTGACCATGTTGGCGATCTGCACCGTGACCGAGAAGAACGAGCCGCCGCTCTTGTTGGAATCGATCGCGATGCCGTGGTTCAGCACCCGCGCCAGCCGCTCGACGATCGAGAGCCCAAGGCCCAGCCCGCGGGCGATCCGCGCGCCCTGCTCCAGCCTGTGGAATTCCTTGAAGATTTCGCCGCGCTTGAGAATCGGGATGCCGACGCCGGTATCGTAGATGCCGATCTGCAGCGACTGGCCGCGACGCCGGCAGCCCACCAACACCTTGCCCTGCGGGGTGTATTTGATGGCGTTGGAGATCAGATTCTGCATCAGCCGGCGCAACAGCAGCCGGTCGGACTCCACCGGCAGCAGGCACGGCACGAAGGTCAGCTTCAGCCCCTTGGCCCGGGCGATCGGCGCGAATTCGATTTCCAGCGAGCGCATCAGATCGCCGATCACGAAGCTGGACAGCGAAGGGGTCATCGCACCGGCGTCGAGCCGCGAGATATCCAGCAGCGCGCCGATGATCTCCTCGATCGCCTCCAGCGATTCGTCGATGTTCTCCACCAGCTTGGCGTCGTCGCCGCCGCTCTGGCGTTCGACCAGGCTGGTGACATAGAGCCGCGCGGCATTGAGCGGCTGCAGGATGTCGTGGCTGGCGGCGGCGAGGAACCGGGTCTTGGAGATATTGGCCTCTTCCGCCGTGCTCTTGGCCAAGGCCAGCGCCGAATTCAGCCTTGTCAGTTCCTCGGTGCGGTCGCGCACCCGCTTTTCCAGCGTGGCGTTGGCCCGCTCCAGCGCCTCGGCGGCCTCGAAGCTCGGGGTGACGTCGGAGAAAGTGATCACCAGGCCGCCGTCGGGCATCCGGTTGGCGCGGACCTCGATCACCAGATGGCGATCCTGCATCCGCTCGATATAGGGCGCGCCCTCGGTGGTATAGGCGGCCAGCCGGATTTGCGTCTGCATGTCGCTGTCGCCGAAGCCGGGCGCGCTGAGCGAGAGGAATTCCAGGATCTCGGTGAGCGGAATGCCGATCTGCACGATATGCGGCGGCAGCCCGAGGATGTCGCCGAACTGCCGGTTCGAGCAGATCAGCTGCAAATCCGGATTGAACACCGCGATGCCCTGGCGGACGTGGTTGAGCGCGGTCTGCAGGATCTCGCGGTTGAAATGCAGCGCGGCGTGGGAATCGTCGAGCAGCTTCAGCGCCGCTTCCGCCGACACCGTGCGCTTGCGCAACAACAGCGACAGCACCAGCCGCGACGACGCCGCGCCGATCGACGATGCGATCAGGTGCTCGGCATGCTGCAGCAATTCGAAATCCGCCGGCGCCGCCGGGTCGATGTTGATCCGGCGGCTGGCGGCGAAAGTTCGAAACGCTTCGCGGGCCCGCTCCGGCCCGAGATATTGCGCGACCGCGCCGAGAATGTCCTGCACCGTCACCGTCGTGCGCCAGCGCCGAAACGCCGGCGCCATCGGCTTCAGCGCCGCCGGCACGAACACCGCGGCTTGCAGCCGTTCGATCGAGGACGGCTGCTTCCACAGCGACAGCACCACATAGGCCAGGATGTTGAGCGACAGGCTCCACAGCACGCCGTGCAGCAGCGGCGGCAGATCGGCGCCGAACAGCGCCCGCGGCCGCAGCGCTTCGATGCCGAATGGGCCGTGCTGCAGCAACAGCACGCCTGCGGTGTTGCCGTCGAGGAAGCTCGGCATGAACAGCGTATAGGCCCAGACCGCGAAGCCGATCAGCATGCCGCCGATGGCGCCGCGCGCGGTCGCCCGGCGCCAGATCAACCCGCCGAAAAACGCCGGCGCGAACTGCGCGATGGCGGCGAACGACAACAGCCCGATCGCCGCCAGCTGGGTATTGCCGAGCGCGCGGAAATACAGATAGGCCATGATCAGGATGGCGAAGATCGCCACCCGGCGGACCGTGAGCAGGAACGAACCGTAGCTGCGCTCGTCGTCGCGCGGGGTGACGCCGCGTTTCAGCACCAGCGGCATCACCAGGTCGTTGGACACCATCACCGCCAACGCCACGCATTCGACGATCACCATCGCGGTCGCCGCCGACAGCCCGCCGATGAACACCGCGACGCTGAGATAGGGCGCGTTGGCCTCCAGCGGCAACGCCAGCACGTACATGTCGCTGTCGACCGCGCCGAACGGGAAACTGATCAATCCGGCCAGCGCGATCGGAATCACGAACAGATTGATCGCGATCAGATACAGCGGGAACAGCCAGCGGGCGCGGCTGACCTCGGCGCTACTGGAATTCTCCACCACGCTGACGTGAAATTGCCGCGGCAGCAGCATGATGGCGCAGAACGACAGCAGCACCATGGTGAGGAAATTGCCGCTGGACGGCACGTAGTCGATGGCGCGGACCGCCTCCGGGGTCTTCATCGCCCGTTCGATCAGCTCGTGCGGGCTGAACATCCAGAAGGTGACGAAGGCACCCGCGGCAATGAAAGCAACCAGCTTGACGATGGATTCGGTGGCAACCGCGAGCATCAAGCCGTGCTGATGTTCGGTGGCGTTAGTCTGCCTGGTGCCGAACAGCACCGCGAACAGCGCCATGGTCAGCGCCACGATCAGCGCGATGTCGCCGGCGACCGGCATGCTCGACATCACTTGGTCGTCGCCCAGGATGGTCTGCAGCGAGGACGCCACCGCTTTCAGCTGCAGCGCGATATAGGGCACCGAGCCGACGATGGCGATGATTGCCACGGTGGCCGCCACCGCCTGGCTCTTGCCGTAGCGCGCGGCGATGAAATCGGCGATCGAGGTGATGTTCTGAGATTTGGCGAGATCGATCACCCGGCGCAGCAGCGGCGCGCCGAACGCCACCATCAGGATCGGGCCGATATAGATCGCCAGGAAATCGACGCTAAAGCGGCTGGCGACGCCGACCGAGCCGAAGAACGTCCACGAGGTGCAGTAGATCGCCAGCGACAGCGGGTAGATCAGGGTGCCGAACCGCTGGCGTTGCGCCTGCGAGAGGCGATCGCCGTAGCTGGCGACCAGGAACAGAAAGCCGATATAGCCGAACGCGGCCGCGATCACGCCCCAATCGTGCAGCATCGCGTTGCTCCCTCCGGAGGACGTCGGCCCGCCAAGGCACCGCCTCGGCCGCGCCGATGATATCTAGCGCGTCAGGCCAGCGGCGGCGACAGGCATTTTCGCCTGCCGCAGCTGCGGACGTCGGGAAAGGTAAACGCTGCGCGACGACCTATTCGGCCGCCATCGACTTGGCGCCGAGCGGCAGGTCGAGCTGCTCCCACACCATCACCAGCGCTTCGGCCAGGCGGTCGATCAGCCCGTCGTCATGGTAGGGCGACGGCGTGATACGCAGCCGTTCCTTGCCCTTGGCAACGGTCGGATAGTTGATCGGCTGCAGATAGATGCCGTGCTCTTCGATCAGAATATCGCAGGCCTTCTTGCAGCGCTCGGCGTCGCCGACGAACACCGGCACGATATGGGTGTCGGTCGGCATCACCGGCAGGCCGGCGGCGCTGAGGATCGCCTTGACGCGCGCGGCGCGGTCCTGATGGCGCTCGCGCTCCCAGCTCGAGGTCTTCAGGTGCTTGATTGCGGCGGTCGCAGCGGCGCAGATCGCCGGTGGCAAGGCGGTGGTGAAGATGAAGCCGGGGGCGTAGGAGCGCACCGCGTCCACTACCTTGGCACTGCCGGCGATGTAGCCGCCGAGGCAACCAAAGGCCTTGGCCAGCGTGCCTTCCAGAATGTCGATGCGGTGCATCACGCCGTCGCGCTCGGCAACGCCGGCGCCGCGCGGACCGTACATGCCGACCGCATGGACTTCGTCGCAATAGGTCATGGCGCCGTATTTCTCGGCGAGATCGCAGATCTTCGCCATCGGCGCGACGTCGCCGTCCATCGAATACAGGCTCTCGAAGGCGATCAGTTTCGGCCGCTCGGGACCGGCGGTCTTCAACAGCTCTTCCAGATGGGCGACATCGTTATGGCGCCAGACCACGCGCTCGCAGCCGGACTGCCGGATGCCCTCGATCATCGAATTATGGTTGAGCGCGTCTGACAGGATCAGGCAGTTCGGAATCAGCTTGGTCAGCGTCGAAATGCCGGTCTGGTTGGAAACGTAGCCCGAGGTGAACAGCAGCGCGGCTTCCTTGCCGTGCAGGTCGGCCAACTCGAGTTCCAACTGCACCAGCGGATGATGGGTGCCGGCGATATTACGGGTGCCGCCGGCGCCGGTGCCGAGCCGCGTCGCGGTCTCGACCATCGCGCCGACCACCTTCGGGTGCTGTCCCATCCCGAGGTAATCGTTGGAACACCAGATCACGACATCGCGGGGACCGCCGGGTGAATGCCAAACCGCGTGCGGGAATCGGCCGGCGACTCGCTCGAGATCGGCAAATACGCGATAGCGACGTTCATCATGTAGACGATCAAGGGCGTCACCGAAAAACTGTTCGTAATTCATCACAATGAGACCTGATGCGGGACATAGGCGACCTAGCGTCGCACTTGTATTCTTAGAGCGCTTCCACGATTGCTGTCGAGCCGAAAAGGCTGCTCGGGAATGCACACTTCGACCAAGGGGCTGTCCTAGTCGCGGGACAAAACTTGACCCATATCAATGCAGTAGCAGGTATTATTTGCCTTGCCTATCGGGCGATCAGACGCTCTTGAAGCGCAACAGACCGTCTCGCCGTTCGATCACCTTTAGCCGATTTTCCGCCAGCATATGGTTGACGTGCGCGATCAATTCACCGGCCGCAAAGCCGGTCTGATGCGCATCCAAGACGTGCTTGTTGAACACCACCGGCACCAGATCGGCGGAGGTCATCGCGGTCTTGCGGCAGGCTTGCGCGATAAGATCGCAGCGTTCCTGGTGATGCTCGGACAATTGCGCGATCCGGACTTTGACGCCGTAGAACGGCACGCCGTGTCCCGGCAGCGCCAAGACGTCGTCCGGCAGCGTCTCGGCGAGGCTCTTCAACGAACGCAAATAGGCGCCGAGCGCGTTTTCGTCGGGCTCATGGGCCCAGACGCTCACATTGGGCGAGATCTTGCTCAGCACCTGATCGGCCGACAGGAACAGCTTGTCCGCGGCGCAATACAGCATCACCTGGTCCGGCGAATGGCCGGCGCCGGTGATGATCCGGAAGCTGCGGGAGCCGATCGCGATCTCGTCGCCATGCGACAACCTGCGATACGCCGCCGGCATGGCGGCGGTCTTCTTCAGATAGTCCTGTCCGCGACCGACCAGCTGCATGGCGATTGAATCGTCCATGCCGTGGCGGCGGAAAAACCGCAACGAGTTCTGCACTCGTTCTTCGGTTCTGCGATTCTGATGATAGACGCCTTGCAGATATTCGATCTGCGACATGTAGAACGGGCATTGGAACCGCTCCACCAGCCATCCGGCGAGGCCGAGATGATCCGGATGGGCGTGGGTCACGATCACCCGGCTGATCTTCGCCTTGGCGAGCGGTCCTGCAAACAGCGCGGTCCAGGCCTCGATCGTCGACTCATTGCCGAACCCGGTGTCCACCACCGCCCAGCCTTTGCCGTCGGCCAGCAGGTAGATGTTCACGTGGTTGAGACGAAACGGCAGCTTGAGCCGCAGCCACAGCACACCGGGCGCGACTTCGACCACCTGGTCTGCACCGGGATGGCTTTCCCAGGGGTAGCGCAGGGCGTCGACCGACTCTGGGATAGGCTCAGTTTTTGAATGCATTCTCTTGGATCGCGGTTTCTCCCGTCACCGGCTTAGCGGTGCAACGCCGGCTGCGCCAGCCGAAACTCGCTCTCTTGCTGGCACCGCGACGCGGCCGGCAGCATGGGAGCCATGCATTCGGCCAGAAAAAGGCCGATCTGCCGCGATGCGGAATGTCACAACAAAAAGGGCCGGCGCGAGGCCGACCCTTTCCGTCTGTTCGATCCGGTGAAGGATCGATGAGTTCAGATCAATACTTGGCGACGACCGGGCCACCCCAGTTGAAGCGGTAGTTCAGGCCGGCCTTGACGACGTGCTCGTCGTTCTTGAACGAGAAGCCGCCGAAATCGACGTTGCCGAAGTCATAGTACTGATATTCGACCTTGCCCGACCAGTTCTGGGCGAACAGGTATTCCAAGCCGGCACCGACGGTGTAACCGTCGCTCTTGCTGGAGACAGCAGCACCAACGCCACCCAAGGTGACAGTGGTGTCGTAGTCGGCGAAGGCATAACCGCCCTTGGCGTACAGCAGCGCCGGACCCCAGGTGTAGCCGATGCGGCCGGTGACCGAGCCGAGGCCCTTCTGCTTGTCGCTGAACGAGTAGGGGCCGACGAGAACCGGATCGGTGCCCTGATCGAGCCAGCTGTACTGAGCTTCAACACCGAGCACCCAGTTCGGGGCGAACTGATAGTCGTAGCCGCCCTGCACACCGCCGAGGAACGTGCCGTCGCTGCTGCGGGTCGCGCCGGTGCCGATGCTGTCGTCGCCAACGAAGGCGCCGCCGACGTGACCGCCGATGTAGAAGCCGGTCCAGTTGTAGATCGGGGCCGCGACGTAGGCCGGGGCCTTGGTGTAGGTGCGGGCGCCGAGGTCGGCGGCAAGTGCCGGCACCGTCGTTGCCATGGCGACGAGGGCCACGGTACCAAGCAGGAACTTCTTCATAGTGTGTTTCTCCAGAATTTCACTTGCAGAGGAGCCGTCCTTGGCTCCGTCCCAGAAATGCATAAACGCCTTTGTCTAAAAATGCTGTCACCCATCCGCCACAGTGGAATTCGAAGTAACCTCATGCGGGGCCACGAAATTTCGTGCTTAATGGAGCCCTAAACAAACCTTAATGATGCCTTAATTGCGATAGATCGGGAACGCCTTGGAACCGGGCATTAACTAGCTTTGCCTGCTAGGCGGGCAACTGTATTCGGGTCTGCTTTTTTGACCAATTTTGTCCCCTCATCAGGCTTTTCGGCGACGCCGGCTTTGCATCCTGTAATGTTATAATGTAACATGCGGACGCTTCGCCGCTGAAAGGTTCCTGATGACGCCCCCGCAACCGCACGACCATCTCCATCTTGATACCGGTGGCCACCATCACGCGGCGATCATGCCGCATCCGTCGCAGTCGCCGCCGTGGTCGATCCTGCGCATGACGGTGGTGTCGCGACTCGGCATTGCGCTCGCCGTCAGCGCGCTGCTGTGGGCCTTCGTGCTGCTGGCGATGCGCTAGCATGGCTGCGCAGCTCTCCTTTCATAACGTCACGCTGGGTTACGATCGTCATCCGGCGGTGCACCACCTTGACGGCGAAGTCGCGCCAGGCGCGCTGCTGGCGGTGGTCGGACCGAACGGTGCCGGCAAATCGACGCTGTTTCGCGGCATCGTCGGCATTCTCAAGCCGCTCACCGGCTCGATCAATCTCGGCGGCCTCGATGTCCGCGATATCGCTTATCTGCCGCAGATTGCCGATATCGACCGCAGCTTTCCGATCTCGGTATTCGACTTCGTCGGCACCGGACTGTGGCGACACACCGGGATGTTCGGCGGTCTCGGCCGGCGCGAGCGCGATGTCATCATTCATGCGCTGGCAACGGTCGGCCTCAGCGGCTTCGAAAACCGCACCATCGGCACGCTGTCGGGCGGCCAGATGCAGCGCATCCTGTTTGCCCGTGTGCTGTTGCAGGATGCCCGCGTGATCGTGCTCGACGAGCCATTCAACGCCATCGACGCCAAGACCTCGGCCGATCTCGTCGGCCTGGTGCGACACTGGCACGATGAGCGGCGCACCGTATTGGCGGCGCTGCACGACATGGACCTTGTGCAGGCGCATTTCCCCGAGACCCTGCTGCTGGCGCGCGGCGCGGTGGCCTGGGGAGCGACCCCGCAGGTGCTGACGGCGGACAATCTCGGCAAGGCGCGGCGGATGTGCGAGGCGTTCGACGACACCGCGGCGCCCTGCGCCGACGCGGCCCCGCATCCCGAGGCCGCCTGACCCATGGACATGCTGTATCAGGCGTTGATCGCGCCGTTCTTGGAGTTCGAATTCATGCGCCGGGCTCTGGCCGGCGTGTTGTCGCTGGCGCTGGGGGGCGCCCCGATCGGCGTCTTCATGATGTTGCGGCGGATGTCGCTGGCCGGCGACGCCATGGCGCACGCCATCCTGCCCGGCGCCGCAGTCGGCTTCCTGCTGTCCGGCCTCAATCTGTTCGCGATGACGTTCGGCGGACTGATCGCCGGCTTCGCTGTGGCGATCCTGTCCGGCGTGGTGTCGCGGGCGACGGAATTGAAGGAAGACGCCTCGCTGGCGACCTTCTATCTGGTCTCGCTGGCGCTCGGCGTCACCATCGTGTCGATCAAGGGCAGCAACATCGACCTGTTGCACGTGCTGTTCGGCAACATCCTGGCGATGGACGACCAGACCCTCTTGGTGATCGCCTTCAACGCTACGCTGACGCTGCTGGTGTTGGCGCTGATCTTCCGTCCGCTGGTGATCGAATGCGTCGATCCGGTGTTCCTGCGTAGCGTCAGCCGGGCCGGCGGCCCGGCGCATCTGATCTTTATGGCGCTCGTGGTGATCAATCTGGTCAACGGCTTCCATGCGCTCGGCACGCTCTTGGCGGTCGGGCTGATGATCCTGCCCGCGGGAATCGCCCGGTTCTGGTCGCGCGACATCACCGGGATGATCTGCATCGCGGTCGCCAGCGCCATGGCCTCCGGCTACGCCGGACTGGTGCTGTCGTTCCAAACCAAAGTGCCATCGGGCCCGGCGATCATCCTGATGGCGGCACTGCTTTATGTCGTCTCGGTGCTGTTCGGCTCTGCCGGCGGCATCCTCCGGCGGCTGTTTCCCGGCCGTCACCTCGAAGCCTGATTGGAGAAACCATGCGACGCTTTTGGCAAACCGCGAGTCTCGTCTTCACCGCCCTCACCGCGGCAATCCCCGCCGCTCATGCCCAGGACCGCATCGACGTGGTCGCCAGCTTCTCGATCCTGGCGGATTTCGTCCGCAACGTCGGCGGCGATCGGGTTCAGGTCGCCACCCTAGTGGGCCCCGGCGGCGACGCTCATGTTTATACGCCGACGCCCGCGGATGCGAAGAAGATCACCGCCGCCAAGCTGGTGATCATCAACGGCCTCGGCTTCGAGGGCTGGCTGCCGCGCCTGGTGAAATCGTCGGGCGGCAAGGCGCAGGTCGCCACCGCCACCACTGGCATCACACCGCGCAAGCTCGAAGGCCACGCCGATCCGCACGCCTGGCAGTCGGTCCCGAATGCTAAGATCTACGTCGCCAACATCCGCGACGCCTTGAGCGGCGCCGATCCCGCCGGCGCCGACACCTACCGCGCCAACGCCGAGAGCTATCTCGCCAAACTCGACGCGCTGGACGGCGAGATTCGCGCCGCGGTGGCGAAAATCCCGAGCGAGCGGCGCAAGGTGATCTCCACCCACGACGCCTTCGGCTACTTCGCCGAGGCCTATGGCATCGCCTTCATCGCCCCGCAGGGGGTCTCCACCGAATCCGAGATCAGCGCCAAGGACATCGCCCGCATCATCAAACAGGTGAAGGCGGAAAAGCTGCCGGCGGTGTTCCTGGAGAGCATCAGCGACCCGCGGCTGATGCGCCGGATCGCAGCCGAGACCGGCGCCAAGGTCGGCGGCTCGCTGTATTCCGACAGTCTGACCGACGAAAAGGGCGAGGCCCCCACTTACATTGATATGGTCAGGTACAATATAAAGACGCTGACGAGCGCGCTGACCACCGAGTAAGGGACTGCCCTGGCTCCGGCGCGACTCAACCAGAATCCCGCCGGAGTCATGATGTCTGAAACGACCGCTGCAAAAATTCCCGTCACCGTGCTGACCGGCTATCTCGGCGCCGGCAAGACCACCCTCCTCAACCGCATCCTGTCGGAGAACCACGGCAAGAAATACGCGGTGATCGTCAACGAATTCGGCGAAATCGGCATCGACAACGACCTGATCATCGGCGCCGACGAAGAAGTGTTCGAGATGAACAACGGCTGCATCTGCTGCACCGTGCGCGGCGATCTGGTGCGCATCCTCGGCGGGCTGATGAAGCGCAAAGGCAAGTTCGACGCCATCATCGTCGAGACGACTGGATTGGCCGATCCGGCGCCGGTGGCGCAGACTTTTTTCGTCGACGAGGACGTGATGGCGAGTTCGCGGCTCGACGCCGTGGTGACGGTGGCCGACGCCAAATGGCTCAGCGAACGGCTGAAGGACGCGCCTGAAGCGAAGAATCAGATCGCCTTCGCCGACGTCATCGTGCTGAACAAGACCGACCTGGTCAGCAAGGCCGAACTCGCCGAAGTCGAAGCGCGGATCCGCGCCATCAACCCCTACGCCAAGCTGCACCGCACCGAGCGCTGCCAGGTCGCGCTCGCCGACGTGCTGGAGCGCGGCGCCTTCGACCTCGACCGCATCCTCGAGATCGAACCGCAGTTTCTCGAAGCCGGCGACGATCACGACCATGATCACCACGATCACGATCAGCACCACCATGCTCACGATCATGGTCATAACCATGGCGGCCTGAAGCACTATCACGACGAGGACATGCAATCGCTGGCGCTGAAGAGCGACAAGCCGGTCGATCCCGCCAAGTTCATGCCGTGGCTGCAGCAACTGATCGCCGCCGAGGGCGGCAAGATCCTGCGCTCCAAAGGCATTCTCTCTTTCACCGGCGACGACGACCGCTACGTGTTTCAGGGCGTGCACATGATGCTGGAAGGCGATCATCAGCGCGCCTGGAAGGACGGCGAAGCACGGCAAAGCCGGCTCGTCTTCATCGGTCGCGACCTGCCCGAGCAGGTGATCCGCGACGGCTTCGAACAATGCATCGCCGCGTGATGGACGAGTTCGACCCGGCCGGACCGGCAGACTCCATCGCCTCGGTCACCGACCGGGTGCGTAGCATCGACCTCGGCGGGCCGGCGAGTGCCGCATATTTTCTCGGCACCACGCTGGTGGTCGTCGGCGCCGAGGAAACCGTGACGCTGCTCGACGCCGCCGGCGAAAGCTCGCGCGTCGAGGTGAGTAGTGGTGCGATTCTCAGCGCCGCCAGCGACGGCAAGCGGGTGGTGATCGGCGCCGACGACGGCAAATTGAGCGCGCTCGACGCTTGTGGCAAACTTCAGGCACTCGCCAACGACCCGAAACGACGCTGGATCGACAATGTGGCGCTACATCCCGACGGCGCGATCGCCTGGTCGGCCGGTAAATTCGCCTTTGTGCGGAGCCCGAAGGGCGAGGAGAAATTTTTCGAGGTGCCCTCCACGGTCGGCGGCCTCGCCTTCGCCCCGAAGGGCATGCGGCTCGCGATCGCGCATTACAACGGCGTGACGCTGTGGTTCCCCAACATGGCGGCGAACGCCGAAATGCTGGAATGGGCCGGCTCGCATCTCGGCGTGGTGTTCAGCCCGGACAACAAATTTCTGGTCACCACCATGCACGAGCCGGCGATGCACGGCTGGCGGCTCGCCGATCAGCAGCACATGCGGATGAGCGGCTATCCCGGACGGGTGCGCTCGATCTCCTGGACCGCCGGCGGCAAGGGTCTCGCGACTTCCGGCGCCGACAGCGTGATCATCTGGCCGTTCGCCGCCAAGGACGGACCGATGGGCAAGCAGCCGGCGATGCTGGCACCGTTGCAGGCGCGGGTTTCGGCGGTGGCCTGCCATCCGAAGCAGGACTTGCTCGCCGCTGGCTATAGCGACGGCACCGTCTTGATGGTGCGGATCACCGACGGCGCGGAAATATTGGTGCGCCGCAACGGCAAGGGCGCGGTGACGGCCTTGGCCTGGAGCGGCAATGGCGCGACATTGGGATTCGCCGCCGACGACGGCGAGGCAGGGCTGCTGACGCTGTAGCCTGCTGAAGCTGTGGACCCGGAGCGCTTCGGCGCCCGGAACTTTGCTATTGGTCGGTCGTTGTTCCCGCACATCCGAGTGCAGGCTCATGACGAAACTCGAAAGGACACGCGCCTTGAAACGAGATTTAGCTCTCGCCGGACTGATGGTTGCGGCGGGACTGACGATCTCCGCGGTGTCGTTCGCGGAATTGGCGAGCCAGCCCAATGTGGCGCAGGCCACGCCGCCGCTGCAGTCGACGCCGGGTGCCGAGACCAAGCCGACCGCACCCGACGAGCCCGGCACTACCGGGAGCCGCCCGCACGAGGTCGCGCCGCAGCCGGCGCGGCCCGATGCCGAGGCGATCGACGCCGGCGCCAAGCCGGCGTTGCCGCCGGCCCCGGCCGAGAAAGTCGGCGATCCGATTCCAACGAAGTAATCAATCGAACTGACTGCTGCACGTGCCCCGGACGCAGCGCGCCGCGTAAGCGGCGTGATGCGAGCCGGGGCCGTTACGCGGACGGCGCTTGTCGCGTGCTGGCTTTGGAACGGTCCCGGCTCGCGGGGCAGCGCAAAGAGCGCTGCCCCGCGTCCGGGATACAAGCTGAGCGAACTCAGCGAACCAGCACGTTGCGGAACTGCCACGGATCGGTGGCGTCGATGTCTTCCGGGAACAGGCCGGGGCGATCGCTGAGCGGAGTCCAATCGGTGTAGAAGCCTTTCACCGGGCCGAGATACGGCGTCTGCACTTCGAGGCAGCGGCGGAAGTCCAATTCGTCGGCTTCGACGATGCCGGCATTGGGATTTTCCAGCGCCCACACCATGCCGGCGAGCACCGCCGACGACACCTGCATGCCGGTGGCGTTCTGATACGGGCAGACCTCGCGGGTTTCCTCGATCGAGAGCTGCGAGCCGTACCAATAGGCGTTCTTGGCGTGGCCATAGACCAGCACGCCCAACTCGTCGATGCCGTCCTCGATCTCGTTCTCGTCCAGAATGTGCCACTTCGGCTGCATCTTGCCGGTGGCGCCGAACATTTCGTGCAACGACAACACCGCGTCGTTGGCCGGGTGATAGGCGTAGTGGCAGGTCGGGCGGTACACCACGTTCTGGCCGTCGCGCACGGTCAAGTAGTCGGCAATCGAGATCGACTCGTTGTGGGTGACCAGGAAGCCGTATTGCGCACCGGGGGTCGGGCACCAGGAGCGAACCCGGGTGTTGGCGCCGGGCTGCAGCAGATAGATCGCCGCACCGCAGCCTTCGGTGTGGGTGCGGCCGTTGTCCGGCATCCATTTCTCATGGGTGCCCCAGCCGAGCTCGGCCGGCTGCAAGCCTTCGGAAACGAAGCCTTCGACCGACCAGGTGTTGACGAACACGTTCATCGGCTTCGGCTTCTTCGAGCGCTGGGTGTCACGCTCGGCGATGTGGATGCCCTTGACGCCGAGCTTCTGCGCCAATTGCCCCCAGCCTTCGCGGCTCTTCGGCTCGTTGATCTCGGTGCCGGTGTCTTTCGCGATGTCGAGCAGCGCCTGCTTGACGAACCACGACACCATGCCGGGATTGGCGCCGCAGGTGGAGACCGCGGTGGTGGCGCCTTCGCCGGCCTTGGCCTTGGCGGCGAGCAGGGTCTCGCGCAGCGCGTAGTTGGAGCGCTTCTCCGGGCCGGCGCTCTTGTCGAAATAGAAGCCCAGCCACGGCTCGACCACGGTGTCGATATAGAGCGCGCCGATTTCCTGGCACATCGTCATGATGTCGACCGAGCCGGTGTCGACCGACAGGTTGACGCAGAAGCCCTGGCCGCCGCCTTCGGTCAAAAGCGGGATCAGCAATTCGCGGAAATTGTCCTTGGTCACCGCCGAGCTGATGAAGCGCACGCCATGCTTCTTCGCCAGTTCGCCGTCCTCGTGCGGATCGATGATGACGAAGCGCTGCTTGTCATATTCGAAATGCCGCTCGATCAAAGGCAGCGTGCCTTTGCCGATCGAGCCGAAGCCGATCATCACGATGGGGCCGGAAATCTTGGCGTGGATTGTGGCGGCGGGGGCGGGCATCGGCGAAATCTCCAGGACTAACTTGGCGGCGACGCGATCGTCGCCGCGCGGGATTGGGGAAGGTGTTGAGGCTCAGGCCGAGCGGCGCTTGGCGGTGACTTCGATCTCGATCTTCATCTCCGGCTTGAACAGCGCCGCAACCGTGACGATGGTGCAGGCCGGACGGATCTCGCTGAGATGCTCGCCGCACACCGCGAACACCGCATCGGCGTCCTTGGGGTCGGTGATGTAGTAGGTCGCCCGCACCAGATCGGCCAGCGCGAAGCCGGCTTCGACCAGCACGCCTTCAATGGTCTTGAACGCATTCTGTGTCTGCGCGGTGACGCCCTCCGGCAGCGTCATGGTGGCGTAGTCGAAGCCGGTGGTGCCGGAGACGAAGGCGAAATCGCCGTCGACCACGGCGCGGCTGTAGCCGGCGGTCTTCTCGAACGGCGATCCGGTGGAAATCAGGCGGCGGGACATGTCAGGAACCTTGCAACAGGGCGGGATGGGTTGGGGTCAGGCAATGCCGCGTCTCGCCCGCCAAATCAAGCCGGAGAACTGGCTAATCGTGGGTTTTCGGGGCCACCGCCGATCGAACGACGTCAACGGCAATTGCGTTCGTCATGGCGCGGGGGGCCTGCGACGAAGGCAACCCAGGGCTCCATGGGCAGCCCCCGGATTGCTTCGCTGCTTGGTGGTGCCGCGCGCCGGCGGTTCACCGCGACTCAAACCACGGCTTTTGCCGGTCAGGACGGGTCCGACACCGCCGCCGATCGCCGCCGCGCCAGCACGTCGATGACGATCTTGATCGCGATCATGATCAAGATGATTGTGGTGATCGCCGGCCGTGTTTCGCGGCGGCTGCGCGCAGCGAGACGCTCGCAATACATCTCGCCGCCGATCGGCCGCATGGCATCAGCATCCCAGGCCATCACGCGGCCCGCCGCAATTGCCGACGACCGGCGCGCGCCGGCTTGGCGATGTCGTCCGGCCGGCCGGTCGGCACGATCAGGCCGATCGCGCCGTCCAACGCGCCGGCGCGCAGCTCCAGGCCGAGCAGCCGATGGCGCTCGAACGGTCCCGGCAGCGATAGCGCCTCGGCGACCGCGCGGCTGAAGCCGAAACGGACGTAATACGGCTCGTCGCCGAGCAGGATCACCGCACCATGGCCGAGCGCCTTGGCGGCTTCGAGCGCGTGCTGCATCAACGCAGCGCCAATGCCGAGCGCGCGCACCGAGGGATCGACCGCCAGCGGGCCGAGTACCAGCGCGGGCCGGCCGCCGGCATCGACGTGCCACAGCCGCACCGTGCCGACCAGGCGGCCGAGATGCATCGCCGAAAGGGCGAGGCCTTCGGCGGGGCGACGTCCGTCGCGCAGCCGTTGGCAGGTGCGGGCGTTGCGGCTCGCGCCGAAGCAGGCGTCGAGCAGCGCTTCGCGCGCCGCGACATCGGCCGCGCGCTCGGCGCGGATCGAGACGGTGGCTTCATGGGCCTGTGAAACAGCAAGCGTGGTCGATGCGGTCATGGCGGTCAGTCCCCACCCCGGGAACGCGTTTGAAAAGCGGGGAATCCGCTGAGCATGCGATTTGGAAGGCGCCAACGATGGGCGAGCGACTTCGTTCCCGCAGCACAGGGTCCCGCCTCGCCAACGCGGCGCGGCGTGTTGTCATCCAGATGGAAGGTGACGGGATGGGAGCCGGCACACCGGCTCCCGATTCTCTTGCTCCCTCCCCCGTTGACGGGGGAGGGCTGGGGTGGGGCGAAACGATTAGTTCCCCCACCCGACCTCCCCCGCAAGCGAGGGAGGAGAAGACGACGGCCTTAGATGTGGTAGGTCCGCAACGGCGGGAAACCGTTGAAGGCCACCGACGAGTAGGTCGACGTATAGGCGCCGGTGCCTTCGATCAGCAGCTTGTCGCCGATCTCGAGCGTCACCGGAAGCGGATACGGCAGCTTCTCGTACATCACGTCGGCCGAGTCGCAGGTCGGGCCGGCGAGCACGCAGGGCGTCATCTCCGCGCCGTCATGGCGCGACTTGATCGCGTAGCGGATCGACTCGTCCATCGTCTCGGCGAGACCGCCGAACTTGCCGATGTCGAGATAGACCCAGCGCGTATCGTCGTCGTCGCTCTTGGTGGAGATCAGAACGACTTCGGTCTCGATCACGCCGGCGTTGCCGACCATGCCGCGGCCCGGCTCGATGATGGTCTCCGGAATCGCGTTGCCGAAGTGCTTGCGCAGCGCCCGGAAGATCGAGCGGCCGTACTGCACCACCGCCGGCACTTCCTTCAGGTACTTGGTCGGGAAGCCGCCGCCCATGTTGACCATCGAGAGATTAATGCCGCGCTCGGCGCAGTCACGGAACACCGACGACGCCATCGCCAGCGCGCGATCCCACGCCTTCACCTTGCGCTGCTGCGAGCCGACATGGAACGAGATGCCATAGGCTTCCAGGCCGAGACGCTTGGCGAGGTCGAGCACGTCGACCGCCATCTCCGGATCGCAGCCGAACTTGCGCGACAGCGGCCACTCGGCGCCGGCGCAATCATAAAGAATGCGGCAGAACACCTTGGCGCCGGGCGCGGCACGGGCGATCTTCTCGACTTCCGCGGTGCAATCCACCGAGAACAGCCGAATCCCGAGCGCGAAGGCGCGGCCGATGTCGCGTTCCTTCTTGATGGTGTTGCCGAACGAGATGCGGTCGGGCGTGGCGCCGGCATCCAGCGCCATCTGGATCTCCTGCACCGAGGCGCAGTCGAAGCACGAGCCCATCGAGGCCAAGAGCGACAGCACTTCCGGCGCCGGATTGGCCTTCACCGCGTAAAACACCCGGCTGTCGGGCAACGCCTTGGCAAAGCTCTGGAAGTTGTCGCGCACGACGTCGAGATCGACGACCAGGCACGGTTCGACGTCCTGACCTTCGTTGCGGCGGGCGCGGAGGAATTCCTGGATACGTTCGGTCATAGCACTCTCCCAGCCGCCCAGCGATGGGCGGACTCAAAACGGATCTCGGATCAAAGCGCTTCGGCCACGTCGCGCGATGGAAGCGCAGCGTGGAAAACACTCAGACCGAACTGTTCTGCCGTGGATTGGTTGGGAGTGATCCCGCCCGCACACCTGGCAATGAAGGACAAGCCTCTTCGGTAATCGCGCCGGCTGGTGGAAAGCCGGCAGAGACCAAAAAAGCCCGATCCGTCGTTGCTTTAAGTCGCGTCCCTCGTTGAGAGCGAGGTGCGCCGGTTCGCCTCCGGCTGCCAGTCACGGTTGCAAGGGGTAAAGTCACCTTCAACGGCATCCCTTGAGAGAGATGCTGGCCGCTGATCTTGCGATCACCGACCCTCGGCTTCTTTATCCCTTGGCGGCTGTCCGGCCTCTTGTCCGGATACCTACCGACTGACACACGACCACAGGCACGTGCGAAATTGGGCAAGACCGGAGATAGGTGCTTTAGTCCGGCTTCGCAAGATTTTTTTTGGCTTAACGCGAAATTTCCCCGACACGGCGGACGAGCGTTGCGCGCGCGCAACGAAACTCACCTCGAACATGAACGGATGTTCAAAGTACTTAACGTGTCATGAAGGAAAGTCCGCGCCCGGCAAGGGTTTCTCGCATCGCAGCGGGTCGCGCGGCGATCAGTCGCGCGGGCTGCTAAGCGCGCCGGGTGAACGGCTCGACGTGGTGGGCGTGGCGGACAAACGCCACCATCACCACGACGCCGATCACGAACAGCACCACCTGCACGATATGCGCGGCGGTGTCGTTGAGGCCGAACAGGATGGCGAGCGCCCAGCCGCCGGCGAACGCCGCGCCGAACACCTCGGCGCCGATCAAAATCGCGGCACTGATCACCGTGACCACGGTCGGCCAGATGATCCGGCGGGGGCCTTGAGGAGCCTGGCGGGGGCCTTTGGAAGCGGGCTGCTTGCTCATCGGGGAAGATCCTGTTTGCGGCGGCAATCTCTCTGAAAAAGCCCGCTGCGGCAAGCCGCAAACGCGCATCAAGGCTCAAAAAAGCCTGATCCCGTGTTATATGTCGCAGGCTCCTTTCCTCGAAGCAGGACCTCTCGATGCCAGACTCCTCGGTCGCGACGGCCAATTCCGAACGGCTCGACAATCCCTTGTTGCAGGCCTGGCGGACGCCGTTCGAGACCCCGCCGTTCGCAGAGATCGCGCCGGAACACTTCCTGCCGGCGTTCGAGCAGGCCTTCGACGACCACACCGCCGAGATCGCCGCGATCACCGACGATCCCTCGGCGCCCGACTTCGCCAACACCATCACCGCGCTGGAGCGCTCCGGCCGGCTTTTGAACCGGGTCGCCGCGGTGTTCTACGATCTGGTGTCGGCGCATTCCAACCCGGCGCTGCTCGCGATCGACACCGAAGTGTCGCAGCGGATGGCGCGGCACTGGAATCCGATCATGATGAACGCCGCGCTGTTCGGCCGGATCGCGCTGCTTTACGGGCTGCGGTCCAGGCTCAAGCTGTCCGGCGAAGAGCTGCGGCTGTTGGAGCGCACCTACACCCGCTTCCATCGCTCCGGCGCCGGGCTCGACGCCAAGGCCAAGGCGCGGATGGCCGAGATCAACGAGCGGCTGGCCAACCTCGGCACCGCATTCAGCCATCATCTGCTCGGCGACGAGCAGGACTGGACCCTGGAGCTCGGCGACAACGATTATGACGGGCTGTCCGACAGCTTCGTCGCCGCCGCCAAGGCGGCGGCTGCCGAGCGCGGACGGCCCGGCAAGGCGGTGGTGACGCTGTCGCGCTCCTCGGTCGAGCCGTTCCTGAAGAGCTCATCCCGGCGTGATTTGCGCGAAAAGGTCTACAAGGCGTTCACCGCGCGCGGCAACAACGGCAACGCCAACGACAACAACGCGGCGATCACCGAGATCCTGCAGCTGCGCGAAGAGACCGCCAAGCTGCTCGGCTTCGCCAGCTTCGCCGAATATCGGCTGGAAGATTCCATGGCTAAGACGCCGCAGGCAGTGCGCGGGCTGCTGGAACGGGTGTGGCGGCCGGCGCGCGCCCGGGCGCTGGCGGATCGCGACGCGCTGCAGGCGCTGATCGCGGAGGAAGGCGGCAATTTCGCGCTGGCAGCCTGGGACTGGCGCTATTACGCCGAGAAGCTCAGGCAGCGCCGCGCCAATTTCGACGACGCCGCGATCAAGCCGTATCTTTCGCTCGACAATATGATCGCCGCCGCCTTCGACACCGCAACCAAGCTGTTCGGCGTCACGTTCAACGAGCGCAACGACATCCCGGTCTGGCATCCCGACGTCCGGGTCTGGGAGGTGTTCGATCCCGCAGGCACCCACAAGGGGCTGTTCTACGGCGATTACTATGCCCGCCCCTCGAAGCGCTCCGGCGCCTGGATGACCTCGCTGCGCGACCAGCAGAAGCTCGATGGCAACGTCGCGCCGCTGATCATCAACGTCTGCAACTTCGCCAAGGGTTCGAACGGCGAACCGGCGCTGCTGTCGCCGGACGACGCCCGCACTTTGTTCCACGAATTCGGCCACGGCCTGCACGGCATGCTGTCCGACGTGGTGTATCCGTCGCTGTCCGGCACCGCGGTGTTCACCGATTTCGTCGAATTGCCGTCGCAGCTCTACGAGCACTGGCAGGAACAGCCGCAGGTGCTGCGGCAATTCGCGACGCATTACCAGACCGGCGAGCCGCTGCCCGACGATCTGTTGCGGCGCTTCCTCGCCGCGCGAAAATTCAACCAGGGCTTCGCCACCGTGGAATTCGTCTCTTCGGCGCTGATCGATCTCGAATTCCATACCCAGCCGGCTTCGGCGATCGGCGACATCGCCGAGTTCGAGCGCCGCGAATTGCAAAAGATCGGCATGCCGGAGGAAATCGCGATGCGGCACCGGCCGACGCAGTTCGGCCACATCTTCTCCGGCGACCATTATGCCTCGGGCTATTACAGCTACATGTGGAGCGAAGTGATGGACGCCGACGCGTTCGGCGCGTTCGAGGAGGCCGGCGACATCTTCGATTCCGCGGTGGCCAAGCGGCTGCAGGACGATATCTACGCCGCGGGCGGCTCCCGCGATCCGGAGCACGCCTATATCGCGTTCCGCGGACGACCGCCCGAGCCCGACGCGCTGCTGCGCCGCCGCGGCCTGCTCGATGTGCCCGAGGCGGCGTAAAGTGGCCGACGACGTCAATTTGGATCGAAGCGACGCGGCATCGCCACCCTCTCCCCGCGTGCGAGGAGAGGGTGGCCCGGTGGAGCACCCGGATCGGCGCTTCGCGCCGTCCGAGCACAGGCTCCGCGAAGCCGGGTCGGGTGAGGGGGCGTCGCGTTTGAACTCCGGCGCCCCCTCACCCGACCATCGCCGCTGCGCGCCGATGGTCGACCTCTCCCAGCGCGCGGGGAGAGGTGAGATCAGTGCGCGCGGCAGTCGTGCGCGCACTGCTTCCATCCACGGTTTCGTCAGCAGTCTGTTGGGCCTTTGTTGGCTGATCTTTGGCAGCGGCACCGCGCAGGCGCATCCGCATGTCTGGATCACCGCGCATAGCGATCTGGTCTATGCCGCCGACGGCACCGTCACCGGGGTGCGCCACGCCTGGAGCTTCGACGACATGTTCTCGACCTATGCGCTGCAGGGGATCGAGACCAAGACCAAGGACGTCTACACCCGCGAAGACCTCGCGCCCTTGGCGCAGACCAACGTCGAATCGCTGAAGGAATTCGGCTTCTTCACCTTCGCCAAGGCCGACGGCCGGAAGCAGAGATTTCTCGCGCCGGTCGATTACTATCTGGTCTTCGACAACAACGTGCTGACGCTGCACTTCACGCTGCCGCTGAAGGTTCCGGTGAAGAGCAAGGAACTGGCGGTGGAAGTGTTCGACCCGACGTATTTCATCGATTTCAGTTTCGAACAGAAGGATCCGGTCAAACTGGTCGGTGCGCCGACCGGTTGCGCCCTGAGCTTTCAGCGCCCCAATGACGGCACCGCCGACGCCACCCGTCTCGGAGAACAGAACTTCATGAATGGCGACAATTCGAATTACGGCGCGATGTTCGCCAACAAAATCATCGTCAGTTGCCCGTAATGCCCCGCTCCCGGATCGCCGCCGTCGCGCGGACCTTGCTGATCTGCGCCGCCGTGCTGACGCTGGCGCCGCTGCTCGACGCCGCGCTGAGCCATGCGCTGGCGCAAAATCCGTTCGGCGGGCCGCGCCCGCCCGCAGCGCCGCAGGTCGGCGGCGTGGTCGGCTGGCTGTTGGAGCAGCAGTCGCTGTTCTACCGCCAGATGTCGGCGACGATCCGGGCGGCGAAATCCGACGGCAGCGCGGTGTGGACGCTGCTTTCGATCTCGTTCGCCTACGGCATCTTCCATGCCGCCGGCCCCGGCCACGGCAAGGCGGTGATCTCGTCCTATCTGGTCGCCAACGAGGAGACCGCGCGGCGCGGCATCGTGCTGTCGTTCGTCTCGGCGCTGTTGCAGGCGCTGGTCGCGGTTCTGGTCGTCGGGATCTGCGCCTGGCTGCTCAACGCCACCGCCAAGACGATGTGCGGCGCCGAACGCGTGATCGAGATTGTGAGCTATGCGCTGATCGCGGCGTTCGGCGCGCGGCTGGTGTGGAGCAAGGGCGGCGGCTTCTTTCGCGCGCTCTCGGCCGCGCGGCAGCGGCCGGCGGACGCCTTCGCCCTCGCCCCCGCCGCGGCGCAACACCACGATCATCACCAACCTCACGCCGAGCCTCATGACGCAGCGCACCCGCACGCTCATCAGGGGCATCCCGAGGTTGCGCATTCGCACGACCACGACCATCTCCCTCGCCATGACGATCATCATCACCACGACCATGGCGGCGCGGCCCACGTCCATGACGGGCACTGCGGCCACGCGCATGGTCCGGAACCGGCAGACCTTGCCGGACCCGGCGGCTGGCGGCGCGGCTTCGGCGCGATTCTCGCGGTCGGGTTGCGGCCGTGTTCCGGCGCCATCCTGGTGCTGGTGTTCGCACTTGCACAGGGCATGTTCTGGGCCGGCGTCGCCGCTACCTTTGCGATGGGCGTCGGCACCGCCATTACGGTTGCAACCATTGCCACCCTGGCGGTTTCAGCCAAGGGGCTGGCGCGGCGGCTGGCGGCCGGCCGCGAAGCCGGCGGTGCATTGATCATGCGTGGTGTAGAATTCAGCGCAGCCGGACTGGTGCTGCTTTTCGGCCTCGGGCTGTTACTGGGCTATATGGCCGCAGAGCGGGTGACCTGCCTATGAGCAAGGCTCGATTTCGGCGAATGTTGCCTTATCTTGACAACATTATGCCAACGCGCGAAGCCAACCGCCTCATGACAGTCATTGTTCCCATTCACGGCCCTGAGGCCGTTGCCGATCAGGCGCCGGAACGGGTGGGCGTGCTGTTGGTCAATCTCGGCACGCCGGACAGCGCCGACACCAAGGGGGTGCGTGACTATCTGCGCGAGTTCCTGTCGGATCCGCGCGTCATCGAGAACCAGGGCATCGTCTGGAAGCTGGCGCTGAACGGATTGATCCTGCGTACCCGCCCGGCGCGCAAGGCGCGCGATTACCAAAAGATCTGGAACAACGAAGCCAACGAATCGCCGCTGAAGACCATCACAAGGGCGCAGGCCGACAAACTCGCCGCGACGCTGACCGCGCACGACCACATCGTGGTCGATTGGGCGATGCGCTACGGCAATCCGTCGATGCGCTCGCGGATCGACGCACTGGTCGCGCAAGGCTGCAACCGGCTGCTGGTGGTGCCGCTGTATCCGCAATATTCCGCGGCGACCTCGGCCACGGTCTGCGACCAGGCGTTCCGGGTGCTCAGCGAGATGCGCGCGCAGCCGACGCTGCGGGTGACGCCGCCGTATTATCGCGACGCCGCCTATATCGACGCGCTGGCCAATTCGATCAGCAGCCATCTGGCGACGCTGCCGTTCGAGCCCGAACGTATCGTCGCCTCGTTCCACGGCATGCCGCAGGCCTACATCAACAAGGGCGACCCCTACCAGTCGCATTGCATCGCCACGGTGGATGCGTTGCGCGAGCGCATGGGCCTCGACGAGAAGCGTCTGATGCTGACCTTCCAGTCGCGGTTCGGCTTCGATCAGTGGCTGCAGCCCTACACCGACAAGACCATCGAACAACTCGGCAAGGACGGCGTCCGCCGGCTCGCCGTGGTGATGCCGGGCTTCGCCTCGGACTGCCTGGAAACGCTGGAAGAAATCGCGCAGGAAAACGCCGAGATCTTCATGCACAATGGCGGCGAAAAGTTCGCCGCGGTGCCCTGCCTCAACGACAGCGACGACGGCATCGCGGTGATCCGTCAACTGGTGCTGCGCGAGCTCGAGGGCTGGCTGTAGGGCGGGTTTCCGCTGCGGCTCCGCGCGAAAGAGAAGATCTTTCTGCGAGCACTGACTTCACCTCTCCCCGCGTGCGGGGCGAGGGAGGTTCGCCGCACCACTTCGATTCAATCGCTTTTTGCGTGAGACTGTTCGACAATCGTCGTCCTGTTGCAGTCGAACCTTAAATCCGGGGTCGGCGACCACTCGGCATTCGCGGCTGCCGATCCGGCTCCGCCGCATTCCCTGTCCGCCGCGAGGAGACACCCATGATGACGTTCAGCGGCTTCGACGTGTTTTCGATCGCACTGGTCGTGCTGGTCATTCTCACTTTGTTCGCCGGGGTCAAGACCGTGCCGCAGGGCTTTGCCTGGACCGTCGAGCGGTTCGGCAAGTTCACCCGGACGCTGTCGCCGGGGCTCAACCTGATCATTCCGTTCTTCGACCGGGTCGGCCGCAAGGTGAATATGATGGAGCAGGTGATCGCGATCCCCGAGCAGGAGGTGATCACCAAGGACAACGCCACCGTCACGGTGGACGGCGTCGCGTTCTATCAGGTGTTCGACGCAGCCAAGGCGAGCTACGAGGTCTCCGACCTCAACCAGGCGATCATCGTCTTGACCATGACCAACATCCGCTCGGTGATGGGCGCGATGGATCTTGACCAGGTGCTGTCGCATCGCGACGAGATCAACGAGCGGCTGCTGCGCGTGGTCGACGCCGCGGTGTCGCCGTGGGGCCTCAAGGTCAACCGCATCGAGATCAAGGACATCGTGCCGCCGGCCGATCTGGTCGAGGCGATGGGCCGGCAGATGAAGGCCGAACGGGTCAAGCGCGCGGATATTTTGCAAGCCGAGGGCCAACGGCAGTCGGAAATTCTTCGTGCCGAAGGGGCAAAGCAAGGCCAGATCCTGCAGGCCGAAGGCCGCCGCGAAGCCGCGTTCCGCGACGCCGAAGCCCGCGAGCGCTCCGCCGAGGCCGAGGCCAAAGCAACCCAGATGGTCTCCGAAGCCATTGCCAAGGGCGACGTCGCGGCGTTGAACTACTTCATCGCCGACAAGTACATCAAGGCGTTCGGGCAGTTGGCGGATTCACCGAATCAGAAGATCATCATGTTGCCGATCGAAGCGATGAGTATACTCGGATCGCTGGCCGGCATCGGCGAGATCGCCAAGGCGACGTTCGGCGAAGGCAGCGCAGCGGCGCAGGCCGCGGCGCGCCGCGGTTCGGTGCCGCCGAGCGGCACGGCGGGGAGCGGCCCGGCGGCGCCGCCGCGCTGAGGTGACGAAACCGCCGGAGACGGCTGTGAGCGTGAGTCGTGTGTGAGAGCGTGATGACGGGTCGTGGGGGCTGGGAATGACGGGTTTGTTGGTGTCGCTGGGCAGCTGGAATTGGCTGATCGTCGGCTTCGTGCTGATGGGGCTCGAGCTCATGGCGCCCGGAGTGTTTCTGTTCTGGCTCGGGCTCGCGGCGTTGTTGGTCGGCGGGCTGTCGTTCGTCACCGAGCCGTCCTGGCAGGCGCAGATCCTGGCCTTTGCGCTGTTTTCGATCTCCGCGGTGCCGTTGTGGCGGCGCTTCGCGCGGCCGCGACCCGGCGAAGGCAGCAATCCGTTTCTCAACAAGCGCGCCGAAGCGCTGGTCGGCCGGGTGTTGACGCTGGAGAAGCCGATCGTCGACGGCGCCGGCACGCTGCGGATCGACGACACCGTGTGGCGGGTGTCCGGCCCCGACGCGCCGGCCGGCAGCAAGGTGAAGATCGTCGAGGCCGACGGCGCCAGCCTGACCGTGGCGGGAGCTTAACGCGGCGCGTCGTTCGAGCCCGGCGATGAAATTCACCGCAACCGTGCCCCGGACGCAGCGCACCACGCCGCGCTTGCGGCGGGGTGCGCTGCAGAGCCGGGACCGTTACGAGACACGGCACTCGTAACGGTCCCGGCTCGCGGAGCAGCGTAAGAACGCTGCTCGCGTCCGGGACACAGGCCTCTTTTCCGGTCGTTTCTTCGTGAGCGGATTCAAATAGACCAGCGGAAAACCCTACGGCCTCGCCACCACGCTCCATGACCGCACCACGGCTTCGCTGATCTCGCCGGCGGCTTCGGCGCAGGCCAGTTCGCCGACTTTGATCGAGACTTGTTTGCCGATCAGCCCCTTGAGCTGCGCCGCCTGGGCCTCGGTGGTGGTCACCAGCTGGAAGGTCTGCGGGCCGGTCTCCAGATTGCACAGCCCGCCGGGCGCCGGCAGCCGGCGCGGCTCGCTGGCCACCTGGAACGTGGCGACGCGCTTGCCCTTGGCGCGGCTGCGCATGGCATTGAGCTGGCCGGTCAGCACGTCGCCGCTCCTGAGCGCCTTTTGTGCCACCGCCTCGCTCGCCGCCCCGGCGACGAACGCCGTCGCCATGGCCAGCATCAGCCATCGTCTCACACGGGATCCGGTCATTGGTGATCTTTCGTTGGGTGTCAAAACAAGGTTCGCTGCCGCATCGCCGCCGACAGCGTGCCTTCGTCGAGATAATCCAGTTCGCCGCCGACCGGCACGCCGTGCGCGAGGCGCGTGACCTTGACGCCCGCCTCCATCAACAGGTCGGTGATGTAATGCGCGGTGGTCTGGCCATCGACGGTGGCATTCAGCGCCAGCACGATTTCGCTGACTTGCGGATCGTGCGCGCGGGCCACCAGCGCGTCGATCGACAGATCATCGGGGCCGACGCCGTCGAGCGGCGACAGCGTGGCGCCGAGCACGTGATAGCGGCCGCTCGCGGCGTGCGCGCGCTCCAGCGCCCACAGATCGGCGACGTCGGCCACCACCACGATGATCGACGGATCGCGCCTGGGGTCGGTGCACACCGTGCAGGGATTTTGCGTGTCGATATTGCCGCAGACCTTGCAGACCTGGATCCGTTCGATCGCCACCTGCAGCGCCGAAGCGAGCGGCGCCATCAGCGCCTCGCGCTTCTTGATCAGGTGCAATGCTGCGCGCCGCGCCGAGCGCGGCCCGAGCCCCGGCAACTTCGCCAGCAACTGAATCAGGCGTTCGATCTCAGGGCCGGCAACCGCAGCGGCCATGCTTACAGGCCGAGCCCCGGCGGCAGCGACAGTCCGCCGGTCAGCGCCTGCATCTTTTCCTGCATCGCGCTTTCCGCCTTGCGGTGCGCATCGGCGAGCGCGGTGACCAACAGATCCTCCAGCACCCCGGCCTCGTCGGCGTTGATCAGCGAGGGGTCGATCTTGATGGTCTTGACCTCCATCTTGGCGGTCATCCGCACGCTGACCAGCCCGCCGCCGGAAATGCCCTCGACCTCGATATGCTCGAGCTCTTCCTGCATCGCCTTCATCTTGGACTGGAGCTGCGCCGCCTGCTTCATCATGCCGAGAAAATCAGCCATGATCCGTTCCTTCCACTGCAGAGTTGTTACTGGTCGTCGTTGTCGAGAGTCTCCGGCGAATCTTCGCCGGTGGCATCGGCTTCCGGCGCATCGGCGTCCGGCGTTTCGGGCGCGAGCCGGCGCACCTCCAGGACCTTGGCCCCGGGAAACCGCGCCAGCACCTCCTGCACGCGCGGATCGGCCTCCGCGGCGCGTTCGCGTTCGCTCTGCTGCGCCAGCGCCTGCGAGCGCAGCGTCGGCTGCCCCTCTTCATTGGAGACGATCACGGTCCAGCGCCGGCCGGTCCATTGCTCCAATTTGCGCGACAGATCGTTGATCAGCGTGCGCGCGGCGCTACGCTCCATCGCGAGCTCAAGCCGGCCGTCTTCGATCCGCACCAGCCGCACGTCGGCTTCCAAAGCGACGCGGGTCATCACGTCGCGCTTCTCGGCGGCGAGCGCCACCAGTTCGGGGAAGCTGTTGATGGTCAGCACCGGCGCCGCCGCAGCAGCCGGCTGCGACGCGCTGAGCTGCGGACGCAGCGAGGCTTCGGCGCCGCCGCGCGGCGCCGACGACATCCGCGCCGACGCCATCGCGCTCGCCGGCGAGCCCGATGATGAATTCGATGATGATGAGGCCGAGGCGCCGTTGCGGGCCGCGGCGGAGGCCGCCGACGCCGATGCTGGTCCGCCGTCCTGCAACATCTTGATGGCTTCGTCGGGGGTCGGCAGATCCGCCACATAGGCGATCCGCACCAGCACCATTTCGGCGGCCGCCGCCGGGCGGGTGGCGCCCTGCACTTCGGTGATGCCCTTCAACAGCATCTGCCACATCCGCGACAGCACCCGCATCGACAGCTTCGCGGCAAACTCGCGGGCGCGCAGCCGCTCGGTCTCGCCGAACGCGACGTTCTCCGCGGTCGCCGGCACGATCTTCACGCGGGTGACGAAATTGACGAATTCGGCGAGGTCGCTCAACACCACCACCGGGTCGGCGCCGACGTCGTATTGTTCGCGGAATTCGCCGAACGCGCTGGCGATGTCGCCGCCCGCCAGATGCGCGAACAGGTCGATCACCCGGGTGCGATCGGCCAGCCCCAGCATCTGCCGCACCGCGTCGGCGCGCACCGTGCCGGCGGCATGGGCGATCGCCTGATCGAACAGCGACAGCGAATCGCGCACCGAGCCTTCGGCGGCGCGGGCGATGATGCCGAGCGCCTCCGGCTCGACCTCGACGTTCTCTTTGCCGGCGATATTGGCAAGATGCGCCATCAACACGTCGGCCTCGACGCGGCGCAGGTCGAAGCGCTGGCAGCGCGACAGCACCGTCACCGGCACCTTGCGGATTTCGGTGGTGGCGAACACGAATTTGGCGTGCTCCGGCGGCTCCTCCAGCGTCTTCAGGAAGGCGTTGAACGCCTTGTCCGACAGCATGTGGACTTCGTCGATGATGTAGACCTTGTAGCGCGCGCTGGTCGGCGAATAGCGCACGCCGTCGGTGATCTGGCGGACGTCCTCGATGCCGGTATGCGAGGCCGCGTCCATCTCCAGCACGTCGATGTGCCGGCTTTCCATGATCGCCTGGCAATGCACGCCGGGCACCGGCATGTGGATGGTCGGCGCGGTCACCGAGCCGTCCGGCATTTCGTAATTCAGCGCGCGGGCGAGGATGCGCGCGGTGGTGGTCTTGCCGACGCCGCGCACCCCGGTGAGAATCCAGGCCTGCGGAATCCGCCCGGTCTCGAACGCATTCGACAGCGTGCGCACCATGGCGTCCTGGCCGATCAGATCCTCGAAATTGTTCGGGCGATATTTGCGCGCCAGCACGCGATACGGCGTGCCGGCCGAGGGCGCGGCGCTGACGGGATCGCTCGGGGGAATGACGGGAGGGCCAGCGTCGGTCATCGATCGATCCGCAAGTGGTTGTCTCTCGGCGCCGGATTGCGGAAATGCACGGACGGTTTCAGGCGATCACCGCCGGGCTGGAGCCCGGGGCGCGATCCGGCTCGAATGATGAAAGCGTCCACCTTCGATCGATCGGAGCGCTGAATTCGCTCGCAAAAACAAGCAGAAAACAAGTAGGAGACTGACGAGCGACCCGATCCGGACCTCGTTAGGGCTGCTTCCTTCCGGACCTGACCCGGTTGGCGAGTGGCTCGTCCACCGCCAATCTCCCGGGGCATAAATGGCGCCAAATGCGCCGAAATGCAAGCGTGGCGACGCCGCCATTCGGTGTGTTAAAGCGGGCGCGAAATGCGCCGTCGTTCGAGCGCTGTTCGAGCGCCGAACAGCGCGGCCGACGCCCCACCTTGGTCGGAACCCCGATGCCCGCTTCAGACTGGACGCTGCACGCGCAGCTGCAAAAAGACACCATCGACATCGGCGACCTGCCGCTGTGCCGCGTGCTGGTGATCAAGGACGCACATTATCCTTGGCTGCTGTTGGTGCCGCGCCGCGCCGGCGTCGGCGAGATCATCGATCTCGGCGAGGTCGAGCAGGCGCAGCTGATGACGGAAATCTCCCGCGTCGGCCGCGCGTTGAAGGACGTCACCAAATGCGACAAGCTGAACATCGCCGCATTGGGCAATCTGGTGCCGCAGCTGCACGTCCACGTGATTGCGCGGCGCTCCGGCGACGTGGCCTGGCCGCGTCCGGTGTGGGGCGTCGTGCCGCCGCTCGCGCACGATCCTGAGGAAGTGCAGAGCTTCATCGCCGAGCTGCGCCGCCGGATCTGGCTTGGTTGACAAGATCTGGCTTGGTTGAATTGAGCCAGGATTTCCGGCAAGCTTGCGACCAACCGCCGCAGTCACCTTCCCGGAAATTGCGAGCCTCGATCGCCACGGCGGCGCCAGCCTCGCGGACCAGCGCATGACAACAAACGATTCGTTTCCGCTCGGCCAGCCGGCCTTCGTCACGCATGTGCTGGATCGCGCCGCGCATCTGCGCAGCGACGACGACAAGTTGTTCAAGCTGGAAAGCGGCCGCGACGCCCGCGCCTATGTGGTGCATCGCGATTCGCTGGTGATGGCCAAGCAGGCCGACGGCGTCCGCGCGCTGTTGACGATCGACGAGGCTTTGACGTTCGGGGCCAATTCCGGAACCATCTTTCTCGGCTTGCGCGATGGCGCGCCACTGTTCGGCATGGGGATCGCGGCTGACGCCGTAGAGCGGTTACTGATCCGCAACGACGTCGCGGTGAGCGAGCTGCGCGGCATGGCGATGGAGGGCGCGGTGCCGGCGGGAGAACTCTCAGCGATCGCGATGGCGAAATCGATGGTCAGCTGGCATCAGCGCCACGGCTATTGCGCCAATTGCGGCGCCCGCACCGTGATGTCGCAAGGCGGCTGGAAGCGCGATTGCCCGAGCTGCAAGGCCGAGCATTTCCCGCGCACCGATCCGGTGGTGATCATGCTGGTAACGTTCGGCGACAAATGCCTGCTCGGCCGGCAGAAGCAGTTTCCGCACGGGATGTATTCGTGCCTCGCCGGCTTCGTCGAAGCCGCGGAAACCTTCGAGGACGCGGTGCGCCGCGAGGTGTTCGAGGAATCCGGGATCCGCTGCGGCGACGTCGCCTATTACATGACGCAGCCCTGGCCCTATCCGTCGTCGCTGATGATCGGCTGCTCGGCGCAGGCGACCACCGAGGATATCGTGGTCGACCACACCGAACTCGAAGACGCCCGCTGGTTTTCCCGCGACGAGGCGATGCTGATGCATCACCGGCGGCATCCCGACGGGCTGACCGGCGCGCATTCGTTCGCGATCGCCCACCACCTGCTCGGCCGCTGGCTGCACGGCCCGTCTTCAGCGACATGACGGAAAACGCTCGCCGGCCGCGCGTGCTGTGCATCGGAATGCCGGTGCGTGATCTGACGTTCCGGATCGAACATCTTCCGGCGCTCGGCTCCAAGGCCTATGCCAGCCATTTCGCCGAGATCTGCGGCGGCAACGCGGTCAACGCCGCGATCGCCATAGCCCGGCTCGGCGGACGCGCCGCGCTGGCCGGACCGATCGGCGATCGCAACGAAAGCTCGAGCCGGTTCATCTTCGACAAGCTCGCCGAAGAGGCCATCGACGCTACGGCCCTGGTGCACATGCCGGGCCTGGTGACGCCGGTCTCCTCAGTAATGTTCGATCCGTCGGGCGAACGCACCATCGTCACCTTTCGCGATCCCGGGCTGTGGCAGGTCGAGTTGCCCGACACGGAGGTTTTGCTCCGCGACTGCGACGCGCTGCTGGTGGAAAATCGCTGCGCTTCGTTCGCCACCGCGCTGTGTGCCGAGGCGCTGCGGCGCGGCATCGCCGTGGTGGTCGACGTCGACCGCGCGATGTCGCTGGATGACGGGCTGCTGACCGCGGCCTCGCACCTGATCTTTGCGCAGGAAGCGCTGCACGCCACCGCCGGCGTCGCCGATGATATCGATGCACTGCGCGCCATCGCCAAACTGACGCCGGCCTTCGTCGCCGCGACGCGCGGACCGCAGGGCACGATTTGGCTCGACGACCAGCGGCGCGTGCAAAACACTCCGGCGTTTCCGGTCGAGACCGTGGATACGCTGGGCGCCGGCGACATCTTCCATGGCGGCTTCGCGCTGGCGATCACCGAGCGGCAGAGTCTCGCCGACGCGCTGCGCTTCGGCTCCGCGGCGGCGGCGCTGAAATGCACGAAATTCGGCGGCGCCTTCGCCTGCCCGCGCCGCGCCGAGGTCGACGTGCTGTTGAGCCGGTCGATCGCGTACTGATCCGTGCGCGACGCCGGCGGCGCAGAAAGCCGGGCGAAACGGCTAGAGCATTTTCGGTTAGGATTGCTGCGGTTCAAGAGTCCAGGCCGTCATTCCGGGGCACGAGCAGCGTCAGCTGCGAGTGAGCCCGGAATCCATAACCACCGCAGGGAGTATGGATTCCGGACTTGCTCGTTGTTCGAACTCGCAATCCGGAATGACGACGACATTTGGTTGGATGATTCAATCCTAACCGAAAATGCTCTGGCTCCGTTCGCCCGGCTTGCTTGCAAGTCGATTTCGATCGGACGCCGCCGATCAATAGCGGTGGTGGCGCTTCTTGATGATCACCACCCGATCGGCACCGCGATGCTTACCGCGATGCATACCGCGATCGTGGTGACCGCGCATCTCGGCGCGCGGACCGTCGCGATAGACTTTCTTGATGACGGTGGTTTCCGCCGAAGCGATCGACGGAACGGCGAGCGCGGCGATGGACAGAGCGGCGAGCGCATAGCGAAGCTTCATCGTGTTCCTCCTGGGAAATCATTGGCGTTTCAGCAGGGAGGCAACACAGAACGATGATGAGCGTTCCGCGAAACTTTTGCGTGCGATCTGAACGGATGTTCAGATCGCAGCATGCGTTATTGCTCGAGCACCATCGTGCCGTTGGCATATTCGAAGCGCTTCAGTTTCGACAGGAACGACAGGCCGAGCAGATTCACCGACAGCGCTTCGTCGGGCAGCACCAGCGCATCGACATCGCGCACCAGCAGCCCGCCGACATCGACCAACGCCAATCGGGCACGCGCCGCCTTCACGGTGCCGTTGGCGGTGGTGACCATCGCGTTGTAGTCGCCGCGCGCGGGCCGCAAGCCGAACTGCGCCGCGGAAGTTTCGTTGAGCGCGATCACCGAGGCGCCGGTGTCGACCATGAAGCCGATGCGCTGGCCGTCGATGCGGCCGTCGGTCTGGAAATGGCCGCGGGCGTCGCGCGCAATGCTGACGCTGCGGACGGCGGAGTCCGGCGTCGCCGCGGCGCCGACCGTGGCCGCGACCACGGCCGCAGGTTTCGGCGTCATCCGATCGGCGACTTCCGCCATCGCGGTGCCGAGGATCGCCATCAACGCGGCAAAGATCATGATGTTACGCATCACGCAGACTCACACTTCGATCGACGCGAACAACGCAGCGCGATTTGATCATGGCAGGTCGCAACCGGCGACTAACGCGGCCCGCGATCTTTGGTTTTTGCGGAAAAGCGTGAGCGAAGCGTTAACGGCAGCGCCGCGGCGCCGTCCTCGGCTCGCTTGACGTTCAGTCAGGTTGACCGAGCTTGGCCGCAAATGCGGTGCAGATCATTAAAGCGCTTACGCCCGACCCGTGTCATGGCCGGGCTTGTCCCGGCCACCCACGCCCACAAGCGACGCCCTGCCTGTTTCCGTAGATGGCCGGGACGAGCCCGGCCATGACGCGGAGAGGTGGCTCCTTGTCGAGATGTCACCGCTGCGGAAGCGCGATCGAATTGCGGCCGCTCACGTGCCGCGCGGCTTGACGCGCCGGGTCGGCGGCGCGCCGGCGGGATCCTCCGGCCAGGGGTGGCGCGGATAGCGGCCGCGCAGATCGGTGCGCACAGCGGCATAGGAGCCGCGCCAAAACCCCGGCAGGTCGCGCGTCACCTGCACCGGGCGCTGCGCCGGCGACAGCAATTCCAGCACCAGCGGCACCGCGCCGCCGGCGAGCGAGGGATGCGTGGTGAGGCCGAACAATTCCTGCAAGCGCACCGCGATGGTCGGGCCCTGCTCGGCCTCGTAGTCGATCGCAAGCTGCGTGCCGGTCGGCGCCTCGAAATGGGTCGGCGCCTCGCGCTCCAGCCGCGCGCGCAGATCCCACGGCAGCAACCCCATCAGCGCGTCGGACAGATCGCCGGCGGAAACATCCTTCAACGCGGTCTTGTCGAACAGCGCCGGCACCAGCCAGGCCTCGCGCGCCTCGGCGAGCGCTGCGTCGGACAGATCCGGCCAAAGTTTCTGTGAAGCGTCGCCCTCGGCCTTGCGCAAAAACGTCACCCGGTCGCGCCATTGCTTGAGCGATTTCGACCACGGCAGTTTGTCGAGCCCGGCGGCAATCAGGCCATCGGCAAAAACCCGCGCGGTGGCCTCCGACGGCACCACCGCCATCGGCGCTTCCGACAGCGTGATGGCGTGCAGCGTGCGCTTGCGACGGCCGCGCAGCGCCAGCGCGACGCGGTCGAAGGAAATATCGTCGACGGCGTCGATCTCGGCGGCGAAGCGGGCCTCGATCTCCTCGAGGGTGATCGGCGCGGCGAGCAGGATTCTGCCGTTCGCCGCGGTGCCGGTGAGTTCGGCGACCGCGATGTAAGGCGCGCGCGCCAATGCGGCGGTCTTGTCGATCGCCGCACCGCGGCCGTTGGCCAGCACGAACGAGCCGTTGCCGCGGTTTTTCGCCACGCGATCGGGAAAGGCGAGCGCCAACATGCCGCCGGTGGTTAACTCCCCTGCGCCTTGCTGCGAAGGCGCGGCCTCGCCGCGAGCACGGCGCGACTCCCCTCCCCCTTGCGGGGAGGGGTTGGGGGTGGGGGTGCCCCGAACCGAAGCCGTGCTCGTAGACCCCCCTCCCCGACCCTCCCCCGCAAGGGGGGAGGGAGCAGAGGGCGCCGCCCAGCGCTGCGCCAGCTGTCGCGCGCTGATCGCCCGTTGCGAGCGATCGCGGCGGAATTGCTCGAGCCTGGCGTCGAGATCGACGCTGTCGCCGCCGAGCCCGCGCTCGGTGAGGATCGCCGCGATCGCCGCGGCGTCCTCGCCGCAGCCTTGCCGCTGCGCATCCACAATCATCCGCGCCAGCCGCGGCGGCAGCGCCAGCGCGCGCAGACTCTTGCCTTCGTCGGTGATGCGGCCCTCAGTATCGAGCGCGCCGAGTTCGGCCAGAAGCGCCCGCGCTTCCTTCAAAGCCGGCGCCGGCGGCGCATCGAGAAACGCCAGCTGCGCCGGATCGCCGACGCCCCACTGCGCGAGATCAAGCAGCAGCGACGACAGATCGGCGCTGAGGATTTCCGGCTGGGTGTAGGCCGGCAATGAGGCGGTCTGCGGCTCGTCCCACAGCCGATAGCATACGCCGGGCTCGGTGCGCCCGGCGCGGCCGCGACGCTGATCGACCGCGGCGCGCGAGGCCCGTACGGTTTCCAGCCGCGTGAGGCCGATGTCCGGCTCGTAACGCGGCACCCGCGCCATGCCGCAATCCACCACGATGCGGACGCCCTCGATGGTCAGCGAGGTTTCCGCGATCGAGGTCGCCAGCACCACCTTGCGGCACCCCTTCGGTGCCGGCTGAATCGCGCGATCCTGCACGCTCGCATCGAGCGCGCCGAACAGCGGCACGATCTCGATTGAGGCATCAACGACGCGTTCGCGCAGCATCGTCTCGGTGCGGCGGATCTCGGCGGCGCCCGGCAGGAACGCCAGCACCGAACCCGGATTTTCGCGCAACGCCGACGCGATCGCCTCGGCCATCTGCCGCTCCAGCGGCGCATCCGGCTTGCGGCCGAGATAACGCGTCTCGACCGGGTAGGCGCGGCCGAGGCTTTCGATCACTGGCGCATCGCCGAGCAATTTGCCGACCCGGGCGCCGTCGATGGTCGCCGACATCACGAGAATCCGCAGATCCTCGCGCAGCCCGACCTGGGCATCGCGCGCCAGCGCGAGGCCGAGATCGGCGTCGAGCGAGCGCTCGTGGAATTCGTCGAACAGAATGGCGGCGATGCCGTTCAATTCCGGATCGTCGAGAATCATCCGCGAGAAGATGCCCTCGGTGACCACTTCGATGCGGGTGGCGCGCGAGACCTTGCTGCCGAAGCGGACGCGATAACCCACGGTGTCGCCGACGCGCTCGCCAAGCGTTTTCGCCATCCGTTCGGCGCTGGCGCGCGCCGCGATCCGCCGCGGCTCCAGCATGATGATTTTCTTTGCGCCCAACCAGGGCGCGTCGAGCAGCGCCAGCGGCACCCGCGTGGTCTTGCCGGCGCCGGGCGGCGCCACCAGCACCGCGACGTTATTGGCGGCCAGCGCGGAGCCGAGCCGATCCAGCACGGCGTCGATCGGCAGCGGGGTGTCGAAGGCAAGGGTCAAAGGCGGCTCGTCCGGTCCAAGCAAGGGGCCGCGATGGTTAACAGAATCGCCCGCGCCGGCAAATCGGCGCGGCCGCGATCACGATTCCCTGAGGCCGGCACATTGTTTGATTGGTGCAACACCATCGCAACCGATTGGCAGGACAATGCGCCACAACCGCGCCGAAAAGGGACACCGATGACCAGAAACGGCACATCCGCCGTCATGACGCCTGCGTCGCCGCCGCCCCGCATCGACTGGGTGGATTACGCCAAGGGCATCTGCATCATCATGGTGGTGATGATGCATTCGGTGCTCGGCGTCGAGGCCGCCGCCGGCCAGACCGGCTACATGCATTATCTGGTGGAATTCGCCCGGCCGTTCCGGATGCCGGATTTCTTCCTGATCTCCGGGCTGTTCCTGGCGGTGGTGATCGACCGCGACTGGCGCAGCTATCTCGACCGCAAGGTGGTGCATTTCGCCTACTTCTACGTGCTGTGGGTGACCATCCAGTTCGGCTTCAAGGCGCCGGCGTTTGCCGCCGATCAGGGCTGGGCGCATGTCGGGCTGATGTATCTGGAAGCCTTCATCGAGCCGTTCGGCACGCTGTGGTTCATCTATCTGTTGCCGATCTTCTTCGTGGTCACCAAGGCGACCAAGCGGCTGCCGCCGGCCGCGATCTGGCTCGTCGCGGCGGCGCTCGAGATGACGCATCTGTCGACCGGCTGGACCGTGATCGACGAATTCGCCGCGCGCTTCGTGTATTTCTATTCCGGCTATCTGTTCGCAGCAAAGGTGTTCGCGCTGTCGGACTACGCCCGCGCCCGGCCGCGCTGGGCCATGGCGGCGCTGGTGCTGTGGGCGATCGCGAATGCCGCGATCATCTACGACGGCTGCAGCAACTGGCCGGTGATCTCGCTGCTGCTGGGATTCGCCGGCGCCTGCGCCATCATCGTCACCGGCACGCTGCTGGCGCGCCGGCGATGGCTGAACGGGCTGCGGTTCTGCGGCGAGCATTCCATCGTGATTTACCTGGCGTTCTTCCTGCCGATGGTGATCGCGCGGCTGTCGCTGCTGAAATTCGCGCCCTTCCTCGGCGTCGGCACCATCTCGTTGTTGGTCACCATCGCAGGCGTGGTCGGCGCGCTGGCGATCTGGCGGCTGGCGCTGATCACCGGCGCGCGTTTCCTGTTCGAACGCCCCGACGCGTTCTGGATCGCACCGAAGAAGCGCGCGGCGCTGGCGGCGGCGGAATAGTCACGGCACACACGGCGTGGCTTTATGCACAGCCGTTGTAGTTTTCGTGTCCCGGGCGCGGTGCAGCGCGTAGCGCTGCTCTGCAGAACCGGGACCATTACAAAGGCATCGCTCCGTAACGGCCCCGGATCTGCAGTGCACCACGCCGCGAGAGCGGCGCGGTGCACTGCGTCCGGGGCACGCGGAACAACGGCGCTCACGCCGGCTCGTCGAACTTCACCCCGTCGGCCATGCTGTCGATCTTGGCGCGGTAGGCTTCGGGGTCGCCGAAATCGGCAAAGCCCTGGTAATGCGGATGCGGCCCCAGCACGCGGCGGGCGTGCTTGATCGGGCACCAATACACCTCGGTGCGCGCCGCCACCTCGCGGGCAAAGGCGATCACGCCGTTGCCGTAGGAGCAGTAGGCGCAGTTGATCTTTTCCAACAGGTTGAGATAGGCCAGATGATGCCGGTCGAACACCAGGTAATCGCGGCGCCGCACCTTGGGGATCTTGTAGATCGGAAAACAGATCGCCTGGTAGGTCATCACCATGACGTCGAGCAGCACGAACGCCACGATCAGCGAATAGATCACCGGCGCGGTCACCACGATCCACGGATCGGCGTTGCGGATGTAGCGCCCGAGCGTGACCTTGATGGCGCGCTGCAGCCGCAGCGCCTCCTTCTCGAACACGACCTTGCGGTTTTCCAGGTGGTAGCGCAGCGCCTCGCGATGCCTGGCGAGTTCGACCTCGATCTCGGCCTCCACCGCGCGCAACTTCGCCATCAACACGTCGATTTGCGGGGGCATCGGCGGATTCCTTTCGCTGCAGCTGCGCTGCACCGGGTCACGGAACAGCCGCCGATGCAACCTTTTCGGCAGCGAGCTGCGATGAAATTTTCATGCTCTGTCCGCTGCCGGACAGGTGTCATTTCCTGGTAAAACTCCTTAAGTTGCGGCCATGCCGAAAACCTCTGAACACGCCGCGTCCTCCGTCGCCGTCAAAGCCCCGAGCAAGGGCGACCACGTCTTTCTGGTCGACGGTTCGTCGTATATTTTCCGCGCCTACCACGCGCTGCCGCCGCTCAACCGCAAGTCCGACGGGCTGCAGGTCAACGCCGTGCTGGGTTTCTGCAACATGCTGTGGAAGCTGCTGCGCGAAATGCCGAACGACGAGCGGCCGACCCATCTGGCCATCATCTTCGACAAGGCGGAAAAGACCTTCCGCAACGAACTCTATCCTCTCTACAAGGCGCAGCGGCCGCCGGCGCCGGACGATCTGATCCCGCAATTCGCGCTGATCCGCGAGGCGGTGAGGGCGTTCGATCTGCCCTGCCTGGAACAGATCGGCTTCGAGGCCGACGATCTGATCGCGACCTATGTGCGGCAGGCCTGCGAACGCGGCGCCACCGCCACCATCGTCTCCTCCGACAAGGACCTGATGCAGCTCGTTACCGACTGCGTCACCATGTTCGACACCATGAAGGACCGCCGCATCGGCATCCCGCAAGTGATCGAGAAGTTCGGCGTGCCGCCCGACAAGGTGGTCGAGGTGCAGGCGCTGGCCGGCGACAGCGTCGACAACGTTCCGGGGGTGCCGGGCATCGGCGTCAAGACCGCGGCGCAATTGATCAACGAGTATGGCGATCTCGACACGCTGCTCGCCCGCGCCGCCGAGATCAAGCAGCCGAAGCGCCGCGAGGCGCTGATCGCCAACGCCGAGAAGGCGCGGATCTCGCGGCAGCTGGTGTTGCTCGATGACAAGGTCGCGCTCGACGTGCCGCTCGACGAACTCGCGGTGCACGAGCCGGATGCGCGAAAACTGATCGCGTTTCTGAAGGCGATGGAATTCTCCACGCTGACGCGGCGGGTCGCGGAGTATTCGCAGATCGATCCGGCCGACGTCGAGGCCGATGCTGCGGTGAAGAGCGGGACGTCTTCTCCCTCCCCCCTTGCGGGGGAGGGTCGGGGTGGGGGGGCCACGGACGCCGGCGATCTTTTTGGGGCACCCCCCTCCCCAACCCTCCCCCGCAAGGGGGGAGGGAGCGCGCCGCAAACGGGGCAAGGCCTTGCCTCATCGGCGCCGCAATCGAGCGATGCCCTCACCCCGCAACTCCTCGCCGCCGCGCGGGCCGAAGAGGCGCGGAAGATTCCGGTCAACCGCGACGGCTACGCCACGCTGCGCACGCGCGACGAACTGCACGGCTGGATCGCGAAAATCCACGACCTCGGCCATGTCGCGCTGGAGGCCAAGGCCACCTTCGACATCAAGAGCGCGGTGGTCGATCCGATGCAGGCGGAGTTGACCGGGCTGGCGCTGGCGCTGGGCCCCAATGAGGCCTGCTACGTTCCGCTCGGCCATCGGCAATCCGGCGACGCCGCGGGACTGTTCGCTTCCGGGCTCGAACCCGATCAGATCGCCGCCCGCGACGCGCTGGAAGCGCTGCGGCCGATCCTGGAATCCCCCGGCGTGCTGAAGATCGGCTTCAACATCAAATTCACCGCGGTGCTGCTGGCGCAGCACGGCATCACGCTGCAGAACGCCGACGACGTGCAGCTGATGTCCTATGCGTTGGACGCCGGCCGCCACGCCCACGGGCTCGACGCCCTCGCCGAGACCTGGCTCGGCCACAAGACGCTGAGCTATGGCGAGGTGATCGGCAGCGGCAAGGCCAAGCTGTCGTTCGACCAGGTCGCGATCGACCGCGCCACCTGCTACGCCGCCGAGGATGCCGACGTCGCGCTGCGGCTGTGGCGGGTGTTGAAGCCGCGGCTGGTCGCCGAACGCATGACCACGGTTTACGAGACACTGGAGCGGCCGCTGATCGGCGTGCTGGCGCGGATGGAGCGGCGCGGCATCTCGATCGACCGCGCAGTGCTGGCGCGGCTGTCCGGCGATTTCGCCCAGACCGCGGCGCGCATCGAGGCGGAGATCCGCGAGATCGCCGGCGAAGAGATCAATATCGGCAGCCCGAAGCAGCTCGGCGACATTTTGTTCGGCAAGATGCAGCTGCCCGGCGGCTCCAAGACCAAGACCGGGGCGTGGTCGACCTCGGCGCAGGTCCTGGAAGAGCTCGCCGAGCAGGGCCACGAATTCCCGCGAAAAATCCTGGATTGGCGGCAGGTGTCGAAGCTGCGCTCGACCTATACGGACGCGCTGCCGACCTACGTGCATCCGCAGACCCACCGGGTGCACACCACCTACGCGCTGGCCGCGACCACCACCGGACGGCTGTCGTCGAACGAACCCAACCTGCAGAACATCCCGGTGCGCACCGAGGACGGCCGCAAGATCCGCCGCGCCTTCATCGCCGCCCCCGGCCACAAGCTGGTGTCGGCGGATTATTCCCAGATCGAGCTGCGGCTGCTCGCCGAAATCGCCGACATCCCGGTGTTGAAACAGGCGTTCCAGGACGGTCTCGACATCCACGCCATGACCGCCTCGGAAATGTTCGGGGTGCCGATCAAGGACATGCCGAGCGAGGTGCGGCGCCGCGCCAAAGCGATCAATTTCGGCATCATCTACGGCATCTCGGCGTTTGGGCTGGCCAACCAGCTCGGCATTCCGCGCGAGGAGGCCGGCGCCTATATCAAGAAGTACTTCGAGCGCTTTCCCGGCATCCGCGCCTATATGGACGCCACCCGCGACTTCTGCCGCGCCCATGGCTTTGTCGAAACGCTGTTCGGCCGAAAATGCCATTACCCCGACATCAAGGCCTCGAACGCCTCGGTGCGCGCCTTCAACGAGCGCGCCGCGATCAACGCCAGGCTGCAGGGCACCGCCGCCGACATCATCCGCCGCGCCATGGTGCGGATGGAAGACGCGCTGGCCGAAAAGAAATTATCGGCGCAGATGTTGTTGCAGGTGCACGACGAATTGATCTTCGAGGTGGCCGACGACGAGGTCGCGGCAACGCTGCCGGTGGTGCAGCAGGTGATGCAGGACGCCCCGTTCCCGGCGGTGCTGCTGTCGGTGCCGCTGCAGGTCGACGCGCGCGCGGCGAACAACTGGGACGAGGCGCATTGAGCGCTCATGGCGCCGTGCCCCGGACGCGGCGCAGCGCGCCGCCCTTTGCGGCGTGGTGCGCTGCAGATCCGGGACCGTAACGGACGCTGACTTCGTAACGGTCCCGGCTCGTGGAGCAACGCTGCGCGCTGCGCCACGTCCGGGACACGCGACCAGCTAAGCTTCCCTGCGCCCGCACGATCTCCGCTGGCGTGCGCAGCCCGCGATCGATAGATTGCTGGCCAATCCCAGCCCAAGAGAATCACCCGTGTCGAAATCCGCCTCCCGCGCCCGCCTTGCCGACATCATCCGCGCCCGCTCGTTCGGCCGCGGCGAAATCACCTTGGCCTCCGGCCGCAAGAGCGACTTCTATTTCAATCTGAAGCCGACCATGCTCGATCCGGAAGGCGCGGCATTGCTGGCGGAACTGACCTTCGAGGCGCTGCGCGAGGACAATGTCGATTACATCGGCGGGCTGGAGATGGGCGCGGTGCCGCTGGCCGGCGCGATCGCGCAATTGTCCTGGCTGAAGAACCATCCGATCGCCGCGTTCTTCGTGCGCAAGAAGCCGAAGGAGCACGGCGCCCGGCTCTCGGTCGAAGGGCTGTCGAAGACCGAGACGCTGCAGGGCAAGCGGGTGGTGATCGTCGAGGACGTCACCACCACCGGCGGCTCGGCGATCAAGGCGGCCGAATCGGTGCGCGAGGCCGGCGGCGTGATCGTGCTGGTGCTGACCATGGTGGACCGCGAAGAAGGGGCCACCGAGGCGTTCGCCGCGGCCGGGCTGCCATTCCGCTCGCTCTACAAGGCCAGCGAGTTCCTCAAGAGCTGAACGGCGCCATTTCGGCATCGATATCGGCATCTGTTTGAGCCCACCGGCCGGCCCGCTTACTCGCCGTTTACCATCCCGCATTAAAGTTGCACCCACGCCGGACAAACGATCCGGCCAAAGCCAGACCGCCTGGGTGGAGTGAGCGTTGCGTCGACAGTTCGAATTTGCGCGGGCACGCCGCGGCGTGATGTTGGCCATCGCCGTTGCGGTGGCAATGCCGGTCGCGCTGGCGCCGCGGATCGCGGTCGCCGAGAATTTCCTCGAAGCGCTGTTCGGCGGTTTCCAGCAAAGGCCGCAGCAACGCTCCGCCCCGACCCAATCGAATTTCTTCGCCGATCCGTTCGGCCTCAACCAGCAAGCTGCGCCGCCGCCGCGCCCGATGAACGCCTCCGGCTCCGGCCCCGCGTTCTGCGTGCGCAGCTGCGACGGCCGGTATTTTCCGCTGACCACCCGCGGCGGCGCCACAGCGGCGCAAATGTGCCAGGCATTCTGTCCGGCCAGCCCGACCCGGGTGTATTTCGGCAGCAATATCGACGGCGCCACCGCCAGCAACGGCGAGCGCTACGCCGACAGCGACAATGCCTTTGCCTATCGCAAGGCGCTGAAAGCCGATTGCACCTGCAACGGCCGCGATCCCGCCGGGCTCGCGCCGGTGGACCTCACGCTCGACACCTCGCTGCGCTCCGGCGACGTCATCGCCACCACCAATGGCCTGGTGGCCTATTCCGGGGTCCGGGTCGGCGCCAGCCAGACCGCGGAATTCACCCCGGTGAATTCCTATCCGGGGCTGACCGCCGAGGTTCGGGCAAGGCTCGGCGAAATGAAAGTCGCGCCGGTCAGCGCCGAAATGATCGTCGATCCGGCGCCGCTCGCCGACAGCGGCGTGGCGCTGCCGCCGGAACCCGCCAAGCCGGCACCCGCCAAAGGCAAGCGCGCCGAGGCGCGGTAACTGCTCTTCAAAAGAAGCGACCGATACCAGAGCTTCGTCATTCCGGGGCGCGAAGCCGCAGGCTGAGCGAACCCGGAATCTCGCCGCGAACGCGCACTCGCCCCAGCAGCGAGATTCCGGGTTCATTCGCAGCTTCGCTGCTCACGCCCCGGAATGACCGGCCTTGGTCTAGCGCCCCCGCACGATGCCGATCACGTTCGGCGCCGCCAGATACGCCTCCTCGATCCGCGCCCGTGCCGCCGCCTTGTTCTCCGGCGTCAACAGGCCACGCTGCTCGGCTAGAATCATCCAGCAATAGCCCCACCAATCTGTCAGCATGCCGTGATCGTCGACCAGGTCGTAGCCCAGCTCGGCCGCGAAGATTCGGGCATGCGCCTCGTCGAGCGAATCAAGCCAAGCGTGGTCGGCGGCAGAAAACAGCGCGTCGCTGAAATCGTCGGTGGTGTAGCCCCAGATCGACACGCAGACCGCGTTGAACTCGCGGTCGAGCTGGTCATCATCGATCGGCTGACGGCAGGCGATTTGATGCAGCCGCGACAGCGACCGCGCGAAATCCGCAATCCGGGTCAGCGCGAACGGCTCGAAAGCAATGGTGGTGGACATCTAGTCCTCGCAAGTCCCGAAGGCCCAATATCTTGTAGTCTGACAGGCCGAATCATAACGATATATCAATGACTTGCTAAAGTGTTCTTAATTTGTTCGCAGGCCAATGATCGATCATGCCCGAATTGGCGCTTGGCTACCTTGAAATACCGTTTTCGGACAAGATCATGCGCAATCAGAAAGCGAAAGCGGATGACGATTTCGAGAAAAGTACCATCCTGCGGTAGTCCGGGCGCCATTCTACGAGAATTGGTATCAGGGCGCTCCGGAATATCCCGAACTTGGCACCGCCGTGATTTGCTCGCAACAGTGCGGTGCTAGATTGCGGACATGCCATCTGCTCGAACCAAGCATCGCAACGCACAAACGATCGCCGCGCCACGGGTTCCGATCCATGGATAATGCGCGTATGATCATGTCTAACGCAGTTTTAGGGTAACATTTTGCCAATTCAAACGATCACCGACGACTTCCGCCCGCCGCAGCCGCCGCTTGACGAGCTGGCTTTGGCCGAAATCAAGAGCGCCATCGTCGCCAAGCTCACGCTGGCGATCGGCAAGGAAGCCGCGCTTGCCACCAAGCACGACTGGTACAAGGCCGCGGCCTTGGCGCTGCGCGACCGCATCGTGCATCGCTGGCTGGTTTCCGAAAAGGACAGCTACGACGCCGGCCGCAAGCGGGTCTACTACCTGTCGCTGGAATTCCTGATCGGCCGGCTGTTCACCGACGCGCTGAACAATATGGGCCTGCTGCCGCTGTTCGACGCGGCACTCGGCGATCTCGGCGTCGGCCTGTCGGAGCTGCGCAAATGCGAGCCCGACGCGGCGCTCGGCAATGGCGGCCTCGGCCGGCTCGCCGCCTGCTTCATGGAAAGCATGGCGACGCTGGAGATCCCGGCATTCGGTTACGGCATCCGCTACGATTTTGGCCTGTTCCGCCAGATCATCACCCAGGGCTGGCAGCAGGAATATCCCGACGAATGGCTGGGCTTCGGCAATCCCTGGGAATTGCAGCGGCCGGAAGTCGTCTATCAGGTGCATTTCGGCGGCAGCGTCGAACATTCGGTGGATTCCCGCGGCCATGATCGCGCGATCTGGTATCCGGGTGAGACGGTGCAGGCGGTGGCCTACGACACCCCGATCGTCGGCTGGCGCGGCAAGCACGTCAACGCGCTGCGGCTATGGTCGGCAAGGGCGCCGGATCCGCTATTGATCGACGTGTTCAACTCGGGCGACTATCTCGGCGCCACGGCGCACGAGGCGCGCGCCGAGGCGATCTGCAAATTCCTCTATCCCAACGACGAAAGCGCGGCGGGCCGCGAATTGCGGCTGCGGCAGGAGTACTTCTTCGTCTCGGCCTCGCTGCAGGATCTGATCAAGCGGCATCTGCACGCCGAAGGCCAGTTGCGCAACCTGGCGAAAAAGGCGGCGGTGCAGCTCAACGACACCCATCCGAGCCTCGCCGTCACCGAATTGATGCGGATCCTGATCGATCACCACGGCATGCGCTGGGACGAGGCCTGGGAAATCACCCGGGCGACGCTGTCCTATACCAACCACACGCTGCTGCCGGAGGCGCTGGAAACCTGGCCGGTCGAATTGTTCGAGCGCTGCCTGCCGCGCCATCTGGAGATCATCTATCGCATCAACGAAGTGCATTTGGGTCTCGCCAATGCCTGCTGCCCCGGCGACGTCGATTTCCGCGCCTCGGTGTCGCTGATCGACGAAAAAGCCGGCCGGCGGGTGCGGATGGGCCACCTGGCGTTCATCGGCTCGCACCGCATCAACGGTGTCTCGGCGATGCATTCCGATCTGATGAAAGAGACGGTGTTTCACGACCTGCACCATCTCTATCCCGGCCGCATCACCAACAAGACCAACGGCATCACCTTTCGCCGCTGGCTGATGCTGGCCAATCCGGGGCTCACCGACCTGGCGCGCGCCACCTGCGGCGAGGAGGTGCTCGACGATCCGACCCGTCTGCAACGGATGGAGGACTACGCCGGCGACAGTGCGTTCCAGCAGCAGTTCCGCGCCGTCAAGCATCGCAACAAAGTGGCGCTGTCGCGTTTGATCGCCGACCGCCTGGAGATCAAGGTCGATCCCAGCGCGCTGTTCGACGTGCAGATCAAGCGGATTCACGAATACAAGCGCCAGCTGCTCAACGTGCTGGAGACCATCGCGCTGTACTACGCGATCAAGGACGAGCCGCAGCGCGACTGGGTGCCGCGGGTCAAGATCTTCGCCGGCAAGGCGGCGGCGAGCTATCGCTACGCCAAATTGATCATCAAGCTGATCAATGACGTCGCCGAGACCATCAACAACGATCCCGAAATCGCCGGGCGGCTCAAGGTGGTGTTCCTATCGGACTACAATGTCAGCCTCGCCGAGGTGATCATTCCCGCCGCCGATCTGTCCGAGCAGATTTCGACCGCCGGGATGGAGGCCTCCGGGACCGGCAACATGAAGCTCGGTCTCAACGGCGCGCTCACCATCGGCACGCTGGACGGCGCCAATATCGAGATGCGTGACCACGTCGGCGCGGAAAACATCGCGATCTTCGGCATGGAAGCCCTCGAAGTGGTGGCGCGCCGGTCGCAAGGCCTCGACGCCACCGACGTGATCGGGCGTTCGCCGCATCTGGCGCGGGCGATCCGCGCGATCGATTCCGGGGTGTTCTCGCCGGACGACGTCGGCCGCTTCGCTTCGATCGCACACGCGCTGCGCCACCTCGACCACTACATGGTCAGCGCTGATTTCGACTCCTACTACGAAGCCCAGCGCGGCATCGACGCGCGCTGGCGCGCGGGGCCGGCCTGGACCCGGGCGGCGATTCTCAACGTGTCGCGGATGGCGTGGTTCTCCTCGGACCGCACGATTCGCGAATACGCCGAGGACGTTTGGGACGTACCGACCACGCCCGCCGCGCAACCTTCGGAGGCCCGCCAGGCGCAGCGGTAGTCGATAGCGACGCGTTGGTCGGGCGGGCTCGCGCGACCGCAGCAGCAGTCATTCCGGGGCGTGAGGCCGCAGGCCGAGCGAACCCGGAATCTCGCTGCGGGCGCAAGAGTCTTCCACGTGTTGCAAGATTCCGGGTTCGCTCGCGGCTGAAGCCGCTCGCGCCCCGGAATGACCGTCTGGGCCATAGACGCCCTAAAACAACGGCGGGACCTGCCCCACCTGCAGCGGGCCGATGAACACCGCGCCGTCGACGAAGCGCAGCGGGAAGGCCCGCGCCGGGCGCCCCTCCAGCACGGCGTCCTTGCCGAGCGCGTTGATGCCGGCGGCGACGCCGGCATTGGCGTTCTGACGCACCGCCTTACCAAGCCCCGGGATGGCGCGATCGAGCGCGCCAAGCACGCTGTTGACGTCCTTGGCCCGCACCCCCGGCGCCACCCGGTCGAGCGTCGCCTGCGGCACGCCCTGCTCCAGCATCTTGTCGATGCCGAGCGCCGGAACGACCTTGTCGAGTCCCGCCACCGTCATCTGCAATTCGCCGTCGATCCGGCCGTTCGGGCTGAGACCAAGCGTCCCTGCCGCCACCGCGATCAGCTCGCCCTGCTGGATCCGCGAGCGGCTGATCTCGACCTTGCCGCCGGCGGCCTGCAGCTCGCGAAACCGCTGCGGCCAGGGTTTTGGCGAAAAATCCTGCAACCCGTTCAACACCGCGCGGAGGTCGGCGTCGAACGGCTCGGCCAATAGCGGGTGCAGCTCCTGCAGGCTGGCGCCGGCGAGTTGCGCCACCGCTTCGAGCGGCTGCGGCCCAGCTGCCGGCGCATCGAGCAGCCGGCCGTGCAGCTCGGCATGGCGGGCGCGCGCCTGGGCGGTTTGCACGGCGCCCGCGATCCGATCGACGACGGCATCGTCGAACACGATCGAGGCGCGCTGCGGCACGCCGGGCAGGCCGACCACGCTCGCCCGCGCGGCGCTCCAGCTCACCGCCATCGACGGCGGTTGGCCGCGGCCGGCCAGCACCGCCGGCGCGGTGAATTCGGCGATCAACAGCCGCGGATCGTAGATCTGTCCGACCACCAGGATTTCGCCGAGCTTGGCGGTGATCGGCGTCTGCTCCGGCCCGGCCGATTGCGACGTCAGCGCGACGCTGGCGTCCTTGCAGCGCACCTCGAGCCGGAACGGAAAGCCCGCAACCGAGCGATTGCCGCACTCATAGACCCGCCCGGACGCCGCTTCACGCGCGCGCCAGGCATCGACCGATTGATCGAGCCTTCCGGCGGTGTAAAACCAGAAGCCACTCCAGGCCGCGGCCAGAACCAGCAGCACAGTCGGCAAGACGAAGACCGGCCAGAGCCGCCGGCGCGGCGTGAGAATTATTTCGGACATGCGGCGACCCTAGACTCGAGATTTGTCAATTGAGCGATTCCCATATCACGTCGACGAATAACCTGCCCGATGCCGCAACCGCGGCGGGCGACCTCTGGGTGTTCGGCTACGGCTCGCTGATGTGGCACCCCGGCTTCGCCTTTCTCGAGCAGCTTTCGGCGCGGCTGATCGGCGAGCATCGCGCGCTCTGCGTCTATTCCTTCGTGCATCGCGGCACTCCGGAGAAACCCGGCCTGGTGCTCGGGCTGGACCGCGGCGGCGCCTGCCGCGGCGTCGCGTTCCGGGTCGCTGCGGCGGATCGCGCCGAAACCGTCGCCTATCTGCGCGGCCGCGAGCAGGTCACCAAAGTCTATCGCGAGGTGATGCGCTCGGTGTGGCTGCAAGATGACGCCCGCCGCCGGGTCAGTGCACTGACCTATGTGGTCGACCGCGGTCACGCGCAATATGCCGGGCGGCTCAGCGATGCCGAACAACTGCGCATCGTGCGGCAAGGCCACGGCCAATCCGGCCCCAACCAGGACTACGTGCTGTCGACGGTGGCAGCGCTGGAGACACAGGGCTGCCGCGATCCGCAGCTGCATCGGCTGGCCCTGCAGCTGCGCGACGACACCCCGGTGCATCGCTAGCGCCGCCGGCGCTTTCTAAGCCGCCGGCGGCTTGGCCTTCAGCGGCACCCGGCTCGGCACCCGGCCGAACAGTTGCGCTTGTTCCTGCCGGCCGGCGTCGACCAGCCGGTTGGTGGCGGTTTCGATCAGCTCGCTGACCTGCAACAGGAACTGCTTGCGCGGCAATCCCGCCGGCAGCGGATCGAGAAACTCCACCACGATGGTGCCGGGATAGCGCAGGAAGGCGCGGCGCGGCCAGAACAGCCCGGAATTCAGCGCCACCGGGATGCAGGGCACTTCGCAATCGGCATAGATCTGGCCGACCCCGGTCTTGTAGCGCGGCTCGGCATCGACCGCGGTGCGGGTGCCTTCCGGGAAGATGATCAATTGCCGGCCGCGACGGACCTCTTCGCCGGCGCGGCGCGCCATGCTGACCAGCGCGCGGCCGCCATTGCCGCGATTGACCCCGATCATGTCGGCCTTCGACAGATACCAACCGAAGAACGGGATCCACAGCAATTCGCGCTTCAGGATATACAGCGGCTGATCGAAGAACTGCAGCAGCGCGAAGGTTTCCCACATCGACTGGTGCTTCGACGCGACGATCAATGGCCCCTCGGGGATCTTCTCCAGACCGCGAAACTCAACCTTGGTGTTGCAGATCAGGCGCATCAGCCAGATGCTGCTGATGCCCCAATATTTCGCGATGTTGATGATCGCCCAGCGCGGCATCAGGAAGGTCGGGATTCCCACCAGCACCCAGAACACCAACAGGATATAGAACAAGATATTGAAGACGAGCGATCGCAGAAAAATCGAAACCATGGATCATCCGATCAATTGGCGAGAGCCGTCGCCGGCTTGCGGCGGGCCACCAATTCGGTCGCGGGCTCGCCGTCCGGCATAAGCTCGGCCCCGAACCCGGCCAGCCGCACCCGGGCCTCGGCGGCGATGTACTTAGCATATTCCGATAACAACAGCCGGAACGTGGCGCCACTGGTCCACCACGGATCGTCGCGCCATTTGTCGCCGACCACCGCGAACGGGATCAGTTCGATATCCGGCATGGCGTGCGACATTTCCACGATCGCGCGCGGCATGTGGTAATTCGAGGTCACCACGATCAGCGAGTGGAAACCGCGTTCGTGGGCCCAGCGCCGTGCTTCGGCGGCGTTGCTGCGGGTGTTGATCGCGGAGCGGTCGAGATCGACGCAGCAGCTGAGCAGCTGCTGGCTGTCCGGCAGCGATCGCGAAATATCGTTGGCGCCGTTGGTCGGATGCACCCCGGAGATCAGCAGCCGCCGGCCGTAGCCCGCCGCCAGCAATTCGATCGCGTCGGACACCCGCGAGGAGCCGCCGGTCAGCACCACGATGCCGTCGGCATTGCGGCCGGGCTGAATTTCGGCGCCGCGCAGTTGCGATAGAAACACGACGAATCCGCTCGCCATGCCGACGAAGCCGATCGCCAGCGTGGCCACGATCGCCGCGCGCAGCCCGCTGCAGCGGGGGGGTGCGCCCGCTGCGAGGTTCGGCGGATCCTGATCGGACGGCTGGGTCATACGAGGTCGATCGTTCTCTTGATGTCTGTTTCGAACCGGCACAGTAGTAGTTTTTCTGGCGAATTGAAGTCCGAGCGGTCTCAGCACATCGCCCGGCCGGCGGCGCGCCGGGACAACCGCATGTCGCAACGCCACGATTTTCCCGGCTCAGTCGATCTCGTCGAGCGTCGCAAACAACGTTCGGCGCGACGACCATGCGGTGATCGCCGCGATCAACACCGTCTGCACCGCCAGCGCCAGATAGCCTTGCGGCCGCAGCGAAAACGTCCCGAGCAGCGCCGCGAACTGGTCGCCCACCGGGGTGCCGGAAAACCAACTTGCGATCGATTCCGAAAAACCGAAGCCGAGCATCGCGATGCCGCCGCCGATCACCCCGCCCTCCAGTCCGAGCCGGAGGAAATGCCGCAGGAAATGGTTGGCGATGTAGCGATCGCCGGCGCCGACGAAATGCAGCACCTCGACGATCGGCCGGTTCGCCGCCATCGCGCCGCGGGTGGCGAACGACACCGAGATGATGGTGGTGATGATCACCAGCGCCAGGATGCCGAGCCCGGCGATCACGGTGGCGCCGGTCATCGATCGCATCCGCTCGATCCAGGCGCGGTGGTCGTCGACGCTGGCCGAGGGCGCCGCCTCGCTGACCCGGCGGCGCAGCTCGCCGAGATCGAGCGGCGTGCCCGGCGACAGCCGGGCGATGATCATGCGCGGCACCGGCAGATCGTCCAGCGACAGCCCGGCGCCGAGCCACGGCTCCAGCAGCTTGCCGGATTCCGCCTTGGTGAACGGCCGCACGTCGACGATGCCGGGCTGCGCCCGCATCGCCTCGGCGACCGCGGCGACGTCGCGCTCGGTGTCGCGGCCCGCCACCGCGCGGACCTGGATGGTGATTTCGCTGGCGACCTCGGATTGCCATTCCGCCGCCGAGGCACTGATCAACAGCACCGCGCCGGTGGTGATCGAAGCCAGAAACGTCATGATCGCCACCACCGCGACCAACGCGCGGCCGGCGATCGAGGCCCGCGGCACGATCGGCGCCAGATTGCGCGCCCGAGCCGGCACCTGCGGGCGTTCATGCCCGAGGTCCATCAACACGCCGCGTTCGTGGTCCGCTCTATTCATAGACGTGCAGCCGTCCCTGATGCAGCACAAGGCGCCGCGCTTCGTATTGATCCATCAAGGAAATGTCATGGGTGGCGATGATCACCGCGGTGCCGGATTTGTTCAACTCGATGAACAGCCGCAACAGCCGTCGGCCGAGCGTCGGATCGACGTTGCCGGTCGGCTCGTCGGCCAGCAGCAGATGGGGGCGAGCGATCACCGCGCGGGCGATCGCGGCGCGTTGCTTCTCGCCGCCGGACAACACCGGCGGCAACGCATCCATCCGCTCGCCGAGCCCGACCCATTTCAACAGGTCGATCACCTCGCGGCGGTAGCTCGACTCGTCGCGGCCGGTCACCCGGAACGGCAGCGCGACGTTTTCGTAAGTGGTCATGTGGTCGAGCAGGCGGAAATCCTGCAGCACGATGCCGATGCGCTGGCGCAATTGCGCGATCTCGTCCTTGCCGAGCTGCGAGACGTCGTTGCCGAACAGCGTCACCAGCCCGCGGGTCGGCCGCAACGACAGGAACAACAACCGCAGCAAAGAGGTCTTGCCGGCGCCGGACGGACCGGTGAGGAACTGGAAGGAGTGCGCCGGAATTTGGAAATTGAGATCGCGCAAAATCTCCGGACCGAGCCCGTAGCGCAGGCCGACATTTTCGAACCGAACCACATTCAGCTCCGTTCGAGGGTGGCGCGACAGCGGATGGCACGGCGCGACAGCGGTCGCCATCCGAGCCGCCGGGCACCGCGAAAGGCCCCCGGCCTGCCGGGGCGGGCCACACCCGTTCCCGGCCTCGGTTGTGAACCGGTTATGGTTTCCGGTTCGTTAACGGACGTGGGGTAGGCTAGGCTTAGCATCATAGGTACGATTCGCTCCATGCACATCGTTTGCCCGCATTGTACGACATCCTATGCGATCGGCCCGAACACCTTGGGTGCGGCCGGCCGCAGCGTGCGTTGCGCCCGCTGCAAGCAGGTCTGGCTGGCGCGGCCCGAGGACGCGATTGCGGCGGACGCCAGACTGCCGTCGATGGCCGGCGCGGCGGAGCCCGAGCCCGATCCGGCGCCCGCCGTCAGCGCCCAGCCGTCCGACGCCGATTGGCAGGACACCAAGGCGCCGACGGTGGACAGTCCGTCGATCTCCACCGAGATGCCGCCGTCCGACGAGGATGCGGTGCTGCGACGAAAATTGGCGGCGCAGGCGGCATGGGCGGCGCTGGCGCAGCAGGACGAAGAGGCCGATCTGCCGCCACCGCCGCCGCCGCGTCCGCGCGCGAAGCGGCCCAGCATCAGCCTGCCGTCCTGGGTGCCGCGGCCGCGCAACCCGTTCGCCCGGCTGCCGCAGCCGTTCCGATCGATCTTCAGCCTGCCGACCGCCTGCGCGGCGATGGCCGCGCTGCTGATGGGACTGGTGATCTGGCGCGCCGACGTGGTCCGCGCGCTGCCGCAAACCGCGACGTTCTACAAGTTGACCGGACTCGAGGTCAATTTGCGCGGGCTGGCGATCAAGGACGTCAAGATCAGCAGCGAAACCGTCGAAGGCAAGCCGGTATTGGTGATCGAGGGCGTCATCCTCGATCAGGCCAATAAGCCGGTCGATCTGCCGCGGCTGCGTTTCGTGGTCCGCGACGAGCGCGGCACCGAGATCTACGCCTGGAACGCGGTGCTCGAACAGTCAGTGCTGAACCCCGGCGAAAAGGCCTGGTTCCGATCGCGGCTGGCTTCGCCGCCGCCGGAAGCCCGCAGCATCGACGTGCGTTTCTTCAGTCGCCGCGACCTCATGGGCGGGGGCGCATAGCGATGGCCCGGGTGCTGATCGCCGACGACGAAGAATCGGTGCGACTGATGGTGGCGCGCGCCCTCGCGCTGGACGGACATCAAACCGTCACCGCCGAAGACGGCGCCGAGGCGCTGGATATTCTGAACCGCGACCGCCGCTCCTTCGATCTGCTGCTGACCGATATCAAGATGCCGATCATGGACGGCATCGCGCTGGCGCTCGCGGCGGCGAGCGGGTTTCCCAAGCTCACCATCCTGCTGATGACCGGCTTCGCCGATCAGCGCGAGCGCACCTCCGGACTCGACGCCATCGTGCACGACGTCATCGCCAAGCCGTTCTCGGTGGAGGATATCCGCGCCGCGGTGGCGGATGCGCTCGCCGCGCAACGTTAGGCACAGTACCGGCCTCCCCGATAAGGTGTTGTTAACCATACTCCATCTACGGTTCCGCGGTGCTCGCGGCGACCGCCGCGATCGATACGACCGTCCGAAAACCCTCGATGGTGGCCGCGCCGGGCGAGAGGGTGAGCAATGTCGAACGGCAGGATTCGACTGTCCGCGGTTGGTGATCTCGGCTCCCGGACGCACCGGCAGGACAGCCCTGCCGTGCAGCTGCGCGATCTGTTCGTGCCGCTGCACCGCTTGCTGATGTCCGACGGCGACGCCCGCCTGGCGCTGGCACATCCCGATGGCGTCAACGCTTATTATTGTCGTCCAACCCCCTGCGCCGACACCCTGGAATTCTCTTCCAGCACCGCGAGTTCGATTTCGCCACGCGGCTATGAAGCCGCCGGACGGGCGCGCGGCGCGCTGATGCAATCGGCGATTCAACACGGCCTCGACGCCGCCTTCGAGGCGCGCGTCGAACAGCTGCGGCATGACCTGAAGGCGCTGCTCGGGCTCGGCGCGTCGGCGACCGAGGTGGTGTTTTCCGCCTCCGGCACCGACGCTCAGTTGCAAGCGCTGGGACTGACCCGGGCGGTGCTGGGCGAGCGCCTCACCACCATCATCGTCGGCGCCGACCAGACCGGCAGCGGCACCGCGCACACCGCGCGCGGCAGGCATTTCGGCGACCTGACGTCGAATGGACGGGCCGTCGCCAAGGGAACGCCGCTCGCCGGACTGCAATCGGTCGGCTGCGTCGCGCTGTCGTTGCGCAACGACGCCGGCCACCCCTTGTCGGACGCCGAATGCGACGCGCAGGTGCTCGGCGCGGTGACCCGCGCGGTCGCCGCCGGCGATCGCGTGCTGTTGCAGCTGATGGACTGCTCGAAGCTCGGCTGGCGCGCGCCGAGCGACGCGGTGATCGACGAGATCGCGGCGCGCTGGCCGGCGCAAGTTCAGTTGGTGGTCGACGCCTGCCAGATGCGGCTGTCGCGACGGCGGATCGGCTGGTACCTCGAGCGCGGCGCCATGGTGCTTTTGACCGGCTCGAAATATTTCACCGGCCCGGCGTTCAGCGGCGCGCTGCTGGTGCCGCCCATGCTGTCGCGAACCATCGCGGCGACCGAAGCCGACCTCTCCGCTCTGCAGGCCTACAACGTCCGCAGCGACTGGCCGACCGCCTGGGCGGCGTTGCGCGCGCAATTCGCGCCGCGCTTGAAGATCGGGCAATGGCTGCGCTGGGAGGCCGCGCTCGAAGAGATCCGCGGCTATTACGCGGTGCCCGAACAGTTTCGCCGCGCCGCGCTCCGCGAGCTCGGCGCCGGCATTGCGCGGCTGATCGCGGCGTCGCCGTCGTTGCGGCCGCTGCCGCTGCAGCACCGGACCGGCGAGGGCGACGACGAGATGGCGTGGCCTACGATCTTTGCCTTCACGCTCGAGCCCGACGGCAACCCGCTGGCCCCCGAGGCCTGCAAGGCGATTCACCGCGGGCTCGCCCGCGTCGAAGCCGATCCGGCGGACGACCTCGTGACCGCGGCCAGCTGCCTGATCGGCCAGCCGGTGGAATGGCGCGGCGCCGCCGGCCAACCCACCGGGGCGTTGCGGATCTGCATCGGCGCGCGTCACGTCACCGACGCCTGGTCGGCCGATGCGGCGCTCGCCAGAAGCAATGTGCAGCGCCAGCTCGCCAACGTCGCGACGATCGTCGCCAGAACCGAATGGCTGCTGCGGCAGCACAGCGAAACCGCAATGTCGAGGGATCCCATGACACCACCGCCCGATGATACGATGCGCGGCGCCACCGCAGCCGCCGACCGGATCGGTTTCGCCCGGCTGACCAAGATGGCGTTCGACGGCGTCAGCCTGCTGCCGCTGTGGCAGCAGCTGATCGACAAGGTGACGAACGGCACAGCCTCCGCGGGCGAGGGCCTCGACCTGTCGCTGATCGCCCAACTGCTCGGGCAAAAAGCAACCGGCTTGGCCGTTCAGGACGAAGTGCTGGCGCTGCACCAGCTGTTCCGCTCGCCGTGTTCGGCGGAGCAACCGCGGCTGCGGGTGCTGGCGTTGGCGGCGGCGATCGACATGGGCGGCAATACGCCGATCGAATTCCTGCTGGAGAATAGCGACATCGAGCTGACCACGCTCTACGTGGTGCCCGGCGCCGCGATCCCCGATCCGCTGCCGGAGCACGACGTCGCCATCGTGGTGGCCTCGGATTCCGAGGAATGCCGCCATGCGCTGGCCGAGATCGCCACCCGGGCGCCGAGCTGGCCGCGGCCGTTGCTCAATCCGCCGGACCGGGTCGCCAACCTCGACCGCGATAAGCTGTATCGGCTGCTCAACGGCATCGACGGCCTCGATATTCCCGCCACCATCGCGGTCAGCCGCGCGCAATTGCTCGAGGTGGTGCTGCTGTCGCAGACGCTGCCGGAGGCCGCCGATGGCACCGACTTCCCGGTGATCATCCGGCCGCGCGGCTCGCATGCCGGCGTCGGCCTGGCCAAGCTCGACGGCCCGACGGAGCTGGCGAATTATCTGATCGAGCGCCGCGAGCAGGACTTCTTCGTTTCGCGCTTCGTGGATTATTCCAGCGAAGACGGACAGTTTCGCAAGTACCGGATCGCGATCGCCGACGGCAAGGCCTATGCCTGCCATATGGCGATCGCCGATCAATGGAACATCTGGTACCTCAACGCCGGAATGTCGGAAAGCGAGGAGAAGCGCCAGGAAGAGGCCACCTTCATGCACACTTTCGATTTCGGCTTCGCGCTACGGCATCGCTCGGCGCTCGCCGCGATGACGGAGCGCGTCGGGCTCGATTACTTCATGGTGGATTGCGCGCAGACCAAATCCGGCGACCTGTTGATCTTCGAGGCCGACAACACCGCGGTGGTGCACAACATGGATTCGCCGCAGCTGTTTCCCTACAAGCCGCCGCAGATGCACAAGATCTTCGACGCGTTCGCCGCGATGCTGCAGCGACGCGCGCAGCAGCATGCGGACCGCGCGGCGTGAGCACGACGCGGCGCGAGGCCGCGGACGCGTTGGGCCACAGCGAGACGCTCGATCCGCAAGACTGGGAGGAATTGCGCGCCCAGGGCCACCGCATGCTCGACGACATGCTGGACTATATCGCCAAGGTCCGCGAACGCCCGGTGTGGCGGCCGATCCCCGCGGCGGTGCGCGGGCAATTCCAGCAGGCGCTGCCGCGGGCGCCCTCCGACCTGAGCGACGTCTATGGTGAGTTCAGCGAGCTGATTGCGCCTTACGCCACCGGCAATGTGCATCCAGGCTTCATGGGCTGGGTGCATGGCGGCGGCACCCCGGTCGGGGTTTTGGCCGAGATGCTGGCGGCGGGGCTCAACGCCAATTGCGGCGGCCGCAACCACATGCCGATCGAAGTGGAGCGCCAGATCGTGCGCTGGGTCCGGCAGCTGTTCGGCTTTCCGGAGACCGCCAGCGGGGTGTTCGTCACCGGCACCTCGATGGCCAACCTGATGGCGGTGCTGGTGGCGCGCACCGCGACGCTCGGCACCGAGGTGCGGCAACGCGGGCTCGGCGAGGCCGGGCTCACCGCCTACACCTCGGTCGCGGCCCACGGCTGCATCGCCCAGGCGATGGATCTCTCAGGTCTCGGCCGCGACGCGTTGCGCCGGATCGGCCAAGACGCCGCCCACCGCATCGACGTCACGGCGTTGCGGGCGCGGATCGCCGAGGACCGCGCCGCCGGGCGGGCGCCGTTCCTGGTGATCGGCACCGCGGGCGCGGTCGACACCGGCGCGATCGACGACCTCGATGCGCTGGCTGAGCTCTGCCGCGGCGAGAAGCTGTGGTTTCACATCGACGGCGCGTTCGGCGCACTCGGCATGTTGTCGCCGCAGATCGCGCCGCGGCTGAAGGGACTTGAGCGCGCGGATTCCATCGCGTTCGATTTCCACAAATGGGGCCAGGTGCAATACGACGCCGGCTTCCTGATGGTGCGCGACGGCGAGCGGCATCGCGAGACCTTCGCGGCGCCGGTGGCCTATCTGCGCCGCGAAACCCGTGGCCTCGCCGCCGGCTCGCCCTGGCCGTGCGACTACGGCCCGGATCTGTCGCGCGGCTTCCGTGCGCTGAAGACCTGGTTCACGCTGAAGACCTACGGCACCGACAAGCTCGGCGCGATGATCGAACGCACCTGCGCGCTGGCGAAGTATCTGGAGCGCAAGATCGCCGCCGAGCCGCGGCTGGAACTGCTGGCGCCGGTGGCGCTCAACATCGTCTGCTTCCGGTTCCGCGGCGACGATCCGAACCACCTCAACGCCGAGATCGTCGCCGACCTGCACGAATCCGGCATCGTCGCGCCCTCGACCACCACGATCCACGGCGCGCTGGCGATCAGGGCTGCGATCGTCAACCACCGCACCGACGTGCAGGATGTCGATGCGCTGATCGAGGCGGTGCTGCGGTTCGGTGAGGCGCGGGTGAAGTAGCGGCCGATCTTTGGAGTTGATTGCGCCTACGTAAAGCGTGCGCCGGACGCAGTGCAACGCGCCGCTCTTGCGGCGTGGTGCGCTGCAGAGCCGGGGCCGTTACGGAACGCAGCGCTTGGAACGGTCCCGGCTCGCGGCGCCGCGTGAAGAACGCGGCCCCGCGTCCGGACACGCGGATCAATAATCCTTCAGCAGCCGCTCGATGTAGTCGAGTTCGATCTGCGGGCGCTGGCTGTCGCCGAGCCGGCGGCGCAGCTCTTCCAGGATGCGGCGCACCCGCTGCACGTCGATCTCGCCGGGAATCTTCACCGTGAGGTCGTCGCCGAATTCGCGGCCGTGCAGCGGGCGGCCGAGCGGATCGCTGTCGTTGCCGCCGCTCTGCTGGCGGCCGGGCCGGTTGCCGGGGCCGTCGCCCTGGCCCTCGCCCTGCTGCATCGCCTCGGCGAGTTTCTGCGCGCCTTTGCGCAGCGCATCCAGCGCCTTGCCCTGGGAGTCCACCGCGCCATCGGCATTGCCTTCGCCGAGCCGGCCGCCGGCATCGCCCATCGCGCTGTCGGCATCGCCAAGGCCGTCGCCGCCTTGTCCCTGGTCACCCTCGCCCTGTTCGCCCTGCTGGCCCGGCTCGCCGCCTTGGCCTTTTTCGCCCTTGTCTCCGCGCGGCGCCTGCCCCATGCCGCGCTTCGCCAACTCCTGCTGCAGTTTCTTCAGCCGATCGCGCAGCCCCTGCTGATCCTGCTGCAGATCGCCCAAACCCTGCTCGCCGGGCTTCTTGCCGCGGTCGCGGCGCTGGTCCTGGCCCTGCTGATAGGTCTTGTCGCGCAATTGCTGCTGCTTGCGGATCATGTCGCCGAGCTCGTTCAGCGCCTGCTGCATGTCGCCGTCGCCCTGTTGGCCGGGCTGCGCCATCTGCAGGTTTTCCAGCATCTGCTGCAGCTGTTCGAGCAGTTGCTTGGCGGCATCCTTGTCGCCGGAGCGCGACAGCCGCTCCATGCGCTCGATCATGTTGTTGAGATCCTGCTGCCGCATCACCTTGGTGTTCTGGTCGAGCGGACGGGCCAGCTGCTGCGGATTATTGCGCATCTGCTCGGCGAGCTGCTTGAGGAAATTGTCCAGCGCGGCGCGCAGATTCTCGGTGAGCTTCTTGATCTCCTCGTCGCTGGCGCCGCGTTCCAGCGCCTGCTTCAGCGCCTCCTGGGCGGCGCGCAGCGCTTTGTCGACGTCGCTGATGTTGCCGTCCTCGATCGTCACCGCGAGCGCCCACAGGCTGCCGACCACCTCGCGCAAAGCGTCGTCGGAGCGCGCGCGTTCGAGCTGGTTGGACACCGTGAACAGCCCGAGATACTGCCCGGTCTCCGGCGTGAACAGCTCCGGCGCGATCATCATGGCGTCGAGTGCGGCATAGACGTCGGCGTTGCGGCCGGCGTCGAGCGCCAGAATCCGCCGCTGCTCGATCAGCGCGCGCGCCAACGGCTTGGTGAACAGCCGCTCCGGCAGCCGCATCTCGAACGGCTCGCTCTTGCCCTCGTTGCCGGCTTCGTCCTTGGCGGTCAGTGTCAGCGTCACCTCGGCGCCCGCATAGGGATCTTCGCTGAGATCCTTCACGGTCTGGCCGACGCCGGCGCGGGTCCGGGCGTTCGGCAGCACCAGCGAGAATTGCGGCGGCTCGAACAACGGCCGCGGCGCCGCGCCGCCCGTGGCAGCGCCGGGGCGAGCCGCGAACCTGGCGTGAGCTTCTGTAACGCCGTAGTCGTCCTCGAGCTTGTAGGACATCTGCAGCGAGCCGCGGGCCTGGCGCTCGGGGTCCTTGGCCAAGGCGATGCTCGGCGCGCGGTCGGCGGCGGCGGTGAATTTCCACGGCGGCTGCCCGGAGGGCGAGCGCACCTGCGCGGTTCCGTCGCCGGCAATGGAGAAATGCCGTTCGCTGGTGCCGGAGGGCGGCGGCGCGGTCGGCGGCGTTTCGGTAATGCCGCCGGACACCGCGACGTCGAGCGTGCCGCCGCTGGACCGCACCACCAGCGTCGAGCCGGCCGGTACCGGCAGCACCGCTGCGGCAGCCTCGCGGCTGGCGGTGAGGATGATCGGCGGCTTGTTGGTGTAGAGCGGCGGCGCGACCCAGGCGTCGACGCGGGTCGTCGCCGGCGCCAGCACTCCGTTCCAGTCGAACGCCGCAGCCACCCGCGACGTGCGCTCTTCGCCGGCGGCAATGAAGGTTGCGACCAGCAGCACCGCGACCAGCCCGCGCAGCGCCCAGGGGTCGTGGATCGCCAGCCGCGGCGACGGCAGCCCGGCGCGCACCGATTTCAGCGAGGCCAAAGTGCGCTGCCGCTGCACCTGCCACAGCGCCTGCGCCACCGGGTCTTTCGACGCCAGCGTATCGGCGAGCGCGGTGGCCGGGCGATGTTTGATGCCGGTGCCGCGGTCGAGCCGGTTCAACGCCTCGTCGCGGCCCGGCCAGCGGAACTTGAGCAGCGGCAGCAAGGCCGTCAGCGCCAACACCACCAGCAACGCCAGCCCGATCGCGCGGCCGATAAACGGCAGCGCCAGCCATAACCCGGCCCACGACAGCACCAGGAACAGTCCGGCGACGCTCAGCAGCCGCGCCAAGGACGGCCAACTGCGTTCCCAGGCGATCGCCCACTTGGCCCGCCGCAGCGCCTGCGCCAGTTGCAGGCCTGGGGCCGCATCGGGATCGCGCTGCATCTGCGAGGGGTCGGGGGGTGCGCCGCTCAATGAGCTCTCCGGGTTGTGCGGACTGCAGCCTAGCACAGCGGCGGCAATGAGGCACCTTGCGGCCACCAACACGATAGCGTGACGGCGCCATCGGGGCCGCAGGCTTCCTTCCGTCGCGGTAAGGTTGATTGGTTAGGTTAAGAGGCGGATTGCGTTGCTGATCAGCCGGGGTCCGCTACCGTGGCTCCATCGCGCAGTTGGTCGGCGAAGCCGCACTTCCCGGCCAAGATTGTACTGTCGCGATCGGGACCGCCGGTTTTTTCGTTGCGGCTGGCGGTCCCACTTGGTTTTCGTTCAGGCAGGCTGAAGGGTTCGTTGCGGCCCGCGGAAAATGCTGCGAGGGCGACCTGGCACTTAGCTCAACACGTCATGGCCGCGCTCGTCGCGGCCATCCACGCCCACGAGCAAGGCCGTGCGTGTTTCCGTGGATGGCCGGGACAAGCCCGGCCATGACGCGGAGAGAGGGTCGTTACTCTCGAAACGCCACCTGCTTAGCAAAGCTGATTGATTGTCCGGTCACGCTCTCAGTGACAACCTGGCGACCCGCTCACAGCCACGGCGCCGGCTGGTCCAGCGCGATCAGTTGCTCGACATCGACGCGCGGCCGCACCACCGCGTAGTTGTCGCCCTTGACCAGCACCTCCGGCACCAGCGCGCGGGTGTTGTAGGTGCAGGCCTGCACCGCCCCATAGGCCCCGGCGGTCATGATCGCGATGAGATCGCCGGGCGCAGGCTCCGGCATGCTGCGATCCAGCGCCAGATAGTCGCCGCTCTCGCACACCGGGCCGACCACGTCGGCGACGATGTCGCGCGATCCCGGCGCGGCCTGCTGCACCGGCAGGATGTCGTGATAGGCCTCGTACAGCGTCGGCCGGATCAGGTCGTTCATCGCCGCATCGATGATGACGAAGTTCTTGGCGTCGCCGCGCTTCACGTAGGTGACGCGGGCGACCAGGATGCCGGCATTGCCGACGATCAGCCGGCCCGGCTCGAACATCAGCGTGCAGCCGAGATTGTGCGTCACCCGCTTGACCATGGCGGCATAGGCCTGCGGTTCCGGCGGCACGCCTGGCTCCTCGAAATAGGGAATGCCGAGGCCGCCGCCGAAATCGACGTGCGAAATCGTGTGGCCGTCGCCGCGCAGCACGGTGACGAAATCCGCCAAGAGCCGGAACGCGACTTCCAGCGGCGCCAGATCGGTGATCTGGCTGCCGATATGCATGTCGACGCCGGTGACCTTGAGGCCCGGCAGCTTGGCGGCGCGAGCATAGACTTCGCGGGCGCGGCTGATCGGAATGCCGAACTTGTTCTCGGATTTGCCGGTGGAGATTTTGGCGTGACTGCCCGAATCGACGTCGGGATTGACCCGCACCGAGATCCGCGCCGTGCGGCCCATCTCGCTGGCGATCCGCGACAGCAATTCCAGCTCGGGCTCGGACTCCACGTTGATGCACAGGATGTCGTGCGCAAGCGCGGCGCGCAGCTCGGTCGCGGTCTTGCCGACGCCGGAGAACAGAATTTTTTGCGGCGGGATGCCCGCGGCCACCGCGCGCTGCAGTTCGCCGCCGGAAACCACGTCGGCGCCGGCGCCGAGCTTGGCCAGCGTGCGCAGCACCGACTGGTTGGAATTGGCTTTCATCGCGTAGCACACCAGCGCGTCGACGCCCGCGAAGGCCTCGCTGAACACCCGGTAGTGCCGCTCCAGCGTCGCGGTCGAGTAACAATAGAACGGCGTGCCGACCGCATCCGCCAGCGATGACAGGTTCACCGCCTCGGCGTGCAGTACGCCGTTGCGATAGTCGAAATGATGCATTGCGGCGGCTCAGTCGTTGAGAAGCGGATCGAGGATGAACGGCTTCTTGCGCCCCTTGGCGGCGACCGGCGGCGCGCTGCTGCTGGCCGACTGGTCGAACAGCCCGCTTTGCGCGGCCGGTTCGCTGCCGGCGACCGGATCGGGCGTCGGTGCGACTTGCGCCGAAGCGCCCGGGGGCAGATCCAACCCGGATTTGCGACCGCAGCCCGCCAGCGTCAGGGCGGCGAGGGTCAGAGCAAGCACGGCCCAGGACGGGCGGATCAAGCGATTCACGGCGAAGTCCCCAATTGCGCGGGCACCATACAAAGATTGCTCCGCTCTGGCGAGAGCCGCAGCGGGAGCAATTTCCGATCCACCCGGTCAGCCTGAATTGTGTTCTTTTTCCAGCCGCTTGAGCCAGGCCTTGGCCTGCGCCCGGACGTTCTTCGGCGCGGTGCCGCCGTAGCTGACGCGGCTTTTCACCGAGGATTCGACGCTCAACACCGAAAGCGCCTGCTGGGTGATGCGCGGCTCGATCGCCTGCATCTCGGCCAGCGGCAGTTCGTGCAGCGCGACGCCCTGCTTGGAAGCCTCGCCGACGATCCGCCCGGTGACGTGGTGGGCGTCGCGGAACGGCATCTTCAATTCGCGCACCAGCCAGTCGGCAAGATCGGTGGCGGTGGCGTAGCCCTCGCCGGCGGCCTGCTTCATCCGCGCCGGGTCCGGCACCAGGTCGCTGACCATGCCGCTCATCGCCCGGATCGCCAAGGACAGCGCCGCAAAGGCTTCCATCGCGCCCTGCTTGTCCTCCTGCATGTCCTTTTGATAGGCCAGCGGCAGGCCCTTCATCACGATCAACAGCCCGGTCAAAGCGCCGATCACCCGGCCGGTCTTGGCGCGCGCCAGTTCAGCGGCGTCCGGATTGCGCTTCTGCGGCATGATCGAGGAGCCGGTGGTGAATTTGTCGGAGAGCCGCACCATGCCGACCAAGGGCGAGGTCCACAGCACGATTTCCTCGGCAAAGCGCGACAGATGCACGGCGGCGATCGAGGCCGCCGCCAGCGTTTCCAGCACGAAATCGCGATCCGACACCGCGTCCAGCGAATTCGCCATCGGCCGCTCGAAGCCGAGCGCCTTTGCGGTGGCGTCGCGGTCGATCGGAAACGAAGTGCCGGCCAAAGCGGCGGCGCCGAGCGGGCTTTCGTTGAGCCGCTTGCGGGCGTCGCGGAACCGGCCGCGGTCGCGCGCCGCCATCTCCACATAGGCCATCAGATGATGCCCGAAAGTCACCGGCTGCGCGGTCTGCAGATGGGTGAAGCCCGGCATCACGGTATCGGCGTGCTCCAGCGCCCGTGTCGCCAGCGCGTGCTGATAGCTCGCCAGCGCGGCGTCGATGCCGTCGATGGTGTCGCGCACGAACAGCCGGAAGTCGGTCGCCACCTGATCGTTGCGCGAGCGCGCGGTGTGCAGCCGTCCGGCGGCGGGTCCGATCAGCTCGCTGAGCCGGCTTTCCACATTCATGTGGATGTCTTCCAGCGCGCGCTTGAAGTCGAACGATCCGGCGACGATCTCTGACAAAATCGTGTCTAGACCCTTGGCGATATTTTTCGCATCTTTCGCGGTGACAATGCCCTGCGCGGCCAGCATGGCGGCGTGCGCCTTCGAGGCGGCGATATCCTGGGCATAGAGGTGGCGGTCGACATCGATCGAGACGTTGATCTCTTCCATGATCGCGTCGGGGCGCTCGCTGAACCGGCCGCCCCACATCTTGTTACTCATGTCTTTCGCCACGATCATGTCCTGTTGCACGTCTTGTTGTATGCCTGAACCCGTCGTCCGCCGCAGCACAGCGGCGCCCGCCTCTTGGAATATCGATCCCGCATGACCGACGACAGTCCTAAGTCTCCAGCGCCGCGCCGCAGCGCGTCCCGCCGAATTCCCATCATCCTGGCCGCGATGCTGATCGGCACGGCGGCGGGATTTGCCGGGGTATACGGGATCGGCGCCCTGAAGCGCAATCCGCCGGGCGATCCGGCGTGCCGTCCGGCGGTCGATCTGGCGCAGAAAATCGCGCCTTTGGCGAAGGGCGAGGTCGCGGCGCTGACCATGGCGACGGCGCCGCTGCGGATTCCGCAGCTGGCGTTCTCCGACGCCGCCGGCCAGCCGAAGACGCTGGCGGACTGGCGCGGCAAGACCATCTTAGTGAATCTGTGGGCGACCTGGTGCGTGCCGTGCCGCAAGGAGATGCCGGCGCTCGACAATCTGCAGGCCAAGCTCGGCAGCGACCGTTTCGAGGTGGTGGCGATCAACATCGACACCCGCGACCCCGCCAAGCCGAAGGCTTTCCTGACAGAAGGCGGCCTCACCCGGCTCGGCTATTTCGCCGATCCGAACGCCAAGGTGTTCCAGGATCTCAAGGCGGTAGGCCGGGCGCTGGGGATGCCGACCTCGGTGCTGATGGACGGCGCCGGCTGCGAGATCGGCACCATTGCCGGACCGGCGGAATGGGACAGTGACGACGCGCTCAAGCTGATCAACGCGGCGATGGCGCCGTAGGTTGAAAGCGCTGGCAGAAGCGTGCCCCGGACGCAGTGCAATGCGCCGCTCTCGCGGCGTGGTGCGCTGCAGAGCCGGGGCCGTTACGAATGACAGCGCTTGCAATGGTCCCGGCTCGCGTCGCAGCGCCAAGGGCGCTGCACCGCGTCCGGGACAAGGGGCCCTCTCAGGCGGAGATGTCGAGATTGCCGCCGATGCCGGAGGCCACGTTGGCGAGCGAATTGGCGCTCTGCTGGGCGGCGCCGAGCAACGTCGACACCGCGAATTTCTCCGCGTCGGCGTTGGTTTTCATGATGCTGGTGGCCACCTGCATCTGCACCTGGCCGGCCTTTGCGCCAAGCGCGGCGCTGATCAAACTCATGTCCATTGACTTATACTCCGAGCCGGCAGTCTAGCCGGGCGGGATTAACGATCCCTTTGCAGCACCACCGACGCAGCCAGTATTTGGCCCGCGAAAACGAAGCTAAATCTATGAAAATTATCGCGATTCTGGGCCGCATCTCAGCGCGTCGGCACCGGCTTGTCGCCGCGATAGTCGTAGAAGCCGCGGCTGGTCTTGCGGCCGAGCCAGCCGGCCTCGACGTATTTCACCAGCAGCGGGCACGGCCGATATTTCGAGTCGGCGAGCCCCTCGTGCAGCACCTGCATGATCGACAGGCAGGTGTCGAGCCCGATGAAATCGGCGAGTTCGAGCGGCCCCATCGGGTGGTGGGCGCCGAGTTTCATCGCGGCGTCGATCGCCTCGACATTGCCGACGCCCTCATACAGCGTGTAGATCGCCTCGTTGATCATCGGCAGCAGGATGCGGTTGACGATGAAGGCCGGGAAATCCTCCGACACTGCGATCTGCTTGCCGAGCTTGGTGACGAACGCCTTGGCGGCGTCGAACGTCGCGTCGTCGGTGGCGATGCCGCGGATCAGCTCGACCAATTCCATCAGCGGCACCGGATTCATGAAGTGAATGCCGATGAAGCGCTCCGGGCGGTCGGTGGAGGCGGCGAGCCTTGTGATCGAAATCGACGAGGTGTTGGAGGCGACGATCGCCTCGGGCTTCAGCACCGCGCACAGATCGTGGAAGATCTTGCGCTTGACCTCTTCTTTTTCGACCGCGGTCTCGATCACCAGGTCGCAATCGGCGAGGCCGTCGAGCCGGTCGGCACCGGTGATCCGCGTCAAAGCCTGCTTGCGGGCCTCCTCGGTGATGATCTTCTTGGCGACCTGGCGCGACAAATTGCCGTTGATGGTGGCCATCGCCGATTTGGTGCGGTCGGCGGCGATGTCGTTCAACACCACGTCGAAGCCGCCCAACGCCGCGACATGGGCGATCCCGTTGCCCATCTGGCCGGAGCCGATCACGCCGACTTTCTTGATTGCTAACGCCATGTTGTCATCTCATCGGAGGGCTTGCCGCGGATCGCGGCGCCCCATCCTCGCATAGAATCAAGCCGCTGTCCGTTGGCACAGCCGGCACGGCTTTCTGCTTTGGTGCACCGTTCGGTTTCCGACCGAACGGCGCCGTGGGTTGGTTACTTCCCGAGCTTGCCGAGCGCCTCGGTCAGTTCAGGCACCGCCTGATAGAGATCCGCCACCAGGCCGTAGTCGGCGACCTGGAAGATCGGCGCATCCTCGTCCTTGTTGATCGCCACGATCACCTTGGAATCCTTCATCCCGGCGAGATGCTGGATCGCCCCGGAAATGCCGATCGCGACGTAGAGCTCCGGCGCCACCACTTTGCCGGTCTGGCCGACCTGCCAGTCGTTGGGGGCGTAGCCGGCATCGACCGCGGCGCGCGAAGCGCCGACGCCGGCGCCGAGCTTGTCGGCCAACGGCTCGATATATTTGCTGAAGTTCTCGCGGCTTTGCATCGCGCGGCCGCCGGAGACGATGATCTTGGCCGAGGTCAGTTCGGGCCGATCGCTTTTCGCGACCTCCTCGCCGACGAAGCTGGAGACGCCGGGATCAGCCGCCGCCGCCACGCTCTCGATCGCCGCACTGCCGCCCTCGCCCGGCGCCGCGGCGAAGGTCGAGGTGCGTACGGTAATGACTTTCTTGGCGTCCTTCGACTTCACGGTCTGGATCGCGTTGCCGGCATAGATCGGCCGCTCGAAGGTATCCGGAGCAATCACCTTGATGATTTCCGAAACCTGCATGACGTCGAGCAGGGCGGCCACGCGCGGCATCACGTTCTTGAACCGCGAGGTCGCCGGCGCCACGAAGGCATCGTAATTCGGCGCCAGCGCGACAATGAGCGCGGCCAGCGGCTCGGCCAGGTCGTGCGCATAGAGCGCGTCGTCGGCGACCAGCACTTTGGTCACGCCGGCGAGCTTGGCGGCTGCTTCAGCCGCGGCCTTGGTGCCTTCACCGCCGCCGGCCACCAGGACGTGAACCTCGGCGCCGAGCTGGCTCGCCGCGGTCAAAGCCTTGTTGGTGGAATCCTTGAGGACGGCGTGGTCGTGTTCGGCAATCAGCAGCGTCGTCATCAGATCACCCCGGCTTCATTCTTGAGTTTCGAGACCAGCTCGGCGACGTCCTTGACCTTGACGCCGGCCTTGCGGCCGCCGGGTTCGACGGTCTTCAGAATCTCCAGATGCGGGGCGAGATCGACGCCGTATTGCTCGGCGGTTGCCTCTGCGATCGGCTTTTTCTTCGCCTTCATGATATTCGGAAGACTGGCATAGCGCGGTTCGTTCAACCGCAGGTCGGTGGTGACGATCGCCGGGCCCTTCAGCTTGACGATCTGCGAGCCGCCATCGACCTCGCGGGCGACCTGGAAGTCGGCGCCGTCGACCTCGAGCTTGGAGGCGAAGGTGGCTTGCGACCAGCCGAGCAGCGCCGCCAGCATCTGGCCGGTCTGGTTGGAATCGTCGTCGATCGCCTGCTTGCCGAGAATGATCAGGCCGGGCTTCTCCTCGTCGGCGATGGCCTTGAGGATCTTGGCGACCGCCAGCGGCTCGACATTGCCTTCCACCTTGACCAGGATGCCGCGGTCGGCGCCCATCGCCAGCCCAGTGCGGATGGTTTCCGAGGCCTGGGCCGGGCCGATCGACACCACCACCACCTCGGTCGCCTTGCCGGCTTCCTTGAGGCGCAGGGCTTCCTCGACCGCGATCTCGTCAAACGGATTCATCGACATCTTGACGTTGCCGAGTTCGACGCCCGACCCGTCACTCTTGACCCGGATCTTGACGTTGTAATCGACGACCCGCTTAACCGGCACCAGAACCTTCATCGATCCTCTTTCGTGTTGAGCTAAGTTGAATCTCGTGGCCGCGGAACCTAAAGCGCTCGCTATCAGCGGTCAACGCGGCAAAGCCAAAAATCGCGGCAGGCGATCAGCGGTTTTGTCCCGGTACCCAGAGGACGTCGCCGGCGCCGTTATCATTCGCCGTCCGGCTGGCGACGAACAGGAAATCCGACAGCCGGTTGATGTACTGGATCGCAATCGGACTGAGCGTTTCGTCGGCACGGGCCGCCAGTTCCACCATCGCGCGTTCCGCCCTGCGGCATATCGTGCGGGCGACATGGAGGTGCGCCGCCGCCGGCGAGCCGCCCGGCAGCACGAAGGACTCCAACGGCGCCAGCGTGGCATTGAGACTATCGATCTCGCGTTCCAGCCGCTCGACCTGGCTCGCCAGCACGCGCAGCCGTTCGGCGCTGCCCTGACGCTGCGGCACTGCGAGATCGGCGCCGAGATCGAACAAATCGTTCTGGATGCGGCCCAGCATGGCGTCGACCGCCGGCGCGTCGGCGAGATGCAGCCGCACCACGCCGATCGCGGCGTTGGTTTCATCCACGGTTCCATAGGCGCAGATCCGCAGATCGTATTTCGGCCGGCGCTCGCCATTGGCCAGCGCGGTGGTACCGTCGTCGCCGCTGCGGGTATAAATCCGATTCAGCACTACCATCGCCGTCCCTCGTTGCTTCGCCGGGTCAGGTTCCGCTTAGCGCCCCAACGCCCAGACCGCCAGCATCGTGATCACGATCGCGACAAACTGCAGCAAAACCCGCCATCGCATCAGTTGCTGCGATCGATTGGGGGAGCCGCCCCGCATCATGTTGAACAGGCCGAGCAGCAGAACGATCGCGACAGCGCCGACCGCGACGGGAAGGAGAATCGTGCTCAGGAACGTTGCCATGGGGTCTCATAACACCACAGGCGCAGCGGCGCCATTGCGGACATCGGGGGTAGCGGTGCAGTTGGCTTTCCTCTCGGCGTCGGATGATAGTATTGTGGCACGTCAGCCCGCTTCAGACCAAGGTGAACCGTGAGGCAATTGCGCTACGCCTATCTGGTCGGGATCGACGCCTTCTACACCTTCCTTGCCGATGACGGCTGGGCGATCGCCAGCCATATCGCGCTGTCCAGCCTGATGGCACTGTTCCCGTTCCTGATCGTGTTGACCTCGCTGGCGGGTTTCTTCGGATCGAAGGGACTGGCCGACCAGGCCGCGGAACTGATGCTGCAGGTGTGGCCGATCCAGGTCGCCGACGCGCTGTCCGGCGAAATCCACGACGTGCTGACCACGACGCGCGGCGACGCCCTGACTATCGGCCTGTTGCTGGCGATCTACTTCGCCTCCAACGGCATCGAGAGCCTGCGGGTGGCGCTGAACCGGGCCTATGCGGTGACCGAAACGCGCAGTTGGTATTGGCTGCGATTGGAGTCGATCGGCTACACGCTGGTCGCCGCCTTCACCGCGCTGGCGATGGCGTTCCTGATCGTGCTCGGCCCGTTGCTGCTCGCGGCGGCGCGGCGCTACGTGCCGCTGGTGATCGAGGACAACGCCACGCTGCTCAACGTCACCCGCTACGGCATCACCATCACCGTGCTGATCATCGCGCTGTTCCTGCTGCACGCCTGGCTGCCGTGCGGGCGACGGACATTCTGGCAGATCCTGCCGGGGATCATCTTCACGATGGTCGCCTCGCTGCTCTCCGGGATCGGCTTCGGGATGTATCTGGCGCGCTTCGCCAGCAACTACGTGACGATGTATGCGGGGCTCGCCTCGGTGATCATCGCGCTGGTGTTCCTGTATTTCATCGCCGCGATCTTCGTCTATGGCGGCGAACTAAACGCCGCGATCATCAAGTCGCGACTGCCTCGCGGCGTGTCGCTTCAAGCAGCGCAGTCGCTAGCCCCCGAGGAGACACCGGTTTGAGCAGGAAGGCGTCGGCCCCGGCGGCGCGCGAGGCGGCCTCGTCATCGCCGCGGCCGGACACGCCGATGATGGCGATGCGGCCTGTCGCCCCGGGCAGCGCGCGGATCTGACGGATCGCCTCGACGCCGCTGATGCCGGGCAGCACCATGTCCATCAGCACCGCGTCGAACTGCCCCTCCGCGACGCGGCTCGCGGCGAGTTCGCCGCGCCCGACGAACTCGGTATGATGGCCGAGTTCGCTGAGCACCGCGTTGAGCACGACGCGGCCGAACGGATTGTCCTCGACGCTGAGCAGATGCAGCGGCGCGGCGCGATCTTCCGGGCTTTCGCCGTCGGCGCCCGGCAACAGCGTCAGCGCCCCGGTCGACCGGGTCAACGCCACCGTCAGCGTGAAGGTGGTGCCGCCGCCGGGCCGCTGCGCCACCGCGATGTCGCCGCCCATCGCACGCGCGATCTGCCGTACCGAGGACAGCCCGAGGCCGGCGCCGCCGAACCGCGCCGCGATGGTGACGTTGGCCTGCGAGAACGGCCGAAACAGCCGCTTGATCTCGGTGAGCGTCAGCCCGATGCCGCTGTCGGACACCGCGAACACGATTCCGACCTTGCCCTTCGGCGCGCGCGCGGTCGACACCTTGATCGCGACAGAGCCCTGCTCGGTGAACTTCACCGCATTGTCGATCAGGTTTTCCAGCGCCGCGCGCAGCCGGATCGCGTCGCCGACCACGAAGGCCGGGAGCTTGTCGCTGATCCGGGTGGTCGCCTGCAGGCCTTTGGCGGCCGCGCGCCCGGCCAGCGAGTTGGCGGCGTTGCGGGCCAGCGCGCGCAGATCGAAGAAATCTTCGCGCACGCCGAGGCCGGAGGCGCTGCTGCGTGCGGCGTCGACGAACAAGGTTGCAAGGCCGGCGAGATGCTCGGCTCCGGCCTTGATGGTGTCGACCCAGCGGCGTTCGCGGGGGTCGAGATCGGAGGTCGCGAGCAGATCGCTGACCGCGAGAATGCCGGTGAGCGGCGTGCGCACCTCGTGGGCGAACGCCGCCAACGCCAACTCGACGATGCCGGGATCGGAGCGCGGCGGCGCGCGGCGCTTCGGCGGCGCGGGTTTGCGGGCGCGCTTCTTCGCCGTCCGCTTCACCAGCGTCCGCCCGCTTCGCAGCTGGCGCGATGTTACTGCCATCAATCCCCCGACCGCCCGCGCGCACCATGCCACGACACGGTGCTTCGAGTCACGCAAGCTGCGCGCCGTCGGCTTGCCGCCAACTTCAGGCCGGTGGCAGACCCAATTGCCGACGAATCGCCGGCGGCGTGATCCCGCTACCTCGTAATTCCACCAGGGAGGTGGCCCGCATCGACTTCGACAGTTTGTGTCCGGCGACGTCCAGGATCAGACGATGATGCCGGTAGGCCGGCTGCGGCAGATCGAGCAGCGCCTGCAGCAGCCGGTGCACGCTGGTGGCCCAGAACAGGTCGCGACCGCGCACCACCTCGGTGACGCCCTGCAGCGCGTCGTCGATCGCCACGGCGAGATGATAGCTGGTCGGCGTGTCCTTGCGCGCCAGCACCACGTCGCCCCAGGCCTGCGGCTGCGCCGGCACGGTGCCGGTCTCGCCGTGCGGGCCTTCGCCGCGTTCGCGCCAGCTCAGCGAACCGACCCGGGCGATCGCCGCCGCCATGTCGAGCCGCAGCGCATAGGGCGCGCCGGAGGCCAGCAGCTGCGCGCGCCGATCCGGCGTCAGCGCGCGCGCGTCGCCGGGATACAGCGGCGCGCCGTCGGGATCGCGCGGCCACGGCCCGGCCTGCTCGCGCTGCATCACCAACCGGGCGATCTCGGCGCGGCTTTCGAACGCCGGATACAGCAAGCCCATCTCGCTGAGTCGCGTCGTCGCCTGCCGATACAGTTCGAAATGCTCGGACTGCCGCCGCACCTCGCCCTCCCAGCGGAGGCCGAGCCAGGACAGGTCACTGAGGATCGCGGCTTCGAATTCCGGACGGCAGCGCGTGGCGTCGATGTCCTCGATCCGCAGCAACATCCGGCCGCCGGCCGCCCGCGCCAGGTCGAAATTCAGCAACGCCGAAAAAGCGTGGCCGAGATGCAAGAGGCCGTTCGGGCTCGGCGCGAAACGGAAAACGGGTGGCATTGATCTCTTTCGGCGGACATGTTCGTTGTAAGCCGCGATGACCGTCCACCTCAACACCCAGACCGATCTCGACGAGGCCGTCAAAGCGCTGGTCAAGCTGGACCCGCGGCTGAAGCCGGTCTTGAAGCGCGCCGGGATGCCGACGCTGCGGCGGCGCGAACCGGGGTTCGGCGGGCTCGCCGCGATCGTCTGCGGCCAGCAATTGTCGGTGGCCTCGGCGGCGGCGATCTGGCGGCGGGTGTCGGCGGCGTTCGATCCGTTCCACCACGACGCGCTGCGCCGCGCCCGCGCCGACCGGCTCGGCCGGCTGGGACTGTCGGCGGCCAAGATCAAGACCCTGAAGAATCTGGCGCGGGAACTGGCCGCCGAGCGCCTCAATCTCGACGTGCTCGCCGACGAGGACGCCGACGCCGCCCATGCCAGCCTGACCGCGCTGCACGGCATCGGGCCGTGGACCGCCGACATCTATCTGTTGTTCTGCCTCGGCCATGGCGACGCCTGGCCGGCCGGCGATCTCGCGCTGCAGGAGGCGATGCGGATCGGACTCGAACTGCCCGCGCGGCCGACGCCGAAACAAATGGCGCCGCTCGCCGAGCCGTGGCGCCCGCTGCGGGGAGCGGCCGCGCATCTGTGGTGGGCCTATTATCACGCGGTGAAACAGCGCGAGGGCGTGATCGGGAAGGCCGCGGCCAAAATTTGACGCCGCAGGGCCGTTCGCGAAGCGTCCCGATTGCCCGGCGCGGCACAGCCTTCTTCACGCCGCTCAGCAGACCGGGTGCCGGTTGATAACGCTTCAGAGAGAACCGCGGGACCGAATCTGCTGCCACGTCGTCCAGTGCATGGGTGCCTTCAGCGTGGATTCATGGCGATCACCGTTGACGTGGCGACGGGTTGCGGCGGCGCATCGCCATTGACTCGCCTCTTGAAGATCTGAAGCAACGGCCCATCAAGTATCGCACCGGCGAGCTTATCGGTGACGATCTCTTCCGGATTGTCGGCGAAGACAAAGCGATATTTGGGACCGCGAGTTCCGCCTTCAAAGAAGTCGAACAGGCGCCCGCGGCGTTCGCGGCCAAAGAAGACAACCAGTTTGCCTTTATAGCTGGTGAATTCGATCCTCTGCGCAGCATCGAAAAGCAACTCGTCGTCGGCCAGGTAGGAGAGCCGACGTTTCACGAAGGTGAGCACCTCCAATTCCGTATCGGACGGCAGAACAGTTCCTGGCTCTTTCGCCGCCTCAGGGGCCGCACTCGCTTCCGTCTGCACCAAAGCAGCCGGCGGCGCCGCCTTGGTCAATTCCAGGCGCTGCAGGATCTTCACGTTGACGAATTCGCGAAATGCGGTGCCGACCAGGTCCTGGTATTCAGGCAACGACTTGTCCCGCACGTGCTGAATATTGACGGCCCTCAACAGCATCCGGGTGAACGATTCACTCGGCCGTTCCGCCAGCAAGGTGATTTCCTGCAAGAATTTCTGGAATACCAGTTTGCGCTTGGCCTCAGCGCCAATGTTCTCGGGATTGAACTGCCCCTTCTGCAGCGACTTCAACCCGTCGGCAACGCTTTCATCCAATCTGCCGTTTGCGATGTCACGAAGGTTGACAGTGAGAAAAGCCTTCTCATCCATCATGTTGGGTTCGTCAGAGTCCGCATAGAATTCAAACACGACGCCATCAGTCAGCAACCCCATCTTGACCGTGGGCGCCGCATTAAAGTAGCTGCGAAGCTGCCCTCTTTCGTCTTTCAACGGGGCACCACAACACTTGCATTCGATGGCGACGATCGGCAGATCGTCCTGCAAGATCGCGAAGTCGACACGATTCTTGTACTTATCGGAAAAGTCGGCGGCGTGCTCGGGACAAACTTCAAATGGATTTTGAACGTCAAACCCCAGGAAACTGATGAACGGAAGCACCAGAAACATCTTGGTGGATTCTTCGTTGTTGCAACGCTCGGCGATGCCCACGTAGCGTTTTGCAAACCCGATCAGCCTGTCTCCAAACTCATCTGCCATGGTGGTCCCCCAAAGGAATGCCGCCGACACTGCAATCTATGGCGAATCAGCGACGTCGGCAACCATGGGTTGTTGCGTCATTAGTCAGATGTCGGCCGGCCAGGGGAAAGCGCGCCCGGGACGCGGTCACCATGCCGCGCGCGGCGTGGTGACAGCAGAGCCGGGGCCGTATCGGAACGCAGCGCCTGGAACGGTCCCGGCTCGCGGAGCCGCGTGAAGGACGCGGCACCGCGTCCGGGACACCGCGCTTAGTTTGCGAACCTCTTTCTTGCCGTGACGCTGCCCGCCACTCAGACGGGCGCCGACGCCGTCGGGCTCGCGAGGTGCGGCGCGATGGCGTCGAGCACGCGCCCCGGCGAGGTGCGCGCCATGCCGTCCGGCGAGCGCCGGCCATCGTCGGGCAGGATCGGATGGATGAAGCGCGAATAGTCCAGCACCGGATTGACCGCGAAAAGCCCGAACGCCGGGGTGCCGACCGCGGCCGCGACGTTCAGCGGTCCGGAATCCGGACCGAGATAGAGATCGGCGCCGCCGATCAGCGCCGCCGACTCGGCGATCGACAGCGTGCAGGCGTTGACCTCAGCGCCGCGCCCGGCGGCGATCAGTGCGGCGGCCCGCGCGGCGTTGCCGGGACCGCCGATCAGAAATGCGGTGCCAGTCGAGCGCCGGCGCAATTCGTCCAAAAAGGCGCTCCATTGCGCGTCGCTCCAATCGCGCTGCGGCGCCGAGGCGCCGATGCCGAGCACGATCCACGGCCGCGGCCGGTCCTGATAACGCCGCAACAGCTCGGCGCGCAGCGCCGGCGGCAGCGTCAGGTTCGGCTCGGTGTCGGGCAGCGGCAGCTGCATCGCCGCCATCAACGCCTTCAGCCATTCGATCGGGTGTTCGGGCCGGTAGCGCGGGTCGATGCCCGGGTTGGTGATGAACAGTCGCTGCTGGCCGAAGCCGAGCCCGATCCGGTTCGGGATGCCGGCGGCCAAGGCCGCGATCGCCGGACGCACCGAGCGGTCGAGGATCCACAACGTGGTGAAGCGCCTCGCCCGCAAGGTGCCGATCAATCGCGCGAGGTGCAGACCGCGCGCCCATTCGGAGCCGCGGTTCTCGTAATAGAGCGTCTCGGCGACGCAGGCTTCGCCGCGGAGCAGATCGCGGGCGAAGCTGGAGGGCAGCGTCAGGAAGGTCACCGCGCGCTCCGGCGTGGCGGCGGCGATCGCCCGGATGAACGGCAGATGCCACATCACGTCGCCGATGCCTTGCTTGGTCTGGATGACGGCGGTGGAGGTCATGGCGAGGCCGGGCGGGGAGGATTTCCATCTCTATAAGCCAACTTCCGCGGCAAGCAATCGGCGCGCCGGCGGCGTCGCGCTACTTGCGCATTTGCACCACGTTGCCCGTGGCGCCGCCGCCGAGCGCGCGGCCGATCTTGCGCAGCAATTCGTCGTCGCGGAACGGCTTCTGCACGATGGCGTCTTCGCCGATGTTCTGCAGCGCCGCCAGATCGGCGTAGCCGGTGATGAAGATCATCGGCATGCCTGGCCGCCGCAACTGCGCCTCGCGCGCCACCTCGGCGCCGGTCATGCCGGGCATCGCGAAATCGATCACCATCAGATCGAACGGCGCAGGGTCGCGCTCCAGAATATCCAGCGCGGCGCCGCCGCTGCCGGCCTCGATCACCACGCAGCCGATCTCGCGCAGCATCGCCGCGGTGACGTCGCGCACCGCGCTGTCGTCGTCGACCAACAACAGCCGTCGCACCGGGCCGCGCAGCGGCATCGCCTCGCGCAGATCTGACGGCTGCGCGGCGGCGCTGCGCGCGGCGCGCGGCAGAAACACTTTCACCGTGGTGCCTTCGTCGATCCGGGTGTCGATCCGCACCCCGCCGCCGGACTGCTTGGCAAAGCCGAACACCTGGGCGAGCCCGAGCCCGGAGCCCTTGCCGACCGGCTTGGTGGTGAAGAACGGCTCGAACGCCTTGGCCAGCACCTCGGGCGTCATTCCGGTGCCGGTGTCGGCCACCGCGATCATCACATATTCGCCGGCGGCCGGCATTTCCGGCCGGGTCGGCGCGCCGAGCCGGACGTTGGCGGTCTCCACCGTCAGCGAGCCGCCGACCTGCATGGCGTCGCGGGCGTTGATCGCCAGATTGAGGATCACCAGTTCGATCTGGGTCGGGTCGACCAGCGCCTGCCACAGATCCGGCTGCAACACGGTTTCCAGCCGCACCGATCCGCCCATCGAACTCTGCAAGAGCGCTCGCATCTTCGTCACGGTCTCATTGAGATCGACGGCGCGGGTTTCCAGCCGCTGCCGGCGCGAGAACGCCAAAAGCTGCGCGGTCAGCGTCGCGCCGCGCTCGGCGGCGGTGCGGATATTGGCGAGCCTTGCGTGCGCCTTGGCGTCGACGCCGGCGCGATCGAGGGTCTTTTCGAGGAAGCCGAGATTGCCGAGCACCACCGTCAACAGATTGTTGAAGTCGTGCGCCACGCCGGAGGTGAGCTGGCCGACCGCCTCCAGCCGCTGCATCTGCCGCAGCGTCGCCTCGACCCGTTCGCGCTCCTCGATCTGGGCGACCAATTGCCGGTTCGCCGCGGCGAGTTCGGCGGTGCGCTCGCCGACGCGGGCTTCCAGCGTCTCGGTGATGCGGCGCAATTCGGCATCGCCGGCGACCCGCTGGGTGACGTCGGAGCCCTGCACGAAAATGCCGGTAACGTCGCCGGCGCCGTCGCGCACCGGCTGGTAGACGAAATCGACGAAGCGGTCCTCGACGGCGCCGCCCGCCACGCGCTGCAGGCTGACCTTCCAGGCGGTGCCGACGAACGGCTGGCCGGTGCGATAACAGTCGTCCATGATCTCGGAAAAGCCCTGGCCCTCGACCTCGGGCAGCGCCTCGCGCAACGGCCGGCCGATCACGTCGCGATGTCCGATCAGCTGCAGATAGGCCTGGTTGGCGAGGGTGAAGACGTGCTCCGGGCCCTCGACCATCGCCATGAAGCCGGGCGCCTGTTCGAACATGCTGAGCAGCCGGTCCTGCTCGGCGGCGACGCGTTGATCGGCCAGCACCCGCTTGGTGGTTTCCACCACGATGGCGATCACGCCGGCGGGGCGACCGCTCTCATCCAGCACCGGCGAATAGTCGAGGTTCATCCAGACCGGTTCGGGAACGCCGTTGCGGTACAGCGTCAGCTTCTGGTCGCGATAGGCCAAGCTGCGGCCGCTGAGACCGATCCGCATGACATTGTCGTTGAAATCGGCGACCTCGGGCCAGCCCTCGCGGACCTTGCTGCCGAGCAGCGCCGGATGCCGGGCGCCAGCGAAGGCCGAATAGGCGTCGTTGTAGATCATGAAGCCGTCGGGGCCCCACAGCATCACCATCGGCACCGTCGAGTGCACTACCAGACCGGCGGCCGTCTTCAGCGATTGCGGCCAGTCCGTGATCGCGCCGAGCGACGTCGATTGCCAATCGAAGCCCGCAATCAGCGCACCGGTCTCGCCACCGCCGCGCAGAAATGCCGTGTCCGATGACGCCATACCGTGTGATGCCTCGATCGTTCGCCGCGGTCTCGACGACCCCGCTCGCGCCCCTTGGGAGAAGAACGCATTGGCCGAGGCAGAGAACTTTACCTTGCGCGTCTGAAACGCCAACGCAGGGGCACAAACGCCCCGACCGCGAAATCGTTCCAGGCAAAATGATCGTTATCGCGCACTGCATCCAGTAGTTGCACCCGGTAGAAAAGGCGCGCCGGTGGTGTGCCGGCGCGCCCTTCCCTCGATCTCGCTGGTTCCCGGCGCCGAGAGCGCCACAGCCTTGGCTGACTTCAGCCGTTAGCGGGCGGCCTCAGCGAGGTGACAGCGCTTTGAATGAGACACTGGATCACCTCCTTTCGTTGGTTGCGGATGAACCCAACATAGGTACGGCAAGCGCCACTGTGAAGCCCTGCCGCATCGGAACGAGTCGCGCCGCCGACGGTTGATCAGCCAACGCAAGGGAGACGAGCATGATCACTGAAGCAGATGAAACCGTCAGTCTGATCGGCAGCGACAAGGTCCAGGGAACTGCGGTCTATGGTCCCGATGGCGAAAAGGTCGGCGCGATCGAACGGGTGATGATCGAGAAGCTGTCGGGCAAGGTATCTTATGCGGTGCTGTCGTTCGGCGGCTTCCTCGGCATCGGCGACGACTACTACCCGCTGCCCTGGCCCTCACTGAAATACAACGTCGAACTCGGCGGCTACCAGACCATGGTGACCAACGACCAGGTCAAGGGCGCACCGAAATACGCCCGCACCTCCGACTGGAACTGGCGCGACGAGCAAGGCACCCGCAAGATCGACGATTACTACGGCGTGGCGATGGCCTAACGCTCACGCGGTGATCGTAACATGCCCACGATGCCCGGCCCGGCGCCGGGCATCGCCGTGTTTGTCGGGGAGCGCAATGATCGACGACCTTTGCGACAATTCGGTGCTGTTCGTGCACAATCTCCACGAAAGAGCGCGCCGCCGTTGTGTCACCCGATGACTTCAGCCTTTTGCGGCGGCGCTCGTACAGCGCAACGCCCGCTACACCACCTCCTCAGGCGCCGGCCCGACGATGACGCCCTCATGGCCGCGCAGGCTGAGTTCGCTGCCGACCCGTTCGCCGCCGCGGTCCATCGCGGTGGAGAGCAGGATCTCGCCGTCGAGCCCGATGGTGTCGGACACCACCGAGACCGGCTGGGCGCCGAGATTGAGCGCGATCAGCACCGAGCCTGTCGCGTCGTGGCGCCGATACAGCAACAGATCGCCGTCGGCGGCGAGCGGCGCGTAGTCGCCATGCGCAAGCTGCGGCAGCCGTTTGCGCAAGCTGATCAGCGCACGATAGAGGTTGAGGATCGATTGCGCATCGGCACTCAGATTGGCGACGTTCTCCTGCGCGTAATGCTCGGCCAACGGCAGCCACGGCTGCGCGGCCGAAAACCCGCCATGCGCGGAAGCGTCCCATTGCATCGGCGTGCGGCAGCCGTCGCGGCCGACGCCGATGCCCGGCACGTTCTTCTCGAACGGATCGCGCACCTGCTCGGGCGCGATCGCCACCTGCTGCATGCCGATCTCGTCGCCATAATACATCGTCGGCGTGCCGCGCAGCGTCAGCAACAGCATCGCCGCGACGCGGGACTGTGCCAAACCGACGCGGCTGGCGATCCTGGGGCGGTCGTGATTGCCGAGCACCCAGTTCGGCCAGGCGCCTTGCGGCAGCGCGGCCTCGTAGCGGTCGATCAGTTGCGCCAGGGTGCGGGCGTGCCATGGCGTTGATAAGAGCGCGAAATTGAACGGCAGCTGCGCGCCGGCGAGACCTTCGCCGTAATACGCCACCAGCCGCTCGATCGGCAGGTAGATCTCGCCGATCAGCACCCGGGCGTCGAACTCGTCGATCACCCGGCGCATCTCGGCCACCACCTGCAGCGTCTCCGGCCGGTCGGCGGAATACACCGGGTGCAGGGCAGCGTGCGGCGGCATCTCCGGCTTGAAGTCGGGGTTCGGCGGATTATCGCGGAACAGTTCGTCCTTGATCAAATGCCAGATCACGTCGACGCGAAAGCCGTCGACGCCCCGGCCGAGCCAGAACCGCATCACCTGATAGATCGCCTCGCGCACCTTCGGGTTGCGCCAGTTCAGATCCGGCTGCTGCGCCAGGAAGGCGTGATAGTAATATTGCCGCGTCGTCTCATCATACTGCCAGCCGGAGCCGCCGAATTCCGACAGCCAATTGTTCGGCGGCCCGCCGTCCGGCGCCGGATCGCGCCACAGATACCAATCGCGTTTCGGATTGTCGCGCGAGGCGCGGCTTTCGACGAACCACGGATGCCGATCCGAGGTGTGGTTCGGCACCAGGTCAAGAATGACTTTCAGCCCGTTTCCGTGCGCGGCAGCGACCAGCGCGTCGAAGTCATCCATGGTGCCGAACAGCGGATCGATGCCGACATAGTCGGCGATGTCGTAACCGAAGTCCGCCATCGGAGACGGAAAAATCGGCGACAGCCAAATCGCATCGACGCCGAGATCGACCAGATAGGGCAGCCGGGCGATGATACCGGCGAGATCGCCGATGCCGTCGCCGTCGGCGTCCTGAAACGAGCGCGGATAGATCTGGTACAGCACCCCCACCGCCCACCAGCACGTGATCGCGGCACTCGGCATCGGCGCTCCTTCCCCCACATGACGTCGTACGTCGCATCCCGATTCCATGACGGGCTTGCCGGCCGATGTGTAGCGAGCCGTCGTGACGGCGCCGCAACGCCGGATCGGGAATTAACGGCTGATTAAGGATGAGGCAGATCCGGCAGGCGCCATCCGCGCAGCCCCCTTGAACGCCGTTCCCCGGTACCCAGTTCCCGAAATACTGTGCACTGCAATGACAACCGCGTGATGCGGGAACCGATTGCCGCACAGCTGACTTACTTCCGCGAAATGCCCTCGCGCATTGCTCGCAAACGAATTTCACATCGGGCCGCTAATGTGCCCGCAGCCAACCAAGGAGTGGAAGACTTATGGCGCAGATGATCAGGACGTTTGACAATCCCCGCACCGCGTCGGCGGTCGTCGCTCAGCTGAAGGCAGCCGATTACACCGACGTCGAGTTGGTGTCGGACGGCAAGGGCGGCAGCGTGGTGGCGGTCAATGCGCCGTTCGGCACCGGCGCCAAGGCCGAGCAGATCCTCAACAGCGCCGGCCCAAGCAAGGCCACCAATGGCAGCGGCAACGGCTATGCCCGCAACGGCAATGGCCACGCGCATCCCAACACCGCCGCGCCGCTGTCGAGCGCGGTCGGTGCCCCGACGCTGACCTCGTCGTCGACCCGGCTGACCGGCGCGCCGCGCATCACCGAATCCAAGACCACCGGTTCGTGGCTGGGACTGCCGGAAATAATCAGCTCCGACACGTTCTTCTCGGGCTTTCCGCTGCTGATCAGCTCCAAGCCGTTCTCCTCGCTGAGCCACAGCCAGAAGCCGTTCTCCTCGCTGACCCACAGCCAGGCGCCGTTCTCCTCGCTGTCGGACAACCAGCGCGGCTCGGCCTCGCTGATCAACGACCCGGCGCCGTTCTCCTCGATGCTCGGCCTGCCGGTGCTGCTGCGCGGCTGAGCGTTGCAGACGCCTAAGGCGTGCTGAGGCGAATTCAGCGTACAGCGTACTAACTCACAAAACGCCGGGGGACATTTCCCCCGGCATTTTGCTGCATGGTTGTCTCGCTTGGTTTTGATCGCTTTGCGAGCCCTCGCTGTCGTCCCGGGGCACAAGCAGCGAAGCTGCGCGTGAGCCCGGGATCCATAACCCCTGCAGGGGATATGGATCCCGGACTTGCTCGTTCTGACGAACTCGCAATCCGGGATGACGGCCTGGTTGTGGATCGGCGCTCAGTGGCGTTCTTAATGCACGTATCAACCCGCGTTCTTCAGCGACGCCATGTCGATGACGAAGCGATAGCGCACGTCGTTCTTCAACAGCCGCTCATAGGCTTTGTTGATGTCCTGGATGCGGATCATTTCGACGTCGGAGACGATGCCGTGTTCGGCGCAGAAATCGATCATCTCCTGGGTCTCCGGCATGCCGCCGATCCCCGAGCCGGCGATGCTGCGGCGGCCGTGGATCAGATTGCCGCCGACGATCGGATCCAGCGGCGTCAGCGCGCCGACCATCACCATCGCGCCGTCGAGCTTGAGCAACTGCAAATACGGGTTGGCGTCGTGGCCGACCGGGATGGTGTTGAGCAGGAAGTCGAACGAGCCCTTGGCCTTGGCCATAGCGTTCGCGTCCTTCGACACCAGCACCTCGTCGGCGCCGAGCCGGATCGCGTCCTTGCCCTTCTCCGGCGAGGTGGTGACCATCACCACATGGGCGCCGAGCGCCTTGGCGAACTTCACGCCCATATGGCCGAGGCCGCCGAGCCCAACGACGCCGACCTTCTGGCCTTTGCCGACCTTCCAGTGCCGCAGCGGCGACCAGGTGGTGATGCCGGCGCAGAGCAGCGGCGCCACCGCCTTCAGATCCATGTGGGCGGGGATCTTCACCACGAAGCGTTCGTCGGCGACGATCGCTTCGGAATAGCCGCCGAAGGTCAGCTGCTGCGAGCCGCGTTCGTGCGCGTTGTAGGTCCAGGTCGCGCCCTCGATGCAATATTGCTCGAGCCCGGCCTCGCACGGCGCGCAATGCCGGCAGGAATCCACCATGCAGCCGACGCCGGCGAAATCGCCGACCTTGAGGTTCTTCACATGAGCGCCGGTGGCGACCACGCGGCCGACGATTTCGTGGCCGGGCACCATCGGATACAGCGAGTTGCTCCAATCGTTGCGGGCCTGGTGCAGATCGGAATGGCAGACGCCGCAATACAGAATATCGATCTGCACGTCGTGCGGACCGGGTTCGCGCCGCTCCAGGCTGAACGGCGCGATCGGCGAAGCCGCGGACTGCGCGGCATAGGCTTTGACATGAATCATTTTTGGCTTTCCAAGGAATCTTGCAGGTGGGCTTGCGGGGCGAACCGGCCGCGTCAGCGACCGGTCAGAACTTCCAACTGTTCGGGATAGCGATCGCCCTGCACGGTGATGTTCGAGGCCGCGCTATCGATTTCACGCAAATCGTCGGCTGTAAGCTCAATTGCGACCGCGCCGAGGTTTTCTTCCAGCCGGTTCAGCTTGGTGGTGCCGGGGATCGGCACGATCCACGGCTTCTGCGCCAACAGCCAGGCCAGCGCGATCTGCGCCGGGGTTGCGGCTTTGCGCGCGGCGATGCGGCCCAACAGATCGACCAGCGCCTGGTTGGCGGCGCGGGCCTGCGGCGTGAAGCGCGGCAGCGAAGACCGGAAATCGCTGCTGTCGAAGCTGGTCGAGGCGTCGATCGCGCCGGTGAGGAAGCCGCGGCCGAGCGGGCTATAGGGCACGAAGCCGATGCCGAGTTCTGCGAGCAACGGCAGCGTTTCGGCCTCCGCACTGCGCAACCACAGCGAATATTCGCTCTGCAGCGCCGTGACGGGCTGCACCGCATGAGCGCGCCGAATGGTCTGGGGGCCCGCTTCCGACAGCCCGAAATGCTTGACCTTACCCTGCGCGATCAGATCCTTCACCGCGCCGGCGACGTCCTCGATCGGCACCTCGGGATCGACTCGGTGCTGATAGAACAAGTCGATGCGGTCGGTTTTCAGCCGTTTCAGCGAGGCCTCGGCAACCTCCTTGATGTGCTGCGGCCGGCTGTCGAGCCCGGTCCAGCGTTGTTTGCCGGTGGGATCGAGCTTGAAACCGAACTTGGTGGCGATCACCACGCGGTCGCGCAACGGCGCCAGCGCCTCGCCGAGCAGGTTCTCGTTGGTGAACGGACCATAGACCTCGGCGGTGTCGAAAAACGTCACGCCGCGCTCCACCGCCGCGCGCAACAGCGCGATCATCTCCGGCTTGTCCTTCGGCGGACCGTAGGAAAAGCTCATCCCCATGCAGCCGAGCCCCAGCGCCGAAACCTCGAGGCCGCTGTTGCCGAGTTTGCGTGTCTGCATCGTCCACTCCTGTCGCTTGAATTGGCGCGCCGCAACGCAAGCGTGGCGGCGACGGCCGCAATCTAGCGCTTTCGCGCTGTGCGACTAGCCGGTATAATCTGCATGTGCTTATGAGGATATTTCATGAATGAGCGGGCCAATCTCGGCGACCTTTCGGCGTTCGTCGCGGTGGCCGAGGAGCGCAGCTTCACCCGCGCCGCGGCCAAACTCGGAGTGTCGCAATCGGCGCTGAGCCACACCATTCGCGAGCTCGAAGCCCGGCTCGGCATCCGGCTGTTGACCCGCACCACCCGCAGCGTGGCGCCGACCGAAGCCGGCGAACGGCTGTTGCGCACCGTGGCGCCAAGGCTGGCCGAGATCGACGCCGAACTCGCGGGCTTAAGCGATCTGCGCGAGAAGCCGGCCGGCAGCATCCGCATCACCGCCGGCGAGCACGCCGCCGAGACCGTGCTGTGGCCGGCGCTGGCGCGGCTGCTGAAGGATTACCCCGAGATCAAGGTCGAGATCTGCTCCGACAACACCTTCACCGACATCGTCGCCGAGCGCTTCGACGCCGGTGTGCGGTTCGGCGAGCAGGTCTCCAAGGACATGATCGCGCTGCGGATCGCGCCCGACATGCGGATGGCGGCGATCGCAGCCCCCAGCTATTTCGCGCAGCGCCCGAGGCCGAAGCGGCCGCAGGACCTCACCGACCACGCCTGCATCAATATCCGGCTGCCGACCTACAACAGCCTCTATGCCTGGGAATTCGAGAAGGCCGGCCGCGAACTGAAAGTGCGGGTCGAAGGCCAATTGATTTTCAACACCCTGCCGCTGGCGCTGCAGGCGGCGCTCGACGGCTTCGGCATCGCCTTTATGCCGGAAGATCTGGCCACCTCGCATCTTGCCGCCGGGCGGCTGGTCCGGGTGCTCGGCGACTGGTGCCCGCCGTTTCCGGGCTATCATCTGTATTACCCGAACCGGAAGCCGACCCCGGCCTTCGCCCTGTTGGTCGAGGCGCTGCGGTACAGGGGGTGAGGGGTGGCAGAGGCGTTCCCTAGCGTTCCTTAGCTTCCCCTAGCGTTCCCTAGCGTTCCTTAGCGTTCCTTAGCGCTCCCTACGTCCTTATCAAAATACCTATTATGATCTCTTTGGCTAGCTGCTGGGGGCCGCCTGAATGGCCGCACGCGCCTCCACAGCCTTTTGTTCCTCTCGCGCCCGGATCCAAACGGCAAATGATTTAGTTGGCAGCCTATATTCCCCGCGCACCCTCGGATTAAGGAATATTATCTTCCGTTCCCTTAGGGCGTGGAGCGCATTGTCGACGATTTTTTCTTTTACCTTCGATCGTTCTAAAATGGCTTGCCGACTTACCCAGCCATCTAAACTCTCCGCCATGGCTATTAGGACCCGTCGATAATCCTCCGATCCAATTTGATCGATATAAAGATCAGCGAAATACTTCTTCCCCAGTTGATTAAGCGCGCCGTGCTCCTTGAAGGTCCCATCAAGAACGTCATCGACGGAGATATTATTGTCGTCATCGATCGCAAACGCGCAGTGCGCAAACTCCTGCAAGAAATGCGGATAGCCTTCTGAGAGGTTCGCGATCATGGCCTTCGCCTCTTCAGAAATCGTTGTCTCAAACTGGTTCTTACGAGCGGCCTCCTCCAAGCCTTTTTCGATGACGGCTATCCGTTCAGGTGGCTCGAGCGGCTCCAATGTTAGGATATTGAAAATTCTTAACGACGACTCATGAGAGTCTTTAAGCTTACCCAAGAGACCAGGCAGACCAAATAGTCCTATACAGACTCTCTCGCATCGACGCCGCGCCAGTCGCTCCGTGAGTAATTTACACAATTGTCCCAGGTTCGCTGCGCTTGCAGGTCGATCAGCCTCATCAATCAGAACGGCGACACCCTCAATAGAACCGCCGGACTCTTCAATCAGATTGACAAGTACATCCGTCAACTCGTCGAGGCGACGATGATCTGTAACCGGCTGTGCCGGTCGATCATATTTGACGCCTCCAACCTGAAACCGACTCAAGAACTCCCAAGCTTTCTTGCAACTTTCCAATAGCTGCTGGCGGTTTGCTATTTGTCGCTTCAGTTCTGACAAGAGCACATCGACAATATCGTCGTAGTTCATCCCTTCGTGCAGTTCGACGCTCACAACAACAAAGCTCAACCTATTGATTTTATCGTAGGGAAAATCACCCTTCGCAAGATAATCAAGCCATAGGCAAAGCGACGACTTTCCAATTCCACGCTCACCTTCGATGACAAAATGCTGCGGATTACCGTTGCGCGTTTGCAGCAGAGCATGCTCGGCAACTTGTATTTCCTCAAATCGTCCCACGAACATTCCCGGAGAGATCACGCTACCTGGTCGAAATGGATTGAACTTTGCCATTTGCTTCCACTTTCCGCTTGCCTCAAAGGGCGCGCGGTACGGGTAAAAGCCTAAGAGGCGCGCCATGTCCTGCGCTGCCGTCCGACAAGCCGTGCCTGCCTCGGGGTGCCTGGGCCGGTCTGGAGCCGCTTGGCTGGAGCGGGCGAAGGGAATCGAACCCTCGTATGCAGCTTGGGAAGCTGCCGTTCTACCATTGAACTACGCCCGCAAAACCAATGACTTACCGTCCCTGCGAGACCCTCGCGGGTGGCGGCTGTGCATCATCGATGGCGGCGCAACGATAGACAAAGCTGGCGCCGTTGGCAATTTTCGGATGGCGACCTGCGGGATAAATGGGTGGACACCACCTTCATGCCGGACGATTCTTCTCAAGCACCTGCCGGACGTCGTCGTCGGAGGCAAAGCGGCCGGCGCGGGCGTCAGCTAATCCGCGGGCGATGCCCTCGAGCTCCTGCGGCGTCGGCTGATACGCGCCTGCCGCCAGCCCGGCATCGATTTCCCGGGCGATTTGGGCCAGCTCCGCCTGTGCGGCCTCCGGCCAAGCCGCGGCCCGCTGCATCTGCTCGTCAAGCGCCTTGGTGGTCATGGTGACAAGATAGCACAACGGGCATCCTGCAGCCATCCGTCCCCCATCCTCGGGATCGTATGACAGAGCGAGCCCCCTTTAGCGGTCCAAATTTCAGACACTTTTCCGACAACTTTCCAGATGCGGAGCGCGGGTCCCCTGCTATAGTCGCAACCATGGGTGGGCGGGCGTACACAGTTTTCGATACTGTGGTCGGGCGATGTGCCATCGCCTGGAGCGCTGCCGGCATTGCCGGGGTGCAGCTCGCTGAGGCGCGCGAGATCGAAACCCGGCGGCAGCTGTTGCGCCGCTGTCCCGACGCCCGCGAGAGCCGCCCGAACCCGGACGTCGAAGCCGCGATCGACGGCCTCAAGGCGCTGCTGCGCGGAGAGCCGGCCGATCTGTCGAACGCTGCGCTCGATATGGCCGAGGCGACGCCGTTTCATCGCCGGGTCTACGAGTTGGTGCGGACGATCCCGCGCGGCGAGACGTTGACCTTCGCCGAGATCGCCACGCGGCTGGGCGCTTCCGGCGCGATCCATTCGGTCGGCCAGGCGCTGTCGAAAAACCCATTCGCGCTGCTGGTACCATGCCACCGGGCGCTGCCGGCGCGCGGCGAAACCGGCGGCACGCCGAGCTGCGGCGGCATGGTCAGCCGCTACCGGCTGTTGTCGATCGAGGGCGCGTTGACCGGCCGCGGCCCGACGCTGTTCGACGCTCTGCTGTCCGCACCGCCGCGCTCGACCGGCTAGTGCACGATCCAACTCACGGCGTTCTAACGCGCGCCGCCCTGCTGCATCGTGTCACATGAAGTTCACGGCCTTGCGCTGAACGTTCGCGCGATTGCGGCATTTGTTCGGGAAACCCCGAGGATGATTCATGCGTCGCCAATCTGTCATTGCCGGCTGTCTCACCGCGCTAACGCTGCCGCTCGCCGCCTGCAATGAGCAGGCCACCGTCACCGGCGGCGAGGATTTCGGCCCCTCGCCGACGCTGGTGGCGCCGAAGTCGTCGCTGATCCCCACCATCAACATCGCCACCGTCAACCGCTGGTCCGACGGCGCCAAGCCGACGCCCGCGAGCGGCATGGCGGTGAACGCCTTCGCCACCGGGCTCGACCATCCGCGCCAGCTCTACGTGCTGCCGAACGGCGACGTGCTGGTCGCCGAGAGCAACGCGCCGCCGAAGCCGGAGGACGGCAAGGGCATCCGCGCCTGGGCGCAGCGGCTGTTCCAGAAACGCGCCGGCGCGGTGACGCCCAGCGCCAACCGCATCACCCTGTTGCGCGATGCCGACGGCGACGGTACAGCCGAAACCCGCAGCGCATTTCTCGAGGGACTAAAGTCGCCGTTCGGCATGGTGCTGGTCGGCGACGAGCTTTATGTCGCCAACGCCGATGCGGTGGTGAAATTTCCCTATCGCAGCGGCGACACCAGGATCACCGCTGCCGCGGTGAAGGTCGCCGATCTGCCCGGCGGGCCAATCAATCATCACTGGACCAAGGACATCACCGCGAGCGCCGACGGAGCCAAGCTCTACGCCACCGTCGGCTCCAACAGCAACGTCGGCGAGAACGGCATCGAAGCGGAAACCGACCGTGCCGCGGTTCTGGAAATCGACCGCGTCAGCGGCGCAAAGCGAGTGTTCGCCTCGGGCTTGCGCAATCCGAACAGTCCGTCCTGGCAGCCGCAGAGCGGCGCGCTGTGGGTCACGGTGAACGAACGCGACGAGATCGGCAGCGATCTGGTGCCGGACTACATGACCTCGGTGCAGGACGGCGGCTTCTACGGCTGGCCGTACAGTTACTACGGCCAGCACGTCGATGTGCGGGTCGAACCGCAGCGGCCGGATCTGGTGGCCAAGGCGATCGCGCCGGACTACGCGCTCGGCGCCCATACCGCCTCGCTGGGGCTGACCTTCAACACCGGCGAATTGTTTCCGGAAGCCATGAAGGGCGGCGCCTTCGTCGGCCAGCACGGCTCGTGGAATCGCAACCCGCTTTCCGGTTACAAGGTGATCTTCGTGCCGTTCAAGGACGGCAAGCCCGCGGGCAAACCGCAGGACGTGCTGACCGGCTTTCTCAACGACAAGGACGAAGCCCAGGGCCGCCCGGTCGGGGTCAAGATCGACAAGCGCGGCGCGCTATTGGTCGCCGACGACGTCGGCAATGTGGTGTGGCGGGTGACGCCGGACAGCGCGCCGAAGGCGGCAGAGGCGAAGTAACCCGGCGGTTGGGGCGTTCCCGAACGTTCCGGACTGATGTAGAGTTCGGGATGCGGTCACCTGCGACTGCATCCGGAGACGAGACATGAGCGTGTTGCGGCAAACCCCGCCGACGACTGCCGAAGTGACCCGGGACCCCTCGATCATGAGCGGTGAGCCGGTGATCAAGGGGACGCGCGTGCCGGCCGAAACCATCGTCGCCTATCTGCGCGGCGGCCACAGCGCTCAAGAGATTTTCGAAGACTATCCCAGCCTGCCGGTCGATGGCATCGACGCGGTGATCCGATGGGCCGAGGCGACCTACGGGCCCGGCTGGAAATCCATCGTGCCGAACCAGGCGGTGCGTTGAACGCGCGTTTTCTGATCGACGAATGCTTAAGCGTGGCGCTGGTCGCCGCCGCAAAGGCGCGCGGCTTCGACGCCGACCACGTGACGTATATCGGGAAAGCCGGCTGGCAGGACTGGAATTTGGCGCGCTTCGCAGTCGCTCATAACTACGTCATCGTCACCAACAACCGCCGCGACTTCCTGAAGCAATATGCCAAGCTGGAGATCCATGATGGCTTGGTGGTATTGATTCCGCTGACCAAGCGCGACGAGCAGATCCGATTGTTCGCCAAAGTGCTGGAGGTGTTCGTCGCCAGAAACGCGGACTTGGTCAACATGCTGATTGAAGTCGCGCCGGACGGCAGCGTCCATCTCCGAAACTGGACTGCCGAGGATCACGATATCGGCCATATCGCCAAGCCGATCTGGCCGTAGCATCTAGGTGGTGATTTTCGCCACGAGGGAGTTTATCATCGCGATATGAGCGCTGCCGTTGCCATCGTTGACACTGACACACTGCTGCGCGAAGCCGCGCGGCGGCTTGCGGCCGCGGCGCCGGTTGAGAAGGTCATTCTGTTCGGTAGCCGAGCGCGCGGCGATCACACAGCAGACAGCGATTTCGACCTTTGCGTCATTCTCGATGATGGCATTCCCCCCGGCCTCTACACGCCGATCACGCTGTGGCAGCAGGTGGCTGACCTCGGCATCCCGATTCAGATCGTGGCGTTGCGCCGCGGCGCGTTCGAAGCCGCACGACGCGACATCCAAAGCATCAGCTACCAGATCGACCGTGACGGACGCGTGATCTATCAACGCGCCGACGCTTTGGCGCCGTGAGTTCGAACGACCCGATCAGCTGGCTGGAGCTCGCGAAATGCGACGCCACGGCAGCGCGTCGTCTTTTGCTGCCGCCGGCCTCGGTGCAACAGGCGGCCTATTTCGTGCAGCAGGCGGCGGAGAAGGCTGCGAAGGCCCGCCTGATCGATCGCGGCATCGCCTTTCCCCGTCACGGTGGCAGAGGGCATGATCTCGTCGCTCTGGCAGAGCTGTTGCCGGGCGACGATGCGCTAAAGGCGGCTTTCGCGGAGATATCGGTGATCACGCCCTGGGCGACGGCTTTCCGATATCCGTCCGACGATCCCGCCACCGAACCGCAGCTGACAGTGCAAGAAATTACGCAGCGCTTGCAGCAGGTCGAAGACACGATCGACGCGCTCGCCGGCATTTTTGGCGATCATACTGGGTCATAAATCGCCCAGTCACGGGCCACTCGCTCGTTGCGATCGCGCCTGCGCGAGATTCCGGGTTCGCTCGGGCTTGCGCCCTCGCGCCCCGGAATGACCAAGCTTGGTCGCCGAGTTCTTGGATCCGAACCTTGGTCCCCAGTCTCCGGATCTACGCCTTGAAATGCTTGCTCAGCTTCAGGCTCTGGCCCTGGTAGTTGGAGCCGATGCGCTGGCCGTACATCGCGGCGGGGCGCGCCAGCATCTTCTCGTAGATCAAGCGGCCGACGATCTGGCCGTGCTCGAGGATGAACGGCACCTCGCGCGAACGCACTTCCAGCACCGCGCGCGAGCCGAGCCCGCCCGCCCCTTCATAGCCGAAGCCGGGATCGAAGAAGCCGGCGTAGTGCACCCGGAATTCGCCGACCAGAGGATCGAACGGCACCATCTCGGCGGCGTAGTCCGGCGGCACCTGCACGGCTTCTTTCGAAGCCAGGATATAGAACTCGCCGGGATCGAGGATCAGCGCGCCGTCGGGGCGGGCCGCGATCGGCTCCCAGAATTCGCCGATCGGATAGCCGCCGCGGCGATCGATATCGACCACGCCGGTGTGGCGCTTGGCGCGGTAGCCGACGAAGCCGTTGGAATTCTCGCCGGACAGATCGACGCTCACCGCGACGCCACCCACGAGGTCGGCGTCGTCGCAATCGACCAAGCGCTCGGCATCGTGCAGCGCCTGCAATTCGTCGGCGTCGAGCACCGCATCGCCGGTGCGGAACCGGACCTGCGACAGCCGCGAGCCCTCACGCAGCAGCACCGGAAACGTCTTCGGGCTGATCTCGGCATAGAGCGGGCCGTGATAGCCGGCGCCGATCATATCGAACCGCCGGGTGCCGTCGGCGATCACCCGCGTGAACACGTCGAGCCGGCCGGTCGAACTCTTCGGATTGGCGGCGGCGACGATGTTCTTCGGCAGCGCCAGGCTCTCCAGCAGCGGCACGATGTAGACGCAGTTGGTCTCCAGCACCGCGCCATCGCTAAGGTCGATCTCGTGCAGCTTCAGCTCATCGATCCGCTCGGCGACGGTTGAATCCGGCCCCGGCAGAAACGAAGCGCGCACCCGATAGGCGATGTCGCCGAGCCGCAGATCGAGGCTGGCCGGCTGGATCTGGCTTTCCACGAATGGATAGTCCGGCAGGATCAGCCCGGCATCGGCCATCGCCGCGATCATGCGGTCGGGCAGAATTCCGTTGGCGTCGGCGGGCAGTGAAAATGGCACAATGTCGGTCCTTCGGATGGCAGCCATGCCCTCCTGGCGCTTAAATCACGCGCTTTTATCGGTTATCCGATGCCCGGCTTGACGGAAAGAGCGCTCAGGATTAAGAGCAGGACTTATCCCGTGGTGATTTGAGCCGGCCGGCTTGCAGCCACGTTAAATAAATCGCTAAACAGGCCGGGGACAGTGTGATCCCGGCCTGTGGAATTTTTCCAGGCCGGTTTTTTTGTGCCCGCGTGATGCGGTCACGAGGGAGACCACATGTCCGAGACCAAGACCACCGCACCATCCACCTCCGCCTATCGCCGCGAGACGAGGCTGGTGCATTCCGGCACGCTGCGCTCGCAATATGGCGAGACCTCCGACGCGCTGTTTCTCACCCAGGGCTTCGTCTACGCCTCCGCCGAGCAATGCGAGGCGCGCTTCACCGGCGACGACCCCGGGTTCCAATATTCGCGGTTCTCCAACCCGACGGTGTCGGCGTTCGAACAGCGCATGGCGGAATTCGAGGGCGCCGAGGCCGCGCGCGCCACCGCCACCGGCATGGCGGCGGTGACCGCGGCGCTGTTGGCGCCGCTGCGCGCCGGCGATCACGTGGTCGCTTCCAAGGCGATGTTCGGCTCCTGCCGCTACGTGGTGGAAGACCTGCTGCCGCGCTACGGCATCGAATCAACGCTGGTCGACGGCCTCGACCTCGATCAATGGCAAAAGGCGCTGCGGCCCAACACCAAGACGTTCTTCCTGGAAAGCCCGACCAATCCGACGCTCGACGTGCTCGACATCGGCGAGATCGCCAAGATCGCCCATGCCGGCGGCGCCCGCCTGGTAGTCGACAACGTGTTCGCGACCTCGCTGTGGCAGAGCCCGCTCGAGCTCGGCGCCGACGTCGTGGTGTATTCGGCGACCAAGCACATCGACGGCCAGGGCCGCTGTCTCGGCGGCGTGGTGCTGGCGTCAAACGCCTTCATCGAAGAGCACATCCAGATGTATCTGCGGCAGACCGGGCCATCGCTGTCGCCGTTCAACGCCTGGGTGCTGCTGAAAGGCTTGGAGACGCTGGCGATCCGGGTCGAGAAGCAGACCACCAACGCCGCGGCGGTCGCCGACGCGCTGGCCGGCCATCCGAAGATCACCCGGCTGATCTATCCCGGCCGCGACGACCATCCGCAGGCCGTCACGGTGAAGAAGCAGATGCGCGCCGGCTCGACGCTGGTCGGCTTCGACGTCAAGGGCGGCAAGCAAGGCGCGTTCCGTTTCCTCAACGCGCTGAAGCTGACGCTGATCAGCAACAATCTCGGCGACGCGCGCAGCCTGGTCACGCACCCCGCGACCACCACGCACCAGCGGCTGAAGCCGGAAGTCCGCGCCGATCTCGGCATCAGCGAGGGCTTCATCCGCTACTCCGCCGGGCTCGAACACAAGGACGATCTGATCGAGGATCTTTTGGCCGCGCTACAGCAGGTGTAGCGAACCTCCCAGGCTCGATCTCAAGACACCGGCCTCGGGCGCCGCGCTCATCGCGATCGAAGCGTGATCGCGGCGCGGAAGCCCCGGCGATCCGGGCGGTTGCCGATCGCGAGGTCGGCGCCGGTGCGCTCCAGCGCCAGCGAGACGATCGCAAGGCCAAGCCCGCTGCCGATCGCCGATTTGTTGCGGCCGCGAAAGAAGCGCTGGCCAATCTTCGCCAACTCGCCGTCGGCGACGCCCGGACCGGTGTCTTCGACAATGATCGAGCGATCCGACTCGCCGATCCGCCAATGGACCTCGCCGGCGCCCAGCATGTGCTGGACCGCGTTCTCGTGCAGATTGCGGATCGCGATTTCGAGATATTCGCGGTTGCCGCGCCAGGTCGCATTGATCAGGTCGTCGTCGATGGCGACGGCGACGTTGTCGGGCCGCGGCGTCACCCTGACGACGTCGTCGATCAGACCGCGGATCGCGATGCGCTCCGACTCATCGATTTCGGCGCGGGCGTCGAGCCGCGCCAGCGTCAGCAATTGCCGGACCAGACGGGTGGCGCGATCGACCGCAAGCAGGATCTGCTGCAGCGCCACCTGCGACACCGCCGGATCGTTCGCCGCCAGCGCGACCTGCGCCTGCGTCTTCAACCCCGTCAGTGGGCTGCGCAGTTCGTGCGCCGCGAAGGCGGTGAACTCGCGCTCATGTCGGCGTGCGACCGTGACCTTTTCGAACAACGCATTCAAAGCATTGGCGAGCGGCTGCACTTCCGAGGGCGTCCGGCTGGCGTCCACCGGGCGCATGTCGTCGGCGTCGCGGCCGACCAGATCGGACGTGATCACCCGCAGCGGCCGCAAGCCGCGCCCGACGCTGATCCAGATCAGCACGCCGAGCAGCGGCGCGATCAGCAGCGCCGGCCACAGCAGCCCCTTGATCAGATCGGTAACCAGGCGATCGCGCAGCCCGAGCCGATCGCCGACCAGCACGCGAAAGCCCTTGGCGTCGTCTTCCGCCGCATAGACCCGCCAGGTTTCGCCATCGATCTGCCGCTCGGAAAACCCGGCGTGCTGATCGCTCAGACTCTGCTCCGGCGCGCCGCTCGACCGCGCGATCAGCCGGCCCTGCACCGACCACACCTGGCAGGAGAGCTGTCGCTCGTAGTGACTCGGCACGGCGGCCGTCGCCGGAAGCTCGGGCAACGTCTCCGGCGCGCCGCCTTCCATGCTGCCGACCAGCGACACCACCATGCGCGCGGCCTCCTGCAGCCGCGCATCCAGCACGTGTTCGAGTTCGCGCTGGCTGCTCGTATAGATCCACGTCACCGCGGCGATCCAGACGACTCCGGTGGCGCCGAACAGCACCAGGAACAGGCGAAGGCGCAGCGATCCGATCATAGCGGTCTCATCCGATAGCCGATGCCGCGGACGGTCTCGATCGCGGCGCGTCCGAGCTTGGCGCGGAGGTTGTGGACGTGGACTTCGACGGCGTTGCTTTCGACCTCGTCGCCCCAACCATACAAACGCTCTTCGAGTTCGCTGCGCGAGCGCAGCACCCCGGGCCGCTCCATCAGCGCATGCAGTACCGCGAATTCGCGGCGCGAAAGCGGCACCGGCGCGCCGTCCAGCGTCGCATTGTTGTCGGCGGGAAACAGCCGGATCGCGCCGTGTTCGAGGCAGGTCGCGGCGCGGCCATCGCGGCGGCGGATGATCGCGCGCAACCGGGCACCGAGTTCGTCGAGATCGAACGGCTTACCGAGATAATCGTCGGCGCCCGAATCGAGCCCCGAGATCCGGTCGCCGACCTCGTCGAGCGCGGTCAGCAGCAGCACCGGCGTGGTGTCGCCGCCGGCGCGCAGCTTGCGCAGCAGATCGATGCCGCTGCCGTCGGGCAACATGATGTCGAGCACGATGGCCGAGAAGTTGTTCGCGGCTAGCGCGGCCGCCGCATCCTCGCAGGTCGCGACGCAATCGATGCTGGCACCGGCCAGCGTCAAGCCGGCGCGAATGCCGTCCGCGATCATCGCATCGTCTTCGACCACCAGGATTCTCATCGCAAGCTGTTCTCCACGCGCACCGCTCGGCTGCGAGCCTTAAGGCTGGCTTAAGCTCGGCGACGACACTGCCGCCATTCCATCCAGGCCCCGGGGAACCATGGCAGTCCGACTCTTCCGCATGCTCATCCTGCTCGTCGCGATCGTAGCGGGAGGCGCCACAGTGCACGCCGGTCCGGCCAGGACCGCACCGTTCCAGCTCAACGCCCAGCACGGAGCCGACGGCGTCGAACTGACCTGGCGCATCGCCGCGGGCGATTATCTCTATCGCGACAAGATCGCCGTCACCACCGCCGAGGGCGGGCGCGTCGCGCTGCAGACGCCGGCCGGCGAGGTCAAGGACGATCCCAATTTCGGCATAACCGAGGTCTATCACCACAGCCTGACCGCGACGATCCCCGCCGATGCCGTGAAGGGCGCGAGTCGGCTAACGGTGAGCTATCAGGGCTGCGCCGAGCGCGGCATCTGCTATCCGCCGGTGACGGCGCGCGTGGATCTCGGCACCTATCAGGTATCGATCGCCGGCGGAGCGGCGCCGAGCGCGGACCCGGCCTGGCCCTCCGACGTGCCGGCGCTGCCGGAACTCGCCGAGCCGGCAGCGACGTCGGCGTCCATGCCCGCTTCGGTGCTGCCGTCGATGACGCAAGGCTGGCTGCCGCTGCTGCTGGCGTTCGCCGGATTCGGACTGCTGCTGGCGTTCACGCCCTGCGTGCTGCCGATGGTGCCGATCGTCGCCGGCATGCTGACGCGATCCGGCCCTGACCTTTCGCCGGTGCGCGGCTTCGCGCTGGCAGCGATCTACACCCTGGCAATGGCCAGCGCGTACGCCGCCCTCGGCGTGGCGGCGGCGTGGTCGGGACAGAATCTGCAGAGCGCATTGCAGGCGCCGCTGGCGCTCGCGGTGATGGCGTCGATCTATGTCGCGCTGGCGCTGTCGAGCTTCGGCCTGTTCGAGCTGCAACTCCCGGCCCGGTTCGGCGACAATCTCGCCGGTCGCCTGCATGGCCGCGCCGGGCCGTTACTGGGCGCCGCCGCGCTCGGCTTCACCTCGGCGCTGATCGTCGGGCCCTGCGTGACGCCACCGCTCGCCGCAGCGCTGCTCTACGTCGCGCAGACCGGTGATACGCTACGCGGCGCGGCGGCGCTGTTCGCGCTCGGGCTCGGCATGGGATTCCCGCTGATCCTGGTCGGCCTGTTCGGCGCGGGGGTGTTGCCGCGCTCCGGCCCCTGGCTGGTGACGATCCGCAAACTGTTCGGCTTCGCCTTTCTCGGTCTCGCGGTCGCGTTGATCTCGCGGGTGCTGCCGGGGGCGGTGGCGTTGCTGCTGTGGTCCGGCCTTGCCATCGGCCTCGCCGCGTTTCTCGGCGCGTTCGATCGGCTCGATCGGTCCGGCGGCGCGGTGAGACGCTTCGGCAAGGCCGCTGGTCTCGCCGTGTTCGTCTATGGCGCGACGCTGATCATCGGCGCCGTCGGCGGCAGCGAGGATCCGCTGCGTCCGCTCGCGGTGTTCGGCGCCGACCAGCCTGCGGCGACGGCGATCTTCGCCCGTACTGTGACGTCGATACCCGCGCTCGATCAGGCGATCGTCGACGGCCGCGCGCGCGGCAAGCCGATCATGATCGACTTCTCTGCCGACTGGTGCACCTCGTGCAAGACCATGGAGCGCGACGTGTTCGGCGATCCCACGGTCCGGCGGCGGTTGAACGACGTCACGCTGATCCGCGCCGACGTCACCCGGAGCAACGCGGAGACCGCGGCGCTGATGAAGCGCTTCGACGTCGTCGGACCGCCGACCGTGGTGTTTCTCGATCAGCATGACGGCCACGAAATCACATCCGCCCGCACCGTCGGCGAAGTGCCCGCCGACAGCTTCGTCCAGACCTTGCAGCGCATCGGCGCCTCGTCCTGACCACCATCTTCCAACAGGAGTCTTCCATGAACCGCAGACAATCCCTGCTGATCCTCGGCGCGCTCGCAGCCGTGCCGCTGTCGAAAGTCTTCAGCGCGCCCGCGGCCTGGGCCGAAGGCATCGACGTCAAGGCGATCCTGAACGACCCGGACGCGCCGGAGACCGGCAATCCCAAGGGCAGTCTCACCATCGTGACGTATTTCGACTACAACTGCCCGTTCTGCAAGAAGGCGGAGCCCGACCTCGAACAGGTGGTGCGCGACGACGGCAAGATTCGGCTGGTCTACAAGGACTGGCCGATCCTGACCGAGGCGTCGGTGTACGGCGCTCAGATGGCGCTGGGCGCGAAGTATCAGGGCAAATATCAGGCGGCGCACGACGCGCTGATGGCGATCCCCGGGCGCGGGATCTCCAAGGACCAGATGCGCGACGCCGTCGCCGCCGCGAGCGTCGACATGACGCGGCTGCAGAGCGATCTCGGCGCCCACGGCGACGCGATCACCGCGCTGCTGCGCCGCACGCTGTCGCAGGCCGACGCGATGGGACTGCAGGGAACGCCGGTGTATCTGATCGGGCCGTACAAGGTCGCCGCCGCGCTCGACGCCGCCGCGTTCAAGAAAGTGGTCGATCAGGCCCGCGCCCGCCCGCTCGCGAAGTGACCGGTGTGACCGTTGCCCCGTCGATGTCCATCCGGTCGTTGTTCGCCCTCGCCGCTATCGCCGTCACGCTCGGCGGCTGCGTCACCCGGTCCGATGCCGAACTGAATCTCGGCCCGGCGAGGAGCACGGTGGGTCCCGCGGTCGCGGCGCGCTATGCGGCGATCGACAACGACAAATACCCGATCGCCGGCATCGATCCGGACGAGCTGCAGCCGGCCTATGTGCGGCAATTGGTCGACTACAAGACCGACGAGCCGCCCGGGACCGTCGTGGTCGATCCGCACGGTCGCTTTCTCTACCTCGTGATGGAGCGCGGCAAGGCGTTGCGCTACGGCGTCGGCGTCGGCAAGGCCGGGCTGGAGTTCAGCGGCACCGCCCATGTCGGACGCAAGGCCGTGTGGCCGCATTGGACCCCGACGAAGAGCATGATCGCACGCGAACCGCAGCGCTACGGCAAATGGGCCAAAGGCATGGACGGCGGCGGCGCCAATCCGCTCGGCCCGCGGGCGCTGTATCTGTTCAAGGACGGCAAGGACACGCTGTACCGGATCCACGGCACCACCGAACCCGAAACGATCGGCAAGGCGGTGTCGTCAGGCTGCATCCGGATGCTGAACCAGGATATCGTCGACCTCTATTCACGCGTCCCGACAGGCGCCAAGGTCGTCGTCCGCTAGCGCTGCTCCGATTCGAGCGGATCGGGATGCTCGGTCTCGTCTCACATCGGCCGATAGGCGCGCACGTCGGCCGGGACGTTGACGCCGAGCTTGATCTGGCCGACCGAGCGGATGATGTCGTCGCCGAGCAATTGCGCGAAACAGGCATAGCCCCAATCGTTCATGTGCAGTCCGTCGGCGATCACGAAGCTGTCGAACGGGATCGCCTGGTTCTCGTGCCACTGCCGCATCACTTCGAAGCGCGGGAAGAAGCCGACCTTGCGCAATTCCGCGACCCGACCGAGCAACTGCACCATGCGGCTGGCCTTCTCGGCCTTCTCGGTGACGCGCGGGGCGTATTGCGGATCGACCAGCACCAGATCGGCGCCGGCGGCCTGGATCGTGGAGATGCCGTCCTCGACCAGCTTGGCGGTTTCCGCCGGATCGAGATTGCGCAGGATGGCGTTGGTGCCGACCTGCCAGATCACCAGATCGGGCTTCAGATCCAGCACCGAACTCTTCAGCCGCGCCATCATCTCGGGCGCGTCTTCGCCGCCCTGGCCACGGTTGATCACCGAGATGTCGGCGGTCGGGTAGCGCCGGTGCAACTGCGCCGCCAGCCGGTTCGGATAGTTGAAGGCCGGCGAAGTCGAGCCGTAGCCCTGGGTCGAGGACGACCCGAACGCCACGATCACCACCGGCGCCCCGGAGATCAGTTTGCTGGCGACGTGCGGCAGCGAACCCATCGGCTTCAGCCCGCCCTTCGGTGGCAGGCACGGCACCCGGGTCAAGATATCGCCGGCCTGTTTGGCGGCGTCCTTCACGCGGTCGATCGCCGTGCCGGCGAGTCCCTTGTCGGGAAAGCGATCCTGAGCCTTGTCTTGCACCTGCAGCTGCGGGCCCTGCGGCTCCGCGGCGGCGGAGATCGCCGGATGATCCGGCGGCGTCGCCGCATGGGCCACCTGGGCGCGGGCCTGCGGCGCCACCATCAGCAGCAGTGCCGCGACGACCGCGGTCACTGTGCTCGCCTGCTTCACACCATCACGCAACATTAACGCTGTATCCTCAATTCGACCGGATTGATCCGGGCCGCATCGATCACCAAATCCGCCAACGCGCGACCGACGCAGTCGTGCACGCGCTTGGCCAAATCAATCCCCGGCGAGGGGCTGAACAGATCGAACTCGCCCTTTTCGCTCCATTCCCGCATGATCGCGAAACGGTCGAACAGCGGAATCTCGTGCTTCTGGGCGACCACCCGCATGTTGTCCAAATAGGGCGCCGAGGAGATCATCGTCTCGGTGCGCGGACTGTACTGCAGATTCATTAAAATCACGTCGGCGCCGGCCTTTTGCATCGCTTCGACGCCTTCGTCGACGGCCTCGCGAAATTCCTCCGGGTCCACCGAGCGCGTGGCGTCGAAGGTTCCGGTCTGCCAGATCACCAACACCGGCTTGCGCTCTTCGAGCATCTTGGCAAAGCCCGCCACCGCCTCCTCGGCGGTCTTCTTGACCTTCAGTTCGACCGACACGTGGATGGTCGCCGCCGGCAGCTTCTCCTGCAGCGCGCTCTGCAGCCGCCACGGATAGGCGGTGGCGTCCGCCGTCATGATGGTCGAGGACCGGCTGCCCACCACCAAGATGTCCAACGGTCGGCCGGCTTTCAAGGCCTCCGCGACCTTTGGCAGCGTGCTGTCGCTGGCCAGCAGGTAGGCCGGCACATTGCAGTTCCCGGGCTGGTCCTCGGCGAATGCCAAGCCCGACGCCAGCACGGCGAGCAACATCAGCCCAAGTCTGGCCGCCGATGTGGCTTTCATGCTGCCCCTCCCGCCAGATCGGCGTCGTTGCTTGCCGCGCGCGGTCCGGCCTTGGCTGCGACCCGCTTGTACCATGAAAACAGCCAGGCCGCGGCCGACATCAGCACCACGCCGGAGACGCTGACCAGGAAATGCATCAAGGCGCCGCCGGCGATCTCGGCCAGGACGAAATAGCCGGCGAACGCCAGGAAGATGCCGAGGCAGAAGATCTCCAGCGAATGCTGGCCGCACAGGATCACCGGCCGCAGCCACGGCGATTTCAGGCCGGGCCAATCGCGATGCAGAAACCGCACGGTGATCGCAGCCAGCGCCAGAAAATGCGCAAAACGCAGCACGTCGAGGTCGGTCTTATTGATCGGATACATCCACTGTTCGATGAGCCGGGGCATCAGAGGATGCAGTTGCGGCACATACCAGGTCAACGTGACAAAAAATGCCGCAAGTAGATAGGCAATCGAAATCGCCAGGGTGATGTTGGAAGACAGGATGCGCGCCATCCGCTGCGCGCCGCCGAGCGCGCACCATGCCCCGAATACGAACAACAGTTGCCAGGCGAACGGATTGAAGGCCCACACCCCGCTGGGATAGGCGCTGAGATAGAGATCGAACTCCCAGGTCGCCGCGTACAGCGCCACCGACAGCGTCAGCGCCAGATCGGGCTTGCGCTGCATCAGCCACAGGATCGGCGGCAGGAAGAACATCAGCACGATGTAAAGCGGCAGCACGTCCATATTGACCGGCCGAAACCGCAGCAGCAGCGCCTGCACGATGGTGACGTCGGGCTGCTTGAGAAAGTCCAGGATGCCCATTTCCTCGGAATACAACGGGCTTTCGAACGAGGTCGCGACGTAGGAAATCTCCGCCAGAAAGATCGTGAACAGAAACACGTGGGCGACATAGATCTGCCAGACCCGCTTCAGGATCCGCGCCGCGGCGACCACGAAGCCCTGTTCGAGCATGGCGCGGCCATAGACAAAGGCTGCGGTGTAGCCGGAGATGAAAATGAAAATCTCGGTGGCGTCGCTGAAGCCGTAATTGCGGATGGTCAGCCAGGTCAGGATGTTGGGCGGCAGGTGATCGATGAAGATCAACCACAGCGCCAGGCCGCGAAACAGATCGAGCCGCAGTTCGCGTTTAGGCGTCGCGGGCGCCGGTTTGGCCGCCGGCGGCTTTGCCGGCGGCGTTGGGACCGGCGCCGCAGCGTCAGTGCCGTAGGACGCTCCGGCAGTGGATTCAGCGACGGACGTCATGGGGCACCGTTGGCAAGTCAGGGTCGCGGATCAGCGCGACTGAGCCATCGCGCGTAGCGGGTGAGAAATGCACGGGTCGGCGCGCGAATTGCAAGATCTTCGCCCACGATCGGGGCCGACCCTCGCCACTGCGTCGCGGAACCGAACCCCGGCTGACCGATTGGGTTTGCGATCGTTACCAAGGAACTGTGTTGAAACGGCGATCCCGGCGCCGTGACCGCAAGAACTGGTTCCGAGAGCGATTTTTGAGTATGATACCGAAAAACTGGAAAGACACTCGCATGTACCGTGCCGTAACCCGCCGGATCGAGGTGACCGTCGAGCCGAACTTCCTGCCGGAACGCTCATCGGCGGAAAACCGGCAATTTTTCTGGTCCTACACCATCGTCATCATCAATTCCGGCGACGAAACCGTACAGTTGCGGACCCGCCACTGGATCATCACCGATGCATCCGGCCGCAAGCAGGAAGTCCGCGGCGAAGGCGTGGTCGGCGAACAGCCGGTGCTGGAGCCGGGACAGCGCTTCGAATACACCTCAGGCGTGCCGCTGCCGACCGCTTCGGGCTTCATGGCCGGGCGCTACCAGATGGTCACCGCCAGCGGCGAGCCGTTCGAGATCGACGTGCCGGCGTTCTCGCTGGACAGCCCGGAAGCCAAACGGACGTTGAATTAGGGGCATCGTATCCGGGACGTGGCTGCAGCACGAAGTGCTGCTACGCCGATCCAGAGCACGTTCCTCGCTGCCGTCATTCCGGGGCGCGAGGCCGCAGGCCGAGCGAACCCGGAATCTCGCACCAGGCCCGACGCTTGCACCCGCAGCAAGATTCCGGGTTCACGCGCGGCTCACGCCGCTCGTGCCCCGGAATGACGCCAGATATTTGGGAAGCGCAGAGCAACATGGCAGGAAAGCCGCAAATGCTCATTTGACGCCGTGTCCCGGACGCGGAGCGGCGCTCTGCGCCGCGCCGTGAGCCGGGACCGTTACGGATGTGGCGGTGGATTAGATGTCGCGCTTCGCTTGGAACGGCCCCGGCTCGTCACGCAACGCTGACGCGTTGCGGGCCGTCCGGGGCACGAACTATCCCAGAGGGTGAAGCCGAGGTCCACTTCGCGACGGAGCTGCTACTCCACCCCGGCTTCCGCAGGCGTGAATTCGTACACCGATGAGCAGAACTCGCAGGTCACCACCACCTTGCCGTCCTTGACCATCTCGGCGCGATCCTTGGCTTCGAAGTTCGACAGCATCGCCGACACCGCCTCGCGCGAACACGAGCATTTCGCCCGCAGCGCAAGCGGCGCGAACACCCGCACGCCGCGCTCGTGAAACAGCCGATACAACAGCCGCTCGCCGCTCAGATCCGGATCGATCAGTTCGATGTCCTCGACGGTGCCGATCAGCGACTGGCCCTCGACCCAGGCGTCGTCCTCCGGCACTTCGTTCATCGCGGCGCCCTCCGGCGCGTCGCCGGGATGCAGGTCGCGCTGCGCCCGCGCCGCGGCCTTAGGGAGAAACTGCAGCAGCATGCCGCCGGCCCGCCAGCGATGCTTCGGGCCGTCGCCGCCGCGCCATTCCTCGCCGACCGCGAGCCGCACCTTGGTGGGGATCTGCTCGGAGCGCAGGAAATATTCGTGCGCGGCGTCTTCCAGGTCGCCGCCGTCCAGCGCCACCAGGCCCTGATAGCGCTTCATGTCGGCGCCCTGGTCGATGGTCATGGCGAGATGGCCGCGCCCGAGCAGCGCCGCGGAATCCTGACCCTCGGCGAGCCGCGCCTTGTCGAACCGCGCATAGGCGCGGATGCGGTCCGGCGACTGGAAATCCACGATCAGGAACGACACCGGGCCGTCGGTCTGGGTCTGCAGGATGAAGCGGCCGTCGAATTTCAGCTGCGAGCCGAGCAGCGTGGCGAGCACGATGGCTTCGCCGAGCAGCTTGCCGACCGGGGTCGGATAATCGTGCTTGGTGAGGATGTCGTCGAGCGCCGGGCCAAGCCTGGTCAGCCGGCCGCGCAGATCGAGCGAGCCGACTTCGAACGGCAGCACCTCGTCATCGACGGGAACCGGAGACGGCGCGCGCTCGAGCGGCGCTGTTTGAATTTTCGGATCGGGGGATTGTTCGGTCATGGCGCTCTATCTGGGGTCAGCGGGTTGCGATGAAAACCCCGGAGCGGGGAAAAGGTGAAGGCAGGGCATTCGCGGCAATCGTGTCCCGGACGCGGAGCGGCGCATCTGCGCCGCGCCGCGAGCCGGGACCGTTACGGATGTTGCGCTGGAGCGCCGCGCCTGGCGATGTCGCGCTTGGAACGGCCCCGGCTCGCCCCGCAACGCTGACGCGGTGCGCTGCGTCCGGGCACGCTGAATTCAGCGCCGCCTCAGCCCACCGCGTCGAAGCACCACGCCAGAATGCCCTTGTGGGCGTGCAGGCGGTTTTCGGCCTCGTCGAACACCACCGATTGCGGGCCGTCGATCACCTCGTCGGTGACTTCCTCGCCGCGATGCGCCGGCAGGCAGTGCATGAAGATCGCGTCCTTGCTGGCCATCGACATCAGCTTGGCGTTGACCTGGAACGGCTTCAACAGGTTGTGGCGGTGCTCGCCTTCCTTGTCGCCCATCGACACCCAGGTGTCGGTGATGACGCAATCCGCCCCCTTCACCGCCGCTTCGGCATCGTTGCCGAGCTGGATCGAGGCGCCGGTGGCCTTGATCCAGTCCTTCATCGCCTTGTTCGGCGCCAGCTGCGGCGGCGTGGCGATCCGCAGGTTGAACTGAAAGCGCTCGGCGGCATGCACCCAGGACGCCAGCACGTTGTTGTCGTCGCCGGTCCAGGCGATGGTGCGGCCCTTGATCGGGCCGCGATGCTCCTCGAACGTCATCAGGTCCGCCATCACCTGGCCGGGATGCGAGCGCCGCGTCAGGCCGTTGATCACCGGCACGGTGGCGTGCGCAGCCAGTTCCAGCAGCGCCTCGTGACTGAGGATGCGGATCATGATCGCGTCGACGTAGCGCGACAGGACCTTCGCGGTGTCGGCGAAGGTTTCACCGCGGCCGAGCTGCATCTCGGCGCCGGTCAGCATGATCGCCTCGCCGCCGAGCTGCCGCATGCCGACGTCGAACGACACCCGGGTGCGGGTCGAGGGCTTCTCGAAGATCATCGCCAGCGTCTTGCCCTCGAGCGGCTTGCCCGGCTTGTTGTTAGGATCCTTGGCCTTCAGCTTGGTCTTCATCGCCACGCTGACATCAAGGATGCGGCGCAGCTCCTTGGTCGGCAGCTCGGTGAGATCGAGGAAATGGCGCGGCGTACTCATCGTCCGGCCTCCCGCTGCAACGCAGGCGCCGCCGACAGCGCGACGCAGGCGCGCTCGATCCGCTCCACCGCGTCGTCGATTTCGGCCTCCGAGACGATCAACGGCGGCAACAGCCGCACCACATTGTCGCCGGCACCAACCGTGAGCAGCTTCTGCTCGCGCAACGCCGCCACCAGATCGGTCGACGGCACCACCGCCTTCAACCCGATCAGCAGGCCTTCGCCGCGCACTTCGCTCAGCACCTCGGGATAGCGATCGACCACCGAGGCGAGCTTCTGCCGCGCCAATAGCGCGATCTGCTGCACCCGCTCGAAGAAGCCGGGCTTCAGCATGATGTCGAGCACCGCATTGCCGGCGGCGACGGCCAGCGGATTGCCGCCGAAGGTCGAGCCGTGCGAACCGGGCGTCATGCCGGCGGCGGCGTCCGCGGTGGCAAGGCAGGCGCCGATCGGAAAGCCGCCGCCCAGCGCCTTGGCCAGCGACATCACGTCCGGCGTCACGCCGAACCGCTGGTGCGCGAACAAGATTCCGGTGCGGCCCATGCCGGTCTGCACTTCGTCAAAAATCAGCAGCAGGCCTCGCTCGTCGCATAATTCGCGCAATGCCCGGAAGAATGCCGGCGGCGGCGAGCGCACGCCGCCTTCGCCTTGCAACGGTTCGATCAGAATGCCGGCGGTGCCGGGACCGATCGCGGCCTTCACCGCCGCGATATCGCCGAGCGGCACCTGGTCGAAGCCGTCCATCGGCGGGCCGAAGCCGTCGAGATATTTCGCCGATCCGGTCGCCGCCAGCGTCGCCAGGGTGCGGCCGTGAAACGCGCCTTCGAAAGTGATGATGCGGTAACGCTCGGGATGACCTTTGGCCGCGTGGTGCTTGCGGGTGATCTTGATCGCGCATTCCATCGCCTCGGCGCCGGAATTGGCGAAGAACACCAAGTCCGCGAAGCTCTGCTCGCACAGCCGCGCCGCCAAGCGCTCGCCGTCCGGGCTCTTGAACAAATTCGACATGTGCCAGAGCTGCGTCGCCTGCTCCTGCAGCGCCGCCACCAGATGCGGATGGCAATGGCCGAGCGCATTCACCGCAATGCCGCTGGTGAAATCCAGATAGCGCTCTCCGGTGGTCGAGATCAGCCAAACCCCTTCACCGCGCGCGAAGGCGAGATCCGCCCTGGCAAATACCGGCAAAAGATGGGAGGTCGCAGCGCTCTTCGACATGGCTGATCCGATCGGAAGTTGGGGTGCGGCTCGATCGGCGGCATCGCGCGATCGGGCTGAGGGACCCCGGAAACGAAACGTGCCGCCTTTCCAGGCGGCACGTGGCATTATTCTATGTGCGCTGCGATGACTGTCAACCGGTGTGTGCGGCAGAGTTCCCGCAATCGCGACCGATTGACACCGCGGCACCGCCGAGTCACCACAAAAATAGGCCGATACGTGCAATCCTAGTAGTTAGAAGGTGTGGACGCACCTGCCCTGACTCTTGCGCGAGAGTCACGGCATATTGTAGCCTTTGACCTGTCGGGTACGACATCTCGTGCACGGTTTGTGATCCACTCGAGTCCTCGGTACTGCGTAACGCCCGCGCGCGCTTGCTGCGTGCGGCGAGGGCTAAGGGATTCTGCCGGCAGGGGATTTTGCAGACGTTTGAGTCGCAGCGCTGCCCTGGAACGGCGGCCGCGACACGAAGGGATAGAGCGATGACGGTATTGACCTGGACCGACGATCGCGTCGAACAATTGAAGAAGCTCTGGGAAGGCGGGCTGTCAGCCAGCCAGATCGCCGCAGAGCTCGGCAATGTGACGCGCAACGCGGTGATTGGCAAAGTCCACAGGCTCGGCCTGTCGGGACGCGCCAAGAGCCCGACGTCGGCGGCGCCGCGCCCGCGCAAGGCGCGTCCGGCCCAGCACATGATGCGGGTGACGCGCCCGGTGTCGCGCGGCAACACCGCGCTGGCGCATGTGTTCGAAGTCGAGGCCGAGCCGGATCCGGTGACGCACGACAACGTGGTGCCGATGAGCCAGCGGCTGAGCCTGCTGGAACTCAACGAGGCGACCTGCCACTGGCCGATCGGCGATCCCAGCAATCCGGAATTCTTCTTCTGCGGCGGCAAGGCGCTGGGCGGCCTGCCGTATTGCGCGCACCACTCGCGCATCGCCTACCAGCCGGCCGGCGATCGCCGCCGCCAGCAAGCCAAGCCGACGCGGTAGGAGAGCGAATAGCGAGTGGCGAATAGAGGGCGCTTCGGTCGCCGAACCGCCCTCTCACTTCTTCCTTTTGACTATTCGCTACTCGCTATTCGCCCTCTCCTCGATCACTCCGCCTTGGCGGCGAAGCGATCGTCGAGCGCGTAGCCGGCGCCGCGCACGGTGCGGATCGGATCCTGCTCGCGGCCGGGATTGAGCAATTTGCGCAAGCGGCCGATATGCACGTCGACGGTACGCTCGTCGATGTAGATGTCGCGGCCCCAGACGCTATCGAGCAATTGTTCGCGGCTGAACACCCGGCCGGGATGCTCGAGAAAGAACTCCAGCAGCCGATATTCGGTCGGCCCCAAATCGATCGGCCGTCCGGAGCGCGCGACGCGGCGCTTGTCGCGGTCGAGCTCGATGTCGCCATAGGCCAGCACGGTGGCGAGGCGCTCGGGACTGGCGCGGCGCAACAGGCCCTTCACACGGGCCAACAACTCCGGCACTGAGAACGGCTTGACGATGTAGTCGTCGGCGCCGGTGGCGAGCCCGCGCACCCGCTCGCTTTCCTCGCCGCGCGCGGTCAGCATGATGATCGGCAGTTGCTTGGTTTCCGGCCGCGCCCGCAAACGCCGGCACAATTCGATGCCCGACAGCCCGGGCAGCATCCAATCCAGCACCACCAGATCCGGAATCCGTTCTTTCAGCCTGGTGTCGGCGTCGTCGCCGCGGGCTACGGTTTCGACGTCATAACCTTCGGCGTCGAGGTTGTAGCGCAGCAACGTCGTCAGCGCTTCCTCGTCTTCAACTACCAGAATGCGCGCACTCATCTATCGGTCTCTCATGTGTTGCCGGGGGCGGCGTCGGCGAAATTGGTCATGTCGCCCTTCGGCCGCTTGTCGAGAATCTGCTGGCCTTCGATCATGTAGAACACGGTCTCGGCGATGTTGGTGGCGTGGTCGCCGATCCGCTCGATGTTCTTGGCGCAGAACATCAGATGAATGCAGAAGCTTATGTTGCGCGGGTCTTCCATCATATAGGTCAACAGTTCGCGGAACAGCGAGGTGCAGATCGCGTCGACCTCCTCGTCGCCGTTCCACACCACCATCGCAGCCGGCAGGTCGTGCGCCGCATAGGCGTCGAGCACCGCCTTGACCTGCGACTGCACCAGGTCGGTCATGTGTTCGAGGCCGCGGATCAGTTTCAGCGGGTGGAAGTCGTTGTCGAGCGCGTTGACGCGCTTGCCGATGTTCTTGGCGAGGTCGCCGATCCGCTCCAGATCGGTGGCGACGCGCAACGCGCCGACGATCTCGCGCAGATCGACCGCCATCGGCTGGCGCCGGGCGATGGTCAGCACCGCGCGCTCCTCGATCACCCGCTGCAACTGGTCGATCTCGGCATCGGCCGCGACCACACGGCTGCCGAGTGCGACATCGCGGCGGGTCAGGGCGTCGACCGAATCCACGATCTGGCGCTCGGCGAGGCCGCCCATCTCGGCGACCAGACGCGTCAGTTCCTGCAGGTCGCTGTCGAAAGCCTTGGTGGTGTGTTCGAAAGCCATGATGGTTCTTTCTGCCTCAGCCGAAGCGGCCGGTGATGTAGTCCTGGGTCCGGCGATCGGTCGGCGAGGTGAAGATCTTGTTGGTTTCGCCGAATTCGATCAACTCGCCGAGATACATGAAGGCCGTGGAGTCCGACACCCGCGCCGCCTGCTGCATGTTATGGGTGACGATGGCGATGGTGTAGTCTTCCTTCAATTCGTCGATCAGTTCTTCGATCTTGGCGGTGGAAATCGGGTCCAGCGCCGAGCACGGTTCGTCGAACAGGATCACTTCCGGCCGCACCGCGATAGTTCGGGCGATGCACAGCCGCTGCTGCTGGCCGCCGGACAGGCTGAGGCCGGAAGCGCCGAGCTGGTCCTTGACCTCGTTCCACAACGCGCCGCCGCGCAGCGCGCGCTCCACCCGGTTGTCCATCTCCGACTTGGAGATCTTCTCGTACAGCCGCACGCCGAAGGCGATGTTCTCGTAGATCGTCATCGGAAACGGCGTCGGCTTCTGAAACACCATGCCGACCCGCGCCCGCAACAGGTTGAGATCGAGCTTGGCGTCGAGCACGTTCTGGCTGTCGAGCATCACCTGGCCGGTGGCGCGCTGGCCGGGATACAGATCGTACATCCGGTTGAACACCCGCAGCAGCGTCGACTTGCCGCAGCCCGACGGCCCGATGAAGGCGGTGACGCGGTTGGCGATCAGGTTGAGGTTGATGGCCTTCAGCGCGTGGTTGTCGCCGTAGTAGAAGTTGAGGTCGCGGACGCTGACCTTGGCGCGCTCGACTTGGCCGCCGACCACGGAGGGCGGCGCGCCGGCGTCGGGAACGCTGGTGGTAATCGAAATCTCGGTCATTTCGTCGTCCTCTCGGCGCCGAGGATACGCGCGCCAATGTTCAGGGCCAGAACGGTCAAGGTGATGATCAAAGCCCCGCTCCAGGCGAGCTGCTTCCAGTACTCGTAGGGGCTTTGCACGAAGTTGTTGATGGTCACCGGCAGGTTGGCCATGGTCTTGGTGAGATCCAGGCTGAAGAACTGGTTGCTCAGCGCGGTGAACAGCAAAGGCGCGGTCTCGCCGGCGACCCGCGCGGTGGCGAGCAGCACGCCGGTGATCAGCCCGGCGCGGGCGGCGCGGTAGGCGATCCGCTTGATCACCAATGAGCGCGGCAGGCCGAGCGCGGAGGCCGCCTCGCGCAGCGAACTCGGCACCAGCAGCAGCATGTCCTCGGTGGTGCGCACCACCACCGGGATCACGATCACTGCCAGCGCCAGACTGCCCGCGAAGGCCGAGAAGCCGCCCATCGGCACCACCACGGCGCCGTAGATGAACAGCCCGATGATGATCGAGGGCGCCGACAACAGGATATCGTTGATGAAGCGGATCACCGAGGTGAGTTTGTCGTGCTTGCCGTATTCGGCGAGGTAGGTGCCGGCGAACAGCCCGAGCGGCGCGCCGATCCCGACCCCGATCATCGTCATGATGATCGAGCCGACGATGGCGTTGAGCAGGCCGCCGTCGGTGGAGCCGGGCGGCGGGGTGTTCTGGGTGAACACCTGATAGTTGATGCCGGCAAGGCCGTTGTAGAACAGCGTAAACAAGATCATCGCCAGCCAGGTGACGCCGAACAGCGTGGCGGCCAGGCACAGCGCCTTGACGGTGAAGTCGGCGCGTCGGCGGGATTTGTAGATCGGGCTCAGCGCATCGCCTTGGGCGCCGTGGGCGGGTCCGAGAACCGGGGGGCGTTTGGTGGCCATGGCTTAGTTCCCCGCCTTGCGTTCGAGCCGCATCAACATCAGCCGCGCCGCCGACAAAACCAGGAAGGTCAGCACGAACAGCAACAGGCCGAGCAGGATCAGGCCGGACTGATGCAGCCCGTCGCTTTCGGCGAATTCGGAGGCGATCGCCGCCGAGATCGTGGTGCCCGGCGAGAACACCGACCCGGTGATGCGGAAGGCGTTGCCGATGATGAAGGTCACCGCCATGGTTTCGCCGAGCGCGCGACCGAGCGCCAGCATGATGCCGCCGATCACGCCGACCCTGGTGTAGGGGATCACCACCTTGCGCACCACTTCCCAGGTGGTGCAGCCGATGCCGTAGGCGGCTTCCTTCAACACCGGCGGCACGGTCTTGAACACGTCGACCGAAATCGCGGTGATGAACGGCAGCACCATGATGGCGAGGATCAATGCTGCGTTGAACAGGCTGAGATAGGACGGCGGGCCGGCGAAGATCGATCCCAAGACCGGGACGCCCTCGAACGCCCAGATCAGGAACGGCTGCAGATGATTGGCCATGAACGGGCCGAGTACGAAGAAGCCCCACATGCCGTAGATGATCGAGGGAATTCCGGCGAGCAGTTCGACCGCGAGGCCGATCGGCCGGCGCGCCCATTGCGGGCACAGTTCGGTGAGAAAGATCGCGATGCCGATGCCGACCGGGATCGCGATCACCATCGCGATCACCGAGGTCACCAGCGTGCCGTAGATCGGTCCGAGCGCGCCGAGGATCGGCGGATCGTTGGCCGGCGCCCAGCGCTGGGTGAACAGGAAGGAGAATCCGAATTCGCTGATCGCGGGCCAGGCCCCGGCGATCAGCGAGATGATGATGCCGCCGAGGATCAGCAGCACCGAAATGGCGCACAACCGCGTGGTCCAGTAGAACGCCACGTCGCCGAGCTTGAACGCGCTCAGCGCCTTGGCGCGGTCATAGGGGCCGGCGGCTGCTTCCATTCCGGTGCTTTGAACGGCCATATCTGCCACGCCAGTCCCCTGTCCAATTGAACGCTACGAAAAGCCCGATGCGCGCTCCAGAGCAAAATCGGCTCGGAACCCATGCGCGCGGGTGTTATTCCGGGATCCGCCCCTCGGGGCGCAGGCCCGGACTCCATCGGCCGTGATGGGGATGCAGTCCGGGACGCATTCGCCGCCGCTGCCCGCGCCCCGCAATGCCGGGGCGCGAGAGCTCGATCGGCCTTAGCTCTTGATGTCGGCCGACCAGGTCTTCTCGATCTGCTTGACGACCGCGGCGGGCATCGGGATGTAGTCGAGCTCTTCCGCCGCCTTGTCGCCCTTCTCGAACGCCCATTTGAAGAACTTGATGGCTTCCGCGGAGGCCGCCTTGTCGGCCGGCTCCTTGTGCATCAAGATGAACGTCGCCGCGGTGATCGGCCAGGAGGCTTCGCCGGGCTGGTCGGTCAGGATCAGGTAGTAGCCGGGCGCCTTGGCCCAATCCGCATTGGAGGCGGCGGCCTGGAACGCGGCGACGGTCGGCTGCACGGTCTTGCCGGCCTTGTTGATCAGCCCGGCGTAGGTCAGCTTGTTCTGCTTGGCATAGGCGTATTCGACATAGCCGATCGAATTCTTGGTCTGGCTGATGTTGCCGGCAACGCCTTCATTGCCCTTGGCGCCGACGCCGACCGGCCATTCGACCGCGGTGCCGGATCCGACCTTTGTCTTCCAGTCGGCGCTGGCCTTGGACAGATAGTCGGTGAAGTTGAAGGTGGTGCCCGAACCGTCGGAGCGGCGCACCACGGTGATGGCGTCGGTCGGCAGCTTCAGCTTCGGATTGAGCTTGGCGATCGCCGGATCGTTCCACTTGGTGATCTTGCCGAGATAGATATTGGCCAGGGTCTCGCCATCGAACACCAGTTCACCCGGCTTGATGCCTTCGAGGTTCACCACCGGCACGATCGCGCCCATCACCTGCGGCCATTGCACCAGGCCGTCCTTCTCGAGCTGCTCGGCCTTCAACGGCGCGTCGGTGGCGCCGAAGGTCACGGTCTTGGCCTGGATCTGCTTGATGCCGGCGCCGGAGCCGATCGACTGATAGTTCAGCCCGTTGCCGGTCTCTTTTTTGTAGAGGTCGGCCCACTTCGAATAGACCGGGAACGGGAACGTGGCCCCGGCACCGGTAATATCGGCGGCGAACGCCGACGTCGACGCGGCAACCAGGCCGGCGGCGACGATTGCCTTGAAGAAATTCATCGGAGGTCTCCATCTGGTAAGCGAAGCGCTCAACGCGCCCGATCGCGCTTACCCTCGCCCATCTACGAGCGAGCGATTGACCTTTTATGAGGGTTTGATGACAGTCATGTGACTGCTATAACCCATTGTTAAAGCTTGCGTTTCTGTCTGGAACCTAGGACTTTCCCGGAGGAAAACAGGCGGTGAAGGTTGCTCCTTTATTGAGCATGCTTTCGATCAAAAGCCGGCCGCGATGGCGGTTAACGATATGTTTCACCAGGGATAATCCTAACCCGGTACCGCCTTGGGCGCGGCTGTCGCCGACATCGACCCGGTAGAACCGCTCGGTCAGCCGAGGCAGATGCTCTGGGGCGATACCGGGGCCGAAATCGCGCACCACGAAGCGATATTCCGAGGTGCCTTCCGCCGAGGCGGCCGACGCCAGCGAGACGTTCACCCGACCGCCGGAGGCGCCGTATTTCAGCGCGTTCTCGATCAGGTTTTCGAACAGCCGCAGCAATTCCTCGCGGTCGCCGGCGATCATCGCAGCCTCGGCTGGCAATTCGGTCTCGATCACCACCTGGCGCTCCTTGGCCAGCGACTCCAGCCCTTCGATCACCTGGCGGATCAGCGGCACGATGTCGACCAGCGAGTCGGGCCGCACATGCGCCGACAATTCCACCCGCGACAGCGACAGCAGATCGTCGATCAGCCGCGCCATCCGCTTGGCCTGGGTCTGCATGATGCCGAGAAAGCGCTCCCGCGCCTTGGCGTCGTCGCGGGCCGGCCCGAGCAGCGTATCGATGAAGCCGGACAGCGCCGCCAGCGGCGTGCGCAGCTCGTGGCTGGCATTGGCGACGAAGTCGACGCGCATTTCCTCGACCCGGCGCAGCGGCGTCTGGTCGTGGAAGGTCATCAGCATGCACTGCTCGGTGCCGTCGAACGCGGTCGGCACCGGCACCGGGGTGATGATGAGTTCTAGCCAGCGTTCGACCGGCACCGGATCGAGATAGGTGGCGCGTCGCGGCTGCGCGGTGGCGATGGCCTCGCGCAACGCGGTGACGAACTCCGGCGAGCGCAGCGCGAACTGCGCGAATTCGTTGGCGCGCAGCGCCGGGGCCAGTTGCGCCGCCGCGGCGTTGAGATGGATCACCCGCCCGGCGCGATCGAGCAGCACCGCGGGGTCCGGCATGCCGGCCACCACCGCGCGGACCACCGCGGTGTGCACCGGATTGACACCGAGTTGCTCCTCGCGCGTATCGACCGCGTTGTGCAGCCGCCACGGCACCAACGCCGCCGCGACGATGCAGATGAAGCCGGCAACCGCTCGCGCCGGCGCCAGTCCGGCAAACAACACCATGGCCGCCAGCACCAACCCGGCCATCAACAATACGATCGCGGAATGCCGCAGCCGGTCCGACCACAACGCCAACCACGACGACTCTGCGGGCCCCGGCAACGGCGGGCCGATCGGTCGTATCTGGTGCTCGGGCGGTCGCGCGCGCATGGCTATCCTGGGGTCGGGTCTTCACGGACCGGCTTGGCGTCCAGCGCCGCGGCGATCTTGCGCAACCGTTTGGAGCGGGCGCCGAGCACCAATTCGCGGATCGCCAGCAGGATCACCGAGATGATGAACGGGGCGACATAATACAGCATGCGGAACAGCAGCATGCCGGCCAACAGCTCTTCCTTGTCCATCTGCCACAGCCCGACCAGCATGGCGGCGTCGAACACGCCGAGCCCGCCCGGCGAATGGCTGGCGAAGCCGAGCAGCGTCGCCGAGACGAAGATCACCGCCACCACGACGAAGCCGACATTGGGTTCGTCCGGCAGCAGCACGTACATCGCCAGCGCGCAGAAGCCGAGGTCGATGATGCCGATCGCGATCTGCACCAGCGTCAGCGCGCCGCCCGGCAGAGTGACCTTCCAATGCCCGCGACCGACGCAGCGCGGCCGGATCGAGACCCAGGCCACATAGCTCAAAAGCCCGATGATGATGACGATCGCGCCGGCGCGGTTCACCCAGGGCGGCAGCTGATCGATCGCCGAGGCCGCCTCCGGATGATAGGCGATGCCGAGCCCGAGCACCGCGGCGTTGCCGAGCCAAAACGTCAGCCCGGCGAGAAAGCAGATCTTGGCGATGTCGACGCCATCCAGCCCCCAAGCGGAATAGATCCGATAGCGCACCGCGCCGCCGGTGAAGACGCTGGCGCCGACATTGTGACCGATCGAATAGCTGGCGAACGCGGCCAGCGCGTTGGTGCGATAGGGCACATCGGAGCGGCCGATGGCGCGCACCGCGAACAGATCATAGAACGTTAGGGTGAAATAGCCGGCGGCGACGAACAGCGCCGACAGCGCCACCGAACTGGGCTCGGTCTGTTTCACCGCATCGATGACGTCGTCGACGTCGATGCCGCGCAGCATGTGAAAGAGCACGTAGCACGCAATCGCGATGACCAGGACGCTGATCACAAAACCGAGTTTATGCAGGATTTGCTTCTGGCGCAGAAACGAGACCGCCCTGCGTATTGCTTCCAGCATCTAGCCCTCGAATGCGCTTCCGGCGGCAGTGGCGATCAGGCCCGACGCGCCGTTGCCGGTTTGTCTCCCGAACAGGGTGGTAGCGCGTTTCCGAGCGAAGTGGAAATCGGTCGGTGCGGTCAACGGCGCTCCTTGCGAAGATAAAAGACGGAACTAGCCCAAACAGTTGCACAGCTTGGCGGATTCGCGCGAAGCCGAGCGGTTGGCGGCCGCGCGCTGTACCGCGCCGGCTCAGGCGACGCCCTGGTGCCGTGAAACCACCCAGTAGCGCAACCAGGAGCCCACCGCGCAGCCGGCGAGATACACCGCCAGCATCACGAGGCCGAGGTCGAGCCAGTAGCCCGCGCGGCCCGGCACCAGCCGCGCCAGCGCCAGCGCCAACAGCACCGCCACCACGAGCGAGAGCCACCCTGCCGCAGCCTTGGACAGCCCATGCCCGCGATGCACCACCGCGATCCAGCCCATCGCAAATCCCAGCAAGGTCGCCCCGAGCAACCAGCCCCAGTAAAATGACGCCAGCGTGACCATCGCCGCTACCTCACCATGAATTCGATGCGGCGATTCTGCGCCTTGCCTTCGTCATTGTCATTTGGTGCGACCGGGGTGGTGCTGCCATAGCCCACCGGGCGGAAACGCTCCGCCGGCAGCCCTGCCCGCACCATATATTCGGCCACCGCCTGGGCGCGCTTTTCCGACAGCGTCTGATTGAAGGCGCCGTCGCCGTCGCCATCGGTGTGGCCGGCGATCTCGATGGTGGCGGTCGGACAGCGCAACGCGGTTTCGATCAACCGGTCGAGCAGCCCCACGGAATCCGGATCGATGGTGGCGCGGCCGGATTCGAAGCGAATCTTGCTCTTGCCGAGCAAATCCGAAAACAATTGCTGGCAGACGGTGGGATCCACCGGCGCCGCCGCCGGCTTCACCGAGACCTCGGTCTTGACCTGCCAGCCCTGCGGCAGTTCCTTGGCGAGGCCGGCGCGGATCTGGCTCACCGCGTCGTCGTACAAAGCGTCGCCGGACAGCATCACCGCGCGGTCGGACACCACCAGCGTGCCGGTCGAGAGCCGCGACAGCGCACCCAGCGCCGCCACCACCGCATTGGAAAACCCTGCCGGGGCGCCGACGCTGGCTTTCAAATTGTCGATGACCTTTTCGCTGAAGAACTTCCGTCCCGCCGCCGCGACCAGCGCGGCATGGACGGCGTTGTCCGGCACGTAGCCGGTCAGCGTCAAGGTCACCGCGACCGGATCCTTGTTGGCCTGAAACACGTAAGGCGGCGCCTTGACGTCGTTGGCGACGACGCTGAAGCCCTCCGGCAGGTTCTTCAGCGCCGCAGCGATCGCCTCGCGGCCGCCCAAGTCGCGCGCCATCCCGGTCAGGCCGACCTTGCTGTCGGTCAATGTGATCTTGCCGTCCTTGAGCCGCGCGATCTGGTCGATGAGCAACAGCGCTACAGCGTCGAAGCGGGGCGGGGCGCCGCGCGCCAGCGCCATCCGGTCGGCGATTTCGACGCCGTTCAGGCTGCCCCGCGCCGCCTCGAGCAGCTTGGCCTTGCTGGCCGGCAGCGGCGTGCTGCCGCCGAGCGTCACCCGCACCACGTCGCGCTCGACCGACCAAACATAAGGCGACGCCTCGGCGACCAGCCGGGTGTCGTCATTGACCAAGCGCACCCCGGGCACCGCCTCGACGGTGGCGACCGCGCTGCGCCGGCCGTCCTCCGAGAACGCCTCGGCCGTAAAAGTGACGTCGCGGCCGGCAACCACGATCTGGGTCTTGTCGAGAACGCTATCTTTCAGCGAGGCGGTGGTCCGCGCCGCGATGTCGGCTTCCAATGGAACGGTGGTGACCCAGGCTGCCAGGCCCCACAGCAAGAGCAGCGGAATCGTGCCCGGCCACCATTTGCCGCTCGATTTGAAAAGTCCGCGCATTGGATATCCTGCTGGTCGGGAACCAGAGAGAAAACAAACCCTTGAAAGGCTGTCAAACGGCAAATGCGCCAAATCGAACCAACTGTCCAGGATCCCGGCTTCGCCGACCGCGACGCTGGATTGTCAGCCCCGGCCGCACCGGCCCCGCGCATTAGAGTTTCCTTAGCCGATGCGAGCTAGTCTCAACCCCATGGCGCCCACTAGGCTCGGCGAGTTGATGAAACGGTTTCGAAACAATGTCATTCGCGCCGGACTCGGCGCGCTGTATTTCACCGGCGCCCATCACGCATTGCGGCCGATCTTTGCAGGCGTCGGCACCATCTTCGTGCTGCACCATGTCCGCCCGGCGCGCGAGCACGGCTTCCAACCCAACCACCACCTCGAGGTAACGCCGGATTTCCTCCGCGCCACGCTGGGCTATCTGCGCGCCAGCAGGACCGACATCGTCAGCCTCGACGAGGCGCGCCGGCGGCTGGTCGAGCAGGACTTTTCCCGCCGCTTCGCCTGCGTGACGCTGGACGACGGCTACCGCGACAACCGCGATTTCGCGCTGCCGCTGTTTCGCGAGTTCGAGGCGCCATTCACGGTCTACGTCACCAGCGATTTCGCCCAGGGCATCGGACGGCTGTGGTGGGTCGCGCTGGAGCGGTTGATCGCCAAGACCGAGCACATCGAAGTCACCATCGACGGCATCGACGAACGGATCGATACCGCCGACGACGCCGCCAAGCAGGCGGCGTTCGAGCGGCTGCACGGCTGGGTGCGCAAAATGGCGAGCGACGCCGAGGTCGGCCGCGAGATCGGCGCGCTGTGCGCGCGCCACGGCATCGACGACCTCGACATCAGCCGTGAACTCTGCCTGCGGTGGGATGAGCTGAAAGCCTTCGCCGAGGATCCGCTGGTCACCATCGGGGTTCACGGCATCACCCACTGCAACCTCGCCAAGCAGAGCGAGGTGATCGCCCAACACGAAATCGCCTACAGCCGCAAATGCATCGAAACCGCGCTGCAGCGCCCGGCCGAGCATCTGGCCTATCCCTATGGCGACAAGGCCGCGGCCGGCCCGCGCGAATTCGCGCTGGCGCAGACCGCGGGCTTCAAGACCGCGGTAACCACCCGCCCCGGCATGGTGTTCGCCGAAAACGCCGACTATCTCACCGCGCTGCCGCGGCTGTCCTTGAACGGCAACTACCAGGACGAGCGGCTGCTGCCGGTGTTGACCTCCGGCGCAGCCACCGCGATGTGGAACGGGTTCCGCCGCATCGACGCGGCGTAACCCTTCGCGCGCTACAGCGCGCGTAGCACCAGCCGATTGAGCCTGGCGGAAAACGCCGCCGGATCTTCCGGCAATTCGCCGTCGAGGATCTGCGCCTGCTCCAGCAACAGCAGCGACAGATCCGCCGCATCGGCGGCGTTGGCCTTGGCGACCGCGGCGACGATCGGGTGACGCAGATTGACCTCGAGGATCGGCTTGCTGGCGGCGCCGCGATTCTGCTGCGCCAGCATCCGCTCCAGCGCGCGGTCGGGGCCAAGCCCGCCGGCCACCAGACAGGACGCGCTCGCGGTCAGCCGCTGCGAGGCGCGCACGTCGGAGACCTTGTCGCCGAGCGCATCCTTGATCGCCGCAATGGTCAGAGCCTCGTCGGTCTCCGGCTTCGCCTGTTCGTCTTTATTCTCCTCGGTGGTCGGGATCTGGCCGAAATCGACGTCGCCCTGGCTCAGCGACTTCAGCGGCTTGCCGCCGAAATCCAGCGGCGCCGAGGTCCAGAACGCGTCGACCGGATCGGTCAGCAGCAGGACTTCGATGCCGCGCGCCGCGGCCGATTCCAGTTTCGGGTTGGACTTCAGCCGCTCGATCGAGTCGCCGACCAGATAGTAGATCTCGGTCTGGTTCTCTTTCAGATCCTCGACATACTGCTTCAGCGTGCGGTTCTCGCCCTTGGTGGTGGTGAAGCGCGATAGCGCCAATAGCTTGTCGCGGCGCTCATAGTCTTCCCAGATGCCTTCCTTGATCACCAGGCCGAAGGCGTCCCAGATCTTGCCGAACGCCTCCGGATCCTTGTCGCCGAGGCTTTCCAATTCGCCGATCACCTTGCCGGTCACCGCCTTGCGGATCTGCGCCAGCTGCGGATTGTTCTGCAGCATCTCGCGCGACAGATTGAGCGGCAAATCTTCGCTATCGATCACGCCGCGGATGAAGCGCAGATAGGACGGCAACAGGTCGGCCTCGTCGGTGATGAAGACGCGGCGGACGTAGAGCTTGACGCGACCCTTGCGCGCCGGCTCGAACAGGTCGAACGGCTTGGTCGACGGCGCGAACAGCAGCACCGCATAGGAGTAGCGACCCTCGGCGCGGTAGTGCAGCGTCATCGCCGGCTCGTCGAAGGCGCCAGCGATCTGCTTGTAGGCCTGCGAATAGTCTTCCGCCGTCAGTTCGGATTTCGAGCGCTGCCACAGCGCGCTGGCCGAATTGATCTGCCGCGGCTCGCCCTCTTCCGGCACCAGTTCGATCGGGAACTGGATGTTATCGGAGTAAGCGCCGACCACGCGCTCGATCTCATAAGGTTCGAGATACTTCGCGGCATCCTTCTTCAGGTGCAGCACGATCTCGGTGCCGCGGGTCACGCGGGCTGCGTCTTCCTCGCTGGCCGGCGCGATCTCGAAGCCGGCGCCGCCCGACGACGACCAGGTCCAGGCCTCGGCCGAGCGGGCGCGGCGGCTGGTGACGACGATGCGGTCGGCGACCATGAAGGCGGCGTAGAAGCCGACGCCGAACTGGCCGATCAGGCCGGCGCCGTCCTTGGCTTCGGTCAGCTTGGTCAGAAACGATTTGGTGCCGGACTTGGCGATGGTGCCGAGATTGTCGATCAATTCCTGGCGGTCCATGCCGAGGCCGTTATCGATCACGCTCAGCGTGTCGGGCTCCTTCTTCGGCAAGATCCGGATCTTCGGCTCGCCGCCGTCGGCCATCAGCTCGGGCTTGGCAATCGACTCGTAGCGCAGCTTGTCGAGCGCGTCGGAGGCGTTGGAAATCAGTTCGCGCAGGAAGATGTCGGTTTCCGAATAGACCGAGTGCACCATCAGGTTCAAGAGCTCGGCGACTTCGGCCTGGAACGGCTGGGACTGGGGGGCGGTATCGGTCGTCGTCATGGTATTTCGATCTCTTAAGTTGGGTTGGACTGCGTCGGGATAGCGATATGGCGATGGCGAAGCGGAGCGCAAGTAGTCCCGCCGGCTCGGCACGGACAGGTTGCCTGGTACCAAGTAACAACTAGCAAACACCACCCTGGAAATACAACGGTTTTGTGACAGCAGCAGGGTTCGGTGGGCGCGGCCGGGTCCAGGATCCTTTTCGCGAGAGTTCGGGTGTTTTTTTGGGCGACACCGCTTCAGGGTTGCGGAAATTAAACTCGTATTAGTCCTAGTCGACGATAACCCGAGATAGTCCGTCCGGTGGCGCTGCAGATCGTGGCAACCGCTGAGTAGGGACAGATCCGACGGGAGTGAAAGATGGTTGCCGCGACTGATCGCACCAGCCCCCGGGCAGCCGCCCTCGCGACCACACCGGACAGCGGCGAGCAGGACACCGACATCGCCGCCTTGATCGCGCGGTTGACCGCCGAGGTCAACCAGGTGGCCTGCGAAAAGACCCGGTCGATCCAGAACATCACCAACCAGATGAAGATGCTGGCGCTGAATGCGCTGATCGAAAGCTCGCGCGCCGGGGTGCAGGGCGCCGGCTTCGCGGTGGTGGCGCAGGAGGTCCGCGCGGTCGGCCAGCAGGTCGAAACCATCGCCCGCGAGCTGGAGACCCAGTTGACGCGGCGCACCGCCAATCTGATGCAATCGATCACCCAGATGACCGAGCGCTCGCGCGGCGAACGCATGGTCGATCTGGCGCTGAACGCCATCGAACTGATCGACCGCAATCTCTATGAGCGCACCTGCGACGTGCGCTGGTGGGCGACCGACTCCGCGGTGGTGGATTGCGCCGAGGCGGCCAACGCCGCCAATGTGGCGCTGGTCGCGGAGCGCCTGGCGGTGATCCTGCGCGCCTATACGGTGTATCTCGATCTGTGGCTGTGCGATCTCGATGGCAACATCATTGCCAGCGGCCGCGGCCGTCAGTTCGACGTCACCGGCGCCAATGTCGCCAATACCACGTGGTTTCGCGACGCCAAGAAGCTGCGCTCCGGCGACGACTACGTCGCCGGCGACGTCGAGCGGCAGCCGCTGCTCGGCGACGCGCAGGTCGCCACCTATTGCGCCAGCGTGCGCCAGGGCGGCAACGCCCACGGCCGGCCGCTCGGCGTGCTGGCGATCCATTTCGACTGGCAGACCCAGGCCCGCGCCATCGTCGAAGGGGTCCGGGTCGACGACGACAAGGCCCGCGTGCTGCTGGTGGACTCCAACTTCCGGGTGATCGCCGCCTCCGACGGCCAGGGGCTGCTGACCGAGCGCGTGCCGCTGACCCTGAACGGCCGCCGCGCCGGCTTCTACAACGACCGCACCGGCGCGCAGATCGCGTTCCACGCCACCCCGGGCTACGAGACCTACAAGGGACTGGGCTGGTACGGCGTGATCATGCAGACGGGGTAGTTGCGACCTGGTGTCCCGGACGCGGTGCAGCGCCTTTGCGCTGCGCCGCGAGCCGGGACCGTACCAAAGACAGCATCCGTGACGGCCCCGGCTCTGCAGTGCAACGCGCCGCTTCGCGGCGCGGTGCCCTGCGTCCGGGGCACGCCTCCAAAATGGTGACGGGCTTGAGCGGCTCACGCCGGCCGACAACTCGCCTTCAGCCCGCCGAGTTCGGAAACCTCGAGCGACAACGTCCAGTCATAGGCCTCCAACACGTCCTGCACGATGGCAAGCCCAAGCCCTGAGCCCTCGCCGCGTTGATCGAGCCTTATGCCGCGTTCCAGCGCCGCCGAGCGCGCCGCCGCCGCGATGCCGGCGCCGTCATCCTCGATCACGACGCCGAGGCCGCCGGCGTCCGCCGCGGCGACGATCCGCACTTTGGATGCGGCGTGACGGGTGGCGTTGTCGAGCAGATTGCCCAGCACCTCGGCGAGGTCGGCGCGGTCGAGCGGCAGCGTGACGTCGTCGGCGACCTGGATATCGAAGCCGATCGCGGCCCCCGCCGGGGTGCGCGACAGGATCGCCACCAGCGAGCGCGTGAGCGGCGCCAGTTCGGTGGCCACGCCGAGGCTGCGGCCGGGTTCGCCGCGGACCCGCGCCCGCGCCAACTCGCGGTCGACGTGGCGGCTCATGGCGTCGCCGACGGCTTCGATGTCGCGCGCCAAACCCGCCTCGCCGCGCTCGCGCAGCCGGCCGGCGTCGGCGGCCAGCGCCGCCAGCGGCGTCTTCAGGCCGTGCGCGAGATCGGCGGCGCGGCCGCGCGAACGCTCGATCTCGCGCTCCTGCGCCGCCAGCAGGCCGTTGACCTCCTCGACCAACGGCAGCACCTCGGTCGGCACCGCGGCGGGCAGCCGACGGCTGTGCCCGGAGCGGACGTCGGCGATGCCGTGGCGCAACGCGTCGAGCGGGCGCAAGCCCAGCATCACCTGCACCGAGGTGGCGATCGCCAGCACCACCCCGAGGATGCCGAGCGCCACCACCATGTCCTTGGCAAAGGCGGCGCTGGCCGCCGACACCCGCGCCATGTCGATCGCCACCGCGGCGCGCACCGCCGTCGGCTGATCGCGCAGCGTCAGCGTGACCTGGCGCTCCGCGGTCATCAGCTGCGCGCCGGCCGGCCCCTTGAGGGTGTGGTGATGCACTTCGCCGGACGCCACCTCGTCGGCCGGCAGCGCCAGCATGGAATCCCACAGCGAGCGCGAGCGCAGCAGTTCGCTGCGGTCGTCGCTGATCTGCCAATACAGCCCGGACAGCGGATCGGAAAACCGCGGATCGGCCGGCGGCCTTGCGACGATCGGCTTGCCGTCGGCGTCGACGTCGAGCCCGGCCAGCAATTGCTTGAGATGCACGTCGAGGTCGTCGACCACGCTGCGGGTAACGTGGCGCTCGAACAGCACGGTCAGCCCGAAGCCGGCGACGGTGAGCGCGATCAGGATCGCCGCAGCGCCGCCGGCGATCAGCCGCAGCCGCAGCGAGTGGCCGGTCATGTGCCGGAACCCGCCACCAGATAGCCGAAGCCGCGGCGGGTTTCGATCAGCTCGCTGCCGAGCTTCTTGCGCACCCGGCCGATCAGCACCTCGATGGCGTTGGAATCGTGGGCGTCCTCGTTGCCATAGATATTCTCGCTGAGTTCGGCCTGCGACACTACGCGGCCGCGATGCAGGAACAGAAACGCGATCAGCCGGTATTCCAGCGGCGACAGGTTGACCGGCACGCCGCCGACGTCGACCTTCATCTGCCGCTCGTCGAGCGTGACGTCGCCGACGCTGATCACCGAGCAGGCCTGCCCGGCCGAGCGACGCACGATCGAGCGCAGCCGCGCCAGCAACTCCTCCATCCGGAACGGCTTCGGCAAGTAATCGTCGGCGCCGGCGTCGATGCCGTCGACCCGCTCCGCCCAGCTGCCGCGCGCGGTCAGGATCAACACCGGGGTGCGGCGATCGTTGCCGCGCCAGCGCTTCAGAACGGCGAGGCCGTCCATGCCGGGCAACCCGAGATCGAGGACGATCGCCGCATAGTCCTCGGTGTCGCCGCGGAACCAGGCTTCCTCGCCGTCTCTGACGGTTTCCACCACATAACCGGCCGCCTGCAGCCCGCGTTCGAGATCGGCGGCGATCCGGCGGTCGTCCTCGACCACGAGCACGCGCATCACTTCTCCTTGGTCCGTCGGACGTCGCCGTTCTGCGCGTCGACATAGACCTCGAACAATCGCCCGGCCTTGTCGACGACACGGAATTCGTACAGCCACAGGCCGTGCTTGCGCTCGATCTCGACGCCGGTGATTTCGCCGGGCAGCTTGTCCTTGACGATCTGCAACAGCTCGGCGAGCGGCTTGATCTCGCCGCGCTCCACCGCGCCGCGCGCCGCATCGTGGTCGCGATCCCGATCGTGATGATCGTGATGATCGCCGTGGTTGCGGCCGTCGCCATGCCGATCCCACGGATCGGCGCTGACTGCGGCGGCGCCGAGCAGCAGCGCCGCGACCGCCGCCGTCAGGATTGTTGTGTACCGCAATCGCATCAGCGCTATCCATCGATCGTGAGCTGATCACTATGACCAACCGAAGCTGTCAGAACGCTGACATGGATCAACAGCCGGCTGTCAGCGCGCGGCGCGCATGGTCCGCACATCGCCCGCCGCATGGTGCGCCGGGCATCACCAGAGAGATCAACATGCGCAAGATCGTTTTGCTGACCGCCGCCGCCCTGCTCGTCGCCACCACCGCCGCCCGCGCCGATAGCTGGGGCAAGCCCTGCACCACCGCGCCGGAAAGCCAGTGGCTGTCGCTCGACGCGCTGCAGGCCAAGGTCGAGGCCCAGGGCTACAAGGTGAATAAGGGCAAGGTGAAGAAGGCCTGCGGCGAGTTCTACGCGATCGACAAGACCGGCGCCAAGGTCGAGGTGTTCGTCGATCCGACCAACGGCACCATCATCGGCAAGCTGTAAGCGCCACGATGAGCATCGCCAACGAGGCGACCGTGACCGGCGGCACTGCGCCGCCGGTCACGGTCAAGGTCTGGGACCCGTTCGTGCGGTTGTTCCACTGGTCGCTGGTGGGGTTGTTCGCGCTCGCCTACGCCACCGGCGACGAGATCGAAAAGGTCCACATCGCCGCCGGCTACAGCATCGCGGCGCTGTTGGCGGCGCGCATCGTGTGGGGCTTCGTCGGGCCGCGCTACGCCCGCTTCGTCCATTTCGTGCGACCGCCGCGCGAGGTGTTCGCCGACCTGCGCGACCTCGCGACCGGGCGATCAAAGCGTCGGATCGGGCACACGCCGGCGGGCGCGGCGATGATCCTGACCCTGATCGTCATGGTCGGCGGCACCTGCGCCACCGGCTACATGATGACCACCAAAGCCTATTGGGGCGCCAAGTGGGTCGAGAAGCTGCACGAGGCGCTCGCCAACGCCACGGTGGCGCTGATCGCGCTGCACATCGCCGGCGTCATCGTGGTCAGCTTCGCACACCGCGAAAACCTCGCCAAGGCGATGCTCACCGGCGAGAAGCGCGAGGCGTGACGGCGAATGCGTGGCAATGATCGTTGCGAAGTTGAGAGCGAAGCCAACCTCTTTGACGAACTCCGCTACCCCCACGACGTCATCCTGAGGAGCCCGGCGAAGCTCGAAGAGCGAAGCCGGGCGTCTCGAAGGATGGGCTGCAAGCCGTGGGCGACTCCACGCTCTGGAGCCGCATCCTTCGAGGCCCTCGCTGCGCTCGGGCGCCTCAGGATGACGACTCAGTGCTTGCTGCGAAAACCGCGTCAGGCCCGCAGCGATTCCGCGCGGCGCTCGACCCGCTCCGGGAACGCCGCGGCGAGCGCCGCGCGTTCCGGCAGCAACACGCCGCGTTCGGTGATCAGCCCGGTGACCAGCCGCGACGGCGTGACGTCGAAGCCGTAATTGGCGACAGCCGAGCCTTGCGGCACCACCCGCACGGTCTCGATGCGGCCGTCCTTCGTGCGCCCGGTCATGTCGGTGACCTCGGCGGCGTCGCGTTGCTCGATGGGAATTTCTTTGACGCCGTCGTCGATCGTGAAGTCGATGGTCGGCGACGGCAGCGCCACATAGAACGGCACGTTGTTGTCGCGCGCCGCCAGCGCCTTCAGATAAGTGCCGATCTTGTTGCAGACGTCGCCCGAGGCGGTGACGCGGTCGGTGCCGACGATGCAGAGATCGACCATGCCGTGCTGCATCAGATGGCCGCCGGTGTTGTCCGGGATCACGGTATGCGGCACGCCGTGGTGGCCGAGCTCCCAGGCGGTGAGCGAGGCGCCCTGGTTGCGCGGACGGGTCTCGTCGACCCAGACGTGGATGTTCACGCCGGCGTCGAACGCCTGGTAGATCGGCGCGGTGGCGGTGCCCCAGTCGACGGTGGCGAGCCAGCCGGCGTTGCAATGGGTCAGCACGTTGACGCGCTCACCGGGCTTCTTGGCGGCGCGCGCCGCGTCGATCAGCGTCAGGCCGTGGCGGCCGATGCTCTGGTTGATGGCGACGTCGTCTTCGGCGATCGCCGCGGCGCGGGCATAAGCGGCGGCTATGCGCGCCTCCGCCGGCAGCGGCCGCAGCGCGCCGCGCATGTCGTCGAGCGCCCATTTCAGATTGATCGCGGTCGGTCGGGTGGCGATCAGCTTGGCATAGGCCGCATCCAGCCCGGCGTCGGAGGCGTCCTCACGCATCGCCAGCGCCACGCCATAGGCCGCGGTGGCGCCGATCAACGGCGCGCCGCGCACCAGCATCGAGCGGATCGCCTCGGCCGCGGCGTCGCTGGTCGCCAATTGCACGACGACGAATTCATGCGGCAGCCGGCGCTGATCGATCGCCGCGACCGTGTAGCCGTCGGGCTCGAGCCAGATGGTGCGGGTGGGCTTGCCGTCGACCTTCATGCGCGCAAAATCCTTCCCGCCACCGCGTCGAGTTTCTTCAAGAGTTCCGGATCGCGGGCCTCCCGCTGGGTGATGATCGCGGTGTCAAGCGCGCGATCGGAGCCGATCGGGCAGGCCTCGTGCTCGCGCGGGAAATCCCGCGCCAGCCGCGCCACCAGGCTCTTCGCCTTCTCGGCATTGGTGGTCAGCACCCGGATGATATCCTGCACCGTCACCGCGTCATGGTCGGGATGCCAGCAGTCGAAATCGGTCACCATCGCCACTGAGGCGTAGCAGATCTCGGCCTCGCGGGCGAGCTTGGCCTCCGGCATGTTGGTCATGCCGATCACCGAATAGCCGGCCTGCTTGTAGGTGATGCTCTCGGCGTAGCTGGAGAATTGCGGGCCTTCCATGCACAGATACGTGCCGCTGCGCGCCATCGCGATGCCCTCGGCCTCGGCGGCGGCGGCGAGATGAATCCGCAGCCGCGGGCTCACCGGGTGCGCCATCGAGACGTGGGCGACGCAGCCCTTGCCGAAGAACGAACTCTCGCGTTTGTAGGTGCGGTCGACGAACTGGTCGACCAGCACGAAGCTGCCGGGCGGCAATTCTTCCTTGAAAGAGCCGCAGGCCGACAGCGAAATCAGGTCGGTGACGCCGGCGCGCTTCAGCACGTCGATATTGGCGCGGTAGTTGATGTCGGAGGGCGACAGCCGGTGGCCCTTGTCGTGGCGCGGCAGGAACACGATCGGCAGCCCACTGATGCTGCCGCGCCGCACCGAGGACGACGGCTCGCCCCACGGGCTGGCAATCGCCTCGTCGCGAACGTCTTCCAGCCCGGGCAGATCGTAAATCCCGGATCCGCCGATGATGCCAAGAACGGCCGTGGTCATGCTGCATCCCCCGCCAATTGCTCTGCCGCATTCACCATGCGGAGGCGGCGTCGACAACCCCTCCTCAGGGCGGATAGGCCGAACGTCGCAGGCGGAGCTGCCCGGCGGCTGGCTCATGACGCCGCATTCAGCCGGTTCGCGCGCGCTGCGGCGGGATCGGGATGCGACAAACAGATGACGAGCGAGGACGAGGACTAGCCGCCCAACGCCACCGGGCGGAACGCCTGCACCAGGCGTTGGTCGAGCGCGTCGCCCATCGCTTCCATCGCGGCGAAAGCCGCGGCGTGGCTGTGCACGGTTTCCTTCGGCTGCCTGGCCACCAAGGTGGTGAACGTGTCGACCAGCGTGGTGACGCGCACCAGATCGCTGATTTGATCGCCGTGCAGCGCGTCCGGATAGCCAGAGCCGTCGAGCATTTCGTGATGGTGCAGCACGACATCGAGCATTTCGCGGGGAAATCCGCCTTGCGCGGCCAGCGCGTCGTAGCCCAGCCGCGGATGCTGGCAATAGATGCCGTGCTGGCCCAAGCTGAGACGATCCGGATTGTCGAGAATCGCCGGCGGCACGAACGCCTTGCCGACGTCGTACAACAGCGCGGCCCGGGTCAAACGTCGCTGGTCGTCCTCGCGGATGCCGAGATACTGTGCGAAGGCCACCGCAAAGCCGGTGGCGAACAGGCAGTGCCGGTAGCTCTCGTTGTGGTGACGGCCGACCGCGGACAGCCATTCGCGCAGCGAGGTGCGCCTGATCGCGCGCAGGATGTGGTTTTCCGCCTTGATCACGTCACCGAGCGTCAGAGGAATCCCCGCTGGCAGCTTTTCGAAAATCTTGACCATCACCGCATGCGCGGCGGCGACGCCCTCGCTCAGCGCCTTGCCTTTGGATTCGGTTTCGACGGTGCCGTCGTCATCGCGGGGGAAGGCAGCGTGAATCCGCTGCAGAATGTCGTCGGGGTCGAAGGGGCGCGCGATGGTATCGGTAGCGCCGAGCGCCCAGGCTTGCATCGCGCCGTGGTGCAACAGATCGGCGAGCACGAATAGCCGCGGCATCGGTTGATAGGCCGAGCCCAACAGCTTGCGACGAACCAGTTGCACGGTCTCCGGCGAGCGCAGGTTGATATCAACGACGACGCCCGACAAATCCTTGGCCGGCGCATCGGGCAGGTTCGACGTCGGAATGGTTTCGACCTCGGCGACGTTGCCCAGAATGCGCGCCAGTTCACAGCTGCGATCGGTGCGATCCGACGCCAGCAGCAGCCGGCGTTTCGCGGGAAGTTGTTTGGCGAGTGCGGTCATGTTTCCTCGAGCGGATGCAACGTCACGTCGCAGCGCAGTGTTACCGATAAATAGTTCCCCAAGCTTAAACGGCATCCTCAATGTGGCGTGCCGATCGGCCGGTCGAATCGCCCGCAACCGCAAAAAACCTCGACTTTACTGGTGTTCGATGGGCGATTTAGAATAGTCTGCGCAACGAACTATTTAGGACGTTTGATGATGCAGATGCCGACACGAAGGCCGCGACGCCGCGAACGGCTCGACCACGACCCGCGCGACGCAGCGCCATCGGCCGCCCTCGCCAGGTTTGGCGATCGTCGTGGGATCAGCGGTCGCCGCAAAGCCGCCGGCGCGGCCGCGATCGCGATCGGTTTCGCGTCGATGATGATGACTGCGATCACGCCGGCCGCAGCGCAACAGTTTCGCTCGACCGGCGCCGACCAGCGCCCGTTCACAAGCACGCTGTCGAACAATACGCCGCTGGCCTTCGGCATGGACGCAGAACAAACCGCGCAGGCGCTCGGTGCGCCGCTGAGTTACGTCAGCGGCCGGCGTGGGGAGGAAATCCTGCTGGCGCTGCGGACCGCCGGCGGCAGCGGGTTTTTCAATCGCCGCGATCGACTCTATCTGCAATTCCGCGCCGGCCGGCTGACCGGATGGAAAGGCGACTGGGGCCGCAACTGGATGTGGCAGTAGCCACGCGACAACACGACGGCGCGAAGATGGCTGATCTGGCTCAGAACCAACGTTCGCCGACCAGCACGGTATCGCCGGGGCCGAGCGGGGTGCCGAGCGGCACCGCGGCGCGGACCATGCCGCGGGCGTCGCCATGGGTGAGGATAACCTGATCGCGGCGGGCGCGCGGCGAAAACCCGCCAGCCACCGCCACCGCGCTCTCGACGCTCATGTTGGGCACGTAAGGATAGGCGCCGGGGGCCGCGACTTCGCCGAGAATGAAGAACGGCCGGTAGGATTCGATTTCCACCGCCACCGAGGGTTCGCGGATGAAGCCGTTGCGCAGCCGCGCGGTGACGTCGGCGGCAAGCCCCGCGGGGGTGCGGCCGCGCGCCGGCACCGCGCCGATCAGCGGCATGGTGATCGCGCCGCCGGCGTCGATCGCGTAGGTGTTGGTGAGACCTTCCTGGCCATAGACCACGATGCGCAGCCGGTCGCCGGCATCGAGCCGGTAGTCGGGATCGTAAGCGGCGGGCGCCGGCGCATAGGCCGCCGGCATCGCGGCGTAAGCCCGCCGCGGCGAGGATGAAGAACTCGAACCGAGCGCTGCCAGCGCGCCGCCGGAATTCGAAGCCGAGGTGAACAGGCCGCGCCCGACCGGCGCCGGCGTCGGGGCCTGTCCGTAAGCCATCGCATCGAGATCGGAGCGCGGCTGTGCCGTGGCCACCGGGCCAGAATTGTGCACGCAGCCGGTTAGAGCCAGCGCGGCAATCACAGCGACCATCGACAATCGAAACGCGCGCACTTGCTATCCCTCATCTGAGACAGCTCCTTCATGCACGGTTAGGGTTAACAAACCGTTTGAAGCAACCGCTGCGCCCGGCTCCGGGCATCCGCGACGCGCCGCGGCGACCATGCATCAGCCGCCGCGGCAACGCACGCGAATGCGATCAGGCGTTGACGCCGGCGCCGATTGGGCACGACACGCCGGTGCCGCCCAGCCCGCAATAGCCGGCGGGATTCTTTGCCAGATATTGCTGATGGTAGTCCTCGGCAAAATAGAAGATATCGGCCGGCGCGATCTCGGTGGTGATGGCGCCGAGCCCCTTCGCCGCCAATGCGCGGCCATAGGCGGCCTTCGACGACTCGGCGGCCTTGTCCTGCGCATCGCCGAACGTGTAGATCGCCGAGCGATATTGCGTGCCGACGTCGTTGCCCTGGCGCATGCCCTGGGTCGGGTTGTGACTCTCCCAGAACACTTTCAGCAGCGCCTCAAAGCTCAGCCTCGCGGGATCGAACACCACCAGCACCGCCTCGGTATGGCCGGTGCGGCCGGAGCAGACTTCCTCATAAGTCGGATTGGGGGTGTGGCCGCCGGCATAACCCACCGCGGTGACGTAGACGCCGTCGCCCAACGCCCAGAATTTGCGTTCCGCACCCCAGAAACAGCCGAGCCCAAACACCGCCTGCTGCAGGCCCGCGGGATAGGGCGGCTGCAGTCGATGCCCGTTGACGAAATGCGTCGATGCGGTCGGCAGCGCCGTGGCGCGACCGGGCAAGGCTTCGGCGGCACTCGGCAGGGCGGTGGTCTTGCGCATGAAAAACATCAGAGATCTCCGACGCGGGCCGGGCGGAGTGGTGTCAGGCCGCCCGAGCTGACCGCGCATTCCATAGACGCGGAAACGCCACAGCAAACCTGATCCACTCTTGCCGGCGGCGTTCAACTCAAGATGCGATATAGTGTCAGCAAGCGCGCTGCGGCAGGGGCCGGCCGACGCCAAGTCGCCGCGGCAGGATCACGCGAAGGCGGATGTTGCGGCCGGATCAGTCGCGCGCGTAGCCGATCAGCGGCTTGCGCGGCCGGAACAGCAGCATCAGCAACAGCCCCAGCACCCCCAGCACCGCGAAGGTCGGTTGGTTGAGCAGCGGCTTCACCACTCCGCTCCATAGCCAGGGCGCGGCGGTCTCCACCATGGTATGGAAGGTCTGTTGGCTGGATTGGTGGATATCGTTCCAGAACTCGCCGAGCCGGGTCCAGCGCAGGCTGTCGTCGGCGACCGAGCGGGCGCCGTCATAGACCAGGAAGATAAAGCCCCCGGTCAGCAGCAGCAGGCCAACCAGCCGAAAAAACCCGCGGATCATGCATCACCCCGTCAGCCTGTCCCCCGGCCGGTCTAGCCGGAATACCGGGCGAGGCGACAAAATTCAACCTCGCCAGCCCCTTATCTCGCCGCCGCGGCCCGGTTCCGGCAGATCCCACTTTGAGGCCGTTGACGCTGCGTAGCGGGGCCTCTATAAGACCGGCACTGGCGGTGGGGGCGATCCTGCCGCCGCTGTTCTTTGAGCGGTGCCGACGTTTCAGCATGGCTGCTTCCGGAATAGCATTTCAGGAAAACCCGGATACACATCAGCGTCGTCGTGACGCCCGGTCACGCGCCGGCCGCTGAAGGATTTGAAACACCATGGCCAACACAACCTCCGCCAAAAAGGCGACCCGCAAGATCGCCCGCCGTACCATCGTCAACAAATCGCGGCGCACGCAGATGCGCGGCGCGGTCCGCATCGTCGAGGAAGCGATCGCGAGCGGCGACCGCGACGCGGCGCTGAAGGCGATGATCCGCGCCGAACCTGAACTGATGCAAGCCGCGCAGCGCAACATCGTTCATAAGAACACCGCCAGTCGCAAGGTGTCGCGACTGTCACATCAGATCGCGAAACTCGCGAAGTGAGTTGACGGAAAATAATCGACCAACGAGCCCGGCATTGCCGGGCTTTTTTTTGATCTGTCGCGCGTGCGCATCGAACCGACGCGCGGTGTTTCAATCCGGGTCGTGCATCATCTTGCACTGGTAGTTTTACCCGGCTGCTCGTAACTGCACGAGTTAAAAAACCCCTGCTGTATCAGCTTAAAACACATTCTTCCCGGCCCGCCACGTTTTCAAAAATGCAAGCGCACGACGCGTCGTCGGTTCGCGCGCGACGGGAGTTACCCTGTTTCAGCGCACAGGAAAAAACGCGCGGCGATAATCACTTATCGGCATAGCGCGGACCAGCGCTTTGAAAACGCTTTTGCGCTCCGCCCAAAGGTAAATGATTTATGAATTTATTTTGGGCACGCAGGCCCGCTCAAATCGCCGCGCACAGTTCGATTCACCGCGCAGATTCAAAACCTTGTCTCGAC